>CAWEOV010000001.1:0-206148 GCA_963810765.1 uncultured Verrucomicrobiae bacterium
AAAATAGCAGGAAGCTCGAGGGTGCAATCCGAATTTTAGCCGGCACGTTAATCCTCATCAGTCTCGCCCTGGCGCACTGGGTGAGTTCCTGGTGGTTGCTGTTGGCGGCGTTTGTTGGGTTGAATCTCGTCCAATCGGCTTTCACAGGATTTTGCCCGGCGGAGACGATTTTCCGAAGACTCGGCGTCGGAGGGAGCACGGAGGAGTAATGCGAGTCTTTCTTCCCCTCGCCGCCAGTCTGGCTCTGGGCCTATCCGCCTGTCACAAGGCGCCGCATACCTCGGTGGCAAAGCTTCCTCCGGTTGTCACAGTGCGCGTGGAGACGATCGAGGTGAAGCCGCATCCTGTCACCGAAGAAGTAATCGGCACGGTACGTGCGAAGATCCGGGCCGCGGTCGAGGCCAAGGTGAGCGGGCGCATCACCCGCATGGCTGTGGATCTCGGGCAACCTGTGAGAGAAGGAGATCTTATCGCTGAGATCGATGCGCAGGAGATCAAGGCGCGACTGGACCAGGCCCTCGCCACCCGGGAGCAAGCGGGCCAGGATTTGAAGCGCTACACCGTCCTTCTAGAAAAGCAGGTTGCAGCAAAGCAGGAATTTGACGCTGCCCAGGCCCGCTTTCGCGTGGCCGACGCGGCGGTCAAAGAGGCTCAGGCGATGCTTGGCTACGTGGAAGTGCGAGCGCCATTTGCCGGCGTGATCTCGCGCCGGCTGGCGGACGCGGGCGATTTCGCGTCGCCCGGCAAACCACTAGTGGAAATTGAGAACCCGGAAGTCCTGCGCTTCGAAGCCGACGTGCCTGAGGCCCTGATTGAGAAGATTCGGCGCGGAGAGGATCTTTCCGTCCGCATTCCTTCGATAGATGGCGAAATCAAAGGCCAGGTTGCCGAGATTGCTCCCTCGGGAGACTCGAACAGCCGGACGTTTCTTGTGCGGATCGACCTGCCCACTGTTCCCGGATTGCGAGCCGGCCAATTTGGCCGCACGGCCATTCCCGTGGGTGACGCGCTCAGCCTGCGCGTGCCAGCGTCCGCGCTGGTTGTGCGTGGCCAGATGGAAATGGTTTTCCTCGCTGAGAACGGTGCGGTTCGGCTTCGTCTTATCAAGACTGGCAAACGATTTGGCGACGAGATCGAGGTATTGTCTGGCGTCGCCCAGGGGGAGCGCGTCGTAAGCGAAGGCGCGTCCGGACTCTCCGACGACCAGCCTGTGAGTGTGCTGCAATGAAGCCGGAGGATTCTTCCGCTCCTCTCCCGGGTGTCGCAGGCCGCGTTGCCCGTTTGTTCATAGACTCGAAGTTGACCCCGCTCATTGTCGTCACTTCGGTGCTCCTGGGGCTCTTTGCGGTGATCATGCTCCCTCGCGAGGAGGAGCCCCAGATCAAGGTGCCGATGATCGATGTGCTGGTGTCCATGCCCGGGTTCAGCGCGAAGGAAGTCGAGGAGCGCGCCACGCGCCCGATGGAGAAGCTGCTTTGGGAAATTCCGGGCGTGGAGTACATCTACTCCACCTCGCGCACGGGCGAGAGCCAGCTGGTCGTCCGTTTTTTTGTCGGCGAAGACATCGAGCGCAGCCTCGTGCGGCTCACCGAGAAGCTCCGCTCGAACTACGATCGCATACCGGCTGGTGTGGGTACCCCGCTCATCAAGCCGAAGTCGATCGACGACGTGCCGATCCTCACGTTGACGTTCCACAGTCCGCGTTACGACCATCTTACGCTACGCCGCCTGGTCGCTCAGGTGGATGACACGGTTAAGCAGGCGAAGCAGGTTGCAGAAACCACGATTATCGGTGGAGCTCGACGGCAATTGCGCGTGCTGCTCGACCCGGCACGGCTCGCTGCGCGCCATCTCACCCCGGCGGGTATCGTTCCCATGCTAAGGCAGGCGAACCGCCAGTTCGCTTCGGGTGGAATCACGAGCAATAACAAGGAGATTGCGGTGGAGACTGGCGGATTTTTGCAGAGCGCCGAGGATGCCGGCAATGTCGTGGTCGGTGTTTTTAACGGCAAGCCCGTCTATCTGCGGGAGGTTGCCGAGATCGTGGACGGGGCAGAAGAGCCCTCCCAGTACGTCTTCTTCGGCCGGGGCGCGGCGGGCGGCGTGCCCGCCGCCGAGGAACCCGCTGTTACTCTCACCGTGGCCAAACGGCCCGGAGCCAACGCGATCTCGGTTGCCAACGATGTGCTGCGCCGGGTGGAAACGCTCAAGGGCAGCGTGATTCCGTCGGACGTCGAGGTGTCCGTAACGCGGAACTACGGCGAAACGGCTTCGGAAAAGTCCAACGAACTTCTTTTTCACATGGCCATCGCCGTAATCGGTGTGTCACTGCTCATCCTCTTTCTGCTGGGCTGGCGCGAATCGCTGATTGTTGCGATTGCCATCCCCTCCACGCTCGCGCTCACGCTGCTGGTCTTTTACCTGCTGGGTTTCACTCTCAATCGGATTACCCTCTTCGCCCTCATCTTCAGCATCGGTATTCTGGTGGATGACGCCATCGTTGTCGTGGAAAACATCGTGCGTCACTTTCACCTCGCGCACAACCGGGGACGAAGCTCGCCGACCATCGCAGTCGAAGCAGTCGGCGAGGTTGGCAATCCGACAATCCTTGCTACCTTTGCGGTCATCCTGGCTGTTTTGCCGATGGCCTTTGTCGGCGGCCTGATGGGACCGTACATGCGTCCTATTCCCATTGGCGCAAGCGCAGCGATGTTCTTCTCGCTAGCCATCGCCTTCATCGTCACCCCTTGGGCTGCGGTCCGCGTGCTTCGCTGGCGCCACGGTGAACGGCGGCTTCTCGCGCACGCGGCTGCTCCTGGGGGCGGCGGCGCGCATTCGCGTATTGCGCACGAGGAGGATTTTTTCACACGGCTGTATCGCCGCGTGATGGGACCGCTCATAGGAAACCGGCGAGCAGGCGGAATCTTCCTCGCTGCGATTTGCGCACTTCTCCTCGCCGCAATGGGCACGGTGGCCGTCGGCTGGGTGAAGGTGAAGATGCTACCCTTCGACAACAAAAGCGAATTCCAGATCATCCTGAACATGCCCGAAGGCAGTTCGCTCGAAAGCACCGCACAGGCCGCACGCGAAATCGCGGCCGCTGTGCGCAAGGAGCCGGAGGTCACTGACTACGAGATCTACGCGGGAACGGCGGCGCCATTTAATTTCAACGGACTCGTCCGCCACTATTTTTTGCGGCGCGGAGCGAACGTAGCAGACTTGCAAATCAATCTTGTCTCCAAAGGCGACCGGAAAGCGCAGAGCCACGACATCGCCAAACGCGTCCGCCCGCGCGTGGCGGCAATCGCTGAGAAATACGGCGCACGCGTCGCCGTAGCCGAGGTGCCACCCGGCCCGCCTGTGCTGCAAACTCTTGTCGCCGAAGTTTACGGCCCCTCGGAGAAAGCACGGCTCGCCCTCGCGCAAAAAATCATAGCGATATTCAAACAAACTCCGGGAGTGGTGGATGTGGATTGGTATATCGAGTCCGACCAGCCGAAGGCGCGCTTTGTCATCGACAAGGAAAAGGCCGCACTGCACGGAATCAGCGCGGAAACCATTTCCCAGACACTCCGTCTCGCCGTTGGTGGTGATGCCGTGGATTTGCTCCATGTGCCCCATGAGAAGGAGGACATAAACATCGTCCTGCAACTCCCCCGCTCGCTGCGCACCACGCCCGAGGAACTTCTCGCCCTGCGCGTTCGTTCCGGCGATGCCAATGCATTGCCCGAACCCGGCTCGGTGACCGGCACTCCGCCGCTCATTCCCTTGCGAGAGCTCGTGCGCATCGAGGAATCCACGATCGAGAAAAGCCTCTATCACAAGAACCTCATGCCCGTGACGTACATCATCGGCGACGTGGCGGGAGTGGTCGAAAGTCCCGTCTATGCGATCTTCGCCATGAACAAAGCCCTGCAAAAGCTCGACACCCGCGAGTTCGGTGGGGACGGCTCGACCATCGCGGTCTATAATGCCTCTCAGCCCTTCACCGACGCAAAACCTGCCATAAAATGGGACGGCGAATGGCACATTACAATCGAAGTGTTTCGCGATCTCGGCCTGGCCTTCGCCGCTGTGCTGGTTCTCATCTACGTGCTGATGGTGGGCTGGTTCCGTTCGTTTCTCACGCCGCTCATCGTCATGGCCGCCATTCCGTTTTCGCTGGTGGGCATCCTGCCGGCGCACGGACTCCTTGGCGCGTTCTTTACCGCAACCTCGATGATTGGATTTATGGCCGGCGCGGGCATCGTCGTGCGTAATTCGATCATCCTGGTGGACTTCATCGAGCAACGTCTGCGCGAGGGAATTCCACTTGGTGCGGCTGTCGTAGACGCGGGCGCCGTCCGCTTTCGGCCGATGTTTATTACCGCAATGGCAGTTATCGTGGGTGGCGCGGTCATTCTCTTCGACCCGATCTTCCAGGGGTTGGCCATCTCTTTGATGGCTGGTGAAATCGCCTCACTGCTCATCAGCCGCATGGCGGTGCCTGTCCTTTACTTCATGGCGTACGGACGGACTTCTCAAGGCCCGACCCCTGCCCTGCGCGATCAACCTGTTGGCATAAACTCATGAAAACTCTCCTTATCCTCGGTGCCGGTACGGCGGGCACTATGATGGCGAACCATCTCCGGAGAAAACTTCCGGAGTCCGCCTGGAGGATCCGCATAATCGACCAGAATCCCGATCACTACTACCAGCCCGGATTCCTTTTCATTCCATTTGGCATTTACAGCGAAAAGGACGTCATCAAGCCGAAACGGCGTTTTGTCCCACGGGGCGTCGAATATATCGAGGCCGCAATCAGCCGGATCGATGCCGACTCAAACCAGGTCTGGTTCGCGGAAGGAACGTCGGCAGCTTATGACATCCTCATCATCGCCACAGGCGTAAGTCCGGCCCCGGACCAAGTCGAGGGCATGCTGAATGGCAGCTGGCGGAAGGATATTCACGATTTTTACACCTTCGAAGGAGCGGTCGCGCTGAGGGAACGGCTCCGCGGCTGGAACGGTGGTCGCCTCGTGATCCATATCTGCGAGATGCCCGTCAAGTGTCCCGTCGCCCCCTTGGAATTCGCCTTCCTCGCCGACTCCTGGCTGACCGAGCGTGGCTTGCGCGAGAAGACCGAGATTGTTTACGTGACTCCGCTCTCGGGGGCTTTCACCAAGCCGATCGCTTCCGGAATCCTAAACCACCTGCTTGAGGAAAAACGCATCTCGGTGGTTCGCGATTTCAACATCGCCAATGTCGACAGCGACCGACACCGGATCGTGTCCTGGGATGACAAGGAGGTTCCGTACGACCTGCTTGTGACCGTCCCACCCAACATGGGGGACGCGATGATTGAGCGGTCGGGCCTCGGCGACGAACTCAACTTCGTGCCGACTGACAGGCACACGCTCCAGTCCAAGGCCCATAAAAACATCTTCGTGATTGGAGATGCTACGGACGCACCGACATCGAAAGCTGGCTCGGTAGCCCACTTCGAGGCCGAAGTTTTGACCGAGAACGTTTTGCATTTTATTCGCGGGGAGGAGCTCGCGTGCCACTTCGACGGCCACGCCAACTGTTTTATCGAATCGGGCCATGGGAAGGGTTTCCTGCTGGACTTCAACTATACTCTCGAACCCGTTACAGGACGCTTTCCGATTCCCGGCATTGGCCCGATGAATCTGCTTGGAGAATCGCGGCTCAACCACCTGGGCAAAATGTCCTTCAAGTGGATTTACTGGAACATTCTTCTCCGCGGACTCCCAATCCCCTTTGTCGGTCACAAAATGAGCCTGCGCGGAAAGAACATTCCGGACTCCCTGCGCGAGGCCCAGGCGGCAGCATGATTTTCATAACCAAACAACCAACTAGACCACACATCATGCCACAGAAAACATTAGGCGGAGTCGCCGTTGACGTTGACGACGAAGGCTACATGACAAACCACGCGCAGTGGAACAGAGAGGTCGCCGCAGCACTCGCCACAGAAGAAAACATCACACTGACCGACGCTCACTGGAGAGCGTTGGAATTTATTGACAAGGACTTTCGCGAAAAGGGAGTCGTTCCCGGGATGCGTCGGATGAACAAGATCGGCAACATTCCCACAAAGGAACTGTATGCGCTCTTCCCAGACGGACCGATCAAAAAGGCGGCCAAAATCAGCGGCTATCCGAAACCGACAAGCTGCGTTTGACGAAATGAGGTTCGCATGACTGATAGCTCCGATAAAATCAAGAAAGTCTCCATCATCATTTCCAAGGGTTCTCTGGATGGAATCTATCCCGGCCTCATCATGGCCAACGGCGCCCGTATGGAAGGCATCGAAGCCAGTGTGTTCTTCACGTTCTTCGGTCTCTACGCGATATTGAGCAAATATATGGGTCACATCCGAATAGCAACGGTCGGGAACCCGGCCATGCGCGTTCCTGATGCAAAGGGATTCCCCCTTCCCAGTATTCTGGGCGCCCTTCCTGGAATGTCGGCCTTCGCGACCGCGATGATGAACAAGGAAATGGAAAAACTCGATATCCCTCCCATTCCAGAATTCATTGAGATGATCCACGATGCGGGCGGAAATATCTACGCCTGCAAAGCCACAGTGGACATGTTTCACCTCAAAGCAGCGGACTTCTGTCCACAGGTGGACAAGGTGCTCACAGTCGGCGAATTCTACGCACTTTCCGCTGGGGGGCAGATTATCTTCACCTGAGCACCCATTGACGAAGCCTATCCGCCCGACTCTTCGGCCTTAGGATGAGAGCCAAATGAACAAGCCACA
Source organism: uncultured Verrucomicrobiae bacterium (assembly GCA_963810765.1). Lineage (GTDB taxonomy): Bacteria > Verrucomicrobiota > Verrucomicrobiia > Chthoniobacterales > Terrimicrobiaceae > DASTFP01. Next base: position 6,770 of record CAWEOV010000001.1, read on the forward strand.
GGTGCTAAGAGCCAATCATACGCTTTCGCACCAAATCGCTACTAGCTTAGCGAGGCACTGAGAATCCACTTCATTCCTCATTAGGTATTAGGAATGAACAACCGTGATGGAGAGAATCTTGTTCCATGAAGGAGCCGTTCTCTCAGATGGACAAAGCCTAGGTTCTTCTTAACCCGGTTCGAAATTCTCTTCGCTATGAATTCGCTCACCGCCAAGCCAGGGCCAGCCTCACCTTCACCCGGACTTACCGCTGCCGAAGTGGCGACCCGGCTGTCGCAGTTCGGGCCGAACGCCGTGCGCGAGGAGCAGCCGCATCCGGTGCGGCGATTCCTCGAACGATTCTGGGCGCCCATTCCGTGGCTGCTGGAGGCGACCATCATCATCCAGCTTTTTCTCGGCGAGCGGGTCGAGGTCGGCGTCATCGCCGGATTGCTCGTGCTGAACGCGGTGCTCGGATTTTTGCAGGAAGGGCGGGCGCAGAAAGCGCTGGCCTTGTTGCGGCAGCAATTGCGCGTCGACGCGCGCGTGAGGCGTGATGGCAAATGGCGGAGCATCGGGGCGGAGGAACTCGTGCCGGACGATGTAATTCATCTGCGCCAGGGCGGGATCGTGCCGGCCGATGTGCGACTCGGGGACGGTTTGCTCCTGATCGACCAATCGGCGCTCACAGGCGAATCCGCCGCCGTACAAATCCCGCCTGGAAAGATCGCTTACGCGGGGGCGATGGTTCGCGGCGGCGAAGCGACTGGGGTGGTCACGGCCACCGGCCCGCGGACGTTTTTCGGTAAAACGGCGGAACTCGTCCGCACAGCCCACTCCGCAAACCGGCAGGAGCACGAAATTGTTCACTTCGTACGTGATTTGTTCGTGCTGAACGCGGGCCTGGTTGTGGTGGTGTTAGGCTTCGCGCACGTCCAGGGCATGACGCTGGGGCACACCCTGCCGCTGGTGCTGACCATTTTGCTGGCATCCATTCCCGTCGCCCTGCCGGCCACGTTCACGCTGGCCGCGGCGCTTGGGTCGGTCGAACTCTCGAAGTTCGGCGTGCTGGTGACGCGGCTCAACGCCTTGCACGACATCGCCTCGATGACGGTGCTGTGCAGCGACAAAACCGGCACCCTTACGCGTAATGAAGCCACGGTCAGCACACTCCATCCAGCGGAAGGTTTCACTGAGGAAGAACTGCTGCGGGCCGCGTGGCTGGCCAGCGACCCGGCGGGACAAGACCCAGTGGATGGCGCGATGGTGCGCGCAGGAAGGCGAAGGCGCTGTCGGATGGCGGTGCGGCGCGCGTCGAATTCAAGCCGTTCGACCCCGCCACCAAGCGCGCCGAGGCTGTCTATCGCGAGGCAGACGGCGTGCGGCGCTACATCAAGGGCGCACCTGCCGCTATCGCTCAACTCTGCGGCGTGCCAGAATCTGAATGGCAGCCTGTGGCGCAGGAAATTGCCGCGCGCGGACAGCGCGTGCTCGCCGCGGCCGTGGGCGTCGAAGGTCAACTGCGCTTCGCGGGTGTGATTGGTCTGGAAGATGCCGTGCGTGATGATTCGCGTGCCGTGGTAAAAGCCATCAACGACGCCGGAGTCCGCGTTGTGATGATCACGGGCGACAATGCACTCACCGCCCGCGCCGTGGCGCAGCAAGTCGGGATTACACCCAAGGTGTGTCCACCCGAGGCCTTGCATGGCGACCTCAGCGGCGACGTGTTGGAGAACAACGTGTTCGCGGGCGTTTTTCCCGAGGACAAGTTCAAGCTCGTGCGAGGCTTTCAGCAGCAGGGCGCAGTTGTGGGCATGAGCGGAGACGGAGTGAATGACGCTCCCGCTCTGCGCCAGGCCGAGGCCGGCATCGCCGTCGCCAACGCGACGGATGTTGCGAAGGCCGCCGCCGCTATCGTGCTTACGAAGCCAGGCTTGAGCCATGTCGTGCCGGCGATTGAAACCAGCCGGCGGGTGTTTCAGCGCGTGCTCACCTACACGCTGAACATGCTCTCGAAGAAAATCGAGCTGATGCTCCTGCTCGTCGCGGGCTTCCTGCTCACCAGCCACAAGCCGCTCACGCCGCTCCTTATGGTCCTCATTATATTCCTCAACGATTTTCTGACGATGGCGCTGGCGACCGACCGAATGAGCATCTCCTCGAAGCCGAATCCGTGGCGCACCCGGCCCATCGTCGTCGCCGCTGTAGTAATCGGTTTGCTGCGATTGGTCTTCACTTTCGGCGTTTTTGCCGTCGGCCACTACGTGCTGCGGTTCGACACGCCGCATCTCCAATCCTTGACATTCGCCGCCATTATCTTTGGCTCGGAGGCGGGCGTCTATCTGCTGCGCGAGCGCGGGCATTGCTGGGCGTCAGTTCCCAGCCGCGCAATGGTCCTGAGCATGTTGATGGCGCTGAGTGTAACCGCATTCATCACGCTGGCGGGCTTCCATGTTCCAGCCATCAGTCCCCAGTTGTTTGGCGCCGTGGGCGGGATCGCGGTGATTTATTTTTTCGCCCTGGACTGGCTCAAAGTCTGGCTGTTCGCCCGCTTGCAGGTGCGCTAGCGGGCTCGCTTGCTCGCGAAGTCCGCGAAAAGGAGATGCACTTCCATTTTCCCGCCCGTAGTTGACGTCCACCTGCAGCGATACTATCGAACAGGAACCGATTTGCGCCGGAGGCAACGTCCGTTCAACCTCGCGGATTTTATGCTGTTTGCCTACTACGTTCATCACCTGAACCCTTTCGTTATCGAGTTCGGACACGGCTGGGGCGTGCGCTGGTATGGGTTTGCCTACTTAATGGGTTTCTTTGTCGGCATCGCGCTGTATCGCAGGTTGGCTCGCCAGGGCTACTTCGATCTCACGCCCGATGCTGTCGCGGATTTCATCGTAGGGGGAGCGATATTCGGCGTCCTGATCGGGGGACGTATTGATCTTGGGAACGGTTGAAAATTGGGGGTGGCACTCCGCCCGTGCTGGACCCGGCACGGTTGGCTGATTATTTATCATGGCCTCGTCCCTATCCAATGGACTTAAAGGCATCGAAGGCAATGGCCTTCAACCGCGACTGCGTAGCGGCCAGTGCCCCTAAAGGCGAAAGCAAGGTGCTCACTACGACGCCTTGTGCAGTCAAATGGAGGAATTCTCGACGGTTTAATGGCATAGGAACATCCTTCGAATAGTATCAGTGAGGAAGGGCTCGCCGTCTAACGCCTTGTAGGCGGACTAAAGTTGCCCATATCCCCTGCTCTCCGACACCCGATGATGGCAGCAATGGCACGCCGTCGCTCGCACAAGTTCCTTGCACAAGGCGTTTGAGAACGCTAGCGAGCGCCATTGCGTTGCCAACCACCGGCCCGTTTTTTCAATCCAGCTGTTTTTCCAGCTCCGTAGGCGTTGTTTCGATCCACCATGAACAGGTTTGCCCCACGGCGTTGGAGAACAAATGTATTATTATCACCATACTTCGTCCATGGACCGGCCGGAACATCTCGCGCCTCGACGAATTTCCAATCGGTGACGTCCTTGCTATGCATCCCAAGATAGTCGCGCACTGCGGGAGAAACATCCAGTCCAGCGCCCTGGTTCAGATTGGGAATCGGCCTCTGGTTGCCGAACACATACTGCCAGTGATCGGTGCGGAAAGGACCACAATCCTCCCACTGCGCATAGCAAATTTTGTTGCCCCGTTTGATGGCAACCCAGCGACCTTTAAGCACACTTTTCCCGGGCCGTTCGAAGGCCTGCTTGAACCAAGGAATCGCCCTGCGGGCCTCGGGTTTGGTCGTGCCTCGAGTCACGTCATTATAAGGAAGAGCGACGTAAAAAGGATTCTGTCGGGGAATGAATCGTGCGGGAATATAGTTTCTTCTCTGGGAAGGATCGGGATTGTCAAAGCCTCCGTAATTTTTGGCCCAGCGCGCATCCCACGAGCTCTTGTAGTTAGGAACAGGATTGTTTGCTGTCGGGCGCTCACCGATCCAGAAGACCGTCGTGACGATGCCGCGCTTCCATGGATAATGCGCCTCGGAAGCCTTCAATGTAGCAGTCACAAAAAGCACGGCCAGTACGATTGGAGCGATTTTCATACCGATCTGTCAGGGTACCGCGGCGGCAAGTGCTCGCAATCGAGATTTCTTACCCTTAGATCAAGTTGCTGGGCGTTCATCGTTCTATCCTTCTTCCATTCGTGCTTGTGAGCAGGAAGGTGGCAACGGCAACGAATGCAGGTATCGGCCAGATTGTCGGGCAACGCTCCCCGTCCACCGTTGAAATCCACTTTTAGTTCCGAAACAAGGCTATTAGGGAGCAACGGCAGCCTGCGTCTGATCGCAGCGTAACTCCCGTTACCCCTCAAATGCATGGTCGGCTGTTTGGCGGCGGTCCAACTGATTCGCACCGGGCGAGGAATCCATGACCTGATCGACGGCAGGCGCCGGCGCGGGTTAATCCAGTTCACAAATCTTAGGCCAAACCCTGGAGCACCTTGATCAGACGCTTCCTCGGGATGCTGGGCCAGGTAGTCGAAGACGGGCATGCCGAAGCTGTTTTCCGGAGTTTACAGCGACCGCCTTCGCCATCGGAAGCCGTTGGCAGTGGTCGGCTATTTCGTGACGGCTTCGGCGATGGCGAGTTTCGCCCTGGCGACCCAGTGGTGGCACGTCCTGGTGGGGCGTGTAGTCGGATGGATCGGACGAGGCGCACGTTCTCCTGTGCGTGCTGTTCTACTAACCGAGGCAACGATTCCTGATACGTACGGCCGCGCGTTCGGCTTTGAGCGGGCGATGGACAGCGCTGGCGCAGTAATCGGTCCAGCTCTGTCGCTGGGGCTTGTTACGGCCGTGGGAATGCGCTGGACGTTTCTCCTAACGCTCATTCCTGGTCTGATCGCTGTGGCCTTGATTGCCTTCGTAGTGCGGGAAAAGCCGCACACTCCGGATTTGCGGCACGGATTCTGGCACGGAATGAACCACTTGCCCGGTGAATTTCACAAGTATCTGGTGGGTGTCGGAATTGCAGGTCTTGGGGACTTTTCCAATACGCTGCTGATCCTCTGATGAGGCCGCCACGTGCCGTATTGATAACGATGATGCCTTCCTGGCATCGTGCGAAGGCTTCGCAATCCAGCAGGTGATGCGTTTCCGGGGTCAGCGGCGCGTGGAGTGTAATCACATCGGCGCTGCCCAGTAAGTCGCCAAGATCGACGTAACGCACCCCAAGCAGTTCGGCCATCAGCGAACGGCTGTAAGGATCGTACGCCAGCACCTTCATCCCGAACGCGAGCCCGATGTGAATGACGCGCAGCCCGACACGACCGGTGCCGATGACCCCAAGTGTCTTTCCCCGAAGATCCCAGGCGCGTAACGTCTCATATCGAAAATGCGGCTGTTTGTTAGCCTCGCGCACTTCCTGCAATCGACGCGCAACCGCCAGCATCAGCGCAAAGGTGTGCTCGGCGACTGTGTTTTCATCGACGCTCGAAACGTTGCAAACCGTGATGCCGAGACGCGTGCATTCGGCCACGTCGATGTGATCGTGGCCCGTCGAGCGTGTTGTGATGAGTTGTACACCCGGATGCGCTGCTAGAAAATCCGCGCCCACGCGCGAATGAATGAAAACCGAAACGGCTTTCGCGTCAGCCTCAATGTCTCGAAGCTCATTGACAGATCGCAAAGAAAAATCTGCCAGATTTTCCCGAAAGAAATCCCACTCGGAAACCTGCGTCTCCACTAGATAAACGACATTTTTCATGGCTCACTACCTTTCCCCTTACAGGTTCGGTAGGAGTCATTAGCGCTCGTGCCCGAGGCGACTCCCCGCAAAGCGGGACGGCAGACTCCATTGCCTCGGACAATCTAGCAAATTCGGGTGCGGAAGCCAATGATTTCGCAGGCGCTCCCACTTTTATTCTACGAACTTTCAGGCTGTTGAAGACCACGCTTCAAGGGGAGGTTTGGATATTACGCTCAAAGGCCAAGGGTCGGAAGCAGGGGCGACACTTCAAGCGTCGAATAGGAGCGCCACTCAAAAATTCCCATTGCGCCTTTCACTGTTGAGTGCTTCGTTACAGATAGGCAATGGAGTTTGCCAGTCCGTGCAATACGGAAAAACTGCAGTCGGAAAGCTGATAACTCCTACCAACCAAAAAGGAGGTAGTGAGTATGAAGATCGACAGGAGTTTTGCGGGCAAGGCGAAGAGTGTTGACGAGGCACCAGAACCGTTTCGCCAGAGCCTTCGAGAACAAATCAAGCCCTATGAAGCGGTGTCGCTTCTCGTCTACTCACCGGTTTTCAAAAGCGCCGGACGAAGATTCGACGCGACTGTATTGGCCATCACTAATGAGCGATGGCTGATGCTCGCGGAGGGGGAAGATGGCAACGTCAAAATCAGCGGCGCCTCCTTCGACGACACTCTCCTCGTCGAGTTGACGGAGATCTTGTTGTTTGGTCAGATGAAAATCGACTTCGTGTCAAACGAGAAGCCATGCACAAGCGCACTTCAGTTTGACGTTGTCGAGGAGGAAATGTATCGCGAGGCCGCTCACCTCATTCTCGATGCTGTCGAGGGAGTGACACCCCTGACGAACGGGGAGTCGTTCCGCAACGCGGTTCAGTATGTGTCCGACTGGCCTCTAAAATTCCGGCACGGCGTCTTGAAATTCATGCCAAAAGGTCGACAACTCATCTTTGCGACACACTGGCCGGCGCTGACCGGCGGCTTTCGACGTGAGTTGGCTCCAGCCGCGGCCTTGGCGCTGACTGAGCGCGAGCTCTTTCTGATTAGCGAGGACAAGGCGTCTGGTTGGTTCTCGCGGCGAAAGGCTCCGAAATACGGGTACATTGTGACATATTTCCCACGGGTGCAGTTGGCGCAACATCGCGTAAGCCGTCAGGCGAAATTTGCTCTTCTTGAGCTGGAAACTCACGGGAGCCACGGCGGCGAAGTAGTCCAAATCATGTTGCCCCTGCAGTATGAATCGGAAGTTGCTGAATGTATGGAACACGCCGCGACTTTGATGGCCACTGCTCATGGTCGCGACAATCATACCGCGGTTCCCGCTTAACGAATTCTCAACCGGCTCGTGATCCCACGTGAGCCGCCCTAAGCGCAAAGCGGCCGAATCAACCGTGTCGATCTCTGCCCCAAAGCGTGCCATGTCACGTCGAGTTGCTCGGAATTGAGACGTTCACGTTACAACCCGTTCGCAGAATTTCGGCGAGCCTTTCCACCGCATCGTCCGGCAACGCGCTCTGGCGCAGCTTCCTCACCGTTTTCTCGATGTCGTATTTGGCGCGTCGCAGTTTAACTTTCCCGTCCTGAAAGACTGCATAACTGGCACGGGGATCGCCGTCCAGCGGCAGGCCAACGCTACCGGGGTTCGCGAAAGTTCTTCCGTCGATCTCGCGCACCATCGGCAGATGCGTATGGCCGCAAAGGATGAAATCGGCGTCGATGCCCTCAATCTCGGCGCTCAGAGACGCGTCACTGATATTCGGCTGCAAATGGCTCTTATAAAGGTCACCGTCAGGTGCCGCATGCGAGAGATGAAAGCGTAGGCCATCAAGCGTCAGTGCCTTAATTACAGGCAAACCGCGCAAATATTCGATTTGCTCTGCGTGCAAGAATTCCCGGTTCATCGCGCGCGACAACTCCGACAATTCATGAAAGTTTTCGCTGCTGCGGCAATCAACGTCGAATGCAAGCGCGTGATCGTGATTTCCCCTCACGCAATTTTGTCGAACATGATGCCGCACCCACTGCACGCATTCCGCTGGCAACGGACCAAAATCCACAAGATCGCCGAGACACCAGACCGCATCGGTCTTCTCGGCGTACACGACTGTAAGCAGTGCTTCGTAGTTGCCGTGAATATCCGAGATGATGAGAATTTTCATGGCGCCTTTTTTGGTGTGCTTTAAGGCATGCGTGATTTCATCGCGAGCGGCATTGATGTTTGAATTTCGTTCATATTTCACCGTCATTGGGCCTGGGCATGCAGTAGCTTTTCGCGCCGACCATGTGAGTGATTGCGCGCATCCATGCATCGCTTTCGTCGTCGTTCGTGAGTGTGCGGCGCGTGGCATCGCGCTTCATTGCAAAGCTTCGCATGTCCTCGGCGGCTTCTTCGAAACGCCGCGCCGCTGTTTTTGAAAGAATCTCGGCAATATCGTCGCTCGCCGATGCGCGGATAAGCAGGCCCAGATGGCGCAGGCAGACGCCCTGTGAGCTGGAATAAAGCTCGGCGTTTTTCGGCTCGTGCAGAAACGCGGCAAGCCGCTTGATAAATTCCGCTTCGGCTTTGCGCAGAATCTGGCAGACGCGGCAACTTTTCGCATCGGGAATGATTTCGCGAAAAGTCGATCCAACTTCGTGCGAGCGCGACGCTTGCTGGAGCAGGTGGGAAGTGTGCTCGGCGAACTTCGCAAATCCGATGGACGAACCGGTTGGCGACGAAAAGCCGATCAGTTGCCAAGTGTGCAGTGGACAAAATCCGTGTTCAGCGGCGAATTGCTCCTGTGATTTCTCATCTGTCGAAATCGCATATTGCCAATCCGCGAAGAAATTCCAGGCGACATCGACCAAATGGTCGCAGACTGGACAGCCCCGCGTTTCCAATGCTTTCGTCAAATCAGACTCGACGACTCGCAGCGGCGGCTGCTTCGCGCGCATCACCGTCGCCTGCTTGATCATTTCGCGCTTGGGCGCATGCTCGCCGGCTTGCGGCGCTTGCGCGATGCTGTCGCGGATTGTGAGCAGGCTCTGACGAACGGAGTCCAGTTCTGCGTCTCCCCAGCCGGCTTCGGCCAGTGGCGGCATCGCTTGCTGCCATGGCGGACGCGGCGGACGCTCGCCAGTAATTGCCGCAATGAGGCGTGTTTCGACCTCGCTGGCGCGTGTGTTGACACTGACGGCGAGACTACTAATAGCGTCGTCCACGCCGCTCATGACAGAGGCCAGTGTCGAATCCTTAAACAAAGTCAGCATCGCCGTGAAGTCTGTCTCCAGCAACGCGCGAAGGGATCGACGGGCGAGGCGCGCGGGCAAAAAGCGGAGCCATTCCGGGATGCGGGGCATCCACGCGAACTCCGCCAAAAACGGCGGTTCGATTTCCGGTCGGATCCGCCACGGCAAATCTCCCTCGGTTTCCAGGCCGCGCTTTTGCGGCAAATCGAACGCGGCGGCGGCAAGCGACGGAATTTCGCGTAAATTCAATCGAAGCTGGCGCTGTAGTTCCCGCGTCCTTTCATCGAAGCCGAAGCCGGGTCGCTCGATGCGATGGCGAAGCCAACGCCACGTTTCCACGCGTAACCTCCGAATAAAACCGTCGACGCATCGGCGTGAAACCGGTTCGCACAAACGCCACCCGGCCCGCGCTGTCATACGCTCAATCCAGTACGCGGCTCTCGATTTTCGCGTGCGGAAAACTGATTCGAGCTCGCCGTCGAGCGTGGACTCTGTGTGCTTGAGCAAATGATCGCGGAGCTTCGCCATGACTTCGTTGCGTGCCGCTTCCTGTTGTCGCAATTGCGATTTGAGCGAATCGAGTCGTCGGCGCAGATCGAATTTGGTCAGAGATCGTGCTTTCTTGTAAAGTTCGAGCTCGCCCGTCTCGGCCTCGATTAAACGAAGCGCCTTGTCGGCGATCGCGCTCAGCAGCACGGATGCTTTTGCATCCACGAGAAACCCAGCAAGCGTCTCGTGCAGTTCCTTCAGACCGCTGCGGGCAAATGCCTCTGCGTCGTGATCCAGCGTTGCAGCGAGCCCTACCCGCGCGGAGACTGGGACGATCTTTACAGTGTCCGTCCCCATTTGTTCGCGGATCGTGCTGCGGATAAAGTCAAATACTTCGTCACGTTCGCACGCGTTGGCCAGCAGATCGGTCTTGTTGACGATGAAGAAGATTTTGCGGACGTGCTCGCGGATGGCGCGCAGAAAGTCCTTCTCGACGCCGGTAAACGGCGAGTCGACGCTCGTCACGAAGAGCACCGCATCGCACTCGGGCAGGAACGTGTAAGTCGTCGCCGTATTCGCCCCGATCGACGAGCCAACACCAGGCGTATCGACGAATTCCAGGCCGCGCCGAAGAAACGGCAACGGCACTTCCAGGCTCGCGGTCTTAACGCGCTTGCAGTTTCCGGGATTGCCGCGCTCGGTCACGAAGTCTGACAACTCGGAAACGGGAACGACGTCGGCGAAAATCGAATTTTCGCGCACGATCACGAGCCGTTCGACGGGACCGAACCTTAACACGGTGATCGCTGAGGTCAGAGGCAACACGCCAACCGGCAGCAACTCCCGACCGATGATCGCGTTCATCAGCGAGCTCTTTCCGCGCTTGAACTGCCCAACTACAGCGAGCGTGAAGCGGTCCTCGGCAAGTTTGCCCATCAGCTCCTGACAGCTGTGAATGAGTACGTCGCTGCCGCGCTTCTTGAGAATTTCCATCAACCAGCGAAGCTCCTCGGCGAGCGTGAGCTTCAGATTCATGTAGATCCGAAGCTTTTCCGGATCGGGCGCTCCGTTCCATTCCGCGTGTGAAACTTCGTCCGCAGCGGTGACGAGCCCTTTCTGGCGAGAGCTGAGGGGGCGCTGCGAGGCTGATTGGTCCACAAGCCCTGGCGGGCTTCCGGGATGCGGCGCCACGGGGCGCACCACTGTGCAATGAGTGTCTTCTATCCGAACGCTCATAGCCTCTTGCGTTGCGCGTAGTCGGCCACACGGATTTGCGTGTCGCGTTTGGAGGGTGTCGCAACAGGTTTCCCTCCGGGATGCGAATCGAGAAATTCCGCGTCGCCAAGCGAATGAATGAAAACTGAAGCGGCCTCCGCGTGGCCAGCCTCAACCCCACGCGACCCATCGACGTACCGCAATGAAAAATCAGTTAGACTTTTCCGAAGACAATCCCATCTCGTACTCCCGCCCATTGTCGATATGAAACATTAAGGGACTGACGCTGGGACTGTCCCCGTCTGTTGATCCCCTCTTCGCTCGTGCCTTCGGATTGTCGGTCCCGACGCCAAAGATGCTCTTGTACAAGTCTTCTCCGTAACTAGTTTGCAATGGTTCTCCTTCGACTAGCTTGAACGTTCGTCTTCCGTCGGCTTCCCTCTCAGCTCGAAGGAAGAGGACATTTTCCATTCTCTTGTCACATATAACACGCGCAAATTCATATAAATGAGTGACGAAGATCATCTTGACGCGCTTTTCACATAATGCGAAGACTATCTGTCTTGCGATCTCAGCGCCCTCTCTTTCGTTTGTCGCGGCGAATGACTCATTAAACAGCACGATAGACCTCGACGTCATATTGTCCACGATATCGCTCATTCTGCTGAGTTCTTCATCAAGCTTTCCGGATTTCATGCTGGTATCTTCTTCCCGTTTGTAGTGCGTGAACACGCCGTCGCAGACATTGGAAGAAAAGGATTCCGCCGGCGCAAACATACCGCATTGCATCATCACTTGAGACACACCTATGCTTCGCAAGAACGTCGATTTGCCGCCCTGATTGGCGCCCGTGATTATCACTAGGTCTTTATTGTCAGCATTAACATCGTTGGCCACAATTTCTTGTTCCAGGCCAAACGTCAGACCGAGATCATATAATCCATGAAACGACAGTTTGCGTTCGCTCGACGCCACGCACACGGGAAAGCATGTTGCCTTTGCCTTTTGGGCGAGTTGGCCATGCAGCGTCAAACAACCAATGTAAAACGCCAATTCCAGCCGCAACATGCTAAAAAAGCTGAGAATGTGATCAGTGGACTGGGCGAGCGCATTCGCAACAAGGTGAATCCCCCTGTCGTTCAATTCCGACAGGGCCCTCGCGCCACTTTGATCGCGAGGATGGATATGAAAGGTGTACACCGGCGGCTTTTGCGCAAGGATCCGCTTGCTCCACCCCTGTTCCTTCTCTTGTGACATACGAAGTACGTAATTGGTTCCCTTATTCCCTTTTCCCAATTCAGCGCTGATCAACACGCCGCCGCGAAATTTTAAAGCCCTTAGATGCTCTTCGACGCTAGCAAAATATTCGTCGCCGAGCTCCCTTCTGAGCATCGCGAAAAACGCCGTGAAGCCCTCTGACTCAAATCTCTCCGCCTGTTTATCGGCGATACGTCTCAATTCTTTAAGCATCGTCATAAACCTGTGCAACACGCGTATCGATCTATGCAGTATCGTGGAGGGCCAGTCGCTGAAAATGCCCCACTGCTCCTTTTTCTCTTTTTTCATCGCTTCCCCCGCGATATTGTAGATAGCTCTCACAAGGAAAGGGTTTCGCAGGCAATCCTTAAGAATATTCTGCCGATATAGTATTGTGTTACGATCATTATTCACACCAGACAAGACCGCGCTCTTGGCTACTTCATATAACAATGTGTCGCCACGCGCCATGGCGTTGAACAACGTCTCTAATCCCAAGTCCTGTACTAATGCTTGCTCATTCGACGGCAGCTTCCGCTTCATGTTGAAATCTTGATCTTTGTACATCAGGAACGCTTTCATGCTTTTATGCGCTGCTTCAAAGACTCGCTTGTAAGCCGGTACTTTTCTGCTATTGACATCGCATATGAGCGTCCGTCAGCAGCTTTTCTTCTCAGTTTATATGTCCGCAATGATGGATTGTCTGGCACTATCGTACTGACCATGCTTACCGTTTGTTCGCCGAAGGACCCCAATTCATCGATGAATGTCACCCACACGCACAGCAGGTCCAACGTTATTATCTTTTCCAATACCTTTTCGCTCAAGAAGGCTGCGTCCTGTAGCGTTGTGGAAGTAAAGACCTCGTTCATTATGATAATGCTGTTTGGTGTCGCACGGTCCAGAATGTCGTGAATTCTGATCAGGTCATCCTGGAGCTTGCCGCGGAGATTCTTGATGCTTTCCTCTCTCTCGAAATGTGTAAACAGCCTGTCGCAAAGAAGGAGTCGCGCTTCTCTTCCCGGGACGGGACAGCCTAGACTCCCGAGATAATGTAACTGCCCGAAGGTGCGCGCAAAGGTGGTTTTACCGCCCTGATTCGGGCCGGATACCACAAAGATGCGCTCGCTTCCTTTTAGGTAAAAGTCATTGCACACGACGGATGAGTGTTCGCTAATGCATTTAGAAGCCAATGCTACGTCAAATCCTTCATAATCACACACCGCCTTGCATTCTCTGGAGAGTTCCGGGTAACAGAATTTCAGTCCCGCACGCTTGAATATACTAACAAACTCAAGATACGCGATGTAGAAGTGAACCTCCCGCTCGAAGCCCGCTATCGCTTCATCGGGGTAATCTCGATATTCATCGCAAAAATTGTCGAGATCTAGGAATATATCTGGAAATAATTGGGCAACGCCCTCCAGTACTTTCGCTTCGACACTGTTCAGAGCCTGCGAGATGTCAAATTTGATTCTGTGATCTTTTACAACGCCCTGCTTAAACTTGTCGAATGTTGCCGCAACATCGGCGCTGTAGTCGATTTCGGAGTCGTATCTGCGCACCGTAACGCAGTCACCGTTTATGAGTAGGCAGTATTTTACTGCGGCCAGATTGGCTTTAAGCGTTTTGGTGCGCGCGAGGAGCGAGGTAAAAGGAGCGGATTCGGCATAGGTCGCCAAATATTCACGGAAGGCTAAAAAGCCTCGCGATTTCATATCTGTAAGGAATAGATCACGCACCAGGACATTTACGGCGTCGCAATAACTTTCCACGGCATCTACAAACGAGCGTTCCTTCTCATATTTGTAGTAAAGCTTTTCTGCCTGGCCAAGATGTTCGCGCATCGCGCACATGCTTTCGGCAAAGCCTTGGATTTTGCTGAATAGGGAGGCATTTTCGAGATCCTGCATGATTTCGTGACGAAAGGTGACAGTGTCGACATCACGCAAGGACGCATAGAAGAAGGGCTTCAGGTTATATTCGTCTTTGCCGGCCGTGATGGCGGCGATGATCTGATCGAGATTGAGATCGACAAAAAAGTCGGGCGCGGCTAGCCGCTCGTCCGCAACACGGTCGGTGGCGCTCGGAAAGAGGATGCTGCGGAAGGGAGGAATTGTTCCCGTAGAAACCGGGCGCTCGCCATTTTGGATTTCAACCACGAACTCCGGCGAGACCGGCGCCGAGCGGCTGAGCAGGATATCCTTTTCGCGACCGACAAGAGTAGGGCTGTAATTCATGACTTGCTACCTTTTAGGTAGGAGTCATCAGCCGTCGCACTTTACCCGACTTACGGGAAGGCAAACTCCATTGCCGTAAACAAACGATACAGCGGGTGCCTGGAGTTGCAAGTGGATTTCAGGGATGAGCCAGGTCATACTTTTTTGCGGAGGCGCAGTCCTCTGAAGGAATTACCTGTCGGACTTGCAACAAGATCCGCGAGACACCAAATTTCATCGGGCTTACTTCGAATAGCCTCTCGTAATTCTCATGGCTCCTCCTCATTGGGACCGTGGCTGGTTGCGCATCGGATGCCCGTGTGGAGAATGTTTGTGAAGGTTGCAGGATTGCCCCGCCGGCGCTGGATGAAAGATATCGCCGGTCCGTAAATGCGATCCAATGACGAAACCCATTCGGACAGCTGCTCGGGCTTGGGTTGCGACTCTGTGAGAAAGCGCGCGAACTGCTCGTTTGTCACCGCATGCACGCCGATGGAAAACGCTGGAAGATGCGCACGGAATTGCGGCGTCTCATTGCGAAGCGAAAATTGGGGGCCGTCCCGATCACCGGAAATCACGGCCTTGATTTCGGCATCGGTTGATCCCATCAGAAAATCGCCGGCAGGAACTACGCGCATCAGCGTCCCGTCCTTGGAACTCCGCCAAATCGTTTCGATGCCTGATAAGTTTCGCCGCATGCGATCAGAGACTTAGTCGCCGGGATAGAAGTCACCATCTCTTGGCAAGTGACCGCCGGTTCGGAGCACTTCGGCGAGCTGGCCCGATTCGGCTCGGAGGACAGCCTGTAGGATGAGGGTTTTCATGATATGGCAGGATTGACGTTCGCAGGGTCGGCCGTGATTTCCTTTCGAACCATTCCGGCTTTTCAAAATTCCGGATGGATTTCTCATTGGAAAATTCCACCTCGGCGATATGCAGCCCTTGATGGGGACCAAAAAGAGGTGTCGAGTTCGATAATATGGGCATTCCAGGGAATGCGGCGGCGAATTTTCCGCGAACGGTGCGCTTTGGGTAAGCGGCCAAGGCTCGAAAAATCGCGGCATTGTCGGTTAAATCTCTCGTTCCTCATGCGCGACAGTTGGTCCTCGGTCCACCGTTAGAAAAAAACGGCCGCAATTTTCCCGCCGCAAGGGGACTGTCGGTTCTTGGCGATATATCCTTGGTCGATGGCCAGCTGCTCGCAGCGTTCCAAATGGGAAGGAATCGCGTCCACAAGGAAGGGGCGCTCGATTTCCTGATGCTCCGTAGCGGCTGGATTCATGAGGCGTCGGCCGAGATAAGGGAAGCGTCATCGGTAAATTCATGGATACGCCGATCAACATCGAGAAGATGTCAGCCAAATGGCTTGTCCATCTCGTGTCTCCTTCCGGCCAACTCGATGAGCAGCTCTTCGAGAATGCGCGGAATGCCTTTGCTTAGCCGCCAAAGGTGGCTAGCGTGTACCTTGGCCTCAGGCTGGATTGAACCAACGGCGACAGCGTGCTCGATTAGTAATTGCGCTTCGTGCCGAGTGAGTGGAGGAACTTCGACGCGAACGAACTTGTAGAGGTATTCCCTAACTCTTCCGGTGTCGCGCGGCGCATCGGACCGGCAGGCAATCCAGACCGGAATGCCCTCGCTAAGACTGGCGATGAAACGCGCGATTCGGGGCGGCGTGAGAGCTAAATGATCCAGCGCCACCGGCTCGCCTCGGCGTGCAAGATACTGCAGAAGGCGGTTTTTGCGCTCGATGACGTTCGTTTTGTAATGTGTCCAGCCAAGTTGGCGTTCCAGACCATCACAAATACGCCGCAAACTGGAATTCTCTTCGCAGAGCAGCATCGGGAACTGCTGACGAAGATGCTGAAGCAATGCCGTTTTGCCAACCCCGCCGGGTCCGACCAAAAGCACAAATTTGCGCGCGGAGTATAGGTCGCGCAAATGCGCAATCTCTCTTTCGTGTCCAGCAAAGGCATGACTGCGATTCTTTTATCATCGGCACGATTCCGCCGATTTCGACAAGTTGGCTCGTAAGATATTTCCTGCTGGGTTTAAAATCGGCCAATACTGGCGCGCGACGCCGTGCTGCACCTCCTTGCCATAGCCCACGCCGCGAAAGTGAAACTATTTCTCGACGATTTCACCCGCATTGGAAAGTTGAGCCAGGTTAGTGTTACAGAAGGTTGACGACATTCTCCTCGGCAGCGAAGCACAGCCGATCATTCGCCGCTTGTCGGAAGTGGAAGGCCGGCGAAGACATCAATCAATGGTTTGACCAGCAAATTATCGCGCCGATCAAACGCCCGCTCAAGAAAGACAGCCACCTCGTAATTCTTTATGGCAACCTCGCCCCCGAAGGCTCTGTTGCCAAAATCAGCGGAAAGGAGGGAGAGAGATTTAGCGGCGAGGCTCGTGTCTTCGAGTCAGAAGAAAAAGCCTTGGAAGCCATTCTTGCGGGTAAAATCAAAGCCGGAGCCGTAGTCGTAATTCGATACGAAGGGCCGCGTGGCGGTCCCGGAATGCGGGAGATGCTTTCTCCCACGAGCGCCGTTATGGGGCGCGGACTTGGCAAGGATGTTGCGTTGATAACGGATGGACGTTTTTCGGGCGGGACGCACGGTCTCGTCGTCGGGCACATCACGCCGGAGGCTTTCGAAGGAGGTCCTTTGGCAATCGTGAAAGACGGCGATCCGATCACGATTGATGCTGTTGAAAGAACCGTCAACCTTGACCTGCCCGCGCAGGTAATCCAGAGCCGTCTTGCCCGGTGGCGAAAGCCAAAGCCACGCTACCGCCGGGGCGTGCTTGCCAAGTATGCTGCTCACGTCACTACCGCCTCCACGGGGGCGGTCGCCGATTCTGGTGTTTAACAAACTCGCGAGAGGCTAAATCCGGGGCAGAATCCGCTTTCGTGACCGAATGCCTACGAATGGTTATTTACGCTTCTCCTAATTCGTCCATGTAGGATTCATAGTTTAATGAATCCTGAAAGATTAAGAATCAGGAGGACCAGTATCGGGAGAATGAGTCTCGGCACGCAAAAATACCAAAAGAAGTAATGCCAAC
Source organism: uncultured Verrucomicrobiae bacterium (assembly GCA_963810765.1). Classification (GTDB taxonomy): domain Bacteria; phylum Verrucomicrobiota; class Verrucomicrobiia; order Chthoniobacterales; family Terrimicrobiaceae; genus DASTFP01. The sequence continues at coordinate 23,962 of CAWEOV010000001.1, forward strand.
GGTTAATCAAGCCGGGTGCGTTCGGGACGGAGGTTTTTCGTTAAAGCAAGAAGCAGCGAGCCAAGGAATGAACCCAAAACGAGCGTCTCTATGAACCATCGAATGTTGCTCAGGCTTACGATTGCTGCCAGGCAGAATGACTGCGCCCGAAAGGGTTAAGATATCGTGAGCCCAATTGATCCGACGGTAAGAGACACGCAAAGAAATAATGGCGCCAAGTTAATGGCGATGGCGGTGAGTTTGCCGACGGGGCAAAACGCCGAGCCTTGGCCACACTGCAGAGCACAAGAATAGCAGATCCTCACTGGGACTGGCGCTGTGAGATTAGACATGCGGTCTAAAAGAAAAATACTGGGCTCCATATTCTGCGTTATCACCTAGCTCTTTTTCGATAGCGAGCAGGCGGTTGTACTTGGCAATCCGCTCCGAACGGCTTAGCGAACCGGTTTTGATTTGTGCAGCCCTGGTGCCGACCGCGAGATCCGCGATGAACGAATCCTCGGTTTCTCCGGAACGATGCGATATCACCGTGCCATAGGCTGCCTTCTTCGCCATTTCGATGCAGTCGAGCGTTTCCGTGACGCTGCCTACTTGGTTGAGCTTGATGAGGATTGCGTTTCCGATGCCTTTTTTGATGCCTTCGGCGAAAATGGTAGGATTCGTTACGAAATTGTCGTCGCCGACGAGTTGAATGCGTTTGCCGAGTTTCTTCGTGATCAAATACCAGCCAAGTTCATCGTTCTCGGCCACACCGTCTTCGAGGGAAACGACGGGATAGCTTTCCAGGATGCTCATATAGAGCTCCAGCATGTTCTCGCGCGAACGCGCTCCGCCGCTGGATTTGCGAAAAACATATGACTCGTCTTCGTAGAATTCACTTGCGGCGGGGTCCATAGCTACGGAGATGTCGGCCCCCGGCTTGTAGCCCGCCTTTTCGATGGCCTCCACAACGAGCACTACCGCCTCGACGTTGTTCTTCGCATCCGGCGCGAAGCCTCCCTCGTCCCCCACAGCTGTGCTCATTCCACGAGCGTGCAGAATGCTTTTAAGGGAGTGGAAGGTCTCGGCGCCGTAGCGCAGCGCTTCGGTAAATGTCGGCGCGCCGAGGGGGAAGATCATGTATTCCTGGAAATCGAGACTGTTCGCGGCGTGTTGCCCGCCATTGACGACATTCATCATCGGAGCGGGGAGAGTGAATTTGCCGGTCGTCGACAAACCCGCCAGACCGGCGATGTATTTGTAGAGGGGCATGCCCAGCGCTGAAGCAGCGGCGCGAGTCAGCGCGATCGACACACCAAGAATCGCGTTTGCGCCGAGTTTCGACTTATTGGGAGTTCCATCCAGTTCGCACATCAGGTTATCGGCTTTTCGCTGTTCGCTGGCGTCCTTGCCGAGCAAAGCGGGAGCGATAGCGCTTTCCACGTTTGTTACGGCGTTGAGCACTCCCTTGCCTCCGTACCGCTTTGGATCGCCGTCACGAAGTTCCAGTGCCTCGCGGCTGCCGGTCGAAGCACCGGAAGGCACCCCGGCAGTGCCCGAAGCTCCGCCTTCGAGGCTGACAGTTACTGATACGGTTGGATTCCCTCGAGAATCAAGAATCTCAAGGGCGTGAATGGATGCGATTGACGTTTTCATAGAATTTGGGTTCGGCCAATTGGCCTATTGAATGTGGCTTTTTGATTGATGATGACGAAGAAGAAGAAGAAGAAGAAGGAGGAGGAGGTGCTTTCCGTGTGTGGGGTTACTCGCTCGATTTCCGTTTTGAGTTTGCCGCTATTGGCTTGCGGACGATGAGAACGTTGCAATCGGCGTGTTCGCTTACCCGGTCCGCGGTATGCCCGAGCACGCGGCCCCAGAGTCGAGAATGGCCCGAGTGACCAAGAACAATGAGATCGTATTTTCCGATCTCTGCAAACGTGAGAAGTGTGCTTGCAGGATGCCCCACCTGGTGCTTGCACGCTATAGGGTATTTCACTTCCTTTTCAATAGCTGCTACGCCGCGTGTAATTGTGCTGAGAAATGCACTCGCTGCGTGCTTCTCCTCCTCAATTTCGCCAACGGTTTCCGGATAATGCGGCAGGGCGTGCTGCACCCACAGCGCGGTCACCTTGGCTCCGAGCAATTTTCCGAATTCAGCGGCCTCCCTCAGGGCAATTTTGGCACCCTCCGAGCCGTCGAACCCCGCGAGAATTGTGCGATACATGAACGTTCTTCCTAATTGGTGTGTGGTTCAGAAACTACCAGAGGGAGTTGCCGGGACCGCCTGTGCGTCCAACTCCGCATTCTTTCAAAAGGAGGCCGGCAAAGGCGCTCCGCAATCAGTGTGGGAACAAAGGCGCTAAGGATCACAACCGTGACGAGGATGGTATATTGCGTTTGGTCGATGATCTTGTGCTGGAGGCCGAACAACGCCGAGATGGTGCCGAAGGTCAGCCCCGTGGACATGAGCAAAGTCGTGTAATTGGATTCGCGCACCGTCATGTTAAACGTGCGGCATAGCGGCCAGACAGACACCCCCTTTGTTAAAAGCTTAAGAAGGAGCAGGACCACGATTACGCCCACCATTCCCGCAATCGACGGAAGCGAAACGTAAAGTCCAGCTTTCAAAAAATAGAAAGGCGTAAGGAGCGTGAAAGCGATGGTGCGCATGCGGTGAACGAGCGTTTTGTCTCGCAAAAACACACCCGCAACGACCAGTCCGACTAAGTAGGCGGGTAACACAGCCTCACTCTTTGCAGTGGAGGCAAGACCGCCCAGAAAGAAAAGCACAAGGAAAATGAATTTCACCTCTGGCTCGCTTACGCGCGTGGCGCCGAGCTTCGAGATGATGAATCGCGTCCACACCGGCATAAACCATAGAAAAATCGACATGACGGCGACAAAAACGACTAGCCAGACATTGAAGTCGGCGAAGAGTACTCCGAGCGCCAGCACCGTGCCAAAATCAGTAATGAAACATGCCGCGAGAATCATTTTGCCCATCGAAGTGTCGCTCAGGCCACCCTCGATCATAACGGCATAAACGACAGCGACAGATGTGGTCGAGAGGGCGATTCCCGCGATCTGCGATTGCTGCAGACTCCAACCCAGGACGTGTTGCGCGAACATCCAGACACCGATAAATGGCGTGGCAAAGGAAACTGTGCCTATTAGAGCGCTCGCCTTGAGGTTCGTCCGCAGCGATTTGGGATCGATCTCCGCACCCGCCAAGAACGTCAGGATGCCGCTGCCGACCATCGCGAGGAAATTGATCCACTCGGTCGTCTCGTGAATGCCGAGAAAATTGCCTGCGGCCACACCGACTAATATCTCTACTAATGCGACGGAGATGCCGATGCGGATGGAAATTAGGCTGGCGATGAACGCCAGACCCATCCAGATCGCGGCGATGAACCAGATGTTCTCAGGCATGGTGGCGCCTCTCTTTGTCGGCCCGGTAGTGAATCACCCTCGCCTTTTCCAGTGTCACAAGCCCGCCACTCATCATCTCGTCGAGAACCGGCAGGAAACCGTTGATTTTTTCCTCAGTGTCCACGATTTCCACGATGAAAGGCAAATCCATGGAAAGTTGAATAATTTTGGCAGTATGAATTCGGCTGCTCGCTCCGTAGCCCATCGGCCCACGTAACACGGTGGCTCCGGCCAAGTGCATTTCGCGAGCCTTTAGGACAATCGCCTCATAAAGGGGCTTATGGCGGTGCCGGTCGCTCTCGCCGATAAAGATTCTTAACAGTAGTGCGTCTTCGGGAAGTTCCATTGTAAGTAAGGGCTTTTGGACATGATGATGGTAAAGGAGACCTATTTCATCCGCGGACGACTTGCAGCGCGATCACTTGACCGATCCAGACGGCCGCCAGACAGAGCACTACTGACAGCGCGATATTCAGTGACGCGTAGCCCCATTCTCCGTCAGTGAAGAGATCAATGGTTTGAAGACCAAAGGACGAAAACGTCGTAAAGCCACCAAGAAATCCGATCATTACGGCCTGGCGAATCACCGGATGCACCAAAAGGCCACCGTCTGGGCGGGTGATCCCGGCGAAAGCTCCAATAATGAAGCAGCCGAGAATATTGACTACCAATGTCCCTATCGGAAAAACGAAGCCATATTTCTGCGCGAGAAAATTGGAGAGCCACATTCGGGCTGCACACCCAAAAGCGCCAACAACCATAACGGCCAGATAGCCGTTCAGCATTCGAAATTCCCCCCCGAGGAGATCGTTGGCTTTGAGCTGTGGGTATCGGGCTTGCTTTTTGTCATGAATCCTCCCTTTAAGGTAAGGAATCATCAGCCCGGAGGCGGTTTGATCGGTGAACTCCGATCGGGCAGAATCCATTGCCGTCTGGCTTTCAATTACAGGCGGTACAGAACTTGTCAAAGCCTAACTCACCCTTCGCGCATTTTTAGGACAATCTGCCGTGTCGAAAGTGGTGTTGTCACCAATCCGACGGACGACTTGCAAGAGGGCCCTCGAAGTCGTGGTCAAAACCTGAACACGATGCCTCCTCAACGAAGTAGGCGAAACCCTGACCGCCGATTCACGCATTCCGCCGACTCTCGGTGTCTTTGCCCCTTTCTCGCAAGTAGTCTGCGCCCCGCAGGAAAGATGATCTGATAATCTCCTTAGAGGGCGGCCTGTGGAAGCTCATCCGCGGAGAGACAAGCGACTTACCAGCGTCGGCCAGTTAGTTACCACAGGGAAGCTACCGGTAAGGTCCGTTCTACGCTGGATATTTTTCATCTCCAACAGCTTATTGTCGAACGCCGACGTTGGCACAGGCGAAGCTAAAGGTGCTGGCAGGCACCGTGCCCGATAAGCGCGGGGCCGGAAAGGAAGACACAATGAAAATATCAATGCTCATGAAAACCGTCGCCGCGCTGGCCGTCGGTGCGGCGTTTCCGCGCGGTGCCATCGCCGCTCCGCTGGCGAAGACGATCCTCGAGCGAGGCGTGATCGAGAAGGTCGATGCCGCGAGAAAGGAGTTCGCGCTCAAGGGCGGACACCTCAAGGGGACGGCGACCTTCGAGTGGAATGCTTCGACGCGGTTTCTCGAGAACGGCCAGCTGGCTGCAGCCTACGAGTTGAAGACGGGCGAGCGCGCCACCGTGAACTACGCCCACCACGGCAGGCAGCGCGTCGCGACCAGGATCGCGATCTCGCCGAGCGGCAAAACGGCCCAGGATCACAAGGCTCAGGCTCACAAAGCCGCCGGGCACGCTTGATACCGTAGCACATTGGCCTGCGGGAGCGCCAGCTCCCGCAGGCGCATGCCGCGCGACCGTCATGAACAAACCCAGGGTCCTCCTCGTCGATGATGATCGCTCGGTGCTCGATGCCCTCGGCACCGTGATCGAGTCCGAAGGCTTCGAGCTAGTCCGCGCCGCAGACGGTCACGAGGCTGTCGAAAAGTTTCGCCAGCAACCGATCGACATTGTGCTGCTCGATTTGAACATGCCGGTCAAAGGCGGCTGGGACACCTTAGAGCGGCTCACGACCATCAATCCTTTGCTGCCGATCATCGTCATCACAGCGCGGCCGGATGCCTATCCGGTCGCGATGGAGAGGGGCGTCGCTGCGCTGATGCAGAAGCCGCTCGACATTCCATTGCTGCTCGAAGCCATGCGGGAGTTGCTCGCCGAGCCGGCCACGGAGCGCCTCTCGCGCGTCGCAGGCCGTGGGCCGCAAACGCGCAGGATCTGATAAACCAAGAGAATGCCTTTCCACTCGGTGACACTCCTGATGACGACGCGCGCTCGATCGTGATCGAGCTCGAAGCCCACGACATGTCCCGCTTCGAATGGCGCAGTGTACGGTTGATAGACTTCGTGGCCGATACAGAGGCAATGGTGGATGAGACGCTCCTCGTTACCGCCGACGTCGACGTCCGGTTCCGCCCTTCGCTTGCCGTCGTCGATGGAGCACTTGGTGCGGGCGTTGAACGCATCGCTCGTTCTCGATAACAAGGCATCGTCAGGATCGACTATCATGCGAGCGGTAATTGCTGATGGTCGACCCCGGTAGAGTTCGGCCTGCGGCCTCATCGAGCTCTTGATAGCCGAATGATTCGTTGGCGCTCATTCGTGGAGAGGCAAGCAACTTACCAGCACCGGCAAGTTAGTTACCACAGACAAGCTGCCGGCGAGGTTGCTCTACGGTGGAAGTGGTTGAACCTCAAACACTCACGGTCGCACACCGAAACTGGCACGGGCGAAGCTAAAGCTGCGGGCAGGCACCGTGCCCAGTAAGCGCGGGGCCGGAAAGAAAAACACAATGAAAACATCAATGCTCATTAAAACCGTCGCCGCGCTTGCCATCGGTGCGGCGTTTCCGCTTGGCGCCATCGCCGCTCCGCCGGCGAAGACGATGACCGAGCGAGGCGTGATCGAGAAGGTCGATACCGCGAGAAAAGAGTTCGCGCTCAAGGGCGGACACCTGAATCGGACGGCGATTTTCGAGTGGAACGCTTCGACGCAGTTCGTCGAGAACGGCAAGCCGGCTGCAGCTTCCGAGCTGAAGGCGGGCGAGAGCGCCACCGTGAACTACGCCCACCACGGCAAGCAACGCGTAGCGACCAGCATCGCGATCTCGCCGAGCGGCAAAACGGCTCAGGCTCACAAGGCTCAGGGTAGCCCATCGAAAAAAGCGTTCGCACACAATTGGTTGGACTCCTGAAGCGGACAGCGACCTTCGAGTGCAGCGCTTCAACGCGGTTTGTCGAGAATGGCAAGCCGGCTGCAGCCTACGAGTTGAAGGCGGAGAGCGCGCCAATGTGAACTACGCTCGCCACCTCAGGCAGCGCGTCGCAACCAGGATCGCGCTCTCGCCGGACGGCAAACGGCTCGGGCTCGCAAAGCCACGGGGCACGCTTGATACCGAGAAAACACGAGGCACTCTCTTGGGCGGTTGCCGGATTTGAAAGTCGGCATTTCTGTTGGCGCCATCTCGCTCCGAACAAAATGGCTGGGATTTTGGCTCCTTGGGCCCGCCTCTGGGGCCACCGGTCTTTTCCTGCCATTTTCGGTTTTCTCAGGTAAACCGATTCAACTTCCGTTCTTATGGTCACAAGCACTCGGCTGCTTGCGCTTCTGCGCCACATAGGACGCTTGGATTCCCACGTTCGGCAGACCGTTGCCCTCCTCATCGCTGTCGTTAGTTTTCTGTTTTTCATCGAGCATGGGCGATCTCCCATCACCCGTTTCATCGCGATTTGGAACATTTACGCGATCGTGGTCCTGCTGATGGCATGGGTAACGATTTGCACGGCGAACCCTCGGACTATCCTGTTTATGGCGGCGCTGGCGGTGATTCAGTCGTGGCTTCTGATTCACACTGTGTTTACGCTGCGCTACGCCCACGTTTTTTACCGATCCGAGCAGGAGGCCGACGTAGAAGGGTCCGGCGGAGGACTGATCTTCCCGGGCGGGCATTATCCGGACTACCAAGATTTCGCGTATTTTTCCTTCGTCGTCGGAATGACCTGTCAAGTGTCAGATGTGAACATCACCTCACGCTCCATGCGGCGTCTGGCACTACTGCACGGCCTCCTCTCCTTTGCCTTCAACACGGTGATCCTCGCCCTGAGCATCAACATCATTTCTGGCTTGCTTGTAAACTGATGCGCAGACGAGCCCACGAAGGTCGATTGCCGATGAAATGCTAAGTGCCCGACGTTTGTGATCTGGCATGATTCTAAGGTATAGATTGATGAAGAGGCTTCGCTTGACAGGAGGTGCCGAAATCCGACGCTTCATTTGTTCGCCCCTAACCGCGCGTTCAGCTACTATTGCGGCGGCTTTCCTCCTTTTGAGCCTTGTGGGCATTGCTGATTACGTGACAGGCTTCAGCCTCTCGTTCTCAGTCTTCTATTTGCTTCCGATTATTCTTGCGGGATGGCGGCTGGGCTCGGGTTTCGCCTATTTCACTGCCGTCCTAAGCGTTTTCTTCATTAACGCGAGTGACCTGCTTGCGGGCCAAAGAGTGGCGCCTGGGCTTCTCCTGGTTTGGAACGCACTAATCCAGCTCTTCTTCTATTTGATTGTGATCTGGCTCTTGATGCGATGGAAAGGCCTCCATGAGACTCTGGAAGCCGGAGTTCGTGAACGAACACGTGATCTCACCGCAGAGATCGCCGCCCGTGAAGAACTGGAACGCAGGATTTTGACCATTAGCGAACGCGAGCAGAGACGCATTGGTTGCGATCTCCACGATGTCCTTTGTCAGCATCTGGCTGCGACGGCGCTGGCTGCGAAAGTGCTTGAGGAAAGGATTGAGGGCTCGGCTGCTGTCGAGGCCGGACATGTCGTGAGAATGATCGAGAATGGCATGACCATCGCCCGCGAAATGGCACGCGGGCTCACACTCGTTCTCTCGGGCAACGACAATCTCTGCGTTGCGTTGGAGGAATTGGCGGCCAAGACGCGGGAACGTTTCGGGATTGAATGCCTCTTGAGATCCGGTGATGCGCGGCTCTCTCTCTACGATTTTCGAGCCATTCACCTCTATCGAATCGCTCAGGAGGCGATCAACAACGCGATCCGCCATGGGAAGGCCGCTCGCCTCATCGTGACGCTCTCCCGAGTCGGCGACCGGGGCATTCTCACCGTGGAGGATGACGGTTGCGGAATGCCGGATCAGCAGGCCCCATCCTCCGGAATGGGCCTTCGGATCATGAGGCATCGGGCGCGAATGCTTGGCGGCCAGCTGGATATCTATGAAGAGGCAGCGAGGGGTGTCACAATCAGTTGCTCCTTTCCCGTAAACGGGAAACTTCCTTCGGCATCCGATGACGTCCAGTGATCTGCGAGAAACTCGTAAGCGGATATTCCTGGTGGACGATCATCCTCTTGTTAGGGAGTGGCTTGGTCATCTCATCAATCGGCAGACTGATCTTACTGTTTGCGGCGAAGCGGGAGGCGTGCCGGAAGCTATGCGGGAGATTCGGCGGAGAGCACCAGATGCTGTAGTACTCGATATTTCGCTGGGTGGAAGCTCGGGGATTGAACTCATTATGGAAATCAAGCTGGCCTTTCCGAAACTAGCTGTCCTGGTCCTCTCGATGCATGAGGAATCCATTTATGTGGAGCGAGCTCTGCGGGCCGGAGCTCTCGGCTATGTTGCAAAACGGGAGACGACCTCGAAAATCGTCTCAGCGATCCGCCAGGTGCTGCGCGGGGAGTATTTTCTCAGCGGACCTATGGCTTTGGCAATGACGCGAAAATATGTTGAAACGCCCGCGCGAGCCGGCTTGTCGCCAGCGGAGCGCCTTAGCAATCGCGAGCTGGAAATCTTCGGAATGCTGGGCCGGGGATTTGAAACGCGACGGGTTGCCGAGGAGCTTCACATCAGCATGAAAACGGTGCAAGCGTACTGCGCACGCATTAAGGAAAAGCTCCATCTCAATAGCGCGACGGAACTCCTGCGCGAGGCCATTCTCTGGGATCAGCGCGACAAGGCGACGGGATAGCTCGTTGGGGGTGTAGGATTCCGCCCTACACAATTACTATCTCTCGCCTAGCAGACACACCGCGCCGCCCTGGTTTAGTTTGGCGCGTCAAATGAGCCGCGAAGCATCTCAGAAGCCTGTCCGTCTTCGCTGCAGCGAAGAGCTATAGAGTCAGATCATGAGCGATGATGTTACAGCGATGGTGGCCTCGGGCAGGATGCGGTGGTTTGCAGTCAGCGCAAAAGCGCATCATGAACACTTCGCTGCCACCAATGTTGGAAGGCTCGGAGCCCAAATCCTTCTGCCGCAAATCAAAATTGAACGCTTGGTGAGAGGGCGCCGCGCGCATCGCGTTGAAAGCGTTATTTCCAGGCTACTTCTTCGCGCGGTTTTGCGCGGAGAATCTTTTAGAATCAGTAAATTGTTCGCGCGGCGTCTTGCGCGTGGTGAGTTCAGGAGGTTTTCCGCTGCCGGTCGAGGATGAGATTGTCCACGACATTCAGAACCGCATCGCGGAAGATGGTCTTGTTCGCATCGGTACGCCACATCTTAGACCAGGTCTTCGGGTGTCTGTCCGGTGCGGTCCGCTTGAGGGCCTGATGGGGAGGGTGGAACGGGAGCTCGACGATCGAAAACGAGTTGCAATCCTCCTGGAAACGCTTTCGCAAGCTCGGGTGCTTATTGATCGCCGCTGGATTGAGGCGGAGGCGGCATAAGCCGACCGAGCTATGATCTTCACGCGGGGGCACGGCGAAAACGCCGTTGTGCGGAGCCTACCAAAAAAACCCAGGAACGCCACTCCATTAATGACCAGCCGCAAGCTATCCCCCTCTTGCAGAATCCGGCTTCGGAGTATCTGAGGGCTGGCGATTACTAGCAAAGAGTAAATCAAGGTTCACGAAACCATCACTACAGGAGATCAATCATGCCAATCGCTCCCACATATCCCGGCGTCTATATTGAAGAAATCCCAAGCGGCGTGCGAACACTCAGCGGCGTCGCCACTTCGATCACCGCATTTGTCGGCTGGGCCAAACAGGGTCCCACGGCGGTGGCTCAATTAATCCTAAGCTGGAGCGACTACCAAAGACTATTCGGCGGGTTAGATGCGAGCAGCCTGTTGAGTTATGCCGTTTATCATTTTTTCAATAATGGAGGAAGCCAAGCGTACGTTGTTCGACTCGTTCAACAGACGGGCGCCAATCCCGCAAAGACCGCAAGCCACACAATTACGAACTTTGCGACTTTCTCAGCCGTAAACCCTGGAGGCTGGGGCAATGGAATTCAGCTTGATGTCAAAGTGAGCGGAGATCGATTCGGAATCATAGTCCGGTATCAGGGTGCCCACGTCGAATCGTTCATGAATGTTTCCCTCGACAAAAATGACCCTAGTGTAGGCCGTCTTACAGATTGCATATTAAGTGAGTTATGCTAAACATTGCGGATGAGAGTTGCTGCAAGCATTGAACTGTCGGTCAAGGAGCGCATAACGTTGGAGAAGCTTAGAAGGGGCAGGAAGAGTCCTGTGCGAGCTAAGGAAAGAGCGGCGATGATCTTGCTGGCGGCCGATGGCCTGGAAAACAAAAAAATTGCGGTCCGGTTGGGGCAGGACCCGGGAAAGGTTGGACGCTGGCGGCAGCGATATGTGCAGATGGGGTTGGCGGGCATTCTCAAGGATAAGACTCGGCCGGGTCGGATTGCTCCTATTGCCGCTTCGATGCGCTCGCGGATTGTCAAACTCACGCTCACGGCCAAGCCAACAGGAGCGACGCACTGGAGCCGCAAATCGCTGGCCAGGGAGGTCGGAGTGAGCCCTTCGACAGTGGGGCGCATCTGGGCGGCCAATGGTTTGAAGCCGCATCGGATCAAGACCTTCAAGCTTTCCAAGGACAAGCGATTCGAAGAGAAGCTTGAAGACATCGTGGGCCTTTACCTGAGCCCGCCAGAGCACGCCATCGTTTTGTCTTGTGACGAGAAGGGTCAAATCGCCGCCGCAACGACCAGATCCACCGCCACGAGATTTCCGTCACTCCGCATCTGGACGCCTTGCTATGGATCGCCGAGCCCGCTTGGCGGCAACCAGTGACTACATCAACCATTGGATGAACCGCGAATTCGGGATGAAGGTCATTCTTTGGTCTGTGGACCCGCTCGATTGGAAATATCGCAACTCCGCCCGCGTTGAAAGCCAGATTCTTGCCGGAGCGCGTCCGGGTGCGATCATTCTGTCACACGATATCCATACCACCACTGTGGCGCCCATGCCTGACGTTTTTGATAGCCTCCTCGCCAAAGGCTATAAATTTGTCACTGTTTCCGAGTTGATCGCGATGCACAAACCAGCACGGCAGGTGGCGCAAAGAGAACCAAGCACCTCACCGGCGCCGCAGTAGCGGACCGTGCCACGCGGTCTGGAGGGTTAGCGTGGCACTGAATCCGGGATAAGGCCCAGGATCGTAACTGGAACGCTTTCAGGGATTGTAAGCCAAACCGCCGAAATTTCCGTCAGGCAATTTTCCATATGGCTATTTACTTGACATTTCTGGACCTGATCGGATCGGATCCACAATTGCTGGTACCCCTCAGGTCATTTTTTTCTCCTTAAGTTCAGTAGCTGCCTCCTGCAACAAGGTATCAAGCTCACTGGGCGATATGGATTTAACGAGATGGTGGCGAAAACCTGATTCCGCGCTCTATTAATCTCCCGGACGGCAATGGCTGGGATCTAATTCAAGAGGTGGGGAAGTTGCGTCCGGATTACGCCATAGCCATAAGCGGCAAAGGAATGAAAGCTGATCGTGAAAAGGATGTGCCGTAATTGTTCGAGATAAATCTGAAGAGCCTCCATGGTATCAGGGTGATCCTCGATGACGAATATACGCAAAGGAGACGAATGAGGTCGGGTAGCAGTCATACCGTGTGGGACCGTCCGCCGCGTGTAAAGGTGGTGCTTCTTATCTAGAGGAGCGAAAAGTCTAGCTCCTTCGTCGACTGATTCCGACAAGCCAAGAAACAAAAGCACTTCCTTGCGCAGGCCGAAGTGGAAAGTATCCAGAGCGCACGATCTGGACGTTTCGGTTCAAGCGTTCGGTCGGATTTTAATATCTCGGTGGTAATAGAGGCTGCGGGTTGATCAACGAACTAGGAGAGAAAAATGGGCACGCGTTCTCCAAGCGAAGGTGCAAGATCAGCATCACTTTACGTCTGAAGCGCGGATTGCGAGTCGCAAGAGGAGATGCCATTGTCCGGTTATGTCGGACGAAATGTCTCCCTTTGCCGACTTTCTTGATCAGCGGCGCGAAGACATCACCGCAGAATGGCTTCGTCGGGTGCGTCGCGACAGAAAAATTCCTTCCGCGGCCGATCTGCCAAAAGAAGAGTTGCTCGATCATTTGCCCTATCTACTCGATACCCTCATTAAGCAGCTCCGGGGAACACTAGTCGATGGGGTCGGCCAGTCCCATGGCGCAGTTCGCTGGAAACAGCACTATTGTCTGGACGAAGTGCTACGGGAGATTTCCATCCTGCGAAAGGTATTGATTGAAGAACTCCTCCGGTTCCAGTGCGACACAAAGGTGGAGTTGAAGCTGCAGGTGCAAGCCAGTGATATCCTGCATGCATGCCTTGATTTGATAATCAGTAGCTCAACGGCCGGTTTTGTCGCCCGGCAGTATGAGAAAATCCAGGCCGCGAATCGTTCTTTGGAGGAACTCAACTTGAGGGTTCAGACTACTAATGACCAACTTCTCGAGAAGGACCGCCAGCGCCTTCAGATGCTGCGCACGATCACACACGAGATTGCCAATCACCTCAATGCGATAGGAATGCGGGTTTCTGGTCTCAAGAAAGATCGGGATTCAATCGATTCATGTACGGAATCGCTTTCCAAGAGCGTAACGGCCATGACCGCACTGGTGAAGCAATTGCTGGAGTTTGCAACACTGGACACGGAGCGCCCTCGTCTCGAGCGATGCGAAGCGAATTCACTCTTTCGGGAACCGGCGGCTTTTGGCCGAGAAATCGCCGAGCAGAAAGGCCTCGCTTTTGTCGGACATCTCGATCCTACCCTTGGAGAGGTTGTTACAGATCGTCATCAACTGCATCGCGTGTGCCTCAATCTTCTGACGAACGCCGTCAAATACACGGCAACAGGAGAAGTAAGATTCACATTTTGGGCCGAGCCGGAAGGTAATTGGCGCATTGAGGTAAGTGATACTGGCTGTGGAATTGCACCTGAGGAGCACGAGCAGATATTCAACGAGTTTTACCGGGCTTCGACCTGCCGGGAAACTGAGCCCGGCGTTGGACTTGGTCTTGCCATTACGCGCCGCCTCGTCCGTCTGTTGGGTGGTCGCATTGAACTGGATAGCAAGCTGGGCGTGGGATCGACGTTCCGGGTGGTAATTCCGCGAAACGACGGCCCAGCGACAAATGATTGACTGTGCCAAAACGTCTAACCGTAGAGCCGCCTGAAAACTAGATGAGGAGCATGCCGAGGGAGAGCCCCAGCCGGATCGCGAAGCTGACCGCGTTGTTCTCGATAGGTTTTCCCGAGAGCGGGAGATTTCGGGGGGTCTGCAGACTCAGAGCTCCTGACTCGTCCCTGTAGCGGGAGGAGCGACGAGGAAAAACAATGAGCCGAAGTTTGAGCCGCCGTGGGGCGGTGCGGAGCTGACTTTTTGGGTGCGAGGTAATACAAGGGAGAATGCCGCAAGTTCAATTGCCTGTTTTCCCCGACGGGGTTACGCACATCACTTCGGAAATCGCTTTCGAGCGGCGAGAGGGAAAGGTCTGCTACTTCAACGGACACCTGCCGGTCTTCATCCATGAGAGTGAGGACTTGGCAGCCTTCCGGCTCTTCAGCAGCCAGTTGGTGATCAATGGCAATGCGAGCCAGAGTGAGATCTCGCGGGCTTTCGGCGTGCCGCTGGTGACCGTCAAGCGCTACGTGAAGCTTTACCGTGGAGGCGGGCCGCGGGCATTCTTCGCTGCGCCCTCGCGAGGGCGGGGCAGCAAGCTGAGCCCGGAGCTGCTGGTGGAGGCGCAAGGGTTGCTTGACGAGGGTCTGGAGGTGCCCGATGTGGCGCGCCGCCTCGGGATCCTCACCAACACGCTGCACAAGGCGATCCGCGCCGGGCGGCTGCACAAACGGGGTAAAAAAAAGACAAAGAGCGGTGGGCGGCTCACGGCTCTGGGCGGACAGCGAGTGAGCGCAGCGTAGCGGATAGCGAGGCAGCGCTGGGCTGCGCGACCACGCGCACCCTGGAGCGGATGGCGGCGGCGATGGGCGTGCTCCACGGGGCGCCGGTGGAGTTCGAACCTGTGGAGGACGTTCCCTCGGGCGGCGTGCTTCTTGCACTCCCGGCGCTGCTGCAAAACGGTCTTCTGGCTCACAGCCGCCAACTCTTTTCGATGCCCGAGGGCTACTACCCGCTGGAAAGCATCTTTTTGCTGCTTGCCTTCATGGCCCTGGGACGGATCTCCTCGCTGGAGGCCTTGCGATACCAGGCCCCCGGTGAATGGGGCAAGCTCATGGGGCTGGACCGCATCCCGGAGGTGCGCACCCTGCGGGGCAAACTGAGCGCACTGTGCTCGCGCAGTGGTCAGGCGGAAATCTGGAGCAGCACCCTGGCTAAGGAATGGCTGGAGGATCAGGCCCCGGAGGCCGCAGGAGTTTTCTACGCCGACGGCCATGTGCGCATCTATCACGGCAAGCTCACAAAACTGCCGCGTCGCTACATCGCCCGTGAGCGACTCTGTCTGCGCGGCACCACAGAGTACTGGGTCAATGCCATGGACGGGCAGCCCTTTTTTTTGGTCACACGCCCTGTGGATCCCGGTATCTTGACCGTGCTGCGCGAAGAGATCGTGCCCCGGCTGGAGCGCGACGCCCCCGGCCAGCCCGATTCTGGCAGCTTGGAAGCTGATCCCCTGCGCAGCCGATTCACCCTTGTCTTTGACCGCGAGGGCTATTCGCCCTCCTTCTTCGCCGAGATGAAAAAAAGGCGCATCGCTATCTTGAGCTACCATAAGTTCCCCGGCGAGCCTTGGCCGCAGAGCGAGTTCCGCACACAAAAAGTCACCCTCGTTCACGGTGAGGAAGTCGAATTGGAACTGGCCGAACGCGGGGTTTGCCTTTCCAACGGGATGTGGGTGCGCGAGATCCGGCAACGCTCCCAGAGCGGCACACAAAGCTCCATTCTCTGCACCGATTACCGCAGTGAAGCCACTCGCGCCGCGGCCTGCATGTTCGCACGCTGGTGTCAGGAAAACTTCTTCAAATACATGCGCGAACACTACAATATTGACCGTCTGATCGAGCATGGCTGCGAGCCGATTCCTGACTCTACACGGGTGGTCAATCCGCACTGGCGTGACCTCGACGCACAGGTGCGCCATCACAACGCCAAACTTAACCGCGAGCTCGCCATTTTTGCCGCACTCAATCTTCCAGCCGATCCCAAACCCGAAGACATCGGCAAATGGGAGCATAAAAAGGCAACTCTCCAGAGCGCCATTGAGCAAAGGCGCCAAAAGATCGAGACCTTGAAATCAGAACGCAAAGCCGCCGACAAGCACATCGCAGTCAAGGATCTGCCCGAGGAGGATCGCTTCAGCCAGCTGCGCAGCGAGAAGAAGCACTTCATCGATACTATCAAACTGATCGCCTACCGGGCCGAAACTGCCATGGCGGGGCTGGCGCGCGAACACATGGCGCGGCACGACGACGCGCGTTCTCTCATGCGCCAGCTCTACGAGACCTCTATCGACCTCCTACCCGACCCGCAAAGCAAGACCCTCACTGTGCGTTTGCATCACCTCACCGCACGGGTCCACGACGAAGTGATCGCCAAACTCTGCGAAGAACTCACTGCGACCGAAACCCTCTTTCCAGGCACCGACCTGCGCTTGATCTTTCAGTTGCTCGGCTCATCGTAATTCCCGTGGATCAGGATGTCTGAGACTACGACTGATTTTAACGGCGGCGGTAGACCCGATTCGTTAATCATGGACTCGCTCCCGGGAGTTCCCGTACGAACTGACCCCCCGGAATCTCCCGCTCTCGTTCTCGACCCGGGTGGTCAGCAGCGAAACCACCCCGTTGAGAATCCGAAGCTGAAGACCGACAAGGGCGAGCTGCCAGTTGAAAGAAATGAGCGCGGTAATTAACTCCACGTTGTTGAGCGCCGCCACGGCGCGCAGTTCCGCGCGAACCTCCTGCCGGAAAAATTCCCGCAGCTTTTCGCGCAGCCCGTCGACCGTGAAACTCTTTCCGGTCGCGAAGAGGAGTTGAACGACCGCCTTGGCGGCGATCTCCCCCACCCTTTCTCCCTTTGGTCGAACTTGGCTCATGGGAAAGAAAAGAGAGCTTACGAGTGCAAGCGGAGGTTTCCGACGAGCGTGCGCAGCCGCTCGGAATCGATGTGCGTGTCGCGGGCGGTTGTTGCGATGCTCTTATGGCCCCGGAGGGTCTGCGTCGCGCGCTGTCGCCGCGGTATCCGAGAGATGCCGCGGCGACAACGTTTTTTAGGCGTAGCGCCCAAGAGTCGCCTCCTCATAGAATTCTCCTACCCTTTCAACTGGGAAGGTTTCGAGGACGAAGCCTTCGGCCGCCGCCCAGGTAATTATTTTAAGCCATGTGCGCCGGTAGGCGATGAGTGAATTGTGCGAAAGCTGGCGTTCTTCGGCGCCGCGGTGACCCGCTCAAGAAGCGAATCCTCAGACCGTGACGAAAGAGAGGATGGTTATCGACAATAAGAACACTCCTCCTATGGGGCTCAGACGAGGTTTTAGCCTTGCTTTCTGTTTTAGTCGTATCGCGCTGAAACATTCGCATCGATCACTCGGCGGATTGAGCTTGCGTTGTAGGCATTCGATTTCACGGGATAATCATCATCAACCAAGTGGTCATCTTCAAAACGCCCGAAAAACTTATCTCACTGGAGCTTTGGTTGCCGTGGGACCCGCCGAAGGCTGGAGTGAGCGACCTTGCCAAACCCGTTCTCGGGAGCTGGCAACATTCACCAGACATGCCGCCGGATTCTGCTTGCACCGCAATAAATCCCTTCCCTTGGCGCGCTCCGGAACTCCAGATCAAGCTCACCCTCCACCCGCATCGATTTCTGCATCTCCGCGAGAAGTCATGCACGGAAACTTCTTCGACGATCCGGTGCAAAGGGAGCCAGCCTTGCCGCGCTGCACGAGCGAGGAATTGTAGCCGCAAGCTATGGACGAGGAACGTCCCCCCGCGGCGCCGGCAGTCTGAGGATCATCATTTTGGCCGGCACGGCCGGCGCCTTCCTGCTGTTAACCTGGGCAGCCACAAAAGCAGTCCATTTCTTCCTCCAAGAGGCTCCAATCCCTTGAGAACCGATTGGCAAAGACATGTCCTTGCATCGAGCGGCTATCTCGAGTTGGGAATGTTCGACGATGCGGCACACCTGAAGAGATTGAGTCAGACGATAAGACTACCACCGAGGGTCCTTGGATCGACTGGCCCGCAGCCTCTGACGTTTGGCGAAGATCATCGATGCAAAATCGAGTCGCACGAGGAGTAGTTATCCCTACGACATGCTGTTTTCTCTCGCGTGTTTTCAGCGTCAAGCCAAACGATCTCTATAGCCGAACGATCTTTATCTTTCACTATGCAAGGTGCGGCGAGAGTGTAAGGGACCCATAACAAATTAATGAATGCCTCTTTTGGAGCGCAACATCCCCTCCTGCACCGGATCTCCGCACTCATTTTTCGCCCCGAAACCGGTAAGGCGATGTTAGTTCTCGTCGGCCTTCTGCCGGCGATGGCACTACTCGCTGACATTCACCGATTCGCCGTGAACGTCCCGTTCATGGACGACTGGCAGTTTGTTCCGCTGCTGGAAAGAGCCATGAATGGCACGCTGACCTTTAAGGAGCTTTGGGCGCCGCACGACGAACACAGGCTCCTGCTTCCGCGAATGATCATCATCGCCTCGATGTTTGCCACCCACGGCGACTATCGCGCTCAATGCTTCATCACCTTCGCAGTTGTGGCGATCATTTCGACCTGTCTGCTTTGGCTTATGGTGCGACTCAACGGATACAAATCCAGCGTCCTATGCACCTGGGCGCTGGCGAATATCGCGCTGTTCTCCCCGATCCAGTTCCACAACTGGCTTTGGCCGATGCAATTTGCCTACTTCCTGCCCTATACCTTCCTCGCGCTTTGCTTTTGCACGCTTTATGCACGAATTCGCGCCTTGCCGAAATTCGTGATGGCGGCCGTCTTTGCGGTTGCTGGCAATTTCAGTTTCGTGCAAGGCAACTTGATCTGGCCTGCCGCGCTGCCAGTGATCTTGTTTGCCCCAGACATCTTACGAAAAGTTGATCGCAGGAATTTTGCCATGGCGTGGGTTGTTCTTGGTGCGCTGGCGTTGACACTTTATTTTTGGGGACTCGGACACAACTCGGCGGCGTCCGACTATGCTTACGGTCACGATGGCGTTCTGCCGACCATGAGCACCTTGCATCAGTTCGAGGAACGTCCTGGTTACACCCTCGCTCACATGGGGCGTTTCATTCTGAGTATGTTTGGTAATTCCGTCGCGCGCGGCTTCCCTGTGTCAGACAATCTCGTCTTCAGTCGCTTCTGCGGCGCGATTGTGCTCGTTCTGGCCTTGATAGGAGTCGCAGCGGCTCGGTGGCGCGGGCTGTTCCGGCACCGCGCGCTGCCGTGGGTGTGCCTTCTGTTGTTCACCTTTCTTACGGCAGCCTTCGTCTGCGTAGGTCGCGTCTGGCGAGGCGACCCCCAGCCGCTAACTCCACGCTACGCGACATTTGGCACGTTTTGCATCGTGTCACTCATCGCCCTTCTCTCGTCAGGTCTTTCTGGTCTGCCAGAAGATTCGTCCTTCTTTCGATCGGGTTCTGCTAACTGGAGCAAAGCGATTTTCCTGACGCAAGGCCTTGTGGTCGGCCTGTATCTAGCCATCCAGGGAGTCAACTGGACCTACGGCCAGCACTTGATGGAAGAGTGGAATACGACGCGCTGGCACGCCCTCGCCAAGCTGCATTTTCTGGGAAAAATCCAGACGGGGGGAGCGGGTATGCTTGGGGGCAGTGACGAACTTGTCTTGAAAATGGCAAAAGGCCTCGAACGAATGGGGATGATGGAGCAGCGCGCCGAAGATTTGCGGGTTTCTGCTCTGGGCAAGGAGGGGGACTCAAAGCGTTTGAAAAGGGGGCAATTCGAGGAGCTGACTATGCGAGGCCTAAAGGGATGGAGAGCTTCCGGCTCCGCTCTCTTGGATAAGGGGCGTTCTGCGGACGCCGTAATCCTTGGCAAGGAGAATGCCGCCGGCGAATGGGTTGCTATTGCGGCCGTCACTCCGCTCAGCCCCCCGCAATATCTCGCTAGGAGCACGCGTATGGATTTAGAATTCCTTGCGGTGCCGCCGCCTCAAAAGCGGGGAGAATGGGAAATTGACCTTCCGCTTGGCAGCTTCGGAGAGTTGCGAAGCGGTGTTTTGAGAGCGTGGGCCATGGATTTTCGTCGACGCGTTTTGTATCAGCTTCCAGGCGACCAAGAGTTCAATGTGTTCGATTCTGACGAGCTGGCCCGGTCACGAGTTGACTGATTCCGCCGCCATAGCCGAGGGGAGCCGAAGAATTCATTGGTCGGGACATTTATTCCTCCCCGAAAGGACGCTCGCAAAGTCGCGGAGAATTGTTTGATCGCGAACTCGATGGTTTTCTTTGAGCCGCCAGTCAATGCGGCAGAGATCGAGAAGATAACGCTGCCATCCGAATCTCGAACATCACTGGGTTCGCTGCGGATAGCTGGAACTCGGCGTCTCGGTTAACAGGTATCTTGATTCAAGCGGGCCGTCTTCAGCTTTCCGGCCTTTGGGGCACCAGCCACCGTGCGAAATGCCGTGGTCGATCGCAAAGCCGAGAGCTGCTCGGTCAGCCCCACTGTGATCGCCCGAGATGATCTTCTTGAGGATTCCGAGCTCGTCGCTCTCGGCTTGATCGCTATCAAGGTTGGCATTTATCAGCCATGAGGGGCGCCGGATTCTCCGACGCGACACATTGCCGCGGCCGACATTGCGCCGTTCACTTTGGTTGATTGAACTCGAGCAGAGAACGTCCTGGGTAATGTCCACGACCCAAATCTTAAACCGATTGCCAGTGGGCAGCCCCTGCAAATTTCAGTTTTCGAAGCCGGCGGCAATCCTGTCAGACGTTGGCCTGGAGGGCAGCGTCTATTTTGTCTGCTAGCACCTTGAAACCGTTCCTTGGCCCAGTCGTTCTTGGTCTGCAGCGTTCCGGTCAGATCGACATGCAAAACGTCGGGAGGAGCTGCTAGGCCCTTGAGCATCGTGTTCAAAGAATCCATGAATTTCACGACTATGTCGTGGCGCACCTTGAAGTCCGCGGCGTTGTTATTTGGATAATTCCTGTGATTAAACGTATTATCGAACCACGGCCCGATCCTCCAACCAAGAAAGGAAATAACCCCGCGACCAATCCGGCCATGGATAATCGTAGCCGTGCGTGAAAATGGGCATGGTGATATTCGCTTGGCGCGCCGCCGCCCTTGCCGTGTTGATGAGGTATTGCGCGGTGGCCTCGCAGTCGGGAATTGCGGGACATTTGAAGCTCGGCAACCAGCCACTGTCGGTGCGAAGTCTGGCGTGATGCGCGACCTTCCGGACGGAGGCACCGTGCTCGGCATCCCGGCCGCGCATTCGTAGGCTGTCTTGAAAGTGTTGTTGACGACACCATCGAGGACCTCCTGATTCACCGGGGTGAGGCCCGACTTAGCGTTATTGATGAACCGGACGGCCAAGCGGACGAACACTGGGCTCGAGCGGAGCAATTTATTCACGCCGAACGCCTCGCCATCGCCTCTTCTTCGGAAAAATCCGATATTATCCAAGCAACCAACTGATCACCAACTTTTATCATGCCAGGCTGCCCGATCTTCTTCAAAAACATCGACACCGGCGAGTGGGCAAAGTTTTCTTAACGTGCGCGTCAAACGCTCAATTAACTGCGACACTACCACCTAAGTGGCTAAGTCTTGACCGAAGCGGATTCCCAGGCACAGTACTTATTCACCTCTGCGGTCAGGATGCCGAAACGCCCGCGAAAGATCTGCGCTTGCAGCACTCTCCCTGATAGATCACGACGCCGCAGCCGGCAAAGCCAATGATGTCGGTTGGCGAGGAGCGGGAGATCCTGTCCCCCGAGTTCACCCAGATCGGGAGGGTAAGAACTCGCGGATCGGGCGATCGGCGCCATGAACTGCGACGGAAATCTTGCGAGCCTTAGGCCGGGATTTTTACGTCGCACAACAGGCTCGCAGGTGCTGGGGTAGGAGCCGGTCCACCATGACTGACTTCGCCTCTTCTCTCACGCATACCATAGCGCGCCAGTACGACCTGTTCCAGGCCTCCCTAGAATTCCTGCAGAAGGAGCGCAAGTTCCTGAACTACGGGTACACGGTATCGGGCAAGGAGACCTACGAGGAGCGTCAGGAGCGGCTCTGCCTTGAGGTGTTCCAGGCGGCCGAGATTAGTCAAGGGGACGTCGTCATCGACGTCGGCTTCGGCAGCGGAGAGCAGGACTTCCTCCTGTCGAACACGTGCGAGTTCAGCCGCCTGGTTGGCTTCAACATCTCCGAACGGCAGGTTCGCTACGCCAACGAGCGGGCCATACGGGAGAACGTGGCTCACAAGCTTTCGTTTCGCCTGGGAGAATCCGAGCGGCTTACGGGCGTCGCAGACTCATCCGTGGACAGGATCCTGGCGATCGAGTGCGCGTTCTACTTCGATCGGCCGCGCTTCTACCGGCGAGCGGCGCAGGTCTTGAAACCGGACGGCCTGGTGGTTCTGGCCGATATCGCCTTCGCCGATCGTGCCGCGTTCCTGGCGCGAAGGGCCGAGGTCCTGCGACGGGTCGGCACGCAATCGTCAAACCGTACCGAATGGGAGAGGCATTTCCGCACACGATCCGTGTGCCGCATCAATAACCGGACCCGGCCCGGGGCGCAGATGACCGTCTGGCAGATCCTCAAGACCGCCCCGTTCTCGCGCCTGAGCGCCGCCGAACGCCGCGCGTGGATGAAGATGGCGTTCTATTCTCAGCTCGTCGCGCTTGGCTTGCAGGTCAGCTTCATCCAATACGATCTGATCGTGCTCCAGAAGAAGTAGTCCGTCGCTGGTTCATTCGTCAGCTCGAACGTGCCGAACAGGCGGTCCCATATCGTGGTGCTGATGCCGAAGCTCACGACCTGTCGGTGGTGATGGAGGTCATGGAGTCGCTCGAGTCGTCGCAAGTGGGCGACGCCCGTGAGGTCTTTGCCGCGATGGTGTTGCAAGTGGTGCACGAGGGCGAAATAGTTGCATCCGGCATACATACGGTAAGGACGTTCTAAATCCGTTGTTTTCCTCGGTTTTTGCGCGTGTGAGAGCCGAAAACCCCATTTTTTCGAAAACTTGTCGTAGATGTATGGCGTAGAATAGAAAATCTACGACAAGTTCTGTTGAGGGGGTGTATTCTACGACAAGTTTGGGCCTCTAACGCAGGGTCTACAATGCGTAGAATACGGCACGGGGCGCAGCAACCTCTCGTTGAGGATTGTAAGCGCAGTTCGCGCGGCTACACTGACCAATTCTGGCTTGGCGGCCCGATGTTAGCGCTTATCGCAACGTTGACTCCGAATCGAACCTACATTTCCTCTCAGCTATCGAGGGGGTCAACTTGTCGTAGAATACGCTACCGTATGTTTTCGCAGCCAGGAGGACTGTGGGCCATATGCAAAAACCCCCCAAGTCGCGATGATCGCGGGGACTGCCCATACGGCCTTGCGTGATGCCATCTTTACTCACCCCACCTTGCTAGAGGAACTCATCTCGCTGTTTTCAGCCGTCCCCGCTAGAACATCGGATTGTGGCCCCGCAACCGCGCCCTCTTCGTTCGCCTATCGGAAAACGCCCATCAAATAAAGAATCAGGCATATAACCAAGATCAAACCAATCCCCCCGCCGCCGTAGCGTGGACCGCCAAGGTAGAATCCGCCTCCGCCAAGCAAGAGAATTAGCACGAGTATAATAAGTAGCGTACTCATGGCTAGTACCTTAGCACTCAGCCTCTACCGTTGCAATCAAGTCAGGTCCCTTCCGCGTCGGGGCCATTGGGATTTTCCCGATGCTGCCCATTGGCGGAGCCCCCGAGAAGCTGCGCCCAGCGAACGTTGGAATTCGTGCCTCTTTCTCAGCAACTGCTTCGACCAGCACGATATCTTTTCCTGCTTCGTAAAGTTTGAATCCCAGTGGCCTGCCTCTTCCAGCTGCGCTCGAACTCCTGCGCTTTCGTCCGAGATGTTTGCACTGCAACGCGTTTCTTGAGTTCTCCCTACATACCAGACTTCTGAGTATCGGGAAACGAGCGAAGGGAGACGGAAGCGGAACCTGGCATCTCTCCCGGAATGGGTTCGGAATCCTAAAGATTGAAGCGTACACCCAGGCATCTTTAGGCGATATTTCGACGCACACGCCTTTCTCGATGCGACCACCAAAAACTAAAAGCGG
Organism: uncultured Verrucomicrobiae bacterium; assembly: GCA_963810765.1. Classification (GTDB taxonomy): domain Bacteria; phylum Verrucomicrobiota; class Verrucomicrobiia; order Chthoniobacterales; family Terrimicrobiaceae; genus DASTFP01. The sequence goes on from CAWEOV010000001.1 coordinate 47,979, forward strand.
CGCCCCCGCCGCGCTTGTCGGCATATGGAACGTCCTCCTCATGGCGTTCGTCATCGCCACACTATATTTGGCACGCGATCTGCTCATCCCCCTGGCGCTCGCTGCCCTGCTGACCTTTCTGTTGGCGCCCCTGGTCACGCGGCTCGAGCGCTGGATCGGACGCATCGCCGCCGTCCTCCTAGTGGTCACGATGATTTTCAGCATGATCGGGATGGCTGGCTGGGTGCTAACGCGCCAACTCGTTGATCTCGCGACGAGGCTCCCAGACTACAAGGTCAACATCGAGACCAAGCTCCATTCCTTCCAACTGCCGAGCGGCGGCGCGTTCAAGCGCCTCTCCGAAACAGTGGAGGAACTGAAGAAGGATTTCCGCGGTTCCGATGCGCCCATCGTTTCCCAAGTCCCCGGAAAACCGGGAACTGCCGTTGCCGTGCCCGTCAGCGCAGCACCCACGCTACCGGTGCAAGTCGTCGAGACTTCAAAGGCGAATCCTCTGCAGCTTTTGCAGGTCATCATTTCGTCGCTGCTCGGGCCGCTGGGCACCACCGGGCTGGTCATTCTGCTCGTTATCTTCATGCTCCTAAAGCGTGAAGATCTGCGCAGCCGGCTCATCCGGCTCATCGGCCAGGGACGCATCAGCGCCACGACTCACGCGCTGGACGATGCGAACCACCGCGTCTCGCGCTACCTGCTCATGCAGCTCGTGGTCAATGTGACCTTTGGTATTGCCGTTGCCATCGGTCTTTTCTTCATCGGCGTGCCAAATGCAATCCTTTTGGGGGCCTTCGCCACTGTGCTGCGCTTCATTCCCTATATTGGCCCGTGGATTGCGGCGGCATTCCCCATTATCCTTTCGCTCGCGGTCTCGCCGAGCTGGATGATGCCGCTGCTCGCCCTCGGGCTTTTCGTTTTGCTCGAATTGATATGTAGCAACATCGTTGAGCCGTGGCTTTACGGATCGAGCACGGGGGTTTCTTCGATCGCGCTCGTCGTCGCCGCGGTCTTTTGGACCTGGCTCTGGGGACCGATTGGACTCGTGCTTGCAACGCCCCTCACCGTATGTCTCGTCGTCATGGGGCGGCACGTCCCACAGCTCTCCTTTCTCAGCATCATGCTCAGCGATGAGGAGGCGCTCACCCCTGCAGAACAGTGTTATCATCGGCTCCTCATGGTTGGCTTGAATGAGGCAAGCGAACTGGCGGATGCCTACGTTAAGGCGAACTCGCTTACTGCGCTTTACGATGCGGTGCTCATCCCCGTCATCACCGCCGCCGAGACCGATCACCAACGCGGGTCGCTGGACAATGAACAGCGAGATTTCGTCGAGCAGGGCATTCGCGACATCATCGAAGACCTCGGCACGGGCCCGGCTCCTGGATCCGGGCTTTTTGAGGACAAAACGGAGACTGAGCAGTCTCCGCCGCCTGCCTCAGCTCCGGCCTGCCGCGTCTGCTGCCTGCCGGCTCGGGCGGATCGCGATGAGATCGCGGGAGCCATGCTCGTGCACTTGCTTCAGCAGCAAGGCTTCCAGGCGCAGAATGCACCGGCGAAACTAGTAGCCGGGGAATTGATCAAACTGGTCGATGAAGCTGACGGGGATCTTGCTTGTATCTCCGTCGTCGCGCCCTCCACGGTCATCCACGCGCGCTATCTCTGCGCGAAACTGCGCGCACAACTTCCGAATCTAAAGATCGTCGTGGGCCTTTGGGGCGCTACCGAAAACATCATCCAGGCGGCCCAGCGCCTGCGTGATTCCGGGGCGAGTGAAGTCGTCACTACCCTCGCCGACGCCGTCGTGCAATTGGCCAAGCTCGCGCCTGCCGACAAAGACCCAGGGCTCTCAGCCCTAGGCGAGCTAAAACTTCTCGATTCCGATACTCAGTCGGTCCCCGAAAGCCAATTCTTCAAGAGTCAGGCCGGAACTGCCCGAAGATCTGACCGCCCCGCATAGCTCCACGGCGCCGCGGCAGCAGTGTCCCAGAGATCAGACCAACGTCTAATCCGAAGAGCAGCCCGGCAAGCGCGGTGTTCAGCGTAGGCAAACCGGAGCGGCTATTTGGCCGGGGCTGCACGCCATTTTAGCAATCAGACATTGAACGTACGCATCAAGGGCCATTAATGGCCCAGGCTTCGTTGCTTTCTGAGGCGGTCGAAGTTGTCAGGTCGGTGTCGTTGCGAGATTCATAATTTGTAAACCGAGATTTTGGGCTTTGCTACCTTAAGGCCGTGCGGTGCTCATCGACGACATTCGGCTCGGCTGGTAGCAGTTGTTGAGCCTTTTGAGTTCAGAAAAGGCTATCCCGAGAAGCCATTGATTACGGTGGGAACCAAAATCCCTCTCCGACTCTCACTCCTCAGGCATCTAAGCCGTTTCTGACTTTTGTTTGCACTCCCGGAGCGCCATTGTCCTTAACTTCTTCGGTGTTTACGAGGAATTTAACAAGTGTATGGCTTCCAAATATCGTAGTGATCGGGACGTCGCTTGCGTCGCGACCACGAGCAATGACAATGCGGCCAATCCGGCGGCGATTGTGCCTCGGATCAAATGTGAACCACCGGCCCCCAAGATAGACCTCAATCCAAGCACTAAAATCCATCGGATCAGGAACCGGGGGAATGCCAATGTCGCCGAGGTAACCGGTCACATAACGGGCCGGGATATTCACGCAGCGGCAAAGGGTAACCGCAAGGTGTGTGAAGTCGCGGCACACCCCCACCCGCTCTCGGAAAGCGTCCAGCGCCGTCCGCGTGGCTCTTGCCTTCTGGTAGTCGAACTGAATATGCCCGTGAACAAAGTCACAGATTGCCTGCACCCGCGACCATCCTAGTGGTGTCGTGCTGAAATTCGCCCATGCGAAATTCGCGAGTTCGCTATCAACTTCACAATAGCGGCTTGGTAGCAGATACACCAAGGTCTCCTGTGGAAGGTTAAAAATCTCATCTTGAGCGGCGCTCGGCTCATAGGCATCCAACTGGCCGGTGTCTCGAATTACCCCTTGATTGACAAAGCGAACAATGCCCGGCTTGCAATGGACACGGCCGGAGATGTTTCCAAATCCGTCCAAATATTGTTCGAAAGGGCTTTGCGGTTCGATTCGAAATTTCTCGCCGGAGACAATGTCTTCCCTGCGGGACGGATGGACTCTAAGATAAAAGAGAACTGCGGTCTCCACTTCAAGGCGAAGTGAAATATCATATCCGAAAGAAATGAGCATAAAACGCTTGGATTAGCCTTTGCACGCTAGCGGTCGATGGAGGATTACTCGCGTAAGAAACCGTGCTCCCATGACCAGCGCATTTTCATCAATATCGAACGTCGATGTATGCAAGGGCGTAACGTTTTTCCCTTTCGACGGGCTGCGCGAAAAGCTGGGGGAATGTTTTCGTGAGGAGGTCCGTTCAGAAATGCGCAACGTGCATCGCGCCCGGCACCTCTGCAGCTGCATCCACCTGCGGCGATTGCGTCCCGTCCGATGGTGAACGTAATCCGCGAACGCGGAAAGGAAAGAGACGCGGAAAGTCTTGTGCGCCATAACTTCAAAATCCGACAGTCATCTTCAGTTCGGCCTTCGCAGGAGGCAAGGCCTCATCTCCGAGCTGACACAACGCTCTGCTCAGCGACGCAAGGTGGATCTTGCCCGGTGGCGTCGACGTTTTTAGCCGCCTGCGCCTGAAATGGAACGACGGAACGACCGCGCCCGGCCGTGCCGTCGATCCTTGATCCGGGCGATGAGCACCGAAAATCCAGAGCAATCATTGAGAACGGGAGACAGTCATTCAGCGGATGTGCTGCCACCGCCACTATCTTCGGATCTGGTGGCGCTCCACCTGAGCTCTGCAGGGCTGAATCCTACGATAACCGAAAAACTCAAAGAAGGCGACCAGGTCACGGTGCCGAATGTGAAGCCATTCGAATTAAGTGCAGTAAAGCCGGGTTCGGAAGCGGCCGCTATAGTTGCAAACGAACTGGGAGAACAGGATGAAAAAGGTCAATCTAAGACTGGAGAAGCAGCGGAGGAAGTTTCCAAGGAAGAGACGCCGCCCTTGTCACTCTACATAAGCACCAAAGAGGAGATTCTCGAAGTTCGCGATGGAGAGAAACTTGTCGCCGCATTTCCAGTTACCGTAGGTTCTCAGGACACTGCGTCTCCAATTGGCCACTGGACCGTGAAGGCAATCGCAAAACTTCCCAACTTTCGCTACGATCTTAAAATGCTCAACGAAGGCGAGCGAAGCTCAAGCTTTTACATGCTACCCCCCGGGCCAGGGTCTTTTGACCTCGGTCTGTAAGTTGTTGGCGGTAAGAGGTGGAGATTTGTGCTGGACAAATTCGATGGTTTCGGCTGTGGTGCGGTGGGATGAAATCCTTAGAGAAAGAATCGCAGTCGGCTGTGGGCGCTTGGTGCGCAAAGCGGGATCAACTTCAAGTGCGGGTTATTGTGGAGAGCGCGGAGGTCGAGTGGTTCGACCGCATGCTTGCCCAAGAGCATTATCTGGGCAAGACGCCACCTGTGGGCGATTTTCTGCGACAGGTGGTTGAGCGCGGGGGCAGGGCGATGGCACTGCTGGCGTGGGGGTCGGCGGCGCTTAAATTGAAAGATCGCGAACAGTGGATTGGCTGGAGCGCTTCGCAGCGGGCCGAGCGGCTGAAGGTGGTGGTGCAAAACCGCCGTTATCTGCTTCTTCACGCCAGAGGGGAAAATCCCAACCTGGCCTCACAGGCTCTGGCTGCGGCGTGCCGGGCGTTGCCCGCCCAATGGCAGGAGCGATTCGGTTACCGTGTGCTTCTGGCGGAGACTTTCACCGATCCGGAGACCTACGCCGGCACCTCTTACAAAGCCAGCGGATGGGAGCCGGTTGGTTTGAGCGAGGGCAACAGCCGGCACCGGTGCGACTTTTACGTGCCCAACGGGCGACCCAAGCGGCTCTGGATGAAGGAACTCTGCCCGCAGGCGCGGCAAAAAGCCCGCGCCCTGCATCTGGAGGGAGCCTATGAGGGCGCGCGCGTAGCCCCGCCTGGCGGAATGCTTCCCTTGTCACCCGTGCAATGCCGTTCGCTGCTCGAAGTCCTGCGCCAGGCACCCGACCCGCGGGGCTCCAACACGCGCTTTCGTATCGGCCCAGTGCTTACGCTGGTGGCCATGGCGTTGGTTGCCGGTGCGCGCGACGTGGCCGAAATCGCCCGCTTTGCCACTCGTCTGCAGCCCAAACAGCGTGCCGCCCTCGGGCTGCCCATCAAGAAAGGCACCCGCCGCTTCTACGAAGTGCCCGGCTACAGCGTTTTTTACCAGGTCTTGAGTCGGATGGACCCTGAAGCCTTCGCCGTGCTCTTGAGCGGCTGGCTGTCCGGATGCGCAGGCACGCTGCCGACGGCCCTTTGTCTGGATGGCAAAATGATCCGTGACCTCATCGGCACCGTTACTCTGGCCGAGCACGAGGACGGTTCGCCGGTTGCCGTGGCGATCATGGACCACAAAGAAGCCACCGAGCGTTGCGAACAAAGCGCCGCAAAAGCCCTCATCGGTTCGCTGCCCAGTCTCGAAGGCAAGACTCTCACCGCCGACCCGCTCCACTGCCAGAGGGCACTGGCTCGCTCTGTTGTCGAAAAGGGCGGCGAATACCTCCTGCAGATCAAGGGCAACCAGCCCAAGCTTCTCGAACACGCCCGCATTCAGTGCGAAGGCGAGCCCCCCCTTTTGTCCAGACCGAGACCGGTCACGGGCGAGTCGAAGAGCGCGGCTTGATCCTGCGGCCAGTCCAACCCATCGCCATCGACTTTGCCTTCGCGCGTACTCTGGTTGCAGTGCAAAGCCGTCGCACCGAGAAAAAGACGGGCAAAACCACCTTCGAAACCCGATACTACCTCTCCAGTCAGCAGTCGGCGGAGCGCTCGCACGAAGGCTGGATCAACCTCATCCGCGGCCACTGGGGCGGAATAGAAAATCGCAACCACTGGCGCCGCGATGCCCTGTGCGGCGAAGACCGCACCCGCAGCCGCAATCCCAATCTGGTGGCCAACCTCGCCCTCATCCGCAACGCCCTTCTGCGTCTGCTTAACGAACACCATCCCAATCGCTCCCTGCCTGAAATCCGCGAATGCTTCGCCGCCAAGCCGTCTCAGACACTCGCCCTCCTGCGTTCCAAATTATGACTCAAAACAAAACGCCCTGCCCCCCGGGCCGAACAATCCAGCGGGTGTGATATGGATTGCGCTCAATAAGAAGGGTATTGGCATTCATGGCGCGAACGACCCCGATTCCATCGGACGCAATGCAAGCCACGGATGCATCCGCCTTGCCAATTGGGACGTCGCAAAACTTGCAGGGATGGTGAAACCAGGGGGTTCAGTTGTGGTGGAGTAGACAATCCCTTGAGCAAATGCTGTTCCGCGAACAGCGCTGCTAAGGTGTCCCCCGCAAATCTCCCGTCGCTTTCCGAATTTCGCAAGCTTGAACTCGAAAACCCCTTTGCTTACAGGAGACCGGGAAAAACCGCACGCCACCTTCGCATCGCAGGTCTCTCCACTCCCGTAAAACTCCGATCAGTTTGAACGGCGAAGGATCAATCGGCGACTGAAGCAATGGGCGAAAACGACGAAGGATATCTGCGAATAGGTGGAGCAGCAATGAGATCACGATAGACACATGGTTGACTCAGAGCTTACATGTGGCTACCAGCGGGCCGGATTCTGTGCAGGAAATCGATTCTGCACAGCTCGGATTCTACGCTCCGCGGCGCCAAAACGGCAGGCCTTCACTGGTGCTAGTGTTCCTTAACGCCTTAACGGAGATGTTGACGCGATGTAGTCATCTTCTACGCAACAACGCCGCGCCCCTCAACGAAGACGCGGCGCATCCGAGCTCTCTCGAAGAAGCTATTTATCAAAGACTTTCTTGACGTCTCCCACCTTCCTTTGGACCTTCCCGCCGACTTTCTCGGCGGTTCCGCGATCGCGCATCCCGGGATCACCCATGGCTTCCCCAACCTTTTCCTTCAGCTTGCCCGTCGCCTCCTTGACAGTACCCTCAACCTTGTCCTTTGTGCTGGATTTCATTTATGCTCACCTCCTTACTTAAATGGTTCGCAGCTCAGCTCCGCGCATATAGAGAGTAAGACCGGGAAATTGAAACTGCAACCTCGTTTCCATCTTGGCCAACCGCCTTACCGACTCTCTCTCTATGTCACCGGCTGCTTGATTGCCAATGTGCGATGCAAGTGCAGGATGAGATCTGCGCGACGTGGCCCAGGTGCTACCGTGTTAGACCCCGTGTTAGACCGTGCAAGGCTGCAGGATGCGTGCTTTTGAGGTTGGTTCCGCTTTTGGGTAAAGGTGCATTTTCATCTCCGATTCGCCCGGAACGGCGCGGCCTAACGTAAACGCCGTGATGCCGCCGCATGCCGCTACGCCGCGCTTGCGCGCGACCCGACGCGGCCCCAGCATGGATCGCGTCCGACCGAACCCCGTTCGACAGCGCCTTACCCTTCCGCTCTTCGCACCGCTGCGTCCGACCGTCCAACTGTCCGTCCGTCATCCGCCCTCCGTCCCGTTGCGGAACGTTGCGAAGCACTGGACCGCGGCGCGACTCATCAGCTATTTCCTGCGGAAATGCGAGAGATAGATCGCTCCCTCATCCGTCCCCGCCTTGTATCATCGCAATTTATTGCGCTGATAGTTAGACTAGCCTCCGTGGAAATCACCCGTAAGCCGCTCGACTTTCGAGACGTATGCTTTGATGTCACACTTCCGTTCGAGGCCGCGCGCGTTCATGTAGCGCACTTTCCCGAAGATCGGGCGCTCGCCCCAGGGGCGGTCGTGCTGGCCGAAGACCCATGCAATGTTCGCGAAGGAATTCGCGTCGCGGCCGTCGAGGAAATACCGGTTGTTGATCGCGAGCGCGGCGGCGAATGCCTCTTCGGGCGTCGCGCTCCATTCGAGGATCTTTTTGCCCCAATACATGCGCATGTAGTTGTGCATGTAGCCGGTGTGCCGCATCTCGCGCATCGCGGCGTTCCAATACGGATCGTGCGTTTCGGCGGCTTCGAGTTGGGCGCGCGTGTAGAGGTATGGCCGCGGATCGGCGCGATGTTCGGTCAGCGTCTGGCGCGCCCACGCGGGCAAGCTCTCGTAGCAATCGTAGTCGTCGCGGAAGTGGACGAAATTCACCGAGAGTTCGCGGCGAACGAGCAGCTCTTCGATGAAGGTCGCAACGTTGTCGCCGGCCCCAGCGCTGTGCTCGCGCGCTTTGAGCGCCAGCCATGTCGGGGAGATTTGGCCGAAGTGCAGATACTTGCTCATGTGCGAGACGTCGTCGGACTGCGGGTGATTGCGGTGTTCGGTGTAAGTGGCGAGCCGCTCGGCGAGGAAGCTATGGAAGAGTTTCTCCGCCGCGCCGGTGCCACCGTGGAAAAAGCGCGTCACGGGCGAGATCGACTGTTCCAACTTCAAGGTGCGCGCGAGTGCCTCGGGGTCGCGCAGCTCGAGCGAGGGCGGCAACTTCAGCCGATCCGCACGCTGCCGCACGTTCGCGGGAATTAGACCGTTATGCGAAGTTTAACGGGAATTTTGTTCTCGTTGCAATGAGGCGTCATGCGGCCTTGAGGCCGACGGCACAAAGGAGCTTATCGAGATCGTCGACGACTTTTTGATACAAGCGGTCCAGTTGGGTTCGCTTGTGCTCATGGAGTTTGGAGTCGGGCCGGTAGGGCTGAAGCAAGCCGGCAGTGAGCGGGCGTAGATGCGTTCGAAGAGTTTGAGAAAGAGCAGACAAATCGAATAGCCCTGTGAAGAGAGGCGATAGCGGCGCGATTTCGGCAGTTTCTCGACCAAGCCCTTGACTCTGAGTTTGCGGAGGTCGTAGCGCAGCGAAGCCAGACTGTATTGCTCGGCGGATAATCCCAGCGCAGCCAAAGTGTGCGGATAAAGCTCAGCGGTGGTAAAGGTGCTTCCCGCGGCGATGTGAGCAAAGCGCACCAGGGCGTGCATGAGGGCCAGTTGTCGGGCATTGTCGAGTTTCAAACCCGGAATCCGTTTGCCGGAGGCGAAGCACGGTGGGCTGCTGTCAACTTGCGCAGTTGACCGCGATCGACAAAGGTCTCCAGGATGTCCTGTTGTACGGTGAGATAATTGTCGCAGATGGCCACCAGCTTTTCTTGGAGTTGCGGGAGGTTCTCGACGGCCTTCTTGACCCCGTAGTCGGTGACGTCATTGGTGGCTGACTCGGTGCGCAGGCAGAAATGATCGCGGACATATTGCTTGATGAAGCCATTTCCATAGTGGCTACGAATCACCGGGTTGGGAAGCTCCAGATCCTCAATGACGGTCTGAAGTTTTCCCTTGTAGTGCTTGGTGACCTTGCGACCGAAGATCATGGTGATCTTGTTGGGCTGGCCGATCGTGCGATTGGCATCCAGCAGTCTCTGGCCGAGTTGATCGAGTGCGGCCCGCCGGTGAAAGATCAGGTTGTCGCAATATTCCACTTGCGAGAAGAAGAGCCGATGCTGACAGCCGCTTGCTTGCGTTCGCTTTCTTTGAAGAATGGAGTCAAATACGCCAGCCATTTTTGCCCGCAGCTCAGCAGATCATGGGCTGTCAAGGAATCTGCCAGCTCTTGGAGCTTCTGCGGATGACTGCATTTGAGAAAGGCATTGGAACGTTGCTCAAAATCGATGCCTTCTGAGCGCATCGAGTTGGCCAGCCAGTGGTGCTGATTGAGGCAGACCCGTGCTGAAAAAGGCAGATAGGGACAGATTCGCACGAACATGCGACCCCAGCGTCGGTCGTTAATGTAAAAGTTGTACTGCACGATCCAACGCTGCGCGAACTGCAGATGCCAGCGGTCTTCTGCGCCGATCGCAATCATGATCCGGGCCGGTTCCCTGGCCTTGAGAATCACCACCACCTCATCGCTCTTGGCCTGCTTAAAGTAGGGATCCACAAAGTCATCACGCCTTCCCGCGGGTGCTTCGAGGATGGGCAAGCCCCATTTCTCGGCACGGTTCTTCACCCAGTTCTGAAATTGCTGGGCGATATCACGCAGGCGATTGCGAGTGACCCGCTCGCCCGCGCGATAGGCATTAAAGAAACCGATCACTCGCTCGGGTTGCTGGAAGGGCTGAATCAATCCGTTCAAAAGGATCCGGTCAAAACAACGGTAGGCCAATTTGATGCTATTCTTATGATGTTCGTAGAAGGTGTTCATCGCTTGCTCCTGTGTGGTCAGATACCAGGAACATACGCCGTGAACACCTCTACGACCTCAACTGCCTACGCATCCGGACCGGATATCAAGGGCGAGCCCTTGCCTAGTTAGCTCCTGCAGATACTCCGCGAGCTGCCGGTGAATGCGCGGGCGTAGCGTGCGCGCGGCAAACTCCGCCTTCTCAGAAGCGGCTTCCACCGGCACGATAACGTCCGACTCCACCTGCACGACGCGGCACGTCGCCTCCCCTGCGACTTCGCGCCGCCACGCGCGCTGATGCCGCAAGTAACCGCGATCGCACACCACCGCGGACGCGCGCCGCGCTAACTCGAGCGCAACACGCGACGGCGGTCCATGCCGCAACACGAAAGCAATCCCGCGCTTCGCGAGCGCCTGCTCCGTCTCGAGCAGACCTTCGAGCATGAAGACGTAATGCCGCAGATTTGCGTCGGGATAATCGTCCATCAGCCCGAAGCCAACGACAAGCGGCCGGCCCAGCTCGTTCGCCAAATCAACCGCGTATTCCAGCGCGTCATTCCCCACCGCGCGTTGCGACTGCTGCATCCAATACAGCACGTAATCGCCCGTCACTGTGTCGCACGGATTGAGGGCGCGGACCCGAGAGGCGGCGATGCGCGGCACGTTCATCAACTTAAGCGAATGGGCCCGCCGCGTGGGCCGGCGACGCAGGCTCGCCGCATTGCCAGCAACGCATCCGGCCATCGGCGAGAAGGAAGAGATGCTGCCAGCTCAATTGCGGTGCGTCGCGCCGTTGCTTCAAGAGGATCCGTCGCCTGTAAATGTGGACACGATCTGCACTTCGTCGCCAATCGTGATAGGATTGCAGTCGTGAAGCATAGTCGTAATTAATGCATATAACGACCGCCTAAGGTCGTGCGACTCAGAAGATGGGTATCCACGTGCTGGCTGAAGACTGGCAAAGCGCAGCGGCGAAGCCTAGCTCGAACAGACTCGGAGTAATGATTCCTGAAGTTCACGTTCCGTTGGGCTCTCCTTTAGAAGAGGATACGCAGTATCGCTCGGGCTCAGCACATCGGTTTTTGTAGCGCACCAACATGCCTCTCAGCAAACAGCAGTGATTTCTTGCGCTTTGACAGCCCTCGGGGAATGGGCCCTCGGCATGACTGAAACGATGATCCCTGAGGATTTCGTCCGAATCGTTCTCGTCGGTCTTTTAGACCCTCCGGTAATGGGCAAATTCCAGACCCTTACCTTGTTGCAGCCTCCTTGCCCGCTGTCGTGATGACTCATTCTCAATGCGTTGTATACAAAGGCCAGAGACTGCGCCGCGGTCGTCTTTAGCACGGCGCAGACCACCATCACCTGTTGAGGTATTCCTTGTAGTTCTCCGGGGTGGCAAGCTCGAACGGGATCCAAACAAAGGACTCAACCTTCTCGCCCTTGATGAGTTTGACCGCGGTTTCCACCGCCCCTCCGCCCTGGCCCTTGGCGTCCTGGAAGACGGTCACATCCAGATTGCCCTTCTCCATTTCAGCGAGCGCATCCGCAGTTGCGTCAATGCCCGCGATGACCACGTTCTTCACATCCTTGCCAGCTTGCTGGAGCGCGAGGATCGCCCCGATGGCCATTTCGTCGTTGTTTGCGACAACGGCATCGATCTTTGTCCCGGCAACCAACCAGTTGTTCATGAGGTCAATGGCCTCATTCCGCCGCCAATTGGCAGTTTGCTTTCCCACGATCTTCATCTCCGGATGTTGGGCGACGACTTTCTCTACGCCTTCGGTCCGCAGAACGGCAGCTTGGGTCGCAAGCTCGCCCACCATGATGACGAGGTTGCCCTTGTTGTTCAGAAGTTTGGCAATTACTTCTCCCTGGAGCTTGCCCGACACGGTCTCTTCCGAACCAACGTAGGCGACCCCCTTCGGCAGCGTTTCCTCAGCAGGCTGAAGGTTCACATAGACCAGAGGAATGCCGGCCTCGGTGACAAGCTTCGTCATCTTAGGTGTCGCCGTCGTGTCGACAGGGTTAACGATGATCGCATCGATCCCTTGGCTGATGAAGGTTTGTATCTGCTTAAGCTGCTTGCCGATAATTTTTATGGGAAAAACCCATTTCATTTAGTCGTAAAGGCATTACACAGCTCGCCGTAAAATCACCGTTCGTTACGTTAAGGCCTTAACTGGGGCTAGTGTTCACGGCGTTGTCTGGCTTGCCGCTGGACTTTGCGTCGGCGAGTCCGCCGGATTCGGATGGACGGTCTCGGGGAGGAAGAGAAAGAGAATTGCCATGATGACGTAAACCGAGAGAAGTTGGACGCCTTCGAGCCAGTTGCTTTCACCGTCGCCGCTGATCTGCTGCGCGATCCAGATGGCGACGGCGATGGCCACTATCTCCGGCAGCGAAAACTCCAGATCCATCGGGCGGCCAAACGCATAGGAAGCAAAGACGAGCATCGGTGTGACGAAGAGCGCGACCTGGAGGCTCGAGCCGACGGCGATACTGAGGCTAAGGTCCATTTTGTTTTTCAAGGCCGCCCAAACGGCGGTGGTGTGCTCGGCCGCATTTCCCACGAGCGCGACCACGATCACGCCGACGAAGGTTTGCGTCAGGCCGAGGTTGTGGCGCGCGGCTTCAATCGACCCGACAAGAAATTCACTCAGGAATGCGATGAGGACCGTCGCCACGCCGAGAAGCATCACCGCGCGTGCGAGCGAGGAAGTGGGCTCGTGCTTTTCCGCCTCCGGCTGGCCGGCGAAGAGCGCCTTGTGCGTCTTCAGCGAAAAGAGCAGCGTCGCGGCGTAGGTGAGCAAAAGGACGACCGCAATTGCGAGAGAGAGCTTCTGTTCAGCGGCTGCCGACCACCCGCCGGGCCGCGCATTTGCGGTGACGTGGAAAACCGTCGGAATGATCAGCGCCGCCGCTCCCATGCTCATCGCCGTGGCCGAGACGCGCGCGGCGGTCTTGTTGAACCTCTGATGTGAAAAGCGCAGGCCGCCGGCGAATGCCGACGCGCCGAGCACGAGCAACAGATTGCCGATGATCGACCCGGTGAGCGAGGCCTTCACGACGGTCGTGAGCCCTTTCGACAGTGCCATCAGCGCGATAATCAGCTCAGCCGCATTGCCGAAGGTCGCGTTTAGAAATCCGCCGAAGCCTGAGCCGGTGCGTGCTGAGATCTGCTCGGTCGCGCGACCCAACCAGCCTGCTAGAGGGATGATGCTGACCCCGGAGACGACGAAGAGCAACGACTCGTTGCTCCAAGCGGGCACAAAGCGGATCGCGAACGCAGCGGGCACCGCGAGCACCAGCCAATCGAGCGGGGTTTGAAAAAAAAGCCGCACGCCCGCTGATACGCAAGGGGAGGCAGATGCGGTCATTGGTCCCTTATAGTCTCAGGGCATCGTTCGGCCGTCGAGTGATCCGGCATTTTCCGGCTCGAAACCGCTAACTTGAAACGCCGAACAAACGGCTGATCGTCGTGTCGGGGAGATCCATGGTCCGTCTCCCTCCGCCGGAAAGCGGATGCGCCATTTTTCATTTACGCTCTAAAGGGGCACGGGAAGTGAATAGCTTATTCTACCACGATAGAATGATTGCCGGATTAAAGCGCATGCAACGCTGGGAAGAAAGGGCCATAATTTTTGTATGCGGTGGTGTATTCGCAGTTCCTCATCAACTTGAACAAGCCCTCCTGCGAGGCCTTTTCGTAGAGTTGGGCTCAGATTGCAATTATACTCATTATTGTAACGGCCGTGGGCCGCTGTTGGTCGACGGCTAGGCTTTAGCAAAGATCTAGGATAGGCGCCGACGGCGTCCGATCGGCTGAAAATTTCGCCGAGCACATCTGCTCTGAGCAGAACCCTGGACAATCTGCCTACTTGCATCCGTCGGCGAACCTGTCATCATCGAGATTATTCTGGAAGGAACACCGGGCCGCGGAACGTTCGGTTCGGTGTTTACATTCTTCTCACCAGGCGCTTATCGCCCTGCTCCATAGACTGAGCACCCTCGGCCAAATGCCGGCAAGCCTTACCCGATTTGGAACCAATCACACTTCGCCGTTTATGCCCACGAAACCTTTGATTTCGGAGTTCCTCCCACAACCAGAACGAGATCACATTCCGCCGCGAGACCGCCAGGATCGTCAAATATGGCCCGGCTACAGGATTTATCACAACCGCGATGATTCGATCTCCTTCGGCACGGAGGAGAGGGACTATTTTGGCTGGCTCCCAGCCGAAATTACTCGGCTGTTCCGGAGTCGGTCATCAACACAATCGCATCCCCATGGTTTGCAATGCCCACCGCATGGGGCGAATGGAAGCGCACGATTACCTCCGGCAATTCGTTCTCGAGCAAATGCGCGTGCCGGACTGGCCGCACTATCCGATGAACGACTTGCGGAAGATGACTCCTCCGCCGCTGACACCCACGCCGGACAAGTGACCATCGCTCTCACGCGTAAGGGTAGGGCCCGAGAAGAAAACCACTTTCCGTGCGTTTCGCGCTCGCGCTTGCTGTTCACTTGGTTTCGGCTGCCTCGCTCTGGGTCAACTTCGTGGCTTGCGCCGCTAAAGGAGACCGCGTCTGGCTGCCAAGGGTCAGGCAGGGCGAGGAGAAGATCCGAGAGCACTTGCGTAAATGCCCGGCGTCACTGTCATGCTCACATTCCTGCAGCAACGCGCAAAGCACCTGCCGCAGCGTGGACGAAGTCCGTTCAGCAACTCCGCTTAGAGGCATCGAAACAAACGGGGTATACCTGACCGCGAACTCAACGCTGAGCTGCAGTCAGAATTCTGGCTAAGCGCTGTTTCAGCTTCTCTTCGACTCCCAGTTCACCGACTGATACCTGTGGACCACGCGCCGATAGCAGCGCTCGGAATCAAACGTAAGGGCGTTTAAGCCTGGATTTGATCTGTTCCAGCGGTTTTAGCCAGATCGAAGTGTGCTCGTTTCCGGCGCACCTCGACTATCACGATGTTGGAGCGGTCCGGCGCGCGAAGGAAAGGTTAAGTGCTGCACTTCCTCACCCGTAGTCCATCTCCTCGCCATTGGAAATTTTCCCGCCGCATTTTAATTTCCAGCGTCTCTCCTTTGTTGCTCGCCGAAGACCTCACGCAAAGCCGCGCGCGCCGCATGGCAGCCGCACATGCCGTGAACTCCTCCGCCCGGTGGTGTCGAGGACGAACAAAGATAAACGCCGGGCAGCGGAGTTCGGTAGGGCGTCGGACTCCATACGGGCCGAGCGACTAGCTGGAAAAAGTTTGCCGCTCCGCCATTGATGTCGCCGCCGACAAGGTTCGCGTTTCGCGCTTCGAGGTCCGCAGGTTTCATGACGTGGCGCGCGAGAATGCAATCGCGAAAGCCGGGCGCGAAGCGTTCGATTTGCGCTTCGATGCGCGCGCTCATCTCGAAGGCCGAGCCATGCGGCACGTGGCAGTACGCCCAGAGCGTGTGCTGCGCGCGCGGAGCCCGCGTTTCATCGAATTGGCTCTGCTGGGCGAGAAGCACGAAGGGACGACTGGGATGCTCGCCGTGGACCACCTGGCGCTCCGCCTCGGCGATTTCGTCCAACGTTCCGCCCACGTGGACGGTGCCCGCGCGCCGACATTCCCGGGCGGTCCACGGAATCGGCGCACTCAATGCGTAATCGATTTTGCATACGCCTGGTGCGTGGCGGAATCGCTCCAGCCGCTGGCGATACCGCGCGGGAAGGCGATCCCCGGCGATCCGGAGAAATTGCCATAGTGTCACGTCCAACAGCACGGCGCGTGTTTTTGGAAGCTGATTCAGATCCTCAATGCAGCGGTTGAGCTCGATCTCACCGCCGAGTTCGATCAAGCAAGCCGCGAGGGCGTTCGCGATGGCTTGTGAGCCGCCACGCGCGATCGGCCATCCGACAGCATGCCCGGCCGTCGCGAGAACAAGCGCAAATGCCGCCGATGCAGTGGCCTCGAGCGGCAGGAAGGAATGTGCCGCGATGCCTGCCAGCAGCGCGCGTGTCGGGTCTTCCTTGAAGAAGGCTCTGGCCAGCGCCGAGGCCGGCCACACCGCGTGCAGTCCAAAGCGCGCCAGCACGAACGGATGTCGAGGCAGGTGCAGCAAGGGCTGCAAAATCTCGTCGGCGAGTGCTTCCCAGTTCCGCACGAGCGGCTGCATGAGGCGCCGATAAGCCCGTGCATCGGTGCCAAGGGTGTCGGCGGTGTGATCCACGGAGCGGTGCAGGCAGGCGGCTTCGCCGTTGCTGTTCGGATGCGCCAGCACGATCTCCGGCTCGACCCATTCGAGGCCGAAGCGATCTAATGGCAATGTCTGGAAAAACGGCGAGCCCGCCGCGAGCGGATGAATCGCCGAGCATACATCGTGCAGAAACCCGGGCAGAGTCAGCCCGGCAGATCGCGTCCCGCCGCCGATCGTTGCGCCGGCCTCCAGCACTCGCACTGAATAGCCGGCCTGCGTAAGGGTGATCGCGGCAGCCAACCCATTTGGGCCGGAGCCGACGACGATCGCATCGAATTCAGCACTCACCTCGATGGTTTGCCACGCTCACCGCATGGGGAGGAAGGAAGCGGAAATCTGACGGCGAATGCGCAAACCTGCAGACTGCACGAACAGGAGGCTTAGCCGCAAAAGTGCAAGGATCGAGCTTAAAGCAACTCCGAATCTATTTGATGTCCGACCGCTCGTTGCCAGGCGGTTATGGCACTACAACTTTTGCAGGATTCACCAGAGCTTACGCGTCACGCACGCTATAGAATCCCTCTTCGTCGGCGCATAGCGGTAAAGCAGGTTCCGCTGGCTCCATCGAACGCGAAGACGCTTGAACCGAGCGAGATCGAAATCGCCTTAAGAGTCTTCTCGAGCGCTTCCAGTTCCTCGAGCGGGAATTCGCACTCTCGAAATTCGCCTTTCCAATTCTGCGTAGCCAGGTAGCCGCCCGCGCTGCCAGCGTTCCCCCAGCGCGCCAGACCAAAATACGTGCCACGGCTGAAGTCGCCAGGGCGCGTATACCATTCGAGTAGCGCATCGAACCAGGAATGCGGTGCGAGGGCCAGCTTGAGAAAGAGGTCAACCGGATGCCACGGGAAGGGGCTCATTACGATTCGCTAAAATAGCGCGGCTGCCTGCTTTCTCCAGACGCGCTTCGGCATAACAAGCCGGGTTCACCATCCAGCATCACCGCTCGGTAGTGGTGACTCGCCCGAAGATGTTTCCTTATGGGCCTCTATCTGCTGTTGTTGGTTTTGAACTATTGCGCGCAGGTCCGAATTCTCTTGCTTGAGTTGCGCAATCTCTTTTTTGAGACGCGATATCTCTTCCGACTCCTTGTTCATATCACCATAGCGTAGTGCAATTGGACGTCGCGTCGATGAACAAGGATGGAAATCGGCGGACGGTTTGCTGATGCGCCGGCTTCCAGTAGCATCTCCGCCGCGTGCCTGCGGTTCCTGAGAAGTCGCGAAGCCCGGAGGAAGTGGTTGCGATTCTGGTAGATAGGCGATGACTTTTTGACTTGTCGTTAAAAAGCCATCATCTTTACGGCAAGCATGGCAAATGGTCGTCAAACGTCCAAAATTGAGTCTCGCCGAACAGTTCTACCTGCCCGCGATCGTCACCGGGCTGGCGATCACTTTGAAGCATCTCAGGAAGCTCGTCTCGGGCAAGACCACGCACCGAGGTGGAAGGCAGCCGTAAGCGGCGCATTTACGATGCGCCCGCCACGCCCTTTCAGCAGCTCAAAGCCTGCGGAGCCGCCGGTAAAGAGCAGATCGCAGCCCTGGAAAATCTCTATCGCACATTAGATCCTTTCGCTCAAAGACGCCATCGAGACTAAGCTGCGCGCCGTGTTGCGTTACCAAATTCGCACGCCCCTTTTCAAAGCGGCCTGAGAGCGCGGGAACCCGGCTTGTTCATAAACCGGTAGCTCTAGATGGCATGTAAAGGGCGCGGGCGAGTCTTGGTAGACTCACCCGCTCTATGAAAAAGCACATCGTTTTCCACAGTGTGACCGTCGCACCCGCGGCGGCTAAGTTGAAGGTAATGAGGAGCGGCTCGCTGCTCAAGATTGGACTCGACATCCATCGCGAGAAATTCGTCGCGGTGGTTCAATATGACCACGCGACGGCGCGCCCGCCGCAGCATTTTGCTCCCGCGGAATTCGTACCTTGGGTCGAAGCACGATTGCGAGAAGGCTTTCAAGTCCATGTCGTCTATGAAGCGTGTGGGTTTGGCTACGGGCTCTATCGCGCGTTGCTGAAGGCTGGCGCATCCTGCGAAGGAAACTCCCCTCGCCTTCACTCCAAAGCCCGACTCAGCGCCTCCGCCGTTTGCCGAGTCTGCTCAAAGCCGACGTGGGTGTAGCGCACGGTGGTGCGGATATTTATGTGGTGCAGGAGCGTTTATGGGACATAATTTGGATGGCTTCCCTTTCCGCGCGTAGAGCAAAGTCGGGTTGCTCTCGAGTTGTTTTTGAAGTGATCCTTTGCATCGAGGGTGCGACCGAAAAATACCAAACTCTGATTCTCAACATCAGACCGGACAACACTCCGAAGCCGGTTATCACCATCGGATTTCCGGAAGATTTTTGGATCATTGAAAACGAGCTGGAAGAGCGAGCCTGATTGCTCCGGATTTGGCGTTCGTTCAAGACCAATAAACGCACAAATCCATGTGCCATTGTTCTGAAGTATTTTATGTTAAAGCTACTAAAAGACTTTTTACACTTTTATGATTAATCGAAAATCCGGACCTTACTCATGGTGCGCATATTATCCCTTGCAGACTAGCCGGTGCCAGCTGTTTGAAGTCTCCCAAGTTGAACGTGTAAATACGCTCCACCGTGCATCTCGCCGCGCAGCGCAGCAGCAACGCGTCGTAAATTTTCGCACCGCTCCACCCGCCGTTCCCCACTACGTTCAGTGCCTCCCTGTAATCCTCTTTGCCGATGGGTACGACCTCAAAATGCGCCAGAATATTGTCGGTGACAATGCGCACCGCTTCCAGCGCTCGCGTCTCTTGGTTGGCCCCGGGGATCTGCGAATCGGATATCCCGACATTTTTCGCTTTACGCCTCTCAGACCGAAGCGGCCTTTTCGTTGCGGGACTCGTATTTAAAGGATTTCCCTGCGCAGGCTCGCCATCCACTGCAGCGGATCCTCAGGGGGAAAGGGGCTGGTTGGCAGCCAGCTTGCGGCGGACGATCCTCAGGGAGTGGGTGAAGGATAATCGGTCGGGATCAATGTTTTGGTGCTCGGCAGCCTCGTTCATCAGAGTGCTGCACGGCTCGATGGGCGAGCATCAAGCCGTAAAACTCCTGTTCGATGAGACGAGCGGGTGGCCGAAAAGGATCGGCTCTATCGCACGCTGGACCGCATGGTCGAACACAAGGAAGCCTTGGAAAAGCACCTCTCACACAGATGGAAAGATCTCTTCGGTGCCACTTTCGATGTGCTGCTTTACGATCTGACGAGCACCTACTTTGAAGGGGAAGCGCAGGAAGTCGACAAAGCCCAACGTGGCTACTCGCGCGATCACCGCCCGGACTGCAAGCAGATCATTATCGCACTGGTTGTCAGTTCGGAAGGTTTTCCGCTCTCCTACGAAGTCTTCGCAGGCAACCGGGCTGATGTGACCACCCTTGAGGAGATGCTCGATGCCGTGGAGCGCAAACATGGCCGTGCCCGACGTGTGTGGGTCTTCGATCGTGGCATTGTGAGCGAAGAAAATCTTGAAAGCTTGCGGCGACGCGGAGCCAGTTACCTGGTGGGCACGCCCCGCGCGCAGCTCAAAGCCTACGAGCGCCGATTACTGGAGGGCGACTGGCAAAAAAGTCTCTGGAGAAGTCGAGGTCCAACTCATTGCCCAGGATAAGGAAACCTACGTGCTGGCGCGCAGCCGGGCGCGGGCGCAGAAAGCAAGCGCGATGCGTTGGCGGGTTGTCCGCGGACTCATGCGCGATCTGATCGGACTACGGCGGTTGCTTCGCCATGGCCGTCTCAAAGATCCCTCCAAAGTCCTTCTCCATCTGGGCCGGCTTAAAGAGCGTTACCAGCAAGCCTGGCGATACGTGAAAATCAACCTCGAGGATTTGCGCCTGCAGTGGCGCTGGGATCGCGAGGCGCTGCGACATGCAGCCAGTCGCGACGGGGCCTACCTGTTGCGCACCAACTTAGAGGGCAGCGATCCGGCTAAACTCTGGAGCCAATACATCCAGCTTACCGAGGTTGAGGCTGTCTTCCGCGCGCTCAAAACTGATCTCGCCATCCGTCCGATCTGGCACTTCACCTCCAAGCGGGTCGAACCCCACGTCATGGTCGCCTTACTGGGATACTGCCTGTGGGTGTGCCTCAAGCACAAACTTAGAGCCAACGCACCCTCTTTGAGCCCATGGCAACTGCTCGATCAATTTGCCCGCATTCAAATGGTGGAAGTCTGGTTCAAGCTTCGCGCCGGCGGCTGCTGCATCTGCCTGGAACGCGTCACCCAGCCTGAAGCCGCTCAGGCCGCCCTTATTCACCAACTTGACTGGCCGCTGCCCCAGCAACCCCCGCCCAAAATCTACAAGACCACGATCGAAAATGTGTGGACAACCTAAGGCCCCTTAGCTGGGGGTCCACAGAGAGAAAACCTTCCGAACGGCAAAAAATGCGAAGATTAGGCTACATCTGCTGCCGGACAATAACGGCAGCAAGGTCGTCGAGGCCTTTAAGCGCGCGGCTGCCCGCGGAGTGACCTGTCGGGCCATGGCCGATGACCCTTGGCTCGCGTATGATCATCCGCTCCGAGCATTGGCAGGCGATGCGCGCCGCAGGCGTGCGCGTGGCTTCAGGCCTTCCCATAGGCAACCCCCTGCTACGGCCGTTCGAGGGCCGCATCGACCTCCGGAACCATCGCAAGATCGTGGTCATCGACGATCGCATCACCTACTGCGGCAGCCAGAACTGTGCCGATCCCGAGTTCCGAGTGAAGGCGAAGTACTCACCCTGGGTGGACGCCGTGATGCGCTTCGAGGGTCTTATCGCACGCCAGAACCGGTTCCTGTTCGCGAGCGACTGGATGACGTACGTGGATGAGAACCTCGACGAACTCCTGAGCAGGCCGCTGTCTTTGCCCACAGCGGGAGGGGCGACCGCGCAGGTGATTGGCACGGGCCCGACGATGCGGTACTCGGCCATGCCCGAGATGTTCGAATCCCTGATGTTCGCAGCGCGGCGCGAGATCGTCATCACTACCCCCTACTACGTACCCGACGAGGCCCTGCAGAATGCGCTGTGCACGACCGTCTACCGGGGCGTGGACACGACGATCATCTTTCCCGCGAGAAACGACTCGTGGATTGTCGGAGCGGCCAGCCGCAGCTACTACGCCGACCTGCTCACGGCGGGAGTCAACATCTACGAGTACGAGGGCGGCCTGCTCCACACGAAATCACTGACCCTGGATGGCGAGGTCACCTTGATCGGATCGGCGAACATGGACCGCCGCAGTTTCGAGCTCAACTACGAAAACAACATTCTGTTCCACGATCCCGCACTCACCGGCGCTGTGCGCGAGCGCCAGCAGGAATACATCTCGCGGTCGAATCGGGTCACTAAGGAGGCGGTGGTGGCCTGGCCGATCTCACGCCGGCTGTGGAACAACCTCATTGCCACACTCGGGCCCGTGCTCTGACGTCTTTAGGGTCCAGGGCAGAGTAATTGCGAATCCGAAACCATCGGAGCCCGTCACGCCTGAACGCTGAAGGCGAGAACGGCTCCTCGATTGATGAAAAAGGAGCCCATTGATTTCATCGTGTTCGCCATGCGAGAGATGCAGGAAGCTCAATTCTTGGACACACCCACCCGCGCCTAGATCGTCCGCAGCCTTTCCTTCCAGGAATGGCTTGGTGATGAACCTCCCTTCATAAAGTATCTCGATGCGGGTGTTTCCCTCACGGTTTTGCAGGACAAAACAGGACAAATTTCTCGCGAAAATAGCACTCAGCTGCAAATTCGACAAAAAGAGGCAACCGACCGGAGGGCCTTTATTTACGAGGTTTCAGAGGTGATTCCGGCAAAAAAACAAGACGCGGAGCCTACGGGGCTCGAACCCGCAACCTCTGCCGTGACAGGGCAGCGCTCTAACCAATTGAGCTAAGGCTCCTTGAGAGAGGGTTGGGAAATATGGCTCCCGGAACTCCAAAGACAATCTTTTTTTGGTCTTCGCGCCTTGAACAAAATCCGAAAGGATATCTCTAGTTCCAGGACGTTGATCACTTCCTATCCTTTCCGCTGGATGCCTGCGAGAACCCGCTGAACTTCACGCTCCTGCACGCGCTTCTTGAGATCAGCACGTTTGTCTGCGGAATCCTTGCCTTTTCCGATTCCCAGGGAAAGCTTTACGCGTCCCTTTTTCCAGTACATTTTCAGCGCCACAAGCGTCCGGCCGGCCTGCTCAGTTTCCGTCGCAAGCTTCTCGATTTCTGCCCGGTGCAGGAGCAGCCTGCGACGGCGCCTGGGCTCATGCTGCTCGTGACTTGCGCGCACGTACGGTTGGATGTCGCTGTCGTAGAGATAGATCTCTGAACCTTCGAGTCGAGCGAATGAGCCTTGGAGATTCACAAGACCGGCACGAATCGATTTGACCTCCGTGCCTCTGAGCTCAATGCCTGCCTCGAGAGTTCCCAGGATGTGATAATCCCGGAGAGCCTTGCGGTTGGTAACAATCTCCGCGGACATCGCACGCCCGCTTGCGACGGATTATTCCTCAGGCTTCTGGCCGTTCCGGGCTTGAGCCAGGATTAGCTTGCCTTGGGCGATCTCCGCCAGGGCAATGTCTGCAAGGCCCATGCGGCCTTCCACGGAAACCATCGCGCGACTGCCCGCACTGAGCTGGCGGACCCGCTTCGACACCATATTGATTAATACTTGAGGCTCGTGAATCACTTTAGAGGCTTCGTCAAGAAGTTGGCTGTTCATACCTGCATCCGGCGACTGAATCGCAGGGGAACGGTGACAAGAAGAGATACGGAACGGTTTGTCAACAAGAAAATCAACGCGTTTAGTGCGAGGTGTCAATAGCCGCAGGAACAAGAATGGCGTCGGTCATGCCGTGCAAGAGCTTCTTATCGTCGGGACAAATTGTCGCAAGCGCCCCGCCACAGACGGCTGTCTTTTCGCCTACGAAGTAATACGGGCACAATCGCACCCTCCCCCGCATCCGCCGAAGTTCGCTGATGGAGGTGTCGAGGTAATAGTGCTCAACCAACCGCCCTTGATGGAATTGTTGGAGAATATGCGGATGCGTGTCAAACTCAGCCAGGGCCTTCCTGAGTTCGGCCTGCCACGCGGCCTGCGGCATGTCCTGGGCGACGACAACCCCACGCGAGCCCCAGGCATGTTCGGAAAAGCCGCTGATTTTTAGAATTAGAGCGCGCTGTTTCTGACTGAAATGGCCAACTTCCTCCCATGTGTTTGTCTCGAGGCGGGGAAGCACTGCATGTCTGGGCAAGGGTTCGGGATCAACGAGCCACGTGTAGGGAATGACCTTGCGCAGAGCCCGCAGAGCACGATCACCCAGCTCGCGACGCCAGAAGGCCTCGAGCGGTTTCAGCCAGAAAAGCGCAAACCACATCTTTTCCTCCAACGCAGGTTTCATGGGCGGCGTCACCGTCAATTCCCCTCTGAGCTCCTTGTCCCAAAGCTGCCGAGCGCAGGGAACATTGGCCAGGTCGTAGAGTTCGAAAAACCGGTAGACTCGGGGTTGCCAATCCTCGCGCGGCAGCGCGTCGACGACGCGCCAGCACCCAACATCCGGGCGTGATGCGTTGAGTTGCGCCGCAAGCCAGTCCATCTCCGGCCGATACGTAGCCGCCTCCTCTGAGACGACAATATTGCCTCCAGGCAGAATGGAAGCGAAGCCATCGAGCATTCCCTCAGTGCCGCCAAGAATCTGCGCGCCATTTTGCGAATACACCTGATCCAGCCAGGCTGTGAGGCCAATGCCGCCGGGCACGTTGTCAAGCTCGGCAATAATGTATCCGTCATCCGTAAGAATAAGGTCCGGGCGAATGACTCGAGGGATCGCCATCACCAGCGCCTTCTCGCGTTGCAAAGCGACCAACTCGGGAGGCTTCCCGAGGTCCAAGAGATCCGCAATCCACGCCGGCTGGCGACCGCTTATGCTGAAACGATAGAGCTGATTGCAGGCTCGAACGAAGCGCGTAAGACGGTAACCGAGCTTATCAATCTCTTCCGAAAACTTTCGGTCAATCACGAATGCGTCCGGAGAGACCCGCCAGGACTTCTCGTGGAAGAGACCGCCTTCCGGCAAGGCGGAGCGAATCGCCTCCGCGCGCCGCAGTTTTTCATCGCTCATGCCAGAATTTTCAAAGCCATCCTCACCAGCTCGTCCGCAGGCGGGGTCACTGAAACGCCTGCCAGGGACTGCTTGATCGCTTTGTGCGCCTCAAGCTGCTTGTAACCAAGCGAAATCAAGGCCAGCACGGCGTCATGCACGGCTTGATCGCGTGAACTGGGCGCGTTCGCTGCACTCGCCGCCTCCCACTCCGCCGCAACACCCACCTTGTCCTTCAATTCAAGAACGACTCTTTCAGCCGTCTTTTTGCCCACGCCGCTAACGCGAGAAATGGCCGCGATGTCGCCGGAAACGACGGCGGCTTTGAACAATTCAACGCTCATCCCGCTGAGGATCGCGAGCGCCAGCTTCGGACCCACGCCGGACACGTGATGCATCAATAGCCGGAAAAGATCACGTTCCCCAGATGTGCTGAATCCGTAGAGCACGTGCGAGTCCTCGCGAACCACCAAATGCGTAAGGATCTTGACGCTTGAGCCCGGATGGGAAAGCCGCTCAAAACTTGAAAGTGGGATCATCACGTGGTAGCCGACGCCGTGGACATTGACGACGATCTGCGTAGGGAGCGCTTCCTCCAGCACGCCTTCCAAAAACGCAATCATGATCCCGCTCTGTGTAGCAGACGGTGGAGAAAACTCAAATGCGCTATCGGTTTTCTGATGGCTGCGCTGATCGCACGATCTCCCGCGGAGGAAACCTGGCATCTCCTCGTAGAGCCAACGTTCATGCATTACGAGTCGAGCTGGCCGATCGTGGGAGCGGAGCGAACTATTCTTGTGCCGGCGCGCTTCGTGAACGGCGAAGTCCTTCCCCTTCGCAGCAACGAAGTGGTGACGCTCGGCGCCACCCGGGAGAAGATTCTTGCGTCTGCACCGAAGGCGGCCTCAGAGGTGCTCGCCGGGCTCAAGCCCCGGTTCATTCGTGACCAAAACAATGTCATTCAATGCGCCGTGCTTGAATCCAACAGCCCACTCACCGCATCCGCCGTGCTCGCACCTGAGTTCTCGACATTCTTCAGCGACACGATTGGCCCAGATATCCTCGTTGCCATCCCCAATCGCTTTCGAATCTTCGTGTTTCCAAGAATCTCGCCCGCGTATCAGCGTTTCTCGGAGATCGTAATCGCGGAATACGATTCCTCACCGTATCCGGTGAGCAAGGAGCTTTTCTCAGTTCGAAAAGGAAAACTCATTGCCATTGGCTCGTATCGGTGAGAACGCTGATTACGCCGTGTTCAAATGCTTCAAGACATCCGAAAAGTGCTGTACCACGAGTCCACCATCCTCAGCCGGCTCGATGAACTCGCCTGCGAAATCACCGAGGACTACCGCGGAAAGGACGTGACCGTCATTGCCATCCTGAATGGCAGTTTCATCTTCATGGCAGACCTGCTGCGCAGAGTCCCAATACACCTGCAAGTCGATTGTTTAAGCGTCTCAAGCTATCACGGTGCCAAAAGCATGGGCCGGGTGAACTTTCGCCAGACTCAGCTCGCTGACACTCGTGGCCGTCATATCCTGCTTCTTGACGATATCCTCGACAGCGGCGTCACCTTGCATACCATTCGCGAACACCTTGCTGCAGAGAGTAGAGCCCTAAGCCTTAAAGTCTGCGTTCTGCTTCGCAAGAAAATCGACCGACCGCGTCCGGTTGAAGCCGATTACGTCGGCTTCGACATCCCGAACGAATTTGTCGTCGGCTACGGTCTGGACTTTAACGAGCGGTATCGAAACCTGCCTTTCATTGGCGTGCTCACTGAGGAGGCGATTCGCCGTCACGATCTCCCGGCGGCGACGCCTCGCCGCGTTTTGCGTTAAGCAGGACGAAAGCAAGCGAAACAACAACCAAAACGGCGCTGAGCCAGAGTACGATCCGCAGGCCATGTTGATAGGCACGGTCGACGATGGCGGCCAAATCTTGAACCTCCGTGACGGTCCGAAGTGGAAGGGCATGAACGTCAGTTACGGCTCGGCCTGCATGCCGGACATCGGGCCTGCATAGCCGGTCATTTCGAGGTAACCGGAACCTTTTACGTCTCTTCCGCCGACCGTGCCCTGAGCGCGAACGGAACCTTCCCAGTACGCGATGGGTTTGAGGTTAAGCTCTTGATCCTTGAGCGCGGCGCCTACGTCGAGGCGCGTTCGCAAGCGCGGGATCGTGATCCGCCATTTCACCGGGTAGCGGCCGCCCGACTGCGAGCTTGACCAAGTCTCAACGGGTTCGAGCGTAAAGTCGGCCTCGGCGAGCTGCGTCGCTACGCCGTTCGCGTCGATGAAAGTGCCTGCCGAGTTTGGATCGCGCCCGCCGTCCTTGGTGCGCGGCTGAAAAAGCATCAAATCACTGCCGTCATCGAGCTGCAGACTGAACCAATCCCAACCGACCTGATTGGCCGCAAGCGGGTTGGTTGTCCACTCATGGTCGAACCAACTCAGGCCGGACACAGCAAACTCCTGCTTCCCTATCTGCAGAACGCCCTCGCTCGAAAGTCTCGTGAACGAATAATAATGCGATGCCCTCCCCTCGCCCTCCGCTTTTTTGCTTACGCCATTTTGTCCATGAATGACTAACGGCTTCGCAGGCTTCAACGTGAGATCGAGGGATAGATCTTCAGCCTTTGCCTGGATCCGAAAAGCACCGTCGTCGCTGAGCATGCACGACCAATCCTCGATCCAGGCCAGGCGCGGGCGCGCGCCGAATCCGGCCTCGCCAAACGCGCCGCGAGAAAGCCTTTGGAAAAATTGAAAAGCGCTTCCCGAGATGTCGCTCACAGCGAAATGCGCGAACTTCACATTGCTTGTCACGAATTGAGACAGGGGAATGATGTCCGCGTCCAACGGCATCACGCCCTGCCGAAAAAAGGTCAATTGATAACCAAACTCGCGAGCGTCCGCGGCTGTGAGGTTTCCGGTGAAGTACCACCATTCCGTCTTGAACTCGGGATGGTTTCCATGATCCGCAGGAAACTGATACTTCCAACCCGGCAGGGCCGTTCGCCAATCGGCTTGTGCGCCGGCCGCCAGAAGGCACATGCAGAGAAGGAAGCGCATCAAGTGCCCGCGATGACAACATTCACGCTCTTGGTATTGTTTTGCAGGGCTTTGATGTTCCAGAAAATGACGCCGCCTCGCAGTCGCGAACCAACAGATCTCTCCACCTCTAACTGCCGGGCAATCTCCCCGGATGTCCATCCATGCGAGCTCAAGCGATCCAGTGCGACACCCGGCCAAACAGGCACGCCGCGGGGGTTGGCCTGAGGCCCGCGCCACCAGCGAAGGAGCGACGAGAAACTTTGCGGCCCGCCGTCGCGCCAATAGAGCTGCGGCGCGAGGTAATCAATCCATCCCTCGCGCATCCATTTGACCGGGTCGCCGTAAAGCTGCTCATATTGGTTGACCCCGGCCTGGATGCCCGCGGGAACGCCTGGCATGTAAATCCCGAACGGACTCACGCCAAACTTTATGCCTGGCCTCTCCGCGTGCACGACTTGGCTCACCCGGCGGATCAGCGTATTGACGTTGTCCCTGCGCCAGTCGGCTCTTGAAAGCGTTCCGCCTCGCGCGCGATACGCGGCATAAGTGGCATCGTCGGGGAACGGATAAACATGACCGCTGTCGGTCGGATAAGGATAAAAATAATCGTCGAAGTGGACTCCTGCCACACCGTATCGCTGCACAACGTCCCGCACGACGTTAACGATATTTTCCTGGATCGCCGGAGCGCCGGGGTCCATCCAAAGCACGCTTCCGATGCGGTAAGCATACTGTGGAAACCGCCTGCTGATATGATTGGCAGCTCTTGGCTGCGAGGAATTCGCGGCGCCGCGATACGGGTTGAACCACGCGTGGACCTCGATTCCGCGCTTCCCCGCTTCGCTAATGAAGATCGCGAGGGGATCGTAGCCTGGCGACGCGCCCTGGGTGCCAGTCAAATAGCGGCTCCAGGGCTCGATCCGAGACGGATAAAGGGCGTCGCTCTCAGGACGCACTTGCACCATCAGAGCGTTCAACCGGCAGCGCTTCGCTGCGTCGAGCAGACGAATAATTTGCGCCTTCTGGGCGTCTGCTGAAAGGCCCTCGCTTGAGGGAAAATTAATGTTGTGAACGGAGGCTATCCACGCCCCGCGAAAGTCGTCGGCCGTTGCGGTAAAGGGTAGCAGCAGCAGGACAATGAAAAGCAAGCTTGGTTTCATCAGTAAATGAATGTCTCTTCAGGGGGATCGCAGGGCGTCACGCTTTCTGCAAGAACAAGCGGAACTCTTCGCCCGCTTTCGACGGGAAAGGCGGCCTTGCCAATGACTTTGACCCAGCTCATCTCGGCTGTGGGCTGGACCTTGTCCATCTGGACGCTGATTGCCACCGGACGCGCGTCTGCCGCGCAGCAAATGACAAACATTCGCACCAGGTCGAACCGGTTGCCGTCGGGGTTGTTCGCGCGCGCGGGCATGAACTGTCCGATCAATTCGACGTCCTTGTTCTCGAAATCGGCACGCATTGTCGGTTCTTCCGCAGCGTAGAGAAGGTCCACAGTTTGGGCTTTGATCTGGCCCGCTTCG
Source organism: uncultured Verrucomicrobiae bacterium (assembly GCA_963810765.1). Lineage (GTDB taxonomy): Bacteria > Verrucomicrobiota > Verrucomicrobiia > Chthoniobacterales > Terrimicrobiaceae > DASTFP01. Next base: position 77,067 of record CAWEOV010000001.1, read on the forward strand.
TTCCTTGGAAAATAGCCCTCGCTGGCGCCCTCAGTATCGGTTGATTGCGAGCCGTCCGCTGCCGGCAAGAGCGGCTCAACGAAAGGCTTGTAACTGGGCAGATCGTTTATTCTTTCGATGAGACCGCGATTGGTGACAGTCGCTGCCCCGAACTGATCCGGAGATACCATCGCAGCCACCAGCATGGGGACCACGAGAACGAACGCCGTAAGAACGCTGCGCAGCGGCGACAGCTCGCCGTGCAAATGGTCGCAGCCCCCGCAACACGGATCCTCCCCCTCAGAGAGGAAAAGCAAGCCGGCCGCAAGGAGCACGAGGATGACCCCGCTGATCCCTGTCCAAACATGAAAGGAGGGATGCAAGTAAGATGCTACGCGGCCGGAAAAATAGAAATGCGCGAGCATGACTCCCCAAATCGTGAGCACTCCCGCGGAGAGGTAGCGCTGGAGGGATTCTGTCATAGCCCAAGGATTCTCAATCGCACGCATATCAGACCGATCAAGATAAAAAGTCCCACTGCCATTCCGGCGACAAACCTCTTCCGAAAAACGGCGCTATAAATAAAAAGAAGTTTTAGATCGAACATTGGGCCAAAGACCAGGAACGCTAGCTTCGCCACGGCTGGAAACGCTATGAAGGTCGCCGCGATAAAGGCGTCGGACGTGCTGCAAAGCGAAAGGATCGCCGCGAACCCCATCATGGAAAACGTTGCGATCCAATCGTTGAGCGCGAGCGGCATGATCAGCTCCTGATTCACGGCCGTGCTGAACAGGGACGAGACGGTTACGCCAAGGATAAAGAAAACCATCACGTCGAGGAAATCGGTTACCGCCACGCGCAACGCACTTGCAACGCGAGCGGAGAATTCTCTCGTGCGTCCCGCTCCATCCGCCGCGGACACCTTCGAGTGAACACCCCTGCGCAGGACCGATTGCAAGGGCAGGTTGTGCACGGCCAGCGCCACGATCACCGAAACGAGGTATCCCACTCCCAGGCGCAGCGAGGTAAACTCTGCGGGGTTCTGTCCGCGAAACGCTGCATAGGTGCTGAGAATCACAATGGGATTCACGATCGGCGCCGCCAGCATGTAAGCAATCGCATTGGAAACTGGGAGACCTTTGCCGATCAACCGCCGGATTACGGGAACGACACCGCACTCGCACATCGGAAAAACCAGCCCCATTGCCCCGCTCAAGCAAATGCCAAGGAAGGTATTCCTGGGAAGAAGACGTAGCATCACTCGGGAGGGAAGAAACTCGTCGATAAATCCCGAAAGAAGCGTGCCGATCAGAATGAACGGCACCCCCTCGAGCAGGACGCTTAAAAAGGCGTAGGAGAAATCAGTAAAACTGAAAGTGAACCAAGGATTTTCCAAGACGAACGCGCCGACACATTACATCGTTGGAAGCCAAAATCCAGCCCGGCTCCTGAGATCCCAAACTTCGCAGTTGCACACTCGCAACGATCCATACATTCATTCCCCGACGCGTCTCACCGCAGAAAAAACCAAAAACCCTAAGACCAGACTCGGTAAAACCCATGAAAAGGCCCAGGCGACATTCAAAGCGGGCCGAAAGCTTGTCTGCTTGTTACATTCCGCATGAATGAACGGGTAATCCGGTGTGCGAAAGTGCTCGCGACAGCACTCGAACGTCTTTTGGCGTTCGGCATTCTCCTCGGCGTCGTTGTCTTTGCCTTCCAGAGCACCATCGCATTGACGGGCATGGATTGGCGTAGCACGGAGGCGTTCTACGAACTGATGTACCGCGTCCTCTTGCTGGTCATCGGCGTGGAACTGATCCGCACCCTCGTCACCCACGATCTCATGGCTGTGTTGGAGCTTCTCGCCTTCGTTGTCGCGCGCAAGATGCTGAAGCCCGAGTTGCCCACCGTGGACATTCTCTTGGGCGTCGTAGCCTTTGTGGGCCTGCTTGCTGCGCGTCGATTCCTGCTTCCTTCCCTCGCGGGCGAGCCGAAGCAGGAAGGCGGCGCGAAGAGTGAGTGAGGGTTGTTCTTAAACTCTCCCATTGGAGTCCTACGCCTTCCTCCCGGCGCACTTCAACACTCCCCTAGACCTAGAGGGACCTTGCCGACTCGATGACTTTCGCCGATGTCATGCCAAGGGCTTCCATGACCTTGCCGCCAGGCGCACTCATTCCAAAGCGATCGATAGAAACCGCCTTCCCGTCCAAACCGACAAATCGAAACCACGGATCGGCAACACCTGCCTCGATAGAAACGCGCTTTCGTACGGCATTAGGAAGCACGCTTTCCTTGTAGGCGGCATCCTGCCGCTCGAAGCGCTCGAAGCAAGGCATTGAAACGACCCGTGTGCCAGGGCCGAGTTCCTCGGCGGCTTTGAGCGCGTGCTGAAGCTCGCTCCCGCTTGCGAGCAAGATCATTTCTAGGGCGGCAGTCTCCATTTTCGCAACATAGCCGCCCTTGAAAACGCCCTCGCGGCGCAATTCGACGGATATTTCGTTCAAGGTCGGCAGATTCTGCCGCGAAAGCGCGAGCAGGGTAGGCCCATCGGTCTTTTGAAAAGCGGCGGCGAAAGCGCCCGCTGTTTCCTCGGGATCGGCCGGACGGATTACGTCGAGACCAGGGATCGCGCGCAGCGCTGCGACCGTTTCCACCGGTTCGTGCGTGGGACCATCCTCTCCAACGCCTACCGAGTCGTGCGTGAAAATGTAAACTACTGGCAGCTTCGAAAGCGAGGCCAACCGGATGGAAGGACGACCATAATCGCTGAAGATGAGGAACGTCGCACCACTGGGGCGGAAAATTCCATCATATGCGAGGCCGTTGAGAATGCCGCACATGGCGTGCTCGCGGATGCCAAAGTGAAGGTTCCGACCCTCGCGGTTCTTTGAATTAAAGTCCCCGCCATCCTTTATATAATTGAGTGTCGAGCCATGCAGGTCGGCGCTGCCCGATATGACCAGCGGCATAGCCTGCGCGAGCGGCTGCAAGACATCGCTTCCGGCCTTTCGCGTTGCAATGTTTGTCGTGGGATCGAATTTCGGAATCACTGAAAGCAAATCGGGCGTCTCGCCTGAAAGAACCGCGTCAAGCTCCGACGCAAGATCCCTGTTGGCATCTCTCCATGCTTCGTAGGCGGACTGCCATTCCTTGTAGGCAGCCGTGAGCTTCTCCTTGTGCTTGGCAAAATAGGAACGCGTCTCCGGAGAGACGAAGAAGGTCTCGCCGGGCAGGCCCATGGCCTTGCGCGAGGCTTCGACGTATTTTACGCCGGCCTCCCCATGAGCCTTGTTCGTGCCACAAACTTCGGGAATGCCTTTGCCAATGAGAGTCTTTGCCACGATGAATTGAGGCTTGCCCGTCGTCGCGGCCTTCGCTTTCTCGAAAACGTCCAAGACCTCGCGGAAATCGTGCCCGTCAATCTTGTGAACGTCCCATCCGTAGGCCTCGTAGCGAGCTGCAGTATCTTCACTTTGAGTCACCGGCGCCATCGCATCGAGGGTGACGTTGTTGGAATCATAGAACAGGATCAGATTGTCGAGGCCGAGGTGTGCGGCAAGAGCGGATGCCTCTTGTGAAATGCCCTCCTGAAGACAGCCATCCCCCGCGAGGCATACAACATGATGGTCGAAAATCTTGTGCTCCGGGGTATTGAAACGCGCTTCGCACATTTTCGACGAAATCGCGTAGCCAACGGCATTGGAAACGCCCTGACCAAGGGGACCCGTGGTCGCTTCAACGCCGGGAGTTTCGTGAAATTCCGGATGTCCCGGAGTGATGCTATGAAGCTGGCGAAAGTTTTTTACCTCTTCCAGGGGGACAGCGTAACCCGACAGGTGCAGCCAGCCGTAGAGAAACATACTGCCGTGGCCTGCGGAGAGAACGAAGCGGTCGCGATTTAGCCAGCGGGGATCGTCCGGATAATGCTTCAGCGCGTGGCCATAAAGCACAGCCCCAATCTCGGTCGCGCCAAGGGGCAGCCCGAGGTGCCCGGACTTGGATTTCGCCACGGCATCCATTGCCAGTCCGCGCGCATCGCGAGCGGCCAATTCGAGAGCAGGAATATCAAGACTCATGGTAAAAAGGGTCGCGAGCGAAAAAACCTTCTTGTGCGGAGCTTGGCAAGACTAAGGCGCGAAGACTTTAACAAAGATCGGCGTCGCGATAACCGAAAAGAGCCGGGACGGCGATTTCGACATTACCCGGAAGCTTTAGCAGTTTTCAAGGTCCCGGGGCAACCAGCGAAAAGACGTATTCATACGTTCCCCCTGCCTGCCGTTGCTCGCGGCGGATCGCGACGCCAAGCACGCGTTGGAACAGGTCGCGCTCCATCACCGCAGCTTCAGGAAAGGCCTCAAAAAGCGCTTGCATGGGGTGATGCCGCTCGATGATGCGCGGCGCCGGGTCGATCTCAAAGTCCGACATATGCCCCTCCCGGTCACGAAGTCGGGCAAAGCTTTTCGCGCGATCGGAAGGCGTCTCCCCTTGCACCTTTTGAGCATAAGCCTTCGCCTTCTCCTGAAAATGAAGAAAGAGGATCTTCTCCGCCGCGGTCGCGCCGTAGAGCTTGCGCGCTTGCTCGAGAAGCGAAATCGAGAGCAGGTTGTCGGCCTGTGGAAACAAGTCTTGCGCCTTTGTGGTCAGGTGATAGAGAAGCTCCGGCCTGCCGACTCCGCGATGCCGGCGGAACGTACCGAGATATCCGTCGCGTTCAAGATTGAGGCAGTGCTGTTTGACGCCCATGTAACTCATCCCGAGCCGATGCGCCATTTCTCTGACGGTCAATCCCTGACTTCGCTTGAGGAGATTGACAACCGCAAGCCGCTGGCTGCGGCCAATTTGGGAGATAAGACGCTGCATGGTGGGCACTTGGTAGTATTGGCCATTCCATTCTAAATTGGCGAGGTTTTCCGCGAGAAAAACCTTCAGAAAAATGCCACCAAGGGTTGCGCCACCCTTGCCAGACCGCGAAGGCAGCTCCAGGCAGGGATTTTTTAACCGAAATTCCGCCTCCGGCGGAAAAACAGGTGAGAATCCGCACGCCCGCTAAAGCTTGAGAATCGCGAACGTCCTCTGACCGTCTCGGTCAACCATCAACATCATTCCACGCGTCAAATCCGCCCCGTTGATGGCCGCGTCGAAATCCGCTTTTCCTTTCAAAGGCTTGCCCGCCACTTCCGTAATTACATCCCCCGGCATGAGGCCCGCCGCATCGGCGGCGCTTCCGGGAGCAATGTCGGTCACTTTGACGCCTCCGACCGGACCTCCGGGAGCCACATCCTCAACAATCAGGCCGTGACTCGAGGCAGGCGGCACTGGCTGCGTCGGCCGTTCGGCTGGCAGACGCCTGTTCGAGGCGCGCGTCATCCTGTCGGGCTGCTCTCCAGTCCGCAGCGAAACCACCGCGGCCTTCCCATTGCGCCACAGCTCAAGCTGAACGTTCTGGCCAATTTTCTTGGAGAGAATCTCTCGCTGAACATCGCGGGAAAAAGAAACAGGAACATTGTCAACTTTCACAATCACGTCGCCCGCGCGCAAGTCGCTGCTGGACGCTGGGGTGCCGGGCGCAATGCCGTTGACGACGACTCCTCTCTTTAGATCCGGGAAATAGCGTTGCAGGGCTTCGCTTTCCTCGATGCCCACGATTTCGATACCGAGCCATGGCCGTGCAACCCGTCCACTTGAAATGAGTTGATCGCCCACCTCCCGCGCCAAGTTAACGGGAATAGCGAACCCTAGACCACGGTTCATCCGGTAGATCAGCGTATTGACGCCAATTACGCGACCATCGATGTCACAAAGCGGCCCGCCGCTGTTGCCGGGATTAATCGAGGCGTCGGTCTGAATATACTCCTCGTAGTTGCGGCTATCGGTAAGGTTGGTGCGGCCCTTGGCACTGATGACGCCAACTGTAAATGTGTAGGCCAATTCGAAGGGTGCACCTATAGCAAACGCAAATTGACCGACTTTGGCAGCGTCGCTGTCCCCCAGCTCAACGGTGGGAAGGTCCTTGGCGTCAATTTTGATGACCGCCAGATCCGACTTGTCATCCAATCCGATCAGGCTCGCCGGAAACTTCCGCCCATCCTTAAGTCGCACAGTAATCCCATCCTTGGCAGCGTCACCGACCACATGATCGTTCGTCAGGATGTAACCGTCGGAGGATATCAGGAATCCAGACCCTTGATTTGTCGGAGCAGGCGCACCGTCGGGTGCGCGCAAGAAGAACTCGAGTCCCTCCGGCAGTCCGCCCAACGAAACGTCTGAGGACCGCTTTACTTCGATCACAACAACCGCAGGAGCGACTCTCTCATAGACCGCGGCGAATGCGTCGTTGAGTTGGCGCGCAAGTGCCCCAGACGTCGCGGCATTCTGCGCAAATGCCGAGCCCATAATCTCTATCGCGAGAAACGTAACTAAACCCCATCTTTTCATATGCGGGAAACTACGATGCCACAATAAATTTTCAACAGCCACCCGATGGGAAAAAAGCGTTGCCAGCTTTGAGACCGTGTGATTTATGTGCCTTGAGGAGTAAATTCAGCGATCATGAGTCGAAAAAATGAGGGGGAGACCAAGAAAAAATCGGGTTCTAGGTTACCTGAGGCACCGGTGATTCCCGTGGCGGAAGCCAAAACCGACTCGACTCCATCCTATCCTTCGGGAAAACCCGTGGATCTAGATCAGCTCGGGGATCTGCCCCAAAGCTACGGTGCGGACACGATTTTTCTCGTCGCGCAGGAGCCGCATTGGCTCTTTACTTACTGGGACATCGACATTTCCCGGCATCCCGGCGGAAAGACATTTTTGCGTGTCTACGAAGGCGAAAAGACGGTCGAAGCCGAGATCGAAGTCCCCTTCGAGACGCGAAATTGGTACATTCCCGTGAAGCAAGCGGGCAGCAGATACACGGTCGAAATCGGCTACAACCGCGGCAGCGTCTGGAACGTGATTGCCCGATCCCACACGATCGAAACACCACCTGACCACCTTTCAGAATCTGATCAATTCGACTACGCTACCATCCCGCTTCATTTGAGCTTTCAAAAGCTCATGGAAAGCATCCAGCAAGCCATGCAGTCGGGCGAAACGCTCATCACGGCTTTGTCCCGGCTTCAGAAAGAAGGTCAGCTTTTTGCGTTCGGATCAGAGTCCCTGCCGGGAATTTCTTTGGAACAGCGAATCGTTCTCGAGGCTGTGTTGGGAAGTAACTTCCTCGAGGAACTTGCCAGCGGCGGGCTGAGTTCGCAGGAGTTTGAAGCCAAGGTGCGCAAACTTCTCGAGGAAAAGCTCAGCAGCCAAGGGCCGATCAGCTCCTTTTCCCAGGAACAGTGGCGCGCGGCGGAAAGCAGTCTCTTTAGTGCCCTAGGCTCTCTTTCCAGCGAGGAAGTTACCAGCTGGGGCCCAGCCGAACTCTCCAGTTGGACATCTGCGGTCTTGTCGAGCTGGGCAGCGGCCGGTCCGAGCTCTGCAGGATTCAGCGGGGAATCGCTCGGCAGCTGGGCGAAGGCGGTGGAATCCAGCTGGGGTCCGTCGGCATTGTCAAGCTGGCTGAAGGGAGCCGAAAGCAGCTGGGCGCAGGCGGCCATTTCAAGCTGGCTGAAGGGAGCCGAAAGCAGCTGGGCGCAGGCGGCCATTTCAAGCTGGCTGAAGGGGGCCGAAAGCAGCTGGGCGCAGGCGGCCATTTCAAGCTGGCTGAAGGGGGCCGAAAGCAGCTGGGCGCAGGCAGCCATTTCAAGCTGGCTCCAGGGAGCCCAAAGCAGTTGGGCGCAGGCAGCACTTTCAAGCTGGCTCCAGGGGGCCCAAAGCAGTTGGGCGCAGGCGGCGCTTTCAAGCTGGAGCCAGGCCTCCGTAACCAGCTGGTCGCAAGCCTCAATCACAAGCTGGTCCGGCGCGTCGGAATGGGTCAGTTCGTTCGGTGTAGCGCGGAATTTCTTCATGCACGTCAACGCCGAGGTCATCTTCTATGGAGGCACCGATCCGCGCGCAAAAGTCACCATTGACGGAAAACCCATCACCCTCAATCCCGATGGTTCTTTCCGCTACCATTTCATCTTTCCAGATGGTGTTTACGAAATCCCCATCGTCGCGGTTTCCCCTGACGGCGTAGAATCCCGGTCCGCGATTTTGCGCTTTCAGCGAGGCACGCAAAAATCCGGGAAGGTCGACGATACCGCACAGCCCCCGCTGGTCCCGCCAATGGGTTCCGCCTCCTGAAAGAGAAAACTCGCCCGCCCCGAAAAAAGCGCCACGTCAGTGCCAGGGATGCGGTCCTGGCGGGAAAATTCCTGCTCTATCTCGAGGGCGAGAAAAATGCCTCGTCTCATACCCTGGCAAGCTACCGAGTCGCCTTGGAAGCCTTTCAAAGATTCCGACCGGGTCTCCCGTGGAAGAGCGCGACCGCTGACGACTTCCGTGCCTTCCTATTCCATCTCATGAAATCCGGACGCGCACGCTCAAGCATCCGGCTTCTCTTTTCCGCGCTCCGAAGCTTTTACCAATTTTTGGTAGTCCGTAACATACTTTCTTCTAATGTAATAAAGACTATTGAAATACCGAAAAAGGAAAAACAACTTCCAAAATTTTTGACACATTCTCAAATCGAATCCTTTCTTGGAGGCCCTGAGAAAAGCGTGCGGCAAAAACAGGCGCCGGCCTGGATGGCAAGCCGGGACGAAGCGATCTTCGAGCTCTTTTATTCGAGTGGCCTGCGGCTCGCCGAATTGGTGAGGTTGGAGGTCAGGGATCTCGATCCCATCAGCGAGACGGTCCGCGTTTTTGGAAAGGGAGCCAAGGAACGGATCTGTCCCGTGGGATTGCCAGCGCTGGAGGCGATCTCGCGCTACCGGCACAAGGCCGGTGTGCACGCTGGGCCCCTCTTTATCAACAAGTCGCAGCGGAGGCTGTCAGCCCGTTCTGTCTGGCTTGCGATGAAAAAATACCTTCGCGAATCCGGCTTGCCAGCGGACTTCAGCCCGCACAAGCTTCGCCACAGCTTCGCCACACATCTGCTCGACAACGGCGCCGATTTGCGAAGCGTCCAATCCCTGCTCGGCCACGCCAGCCTTTCCACAACGCAGATTTACACGCATGTCACAGCGGAAAGGCTGAAACGCGCCTATTCGCGAGCGCATCCGAGAGCGTGAGCTTTGGGCTCACGACCCCCCTGAAAGTCCGAGAAAGTCAGGCTTTCTTCAGGAGAGGCAACCCCGTCTTCTCGTTTTCCGAAACTTTGTAGCCATTGGGGAGCGCGTCGATTGCTCCTGGCCCCGGCTGTCCCGCGAAGTAATAGAGAGTGACTTCCTGTCCGCCCTTGAGCTTCTGGAGGCGCGCGTGGAGATAGTAGGTCTTACCGGATTTCTTGCTAACGACGCTAAATGCCATAACGAGGGGGGTGTGGTGTGGGCGCCTATTGTACGACGCCAGCCTCGGAAAGTGTCTTATAGGCGCCATTCTTCGAAAGAGTCTTGAATGCGCGAGCGGTGGCTTTGACCGTGACAAACCTCTTGAGTTCGGGAATCCATACCCGTTTCGTCTTCAGATTCGGGGAGTGCCACCGGGGTGTCGCTTTGGTCACGTGCATGCCAATTCCTCCCTTCTTCTTCGCAAGACCGCGGCGGTGAATCTTGCCCCCCCTCTTCGGGCGAGCTCCGGTAATGTCACATTTTCTAGCCATCGAATTTGGAAAAGCGGAAAGCATCGAACCGATCCAGCTGCGCGTCAAGCGCGTTTTTCCTGTCTGGCGAGGTCGGCATCGACCATGAGGCGGACGAGGTCGGGGAAGCGCACCTTCGGCTTCCAGCCGAGAAGGCGAGTCGCCTTCGAGGAGTCGCCGACCAGGAGATCGACTTCCGCCGGGCGCTCGTATCGATCGTCGTGCCTGACGTAATCCTTCCAGTCGAGTTGCACGTGAGCGAAGGCGTGCTCGAGAAACTCTTGCACGGTATGAGTCTCCCCTGTCGCGATAACATAATCGCTCGGACGGTCCTGCTGAAGCATCAGCCACATTGCTTCCACGTATTCGGGCGCAAAGCCCCAGTCGCGCTTGGCCTGAAGATTTCCCAAAAAGAGCACCTTTTGCAGGCCAAGTTTGATCGCCGCAACGGCACGGGTGATCTTGCGTGTGACGAAGGTTTCGCCGCGGCGCGGACTCTCATGGTTGAAAAGGATTCCATTGTTGGCATGCATGCCGTAACTTTCCCGATAGTTAACTGTGGCCCAATATGAAAAGAGCTTGGCCACGCCATAAGGGCTGCGCGGCCAGAAGGGCGTTGTCTCGCGCTGAGGAATTTCTTGCACCTTCCCAAACATTTCGCTGCTTGAAGCCTGGTAAAAGCGCGAATTTACCCCCGCCTCGCGCATCGCCTCCAGAATGCGTATAGTTCCGACTCCCGTTACATCGGCCGTGTACTCCGGAATATCGAAGCTTACCCTGACGTGACTTTGGGCGCCGAGGTGGTAAATCTCGTCCGGCTTAAGCCGGTAAATCAATTTCACGAGATTTACGGAGTCCGCGAGGTCACCGTAGTGAAGGAAAAGCTTCACGCCATGCACATGCGGATCCTGATAAAGGTGGTCGATGCGATCCGTGTTGAAGGTGCTCGCGCGGCGGATGATGCCATGGACCTCGTAACCTTTGCTAAGCAAGAGATCGGCGAGATAGGATCCGTCCTGCCCTGTGATACCGGTGATAAGTGCTTTGTTCATGAGATGAGAATGGAATCCTGAATTTCGAGCAACCGGCGGATCCCAGCCTTGCCGAGTTCCAACATCCCGGCCAGTTGCTCGCTGGAAAAGACCGCTTCCTCACCGGATCCCTGAACCTCCACAAATTCCAGTTGATCCGTCATGATAAGATTCATGTCCACGGTGGCTGCTTTGTCTTCTTCGTAATTGAGGTCCAGGAGCGCTTCGCCCGCAACCACCCCCACGCTAACGGCTGCCACCATTCGCTTAAGCGGACAATTCGATAGCTTGCCCTCATCGATCAAGGCCCGGCAAGCCAATTTCATTGCAACGCAAGCTCCCGTAATTGCCGCTGTGCGAGTTCCCCCGTCCGCCTGCAGCACATCGCAGTCAACCCAAAGCGTCCGCTTCCCGAGCGCAACCAGATCGACTGCGGCTCGCAAGGAACGGCCGATCAACCGCTGAATCTCAGTGCCGCGTCCGTCGGGCCGGCCCTTCGTGATATCGCGGGGCTTTCTCGGCCACGTCGAGTACGGAAGCATCGCATATTCGGCCGTGATCCACCCGCTTTCGACTCCCTGTTCCCTCATCCACCGTGGAACGCTCTCCTCCAAAGATGCTGCGCAAATCACCTGCGTTCGGCCAAACCGAATCAAGACTGAGCCGTGGGCGTGTGGGGCCACCCCGGGCTCAATCTTTACTTCGCGGAGGTCTGAGGCCCCCCTGCCATCAAGGCGTTCCATGGAGGCCGGCAGATTGGGACCACTCCGCCAAGGCTGCAAGTATTAAGCAACTCCTCGTTCAGATTGGCCGGATTCGCCGTCGCGCTCCGCTCACAGCGTTCGAACTCGACGGAAGGGATACGCGCGACAAAGAAATGGCGGGCCGGCGAGTTTATCCCGATTACCCCTCTCACCCATCGGGCTCTGCCATCAGGCTCGCGCCCGCTCTCTTTCGCGCTCCGCGCGCTGCAGTCGAACTGCGTATCGAACCTCGCCGGAGAGCATGCGACTCGTGGAAAAGAAATGGTCGGGCCGGCGAGATTATCCCGATTACCCCTTTCTCCCATCGGGCTCTGCCATTAGGCTCGCGCCCGCTCTCTTTCGCGCTCCGCGCGCTGCAGTCGAACTGCGTTCGAACCTCGCCGGAGAGCATGCGACTCGTGGAAAAGAAATGGTCGGGCCGGCGAGATTCGAACTCGCGGCCTCCTCGTCCCGAACGAGGCGCTCTACCAAGCTGAGCCACGGCCCGACAAACTTACTACAAACAACCAGCGGAACCTACTTCGCACGCGTCAAACTCCGTGGCAAGGAGATAAAGCAAAGTCTCGAAACGAACAATCTCGCGGTAGCGCGACGTAAGTTGAAAGACTTCAAGGCGAAACTTGATAGAACAGACCCAACGCCGGGCCGAATCACGCCGGCGGAACTGGCGGACTTTCAAGAAGACAATCCAGCATTTTGCGCCCGATACCATCGCGAACAAAGTGAGGGTCTCGACGCGGGTCCGCGAGAAATGGCCCGGAGGCGCAGACCGTCTTATCGGAAAGATTAATTCGAGCGAGGCCGGGGAGTTTCTTTCCCGCTACCACGGTCTCGCCGTATACAACCAAGCCCTTGAAACAATTCGAGCCATGTTCGCTCTAGCGGAGGGAGACGGCATGATTGCGCGCTCGCCCGTAACCGGTATGAAGCAACGCAGGCGGGAGAAACGGATTCGCTTGACGCCAACGCGCTGGCTGATTTCCGCACCATCGTGGCGAGCATCCAAAATCGCTGGCCCGTTGCGTGATTGAAGTCGGCAAGGAAATCATTGCTGCCGCAAACAACCCGGGAGAACAGACTAAGCTTTCCGATAGGGTTCAACCCGCGCTACTGAGCATCACAGAAGCATCGGGAGCAAGCTCGTTTCGTGAAATCTTATCACCGCGGCGATTCAATTCGAAGAATCCTCCGGAGCCAGCGCGGCCTATTTACGAAATCAAACGGCAATCGATTTGCACGCCGGGGAACCTCACTGCCATCTCATCCGACATAAAGAGCGGGACGTCCGCGTTTATCGGCGCTTGCATAGCCGCAAGCTTTGGTCGCGACGGCGATACCCTTGGCATCGACAGCGCGAACCCAAACGCACATGCGGTTATTCACTTCGATAGCGAACAGTCGCCCGCAGACCATCACGGACTCATCACAACGGCGCTTTCCGGTGTCGGCATAGATTGGGCGCCAGAGTGGTTGCGTCACTAACATCTGGATCATTACCTCAGGGTTACTCGCTAGCGGGCACTACACCGAGGCCATCGGAGACGGCGATCCGTTAACGAAATGACAACAAAGCGGAAATCGATTATTCCCCGAAAGTGAGGATGACTTAAGGCAGATGGAACATCAGTCCCAGATCGCCGCGAAGCGCGTCTCGAATTGCACTGGCATTGCGGCATCGAGCCTTGAGCAGCTGATCGACCAAGTTGAGGCTTTCGGTTGTGGTGGATACACCAAACCCATTACTTATTGGCAATACTAAGGATGCCTCGCAAGCAAAACGAAGCGCTGTTCTTTGGCTCAGGACGCAAGCGGATGCGTGGTTTCGTTGGTGAAATGAGCCCGAGCGAATTGCCGCCGGCCGTGGACCCTGGGAAGTCTGTCGAGGAAGCATGGCAATGGCTTGCCTTGAATGGCGAAGTTGATTCGCACAGCATTTCAAGTTCCCAGGCCCAACCTAATGACTGAGCACATCCAAACCACTACCTTGCGTGACTGCTTTCGGAAACTCCGAGAGCGCATGGCGCATGGAAGCACCGGAGAACCGTGGCAGGATTCCGGTGTCGATTTGTTGGATTCAGGGAAACGCTCAATCCGGATTTCAACGCGCCTTGTTGCCGGCGAGGTCGTACTCACCTTTGAACCGAGCGACGAACTTCTGAGGCATCTATGATACGCAAGGTGAACATTACGTTCAGTTGCGGAGCGTATCGCTTCGTAAGTGTCGACGAGCTTTGTATCGACGGCGAGTTTCAATCCTTTAACCTAAAGGGCGAAACGGGGCTTAGCGCGGTAATCCGAAATGTGGCCTACTTTGAGCGCTTTCATTAGCGCGGCGAAGGCTGGGAGGTTGGGAAAAGCTAACCTGTGAACGCCAAGTTCACAGTCGCTCTATAGTTTCACTTCCCAGCCCAGCCCGCGAAATCGAGGAAACCTCAAACACTCATACCAAAGAAACAGTACCACATTCAACACTAAGAGCAATGGGAGAAAGGTTGCGGGGGGCTTTTAAAGAACGAACTCAATCCCGCGTTTGACTTCCGAAGTTGCTGGCGTTGCCTGAATCCGGCGAACAAGACCGATTCGTGGCCCACCTCTACCGGTCTCGCAGGGAATACCGGCTAGTTTGCGAACGCGCCGGCAAGGGAGGCAAGCAAATCGAGCGGTGCCTCATCTCGACGTTTCGAGTTGCCGAGAGCATGGGATTCAAGGGCGAATATCGCCAATGGGAACACCTGTTGCGCGTTGGCGATTGAGAATCGCGCCCCGCTGTTCTAGAGGCGAAAGAAGACATCAACGTCGAAAAGTAAGATTTCGTCCTACACAAATTTCAGGCGTGACCCGATTTTCAAGCTGCGCGCGTTATTGTAGAGTCAACCTTGAAACTATGCATGGGTAGCCCGCCCTCAAAGAGTGGGGGGTCCACTCTTACGGGGGGCGGGCTGCTTATTTTCGCGAAGCGGGTCGAGCGCGCAGAACCGCGGGAGCCGAACTGGCGGACCGATTCGAAGAAGACAGTCCAGCATTTTGCGCCCGTTCTCGACGCCGTATTGTCACACCGAAAGGTTGCCGGATTTGAGTAATTTCTGGCATGAGTTTCGAACTGCGTCGGAATTGGCCTGGCGGTTTGCTCGCGCTGGCCATCACCTGTTCAATGATCTGGGCTGCTTACCGCGTCATGGACTGTCACCTTAGCGGTTGGCGCGACGAAATTTAATCCTGAGGCGGGCAGAGGCACAGAAACAAGCATCAGGCAGCTTGCTATAGCTTGACTTCGCCGGAGCCGAGAAGCGCGACGAATCGCTCGGCGCTCTTTGCAAGCAGCAAGCTGCGGAGTTGGCGCCTATCCCGGCACATGCGCACGATGGCGCCCACGATCCGCAAATATTCCGAAGTAAAAGCCCTCGGAATACCAGCGACAAAAACGAGCATCACGGGGTCGGCCAGGCCGGGAAATCTCACACCTTCGTTCGAACGTCCGGCTGCCATAACCAAGGAAGTGACCGATTCCGTCCTTCCGTGAGCAATGCAGATGCCGCAACCGTTTTCGGAGATGGCCGGCGCGGCCTCTTTCAGAACTGCTTCACGCAGTATCGTGAGATTCTTTACGCGTTCGTCCCCGTCGAGCTTGGCAAGCACTTCCTCGACAGCGCCAGCCGGATCACTCGCTGCAAGCGCCAAATTCACGTGGTCGGGCTGGAGGACGTCGCCGATGGGAGTCATACATTGCTGCCGCTCCATTTGAGTTTCTGGCGCAGAACTTCGGGAAACGAACGCTCCGGCAGCATAACGAGTGGCAACTTGCGGTTGCTCTTGGCAATGCGAAGAACGTCACCTACCCGCATGGCGCGGCTCAACCGGCCGTCCACGGAAACAAATACCTCCTGCTCGCGCACAGATAGACGCGCTTCGATGGTGGAGCGATCGCTGACGACCGTCGAGCGATTGGTGAGAACGTGTGGGCAGATTGGGGTGATGACAAACGCCCCCGAGTCGGGCATGAGGATTGGGCCACCGGCCGCAAGCGAGTACGCGGTCGAACCCGTAGGTGTCGCGATGATGAGGCCGTCGGCGTTGTAGTGGGTAAGGGCCGCTCCATCGATCTGCACCTGAACCTTCACAAGCTGCGAGCGTTCGCCGCGGCTGACGACAACATCGTTTAGGCCATGAAGGCGTTCCTCTCTCCCAGAAGGGCCTGTGATCTCTGCGATCAGAAGATTCCGTGGGCTCAAAATGAAATCCTTTCGGACGATGGTCTCCACCACGCGAGGGATTTCACCCGCTCCGGCACAGGTAAGGAATCCAAGCGAACCAATATTGACTCCTAGAATCGGTCGGATTGCCGCGCCCAACTTATGCACGACGCGCAAGATGGTTCCATCGCCACCCATCACGACGAGCAACTCCGCCTTCTGCGCAAGTGAACGCTCGTCAAGAGCCGACTGGAAACCGGTTAGAGCGGCGGTATGCGTTTCCAATTCGAACGGGATTTCCTTCTTCGTCAGAGCCGCGATCATCTCGCTCACTGCCGCTCGGGCATCGACCTTTTCCGAATGGGCAATGAGACCTATCATGTCCTGAGATGGGCAAGAAACTCGATGTTTCCCTCGCGTCCGGGGAGCGGCGATTCGACAACGCCCAGCCATCGCTTGCCCTGCTCCTCGACGAAACGACGGATCTTCTCAACCGCTTCCATGCGCAAGTCCGGATCTCGAATAACGCCGCCTCGCCCGACCTTGGCGGGCGACAGCTCAAATTGCGGTTTGATCAGGACGATCATGTCGGCAGCTTCAGGCAGTAACGCAAACGCCGCCGGCAAAATCAACGCCAACGAAATAAAACTCACATCAGCGACGCACATTTGAGCCAATTCTCCAATGTCTTCGGCCGTCAGATACCGCGCATTAACACCCTCGCGCACGACCACACGCGAATCATTCCGCAATCTCCAGTCGAGTTGACCGCGCCCGACGTCAATGGCATGAACTTTCTCTGCCCCGCGCTGAAGCAGGCAGTCGGTAAAGCCCCCTGTGGACGCTCCGATATCGAGACAAATTTTTCCTTTTACAGAAACCTGGAAATGATCCAATGCGGCCTCCAACTTAAAGCCTCCCCGGCCCACGTATCTCTCCCCGCCTTGCAATTCCACATCAGCGTCCTCGGGCACTTGAAGACCGGGTTTCTCCGCCATCCGCCCGCCCACTGTCACCCGGCCCGCCATGATCGCCCGCCGGGCCTGCTCGCGCGAAACGCAAAGACCTCTTACCACCAGGAGTTGATCAATGCGGGTTTTAGCGGCCACTTCTTGATCATAAAAAAATCCTGTTCATCTTGGAAATCCCGTTTAGTTCCTTCCGGCTACATGTCCGAAAATGACCTCAAATCCCGCATCAAGAGCATGATGGTCGAAAACCTAATGTTGAAGATCGCGCAGGAGGATATTGGTGATGACACCCCTCTCTTCAGCCCAGAGGGTCTAGCCCTAGACTCGATCGACGCGCTTGAGCTGGCAGTCGGCATTGAGAAGAACTTCGGCGTCGCGACGCCAAGCGCCGAAGTGGCCAGAGAGGCATTTGTCAGCGTGAACACGATCGCGGCTTACATCACTGCGAAAAAGGGAGTATAGCCTATGCCGAGATGCATTTCCCGGATTTGCTTGCTGATAGCCTCTGCGCGGCAAACACTTCTGGCGCGATTTTTGCTATTGATCTCCCGCTCGATTCCCACAACACGAAAAGCCGCATGAGCCAATTCCATTCCACACTTGATAAATCGGTTCCTGGACTAAAAGCCCTCATCCAGGGCAGCTTGAAATTTAGTCTGGCCCGCGATTCCTCAACGGCCACGAAGCGTGATTGGTGGCTGGCGACCTCCAAGGCGGTGCAGGGCATAATTGTTGAACGAATGATCGCCACGGCCACCGCGCATAACAACCGCAACGCCAAGCGGGTTTATTATCTCTCGCTTGAGTTTCTGATGGGCCGGCTCTTTTCCAACAGTCTCTACAGCGCGGGCGTCAATGGCCACATGGTGCATGCCCTTGAGGAGCTGGGTCTCGACTACGAGGAGCTCCGCCATGAGGAATATGATATGGGGCTGGGGAACGGCGGTCTTGGCCGTCTCGCCTCGTGCTTCCTCGACTCGCTTGCGACCTTGGACCTCCCAGCCATCGGCTACGGAATCCATTACCAATACGGGCTCTTCAAGCAGGAATTTCGCAACGGCTACCAGGTCGAGCTTCCCGACGCATGGATGCAATACGGAACCCCTTGGGAAATCGTCCGGCCCGAGCACGCAACGGAAATCCAGGTTTATGGCTACGTCGAGAACGTCTTCGACGACCGGGGCAATTACGTCCCGCGCTGGATGGGCTGGAAGAAACTGGTGGGCATCCCTTATGACATCCCTGTGCCAGGTTACGGAACCAACACGGTCAACTTCCTTCGCCTCTGGGAATCCCGAGCACCAGAAGAGTTCGATCTGGAGGCCTTCAACCGCGGGGGTTACGAGGAAGCCGTGCGCGAAAAAAACCACAGCGAAACCATCTCGAAGGTTCTTTACCCCAATGACAAGACCGACAGCGGCAAGGAACTGCGCCTGCTTCAGCAATACTTTTTTGTCGCCTGTTCGCTTAAAGATATCATCCGGCGTTTTCGCAGAACCAACGAGGATTGGGAAGACTTCCCGGAAAAGGTTGCAATCCAACTCAACGACACACACCCCGCCATAGCCGTCGTCGACCTCCAGCGCCTGCTCCATGATGAATACGGGATGCCTTGGGATAAGGCATGGTCCATCGTCACGCGCACCTTCGCCTACACCAATCACACCCTGCTGCCGGAAGCTCTTGAAAAGTGGAGCGTGGCACTTTTCCAGAAGGTCGTGCCCCGTCATCTGCAGCTCATCTTTGAGATCAACAAGCGCTTCCTTGAGCAAGTCGATGCCAAGTGGCCGGGCGACACCAAGATGAAGCAGCACCTCTCCCTCATCGAAGAAGGCCCCGTGCAGATGGTGCGCATGGCACATCTTGCAGTCGTTGGCGGGCACTCGGTCAATGGCGTTGCCGCGCTGCATACCAAGCTCCTGAAAAAAGATCTCTTCCCGGAATTTGACGCTCTCTATCCGGGCAAGTTCAACAACAAGACCAACGGCATTACTCCGCGTCGCTGGCTCCTTGCCTGCAATCCGCGCCTCAGCGAGCTGATCACCTCCAAAATCGGGCATGGCTGGGAACGCGATCTCGACAAGCTTCGCGCCCTTGAAGCCTACGCGGACGACCCGCAGTTCCAAATCGATTTCATCAACGTCAAGCAGGCCAACAAGGTCGATCTTGCGCGCATTATCAAGAGGGATTGCGGGGTAGAGGTTAATCCCGCCGCACTTTTCGACGTGCACATCAAGCGTCTGCACGAATACAAACGCCAGCACCTCAATCTTCTCCACATCCTGGCCCTTTATCGCCGCCTGCTGCAAAATCCCGGCCTGGTGATCACCCCGCGCGTCTTCATCTTCGCCGCCAAAGCCGCGCCCGGTTACGACATGGCCAAGTGCATTATTAAGACCATCAATGCCGTAGGCAAATGCATCAACAACGACAAGCGCATCGAGAACAAAATCAAAGTCGTCTTCCTGCCAAACTATCGCGTCTCCCTCGCCCAACGCATCGTGCCCGCCGCTGATCTCTCCGAGCAAATCTCCACGGCAGGCAAGGAAGCCTCAGGCACCGGCAACATGAAGCTTGCTCTCAATGGCGCTCTGACTATCGGCACCCTCGACGGCGCAAACGTGGAGATCATGGAAGAGGTCGGCGAGGATAATATCTTCATCTTCGGGCTCACTGTCGATGAGGTCCACGCCCTCTTGAAGAAAGGCTACAATCCGCAGGAATACTACATGAAAAACGAGGAGTTGCGCGCCGTCGTGGACTGGGTGGGATCCAACTACTTCACCCCAGAGGAACCCCCAGGGGTCCTGAGCATGCTTCGCGACAATCTCTTCTACAGCGACCCTTTCCTCTGCCTGGCGGACTTCGAGTCCTACAGCGAGTGCCAGAAAAAGGTCGACGCCGCATTTCGACAGAAGTCCCACTGGGCGAAAATGGCCATCCTTAACACCGCCAGAGTCGGAAAATTCTCCAGCGACCGCGCCATCACCGAATATGCCCGCGATATCTGGAAATTGGATCCTGTCCACATCTAAGAACAAATTCTGAGTCGGGGAATGTCCCTCTGCAACACGCGGATACGGTCCTTTGGCAGGGGCATTCGATCTCGTTGCAGGAGCCCTTGCGCCAAGAGCCTGTCGACAGGCGGTTGGCACAACCGCCCCCTACAGCAGCCTTTTTACGGAGCGCTGGGGCCCGCTGCAAAGCGGAGGCAGACAGGTTCCAGGACGTGCTGCACAAACCGCCACCACCCCTGCCATCGGAGCCATGAGGCGACCGCGAAATTCAAAAGGAAGCTAAAGGCTAAGGTGCGTGTCCTGCGCGAGCATCACTACCAATTCTTGAGGGCTCTCGAAAACAAAGTCCGGCTTCATCGCTTCCAGCGATCGCCGGCTGTTGTATCCCCAGGTCACCGCGGCGATACGAATACCCGCCTTTTTCGCCGCTTCGATGTCCCGCGTTTCGTCGCCGACAAAAAGGATGTCCGCCGCGCGAACGTGTTGTCGTCTGATGACACTGCGGATCATGCGCGCCTTGCCGAGAAGCTTCGATGAACAGCGGACAAAATCAAACAATTCCAGTCCGTGGCTTCGCAGAAAAATCTGCACATTGACCTCGGTATTGGATGTAATTATCCCGAGAGCAAAGCCGAGCGCCCGCAATTCCCTCAGGGCTTCCGGCATGCCCGGCAAGGGCTGGATCGAGTGAATGCACGCATAGAGTTCCTCGCTCCCGCGCCTGGCGATGCGGCTCATTTTCCGGGTGGGGATGCCTAGAAACTTCATCAATTGTCGTGTGCGCATGTCCCGGACTCTTTCCAGATCTTTTGGCTGCAACGGGCGAAATCCAAACTCGATAGCCAGCTTGTTTAGGATCATCACACCGGCGGCCAAAGTGTCGGCAATTGTTCCATCAAAATCAAAAATCAAGAGCTTAGGCCGTCCTGGAGGCTCCACGGGAGCTCTTCGGCGTCTAAGTACGAGGCGGGCAAGTCGTCTCACGTTGTGAGAAGTTCCTCGGGCAGTTCCATCGTGCCTTTGAATTTCGGCTCCTCGGGTTCCAGCCCAAAATTAACGGAAACGAGGCGCCTCACGCGCGCCATTTCCTCGCCGGACAAGGGAGGTTTATCAGAGGCAGCGACAAACTCCCGAAGCTGGATCGCATTGTAAATATTGGGAAGCACCGAGGCAACGCGGTCATCCTCGAGCAGCCAAAGGATCGCCGCTTGACCAAGTGTCCGCTCTCCGCCACGTTCGAGAAACCGCAATTGCTCGACCTTCTTCACACCATTGAGGAGCCAGGAGCGAGGGCGATGATTGCGGTGATCGTTCGGTGGAAAAACCGTGTCCGCCGTATATTTGCCCTCCAGCATCCCCGACGAATGCGGCACGCGAATGAGGAACATCGTCTTCGCATCGCGTTCACGCGCGGAATTGTGTATCGCCTTGCCGGGATGCTGTTCGAGGAGGTTGTAGATGTGTTGAACGACAGCCGGGTTGCGCCTGCGGATCGTCCTTACTCCCTCGGCGAGCCAGCCTATGGCTGGACCAAGCGCGATGCCATAGTGCCTGATCTTTCCCTCCGAGCGGAGGTCCTCCAATGTCTCCCAAAGACCATCCTCGTCCACCTGTTCCATCCGGATATTGTGCAGCTGTAGAAGGTCGATTCGATCGGTCGCGAGCCGCTTTAGCGCAGCATCCGTGGCCAGCCGGATGGCTTCCGGCCGGAAATTCTGCGGGATTTCACGCTGCCCGCGTCGTTCCTCTCCGTGATTCACGAAATCGTAACCGACTTTCGTCGCGATCACAATCTGGTCGCGCTTTTCGCGAAAGGCCTTGGCGACGAGTTCCTCGCTGCGTCCGTTTCCATATGTGTCAGCCGCATCGAATAACGTGACACCTAAATCGAACGCCTGGTGCATCAGCGCGATTGCCTCTTCGTCCGTGTAGTTTCCCCACCAACCCGTCGAAACGGTCCATAGGCCGAACCCGACTTCGCTCACCCGCAGGTCCGTTCCAAAAAACGTGCGATACTTCATTGCGTTCATAGGATGCCACCTGCGCCAGGGCTTTGCCAAGGTTTTCGGGGGAGCAATTACGCGCGCGAATCTCTTTCTGGCGGCTCAGGAGAATTTCCTGTTATCCTGGATAAAATGATTGTGGCTCTAGGCGCCGGCGCTGCCGGCTTCAAATGCGCAAGGACCTGCGCCCTGCCGGCCTGGCCGGCGAGAAACGGATAGATGCTGTCATTTTCGACAAGCTGGAACGCGGAACGTGGCAGATCCGGGCAGGAGATCATCGAGGAGATTCTCGATCTGGGATTCGATGCCATCGAACTGGGCCACGGGTTGAACGCGCCCATGGTTTACGAGATGCTCGAATTGCGGAAGAAAATCCCATTCGTTGTTTCGAGTCTGCATAATTTCTGCCCGCTCCCTCCCGAGGTGCTGGTCGATCAGCCGGACTGCTACGAGTTCACCTCCCCTCGCCCGGGTGACAGGGAGCGAGCCGTTCGTCTGACCCTGCAAACGATCGACATGGCCGAGAGATTCGAAGCGCCCGTTGTCGTCGTCCATACCGGCAGAATCCGCGCTCTGAAGCTGACTTCTCGGCTGCGCGGGCTGGTGCAGGAAGGGAAATTTCTTAGCAAGGAGTTTGCCCGTACGAAACTTGAGGCCGTGAAGAGTCGCGAGAGCACAGGCGGAGCATACGTGCGGCGAGCATTGGAGTGCCTGGCCGAAATCCTCGCGTACGCGTCGAAGAAAGGGATCCGGATCGGCATCGAAAACCGCGAGCAATACGAAGCCGTGCCATCGGAGCGCGAATTCGAGGATTTCCTCCAGCGTCTCAACGAACCAAACGCTGGATATTGGCACGATTTCGGGCACGCGCAGATCAAGCAAAATCTGGCTCTGCTCGACCATGCGGACTGGCTCGATCGCATAGGATCTCGCGCGCTCGGCTGTCACGTGCACGACGTGAAATGGCCATTCGAAGATCATTGCCCGCCTTTCACCGGTGAGATTGACTACGAAAAACTCATCCCGAAACTTCCCAAAGATTGCCTTTTCGTCTTTGAACTTCGGCCACTCATCCCGCGCGATCAAATCGTCGCGGCTGCTGATCGCTGGAAAAAACTCTTTTGCAAATGAAACGGATTCTTTTCACATCCCTGCAGGTTTCAATTACCTTGCTCTTGCTTTGGTGGATTTTCCGCGACCCGGAAAAGCGCGCACGAATGGCCGGCGCCCTGCGCGCCGCCGATTATCTATGGCTCGTTCCCGGCGTGCTAAGCATCGGTTGCGCCTTTCTTTTTCAGACGGAACGCTGGCGTCTTCTGCTCAACGTTCAGGGGATCCATCTGGGCTGGTGGAGGACTTTTCGAGTGTATCTGATCGGCGCGTTCTTCAACCTCTTCCTTCTCGGCGCAACAGGCGGAGACATCGTGAAGATTTATTATGCCATGCGAGAGACATCTTCAAAGAAGACCGCTGCGCTGCTAAGCGTGCTGGTCGATCGCATGGTGGGCATGCTGGCCCTGGTTGCAATCACTGCTGTCCTTTGTTCGCTGCGGCTGGATCGCCTGCTTGCAGATCCGCTGACTCGGGCGCTGCTGACGGCACTTGCCCTTATCATGGGGGGATCAGTCGCGCTCATCGCTTTCGGCTTCTGCGTGGATCGTTTCCACCTTGCGCACAGACTGCCGCATTGGCTGCCCATGCGCCTAAAAATCGTCGAGCTTTCAACGGCTTTCTCCACGTACGCGCGGGATCCGCGGGTGCTCGCGTCCACCTTCGGGCTGTCCGTTCTGGCGCATTTGTGCATTTTCCTCGCGTTCTACTTCACGGCGCGGGCCTTCGGCCTCTTTTCCGGAATTGAGGGCATGATTGATATTCTTTCCGTCTTGCCCATCATTCTGACCATTGCTTCCCTCCCCATCAGCCTCTCCGGAGTCGGGGTTCGCGAGCAATTGTTTCAAAACGTGCTGGCGGGCCTTTTTGGAACGCCGGAAAGCGTGGCGGTCATGATATCGATCACCGGGTTTCTCATCATCGTATTCTGGGGCCTTGTTGGCGGGTGCGTATACCTGGTGTACCGTCCCGGCGGCGGGCTGCATCTTCAGCAAGTTCAGGAGCAGGTTGACGCTGTCGAAGAATCCATCGAAAACAAGTCGTGAGCATGCGTGCGGGACGGCCTCGCGTGATCGCAAACTTCGCTCTCTCGGCGGACGGAAAGGTTTCGACCCGGAACTTCACGCCGACGGGATTCACGAGCAAAGCGGACAAGCGGCGCCTCCTGGAGATCCGGTGCCTCGGCGATGCCTTGCTGGCCGGCGCGCGCACGATCTCAACCGATCGGATGAGCATGGGGATCCCGGCAAGCGATCTTCAAGAACGACGTCGGGCGATCGGCCTGCCGTCCGAGCCCTTGCGCGTAATCGTAAGCAACAGCGGCGCATTCGATCCTCTTTGGAAAGTGTTTCAAAAAGCGGGCTCTCAAATCATCGCCTTTTCCACCCAGAAAATGCCTAAGAATTCGCGCCCGTCGATCGCGCGACTCGCCGATCTTTGGATTTTCAATTCCCCGAAAGTCGATCTCGCGGCAACGCTCCGCATCCTCCGGAGTGATTACCGGGTGCGGACGCTCGTTTGCGAAGGCGGCCCAACACTGTTTCGAGCGCTCCTGGAGATTGGGGCGGTCGACGAACTCCACCTCACGTGGACGCCGCTGATTTTCGGCGGAACCGGGGCGCCAACTCTCACCGGAATCCCAGGCGCATTTCTGCCGCAAACGATTCGCTGCCGTCTTAGGAAGATCGAGGTTGACGGCAACGAGTGCTTTCTCACCTACACCTTGTAAGACGATTTCATTCTCTCTTTCGCTTGGTCGAATACTTCATCCTGACCTCCATTTCAGGAGGCGGGAGGACGGTCACTTATTGTCAAACTGAACCGCGCGGTTGAAGGCGTCCAGGAAATCCGGCAACGCGGCTTCCACTCGGTTCCAGTTGGGAATCATTGGGTCACCCAGCGGATCGCTGAGGTAATCGCGGGCGGCGCCACGAATGCTGCGCACAAAAGTCGCCACGGCCGTTTCTTCCTCGTGGCGATCGTATTTCAGACCGTTGATCTCGGCGTCCGCCGCGTAAAAGCGCATGGTGTCTTCGGCCTTGCGCATGTAAGCGCTCAGGAGCGTATCGAAGATTCCCCGGTCCAACTTAACACCATGTCCTGCCAAGGTGAGAAAGACGCTTCTGACGATATCCATAGCCATCTTGTTGAGCCCCTTTGAGGGATCGCGCGATGAGAGTTCCTGGTGCTTGTGGTCGTAACATTCTGAGATGTCCACCTGGCAAATGCTCTTCGGCGAGGATACACGGAATACCTCCGCCAGTATCCCGACCTCGATACCCCAGTCGGAGGGAATGCGCGCACGCCGAATGATGTCGTGGTCGAGACTCATCTCGCCGCTGAGCGGATAGCGGAAGGTATCCAGATAGACCAGGAAGTCATGTAGGCCTATGATGCTCTGCAGCGAACGAATCAGCGGCGTCACGAGCAATCGCATGACTCGTCCGTTGAGTTTGTCCGTAAACCGGGCGCTGTATCCCTTGCAGAAATCGAAGCCAAGGGTCGGATGGGCCACTGGGTAGCAAAGCCTGGCAAGGAGCTCGCGATTGTAAGTGAGGATGTCGCAGTCATGGAGGGCAACCATGCGGGATTTGTCGCTGGCCAGCACGTACCCGAAGCAAAGCCATAGGTTCCGCCCTTTGCCGGTCGGACCAGGATCAAGGTCGGATTCGATCAACTGTTCGATCAGCCGTCGAATGCGGGGCCCGTCGTTCCAAATAAGCATTGGCTTTTGCGGAAGCTGGCCGAAGATCCGTTTTGCACGCTGCCAGCTCGTGGCATTAGCGCCGTCGATGCCAACCACGATCTGACGGATATACTGGATATTTTTTAGTTCTCTTATGATTCCGCGAAGCGCGGGTGTGCCGAGCTCTTTGACATGGCACGGGAGCACAAGGGCGATTGGATTATCATTCGAAAACTCGAGCAGATCGTGCTCTAGTTGTTCGACGTTGGGTTTGCCCAGCCGATGCAAGGTGGCCATCGATCCATCTTGAAAAAAGTCCGCCATGACTCATTCAATACTCCTTTGACCGTTGCGATTGAGCAACCCAAGAAATCTGGTAGGCTGACGCTCTTGCCGGAATATTCTTCGATCTATCGCAACCTTGTGGTCGTCCACTACCATCTGCGGCCGGGCGGCGTCCGTCGAATCATTGAACTTGCCCTCCCGCATATCACTTCTGCGGCCTCGGTAGAGTCGATCACTCTCGCATGCGGGGAGATGCCAGACTCCGCTTGGCGCGAGGACCTGGAACGTGCCTTGCGGGGCACGCAGCTTCGCTTTTTGTGCGAGCCGTCCTTTCGATATCTATCCGAGCAAAGATCGCCGCCCGAAGTGATCCGCGGCCGAATCCGCTCCGTGCTGGAGGGTTTGACTGAAAAAGTCCCGCCCGCTGAAACCCTAATCTGGGCGCAAAACTTGGGTCTTGCACGCAATTTAATCCTTTCCGATGAGCTGTCGGCGTTCTCGGCGCGCCACGGCCTGTCGCTTCTTTCGCATCATCACGATCTCTGGTTCGAGAATCGTTGGGCACGCTGGAGCGAGATGCGCGCCTATGGATTTCGTTCGCTCTCCGCGGTAGCCAGAGCCTCCTTTGCCGCCGGAGCTCGCGTTTGTCATGTCACCATCAACCGGCTGGATAATGCCGTTCTGAGCAAACATCTAAGTAAGCGGGCAAGATGCTTGCCGAATCTCGCCCAGCGCAGCAGAACACCATCCCGTGCGCGAATCCGCACCGCGCGCGATTGGCTGAAGTCCCAACTCGGCGATGACGCTCCCGTCTGGATTTTTCCGACGCGGTTCCTTCGAAGGAAGAACCTGGCCGAAGCGGTTCTGCTCACCCGCTGGCTCCGTCCAGAAGGCTGGTTCGTTACCACAGCTGGCGTAAGTTCACGCGAGGAGAGGAGCTATGCCCGGCGCCTGGAAGCTGCTTCACGCACGAACAAATGGCGGGTCCGATTTCGACTTCTTGCCGAGGCGGAGGGATCGGCGCCGACAATTAGCGATCTTGCAACAGCGTCGGAAGCTATGATGCTGACCTCCGCCCAAGAGGGGTTCGGGCTTCCTTACCTCGAAGCGGCCGCTTTGGGAAAGCCCCTAATCGCTCGCCATCTGCCAAACGTCATTCCCGATCTGCTGGATCTCGGGTTTTCCTTTCCGCATCTCTATGAGGAGATCCTGATCGCGTCGAGCCTGTTGGATCTGAAAAGCGAGCGCGTTCGGCAACAGAAGCTTTGGCGAGATTGGAAATCAGCGATGCCCTCAATATGCCGCCGTCTGGCCGGCCGCCCGTCGCTTCTCGATTTGTTGAACGGCGAACCGATTCCGTTCAGCAGGCTGACGCTCTCCGGTCAATTGGAGGTGCTGGCAATTGCGCCGGAGACATCCTGGGGGGCCTGTAGCCAATTCAATCCCTTTCTGCAACAATGGCGGATCCTGGCGCAAGCTGGGCGGCTCGACGCGATGCAGTGGCCGGACCGTGCTGAGGCGGTCATCGGCGGAAAAGCGTACGCGACGCAGTTTTGGAAAGCGGTCGCCGCTATTCCCAGCCGCCCCCTTGGCATCCATCCCGTCGAGCGTGCTCAGCGTGATTCAATCGCGCAGCGACTCGGCACCAATTTCCTCTATCCAATTCTTTTCGGCGAGGAATGAAACGCGTCAAGGCCATCATTTGCGACGTTTATCGGACGTTGCTCGAAATCCGCGAAGAGCCCGCGGGCATTGAGCAACGCTGGGGCGACCTTTTCCGGAGCGTGTTCGGCAAAGTTCCTGCGCTCACCCTTGAGCAGCTTAGCATTCGGTGTCGCGAAATTGTCTCCAAAGACCATCAGGAGGCCCGAGGACGCGGAATTCTCTTTCCGGAGGTCAACTGGCCGACGGTGATGAACCGCGCTCTGCCGGAACTCGATGCGTTGCCACGCGCGAATGTCGATGCGTTCCTATTTAACCATGCTCAGCTTTTCCGA
Organism: uncultured Verrucomicrobiae bacterium; assembly: GCA_963810765.1. GTDB lineage: Bacteria > Verrucomicrobiota > Verrucomicrobiia > Chthoniobacterales > Terrimicrobiaceae > DASTFP01. Next base: position 104,758 of record CAWEOV010000001.1, read on the forward strand.
TCGCTCCGGGTGGTGCCTGGCTGTGCGACTGTCCTTCGGGAATGTATCGAGCGCGGCATTCTGCTAGGCATTGCCTCGAATGCGCAAGCTTACACACCAAGGGAACTTGAGCTGGCCTTGAATGCGGTCGGATTGGATTTGTCGCTATTTCAACCCGATCTCATGTTTTGGTCGTTCGAGCATGGCTTCAGTAAACCAAATCCTCACGTTTTTGAAATTCTCCGCGCTCGCCTGCAAAACCGCTGCCTTCGAGAATCGGAGACGCTAATCATCGGAGATCGCGAAGACAATGACATCTTACCTGCACGGGCGGCCGGTTGGCAAACCTGGAGATTTTCCGATCAGCCAAACGGCCTGGACCAAGGCGATTGGAGATCTCTAGCGCGTGCCCTTTTTCGAAACTGATTTTTCCGCTGCGATTACGATTCGACCGTCGCCGCAGCCTAGCCTCTAAGTCGCAAACCAGGTCTCTTTTCCGGACGTCGGCCAACGCCAACATTTTGGAAACGGCTTCCTCCGGTATCGTGGCGAGCATTTGCTGGCGCTGCCGGGCGGGCCAGCGGCACGAGTGTGCGCTCCGGATCGCCGGTCGGAACGGACTCTCCGGGCGCGAGGCCGAGGTCCGTGCGCAGCGCCTCGATCGAAGCAAGATAGCCGGTGATTCGTCTGGGCGTGCCACGGTTGCGGTTGCGCTTTACCCGGAGGAGGATACGAGTAGGCTTCGCTGTCTATGAAGGCTGTCTTCACAACCCGGCTGAAAAAATCCAAGGCCGCCTCCGTGGATCCGCATGATATGCCGCTCTCTGGCGCGCGCAGCAATTCGACCGCACTGCCGGCCAAGCTTCAGGACCATTAGACCACGTGCCTGCCTCCTCCGCAGCGAGTTCGGTGCTCCCCTTCAGTGCGTCGAGTTCGGGAAGACGCCCGAGTGCATGCACGATTTTCTTCTGTTGTCATGAGCCGGTATGGCCCCTGAGCGGAGGCGGCACGAGCGGCAACCTCGCCATCCTTCACGAGTTGAAGGCTGCCGGCCTGGATCCGGTCGCGGTAATGCCCTGCAATGCCTCTTTACGGGACGCCCGGCGCGCTATCGGGGTGCGTTTCTATCCGTTTCGACCGTTTCAGATGCATAGAAGCGCGCCGCATCGAACGCTTCGATACGCGCTTTTCAGCTTTCTTTATCTTTTCGTCTTACTACGAGGTATCCGGCGCATGAATCCCGGACTCCTCATCTGCCGCAATTCCGTCCTCGCCCTGCCTGTCTACCTCGCAGCAAAGCTTGCTCGTGTTCCCAGCGTAATAGCTTTAGCCGATTTTCTGAGCTTTTATTTTTGGAGCAAGCCTGCCCGCCCGCCGCTTTGGCATCGTCTCTTGCAATCACTCGAGTGCCGCCTGGCGGCGCTCCACGACAGGATCTTTGTGGTGACTCCCACCATGGCGCAGGAGATTACCAAGCGTGTGGGAGAAGAGGCAGGGTTGAAAATCTGTGTGATTCGCGAGGGAATTCACGAGCGTTTTCTTTCGGTGGGCGATGAAGATTTCGCAGCGGCCAAGGATATTCGGAGGTCGATTTGTGGTGAGGCGCCTCTGGCGTTGTTTTACGGAACGCTGGAGCTTCATCACGGCATGCGCGAAATTATTCGTATCTTTACTTTCAAGTTTCTCGAGTACCGCTGCTTGGGCCTGCCGATCGTCGCTTTTCCGCTCGAAGCGCTCCGCCTGGAATTTGGAGGGCGTCCCGGCATTCATCTGGCCGTGGATGACGAAGACTTCGCAAACGCCGTGATCCAGTTTGGCCGCGCGCGGAAGAGATTTTTGCCGGAGGAGGACTTTAGCCGGCGCTTCTCCTGGCGGCAGGTCGCTGCGCCCATCGTCCAGGAGGCTCGAGCTCGCATTGGGCGAGCGAGTGGCCTGCGCGGCGGGAGTCTTAAACCGTATCGCGGCGAGCGTTGAAGATGCCGCCATGCGCTCGCTTACTGCCGGCAAAGGCTGCTTTGCCACCGAAGATATTGCCCATGTAAAGCTCTTCATGTCGCGCCCCGCCCAGGCTCTCTTGGCCATCACTTGCCTCTTCGTCAGTATCCTCGGCTTTTTCTGGCTGCGACAGCCTCCTTCGAACCAGGAACTTCTAGCCAACTACGCAAAAGTTGCCGATTACGCCAATGCTGCGGCGTCAGTTCACGGCCTGCCATGGTGGACACCGAACTATCTTCAAGGTTGTTCGCTCGCATTTGCTTCCCTTGGGGCGCTTACGAACCTCGCTCTCTTCACAAGCGTGCTCGTGGCGGGACCTTATTCAGGAGCCAAGCTTGCTGCACTCGCATTTCTCTTCCTTTGTCCGCTGACGATGTTTGCCTTCATCCGGCGTTTGTGTCCGGGCTCGGGCTGGACGGCATTCTCCTGCGGAGCTGCGTATCTATTCGCTCCGGCAATTCTTATCCGGCTTGGGCATGTCGAGCACGTCGCCAACGTCCTCGCCTTTGCCATGATCCCCGTTGCGTTCCTAAGCATTCTGGTTTTCCTCGAACAAAGGAGCGCTTGGAGTGCGATTCTCTGCGCGACGGCAAATTCATTGCTCGTGCTGGCCTATGCAAAAATCGCCGTTCTCGCCTTGCCGCTGCTTGCTGCATTCGCCTTATGGGTTTGGATGGCCCGTGCGCATTTCACCCCGCCTTCGCGACGAAATGTTCTTCTCTGCGCTGGCACCTTTCTAATACTCGGCGGACTTCCAAACTTTCCTTCTCTTCGAGAGACCCGCTTCATCGCCAAGTTTGACTTCGGTCCGTTTTCCGCATGGCAGAAAGGTTATTCTGCCGAGTCTGTGCTCTCGTGGATGGACCGCGAAAGCCGCTTGACCGGAGCGCGAGTCTCGGCACAGACCGAAGTCCGCACGAATGCTTTGTACCTTGGTATCGCCGGCCTTGCATGCGCAACGGCATTGTTTTTTTCTCGAAGACGGCCCGCGTGGCAGACTTCGGAGGCGACGGTCTTCCGGCTTTTCATGGCACTGACATTTCTCGCGCATTGGCTCGGCCTTGGCGTCAATACGGCTTTGTCTGGTCAGTTCGCTTTTCTTTCCCACGCGGATTCGGCGTGGGATCCGGCAGTAGCGATTTCCTGGGGACTGCTCGTTCTGCAAGGGGTGGCAATCTGGATCATCGTGCCCGGGTCTCTTCCTGCTCGGCCCTGGTTCGCCGCTCTCGCGATTCTCGTGTATTTTTGCATTCCGGGATTCAGATTGATCGAAAAGCTTCCGCTCTACGGCGACATTCGTGCACCGCACGACTTTTTCGGAATGGGCGGCGTATTTTGCTTTTCCGTTGCGGCCGGCCTTGCGGCGAACATTCTCATCCGCGAAATGCCCCGGCGCGGCGCTCGATTGGCGGCAGCTGCGGCTTTGCTTGGGTTGGCTTCCGCGGACTCCGCAAGCGCTGTGCCCTCGTTTTTTAAGGGCCCTATGAACCGCCAGACGTTTGACGATTTCCTTGCCGCGCAGAATTTTCTCCAGACGGCCAGCCTTCCAGGCCGAATCGCTCCGTATTCGGGCCGCTATTTTTATTTGCTCACTCCGCTTCTTTCAGGACGAGGGCTGGTGACGGAAGCATTCGGTGGCCAGTTCATGTTACGCGGCGTTGCGGAATTGCAGCAGGCCTCTTTCTTATCGAGGGAAGACTTCACGACGTTTCTGGATATCGCCGGTGTCTCGCATCTGCTAATCGACAAGAAGGATCCGGACACGCCAGGCGGTCTCCAAGATACGCTGCGGTCGTTGATGTCGCCCGTTCTTGAAAACGAACATTTCGTCGTTCTTGAAAACACGGACAACTACTATCCCGCCGCCTTCGCAAAGAATTTCGTCGTCATCGACGAGCAGGCGACAGGGACCGCCAGCAACAGCCTTAGGGTGGCAGAACGCGGACTCCTCGCGGTGAGCCGACGGACATCCTTCGGCGACGAAGAAGGTCTGGTGAGATTGAATGAATATCCCGCTTCTGTTCAGCGCATTAGGAAGATTCCTCCGGAAACCGTCGAGCGCAGGAACGTCCAGGAGATCGTCGTCGATCCGCCCGCGGAAACAGGCTGGCTCGTCATCCCCGAGGCTTTTCATCCCGACTGGAAGGCGACGCAAGCAGGGCGCGCTCTTCAGATCGCAGGGGCGTACGGCGCTCTTCTTGCGATTCGGCTAGATGGCACGGCGGACACTATCCTTTTAGCCTTCCGGCCACCGTGGTGGTATTTCGTCTGTGTCTGGACAAGCCTTGCGGGCTGGCTTGCTGTCGTTGTCCTCCTGATTGCCAAGAAGCTCTCGCGTCTGCCGGAGGGCTGGCAGACTTTCTTGCTGCACGCCGGCCCGCCGCCCGAAAAAGCCGCAACCGCCCCGAGTGACTTGCGCCAATCTCCTTCAGGGAAGGTTCTGGTTATCATTCCGACTTACAACGAAGCCTCCGGGATTGGCACGATTTTGGAAAAAACCCTCATTGCAAACCCTTCGTTGGAAATCGTTGTCGTCGACGACAACTCGCCCGATCATACGGCGAAGGCCGTTCGATCCCACCCCGCGTTCGAACGCCGCGTACATCTTGTGAAGCGTGAGGGCAAGCTCGGGCTTGGCAGCGCCTATAAGGAGGGCTTTCGCTGGGCCATGGCCAGAGGGTTCGATACCTGCATCCAGATCGATGCTGACCTATCCCACGATCCTGCGGACATTCCGCGACTGATTCAGGCGCTCGAGAACGGGGCTGACGTGGCAATTGGCTCGCGCTATTCGGGCGGAGTGCGGGTCATGAATTGGCCGCAGGATAGGCTTTTTCTGAGTCTCGGCGCATCGCGATTGGTGCGTGCTCTAACTGGTCTGCCTCTGACCGACGTCACGAGCGGTTTTAAGGCCATACGCTGCGCCGCGTTGCGTGATCTGGACTGGAATCGCTTCACCACCGAAGGGTACGGTTTTCAGGTGGAGCTACACTTCTTTCTTTGGAAATCGGGCGCAAGATTGGTCGAGGTGCCGATCGTTTTCACCGAACGCCGTGAAGGCCAGACAAAGATGACCCTTGGAATCGCTGTCGAAGCCGTGTGGCGCGTACTCCAACTTGCGATCTTCAAAAAATGAGATTGCATGAATTTAAGCCGGCGTTCGCCGGGCCCTTTGAGATTGGCCCTTCGCGCCATTCGCGGGAACCCGATCTTTTTTTGTGACAGGAACGATCACTGAATACCTTGACTCCCGCGGCAGCCGAGTTCGTACGCACACCTTGCAGAAATGGGACTGGATGACAGGGTTGGTCGCAGCGCTCGCCAGCTTTGCGGTTTACGCATGGTCTGCCGCGCCGAATGTCACATTGCTGGATTCAGGAGAATTCCTTGTCGCCGCACAGCATTTTGGAGTTCCGCATCCCACCGGATATCCGTTGTGGACTTTGCTAAACTGGCTCTTCGTTCTTCTCCCCCTCGGCAACGCCGCATGGGAGGTTGCAATCTTTAGCGGCCTGTGCGCTGCGGCGGCCGTCGGCCTTTGCGCCGCATTGATCTCCAGCATCCAGAGATGGTGTTACGGGGAGCTGCTAGGGGGCAGGGCGAGACTGCTGCCACATCTTGTCGCGTTAGCCTTTTCCCTGATGCTGGCTTTCAGCCAATCGATGTGGTCGCAAGCCGTCATCGCGGAAGTTTACGCACTACATGCTCTTCTGATCGCGGTGTTTCTCATTCTGTGCTATTCATGGGTGCATCATCCCACGAGTGATGGACTGATGCTCGGAGCTTTTTTTGCTCTCGCGCTCTCGTTCAGCAATCATCAGTTGACCCTGTCGTTGGCGCCTCTCCCGTATCTCCTTATTCTTTTGCTTCGGCCCCGGATGTTTGTTGACTGGTTTTTTGCCGGCATGTTGACCCTTCTCCTCGGCTATCTGGGGTTTGCCATCTTGTCGAAGGACTTCGCTGTTCTCAAGACTGCCATCAGGTTTTTCTATTGCGTTGCTCTCGCATTCGGCCTTTTTGTTTGGCTGCGAAAATTCCGCGTCCGCTGGAGACTAATCGCCTATCTTCCCATAGCCGTCGCGGCGGGACTTCTCCCCTACGCTTACATGCCCCTGGCCTCTGCTACAAATCCTCCGATGAATTGGGGATATACGCGGGATGCCGAGGGATTTTTCTTTTCGATCAACCGCTCTCAATATCCAGGGAGCCTTTCCGACGTCACCGTGAAGTCGCTCGGCCGTCTCATGGGAACTTCGCAATCCAAAGCCGTGATAGAAGAAAGCCGGGCAACGATCGGACCAAGCGGGCTTAAGAGTAGTCAGCTTTGGATCGGCTTCTTCTGGCGGCAACTCGTCAAGGCCTTCTCGATTGTGGGATTGATCGGATATTTTGCCTCGTTCCTTTTTCTGTTCAGATTCCCGCTTCCCAAGAGAGTCTGGATCTATTTTTTGCACCTCGCGTTTGTGCTTGCGGCCTTTCTCCAGCCTCTGACGGCGAATTCAAAGATCGACAACGCCGACTGGTGGACGCAGATGCCGTTTCATACCTACACCAACCTCATTTTCGCCACGCTCTCGGGACTCGGCGCCGGCCTCCTAATTTATAGATTGATGGAGAGTCGCGCCTACGCGTTCTGGCTGGCCCCGGCGTTGCTCGTCCTGCCCATCTTCACCTTCAGTGGAAGCGAGGCCTCCTGCAGTCAGAGGAATCATTGGTTCGGATGGATGTTTGGACACGATATGCTGAAGGATTTGCCACCTGGAAGCGTCATGATCGGAGGCACCGATCCCGGACGCTTCGTTCCGACTTACATGATCTTCGGCGAGAGCCCGCAACCATCCAAAAACAAGCGCGATCCGTCCTTCGACCGACGCGATCTCTACATCATCACGCAGAATGCACTGGGTGAACGGAACTACATGAAATACCTGCGGGATCATTACACTGCAGCGCGCCCGAAGCCCTCGAATGCTTTCGAGCGATGGCTTGGCCGCGAGAACACATACCCTTCGAAACCTTTAATCTTGCCGACCGAATTCGATACGGTGCAGGAATTGGTCAATGTGGCCAAAATCAAGGGGCAGGAGAGCGGAAGTTCAGCAGACAGAGAAGGCGTCGAATTCTTTAGCGTGATTCTAAGATGGCTCTGGGAAAAGAATCGTGATGAACACGATTTCTTCATCGAAGAGAGCTTCCCAATTCGCTGGACGTACGACTACGCAATACCGCACGGGCTGATCTACAAGCTCAACAGGACGAGGGTCGAGGCTCTTCCAAAGGAGGCCGTGGAACGAGACTTCGCCTATTGGAAGGATTATTCAGCGCGCCTCCTTGGCGACCCTAATTTCAAAAGGGACTTCGATGCTCAGCGTTCATTCTCGAAATTGCGCCAAACCACCGCAAACATCTACAGACATCGCGGAATGTCTGCGGAGGCCGAGCGCGCCTATCGAGAGGCGCTCACTCTATGGCCTGGCAATGCGGAAGCGATCGCTGCCCTTATGTCCTATCTTTGGGATCAAGGTGAATTTGACGAGGCCATCGAAATTTGCGACAAGGCTCTTGAAGATGATCCGAATAGCGCCGATCTATGGCGCCTCCGGCTTTTTGCTGAAAAGCGTAAGGAGACTGAGGCGGAGATCCGCGTGCTGCTCGAAAAGCGGGCTTATCAGGCGAAAAGCCGGGAAACCGTGCGCCGCCTGATCGAGTTGTATTCAAGCGTTGGGGAGACGAACAAAGCCGGCCCCTTGATTGATCAGGCGCTAAACGACTTCCCGGACGATGCGGACATGTTGAGGTTCATCATCAAGTATTACGAGGAACACGATGAAGTTCCGAAAACCCTGGATGCTGCCAAACGCCTCACTCTGGTCGAAACCTCGAATGTTCAGAATTATCTCCTGCTTGCGCGCGCTTGCTTTGTGCAGAACCGGAAGAAGGAATTCTATGAAGCAGCCGGTCAGGCGATCAAGTTCGGCGGTCCCTCCATTCGCAAAGCCTTCGTTGCCGATCCGGCATTCTCTTCATGGGAGAATGATCCGGAGTTCAAGAAGCTTTCGGAAGCCCAGTCCTTGGTTCCGAACTAATCAGTCGAAGCCTTCGACTGGCGGGCAGGAACAAAACACATTGCGATCACCATAAACGTTATCGATGCGCGATACCGCCGGCCAAAACTTATGCTCCTTCAACCACGGCGCAGGATACGCAGCCAACTCGCGACCGTAGGCATGTGCCCAGGAATCTGACGTTACCGCCGCGGCGGTGTGGGGCGCATTCTTTAGGGGATTGTCCGTGCGCGAAAGCTCACCTCGTTCAATGGCGCATAGCTCGCCGTGGATGGAGATCATTGCCTCGCAGAAACGATCGAGTTCTCCTTTCGATTCGCTCTCAGTCGGCTCAATCATAAGTGTACCAGGAACCGGCCAGCTCATAGTTGGCGCATGGAATCCGTAGTCGATTAGCCGTTTGGCAATATCCTCCACCTCGATGCCTGCCCGCTGCTTCCACTCGCGGATGTCGAGGATGCACTCGTGCGCGACCCGCCCGTTGCGGCCCTTGTAAAGAACCGGAAAATGTGACGAGAGGCGTGCGGCGATATAGTTCGCGTTCAAGATCGCGACTTTTGTCGCTTCCAGCAAGCCGTCCCCTCCCATCATCGCGATGAACATCCACGAGATCACCAGAATGCTCGCGCTTCCCCAGGGGGCCTCGGAGATTTCCCCGAGAGAATGCGCCCTGCCGATTCTAACGATGGAATGACCGGGCAGGAATTGTGCGAGCGATTGGACGACACAAATCGGGCCGACGCCAGGCCCACCACCGCCGTGCGGAATGCAAAAGGTCTTGTGAAGATTGAGGTGGCAAACGTCCGCTCCGATGTCCGCAGGCCGGCAAAGGCCAACCTGCGCGTTCATGTTGGCGCCGTCCATGTAAACCATCCCCCCGGCAGCGTGGACCTTCGCGCAGACCTCCTCGATGAATTCCTCGAAAACTCCGTGCGTGGACGGATAAGTCACCATCAAAGCGGCAAGATTTTCCCGATGCGCGTCAATCTTTCTGTCAAGATCTCCACGATCGATGTTCCCTGAGGAATCGCACGCAATCGCAATAACCTGAAATCCTGCCATCATGGCGCTCGCTGGATTTGTGCCATGCGCGGAAGTCGGAATGAGGCAAATATTGCGCCCCGCTTGCCCGCGTGAACAATGATACGCGCGGATTGCGAGGAGGCCCGCGTATTCGCCTTGAGAACCAGCATTGGGTTGCAAGGAAACGGCAGCGAAGCCCGTGATTTCGGCGAGCCATCGCTCGAGCTGCCCAAAGAGTTCCTGGTATCCCCTCGCCTGATGAACAGGCACGAAGGGGTGAATGCCTGCAACTTTCTCCCAGGTCACCGGCAACATTTCCGCCGCGGCATTGAGCTTCATCGTGCAAGATCCGAGCGGGATCATGGAAGTAGTCAGCGACAGATCGCGGAACTCGAGGCGTTTGATGTAACGCAAGAGGTCGGTCTCCGTGTGAAAACGGTTAAATGCGGGATGGCGAAGGAAGTCAGATTCTCTTCTTAGACCGCTTCCGATCACTTCAATCGGATCGAACGCAAGCGCCGCGGGTTCGAGGTCGAAAACCGGCAGGAGCGAGGCGATGTCCTGCGTTGTTTCATCAAGAGTAAGGCTGATCGCATGGTCATCCAGCTTGCGAATGTTCACGCCATGCGCGTTCGCGCGCTCAAGCAGGTGATCCGCGCGGTCCCCCGCGAGCCACACGCGAATAGTGTCGAAGAACGGGCCAGGATGCACGGCCCAGTCACGTTCCCTTAGAGCGCCCGCGAGCCGGCAGGTCATCCGATGGATTCCTTCCGCGATGGACTTCAACCCTTGCGGACCGTGATAGACCGCATACATCGAGGCCATCACTGCGAGCAGCACCTGGGCAGTGCAAATATTGCTTGTCGCCTTTTCGCGGCGAATGTGCTGCTCACGGGTTTGCAGGGTAAGCCGCAACGCGGGACGTCCCTGCGCGTCTCGCGAAACGCCGACCAATCGTCCGGGCATACGGCGCTTGTGCTCATCGCGCGTCGATAGGAAGGCAGCGTGAGGGCCGCCATACCCCATGGGCACTCCGAATCTCTGCGAGGAACCTACGACTATGTCGCTTCCATACTCACCCGGAGGTTTGATCAAGGTCAGCGCGAGGAGATCGACGGCCACAATCGCGAGGGCGCCCTCCGCATGCACACGTTTTATGATCGGACCGAGATCGTGTATGACGCCATCCGTCGCAGGGTACTGGATCAAGGCGCCGAACACTGACTCCGATGTGAAGTCCCAAATTGGTCCGATGATCAGCCGGATTCCGAGCGGCTCGGCTCGTGTGCGAAGGAGCGCGATAGTCTGGGGATGGCAATCGTCGGCGATAAAGAACGCCCCGCCGCCCTTGATCGCGTGCGCCATCGTCATTGCTTCCGCGGCAGCCGTGGATTCGTCGAGCAGCGACGCGTTCGAAATTTCCATTCCGGTCAAGTCGCAAACCATTGTCTGGAAGTTCAGCAGGGCCTCCATGCGTCCCTGCGCAATCTCCGCCTGATACGGAGTGTAAGCGGTGTACCAACCCGGATTTTCCAGAACGTTCCGGCGAATCACCGCCGGAACGTGGCAATTTGTATAGCCCATCCCGATCAAGGACTGACGCACTTCGTTCTTTTCCATCATCGCGCGCAGATCGCGAAGCGCAGCGTCCTCTGAACGCGCCGCGGGCAAATTCAGCGAAGCTCGCAGGCGGATGCTTTCCGGAACCGTTTGATCGATGAGATTGTCAAGCGACCCCGCGCCAACAGCGCGGACCATTTCATCAATGTCCTCAGGCGAGGGTCCGATATGCCTGCGGACGAACGGCGACGCGCTCATTTAGAGATCTGCGCGCGATAGGCCACAGCACTCTGCAGGCCGTCGAGTTCGGAGGGATCAGCGATCCTTATTTTGAAGATCCATCCTTCCCCGTAGGGATCCGTATTAAGCAGCGAGGGATTATCGGACAGGGACGCGTTGGCCTCTATGATTTCTCCGGATACCGGTGCGTAGATGTCGCTCGCCGCCTTGACTGATTCGACAACCGCGCATGGGTCCTTAGCGGAAAACTTCGCTCCGATTTTAGGAGGCTCGGCGAAGACGATGTCTGTGAGTTCAGCTTGCGCATGGTCCGTGATCCCCACTGTGCCAATATCTCCGTCTACACGGATCCATTCGTGCGTTTCGGCGAACTTCAAATCCTCGGGAACATTCATGATCTTGGCTTGTAAAATGGCTTCTTGACGACGGCGGCTCGATAGCGGCGGCCGCGGACTTCAATCTCCAAATCTTGTCCGGCCTTGGCAAGCGGGAATGGGAGATAGGCCAACGCAATGCCACAGCCGAGGCTTGGCGACAGTGCGCCACTGGTGGTTTCAGCCACGCTTCTTCCGCCGGCCAATACCGCGTAATGCGATCGAATCGGCGGCGATTTTTCCTGAACGCGGATCGCCGAAAGCTTCTTTTGCACGCCATTGGCTTTTTGCTCCAGGAGCGCATCGCGGCCAGTGAACTTCTCTTTGCCGAGATCAACAAAGGGGCCAAGCCCCGCCTCGAGCGGGGTATGATCCGGCGAGAGATCCGAACCATTGAGCGGATAGCACATTTCAAGCCGCAGCGTGTCTCTCGCGCCCAAGCCGCAAGGCTTGGCGCCGACGGCAAGAAAGAGCTCCCAGAAATGCTCGGCTTCGTCGGCGGGAACGATCGCCTCGAATCCCAGTTCTCCAGTGTAGCCTGTCGTTGCCGCAAAGATGCGCGACCCGCAATTGTCGGATAGTGAGCTTTGCACGACGGCCGGACTCTTGCCGGCGAGTTCGAAGATGTGGTTTTTCCGGTCCTCCCATCCCGAAGAGAACACTTTTGAGAAAACCTCCGGCGACCGTGGACCTTGAACAGCAAGAGCCGAATAAGCGTCGCTGCAGTTGATGAGCTCAATAAGTTGCTCGGAAAGTGGCTCGCTGTGTCTCTTGAGCCACGCGAAATCCTCATCGATCTTCGCTGCGTTGACAATGAGCAGAAACTCCTGCTCTCCGGTCCGGTAGACTATAAGATCGTCGATGACCCCGCCTCGTTCGTTAAGCATCAGTGAATACTGTGCTTCGCCGATATCGAGGGCCGGCACTCGATTCGTAAGCAGCGAGTCGAGCCATTCAGACGCCTTCGGTCCCCGGACAAAGAACTCGCCCATGTGCGAGATGTCGAATACCCCACAATCCTCCCGCACCGTCCGGTGTTCATCGAGGATTCCAGTGTATTGCACAGGCATTTCCCAGCCCGCGAAATCCACCATCCTTCCTCCTGCGGCAAGATGACGGTCGTAAAGTGGCGTTCTCACAATCCTGCGGAAATTAGCATACTCTCACAGAAGTCCATACAGGAATGGGGCGCGCAGAGAACTTGGTCGCTCGCCGCACTGATCACCTCCGGAAGGACGTTGGAGATATGGAAGAAGACGCCGAGGGCAAGCCCACGAGGATCACATTTCGCTGCGCGCAGCGCAGTTTTTAGCAGCCCGTTGAAGCGGAAATCACTTTTTCAAACACCCCGGCTGCGCGAAATCCTCGCTCGATCGGCAAATACCGACGGGCTGCTAAACGGTTCAAATCTTTCGGAATTGCGTACGAAGCGCGAGCGCAGCGGCGTCTTGCGGAGCGTGTTTGAGCGCGCGATCGACAAACCCCAACGCCAATACCGGCTGTTGCTGCTTGCGAAGCATGTCGGCCGCCTGGCGTTCGAGGACGGGATCATCTGGCAATCGGCCGAGAGAATAGCGGCGCAACCAGTCGGCCGCCTCGGGGTCTTCTTCAAACTCTGCCACGGCCAAGTGCACCAACGGGTTCCAGTGGTCCAGATTGTAGGCCCGCTGAATAGCATCGTGGTCGCCACCCTGGGAAATGAGCTCGGACGCCAATTGTTTTTGTGTAATTATACCGTTAGGATCAACTGTTCGGTCTGAAGTAGTTCTGAGCAGCCGGCGCAAAAGAAGGGAGTAATCGTCTTTGAGGCTCGCGAACTGGCGCAATTTGCTTTCAATTGTTTGACGCTCTGAGTTCGCGAGAACTTCAATTTCGCGCCCCGTCGGACGAGCCAGTGAGAACCCGCTTCCCATCGGGGCCGAATCGCGCACTCGGACATGATCCGTATGGCCTCTATAGCTGGCCAAGAGCTCTCCGCCTTCTGCTTCCCATAAATGCCTCGCCCCATCGTCGGAGGCGCCTGTGCTCCCCTCTCGCGCGAGTGCATCCGCTATCGAGCGCTAGGAAGCCGTTCAGCGTACCGGCTTCGACAGATCGGCTGCCTTCTTTGCGGCGGCCGCGGCTTCGGTTGGACGCTTGAGCGTGGTGAGCACCTTTGCGCGCGCCCGCCAGACGGCAGCATTCTCCGGAGCCAGCTTCGTCGCGGAAAGCGTTTCGCCATCGGCCCGGGGCCAGCGCGTGAGGATCGGGTGAGTCCGTGAGCATCTTCACGCCGAGCAGCGCGCGAGCCAGTGGCTCGGCCGGCGAGGCGGCCAGCGCCTGCTCCAATTTTTCAATCGTGTTCCCCTTTACGCGGCGCTCGACGTAATCGGCCACTTTCACCTGCGAATACGGCGAGATCGTGCGAGCGCGTGGCTCGGCGAGAAACCAGTGTGCAACCTGCGCCCAGCGATCATCCGCGGGCTGCTTCGCCAGTTGCTCCCGGACAGCGACGAGACGTTTTGCGCGATCTGGCAACACTTCCAGCGTTCCCGCGGCAGTCAGCGCGCAGCCGCTCACGGCTTCCGCGAGGTCCGCCAGCCACGCCGGCCCCTTTCCGGGCGGCGCGATGTCCCAGACTCGGACCGGCTCCCCCTCCTCGGCGAGCAGGCAGCCATCCGGGCTGAAGTGCGCCGCGCGCCGCCCGAATTCGTCGGTGCACGCATCGGCCAGCAAGAGGCCGATCGCCGCATCCACAATCGCGGTCAAGCCCCACGTGCCTTCAGGGCCGCCGGAGCCGGCGGCGAGCACTCGCCGGCCATCGGGGCTGAATTCCACGCTCTGATAATAGATGCGCTCCGGCGGCTTGACGGGATCGATCAATGGCGCACCCATCGCGGCATTCCAGACCTGGACGCCGTTCCCAGCCGTTGCGAGGAGCTCGCCGTCGCCGCTGAACCGCGCGTCCACGAAGCCGGTTTTCCGCATCGGCGGCGAGGCCGGTTTGCCGCTCTCGACATCCCAAAGCTGCGCGACGCCCGCCGTCTCTCCGCTCTTCGAACTGACCGCCACCAGCCGGCCATCCGGCGACAACTTCGATACAGCGATGCTCTCGGCGCCTTCAGGCGGCTTGATTTCGAGCAAGAGCCGGCCGCTTTCCGCGTCCCAGATTTTCGCGGTCTTGTCGGTGCAGAGAATCCTCGATCCGTCGCGGCTCAATTCGACCAGCCGAGCCTCGGCAAGCCTCGGGAGCTCCTTGCCGCTCGGCAAATCCCAGAGCCGCGCGCCAAGCCCGGTCCGAACGACTAGACGGTTGCCATCGGCGCTGAAACTGCCGCTCGCGAGCTCTCCCTGCCCGGCTCCTGTCAGCGCCTCTAGCCGAGACTCGAGCAGAATCTTCGCCGAGCGGATGTCCCAAACGCGGAAGCGGTCGGACTCGAAAGTTGCGAGCATGAAACCGTGCTGGACGGGCGCCCTTCCCGGAAGCGAGAGCGGCTGCGCGGAAGCGCCCGTCAGGTTCCAGACGAGGCGCGAAACTCCGTTTGTGCCGCCGGCGATCAAGCGCTGGCCATCGTGGCTGAACTGCGCTGTCGTAACGCCGGCGATCTCGAGCGATTGCAGCGTCTTCGCGCCGGTTGCGAGGTCCCAAATATAAACACTGTCGCCCTCCGCGACCGTTGCCACGCGCTGTCCGTCCGGGCTGAACGTCGCGGCGATGAGCCCATCGGCGCCGGGATTTTTCAGCCAGCCGGTCACGGGCTTGCCAGTCCCCGCATCCCAGACGCGCGCTTTTCCGAGTGGCCCAGCGCGAGCAGCCATTGCCCGCCCGGGCTGAACGCGAGCCGCTCAACCCAGCTCTCATGTTCCATCGGCGGAGTTACCGGCTTGCCGGTCGCGACCTCCCAGACCTGCTCCGATCCTCCGTAGCCCTCGCCTTCCGACGTGTTGAAGGCAGCGGCGATATGCAGTCCGTCCGGGCCCAATGCGATACCCCCGAGCATCGAGTAGTCGGGCGGCTTGATGGCCGCTCCGGTGGGTTTGCCCGTTCGGGTTTCGAACACCTGCGCGGCCTCGCCGTTATCAGCACTCGCGGATGCCCGGATCGCCACGCGCTCGCCGTCGCTGCTGAATTGCGGTGCGCCCCCACCCTCGAGCCGGCACAACTCGCGGCCAGTCTGCGCATCCCAGACAAGCATTCTTTGGCCGACGCCTGTGATCGCGAGAAAGCGCGAGTCCGGGCTGAAGACGAGCGTTTCCTCGCCCGCACTACCTTCGAACCGCGCGGGCTCGGCGATTGCGCGGCCGCGATTCGTTTCCCACAGTTGAATCGCGAGAGGGACTGGCTCGTTTGGCTCGCCCTCTTTCCAACCGTCGCCGGCGAGCACGACGCGCGCGCCATCCGGGCTGAAACACGCCACGTCCACGCCAGCCTCGAGGTGAATTCGCGGCGAAAGCGGCTTGGCCGTGGCATTCTCGCGAATCTCCGCGCTGCCATCGGCGAGGACCACGACGGCATGCGCGCCCGTCGGGCTGAAGAACGTCTTCACCGCGTCGGCGTGCGGCGATTCGATCCGCAGCGGCCAGACGCGCTCGATCAACAGCGAGCCGATCCGCGCCGCGGCGGCGGGATTGCCGTTCGAGCGGACGGCGCGCCCCAGATAGGCCAGCGCTTGTGCCGCCCGCTGATCGGCAATGAGCCGCGTGCCTTGCGCGAAGTCCGACTGGCTCAGCGTTTCGAGCGCGGCGTCTTTTTGCCGGGTCGCTTCCGCGGCATTTTCCTTGGCGATGCCCTCTTGTTTGCGCGCTTCCCCGCGCTGAATCAGCGCGAGAATCGCCAGCCCGACGGCGACGACCGCGCCAAAGGAGACCGCGCCGAGCGTGATCCGCTGCCGGCGCGCGGCGGATTTGCGGCTGGCGATGATGTAATCGGTCTGGAGCGGAGTCGGCTGGCGTTCCTTGTCGGCGCCGGCTTCGGTGAGCCATTTTTCCGCGGCGCGCAGATCGTCGCCGCGCAGGACGAAGCTCGTGTTTTTACCTTTGCTCTCCCGATCGCCCGCGTGAGCAGCCGCGTGTGGGCGCGAACCCAATCGAGATCGGTGTCGAGCGCGTCGATTAGCGATTCGACGGTTGCGGCAAAGTCGTCCGCCTCGCGGCAGAAAATCCAGTTCAGCTTCGCGAGCGTCTCCGGGACCGACTTCGCGTCGATCTCGCGGTGGACGATCGGAATGAACCGCTTGTTGTGCTTCGCAGCGTGCGCAATCTCCTTGGCGCACACTTCCGAGCCGACCGAGTCGGGCGTGAGAATGAAGATGAACGTGTTGGTCCCCTCGATCGCCGCGTAGATCGCGAGCATGAACTCCTCCGTCGGCCGAATCCCTTCCCAATCGACCCATGCCTCGCGCTGCCGCTGCTCCAGCGCGTCGCTCAGCCGCCGGACAAATGCCGTGTCCTTCCGCGAGTAGGAAATGAAAACGTCCGCCATCCGTGTCCGCGTGCCCTCGTTGCCTATCGCCCCACAGGCGCCGTCACATTCGTTTGGAACCCAAGCGTTTTCGTGTTCTTGGACGCGCTCATCTTGTTCGCGAGCGGGAGCTTTTCTGCCCGAGGACGCGAATCACACAGCCGCTATCGGCACAGGTCAGCAGATAACCCCAGAATGTCTCACCTCGATTAAATTGCATCGCGTGGCCCTGCAATCCTTGTAGCGGCTGGAGGACGCTTGAAAAGCACGATTTTTCCCCACGTATCCGGGAATGAGCTGGATACTCGCCAATTGTGTTTGTCTAAAAACCAGGCAACAGCAGGCCCGCAAAAGTCCAGTCAGTAACGACCGGTGTGACGGCTCATCGTTTCCTTTTCTGGTCGTCGAAATTCAAATAAGTATAGGCAGAGAGACTTTTCTCATAGTCATCGAGCAAACGCATCGCCTCACTTGGTTTAAGCCGGTCGCTCTTGATCGCGGCGTCCACCTGCGCCTTCACACGGCGAGCGATTTCGTTGGTGTCCCACTGCGTCAAGGAGAGGACCTGGCCGATGGTGCTGCCGGGTAGAACCTCTTCGACGTAATAACCGCAATCCTCGTCCTCATCCAAATAAATATGGATCTCGTTCACGCGGCCGAACAAGTTATGCATGTCTCCCATGATGTCCTGGTAGGCTCCCACGAGGAAGAAGCCGATATAATAAGGATCGCCCGGTTCCCAACGGTGCAAGGGAAGCGTCTCCTTCACATCCTGCAAGTCCACGAACTTGCTCACCTTTCCGTCTGAGTCGCAGGTGATATCGACAAGGGTCGCGTTTCGGTCAGGAAGCTCGTTTAGCCTGTGGATTGGCATCACGGGAAACAATTGCCCCAGCGCCCAATGATCCAGGAGCGATTGGAATACCGAGAAATTGCAAAGGAACTGGTCGCCAAGCGCCACCTCCATCTCCTTCACTTCTTCAGGCACATACCGCATTCCCTGAAACATCGCGACGACAGCCGCGGCGATCTGCCAATAGACGGTTTCAATCCGGCCCTTGGCCCGCAAATCGAGCAGGCCGAGATCGAACATCGCTTGCGCTCGCTCGCGGATTTCGTGGGCATCGTGGAGGTTCTCGAGGCGGTTCTTTCGGCCGAGGTTGTCGCAAATTTCGATAATGTCGTGGACGATCTGGGGATCGTCCGCTGCCGCTTCCACCCTCTCGCCATTATGGCTCTTTTCAATCGAGCCGAATGATTCGACGATGAGAACCGAATGGTGCGCGACAATAGCCCGGCCACTTTCGCTCACGATCGTGGGATGCGGGACGCCCTCGGCATCGCAGACCTCCATGATGCTGTAAACGATGTCGCGAGCATATTCATTGAGCGAATAATTCGTGGAGCTGTCGAACGTCGTCCGCGAACCGTCATAGTCCACCCCGAGCCCTCCGCCCACGTCGAGGAAGCCGAGTACGTGACCCATCTTTTGGAGCTTGGAGTAGAAGCGCGCTGCCTCCTTCGTTGCGCGCTTGATTGTGCCGATGTCTGGCACTTGTGATCCCACATGAAAATGCACGAGTTTAAGCGCGTGGGCGAGGCCTGAACGCGTCAGCAGATCGCTGGCCGCGACAAGCTCGGCAGTCGACAGGCCAAACTTCGCATTCTCGCCGGCGCTCGTCGCCCATTTCCCGGCACCCTTCGAAAGCAGGCGCACGCGAAAGCCGATGAGCGGCTCCACCTGCATTTGCGAAGCGACCTGAAGAATGTGGGTCAACTCCTCAAGCTTCTCGACAACAAGGATGACGGTTTTCCCGAGCTTTCGTCCGAGCAGCGCGTTGCGGACGAAAGCAGTGTCCTTGTAGCCATTGCAAATGATCAAACTTTCCAAATCGCTGTGCAGCGCAAGCGCTGCCATCAATTCCGGTTTGCTTCCAGCCTCGACGCCGAAATGCCATCGCTTGCCGGCATCGAGAATTTCTTCAACGACTTCGCGAAGCTGATTGACTTTGATCGGAAACACACCGCGATACACGTTGTGATAACCCATCGTTTCGATCGCATCTGCGAAAGCCTTGTTGATGGTTTCCACGCGATCACGCAGCAGGTCGTGAAAGCGCACGGTGAGCGGAAAGTCCAGCTTGCGCTCTTTCGCCTCCGCCACGATCTCCATCAGATCAATCTTCTGGTCGTTCGAACGGTTGGGGAGAACGACAACGTTTCCCTTCTTGTTTACGGTGAAATATCCCCCGCCCCACCGGTCCACGTTGTAGAGGGAGATGGCGTCTTCTCGGCCGAAGTCAGGCATGGTCGCGCGGAAATATCAGCGCGGCGCAAGAAAATCCAATCCACATTTTCGCCTATGGCGAAAAAAAGCCGGTTATGTTTGGATTGCCCGCGGCAAAAATGAAAATGGAACGATCATTCAAGCGCGGAGAAGGCTCTACCAATGATGTTATTTGAACTCGGATGGCAGCTTCTTGTCATTCTACTCCTTGTTTGCGCGAACGGGTTCTTTGTGGCGGCGGAGTTCGCCATCGTAAAAATTCGTGCGAGCCAGCTCAAGCCATTACTTAAGACGGGAGACTGGCGGGTGCCGATGGCTCTGCGCGCGGTCAACAACCTCGACGCTTGCCTTTCGGCCACGCAGCTTGGGATCACTCTAGCCAGCCTTGGCCTCGGTTGGCTTGGAGAACCCTTTCTCGCTTCCTGGCTCGTGCCGGTGTTTGAATGGGCCGGCGTCTCAAATGAACGCACACAGCACTCGCTATCCTTCGCTGCCGCATTCCTTTGCATCACCTTCCTGCACATTGTGCTGGGTGAACTTGCCCCAAAATCACTGGCCATCCAGCGCCCGCGCGGAGTTTCCCTCTGGATCGCAGCGCCGCTCCTGGTCTTTTACTACATCTTCTTCCCTTTCATCTACGTTCTGAACGGCACGGCGAACATGTTCCTGCGCTGGGCAGGACTGGAGCCGGCGTCCGAGAGCGAACATGCTTTCTCCGCCGACGAGCTCGAGTACGTCCTCAGCCATTCCCGGCACATCCACCCGGGCGATGCGCTCATCAACAAGATCATGGTCCGCTCCCTGCGTCTTCGCGATGTCACAGCTCAGCAGGTCATGCTTACCCGAACTCAGGTCGTGGCGCTTTGGGTGGACAAGGATGTCGACGAGAATCTTAAGATCGCCCAGAAGAGCGGCCACAGCCGGTTCCCCGTCTGCCAGGGATCCCTCGATAACGTGCTTGGCATGGTCCTGATCAAGGAATGGCTCTGGCAAATTCAAGCGCTTGGCGAAAAGTCCTCATTTCAGCCCCTCGTCCGCCCTGTGCTGACCTTTTTCCAACAGACGCCTTTGCCTACAATGATGGAGCTTTTTCGCTCGTCACGCCGGCACCTCGCGGTCGTCATTGATATTAACGAAGCCATGCTCGGCATCGTCACTTTTGAAGATGTTCTGGAGGAAATTGTGGGAGAAATTCGGGACGAGCTGGACATTGAGAGAGGACCAATTTTCGATCAAACCGAGAACTCTATCGTGGTTGACGCGTCGTTGCCCATTCGTGAGCTCCGCGCGGAAACTGGATGGAATTTCGACTTTCAACCGCGCGAAACCGTCGGAGTCTGGATCTCCCGTCATGCCGGGCATCCACTGCAACGAGACGAAAGCATTCGGCTGGGTGATTTCGAAGTCACAGCTCTGCAGACGCACGCTTCGGGCCTGCGGAGAGTGCGCATCACGCGTTTGTCGGCGGAGCAACTCAAAGCAGTCGAAGCCGAAGAACAAGCCGGTTAAGAAGAGAGGTGCTTGCAGGCACAGCGATTGTGTTGGCGCGTCACTTTTGAAACGACGTCCGGCCTTTCGCCGGTTGCGGCTGCGCCGCGCTGGGGTTGATCGGACCCGCAAATCGCACGCGGAACAACTCTTGCGTCCCACGGGGTTTTGTGAATTATTGCGCTTCAAAGTTCCAAAGGTGCGACTCGATTTCAGGACCCCGTTTCTGAGTTTTCATTTCTAATCGCGTGGAGAATTTCGGGTTGGTAGCTCAATGGTAGAGCAGCGCCCTTTTAAGGCGTTGGTTGTGGGTTCGAGTCCCACCCAACCCATCCTTTATTTAAGCCGCAGAGCCGCATGAACAAAGGATCTGCGGGTGATCCGTTAAAATCACTGCGATTCACAGCGATTCACTGGAAAGCACCAAAAAGGTCAAAAATTGGACACTTTTGGACACCAAACAGGGGCAACCGCCCCGATTGGGCGTTGCCGAATTGATGGGTGCCAATCTGCTGCCAAGACAGGTGTTTTTCGTTGCCACAAATTGGCGAGCTACGTTCGTGTGAATCAGGAGGGCAGTCACCGGAAATTCAAACATGCAAAAAAGCCGGGATCAGTTATTTTGTCCGGTGCCAGCGGTGAAGACGCTAAACCCTACCAAGAAAAGCAAGTCCGCAATGCTCTCTCGGGACTATAAACTTTCCGTCGAATGGTCGGGTGAGGATCAAGCCTACGTCGGCTATTGCCGTGAGCTTTTTCCCTACGGTGGCGTTTGCCATGACGAGAACCGCATCGCCGCCTACGCCAAGCTGGTCGAGGTGGTCGAGTGGCACCTCGAAGATGAGGCAATTAACTCTGCCCACCCACAGCCGCCACGCACCAAGACCATAAAAATTCAGGCAAGATCCAGCGTTCGGGTAGTAAGCTCTGGTCGTTCGATCACCAAACCAAAAATTTTAGGCAGGGCGTAGCCATCGGCTTGTTGGGCACAATGGCCCCAACTTTTTTTACACAATTGAGACTTCAATGAAGAATCTCGATCTTGAAGCGGTATACTTTCGTGGTGTCCATGCGTTGCTCCAGAGAAGCATGCTTGACGTGGTCTTTCGAGGTGCCATTACGATGTTCCATTTATTGCCCTTTTCTCGTTCTACTTTCTCGGGATATAACGCCACGTCGAGACCCGATAGCAAAGGAGCATAGGCCAAATGGCCCTTTGCATGGAATGAGATTGCAAAGCCATAAATATCTGGAACCGGCGTTACTTGAATACTATCGAGGTCAATGTATTCGCTGGCCCAACGTCTAGCTCGATGACCCCCTTGGTGTCGAAAACGCAGATGGGCCGCACTCGACCACCAAGGTCCGCCAGGAACCTTTCATTTAACACCGCATTCCGTGCCGTGCTATCAACCCATGAAGTCGTCGCATAAATGACAGCGAAGGCGGTCGCAATGCGCCCAGGACCACAAAGATTGCCACGACGGGCAACCAGATTGGCTTTCCTAGCTCAACTACCTTGTTCATTAATGGTTCTTTTGAGAACCTTCGATATACGAGATCAAATCGGCGAAACGAAGCACGTTTGATGTCTTTGACTTCTGCGGGTCACTTCCCGTCCTGCCTTCGCCCCTTTCTGCCAATTTGAATCGACGACCCTTCTGCGGGAGATCCCGCAACTCGTTCAGTAATCGGCATTCTCATTGGGGCGATTTCATCCAAAATTTGTGGCCACAAATCTCAGGAAACGCGGGGTCGCCCGGACCGCATCCAAGGGTAAAATCTCCACAGAACCTTAAAAGGTTGATCGTCATTAAAAGGATAGCGGACAACTGATCTTTCTTCGAAAACGCGGACTGGACTCTTGTTTCTTAGTTGAGGTTAATGGTTTGGCTGCTGCATTGAAAGCCCTTTGGTGATTGGAGCGGGTTGTTTCCGGCGGCTTGAACAACTCGTGGGAGTTGTTTACAGCCCGGGCGGCTAGAGCCGACCTGCTCAGTAAGGCAGGTCTCGCCGCCCAGGCTGCCACCGCCAGAACAACCCTCGCGCTGCGAGCAGAGCCAGTGGTGTTCAAACTGCGCGGGCGAGCGATAACCCAAAGCGCTGTGTCTGCGACGAGGGTTATAGAAGGTTTCGATATAGTCGAAGATCATTAGTTTAGCGGCGGCTTGCGTCGGCGGAATCGAACCGGCGAAGCATTCAGTTTTCAGCGTAGCGACGAAGCTTTCAGCCAGGGCGTTGTCATAAGGATTGCCCTTGCGACTCATGCTTGGAGTGACGCCCCAGGCCCTCAGGCAATGCTGGAAGGCATCGGCGGCATATTGACTGCCGCGATCACTGTGGTGGATAAGACCAACGAGCGGTCGCTGACTGGTCACCGCGTGCTTGAAGGTCCTCGTGGTCAACTCGCCGAGCATGTCTCCCCGGCAGTGATGTGCGATGCAGCGGCGCGAACAGGCATCGAGAGTAAAGGCCAGATAAAGCCAGCCCTCCTGGGTCTCGATGTAGGTGATATCGCTTTGCCAGAGCTGGCCCGGACGATCCGGCGCCGGCACCTTCGCCAGCCAGTTTTCCGCGATCTTGTGATTATGGCGGCTGTCGGTGGTGCGAGGCCGGAAACGGCGCTTCTGCCGCGCGCGCAGGCCGCTCTCGCGCATAAGCCTGGCAACCCGGTTCTTGCCACAGCGTTTGCCCAACTCGCGCAGATCGAGCCGCACGCGCGGACTGCCGTAGGTGTTTCGGCTTTGCTCAAAGCTCTGAGCGATCAAGGCTCGCAGCTCGGCGTCTTCTTTCCAACGCTGACCATCCTGCTTGCCCCGATGCGCGGCAAAGCCGCTTTCGCTCACTTCGAGGGCCTCACTCAGAGCGTCGGCGCCATATTGATGCTCGAGCTTTTCCATCATCGTGAAGCGTGCGGTGGCATCTCCGCCGACAAGATGCCCAAGGCTTTTTTTAAAATGTCACGCTCTCGACTCACATACTCCAGTTCCTGCCGTAAGCGGCGCAGTTCGCGTTGCTCGGGCGTCTCTAAAGCCAGCGTCTTTGGTTCGCTGAGCATCTGGCCCTCCTCGGCCCGCCGCACCCAGTGCCCCAGCGACCATTTGGAGACGCCCAGATCTCGGGCCACCTCGGTGATTGTGCGTCCAGCGCGCACCAGCGCGACGGCATCGTTCTTAAACTCCCGGTCGTAACGCCGACCGCTCCTGTTCCTGTTCATGGCTGTCTTCTCCTTTATCACAGCCCAGCCCGCAAAATCGAGGAAACCTCAAACCGCTTTCTCCCTGGACGAAAGAGCCCTTTGCCGGTCTGGCAATCGCAAAGCATAGCGGCGTAGCTCGTGACTCGGTTGTCGTCACTGATGTTATTGACGCCATACACGCAGGCGTATCGAGTCGATTTCCAACGCGGCAATGACGCGAACATCTTCTCGAAGTCATCGACGCTCATTTCTTCGGCCCCGGCGACGGGGAAGTCATCAAGCCAGAGCAGGTTGAACTCCGGATAAACGATCGCAGCGCCTGCGACGATCTTCTTGCCGATAGGCGAAAACGTTTCTTCTACGGTTTTGGCGTTGCGCGGATAGACGTCGCAAACGGTCCAGTATTTATCGCCGTCGGCGATGTAACGGTGAACGCTTGCCCAATTCAGTTCAAGCCGATACATTTCCGATCATCGGCCACGCGGACGCCGAAAGCCAAAGGAAATCAGAGCAGCGACCAACGTGTTTCTGGTCGCTATTCTACTCTAGAGAAACGACGCTTCAAGGCGACTTTCGCCAATGGGAGGACCTCCTTCGGGTTGGCGAATAATTGTCCGCTCCAAATAATCCAGGGGCAGCCGGGGCGGCAATGCTATTGGCGCAGCAATCTCATACGTTTGGGCTTCGATCCAATCGCGGAAAATCATCCGGAATTTGTTTCGTTTTCATTTTGGGGGACGAACAACATCGGCAATGCCAAAGACTTCCGCCAAATCTTGCGAGCCTTGAATTACAAGGGTGATATCTTCTCCCAGAAACCGGGATTCAGCAGACGCTGCGGAGAGCATGGGCTTAAGCGTCGCCAATGGGAGAACTGCTGCGGATCGGAGATTACTCACGGTAGCCCGCGCTGGCGGTTGCCAAACTCTTGCGATCTCCGCCAATGTTTGTGGACGCCAACACAACGTTGTGTTTCCAAATCGATGCAAGACAGTCTTTCGCAGTCGCTTCCGACTTATTTTTACGCCTTCGATTTACTGAACCAAAAGGGCGAGCTGCTTGTGAATTTGCCTTTTTCCCGTCGGCGCGAGGCTGGAAAGCTTCCTCACTGCGCCAAAGGATCCGGTTCGGCTGTCCTCTCTATTGCAGGCGCCATCCGGACGAACCCGGCGAGCGATCAGGCGCGTGGATCAAGCTCCACACCAACATGGAGCAGGAGTTCGTCATCGGCGGTTACATTCCCGGAGCACGCGGCTTCGATGCGCTGCTCGTGGGCGTTTACGTGAACAAAGAACTCATCTTCGTCGCGAAAGTGAAGAACGGATTTGTCCCTCGAATTTGGGACGAGCTCTTCCCGGCCCTCAAGGCATTGCAAACTGCCCAGTGCCATTTCAGGAATCTGCCTGAAATTCAGGTCACCCAGCCGCCGGCGTAAGGAAACACTTGGCCGAAGATCCAGTCGCTCTCCGGCCCGGCGAGAGCCAGCAGGAACATGGCCGCCTCGCGCCCCGTCGAGAGCCGCCCGGCCGGCACGCCTTGCATGCGCTGCTTGAAATCCTCGGTCGCCTGATAGCTCGGCGGAAAGTAGATCGGGTTCTCCACGAAGGTTTGCCCGGTCGCAATCACGTTCACGCCGAACGCCGCGACCTCGGCCCCAACCGATCGCTACTTTCGGACCTCTTCCATGCTATTTTCGGTGTCTTCCATGTGTAGCGATTACTTATTGTTGATCAGTAACTTACTAGCGACAACTGTCGTAAGTTCATATAATCCACCTAGAGCCTAGTTCCCCTGTAAGTCGTTGATTATCGTGGAAGTCCGCCGATGGTGGGAAATTCGAATTTCCTAACCAAATGGTTGCCGAATCCGAAGCAGATCTCTCTCAAATCGATCCATTCTCGCTTCACAGTTGGCCATGCAGGCCTTTTTACGATTTGTGAGTATCAACGTAGCCGATCCCGGCAGCCAAGCCTTTAAGGTGCAGCTGGCGCCTTGCGCGGGTTCCCTTGAATGAAGGCCGGCGCGAGTTGCTCTTCAGGAGCCGCGAGTTGCTCGTAGCGATTCGCGGTGCTGGTGGAAATGCCGGCAGCCTTAAGTTGTTCCGCCTTGAACTTCCCAGTGGTGGGAACTTCATGTCCGTGGCCCTTGCTGGGTTTCGCCTTCTCCAATTCCCTTTAGATTCTACCGATCTGGGCGATTGCGCGGAGTTTGATTTCACTCATCCAACGAACAAAGGCGGTCTGGTCAGGCGTGTAACTCGACTACTGATGTCAGGGACTCCCCCTTGTTGTTTCGGATTGCTAGCTGGCCATCCTGTCAAAATCTGTCATCATGCCAGTCCCAGCTGCGGCTATCCTCTTAGAACTTCGCAAGGAGGATTTGCCATGGCACATCACAGTTACAGGTGCCGCCCGCCTGGCACTTCGCGCACAAGGCGAATCGGCGTGTTCCACGGCTTCTTGGCGAGTCCGGACCGTCTGACCGGTCATTAGGTTGCATCCCCGTTTATCGCAGCCATAGTCCCACTGGTCACTATTGAATTGACTGCTCTGGCAAAAAGCTATTAGTTGTTCGCGACGGGTTTGACAGAAATCGCAGTTAGTCATTCACGTGAGGAGGGTTTATGCCTTCTGTTTCTAATTCCAATTATCGCCTCGGCGCTAAGCGTCTGACGATAAAATCAATTGGGACTAACGTTATGATGGCCGCAGCGCTGCTGGTCATCACTGTTGCCAGCAGGGTTTCGGCTGACGAAGTCACGCGGTGGAATAAAATCGCCACTGACGCCAGCGCTGTGGCCAATACTAACCCGCTCACCGAGAGTTGCGTCCTCGCGATCCTGCACGTTGCAATTCACGATGCCGCAAATGCCGTTGAGTCTCGCTACGAGCCATATCAGGCGAGGACATCCCCGGCACCGGTCGCCGCCTCAGTCGAGGCCGCCATCGCCGGGGCCGCACACGACACGCTGGTCGCTTTGCTCCCGGAGTCGAAAGTGAGTTTTGACGCGGCGTTGGAGGAAACGCTTCGCACCGTCGCCGATAATTCGAAAAAGACAGCCGGTCTGGAAGTTGGAGGAACTGCCGCTGCGGCGATCCTCGCGGCACGGAAAAACGACGGGCAGAATCGAACCGTGGAGTACACTCCGGGTACGAGGCCCGGCGAGTACCGCCCGACAGCGCCGGACTTTAAACCGGCAGCCATGGCGCACTGGGGCAGTGTAAGGCCGTTTGTGCTGAAGTCGTCCGCTCAGTTCCGCTGCCCCGAACCTCCGCCGGTGAACAGTTCGCGTGATCTTGCAGACCTTGAAGAGGTCAAGGCGATCGGCGGAAGCAAGAGTGTCACGCGGACCGCGGAACAGAGCGAGATCGGCCGCTATTGGTACGAAAGTTCGCCCCAGGGTTGGAACCGGATCGCACGTGAAGTGTCGGCGGGACGGCAATTCGATGTTTGGGAAAACGCCCGACTGTTTGCGCTGGTGAATCTCGCGATGGCCGACGGCTACATCGCCGGTTTCGAAGACAAATACTATTACAACTACTGGCGGCCAGTCACTGCCATTCGCGAACGTGGCGATAGCGAATGGCTGAGTTACCTTCCGACCCCACCTGTGCCGGACTACCCCTCGAATCATACGGTGGAAGGGGCTGCTGCGGCTACGGTGATGGCTCGGTTCTTTAACACGGACTTCGTCAGTTTTTCGATGACGAGCGGTGCCCCCTATCCGGGCATCACCCGCAAGTTCTGGAGCTTCTCGGAAGCAGCGCGAGAAAATGGTGCGTCCCGTGTCCTTTGCGGAATTCACTTCTCGACCGCGGTGAACGCCGGCTATATCCAGGGCGAACGCATTGGGGAATGGGCTTTCGAAAACGTATTGCGGCCTGCGAAGCCGCAGCCGACGATCAGCGCTTCCTCCGCGTCAGAAAAAACGGAACACTGAAGCCGCGGAGTAGTAGGAATGACGGCTCGGCGTCGGGCGTAGTGGGGAATTAGAACTGCCTTTCGCATTTGGCAGGCTTGGGCTCAGATCCGTTTCAGAGATCGACCCGTTCCCGCCTCAGAGTAACGCCGTATGGGCCTTTTTACGGTTTCCGAGTATCAAGGGTAGCCGGACCTGGCAGCAAAAGCCTTTCAAAGCCAACTGGACGCTGCGAGTTCCTTAATCGCTGCCCGACGCCAGTTGCTTTTGCGGTTTGTGACAAGCTGCTCGTGCCAACCCGAAACGCCAAAGGCTTATAGCTAGCGCTTCGCCTTTCCTCCCACCGTTTGAGCACACCAGAACGAGAGGACGCCCAAAAAACCGCCCTTTGGACCAAAGGAGGGCCAGCGTGGGGTGAAGACCCCATATACAGCCGAGTGGTATGCTGCCATCAATAGATGGAGAGAGTTTCCACGTGCGATCCCTTGTAATTATAACGACAAAAGAAGGAACGATTAATCCTCAAGAGAGCGACAGGCGGAGGATAAAAAGGCTTATGCGTCGTATGGTTTCGAGCGAATTTTCTCCCCCTACGAAGGCCGCAATGAACGGCTACGAAATGTCACCGGGATACCGGAGGGTCGAATAGAAGGCGCGAACAGCATCAACACGGCCGTAATTCTCAATCTCGGCGTCAGGAACGGAGTGCGAACATGAAAAGCGAGAAAACAAGCCTGCCCTCCGATAGCCGCTCCAGATTGTGCCGTCCGGCAACACAGTTGACGCCTTCGGGAGGCAGGCTCTTGAGAAAACAAAATCACATCTTAGTTGAATTTTTCGAGGAGGAAACCGGCAAGGTCATCGAGCAACTTGACGTTCCGCTCGAAAGGTGGGAGCGCTTTGAGGAATGGTGCCAGAGACACGGCCTCGTTGTCGATCAATTCGTAGGACGGGCGCTCAACGAGGTAGCGACATGAGCGCGCTCGTTGATGCAAGGGAGTGGCGCGAAGGCATCATCAAGTCACCGAGTAATCTGCCCTAACCTCAAACCGCCCCGCCCTGCTTGTTACCACGGTTACACCTGGTTACACCTCGGCGGGGTTTCTTTTCTTTTGCTCAGCACAGGAATTGGCTGCTCGACAGCTAAGAGATTATTTACAGGGCACTCCTGGCACATACTTTGCAGAGGATCATCCTCCACTCCGATTAGAGGTGGCATATGGCATTCAGGCTGAAGTGGCAAAACTGCGCCGAATTGGCGGTGATTCTATCGCTGGCTATAAGATCGGCTTTGTTGGGCCGAAAATTCGAGAAACTTTCGGGATGAGTGGTTCCATTCGCGGGTTTCTCTTTAAAAGCGGGCTGCGCCCGACGGGATCAACCGTCTCCCTCTCGAACCATACCTCTCTCGCAATTGAAGGCGAAATGGCGGTGCGGATCGGAGTAGAGAGCCAGGTCGCGTGCGCTTTTCCAGTTATCGAGCTTCATAACTACGTTCTCCACCCGCTGCCGCGCCACGCCCAAGACTTGGAAGACCATGGAAGTTGGAAGGATTGGGGTTGTATTCGAACGCCTCAATCGGGATGTTGGAGAAAAATTTGCTGAAATTTTGGAAAATTCGGAATTTGCCTAGTCACGGATGCGGCCACGGTGCAGCGGGCGCCGTCTTCTGCGATGCGACTAACCAGGGACAAAGTCGACAAATTTGGGCCAACAGGAGGGCCGCCGTAAACAATGAAGAGCGCGGTGGCGAGGTGGTATGTATAACCAATTCGAAATAGACGGTGAACTCCCCTGGCTCCAAAGTAGACTGTGACACTGGCCCCGTGTATATTGGCGAGCCGGGGACAATGGCCAGCACTCCTTTTGCCAGATGATACATCAGGGAACGAGGCTCATTCCATGCGACTTCATCGCCTTTGGCCTGACGCTCAACCACGACATTCTCCTGGCGAACCTGTTCGCGCAGGCCGAGGCGCTGGCGTTCGGGAAGACAGCCGAGCAGGTCCAGGCGGAGGGGATTCCGGATTGGCTGCTGCCCCACCGCGTTTTCAAGGGCAACCGCCCGTCGAAGACGATTTTGGCCGAGCGTCTGACCCGGAAACCCTCGGTAAGCTCATCGCCCTCTGCGAGCACAATGTTTTTACGCCGGGCACGATTTGGGGCATCGACTCGTTCGACCCGTGGGCCTCGAACTGGGCAGGCGATTGGCGCAGCGGATCATCCCGGAACTCGAGAGCAAGGAAGAACCGGCTCTCGCTCACGATAGCTCAACCAACCTGATCTACCACTACCGACAATTGAAGGAGGCGTTATGACTAATCTCGACATAAACAAGGAACAACTGCAAAAAATGAAGACACATCCCGGTTTCATTGCGGCGCTGGACCAAAGCGGTGGCAGCACGCCCAATGCGCTGGGATCTTACGGAATCAAGGAAGATGCATGGTCCAACGACGAGGAGATGCTTGCGATCGTGCATCAGATGCGCAGCCGTATTATGACCAGCCCCAGCTTCAATGGCGAGCGGATTCTGGCTGCCATCCTGTTCGAGAGGACCATGGACAGTAACGTCGAGGGGCAGCCCACCGCGGACTACCTTTGGAAGGTGAAACACGTGGTGCCTTTTCTGAAAGTCGACAAGGGCCTAGCCGCCGAGAAGGACGGGGTTCAGTTGATGAAGCCCATGCCCGAGCTTGCTGCGCTCCTCGGCAAAGCCAAAGCGAAGGGCATTTTCGGAACCAAGATGCGCTCGGTCATCAAGCACGCCAACCGAGCCAGCATCGAGGATATCGTGAGCCAGCAGTTCGAACTAGCCGAGCGGATCATTGCCGTCGGCCTGGTGCCGATCGTCGAGCCGGAAGTGGACATTCACTGCCCCGAAAAAGCCCAGGCCGAGGAATTGCTCAAAGCGGCCATCCTCGACAAGCTCAACAAACTGCCCGCAGGTCAGTTGGTCATGCTCAAGCTCACCCTCCCGGAGCAAGATGATTTCTATGTCGATTGCGTCCGTCATCCCAATGTCGTGAGGGTGGTCGCGCTGTCGGGCGGCTATATGCAGGCAGAAGCCAACGACCGCCTGCGCAGGAATCACGGCATCGTGGCGAGCTTCTCGCGGGCGCTGGTCGAGGGGCTGACGGCCCAACAATCCGATACCGAGTTCAATGCCATGCTGGATGCGTCCATTCAGAGGATCTACGAGGCGTCCAGCACGTAAAAGTTGCGGGCAAGGCATCCGCATCCTCCAGACCCGAATGACGCGAAGGCGTCGCAGGCACTGTAACCTCGAAGCGCGCCTGCTTTTCCGGCGTCTGCCGTGCCGCGACTCCCTAATAATGGCGTGTGCCATATGTAGGCCTCGTGCACTCTGAGCATTCCTATTCCCTTTCAAGTTAATGAAGCGCGTCAAGAGGGGCAATTTGCGGGCAGATCCTGGGGATCGATTGTCCGGCGCTCACGATGAGCGTCGATGGGCTTCGCGAGCGGCTGCAGCCGTTGCGTTGTCGCGCTCTGGCAGCTTCTGCCGAAAGCGACCGCAAGCGAAAAATTCGTCGCGCAGCTTTTCGGCGCACTTCACTCCGCCAAAAGCCGCTGCCGAAGATGATGATGCGTTTGGTGCTCATCCGTGGAAAGGCAAGCAACTTACCAGCATCGGCAAGTTAGTTACCACAGACAAACTGCCGGTGAGGTGCGTTCTACGGCGGAAGCGGTTGATCTTCAACAACTCAATGTCGAGCGCCAAAACTGGCACATGCGAAGCTGGCGCAGGGAGGCACCGTGCCCAGTAAGCGCGGCGCCGGAAGGGAAGAAAAATGAAAAGATCAATGCTCCCAAGAAAACAGTTCGCACACAATTGGTTGGACAGCTGAAGCGGACGGCGAACTCCGAGTATGGGCAAATAGGCTCCAAATTCCCCGCGGTATGCAGACGGGCAGTCCCCAATCCTCGACTCTGCCAGCAGTCCCCCATGGTGGGAAGCGTCCCGGAGTAATCGACTCCGCCGCCTACGCCCAGGGCCTGCGCGTGGCGACTGTGGAGATTGCGGACATCAGCGAAGAGCTTAAACATGAAGACCGATTTGTCTGGGTTGGCCTCTACGAGCCTGACGAGAAGCTGCTGCACGAGATTCAGGAAGAATTTGGCCTTCACGACTTGGCCATTGAGGATGCCCACAGCGCGCACCAGCGGCCGAAGCTGGAGCAGTATGAGAATTGCCTCTTTGTAGTGCTGCGCACGGCGCAACTGGTCGGCGAGCCGCGTCATCTCGAGTTTGGGGAGACGCACATCTTTGTCGGGCCACGATACGTGGTTTCTGTGAGACATGGCTCGCTGCGGTCGCACGTGGGGCTGCGCGCACGCTGCGAGGCTTCACAGCGTCTTCTCGCCAAAGGTCCTAGCTTTGTCCTCTACGCCCTGATGGATTTCGTAGTAGACCAATACCTCCCCGTCGTCGAAGCGTTGGAAGAACAAGTGGTTGAACTGGAGGAGGTCATCTTCGGCGAGAAACTCATCCATGAGACAACGAGCCGCATTTACCACTTGAAGCGCGAGCTTCTTTCCATCAAGCGGGCCGTCTGGCCACTCGTGGACGTCTGCAACCGTCTCATGCGCTTCGATCTCGAGCTGGTGCCGGCAGACATCAAGCCATACTTCCGCGACGTTTATGATCATGCAGTGCGTATCAACGAAATAGTGGACACACTTCGCGAGCTGCTCGCCACCGCCCTTGATGCGAATCTGTCGCTCATCTCGGTATCGCAGAACAAAGACACCAAGCGTCTGGCGGCATGGGCCGCGATCATCGCCGCACCTACGGCAATAGCCGGCATTTACGGCATGAACTTCCAATTCATGCCCGAACTGAGCTGGCGATACGGCTACGAAGCGACCCTCGGAGGAATGGCCATGCTGTGCGGCGGGCTATGGTTCAGGGTTCAAGCGGTCGGGCTGGCTGTAAAAGGGCCAGGGTTCAGGCTGCTGGTTCGGGGCAATGCACCGAGAGGTCACGACCGCGAGACAAAGCGTTGTCGGCGCTCCAGCTCACTTTTTGGCCGCAATGTAAATCTGAACGCGCGGACTTCCTTACGGTTCTTGTCCTCGGGCGCAATGTCCTCCAGGACCTGCGCTGCCTCATCGAACATTCCCAGCTCAAGATACCCCCTTGCTGCAAGGGCATGCCTTTGCCAATCGGTTTTCAAGGAATGGGAGACTCTTGGAGGCATAGAACAGGAAACAAAAGAGCATGAAATTCATTGAGCTATACTGCTGAAGGGTTGGAGTATGATCGCTGGTTAAAAGGTTCATAGTCGGTCACAAGGCAATCGCGCGTGCTCGCGTCCATAAGCTTCGCGCTTAAAATAACTTTGCGTTCCATTGCCACTGGCACCCCGGATAGGTGGCTTCCCGCTTATTCGTGAATCACCTCCGAAGCTGATGCGTAGGCTTGCTCGACGAGTTCGAGATCGCGCCGGGCCTGTGCGACGGTCATCCGTGGCGACTCGCCGGTCGTCAAGGCGCGAACGAAGTCTGTCCACATCGCGCGGTAACCCGCGAGATCGCGAAGGCGCGGAATGTAGAACCGCGTCTTGGTGCCGTGGCACAGCACCCACAGGCCGTTGCTCTCGAACGTGATCGTGCCGCGTCTTCTGCCGCGTTAGCGCCGAGGACTCTGATTACCGCGAAATCAGAGTAATCAAAAAGGAAGTCGCCGTTCTCTGGGTGGCGGGAGCCGAGGGCGACGGTATGGAAATCACGCTGGAAAAGGAAGAACTCGCCCTTCTTGGCAACGAGTGCCTTGCGCTAGCCGAGCGGATGTAACCAGCACAAGCGAACGGTCACCAAACGGAAAGCGGCCAGGAGGGGCTATTCCCCCTGGCCGCGTCAATACACTAACTACAGAACAGGAACCAACAAACTCGTTCAGAATTCAAGTCATCGATCCACTTAACCAGTGAGTAGCGTAGCCGCCAAAACCCAGCTTGTAAAGTCCTGCCCAAGACCGGGCCAGGGCGTTCACCATTGGCTCTATGGAGCCACCTGCACACTCCTGAGGCGCCACACCCCACCCGGGCAGATTGAAGGCATCCTGCGACCGTTGATGACGCGCCCAGAGCAGCCTGGGGAGATCGCCAACACCATCGCGACAGCAATGAGCGAACTGGGCCTGGGCGTACATGGGGCGGAGATCGCTTACCAACCCACTGCGCGCGTTCGTTCTTCAAAATGGCCTCAAGCGTGTGCCGCCAAAATGGGCGCGATCTTCGCCTCCTTCGATGACATCTCCATTTCCAGCTGGGAGGCAATCTCCGCGCGAAAAGACCGGCAGGAGGAAATCCTGCGCTGGGCCTTCCTGCCGGAAGAGTTTGTCTGCACCGGCAACAAGATCAGGAAGCCCGATGGCGGCGAATACTACGAGCTGAAGAAATCCTCACTCGAAGCCGCAATCAGGATGGCGCCGTCGCGTCAACACATCGTTCCGAATCCCTTTCATTCCCGCACCGGCAAGACCAAGGCCGGGAAGGCTACAGCCAAGAGCGACAGCCAGGTGAAGAGCCGGAGGTTTTTGATTGTCGAATTTGATTTCCGGGCCTTCGAGTGGACCTGCAATTTCTCGCGCGAGGAATCGCTCGACCATCAGGCGCGCCTGCACTGGCACCTTGCCAACGAATATCCGCTCTGCCTGCTCGTTTACAGCGGCAGCGAATCCCTCCATGGCTGGTATGCGACCTGTCGCCCCAGGCAGCTGATGACCGAGGCAGCAGAGCTGGGAGCCGACACGAGGCTCTGGAGCGTCTCGCAATTCACGAGAATGCCGTGGGGACGCCATGCCAATTGAACGAGGCAGAGAGTTGTCTTCTTCCGGCCGGAAAACGCCGATCTCCTATGAAGAACGATTTCCCTCCACCAAAGAGCACTCCTCGAAGCGACCGGCGCAAATTCAGACACGAACGCCAGCAAAAGAAACAGGAGAAGGAATCACAGACCTTCTTTCCATTTTGGACCGATCCGGTGACGCTCTCCGAGGAGGCAGACCAGCCGGAATTAAATCTTCTAGGTGAAAATGGGTTTTTGCGCAGGGAAGGAGGAATGTTCCTCGTTGGACCAACTGAGGTTGGCAAATCGAGCCCGGCGACGCAGCTCGCAATCGAATGGGGATGCAACCACCCGAACGCCATCATCAAGACTGCAAACAATCTGCCTTTGCGCGTGCTGATGGTGCAAAGCGAGGACGACCGGCAGGATTCCCGTGAGATGGCCCGCTGCATCAAGTTCCTGAACCTCACTCCCGAACAAAAAGCCCAAGTCAAAAAGAACGTCCATTTCACCCAATGGAGAGGAGCCTCCGAGACTCGCTGGGTTGCGGGTGAAAATGGAGATGAGAAGCAGCAGGAGATCTCCGCGACCGAACGGCTTCTGGAAGTCGTGGAAAATGGAGTCAAGCAATTCGGCGAGGTTGACATCGTGATTGTAAATCCTCTCTCAGCCTATGCCGAGGAAGGTGTGATGAGCCAGAGGGCCAATCAGCAGCTTCTCTACGGGCAGATCAATCTCCTTTCTCGAAAAGCATGAATGCGGGATAATCTACATCCACCACACTCCAAAGCTAAGGGACACCAGCAGGGAGAAGAGTCTCCATGCGCTGCTCTATGCGGGCGCAGGGGATGTGAGGTTTCCTCGATTTTGCGGGCTGGGCTGTGATAAAGGAGAAGACAGCCATGAACAGGAACAGGAGCGGTCGGCGTTACGGCCGGGAGTTTAAGAACGATGCCGTCGCGCTGGTGCGCGCTGGACGCACAATCACCGAGGTGGCCCGAGATCTGGGCGTCTCCAAATGGTCGCTGGGGCACTGGGTGCGGCGGGCCGAGGAGGGCCAGATGCTCAGCGAACCCAAGACGCTGGCTTTAGAGACGCCTGAGCAACGCGAACTACGCCGCTTGCGCCAGGAACTGGAGTATGTGAGCCGACAGCGCGACATTTTAAAAAAGGCCTTGGGCATCTTGTCGGCGGAGATGCCACCGCACGCTTCACGATGATGGAAAAGCTCGAGCATGAATATGGCGCCGACGCTCTGAGTGAGGCCCTCGAAGTGAGCGAAAGCGGCTTTGCCGCGCATCGGGGCAAGCAGGATGGTCAGCGTTGGAAAGAAGACGCCGATCTACGAGTCTTGATTGCTCAGAGCTTTGAGCAAAGTCGAAACACCTACGGTAGTCCGCGCGTGCGGCTCGATCTGCGCGAGCTGGGCAAACGCTGTGGCAAGAACCGGGTTGCCAGGCTTATGCGGGAGAGCGGCCTGCGCGCCCGGCAGAAGCGCCGTTTCCGGCCTCGCACCACTGACAGCGGCCATAATGACAAGATCGCGGAAAACTGGCTGGCAAAGGTGCCGGCGCCGGATCGCCCGAGCCAGCTCTGGCAAAGCGATATCACCTACATCGAGACAAAGGAGGGTTGGCTTTATCTGGCCTTTACTCTCGATGGCTGTTCGCGCCGCTGCATCGCTCACGCCTGCCGGGGAGACATGCTCGGTGAGTTGACCACGACGACCTTCAAGCATGCAGTGATCCGCCAGCGACCGCTCGCTGGCCTCATCCACCACAGTGATCGTGGCAGCCAATATGCCGCCGATGCTTTCCAGCATTGCCTGAGGGCCTGGGGCGTCACTCCAAGCATGAGTCGCAAGGGCAATCCTTATGACAACGCCCTGGCTGAAAGCTTCGTCGCTACGCTGAAAACTGAATGCTTCGCCGGTTCGATTCCGTCGACAAAAGCCGCCGCTAAACTGATGATCTTCGACTATATCGAAACCTTCTACAACCCGCGTCGCCGGCACAGCGCCCTGGGTTATCGCTCGCCCGCGCAGTTTGAACACCACTGGCTATGCTCGCAGCGCCAGGGTTGTTCTGGCGGCGGCAGCCTGGGCGGCGAGACCTGCCTTACCAAGCAGGTCGGCTCTAGCCGCCCTGGCTGTAAACAACTCCTCGGAGTTGTTCAAGCCGCCGGAAACAACCCGGTCCAATCACCGACGGGCTTTCAATGCAGTAGCCAAACGATTAACCTCAATTAACAACAAAAGCCCAGTCCGCGTTTTCGAAGAAAGATCAATGCGACACTCTCCAACTGGCCAAGGGCAAGCCTGTTCATCTGGCCGCTCGATGACAAAAACAGGATCTTCGAGTTTCAACCGGGCAAGAGGGCCAATCGTCTTGGCTGGGAAGAAGCGAGCCGCTTCTACAAATGGAGCCTGGAGGGAATTTTCTGGGAGAGGGCAAGCACCGAGGAAGTGAGGCAATTTGCCGAATCGGGCAAGGGCAGGAAAAAAGCCAAGGGAGTTTCAAGGGAAGATCTGCACGAAGTCTTCAGGTGTTCCGACGCCGAATGGGTTCTCACGGGGGATATCGTCAAAAAACTCACCAAGGCAGGCGAGGATGACGAGCAAGATGGATATGCCAGAGCGACCGTCTACCGGACGATCAACCAGGACGATGGCTACTCAAGGGAGATGCTCCTCTACCGGGGCAAGGGCAAAAAATTGCAGCTCAAATGGAACGGACAGCCCCCGATCCTCTTCAAAAAAGACGGTTCAAAACATCCCTTCCAGCTGTGAAAAAACAGAGATTTTCTCACTTTTCAAAAAGCAACTGAGAAAATCGAAAAGCCAAAAGACTGCAAACCCTGATGAACACAGCCTCCAAACGATTTTCTCACACTGATATTATCACTTATTTTTCCCTAGATTTTCTCATTCTCACTCTCCTGCCTACGGCAGGAGTGAGTGATGAAAATGGTGAGAAGATAAAAGTGAGATCAAAAAGAGACCGAAGATCGCTCTCCTTTCCGCGCGCGCGTGCTTCAAAATTTTTCAATGAAGACCAAAACTCAAAACGATGGGCGTCTCGCATCGCGCGATGACGCAGAACCAGCAACTCGACAATTCACGCCTCGTCTTTGGCGCGATGCGCAAAAAATTATGGGTCTGCTCTATCTGCGCCCCGAGGGGATGACCTTCGAGGGTCTTTCGATCTATTTCAACTTTAGTGAGGAACGAATCGCACAGGCTCTTGATTCTCTCTTGCGGACGAAGTTCGTCATTGTCGAAGAGGACAACGAATGAGCGCGACCATCAAACCCAACCTCCTGCTACCGGGCAAGCATCCCGGTTTTTCCAGGCTCAAATCCCAGCCGAACGTCTATCGCTGCAAATTGCGTCCCGAGCTGAACAAGGCCAAGCCCGATATAATGTGCAGAGGAAATGGTCACGTATGCTCAGATTTATTTCTCAGGCTCAGATTTATTCTCAGCCTCCAATTCAGCAATCTGTTCTTCTACTACCCGAAGCTCATACTCAATCTCAGCCTTCTCCTTTTGCAACCGCACTCTCCTTTGTTGGAGATGCTGTATTGCTGTCTGCCGTTTTTCGTGCTCGTCGCTGCTCATGAACCAGTCCCCATGCTCGCGAATTCGTAGCATCCGTAGCATCATCCTCGCGTAAATGCCAGCGTCAAAGAACTCCTGTCCAACGGTTCTCTCGGATTGCGCCTTGAATGCTGAAATGAAAAAGCCTGAGCACACCTTCACCATCTCGATCGAGCCGGGAGGCAATTCGATCATTGGCATTCCACCGGGGCACACTCTCTCGATCGCTCTCGCAAGTGGCAAGCAATACAGCGCGCCAATCGAATGGATTCACACCGCGATGTCTCGCAAGCATCAGCGAGAGAATCCCAGCGGCAAACATCCTCGGCGTCGACGCTTGCTCGCCAGCAGCGAAGCGATGAAAGGTTGGAAGAAGTAGTCATGAACATCAGTGGTCAAGAATATGGCAGGGAAATGGCTCGCTGTCGTCGAGCTGGGCCTTGGGAACTCGATGACATTCGAGACTATCTCGATGAGCGGGGGCACGGAGATCCCAAGCTGAGTTCCTGTGATCTGTGTGGAACGGCGATCCGATATATCCACTCGGTCAGCAACGCCAAACTGAACGAGCAGATTGAAGTCGGCTGCTGCTGCGCTGTGCGTCTTTGCCGCAGCAAGGAGCCTCGAATCGCCGAGAAGGAATTCAAGGCTCGCCAGCAAAAGGAGGTCACAGCCCTGCGACAGCGGCAGGCGTTCGACGATGGCTTCCCGGACAAATGGATTCAGACGATGAGTGGAAATTTTCGCAGGACTGTCCGAGGGCAAAACGTCGTCATCTTCAAGGATCGCTATGGCCGGGGATTCTGCGTGGTGATCGATGGTGTTTTCGGCAAGCATTATTCCACACCTGACGAGGCACTCGAAGAAGCGGCAAAGATCCTTTACCCGATGCCGGAGGAGGAGCAGGCTTCCTGAAAACTTTTTTATGTCTGAAATACTCCCACTCTCTAGGATCGAACAGGAAATCGACGTCGAGGCTCTTCGCAAACGCCGGCATGCCGATGCTGCCACTCTGGGCCTTTCCAAAAGCGTCTGGTCGCAGATTCTGAGCGTTGTCGATTTCTGCGAAACGATGGGCAACATCGGCCCCTGCGCGCTCATCGCGAAGCCTGGGCAGTCTCCGGGCGCTTTGGTCTTGATTCCTGCTGCCAACCATGAGTATGTCCTCTCCTTCGATCCTCCCGGCCATGAGTTCCCGATTGCTTCGAGCTTCGACAAGTTCGAGCTGGCGCGAAGATCGCTCGACCATCCCGGCGACGCGCACGAAAAACTGATGGAGGGCTACTTTGGCTCGCTGGTGGATCTCACCCGGCTTTCCTCCTGGATTCTGGAGGGCCAGGAACCGGAGCTGACCGAATATCAAAGGCTCTGCGCGATGTTTGAGGAAGGGCAGCGGCGAGGGATCTGCTAGCCTTCTCAATTTGCGGATTGCTTGCCGGTCTGGCGCGTGCTACCGATTCCGGTAAGAGTTCTGCCTCCTTAACCAAAAGCGTGAGCCGCTCCCGGTGGCAGAAAGTGCGCTCTAAAGGCGTTATTGCAGTCATCATCGCTCTGCTTGCGGGCAGTGTTATTCAAAGGCTCACAGAAAGGGTACCCCATGCCAGCAGCAATCGAAGCACCAGCGGAAATTTACCGCACATCAACCGTTCTCGCGGGAATGGCGAACCTCCCGCGAGCCAGCGTCTTTCTGCGCGATAAATTGTTTTCGTGCATTGTCACCACTCCCACCGATCAGGTGGACATCAGTTTCTACAAAGGGAAGGCCAAGCTCGCTCCCTACTGTTCGCGATTCTCGGCCGGAACTGCCGTTCCTCGTGAGCGTCAGCAATTGCGACTTTCCAGTCCGCCATTCATGAAGCCGGTGCGCACGCTGACTGCCGATGATGTCTTTTATCGCTCGATATCGAGGAACTCGACAACGACATCAGCCGGCGCGAGGAATGGATGGTTTCCCAGGCTTTGTTCACTGGAAAGATCATCTGTCTTGACGGGGACACGAGCGAAATCGTTGCCGAAGTCGATTTCACGCCGATCTCTCAAAGCGTTGTGAATCCGCTCTGGTCTGCCAACACCACCTGTGATCCACTCAAGGATCTGAAGACGGCAATGCGCTTGGTCAGTGGTGCCTGTGGATTCTCGGCCGATCTGATCGTGATGGGAAAAGATGCTTCGGACAGTTTTGAAAATGCTGACAAAGTCCTGGCTGCTTACGATAAGCAGCACATCGCTCCTGGGCAGATCACTCCTGCGCTCGCAGAGTATGGAATCACGCTCCTCGGCAACTATCGTGGTTTGCCGCTCTACGCGAGCGAATCGCAATACACCGATTCGGCCGGCGTGTCGCAGTACTACGTTCCGCCTGACAAAGTGCTGGTGGCCGCGTCCGGACTGTAAGGCACGCTCGCCTATGCTGGAATCGTTCAGGTTGATGAATCGGAATCCTCGATGCATCCCTACGAGGGGACGCGCGTTCCGCTGGTCTTTCATGAAAAGGGATATGATTTCCGCAAGCTGCGCTTAAGCAGCAGGCCGATTCCAATTCCGGCCGACACGCAGTCCTGGACAATCTTAGACGTTATCTAATTATGCCAACTTACAATCTTCCTCAAAATCTGGGCGACATCCTGGGAGCCCATCACGATGGAAATTTTCAAACCCAGGTGTCGGAAATCAAGGCCGGAATCGGCGTACTCAAGCGTGGCACTGTGCTGGCGACCGGCAGTGGCGCAGACATTGGCAAGCTTGTATTGCTGACCGCTACCGCTGAAGCGCAGGCGTATGGCGTGCTGCTCGATCCTGCGGTCGATACCTCCGTTGCCTTTGGTGACGGCTCGGTCACCGGCTCCGTTGCCAAGGCTGGCAGTTTTCGTGGACCGGCCCTCATTGTTCCGGCTGGCGTTGACGCCGGTCTGATCGCCGTTGCTCTTCGCGGCCGCGGTATTTTTGTGGAAGGGGCGATCACCGTTCCTGCTGCTGCTGCCGCTCTCGCTGAGGAACCTGAGCCGGAAGCGGCAGAGAAATCGCATCGGCGACAGCGTTCAGAGTGAGGTGCGACTCAAGGTCAATCTGGTATCGGGAAATCGCTACTAC
The DNA here is from genome assembly GCA_963810765.1 of uncultured Verrucomicrobiae bacterium. Classification (GTDB taxonomy): domain Bacteria; phylum Verrucomicrobiota; class Verrucomicrobiia; order Chthoniobacterales; family Terrimicrobiaceae; genus DASTFP01. The sequence continues at coordinate 145,827 of CAWEOV010000001.1, forward strand.
CGGGCCGGTGAGAACGTGCCTGATTCCGAAGTGCCAGCGCATGCGGCCAAGTGGGTGCTCGATCCCGATCCCGATCCCATTTCCAAGCCAACGATCGCGTCCCCGTTAACGCGCCCACGTGCACCAAAAGGCACCAAGAAAGCCTCGAAGGGGTAAGGACGCCACATTATGTCTCCCGAGCCCTACAGCGCGAAACAGTCCAGGCAGAAACAGGCGTTTTGAAGAAGCAGCCTCATCGCGAACCAAGGACGAAGAGATCGTCACTGCGGAAGAAACTCAACCATGAGTTTCGGGTCGAGACGCTCAAGGCGCGTCCGGTCGTGAGGGAGGGCAAACCACTCGATGATGAACGTTCATGGATGGATGATTGAAAGGTACTTGCTCTTCCCTCGACCCCCCACCCGGTCAGGTTCTTTTTTATCTGGGATGTTCCGGGCGCAGCGGTAGCGGCCCGCAATCCGGCTTAGTTTCGACCACTGATAAGCCCTTAATTTGAGCACCGAACATTTCGTTCCGGCAGATGCGACAGAAGGCGTCAAGGGATCGAAGCCCCGCTTCAAGTCTGCGCGCGAAGAACTGCCCGAAATCAATCGCGATTACTTGGAGGCTCGCAACGCCAAGCTCCGATCCCAGGCATTTCTGGTTGAAGCCCAGGCACGAGAAAAAGCCGGGGAACTGATCAGCCGGCAGGCACAATTCATCTTCATTTGCCTGCGGCAATCGATCCTCAACTTTCCCACCCTCTATGCTCGCCACATGGTCGGCCTTGCCGATGAGCACCAAGCCAAAGCGGTGCTCACCAAGGCTGCTCATGAGTTCCTGACCGAGCTGGCCAGCTTTTCAGAAAAAGCCATCGATTCCAACTGGCTCGCCAGCGTCGATGGCGACAACGACGCCCACACCACTCGAAAGCCCCAAGCCCGGCCACCAGTGACCGGAGCGGAGATCAAGCGCGAAGCGGAGAAGGCAAGGAAACGCCGAAAACAGAAGACCGAGACAATGAGACGCTTGCGTGCCAGGAAAAGGTAAGGCCTGGAGATCGCTTGACCCTTTTGGCGCGTGCTCAGAGTCTTCAGGCGATTCGCGCAGGGCGGCTCAAGCTTCAGAGGACCGATCCTCACCTTTACGCGGCAGCGATTCCGCTCTAAGGTTCCAACAACCCAGAAGAAGCGATCAAAGCCGCTTTAAGAAAGAGCTCTTGGGGAATAGCCTCGAAGGTGACTGCCCCTATCTCTACCGTTCGACACTCTGATTCGCCACAAACAGAACAGCAACGAGTGCTTCCGACTCTCGCGCCAAGCCATTGCTCCATGGGTCTACCCCCGATCCAAATGCGGTTGGACTCAGAGGGATTGGCCTTAAACGATGCTTCATCTATGTCTCTGATCTCAAGGACCGGCTCGATGCCTAGGGGGCGGAGCGCCTCCTTGAGTTTACTGATGGCCTGTTGCATCTCCTGATGCGTGGCATTGCAGCGATCGCACGTTTTTCCCTCGGGATTCACGAACCTCTGCAAGATTATCGGTAGCGATTTCACAGCAAGCCGAGGCTTACCGCAAGGCCAGCGGCTAGGAGTGCGATTTTCGTTTTCATAGGGGCTCTATCGCCTCTTATCGATTCACTTGCTCGCCATCGCTAGTCGAAAACTGCGCAGAAATTGCGTTTCACGCGAGCTGGCAATTTCCCTCACGCTGGCAAGCTATTACTCGCCAATCCGCAGCAGCTCCTCCCACTGTCGGAAGTCGCCTTTAAAGCCAAGGCTCTCCGCAACCTGAAACGTCGAGGTCAAGCAGCGCTCGATGTTCTCATTTCTTACCCACTGGAAACTGTGGAAGAGGCCCTAAAATTTTGACGCAACTGGAAGAGAAACGTTTGTGCTTGGCGTTCGATCGCTCCTCCAGCCGGAACTCGCCCTCTTCTATTTCGTCTGAGCAGGCGGAGCCGGTGCTGGGGTTATGGGGTCATGTTCCAGATATTCATCCGATCCTTCCAAGTATCGCCCTCACGAACACTAATCGACGCCCAATAGCCCCCCTTGAGCTGTATAGGGTCTCCGGGGTTCTTGCCTTGCATAGTCGTACTCCATTGCCCGATGCTCCAAACCTCATTGCCAGCCGTACCTGTAATGTGAGGCGAATACTGATCGCGCTTGCCGAGATGGTAGCGGAAATGAAATTGCATGAACAGGCCTGCATGATATTCCTCGATGGCCTCCCGACCGTAAATCGGTCCTCTGTCTGTCACAAGAACCGCGTCCTCTGTGAAGATCGCGCTCAAGGCGGCGGCATCGCCGTTGTTAAATGCCTCGTCAATCTTCTTAGTACTCGCATTAAGCTGCTCGATTATTTGTGGATCGAGCGTGTTTGTTTGTTGGGCAAAGGTCGGCGAAGCAAAGCTGATTGCCAATCCTACGAGGGCCAACGGTAAGTGAATTTTCATAATTATTACTCCTCTGAATTCTAAGGAAGCAATCCCCGGCGAGCTTCCCATATCTTGTTAATTGCTGAACCAATCTTGCTCCGCCAGTGAATCAGCGAAATAAAGCGGTTGCGCAGCTTTCAGGAACAGGGTGCAAGCTGAACGAGTGGCTCTAGGACCCACGACGAGTCTCCTGGGAGGGCCCGAAGTTCGGCCAGCAGTCTGCGCGAGCGGGCTGACGCACCTCGGTGAGTTTCGGTGCTTTTATCGTTTAATATCACGATGTGCTCCACGTTGTAAACCTTGGGGATAATGGGCGAACCGCTGTTCATTTCTTGCATGCAGTCTGTATGCAGTTTTTTATGCAAAAGGGTGCTATTTTGTGCAAAATCATGCAAAACTGCATGGTCACACAGAGAATGGGGACTTCAGCTTAAAGCTTTGATGCCACGCAGTTAGGCTATACATCCGAGCTGGGATCAACCTATAGAACATCGGTTTCGCGAACCACCTCCGCAGGCTTCTTATCATCGCGCATGGCGACGAAAGTGCAGTGGCGCAGGTGCCCGGCGTCTGTCCATTCGAGGAATGCGACTTGGCAAACCAGCTTTGGTTTAACCCAACGGCATTGGTCCATTTTCTCTGCGGTTAACGATTCTCCCCACCGCGACGCCCTTTTCTCAGGTAGATTCCTGAAGGGACACTGGGCAGTTTGCTGTGCCTTGAGGGAGGGGAAGACCTCGTCTCGAATTCGAGGGACAAAGCCCGTCTTCACTTTCGTGACGAACTTGAGCTCCTTGTTCTCATAAACGCCTACGAGCAACGCATCGAAGCCGTGTGATCCTGGGATGTAACCGCCGATGACAAACTCTTGCTCCAGGTTCGTGCGCAGCTTGATCCAGGCTCCTGATCGCTCACCATCACCTCCATCTTCTCTAAAGCGAGGCTCCTCGTTCAACTTCTCAAATCGCTGTTTTGGACAAGAGTGAAAATATTATACTCCCTTCTCTTATGCATAGACATAGAGTTTATCGATGATGCGCAACCACGACGCGGTTTCCGACAAAGTTGTATGCGTCGTTCACGCGGCTCCACTTCACCGATTACAGTATTCATTAAAGTTCCTTGACAGTGAGCTTTTCCAACGCTCGCTGAACGGCGTTTGGATCATAGCGAATTGACTGGCGAACAGTCCGATGGCATGGAAGGCCAGAAAGTCGTTGTGCTTGGACTCTGTGAGCAATGCGGCGGCCTCTGCGGGCGTGAGAATGCCAGGCGGCCTGTCGATTGCCTTTGCCCGCTCCGTATTCTTGGCAGTTGTCGCCGTCGCCCACCCACGCTTCTCGGCAAAGCTCCAAAGGGTTCGGATGTCCTGGCGAAATGTGTTCCGCGTCTCTGCGGCAACGTTGAGACTGGCAAGGAAGCCTTCCAGGTCCGCGGTGCTAATCTGCTCAACGGTCTTGTCCTCGAAGACCACGCAGAGCCGTCCAAGCCGCAAGCGGAGGTCATTGCAGTAACGTTCGCTGCGGCCGGCCCCCTTCTTGGCTCAATCAACCCGTTCATGGCCGATTCGAGAGGAACACTCGCTGCTTGCTTGCGAACGTGCTCAAGAGCAAATCGGATAGCATCGGCCACCGACCAACCAAAAGTCGCATTGGCTGCATTGGCAACCTGGGGCCCGCGGTGGGGGGTTCGACACGGCCTTAGAACTTTGCCCGCGCGCTGAAAAAGTCAGAACGGTCAACGTGGCGCAGAGTCTCTGCCGGAAGACGCTTACGGGAAAGGCAGGCATGGGAGGCGGTTCGAGCGATGGTCGCAGAACGTTCGGGGGCTGATCACGCTTGACGGCGATTTGTGCGGCATGAAGGTTTCGCCGGCATGGTGATGGCATTTGCTCTGGTCCTGAAGAGTGGTATTTCTAACTAACTATTTGTTACTTCCCCACTTCGGCTTTACACTCCACGCGCTTGACATCCATTCCTCCGCCATATCGCCGACTCGATTCTGCAAGCAAGGAGTCCTTACAGAGGAGTGCTCTTTTTCATGTGGAGTATTAAGGGTCTAAGAAAAGTCAGCTCTTGGTTTTTGCTGCGACTGGCCTGTTTCCTCCTGCTGATGGCCATCGCATTTCGGGTAGCCGGATGGCTGAAGGGGCCACTCTGGCTTGCCGTATTTTTCGTTGGTGTATGGACGTTTCTGGCCCTTAAGCGCGAATCCCGCGCGGCCCTGGATTTTCTGATTCCGAGGCTGGAGCATGCATGGCGATGGATGGCGCAGCGAGCGGATAAGTTGCAGAGAACCTGGAGGATCGCCGTTTTACTGTGCGCTGCAGTGATTGTTGTGATTACCGTCTATCGCGCCTGGCCGATATGGCATTTCAAGGCCACTTCCTCGCTTCGCGATGATGAGATCATGAGTATCGTCAAGTATACCTCACGCGGTTTCGTGCCTGCCATCAGCACCTACAGCCTCGCGAGAAATCACATCTTCTATAATGTCATTAGTTCCGTTATTCCGGGGGCGGATTCAACCCTGCCGCTCCGGGCCCGCCTGATTTCCTTCGTTTCAGTCATCGGTTCGCTTGGGCTGCTAATAGCTTACGCCGCGAGACGCGGGTGGCTTCTGCCAGGACTCGCTTGCGCGGGTCTTGTCGCGGTGAATTTTTCTGCGATGGACCGCATTCTCGAAGCGCGGGGCTATGGTCTGATTTTCCTGTTCGCCATGCTCACTTGCGCGGCTTTCGCCGAGTGGCTGCGCACCCGCAGAAAAGTTTGGCTCAACCTTATGTCGGTCTTGTGTGTTCTAGGAACCTACACCCTCCCTTTTTACGTTGTGTTTGCGGGTGGCCTCCTGCTTATGGCGTTCCTCTATCGTCCGTCACGGGAGACCTTCCTCGCGGGTTTCCTCTCCCTGGCCGCCATTCTCATGTTATATCTTCCCGTTTTGGACAAGGTCTACGGGGTTTTCACGGGATATGGGGACCGTTACGGCAATACTTTCATATCCCCCTTTGATTCCATCGACGGAGTTTTCTCAGCGTTTGAACATTTTCTCCCTATGCAGGTTGAGGCGCTGACCTTTGTTCTGATCGCCTTGGCTTCGCTTCTCTATGCGGCTTTTGGGCGCTTTGCAGCGAGATTCGACCGTCTCACTCTTGCGGGTGTCGCAGCGGCTGTTCTCGGTTTCTTGGCGTTTTGTCTTTACTGCAAGACGGTTCCCATTCGGGTTACTGCGTATCTGGCCGCGCCGCTTGCGTTCCTGACAGCGCTCGCAACAGGTTCGGTGCTCTCGACCCGCTTGCTTGCGCCAGTTCGTCCTTTCGCCGAAGTGGTCTTCACTTTGATTGTTGCCGCGATCTTGTGGAAATCCGAAGTCTCCCAACCCCTGATTCCGAGTAAGGATTGGCTGGGCCTCGGTGTCCTGATAGAGCGCGCTTTTCCGAAGGAGATGAGTATTTGGATTTCGGAAAACCATCGCACCCTGTTGCAATGGAATCTCTCGTCCCGGGCAAAACCGGAGCGAGGGCCGCTCGATTACGACGCCCTTGGCAACGGAAGGCTTATCGCAGTGGAGGGATTCTCAAGACCCAGCGACGAACAGCAACGCTTCGGCTGGGAGGATCTGCCACAGGGGGTACGCTTCGTCACAATACCGCTGGTCTTGAACTATCAACGAGTTTTTTTTATGCCACCCGGACGACGCGGGATTACCTCAATCAACGCGGACAATCAGCGGCTAGAGCCACAAGTTTTCGGGCGCCAACCGTATGATCCCGGCCTGCTGTCGCAGTCGGTGGGCCATGGCGATGTGCTGCGCCCCAAGAACGGCGAGAAAAAAACGGCGCAACGGCCCCCGGGGAGCCCGGAGGCCAGGATCGCGCAACCTGCGGAAATTTCGCTTCCCGCCCTAATGACCGTGGAACTCGATGCCGAAGAGTCAGCCCGAACAATCAACCTGCTGTTCAGCCAGGGTTTGGAAGATAAGTCGATCTCCGCTGAAGTTAAAACTGCGGACGGCGACTGGCGAGCTACCTCGAATATTTTCGTTCGGGGAGAATTGCTGAGTATCGCGCTGAATCCAGACGGCTGCACTGCGGTAAGAATCCAGCTGCAGAGGCGTCCTTCAATTCCGACCTCAGGCACGGCGCGTCCGCCTTTTGGCTTGATTGATGCCTGGACAGCCGCCGGAAAAACTCGTCTGCGGTAGCCAGCCAGTCCTTAGAGAAGCGTGATTTAGACATTGGGGGTGGCGCAGAAAAGTCGAAATGCACTTGATCCTGCGCAACCGCAGGCGCTGTAAATCAAAGTGCCCGTGCTGCGCGCGCCGCAGGTGTCCTCGTAGAAAACGTCCGGCGCGCAACGCGAACATGGAGCAAGTTATGCGAAGAGCGCGCTTCACACGTACCGTTGAAATTTGTTTCGCCTTTACAAAACACTCACAGGGTGATCAAAATATCCGCCATAAACTAATAAGAGCAATAGTTCTTACTCGATCTCTAAACTCCAGCTTTTGATGGATTGGGTTAATGGAATAAAATACCAAAACCAATAGAGAACACACCGCCGCATGGAGCATCTGCCGACGCTTCACCGAGGATAAATGCTGATGTCCGATGAATCCGAGGAGGCCACGTCAGCGCTCAGAATCCAATCAAAATGAAACGCATTTATCTGCTTGCGACTGCCTTCCTCTGCTTCGGTTGTAGTCCGGATTGGCATAAGAGTTCAGCTATTCCACCGGATCAAGCGGATCAAGGTGCGGATTGGTATGGGGATTCTTCGGACAAGTTAATTCGGCTCGATCAAGGCTGGAGCGCTCAGCAAAGTGAGTGGTTCTATAAAAAGTCCCAGGGGTCGCAATTGCTGCCGTACGCGTTTTTTACAGCTCTAGAGCAAGCAAACAACACTCAGCTTTTCCGAGAGAGGCGGAACATTCAGAAGTTTCGCTATTTGCCGACACGCGAGGGTTTGCCGCTTGGCTTCGTTGTCGATGTGGGATCAGAGCCTATAAAGGGTCTCATCTCCGACCGTCGCTGGTTAGGTCTGACGTGCGCCGCGTGCCACACGACGCAGATTAATTTTAGAGGAACCGCGATGAGGATCGACGGGGGGCCAGCGCTCGCCGACGCCGAAGGTTTTTTGGCGGCCCTCACTGAGTCAATGGAGCAGACGCTCCGAGATCCGAAAAAGTTCGATCGGTTCTCGGTTCGAGTTCTCGGAACAACAGCGGATTCAGAAGCGAAGGCGGGACTGCGCGTAGCCCTTGAGGAGACTGCCCGTGAGCGGCGGGCTTATGAAAAGCTCAACCATTCCGATGTCGCATATGGTTTCGCTAGAATTGACGCCTTTGGGCGCATCTTCAATAAGGTGCGGGCGCTTGTTGATCCGCACAGCGCTGGCGACACTCCGAATGCTCCTGTCAACTATCCACATCTCTGGGATGCTCCCCATGCGGATGTGGTTCAGTGGACTGGAAATGCGAGAAATGCGGGTCTTGGCTCACTTGGCAGAAATGTAGGCGAAGTCGTGGGCGTTTTTGCCAGCATTGATACCACCACACGCCGACCGCCGCTCGGCTATGACTCCTCGGTGCGGATCACAAATTTGCTCTTGATAGAGAAACGGCTGAAACAGCTCCAGTCACCGCAATGGCCGCAGTCCGTCCTCGGAAGAATTGATCAAGCGATGGTTGTTAAGGGTCGCGCTCTGTTCAAGCAGCTTTGCTCCGAATGCCACACAGATATTGTCCGTGACAATCCGCTTCGCCATTTTAGGTCAAAGTTGACTCCTATAGATGGCATAAACGGCGTCAACACTGATCCGCTCTCGGCGGAGAACATCCGAACCGGCCAGGGGCGAACCGGAATTTTGAAGGGTGCTCGGGAATTTGTCGTTTTCGGTCCAGTTTATCGGAGCGAGAAGGAGCCTGCTATAAAGTTGACACTGGATGCCGTGCTTCGGATTGTTTTTGGGAAAGTCTCTTTTAAACCGGTTGATCCCGCGTTGCGTCGGGTGCTTCTCTTCGGCAAGGGCATAGATGAAGTGATCGATGTCAGCAAGTTTGCGTTTCGAACAGATGTGCCGCCGGCACGCCAGTATCGGGCGAGGCCCCTGAATGGCATTTGGGCAACAGCTCCGTACCTTCACAATGGTTCCGTTCCAAACCTCTACGAGCTTCTGTTGCCAGCGAAGCAACGGAGCAAAAAGTTTTTTGTAGGGCGCAGGGAGTTCGATCCGCTAAACGTCGGGTTTGTGACATCTCAAATCGACGGGGCTTTTCCCTTCGACGTGACTACCAAAGGAAACTCGAATTCTGGCCACGAGTATGGAACGGGAATTTCTCATCCAGAACGAATGCAGCTTTTGGAGTATCTGAAATCGATTTGAACTCGCGTGCGCTGCTTCAGCCCCCATCATGAGGTAGAGAGGATCGCTCCACTGCGGGTCGAGGATTTGCCGGTCAAATCGTAAATTTTGTCCCTCGGATGGCAGCGCAGGCGATGGTTGGCCGTCGTGCTCGCTTGACACTGCGAGCGTTGAACGAATCACCTCCCAGCGCAGAACTGGGGTACCGAGGCGATGCAGCGGGACAGGAGCTTCGCTTCTCGTGAAGGCTTCGAAGGCGGGAGCGAACGGGTGACGCGACCCTGAAGTGGGCAACCGGCGTTCTGTCGACAACCTTCTTGGTGCCCCGCGAGCTTCGCTGCCGGTTCATAATCGATGGGAGGCGCTGTTCCCTCCCCGATTAGTTATGTCACATCTTGCTTTTCTGATGCTAGGTTTTTCAACTGGTCACGCTTGGGAGCTTGGGTCGCGTTCCAGAACAAACTGCGACGAACAGGAAAAATTCAGCGCTCCGAGCCGGAAGGGGTCTTATTTCAGCGACTCCAACGCGGCTTTGACCTCCTGCGCATGCTCTGCCGTTTTCGCTTGAAGAGAGGTCCAAGCAACCTTGCCGTCTTTGATGATAAATGACTGCCTCTTTGCGAGTCCCATGGTTGTCGGCACCCCGAATGCGGCCGCCACCTTGCCGTCGCTGTCGGCGATCAGCTGAAACGGGAGTTCGTTTTGCTCCTGAAACTTTTTCTGCGATTCAGGCTTGTCCTCGCTCACGCCCAGGATCTGCAGTCCTTCGCCTTTGAGGTCCGCGTAGGAGTCGCGCAGCGAACAGGCCTGAGCCGTGCAGCCCGGAGTGCCAGCCTTCGGATAAAAGTACACAAGGGTCGTGCCTTCGGCATAAACTTCGGCAAAGTCAACGGGCGCGCCGTCCTGGTTGATTGCGGTGATGACGGGCGCCTTCGAGCCCACGGCAAGAGGTTCGGCCCTGGCTAGGAATCCAAATAGGCTCATGGCAGAAAGAAGGATAAATGTTAGTTTCATGGCTTGAAATCGAGCAGGGACGCAAAACTCTCTCAGATTCTTACGGAATGTTCAGGTCGTCATCTTTCAAATACGCGATTTTAGCAGTCACCGCCTCCGCAATCTGCGGTTTTCTTCATTCGCTTCCATTGCTGGGCGCTCCTCCGACACAGGAGAGCCTTGCTGCGGCGATTCGCGGAATTGCGTCGCTGCAAGAGCTCGATGGATACGGGACGGCGTCACTGATCGACCTGATGGCAGGCCGTCTCTGGCGATCGGGCGGGCCTTCTCTGCTTGCCGCCGGCCAATGGCTGGCGGTCTTTGCAGGCTGGACGGTCGCCGCGCTTGCCACATTCGCTGTTGTGTACGGGATCGTCCGGCTGCTGAACGATGCTTGGGTGCGGCGGATTCTCTTCGGTTCGGCAGTCATCCTGATCCTGGCGACCTGCGTAGCGCCACTTTGTGAAGCAATCGCCCGGCGCGGCGACAGAGTTTCGGATCTTGGACTCTTGATTCCCGCGGAGCTGGCCGATCAGGTTCGCGCGTTTGATCAAGCGAAAACCTTCGCGAATCCCTCCGCGCTCGCGCATCTCTTGCTGCTCGCTCCCGATTCGGTAGAACGGGTTTCGATGGCGGATTCAGTTCGCCTGTCAAGCGATCCCGGGCAATGGCGGGAGGCAATGCGTCGAGCGAAGTGGAGCGCCGTGATGCTCTCAGGGACGCTCGGGGAATATCGACCGCTTCTTGACCATCTCATGGGTTCTCCGGATTGGCATCTTGCCTCCGTCTCGAATCACGGTTTTCTGTTCCTTTACGGTTCGGGTCTCCCACCGCGTTCGCTCGATGGCGATTTCCGTCGCGATACGAATCTGGAGACCGCAGTTTATCTTGCCCAAATCTCAATATACTACGATGCCATTCGGCGCACCGCGGACGCTCGGGCCTGCATCGAGCGGGCGCTTCAACTCGCGCCCGACAATATCACTGTTCTCTCGCACGCCGCCAGCTTTGCCGCAGCTCACAAGCGCTGGCAGGATGCCATCGGCTACAGCAGGGCGGCACTTGCTATAGACCATAGATTGATCCATGCGAAGCTTGTTCAAGCACTGGCCCTCCTTGAGACAGGCGAAGCGGATAAGGCGCGGGAACTCGCCGATGAGGTTCTTGCCCAATCCCCAAACGACCCCTATACACTCTTTCTTTCCGCTCGAATTTGCAGGTCCCTCAACGACTCTGCAGGGGAAGCCGGCTCTCTCGAAAAGCTCGTCGCCGTTGGTGAAAAAAGCGCGATTTCGACCGCCAACTATCGGATCTACCTTGGTCAGGCTTATGCAAGGCAAAGTCTCGCGGAACCCGCCCTGCAAAACTATCGCGCTGCCCTCAAGAGCGGAAAACTCGACGCCAAGCAAGCCGAGGAGGTCCAAGATGCCATCAAGTCAATCGAATCGAAAACAACGCCCTGAAGACTTTGGCGGGTTTTGGCTTTGCGCCCTTCGACGCGCCTCTCTAATCTCCTAGGGTTCATGAGTGTAAAAGCCCCTGCAAAATCCGGTCTGCGTCCATTTTCGTCCATTGTTCTCGACGGCGAGAGCCGCGCCCCGAGCCGCGCGATGCTTTATCCCGTTGGCTTCACGGAAGCCGACTTTTCCAAGCCTCAAATCGGCGTTGCTTCCACATGGAGCATGGTCACGCCGTGCAACATGCACATCGATCAGCTGGCCCGGGAGACGGCTTTGGGAGTGGATAGCGCGGGAGGCAAGGCGACGATTTTTAATACCATCACCATATCCGACGGCATCTCGATGGGTACGGAGGGAATGAAATACTCGCTCGTCTCACGTGAAGTCATCGCCGACTCAATTGAAACCGTTGTCGGCTGCCAGGGTTTCGACGGATTTGTGGCCATCGGTGGCTGCGACAAGAACATGCCTGGATGCTGTATGGCGATCGCTCGTTTAAATCGCCCCGCGGTCTTCGTCTATGGCGGGACAATTCTTCCCGGCTGCCTGAACGGCCGCAACCTTGATATTGTTTCGGTCTTTGAGGCTGTCGGCGCGGAGGCGGCCGGAAGAATCGATAGGCGCGAAATGCATGATGTTGAGTCCTGCGCAATCCCAGGCCCGGGTTCCTGCGGTGGAATGTATACGGCCAATACCATGGCCTCCGCCCTTGAGGCGATGGGGCTTAGTTTGCCGAACAGCTCCGCGCAGGCGGCGATTTCAAAGCACAAGGTGCAGGACTGTCGCGATGCGGGGGCCGCGGTAATTCAGATGCTGAAAAAAGGCATCCGGCCTTCAGATATTTTTTGCAGGGAGGCGTTTGAGAATGCGATTGCCGTGGTGATCGCCCTTGGGGGCTCGACCAACGCCGTGCTCCACCTCTTGGCGATCGCGCACGCGGCGAACGTGAGGCTCACCATCGATGATTTCACTCGCGTTGGGAAACGCGTGCCAGTTCTCGCTGATCTCAGGCCCAGCGGGCGCTTCCTTATGAGCGAACTCGTTGAAATCGGGGGAATTGTCCCAATGATGAAGCAGCTTCTCCACGCCGGTTTGCTGCACGGCGACTGCCTCACGGTGACCGGCAAGACGCTCAAACAAAACCTTGCGCCGTTCAAACCGTATCCAAAGGATCAGCAGATCATCGCGTCGATTGAGAATCCCCTGAAGAAGGACAGCCATCTGGTCATTCTGCGTGGGAATCTGGCGCCCGAGGGATCGGTCGCGAAAATCAGCGGCAAGGAAGGCCAGCGATTTAGCGGCCCGGCACGCGTCTTCGAGAGCGAGGAAGCGGCGATGCGCGCCATTCTCGACGGCAAAATCAAGAAGGGAGACGTCATCGTGATTCGCTACGAAGGCCCGCGTGGAGGACCTGGCATGCGCGAGATGCTCTCCCCAACCAGCGCCGTGATGGGACGGGGTTTGGGCAAGGATGTTGCGCTCATTACCGACGGCAGATTCTCCGGCGGAACTCATGGCTTCGTTGCGGGACATATCACGCCTGAGGCCTTTGATGGAGGCCCTCTCGCAATCGTGAAGAATGGAGATACGATCACGATCGACGCCAGCAAGCGCACAATTGACCTCGGCATTTCGCAAGCCGAAATGGATGCCCGGCTCAAGACTTGGAAACGACCCAAGCCTCGCTATCGTCGAGGCGTATTGGCGAAATACGCGGCTCGTGTGACTACGGCTTCGCTCGGAGCAGTCACTGACGCCGGTCTTTGACCCTTCGTTCAAATCCTGCCCGGAAAAAGCGCCCGAAAAAGGAGGATCCATACTCGCTGGCGCGGAACTTTGACGCGTGGGGCCAAAGGTTCACGTTCAACGAGACCGAGCGTTTCGTCCGCCAGGAACAATGGAAGGGCGCACGCCACACGCAAGCGGTAGTTTCTCAACGCACGGACGTATTCCCTCGCCGCCTGCAAATGCCCGCGCGCGTCTGCCAGGACTTCGCTGAACCGCTCGGCTTGTACATAGGTGCGCCCCCTGGCGGAATCGGCCGCGCGATCACGAAGGATATTAACGAGTTGAAGGCCTTTGCCAAAGCGAATGCCCAGCGCCGTCATCTGCGCAATGTCCCGCGACGCAAAGCCAGGCATTTTCTTTGCGCAGAGCTCTGTCCAGAATTCTCCCACACAACCAGCGACAAGATAGGCGTAAAGATCCAATTCCTGTTTGCCAAGAGGAGACGCCCCTGGAATGGAAAAGCGATCCTGGTCAAAACGCTGTCCTTCGCGAATAGTCGTCCAGACCCTTTCAATATCGCTGCGATCCGGCGAGGCCGCGAGCCAGCCTTCGATCTCGTCGCGTCGTGCAAGCAAGTGTGTTTCCGCATCGGTATTTGGCCCGTCGGCGACAGTGTCTGAGAAACGTGCCACAAGGTACGCTAGTCCAATGGATTCCCGCACCGGAGCCGGCAGAATCCTAAGCGTCAAATAGAAGGAACGCGAGACGCTTTTGAGAAGAGCCCAGTCGATGGAGGAGGCATTCAAAATACTATCGGATCCCTTCGACGCCAACTCGGATCATTTGGATTCGCCATTCCGCGGACACCCCAAGACCGAGCTGAGTGGCTGCTTCCAAATAAGCGGTCATGGGTTTTATCGAGGGCATCTTATTGGCCTTCCGTGCCTCCTCGATCAAGCGCGCTGCGGTTGCGTCGATGGCAACGGGGTCCTTACTCGCGAAAATCGCGAAATTCTCGATGGAAAAGTTTGGATCGGGAAACGGGCCGCCCGCATATTGCAGAAATAACGCATCGAGAAAAGTCAACACGACCTTGTTTCGGATCATCGGGTCTGCATAGATCTCGGCTATATAAGAATCGCCTGCCGCTGCGGATTTGGCGAAGCGGCGCCAGTTATCGATGTTCGGAAGCGTCATGTTGACGATGCCTCCGTTGATGCCGGTGAGATAGCTGTCCGCGAGCGAAGGAACATTGATGACCTTGTTGACGCGTGTCGTAAGCACTTTCGCAAAGTAACTTTGACTGCTGAGCTGTTGCCCGCTCGAGAGAAGGTCTGCAAACCGCGGGCCGCTGCGATCTCCAAACTTGGTATCGCCCCAGATTAGCCTGCCTAGCAAGGGTGCGCTGACCTGGAATTCCAAGTCGTAGCCGGTCTTGGGATCGATGCCTTCGAGAACGTAGCGGGCTCCTTGCTTCTTAAAACCCGCCGCCAGGAGATCCTCCATGCTCTTATCCCAGATGATTATGTTTTTTGCCGGCAGCCCTGCTTCCGTGAGCCCGTCGACAATCGCATCGACGACCTCCGGATTCGTTCCGCTGACGGAACGGCCTGTCGCGGAAACCTTGATGCCCACCTTGTCTGCCGGCGAAACCAAGGATCTCCAGGCCCCAGCAACTGATTGCGTTCCCGTGACACTGCAAACGAGGCTGTCGACCATCCTCCGAACCACGCGCGCTTGCACAGAGCGGGCGGGCCCAATTGCATTCGTGTCCATCGCATAATAAACTCTGGCTTTCTCCTGCGCGTCCGCGGGAAAACCCACGACCAACAGCAGCGAAAAAGCGAGAACGGCCTTCATCATGTGAATCTTGACAATCTACCTCAAAATTCCAGCCGAATGATCACGCACCTCTACGTGCACATTCCCTTCTGCCCCAAGGTGTGTCCGTATTGCAGCTTTTACAAGGAAGCGAGCGACCGCAATAAGACGCTAGGCTTTCTCGATGCGGTTCTGGCCGAAGTGAATCGCCATGCCGGTGTATTAAGGCCGCAGACGATCTTCTTTGGCGGAGGAACTCCCACCGCTCTTTCCACATCGCAGTTGGACTATCTCATTGGAGGACTTCGAGAGAGAGTTAACCTCTCCGACCTGCAGGAGTTTACCGTGGAAATGAACCCGGCGACCGTATCGCTGGAAAAGGCCGCAGTTCTTCGCAAACTGGGCGTCAATCGCGTGAGCATGGGGGTCCAAAGCTGGGACGCCGGATTGCTTGCGACGCTTGGCCGGGTTCACTCGGCTAGCCAGGCCCAAAGAAGTTATGAGATTCTTCGCGAGGCGGGATTCGAAAATATCAACCTGGATTTGATATTTGGTGTCCCTGGACAGACCCGCGAGCAATGGCGAGCGAGCCTTGAAAGGACGATCGCACTCAATCCAAGCCACATTTCCGCCTACTGCCTCACTTACGAAGAAGACACCGAATATTTTCTGAGGATGAGCCGCGGTGAATACCAGCCCGACGAATCGCTTGATGCCGACCTTTTTGAAATGACCATTGACACGCTGGAAAACGCCGGATTTTGCCAGTACGAAATTTCCAACTATTCAAAGCCGGGCCGCGAATGCAGGCACAATCTCGCCTATTGGCTTGGCGCTGACTTTCTGGGGCTGGGTCCAAGCGCGTTTTCCACTGTGGGCCTGGATCGCTGGAAAAATGCCAGCGACACGACCGCTTATGTTTCTGCCATTGAAGGCGGCGGTGATCCCGCTGATTTTCGCGAAGCGCTCACCGCTCGCACCCGTCAAGCCGAATGCATCGCTTTCTCGTTGCGCACGGATCGCGGCGTGCCCACCGGCTTTCTGCCTTTATCCGAAGCTGAGGCGCTAGCCAGCATAGGGCTCCTTGCCCGGGGCGACGGACGCTGGCATCTTACCCGCAAGGGTAAACTTTTGGCGGATTCTGTTGCGGAGGCGTTTATCTGATGACGAAAGCTATTTACGATGGAAGGCCGCTTTTTGCCTATGGAACGCTGATGTTCCCAGCCGTGATCAAATCCGTGATTGGAAGGATTCCCGACAGCCGACCGGGAGTCATCAACCATTATGAGCGTCTTAGAGTAGCCGGAGAACTGTTTCCGGGGCTCATTAGAGAGGATAGTAAGAGCGTCGAGGGACTTGTCTATTTAACCATTACTGGAGGAGAGTGGGAACGCCTCACCGCTTTCGAGGACGACTTCTACGAACTTCAGGAGGTCACAGTTGAATGTCCGGAAACAAGCGTTAGTGCCCTGGCATTTATCGTCCCGCCCTCGCGGAAATCCCTCCTTTCTGACAAACCCTGGAACCCAGATTTCTTTCGGGAGAATCATCTTGCGGGAAACGATGGAGGCGATCCCGTATGACACCTCGGTGAGTCCATAACATAGCGCGCAAGAACACGTCCGCCAGGACTTCCGGGTTGCGTAGCGGGCGGATCAACAAAAATCAAGATGCGCGGGCTCGCCTTGGGGAAGCACGCCGTGGCGGCGCGAGAGGCTCTCAAACCGGCGAATCGCAATTTTTTCAACTTTACCCATATCGTAACGGATGTGGCTTGTCAGGTAGTGGAGGGCAAAGTCCGGATCCGGCTCCCGCAGTGCGATCTGCTCGCGAGCCGCTAGTCCCACTTTCTTAACGCCGCGCAGGGCGTCAAACACTCTTGGACCCGTCCGCGCAGAAGCGGCCCAGACGGCAAAGACAAAGGGAAGCCCCGTGTGCTGGTGCCAAAGCAATCCAAGGTCGTGATAGTGCCAAGCGGTGCCATTTTGCCTGCGGAATTCGATTGCAGCATCGCCAATCAAGAGGCGCGCTCCATCTGTGGGAATCGTCTCATCTCCGGCGATCAGGGGACCCTTGGGATAATACTCGGCCACCAGAACACGCAACAGCGCCGAGGAGCTGCGCGAAGCGGGATCCAGGTAAATCGTTCCGCTGTTCGCGAATGCCGTCCGGCTCGCCACGATCACGCTGTAAACTTCCCCGCGACAGGCAATCGCGACGTCGTCAACAATCCGTGCGCCACCGGCCCGGAGAATTTCAAACACAGGCAGCAATGCTATGTCCAATTCCCCGGCGAAAAATTTTCGCGACAACTCCGCCGGGACATCCGTGTCGAGAAGGGCCGGGTTCAGGTCCCAGACTAACGGTTTTGAATTAAGATACGAAACCGGCCCAATTCGCAGTCCGGCCAGCGCGGGATCGAACGAACTCACGCTGCCGCAAGATGCGGAGCCGGCGGCATCGTGTTTGATATCCGCTCATAAAAGCTGTCTCGCTGCATGGGAACGCGCCCGGCCTCGCGGATCGCCTTCTCGAGAGCCTCCACCGTTTGCTGCTGCGGCGTCCGCGCCCCGGCCATGTGGAAGATTTTCTCCTCGATGATAGTGCCGTGAAGATCATCCACCCCATAGCTTAACGAGAGCTGGGCGAGAGGCAGTCCGAGACTAATCCAGTAGGCCGTGACGTGCGGTATGTTGTCGAGGAAAATTCGACTGATCGCCAGATTTCGAAGCTCCTCGAACGCGGTCGCATGGGGAATACCGCGCAGGACGGGCCGCGCTCCATCCGGCTCGAACGCAAAAGGGATGAATCCCGTAAAGCCGCCTGTCTGATCCTGCAGTTCTCGCAGACGGCGCAGATGGTCAACGCGATGATGGGCGCGCTCGATATGGCCGAACAACATGGTGCAGGTGCTGTGCCCGCCCATCTGGTGCCAAGTGCGGTGCACCTCGGCCCACTCTTCGGCACTCTCTTTGCCGCGGCAAATCTTGTCGCGAATCTCAGGATCGAAGATTTCTGCCCCGCCTCCCGTGATGGCGCCCAGACCGTTTTCCCGAAGAAGCTCAAGCGTCTCACGAACGGACTTCCTGAAAACGCGCTCGGCCAGATGGCGGATCTCGATGGCGGTAAATGCCTTGATGATCAGTTTTTGGTCCAGCGCGCACAGGCTGCGCAACAGCTCCAGATACCACTCGCCCTTCAAGGTTGGATGAAGCCCGCCGACCATGTGAATCTCGGTAATGCCGTGCTGTAATGCCTCGCGGACAGTCTCGACGATTTGGGGAATCGCAAACTCAAAGGCGTGCGCCTCGCGTTTCTTGGCTCCGAAGGCGCAGAACTGGCAAGAAAGAAGGCACACATTCGAATAGTTGATGTAGCGGTTGTGAATATACGTCGCCACGTTCCCGTTCTTTCGTTCCCGCACGATGTTGGCAATCGCACCAATACCGTTGAGATCGGCGCTTTCGTAAAGAGCGATTGCATCTTCGCCGGAAATGCGAAGATCGTCCTCGACCTTTCTCAAGATTGGCTCCAACTTTTTCGAGATCAAACGAGAATTCATAGACAATCTTCTGTGAAATAATTCACGCGCTCATGGTCGCACGGCAGCCGCAGATTGCAATCAATCGCTGGGGATGAGACCTCGCCTTCGCAGGAGCGGCTCGCTGGTCGCCGGCCATTTTCTTGGCGTCGCTTGCGTGCTCTCCCCCGTCCACTAAATTGAAAGGTTATGCCGTTTGAATTGGCCTCCAGTTACGAGCCACGGGGCGATCAGGCCCAAGCCATCGAGAAATTGACGCGTTCGCTTGTCGCAGGAAACCGCCATCAGACACTGCTAGGGGTCACAGGTTCCGGGAAGACGTTCACCGTCGCCAATGTCATTCGGGAACTTGACCGGCCGACCCTTGTCATGTCCCACAACAAGACGCTGGCGGCGCAGCTTTACAGCGAGTTCAAACAATTTTTCCCTCGCAACGCCGTCGAATACTTCGTCAGCTATTTCGATTATTATCAGCCGGAAGCTTATATCCCGCGCACGGACACCTACATTGAAAAGGATTCGTCGATCAACGAAGAGATCGAACGGCTCCGGCTTTCCGCCGTCAGCTCGCTGCTGTCCCGGCCGGACACCATCGTCGTCGCCAGTGTGTCCTGCATCTACGGGCTGGCGTCCCCGGAAGATTTCCTGCAAATGCTGGTCACGATCAAGCGGGGACAAATGCTGACGCGCGAGGCATTCCTTGCAAAGCTTGTGGACATGCTTTACGAGCGCAACGATATCGCCTTCGGACGCGGAAAATTCCGCGTCCGCGGCGACGTGGTCGAGGTGCATCAGGCGCAAGTGGACGACGAGGCAATTCGAGTAGAGTTCTTTGGGGACGAGATCGACCGCATCAGCCAGTTCGATCCCCTCACCGGGCGCGTCACTTCCACGCTTACGACGCTGACCATCTACCCCGCCAAGCAATTTGTGACGCCTTACGACAAGCTTCAGCGCGCAATGCGCTCCATCCGCGGAGAGCTCGACCAGCGCGTCGCTGAGTTGGAACGCGAAAACAAACTTATCGAGGCGCAGCGCGTCAGGCAGCGCACCGAATTTGACCTTGAGATGATGCAGGAGATGGGCTTCTGCAATGGCATTGAAAACTATTCCCGCCACCTGAGCGGGCGTCCTGCGGGTTCTCGTCCCTACACGCTGATGGATTTCATGCCGGAGGACTTCCTTCTCGTCATTGACGAATCTCATGCCACGGTTCCTCAGATCGGAGGCATGTTTGCCGGAGACCGTTCCCGCAAGACTGTCCTCGTGAACTATGGCTTCCGCCTCCCAAGCGCGTTGGACAACCGTCCATTGAACTTCGAGGAGTTCATGGCAATGAACCGCCAGATCGTCTATGTGAGCGCGACTCCCGGGGAATTCGAGCTGCGCAACAGCATAGTGGGCAATGCAAGTTATCTTGCGAATCCCGGCGAGCAATTCCGCGAGCAGCGAACGCCCGCAATGCTTGCGGGCGCCATTCAACGTCAAAGATCGGCAAGCAAGCGTGGTTTCGACCCAGTCACCCCCGGGGCGCCTCTCGTGATCGAGCAAATCATCCGCCCGACCGGCCTTCTTGATCCCAAGATCACGGTCCGGCCGCTGAAGAACCAGATCGACGAAACCATCGAGTTGTGCCGCCAGCGCATCGAGCACAACGAGCGCGTATTGGTAACAACTCTGACGAAGAGGACCGCCGAAGATCTCGCCGACTACCTGCGCGACATCGGTTTGAAGGTTCGGTATCTTCATAGTGACATTGATACTATTGAGCGGGTCGAGATTCTTCGGGGATTGCGCGCCGGAGAATGTGACGTGTTGGTCGGAATCAACCTTCTTCGCGAGGGCCTGGACCTGCCCGAAGTCAGCCTTGTTTGCATCCTCGACGCAGACAAGGAGGGCTACCTGCGCTCACAGACTTCGCTCATCCAGACGGCCGGCAGGGCCGCGCGGCACATCAACGGCGAGGTCGTCCTCTTTGCAGATCAGATGACGAACAGCATGCAAAGGCTCCTCGACGTCAGCGAATATCGCCGCGCCCGCCAGCTCGAATACAACGAGGAGCACGGCATCACTCCAAGAAGCGTTCAGCGCGCGGTGCAGGAGAGCTTGCACGTCATTCTCAAAGCCCGGGAAGTCGAGCAAGGTATCGTAAGGGAAACTCCTTCGGATTTTGACCTGCACGAACTCATCCGGGAACTGGAGCGCGATATGGCCGCTGCCGCGGCAGGCCTCGAATACGAACGCGCGGCGCTGCTCCGCGACCAGATAACCGAACTTAAGAGTGGCTCGGGAGTTTCCAGGATTGAACCCAGGAGGGATCGAGCGAAGTATCCCGTTGCCAGAAGGGGGCGCAAGAAATCACCAATCGTGTGACGACAGTTGTAAAGGAGAAGACTTCTCAAATACACTTCCTTGCTGGCTCTGATGAGGCCGCCGTGAGGAAGGCCGCCTCGGCGCTGGCTCAAGAATTGGCGCCGGGCGCAGACGTTTTTGGATTGGAGACGATTGACGGCGCGGTGGACTCCGTTGACGCTGCCGCGAAAAGCGTCCAGGAGACCATGCAATCCTTACTCACCTTGCCGTTTCTCGGCGGGTCGAAACTCGTGTGGCTAAAAAACGCATCCTTTCTTGCAGACAACGTGGCGGGCCGCTCCGAGAGTGTTCTTGCTGCTCTCGAAAAGCTTTGCGGGGTCCTGAATTCCGGGCTTCCGCAAGGAGTCAGCTTTCTTCTAAGCGCCCCGCTGGCCGACAAACGCAGAGCGGCCTTCAAATCGCTTTCGAGGCTTGCGGACACACACATTAAGGATCTTCCAAATCTTGGTTTTCGAGGAGACGAAGAGGCCCTCGTCGAATGGACGGCCTCGCGAGTTCGCGAGCGCGGCCTGCAACTTGATTCCGATGCGGTCGAGATTCTGGCCGCGCGTGTCGGTCTGGACACCCTCCAACTCGAAAGCGAACTCGGGAAGCTCGAAACCGCCTTCGGCAACGCGCGCCGAGTCAACGGAGACGACGTGCGCATTCTTGTTCCGCAGACGCGAGAGGGCGGAATCTTCGATCTCAGCGAAGCCATCGGGAGAAGGGACCTGTCGCTTGCCCTCGAGACGCTCGACCAGCTCCTTCGGCAGGGCGAACGCGGCATCGGCATTCTTTTGGCAGCCGTCGTGCCAACCGTCCGCAATCTTCTCCTCGTGAAAGATCTTCTCATCCGCCACAGGTTGCCTGCGCCGTCAGAGCCCCAGTTCTTTTCGGGCGCCCTAAAGCGCCTTTCCGCGGAAGACACCTCCCACCTCCCGAGAAAAAAGGACGGAACGATCAGTGCTTACCTTCTCGGAATCGCGGCAATCAATGCGGCGCATTACTCGCTGGCCGAATTGGAAGAAGGATTCGCCGCCTGTGCAGCCGCGAATCAACAACTCCTGAGTGGATCGCAGACCGACGAGGCCGTTCTCGCGCGCCTCTTGATCCAATTGTTATCGAGAAAAACATCATAAACCGATTGACATCTCAAGATATTGTGGTGAATTCGCGAAAAAGAGTTAAGGCACCACAATGCGTTGCCCCAAGTGCGCTTCCCTTCAAGATAAGGTGATTGATTCTCGTCTTTCAAAAGGCGGAGACAGCATACGCCGGCGTCGCGAGTGCCTTGGTTGCGAAACCCGATACACCACCTACGAAGAGATCGAACGTGTCGAGCTGCGTGCGATCAAGCGTGACGGGCGCCATGAACCCTTTGACAGGCATAAACTTCAGACCAGCCTTGTAAAGGCTTGCGAGAAGCGTCCCATTGGAATCGACCAGATCGAGCGTGCTGTTGAGGAACTGCTTCACGAATTCGAAACCGAGCAGAAGCGCGAGATCCCGACACGCTTCATTGGCGCGAAGGTCATGGAAAAGCTCCACACCATCGATCCCATTGCCTATGTGCGCTACGCCTCGATTTACCGTCAGTTTCAGGAAATCGGCGATTTCATCGAGGAAATTCAAACATACCAAGAGAAGCGCTCGATCCGTTCGTCGGCGCAACCTGAGCTGTTTAAAGTGTGATCAGTTTGCCAAACAATCTGCCGCTCGTGCGTTTCAGCGATGGCCAGATCATCCCGTTCGAGCGGGGCTGGCTTGCCGGAACCCTTGCGCGTGCCGCCGAGCGGGCAGGCTACAAGAAATGGTGGCTGGCCCCTCACGTCACCGAGAGCGTATCAAATTACCTCGAACAAGACTTCGACGAGAGCGTAGTGACGATCAACCGGCTGGAAAAAGCAGTGCAATCCGTTCTCCAAGTAATCGGCTATTCCGATGTGGCGGGACATTATTGCGCGGTTCCCCCGCCCGCACGGATCTCACTCGCGGAACTCGCCCGTGCCGCCGGATATGGCTACGAGCTCGCTTTCTTCGATCTTCTTCGTTCGCGCTTGAGAGAGGCCCTCGAAGCAAAGGTCGAACGCTTGGAAATTTGCGACGCGCATTGCGGAATCAAGCTCTTGCGTTCTGCGAAAAACTGGCGCCAGGATTGTTCTGGTCTTCTCGAGGAAGTCGTCAACTTTGTGCGCAATGAACTCGACTCGTGTTCGGACGCTGCGGAATTGCGGATGCAACTTTCATGACCCTTTTTGAGCGTATCATCTGCCGGGAAATCGCGGCTCAGATCATTCATGAGGACAATGAGTGCATTGCGATCCGCGACATTAACCCGAAAGCGCCCGTGCATGTTCTGATAATTCCGAAGACGGCCATTCCACGCCTTGGCGAGGCGGCGGATGCGCACTCTATGCTGCTGGGTCATTTGCTTCTGACGGCGGCTTCAATCGCCAGAACAGAGGGGCTGCAGGGAACCGGTTACCGGGTCGTAATCAACCACGGAGCCCATGCCGGCGAAAGCGTTCCCCATCTTCATGTTCACCTTTTGGGCGGCCGGCAAATGACTTGGCCGCCGGGTTAATTTTAGGAGAAGAACGGCGAAAAAAATCGAATAATTCTCTCTTGACGGAAGTTCGTGCGAACTGCTTCGATGAGTAACGTGAAGGGAGCTCTTCGATAAGGAGGCAATCGAGAGGAGGGGGGAACGAGAGTTTTGCGACTAGCGTCGGTAATTCTTCCCGCTTGCACGTCTGCGAGCGACCGCGAGCCACATCGCCTCGCCGGGGTGCGCCACTTTCCTTCTCCAGGATGCGCGCGAGTGGTCCGGATCATGCCGCGCGAAGGCGACCTCGGGGCGTTTGGTTTCCGGCGAAAGAGAGAGTCCCATGAACGATCGTTTGCCTGCATGGGTTTCAGGGCCACGGCGGCTGGTTTTCGCGGCTTGCCGAAGCGCTAACCAACGCGGGCTGAATACGGTGGCACCCGATCGGCGGGGCAGCGGAGTCAATACTGCGGCGCCCTTCAAACGAGGCCATGGAGCAGAACTTTCCCACCCCAGACAGATTGCGGACGCCATACTGACATGGGTCAAACACCTTAAACGCAGCAACCCGGCACACTAATCTATGAAGCCCAAGAAACACGACCCGAAACTTATCCTCCAGCTCCAAGCGCTGCGCGAGCAGATCGATGACATTCTCGATGGCGGTGGTGGTGATATTTCTGAGAAACCTGCAAAGGCAAAACGCTCCCGCGGTCGCGCGACACGCGGCCCGGCCGCCGCTGCTGCTGCTGGCGGCAGCGCCCGCAAGCTCGCCATCGTCGTTGGCCATACCACGATCGCTCCCGGTGCCTCCGGCGTCGCACCCATCTCGGCCAGCGAATACCCGTGGAATAAAGACCTGGCGGCGAAGGTCGTCAGTGAATGCTCCGCGCTCGGCGTCAGCGCGCAGGTGTTTTTGCGTGACAAAGGCGGGATCTCGGGCGCCTATTCCAGCGCGGCCGCTATCGGGCCGAAAGCTGTGGTCGAGTTGCACTTCAACGCAAATGGCGGAGCGGCGCGCGGGACGGAGACGCTCTATGGGACCGCGTGCCAGGCGTCGAAGGCCTGGGCGGAGCGCGTGCACAATGCGATGGCGCAGCTCTACGGCCGGGGTGCCGGCCTGCCCGGTAATCGCGGGCAGAAGAAGACTCCACCGCATCCGCGCGGCTCCACAAGCGTCAACGCGCTGAGCACCATTCCTTCCTGCCTCATCGAGCCCTTCTTCGGCGACAACGCGAGCGACGCGGCATTGGGGCATAGCAAGAAAGACGCGCTGGCCAAAGCAATCGCCAACGCGTTTGTCGCCCACTTCCCATGAGCACAACTGGCGTGGGCATGAAACTCAGCGAGCCGATCACCTTCCGCGGTGCGTGCGACGCTTCCGGGGGAGTCACGCTCCATACTGACCTCCTTGTGGTCGCCAACGATGAAGATAACGTATTGCGCTACTACGATCTCCGCGCGCTCGACGCCATGCCGGTTGAAGAGGAGTGGTCGGAACGCTTGGAGGTGGAGGACGAACCGGGAAAGAATGAAACCGATATCGAAAGCGCCACGGCTTTAGGCGAACTGATCTTCTGGATCGGCTCCCACTCGCGCAGCAAGTCGGGAAAGGAGCGGCCTGATCGCCAGCGCATCTTTGCGACGCGATGGGTAAAAACGGGCTCGGCATCGCGCCTGGAGCTGGTCGGCAAACCTTACCGGAACTTGCTGCGCGATCTCGAAGCCGGCGACCGATTCAATGATTTCGATTTCGGCGCAGCCTCGAAGCTGGCTCCGAAGGAGCCGGGCGGTCTGAACATCGAATCGCTGTGCGCCACGGCTGACGGCGAGCTGCTCATTGGCTTTCGAAACCCCGTTCCCGACGGCAAAGCGCTCCTTGTCCCTCTGCTCAATGGGCCTGAGATCATCGAGGGAAAAGGCCCGCGATTCGGCAAGCCCGCCCTGCTCGACCTGGGTGGGTTGGGCGTGCGCGACATGGTTCGCTGGGAAGATGACATTCTACTCATAGGCGGGCCCGTCGGCGATCCAGCTGCCGGTGCCATCGACTCGCGGTTCTTCCGGTGGAATGGCAGGAGCGCCCGGCCAGAGCTGCTCGATCTGCCGTTTACCGGCTTCAATCCCGAAGGCTTGATCGAGGTCGGCGCCGCGCCGGGAATCAGGCTGCTCGTGCTGAGCGACGACGGCGCCTCGAACCAAGGCGGCACTTCCTGCAAGGAACTCCCGCCGGATCATCCCGCCAGGCGCTTCCGTGCCCTCTGGCTTTCTTGAAGGAACGCCATCGCGATTTCATCACTCCAAAACATCTCATGCCCAATCGAATCACTCCCGACCTCGACGCCCTCGTTGGTAAAAGCATCGCTCGCCTTTGCCCCCAAGGCTTCCACGACTTCGACGCAAATCACTGCGCGCACTTCGTCTCCCACGTGGGCAGCTATCGCTTCGGCTTCCTTTGCCACGGTATGCCCGATGCCGAAATCTCCACGCCGCCCGGCGTCTGCGTGCGTGTGCAGGAGCTTTTCCCACGCTGCCCGAAGGTGGGCAAATGGGACGACCTCCCGGAAACCGACGATGACCTGCTGGTCTTCATTACTGCGCGTGGCAACGTCAGCCTGACGGCGAAAACGATCCAGAACGTTCCAAAGAAACACATCGGCATCCTCCGCGACGGGAAGGTTTATCATTACTCGAACACCGACGAAAAAGTGGTGCGCCAGACGCCGGACGCCGTGCGCACGCGGTTTCGCGGGGCTTACAGGGATCCGACCGTCGATCTCTTCTTCGGCACACTGCCGGCGGCGGGACGCTCCGCGAAGTCGCTTGCGCGCTCGCACGGGCCATCGGCCGGTGCGCGCGGGGTAAAGCCTCAAGCCCTCTCCCTGCACATTGGCCTCAACCAATTCGATCCTGCCCATTACGGCGAACCGGGCACGCTGGCCGGTTGCGAGAACGACGCGCGCGATATGGCGGCGCTCGCGAGGAAAGAGGGCATCAAGCCAATCGTTTCGCCCTTGCTCACCGCGAAAGCCACGGCGGCCAACGTCGTGAACGCCATCAAGAAAGCGGCCGCTGCGCTGGAGGACGGCGACACTCTCTTAGTGACCTACGCGGGGCACGGCGCGCAAGTGCCCGATACCAACGGCGACGAGCGGGATCGGATGGACGAAACCTGGTGCCTCTACGATCGCATGCTCATCGACGACGAACTCGCTGCGCTTTGGGCGAGCTTCCGTGCCGGCGTGCGCATCGTCATGCTCTCCGATAGTTGCCACAGCGGCAGCGTCAGCCGCGCTCAGCGCAGCGGCGCGGTCGAAAGGCTGGCGGCCGGGAAGCGCCACCGGCTTATCCCGCCATCGCGCGCCCTTCGCATCTACCGAAACAACAAAGGCATTTACGACGCGATCCAACTGGGCACGAAGACGCGCAGCCAGGCGAAGATCCGGGCGTCGGTGCTGTTGATCTCCGGCTGCCAAGACAATCAGTTATCCGGCGACGGCGACGTTAACGGGTTGTTCACCGAGACCTTGAAGAGCGTGTGGAATGACGGCGCCTTCATGGGCACCTACAGGCAGCTGCGCGACAGCGTCGCCGCGCTCATGCCGCGTTACCAGCAGCCGCGCTACTCGTTGGAGGGCGCCGCGAATGCAACGCTGGAGCAAGAACGGCCGTTCAGTTCAGTGGCGGGCGCGATGCCTGGGGTGATCAAGGGCGGGAAGCTCGCAACGGTGGAGAAGCCTTCCTCGCCGCTGAGCTTGATTCTGTCGCTGCTAAAAAAATTTGGCATGTCCAATCCAAACGCGAAGAGCGATCTGCGCGCGTGGGCAAAGGAACTAGAGAAGCAGGATGCGAAGCTTGGGCTGCCCGCGTCGCGCGCAGAGGCGTTTGTGGCGGAATGCTTCGCCAATTTTAAGCAGCTTCCACTGGAGAAAGCGGACATCACTTCGGGGAGAGTGCGCACCCCGCAGGACATCGTCGAACTCCTGCCGGATACAAAGCGCCGCTCGCGTGGCGGCAATGATGGCGTCGCATCGTTCTCGGGAGTCACGAATTTGCTTACCGTCGGGCTGACGAAGGAACAGTTTCTCACCCGGAACAAGACGGCACTGGACAAGATCATCTCCGCAGTAAGCGACAAGCTGCGCGCGAAATACGGCGCAAGCGCCAGTGCAATATCGCGCCATGATCTGTGCGTCGTTTTCTACTGCGAGGCCGGACTGAAAGCCGGCAAGGTCAATCCCGATTTCAGGCATTCCGAGGGCGAGCGCGGAATGTTGCCGCTGCCGAGCAACATCAAATCCTGGAACGGCAAGAACGCGCCCGCATGGGACCAGCCCATGAGCGCCGTCATCAATCTCGAACACTTCTTCCTCTACATGGGACATTTGAAAAACAAGGATCTTACCGGCGTGCCACGCCACCTGTATGGCGGGCTGTTCGATCTCACCGGCATCAGCGGAAATCCGACCATCGGTGCCAAGGTCCTGGCCGGGGTGGTCCACGGCTATTTCTACAGTGGCAATTACAGCGATCGCAGTGTGCCGTTCGATCACCTCGTGGAAAGCTACCAGGGCGATGAGCGCTTGTCCGAGTTCATGAAAAACACAAACTACCGGCATGCCGGCACGTCGGTGCTGACGGGCCGGGAGCGGAACATCGACACGGCGCTGGGCCTGGTCTGATTTTGCGCGGAGCCCTTCCGTTTTCCCGCAGGGATCTCCCCGTTCTCAGTTGGGACGACGAGAAAACTCGGCCTTCGCGCTAGCGACGCCTGAACGCCAGATCGCTATTGAATTGCACGGCGAAGCTCGAGGCTGTCGGCGTCGTCGGGTGAACGCGGAAAGCGGCGCACTGTGTTTGGAGTGGCCCCAGGCCCGACGCCGCGAGACCTCGTTCGGCGGCAGGACGTAATAGCCGCTGGTCCCTCCCGCGGTAGCTGATTATAGCGGCGTGCTCGGGGCCCTGAGTGTGACAGCGGCAGCGAGCCGGAAGTTGCCACAGCGGCAGGTCATCCGAGAGCGCAGGCGCGTGAAAGCTTGGCGGCCGAACGCGCAGCAGAGGGGAGAAAAAAAAAGGAAAGGAAGGGAGAGGAAGAGGGATCTCGCTCAAGACAATCAGTTGTCGGCATGGGAGTAAACGCTTGTTCAGAGACTTGAACATCGTGTGGAGCCGGCGCCGTTCATAGGCACGTTACAGGCAGCAGCGCGACAGCGACGCCGCGCTCATGTCGCGTTACCAGCAGCCGCGCTACTCGTTGGAAGGCGCGCGAATGCAACGCTGGAGCAAGAACGGCCGTTCAGTTCAGTGGCGGGCGCGATGCCTGGGGTGATCAAGGGCGGGAAGCTCGCAACGGTGGAGAAGCCTTCCTCGCCGCTGAGCTTGATTCTGTCGCTGCTAAAAAAATTTGGCATGTCCAATCCAAACGCAAAGAGCGATCTGCGCGCGTGGGCAAAGGAACTAGAGAAGCAGGATGCGAAGCTTGGGCTGCCCGCGTCGCGCGCAGAGGCGTTTGTGGCGGAATGCTTCGCCAATTTTAAGCAGCTTCCACTGGAGAAAGCGGACATCACTTCGGGGAGAGTGCGCACCCCGCAGGACATCGTCGAACTCCTGCCAGATACAAAGCGCCGCTCGCGTGGCGGCAATGATGGCGTCGCATCGTTCTCGGGAGTCACGAATTTGCTTACCGTCGGGCTGACGAAGGAACAGTTTCTCACCCGGAACAAGACGGCACTGGACAAGATCATCTCCGCAGTAAGCGACAAGCTGCGCGCGAAATACGGCGCAAGCGCCAGTGCAATATTGCGCCATGATCTGTGCGTCGTTTTCTACTGCGAGGCCGGTCTGAAAGCCGGCAAGGTCAATCCCGATTTCAGGCATTCCGAGGGCGAGCGCGGAATGTTGCCGCTGCCGAGCAACATCAAATCCTGGAACGGCAAGAACGCGCCCGCATGGGACCAGCCCATGAGCCCCGTCATCAATCTCGAACACTTCTTCCTCTACATGGGACATTTGAAAAACAAGGATCTTACCGGCGTGCCACGCCACCTGTATGGCGGGCTGTTCGATCTCACCGGCATCAGCGGAAATCCGACCATCGGTGCCAAGGTCCTGGCCGGGGTGGTCCACGGCTATTTCTACAGTGGCAATTACAGCGATCGCAGTGTGCCGTTCGATCACCTCGTGGAAAGCTACCAGGGCGATGAGCGCCTGTCCGAGTTCATGAAAAACACAAACTACCGGCATGCCGGCACGTCGGTGCTGACCGGCCGGGAGCGGAACATCGACACGGCGCTGGGCCTGGTCTGATTTTGCGCGGAGCCCTTCCGTTTTCCCGCAGGGATCTCCCCGTTCTCAGTTGGACGACGAGAAAACTCGGCCTTCGCCTAGGCGGCGGTGAACGCCAGATCGCCTGTCTTTGAAAATTGCACTGGTTGAAATTCGAGGCTGATCGGCGTCGTCGGATGAACGTCGGAAGCCACAGTGTTTTTCTCAACCGGCTCGGTGGGATCGAATGGCAGTTTCGACCGACGCGAACGATTCGGACGAAATCCTCACGGTGATCCCAAGCGAATCCTCACCCATGGCGGCGAGGGCTCTCTTGTCGTTATTTTTCCCTTGTCGTGTCTAGCCGCCGCCATACATTTCACCCAGCAACCGGCGCAGGGCTGCGGCGTCGCGGGGGGTAAGCGTGCCCAGTTTCTTTCCCAGGCGGCTTTTGCTCAAGGTGCGGATTTGATCGGCGGCGATCTCGCTAGATTTGCCCTTCACTCTCACTGGAAGACGCGTGCGCCAATCGGGATGAAGCTGGCTCGTCAGGGGGCAGACAACAACTGTTTCCAGCGCGCAATTGAGCACGTCCATGCTGACAATCACCGCAGGCCGGGTCTTACGAAGTTCGCTGCCGCGCGCCGGATCGAGCTCCACCCAGCGGATGTCAGAACGCCTAAGGTTCATGGAGGCCGTCGCCTGCCGTGGAATCCCACTCGGACCAATCTTCCTTGGCGACGGCCATCGCCGAGGCTGTCTCCTCCCATGAAAGCTTAATCGGGCCGGCTCGGCCCGGTCGCAGGACAATCTCGTCGGTCTTTTCCTCTGCGATGACGGTGTCGGTAATGTGGTATTTGCGGAGCATTCGGGCCGGCAAGCGAATACCGCGCGAATTCCCAATCCGGGAAACCTTGAGTGCAACAGTGTTCATGTGTAATAACTGTAATTACACAAGCACCCAGGGTCAAATGGTCTTCTTAAATCTCCAGCTAACGAAAATTTTGTTCGGGGCTCTCTAAAACGCGGTCTGCTCCCTTTAACGGTCGCACTCGCCCATGACAAAATCGATGGAGCCCAGGATGGTCACAACATCGCTGATCATGTGCCCAGGAAGGATTTTCGGAAGAATGCTGATATTTACGAAACTCGGAGAGCGAATTTTCAGCCGGTAAGGAACCCCTCCTCCTTTGCTGCAGATGTAAAAACCCAGTTCTCCCTTCGGATTTTCAGCGCCGAAGTAAATCTCCCCTACGGGTGCATCCACACCCTCCGTCACGAGAATAAAATGGTGAATGAGTTCCTCCATTTTTGTGAGCACCTCGACCTTGGGCGGAAGCGTCTGCTTGGGATCGACATAGTTGATTGGCCCTGCTGGAAGCTTTTGGACAACTTGCTCAAGGATACGCACGCTTTGCCGCATTTCCTCCATACGAACAAGATAGCGGTCGAACGAATCTCCGACGGTCCCTATCGGAACCTCAAAATCGTAGTTTTGATAATCGAGATACGGATGCTTGCGCCGGACGTCGTGCTCAACACCCGCGCCACGCAGGTTTGGGCCGGAAATCCCGTAGGCGATGGCATCCTCTTTCGATATCACCCCCACGTCTTTGCAACGATCGATAAAGATGCGATTGCGAGTCAGAAGCCCATCCAACTCCTCAATGGCCGGCGTGATGCCATCGAGGAACTCTCGCAATTGAGGAAGAAACGTTTCGGGGAGGTCGCGCGTCTGGCCCCCCACCCTCGTGTAGCTGGTGGTAAAGCGGGCGCCGCTGAGCACTTCGACCAGGTTGTAGATCTTTTCGCGCTCAAGAAACGTGTAGAGGAACACGGTAACTGCTCCGATATCCATCGCCATGGCTCCGATTCCAAGCATATGAGCGGAAATTCGGGCTAGCTCGCAGCAAATCACCCGGATGGCCTTTCCACGGGATGGCAGCTCCCAGCCCATCAGCTTCTCAACCGCGAGAGCATACGCGACGTTGTTTGCAATTGGCGCCAGATAGTCGAGCCTGTCCGTGTAGGGCACGAACTGGTTGTATTGCATGTTCTCGGCGATCTTTTCATCGCCGCGATGCAGGTACCCGACGTCGGGCGTGGCCTTGGTGATTACCTCGCCATCCAATTCCAAGATGATACGCAGGACACCATGGGTCGAGGGATGTGATGGCCCCATATTCAGCGTCAGTTGCTCGCCGAGTAATTCGCCTGCCTCCTGAGCTTTACGCACTTGCCCAAGGGTTCTCGCCAAGGTATCAGGATGTTCGATTGTTGTTGCCATGTTCAAATTTTGCTGCGCTTTTTTATCCAGATTGGACTCCTCCCGAATCTAAAGAAACTCTTCACAAGCGATCACAAAACCATGAATACTGTTTCCTCTTCGAACGAAAATGCAAGCTTACCGGTGGTTGTAATTATCGGAGGGGGATTTGGCGGGCTCAGTGCTGCGAAAGCTCTGGCCGACGCGCCCGTTAAGGTTATCCTTATCGATAAGAGCAACCACCATCTTTTTCAACCGCTTCTTTACCAGGTGGCCACGTGCGAATTGTCCCCGGCCGATATTGCTCGGCCGATCCGGGGCATTCTGCGAAACCAGCAGAATGTCAGCGTTTTTCTTGACGAAGTCACAGACATCAAAACGGAAAGCCGCGAGGTGATCACTGGGGACCTGACTTTCAAATACGATTACCTCATTGTGGCCGCGGGTGCGCGCCATCACTACTTCGGCCATGACGAATGGGAAGATCAAGCGCCGGGGCTCAAGACCATTCAGGATGCCCTCGAGATCAGGCGGCGCGTGCTGCTGGCCTTCGAAGTCGCCGAAAAGGCGGTCTCCGAAGAAGAGCGCACGCAGGCGTTGACTTTCGTCGTCGTTGGGGCGGGCCCGACTGGGGTGGAAATGGCTGGAGCCATTTCCGAGCTGGCTCGCTTTACACTTCGAAAGGATTTCCGGCGCATCAACCCGGCAGATGCGCGCGTCATTTTGGTGGAGGCTGGCCCTCGCGTACTTCCTCCCTTTGATCCGGAGCTTTCCGAGAGCGCGCTACGGCAACTCCAGTCACTTCACGTCGAGGTGCTTTTGAACAGTGCGGTTACACGCCTGGCGGAAGGTGAAGTGGACATCAACCAGCAGGTCATCAAGGCTCGTACGGTGATCTGGGCGGCTGGGAACAAAGCTTCGCCGCTCGCCGCCATGCTCGGTGGTGAAGTCGATCGCCCGGGCCGGGTCAAGGTCAATCCTGACCTTACAATTCCCGGCCATCCCGAGATCCAAGCCATCGGTGATATGATCTCGACGACGTTCGATGGCGGCAAGCCTGTGCCTGGCGTGAGTCCCGCGGCCATGCAAGCCGGACGCCACGCCGCGGACAATATTAAGCGCCAGCTGAAGGGCGAAAAACCCGCCGAATGGAAGTACTTTGACAAGGGGAGCATGGCCACTATTGGGCGACATAAGGCGGTGGCACACGTCGCAGGGCTAAAGCTCAGCGGTCACATGGCTTGGTTGGCATGGGTCTTCGTTCACCTCATGTTTCTCATCGATTTCCGAAGCCGCGTTTTTGCATTCTTCGAATGGGCTTGGTCACATTTCAACTACGGTAAGGGTGCTCGTCTCATTACCGGATCTACCGGATCGATCGTCAAGTTTGGCGTCCTCAAGGAAAAATAATTGGCAAAAGTCCTGCCCATGAGTGGGCGTCAGCGATTTGGTGACGGGAGCCGAAGCCAAATCTCATCCGCTTTTGAGGCCGGCTTCTCCCCACCGCACGGCCTGCTGCACTCAGCGAGGAGAATTTGATTTGCTTGCGAGTGACCGACTTTCAAGTCACTGGCCACCACTCGTATCTTCTGCTAATCGTAAGGGCTTTTCCCGAATGGACGAAGCTCCGGAACCACACGACGACGAATTGGTTGCCCGCACACAGGCCGGGGACCCGGAGGCGTTCGACGATCTTGTCGTTCGTTATAGCCCCAGGCTATATGGGCTCATTTACAATATGACTTCCAACCACGAAGATACCAACGACCTGCTTCAGGAAGTCTTTGCAAAAGCCTATCGCTCCATCAACGGCTTCCGGGGAAATTCCAGTTTTTACACATGGATGCATTCCATTGCGGTCAACATGACCATCAACTTCGTAAAGAAACGCGGCCGGCGCCACGCCATGAGTCTCGATGACTTGGATGCAGGGGTTCACAACGATCCAGACTTCATCGAAGCCACCACCGGGGGAGATCCCCGCCACGACGCGAATCTTTCCGAACTTCAACAAAGATTGAACGAGGCATTGCAGAAGCTGTCTCATGAACATAGAGCGGTCGTTACCATGTTCGACATTCAAGGTATGCCTCATGCGGAAATCGCAAAAATTCTTGGCATCTCGGAAGGCACAGTGAGGTCAAGACTGTTTTATGCGCACCGCCAGTTGCAAAATTATCTCGAAGAGTTTATCAAACACTGATTCAACGATATGAACGAAGACGTGAATCTGTCGAAGCTATTGCGTTTGAAGCGTTACGAGCAACCTCCTCCTGGATACTTCGACGATTTTCTGCGTGAGTTTCAGCGCCGCCAGCGAGCCGAAGCGCTGCGCCGCCCTGCATGGGCTGTTCTTTGGGATCGGATCGCTTCGATCGCGCCGACATTTCGAGTTCCGCAGTTTGCCTACGCTGCGATCCTCATACTTGCTGCGGGAGCATCAACCCTCATTGTCACTCAGCAGCCAGCCGGAACGGTCGCCCGAGCGGAGGGGTCGCGGACATCCCTTTCACTAACCCCTTCGAAATCCGTAACAATTACCGATACACTTCCGGTCTCCGCACGGACCGGCGGGTCGCTGCCCTCGCATTATGTGCTTCAGTCCAGGCCCGTGAGCAATGAGCAGCCGCTCAGTTTCTAGCTTTCTCGAGGGGAAGCTTCTTTTTCTTGCTCTTGTCCTCCTGTTAGCGGCCTCGGGTCGGGCGGAGGACAATCTTGGCGAAAAAATTTCCGCCGAGGTCTGCAAGCTATTCGACGAACGCCACAGTTCGACGGTTCGTGTAGAGGCCTACGACCGCCACGGAAAGCTGAGCGCCACCGGGTTCTTCGCCGACCCGGCGGGCACGATATATACTCTTTCGTATGTTGTCGCCAATGCGGAGGAAATCTTTGTGGTTCACGGCAATCGAAGGATCCCCGCCAAGCTTCTCACTGCCGACCCGCGAAGCGGTATCGCCCTTCTCAAAGTTGACTACAACTCTCCCTTCATTCCGGTCGGAAACTCTAAACAGCTTTCCCTCGCTTCGCCGGTCGTTGCCATCGGCTTTCCGGTGAATCTGGCCGCAACACCAAGTTTCGGAATCGTTGGCGGGTTCGACCGTCAGTTTCTCGGCAGATACTTCATGACGACCCATATTCGCGCGATTCTCTCGGTCGAGCCAGGTTTTGGCGGGGCGCCGTTGATGAACCTTAAAGGCGAGGCTGTCGGGATCATTGTTTCCGGTATCGATGGGGGGGGAGCGTGCTACGCCTTGCCAATAGAAGCCGCGGAAAAGATTCGACTGGATTACATCCGGTTCGGCGGACCGAGGCACGGATGGGTAGGCGCAAACGTCGAGGATCAGAATGAACCCGGTGAAGGCTCGCATGTTCACATCGCGGAACTCGACCCCGGAACTCCAGCAGCTCAGTCCGGCCTGAAGGAGGGAGATATCGTAAGGAAGATCGGCGGCGTCAAGATTGCGGTGGCTGAAGATGTCATTGATGCCTCGTTCTTCCTGACAGCTGGTGACCGGGTTTCAATCCTCATTGAGAGAGACGGTCAGGAAATGTCCATCGATGTCCGTCCGGTCGAGCATCCGATAACCCAGAGTCCATACTACCCGCAAGGCGGATTGACGGAGCTTCACGCTCTGGCGCCCGGCCCGCTTCCCGAAAATCTCAAACTCGAGTGAGGCCGGATTTTTCCGCAGTGTAATCTGGAAATAAGTATCCCTCGGGAGTTACTCGACCTTTTCCCGCAATCCGCCGAAGGCATGAGATAGCTTTTTGATACCCAGCTCGATTCGCGTTTTCACGGTGCCAAGAGGGGTTTGGGTGAGGGCTGAAATTTCGCGCTGGCTCTTTTCCTCGAGAAAAGCCAGTCGGATCACCTCCTGCTGGTTCGGTGGTAGTGTGTTAAGTTGCTGATCCAGCAACGAACGGAGATCGTCGCGAAACGCTTCCCGCTCGACCGTATGCGATTCGTCAATTCCTTTATCCGAATGGTTGCACGAGACCTCGTAGCGATCAGTGGCCCGCCGGTAAGCACTGTGCTGTCGCAAGCGGTCGATCGCGCGCCGCCTTGCAAGCGTGCAGAGCCAGCTCATTAGTTTTCCCTTTCCAGACGAGTAGCTTGGCGCTCGATCCCACACTTGAAGGAATACTTCCTGCAGCACGTCGTCGGCCTCGGTTTCATCATGTAAGACCTGCATTATGACCGATTTCAACACCACCCGGTAACGCTTGTAGAGCCTCTCCAAAGCTTCAGGCAGTCTACGCAAAATGCCATTCATCAATTGCTGATCTTCCAAGATTGAATCGTTTTCTAGAGTGATTTCCATAGTCGTGAGGTTTGACTAAACCTTACCTTAGGTAACTCCTTTCCCCAATCGGTGCGCTTAGCGATCCGAGCATCAGAGAAAGCTCCATGCATCCGAAGAAACCCCTACGATTGCATAGGGTGAATGCTCGATAGCTGAGCGAAGCGCCTCTTGATTCTTGAGACGAAGCGGGACCTTGCACTCACCGGTGGCTCGCGAGTTTGATACGCCCATCCATCGGATAGTACGCGAACTCCTGGCATGAGCCTGCTTTTGTTAATCATCCTTATCGTCCTTCTGATTGGCGCATTGCCTACCTGGCCCCACAGCAGTGGTTGGGGCTACTACCCCAGTGGCGGCCTGGGGCTGATCCTCGTGATCCTTTTGGTGCTCATTCTCCTTGGACGAATTTAGGTTCGTTGGTGCGGAGGGGTCGGGAGCCCCTCCCTCCGGCATTGTTCCTCAGTGACGGCCATTAGGGATGCTTCGTCGTCCCTCCCCATGGCATCGACTACCGGCGTGTGCCGGTCTTTCGGTCTCGCTGCATCGGACCGGTTGTCCGAAATGGGTAGAATTCCTAGAATTGTCGGGTATCAAGTTACCTATGAAATTGCGTGAGGCAGGCTGTGATGTCGTCCAAGACAGATCCCGCGCTCTGAAAAAGCACGAACTGAGCGAGACGACCACCTCGCGCGAGGCAAGCAACGAATGAGCCGAGTCCGGATCGTTCACACAACAACATATCGTTATGCGGAACCGGTAGCCTTCGGGATTCATCGGTTGGTTGTGCGACCGCGCGAGGGACACGACATTCAGGTCGAAAATCTTTCGCTGCGAATAAGCCCGGCGGGCGCGGTGAGCTGGCATCGAGACATTTTCGGAAATTCCATCGCGCTGACCTCATTCTCTGAACCCTCTGATTTCCTGGAATTCTCAAGCGAGGCGACCGTCGTGCGCCGCGACCATTCTTCGCATCGCCTTTTGCTGGATGTCCTTCCAGTGAAGTTTCCCGTTGAATATTCATATCTCGAAAGCCCGGTTGCGCTGGGGTATCTCGAATCGGCTTATCCTGAGGAGACCGCTGCCTTGCGTGACTGGACGATCAAAACCTTCGCGCCAATGCGAGGTGACGACGCAGTTCATCTTGTGCACGAGATCAATAGATGGATCTATCGTTCGATTCGCTATCGTCGTCGCGAAAACCGCGGCGTTCAAAGCCCGCTGGAGACTCTCACGCTCCAGTCGGGTTCGTGCCGAGATATGGCCACATTGCTGCTTGAAATCGTGAGAACCCTAAAAGTGGCGAGCCGTTTCGCAAGTGGCTATCTTGACAGCGCCGCTTCCGTCGCGGGCAACGCGTCGACTCATGCGTGGACAGAGGTCTATTTTCCAGAGCATGGTTGGTTCGGATGCGACCCGACCCTGGGCGAGGATACGTCCCACAAGCATATCGCTTGCGGTGTCAGCTCTCATCCACGAGGTGTGATGCCGATCACCGGAGTCTATTCCGGACCGACGAGCAGCTACGTGGGAATGAGCGTCAGCGTGAAAATCGCGCCGATCGCGTTATTGGATTCGCCAGGGTCGATATAGCGAACCGCTCCGCTGTGGCAACCGTTCGCGCTACATTCCGCTCTCCGAAGCGGTGTGCGGCTTCGTCTTATGCCGCGTCAATCCGTGCCTCAAAACAACCAGCGAGCGTTCAATGAGCTCCACCGTTCCGGTTGCCGGATAGTGAACCTTTTCTTCCAGAAATCCCGACTCCAGCGCGGTGTCAAGGACAAGCTCCCATGCCGCGCGGCTGTTCCGTATTCTCGGAAGGCGAAACGGGAGTTTTTCATGATGTGCGTTAAAGAACAGGACGAAGGTGTCGTCCGTAATCGGTTCGCCCATCGAATCGCGCACGTCCATCGTCTGGCCGCTAAGCAACAGGCCGATTGAACGCGCGTAGCCCGTGCTCCATTCGTCATCGCTCATTTCCTTGCCGGACGGATTGAGCCACATGATATCCTTGATTCCCAAACCGCGAATTGGTCTGCCCTGGAAAAATTTGGGCCTGCGAAAGACAGGATGCTCTTTGCGGAAGCGGATCAGCTTTATAACGAACGCGGTTTGCGCCTCCTGCGTTGCATTGCGCTCCCAGTTGAACCAGCTGAGCTCATTATCCTGGCAATAGACATTGTTGTTGCCATTTTGCGTCCGGGCGAATTCATCGCCACCCGTGAGCATCGGAACGCCTTGTGAAAGGAATAATGTTGCAAGAAAATTTCTCATTTGGCGGCGACGCAGCCCGTTGATTTCTTCACTGCCGGTGGGACCTTCTGCTCCACAATTCCACGAATTGTTGTTGCTGTCTCCATCCTGGTTCCCCTCGCCGTTGGCCTCGTTGTGCTTCTCGTTGTAGGAGACGAGGTCGTTCAATGTGAAGCCATCGTGCGCGGTGATGAAGTTGATGCTGGCATATGGGCGTTTCCCATCCTGATGATAAAGATCGGAACTGCCGGTCAACCGAGACGCGAACTCTCCAATCGTTCCCTCGTCGCCCCTCCAGTATTTGCGCATGCAGTCTCGATATTTCCCGTTCCACTCTGCCCAAAGCACCGGAAAATTTCCGACCTGATATCCGCCGTCTCCCACATCCCACGGCTCAGCGATCAGTTTCACGCGCGAAATAACCGGATCTTGATGCACGATGTCAAAAAACGCCGAAAGGCGGTCTACCTCGTGAAGCTCACGAGCCAGCGTGGAGGCAAGATCGAAGCGGAATCCATCCACATGCATCTCCAGAATCCAATAGCGGAGACTGTCCATGATGAGCTGGAGCACCCTGGGATGCATCATGTTCAAGGAATTCCCGCAACCCGTGTAGTCCATGTAGTAGTGCCGGTCGCGGGCAACGAGCCGGTAGTATGCCGCGTTGTCTGCGCCGCGAAAAGAGAGGGTCGGCCCCATATGATTTCCCTCTCCCGTGTGGTTGTAAACGACGTCGAGAATGACTTCCAGCCCGGCTGCATGCAGCTTCTTCACCATTTCCTTGAACTCGATCACCTGCTGGCCCAAAATGCCGCTGCTGGAATAAGTGGAGTGCGGCGCGAAGTAGCCGATCGAATTGTAGCCCCAGTAGTTTGACAACCCTCTCTTCTCCAGGTGCTCGTCGTTCACAAAATGGTGAACGGGCACTAGTTCCACGGCGGTCACTCCCAATCTTTTGAAGTAATCAATGGCGAAGTCGCTTCCAAGGGCGGCATAGCTTCCGCGGATCGCCTCGGGAATATGGGGGCAGAGCTTTGAAAATCCCTTAACATGCACTTCATAGATGACGGATTCTGCCAGCGGGATGTCGGGGCCCACGTCGCCTGCCCAGTCGAACTCGTCGCTAACGACAACGGATTTCGGCAAGCCTGCTGCGCTATCCCGGGTATCTTTATTGAGATCGGCATCCTCTCCGCCAATGGTGTAGGCGAACATCTCGTCGCTCCACTTGATGAGGCCCGCAATCGCACGCGCATAAGGATCGATAAGGAGTTTGAACTCATTGAAACGATGACCCTCTTCCGGGTCGTATAGACCGTGAACTCGGAAGCCATACAGCTGCCCGCTCGTGATTTTCGGCAGAAAGCAATGCCAGACGGCGTCGGTCACCTCTGTCAGACGAATGCGGGCACTTTCCTGCGCGTCGTCGGGATGATCGAATAGACACAGGTCGACCCCCGTTGAGTTTTCCGAAAACAGGGTGAAGTTTGTCCCTTCTGCGTTCGTCTTTGCGCCCAAGGGATACGGCTTTCCTGGCCAAACGTGAATTGTGGAATCAGATGCCATAAATCGAGGATTGCTAACAGCTTGTCGGAGTTACGGCGAGGGCCGATTTTTCGCGTGAAGCGCATCGCGCGATGGACGGCCCGCTGGGGACAATCTGCCAAGCCGGAGTTCCTCAGCAGCGCTACCCAGCGTTGCCTGGCGGCGGCAGGGATGCCTATTTGGCACTCTG
The DNA here is from genome assembly GCA_963810765.1 of uncultured Verrucomicrobiae bacterium. Classification (GTDB taxonomy): domain Bacteria; phylum Verrucomicrobiota; class Verrucomicrobiia; order Chthoniobacterales; family Terrimicrobiaceae; genus DASTFP01. The sequence continues at coordinate 185,866 of CAWEOV010000001.1, forward strand.
CGGCCTCGCGTTTCCCGCCGGCTCGCTGCCGTCGACCATTCGGTTGATAGCCGACAGCGGAATGGGAAGAAAATCCGGACGATAATTCAACTCGTAGCCAATCTCGTAGATGGCCTTGTCGAGGAGAAAGATCTTGAGCAGCGCATCGAATTCTTCATCCGTCGGAGGCAAAAAGGATGCGCCCGCTGCGGCTGATCGATAACCGTCGAGAAAAGCCGAGCTGACGAGATCAAGCCATCCCAAGGCCCAGGGTTTGAGGCGATCCTGATCTTCTTTCTTGCGTTGCAAAAGAGAGGCCTCCAAGGCGTAATCAAACGATCGCAGCATGCCTGCAACGTCGACCAAAGGCGACCGCTTGAGCAAACGCTCGGCAAGGGTCTTCCGCGGCTCACCTTCAAAATCGAGAATGATGAAATCCTCGCCCGTATTCAGCACCTGACCGAGGTGATAATCGCCGTGAACTCGGATCTTGGTTGCGTTGATGTTCCGTTTGAGCAAAATCGAGTAAGCATCGAGGATGCGCGATGAGCGGGAGAACCAGTCGAGCGCTTGCTGCCGGATTTCCGGACTCAAATCGGGAAGCCTGTTTTTTAGCTCCAGTTCAGTCTGCCGAAGATGATCACGCATCGCTTCATAAAGTGCATTTTGATCCGACAGCGTGAAGGGTTCCGGCTCAAAATCCGCTCCTTCAGTCGTGTCCAGGTATCGGTGCATTTCGCCTGTTCGCCGGCCCAACAGGCCCATGCGCGAAGGCAATACCGCACCCGCCAGGTCCATTAACTTGACCTCAGCATCCGGTTGCACAGAAAGCGCGAGTTCGAAGAAGCCAGCGACGCCATCCAGAACATACGTCCAACATTCGCCCTGGTTCTTCACGAAGGTCGTTAACAGCGCAAGCACGCCTTCTTCGTTTCCTAAGCGGCAGCGAATCTCGCCTGCATATCGCGGGACATTCGCAAAATTCCGGCTGCCTAGTGCACGGATGATGTCCGCGTCGGGATGCGGACCAGGCTCGAACTTTCGCAAGAATTTGAGCAGATAAGCATCGTCAAAGGCGAGTGTCGAATTGGATTGTTCCCCTCCAAGCACCCGTGTTTTGGTTGGGCAAGTTTCTCCGGAAAGATCATTCCTAACTCCGTGGAGCCGCAAATCAAGGCCCTGCCAGGCCTCGCGGCAGGCGAGAACCTCCCACACTGTCTGCCGGCATGTGGCGACGTAAAGCGCATCCCAAAGCACCATCCCGTCAGAGAATCTCGCCACGACTGCGGGTACTCCCTTCGAATCTCCCTCATCCTCCTTGCCGATGAAAAGCGGCAATACCTGAGTTACCGGATGTCCTTCCGTGAATGAGAGCTTTAGCAACATGACGCGCATTTCGTCCGATCGTTGCTCGGCGCGCGTCTCCAAGATCGCGATTGACGTCAAGGTCCGCTGCTTTTGGCCAAACCATCGGCAAAGCGGCAAGTACTCAGGAAGAACTGTCGTTTGCAAAGATTCCAGGAGTTCGTCAGACCACACGGACGGAATCTCCAGGGCGATAACATCTTTGAACCAAGGGGTGTCTTGCGGCATAAACAGTCAGGGATGTTTGTCGGAACGGACTTTGCCTGCATTGCGCGATTTATGCTAGAATAAAGCCGCTCTAATGTGAGGCGACCTTCGGGGCCAACCTATGCTCTGACAACAAATGGAGGGTTCTTTATCGCTCCTTTCCAGACGCGGGTCTTAGGGCTCTACTGCTTCATTTCGTCACCTCCGCCGGATTTCTTTGGACGCGTTTTATCTTCAATCTAGCTGATCTGCGAACTATGCAGATGCCTCGACGCTCGACTCACCGGTTTGGAACGAGGATGGTCTTCACGCCTTTGCGAGCCCATGCGAGCTCCAGGGCGTGTTGATATTCCGAAAGTGGAATCTCATCGCTGACAATCTCGTTGACCTTCACACGCCCGCTCTCGAGGTACGCGAGAGCCCGGCCGAAGCTGTCAACCTGTGCAAAGGAGCCCTTGATGCTAATCTCGCCGCGAAATAGGTCAAAAGGGTTGTACTTCACGAAGGCCTTCTCCGGATAGACACCGTAAACCAGCAGCGTCCCGCGACGGCGGACAAACTTGAGAGCCTCCTCGCAGACCGGGGCGGCTCCCGTGGCCTCGATGACATAGTCGAAACCGTTCGGGCTCAATTCTCGCAGCCGCTTCCGGTGCGTTTCAGGGTTCTCTCGATTCATCGCAACCACGTCGTCCGCAGCCAGCCTTGATATCAAGTCCAGTTTTCTTCCTGGAGGTGCGGCGACCACAAGGCGAGCTGCTCCGTTGAGCTTGACCAATTGTGCCAGCACTTGCCCGGTGGGTCCTGCTCCGAAGAGCAGAACGTCGCTTCCCGGCTTCGCGTTCAGAACCTCAATCCCATGCAGGGCGCAGGCGGTGGGCTCGACCATAACCGCTTCACGCGCCTTAAGGTTATTGATCGCGAAAACGCGATCGGCCTTCACTCTCAGGGTACTCGGCGAATCCCCCGTTAAGCGTGACCCCGTACGCGCCGAGGTTTTCGCAAAGCAGGAAATCACCCCGCATACAATAAAAGCAAGTTCCGCAGACTGTATTGCTGTTGGCAACGATCCGTTGTCCAATCTTAAACCCGGACACCTCCGTGCCGAGTTCCATGATCTCGCCAGTGAACTCGTGGCCTGGAATCAGGGGGAAACGCGGTCCAAACTCACCTTCGTGAATGTGCAGATCTGTGCCGCAGAGACCACATGCGTGAATCTGCACGAGGATCTCATCAGAAGTGACTTTCGGATCGGCCGTGTCTCGGTAGGAAAAGTTGCGGGGTGCTTCGTAAACAATCGCTTTCACAGGAATTTTGATCGAGTGGGGGTTTGATTCAAAACGTGCGTTATAATGCCGAAAGAAGCAATATTCTGACAGGAAGCCTGCCAAAGGTAAACCTCTCTAGGCGTGGCGCTACGTGATTTCGCTTGGGCGGAAAAACGCGGTCGCGCTTGATCCGCGGGCGCATTCACGCGAGAAACCTGAGGTCGATGCGTTACTTTGTCTATGTGCTGCGTAGCACGGTAGTAGCCGAGCGTCTGTACATCGGAAGCTTTATTTCCCCTTTCGTCGAACGACCCGCATTTCGCAGAATAGCTGGAAGGCGGGTCGAGGTGAAAAACCCATTGAAACCGAGGCAACCTGATCACCTGATCGCGAGTTTGAGCATCAGCGCTACTTTGCCCCTGGAGACACGAATGTTTTTCCTGGGCCAAAGTGGTCTCGGACTGGATTCGAAGCCCGGGCCTCGGCGCCGTCTCGCGCAACACGACCCGGAGCAGGCTCTCGCCGCTCTTCAATTTCGCACGCCGGCAGGGTTACACCGCGACGACCGAGATCCTGCTCCACCCTGCAGGCCGTCTCAAGTGCCGGGACGCCCGTTCACTCATCGCCTGTTTGATCTCATATGCACCCAACGAATCCCCCGCATTAAAAATTGACTTGTGTTACAGCGGGCAAACCGGGTCTATGGCTGAGGATGGTGGCCGAGCCGCCGCAAAGAAAACCTCACACGGGAGGAAGAAAATAGCAAATCGCACTTTGCGCCAGACACCCCACCCCCCGCACACAAACTAAGGAGAAACCATCATGGCAAAGAAAGCACTCTGCATCGGCATCAACGATTATCCTGGCACCGGCAGCGACCTTGCCGGCTGCGTGAATGACGCCAACGACTGGGCCGAGGCGCTCACGGCGAAAGGCTTTGACGTAAGTCGATTGATCGATTCGCAAGCGACCAAGTCGGGCATGACCGACGCCATCAGCAAATTGATCACTGAGGCCAGCGCTGACGACGTCGTCATCATCACTTACTCGGGCCACGGCACTTGGCAGCCGGACACCTCCGGCGACGAACCGGACGAGCGCGACGAGGCGTTATGCCCGTGGGACATCGCCACCGAGGGCGCACTCCTCGACGACGACATCCACACCTTGTTTGACCGCCGTGCCGCCGACGTGCGCATCGTGCTCATTTCCGACAGTTGTCACTCCGGCTCCGTCACGCGCGGCGACGAGAGTGACATCGACCCGGACATGCCTCGCGCCCGTTTCCTGCCGCCTTCGGTATGGATGCCCGCCGACCAGATGCCGCGGACGATTTCCCGCCCGCCCGTGCTGACCAGCGGACTCGCTCGCGTCGGTGGCGACCTGCTGCTCGCCGGGTGCAGGGACACGGAATTCAGTTGGGATACCCGCTTCAGCGGCCGGCCCAATGGCGCCTTCACCTACTACGCGCTGAAGACTCTGAAAAGCCTGCCGGCGGATGCGAGTTACGTCAGTTGGTTCAATGCCATCCGCGAATACCTGCCCTCCACTCGATTGCCGCAGACGCCGCAGATCCTCGGCGCGCGCGGGGCGAAGAAGTTCGAGGTGCTTGCTTAGGCGGGCGGCAGCACGCGGCAACACATAGCTATCCTCCCCCTTCAAGGTACCGGTCGCACCAGGAGATCGCCATGCCTGAAAAAGCCACTTCCAAACCCCTCCTGATTCCCGTCCGTGCCGATGTCGATCTCGCAGCTGCGCGAAAACCGCTGCCGGCGATCCTGCAGACCGCCACCCGCGGCGGTGCAGGCGCACCCGACCCGTTCCTCGCCAACGTGGTCGTGGAGCAGAGTTATCCGCTCGCCGCAGTGGGACGCGGCGAGATGGCGAAACCGGAGAAGATCGAGGACAGCCGCAAGCTCCTGGCGCTGGAAGCAGTGGATGGCACCACCGTTTTCATCCGCACCGACCGGCTGCAAGAGGAACTGGAAAGACTGTGCCCGGAGGCCGTGGGGAAGGATGGCATCGACCTCGCCCGGTTCGGCGACCGGGAAGCGACGACCCGCGGCGGCATCGGCTGGCCCTGGTCGAAACTTTCGGTGATTTCGCTCGGCGAGGATACGATCATCGACACCGCCAGAGACAAGGCACTGGAATGGGCAAAGGATTGGCTGGGTGAGAAGGTGGAGAAAGCGGCAGAAGCTGGCGCATCCTGGCTCGGCGCCAAGGCGCTCATGTGGGCGATCGAATCGCAACTCGCCGGCAAGCCGGGCCTTTACCAATGGAATGGCGGCGAACTGGCGGCCTCCGACCGCCGCGACAAGGATGACCCCAGGCTCGTGTCAGCAGCGAAGGAAGGGCCGTTGTTGGTCTTTGTCCATGGCACCGGCTCCCATACCTTGGGCGGTTTCAAGGATCTGCGCGCGACGACGGCGGCGGAATGGGAACTGCTCGCCGACAGGTTCGGCGAACGCGTGTTCGGTTTCGAGCATCGCACTTTCTCCGAGAGCCCGATCGACAATGCCCTGGCGCTGACCGAAGCAATTCCGGCCGGAGCGCGGTTATCCTTGGTCACTCATTCCCGTGGTGGACTCGTCGGCGACCTGTTGTGCCTTGGCGCTCTGGACGACGCCCTGATCAACGCCTACCGCCGCGAGGCCCCCGTCAACGAGAAAGAGACGAGCTGGCAGAAACGCGTGCGGGAAAAAGTGGCCGCCGAAGAACAGCGCAAACTGCGCGAGTTGCGCCGCTTGCTGGACACGAAGCAATTTCAGATCGAACGCTATGTGCGCGTGGCGGCGCCCGCACGCGGGACGGCGTTGCTGTCGGACAACCTAGATCTGTTTCTCTCGTGCTTCCTCTCCCTCACCAGCACTCTGGTGGGAGCACTGACCGGTCCGGCGGGTAGCGCCGTGATGTCCGCCTTCAAGCGAATCGTGCTCGAGATCGCCGACAAACGGGTCGAGGCCCGTCTTGTGCCCGGCATCGAAGCCATGCTCACGGATTCGCCCCTGGGGGTCCTGCTCGCCCAGGCGCCGCGCCGGCAGGGCGTCGCGATGGCGGTGATCACAGGCGATATGGACGGCGGCGGCATCCTCAAACGCCTCGGCGTCATGTTCACCGACTGGATGTTCTTCGACCGGGCCGACAACGATCTGGTGGTGGACACCGCTTCGATGTACGCCGGCCTCGCCCGCGGCGGCGATACCCGTTACTTGTATGACCAAGGCGAGTTGGTCAACCACTTCAGCTATTTCGCCAACCGCATTACTCGCACCGCGCTGCGAGACTGGCTGACGGTCGCTGCGCCCGTGGACCTGCCGGCGTTCGATTTGCTGGAGGAAGGGCGCGAGCCCACTGCCATCGATGCGCGAGAGAAGGCGCGAGGCCGTGCTGCCATGCGCGGCACTGTGGCGCCCGACAGCCGTCCGGTTGTGATCGTGCTGCCCGGTATCATGGGATCGCACCTTGAGCGGCGCGATAATACGCAAGAGGCCCGCGATGGAGACCGGGTATGGTTAGATGTCCGGGACCTCATGGCCGGCGGCCTGAGCAAAATCCGCTTCGACGCGCAGAACGTGTACGAAGAATCGCTGTTCGAGATGTTCTACGGCGGACTCTGCGATCATCTGGAAGCGAGCCACGCCGTGATCCCCTTTCCCTATGACTGGCGGCAACCGATTCAGGACACGGCCGACAAGCTTGCCGGTGTGGTGCGCAAAGAACTCGACAGGAATCCGCCTCGGCCGATCCGCCTGCTGGCCCACAGCATGGGAGGGTTGGTCGCGCGGGCGATGATCGCGAAAGACGCCAAAGTGTGGAATGAGCTGATCGGCCGCGCGGGCGGGCGTTTCATCATGCTCGGCACGCCCAACAACGGCTCGCACCTGATGGTGGAAACGCTGCTTGGAAAAGCCGACACCATCCGCCACCTCGCGCGACTCGATTTCCGCCACCGAATGCAAGATGTGCTCGACATCATCGCCGGATTCCCCGGTGCGTTGCAGCTTCTGCCGCGGCCGGGGTTCAAGGACAGCGGCGGCGAGCAAGAGGACGACTACTTCCGCTCGGATCTCTGGCCGCGTTACCGGGCGACCAACCGCGACCGCTGGTTTGGGAATGGCTTGGCGGCTGCGCCTACCCAGAACGTTCTCGATAAGGCCGCGGCGTTGTGGAAGGACAACCTGCTTGGCAACGCCAACACCGTCCCAAACCCCGACCATCTCGCCTATCTCTTCGGCCAGGCCGAGAATACGCCCTGCGGCATCCGGCTGGAGGGGGATCGCCTGAAAATGGTCGGCACGAGCGAAGGCGACGGCTCGGTAACATGGGCATCCGGGCGCCTCGAAAACCTGCCCCGGGAGCGCTGCTGGCACATGCCAGTCGCGCACGGTAACCTTGCCAACAGCGAGGAGCATTTTCCCGCCATTCTCGACCTGCTTCAGACCGGCGAAACCAACAGGCTTGGCCGGCTGCCCGTCTCGCGTGGCATGCCCGCGACACGCAGCTACGATGCCGGCCCCGCACCGTACCCAACCGAAGAGGAACTCACCCGCAGTCTGCTCGGCGCAAAGCCGCAGCGCCGCAAAGCCCGCAGGGCGCGCCAGCGCCTCGCCGTCCGGGTCGTGGCGGGAGATTTGCGCTATATCCAGTTGCCGGTCATGTGTGGGCATTACATTGGCGATCCGATTTCCGGGGCCGAATACCAGATCGACCAGTACGTCGTGGACGGCGCGCTGAGCCAGCGCGAGCGACTGGGCCTGTATGCCAGCGAAATCGGCACATCCGTCGTGGTGCTGAACCCCCGCAGCGAAGAGGACCAGCGACGCGGCACTCGTCGGGGTGCGGTGGTCATCGGACTTGGCGAGTTCGGCAAGCTCAGAGCCAGCAGTGTGACCAAAACCGTGTCCGCGGGCGTGCTCCGCTTCCTGCTGCACACCCACGACTGCCGGTCCGGTGCGGAGCAGGCGCCGGAGGAAGTGGGACTCGCCAGTCTGCTGATCGGTTACAACTCCACCGCCAACATCAGCGTCGAGGACGCCGTTTCCGCCGTCGTTCGCGGCGTGTGCGAAGCCAACCGTCAGTTCGAGGACGCCATGGGACCGAAGCTACGCGTCGCGCGGTTGGACCTCGTCGAACTGTTTCTCGACAACGCGATCACCGCCGCAAACGCCATTCGCGATATTCCAAAGCGGCAAGAAAGGGATCTGCGGCGCCTTGGCGTAACGCTGGAGGCAGCGGATCGCCTCATTGAGAGAGAAGGCGTGCGCATCCGCCTTTCAGCGACCAGTTCATTTGGCTACTGGCCGCGCCTGATGGTAACCGGTGACGACCTCAAGGAAGACCACGCTCGATCGCGGACCGCGCTGGCCAAGCGCCTCAAGTATGTGTTCCTAGCCGAGCGCGCCCGTGCGGAGGCGGTGGTGCATCAGCGCCAGCCTGGGTTGATTGAAGCGCTCGTGAAAAACGCGATCCACCAGGAGAACTTCAACCCCGATCTCGCGCGCACCCTTTTCCAGCTCATGGTCCCTCTGGACTTCAAGGCGACGGTGCGCGATACGGAGCGGCTGGTGCTGATGCTGGACGGCTACACCGCCAATCTGCCGTGGGAAATGCTCCAGGCCGACGAACAACCGATGGCGCTGAAGACCCGGCTGGTGCGGCAATTCGTGTCCACCCGTTTCCGGCCAGTGGTTCGGCCCCCTACGAGCAAGACCGCCTGCATCATCGCCGATCCGTCCACGGATGGTTTTCAGAAAGCCTTTGGCAAGGACCAGCCGCTGCCGCAGTTGCCCGACGCCGCTAAAGAAGCCGACTCGGTTCGCGACCTGCTGACCGCCGTCAGCTATCAAGTTGAGTTCGTTCCACCGGGAAGCATGGCGCTGGATGTGATGGCGCGGCTGTTCAGGCGGCCCTACCGCATCCTGATTGTCGCTGCCCACGGCGAATTCGAACTCACGGCGCAAGATGGAAGCAAGCGCAGCGGCGTGGTCTTGTCCGACGGAATAGTGCTCACTGCCGCGGAGATCGGGCAATTGGAAGTTGTGCCGGACCTCGTCTTCCTCAACTGCTGCCACCTGGCCAAGATCGATAAGGTCCCCGCCTCCGAGCGTCTCGCCGACAGCAACCGCCTCGCGTACAGCCTTGCCCGCGAATTGATTGAAATGGGCGTGCGCTGCGTGATGGCCGCCGGCTGGCGGGTGAACGACCAGGCCGCGGGCATCTTCGCGACGACCTTCTTCGACGCATTCGTGGCGCGGGGCAGGCCCTTCGGAGAGGCAGTGCACGAGGCGCGCAAGGAAGCCTATGACAAATATCCGGACTTCAACACCTGGGGCGCCTACCAGGCTTATGGCGACCCGGGCTTCGTCCTCGAACCTGACCGGGGTGGCGCAGATGCCCTCCACCCAGCGCCGGTGGCGCCGCAGGAACTGGTCGCCGAACTCGATCGGCTGCGTCTGAGCGCAGGACACGCCAGGACTCGGGACTTTAAGAAAATCATTGGCGACGTTCGTGATCGCCTGAATGCCGCGCCGGCCGACTGGAGCGACCTCCCCGAAGTCCAGTTCGCTCTCGGCACCCTCTACGGCGAGTTCGGCACTGAGGGCTTTGAGATGGCGTGCGCTGCCTGGGAACGCGCCATCGCGGAGCAGGACAAGGCCGGCCGCGTGCCGATCAGAGCCATCGAACAGCTCGCCAATCTCGAGTCGCGCATCGGCGAAAAGAAAGGCGGGGAGGAAGGACTTGACCTTATCAAGCGGGCCATCACGAGGCTCGATGCCCTGCGCACCTGCGCCGCGGTAACGCTGGGCCAGCCGGGCGAAAAGCCGGAGGTCATGCGACGGGTGAACGCGGAACGCTTTTCGATCCTCGGAAGCGCTCTGAAGCGCAAGGCGGCGTTGCTCGCAAAGAAGGAGGCTGCCAAGTGGAACGAGATCGGCGAGACGCTGGAGCACAGCCGCGAGGCCTACGCGGCCGGCGAGGGTGATCCGCGTTCCGCGCAATTCGATCCTTATCCTGCGCTCAATCATCTACAGCTGACCGGCCTATTGCACGAGATCGGCTCCGCCGAACTGGACCGACTCGTCGAAACCGCAAAGCGTTGCGCCGACGTCGCGCGCCAGCGTTTCGCGGCGAGCTTCGATTTCTTCGATGCAGTCATGGCAGCGGACGCCGAACTGGCGATACACATGATCAAAGGGTCGCTTAAGGGCTCCGCTGCAGACCTAGTCCGAGCTTACCGGGAGGCAGTCTCCAGCGTACCCAAGAGCGCACGCCAGTTCGACTCCGTGATCAAGCAACTCCAATTGCTCGCCCAGTTCTACAGCCTGCGCGGCAAACCGGATGACGCGCAGAACGCCACAGCGCTGCGCGAGATCGCTCGGGAACTCGACCCCAACACCGCTGCCCCCGCCGAAGCAACTCCGGAGCCCGGCAAGCCGAATGCGTCCCATGCCCAAGCGCGGCCTGCAGGAGGAGAGACCGCTTCTTCCCCTGCCGCCCGAACAGCGCCGGAAGATAAAGTCGCCAAGCGAACCCGCAAAAGACAGGCGAAAAAGCCATAGCTCCTGCGCGCGCGTGTGAGCAGGAGTTGATCTTTCTTTTACTGCGAGGTCTACTGGCACGCTCGGCTGCTGATGCTAGGCTAAAGCCTGTTGCAAAAGTCGGTAGCCTTGGGAGCTCCACCGCGATTTTTTTTAAAAGATTATGGTTGCGGGTTTGGATTGCAGCGCGCCTTCTACAAAGGAGAAGCGGGATTTGAAAGACACGTCGCCTTTTGCGTGCTTGCGCATAACGCGCTGTTTCCAGAGTCTGGCGCGCAAGCTTTCCCCAGCAGGATCCGAGCGCGGCTTGGCCAAGAGAGCCTGGGCGGCCAGTTGCAGGCCTCTGCGGCTTTGCCCTCTTTGCTCATCGGATAAGTCCGCAAGAGCGGTGCAGCTTCATGGCTGCATCGAGCAGAGCGCGCACTTGGGTCAGCCAGCCGGTGTCTTGCTTAGGGTTAATGTTTTCCTGGGCTCTTCGCCAAGCTCGCAGGCGATGGGCGTAACATTTGTGCTGGAGGACAGTGGCTCCGTCATAGACCGAGAGGCAGTCGCTCACCAGCACACCGGCAAAGTTTGCCGGGATGGTCTCATGGAAGGTGGAGCGATCCCGGTGGGGCGACCACCCGATAGAGGGTGGCCGGGTTTTCGCCCTCCTTGGCAAAGACCCACAAGCTTTGAGGTCCTGCAACCCACCAACTCGTTTCGTCGGTGTGAACCACCGGAGAGGCCGCCATCTCCCGGCCAAGCTGCTCGTAGTCGGCCTGGAGTTTTTGGCCCGCGCGTTGAAAGGCTGTTGTGCGCAGCCCGCAGAGCAACTCGATAACCCGGCAGCTCTTGCGAAGCGTCAATCCAATTCCGTGCTTTAATTGGGCAGCCGCCGCCACGGCGCGAGCCCCGAACTGCACGGCTGCAGCGCCTGCGGCCACGCTCATCTGCCGGGAGTGGGTGCTGCGCACCGCTTTTCCACATCGCGCACAGTGCCCTTGATAAGTCTTCAGTCGACGCGTTACTTTGTTTATGTGCTGAGTAGCACGGTAGCCGAGCGTCTTTACATCGGAAGTTCAGCAGAACTGGACGCACGCTTGAGGTCGCACAATTTTGGTCGAGTTCGCTCGACCAGCATGGCGGCCCTGGAAGCGCGTTTTGCTTGAACAATATCTAGACCGCGTTACCGCTGAGAAGAGGGAGAGCTATTTAAAGTCCGGATGGGGTCGCAAGGAACTGGCAGTGCTCTTGGAGAGGTGGCAGAGCGGTTGAATGCGGCGGTCTTGAAAACCCAGCAAGCCCTACTGTAAAATCAGATCCACACTGTAAGTTCGCAAAAATAGGCGCACGTTTGCGCACGATATAGCCGATAAAACTGGCTACAAACTGGCTACGCGAAATGCCGCGGTTTTTGTAGCCCACGAAACGGCCACACAAAAGGCGCGCATTCGAAATGGCCGCAAGGAATGGGCGCGGCTGCGTATAGGTAAGATGCAGAAGCCGCCACGGGCCTTGCTTAACATCGAGTTGTAGTAACGGACTTTCGTGGATGTGTGACTGTTACCGGTTCGGTATACCTGTTCTATCCGACCATAGATGCATTGGAACATCTCACAGCGTCGTAGTAGTGATAAAGCGACGCTGCCGCCGGGGGGCGGAACGCGCGCTAGCCGGCTCCGGATCGGGAGGAGTGGAAGCCACGCTGGGCAGTCATAAATGAGCTCTAATTGCCGCGTTGAGGCAGAATATCGAAGGATACGTCGATACGAACGCCCAGAAGAAGCCATTCAATCCCATAACGATAGCTATGGATGCATGAAAAATGATCGCAACTATAAGTAGAGCAATGAGCGGCATAGGCGACAGAAGCGGCGCCGATAAGAAGGCGACTTCAAAAGCGATTGTGCTCCAACATAGCAAATATTGCAGTGCGCGCGATCGCTGGAGCACCTCCGCTGGCCCGCGCATTCCGTGGCTACGTGTCGACAGAACGCCGCACACTGCGATCCCGCTGCGCCATTCTGGGCACAAAAGCTTCGCAATACCTGCTGTAGTGTAAGAAAGGTACGGACTGTGCGCCGATAAAAAAGAGTCCAGCCTCGCGTACGCCTGGGCAAAATCCAAAAATCAGTGCGATAGAGAAAGAAATCGCCAGAATGGTGATCATCTGGTCCGATCCGTCTTCTCCGCCGAGTCGGTGGCGTCCCTGTATGGCAACTGTAGTCAGAGCTACTATTGTCCACGAGACTGCCATCTGGACCATTGTGTTCGGACCGAGTAGGAGAGTTAGCGCGGCCGCAAGCCTTACTACTGGCCATGTTATGTGGAGTTTTGAACGGTCCAGCACGCGAGTGCGTGTACGGGCGTCGTCCCCGTGGCGGAGTGCGGCATCTATATAGCGGAGGTCATATACACCTCCCGACATATACTCCTTACGTAATGAGATTTCTTCCAATGAGCTAATTATCAGTGCGATACCGGCAATTCGACTAGTAATCTGATACGCCGACTCAATATCTAGGTACATGATTCGGCAACTTCGGAAAATGAATGGAATTCACTGACGAAGCCAACAGCTGGATTTGGTTCTCGTGAATAAGGGCGATTGTGCACGATGACAAACTGGCGCGCTCTGGCCGTTTCGGAATGTGGCACACGCATGACGAAGTGTAAAAGCGCAATGTAGGGAACCGTTAGCATCAAGGCCCGAGCGTCAAAGTCCTTTTTAGCAATTTGTCGTTTCTGTACTACTCGAGACTGGACATCAGGTCATCAATGACCTTGCTATGGAACTTGTTTGGATTCCAGACGGCATGGAACCAACGACGCGTCTCCGGCATAGTCAAGCATGTCAACTCGCCGAACGTTCCCGAATCATGACGATCTCGATACAGCAGGTAGGTGTCGTCCATTCCAGGACGCGGCGCAAAGAATGCCCATCTCGGAATGAGGCCTAGTGCACTCAATCGCGGTATCCAGTCGTGCACGCCCTCCTTCAATTGGGCTGCAACTGAGAGGACGAACCACGTGGTGAAAATCCCGCCAACAATTGCGCCGACGACGGGGCATAGCAAGCCAAGAACCAAATTCACTGTGCAACTCTCCTAACCTACCATCCCTCCGACGAACACCGGATTCGCAGCAGGCGAAGCTGAATAGCTGGCGGGTCTGAACCCTTGGGAATTATCCAAACTCGCCACTTCGGAAACTATTGCATTTCTTGCAGTCGCCGGCGAAGCTCGATTAGCCGCTCTAATGACATTTCTCGATTAAGTTCCCCGATGGTAACTTTGTCGATATCGAGCCCCTCTGCTTTCATGAGCACGAACGCTGGCCGCCCCCAGCGGAGTGTTGCTTGAGCTTCCTTGTACCGCTCGTACGGGTTTCCAGCCATTCCCCGTATCAAGTCGAGCGGCTTTACCGCATCTATGGCGGAATCCTGCATATGTTGAATTAGAGCGTCTAATTCAGCCTTCTCTTCGGGTGACACCTTGCCTTCTGTTGTATACATAGCAATCAACTTCCTTTCAAGTGTTTGGTTTCGCGGTGGAAAAGGACTCTCGACCAGCTTGGAGCGAGATTGGAGGAATCTTGAAAGGCCGTCAACAGCTTTCTTGGCGATTTCACGCTGGCGCGGCCGCCTTTTGGGCTTTCTGGGGTGGGGGGACATCGGTTCTGAGGCAACCGGGGTCGGTCTCCGAAGGCTCTTCGAGCGCTCAGAACGGCTGGTAGACGAGCTTGTGGCAATGCTCCGTAAGGTATTGGCCGAAGACCCCGAAAACGCGGAGTTATCAGCCCCGCGCCGCGCGAGCCGCCGCCGCGCGAGCCGCGTGCAGCGCCGGGCCGACGCTGCCGACGCTGCTGAGGGCGCGCTCAATGAGTTGAGCGAGCTCTTCAGGAGGAATACCAGGACTGGCTTAACAACCTCCCGGAGTTCGCCCAAGGCGGCCCGGTGCAGGAAAAGCTTGAGGCGGTAATCGAGCTCGACATTAAAAGCGCCCGCGCGGCCGTTGAGGAGCTAGTAAACGCACATCTCCCGCTGGGGTTCGGCGCGACTAGTCGCGCTCCACCGGCTGAACCGCAAACCTTGAAGTTTCCCTCGCCCAGGCGTGACGTCTTTGTTATTTGTGGCAATTGCGATGAGCGGAAAGCCGACGCACGACGAAGTTTCTGCGAGGGGCGGCCGGTCCCGAAGCCCGGCCAAGCTGGAGGCGATTCGAAATAATCTCCAGAAAGCCAAAGAGGTGCTAAGCGCCCGGCGTGCGGCGCGAACACAATCCGCAAACCAGTCCGGCACCGCCGACGATTACGGGGCGCCCGGCGTAACGGGGTCAAACCGGCCTTCTTGTATCCATTTGCAATAAGCTTCGCGCCACGATGCCCGTGGTGCCCTTTTGTTTGGGCGGCCGCTACCCTTACCCCAGGAAAACTAAGGCGGGAAAGTCATTGTGACCTGCGGCCGGTGCGGTAAGCTTACGGCCCAAACCCCTTAGCGCCTATGAGCAAAACCGAAGCGCCCGAGCCACCGTCGGCCGTTATCCTTAGCGTGAACGCGATCATCGAAGGCGTTTTTTACCGCGCCGGAACGCCGTTGCCTTACCAAAGTGAAAAAGATCTGCCCCCGAATTTGCAGCCTTTTGTCGCCACCGGGCAGGAACCATCTCTCCAGCCGGTCATGAGGAACATTTACGACTTGTCCCCGGCCGCACGCCGTCAAATCCGGGTGCACGAGGCAGCCGCCGCGGAAAAAGCTTGGGCGGAACAGGTGGCGGACGAACCACTCCCGCCAGAAACAGCTGAAGCCCTCCAGGCCTCGCACGACATCGCCATCGGCCGCGCCCGGGCGCAACTGGAACATAACCAGGCGGTGATCGACGCCGCCCATGCGGCTGCGCAGCCGACCGAGCCGCGCCAACTTTTTGTGCGACGCGGCGGCGAACTGGGACACGCGGAGCGGTGTCGGCTCAAGCCCGCTGAACTTATTTTCGCACGCACGCCGACTGGTGAATACGAAGCCGTCGGCCACACAAACAGCAACGCAGAAATCCCAGATGAGGTGACCCATGACATTCAGACTTGAGAAAAAATCAGCCAACCAATCCTTGGTTAAATTTCACATCGTCAACGCCCACGGTGACATTATCGGCCAAGCCAATGTTTCCCCGAAGGAGGAAGGCGACTTCTTGAAATGTTGGGCAGGCCCGCGCGCTAACGTTACCGCTGCCACCCCCGCGAAACAGACGGCCCGGAACCCGCTTGTTGCGGCTTTCAAATCCCGCGGGACGGGATTGGCCGCGCCCGCCGCCACTAAGGCAACCGCTGCAACGCGGACCGTAAGCGCCGCACTTTTGCGTGGCCCGCGGCTATCACGGGAAGCGATTTTGCGCAGCTGCTAAATATGGAAGACGGGCACCACACCGGCGTCGCCGCGATGGTGCGGCTAGCTCTTTACCTTGAGGAACAACACGGCGCGGAAACTTTAAACATCGGACGCTCAGCTGCCGTCATCGACGATTGTGTGCTCGAAAGCGCGAGCAGGTGGCTCAGCTATCAGGTGACACTCGTCGGCGATGAAGTCCGCCTCAGTGTCAGCCTAATGGACAGCACAGACCAACCCCAGACGCTTTTGCGCGCCCGTGACGACCCGGCCGGGTGGGACGTGGTTCGGTGCCTCGTCGGAGCCCTCGAACGGAACCGAATCAAATCATTGGCCCGTCCCATCGAAGCGTGGGATGGTTGCGACGGCGTAAACGGCTTTGTGATCGGATGACGCCGACGGATGGCCAACGGCTTAGATACGGGTCGCCGTTCGCACCCCTCTTTGACGAGATTTATGAGCCTGGCGCCAGCTATCAACAAAAGCTCGCCGAGCAACGGTCGGGCGCCGACGTTACGGGCGCCCGTAAGCTCAAGCGGCGCCGATCCAAACGGAAAAAACCGGCTCAACAAAGCGGCGCGGAATTATGAATCGAGGCCTGGATACGTGTAGCCCGCGGTATGTTAGCTACGCCCGCCACAAGCTAATCGACCAGATCTACGCGGAGCAAGACGGCAAATGTCTCTATTGCGGCACTCCGTTCGGCGCCACCCTCCGCACGCCCCGCAAGCATATCCGCACCCGGATGGAAATGGATCACATTATCCCCCAATCGTTCAACGCGGATCACCGCCGGAGCAACCTGGCTTTAGTTTGCAGCTTTTGTAACCACTGGAAGAGCAATAAACTTTTCCCATCCGTCGAAGCAATCCGGGACTTCATAAAGGACATCTGGCAAAGGCAGCAAATCACTATCTTTGGCCCCGATACCTTTGGTGACCAGTAACCACCTTCCGCGCGCGTCGCGCCAGGGTCGCCCCGACACGGGCTTTTCGCCACCCCACTGGCCTACAGGCAGCAGCCGCGTCCCCCTAAAGCCTTGTGGTCGGGACGCCTCCCGCGGCCATTGTAGGTTATCGTCGCCGACGATAACTTATGCCTTCGACGGCCGTTTTAGTTTTTCCCGGCTGGCAAAATCACCGAATACATCGTCAGAGCAGAGCGCAAGCTCGGCAAGATCCTGCAAGCTGCGAAAGCGGCCTGGCAGATCAATAAGTATCACGGCAATCAGCATCAAAAAAAGTGGGATGTAGTCGGCGAAAACAACCCACTTTTCACGCTCGAAGACGCGGGCATCAATAGTCAAACTGGGCATTCAAACTGGCGGTCGACCGCAAGTTTAGACTTCCGATTCGGCCAAACGGATATGCGGATACTTGCTTCGCTCTTCCCGCCATTCGGCCAGGGCGATCACTTCGCCGCGCGGCGTCAGCTCCCAGCCCTTGTTGCTGCGGCTGCGCTTAAGATACCCGCGCCCTTCCAACCGGCGGCAAGCGCGCGACAAGCTAGCTTGCGCCGATCTCGTCTCACCTTCGAAGTGCTCATCGTAAACGTATTGGCTGAATTCGCGGCGCGCCAATTCTTTCGCCGCGGGCGCGAGGAGGGTCACGATGATGTATTTTTGGAGGCGCGAGAGTTTTTTCATCAAGGCATGCGGCAATTCAGAATGTTAACCGTTTCTGCCATCAAGCTTCAAACCCTGGAAGAATTTGTTGGCTTGCTCGCGGATCGCCGCGATCTTGACGGCGTCAGCACCTTCGGCTGCGACTTCTTGGTTGAAAGCGTCTCTGTCAATGACTTGCTTGATTGCGTCGGTGAGAATCGCGATCAAGTCTGTCGGTTGCAAGGCGTCCAGCTCGTAAGCATTCGGGCCGTAATTGGCGACGAACTCTTGATAGCCTGCGCCTTCCTTGGCTTCCATTGACGGTTCAAGCCGTAATCCTGCACCTGATCCATCGTCAGAGCGACTTTGATGGCTTCAATGTCATCAATCCCGAAGTCCCGGCGCATGCTCTTAAGCATGTCACGGGCAATCGTTTCACCGGCCGGGTCGAGGTCGGTAACAATTAAGAGAACCAACTGCGCTTTGTTGCTCGCTTTGAAGCGGTCGGCGATAGCTTTCTTCGGGGGCAGCGACGACATGCCGCGGATGACTGTAAGCGGCATGGTGTGGTCGCGCGCGACCGGCGCCAGGAATTCCTGGAGCGTTAGCTTCTCAGTGACTAGCTCAATGTGGTTCGGCTGGCTCTGCAATAAGTTGCGCCAGTAGCCGCCCAGGAACCCTTTCAGCTCCTGCTGGAAAAACGTATTCAAGTTGCCAAACGCGTTGTTGAGACGGACCGGGCGCGTCTCGTCATTAATGCAGTGCCACGGGATGTAGCCTTCGATCCGCCCGCGGGCGCAAACATCTATGCAGTGCCCATAGCTGATCTCGTCATTGCGATAGATAGAGTCCGGCTTCCCGGCGTGTTTTAAAGGAGCATTCGGCCCCAGGAGCCGATAGTGGATCTGGCGGACCGTTAGCGGCCAATACTTTATCTGCTCGTTGAGGATGCGGATGACCGCGTTGAGCAGCGGCATCTTCGCGTCCGACATGATCGCGCGCCGCCCGTCGTCGTCCGACTCAATCGGTTGCAAGCCGTGTCCATGAGCGCTCCACATGATTTTTGCCTCGCGTTCGTTAGCTAACGTCTCGCGCGCCGCTTGCGGGTCAATCCTAACGACGGCTTCCCGCATGAGGGTCTCAGCGCTCTTGATGCGCTGGTCATTCAATTCGACCAGGATCTTGGGAAAATCGGGGTCGCTGCTCTTGATAGGGTAGACGCGCACGGGGACTCTCTCCAGCCCCGCAATACGCGCTGCGATGTGGCGACGGTGCCCGCTTATCATGACGTTGTCGGTTGAAATCCAAATCGGATCAAGAACGCCGCGCTCCTTTATCGAACGAGCCAGGCTGTGGATCTCCGGCGTGTCCGTCGCTATCGCATCGTATATGTCAGCGTTTACCGGCGCGGGCCGGAGTTCGTCTAGCGCGCGCGTCTTGATGAGCTCGAACTTAGGCATTAGGACTTAGATACGCGCGTGCTAAGGGGACTTGTGAGAAAATGGTTAACCATTTCGGTACAGCGTGCGTTGATGGCCATTGTTAACCGTTTCCATTCCCTAAGTTATTCCACCCGATACCCCTACCCCCCAAGTTACTTTGGCGCCTTTTTCTTTAGTGCGGTTCCGAAGGACCGTCAAATTTCTCGGTTCCACAACACTTTTTTTGTAGATAGGGGAGCCGAAAGCCTTATGGAATGGCGGCACTGGCCCCGATTTCGGCCTTTAAAAAATGCCATTTTGGGACTCCTGGCCCGGCTCACGGCGGCAATAGACGCCGAAGAAGAGTTGGCGGTCAAAATTTGTGTCGATGCCGCGCTCCGCTACGGCGCGGGCGAAGGTTACGGCGGTCAACCGGCTGGGCAACAAGCGGTAGCGGCGGCACCAGCGGCAATATTGGGCGAACATGTAATGGAAGGCGCAAAAGGCGCCGGGTTCGCGGATAATAATCTCTTCAATAAAGTCGCGCACGGCGCTTTCCGGTTGCGCCGGGGCCGCGGCGAGTTCCGTGGGTGGAAGCGGCTTGGGGGCGGTTTCCGGGTTTTTGTCCGGAGTTTCAGTCTCCTCTTGCGGAGGCGCCGATTTTGCAGCGATGAAGGCCTTGATTTGCTCAGCTGGGGTCATTTTTCAGCCAAAATCCGGTGAATCCGGTGAAATCGGTGTTCTTTCAGCGGTTACAGGGTCAACGGCAGCTTTTCCAGGGCGGTTGAAAAAACGCCGGATTCACCGGATTCACCGGCTTTAGGTGGATTGTTCGACATAAAAGATGGAGACATCTTTACTCCGGCGGTGAGTGCGGAAGATTCGTCCGTCTGAGAAAATCCGGTTATCAAACCGGGTGAAGATCCGCCCGAGGATGTTCTTCTTGCCGCGGTCAAGGTCTTCGTCATCCTCTCCGACTAGCCGGGTAAAGAGGGCGTGTTCGCGGCAAAAGCCGACGAGTTCGGGGAAGCGGGGAACTCATGGTCAACCGGCATAAGGCCGACCAGTTTTTCGATCTCCTCCGTATCACGGTCACCGGAAACAGTAGAGGGGGCGCGCAGGCACGGGGAAGCGAATGCGGCGTGTTCAAGGATGCCGCAGTCGGTTCCACTCCAACGTTCGTAACCGGGCAATTTGATTTTTGGCGCCGGGCGGCCCGCCCTGGCCCAACTCAGGGTAATACCCCAAAGGGCGGAGAGGACGGCGGAGCGCAAATCCCTGAGCGCAAATTCGTCCAAAGGATTTTTAATCCGGCGGTATCGGCCTTGGCCTCTCGCAGGAAGAGTTCGACATGGAGCAGGCGGCGGCGGAGGTCGCCCGAAATGGTGGCTCCGTTGCCGGTGAGAAAGACGGTCATCATGTTCTCAACGTGGGGCATTTGCGACCTGCCGAGGATGCGGCCCTCAATAAAGGGGGCGGTGAGCGCGCTCTCCAGGGAGCCGCTTGAGATGTGGCGCTTGCCGTTGTCGAACAAAAGGAC
>CAWEOV010000002.1:0-48512 GCA_963810765.1 uncultured Verrucomicrobiae bacterium
GATTTGTAATCAGTAGGTCCCCGGTTCTATTCCGGGTGCTGGCTTATCTTGATAATCAGCGAGTTGCGCAAAAAGATGTCTCGGGAGAGAAAATCGGGTTTGGGAGTTGCTTGGGAATTTTGCGGCGGAAGGTGGTGCGTGGCACTCCTGCTATCAGCCACGAAACGTTGCCGCTTCTCTTCGCGTCCTCAAGCTTGCCAAGTGGGGCCACTTGTCCTCATGCGGGCCTTCCTGGACTCCCCAAACAAGCGGGGCTGCCCGCATGGCTAGACGGACGCCACCCGCTCTTCCTGACTGAGGACGGCAGGCTTGTCGATGAGGACGGGGAACCGCTGGATAGAGATGAATGCGCAGATAGTAACCTTCGTTCCAGAAATCAGAGAGTAATTCTACGGAAGGGTGGCTGAGTTCGGTTGAAGGCACTCGATCGAAAGCTGTTGTGAGAAACGCGCAACTCCTTTCTCTTGAACGAGAAGCCCAAACACCCCGTTTGCGTTGCCCTTATGTCGCCCTTAAAATCGGTCTAGAAGGCTTCGACGCCCTCGTCGACTGTCCCTCTTCCCGACTAACAAAACGGTTTCAAGGGGTTATGACGGATGAAGACGTAAAGTTTTTTCCTAGCTTTTTTGGGAATAGCGAGGAAAAAACAGATGAAAGGAGCCCCATGGACTACGATGTCTTGATTATTGGCGGAGGAGCCGCCGGAAAGGATGCGGCCTTTCTGGCGGCCCAAGCTGGGTTAGAAACCCTGTTGATAGAAAAAGAAAAACTGGGAGGCACTTCTTATCACAAAGGTTGTTATGTGATTCGGGCCTTGCAGAGGTGCGCCGAGTCGTTTCGGGCAAGTGGGTTCTCGGAGAAGAATCCGGAGAATCTGGGTATTGGTTATGGGTATATAACCGAGGGTTGGTCAGATTGGAGCAAGCTACGTCTGGAAGTGACGGGCCGGTTAGTGAAGGAGTTGGAGGAGGAGCTGGCCAAAAGCGAGATCCCGGTAAAGACGGGGAGCGCCAAATTCCTGGACAATCACACTATCCAGATTTCGTCCTCGGGCGGTACGTCGGAGAAGGTTACGGCTCATAATATTATTATCGCCACCGGTTCGGAGCCTTCCTATCCTGGAGACGGCAGCACTTTTCCGTCTTTAAAGGAGCGCAAAGGTCTAAAGGTTTTTAACAGCACACAGATCCTGGAAAATTCGGTGCCTCCCATCCATTTAGTGGTCGTAGGAGGAGGGTATATCGGATGTGAGCTGGCCTCGATTTACAGGACTTTAGGCTCGCGTGTGACCTTGGTCGAAGAGAAGCCGACGGTTCTGTGGGACTGGGATCCGTTGGTCGGGCAGAAAGTTTCAGAGAGTCTGACGGAAGCGGGGGTCACGATGAAGACCGGGTATACCTTCGAGCCGGAAATGCTGCCAGCGGACTGCGACATGGTTCTGGTGGCGACCGGGCGGCTGGGTAATACCAAGGATCTCAACCTGTCGCAGATTGGGCTGCAAGGGGGGCACTTTATTCAGACAACTCCGGAGCTGCGGATACGGGGTTCGGAGTTCTCGAATATCTACGTAATTGGGGACGCGAACGGGCTCTTGCTTTTTGATAGCGCCGCCCACGCCCAGGCTAGGGTCGCTGTTCAGAATATCGTGGGAAACCCTACGGCCTTGCGCTTGTGGCTGGTTCCCCGTTCGATCAACACGAACCCCCCGGCGGCGTTTGTGGGTTTGACCGAAGCCGAGGCGAAGGCTTCCGGCGAATCATCCTACGAGGTGGTGACCGTGATTTCGGAGTCTACCCGGAGCGGCATTGAGCCGAGGGGGAACGTGATCAAGCTGCTCTATGATCATAGCAGCCGCCGGTTTTTGAGCTGTTTGGCGATCGGGCCCGATTCTAGCGAGATCGTCAACCTGGCCTGTTTCTGGCTCTCTACAAACACGCCGATGGAGTCGTTTTTAAATATCTCGACGATTCATCCCTCTCCAACTGAGTATATGGTGAGGGCGCTGCGGCGTAGGTTTAATCACAATTTTTAGAGAGGGCCAGGCGGAACAAGCCCCGGTGGGAACGATTAGTCCGCAGGTGGAATAAAGGCGGACGCGGTTTACCCAAGTTTTGATACAGGAACAGCTCAGGTCGCCGAAAGCATGGGCTTTAAGGGCGATTTTCGCCAATGGGAGGACCTGCTCCGGATTGGTGATTGAGAACCCAGCGCGTGTTTGACTTCCGGCTTGACTTTCGTCACTCTGCGCCCGTGGAAACGCACGCTTTTGGCTTAAGACTCCCAGCCCAACACCCCGGAGGGCCAAAAGCGATTTCCTATCAGTTTATGCAAGATTGCTCGCGTCGAGCGTCAATAAAGATATTCGCGTCGTCTTGCGCGGTTTTTCACAACGGTTAATGCGGTCGCGGGAATTGATAAACAGTCAATTTAAGGAGCATAAATATAATGGCAATTGTTAAAGTCCAAAACGTCCCGCTTGTCGCTCAGCCGAAGGACGGCGTCTGCTGGTGGGCGAGTGTGCAAATGTGTTACAAGTGGTCGCAGGCCACTGGAAACGGCTCAATGACAAACCCGGATGACGATACCGGCTTCGCCAAGCGATTTGCGGACAACGGAGACTGGTACTGCGGAAAGAATGGATTCATGGCGACAGCATTCAATATGAAAAGGTTCTCGAGTCTTACTATGGATTTCGATACCGTGAATACGTTTCTCGCGAAGCACGGCCCGGTCTTCACGAGCGTTCAGAAAAACTGGAGCGGAAATAACTATTCGCACGCTATCGTGATCTGCGGCGTCGCTGATACCGGCGTCTTTATTCACGATCCAATGCCGGTGAATCAGGGATCGAGTACGTGGCTGACATGGGCCCAGATCCAGAAGGCCATAGACGGCGTATCCGCCGACGCCGATTACCAGTTTCTGACCGCTGCCTAAGCGTCAGCTCAGCACTCGTATTGGAGCCGCCTTTGTGTTGCCTTTCGCTCTCATCGGGGCCTGGTAATTGGGGTTTGGGGAGCAACGGAACAGAAAACCGGTATAAGGGTCTCGACTGGTCAAAATTCGGTTCAAAACTCAGTTTCGCCTCCGCGCCGCGAGCCGGGAGGCGATCAATCACCCAAAATGTAGCAGTTGGCGTCAGGCACGCGAATCCTGCTTCATACTAATTCCACCCGTAGATCCTGTATTTATCAGCCTTGTCCGACCAGATTGCACCTACCCAAAGCCGAGTGAGACAAGACTTCGGGACAGCACACCCGAATTTGTCCTTGATCGTCTGCCTACGTCCACAGACGATAGTTTATACTCGTTCCCCCTTCACTGTCGCTACATCATTGTGGGCTTCCGCATCGCCGAGAGCCTGGGCTGGAAGGGCGGCTTTCGCCAATGGGAGGACCTTCTGCGAATCGGAGATTGATCAACGGGTGCCTATCGCGATCCAATCTCGGATGTCCGGCGGATCCCGGAGCTAGAGACCGCGTGTTTTACGGAAGAGAACGCTTTGTCTGCGAGACAACACGACCTCTCTTCCGTCCTTTAGCAGAAAAATGAGGCCTTCATTTTCGAGGGGTCGTGCTTGTTTAACATGGCAGAGGTTGACAATACAGCGCCTGCTGGCGCGAAAGAAGATGGAGCTGTCCAGCCTGCGCTCGTAGTGCCCTAGAGAGCGACGAATGAGAAGCTTGCCGTCGGGAAAATGCACGAGCGTAACATTCCGCCACGCTTCCAGAAGAGAAATGTCCTCGATCCGCACGATCCAAGATTTGATATCGTCAGTCAGGAGAACGAAATCGTCACGATAAAATATGGTGGGCACGCTCTTGCTCTGAACAGCGGCAGCGGGCAAGCGCTCCGATTCTTTCTGGACTGCTACGAGAAGTGGTGTGCGGTTTTTGAAATTGATGGGAAAAATAGGTTTGCGGAGCCGGGATACTGGGTAACGGCACCAAGTTGTCTTCAGATGCCTATGCTTTGCCTAAGAGCCTGATAATCAGCAGCGCAGTATCGACTCGAACCCGAACCAATGCGCGTAGGCAGTTCCGCCGAAGTTCAGCCTCCGCTGGCCTTGCTCTTCATGCCGAGAGTGACACGAACGAAGCTATCTGTACAAGTCGTATCCAAGTATCACTGCGTCAAAGACAAGCAGGGCACTGGTGAGAATTTTCATGTTCCGACACTCTCAGCACGATTCGTGCCAACCCCTAGCAGCGGCAAAATGGTAGCCAATCGTTGATCGACCAAGGTTGCGCGGGCGCACCGTACCGTGATATTACACGATATGTCACAGCCCCCCAAACTCTACGAACGCCTCGGAGGCGTCTATCCTATCGCCACCGTCGTCGATGACTTCATTGATCGCATCATGGTCGACCCGCGATTGAACGCGAATCCCCGGGTCGATGAAGCGCACCATCGCGTGCCCCCGGCGGGATTCAAATACCTGGTCACGGAAATGGTCTGCTGGGCAGCCGGTGGCCCGCAAAAATACACCGGACGCTCCATGTATGAGTCGCACAAAGACATGAAAATCACCGGGGCTGAATGGGACGCGTTCATGGACGATTTTCAGCAGACGCTTGACAAGTTCACAGTCCCCGCGCAGGAGCAGGCCGAGCTAAAGGCAATCGTCGAAAGCACCCGCGCCGACATTGTCGTAGAGCCCGAAGCGGCCGCAACTTCGTAGCGCATTGCTGGCCGCCGGTAGCGTTTTGGACCGCTCTCTCAGCGGTGAACGCGCCTTGGAGCTTGCCAAGAGAAAAAACCTGATCGAACTGTCAGGAATGCGGACCTTCCTGGGACTCTCCAGGCAAGCGGGTTTGCTCGCGTGGCTCGGCGGGAGACACCCACTCTGCCTGACTGAGGACGGCAGGCTTGTCGACGAGGACGGAGAAATCTTGGACAGGGCCACGTTCATCCGGATGCGCGAGGAACTCGGTGCGAGAATCCTCACCAACTCCCGTGGCAAGGTCGCCTAGGCGCTCGGCTTTTCATGCGGTGGTGCCGCCGGGCATCGTGCGAGCTATGGACCCATGGAAGCGCGTCGTTTCTAAACGTACGGACTGCAATATCTTGCAGGAAGCTATGCAGGGCGGCACCACTGTCTTTTGCCTATGGACCCATGTTCCCAAGGCGTCGGGGACTTGTCATCGCGCCGGGGTTGCGCCACGTTGGCGGGCATGGCCAAGCAAGCCCTGTCCCCAAACAGCGACACTACCGAAATCCGGCAAGGAAATCGAGCGGTGTGTGATCGCGAGCTTTCAAGATACGGATAGCAGAGGCACCAGGGGCGAGTTTCGCCAACGGGAGGAACTGTTGCGAGTCGGTGGATAACGGCTTTGGCGATACTCCAGGTTCAGCTAGATGAGCGATACTTCATTCTTTACACCCAAGAAGACTTTTCGAAGATAGCGTCTCCGGGATCAATGGAATCCAAATCCAAACACGACCACGTGAAACCGGACTCTAAAATAAACTGGCAGCTAATACTTGAGTCAAGCTGTCCGAGCGCACAACCAGAACCCGAGGGAAATCGTCCTTCTTTTCCCTCCATCGCTTTTAAACGAACCTTCGACGTCCTGGCGGAGCTTCAAGGAACCCGTAAAGGTCGATGCCAAACATGGCCTCACCCCTCTCATTTTCCGTCCAATCCAATACATTTCCACACTTACGGGCTGTTTCGGCAACGCCATTAAATCGCAAATCGCGAACGTTTGCGATTTAATCCAATCGTGAAGATTGTCCGGAAGTTGTTTCAATTACATATGGGCAATCATGGGCAATGAACAGCGCCGACAAGTGTCAAGGCTTTCCCGAATCTTGCAAGATATCCTTTCGCAGAATACTGTCGGAAGTCCGGCAAGCAAATCGAGCGGTCATCACGAGCTTCAGGATCGCGGAGAGCATGGGCTCTAAGGGCGAGTTCCGCCAATGGGAACACTTGCTGGCGTTGCCGTTGCGCTCCAACCTTACAATTATAGCCGAAAGAAGTTATTTACGCAGCTGTTCAATGCCCACTCAGGTGCCCTTCCAATGCAGACTAACACGGTGCACACAGTAAAGGGGCTTCGGCCCCTCTACTGGGCCATGAGAGAAAACAAGCTCACCACGCCTCTTTCAACGCGTCCTTCAAGCCTTGGCGGCAAAATTGTCGAAAGTCTTTATGACTTCCTTGGACACGGTTGCTACAGAGTGCGTTACGGAAATCTCTTGAGAGCCGCTCTCTGCGAGTGACGGAGACTCCTCACCGCGCCCAGGTGCGTGCCCTCGGGCGCTTTTATCCCTTCTACATATCTCGTCGGGTTACCAGTATCCGCCACCGCCGATGGCAATCTGAACTGGTGGTATGGCAAGGTAAAAGGTCGGACCGTAGCCCCCATAGTATGGCCGATAATAGCCGTAGCTCCGGTAATACGGCCGATAATACCCATAGCTCCGGTAATACGGCCGATGATACCCGTAGCCACCTCGGTAATAGCCACCGTAGCAGTGTCTATAATGTCTTCCGCCAGCCTCGGCCGGGGTCGCGAACAGGGCGAAAGCACCGACGAACGCCGCCATTAAAATTGCAAAGGAACGTGCTCTCATATAGAAATCTAACACGCGTTTAATCCGGAGTATTCGAAAATCTTGCTCCGGAATTGATAACATCCCAGTGCCCCAGTTCGAAGCTGCTCTGATTTGTAATGAGTAGGTCCCCGGTTCGAATCCGGGTGCTGGCTTGCCTGAACGCCAACGAGTTACGATAACTTCCGCCTGGAGGAGAAAATTGCGCTCTGCAGTTGCTATGCAATCGTGCGGTCCCAAGACCTCATGCGAACCTTCTTGATGTGCCAAAACAAGCGGGGTTGCCCGCATGGCTCGACGGGCGCCACCCGCTCTTCCTGGCTAGTAATTCGGGGCGCGAAGCTCTTCCCTGCGAAGTCGATATCGTGTAATTACACGATGATGAATCGTGCGGCGTTCATAGAGAAACTCACGGAGATACAACAGACCGTCGAACATCTACTGGCGCAATTGCAGTCGAGCGAGCATGACGCTTTCGCGGCTCACCTTTACCAGTCGCGCCGGGAATACCGGTTAGCGTGCGATAGCTCCGGCAAAAGCGGCAAGCAAATCGAGCGCTGCCTGATCTCGACGTTTAAGGTCGCCGAGAGCCTGGGCTTCAAGGGGGACATTCGCCAGTGGCAGGAACTTCTGCGGATTGGAGATTGAAGAAAGGTCTAAAACATGCGACCCAGAGCGTCAAAATGAGCATACCAATGGAGACGTTTGCCGAACAATGGTAAGCCCCACCTGTAGGCAGATTGCCCTCCGAATGGATGCTAAAAGCTCGTTCTCCGAACTAGGTCGCTTTGTACGCGACAACTTCACCGGCTGTGATCTGAGGCGGGTGTGGGAGCAAAGAAACCATATTCTGTAGTATGTAGTCCGCAGCTCTCCTGTTTGATTCCTCAGCGCCAGCTTGGTCCTGAAAGACGCTGGTTGAAATCATCACGCCGCCCCCGGCGTCAACCCAGTAGTAAGCGACGAACCCTGGGACCTGGCTGATAAGCGACAGGAAGCCTTCATTCACTCGCTGCGCCGCCTCACTAGGATTGGTCACACCCTCGTACCGACGTACCGTTGCATACATATTGCCTCCTTTTTTTGTATTGATCGTCTCACGTCTTGTAGGCGGAGTAAAATCGGTTCTATCGGGAATCGCAACGAATAATGTTGCGCGTTCCAATGGATAGACGACGACCGACGCTCATCGATCAGATACTGCAGGCTAGAGGTATTCTTGAAAAGCTGCTGACCTTACTTCAATCGCGAACGATTTGCTTCTCACCTCTATCAGTCTCGAAGGGAGGACCGGCGAACTTCGAAACTGCCGGAAAGAGCGGCAAGCAAATCGCGTACCAGACACCCAGCGGAACATGGCCAAAGACTACGGCGGCGAGACCGGGATTGTAGAGACTCTTCATCTGGAAATTACCGGCCACCCCGTGCATGAGAAACTGGGCGAAACCGAAGAGGACGGGGGCCAGGCCCAGCCACACAAGCCCCGGATCGAAAACAGGGATCAGGTAGAACGGCCAGGCGAAGACGACATTGATGAAGAACGCGTTGTTCTGATTAAGCGGATCGTCAGTGAGAAAGTTCCTAACGCTTGCGCCACGATCCTCGTGAGTCCCACCCTGAAGAACACGACTCCCGTACGAGTGGTGGACCGAACTTGTTCGAACTGTCATATTGCCACCATGGCTACAATCGGACTCATTGGCGCAGGACACATCGGAAGTCAGATCGCCCGGGCCGCGTTGAAGAGCGGATACGACGTCGTGCTCAGCAACTCGCGAGGGCCGGAGACGCTATCCGCGCTCATCGCCGAGTTGGGACCTAAGGCGCGTGCTGCAACTCCGGCGGAAGCCGCGAGGGCCGCCGACATCGCGGTCGTCACGGTGCCGCTCGAGGCCTATCGATCGGTGCCGGTCGAACCGCTAGCCGGGAAGATCGTGATCGACACGAACAACTACTATCCACAACGCGACGGACGCATTCCCGAGTTGGACAACGAGTCGACGACGACGTCAGAGCTTCTGCAGGCGCATCTGCCGACATCGAAGGTCGTCAAAGCGTTCAATCACATCTACGCTTCGCAGATCACAACTGATGGCCGGCCTGCCGGTACACCAAACCGCCGTGCATTGGTGATCGCTGGTAACGACGCCGAGGCAAAGAAGGCCGTCACGCGGTTGCTCGATCAGTTAGGCTTCGACACGGTCGACGCCGGTCCGCTGAAAGAAGGATGGCGGATCCAGCGCGATACGCCCGGCTATGGTCCGCGGCGCACGGCGGACGAACTGCGCAAAGATCTGGCCGCTGCGAAACGATACGCTGAAATGTAGCCATCATTCGGCGACGGACTATACTCGGGCATGTCCCACCTTCCTGGCAGGTCGCGTCGGGTTGACGGCGATCTGTGTTCTCGCAGACGGTCAGCACGACTCTGTCGGAACCGGTCGCTCAAGGACCCACGAGCAATGCGCAGGCGCGCGAGATCTTCAGAGAGCTGATAGAGACGCCGACGACCGCTGCCGACGGGACGGCGAAGGCGGCGCAGGCGATTGTGAGGCGCTTGATCGCCGCCTGTGAGAACGCGCGGCGGTGGCTTTCCGCCGAGCTGTCCAACCAGGGCTGAGTGCGTTCGGACGCTGTTGCACCGTATGAGGTGGACGGACTTCGGTTCCGATCACCGCCGGAGATTCATCTTTACCGCGCCCTAAAGCGCCGCAAGCTTTCGTTCGCGCGACCCGGCGATGCTCGATGCGAGCGAAGAGCCCTTCCGTCCGCGGGCGATAGCGCGTCGTTCCTGTCGTCTCCGCAATGGGTACCAAGTCTTCCGCGCCGGAAAGCAGAAACGTATCGCGATCATCAGTGTACCGTGGGATCCCTCTGGAAGTCTTACGGCTGACGCCTGGGATGCTCAGGCCCCAGCCCAAGCCGAAGGGGCCGTTCCCATTGCCGGTGCTGTAGACGAGATTGAGTTGTGGCTGGAACCCATTGCGCCCCGGCGGGAGCGCAATGGGCACCGTGAAGTTCCCTGTGCCGGTGTGGAGATCGGGCGAGAATGTCTCGCCGATACCGTGAAGGGCACCTCCCCCTTTGGGCAGCGAGATCACCTGGCTGGAAACGCTGGATTTGTTACTCACTGCTCTTTCCCACGAATGACGGTATCCACGATGCCAGCCTTTAATTCCCTACTGACTTTCACCGTCTGCTATGGGTTGTGTCAAGCAGGCAGTTTGCTGGAAGACGTCCTTTTGTTCGTTGGTTGTGTTGCTTATAGAGGTGGCTGCCGTGCCGCAGTTATCTGTCGCCCCCGGGAGCCTCCGCGGCGGCGAGCGGCAGGAGTTTTGCCTCACGTTCAGCGGGAGGGTTCTTTGGACGTCTCCTCTTCTTTCTTCCGAGGGCGATTTTTTACTTCAACGGGCAATCTGCTATCCGCATGCGCCAAAATCTCTGCGCGCCTGCACTCTGACTTATGCAGGCTTTCCTGCGGGCCCTGCACGGCTTTGTGCGCTTCCAGATCTCTCCGGCTTCGCTGCTGGCATGAGGAGCTCGGGGGCCACCTAGCGGCCTCTTGTTGCCGGTCGGCTAATGGATACTAAAACACAGTAACAATGGCTATACGGCGCCACGGTGAAGCAGGAATGGGCGATTCGAGATCGATTCGGGTTCTGCCCGGTAATTTAACATTGTTCTAATTCCCCACCGGTCACCGGGTTCCGACACAATCAACAACTTACAGGAGAAGTATCGTCTATCTGGATTATATGATCTTATGGCCAATTGTTGCTACTAAGTTGCTTTCCAGCAATAGGTAATCGATAAACTCACGGAGATACCGAAACAACAACGAAGATGTCCGAAATTAGGGACATCACCCCACCGATTTCGTTTCTACTTTCGCATAAGACACTTACACCTTTTTGCACTCACTGGCTTCCCGAGGGCATTCACCCAGTGGGGAGGATTTTTGACTCTAGAAGGAATCATCAAGCTACTTACGAAAAATTGAGGACTCTGAAATAATTTCGCTTGGACGCTTCTTGGACACATTTTCGAGTCCAAGTGAAAAAGGGTCAGGATGATTTTGAGCCTACCGTCGCTCATCTCTTCCCTTCAACGTAGTGACGGAGAGGCGTGATCTCAAGGTTGCCAAGAGGTTTCCTCAAATTCTCATGGCGGCCCTGAGGCGCGCGAAGGCCCCATCTGAACGTCTGCTTCTTGCCCCGCCGGGGCGTTGGCCCGGAGTCGTGCGTTTCAATGGACGCAGAGTGACTAAAGTGGCCCGGAAGTCAAACACGGGCTTTTTCGGTTTGCGAGGCGCGCTCGCAACCTGAAAAAGCTGCCGCCGGCGGCTGGGGACCGATGAACAAGGGTGCCGGAGCGCAGTCGGGCTGCCGGGCGTTGTCAGAAGTGCGATATTCTACGCAATAAACCTCAAATTGCCGTGCCGAGTGCGCTTCAAGAATGGCTTTAGGTTGGCTTGACCTTGGCACTCACTTGCCCTCGCGCCAGAGCTCGTCCAAGATCGACCGCTCGTGTGAATCCATCATCCGCGACTGCGTAGAGGTCTTTTCCCCTAGGCACCATAGCCGCCTTTTCGAGGTAATCGCAACGCCGAAAGGGCCAGATCGAGACCTTCGCGCTCTCTCGGTTCCGCGGGATCGAGGCGGCGGGAAGCGCCGACTTCGACGCCCAGCGCTACGCACGGCAAGCCTTCGGGATCACCAGCGGTGAGAAACCGATCAAGGTGACGCTGCTCTTCGAACCGAAACTGGCGGTCTATGTCGCCGAGCGGGAATGGCACCCGAGCCAGAAGCTCTTTCGTCACTTAGGTGTTCCCCCGCCGCCGACGGATCTGATCTTTTATTATCGGGAGCAGAAGATCGCCCCCTAGCCCGGGGCCGTGAATGAACCGCGAGCGTTAGCGACCGGAGCGGTTCAAGCGGCCAAACGACCATTCCCCTCGCTTACACGCGCGGTTCATTATTGACACCATGACGCCGTCTGAAGCAACGTTCCAACGAAGGCTCAATCATGGGAAATCGAGTCTACTGCCCGAAAGTTCAACAGTCCAAATCTGCTGTCAGCCTGTCCGTTCACGAAGTGCTCCGCGAACCCGGCGCCGCGCTCGATTCGGGAGTTCGCGCATTCTTTGAACCGCGCTTCGGTCATGATTTCGGGCAGGTGCGCGTCCACACTGACGACCGCGCCGGACAGTCGGCGCAAGACATCGATTCCCGGGCTTATACCAGTCGCGACCGAATCGTTTTTGCGCCTGGCGAGTACGCCCCCAACACCGGCGAGGGCCGCCGTCTGCTGGCCCATGAGCTGGCGCATGTGGTGCAGCAGCGACGCTCGGGCGTCCGCCCGGGCATCAGTGCGCCAGGCGACTCCCACGAGCGTCACGCCGGCGCCGTGGCAGACGCCGCCGTAACAGGCAGAAATTTATTCGGTCTCCTTAGTTTCAGTTCGGGCACGGCCTGTCCAAGAATACAGCGGGACACTCCCGGGACCAAGTCGCCGGCTCCCACTACCGCAACTGCTCCGCCTCCTCTGGACTACGATCGCGGCGGTCACGTCCTGGCGCCGCTATCCACCGGCCACACTGCGGCGAGTATTCAGAAGTTGTTGAACGACAAAATCAAGGCAGGTGAGATCTCCAGTTTTACCACCACAGGTGTAACCAAGGGGAGCAACGCCGAAATCTTCGTGTTGTATGTAGTTTTGTCGCTGGCCGACAAAGCGCGCTGGGGCACGGAGGCCGATGTGCTGACGGCAATTGATTGGCCGCCGAAGCCGGGCGATCCGGCGCCTCAAGGCCGAGTGACTGTTCGCATCGATACCCAAGGTGCGGCTTCCGGCGAGCTAGTGGGAGCTGGGCCCGTCCCCGCGGTTGCGCAGACCACGGTGGCCGCGGGTTCCACCCAGTTGAAGACAGACTTCGGATTCACCGCCGTGAAGGACGATGGTACGGCGACTTGGTCGCCTGCGGAAATAAGCGACGTAGCCGCGGCTCTGAAGATGCTGCCGCCGTCGGATAAGCCCGCTCTTAAGGGAGTGGAACTGATTCGAGTGCTGTCGCTGGGCGGCAACACCGCCGGGGAATTCTCCACGGGCGGCGCCGTCAGCAAAGGTGCCACGACGGCGACGAAGCCTTTTCTCAAACTCGCGGACCTAGCCTTTCCGAAGACCGCCGTGCAGTTCTACGGCGGTACGAAGGGCACTGTGCCCGCGAGCTTCCAGACCATTCTGCATGAGGTCGGACATGCCGTGGAAGACCAGGTCTTCAGGGCCGCACAAGAACCGTATGCGAAAGCCATCATCGACTTGAACGCTACGGTCGATCCCCTGAACGCGAGTGTCGCCGCGCTCAAGCCGTTGACGGAACAGCGCTCGGATCTGTTCAAACAGTGGCAGGCTGCCGTGAAAGGCGCCGAGAAGGAAGGTTTGCGCAAGAAGATTGAGGCCCTTGATGCAAAAATCAAGCCGCTTCGAGCTACCTACGATGTCCGCCGCGCCGCTTACGTAAAGGCGGAAGGCGCGCGCGACACCAAAAAGGCCGAAGTCGAAAAGACGAAAGTGTCGGCCGCAACCGTTCAACCGCTCCAAGCCGACGCGGCCGCCAAGAAAACTTCCGCCGCGACCGCCTGGACCACGGCCAAGGCGGCTGTCCAGGCCTTGCTACCCGACGAAGTGAGTAGCAGCGCGGCGTATACAAAGGCCGTCGAAGATACCGGCACGGCAATCACCACATTTGCCACGGACGCCGCGGCCAAAAAGGACACCATCGATAATCTCGAATCAACCGTGCTCGCCGCGGTTACGGCCCGCGATGCCGCGCGGGATGCGCTGGCCAAGTCAACGCCGGGCCACAAGGCTCTGGGTCCACTCGCATCCGCCGCGGCCGCGCAGGACGCCTGGCTCGAATCCGAGCGCGTTTACGCCCGGGCGCGCACTCGAACGCTGCGGCTGCAGAAATTCATCGATCTGGTGACCACCAACAAGATTCAGAGGTTCACCCAGTATTCCAAGGACAACTGGCTCCTGAAGCCGCAGGAGTTCTACGCAGAAGCTTACTCGCTGTGGCGGGTCGACCCGCAGTTCCTGGAAAACAACTACAAAGTCGTCTTCGATTTCTTCGAGACCGGGGACTATGCCAAATGATCGAATCGTCGCGAGTCTCCCGGCGTTGGTGGCGGCTCTTCTTTCTTTCGGAGCCTGCGCGACGCATCGCGTACCGGCGGAAAAGCTGGCGATGAACTTGGCGCCCATGCCCTTGGATGTACTTGGCGGTATTCCTGTTGGGACCGATCGCGAATCAAGCGATGCGGCCGACGCACTAGCCCGGCTGCGCGTCTCGTTCGAGCAGGCCAGCCGGGATTACGAAGCGGGTAACTATGGGGCGGCGGCGGAGCGCTTCCTGGCTGCCGCTCGCGATGCCATGGGCGACGCGGGTAGTTACACGCGGTCGGCGCTGGCGGAGAGCCGGTCTTCCTGCTACCGAAATGCGGCTCGGGCGTGGTCCATGGCTGGCGTGCTCGGGAAACAGCGTATTCGGCTTGAACAGGCTGGCGTGGAGGATCCGTCGTGCCAACAGGATATTGTCAGGATTCTCGCGTTGCTCGATCCTCGACATTGAGTGCTTGTGGCGCAACCTTTAGGTCGCAGCGTCGACTTCAGAGTCGACGTCGTCCCCTAAAGGGGACGCTGCAACCTATAATCGAAATGCTCCGCAGAACCGGTTCACTAGCTCCTCGTGGAGGTGCTCAACGATTGCGGCAGACAGGGCACCGCGGTGGCGGGCGCTCGCCCTGCAAGGGGTCGAACGTGAATTCGTGGCCGCAGTCGCGACATTTGCACTCTATTTCCCGATCCCGGCCAGACCGACCTTCGAACCACCCCTGCGGCGAGAGGGGCAGCGTCTCCTCGAACGTGTCGATATATTGCGATAGCGCGGGGCCGGAGGGGCCGCAGATCACGGTCGTCCCCTTGTTCAGCGCACGACCATAGAACTCGGAGAGCTCGATCGCCTTGGCGCGCAGGTGCTTCAGTCCTTTAGCGCCCCACGCCTCCCACCCGCCCGGATAGATGTCGAGCATGTCGAGCTCGCGGCCGGCGAAGCGCTCGGCTATCCCGGGCCACGCGAGCAGGCCGATCGAGAAAATCAAAGCGACGTGGTCTTCAGCGCTGCTATAGCGGTAGGGCGCGTAGTCGCGCGCCAGATCATCGTTCAGCACGTGCAGGCCGGGCACGACACCCTGGAGGGTTGCAGCGACCGCGTCCACCAAGGTGGACTCGTCCGGCAAACCAGAAGCGTCGGGGAAACGTCGCTTCAAGGCTTCGATCAGCCGTACGGACCATTCGGGGCGTCGGGCGGGCAGATCGCGCCCCATGGTACCGAGCACGTAGTGTAGCCCCGCTGCGAACTCCACCTCGAGTCGCTCGATGACGCCAGCGCCTCCCAACGTCCGAAAGCAGGTTTTCAGGCTAGCGGCGCACGCCTTCACCCGCTCTGCAGGTACCATCCACCAGCCCCAGCTTGGCCCTTCGAACGCGGCGCCGGGAGGATCGGCCTGCGGTCCCTCGCGCCGCTGCTGGCAGATCAAGCGTATGATCTCGTCGCGTGCCGGGTTGAGCATGGGATCCCAGTTGCCGACTATCCTGTGCATCCGCCGCGCCTCCTCGCGCAGAGCAAGCGCCTTCTCGCAATGCGGAGCATCAACGGTGTACCGAATATAGTTCGACGCGGCCGTCGTCATTCGCTTGGCCAGGCTCTCCAGACTGGCCAGTTGACGCAGCAGCTCAAAACCGGCCTCGTAAGATCGATCGGCATCCTCGGTGGCACCGATCATGAGCAGCAGGTCGCCACGCTGCGAAGCCGCGTCGGCTAAGGCGTCCTTGTCGAGCGAGCGCAGGGCGATCGCGTACGCCAGATCGTGCAGATGAAACGCCGCATGGCAGTCCCCGAACCCCTTGTAGGTTTCGGCCTGCAGAAGCAGAGCAAGGACTCGATCATAGACTCGGCCGCTATCAAGTGCGATCCGCTCCGCCTCACGCAACAGCGCCAGGCTCTGCATGATAATGGCTCGTGATTCCGCACCCTGGAAACCCGTGGCGTAATCGATCTTGTTCTCGGCCAACGACCGCAGCGCGTCGATCAATGCCTTTGGCTGGTCGAGGCCGCGCAGGAGCTCGATCTGGTGCTCAAGGGGTGCGCTCGGAATTTTCGCCAGCTTGAACTCCCGATCGTGGAACCGGCGATTGCGCTCCACCTTGAACTCGAAGCGGGCGAGCTCTGCCTCCAGGGCGGTGTCACCTGTCTGCGCGCAGTGGGCCTGCGCCGCGCTGAGCATCCTGCGCGCCTCGTTGTGGGCACCGCCGTTCATCAGGAGAGCCGAGACGTCGCGCATCATCCCAAGATGATCCCGCGGCGACTCAATAACGACGCGGTACACCTCGGCGCGGCGTCGCTCGGTGTGCTTCTCGATTTCGTCCCAATACCTGGACACCTCAAGGGATGATTCGACGCACGCGAGCGCCAGCAACTCCAGATCGCCGAGACAATCGGCCAGACGATCCCAGGCCTGGGCTCGGGACAGCTGCCACGGCAACTCTTCGGCCTTGCGCACGTCGTCCGCCCGAATCTCGAAGTAGTCGGCTAGCCTCAGATGAGCCGCGTACCCCGCGCCCTCACCGGCCAGATAGCGCCGCTCGACGGCCATTCGAAAGGGGCCTTCCGGCAAACCCAATAGACCGTCGCGATCAACGACATTCGACTCCGCGGCGAGGCGCAGCGGTGACCAGTGGGCATGGGGCAGAGGCCGCTCTGTACCCTCACCCAAGAGCTCGAGCAGCTCGGTCTCGCGTATGCCTCGCCGCGCCGCCCAAATCAGACTGAGCGAGTCACGTACCAGGTGCGGCCGGCCGCGTTCGTAGTCAGCCTCCCATCGCGCCAGCACCAGGGCGTACAGATCGACGTTGGCCTGGCTCTGGAGGTAATGCTCGATTCGGTCATCGAGCCGGTTGTGCTCGCCGAACACGCGCAACTCCTCGAGCAACGCGCGCAGGTACAGTGGGCTCGCACTCTGATCGGCTTCGACGATGCGCGCCAGTCGAGGCTCGCTCAGACGTTTTCGGTAGCGGTCCAAGTACGTGACGGCGAGCGATCGGCGGGCTGCCGACGCGAGGGCCGCCAGCTCGAAGGTCGGCCACTGGCGATTCCGGAGCTCGATCAGTGATCGACCTGGCAGCGTCGATAGCAATACGCGCACGCCAGTCGGCAAGATCGAGGGTAGCCACAGCAGGTCGGGCGCGCTGTCCTCGTCCTCGAGCTTGTCGAGTCCGTCGATGATCAGCACCACGCGCTGCTTGTCGCCCGCTGCGTAGAGGAACTCGGCGAAGGCTGGCCGCAGTTGATGCCGCTCCTCTGGAATCTCACGCGAGAGCTCCAGCCTTCGCTTGAGCTCCGACATGATCCGCACGGTCAGGGGCGCCCAGCCGGCGCTCTCCGACGAGGCACCGAGGTAGTGCTCCAGCAACAGTTCGTCGGGCTTCGCGCGCCGCCGCCGATCAGCCCAGTTGGCCATGAGCGCAGACTTGCCGATCCCGGACTCGCCGATCAGGACGAGCGGCGGCCCATCCCCCTCGACGTGCGCTTCCAACTGCTCCAAGTCGGCATCCCGGCCCTCATACAGCGTCGTCAGTCGCCGCGCGAAGGTGGCGTGATCAGCGGCAGCGCGCGTCAGCGGATCCACGATCTCAGATGCGGGATACAGGCGCTCGACGAGTGCCGTCATGTCGGCGAGGACCTGGCGCCCAAAGTCTTCGACGGCCTCGTAATCGTGAACGGTGAGCCCACTGGCGCGGATTCGCTCACGAAGCCTATTCAGCTGCGCATCGAGTTGGCGGGCCCCCGGCGCGCGGAGATAGAAGAAGGCGGCGTCGGGCGTCGGGTTGCGCAGAGCACCGGCGAGGGCCTCGATCTCAGTGACCGAACAGCCGGCATGCTCCGGGAGCCAGGGCTCTCGTTGCATGACCTCTGCAGGGATGGCGTCCGGCACCCATCCGTAGCGATCTCCCAGCAGACCGATGAAGTACGGTCGGCAGTGCTCGATCTCGGCCAAGCAGATTGGTAGGACCTCCCCCCGATTGCTCTCCTCTTCAGTTATGCCCCAGCGCAGATCGACGAAACCAAAGCTGACCCCTCGCCGCTCGCACGCGGCGCGCAGAGTGAGCGCTACGTGCTTGATCAGTTCGTCGCGCTCCGCCTGCATGTCATGGAAAGTGGACGACACAAACACGCGCAGCACCCGCGACGCGCGCTGTGCCTCATGCGTGGTGACGCCAGCGTTGATCATCCGATGCATCTTACCGGTCATCTTAACCTCGTTAAACAATCAGTTTGCGAAGCGTCTTGGGCAGCGCTATCGGTTGGCTCGATGCCTTCCGACGCATCCTTCTTGGAACGCCACAACGCCACCCTAACCAGTCAGGGCGGGACTCGACGAAAACATCGACTACTACAATTCCAAGCTGGAAGAACTAGCTGCTCCAGCGTTGGGACTAGGCCGGGACTAGGCCAGGTTGCCCTTGACAACCAGTCGAACCGGAGACGGTCCTGCGGTCAAGCCGCGCCGCGCCGGTCGCACGGAACGCTGATAAGCCAGCGCCAGTTCAAAGCTCGACAGAACCCTGCTAATCACCAATTTCATTTCAAATTGCGCAAACGCCATCCCGATGCAGCGCCGGGCGCCTCCACCAAAGGGCAGATACTCATAGGGAGAAAATCGACGTTCCAAGAACCGCTCCGGCTTGAAATGATCGGGGTCAGGGTATGGGTCAGGGTAAATCTCTTTACGGTGGTGGGTTAGGTAAATGGAGCCGACGACTACCGTGCCGGGTTCAAGCAAGTAACCCATCACCTCGACGGTCGAGGTAGTGACTCGTGGAAACGTGATCATACCCACGGGGTAAATCCGCAGCGTTTCGCAGCAAACCGCATTCAGATAGAGCAGACGAGAAACTGTGCTGGGATCGGAGGGGTCGACTGTCTGAAGTGTCAAACGCGATTACTTTGTCAAGACGCTCGGGCAACCAGCGTTGTCGCTGGCTGAGATCGCCGTCGCGAAGGTTTTTTGTGATCAAGAGAAGATGAGAAGCGCTTCGGTACGCGGTCAATGTTCTGCGAGAGGTGACGCTCTTCGGCTAGCCGCCGGCGATCCGTCTAGATTAGAAGTGAATCCTCGCTCACAGCCGCACCCCGCTCCGATTGCGCGATTCCTTACACTCTTGGTGGGGTTCTTCCGGTATCCAGCAGGGTTCAGGAATTTTATTCCTAAACATGCTTTTATCCGCTATTATTGGTTGACGATTGATTCTTTGCTGAAACGCGACCATGGTCCGCCCGGCGGGGGGCGCTGCGAGCTTTCACGCTACGCGTTGGACTCTCTGCGCCGCCTTGGTTGGATCCCAAGGGCGGCTAGGCCACGGCTAGGCCCATGAAAACGGAGGATAGACGCGTCTGCCCGAGTTGCGGTAATGAGTTTTCCGGAGCAGTGGAATTCTGTCCGGTGTGCATGCTGCACAGGGCACTCGCTGATGACGTTGAGTCCGGCGAGTCTTCTTCTGAGCGTGTGGCCAAGCTGAAATCGCAAGGCGTGGCACGACGGTTTCAGCATTATGAGCTACTAATCGGCGAAGACGGGAGACCGGTCGAGCTGGGTCGCGGCGCGATGGGCGTAACCTACAAAACGTTCGACGTCGATCTTCGATGCCCCGTGACATTGAAAGTCATCAGTGAAAAGCATCTCGGTGACGAATCGGCGCGCCTTCGTTTCTTGCGCGAAGCGCGGGCGGCGGCCAGCGTGCGCCACCCGAACGTTGCCTCGGTCTTCCATTTGGGCAAGAGCGGCGGGAACTACTTCTACGCGATGGAGTTTGTGGAGGGGGAAACGCTCGAGAACCTCGTCAGACGCACGGGTCGCCTTGACGTAAAGTTGGCGCTGGAAATTGCGGCGCAGGTCGCCGGCGGTCTGGCTGCAGTGCACAAGAAGGGCCTCGTTCACCGGGACATCAAACCGAGCAATACATGGTGAACTTCGAGGATGAAGGCGCTGTGACCGCGAAAATCATCGACCTGGGCCTGGCAAAGGTGGTCAACGAAGCAGGTTCTCAGACTGCGATTTCAGTACTCGGCGGCTTTTGCCGGGACACCGGAGTTCGCCAGTCCCGAGCAGTTTGCAGGAGTCGGCGCGGACATCCGTTCGGATCTCTACTCGCTAGGGGTGGCACTCTGGGAGATGGTGACCGGCCATGTGCTGTTCAGGGGCTCACCTGCTGAGGTGATGTATCAGCATCAGCACGCACCGTTACCACTTGAGCAACTCGAAAGTGTGCCGCAACCGGTCGTCAGCCTCATTGAAGTGCTGCTCGATAAAGATCCCAAGCGGCGTTTCCAGACACCGGCCGACCTTCTGAAGGCGTTGCCGACGATAACGGGCGCTATCGACGAAGGCCGAACTATCACTTATCAGAGATTGGGGCAGACGCCCGACGGAAATTCCTATTCGGTTACTCGGAAGCCGTCGGCAAGACTGGGACCGGAGAAGATTTCAGTAGCAAGATTGCCCATCACAGGGAGCGATTTGTTTGGTCGAGAGGAGGATGTCGCTTTCCTGGATGAAGCATGGGCAAACCAGCGAGTAAATGTCGTTACAATCGTTGCCTGGGCTGGTGTCGGGAAGTCTACGCTCGTTAACCACTGGCTCGGACGGATGGCGGCTGAACATTATCGGTCTGCGCAGCTCGTTTTCGGCTGGTCCTTTTACAGACAGGGAAGCAGTGGGGGCACTTCGTCCGCAAATGAGTTTGTTGACGAAGCTTTAGCTTGGTTTGGGGACCCAGATCCGCACATCGGAAACGGCATTGGGAGAAGGGCGAAAGATTAGCGAAGCTGATATCGCATCGTCGAACCTTACTAGTTTTGGACGGCCTGGAGCCGCTCCAAAATCCGCCTGGCCCACAAGAAGGACGGGTGCGCGATCCTTCCCTGCAGGCGCTTCTGCGCGAGCTTGCTGCCTACAATAGGGGGCTTGGTGTAATTACCACGCGGCTGCCGATCGCGGACGTCGCAGATCACGAACACACCTCAGCCCCGCGTCGTGACCTAGAACAACTCTCCAGCGATGCCGGCGCAAAGCTAAGCTGCTCCGAGCGCTAGGCGTCAGAGGGGATGAAGCCGAGCTGCGAAGCGCCAGCGACGAGTTCAGTGGCCATTGTCTCGCGCTGACGCTTTTGGGTAGCTATCTGACAGATGCCTACAATGGAGACATCCGTTGCCGCAAGGGCGTGTCAGAACGTCTTTCTCACGACGTACGACGGGAGTTCATGCTCGGAAAGTAATGGAATCGAAAATTGAGGCTTCATTCTGCGAAGCCATCAGAATCGCAAAGGAGCAGAAGTCGATTTCACTGGCGACACGCGCAGAAGCAACCTACGCGGAATACTGCCGACAAAAAGCCAGTGAATTAGCAGGACGTGGATTTCGACTGCCTCTTTGCTGACTTAGCTTCGGCACTGGTAGAACCGCTGCCGCCTGTCTTCCTTCTGCTATCTTACTTCAACCTTTCCCTCAGTGGCTGGACGTCGGGCGTAGCGCTGGGACATGCCCATTCCGGATTCCTCTGTCCTAGGAACGCACTGCATTATTCTTGACGATTCCCCACGTCGTTACCTGTAGTCTGTCGAGACCCCCTTAGCAGCGTGATCCCTGAATTGAAGCTTTTTGCGGGGATATGCAAAAACCCCCAGACGGGAAAAAACGAAATTGAGAGCGAACTGCGAGCACTCGTTATACCACCGGTACCTGATTGCGACCAAAATAGGGAGCTACTTTGCGGCTCTTGACGCGAGTGCTAGGTTTACTCCAAAGAGTAACTTTGGCCCATGGATAGTTCGATCATCGCCGCCATTTCTGCCATCCTCGGTACGACTGTCGGCGGGCTATCCACTTTCGCAACGACGTTCCTCAATCAGCGCTACACTATGCGCCGTGACATATTGGCGAAGGACGTAGCGAATCGTGAACAGCTTTACTCCGAATTCCTCAAGGAAGTGGGGAACCTTTACTTCGACTCGGTTAATCGAACCCTCTCCGACACGTCCCAGCAGCCTTCGCTGATCACGATGTATTCGCTTGTCGGCCGCATCCGGATGATCAGCAGTGAAGCGGTCTTAACGTCGGCCGAGAAAGTTGCCGAGGACATCGTCGAGTCTTACAAGCGCCCTCCAACGACCTTTCAGGAGTTCCAACAATCTTGGGAGGCCTCCAATCCGTGGCACGAGTTTACGAAAGCATGTCGAGCAGAGCGGCAAAGCATGCTGGGGCGCTTATAGTTCCTCCCGTAGCAAACCGCGCATTCGCCCATTGCCGGAGCAACAACGAAGACTGGTTCCCTTCGCAGCCCACGGATAGCCGCAAGAAAGAAATCTCAGAGTGGATTAAAACCTGCCGCAATCCCCCCGGCATGGCGTTACTCGTTCACAGGAATGAGAAGTGGTGCGCCTTTGTCCTTGACCAGAAAGACGAGGAATTTCGCGGGTTTCGTGTCGCTCGCATTTTTCCCGACGAGGTGAATGCCTGCCGGGTCTTCGTAAAACGTGTCCCCCGGATGGAGCGTCACTTTTTCTCCGCCTTTCATCTGCATCACGATCGACCCTTCCAGAACATAAACGAAAGCACTCGCGTTGTGGCGATGCACCGGGTCGGCGCCGCCGGGCGGATAGTCCACGGTGATCATGGTTACCTCCTTACCAGGAACATTCACCAAGTCTTTGGTCATGAGATCCGTGACCTTAACCTGATCGGCTGCCTCTGCCTGAAGGG
The DNA here is from genome assembly GCA_963810765.1 of uncultured Verrucomicrobiae bacterium. GTDB lineage: Bacteria > Verrucomicrobiota > Verrucomicrobiia > Chthoniobacterales > Terrimicrobiaceae > DASTFP01. The sequence goes on from CAWEOV010000002.1 coordinate 22,439, forward strand.
CAGTGGTGGTAAACAGTATCGCACCCGTGAGGGCATTCGTGAGAAGGCGAAAGCAAGAGTGAGTCTTCATAAGTCGAGTTCGAGATGTTGATTTTTCGATTTCGCTTTTGGGCCGAGGTGTTCAGCCAGTCGTCGAAATGAGTCGCGGCGATGCGGGCGCCTTCCCCCGGCGTTGAGTGAGCGGTCGTTTATTTCCACTCCGAAGTAGGGTGCTTTCGGGTCGCTGACGACCTCCCGAGGGGCATATCTGTGGGCTGAGGTTATTTCGCAGAGCGTGCGAGCCATTCGCTGAAGCCTGTGGGCCCCAGGCGAGGATTTTCGCCCGGCGTGAGACTTTGGTCATTGATTGCCGCGCCGGAATACAGGGCTTTGGGATCGGTGATTACCGTCCGTGGGTCCCCTGTTGCACTCAGGAATTGCCGAACCAGCTCGTCTTGACGGATCGGTTCGGGACCAGCCAGCTCGATCGTGCTGTTCAACGGCTCCGCAAGGGCCACATCGACCACGGCGGCGGCGACATCGTCCGATGCGATAGGCTGCATCATAGCCGCGGGAACCCGGACGGTCTGTCCTTCGGTGGCCGCCTTGGCAATGCCGCCCACGAATTCGAAAAACTGAGTGGCACGCACGATCGTATAAGGAATCGAGGACGCCTTGATCAGGTTTTCCTGGGCCATCTTCGCGCGGAAATAGCCGCTGGCGAGCAGGCGTTCGGTGCCGACAACCGACAAAGCCACATGATGGCCGACACCAGCGGCGGCTTCCGCGGCTGCGAGGTTGCGCTCCGACGTTTCGAAAAACTCCAGGACGGCCTTGTCCTCCCACGAGGGTGAATTCGAGACATCGACGACGACCTGAGCGCCGACGAGCGCCTCGGCAAGTCCCTCGCCGGTGACGGAGTTGATGCCTTGCGAAGGTGAGGCCGCCACGACCTCATGGCCCTTCTCGCGAAGGCCCTTTACGACTTTGGTTCCAATTAGCCCGGTGCCGCCAATGACAATAAGTTTCATGGTTCTTATGTTATAATTTCGTAACCTTCGTAAGTTGCCGGGCGATGCGCCTGATTGCAAGATTCGCCTAAAGCTGGGCGTTGGAAAAGGGTGGACCCCAATGTCAGCAACAAGTCAAGAGCTGTCGCATTGACAACAGATCCAATGTTGCAACAAATGACCTCATGAATAAGCCGCATATCAGCCCTATGCATGGAACGTGCAAAAAGGCGTGGCAGTTCTCTCACATCACCATTTGAGGCAGGCCGCCCCTATCCTCCAAATTGGCGAGATCTTCCGCAGCAACCAAACCACAACCCCACAACCAAAGTGAACAAGTCCGTCCACCTCGCACCAACCCGCCGCACCATTCTCGCCGCAGGCATCCTCAGTGTCGCAATGATCTTCGCGGCACCCACCACCGAAGCCGGCATCATCACTTGGGGAGCCGCGACGAACATCGCTGGAGATAGCGACGTGAGCACGAGTGGCACGCTCGTCGGGGCGATTAATATCGGCGCCACCGGCGTGGCCAATACCACGGTGAATGGCGTCGTTTCCACCGGTCTCGCCTTGACGGGCAACAACGTCACTTCGGGTGACTTCAACCTCGCGACTGCCGGAGGTTTTGGTGCTAGCAATGGCCTCGGTTCCGGGTCGCCTCCTTTCAGCGCTCTGTCCGCGCCGTATCAAACACTGCTGGCATCTGCGGCCACGTCCTTCACCGCGGGGTTCACTCTCACCATGAGCGGGCTCGTGGTCGGTGAGAGGTATGAGTTCCAGTGGTGGAGTAACGCTTCGGGCGGGACAGCCTCCGTCCTGACGACTGCCACTGCCGGCAACTCGGTCACGCTCGCGACCAGCCCGTCCGGCGGTCCGGGTCAGGTGGGCCAGTTCGCGCTTGGCACGTTCATCGCGGACAACGCCGCGCAGGTCGTCACGTTCGACGGTCCAGTGCAGGATATCCTCAATGGGTTCCAGCTCCGCCAGCTCGGGCCCGTCGACGCCACTTGGCTGGGAAACGTGAGCTCTGACTGGAACTCGGGCACGAACTGGATTGGCGACGTTGCTCCCGAAATCCCCGGCGACACTGCGACCTTCAACACGTCGACCAATACGTCGCCGACGCTTTCCGCTAACGTCACGATCGATTCCATCACCTTCAACCCCGGCGCGAGCTCCTTTACCATTCAGACCAGCGGGAATGTTCTTACCCTCCAAGGTGTTGGAATCGTCAATAACTCGGGAAGCGTGCAGACGATCATTAACAACAACTTCACATCGGACGGCGTCTTATTCGTAGGACAAACGGTATTCACAAACTCCGCTTCGGCAGGTGCGACGGTGATCATCAACGGTGATACCGGAACTTCCACGCAGTTCTTCGGCAACTCGACCGCTGGAAATGCGACGATAATCAACAGCGGAGCGGAAAGTTACGCTTTGTTTGGCGCGCCTGTGCCATCGGGGTCGCCGCCGCCCTTGCCTGGCGCTGGCGCGGGAACCGCAGCGAACGCGACGATCATCAACAGCGGCGACAATTCCTTCACCGCTTTTAATCTGGGAGCCTCCGGTGGAAATGCGGCGCTTATCAATGCTAACCCGACGTCCTTCATCACCATCGCAGAGCTGGATGCTGCGGGAACTACCGTGGGGTCAATCGTCGGGAACGGCACAATATATCTGGGCTCGAAGAACCTGACAGTGGGAGGGAATCAGCAAAGCACCCTGTTCTCGGGAGTGATTTCCGATGGAGAAGCCCTCTTGCTGCCGGATTTTCTCAGGACGGGGGCAGGACCTTTCGTCGGCGGATCATTGACCAAGGTCGGCGCTGGGACCCTGAGATTGACGGGCGTGAATACCTATACCGGTGGAACGAACATCAACGGAGGAATCCTGGCGGTAAATAGCGATCTTAATTTGGGAGCGGGACCTCTGAGCTTCAATGCTGGGACGCTCGAGGCGCTCGCGTCTGGCGGCGGAATTATTTCAAGCAAACCCGTGAGCCTTGCTGCGGGCGGTGGAGCTTTCCTGGCTGACGCTGGGACCACGTCGGCGCTAACCGGCCTTATCTCCGGCCCGGGCGCATGGACCAAATCGGGACCCGGTCTTCTGATCATGGGCGGCACGAACACTTACGCCGGCGGAACGACAATTCTTGGAGGCACGATTCTGACCCAGAACGCTTCGGCTTTGGGAACGGGCCCAGTTGCGTTTGGAAATGGGGCAGCGCTCCAGGTTCAGAACCTCCTTAACGTGAATGGCAACTGGACGGTGTCGCCTGGCACGGCGAGCGTCAGCGGCGGCACGGTTCAGACATTTGGCGATTTCAATCTCGGCGGCGGTGGCACATTGATCGTGAACGCCAATTTCAACGTGCCGGGGGCCGCGAACATCAATAGCAGCGGCTTCGTGGTGAACAGCGCGTTTACAGCAAATGACGACATCAATCTGAATGGAAGCGCGGCAGCGGTTGTCAACGGACTGCTGGCCTCTCCGAACGTCAACGTCAACAATAGCTCATCTTTGGTTGTGAACGCTCCTGGCACCGTCGCTGGCAACGTGAACGTCGGGCCGAGCGCTCTTCTGGGGCTCTTTGGCAGGATCAACGGAAGCGTTGTCAATGCGGGGTTTTTCCAGGGCACCGGCGTGGTCAATGGCAACGTGGTTAACAGCGGGATCGTTTCTCCGGGCGCGTCGATCGGAACACTCACGATCAATGGCAACTACACGCAGAACCCGAGCGGCACCCTGCGCATTGAAGTCGCGGGCGCCTCGGCGGGCCAGTACGATGTGCTTGTGGTGAATGGCCGGGCTAACATCGCCGGCAGGCTCCAGCTCGTTCGTGTGGGGAACTTCACGCTCCAGGTGGGCGATCAGATTACGTTCCTTACTGCGAGCAATGGCGTGAGCGGCACGTTCGGCAACGTCGAGAACGACTTCCTCGCGACCGGTTCTATCGTGGTCTTCGACGTCGTTTACCAGTCGAATGTCGTGGTACTCGAAGGAACACAAGGTTCCTTTGCGGAATTCGCCAGCCTCTTCTGCGGCACGCCCAACGCGATCGCAGTGGGGGAGGCGCTCGATAGCGCGGTCGGCAATCCTCGGGCATCAGAGTTGATCGATTTTCTTAACAACGAAGCTCTGACCGACCTCTGCGAAGACATTGATCTGATCTCGCCCGAGCAGCTTACCTCGATTTTCGTTATAGGTGTGTCGCTTGCCAACGTGCAGACCGCCAATCTTGAGAGGCGGATGACCGACATCCGTGCGGGCAGCACCGGGTTCTCGGGCGAATTTGCCATTAGCGGGAGCGGCCCAAGTTTTTGGGAGGGTTTTGCCGGTGTGAGCGGACCCGAGGGCAAGAGCGGTCCCGCGGTGTTCGCGCCGGTCCCGCAGAATCGCTGGGGAATATTTGCCACGGGCCTTGGCGAGTTCACGAACGTGGACAGCACCTTCAACGCGAGCGGATACGACCTTGCCACAGGGGGCTTCACAATGGGTGTTGATTATCGCATCGGATCAAACTTTGCCGTCGGGTTGACCGGCGGCTATGCCTACACGAGTGCCGATCTCGTCAACGACAGCAGCAGCATCGGAGTCAATGGCGGAAAGCTTGGGGTCTATGCGACCGCCTTTGGCAGCGGGTTCTATCTGGACACCGCAGTCATCGGAGGCTTAAGCGGATACGACACCCGCCGCACGGCGCTTGAGGGCACAGCCCGGGCAGAGACGCTGGGCGGCGACCTCAACGTGCTTGTAGCGGGCGGCTACGACTGGAAGAAGGGCGGCCTGACCGTTGGCCCCACGGCGAGTTTCCAGTATACCCTTATTGGCTTTGACGGCTTTAGCGAGAGCGGTTCGCTGGCTCCCCTGGCGTATCCGAGCCAGAATGCGGAATCCTTCCGCACGGCCATTGGCGCGAGAGCCTCCTACGACTTGAAGATCGGACCCGCCCACATCATCCCAGAGCTCCGTCTTGCCTGGCAACATGAGTTCGGAGACACCGATTACTCGCTTGTTTCCAGCTTTGCGAGCGGCGCGGGCAATAGCTTCACGGTCAGCGGTCCGGAGATCGGTCGCGACAGTATGCTGATCGGTGCGGGCTTTGCCATTCACTGGAACGATCGCATAAGCACCTACGCCTACTACGACGGAGAACTCTTCCGCACGAACTACCTCTCGAACAACATTTCGGCGGGCTTTCGACTGACGTTCTAAGCCAAGGGCGGATTTACGCTAGCGGTGCAGCCATCCTGTGTCGATAGTGCCAACGAGAATTCCTAAACATACCAACGCATCCCGCTTTCATTTTGCGCCGCGCACGGCTGCGCGCCAGCACGTAGGTCTCGCAATCCTGAGCGATGAGTTGGACCTCCGCAAGCAGGCCGCTTTGCTCGACTCAATGCTCGAGATTATCGCCGCAGATCTTGTTCCCTCCCGCCCCTATCGTAACGAACCACGCGCCAAAAAACGCCGCCCAAAAAACTATCATCTCCTGACAAAACCACGCCATCAGATGCGCGTCCCGCCCGATCGAAACCGTCCCACAAGTGGCTTATCTTAGCGCCATTCGGCGCTGGCCCCTTTTTCGTCATCGCGATTTCACAGAGCGGGTTTTGCATACTCGCCTGCTCTGGCTTTGCCTGGATCACGTTGATAAGGAACTGGCGGAATTGGTCGCGAAAAAACTCAGATTTTGCGCTTGGCTGGGCTCTCAGTGCCGCAATTCTTGAGGAAATTCCATCATTTTCCATCAAACGAGTCGCATTGGCCTTGGCTGAACTCTTCTTGTAGCCAGCAAGACGTAAAAAACTCGTCCCGCATACTCACGGAAAAGCGGCGGGAGATGAAAACGGTTTGGTGGCGTCCACCACAAACATCACCAGGGAATGCAGATCCGTCGAGCCGCTGCTCTCGACCTGCATCGGCATATCTGCACCGTGACCCGCTTCGGCCTGGCCAACCTTCACAAGCAGAAGCCCGTGGGAACTGCGGATGCTTTGCTCTCCTGCCAGCACGAAGAAAGCCTCGGAGCCCGGATGAGTGTGCACGGGCGAGACGCTGCCCGGAGCACCAGTAACTTTCATGAGCCGAAGGAGGTATTGTGATGCGGCGACACGGGGGATTGGTCCAACTTCCGCAACCTTAGTGTCGCCCGCTGATGACCCACCCGCCGGGCCGAAAATCATCTGGCATGGTTCCGCAGGCGCTTTCTACTTTACACACTTTCGTCACTCAGAATAACCTGGCAACTCAGAAACGGGCAAAACTTAACAGCATAGAACCATAGAACATGAAATACTACCTACCCACACTCCTCATCGCATTAAGTGTCATCGTTGCAGTTCCATCATCCAACGCGGCAAACAGGCCCGTATCGCATTGGGGAACCTTCAGAAAGGTTGCCACTCTCAACACTTGTATAAGCTGTGCGCTCTCGGCAGTGAGCCGACAGGGTTACCAAGTATTCCTCAAAGATAATAACACAGTAATAGCCGGCAATAATCAGGTCGTCGTTCAGGTCTCTTGTTCTCCACAACGAGACGGAACTACATGGGTCGTTGTAACTGCCCATTCATCCGATTCAGCTACGGCCGAATCCGCTCGTAACACGGTCCGTCAAAAAATCGTGAACTGTGGCGCAATCGATTGAACGCGACAATTTCTGTCCTTATTCATAGAGGGCTCTTAGTATCTGACGACTGCGCCTAACCTTGAAGGTTGCATGACGCGAAAGACCGGATCGCCCGTGACACCGCTCACCTACCAGCTCCTTGCAAGTCTTTCTGCAGCCAAAGTTTTTCATAATGGCGACGGTCATTGCAGTGTGGCTGTCTGGCGGGGCCAGCCCCGTGCCTGCGGGGACGATTTTCAACTTCTCCGACAATGCGCTCGGAGGAGGATTACGCTGGGACGCGGTCCTCACGGATGATCAATCTCGACGGAACCGATTACGAGCGCTCGCTGAACGGCGGGTTGCGGTATTCTTTTCAAGGCGGCTTCCATCTCTTGAAGAGCGAACGGACCATCATTCCGATAAACGAGGCAAGCGCCTATCGCTCGCTCGCGCAGTTTGACACCACTGGCTCTGCTCGCAGCGCGAGGGTTGTTCTGGCGGCGGCAGCCTGGACGGCGAGACCTGCCTTCCTGAGCAGGTCGGCTCAAGCCGCCCTGGCTGTAAAGCTGTAAACAACTCCCACGAGTTGTTCAAGCCGCCGGAAACAACCCGGTCCAAGCGGAGCACATCGGCAAAGTGGATGATTCCGCCGTCGCTCAGGCTGTTCGGCGCCTGGAGAAGCGGATTAAAGAAGATCGCAGCCTCCTCCGGGCGTTCGATATCCTCGAGAAGAAGATTTCACGAATGTCATCTCAATCGGGATCGTGTAGCTGACCGGCGCGACGGTGCGCACCGAATACGAGCCATCGGCCTGCGTCTTGTAGATGCCGCGCATCCAGGGCTCGGTAGTGTGGCGCTGTTCCTCGTAGAGGCCTTCGCCGTCGCTCTGCCACAAGTCGAGCACCGCGCCTGCGGCCGGCTTGCCGTCGAGGCTCCGCACCGTCCCGGTGACGAAACACGGGATGCCGGGCGCGCCTTCCGCCATGCTGCCGCCATGGCCGAACTCCGGTGCGTCCGGAATGTGGAAGGAGCCTTCCACCGACTCCGTGCGGAGTCCTCCCAGTGCAGGATCTTTGGCTCGATCATATACATGCTACGCCTGGCACTGCTCGATACCATGGAACCGAGATAGTACGGTGTTAATGCGGCAACTAGCTTGCGCGCGACGATCTTTCCCGAATTCGAGACCTTTCCGGCCTCGCACCACTGACAGCGGCCATAATCACAAGATCGTGATGTTACACGATTCGCTGCTGTTTTTCGCAGGGAGCTCGGCGTTAAGATCGGTGAAGATCAGTAAGCGGTCTCCTTCCAGTTTGGTCTCTGCCCGAGTTTGGACTCACAAATAGCCTTCAATGACTCTTTGGCGACGTAAATCCATCGTCCCGCTCGACGAATTGCGAAGGCAAAGGCAAAATCGAAGTTTTTGAATGCAATCATCGTCGCCCTCGCCATGTCGGGTGTAGCCAAGAGCTTCCATGGAAGATTGAATACGACGAAATCAGCTCCGGTTTCGTCCTGCAATCGCGTGCCCGTGATATTCGTTTTCATTGCTTCGCCCGCATTTGATGGGACCGAAATTGAGAATTGTTCCGATGGCATCTTGTGAAACTTATCCCACCCGTCGCAATTCCGTGTAAATGGGGTCTTCACCCAGCCCCTGGGCCCTTGGCTTCCCTATCGGATTGGTGAAGACGTTAGCAGTTTACCGAGCCTGGCAAACTGCTCACCTCAAGTCCGGCGGGCTGCTCGCGATTTCGCCGGCAATGCGCAGAGCCGCCTCGCGTGGCGAAATTGCGGCAGTGATCGGACGGCCTATGACCAGATGGGTTGCGCCGGCACGCACGGCCTCGGCGGGAGTCATCACACGCTGCTGGTCATCGGCTGCCGAGCCCAACGGCCTCACGCCTGGCGTGACGATTGTCAATGCGTCACCGAACTTGGTACGCAACGGCGTGATTTCCAGAGGGCTGCACACGACACCGCGCAAACCCCATCGACATCCCATCGCTACGAGTTCGGCGACCTGCTCCCCCGGAGTCCGCTCGACTCCGATCCCGCGCAGTTCGGCCTCGTCAAGACTTGTGAGCACTGTCACACCGAGGACGAGCAGGGGCGATCCCTTTGCTGCCTCGATGGCGCTTCGCACCATTTTGCCTCCGCCGGAGAGATGGATCGTGGCCATGTCGGCGCCGAGTCTGACAGCCGAGCGCATCGCTTCGTGAGCCGTGTTCGGAATGTCGTGAAACTTGAGATCCAGAAACACTTTAAGGCGCCGTTCTTTCAACGCTCTGACAATCGAAGGTCCTTCCGCGGTGAAAAGCTGCAAACCGACCTTGACCCAGGAGACGGCGTCCTCGAGATCATCAACCAGGCGTAGAGCGGCCGCCGAGTCCGGCGCGTCCAGCGCCACGATGATTTTTTCTTTAGCGGAGCTGGTCACTTGCACGAGAATGCGCGTGCCATGAAGCTGCGTGCGCCTGCCAAAGTCAATTTGCAATTGCGGGTTCACGGCCGGCGTGATGACGGTTTTCATGATATCGAAACTCTCGTTGTGCCCATTTCACTGGCTGACGAAATAACCGTGGAGACCTCTCTCGAAGGGGAGATCAGGATCTCATGCGACGATCCAGGCGTTCCAGAGGGCAGGAACAACCTAGCCGCAGCGGCCGCACACGAATATTCGCGCCATACCGGTCTGCAATTCGGTGCGCGTATCGAGATCAGCAAGCGCATTCCCGTTGGAGCTGGGTTGGGTGGTGGGAGCAGCAACGCCGCTGCAGTTCTGATCGCGTTGGATGCGATTTTTGAGACCCATCTCGATGTTGAGGAACTCGAGAAGCTCGCTGCGAAACTGGGCTCAGACGTCCCGTTCTTCATCCGCGGCATTCCGGCGGTTTGCCGCGGGCGCGGAGAGATCATCGAGCCTTTTGATATTCCCGAAAGGCTGAGACTTCTCTTGCTCAAACCGCCTTTCGGTGTGGAGACCTCATGGGCCTACAAGGCTTGGGCCGCCTCCCATTGGCTTCCTGACGGTCTCGGGCAAGAGCAAGACCTCGGCTGGATCAAGATTTCCAATTCGCTGGAGCGTCCGGTCTTTGAAAAATTTCTGTTGTTGCCGGTGATAAAGGACTGGCTAAGGCAGCAGCCCGAGGTGCGGGCCGCTGCAATGTCCGGCTCGGGCTCGACTGTCTTTGCCGTGCTCAGGGAGGAGGGATGGCGCCCTAGTTTCGAAGAGCGGGCGAAAGCAAGGTTCGGAGACACCCTGTGGACGGCGCTCTGCGATGCGCCCGTTTGATTGGAATGGCAAGCGTTGCCGGCATTTGCACCAGTTGAAGCTGCGCCTCAAACCGCAGAAGACAGGCCAGGCACGAGCCGGCGAAAACTGGAGAATTCTACTCAAATCTTACCGCGCGGGCCGGCGCAATGCGTGCGGCGCGCCAGGCAGGGAGGAGCGCCGCGAGAAGAGCGGCTCCGATGATCCAAAGGGGCATTGTGACCATGGGGAGCGTCGGATAGCCTAGATCGATCGTCCAGCCGAAGAAGGCTCTGTTGATAACCCAGGTCAGTACCATCGCCAGCGCTCCTCCGGAGGCCAGTCCGCTTAGCGCGGCCGTGAGCGCAATCAGCGTGGACTCCGAGAGAAAAACACCAAGCACTTGCGGACGGGACGCACCCATGGCCCGCAAAACGCCGATTTCCCGCTCGCGTTCGATGACGAGCGCGCTCAATGAGAAAAGCACGCCTGCGATAGCGACGACGACGGCGATGCTTCTGAGAACGGACGTGACGGCAAAGGTCTCGTCGAAGATGTCGAAGACGCGCTGTCGCAGCGCGGCATTGTCGTAGAGAACGAACTGACCCTCGCGTCCAAACCGTTCGCGAAACGCATCGCCGACAGATTCTCCCAAAGAGGAATCGCGCAGCCTGAGCGCTAGGGAGTGCACCCGGTTGTCGTTCCAATGCTGATCGAACAGTGTTCGCGACATGAGGATTGTGCCGCGATCGCGCGCGAAATCTCGATAGATTCCGCAAACCGTGAATTCCCGAACGCCGGCAGGGGTGGGCAGGGAAATCTTCTCGTTCGGCGCCACTCGAAACCGGGTCGCGAAGCTTTCTGAAATGGCCACGCCTCCGCCCGATTGAAAATCCTGTTCAGCGCTATCGCCTTGCAGAAAATCCAATTTTCCTCGGGCCTTGCCATTGATGACGGCAAGTGTGGTGGGCTCGTCGCGAAAGCGAATCGGAACCTCGCGAAATGTACCCGCCTCAAGAACGTCGGGCTGGCTTTCTGCCCAAGCGGCGGATTCGTCAGGCAGAAAAGCTTGCAAGCCCGTGACTTCATTGCCGGCTGGAGCGATGTAGAGATCGGCGGTCAGCGTATGTTCAATCCATCGTTGAACGCTTGAGCGAAACGAATGAATCATGACCGTCACGCTAATCGTCATGGCGATGGCTGCGGCCAGCGCGGCGATTGTAAGAGTGTTGCGGTGCAGCGAGCGAACGAAGTGGTTGGTCGCCAGGCGCGAAAGAACGCCGAATCTTCGGCAGCAGAACGCCACGGCGACAGCCAGCCAAGGCACCAACAGGGAGAAGCCGGCAATCACTGCGCCGGCGGCCGCGAACCCCGAGTATTTTGAGCCGCCTTTCAGCGAATAAAGGCACAACCCCGCAGCGGCGCCGAGGAGAAGGGTCGCCCAAGCCAATCCCCGCTTGCGCAAGGGCGAAAAAACCTCGATCCCTGAGCCGGGATGCAGGATCCGCGCGGGGTCACAATTGGCTGCCTCCGAAGAGGGAAGCCATGCCGCGACGAGAGCCGCCCCGATCCCGATGCCGACCGCTTCCAGCATCTGCCAATGCGAGAGTCCCGGATTTTCGATTCGAACGAGCTCATAAAGCGAAGAGATACTTTGCGACACAGGCTGGGCGATCCAGCTGGCAAGTGCCGGAGCCAGCCAGATGCCAATCGCCACGCCGGCAATCGCCTCGAGCGCTGCCTCGCCCAGGAACAATCGCCGGATTTCTCCCCGGGTCACACCGTTTGCTCTCAGGATCGCGATTTCAACGCGGCGGCGGATGACGGCTGCGCCGACGCTGTTGCAGATGAGAAACATTCCAACGATGAGAGACACCAAACTCATCGCTGTAATGTTGAGCTGAAAGGCGCCCAGCATGGATTCCATCTCCTGGCTGCGGGCCGCGGGAGGGGCAACGCGGGCGTCCGCAGGCACGATTCGCCGCATGGCTTCGGCCACCGTTTCGGATTGGGCAGGATCCTTCAGCAGGACTTGTATCGACGAAACGCGGCCCGACGATCCAAAAAGTTCCTGCGCCCAGCCAATGTCCATCGCCGCGAGGCGCGGATCGCCCCGCGTCAAGACATCATCGGGTTTGAAGACGAACGCGGGGCGGAGGATGCGAATGACGCTGCCGGCGAGCACCTGGAAAGGCCCGACTCTTGTGAACCCTGGCTGCACGGCGATAACCTCCGGATCGCCCAGCCATTTTTCGAGATCAAGCGCACGGTCCTCCCCGCTTCGCAAATGAAACGGGAAAATCTCCCCGCCGGTGAAAGGATCAACGCCCAGGATGCGGAGGTACTCGCCCGGAGCGTCGGGAAAAGTTACCACGCCTTCCACGATGGGCGTGGCGGCTTTGACTCCAGGGATTGCGGATACGGCGGGCAGCAGGGAATCGTCGAGGCTGCCGCGAATTTCAAGGTGGGCTCGGCCCGTTGTCAGCTCCGCAGCCAGGCGAAAGCTCGCTATGGCTCCGCGGTTGGCAATCTGAATCGCGAGAAATACAGTGATACCAAGCGCGATGCCGAGGATGTTGAGACCGGTTAGAAGCGGATGCCGCCAGGCCTGCCGCACAACCTGCCGCCAAAACAGACGTGCGAAGCGCAGAACCATGGTTCTGGGCCCCTATCCCAGCGAGCGCACTGAGGCTCGCTGGAGGAGGCGCTGGATGCGTTTGATGGCCGATTCATCGACTTTCTTGCCGTTTCCATCCGTGACGTAGAACGTATCCATTGCGACATCCATTTCGGTAGTGATGCGGGAAAGCTCAATATTCACGTCCGCCTCGCCCAGGGCGCGTAGCAGGTCGTAAAGGAGACCGAGGCGGTCGGGAGTCTGAATGTCAAGGAGAGTGAAAGTCGGATGCGATGTATTGTCCACGACGATCTTGGTCGGAATTTCGACTTCCTGCGAAATGCGATAGGTGCGCAGGAGTGCGTCTTTGTTGAGCAGCGGGCTGAAGTCGTAATCCTCGAAGGCCAGCGAGTCGCAAAGCCGCGTCTCGACGCGAGTTATGTCCCTGGGACTTGTGACCGGGGCGAGTTGGGTGCTGCACACGCGAAAAATGTCGAGCGCAAGGTTGTCGCCGCGCGTGAAAACGTCAGCGCTCAGAATATTGACCTGGGCAGAGAGGAAAGCGCCGGCTATCCGCTCAAGGAGTCGCGGGCGATTCCATCCGCAGACCCAAACCTCGCTGTGCCCCTGTTCGGGCCTCGCGATCCATTTGAAAACGGGCGCATAGGCAGGCGGGTCCTCGCGGGTGAGGTGCGTTTCCAGGAAGGTCCGGAAGAGGCGCACATGGCCGGAGATTTGTTCCGAATCAAACATTTGGAAGTATCGCTCTGGCATGTGTTCGAAGTGAGCCTCGATCTCGTCGCCGAAGTCCTTCGCCAGCCGCTTTGAGGACGCTTCGCGAAGGTCCTCCAGGTTCTTGCGAAGCTGCGCCATGCTGATTCGTCCGCCCTCGAGATAATCTGTGGTGCGACGGTAAAGCGTCCAGACCAGACCCTCCTTCCAGTCCGACCAGTTCTGGTCGCTCGTCCCCTGGCCGTCAGCGAGAGTGAGAAGCATAAGGGCGTCAAGATTGGCCCGGTTGCTCACGATGCCCGCGAATTCTGCGATCGTGGCAGGATCGTCGAGGTTTCGCTTTTGCGCCGCGAAAGAGATTTCGTAGTGGGAATTCACAAGGGTAATGAGCATGCGGCGGCGTTCCGGGGAAAGCTGCAGACGCCTGGCAACCTTTTGCGCGAGAAAGGCGCTGGCATCTTCGTGCCGCCGCCTGTTAGCCGCCTTTCCAGTATCGTGCAAGAGCAGGGAAAGATAGAGCATCGCGGGATCTTCAAGCTTCTGAAACAACACGCGATACCCGCGGAATTTTTCCTCTTCCGCGAACAAGACGCCATCAAGCTTCTCGATGCAGACAAGAGTGTGTTCGTCGGCGGTATAACGGTGGTAAAATTCGTGTTGAACGAGGCACGTAAGGGCTCCGAACTCGGGAATGTAGCGCCCGAGGAAACCAAGATCGTGCATCTCGCGAAGGATGCGGCCGACCTCGCCTTTGTGGGAAAGAATAGCGAGAAAAGTCTCCCTCGCGACCCGCGCGTACTGGAAGGTGCGGTCCACGAAGCGAAGACGCCGGCGAATGGAATCGCGCAGTTCCGGGCTAAAATCGAGCTGGCGCACTTGCGCGTGGTGAAAGGCTCGGATGAGCCGGTAAGGATCCTCGGTGAATGTTTCCTTTGTCTCCTCATACAACTTGCCGCTGCGGACGACAAAGCCATCCACTTTTTCGAGCTTCGGGCGAAGAATCCCGAAGAAGCCCGGCTTTTCGGCAACCGCGTTTATCCGCTCGATCGCAGATTGGGTGATGAGATGGATATTGCGCGCGTGGCTGAAATATTCCCGCATGAAGGCTTCGACGCGGTGCAGAATATGCTTCTGGGGAAAATTGAATCCTGCGGCCACGCGCCCCTGCAGCTGAAGGGTCAGGCCGTCGAGCGGTCTTCCCGTCAAATAGTGCATCTCGGTGCGCACACGCAGCAGGAAGTCATAGCTCTTTTCAAGAGCGCGACGTTCGGAATCGCGGAGGAATCGCCTCTCAACGAGTTTGGCAGTCGTGCTGATGCGCTCTTTGAAATAGCTGATCCATAGCAGGCTGTGATAATCGCGCAGGCCGCCCACACCATTCTTGACGTTGGGCTCCTGCATAAAGACGCTCCGCCCGTACTTTTCGCGTGTCTCGGCTTGGTTAGCAAGGCGCCAGGAGATGTATTCGCCTTCGCGGCCGCGCACGCATTCGTTTTCGAAATGTTGCTTGAACTCGACTAGGAGATCCCGGTCGCCGCTGAGATAGCGGGACTCGAGCAGCGAAGTTTTGGTGATCATGTCGCCGTTGGCCTGCTTGATGGTCTGCGCAATCGAGCGCGTGGAGTGTCCAACCTTGTAACCGATGTCCCAGAGAGTCGTGAGAGTCTTACGGATAATTTCCTCGGAGGCCTTCGAGGGCTGAGACTTCGGTATCACGAACATGATGTCGACGTCGCTGAAAGGTGTCAGCTCCCGGCGGCCATAGCCGCCGAGAGCCGTTACCACTAGGGGCTCGGGGAGGCCTTTTGGAACCACTGACCGAACGATGCCTTCAAAAAGCTCTTTGAAAAGGATATCCACCAGATCAGACCGCTGCCGCGCGACCTCGCGCCCGCCAGCGCCCGCATGGTGCCACATGCGCAGGCGGTGCTCCTCGACTTTCCGGAAGCCCCGGAAGATTTCGATGCTTTCGCCGACGCGCTTGAGGTTCCTCTCACGGAGTGTTCGTGCCGCCAGTTCGAGGGCGTGTTCGTTGGGAGTGATCATCGACTGCGACATGCAAAATGTTGAGGACGTGGTAGATCAATGGCCAAATCCTCTGCTTGATAAAATCTGCCGCCGGTTGTCGTCATTTCCTCCGGGATTTCCAAATTTTTGGGGGGTATGGGTTGTCCGGGCTACTTGGCCCGGATAACGATCTCAACACGGCGATTGATCTGCTGCTCCTCGATAGTTCCCAGCGCGGGCGCAATGAGTCGGGATTCGCCGAAGCCTCGGGCCACGATGCGGTCGGAAGGGATTTTCATCATCGCGACGAGCCAGGCTTTCACAGTGTCTGCGCGTCGGCGGCTGAGATCGAGATTGTATTCCTCGGAGCCGAAGGAATCGGTGTGGCCTTCGATGATAAAGGTGGCCTGAGGGTTTCGCCGGATCAGGGTGCCCAGTTTTTCGAGGTTGGCAAGGGCCTCCACGCGAAGGTTGATCTGATCGTAGTCGAACAGCAAATCCGTCGGCATCAGGATTGGCGCCGTCTCGGAGCTGAGGGGGCCCGTGCGCGCAAGAAGCTCATCCAGGTTGCTATAACCCGGCGTGTCGCCTCCCCGCAATTTGCCGGTCTTAATCGCTGCGCGTCCCGTGAGCGCCTGCGGATCGAGCAGTTTGCCGGTTGGCCGCCCAGTAACATCCGGCTTCTCCGAGAGCAGAGCAGTCTGCAACGACCTTGTATCCTCAAGGATGCTTTGCGCGCCGCTGCGCTTGGCCATCTGCGCGGTATCTTCAAGCGACGTGGAGGAAGCCGTGGGCTTTTCCGAAAGAATGGCCTGGTCAATCTTTGGCGCCGCCGGTTCTCCCTTGTTGTCCGACATAAGTTTCTCGAAGGCCGTTTTCTCGTCCGGAATGTTGACGCTCTCCGGTGCGAGGGACTTTTGCTTCTCCGACGATGGGTCGGGAGCGAGAAGCTCTGAGTCAATTTCCACTCGTTCGAGATGGAATGTGCGGGGGACGATGCGGTCGTAAACTTCGCGGCCGGAGGAAGACAGCGAAAAACCGCGCGCCCAATACCAGAACAGCAAGTGAAGCAGAATCGAGGCGATAAGCGCGGGAACGAGCCAATGAGAAAAGATGGACTCCGAATCGCTCCGAACATCCTCAAACTCAGCGGCAATCATAGAGGTTTCAGGTTATCGCGGCCCTGGGGGAATTTCAATCTGGAAGCGGACAGGGCCTCGAATTATCGCTGATCGAATGAGAAAGCTGGTCGACCATATCAAGGGCCTCGGAGCGAGGCTGGTCACTCTGAGGGATACTCCGCACGCAATAGCCGGGGGAGTTGCGATTGGAGTGTTCATCGGCTTCACGCCACTCTTCGGGATCAAAACGCTTCTCTCGCTCGGCGTTGCTTATCTGCTGCGCTGCAACCCGATCGCCGCGGTGATAGCGGTCTCGTTGCATGACGTGGTCACGCCCATCTGGCCGGTCCTTCTTCGGCTTGAGTACGATATTGGTTTCTGGGTGCTGAGCAACCCGCACCATTTTCCACCCAAAATGGAGATGCATCACATCCATGTCAGCGAGATGTTGAAATGGACGACCTTCTTCCATATCGGGCTACCGCTCCTGGTCGGCTCCCTTTTCCTCGGCGTTCCTGCAGCTCTAGTCTTCTACTTCGTCCTGCTCCAGATCCTGAAGGCCCGGCAAATCTCGTAAATGACGGCTCTCCTTCAAACGATATTTTGAGCCAGCTTTTCCCTTGCGGGATGCGGAGAACTGGCTGTTAATCCGCCTTCCGCATGTCTTCCCACATTCTTACGCTTGGACTGCCCTCCGGCAGCCTGATGGAGGCGACGCTCAATCTGTTCGCCAAGGCGGGATTTTGCATCTCAGGATCCAAGCGTTCCTATCGTCCGTCGATCGATGACCCCGAATTAGAGATTCGCCTGCTGCGAGCCCAGGAAATCAGCCGCTACGTCGAGCACGGCTATCTGGACGCCGGCATAACCGGGCGTGACTGGGTGGCGGAAAATGAATCCGACGTCCGCGAGGTGACCGAGTTGTCCTTTAGCAAGGCCAGCGCCCGCCCGACGCGCTGGGTGCTGGTCGTGCCGGAGGATTCGCCGATCCGCAGCGTGCGCGATCTGGAGGGAAAGCGCGTCGCAACCGAAGCCGTCGGATTGACCAGGCGGTTTTTTGAGCGGGCCGGAGTGAATGTCGATCTTGAGTTCTCCTGGGGTGCGACCGAAGTAAAGGTTCCCGACCTCGTCGACGCCATCATTGACATTACGGAAACAGGTTCTTCCCTGCGGGATAACAAGTTGCGCATCGTCGAGACGCTTCTGGAATCGTTTCCGGTGTTGATTGCCAATCACACGGCATTTGAGGACGATTGGAAACGCACAAAGCTCGAGACGATGACCCTTTTGCTAAAGGGTGCTCTCAACGCCAGGGACCTCGTCGGTCTCAAGATGAACCTCCTGGAATCAAACCTGAAGAATTTGCTTGAGGCATTGCCCGCGCTCCGAAATCCTACCGTCTCGCCCCTGGCCCAGTCCGGATGGGTTGCTGTCGAGACAGTAATCGGAGAAAAGATCGTCCGCGAGATCATCCCGAGGCTCAAGGCACTGGGCGCGGAGGGGATAATCGAGTATCCGCTCAACAAGGTCGTTTACTAGTATTTTAGGAGTTCACACACTGCTCATGGGTTCACTGAAAAAGAAAAGAAAGGCGAAGATCGCGAAGCACAAGCGCCGAAAGCGCATGCGCGAAAATCGTCACAAGAAGCGTTTGCGCTACAAATCGTAAGAGTTACAGTTTCGGGCATGAGCAGGAAGGGACAATTCGAGGCTGCCGGTTGCAGAGCTCGGCAGGTCTTCCTCCTTTGCGCAAGCGTGGCTTTCGGACTGGTTTACCTTACGGCGCACGGCGCCGTGGCCGACTTGCTGCCCGCTGAGACCCCGGAAACAGGTCGTGCGCTTGAAGCCAAAGGGCAGCGAAAAGCGGATGCCTTGGCGTGGTTCGTCAATGGTCTCTTCGAGGAAGAGAGCGATGGGCCGGAGAAAGCCCTCGAGAGCTACCGCAAAGCGCTCGCTTTGGATCCCGCCAACACAGACTTGGCCGTCAAGGTCGCCTACGATTATTTGCGCCGCGGCGAGACGGCCGACGCCATTTCGGTGCTAAAGGACGCCGTCAAGGCAGCACCAAAGGAGACCGCACCGTGCCTCGCTCTGAGTTCCACGTATTTGCGGCATCTTCACAAGCCGGACCTCGCCGCAAAGTATGCGCAGGCGGCGATTGAGATTGCTCCGAAGACGTTCGCCCCGTACGAGGCGCTTTGGGAAGTGTATCTTTCGGGCGGCCAGACCGCCAAAGCGGAGCAGGTGCTCGAAAAAGCCGCGCGTTCCAAGAGCACCGATCCTGATTTCTGGCTTTCGCTGGCTGAGTTGAGCAGCCGGAACGTTCTCCGTGACGCAGGAGCCTCGCTCTCGGAGGTTGAATTCCAGCGTGTTGGCCGCTTGCTCGAAAAGGCCGCAGCATGCGGCGAAAAGGATCCGGCTGCATTAAGCAAGATCGGTGATCTTTATGTTCTCACCCGCCAAACGGACAAAGCCCTGCCTTTCTACAGAAAAGTCGTCGATCTTAGGCCGTCCTATCCTCAGATTCGCGAGAAACTCGCAGGCTGCCTCGTTGAAACGGGGCAAACGGATTCCGCAATTGAGGTGATTGAAGATCTGGTAGCAGGGAATCCCCTGAGCGTTTCTGCTTATGATCAGCTTACCCAGCTTTATCTTAAGGCTGGCCAGCAAAAGAAAGCGCTTGCCAGCGCGCGACAGGCGCTCCTGATCGAGCCGCAGATGCTTCCGCGGCACCTGCAGGTCATTGACCTGCTCTTCAAACAGAAGGACTATTTGGGCGCGGTCGCAGCGCTGGCGGAGGCGCGCACGCGCTTTCCGCAGGCCGGGCTGCTCACGTATTACCATGGCGTTGCACTCAGCCAGATCAAGCAGCATAACGAGGCGATGCGCGCCTTCGAGCGGGCGCTGGTCGAGGCGGGCAACAGCCAGCCCGACCTGCTTAATGCCGATTTCTACTTCGACTACGGCGCAGCCGCCGAACAAGCCGGCCAGTATGTAAAGGCTACCGAGCTTTTCCGAAGGTCCATCGAGCTTGATCCTGGCAATGCCGCGCGATCCTACAACTATCTTGCCTACATGTGGGTCGAGCGAAGCGAAAACCTTGACGAGGCCGGCCAGTTCATCCGCCGCGCATTGGAAATGGAGCCTACCAACGGCGCGTACATCGACAGTTTGGGCTGGTTGTATTTCAAGCAGGGTAAATTCGACGAGGCGCTGACCGAATTGCTGCGTGCGGCGGAACTGCTTCCTGAACCGGACGCCGTGGTATTCGAGCACATCGGAGATACCTGCGATAAGCTCGGCAAAAGGGCCGAGGCTGTTCTCTATTGGCAGAAGGCACTCCAGCTGAATCCCCAAAGCAAGGACGTTGGGGCAAAGCTCGACAAGGCAGCCGAAAAAGTCGCCAAACAACCGCAGACCAGGCCGCCGTCTAGCTCACAAACTCCAGCGCAGTGAGTGGCGGAATCAGCTTTCGTTCAGCAGCCTCGCTCAGGAACTGTTTTACAGCTGCGCGTCCGTTTTCGCCGTAATCGAGAGTCAGGTCGTTCACGTACATGCCGATGAATCGGTCTGCCAGCGGAACGTCCAATCCGCGGGCGTGGGCCATGCTGTGTGTGATTGCGGGCGCGCGATGATCCAGCCCGTAAGCGATGCTTTCGCGCAGGATGTCGCTGATTTCGCTTCTCATCCTTGGCGGAATGTCCTTGCGGATGACGTTTCCGCCGAGGGGAAGAGGCAATTCACGCGTGCGCTTCCACCATTCTCCCAGATCGAAGACGCCGGTAAAACCTTCCTTCGCATAGGTAAGCTGGCCCTCGTGTATAATTAGGCCAGCACCAACCCTGCCTGAGCGCACCTCCTCAAAAATTTCGTCGAACGGCACGACGACGCAGTCGAAATCTCTTCCGAGGAAAAGCTGAGCCGCCAGGAACGCGCTTGTCATCCGGCCGGGTACGGCTATGGTTTTTTTTAGAAGCCAATTTTTCCTGGCCGAGTCATCCGCCCCATCGGGAAGGCCGGCGGCGTTTTCAGCAATGAATAGCGGTCCATAACCGTCGCCCATGCTCGCCCCGCTTGGCAAAAGGGCGTATTTGTCCAGGACGTAGGCGAGCGCGTGGATGGAAACGGCGGTAATGTGGAGCTCACCGCGGGTAGCGCGTTCATTTAGCGTCTGAATGTCTTGCAGGATATGGGCGAAGCGGTAGCCCCTGAGGCCGATCTTGCTTTCTGCCATCGCATAAAACATGAAGGCATCGTCCGGGTCGGGGGAATGGCCAAGCGTAAGGGTGGTCGATTTCCAGTCAGGCATTTAGTGCGGGTTGAGAGTTGAGAGTTGAGAGTTGAGGGAAGCGATTTCCCGGATCAATTGCGGTCCGCGATATACAAGGCCCGTGTAGATTTGAACGAGCCGCGCTCCAGCGTCAAACTTCTCCTTTGCCGAGGCAGCATCCATGATCCCACCGGAAGCGATGATCGGCAGCGAGGTACTCGATTTGAGGATTCGGATCAGGCCCGTTGCCCGGCGTCTGAGTGGCCCGCCGCTCAGACCGCCCTGTTCATCGCGCTCCTTTGGCAACGCCGAGTGATCGAGGGTCGTATTTGTTGCGATGAGACCGGCAAGCCCTTCGTTTTCGCACAGCGCGGCTATCTCGATAGCTTGCTGGTCGGAAAGATCCGGAGCGATCTTGACGAGCAGGGGCTTTTTGAGCTTTTCGTTGTGCAATACCCGCACGATTTCTCGCAGACGCCCGGTTTCCTGAAGATCGCGCAAGCCAGGGGTGTTGGGTGAGCTGACGTTGATCACAAAATAGTCTCCAAATCTCCCTAGCTTCCGAAAGCTTTGCAGATAGTCATCAGGCGCCCGGTCAAGTGGCGTGATCTTGGATTTTCCGAGATTGATGCCGACCGGTATTTTTGGCCATTTGCCTGCCTTATGCAGGCCATCCAGGCGAGCGGCCACGGCGTCCGCCCCGTCGTTGTTGAACCCCATTCTATTAACAAGAGCATTCTGGCGAGGATAGCGAAAGAGGCGTGGCCGCGGGTTGCCAGGCTGCGCTTTGGCCGTGATCGTTCCTATTTCCACAAAGCCGAAACCGAGAGTTTCCCATGCGGGCAGCGCAACGGCGTTCTTGTCCATCCCGGCGGCGAGACCGATCGGGTTGGGAAAATCAATGCCGAAGACGTCTTGCGATGCGCAACGAGGGATCCCGCGAAAGATCAGGCGCAGCAGGGGTGGCGGAATAAGGCAAAGCTGCCGCAAAACCAAATGGTGCGCCCTCTCGGCATCCAGCCGGAAGAGAAGCGGCCGGAGAATCGCGCTGTAAAAACTCACTTTCCAATGCAAAACGTGCTGAAAATTTTGCCTAGAATTTCTTCGATATCCGCTGCGCCAACAATTTCACCCGCGGCGTCAAGAGCTTCTCGCAACGGCACTGCGACCAGTTCGGGATCGGCTTGTTTTTGAAGTTTTTCCTCGACTTCCTTCAGGCACAACCGGGCGCGTTCAAGGCAGACTTGGTGCCGCGCGTTTATGGCGGCAAGCATAGGAGCGTCGGCGGGTTGATTGCCACGCGCAGTCCGCGCGATCGCATCGACAAGCTGGCCGATTCCCTCACCGGTGAGGCAGGAAATGGCGATGAAAGGCGTTTTTCGAAATCGCAAATCATCAACCCCGTTCCCGATGAGATCAATCTTGTTGGCAGCAAGAATCTCGCCGTTTTGCGGTTCTTCGTTGCAGAGATGGGTGACGTCGACCACGCGCACAATCACGTCGGCCCTCTCCATCGCTCTCTTCGTCCGTTCGACCCCTTCGCGTTCGACGGCGTCCTTCGTTTCGTGCAGGCCTGCGGTGTCCGTGATCCGGAAGGGGATCCCCCGAAGGCTTGCAAACTCCTCGATTGTGTCGCGGGTGGTTCCCGGCGAGGCGCTCACGATGGCGCGGTCGAAGCCAAGAAGCCGGTTGAGAAGGCTGGATTTTCCGGCATTTGGCGCACCGCACAGAACGAGGCGCACGCCTTCGCGGAGGATCCGGCCCTCCTCGGCAGTCGTGAGCAGTGTTTCGATTTGGCAACGTGTCTTTCGGATCTCAGCGATGAGCCGTTCGCCTGTGCTCGGGTCAATGCCTTCTTCAGGAAAATCGATCGTGGCTTCGAGATGTGCGACAATCCCGAGGAGGATATTTCGGATCTTCTCGACCTCGCAACCGAGGCGGCCTGCGAGTTGTTCCTCGGCGGCCCGCAAGGCAAGAGGGGTGCTGGCGCGGATGACATCCATGACTGCTTCGGCCTGAGTCAGGTCCATCTTGCCATTGAGAAACGCTCTACGCGTAAATTCTCCAGGCTCGGCCGCGCGGGCCCCTGCACGCAAGACCGCCCCCAAGATGCGGGAGGCGACCAGCACGCCTCCATGGCAATGGAACTCTGCCATATCTTCGCCCGTGTAGCTGCGCGGCGCGCGGAAGACGACAGCCATGCCATCGTCCAATCGACCTCCCTCATCCCGAAAGCAGCCGAAATGCAACATGCGCTCGATGGCGTGGCTCGCTCCATTCTTTCTCACGAAAAGGCGCTCGGTGATCGCGGGAGCCTGCGATCCGGAAAGGCGAATAACGGCGATGGCACCTTCGCCGGAAGGCGTCGAAATCGCCGCGATGGTGTCCTCGGCCAGCACGTTAGGCGCCTGCCGTCTCGGTCGCGTGGTGCTCCAACAGACCCTCGGAATCCAAGCGCCGCAACTCGGCGACAAAGCGCCTGTTTTGATCCATCGTTCCGACGGAAACACGAAGCCATTCCGGCAGTTTGTAACTTCGCATTGCCCGGACGATGAGGCCCCGCCGAAGAAGAGCTTGAAAGACTTTGTCGCCATCGCCCACGCGCACGAGAACGAAATTTGCCGCGCTTGGGACAAATTCGAGACCCATCGATGAAAACTCGGACTGCAAATACTCGCGACCTTCGTTCGTAAGCTCGCGCGTTTTGCGAATGTGCTCTTCGTCCTGAATTCCTGCCAAGGCTCCCGCCTGGGCGATGCCATTCGCATTGAATGGCTGGCGTGTCTTCTGAAGCACGCCGGCGATTTCTCGCGATGCCAGGCCATAGCCGATACGCAAGCCCGCCAAACCCTGGATCTTCGAAAACGTGCGCATTACGACGACATTTCGGCCGTCCCGCACGAATTTCAAGACGTCCGGCGGGTTGTCCAGGAACTCGTAATAGGCTTCGTCGAAGATCACGAGCACCTCTTCCGGCACGCGATCCATGAAGCGGTCGATTTCATGCTGACCGACCATCGTCCCAGTGGGGTTGTTGGGGTTTGCAATGAACACTTGGCGCGTCCGCCAAGTGATTGAAGCAAGCATTGCATCCAGATCGTGGGTGTAGCCCGGATCGGGCACCTCCACGGTCTTTGCGCCAAAGAGCTGGGCCATCAGCGTGTAAACCGCAAAGGCATGACGGGCCGTCACCACTTCGTCGCCAGGCCGAAGGAAGGCATGCCCGATGAACTCGATGATCTCGTTCGAGCCGTTTCCAAGGACGACGTTATCCCGGTCAAGGCCGAGTTTTTGGGCGATGGTGCCTCGCAACGCCCATCCGCCGCCGTCGGGATAATAGTGCGAGCGCTCGAGCGCTTCATGCATGGCTGCGAGGGCTTTAGGCGAAGGACCCAGCGGATTTTCGTTCGACGCCAGCTTGATGATTTCCGCAGGCTGCAAACCCATCTCGCGTGCAAGCTCCTCGACCGGCTTGCCGGGTTCGTAGGAGACAAGTTTCAAAATGTGCTGGTGCGCGGTTTTCCACATAGAACGTTTGAGTTTTTCAAGTTTGTCATCTTTTAAAGGAGAACGTCGCGTGGTGATCGATCACTTGAAGGTGGCAGGACGTCGCTCAGATATGTCACTTTACACCGAGAGACTGTAAACTGAAAACTCATCATGCTCATTGCCGTTATCGCCGATACTCACGGGAAGTTTCCAGCCCCCGTCGCCAAGGAATTGAAGAGAGCTGATGAGGTCTGGCATCTTGGAGATTTTTGTGACCAGACGACTCTTGACGCGGTCAAGGCGGTGGGCAGGCCATTTTTCGGTGTGCTTGGCAACAATGACTGGAGGCTCAATCTGCCCAGACGCCTTGTTCTCGAGCGTTTGCGGAAAACGTTCCTATTAGTGCACATTCCTCCTTCGCGCATCGGAGGAGCCGACTTCCTGCTTCATGGCCATACCCATGTCCCGCGCGATGAAACCATCGGCCTGACCCGCGTATTGAACCCCGGCACCCTTGGCGGACCCAGCAAAGGCGCACCACCAAGCTGGGCGTGGATGGATTTGGACGACACCACTGCCGCGGTTATCTGGAGGGTGATGCAGGTCTGATTCAAGAAGGTCATCCACAGCTGGATTTTTCAGGGTGCTTAAGGTGCTTAAGGGAACCCAAATTCCGTCGCGTGAGTTCATCTCCGATTGATCGGCATCCCCGATCAGAATCCCTTCTTACTTCTCGACCTCTAGGACGGGCGCATCGACGGCCTCCCGTACAAGATCAATAGCATCCTCGCAGTCCTTCTGGTTGCTATAACCCTCGCCACTGATCGCAATCGTTTTCTTGTTATTTGCTCTTAGGCGCCAACGCCATTCGCCAGCCGCATCGTGATAAATGTAGAAGATCATGGTTGAAGATTTATTCACGTTTTGGTCACGCTTTCTGCCCATCGGATCGCGAAAGCTGATGAGCAAAGTGCTCGGGGGGGGACTTGAACCCCCATGCCTTTCGGCATACGCCCCTCAAACGTACGTGTCTGCCATTTCACCACCCGAGCCAAACCGGGAGCAAAGTTTGACGTTGCGGGATCGCCACGCAAGGGAAAAATTTCGCTTGATGGGCGATAGGGGGTGTGAGATTCTCGCAGGTTCTCACGGAGGAGGCACTCTCATGGCATACGCAATCATTCAAACAGGCGGCAAGCAATACCGCGTCGCGGAAGGTGATGTGATCGAGGTCGAAAAACTCGACGTCGAGGCCGGCACGGAGGCAAAGTTCGAGCAGGTTCTCTTGGTTTCCAACGGTGAAAGCCTTTCGATAGGCGCTCCGCTCGTGGCGGGCGCCGCTGTCACCGCCGAAGTCGTCGAGCAAACCAAGGCGCCGAAGGTTGTCGCCTTCAAATTTAAGCGCCGGAAAGGCTACCACCGCACGGTCGGCCATCGCCGGCAGCTCACCCGGCTCAAAATCAAAACCATCGGCGCGTAACCCAGGCTTATGGCTCACAAAAAAGGTCAAGGTAGCGTCAAGAATGGACGCGACAGCGCCGGCAAACGTCTCGGCGTAAAGAAATTTGGCGGGGAGTCCGTCATCGCGGGAAACATCATCCTTCGCCAGCGCGGCACAAAATTCCATCCCGGCCGGAATGTCGGTCTTGGACGCGATTACACCATCTTTGCCCTCGTTGATGGACACGTGAAATTTGATCGCAATGGCCGCCGGGTCAACGTCGAGCCCATTGCGACGATGTCCTCACCGTCGTCGTCACTGTAGGCAAGCTTTTCGCGCGTGCGCTAGAAGGCGAGCCCAGTCTATCTAGAGGTTCATTTCCCGTTCGGTCGAGGTGGATTACACACCATCCCGCTTGTCAATCTAGAAGGGACTGCATATTTTTTGGTTTCCCCTGAAAGGCTGGGTAGCTCAGTTGGCAGAGCAGAGGACTGAAAATCCTCGTGTCGGGGGTTCGATTCCCTCCCCAGCC
>CAWEOV010000003.1:0-178114 GCA_963810765.1 uncultured Verrucomicrobiae bacterium
CGTTTGGTGTTGGTAAGGATCGAGCTCGCCACGAAGGTGTCGAAAATCCGCTCCAGGCCACCGATCTTCGCCGGAGCGAGGAGATTCTCACGGGGGCCATTCCCAGCGCCAAGAATGGTACCATTGTCGTTGAAACGACGTGGAGGGGTGGAAGGGGCGGTCATCTATGGGAGATCGTAAAAAAGGCACTCGAGACGCCTAAGGAGCAGAAGCAGCCCGATGACTGGCGCGTGGTTTTCTTCCCCAGGCAAAACGACGAGGAGTATATGGACTCCGAGCCCCAGGCGCTTACGGCGGAGACGATTCGATATTTCTCCGACAAGCTCGGATTCAGCCTTGGGCAGATGTCCTGGTATCAACGAGCGCGTAGCCAGTTTGGCATGTTCGTCGCAAGGGAGTATCCGACGACGATCGAGGAGTGTTTCCGGACTCCGGTAGAGGGGGCCATCTACGCCGAGTTGATCGACAGGCTACGCGCGGAGGGAGCCATCCGACCTGCGGTTGTAGACACGTCCGCGCTGGTGCACACCGCATGGGATCTGGGTTCGCCGCTCAACACCGTGGTGACCTACTTTCAGATCATCGGCCCCGAGATCCGCGTGATCGATTGCGATAGCGACCTAGATTTGACGCCAGTTCAACGCGTGGCGCACATGCTGGCCAAAGGCTACCTTTTCGGCAGCCATTTCCTACCTCATGACGCGGTGGCGACACAGAAGAGCGGTAAAACGTTTCTCAACGAGTTAAACGAGGTAGGCTCAGAACTCCTGACCCACTAGGGTAAGGGGGTGCGGTGGTTGGAAAAGTGTTGGCCCGCTGACTTGGCATGGGGACTCAGGGAAGGATAGCATGGCGGGGTGCCTCAAGTCCAACTACCCATGTTCCCGGAAGGGACGAACCTGATCACATCGGAACTAGCTTTCGAGCGCCGTGATTCCCAGGTGGTCTACTTTAACGGCCATTTGCCTGTCTTCACCCACGAGGCGGCGGATCTGGGGAGTTTCCGGTTGTTCACCAGCCAGCTCATCATCAACGGCACGGCCACCCAGGGCCAGATCGTGCGGGCCTTCGGGGTGCCGCTGACCACGGTAAAACGCTAGGTAAAGAAGTATCGGCAGGCCGGAGCGAAGGCATTTTTTGCGCCGCCGCCCCCGCGCCACGGCCACAAGCTGACGGCGGAGCGGCTGGCCCAGGCACAGGCATTGCTCGATGCGGGCGAGAGAGTGCCCACGGTGAGTGCGCAGCTCGGAGTGCTGGCCACCACATTGCACAAGGCCATCGATGCAGGCCGGCTGCGTCAGCTTAAAAAAAAGACTCATCGGTTGCTGGTGGGGGACTAAGCGCGGCGCCATCGACCAAGAGCCAGCGCAGCGTCGTGGACGAAGGGGCGCCGCTGGGTGTGGCCACCACGCGCAGCATGGAGCGGGTGGCAGCGGCGGTCGGCCTGCTGCAGGAGGCGCCGAGCAGCACGCGAATGAATTGCTGAATATCAGCGACCGGCGCGAGATGGCGCAAAGGCTCGACGCGATCGTACGCTCGACACGCTCAGCGACATGCCGCTGAAGGTGACAGATCCGGATTGGATGCAGAAACTCGACGGGGACGAAACTTGTAGAGCGCAATCTGTCAAAGGAAGCAATCGAAAGCGATAAAATGCAACCATCAGGCCTTAATCAGGGCGTTAAACCTGATTAGAATTCACGAGATTTTAATCGCCATCTTTAAGGGGAGGCAATAGATAAGTCGTTCGTGTAGAATCTCTAAGGAATGAACAAATCAACGTAACCTTGAATAAGAGCGGTTATTGCAAAAGAGATCCAACTGAATAAAATGCCTCCGTGCTTGTGGGAAAACTACCGCCTTGGAGGCCTATCGGTTCTTGGGCGAGGCGAAGAACGCCGCGAGCCTCAAACAGATCCGCGCCGCGCTTTCCTTTGCCTACACGCATTGGGACTTGAAAAATCCCTTTGCGTGTTGGATCGGCATGTCTGAAAGCTACGTAGTGCTAAAAGCTGAAAAATAGACCGCTCAACTATTGAGGTGATTCTTGCCTCGGCTTCACTTTCCTCTGGGAATGAACCCGGGAACGCCGGTCTCCACAACGGAATTGAACCTCATCCGCGACTTGATTCCTTCGTTGATCTCCCGCATGGCGTCTTCAGGAAGGGTGGAGACGTCAAAGTTTTCCTCGAACCGACTGGGGGTCTTTGTGGTGGTCAGGAGCGCCGTCCCGCGTTGGATAGCCCACGCGAGCGCGACTTGGGCCGGAGTTTTGCCGACCCGATTGGCGATAGAGGTGATGACAGGATCCGCCAGCAAGTTGGGCTCGCTACTATGACCCAGCGCGGCGAAAGCTTGCAGCACGATTCCATTCTTTCGGCAATAGTCTAAAAGATCCCATTCCGGGAGATACGGATGGGATTCGACGTGAACAACCGCCGGCTTGATGGTCGCGGCTTCAAAGATCTCCTTCACCCTTTCCAGGCCGATGTCGGATAATCCAATCGCTTTGCACTTGCCCTCGTCCACCAGCTCCTCTACCGCCCCCCATGTATCTAACAGCTTCACCCCTCTGTCATAGATCACATTGCCGTTCGCGTCCCTCGGGTCTTGCACGTCTCCAGGTTGGAAGGCGAAAGGGGTGTGGATGAGATAGAGATCGAGGTAGTCGAGCTGGAGTCTCTTGAGGCTTGCCTCGAAGGCCGGTTTGACGCGCTCAGGACGATGATTGGTGTTCCAGAGTTTCGTGGCGACAAACACATCCTCCCGCTTGATCTTCCCCGCCTTGAACACCTCCTTCATCGCTTCGCCGACCTCTTTCTCAGTCCGGTAACGTTCCGCAGTGTCGAGCCCGCGAAATCCTGCCTCCAGCGCGGCCTTGGTCGCATTTTTGGTTGCGATCGGGTCGGGAATCAGCGTTCCAAAACCGAGCGCCGGGATCGCGCCGGACCCGTTGTTAAGGGCTAACTTCGTGTAGCGAAGATTGTCGGGTTCTATCATAATCTTGATCCTCCGTTAGTTTTTAGTTGATTGCCGACCCGCGACTGGCGGGGTCCAACGTTCAGCTCTCCAACCAATTGTGCGCGAACTCTTTTCTCGTGCCGCTCGGCGAGATCGCGATCCTAGTCGCGACGCGCAGCTTGCCGTTCTCGAGAAACCGCGTCGAAGCGTTCCACTCGAAGGTCGCCGTCCGTTTCAGGTGTCCGCCCTTGAGCGCAAACTCCCTTTCTCGTGGCATTGACCTTCTCGATCACGCCTCGCTCGATCATCGTCTTCGCCGGCGGAGCGGCGATGGCGCCATGCGGAAACGCCGCACCGATGGCCAACGCGGCGACGGTTTTCATGAGCATTGATGTTTTCATTGTGTCTTCCTTTTCGGCCCCGTGCTGACTGGACACGGTGCCTGCCCCGCACCTTTAGCTTTGCTTGTGCCAGTTTCGGCGTTCGACCATAAGCGGTTGAAGATGCGCAATATCCAGCGTAGAACGCACCTCACCGGCAGCTTGTCTGTGGTAACTAACTTGCCGGTGCTGGTAAGTGGCTTGCCGTTTTATTGAAACGGGTCCGCCCAAGGTCAGGGAGCCCGGCGCGTTCTACTTACGACGGTCGAGTCTCCGGTCAGCGGGCGTAAATTTTTGAATGAAGTCGCGAGCGCGTGCGCAGTCTGTGCGCAGTTTCAGCTGCATTCTGCTGCATTCTGATGCACTTTGTTGCAAGCTGACGATCTTCGTGCGACGAGACGAAAAGCGAATAAAGTCTCTCACGCCAAGCGCTTAATGTGCGGAGAGGGTGGGATTCGAACCCGCGAAGCGCTTGCGTTTGCGCTAGTTTCGCGAACCACTTCCGCGGGCCTTTTATCATCGCACATGGCGAGGAAGGTGCAATGACGCAAGTGCCCTGCATCCGTCCATTCGACGAATGCGACCTGACAAACCAGTTTCGGTTTGATCCAGCGACATTGCTCCATTTTCTCTGCGGTTAACGATTCGCCCCAACGCGATGCTCTCGTCTCGGGCAGATTCTTGAACGGGCACTTTGCAGTTTGTAGCGCCTTGAGCGTCGGGAAGAGATCGTCCCCGGATCCGCGGGACGAAGAAACAGCGGCGACAGACGCAGCGGATCCTTGGCCGCGGAAAGCAAGCTCTCAAGTAACTCGCGCCCGGCGGGAAAGAGGTAAATTCACAAGCAGCTCGCCATTTCTATTCAGTACGTCAAAGGCGTAACAATAGATCGGAAGCGACTGCGAAATATTGTCTTGCAGAAGTTGAAATGAGGGTCTTCCTTGTGAATCTAGCGCGACTAACTCCCCGTCGAGGACGAAGTCGCCATCAAGCGAAGCGATCGCCTCCACAACACTAGGGAAGCGCCTAATGAGCTCCTTCTTGTGGCGAGAGAATAGCGTGACTTCTCGTGCGCGCCTCACCACGATGCTGCGGTAGCCATCAAGTTTGACCTCAAAGGTCCACTTCTCGCCGGCCGGTAGCGCCGTGACCGGCTTGCACTGCATTGGCTCAATGAACTCAGGTTCTGCGCTTCTGAGTTGTTTGATGATTCGTCGTCGTTCATTAAAAAAGGCGATGCCTACAAAGACATCCACAGAGTCACGTCTTTATCTTTAAAAGTTTCGTATCGTCGCTGAACGGTCGAAATCAATGCCCGGTTTTGGATCCTTTGGGAAATTCGAGTGCCCGATTAATTCCGAACTCGCTTCCTTGATATCTTCTTCATTCGGCAAGCAGAATAACCGCCGAAGGCCACGATAGAATAGGGCGGTATTGAGCTTTTCACGCAACTCGCATGCATGCCGCTGGAACTTTTCTCGTGCTTCATCTGCTAGTGGAGTCTCTCCGCGCATCTGATTGCCATAGAAGTCGAGATCGTGAGCGATGCGACCAATCTGTCGCTTCAAATCCAAAATGGGCTCAAGGAACCCTTCAATAGAAACTGTCCAACGACGAGCGTGAGAGCACCGCCTATAACAGTAAGCGCGACGGTTAGTAAGAAGAACATTGGCCAGTCCGCAGGAGCATATTGCGCTCTTCTATCCGATCATTGGGGGGAAAACAACACTGCTGGGGACGTCCGCAAACAATGCGGGAAATCGACGAGCTTGCTGGATTGCGAGTGTAGGCAAGGGAAGCCGTTTGATCAATCTGAGGTTTCCTCGATTTTGCGGGCTGGGCTGTGATAAAGGAGAAGACAGCCATGAACAGGAACAGGAGCGGTCGGCGTTACGACCGGGAGTTTAAGAACGATGCCGTCGCGCTGGTGCGCGCTGGACGCACAATCACCGAGGTGGCCCGAGATCTGGGCGTCTCCAAATGGTCGCTGGGGCACTGGGTGCGGCGGGCCGAGGAGGGCCAGATGCTCAGCGAACCAAAGACGCTGGCTTTAGAGACGCCCGAGCAACGCGAACTGCGCCGCTTACGGCAGGAACTGGAGTATGTGAGTCGACAGCGTGACATTTTAAAAAAAGCCTTGGGCATCTTGTCGGCGGAGATGCCACCGCACGCTTCACGATGATGGAAAAGCTCGAGCATCAATATGGCGCCGACGCTCTGAGTGAGGCCCTCGAAGTGAGCGAAAGCGGCTTTGCCGCGCATCGGGGCAAGCAGGATGGTCAGCGTTGGAAAGAAGACGCCGAGCTGCGAGCCTTGATCGCTCAGAGCTTTGAGCAAAGCCGAAACACCTACGGCAGTCCGCGCGTGCGGCTCGATCTGCGCGAGCTGGGTAATCGCTGTGGCAAGAACCGGGTTGCCAGGCTTATGCGCGAGAGCGGCCTGCGCGCGCGGCAGAAGCGCCGTTTCCGGCCTCGCACCACCGACAGCCGCCATAATCACAAGATCGCGGAAAACTGGCTGGCGAAGGTGCCGGCGCCGGATCGTCCGGGCCAGCTCTGGCAAAGCGATATCACCTACATCGAGACCCAGGAGGGCTGGCTTTATCTGGCCTTTACTCTCGATGCCTGTTCGCGCCGCTGCATCGCACATCACTGCCGGGGAGACATGCTCGGCGAGTTGACCACGAGGACCTTCAAGCACGCGGTGACCAGTCAGCGACCGCTCGTTGGTCTTATCCACCACAGTGATCGCGGCAGTCAATATGCCGCCGATGCCTTCCAGCATTGCCTGAGGGCCTGGGGCGTCACTCCAAGCATGAGTCGCAAGGGCAATCCTTATGACAACGCCCTGGCTGAAAGCTTCGTCGCTACGCTGAAAACTGAATGCTTCGCCGGTTCGATTCCGCCGACGCAAGCCGCCGCTAAACTAATGATCTTCGACTATATCGAAACCTTCTATAACCCTCGTCGCAGACACAGCGCTTTGGGTTATCGCTCGCCCGCGCAGTTTGAACACCACTGGCTCTGCTCGCAGCGCGAGGGTTGTTCTGGCGGCGGCAGCCTGGGCGGCGAGACCTGCCTTACTGAGCAGGTCGGCTCTAGCCGCCCGGGCTGTAAACAACTCCCACGAGTTGTTCAAGCCGCCGGAAACAACCCGCTCCAATCACCAAAGGGCTTTCAATGCAGCAGCCAAACCATTAACCTCAACTAAGAAACAAGAGTCCAGTCCGCGTTTTCGAAGAAAGATCAATCTCTGATTCGCAGGAGAGCCGCCCATTGGCGAAACTCCCCGTTAAAGCCCCATGCTTTCGGCGATCCTGAACCCTGCCGACGACGCACCGCTCGATTTGCTTGCCGGACTTTCCGACAGTTTCACACGCTGAATCTCAAAAGCCGGATAAAAACCGGGACCATGACTTTTGCGTGTCCAGATAGAAACGTCGTAACTAATTGATAATCAACCAAGCCAGCGACGGGATTCGAACCCGTGACCTATCGATTACGAATCGATTGCACTACCACTGTGCTACACTGGCGAGACGCGGAGGCAACAGAAGAATGTGAAAATGAGGCCTTCGCAATGACAATCTACCGAGAGGCTGCTTCGCCGATCATTTTCTCGAACGCCGGCTCCGCGAGTTTCACCACGACCTGGGGGCCGGTCATTTTGACGTAAACGTCGCCGGCAGGACTTTCGAGAATGGCCCCGCGTAGAGCGTAGTCTGTCAGAGGGGTTGTGGGACCTCCCGGCATGCCGCTCGAAAAGGTGCCAGAGGCTCGCACAAACGTAACCTTCGTGTTTCCCACCCGCTCAGTCCTTGCGTCGGTGGAGCCATCCGAAAACTGCTTGAACCAGCGATCGACATTCGCTTGCACGCTACCCCCCTGCCCCGCGCCGAAATGGAAAAACACCACCTCGCCAGGGGCACTTCCGTCTACACCGGGCACGGACAACTGCGCCTTCCGCATCAGCGAAGCTGGAACGACCCAGCCCCAGGTTTCGGGACGTGTGAAGACGAAGCTCCCGACAGTAACCTGCTCCGCAGCCTGCGCCGCGACCGCAAAAGCAAGTGAAACGAAAAGGAGAAGGCGCATAAGGAAACCTATAGCAGTCCCAGACAAGCAAGCCAAGATCGGGCGATCAGCATGTGGCCCGAAGAGGATGGATGCACACCATCGGGTGCCCATTCGATGTCCGGTCTTTCTGATCCGGCCTTTTCGAAAACTCGATGAAGCGGAACAATGCTTTGCACACCGAAGTCGGCGGCGGCATCTCGAACCGCCGCAACGTAGGGCTTAAGCATCTCGTTCCCTTCTGCCGGCGCCGGCGGCCATATGACGCTTGGCTCACAAAGAACGATTGTCGCTTCCGGACAAGCAGCCCTGAACCGCCCGAGTATGTCCGTGTAAATCTCGCGAAATCTCTCAATGGAAGTCCCTTCGCCAGCGCCAGTCAAACCATGCCATACGTCGTTGATTCCAATTTTTATCGAAACCAATTGCGGCTCGCAGGCTATGACGTCCACCTCCCAACGGCGTTGCAAGTCAGAGATCGTATTGCCGGAAATTCCCTTGTTGAGGACTTGGGGAGCGAGGGCTGGAACGGACGCCCGAAGCCAGTCGCGTACGTCTCGCACATAGCCCGAGCCGACGGCTTCAGGACATTGCCGGCGACCGGAGTCCGTAATGCTATCCCCGATAAAAATCCATCGAGAATCGCGTGAGAGCGGCAGCGCCATGAAGGACGCGCGCGGCTACCGCTTTGAAAATTGAAACCGCTTGCGCGCTCCGGGCTGACCTGATTTCTTTCGCTCCTTCATCCGAGGATCGCGTGTAAGAAGACCCTCCTCGCGCAGCGAGCCGCGCAGGGTGTCGTCTCTCCTCATGAGAGCGCGGCTGATGGCAAGGCGCAAGGCGCCCGCCTGTCCCGCGATACCGCCACCGGAGGCTTTGGCCTCCATATCGAATCGTTGGACGGAGTTCGCGATTTCGAGCGGACGAAGAATCGTGTTCTGCATCGAAAGGCTCGGAAAGTAGTCCGTGAAATCCTTCCCGTTGATCTTGAAGGTTCCGCTTCCATCGCGCAGGCGGATCTGAGCGATAGCAGTTTTGCGACGGCCGGTGGCGATAATTTCGGACATGGGAAAGATCAGACAGCTTTGGGATTCTGAGCGGCGTGCGGATGTTTGTCGCCGCGATATACTTTGAGTTTGCGATATACCGAACTGCCCAAGCGGTTGTGAGGAATCATTCCGCGGACAGCCCGCTCGACAAGAAGCTCGGGATGCCGTTGCCGGCGGGCGGAGAAGCTCTCAGACTTATGGCCGCCTACATAGCCGGAGAAGCTCGTGTAGGACTTTTGAATGTCCTTCTTGCCGCCAACGCGCACCTTTTCGGCATTAATGACGATCACAAAATCACCAGTGTCCACGTGCGGGGTGTAAATGGTCTTGAGCTTTCCGCGAAGCAGGTTGGCCGCCTGCACGGCTACGTGACCAAGATGCCTGCCTGCCGCATCGATGATCCACCAGTCGCGTTGCACGTTGGCAGCCTTCGCTGAGAATGTCTTCATGGAGTCGTTGAGAGAATCGAAGAGCATGTGATAGTTCTTGTTCCGTGTCAAACCCAATCAGAATCAGGATGTCTTCGACCGGAAAAACCTTGACCGGCAATTCCGATCCGCCAAGCCTCTGGCGCCGTGCAGCGTGACGGAGATTCGGGGCCATTTTCGCATTGGAAGGAGACGCATGAGCCTTCCGGCGAGGTGCGCCTGGTCTATCGTCCTCTCTTTCAACGTCTGGACGCGTTGCCGCGCGGCCAGATCCGGACGCTTGACGAGCGGCTGGAGGCCACCATGAGAGAAATGGGGGTGACCTTCGACATCGCGCGCGAAAGGCCCTGGGGACGGCGTCCCTGGTTCTGCGATGTGTTGCCGCAGATCTTCACCCCTGAGGAATGGGAGCCTCTGGAAAGAGGTGTTCGCCAGAGATTGCGCGCGTTCGAATTATTTCTTTGCGACATTTACGGAAAGAAGGAAATTCTGCGGGCCGACCTTCTCCCGATCCAGCCGATTTTGGGAAGCGCAGCCTACCAGCGCGCGGCCGCCAGTCTTACGCCTCCGGGCGGCGCTTACCTGCATCTCAGCGGACTAAGTCTTTGCCGTGTTCCAAGCGGAGAGTTTGTCGTGAAGCAGCACTATTTCAGCAACGCCTCCGGCATCTCCTACATGATCCAGAACAGGAGGGCGCTTGCCCGTGTGATTCCTCAAAGCTTTCGGGATTTCTCCATACGCTCGATTGCGGATGCGCCCGTGGATATTCTCGAGTTGCTCAGGTCGCTTTCCGATCATCCCGATCCCACCGTCGTGTTGCTTTCATCGGGCCCCGGCAGCGCGGTTTATTCCGAGCATAGCTTCCTTGCGCGCCGAATGGGCATCCCGCTTGTGCAAGGCGGCGATCTGCTCGTACTCAACGACGCGGTTTTTCTCAAGACCGTCTCCGGCCTCGAAAAGATCGAGGTGATTTACAACCGGATCTCCGATCAATGGCTCGATCCTATGGTGTTTCGCCGCGATTCGCTGCTCGGTGTGGCGGGACTCGTCCATTGCATAAGAAAAGGGACCGTCGCGGTGGTCAATTCCATTGGCTCGCAGCTTTCCGATGACCGGGCCCTTTTGCCGTTCGCCGCACAGATCATTCGCTATTATCTCGGCGAGCAAGCTCTGCTGCGCAGTTTGCCGACTTACTGGCTTGGCGATATTGATCAGCGCGAGATGGTTCTCTCCGATATCGAGAAATTCACGATCCGTCCAATTTCCGGTGAAAAGATTGTGCTTGGGGGCAACGGCCGCATGCCCTCGGCGGAAGAGATCGACAATGCCCGGCAGATCGTCCTGCGCAACGCTGGGCAATTCGTCGCGCAGCCGCAGGATTGCGATGCGCTAACGATTTCCTATCACGACGGACGAAAAGTCACGCGACGGCAGGATCATATTCTTTTTGCTCTGCGTAAGTCCGAAGGCGAATACGATGTGTTTCCGGGAGCGCTCACGCGCGTCGCCACGGAAGAATCTCCTTTCACGGCAAACGAGCTAGGCGGCGGGAGCAAGGATACATGGGTTGAGGCGGCGCAGGACTTTGAAGAGCCCCCTCCCGACCGGGCGCGTCTTCGGGAGGGACTTCTGCCCTCGCAGCATGTCAGCAGCCGCGTGGCGGAGGCATTTTATTGGACGGGACGTTACCTTGAGCGCGCGAATAATCTAGCGGTGATGATCGGCGTCATCGAGTCGCTCGAGCTGGAGGAACTCAATCCCACCGAACGCACTCTTTATCGGCCGGTCTGGAACAGAATTCTTCCGCCATTGGAGAACCCCGGTTCGGTTTCCAGACGCAATATCTCGAGCCCGGCCGGCAGGTATAGACTGACGCTCGATCTCGAGGAGCCGGACTCGGTCGTGAGAGCAATCCTGCGCGCTTGCGCCAATTCCGAGTCGATCCTCGAGTGCTTGAGCCTTGAGGCGTGGGGGGTGCTCACTATGTTGAGATCGCGGTTTCAACGCGCACGGTTCCGGCCGCAGGCGTCGGAGGATGATCTCACCTCGTTTACACGGCGCTATTGCGACTACGTCGTGAGAGCAGTGCCGGAGTTTTTCGGCACGGCGCAGGGAACGATGATTGCCGACGGCGGCTGGGCGTTTTGTGAGATTGGACAGTTGCTCGAGCGCGCCATCATTACGGGAAACGCGGTTTGTTCGATCATGCGCCCCATGCCACGCCGAAATGCGCCCGCCGAA
Organism: uncultured Verrucomicrobiae bacterium; assembly: GCA_963810765.1. Classification (GTDB taxonomy): domain Bacteria; phylum Verrucomicrobiota; class Verrucomicrobiia; order Chthoniobacterales; family Terrimicrobiaceae; genus DASTFP01. Next base: position 11,133 of record CAWEOV010000003.1, read on the forward strand.
CACGAATCGGAAATCCGGCTTTCCGCTTTTCTGCGTTTGATCAACAGCCGTGATGTCTATCGCCGTGTCTACCAGCTTCGAATTGAAGCGGCTCCCATGCTTGATCTTCTATGGAAGAATCCGGTTGCCCCACGGTCGGTTGCCAGATGTCTCGAGGTGTGCCGCGAACGGCTGCGTGGCACGCGCGAACAGGCTTCTCCTGCAACCCTGCGCACACTGGCAGGCATTGAGCAGCTTCTCCATGAAATCCGCCTGACCGATTGGGACAAATTGGCGGACGATGCCGCGTCGGCCTCCTCGGCGAAGTCGAGCGAGTTGCTCGACCATGGTTTCTCTTTGTTGAATGCGACGCTCGACATTCATAACCTGATTGCCGACGGTTTCCTGAATCATCAGATTCATATGGGTCCAGATACGCAACCGACGCTTTTTGGTCTCAAAAATGCTCTTTGAGATCACGCACCGCACCGATTACCGCTATAGCCAACCGGCCAGGGAGGCTTATATTGAAGCCCGGCTTACTCCTCCTCTGCTTCCGAGCCAGGAAATACTCGCGCACGCCATCGAGTTCCTGCCGCCCACGGCGGTTTCCACCTATCACGATTATTTCGGCAACCAGGTCACCTTTTATTCCATGACGCTGCGCCATGAGCGTCTCACAATCATCAACAAGCTAACTGTGCGGACGAAAGAGACCCCTTTCACCTTCGGTGCTCTTGATGTAACGGTCGCTGAGGCACGACAGCTCTTTGCCTCGAAGCTCACTGACATCTTCGACTATCTTCAGCCCACACCGGCTGTCCCGACGGGAACTCCATCCATGGAGTGGGCGCGGAAGTTTTTCACCGGAGGCACTCCGCTTGGCGAGGCTTTGGAACGACTGAACCGCGCAATCCACGAGAAGTTCCGGTATGAGCCGGGCTCGACTGACAATTCGACTCCTCTCGATACTGTCTGGAAGCAGCGAGCAGGCGTCTGCCAGGATTTCACGCATGTGATGCTTGGGGTTTTGCGTACGGCGGGCATTCCTTCCCGCTACGTGTGCGGCTATATCGAGTCGGACCCGATCAAGCCGGCCCCTGGCGCCCCGAAGCTGGTCGGATCGCTTGCTACTCACGCCTGGGTCGAGGTGCTCACGCCGGGAATGCACTGGCTAGCCATCGATCCCACCAATAATCAATGGTGCGGCCAACGGCACGTCACTATGGCATACGGCCGTGACTCGGTGGACGCGACACCACTGCGCGGAACGTTCAAGGGCTCCGGGGCCCAAAACATGAAGGTTCGAGTGTCGATGAAACGAATGACCTACAAGCCGTGAGGATCACCGTTCGCTACTCGGCCCGCTATCAGTACGCAGAAACGGCCAGCTTTTCGCCACATCGCGTACGCCTCTTCCCGCGCCACGATCTGTTCGTGAATATTGAACGGATAGCATTTTCAACAGACGCTTCCGCAGACGTTCAGTACCGGCATGATCTATTCGACAACGTGACAGCAACGTGTCTTTATCCGACTGCCCTTGACCATCTGGATTTTGAGCTCGAATTCGAGGCTGTTTTTCAAGCATGGGATCCGTTTCATTTTATCCTCGATTCCCACGCCGTGCGTCTGCCGCTCGACTATCTGCCGGAGGAAGCCGCGGTCCTCGCGCCTTTCAGGCAAACTAGCTTCAAGACCGGCGATCTTCCTGCGCCGTTGAGCCTGTCGTCGCCGCGGCCGACGGTCGAGGCGCTCGTCGGCTTGAATAGTTGGCTGCATGAAAACATCGAATACGAGCGCCGCGAAGAGGGAGATCCTTTCGCTCCGGGAGAAACACTCGAGAGACAGAAGGGCTCCTGCCGGGATTTTGCGGTGCTTTTGGCGGATGTGCTCCGTTGTCACGGCTTGGCAGCTCGGCTGGCAAGCGGATACTTATGGGAAGACGGTTCTCAGAGCGGGCTCGAACACGCCGAAAATGCATTTCATGCCTGGGTGGAAGCTTTTCTGCCAGGAGCAGGCTGGATTGGACTGGACCCGACCAACGGAATCTTTTGCGACCACCACTTTCTGGCGACGGCTGTCGGTCTTACTCCGCGCGACATCGCACCCATCCTTGGTCGCTACTATGGAGAGAAGGCGATCGCCAGCACCCTGCAAACCGGGTTAACAATCGTGAAATCTTAAAATGATAGCCCGCTGGATGGACAACGCTGCTTCCCGAGCGGAAGCGATTTTCAAGAGGCATGACGCGCAGCTGACTCTCGGTGGTGAGCCGACGTTTGTACCGATTAACCCGGAAGGTGCGGAGTGGAACTACGCGGCAGTCGGTCCCACCAAGCTTGGCTATGCTTGGAAGGTCGCCGAGGACCTTTTGCAAAATCGCATGGCGGGCTCTGCGGTATTCTTTTGCCCGGGCAAGTCTTATCCGGGCGAAGTCAATCCGCGATGGATCGTGCGCATCCTCGCCAGCCGCGACGGCACGCCTCTATTTCGGTCCCCGAAACAAACCGAACCCCTCAAACAAAACGCGGTCCGGCAGCTCGCGGAGGGCATCCGCGGGCGCCTTGGACTTCCCGCACGCTGGCTTCAGTTCCTGGATCCTACCAATCCGAGCGCGGAAATTCTTGCGATGCCCATAGATTATGATGATGACCGCTGGCGTTCATCGCCCTGGTCGCTCCCCAAGGATGCCCGTGTCCTCTCGGAAGCCGAAGGCCCTTCCGGATTGCGCCTTCCGCTCAACCGGCTGCCTCCCTCGGTGCCTCGTCGGGCGCTTTCCATGGAAAGGAACGGAGACGCTATCGCCATTTTCATACCGCCGCTTCTGCAAAAGCCGTTCCTCGAATTGCTCACCGCCATTGAGGATTCGGCCTCAAGGAACGGTATCGCGCCGGTAGCGCTTCAAGGTTATACGCCTGCGGATGAGGCGGGAAGCTGGATCTCATTGGGCCTGGCTGCCGACCCGGGCGTGCTCGAAGTCAACCTTCCTGCCTGTTCGAGCTGGCACGAATATGCCGACTGGGTTGAAACGGTCACATCCAGCTGCGAGGCGGCGGGTTTGCGCTCCTGGAAGGAGTCGCCTTGGGAACATCCCCAAGGCACGGGTGGCGGAAATCACCTTCTGTGGGGTGGCCCGAAACTGGAGGCCAATCCGTTTTTCACACGACCCGCCTGGCTCGCGGCGATTCTTCGTTTCTGGCAGCATCACCCTTCACTCGCCTATCTCTTTACAGGTTGCTACGTGGGCGCGTCCTCCCAAGCGCCGCGTCCGGACGAATCGGCGCGCGACCTTTACGACATCGAAATGGCTTACAGGTTCCTGGAATCGCTTCCGCCAGGCGATCATCGCGAGCTTATCAACGAAACGCTTCGCCATCTTCAAACTGACATCGCCGGCAATTCGCACCGCAGCGAGATGAGTTTCGACAAGTTCTGGAATACGTCCTGGCCGGCGGGCGCTCTCGGGCTCATCGAATTTCGCGCCATCGAATCACTGCCACGCGCAGACTGGATGTCTAGTGTCGCCCTGCTTTGGACTTGTCTGGCAGCTCTTCTGCTCGAGACCCGAATTCCGCGCGGCCTCAAGCGCTTCGGCACAAGACTGCACGACGAATATTTTCTGCCTCAACGGCTTTGGAGCGATCTCGAAGCGATTCTCGCCGAGCTCGAGAACAACGGATTCGAGCTGGACCGCCGGATTTATCGCGACATCTGGAACTGGCGCTTCCCCGCCCTTCTCGACTGGAAAAAGAGCGGTGCTCGCCTCACCGTGCGCAAGGCGTTGGAGAACTGGCCATTGCTTTGCGAGACTCCCATCGAGGGCGGCACGACAAGCCGATTTGTGGATACCTCAATGCAAAGACTCGAATTCTGCGGAGATTCCGCCTTCAACACGCGATATCGGATCTACGTGATTGGCCGTCCGCTGGAATTGCGGCAGATGTCTGCCGATATGTTCCTTTCGGGCCTCCGGTACCGGCGAACGAACCTTTACCCGTCAATGCACCCAGGCATCCCGACACAACTTCCCCTGTTCCTCACACTTGTTGATCGCGAATCCGGACGCACCGCCGCTCAGTTTGAAATGGGAGCGAGCGACGTCGCGTTTCGCCCTGTTGCGAAAAGTGGAACCATGCGACTTGCGGGACCACCTTGTCGCGGAGGCCGAAAGAGTGATTTGACGTACGACTTGCGGTTGGATTAATACCTTGTGCAGCAATCACTCACGTTGCTGCCCGATACGTCTGAGCGAACGCCCCATGACCGTTGAATTTCCTTATCCCTCTCTCATGTTACAAGATTGGATGATTCCGGCCGACCTCGCTCCAGGTGACTTGAAAAGTCTTGAACGTGACTGGTCTGGCATCGAACTCCAGTGCGTCGAGTCCCCTGAGGACCCCGGTTTCGACGCGGCGTTCGGCGCCTTTTGGGCAGAGTTCGGCGCGAACAGCGAAGTGGAGCAGCCGACGGTTCTGGCAAGACGCCTGCTGTGGAATGGTGGCCAAGTTGTCGAAGGCTGCGCCCTTCGCTACCGTCTGATGTTGCTTAAGTCGGGCGAAAGACTCGCAGCCGTTCGCGATCACACGGCGATCGTGCGAGAGCGCACCGAAGGGGCCATCGTTCATCTTTCTCACAATTTCGTTGCTCCAGAGTGGCGGCGTACTGGTCTCGCAGGATGGTTGCGCGCCTTGCCAATACAAACCTGCCGCAAGTGCCTTGCAGCGCAACAACGTCCAGCCCATTCACCAATCACCCTTGTCGGTGAAATGAAGTTTCTGGATCCCAACGATCCATCGACCTTCGGCCGATTGAAAGCCTATGAAAAGGCGGGCTATCTTATGATCGACCCGCGGAAGGTCCGTTACTTGCAACCAGACTTTCGAGCGCCGGACGAAATCGATCTTGGCGGCGGCCCGAAGCCCCTTTCCCTCGCTCTCATTGTTCGCCGCGTGGGGCGGGAGCACGAAGTGACCATATCTGGCGCTGAAGCCCTCAATATCGCTCAGGCGCTTTATCAAATGTATGGGGCGACTTTCCGGCAGCGCGATATGGTCCCGCTCATTGCGAGCCTCCAAAGGTATCCGGATCCGACCGAAGTCATCGATCTATTGCCGCCGACAGCTAGCACCCATCGATGACGGTTCTCAGGAATTCCGGTGCGGACAGTCACGAACTTGCGCGTCTACCACGATCCCGGTTTTGCCGCGCCCATTGGCGATCACATGATGCCGATGAGCAAATTCGCCCTCGTTGCCGAGGAATTGCGCCGGAAATCCCGGTTTGAAATTTGCTCTCCACAACCTCTTTCCGAGCGCGATCTCCTTCGCGTCCACACCCCCGAATACGTCTCTGGCCATCAAGACCGGATCACCTCGCGAGCTGGCCGAATCTCAGAAGTTTCCGTGGTCACCGGCTTTGTACTCCAGTACGCTCCTGACCAACGGCGGTGTCCTCGCCGGCGCCAGAACCGCGCTTGACAAAGGCATTTCCGGCGCGCTGGCAAGCGGTTTTCATCATGCTTTCGCAGATCACGGGGAAGGATTTTGCACTTTCAACGGGTTGGTCGTCGCCCTGGAGGCGCTTCGGGCGGAGGACCGCATTCAGTCCGCTGCGATTCTCGACCTGGATTTGCACTACGGGAATGGCACCGCGTCACTGGCAGCATCGCGCCCGTGGATTAAGGCGCTATCGATATACGGCAACGACTATGCGAACAACGTTGCCTATCGCGATGTGAATGTGCGCCGTCACACGGATGGCAAAAACCATTTCTCGGTTCCGATCATACCCTCCAAAAACGATGGCGCGCATCTGCAGAGCCTTCTCGAAGAGCATCTGCCCTGGCTCGTTGAAGGGTCACGACCGGATCTCGTGCTCTTCCAAGCCGGTGTGGACCCCTTGCGTGATGACCCCTACTCGCCTCTCAATCTGGATCACCGGGACCTCTTCCTCCGGGACAAGAAAGTATTCGAGTTTGCGCGAGCCAATGGCATTCCGCTTGCCTGGGTGCTCGCCGGCGGCTACGCGCGCGAAGTGCAAAAAGTGGCAGACGCCCATGTCAACACCGCAATGGCGTGCCTCGAAATCTACAGCTCCTCGTAGACACCCTTATCCCGCCTTTCGAAAACTGAAAATCCGACCTGCTTCGCGTCCGTAACGCTAAGAGGCTTGGCAAGTCTTGGGGTGTTCGCGCTCGAAATGACCTTGCGAACCGCCTTCCTGCAGAGCGGGCACTGAATTAGGGGCGGGCGATCAATAGGACGGAGCAGTTCAAAGCGCCCTCCGCAGGCCCGGCAATCCCCATCCGAAACCTCGTACTCGTAAATCGGCACGCCCCAATTTTCCGCACGTTGCGGAAATTTACCAGCTCGACTTTGTCACTCCGGGAATCATTCCTGCGGAGGCAAGCTCGCGGAAGGTAATGCGGGAAATCTTGAATCGGCGCATGAATGCGCGCCGGCGTCCGCTGACTTGGCAGCGATTAACGAGCCTGGTGGGGCTGGCATCGCGAGGCAGTTGGGCAAGTGAGGAATAATCCTTCTTTGCCTTTAGCTCCGCACGAAGCTCAGCATACTTTGCCACCGTCTTGCGTTTGCGCTTGTCGCGCTCGTGCCATGATTTTTTCGCCATAGAAAGGCAGGGAGTTTACAGCGTCATCAGCGCGAGGCAAGCGGTTTTATGCAGCCGGCTGTTGCTGGGTCAGGCAATGAAAGGCACCGAGGCCCCAGATCAGTTCGCGGCAATCGATGGGGACAATTTTTCTGCCGGGGAAGGCTTCCTTCAACACGGAGGCCGCCCACGCGTCGTTTGTGTCATGGTAGGCGGGCATAAGCACCACCTTGTTGGCCACGTAGAAATTTGCATAGCTGGCCGGCAGACGCTGGCCTTCTCGCGCGATGCGGGAAGGCATCGGAAGTTTCAGGACGCGCAGGGGCGAACCATTCGAGAGCTGCATCGTGCGAAGCCGCTGGAAATTGAGTTCGAGTGGCTCGTAGTTGGCATCGTCGTCGTCCTCCTCGACAACAGTCACGACGGCGTTTGGGCTGACAAATCGTGTAATGTCGTCCACGTGCCCGTCGGTATCGTCGCCTTCGATCCCGTCGCCAAGCCAGAGGATCTGATTGACGCCAAGAAACTCACGGAGATTCGCTTCAATTTGTTCCCGCGACAGATCAGGGTTGCGGTTTGGATTCAGCAGGCACGCTTCGGTTGTGAGCACCGTGCCTTGCCCATTCACGTCGATTGATCCCCCCTCGAGAACAAACTCTCCGAAATCGAATACCGGCACACCGATCTTCTTCGCCATGAGCATCGCCGCAGCGTCGTCCTCCTCGAACGGGGAAAGCTTGTAGCCCCAGGCATTGAAGCCAAAATTGACCGCGGCAAGTCTGGGTCTCTCCTTACGTTTGAGAAAAATCGGCCCGTGATCCCGACACCATGGCTCGTTGGTTGGGACATTAAAGAATTCGACGCGGCCGGATAGGCCATCCCCAAGAAGCGCGCGCACCTCGGCCTCCTGTTCAGCATCTCTCACGTTAATGCGCACGATCTCGGACTCCGCGAGCGCCTTCACCATGTCAACGAAGGCCGGAACCACGCGATGGTAGGCGGATGGGAAGCTTGCTCCGCTCGGATGAGGCCACGAAATCCAGGTCGCCTCATGCGGCTCCCATTCGGCGGGCATGGTGTATCCTTCCTTGGCCGGGGTGGATCTAGGCATTACATCCAAAGCATCCCCGCGACCGACGGGAAATAACAAGAGGTTTTTTGTCATACAGGGAGCGGATTGTGCGGACTGGCAATTTTTCGTACGAGCATTACGTTTCGTTTCCGACTCATGCCCAGCGTATATATTAAGACCTATGGCTGCCAGATGAACGAACGGGATTCCGAGCAGGTCGCCCGCTCGCTCTTGATGCGCGGCTACCGCCTCGTGGGCGATGAAACGGACGCGGATGTGATCCTGTTGAATACATGCAGCGTGCGCGACATGGCTGAGCAGAAGGCTATCGGAAAAATGGGCATGCTTCAGCGCCTTCGTGAGAAGCGTCCCCATCTTGTGCTCGGCTTCCTGGGTTGCATGGCGCAGAGCCGCGGGGAGGAACTCCTGAAATCCTCATCTCAGGTCGATCTGGTTGTCGGGACCCAAAAATTTCATCGCGTGGCGGAGTACGTCGATGAGCTTCTGAGTCGCAAATGCCAGGACCGCATGGACGACGAGCGATTGCCGATCGTAGATATTGAGCAAGAGAGAGGCTCGCAGTCCGCGATTCGCGATCACATCCTCTCGCGGGCACAGGCCACCGCGTTCGTTTCCATCATGCAAGGATGCAACATGCACTGCGCATTTTGCATTGTGCCGGAGACGCGCGGCGCGGAACGGGGTCGCTCAATTGCCGAAATTACAAATGAAGTTCGCGAGCTCACCGCGAGAGGCGTGAAGGAGGTCACTTTGCTCGGTCAGATCGTCAATCTTTACGGACGCCACGAATTCGAAAAACGCGATGGCCTTAGCCCGTTCGTCCAATTGATTGATGCTGTCTGCGCCGTCGATGGAATCGCTCGCGTGCGCTTTACCTCGCCGCATCCCATCGGCTTCCGTGAGGACCTTCTTGGCGCTTTCACTCGACTGGACAAGCTCGTCGAGCACGTTCATCTCCCGTTGCAAAGCGGTTCGGACCGCATTCTCAAAGTGATGAGGCGAGGCTACACATCGGAAACCTACCTCCGACTTGTCGGGAGGTTGCGTCAGGCGCGTCCCGGGATTGCCATTACGACCGACATTATTGTCGGTTTTCCCGGAGAAACGGATGAGGATTACCAGGAGACTCGCAGACTGGCGGACACTGTGGGATTCGATAATGCCTTCGTCTTTCGATATTCGCCGCGCCGCGATACGCCGGCCTTAGCGATGGAGCGGCAAGTTCCTGAGGAAACGAAGGAATTCCGCAACCAGGACCTCCTATCCGTGATCAATCGCCATGCGCGGGCAAAGCTCGACGCTTGTGTGGGACAACGAGTCGAGATTCTCTGCGAGGGGCCGAGCAGGAACAACCCAAAGCGCCTTGCCGGCCGGACTCGCACGAACAAAATCGTCGTGTTCGAAGGCGCTCCGCGCCATATCGGCCAGATTTTTGACGTCCGCATCGCCTCCGCTTCGCCATCGACGCTCTATGGAGATCCGGCGCTGCTGGGGTCTTGACCGCGCCGTCGTGAAAGCTATTTCATTGGATGAAGGCGCGTGACAAGTTTGCAGAGCTTGCCGCGCCGGAATTCGACCTGCGGCGCACGCTGGAGAGCGGTCAAGTTTTTCATGCGATGTCCGAAGGAGATGGCTGGCAGATTTTGGTTGATCGCACGCCGCTTTACGCAGAGCAGCGCGGCATCCTGCTGCGGGTGCCCTATCTTCATGAAAATCTTGCTCGAAAATACTTTTCACTCGATCACCCTTTGGAAGCTATATACGCGGCTTTTCCTTCCGATCCTTTCAGTCGCGCGGCGCTCGCGACGTGCCGCGGTCTGCGCATTCTCAGGCAGCCGCAATGGGAGTGCTTGGCGACGTTTATCACCTCGCCGATGAAACAAGTCGCCCATATCCGGCAAATCTCCCTTCACCTGCGAGCAGTTTATGGGGAGCAGATCCCTGGCTCGCGCGTCAATGCGTATCCCACTGCGCGCCGGCTTGCTCAGACGACAGAGAAAGAATTGCGAAAATGCCGGCTGGGCTTTCGCGCGAAAAGCCTGGTGGGTGCTGCCAACGCCGTCGCGTCGGGAGAAGTCGACCTCGGTGCGCTAGCGGATAAGCCGACCGCCGAAGCGCGCGAGCGGCTTTGCCTTCTGCCTGGTGTGGGGCGAAAAGTGGCGAACTGCGTTTTGCTATTTGCCTACGAGCGACTCGAGGCGGTTCCCGTGGATGTCTGGATCGCGCGCATCCTCAGAACCATGCACAAAGGCACGTCCTCGCTTCTCGAACTCGAGGAGTTCTCCAACCGCCGCTTTGGCTCCTACGCCGGTTACATTCAGCAATACCTGTTTCATCACGCGCGAATGAGCAAGACGCTGCCCGCATGAGCACCATCACGCTGACCACGTGGCGTGAAGAGCACCGCCGAAAAACCGTCGGAGCGTTGATCGGTTCCGTTGTCATTCACTTTCTCATCATTCTGCTCGTCATGCTGGCTCTTGCCTTTCGTCCGCCCGTATTCGCTCCGCAAGCAGCCGAGGCGCCCGTCGAATTGACGATCGTTGCGCCTCCGGAATCTGAGCCGAAACAAAAGCCGTCCTACGTCGAGACCAGCGAATCTCAGCAGGCGGACAAGCCTCCTGAAGACGCGATGTTCGAGTCAGACAAGGACACTCGAGCTGCATCCCCCTTGCCTGCGACCGGCGACGCTCCGATTCCCACACAGGACGGGATTGAAAGCCCGGCTCTCAGCTTTGAGAGGAAGGAATACACGGCGGGACCGCAGGCGCACCCGTCAGCCCCCGCAGTGCAGCCTCGCCAGGAAACTCCTCCCGAACCTAAGGCCGAACCCAAGGCGGAGCCGAAGTTCACGCCGAGACCGATTACTCAGCTGGCGCTCCTCGAACCGCCGAAGCCAAAAAGCACTCCCAGGCCGCAAACGGCGAAATCCGTTGAGCAGCAGAAGGAACAACAGCAACAGGCTCAGGTTTCGCAGCCTCCGGGATATCAACCCCAAACCCGCATCACTCGCATCCGTGGCAACATATCCAACCGTGGGCGTTCCGCCGTCAGCGCCGCTGCGACCCCCCTCGGGCGTTACAAGAAGATGCTGTCCGACGCTATCGGCTCGCGATGGTATTTTTACGTAAGCGATCAGATGGGTCTGCTCAATGTCGGAACCGTGGAGGTCCGATTCGTGGTGCGGCAGAGCGGCAAGGTCGAGCGGGTACAGGTCTTGCGCAACAGTTCGAACGAGAGCTTTGCGGCTTGCACTGTGCGGTCCATCATGGAAGCTGAAATTCCTCCAATTCCGAAAGAACTTGTACCTATGCTCGAAGGCGGCCGCATCGAAATCGAATATTCGTTCACTATCCTCAACTAATGGAATTGTTCTTCGCCTCGATCCTTCAGGCTGCCCTCGGCTTTTTCATAAAGGGCGGCTTCTTCATGTTCGTTTTGCTCGTCGTTTCCATTGTAGCCGGAACGGTAATCCTTCTACGCGGCGCCGCGCTTCGCGAGCGGTCAATCCTCCCGCCGGCCCTGGCCGCCGAGATCGAGCGACTACAGCCGGGAGACGATCTTGACGGCCTCGAACAGCTTATTTCGCGACACCCCTCTGCTCTAAGCCGGGTCCTGAGCACCTTGTTAAAGCATATCACCTGGTCCCGGTCCGAAGCGGTCGAAGCTGTCCAGACTCGGGCGCGCCACGAAGTAGCGCGTCTGGAAAGCGGTTTGGTGATTCTCGAGATTACTACTGGGATCGCTCCCCTTCTTGGACTGCTCGGCACGTTGTCAGGCCTCGTTGGGATTTTTACTGCGATTGGTACCGATCCCGTCGCCGTTGCGCGCGGGATCGCGGAGGCTCTCAACACGACCATTGTCGGTCTTGCCGTGGCTGTGCCAAGCCTCGTCACTTTCAACTATTTTCAGCGCCGCATTGAGATGATGGCGGTCGAGATGGAATCGCTGGTCGCTGACCTGATCATAAAATGCTATCCGCCGGGAGCGACGCCCGTGATGGAAACGATCTCATGACGTTTTACACCCGCAAGCGGCGGGCTCCATCGGTCATTATTGTGTCCCTGATCGATATCCTCGCGATCCTCCTGATCTTCTTCATCGTCACCACGACGTTCCAGAAGAACCAGCCGCAACTTCAGATTAATCTTCCGGAGTCGAAGACAGCCGAGCAGGCGCCGGCCGAAAATAGTCAGCCCCTGGTTTTGCGCATCAAGAGCGCCGACCAGATCACGCTCGACGAAAAGCCCGTTACGCTCGAAACCCTGTCGGATGCGCTCAAGGCTCTGCGCGAGCAGGCTCCCGCCCGTCCCATCGCCATGCAAGCTGATCGGGAAGCTCCCTTTGGCGTGGTTGTCAAAGCCCTGGATGCTCTCCGGGACGCCGGCATCAAGAACATCCCCGCCTTTACCCAGCCGGAGGAGAAGAAATAAAACGTTTGTTGAAAGTTGATAGGGAGGCGCGGTGCGACTTAATGTTAAACGTCACGTAATGATCCTGGAAATTGTCCAATACGGCCACCCCGCCTTGCGCGCCAAGGGAAGACGGATCGAGAAAATTGACGCCCGTATTCGGGCTCTTGCGCAGGACATGCTGGAGACGATGCACGCCGCAGATGGCGTGGGCCTCGCCGCCCAGCAAGTGGGAATGCCGGTTCAGCTTTGCGTGATCGACGTGACAGAAGTCAAGGACCGCCCAAGCGCTCTTCGAATAGCAGGCAATTCTGTAGAAATCGGGGCACACATGCCGCTCGTCCTAGTCAACCCTGAAGTCGAAACCTTCGGAAAACCTCAGAGCGGCGTTGAAGGCTGCTTGAGCTTTCCGGGCGTTCGGACCGATGTGACTCGCCCGTGTGGCGTTCGCGTGCGAGCCCAAACGCTGGACGGAAGCATGCTGGAGTTTGAGGCCGATGGACTGCTCGCGCGCGCGATCCAACATGAATACGATCATCTCCAAGGGATTCTATTTATTGACCGCGTAAGCGTCTTGGAACGAAGAAGAATCGAGTCCGAAGTCCGCGGTGAGCCGAATCGCGCATCCATTTGAGTTATGGCGTCAGGCGGCACCACAATCGACTCTTATTGAGCGCAGAGGCCGGTAACTCGTAGGGGCGTGATTCAGAAAACTGGCCGGCTATTGAATTCGGGCTATCTCACTCTTGAAGACCATCCTTGTCACCGGTTCGTCAGGCCTGATTGGCTCCGAAGCTTGCTTGCACTTCGCCCGCAACGGGTGCGCAATTCATGGTATCGACAACAATCAGCGGGAGGTTTTTTTTGGGCCTTTGGGCGATACGCGATTGAATCAGCAACGTCTGGTTCGCGAGATTGCGGATTTCGTTCATTACGAACTCGACATTAGGGACCGCCAAGGTGTCGTCCAGCTGGTCGAGCGGTTATCTCCTTCAGCAATCATCCATTGCGCTGCTCAACCCTCACATGATCGTTCGGCTGCCGTTCCTTTCGATGATTTTGACATCAATGCCGGCGGCACGATAAATCTCCTCGAAGCCGCGCGCCGGTTTTCCCCGGACGCTCCCTTCATTTATGTTTCAACGAACAAGGTTTATGGAGATCGTCCCAACGCGATCTTGTTGGCGGAATCGGAGCTGCGCTGGGATTACGCGGATCGCCGTTTTCAATACGGGATCCCCGAGGATTTTCCCATCGATCAATCCATGCACTCTCTCTTCGGCTCGTCCAAATTGGCCGCTGACATTTTCGTCCAGGAGTACGGCCGTCGATTCGGCATGCCCACGTGCTGCCTGCGCTGCGGATGTCTCACCGGTCCCAACCACGCGGGCGTAGAGCTGCATGGTTTTCTAAGCTATTTGATCCGGTGCAACGTCGAGGGCCGCGAATACAAGGTCTATGGCTACAAGGGTAAACAAGTTCGCGACAACATCCATGCGAAGGATGTTGCGCGTTTCATGTGGGAATTCTTTGCCAATCCCCGGGTGGCGGAGGTTTACAACCTTGGCGGCGGCAAGGAAAATTCGTGCTCAGTTTTGGAAGCATTCGCGCTGGCCAAGGAAATTTCGGGGAGAGATCAAACCTATGTTATGCTCGAGGCGAATCGCATCGGAGACCACATTTGCTACTATAGCGACCTGCGAAAGATCAGAGCGCACTACCCCGGCTGGAATATCGGAATCCCTCTGCGGAGCATATTTGAAGAGATCGTCGAAGGATGGAAACGCCGCCTCGCTCATCAGGGATTCGCAATTTGATGATCGACAAGCAAGCCAGTATGGCTACGAGGAAGCACAGCAGGAGCAACGTGTTTGCGAGAATCGACAGCTGCACGCGAGGCAGGCTGCGAAGCATCCTGCGCAAATTGAGTTCGATAACTTCACGATGTTTTTCTTCAGCGCGCTTTCTCGCGCACAACATCCTGCGCGTTCTTGTCCTCCCGAATTCCGAGAAACACCGGTTGGCGAAGCTTCTCATCGCGGGTCCATTCTGAAAATTTTACCTGGCAAACTACGGTCGGCTCGGCCCAGCGGCATCGCTTCATTTCGGTGGCTGTGATGGTCTGACCATATCGTGTGCTTCGCTTCTCCGGCAGATTGGCGAACGGGCACGTGTCTCGCCGAATCTTCTCAAATCTGGTGTGAAGGTTTTTCAGGAGCGCCACATTGAAACCCGTTCCGACCTTCCCCACAAAATTGAGCTCCTCACCGTCGTAAACCCCCACCAGCAGCGCGCCAAAATGCTTTCGTGTGCCGCTCGGAGCCGTATAGCCACCGATGACGAACTCCTGTTCGCGCTGAAACTTTAGCTTTATCCAAGCACCGCTCCGCCTGCCCGATTCGTAACGAGAATCTTTGCGCTTGCCTATGAGTCCTTCGAGCCCAATTCCGCGCGCTTGATGAAGGAGTTCTTCGACGTCTTCACCCAATGAGGCCGAAAAGCGGATGACTCCCGGCGCATTCTTCAATAGCTTTTGGAGCATCGCTTTTCGTTCGGTCAGTGTTCGCTCCCGCAGATCCTTCCCATCGAGGCGCAGGAGATCGAATGCGTAGAAAAAGATCGGCGGGCGCTCTTGGCCAAGCTCGAATGCCTGAAGCAACTGAAAGGACGATAGGCCCTTTTCATCGAGCGCGACAATTTCCCCGTCGATAATTGCGTCCCGAACCTTTAGTTCGGAGATCGATTCGATCACTTCTGGGAATTTTCCCCCTAAGTCCTTTTCGTTACGCGAAAGCAGCCGCGTCTCATTGCCACCCTTGAGCGCGATGGCTCGAAATCCATCGAACTTTATCTCGTAAAGCCAATCGCCGGAAGGTGGCGACTCAGCAAGAAGGGCCTTCATCGGCTCAACAAATGCCGGTAACGGCGCGGAAGGGGTGGACTTTCTCCCCGAAGGGCGCGATTTCATCGCGGGTCCCGACCTCCAAACCCGGTCGCCCTTTGCCAGTTCCTTCATGCTCTTGCCCGAGATAGCGGAGGTATCATCGAGCTTCCTTGAGACAGGCTGCATGTCCTCTCCGCCTCGGATCAGCAACCACTGTTTCGCGTCACGCAGGCGCACCAGGTACCACTCGCCTTGCAGCTTCGTGCCATTCAGGAGAAAGTGAAGTTTTCCCCCTTCGAGCTCCTTTGCCGGAGCCTTCGCCAGCGGTTCGAATGTGCCCCGATCCCAGACCATGACAGTCCCTCCGCCATACTCGCCCTTTGGTATAGTTCCTTCAAAATCAAGATAGGCAACGGGATGATCTTCGACCTGCACAGCGAGTCGCTTTTCCCCTTTCTCGAAAGGGATGCCCTTCGGGACAGCCCAGGATTTCAACGTCCCTCCGAGCTCCAATCGGAAATCGTAGTGTAATCGAGTCGCATCATGCTTTTGGACCACAAAGCGGCGGCCGGATTTGGCCGATCTTTCCCCCTTTGGCTCGCTGGTCTTTGCGAAGTCTCGCTTTCTGGCGTAGTCCTTGAGCGACATAGAAACATGATGCATCGGTTCCGCGAATTGACCAGTGCGTTAGATAACGATTACGGTGCGCATCCGGGCGGAGCTCGAACGAAACCATGAGTCCCCCTACCCTTCGGGGCGATCAACAACGGGGAAATCCGGCCTACCTGCGCGTGAATGACGATAGAGCTTTGTTAATTATCAGCACTGTTTCGCCCATTGAACGCTCTTCGAATACAAGTACGTTTCCAATCAGAATCAATAAACGCTTGCGGAAGATCATCCATCTCGACATGGACTGCTTCTACGCCGCCATTGAGCTTCGAGAACGTCCTGAGCTCGCAGGGCGTCCAGTGGCCGTCGGCGGAGGGAGCCGGCGCGGCGTGGTCACGACCTGCAACTACGAGGCCCGCCGGTTTGGCGTCCGCTCAGCGATGCCGGGATTCAAGGCGCGCGAAGTCTGTCCGGAACTGGTCTTTCTTCCCGTCCGGTTCGAACTTTATCGCGCCGAGTCCGCAAAGATCCGGAAGATTCTCCTGAGTTATACGCTGCTAGTGGAGCCGCTTTCGCTCGACGAGGCCTACCTCGACGTTTCGGATCTCGGACGTTACGCCTGGGACATCGCAAGAGAACTGCGCGCCCGCATCTTTGCCGCCACCGGGCTGACATGCTCCGCCGGTATAGCGCCGAACAAGATGCTCGCAAAAATCGCGAGTGATTGGCGCAAGCCGAACGGACAATTCGCCGTCCTCCCAAACGAGGTCGAGGAATTCATGAAAAGACTTCCAGTCGGCAAGATCTGGGGTGTCGGACCTAAGAGCGCAGAGAAATTCGCGAGTCTCGGGATCCACGCATGCGGTGACCTTCAGCAATATGCTCTTTCAGAGATGATTCGGCGCTTCGGTCGATGGGGACAGGATCTCTATTATCTTTGCCGTGGTCAGGACGACCGGCCTGTCGAGCCCAATCGAATTCGAAAGTCTTTGAGCAACGAGTGCACCTACTCTGAGAATCTAACCTCTCTCAGCGCTTGCCGAACCGCGGTCGATATGCTAATCGCCGACTTGGAGACGGAGTTGCGACTAAAGGCTACTCAGCGCCAGGTACGGAAAGCTTTCGTAAAGGTGAAATTCTCCGATTTTACTCGCACAACAAAGGAATGTCTGAGTTCCAACCCGACCCGAGAAACCTTTCAAGCGCTGCTCAAAGAGGCTTACGCACGCGGCGGCAAAAGTGTTCGCCTGCTGGGGGTGGGAGTGCGCTTCGAGGACAAAGCGGAACAGGATCTGCAGAGCCTTATGCCGTTTTGATACGGTTAGACTGGCCGGATGAGTATTGCTAACTGAGATGAGACGTCGAACACTCCTCTATTCTCTGGTGTGTTGCATGGCGATTGCGTGTATTAGGGGTTCGGACGTCAAACCGGTAGTCGCGTTGGATATCGGGCACACGATCAATCATCCGGGAGCCTACAGCGCCAGGGGAGTGGGCGAATACTATTTCAATAGGAAAATCGTTAAGGCGTTGCATGAATCGCTAAAGAATTCCGGCAAGGTCGATGCGCTCATCATTAATCCCGAAGGCAAACCTATCTCGCTACAGGAGCGCACTAGACGCGCAGCGAGAGGGAATGCGGTTTTGTTTCTTGCCGTACACCACGATTCGGTACAATCCCGTTACCTGAGAGAATGGGAGGTAAATGGAAAGACGCAACTCTACTCGGACAAATTTAAAGGCTTCTCCATATTTGTCTCTCGAAGAAATCCGAAATTCGCGGAAAGCCGGCAATTTGCGCGTTTACTCGGTGCGGCGATGGTTGCCCGAGGATTTTCTCCAACCTTGCATCACGCCGAGCAGATTCCAGGCGAAGGCCGAAACTTGGTGGACGAAGACTTTGGACTTTATGAGTTCGATCACCTGGTCGTGCTTAAGACCGCCGCAATGCCGGCTGTGCTCCTTGAGTGTGGCATTATCGTCAACCGAAACGAAGAGGCTTCATTGCAAACGCCAGAAATCCAGCATCGCATAGCGGATGCGACCGCCGAAGCGATTATGCAATTCTTGCATTTACAAGCAGACTTTGCAGAGCAAAGACCTTAATAAGAAAGACGAGGGCTCATCGCAGCCTTTCAATGATCCTTAAGTTCCACTCCATGTATCCGAGATTCTCTTTGGGCACGGAGTAGCGGAAACCTTCGTGTGCCAGCGGCTCCAGGGAGCTAGGCGGGATGTTTCATGGGACTTCCTCGTCAAGGTGCGACGGAAAAATCTGCAGGATCGCCTTCCGCCGGAATTCAAATATGCCTCGAACTTCCGCTCGCACGAACGGCAGGGCAATGTCGCCGAAGGGAGCAAAAGGCAGCGCAAAGCGCACTCGATCACGCATGAACGTCTTTCCGGAGTCCGTTTCCTCGAAGGTATGGTGATGAATCCATTTGCGATACGGGCCTTTCAACTGTTCATCGATGAACTCAAATGGCGGATTCCAGCGGCAGATCCTCGTCCGCCAGCGCATCGGCAGCCCGCGAAACAGAATCTTGTAATCGATGAGCGCTCCTTCCTCCATGCTTACCGGAACCGGCGTGAGCATTTGAAAACCAAGCGATGGCGGCGTCAGCCGCATGAGGTTGGACGCATTCGAAAAGAAAGAGAATACCGTCTCTTGCGAGGCGGGAATCGTGGTCGCTGCTTCGAAGAGATGTTCGGACATGAGTTGACGGTTCTTTAGCGATACGCGTCATCAGATGTTCTGGATTACATAAATTCTTAAAATGGTGGTATTCCCGGGCAAAATGAAGGCTTTCTCCATTTGCTCTAATTGATCGGCTTGAGTGCGGATTCGATCTCTCGCCTGCGATGCTCAAGAAACGGAGGAAGCGAGAGATGTTCCCCCAAAGCCTCAAGCGGTTCGTCAGCCGTGAAGCCAGGCCCATCCGTGGCAATCTCGAATAGAATGCCATTGGGTTCGCGAAAATAGAGGCTGCGAAAATAATACCGATCCACCGGCCCGCTCGACGGAACACGGGCCTCTACAAGGCGATCTACCCATCCATTGTAGTCGCTGAGAGTCGTGCGAAAGGCGACATGATGCACGCCGCCGGCTCCCTGCCGGGCCGGTGGAAGTTCCGGCTGGACCGCGACGTGCAATTCTGCAGATGGCCCACCCGTGCCCATTTCATAGACGTGCACGGTGGATCTGCCATTCCCTTCGTAATCCCGCGCAGGACGCATGTTGAGAAGTTCTTGAAGAATCCGGCCTGTGCGTTCGAGATTGGGAATGCTGATCGTAATCGGCCCCAGGCCGCGTATCTGATGCTCGGTTGGAACCGGGCTCTTTTCCCAAGGGTGCGCTTCCCCGCTTGCCGCGTCATCGATCAGACTGAAGCGCTGGCCTTCAGGATCTTCGAAATCAAGCGTCAACCGCCCGTCCCGC
Organism: uncultured Verrucomicrobiae bacterium; assembly: GCA_963810765.1. Lineage (GTDB taxonomy): Bacteria > Verrucomicrobiota > Verrucomicrobiia > Chthoniobacterales > Terrimicrobiaceae > DASTFP01. The sequence continues at coordinate 30,164 of CAWEOV010000003.1, forward strand.
TCGACGATTTCACGTTGACGCACCTGGCGATTCTCGAAGCGTTCCTTCCACCACTGCACCGCGGCCTCTCCGCCGACGCGCAGTCCGGTGCAAGCGATACTACGAGTACCTCGCCGCTCAGGAACAGCCGGCCAGTCGAAAAAAGTCAAGTCCGTGCCGGGACTGCCCTTCCCGTCGGCATAAAAGAGGTGATAGGCGGAGACGTCGTCCTGGTTGACGGTCTTTTTCACAAGGCGCATTCCCAGCACATCCGTGTAAAAGGCGTGATTGCCCCGCGCGTGTGCCGTGATCGCTGTGAGATGATGGATACCGTGAAGATGCATGATCACACCCTATACCAAATGAATGAAAATTGCTGACTGCTCCCTTTGATAAAATGAAATCGTGCTGCTACCGCGGCTCTCCTTCGGCTGAAAAATCCGAGGGGGAAGAACGAGAAGCACTCTGCCCGGTTATTTCCTTGCGCCCGTTGCTATGCCCTCAACGGTGGCCCTCGCACTGGAACCGGCGACTTGCCGCACGATTTCATACGGGCGGCGCCGAGCCTGGTGATCAAAGTATTGAGCGGTTGCGTTTTGGCCGAACCGGGTGTTCCTCGCCCCAAACTGGTTACCGTTACTTCTTCTTCTACTTGGGGATAATTGAGGCACTATTGAGGAATGGCGCGCACGGCTCTTCTCCTTGACGATCTCCTGATGAATCACCGGACGGAGGACGGGCATCCCGAGTGCCCGGAAAGACTGGCCGCGATCAGAAAGGCGCTGGATCCCTTCAAGGACCTCATCGTAATGCGCTCCCGGAAGGCAAGCCTCGACGAGATTGCTCTGTGCCACGATCCCCAGTATGTTGAAAATGTTCTCAAGCTTATCGAGTCCGGCGAAACCGAACTGGCGGGCGGCGATGTGAGCGTTTGCGAAGAATCCGGTTACGTGGCCCTGCATGCCGCAGGCGGGGTTATTGAAGCCGTGGACGCCGTGCTTATCGGACGTGTGCAGAATGCCTTTTGTGCGGTGCGGCCTCCGGGTCATCATGCCCGTCCCGCCGCTGCGATGGGATTTTGTATCTTCAACAATATTGCGATCGCGGCGCGCCACGCTCAGAGACAGCACGGATTGGAGCGCTTAGCAATCGTTGACTGGGACGTCCACCATGGCAACGGGACTGAGGAAATTTTTTACTCGGACGGCTCGGTCCTCTTTTTCTCCACTCATCAGTGGCCGTGGTACCCGGGGACCGGGCATGCTTCTGAAACAGGGGAAGGAAAGGGCGCCGGGCTCACGATCAATTGTCCCCTCCCCGCCGGCTCGGGTCGCGAGGAAATTCTGGGAGCGTTTCGCGATAGGCTTTTTCCCGCGCTTGAGAATTACCGTCCGCAACTCCTCCTAATTTCCGCCGGCTTTGATTCGCGCGCCGGCGACCCTCTCGGGCAATTCCGGCTTGCGGACCAGGATTTTGCGGATCTCACCCGGATGCTTGTCGATTTTGCCGCAGGACCGTGTGGCGGCAGAGTGATATCCCTTCTCGAAGGGGGCTACAACCTCGCGGGGCTTGGAGCGGCGGTCAAATCCCATGTGTCACAACTGATTGGTTAGCCCGGCTTTTTTCTTGCCTCGGCGATGAATTCTCAACTAAAAAGGCGCCTTATGATGAAAGCTGCCGCGTCTCTCCTTGCCGCTGCCGCGGTTGCGGCAACCGCGTTTGCCGACATCCAACAGCCGCCCGGTTCCGATTACGGTCCAACCCGAAAGCTTGGGCGCGGCTTGGGCAACGTGCTCTTCGGCCCAACCGAGTTGCTGGACTCCATGGCGGCGGTCAACTACGACGACGGCAATTCCGCAGCATGGAGCTATGGCCTAGTTCGCGGCATAGGGCGTTCCTTTGCCCGGCTTGGTTACGGCGTCTACGAGATCGTGACCTTCCCGTTCCCAACCGTTAGGGGCAGCTATCGGCCACCGTATCGGAGTGACATTCCCTGGATCAACTCCGGCTATCAAGAGTTCCCGCCGGAACTCGGCTTCGAGACTCGCTACAACTACGTCCGCGATTATCAGCGCGATCCATGGTGAAATATGAGGCGCCTGGCGCAAGCGCCTCTACGAGGTTTCGTGCGGCCGGTAGGTCGAGACAAACTCTCTTCGGAACTCCGCAAAGCATCCTTCAAGAATTGAGTTTCTCGCTGTCCGCATAAGCTTCAAATAAAAATGGAGGTTATGCAGCGTCACTAGCCTGAGACCGAGGATTTCTTGGGCTTTGATCAGATGGCGAATGTAAGCGCGTGAAAAATTGCGGCAAGAGTAGCAGTCGCAATTTTCTTCGATCGGCCCGGGATCTTCTGCGAAGCCCGCGTTTTTCAGCGACAAGGTGCAGCAACATGTGAATGCCGTCCCGTTACGGGCAATGCGCGTGGGCAAGACGCAATCGAACATGTCCACTCCTCGAGCGATCATCTCAATCATCTGGGGAGGCGTTCCGAGGCCCATCGCATAGCGGGCACTGTCGTCGGGGAGAAACGCTTCCGCATTTTCAACGGCCCGCATCATCTCGGGTTCGGGCTCGCCGACGCTCACGCCGCCTATGGCGTAGCCGTCGAATCCAATTGCGACCAGCCCGCGGGCGCTGCGCTCCCGAAGATCCGCGTAAGCCGAGCCCTGAACTATTCCAAACAGCAGGGGGCGATCATCATCCCTTTCGCCTTGCCACCAGGCTTTGCAGCGCGACGCCCACCGAAGAGTAAGGTCCAGACTGCGCGACGCATCCGCGTGGGAACATGGATGAGGAGGACATTCATCAAAAGCCATGACGATGTCCGAATCCAAATCCCGCTGGATCTCCATCGAGCGCTCCGGTCCGATGAGCGTGGGAGTGCCGTCGAGATGGTTCTGGAAATGCACCCCCTCTTCGGTGATCTTTCGCAGCCTGGCCAGAGAGAACACCTGAAAACCCCCGCTGTCGGTAAGTATCGGCCGCTGCCACCCCATGAATTTGTGCAGTCCTCCTTGCCGGGCGATCAACTTTTCTCCGGGCCGGACATGGAGATGGTAGGTATTTCCTAGAATGATCTGTGCCCCGAGCTCGTGAAGCTCCGCAGGCGACACCGCTTTGACGGTGCCTTGCGTGCCAACAGGCATGAAAATTGGTGTTTCAACGGCACCGCGGCGCGTTTGCAGCACACCCGCCCTGGCTCGGGAGGCCGGATCTGAAGCAATGAGCGTGTATGCAGCTGTCAAGCTTCGCGCGCCCAGACCGTTTTCCCCGCCACAATTGTTCGTACCGCGCGACCCTTGAGTTTGATTGCATGGAACGGTGTGTTTCGAGACATCGATAGGGATTTTTCCTTATCGAACGTCCATTCCAGATCCGGATCGATCAGCGTGACGTCCGCCGCAGCACCAGTCGAAAATGTTCCCCGATCCAAAGACAACAAACGCGCGGGATTCGCGGTGAACATTTCGATGAGGCGGCCCAAATCAAGCACCCTCCTCTTATGCACGAGGATGTCGCAAAAGAGCGCGAACTCGGTTTCGAGGCCAGTGACTCCGAACGGCGCCTGATCCAGCTCGACCTCCTTCTCGTAAAAGGCATGCGGGGCGTGGTCGCTGCAAAGAACGTCGAGCGTGCCATCTGCGAGACCTTCAAGAATCGCTTCGATATCCCGTTCGCTGCGCAGAGGCGGATTCATCTTGTAGTTGCTGTCAAAGGTCTGAAGGCATTTGTCAGTCAACGCGATGTGATGCGGGCAAACTTCGCCTGAAATCTTAACTCCCCTTGCCTTCGCGTCGCGGAGCAAACGCACGCTGCCGCCAGAGCTGATGTGCTGGCAATGGATGGGCGAGTCGCAGAGCTCTGCAAGCAGGATATTGCGGGCGACGATGACCTCCTCTCCGATGCGGGGCCATCCGGGCAAGCCGAGGCGGAGACTCCACTCGCCCTCATGCATCACACCGTTGCCAACGAGCGAATAATCCTGACAATGGTCAAGAACGGGCAGGCCGAACATCCGGGCGTATTCAACCGCGCGGCGCATGACCTCGTGATTCTGCACACAGTGTCCGTCATCCGTGATCGCAACAATTCCGGCTCCAATCATCGACCCGTATGGAGCCAATTCCTCTCCGGCAAGGCCCTTCGTGATCGCACCCGTTGTGAAGATGTTGACATCGGCGCTCGCCTGCGCTTTCTCGCGAATCAGGGTGATTGTTCCAGCGTTGTCTGCCACCGGGTTCGTATTCGGCATGCAAACAACGCTCGAAAAACCGCCTGCCGCCGCTGCGCGAGATCCGGTAGCAATCGTCTCCTTTTGCGCCTGGCCTGGCTCCCGAAAATGCACGTGCATATCGATCAGGCCTGGTGCCACGATAAGACCGGTTGCGTCTATGAGTTCGGCTTCGGATGCCTGGGTTTCGCCTGTCGAAGGATCGGCAAATACCCCGCCGGCAATCCAGAGGTCGGCAATTTCGTCGCGCTTGTTGGCGGGATCGATGACTCGGCCGTTGGCGATACGAACCATTTTCATGAGGAAAGGCCCACGCCGCCGGCGCACAAATAGAGGACCGCCATGCGCACGGCAAGTCCGTTTGTAACCTGTTCGAGAATGACGCTGCGGGATCCATCAGCCACATCGCTGTCGATCTCGACCCCGCGGTTGATCGGGCCAGGATGCATAACGAGACAATCGGGTTTAAGAAGGACAGCCCGTGCCTTCGTCAGGCCAAAGAGAGAGATGTACTCGCCAAGCCCGGGAAAATATTCCTTGCGCTGGCGTTCGTGCTGAATGCGGAGAAGATTGATCACGTCGGCGGATTCGAGCACCTCCTCCAGCTTGTGAGCAACACGCACGCCCAGCTTTTCAAACGCGCGCGGCACCAGCGTTGAAGGACCAACTACGGTGACATTTGCGCCAAGTTTCGTCAGCGCGTAAATGTTTGAGCGGGCCACGCGGCTGAAAAGGATGTCGCCGACAATTGCGATATTGAGACCTTCGACTTTGCCCCGCTTTTGCAAAATCGTAAACGTGTCAAGCAGGCCCTGAGTGGGATGTTCGTGCGCGCCATCGCCGGCGTTGATGATGCTGGCGCCGAGCCTTTCTGCAAGAAATCTGGAGGCGCCAGCAGAGCTGTGGCGCAGCACGATGATGTCGGCCCGCAACGCCTGAAGATTTAGCGCGGTATCCTTGAGACTCTCACCCTTCTGAAGGCTGGACGCGCCGGCGGAAATGTTCACGACATCCGCGCTCAAACGCATTGCAGCGAGCTCAAATGAGGTGCGCGTACGCGTGCTCGGTTCAACGAAAAAATTTACCAGCGTTCGTCCGCGCAGCGCGGGAACTTTTTTTAAGCTTCGTTCGCCGACTTCTTTGAATGCTCGCGCGGTTTCGAGGAGATTCCAAAGCTCCTCCACGCTTAACTCGTCCAGCCCGAGGAGATCCTTGCGCGTCCAGCGGCTCATGAGGCTCTCACCAGGGTAACGCTATCCGGGGTGCCATCGAGGCTTTCAAACCTTACACGGATTCTCTCTTCACGGGCCGTGGGAAGATTCTTCCCGACGTAATCCGCGCGAATGGGCAACTCCCGATGTCCCCGATCCACGAGAACGGCATATTGAATGCGGGCCGGCCGGCCGAACGAAGAGATCGCATCCAGTGCGGCACGACAACTCCGTCCTGTGAAAAGCACGTCATCAACCAGAACAATTGGCCGTCCATCGAGTTCAATGGGAAGCTGTGTAGGAACGACGGTCGTCGGCCTCCCACGCGTGGAAATGTCGTCACGGTGCATCGAGACGTCCACGATGCCGAATCCGGGACGCACTCCCTCAATCGTTTCGATGTGTTCGAGGATCCTGCGAGCGACCTCCACGCCACGCGTGGGGATTCCTGCAATGATCAGCCGTGAAAGATCGTGGTTTCGCTCAATAATCTCGTGTGCAATTCGACGAATGGCCTTGCGAATGGCGTCCGCGTCCATCACGAGGAGCGTCTCTTCCGGTTGTATCATCTCCCTTCGCGGCCTCTCAGGGCTGCGTTAAAAGGCCGCAAAAATCTTTAAGCGGCTTTCGGGTGCTGCTTTGAGCGTTCGTCTCGCCACGCCGAACGGTATTTTACAATCCAGTCCAAAAGCGCGCGCTCAAAGCCGATGTCATGGCCCGCCTTCTCGCTTTCTATCCATTTATGACGAAGAATCTCCTCACGCTCTGCCAGAAATTCTTTGTAAAGAACCGAATTCTTGACGAGTTCAGAGCCCTCATTCCTCTGGGGATTCATCGTGGTTGTATTAAAGAAACCATTTCTCTTGCCTGTCAAACGCAATTTCGGTTCGCTCTTAAAATTGAGATCCATAAATCATTTATTATACATTATTTGCGATTAAAATACGAGCCGGTCAGCCAGTTTTCACAGCGCGCAGAATTTGATTTGCCATTTGTCGAAAGAGCTTGCCCACGGCGCCGTGCGGATCGCTTGCAGCGAGGGGGCGGCCGATGTCGCCCGATTCCCGCATCGCGATCTGAATTGGCACCTTTCCAAGGAGCGGTACCCTAAGTCGCGCAGCCTCGCGCTCTCCTCCGCCAGAGCCAAAAATGTCATAGCGTTGTCCGTCACCAGGACAGAGAAAGTAGCTCATGTTTTCAATAATGCCGAGAACAGGAACGTTGGTTTTTTGAAACATCGTGACGGCCTTGCGGGCATCGATGAGCGCCACCTCCTGCGGCGTGGTGACAATGACGGCGCCGCTCAAGGCGATCGTTTGGACGATGGTGAGTTGAATATCTCCGGTGCCAGGCGGAAGATCGAGCACGAGGCAATCGAGGGGAGCCCAGGCTACCTGACGGAGAAACTGCTGCGTGTATCGCGTCACCATAGGACCGCGAAGAACGGCGGGCGAGGCATCGTCGAGCAAGAAGCCCATGGACATAAGCTTCAGTCCTTCGCGCTCGATGGGAAGGATGCGATCCTGATCATCAGCCATGGGCCGTTCGTTGCTGCCGAACATTAGAGCGATGCTCGGGCCATAGAGATCGCAATCACAAAGACCCACCCAGGCGCCTGTCGCAGCCAGCGCGACAGCAAGATTCGCGGCCATCGTGGACTTGCCCACGCCCCCCTTTCCACTCGCCACAGCGATGACATGCTCGACGCCTTCCAGCTTCGCCGGACCGGCGAGGCCGGCAGCTTGGGCCGGCGCCTGAATATCGACCTTGATTTCAACACGCCCAACCCCTGCCACCTCCGCAAGCGCCGCCTGCGCTTCAGCGCGAATCTGCCGGGCAACTGCCGGTTCCGCCGTGGTCAAGACAAGCTGAACTGCGACGTCTTCGCCCTCAAGCCGGATCTCCTTAACCAGACCGAACGACACGATGTCTCGCGAAAAGCCGGGGTATTTTACGCGCCGGAGGGCGTCGCGAAGAGTCTGTTCATCAGGAGGCAGCATGCTGCATCCAATATGCTTGCCAATCTGGAGACGACAAGCGAAGTCGCCAAATGAAAATCAGCTCAAAAGGACTTGCGCAGATGGCTGGGCAGAATTCCAAGCTGCTCGCGATACTTTGCCACCGTCCGGCGCGCAATGGGGAGTCCGCGCTCTGAGAGCATCGCCACGACGTCCTGGTCGCTAAGGGGGTGCCGGGAATCCTCGTTGCGGACGATCTCGGCAATAGCTTGGCGCACGCTTTCGTTGCTTATCGATTCGCCATCGTCGGTCGTATAGCCCGAAGTAAAAAAATACTTCAGTTCAAAGAGGCCTCGTGGCGTAGCCATGTACTTGCCCGACACGGCGCGGCTCACCGTTGTTTCGTGCACACCGACTGCCTGGGCCACTTTGCTCATCGTCATGGGGTGCAGATGAGCCGGACCGAGATCGAAGAAATCGCCCTGCCGTTCGACAATTTCTCGCGCAATGTTCAAAAGGGTGTTCTGGCGCTGCTGAACGCATCGAATAAAGAACCTCCCTCCGCGAATCTTCTCTCGCAGATAGTCCCGCACCTCGCGATCCGCGGCCGACTGTGAAAGCATGTCCTTGTATCCATCGCCGATGCGCAACGAAGGAACCTCGTCGTCATTGAGAGACACGGTGTAAGCGTCACCGTCTCTCTCGATGATCACATCAGGAAGAATCGTTTGCTCGTCTTCGGCGGAAAATGGACGCCCCGGCCGGGGTTCCAACCGCGCGATGGATTCCGCGGCATTTTGAACATCGCTGAGTGAGACATGAAACTGGCGTGCGATTTCGGGAAACTTGCGCCGGCTCAATTCTTCGAGATGGTGCTGCACAATCCGGCTTTCCAAACTGTATTGCCGGCCGCTGTGGCGCAGCTGAATGAGCAGGCACTCCGCGAGATCGCGCGCCGCCACGCCTGCGGGCTCAAAACCCTGCACGGTCTCGATGACCCCCTCCACCTCTTCCTCAAGACAGTCCGCTTGGGAAGCTATCTCCGCCACCGTCGCGCGCAGATATCCGCGGTCATCAATGTTTCCGATAATCACCAGCGCAATCCCCCGATCCCGGGCGGTCAGGTCCGATCCGCTCACCTGATCCAGCAGGTGCTGCTGCAATGTGGGCGCTTTTGTCTGCGAGTCAAAAAAATGCTGACGCCTCGCCTGCGCATCCGCCGTCCATGGCTCTGACGTCGCGCGCTGCGCATAATATTCGTTCCACTGGTCGGCCAGTTCGGTCTTTTGCAATTCCGCACCGTCTGTTTCCCGTGAAATCTCCCGGGGTTCCTCCTCCAGAGTCGGATTTGCTTCCAATTCCGCCGTGACAAGCTGCCGAAGCTCCATTAGCGGCGCTTGCAGAATATGCAAGCTCTGCTGCATTTGCGGCGATAGCGTCTGCTGCAACGCCAGCCCTTGAATTTGCTCCATTCCCGCCATTTGCGAGATGAAACTCAGGCACTTGACTTGCTTGCGCAAGCAATTTCCGAGCCAAAACACGACATTTCTTGCCTTACCTTGGCCAAGAGGCGGGAAACTGCTGAAAATTGGCGCAACCGTAGGGCGCGGGCAGCTTCCTTTTCTAGTCTAAGTCTAGAGAAGATGTCCCTGTTGAAGAATCCTGCCGCGGCTGGCTTCGGATTCGATTTCTTTCAAGAGGCTTTTGAATTCACACGCCTCAAGCGCCGTGATCAGCGCATCGTATTGAGGTGCGATCTTGAGATTGTGAATGGGCTTTGGCAGCGGAAGATCATCCTCGAGAGCCACCATGCTGCGATTGGCTTGAACCAGGCCTTTCGCATTTGCGAGCTTTTGCCTTAGTTTTTCCGGCTCGACGGTATCCAGCCGTTTGAAAAGGTTTTCTACCGTTTGATACGCGCGGATAAGCAGTGATGCGGTCTTCGCACCCACGCCCGGAACGCCAGGAATGTTGTCCGAGCTGTCACCGGTCAGCGCCAGAATTTCCGCGATTTGCCAGGGCTCAACGCCCCATTTTTCTTCGACTTTCTTGGGGCCTAGAAGCGCAAAGCCGCCCGTTCCGGCGTCCGCTTTGGCCGTCGAGTAGATCGCGATGTGCTCGCTTGTGAGCTGGAGAATGTCCTTGTCGTTGGTTGCGATGACGACATCAACGCCGTCCTCCACGGCTTTGCGCGCATAAGAAGCAATGAGATCATCGGCTTCCGTGTTTGGAGCGCTGAGGCTGGAGAACCCTATCAGGGGCACATTTGCTTGAAGCCATGCCTCCTGGGAGCGCATCTCCGGAGGCATCTCGGGGCGGTGTTGCTTGTATGCGGCCTGGAGAGCCGTGCGACGGTCAGGCAGGCCATGATCCCACACCACAGCGCCAAGATCGGGTTTCAAATCGGCCAGCATCTTGCGCGCTGCCTTCAGAAATCCATAGATGGCATTGGTGGGCTCGCCACGCGAGTTGGTCAATCCCCGTATGGCAAAGAACGAGCGGTAAAGATAGTAGTGGCCATCGATGAGAAGGAGGCACATGAGTCGAAGGTATTTCGATTGCTCCAGGGATGCCAGTGCGTTCAGGCGCGTTTAAGGGGAGTATGCAGCTTGACGCGGGCCGAGATGTTTCCTAGGTTTCGCCCCTTGATGTTTTTTCGAATTTTTGCGCCACTCCTGCTTTTCGCCCTGACATTTGTTTGCTCGCTCATGGCGCAAGCTCCACGTCAGGTTCGCGAGGCTCAAGCGAGCGGAGCTGCCCCTGTCATTCAATACGCTGATGACACGAGTGCCTTCGAGGCCGCCGAGGAACTGTACCGCGCAAAAAACTACGAGTCCGCCGTTCTTGCTTACAAGCGCTTCTTGAGGACCTACCCAGGCTCGAAATTGGCCTCCAAAGCGCAGCTGCAAGTCGCCGATCTTTTGCTCATACAAGGCAAATGGAGCGCAGCCTTTGACGCTTACCAGAAGCTAATCACGACCTATCCGGACACACCGGAATTTGAAGGAGCGGTTGCCAGGCAGGTCCTCATCGCAAACTCGTATTTGGATCTCAGTCGGGTTATGGTTCTTGGCTATTCTGTCCCAGTACCCGGCATTACCGGCGCCGAACGTGCCCAGAAGATGTATGAGGCCATCCTCAAGAATGCGCCCTATAGCATCTATGCGCCGATTATACAATTCAATCTCGGTCTCGCCTTCCAGAGGCAGAAGGCGATTAAGCAAGCACGCGAGGCCTACCAGCAGGTGCTTGACAGATATCCGAACAGTGACGTCTGCGATGACGCTCTCTATCAGATAGCGTATATTTACATGCAGCTCGGAATGACCTCGAGTTCGCAGGATCTTTCCGCGCTTGTGCTTTCGAAGGAGACTTTTGAAGACTTTCTCCTTCAATTTCCGAAGAGCGAAAAAGCGCCGCAAGCTCGAGACAACCTGGCCACCATCGGGCGCAGCGAAGCCGGAAACCTCATGGATATCGCCAAGTATTACGATTGGTCCAAAAATTACAAGGCGGCCATCGTCTATTACAACGACATCATCCGCAAGCAGCCGAAGTCAGCGGATGCGGAAACGGCCAAGACTCGCATCGAGGAACTTCGCAGCCAGTTCGGCGACGACATCCTTCGCGTCGGGTCGGAGCGTGCCGAATCGGGAGAAAAGCTTGCCCTGCGCCGGCGCCTGCAGGCTCAAGTCGAAACCTCCGCCCTCTCCGACTATAGCGGTCCGCCCAAGCGCGAGATTGTGCCAGACGAGCTTCCCGTGGTGAAACAGCCGCGCTTGCGAACCGACACTCGCGATGTCCAGCCGATTGAGCCTCTTCTTCCCACACAATGATCCGTCTCATTGCGGCAGTCATTGCCTGCGCCCTTCTCGGCGGGTGCGGTTACAAGCTCGGAGAAATCCGGCCCACTCCAATGCGATCTGTTCGCAATCTGGCCGTGCCTACCTTTAAGAACAAGACCTACGAACCACGCGTCGAGGTCCTCCTGGCCGACACGCTTATCAAGACTCTGCAGGAGGATGGCACATACACCATCGTCTCGGAAGACAACGCCGAGGCGATCCTGAATTGCACTCTCACCAAGATCGAGCGCAGTTCGCTTCGATCGGTTCAAAATAACGTCCTCGCCACCGCCGAATTTGGACTTCGGCTTGACATTGCCTATCAGGTTTCGGATCGCGTGACGGGCAGCATTCTCAAGAAAGGAAAGGTCCGCGGCGCTTCGTCTTTCTTTAGCAACAGCGATCTTCAGACGACCGAGCGCCAGGCAATTCCCGTGGCTGCGAGGGACGCGGCCATCCAACTGACGACAGAGGTTGCCGAGGGCTGGTAAACGTCTTTGCTCACCGTTGTCCCAACGCCAATTGGGAATTTGCAGGACATCACACTGCGTGCCCTGCAGGCTTTGAAGGAAGCCGATCTCGTCGCGGCTGAGGACACGCGCCATTCCAGCGTGCTCCTGCTCCACCATAACATCAAGAAGCCGATGCTCAGCTTGCATGAGCACAATGAAGTCTCCCGCACGGCTGCGTTGGTCGAGGAAATCGCCGGGGGCAAATCCATCGCGCTCGTCACCGATGCAGGCATGCCGGGAATATCTGATCCCGGATTTCGCCTCATCCGTGCCTGTCGCGAGCGCGGGCTTTCTGTAACTGTCCTACCCGGTCCAAGTGCCGTCCTTACCGCGCTCGTCGGCTCGGGATTTCCAAGTGACGCCTTCTTCTTTGGAGGATTTCTGCCCGTGAAGAGCGGCCGGCGCCGCTCGGAGCTTGAACGCGCCATTTCGCGTCGCGAAACCAGCATCTATTTTGAGTCTCCGCATCGCCTGCTCAAATCCCTCGACGTCCTCATTGAGATCGCTCCCGACGCAAACGTCTGCATCGCTCGGGAATTGACGAAAAAATTCGAAGAATACCGCCGCGGCGCCCCGGCGGAACTCCGTTCGCACTATCAAGCTCGCCAACCCAAGGGGGAGATCACGGTTGTGATTTCACCAGCAATTTGCGGGACTTGAATAGAGGCCTCATGCGAAAGGCCACGAACGACCCGCCGTTGCGGCTTGATCAGCGAAAGTTTCGCGCAATCGCAGCCGCCGTCATCGTCGCCATGCTCGCTGGCGCAGCCGTTCTGCCTCTTGCGCCGCCGTCCAGATTCTCCTCCGGTTTGCCAACGTGCGTTTTGAAGAGCGCGACCGGGCTTCCTTGTCCGTTTTGCGGCGGAACGCGAGCGACTCAAGCCTTGCTACGTGGCGACCTCGGTCGCGCGCTCTACCTCAACGCAGCCGCGCTGCCTGCCGTCGTCACGTTTGTGACGGCCGCTCTGGTGCTTGGATGGGAGGCAATGCGCGGCCGCGCGGTCGGCGATTGGGATGCCCTTGTACGGAGACTTCGTTCGCTCCTTCCGATCATGGCCGCGCTGCTTTGCATTTATTGGCTTGTCCATCTTATGAATGCCCTGCGCGGCCCGAAGTCCGAGCTCGTTGACCTGGAGAACCCTATCGCCCGCACGATTCAGAAACGCTTTTCCCGGCCGCGCTGCATGAGCAGGATTGGCAACCCGGGATACTCCCATTTCTCCCGCAAACGCGCCCGCAGAAAATTCATGTAGGTTTCGGGCAAGAGTCGCGGATCGTTAACGAAAAGCAAAAACTCCGGAACTTGAAAAGGGCTCGGGTTCGGCGGCACCAGCTGTGTGGCGTAGAGCAGTTTGAATCGTCGTTTGCCGTGTAAGGGAGGCGGTTGACGCTCCATCACGGCGCGCAAGAGACGATTCAACTCGCCGGTGCCTGTCCGGCGCGTCGCATGCTGGTGAATTTTTTCGATCATCGTGAACAGCCTTCGCACATTCCCTCCGGTTCGCGCTGACAGGGCTACGACCGGAGCGTAATCGAGGAAAAACAGCTTCTCTCTGACGCGCTCGATATGTTTGCGCAACAGCCCGGACTCGGATTGCCCTGCGGTCGAAACCAGGTCCCATTTGTTGAGCACGACGAGGGCAGCCTTGCGCGACTTCTGAATCAGACCCGCAATTTTCTTGTCCTGCATCGTCACTCCACTCGTTGCGTCAATGACAAGCACGCAGAGATCCGCCCGTTTGATGGCCGTTTCTGCCCGCATGACGCTAAAGACCTCGACGGATGCATTATGTTTGGAGCGATGCCTGATCCCCGCCGTATCGCAAAGGATGAAGCGCCTGCCCTCCCGTTCGCAGGCAATATCGACCGCATCCCGCGTCGTCCCGGGGATGTGACTCACGATGGCGCGGCGTTCGTCTAGGATCGTGTTAACCAAAGACGATTTTCCCACGTTCGGCCGGCCCACAAACGCCAGTCTTGGTGCTTCCTGCAGCACGTAATGGTCCGGCGCCGGCGGAAGAAGGTCTTCGATCGCCTCGACGAGCTCAGCAATGCTCCGGCCGTGCGCCGCGCTGACGCCGAGGGTCTGAGGGAATCCGAGGCGCGCGAAGTCTGCCGGGAAGTCGTCGTGCTCGGGAGCGTCCACCTTGTTGACAACAAGAATGGCCGGCCGGCACGATCTGCGAAGCCTGTCCGCAAGTTCGAGATCCAGCGGCGTGGCACCGTCCTGGCCATCGACGACGAAGAGCAGTACGTCTGAACTTTCAATGGCGATTTCTGCGGCTTCCTGTGTCGGTCTGGCGAAATCGGGATCCGGATCGGCGCCGATTCCGCCGGTGTCGACGATCTCGAATGGCGCAGCGCCTAGCCGGCAAATCGCGGTAATGCGGTCGCGCGTCACGCCGGGTTGATCGTGGACGATCGAAATCTTGCGGCTGGCAAGACGGTTGAAGAGCGCGGACTTTCCAACGTTCGGCCGGCCAACGATTGCGACGTTACGCATTGGGAGTGTCGTGGTGCCGGAGTTGTGTCAGCCCATCGACCAAGTAACCAACGCCGCTTATGAGCGTAAAAAGTCCGGCGGCATATACCGAATACAGGTGGAAGGGCAATTGCAGCATCACACAAGCGACTGCAACCATTTGCAAAGCCGTGGCCGTCTTCCCCCACGAGCTCGGCCGCACTTCGAGATGGCCATTGAGATGCTTCAATATCACACAGCCAATGACAATTACTGCGTCGCGCGCAATGACGAGAACGGGAAACCAAAGCGGGAACGCATAGGTCCATTTGCTGAGGCTGAGCGTGATAATTGCAGCCAAAAGCAGCCCCTTATCTGCAATGGGATCAAGCACCGCTCCAAGCGGACTTCGCTGACCTAACCGCCGGGCGACCCATCCGTCCAGGCAATCCGTTATCGATGCGACGAGAAAGACGGCGATCGCAGCCCACCGTTGCCACTCCTCCGCACGTCCCTGCTCGACACTTCTTCCGTAGTAAACGGCAAAAAGCACGAAGACTGGAATCAGCAAAATCCGCCCAATTGTGATTTGGTTGGCTAATGTCATGAAGCGAGGACTCTCGGCGGTGGAAAGACTCGTTCCCAGCGAAAATTTCTGTCTCAAGTTGCGGGGTGCATTCGGAAATCAAGTGGCTCGTCCTGCCAGTCGTTGCAGCATGGGTGCTCGCGCTATGCCTGCCGGTCGTGCGCAACGCCTATACCAATGGCTGGAGATGTGTTCTCCGACACGCCTTGCTATGGAAGCTTCCCGCCGGATTCACACTAGCCTACGGGCTTTTTCAATTGGTGGATTTCCTCTTGCTTCATTGGAGGATGGGACGGATGCCGGAGACCGGTCCATTGCTTGTTAGGACGGCGCCGGAGCCCGCGCAAATTGCCTTTGCTGCAATCCTTCCCGCATGCGAACGGCTGGCAGGTGCTCTTAATTGTCTCGTCGCGACGTTTCCCATCTCGGTGCTCTGCGCGGGCCTATTCTTTGTAAATTACCGCGGCCTCACGGGTGAACTGGCCTACGCCTTCTCTCGACGATATGGACTTTGGGGGTGGCTGCTTCTAGTCGCGCTTGCCGCGTGCGCCGTGGCCTCCATCGCCAAACCCCTGACGCTTCTCGCTCTGCCGGAGCTTGCCCGTATTCTCTCCCTTCACGAACTTCTCCTTATCTCAAGCACCGTCAACGCGCTGTCCTTCGCCTTTGAGTACTTGCTCGGAACATGCCTCCAAGTCTATTTGCTTCTGATCGCCTACGGATGGGTACGCGGCCTGCACTTTCGTCGCGCGCGCGCGCTGCAATTTGCCGTGCGCCGCATGGGATTCGTGCTCAAATGGGCCGTCGTGATTATTCTTGCAACTCTCGCCCTGATCCATGTTCCGCTCTTCGTTGAAGCCTGGATGATCGGCGAACCAGTGGGCTGGAGGACCTTCGCCGCCACCGAAGCGATCGCGCGACCCACACTCGCAGCTGTTATGCTCGCACTGGCAACCGTGCAGATCCGGCTCGCGCTTCACAATGATTCTCTCCGCAGCGCGATCACCGCGCATGGACGATTTCTCAAGCGGCATGGCCTGCCTTGCCTTGTTTTTCTTCTCTCCGCTTTCGCGCTGCTATTTCTGCTGCAGACTTTGGAACACGCTGGCAACGCTTTTCTTGGAGCTGCCATTTGGCGGCATCTGTGGACGATCCTTCTCGAAATCCTCGCCGCCATCTCGGGCGGATGGATCCTTGCCGCCTGGGTATGCTTCTACAAACGCTGCGAGGACGGCGCGCAGAGCATCCCGTTCTAAAAATGAATCCCGTTCTATCCTGCAAAGCTCTCTGCTGCCATCGCATGAATTGGAATGAAACAGGACAGGCCTTGATCGAAAACGTGACAGCCTCTTTCGATTCGGGAACCCTCTGCGAGTTTGATGGCCCTGATAGTCCCGGCAAGGGACTTCTGCTTAGCATTCTCGGTTTGCTCGAGCCGGCCGATTCCGGAGAGATTTTTCTCAACGGCCAAAGCGTTACGCACCTTGCGGAAGAAGAGCTTCGACAGTTTCGCAATCAAATCTTCGGCTTTCTTTTTCACAACCCATGCCTCTTGCCATCGTTCTCCGTGGCGGAGAACGTGGCCATGCCTCTCTTTCGCATCTGCGGCACAGACGCCGGCGCCGCGCGTGCCCGAACCTTTGAAGTGCTCGACTTCTGCGGCATTGCGCACCTCGAAAATCAACTTGCCGGGCGGCTGCTCCCGTCCGCACAGCGGCGCGCGGCATTCGCCCGCGCCTTGGTCCATCGCCCAAAGATCCTCATCGCGATATCGCCAAGAGGAAGTGCTGAGCTCATCGATCTCGCTGTGCGCACCGCCCAGGAATTGGGACTTTGTGTCCTCTGGACGGGGGACAATGGACTCGGCACCCGAGCGCATCGCCTCATTCAAATCCGAGACGGACGCATAAACTCGGACAAACTCCTGTGAATGTCCGCTCTCTGCAGCTTGCCGCCCGGGCGAACGCACGGAAATCAAATCTCGCCTTTGCCCTCGGATGCCTCCCGACAGACCGCAGGATGGACGCACTTGTATTCTACGACTTCTGCCGGGCAGTCGATGACATCGCAGACGAACCGGGACGTTCTTCTGCGGAGAAGCATGAATTGCTCGATCTCTGGAAAGCTGCTCTTAACGCCGGCGACAAGTTGCCGCCGGCGCTCGCCCAAGTCCTCGCACGCCACAAAATCGACCGGCGCCTTCTCATTCAAATCGTACTCGGGGTCGAAATGGACATCGATCCGATCCGTTATCAGACCCACGAGGACTTACGTGCGTATTGCTGGCGCGTCGCAAGTGCGGTCGGCCTCGTCAGCGTCGAAATCTTCGGCTGCAAGAATCCCAAGAGCAAAATCTACGCAGAGCTCCTCGGCTATGCGCTGCAAATGACCAACATTCTCCGCGATGTGGCAGAGGATGCTGCCGCTGGACGCATTTATCTTCCACTCGAAGATCTTCAAAAATTCGGAGTCAGCGAGGCGGGTATCCTGCGAGGAGATCCCGGCGAGAATTTCAGCGATCTCATGCGCTTCGAAGCAGCGCGCACCCGCGCGCTTTTTGTGGAGGCAAGCCGCGCCCTCCCCGCGGATGACGCGGGCGCCCTTAAGCCGGCCGAACTCATGCACACAATCTATGAAAAGCTCCTTTCACGCATGGAAGCCGACGGATTCCGCGTCTTTCGAAAGCGCTACCGGCTCTCCAAGGCTGAGAAACTCTTGATTCTGATTTACTTTCGATTCTTTCCAAGATCCTTCGCCACGAGCAAGCGCGTGGGGATAACCTGATACAACCAATCCATGTGAAGGGGAAGTGCGCCCCCCTGCTCGTCCGGCAGAGCCCTCACGACCAGCAGATCCGCCTGGAGGCCCTCGATGACGTCACACAAGGGATAACCGGTGTTCGAAGTTACAATTCGCGTCTCGATTTCCGGGCCGGCACCGGAAAGCAGTGCGCCAAGTTCTTCCAGCCAAGCGTCCACGTCCCGCGGCTCCTCGCCCCGCGATGCGGCAATCGCCGCCGCAAAGGGAGTCTTCGTCACGGCGATCGTGACGTGCTCAGGTCGCAGAAGCTTTAGAGAATTTCTGAGAAACGGCTCGACGTCCTCGCCAGGTTCCAAGGCGAAGACAACACGGCGCAGGACGTCGGGCGATTCGAGCGGCCGTGGGACGAGCAAGAGGTCGCAGGGCGCATCGCGCATGAGTTCCCGTGCAACACTGCTGGTGAACGGTCTGTCAGCCTGTTCGAACTGGAGAGCGCCCGCGATCAGAAGCTCGTAATCGTGATTCTGCGCCGCCGCGATGATCGCTTGCGACGGAGGGCCCTCATTGACCCAGCGAATCTCCGCGCTTCGTCCGATCGTCTCAAAAAAAAGCTTCTCCTTCTCCGCATCGAATGCCGCGGCATGGATGATCTCAAGCTCCGCGCCGCAGTGCCGCGCAAACGAACCGGCTTCCGCCAGCACAGCCGCAAACGTCGGGGAGAAGGTTGAAGCGACTCCCGCGCGTCGATAGGTCATCATCCCCTCAAATTCGTCCCTCTTTTCCATGAGCGCCAGCGGAAATCAGCCTCGAGCCAGGTCCACAATCGCGCGATACTCCGGCGCGGAAACCGGCGTCACACTGAGACGGGAGTGACGCAACAACGTCATTCCGGCAAGCCTCTTGTCGGTCTTAATCTTTTCGAGAGTCACTGGATGGGGCAAGGGCCTGATCGGCTTCAGGTCGACCGAGATCCATTCTCCTTCCTCGGCTGTCGGATCCGCGTACGACTCGCGGACGACTTCCGCTTCGCCTATGACGGACTTTTCCTTCACGCTGTGATAGAAGAGCACGTGGTCGCCCAACTTCATAGACCGCAAGTTATTACGCGCCTGAAAATTCCTGACGCCTGTCCACGCGGTCCCGCCATCTCTCACAAAATCATCCCAAGAATAAGCCGAGGGCTCCTGTTTCACGAGCCAGTAGTTCATGTACAGCAGTGTGTAAGTTGTCTTCCTTCAAGGTAGCTCCTGATATTCTCGACTGTCAATGTGCTGAGACGTTCTATCGCTTCGTGGCTGTTGAAGGCGACATGCGGAGTAAGAACCACCTCCGGCCGGTGTAAGAGCCGGCTGTGCGCAACAAGCTTCGAAAACTCGGAAACTCGCCGCGGTGACGTCTCCCTTGCCACCGGCGCAGCCGCGCTGCGCACCCGTTCTGCAATTTTTTCGCTGAGAATTTGCGTCGCGCCTCGGCGGAAGACTCGCTCGTCCTCAAGCACATCAAGTCCAACGCCGGCCACCTGTCCGCTATCAAGGGCTTCGATCAGCGCGCCGGAGTCGATCAGTCCGCCGCGCGCGGTATTGATGAGAAGAACGCCCAAACGACAGAGCGCAAGCGTTTCACGGTTGATCATGAGACGCGTCACGGAATTGAGAGGAACGTGCAGGGTCACCACATGAGACTCGCGCATCAGTTGTTCGAAGGGGACGTAGTGAAAGTCGAGCAACTCGCTGTAGAACGGATGGGGCCGTTCGTCGTAAGCGATCACATGCATGCCAAAGCCGATTCCGATGCGAATGACATGAAGCCCAACGCGGCCGGCTCCGATGACACCAAGTGTCTTGCCCCGCAAGTCGAATCCTCGGAGACGCTCCCGGCTGAAACGCCCAGTACGCACAGCCTGCTCCGAATCTCTCAGGCGCCGGGAAAGCGCGAGGACAAGCGCGAAGGTGTGCTCGGCCACGGTGTTCTCGCCGTAATCGCCGACATTGACCACCGTAACCCCCCGGCTGGCGCATGCATCGAGGTCGATATGGTCGCATCCAGTCGAACGGGTTGCGATCAGGCGAATCAGCGGATGCGCATCCAGAAAGGGACTGTCGATCCTTTCGCTGATGAAAACGGACAGCACTTCGGTGTCCTCAGGAACCGCATCGAGGCGTTGAACGAAGGAGATGTCGTGGCCAGCAAAAGCCTCTTCAAAGAAAGGTTCGGCTCCCTCTTCAATTTCGACGAAACACATTTTCCTTCTTTGCACGGAAGTCTCAGTCATCAAGATTCATGATCTCCGGCCTATACCACATGAGTCAAACAGGTTTCTTCATCAGCTTCGAAGGTTCTGAGGGATGCGGCAAGAGCACCCAGATCCGCCTGCTTGTCGAATCATTGTCCGCCGCAGGCAGCACGCCAGTCCTGGTCCGCGAGCCCGGCGGCACCCCGATCGGCGAGAACATTCGGCACCTTTTGCAACATTCAGCGGAAGGCCGCGCCATGGAGCCGGAGACCGAGCTTCTCCTCTTTGTCGCCAGTCGTGCCCAACTCGTGCGGCAGGAAATCCTTCCCGCCCTTGACGCCGGGAAAATCGTTATCTCGGACCGCTTTCTGGACTCTACCACCGTCTATCAGGGCGTCGCCAGAAGGATCCCTGCCGAAATCGTCGAAAAGATCAACCGATTTGCCGCTGGACCAAGGCTTCCGGACATCACCTTCCTTCTCGATATGGATTCGGCCGAAGCCCAGCAAAGGCTGCTCCTCCGTCCCATCGGGAATCACGACCGCATGGAAGAACAGCCCCCCGCCTTTTATGAGGCCGTACGCCGCGGTTATCTGGAACTCGCCGCCAAGGAGCCGGATCGGGTCCGTTTACTGAACGCAACCAAACCAGAAAGAGAAATCGCCCGCGAAATTCGCGCGGCCCTTCGCCCCCATGCCATATTCAAGGGAATCTGCGTTTGAACGACTGAGCGAATCGCGCAGGATAGGCCGGCTTGCGCACGCCTATCTCCTGACCGGCTCCGCAGGAAGCGGAAAGTCTTGGCTGGCTGTCCAACTTGCCGCGCTCGTGTTGGAATGCGCTCCGGAGACCGCCCTTGCGCATCCTGACGTACATATGGTGCAGCCAGAGTCGAAATCACGACGCATCGTCATTGTTCAAATCCGTGACCTCGAGCACTCCATCCAGCGAAAGCCCCTTATAGCCAGCAGCAAAGTCGCGATCGTCCACGATGCTGACCGCATGCAGCCGCAAGCTGCCAATGCATTCTTGAAAACCCTGGAGGAACCGCCTCCAGGGTCGCTTATACTCCTTTTGAGCACGCGTCCCAAGGCGATCCTGGAAACTGTTCGCTCGCGCTGCGTCGAAACCCCTCTCATGGATGCGACCAATCGGCGTATCGACCCCAGAGGAATTGGCCATCCTCAAGGCGCTGGAGGAATGTCTCCTGAACGAAGCAAGGCCCGGCGTCGCGGAGGCTTTCCGCTTTACGCGTGCGCTCCAAAGTATCCTCTTCGCTCTGCGCGAAAAGATCTCCGCCGAGTACGAAAGCATCCTGCGCAAGGAGACTGCGCGCTATAAGCAGGCGTTCGACGATTCTTCCTGGCTTGAAGAGCGGACTGCGCAGATCAAGTCGCTCGTCGAAGCAAGCGCCCTGCGCGAGCGCGACCGCATCATCCAGATCGTCGTTGACGCTCTCGGGGAGGCGCTGCGGGCCCAACATGGTTTCCCCGCGGAGAACCCGGTCGTGAAAGCCCTTTCCGAGAAGATCCCGACAGACGATTTGCTGCGCCGCCTTGATGCGCTCGAGTCCCTGCGCAGCCGCCTTGGTCTTGGCGTTCAGGAACCCCTTGCCTTGGAAAGCGGATTTCTTGAAATGATCACAAACAACCGTAGCAACGCTCAACGCTCAACTTTCAAGTCGTAATGCCCAAGCCGCGGGACGCGCCAGCGCGTTCCCGGATTGAGCGTTGAACGTTGAGCGATGAACGCCGAGAATCTTGACCCATCATGCCCCGCATCGTCCTCAAATTTGGAACCGGCACTCTCTCGCGATCCGCAGGCCGTGCGCTGGACGCCAGCCAGTTTCGCCGCATCGCTGCCGAAATCTCACTCTTGGTCAAAGCGGGGAATTCCTGCGTGATCGTCAGCAGCGCCGCGATCGCCGCCGGTGTCCATATCCTGGGATTCGACCGCCGTCCCGAAGATCTTCCCGGCAAGCAGGCTTGCGCCGCCGCAGGTCAGCCTGAGCTCATGCGCAGGTATGCGGCCGCCTTCCGGCGTCACGGCTTAATCGTCGCGCAGCTTTTGCTCACGCATGACGATATCGACAGCCGGATGCGCCGTCAGAACGCCTTCAACACCATCGAACGCATCCTGGAAGCCGGCAATATCGTGCCGATTATCAATGAAAACGATACAGTCGCTGTGGAGGAACTTCGCTTTGGCGACAATGACCGCTTGTCAGCCGAGGTTGCCCATCTTGTCAATGCAAACCTTCTGCTGCTTCTGACCTCCTCCGACGGGTTGAGGGATTCCGATGGACGCCGCATCGCCATCGCCGAGAGCGTTTCTGGGGTTTTTCAACATGTGCGCTCCGACAAAGGCGAAATGTCTGTCGGTGGAATGCGCGCGAAACTCCAGGCCGTGGACTTTGCACTCTCTCATGGCATCACGGCATGCATCCTGGACGGCCGCAAACCCGGTCAGATCGCGGCTGCTTTGGAAGGAAGGAAAGTCGGCACTCGATTTCTCGTCCCCGGAAGGCGCATTTCGAAACAGAAGATCCGGATTCGAATGCCATCATGACCATTCAGATCGCTGCCATCGCCCGGAACACCTTCACCGAACTCGTCCGCCAAAAGATCTTTTACGTCATCCTTGTCTTCGCGCTCTGCGCCATCGGCAGCTCGTTATTCATGGCGCGCCTGACATTTCAGGAGGAGTTTCAGATGCTCAAGGACGTCTGCCTCGGCGCAATGTCTATCTTTACCTCGCTGCTCGCCATTCTCGCCACGGCGAATTTTCTTGCCCAGGGACCTCGAAGACCGCACGATCTACAACCTTCTTTCCAAGCCCGTTCCACGCTTCGTTTACCTTTTGGGAAAGCTCACCGGAATTATTTTGCTGCTCCTTCTGTTTACCCTCTTGATGAGCGCGGTCTTTTGCTTGGTGCTCTGGCTCCGCGAGCAGGGCGTGCTCGCCGAAACGCGCTCGCAGTTCGTCGGCGGACCCTCCGAGGAGCTCACGGCTGCGCTCAAGGCGATTACAGAAGCAACCTTCAACGTCAACCTGGTGCCGGGGATTCTCATGATTTTCGTAAAGTCCGCCGTGCTCGCATCGCTCACGCTCCTGGTTTCCACGTTCGCAACGTCCTCGCTCTTTACGGTCATGATCGCAGCCGCCATCTACTTCATCGGCCATTTGCAATCCACAGCGCGCGAATACTGGCTTCAAGACGTGGAAATCAAATGGTGGACGCGTATTGGCACCGGTCTCATCGCCCTCCTTTTTCCCGACCTTCAAACCTTCAATCTCGCGGACGACGTGATTGCCGGAGCCGCAATACCTCTGAACATTTTCCTTCAAGCCTTTGCCCTGGGGTGGACGTACGTTGCTGTCTATTTTGCCGTCGCAGCCTTCATCTTTGCGGGGCGGGAATTATGATCCGCAAGGCGATCGCGATCGCGTTTCTTGGAGTCTTTGGATTCATCAAAGCCCCTGTCGAAAACTCCCTGGAAGCAGCGCAAGAGCGGGCTCGATTGCGGAATGCTCCGCTTGATCTCCAAGTGCGGGAGCAAGTCGGACAAATGGGTTTTCTAGCGGCTTTGAGCGGCTTCCGCTCCCCCCTTGCCGCCTTCCTCTGGATTGAGGCAAACAATGCCTGGGAGCGTACGCAGTGGGGACGCATGGCCGGTCTCTTCGACACCGTAACGACCCTTCAACCGCGTTCGCTGCTTTATTGGGACATGGCGGCGTGGCACATGGCCTGGAACGCCAGCATTGCGGCGCTTCGGGACACCTCGCAACCCAGTGAGGCGCTGCGCATTCGCAACCAGCGCCAATATTTCAAGCTCGGACGCGACTATCTCGAGCGCGGTATCAAGAACAACCCCGAAAGCTCCTTTCTCTACAGGAGCCTCGCGATTCTGCTTCGCGACAAATTCGAGGACCATTGCGGTGCAGGCGAGGCCTTCCTCAAGGCTTCCCGGCTTCCGGATGCCCCGCCCTACACCACACGCTTCGCAGGCTACGAGCTCGCAAAGTGCCCGGGTCGCGAGAAGACAGCATACGAGCTTCTAAAAAGCATTTATGACCAGGGACCCGAGGGGCGGAAACCTACGCTGATCGCAACGCTGCAAGAACTTGAAAAGAAACTGGATGTTCCCAAGGCGCAGCGCATAAATTCTGTAGTCCACTAAGCTTTACCAACCTCTTCCATGCGCTTCGCAATCTTTGGCGACATTCATGCCAACCATCACGCGTTGGAGGTCATCCTGACCGACGCCAGGGCACACAGGTGCTCCCATTACGTTTGCATGGGCGACATCGTCGGTTACAACGCCTTTCCAAAAGAATGCATCGAAGTCGTGCGCAAGCTGGAATGCCCGGTCGTCAAAGGCAACCATGACGAACAAGCCTCGATGCTCGGTGATCAGGAAGGCTTTAACCCTCTCGCTGAGGAGGCGATCAATTGGACGCGCGAACAGCTCTCGAAGGAAGATAAGGAATGGCTGCGCTCGCTGCACCTTCAACGCCAGGTGCGAGATTTCACAATCGTTCACGCGACTTTGGACACTCCGCACAAATGGGGCTACGTCTTCAATCAGCTCGACGCGGCCGCCAGCTTCAATTACCAGCATACCGCTCTTTGCTTCATCGGACACACCCACTCTCCGAAAGCGTACGTTCGCGACGGGAGCGTGAGAATCATCCCCCTCGACGTTCTCGCGCTGCAACACGGAAAAAAGTATCTCATCAATGTGGGCAGTGTCGGACAACCCCGCGATGGAGACTGGCGCGCCGCCTATTGCATCTACGACACAAGCAGCAACGAGGTCCAACTGCGACGCCTGGAATACGATTTGGCCGGCGCTCAGAAGGCGATCATCGAAGCCGGCTTGCCTCGACGGCTCGCAGAGCGTCTCGCGGTGGGGCGCTAGATTTCCAAATACTTCCACGCACGCGTTTGGCGCAACTGAAGACGCTCTTGCTCATCAAACCGGGCTCGTTCGGCGACATTATTCACGCCATCCCTTGCGCAGCCGCGCTGAAGGAGTTCTTGCCCGATATAAGAATCACGTGGCTCGTGGACGAACGGTGGGAACCGCTCCTGAAAGACAATCCCGTGATCGACAGCACAATTACGTTCCCCCGCGAAAAGTTTCGCGGTATTGCCGGAATGCTCCGGTCCATCCCATGGGCGCTTCGACTCGAAGACCTTCGTCCCGACGTCGCACTGGATCTGCAAGGATTGCTTAGAAGCGCCCTCATGTCGCGCTTAAGCCGGGCGGAGCGAAGCGTGGGTATGGCTGACGCGCGCGAAGGCGCAAGGTGGTTTTACGACGACATCACGCCGGTGCGCCGCGGAGAGCATTCTGTGCTCAGGTATCTGCGAATCCTGGAGACCCTTGGTCTGCCAAAAGTCACGACTCCTGTATTTCCGCTTCCCGCGGGAACACTGCTCGATGCGTCCCTTCAAAATCGCGCGTTCATCCTTCTTCATCCGTTTGCCCGGGGTGAAGGAAAGTCGCTCTCCCAAGCGCACGTCCTTGAGTTCTGTAGCGCCGTCCGTCCAATGACCGTCGTCTTGGCTGGCGTCGGAAAGATGCAGAGAGAGTTGCCAGGCAATACAATCAATCTCCTCAATCAAACGACAATTCGACAGATGATCTGGCTGGTTGGTGCCGCCGCGTTCGTGGTGAGCGTGGATAGTGGACCGATGCACCTTGCCGCAGCCATCAATCCGCGGCTGCTTTCCATTCACACCTGGAGCGATCCACGGCTGGTCGGGCCGTTTGGCGCCGATGCGTGGATTTGGCAAGGAGGCGAGATTCGGCGCCAGGAACTTGAGGCGCCCTCGATGCTTCCGGCAAGATCGCCGGGAACCGCGGACATCCTTCAGATCGCCGAATTCGCCAGACAAATTGCCCAAGAAGGCAGCCCTGCCGCATGAGACCTTTTTTGAGGGATTAGCTGCCCCAATTCAGCCGGGGAGCAACTCTGCTACCATCGCTCGCTCTTCCTTCAATTCGTTTACGGTCGCCTCAACCTTCGCCTTGGCGAAATCGTTGAGAGGCACATCCTGCACGATCTCGACTCTTGCGCCATCCGATCGCGTCGGGAACGAGCAAATAAGGCCTTTCTCGATTCCATAACTGCCGTCTGAACAAAGCGCCACACTGTGCCAATCATCCCCTGGAGTCGCATTGACAATTGATTGCACGGATTCGATCGCGCCATGCGCCGCCGATTTTGCCGAAGAAACGCCGCGCGCTTGAATGACCGCCGCGCCGCGCTGCTGGACCGCTTTGATGAAGTCGGTCTCGAGCCATTGCCGGTCCTCAATCACGTCGGTCGCAGGTTTGCCTTCGATGCGCGCGTTGAAAAAATCTGGATAAAGCGTGCTCGAATGATTGCCCCAAATGGCCACGTTGCTAACGTGCCGCCAGTGAGAGCCGGCCTTAAGCGCAAGCTGCGTTCTCGCGCGGTTTTCATCGAGGCGCGTCATCGCGAACCAACGATCCGATGGCAAATCCTTCCCATTACTCATTGCGATCAAACAGTTCGTATTGCACGGATTACCAACGACGAGCACCCGAGCGTCGGACGCAGCGTGCTCCGCGATGACCCGACCCTGTTCCACAAATATCTTTCCGTTGATGCCGAGCAGGTCCTTTCGCTCCATCCCCGCCCTCCGAGGCACGCTCCCAACGAGTAGCGCCCAGCTAACGCCGCGAAATCCCTCGGCAAGATCCGCGGTGGCAATCACATTTCGCAGCAGCGGAAAAGCGCAATCATGCAGCTCCATCACGACACCCTCAAGAGGTTTAAGAGCCGGCGGTATTTCGATCAGGTGCAGTTCGACGGGTTGATCCGGTCCAAAGAGACCGCCCGAAGAGATTCGGGGAAGCAGCGAATATCCGATCTGGCCGGCCGCGCCCGTGACAGCAATTTTAATGGG
Source organism: uncultured Verrucomicrobiae bacterium (assembly GCA_963810765.1). Lineage (GTDB taxonomy): Bacteria > Verrucomicrobiota > Verrucomicrobiia > Chthoniobacterales > Terrimicrobiaceae > DASTFP01. The sequence continues at coordinate 56,886 of CAWEOV010000003.1, forward strand.
AGTTTTCATAGGGGATTAGAAGCTTCTAACAATATCCAATCTCCATGGCTAAAAACACCTAAAAATGAGAAAACCCGTTTTGCCTTTTAGCGAAACGGGTTTTCTCGGTGCGGGGGGGAAATCCCTACACGAGCTCCTTGAAGGATTTGCCGGTGACAAATTTGACCGTCTTCGAGGCCCTGATCTTGATCTTCTGGCCGGTCTTGGGGTTCACTCCTGTGCGGGCCTTTCGGGAAGCTACTTTGAATGTGCCAAATCCAATGAGTTGAACCGTCTTGGATTTCTTGACGCCCGCCTTGATGCCATCAATGACGGCATTCACGGCGCGCTCAGCATCAGCTTTGCTGGTTCCGAGATTTTTTTGGACGGAGGAGACGAGTTCGACTTTGTTCATTTGGGTGAAAGGAAAATTGATGGGGGCTGGTCTGAGACGGGATTAAGTATGCCTTGAATTCTTTCTGCCTGTCAACAATTCAACGCGACAAATTGTTTTGCCGAATCGCCTGCCGAAGCTGAAGCCGCCTGGAGTTGCAGACGGGCGCGGAGGCGGATATATAGCACGAATGACTTTCGAAGAGCAGATTGCCATGTTTCTCGGCCGCTCACCGCGTTTGGCGTCCTCGGCGTTCATTGCGCAAGGCGCGTTTGTCGTTGGCGATGTGACCATCGGCGAAGAAGCAAGCATTTGGCCGGGGTGTTCGTTGCGCGGCGACATTGCGCCCATTGTTATCGGGGCACATTCCAACGTTCAGGATGGTTCTGTTGTCCACGTCGCGGATAATCTGCCGGCGATCGTTGGCGAGTGGGTGACGGTGGGGCACAAGGCGATCGTGCACGCCTGCGAAGTCGAGGATGAAGTGCTGATCGGCATGGGGGCGATAATCCTCGATGGCGCAAAGATCGGCCGCCGCTGCATCATTGGAGCCAACGCCACGGTGACAATGGGCACCGAAATCCCGCCGGGGTCGCTGGTTCTTGGATCTCCGGCGGCGGTCAGGAGAGCGTTGAGCGAGCAAGAGCAGTCTGGCATTCGCAGATGGGCGGAGCGCTATGTTACGCTTTCCCGAGCCTACCTCGCTTTCGCCCGTGGGAGTGACGCAGTTGCCCAGCCAATCGTTACCTGATACGTTTGCCCCATGAGCAAGGATGTGGTCCAAGTGCAGATCAAAGCGCTCATTCCAACGAATGCGGGAGTGGCTGTGTTCATTGGCAACGCAGAGAAGATCTTCGTGATCTATGTCGATCCGAGCGTAGGCAGTGCGATTAACATGTTCGTGAATGGCGCTTCGAAGGAGCGTCCGCTTACCCACGATCTGATGGCCTTGATCCTTGCCGCTGTCGGTGCCAAGGTCGATCGAGTCATCGTCAATGACCTCAAGAGCGGAACATATTTTGGCCGCCTCATCATTACGGCCGAAAACGAACTTCAGCAGCGGAAGATCATCGAGCTTGATTCGCGGCCCAGCGATTGCCTCGCCATGGCAACGCAGCAGAAAGCCCCCATCTTTGTAAGCCGGGAGGTTTGGGACGAGGTCGAGGACATGTCTGACGTGCTGGAAACGATGCAGCAGCAAGGCGGAAAAGGTCCTGACGAGGAGGAAGAGGACGAATCTTGAAACGAGCCGCTTCCGGTCACCTTTCCTGTTCCTCGTCGAAGAACAATGCGCCTGTCGCGCTGTAGCTATGAATATAGTTGCGACCACCGAGCGGACCGATCTCCCCATTGCAAAAAAATCCCGCGCTCGCGTGCTGACCAAGAATCTCCTCGAGCAAGCCGGCATCGTGACTCTTGCTGCCAAAGAGACGGGATCCCCGTCCGGAACATGCGAAGAGCAGCGAGGCAAGCGGCGAACGGCCTGATTCCGCGGCGGCGCCGCGCAGCACGGCGCGCCACTCGGCATCAGCGGCATTCCTGTCGCGAAGTTGGTACTGCAAGGTCTGGCCAACGCGCGGAAATCCTCCAATCGCCACCGCACCGGAATTCGGGTCGGCACCAAGGATATTACGAATCAAAAAGTCGCCTGGCTTGAAGTCTTCCACGTACTCGGTCCCGGCGAGCCCGGCGAACAAATTCCCTTTGGCTCCGGCCTTTTCGCCCTCGGTGAGGCCTTCGAAAGCAGATTCCAGCGCCTCGTACGCCGGACGAGCGCCAAGCGAGTAAACGACATTGCTTTCCGCGCGCGTCACAGTGAGGGGTTCGCCAATTGGACGGCATCCCTGGCTGACGATGGACATCAAGCGCAGGCCCGTCACCGAGACAAGAACGGCGTCGAAAAGCCTTCCGTTGTGGAAGACTCCAACATCCTCTCCGTCATTGGATCCGGACGCTAATCCGCCCACACACGGCACGTCGGGCCATGCTGCGTTCCATTCTGCAAGCCAGCGCTCCGTATCGAAGCTGAAGGGATTGGTAAGAGCAATCCATGCGCCCGGGCTCATCACCCCGCAAAGCTTGCGCCAGAAGGCGGGTTCCGTCGATTCTTCCACACGCGTCTGATCGAACGCTCGGACTTCGAAAGCGCCGTTGCGCGCACCAAGCGCAAGCAACACAAAGCCTCCGCCTTCCTCGTTCTCTTCCCCATCCACCGTAAACCCCGCGCCAGTGGCGCCCACGAGTTCAATAACATGGCCGTCAACGCGAACCATTTCGCTGAACTCCTCGATATGAGGAATGTAGTCTGGAGTTACGAACGCGAAAGCCAGCGCCGTGGGTTCCCCAGCGGTCTCCCTGAGTTCAAGTGCCGCGGATGCGACCTCTTGCCGCGAATACCTCCCCCTCCGCTGTATAGTGACGCACCTTCTCCTCATACCGTGATTCTCCCGCGAAGATCGACAATGTCAATTGCGGGAGACCCGCGTAGAACGGAAAGCCCGCTGAAAGCGAGTATTTGGCGAAAGAATGGTGGGCAGGGAGGGGATCGAACCCCCGACCAACAGTGTGTAAGACTGCCGCTCTACCGCTGAGCTACCTGCCCGTAAATGTCTGGTTTATATGTTCTTACGAAGACAACAGGTCTTTGCTTTCTACAGCACTTTTCTACGCTATAGTGTAGGCGCAAATGAGAGGAGACTAGAAAAGATGAGTTCACAAGAAAAGGGTTCGTTCGTGCTGCAGAAGGCGTTTACAGGTATCGCACCGGGGGCTTCTACGCAAGAGGTTCGATTAAGGGCAAACCTACCTGGCAAAAATTGAAGGCCGCGGACTTAACGACGGCGAAACGGGAAGCCCGCGACACCATGAGGAGCTTGGAGCGGCTCGACAAGGAGGCACGCCGCAAGACGCTTGCCAACTACGCTGACACCTTACTCAAGGCATCCCGCGGCATGGCCCCGAGAGCTTTCAAGAACAAAGAACGCGTTGTTGCTCTTATCAAAGACCGCTGGCCGGATGGAGCGGATATTCAGATCAGCAAGGTAAAGCCGTCAGACATCCGAACTTTCATCACGGACGTCACCGAGGGCGCCGGATCGAGTTATCACAACTTTGTGCTCGGATTGGTAAAAAACTGCTTCCAGCTGGCACTGGAAGACCGCGCCATTTTAGAGATCCCTGGCACGCATGAAAAGTCGAAGGATGCTGTCTGGAAGCGCAAAAAGCCGACTACTCCGGTTCGCCTTGTCCCGAGCGTTGAGCAATTCCGCTCAATCGTGCAGAGCATCCGTGAACAGGAGTTTGCCGACACGCGGCACGAAACCGCAGATTTCGTCGAGGGCGAAGGCGTTCTCGGGTTAGGACAGAGCGAGCTTGCGAATCTGCGCTGGCGCGACGTGAACTTTAGCTCTGACACGATACAGGTTTTGCGCATCAAGACGCAGGAACCGTTTACAATCCCAATTTACCCGCAAGCCAGACCGCTTCTCGAGCGCAGGCGCGCCATCACTGGCAGCAAGCCAGACAATTCGGTTTTCAGCATCAAGCACGCGAAAGTCGCCGTCGCGAACGCTTGCAGGAGATTAAGCTTCCCCGCCTTCTCGCAGCGGAGCTTCCGGCGCATGTTCGTGACCGAGGCGCTAAGAAAGGGAGTAAAGAGTACTGGCAAGCCTTCAAGGGCACAGGGACGGTGGAAAACTAATCTTGCAGAACTATTCTCATATAGTTAGCGAGGGGGAGCAAGCCGCAGTGGGAAAGAAAATTGCAGAGGCGTTCAACGTGTTGCCTCAATGAAAAAAGACACCGGGGATTAAAATAGATGGCAATACTTTGCTTCAACGAAAAGGACACCGGGTAGGCTTGTTCACAAACGCCGGCAGGCGAGATAGCGGCAGCTCGAGCCCGAAGGAAAGAGCTCGGGCGCTGGTGCCCAGCCAGAGCTACCGGTTTGTGAACAAGCCGGATTCGCGCGCTCTCAGGCCGCTTTGAAAAGGGGCCTCCGAATTTGGTAACGCAACACGGCGGCGGCGAGGTCGGTACTCACCTTCGAGCCGTCGGACGAACTTCTGAGGCATCTATGGCACCCAGCCGAGAGTATCGGATTCAAGGGTGATTTTCGCCAGTGGGAGCACCTGCTGCGCGTTGGAGACTAGGTGGATTTGGTGCTTTTTCCACATTCCAGACGCGCAGCCCTTCATCTGTGGCGGCCTTTTCTAACGGGCCGTCGGCTGTGGCGAAGACGGTCTTCGACTCTTGGACCAAAACATTCCATTTTCCATCCCTCAGCATCTCGCGAATCACCGAGCTGCCGACCAAACACCCTCGAAGCGTTCGGCCCGCCAGGCGTTCTCGTCCTGGACCTTGCGCAGATCCACACCGGTCGCTGTGCGCACAAAGAGATAACTTCCCTCCCCGCTTTGCAGTTTCTGCGGGTCGTTTGACGAAGTGTCCGAAAGGATGATCTTATTGCCCTCCAGGCGATAGCTTCCACGGAACGCGGGCGCCGAGGTGTCCTCAGCGAGGAAAACAAGATAATTTCCATCCGGAAGGACACGAAGTTCTATGGTGCCTTCCCGATTCAATCCGCTGTGGCGCCAGGTGCCCACCATGGGCGACCAGTCTGAAAAGAGAATTCTCGAGATGCGCCAATAGCCGTCCTCCACCCGCCAGTCGACTGTCACACGCTCCTTAAGGTTGAAGCGTCCCGGAGCGCTGGCAAAAACGTCGCTGCGCGTTGCCGCGCGTCTCGGCAGCGAATAAACGACCTCCGTCCTTGTAAAAGCGAGATAATAGGGTTCGGCAGCCAGTGCTTGCAGGTATTTTTCGGGGCTTGCCAGGCGCGGCGTCAGCGGCGACTGAATCTTAGCATCCTTGGTGAAGTAGGCCCGCAGTTCCTTGGTCCGCGCGCTGTTGTGCAATGATTGGAAATTAATCAGGCGCTGATCGAAAGGAACCCGATCGCCAACGGCCATCTTCTCGCGATGGACGCATGCGACAAGCACCAGACTGCAGATAAGAAGGAGGGGATATTGCACTGAGACAATTATCTAAGTGTTCTTGCGACGCAAGAGATGTCGGCAAATTGCGGCAAGGGATCCAAATTCTACGGACCTTGAGGCTCCCCCGCGAGAGATACAGTGGCGGGTCGAAAGACAGGCCCTCCAGTAATCGGAGGCTGAATAAGGCTTTGGGCGATAAACTCCGGATTGATCGGAGCAATCAAACTGTAGCCTCCTTTTCCATCGGGCAGCATTGGCGTCCCCCATCTGTTCCGGCAGACAACTTCCTTGGCGAGAATTCGCTCCCCGCGAAGCGTGTGATTGTAGAGCTCGGGTTCGGGCTGCGTGATCGCCCCGAGGAAGGCGCCGCCGGCGAGAAATAGGGGGAGCATGCTTGAATTTAACCGCCTTTCCCTCTTATAAGGCAAGCCGAAATGTTTGTCCCCGAAATCACCCTCTCGCCGGCACGATTTCAGGCCCTTTCAACCTGCCAGTATTCGAGGTCAACGGGCGTTTCGCGACCAAAAATAGTCACCGAAACACGAAGTTTCCCGCGCTCGGGATCGATCTCTTCAACGACTCCATTTTGGTTCTGGAACGGCCCATCGGCCACTTTAACCTTGTCGCCCACCTCAAAGCTGATCTTCGGCTTGACGGAATCCTCGCGCTCTCTCACTTGAGCGAGAAGGCTGTCGACCTCCTTCTCCCGCATCGGAATTGGCCGATCCTTGGTGCCGGCGAATCCAATCACGCCGTCGGTGTCCCTGATGAAATACCAAGTCTTATCCACGAGCTGGTTGTTCTCGTCGAGAAGGTTCATGTTCACGATGAGGTAGCCGGGGAAAAACTTGCGCGTGGTCTCGGTCTTCTTGCCGCGCTTGATTTCCTGAACCCGCTCCGTGGGAATGAGGACTTCAAAAACGTAGTCCGACATCTCCTCCAGCTTGATGCGGCGAATCAGATTTTCCTGCACCTTCTGCTCCAGACCGGAGAGAACGTGCACGACATACCATTGGTCTCGTGGCGCAATTGCCATTGTTTACGATTTCGTCAAAAAGCCGACGACGTTGATGAGGATGAAGTCAAAAAAAGAAATGTATCCGCCAAGGATCAGCATAGCGATGAGAACCACCATCGTGGAATCCGCAAGCTCCTTGTAGCGTCTGAACCCCTTCTCGTTAGCATCCCAAGGCCACTGAGCCTTATTGAGTTCCACGCGAACTTCGCCAATGAACTTGCGGACTTTTCTGATCATTATGCTTGGATAGTTGTTTGTGTTCCGCAGGACAGGAGGGACTCGAACCCCCAACCGGCGGTTTTGGAGACCGCTGCTCTACCAATTGAGCTACTGTCCTTTCGGGAAATAGACGCGAGTTTAGTCCAGAATTTCGGCGACGCGTCCGGCACCGACCGTGCGACCTCCTTCGCGAATGGCGAAGCGTATCGTCTTTTCCATCGCGATGGGATTGATCAAATCCACTTCGATGGAAACGTTGTCGCCAGGCATCACCATCTCGACGCCGTCGGGCAACTTGATCGTGCCGGTCACGTCCGTCGTGCGGAAATAGAACTGCGGACGATAGTTGGAGAAAAAGGGTGTGTGGCGGCCACCCTCGTCCTTGCTTAGCACATAGATCTCCGCCTTGAACTTCTTGTGCGGCTTGATCGTACCGGGCTTGGCAATGACCTGGCCGCGTTCGATGTCCTCCTTCTTCACGCCGCGCAAAAGCACTCCGACATTATCGCCGGCTTCGGCGGAGTCCAGAAGCTTGCGGAACATCTCAATGTCCGTGACCGTCGTCTTGGCCGTCGGCCGGATGCCAACGATTTCGACCTCCTCCATCTTCTTTAGAACGCCACGCTCGACGCGGCCGGTGGCAACAGTGCCGCGACCTTCAATGTTGAACACGTCCTCGATGGGCATTAGAAAGGGTTGATCCTTTGGCCGCTCAGGAGTCGGGATGTATTCGTCCACGGCGGCCATGAGATCCGTGATCGCCTTCTCGTATTCGGCATTGCCCTCGAGCGCCCTGAGGGCACTGCCTTTGACGATTGGGATGGTCTCACCGGGGAATTCGTATTTGCTGAGAAGCTCGCGAACTTCCATTTCAACAAGATCAAGAAGGTCCTTGTCATCAACCATGTCCACCTTGTTCATGAAGACAACGATCGAGGGCACGCCAACCTGGCGAGCCAAAAGGATGTGCTCGCGGGTTTGCGGCATAGGGCCATCGGCGGAACTCACCACGAGGATCGCCCCGTCCATCTGCGCCGCACCGGTAATCATGTTCTTCACATAGTCGGCGTGGCCGGGACAATCAACGTGCGCATAGTGGCGCTTGTCGGTCTCGTATTCGACATGTGCGGTGTTGATCGTAATCCCGCGCTCCTTCTCTTCAGGAGCGGCGTCAATTTCCTCGTATTTCGTAGCCTTCGCCTTTCCGGACTTGGCCAGCACGGTTGTGATCGCTGCCGTAAGCGTGGTCTTGCCGTGATCTACGTGGCCGATCGTGCCGATATTGACGTGCGGTTTGTTTCTCTTGAACTGTTCTTTAGCCATCTTTTGGGTGCGTTAGATTTGGGCAAGCGCCTGTTCTGCAATGGAGCCCATGACCGGGATTGAACCGGTGACCTCGTCCTTACCAAGGACGTGCTCTACCAACTGAGCTACATGGGCGTTGGTGGCGAAGCCGAATGAGTGAACATGGCGCATATGCGTTTATTCCCGCCTGTAAAAGGGTATAAGACCCCAGCCGTCTCAACGACTAGCGGAAACGGTTAGCGTCTTTGCCCTGAAAGAGAAGGGATGTGTAGCCTACCAAAGCACCTGATGGTGTCAAAATGAAAATTGGCGTATACGTGGTTTGTCTTGCGGCATAATTTGAGTGGGCCTCTGCCCCTCGAAGAACCTTGCGATCTCGACCCCTAAGCGTGGGTGAACCCAAACATCCTCGTCTGCACAAGCAAGCCCAATACGAAGAGAACGGCGACGCCGATCAATTTTGCGCCGTGGTCAAACGGAAGAGCTTCGGAAGCGAGGCTAGCGCCGATCAGCGCGGAGAGTCCGATGAGAGCCCAGTCGAACACCGCTGAGACGAGAATTGCGGCCAGCAACGCACCGGCGAAAAAGACGATCCACTGAAGGGATTCTGTACTCGCTCCCAGCATGACGGCAATACGCATCGCAATCAGGCCGCCAGCGATGCCCCCTGCGATTGCGACGACCAAGCGTTGCAGGAAGATGGCCAGAATCGCGGCAACGAGCCCCGCCCCGATCGCGATCAAAAGGATTATTCCCTGGGGCTGGCCCTTGACAATCTCCGCGCCAAATTCCATCCCGGCCAGGAAACCGATGACACCGACGAACAACCAGAAGAGCTTGCGTCCAAAAAACAGGAGCGCGAGACCGGCGAGAATCTGTGCAACCGCTGTGAAATTTATCTGATCGACGTTCACGCTCGGGTCCCTCGAACTCCTCGATAAATTTGAGCGGTGGACTTGACAAGGCCTATTTTCCCTTCTGGCGAATCGCAAGCGCCGTAAGCGTTCCGCCATAACAAATGGCAATCCAGGCTCCGAGGACGAGACACGAAGAGACGACCGGCGCAAGATTGAGAAAGACGCGCCCCTTGGAGTAGCGCACGTCGTCGCGCGATTCGGTCGTTTCGTTATAAATCCGCTTCCGCGATCCGGCGCTTGTCTGGACCTCCGTGTATGCGTGCCTGTGGCGACCCGCCGCAAACGGAAAGACTGCGAGATTCTGCCAGGAAGTATTGGCCGGAGAGAGCTCGTCATAAGACTCACTGTAGTCCCTCCCTAACACGCTCCACTGGATTGTATCCTTTTCACCCGGCGTGAGAAAAAGCGGCAACTTGGTTCGATTGCTCAAAAGCGGCAGCGCCTGCCCATAAACATTCGAGACATCCATGAGTCGCTCGCACGAAAAACTGGGGATCACCATGCAGGCGGCGCGCGCACCGCGTGACAATTCGGGCAAACTGAGCACCACGCCTCCGAAAAGTATCTGCGGAATAAGCAAAAGAGGCACCCACATGACCGCCTGCGCGCTGTTCTGAACGAGACCTGAAACCGTCAATCCGATGGCCACTCCAACAAGCGCCGTAGCCGCAAGCGCGAGCAACTTCAAAAAAACCGTTACTCCAAGCACCCCCGCCAAGGACTTGGACGCAGCTTCCACTGCGTCGCGGAGGTTCCAGCGCAATTCGAAGAACCATCCGATCCAAGCCGCCAGCGACCATTCTACGTGGCCCACGATTCGCGCTTTTGGCGTGGCCGCCGGCACAGGAACTGCGCCCGGCTTGGCGCCGTCCTCATGCCTGTCGACAGCCTCGAAACTCGCTTCCTCACCCGACGACAATGGAACGACGCTTCTTGGCGCGGTGGCCGACTGAAACTCTGCGTAGAGTTCTCCCGGAGCCAGCTTTGCCGGCCGAACGACATGCGACGTGGTTTGGACGATGATCAGCAAGAGGAAAGCCTGGAGAGCCGTGATGGCGCCCAGGAAGAGATACTTACTAAAGAGGTAAGCGTTCAGTCCGAGGCCGCAAATTCGCTCGCGACGAAAAATTGGCAGCTCCTTGATGATCTGCTGTGCGCCGTTGCTGCAGCCGAACCACAGAGTGGCAACCACGCACAGAAACATCCGCAATACATAGTCCTCCGCCACCCACCCGACGAGCATGGCAATAAGCACCGGCTGGGCAAGCAGGAAGAGCACATTCAGTTTGTCCGCCGCCAAAATGCTCCACTGCCGCTCGATCAAGACCTTGAGCGAACGGAAGAATCCCGGGCGAAACCGGCGTGCCTGCGGAATCTCGTCCAGCAGGGAAATGTCCGGTTCGCGGGGGACTTCATCGGCAGACGGACGTTCTGGTCCCGTTGACTTGAAATCCTGGGCCCATTCATCGCCCGTGCGTCCTTCCTCGGCAAGCCGCACGTAGACCTGGTCAAGGCTCTCGACCTGAAAATGCTGGTACGCGTGGTCGGGAGCGCCATCAAAAATCACTCGGCCGCCGTGGATGAAGATGATCTTGTCGAACAAATAGGCACGACCAAGCACGTGCGTCGTACAAATCACAGTGCAATCGTGCGCCGCGAGGCCGCGCAAGATCTTCATCAGCGCGAACTCGGTGGCGGGGTCCAATCCGGAAGAGGGTTCGTCCAGGAAGAGCACGGCGGGCTTGTCGAGCAACTCCGTCGCGATGCTTACGCGTTTGCGCTGTCCTCCGGAAAGTTGAAGGATCCGCTTGTGGCGATGTTCTCCTAGCCCGAGACGCTGGATCGTTTCATCGACCAAAAGCCAGGTTGGGCGTAAGGGGATGCGAGGATCTAAACGCAGCCGCGCGCTAAAGAGCACCGCATCCTCCACGCGCAGTTCGGGATGAACGATGTCGTCCTGCGGCACGAATCCAATGCGCGCCGCACCCATCCCAGCCGCATCAACGATCGATCGTCCTTCGATGAGGACGGTGCCAGTCGTCGCGGGATTTATCCCGCACAGCGCGTTAAGCAAAGTGGACTTCCCCTGGCCGCTTCCGCCGAGTATTCCTGAAAAGGAGCATTGCTCGATATGCAGGGTGACCTCGCTAAGAATCGCCCGGCCGCCGGCACGAAACCCGACTCCAAGAGCTTCGACTTTGCCGCCAATCCTCGGCCGTGTGCGACGTAACGATATTCCGGTGAACTCAAAGCTGTATCCGCTGATCTGGAAACGATCACCAACCACAAGCTGGTGGCTTTCGAAACGCTGTCCGTTGAGAAACGTCCCTGTTGGACTCTCGTCGCGCACCAGAAAATCCTTGTCCTGGCGCCAGAGCAGCACATGTCGCCTTGAAACCCGGCGGTCCTCTGAATCCAGGAGTACAACTTCCTCTCCCTCTAGTGCGGCCTCTCCCACACGACCGAAGCACAAACGCGACACATTGCGCAACGGGATCTCCGCGCATGGCTTTCCGCGAAAAAGCGGCGGCGCGGGAAGCCGTCGAAACAAGAGGATTGATGATCCAACATTCAGGCTGTCGCCGTCGTTCAAGAGCAGACGCTTCGACACAGCGCTGCCATTACGTAGCGTGATGGCCGGCGCAGCCACTCCACCGGCCAGCGACAACAGCCAGGTGCTGTGCGCCTCGTTCCACTCCAGGACCGCCAGCGCATTGGAAACGCAGCCCGCATGCTGGACGACAAGGCGGCTGTCCCGATCCTGCGCGACATGCAAAACGTCCTTGGGCAGTTCCTCGACGCGGCTCTCGCCGCCTTCAAAGACGATCAAAAGGCCGCGCATCAAAAAGGCACTTGCGCGGCCCTAGCATCTAGTCTAAAGCGCCGTAGCAGCGCTGCCACGCTTCAGTAGCTGTAGGTTGTAGGCTTGGTGACCGCGTCAAAGGAGTCCGGGTTATCCACCCGCGGCCGAGGCTTGGGAGTCACTCGCGAGACTGGCTTGGGCTTAGGTTTGGGTTCCACGTACACGGTGCGATCGATGTAATAAGTTTTGGTGCAGGAAGCGGAAAAGCACATCCCTGCGGCAACTGCTGACAAAAGAATTAATCGGGATTTCATGGCTGAATATTGGCAAATGTCTCAGGGCGAGAATATCTCGGGAGCAGCCGGACTGCCCTCAGGCTGGTCTCCCGCCGAACCGGCGCGGCCGCCCGTCACGTTAGTATTGGGGAGGGTCCGTTTCCGGCTTGATCGAGCCGCGGCGGCCAACCAGCACATACCACGACGCCAGGCCGATTGAGCTTGCCATATGCATGTAAACCTTGGTCGTGCCATTGTAGCTCGAACGGAATTGGACGCCCGCCAGCCTTCCGGGCCGGCGATCATCAAGGATGAGCCCTCCCACGTCATCATAGACGTAGATATCGACGTCGCGCGCCGCGAGGTCCGTGCCGACGAGAAAGACGTAGTCGAGCCCCTTGTTCACTGGAATTAGAAACTCGATGGCGGTCCCGCCTCCGCAGACGCCCGAATGGTCGGTGGGCGCCATGGCAAAACTCTTCTCGGTGTATTTTCTTGCCATCCGATAGGCTGTATCCTCCGCCTCGGCGGGGTCGGCACACGCCAAGTCTACGCGTAACAAACCGACAACTGCCAGCCACAATGCGCACGAAATCCTCGCGTTCATCTTTTGTTGTTTCTTGTTCGTCCGGGTTCTCTCATTGGTCGAGCGCGGATTTCACCGCCGCGTCGGCAATCGCTTTCAGCTTCGCCACGTTTTCCTTGGACACGGCCTGGTCCTTGCTTACGGAGACAAGGGGCAAAGCCTCTTCAAATGCCAATGGCAGGGTCTTTACGCGAGGGTGCTTCAGGCTTTCAGCCGGCAGTTCCTTGATTTCCTTGCCGAGTTCCCCAACAAGCAGCGGTTCCCTCAGCACGTTGGAAATGTCCGGATCATAGTTTTCTATAAGGTAATACGTGATGTGTCGAGCGCCTTGCATCCAACCCGAAGCGATGATCAATTTCCGATCATCGGCATTTTCCTTGCGATTGAGTATTTTCATGATGTCCGCCTGCAGAAATCCCAGTTCGAGAAAAACATCGAGCCACTTTCCCTTGTTGGCGTTCTCACGAACAAGGCGTGCACGCCTGAGCTCTTCGTCACCCGCGCCGAGTTTTTTTGCGATCGATTCGATCTGGGTCGCGCACGAATTCAGCTTTTCGACATTTTGCGATTTTACCGCAACAAGTCCGTCGGCGATCTTGACTCCTAACGCGAGAGCGGCCGAAGGCTTGTCCGGACAGGAATTCGCATCCACGTCGATCGCCACAGCGTCATAGACTCTTCCCCATTGGATTTTCTTTCCTTTGCCCGCGACCTCGATTGCGAGCATCTTGTCGTAAGGGCTTGGAAGGGGCAGGCGTGAGCTTTGAGCCTGGCTTGGATTGAAGGGCGCCTTAGGCGGGGCATCTTCTGGCTTGCCTTTTTCCTCGGCATTCAGCCGGCTGGCAAGGCCGATCGAGAAAAGAAAGGCAAAGACGATAAAGGGCGAAAAAGATGACGCTTGCATCGGAATGAGATTGGGAACAGCTCATTGTGTTTGTAAGGGCTTTTTTTCCTATGAAAACAAAAAACTCGCCGCGCCGCCGTCTCGGGCTGATGGGGCTTGCTCTGCTTTACGCGTGTTTGCTTGCGTCCTGCGAAGGAGGAGATGTCAGCTTGCAAAGCGAGCTCGCGGAGCTTCGCGAAAGAGTCCGGCGCGCAGAGCTGGAAAGGGACGAGGCAGTGCGAGAGAAAAGCCAAGAGGTTAAGCATCCGGCGGGTCTCGAGATTCAGCCCGTCTCGACCCTCCAAAAGAAATTTGAAGACGCGACCAAGCGCTTCGAACAGGATGTCATCGCGACCTTTCCCGGCTACCGTCCGGCATCGGTCAAACGCGGAAAATTCCTATATGTTTTTGACGAGCAGGATCCCTACCGAATCCCGGTTGAGCTAAGCCTGCGACCCAACTCAGTATCCGCGCTGACACCCGAGGTTCCACCGGTTGTCTTCGAAGCGCGCGGGACGGTGGACGGAGAGTGGAAGATGCCCGGCCAGGCCGCTCTCCGGGAAATGCAGGCTGCCGCCTCCGCGCGGGCCGCGAGCCAGTCCCACGCCGGACGACGCGCCCCGGAACCCGCCTCCCCTCTCCAGGCACCCAAGGGATCCAGCGCACGGATTGTAAGCTGGGCGGATGAGGATCCTCGCCAGTCTTCGCGCCCTCAGGATTCGCCGGCCGCGGCCGCTACTCCGAGCGCGAACACCCCGCGCGCTACCGAAAGCTACGAAATCCGGTTCAACGACTAGGAGCGCGTTGCGACTGCACATGCTGCCCGTGAAAGGCGGCATTGTGGGCTGAAGCTTTCCTGAATATAGTTTCTTCACGCGAGGGATGATCAAGCACCTCCGATATCGGCATTTCGAAATTGCGCTCCAGGCTGACGGCACCCCATGTATTCTGGGACGTGGATCGATGGGTGTCACTTACAAAGCACTCGATACAAACCTGCATCGCCATGTCGCGCTCAAGATCATCACCCCGGATCTTCTGGGCGATCAGGTAACCCGAGAGCGCTTTCAACGCGAAGCGCGCGTGGCGGCGGCAATCCGTCACCCAAACGTCGCCGCCGTGACTTACCTGGGCGAGCAGGACGGAGAGATTTTCTATGCTATGGAATTTGTGGAGGGCGTCACGCTGGATCAAGAGATTCGCGAGCACATCCGGCTCGACCCCGCAAAAGCAATCGAGATCGCCCTCCAGGTCTGCCGCGCGCTTGCTGCGTTGCATCGTCAGGGCCTCGTGCATCGCGACATCAAGCCCTCAAACATCATGCTGATCGAGGCGGGAGACGATGAGCTCAGGGCAAAGCTCGTTGATTTTGGGCTCGCAAAATTCCTGGCAGGGAACTTTACCAGTCCCGCTCTCGCACAGGCTTCCGCCGCGGGGTTTCATGGCACTCCCTATTATGCCAGCCCGGAACAGATCAATGGCCAGGAGGTGGACATTCGATCGGACATCTACTCGCTTGGAGCCACAATCTTCACAATGCTCTCCGGGCACGTGCCGTTCTCCGGCTCTCTTGCGCAAGTCCTTTCCCAACACCTCACCAAACCGCCCCCACTGGATGCCCTGCTTGATCTGCTGCCGGACATCCGGGCGCTGGTAGGGCGAATGCTGGCTAAGAATCCCGAGGATCGTTTTCAGACCCCTGCCGAGCTGCGCGCCGCCCTGGAAGCAACTTTGCAAACCGTGCGGACTCCTCGGGATCGCCACTCAGGAGTCATCGCGGACGAAGAATCTGGACCGGTTCGGAAAAGCGAGGTTCCCCGACTTACTCTTCTCGAGCTCATGAAGCGACGCCGCGTACTCCCATTGAGAGAAGCGCTGGTTCTCTTGGAACGCATTGCGGCCAAGCTTGACGCGCTGCAGAGCGCCGCACTGCCATGCCCCGCGCTGACTCTTGGGGACGTCATCATCCAACCCCCGGAACTTTTCGATCAGCGACTCGATGAATCCCCGGCCTTGAATGTCGCTTTTCCAGGTGAATATCCCAGAGAGGCGGCCGCTGATGCTACGAACGCAACTGTGGTTGCCGGGTTAAACCTCGCGCCGGAATCACAGACGGGGCCGCGCGTCCTGGCGATGCTTGGATACGAGCTGCTGGGTGGCATGCGCGTGGAATCCGCAGGGCGTTGGACGCCGCTCCCAGGCCTTTCCGCTTACGGCAATGCCGCTCTCCGCGGCGCTATCGAGCGGGGGGATGCTTACGAAAGCGCCGCCGAGCTTGTCGCCGCGCTGCGGCCTGACGCGAAACCTTCGCCCCGCAGGTCGTCCAGCAGCGCGGCGCCCCACCAGCTCACGGTTTCGCAACCGGTCCAAACTCCCAATCGCCCGCCGCCAATCAGCACCAAACCCCATTTTGCGGCGCGCTACGTGGTCATCGGCTCGAGCGCGATATTCGTTGTCGTCCTTGTCGCAACAGGATTCTGGCTCATGCGCCCAGCGGCGGTTTCCACTTCAGGCGCGCGCCCCGAGCCCGCTCTCACCCAGGAAAAGACGGTGTCTATCGAGAACCCGGCGCAGGAGAAAACCAGCGAAAAGCCCGTGCAAGAGGCTGATCCGTCCGCGCCTTTTCTGCTTGCTGCCGAAGAGGCCAAGAGGAGAGACGACGACGCCGAAGCTTTTGAGAATTTCTCGAAGGCCCTCGACGCGTCTCCCGGAAAAAAGGGACCCAAGGAAGAGATGGAAATGATCGCGGCGCGCCTGCGTTCGAATGCGGTTCCACTTACACCCGAAAAATTTTCCATCCTGCAAGGGCCGCTCGAGCGGGCGGGAAAGCACAACGTGCTATCCGCGCAGATGCTGCTGGGCGAATGGCTGCGAAAGAGCAATCCCCAAGCTGCCCTGAAATGGTTTGCCGCTGCCGCAGCGCAGGGACAGACGGAGGCCATGACCCAAGCCGGTCTGATGATGGCCAATGGCCTCGGAAATGAGGCGCCCGACTTTTCCGCCGCTGTCGCATGGTTTCAGCAAGGAGCTGCCGGGGGAGACACGGATGCCATGGTCTCCCTCGCTGACTGCCTGCTTCACGCCAAGGGAATTGCGAAAAACGAGGCGCAGGCCGTTGAACTGCTGCGCGCCGCCGCCGCACTTAACCACCCCAACGCAATGAATATGCTCGGCGATCTCCTCAAAAAGGGCGTGCCGGGTCTTTTGGATTCTAATGTAGGCGAGGCCTTCCGCCTCTTCACGCGGGCAAAGGAGATGGGCTTCCTGGACGCCCAGGCGAACTTGGGCGTCATGTACGTTAACGGTCTTGGCGCGCCAGTCGACCGGAATCGGGCTTTCGGTCTTTGGAAGGAAGGTGCGGCGCAAGGCAACGCCATGAACATGTTTTTCTACGCCACGGCGCTCGAAGGCGGGCTGACCGGCGCTCCGCAGCCCACCGAGGCCCGGAAATGGTATCTTGAAGCGGCAAGGCGAGGGAACGCAGCAGCTGCCGCTTGGTGCCGACGAAACGGAGCCCGCACCGAAGCGATACCCTCCCCTTGACAAGTCCTGGTTTTATGCTTGTCAACGCCCGACGGAATCCGGTAGCGCTTCCGGCCTATGAATTCCAAAGTGCTTCCAGTGACCGCTGTGGCGGTTTCTCTGGCGATGATTTCCTCTGGCTGTGAAAATCTTTCCCCTGGAGGAAACGCCGCGGTTTTCGGAAGCGCCGCCGGTCTGGCGGTAGGAATTCCTCTCGCTGCGGCTGGCGTCGATTCCCGGATCGCCGTACCCGCTGCGCTCGGAGCAGCCGCACTCGCCGCGGGAGTGTCCTATGTGATTGCCGAACACCAAGCGACCGAGCGGCAGCGAAAGATCGCCGAGCAGCGCGCGCGACTCTACATGGCCCAACGAGCTGCCGCGCAACAACAGGCAACCAGAAAGGCGGCCATGGCCTCGGGCTCCGGCACGAAGAAAGCTAAAGCGCCCAAAGAGACCCGCTACATCGCGGTAAAGACTCAGAACGAATCCTTCAACAAGGGCCAGTCGGCAGTAATGATCTACGATACGCAAAGCAACCAGATCGTCGGCAACAACGTTTACGACTTGAAAACCACGCCTAAGGTCGGCCAGACATCCAAGTTTGACACCTACACTGCCGAATATGTTGGCACAGGATCCTGAGAGACTGGCATTTCGCGAAACCAGCTTCACCTGGCGAAGGAAAACTCGGAGCGGACCGCGTGGTGATCGGAAGCCGGGGTGGGAATGACCGCGCAAGCCTCGAGCCGCAATCCATAGTTATAGAAAATATGATCGATAACGAACGGCATCCTTCGCCATGTCACTTTCGTGTTCTGCGATGGGTGAAAACCAGCGCGTTTGAATTGCTCAATCAACGTCTCGCCCGGCGCACAGTTGAAGTCACCGCCCATCAGCGTCGCGCCGGTGCATTTTCTTAGCTCGACCTCCACGCGATCGCGTTGAGTGTGATGGTCATTGCTCGAGGCGTTGATCATAAAGAACGCCTGGAGATGAGTGTTGATCAGGCGCAATGCGCGCCCCTCGAGGTCCGTCTCGACACTGATCATGAGACGGTGCGAGGGCTTGCGCAATACTCCCCCAAATTCAAACGCGATTTCCGCCGGTGGAAGGTCTTTGCGAGAAAAATTCCTCAAAGACGCCTTTGAGAATATCGCCAGCCCGAGACCGAAGGGAATTTCCATTCTGTTCGGTCGCGGGTAGCCGAAAACCGAATCGTACGCGGCAAGGTCCTTCTTCAGGCGTTCGTAGTGGGGCGGCGGCTCGACCTGCCTTCCGCCCTCGTAGCCCCGCTCGACCTCCTGGAGAAAGATGATGTCCGCGTCCTGTTCGCGCAGGAAGGCGATCGCGCGAGCAAGACTCACCTCGGCCGCGTCGGGATTCCCTTCATCCCAGACCTGGCCATTCTGCATGTTGAAAGTCACCGCGCTGAACATCGTTTGCCGTGCCTTGCCAACGCGCGCTGGCAACCTTCGTAGTCCTCCGCGGGCAGGCAAGGCAGTCATACCATGCACAAACTCGTATTGATTCGTCACGGCGAAAGCGCTTGGAACAAGAAAATCGCTTCACTGAAATTGAGATTCCTGCCAACCGACCGGCTCGGCACGGGCGCGCGCTGAGTGCCCAATTGGCACGAGCCGGCAGCGATCGTGCGCTAGGGACGAAGGATCCTTACCGCTGGGACGGAAAAACAGTCCTTATTCCGTGTCCTCGGCGTCGCTCACCACCGGGGCGATGGCTTGAAGATTCTCGCCTTCGCGGAGATCGATGAGTTTCACACCCTGGGCGTTGCGCCCTGTCTCGCGGATTTCCGCGACCCTGGTACGCACCATCTTGCCCTTATTGGTGATGAGCATGATTTCGTCGGCATCCCGGACAGTGAGCGCCCCGGCGACGCTGCCTGTTTTCTCGTTGGTCTTCATCGTGATGATCCCCTTGCCGCCTCGGCTTTGCAACCGATATTCTTCGAAGCTTGTGCGCTTTCCGAGGCCGTTCTCTCCTGCTACGAGCAGCTGCGCGTCCTTGTTTAACACAGCCGCGCCGACAACATAGTCGCCTTTCTCGGGGCGAATCCCCCAGACGCCAACAGTATCGCGACCCTGGTCACGCATTTCCTCTTCATGGAAGCGGATGCTCATCCCGTTATGGGTGATAAGCACGATTTCATCCTGCCCGTTGGTCAGCCTGCAATCGATGAGGCGGTCGCCTTCCTCGATCTTGATGGCGATGATGCCGCCCTTGCGGATGTTCTTGAAATCACTGAGGTTCGACTTCTTCACGATCCCGCTCCGCGTTGAGAAGACAACATGCATGTTGTCGCTCCAAGTTTCCTCATCGGTCTTCTGTCCTTGGATACCGATCGTGGCCGCGATTTTCTCCTCATTACGCAGCTCGAGCAGGTTTACGATTGATCGGCCCCTGCTTGCGCGGGAGCCCTCTGGAATCTCAAATACTCGCTCGACATAGCATCGGCCGCTCTCGGTGAAAAACATCAGGTAATCGTGCGTCGTCGCGGTGAAGAGATGCTCCACGAAATCGCTGTCCTCAACGTTCTCCGACTCCCGTGCAGTCATCCCGATCACGCCCTTGCCGCCGCGTTTTTGAGCGCGATAGGCGCTTACCAGCGTGCGTTTGATGAAGCCATTGTGCGTGAGCGTGACGATGACTCCTTCATTGGCGATCAGATCCTCGATGGCGATCTCTCCTTCCGCCGCCACAACGTGCGTTCGGCGCTCAGTTCCGTGCTTCTTTTGGATTTCGCGCAGCTCGGACTTAATGATCGTTAGCACACGGGCCTCTTTGGCGATGATGTCGAGAAGATCTTTAATCGCTTCTAGCAGAGCATCGTATTCCGTCTTGATGCTGTCACGCTCGAGGCCGGTAAGTTGATAGAGGCGCAGGTCAAGGATGTGACCAACCTGCTTCTCGGTAAATTTGTATTTCCCTTCCACGATCCGTGCGTCATCGCGTATAAGGATTCCGATATGCTCCACAGCTTTGCGCGTCCATGAGAGATCCATTAATTTCCTCTTGGCATCGTCGCGGTCGCGGGAATCGCGGATGATCTTGATGAAACTGTCCAGATTGGCCAGGGCAATGAGATAGCCTTCGAGCTTCTCTGCTTCGACCTCGGCCTGCCTCAGAAGAAAGCGGGTGCGGCGCAGCACCACCTCGCGCCTGTGCTCGATGTAACAGGAAATGGCGTCCTTGAGCGACAGGAGTTTCGGTTTCCCGTGATCAATGGCCAGCATGTTGACGCTGAACGAGGATTCGAGCGCGGTGAACTTGTAGAGGTTGTTGATCAGAACCTTCGGATTTCCGTCGCGCTTGAGTTCGATGACTACGCGAGTGTTTTCGTCGGACTCGTCGCGAACGTCGCTGATGCCCTGAAGAACCTTCTCGTTGACGAGCTCGGCAATACGCTTGACGAGCTCTGAGCGGTTGACGCCGAAAGGAATCTCCGTGACGATAATATTTTCACGTCCGCCCTTGACCTCCTCCGTGCCCACGCGGGCTCGCACTCGCACCGAGCCGCGCCCCGTCTCAAAATAGGACCTGATACCGCCGCTTCCCTGAATGAGGCAGCCCGTCGGAAAGTCAGGACCCTTGATGTATTGCATCAGACCTTCAACGGAGATGTCCGGATCATCAATCTGAGCGCAAATCCCATCAATGATCTCGCTAAGATTGTGCGGTGGGATGTTAGTCGCCATGCCGACGGCAATCCCCGTGCCACCGTTTATTAGCAAATTGGGGAAAGATGCCGGAAATACAACGGGTTCGGTGAGCCTTTCGTCGTAGTTGGGGACGAAATCCACCGTATCCTTCTCGAGATCATCGAGAAGAGTCCCGCCAAGCGAAGTGAACCGGGCCTCGGTATAACGCATGGCCGCCGGGGGATCGCCTTCCACCGAACCGAAGTTGCCTTGAGGATCCACGAGCGTGTCCCGCATGGCCCAGTGCTGCGCCATGTGGACAAGCGTCGGATAGATCACCGCCTCCCCGTGCGGATGGTAATTGCCCGACGTGTCACCGCAAATCTTCGCGCACTTCATGGGCTTGCGCGGCGGATACAGGCTCAGCTCATGCATGGCATACAAAATGCGCCGCTGTGAAGGCTTAAGGCCGTCACGGGCATCCGGCAGCGCCCTGGAAATAATGACGGACATCGAGTAATCCAGGAACGACTTAGACATCTCGTCGGCCACGTCGACCTTCTCGACACGCTCATTGTGGGTATACATACGCGCCGATCAGACTGTTCTCTCGAAGCCCGCATCCCGCATTGCGGAATTTGGCGCAATCTTGTTGCTCGCCATTTCCCTGAGAATCCCTCCTAGCAACCGCTCGGAGCGCGGTCCCAGCAGCCTGCCTGGGAAGGCGCCTTCATTGCCGCACGCAATTTTGTGCACAAATGTCATTCTGAAATTCGACTCCGGCAGGCTGCTTTAGACATCAAGCCGCGCGTTAAGCGCGTTGTCCTCGATGAACTGGCGCCGGGGTTCAACGACGTCGCCCATGAGGATCGTGAACATGCGATCGGCTTCCACAGCATTGTCTTCATTGAGATCAACCTTCATGAGCTTGCGTTTGTCGGGGTTCATTGTGGTTTCGAAAAGCTGCTTTGGATTCATTTCACCCAACCCTTTGAAGCGCTGGATTTGCATTCCCTTTTTCCCGATATCGAGAACCTTAGCGAGGATTTCGGGTATTGAAAACACCGCATGCACCGCCGACTTCTCGCCTTCGCCCTCCACCAGTTCGAAAATGGGACGGTCGCTGTCGGAAAAGTGCTCGACCTTGAGACCTTTTCTGGCCAGTTCCGTAATGAGCTTCTGGACGGCGTGGGATTCGTGCAGTTCGACCAGACTGGCGCGACGTCGTAAAGCGCCTTCCTGTCTCTTCGGTTTCTCGGCCGGTTCTGTGTCTCCATTTGCACCACCCTCGACCAACTCATCGTCAAAAAGATTCAGATCACGGTTCTCCTCATGAAAGGCACGCATTTCCGCCTCGCCAGGAAAGTAAGTGACCCACTCGATATTTCCCTCACGAATCTTTACGAGATACGCGGGCAACGCGCCGTTGCTCGGGTCGCGCTCGCGGAGGTATTCTTCAAAGTCTCCGCCGTGACGCCGGATGACATCGCTGAACTTGGCAAGCCTCTCGAGCAATTCGAGGATATCCTTGAGCTGGGAGGCGGTAAAAACTTTGCCATCCGCGAGATTCTTGAGCTTCACCTCTTCAGCGCCCAACGAGATGAGGATGCGATTGAGTTGCGCATCATCGTCCACGTACTCCTCTCGTTTCTTGCGTTTGATCAGGTAGAGCGGCGGGCAGGCAATGTAAATCTTGCCTTGCTTCACGAGCTCCGGCATCTGGCGGTAGAAGAACGTCAGCAGCAACGTTCGAATATGGGAACCGTCCACGTCGGCATCGGTCATGATAATGATGCGACCGTAGCGCAGTTTGGAAATATTGAATGCGCCTTCCTGGTCGCCGCCGCCAATCCCGGTGCCCACGGCGGTAATCATGGTCTGGATCTCTGTGTTCTGAAGCACCTTGTCGAGACGGGCCTTCTCGACGTTGATCAGTTTTCCGCGGATGGGTAGAATGGCCTGATAGCGGCGGTCGCGCCCCTGCTTTGCCGATCCGCCGGCCGAGTCGCCTTCGACAATGTACAATTCGGTGAGGCTGGGATCGCGCTCCGAGCAATCGGCGAGCTTTCCCGGCAGTCCGCCGCCGGTTAGCGCACCCTTGCGGACCGTCTCTCTAGCCTTGCGGGCGGCCTCGCGCGCTCGCGCGGCAGTCAGACCCTTGTCAACGATCCTTCTCGCAACGGCGGGCGTTTGGTCGAAAAACGTCATGAGGCCCTCGTACGTGATCGAGGACACAATGCCTTCCACCTCGGGCGTCACGAGCTTGACCTTGGTTTGCGATTCAAAGCCCGGCCACGGGTGTTTGATGGAGAGAACGGAAATGAGCCCCTCTCGCACATCGTCACCGGAAATCGGAGGATCCTTATCCTTCACCAGGGCGTTTTGCTTGGCGTACTGGTTTATCGCGCGTGTCAGCGCCGTGCGAAAACCGGTAGCGTGTGTGCCGCCATCCGGGTTCGGGATGGCATTGGTAAAGCAAAGGATCTGGTCGTTGTAGCTGTCGTTGTATTGCATGACGAGATCCATGAACATGTCATCCTCGACCTCCTGCTGATCCTTGTTGCGAAACCTCACCCGTCGCCGGCCTTCGAGCACAATCGGTTTCGGATGCAAAAGCTGTTTGTTCTCGCCGAGCTGCCTGACGAATTCCTCGATGCCGAGCTTGTAAAGATACTGCTCGTGTTTGGGCGGATCGGTACGCTCGTCGGTGATATTGATTTCCAGTCCCGGATTGAGAAAGGCCAGCTCGCGCAGCCGCGCCGTAAGCTTCGCAAGCTGGAACTCGGTGGTGATGTTGAAGATCGTCGGATCCGGCAAAAATGTGATCAGCGTGCCCGTGTGCTTCTTGTTCTTTAGATCGCCGATCACCGTAAGCTTTTGCGTCGTCACCCCCCGCTCGAATGCCATGTGATAGACCTTGCCGTCGCGCGATACCTCCACCTTGAACCAATCCGAAAGCGCGTTGACACACTTGGCGCCGACGCCATGCAGACCGCCCGAAAACTTGTAGGCGCCCTGGCCGAATTTTCCGCCGGCATGCAAGTTGGTTAGGACCAACTCAATCGCAGGCACCTTGAACTTCGGATGGATGTCCACTGGAATGCCGCGCCCGTTGTCCTTGATCGAACACGAACCATCTCCGTGAAGGGTGACATCGATCCGAGAACAATACCCGGCAAGATGCTCGTCGATCGAATTGTCGAGAACCTCGAAAACACAATGGTGCAGACCCCGTTCGTCGGTCGGGCCGATATACATACCGGGGCGCTGGCGGACACCCGCAAGCCCCTCCAGTTTGTCAATTTTGGAAGCGTCGTACTTTTCGGATTTCGGCGAATAATTCGGTTCGTCGGACATCAAGATTTGAGGAATTTGAGCGCGAAAGATGGCTGCCCCTGAACCTAGGCGCAACCAGGGGCGCCGACAACCGTTTTCTGAACAAAATTCTGCCAAAATCCACAAAATATAGGGACTTCCCATACCAGACTCCACAAGATATTGGGTCTAGCCGAAGCTGATGAAATTTTTGCGGAAACTTCTGCCATGCACCGGGCTGGTGATTTGGCTGGCGCTGACACTGGCGGCTTGCTGTTGGAACTGGAGGCAGGTTTTCGTGGGCGGGCAGATTTATTTCGCGGACCCGGACTGCTATTCCCGAATGACGCGCGTTCAACGCGTCATCGCGGCGCCATGGAAGTCGATCGGATTCCACGATTTTGAAAACGCTCCGCTGGGCGTCGTGCCGCACACCACGGCGCCAACGGACTTTTTGCTCGCCGCCCTCACCGGGGTTTTCCACCTTGGCTTTCGGATCACGGGTGTTCACGCTCCTTCCTCGCCCCTTGAGCTTGCCGGGGCATTTCTGTCCCCCTTGTTGAGCATGACGCTCGTCGCCTTTCTCTGGTGGTGGGGACGCAGGCTTGATCTCCCAAATCGAAATGCGGTTCTCGCGATCGCAACCCTTTCGCCAATCCTTGCCCACGGCTTCCAGCTTGGACGGCCAGACCACCAGTCGCTCGTCATTCTCCTCGTCGGAGCGGCCCTGGCGGCGGAAATCGCGCTTTGGAAGCGGCCGTCGCGGGCTTGGGAGATCTGTTCCGCCGTGCTTTGGGCGTTTGCGCTCTGGACGTCATTCTTTGAACCCCTCATTCTTTTGGGCGCGGCAGCGCTCATGCGTCTGGGAGTCCGAGGAAGGAGAGTCATCCCTGATGGAACGGCGGCCGCAATTTTCTCCTTGGTGTTGATTGGAGCCATCCTCTTCGACGGTTGGCGAGTCCGAGCGCCTTCCGCCGAGGAGCAAAAGCATTTCTTCCTTTGGGCGCTCAACATTGGAGAACTGCGCCACGCGACGCTGCCGCAACTCTTCGGGTGGACAGGATGGTTTCTGGTTGCATCTCCTGCTTTGCTCTTGTGGCGCTCTTGGAAAGCAAGAGACCTTCGGTGCGCATGGCTTGCGGCTCTCCTGTTACTTTTGACGGGGCTTTCCCTGTGGCACATGCGATGGGGCTACTTCCTCGCGATCGTTTTCGCTTTGAGCCTTCCATGGGCACTTGCGGCCATCCCCTCGAAGCCCGTCGCGTGGCTTGCTTTTGTGATCTCCCTGTGGCCCGTGGCCGGAGAGTGGGACCGCCTGCTTTACCCGGACGAACAAGCAAGAATGGCTCGCGAGGAGGATCGTGAGGATGCGTTTCTATTGCGTGAAACGGCGAATGCTCTTATCTCGCCGGCGCGCGCGATTATCCTGGCTCCATGGTGGCTTAGCCCGGCCATTGCGTACTGGTCCGGCCAGCGCTGTGTCAGCGGAAGCTCGCACCAAAGCCTTCCCGGAACAATCGACAGCTCGCGTTTCTATCTTTCGACCGCTCCGGAGGAAGCATGCGAGATTCTTAGAAGGCGATCGGTCAATTATGTGGTCGCCTACGAACCTTCGCGGGTGATTTCGAATTCTGCTCAGATGCTCGACCAAACGCCGCCGGACGAGCCTTTGGGAAAAATTCTTTACGCGCACCCTTATTCTGCGCCGGCCTTCCTCCGCGTCGTCTACGAGAATAGATTTTTCAAGGTGTTCGAAGTCGCCGACGGTCCCTGCGCGGGCTCGCCTCGGCGTCCTTGACCCCGAGCCGGCGATCCGATTAGCTTCCGGCGTCTTGCAGGAAGACCTGCGGCGTTACTAACGCCCGATCCCACTTTCTGCGCCTCACCCCGTTTGGCGATGCAGGCACCCGCGGAAAAGCTTGCTTATGTCGCCGCGCTCAATCCTCCGGCAGCACCCTGAACCGATGCGATCCTCAGATCCCGCGCTTCCGCGCCACGATCATCAGGTCGCTCAACGAACTTTCGTCTCAGGCGGCCTTCGCCGTGGCCGGCTTTGGCCGCTTAGCGAATTTGCGGATTATCACGTAGAAAACGGGCGTAAGGAAAATACCGAAAATGGTCACGCCTAGCATTCCCGCAAAGACCGCGGTGCCGAGTGTCTGCCGCATTTCCGCACCCGCACCCGACCCGAGCATAAGTGGGACGACGCCGGCAATAAAAGCGAAGGAAGTCATAAGGATTGGCCGCAGGCGGAGCTTGCACGCTTCGACGACGGCGGAGATGGCGTCCTTGCCCGAATCTTCAATTTGCTTGGCGTATTCGACGATAAGAATTGCGTTCTTACACGCCAGACCTACAAGGACTACGAAGCCGATCTGCGTAAAGATATTATTGTCCATACCGCGCAACAAGACGCCCGCCAGCGAAGAAAGCAGGCACATCGGCACGATAAGGATAATGGAAAATGGCAGCGCCCAGCTTTCGTATTGCGCCGCGAGAGTCAGGAAGACGAAGAGTACGCAAAGCGGAAAAATAAACAGCGTGGTGTTACCCGCCAGGATCTGCTGATAGGTTAGGTCGGTCCATTCGAAGCCGAAACCCGGCGGAAGCAATTGCCGGCACAAGTCTTCCATCACGCTGATGGCATGGCCGGAGCTGTATCCCGGCTTTGTGTCTCCGGAAAGGTCGGCGGCCGTGTAGAGATTATAGCGCGTGACGACGCCGGGTCCGAATGTCTCCTGGACGGAGGCCATGGTGCTTAAGGGAACCATCTTGCCCTCGCCACTTCGCGTTTTGAGCTTGAGAATATCCGCGGCGGTGACACGGAATTTGCTGTCGGCTTGTGCGTTCACCTGGAATGAGCGGCCAAGGAACGTGAAATCATTCACGTAGGCTGAGCCGAGAAAGATTTGGAGGGTATCGAAAACGTTATTGAGCGGGACATTCATGCTCTTGGCCTTCGTGCGATCGACGTCCACGAAAATCTCAGGCGTATCGGCGCGGAAACTGGAAAAGAGTCCGACCAAACCTGGTTGCCGTTCGCCAGCCTCGATCAGGCTCTGTGTGACCGCTTGCAGTTGCTTGTATTCGCCGCCGCGCCGGTCCTGGACCATCATTCGAAACCCGCCCGTACTCCCCACGCCCTGAATCGGCGGCGGCCCAAAGGCGAAAACGAGGGCTTCGGGGATTTGATTAAATTTCGCGCGAAGGTTCTGCAGAATCGCGTTTGCGCTCAAGGCAGGGCTCTTGCGCTTGTCGAATTCGTCCAGAATGACAATGATCGAGCCAACGTTGGATTGGTTGCTGCCGCTCAGCATGGAGAAGCCGTTGATCACGAGCGACGTGGTGACACCGGGGGTCTCTCTGATGAGGGCGAGAGCCTTTGCTGTTACGGCTTGCGTGCGCTCGAGCGATGCTGCGTCAGGGAGCTGGCAAGCGACGATGAGATAACCTTGGTCCTGCTGCGGAACAAAGCCCACGGGAGTGATCTTGAAACCGTACCCTGTTAGCGCCAGCAAGCCAAGATAGAGGGCCCCGCAGATGAATAGCTTGCGGACGATGCTCGCGACGGACTTGCCGTAACGATCGATCATCCAATCAAAGGCCTTGTTAAATCCGCGAAAAAACCAGCCGAGCGTCCCATTGAAGAATCGCGTGAGAATATCTTTCTGTTCGCCATGAGGGCGCAACAGGATAACTCCCAGCGCAGGACTCATCGTGAGCGAATTGAATGCGGAAATGATCGTGGAGACTGCGATGGTGAGCGCGAATTGCCGAAAAAATTGGCCTGTAATGCCCGTGATGAACGCCGTGGGAATGAAGACGGCGGAAAGAACAAGCGCGACCGCAATCACGGCGCCGCCAACCTCGTTCATGGCCTGCCGCGCGGCGTCGCGCGGGGACATGCCGAGGCTCAGTTTATGCTCTATGGCTTCCACGACGACGATGGCGTCGTCGACCACGATTCCGATGGCGAGGACGAGGCCAAAAAGCGAAACCGTGTTGAGAGAGAATCCGAACGCGGCCATGGCCGCAAACGTGCCAATGAGGGATACCGGGACTGCAATGAGCGGGATAATAGTCGCCCGCCAGGTTTGCAGAAAAAGCATCACCACGATTGCGACCAACAGAACGGCTTCGAGCAGCGTGTGCTCAACCGCGCGAATAGATTCGTTAACGAAGACCGTAGTGTCATAGACCACTCTGTATTCCACGCCGGATGGAAAGCTCTGTTTGAGCGTATCCATAGTCTTCCGCACGGCCTTAGCCGTCGTGAGCGCATTGCTGCCGGGAAGCTGATAAATAGCGAGAGTGGCTGCGGGCTTTCCATCGAGGTTGCTCGTCACTGCGTAGGTTTTGGCCCCGAGATCGACTGTGCCGACTTCGCTAAGGCGAATCACTTCACCCTTCTGGCCGCGCTTAACGACAATGTGAGAGAATTCGGCCGGATCCACCAAGCGCCCCTGGGCGTTGACGACAACCTGAAATTGCGTTCCCTTGGGAGCGGGTTGCTGGCCAACGACGCCGGCGGCGACCTGCTTGTTCTGCTCCTGGATCGCCTGCACCACGTCGCTCGCCGTGAGATCAAGAGCGGCAAGCTTGTTCGGATCGAGCCAGATCCGCATCGAATACTCGGAGCCGAAGATCGTGATGCTGCCCACGCCATCGATGCGCGCGAGCGTGTCCTTGATTTGAAGGAGGGCGTAGTTGTTGAGATAAAGCTCGTCGCGCGAATCGTCCGGCGAAATCAGGTTGACGGCCATGATCATCGAGGCCGACTGCTTGTTGACCGAAACGCCCGTGCGACGTACTTCCTCCGGAAGCACCGGAAGGGCGAGATTCACTCGATTCTGCACCAATACCTGCGCGGTATCCAGGTTGGTGCCGAGTTTGAAAGTGACCGTCAACCCGTACGATCCGTCGCTCGCCGACTGCGAGGACATATAAAGCATATTCTCGACACCGTTTACCTGCTGCTCGATTGGCGCGCCGACAGTTTCGGCGACCGTCCTGGCATTCGCGCCCGAATAGCCGGCTGAAACCTGAACCGTCGGAGGAACGATTTCCGGATACTGCGCAACGGGCAAAGTCATTAGCGCAATGCCGCCGACAATCGTGATTACGATTGAAAGGACCGAAGCAAAAATCGGCCGGTCAATGAAGAACTGGCTGATGTTCACAGGTTATTTTGCGGCGGCCGCTGCCGGTTCGGCTTGCGCGGGCGCTTCGGTCTGAGAGATCGGCTTGGGATCCACCTTCTGCCCGGGGCGAACCTTGAGCAGCCCATCCACAACAACCGTGTCGCCGGCCTTCACGCCGCTCTTGATGACTTGCATGCCGCCCGAGAGGGTTCCAAGCTCGACCGGGCGAATTTCCGCCGTGTTGTCCTGCTGCACGAGGACCACATACTTCTGCCCCTGGTCCGAACCAACCGAGCGTTGTGGGACAAGAACGGCTTCATAAGGCTCACCCGACGGAATTCTCACGCGCACGAAGAGCCCGGGACCGAGCAGACCGTTCTCGAAATCAAAGACACCCCTCAGCCGAATCGTTCCCGTCGAGGGATCCACACGATTGTCAATGAAGTCAATGTAACCGGTGTGCGAAAAGTCCGATTCATCCTGCAAGGCGAGCTGGATAGGCACCTTCACCTCGTCGGCGTCCTCGGGACCTTTCTTCTTGCCCAGATAGTAGCGGACGTAACGCAATAGCGAACGCTCGTCGACGTCGGCGTAAGCATAGACCGGATTGGTGGACACGATCGTCGTCAAGGGATCCTTTCCATCCGCCGAAACAAGATTTCCTACCGTAACATTTGCCAGACTGGCTCGGCCGTCGATAGGAGACGTCACGGTGCAAAATTCCAGGTTTAGCTTTGCCGCTTCGAGCGCGGCGCGGGCTGATTGGGCGGCTCCCGTCGCCTGCTGGTAGGTTGCAGAACGCTGGTCGAAATCGCCCGCGGCTGTCACCCCTTTTTCGCGCAGTTGACGCGCCCGCTCGAAGTCCGCTCCCGCGAGTTTCAACGCAGCGTCAGCCTTGTCCACTTCGGCTTTGGCTTGATCGTAATCCGCTTGGTACGGGCGCCGATCGATGATGAAAAGAGGCTGACCCTTCTTGACAAGATCGCCATCCACGAACTTCACTTCCGTGATGTAACCGCTCACGCGGGGACGCACGTCGACCGTTCCCATCGGGGCCAGACGACCCGTGTATTCGTCCCAATCCTGGATCTTCTTCTGAATGGCCTGCGTGACGGTGACGACGGGAGGCGGTAGTTCCACGGCCTTCTGCTGCTCCCCGCAGCCGTTGAACAACAGCACCGCAAGAACGATGAGTGTGATCGCCCCAATGAAATCGCGCAAGTTCCTCGCAGAAGCTGTTGCGCGCGATCTCCGGCACAAATAGGGGTAAGGACGCTTCATCGCGATTGTGTGTCTCAGACGAAGTTTTGTGGGTCAACTACAAAGCGAGTCCCCTTTGGAGCTTTTCCGATTGCTCCGCTCTATGAAGAATGCTCTCGCAGTAGCGTGCGAAATGAACGCAGCCTTATGATTAGTCGAACGTTCCACTTAGGCGTCGCATTCTTAGCGATTTTCCTTGTCGGCTGCGGGTCGACGATCACTACTCGCATTCAATCGGAGCCGGCGCAGCCAGTTCCCGACGGCATGCTTGATCGCGCGCAGATCAATCGCGGCGCTCGCGCGATCGAGCGCAGCACCGGAATCAATCCCAGGGAATCTAATGCAGCGGTTCGTGAGCTCGTCCGGCGGGCGGGGAGGAACACTCGGCGCCTGACGGAGGCTGCGCAGGTCGCGCTTCAGCGAGCCCAGGCGTTGCCAGCGTCCAAAGGCCGCGAACGAGCGGGCTTTGCGTTCGCCGCCTGTGAAATCGCCTTTCGAAGTCTAAGAGAATCCGGCCTGCCGGCGTCACGGTGGCTAACGAGCGAAGCGACGCAAAAGTCCCTCGCAGCCTACAGCCGCTATAAAGCCGGATATTTCGACGAGCTCATCCCCGCGGACTACGTCAATATTACCGGTTTCAAGAAACGGACACGCGTGAACGGGCTTGGAGTGCCGCTGGTCGGGGTGCGTAAGCACACGGAAGCCCGGGAAGCCGAATTGAGTTTCCAGCCGCCCAATCGAGGCGTCTTCGTGGCGCTGGAATGCTTTGCAGAATTTGAGCCCCGAAGCGTCGGCGGAGCGTCGATGAGCATTGCGCTCTATGATCTCGATCGAACTTCAGCCGTAAGAATCGGAGGGAACTCCATCCCGCTGGCCGGCGATTTCACTGCTTTCGGCGGTTATTGACGCGCTCGACGGAGTGAAGGTGAGCAGGCGCTCGTTCACCGGAATAGATTCCCTATCCCAGGAGGCGCCAATCGGCAGAGCATTCGAGCGCGCTCCATTCGCCCCCGGTGTGACCTCCACTCTGTCATTGGAGACCGAGGCCGTGGCGATTCTCCAGAAAGCTCGGACGGCGTTGTCGGCTACTGGAGCTCACATTTGGAGGATGCAGAGTCCGAATTGATCGTTCCCACAGGCCACGATGTGCAGATCCATCCAAATACAAAGACTGAAATCCAAAAAATCCTGCTTCGCTACCTCTCAAAGGGCAAAACGCCCTGAAGACGTGTCACGATCGAATGGCGACGAACTGAATTAGCTGGAGTCACGAACACGGCTGGAATAGTTAGATCGACATGACCCGAAAAGAAGCAATCCTAACAGGCATGGCCGGCCTGTCTGCTCTGGCCATGGTAGCCCCCGCTGCGCGGGCTGAAGATTCCAAGGAGGCAAACCCCGAGGTGGAAAAGATTCGCGCTCTCTTGAAGGCGCACGACGAAGCCCTGACGAATCATGATCTCAAGGGCGTGATGGCAACCCTGACCGAAAAGGCTGCGATCATGGGCACCGGTCCAGGCGAGATTTGGACTGGCTCGGATGAGATCAAAGTGGCCTACGAGCACTTCTTTGAAGGCTTCGACAAAGGAGAACAGAATTTTGAGTATCAGTTCAAGATCGGTGGAGTGACGGCTGACATGGGCTGGCTTATGGCGTCCGGCAATGTAATTGGAAAGAAGGATGGAAAGGATGTCACCTTCCCCCTGAACATTTCGTTGACCGTCGCGAAAAATGCTGGCGATTGGCGGATCGCCGCAATGCATTTCTCGACGCTGACTGGTGCCACAGGCGCGGAGACTCAGGAAACAAATTGATCTGCGAAAGGTCTCCCTTATGAGCAACGTATCATCCAATGAAGAGACGGTTCCCGCTGAGAACGGCGAATCGCTCAATCGGCGCTTGTTTCTACGGAGCATGGGGAAGTGGTCGGGCGCGGCGATCGTGGCGGCAGTCGTCGGGTGTGTTGTCTATTCCCCGAGGGCGCGCGCCGGCGTATGGGTAAATCGCAGGGGCGTCATTCACGGCGGCGGCTGGATCAACGGTGGCGGTTGGGTCAATCGCGCGGGGGGGTGGATCAATGGCGGCGGGGGCGGGGGCGGTTGGATAAACCGCCGCGGCGGGGGCGGCGGCGGCTGGATCAATCGCTGGTAAACAGCTCAACCGAATCGGTCGCGTGCCGGCGGAAGTCGAAAAACCACTGATCTTCTTGCGGGCTGATTTGGAAGAAGGCTCGGGCAACCAGCCATTCGTTGTCATCGTAAGAAGCCGAGAGGAATTGAACCGATGGCTGCAGGACGGCTCCTCCGCACTTCAGTGGCTCCAAGTCGAAGATCTTTCGAGTGATCCGGAGGCGTGGGCGTTCGCAGCTCAGGGGACCGGCGACATTCCTTTGGATGTCGTCCTTTCTTCGCCCAGAAGCGAATTTGCCGACCTCTACAGGCTCGTGGACGTCCTTGCAGTGCGCGATGTTCGTGTGAGCATGCCTGCAAGGCCCGGATTTCTCAAAGCGGTCAGGCTCGCCGCGTCGCTGGGTCTGCCAGTTCGGCTCCTTCCAGGCCAGCCGTCAGCTGAAACACTTCAGGAACTTGCCGAGGCTTTGGCCTTTTATCTCCACGATCCCATGGTTGAAGCTCCGATCGAGTTTTTTCATTCTGCGCTGGCTTGGATGCGGCACTCGGAAACCGGCTCATTGTGGATCATCTTCGAAGAAGACCCGGCGATTTTCCGCCACTGCGACTCCAACGGTCAGCCCCAATTTCCCCGCGCCACCCGGCCGTTGGCGGACGAAACCTCACCGTACGACTTTGTGAAAAGCCACCTCGCGAGACTAATTGACGCGGGAGCCGAGTGCGCGACCTGCCCTTGGCGGTTATTGTGTCAGGGTTATTTCAAATGGCCGAATCCGGAATACTCATGTCACGGGGTAAAACAGCTTTTCGCCGCCTTGCAAGCGGCGGCGGACGAGATCGAGCGAGATCTAGCCGCCTGTGAAGCGCAACCTGCCTGATCGGGAGCCACATACCGTGAATGGCCGCGTATTCAGCGTAATTCTTCTTCCAACCTCTGACTGCAACGTTGCTTGCGAGTACTGCTTCGAGCGCAAGGAACCGCATCGCCTTTCGCTGGCACTTGTGCCGTTGCTGACCAAGCGCCTGCTGGATCACCTCGAGCATGAGGGCATCGAGGAATGCGAAATCTACTGGCAGGGCGGAGAGGCGATGATCATGGGCCCAGCATGGTTCGTAGAAGCCGGCCAAATCATGGACCGAGCCGCCGCAAAAAAGGGCCGCAGGTTCACCCACTATCTCCAGACGAATCTGATCGGCTACTCGGAAGCGTGGAACGAAGTCATCCGGGAAATGTTTAAAGGCTCGTTGGGAACGTCTATGGACTATCCCAACCTGCACCGCAAGCTCTTCAAGGGAGGCGCCGAGGCTTACACGCGCTTGTGGACGCGAAAGCTCCAAGAGGCCCAAGCGGCAGATATTGAAGTGGGAGTTATCGCCGTGCTGCATCAGGGAAGTCTCGAAGCGGGCCCTGAAAGATTCTACCGCTATTTCACCGAGGAACTCCGTCTCGAAAATTTCCAGGTGAATACCCCGTTTCCGGGTGGTCCCGCGGCGGAAGTCGAGGGCGCATTTCAGCTCGATATGAAGGAGTTGTCCGTCTTCCTCGCTGGTCTCTTCGATATCTGGATTGAGCGCGGATACGACTCCGGGGTGTCGCTCGGGCCGTTCGACGCGTTGATCGACCACTTCGCCGGCCGCCCAGCGCGCCTTCCTTGCATCTGGAAGGAAAATTGTTCCAATCAGTTCATCTCGGTCGACTCAAAGGGAACGGTCGCCCAATGCGATTGCTGGGTCACGAGTTACCCGGAAAGCTTCTTCGGAAACATCTTTCGGGAACCGGACCTGACGCGGATGCTAAGGACGAGCCCCGCGCGACGCGAGTTTGTCGAGAGACCCAAGCATCTTGTGGAAGTTGAAGACTGTCTCTCCTGCCGCTATCTCTCCATTTGTCACGGCGGCTGTCCGGTTCGAACCTACAGCGCCCTTGGCACGATGATGGCCAAGGATCCTTACTGCGAAGTCTATAAGACCGTGTTTGGCCGCGCCGAACTCCACGGCCGAACAATTTTACGGCGTCGCCATGCCAGTCTGACTTGAGATCGAACTTTATTTCATGGATCGCTTGTGGGGTTGAAAAACCGAGTTTCTCTGCCTGCCGGGCTGCTAAAGTGGGCGTGGGCCGGCGCGATGCAATTTTTGACTACGGCTCCGGATTGGCCTCGATGAATTTACTGAACCAAACGCCCGTCGGTTCGATTACAAGCTCCTTCGTCTTGGGATTAAGGCTCGTGAGGCCGAAGTTTGCGGCATAACCCTCTGCCCACTCATAGTTGTCAACGAGCGTCCAGGGGAAGTAGCCGCGCACATCCACGCCATCCGACATCGCACGGCGCATTTGGTTTACGTGCTCGCGAAAGTAGCGAATTTTCTTCTGCTCACTTTGCGTCCCGATGCCGTTCTCCGAGACAACGATCGGTTTGCCGTAGCGTTTGCAAACCGTGCTTAGACTCTGATAAAAACCCTCGGGATCGATTTCCCATCCGTTCTGCGTGTAGCTGGAGCTTTCCTCGCCGTGGCCCCGAAGGATGAAGCGCAGCGGAGTGGCATCCTGCGAATAATAGTAATTGAGCCCAACGATATCCGTGACGTCCGCCACCTGATCGAGGTGGTCCCAATTCTGATGCATCATCATATTGTAGACGAACCCTGTGGGATCTTGGATATACTTTCGACGCCAGTTCGGAATCGAATAAATTCCCATGACAATGGCGTCCGGGCGGTGGCGGCGGATGATAGCGACGGCGTCGCGATACATCCGCACTGCGACCTTCGTGGCCTTCTTTAATGCGAGCGGTGTCAGCAAGAGGCCGGGAGGCCAGTGCCCGCCGAAATACCCGATATAGAGGTCGCCATTGGGTTCGTTCTGCGGAACGTAGATCCGCACATACGGAGCAAGCGCACCGACGATTTTTTCGACATACCTTCGCCAGGCGGTTTCGACATCCGGGTGCAGAAAATTTGACGTCCGCTTCTTATTGCTATCATAGAGCCAGGAAGGGAACGTGAAATGCCACAAGGTGACAATGGGTTCGATGCCAGACGCCTTGAGTTTGCGAGCCATGTTCACGTATTGCTGAATCGCTGCCTCGTTGAAGACTCCCGGCTTTGGCTCTACCCGCCCCCATTCGATGCCAAATCGGTAGTGGTTGACTCCAAGCGCGCGAAGGGTCCTAAGATCCCTGTCGAAATACGTCCACGAAAACGTGGCATCGTCTCCGCGCGGAGGAATGTGTCCTTCCTCAGCGAAAATGTCCCAGTCCGTCTTAAAATAGTCGGGAGAATCTGGCGCAACCCCGCGGTCTTCGTTTTGGAAACTTGCGGTCGAAGTGCCCCACCAGAATTTTCCCGTGTTCACCGCCTTTGCAGCGACGGGTTTCTTATATGCCTTTGGTGGCATAACGCACCCGGAAGCGGACAAAAGGAAAATTGCCGCCGGAAGCAGACACGATTTGGAGATATTCATGTTGAAGCCATCTTCGGAAGATGGTTCGCTTACAGCGCAATGGCAATCTCTTCAATCAGGAATTCCGCGCGCAAGTTTGCTCCAGTGATTTTTCTTTCGATTTGCTTTGGCGCCTCTCTGCGCGCGGCCGACGACTCGTTTCGCGCGCCCGACAGCATCATTCTTAAGGATGGGACCATCGTCCGTGGACTTATCATCAAGAACACAAGGGACGCCGTACTGATGCAGCAGAAGCTCAAAGAGCTTGCGTATCCCAAGAGCAATATCGTGCGCATCAACGACAACTCAGATGCCAAAGCGCTCTACACAGACCTTAACCGCAAAGGCAAGCTGCCTTCCTGGCGCGTCATCGCCAACGATCTCCGCACGCACGACGCCATCAAGTCCCTCGTGGAGATTCCCGCAACCGTGATTGACGTGGGGGACTTCAAGAATGTCCCCTATAAATCCTTCCGCGT
The DNA here is from genome assembly GCA_963810765.1 of uncultured Verrucomicrobiae bacterium. Classification (GTDB taxonomy): domain Bacteria; phylum Verrucomicrobiota; class Verrucomicrobiia; order Chthoniobacterales; family Terrimicrobiaceae; genus DASTFP01. The sequence continues at coordinate 93,206 of CAWEOV010000003.1, forward strand.
AAACAACGACATCGAACTGAACATCTATGGGGATCCCGAAAATCCCGCGGGCGTCGAGCTTGGAATTTACGGCCCAAAGTCTGGAAAAACGAAGTTGCGCAAGACTCTTCGGGGATACCTCGCGGGATTTCTAACGACGCGGGAGGAGATTGGCACTCTCTATTCGCTGGGTCTTGAGAAGGGGATCGCCCAAGCGGGAAACCTCACCATCGAGATCACCCCAAAGAATGCGCCGGATGCCTACGGCGCTTGGTGGGTTTCGCTCTATAATCGGAAAGATCTGCAAGGCGTCCGGTTGAGCGATGCAGAATACGCAAAACTCGTGAGACCCATGAACGAAGTTATCGACAAACGGGGCCGCGTGATCTCGGGCGGTTGGAGCAAGGAGGATGCCCGCAATTCAAGAAAAATCGACAAGCTTGGCGATTCAGCCAAGGTGCTTCTTCGCGGCTTTTATCGTGACGACGACGGCTCGTTTCGCTTGATCACGGAACCGGTAAGCAAGCCCATCACTGCCAACTGACAGCCATCAACTGTCGGCGGACGGAGGAACCGTCAGCAAGACCGTTTCACGCCTAGTTCGGCCAGAACAGCAAAATTGCTCCTCCTGCGGCAAGAACGGCGGCGAAAGCGCACCCGATCCAACGCGTGAGGGCCGGAGATCCGAGCGCGGCGACGATGCCGAACTTGAAGAGAAAATTTGACATGACCGCGATGAGGATGACTCGCCACGCAGTCATTGTGTCGATCGTCTTGGAACTGGCAAGTTGCCCGGTAGAAAGCGTGATCGCATCGAGATCTGTAAGGCCCGAAATGACCGCCACCACGTAAAGGCCCGCAGATCCAAAATGCTGCTTTGCGACAGCGACCGCCAGCAGGACGAGGGCATACAGGCCGCCAAAAATAAGCGCCGGTTTGAGCTCTGCGGGATTTTTCTGCTCCGGCATCTGTGCGCCTTGCTTTCGGCTGGGCAGGAATAGCGCCACCGCAACCAGGATGGTGAGCACGAGCATGCCGCTGAGTGGCAGCGCAATGGCTCCAAATTGGGCGGGCGCGACTGCGGCGATCTCCACCAGCACGCGCACTATGGAAATGCAGGAGGCCGTCATGATTACAAACGCAGCCAAAGGAGCTAACGCGGCCTCCGAGGCGGCTCGTCGCGAATAGCTAACGGTTGTCGCAGTGCTCGAAACCATCCCGCCGATAATGCCCCCGAGAAGCGACCCTGCCCGAGCGCCAAAGAACTTGTAAGCAACATATCCTCCGAGACTGATGCCAACGATGAGCACTACCATCAGCCAAATCTTGAAAGGATTCCAAACGCCGTAAGGGCCGTAATCCTCGGATGGCAGGATCGGAAGAATGACAAGACTGAGCAAAACAAACTGCATGATCGCTCGCATATCGCGCTCGCCGACCGCCCTGGCAAAATTATGCAGTGGCCTTTTCGAGTGCAGAAGCAGGGCCATGGCGCCGGCGATGACAACCGCGGCAGCAAGGTATCCGATCACAATCAGCACCCCTACTCCGTAGAGCAATAGAGCTGCGACTTCCGTCGTCATGCCAGGATCGATAGTGCCCTTCTTGACCTGCGCAAAATTCGCGGAAACTACGATCGCAGCGAGCGCGAGCATTCCGACGGCAACGACCCAGCCGCCGAAGGTCTGCCCGACCTGGGCACATACCGTTCCGAAGAGTGAAATAATGGGAAACGTGCGAATGCCGCCGATCGCCGATCCCCTCCGCTCGCGCTCCAACCCCAGGAGCAATCCTAAGCCGAGCGAAACCGCAAGTTGCTGAAAAACGAGAATATCCACAACCCTCTACTTACAATATGCATTATCGTAATGCGCGTTCCTCTTCTCCGCGCCAAAAGCCGGGTTTGCGTCGCGCTTTTTTGCCCAGTCTCGTATCGAGCGTTTGTGCCGAGATATGGCCACATTGCTTCGTGAAATTGTAAGAACCATGACTTTTACCCACCGGGAACCACGGACGCAATCGAGCAAGGTCTAATTGCACGCGACAGGGTCACTATGAAAGTTGAAGCGCAATATCCCGCAGCGCGGGTACGGCGAGAGTATGTTATCGTGAATCATGGAAAAACCGTCAGGCACCCCAGAGAGCAATCAAAGCGCATTGAGCATTGTTGAACAAACGACGCCTCCCGCCGAATACTGCAAAGAAACGGAGCAAGAAACGCGCGCGGCTGTCGCCAGAATTAAAAAGCATATTTCGGACAGCAAAGCGCGCATAGCCGCTCAATGACGACAACGAGGGACAGCGCCAGTCATGGCGTCACGACGCCGCGAACCATGAAACGCCGTAACCGGGCAATCTGACGTCTTTTCCGCTAGAAGCCGCTATCGGGAGTTCTGCGAAGGGCTTCCACTGCGAATCCCCGGAAGCGGGCAAAGAGTAGGTAATGGGGGCCGCTGTCACATTGGTTATGCAAAGCACCTTCCTTCCGTCGGAGGCGCTTCTGACTGTCACGAACAATCCCGGCGGGGCTTCGGGAATTGCCTGTTCGGCAAACGGACTGAAACCAGGGTGCGATGCGCGCGCCTCGATCATCCGGCGGAGGCCCGCAAAGACACGCGCGCGAAAACTCTCCTTGACGTCGAGTTCCGCTTGGAGCTCAGCAAAATCGAGTTTTTTCCGATTGATCCGGCGCGGGATACCGCTTTCCTCCGCTCCTCTCCGGTCGCCTCGCGATCCGAAAAGGGAATGAAAATAGATTCCGGGAAGGCCCCGCAGCGCGAGCATGATGGAATGCGCGGCGAGAAAGCGGGCGATCTGCGTGTCCTCGGATTCGCCGCCGAGCGGGTTCGAAAGTGCGTCGAAATAGCTAATATTCAGCTCGTAGGGACTCTTCGTCCCGTCCGGATTGTTCTTGTAGGATACGAAGCCATTGTGATCGAGGGCGGTCTGCACCAAGGCGTCGATTTCCCGTTGATCCAAGATCCCGCGCGCCGGGTTCATGCCTATACCGTCGTGCGAAGCGAGAAAATTGAAGAAAGTGACGCGATCCGAGGGAAGCTCGAGCGTTTGCGCCCAGTGGCGAAGGCGGGTGGCGTCGGCTGTTCGAAGCGTGTGAAAGACCAAAGGCGGCAGCGCAAAGTTGTAGACCAATTGCGCCTCGTTGGACCCATCGCCAAAATAGGAAATGTTATCGGCATGCGGGACGTTCGTCTCCGTGATCAGCTGAACATCGGGCGCGACTTCGTCGAGCACAGTCCGCATCAGCTGGATCACACGATGGGTCTGCTCCAAATGGAGGCAGGATGTGCCCGGGATCTTCCAAAGAAAGGCGATCGCATCGAGCCGGATGTAACGGGCGCCCTTGTTCACGTAGAAAAGGAGCGCCTCGAGTATCCTAAGCAGCATGCGCGGATCCGAAAAATTGATGTCCGCCTGATCCGCGCTAAAGGTGGTCCAGACTCGTTTCGTTCCCGCCGCGGTTTCAAACTCCGTGAGCAGTGGGAGAGCGCGTGGACGGACGACCTGCGAAAGATCCGGATCGCCCGACACGGTGAAGAACGCCGTTTCCCATCCCGGCTCCTGTCGAAGAAACTTGCCAAACCAGACGCCCTGCGCCGAAGCATGATTGAACACGGCATCGAACATCAGTTCAAAACGCTGCCCCAGCTCCTCCACGTCCCCCCAAGTCCCCAGATCCGGGTCGACCGCATAGTAATCCATCACTGAAAACCCATCGTCCGACGAGCTTGGGTAAAATGGAAGAATGTGCACCGCGCTGATCGCACCCGCCGCGCGATTGGAGAGAAATCCCGCAAGCGTTTCGAGGGGAGGCTTATTCACAGCGCGCACCTGATCGCCGTAGGTGATCAGCATGCAGTCTGCTTCCGTCAGTTCGCTCTTGGAGGAAAGGCCCGCGGGATCATCGGCTTCGCGTGCTTTCCCGATGAGGATCTCCACGGCTTCCCGGAGTCCATCCGCGGCAGACTCACCATAGAGAAAAGCGAGATGATCCTTTACAGTTGCATTCACGCGCACATTTTAACACCGAAACTCAACTGTAAACACTCATGAATGTTCGATCGTCCCAGGCCCATTTTCCCAAGCGTGTCGGATTCGTCTCGACGCGCTTTCATGGGACCGACGGCGTAACGTTGGAGGCTGCAAAATGGGCGTCAATCTTACAAGCAGAGGGGGCAAATTGCTTCTGGATGGCCGGACTGCTCGACAAGCCGGAGGCCGTGAGTCATCTCGATCCGATCGCTTTTTTCAACCATCCTTCCATTGTTGACGTGCAGGGATATCTATTCGGCCGAACGACGCGTCCCCGCGAGATCACCGGGCGCATTCACGACATCAAGGAGGGGCTAAAATCAAGCATCTATCAGTTTATCGAGCGATTCGGTCTCGAGCTTCTCATCCCGCAGAACATCCTCGCCATCCCGATGCACGTTCCGCTTGGCCTGGCCATGACCGAAGTAATCGCCGAAACGGGAATCCCCTCGATTGCGCATCATCATGACTTCACATGGGAACGCGAGCGATTCACGGTGACGTCCGGCGCCGACTATCTCGCGGCTGCGTTTCCTCCCACCCTGCCGTCCCTCGTGCATGTCGTCATCAACTCCATGCAGCAAAAGGAGCTCGCCCGCCGGTACGGACAGGCATCGACAATCATCCCGAACGTGATTGATTTTGAAAGCCCGTCCCCCGGAATAGACGATTATTCGAGGGACTTCCGGCGTGAAATCGGACTTTCCGAGGACGACATTCTCGTGCTCCAACCCACACGAATTGTCCCGCGCAAGGGCATTGAGCACGCGATTGAGCTTCTGCGCCGCCTCAAGGAGCCTCGGCTTAAGCTTGTCCTTTCGCATCCCGGCGGCGACGAAGGCGATGCGTACGCGAAGCTGCTGCTCGAACGCATTGCGGACGCGGGTATTGAGGCTCTGTTCATCGCGGACCGGATCGGTGAGATGCGGGGGCTAAATGCCAATGGCAAGAAGGTCTACACTCTGTTTGACATCTACCCTCACGCCGACCTCGTCACTTATCCCAGCTACTATGAGGGCTTCGGAAACGCTTTTCTCGAGGCCGTTTACTTTGGCAAGCCCGTTGTCGTTAACACATACGCCGTCTACGCGCGCGACATCGATCCTCTGGGGTTCAAGACCATTGAGATGTCCATGCTCGTGACGAATGAAGTTGTTGAGAAGACGCGCGAAATTCTTCATAGCCGCTCGTTGCGTGAAGAATGGGCAGCAACCAACTTCGACCTTGGGGTGAAGTTCTTTTCCTATTCCGTCGCCCGTCGCAAGCTTGCAGGCCGCATCGCCAAGATCTTCGGCGAAGCGTGAGCCATGATCAGGGGGTCGGAGCGAGGACCTCTGCGAGAAGTTCCTTGACCCGCTCCACACCCTCACCTTCCTTCGCGCAGACGGGAATCACCGTGGCCTTTCGGAATTTGGCGTTGAACTGGCGCAAGTGGCTGGCTGCATCGGGAAGGTCCATCTTGTTAGCGACAACTCCAAAGGGCCTCGCGGCCAACCTGGGATCGTACAACTTTAATTCCCGTCTCAAGGTTCGAAAATCCTCAATGGGATCGCGTCCTTCGCTGCCGGCCATATCGAGCACAAAAAGCAGAAGGCTGCAGCGCTCAATGTGCCGCAGGAATTCGTGTCCGAGACCCTTGTTTTCATGAGCCCCTTCGATCAAACCCGGAATATCCGCGACGGTCGCGCGCCGATAGCCGCCCAATTCCACGACGCCGACCACGGGATTCAGCGTGGTGAACGGATAGGACGCCACCTTCGGGCGAGCCGCGGAGATGTTTCCAAGCAATGTGCTCTTGCCCGCGTTGGGGTAACCCACAAGGCCTGCGTCGGCGATCGTCTGAAGTTCCAATGCAAACCATCCCTCCTCGCCCGGCTCACCGTCCGTGGTTCGGCGCGGAACCCGGTTCGTTGAGCTCTTGAAGTGTGTGTTGCCCTTTCCTCCTTGCCCGCCCTGGCAAAGGACAAACCCCGCGCCGGGCTCGTTGAGGTCCGCCAAGGGTTCGAGCTTGCGCAAATCGAGTGGCGCTTTTTTTTCTGTGTCCTCGATTTCGGGGTCCCGCATGCGAGGCTGAAATTGCTCAGGGAGGCGAAAGACGATCGTCCCGACAGGCACTCTTACGATGAGCGATTTCCCGTTGCGGCCATGCTTGTCCTTGCCTTTTCCGTGCGCTCCTCGATCCGCCCGCACGTTTGGCTCGTAGTAGAGACTCACAAGATTGTCGGTGTGAATGTCGGCCTCGAGGACGATGCTGCCTCCGTTGCCGCCATCGCCGCCGTCCGGACCACCACGCGGGACGAATTTCTCACGGCGGAAGCTACAGCAACCATTCCCGCCATCACCGGCCTTCGCATGGATGCGAACATGATCGACGAATTTCATTCCGCCATCAATCCGCAGGAGCGCGAAGGGAGCAAATTTTCGGGCGCCGCGCCCGAACCGCTGCCGGTCACTTCTTCTTGAGCAAAGACTCGTAGAGCTTGGCCGTCTGGTGCGCAATCGCGGGCCAGCCGAAGATTTCTTCGGCTCGGCGACGCCCTGATTCACCGAACGCCTTACGCTTCGCGGGATCAGCCATTAGTTCGTTGATGCGCGCGGCGAGATCACGCGAGAATCGATCGGGAGCGACCGGCTCGAACGGACTTTCCTGCATCTGGTCTATCGAAACGAGATAGCCCGTTTCGCCATGCACCACGACCTCCTTGATGCCGCCAACCGCTGCCGCCACAACCGGCGTATGGCATGCCATTGCCTCGAGATTGATAATGCCGAATGGTTCGTAAATGGATGGGCACACAAATATCGCGGCGTTGCTGTAGAGCTCGATCTTTGTTTTGACGTCCACCATTTCCTCGATCCAGATCACGCCGCCATGCTTGCTCTGCGCGTCAGAGACCGCAGTCTTCATTTCCGCGCCGATTTCCGGGGTGTCGGGAGCGCCCGCGCACAAGACGATCTGAAAGCCCGGATCAAGGTACTTAATCGCGTTGACGAGGTGGATGATCCCTTTCTGCCGCGTGATGCGGCCTACAAAGAGCACATACGGCTCCGCGAGATTGATTCCGAAGCGCTCGAGGGCAGCTGTCGACTCGACGCGCTGATATTCCTCAAGATCGATCCCGTTATAAATAACGTGCAACCTGTCAGGACGGACGTCAAAAAGACGCTCGATGTCAGCCCTGGTCTCGCGGGAGACGGCAATCACTGCATCAGCCATCTCGATAGCGGTTTTCTCAAGCCAGCACGTAAAATCATATCCTCCTCCCAGCTGCTCGCGTTTCCATGGACGCAGCGGTTCGAGAGAATGCACGGTGATCACCAGCGGAATGCCGTAGTTCAACTTTGCAACGATGCCGCCCCAATGGACGTACCAGGTGTGGCAATGCACCAAGTCTGCTTCGAACGCGAAAGTGTTGAAATCTAAGGAACGCTGGAGCGCGCCAAAGACCGATCTCAGCGGCTTTGGACATGTATAGGCATCAGAATCCAAGCTGAAGCCGAGCGCCGAGAGGTTTCCTGAAGTCACGTTCTGATCGCCGAAGCAACGCGCGTGGACCCGCATAAGCTTGGCGAGCTCCCGGCTCAAATATTGCACGTGAATACCAGCCCCCCCATAGATGTGCGGGGGGAATTCGTTTGTGAGAAGTAATGCATTCATATTCCAAGAATCCAAGTGAGGTTGCCTTCGGTCGGGCGTACCGCTGCGCACGGATAGGCCGAATTGCCGCTGAAAACCTCGGCCAGTATGGCATCCTTGCCTTTGCTGTTGACAAGAAAGCAGACGTGCCGGGCGGCGTTGATGATGGGATAAGTGAGAGTGACGCGATGGGTATTGAACTTTGGGACAAAGTTCGCCACGACCCAACGGTCAGCCACCTTGAGGGCTTCAGTTCCCGGAAAGAGCGAAGCCGTATGGCCGTCCTCGCCCATGCCGAGAAGGAGAAGATCGTGACGGTATGGTCCGTGACTGCCTGCGCGTCTGCGGAGTTCGTCTTCATATTCCTGCGCCGCCAGCATAGGATCGGCTTCACCCCGAATACGGAGGATGTTTTCCGGAGGAATCGGCGCATTGTCAAAAAGAGCCTCCTTCGCCATTCGATAGTTGCTCTGGTCACTTGTCGGAGGCACACAGCGCTCGTCGCCAAAGGTGAAAATCCATTCGTGCCAGGCATCGCGGCGCTTGGCCAGCTCCTGAAAAACCGGGCGCGGCGTGTTGCCTCCACTCAAGCCAAGATGGAACTCGCCGCGCTCGAAGATGGCAATATCCGCCTCTCGTTCCACGAGGGACACCGCTTCGTTGACGAAGTTTGAGGAATGGATGATCTCCGGCGTCATAACTCTACATGAGCCTGGCAGGCACAAGGAGGTGAAGCTGTCCTTGACCGGCCTGAAAATCCAGCAATTCCACACCCGTGAGGGAGGCTTTTCGAACTTTGATCGCTGCGGGATCTTTTAGGCCAAGCATTGTGGAGATCGTCTCGCTGAAATCCGGCTCGTGGCCAACCAACAGTACCGAAGCTTTTCCCTGACAGGCTTTCAGCTCCATCAGGCATGTTTCGGCCGTCATTCCGCATGCAAGCCAATCCACTTCCGAGAGTTCGGTTTCGCCCAGCTTTTCCGCTACGATCTTTGCCGTCTGAAGAGCCCGCACGACAGGACTGGTGAGGATGATTTCTGGCAACAACCCGCAGCGAGCAAGGAATTTTCCCGCCTTCTCGGCCTGCTCAAGGCCCTTGGGGGTCAATTTGCGTTCGTGATCACTAACAATACGTGGCTCAGCGTCGGCGTGGCGGAGAAAGTAAGCGACCATGAGTTCGGAAGAGAATTTTGGGGAGGGCTCCTATTAAGCGCGTTGCTTCACAGGAGTCAAACCTCCATTGAATTCTTCTGAAGAGATAGCTTCCTGGCACATGCGCTGCTGCGTTTCCTGAGAAAATGACAACCCGCCGCAAGACCGCAGCAATTTACCGCTAACAAATAGCTGGCGCAGGCTCCTGTTTTTTCGTCAATAGTTATCTATGATCGACACACTGCGCACCTTTGACGCCGGCAACGGCACGACCGGCTTGTACTATTCCTTGCCAGCCCTGGAAGAGAAGGGACTCGGGAAGATCTCCCGATTGCCCGTCAGCATCCGCATCGTCCTCGAATCGGTGCTGCGCAACTGCGATGGCAAGAAGGTGAACGAGAAGGATGTGGAAACTTTGGCCGCGTGGAGCGCCAAGGCGCCCGCCCAGGAGGAAATTCCTTTCGTCGTCGCGCGCATCGTGCTCCAGGACTTCACCGGCGTTCCGCTCCTGGTGGATCTCGCCGCCATGCGCTCCGCAGTCGCCAGCTTAAAGAAGGATCCAAAGATCATCGAGCCGCTGGTGCCCGTGGATCTTGTGGTCGATCACTCGGTGCAAGTGGACTTTTTCGGGTCGGCTCAAGCCTTGCGCCTGAATCTCGAAATGGAATTCAAGCGAAATCGCGAGCGGTATAAATTTTTGAAATGGGGGCAGCAAGCTTTCAAGACTTTCGGCGTGGTCCCCCCTGGCATCGGCATCGTTCACCAGGTCAATCTGGAGTATCTTGCCAAGGGCGTCCTCAGCGCGGAAACCCCGAAAGGCACCCTCTATTATCCCGACACCCTTGTTGGCACCGATTCGCACACGACCATGATCAACGGACTCGGCGTCGTGGGATGGGGTGTAGGCGGCATCGAGGCCGAAGCAGGCATGCTCGGCCAGCCCGTGTATTTTCTCACCCCGGAAGTCGTGGGCGTCCACCTCACCGGCACCCTCAAGGAAGGCGTCACTGCGACCGACCTCGTATTGCGCGTCACCGAAATGCTGCGCAAACAGAAGGTTGTTGGAAAGTTCGTCGAGTTCTTTGGCGAAGGCGCCGCGGCGCTTTCGGTCACCGATCGGGCCACCATCGGCAACATGGCTCCAGAATACGGAGCCACGATGGGGTTCTTCGGGGTGGACGAAGAAACTCTCGCCTACCTGCGCGGCACCGGGCGCAGCGAGGAGCTTTGTAAGGCCTTCGAAAACTATTACAAAGCACAGGGTCTCTGGGGAATACCGCGCAGGGGCGAGGTGGACTACACTGTAGAACTCGAGCTGGACCTCGGCACCATCGTGCCGGGGGTGGCCGGTCCAAAGCGGCCTCAGGACCGTATCAATCTCCCTGAGCTCAAGCAGACGTTTGAGGCCCTCTTCGAAAAACCGCTCGCAGAAGGCGGTTATGGAAAGAAAAGCGGCGATCTCTTGCTCAGGGTGGCGGTGCGCATTAATGGCTCCAGTCCGCCGGCCGCCGCGCCCGAGATGCCATCCACTGACGCTCACATCAACCATCCTGCCGAGGGTCTGCCTCGGGACGAGGGGGAAATGGTCCAAAATCGCCCGACGCCTGACAGACCGGTTTTTCCGGATTCAGCATACCGCCGGGCCGATGCGGAGATTGGCCATGGCAGCGTTCTTATTGCCGCGATCACGAGCTGCACGAATACGAGCAATCCCAGTGTCATGCTCGGGGCTGCCCTGCTCGCCAAGAAGGCTGTCGAGCTGGGATTGACGGTGAATCCCGCAGTCAAGACGTCACTCGGTCCCGGCTCGCGCGTGGTCACCGACTACCTCGAGAAGACCGGTCTGCAGCCCTACTTCGACAAACTCGGCTTCCAAACCGTCGGCTATGGCTGCACAACCTGTATCGGAAATTCGGGCCCATTGCACCCCGCGCTCGAGGAAGCGATTGCGAAGAATGATCTCGTGGCTGCCAGCGTCCTGTCCGGCAACCGTAACTTCGAAGCCCGCGTGCACCAGAACATCCGCGCCAATTTTCTGATGTCGCCCCCGCTCGTCGTCGCTTTTGCTCTTGCCGGCACGGTGGACATCGACCTCAGCTCCGAGCCGCTTGGAAAGGACAAGGATGGCAAGGACGTTTATCTCAAAGAAATCTGGCCCACGCTGGAGGAGATTCGCTTGGCCATGACGTCCGCGCTCAAACCGGAAGTCTATCGCAAGCTCTACTCCGACTTTGCCGAGCAAAACCCGAAATGGAACGAAATCCCCTCCTCTACCGGAGAAGTCTACGAGTGGGATCGCAAGAGCACTTACATCCAGGAACCGCCATTCTTCGTTGGATTTGGAATGGAACCCGGCCACATTGCCGGAATCAATGGCGCGCGTCCGCTGGGCATCTTCGGCGATTCCGTGACCACCGATCACATCAGCCCCGCAGGCGCGATTAAGAAGACCAGCCCGGCTGGAAAGTTCCTCCTTGAGAGCGGCGTGCCTGTCGAGGATTTCAACAGCTACGGCTCACGCCGTGGCAACGATCGCATCATGACTCGCGGCACATTCGCAAATGTGCGAATCAAGAATCTGATGGTCCCCGGCGTGGAAGGCGGCTACACCCTCTACTTTGGCGGCAGGGAAGTCCCGGCACCAGACAAGGAAATCAAGGTCAAGGGTGGAAAACCCACGTTTATCTACGACGCCTGCATGGCCTACAAGGCTGACGGAGTTCCACTCATCATCTTCGCCGGCCAGGAGTATGGAACCGGCTCCAGCCGTGACTGGGCGGCCAAGGGCACCAACCTGCTGGGCGTGAAAGCCGTCGTGGCCCAGAGTTTCGAGCGCATCCATCGCTCAAACCTCGTGGGAATGGGCGTCCTTCCACTTCAGTTCCCTGACGGCGTCACCGCGCAGACCCTCGCCCTTGACGGCACTGAGGTCTCCGATGTCCTCGGGCTTTCTGATAATATCGTGCCGCGTCAAGACGTCACCTTGCGCATTACGCGTAAGGACGGGTCCGTTGTTGAACAACCGGTCAAACTTCGCATCGATACGCCCATTGAGGTGGACTATTACCGGCACGGAGGCATCCTGCCCTTTGTGCTCCGCCAATTGCTGAGTTAGCGTCCTATGTGCTCACTGTGGCAAATAGGATCCGACACCTTACTTGCAGTAGATATTCCTGCCGCTGGTCAGGGCCATTTTTACCACGAGGGGCCGCGGGATCCTCGTAATAACTGAGAGGGGAAAAGCGAAAACGTCGATTTCGCTCCACTCGGGCCGCTTGCGGACCAATTGCAGCGCCGATCTCTCGATGACATGCGCCTCAGACTCATCCGGAACTATCACAATAAGGTTGATAGGACTGTCCAATTCGCACTCCTTTGCTGCATTTGCCTCAAGCAGCCAAACGTCCTCAACCGGAAAAGCCGCCGCCAGTGCGGCCACACAATCGTCGGCGAGATCCTGCATCGTATTCATGCAATTCCTCCGGGAAAACTATACTCCAGGACGGAATCCCCCGTCAACGGACTCGTCGCTCGATTCGAAGAATGCATCAACGGCCTGAATGGCCTCCCGCTCGTCCGGACCCGATGCTTCGATCTCAAGCGTGGCACCGAGACTCGCGCACAGAATCAGGATGCTAAGGACGCTGCGACCGTCGGCCACCGTTTCCCCCAAGCGGCAGAGAATGCTCGACCGGAAGTGCGTCGCAAGTCTGGCAAAGCTCCCCGCTCTCCGAAGGTGGATCCCCTCCTTCCACGGCACAATGACAGTCGTCGTCTTCATCTTTAATTTAACGAGCTATACGCCAAAACGTCGCTCCTCGCCTGGAAAATTTTCTGCGTTTGCAGAAAATCGCCCCTCGCGCGTCTTGCTGAGAACTGCCAGCTCACTGGTGAAGAATTCCTTTGTTTCGGAGGACGCTGGGTCAAATCAGGGACGTTTGTGAGAGTGCTCATAAAAGTCTTTTTGCCAGGACTTCTCAAACTGATTTCGATCAGTAATTGAGGATCATCCAAGCTTCGATGCCTCCGCTTTGGGAAGCGCATCGATCAGCATGGCGCTAAGTTCGGTGGAAGCGCGGGCAAATTGCGTGAAAACCCAGGAATCGTGATTTTGGTGCGAGCCACCGAGGTCAACCCCCTCCAAGCGTGACAAGGCAAGATCGAGCGATCGTTCGTCGGATTCTTCCCAGGGGGCGGCGAGAACTTCGAGGGCCGATGAGGCGGCATTCTCCCACTCTGCCAGCGCGGATTCGGTCACTGGTGGGGGTTTGTTTGCGAGGTGGAGCAAGAGCAAATTCAGCACGCGCGTGAGCCGGACGTTCCCATTGGCCATCGCGGCGGCGTCCTGAAGGATATTTGCGTGATTCTTCGGTTCGCCATACATGCGCCGCAGCGACGCAAAGACTTCGCTGTTGGCCGTCTCAAGGTGTCTTTTCGCGGGAATCAACTCCGGCCCGCGTCCCGTGCCTTCACGCGCGCGGCGGCAAAGAAGTCTGATGTAATCGCGGCTGGCCAGTAGAGCTTCGCTCATAAGAGGCTCGAAGCGATCCTTCTCCCAGGCGGGCCAGAAGAAATGAGCTGCCAGCAGCGCCAGGCCGCCCCCGGCGAGAGTGCACGCCAGGCGTTCCAAAGTCAGCTGCCAACTCGCCGGACCGCCAGTTTCCGTCAGAAGCACCACCATCAGGGTCAGGAAAACCACCGCCACGTCGTATCTTCGCTTGAGAAAGAGGGCGAAGAGGAATGCTGTGAGCGCGACGGCGACGAGAAGCACCGCATGCGGAAGGTCAAGGAACAGCAGTCCGCTTGCAAGCAGGCTTCCCAGCAGCGTGCCCAGAACCCGTTCCGCGACGCGCTGTCGTGTCGATCCGTAGTCCGGCTGCATCACGACGACTAGTGTCAAGCCCAACCAGTATCCGTGCGGGATCGCAAACCATTTGTACACGAACACGCTAAGAACCAATAGCGTCCCCAAACGCAGGATGAAGCGCATCAACGCCCGGTCTATGCGAGGGCTCAAGTTAAGAGCGGCCTGCAGGGAACCCAATCTCCACGTGTGTAGATCCAAAAGCTCCAAAGAAAAGGCACCGCGTTCGCTCGCTCGATCAATCGTATTGCGCACGGCCGATTTAATCTCGGGCACAAGGCTCTCGATCTGGCCCAGGATATCCACCAGGTGCCTGCCGTGCGGCAGGCTGCTCGCTCGCGCGACTACGCCTGTGCGAGCAGCTCCGAGCAAATTGGTGAGTCTCCGAAGCCGCACATCGAGCGAGGTCAGATGCGACGGCTGCCGCGAAACGATTGTGATTGCAACGGAACGTGCCATGTTTTCAAGCGACTGAAAAACAGGCTGGAATGCGCCAGCCGCTTCTGCCAACCCGTGATTCACGCCGCGCGTTTCCATGGCGGTATCCAGCGCCAAAACTTGGGTGGCGAATCGCGCTGACAGCAACTGGAGCTCCTTCAGCCGCGCCACTAGGAGACGCATTCGTTTGGATTCTGCCGCATTCAGCGTGACGAGTGTTCTGTCAAGCGTCTCGCGAAGCCGCGTCTGCTGCGCGGCGACTGCGTCGTTCTTGAGCGTCGCGTTCGACCAACTGTCGTCGTTGAAAATCCCGACCAAGTTGGCTGCTTCCTGCCAGCACTCAGCGGCAATTCGACGCAAGGGCTGCTGAGGACGAAATGGCCAGAGCGCCATTTGCAGAACAATCCCAAGGGCTCCGCCTGCCCATGTGGAGAGCATATGGGAAAGGACCTCCCCATGACCCGGAGGCGATGCGGAAGCCATCAGGAAAATAAAGACTGTGGGCGCCGCGAGCGGCGGGCCGTAGTCTGCGCTCAAGTGCCGCAAGCCTCCTGCGACGATTGCCATCACCGCTGCAAACAAGAGCGCCATCCACAAGTGCTGGGAACTTATCGAACCGAGCGCGGCGGCCAACCCTAGCAACAGCGCGCCGGAAGACAGGATCGCCAATCTCAGCGAATACGACCCGCGCACGTCCGCCATCGCGACATTCTGCGCGGCGATCGCCGCAAAAATCACGTGCAAAGGAATTTGACCCGTCTCCGCCAGCAGGAGGGGAACGATGATTCCCGCCGTCGCCCGCGTTGCGCGGGCGAGATCGGGCCTCCACTCCTTCACAAGCGCCGCAACGCCCGCAAATGGTTGCCTGCTCACGAGCATACACGGTCAGCTATTCAAAGTCTGCTCTATTGGAGATGAACAACCAAGGAATTCATCTCTCTTACATGATCCGATCGCGAAGCGGCGAGTCACTTAGAAAGCGGTTGAAGTTATCCAAGAAATGATGAACCAGCGTTTCGGATTCGTTCCGGTGACCTCCCGCGGTGTGCGGTGTGATGTAGCAATTCGGCGTCCTCCAGAGGGGATGATCCTCCGGCAATGGCTCCGGATCAGTCACGTCAAGCCATGCTGCGCCGAGATGGCCGGACCGCAAAAATTCGAGGAGCGCCTGCTGATCAACCGTTGTGCCGCGGCCTATATTATAGAAGATCGCACCGGGCTTCATCCATCCCAAGCGCTCGGAGGAGATAAAATGAATGGAATCCGGGTTATCGGGCAAGATGCTTATTACGTGGTCGGCAGCCGCAAGCGCTTGCTGCAAATTTTCCGCGGTTACCGTCGGAATTCCTTCATCTCCCCTCGGCTTTCGGCGCATGGCGACAACCTTCATTTCAAACGGGGCGAGCAATTCCAAAAGCCTCGATGCAATGGCTCCGAAGCCTAAAATCACAGCGCGTTGATTTTGCAAGAGCCCGGAGCCCTCCCGAAGTTCAATCCACCGCTGCGAGCCGTTTGCGCAACGGGTTTGAAGCCCCTGTGGCAGTCTCCGCGCCTGCGCCAGCATGAACGCAAACACATGCTCGGCGCACGCCTCCGAATAAACTATCGAACTATTGGTGACGAGGAGCCTGCGGGATTCGGCAAAAGCTCGAAATTCAGGCGTGTCGTAGCGCGTATACCCTGCGCTCGTCAGATGAACCCAGCGCAGACGGTCAGAGTTCAACACACTGCCTACATCGGGCTGACCGAAAGCAATGTCCGCTGTTGCAAGCGCTCGGTCGGGCTCGGTCCGCACAAGGACCGATTCGGCGGCGCGCCGGGGGAAGACAAGTTCGTGTGAGGCTGTGCCTTTCTTGAGGATTTCCAACGCGGAAGCGCTCAAGGGAGCATCGGAGAAGATTCGCAATTTTTTCGTCGTCATGGTCCCGGCGGTGTCTGTCACGGATTCCTCCCGGCGGGATTGGCGAGTCTATCCTTGATCACCAGATACAAGTCGCAGGCAGGATAGAACTCCGCACGAAGCGCTTTCCAAGCAATCCTCTCCAGCGCGACATTCACGTCGCGCAACTTGCACGCCGGAATTTCAAGGGTGACGACTTGACCGATGCCCATCATGACATACGAGCATACCACGCTGGTGCCTTCGGAAGGAAACCCTTTCCAAAACCCCTGCTCCACTGTCGCGCAATGCATTCCATTGTGAGACGATGGAAAAACGTTAGGATTTTCCCGTGAGAAGGCAGAAAGTTCGTCGGGAAAGACAGAGATCGGTCCGTGAACTCATCCCTTGTGGCTCCCTGTCGGGATGAAAAAGTTTAATTTGCTGCTGGCCGCCCTTGGGCTTGCGGTCTTCTTTCTCACAGCCTCGCGCCTTGGCTGGGAGAACATTTGGGAGCAGATTGAAAAAATCGGTTGGGCCATTCTGCTGGTAGCGGTCATGCGAACCGCGAGCCAGTTCCTGTTCACTTTTGCTTGGGCATGGACCATTCCCTCCTCTGCACGACGCGTTCCATTCTTCGAGCTATTTCGCATAAGGCTTGCCGGTGAGGCGATCAACTATCTGATTCCTTCGGGCACATTGGGCGGCGAGCCCCTCAAAGCCAATCTGCTGAGTCCATCCATTGGCCTCGCAA
This sequence comes from uncultured Verrucomicrobiae bacterium, assembly GCA_963810765.1. GTDB lineage: Bacteria > Verrucomicrobiota > Verrucomicrobiia > Chthoniobacterales > Terrimicrobiaceae > DASTFP01. Next base: position 109,959 of record CAWEOV010000003.1, read on the forward strand.
ATGGGCTTGCCTGCGTGGCAGTGGGAAAATTTTCTCAAGTGCTGGCTCAGCTCATTGTCATGGTAGCGGGAGGTTTGTTTGCATCCTTCACATTGAACGTTCCGCCGGATGTGAAGACAGCGATGTTTGCCGCTCTTTCGGTGATCGGTGCGGGGCTCGGCGTGATCTACGCCGGACAACGGCAAGGAATGTTCGGGTGGCTTGCGCGCCACTTGGTCAGCTTGCACGTAGGCAGTCGCTTCATCGAGCCGAGGATCGAAAAACTTCGGAAGCTCGATCGCATCATCAGCGAGATCCACAGCGGCCAACCCGGAAAGTTCGCGGCTTCGGTCGCGTTTAATGCGCTCGGCTGGCTGGGCGGCGCCATCGAAGTGTTCGTCGTCCTTTGGCTGCTGGGCACGCCACGGAGCGTTGGGACCGCATTCGTGATCGAGACGATGTCGCTTATCATTTCCGCCGCGCTGTTTATCGTTCCTTGGCAGGCTGGGACACAGGAAGCGGGCAAGGCGCTTATTTTCGGCCTTTGCGGGCTTTCGCCTGCTAGCGGATTCGCTGTCGGCCTCATCCAGCGCCTGCGCGACCTGATTTGGGCAGGCCTTGGCCTGCTCTGCCTCGCAATCTCCCGTGACGAATAACCTGAATAGGCCGCCGGTATTCTCTAGGCTTCCGACAGGATCAGGACTTCGTTTTCTCCAATTTCCGACGCCTTACTGGCTTCGAATCAAGGTCGCGATTTGCATCCGCCTCGTAATAGTCCAACCCCGAATGATCCAGCACCCCTTCGCCCATGAGAATGCGCAGCGTGTTCTGCAATTTGAGGTGCTGAATAAACAGATCGTGCTCGGGCTTCAGATCCGGGCGGGACATCGGCGATTTGAAATAAAACGACAGCCATTCCTGGATGCCACTCATGCCTGCGCGTTGGGCCAGATCCAGAAACAGCACCAAATCCAATACGATCGGCGCCGCAAGAATCGAATCGCGACAAAGAAAATTGATCTTGATCTGCATAGGCATGCCGCACCAGCCAAAGATGTCGACATTGTCCCATCCTTCCTTTTCGTCGCCTCGCGGCGGATAATATTCGATTCTGACCTTGTGGAAGATTCGACTGTAAAGGTCCGGATAAAGTGAAGGCTGTAAAACTGCGTCGAGCACGCTGGCCTTGCTTACTTCCTTGGTTCGAAACGAATCCGGATCATCCAGAACCTCGCCGTCACGGTTGCCTAATATGTTTGTCGAGAACCAACCGCTTACGCCTAGCATTCGTGCCTTCAGGCCGGGCGCGACTATCGTCTTCATGAACGTCTGGCCCGTCTTGAAATCCTTCCCAGTAATCGGAACATTATTCTTTTTTGCCAATTCGATTAACGCTGGGATATCGACCGACAAGTTCGGTGCGCCATTTGCGTAAGGTGTGCCAGTTTGAAGCGCCGCGTAGGCGTATATCATTGATGAAGGAATATCCGGCGAATTGGCCCTCAGCCCCTTCTCAAATGCTTCGATTGAATCGTGAACCTTTTTTGGCTCCATGTACACCTCGGTGGAGCCGCACCAAACCATCACAGCGCGCTTCAATCTATTCTTCCTCTTGAAGCGTTTGATATCGCGAATGACTGCTTGAGCCAGTTCCATCTTGTTCCCGGCCTTCTTCACATTCGCGCCGTCCAGCTTTCGCACATAGCGGCGATCGAATGCGGCGGGAAACGGGCGTATCCCACTTAGCTCTTTTTTCACGGGCTCAAGAATGTTCGCAGGCAGGACTCCGGATCGGATTGCAGTTTGATAGCAATTCTCACGAGAAATATCCCAACCGCCAAATACAAGTTGCTCCAACGCCGCCAAGGGAACGAACTCGTTGATCAAAGGAAAGCGCGCATTCGTGCGCTTGCCCAAACGAATCCTTTGCATTTGCGTGATGGAACCAAAAGGACGCGCCAGCCCTTTGAGTGCCAGGAGAGTCCCTGCAATGAAAGTCGTGGCCACTGCGCCCAACCCGGGAAGCAAAACGCCTAGCCGCCCTTCTGCGGGTAGGATTTCCTTAGCCAACTCTGGATAGTGAGAAGTTTGTTCGCTCATTTTGAAATTTCTGGGGATACGATTTCGTTGCCGCGCCGCCGAAGTATTCTTCAGGCTGAAACCGGCCAACGCGAGAAAATACATGATGCGAATTCCTGGGCAGCGAAGGCTCGCGGACGCTCCCTCGATCTATCGGAGCGGCTATTCCTTCTGAAGGAGGACGACGCGGTTGGTGTTCGTTCCCTTGTTCATGTTGCTCACGCCCCAGCAATTTGAGGTCTTGGTGAACTTTTGCTGGTTCACAAGGACCAGAGCGGGTTTCAGCCCTGCCTGTTCGGCTGCCGGAACAACGAAATCCTCGAGTTTCAGCTTGCCATTGCGGACCTCCCCGACTTCGAAGGCTACAAATCCATCGCGCTTCAGAATCCGGTTCAGCTCACGGAAAACGATCGTCATGCGCTGGGACCACTCCTCAACGCGTTTGAACATCCACAGCTCGATCGATTTTGGATCGAGATGATTAAACCAACAACGAAACCAGTTGTCGGTTTCGTAGTCCACCACGTCAAGAAACGGCGGTGAGGTCACCACCAGAGTGACGCTCTCGTCGGGAATTGCCGGCGTTTCATCGCATGAACCGGTCACCAAAATCGATTTTGGTCCCCAAGTGGACAACGTGTTCCGATTGTCTGCAGAGACCTTCGACAAGAGCGATCTGCTCTTGCGCCGGATGAGCACGTCCACTTCGCGCGCGTCCGGCGCTTGCTTCCGCTGTTTATTGATCCGACGCTGGCTTTGGATGGAAACCGCCTGATTGGGCGGAAGCGTGTAGACGGAAAAAAACCCTTTCGAATGTCCGGTCAGGCGGTTCGTCGCTACCATGCGAATCCATTCGTCGACAGATGACCCACTGCAACGTAACGCCTCGCGAAGAGCGCAAATCTGCCGCAGGGTTTTCGGATGGTAAAACACAAGAAAGTCCTCGGGAAGCGGCTCACTGTAGTCCCATTTTATTTCATTTAGCCGTCGCTGAAGCTGCTCGATAGTCGGAGGGTCCAGACGCGGCTTGAGAAGGATGGCGCTCAGTGGGTTGACATCGCAGCCGGCCGCCTGCCTGCCAAGAAGAACTGCTTCGAGCAGCGTGGTCCCCCGCCCCATGAAAGGATCGTAGACGAGGTCTCCCGGCTTGGTGAGCCTCTCGATGAAAAAGCGCGGCAACTGAGGCTTGAAACAAGCGCGGTAGGATATCTCGTGCAGAGAGCTTGCCGCTCTTTGCTTGGACGTCCAAAACTCGTTCGTGAAAATCGAGATCTTTTCGCCAGACCCGATGCTCTGGCCGCCCACGAGAGTCGGGGTGCCGAAGGCGTGAAAATGCTCCAACTCAGAACGGAAAAGTTCAGCCGAAGCGCGATAGAGCGGGCGAGGGACAGGAGCAAGCCCCTTCAATTCCAGTTGCATGACATTTTTAGATTGAGAGCGAGGGATTCTGCGCAGAGCCGGCAGGCGATGATTCGCTGAGCTTAGCACGCCGCTCTTGTCAGCCAAGGCTGATTTCTCCGCGGCCAGTTCTTCCGTTCTCGTGCATACCGGCCGGAGTCGAATTCGCGTCTCCATATCAACACCCGCTTTAATGCGGAATCCGCCCGGCAGGACGCCGACCGGCACACGCGAGGACGCACGTCCTCCCGGGAATTTCGACGAACCAGCGCTGACGCGGACAATGCCAATGGAAGCATCGGCGGAGAAAATCACATCTGCACCTCCGAATTGCGGAGAAGGGCGGAGAATGTGATAGTCTCTCATGAATCAGCTGAACATTCTCACGTCATTGGCTGTTGCGACTACCCTGGCAGCGTCGTCCGTTCTCGCTCACGAGGGCGAAAAACACGAAAGCGCCTCGGCGACTGATGAGGTCACCGTCACTGGCGAGGTGGTTGATATGGTCTGCTACATCGACGAAGGCGCCTCCGGGGCCGAGCATGCCGATTGTGCACAGACCTGCATCAAGATGGGTCTGCCCGTCGGCATCAAGACGAGCAACGGTAAGACATACTTCCTTATTGGCGAGCACAAGCCAATGAACGACCAGTTGGCGCCACTGGCGGCAAAGATCATCACGATCAAAGGCAAGGCCGTCTCGCGGGACGGCTTTAACATGATCGAGAATGCTGAAATCGTGAAGAAATAGTGCGCCGTTCAAGCCTCACGATGGGTCGAAGGGACGCTCAAGTTTGATTTCGCGCCAATGCTTGAAGGATTTCTTAAAGGTCTGGAGCAGCCCGAATACATCCATGTGCTCATCAATCCCCTTCCTGTTTACGGACTAGCTCCTGGCCTCGTGGCCCTGACGATCGCTCTGGCGTTGCGAAGCCGCGAGGCCCGCATCTGCGCTTTCATCCTTATTCTCATCGCCGCAACCTCCGCGTGGCCGGTGATTTACTACGGGCAGAAGGGATACGACCGCGTGAAAGCAATGTCCGATAGCGAGGGCAAGGAATGGCTCGAGGAGCACGAGCACCGTGGCGAGCGCTTCATGTACGCCTTCTACGCCTTGGCAGCGATCGCGCTGATTTCAATCGGCGCAGAATGGAAACGGTCGAAAGCCGCGTTGCCGCTGACAATTTTGACATTGGTGCTGGCGGCAGGGACGTTGGGCGTAGGCGCCTATATCGGCTACGCGGGCGGACACATCCGGCACAGAGAGTTCCGCTTCGAGCCGGCACCCAGCCAGCGCGCGCAGGAGCATCAACACGAGCATTGAGTTGCGCCTGAAATCGACTCCCCGAAAACCCAACGCAAACCAGGAGATCCCGCCCAGTATCCAACCGAAATCCGATGGATTGACCGGGCCTCTCTTACGTCAAGGTGGCGTCGCCGCAACGTCCGAGCAGCTCAAACACCTGAACCGAAACGATCTTTCCCTTGATCTCTACCCCGCTCACGGTGCGCCATTCGAAGCCATCTGCAGGATGGCCAAAAGTATCGGGATCAGGATGGTGCTGGCCGTCCGGGGATCGTCAGGCGAAAATGCCTCACGGAGCCCGAGGTCCCGGACGATTGCGATGGATTTCGAAATCGGATCAAAGAACTTCGCCAGCTCGGACTCAACGGTTCCGGAGACCTCTTCGAACAGCGAAGCAGAAAGGGAACGAATCGCCCTGCAAATCCCGAAATAAATTTCCCAAATGGTGGCAGCGCCGAGGGGGTCTTTGGCAAGGCGCGGAGGCAGGCCAATCCCCATAGGGCTTGGCCTGCCGACGCAACACAGCCAAAGACCCCTCGCCGCGCCAGCCCTTTCCCAAGCAATTCTTTCAGAAGTGCTTGGGAGGCGGCCCGGGCGCAATGGCCTGTCTGGCGAGAAGGCTTTGAGCTCAGATTAGCGGGATTTCTTTGCCTCAAAAGCTCTTGCGATCGCGTCCGGCGGAAAACAGGCAAGGATCCTGCTTCATTTCCGCACGCAGTGCCGAGTTGGTCTGGCAGCAGCCGGGTCGAAGGGGCCTGCGCTGTGGAGCGGGATTCCCGACGAAAATTTGACACGGACTTCCAACGCCAAGAGCCTCCTAAGGGACGATGAACGGCTTGCAATTTGAGATCGAGAGGATTGGAGGGGAGATCTTCGCACGGATGGCCGGGGCGAGACCGAGCGTCTTTTCGCGGTCCAGCGTCACAGGCCTGCTGCTGGGGTGGTCGATGCGGCAGGAACGGTTGAAAACACAGCTCTTCCGCCTCGTAGACGTCCTTCCCGCTCTCGGCTCGAATGGAGAAATCGCGCGCCACATCGAGGAATACCTTGGAGGCGAGTCCTCCGGATTGCCAAACGGACTTCGGAGGGTGCTGGGATGGGCTCCGCGGCTTCCATCGGTGGCGGGGCCGCTTGCAAGCCTCGCGGTCAAGCGGATGGCGCGCGCATTCATTCTCGCGGAAGGGCCGCAAGGCGCGCTGGGGGAACTTCGCGCGATGCGGAATCGTTCCACAGGCTTTACGGCGGATCTGTTGGGGGAGGCGGCGGTGAGCGAGCGCGAAGCCGAGGCGTACGCGATCCGCTATCTCGAACTGATCGAAGTGCTGGCCGATGCCGCGGCACAGTGGCCCCGCTCCGAACATGCCGATAGCGACGACCGCGGGCCGATTCCGGCCGTCAACGTTTCCGTCAAAATTTCGGCATTGTTTTCCCAGATAAAAGCCGAGGCGCCGGACGACAGCGCCGAACAGCTTAGCGAGCGATTGCGCCCGTTGCTCCGCCTCGCAAAGGCGCGGGGCGTTTTCATTAACTTCGACATGGAGATGCATTCGCTGAAAGGCCTTACGCTCCGCTTGTTCAAAGCTTTGCTGGACGCGGAGGAGTTCAACGATTATCCCCACGCGGGAATCGCGATGCAGGCCTACCTGCGGGACACGCCGGACGACGTGGAGCAGCTGATTGAATGGGCTGCGAAGCGCCGCACTCGTGTGACTGTGCGCCTCGTCAAAGGAGCTTACTGGGACACCGAAATGATCCTCGCGCGACAACGGCGCTGGCCGGTGCCGGTCTACGAGCATAAGCAGGAAACGGACGCGGCGTACGAGCGGCTGGCCGGCCGACTGCTGGAGAACTCCGAAGTGATCGATTGCGCGTTTGGCACTCACAACGTCCGGACGATCGCGGCCTGTCTTGCCCAAGCCAGGCAGATCGGTCTGCCGCCTCGGCGGCTCGAGTTTCAGGTGCTTTACGGAATGGCGGAACCGATCAAGGAGGCCCTCAGCGGGATGGGGTACCGTGTGCGGGAATACTGCCCGCTCGGTCAGACGCTGCCCGGCATGGCCTACCTCGTGCGACGTTTGCTCGAGAACACGTCCAATGAAGGATTCCTGCGGGCGAAATTCAGCGAGAATGCGGCGCCCGGGACATTGCTTCGCGATCCGGCGACTGTTCCTCCCAGTGTGCGCGATGAGCGGGACACCGGCTTCAAGAACGAACCGCACGCGGATTTCTCACGCGCTGAGCTTCGAGATCAGATGACGAACGCCCTGCGGAAGGTTCGCGCAGGTCTCGGCGGGCTTCATCCTCTGCTCATCGGCGAGTCGGAGGTGCGGTCCGGGACGGAGATCATTTCGCGCAATCCGGCAAGATCGGACGAAGTCGTTGGCCGCGTGGAAGCGGCCGGCCGCGGAGAGGTTGATCTGGCAGTCACCACAGCCGCCGAAGCCTTTGAGTCCTGGCGCGACGTGCGCGTCGAGGCGCGGGCCCGTATCCTCGAGCGCGCTACGGCCCTGCTCAGTCAGCGACGCTTCGAGCTCGCGGCGCTGGAAGTGTTTGAAACCGGCAAGACCTGGCGAGAAGCGGATGCCGATGTCTGCGAGGCGATGGATTTCTGCCGTTATTACGGCGGCGAGATGTGCAGGCTCGCCTGCGCTAAACTGCACGTTCCGGGCGAAGAGATCTGCCATGGGTACATCGCGCGCGGAGTCGCTGCGGTGATCGCGCCGTGGAACTTCCCGCTGGCGATTCTTTGCGGAATGACGACAGCGGCTCTCGCGGCGGGGAACGCGGTGATCATGAAACCGTCCGGCCAGTCCGCGGTAATTGCTGCTGTGTTTGGCCGAATCCTGCGCGAAGCTGGTGTGCCGCCCGGAGCGATCAACTGTCTTCCCGGATCCGGATCGGAGATCGGATCTGCCCTCGTCGAGCATCCCGGGGTCGCGATCATCGCATTCACCGGTTCACGCGAGGTGGGAATAGGAATCTGGGAAGCGGCGGGACGGACTCGTCCAGGACAAGCGCAGTTGAAGAAAGTGGTCTGCGAGATGGGTGGCAAGAATGCAGTGATCGTGGATGACGACGCCGATCTGGACGAGGCGGTGCCGGGGATCGTGGCCTCAGCCTTCGGCTACCAGGGGCAGAAATGCTCCGCGCTGTCGCGTCTCATCGTCCTTCCGCGAGTTCGGGACAGGTTGGTCCGGCGAGTGATCGAGGCGACGGAGAGCCTGCGGATGGGTGATCCGGCCGATCCCGCAGTGAGCGTGGGCCCGTTGATCGACCAAGCGGCGCACGAGCGTGTGCGAGAAATCATCGAGGCCGGCCAGCGGGAGGCGCTGCTGGCCTTTGAGGCCCCGGTGACGGAACGGACCGGATGGTTCGTCGGCCCAACAATCTTCACGGGTGTTGCACCGGACTCGCGGCTGGCCCAAGAGGAAATCTTCGGACCGGTGCTTGCAGTTATTGATGCGGCAGATCTCGATGAGGCGCTGCGCATTGCCAATAATACGCCGTACGCATTGACTGGCGGTTGCTATTCGCGCAGTCCGCGCCGAATCGAACACGTGAAATCGGCCTTCCGGGTTGGCAACCTGTACATCAACCGCGGGATCACGGGTGCCCTCGTGGCGCGACATCCGTTCGGCGGGTTTGGCATGTCCGGGGGTGGAACCAAGGCGGGCGGACCCGACTATCTCCTCAATTTCCTATTTCCAAAAGTCGTTGCCGAGAATGTGATCCGGCGCGGCTCCGCACCGCAGCAGACAGGGAAAATACTCGGCTCTATTGCTTAAGAGCATTTCCAGCTGCCAGTCCCAAGCTAGCCTTACTGAATGAAACTCTTACTCAGCAATGACGATGGCATTGACGCCCCCGGCCTCAAGGCACTCCTGAGTGCGGCACGGATGCTCGGCGATCCGGTGGTCGTTGCACCCGCCGAGCCACAGTCTGGGGTTAGCCACGCCGTCACCGCTCATGGCCCGGTCCGTATCGAGCCGCGCGGAGAGAAGCGTTTTGCAGTATATGGCACGCCCGCGGACTGCGCCCGCGTTGGACTGCTCAGGCTTGTTCCGAATGCAAAGTGGGTTCTCAGCGGCATCAATCACGGAGGGAATCTGGGGGCGGACGTCCACTACTCCGGAACGGTGGCAGCCGTGCGCGAGGCCGTGCTGCACGGCTTGCCCGGCGCGGCAGTGTCGCAATATCGCCGGAGGGGAATGGAGTTCGATTGGGAACGCGCCGCGAATTGGGTCGCCCGGGTACTCGCCGAGTTGCTGGACCGGCCGACCGAGCCTGGGCTCTTTTACAATGTAAATCTGCCGCACCTTGGACCGGCCGATGACGACCCGGAAATAGTGTTCTGTCCCCTCGATCCTCATCCCTTGCCTCTGAGCTACAGGCACGAACAAGACAGCGGGCTGCACTACGACGGCGACTATCACGCCCGGCAACGCACGCTCGGAGCTGACGTGGACGTTTGCTTCGGCGGACGCATCGCCGTGACTGCGATTCGGCTTTTCTAGCGACTCGATTACAGGTGTCTGGTCTTCAGTCTGCTTCTATCTTTTGATTGTTCGACCAATCCTCGTCGGTTTGAGGCGAAGCTTCGCTAGAACGATCCGTTCGAGAGACGTCGGCCTGCCATCGCGCCCGGGACGCCCGGTGCGTCAAGAGGGCTCCGTCTGGCTCATTGCCAATTACGGAGATTCCTGGCAGGCAGTTCCGTCTCGAATCAGACTCGGCGCCGCCATTCGACCGGCGCTCCAATGCCGCTCTTTTCCCGTGGGTTGCGGGCCCTCGTCTCATTGCGCGGGAACGGTAGAGGCGCTCTTCGCAGCGGTTCCGAAGACGCGATCGAGGGACGCGCGAAGCTCGGGCAGCAATATCTCGCGGTCAACCGCGGCCAAAAGCTGGCGCGCTTTGTCATCTTTTCCGCAGGCTGAAAAAACCAGCGCGCAATAAGCCGCGCCATCGCTTCCGAGCTGCTCCAAATCCTCTCGTGAATCGAGAAGATCCGCGCCTTTCTCAGTGTCGCCTTGCAGATGCAGACCGAACGCATAGAGGGCGGCATTTCCCAAAGCTTGAGGATCATTTTCGTAGAGTTCCTTGGCAAGACGTCCGGCGCGTTCAATCTGACGTCCGGTTGCCAGCAGCAAACTCGCCACGTTGTATTTTGCCGCGCGGTCATCGGGATTTTCCTTGAGGACGAGTTCCATCATGCGAAGCATTCCGTCCGCGTTCCGTTCCAGCCAGTAGGCCTGATAAAGTTCCCTACGGGCGGAGACATGGCGGGGGTCTTGTTCCGCGATTACCCAGAGTAATTGGCGTACATCCCTCTTGTCAGCTCTTGCAATGGCCAGCAGACGAACGAGCTGATCGGGTTGCTCCTCCGCCGCCGCCACCGCGAGCTTCCACGTCTGCTCCGATTTTCCAAAGTGCCCTTGTCCCGCCTGCGCTCGTGCCATCAAGGCAAGGCGCAAGGCATCGAGCTCTCGCCAGGATCTCAAGCTCGTGAGAGACTCTAGGTCTTCCCAACGATCGAGCGCGCTGTAACACTCCGCCAGCAGTCCGCTAATCGCCAGGTCCTCTTGCACGCCTTTCGGTGCGCTCTCCAGCCAAACGGAAGCCATCTGCGGTCCCATCGCAAGCACCTTCCACTTGCCCAGCTCCAGTGCGAAGTGTGGATTCTCAAACGCGTCCTTCTCAAGATCTGAAAGCCAGCTGTTGTAAGCGGGAGACTTTGCGGCGTGTAATGCCTGAAGCCGCATCACCCGGTCGGAGAACGCGGCTGATGGCATTTCGGAGGCGCGTCCGGACCATGAAAGCGCCGCTGAAAAATCCTGCCGCCGCAGAGCATCCTGTGTCAGGGCGCGAAGAGCGGTTAGTCCCAATTCCTCGTCGGACGCAAGCGCTTCCAACGCCGCGCGTGCAACATCGCGATCTTGTTCGGGACCGCTTTGCAATTCAAGAGCGGTGACCTTCGCCCGCAAACGCCGATCCTCGGGGTGACGTTCAAGCAACTCGCGATAGATCTCGAGAGCCAGATCGGTGCGCGCGCGGGCGAGAAACAACTCCGCCCGGACTTCCATGAACGCTGAAGTTTTGCGTCTCGACCCCTTGATACCATCAAGAACCATTGCGGCCTCCTGAGGTCTGTCGAACAGCAAGGCTGAGCGCGCATACGACAGCTTGGGCTCCAGAAGCTGCGGCTGCAGATCTATAAGCCTTCGGCGATGCACGAGAGCTTCCGCAGACCGGGAGGCCTCAAGCAACGAGGCAATAGTGCGATGGGCCTCAACATGGTCGGGACGATGCCGGAGCGCAGCCCGCAAACCAAGAATGCCATCTTGCAGATTTCCCTTCCCAAGAGATGCTTTCGCCCGCACAACCGCTTCGTCCGCCCGCCACTTGCAGTACGCATAGTAGGCGAAGAACGAGCCGGCACTTACGAGAAAGAGCACCGCGACAATCAGGCAGATTCGAAGGCCAATGCGTAGCATCCGCCTTCGTGGCGCTCCGCCGTCCCAAATTCTCGCGGACATGCGCCATCGTGTCCTTAGACTCTGCGAGAGTCAAGATTGGGGGGACTCGCTTTGACTTTCCCCGATCGAATGTGGCCGCTCCAACTCCTCCTCCATCTGGTCAATCCGTCATCTGCGGATCGACCAGCAAAAACTTCCCCATCTGTTACGGTTTTCACAATTGAAGACAAGCTAGTCGCGTCCAAGGCGGGCCAGGAATCGCTGGAGGCGCTGTTCCTCCATGTCGAAGTCGTATTCGATGCGCCTGCGGGCTTCCTCCGAGATGACGCCCTCGCGCCGCATTTTGGCTAGATGGCGGCGCGCGTGATTCATCAATTTCGGCATTAGGTCGCGATCCTTCCTCGCAGTGTAGCGATTCACTTCGCGCGGAAGGGCTAAGCGATGTTTGGTAGCCCTGAGGCGGTCTTGGTAGTGAATACGCCACCGTTCGAGCGATTCGCGATACTCTGGGCTCTCCTCCTTTTTGATGAGGCTGTCGATCTCAACGACGATTTCCTCGAGAAGTGTCATCCGCGCCTGGCCTTCGCTCCGAAGATCCGAATCGGCCTCCTCGACCTTCAATTTACGGGCGAGCCAAGGCAGCGAGAGACCTTGCAGGACAAGCGTGACGAAGATGACGCAGAAAGTGAGAAACAAAATGATATGCCGGTGCGGAAACGGCTCGCCGTTGGATGTGGTAAAGGGCAGGGCGAGCGCGGCTGCCAGCGACACCACACCACGCATCCCCGCCCACGAGACGACCACGAGCCCGCCCGAGGAAAGATGGCTCCTGTGCCATTTCCAATATAGCTGGCGTTCGAGAGATGCCGCCGCGAAAACCCAAAGGAATCGCACCGCGATGACCACGAAGGAAATTGCGGCGCCGATGAAGATCATCTGCCCCACGGGGATCTTCAATTCGCGCACGATGGAGGGAAACTGGAGGCCAATAAGGATGAAGATGATGCTGTTGAGCAAATAGTCGAGAAGCTGCCAGATGGTATCGCGCTGCAGGCGGCTTTCTGGGCCGAGGGCCTCCCATGAGCGATGGCCGATGTACAAACCTGCCGTGACGACGGCGAGCACGCCCGAAAATCCAAACTTTTCCGCCGGAAGATACGCAATGTACGGCGTAAGGATAGTGAGCGTTATTTCAACGGCTGGATCGCGTAAGTGGCGATGCAATTGCGCCGCACCCATTCCTATCAGCAGCCCAAAGAAGGAGCCACCGACGGACATCCAAACGAAGTCCGCTCCAGCATCCACCAGGGAGAACGAACCGGTAACGACTGCTGCCACGGCAAATTGATACGCCACGAGACCGCTGGCATCATTGATGAGGCTTTCGCCTTCGAGGACCGCGGAGAGACGCTTGGGGACACGAAGATTCTTTAAGACGGCTGTGGCAGCAACGGCGTCCGGCGGCGAAACAATCGCGCCAAGGACAAAGCCGGTAGCCAGCGTCATCCCGGGAATGAGCCAATGCGCCGCATAGGCAACGCAGACGATGGTGGCAAAAACGAGACCGACAGCCAGGGCGACGATTGGCAGGAAGTTCGAGCGAAAATCCTCCCAGGGAAAAATCCAAGCGGCCGAAAAGAGCAGCGGTGGAAGGAAGATGAGAAAGACGAGTTCCGGATCGAGTCTCGCCTCCGGGAGGCCCGGAAGCAGGGCTATCAAGAGTCCTGAGATAACCAGCAGGATGGGAAAGGGAAACTTGACTCGCTCGGCTACCACGGCCAGCACGCCGATGATGCCGAGAAGCACGAGAAGGGTCTGGATTTTCTCGACCATTATTGGCCTGGGAGAATGCCGGACGCGATGACCGAAGGTCAATGGCGGTCAAACATGTGTCGCTCTCGCATCGTCCTTGCATGGTTGCTTGGGCAGTGCATTAGATGTCTCATGGTCCCTATTGAACACACCGATACGGTCAATGCCCGCATTCTTTCCGTTTCGGAGGACAGGATTGCCGGCTTCATGCGGGCTCCCTTCGCTGAAATTTCCCGCAGAACCGGACTACCGCTCGAGACCGTGCTCGAACGCATCCGCGACATGCTCGAGGCGGGCACGATCCGCCGCGTGCGGCAGACCTTGCTTGCGACGAACCTCGCCTCGGGCGCGCTCGTTGCCTGGAAGGTTCCGACTGAGAAACTGGATGCAGCCTTTGATTTCATGTTCCAAGAGGACCCCTACTCTGGGCATGTCGTCATTCGCTCGACGGACGCCAAGATCCCCGGCGAGGCCTACAAGCTCTGGACGACTCTGAAGGTTCCAGCCGGGTTCTCGCTCGATGCGCATTGCAAGGTGCTGTGCCACCGGACCGGCGCGGAAGCCTACCGCCTCATGCCGGCAAAGGGAATCTTTGCCCTTGGAGTCGGCCATGTGCGGCGCAAGACGATCAAACCCGGCGACAAGGCATCTGAACCCGCGAAAATGCACGCCGTCGAAACCATCACTCTGAGCGATCACGAATGGCGGGTGCTAACGGCACTTAAACGCGAGTTTGCCCCTGACGAAATTCAGGAACCGGCGTGGGACGCTCGCGCGGCTGAGGCTGGGGTATCTCTCGCGGAATTTTTCGCCGTCGCCGAATCCCTTGCGGCGCGCAAGCTCATCGGCCGATTTTCAACTTTCCTCGAACACGTCAAGCCCAACCAAACGGGCACGCGTGTAACGCGCTTCAACGCGCTATTTCATTGGGCGGTTCCGCGAGGGCGCGAGATCGAGACGGGAGGTGAGGTCGGACGTCATGAGGTTCTCACCCATTGCTACTGGCGTGAGGGCGGACCCGAGTTCAACAATGTCAACATCATGGCCGTTGCGCACGGGACGGAGAAGGATCGCTTGCTCGAGCACAAGGCAGCCATCGACCGGCATCTTGCTTCTGTCGAGATTCCCGTCGCATACACGAACGTCTTCTGGGGCGGACGCAGCGAAATCAAGCCGTCGGAAATCTCTCCATTTGCCTACCGGGACTGGCTGGCAGTTTGTCGGGCTTGAAATAGAAGTTGCTGATGAAAATTCGAGAACCGCTCGAAACTGCGGGGCGGTCCGACAAATTGAGCTCATCCCCTTCTGATCCCCCTCTGTGTTCCCTCTGTGGTTAAATCCTGTAACCGGGATCATTTCAATCGGGCTCGAAGGTCTGCCCGGTTGATCTTTCCCCGCGCGTTCAGCGGAATTTCGTCCAAGAAAAACCATCGCCGCGGCACCTGCCAGGCAGGAAGGTTCCTAGCGCAAAGTTTCCGCAGTTCGTCCTCGTTTGCCTCGCCCGCGACACAGGCAGCAACCTCCTCCCCTCGGGCGTTGGCTGGGATGCCGAGCACAACCACGTCGCGCACACGCGGTGAAAGTCGTAATACCCGTTCAACCTCCCCGGGATAGACCTTCCGGCCACCGACGTTAATCAAATCGGAAATTCGTCCCGTGATTACATAGCCGTCTCCGTTCCACTCCAGCAGATCGGACGGACGGAACATACCGTCCCTCAAATTCTCAGCATCCCCGTCGGGATAGTAGCCTGCGCCGACTGCGCGACCGCGCACCTGTATCTGGGACGGCCCCGTATTTTCCATGCGAACGTCGACGTTCTTTAGAGGCGAACCGACATAACCTGGTGAAACGTCTGACGCCTCGCTTGCATCGTAGCAAATTCCTCCGCACTCGGAGGCGCCATAAAAAGAGTGGACCTTGCGTCCCCAGTTTTCCAAAAATCTCCCGGCCACCTGCTTCGTGAGCGGCGCGCCAGCCGAAATGCACAGGCGCACGGAATTCCCGGCGCCAGGGAGTTCTGCGAGCGCTCGAAAAATGGCAGGCACTCCAGGAAACACGGTTGCGCCGCTGGAGGCCAATCCATCAGCGAGCGCACGGGGCATGACATCAGACGCGGCAACAAGCGGGATCCCCCGGCACAGCAATGGAGTGATCAGATTGCTGAAGCCATACGAATGCGCAAACGAAATGGCTCCATAATTGCGGTCATCCTCCCGCAGTCCCATCGTGTCACAGACATTGTCGCAATCAGCAAGCAACTGCGCAGCGGTAAAGCGAATCGCACGCGGCTCAGCGGTCGTCCCAGAAGTCAGCTTGAGAAAATCGCTCCGCAAACCGGCCGGTAACGGAGAGTGGTTCAGAGGAACAAGCTTGAGTTCCGCCTCCTTAACCACGAGGCGAAGGCCCGCACCGCAAAGTTCCTCAATCTCCTTGCGACGCCCATGAGGCATGTCGCATTCCATAGGCAAAAGCGTCCGGCCGCTCCGCCACACCGCCAGGAGGATCGCGGGCCATTCGGCATGATTGCCGATTTCCAGGCAGACCACTTGATTACCGGACAATTCGGAGAAGGTGTCTGTCCAGCGCCTGGCCTCCGCCTCGATCGCTGCAAATGTCCGCAGGACTCTCCCTTCGGACGCCAATACCGCCGGTTCCCCCCACTTGGTCGACGCGACCTGCTCCCATCGGACCAGCACGGGGTTGTTTTCGTGATTGCGCGACGCGCCTGTCTTGCTAGATTCGAGGTTTTCCACAGAAATGAAGTCTGAGATTCATCCCAACTACGTCGAAACCGTGATCGTTTGTGCCTGCGGTGCGACGTATCGCACGCGCTCAACCCGCGACAATATCAAAATCGGCATTTGCGCGGCATGCCATCCCTTTTTCACCGGTGAGCAAAAATTTGTCGATACCGCCGGGCGTGTCGATAAATTCAAGCGCCGTTATGGAACCGTGCGCGCTACACGTGCCGTCAAGCCAGGAAAGAAAGCCTAGATCGTTTCCCCACCGCGAAACGGTGATCGCGCCATCGTGCGCCATCACCGTTTCGCATTTTCGGGCAGGTATATACAATGGATTTTTCCGATCTAATAGAAAAAAAGATGCGCCGCCTGGCGGAGCTCGAGGGCGAGATCGGAGGGGGATTGCTCTTTGACAATGCGGCCCATGCACGGGAAATCCTCCGCGAACATGCCCGGCTCAAGGAGCTCATGACTCTTTGGAAGGAATACGAGAAGACCGGTCGGGAGCTTGTGGAAAGCCGGGCGCTAGCGGCCGGCGATGATGCCGGTATGGTTGAATTGGCCACAGCAGAGTTGCCGGAACTCGAAAGGCGTTTGCCCGAGCTCGAAAAGGATCTTCAGATTGCCTTGCTGCCGCCAGAGCCCGGCGAAGATCGCGACGCGATTGTGGAAATCCGCGCAGGAACCGGCGGAACGGAGGCTGCGCTTTTCGCGGCTAACCTCTACCGGATGTACGGGCGGTTCGCAGAAGCCAATGGATGGAAGGTCGAGACCTTGGACTCGAGCGAGGCCGACCTTGGGGGCCTAAAGGAAATCGTCTTCCGGCTCTCAGGAGATTCGGTCTTCCGCAAGATGCGCTATGAATCCGGCGTGCATCGCGTCCAGCGCGTCCCCGCCACCGAAGCGCAGGGACGAATCCATACCTCCACGGCGACCGTTGCAGTGCTGCCTGAGGCCGAGGAAGTCGATATCGAGCTCAAGATGGACGATCTGCGTATCGAAGTGTGCCGCGCCGGCGGTCCGGGAGGACAGGGTGTCAATACCACCGACTCTGCGGTGCAAATCCTTCATATCCCGACCGGGCGCATTGTGCGCTGTCAGGACGGCCGGAGCCAGCAGCAAAATAAGGAACGCGCGCTTCAGATCATGCGCGCGCGACTCCTGGAAGATAGACGGCGCGAAGAAGAGGAAAAATACTCCGCGCATCGAAAGAGCCTTATCGGCGGAGGTGGACGGGAAGAAAAGATCCGCACTTATAATTTTCCGCAAAATCGCGTGACCGACCATCGTATCGGTCTGACACTTTACAGTCTCGACCGCTTCATCGAAGGTAACATCGAGGAAATGATAGAGAGTCTGCAGGCCAGCGATATGGCGCAGAGGTTGAAGGAGGCGAATATCGCGTGATGGCTTGTGATTGGTTTGTGGACCCACTCAACTCTCAACTCTCAACTCTCAACTCTCATCCATCAACCATCCCATGACCATCCTTGAGGTTCTGACCGCTGCGTCCGGCTACCTCAAGGATCGCGGAGTCGAGAGTCCGCGGCTCAACGCCGAGCATCTTCTCGCGCATATCCTTGGGAAAAAGCGTTTGGATCTTTATCTCGAATTTGATTGTCCTCTTTCCGATGCCGAGCTTGCTCCGCTCCGTGATCTCATTCGGGATAGGGGCACTGGAAAACCGCTTCAACATTTGCTCGGTACGGCTGAATTCTTCGGACGATTGTTTCTTAGCGACAGCCGGGCCCTTGTCCCCCGTCCCGAAACCGAGCAACTCGTTGAGTTGATCCTTGAAGATTCGCGATGCCACCGAGACGCCTGGATGAACGTCCTTGATATCGGCGCGGGTTCTGGTGTCATTGCGATCACATTGGCCCTGCAACTACCCTTCGCCGCTGTTGCGGCTACAGACATTTCTTCGGAGGCGCTAAGCCTTGCCCGAGAGAACGCCGCGCGGCATTCACTGAATGGAAGGATCGCCTTTCACGAAGCGGACCTTTTTCCTCCTGGCGAAGAGCGCTTCGACTGGATCGTCGCCAATCTGCCATATGTCGCGTCGGCCGAACTTGATATCCTTCAGCGGGAGGTCCAGCACGACCCGCTCACCGCGCTTGACGGGGGACTGGATGGTCTTTGCGTCGTCCGAAGAGTCATCGAAGCCGCTCCGGCACGCCTCGCGCCAGACGGAATGCTCGCCATGGAGATCGGGCACGATCAGGCCGCCGGCGTTGTTGCGCACCTCGCTTCGCGGGCCTATCGCGACATCGGTGTGCGCAAGGATCATCAAGGGATCGCGCGTTTCGTTACCGCGCTGTCTCCGCGCCGACTCTTGGAGCGAGGCTGATCAGTGACACGCAGGGAGAATTTTCGCGACACCGTTTTGGGGAAGGTCTATCAAATTCCCAGCGTTTCGACAGACTATGGATAAGATCATCGTGCATGGGGGGTCTCCGCTCAGTGGATCCGTCCGCATCAGCGGATCCAAAAACTCGGCCCTGCCCATCCTCGCAGCCACGCTCCTGACCAAGGAACCCTGCGTGATTTCGCGGGTGCCTGATCTTAGCGACATCCATTACATGCTCACAATTCTTAGTGAGCTTGGCTGCGAAGTGGAACGCGCGAGCGGCACGGTCACCGTCAAAGCGGAAGCGGTCCTCACGGAAGCGCCATACGATATCGTACGCAAGATGCGCGCCTCGGTCTGCATCCTCGGCCCGTTGCTCGGCCGGGAGAAGGAGGCCACAGTCTCGCTGCCGGGCGGTTGTGTCATCGGCGACAGGCCAATTGACTTGCATTTGCGCGGGTTCGAAGCCCTTGGCGCCGCGGTCCGCGTCAAGGGAGGAAACGTGAAAGTGCTGGCTCCAGAACTCCAGGGAGCCACAATCAATTTGCGAGGCAGGTTCGGTTCGACGGTGCTGGGAACCGACAACGTCATGATGGCCGCTGTGCTTGCCGAAGGAACGACGGTCATCGACGGAGCCGCCGAAGAGCCGGAAGTCGAGGATCTCGCCAATTTCCTCATCGCGATGGGCGCGAAAATCGAAGGCGCCGGGACGCGAAGGATTATCATAGAAGGGGTGTCAGAACTGCATGGCGCCGAACATGCCGTGATTCCTGACCGCATCGAGGCCGGCACTTTCCTTGTCGCGGCGGCGATCATCGGCAAAGAAGTGACCATCACCCGCGCGGAACCGCGCCACCTCGCAGCGATCCTCGATCCCCTGGCCCACGCAGGCTTCTCGATCGCGTCTGGCAAAGACTGCGTCACACTCCGTTCAAACGGAGCTGGCCGCCCGCTTAAGCTGGAAACACTACCCTACCCCGGTTTTCCAACGGACATGCAAGCACAGATGTGCGCCCTGCTCGCAACGACCGACGGGATAAGCGTCATCACAGAGAATGTTTTTCCCCAACGCTTCATGCATGTCGCGGAGCTTAAGCGCATGGGGGCGAATATCGAACTTCAGGGATCGACAGCAGTCATCAACGGAGTCGAAAAGTTGAGCGGCGCGCCCGTCATGGCGAGCGACCTGCGAGCCTCCGCGGCTCTCGTCCTCGCAGGCTTGCAAGCGGAAAACTCCACCGAAATCAACCGCGTCTATCACATCGACCGAGGCTACGAAAGTCTTGACGAAAAGCTCAACTCGCTCGGCGCGCAAATCGAACGCGTCAAGGCGTGAGCAGCCCGCCGGACTTGGATCCTCCCAATTTATGCATGGATCGCAGTTGAGAACCGTGTTCCCCTGAATGACCTCCAGAGCAGATGCCGCGGGCGGAAACCAGGAGAAAACCCTCAACCCGCATGACTCATCTGACCGTTTTGCGGTGGATCCAAACGCTTTGAAGAATCCCCAAGCCGAAAAGAATCATCATAAGAAACGAGCCGCCGTAGCTAATCAAGGGGAGAGGTAAGCCTGTGATCGGCGTGATCGAGATCGTCATGCCGATGTTCAGAAACGTGTAGGTAAAAATAAGAACTACAATCCCGACGGACAGCAATTGGCCAAGACCGTCTTCCGCCTTCATCGCGATGTAGAGGCCCGTCAAGAGCAACAAGGCCAGGGCCGCAATGAGGAGAACGCCGCCAAGAAAGCCGTGCTGCTCGCCCAATACGGAGAAGATGAAGTCGTTATGCTTAATTGTGGTCGGGAGATAGCCCAACTCGTTCAGCGTATTGCTTGCCTTGAACCCTTTTCCGTAAAAGCCGCCCGAACCTATCGCAGTGAGGGATTGAATGATATTCCAGCCATCCCCCTGAGGATCGAGATAGGGATTCACGAAACTCGTGATGCGGGCATATTGATAGGGCTTGAGCGCAAAGTTCACGATCAATGGCACCATTGCCAGGCCAAGAATGATCATGGACAAGAGCCACCTCTTGGGAACGTCTCCAACGAACAGAAGCGCGAGCACCATAGGCACCCACACGATGCACATGCCCAAATCGGGTTCGACCAGGATAAGTAACCATGGTGCCCCAACTATGGCTCCGCATCCCAAAATGCGCAGGATGGGCATGATTTTCTTCGTTGCCTCCAAATAGACCGCGAGTGTCATGATGCCTGCCAGAACCGCGAACTGAGAAGGCTGAACGCTCATGAAACCCAGATTCAGCCAGCACTGAGCTCCGTAGCGTCTCTCACCATAGAGCAACACGGCCACCAGCCCGAGAACGCCCAGGACATAGCAGGGCACTGCCCCAAGGCGAATCCAACGGTAGTCGATAAGAGAGATGAAGAAAAAGACGGGAAGAGCGGCAAGAATCCACACGATTTGAGACTTCCAGAACTTCTGGTCAGGAATCATCCAAGTCGCGCAGTAGATGGCGTAGACGCCATAAATCATGAGGGCGACCATCAGCAGGAACAAGATCCAGTTCATGCCGAGAAACTTTCGAAGCCAGGAACGCATTTGGACGAAAATAGCTACGCCAGCTGCGGCACCGCCGCCAGCAGCGTTTTCGTGTATTCGTGCTGGGGATTTTCGTAGATGGCTTCGGATGGAGCCGCCTCGACGATTTTCCCATGATGCATTACAAGGACGTAGTCGCTGATGTGCTCGACGACCGCCAGGTCGTGCGCGATGAACAGGTACGAAAGGCCAAGCTCCTCCTGCAAATCCTTGAGGAGATTGACAATCTGCCCCTGCACGCTGACGTCGAGTGCGCTAACCGGCTCATCACAGACGATAAAGCGTGGTTTGACCGCCAGCGCCCGCGCAATGCCAATGCGCTGGCGCTGGCCGCCGCTGAATTCATGCGGGTAGCGAGCCGCCATTTCGGACTTGAGTCCGACTTGCTCGAGAAGCGCGGCGACAGAACCCCGCCGGTCGGCAGAAGAGATCTCACGAAAGTGGATCTCCAGTGCTTCGCCGACGATTTCGCCGCAGGTCATACGAGGATTCAACGAACCGTAGGGATCTTGAAAAATCATTTGCATCTCCCGGCGCATTGGACGGAATTCCCGCTCCCCCATGGGTAAGATATTCCTGCCGTCAAAGACGACCTCGCCCGTAGTGGCCTTCAAAAGCTTGAGCAAGGCTCGCCCGACCGTCGTCTTGCCGCTGCCGCTTTCACCCACGAGCCCAACGGTCTGGCCGCTCTCGACCTTGAAACTGACTCCGTCCACCGCCTTGACGTCGTCAATCTTCCGGCGCAACAGACCACCGAACACGGGAAACCACACCCGCAAATCTCTCACCTCAAGAAGCGCCATCGGGCCACAAGGTGTAGGGTTGCGGCGAAAAATCAAGCAGGGATCAGGCCGAAGGCCAAACGAACGAGGCCCGTTCTTTTCAGAGGTTTGCGATTGGCGAAGACGCGCATTGCACCGCCAATTGTGTTGTGATGCATATGCCGTCAGACGGTTTTCATGAGCAAAAAGATTCGCAATCGCTTCATCGCTCTGGTGTGTCTCCTCGCCTTTATCGGTCTCGGCTTCCTCTTCTACTCAAATTGGGTGGTCCAGAAGCCCTTCGCGATCATTCTTTTCCTGACCGACAATTTGACGACCTCGACCCTTACTGCGGCACGCATTTATAAAAATGGAGCTGACACCCGGCTGAATATCGAAAACCTGCCGAATCTGAGCTTGATCACCACGCATGCGGCGGATTTTGCGGTGAGCGATCCGGCGGCTGCGGTGACAGCCATTGCCACCGGTGAGAAGGTCAACAACCGTTCCTTGGGTGTGGGCACATCAGGGAAGCCTCTGGTGAATTTGTTCGATCTGGCTCGCAAGCATGGACGAACCACGGGGCTGATTTCTAACGCCGCGATTTCCGACACTACGCCAGCCGGCTTTTACGCAAGGTCGGGAAACCCTCAAGACTCGCAAGACATCGCGGCGCAGCTGGTTGAAGCGGGCAACATTGACGTGATTTTCGGCGGCGGGGAAGCGGACTTCCGTCCCGAACACAAGGAGGGAAGACGCAAGGACGGCCGCGATCTTCTGATTGAGATGCACCGCAAGGGCTACGAAATCGCTCAGAACAAATCCGAGATGGAAAACATCCCCTCGTGGCGGGCGCCAAGAGTGCTTGGGATTTTCTCTTCCGGAAATCTTGCCTTTGCGGACGAGATTCAATCCGCTGGGTCGCAGCCCACGCTGGCCGAAATGACGAAGACGGCGATTCAACTTTTGCAATACAACCGGAATGGCTACCTCCTCGTCGTCGATTGCGGCCTTGCGGGAAAGGCCGCTTCACAAAACGAGGGAGAGCGGATGTTGCGAGAACTACTGGATCTTGACGAAGCTGTGGCATCGGCGGTTAGTTTCGCGGGCAAGGATTCTCTCATCCTCGTCGTCGGAAAGCAAAGTGTTGGAGGGCTTCGGCTCAATGGCTATCCGTTCCGGAGCGACAAGGGTGTTGCCGTGGTTGGGATCAACTCCCAGGGCATTCCCTCGCTGACATGGTCAACCGGCCCTGGTACCCGCGCTGCCTCCGCCGAAGGCGGCGTTGCTTCGCCGGCAAACGAGCCTTCAGCCGTTCCAGCGCCTGTCGCGATCGGCGTGGCTGAAGATGGAATCGTCGTGGGATCCGGAGGAGGTTCGGAGAGGCTTCAAGGCTTGAAGGACAACACCGAGATTTTTCGCCTCATTTCGGAGAATCTCTGACCGGCCGCGAGGTCCGACGTTAACAGTCTCCTTAGGCGCCGTAGCTCTTCGAAAATTTCTTCTTGCTGTCGGTTTGCGTTGCTTGTTCGGCGGTTGCCTCCTGGGGCTCTTTGGCTTCTTCGGCCGGGGAGGTTGGTCCGGTCGAGGCGGAGCGTTGCGCCGTCGCAGAGGCCTGGACAAATGCCATTTGCAGGTCCGTGAGCACGCCGTTCAGAATTTCCGCCTCCTGAGCGGTAAGATTTCCCCGGGTCTTTTCCCGAATCATTTCGAGGTGATCGATGAAGAGCTTCGCGGGTTCGAGCAGAACCTCGGATTGGCCCGATTGCGGGTTGGGGATGCGACCAAGGAATAGAGACGCCTGCTGCGCTTGCATCATCACGAACTCGATAAACTTCTGGGACAATTCGCCCGAGTGTGTGGAGGTTTGGACTTCAGCCATGGTCAGGATTGTGGGGACAGAATGTGGTTGGCAGCGGTCTTTTCGGGAGGCCTGACGATTACCTCAACACGCGAAGGAGTGTCGAAGTATTTTGCCGCGACGCGGCGGACATCGTCGATCGTCACAGATTCGACCTGTGTCTTGCGCTTGAGATAGTTGTCAAAACCGAGGCCTACAAGTTCATCGACTGCGACGCTCGAGGCAAAAGCGGAGTTGCTCTGATTGCGGATGGCTTCGGAACCCAGAAGCTTCTTCTTCGCGCGAATCAGCTCGTCTTCGGTAAGTCCGTCCTTGGAAAGACCCTCAATCTCGTTCTGGAACTCTGCGGTGACCACTTCAACTTTCTTCGGATCAGTGCCAAGATAGAAGACGAACGACCCGGGCGCGAGTCCGGAAAAGTTTCCGGCTCCCACGAAATACGCCAGGCCGAGCTGCTCGCGAATGCGGTTGAAGAAGCGAGAGCCCAAATCATTCGAAGCCTCATTCAGGAGATCGAGGGAAGTGCGATCCGGGCTCAGGATGTCCGAACCGGGATAGCCAATCATCACCACGGCTTGCTGCTTGTTACGCTCTTCAGTGGCACTGACGGGCGCGCTCGGGACGACGGGCTGCGGCGGCTCGGACAATGCCAGTCTGCCGGCAGGCATCGCACCAAAATTCTTTTCGACCAGAGCAAGAACTTCCTCAGCCTTCACATCGCCAAAGACCGCAATGACGCCGTTTTTGGCCACGACGTATTCCTTTTGAAAAGCCAGCAGATCGGCTGGAGTGATCCTCTCGACTGATTCGGCGCGTCCGCTACTGCGAAGGGCGTACGGATGGGTGCCAAAGAGCTTTTCGCGCATGACATTTTTAGCCACTGCGGTGATTTGTTCGTCTTCCGCCTTGATCGCAGCGATTTGAGAGGCCTTCTCGAGCTCGACCTCCTTTTCAGGAAAAGTGGGGTTCTGAAGCACATCTCCCAAAACGTCCAGGCCAAGGGCCAGATCGGGCTTCATCATCTCCATGCTCGCACTGAAGCTGTTGTTGCCGCTGTCGGCGCCAAAGCGTCCGCCAGCGCTCTCGATTTGCTCTGCCAATTGAGCAAAGGTCCGGTTCTTCGTGCCTTTGAGAATGGTGCGGGATAGCAATCGGGTGATGCCATTGTTTTGCGGCGTTTCAGCGAGCAGCCCCCCGCGGAACGTCGCGTAGATTGAGACGAGCGGCAGGCGGGCGTCCTCACGCACGAGCAGGCGCAACCCATTCGAAAGGACGAATCTTTTGACCTCCGAACGAACGGCTTCAGGTTCTGATCTGTTTTTTCCAACGAGGGAGCCCGGCGGGTTAAGCGACGTGACATTGAGCCTGTCTGAGCGAAGATATTCTCGCGCCACGCGTTTGAGATCCGCTGTGGTCACTCGTGCGATGGCATCGAGATAGTCCTTGCCGAAATTGGGATTTCTAGTCAACAGCCAATTGGAGCCCAGATCGGAAGCCTTTCCCCGCGCGGTGGCTAGACCGGAGAGCTGGTCCGCCAGCATCGAGCGCCGCGCCTTATCCAATTCCGCCTGCGAACCCCCGCTTTCCTTGATCCGTTCGACGGCGGCGAGCACTTCCTTCTCCGCTGCGGGCCGCTGTGCGGAATCACAGAGCGCTTGAACGACGAAGATGCCGTCCGTCTGGAGCGAGAACATTCCCGCGTCAACGGAGTGGACGATACGCTGTTTCTCGCGAAGCTCTTGATTCAGAATTGAACTCCGGCCGGAGCCCAGCACATCGCCAAGAAGTTCCAACGCCGGCGTATCCGGATGAGTAAGTCCGGGAATTCGCCAAGCGAGTGAAAGGCGCGTCAACTCGGTAGGGAACTCCTCGTGGGCTTCCCGGCGGCCGATCTGCTCCGGTTCGCTTGCAACATAAACCGGCTCGAGGGCCTGCCGGGAGTAATTCTTAAATAGCTCTTCTACCTGCTCTCGCACTTTCTGTGCGTCCACATCGCCCGCGACGACAAAGGTCAGATTGTTTGGCGCGTAACGAGTCTTGTAATACCCCATGACATCGTCCCGCTTGAGTTTGTTGTAAACGTCGAGATAGCCAATGACGGGATGGCGGAATGGACTCTCTGAAAAGACTGTGCGCAGCATGAGCTGCGAGCTTTGGCGGCCGGGGTCGTCGAATCCCATGGCAAACTCACGGCGAATGACTTCCTGTTCCTTAACATATTCATCCTCAGGAAGAGTTGAATTCATCATGGCGTCGGACAAAATTGCCACCGCCTCCGACACTCCCTCAGCGGGAACGTCGATCCAAAATACTGTCCTATCGAAACTGGTGTAAGCGTTGATGTATCCACCTCTATCCTGGATCTGCCGTGCGATGTCCCCCGCTTTGCGATCTTGCGTGCCTTTGAAAAGCATGTGCTCGAGGATATGCGAAAGTCCGGCGCCCATCCATTTGCCTTCGTCGATGCTGCCAGTGGCGCACCACGCCTGGACGCTTGCTACCGGCGCGCTGTGATCTTCCTCAACAATAAGGGTGAGGCCGTTATCGAAGGAAAATACCTGGGCGCGGCTTTCGGGCAAGGCCGGCGCAACGGGACGGGAATCCTTGGCAGGAGCATGAGCAAGCATCATAAAAAATAGAGAGAGAGAGAGGGCAAAATACGGCTTCATGCTTTCTTTCCGACAACGCCAGGGCCGATTACGCTCAATTTCTCCGGCTCGGGACGGAAAGGAATTACGAACGCGTCCGCAAAGTCATACCCTCCGCGGAAGCTCTCAACGGTGTCCTCGTCAGTTTTTCCGAATATCCCCACTTTGACGAGATTGAACACCATATTGCCAATGTCTTCAGAGGAGCGGACGCCCCAATATGCGAGGACCGTGATCGCCATCGGGCCAAATTCCTGCAGGCCATGGATTCGGAATCCATCAAGCAACTCGGCCGCGCCCACGTGGGAGGAAGTTTCCTTGCGGGCCTTTTTCCTGCGCTTCAGGGTCGCCTCCAGCGCATCGCGCAGAAACACGTACGACTCCGGATGATAACGGGAATCATCCTTAAAGATCTTGTCGAGGGCTTCGTGGAATCCAACGGTCTGCATATTACCGTCCGATTTGAACACCCGCTTGCAGGGGAGCCAGCGCACGGGCTTCGCGCCAATGTTTTACGCCGAGACCGGCGCAGAACGCAAGCAGCACGACAGCCACCAGCATTTGCTCCCGGCGGGTTAGAGAAGACATTTGCTAAAAATAGCGATGCCGGCCGTTCCTGCAAGTGCCGCAATACTCTACCATCCCCTCGCCTCGACATCGTCGAGATAGCGGCTGACTGCATCGTTGCGCCGGAAACTTAGGAAACTGGTCCACGGATCGGAGTGCGAATCGAATTCCCTGCTTGGGGTGTCCAATCGCGTCGCCTCAAACCAATTCAGATAATCCTCCATCTCGCCGGCGCGTTTGACGACGGCCTGCTGCAACTGCATATTCTTACGGATTCTGGTTTCGAGATTTTTCCCTGGTTTCGCGGCAAGCTGGCTGGCGATCGTGCGATATTCCTCGACGATCGGACGGACGAGAGGGTGCGCCCTCACCTCGAGCCGCAACAAGTCCTCAGCCTTTTGCCGGAGTACATACCGCCCAGTGTTTGCCCTTGCCACAGCTTGGAGGCCTTCCGGTCCAGTGACGACGCCCGTCCGCGGTTTTCTCGGATCCATTGGCGCCGTAATCTCGAGGATGAGAGAAAGCCGCTTTTGGGTCTCGCCGACACCGAGGGGCATTACGCGGTTCGACGCGGAGGCGTCCGCAAGTGACAGCGTCCACATTTTCGAGAGAGTTGCAGGCTGCTCGGAAAGTGTGGGAAATTTTTCAAGCAATTTGGCGCCATCGGCCGGATTGGTGGAAGGCAGGCTGGAGCAATACTCGGCAAGATATTTTGCGCCATCGGGCGTACGGAGAAGCGCGCGGAAGAGGCCCAAGGCTCGGGCGCGGTATATCGCGCGAGAAGTCGCATCCAGCATCTCAGGACGCTCTTTCAAGAATGTATCAAGCTTTGGCGGGCTTTCCTCCTTGATGAGCTGTTCGTACACACCTGTGGCGATCCCTTCGTTTCGCGCCGCAGCATCCTCGTACAGGCCCTCAATGAGCCAGGCGGGAGGCTGATGAAAGGACTTGCCGGCTTTTGGGGGCAGATTCCGGTAAGCGTATTCCAGGAACAACGCCCTGTAGACCTCCATTTGGAAATCCGCGTTTCTTAGCGACGCTGTGTCGCAGACGTCTATTTGCACCTTGAGTGCGCCGCCGTCGCTCTCGTACAGGCCAGTCCTAATGCACGGTGAATCCGGGCGCCGCAACGGAAGGACCTGAATGATAATTGGCGATTTCCATTCGTCCGCGAGCCGCAAGCTGCGCAGCCATTGCTCTTTCAAATCTTCCGCTTTGCGAGCCAAGCGAGACCTGAGCGAGCGGTCGGAATGATAGATGACAAATTGTTGCGA
Organism: uncultured Verrucomicrobiae bacterium; assembly: GCA_963810765.1. Classification (GTDB taxonomy): domain Bacteria; phylum Verrucomicrobiota; class Verrucomicrobiia; order Chthoniobacterales; family Terrimicrobiaceae; genus DASTFP01. Next base: position 137,775 of record CAWEOV010000003.1, read on the forward strand.
GGAACTAACGGAACGCTGCAAGGGCGCGGGGGGGTCAACTTTGGTTTGCCCCATTGCCGCGAGGGTCCACATAGACGCTGCCAGCAGCAGCATTCTGCGCATCAGGGGAGTGCCGGCTTTCGAGCCCGCCAGCTTAGCTTCGCCATTGACGGAGCGAGCACGACATCATCCACCGTTTCCAATACGGCTGCCGCCTCCGAGGTCGAAGCGATGACCGGGCGCAAGACCCCCTCGAGCAGTGGGATCAGCCGCATGTTTAATGGCATTCGGCCCACGCCGCCTCCGGTAACTTTCAAACCCATCTTTCCGCCCGAAGGCTCGGGAACCGTGATCAAGTACATGTAGAGGGGCCATCCATGAAATATCTGTTCGACAAAAAAATCCAACTCCCCGGATTTGATCATCACGAAGGCGCGGCTGAAATCCGCGCGCAAGGGGTTTCCCGTGGCTGATGGATCCGGAACAATGCTTGATGCAAGGTAGTTGTTAGCCTCAGCCTGAGTCACGTCGATCGCTCTCGCGTAAGTGCTCGCTGCAAACGTCTGCAAGGTCTGCACGAGCTGGCCCGCCTGCGCTTCATCGGCCCGTTGAGCGGGCGGAATACCGTCCGGCTGACGTGCCATTTGAATCACCACGGCCAGTAGCGCCGCGAGAATTGCCGTGGAGAGGATCCTGCGGATTAACCAAAATACGACGCTCGCGAATCCTGCGCCGGCAGGGCGGTTTCTTTGTCTTATTCCGGCAGGGACTTTCGTCGGGCCTGATATCTTGGGTTGATCTTCGGCCGAAAGTTCCAGGCGTGCGCCGCAATTCTGACAGAAAGCGCGAGTGAGGTCATTTTCGTGGCCGCACTGGGTGCACTTCATGCTCTTCACTCTTTGGGGGATTTTGCGGGCTTGGAAGGTTCGGATGCCGGCTTCTCTGCGGGCTTCGATGCCTCGCTGGCGGGCGAACCCTCCTTCTTGGCGGCCTGCTTGTAGCCGTCACTCCTGTAGTCCGTAATGTAAAATCCGCTGCCCTTGAAAATCAATCCTGCGCCTGTTCCGAGCAATCGCCGGACTTTTCCCTTGCCCCATTTTTTCATGCGGCAATGGGATTCGGGGCAGACGGCAAGCGAGGCGTCCTTCATCGATTGGAAAATCTCGAAAGTTTTCCTGCATCTCTCACATTCGTATTCGTAAGTTGGCATCGTGCAGGCCGCATTATCGGGAATTCGCCAATTTGTGCAATGCTGACCCTGTCAGCCTTGACGTTTTTGCAAAGCATGCTCTTTTAACACGCCCATGAAACCATTGGGACCGTCTTCTCCAATTGCTGCGGCCGTGTTGACGCTCGCGCTTGGCGCCTGCGCCGGTTACGATCCAAGGCTCAATAACCGCGACCTCAAATATCTCGGTACGGGCAGCCCCATTATCGATCCTGCCACAAAGGAAAGTCTGGCCCTCAAAAAGTCATACTGGGATGACAACGGCATCAGCGGAACCCCTTCCATCGTCATCAATCTTGGCAAACAAACCGCTGCGTTCTACAAGGACGGAAAGCTTGTCGGGGTTTCGGCAATTTCCAGCGGGCGGGAGGGTTTCGATACGCCTGCGGGAAACTACAAGATCATCCAAAGGGATCTCAAGCACGCCTCGAATCTTTACGGCGATTACGTCGACGCTTCCGGCAACGTCGTGGTCAAGAATGTGGACGTGAAAAAGGACCCGTGTCCGCCCGGACTAAGCTTCCGGGGCGCTCCAATGCCGTACTTTATGCGCATTACACCGAGCGGGGTCGGGATGCATCAAGGGTTTCTGCCCGGCGTGCCTGACAGCCATGGCTGCATCCGCATGCCCGAAAAAATGGCAAGGCTCTATTGGGACAACGCCCCTCTTGGAACACCGGTGACCGTCGCGCAATAGACTGGACGCTTACTCTCAAAAAGGCTCGTACCGCCCCGGGGCGGGCGCAGAAATCTCCCACGTCTCGAGCAGATTCTCCGGAATTTCGCTTAGAAAGCGTGACGGTCTTTGGAGCGCCTCACTGTATCCTGCGTTTAGTCTCACGTCGGGATAGGTGACATAAAGTTCATCCTTGCAACGGGTGAGACCCACGTAAAACAACCTGCGTTCTTCCTCGAGCCTTTCGGGACTTTCGCCACTTCGCGCACTGGGAAACATGCCTTCGGTGAGCCAGATGAGAAAAACCACCTTCCACTCAAGTCCCTTGGCTTGGTGGATGGTTGAAAGCGTGATCTTTTCCGAATCGGCTTCGCCGCGAAAGGTGTCCGCCGTCTCCACGGCCCCCAGCAACGCAAGCTGCGCAAGGAGATCCTCCGCGCTGTCGAACTGGCGGGCGAATGCCGAGAGGGTGTTGATATCCTCTCTCCTCGCCTCGTAGTTCGCAAACTTGCTCTTCATGTAGTCGTCGTAAATGGCGAACGCAACGCTTTCGATCATCGCAGAGGGCGCAGCGATGCCGCCAGCAGGCGCCAATTCCGTCAAGGTGCGAACGAACTGCTCCCACGAATGCTGCGCCTTGGATGGGGGCCGCAACTCCCGCAGAAGGGCAAAGTCGCGCCGTCCGTCGAGTTTGGCGCTGGCCTGGTCCCACAAGGATTCCGCGGCTTTCGGGCCAACGCCCGGGAAGAGCTTGACCATTCGTTTGAAAGCCGTTTCATCCCGGGGGTTGACGGTGAATCTTAGGAACGCCGCAACATCCTTGATGTGCGCCTGCTCGAAGAAGCGCAGCCCGCTGGTGATCACGAAGGGTATGCCACGGCGGGTGAATTCAAGCTGCACCTCCATGGAATGATAATGCGCGCGGTAAAGCACGGCCATCTCGTGCAGCGCGATGCCCTCCTCGTGCAGGTCGAGCACGCGCTGCGCGACAAAGGCCGCCTGCTGGGAGCTTGTTGAAAGCGGAACGAGGGCCGGTTTCATCTGATGCCGCGCGCGGACAGCGGCAAGCTCCTTGCGAAACTGACGCTCGTTGGCACGAATCGCGGCATTCGCGACATCAAGGATTTCCGGAACGCTGCGATAGTTTGTCTCGATCTTGTAGACCTGAGTCCGGGGATGCCTGGCGGGAAACTGCAGGATGTTTTCGAAATTCGCGCCCCGCCACGAATAGATGCTCTGCGCGTCGTCGCCTACGACCATGACGTTTCCGTGCCGCCTGGCAATCGCATCGACCAGCTCCGCTTGAATGCGGTTGGTGTCCTGGTATTCGTCCACGAGAACGTGACGGAACTGGTCTTGATATTTCTCGGCGACATCGTTCGCCGTCTGAAACAGTTCCAGCGTCTTCGAAAGAAGATCATCGAAATCCATCGCGTTTGCTTCCTTCTTGCGTGCTTCGTAGACCACTTGCACGCGCCCGATCTGCTCGGAAAGTGGAACAAAGTACGGGAACTTTGAGTGAAGAACCCGCGTGACGGAAGCTCCAGTGTTCACCGAATAGCTGTAAATATCGGCCAGAACCTCTCCCTTCGGAAACCGGCGGTCACTAGTCCGCAACCCTTCGCGCGCCACGATGCTTGCGATCATTTCATCCTGGTCCTCGCGATCCATGATCGTAAATCCCTGCCGGAAACCGACGCGCTCGGCGTGCCGGCGCAGGATGCGATTGCCAATGGAATGAAACGTTCCGCCCCAGATGCCCTCCGCACCCTGAGGCAGCAGTGACACAACGCGATCGAGCATCTCCCGGGCTGCTTTGTTGGTGAAAGTCAGGAGCAGAATGCTGCGCGCAGGCACGCCCTGCTCGATGAGCCACGCCACACGAAATGTCAGAGTGCGCGTCTTTCCACTGCCGGCGCCCGCGATGACGAGGGACGAGCCCGGCGGTGAAGTGACGGCCGCAAGCTGCTGAGCATTGAGTTCCGCCGCGTAGTCAATACCGGGGTGAACGCCGGCCGGAACGTGGAGGGTATAGTGCCTGGCCACCTACTCCTCGTCGTCCGGAATTGCCGAGGGATGCGGAATTGCGGACGGAGCGACGCGAAGGGAGGCCAGCTGCGGGTCCTTGATCCCCAAACCGTAGGCAAGAAGCGAAGCGGATTCCTGCCAAACGCGCGCCTTATTGCTGCCAAGAACAACGGCAATCACATCTTTGCCGCTCCAGGATCCGCTGGAAATCAAGCAATGCCCCGCGGCGTCCGTGTAACCTGTCTTCATCCCGTTGCAGAAGGAATAGGTTCGGAGCACTCTGTTGGTATTTTGCAAGGAAATCGTCTTCCCGCTTGCGTAGTGAAACATGCATTGTCTCATTCGCATGATATCGCGAAGCAGCGGGTTGAAATAAACGGCTCTGGCCACCCGGGCCATATCGCGCGCAGTCGAGAATTGATCTTCCGCCGGAAGGCCGTTCGGATTGACAAAATGAGACGAATCCCCGCCGAGACGCGCCATCCTTGCGTTCATTTTGACGGCAAAATCGTCGATGCTTCCCGCGTTATCCCGGGCCAGGGCCCGTGCGGCGTCGTTTGGACTCTTGACAAGTAACGCGGTGAGCAGTTGCTGGCGTGTGTAAGTGTCGCCCATTTTGAGATAAAGTTTGGTGGGCGCGGCGAGCATGTCGGACCTGTCGATCGTCACCGGAGCCGAAAGCTCCCCCGACTCGGCAATGATGAGCGCCGTAAGCAGCTTTTGCGTACTGGCAACAGGACGGCGTTCATTTTCGTTCTTTTTGTAAATCACCTTCCCCGTGTTGGCGTCGAATAAGATCGCGCAGTGCGCCGAAATGATTGGCTCCTGGGCCCGCAACCCCGCCAGCAAGCCAAGAAACCCGAGAGCAAAAAGCGGCACCACCTTCATCGCGCGGGAAGATACAGGAAATCCTCTCACGAATTAAGCAAATTTTTTGCGCAGCCGGATGGTGATGCGCTTGAGCTTGGCATCATCCGGAGGACTCCACGTCATCACATCGGGATCGTCCTTGAAAACATTGTGGACGACAAAGCGGTCGTACGAATTGAGCGGCTCGGTCAGGAGCGGGCGTCCCGTGCTCTTGACGGCCTCCGCAAGATGGCGCACCTTGGCAATCAGCGCGTCGTCCCGCATCGCGCGGTGATGATCCACGTCCACGACCACGCGAGCCGCCTTGGGATTGCCAGACTGAAGAATCCGGTTGAGGAGAAATTGCAGGTCGTCCAGCGTCTGCTCCCGGCGTCCGATAAGGCGGTCCGCTTCGTGAGTAAAAATCTGCAGCACCTTGTGCCCGTCGCGCTCTTGCTCTTCGATCTCGAAGACAAAGCCGAGATAGCCAAGCATGGTATCGAGAATTTCCCGGGGCGTAAGATTACTGCTCATGGAGCGGCTCGTTTTTTCCTTTTTCTTGCAGTGGCCGCTTCCCTCTTGGCAACGACGCTCTTTTTTTCCAGCGTTGGGAGCGGTTTGTTCCGCGTCAGATAAAGTTGGACGATAGAGAAAAGATTCTGCGTTGCCCAATAAAGCGCAAGCCCGCTTGCATAGTTGTAGCAGAAGACGAGAAAAACAACTGGCATGAAGTAGAAGACCCGCTGTTGCATCGCGTCGCCGCTTTTTGGCGAAATCGCCATCTGCCAAATCATCGTCCCGGCCATCACGATTGGGAGGACGTTGATGGGAAATCCCCAAAGCCGGAAGACCGTATCGGGCTGCGAGAGGTCATTCACCCAGAGGAAGGAACTGTTGCGCAACTCGATGGCGCTTCCAAGCATCGCGTAAAAGCCAAAAAAGATCGGAATCTGGATGAGCATCGGCACGCAGCCGCTGAATGGATTCACCCCATACTCGCGATACAGCTTCATCACTTCCTCGTTCATCTTCTGAGGGTCGTCCTTGTACTTCTCGCGAAGCTCGGTCATTTTCGGAGTGAGCAGGGACATCTTCCTCAATTGATTCGTCGCCTTGTTCTGAATCGGCCAAAGGAGGGATTTGATGATAAGGGTGAGCACGATGATCGCCGCCGCGTAACTGTGAAAAACGGAGTTCAGGCTGTTCATCGCCCAGAGAAGGAACTCGCTGACAAAGCCAAACATTCCGAAATTCATCACCGCCTCCTGCCCGCCACCCAGCTTGCGGAGCTGGGAAAGATCCTTCGGCCCGGCATAGATCAGAAAGGATTCTTCCAGGCTCTGTCCAGGAGCGAGAGTGAACGCTGGCATGCCAAGACCGCCCTCGATTCCGTAAACCGGGACGTCGTTGAGCTTTCGCGTGTCAAATCGCGTCGCCCATGCGGAAAGGCCCTTGGTTTTCTGCGTTGTAACGATCGTGCAGAAATATTGGCTGGCCACGCCTGTCCAGGTGACATCCTTCCATGTCTCCAGAAAGAGTTTACGCGCTTCACGGATTTGGATTCCCAGCAGGGGAACCGAACTGGCGTTGAACCAATTCACGTCAATTGACGTGAACTTGCCTTCATGCATCCAATCAAACTTCGTATACATCGGCCAGTCGTTGGGATGAATTGGAGCCGCTCCGCCAGCGCTTACGAAGTAGCCATCCCGCTCTACGTCCGCGTTACCGGTGTTCCGAAACGAGAGTTCCATTCGGACGGCGTAAATCCCGTTCTTGTTTCCATCCTGCGGGACAATGAATCGCTTGGTAATTTGCAGTCCATCGGCATCTTCGCGCGTAAAGACAGCCTCCCCCTTGCTCGTATCGGTCTGCATTGTGAAGCCGCCCCAAGCCTCGGCGGGGACCTCGCCGACTGCACCGATCGGCATTGTACGGCTGCCATTGAGATAAACAGCCTGTTCATTCACGCCAAGGTGCAGCAAGAGGATCGCTCGTTCGATGCCTCCCTTGTCATTGCTGAAGACATATTCCGCACTCGGACTAAAGAGACTTTGATTTCGCGCAATAAGGCGGGACGGCTCTGGCGCAGGGGCCGGCGCCGCCATCGGGGCAACTGACGGAGCCGGGGTCGCAGCAGCTTCCTGCGAAGCGACCGGAACCTTTCGGCTGTAGGTCTTTACGTAATACCATTGCCAGGCCGCGAGCCCGAGAACGGAGAGAACAATTGCGATCCAGGCCTTGCGGTCCATTCTTAACTACGGGAATTGAGCGTTTCCGGCACAGGGTCGTATCCACTGCCGCCCCAGGGGTGGCAACGGACAATTCGTTTCAAACCGAGGGACAGCCCGCGCGCCGCGCCGTGCCGCTGCACGGCTTCCAGACAATACTGTGAGCAGCTTGGCTCGAACCGGCAGCCGCATCCACCTCCACACAGGGCGCGCAAGAGCGGAGACAACGTCCACCGGTAAACACGAATCAGAAAAATCAATAAGGCGCTCGTCATATTCGCGTTCTCCGGGGGCGCGACAGAAACCGGACGGCAGTCATCATCCTGTACTGTCTGCGTGTTGTATCGTTCATCAAGAGCCGGACAAAATAGGAAGCCGCCGGGTGAGAATCAACCATTCCTCGCGCAATTCGGAAAAACTTGCCTCTGCGGCCGCCGATTTTGCGACAACGACGACCAGCCAGCCAGGGGCTATCATCGTCCGATGCAGCCGGCAAATTTCACGCAATCTGCGCCGCACCCGGTTGCGAATCACCGCGCGGCCGACTCGCCGGGAGGTGATAAGTCCGAATCGCGTCGCGCCATCGGCGGGATTAGGCGCGGCGCTTAAACGCAAAAGCCGCCCTTGCACAGAGCGGCCCTGCGCGCGCACGAGAGCAAACTCCCGGCCAAGGCGAATGCGCGCTGCCCGTGGAAACCGGAGCCTTTCAGGCCTCGGTATGCCGGGCGTAGGGGATTTCGACACCCTTGGGCAGCAGGCGTTTTCGACCACGCTGGCGCCGGCGGCTCAGGATAGCGCGGCCGCCCTTAGTCTTCATCCGAGCGCGAAAACCGAACTGCCGCTTGCGCGTGCGCTTGCTTGGTTGATAGGTGCGTTTCATAGAATCTGAGAACTGGAACCAAATAGAATACGCTCCCGCTTCTCTTCGTCAATCTACGAAAAAAACTCTCAACCTCTGAATTGATTTGCGCAAAGCACGCAAAGGGAATCTGACCTTTTCAGCGTCTCAGTTTTCTCAGCCTTTCCTCCGACTTCTGATCTCTGACCTCTCCCTCTTCCCAGCCCAAAGCTCTCCGCTCCCGCTCCCGTCACTGTCGCAATACCTCGACGCTGCGGCAAAGTTCGACAAAATCGTTCCAGCGAAGCTCCAGGTAAGGGTCGGTCTCCCTAACCGACTGCAAAGTAAGCTTGGCAATTTTCTCTTCGGCGCGCTTTATATGACGGCTCACCCGGCTTTCATGCCACTTCCAGAGATTGGCAATCTCCCTCTGAGTGATCCCATGTACATGCACGAGCTGGAGCAAGATCAGCTCCTCGACATCGCAGGCAGCGAACGCCCGGCGCAACGCAGGGCCAAGAATTTCTAAAATGGACGAATCCGACTGCGCGGATCTGCTGGGGGCTTGCGAAGTTTCTGAATCGATGACGAGATGGTGCACGGCGCGCGCATGCTGTGCCTCTCGCCGTTTGAGCGAAATCCAGCGGTTTACAGAAATCGCGGTCAACCAGGATTTCAATGCGGACTTGCCATTGAACACGTGGAAGAGCGGTCGCGGACCCGTGAGGCAATCGCCCCAGAGCTTGGCCAAGATTTCGTCAATTTCATCTTTCGACGCCCCGTAAGACGACAGCACCTTGCTCAGGAAGGGCGTCAGACTTTTCTTCAGCTCGACAATAGCCTCCTCGCTCCCTTCGAGACATTGTTGCACCGCATCGACATCTGCAAGGACCGGTGCCTCTTCACTCCTCATTTCCCCCATCTAACGGAATGCTCCGGTCGAAACACAAGGAAAAACGCGGAAATTCCGAGGCGCGGGGATAATTTCTTTACAAACCTGGAAAGTCGAAGCGTAATGAGTACATGCTTGCCGAATTTAAGGTTCTCTTCCGGCTGCTCGAGCTAACCGAAGGTGAGGTGCAAGGACGACAGTCGGCGTGCCCTCCTCCGCAGGTCGAGAAGCAGCTCCGCGCGCTGCTATCTGGCGAACTTGACGACAAAAAGCGCATTCAGCTTTGCGAGGCCCTGCGCGAGCAGCCCAGATGGTTAGCATGGTTCGCCGACCAAATCAAGCACCGCCGCAAAACCAGCGGCGGTTTGAGTGAAGTGGCGTCAATCCCCTGAACCGTCCTTCGAGTGCTTCGTCCCCTCTCCTGCCACCCTGCGAAGTAGAGACTTCGCCAACAACGGGTCGATCTCCGGATACACAGAAAGCAACCGGGCCAGCATTCCGGAAAGCCAGGCCGCAGCAAAACTGCTCCCGGTCATCACGCGATGACCGCCATTCTTCCAAGCAACTCGCACCTCAGCCGCTGGGGCGGCAAATTCCACCATGCGCCCGGGCAAGTAGCGAAGCCCTCCCTGTTTTGTTAAGGCGCAATCGACGCCAAGGACACTCGAAAGGTGGGCGGGCCACTCCGAAACCTCAGGACTCCCTGAGGCGGCGACAACATGAACGCCAGACAACAATGCGTTATCCACCCACTCCTTGTAGAGGGGAAGATGCCCTGAGATCCCGCAACCAAAGCTGCAGTTCAGGATCCGGTAACCGAGCGAAATACACCTTCGTGCCGCGACAGACACTTGAGCCGTCCGCGCGCTCAAACTCGATCCAAGCACACGAAAACTTCCAATTTCCGCTTTCGGCGCGAGCCGCCATATAATCCCCGCAACCGCGGTCCCATGACCATACAGGTCTTCGCCCTTCCCCGCTCGTATTTGACCATCCGCTTCAGGCAAGAGATCATCGTAAAGACGCCGTCCTGAGAAATTGGGATGAGAGCTTTCAATTCCAGAGTCGAGCACAGCGATTCGCACGCCCTGCCCATCGCCCTGCTCCAGCGCATTCGCCGCCTGCGCCGGGGTGATCCACACGCTCATGCCGCCTGGACAAGCCGTTCCACTTCGCGAACCGCGTCAGTCACCACTGCAAGGTCCATCGCTGAGAACGGCGGCGGTTCGGGCGCGGAGGCATCGGCCGGCTTCAACCGCACGCAAGACACCCCACCATGGATGGCGTCGCCGAACCGAAGCGGCACGGCAATCATCGCGCATGTCAGCACGCCCAGGCGCCGGTCCAGCGTGGGATCCTGTTGAGCATTCTGATAGACCGCGTTCTCACAAAGCGCCTGCTCCGTGACGCAGATCAGGCTCATGATTCCGGCTGTCAGCGGCTGACGGTGGATGCCGACGAAACGTTCACCATACGGGCCCGAACTCCACACCGGCACAAGAGCCTCCTGTTTTTCATCGAGCAGCCAGATCGTGCCCTCGTCCGCGCCCACGGCAGCGAACGCGTTTCTCAGCACGCCCGCAATGCTCTGCGTGCACTGAAGGTGATGAAGGTCCAGAAGTGCTGCGACGATGGACTGGGACAATTTTTAAGAATTACTCCTTTCCGGCGCTTCTCTTACCGAGTCGATGGGGGATTGTCCATCCTGAAAATGCACCCGGCAAGGCGCACAGGGCCAGGCGATACATCGAGGAAAAGTTATCCTGCGCAACTGCCTGCTTCGCCCGCCGATATCGCGAAGCACAGGAGTGCCAAATGGAGAGGGTTAACTCGCAAGTGATTCCTGCAGAACCGCTTGAGAGTTGGATAGAGGAAAGTGAGGCCAGCCGTGTGTTGCTGGCCGGCAAAAAAAGCAAGCATTCTGGCAAAATTCGCGGGATCTCCTCGAGCCAACCTGGCGTAATAAATGTGATGAGGAGGTGGGAAAACACCAATCAGATCACGTTCTCCGCATTATCCTCATAACAAAACGCCCCGCAAGTTTCGTTCGCAAGTGCGTACTGTCCTACAGGAGGATATTGTTACGGACCAAAGATCGATAGCATAACGTTTTCGAACACAAACAGCTAAAATCCCGCGTTTCGTCACGATTTCCGCCTATTCAAACCCACCAATCCGCTTTCGCCCACGGACGCTCATGAAATTGAACGATTCCCGCCCTCCAGCCGCTGGAAAGGAGGTCGCGGCGCCTCGTCACGACATGACGAAGAAAAAGCCGCCTGTGCCGGCAGGTCGAATACTCGATCCCTTTGAGCCCGACCGACCGGCCAGCCTGACTGCGGAAAAGACCGATCGCACGCTTTGTCTGGATGACTTCGTCTTTCTGAGCGAGAGCGGCAAGTGCTGGCTGATCCGAACCGCGGACATTTGGCTTCTTGAAGCTTGCGCCGACCATACACGCATCCATCTGCCCGACGGCACCGCTCTCATCCGGCGTCTGCTCCGGGATTGTGAGCGCAGGTTGGATAGCTCCACGTTTTTTCGCGCGACGCGCGATTGTGTCATCAACCTCACGCATGTGAAACAGACGCGTCTCCTGGACTCCGGTCACATTCTCTTCGTGCTTCCGAATGGAAAGGAAGTCATTGTTTCTGGAAAGCAGAATCTTCTCTTCCGCAAGATGCGAGCCCTTTAGCCAGCGCTATCAACGAGTCGGCAATTTGCCTTTCCATACGGTGAGAGAACGACAGGCAGAAGTTGAAAAGAGCCTATTGCTGAGCCAAATGACCGCATTCTGCAAATTGGGGTGAAGACCCCATAGAGAAGCGGCCGCAACTGCCCGTTACTAGGTGTAGGTATGAACGACTCGACAACTACCTCGGAATTGTCCGGCGGGAAAGGAACCCTTGTCACGTCGACTGTGTTTTCATCTTTCTCTGCAAGCCCAGCAAGCCCCTGCGTATAGAAAGGGAAGGAAGAACATGGGCCAACAACGTTCTACTTTCGGCGCGCTAACTTACATGGGCGGAATAGAAAACCACTCGGGCAAGAGCGCGGCCACTGACTGCTTGTTGGCCTGGAAAATGCTATTTAGCCGCCACGGATCATGCTTCGAGCGCATTACACGATTAGGAAAGAACAACGGTTCGGCAAAGGTAAGGCCGACGACCAAGGGCGGCAGCTTGTTTGGATCTCCACGATAACGACACCGCAATCCCTCACGCCATTTCGGCCGGTCCGTCTTATCCCCTTTAACCGCCCTTCGTGATTTGAGACAATCCCCTCTTAGCGATGACAAGCGCAATTCTTCCCGGATTCGGCGGAATTACCATTCGATCAGGCTGTTAACCCCATCTGCTCGGATTTTCAGCCCACGCTGTCTCGCCAAACCCGGCGGCGCCTCCGCATCAGGAGGATTCTAGATACTACCGCTTGCCCGTCACCATTTCCCTTTGTGGCGCCTTTCAGCCGTCAATCACATTTAAATTTGCGCAACGCCGCACTTCGCGCTAGCGTCGCATCGTGTTTGAAAATTGGGCAAGTGAACCGATCCCCCCTCCCGGATTGAATATTCGTTAATGGTCTGGGATTTATCTGGCAACGCTATTCGCCGTTCCCAGCGAAAAAGTAACGCGAACTTCACACCCCACCGTATTACTCTCGGCACACCCAAGTGGTGCCGCTATATTCTTGCGACGCCATGAAGGCGAAAACTGTTCGAAAAAATTTCCGCTCCGCGGAAGAGCCACACGATCCCGTAGAAAATGGGATACACATCACCGCGACCGCACTGAAAAACGGCACCCAAGCCGATTCCGGTGAAGTTCTTTACGAGCTCAGCGGCGACGAGCCCCTGAATAACGACGATTTCGTCGTGCTGACTGACAATATCAAATGTTGCATACTGCGGATGTCCGATCTGCTCCGATTGGAAGCGGAGGGAAATTACAGCCGGGTATACTGGATTGGTTCCTCGATGCTCATCCGCCGGCCCCTTCGCGACTGCGAGAAAAGGCTCGACAGGTCAAAGTTCTTCCGCGCGAGGCGCGATTGCATCGTCAACCTTGAACACGTCAAGCACACGCGCATTGTGGACTTGATGCGCTATGTCTTCGTGATGCAAGACGGCACTGAAGTCACCCTCTCCCGCAGGCAAAGTCTTGTCCTTCGCAAGTCCCGAGCGCTCTAGCAACTTGTGCAACCCTTCGGTTATTCTCGGCAGCACATCTCCCTGCGCCTCTCCGATTACGTCCGTGGAACGACCAACTGGCTTCAGCGCTCCCTGTTAGCCGCATTCCTTGTTATCCTACCGTTCGCTAATCCGTACATCCATTGACCCCCTCATTTCGATTATCTGTCACATTTCGCTTCAATTACGTTAACTTCGCGCGTAAAAGCACTGTTGCAAAGTTTCAGAAAGGCAAAGAACGGTCAGGGCAAGCAAATCAAGCTTCAACATTCATGATGTAGATGGAGTCGAGGATAAGACATTGGGTTACTGATTGTTAGGACACAGGGGACCGGAACGCGTTCGTTCTCAATTGCATCCCCCTTTTAGCATATTGACTGACACGGCAGGTTCCGCGCACGACACTTCGTCGAGCGGTTCAGCTTCGAAGACCAGCGGGTCCACGTCCGCGACGCAAAGCATGAGTGCAAGAACACATCTTAGGCAGGAAAGCATAGTCCCGGCTTCAGGCGCGTCGCGCCCTGACCAAGGGCGGCAGCTTGTCTGCATAAAGTGCATATCTAAGCCACAATGAGAATCTTAGCTGCGGACAATTCGGGCAATGGCCACGCTACCAACGATTCAATAAGCGCCAATTCCCTTCAAAACGGTGTCACCATCGTGAACGGCAACAGTCGCGAATGTCTTCCGGATGCAACGACGCAGCAGTCGCTGAGAAACGGCCTCACCGATCGCGCAAGCGAGTTGCCTTTCATCTTCCCGGCCGCGGCGGACTTGAGGGGCGGCACGGCAGCGAACACCGCTTCTACCGAAAGTCAGCGTGATATTGACGCTACGACGCAGGACGTCGGGAGCGCTCAGATCCCCCGCTGGAAATCCCGCCTCGATCACGCCTGCATTTGGCTTAGCTCGCCGCTCTGGTTAACAGCAATGGGTCTGGTGAGTACATGGATTCTCTTAGCTTCGCCTGGGCCCCTCCTCTTTCGACAAGAGCGCATTGGTTATCGAGGACGGCGCTTCAAGATTTTGAAGTTCAGGACCATGAAGATCAACGTCGAGACTCAGACACACGAGGGTTACTTCGAGCGGCTAATGCAGACCGATTGCCCGATGACGAAGCTTGATTGCCGCGATGCCCGCCTTATCCGTGGCGGGGCCATCCTCCGAGCGCTCGGCTTGGATGAACTACCGCAACTCTTCAATGTGATCCGTGGCGAAATGAGTCTTGTCGGTCCCCGCCCCTGCACACCTCACGAGTTTGAACGTTATCAACCGGCGCAGAAGGAACGCGTCAATGCGCCACCCGGGCTTACCGGCTATTGGCAAGTCAACGGCAAGAATAAGACGACGTTCAGCGAAATGATCGCAATGGACATCTTCTACGGAAGTCACATGTCCATCCGGATGGATCTCGTCATCATGGTAAGAACAGTGCCCGTAATTGCGGCGCAGGCCTGCGAATCTTTGGCGCGAAAGACTAGCGCTAAAGTAGGGCCGATTCTCAAAGCTTGGCGCAATTGTGGGAAACGAGTTCGCGACGGAAGAATCAAATAGATAAATATATTAATATGAAAGATCCAATCTCAGTGGGTGTAGTCGGTTGCGGCTATTGGGGCCCGAATCATATTCGGAACTTCCGGAGCCTGCCCAACTGCAATCTCAAGGCGATGTGCGATATGAACGAAGCGCGCTTGAAGCATTTGAAACCATTGTATCCGGAGGTTGAAGCTGTCACCAGCTACGAGCATATGCTTAACGGCATGAATGTGGACGCTGTTGTTATTGCGACCGCCGTTAAGTATCATTTTTCCCTTGCGAAGGCCAGCCTGCTTGCGGGAAAGCACACGCTCATCGAAAAGCCGATGGCGTCAAGCACTGCGGAATGTGAGGAATTGATAGACATCGCGACTCGCAATGGCCTAGTGTTGATGGTCGGCCACACGTTTCTTTATTCTTCTGTCGTGCGCAAGATCGTCGATATTATCCAGGCAGGCGACATAGGTGATATCCGGTACATCAATTCCCGGCGCCTTAACCTGGGCCTGTTTCAAAAGGACATCAACGTCGCCTGGGATCTCGCCCCCCATGACATCTCGATCATCCTGCATATTCTCGAGGAGTTTCCCACTTCGGTAAACTGTCAGGGGAACGCCCATGTGACGCCGCACATCGCAGATGTGACTAACATGTCACTGTCGTTCCGGCACAAACGGTTCGCCACCGTCCAGAGCAGCTGGCTTGAGCCGCGGAAGGTTCGTGAAATGACAATCGTGGGCACGCGCCGGATGATCGTTTACGATGACCTGCAAACGCTCGAGAAGATTCGGATCTACGACGTCCGGGTGGAGCGACCGCCACATTACGATACATTCGCGGAGTTCCAATATTCCTATCACTACGGGGATAGCTACATCCCGCATATCAAGCAAGAGGAGCCCTTAAAGGTGGAGTGCCAGCATTTCATTGATTGCATTGAAAAAGGCATGAAACCATTGACCGGGGGCCGGCAGGGGCTCGAATTGGTAAAGATCCTCGAAGCTGCATCCGCATCACTCGAGGATCATGGAGCCCCCGTGACATTCGCGCGCGGCTACGAGCCGCTCCCTTCCTTCGAACGCAGAGAAGTCAGGGAGCTTGCGCTTGCGGAGCCAGTGTCTCTGTGAGTGATCAGCTTCCCGACTACAAGCGAATTTCGGCAGACGTAAAGCTAGGTCGCAACGTGCAGATTTACGCATTCGTGAATCTCTACGGCTGCGAAGTTGGCGACGAAACTCGCATCGGGACGTTTGTCGAAATTCAAAAGGGAGCGAAAATCGGCGATCGCTGCAAAATCTCCAGTCACACCTTCATCTGCGAGGGCGTCACTATTGAATCCGGAGTTTTCGTCGGACATGGAGTGACCTTCATCAACGATCGCTACCCCCGCGCAACGAGCGTCAGTGGAGCAGCTTCAAACAGACGCGGACTGGAGTGTCCAGAATACGCTGGTTAAGCGAGGCGCTTCGATCGGTTCCGGCGCGACGCTTTTGGGCGGCGTCACAATCGGAGAGAACGCCATCGTCGGCGCCGGGAGCGTGGTAACAAAGGATGTGCCACCTAATACTACAGTTGCGGGCAACCCCGCGCGAGTCTTAAAACGTCTTCAGTAAAATATGCTAATGAAAGTTCCGTTTCTTGACCTTACTTCCCAACACGCGCCTCTTCGTCGCGAATTTAGTGCTGCAATCGAAGAGGTGATTGACAGTGGGGCTTTCGCCGGAGGGCCGTTCGTTGCGCGGTTCGAGGAAGATTTCGCCACGTACTGCGATAGTCAGCACGCCATCGGCGTGGGAAGCGGCACGGAGGCGCTATGGCTGGCACTTCTCGCATTGGGGGTCGGGCCGGGAGATGAAGTGATCACGGTACCGAGCACGTTCATGGCGACCGCTGAGGCGATTACCTATTGCGGCGCAAAGCCAGTGTTTGTCGATATCGATGAACGCACCTACACCATGGACCCCGCCGGGCTGGAAGAGGCCATAACGAAGCGGACCAAGGCGATCATTCCCGTCCATCTTTTCGGTCAGCCGGCGGACATGGATCCGATTCTGGAGATCGCGCGCGCGCGCGGCTTGTATGTTATCGAAGACGCGGCCCAGGCACATGGAGCAGAATACAAAGGGCGAAGGGCCGGCTCACTCGGCGACGCAGGTTGCTTTAGCTTTTATCCCGGGAAGAATCTCGGCGCATTCGGCGAGGCGGGTGCCATCGTTACCGGGAACAACGAGTTGCAAGAAAAAATTCGAGTCCTTCGGGATCATGGCCAGATTCGCAAATACCATCATACGATGGTCGGGTGGAATTGCCGGATGGACGGCATACAAGCGGCCGTTCTCAGCATCAAATTGCGGCATCTGGAAAAGGGAAATGAAACCCGGCGCTCGCACGCGGCGCAATATCACGGGGCTCTTGCGGGGTTCGATGCAATCGTGACTCCCTACGAAGACCCTTACGCTCGCCATGTTTATCATGTTTACGCAGTTCGCGTCAGGGAAAGAGACGAGGTTATTCGACGTCTTGGAGAAATGGGCATCGCGTGTGGAATTCATTACCCGGTTCCAGTGCACCTGCAAGAGGCCTATTCGAACCTGGGATACGAAGTGGGTTCATTGCCGGTCGCGGAGCAGGTTGCCAAAGAGTTTGTTTCGTTGCCGATGTTTCCTGAGCTCTCCCCTGCGCAAGTCGGAACAGTCGCGGAGAGCGTGAAGGAGGTCCTCTCAACTCTCAACGCTGAACTTTCAACGCTCAACGCTCACGTCGGCTTCACGACAGACGTCATCGTCTGACTTTCAGCACTTTCGACCTTCGACCTTTTCCCTCCCCGCACCTATCATCTATCAACTCTCAACTCTCAACTCTCAACCCTGCCTCCCGGCATGACAGCCCAAGCCCTTCCGACGATCTCTCAGAGGTTCGGCGCGCCCACGGCTCGGATTAGCCGCCGGCTTTCTTCGCAAACCTGGGAGGTGAACGTCGTTGATCCTGATTTCCGACCCGGATTGGGACGAGCTCGTTACTTCGCATCCCGGCTCCAGCTTCTTCCACAGCGCCGCATGGGCTAAGGTGTTGTGCAAGACGTACGGTCACAAACCGATTTCCTTGCTACTCTTCAGGAATGCCGAACCAGTGGCATTGGTTCCTCTATTGGAAGTAAGCAGTCCCCTTACTGGACGAAGGGGCGTGTGTCTCCCGTTCACCGACTTTTGCGATCCTCTCTTTTTTGGTGGATGTGATTCCGGCATCGTTTCGAGGCCGCTTTGCGAGTTGGCTCGCAATCGAAACTGGAAATACTTCGAAATTCGGGGAGGAACTACCTCCGCGCAGCGGGCCACTCCGTCGATTACATTCTACGGACATACGTTGGATCTTCGGAGTGGCCCAGAGGCGCTTTTCGCAGGATTTGCCGATTCGGTTCGGCGGGCAATCCGCAAAGCCCAACTCTGCGACCTGGATGTTCAAATAAGCCAATCTCAGGAAGCTATTATGGATTTCTATCGGATCCACACCGGAACGCGCAGGCGGCACGGGCTTCCACCGCAGCCAGTTTCATTTTTTATTAACATCTACGATTTGATCATCAAGCAGGGCGCGGGCTTTGTTGTCCTGGCACGCAGCGAACGAACGCTTGGTCGCTGGAGCGGTCTTTTTTCACAAGGGTCAGAAGGCTGTTTACAAGTTCGGAGCCTCGGATGAAAGGTTCCAGCAGCTTAGACCGAACAACCTGGTCCTTTGGGAAGCAATCGACCTCCTAGCGCGTCAAGGCTTTACAGAACTGCATTTTGGTCGCACGTCGCTCGGAAACGAGGGCCTCAGGCGGTTCAAATTGTCTTGGGGAACAGCGGAGCAGACGATCAATTATTTCCGATTTGATACAAAGTCGAATGAGTGTCTAGTGACTCGCGACCACGCTTCGGGCTTTCACAACACCGTCTTTGCGAGATTGCCCCTCGCCGTTAACCGCCTGATTGGCGCAGCGATCTACCCGCATCTCGATTGAGTTAGCCCTGAACTCTCAATCTCTCACCTCTCATCTATTCACCTGTTAGCCCTCTTCTTTTCACAGCCATGTCTCAACAAAAACCAGTAGCACAGCCTTCCGGCTTGAGTCCGCAGGATATTCTCTATGTGCTTTTCAAGCACAAGAAGAAGATCCTCACGAGCGCGGTTATCGGCATAGCCGCAGCGGCAGCCGTCTTCTTGCTTTATCCGACCGTTTACGAGTCCCAGGCGAAATTGCTCGTCCGCTACGTGGTAGACACGAGCACGTATCGATCAGGTCGATTCCAAGGCAACGATTGGCCCCGCTAGCGAGAATCTTATCAATTCGGAGGTGGAGATTCTCACGAGTTGGGATCTGGCGATGCAGGTCGCCAAGGCGGTGGGTGCCGTGCGGCTGCCGAGTCCGGCGGGTGTCAACCGATTCATGGCTCGTCTGAAGGCGGAGCCGACATTGCCAAAGCGGCTCGCACGATTCGTTTGGGATTAACAGTGAGCGGCTCTTACGGGACACGAACATCATTTCGGTCTCCTACAAGAACCGTGATCCAGAAATCGCCACGCTTGTTCTGAAGGAGCTTGTTAGTCGTTATTTCACGAAACATCTGGAAGTTCACCGCTCGGCCGACGCATTCAATTTCGTCACTCAGCAAAGCGACGAGGTCAGAGCGCGCTTGAACCAGACCGAAGAAGAGTTGAAACGGCTTAAGGGCGAAGCTGGAATTACTTCGCTTGCTGAAAGCACGACGCTTATCAATGCGGAACTGGCGAGCAGCTCAAAATGCGCTTCAGGCCGCAAAAGCGGAATACTGCCGAACAAAAGGCCCGTGTTGAAGAGATTGCAAAAGTCGCTTCGACGCAGAAAAGAAGGATACGCTGGCCGCCGAGCCGCCAGCGATCGATAGTGAAGCTGTTCAGCGGTACCAAGCGCTGATCGCACAATTGGATAGCTTGCGCAAAGCGCAGATGGAACTGCTCGCCAAATACAGCGTGAAGGCCGCTCAACCCGAGTTGCCCGACGAGTTCCAGCGCGCGAGACAGGTCGGCAAGGATCAGCGGGCCCAAGACCAACGCGATCAGGATTCGGTGACGACTGGATCGCGCGGCTCGGCTGGGTTTTGTGGGAGGCGAGAAGGAGACGGCGCATGAGCACTGGCGCGAGAACGCTATCGTCAGCAAAATGACACCGGCTTCGGTTACCAAGGCGGCAAGAAGGACTTTGATACACTCGTGAAGGAAGCTGAGGACGAGATCCTCGGAAAGAGGCTCGGCAGCCTTGGAAGCCGGACAAGGCATCGCAACTCGAGCTCGTGAAAATCAACCAGATGCAAATTGACGAATCTCGAACAGCAGCTGAGCGATTTGGAGAAGAGGTATCCGGAACTTGCCGCCGACAGCGCCCGTCAGCGATCACCTCAGCGCAATCAGCTCTGAATCGTTCAGAGTGAACGCGCTCGCCTCGCGGGAATCGAGGCCAGAACGGAAGCCCTCACGTCTCATCTTCACGAAATCGAGCAACGAGGCTGAGCAACTATCGGAAGTTGGCCCCCGAATCGAGCAACTGGAGAGGACAAAGGAAATCGAGGAGAACGAATTATAAGTATTTCCAGGCGAGCCTTGAAAAGGCCCGTATCGACGAAGCCCTGGATCCGTCGAAGATGCCCAACATCAGCGTGGTACAGAGTCCCTCGATCGGCATTTAGGACCAGTCGCGATCTGAAAAAGATTGTTCTCGGACTGGCCGGCGGAGGGATCGCGCTGGGGCTGGCGCTTGCGTTCTTGATGGAACTGATGCTGGATCGAACCGTCAAGCGACCGCTTGAAGTTGAGGCTCTGCTAGGCATTCCTCTCTTGCTCTCGATTCCCTATCTCAATGGCCGCAGCCATCTGCGTCTCCGCTGGCCTCGCGCAGGGCGAGAAGTCCATAGTCGCTCTTAAACGGAACGGGCACTTCCATGCGGCACCGTGGGAGTCCGAACACTTCATCCGGCCGTTTTCGGAGGCCTTACGTGATCGTCTCGTTCTCTATTTCGAGCTCAATCGACTGAACCATAAGCCGAAGCTCGTGGCTGTTACAGACTGCTCGGGAGGAGCGGGAGCTTCGACGCTGGCGGGCGGTCTTGCCGCCGCGCTTTCGGAAACGGGCGATGGGAAGGTGCTTCTGGTGGACATGAATGTGGGACGTCCGGAGATCCACCCATTCTTCCGGGGTACGCCTGCATGCTCGCTTACCGAGGCTCTCGTAGGGGCGCCTGCTCCGGCCGGCGAGAATCTTTATCTAGCTGTGGCAACTTCTCCGGACGCAGCGGAGGCCCCGGTAATTCCGAAAAAGTTCTACGACTTGATGCCGCACCTGAAGGCAAGCGACTTCGATTACATTATTTTCGACATGCCGCCGCTTGGCCAAACGAGCATCACGCTCCCCATGGCTCGATTCATGGATAAGGTCATCGTCGTCGTCGAAGCCGAAAAGAGCAATCGAGACTTCGTAAAGCGCGCTTACGCGGAGCTTCTCGCCTGCCGAGCCAGCGTATCGGTGATCTTTAACAAAGCGCGCTCATACACGCCCAAGTGGCTCGGAGCGGAAACGTAGGAAGAGCTGGGAGCGGGGAGCAAGGAGCTGGGAGCCGGGCCAAGCAGCATCATTTTTCCTGCCCCGCTTCTCGCGCTGCTCCACGTTCCCTGCCCACTTATGGAAGATGGCCAATTCCGCTTTGAGCACATGGAGATTTGGCGAAGGGGCGCCGATTTGAGCACGAAACTGTTCTCGCTTGCTGAGCAGCTCGACGACCGAAAGTTTTTTCGCTTCGCAGAACAACTGCGCGCTGCTACCTTGAGCATCACCAACAATATCGCAGAAGGCTCCGGTAGCGCGTCCGATATTGACTTCGCCAACTTTCTCAACACGGCCAGGCGTTCGGTGTTTGAAGTTGCCAACATGCTTCTTCTTCTGAACCGGCAAGGGTATCTTCCCTCCGCTGATGTCGGACCCTTACTGAATGACCTCGCGGAAGAAAGTCGCATGATTCACGCATTCCGGCGCAACCTAAAATCTTGACTCCACGCTCCTTGCTCTCCGCTCGCCGCTCCGCGCTCCCTGCTCCCCGCGCTCCTCACTCCTTGCTCCCCGCTCCACGCTCCCTGCCCTTTCTCCCTCACTTTCCCTGCAAGCCCAGCAAGCTCTCGCGTATATGAAGGGAAGTGCAGAACATGGGCTGAGTGGTGTTCTGCTTTGGGCGCACTCGTTCTCTTGGTAGAGTAGAAATCCTGCTCTGAGTGCACGACATTACCATTGAAGGGAACAAAGGTTCGGCAAAGACAAAGCCGATGACCAAAGGCGGTAGCTTGCTGCAAAGCCAGAGATCAGACGTCAGATTTCAGCTGTCAGCTTTTCGATTTTTCAGCTTTGCCCCCGCTCCCCTCTCTCCGCTCCGTGCTCTTCCCGGACCTCCGACCTCTGACCTCCGCACCTCTGCCTGCTTTGCTCCCGCTCCCTGCTCCCCGCTCCATGCTTCTCAACCGCCTTTATTTTCGCCTGAAGCCGTTGATTCCCCGACCCGTTCGTCTGGGCGTTCGCCGGTGGTTTGTCCAGCGCAAGCGGCAACGGGTCGGCGACGTCTGGCCAATCCTGCCTGGCTCTGAACGGCCTCCGGAAGGCTGGCCGGGTTGGCCGGACGGAAAGAAGTTTGCGTTTGTGCTGACCCACGATGTCGAAAGCCAGCAAGGTCTCGACCGCGTCAAGGAACTTGCTAACCTCGAAATGGAGCTTGGCTTTCGCTCTTCGTTCAATTTCACCCCCGAGGGTCCGTACAACGTGCCGGCAGACCTCCGCGATTGGTTGACCAACCGCGGCTTCGAGGTGGGTGTCCACGACCTTAATCACGACGGTCACCTTTTCTCCTCGCGGGAGAGTTTTCGACTCAAGGCTCAACGGATCAACCACTACCTGGAAGAATGGAACGCCGTCGGTTTCCGATCCGGTTACATGCTCCGAAACCTTGACTGGATTCACGATCTGAACATCGCCTACGACGCCTGCACGTTCGACACCGATCCCTTCGAACCTCAACCCGACGGCGTCAACACAATCTTCCCATTCTGGGTGCCCCGCAGGACAGAAGTCGGAGGTCAGAGATCAGAGATCGGAGGTCGGAGGTCAGCTCCCGGTTCTATCAACTCTCAACCCTCAACTCTCAACCATCCGCGCAGCGGATACGTGGAGCTTCCCTACACGCTCCCTCAGGATTCTACCTTGTTTCTTCTGCTGAGGGAAAAGACGAATGACATCTGGAAAACAAAGCTCGATTGGATCGCTCAGCACGGGGGAATGGCACTGTTGGACACGCATCCGGACTACATGCGATTCGACGGCGGCGGCTGACTTGCAGAACTTCCCGGCAACGTTTTACGAAGGATTTCCTGCAGTACGTAAGCTCGAGGTATGCAGGTCAGTTCTGGCACGCGCTTCCTTGGCAGGTAGCCAAATTTACCTCTCAGCACCGGACACACTCTCACACGAAAGCGAACCATGCAAAACAAAGATTCCTACTCACTTCACGCTCCGGTAGCGAAAAAGATTTGGATCGATTTGGACAATACTCCCCATGTTCCCTTCTTCAAGCCGATCATCAGGGAACTTGGGAAACGCGGGCACACAGTCGTGTTGACGGCCCGTGACGCGTTTCAAGTCTGCGAACTGGCTACTCAATCCGATCTCACTTACACTAAGGTGGGGCGTCATTACGGGAAGAATCGATTGCTGAAGGTGTTGGGACTGGTATTGCGCAGTATCCAGTTGCTTCCCTTTGTGCTGCGGGAACGGCCGGCGCTGGGGCTCTCGCATGGCTCACGCGCTCAAATCCTTTTGTGCAATCTCCTGCGCATTCCGACCATTATGGTCAACGACTACGAACACGCACAGACCCCGCCACTCGTGCGGCCCCGTTGGGAGATCGTGCCTGATGTGTTGTTCAATGAGAATCTGCACTGCAAAACCAGGGAACGGATCCGAACATACAGAGGAATCAAGGAAGACGTATATGCGCCCGAGCTGAGACCTAATCCTGTGCTCTTGGAGCAACTTCATTTGAATGGTGACCTCATAGTGACCGTTCGGCCGCCGGCGACCGAGGCGCACTATCACAATCCCGAAAGCGAGAAGCTCTTTGTGGAATTCATGAATCGGCTGTGCGACACGCGGGGCACAAAGGCGGTTCTTTTGCCTCGTAACAAGAATCAGGAAGCCGAAATCCGAAAACACTGGCCGCAATGGTTCGAGAATTCCAAGGTCGTCGTACCGAGGGAAGCCGTGGATGGTCTCAATCTGCTTTGGCACTCCGATTTGGTTGTGAGTGGAGGCGGAACAATGAACCGAGAAGCCGCAGCGTTGCAGGTACCCGTTTACAGCATTTTCCGTGGGAAAACAGGCGCCGTCGATCGCAAATTGCAAAATGAAGGACGGTTGATGTTGATCGAAAGTGTCGAACAGGTCCAAACCCGAATTGAGTTTCGACGCCGCGACAAGGCCGGTTCGCCTGACAACCAGCCCCGCCAGGCGCTGCGGGATATCGTGGATCACGTCGACGAGATCGTTCGGACCGAATACCCCGGAACTATGCCGACCCGTCAGATAGGAAGGAGACAAGCTCAACGCAACCATGAAAACGTTGAAGATGATGATCATTGCCGGGGCGCGGCCCAATTTCATGAAGATCGCCCCGCTCATGAAGACGATCAGCGATTACAATTCGCACAATGGAAACGGTGCCCCTGCAATCCAGGCGCGACTTTTGCACACGGGCCAGCACTACGATGAAAAGATGTCGGAGATATTCTTCGGCGAGCTCGGCATTCCCGCGCCTGACATCAATATGGGCGTCGGCTCCGGTTCGCATGCGGTGCAAACCGCAAATGTGATGATGCGATTTGAAACGGTGTGCGAACAAGAACGGCCTGATTGGATTGTCGTCGTCGGGGACGTCAACTCGACGATGGCTTGCACCCTCGTTGGAGCGAAGATGGGAATCAAGGTTGCCCACGTAGAGGCAGGGTTGCGGAGTTTCGATCGCACTATGCCCGAGGAGATCAATCGCATCGTGACCGACTCGCTGGCCGACCTTCTCTTGACACCTTCGCAGGATGCGAATGAGAATCTCAAACGGGAGGGCGTGGCCGATTCAAAGATCAAATTGGTGGGCAATATCATGATTGACGCACTGGTCGCCAATCTCCAGAAATCACGCGCCAGCAATCTTCCGAAGCAGCTCGGGTTGCTTCCGCAATGGATTCGTTTACGTGACCTTGCACCGTCCCTCCAACGTGGACGATCGACCCGACGCCATGCTCTCTCGCGACGAACTCCTGTTTCGCCGACAGTTCGTGATCGGTCCTGGCGCCGTTCGGCCAACGCGGTACTGGTCGACGACAAACCTGCTGCATGGATTGACGGTGTCGGTCCACCGAGACCTGCCGCTCGCCGTCCGGATCGACTCCGACGCGGCGATCGCGCTGCTCGGCCGGGCCGTCCACGTGAAGCAGTCGCTCTGGACCGAGGCCGAGATCGTCGATCACCTTCGTGACCATGCCGGCGACCTCCAGGCGTTCTGCGATTCGCTGGACCTGCTTGCCGGGCGTTGGGTGGCCTTGCTTCAGTGCGGCGGCAGAACGTTCCTGCAGACCGATGCCTGCGGGTTCCGGCAGGTCCATTACGCGACGGTGGATGGGGTCACGTGGGCCGCATCGCAACCGGCGCTGCTCGACACGGTGGTGCGTCTTCGGCCGGACGAACGATCCCGAACTGCGCGAGTTCCTGCAATGTCCCGCGTACGCGGCCCTGGAATCGGCATGGGTCGGCGACGGTACGATTTACCGCGATTGCCGCCGTCTGCTGCCGAATCACTGGCTCGATCTCGGCGCCGCGACCACCGGGCGTCGCAGGCTGGCGCGCCGATTCGCGCCGCGTTCGACCGGCGAGGCAGTCGATGCGAGCGCGGCCATGCTGCGATCGATCATGGACGGCGTCTCCGTGCGCGCGAGCGCGTGTCCCTGGCCCTGACCGCGGGCATCGACAGCCGGATCCTGCTCGCCGCCGCGAAGCCCGCGGTGCAACGCATCGACCTGTTCGTCGATCGAATGGGCAGACTCGACGACGACGACGCGGACATCTGGGTTCCGCGCGAGCTCTGCCGACGGCTCGGCCTGGCCTTCGAGGTGCGAGACTCCGGTGACGACTTGCCGGATTGGTTCCGGTCCATCGTGGCGACGAACGTGACCGGCGCCCGAATGCTCCCGAAGACGCGGTCGATCTTCGGCAAGCTGGTGGCCGAGGACTCACGACTGAACGTCAACGGCAACGGCGGCGAGATCTGCAGGAACTTCTACGACAAGTACGCGCGCGGGCGCCCGCGGGTCTGGTCGGTCGCGGAACTTGCCGGTCTGATGGGCTACGAGCCTGCTCCCCGCTTCGTCATTCGCGCGCTCGAAAGGTGGTTGCGGGAGCTGAGTGCGGTGCGATCGCAACGACTGGGACCTGCCGGATCTTCTGTACTGGGAGCAGCGGATGGGCATCTGGGGTGCCCAGTACCCGGCGGAACAGGACGTCGCGGTCGACGAATTCAGCCCGTTCAACTGCAGAGCCCTGCTGGAGACGATGTATGCGGCGCCGCGCAGGGATAGGGCGGCCCCGAGATACCCGTTCTTCAGGGACCTGATCCGCGCGATGTGGCCGGAAGCCCTCGAACTGCCGGTGAATCCGCCGCGTCGGGGCGACCACCTGGCCCGCGCGAGGCAATGGCTGCGGCCGTACGTGCCGGACAAGGCCGTGCGCTGGGTCAAGCGTCTGGCACAGTAGTCGTTGACGCCAGCCAGAGGACATGCCCAGCGATGATCGACGCCAGGCAAGATCGGCTTCCGAGTTGCGGAGCCTGCGCCAGCAGTGCTTCTGCGGACCGTATCGCGCTGCAGGAGAACGGCTACGACGGCTATCGGTGCAACGACTGCGGGCTCATCTATGTCGCGCCCCGACCCGATCCGGACACGATCGCCAATCTGTACGACCATGATTCCGCCCATGTCTCCGCAAGCGAGTTGATCGCGGGATCGAGCTCGTTCGGCAAGGCCTTGAAGGCGCGCATGACCCTGAGGCTCGTGCGTTCGTACATGCCGCGCGGCGAGTTGCTGGAGATCGGCGCCGGAGGCGGCGCGTTCCTGCGGCAAGCCTCCAGGTGCTTTCGCGTCCACGCGGCGGAATTCAACCCTGCGCAGGTCGAGCACATGAAGTCACTCGGAGTCGACTGCCGTCGCGGCGCGTTCTCCGAGGTGTTCGACGGGATGACGTTCGATGTCATCTATCACTGCGACGTGCTCAGCCATTTCGCAGACCCTGTCGCCGAGTTTCGAGCGATGCGCTGGATGCTGAATCCCGGCGGAGTGGTCGTGTTCGAGACCGGAAACTTCGGCGACGTCGAGCCGCGGCATCACCATCTCGTGGAGCGATGGCAGTATCCGGACCACCTGTATTTCTTCTCGCGACGCAGCCTGGCGAATCTCGCCGCCGCCGCGGGATTCGAGATCGAAGCGATGCGAGAGTACTCGCGAGCGATCGAGATGTGGGTGGGCAAGCTTCTCAAGCCAGCCAGGTCCGCGGCCAAGGGTTCCGGAGCGTGCCGGGGGGGCGCGCCAATGGACCCTGAAGAGCAGGCTCGTTGCTCTTGCGATGAATGTGAAGCACGTTGTCGACTTTGTGTTGATCTATTGGATTGGAGCGATCCTGCCGAAAGGCGGACGACCGCAGACCGTTATCGCGGTCCTGCGTGCCTCGGCTCAAGACGCCAGCTGGAGATGAGCCTCAAGGGATCATCGAGGTCCGGGAGACCACGACGCCGCGGCAGGTGCCATCTGAAGCGGCGGCCCGGCGAAGGCGGCCTCAGGGACGCCGTGGCCGGCCGCCACCGGTCCCTGGGGAATGTAGTAATAGAGCTTCGGTTCGGCAGCCTTGATGAAGTCGGTCAGCCTCCTGTCGGCGGCTTCGACATCCGTCGCCGAGAGAATCGGTGTCGTGACCCGGACGAGAGCGCCGTCCGTGCGGTACTCAGTCAAAGCATCCCAGACGATATACCACTTAAGCAGGTACTCGTCGGTCAGGTAACGGCCGCGCTGCATGAACCAGTAATAGACGAGCGCCTGATTCCCGCCCTGCGCGATGACGACCCTGTTCACGGGCAACGGGGCATCGTCGGGCCGGACACCATCGATGTCGATCTGCTTCAATTCCTTTATCTGCCAGCCCCCTCCTGGCAGGCACGCTCGCGGCGAATGGATGGACGCTCCGGTTCTCTGCGATTCGTAGTACGCCACGTAGAGTTCGACCGGAATGGCTTCCGTGGGTCTCTGGTAATTGATCAGGACGTATTCGGTCAGATTGAGGAAGTTGAGCACGCGGCCTTCCAGTTCCGAGTCGAGCCCCGACCACTGGCTGATCACCGTAGGAAACGTCTTCAGCGAAGGATGACTGGGAACCTTCTCGGTGCGCGCATTCATCACCAGCGACGCGAGCGCTCCGGCCACTACCAGGCCCAGGGCAGCCGCGACCGGCCCCTTCAGAGCAACGTCCGGCACGAGGTAGCGAAAGTCGCTCAGCGCGGGTATCTCGACCTTGAATGTCGTGGCCAGGTTGCTTTTGTTCAGCCTGGAGAAAATGGCCATCACGAGAAAGAGGCTCGCGATGCACGCGACGAAAATGACCCATCCTTCGAAGTAGTGCAGGAACCCCTCGGCCTGGCCGGTCCCGTACCGGTTTACGAGCAATCCCGTGATCCCGATGCGAAGGCTGTTCATCAGAATGGTGATCGGCACAGCCGAGAGGAATATCAGGGCTTTCTGCCACAGGCGGCCCCGAAAGATGTACGCGCAAAAGAAGGCGAGGCTCGCCAGCGGGAATAGATAACGCAGGCCGCTGCAGGCCTCGACGACCTGCAGCTTATAGGCGCCGAGGTCGATGACGTTGCCTTCCAGGTACACGCTTATACCTATTGCCCGCAAGATCGCGACGCCGATTTCCGACGACCAGAGCTGGAATGTTCCGGACAGCGCGAACTGCCACATCGCGGGCAGCGGGATCATGAAGACCATGTAGAACAGGCCAGCCCATATCACGGATGTGCCACGCAGCCCGATGAGGGAAATGACCATGCCCCAGAATGTAAAGAGAAATGCGTACCAGACGATGAACCAGATCGAGCTCAACTGGCCGACCAGGAACATCACCAACCCGGCGCAAATCACGCCGACCCCTATCCAGGACGGCGCGCGTGGAACCCCGGACAGGTTCGTGGCACATGCCCAGACGAGGTACAGGCTGACGAACGGCATCAGGAAGCCGTGCTGGTACTCCGGTTCCTGCCACTCCTTGCCGACCATCCGGACGAACGAGTCGTCGAACATGATGAGCATCGCGCCAACGGCGATGACGGTGAGCAGTGGAGCCGTCCAGCGTGTAGGAATCGTCGGTGACATGGGTCGGTGTGCGGGCAACTGGCTCGCGCCGCCAGGTGGCGGTCAGTCGCCACGGTTTATCTATTGTTTTCGAAAGGTTACCACGGAATTGGCACAATTCGCCTTCGCCCTGCCCGCACGTCCGTTACCGGCGCCCGACATAATGCCGAGGCAGTCACTCCCCCTCCCCCGGCAGTGCCCGGATGATGCCGAAGGTCGCCGCGGCGAGCCCCAGCTGGTGCACGTACACGGCCGCCACCGCGCCCCACGCGCCGTAACGGGGCGCCAGCACGGCAATGGCCGCGAGGAAAAGGACGCACCCCGCCACGCCCAGCGACGTCCTGACGACCTGATAGTCGGCACCCGACAGCGCGTCGGCCCACACGAGCTGCACGCCCCTGATCATGGGCACCCAGGCGAGCGCGCGGAGAATGCCGGCCGAATCCGAAAAATCCTTGCCGAGCACGAGTACGACCAGGTCGGCGCCGACAAAGAGCACGCCGCCGGCGAGCGCTCCTGTCAGCACGAGGGTCCCCAGGTTGGCGCGCGCGAATTTCCGGGTCGCCTCGATTCCCTGCTCGCCGAGCTCGAAAAACTTCGCGTACAGATTGCGCATGATCGCCAATACCGGGAGGAGCGCCAGCTGAATGCCGCGAACTCCGGCCGCGTATGCCCCCACGACTGCAGGCGTCGAGGTCAGGCTCAGCACCACCCGGTCGACGGAGAACTGAATGGATCCCGAAAGGTGATTCAGCGACACCATCGCACCGAACAGCAGATCTTCGCGCCGGAATTGCACCCGGGGAGGTCCAACCAGGGACATCGTGGCGACCAGGCATGCTACTCCGGTCGCGAGCGTGGTCGTGCCTTGCACGACGGCCCATGGCCCAACGGCATGCAACCCGGTCATCGCCGACATCAACGCCACCGCAACGAGCCTGGCAGCGGCCGCGACGAGGCGCACCACGTTCGCGGCGACGATGCGTGAGTGCCCGATGAATACGTGTTCGCAAAGCCCGGTGAGGCGCCCGCCCAGCAGTTCGCCAAATACAAATATCGACGCTGCCGCCAGCGGAATCTCGGCAACGAGGTGCTGCACGACGGCCAGCGAGAGGAGACCGAGTAGTATGCCGGTGACGGTGGTCATGATCAGCGCGTGCCCGAGCGACCCGCCGTAGGCAGAGCGATCCCTCGCAACCCGCCTGACCAGGGCTTCGCCGGCGCCGAGCGAAACTGCGTCCACCGTAAACTGGGTAACTGCGCTCGCGATCATGAGCGAGCCGAATGCGGCAACCCCAAGGCCGCGGGCAAGCAGGACGAAGGAAAGCGCCTGCAGTCCCGCTGCGATCAGTAGTGCAGCCGTGGTGCCGAGGTGAATGGTGCGTGCCAGACGAAGTAGCGGGTGGGGCATCGGCGGCGTCGCCACCCTAGTCCGGGAAACAACCGGTAGCGGGCGGATTGCCGCTGTAAACGAGGACGGGTTCCATGCCCAGGTCCAGCGTCGCGGGCTTTGCCAACGGACCATCCGACCCGTCCAGCCGGCGGATGCGATCGAAGGACTCCGTCATCGTGACCCGCGCCGACGCGCCGGTCGTCCAGTACAGCCTGCCCGAGCAGGAAACAGGGCCCTGATACCTGCAATTCCAGATGTTCGCGGACGACTCGCACTCATAGACGCGTCCGTTGGCCAGCCAACGCACGATCTCGCCGTAGGCTGACGCTGCGCTACTCGGTCGCCTGTCGGGGCTCGCCGTCAGCAGACTCATCTGGTGTGTATCCCATGCATACCAGAAAAGTCGCTCGATGCCGGCTGCGGCCCCGAGGATGAGCGACCGGGCGACGTAGGCACGGGCGACGTCGGGAGGCAGGACCACGCTCAGGAAGCCCTCCGGCTGCAAAGGGCGTACTTCCTTCCCAGACTCCTGGTGCAGGTAACCGTACTCCGTGTTCCAGATTGGTCGCGCCAGACCAGCCTTCGCGAGAATGGCGCGGAGTCGCGCCACCCGCCCCGGCATTCGTTCGGGCCGGATGGCTTCAACTGTCGCGCCGGTGTGCGGATACAGGTGATAGCTCAGAACGTCGAAGCAGCAGCCGCCGCCGGCAGCGAGAAACGCGCCGAGTCGCTTCTCCCCGAGCCCCTCGCCATCAAACGCAGGGGACAGCACCAGGGCATCCGGGTCGCGCCGCTTGATCACCGAATATGCTGCCTTCGAGAGCGCGACCAATTCCTGGGCACTGCCATAGAAGAACTGGGTGTCGCGCCAGCGATCGAGTCCCTCGATGCGGGGTTCGTTCCAGATCTCGTAAGCGCGGATCCGGCCGCGATATCGGGTGACGACCGTCTCCACGTAGCGAACCCAGGCGTCGAGGCCTGCCGGCGGCGCGGCGCTGCCGGGCCCGCGCGGCGAAGGCTGAGCCGGCCTGGAAGACGCCCAGGCGGGCGTCTGCCCCAGGGTCATGACCAGTTCGACACCCGCAGCCTGCCCCTGCTCGACCGCTTGGTCGAGCGGTCCGAAAACCCACTCGCTCGGCTCCGGATTGATGTATGCCCAGGTGATTCCTTCCGTGTCCCACAGGCGCCAGGAACCGAACCCGATGGGCGGCCATTCGCGGAGCCGCGACGGGCTGAGGATGTGCAGCCCGAAGTATGCTTTCCGGATCGGCTGCGGCTGCCGCGAACCGGGATCCGCCGATCCGCTCCCGGCGCCGCACGCGAGCGTCGCGGCCACCAGCAGCAGCAGCAGCCGCGCCCGCCTCGCGTTCGACGTCATCTGCCGTGACCTGTCGGTGCATCATTGCATACGGGGTCCGGCGGATTCGCGTACATCTCGAACCGGTGACCCAGGGCCGCGGTAACCTTGCCGATACCACAGACGGCCTTCATGTACCACGCGGCTGCCTTTCGGCTGCTGAGTGGCAGAGCCATGGTTCCCAGCACCAGGCCCATCGGCAATAGCACTAATCCCTTCACGAATTCCCGCACCGCGCCGGCCCAGCCGTGCCTGATCGTGGCAATCCTGCAGCTCGAATTACCGATCTGGTACCAGCGCCTGCACAGATATCGTGGCGTCGTGCGGTTCCGCGGAACGCGCTCATGGACCTCGGCTTCGTCACACCACGTCGCTCGCACCCCGACTCGAGCGCCCATGTAAAGAACAAGATATCCTCTCCGCCGGAAAGTCCCAGTCGCGGATCAAAACGAAGTCGCGGCTGTTGCCGGTTGAGCCACCCCAGAGACAGGATCATGTTTCCCGCGCCCATGTCGGGCAACCCGACCGCCTGTCCGGTCTGTAATCGCCGCCGCTCGAACACACCAGTATCCACTACCCAGCCCGCCACACCGGCGTCATAGGTGGGTACTACCGGACCCAGCACCAGGTCCGCCCCGCAGGCGGCCATGCACTCGACGAGCCGCGCCAGCCAGGTGATTCCCGGTCGCTCGTCGTTATCGACGAAACCGATCGCGTCGCCGAGCGCCTCGTCAAGAGCCCGATTGCGGGCGGCCGCGATTCCGGGCACGTCCTCTATGACGTATCTCAACCGGCCGCAGGCTCCAGGTGACGCAGATGCCACCGTCTGCCGCGCGCTGCCATCCGGATCGTTATCGACGACCAGTACCTCGAAGCTCTGATCCCGTGCAACTTCCTGCCGCGCGAGACAATTGAGAAGCAAGGCGAGATCCGAGAGCCGATGTCTGGTGGAAATAGCGATGGTAACGTGCATTGCTCCGCGTCGATCCGGGGGAAGACCTTATTGTCGCCGCGGTGGCAGCAGCCTGGCGCCCGTTACCGGCAGCCTGTCGAGTGCCGCCCGGTAAACGGGCGATGATGATACCAGTGGGACGTGGGGCAGTCTTCTCGCCTGCCGCACACGCAGCGCCTGGCCGACGGAAAAGACTACGATGCATAGCGCCATCCACATGGCCGATGGCGCCCGCATCAGGGTAGCCTCGGTCACGTTGTGCGCGAGGCAGGCGACGGCGAGCGCCGAATACCACGCCGCACCAATTGGATAAAGCCGGTAGAGGCGCCAGATCCGTCTCCCGAACTGAAGGAGCACGAGACCCATAAATGCGATGCCCACATAGCCGCCCCGGACCATCAGGTCGAGGTACCCATTGTGGAATTGCACGACCTTCAAGCCGTATCGCGAGAGCGACGCAAGCGTGTCATAGCTCCAGCCAAGGTAGGGCTTGAGCGCATGTGCGCGAAGCGCCGACTCCCATATGGTCGTGCGCCCGGTCAGGGTACGGTTCCTGCCGATGGCCTCGAGAAAGCCGTCGACCGTCATCAACTGCGGACTCGCTATCGCCACCAGCAGCAATACGATAATCCCGCACAAGAAGACGATGCCCACGGTCTTCGCTATCGATCGGGTCCACCGGAGCGCGTCAATCGCAAAAGCTGCGACTATGATCGTCGCTGCGATGACGGAGGCCGTCTTGCAATCGCTCTTGACGAGAACCAGTGCCGCAATTGCAATTACTGCCCAAAGCTGTAACGCCTTCATCGGTCTATTGTGTTCCGAGAGCAGCACCGCGGTGCACCACACCACAATGAGCGCGACCTCGCCGAGGGTGTTCGGGTGCTGCGTGATGCCGGACCAGCGCGCATAACCCGAAGAAGTATCGATGCCAATGCCGGGCGCGATGAGAGCGACGACGACCGACATGCAAAGGATGAGGGTGCCCGGTGCGACCAGAGCCCGTGCAACCGCTTTGTGGTCGCCCTGCGTCCACAGTGTCATTGCGCAGGCGATCAGCAGGTAGCCAAGCACATGGCCTGTCGCGGTAAGTACGCGGCCCGGAAACAGCGACCAGAAGACCGACATGGCCATGATCGGCACCGCGCAGGCGATGAGCCACTCGCCCCGCAGAACGCGGTACGAGACCCGCATATTGAGGGACAGGATCACGCACGCGAGTCCGTACACCGTACCGAGCAGGATCGCGCGCCGGAAATCTCCTTCCGTGATGCCCGCGGGACTCTTCGCGCCAATGGCAAGAAACAGATTCAGGGTCGATGTGATCAATGCGGCCCAGACGGTCAATGTCGCCAGGGTCCGGCCGTTCTTCGGTGCTCCTAAATTGAACCGCTGGGTCGATAAGGCCATGAACAACGCTCTGGAGCGCGGCGGGCCCTTTCAGATCGCCTTGTCATCTCGAAAAAGAACGACCATCGTCCTCGCAAGGATCTTCAGATCGAGCATCGGCGACCACTGGCGGAGATAATGCAGGTCGAAATCTACCCGCCGACGCATGTCCTCGAGCGTGGACGTCTCGCCCCTGCAGCCGTTGACCTGCGCGAGCCCGGTAATCCCCGGCGGAACCTTGTGCCGGCCCATGTATCCGGTGATGAGCTTGCGATACGACTCGTTGTGCGCCACCGCGTGGGGCCGCGGGCCCACCAGGCTCATGCGGCCCTGCAGGACGTTGAACAGCTGCGGGAGCTCGTCGAGGGAGTAGCGCCGCAGGAAACGCCCGAGCGATGTTACGCGCGGATCGTTCTTCCTCGCCTGTGGAACGTGCGCGCCATCGTCGGATGTGGCCATGGTCCGGAACTTGTAGACGACTATTTCCTGGCCATCGAGGCCATAGCGGCGTTGCCTGAAGATGACGCTGTCGTTCGTCGTGAGCCTCACGGCCAGCGCCACGAGAACCAGCAACGGCGATGCAATCAGGATCATCAGGGATGCCAGGACGACGTCCAGGGTGCGCTTTGCAATCCCCCGCCATCCTTCGAACGGCGTTTCGCGCAGAGCGACCACCGGGATCCCGTTCAGGTCGACGAGCTTCGACTGGATCAGGTCGAAGACGAATAAGTCGGGCACGAAGTAGATCGAGGCCGTCGAGTCCTGCAATTCGTCCAGCAGCGCCTCGTTGCGTTGCAGGTTATTGAAAGGCAAAGTGACGAAGACGGTGTCGATCCGCTTCTTGCGCACGAACTCGGTGGCATCGGAAAAACGGCCGAGTAGCCGGCAGAACGGCGCGATGTCGAGACGCTCCCGGCTGCGATCATCGAACACTCCGGCAACGACCAGACCGAGTTCCGGCCGATCCAGGATGCTCTGGGCCAGTCGCTGGCTGACGTGATTGCCGCCGACGATGACCGCCGAGCGCGCCATCCCGGGCCGCATAAGAGCCCGATTCGACAGATGGCGCAATACGAGTGCTACGCCTCCCATGAACACCGGCGCCATGAGGAACCAGCTGAACAGGGCACGGCGCGAATACACGTCCGAGACCTTGATGGCGTAACCGAGGAGCAGGAGTGTTCCGACGACCACGATCCACGCGATGCCTATGTTGCTTGCAAGGTTCCAGCTGCTGCCGAACCGGGTGCGGCGTTCCTGGTCGAACGTGGGCTGCAGCGCCAGGATGCAGAGGAGGCTCGCGATGATGGCCAGCGCCTTGTATGGCGGGCCGAATGTCACGTTGAAAATCCACGTCGCGCAGAAAAGCACGGCCACGCAGGTCAACGGCAGCACGATCAGCTGCATCATCACCGGCAGCAGCAGCGCCGCGAACGCACTCCTGTGATAGCTACCGGTCATTGTGAAGTTATAGTTCTAAGACCAAGTCTTTCAATGATATTCTGAAATACCCGGCCGCGAAAGGGAACTTTACTTTCGCCGCGTTTTTAAACCGCGGGGAGCAGCCGACCCGCAAACGAAAAAGACGGGCATGGCGATGGCCGCCTTCTGATGAAACTGTCCGGGGCAGCGCCGCCCGGGCTGTGGGCGCCGGGGATGACTCAGATCGTCTGTACTCTCTACAGCGCGGGGCGTACCGGCTCGTCAGCGCGGGGCGCACCGGCGCTGGCGCGCGCGGGCGGCGAAACCGACCAAGCCGGCGCCGAACAGCCAAGCGGTGCCCGGCAGCGGGACGGCGGAGGAGTTGTCCGCGAAGAAGGCGCTGCTCGGGCAGTGGCCATGGGTGTTGGTGTTATAGGAGCGCGGGAAGAAGTGCGTGTTGTTTCTGGATTTCTTGCAGTCGGCAATCTTGAACCCCGCCACGCGGGCCGCGAAGAAGGAGTTCCCGCCCGGGGCTCGGCCGGTGGACAGGCTCGCGTAGTCCTCCACCGTGTCGCCGTCGATCCCCAAAATCGAGAAGGTCAGCGTCTCCAGCCGGCTTTTACCGCGGCCGTAGAGTTTGATGTCGAAGAAACCGAACTCGCTCATGCGGGAGTGATTACGCGCGATCCAGCCATCCGGCAGGTTGTCAACGCTGCCCCGATCGGCATCGCCGCCAGGGGTCACGTTGAAGGCGAACGACTGGATGCCGAAGTTGCGTTGGCCAGGTCGCTCAGCGACGCCAGCACCTGGACGGTGAAATCGATGGCGCCATTGGCGCCGTCGGCGATCGTGACCTGCAGATACGGGACGCCATCGGCCAGGGTATTGGACTGGTTCAGCACATATGAAACCGAAGCGGCGTGTGTCGAAGTCGCAGCGGCCATAGCGGCCATCGTGATGGCCGAGGCAATCAAACGACGGCAAGGCGTCTTCATTTTTCTGACCTTATCTTTGCGGCCTTATCTTTGAGGCGCAATTTGACCGTAGCATAAGCGGCAAATCACCGGCAAGCCAGTTTTAACATAACCTAACTCCATTTTGACAGAACTCGGAACCCCTCCACTTCCGGTTGAACCACAGCACCGACAGGCTCGCCGCCTGCAACGCCAGCAGGGCGGCGAGCGGCGACGAAGGCAGAGCTCACTTCCGTCTCGCGGCGCTCAGCCACCAGGCGCGTGCTGACGTCGCGGTAGATGGCGCGCAGGTCCTCGGCATTGTCGGCCATGAAAAAGCGCGCCAGCGTCACATCGGCGATTTTCTTCAGCATCTCTTCGTCGATCTGCACGCGCATGGAAATGCCCTCCAGCCTGACCACCGCGCCCTCCTTGGTGCCCAGCCCCACGGTGAACACGCGCACGCCGCGATCCGCGGCCAGTTGCGCGGCTCGGCCCCGGGGCGCGCCGTCGCTGAGCAAGACAATCGCGGCGGATTTCTCCGAGCCGGCGGCACCGTGGTGGGTGGCGCGGACTCGGGCATCAGAACCGGGCAATAGGGCTTCGGCTGGGGGAGCAATAGACTTCCCTCAGCGAGAGAGGATCCTGAGGAGGACCAGGGTGACCTGCCGGGGGAAACAATCGTCTGCTAAAGGAGCAGATGATTCGCGATTTTGGCCGGCCTCAAGTGATGTCAGAGTGATAAACAGACAAAGCCGCATTCTGTCAAAACTCATGTCTTTTGCAGCGAAGGGGACGCGGCGCGTCTCCCTGCTCGCTGAGATCGCCAAATACAAGACGCTGTGTGTTTTCGGACACACGAACTACGTGCGGTTCATCCTTCTGACACGCTCTCGCACTGGATCGAATTTGCTGCTTTCCTTCCTCAATGCACATCCCGAAATTTTTGCAGAAGGCGAGATATTCGCGAGGCTTAGGGCGCGGGATCCGATCGCACGGCTGGAATCGGCATTCGGCAGACAGCCCAGACGCATCAAGGCCAAGGGCTTCAAGCTTTTCTACTATCACCCTCTCGATGTAAAGGCAGATCAACTCTGGAGCCGATTGGCGGAGCTGAACGACATACGCGTCATTCACCTGACCAGGGAAAATGTGCTAAGAACACTTCTATCACGAAAGATTGCCGGCATTCAGGATGCTTGGACGGGAACCCGGTTCGACGCTGTCGGTGCCGAATCCAAGCGCGTCGAGTTCACGGTTCAAGAGCTGGAAGAGGGGTTTGCCCTGACGCGAAAGTGGGAACGGGATGCGGCGAGCAGATTTCGCGATCACCCAGTTCTTTCGATATCGTACGAAGGCATCGTCACGCGCCCCTCGGAAGTGCTCAGCCAGATATGCGCGTTTTTGGAAGTACGACCCCAGGAGTTACGCACAAGCCTGCGGCGGCAAAACCCGGAAAGCCTTCGCGAGCTTGTCCGGAATTACGACGAGCTTAAAAGCGCGTTCGCCGGTACCGAGTGGGAGTCCTATTTCGTCGATTGAGACGCGTTGCCAGACGGCAGATGCAAGCTGACCCGAGGTGACGCCAGCTGGGCAATGCGGATCGGGTCGATGCATCAGCGCGCCATGTACCTCTGGCGCTCACGGTTCTTCCGCTGGACGCGAATAAAGCTGGAACTGATGACCAAGACCGCCAGCGACCTTCCCGATTCCGCACACGGCCTTTTTGTACCATGACGCAGCCAGCCGACGACTAAACGGCAGCTGTATCGTTCCGAGAATGAACCCGACGGGCATCAGCAATAGACCCTTCCCAATCTCGCGAACCTGGCCAGGAAGTCCCTCGCGAATCCGCGCGATCATGCAGCTCGATATCCCCAACTGGAACCACCGCTGAATCAGGTAGCGGGCCGCGGCTCTCGCCACCGGTACCCGCTCCCAGGCCCGGGCCTCATCGCACCAGACAGATCGGGCTTGTCTGTCGCGGGCGGTGGCGAAGAAAAGCGTATCCTCACCGCCCGTTAGTCCTAGTCTGCGATCAAAGGATAGCCCAGGCGCGACGCGACCGAGCCAGGTCAGAGACATAATCACATTGCCCGATCGCATGTCACGCAGATCGACGGCTTGTCCCGTCCTGAGACGTCGACGCTCAAAGACACCTGATCTGATGACCCATTCGGCGACGCCCGGATCGAATGCGGGGATTACCGGACCGAAAACCAAATCGGCACCAAAGGTGACCATACACCTGGCGTGCTCACGCAACCAGGTCGGAGATGTATATTCGTCATCGTCGATAAATGCCAGTGCATCACCCCTCGCCATCTGCAGTGCCCGATTGCGTGCTGCCGCAATGCCCGGAATGGGCTCGACGATATATCGAATCTGGGAAATAGCACCACGCTGACCCACCATGGCCACGGCACGCGCGCTGCCGTCGCCATCATTGTCCACTACCACCACCTCAAACGTGAGTTCCGCAGGAATTTCCTGCACGGACAGCGATTCCAGAAGTGAGGCAAGTTCCTTGGGGCGCCGCTTCGTCGTAATGGCTACGGTGACATGCATCGGGCTAATCTTGGTCACGCAGTTTGCTGAATGGACATGGCGTTATGGAAAATGAATACGCGTTGATATTTACTGACAGCCAAGTTTCCTGCACCCAGGCAGAAGAAAACGTACCATAATAATGAGAGTTATCATTCGTCCTGCATGCGCAACTTTTGAACCAATAAAATCGAAGGAATCAAGAATGGTTCCGCATTCATACCTGGTTCGCATCATCGCAGCGAGTCTTGCCTGGACGTGTGCAATATCGTCCGGACTGGCGCAGGCGATGAACATCACTTTTCAAAATGTAGCACCGCTGACCGGTCTCAACTATAGCGGTCCAAGTTTCGGCGCCTCGTGGGGCGACTACGACCGCGATGGACGTCCGGACTTGTACCTAAGTAACCACGATACGCCAGATTCGATATTTCGTAATCTTGGCCCGGCGGGTTTCAGTAATGTGACCGGGTTGGTCGAAGGTGATCTTAGTGGAGACACGCATGCTGGCGCATGGGCGGACATGGACAGCGATGGCGATGTTGATCTGCTGATCGCCGTTGGTGCCTCAGGAGCTCTAATGGCGGGTCGCAGCCGACTGCTGGTCAACAGCCATGGTACCTTCGTCGAATCAGCTGAAGCGCTGGGCATCGGTATGCCAGGTGGCCGTGCTCGCACGCCGCTTTGGCTCGACTGGAACGGTGATCGTATGCTCGATGCCGTCATTTCGACTTTAACTCGAACAGATGGGCTGGCGCCGACCACTATATTTACCCGGACGGGGGGTGTCTTTGTTGATGACAATGCCAGTCTCGGTTTCAATAACAGTAGGGACAACTATTTTTCGCAGCTGGTCTATGTCTCCGATTACGCGAAGCCGCTTATTCTCGTCCAATCGGTATGGGGTTTCCCGCACCGCATCTACGACACAGGTACTATTCCGTTTTCCGACGTGACGCAGATTGTGGCATTCCCTACCGTGTCAGCGATCAATGACGTAGCGGCGGGCGATTTCGATGGCGATCTGGAGACAGAATTCTACCTGGCAAGCTCCGTCCCCGCGTCCACGGTCGTCCAGACAGGCACCAAGGAAATCCGCGCCCAGCTCTACGGATCACAATCGACAAACACCATCGGTTTCGCCTTTAGCAGCCAAGGCACGCTCAGTATTGTGTTTGGTCCTCCATGGAACGTACCGGTAGATGCACTGTTTATCGGCAGCGGCGGGTTTCATCCATCATTGCAGTCGTTCACCCTGAATCCCGCTGACCCCAATACGT
Organism: uncultured Verrucomicrobiae bacterium; assembly: GCA_963810765.1. GTDB lineage: Bacteria > Verrucomicrobiota > Verrucomicrobiia > Chthoniobacterales > Terrimicrobiaceae > DASTFP01. The sequence continues at coordinate 178,004 of CAWEOV010000003.1, forward strand.
GGGGAGAACCCACACTGCCCATCCCGACAACGGGGATAAAGATCTTTTGGGACACCACGACAGCTCGCTGGCGTATCCTTGTCAACGGCAACTGGAACCCCGGAATTGTGA
>CAWEOV010000004.1:0-924235 GCA_963810765.1 uncultured Verrucomicrobiae bacterium
CGCAAACGCCTACCGACAAGCCGTCGCGGCGCATGATGGAGAGGTTTCTTTTCACGCCGATCCGATCCATCGGGGGACGACGCATATTGTGACGTTACAGACCCCGAGCGATCGAGTCGCGAACAATGCCAATGCCGTTGTGCGCGTGCCATGCCTCACGCTCGACAGCTTTGTCGAGAAACACGGCATCGAACAGGTCGCCCTGTTGAAGGTGGACGTCGAAGGCTACGAGAAATTCGTTTTTCAAGGCGCCCACCGCCTCCTCAAATGCGGCCAAGCGAAAGTGATCTACTATGAAGTTTGTCCGGAATTGGCGAGGCGGGCCGGATTCGCGCCGGAGGAAGCCAGCAGTCAACTGCTTGAGAATGGCTACAGACTCCATAGTCTCAACAAGAACGGACTGCTTCAACCAGCGGAATTGAAGCAAATCGCCCGTGTCAATGTGGATAACTGGATAGCTATTCACTATTAGTCTTTTATCATCATCCTTAGAAAGGTGTAGGATCTTTGAAGGTCTGTTGGCTGATTCCCGATGATCGAGGCGGCGGTATAGCCTCAGTTGCGCTCTCCTGCGTCCGGCAGGCGCACGCGGCCGGACACGAAGCAACTCTGCTGCTGGTGCTTCCTTCCACCGGTTGGCTTGACCAAGAGGATCAAAACGGCTTTCTCTTGGATTCGCTCGGCTTGGAGCCGCCGACGGAAGCGGCTCCGGCCGCAATCCTTCGATGGTTGGAAGTTCATCCGCAGGATTTTTTGATCCTCAACAGCTGCGAGCAGGCGGACGTCGTAATTCCTTACCTACCGGCCGCTGTCCGATCTGTTTATGTGGTGCATGACACCGCAAGGCGATATTGGGAGCGGGCGCTTCGCCACGAATCTGCTCTGGACGCTATAGTCGCCGTCTCACAAACGGTAGCTGGCCAGTTCGAGAAACGGTTGCGCGACCCAAGTAAGTTGAGTGTCTTTCACAATGGCTCACTATTCTCCCCTCCGCCAAAGTCTGTCGAGGGGAGGCCGAGCGACATGCTCCTTTGTTGCGGCGACAATCCAACCAAGGGAGCATACGATGCGCTACGCTTGTGGAAGCAGTTGGCGCAGAGTGACTTCAAAGGCGAGTTGCACTGGTTCGGACGCATGGAGCCGGATTTCGAACGCCGTGTTCGGACGCTGCCAAGCACCACTCGGATTCATTTGTACGGACGCAGGTCACGGTCGGAGATTTTCGCCACAGCGGCACGCTGTCGGGTCTTACTTATGCTCAGCCGCGTAGAGCCGTTTGGAATGGTAACCATCGAGGCGATGAGCATGGGTTGCTTGCCAGTCGCTTGGAATATCGACACAGGCACACGGGAAATTGTGCACCAGGATGAAACTGGCCTGTTTGCTCCCCTCGGCGACATTGTTGCACTGTCGGAGACCGTGCTCAGGGCCATCGAAGCCCAGCCAAAGCTCGGCCTTGCTGCGATGAGGCGCGCACGGTGCGATTTCAATGAGAAAACTATGTGGCGCGGTTACGCGAAGCTTTTCGCAGAACTTTTATCCCGACCGTCGGCGTTACGAGTACGCGCAGGACAGGCTCCCCCGCCCTACGCCCCGGCGGGCCGGTTTTTCCAGCGAGTTCCCGCATCTTGGCGGGCTGCCATCCGAGCCTGGGTGGGACGTTCGCCGCGCCTGGGATATTGGCTGCGCGACTTGCGAGGCTTTTGATCTGGTAGAGTTTGAGCAGCAGCGCCGCAAGTTGCCTATCTGAAGTGTTTCCAAGAACGTCAGTGCATTCTGAACCTTTAACTTTCGGATTTCTGGGGGCAAGCACCCCTTGGGTTTATGCACTCGCCGTCGCGCTTGCAGAAAGAGGACACGCCACGGCCGCGATCGCGCTGTACGATTGGCAAAACCTTTGCCGACTGCGCCCAAGTTGGCCGGCCGCCGAGCCGCCCCTTCGACTGAGGTGTGAGCGATGGGCGCTGCCTCCGGGCTACGCTGGCACTCTGGCCTCTTTCTTCGCTCCGATTTTACGCGCTAGGCTAGCGGGTACTTTGGCGCGCCTCGAAACGCCTGGCGGCACTCCCCTAAGGAAAGCAGCTTGGATCATTGTTCCCTATCCTTGGTTCGCAGAAGCGTTGCGCGGGCTCCCCGACGAGCGGCTAATATATTTCAACTTGGACGACTATCGCCTCTACCGACCTGCCCGCGCTGGGAAAATTTACCGACAGGAGGTAGAAATATGGACGTCGTGCCACTCTAACCCTCTGCGTTTCGCAGCAGCAGGTCAATACTTTGCAAGCTCGCCATTCCGAAAAGGCCTCCAGCATACGACATTTTCCACTTGGCGTCCTAGAGAGCTATCTTAACCCAATGCCTCAGCGAGTACCCGACCTGGAAAACAGTAGGTTACGTTGGCAATCTGATCGACCGCGTGGATTGGCGGCTGATCGGCAAGGTGGCATTTGCGCTGCCGGACATCAACTTCGTCTTTCTCGGTTGCTCGGAAGGTATTGGCGGTGGTGGTCGCGGGTCCGATTGGAAGCGAGAGCGGGCTGCGGCGCTTGCCTTGCCTAATGTGCGCCGCGTCGGCCCGGTGCCGCAGGAGGCGGTGCGAGACCATTACTGGGATTTTGACGTTTGCTGGATTCCGTACGCTACCGATCACCGATTTAATCAGGCCGCCTGTCCGACCAAGATTATGGATGGATTGGCTAGCGGCCGACCGGTTATCAGCACGGATATTCCCGAATGTCGCTTATATTCCAATTGGATTGCGGTTGTCCAAAGCGCAGACGAAGCAATTTCAGCCATCCGACGTCTGCTCGGCCGCCCGCCAGGTGGTGAAGAAGCCCGTCGACAGGTCGATTTTACCCGAGACCACCTTTGGTCGCGGCGGGCGGAGACATTGTTGGGATGGCTAGCAGATGCGCCGTAAGAGTGCTCCCCCCTTTTCGGAGCCTTCCGATTTATTATGCCTATATCCGCACTAAAGCGTCTGATTCCCAATCGCTCCATGTCGACCCGCATTCTTCGTGGGCCCTTCCGTGGAGCGACGATCTGTATGAATCCGCGCGACAATTTACGCAAAATTTTCGGGCTTTACGAGCATGAGTTGAACGATTGGTTGACTTGCGTGCTGCAACGCGTGGACACCGTACTGGATGTCGGCGCCAATGACGGCTATTTTACCTTCGGTTGCGCGGCAGCATTCAAAAGGCTGGGGAAGACGGGAGAAGTGATTGGCTTCGAACCGCAGGCTGCGCATGTGCGGTCACTGCGCGAGAGCATACTGGCTCAGGGCCGTACGGCCACGCGATTTGAAGTCATTCAGGCGCTTGTAAGCTGCGCGGTTGGCAACGGAATGACAACGCTCGATACTTTGCCCATTGCCGACCGGCGTAACACGCTGGTGAAAATTGATGTGGAGGGTGCCGAGATTGACGTAGTCGAAGGTGCGCAATCGTGGATAGGCCCTTCAAACCTCTTTCTCATTGAAGTACACGAGGAATCATTTCTTGGTCGCTTGAAGCAGACGTTCGCCAGCCATGGACATCGGCTTGTTCAATTGAATCAGCGACCGCTTCCGTTATTGGGCCGGGAGGCTAGAAAGGAAACGAATTGGTGGCTCGTGTCGGATTTGGATGCCACATCATAACGAACTCGCGCGCATGGCAATCGAATGTGGATCTGTGCACAGTTAGGTGCCCGTGAGCATTATGCTGTGCCTCGCGCGCTGCATCACATTGCAAGACTTCACACGCTTCTTACGGACTTCTGGGCCTGCGCTGGACTGCGCTCGCTGGCGCCTCGCTTTGGTTCCGGAACATTGCGCTCGATCGCTTCGCGCTTTCATCCGGAGCTCGGCGATGCTCGAGTCGCGTCGTGGAATCTGCGTTCTCTTGGTTGGGAGACTATGCTTTGGCATAAGTCACGCGCCGACAGTGGGGGCGGGCGTTACTTAGCTTACGTTGAAGTCGGACGACGGTTTGGTTGCGCGGTGCGAAACTCGCTCCAGCGTCGACGCGATCTCGAACCGGAAACGATCTTTTTTACTTACGACACCGGAGCTTTTGAAGCTCTGGAGTTTCTTCGTGAGCGCAGGGTTCGCTGCGTCGTAGATCAAATGGATCCGAATCGAGTTGAAAGAGATCTGGTTCGCGAGGAGGAAAGACGATGGCCGGGGTGGCAAAAGGAGCACGCCGAGGTTCCAGACGAATACTTTCACCGGCGGGAGCGGGAATGGGCGCTCGCGGACCGAGTAGTCGTGAATTCCGAATTCTGCCGCCAGGCATTGATTCAACAAGGCGTTCGGGCGGAGAAGGTGGTGGTGGTTCCTTTGTGTTATGAACCCGACCTCTGGTCTCCGACCTTTGACCGTCGACTTCTGAATTCTGGCGATCTAAGGGTTCTGTTTCTCGGGCAAGTGATTCTGCGCAAAGGAATCCAATATCTCATTGAAGCAGCCCGGCGACTTCAGAAGGACCAGGTTCACTTCGATGTGGTAGGACCGATCGGCATCTCCCGGTCTGCCGTGGCCTCGGTCTCTCCGAACGTCACCTTCCACGGACGCGTAAGCCGCGACCGAGCGGTTGAATGGTATCGCAACTCGGATGTCTTCGTGCTGCCCACGTTGTCCGACGGATTCGCTATCACGCAAATTGAAGCGATGTCCCACGGTCTGCCCGTGATAGCCACGCCGTGCTGCGGCGAAGTGGTAACCGATGGCACGGATGGATTCGTCATTGCAACGCGCGATGCCGAGGCTCTCGTTCAAGCTATCGATCGATACCGTAACGACGAGCAACTGCTGCGCGATCATCGAGAAGCAGCGTATAGAAAATCGCGTGAGTTCACTTTAAACCGTCTCGCCAAGAACCTAATCGGGCTTGGAAAGGGCCTGGCGGGTGAAAGGTAAAGCCGATCCCACAATGAAAATCGTCGTTACTCGTCAATCGCGCTCGTAAGAGCCTCAACCGAATTCCTTCGCGATGCTTGATACCTTTTTCGCTCTTCCCGTTTCGTTCTGGATGGTCGTGACCGTGATCGCCATCGGCGGCTTAGGGGCCGCGGCCCGAATCCGCGACGGCACTGGAGTGCCAATGCTGGCTGTCCTCGGAACGGTCGCCGTCTGGTACGTTGGCGATGCGCTCTACAATGACTACGCAGAAAACCACGCTGAGATCTTCTCGAAGGATATTCTGAGTAACGCGTGGTGGGAGGTTGCCTGGTTTCTGATTGCGTTTCTTCTGCTGGCCCCGCGGCTGCATCGTCTCATCAATGCGAGATATCTCGGCGCCACGAGCCGGGCGGCCGAGATGTTGAACGAGGGAGTCGAAGAACCCCAGTTTCAGAGTCGCATAAAGCGTCTCCTGGAAGGATGTGTTGCAATTTGGGTGATCCTTGCAGTAATCGCAGCGATTCGGCTCGGTGAGGATATCTTGTTCTATTTTTTTCCCTTTCTTGGGTCCAAGGCAGACCCCTGGGGACGCGCCCGGGTCGGCGGCGGTTTCGATGCGTGGCTGTCACTCGCAAGCTACTTTCAACTGGCAGTGGCCTCCCTGTTCGGCGTGGTGGCCGCTCTGGCGAAAGATGCTCGCGTGCGCGCTGTGGCGCTGGTTGGCTGCGCCCTTACGTGGCCGGACGACATCTTCGATCGCACGCGAAATACGATGCTCACCGCGGTGTTACCAGCTGTGTTGGCGTGGGCGTTTCTCCGCCTCCGGGGCAGCCTTCTCACGAAGCTGGTGGTCTTGGCGGGGTTTTTTTTCGTCATTGAGGGTTGGATGACTTTCGTCATCTCCAACCGATCGACGATCTCAATCTCTGCGGCAATTTACGAAAGAGGAATCACTGAGGAGCAAACACGTCACCTCGGGTTGAACATGTTTGAAGAGCTCTGCTGGATCAATACGCTCATCCAAGAAGGGAGCTATAATCCGAACTGGGGCGAGAGATATTTCGCGGAAATTGTGAACCCGATCCCACGCGGGATTTGGCCTGACAAGCCCTACATTGGGATCGACTATGCGGATGCTCGTGGCCAAGGCGGCGGAGATGACGAGCAGGCGGGTGTCAACGCGACGATCTCGACGGGCATGATCGGCCAGGGGATAGTAAATTTTGGCCGCGTGTGGGGCCCCGCGTTTGCCGCGCTGCTCATGAGCATCTGGGTCGCAATTCTCGGTCAACTGGACCTTCGCGGACACGAAGTTGGGCGCCTCCCGCTCTATGCATTGGGCATCGTTCTCACGTTCAACCTTGGGCGCGATATCACTTTGATTACATTGTACACGTTCGTCATTGGCTGGGCGCTGGTATGGTATCTAAACCGGTCTGACCGCCGAGCCCAGCCCAATGAGACAGAGATTGACTTGCCGGCTAGACATTCCCCTTGAACGCAACAGGACGCTTGTGACAGCACGGTTGCTTCGAACCTTGCGTCCAACGGCTCGTGGCAACTTTGGGATCAAGGCCGCATTGTGCAATGACCGCCTTAAACGACGCGGTCCGTACGGTGGTGAATTCCTCCACCCATGAGCCAAACACGACTCACAGTCCTCTTTAACCGGATCGGCCCGTACCACTACGCGCGGATTCGTGCGGCATCTTCATCGTTCCGTCTGACCGCAGTCGAGTATTCCAACAGAGATTCGATCTATGCGTGGGAGGAGACGCAGGGAGCCGATGGATTCGCCCGCGTGACTCTCTTCAAGGGGCTCCGTATCGAATTCTTGCCTGTACGCGAAGTCGGTTGCGCCGTGCAAGACGCACTTTCCCGAATCAACCCGGAGGTCGTTGCCATTCCCGGTTGGGCGGATTGCGCCTCATTGGCCGCCTTGCGATGGTGTTTGAGCCGCAGGGTGCCTGCGATAGCCATGTCCGAAACCACAGCTTGGGACGGGCCTCGACAGCTCCATAGGGAATGGGTGAAGCGTCAGCTCGTATCCGGCTTCCAAGCGGGACTCGTGGGCGGCAATCCGCATCGGAACTATCTGGCGACACTCGGCGTTCCCCCTGAATGTGCCTTCCTTGGATACGACGCGGTAGATAATCACTATTTCGCCGAGCGAACGAAGGATGCCAGAACGCGAAGTTCGGTAATCAGGTCGAGCCACGGACTGCCTCAACGGTATTTCCTAGCATCCGCGCGGTTCGTCGAAGATAAAAATCTAAATCGCCTCCTCAAGGCCTACCAACGCTATCGCCAACTTGCGAACAGCGAAGCCGTCTGGGATCTTGTCTTGTTAGGAGACGGTCCTTTGCACAATTCTCTGTGCTCTTTGCGCTCTACGCTTGGCTTAGAACCCTACGTTCTCATGCCCGGATTCAAACAATACCATGACCTCCCTGCCTACTATGGACTCGCCAGCGCTTTCGTGCATGGGAGCACCACGGAGCCATGGGGCCTTGTTGTGAACGAAGCGATGGCAGCGGGTTTGCCGGTGTTGATTTCTAACAGATGCGGTTGTGCTTATGATCTTGTCCAAGAGGGGCACAACGGCTTCACATTTGATCCATACGACGTGGAGCTTTTGGCCAGACTGATGCATCGCCTCACCCTCACGCCGAAGCACCGGCTGGATCAGCTTGGCACCAACAGCTCGGAGGCTATCAAGAACTGGGGCCTCGCGCGCTTCGAAGAAGGACTGAGCCATGCTGTGCAAAAGGCCATGGAAGTCGGCCCACGGCAAGCGTCGTGGCTGCGCCCACTCCTGCTCGCGTCTCTCGTCTGGTGCGTCGATTCGCCTCGTTGCTTTTCAAAAATGCGACGCGTAGTTTCGCGGCGGAAAGTCGCCACGACGTCACGGCCGTCTATGATTGGGTACGTAGGTCTCGATCCGCAACCTGCGCACGTCATCGATCAGTAGTCACTCCGCTCGGTTCGCTAGGAGACCGAACACTGAAACACGGCTCCGGCTCGTCGTCGCCGAGACGGTAAACTGCGGGGCAAAGAACGGAAGGTAACCATGAATCTGAGCAGTTATTCGACGGCCGGATTTAATCGAGGAGCGCCGAAGTGGAAGGAGGCCCTCTGGATTCTTGTCCGGAGCATTTTCTTTCTGCCATCCCTTCCTATTCCATCGAAGGTCCGCGCCGCTTGGCTTCGACTTTTCGGAGCGCGCGTCGGAACGGGGGTCATCATCCGATCCCGGGTGAATATCACCTTTCCGTGGCGCCTTGAGATTGGAAACTATGTCTGGATCGGCGAAGAAGTACTGATTCTCAGCCTCGCAAAGGTGCGGATCGGATCGGATGTCTGCATTTCCCAACGCGCGTTTCTCTGCACTGGCTCCCATGCGTTCCAACAGGAAGATTTCGCGCTGATCGCGAGGCCCATCCATGTCAGTTCAAGCTCATGGATCGCAGCGCAGGCATTCATCGGACCGGGAGTCGAAGTCGGAAGCGGCTCCGTGGTAAGCGCCGGTGCAATCGTCCTGGATAACGTATCGCCCCGGACCCTCGTGCAGGGTAATCCCGCCCGTCCCATCAAGCAAATTAGCAGAGGACCCTCGAGCGATCAAGCCGAGCGACGCTGCCGCACCGGCGAGCGCAACCTGCTATCCGACGATATTGGCTAATAATTGATTGGGCGCCAGAAGCTTCAAAGAGCAATCCAATTACATAGTCTATGCAGACTAGCGAATCCGCGCTTGCTCACGGGCTGAGCAACAATGATATCTCGCAACTGAAAGTCGCTTTTCTTTGTCCCTCGCTCTCACGCACTAGCTTTGGGATCTTTGAAACTGAGCGTCGGCTTGCGCAGTCTCTCCACGAACTGCATGAAACTCAGGTCGAAGTATTCGGTCCAGCCGACGAGCACTCCGACTGCGACCGCAATCATTGGTCTCCCCTCGTTCCCCACTCCTTTAGGGCGTTCGGATCGCCTTCATTTCGCTATTCACCAGAGCTTCGCAAGCATTTCGTGAAATGCAATGCCGATGTTGCACATCTTCACTCTCTTTGGATGTATCAGTCTATCGTGCTAACACATTGGTCGTTAAGATGCAGCAAACCTTATCTCATCTCAACAAATGGAATGCTCGATCCCTGGGCTACGCGAAATTCGTTCTGGAAGAAGCGATTGGCACTGCTTCTGTATGAACGACGATGTCTTAAAAGAGCGGCATGCATCCATGTCAGTACTCATGCGGAGGCGGATTCTGTCCGCCATTTCGGTTTGAAGGGAAGTATCTGCATCATTCCTAATGGCATCGATCTTCCACGGCCGTTTCCCAACATCGCACTAAACCATGCTTCCTGGGACCGTTGGAGGACTCAAGGTGGTAAAGTCCTTCTGTATCTCGGACGAATCCACCCAAAAAAAGGTTTGGAAGCGCTCGTAAGAGGCTGGAGTGTCTCGCATATCGCAAAAGCTCGGAATTGGCGCTTAGTAATTGTCGGCTCAGACCGAGGACGCTACGAGGCGCAACTCAAGCGATTGATAACAAAGCTGGGTCAAAGCGACCGAATCGACTTTTTCCGCCTATGTTCAAACAGCTTAGAGACGTCGCGTTCAATGCTTCGGATGCATTCGTGCTGCCTTCCTTAAGCGAAGGTCTACCGATGGCACTGCTCTCAGCCTGGGCGAGCGGATTGCCCGTCGTCATGACACCGGAATGTAACGTACCCGAGGGCTTTGCGGCGGGAGCAGCGATTCGTGTCGATCCGAACCCGGAGAGTATCGCGGACGGTCTTAATAGGCTGGACTCGATGTCAGATTGCGAGCGTTCGGCGATGGGAGCAAGAGGGCGCCGCTTAGTTGAAGAAAAGTTTACATGGCCCAAGGTCGCTGTCCAGATGAAGGAAGTCTACAATTGGGTTCTTGGCAACAGACCGAAGCCAGAGTGCGTTGTCGTCTAGAAAGGGCGCTTCAACGTCTGTTTCTGGTCGCCTCCGCACTCATCTATTATCCCTGGAACCTCAATATTGGCGATTGGTCTGCGATCGGTGAATGGGCGCTTATCTATCATATAACCTCGGCACGATAACGATAGGACAACGCACGACGATCTCACAGCGCGCCCATCTGTGTGCCGGGACCCATGATTACAGAGATCCGGCGATGCGCCTCCTCAAACCACCTAGCCACATCGCTGATGACGCATGGATCTGCGCGGAAGCATTCGTCCGACCCGGGGTGACAATCGGCGAAGGCGCCGTCGTCGGCGCGCGTGCGGTTGCAGTGAAAGATGTGCCCGCCTGGACTGTGGTGGTCGGGAACCCGGCAAAGGAAAATTCGGAAAAGGGTGCTTCGACACGCCTGACCCAATGAACGTTATCCTTGCAAACTTGACGCTGGGTTAGGGCGATTGTGTTATCCGTTCTCATACTTACCCTGAATGAGGAGCTCAATCTGGCTGCCTGTCTCAACTCAGTGCGGTGGTCAGATGACGTCGTCGTCCTGGACTCGTTCAGCACCGACCGCAGCGTCGGAATCGCCCGGGCACATGGCGCGAGTCCCTCGACGCCCTGAAAGCAATGGAGTCAGCGCCCTCGAATCCAACGACGGGGTCGATTTGAACAATGGGTTTCGAGGAACCGAAACCCTCCATCGGGCACGAAGGGTCACGCGAGATCCAACCATGGGAGGGCGGCGGTCCCTCGACGCCGTCGATAAATCAACTAATCGCACCGCAATAAATCTGGCAATCGAATCCGACCTCCGCACTTCCACGCTTCCGACTTCCGACCTCTGACTTCCCCGCTCCCCGCTTTCTTCTTGCCTCTTTCCGCCTATATTACATTCCATGCTTTCGATTGAATCCGTCTGCGATGAGGAATGGGAAGAGTGGTATCGCATGACTCCCCAAGACCGATGGCTTGAATCTGAGAGACTTTGGGCCACATTCCTTGCCCTTGGAGGTTCCCTTGATCCCGAACCCGATTCACAAAGTCCTTTCTTCGATGAGTCAGCACGGGGTCCGCTGCCTTCTCATGGGGGGACAGGCCTGCGTTCTGTACGGCGCAGCGGAATTTAGCCGCGATACGGACTTCGCGATTCTCGCGGAGAAGGAAAACCTCGATGTTCTGCGTCGTGCCCTCGCTGATCTGCGGGCCGAAGCGATAGCGGTCCCCCCGCTTGAGAAGAAATTTCTGGACCGGGGTCATGCCGTTCACTTCCGTTGTGCACATCCGGAGGCTCTCCGCATGAGAATCGACGTCATGTCGCGCATGCGTGGGATAGAGAGTTTTGCAGCTCTGTGGCAGCGCAGAACGACATTCGATCTTCCCTCTGGCCTTTCGGTGGAAACCATGTCACTGCCCGATCTGGTTCAGGCCAAGAAGACACAAAGAGATAAAGACTGGCCCATGATCCGACGCCTGCTGGAGGCCAACTATTTCGAAAACCGGCAACGACCCACCCCGCAGAGAATTGTCTTCTGGCTCCGCGAGCTCCGCACTGCGCCACTCTTGATCGAGACCGCAGCCTCATTCCCTTCCCGCTCCGCAGAACTGCAGACCGAACGCCCCCTGCTCAAGCTCGCCCTGCCGGGAGAAATAGATCGACTGGAAGCAGCACTTGACCTCGAGCAGAAACATGAACAGGCCCTCGACCGCCAATACTGGCTCCCGTTGCGAGCAGAATTGGAGGTCCTCAGACGCGAACGAGCCGGTTGATCGAATACTTGGAGCGCCGAATCCAACGACGAGGAATATATGGGTTTCGAGGGACCGAAACCCTCCATCTCCGGCCTTCAGCATTTCAGTTTTTGCGCATTTAAAAGTGTCCCTCTCCCTCACTCTTCTGACTGCTTGTTGCAACACGCGAAGGACCATTCTCCGCGCGTGCCGATCGGTCGATGCCCAGCGACTGCTCGAAGGTTGCTCCGTCGAACATCTCATCCTCGACGGCGCGTCACGCGATGGCACCCTGGAGTGCCTCGCGGAATACGAATCGCAACGCCATTCAAATGGAACAGCCTCTGGAGTCAGGCGAACGGTGATCAGCAAGCCGGACCGCGGGCTCTATGATGCGGTGAATGACGGTCTCGCGAAGGCACGCGGCGATCTTATTGGACTATTAAACGCGGACGACTTTCTTGCGGGTGATGATGTCCTTAGCCGCATACTGGATCTTTTCTCAAGGGTGGCGACCGATGGCGTGTACGGAGATCTGCTTTATGTGAAGCCACGAAAAGGACGCCTGGTTCAACACAGATACTGGCGCTCTGGCGACTATGAGCCGAGTGCTCTGCGAACGGGGTGGACGCCACCGCATCCAACACTTTACCTCCGAAGAAAAATCTATGAGCAGGTTGGCAATTTTCGACTCGATTTTGGGTCCGCCGCAGACTACGAGTTCACGGTTCGTTTGATGCGGTTGCCGGGCTTGACGCTCGCATATCTGCCGGCAGTCCTTGTGTGCATGGAGACCGGCGGATTAAGTAATTACTCAGTTGCGGCGCGGTGGCGGGCCCACCGTGCCGATTGGAGGGCGTGGAAGGAAAACAACCTATCCCTCGGATTTCTTTCGCTTCCGCTCAAGCCGTTGCGCAAGGTTCCGCAGTTCTGGCAGCGTCACAAGAGTTTCGTCTTTCCCGATTGGGCGAACTCCACAGGCTGACACAGGTTCGTAGCGTCAATATAAGGGACTGTAAATTGAACAGAAGGCACCAAGGAGAGCAAAGGATCGCGGGATTTCTTGTAAGCCTGCAGTTTGCGCTATCGGAACTCCCCCGCTGGCTATTGCTGGCTGTTATTGTCTATGCTCCCTGGGCGTTTGGTTGCACCCGGTGGTGGGCGAAGACTTTGCTCATGCAGGGTTTGCTTGCGATTACTCTCCTCTGGCTTTGCTCGCTGTTCCTCCGCCGGCGATGGCCAAGGGTGACGGTTCCGGCAGGGGCTGTCGCGCTGTCTCTTCTCGGGCTTGGCTGGTTGTCGGTGTTCAACTCGCTCGCAACCTACGATGAACTAACCCAAGTCTTTTCCCCTGTCTCGCAACCATTGCAAGGCTGGCTCGGTTCATGGGACGCGGCGTTTTCCATGCGCGCAATGCTTCTCGTGACTGCGTTGATGGGTGCGTTCTTGATAAGCGTGGATCTTGCTGCCAATCCGGTTTGGCGAAGGAGGCTATTTCGCACGCTCGCCCTGAGCGGTGGACTGCTTCTCCTTTTCGGTTTGGTGGAACGCGCCACTGCGGCCGAAGGCATCTTTTGGGAGGCATCCGCGTCGAAGGGCACTTTCTTTGCCACCTATTTCAACCACTCCAATGCCGGCGCATTCATCAACTTGACTCTCCCGATCGTGGCGGGACAAGCCATTCTGGCGTTTCAGAACAAGAGAGGTCAGTTCGAGCGTGCCTTCTGGAGCTTCTTGCTGCTCGTCAGCATCACCGCCGTGTTCGTCAATACGTCAAGGGCATCGATGGCAATTGGCATTGTGATCATGATGGCCTTGGCCGCCGGCGGCACGATGGTCGCAATTCGCCGGGGACGGAAGATGTCTCCGAGGCCACGAGTTCTTGCGATCGCTGGGGTCCTTCTCGTCTGCACGTTAATTCTGACACTAAGTTTCGGAATCGAACGCTCTCTAGTGCGCTGGAACCAGACGCTGAACTCCTTGTTCGTTTCAGAAGGCGGGGCGCTCTGGGAGGGCAGAGTCTCCATCTATCGCATTTGCTGGCTCTCGCTGCATGCCGCCGGCTGGTTCGGATTCGGGCCTGGCACATTCTCAATTGTCTTTCCCCTCCTCCAGCAAGAGCACGGGGGCGCACTCAACGGCATCCTGCGTTATGCTCATCAGGATTATTTGCAGACCATCCTCGAATGGGGAGCGCTCGGGTTCCTTCTTTGGGCGATATTGATTGGCGGCGGGATCGTTCGCGTAATTCTCTACCTGTGGAAGGACCCACTGGCCCTGACGCGCGAGCAGGTCATGTGGCTTGCCCTTTGCGCGCTGTCGCTCATCGGGGTGCTCATTCATAGCCTGGTCGATTTCCCGCTTCAGATCGCTTCGCTGCAACTAATATCAGCGGTCCTTCTAGGCCAGCTCTGGGCAAGGCTCCCATGGCAAGAGCGCGACATTAAGAAAGATGTTGATGTCGGTCGGCACCTGGGGGCATTACATCATCGGGCGAGGAAATCGCGAAAAAGTCGTGGACAATTTGTGGACACTTTCTGATCGAAATCCGATAAGAGCATTTTGAATAATACTGTAGCCATCGCGCGGTGTTAGTAGCATAACTGCGGTTATGCGAACCTTATCGCTGGACCTGCGCGGACGAATCTTATCTTCCTACGACAAGAAGGAGGGCACCCGCGAAGAGATCGCGAATCGCTACCGGGTTTCGCTGGGCATGGTGAAGAAACTCTTGCAACAGCGCCGGCGTACCGGCGAGATCGGCGCGCGGCACCATCGCTCGGGGCGCAAGCCGATCATCCTCGCGGCCCATAAGCGCCAGATGCGCACCCTTTTGGGCGAGAAGGTTGACCTGACCTTGAAGGAATTGCGCGCGGCGGTGGAGCTGGAATGCTCTCTGCCCGCCATCCACTACGCGCTGGAGAAGATGGGGCTGACATATAAAAAAAGACGCTCCGGGCCAGCGAGCAAGATCGCCCCGGCATCGCGCGGGCGCGCCGGGCGTGGCGGCGGCGCCAACTCGGCTTGGATCCCGCCAGACCTTGAATCGAGCGCGAAGGCCACCTGACCCGTCTGCGTGGTCGCTCCCCGCGCGGAAAGCGCGGCCAAGCCAGCAGCCCTCAAGGCCAGTGGCATACCACCACCATGATCTGCTCGATACGCCTGGACGGTTCCACCGCCTGCATGACTATGGAGAGCAAAATCAAAGCCTGCCTGCGAAACGCTCAGGCGCGAAAGCAGCTCGCTCTGATCCAATCGATCGCTGGCTTTGGCGAGCATCGCACGCCAGGACGCCATGAATTGGTTTGCGTCCTGCGGCTACAGTTTTCTTTAAAATACTCGAGCCGGACTGATTGGATTCGAACCACTGGAGGCACAAGCCCGCGGTTTACAGGCATTTCTTCGTTGTGAGGATTCCCTTCTTGAAGCGGCTCCCTCCGGCCCGCCGAAAGGAGCCGGCTTTCCCGACTCGGGTCGTTCAACCTGGACAAATCATCAGTCACGGTCGTAGAAGATGTCGGCGGGAGAAAAACGAGCGCGGAAACAAAAGATCGTTCTCCGCCGCAGAATCGATTAGACGATCGAAATGTTCCGCCGGCATTGGCTGGGAGGAATTGACCGGCAGGCGAGACGCACGTTGAAGACTTTTATGCAAACCCAGTCGTTTCAAAATCGAGAGACGACCTCTCCGGTGCCGATACGTGGTTCGGCGAATCTGCCCGCTGAAGAGGTTTTTGGTTACCCGGTTTCATCGGCCCAACGCAGGCTTTGGTTTCTCGATCAGTTGTTTCCGGGAACACCTCTCTACAATTTGCCGCTGGTCATCTGTCTGCAAGAAGCAATCAATCCCTCGGTGCTGTGCGACTGTCTCCACGCAATCGGTCAACGGCATGAGACTTTCCGGACCACCTTTCGATTTCTCGCGGGCGAACCCGTTCAGGTGATTTCCGCGTCTCCTCTGATCTCCTGGCGCATAGTCACACTTGAGCATTTGCCGGCTTCTCAACGTCGGGATATGGCCCAGGCGCTGGCACAGGAAGACTCAACTCAACCCTTCGATTTAGCACGGGGCCCTCTCTGGCGTTGCACGCTAATTCGACTAGCTGCTACGGATCACTTCCTATTGATCACGGCGCATCATATCGTCTCTGACGGATGGTCGATGGGACTTGTCTTGCGAGAATTGCGCGAACGATACACCGCCTCGCTTCCGGGGCGACCTGCCGCTCTGCCCGAATTGCCGATCCAATACGTCGATTATGCAATTTGGCAACAGGAGCGGGTAAATGCAGGGGTCTTCGTAGAAGATCTCTCCTACTGGTGCCGTCGCCTCGCCGATTTGCCGGAACTAGAATTGCCTGCCGATCGTCCCCGGCCGGCGAACGCGACTCTTCGGGGACGCCGCCTCATGTTGACCGTTTCCAGGGAGGTGCGTCGTGGCATCGAGGCTCTAAGCCGGGACGAAGGCGTCACCCCATTCATGATGCTCATCTCTGCGTTTGCTCTTTTGCTCTACCGTTATACGGGACAATCGGATCTTCCCATTGGGACGACGGTCGCCGGACGGACGCGGGTGGAGTTCGAACCCCTAATCGGTTTATTCGTTAACACATTGGTCTTGCGCGTCGACCTCGAAGGCGACCCCACGTTTCGGGAGCTAGTCAGGCGGGTTCGAGAGTTGGCCTTAGAAGCGTATTCGCACCAGGAGTTACCTTTTGATAAACTCGTGGAACATCTCCAGCCCGATCGCGATTTGGGGCGCAATCCTTTGTTCCAAGTCATGTTCTCAATGCAGAATGCCCCAACCGCTCCAGAGGAACGGGGAGAAATGTTGATGCCTCTGGCGGAACTGGACTCGGGAATGACCAATTTTGACCTTGCGTTTGACGTGTGGCCTTCGGAAGGAGGATACGGGGTCCGAATTGAGTACAGTCTCGACCGGTTTGAAGAATCCTCCATTGGCCGCATGGGGCAGCATTGGTGCGGCTTGCTTTCACAAGTGGCCGAATCCTCCGAGCGTCGCATCAGTGAATTCCGCATAGTCGACGACGCCGAGCGACAATGTGTCATCGAGGTTTGGAATCAGAACAAGGTCAATTTCGAAGGGGCCGCAACGTTGCACGGTTTGGTGCAATCCCAAGCTCGGCGAAACCCTTACTCGCAAGCACTTGTTTCGGCCGACGGACAGATCACCTACGACGAACTTGATCGATGGTCAGATTCCCTCGCCCGCAAACTTTGCTCAGCACTCGATCCTCATGAACGTCCGATCGCCGTCCTTCTGGATCGTTCATTTACCTTGGCAGCAAGTCTCCTCGCGATCTGGAAAGCCGGTGGGATTTACGTTCCCATCGACGCACGGGAACCCGCGCCGCGTCTGCACCAAATAGTGTCGGAGCTCGAACCCGCAGCGATCATTTATTGCCGAACATCCAAGGAGGCGGCGACGCGGATCGTGCAGAGCCTTGGTAACTCGTCCCCGAACCCGATCCTACTGGTCTCGGGCGAAGCGACGCATGTGGATTGCTTGGCGGGGGCGCCAGGAGTGACGGTCGCACAGAACCAGCTCGCTTATATTGTTCATACTTCCGGAACGACCGGCCGTCCTAAAGGGGTCATGGTCGAACATCGAGCATTGGTGAATCAGATTCAGTGGATGCAGTCACGCTTCCCATTGGGACGGGGCGACAGGATTCTGCCTCTGACCAACCCCACGTTTGATGTGTCTCTTTGCGAATTGGTAGCGCCGCTCGCAATGGGCGCCACCCTTTTTTTTCCCTCTCGCGGTATGGATCTTGAGCCACGCAAGGTCGTCCAGATGATTGCCGAGCAAGGGATCTGCGCTGTCCAGACGACGCCGTCATTTTTGAGACTGATGCTCGAGTCGCCAGACCTCGCCCGATGCGAGGCATTGCGCTGGGTATTTTGTGGAGCCGAAAGCATGCCACGCGCCCTCGTGGATCGCTTCTCTGCGAGCCCGTTACGTGCAAGCCTCCACAATATGTATGGGCCAACGGAATGCGCAATCGACGCGGCCTGCTATGATTGCCCATCGGGGAAACCGATACCGGAGACCCGCAGCGGATCGGTGCCTATTGGGCGCCCGATCGCGAATGTCCAACTCTACGTTCTCGACACCGCACTCGGTCCGGTGGCTCCTGGGATGGTTGGAGAACTGCACGTGGCCGGCGCAAATCTCGCCCGCGGATATTGGCGCCAACCTGAATTTACGGCCCAGCGGTTTATCCCCAATCCATTCGGCCCGCCCGGATCACGGATGTACAAGACGGGCGATCGCGTCCGCCATTTATCCAGCGGCGATTTGGAAGTGCTCGGACGGATGGATCGCCAGGTGAAAGTTCGAGGTGTCCGGGTTGAATTGGCGGAAATTGAAAACGCCCTAGTCGCGCACCCGGAAGTCCGTGAAGCAGCCGTGCGAAGCAGCGGCGACCTCGGGAGTGGCATGCAGCTCCTGGCCTACGTGGCGGGTGACCCACACCGGCTCTCGGTCCCCGAGCTTCGTCACCATGTCGCCGATTTATTGCCAGCAGCCATGGTGCCGAGCGCATTTGTTCTCCTTGATGTGCTGCCGCGAACGGTACGTGGGAAAGTCGATTTTTTTGCCCTCCAGCGCATTCCATTGACGGATCAAAGCGAGACTTACATCGCGCCGAGAAATGAGACCGAAGCAGTTATAGCAGAGATTTGGCAAAGCCTATTGGGAGTTCCCCGGCTCGGCGTCAATGATGATTTCTTTTACTTAGGAGGACATTCGTTGATGGCGATGCAGGTGGTTTCTCGCCTCCTCGATCGTTTAGGTGTGGCGGTGCCGCTGCGTGCGATGTTCGAAGCTCGAACTGTTGCAGGTCTTGCCGCACTTATAGATTCGGCGCGCTGCCTTTCGTTGGCGGCCACAGCCGATCCTCCGCTGGCCCCAATCCCCTGCGCCCCATTCCACGATGCTACATCCGATTTTTCCGACGGAGAAGTGGACCAAATCCTCCGTGTCCTGATTGAACGGGAGATATCCCCATGAGCCAGGCCGGCGCGCCCGGAGAGGATCTCTCGCGTCTGTCGCCGGCCCAGCGGCGAGAGTTGCTCCGCGATCTTTTGGCGCGGTCTGATACGGCGCCAAGGATCGCGCCAATGTCCTTTGCTCAGCAGCGGCTTTGGTTTCTTGACCAGCTAATTCCCGGCAACGCGTTTTACAACGTCGATGCCGCGATTCGCCTGCAAGGTCGGCTGGATTGGGTGGCGCTCGATCGAAGTTTGCGCGAGATCTGTCGGCGGCATGGAACATTGCGGACGACATTTGGAACGGCCGGCGGCCAGCCCGTCCAAATTGTGCATCCACATTCGGACTTCCATCTCACTCGAGTGGACCTTAGTCGGGTGCCTCAGGCCGATCGGCTGGCGCGGGCTCTCGAGTTGATCCGTGCCGAAGGACGGCTTCCATTTGATTTGTTGCGGGGCCCGGTTCTCCGAGGTTCCCTGATTGATCTTGGTGAAGATGATTACGTGCTCGTCGTAACGATGCATCACATCGTCTCCGATGGATGGTCGATGGGGATTTTGATCAGGGAATTGGCGGTTTTATACGACGCCTTCTCTCGAGGGACACCCTCGCGGTTGACGCCCTTGCCTCTCCAATATGCAGATTATGCGGAATGGCAGCGGACTCATCTGCGAGGCGAGGTGCTGCAGCAGCAAATTGACTATTGGAGACAACAGCTCTCCGCCACTCCGCATCTCGAACTTCCCACGGATTATCCCCGACCGGCAGTGCCAACGTTTTGGGGTGGTCGCTACTATTTCGAGATCCCGGCCTCGACGGGCCGCGAGCTCAGGCAGTTGGCGCGGGACGAGGGAGCGACCCTCTTCATGGTTTTGCTGGCTGCCTTCCAATCGCTGCTTCATCGATACACGGGTCAGGATGACATTGTTGTAGGAACACCGATCGCAGGGCGGAATCGCGCGGAGTTGGAGCCTCTTATTGGTTTCTTCGTGAATACGCTGGTTCTTCGAGCCCAGGTTTGGCGGGATGAAACGTTTCGCACATTGCTCCATCGCACTCGGGAACTAACCTTGGATGCGTTCGCGCATCAAGATCTCCCGTTTGAACGCTTGGTCGAGGAGCTCCAACCGGAGCGGGACGTAAGCAGGAATCCGCTCTGCCAAGTTGTCTTCGCCTTGCAAAATACCCCGACCTCTCGTCTCGAATTGTCCGGACTCGAGGTGAGTTTCCCTTCAGTTTCCAACGAAACGACTCGATTCGATCTAGTATTGGACGTTTGGGAAAGTGGCGCCAGCGATTCTCTGCAGGCCTGTCTCGAATATAGCCGGGATCTTTTTGCCGATCAGACGATTCAAGAAATGGGCGAGCACTTCGTTCGGCTGCTCGAGGCGATTGACGCGGGGCCTGATCAACCTATAGGACGGCTCGCACTGCTTAATCTCGTGGAACGGCGGAGATTGCTTGTCGAATGGAATGATACTTCCATCGAATATCCGAATGCAGAGTGCGCTCACAAACGAGTAGAGGCGTGTGCCGCGGCCGCGCCGAACCGGCTGGCTGTCGATGAGGGTAGCGCGCGTCTCACCTATGGTGAACTCGATCGTCGAGCAAACCAATTGGCACACTACATCCTTTCACAGGGTTCAAGTCCTGGCAATCTCGTGGGGGTCTGTATCGAACCGTCTTGCGATTGGGTGGTGGCTTTGTTGGCGGTATGGAAAGCTGGGGCCGCTTATGTGGCATTGGATCCGCAGTACCCGACGAGTCGTTTGGGGCGGATGTTGAGCGATTCGACGGCGGAAATCGTTGTGACCCGCTCGTCTCTGGTCCCACGATGCGGTTGCGATACTCTCCGTGTGATTTGCTTGGATTCTGAGCAGGAGGCCGTTGCGAGGATGGCTGCGACACCGCCTAATCTTCCCTGCAGTTTGCGGCAACTGGCCTACGTCATTTACACCTCGGGCTCGACCGGCGAACCGAATGGTGTGCTTCTGGAGCACCAAGGGCTATTCAATCTCATCCGGTGGCACCAGGAGTTTTATCATGTCACAGCGGACGATCGAGCCAGCCAAATGGCGGGTCCGGGATTCGACGCATCGGTCTGGGAGCTGTGGCCCTATCTGACCGCTGGTGCCAGCGTTCACATTGTTGACCCGGAGATCCGTCTTGATCCGCGTCGGTTGTTGGCTTGGATGGGGGAGCAGGGAATAACTCTGGCATTCTTGCCCACTCCGTTGGCCGAAGACGTCCTGGCGGGACCCACACCGTCCAAGCTTGCGTTACGCACAGTCTTAACCGGCGGCGATCGGTTGCGCGCGCCTCCCCGAGAAGGATTGGGCTTCGACGTGGTTAACCACTATGGCCCCACGGAATGCACTGTCGTGACGACGGCGGCGGTGATTCCTCCGGGCGACAACATTCTCCGCCCCAGAGAGGGGTCGCCACCTATCGGACGTCCGATCGCGAATACCCGGGTTTACGTCCTCGATTCGTCAGGCCAGCTGGTTCCCGCCCGGGTTCCTGGCGAGCTTGCCGTTGCGGGCTTGGGACTGGCGCGCGGCTACCACGCGCGCCCGGAGTTAGATAATCAGAAATTTGTCCCGGATCTATGGTCCCCGGCTGGAGCGGCGCTGGCGGGCATCCCGAGCGTCGGAGAGCGTGGACGAATGTATCTGACGGGCGATCGGGTGAGGTGGCGGCACGACGGTCAATTGGAATTCTTGGGCCGTATGGACACGCAAGTCAGTGTGCGTGGATTTCGGGTTGAAGTTGCAGAAATAGAGTTCGCTTTGGCACAGCATTCTGCGATCCGAAGTGCAACGGTGGTGGCGCAAACAGACGCTGCGGGGAATACGCGGCTGGCGGCGTATTTGTTGCGAACCGACGCAGACCGGGCGGAGGATGAAACCGCTGCGCGGAAGCACCTGACCCATTGGCAGGAACTTTATAATGAGACCTATGCTCGAGGCGAACCGGTGGCTGCCGAATTCGACATTACCGGCTGGCGCAGCAGTTTTACCGGCTTGCCAATTCCCGAGATGGAGATGCGGGAATGGGTTGACGAGACGGTCGCCGATATCGAGCAACGACATCCCGAGCGAATTCTGGAAATCGGTTGTGGGACTGGTTTGCTCCTGCATCGCTTGGCCCCCGCCACTCAAGAATACGTCGGCATCGATTTCTCAAAAGCGGCGCTTTGTAAGCTAGCCGAACGAGTTCAGGCCGCCGGTTTGAACCAAGTCCGTCTGTTGGAAGGGCGGGCGGACGAGGTTACGGGGCTCGCCCCGGCAAGTTTTGAGCTCATCGTTCTCAATTCGGTCATTCAATATTTTCCGAGTGCAGATTATTTGCTCCGGATTCTTGACCGAGCCGCGACCTGGCTCGTTCCGGGAGGCGCGATCTTTGTGGGTGATGTGCGCAGTCTGCCGCTTCAGTGGATGTTTCGGGCCTCGGTTGAACTCCACCGGGCGCCGGCGGATCTCACCGTAAGCCAATTCCTGAGCCGCGTGCAGGCTTCCATGGCTCGCGAAGAAGAACTCCTGGTTTCGCCAAGCTTCTTTTGGCGCTTGCCCGAGTACAACCGGCGGGTGACAGGCGCTTCAGTAGAACTCAAACGCGGGGAGTATCAGAACGAACTGACGCGCTTTCGCTATAATGTCTGGCTGCAGACGGAAGCCCTGTCCGATCATCGCCTCTCGTCCACCCAGACGCCGGTCCTAGATTGGAGCCGCGATGGGCTGACGTTCGAGGGGCTGAAGACCCGATTGTACGAGAGCTCTCCCGATCTTATGATCATCCGCAATATTCCAAACATTCGGCTCCAGCGTGAAAATCTAGTTGTGAAACTCGCCAGGAGTTTGTCTCCCCAAACGACCATGGGCGAGCTTCGACAACGCTTGGTGGTCGAAGAGTCTTCCAGCATGGCGGAGAATCCACAACGAATTCGGGCGCTCGCTCGCTCGAGCGACTATAATGCCCAGGTGGTGTGGGCGGATGATCAAGAAGACGGTCGCTTTGATGTCCGGCTTCGCCGCAAAATCGAGGACACGCCCCGAACCCGGCATGGAGCATCGGCCGCGACGGCGAACCGAAGTTCGATCGCGGCCGAGGCGAAATCTTTGGCTGGGATTGCTGGAAACCGCCCGGCCCGCGACGCGGTCAACTCCGAGACAGTGCGCAGCGAACTGCTTGCCTGCTCGAACGAACCGCTCCAAGCGGAAGCTGCTCAGCGATTGATTCCCCAGATTCGCCGGTTTCTGCGCGATAGACTTCCCGAGCATATGGTTCCTTCGGCGTTTGTCTTTCTCAAGGAGTTACCGGTCACTCCAAACGGCAAGGTCGACCGTCGACGGCTGCCCGAGCCACTTTTCATGCGCGAGGCGGAGGACAGCGACTATTGCGCGCCCCGTTCGGCGCTAGAAGAAGTAATTGCCGGACTCTGGATCGAGTTGTTGGGTGTTAATCGGGTCAGTATCCGCGACAATTTTTTTGATCTCGGCGGCCATTCTTTGCTCGGCATTCAGTTCATCGCGCGTCTCAGAGATCTTTTGCGCGTGGCGATTCCGATTCGACGCCTTTTTGAAAGTCCGACAATTGAAGCATTAGCCTCCGTTCTGCTCGAAAACACGGCTCTCCGAGAATCTATTGAGCAGACCGCGAAATGGGTATTGGAGGTGGCGCGCATGTCCGAGGCTGAAGTAGAGGCGCAACTTCATGAAGGCGAAACTGGATGAAAGAATTCTGCATCGATTCGCAACTGAGCTTTATGGGGGACCGGCGCGAACTGTTCGAGCGCCGGCGCGGCAAGGCCGCCTCAAGATCCGCAGAAGCGGATCCCCTTACCAGCCCGATTCGTCCGTGCAAAAGTGAGGGTCCGACGCCGCTCTCCTATGCCCAGGAACGCCTATGGTTTCTCCATGAGTTCTATCCGGAGCAGGTACTATTCAACTTACCGGTCGTCTGGCGCCTGCGAGTGGCGGTGGACATCGGATGCTTGGAGCGGTGTCTTGATGAGATCTTGCGGCGCCACGAGGCACTGCGCACACGTTTCGTGACGGTTAACGGCCAGCCCCGCCAAGTGGTGGCCGCGACAGCCAGATGCACCTTGCGAGTCATCGATCTTCGCTCGCTGCCGGCAGATGAACGCGAAACCCGCGGTCATGAGCTCATGCTTCGAGAACAATCCTTGCCGTTTGATCTGTCGGTTCAACTTCCTCTGCGCGTTCTGCTCTTGAGCTTGGACGCGAGCGATCACGTGCTCGTATCGACGTTTCATCATATCGCGTGCGACGGCTGGTCGATCGGAATCTTTCGGCAAGAACTGACCGCACTCTATACTGCATTTATTCAGGGCCAGCCCTCGCCCTTGCCGGACTTGCCGATTCAATATGGCGACTATTCATGCTGGCAACGCCGGGCGCTCGAACCTGGAAATCGCCCGCCCGGACTGGTCGAGTATTGGGAAGAGCGGCTTGGCCGCCTCCAGATGGCGGAAATCCCTCCCGATCGCCCTCGCTCCGCCCGGTCTTCGCATCAAGCCGGACAAGAGTATTTGATACTTTCCGCGCCGCTCGTTACGGCTTTGCGCCTCCTCGAACAACGAGAACGGGTCACTCCGTTTATGGTGCTCTTGGCGGGGCTATCCGTCCTGATTCAACGCTACACCGCCATGGACGACGTTACGGTGGGCACCAGTGTCGCCGGGCGAACTCACGTAGAATCGGCTCTTCTGATCGGTTGTTTCCTCAATACATTGGTTTTGCGAAATGATCTCACCAACGATCCGACAGTGGGCGAATTGCTCAGGCGGGTGCGAACGACCGCCTTAGGCGCCTACTCGCATCAAGGATTGCCGTTCGAACTGTTGCTCCAACTCCTCCGTCCCGAACGCGATCTCTCCCGCACCCCGCTTTTTCAGGTTTACCTGAACTTTCTCAATTTAGGCGAGTCGGATTCAGCAACAGGTGAAATTCGGACGGTTGCAGCTGATAACGCTGGATTGAAAAGAGGCCAACCGGTGGCTGGCGTCGCGACTCATAGTCCGTTCGAGCTGGCGCTCTATGCTCAGCCAAGGCAGGACGAAATAGTCCTGACATTGTTCTATGCGCAGGAATTGTTTGAGAGATCGACCGCCGTCCAGCTCCTGCGTGATCTAACTGCGCTCCTGGGAGCAATGGCCGAACAGCCCGACGCGCGAATCTCAACGCTGCCACTGGATGCAACAACAAAACCGGGCCAGCGCCAAGACGGTCTCTCCAAACTGCAAGTTTCCGAGCATTTTCCCATCGAAGCCTGCGAGCAAAGCCTGGTTTCCCGATTTCGACAGATCGCCAATGAATTTCCAGCGCGGCGAGCGATCGTGACCGGGGACGCGGAGTGGTCCTACGCAGAGCTGCTCCGGCGGAGCGATCACTTGGCGGCCTGTCTGCGGACTCAGCTGAATGGCTGTTCGGGCGTTCACGTGGCTCTCCTGATGGGGCACGATGCGATCATGGTGCAGGCCATTTTGGGAGTTCTGGGCAGTGGCAATGCCTATATTCCTCTGGATCCGAGACACCCGATTGACCGGCTGGGGTTGATCGTTGATGACGCCGAGGCACGATTTGTATTGGTGGATGAGCCACACGCTGCACAGGCCCAGGCGATCGTCAAGCGATCAAGACGCCTGGTTTCAGTGATTTACATAGAAGAGGTTGAACGGAACATCCTGCAACCGGAATCGCCGATCGAGGAGAAATTCAATAGCGATGCCATGGCCTATCTCCTCTATACCTCGGGCTCAAGCGGCACACCGAAGGGGGTCATGCAGAGCCAGCGAAACGTCTTACGCCACATCCGCGCCTATACGAATAGCCTCCGCATTACATCCTCAGATGCATTGTCAATGTTCGCTAGTTATAGCTTCGATGCTGCCGTGATGGACATTTTTGGCGCCTTGCTTAATGGCGCGCGTCTGATACCTATTGACCTGCGGAACGAACACCCCGCCGCTCAGGCCCAGCTTCTGTCAAAGGTAACCATCCTCCACGCAACACCGACAGTCTTTCGGCATCTGTTGTCATCGGTCAATCAACCGGCGGTTTTCGCCCAGGTACGGATGGTCGTATTGGGTGGAGAGCCGGTTACATGGAGCGATGCCGCCCTGTATCGCCAATTTTTCGACGAGCATTGCTGCTTGGTGAACGGCCTTGGGCCATCTGAATCTACTCTCGCGCTCCAATACTTCGTCGACTCAGCTTCGGTTCCCACCGGAGCGCTGGTTCCGGTCGGCTTTCCCGTGCAGGATACGCAGATCCGATTGCTGAATCGTGATCGTCGCGAAGTGGGCACTCTCGCGGTCGGCGAAATTGCGATCACCAGCGAGCAGGTCGCATTGGGCTATTGGCAGAACGAAGCGCTCACGCGGCAAGTGTTTATTCCGAGTCCGGAGAGCGGTCGAATTCGCACCTACTTATCGGGCGATCTAGGGCGGCGTCGACGGGATGGTTGTGTGGAATTTTTGGGAAGGTGTGACGGTCAGATCAAGATCCGGGGAGTTCGCATTGAGGCGACCGAAGTCGAGCGCTATTTGACCGCTCATTTATCCGTGAAAGCGGCGGCGGTGGCCGCCATTAGCTCGGGTGACGGAGAGAGCTTTTTGGCCGGGTTTCTGTCCTTGCGAGACGGTTCAGTGCCAGAGCCGGAGGAATTGCGTCGCTTCTTGCGTCAATATCTGCCGGATGCCATGATTCCGGCTGAATTCGTCCAACTGGATCACCTGCCGATGACAGTGAGCGGCAAGCTCGATCGCCAGGCGCTGAAATCGTTACCCGTAAAAAAACTCGCTCTCCGGCGGAGAGTGCCTCCTGCCACGGCTCCGCTAACCGCGATAGAAACGGAGTTGATGGAGGTGTGGCGGGAGGTGCTTCGAGTCACCGAGATTTGCCGCAACGATAACTTCTTTGAACTCGGAGGGCATTCGTTGCTGGTGACCCAGACCGTCGTCCGCATTCAAGCCAGGCTGGGACGAACCGTGCCTATGAAAGTGTTCTTTGAATCGCCGATTCTGGCAGAAATGGCGAAAAGAATCGAGGAGTACCCTCCGTCGCACGTGAATTCCAACCGAGAATCTGATCTCTGTGTTTCACGGGAACGTTATCGCTTGCGTCTGCCATAACCCTGCCCTCCTCATGCTCCCTCTTCCTTCCAATCCGTCCATCGATCTCGTCGAGAGTGATACAGGTGAAGTTACGCTCTCGATTGCTGGCGGCCAGGCGATGCAGGCGTGGGAACGCGACCTCATGCACGAGTCGGCCGACCTCCTTTGTTCCTATGGCTCGGATTTCTTGGAGGCCGGTCTCGGACTTGGACTCTCCGCCCTGCGAATCGCGGGCAACTCTGGCACTCGCCACCACCGGGTCATTGAGCGTTATCCAGGCGTCATCGATTTGTTTCGGTCGAGTCATCCTCAGGTCCCCGAATCATTGGAGATCATTCATTCGGACTGGTTCGAATTTATCAAGACGGTGCCGCGCGAGAGCGTCGATGGCATCTTCTTTGATCCCGCATTGCCGGAGTCTGTCTGGACCGATGGCCCATTTTGGGATCGAGTCGTGCCGCTGATGCATCGAACTCTGCGAATTGGCGGTGTTTTAATACCGTTCTTTACAACTCGGCCCTACCTCCGCTGGCAGTACTTGCCCTATTTCAGCCGAATCATCGTCGTGCGCCGTGCATTTCAGGCATATCCGACAACACACTATACCGCGAGAACGGCCGGAGACGCGTTCATTCAATGCTTTGTGAAATCGTAAAGCCGCCGGTTCTATCTCCGATATCTGTGCCTTCCCTGTCCTGAAGCCGCCGCCTTCGGTGACGATTTCGCGCGACTGAATGAAGCCGTCAGACGCTTGGCGTCGCTGTGCATGATAGGAATAAGCGCCGGCGGTCAGCGGCTCAGAATCGACGGCCTGACGCGCGAACTGTCCGGCTCGCGATTGAAGCAGGACAAACGCGCAGACGACTGCCGCCGCCAGTTTATCGCCTATTTCGTGCGTTATGCCGAAGCCCATCCGAATCAGACGCCCGATGATCTGAACGCGCTGGAAGTGGAAAAGGATAACCTGCTTGCGGCCATGGATCTGGCATTCGAGCTGAGGGAATGTCAGAGCGTGATGCGGATCGCGGGCGAACTTGCGAATGTCAACAGCGTGCTTGTAGTACGCGGCTACTGGGTTGAGGCGATCCATTGCGGCGAGCAGGCCGCGGAGCCGGCGCGTGAAGCGCAAAGCGAATGGGAAATTGCCCGATTCGCAGAAATCGTGGCAACCATCAGATACTTTCGCGGCGAGTTGGACGAAGCGCGCCGGCTTTACACCGAGAGCCTGGGAATCCAAAGGAAACTCGGCAACCAGAGCGGCATTGCCAGCTCACAGCACCAAATGGGAATGCTCGCGGAGAAGCAAGGCGATAGAGCCGAAGCCTTGCGCCTATTCCGCCCAGTCGCTGGGAATTTTTGAGAACCTCAATTCGCCCGACGCCGAGGTTGCCCGCCGCTCGATCGCCCGCGTGAAAGCAAAGGACGCTTCCTGATCGGACGCATTGGGCTGTTCTTGTCGAATTTCATGCCACTTGCTAATGCATATTACCGTATTTTTAGCCCGACCATAAGCAAACCGAATACTCAAACAAGCCCTTCCTTAGCCTGTCCGCGGCGGCGCTTTTACTTTGTGCAGTGAGGCAGAAGTTGTATGGTATTTTATGAGCTTTCGCACCGGACTCACAGGCATAATCTCCCTGATGGTCGCCGGGTGCCCCAGCGAGCCGTCCCTATTTGCGAGAGGGACCCCCGAGTGGCGCGAAGAAAGTAAGCGCCGGCAGCAACTGTCAGTTGACCATGGTCGCATTGGTTACGTTGGCAATCAGGCGCCCGCGTTGGAGGGTACAACAATACCTGCACCCTGAGCGGTCCGAAAACATAGGCGTCAGACAGGACTATCCGCGCATGAAATCTCTTAGGATGACACCTTCACAGAGAAAATGGAGCAAAGCGCCGTTGCCGGCATTCTTTCCGGAGTTCAGATCACCGTTCGTTTCGCGCGAGGTCAGCCCGAGCTTATCCTGTTGCCTACTCCTGCACGCCTCGGCATTCTTTGCGCCGTGCTGGCGCTCGGGCTGCGACGCGGCGAGGTAGCCGCCGCCGGGCCCATGGACGCGCTTCTCGAAGAACTCGCAGGTGGCGTCCCGGACTGGACGCAGTTTGAACGGGTGATCATTCGCCTGCTCGCGGCGATGCTCCTTGGCGGGATTATCGGTGTTCAGCGGGAGAAGACGGGCAAGCCGGCGGGTTTGCGCACGCATATGCTCACCGCGATGGGCAGCACGCTTTTCGTCCTCGGGGGGGCGGCAGCAGGAATGTCGATGAGTGATTTGTCGCGTGTCATCCAGGGCCTCGCCGCCGGCATT
Source organism: uncultured Verrucomicrobiae bacterium (assembly GCA_963810765.1). Lineage (GTDB taxonomy): Bacteria > Verrucomicrobiota > Verrucomicrobiia > Chthoniobacterales > Terrimicrobiaceae > DASTFP01. Next base: position 29,024 of record CAWEOV010000004.1, read on the forward strand.
GGCTTCATCGGAGTGGGCGCCATTCTCAAACTGCGCGAACAGCGCGAGATCGAGGGACTGACCACCGCCGCAGGCATCTGGATGACCGCTGCCGTCGGTGTCGCCGTCGGGTTGGGCCGGATCGGACTGGCGTTCTTGAGCGTGATTTTGACCTGGATCGTGCTCTCCGCGCTTAGTCGAATCGAGCGAGCCATCGAGCTTAAGAAGCCGCGATGAAAACCTCGATCCCCCAGCGACTGTCGCCGTTGCGTCCCGCCATTGCAGAAGACGAGCGCTTACGTTTCGGGAGCTTGCCGACGGCGTCGTCCGCTCAGCAAATAGATCGCTGCACGCAGCTCTAGCAGAGGATCATCTGAAGGCTCTATTCCATCGACACGGGGTATGGGATCGAAGATGATCTTCTTCTGCTCACGTGCGTCATCCTGCACCGGATCTGTTAGAACGATACTGCCGAGATTGATCAAGGGCCGCTCCTCCGGCCAATGAACCGTCGCGTCGTCCACGATGTCGTCGTCGTTTGCCACCTGCACCAGAATCTGAAAGCTTATCGGACCTCTCGCAATCCTTTCTGTGAGCTCGTCAAAAAGATAGTTCGCGTCCTTGGCTCTTGACGGTGGCGTCATCCAGGTGCTCGCTCCCGGCGTCCGGCAGGATTCGGTAGCGTCCATAGCGGCTCGCGCCTTCCTTGTTCGTAAAGCGCATCGCCGTCACACCGAAGTACGACTCCCTCGCAAAGCTGGACGGACTAGGCTTGGGTGTCTGCACGAAGGCGAGCGCTTTCGGATGACCAGCCAGGAATGCTTCGATGGGAGTAGGTGACGGCCGAGACGGATCGCTTGAAGCAGCAGCCCGTAAGAACTCCAAAAACTCCTGTCCCGTTCTTGTGGGGAATCCATCGGTCGAATGGCTGACGATATCCGTATGCACGTGCTCGGCGAGATGGAACCGGATGGCGAGTCCGCGCGGATTTGCATTGGGGTCAGTATCAGGAATCTGAGGCAGGCCTGTGGAGCTGGAAAAGCGCGCCGTGACCGGTGTAGAGTTACGGATAGTGTGAGGCGCCCGTGTTAGGGAAGGAGCCTCGGGAGACGGCGAAAATGTTCCTGACAGCATGACACCCCTTGCATGGGCCGGTCGAAAGCCCGGGTGAAGCCCAAAAATCGTGTCGAATTGCTTGAGCAGGTCCTGGCTTAACGCAATAAGCTTCTCGTCGGAGGGTAGTGGCATTGTGTCTCCTTATCTCACAGATTCCTTGTGCCTTCCTAAAGAAAATTTGCAGGCTTTTTGCTTGCACTAAACTTCTTAATTCTCCAGCGACGACCCTGTCTTCATTCCAGACCCGTTCATGAACATCAACCTCACCGGCGCCCCCTGTGGCCGATCAGCTGTTTTTGCCAGCTACCGACGATGGCGGGTCACCCAAAGGCCTTCTCCAGTGAGAGCATCGAGGACGGGGGAGCGCCACGACTGACCAAGCGAACGTCCAGGCTGCAATCTTGAACCTTGGTCAAGGCGCGCCACATTGCCGAAGTGATCCAGGCCTCATCGTTTCCAAAGGCTCCGCCACCGAGACGAGTGAGCAGAACGATGTTGGAGGCACCGCGTCGCGAATTTAGCACGGCAGCCCATAGCGTGGCCTCGTAGGCCGCTTCGAGGACCAATTCCGCAAAGGACCGCCACCGTATGGGCGGTACGCTGGTGTAGGCCACCGGAAGCGCCGAGCAAAACGCCTGCGAGACACTCTGACGGTGGCGCAATTCGCCATCAGTAACCTCAACGTCCCAATGGACGCCGATCCGCAGCAAGGCCCGCAATGCATCCGTTTCGGCGGCACTGCTGGCGTTCAGGGAGGTTCCGATTGCAGCCAGCCCGTCCGCGCTGCACAGCGCGTAGCCGTTGCGCATTGTCCAGAGCGCATCAACTGGCTTACCAAGCGTTCGGCTCAGCGCCTCGCCAACGTCGGCGAGCCCGTCGAGTTGCTGCTGGCTGGTCTGTCCGCACCCGCCGCCTACCGGCACAAAGTAGTTGCGATAGATTGTGCCAGCCCCAGCGGCTATTGCGCAGGCCGGCCCCTGCGTTTTGTCGTGCTGGTAGCGCGTGACCCCGTGCTCTGGCGTCACGTCAGGCGAAACCATTTCCAGGAGGTTGAATTGTGAAGCCACCTGGAACAAAGCGCCAGCGTATTCGGGAGACTGATGCAGGTGACGCACGTCGCCGCTGACGGCTCGCACCTTCAGCCGACCCTGCAAGCCGCTACCCGAGGAGACACGCTCGCGCAAGGTCTGCAAAGATACTAGTTCAAGTTCGCCTATACCGTAGCTGCGCCCACTAACACGAGACCGCAATTCTCTGCCCTCGACTTCGAGGCGGCTACGAGTATCCTCGTAACCGCCTTCAGCAAAACCCATCAGGCGCTCAAACCAGTCTTGGATCACTCCGGCTTCTCCGCCGCAAGAGACAGCTTGATTAAGACGTGATCCCCCGGGTTAAGAAGGTTGGCTTCGCGTTCATCCGGGTGGAAACCAAAGCTCGTATCGGTCCCAAGACGCCTTTGAAAGGGTTTCGCATTGACCCAGATAACCCATTCGGAAGCCGCTGTATCCCCGCGAGGCATCTCGTCAATAACTAGTCCGATAGCGTGCCCAGATCGATCAGATCCGAAGCTGATAGCGGCTCGAGGCGAAATTGCCGCGCTCGCCTGAATGGCTCCAAGGAGCGTCAGCCCGCTTTCCCAAGGAATGTTTGAGAAATGCTTTTGGGCTCCATTGCTGTAGTCAATGGTCAACGAGACGGTGCTCATGATCAACTCTCCTCCTAAAGACTTTGTTCCTAGTTAATACTGATAGGAAATCTCTTTCGGCCTTCCGGGCCGAAGCCGAAAGCGTGCGTTTCCATGGGCGCAGAGTGCCAAAAGTAAGTCCGGAAGTCAAACACGGCGCTTTTTCGCGTTGCGGGCCGCCCGCAACCCGAAAAACCTGCCGCCGGAGAGCTGAGGCCGCTGAACAAGGGGTGCCAGAGGCGCACTTGGGCGCTGCCGGACGTTTCAGCTCGCGGAGAACGTCATGACCGGTCGGTGTCGTAGTCGGGGAAGGGTCGTCGAGCCATGAAGCTCAAAGCTCAGTCAGATCAGAAAATGGCCATTTGGAAATTTCTTTCGCGAGAAGCTGAGCAGGATTGATCAGATCGAGCTTGCCAGCATCCTTATGGAGCAACAACGGATTGGCAGCATCGAAGAGACCTCAAACTTCCAATCGGTGAACTTTCAGATTGCTGCAAAGGGCGGGCAACCATCTGGCCAAACCACGTTTCGGATGTGGGTGAATCCATGCAATCGGATTCTGCGCGCGGCCCAATGCATAACGAAGCCGGCGCAGAGTCTGTGCGGGCTTTTCCGTGGGAGCAGGACTCGCAAGGCCGTCGGAAGCAATCACCAACCGGTCGCCGGGCTTGCTTCCGTTTCTCAGCATCGCCCGCTGCAACGTCGTCAGCGCCTCAATGATGAAGCTTTTTCCGCTGGCTTCCTTCAGGTCGAGCAATGCCGCTTCAAAACGGCGGGCTGTCGAGTTCCGGGCACTCCATCGGATTTTCCCTCCTTCGAGAATTAACAAATGAAAACGGGCGGAGCTCGCAGACCGCGCGAGGCCTGCCATCACATCCCGCGCTGAGCTGAGAAACTGGCTCATGCCAGTGGACCGGCTTGCATCCAGAAAGCACCAAAGTTTTTTTCTAGCGGACGGAAGACTATGCCGCAGGTGCATGGCGGCGCGGCCAGGCACCCATCCCATCCTGAAAGAGAATACCACCGATTCCAGCCAGGCGATCGGCCCTCTTGATTGTTCCGAAAAGCCACCGCAAGCGGATCTAACTGGCAGGGCAAGGTGCCGGCGGGATGGTCTTTGCCACCACTCTTGGAGGTCTTTGCGCGATGTCGCTTGGGGAGGTGACAGCTTTCCCGGATGCGGGCGCGAATCGAGCGGAGCCGGTGACGTGGGCGTGATCGGGGCCCCGGAAAGTTTGCCGGATTGCATGGCGGGTGGCGTTGAGGAGGGCATTCGAGAGTTCGGCCGGTCGCGCTCTCGATGGCCGAGGCAAAGATCCCACGCCTCTTCGAGGTCGCGACCTTCCACCCACGCACGGTTATCCCACGCTGCCGCACAACGCGCGGTGCGCACCACGGCAAGTTCCGCGCGGACGCCCTCCAGCTTGAGCGTTTTTCCCTTCGCTGCCACGGACATGCGATCTTCCTCGGAAATCTGCACGCCTTTCAGTCTCTTCCGCGCGAGTATCACGCGGTTCTTCAGATCCGATGTGGACGCCGCGTAGGCCGTGATGAAGTTTTCCGGATCATCGTCGAACTGAATTCGCCGCTGGACAATCTCCATGCGTTCCGCGGGCGTGAAATCATCCCGGACTAGGACGCCGTGGGCGAAGCGGTCGGAAAGCTGCGGGCGCAGGTCGCCTTCCTCCGGGTTCATCGTTCCGACCAGAATGTATCGGCTTTCCACGATTCGAGTGATACCGTCCCGCTCCATGCGGTAGCGCCCGGAGGCCGCCGAATCGAGGATGAAATCGGCCAGGTGATCTGGCAGCAGATTGATTTCGTCAATGTAAAGGACGCCGCCATTTGCATCTTCAATCAAACCAGCCCGGCCTTGCCATTTGCTTTGCTCCACAAGCGTCTCGGCGTTCACGGAGCCGAGCAAGCGATCCTCGGTCGTGCCAAGCGGGACTTCTACAAACGGGAGGTCGTCCTGCGTGGTGGACTGGAGGATTTCCGCAAACGCGCGGACCAAGGTGCTTTTGGCGCAGCCGCGATGTCCCATAAAAAGCGCGCCGCCGATGCGTGGATCAATGGCATGATAGATGAGCGATTTCTTGGCCGGCTCCATGCCGACAATCGCGGTGAAAGGAAATTGAATCATTCGAGTTGTCCCTGCAGTTCGAGCAAGTTTTCTTCCAATGCGGAGAGAGTTGTCTCGCTGGGATGCTTCCACAATCCGCGTTCCGCCGCTTCCAGGAAGCGTTCGGTGGCCTCTTGCAGTGCGACGGGGTTATATCGTTGAAAAAATTTCTTTTGCTCGGGAGAAAGCAAAAGCGCCTGCGCGATTTCTTCGTAGTGATAATCCTCGATGAAATCCGTCGTTGCCCCGTATCCAAAAAGGTAATCGACCGTCGCAGCCATCTCGAATGCGCCTTTGTAACCGTGCTGGCGCATGGCTTCGATCCAGCGGGGATTCAGAACGCGGCTGCGGATCACGCGCACCAGCTCTTCCTTCAGCGTGCGAACGCGAAGCTGATCGGGGCGGCTGGAGTCTCCGTGATAATTCGCCGGCGCGCTGCCGCGAAGCTGCCCTATGCTGGCCTGGAGCCCGCCTTGGAATTGAAAATAATCGTCGGAATCGAGGATGTCGTGCTCGCGATTATCCTGATTTTGATGAACGACTTCGATTTCGACGAGCCGCTCGCGGAATAACTCAATGGCTTCGCTCGCTGTACCGTCGCTATCGAACGCATGTCCGCCCCATTTGCAAAAGACATCGGCCAGATCGCTTTTCGAACTCCAGTTTCCGGCATCGAGGAGCGGCAGAAGGCCGGTCCCGTATGAGCCGGGCTCGGAGCTAAAGACGCGAAGTGTCGCTCGGCGCGCGGCTTCGCATTCATTTAATCCTTGCTGAACAAGCGATTCGCGGTCGCGCCGCCACGCTTCACGGATGGGATTTAACTCCGGCGATTCGTCCTGTTCCGCCAGCCGCTTTGGCACTGTCGCGAGCAATCGCATTGTGTCCCCGAATGCATCGCGAAACAAACCCGAAACCCGCAGCAGCACATCCACGCGCGGCCGTCCGAGCAAGCTCAAGGGCAGAATGCGAAAATCGACGACGCGCCCTGAGGATTCCTCCCAGACCGGTTCGCAACCCCACAACCATAGAGCTTGCGCGATATCATCGCCGCCGGTGCGCATGTTGGAAGTTCCCCACACCACGAGCGCCAGCTTGCGCGGATAATCGCCATGCTCCTGCCGATAACGCTCCAGCAACAGATCGGCCATGGCCTGGCCGCAGCGCCACGAAGTCGGTGTCGGGATCACGCGGGGATCGATGCCGAAAAAGTTGCGCCCGGTGGGCAGCACGTCCAGCCTGCCGCGAGTGGGTGCGCCCGCCGGGCCCGGCGGCACAAACTTTCCATCGAGACCGTTGATGATGTTGCGAAGCTCGTCGGCGCATTGCGCGAGCCGCGGCGAAAGTTTACGGCGCACTAATTCGCGCAACCGCTGCAGGTCCACGCTTTCTCCAGGCGCTTGTGCGCGCCGCAACGCATCGGAAATCCACGCCCGCGCTTTGCCGTCCAACTCATCGCGTTCGGACGGCGCGAGTTTTTGTAAATCCACGGACGCGCTTTGCAGCGCTTCGATCAGGCCGGGACGATCGCCGCTGGGCACGCGCAGCAAGCTTAGAAGAAAGTCGATCTCTTTTTCTCCGGCGGGCTTTTCGCCGAGGATATGGAGCGCCGACCGGATTTGGCTCTCCTTGATTTCGCAAAGAAAATTTCCGACGGCCTGAATCGATTTCGCGCTGCCCGGTAACTCCTTGCTCCACGAGGCAAGCGCGAGCAGCAGCTGGACCTCGCGCTCCAGTTCCGCAGCTCGGCTGGGATAGAGCGACACACAGTGAGCGTGCTCTTCGAGCAAGCGCTCCACCTTTTCGAGATCGTCGTAAAGACCGGCTCTGGTGAGTGGCGGCGTGAGGTGATCGATGATCACTGCAGACGCGCGGCGCTTGGCCTGCGTGCCTTCTCCGGGATTGTTGACGATGAACGGATAGAGGTGAGGCAGCGGGCCAAGGCAAACTCGCGGGTAATCATCTTCGCCGAGCGCCACGCTGCGCCCTGGGAGCCATTCGAGGTTCCCGTGTTTGCCAAGGTGCACAACGGCATGCGCGCCGAATATTTCCCGAATCCAAAGATAGAACGCGAGATACTCCGGCGGTGGCGGCAAGGTCGGGCTGTGATAGATGGCCTGCGGCTGTAACGAAAAGCCGCGGGGTGGTTGAATGCCTATAAAGACGTTGCCCAATCGTATTCCGGCGACGGGAATGTCGTCGAAGAAAGTCAGCTTCCAATTCCCGTCCAATTCTTCCCTGCGTTTGGCTGGCAATCTCTCCAGCAAGGATTCAAGCCGCGCGCGGTCCATTGCCTGCCGGCATGGCTTGCCATAAGAATGTTCCGGATCGTTGGTGGTCCCAGCCTGCAACCATTGCATCAACTCTTCGCCATCTTCGGGCACGGGCTCCACAAAGTATCCTTCCGCACGAAGGGCGCGCAGCAGGTTCACCGTGCTGGCGGGCGTGTCCAAGCCGACCCCGTTGCCAATCCGCCCGTCGCGGTTCGGGTAGTTGGAAAGAATCACCGCGATCTTTTTTTCGGCATTTGCGAGTTCACGCAAACCGGACCAACGCAGAGCCCACTCCGCAACATAGGCGATTTGCGACAGATCGGGTGCGAGCCGTTTCACATTAAACTGCGCCTCCGGGATGAGGCCGCCGTTTTCCTTGAACCCCGCGACTGTGCCGAGCAGGCGCCCGTCGATTTCCGGCAGGGCGACATTCATCGCGATTTCGGCCGGCGGCAGACCGGCGATGTTGTTCTCCCATGCTTCGCGGCTGCCAAGCGCTAGCGGCACTTGCAGGACCGGGCACCCGAGTTCTTCGAGAAATGACAGGCGATCGCCATCGTTCATGCAGATGGAAAAACTCTGCATGGTCAAGACGACATGCGGCGGAGATTCGTTCGCGAGTCTCAACAACGCAGACTGCGCCGCAGGATTACGCAGCGAAAACGAATAAAAGCAGCAAACCCGAAACCCTCGATCCTCCAACGCGGCGCACAAGGCATCCACCACCTCCAGGTCACCGGCCTGGTACCATGCCCGATAGAAGCAGAGCCATGCGCTGCGGGCACCTGGCTTGCTTGAGACTTTGTAGATGCCAAATTCCGGCGTCGGTGTCGCTTCCGGCAAATCATCGGGACGCTTTTGAAGCAAAAGATCGATGCACTCCCCGGCGCGCCGCATGTTGTCCGGGCCGCCGTGCTTGAAAAACTCAAACATCCGATTACAGATCGCCGGGGAAAAATCGTTTAACGCAGCGAGTTCTTCTTCGTCCGCGTCAGTGCCCGATAGAATAAGCAATTGCGGACGATCTCCCTCTTCGTCCTTCAGGTCGGACAATCCCTGAATGAAATGAGCGAAGTAAGCTCTGCCTCCCAGCAAGCGGGCAACCACGAGCTTCGCGTGACGGATGACATTTTCGATGTAGTGGTCAGCGGCCACCGGCTGGCGCAGCGGAAAAGCGTGCGCGATGCGCAATCGACTCCCAAATTGGCCGCTCCATGTCGCAGCAACACAGGCCAGGTCGGTGTCGGCGGCACTTAGAAAGACGATTTCCCCGGGCGTCTGATCGGTGAGGATCAACTCCCGCTCCGTGTCCAAGCAGCCCGGCTGCGCCGCAGTCCAGTGCATGATCTTACGCTACTTCCATTCCGAACCGGTAAGTTCCGCCATCAAATGAGCGACTTTCTCACGGCGTGGGTGGTAGCCGATAAACACCAAACTTGATTCCGGCTCATGGTGACGCTCTTGCTCGAAGTAGGTTTGCACGCGAGTGCGCACGGCCTGCACGACGAGCCGGTGATGCTTGCCATCGACGGCCGCAAAGCCCTTGGTCCGGAGAATCGGCTGCCGCAGAGTGACTTCACGCACAGCGGCTTTTATCTTCGCCGCATCTTGCGGCTCCTCACAACGGAGCACGAATGACTGCCATCCCATATCATGCTCGTGAAAATGCTGGTGCGTCTGCTCGCCGTGCTCGTGCGCGGAAAGGCCGGTATGGGAATGGCCGTCGAACTGGCTCTGGTCTTCCGGCGGGCGATCAAGATCCATCGGCATCTGCTGGATCGGGCCATGATGATGATCGTGATCAGCGGCGGCGACAGGCTCCTTATGCAGGTTCAGGCCCATGCACAAGCGCGTATCGAGCTCCGCATGGTAGGCAAGTTCCAGGAACCGGATCTTAGCCGCCTTTTGACGAACCAGTTCCTCAGCCTTCATGAGGGACTCTTCCGGCAACCCGTCGATCTTGTTGAGAACAACGACATCTGCGTTCTCCAACTGGTGGTTGAGGATCGAATCCAGCGAACCAAGATGCTTGGGCGCCTCGCTTTGCTCTGCGCCGGGAATTGGTTTGCCGGAGTCCAGGTTCCCGGCGAGCAGTTGCGGAGCGTCGACGACCGCGAGAACTGCATCGAGTTGGAAGTCGTTGCGGATTTCCGGCCAGGCAAGCGCTCTCATCACAGGCGTGGGAAGAGCCAGTCCTGAAGTTTCGATGAGCACATGATCAACCTCATGCTTGCGGTTTTGGAGCTGCTTCATCACGGGAAGAAAATCATCCCTGATGGTGCAGCAGATGCAGCCGTTGGGAAGATCGTGGATTTCAGCACCGCACTCCTCGCCGGCGCTTCGCAACAAGACGCCGTCCACGGAGACTTCGCCGAACTCGTTGACGAGCACGGCGAGACGGCGGTCGGGATTTTTTTTCAACAAACCACAAATCAAAGTGGTCTTCCCAGAGCCGAGGAAGCCGGTAACAATCGTGACAGGAATTTTCATCTCAATGACCTATTCGATCAGGTTGATCACGAAGTCGTTGATGCCCGGAAACAAGCTGATAGTCGCTGCAGCCATTAGCATCGCAAAGCCCGCATAACGATAGACACCGAAGCGAAGCACCCGTTGGAGCAGAAGTCCCAACGCGATGCCAGCGCCCTGCAAGAGCAATGCAGAAAATAGGCATCCGGCGACAAAGACTGGCATGTTGTGAATAGAGCTATCGTTGGCGATCAAAGCGCTGCCGTGGAAGGACGCAAAAAGTGCAACCACGCACAGCGTGAGAAGAATCGACAGCCGCGAGCCCCAGGCAAGCAATCCCCCAAAGACCGCGATGGAAGCCAGGATGCCGTATTCTGCAAGTGGGACCGGAACACCCATGATATTCAGGATTCCTCCGAGCAACACGGACGCGCTGAAAACGCCAGGAATCGCCCACAGGGCCTTGCCGCCAAGTTGCGCGGCGATGAGGCCGACAGCGATCGTCACGAGCATGTGATCCAGTCCGTGAATCGGCATGCTTAGGCCTTGCAGGAACGGCTCGCCGGTCATGAACTCGGCGTGGTGAGCTTGAGCAAGCGATGGCAAACCGATTAGGGATGCCAGCAACAATGCATACGGGGATGCTTTCATGGATTTGTTCATACTGCCTGTCTTTCTTCGGTTTGCCTTGTTTTGGTTGATGATGCTGAGAAATTTGAAACTGGAAAGTGGCTCTGCAAGCAGGTGTCCAAGGTGTGTATTGTGGTCTGAAAGTCACGGGCAACGACGGGATAATTCATCCGCGGCCGCTCCACTACGATCAGAGTGGCGTCGACTGCGCGCGCGGCCTCGGCCTTGGCTTGGAATCCGCCTGCTTCGCCGGAGTCTTTCGTGACCACACAGTCAATGTTCCAGCTTCGCCAAAGTGCTTCGTTGAACTCCTTGGAAAAGGGTCCTTGCATCGCGCAAAGGCGAGAGCGCGGAATCCCCAATTGGAGGGCGCGTTCCAGTGATGCCGGATCGGAGGCGAGGCGGACAAACCATTGGCGCTCCGCTGCCGATCTGTATCTTACAAAAGTTGACAAGTCTTTCGTGCCAGTCGCGAGGAAGATTCTTGTTCCTTTCTCGACCGCCTCGGCTGCCGCCGCCTCCATGTCGCGGCAATAGATCGCCGCGGGCCGGCTGATAATTTCTGGCCTCTCATAACGCACGTAAGGAATTCCAAGTTCGCGCGCGAGGCCGATGAGTTGTCCGGAAATTTCCGTCGCAAATGGATGTGTGGCATCGACGATGGCTATCGCGCCGGACTGCCGCAATTCCCTGCGGCGGGCTTCCAAACCGATCTTTCCGGAACGAACAACGAGGCCGGGAAAATTCTCCACCACAAGCTCCTGGCCATATTGCGAAGCGGTGGAGACGATCACATGATGTCCACTGCCCGCGAGTTCCGAAGCCAGCGCGTTGCCGTCACTGGTGCCTGAGAAAACCCACACGGAGGGGCACGTATCCGCGGGTCCCGATTCTTGTTTGCAAGGGATGTCCCAGGAATTGTAGCCCCGCGGCGTGTAAATGAATTGTCGTTTGCGCCGCGTGAAGCGATTGCCCACGATAATTGTGGTTAGCATGTCGAACTGGCGATCGAGCAACTCCAGCAATGTGCAGACGTAGTGTTCCTGGCCGTCGCGGTAGGCATTCCTGACGACGCCGCAGCACGTCTGCGGCGACTTGTGATCGAGCAGAATGCGCAGAATGCGATACACGCCGTCCCGCCTGGATCGGCTCTGCACGTTGTAAAGAACCGTCACGAAATCCGCCTGCGCGAGCTGGCATGCGCGATCCTCGATCCATTCCCACGGGCAAAGCAGATCCGACAGCGAGAGTGTCGCAAAGTCGTGGGACAACGGCGACCCGAGCAGGGAAGCGCAGCTATTTGCCGCGGAAATTCCCGGAATGATCCTCAGCTCAAAATCCTCGTCCTCGCGCATCTCTTCGAGAACGAGAGAGGCCATGGCATATACGCCGACGTCGCCGCCTGAAACCAGACTCGCGACACGGCCATCACGGGCGAGTTCGATCGCCTTGGCGGCTCGCTCACGTTCTTTCGTGAGTGGCAGGGCATGAATTTCCTTCCCGTCGATCCACGAGGCAATCCACTTCAGATAGAGTTCGTAGCCAACAATCGCATCACTCGCCCGCAAGGCTGATTGAGCCATCGGCGGGATGAGCTCGGCGAAACCGGGGCCGACGGAGACAAGGTATAACTGGCCCAGTGCGTTCATAGTTCAGAAATTTCCTCAACGATTGCGACCGCGACGCCATCCAGCCTTGTCTTGGGAAGCACAAGCCTGCCGCGGAAGGTCGCGAGCAAAGCGCAGGGCTCGCAAACGCCGTCGACGCCGATGTTTTCCCGCACCCATGAAGAGGGGTTGGTCGCCCACGGCCGCTGCTGGATCAGTGTTTGTGGGATGAATCGCAAAGGAATATCACAATCTTCGCACCATCGAAGCAGCCCAGATTCCTGCGCTTTCAAATCGATCGTCGCAACTTCACGGATCTCTTTGCGGTCCCGCGAAATCTTAGACAGTGCGCCGTGAATCGCGGCATCAATTTTTTCCCGGCTTATTCCCTTTCGACAGCCGATCCCCACGACCAGCGGCTTGAGCGTCTCCGTCGCGGTCGTGATGACCGGAACGGCTCCGGTGAGATTCGCCACGCGATAGGCCAGGCGATTCGCGCCGCCTTCGTGGCCGCTCAAGAGTGAGATCGCAAAGCGGCAGCCTTCATCAAGGACCACGATCGCGGGATCGGTCGTTTTGTCTGTTGGCAACCCTTGCAAGTAACGAACGGCGATACCCGTGGTCATGACAAGAATCCATTGGCGATAACCTGCGTAGGATGTTGCAAACGCCTCGCGGTTGCTCTTGTCCCCGCCGGTTTCCAAACCGCAGAGTTTGCCTCCCAGGCTCTCTTCAAGATGCCGGCCGAGCTTTTCCGCTCCCGCGCGCACGATCCAGATTCCGAGTGATGAGCTCATGCGGAAACGCTCCTGCTGGCTTTCCGAAAACGATGAGAGTATTCGGCCGAATAAAGCCGCGATTCCATCACGAGCTTTTCGTCGAGAACCTCGCCAACCAGCAACATGGTCGAAAGCTGCCAGTCGCACGCGTTGATTTCATTGAGCATTTTACCAAGCGTGCCGCGATGAATTTTTTCCTGTGGCCAGGTGGCTTTTTGAACGAGAGCAAACGGAGTTTCGGGAGAATAGGAAGTTAGAAGATCTGCCACGACTTGCGGCAGGTTGGCTCCCGAAAGAAAAATGCAAAGCGTGGCGCGGTGGGATGCGAGCGATTTCAAGGATTCCTTATCGGGCACGCGCGAAGCGCGTCCGCTGGTGCGAGTGAGAATAATGGTCTGCGCGACTTCCGGCTTCGTGAGCTCGGCGTTCAGCACCGCAGCCGCCGCGACGAAGGAGGAAACTCCGGGTATCACCTCATATTCTATCTCCAGCGCGTCAAGCCGCCGCATTTGTTCCGCGGTGGCGCCATAGATCGCCGGATCCCCCGAGTGCAGACGGACGACGTCCCAGGCTCGTTCGCGAGCCCGCAAGTAATGCCTTTCCTGCTCATCGAGGTTGAGTTTGGCGGTATCGATAATCTCCACATCGGCGCGGCAATGCGTCAGCATTTCGCGGCTCACCAGCGACCCGGCGTAGAGCACCATCGGCACTCGCGCCAGAATCTGCGCGCCTCGGACTGTTATCAAATCCGCAGCACCGGGACCGGCTCCAACAAAATAGACTTTCATGATGGAGCTCCGGCGTGACGTCTTTTCGCCGGGCTTTTGCGAATGAGCATCGTCGCGAGATAGCCCATCGATTTCTCCGGGTCCATGTTGTGAACGCCGCTGTGGATTACTTCGTCGTCCATACCGACATGACGAGCGAAGGCGCAATTTGCCGCGATGCCCATTTCTTCAAGCAACGCAAGGACTGCCGGAAGCCGCTTGCCGATTTTCATCAAAACGACGATGTCATGCCACTCGATGGCGGTGCGCAACTGCGGCAATTCGTCCGGACACGGTAAAATCAAAACACGCTCCTTGCCTTCGCCGAGTGGAAATTCCGTCGCCGCCGCAACGGCGCAATAGCTAGTGACGCCGGGATAAGTTCGATGCCGCAACTCCGGCAGACAATCCTTGAGCGCCGCAAGCGTGTAAGTGTAAGTCGAGTACGTGAACGGATCGCCGATCGTGAGATAAGCGATGTCTTTGCCCGCGCGCAATTCTGCGGCGATCGTTTCCGCGAGGGTGGCGTATTGTTCGCACAGCACGTCGCGATTGGAGTCCATCGTGAACTCCACCTGGCGAAACCGCTCGTCGGGTATCTCATTCGACGGCAGGCAACGGCGTGCCGCGGAATGATCCTTCGTTGTGGCGCGCGGCACGAAGATCACGTCGCATCGTTTTAAAAATTCCCACGCGATCACCGGAATCAATCCCGGTTCGCCCGGGCCAACGCCAATCCCGCAAAACATGCCTGGCGTGCTCATGCGATTCCTCCCAAAGCTTTGCCGTCCATTTTAAAAAGCCGCACGGCGACTTGATCCACACGCTGCAATCGCCGGGAAACCGCCGCGCCGATCTTGTCTTCGAGGGCACTCCAAAATTGCGGCGCGCAATCCTCCGCATGAAGCAGTTCCACCACGCCTTCCACCATCTTTGCTTCTTCGACGCGGCGCAGAATACGATCGCTCAGGCCGAATTTACTCGCGGCGCGGCGGATGGCTTGCACTGCGCTGCGGCCTTGTTGCGAGTGAGTATCCCAAACGTCATCGAGTACTTTCGCGAGCTTGCCGGGATGGCCGACCACCCAGAGCAGCGGGAGACGATGGGCGTTCTCGATCAAAGTCTGCTCCACGCATTCCAATGCGTAGCCGACGAAATTTGACATCTGCACGACGCGCTTTAGTGGGAGCTGGAGCGAACTGCGCGCGAATCGCTGGCCGAGGTTGCCCGGCGCGAGCACGATTTCGTCCGGATTTCCGCCGAGTGCCACGCGGATGTAGATCTCGATCGAAGCTTGAAACGCCGCCATCGACTTCGGCTCCACGATTCCGGTGGTTCCAAGAATCGAGATGCCGCCTTGAACCCCGAGGCGCGGATTGAAGGTGCGCTTCGCGATTTCCCGTCCGTTCTCGCAGCCGATTTGCAAATCGAATCCCGCGTCCCCGATGCCATCTCCTTCATTCAGGACTTCGCGCACGGCGTGGATCATCATGCGTCGCGGAACGGGATTGATCGCCGGCGACCCGATGCCGATTTGCATGCCAGGTTCCGTCACGATGCCGACTCCCTCGCCGCGCAGAAATACGATTTCGCCAACGCGATTGCGTTTCACCCGCGCAAAAATGCGCGCGCGGTGGGTCTGGTCGGGATCATCTCCCGCGTCCTTGATCACATCCGCGCGCACCGCGCCGTCATCGTCATCGCGAATGCCATCGATCGGAACCGTGAGATACTGCGCGCCGTCCGGCAGAGTAACATCGACTTCAGTTGGCGACTCGTTACAGACGAGCTTGAGCAGCGCTGCTTTCACAGCCGCAGTCGCGCAACTGCCCGTCGTGTAGCCACGCTTCAAGCCGTTTTCAGCCATTTGCCCCAGATCGAAACGTGATCGCGTCGTCGAATCCGGGAATGTTTTCTGAGGCGTCATTTCCTTGCCGATTTGCTTGACGCGCGAATGAGCATCGCGTTCACGACAGCCGCAGCCCATGGCGATCCGCCGCGCGTGCCGCGGTTCGTGATGCGCGGGATTCTCAGGCAGCGCCGCAGATTTTCCTTGCACTCGCGCGTCCCGACGAATCCGACTGGCAGGCCGATGATAAGGTGCGGACGCCACTGCTGTTCGTTCACGAGACGGACCGCTTCCTCGACGGCCGTCGGCGCGTCCCCTATGGCGAGGACAAGATCGTTTCCAAATTGCATCCACGCCCGGCGAATCCCTGCTGCGGAGCGGGTGAGCCCGTCGGCTTCCGCGAGCAGTTTTGTTTCCTCATCGTGCACGCCACACACCGTGTTCACCGACAACTCTTGCAAGAGGGTTCGGCGCAAGCCGCTTAACACCATCGTGACGTCCGAGACGATACTAGTGCACTGCGACAAGGCTTTCACGCCGGCCTCGACCGCTCCGGGGGAAATGAAAATGTCGTCCACGATCTCGAAATCGCCGCTTGCGTGAACGAGCCTCTGCAAAACGTCTCGCTGCAATTCGGAAACACCGGACCAATCGCGTCCCGCACTGATGATGCGAAAGCTTTCCGCTTCTATCGGATGCGGCGCGCGGGCTCCGGTCCTTTGTTGCGGGGCGTGGCTGCCGTTGCCATCACGCACGTGAAGGTGGTGTCCTTGCTGCGGCGCGCCAACCTCATTTTCATATCCAACGATCTGCACGCGATATTTGCACAGGCTGCAATTCATCGCCGCCTTTCCCGCGATGCTTTCGGCAGCCCGTTCGAGAAACGCATCGGCTATGTGCTCGTGAGTTCCGAGGTAGTCGCACTTCAGGATTTCGACCCCGGGATGGCGCGCCGCAAGATCATCAACCGCCGCGTAAATCCTATTGATTAAGACTCCCGTGAAGAGCAAGAATGGAGCGACAACGATCCTCGCAAAACCAAGCCGCGTCGCGAGCTTGAGGCCGTCAGCCACGAGAGGTTTGGCGGTGCCGGAGTAACACACGAAGGAAGCTCCAAAGCCCATGCCTTCCTCCAGCATCCGCGCGAGTTTCGACACGTCGGAGTTGGCGTCCGGATCCGTGGTGCCGCGGCCTACGACGACAAGGCACGCGTCGGACCTTTTTACGACCTGCATCGATCGCGACTCGGCTTCGATGATTTTTTCGCGCAACAGTTTCAGGACCAGCGGATGCAAATGGAGCGCCGCGCCGTAGCTGAGCCGCGCCCGTGGAAACTCCCGCTGCAGAGCGAGCACTTCGCCTGGCATGTCATTCTTGGCGTGACTCGCGGCGAGCAGCAGGCCGGGAACAACCGCGATCTGCTGCGAGCCCGCTGCGATGCTGGCTCTCACGGCCTCGTCGATCGTCGGGCGCGCAAACTCAAGAAAACCGTGCGCAACCCGCCGGCCGCCGCCTCGCGCTTTGATGATTTCAACCAGGCGCTCGAATTCGCGCACGCCCTCGGGATCGCGGCTGCCGTGCCCGGCAATCACGATGCCGTAATCGTCCTGCTGCGCAGCGATCATGCCTGCACCTCCGGTTCAATCTGGCTCGGCATCGGGTTCAGTGTGCGAATGAGCATGATGCTCATATCGCTGAAATCCGCTGTGCAGGCGGCAAGCGAACCGCTCCACGCAGCCTCCGATTGCGTGAGGCGTTCCCACACCTCGGTCGGGTGGTTTGCGGAAACGCCGCGCGATAGCAGAAACGCCGCGATGTCTTTCGGCATGAAATCCCAAGGACACGGAATCACGATCGCGTTCCGGTCATCCTCCAGAACATGAACGAGGTGCTTCTTGAACGGCTCAAGATCGCCGCGCCGGTGGAACGTGACGAAGGTGGTCTCGTCAAAGCAAACGCGGCCGCGCGATGCGAGAATCTGCGCGGAAGAAATGCCAGCGAGCGTCTCCACCCGATGCCCGCACGCGCGCTCCACGCGCTCAAGAAATTGGAATCCGGAAAAATGAATGTCGCCCATGAATACGACGGCGCATTTCAATCCCTGATGGTGCAGCGCGGCGACGTCGCGCAATTTTTCCACTTGATCTTTGTATCCCATGGTGACGAAGCGGAATTCAGGACGAATCAGCGGGCGCACCAAATCGACCACAGCCTTGAAACCGGCTACCACATCTGCGGTCTCGATGAGTTCTTTGGCGCGTTGAGTCAAATACCCGAGATCGCCGGGACCAACGCCAATACACCAGATCATGCCTTTGCCCCCCTCAATAGCGGACGAAGCGCAGGTTCGCTCGCGGAAAAATAAAGGTGCACATACGACGCATGAAAGTTGGGGAGAGTGAAGCCTTCACGGCGCTGCGAGCCAAGCCGCTTGCGACGCACCGACCATAGATTCGCCATCTCGCTCTCAGCCTGCCACCGCGAGTAATGAAATTCATGGCCGCGAAACTCTGCGCTGTCCGCGGAAGCGAGGCCGGAGCACATGCAGTACCCAAAATGGTTGAGCCGGACG
Organism: uncultured Verrucomicrobiae bacterium; assembly: GCA_963810765.1. Taxonomy (GTDB): domain Bacteria; phylum Verrucomicrobiota; class Verrucomicrobiia; order Chthoniobacterales; family Terrimicrobiaceae; genus DASTFP01. Next base: position 46,868 of record CAWEOV010000004.1, read on the forward strand.
GTCATCTCGACCGCGCCGGGCACCGCACCGGCCATCGGGTATCGTGTGCCGTCGAGCGCGATGAACTCTTCGGCAAGCAGCATCAGGCCGCCACATTCGGCGTAGCATGGCAGGCCCGCATCGATTGCGAAGCGAATCTCGGAGCGCATCGATTCATTTTGCGAAAGAGCGTCCGCATACACCTCCGGGAAGCCGCCGCCAAACAGGACGCCGTCGATTCCATTCGGCAGCGCAGATTCGTGAATCGGAGAAAACTCCACGAGTTCCGCTCCGCGACGGCGCAGGTAATCGAGATTGGATTCGTAGTAGAAATGAAAAGCCTCGTCCCTTGCCACGCCGATGCGGTGGTGTTTTACGTTGGTTGGACCTATGTTTGTTTGCGCGGGCGCCGGCGAAAGCATTGCCAAGATTCGCGGCAGATCGAGATGCTTTTCGGCGAGTTGAGCGAGTTCCTTGCGGGCGGGGAATGCCCGCTCCTGGCTCGCGTGCAAGCCAAGGTGCCTCTCCGGCCAGGCAAGCTCTTCACAGACCGGCACGGCTCCAAGCACGGGAATCTTGAGTGGAGCGATCGCGTCGCGCAAGTAATCGGCATGACTGCTTCCCCTCACCTGGTTCAAGATGACACCGGCTATCCGGCCATTCCCGGATTCTTCAATAAATCCCCGCAGCGCCACAGCCAGCGAGCGCCCGGCCTTGGCGCTTGGGACGACTAGAACGACGGGCCAGCCAAGAAGCCGCGCCAGTTCCATTGTGCTGCCTTCGTCCGAGCGCACATCGCTTCCGTCGAAAAGTCCCATCACGCCTTCGGCGATTGAGATCTTTCCCGCGCCGTGCGCAGCCGCTTCGCGCGCGACGCAGTCGCTTCCCATCATCCACGCATCCAGGTTGCGCGAAGCTGTTCCCGCAAAGCGGCTGTGATAGCCGGGATCGATGAAGTCCGGCCCGACTTTAAAAGGCTGCACGGCGAGCCCGCATTCCGCGAGTGCGGCCAGCAACATGCAGGTCACGGCGGTTTTTCCGCCGCTGCTGTGCATGCCCGCAACAATCAACCCGCTGGATCCAGATGCATTCATCAGAATTCGATCCCCCGGCGCGCTTCCACACCTTGATCGAAGTGGTGCTTGATTTTTCGCATCTCGGTAACCACTCCGGCGCGAGCCATCAATTCTTCCGGGGCATAACGTCCCGTGAAAACGAGCTCCACGTTTTCAGGCCGCGCGTCGACCAGAGCGATGGCCCGATCGAGTCCGATCAGATTACGATGGATGCAGTAGTTGATTTCGTCCACAATCACCAAGTCATACCTGGCGCCGGCGAGCACGCCTTGCAGCTCATCCATTTCTTTTGCGAGCGCAGCGCGCATCGATTCCACATGCTCGGGAATGTCTTTGCTTCTCGATAGGATCCAATCCTGCTCGACGTTTTTGTAGGCCAGGTTGGGGTGCAAATTCGGGCAAATGGCGAGTTCGCCCGTTTTCCAGCGCGGCTTCATCATCCGCAAATAGTAAACGCGGAAGCCGCAGCCAAGCGCGCGCAGCATCAGCCCCATTGATGCGGTGCTCTTGCCCTTGCCTTCGCCGGTGTAGATTTGAAAAGCGCCGCGTTTCAAACGCGGCCGTGGCGATTCGGTGGTCATGCCGGTGGAAGAAATCTCCGCGCATAGGAAAGCGCGATGAAAACTGCTGCGCACAAGCCGGAAATCCGCCACATCCAGATGAGGCTCGGCGCGATATCAGCCGCAGCGGCTGCCCGGCCCGATGCGTTGAAAACGGGGCCGTGAAAGGGTCGCCCATCGTAAAAATTCTCGCCTCCCAAGCGCACGCCGATCGCGTAAGCCATGGAACCCTCGCTCCATCCGGCATTCGGACTGGCATGCGCGGCCGCCTCGCGGCGAATCGTTCTCCAACGAACCGCGGGACGAAGAACACAAAATGCGCCGGCGCAGATTCGAGCAGGCGCCCAGTTGAGGACGTCGTCGATGCGAGCCGACGCCTTGCCGAATTTTTCATATGCCTCTGTCCGGTGTCCTACCATGGAGTCGAGCGTGTTCGCCGCGCGATACAGCAGCGCACCGGGCGCTCCCGCGACGCAGCTCCAGAACAGGGGCGCGATCACGGCGTCCGTCGTGCTCTCAGCCACGCTTTCGATTGCGGCGCGGCTCATCTCGGACTCGCCGAGCGCTTCGGTGTCGCGGCCGACGATCCAGGCGAGATGGCTGCGGGCTGCGGCCAGGTCGCCATTTGCAAGCGGCGCGATGATCGCTTTGACATGCCGCGACAAATCCCTCGCTGCGATCGCCTGATAGATGACGATCGTCTCCAGAGCCTGCGCTGCAAGCGGATTCAACGCCGCGCAAACGCGATGCGCCGCCGTGTAAATCGCAAGCATCGAGCCGGCGACGAGAGCCCAAAAGGCGACGCCGAGGGTCGCGCTTCGGCGCAGGCGGGCGGTAAGCAGTTTTTCGTAAGCTGTCGAAAGCAAGCCGGCCCCTCGCGCAATGTGCGGCCAGCCGGGCGGATCGCCGAGCAGAGCGTCCAGCACGATCGCGATGAGGATTTGAGAAGGATCAACCCGCCACATAACGCCAGATGTCCTCGAGGCTGAGATGTTCTTCCACCGCGTCCGCCATTCCGTCGTAAATGCTCTGCAAGTGGCCTCGCCACGGCACGGAGGAAGGCCGGTAATGCGAAAAGTTCGCTTGCTTCGCCAAATGATCGCGTACCGCGGAAGACTCAAACAAGCCGTGAATGTAGGTGCCCCAGACATTTCCCTTCCGGCAACCTTCCGGGTGCGCGATGCCGCCGTTTTGCACCCGCAAAAGCGCGTCGCACGGACTCGTGGCTCGCGTCTGCCCCATATGGATTTCGTAAGCCCTCCACCGGTCACCGCCCCACGAAGCAAGAACCTCCGAGACGGTTTTCTCTTTCGAAAAGGTCGTTTCGACCGGCAGCAGATTCAGCCCCGGCAGACTCCCGCGTTCGCCGGCCGAGCCGTCCGGGTCGCACACGCGCTCGCCGAGCATTTGATAGCCGCCGCAAATGCCAACGACGGGAATGCCGCGCTTCGCGATGGCTGTCACGGCTTCACCCATCCCCGTCGCGCGCAGCCACTCGATGTCCGCCACGGTATTCTTGCTGCCGGGCAGGACGATTGCCTTTGCGTCCTCCAGCTCGCCTGGCTGGCGAGCCCATTGCACGCGAACGCCTTCGTCGAGCAGCCACGGTTGGCAATCCTGCGAATTCGACAAGTGCGGAAAACGAATCCACGCCAGCTTGTCGCCGGCGCCGCGTTCTTCCGCATCGTGACAAAGGCTATCTTCGCTCTCCGGCTGCAAATTGGCGCAAAATGGAAGCACGCCGAGATATGGCAGAGAAATCCTCTCAGCCAGAAATCGGGGCGCACCGGCGAAGAGCGATAGATCGCCACGAAACTTGTTGACCAAGACGCCAAGCCCTCGCGCTCGATCGCGAGGCTCGAGCAGGGTCCATGTGCCTACAATTTGCGCGAAGACGCCGCCGCGCTCAATATCCGCGACAAGAAGCCACCTTCCGTCGAGATGATGCACCGGCCGCAAATTCACAATGTCGCGCGGCATCAAATTAAGCTCCACCGGACTGCCTGCGCCTTCCAAAACCAGCACGTCGCACCTTTTCTTCCAATGTTCCAAAGTTTCGCAAACCGTCGCCCAGAGTTCCTCGACCAGCTCGTAGTATTCGACGGCTTTCACGTGTCTCCTCGAGCGGCCGAGCACCACCAATTGCGAGCCGGCAAGACCGGATGGCTTGAGTAAAATGGGATTCATCTCCACCGTCGGGAGCAGCCCGCACGCTTCGGCCTGCGCCGCTTGCGCACGCCCGATTTCGCCGCCGTCGAGCGTTACGCAGGAGTTATTGGACATGTTCTGCGCCTTGAACGGCGCGACCTTTAGGCCTTTGCGGCGCAGCCATGCGCAGAGCGCGGTCGCGAGCCAGCTCTTGCCGCTGTTCGACGAAGTGCCGAGAACCGAGATCGCCTTCATGCGGCCCTCCGATTCAGCGCAATGCAAATCGCACTGAGTTCTTGCGCGAGCAGGTTGTTCTCTTCCTCGGTCCTGACGGCGAGACGGATGAAGCGCCCCTTCGGCATGCCGTGGAAAGAATCGCATACGCGCACGAGGAATCCGCGACGCCCTAATTCGCGGTAAATGCGCGAGGCGTGGAGCGACAAATCCAGCAGCTCCACGAGAAGGAAATTGGCGGCGGACGGATAAACGCGGAGACCCGCGATCCGGGACAACGCAGCCCCGAACCGTTCTTGGATTTTTGAAAATTCGCGAAGGCCGGCAAGAAGCCGCGCATGGTTTGCGGGTGTTAAACACGCTGCCGACCATGCCTGTGCCACGGCATTGATGCTCCAAGGCGGTTGCATCGTTCGCAGGCTTTCCATCCACGCAGCATTCGACGCCGCCAAAAAGCCCAAGCGCAGCCCCGGAATGCGCCAGCTTTTTGTCAGCGAACGCAGCACGATGAGCGACTGGTGTTCGCCCAGGATCGGCAGGAGTGTTTCCTGCTCGAAATTGGCGACGAACTCGATGAATGCCTCATCGACAAGCCATGTTCTCGGGTGCAGCCACGGTCTTTCGAGGAGGGCGAGCCATTGTTTTCGCCTCTGCAGCGCGCCGGTCGGATTATTCGGGTTGCCGATCACGACGACGTCGAACGGATCGAGCAGATGCTCCCACGCGCTGATCGGCGCATGCCACATCTCGGGAGCCAGCGCGACTCGCTCTGGCTCGCAACCGGCGGCCTGGAACGCGCGATGATAGTCACTGAACGCCGGCTCTATGATGCCGATCTTGCAACGGGTAAAAAGCCTGGCTGCGAGATACAGCGCCTCGATGGCGCCGGCCGTGGGCAGAATACGATCCGCGTTGACCGCATAAAGGCAAGCGAGTTGATCGCGAAGAGTGCCCGCATCGGCTTCGGGATAGCGCGTGATTTGGGAGCGCCATTTTTCCCAATCAGCCGAAGGGACGACGGGTGCGAGCACATTGATGTTCGCGCTGAAATCAATGAAGGCATCCTGCGACAGCCCGAACTCTCTCGCTGCCTCCGACAATCGGCCGCCATGAAAGACCTGGGACATGACTAGCCGCCTCCTTTCAGCACCAACGGCAAGCCGGCCACCAAATATTCCACCGTGGTCGCGTAGCGCGCGACAAGCATGTTCGCGGAGCCGGACAAATCGCGGAAGCTGCGACCCTCCAACGTTAAAGGAACAAGGCCACTCCCGACTTCATTGCTCACCAGAATCAGCGCCCGCTCTTGCTGGCGGGCGGTCTGCATCGCCTCATCCAACTCAGCAAGGATGCTTTCCGCGGAGCGAGTCTGCATCTGTTGAAATGAGAGCCAGAGGGTGAGGCAATCCAGCAGCAAAAGACGGCCGTCGTTTTCGAGAATCTGATTCCGAAGATCGTAACGATTTTCGATGGTCTTCCAGTGGCTGGGACGGCGCTGACGATGCAGTTCGATACGCGCCTGCATTTCCTCATCCGCCTCCCCCGTCCAATACGTCGCAATGTAGGAAACCGGGAGGCCGGAAGCCGCCGCCACGGTTTCTGCATGCCGGCTCTTTCCGCTTCGGCTGCCGCCGATCACAAGATGGAGAAAGGATTTCAAAGTCCAACCTCCGCCTCAGGAATCACCGAATGGGCATCGGGCACGACACTCCAATGATCATCCTCGCATCTAAGGCAGGTCGTGCTGCCGCAGGGCACTTCAAATTCGAACGCTCGTCTCAGCGGCAAATCCGAGAAGGCACAGACTGCCGCCCGGATGACTCCCCCGTGCGTGACCACTAGGAGGTTGTCAGATGGCTGAGGATCTATTTTTCGCAACGCAGACACCACGCGGGACTGGAGCTGCTGAAACGATTCGCCGCCCGGCGGAGCAACGGTTACGAAATCGTCCACCCACGCCGCGAGCGAATGTGGATCCTGGGTTCGGATCTCGTCCCAAGTCCGATTTTCCCACGCGCCGAAATTCACCTCCCGCCAGATCGCATCAGGCTCCGGGCGAATATCCAGCTTGGCCGCGATTGCATCCGCCAACATTCGGCAGCGCCGCAAATCGCTGGATAAGACTCGGTCCGGCGCGGCGCGCGCGGCTTTTCCCGCGATGCGCTCGATGGCTGCGAGGCCTTCGGCGGAAAGGGCGACATCAGTCTGTCCGACGCATTGCTTGCCGTTGGATGCGGTGGCCGGATGGCGCAAGAGGCGAAGCAACATTTTTCTAAACGTCCGTTGGCCGAAATTGAGCTGCCAGCGCGAGGTACGATGCCAGTTCCACCAACTGGTTGGTCGCTCCCAGGCAATCGCCGGTCACTCCGCCGATTTTTCGTTTGAAATAGATGCCGGCGAGCCAAGTCACGAGGACCACTGCCAGGATGCACGACGCAGCCGCTCGGCCCGTGAGCGCAAAAGCCAGCGCCACTGGGAACGCAAGTGCCGGCAGAAGCTGTCCCAGCGTCACGCTGTCGCCAAACGGTCTCGATTTCGATTTCCCCACTCGCGCATACGGGTAAAAGTAGAGCAGCGCCACGCAAGCTCCGCGCCCAAGTGTGTGCGCCGTAACGATGGCGCCGAACGCCAGCCACACGCTCCGCTCCAACAAGGTGTATAACAACAGCAATTTGCCAGTCAGCGAAAACCACAGAGCCAGCGCGCCGAATGTGCCCAGGCGGCTGTCCTTCATGATTTCCAGACAGCGCGAAGCGTTCTGGCCTCCAAACAGCCCGTCCGCCGCATCCGCAAGCCCGTCCTCATGGATTGCACCCGTCATCGCGACAGTCGCCGCCATGCACAAGAGCACCGCAATCAATGCGGGAAAGAAAAACTGGCCAGCTCCGAGGACGATCCCGCCGGCCGACCCCACAAACATTCCCACGATGGGAAAATAGATCACCGAGCGCGAAAGACTATCGCGCTGGAAATCGTAAAATCTGCTCACCGGAATCCGCGTCAAGAACACGACGGCTCCGAGAAATGAATTCACCTGCTGCCTCATGCGATTGGTCAAGGTCTGGGCGTTCATCCTTGCGCGTCAATCTCACTGGAAATGCCCGCGGAGTCGAAGGTCGCCATCTCGCATAGGATTTTCGCGGAAGCTTCCAGGATATGCATCGCAAGCGCGGCGCCGGTGCCTTCGCCCAGCCTCATTCTTAAGTCCAGCAGCGGTTCCACCTTTAACGCCTTCAACGTCTTGCCGTGCGCTTTCTCGTCCGAGCGATGGCTAAAAAAACAGACCCCGCGGCATGAGGGGTCGATGTCGAAAGCCGCAGCCGCCGCGGCGGTCGCAATAAAGCCATCGACCACCAGCGGCATTTTCACCTTGGCGGCTTCGAGAATCGTTCCTGTCATCGCCGCGATTTCGTACCCACCAAGGGCTTGCAGCCAGTATAGCCCGCGCGGTTCGGTGGCTTGGGCGCCGTGCTTTTTCACAGCCCCCGCCACCACTTCGATTTTGCGTTTGAGCGCGAAATCGCTGATGCCTGTGCCTCGACCGGCGGCCTCTTCCGCATCGAATCCCAATAGCGCCGCCAACAAAGCCGACGCAGCGGTGGAGTTGCCGATGCCCATCTCGCCGATTCCCAGCAAATCAATTCCCGCTTCGACCGCGAGCCCTACTTGCTCCCGGCCGATCTCGATCGCTTGCTCGCACTCCGCCCTCGTCATGGCGGGTTCCTGATAGAAATTGCGCGTGCCACGGCGGACGCAGCGGCGGAAGAAATTCGGCGTTCGCAACAATCCGGCCGGCCAGTCGCAACCGACACCCGCGTCAACGACGTGGACTTGAATGTCCCCGTGGCGCGCCAGGACGTTGATCGCCGCGCCGCCGCTCAGAAAGTTTAGCACCATCTGCTCGGTCACTTCATCGGGGTAGGCGCTCACTCCCTCCGCTGTGACACCGTGGCACCCCGCATAGACGCAAATGCGCTTCCGGCGCAGTTTTGGCTCCAAAGTTTGCTGCAGTTCCGCCAGCCGGACGGCGACCGTTTCCAAAATCCCCAACGAACCGAGAGGCTTGGTCTTTCGATTAATCCTGTCCAAGGCTTGCGCGGAAATATCGGATTGCGGCTCGGGCGGCAAAGACGGCTCATCCGCGCGCGAGCGGTCGCGGAAGAGCGCTACGGGCGTCCCCATTGCTCTTGAAAAATCAGTGTTTGCAGGCTGCATGAATTCAACCCACAGCGCTGGTCTCCAGAAAGCGCGACAAGACATCCGCAGGGATCGTGGTGGATCCGAACTGCCGGATGTCGTGGCACGAGCGAGCGACGCGTTGATTCAGTTCGTTCTCAACGCTGGAAAATTCATCGGCATGAATCTCCAAAACCCTCTGCGTTTCAATTTTTTCGGTGTCAATTTTAATCTTCTCACTCTCCATTTTACGATGAAGCTTTTTCGCGATCGTCAGGCGACGACGCGCAGTGAAAATCCGCAGCCAGATATTCGGACTCCAAGTCTACTCCTTTGTTTGGAGGGGGCCTTTTCTCCAGCCTTCACCAACCGGAGAGGTTGATTGGCTGCACCGGGAAAAAATTCAGCTTTCCCGGTGGAGAATTGTAACTTGATACCGCAGCGTAACTGTGACCGATTCTCACGGTCTTCCCTGAATTCACGGATCTCTATCGAGCTGTCAAAAAACTAATCGTTATACGAATCAGAAAGCGCAGCCTTGTCAACCCTGGAAGAGCTGCCCGCTTTGCGACGTCGTCCATGTTCAGAGATCGGAGGCCAATTCTCTCAACTCTCAACTTTCAACTCTCAACCATCCGCGCAGCGGATAGCGTTGTCCGCCAGACTTCCTGTTTGGAAAACAATGGGGTCAAAATCCCTTGCACGCAGCATTCCTTGCAGCTTTTCAAGCCGATCCAAGTCGCCCTCGTCGCGCGGAACCGCGAAAGCCATGAAAGTTCCGCTATGGGCGACCAGGAGCGCCGCGTCGAATTGCTTCGCAATTTTGCAAGCCCAGCGAAAGCAGGGTTTCGGGAGCAATTCCTGGTTGATCTCGGCAGAACGTGTCACCGCATACAGCAGACCATCTGTCTCCCCACTGTTGCAGAGACCGGCCAAGTCCGCATATTCGGACGCGTAACGCCTTCGGCGAACGTCCAAATGGGCAACCGCTTCGGTTGCGATTCTTCGCTTGGGCTCGCTGTCCCACCCCACCAGCCAAAGCCGGGGAATTGGTCCTTTGATAGAAAATTCCGCCGATAGCGGATTCGCGCATACCAACGCGCCTGGCCTGAATAAAAAGTCCGAACGCTCCACTGCGCACATGATCGAGAACAGCTCCGCCTCCGTCACGTCGAGCGAAAGATACCGCGCCACTGCGACAAGCCCGGCAGCCATGTCCGCGCTGGACGCTCCCAGCCCTTTCGCGGATGGCGATGAGTTCCTTATTTTTATTTCAAAATCCCACGGTTCCTCGACGCGTCTTCGCGCCAGGAGGCTCCGGATGGCGCGTTCTGTCTTTTCAGCAGTCCGATCATTCTCCACGAGCACGCGGAAAGAAGAACCCGGCCGGGCCAGAGAATGCGCTGCGGGCTTTGGCGATATAACCGTTGCACTGTAGAGAAATGGGCTGCCATCTTGGGTGACACCCTGGAGAAATTCGCCGACTTTTCCCATGATGGCCACGGGGTAACGGTCAACATCTGAAATGGGATCATCCGAAATCACCTTCGCATTCCGATAGGGGCTTTTCCTGAAACCCGCTAGCGGAATTTCATCACAGACGGGCAATGCTACCCAGGTGTTCCCGCGTCGGAGCAACGATGAATCTCGCGCACACAACTCGAACCACAAACTTTCAACCGCCGATTGACGCTGTTTGGCACACGGTAAAGCGGCAACGCGACGATCCCAATTGATCATTTGAGTTTGATCTCGTAAAATGCCCTCTTCTCGAAGGCGTTATCTCCGGGCCAAACCGCCCACCCTTCCCAAGCGCCCTTCTCTTTCCGCATGCATCGCGTGTGAACGCGAATCAGGCTGTGATCGATGTCTTTGTTTCCGAAGCGAATTCGACCGCAGTTCGAGCCGTGCGAAGCGGGAAGGCTTCCCCGAAGGATGAAGACCATTGCTGAGCGCTTGACCGCAATGATAGTCAGCCGTATTTATGGCCATATGAAGACAACCGTTGATTTGCCCGATGCATTGCTGCAACGGGTCAAGATCGCTGCCGCACGCCGCCGAACGACCCTCAAGAAGCTGGTGATCGAAGGGCTTGAGCACGTTCTCGGTTCCGGCGAGGCCTCTGCTTCAGTGCGCGCAGAAGCACTCGCCCGTGTCCGCCAAGGTCTACGCCTTGGCGGCCAACCTCTTTCTCGCGAGGCTGCTCATGAACGCAAGCCTGTTCGTTGATACCAATATTCTGGTGTATGCCCTCGATCTCGACGCCGGACGAAAACGCGAAGCTGCGCTCCGCGTGATCGAGGCCGGCTGGCAAACACTCGGCGAGACTGCGCTGAGCGTGCAGGTGCTTCAAGAGTTGCACGTGAATCTTGTTCGCCGGGGTCGAACTTTCGACGAAGCGACCCAAATTGTTCGCGACTTCTACCACTGGCCGGTGATCGAAAACACGTTGGCGTTGCTTGACGACGCGCTCGATCTCCAGGCGCGCTTTCGACTTTCATTGTGGGACGCCATGATCGTCGCCGCCGCCCGCGCGAGTGGAGCCAGCGAACTTTTGACCGAAGATCTGAACCACGGCCAGAACTACGGAGGCGTTCGGGTCCGGAACCCATTTGTTCAGACGTAATCCGTGCGGGATATTCGAGTGGAATCGAAGCCCTGTAGATCGAGCATCATTCGCGCAAGCTTCGCCGGCGTGACCCCGCGCCTCGCCAAGCTGACTCGGTCTGGACGTTCTGCAAAAACGCACCCAGCTCTTCGCAATGCCTCTATTTTCTGGTTATCATGCCTGATGCCGAAAATTTCCTGCAAAGCGATCTTGTTTGACATGGATGGAGTCTTGGTCGACTCGACGCCCGCCGTGGCGCGCGTTTGGTCCTGGTGGGCACGCGAGCACGGCTTCGACCCTGATGACACGGTCCACAAGGCCCATGGCCGCCCCAGCATCGCCACCATCCGCGAACTTCTTCCCGACGCCGATCACGAAGCAGAAAATCGCGAAGTCGAACGCCGCGAGATTCTCGATATCGACGGTGTAATTCCTTTGCCAGGCGTCCGCGAACTCCTGGCCTCTCTCCCTGCGGACCGCTGGACGATAGTCACGTCATGCACAAAGCCGCTCGCTGACGTTCGAATTCGCGTGGCTGGCCTCCCTGCGCCAAGCCGGATGATCACCGCTAACGACATCGCGCGCGGCAAGCCGGATCCCGAGCCCTATCTCAAGGGCGCAGCCTTGCTCGGGTTCGCTCCGCAGGATTGCGTGGTGATCGAAGACGCCTCGGCCGGCGTCCGCTCCGGCAAGGCAGCGGGAGCCCGCGTCGTTGCATTGCAGACCACCGAAACCGACGATGACCTTATCGCGTTGGGCGCGGATTGGATCGTAAAGGATTGCAGCTTCCTAGTTTTCGAGAAAACGCCTCTCGCAACGAAGGACCAGTCAAGCACGCTCACCATCAATGTCACCTTGTCGGGCATACAGCCTTGCAACAAATGATTGCTAATGGTCGGATGGGTCACCAATGAACCGGAACCAAGTTCCACAGCTTAAACAAAACTTGAAAAGAAAGTGATACCACCCAGTCTAACGATGACCAGTTCCGCCGGCTGGGCGAGATTGGCGAATTTTTCAAGCACCACAGCGAGCTGCGACGCGACGCGACTCTTGCACGATATCTGGAAGCTGAGTTTCGTCACGAGCACGCTGCGACAATCCTGCGCGAATATGAGGAAGAGCTCGCGGATCTGCGCGTGGCATGCGCCGCCGAGGATGCACGGCTGCGAGAGCTAGAGACGCTCATCCCAAAGCAACGTGGCGATCTCGAAGGCGTGAAGAATGCAATCCGTGACGCGGGCGGAACGCTGTATCTGGAACTTAAGAGGCAAAACTCCGAACTCGCCGCCCGCATCGAGCAAAAAAGGGAAGTGGGGCGAACGCTACAAACTGCCCTCACTGCCAGGGTGAAAGGCGCGCGCGCCTGGGTGCGGCAAGTCACCGAACTGCCGCTGAATCTGGAAGCGCAGAGCGTCTCCGCGATCGAAAAAGCGATCGCATCAATGGAGGCCGGCGGCATCGCAGGCTTTCAAGTCAATTTCAGTGCATTGCGGGATGCGGCACAGAAGCTCGCCTCGGATGTGAGCCGGCTCGCGCAGCCGGCTGTTCGGCAGCTCTCGGAGGTGCGAACCCGGCTGGGCGAACTCCGCGAGCAAATTGCCGCTCTTTCGATCGGAAAGCTTCCCTTTCCAACGCGTCTGCTCGATGCCTTGAACGACGCCATGCTGCCGCGCGGCGCGCATCTCCGCGCGCGGCATCTGTGCGAACTTTGCGAGGTAAACGACGAACGCTGGCGGCCCGCGATCGAGGTTGCCTTTACGAGGAAATTCGCCGTCGTCGTCGATCCAGATGACTACGATGAAGCCGAGCGCATCTACCACTCGATGCGCGAGGAAGCGCGCGGAGAATCGCTGATCAATCCGATGAAAGCCTCGAAGCTCAAGCGCACCATCCGTTCGGGCTCGCTGGCTGAAAAGCTGACAACTTCTCATCCAGTAGCAGAGGCCGTGGTAAATCAGCTGTTCGGTGAGCTCATTTGCGTTGAGCACCGCGAGGAACTGCGTGAACACGACGCGGCGATCACACCCGACGGCTTTATGGCGCGAGGCGCCTTCGTCGAGCGCACCCGGCATTATGACAATCTGCCGTTTATCGGGAAAAGAGGCCTCGAACAGCAGCGTGCCTACAAGGAAAGACAGCGCGATGAACTCGAATCCGAAGAACGCCGGTTGCGCCCTTTGGCTGAAGAAGTTGACATTGCGCAGGCGAAATGGCGCGAGCTGTTCGACGCAGCGCCCTCACTCTGGCAGGATGTCGCCGCAGCGAGCGAATTGCCTGAGCTTCAGCAGAGGCTTAACGAGAACATTAAACGCCTCAGCGAAATCGACTGCGCGAAGTTCGAGGACCTCGCGCAACGCCAAGGGGAGATGGAAAGGGTTCTTGGTGGTCTGGAGAGGGAACAGCGCGAGCTCGACCGAAGTCCGAAGCGACAACAGTTCGCCCAGCAGGAAACTGCCACGCAAGCGCAGGCCGAAGAGGCTGCGACCCTGCGGGGCGCGTTTGAGCGCGCGCAGCAAACGGATGTCTCGATGTGGCTGTCAGGGCTTGCGGAACTAAGCGACGAGATGCTCGCGAAGTATCTCAAACTCGATGCCGCCGCCGGCAAATGCTCCGACCTTTTCCACGAGCGAGACAAGGCAGCGGGTGAGGAGTGGGAGCGAGTGCGAGCCGCACGCCGCGAGCTCGCGATGAAGCATCCGAAGTTCGACGACTTGTCTCTCGACGTCTCCGACAACGCGGCCTACGATAAGCAGCTCGCGAAGCTCAACGACAGCGACATTCCCGACTACACCGCGAAGGCCGAGCGCGAGCGCAAGACGTGGGAGAAACTCTTTCGGACACAAGTGCTGGAAAAGCTTCGCAACGCGCTCTTCGAAGTGGAGAACACTCGGGTGCTGCTCAACGCCTATCTCAAACGGCCCATCGGCAACAACCGCTATCGCGTCATCAAATGGGATAACAGGGACTTCACGCTCTACCACAAGCTGCTTGATGCCAGCGCCGTCGCGCGGGAAGACGAGCTTTTCTTCGCGTCCGCCGACGCCGAGTTGCGCGACGCCTGCGATCACTTTCTGCAATCGCTGATCGACGAGGACAAAAAGAGCGTCGCGGACCAGCTGCTCGATTACCGGCACTACTACGAATACGACATGGAAGTGGACGATCTCGGCGACGACGGCGAAGTGAAGGCGACCTCCCGCGTGGATCGGCAGAGCGGGAAATTCAGCGGTGGCGAAAATCAGTCACCGTATTTCATCGCCATCCTCGCCAGCTATCTCCGTGCCTACAAACGGCACGACACGCGCAGCAAGCAGCCCTCGCTCGCCCTGGTGCCAATCGATGAGGCATTCTCAAAGCTGAGCGGCGAGCGAATCAAGGACTGCATCGAGGCAATGAAGTCGCTCGATCTCCAGGGTGTCTTCTCAATGAGCACGGGTAACATTCCTTACGCCTTTGAGCACTGCGACAGCCTCGTGGTGGTGGCCAAGGAAGAAAAACGGATCGGCAAGCGCCTGCAGATTCGCAACGTGCCCGTGGGTCTGCATAAGGACTCACCAGATGCGCTGCGCTTGCTCGGAATCGAGTGATTTTCGGCGATGAAGTTGCGCTCGCCGGTCCTATTGAAACTCGCGGATCTCTATGCGGAGTCCGCCGCCGGCCGGCATGGGGGCGGCAAATTGGACTTTCAACCGGCAATTGAGAACCTGCTCCGGGCTGCGGGATGTGCGGAGGGCGAGGCACGAGAACTGGCGGAGCGAGATCTGCGTTCGGCACACGACGCCCGTGTGGTTTCTCTTGTGCCAATTCACCGGCGCGACGCGCATCACTTCGCGAAGGTCCGGCTCGCGCCCGAAAGCGAAGAAGCGTTTTTCGCTTACGTTGGCCTCACGTCGCCAACAGCCAGGCGAACGGAATGGGCGGCGCTTTTCACCGAGGCCGGGCGTTGGCCGGTGCCGGAGCGCTTCGCTGAAGCGTGGCGCGCATTCTGTCTTCGCAGGGCTCAAGCGGCGCTGAGTTGGCGCGGAATGAAGCCATTCGACCGGGCCGATCTCGCCAGCGGACGAGATCTGATCGCGTTGCTCCCACGACTGCTTGCATGGGAAGGCCGCCATCTCGTGAGGTGGGCCAGCAGTGTGATATGCGGTCACTCGAAGGTTCTCGAGCGCCGGCAAAAGACGCTCGAATCGCTGCTGGCGGAAGCGACCGCGAATGCCATCCCGACTTACCAAAGCCTCGGCATTCTCCCCGTGCCGCCAGGTCTGACGTTTCACGGCCCTCTCCAGCTGCGCATGGGTGCTGAGTGGTGCGACTTCCGCGACCTCCACGGCCCTGCGACTTTGTCGGGAGCCGATGTCGAGCGCATCACCGCGTGCGAGTGTGCGGCGCGCCGATGCCTCACGGTGGAGAACGCGACGCCATTTCGTTCATTGGCCGCGTTGCGCTCCGGAGAACTGCTCATTCACACCAGCTACCCGAACGACGCGACCCTCGGCATGCTCCGGCAGCTCAAGACGCTGCAATCGCCCCCCGCGTTCTGGCATTTCGGCGACACCGACCCGAGCGGCTTTCATATCCTCGCCGATCTGCGCGAACGCAGCGGAATTCCGTTTCGTTCCTTTCACATGAACTTCCGCCAGTCAACACGCGCGACGCGCCTCAAAGATCGCGAGCGTGTCCTCATCCAAGAACTCGTGGCAAAGATGCCGAGTGAAGGCACCGCGATCCAAACGATGCTCGCTGCCGGAAACAAGGGAGACTTCGAGCAGGAAAGCTTGAAGCCACCGACTCATGCCTCGTGGCCATTCTACGATGGCGTCGAGTGAGTTTCTTGAGACGCGCTTGCCTGGAACCTTCTCACAAAAAGCGATGCATGACGAACGCGTCGACCAGCCCTTGCGTTGCATGACGGAAGACCTTCGGAAGTGTTCCCACGATGCTAAACCCATGCCTTTTCCACAAGGCGATCGCGGCTTCGTTGGTGCTGACGACGATGTTGAATTGCATGGCGGAAAAACCGAGCCGCCTGGCTTGCTCGAGGGAGTGCCCGCACATCAGAGAGCCGAGCCCCCGCCCGCGAGCCTCGGAAGACACCATGTAACTGGCATTTGCGACGTGAGAACCCAGCCCCGGATGGTTCTTCTTCAAAATGTATGTGCCGTAAACTCGATAGTTGTCCGTAATGACGAACGCGTGATGATCTTCGGACAACCAATATCGCAAAGCGTCTTCACGAGAAATCTGCGGGTCGAAGACGTAGGTGTCGCCCGACGCAACAACTTCTCGAAAAATTTGCCAGATGCCGTCGGAGTGAGCGTTCGTCGCGGGAATGATCGTCATCACTATTGGGAGTGTTGATCGAGATCCGGCGGACCGAGCCTCTCAATCTTATAGCCGAACGGGTAGCTCCGGTTTCTTCTGTCCGTGAAGAAGTTTGGTGTTTTCCGCGCCGGGAGGATTCGGACCATCCAGCCTCGCGTTATCAGCGCGCCGCTTACGAGCTTTCGAACGAAAACAAACGGACGCGGAAAGCCAAACGACGCCAGCATCGCGTCGTCAAGCAGGGCGTAGATTCCCCATCGCACGAGGGGCGTGAAGCTTCGCGGCATCCAGGAGGCAAACAGATCGCGCGTGACTGTTCCGATCCGCCGATTCGTCTCGGCAAAACGGAAGTTGTCGCGCTCGTAGTCAAGGGCAAATCGCTGGAACTTGTCATAGGTCTCTGGTATCTCCCTGATCCCCATGCGCTTCCCTACTTCGCACCAGAAATAATAGCTTGCGAGCTTCTCATTGCCCGACATGCTCCGCCATCCAAACCGCTCGATCCAGCGTATCGGCTCATAGATGAAGGTTGAAAGGACATACAGGTAATCCCCGTTGGAAATATCGAAGCGACCGTGCGCGCGATTCATTCTTCGCAGAGCCTCTCGGCCCCGTTCACTGTCGTAGCCCCACTTGGAAAGCTCGGCCACGATCAGCGCGGTGTCGTCGTAGCGCTTTTGCGTGCGCTTGTAAAACTCCCCTGTTCTATCGAGCAAAGCCGATATACTCGGAACACAGTAAGTCCTATAGAGTGCCACTTCCAAAGCGCGTGTCATATCCCATGGGAATTCGTAACCGCACATCAGGTGGTAGATCTCGACGTGATCGCCCTTCGGATCGAGCTCTTCGATCCTGCGGAGTCTGTCGTAGCGCCCCATATTGTTGCCGCGGGGTCCTCCAAAAAGGTTGGAATAAGCTACGGATTCTATGCGAGGGGATCAAGTCGATGTGAACTCGGTCGTCGGCGGTCAGTCTCGAGGACGTCAGCGTTG
Source organism: uncultured Verrucomicrobiae bacterium (assembly GCA_963810765.1). GTDB lineage: Bacteria > Verrucomicrobiota > Verrucomicrobiia > Chthoniobacterales > Terrimicrobiaceae > DASTFP01. The sequence goes on from CAWEOV010000004.1 coordinate 63,963, forward strand.
CAGGCGTCGGCAAACCCATTGCTCCCTCTGCCCACGGCTTCGCGCGAATCGTCGTGCCGAACTAATCCCAAGAATTCAGCCTGGCGCGGCGGAAAGAATTGCACGATATTCAGATAAGACAATTCGACGCGGATTTCCGGATCCGAATGGCTGGCAATGGATGTAATCAATACAACGGAACTCAAAACTCAGACGTTCGCGAATGGGTATAAAATCTCGTATAGAAACGATTGCGAGCTCGAGGTGATCTACGACGATATTTTTACGAAAAATACCTATTTCTTCGAGACCGAGAACCCTGAGCCTCGCATTATTGACTGCGGAGGGCATATCGGTCTTGCAGTCCTCTATTTCAAGAGCCTTTATCCACGGGCCAGGATTGTGACCTTTGAGCCAAATCCGGAGACGTTTTTTCTCCTCCAAAGAAACATCGCCCAAAACAACCTTCGCGGTATTGAAGCCGTTAACATGGCATTATCCCACGAGGACAAAGAAGATGCGACCCTCTACGTGGGTGAAAATTTTCTTGAGGCGTGGGACTCTACGGACACGCTAGAGGCCGATCTGTGGGCCAACATGCATCGGTATCGGGGTATTCCCGTACGATCAGCAAGATTGTCGTCGTACATAAAAGGCAGGATTGAGTTCATCAAACTCGATATCGAGGGAGCGGAGTATGATGTTCTCAAGGAGTCCAAAGCCAAAATTGGGTCGGTCGGAGCTATTACGCTCGAATATCACCAGAACGCGCGCAATCTCGCCAGAGGGAAGCTGGAGAGGACTCTCGAGATTCTAAGCGTCGCTGGCTTCAGACACGAGCTCTATTATCAAGCCCAGCCGATAGGTCTCAATTCTCTTCCGAAGGATTCGGTTTACCAACTCATTATCAGGGCGCTTAAATAAAAAATTAGGCTTCGAGCAGCGTCTCGTAGAGACTGACGTAATTCTTTGCCATTTGTTTGGAGTCGAAAAGAAGCTCCGCTCGAGAGCGACAGGCTCTTCGGTCAATTTTGCTAATGTCTTTTATTCTTGCCGCCATCTCCTCTATAGAAGATATCAGGAAACCAGAGACGCCATTCTCGATAATTTCCCCCATCGAGGAGCGGTCCCAGGCGATGATAGGGGTTCCGGATGCCAAGGACTCGAGAGCAACTGTCGGGAGCGGGTCGTTCCACTGGATTGGCATTAAGACCGCCTTGGCCTCTGACAAAAGATGCTTCTTTTGTTCGAAGTTCAAGGAGCCAATGTATTTTACCCGATCACCATCAATAAAAGGGTTAATCCTTCGTTGGAAGTAGTCTCCGCTTTCGTCGGTCGTTCCCGCTACAACGATGCTCTCGTTGGCAAGAAGAGCGGCCTTGATGGCTTCGTATGTCCCTTTCGTTTCGTTTATTGCTCCCAGAAAAACAAGGTACCGACCAGCGGAGAAGTTCGGATTGGCCCACTTATCGAGAGGAATCCCATTGTAAATCACTTCGGCCTTTTCACCGTAGCCGGCGCGTTGAAACTGACTTACGAAAACAGTGTTCACAGGCTTGACAAGCCTGTCCCAGATTGCTCGGAAGTATTTCCTATACTGGTCGGCCGGATAGTGCCAATGGAGCTCTTCGAACTCGATCGGGTGATGAACTGTTGAAACTAAAGGGATGGGAAGGAGATGAGCAAAAAGGGTCGAGTAAAATCGAGTGTGGTCGTGAATTATGTCAAAACTACGGCAATCGGCGAATGCTGCTGCGACGGGAAGAACCTTTCCCAAGATTGTTTCCGTGGTATTTTCGTCAGCGAGGGGAATAAGCTTACCATTTGTAGTGGATGACAGGGGTGCGTAGAGAGTTACGTCATGACCCAAGTCAACAAGCTCTTGATTAAGGATATGGACAACTTGGGAGAGCCCGTTCTTGCTCGAATCCGTAACCGGTTCGAAAAGGGTTGCTATTTGAGCTATTCTAAGCCTTTTCATCCAAGTTTGGTCATACGAAAGCCGCGTATCGAGGCGATCTGCGCATTAGCCTTAGAGCCAATCAGTGATCGCAGCAAATCGGGAATGCTGTTGAAATTCAAAACCCTTGCAAGAAACACCAGGATGCTCCTGTGTGCTGTTATAGCACTGAAGTCACGCGGCCTTGGCGGTGGTGGCTACACCGGCCATCAGGCGCAGGATTCCCTCTTGGGTGGCCTCTGCGCGGGAGAGTTCTCCGGCAATCTTGCCGTCGCGCATCACAAGAATCCGGGTCGAAAGATTGAGCACCTCAGGCAGCTCGGAGGAAATCAAAATGACGGCGAGTCCCTGACTTGCCAGGTTGTCAATAAGGGCATGGATTGCGGCTTTCGCTCCGACATCGACTCCGCGGGTGGGTTCATCCACGATAAGGAGCTTTCCGCCTCGGGCGAGCCATTTGGCAAGGACAACTTTCTGCTGGTTGCCTCCGCTGAGCGAGCTTGGCGGGGCTTCCATCGAGGAGGCCTTTACCCGCAGCTTGTCAAAATAATCGACTGAGACCTCCTCTTCTTTCTTGCGCTTAAGGATTCCGATGGCGCCGCGCAGCCGATCCAGGATGGCAAGGCTCACATTGGCCCGGATGGGCAATTCAAGCACAAGGCCCTGCCGCTTGCGATCCTCGGGAACAAGACCCACCCCCGCAGCCATCGACACCTTCGTCGAGCCCAACGCCAGGGGCTTTCCGTTAAGCTCCACCGTGCCTTTGGCCGCCGAATCCAGGCCGAAAATCGCCTTGGCCACTTCGCTGCGCCCCGCCCCAACCAGTCCGGCAAATCCCACAATCTCCCCCGCCCGCACCTCGAAGTTCACATCGCGAAAGCGCCCCGGAGAACTCAGATTGTTCACCCGCAGGACCACCTCTCCCGCCTTGGCGGAAACATGCTGGGGGAAGTAGTCGGCAACGCTGCGCCCAATCATCATCTTGACCACCGCGTCCTGCGTGGCTTCCGCCCGAGGCAGCGTGCCAACATACTGGCCATCGCGCAAGACGCTGATCTTGTCGCACAAGCGAAACAATTCGGGCATGCGGTGGGAAACGTAGATCATTGTCATCCCGCCCTCGCGCAGGCTCTCGATGAGCTTGAAGAGGTTTTGCGCGTCGGGCTCAGCCAGTGAACTCGTCGGTTCGTCGAATACCACGATCCGCGGGCCGATGCCCACGGCGGCGGCAATCTGAACGAGTTGCTCCTGCGCGGTGGAGAGCTCATTCATGGGCTTTGTCACATCGAGGTGCACCCCTATCTTGCCAAGCAACTCAGTGGCCCGGCGCTCCATTTCCCCCATGTCCACCATCACTCGCAGCTTGCGCGGATAATGGCCCATGCTCAGATTCTCCGCCACGCTCAGATCCCTGCAAAATGCCAGCTCCTGGTGCACCATCGCCACCCCGGCATCCATCGCATCGCGCGGGGAGTTAAAGCTTTGAAGCTTCCCGTCAATGAACATCTCCCCGCTGTCCGGCTTGTGAATGCCCGCAAGCACCTTTCCAAGTGTGGACTTGCCCGCCCCGTTCTCCCCCATCAGCCCGTGGCATTCCCCACGGGCTACCTCGAGGGTTACGTCCTTTAGGGCAATGACCCCGCCAAAGGTCTTCGTGATCGCCTTGAATTGAATGAAACTCTCAGACATCTGCCGGCTTGAAGGCTTCTGCCTACTTCTTGAGCCACTTCTTCCAGTTCTCCCCGTAGGCATCCACGTTCTCCTTGGTCACCAGCGTCAGAGGGTCGATCACCTTGACGTCGGCCGGTGCCTGATTGTTGACAATCTTGTTGAGCAAAATATCGAGCGATTTTGTTCCCCAGCCGTAACAATCTTGCGCCAGCAGCGCCTCAACGTATCCGTTCTTCACATAGATGAGTTGGGCGGGAAGAGCATCGACCGCGACCACTTTGATGGAGCCGGCGGGCCATTTCAAGGCATCGGCGGTGAACAACGGCCAGCCGCCGATCATCGCCCAACCTTGAATGCCGGGATTGGCGTTCTGCGCGTTTTGGACAGCCTCCGCCGCCTTCTCAGGAGTTTCAACATGGTAAAACACCCCGGGATTGTTGAGCTTCATGTTGGGATACTTCGCGAGAGCTTCCTTTGCCCCCGCCACCCGGTTCTGGAGATTGGGCGCGCTCTGGTTGCCGGCTAGAATCGCGATCGTTCCCTTCTCGCCCATCGCCTTGGCCAGCACGTCCACGGTGCGCTGACCGCAGGCCTTGTCATCGGTCCCGTAGTAGGCAAAGCGCTTGCTGTTGGGCGCATCGGAGTCAAAACACATCACGTTCACGCCCTTTGCAACCGCCTTGTCGATCGAGGGGGTCACCGTGTTGGCTTCCGAACAGGAAACGGCGATGCCTTGAGCGCCTCGCCGGGTCAGGGCCTCCACAGCCTCGGCCTGTTTCGTGGCGTCTTCGTCATTCGGCGTGCGAATCTCGAGTTCGACATCCACGTTGTATTTTGCGCCCAGTTCCTTGGCCGCGTCGGCAGCGCCGGCTTGAGCGGCTTGGAACACATCGTTACTCAGGCTCTTGGCGACAAAGCCTATAACGACCTTCTTTTTGGCTTCCGCCGCGGCGGCTGTGGATTGGGAAATCGCCAGGCAGGCGACTGTGGCTGCTGCCACTGTGGAGGTTATCAGACGGGTTATTTTCATGGGGGATTTAACGTTGGGTTATTTTGATTGGGGGAAAAAGGGTTAGTTTGCTCACCCGATGAACTCGGGGCTCGCTATCAATCTCCTACTTGCGACGGCTGTGCATGTAGACGCTTAAGCGATCCAGAGAGACGGCCACAATGATGGCCAGACCGATGATGATGAGCCGGTATTCCTGCTCAAGGCGCAAAATGATGATGCCGTTCTCGATGAGCGCGATGACCAATGTGCCCAGCAGCGCCCCAATGGCGCTTCCCCGCCCACCGGTAAGACTCGCTCCGCCCACAACCGCAGCGGCTATCACCGTGAGCTCATACCCAGTGCCCGTGCTGGTGGAGGCTGTGCCAAACCGACCCAGGGAAACCATCCCTCCCACTCCGGCCGCCAGCCCTGCCAGCGCGTAGGTGCGCAACTTTATCCACCCCACCCGCAACCCGCTAAAGCGCGCGGCTTCCTCATTGCCCCCAATCACATAGGTTTCCCGCCCGGCCACCATCAGGCGAAGATAAAACCAGCCCGCAGCCACGCAGATCAGCATGATGATGAGCGGCATCGGCTGCAGACCAAGCATCTCAATGCGCATGAACTCGGTGGTGAACGCAGGCGGAAGCACCTTGCCTGCCGAGGGCAATGTCTTCTGGGGGGGCAGAACATTGGCCAAACCACGAAAAATACTCATGGTGCCCAGCGTCACGATAAAGGGATGCAAATTCAGACTCACTATAAGCCCCCCATTGACCAGCCCGCAGAGCAGACCAACCCCCAAGGGCACCAAAATGGCGATCGGCAGCACCACCGCCGCCGAAGCCTCCGGGGGCAAATTCTGCAATGCGGCCGCCCCGCCCAGCGCCGCAAGCGCCATGATCGAACCCACCGATATGTCGATCCCTCCAGTGATTATGACTATCGTCACTCCAATAGCCATGATCGCGTAATACGACATCGGTGTCGCGATCCCGTCGATCAGGTTGTCAAAGTTTAAAAATGTGTTCGGCCTTCCCGGCGCCGCATCCTGCCACCCGTAGATAGCTAAGATCCCGCCCAAAAGCAGCACCACCACCACCAAACCCAACTCCTGGGCTATCGAGCGTCGGGCTGGCTTTGACCCCGTCGGCCCGGGTTGAGTAGCCTGGGGAGATGCGGCGGCGGCGGATGACATGTCAGCGGGGAACTTTCAAGTTGTTACGGTCGTTTGACGATCAGCCAACGGTTTGAAACTCCAATCCTCATCAATTTCCGACATGAGGCAAGCGAAATCAACAGTCTCCAGGCGCCAAAACCTTACATGAATTTTCCGGCAGATAGGCGCGAAACTCTTATTCCATCGCTTCAGAAGTCTAAAGCTCCTTAGTTACTCACCAGGCAGGCGCTCGCTACCTGGTTCTGTGTAAACTTTGACAAAACTGATAGTCGGACGCTGATGTGGGCAAAGGGTCCTCAGCATTGGCCGGACGGCGATCGGGGGTTGGATGCCGCCATCGATCTCACTCGTAATCCTGTGAACGCTGTCTTCCAGACCCTCTACCGAAAAGCGGCGGCGGGTGCAGCGCGAGTTATGCAACTATAGAACGGGTTAGATACGGCCCATCAGCAACAAGACAATCAGCAGAAGGGTGGACACTGCTTGAATGGTTTCTTCATTGTTTCGTGCCTACCTGATGATTTGCGCGCATTAATCGTCTCTGGCAGAGAGTGGCTAAAAAGGATAAATTCTGGTCCGATGAAGACCGCTCGTTTCGCAGGAGTAGTTGAAGTTGCGGGCAATCCTCACACCCACCTGCTCCTCGTATCGCCAGAAAAGGACAAGGTTTTACAAGCGGCGATCAAGGCGCATCGCGTGATGACGGTGCATCAGGAACTTACGGGAAACAAAGCAGATCACGGGACCGTCGGTTTTGAGCCCGGACGGGCACGGCAATTTCTGATCTTCCCGAAATCAATCTTAGAGTTCAAGGGAGTCCGAATCGTCGCGGTGAAGTACGACCTGCTGGATAATCGAGTCCAACAGGCACAAGCGAAGCCCGCAAAGGCACCGAAAAAAAGGGCGCCCGAGCCGATTCTCCGCGAGGAGAAAGCAAGACGTCAGGAACCCACGCACGGAAAGGTTGTTCACTTCACCAAACCTGAGCCACGACAAGAATTGGACGAGGAGAGCGAAGCCATTCAGGGAATAAAGAATCAGGTGCGGCATGCGATGGAGGTGTTGGAACAGGGTAAGCAGGTCGCAGCGTTCAACCTTCTAAAGCGGATCGTCGATGGCTGACGGCCGGCACGAATTCCACTTGCGAACTTATAGGAACGGATGCTTCGCAAAAGCGACCATAGTCCAATCAATTACAAGCGTAGCCGAAGCCGACGGAAAGGAGGTTCCCTGGGACGAGATTGTGAAGGGGTTCGATTACGAGAAGGGGAAATACGTTATCCTAAAAGAAGAGGACTTCGCACGCGTCGACGTCGAGGCCACTCAGACTGTGGATACGATCAATTTCGTCAAGATCGACGACGTTGACCCGCTGCTCTTCTGCAAGCCGTACCATCTCGAAGTAGGCAAGGGCGGCGACAAGGCGTATGTGCTGTTGAGGGACGCCTTGGTCAAGTCCGGCAAAATCGCCATCGCCAAAGTTGTGATTCGAGCGCGACAGCATCTCGCGGCGATAAAGCCCCAGGAGAACGGACTCATGCTCGAGTTGATGCACTTTCCGAGCGAGCTCATAGATGTATCGGAGTTCAAAGCCGCTGCAAAAAAATCTGTCGGTAAGGCCGCATGAAAGGCTTAACGCGACAATGCGTCGCCAACGCATCCTCGCGCTGATTGGCTTGCTTCCTTATAGGGGCGAGCTTGCAAACAACGAACGAGACCGTTAGAATCCCGTATCAGGTGGATCCCTGATACCACGTTCAGGCGAGGGCCCTAGTGTTTGGAGCTAGCGACGCGGCGGATAAGGGCCCACTTTTGATCAACTGTCATCCATGGGCAAATCCCCAACCTCCTACCCCGGGGCGTCCCCCAAACGGGCTGCCCGGATCGCATCGAGGGGCAACACCCGCACTACTAATGGCAGCGATGGTGACTTTGAGGTGAACCTGCTGGAAGCGATGCTGGCCTTCCGTAGCGGGGACTTTTCCACCCGGCTGCCCATAGGACTGACGGGGGTGGAGGGGAAAATCGCCGATGCCTTCAATGAAGTCGTGGCGATGAGTGAACGCCGCGCACGGCAAGCCGCACATGTTGCCCGGGTAGTCGGAAAGGAGGGTCGACTTCGACAGCGCATGGCAACGAGTGGTTTCGTTGGGGGCTGGGCCGATGAAGTCGAAGCTCTCAACTCGCTTATGGACGACCTCGCCCGACCCACCACAGAGGTCACCCGCACAATCGGAGCGGTTGCCAAGGGGGATCTGGGGCAAATGATGGCGCTTGAAGTCGACGGACGCCGGTTGAAAGGCGAGTTCCTGCATTCGGCCAAATTGGTAAATCGGATGATTGAGCAGCTCGCCGTGTTCACCTCCGAAGTAACCCGCGTCGCGCGCGAAGTCGGCACTGAGGGAAAGCTGGGCGGACAGGCCATTGTGCCAGGGGTCGGAGGCACATGGAAAGACCTCACCGACAACGTCAACTCGATGGCTTCCAATCTCACCGCGCAGGTCCGCAACATCGCTGACGTCGCCACGGCTGTGGCGAACGGAGACCTTTCAAGAACGATCACCGTGGACGTCAAGGGCGAAATCCTTGAGCTCAAGAACACCATCAACACGATGGTGGATCAACTGAATGGTTTCGCCTCGGAAGTAACCCGAGTGGCTCGCGAGGTCGGAACCGAGGGCAAGCTCGGCGGGCAGGCGCAGGTTCGCGGCGTGGCCGGGACGTGGAAAGGTCTCACGGACAACGTGAACTCAATGGCCTTCAATCTCACCGCGCAGGTCCGCAACATCGCCGACGTGGCGACGGCGATCGCGCGTGGTGACCTCTCGAGAAAGATCACAGTGGATGTGAAAGGCGAAATTCTTCGCCTGAAGAAGACCATGAACACGATGGTCGACCAGTTGAACGCCTTTGCCTCGGAGGTGAGCCGCGTGGCTCGCGAAGTCGGCACCGAGGGCAAGCTGGGCGGCCAGGCGCAAGTACCGGATGTGGCCGGAACATGGAAGGACCTTACAGACAACGTCAACTCGATGGCGAACAACCTGACAGGCCAAGTGCGAAACATCGCCGAAGTTACCACCGCCGTGGCCCGCGGCGACCTTTCCCGCAAGATCACGGTAGATGTGAAGGGCGAGATCCTCGAGTTGAAAGACACCATCAACACGATGGTAGATCAACTCAACGCCTTTGCCTCAGAGGTCAGCCGGGTAGCTCGCGAGGTGGGCACCGAAGGCAAGCTCGGCGGCCAGGCCGAGGTCTCCGGGGTCGCCGGCACGTGGAAGGATCTCACAGACAACGTCAACTCGATGGCGGGCAACCTCACCGCGCAAGTTCGCAATATCGCTGAAGTCACCATCGCGGTTGCCAACGGGGATCTTTCAAAGAAAATCACTGTCGATGTGCGCGGCGAAATTTTGGAGTTAAAGGAAACCATCAACACCATGGTGGACCAGCTCAATGCCTTTGCCGCCGAGGTGACGCGTGTAGCGCGCGAGGTTGGCACCGAAGGCAAGCTCGGCGGCCAGGCGCAGGTGCCAGGTGTGGCCGGCACATGGAAGGATCTGACCGATAACGTCAATTCGATGGCCTCCAATTTGACCTCCCAGGTGCGCAACATCGCAGACGTGGCGACAGCCATCGCGCGCGGGGACCTCTCGCGCAAGATCACCGTCGACGTGAAGGGGGAAATTCTCGAGCTGAAGAACACCATCAACACCATGGTGGACCAGCTCAATGGATTCGCGTCCGAAGTGAGCCGGGTGGCACGCGAAGTCGGCACCGAAGGCAAGCTTGGCGGCCAGGCGCAGGTCTCCGGTGTAGCGGGAACGTGGAAGGATCTGACGGACAACGTCAACTCGATGGCTTCCAATCTCACTGGCCAGGTCCGCAATATCGCGGAAGTGACCATCGCCGTCGCCAATGGCGATCTCTCTCGCAAGATCGCCGTGGATGTGCGCGGCGAGATTCTGCAACTCAAGGAAACCATCAACACCATGGTCGAGCAGTTGCGATCCTTCGCCTCGGAGGTCACCCGCGTGGCGCGCGAAGTTGGCACCGAGGGACGCCTTGGAGTGCAGGCCGTCGTGCCAGGCGTAGCAGGCACGTGGAAGGACCTTACCGACTCGGTGAACGCGATGGGGACCAACCTCACCGCTCAGGTCCGCAATATCGCCGAGGTGACGACGGCAGTGGCGCGCGGGGATTTGTCCAGGAAGATTACCGTCGATGTTAAGGGCGAGATCCTCGAGCTGAAGAACACCATCAACACCATGGTGGACCAGCTCAACGCCTTTGCGGCCGAAGTCACCCGGGTGGCGCGCGAGGTCGGCACTGAGGGCAAGCTCGGAGGCCAGGCGCAGGTTCCGGGCGTGGCGGGCACGTGGAAGGACCTCACCGATTCGGTGAATGTCATGGCGGCAAACCTGACTGACCAGGTGCGAGGCATTGTCAAAGTGGTGACCGCGGTCGCCACCGGCAACTTGCGTCAGAAGCTGACCGTTCAGGCCAAGGGCGAAGTCGCCGCGCTCGCCGAGACAATCAATGGCATGACCGATACTCTCGCGACGTTCGCCGATCAAGTTACCAACGTGGCGCGCGAGGTTGGTGTCGAAGGCCGCCTGGGGGGACAGGCCAACGTTCCAGGCACCGCCGGCACCTGGGAAGACCTGACAGCAAACGTCAATCTGCTCGCTGCCAACCTCACCACACAAGTGCGCGCCATCGCGGAGGTCGCCACCGCCGTCACCCAGGGCGATCTTACTCGCTCGATCCAAGTGGCCGCGCGAGGGGAAGTCGCGGAGTTGAAGGACAACATCAACACCATGATCGACAACCTCCGCGTCACTACGGAGCGAAATCAGGAACAGGACTGGCTCAAGACCAATCTCGCCAAGTTCACTCGCATGTTGCAGGGGCAGCGCGATCTCTTCACGGTGGGAGAAATGCTGCTCTCAGAGCTGGCGCCATTGGTAAACGCGCAGCGCGGAACCATTTACCAGATGACGGCGCTCGATGGCGACGTCCCCTCCCTTCGTCGGCTTGCCGCGTATGCGAGCAGCTCCGATCTTCGCGACTCCATAGCGGTGGGTGAAGGTCTTGTCGGTCAATGCGCCAGGGAAAATCAGCGCATTCTGCTTTCCGACGTGCCCACCGGCTACATGGCGATCCACTCGTCCCTGGGCGGAGCGCAGCCGGCGAGCGTGGTTGTGCTGCCGGTGCTCTTCGAAGGACAGACAAAGGCGGTAATCGAGCTGGCCTCACTTCAGCAGTTCACGGATGCGCATTTGAGCTTCCTCGAGCAGCTGACACAATCCATCGGTGTGGTGCTGAACACGATCGAAGCGACGATGCGCACCGAAGGCCTGCTCCAGCAAAGCCAGCAACTCACGGTGGATCTGCAGGAGGGACAAAAGGAACTCCGGCAAACCAACGAGGAACTCGAGGAAAAGGCGCGGCAGCTCGCCGAACAGAACGCAGAGGTCGAGCGAAAAAACATGGAAATCGAACAGGCCCGCAGCGAGCTCGAAGAAAAGGCGGCGGAACTCGCCCTCACCTCGAAATATAAATCCGAGTTTCTGGCGAATATGTCGCACGAGCTGCGCACACCCCTGAACTCAATCCTTATTCTCGGTCAGCAACTCGCCGAGAACACCGCCGGCAACCTGCAACCGAAGCAGATCGAGTTCGCTCGCAACATACACTCTGCCGGATCCGATCTGCTCAAACTTATTAACGACATCCTCGATCTCTCAAAAATCGAGTCCGGCACGGTCACCGTCGAGGCCGAAGAGATCAGTTTTGCATCGCTCAAGGAATCAGTGGAGCGCAGTTTCCGTCATATTGCGGAGAGCAAGAATCTGCCATTTGTCGTTGAGTTCGATTTGCACCTGCCTGGCTTCTTCACCAGCGACTCGAAACGGCTCCAGCAGATCATCAAGAATCTCCTTTCAAATGCCTTCAAGTTCACCGTGCGCGGAGAGGTGGGCATGAAGGTCCGTCAAGTTAAGGATGGCTGGAGTTCCGACCATCCAAGCCTCAATCGCGCGGAGCAGGTGATCGCGCTGGCTATCAGCGACACGGGCATCGGCATCCCGCCAGAAAAGCAGCGCCTCATATTCGAGGCCTTCCAGCAAGCGGACGCCGGGACCTCGCGAAAATTCGGAGGCACGGGCCTTGGGCTGGCCATATCGCGGGAACTCGCCTCGCTGCTCGGAGGGGAGATAAGGCTGACCAGCAAGCCCGGAGAAGGAAGCACCTTCACTCTCTACCTTCCGCTGCAATACACCGGGCCAGCCGCTCCGGCAACCGCTCCTGTGGGTAGTCGCAAGCGGGCGTCCGGCGCCGCTTCACTGGTGCTGCCCGTTCTGCCACTTTCGCGCGAGGAACGGATTCCCGACGACCGCAACGTCATTTCCCCTGGGGATCTCGCCGTGCTGATTGTCGAGGACGACCCCCACTACGCGCGGGTACTCTTGGGTTTGGCGCGCGACAAAGGCTTCAAAGGCCTCGTGGCGACACGCGGCCTTGAAGCCATCACTCTAGCCCGTCACTATCGGCCGACGGTTATCACGCTGGATATTTTTCTGCCCGACATGCTTGGCTGGACAGTGCTTAGCAACCTCAAGCTCTCTTCCGAGACGCGCCACATCCCGGTTCAGATCATTACGATTGAGGAGGAAAGGCAGCACGGCGTCCAGCACGGAGCCTTTTCCTATCTGGTAAAGCCCGCGACGACTGAGGATTTGGAGAGTGCCTTCAATCGCCTCAAGACCTTTGTGGCCCCGAGAAAGAAGCAACTACTGGTGGTCGAGGACGACAATGTGGAGCAACGAGGCATCGTCGAGTTATTAAGCCATGGCGATATCGAGATTGCGACTGCCTCAACTGGGGCCGAAGCTCTCGCTGCCCTCCACGGTCATCCGTTTGATTGTTGTGTGCTCGACCTTTGGCTGCCCGATATGAGCGGATTCGAACTTCTCGACAAGCTCCAGAGGGAGCCTGGTCTTCGGGATCTTCCCATCGTCGTTTTTACCGGCAAGGCATTATCCGGCGAGGAGCAGAAGCGCCTGCACACTGCTGCAAAATGCGTCGTTTTGAAGAATGTTCAGTCGCCCGAGCGCCTGCTGGACGAGACTGCCCTTTTTCTTCATCGCGTGATTGCCGATTTGCCCGAGAGCAAGCAAATGATGCTCCGCAAGCTTCACGAGTCCAACGACGCTTTGCGAGGTCGTAAAGTGCTCATCGTCGATGACGATGTCCGGAATATTTTCGCGCTCTCGATCGTTCTTGAGAATAACGACATGGAAGTGTTGAGCGCCACGAACGGCAGGCAGGCCATCAGGATGGTAAAGGAAACCGCTGACCTCTCAATCGTGCTCATGGATATCATGATGCCGGCAATGGATGGCTACCAGACGATTCGAGAAATTCGGAAAGCCCCCGAGTTTCGCGAGCTGCCGATTCTCGCGCTCACTGCCAAAGCTATGAAAGGCGATCGCGAGAGATGCTTGGAGGCCGGTGCGAGTGACTACATTGCCAAACCGGTGAACACCGAGCAACTTCTCTCTCTTTTGCGAGTCTGGCTTTACCGCTAGGCGAGCTGCGCACTTATCCATGGTTGCGACCGAGAGCATTTTTCAGGCTGAGCCGGCAACGCAGCAGCTTGACGCGCCGGAATCGGCATCGCCTGCCACCGTGCTCCTGGTGGATGACGACGCCCGCAATCTCTTCGCGCTCGAAAGCGTTCTGGAAGGCGAAAACTATGCGATCGCGAAGGCTCAAACCGGCGATGAGGCTCTGCTTGCTCTGATGACCCAGGAGTTCGCCGCGATTGTTCTCGATGTTCAGATGCCGGAAGTCAATGGAATCGAACTCGCCCGGCTAATCAAGCAGCGCCGGCGCACGCAGCATATCCCCATAATATTCCTCACGGCACACTACCGTGAAGATGAGGATGTGGTGCTCGCCTACGATGTCGGAGCTGTGGATTACCTGACAAAACCGATCAATCCCGCGGTGTTGCGCTCTAAAGTGAATGTATTTGTCGATCTTTTCCGCAAGACCCAGGCCCTTGCCGCTCTCAATGCCAAACTAGAGGCACAGAATACTCTCCTTCAGCGCGAGGCAGAGGAACGCATGCGGCGCATCAAGGCGGAAGCGGCGCGCGCAGAGGCTGAAGCGGAGAATGCGGCCAAAGACCGCTTCCTTGCCATGCTTTCGCACGAACTTCGCACCCCGTTGACTCCTATCGTCTATGCGGTAGCGTTGCTTGAAAAGGACCAAAATTGTCCGCCACACATTCAAGAAGCGCTAGCCACCATTCGCCGAAACGTCGGCGTCGAGGCGCGGCTCATTGACGATCTTCTCGATTTGGCCCGTGTCCGCAGCGGAAAGCTCACGCTGCGCAAGGAGCTTGTCGATGCACACGATATCCTGCGTGACGCGATCGCCATTTGTCTTGCGGACAGCGGGCAACGCAACGACAGACTGATCGAGCAAATCGAAGCGGAGCACACCCAGCTTGAGGCGGATCCCGCGCGCCTCCGTCAGATTTTCTGGAACCTTGTGAGCAATGCCGTGAAATTCACTCCCGATGAGGGGAAGATCTTGATCCGGACGACAAACTCCGACGGCTGTCTACTGGTGGAAGTGAGCGACACGGGCTCTGGGATCGAGCCTCACAAGCTCAGCCGCATTTTTGACGCCTTTGAGCAGGCTACACGGAATTCCTCCGGCGGGTTGGGCCTCGGCCTTGCCATTTGCAAAGCGCTGGTCGAGTTGCACGGCGGAGCAATCGAAGCGCGCAGCGCAGGGCCGGGCAGCGGCGCTTCATTTATCGTTAAGCTTCCGTGCCCTGCCGTGACGAAGAGCAAGAAATCATCGGATGCCGCTTCGACGACCCGTCTCAGGGCGATCCGGATTCTTGTGGTTGATGACCACAGGGACACCGCCGAAAGCCTGCGCATGGTGCTGGCCGAACAGGGTCATGAAGTGCGTGCCGCAGCCAGCATCTCGCAGGCCCTCAAAGTCGCTGAGAACTACGAGTTCGACATCCTCATCTCGGATATTGGTCTGCCCGACGGTCATGGCACGGAGCTTCTGGCGCGCCTGAGAAGCGCGACCGCGCGCCAGATTCTCGGGATTGCGATGAGCGGATTCGGCATGGAAGATGACCGCCAACGCAGCCGTCAGGCGGGCTTCGCCGAGCATCTCACCAAGCCGGTGGAGCTCGCCGTTCTCAATCAGGCGGTCACGCGTCTTGCCGCCTTGTAGAACGGAATCAGTGACCGCTACATCGACCCGGCTTTTGCGCGCTTTCCCGCCTTTCAACGAGACTTTTATCGACGAGGCTGGCGATCCCATATCAGAATCAGGGAGAGCCCCGATTGATTTGTAGGCAATCTTCCTGCAAGTTACTTCTGCGAGTGCATTGCTGCCTAGGAGATAACCGTCGAATCTTCAATGACTTACAAAAACCAAGAAATCGGCGCGGTAAAGAAAGCTCAATACAGGCAGGATAACCGCCGAAGACTCAAATCGATTCTGAAGCGGATGCTTGCCACAACACCTTCTTACGGCTTTTCGCTTGATCGCGCATCCGTCCGGCGTGTTGTCGAGTGATCCCCTACGGCTCCCCGTGGGACTTCGTCTTGCCAGAGGGAACAGGACCTAGGGAATCTTCGGTCGTCGGGCGATTGGCATCGAATTCTTGAGGAGTTTCGATAGCGGCTTTGATCGCTTTATCCGCGGGTTCCCAGCTGTCTGCCATTGGGTTTAATTCGGTGCCTGCGCCAGGCGGTTCGTTGTCGCTGGTATTCATCCTCTCCCTTGATTTCGCGCGCAGCCCGTAAACCGCGCCCTTTCAATGCAGAGGCCGGCAGAAAGCGCTGAGATTTGTCGATTTGTTTGTGCATGCTTCTTCCAACGTTCGAAAGAGATCGCGCCGTGGTCACGAAACGGCGGGTTAGCAGACTTTCGAACGTCGGACCCGAATTGGATCAACATCACTTACCTTGCCGCCCACATCAGTTCTTTTCCTGACGATCCTCCCGCAGCGGAAACACGAATCCCTGTAAGAACCAGATCAAATTATGGGACTTTGCTCACTTAAACTGGAAACACTCCGTGATCTTTACGCAAACGAACTTCGATGTCTCTTCAGTGCGGAAAATCAGATCGTTGAGGCTCTCCCGAAAATGGCGGATGGCGCAACGACGCCAGCGCTAAAAAAGGCCTTCACCGACCATCTTGCCGAGACTCGCGCGCACGTCAAAGGCTTGAAACAAATTTTCAAAGACCTTTCCGGAGGTGCCACTTGGGAAACTTGCGAAGCGATGAAAGCCCTCATAAAGGAGGCAGAAAGATACATACTGGCCGAAGCCGATGATGATACCCGAGACGCTGGACTAATCGGCGCGGCCCAGCGAATCGAGCACTATGAAATCGCTGCCTGTGGCACAGTGAGGACATTGGCGTTCCGCCTGAGCGATACTGGGGCAGCCGATAGTCTGCAGACGATCCTCGGCGAAAACGTCGCGTTTGATCGCAAGCTTACGGCCATCGCAGAGAGCAGTGTAAACTTAAACGCGGGAAATAGCGGAAAAGCGAAAACCGAGTTTGATGTGTCGATATTCTGATTTATTGCCGGAATTCGAACCTAAACCCAGATATCTATCGCGAGCGGTCTCTTAAGCTCCATCCGCGATCAAAGCCGGCCGTGTCCCTCGGGAATCTTCAATCGCGTGTATCTTCCCTCCGTTGTGAACCGGATATTCTTGCTTTCACCTGCCCGCGCTGACGGTCGTCGCGCGCAACTCCTCACGCGCTCGGATGCCAGCTTTCAACTTGCCCAGCAGGTACAGATCGGCGACGCGACCTTGGGAGATGTTTTCGCCTTTTGCAGCGGGCTGTACTTCCGGGGAAAGCTGACTTACGCGCGGCGGTTTGCGCAGCCGATTGACGGCATTGCAGGAGTGCAAATTATCACCCCAAGTCGAGGTCTGCTTTCGGCAGACACACGCGTATGCGGCAGCGACCTTCGCGAATTCGCGAGCGTGGCCGTCGACCCCCTCGAGCCGCGATTCACACAACCGTTGTTGCGATCGGCTGAAATACTCGCCGCGGCGGCCTGCGAGGTCGTCCTGCTCGGTAGTGTCGCGACTGGCAAATATGTCGACCCCCTGCTCCCTGTCCTGGGTAGCCGGCTTCTGTTCCCTTCCCAGTTTGTTGGTCGTGGTGATATGAGTCGGGGCGGCCTGCTGCTGCGAAGCGCTGAGCGAAACGAGGAGCTGGATTACATTTCTCTCTCAAGCGCGATCCGTCACGGTCGGCGGGCGGCAAGGTTGGATGCGTAGGGCTTCGAAGTGCGCGGAGGCTTTCGAGCATATATCCATATACAGATGCCCAAAGAGGTTTCAATGGTGACGGCGTTGATGGGTTGTAGACAACCGCCTGCCCATACAGGCCCTTGGCACAAGGCCTCTACAAACGACTCTAGAAACGAAGTCTAAGCCTGCCATCTACCAACTTTCATCTCGCCTAGTATTCGCAAAGGTGCGGCCGCTAAAGCTAAAACCGTTCATATATATGGATCTTTGAATTGAAAGGAAATGGCGTACTACTGGTTCTGAGTCGCCCGCGTGCAGTTCCCAGGCTTTGTCAAATACTTGCTTCTCGTCCACGGTCATTCGCATGTTCTGGCGAAGATGCTCTGCCCACGTTGATACCATGTAATCCAAACGGAACAAGCCGGGATCATCCAGGCTTTCGTCAACCCGGCACTGAAACGCGCCGTTGCGTCGGCACGCAGCCTGAACTTCTTCCATCAAAATTCGAAACCGCTCTCGATTCTCGCTCGCGATCGTGTATTCGATCGTTACAGTAACCGGACCGTCGTCGTGTTGGGGAGAAACGGGAAAATCGTGCAGCGTGTTAAGAGGCGCCGCCTCAACGCTCGCTTCAGTGGCGAAGTTGATGGAAAATCGATGCCCCAGGGCCAGCCCGGCCAGCGCGACGACGGCAGCGCCGGTGAGAGTCAGATCAAGACCGGCATGCGTTGCGCCCGTTCCCAATAGAACCGCCCCAAGTGCGATACCTCCCTGCCCCAGCACGATTTGGAACGCGTTCATCCGTCCGCGCACCCATTCCGGCATCACACGCTGCGCAGCCAACCAAAGCTCGGATCCAGCCAGTGCCCAAGCCACACCGCAAGTGCGGCGCATATCATTAAAACAAGCGGTTGGCGCACAAACGTCATCGCTATTAGCACCGCAGCGACTATTGCCATCGCAATCGAAGTGATCGCATTCGGCGAGATGCGCTGCCTGAGGTACGGGAGCCCGAAGACCGCCGCTGCCAAAGACCCGACGCCCACGCATGTGAAGACAAGACCAAGTTGGCCGGCGGAAAGTTGCAATTCCTTGAGCGCTATTACAGGCAGGAGCGCCGGAACGAAGGAAATGACGAGCGAAAAGAGGAGGTTCCTGACAAGGATGGTCTTGATGCGCGGGGAGTTGAGAGCATAGCGCAGCGAATTCATGAATGATTCCGCGAAATTCTCCCGAAGCCTGGTCGCCCGCTTCTGGCGCGGCTTCCACTGCAATACGACAAGAGCGACTACTACAAACATCGATGCATTGATCGAAATGAGAAGCGGCGCGCCAAGCACGGGGAGCAGAAAGCCGCCCAGCGCAGGGCCTACAATGCTGGAGAGATTGGCTTGCACTCCTCCCAGGGTGACCGCGGAGGGCAGCTCATCTTTGCTAACGATATCCGGGACAACGGCCCCCCATACTGGAGCCGCAAAAGCTATGCCAATTCCAAGCGCAAAGATGCAAAAGAGAACAGCGCCCGGATTTATGATCTCCTTCCACGCGCCAAGAGCAAGAAGCGCTGACCAAGCTCCCTGCCAGAGCACCGCGCTAACGATTACGGTACGTCGATTGACGATATCAGCAAGAGCGCCGGCCGGCAGTGTGAAGAGAAAGAATGGCGCCGAGGCAGCCGTTGCCACGATGGAGAGCAAAAAAGAGGAGGCACCCAGGTCATTGATCAGCCACGTTGATGTGACATCCTGCGCCGAAAGGAACGTGCCCGACAACACGCTCGCCAGCCATAGGCGGCAAAATGCAGAATTTCGAAGAGCAAACCAAGTCGACGTTGTTTTCTTGTCCATCGCGGGGGCGGCGTGAGAGTCGTGCAGGATTAAGCAAGTAGGTCGAGCGCATTCCGCCTGGCTTAGTCTATCTTTAAATCGCCCGATGACTGCCCATCAAGCGCCAGCGCCGTGCTAACTCAAACGACTTGGGCAAAATACGGCGTCCCCGCCGACAATTGACGAGTCACAAGCTTTTCCTAGGAGGATCTTGTAGCGTCCACATCCGGCTGCGAAGAATCTCCCATGCTCAGTCCCTCTTGTGCCCCCATCACGCGCAACTTGGCGTTTGCCAGGCTTCCGCTGCTAACAGATGCTGCCTAATCGTGCCTATTTACCCGCGTGGCCCCGGAATCGTTTAAGATCTTCATGACCTGTTCGGCTTGATCGTCGTCGACTTTAACTAGAACGAACTTGCCTTTATGAAGGAAGGTCGTGGCATACGCCTCCATCTCCTCGTCAGAAAGGTCGTAATCACCAAGGCGGCGTTTAAAGGCTCGAACAACGGTGTCACTGTCTCGCCCATCCAACAAATTGGGTTCATCAGCGCCCAAAACGACCGTCGGAACAGCACCTGGAGCAAGTGTCGGAACAGCGGGATCGATGCTTCCCGCCTTTTCTGTTACCAAGGAGTCGTCGTAGATGCTGGCGTCGACTCCGGAACCAGCTAGCTGCTCGGCGACTTTATCAATGTCCCCGTTTTCGTCAAAAATTCCAACAATGGTCGTCATGCTTCTTCGATTGCTTTTCGAACCTCCTCTTTGCTCTTGCCAAGCCGCTGTTGAAGACGGCCAAGCAATTCGTCCTCCTTGCCCTCCGCGAAGGTAAGGTCGTCGTCGGTAAGCTCTCCATATTTCTGCTTTAACTTGCCCTTGATTTCGTTCCAGTTGCCTTTTATTTCGAGTTTAGTCATGCTGTTGTATCGCAGCCAGGACTATTGATGGATGTCCGGATTGAAGCCCTCCATCTGAAAATATTTCCGGGTGCCTAACGCGATTTTGCAAGGCGATCCGGGAGCCGGTAAGGCCCTTTCCTTTGATAGTCGCGTACGCGTCAGATGAGAACATCATGCCCCTCCCACAGAACGAAACTCCACCGCTTGCGGGCCCGCAGCACGCTGCCAAGTGCATCAGGCTTAGCAATGGGAAAAAGATTTCCTTTTTTGCACCCACATCCGGCTCCGACTGCGAACCCTTAACTAGTATGAAAACTGGCTATCTTATTCAGGATGTTCGTAGGATCGAGTTGGAGAATCTGACCGCTAAGTCCGAAGGCGGTGCGTTCGTCACGGGGGACGTGGCAAATCAGCACGCCTCGCCCAGCGTGGGCGATGCAAGCTTGGTCATAGAAGGCGAGGAGTTTGCTGGCAATGTCTTCCGCTGCACCGGCTCCCAGGTTATATTCGAGTCTGACCGTTTCGCCGAGATCGCAGAGAAAATCGCTTGAAAAGACGAATGATTGAGAGCGCTACCGGCGATTCAGCGACCGAGCGCCTAACAACCCCTTCTAAGAGCACGAAAAGGGTTATAAAGGCTGCCAAACCAACCCTCCCCGCTCTCAAACAGAGCAAATGCTCAAATAGATTCTACAAAATGGCAACGGCGTTTATGGGGGTTGTGGAGGCGGTTGTGCCATCCGCCTTGCCTATTCAAGCCCTTGGCGCAAGGGCTTCTACAACGAAGTCGATTCTCAAGGAAATGTTCTAAATAACCCAGCGCGGCTCGGCACAGTCCACCAACACCTCGACCGGAGGGGCCCGGTCGAGGTCGTCGGAAATACCATTGCCGCCCGCGAATGGCTTCGCGAGCGGGTTTTCGCTGTCTATTGCGACTGCGTTGTTAATCGTCGACTTCGACTTCGACCTCGCCGTCGTCATCGATTTCGACGCGATCTATAATCCGGTTGTCCCCCTCCGTGCTGTACAGCACATTCACCGGCGTACCAACCTTAACGCGGGTACGAACCTCATCGTCTGTTAAGGCTTTGCCACTTCGCGTCACATAAGTGACCTTTTCGCCGTAACGGTAGCTGACTGGGCCACTCGTTTCCTTGACGACAAAAGCAGAGCCGGGCGAATACTCGGTGATTGTTCCAGTGCTTGTTGTGGTAGTCGTGGTGGTAGTGGTGGTTTCGGTTTGGGCGAAGACCACCGGGGTGACAATCGCGCATGCGATGCCAAGTAGTGTGCTTTTAAGTTTCATAGTTGGTTGGCTTATCAACTCCATAAAAAGTTTCTTACGGATATACGTGGATCGTTTTAAACGGGGACCGCGCGTATCAATAGCAACCCCGACTACGCCATCGGGGCATCCCGGAACACGCATAGGGAATACAGAAATTTCGCAAGCCTCTCCAATTCAGTGCCTTTTCAGGCGCGGACTTCTTACACTTTATCAACCGCTGTGGCGCGCCAAGCCAGCATCACCAGAGAGGCGTCTGGATTGCCGGACGCTCGTAGCTCAGCACTCCATCAACCAGTCGTGCCGCAGACGTGAAGGGATGATCCTGTGTCTTCTTCGCATCAAGGATGTGGATAACTGTCCAGCCCCACGCCTTCAGGAGGTCCGAAATTAGCGAACGATGGCAGCGCCACCATACGGCTTCGGCGCACATGATCGCGGTTCGCTGCCCGCTCGCCAGAGTCGTGAGCCGGCTCATGGCGTGCGCGAATTCCGGTGTGTCCATGTAATCGGCGTAGCCGCGAAATGCCGCGTTCCGCCAGACTTTCGATCCGGTGCGAGCGCAACGCGTCGATGAAATCTGCAAGCGCCCGCGTCGAATGGCCAATCGTCCAAGCGGTCATCGGGCCTTCATTGTCGAGCAAATGCTCGCAGGATGCCGAGAGGATTTTCGTGCATCTCTTTTGCTGGGAAGATCGAACAGTTACCGGTGGCAGGCGGTTGGCAAGCCGCGCTACCCAGGCAAGGGCCAAGATGAAACGCTCATGCGCCGGGGCTAGTCGGGGCTGGAGCGCGGGATCGTTACTTCCTTGAGGGCCTCTGGTGTAAATTGACGATCGGTATAGGTCACATCGTGCTTGATGCGCGAGCCGTCCAGCTCGGTAACGGAGTCTTTTCGTGATCCGCGCACAGTCAAATTGGCCGGGATTTGGCGGCCGATGTCGTCGGTCACCACGCCGGCCGTGTCGATACGCCGTGCCGGCCGGCCTGGCGCCATATATTTCTCGATGCGGAGCGGAGCGAGCCGGCGCGTGTCCACCCAAGTTTTCACACTGGCGAACGACGATCGATCACTCTTGCCAGGCTTTGATTCAAGGATCTGGCAGGTAACCCCGTCCACGTCCTCGGTTCCGACAATGGCCTGCTGTTCCCATGCAAAGAAGTTATCGACGAGATCCTCGTAGGAAAGGTCGCTGCCGAACAAAGGCTCTTTCATTTCCGAGGCATCGATGGGGCGCACGGTGTCGGGCGGAACGAAGATTGATCCGCTTGCGGACCTGTCCCTTGTTTTCCGCAGAAGCACCGCCTCTCCCTTCCGCTCCTTGGGCCAAAGAATCTGGTAAACGACTTCGGTGTTCATTTTCGTGCGGCGGGCCTTGATCTGAATTTGGAGCGCGCTTTTGGTCGTGCCGGGCGGCTGCTTCACCTCCATGCGCAGACGCGCATAGGACGCGCCGTCCTGCTGCCAGGCACTCAGGCGGGAGGCCAAGTCTGCCGCCGAGAGGGCCGACGGCGCAGGGTCAACGGACCGGGCGGAGGAAGCGAGGAGTGCGAGGCTGAAGCTGGCGGCGGCAAGGCGAAATATCATTGGTCAAGATGGTTCCATTAGAGAATTCGCAGGCGGAGTTTCACCGGTTGTGAATTTCAGCCACGCAAGGCCGGGCCCGGTGTGAGCCGGGAGCTGCGCCACGCAGGATAGAGGCCGCTGACCACGCCGACGAAAACGGCTATCGCCACCGACGTCGCCAGAAGTCCGACGCTCAAGTCCGGCTCGAGGAGTCCACGGATGGCGGGCGTGGTTTCTAATATCTTCACCCCGGCCGCGCCTATCAAAACGCCCAACACGCCACCGAGAAATCCGAGCAAGGCGGATTCCCAAAGGACCATTCGGACGATTCGAGAGCGCTTCCAGCCGATGGCGAGCAAAACGCAGATTTCGTGAGTGCGCTCAAACACGGTCATGAGCATCGTGTTCGTCACCCCGAGGACGCCGACAAGCACGGCCAGCAGAGAGGTGCCCCAGCTCATGGCTCGAACCATCCGATAGCCCTGGCTGCTGCTCAAATGTTCGCTCACCGTCACGGCCCGAACCTCCGGCGCAAGGTTGTGGATCTGCTCACAAAGCCGTTTGACCTCTTCCTCAGTGGTCGAGGGAGTAACGCGAATATCTATGACGTTAATCTTGCCCTCATTTCCCGTGATTTCCTGAAACAGCGACAGGGAGAGAATGACCGACCCGTCCTCGACCAGCGCGCCGCCACTTACGATTCCGACCACGGTGACTTCGGTGGCCTCAATCTGAATGGGATCACCGACCTTTTTCTTAAGCACGTCCGCCGCCGTCTGGCCCAAAACAACGGCGGCTTCAGAGGCGTCGCGAGGCATTCGTCCAGAGACCAATTTGAGGTTACTCCACGAAAACCCATCCCACTCCCGTGCGGATAACATCATGAGTTGCGAGTTCTCAATGCTCATCAATTCCACCATTAGGGCACAGGTGGCCTCCACGTGCGGGAGTTGGGCGATGCGATCGCGCACAGAGATGCTGAACGGCTTCGGAGTAAGCGAAGTGCTCATATTGCTGACGACCACATCGGTGCCCCGCGCACTCAATCCAACCTCCCAGCTTTTCTCAAAGCCCCGCGAGATACCCACAAGCGCCACGACCGCGCCAATGCCGATGGAGATGCCAACGAGGGTCAGGCCGGTTCGCACTGGGCGCCGCATTAAACCGCGCACAACTACTGAAAAAAAAGTCATGGTCAGTTTCCGGTGGAAGGCATCGTCGATCCCTGATCTGACACGATCTGACCGTCCTTCATCAGCAAAGCTCTCGATGCACGCCGGGCAACGGACATGTCGTGTGTCACCAGCACCAGTGTCATGTTCTGCTCCCGGTGCAGCTGCACGATGAGATCGAGAATGAGCTGCGCGTTCACGCTGTCCAGATTTCCCGTGGGTTCGTCCGCAACCAGCACGGAAGGGCCATTGGCAAGGCTCCGAGCTATGGCGACACGCTGCCTCTCTCCGCCCGAGAGTTTGGAAGGGAAATGGTCAAGGCGATGCTCCAGCCCGACGGCCTTGAGCAACGCGATGGCACGATCCTTCCTTTCCGACCGAGGCCGATTCGATTCGAACATCGGTATCTGCACGTTTTCGACCGCCGTGAATGTGGGGAGCAGATGAAACGCCTGGAAGATGAAGCCGATCTCAAGGGCGCGATACGCCGCCGGGTCAGGCAGCTCTGCTATCGATTTTCCTCGATAACGCAAGGTGCCCGCGGAGGGCCGATCGAGCGCGCCAAGCATCTGAAGCAATGTGGTCTTCCCGCAACCGCTCGGACCGGTAAGGGCTACGAATTCACCTTGCTCGATTCGAAAATCCACTCCGCGCAACGCTTGCACCTGGCCATCGTCGAAATCCTTTCTCAGCCCCGTCGCCTCGAACACGCAAGCCGCGGTGTCAATCCCGGGATTTGGCGATGATTGCTTCATGGCCGAAGAGGCGGGATTGAACAAATCGAGGGTGACGTTCGCTTAAGCTGCCTTGGCCAGCTTCCGCTCGCCTCCCGCACTCGCGGCGCGCCACTGGGCTCCCACTCGAGGGTCAGCCAGACTGCGGAACAAGTCCAGAAAGGCGTGCCAATAACTTGGGAAAGGGGCGCAGTCGCCTGGGTTAGCGGGCACGAGCACCGCGACAAACTGAGGCAGTTTTGCGTGCGGGAGTCCCGCATGCCGATGATGCACGCCATGATAAGGCTCGTGGAGCAGCGTGAAAGATACGAGCCGGCCCCGCCAATCATCAGACACGATGCTCCGGGTGGAACTGTTCACCGTCGATCCGGTGAGCCCAAGGTGTTCAATATACTTGCGCAGGCTCTGCATGTTCGCGGCAAGCCAGGCCGGCGCCAGGTACATCCAAAGGAAATACTTCCACACATCCCACCATGAAATCGCCGCGAAGATGACAATCCACAGGCCGGCGGCCAATAAGAACTCAACCCAAATGCGACGGCGCAAGTCCTTTTTCCGAATCGTGGAGCCGGTCCGCAAAAACGCCCGGACGAATAGAAACGGGGTGTACAGCAAGCCAACGGTGAGTTCGAGAACGGCGGCCAGGATTCGAGCCCGGCGTGGCACTGCGGGCTTCACGAAGGGCCAGAGTTCCTCGTCCCGCTCGGTCGCAAGGTGCGCATGGTGCGATTGATGCACAACCCGGTAGAGGCTGAAGCTCATGAAGCCGAAGGCGCCGATAATCGTGCCATCTATTTCATTGAGAAGGCGGCTCTTTCTCAGAAGGCCATGAGACGCTTCGTGCAACCCGATCAACATTCCGTGCATGAGATGGCTCGAAATGAGGACCAGCGGCACCGCCAGCCAATAGAAGCCGCGATAGACGGCGAAGCCCAGCGCAGCTTGCGTGACGAAGAAAATAATTATAAGCAACTGGAAGGCCTCCCTACTCAGCCAGTGAGGCTCTTCCGGTTCCGTCATATCTTCTGTGGTTGAAGTAGTGTTCATCAGCGTCAGATCGTCAGGGCAGCCGTCCGGCTATCGGGCGAGCGAGAAACGCCTGCCAACACAGCCTCAAACAGAGAGCTCAATTCTTGAATTTCAGCTTCGGGAAACAATTTCGGTCGAAATAGCCAGACCACCTCCAAAGCCTCGCCATTTTCTGTGATTTCGCAACCGAGATGAAAGCGGGACGTGCCAGTGGAACGCATTTTGAGCCGGACCGACAGACCCGGCACCGCGGCATACGGGAGCGGATGATTTTGCAATGCAAAACGCACATCAAAGATCGGGGTATGCCCTGGCGAGGGCGGATCGCCAAGTGCGCGGCCGAGTTCGACAAAGGGAATGGCATTGGCGAAGCAATCAATTGATGCCTGATGCACGGCTCGAAGACCATCGGCGAGGGGCCGGTCGTGCTCGACGTGTCCCCTAAGCGGAACGATGCCCGCACAGTAGCCCATCGTCCCGCGCACGGCCTGCTGGCTTCGGTTCGCCACAGGAGTTCCAACGACGATGTCCGTCGCGCCCGTCCAGCGTGAGAGAGCGACGCGGAATGCTGTCAGTAACATGCTGAAAAGTGTGGCGCCGTTGCGTCGGGCGATTTCCCGCGCGGCGCGCCCGAGATTGGCGGGGATGAGCGAGATCGATCGCTGCAGCGGACTCGACATGACCTGTGAATCGACAGGAGCGGTCCAAAGCCGCTGTGCTCCCGCCAAGTGGGATCGCCAGAAAGGAACGCGCTGATCAATTTCAACCGGCTGCCAAAAGGCGCGCTCGGCAGCGCCCCATGCGCTGTAGGAGAGCTGCACGGGAGGAAGTCCGGCAGGCGCACCCACCCGCCCCAGTACATAAGCCTCACACAAGTCCCGCACGAAAGCGCCGAGAGTCCAGCCGTCGGCAATGGCATGATGAATGGCCAGGACCAGCAAATGGTCGTCGGCACCAAGCCGCAGAACAGTCGCGCGATAGAGCGGACCCTGCACGAGATCGAATGGCTCGCTGAAGGTTTCCTGCATCAGTTCTTCGATCGCTTCTGGCCGCCGGCGTGAAAGCTCGTGGAACCGCATCCTGGGCGGGCTGCTCGCCCGGATCATCTGCACGGGCCGATCCTTGCCGGGCAATATGGAAAGCCGCATTACTTCCTGCCGGTCCACTACGCGTTGCATCGCCGCCTCGCAGTCCTGCTGCGCGAGCAAGCCCCGGACCTCGATGAATGCGCAGATGTGATTCGACACATCGGGTGGCGATACTGGCGACGCTTCCCACAACTCCCGCTGGGCAAATGTCAGTGGCTGAAGATTGATCTCTCCGCTCTCCAGCCAGCGCTTTAGCCGCGTTCGTCTGTCCTCGGACATGGCGATGTATCAAGTTCGAACATCTGACGGCGCTTCGTTGATTTCAGGATCGGCACCCAAACCGCTTCCACCGTCGAGCAACCGATCAATTTCTTCGTTGGAAAGCGCCTCGACGTCCACATCTTCCGCAGGCGCTGGAGTCGCGGGCACCGCCGGCTGCGGGGGCGATCCGCCGACCGTCGTGGCACCCATGTGCCCGGCGATCAAGGTCACGATCTGTCCGATGGTGCGCGCGCGCATCAAGCTCGTCGGCGGGAGACCCACGCCGATGGCGCTCTCGATCGAGTTTTCGATTTCTGCGCCCATCAAGGAATCCAGCCCGAGGTCCGTGAGCGGCTGGTCGTCGCGCAAGCTCTCCGGTTTCACACGCAACACGGACCCCACGACATCGCGAATCGCCTGCGCCAGGATACCCTCCCGTTCTTCCGGTGCAGCCGATTCGATCTTCAGACGCCAGTCACCGGTCGCGCCGGCGGCCTCCTGGTTTTCGACGCCTGAAGCGAGAATGTCTCCCAGCAGCGGATTTTCCTGCAAGCCGCGGAAGAACTGCCGCCATTTGGCCCAATCCACTCGAATCGCCATCACTTGGGCGATGCCCGTCGTTAGGAACGATTCCAGCAATGCCACGACTTCCCCTGGCGAAATTGGCGTCGTTCCCTGCCGTGCGAGAAACTCGGCGACCCGCTCATTGCGGGCCACATAGCCGTCACCGCCCAGAACGCCCCAGTTCACCGTAAGGGCTGGCATGCCAAGGGCGCGTCGATAGTGAGCCAGCGAATCGAGAAAGGCATTGGCGGCCGCATAGTTGCCCTGCGCTGGATTGCCAAAGATGCTCGAGACGGATGAGAACATCACGAAGCAGTCCAGTTCCATATCGCGGGTCTCCTTATGCAGCAGCCACGCGCCTTGGGCTTTCGGTGCCATGACGGCGCTCATGCGGTCGCGCGTGAGTGAAGCAAGCGGCGCGTCGTCGATGACCATCGCCAGATGAAAGACTCCCCTGAGCGGATGATCGCCTGCGCGGATTTCCGCGCCGAGCCGCGCGACGTCCCCGGCCGAGCCGACATCCGCCCGCACGACTTTCACTTCCACGCCACGCTCGCGAAGATTTTGCACAAAGGCTTCGGCGTCCGGTGTCACGGCGCCGCTTCGACTCGTTAATACCAGGTGCCGGGCGCCGCACTCGACCAGCCACAGCGCCAGCACCTTGCCGAAGCCGCCAAACGCGCCGGTAATCAAGTAACAGCCATCGTTCCTGACCGCAAAGGATGGCGGCAAGGGCTCACCGCGACGCGGAACGAAGGTTTCTGGAAACGCCACCACGACTTTGCCCAGGTGCTTGCCCTGCGCCATGAGACGAAACGCCGCGTCAATACGGCACGCGGGAAACGAGCGGAACGGCAGGGGCGCGAGCGCACCCTGCTCGATCATTTCCGCGATCTCTTCAAGCAGCTGCCGCGCAAGCTCCTCGTCCCCACTGAACACGGCGTCCATGGCGACCACGTGAAAGGACGCATTCCGTCGCAGGGGCCAAAGTGGGATGCGGGTGTTTTGATAGATGTCGCGTTTGCCGATCTCGATGAACCGGCCGAACTCCGCCAGGCAGGAAAGCCCCATCGGAATCGCTTCGCCTGCGAGCGAATTCAGGACGACGTCCACGCCGCGCCTGGCCGTCAATGCCATGACGGCATCTGCAAAATCAGCGCGGCGCGAGTCAATCACATGTTTGACTCCCAGCGTTTCCAGCAACGCGCGCTTGGCTGGGCTCCCTGCGGTGGCAATAACCTCCGCGCCCAAGTGTTGCGCGATTTGGATGGCCGCCATTCCCACACCACCAGCGCCCGCGTGGATAAGAATCCGCTCGCCGGCCCGAATCCGCGCCACGTTTTTGAGCGCGTGCAAGGCGGTCATGAACACGACGGGGAGAGTGGCGGCCTCGTCGAACGACAGATCGGGCGGGATACGCCGCACGTCGCCAGCCCGCGCGAGGGTGTGGGTGGCAAGCCCGAACGCCGCGATGCCGAACACCCGGTCTCCTTGCGCGACGTGGAGGACTCCGGCGCCGACCGACTTCACGATGCCGGCCACTTCGTCACCGAAGACCCGGGCATCGGGCGCCTCGCCGGGATACAGGGCGAGCGCCTTGAGAACATCACGAAAATTCATTCCCGCCGCTTTGACTTCGATCAGCACCTGACCGGGTCCGCAGAGTGGAGCGGAAAAAGGCACGAAACGCAGCGTGTCAAGATGCCCTCGGTCGCGGGACTCGAGCCGCAACGGCACATCGGAATCGAGCCATTGCTCGCGCTGCGGCCGGCCGCGGCCGAGGCGCTGCACGTATCGCGCTTCACCGCGAAAGGCGACTTCACGCTCCGAATCGTTCCGCAGAAGTTCACTCCACAGAAAGGCGTCGTCTGGAGAGGAATCTGGCGAGAGGTCAATCCCACGGCAAGCGAAGTTGACGTGCTCGCTGAGCATCACGCGCAGCAACCCAATGGCAGGCGCCTGCGCGACTGCTACCGCATGCGCCTTCCGGCCCACCGGTTGCGCTCCTCGCGTAATAAGATCAATACGAAGCTTGTCCATTGATCCAGTGTTCTCAATAGCCTGAGTGAGGTGGAGCAATGCGTCGGTGCCCATCAGCGCCGTACTGCCTTCTGCCGGCTCGTCCAAAACCCATAGATAGACCAAACGCTGCGGCGGCGCGTCCCCGGCACACACTTCAAGAAGCTGCTTCCAATCCTCGGGCGCCTCGGCACGGAGCGTGAAGACGTCTAACCCGTCAGGCGCAAAATCGGCGCCGCGGCGCGCGACGCGACATCGCGCACCCGATGCGCGGAGTCGCGAAGCCAACCGGTCGCCAAGCCCGGAGCCGTCCGCGAAGATGAGCCACGAGCTTTCTCCGGGCAACTCTGCGAGCGTCTCCATCGGCGCCGAATTGCCGGAAGTGGATTCATCCCAGGCTTTGCGCGCGAAGAGGCCGATTTGTCCTTCACCGCCCGTGGGACCAATCAACCCAGGCAGGGAGGCCGTCTCGCTAAATCCCGTCTCCCGCAGCACCGCCTCCCACTGCGAACGTTCAAGCAACGGATGGAACGGACGTAGGTCTCGATCCGTGAAGCGCCACCAACCGCTGGTGACACCGAAGACCGATTCCGTCCACAACTGCGGTGTGGCGATGTCAAGGAATAGGAGACTGCCGCCCGGCGTCAGCAGTTCGTGAATGTGCTCCAAGGCGACACGCACTTCGCTGACGGCATGGAGCACATTGGTGCCGAGAATGAGATCGAACGCGCCGGCCTCGAAGCCCTGTTCGGCGCCCGGCTTTTCAAGATCGAAGATTTTGAACTCCACCTCAGGAAATGCCGCCAGCTTCTGCATTGCCCCGGCGAAGAATGCCGCAGACACGTCGCTGAACGTGTAGGAGTGCAGGCCGCGCTCGAGTAGCGGCAGCACGTGCGAGGTCAATCCACCCGTGCCAGCCCCAACCTCCAGGATGCGGAGTCCGCGGCCCTCGGGAAGATGGCGGCCGGCTTCCTGGACCGCACTCGCAATTGCCGCCAGCCAGTGGCTGGTGAAAAGCCCGTCACCGTAGAATTGATCCAGCAAATCCGCTCCCGCTCCCGCGAACAGGATCTGGACCGCCTCCTTTTCACCGCGCAGGATGGCTCCGAGTTCCGAACAGTTCGCGGCACAGAGCAGACCCTCGGTGAGATGGCCGGAATGCTTCGAGATGAATGACCGCAATGCTTCCCGGGCCGAATCCGCCGCATTGTCAAACGCCGGAGTTAACTGATAGCCGGTGGCGTTTTTTTCAAGCAATCCGCGTTGCGAAAGTCCGTCTAGCAGCCGCTCGAAAATCGGCCGCATCCCTTCTGCCACGCCAAGGGAAGATGCCGTCAAGAGTCTGCTTGAGACCATCTCTCGAAGCCCGCGCGCGAGCTGCGCTGCCGCGAGATCATCACACGCGGCCATCGAGGCTTCGAGCTTGGCGCGACCCCGCGTTGCGATCACCTGCTCGAGCGTCTCCCGGGCTACCTCTTGCAGCCGAGACAGTGGGACTGGCTTCTGAATTGACGGCCGCGCGCTGCTGGCCGGCGTGCGCTCCCATGAGACGTTGTAGAGGATGTCGCGACCTCCCGGTGCGCCTGATCGACGCGCACCTGAGACGCTGATGGCTCGGAAGCCATCCACAAGAACACAAGGCTTGCCTGCCCCGTCATAAAGGCAAAGCTTCCCTTCGACGAATTCTTCGCTGAACTGTTGCACTCCTGCGCGGACCAGGCTGGAGGCTCCGGGCGAGCGCAGAAACAAAATTTTGGCAAAGCGCACGGGCAATTTCAGCCGCCCCTTGCGCCCTTCGACAGTCGCCGCCCCCGCGGAAAAGACTTGTAGCGCGCCATCAAAAAGAACCGGGTGCAATTGATACTCGCCCGCACGGTGAGCAATCCCGTCGGACAACGAAACCTTGCCAGCCGATCTGCCCGCGCCAGCCGACAGTTCACGAATCGGCCGGAACTCCTCACCGTAGCGAAGTCCCAAATCACTCATGTCGGCCGTAAAATTCGCCCAGCTCGACTGGTTCCAAGTCGACCTCATTCGGATCGTCCCACGCCGATGCGACGAACGAGGAATCGGTGCGTTCGCCACGCAAAGAACCGACAACATGGACCGACCATGCGACACCCTGCTCGAGCCGGCTCTGGATCGCGAAAGTGCGCGCTCCAGGCTCGTAGGTCAACTCCAGCAACAGTCCGGACGGCGGATCGGGCAGAATGAGCGGTTTGCGAATCTCGAAGTCCTCTATGATGAAAGGCCGTCCCTCGAACAATTGCACCCCCGCCTCGAGCGCCATCTCGACGAACGCGGTCGCGGGAAAAATTGTAAGGTTCTCGACCCGGTGATCCTTCAGGAACGCCATTTGCCGGCCGTCGAGCCGCGCAATCCACGTGGGGCGTTGCGCGAGGCAGCCGCGTATCGAGCAACCCGCGGCCGCCGGGCCCTAACCGGCCCTCGCGCCAATCGCTGGACTCGTTCCACCAACGGCTCTTGTCCCAAGCATATGCCGGAAGGGAAAGCAAGCGCCGCGAAGGGGTCATGGCCGCGAAATCAAGAGCCACGCAGGAGCGGTGCAAATCCATCGCCGTCTCCAGCATCGATTCGTGCTCGCGTTCGCGCCTCGCGGAGGCCACAACGATGCTTTTTTCGCCGCGCGCCGACAGGCATTCCTGGATCGAGACCAAAAGGGCCGGATGCGCGCTGATTTCGAGCCATAGATCCACGCCGAAGTCAGCCAATGCACCGACGGCAGGCGCGAACTGCACGGGCTGCCTTACACCTCGTCCCCAATGAGCAGCATCACACTCTCCGCCGGAATGCCTCCGCCCTGTTACCGTGCTAAAAAATGGAACGTTCTCTTCCTTGGGCGCGAGATCGCCGAGCGCTGCCTCCAACTCCTCAGAAGCGGGCTGCATCAAGGGATGGTGGAAAGGGTGATCCACGCGCACGAGCCGCGCGAAAACGCTCCGCTGCTCCAGCTCGGCGGCAATCGCCTCAAGCGACAAGCGAGGCCCGGACAGAGTGAGCGAGCGGGGACCGTTAAACGCCGCTATGGTCACGGTGCGGCTGTGCGGCGCCATGATCGCGCGCGCTTCGTCTTCTGCAAGGCCCACCGCGAGCATCGTTCCTTCTCCCCGCGCGCAATCGTCCATGAACCGCGCCCGCAGCACGATCACCCGCGCTGCCTGCTCCAAACTAAACACTCCCGCGACGCACGCCGCGGCTATTTCGCCAACACTGTGGCCGGTTACAGCGGCCGGCTGCACGCCCCACGATTTCCATAGTTCTGCAAGCGCCACCTGCATCGCAAAAATGGCTGGCTGCGCGATTTCCGTGCGATGCATCTGTGAGGCCGTTTCCTGGCGGCCAAGCTCCTCGAGCAGGGAATATTCCCACCGGCGCATGCTAGCGTCGCACGCCTCGATCATCCTCCGGAAAATCGGTTCGCGCTGCATGAGTTCGCGTCCCATGCCCCACCATTGAGGACCCTGGCCGCTCATGACAAAGGCGACGCGGGGCGGGTGCTCGCGCCTTGGCGTGAAAGCCGTCCTGACCTTCGGGGCAGCCTGACTCAACGCGTAGGCTCTCAGTTCCTGAATCGTCTCCGCGGGCGAGCTCGCGACAACAGTAAGACGGTGTTGGTGGTGATTGCGTCTGGCCCCGAGCGTGTAAGTGAGATCAGGCAGCAGCGGTGACTCGCCGTTGGATTTGCCCTTTTCCTCCAGCCAGTCGCTCAACCGCGACGCCGAGGCGCGCAGCGCTCCCTCGGAGCGGGCGGATAGCATGAGCGGCCACGAGCGGCCGGAGTCGAAAGCCAAAGCCATCGCGTGCAGGCGCGGAGGCGGCTCCGCGAGAATCACATGGGAATTTGAACCCCCGAACCCGAATGAATTGACTCCCGCCATCCGGACGCCGCCAGTTTTAGGAAAGGCCTCCAGCGCGGTCGGCACGCGAAGCTTCAGAGCAGTGAAGTCAATATGCGGATTGGGCTTTTCAAAATGCAGGCTAGCGGGAATCTGTCCGTGCTTGAGCACCAGCGCCGCCTTGACCAGGCCGGCTACCCCTGCCGCAGTTTCCAAATGGCCCAGATTCGTCTTTACCGACCCGATGGCCAATGGCGCGGCGACCAAGCGCTCCGCGCAGAGAGCCTCGGCCAGCGCATGAGCCTCGATCGGATCCCCCACCGCCGTGCCGGTGCCGTGGGCCTCGACAAAACCGATCTGGGAAGGATCAATTCCAGCATGCTTGCATGCGTCGCGCACAAGGCGCGCTTGAGCCTCCGCGCTGGGAAGCGAGATGCCATTGGTGTGCCCGTCCTGATTCATGGCCGTCCCAACGATCACCGCATCGATGGAATCACCGTCCGCGATGGCGTTGGAGAGCCGTTTGAGGACCAACATCCCCGCCCCCTCGCCCCGCACGAATCCGTTGGCAGACGCGTCGAATGCTTTGCAATGCCCGTCCGGCGAAAGCATCGCAGCCTGCGAAAACCCAATGAAGCCGCCCTGCGTAATCATCACCGTCACCCCCCCTGCCAGGGCTGCGTCTCCGTGGCCCGCCCAAATATGCTCGCATGCCATATGCACCGCGGTCAGTGCGGACGAACACGCCGTATCCAGCGCGACGCTCGGCCCGCGCAAATTGAAGCAATAGGAAATGCGGTTGGCTGCAATGCTATGCGCTGTCCCGGTCGGAGAATGCGGACTGATGCCGTAGGAGTCCCACGGGCTGCCCTGGATGACTTGGTAGTCATTGTGAGAAATCCCAACGAACAGCGCAAGGTCTGTCCCCCGCTCTAAATCCAACACAATGCCCGCATCCTCCATCGCCTCCCAGGCCGTCTCCAAAAGGAGCCGGTGCTGCGGATCCACATAGGGGGCTTCGCGGGGCGAGATTCCGAAGAACTGCGGGTCGAATTGGTCGATCCCATCCACAAATCCACCGCGCCGGGCGATGGATTTTCCGGCCAGACCCGGCTCCGGATCGTAAAACCGCTCTATATTCCAGCGGTCCGGAGGCACATCGCACACCGCCTCGCGCCCTTCAACGAGAAGTTTCCAAAATGATTCAGCGTCGTTTACGCCGCCGGGGAACCGGCAACCGATTCCTATGATGGCGATACCTTCTTTATGCATAAGATTATCTGGAGGAACTGAGACTGGAATCGATCTTGCCCCGGGCGTCAGCCCTTTTTTTCTGAGGCCGCTAGCCCTCCCTATCAAGAGGGTGAGAAGTTTTGGCAAAACGGTGGCTTGGCAGGCAAGCCCTAAACTATAGAGGGTAAAAACAATATGTGTGGCATTGCAGGCATTCTGGATCTTCTAGGGCAACGGACGGTGCCCGAGGGCATCGCAAAACTGATGGCCCAAGCTTTGGTGCATCGCGGCCCGGATGAGGAGGGATATTTCCGGCGTCGTGGGGTGGAGTTGGCCTCGCGACGGCTCAGTATCGTCGGGTTGGCGGATGGCCAGCAGCCCGTCGCCAATGAAGACCGGAGCGTATCTGTCGTTTTCAACGGCGAATTGTTCGATTATATCGAGCAGAGAAGCGAGCTCGAAACGCGCGGACATCGATTCGTCACCCACTGCGACACCGAAGTGATTCCGCACCTATGGGAAGAGAGTCACGAGGAAATGTTCATCCAACTGCGGGGCCAATTCGCCGTAGCCTTGTGGGACGAGCGCGAGCAAAAATTGATTCTTGGACGGGACCGTTTTGGAATATGTCCGCTCTACTGGACACGCCAGGGCGACTGGCTTCTGTTCGCCTCCGAAATCAAGGCGCTGCTGGCCTCTGGTATGGTGCCGGCCCGGCCCGACCTGCGCGGGATCGATCGCGTCTTCACTTTCTCCGCCCTGCCGGCCCCGGTGACGTGCTTTGAGGGCGTTCATCTCCTGCCTCCTGCACGTTACCTGCAAATCATCCCGGGAAACGGTCGTGCCTCGCCCGTCATCAAGGAGCGCGCCTACTGGGAGATGGATTTCCCGGACCGTGGTGAAGAGGATCCGGGAGGAAACCCCCGCCGTCTGGTAGATGGCTTCGAAGAGGTGATGCTGAAGGCCGTCGAGAAGAGACTGCGGGCGGACGTACCGGTGGGCGCCTATTTGTCGGGTGGCGTTGACTCCAGCTTCATCGTCGCCCTGGCCTGCCACCTCAAGGGCCCGGCGATCAACACTTACACCATTCGAGTCGATGCTCCCGAACTCGACGAGCTCAGCGCTGCTAATCTCGCGGCACGGCATATCGGCGCCAAGCCGCCGATCGTGCAGGAATTCCGCGCCGACGACGCCCTGGAGACTTATCCTCGGCTGATCCAGGCCGCCGAAGCTCCCGTGATCGACACGTCATGCGCGGCTTTGTTGCAGCTGGCAAAGCGCGTTCATGGTTGCGGCCAAAAGGTTGTTCTCACCGGGGAAGGGGCTGACGAGTGGCTTGTCGGATATCCTTGGTACAAGGCTGCCAAGGCTCTGGATTTCCTTGACCTCCTGCCCGGACTGCGGCTGAGCAATCTGGTGCGCCGCGCCTATCTCCGGCTGCACCGGGTGCCGCAATTCCCGCCGGAAATGAGAGGCCACACGGAGCAATCGGTCGGCGGACCCAACGCCTGGATCGATTCTTACGGGGTGCTTGCGCTCTCGAAGCTCCGCTTCTACGCGGAGCCGATGCGAGAAGTGCTCGAGAAGACCAATCCGTGGTCCGAGCTGCAACTGAACGTAGACCGCGCCCGGCGGTGGCACCCGCTGAACCGGGGCATCTGGATTGCCGCACGCGTCAATTTGGCCGGGCACCTGCTTCAGGCCAAAGGGGATCGCGTGGCAATGCATTCCTCCGTGGAGGTTCGATACCCGTTCCTGGATGAGGACGTCTTCGCTTTCCTGGCCAAGCTGCACCCACGCTGGAAACTGCGTGGATTTCGCGACAAACACTTGTTGCGTCTGCTCGCCGAGCGCTGGCTGCCACCAGCCATTTTCCGGCGCGGCAAGGTCATCTTTCGCGCTCCGCTGGACAGTTTCCACATCGACCCGGAACCCGCCTTCGTCAGGCAACTCCTCAGCGAAGAATCGCTGCGACGCACCGGCTATTTCGACATTGCGGCGGTGCACCACTGGCGGACTGCTTTTCGGCTAATGCGGGTGAATTCGCTGCCCCGCCTCTCCGTGGAAATGGGCTTGGCAGCCGTCGTCGCGACGCAGCTGTGGCATCATCTGTTTATCGACGCTACGCTGGCGGAGTTACCCACGTGGGCGGGTATTGCGGCGACGCCGAAGACAGGGTGATTTAGCGAAGGGTCGCCAGCGTCTCGCGACCGCGGCGCTTGGTCTCCGGATCGTCTTTTTCCACGTTCGGCATGGCCAGCCCCTTTTCAATAAGTCGCTGCGCTTCGACGGTTTGCCCCATCTGCGCGTAGGCTCGTCCCAGCTCGATATAATGCATTAGGCGCGTAGGATTAATCTCGATAGCTTTCTCAAAGCACTTTACCGCCTCTTGCGTCGTTGTTTGCGGCAGTTTGCCGTAAACGACTGACGCAAGCGCACGTTTGAGCATGTTGACATCAGAGAGAACCCTGTGCCATCGACCGAGGACGTGCCATGCGAGATCGTTGCGCGGGTCGAGTTTAATTGCCTTGTCAACAGTGTCCTTGATGCGGCGGGAAGCTTCGATCTGATCCTTGGTGCCCATGAACGGCAACATCTTTCCGTAGCTGATCGCAATAGAGAGCTGCGCCTCGGAATCGTTCGGAGCAAGTGCTGCCGCTCGTTGCGCATACTCTAACGCGATACTGCCAAGCCTGAGCTTTTCCTCACGCGTCGTGGCGTCAGCCAACAGGTGGCGATATTGCCGGGCGATACGCACAAGCAAACGCACGTTCTTCGGCTCCAGCTTTTCGGCCGGGAGATAGAACTGAAGCGCCTCGACGGCCTGAAGCCTTGCATCTAGGGCGTCACCCCTTGTTATCAGGTCGTTTGGGGACTCAGCGCGGCCCATTGTGCAAAACATCAGGAACGCAGCGCTTGCGAAGAATGCGGAAAAGGGAATGCTCATGGCTCCAAGAACCGTTCGTGCGAAACGCGCGAGCGGTCGTTCCAAGTTTACATCGAAAATTCGCTGGCACCCCATGTTGGTGTGCCGCGTTTCGATAAATCCGATGTATCGCGTTCGACTCGTCCTTACTGGGATTTGAGAATGCGGCCCGCATTTACAAGTTCCGCCTCACTGAAAGGAGGGCCGATTAGCTGGAGGCTAGCTACGCGAAGGTCCTTCCCTTCCAATGGAACCGGTATCGCCAGTGCGGGATTCCCAGCGAAGTTCACGGCCTCGGTGTTTTGCAAATCGAGCATCAGCGCTTCAATCGCGGTGGATCGGCCGAAGAAAGGAACTCTGGGCGGCAGCCTTTGAAGCGTTGCCACGGCGATGAAATCAACATTTGTAAAAATCTGTCGGAGCGTACGCTGCCACTCGGGTCGTGCGAGTTTAGCCGCCCTATAGTTGTTCTTGTATTCGATTTCACCCAGCAGAAGGCCCGCTTTGGTCGTGGGTGTAACTCCCTTCTTGTCCAAATATTTCCGGTCGTTCAACCATGCATCGGCAACTGCCAACGTTCGGCCATGCTGATCCGCTTGGTCCCACCTCTTCTTGAAGGCTCGGCTGAGATTGACAACCCGGAAATGCTTCGCGGCCAGAGCGTCATCCAATGCTTTGTCAATGGCTGGGTCCGTCCCGTCCATGTACAATCGTCCGATTCGTATTTGCCTAGCCGATGGTTTGGCTGCTACGGCTCTCTCGTAGCGGGCCGCAAACCCTTCCTGTAATAAATCCATGCCTTGCACCAGGCGGGGAATATCTTTGGCCATCGGTCCGACGGTATCCAGATTGTCGGGCGAAAGAGGGAACACTCCTTTCAGCGACACGAGGCGGAAGGTCGTTTTCAAACCCAGGATGCCGCAACAAGCCGCGGGAACGCGAACGGACCCGGCCGTATCCGTTCCAAACGCAACGTCCGCCGTTCCGGTCGCGACAGCGACTGCCGAGCCACTCGACGAACCGCCAGGGATTAGTCTGCGTTTGCCATTGAAACGATTTTTTGGGGTTCCGAAGTATTCGTTCATTCCGGACCCGCCAAACGCAAATTCTGTAAGATTGGTTTTTCCCACGATCCTTACATTTCGCCTCCGTGCTAGCTCCAGACACTCCGCATCGCGCAAAGCCGGAGCACTGGTCCTTGCGACATACTTGGAGCCCGCAGTAGTAACCACACCTTTGATGTCGATGAGATCTTTGACGGCGAGACGCAACTCTTGACTGCTTTCCGGGGGCGGCCAGTAAAGGATGAACGCGCGATCCTTGGTGCCCCCACGCCTCAGCGAAGTCGAGCAGCCGCTAAGAAAACTCATCAACAACAGCCACGGGAGAACCGACTGGGCGATAACGTAGGAGGGATTCTTCATTTGCGGTATTGAATCAATAGATACCGCACTAGAACAGGGAATCCAAGCCGTTGGCCGTTCATGATTTGACCTTACAGCGCGTAGTTAAAGCCATCAAGCGGTGCCAAGACGCGCGGGACGCCCCTGCCACATCCAGCGGCGCGCTCAATTTCTCCGCACTTAACTCCGCCTCACACGTCCGGCGCAGGTGCGACCTTTTAATGCTTTTGAACGGCAACCGCATCGTCGGCGGGAGCCACGTGCGAGCCAAATCGATTCGCATAAACCTGCGTGAACTCCGCGCCGAAAAAAACGATCTGCGAGGAATAGTAAACCCATAAAAGCAACACAATGAGTGAGCCTGCGGCACCATACGAAGAGCCAACCCCGCTCTTCCCAAGATAAAGGCCCAGCGCAAACTTGCCCACCGTGAAGAGCGCTGCGGTAATGAAGGCGCCGATCCAAACATCGTGCCACGCAATCTTGGCGTCAGGCAGGAACTTAAATATCATGGCGAAGAGCAGTGTGATCACCGCCAGCGAGAGAACAGAATTCAGGAGCTGTATGAGGAACTCCATTCCCGGCACCATGCCGCCAAACCACTCGCCCGCAAGAGCGATGGCCGCTGTGAGAAGAAGGGAAACCAGGAGCAGAAAGCCAACCACCAGGATAAAGCCGAAGGAGAGAATCCGATCTTGGATGATGCCGAGAACGCCTCGCCCAGGCTTCGGTTGCACGCCCCAGATAGCATTGAGCGAAGTCTGCAACTGTCCGAAAACGCCCGATGCACCGAGAAGCAGAGTCGCAACCCCGATGACGGTTGCAACAATCCCGGTCGCCGGCTTCGCATTAGCGTTTTCGACCAAATCCTGCATTGATTTCGCGCTTGCCTCGCCCAGCAGGCCTCGCAACTGGTCGAAGATCTGACCCTGCGCGGCGTCTGGTCCAAAAACCAACCCCGCGATGGCAATGGCTATTATCAAGAGCGGAGCGAGCGAGAAAACAGTATAGTAAGCGAGCGCGGCGCCCAAGGTTGGCGCTTGATCCTCCATCCAGTCCCAGGCGGCCTCTTTTAAAATGGCAAAACTTTCTCTTGGATTCATTGTGTGCGGATATTCCGAGAGTCGCTTCGGACGAGGAAGCTCGGGAGGATGCCTCGACGATGAAAAGGCGCTGGGCCAGCACGGTATGCGCATTCGCCGCCGCATAGGCCAAGGCCGACAATGGAGCGTCCCGATCCACAGTCGCCGGCTTAAGGCCGCTTGTCCGCCAGCACCAGGGGCGAAACCGACGGGACTTCGAGCAAACGGGGGTTAACAAAACCGGCGGCGCGCAACCACTCGCTCATTTCGGAAAATGTAAAAGTATCGCCGGCCTCCGTGTTCACCAGCATGTTCACGGCGAAGATCAGCGTGACCGGCGGTCCGGTGCGTTCGTCGTTCGGCACAAATTCCTGAATTGCGATAGTGCCGCCCGGCGCCAGCGCCGCGAATACCTTTTCGATCAGTCGCTGGCTGCGCTCCGGTCCTTCGCTGTGCAGAATGTGACCAATGGTCGCAACGTGGTGCCCCTGCCCAAAATCCGCATCCGCGAAGTCGCCGGGCGCCGTGGTGAGCCGGGCCGCTACCCCGTGCTGGACCGCAACTCGCCGCGTGACTTCCAAGACTTTCGGCCAGTCCACCGCTCGAATGCGAACTTGCGCGGACAACTTGGCCAGGGC
Organism: uncultured Verrucomicrobiae bacterium; assembly: GCA_963810765.1. Lineage (GTDB taxonomy): Bacteria > Verrucomicrobiota > Verrucomicrobiia > Chthoniobacterales > Terrimicrobiaceae > DASTFP01. Next base: position 104,647 of record CAWEOV010000004.1, read on the forward strand.
AATGCCCCAGACGCCCGAGCCAGCGCCAATATCGAGGACACTCACCGGCGCGGCTGCCTTCGGAATACCGAGATGCTCGCCCAACGCCGTCGCCGCGGCGAAGCTGATCGGGAAAAGCGATTCCACGAATTCGGCAAAAAAGGCGGCGCCTTCGCTTTGGTCGTTGACCTTCGCGACGGGCTTGCCGGTGCTCACAATCTCGGGTAGTTGCATCCAACGCGGCAGCAACTGGTCGCTGATATGATGGAAAAAAATCCCGTGGTAGCCCGGCTTGTTGGACACCAGGAACGCCGCACTTTCCGGGGCCAGCCCGTAGCGCGTATCTGTCCGCGCCAGCAGTTCCAGACTGACGAGCAAATTAAGAATTGCGCGCATTCCGCGGATGGAAGTCCCGGTTGCTTTGGCGATCTCCTCGACACCCTTGGGCCCTTGATCGAGCAGATCAAACACGCCGTGTCGCACGGCCGCTTCGATGGCCAAAGTGGGAGCATACCCCCAGGCGAATTGCATGATGCGTTGCGGAGTGACACTATTCGGTTGGTTTGGATTGCTGAGATGGTTTGGGTTCATTAGGTTTGAAGTGGCCCCGGACAGCCCACCGTGTTCATTAATTCTTACTAGGCTTTGGCGCTACTACGCTCAAGATCCTTGTTTTTTGAAGCGCGATAATCCCGGCCAACAACGGTCACATAGTAGTGAGCTGTCCTGATTCGTCGGTAAAATGACACCAAAGGTCACACCCGTGCGATTACGAGCAAATTGGCCGCAGCGGAATCGTCGCTCAGAGAAAATCGAGACGTCCAACGATCTATCCGGGTCCGAATACTTTACACTGCATACAAACACATGAAACTCAATACACTCAAAGATCTTTACATTCACGAGCTCAAGGACCTCTACAGCGCGGAGAAGCAACTCATTGCGGCTCTGCCCAAGATGGCGAAAGCCGCGAGCAATGACAAGCTCGGCGCCGGTTTCAAAGAACATCTTGAACAGACCAAAGAACAGGCAATTCGGTTGGAGAAGATTCTCACCAGTCTCGACCAAACGACTCGCGGCCCAAAGTGCAAAGGCATGGAAGGCTTGCTGAAGGAGGGTGCTGAGATGATCGAGGAAGAGGCCGATGAGGAAGTGCGTGATGCCGGCCTGATTTCCGCCGCACAGCGTGTCGAGCATTATGAAATTGCCGGCTACGGCTGCGCCCGAACTTATGCCGAAATGCTCGGTGATAGCGAGGGGGCACAACTCCTCCAAACGACACTTACGGAAGAGGCCAATACAGACAGGAAGCTGACCAAGCTTGCGACTTCGGTAATCAACGTCGCGGCAGCAAGTTAGTTACAAGGGTCGAATCCGAATGAAACGCACCTTCTGATTTCCATAGAATCCCGTTTGCTATGCCGGCACCCCAGCCTGATGCGCCTGCTTTGCGCATTTTCGTGATCGAGGATCATAGTGACAGTTTGCACGCCCTTCAGATTTATCTCGAGTATGCAGGGTATGTCGTCCTGTGTGCTGGCAGCAAAGCAGAAGCCCTTAGAGAAATACCGGCTGCAAACTGCGACATTCTCCTTTCGAATATCAGCCTTCCTGACGGCACCGGTTGGGAACTGATTCGAGAAATTGGGAAGTCGCGGCCTGCCTACGCCATCGCCATGAGCGGCCACGGCACGAAAGCTGATAGCAAAAGGAGCGCGGACGCCGGATTTCGCCATCATCTGGTCAAACCGGTCTCGCCAGAAAGGCTCAATACCATTTTGGGAGAAGCATTCACTGAACTTAATGGAAGGAAATAGCGCGGGCAGTGCTCAATCCTTTCGGAGGACACCGAGCGATGGTTGGAAGCAGAACTTCGCATCATTTATCCATGGACCATCATATGTTTTGGGGCTACTGCCGCGGCGGCAATTTTGGGTCAAGCGTTCGGGTCCTGCGTGATCGGGGACGCAACGTTTCCTCGGGCTGGGTTTCTTCCGTCTTGCCTTTTTCAATGCGGGCTCCCACTTTACGGGAGAAATCTCGCCCTTGGCGCTCCACCATCTTTCGCCGGTCCACATGCCCAACATTCTTGTTCCGTCAGCAAGCCAGACCCGGACAGCTCTGTGCGGTTCTGGTTTAACGAGGCCGCTCTCTGGATTTCCTCGGCTGTCATATTGGGGCGCTTGTAAGATTCAACAATTTTGTCGATTGTGTGCCCTGCAGCCTGAATTACTTCCTCCGAGGCGTTCAGGCGAATCCGATTTTGCAACGCGTAAATGGTCATCAATGCACTAGCTTTCTCCATTTGACGATCCAACGATTCGATCTGAAGACGTGCGGCTTCATTGATAAATTCAGAAAACAGCGTTTCGCGTTGAGCGAATTGCTTGCTAACGAAATCACGTCGATACTGGCTGCGCTGATTGGCGTAGGTGGTAACGAACGAGGGTGAACGCCCCTTACCAGTGAACCCATAATCGCCGAAAAGGCGCTAATCCATGCGGTATCCCATTCTGACAAAGATTCAAATCACGTAGCGCAGTTCGGACGAGAGTTCAAGCGGCTCTTTGGTGCACTCCGCTGTTGGAAGAAACGACTCGATTGAGGCCAGCGAGCACGACAAGTTCGCGGCCCACCTCTACCGCTCGAGGAGGGAATACCGGTCAGCCTGCGAACGAGCAGGCAAGAGCGGCAAGCAGATCGAGCGATGTGTCATCTCGACGTTTCAGGTTGCCGAGAGCATGGGCTTCAAAGGTGACTTTCGCCAGTGGCAGGAACTTCTGCGGATTGGTGATTAGGAAAGCGCATTTGCTTGACGAGTTCGTCAGTAATGACGCCTCAGCACTCCTACGATCCGCAGGTTGCTGTCCACAACGGGCAGATATTGAAGGCCGTGCTCGCGCATGATTCTCTGAGCCTCTTCCACCGACTGATCTTCGCGGCAGTAGTGGGCCTGTTTTTCCATCACACTATGGACGAGCTTTGTTTTGCCGAGATCATCAGAGACTGCATCCTTATCAGGCTTTTTGTCCACGGTCACGGCCGAGTCTTTCGTTTGTGGTGGTGTCGGCTGTTTGCGATCGACCTTTCGGACGGGCTTAAACCTGTAAGGTTGGTCCTCCATTTCCCACGTTTGGGATCCTTGAGCGATACCCATCGCAAGCAACACCAATGCCGCGTATGCGACAAACGGCAGCATGTATAGTTCCATGGGGGCGACTACCTATTAAATTTAACAGGTCAGATTCCTGTTAGCAACCGGTAACTGAGGTCGCCACGAGCATGGGCTTCAAGGACGACTTCCGGCAATGGGAGCAGTTGTTGCGAATTGGTCGGAGGAATTCCTCCAACCTCTTTCTCTGATAAGATCTCTCTGGCTAGAAACCGTATTGCACTCGGGAACCGAAAAAAGCCCCGTGTTTGACTTCCAGGCGCACTCTTGTCACTCTGCGGCCAAACGAGCACGATCTTATGTCAACAGACGAAGAAGAAGTCCTCCAGGCATCAGAACAATTCTACGCGGCATTAAACCGCTTCTGAACGGGGATTCTAAGCCGATGATGGAGGTCTGGTCGCATGGGCCAGATGTGACAGCGATGCATTCGGTCCCTGGTCGGCAAGTTGGCTGGGAGGAGGTCCAGGCAACGTGGGAGCAGTTTGCCAGCTTGACCTCGGCTGGGCAGGTAGTGGTGCACGATCTACTGGTCCGCGTCGGAAGTGATCTAGCCTACACGATAGGTACGGAACGCATCGAGCAACCCTCGCCGGTGAGCGGGGGCAGTTCGAGGGTCGCGTCACGAATATCTATCGCCGAGAAGCAGGGGGCTGGAAGATGGTGCATCATCACATTGATCTCTCCCAGCTGGTGCAGGACATCGTAAGCCGGTTGCAACCTGCATCGAGATAGGGTGGAAACTAACCGAGTGATTGACCGAATGTGACAGTTTGAGGATTGGGCTTCAGGGGCATCAGGTTCTCGTGTATCCCGATCTTTCTGAGCGCGGGAGCGATCGTGCCGTGAAATATTTGATGAGCTGCGAAGCATTGCAGGATTACGTAACCAATGTCCTTTATGGCTAGCTGAGGTTCGTTAGGTGTTCGTGGTTTCTCGGATCGTCGGCGTCAACGACGCCGGCGAAGTCGTCGGGCGAGGAGGAGTTTCTGGGTTCTGTTTGGCGCGGTGTGGCGGCGGAAGATCATGGTGCGTCCATCGGTAGTCGGGAAATGGGCGTCGAGCATTTGCATGGCGCTGAGTTGCTCGAAGACCGAGCGCGGAGTGAGCCCTGGGGGCTTTGAGCCGCAGCTTTTGGCGCAGAGTAGCGTGGAGACAAAAGGCCAGGAAAGCGACGAAGATATGGGCTTCGATGCGGTCCTCGTCACGGTGGAAGATCGGACGCAGGCAGAGATCTGCTTTGACCACCTGCACGCCGTCGGAACGCTTGTCCCGAGAGTAGCCGAACTTGCGCTTGTCGCCTTCCGGGAAAGGCGGGTCGCTTTCAAAATACGTGCTCGTCAGATCGTAGATCAACACCTCGAACTTCGTAAACGGCAAGAGCCGCCACGGCCAGCCAAACCGCCGCCGCGCCTCCAGCCATCACCCAAAACAGGCGTGCAATCTACTCTGCAGCGCGTCCTGCCGGGTCGAGCGCTGATTGAGGACCCCACCGAACCAATTGCGATCGTGCAACCAGCGACTAAACGAAGCATTCGCGGGAGAGATTTTCCGCCCGCTGGGCCCCGTTCGAACAAGGGCGAGATTGCTGCACCTTTCGAGCACACAAGCAACGCCTACGGTTCGGCCTCCAAGTGGAATCGATGTTTATGAAGAAGGCCGGCCATCGAACGAGAGGCGAGATCGCGAAGCAGGAAGATCAACGGCTGATGCGGTCCGTGTTTCGACTGGCGCAGGAACAACCTCGATCTGGCTCCTTTCAATCCTCTTTCTGTGCTCAATTCCGCGTTTTCACGCGGATGATCAAATCGCGGCAGTTCAAGAAAAGCTCAAATCCCGAGGAATTTTTACGGCAGACAACTTCTTCCCAACCGGCCGAGCAGACATCAAATCAGAGCTTCGATGTGAGCCTGATGGACCAAATCCGGGATTTTATCGCCGGTTTTGTTGTGGCAGGAATCACCTCGGATGTTGAACCGGAACTTCAATTCTGGAAATAGTTTCGGTTCGGGAAAAGACGCTCAAGTGAGGCAGAGCTGAGATGGCTCAAGCCATCAACGATCTGAACGCCTCTCGCTGGACCAAGACTCTGGCACTAACTTCTGTGAGCCCGCGCCTCGATTACAGCCGTTTGGTCGTTAATTAATCTGCGTCCATCCGTGGCAAAAAGAACAGCAGCCACAGATGATCACGGATGAAACACGGATCGGCTGCTTTTCGAGGTTCAAGAACACGCCGGAATACGGGGTTCTTCCGAAAGTCTATCAGCACGCCACGCATCGGCTTCCCGGTGATTTGTTCCAACTGCCTTTGAGTGGAATGCGCTCCCGTCTCGTTCCGTAGACAGGAGCACTCGCGAATGGGTGCAATCCTGATTGATTCGTCAGGGCATGTTCTGACGGCTCCATTCAAGGCAAACTTCGAATCCTTTGTGAGTTCAGAAGAACAAAAATTAGAGATCATTAGGTGGGTTGAACCTAACAAACTTCGAATCTCGGCTGTCATCTAGTGGTCCGCAAAAGCTCTGACCTGTGACAACGCGACTAACATGGAAGGAAATGTCCTCGTGCTCTCCGGCGAAGCCGTGGAACGGAAGCGAAGATCGAGACGGTCGCAGTTCACTCGCTTATGACAATGAGAGCGTAAAGTTTGCACGTATCCTTAGGTCAGGCATCAAGGGCCTAGTGATAAGCGTGGCTCTTGCTCTGCCGCTCATCTTCAGCATATTTCGTGTGCAAGACGACGCGGAACGTTCTGCCGCCATTTCGGTCGAATCACGGGATCAACGGTCCCGAGCACAAGTCGAAGATTACTCCCAGAATGCTAGCAGTTCAGACGGGTTGCACGATTCGTTTGAACAGGCTGAAGCCGTGGAGAGCACAGACGACGAGTTTGATTTGCCTCCTTTTGACTATCGAAGCTGGGTCGATACAGAGGAGGCCGCCGACTCCATCTGGGCTTCAAGCGATGTCCCGGCTCCGATTTGGATCGAGTGGGTGTCCCGCCCCTCCTCCGAGAGCGAGTTCAGGCTGTCGAACATAGATTCGTCTGCCTCAGGTTTTGATAACACCGAGCGGGAGACGGACGAAACCCTTCCCGCCACGGCAGCCGCGAGCCGCTTAGCCCGACTGACGGTTTATTGGCCTGAAGAGGGTGATCATTACACGCGCCGCCGCTTGAGTTCGACAGGCGTCTATCTGCGTGATGGCCATTGCGCGGTTGATCCCAAGGTCATTCCCTATGGCAGTGTCGTGAAGATACCTGGCATGGGGGAATACGTCGCCGTCGATACTGGGCCTGCTGTGGTTTCCCGCCGCGCAGCACGAAGCGCGGGACGGAGTTCCCACGAACGGAACGCGCTGGTGGTCGATATCTTCTGCTCCAGCCGCTCGAAAGCGCAGGAACTCCAGGAAAATGCTCCTGAGTTTGCCCTTATCACATGGTATCGGTAACCACAGGAATTTCCGAGTAATCCTGATGCCTCACCATCTTGCCAGCGCAAGATAACCACACTCCCGAACAACTGCCCCTGCACGGGGAGACACATTCGCTACTGGCTAATCGCCCTCGGACGACTCAAACGGCAACCGAACAATAAATCGCGTGCCATCCGGACCTGTGCTGAACTCAATCCTGCCCTTATGGCGTTCGACGACGATCCGATGGCTAATAACCAAGCCAAGGCCAGTCCCCGAGCGGCCCTTGGTGGTAAAGAAGGGCACGGAAAAGATATGCGGCTGCGCCTCAGGGGGAATGCCGCTGCCATTGTCCGCAATCTCGACGAGAAAGAACTCGCCGTCGCGACGCGTGCGTATATCGATGCGACCCGTGCCGCCCACGGCATAGATCGCATTGTCGATGAGGTTCGTCCAAACTTGGTTTAGCTCGCCGCCGTAGGCGCATAAGCGTGGAAGCGTGCGGTCGAAATCGCGCGTTACGATGGCGTTCTTTAGCTTGTGTCCGAGGATAATCAGCGTGTTTTCGATGCCTTCGTGGACGTCGATTTCCTGCCATGGCGCCTGGTCCATGAACGAATACGATTTCACCGCCCGAACCAACTCCGAGATGCGTTCGGTGCTGTGCGTGATCGACTTGAGCAAGTCACGCGTGGTGACGTCCGCAACGAGCCAGCGTATCGCATTCTCAAGATCTTGCGCCGGCACTGTTTGTTTCAAAAGCTCCAGCACGCCCTCATCGATGTGGCCACCCACCAAGGCCGGCGCGAGCTCCCACGCGTCCGCGATATTCTGCGAATCGAGCCAGCACTCGATTGCTTCCTCGCGATCGCTTTGCTCGAGCGGGTTCAGTTTCGGCTGAGTCTCGGTGCAAAGCACGGCCTCCTTGGAGGTCGCAACCAGCCGCTGCCACTGTTCGGCGCCGAGCGTTTGATTGAGTTCACATGCATAATCTTGAACATTCTCGACGCTTTGGCGCAAGTCGACGGCGGCCTTGCGCGCGGCCGTCGCAGGGTTATTCAGCTCATGGGCGAGCCCTGCGGCCATTGTGCCAAGTTGCGCGAGCTTCTCGCGTTCCTGCGTGTAGCCCTCCATGTTGCGCAATCGCGTCGCAAGCGTCCGCATGATTTCCCTCGCCACAGAAGGCGAGGAGCGCAGCAAGTTCCAAAATCCGGCTTTCGGCAGACGAAAGAGCCGGCTCTCAGCGACGGCTCGAATGTCAACGTAGTTCGGAAAGTCGAGCAGGATTTGAATTTCGGCAAAGAACTCTCCGGGAACCAGCATCCCGAGGAAAATTTCCTGTTCATCGAAGAACTTCGTCACGCGAAGCTCGCCTTCCAGCATGACGTAGAAAAAGTGCGACGGGTCGCCTTCGCTGACGACCGTGTCCCCTGTCTTGAAGCGAATCTCGGTTCCGGTCGAAAGACACGCACGCCGTGACGCGTCGAGTTGCGCGAAAAGCGGGATGTCAAAAATCGTTGCGAACGCCCCATCGGAAACAGGGGATGCGGGATGCGCAGGAGGCGATTCTATCTCCTCAAAACGCTCCGTGAGTTCGGCCATCACAGCGCGGTTAGCGACGACGGCCTCAGTTGCTTCACTCCTCTCAACGCGTCGCACGGGCAACCGCACGATGAAGCGCGTTTCGCCGGCCTTCGATTCGACTTCGATCTCACCACCGTGTCGCTCGCCCACGATACCCTGGCTGATCGTCAGCCCGAGACCTTTTCCAGAACCAACGCCCTTCGTGGTGAAAAACGGTTCGAAAAGGTGTGTGAAATTCTCCGGGGAAATGCCGGGGCCATTGTCCGTGATCTCCACGACAGTTTGATTGTCGTCGCGCCGCGTTTGGATCGAAATCTCGCCATTGCCGTTCACCGCGTCCGCCGCGTTATCGAGGAGATGCACCCACACCTGTGCAAGTTCGCTCGGATAGCCGCGCACGTGGCCGCAGTCGGCAGCAAAATGCCGACTGACACGAACACTCTTGAGCTTGTGATCCAGAATCGCAAGGGCGCTTTTGATTTGCTCATGAACGTCGATGTCGGCGGCTTCGGCGCGCTCCTGCCGCGCGCTGGAACGCACCGCATCGACCAATCCTGCGATGCGCCCGGTGGATTGTTCCGCGTCGTCGAGTAAGGCGCAAATCGTCAGCCGCAGAGCGATCCATTTCGCCACATCGCCGAAGGCATTTGGCGGAAGGTCTTGACGCAGCGAGGCCAGCGCGCCCGTCTCCAATCCCGCGCTGACGAGCACGGGTGCGATTTTCCACGCGTCAGCCACGTCCCTTTCGCGCAGCCAGGCGCCGAGCACGTCTTCGGAATCACTTTGCTCAATCGAGTGGTTTTGCTTGCCCGCCGATAAGCTCTCCAAAGCAACACCCGCAAACCCGATCAACCGATCCCAGTGGTCGTGCTCAAGCGTCTGGTGCAGTCTATGTGAGACAAGTTGAATCGTCTGGATCATCTCCCCGAGATGCACAGCGATTCGCTGCGCTGCGGCGGAGGGATTGTTCAATTCATGCGCGAGGCCCGCCGACATCGTTCCGAGCGCGGCCAGCTTTTCATGCTGGCGCGTTGAGCCTTCGAGGTTGCGAAGACGCAACGCCATCGCGCGAAAAATCTCGCCCGCAATCCACGGGCAGAGCCGCAGCAAGCGCCAGAAGCCCTCCTCCGGAAATACGATGACCCGGCAGTCTGATTCGGCGCGAGCTGTCAGGATGTACGGCACGCCGAGCAAGAGCGGCACTTCGCCGAAGAATGCGCCGGGCCTATAGCGCGCGACAATGACCTGCTGATTGCCATAATGCTTCGAGACGCTGACTTCACCTTCCAAGAGAACAAAAAAATTCTCCGCGGGTTCCCCTTCCTTCACGAGCACCTCGCCAGCCTGCAGCCGCCATTCCGCAACATTCTCCATGCAAACGCCATCCTCGTCCTTGAGGTCCGCAAACAACGGAATCTTGCGGAGCCGGACCTTCAGGGCCTCACAGTCGGTCATTTGTGCGGTGGTGCTCAAAGTCGTCTCAAGTATTGATGCACGAACTCAATCGCGATGGAGCCTTCGCCCACGGCGTAGACGCGCTTGATCGAGCCGCGACGCACCTCGCCGACCACGAAATGCCGGGGACATTCGTTTCGAGCGAAAAGGGATCACGTCGCAGGGGCCAATTCCGCGTGCGGCGGCCGCACGCGATCAAATTGGGGCGTGGGGTTCTCGGACGATTCAAACGGCAGCAACACGCTAAATCGCGTGCCGGCCGGACCTGTTTCGAATTCGATTTTTCCGTGATGCCGTTCGACGACGATCCTGTAGGTGATGACGAGTCCAAGTCCCGTGCCTGAGCCGCCCTTGGTAGTGAAGAAGGGCACAAAGAAGATATGCGGCTGTGCCTCAGGAGGAATGCCGCCGCCATTATCGGCAATCTCAACGAGAAAAAACTCGCCGTCGCGGCGCGTGCGGATATCGATGCGACCCGTCCCGCCGACGGCGTAAATTGCATTGTCGATGAGGTTTGTCCACACCTGGTTTAGCTCGCCGCCGTAGGCGCAGAGGCGCGGCAGCGTGCGATCAAAGTCACGGGTGACGGTTACATTCCTGAGCTTATGGCCCAGGATGATCAGGGTGTTTTCGATGCCCTCGTGCACATCGATCTCCTGCCACGGCGCCTGGTCCATGAACGAATACGACTTCACCGCGCGCACCAATTCCGAGATGCGCTCGGTGCTGTGTGTGATCGATTTCAGCAAGTCGCGAGTGGTGACGTTCGCAGCGAGCCAGTGTATCGCATTTTCAAGATCTTGCGCCGGCACGGTGCGCTTCAAAGCTTCCAGCTCTTCCTGATCGACCCGGGCGTTCACTAGCGCGGGCGCGAGCTCCCAAGAGTCCGCTACATTCTGCGAATTGAGCCAGCATTCGATCGCTTCCTCGCGATCGCTTTGTTCGAGGGGGTTGAGTTTCGGCTGCGATGTGGCGCAATGCACGGCCTCTTGGGAGGTCGCAACCAGTTGCTGCCACTGCTCGGCGCCCAGCGTTTCATTGAGCTCGCACGCGTAGTCCTGAACCTTCTCCACGCTCTGACGCAGGTCGGCGGCGGCGCGGCGCGCAGCCGTCGCGGGATTGTTGAGTTCATGGGCAAGTCCGGCCGCCATCGCGCCAAGTTGCATGAGCTTCTCGCGCTCCTGCGTATAGTTCTCCAAATTCCGCAACCGTGTTGCGAGGGTTCGCATGATTTCCCTGGCTACCATTGGCGAGGTGCGCAGCAGGTCCCAGAATCCTGCGCGTGGCAGACGAAAAAGGCGGCTGTCAGCGACCACCCGAATGAGCACCCAATTCGGGATGTCGAGCAGTATTTCAATCTCCGCAAAGAACTCCCCAGGAATCACCTCCCCAAGGAATATCTCCTGGTCGCCGTAGTATTTGGTCGCACGCAGTTCGCCTTCCAGCATGACATAGAAAACGTCCGCCGGATCGCCGTCGCGAATCAGCGTCTCCCCGGCCTTGAGACGAATCTCAGTTCCTGTCGCAAAGCACACACGCTGGGAGTCGTCGAGTTGAGCGAAAAGCGGTACATCGAAAACCGTCGCAAAGGCTCCGTCCGAAACGGTGCGCGTTTGAGGCGGGGGACGAGATTCCATTTCTTCGAGCTGCTCCGTCAGCTCCGCCATATACGCGCGACTCGCGACGATCGCCTCGGCGCCTTCGTTTCTTTCAATCAGCCGTACGGGCAATCGCACGATAAATCGCGTTTCACCTGCTTTCGATTCGACCTCGATCTCACCGCCGTGCCTGTCTCCCACGATGCCCTGGCTTATCGTGAGGCCGAGACCTTTTCCCGAACCGACGACCTTTGTGGTGAAGAACGGCTCAAAGATGCGCGAACGATTCTCCGGTGGAATGCCGGGGCCGTTGTCGATGATCTCCACGACTGTCTGGTTGTCGTCGCGCCGGGTTCGAATAGAGATTTCGCCATTGCCGTTCACCGCATCCGCCGCGTTATCGAGCAAATTCACCCACACCTGTGCAAGTTCGCTCGGATAGCCGCGCACGTGCCCGCAGTCGGTGGCAAAATTCCGGCTGACGCGAACACTCTTGAGCTTGTGATCCAGAACTGCAAGGGCGTTCTTGATTTGCTCATGAACGTCGATGTCCGCGGTTTCGGCGCGCTCCTGTTTCGCGCTGGAACGCACCGCGTCGACCAGACTCGCGATCCGCCCGGTGCATTGTTCAGCGTCATCGAGCAATGTTTGGATCGTCATCCGCAAAGCGATCCATCGCACCGCGTCGCCGAAAGCATTCTTTGGCAAATCTTCACGCAGCGAAACCAGTGCACTCGTGTCCAATCCCGCGCCGACGAACACGGGAGCGATTTTCCAGGCGTCCGTCACGCCGTATCCTCGCAGCCAGGCCGCAAGTGCATCCTCCGAATCGCTCTGCTCGATCGAGTGGTGCTGCTTGCGAGTCGAAAGGTTCTCCAAAACCTCGTCCACGAGCGCGATCAACCGGTCCCAGTGCTCATGCTCAAGCGCGTGATGCAATCGATGGGCTACCGATTGGATCGTCTGAATCACCTCTCCGAGATGCACCGCGATGCGCTGTGCGGCGGCGGAAGGATTATTCAATTCATGCGCAAGGCCGGCGGACATGGTTCCGAGCGCTTCCAGCTTTTCTTGCTGTCGCGCTGAACCCTCAATGTTGCGAAGACGCGTCACCATCGCGCGGAAAATCTCGCTCGAAATCGCCGGGCAGAGCCGCAACAGCTTCCAAAACGACTCCTCCGGAAAAACAATTAGCCGGCAATCGCACTCGGCGCGTCCGGACAGGATGTAAGGCGTGCCAAGCAAGAGCGGGACTTCGCCAAAAAACGCGCCGGGTCTGTTGCGAGCGACAACGCTTTCTTGATCTCCGTGCTTTTTCCAGACGCTGATTTCTCCCTCGAGGAGAACAAAGAAATACTTCGCAGATTCCCCTTCCTGCATGAGCATTTCGCCAGGGACAAGCCGCCATTCTTCCGTCTGCTTGATGCAAACCTTATCTTCCTCCTTGAGGTTCGCGAAGAGGGGAACCTTGCGTAGCAGGGTCATTACTGCCTCGCAGTCCGTCATTTGTGCGATGGCACTCAAAATCGGTTCAAGTATTGATGCACGAGCTCAATCGCGATGGAGCCTTCGCCCACGGCGGAGGCGACTCGCTTGATCGAGCCGTGACGCACATCGCCGGCGACGAAAACACCGGGGACATTCGTTTCGAGCAAAAACGGATCACGCTTCAGAGTCCAATTCCGCGGGCGGCGGCCGTTCGCTATTAAATCAGGGCCGGACAAAATGAAGCCGCGCTCGTCGCATTCGATCAACTCTGCGATGGCGCTCGTATGCGGCATCGCGCCGATGAAAATGAAAAGCGCGATCGCTGGCACGGTTTTCACTTCGCCGGTTTCATCGTTCGCGATAGTGAGCGTGTCGAGCTTGCCATTGCCTTTGGCCTCGATCACGCGCGAGCGAAATTGCATGGCGATATTCGGTGTTTTCGCGATTTGATCGATCAGGTATTGCGACATCGTTTTCGCGAGCGAGTCTCCGCGCACGAGCAGCGTCACATTCTTGGCAAATCGAGAGAGATACATCGCCGCCTGGCCCGCGGAATTTCCCGCTCCCACGATGTAAGCATCTTCATTCGTGCACGAGATCGCCTCGGTCGCCGCCGCGCCGTAATATACGCCCGCGCCCGTGAGTTTCTCAATTCCGGAAATCTCAAGACGCCGGTAAGAAACGCCGGTTGCGAGAAGCAGCGCTTGGCAGCTGATCTCGCTGCCGTCGCTCAAAGTGATCACACGATACGGGCCGTTCAACCGAATCTTCGTCGCGTGTTGCGGAGTGAGAATTTCGGTGCCAAAACGCCGCGCCTGTGCGACGGCACGGCGGGCGAGGTCGCCGCCGCTCAGTCCCGACGGGAAGCCCAGGTAGTTTTCGATCCGCGAACTCGAGCCTGCCTGGCCGCCCGGCGCTTCACGCTCGATCATCACGGTTGTGAGTCCCTCAGACGCACCATAGACGGCCGCGGCCAAACCGGCCGGTCCGGCGCCGATGATTGCAAGATCATAGGAGGGCATCAGCGCCCGTGTCTTGAGTCCGACCTTCTGCGCAAGCGCTTCAACTGTCGGCTCACTAAGGTGCGAACCGTCGGAGAAGAGCACGATCGGCAGGTTCTTCTCTTCGCCAACTTGCTCGGCGAGTTTGCGCGCTTCGGCGTCGAGCTCAACATCGAGCCATTGAAACGGAACTTGATTGCGCGCGAGGAAATCCTTCACCGCGTGCGCCTGGGGCGACCACTTGAGACCGATTACCCGGATTCCCTCAAACGGCGGGTGAAAACTCGCCAGCCAATCATCGAGAAGGTCGTCGAGCACAGGGTAGAGCCGCTCCTCGGGCGGATCCCAGGGCTTCATCAAGTAGTGGTCGATTTTTACGGAATTGATGGCACTGATCGCTGCATCCGTGTCGGCGTAGGCGGTAAGCAGCGCGCGCTTCACGTCAGGAAAGTCCTTCAGCGCTTGCTCCAAGAACTCGACACCCGACATCCGGGGCATCCGCTGATCGACAAGGAACAGCGCAAGTGGTTCATTTCGCAGCTTGATCTGTTGCACCGTTTCCAGCGCGGTCGCGCCGGAATCAGCCCTCATTACGCGAAATCGCTCTCCATATTGCCGTCGCAAGTCCCGCTCCACCGCCCGCAGAACGTCCACGTCGTCATCAACTGTGAGAATTACAGGTTTTTTCATCCTTTCCCGCTACAGAGCCGCCGCGTCGCAGTCATGAGACGACAATTGCCTCTTACCCAGCGTGCGCCATGAAGTCTCAACGCCCTGCGATGCGGCCACCCGCGCGATCGCGCGGGCGACAGAACTGTCTTCATGGTTAGTCCGGTATTCATTAGCTCACGTCGAGTTCGCCCCCATTGCCTCTGACAAAATCCTTCACATATCCGGCAAAAGCAATCTGGTTCCTCAAGGCGCTCTCTTTTATGGCGAAGACCCTCAAAACCAGTCTTTCCGCCTAAAGAAGATGCTCGAAACCACGGAGCGGCAATCTGCAACCGTCGTGCGGACACGAGTGGAAGGTCATCCTCCTCTGGATTTTCGGGCCGGTTGCTCGAGCACTTCCAGCAGGTCAGGGAAATGCGCAAACTCAGGCTGACCGATCATTGCATGGCTCGTCAGCCTGCAGCAACATGGCTCGGAAAGTTGCACTTAGGCCCCATAGACAAAATGCGAGCTTTTGGTTCGTTTGCACCATGGTCTTTCCCATTGAGCCTTCTAAAGTAGACGCTGGATTGGCTTGTCTTTTCTTTCGGGTGCGAGATCGCGACCGGTGTTCGCTCTCCTAAAAGAAACGCAGGAAACCGAAAGCTCCCTCTATGAAAAGCGATGATATAAAAACGATCTTCTCAATTTACCAAATTTGGCTGACCGAAGAAAAAGAACGGATCGCGGCCGACCTCCGTGAGATAAAACGCTGCGCCCTGAGACCTTCATCGGCCTCTCGAAATCTGCCACGCGCCTGAGGCCCGCCGCGAACCGGCCTCGGCATGCTCTCAGGTGTTCAAAGGTGCAAGCGAAAGAAGCAGTGTCTCCGCACCGCGAAACTTTACCTCACGAGTTTCCGGCTTGACTGCCGCCTCTCCGCAGCCTCCAAAGCGAGATTCCTCACTCGACAAGAGCACTCTCCATAGTCCGGGCACCGGTAGCTCTCCTGCAGGTCCGCCTGAAAGAGCGAAGAGCATAAGGTAGCCTCCAAAATCGATCCATCCGCAACCCCAATTCGTCACTCCCGCCCGCCAGGACTGCCACTCCTCCGGACGGAAGGCCGCGACGCTCCGTCTCAACCGTAAGCATTCCCGGTAGAGGTCAAAGACCAACGCGTGCTTGCCTGTGTGGCACTCCCTCCACTTGAGTTTGGACCGCTCAAAAGTCTTGCGCGCCTGGGGGTCGGGAATGCGCCTTCGAATTGAGCGGTCAGAGTATTCCGGAAACGCCGCGAACTCTTTGCGCCTGCCCTGTAATGTTTTTACCGAGGTCCGCGTGATGGTCGGTGAAGAAAAGGAATGGGCTGCTAGCGGCCCATTCTTGCCCCATTGAGAAAAGGGGCGTGTAAGGTGTCAGGCAGAGCAGGACGGAGAGCGCTCGATAGGCCTCTTCTGAAACCAGATGGTTCAAGCGTTCGCCCCTTGCGCGGTTGCCGGTCTGATCATGATTCGAGATGCAATGAAGAAAACGTTCCGGAGAAAGGGCAGAATCCGCTTCCCTAACGAGCTCTTGTGAATCTGCGGCTTGCTCGACAGTCAGCCAGCCACGCTGCAGCGTCATGACGAGTTCCTCGATCGTTCCCTTGTAATCCTCAAAGTACGACCAACGCTCCCGGGTTTGACTGACGCGCGCGGAATGGTGGAAACTGTCGCCCCGCACCGCATCGAATCCCAGCCCTCCCTGGGCGCACTCAGTAACAATCCGGGTTTCATGGCGCGAATCCTCGGCGATCGCGTAACCGCCGCGCGCGCGCACCGCTTGCGTCATCTCCGCCAGAATGTGCAGCTCGGAATCGTCCTTGATTTGATGAGTGGCGTCGTAAATGACAAGATCTCGAAATCGGGGGCGTTTCCAGCCGGCGTCCTCCCATCGGTAGGTATTCGGATCGACAACGACCGAACGACCGTGCACGTCGCCTTCCTGGGCGCGTGAGGCCGGAACCGGCAATGGCGGTCCGGCGTCGAGACGATAGGCATACGCGTCGCCTGCTTTGCCGTCTGTATCAAGTCCCAGGTGGTAGCCCGCATCCTGCTTCTCGAGAATCAGAGCGCGACTCGCGAGGAGCCGCAGGTTAAGAGACTGCGTTCTTTGTCCCGGCGGTAAGCGCAAGAACTTGACCGATCCACCGCGACTCAATAGATCTTCCCGTCAGAACTCCCGCTCCGCCATGAAAACGCACGAGCTCTTCGATCTGGATCACTACGCCCGCCCCCGGATGACGTTCAATTTACCGATGCCGATGGGCTGCGGGCACTGAGGCTGCGCTTCAGCGCTGTCAACATGGCAGCATAGGCTTCCTCTTCGGGCTTCAATCAACCATCAACTCTCAACCGTCAACCCGCCTACAGCTTTTCCGGCCATGGAAGCACCCCCTTGAGATTTGCTTCCCAGGATCGATGCCAGCGATACCCGAACTTTTACCATGTACCAGCATCAGTTGCACCAGCAAATCAACCAATGCGTGAAGGAAAAAAATTTGCCTGAGGGCGATGCGGGAATTCTCTTTCTTACCCGGTTTATCGCCAATGCGGCAGCCATAAAAGCCCTCTACGACGAAATCTACGCGAATCATCCCAAAGCGGAGGAAAGCTTTGGCCGCCTGCTGAATATCATCACCGCCGCTTTCATCAACCGGCCCGACAGCATGAAGGACAAAGACGATGAAAAGCAGGACCAGGGATATTGGTTCCTAAGCAACGGCATCACGGGCATGAGCCTTTATGTGGACCGCTTCTGCGGCAGCCTCCCGGACATGGAATCGAAGCTCGATTACCTGAACGAGCTGGGCGTTAACCTGCTTCATCTGATGCCGGTTTTTGAGAGCCCTCCCGGCGAAAGTGACGGGGGCTATGCGGTATCGGATTACCGCACGGTGGATCCGCGCTTTGGCACACTTGAAGATCTAAAGGAACTCCGGCAGCAGATGGGCGCAAGGCAAATGTTCCTCATGATCGATATCGTGCTTAACCACACCTCCCATCATCATGAATGGGCGAGGAAAGCCAAGCAAGGTGACCAAAGCTACCAGGACTATTTTCATATGTATCCTGATCGGGAGATTCCGGATCGCTTTGAGCGCGGCATGCCGGAGATATTCCCCGAGTCCTCGCCGGGCAATTTCACCTATTGTAAGGAGATCAATAAGTGGGTGATGACTATTTTCCACGATTACCAGTGGGACCTTAACTATACCAATCCCGCGGTTCTCCTGGACATGCTCGACACCATTTTCTTTTACGGCAACCTTGGCGTCGATGTCCTCCGTATCGACGCGCCGGCTTTTATCTGGAAGCAGGTAGGTACGACCTGCCAAAATCTGCCCCAGGCTCATACCCTCTTGCGGCTCATTAAGCAATGCGTGCAGACGGCCATGCCGGGCATGGCCATCCTGGGTGAAGCTATCGTGGCGTCCAAGGAGATATTGAAATATTTCGGCACCGGGCACTTCACGGCACGCGAGTGTGACTTGGCCTATGGCGCCACGCACATGGCCCTGCAATGGGACGCGCTGGCTACGGGCGATACCCGCGTGATGCTGGCGGCTCAGCACGACATCTTGCAAAAACCCTTTGGCACATCGTGGATCACCTATACCCGCTGCCACGATGACATAGGGCTGGGTTACGACAATCAAATGATCCAGCATGCAGGCTTCGACCCGTTTCAGCATCGGAAATTCATAATGGACTATTATTCCGGAGCCTATCCGGCGTCCCCTGCGTCGGGGGCTCTCTTTTCGGTGAATCCAAAGACCAACGACGCTCGAATCAGCGGGTCTCTGGCTTCCTTATGCGGGCTCGAGAAGGCATTGCTAAGCAAGGACAGCGCGTCTATCGACTTAGCCGTGGGCAGAATCCTCATGATGCAGGCCCACAGCTTTCTCATTGGAGGCATTCCCATGATCTTTTACGGCGATGAAGCCGGATACACTAACGATTATTCCTACCTCGAAGATCCCGGCAAAGATTACGATAACCGCTGGATGCACCGGCCCGTCATCGACTGGGAAAAGAATAAGCGAGTCGAAGAGCAGGACACCACAGAGGAACGTGTCTATTCGGCTACCCGGCGCTTGATCGCCATTCGCAACAAACTGCCCATGATCGCGGATACGAAAAACCTCACGTGGCTCGCCCCGCATAACATCCATGTGGCGGGCTACCTTCGAACTCTGGAGAACAGGCGGGTTTATTGTCTGTTCAACTTCAGCGACCGCCAGCAGATGATCACTTGGTATATCTTTAAGGAACATGGCCACATTGCCGATCGACTTTTCGATCATTGGACTGAACGAGAACACTCCATAGGCCTCGATCATGAATACCTGACCCTTACGCCCTATCAGTTCATGGTTCTGGAGCCTGCGGCAGCTGAACTTTAAGGCACGAATAGTCGACACCCGAAATCCGCAGTCGCTCGAACCCGCTGACCGCCTGCCATTGCAGGCGGATCAAGACTCATCGCTTTCCGACTTGTGCGAGTGACGCTTCCAGTATTTCACCCACGCCAGATGGTCTTTGCGCGTCACCTTCTCCATTCGCCCGGTTGCCGTGGCCAGCCAATCTTGACCCAAGTCCCGGCGCAGGCGATCCATCGCTACCTGCAAGTCGCCTGGGCTTCTGCTGCCAAGGTGAACGTTCGCCGTTTCAAATCCCATTGCGCGCAGGAGAGCGGGAGCAAGGACCAGACGGGAGTCTTCCTTGGAGGCGGGAAGTTCAATCTTAATAGCATCGGGCGCCAGTTGCCGAACCAGCCAGCGATCGTGGACTTGCAGCCACGGATCGGGGCTGCGCACAGCCCGCTGGAGCAGGGTAGCCGTTAGCGACATCGCCGCGGGACGCATTTCCAGCCAGGAAAGAGCGGAAGGAACAAGCGCTTTTGCCTCGCGAGCGATGTATTGATCATCACCGTGTTTCAAAACCGCAATGTACCTTCGACGCCCAAGGCTACCAAGCCCACCCGGCCTCTTTTGTCTACGGTAGACCGGCGTGCTTCCACGAGGGAAGGCCAAACGAAAAACGTCGTCCAGCCCCCTGGGGAGCTCTTTCGTACTTATCGAAGGATTCTCATCGTCATTGAGCTTTTTGGCCCAGAAATTCGCGGCCGGCTCGTTCACGGTAGTAACGAGAGCCAGCAACTCGTGGTGATTCTCAGTTTCAAGTAACGCCGGTGCTCCAGCCGCTTCCAGCCCATTCGCATATCCCGTGAGGAGCAACTCGGCGACCTTTCCGATTGGTGCCTCAATTTCGACTGCTTCGGCGGCAAGAATGATACTGGTGGCGAGGCGAACAAGATCGAGGGTGAACGGCACTTGGCACGCTTCGTCGAAGTCGTTTACTCCCCAGACAAGCCGGTTTCGCGAATCGCGCCAAATTCCGAAGTTCTCCACATGCAGGTCTCCCACGGCGAGAAGCGCGTCTTCGTTTCGCCCGTGCAGATCACCGCATTCTTTGCGCCACCGTTGAAGCCACCGATAGAACGTGGCGCGAAGGAAGGGGAAGGGCCCCGACGCCATCAGCGCGTGTTTCTTATCGAGCCGCTTGTCTTGAAGGTCGGTCTGATCCGCCAACCACGACTCGTAGAACACAGTGGATTCAACGATATTCACCTTCTCTCAAGTAGAATGATCGATTTCGGCCGGGGATTCCCAGCAAAAATCCACTCTAATCCGGCGGCTGTCGTACCAAAAACCGGCAGGTGCTCCATAAATCATTCAATATTCTTTCGTTCGTAAATGAGGTTGTTGCTCATCGGGAGAAGAAATATCACGGCAAGATACCTCTCTCGCGGAGAAAGCACGACGGCAGAGATGTGACAATCTTGTAACCTCTTCGCGAATCGCGAGTCGCGGCGTGACGCGGCAGTCGGTTGCTATCCTGAGCGTGAGCGAAACGGGCGCCCCGGATCATGCGCGCGTCGAGACGCCACTGAATTCACCTTGTCGTCCAATAGGTTAGTGCTTGAACACAAGGGCTCTTGATGCTTTCCTTTGGCATGCGTGCGATCTGGAAAGGGAGCATCACCTTTGGACTTGTGTATATACCGGTGGCTGTTTATCCGGCCACGCGCGAGGAGAAAATTAGTTTCAGGCAGCTGCGCGCCCGTGACCTCAGCCCTATTCGCTACAAGAAGGTCGCGGAAGCCGATGAGAAAGAGGTCAAGCCTGAGGAAATCGTCAAAGGATTCGAATATGAAAAGGGTCATTGGGTGACCCTGCAAGACGAGGACTTTGAAAAGGTGAAGATCGAATCAACGCATTCCATCGAGATCACTGATTTCGTAGATCAGTCGCAAATCAATCCGAAGTTCTTCTACAGACCCTATTTTCTGGAGGCGCAAAAGGGAGGAGAGAAACCCTACGCGCTCTTGTACAAGGCGCTCCTGGAATCGGGTAAGATCGGAATTGCCAAGGTCGTGATCCTGAGCAGGGAATACTTGGCCGCCGTCAAACCCGATGGGTTGTTCTTGATGCTCGAGCTGATGCACTTCGCCCACGAGGTCCTCGAACCCGAAGCTCTCAAGACTCCTTCTGAGAAGGACGTCTCCTCCAAGGAGCTAGGCATGGCCAAAGCGCTTATCGAATCGATGACGGCCGAGTGGGAACCGGAAAAGTACAAAGATCAGTACCGGGCGGCGGTTATGCAGCTGATCGAAGAGAAGGCACGCAACAGACCCCCATCAGCCAAGCCGATTGCGCCGCGCATGGCCTCAAACGTGGTGGACCTGGTCTCTGTCCTGCAGGAGAGCCTGCAAAAGGTTGGAACAAGAAAGACGGAGCCGAAAAGCTCCAGCCGCGTCCGATCTGCAAACTCGCTCGTCAAGCAAAAGAGAAGGTCGGCGGCGGCTTAGCAGTGCGGAAACGCGAGAGTTGCGGCTCGCGCAAATCAGCTCTATTGATGCGTGACCTCATCTCCTCTATAGCTCAGGCATTATGCCCGCAGAATTTAAATCTTCGCTCGACAAGTCCGTTAACGGGCTTAAGGCCCTAATCCTAAATAGCCTAAAATTCACACTTGCGCGTGACACTGAGACCGCCACGAAGCGTGATTGGTGGCTGGCGACCTCCAAGGCGGTGCAGGGCATGATTGTTGAACGAATGATCGCCACGGCCACCGCGCATAACAACCGCAACGCCAAGCGGGTTTATTATCTCTCGCTTGAGTTTCTGATGGGCCGGCTCTTTTCCAACAGTCTCTACAGCGCGGGCGTCAATGGCGACATGGTGCATGCCCTTGAGGAGCTGGGTCTCGACTACGAGGAGCTCCGCCATGAGGAATATGATATGGGGCTGGGGAACGGCGGTCTTGGCCGTCTCGCCTCGTGCTTCCTCGACTCGCTTGCGACCTTGGACCTCCCAGCCATCGGCTACGGAATCCATTACCAATACGGGCTCTTCAAGCAGGAATTTCGCAACGGCTACCAGGTCGAGCTTCCCGACGCATGGATGCAATACGGAACCCCTTGGGAAATCGTCCGGCCCGAGCACGCAACGGAAATCCAGGTTTATGGCTACGTCGAGAACGTCTTCGACGACCGGGGCAATTACGTCCCGCGCTGGATGGGCTGGAAGAAACTGGTGGGCATCCCTTATGACATCCCTGTGCCAGGTTACGGAACCAACACGGTCAACTTCCTTCGCCTCTGGGAATCCCGAGCACCAGAAGAGTTCGATCTGGAGGCCTTCAACCGCGGGGGTTACGAGGAAGCCGTGCGCGAAAAAAACCATAGCGAAACCATCTCGAAGGTTCTTTACCCCAATGACAAGACCGACAGCGGCAAGGAACTGCGCCTGCTTCAGCAATACTTTTTTGTCGCCTGTTCGCTTAAAGATATCATCCGGCGTTTTCGCAGAACCAACGAGGACTGGGAAGACTTCCCGGAAAAGGTTGCAATCCAACTCAACGACACACACCCCGCCATAGCCGTCGTCGACCTCCAGCGCCTGCTCCATGATGAATACGGGATGCCTTGGGATAAGGCATGGTCCATCGTCACGCGCACCTTCGCCTACACCAATCACACCCTGCTGCCGGAAGCTCTTGAAAAGTGGAGCGTGGCACTTTTCCAGAAGGTCGTGCCCCGTCATCTGCAGCTCATCTTTGAGATCAACAAGCGCTTCCTTGAGCAAGTCGATGCCAAGTGGCCGGGCGACACCAAGATGAAGCAGCACCTCTCCCTCATCGAAGAAGGCCCCGTGCAGATGGTGCGCATGGCACATCTTGCAGTCGTTGGCGGGCACTCGGTCAATGGCGTTGCCGCGCTGCATACCAAGCTCCTGAAAAAAGATCTCTTCCCGGAATTTGACGCTCTCTATCCGGGCAAGTTCAACAACAAGACCAACGGCATTACTCCGCGTCGCTGGCTCCTTGCCTGCAATCCGCGCCTCAGCGAGCTGATCACCTCCAAAATCGGGCATGGCTGGGAACGCGATCTCGACAAGCTTCGCGCCCTTGAAGCCTACGCGGGCGACCCGCAGTTCCAAATCGATTTCATCAACGTCAAGCAGGCCAACAAGGTCGATCTTGCGCGCATTATCAAGAGGGATTGCGGGGTAGAGGTTAATCCCGCCGCACTTTTCGACGTGCACATCAAGCGTCTGCACGAATACAAACGCCAGCACCTCAATCTTCTCCACATCCTGGCCCTTTATCGCCGCCTGCTGCAAAATCCCGGCCTGGTGATCACCCCGCGCGTCTTCATCTTCGCCGCCAAAGCCGCGCCCGGTTACGACATGGCCAAGTGCATTATTAAGACCATCAATGCCGTAGGCAAATGCATCAACAACGACAAGCGCATCGAGAACAAAATCAAAGTCGTCTTCCTGCCAAACTATCGCGTCTCCCTCGCCCAACGCATCGTGCCCGCCGCTGATCTCTCCGAGCAAATCTCCACGGCAGGCAAGGAAGCCTCAGGCACCGGCAACATGAAGCTTGCTCTCAATGGCGCTCTGACTATCGGCACCCTCGACGGCGCAAACGTGGAGATCATGGAAGAGGTCGGCGAGGATAATATCTTCATCTTTGGGCTCACTGTCGATGAGGTCCACGCCCTCTTGAAGAAAGGCTACAATCCGCAGGAATATTACATGAAAAACGAGGAGTTGCGCGCCGTCGTGGACTGGGTGGGATCCAACTACTTCACCCCAGAGGAACCCCCAGGGGTCCTGAGCATGCTTCGCGACAATCTCTTCTACAGCGACCCTTTCCTCTGCCTGGCGGACTTCGAGTCCTACAGCGAGTGCCAGAAAAAGGTCGACGCCGCATTTCGACAGAAGTCCCACTGGGCGAAAATGGCCATCCTTAACACCGCCAGAGTCGGAAAATTCTCCAGCGACCGCGCCATCACCGAATATGCCCGCGATATTTGGAGGGTCGAGCCGGTCTACGTCTAACGTTGACGAGATCCCACGGCCTGTCGGCGTAAGTCGAACCCCACGTGAAGATGCCGGGAACGTTTGTAGCGGTGCGAGCGCGAACTTAGAGGAAGCAGGCGGTCAGAATAAGACTCCCCTACTTAACCTTTTGCCATTGCTTGATATCGAAATGGCTGATCCAACCGCACTTTACACATACGGCGTGACACGACTCTGAGTCTTTTCGAACAAGGGTCCACCCCAAATCGCCGCACCGTCCCCCGCCGCACTTGCGAGGGCTGGTTCTGGAAAAAATCTCCTTCTCCACGGCGTACTTGACCAATGCTCCCGCAAGCACGCTCAGGATGAGCCCCACTATAAAAAGGAAGATCATAACTTTGAGACTTATTAGAGTTAAGGCTTCATCGAATGATTCGGTAGCCGCCTGCCCAGCGGACTCGTAAACCTCCAGCAGGCTCCCAATATACACTACTCAAAGTGGCGCATACTCCCACATTCCTCAAACGGAATCTTTCAAAGACATGCTATCGCGCAAGATATTGGATACAATGTTCTTATCTGGCTTGTTACGTAATGTGCTGATATAGCTTTTTCAGCGCTGGCCGGCCTACTGGTCTCGCAGCGGCTCGCCGCCGTCTTCGCCTCGCCCACCGCTGGCCCGCTCTGCTTCTGGCGCCACTCCAGTCATCCATTGAGCAGGTCGAGGCCGAGATGGCTAGAGCAATCCCGAAAGAAATTTCGGGATTTGCTCTACACCGAAATCATGCAGGGCACACCAGGAGAGCCATTGCCGTCGCGCCATGCTGAGCGCGGGCAGATCTCAGTGAGCGAATGCTCTCGTTCAGAGACGCTCGAGTAACCAGGATTTCAGTTCCGCCAAAGTATGAACATAATGCGCAGCATTGCTGCCGCGCGGGACTCCAGGTCGCAGAATCTGCACCGTTTTCATTCCAAGCTTATTTCCCGCTTCGATCTCCGAATCCGGATTGTCACCAACCACAATCACTTCTTCCGGTTTAAACTGCTTGGCGTCCAAAATGGACTCAAAGATCCCTTGCTTGCCTTTCCTCTCGACTTCATCAATCGCGTCGACGTGAATGCCTGTGAAAAGACGCTCGAAGTTCAGCGCCTTGATTTTGCTTTCCTGGAGTCGCCGAAAGCCGGAAGTCACCAAGTAGAGCTCGACGGGTAATTCCCGAAGGACATCAAGGTCGTTGTAGCCCTTCATCGGAGTTTCGACAGTGATGCTGGAGAAAACGTCCCAGCCAGCCTTGAGCATATCGTGAGAGAAGCCGTGTTTATTTGCGACGAAGTCGAGTGGAAGGCGCCAGCAGTCAGAGAATGCCTCCTTGAGCGTTTCCTCGGAAAGCGTACCGCGATTGGCAGCTCTTATCGCAGCGAACGCCGGCTCGAAAAGGTCCCCGCCTATTTCATTTGCCGCGGCGAGGCAGTTATCCAAATCAAAAATTAAAGCTCTGATCATCATGAACACACTATTAAATTTCGATGCGCCCTCCCAGTTCGATCGTGCGGTTGAAGGGGAGCTTGAAAAATTCCGCCGGTCTTTGCGCGTGCCGGCTCATCGCTACAAAAAGGTGCTCGCGCCATCGTGCCATACCCGGCTTCCTCGTACAGATTATTGTCTCGCGCCCCAAAAAGAAGCTCGTTTTTTGCTCCTCGATGACGAAGTTTTTCGTCGCGCAACATTGTATGATCTCGTTGATTGTCGGTGTTTCCATAAAGCCGAAGTGGGCGATGATTCGGAAAAAGCCTTGTGAGAGATCTTTAATCTCAATGCGAGAGTCTTTTTTAACATATGGGATTCGATCGGTGATGATTGTGAGCACAATGTTGCGCTCGTGAAGCACGCGGTTGTGTTTGAGATTGTGCAGGAGCGGCACGGGCGCGCCTTTGGGCTGCCCCGCCAGGAACACCGCGGTGCCCGGCACCCGTGCGGGTAGTCCGGACTCACGCCCAAGCGCAGTCGTCGAGACGATGAGGTCTCTGAGCGAGAGCATTTGCAGCGAGTTCTTGCGCAGAAGGTAGCGCCCCTTCTTCCATGTGGTCATCAACAGGAAGACCGCTACGCCGATTGCAAGAGGCAACCATCCGCCTTGCGTCACTTTGACGCTGTTAGCGGCAAGGAACGTTCCTTCCACAGCGAGCAGAAGAGTGCAAAGCGCCCCGGCTCGCGGGATACTCCATTTCCATACCCGGCGAGCCGCAAAGAAAAGTAAGAGTGTTGTGGCGACCATAGTCATGGTCACCGCGATCCCATAGGCGCTTGCCAGAGCGTTGCTGCTCCTAAAGCCAATTACCAACGCGATGCACCCAACGGCAAGCAGGGTGTTGATTTGAGGAATGTAAATTTGTCCGTGTTCTTCGTGGGACGTGTGCCGGATGTTGATAAAGGGCACATATCCCATCTGCACAGCTTGCATCGTGAGGGAGAAAGCGCCGGAGATCAGCGCTTGCGAAGCAATCACAGTCGCTGCAGTGGCCAGGGCGATAAGCGGCCAAAGCAGCCAGTTTGGAACCATGTGAAAGAGCGGACTTTCATGTGTCGCGGGATCGCGCAAGGCCAGGGCGCCTTGTCCAAGATAGTTGAGAAGAAGCGACGGAAACACAACCCAATGCCATGCAAGAGCGATTGGCTTTCGCCCGAAATGTCCCAGGTCTGCATAAAGAGCCTCAGCACCGGTGGCTACGAGAAAGACGCTGCCCATGATTATTAGCGACCCCGAACCGTGCGAGACGAGGAAACGCGCAGCGTGGAGCGGGTTGATGGCCGCCAGGACGCTGGGATGGCGAATAATCTGGAAGATGCCGGTAATCGCAAGCGTCGCGAACCACACCAGCATGACAGGTCCAAAAAGCTTGGCTACCGATTCGGTCCCCTTCCGCTGAAAAATAAAGAGGATCACGAGAATCACCACGGTGATGGGAACGGTAAACGGCGCCAGCCATGGGGCCGCAACACTCAAGCCTTCGGTGGCGGAGAGCACTGAGATGGCGGGCGTAATGACTCCGTCTCCATAGAGAAGGGCCGCTCCGGTAACCCCGATAGCTATCATCACGATGGTTAGCTTCGACTTCTCTCCCTCAGAGACACTTTCGGGAAACGCCAGCGAAAGCAGCGCGAGGATTCCCCCTTCGCCCTGATTGTCCGCGCGCATCACGAAGGTGAGGTATTTGACCGTGACCAGTAGCGTCAGGGTCCAAATAATGAGTGATAAGATTCCCAGAATTCCCTCCTGATCGTCGATCCCGTGAGCAAGGCACTCCCGGAACGCATAGAGAACGGAGGTGCCGATGTCGCCATACACAATGCCGAGGGCCCCAAGGGCGCTACTGGCGGAGGCTCCATTGATATGCTTCATCGGATGAAACAGCGCGATGAGCTTACCGAAATTGGCGAGAACGAGGGCTACG
This sequence comes from uncultured Verrucomicrobiae bacterium, assembly GCA_963810765.1. GTDB lineage: Bacteria > Verrucomicrobiota > Verrucomicrobiia > Chthoniobacterales > Terrimicrobiaceae > DASTFP01. The sequence continues at coordinate 131,859 of CAWEOV010000004.1, forward strand.
ATTCGCCCGATTCGCAAGCTCAAGGCTTTTTGCAAAGCCCGAATCTCCGGGCCGGTCGCCTTGGGATAGTGTGCCGCTCATGGCTAGCTCATGATCGAAGTCGGTGCACTTTCCCCGGAGACAGATTAGGCGAAGCGCGTCAACCCACGGCTTATGCTCGATGAGGGCCGATCAGGTCAAGCCCATAGCGTGGGGGCATTTTGCTTACAGCGCTCTATTCCTGCCGCAAAAGAGGAATTCAAAGCCCCCTAAGACGCCGGCATATCGCACATTGCGCAGAGGTTTACGACGGCCCGATCTTATGTGATCTCTTGAAACTGAGAAACGCGGCTAGAATCTGCCGGCGGTGTTGGATAAATTGACTGCTTTGCAGCGCGTGCCAAAGAAAACAGCGTGGTTTCGAAAACACACGGGCGTCTGGCTCATCGCGCTTGTCACGTTTCTTCTCGGATTGGTGGTGGTTTGTCTTCTCTTCGTCCGGCGCGATATCGTCGAGTACTACCTCGATCATGGATTTACAGTGCGCGACGCCGAGTTCTTTCCTTCGGCTCATGCGCTAGCCGATCCCTTGCCGATCACGGGCAATAAGATCGAGCTTCTGCACAATGGAAAGGAGATTTTTCCTGCCATGCTCGAGGCGATTCGCGGCGCGCGAGAAAGCGTGAACTTTGAAGCGTTCCTGTTTCATTCCGGGCAAGTCGCCTCGCAGTTTCGGGACGCGCTGGCGGAGCGAGCGCGCGCGGGCATGCGCGTGCGGGTGATGCTCGACGGCATGGGCTCAAGCACCGAACTAGACGACAGCGACGTGAAGCAGCTCAAGGAAGCCGGATGTTCCTTCGCCTACTATCATGCGGTCGGATCGTGGAGAATCGACCGGTTGAATCGGCGCACGCACCGCCGCTTGCTGGTTGTGGACGGCCGCATCGGTTTCACCGGAGGGGTCGGATTTTCCGATGAGTGGCAGGGCGACGCGGATGCGCCCGATCACTGGCGCGAGGTGCACGCGCGGCTGGAAGGCCCGATCGTTGGAAAGCTGCAGGCTGCGTTTCAGGAGCACTGGTTCAAAGAGGTCGGTGAAACCTTGAGCGGAAACGGGCAGTTTCCCGAACTGAATCCGGCGGGGAAGCTGCGGGCGCAGGTCGTAGCTAGTCACTCGTTCTCAACGGCGCCGTTATCCCTGGTCCAAGCGGTGGCGTTTTCCGCAGCGCGGAACTCCATTTACATTACCAATGCATATTGTGCCCCGAGCTACGGCCAAACGCGCTCGCTGGTAGCCGCCGTTAAACGTGGCGTCGATGTGCGCCTCCTGCTCCCGGGCAAACACAACGACCAGCCCGCAACGAAGGCAGCCGGACGCACTGCCTATGGCGCACTGCTCAAAGGAGGCGTGAAAATCTACGAGTTTCAGCCGACCATGATTCACTCGAAGACCATGGTAATTGACGGCATATTTTCTGTCTTGGGCTCCTCGAATTTCGACGCCCGCTCTGCTCAAATCAACGAAGAGCTCGATATCACGATCTACGACGAGGCCTTCGGGCGCGAGATGCAGGCTGTTTTCGAGCGCGACCTTGAGCGGTCGAAGCAATACACGCTCGAAGATTTCGAAAACCGGTCCCTTTGGGATCGGTTCACGGAATGGTTGATGCTCCCATTTCACTCGCAGGTATAGTTTGCTCACCGATCAAATCGAAACAGCCGAGCGTTTGCATTCGGCCGCTTCAGGATCGCATCCCGAATGATGTCGGTTGCGATCACACTGTAGGTGATCCCATTGCCGCCAAAGCCCAGGGCGAAATAACAGCGAGGCATCTGTCGAATCTGGCCAATGTAAGCGAGACCATCCTCAGTTTCGCCGAATGTGCCAGCCCAGCGATAGGCAACTTCAAGGTCGATTGCCGGAAACATTTCACCAAACCGTTTCGCAAGCTGATCGGTTCTCTTAGTCACGAGACGATCCCGCCGCGCCGGATTACGAAAGTGATCGTCTTCGCCGCCGACTAAAGCGCGATCATCGTCCGTCGTACGAAGATAAAGGTAAGGCCGGGCCGTTTCCCAAATCAGACAGCGTTCCCACCAGCCCGGAAACTCTCGCAAAGGCTCACTGGCAATGGCATAGGTGCTCTTGAGCTTTACCACGCGTTTCGGCAAGAGACACTTTTCCTGCGTTGAAAGACACATTCCACTCTCAGTTTCGCGACCAGGCGCTCTATCGTATCGATGCTGTCATGGCAAAGACGGTAGCACTCCTCTGCGTCGCGCCGGCCAATCCTTTTCGACAATTCAACAAGCGACATATCGATTTCGTATTGCAGGAGTGCCGTGCTCGCGCTCGTGCTCCCACCGCCCACGTCGCGCTTGTCGAGCACGACGATGTCGAGCCCCTCTCTTGACAGGCATTCCGCAACAAATGCTCCGCTGATGCCTGCCCCCAGGACAACAACATCGCAGGTGACGTCTTCCTTTAGAGAAGGATACACGCTTAGCAGCCCATTCCTTAGCGACCAGAAAGGTTGGGGCGAAACAAGATCCATTGCGACGAATCGAATCTTAGGCGCATAGGATCGGCATGAAACAAAAATAACGTCATGCCTGTTTTCAATGTCCTGAACCGAGTATCGTCCCTTGCAAAAACCGAAGCTGTGCGAATCACACTTGCGGGAGAGGGTCGATCTCAAGAAGATGACGCCCTGCCTGGATCTGTTGTTTTGAAATTGCTACTTGGCTGATCAGCTTAACCCTTATGGAACCCACGAAAAACGACGGCGAAAGATTCCGCACCGCTTTTGTGCTCGTCCTGGTGCTGGCAATATCCGCCCTATTCGTGGCCGTGGTGTGGCCTTTCCTTCAGGCGCTGCTGGTCGGGGCAATCCTTTCGGGTCTGTGCCACCCGCTTTATCGCTGGATGGTGCGCCTTTTTCGTGGCCGCAAGTCTCTCGCCTCCGCTGTGACACTCTTGATCCTTTTCCTCCTCATCGTCGGACCACTGAGCGCTCTCTTGGGCCTCGTGGTCAATCAGGCCCTGACCGTAAGTGAACATGCGATTCCTTGGCTTCAGGAGCGCTTTGGCGCGGCTGGCTCCTTCGACGTCCATCAATGGCTCGTCGAACGCTTTCCCTTGATAGCCGATCTCGTGCCAAGCCAGGGGGAAATCGTGAAAAACCTCGGGATGGCGGCAAAGACGGCGGGGGGGGTTCTCGTGAACTGGGCATCCGCGTTTACCGCCGGAACCGCCGGATTCTTCCTTCATTTTTTTGTGATGATCTACGCCATGTTCTTCTTCCTGAAGGATGGGAGGTCCATCTTGCAGAAGATTTTTTACTACATGCCTCTCCGCCATGAAGACGAAATCCAGATGCTGGAGAGATTTGCGTCCGTCACGAGAGCCACTATCAAAGGTTCGTTGCTGATCGGCTTAATTCAGGGATCGCTGGCTGGGATCGCGTTTTACTTCGCCGGCATTGACGGGGCTGCGTTTTGGGGCACCATCATGGTGGTTCTCTCGGTCATCCCAGGAGTCGGAACGGCGCTGGTGTGGGTGCCTACCGTGATCTATTTGTATTTGATCGGGTCGTCGGTATCCGCAACCCTCCTCGCAATTTGGTGCGCGGGTGTGGTGGGAACCGTAGACAATTTTCTGCGCCCGCGACTTGTCGGCAGGGACGCCGAGATGCCTGACCTCCTCATCCTGATCGGCACCCTGGGAGGACTGTTTTTCTTTGGGCCGATCGGATTCGTCATCGGCCCCGTTGTGTGCGGACTTTTCCTGACGGCCTTGGATATCTATGGCGCCACATTCAAGAGCATCCTCCCTCCGGTCAAGAGCCTCAAGCCCGATGCGATGGTCAAGCCGGAGCCGAACTTGGAAGAAAAAACACCCGAAGATGCGGGCCATAGCGCCCGAAAAGCACCATCGAGAAAAGGGCGGCGCTAAAACTTGGCTCCGCGATCAATTTGGTGCGGTGGCTGTTCGCATCCTCGCCACAACAATACTGAATTTTTAGCCACGGATGGGCACAGATGAAACACGGATAGGACGGCTTGGGCAGGCCGTTGAGGAATGACTTATTGGATACGCATTCGAGGCTCATGACACGTCGCAGCACCGGTTTCTCGAGAAAGTCGATCAGCGTGTTGAGTGCAAGCGAATGAATGTATGATCCGTGTTCCATCCGTGCCCGTCTGTGGCTTAAAAAGCTACCCGCCTGGAGCAGCAACCTTGACCAGATCCGGCGGCCTTTTCACCGGGGGGCGTTTTATCTCCTGGCGCGGACCGGGACGCTTCTTCTTGCGGAAGGGCTTCAGCTTCACGCTGCGACCACGCCTGGCGGCTTCGTCGATTGCGCGGATAATGCGAATATCGGCCAAGCCTTCTGCGCCGGATGGCTCCGGTTCACGATTCTTGATGACGCACTGGGAAAAGTAGTCCATTTCGGCTGCGAATTGATCGCCTTTCGGAAAGGTTTTCTTTTTCTCGCGAGCACCACGCCTGATCGTCCACTGCATATCGCCCGTGTAATCGTAAGCTGGTTCGACGTGGAGAATCGCGTCAGTGCCCACGAGTTGGAAATCGCTAATATCGTGCGCTCCAAAACTGCACGTGAAGGTGGCCAGCCGGTCGCCCGGGAAGCGCAGTACGGCGCTTACCATTTCATTGACTTCCTTGAATCGCGGATCGTCAGAGGTAGCGGACATTGCCGTTACCTCGATTGGCTCGGCACCGAAAAGGTACCGAGCCGCATTGATGCAGTAAATGCCGATGTCAAGGAGCGGACCGCCGCCCGTTTCCTCTTTCACACGGATGTTATCGTCTTTCACCTGCATGGCGAAAAGCGAACTGAAATTGCGCAGCTCGCCGAGATTACCGCTGCGAGCCAGCTCAATGGCTCGCACCTGGGAATCCGTGAAATGCAAGCGATACGCGACCATCAGTTTCACGCGAGCGCGGTCGCAGGCACGGATCATCGCCTCGCAGTCGCGCTGCGTAGTGGCCATGGGCTTCTCGCAGAGCACATGAACCCTCGCCTTTGCGGCGCGCTCGGTGAATTGGCGATGTTGCGTATTCGGCAGAACGATAAAAGCCGCATCGACGCCCTCTTTCTCCACAGCGACTTCAAAGTCGTCGTAGCCGTATGCTGGCACGCCGTATTTTTTGGAAAGGACGCGGCCTTTGGCACTGTCTCCAGAGACAAGCGCCGCCAGTTCGGACCGCCGCGCATGCCCGAACGCCGGAAGGATCGCGACCTGAGACAAGTGGCCCAAACCGATAATGGCGTACCGGATTTTTGCGGTTTTTTTCATTCCTAACGAGATTTCGCAACTCGCTCAAGCGCCGGCTGTCTTAAACTGCGGCTTGTGAGCGTCGGGTCCAGCGATTGACGCGAACGCCACGCGGAGGTTCACCGATAAACAAAGAAGAGTCGTTCGAACCACGGCGAGCGTATCCTTCGGTAGATAGTGCATTGTTTTTTCCAGGATGCTACGCCACCTTTGTATACCAATTCGCCCGGGTTCCAGGAGGGGGCTCGTGCGTCTTTGTAAGGAAGCTGAAGCCGTCACGACAAATTGGAGAACGGGCTGGCGCAGCTCGACGACATCAACTCTTGACACCTCATATGCCTGCCGAGGAAAAGCAAAGCGCGCTTCGCAGCGATCACCCTGAATACGTCTGGTCGAAGAGAGTGTGAGCACACGGGCAGCAACAAACTTGAACACCGATAATCAATGAGCCCTCCCGAAGAGAAGCCGCTCCAGACAGCCCCAGAGGTGCTTGAAAGTGCTGGCGGCTCCGCCAACGATAGCGTTTCAGGCATAACGGAAAAGAAATCCACCTCGACTTGGTTTGCCCTTCGAAACCCGGTGTTTTGCCGTTTATGGTTTGCGACCCTGTTGTCAGGCACGTTCGTCTCGTCTCAGGACGTTACTGCGACGTGGTTAATGGACTATCTTGGCGCTTCGCCGTATTTGCTCTCTCTGATGGCAACCGCCGCATCCGCCCCGTTCTTTCTCTTCACTCTGCCAGCCGGGGCCATTGCTGACATCGTGAACCGGCGCACCGTGATCGTGGGTGCCGTGCTTTGGCAGGCACTCTGGTCGGCGATTCTTGCCTTTGGGGCGTGGACGGATGTGCTTAATCCCGGCGCAGTGCTTGCGTGCGTCTTTGCGCTCGGGATCGGGCTTGCCTTTGGCGCCCCGGTTTGGGGAGCCGTTGTTCCGGATATCGTCAAGAAAGATGAGCTGCCATCGGCTGTAACGCTGGGAGGGGTGCAACTTAACCTCTCCGGGATTGTCGGGCCTGCTCTCGGCGGTCTCATGCTGCCGCTGCTCGGCGCACCACTTCTGATTTCGTTGAATACGCTGGCGTTTCTGGGTGTTGCTCTTGTCATCATGCAATGGAAGCCGCGGCAGGCGGCGTCAACCAGGCTGCGCGAGAACTTTACCGAATCGTTCATCAGTTCGGTGCGGTATGCTCGCAACTCGGGCGTATGAAGATCATCCTTTTTCGCAATGTGCTCTTTTCGGTTGTGATCTCGGTGATCCCGGCGCTCCTGCCCGTGATCGCGCTCCGGAATTGCAACTGTTCGCCCTCCCAACTTGGCTTTATCTTTGCGTGCGTGGGCGTCGGGTCATTGACCGGGGCGATGTTCGTTCTGCCGTACCTCAGGGAGCGGCTCTCGACGAACGCGATCATTTCGACCGCGATGGCGATAATGATCGTCGTTCTCTATCTCAATGTCGGTCATCCGCCAAGTGCCTGCTTTGATGATATCGACCGCATTTGCTGGCGTGGCTTGGGCGCTCGCGGGTTCCGAACTTTGGGTGGCTGGGCAACGTGTAATGCCCGGATGGGTGCGCGGACGGATGAACGCGTTCCTGATAATGCTAGGTCAGGGAGGCATGGCGCTGGGAGCAATTCTCTGGGCGACAGGTGTGGCAAACGCCGGCCTCGATCTCACTTTCGCGGCTGCGGCTGTGGTAGCAGTCGTCGTTCTGGCCATCGGGCATCGCTTTTCGATCAACTTCGTCACGGAAGCCCGATGTCGATGAGGCCCCGCTCGATCACGCGCTGGATCTGGCCGTCGTTCCTGATCACGACGATGGTCCGATCACCATAACGATCGATTACCTCATCCCCAGTGAGGACCGAAAGCAGTTTGGAAGTCTGATGCGAGAAGTGCAGGCAGCATGCCGGCGTAACGGCGCATTCCAATGCAGTCTCGACGAGAATCTGGATCAGTCCGGCTTGTTCCGTCTGGAATACCATGTGTCCACGTGGGCTGAGCATCTTCGTCTGCACCTGCGAATGACCGTCGATGAGACGAAAGTTTACAAGGAGGCTTGGGATCTGCACGCCGGAGACTCGGAACCGATCATACGGCACTTCCGCTCAACCCAAAAATTCATACAGCTGCCGGGGTTTGGCTTCTCCGGTCGCACCTTTGTAAACACGTCAAGAATGCCGAGGTCAAAAATGCTAGCGCCAGCGCCCGGCGCGTGATCGCAACAGCGTGCCATTCGCCGTTTCGGCGCCGCATCGAGGAATTCGCGGGCTTGCCGTTCGTGGTCGCCGTCAACTGGGTGTCCGGAGCAAGGGAGTCGCCTCAATAAAGAAACCAGCCACCGCTTCTCATAAAAGGGGCGTGATTTCTTTTTCAAAAGTTTCCTTCGACGCGAAGCCGACATGCTTGGAAACAATCGTGCCGCTCCGATCGATGACGAAGGTAGTCGGTAATCCCTTGCCTCCGAAATCTTGCATGGTCTTGAGGTTGCCCATCACGACGGGGTAGTTCATCCCAAACCGGATCATGAACTGCTTGACCACAGATGGCCCTTCCTCGTCGAGTGAAATGCCAACCACGACCAGACCCTTCGCACCATACTTATTCTGCAGCTCGATGAAGCCGGGAATCTCGGCCTTACATGGCGGACACCACGTCGCCCAGAAGTTTAGAATGATAACTTTACCGTCGAAGTCAGACGACTTCACCAGCTTGCCTTCAGGGTCCTTCAGCTCCCAGACCGGAGCTCTTGAAGCGCCGAGACCGTCAGCGGCAGACGGGCGAAACAACGGCTGAAGGCTGGGAATTGCGAGGGCGAGCAGCGCTCCCGCGAACAGGACTGCTATTCCGAAACTCGATAAACTTCGGGTTGTGATCTTCATAGAACGTTCGCGCTTCAGCGAATAAAGATACACCTGGCTGTTCAAGCGATCCGCACTTATCAGCTTATTTCCGAGACGGCATATCTTTCCAGGCTAAAGCTGACCACCATCGTCGTCCGGTGACGGGTCTCCATGATGGATGCAACCGGTCCGTTGCAAGGCCGGATCGCCTCAGGTCGTATTCAAAGGACTTCTTGTGGGACGCGTCGGGTTTGTCGAATTTGACTAATCAACGCAATCTGTTGATTATCAGCGGATCCCGGGAGCTGCTCGGGTGCAGCATCGCGCAGGACACATCGGCGGGCGAACCACCGCCGTGAGGGTCGGTCGGCGCGCATTGACACGACCTCCACGACAGCATGGTCAGGCCACCGAAAAGTCAGATCGCTATCGGAATGCAGCCCTTTGTGAGAACCTCATCGACCAGCTGAGGTGAGATGCCGAGTCCTAACGGCCCGCACAGAACCCGGACGACCCAGGTTCTTCATGATTTCACCAAAATCCCCGCGCAGATCCGCACCGCGCAGATCAGCCGCAATCCCCTCTCTTTCTCCCCTCATCCAATCTCGATGGTGTCGTGCAAGTGTTTTTAGTTCGTAGCGTGTCATAGATTTGGCTTTCGACTTCCCGCGATCCCAACACCCATTCCCCACCGAAAACTCACCTAGCGAGAGAAGGAGGGGCGATGGCACGCTCTGACGTTGTTCGTTCGCAGGCCAAAAGCGTGTGAAGGTTCCTAATCTCGGCGATAACGACTTTCCGCATTTATTCAGTCCTTTCCGGTTAACTTCCCTCTGTAGGGATGCCCGCTAGACCGTTATTAAGTCCGCTCGCCGCTATCTTAGAGCCTTCAAGATGAAAACACAAGGGCGGAAACGAGCCAGAACGTAAAAACGCCGGCCCTCGTAAGTCCTCCGACTCGAGTGCCCGCTTGCAAATCAAGGAGAAGTGGCGGCTCCAGCAACTTCGACTTTTTTCGCTTTCAGTTTGATCAAAAATTGGCCGGTGACAAAAAGAGCGAGGCCGATCAAGGCGGCAGAGAAAATGCTGTTGAGCAGGGAGGCGTCAAAGCCCGCGGCCTGTTGATAGCTTGCGTAACTGATGCTGATCAGCGCCCACAACGTAATCACCAAAACGAAAATCAGTGGGACCACAGTGAAGGCAACGCGCTTGCCACTCTGTTTGAGCCACATTGTGACGGACAAGAGTGTAAGTGCTGCAAGCAACTGGTTCGAAGCGCCGAAAAGAGTCCAAAACTTAATCCAAGAGCCTTCACCCGCCATTGATAGCACAAGCGCCGGCGCGCCGACCGTAACCAATGTCGCGAGCGTCGCCCCAAAAAGAGTTTTCAATCCCGTGAGTTCCTGAATCAAATAGCGGCCGAGCCTCGTGGCCACGTCAATGGTGTCAAAGACAAACGTTGAGAAGGCCATGGCGCCAAAGGTAATCGCGAAGGGCAAATTCTCTTTGCCGATGATCAGGGTCAAAAATTCGCCAAGCCCGTTCCCGTAGATTGTGCCTGGTTTTAATCCGCGCAAATCATCCGCCGACATGACCATAACAGTCGAAAGGGCAAGGACTGCGACCAAGCCTTCCGCCAGCATCGCGCCGTAGCCGATGGCGTGCATGTCGGACTCCTTGTCGATCTGCTTGGAGGTGGTGCCGGAACAAACCAGGCCATGGAACCCTGAACAGGCGCCACAGGCAATGGTCACAAACAGAAAGGGGAAAAGCGCTCCCGTTAGTCCACCCACATTCCAACCTTTGAAAGCGGGTTGCTGAATGGTGTAACCGCCAAAAAAGACGCCGATCAGTCCGACGGCCAGCGCTGAGTAAAGAACAAATCCCCCAAGATATCCGCGGGGCTGCAGAAGCAGCCACACCGGGCAAAGCGAAGCAAAAAAACAATAACCACAAATAAGGAGCACCCAGGTCTTGGCGTCGAACGAAAACAGCTCAGAAAACTGCGTGCCCATCCACACCACCGCAAAAGTTGCCGGCACGAAAACTGCGGTGAGGAGCCACAACGGGGGTTTGAAAAATCTTTGGGTGATGCCCATCACAAGGGACAAGAGCAAATAGAAAACGCTCGCCGAGGCAACCGCTCCTCCCGGATTAAAATTGACCTTAACGCCTTTGATCTCGTCAACAGCCGAGACAAAACTGCCCGCGGTGATATCGGCGAAAGCGACGATCACGTAAACCAGGGCTATCCAGATAAACGCCATCATCGCGCGGCCGGCGGGAGAGCTGATCCGCTCTTTGGCAACTTCGGCAATAGAGCAGGCGCCGTGGCGCACACTGGCGGCAAGACTCATGAAATCGTGAACGGAACCTATCAGGACAACTCCAAGCGCGATCCATAGCAGGCACGGCAGCCAGCCAAAGGCCAGACAGGCGGCAATTGGACCTGCAATTGGGCCTGCTGCGGCGATGGCCGAGAAGTGCTGGCCAAAAAGGTAAAAGCTCTTGGTGGGAACAAAGTCCTCACCATCATTAACTTTGTGGGCAGGCGTGATTCTTTTGTTATCAAGCGCTAGCAGCCTCGAGATCCAGCGCCCGTAAGAGAAATAGGCAGTGGAAATGAGTATTATGAAAACAGCTGCAATAACCGCGATGCTCATCAGCTACAAACAAAACCGCCGAGACTGTGATTGAGTGATCGCGCTTCGGGCGTTTTGTGACGCCCCTCATTGGCTCGCTGAACTGCCTTCATGGACAGATCATCGTCGAAGGGGGCCAAGGCGGTCAAGACGGCACCTCCTTGACCGGCTGCACTAAACCGGGTCTCGAAACCGTCGATGCAACCGCCGGCCATCGCGAGATTTGAGTAAGGAGGACTTACGCCACGGCACTCCCGATCAAGCCAGCCATATCGCCGGGCAATGGACTGAACCAATCAAACTTTCGACCGTAAAGCTCCAAGCAGAGCCTCGCGGAGTGCAAAGCGTGGCGCGGAAGCCAGAGCTCTGCAGCCATATCCTCCGTCCACCCTGCATCAATGAAATTTAGATAGTGCCGGTTTCCTCGCGCGTAAATCTTGTCACCCACAATTGGGAAACCGGCCGAAGCCAGATGCACCCGGATTTGATGCGTGCGGCCCGTTTCCGGCCTGGCACCTAAAACGGAAACCCGGCGATCTTGCTGAAGGTTCAGCCGCTTTTCAACGCGCAAGCGCGTTACTGCGGCTGCGCCAAGGGGATGAATCGTCCGCTGAAGCCAAACTGCTGACGAAGCGACCTCTCCCAACCGAAGGATTGGACAATCTACTACTTTCTCGTCCCATTCGGGCCAGCCAAAAACCAAAGCCACGTACTCCTTGCGGACACCGCCACGCTGCATCGCCATGCCCGCAGCGCGGGCAGCACGCGCGTTCTTGGCAACCAGCAAAACGCCGCTCGTTTCGCGGTCAAGGCGGTTCACGAGAGAAACCCGTCCGCCCGTCGCAAGTTCGTAGCCGAGCAATTCGCAAAGTCCGTCCCAAAGTGTTCTCGGTCCGCCGGGCTTTGTCGGATGCACCAGAAGACCTGCAGGTTTGTCCACGGCCAGAAAATCCTCCGTTTCATCCAGGATCTGGAACTCAACTTGATTCTCGGTGTTCACGCCGCCACTTTCCAACCTATCATGATTCGTCTCAACAGGGTCACGCGAATCTATTCCAAAGGCGAAGACGGCATCCGCGCTCTCGACGAGGTCAGCCTGCAAATTTCCTTTGGCCAGTTCGCCGCAGTCACCGGTCCCAGTGGCTGCGGAAAGAGCACACTCCTCAATTTGCTCGGCGGACTGGACACACCGGATTTCGGGGAAATCTGGATAGGAGACCTTCCTCTCCACGATGCCAGGGACGCCGAACTTACTCGGTACCGACGCCACGACCTCGGCATCGTCTTCCAGTTTTTTAATCTGCTTCCGGCCATGACGGTTGCTGAGAACGTCGAATTGCCGCTGCTGTTGCGCGGCGAGCGCAAGACGCGCCCGCGGGTAGCGGAAGCTCTTGACCTCGTTGACCTCGCCAATCGCAAGAATCATTATCCCCATCAGCTAAGCGGTGGCGAAATGCAACGCGCGGCAATTGCCCGAGCCATAGCAGGACAACCAAAGATTCTGCTTGCCGACGAGCCCACCGGGAATCTCGACAGCGGCAGTGCCGAACGTGTCACACAGACTCTCCTAAAGATTGCTTCCCAAAAAATTGCCACGCTTGTTATTGTTACCCACAGCGAAGAGCTGGCCCGGCTGGCCGCGCGCCACATTACTATGCTCGATGGAAAAATTACCACGCAAGATCCAATTTGATGACAAGCTGGCAAAGTTCACGGTTTTCGCCGAGTTGGGAACTGATGAGCTTCATGTCTTGCTCGAACAAAGCGCCATCGAATCCTACCGTGCCGGCGAGCGTATCATCAATGCCGGCGACATCGGACATTGCATGTACGTGATCTTGCGCGGAAGTGTCCGAGTGACCGTGAAACGCGGTGACGGAGAAATCGAGCTTGCCAGCCTTTCGGCCGGCGATTTTTTCGGTGAAGTTGCCCTTGTTGACGATGGTCCGCGTTCCGCAAGCGTCACCGCCACCGATCCCTGCGAGCTTCTATGCATCACGCGAACGACACTCGGTGTTCTGGCGGGTCTTCAACCGGGAGCCGCCATTCAGTTGCTCGCCGCCATCGGACGCAATTTGGTCGCAAGGCTTCGCAAGGGAAATCAAAAATACATAGACTTGCTCCTATCCGGCGGGCCAACCTTGATAGATCAGCCTTAGCTTCCGGATCTTTCGTCCCCCTAGGAATGAGGCGGCGGTGACGGATCACGAGCGCTAGTTTGGAACTTACACCGTGGAAAAACAACGCACCCTCGCATCTTCAGCCCGCCTCGCCGGCACCGCCCTGCACACGGGCGAGAACGTCACCCTCACGCTTCATCCCGCGCCGGCCGGCCACGGCTTTAAGTTCAAGCGCTCGGACCTTCCGGACGATCCCATCATCGAAGCCAGGGTCGAAAACGTCAAAACCGTCGAGCGCGCCACCACGCTCGTCGAAGGCAGCGTCAAGATTCATACTGTCGAGCACGTCCTTTCGGCACTCGCCGGCATGGGGGTTGATAATGCCCTCGTGGAAATGGACTCCAACGAGCCTCCCATTGGCGACGGGAGCGCGGCGCCCTATGTGGGCGTGATCAAGGAGGCCGGCATCGTTGAACAGGACGCCGTCCGTTCGTTCCTGGAACCTCGAGAGCCAATCGTGATTCAAATTGGAGAATCCATCATCACGATCTTGCCGGACTCCAAGTTCCGCATTTCATGCACCCAAGTCGGACCCGGCGGGCGCTTTACCCAATACCTGAGCGCCGAAATCACCCCAGACTTTTACGAAAAAGAAATAGCCACCGCGCGCACATTTGTCTTTTACGAAGACGTCAAACCGCTGATGGACAAGGGGCTCATTAAGGGAGGCAGCATCGAAAACGCTATCGTTGCGCGCGGAGACAGCGTGCTGAGCAAGGAGCCCCTCCGATTTTCCGACGAATTCGTCCGTCACAAGATTCTCGATATCATCGGCGACCTGATTCTAAGCGGTCGTCGTCTGCGAGGGCACGTTGTCGCTGTCAAGCCGGGCCACCTGCCCAATACCGAGGCTGCCCGTTCGCTCGTCAAGCGCAATTCGGAATACCTGGCCATGGCCCCGCGTCCGATCGCCGCGGCTGCAGGCGTGCTCGACATCAACGAAATCATGCGCACCCTGCCCCACCGCTACCCGTTCCTGATGGTGGACCGAATCGTTGAGTTTCAAGAGGACATCAAAGCAATCGGCGTGAAGACCGTCACAATCAACGAACCCTATTTTCAGGGACACTTCCCGGGGCATCCCGTGATGCCGGGGGTTCTCCAGGTGGAAGCCATGGCCCAAGTCGCAAGCATCGTGATGATGCATAAGACCGAGAATGCCGGAAAAATCGGTTACTTCATGAGTGCCGACGGCGTTAAATTCAGGAAACCTGTCTTTCCCGGCGATACCCTTTTCATCCATTGCGAAATGCTGAGCATCAAGAAGCGTCTCGGCAAGGCTGCGTGCAAATGCATCGTCAACGACGAAGTCGTGTCCGAAGCCGAACTACTCTTCGGATTGGTGGACAAATGACATCCGTCAATCTTCGATTTTCTCGTTCCGGCCCGGAATGATTCATCCCTCCGCAATCGTCGACGCCGGCGCGCAAATCGCCGCAGATGCCGAGATCGGTCCGTATTGCGTCATTGGCCCGGGCGTTGTTATCGGCTCGGGCTCGGTTCTTACAAATCATGTTACCGTGGCCGGCCCCGCAACGATCGGGCAAGCCAACCGATTCTTTCCCTACTGCTCCATTGGCCAGCGCTCGCAGGATCTCAAATATGCCGGCGAGCCGACTTTCCTCGAGATCGGCGATCACAACAGCTTTAGAGAGTTCTGCACGGTGAATCGCGGGACGACGCCAGATACGAAAACAGTAGTCGGAAATTACAACAACTTTCTCGCTTATTCACACGTCGCACATGACTGCATCGTTGGAGACTATGTGATTTTTTCCAATAATGGCACTCTAGCCGGCCACGTAATCGTCGAAGACCATGCCGTCATCGGCGGCCTCAGCGGAGTGCATCAGTTTTGCCGCATCGGACGGCATGCCATCCTCGGAGGCTGCACCAAGATCGTTCAGGACGTTCCGCCATTTATGATCGCCGACGGCAATCCGGCGGAAATCCGCGGAATTAACCAGGTGGGCTTGGAGCGCCGCGGATTCGGCGCTGACGAAATTCGCTCCCTGCGCGAAGCTTACCGCCTTCTCTGCCGCGCCAATCTCAACGTCAAGCAAGCCTGCGAAACCATCCGAGCCGAGCTCCCATCAAACGACCACCTCCTCCATCTCCTAGCCTTCATCGAGGCCAGCAAGCGCGGCATCGTGAGATGAAACCGACCGGCGATGCTCTGGAAAGCAAAAAGACCGGCATCAGCGATGCCGCCTGCGAGGAGACGGCGCCGCCGATCCGGCTTTCTGGAATTACGTTTCTTTGAAGTGCTTTAGAAACGACGGGGACGTCCACCGCGGTTCCCACCGCCGCTGAAGTTCTTGTTGCGAGCGCCGCCGCCTGCACCCGCGAAGTCTTCACGAGGACGGGCTTCGTTCACGGTAAGGTTGCGCCCATGCAATGTCTTTCCGTTTAACCGCTGGGTGGCGGTCTGCGCTTCCTCGTCGGTGGACATGGTCACGAAGGCAAATCCGCGAGACTTTCCCGTTAGTTTGTCTTGTATAAGGACAGCTTCGCGGACGGTGCCGGCTTCGGCGAAGAGGTCCTGAATGTCATTTTCTGTGGTGTCAAAGGAGAGATTCCCGACATAAAGTTTAGTTGCCATATGGTTGTGTTGATGTTGTTTAGGCGAGTCTCTGCGGCTGTTTCCGGTCATCGGATTTCAAATCGCCACTGAGAGCCTGCGGTTCTCACCGCTACTGACACAACTAGCAATCTACCAACGCCCAAAGGGGCTCTAACCTGCGATGAGGAATAGAACAGGTTTCTCAAGGGGTGCAAGAGCCAATTTTCAGAATCGAAGGCAGAACAGCGCACCATTCATTCGCCTCGAAACCACCGAGCTTGGTGCTTGTCTTCCGTAAATTCGGTGAACTTCTTTGTCCGGCGAATCTCCCGACTCTGGCCGCTCTGCGAGATTCCGGCTCGTGCGATGGATCCGGCTTCCCAATTGAAATACGTGACCTTGCTTGGGGTTGGAAAATACGGTTCGAACTCCGGGATCTTCCTGATTCGCGTGCCCTTTAGAACGTAATCTAATTTGCAATTACTCTCCACGTTCTTAACCCATCTCTCCGCGCCTTCGAGTGTGGGAAAGGCTAGCGATGACTTTGGAGTCAGTCCCTTAAGCTTTCCCGATGTGTAGAGCCTCGTAAAATAGACACAGTATTGGGTTTTCATGCCTGGTGATGCAACAGCTTCGATTCAGAGCGCCTTATCGCCACCGCCTTGCGCAGGTCAACGCCAGTCAGCCCCGCCGACTCCCTGACCTATTCCCAACATAAGCCCGTTTCTGTCTCACTGTCGGCTAAATTGCGCGCTCGCCAACAGTCTTTTGCGCGAAGCAGCTACATTCATTCGGCTTGGTCTTCTCTCTGAGATTTCGGTTCGCTAAGTTGCCGCGCCTTTTCAACCAGGGTGAGGAACTCCGCGCGATAACTGCCGGGATCTTCGCCAAGATTCCTTCGGGCGATCTTCTGGATCTGCTGCCAAGAGATGCCGGCCGCATGAGGAGAACTTCGAAGTTTCATGCCGAACGCGGCCACGGCCGCCGCGAACTGAAAGTCTTCCGTTGCCTGGTCGAAGGCTTTTTCCATGGATGCCTGGACGGGCGTTTCGATCAAGCGGCTCTCGTTACCAGTCGGGTGCTTTATAGCGAAGCTTGACAGTCAGCAATTCGTCAGAACTCGCGGAGGGTTCCCCGGCCGGCCCTTGATACTTCAAAGAATCGACCGAGGCCTGGTCCGGCAAAGTCTGGCCAGTGGGAACGATCTCATAAAGCGCAGTCACGGTGTGGTCGGCGCCGACTTCTCCCGCGTCTTTGTTGTCATCGTTGAAATCCTCCTTGGCAAGCAAACGGTTTTCGTAACCGATGAGGCGGTAGCCGGCAACTCGCGCGGGGTTGAATTCCACCTGCACTTTCGCGTCCTTGGCGATGGCGAAAATTGTCGCGCCCATCTGCTCGACGAGAACCTTGCGGCCTTCACTGGGGGAATCGATGTACGAATAATAGCCGTTGCCCTTGCCGGCCAGCTTTTCCATGGTCGAGTCCTTCAGGTTCCCTGTGCCGAAGCCGAGGACGGAAAGAAAGACGCCCGAGGCTCGTTCTCTCTCGATGAGCGAGATCAACTCGCTTTGGCTGGTCACGCCGACATTAAAATCGCCGTCAGTGCAAAGGATCACGCGATTGTTTCCGTCCCTAATAAAATTCTGCCGTGCTGTCTGATAAGCGAGTTGGATGCCTTCGGCACCGTTCGTGGATCCTCCTGCTTCAAGCTCATCGAGCGCCTCCAGAATCCGATTCATGTCCGCTCCGCGTGTCGAGGGCAACACGAGGCCCGACGAACCCGCATAAACGACGATGGCCACGCTGTCCCTGGGCGACAATTTCTCAACAAGAGCCCTAAGGGAGCGCTTGAGAAGGGGCAGTTTATCGAAGTCCCGCATCGAACCGGAGACATCGATTAGGAACACCAAATTGCTCGACGGACGTTCGGCGACGGGAACACCGCGGCCCCGGAGGCCAACACGGACGAGTTCATGCCTGGCATTCCACGGAGCACGAGCGACCTCGACATTGACCGAGAATGAATTCCCGGCCTCCGGCCTCGGATAGTCATAGGAAAAATAGTTGATCAACTCCTCGGTGCGCACTGCTCCGGTAGGCGGGAGCCGATCGCTTCGCAGGAACCGGCGCACATTCGAATAGCTCGCGGTATCAACGTCGATCGAGAAGGTCGATAGCGGGTTGTCTCTCACATCCCGAAACCGGTTCTCCTGAATTCCATCGTATGCTTCGGTATTGAATTCCTCATCCGCCGCGCGTTTGAATCGGCGCAATTCGCTGGCCATATCGGAACCCATGCCGGACCCGAGAGCCCGCCCAGATCCAGCCATTGAGAATTCGCCGGCTTTGCTGCCGCTTTGGGATGCTGACGCAGTTCTTGCAGGCGGCGCACCAGGAGCCGAAGCCGCTGCGGACGGGGTGCTCGCGACGGTCCGCCGGTCCAAGCGGGGATCGGCCGGGGACGCTGCCACACCCTGGTCTTGCGCGTTTGGCAGACCAGGCGCCGGAATTGATTCGGCGGACGCCAGGAGTTGGGAGGCAGACGCTTGGCTATCCGCCGGAGCGGGCGCGCGCTCTGCCCGCGGGGAAGCGACAACGCCGGCCGTACCATGCGACGTCTCACGCATCGGCCAGTGCGGGAGAACCGCTTTCCACGGAACGAACGGAGCCAGCAAAAAGCAGGCTGCCAGCGCTCCTAGCGCGCCTGCCAAAGCGGCGCGGCGGAAGTGCTGCTCGCGCCTGGCGATCCGCAAGTTGCGCAGGCATTCTTCTCTTAAGTTCGCGCGTGCCCTTTCGTCGAAACCTTGCTCCGCGGGCGGCAAAGCGATGAGCATCTCACAAACAATAGCGGTATCCTGCAGCTCACGCTGAAGTTCGTCCGACAGCGCAAGTTCCTTTTCAAACTCTTCCCGCGCATCCGCTGGAAGTTCACCGAGCGCGTAATGCGTCACACGAGGGTCTTCGATTTTCATGATATGGCTCCTGTCTTCTCGCTCTTCCAAAGCCGGCGAAGCGTTTGGATGGCGATGTGGAGCTGTACGCCAACGTTCGATGCGCTCATGCGCATGGCTTCACCCATTTGCTTATAGCTTAGGCCGGCTTCAAATTTGAGGTGGACCAACTCCCGTTGCTGTTGCGGCAGCTGATCGATCAGCCATCTCAAGCGGGCGTTGTCCTCGGCGGCGGAAACCTCAGCGGCGGGACTGAGATTCTCCGAAGGGTGCTCTTCATCGATCGCGTCGCCCGAGAAGCGCGCGATTTTCCGGATGTGATCGAGCGCGCAATTCCGGCAAACAAAAAACAACCACGGGGCAAGCCGCAGCTCCAGGGCTCTTACGTCCTGGCGGCTGAGTCGAAGAAAAGTCTCCTGCACGGCATCGCGTGCTGACTCCGGATCGCCTGTGATTCCCCTTGCGAAGCTGATAAGCGCCCGTTCATAGCGCTCCAGGGCGGAGTCGATGATTTCTTCGGAGGACATGCGTTTCTACCAAAGTCAACGGCGCACTGCCCGGTTCATTAGCCGCTTTCTTGATTCTGAAGCAAAAAAACGTGAAAGCGCGACCCGCTATTTCGCGCGCGGAAGTAATTTCGTGGTCAGGAGTCGCCAGAAGGTCGTCACTTCCTCCACGCGCAGCGCGAAGCAAGCGATGAGATAAGCGCTCCCCGCGCACAGGATGATTGCGAACAATGCCGCGACCCTCGACCAGAGGCTCGGGCCCTCCAGCCACGAGGAGCCGAAGTTCGCACCCAGCCAGCAAGCGAGTCCCAGTGCGGCCGAAGCCAGACCGCAGCGCGCAAGAGCGCTGAGGAAGCGCCTCGTCTCGAGCGTCTGCGCATTGCGATGCATGAGCAGATAGAGAGTCAGAAAATTTGCCGCTGCCGAGAGGGACGTCGCAAGCGCCAGCCCGCGGTGACCCAGTCCGAATTGAAAAATGAAGAAGTAGTTAAGGCAAAAATTCAAGCCGATGGCAGCAAAGCTCACAAACATTGGCGTCCACTTCTTGTCAATGGCATAGAATGCCGGCGATAGCACCTTGATGCCGGAGTAACAAACCAGCCCCATCGAATAGAATTGCAAGGCGAGGCCCGTCTGCACCGTGTCGTGGTGTTTGAACTCTCCGCGTTCGTAGATAATGCCGATTATAGGCTGCGCGAGAAAGAAAAGGCCGACCGCGGATGGAAGTGTGAGGAACACCGCGAGGCGCATAGCCTTGCCCAAAGTCGGCCCGAATTCCGAGCGATCCGAATGCGCGGCGATTCGGGATACGACCGGCAGGGTGATGGTTGCCACGGCCACGCCGAACACCCCAATCGGCAACTGCATCAGACGAAATGCGAAATTCAGCCAGGAAACCGCCTCTTTTCCCACAAAGGATGCAAAACTGCTGTTGACCATCACATTGATCTGCACGGCGCTGGCTGCGATCACGGACGGAACCATCAGAATAAGGATCTTGCGTATTCCAGGATCCTTCCATCGAAAGTCCGGGCGAAATCTGTAGCCCACCCGCCAGAGGCTCGGGAGCTGGACCGCGAACTGAAGGAACCCGCCAACCAGAGTTCCTATGGCAAGACCGGCCAGCGCCTTCTCGCCGAAACCCGGATCGAACAACCAGCCAAAAAGAACTCCGCCCGCAATGGAGCCGATATTGAAAAAACTCGAGGCCATCGCCGGAACGCCGAAGACATTCTTGGCGTTGAGCATCCCCATCACCAGCGCAGCCAACGAGACCAACAGGATGAAGGGATACATGATCTGCGTAAGCTGGATGGTAAGCTTCGCATCTTCTGGCGCAAAGCCTGGCGCCAAGACGTCAATGAGCTGCTTGGCAAAGACCACGCCTAGCAAACTGACGATGCTCATGAAAATCGCGGCCAGAGTCATCATCTTGGAAGCCAGCGCCCAAGCCGACCGGTCTCCTTCCTTCTCGATCTTCTGCGAGAAAACAGTAATGAACGCGGTCGAGAGAGCCCCCTCAGCAAAGAGGTCGCGAAGCAAATTGGGAGCGCGAAAAGCAATAGTGAATATCCCCATAAGCGCCGATCCAAACAGCCCTGCGAAGAGGATCTCGCGCACGAGACCAAGCACTCGCGAACACATGACTGCCACGGCGATCACCCCGCTCGCCCTCGTGTTAAGTCTGCGCCCGTTACTCACGCGAGGCAGCCTTGCGCAAACGCTCCATGATCGCAACGCCCAAGCCGGTCTCGGGAACGGCTTCTGCAACGATCAGGTCGAGACCCGCTTCGTCAAGGCGACGCATGGCGCCGTAAAGATTCGCGGCGGCTTCCCGCAGGTCCTGCTTGCGGCTGAGATATTCGACGCATTCGAATCCCTCTGCGGATTGTGACCAAACAAGTAAGCCAGTCCTTCTTGGCCAGCGCATCCTTCCGCCTTCGAATAAATCGCCATGCGCGGGATCCAAGCGCCGCGATATGGTTAGAGGGGTCCGGGGCGCATAGTGGCTTTCCATCGAACCCGGTGTCAGGGTCTTGGCATCCCGCGGCAACACGATACTGAATTGGGACAATCGCTCCTGTGTTATCGGCCCGTGTCGCAAAATTTCCACACCTTGCTCGCGAACGAGCACAATGGTCGATTCGAGCCCATATACGCAGCGTCCGCCGTCAACGATCAACGGAATGCGTCCTTCCAGTTCCATCATAACATGCGCTGCAGCTGTCGGACTGATGCGGCCAAAACGGTTGGCACTCGGCGCAGCAATCGGTCTGCCATACAATCGCGCGATCTGCCGAAAGGTCGGATGGGCGCTCATCCGCAGGGCCACCGTGTCCTGTCCAGAAGTTACGAGATCGGGCACCAATCCCGTCCTTGGCAGGACCATCGTGAGCGGACCAGGCCAGAACTGTTCCGCGAGGCGGAAGGCGAGCTCGTTGGGGCTTGCCAGGCGCCTTAGCCATTCAAGGTCAGAAAGGTGCACGATCAGCGGGTCACTGAGGGGACGTTCCTTCACTTCGAAGATTTTTGCGCAGGCAAGAGGATCAAGTGCAGCGGCTCCGAGTCCATACACGGTCTCCGTGGGCAATGCGACAAGCCCTCCGGAAGCTAGGAGCTTGGCAGCTTCCTCAAGGCCTCCCGGGGCCGTGACGACCCGAGTCTTCAATCGCTCAGTTTGCTATCCAGTGCGTCCTGGGTCTGCTGGCGCCGAAAGGCCTCCAGGGCCTCCCCAATTGCCCGATGGTCGCCAGCGAGCAAGGCCGCCGCAAAAAGTGCGGCGTTTTTTGCTCCTGCAATGCCAATCGCGAATGTTGCAACTGGTATTCCCGCAGGCATTTGTACAATGGAGAGCAGCGAATCAATCCCGCTCAAAGCGCGACTCTGGATTGGAACGCCAAGGACCGGCAGTAGCGTCTGCGCGGCAATCATGCCAGGTAAATGGGCCGCGCCGCCCGCTCCCGCGATGATAGCCTTCAAGCCGCGCTCTCCGGCTGACTTTGCATACTCTACCATGAGACCAGGAGTGCGATGTGCCGAGACAACCTTGCATTCATGAGGCACGGCCAGCCGGTCCAGCAATGTGGAAGCCTCGCGCATCGTTTCCCAGTCCGATTTGCTGCCCATCACCACACCCACTAAAGGGGATTGGCCCGAAGTTTGCTGCATCTTCCGTGACAATTAGTATTGCGAAGCGTCGATTGAAGCCTCCATGCGTCGAAAGCAAATGTACATGGATGCTGCTCGACCAAGGCGCGTAAAATAATCAGAAGTGTATGGCAAGAGGAATAGTAAAGTGGTTCAACGAGAAAAAGGGATTCGGGTTCATCGTGGATCCCGCGGTGAATGGCGACATCTTCGTCCACTTCTCGGCAATCGTGACCAAGGGGTTTAGAACGCTGAAGGAAGGCGAGGAAGTCGAATATGAACTTTACGAAGATCAAAAGGGTTCACGCGCCAAGAATGTTATGAGAGTCTGAGGGGGTGCTACCCAATCTCGTTCTCATTGGATTCATGGGATGCGGGAAATCCTCAGTGGGCCGTCGTCTTGCCGGACTGACCGGCCATCGGTTTGTTGATACCGATGAGCTCATTGCGCAAAGCGAGGGGCGCAGTATTCCTGAGATTTTCTCCCGAAATGGCGAAGATTACTTTCGCGACGCGGAACAACGCTCGATCGAGAAATTGGTGGGAGTCTGCGGCATTATTCTCTCTACGGGAGGGGGCCTCGTCCTTCGCCCTGCGAACCGCCAAATCCTAAAAAAGGTCGGTATTGTGGCCTGGTTGGATGCAAGCCCGGATACGCTTTTCGAGCGAGCGAATCGCAGCGGCAAGCGACCTCTGCTGCAGACCGAAGATCCCAGAAAGACATTTGACGAGCTCTTGAGCATCCGGCGTGAGCTTTACAACCTGACGGCGGACTTTCGAATCGACTCGACGCGATTGAGTCATGATGAAGCGGCTCAAATTCTATTGGATGAGGCTCTTCGCAGGCATCGGCGTTTTGGTGATTGACGCTCCCGCCCAGATGGGACTTAACTAAGTACCCAACAAACCCAACTACTATACTCAAATGGCTACAATCGGCATCAATGGCTTCGGACGCATCGGACGACTTTTCTTTCGCGCGATGGTTGAACAAGGACTCCTCGAGACGGGCTACAAGGTCGCTGCGGTAAACGATATCGTTCCGGCGGACAATCTCGCATATCTCCTCAAGTACGACTCGACTCAGGGCGGATTCAAGGGCGAGGTTTATAGTGAAAAGTCGTCTGCGGATGCCGCTGAAGATGACACCCTGGTAGTGAACGGGAACAAGATTAAATGCCTTGCCGTCACAAAGGGCCCCGCAGCCCTTCCCTGGAAGGAACTCGGCGTAGACGTCGTGATCGAATCGACCGGGCTCTTCACCGAAGCTGCAAAAGCCAAGGGTCATCTTGATGCCGGTGCCAAGAAAGTCATCATCACCGCTCCGGGAAAGGGCGAGGACATAATGATTGTCATTGGCGTCAACGACGACAAATACGACCCCGCCAAGCACCATATCATTTCCAACGCGAGCTGTACGACGAACTGCCTGGCGCCGGTCGTCCACGTGCTGCTTAAGGAAGGCTTTGGCATCGAGGAGGGGCTCATGACCACCATCCATAGCTACACGGCCACACAGAAGACGGTCGACGGGCCGTCGCGCAAGGATTGGAAGGGTGGACGCACCGCAGCCACCAACATCATTCCAAGCACCACGGGCGCCGCCAAGGCTGTCGGCCTCGTTTGCCCCGAAGTCAAGGGCAAGCTCACCGGCATGGCCTTCCGGGTTCCGTCACCGACCGTCTCCGTAGTTGACCTCACGGTGAAGACGACCAAAGCGACGAGCTACAAAGAAATCTGCGCGGCAATGAAGAATGCCAGCGAGACCTATCTCAAAGGAATTCTGGGCTACACGGAAGACGAAGTCGTTTCGACCGATTTCGTTCACGATACCCGTTCCAGCATCTTCGACGCTGGCAGCGGCATCGAGTTGAATAGCACCTTCTTCAAGCTCATCAGCTGGTACGACAACGAGTGGGGCTACAGTTACCGCTGCGTGGATCTGCTCAAGCAGATCGCCTAGAAATTCGCCGCGCGAATTTCTTATGAAAAAGTCCATTACCGATGTTCCGTTGAAGGGTCGCCGCGTCATCATGCGGGTGGACTTCAACGTGCCGCAGGACAAGGCAACGGGAGCCATCACCAATCCGGCGCGAATCACAGCGGCCATGCCGACGATCAAATATGTCCTCGACCAGGGGGCTTCTCTTGTGCTGATGAGTCACCTCGGCCGGCCGGATGGAAAGAGGGTCGAAAAATTCACTCTCAAGCCTGTTGCGGAAAAACTGGAGGAGCTTCTTGGAAAGCCCGTGAAGTTTCTATCTGATTGTGTGGGCCCGGAGGTCGAAGAGGCGTGCTCATCGCTGAAGCCGGGAGAAGTCGCCTTGCTTGAAAACCTTCGCTTCCACATTGAAGAGGAGGGCAAGGTAAAGAACAAGGACGGCACCAAGACGAAAGCCGATCCTGAGAAGGAGCAGGCCTTTCGCGCCTCGCTCACGAGACTTGGCGACGTCTACGTCAACGATGCCTTCGGTACAGCGCACCGGGCGCATTCGTCGGTCGTTGGTGTGAATTTGCCAGAGAAGGTTGCGGGATTTCTCATGCAAAAGGAACTCGACGCCTTTGCAGCCGTTCTGGAGGATCCAAAACGCCCCGTGCTCGCGATCCTGGGCGGCGCGAAAGTAGCCGACAAGATTCCGCTCATCCGAAACCTTCTCGACAGGGCTGATGAGATCATAATCGGGGGCGGGATGACCTTCACTTTCAAAAAAGTGCTCGATGGGATGGAAATCGGCGAGAGCATGTTCGACCCCGAAGGCGCAAAAATCGTGGGAGAATTGATGGAAAAGGCGAAAGCCAAGGGCGTGAAAATCCATCTTCCTGTCGACTTCGTCTGCGGGGACAAGTTCGACGCTGAAGCGAAGACCCAAATCGTCGACGACAAGACAGGGATCCCCTCGGGGTGGATGGGCCTCGACGTCGGCCCCAAGAGCCGCAAACTTTTCGACGAAGTTATTGCTCGTGCAAAAACCATCATCTGGAACGGACCGCCCGGGGTGTTTGAGTTCGATCGCTTTGCCGAAGCCACCAAGAGCATGGCGGAAGCCATCGCTTCAGCGACAGCCGCCGGAGCCATATCGGTCGTCGGCGGCGGCGACACCGCCACAGCCGCTAAAAAATTCAAGGTGGTGGACAAGGTGAGCCACGTTTCTACGGGCGGTGGTGCTTCCCTCGAACTGCTTGAAGGCAAGGCGTTGCCCGGAGTTGCGAACTTGAGCGAAAAATAATTTCGAAACCGAGGAAACCGACAAACGACAGCGAACCGAAGAAATGCGGGATCGTCATTGAGATTTCCTGGTTGATCGATCCCCGAAGTCAGGACTTCATTACCCCCACGACAACATGCGCAAAAAAATCATCGCCGCGAACTGGAAGATGAACATGAACGTCACCGAGACGAAGAAATTTCTCGAAGCATTCCGCCCGGAGGTCGAGGAGATCACCACCGTCGAGATAGTCATCGCACCACCGTTCACTCTTCTACCCAAGCTCTCCGAGCTCCTTGGAGGTTCGCAAAAGATCCGCCTCGGGGCACAGAATTTCTACTTCGAAAAATCAGGCGCTTACACTGGTGAAATTAGCGCGACCATGCTTCGGGAGCTCTTTGTCAAGTATGTCATCATCGGGCACAGCGAGCGGCGGCAAATTTTCGGGGAAACCGATTCACTTATAAACAAGAAGGTGCTTGCGGCCCATGCCAACGAACTGAAGCCAATTCTGTGCGTCGGAGAGACGCTCGAAGAACGGGAGGCTGGCACTGAAAAGCAGGTGCTGGACAGCCAATTACGCGGCGGCCTCGCCGGAGTTGGCGCCGAGCAGCTCCTGGAAACCGTGATCGCCTATGAGCCAGTTTGGGCCATCGGAACAGGAAAGACGGCGACCTCGGCCCAAGCGCAGGACGCCCACGCCCACGTGCGCTCCGTGCTTGAAGAGCTCTCGGACAAGACCACGGCCAGCAAAGTACGAATTCAATATGGCGGGAGCGTGAAAGCATCCAACGCAAAAGAGCTGCTCACCCAACCGGACATCGACGGCGCCTTGGTCGGAGGGGCAAGCCTCGAAGCCCGCGGT
Organism: uncultured Verrucomicrobiae bacterium; assembly: GCA_963810765.1. GTDB lineage: Bacteria > Verrucomicrobiota > Verrucomicrobiia > Chthoniobacterales > Terrimicrobiaceae > DASTFP01. Next base: position 158,041 of record CAWEOV010000004.1, read on the forward strand.
TTTGCAGACATCGTCAAGGCTGCTCAGCAGACGTAGCAAGGGGCCTTTGAGCTTTTCGCTCTCCTGTTCGGCCAGGCGGCGAGATCAGCAAGAACACCGGATTAAGCCGGCAAACTGGAAAGCATCGGATGAACGTCCCCGTTAACCGAATTCCGCATCGGATTGAGCCGGATCCCCGCCGGACAATCGCTCGCTTTTTCAACCCGGGCGGGGACCCGCGTGCCAAAGCGATCATTGCGCGGGTGAGCCGGATGCCTGAACCGGAAGCCTCGGCGTTACTGAGGCGAGTCGAGGACGAGTTCGGCAAGAAGCACCGGAATATCCGCGAGATTTTTCTCGAGCATTACCAAGCGGTGCTTGAATTTGTTCCTGCAGCGACTGTGATGAGCGAGGCACGGCAGCTGCTGATCGGCGCCTATTTCACAATGGAATATTCAGTGGAATCCGCGGCGCTCTTTAATCCGTCGATGGTTCCGGCGCGAAACCAGAGCGGGTTGCCCGAAGGGAGCACGCGCTTTGCGATGAGTCTGCGTGCGACCGGGGAAGGGCATGTCTCCTCGATCGTTTTTCTCCGAGGACTCATAGACAAGGACTGCAACATTTCTGTCGATGAACGGAGTCCATTTCTACGTCCCCTAAAGGTCACGATACAGCCGCGCCGGAATGAGGTTTGGCGCCAGACGCTGATTGCCGCGGGCGCCTTGAATAAACCCGCGTCAAAAATTCTTTCCGGCCTGCCCGACGGTTTCACCGTCGAGGAATTGGCCGAAGCACTCGAAAAAGCGCGAGCCGGGTTCGAGAATCCCGGTGATTACGAGGAGACGAAAGAAAACCTCCTCGCGGTGGCACACGGAAACTATGACTTGGAAGTTCCGGAGGACGGCAACTGGTCGGAGGTGGTTATTTTTCCAACTTCGCAGAACGAGTCGCGGGGCATCGAAGATGCGCGCCTGGTGAGGTTCGTCGATGACGATGGTTCGGCGCGTTATTACGCAACTTTTACCGCCTACAATGGGTTCCGGATATTTCCGCAACTTTCGGAGCACGATGGGGGCCGGGTCTTGAAGATTCGCACATTGATGGGGAGCGGAGCGCGAAACAAAGGCATGGCGCTGTTTCCACGCAAAATTAACGGAAGGTACACGATGGTTTCCAGGCTCGACGGCGAGAACTTGTTCTTAATGCAGTCAGATGACGTTCGTCGTTGGGAAGATGCGAAACTGCTCCAGCAGCCGCGCTTTTACTGGGAACTGGTGCAGATAGGCAATTGTGGCTCTCCAATGGAGACAGAAGAAGGCTGGTTGCTGCTGACCCACGGAGTGGGTCCGATGCGACAGTATTGCATCGGCGCCACTCTCTTGGATCTAGAAGATCCTTCGAAAATTATCGGCCAAACAGAAGAGCCCCTTTTGGTTCCGACGGCGGAGGAGAGCTCTGGTTATGTTCCCAACGTCGTGTATTCGTGCGGGGGGATGATCCACAACGAGTTGGTGGTGATTCCGTACGCCATGAGCGATGTAGCGACGAGTTTCGCAACGGTCGAGTTGGAGGCATTGCTCAAGGCGATGAAGGCGCAGCGACCCTGAGAGACGCGGTGATCTTACCCAGCTCAGCCACGTTGTCGAAATCCTTCCAGCGTCTCCCGGAGGCCGTCGTCTAGGTTGCTGACCGGTTGCCAGCCAAAGTCGCAAAACTTTTTTGTGGAGGCGCACGAATGCCGCACATCTCCCGCTCTCTCCGGAAGATGCACAATCGGCGACCGGGAATCCACCCTGGCGAGGATTCGGCGAACAAGCTCGTTGATTGTTGTCTGATGGCCGTAGCCGCAATTGAACACGCCGGTGACATCGCCCTTTTCCGCCGCAAACACGAGACCGGAAACTGCATCCTTCACATAGATAAAATCCCGGCTCTGCTCGCCGTCGCCAAAAATCGTCAAGGGCTCGCCGCGCACAGCAAGATTCGCGAAAGCGGACACTGCAGCGGCATACGGGCCCGCGGGATCCTGCCCGGGTCCGAAAACATTGAAGAAACGAAGCGACGCGGTATTGAGCCAGCCTTCGCGAGTGAACATTTCGCAGTAATACTCACCATCCAGTTTGGTAATCGCATAAGGGCTCTTCGGCTTTGGCGTGGCGGTCTCCACCGTGGGCACCGGTGGATCATCGCCGTAAACCGCGGCAGAACTCGCGAAGACAAGCTTTCGCACTCCAGCATCCGCCGCGGCGCGAAGAACGTTCAAGGTTCCCAGAGTATTGATTTCCACACATTCACGCGGGTTTTCCATCGATTCTTTGGCGCTGATCATAGCGGCGAGATGGAAAACGATATCCACTCCCGAGACTGCAGCGCGGAGCGCACCCGTTTCGAGCACGCTCGCTTCGATCAAGTCGGGATTTGGACCCTTGAGGTTGCAGCGATTTCCGCCGCGCAGGTTGTCCAGAATTCGCACTTCCGAGCGACCGTGCAAGAACGCCGCCAGATGGCTTCCAATAAAGCCGGCGCCGCCGGTAATCAGCACCTTCATGGCGATCAAGTAATTCCTCGTGCCCGGCGAATCCCTGCGTGAGTTTCAATTTTCCGCGGGCGAGGAGCGCTACCCGACATCGACTTATCCCGCATCGAACTGGCTTAAGCGATGAAAAGTGTCAAAGCGCTCGGCAATCTGCGCCTGGGTTACCGTTTTGAGCCTCTCCAAGCTGAATGCTTCAACATTGTAACTCGCCAGGACGCTTCCATGAACGACTGCGCGACGAAGAGCCGCAAATTCCACTTCCGCACCATATCTTGCAAGATACCCCGCCAATCCGCCCGCAAAGGTATCGCCCGCGCCGGTCGGATCATGGATGTCTTCCAGCGGATACGCAGGGCAACTGAAAAACTGCCCGTCCTCACCGAAGAGCAGGCAACCGTGCTCGCCTTTCTTTACGGCAATGTATTGCGGGCCCATGTCGCGCAGCCGCCGAGCCGCCTTGATCAAACTGGTCTCGCCCGTCAATTGACGCGCTTCGCCGTCGTTTAGAATGAGCATATGAATACGTGCCAGAAGCTCCAACAATCTCGGTTTGGCGATGTCAATCCAAAGATCCATCGTATCCGCGATAACGAAGCGGGGCAGCCGCACCTGGTCGAGCACATGGTGCTGCAAATCGGGCGCGATATTTGCGAGAAGGACGACGGGGGTGTCCTTGTAGGCTTCGGGCAACGCCGGAGTAAAATGCTCGAAGACATTCAACGCGATCGAACGCGTCTCGCGGATGTTCAGATCCCACATATATTCGCCCGACCAGCGGAAGGTTTTGCCGGGAGCAATTTGAAGGCCGGCAAGGTCCACGCTGCGGTTCTTGAAGAGTTCGATGTGTTCGTCTGGAAAATCCTCCCCGACGATGCCCACAAGGTTGACAGCGCTGAAGAAGCTTGCAGCCACACATCCATACGAAGCGGAGCCTCCCAAGAGGTTTTGATGCTCCTCCAGCGGGGTCTTGATGTCATCGAGGGCGATTGATCCGACAACTAATACGGACATGGCCCGCGCAGATTGCCACAGCCCACAATTTGAGCGAGCAAAAACCAATCGCAAAATCTCGCCTAAGCCCCCTTCTTCCAAGATTGCCCAACGGGCCGTCAGCGAATAGCCAATACGAAACCCGATGATCTCCATTGCAATTGAGAACCTGGTAAAGAGATTCGGGGAGCACACCGCGCTGGCTGGCATAAACCTGCGCATCGAAGCGGGTGAGATCTTTTTCCTGCTCGGTCCCAGCGGCTGCGGCAAGACCACTCTTCTTCGCAACATCGCTGGCTTCTACGCCCCCGATGCAGGACGTATACTTTTCGGGGATGAGGACGTCACATCGCTGCCGCCACACAAACGGAACACAGCGATGATGTTCCAAAGCTACGCGCTGTGGCCGCACATGACCGTAGCAAAGAACGTCGCATTCGGTCTCGAGGAGCGCCGGGTGCCTTCTGCGGAGATCGACCAGCGCGTCAAGGAGGCTCTTTCCTCGGTTCGGATGGAAGACTACGCAGAACGCAAGATTGCTCAACTTTCCGGCGGTCAGCAACAGCGGATCGCCCTTGCGCGCGCCCTCGTCATCCGTCCCCGGGCTCTGCTTCTCGATGAACCTCTTTCGAACCTCGATGCCAAGCTGCGCCTTGAAATGCGCGGCGAAATCCGGCGCGTCTGCAAGGAGTCCGGTCTCACCGCCATCTACGTGACACATGATCAAAAAGAAGCCCTCTCCATCTCCGACAGGATGGCCGTACTCGAGAGCGGAAAAATCGCGCAGATCGGAAGGCCAGAAGAAGTTTATCGCCGCCCTCAGTCTCGCATCATCGCGGATTTCATTGGGGAAACCAATTTCATTCCCGGCAAAATCTCCTCATCGAACAGCGAAATCACGATCGTGGATACCGCAATCGGCACGTTCGAGGGAGTCGTTAGCGACCCCGCCTGGAAACCGCAGCCAGGCGACGCCGCCACCCTCTCGATCCGCCCGGAATGCTGGACTATCAGTGCCAAATCACGCGCCGTTAACAGCGCTCAGGGACAAATCGGGGAGTCCGTTTACCTCGGAGAAGTCGCCCAATACCAGTTTCTTGCGGGCTCCCTTGCGCTAAAGATCTTCGAGATGAACCCGAATCTTTCCAATCGGCCTGCCGGCCGCGAATTCTTTGCGAGCGCCATGCCGCAGGACATCGTTGTCCTGCGTGGTTGATCTCTCCTCATGCGCAATCTGGCCGTCTTCGCCGCGCTGGCGTTCATCGTCGCGGTTCCGTTCGCGCTGAAGCCCAAGGACGACCTGCTTGCGAAAGCGGATGACACCATCGTCATCATCACGCCGCACAACGAACAAATCCGCTACGAATTCAGCCGGGCGTTCGGCGACTATTACAAACAGAAAACGGGTCGCACAATCCGGATCGACTGGCGGATGCCAGGCGGGACCAGCGAAATCGCGCGCTATCTCAAGGGCGAGTATTACGCGGCGTTTGAACTGATGTGGAAATCTGCCGGCAGGGATTGGACTGCTGAAACTGCCGCAACATTTGATGATCCAAAGGCGCAGAGCGAAGCCCGCCAGGCGTTTCTGGCTTCAAATGTTGGCATCGGGATCGACCTTTTCTTTGGAGGGGGAGCTTTCGACTTTCAGCAACAGGCCGACGCCGGACGCCTGGTCGATTGCGGAATCCTCCAGAGCCACCCCGATTGGTTCGGGAACAACTCGATTCCTCATGCCGTTTCCGGCGAGATTTTTTATGATGAAAAGGGCCGCTGGATCGGGACCGTTCTTTCTTCTTTCGGTATTTGCTACAATTCCGACTCCCTGCGACGGCTTGCAGTCGCCGAGATCCCGGCCGCATGGTCCGATCTCGGCAATCCACGTTTCTTCAAGCAGGTTGCACTCGCAGATCCCACCAAGAGCGGATCAGCAGCAAAGGCCTTCGAAATGATCATCCAGCAGCAAATTCAGGAAGCGATTCACTCTGCGGAAGGATCGGAGGAAGCCTGCCTGCAAGCTGGGTGGGAACGCGGGCTGCAAATCATCCAGCGCGCATCCGCCAATGCACGCTACTTCACCGGCGCAGCATCCCAAGTCCCTGTCGATGTCTCGCTCGGCGATGCCGCCATAGGCATGTGCATCGATTTCTACGGGCGCTTCCAAAGCGAGGCGATCCGCGTGGGAAGCACGCCCTCGCGCTTGCAGTATTTCACTCCGGCGGGCGGCTCTTCAGTTGGTGTGGACCCCATTGCGCTGTTCCGAGGGGCGCCGAATGCCGAGGCCGCCAAAATGTTTATCGAATTCGTGCTTTCCCTTGAAGGGCAGAAACTCTGGAACTTCAAAGTCGGAACGCCGGGAGGACCCGTAAAATATGCCCTGAGGCGCCAGCCGGTCCGAAAGGAACTCTATGCTTCGGAGTATGCTCCCTGCCGCTCCGACCCGGGGGTTGATCCATACGAGGAGGGGAAATCCTTCATGTATCATCCGAAGTGGACAGGCCCGCTTTTCAAGGTCATGAGCTTCATCATTCGCATCATGTGCCTCGATAGTCATGACGAACAGGTAGCCGCATGGAAAGCACTCGTAGCCGCCGGGTTTCCCCCACAGGCTACATCGCTTTTCAGCAACATGAGCGCCGTCAGTTACAAGGATGCTCTCGAAAAGTTTCGCCCCGCCCTCAGCGCTGCGAATCGCATCCATGAAGTGCAGCTCGCGCGCGATCTCGGAGATCAATTTCGCGCCCAGTATCGCGCGGCGGAGCAACTCGCCAAGACCGGGAAATGATCAAACCCTTGAGATAATCCCATGTCCAGGCCCGTCTCGATCCTCGTCTTCGCCCTGACCGGCCTGTTCTTCTTTTTCTTCTTCGCGTGGCCCATCGGCGAGACATTGCGCGGCGCGTTCTTCACAGTGGAAGGAACCTTTACCGTAGCCTTCATCGTGGAGGTCTTCCGAAACCCAATCTACCTTGAGGGTCTGGTCAACGCCTTCCTTTTCGCCGTCGCAAGCACTATTCTCTCTGTTTTCCTCGCTCTTCCCCTCGCCTTTCTCAGCGACCGGTTCCTCTTTCCAGGCAAGAGCCTCCTTTCCGGTCTCGTCCTCGTGCCAATGATTCTGCCGCCGTTCGTCGGCGCCATCGGCATCAAACAGATCCTCGGGCAAGAAGGCGCGCTTAACGCCCTGCTGCAGGCAACCGGACTGATGAGCACCGAACATCCGATAGACTGGCTGGGTCAGGGCCGCTTTTGGGGTGTGGTCGTGATGAATGCCCTCCATCTCTACCCAATTCTCTACCTCAACATCGTCGCAGCCCTGGCCAATCTCGATCCCGCCATGGAGGAGGCAGCGGAAAACCTCGGGTGCACCGGTTTTCGAAAATTCCGAAGGATTACGCTTCCTCTGATCATGCCAGGGCTCTTCGCCGGCGGGACGATCGTCTTCATCTGGGCCTTTACGGAACTGGGCGTGCCTTTGATGTTCGAGTTCACCCGCGTGACCTCGGTACAGATTTTCTCCGGCATTAACGACATCGGAGGCAATCCCTTTCCCTTCGCGCTCGTCGCCGTCATGCTCGCCGCGTCGGTTATTCTTTACGCAATCAGCAAGTGGGCGTTCGGCCGCGATTCGCACGCCATGATGGCGAAGGCCACGAGCCAGGCTGGGCCTCGCAGGGCCGGACCGATGATGAGCGCATTCTGCACGTCGTTTTTTTGCGCGATTACTGCGCTCGCTATTCTTCCTCATCTCGGTGTGATTCTCGTCGCGTTTTCGCGGGACTGGTATGGCACGATTCTTCCCACCGGCTGGACGCTTGAGCACTTTAGTGACGCCCTCGGCCATAGTCTCACGCTCCCCTCCATTCAAAACAGCCTCAAATACGCAAGTCTCGCCACTTTCCTGGATGTCGTCCTGGGCATCGCCATCGCCTTCGTGGTGGTGCGAACGAAACTTCACGGACGCGAAGTCCTCGACGCAATGGCCATGCTGCCGCTCGCGGTGCCCGGCATCGTTCTTGCATTCGGTTATCTGGCTATGACACAGGAAGGAAAGATTTTGGGGACGCTCAACCCGATCAAGGATCCGCTGCCGATTCTCGTGATCGCCTACAGCGTACGCAGGCTCCCCTATGTTGTTCGTTCCGCAGCGGCGGGATTTCAGCAAACGAGTGTCACCCTTGAGGAAGCTGCGCAAAATCTTGGCTGCCCGCCGCTCAGAACGCTGATGAAAATCACCATCCCGCTAATCATGGCGAATCTCCTTGCCGGCGCCCTGCTCGCATTTTCATTTGCCATGCTGGAGGTCAGCGACTCCCTAATCCTCGCCCAGAGACAGGAGGACTATCCGATCACAAAGGCCATTTACGAACTCTATCAATTGCTCGGCGATGGACGTTTTATTGCCAGCGCCCTGGGCGTTTGGGCCATGTGCTTCCTCGGCACCACCATCATCGGAGCCAGCCTGATCCTTGGCAGGAAACTGGGAGCAATCTTCCGAGTCTAAAATTCCCGTGACCCGTTTCGTCCTCAAGATCAATAACGATTTCGATGATCTTCGAGCAGCGGCTGACTCGGCGACGCGGTTCCTCAAGAGCAATAATGCATCGTCCGAAGTCATCTTCGCCGCCAACCTCGCCATCGAGGAAATCGTGACCAATGTCATCAAATACGGATTCGATGATGCCTCGAAGCATGAGATCGCTGTCCGTCTCGAGATGACGGAGAATACGCTCAACATCGAAATCTGCGACCACGGAAAAGAATTCAATCCTTTCAATCAGCCCGAACCAGACATCTCGCTTCCGTCCAAAGAGCCGAAAATCGGCGGTCTTGGCGTCCACTTCGTCCGCAAAATGCTCGATGCCTGTGCGTACGACCGGCGTGACGGACGAAACATCGTGAGACTTAGTAGGAAGCTGTGAAGAGCTGCAAATTGGCGCTTCCGCGGAAGCCGGACCGCGCCCAGCGTTCAGCGTCAGTTGGAATCGCATTTAGTTCGCATATTAATCGGGTCTCAGAGACCTGGGCACGGTGACTGAACTCTCCGGCGCCGCAGCGTTGGTCCATCGCGCCATAAACTTGACTTACGCATCACGCTTTAGCACCATGCGCTCACGAAGGCGCTCGCTGAAAACGGAGCGCAGGTGCGCCTTCTCGCCCAATGGAGCAGCGATGAATCAGAGGGACGCTGCTGGTGCTGCAAGACCGGCGTAATCGGGCGGGCTATGAACGGCGTCAACGTGCCGCGGGATGCCGCAACGGCTCGTCTTCTGGGGATGATGCAGATCAACCACCCTCTTGTTCTGCTCCCCGTGCGTTTGGAGACCCGGTTCGTGGCTCGACAGGCTGACGGCGGCGGCGTTGACTTTTTGATCCGAATCTACCCTGACGACATTCATATCGATGCCCACGAGCGCGGTCTGACGGAAGATGAGGAGCGCTGGGGAAGGCAGTTCTGGCAAAATACCGCGACTGCAATCGCGACCGAAATGGGTATGCGGGTTTCGCTCACAGGCGATCTGGCCCGGAACGGATTCGAACGGCTTCTGGTGGTGGGAATCAAGGCAACCCTCAACGCTCAGGCTTCGGGAGCGCGACTCACCGCACTGTTCGATGCCCAACACTACACCCATGACCTGGCTTTTGTACCGGTAGACTGGCCCATGCGGCCACGGCAGCGATCTTGCGCAGCGGCTATCTCACTCATAAGGAAAAAGCCCAAGGCGATCCGCTTGCGACTGATCTCTCATCCGAGCGGGTCCATCGCGCTAAGTGGGTGCTGGATGGTGTCCGTCAAGGACAGCCCTTAGGGGCATTGCTGGGGTATCGCTTTGAGCGGGGGCTGCATGACAAAGGGTTGGATCGCTTTATCTCCCGTTTCAGGGCTCTCGCAGGCTTGAAGCAGCAGGACGAACTGGGCAAAGCTTACGAGAACCTTAGGCAGGCTGAAACGCTTGCCGAGGAAGTCGGTGAGTTGTACGGGCAGAGCAGGGAGGCCAAGGCACGCGCTGATGCGGCTCGGCTCGTGAAACAACAACGGGAAAGCGAGCGCAAACGATACCAGGACGAGGTCAATGCGATCAATGCTCTCGATCAGCTGGCAAAAGCGGCAGATGCCAAAGTGGTCGAGCTAGGTAACAGCATTACCCGCCTCGAGGCAATAAGGCCTCAGAGCAGGATCCTGCCAAATCCGGATAACCCCAATTCCTTTGATATAGATATCCGGGATGAGCCAGATCTCGGTGCGTGGACCAATCAGATCGAAGCCTTAGGGGGGCAACGTCAACAGGCGCTCGTTGAAGCGAGGCTAGCCCACAGCAACTTCAACGAGCGTGTCAACATTTGTCGATGGTTTGGAGTTGCAGCGACGCTGGAAGGGCTGGCAAGCGGCGTCAACTTCCGCAGAAATCATGGGATGCCACCACAATTCCCTTCGGCAATGCCACTCTGGGATTCCCCGAGCCCGAAACCGAAGACTTCAAATCTCTGGACGCCCAATTGCAAGCTCTCGACGAACTGGTCGATGCGTGAGCGACGTGATCGTGGCCGAGAGCGTTTACCACCTTGTAGAGGGCAATCCGCTCCGCTCCGGCGCAACTTTGGATGCGATCGCCAGCGGCGAGATGGCCCCGCCGAAACTGGAGGTGGGGCGCACACCGCGCACCGGAATCGGACTCACCCACCGCGTGCTGGCGTTATGGTCGTCATCGCTGAACACCAATGAGGCTGTCTCTCATTGGAGTACGAATGCCAATCAGGTGCGGGCACAGGCGGAACCATTTTTAAATGCATGGGCAGCGAAGCTCCTGGAGAACCCGACTCGGGTCCGCTGTCGGGCCGAGTATGTGCATCCTCAGACCGGCACTGTGCTGGGGACCACTGAAGTCACTCTCAACAAGCTGCAACTCTCTCCGCTGGACGTGGTGTTTCTGGTCGAAGGCGATGGGGAGGCTCAGCGGTCGGAATTGGAACAGCGGCTGGTGTACCAGCTACTGCGAACAAGACCCAGTTCAGTTTCGAAAGAGGCAGAGGTTCGCCTAATTTTCGCGCGGAATGCAGCGTGGCAGGCCGACGTTGTGGGCATCGGAGAAATGGTCGAGGTGGCCCGCACGATTCGTAAGCTTATTGCCGGCTCTCGAGCGGTCGATGGCCGAGACCTTTCCCTGCCTGAAGATCCCGTTCCGCCTGGAGTCGATGTCGACGAGCTCGCTCTTCGCGCAGACCGTGCTGTGAATTCTTTAAAAGAGGCTCAGCAGAGGCTACTGGCTCTGCTGGGAAGCGAGCCAGGAACGCAGCCTGACCTGGAAAAGCTTCGGGCTGCGCTAATTCGCATGGCTTACTTTGGTATTCAAGGCGCTGTTCCCCTTTCTGCGACTGGAGATACTCCGGACAAGCGGACGGCACTGATAGCCCAGGCTCAGTCGGTCGCGAAAGAGGTTAGCCAGCGTCTGGATAAGGTCGGCAAGTTGGATATAGCTGATGGGGCATCGGCTGAGCCGGATCGAATCACTGATCGTCACAAACACTTTCGGCGAGCGGATGCTCATTGCCCATACATCAGAAGTTGATGGGCCCCGTTCCCCGTGGCGGATGTTCGGACTGTCGCCGGATCCTCGCTTTTCAAACGCTGACCCCGGGACGGCCGCGAAGTTCCGAGATCTCTTCTTTTTACCTCCGGTGCTGGGGGTGAGCCTCCAAGGCGCGGACCTCGAAGAGGTTGGAATGCTGTATCGCTCTTCAAGGGGCGCAGGATGCGATCAGTCGGGGTAGCGCATCTGAGGCGCAGTTGCGGGCTATCATCGACAGCACGATGGAGAAGATCACCGGCCACGGGCTCGCCTCGCCCACCGTACAGGAATGGTTTCGTCAATGGCTAGATGGCAAGGTCGGTGCAAATTCGCCAAATACCCTGACTCGATACCGCCAGTCAGTGGACGATTTTTTGAGCTTCATCGGCCAGAAAGCGGGCGGGCCGGCTTGAATCGGTTCAGCAGCGAGACATCATAGCATTTCGCACATTCTTGCGCGAGCAGGGCAAGTCGCCCGCCACCATGAACTTGACTGTCGCCAAGATCATCGCTGCCCCATTCCGGCAAGCGTTCGCCCAAGGGTTAATCCGCCACAGTCCCACGGCGGGCCTGCCTCGTCTTTCCGAGCATGGGCGCAAGCGCAAACAGGCGTTTACGGTCGATCAGGTTAGGAAGCTTCTCGCGGCAGCGGAAGGTGAGTGGAGGGGAGGATTCTGGCCGGCTACACAACCGGAATGCGCTTGGGCGATGTCGTCAACTTGAAGTGGGAGAATATCGACTTCGACAACGGCGTCATAGCGTTTCGCCAACAGAAAACGCAGTCGGAAGACGATGATGCCACCGTAATCGGTTTACACCCTGACTTTGAAGCCTGCCTGAAGGGCCCGAAAGTCCGAGCTTTGACGGGACCAATCTTTCCATCGCTTGTTTTTAGAGGCAAGCTGATCGAGCAGGCTCAGAAGGCTGTGACGGGCCATTCGCGAGGCGAAACAGTGAGGCATTATACCCACATCGACATCCAGGGGGCTAAACAAGCAGCTTCGATGATCCCTCGGCTTGAGATCTTCCCTACTTCCTGAGCAATAACTTGTGGCGCTCACTTGGCGACATCAGGTGCATTGCCTTAGCGCCCATCGTATGAATGGTCCCCCAACGTGACTGATTTCTCGCCCACGTTTGTCAGTCCCGGAGGAGTATCGCCATCGAAACCGCCGGAACCGGAAAGTAAATCGAGGGGCAATCCTCTGCTCGCGAAAGCAGGGGTCAGCACCCGCCGGCAACACGATCGAGAAGGCCAATCGCGACGAACGCTACGCGTCTCTTCTCGCCAGTATGCAGAGCAACAGCGGTGCCAAGCCTGCCGTCAAAAGCGCGAAACTCTCTTGAGCCCTCCCCTGATTGCGATCTACAACGCATACCCCAACCAAGGGCCGGGATTCTACCGCTATGTCGAGCGCCATAGCGGTCGCCGCAATTACTATCTTGGTCGTTCCCGCAGCATCGCGGCGAAATGAAACCGTTGGAAGTCGGAAACATGCCCCTTACTCAGGAGCGCGATAGTCGCCTGATCTAAAAGTCCCGATAAAGCAAAAAGCCCGGCCCGCAAGCTGGGCTTTTTTATTGCCAAGGGCGGCACCATCAACCGCTTCCGGGGCGCCGAAAGCATGAGTTTCTTGGGGGAGTTTCGGGTTATACGCGCTCGACGCGAGCGTCGGCCTGCCGCCAAAATCGAAACGTAACGTCGTCGACTCCGCAATCAAGGGTCACATTATCGCCGAGGCGACTCTGATGGGCAAATATGCAGGAAAGGGCAGCAAGCGTTGAGCCGACCTTCGCCCTGTCGTTCCAATTCATACAGGTCAAGTTGTCTCTAACACGCTTCATACCATGAAAAGTTATCAAATTCTTTTCCTCCTATTGTTGACTTCCCTCATGCAAGCAGGGTTGCCAGTGTCGATCGTTGGGACATTTCAAGGAGCGAAACCGACCGAACGCCAAGTCGGAGGAAAGATTACTAAGGATAGAAATCACGGAGCGTTCGACAAAATATTTTCTTTCGGGAAGTGAGCGCTTTTTGACGGGCCGATCTCCCGCGCCCGAGTTCTCTGCGTCAGGATATCCTGCGAAAGAGCCGCCATTTAAATTCAGCTTCGAAGATTCATTCGGTAATAAGGGTGTTGCGTTCATCACTCCCACAAGGACCGGCATCATCTTTTCAGCAACGATAAACGAAGTGCAAGATTCGCGATGTCTTGCTTTTTACAAAGGGACCCGGCCTCTCTAAGACATTCAGTATAGTGTGGAGGCCATGTTCTCGTGGATTGTCTGCCCGAACCGGAGAGGTCTGTCATCGCAAGCTTCCAAGTTGCGGCGAGCATGAGCTTCAAACGGGGAATTTCGCCAATCGGAGTACCTGCTGCAGGTTGGCGAATAGTTCGATCCTTCAGATCACCTTCGTGCGATACGATCATGGTTGCAATATGCTGAAGTAGAGGATATTGCAACATATCATCGACTGAGACGACTGCTCGGGGTAGCCGGCTGAAGATCCCTCTCTATTAGTGGAAGGCTTCCACGAGTATGAGAAGTTTGTGCAATATTACGCATGTTCTGCGTACTAGTATTAGAACAACTACTATACCGAACATTTACTCCGCCGAAACACCCTACCACACAATGAAACTGATTATCTCCACGCTAATAGCCGCAGCGTTCACAACGCCTACACGCCAACGAACGTGACGACTATTACAATTCACTGCTCGCAAAAGCAGGAGCGACACCCGCCGGAGAAGAGGAACGCAAGCTGGAACTTTCGGACCTTAGATTGAATCAATCTTTAAACAACAAAACCAACAAAGCTATGAAAGCAAAGCTTCATACTAGCGATATTGTCCGATACTCGGGCGAGGTGTGGAAAGTTGTCACCACAATAAACGGACGCAAGGCCGATCTGCAAAGGCTGCACGGCACCGATCCCAGGATGGTCACGATCCTAACTGACAACCTGGAAGTCATCAAGCGCTTGGGTCGCCCAATAACGGTTTCTGAGCAATTTTATGAAACGCTACGCACGCAGGGATTACGAAAGACGCCTCAACGAGGCTGGCATCCCTTTCGACGAACGCAAGAGCAATGGCGGCAGGATACCGGACCGAGTCAACTATGGCACATGGATACGCAAGAATGAGCCGATCGCATTCGATGCCGGCTACCAGGAGCGCCGCAGGGACATCGAGTGCGTCGACCAGCAAACCGTTAACACCATCTCTTACTTATTTGGCGAAATGCCAGCAGGGCTCGGACGGTAATAGCCAGACTGAACGCAAGCGAACCGGCGCCATCCACCTCAAACTAACCAGCTCATTAAGGCGAAACATGAGAAAGATTAAAAAAGCGACCGAGGTCGCTATGCTCACAGCGGACACCATTAGCGACCTGCGTAACGACATCACAACCCACACCTGGTTCTGCACCCCGCAGTTGCTTGACTGCTTGGAGAGATGGGAAACCGCTAAAACGACTAACGAGCGCAGCATTGCTATTGGTCAATTCTTCTTCTTGGTGGACGAGGAAACCTTTTTCCTGCAAAAGGCGCTGCAACGCATACGCAAGCTTTAGGTCATCGGGGGAAAAAAGAGCCTCTTCCGGTCCGCGTTGGGAAGTGCCCGACCTTTTCAGATCACAAGCACAGAAGCCGCCCTGAGGCTGCGGGATTGCGGACCGAACAGCATTCAAGCTTGCGTGATCGTGTTTCGGGGCGCTGCCGAAGGTCTTGCCCTCGATACCTTGTCAAATAAGATGGTAGGGAGTCCAACGAGGAGGCAACTCAGGGTCTAAGCGCTTTGCATCCGCCTCCAGGTCAAGGCTGTGCTCTCGCTTCTCTCCATACTCAGGGTTCCGCAAATCCCTTCGCCGAAGGTAAGACTTCGGAGCTCGCGCCCGAGAAACCGAGCTGCGGGCGCTTCACGACTCGGAAACCTCCTACGCGAGTCGAGCGAGGATCGCCGCAGCTGCTTTGGACATTACGTATAACCTGGCGACCGCACCCTTTTTTGCGGCTGCGACACCGGCCGCGGGCACTTCTGACCATCAGGGAAGTCAGAAAGGCTCTCGAGGACCATCATTCGTGATGTGCATGGGATCCACCCATGGACCACGAGTTTACCTGCCGGAGGAGCTGAACCAGCTGGCCGATCGTGCTTGGTGCCGAAAAATACCCGGCACACATAAGTAAATGCTCCAGAACCTGTTACTACCAATGGGAGCAATGTTCCTACTATGCCGTTTGCAAATATATGCCCGGAGATACGTATCTCCTATAAGCCGCTCTTATAATATGAAACTTATCAAAACATTGATCTTGGCCGCCGCACTTCTTGCGATAGCACTTGCCAGAGCTGCGCACGATGAGACTGAGACTGTTCATATTGGCAAGAGAGAAATCAGACTTCCCGTTCCGGAAGGTTATTTTCGTTTCACGGGGTACAGGCAACTACTGGAGCGTAACGCATGAATCTGACGGGTCGATTTCGCGGCTTCCGCGTCGCAGCGGCTGAAGTCACGTAGCATAGCATGAGGTTCATCCGTTACACTGCACTAGTACTAGTCGATAAGTATATGCAGATTTTTGTTTCTTCTCGTAACCGCCTACTTGCTGCATTCGCCCAAGAGGTCCGCGAGTAAAGATCTCGCGCTGACGCGACTAAGTCAGAACAACTAAACCCAAACGACCATGAACACACTACACACCAACGATTTGGTGCGCATAGCTGGAAAGCCAGCAAACGACCTTTGGCGCATCGTCGCGACAGTGAACGGGCACGCCGTTGATGTGACTCGAGCGGATGGTCTCTATGTAAACATCCGCACGTTACCATCTAACGTCGTTCGCCTGGTCCGACGATTTGCCAGCACTAACGGGAGCTTTTAGACATGAACGCAGAAGCAATCATCAAGACGCTGAAAGCCTGCGAGAACGTCAACAAGCTACTCAATCGCTCCCCGTTTGTACAGAGCGACGAAGCGCTAACAGCGGCGGCAACGTCTCTGGTGGTAGCATCGAAAGAACTGGTTAAACAACTACATAGATCATGACACCAAACCCTAAAGGCTATCCTCGAGCTAGTCCCAAAATAAGCGAAAACCCCGACCCGAAATGCGCCGAGCGCGGCGCGGGCGCATTTTTTCGACATCTTTGCGGGCGATTATTGCTACCAAACCCGGTGCTGCAGCATTAAGGGGTTCGAATGCGAATTTTGGCGTTCGGTATCGTGCCCCGTTTCTTTTTGCCGAAGCTGTTTCGGGCAGGTCTCCGCACCCTTCAAGACTTGTCGTCACCCGCCGCATGCGCTTTTTTTTGCCTCGAAAGATGGCCCTGCGAGGCGTTTTCCTGGTCGTAGCGGGCATTCTCTTAACTGGGGAGGAGCGACAGCGGACACTCGTTTCCGAGGCTTTTAGGGGCTTTAATCATATCGAGATGTCCGCCTTGCATCACGGGCACAATCCGCTTGCGCCTCGACTTTCTTCACCCTTAACCAGTGGGGGTCTTTGCGAATCTCCCTGACCCTTCTGCTCCCCTCATTCTTTTCTCTCCCCCCTGGGCCCTCACCAAGGGCTTTGCCCTGGTCGCACACGAGATGCTCGCTAGCCCTCCTTTGCCCTTTCCCTGTCATATGCATCGCTTAGCGCTTGCAGCGCCTCGGGATCCACGATGATTCCTGAACCTCTTGGACGACCCGTGTTCACGTTAATTTGCTGGGCAAACTGAGCCTCGGGGCGCGCAAACCGCGCCGGGTGTAGGCGTTCTAAAGCCCAAGCTGTGCCTTGCCACCCTTGCTCTCCTGCCTCGATACGCTCGAGTCGCCGAAGCAGCCGTTGCGCTGTAGCCCTCTTTAGCGCTCCGGAAAACTCCGAGTCCTTGCGCCACTCAGTCATCGTATCAGGGTCGATCCCGGCAAGAAGGGCTTGCCTCCTCGTCCGTCAACCCGATGGCGACAGCTTCCGCGATCTGGCGACACTTCCGGCGTGCGCTTGGTAGGCCGCCCTTCACCCACACGCCCACGTTTGCTCTTCTTGCCTTCCATAGTCACTCGCCACTTTCGCACAAAGGAAAGATCATTTTCCAGCGCGAGCGATCTGATCATCAGGAAGGTCGATTCTTGATAACACGTATTGCTGCGCGGCCTTTTATTGCTGCCGAGGCAAGAAACTGGGAGCGATCTTCCGCGTCTAAAATTCGCCCGTGACCAACTTCGTCCTGAAGATCAATAACGATTTCGATGATCTTCAGGCAGCGGCTGACTCGGCGACGCGGTTCCTCAAGAGCAATAATGCATCGTCCGAAGTCATCTTCGCCGCCAACCTCGCCATCGAGGAAATCGTGACCAACATAATTAAATACGGATACGATGATGCCTTGAAGCATGAGATCGCTGTCCGCCTCGAAATGACGGAGGATACGCTCAACATCGAAATCTGCGACGACGGAAAAGGATTCAATCCTTTCAATCAGCTCGAACCAGACATCTCGCTTCCGCCCAAAGAGCCCAGAATCGGCGGTCTTGGCGTATACTTTGTCCACAAAATGCTCGACGCCTGCACATACGACCGGCGTGACGGACGAAACATAGTAAGACCTAGTAAGAAGCTATGACGAGCTGCAAATTGGCGCTTCCGCGGAAGCCGGACCGCGCCTAGCGTTCAGCGTCAGTTGGGATCGCGTTAGTCCGCATATTAATCGGGTCTTAGAGACCTGGGCACGGTGGTTGAACTCTCCGGCGCCGCAGCGTTGGTCCATCCCGCGATAAACTTGACTTACGCATCACGCTTTAGCACCATGCGCTCATGAAGGCGCTCGCTGAAAACGGAGCGCAGGTGCGCCTTCTCGCCCAATGGAGCAGCGATGAATCAAAGGGATCGTGAAATTGAGGTTGCGCGAATGATCGAGCGACGACGCGGAGTGCTCGAGAAACTGCAAACTCTGCCCAACGTGCGTTCAGTTGGCGTCGGACTGCGCGTGCGCCGTAGCGAGCCGACGGGCGAACTCGCGTTCAGGGTCTACGTGGACGTCAAGCTTCCGCGAGGGAAGCTCGCCCCAGCCGATCTGATTCCGGAGACAATCGAAGGTATTCCAACAGACGTGCTCCAGATCGGACGGGCTCGGAAGCTCTGCTGGTCCAAGGGCACGCGGCCACTCGTCGCGGGCGTCGAAATCGGCGACTCCCCGTTCGATACCTTCTCCATGAAGAGCGGCACGCTCGGCTGCATCGTCACCACCGCTGACGGTAAAATGGCAGCGCTGAGCAACGAGCATGTTCTGAGGCATGGAATGCACTCGGACAGGCGCGTTTATCAGCCCTTATACGACGATTGCCTTGGATTCCAATGCAACAAGATTGGCGAATCGATCGCCGGGCTTGAAGATCATTTCGAACACGACGGCACCTCGTTCTGGATCGACTGCGCTATCGCCATCCTCGACAGCGGAATCGGCCGTCACTTCCGGCTGCGCAGAGTCATTCACAAAATTCTTGAACCGCCCATCGAAGTCGCCATGCCCGCGGGAGTGGAAGGGAAGGTGTGGATCAACGAAGAGGGGAAGGTCGTTGCGATAAGGGACGAAGCTGGAGCTCTGATCGACAGGACCCGAATTAGGGGGCCCGCGGCCGCGGTGCCGGGGACCGTAGTTTGGAAGGTCGGCAACCGCAGTGGCCTCACAGTCGGTATCGTCGACGATCCAATGGGCCCAGTGACCGACGACGTCACCGGGGAGACCAACAACAACCTCATTCTTGTGAGAGCTCTAGCAGGGTACGAAGCTAATGGCATCGGACAGTTCGCCGATCGGGGGGACTCCGGCTCGATTCTCCTCGATCTTTCGAACCGAGTCATCGGAATAGTCACCGGCGTCTTCAAGGATGAAACCGACGACGGCGAGGATCAATTTTTCACCTATGCCTGCAATATCGATCCGGTTCTCGCCTTCTTGAAGGCCACGATCAACGAGTCTCCAACCCCTGCGGGTCCTACGGCAGCTGTCGTGACTCCCTTTGAAGAACAGGACCAGCCCGGCGACGTCGATTTCGGCGAACAACTCCATGTACTTCAGAGGCGTGTGGGGACCAGCGCCTCGGGGAGTCTTTTGATCGCCCTCGTCGAGCGCCATGCGGCCGAGGCCTACGAACTGGTTACTAAACGGCGAGCGGTGACAGTGACCTGGCATCGCAACCAGGGTCCAGCTTTCGTCGCTCGATTCGCACGAGCGCTGATCGATCCGTATGCCTCGCTCCCCGCGGAGGCCAACGAAGTGCCTGTCCAATCCATGCTAGCCGCGATGGGGGCTGCGTTGCGACAACACGGCAGTCCGCGCCTCCGCGCAGACCTGGATGCGTATGAGCCGTGGATACTCGGTCTCCTCGACAGCTGCGGCAGCCTCGAAGAGTTGATGTCCCGCCTTGAGGCGACTTCGCCGACGGTGTCCACATGAAGAAACTCTCCGCCCCCCGCTTGGACTCGTGGGACCGCCCGATTCGGCCAGGGCTCCCAGTCTCCGCGACGCCAAATCTTATAGGAACGCTCGGCGCCGTGGTGCGCGATCGGTTCGACGGAACGCTTTTGCTCCTTGGAACGAGTCATGTGCTGTTCCCTTCCGGCTTGAGCGGGAGTCCAATCTGGCAGCCCACTCCCTGCGCACAAAAGGGTTGCGACTGTAATCGCGTGGGATTCGCCTCGCGAGACTGTTGTGACATAGTCGTCTGCGGCGGGCATCGATACTTTATCGACTGCGCTGTCGCCCGCCTCGACGAGGACGTGCCTTGCGATTCGACAATTGCCGGGCGATGCGTCGCGGGTGTGGGATCTGCTCTCCCAGGGGCTCGCGTCTGGAAGCTCGGAGCCGCTTCGGGACAAACCTCCGGGATCGTCATCGACAACCTGCACGAGGAAACCGCATTGGTCGGCGAGGAATATCGACTGGTCCCGAACCAAATCTTGGTTCAGCCGCTACCCAAGAACCCCCATGCGGCAAATCATCAGTTTTCGACCATCGGCGACTCGGGTGCCGTCATGCTCGACGAGGAGGACCGCGCGGTCGGGCTCCTGTGGGGAGCGAGCCCGGGCGGCTACGCCCTCGCGTGCCCGATAGGGCCCGTCCTGGAGACTCTGGCGATCGATTTGGAGATTTGCGTATGAAGACGCTCGATCATCTCATCGAAGAGCAACTGCGCCTGCCTCCCGTTCTGCCCGACGCTCGAAAGGCTTTCGGCGCCATTCCCGGCGTCATTGGCGTGGGGATCGGGTTCCGCACCCGCGCAGGCCGATTCACCGACGAGATCACCCTGCGCTTTCATGTGCGTCGAAAACGCCCGCTCGGCGAAATCCCCCGCGGGGAGCGAATCCCGCGGATGTTCGCAGGCGTTCCGACGGACGTTACCCGGCATTTCTCGTTGCGGTCCATACAGTTCGACAAGTTCGACCGCAGCACTCTCAACAAGAAGGTGTCTACCCTCGTCGGTGGTCTGATCATCTCGGACAGAGAAACCGAAGAGGGCGAAGCATTCGGCACCCTAGGTTGCTTTGCGACGCTTAGGTCGGATCCCTCCGTGAAAGTGTTGCTCACGGCCCACCACGTGCTATACGCGCAACGGGACGAGACGGGCGAAGGCCCGCTAGTGGGTCAACCTGACATTACATGCTCCTGGTGCTGCAAGACCGGCGTAATCGGGCGGACTATGAACGGCGTCAACGATAATCTGGTAGATTGTGCCATCGCGCGAATCAACAAGAAGCGACCCTTCATCCAAAGGTTGCCGGGGGTAGGAAAGGACGTGAATGGGCACAACGAAGACCTCATCACCGGCGTGCCCAAACCAATTACGGTCGCCGGTGTGCTCACGTCGGTTCTGATCGGTGAACCGGTACGAAAGGTCGGCAGAAGCACCGGACCGACGTCGGGGTTAGTTCAAGACATCACTCAGATCACTATCGAGAAGGGTACACCAAATGAACGCACGATGGATGATCAGATCATTGTTTTTGTCAAGGAGGGACGAGATGTCCGGGGCGACGGAACGATTTACTTCGCCACTGAGGGGGACTCTGGTGCTGTCTTGATCAACCGCTTCAATCAGGTCGTCGGCCTGGTAAACAAGGCTCCCGATCCGCGGGAAACCGCAGCGGATCCACAGCTCGCCGGGTTTGCCAGCGCCTGTCAGATTCACCACGTCACCAATAAACTCAAGATCGACGTCTTCCCCAGCACCGATGCGAATACCAAGGGCACGCCTGCGGTTCCGACGCCGATGCCCCCGCCCCCGACACCGACCGGGGCGCTGGTCCCTGGCATGGGAATCGTCACCCACCGAGTCACGGACGAAGATCGTGTCCGCGCCGCCGTGCTGGACGAAACCATTTCGGCGCTCGAATCGAGCGCGTTCGGAGCGGAGATTTTACATCTGTATTACGAGCATCACGAGGAGATTCGACGGCTGGTCAATCACGATCGCAAGGTGAAGGTCGTCTGGCACCGGAGCAGCGGCCCGGCGTTCGTAGCGAAGCTCGTAACCGGGTTGCGCGATCTGACACAGCCAATCCCTGAGCAGGTCAACGGCATCCCCATCGCGCTCGCGATCCGCCGAATGGGGGAAGTCCTGCGCGAGCGCGGAAGCGCCTCACTGGCGGCGACGACGAACGGCTACTTGACGCTGGTTCTGGAGCTTGTCGCCAAGTCCGGCACGATCGCCGAGCTCCTCGCCCACATTAACGCACGCGGAGTCGGCCGATGACTACGGCAAATCGTTCCGGGACCATCGAAACGCTGGGAGTCCAGGTTGCGACTCTGCTGGCCCCGCTCGCCAGGCGATTTGGGGATGGCGAGATTCTGCAGGTGCTTGCGGAACTCGGCTATCAGTTTCCCCCCGAACTGATCCAGAACGCCGAATTGCGTGCCGCCGTGGATTCGTGCGTCGCGGCGGGCGGCCACCTTGCCGATGCTGCGCGTCGAGTCGTGCAGGCGTCCGACGCCGACGATCTGACGGGGTTGGCGGCGGCATCGCTCGAACTTATCGACGCCGTGTCCGCTCTGTTTGACTCGGTGAATGCTTTGACCTCCGCATTTTCGAGCGCCGCCGCCACGGTCCCGGCTCTTCCACCAGACGAGCTTGCTTCGTTTGCGAGCGAACTACCCCGCAGATTGGTCGACTTGGCAGTCGTCACGAGCCTCGAGGAGAACATCGATGCTCTCGCGGGAGCATTGGATCTGTTTGGCGTCATCGAGCGAACCGAGGAAAATGCCGGGTCCACAGATCCTTTTCGCCCGCAGTTCACACGTGTTCGACTGCGCCTTGACCGGCTTCCAAAGCTCCTCACGTCACCCGGCGAACTTTTGACTGATTTGTACGGATGGGGTAGTCCCACCTTCGACGGCCACGCGCTCTTCAATCGCGTCGCCTCGGTGCTGTCCCGCACCGGCTTTCCCGCGTTCTACGATCGCTCGGCGAATCCTCCGGTGCTGGAGCTTGTCGTGGCAGAAGCGCGCGTCGCTCCGACGACGCCCCATCCCGGTGTTTCCCTGCGTTTGCGTACGGGAATTGACGAAAGGTTCGAAGAGGCTGACGAGACTGGACTCCGTTGGTCGGCAATCGTGCGTGCGCGCGCACCGGAGAATTCCGAACTGATCGTTACGCCAAACGGCGTGGTTCGTTTGGCTGCCCCCGGAGGGTCGACGACTGAAGGCGAGCTTCGGCTGCGCGTCGACTTCGAACCGGGCGTTCCCCCAGATCCCGTCGTTTTGTTCGGTCAGCAGGGAGGCGCGCGCCTGCAGGTCCGCAAGGCTGAGATCCAGGCCGGAGTGTCGCTTGCGTGGAATGCAGATACCGGTGCTGCGCTCGGCCAGACCGAGGTCAGCGCTACGATCAACCGCGGTGAGCTGATCCTGGCGCCCTCGAACGTTGACGGCTTCTTAGGCAGCTTCTTACCCGCCGAGGGACTGCGAACCGAATTCCACCTGGGGCTCGCGTGGTCAAGCGAGCGTGGCTTTAGTTTTGAGGGCGGAGCGGGACTCGAGGCGACCCTGCCGGTCAGCCTCTCCGTCGGCGTTTTGACTGTAAACGCTGTCCACGTAAGCGTGCACGCCGGTCCTGCGGACGCCCTGACGGATGTCTCGATAAGCGCAGGTCTGGCAATCGGGCCGGTGCACGCAGTGGTTGATCGCATCGGCTTGACCGGACATGTAACTTTTCCCAAGGAACGCGGTAATCTCGGCATACTTGACGTGTCGGTTGGTTTCAAGCCTCCGAATGGCGTGGGCCTTGCGATCGACGCTCCCATTGTGGTGGGCGGGGGCTTCCTCATTTACGATCCGAAGAAGGAAGAATACGGCGGCATCCTGCAGCTCGAGGTGGCGGAGACGATCGCAGTCAAGGCCATTGGGTTGCTGACCACGCGGATGCCGGACGGCTCCAAGGGCTTCTCACTGGTTGTCATCATTTCGGCGCAAGGCTTTGCTCCGATTCAGCTGGGCTTTGGGTTTACTTTAACCGGAGTGGGCGGGCTGCTGGGAGTCAACCGCACCGTGATGGCGGATGTGCTGCGCAGCGGCCTCAAGAACGGGACCCTGGGCTCGATCCTGTTCCCGGATGATCCGATCCGTAACGCGCCACAGATCATCAGCGATCTAAGGGCAGTCTTTCCGCCGGTGAAAAACCGCCACGTCTTCGGCCCCATGGCCATCATCGGCTGGGGGACACCCGCCATCCTCACCTTAGAGATTGCCCTCATCCTGGAGATCCCTGAACCGATTCGTCTCATCATCCTGGGACGGCTGAAGGCGATTCTGCCAGAGGAAAGAAGGGCTCTGATTCGAGTTCGGATGGATTCCATCGGTGTCATCGATTTTAACAGGGGCGAGGTTTCGCTCGATGCGACGCTCTACGACTCACGGATTCTGGAGTTCACCCTCACGGGGGATATGGCGCTGCGAGCCAATTGGGGAGGCAAGCCCAACTTTGTTCTGGCCATTGGCGGGTTTAACCCGCGCTTTCCGGCTCCCGCGGGATTTCCTCGACTGGAGCGGCTGGCGTTGAGCTTGTCCAGCGGGGATGCGCTGCGCTTGCGGTGCGAGGCATACCTGGCGCTGACCTCCAACACGGTGCAGTTTGGCGCGAGGCTGGACTTGCACGCCGCCGGAGGCGGATTCACCGTGGATGGATACTTAGGGATCGATGCGCTGTTTCATTTCGCTCCCTTCGAGTTTGCCGTGGATATCGGAGCGGGGGTGGCGCTGCGGTATCATGGGCACCTGCTGATGGGCATTTTTCTGGAAGGGATGCTATCGGGACCCACGCCCTGGCACGTGCGGGGAAAAGCGAGCTTCAAGGTGCTTTTCTTCAAGGTTTCGGTGGATTTTGACCATCGTTTTGGCAGGGACGAGCCGGCGGCCTTGCCGGAGGCGGTGGACGTGCTCGCCTTGCTGGTAGCGGCGGTGAGCGACGCGCGCAACTGGAGCAGCGAGTTGCCTGGAGGGGAACATCCCCTGGTCACCTTCCGCGAACAGTCCGGGGCCTCGACGCTACGGGCGCATCCCCTGGCGCAGTTGACGGTGCGGCAGCGGGTGGTTCCGCTTAACATGACGATCGACACCTTCGGCAATGCTCCGCTGAGCGGCGCCAATCGCTTTACGCTCTCCGCGCTGCGTGCCGACGGCACTGCCGGAGAATTGCCGCTGGCCTCTGCGATGTTGCAAGACTCCTTCGCAGCGGCGCAGTTCCAGCAGATGAGCGACGATGAGAAGCTTTCACGCTCCTCCTTCGAACCACGAGATGCCGGTATCCGATTTGGGACCGACGAGGTGGCGTTTCGCTACGATCCCCTGGTGGATGCGGACATCGTGTATGAGACGCAGATGGTCGTCCCGGGCCAGGAAGAGGACGCCAGTCCTCCCGGACCACTCTACGTGATGAAGGCGTCGATTTTGGATGCGGTCGTTGCAACAGGGGCTGCCGGCCGGGCCGCCATTCGCCGCACGGGCAACGCTCGCTATCGAGGGGGTGGGTTCGGCGGCTAACAGGCACAGAAATTGAACGATGGATGCCAAGAAAAGGCTGGATCTAGTCAAAGCTCTCGCCGACGTGAAAAACTTCGATTCGAGATATTCTGCGCCAAATCGGCTCTGGTTTGCGGACAAGCTGATCCGCGAGTTGGAAGCCGAAGGACTCGCCGACACTACTGTTGAGCAGAAGACTCGAGAGGTCATTCAGCAAGCCAAAACCGTCGTCAAGGCGAATCGCGATTTTTCCCTTAAGCTTGCAGCGGAGGGCAACGCTCGTTTCACCAAGCGTGCGCTACAGGACACGCTCAAGCATCGCGTGGAGATTCTCTACGGCGCCATCGCGTCTGACCGCCGGTTCGCCGAGCCGAAGCACCTGAATTACTTGCTCTTCATTGCCAGACGCCGGTTCCGGACGTTTTGCCGAATGTACTTTTGGGTGAATCCCAACCCACAAGGGTATTTCAACTACCCCCACCGATGCAAGAAGGACCAACGCTGGCGCGTCAATGAGGATGCAGAGCCATTCTGGGAACGCCAGATCCCCGCCAAAGACGTCCCTATCAGGCTCGAGCCGCAGGCGGATGGTGCGGTTGACCCGGTTACGGCGCTCGCGAAAGTCTTCGTCAAGAAGACTGATCCGTGCAACGGCAACCTGCTCGACTGTTCAACGGTCGCCTCACTCCTTTTCATGGAATCGCTCTTGGAGGCCTCGAGCCATGATCGCTTCTTGAAGAAGCTGGCATCCAGAGGAACGGGTTATCTAATTATTCACCAGCTTGGCTTCGCCGCTAGCCCAAACTTCTACAAGGACCCGACTGGTGAGGGCGTAATGCAATTAGTCGGAATCCCAGCGGTCAATCTGCAGAATGGCGACCACGTCTACATCTTTAACCACCCACTCTACAAAACCTTTCGGCCAACCGGCTCCTGGCGTGGCGAGCACGCTCTGGTGTATAGCGTGGGCGACCGAAACTATAGGTCGAAAGACGGCTTCCTCTTTGGCGGTCACGGCAAGGACGGGACCCTGTTTCAGTTCTATAACGCATTTCTCTCCGAGTTAAAGTCTCACCTGGCGATAGCCCGCCAGCTCATGGTGGCGCATCTCACATTCATGCGGGGCGGAGCACCGGCCATTGCCCCGGGCACCGTCAGCGAAGAGGAACACACCATTATCATAGGCAATGCAGCTGCAGCCCCTTACCGGCTGCTGGAGTACGACAAAAACGTACGGGCGAAGGACTACACCAAGATTCCAATCAAAACCAAGCCGAAACCCAAGAGCGCAGCACCGGCATTTGTGATCGCTCAGTCAAAGACCGAGCACGTATTCTATCTTGACCAAGTAGCCAAACCCGACGAGGACGAGTCGCTCGATAAGAATCTCAAGAAGACGATTGCTGAGATCGTCGCGTTGGGAAAGTTGTCACATCCTATTAAGTTCAAACGGCTCACCCCGCCGGTACCGGGCGCATCCCTCGAGTCTATTTACGCTGAGTATGCCTGGGTGGTGGAGTATTTTGATCGCTCAACGGGGACGAACGAGACGTGGTCTTTCTACGAGGTAATCGGGGGGGTCACAGTGAAGAGGAAAGAACTGACCCACGAAGACCTCTTTCGGTCGCCATTTGCTCTGTTCACGAAAAAGGGCACCGACTTGAGAGTTTCACAACCAAAAGTCGATTTCGGCGAGGGCCATCAGAGCTTCCTTTCCACAAACGGCGCCTTATAACCCAACCAGGACTCACCATGGCGACGCCTGAAGAATTCCTGCCCTACATCAAGGTCGTCGAGAATCTGCTGCGCCCGCTCATCGAGGCGACAGAAGATTCGGACTTGGCGGAAGGCCTCCTGCGCGAGCTGGGTTACGCGGCACCCAGCCAGGTGCTTGCGTTTGGAGAACTGAGCATGGTGACCAGCGCGGTTGCGGACCTAACCGGCGGTTTGCGCGATGCGATTGATGCCGACGATGAAGACAAACTTCTCGAGCTGCTCGCTAGGCTGCTTCCCGAGGTTGGCCGGGTCGCACAGGCGATTAACGGTTTCCATACCAAAATTCAGCAAAACTTCTCCGGCTCGCCTTTTCTTGTTCAAACGGACATCCTGGCCGCCATCCCAGGGAAGCTGACTGATTACCTGATTGTTAAATATCTCGAAGACTATCTCCCGACAGTTTTCGCCGCACTGCTCCTGGGGGGCGTGGTCGACCTCGAGGACATCGAAGATGCGCCGACTCCCTTCCATGCAACGCACCGGAAGCGTTCTGTCAACTGGGATCAGCTGCTGCCGCTCCTTTCCGATCCGATAGACAGGCTCAAGGCCAACCTCGAAGGCGGCGACGAGCTCCTCTATGACCGTCTGCTGTACTTGCTCAACCAGCTGGGTCTGGGACTCGGTTTACTGCCGATCTTTGGTGCACCGCATCCGGCTATCCTGAGCGCGCTCAACCGCGGCGCGGATCTCTCCGCGCTCGATGAAGCGGGTGAACTGGACATACTCTACTTTCCAGTCATCGGTGACCCGACGCTCGGCGTCGGATTCGATGTCTATCCGCTTGCCGACGCCGCCACCGGCAAATACAGCGGCCTTGCACTTGCGATTCGCGCGGGGGCGCAGCTGGAGATCCCGCTAACGGACGCCTACCGGCTTGAGATCAAAGCGAGCGCGAATGTGCGCGACGGCCTGGGAGTGCGCATTCCGCGCGACGGCGATGTCAGCTTCATTTCGAGTCTGTTCAGCTCCCCAGCAGAGCTTGCGGCGGCGACCACGTTCGGGATCAGGTTCTCGATCGTTCCAACCGAACTCGGACCTGCGAGCAAGCTCCTCGCGCTCGGCGCACCAGCGGGTACGCGCTTCGAAGTCGGCGCAGGGTCATTGAGCTTCGGCGTCGAAAAGTTCGACGCCCTGAAGCTATTCGTCGAAGCCGATCTTAGAGATGGGCGGGTCTCGCTCAAGGCGCAGGAAGCCGATGGCTTTATTTCAAGCATCCTGCCGGCTGAAGGGATTGAAGCACCGTTTAATCTGGGAGTTGGCATTTCCAACGATCGCGGGCTGTATTTCAGAGGCGGATCCGGACTGTCTATTCGCCTCCCTCTCTCTTTGAAACCGGGGGCAATTGAAATCCAGTATCTGGCTTTTGACGCCAACCCGAGAGATGACAGCCTTCCGGTGGTTCTAACCACTGGGTTGTCCGCGAACCTTGGCCCGGTGTCTGTCGCGGTTGAGGAAATTGGTGTCCAAGCGATTTTCAAGGTCATCCCGGACCGGACCGGCAATGTTGGCCCGCTTGACTTGTCTTTCAGTTTCAAGCCCCCGAATGGCGTTGGCTTGTCAATCGATGCGCAAATTGTGGTGGGCGGAGGCTTCCTCGTTTACGATCCGAAGAAGGAAGAATACGGCGGCATCCTGCAGCTCGAGGTGGCGGAGACGATCGCAGTCAAGGCGATTGGGTTGCTGACCACGCGGATGCCGGACGGCTCCAAGGGCTTCTCACTGGTTGTCATCATTTCGGCGCAAGGCTTTGCTCCGATTCAGCTGGGCTTTGGGTTTACTTTGACCGGAGTGGGCGGGCTGCTGGGAGTCAACCGCACCGTGATGGTGGATGTGCTGCGCAGCGGCCTCAAGAACGGGACCCTGGGCTCGATCCTGTTCCCGGATGATCCGATCCGCAACGCGCCACAGATCGTCAGCGATCTAAGGGCAGTCTTTCCGCCGGTGAAAAACCGCCACGTCTTCGGCCCCATGGCCATCATCGGCTGGGGGACACCCGCCATCCTCACCTTAGAGATTGCCCTCATCCTGGAGATCCCTGAACCGATTCGTCTCATCATCCTGGGACGGCTGAAGGCGATTCTGCCAGAGGAAAGAAGGGCTCTGATTCGAGTGCGGATGGATTCCATCGGTGTCATCGATTTTAACAGGGGCGAGGTTTCGCTCGATGCGACGCTCTACGACTCACGGATTCTGGAGTTCACCCTCACGGGGGATATGGCGCTGCGAGCCAATTGGGGAGGCAAGCCCAACTTTGTTCTGGCCATTGGCGGGTTTAACCCGCGCTTTCCGGCTCCCGCGGGATTTCCTCGACTGGAGCGGCTGGCGTTGAGCTTGTCCAGCGGGGATGCTCTGCGCTTGCGGTGCGAGGCATACCTGGCGCTGACCTCCAACACGGTGCAGTTTGGCGCGAGGCTGGATTTGCACGCCGCCGGAGGCGGGTTCACGGTGGATGGATACTTAGGGATCGATGCGCTGTTTCATTTCGCTCCCTTCGAGTTTGTGGTGGACATCGGAGCGGGGGTGGCGCTGCGGTATCATGGGCACCTGCTGATGGGGATTTTTCTGGAAGGGACACTATCGGGACCCACGCCCTGGCACGTGCGGGGAAAAGCGAGCTTCAAGGTGCTTTTCTTCAAGGTTTCGGTGAGATTTTGATCATCGTTTTGGCAGGGACGAGCCGGCGGCCTTGCCGGAGGCGGTGGACGTGCTCGCCTTGCTGGTAGCGGCGGTGAGCGACGCGCGCAACTGGAGCAGCGAGTTGCCTCGAGGGGAACATCCCCTGGTCACCTTCCGCGAACAGTCCGGGGCCTCGACGCTACGGGCGCATCCCCTGGCGCAGTTGACGGTGCGGCA
Source organism: uncultured Verrucomicrobiae bacterium (assembly GCA_963810765.1). Lineage (GTDB taxonomy): Bacteria > Verrucomicrobiota > Verrucomicrobiia > Chthoniobacterales > Terrimicrobiaceae > DASTFP01. Next base: position 187,742 of record CAWEOV010000004.1, read on the forward strand.
GCGGGTGGTTCCGCTTAACATGACGATCGACACCTTCGGCAATGCTCCGCTGAGCGGCGCCAATCGCTTTACGCTCTCCGCGCTGCGTGCCGACGGCAGTGCCGGAGAATTGCCGCTGGCCTCTGCGATGTTGCAAGACTCCTTCGCAGCGGCGCAGTTCCAGCAGATGAGCGACGATGAGAAGCTTTCACGCTCCTCCTTCGAACCACGAGATGCCGGTATCCGATTTGGGACCGACGAGGTGGCGTATCGCTACGATCCCCTGGTGGATGCGGACATCGTGTATGAGACGCAGATGGTCGTCCCGGGCCAGGAAGAGGTGAACGCCAGTCCTCCCGGACCACTCTACGTGATGAAGGCGTCGATTTTGGATGCGGTCGTTGCAACAGGGGCTGCCGGCCGGGCCGCCATTCGCCGCACAGGAAACGCTCGCTATCGGGAGATGAGCTTGGCAGCATAACAGGAGGAGAAATGCCAGATACTTCGACAACCAAAGCGACCACGCGGCTGTTCTCGTGGTTGCGCCAAGGCCTGCACGCGGGGATCACGGCGGCGGGTGGCGCCATCGCACAAGACGGCCATCTGGCCGTGCCGATCCGGCTGCGAGTAAACAACACCAGGGACATCGATGTTCCTGTGCGGCTCTACGGGCCAGGAGATGTAACGGGAATCGATTCTCGCGAAGTGATACGGACCGAACCGCACCATTTGCTCACAAACTTTGAGCCGAATTACTTTCCGCTGATCGAATTTGACCGGCCTGATTTCCCGTGGCTCTTCACACCAGCTGTCTCAGATGCCGCTGGACACCTGCAACCGTGGATCTGTTTGGTTGTGGTGCGCAAGTCGGGGGCGTCAATCAGTGCGACTCCAACCCAGCCGTTGCCTGTGTTGCAATGCCCGCGAATGGAGCTTCCGAACCTGGCGGAAGCGTGGGCATGGGCGCACGCGCAAATCGTCGAGGGCGGCACGCGAGTCATGGATCCCTTGCTGGATGCAAAGGCGCAGAAAAAGGCGTTGAGCGAAATGTTGAAGCGGAATCCTGAGCGGACGGTGTCGAGATTGCTCTGCCCGCGTCGTCTCGATCCCAACACCGGATACTATGCCTGCCTCGTCCCGGCTTTTGATGCCGGTCGCAAAGCAGGTCTGGGCGACCCGGTGACCCCGGATGATGAGCGATCGCTAAAACCCTCCTGGCTGTCGGCGGGTGCTGGCAGCGATCCCGTCAGGCTTCCGGTTTATTACCAGTGGGAATTTGGCACCGGCTCCGAGGGTGATTTCGAGGCGCTGGCTCGCCGTCTCGAACAACGAAAGCTTCCCCGCACCATTGGCCTTCGCCCGATGAGCATCAGGGCGCCGGACTGGGGGATGCCAAAACTTCCGCCGGATGCTCCTGGCACGGTCCTCGGGCTTGAAGGCGCCCTGCGCACACTTGAGACTCAATCCACACCGTGGCCCGATGTCGCGCGCGTGTCATTTCAAACGGCGCTGCGAAAGATTCTCAACGCGCCCGCCCAACAGGCTCCAGCACCTGGTGAGGCGTCCATCGTGGGACCTCCGCTCTACGGACAATGGCATGTGAAGCAAAGGACTGTTCCTGATGGCAGCAATCCTCCCCACTGGTTCCGTGAGCTCAACCTGGATCCCCGCGACAGGGTCGCGGCAGGACTTGGCACGCAGGTGGTTCGCCATGAGCAGGAGCAACTCATGGCCTCCGCTTGGGACCAATTGGCTCAGCATGAACAGGACAACCAGCGGCTAAAACGGGCACAGTTGTCCGAAGCGGTTGGTGAGGTGTTGACTGACAAACATTTCCGGCCGCTGCCATTGGGTTCATTTCTACAGGTCACGGGACCCGTTCGAGCGTCGATCAGCGAGAAGCGCGGGCTCGGGGATCCTGGGCTATTACCGCCGGCTGATTCCATCGGCTCGGCCGCATTCCGTCGCATCGCTCGTCAGCGCGGTCCGATCGCACGGCGAATTTCGCTGGCAGCTCAGGAAAAGATCACGGCAGACGACGGGACAAGGCAGGCCCAGGGCCTCTCGGAAGGCCCGGGCGAACTGACAACCCTGGCGCGGTCCCTGGGAATGATAGCCGCGCAACAGTCCGTGCGGATCGCGAGCGCCTCCGCGACGCTTGCGACACGGGAATCCGAGACGCCGATCGAGGCGGCGATCACGAGTTTGCACATCGCGAAGGCAGGCTTGCTCAGACAGCTCCAGCCCAGCTTGACTGTATTGGCAGCGGTTCGCAGAGACATCCCCAATACCGAAAGCACCGACCTGATCCGATTCGCTCCCGAGTTTCCTCAGCCCATGTATGAACCCTTGCGAGACTACTTCCAGGACACATTGCTCCCTGGACTGGAACAGGTCCCACCAAACACAATTTCCTTGCTAAAGACGAATCCCCGCTTCATCGAAGCCTACATGGTGGGGCTTAACCACGAAATGGCGCGCGAGCTCCTCTGGCGCGGCTTTCCGACTGATCAGCGCGGCACCTATTTCCGGCAGTTCTGGGACATCCGCGGGCGTGTGCCAGTCCCAAAACCCGAGGAACGAGAGGGCCTCAAGGATATCCTTGCCATTACCATATGGAAAAACACCGCACATCTGGGTGAGAACGCCGGCACGGGAAACCCCCAAGGGCAAATGGTCTTACTACTCAGAGGGGATTTGCTGCATCGCTACCCTCGGGCAATCGTCTACGCGACGGAAGCAGTCTGGTCCGGCGATGGAAAGCGCCGCGAACTCGGGACTGAGGAGCGCTATCCAATTTTTCGGGCGACACGCGCGCCCGATATCACAATGCTCGGTTTCCCGTTAACCGAACAACAGGTCCGTGGTGCCGAAACGCGGAGCGGTGGGCACCCGGGATGGTTCTTTGTCCTGCAGCAGCAACCGACCGAGCCACGCTTCGGTCTCGATGTGGCGACAACTTACGGTGGTTTGCCCCAGCATTGGAGCGATCTCTCTTGGGGCCATCTGGCTGCGAACGAAAACGCCCTTAAGCAACTTGCTTATGTTCCTATTGACGGGCTGCTTAAGGGCAAGACTCTCGACGGTGTTCCATGGGGAAAAAACTCCGCCCACATGGCCTTTGTCACCCGGCAGCGACCATTCCGAGTTGCTATTCACGCCAGGACGTGGCTGACAGGAACGTAGGAGGAAGCAGAACGATGCCATACCTGCAGAACGAGAAAGCACGCACTCAGGCGCAGATCCAATCGGCAGAAGCCGAGGTGACGAATTTGACTGCCCAGGAGCAGGCCGAGCAACAAATACTCACACAAGCCCAGGCTCAAGGAGATGCGGCGCGAAGCAGGTTAGCCGGCCTCCAATCCCAGCGGCCTGTGCTCGAAGCTGAAGCGGCAACGGCTGATCGGGGTTTGGCGGACCTCGAAATCCAAATTCAGCAGCATGAGCAAATTGAGCCGGACAAAACCATTGAACGGCCGCCCAGACCACCCCTTCGTAACCCTAAATGGACCACTTGGAAACAGCGCTTCGATGAGCTGGTCGAGCAGCGGAACCAGGCAGAAGCAAGCGCCTCCGCGGCACAACTTCGTCTGAATGATCTCATAAGGGCGATTTCCCAGGCCGATGCTGAAGTCCAGTCCGCAGCGAACCGGGCCGCTCAAGCGACGGCCACTTTGGCGCAGGTGAGGAGGGCGATTTCCGCAGCCCGTGAGAGGGCCGCGGCTGCTCGCCAAAGATTGGGCGAACTCGCGATTTTGAGTAATGAGATCGAGCGAGACTCTATGGACAGGAGGGCGCTCGAGCGCGTTGCTGCTGAGCTGTCGGCACGGACGATCGATCTGGAAGATGCCCTTCGGGCGGCGGAAGCCGCGGCTGCAGCGGCCGATGCCAACCTGGCGTCCTTGATCGCCCGTCGCGACGAACTCACGACCGCACTAACGGCCGTTAATGGCCAAATTCCCGCAGCCGAGACCGAGGCAAGAGCGGCGGACATCGCTGTCGAGGATCTCGCCGGGCAGATGGACCGCCACATCACTGGAGGAGACTAAGCTGAAGAGAGTTGATACAGACCTTGGTGATCACGTAACTCCGCAATTCCTCAAAGCGTGGAGGAAAGAGCTGGAGCGGCTTCAAGGATTGTACGACCGAGCCGTCGATCGGGCGGAGAAGGCGCACCGCCTGCTGACTCAGTTGCTTCAGAAACAGGGTCAATACCAGGCGGAACTGAATGCCGTCAACGGTCAGATCCCCGGCGCCCAAGCCGCCGCGACGACGGCCCGGAATCTAGTTGCCGAACTCGCGGCGCGAACCGAGGAGCACCGCACGGCGCGGGATGCCGCGACGGCTCGCCTTCTGGGGATGATGCGGACCAGCCACCCACTCGTTCTGCTCCCCGTGCGCTTGGAGACTCGGTTCGTGGCTCGACAGGCAGACGGCGGCGTTGATTTCTTGATCCGAATCTACCCCGATGACATTCATATCGATGCTCACGAGCCAGGTCTGACGGAGGAGGAAGAGCGCTGGGGAAGGCAGTTCTGGCAAAATACCGCCGCTGCCGGCAATGATATCGAAAAGCAGAAGCTGGCCTGGCGGCAGCTTTCTGATCGCTTCGGCGTTCGGCGAGCCGCCTGGATCGCGCGCGTGCTGGCAAATCAGCCTGCTACCGTGCCGCGCCGAGATGGCGCTTGGACGCGTGCTCCGGAGGCGAACGTGTTGCCGGACCGGTGGGTTGCGGTTGCTTACAACAACGGGCGGCCAGTCTTCACAGCCTGGGGTGACCTGATCGCCGATCGTTTGGCGACAGGGCTATCGCCCCAGGCCACCGCAGCTGTGGTGGGAGACAATCTGCCGCCGGTCGATGAGGGAATGCGTTGGATGCTTGATTTTGAGGCTGCCGTCGCGGCCGGAATGGGCATGCGGGTTTCGCTGGCAGACGATCTTGCCCGGAACGGATTCGAACGGCTCCTGGTCGTGGGAATCAAGGCAACCCTCGACGCTCAGGCGTCGGGAACGCGACTCACCGCACTGTTCGATGCCCAACACTACACCCATGACCTGGCTTTTGTGCCGCAGAATACACCCACCAACAATACCGCCGAAGCTGCTTCAGGATACGCGTCGGGTGAACTCGGCGCCAACCGCGACTTTGAGGTAGAGCGCGGCAATCCTCTGGTCCGGTCCGGGGACGGTTCCGATGGCGACGCAGCGGCAAAAGCCCTGGGCATTGCCGTTACTGTCTTCGACCACGTGAGAAACGCAAATTTGGCAGAGCAGCGCTCTTCGAACGCCATGAACGGAGCTCTCTGGCCGGTCTTGGACAGCTCGTTTCTTCGCCAGCTTTCTGTGCAAGTGCCTGTAGCGTTCTTGCGTGAGCATTTGGTTGAGCACGTGCGAGCGCGCGGACCACTGGCGCCGATGCGTGTGGGCAATCAGCCCTATGGCCTCCTGCCCGTCACTTCGCTCAACCGGTGGAGACTCGCGGGAGAGACCCCTGAAGACGCTGCGCTGGTGAATTGCTTGCGCAAACTGAGAAAGCTCTGGAACTCGTACGGCAGAAGCGCGCCCCGGGTCGAGCTCGGAACGGACACGCCGGCTTTGCTTCGCCAGGAAGCGAACTCTTGCAGCTATTTCATGACTCGCCTAGCCAATGACGCATCGCCTGTCGGGGATCCCCTGAAACTGCGGCGTTCCCCAACTCCCCTCAACGATCCTGCTCTTCATGTGCCACCGAGCCCGAACTACCTCAAACTCGTGCGGCAGAGCAATGCTGAGACCATTCGCAACGAGAGATTTCCCAACTGGGACGCGAAGAACGCTCCAAAGCCTCATCCGCTGCTTTACCTGCTCCTCCGCCAAGCTGCGCTGAAGCTGTTCGATACTCAAGCCCCCGAGCGAACCGCCTTTCAGCAAAGCCTCGCTATTTTGGAGAATCGAACCGTGGATGCGCTTCAGTTCTTAATGGCGGAAACGCTCGATCTTTCTACATATCGATTGGACGCCTGGATCACGTCCCTGGCTACGAAACGTTTGAAGGCGCTTCGCCGGAATGCGCCTCTCGGCCTCCGTCTGGGCGGCTACGGCTGGCTGGAAAATGTGCGTCCAGCGCCGCCCCTGCGCCAGGTCCAACCGCCACCGGGAGTCACCGCGGGACCTTTGTATGTTTCGGATAGTAACAAGGGTTTCGTGCAGGCCCCCTCGCTGGCCCATGCGGCCACGGCAGCGGTCTTGCGCAGTGGTTATCTCACTCATAAGGAAGAAGCCCAAGGCGACCCGCTTGCGATTGACCTCTCATCCGAGCGTGTGCATCGCGCTAAGTGGGTGCTGGACGGCGTCCGGCAAGGACAGCCCTTAGGGGCTTTGCTGGGGTATCGCTTTGAGCGGGGTCTGCATGACAAGGGTTTGGATCGCTTTATCTCCCGTTTCAGGGCTCTTGCAGGCTTGAAGCAGCAAGACGAACTATCCAAGGCTTACGCAAACCTTAGACAGGCCGAAACGCTGGCCGGGGAGGTCAGTGAGTTGTACGGGCAGAGCAGGGAAGCCATGGCACGTGCCAATGCGGCCCGGCTCTTGAAACAACAACGGGAAAGCGAGCGCAAACGATACCAGGACGAGGTCAACGCGATCAACGCTCTCAAAGAGCTGGCGAGAGCGGCAGAACGCAAAGTGGTCGAGATAGACCAGAGCATCGCCCGCCTCGAGAGGCCTCAGAGCAAAGTCCTGCCGAAGGCGGGCAATCTCAACGCCTTTGAAGTGGAGATCCTGGATCAGCGAGATCTTGCTGCCTGGGCGAGTCAAATTGAAGCCCTGCAACTGCAACGTGGAGAGGCGGTTAATGCCGCGGCGCTGGCCCAGAGCAACTTCAACGAGCGTGTCAACATTCTGAATCTCGATTTGGCAAAGATCGGTGCTCTCAATAACTCGATCCTCGCCCTCGACGCAGAAATCGCCAGAGAAGACACGGCCGCGCAGGCGCTTGATCAAAAGGCGCTCAGCAAGGAAGGGACGCGCGGCAAGGCAGAAGCTGACCTCGCGGCAGCTCGCGCCGCCCTCGGCGAAGTGCTCAATCGGCAGTGGGTCAAGGCGCTTGAGTCGCTGGCGGCCAGCAATGTGGTTGATGGTTTGGAGTTGCAGCGGCGCTGGAAGGCTGGCAAGCAGCGCCAGCTCCCGCACAAGCCGTGGGACGCCACCACCATTCCCTTCGGCAATGCCACTCTGGGATTCCCTGCGCCCGAAACCGCAGACTTCAAATCTCTGGACGCCCAATTGCAGGCCCTCGATGAAATGGTTGATGCCGTGAGCGACGTGGTCGTGGCCGAGAGCGTTTACCACCTCGTACAAGGCAATCCACTCCGCTCCGGCGCCACTCTGGATGCGATCGCCACTGGCGAGATGGCCCCACCCGAACTGGAGGTGGTGCGCACACCGCGCACCGGAATCGGATTCACCCACCGCGTGCTGACGTTGTGGTCATCGTCGCTGAACACCAATGAGCCTGCCTCTCAATGGAACACGAATGCCAATCAGGTGCGGGCCCAGGCAGAGCCATTTTTGAATGCATGGGCAGCGAAGCTCCTGGGAAACCCGGCTCGGGTCCGCTGCCAGGCCGAGTATGTGCATTCGCAGACCGGCCGGGTGCTGGAGACTACAGAAGTCACTCTCAATAAGCTGCAGCTCTCTCCGCTGGACGTGGTGTTTCTGGTCGAAGGGGATGGGCAGGCTCAGCGGTCGGAATTGGAACAACGGCTGGCGTACCAGCTGCTGCGAACGAGACCCGGTTCGGATGAGGCAGAGGTTCGACTTATCTTCACCCGGAACCCGGCGTGGCAGGCCGACGTTGTGGGCATCGGAGAACTGGTCGAGGTGGCCCTCATGGTTCGTAAGCTGATTGCCGGCGCTCGGGCGATAGACGGCCGAGACCTTTCCCTGCCTGAAGATCCCGCTCCGCCTGCCGTCGATGTGGGCGAGCTCGCTCTTCGGGCGGATCGCGCTGTCAATTCCTTGACACAAGCTCAGAAGGCCCTACGGGCTCTGCTGCCAGCCGATGGAGGCCCGCCGGGAACGCCGCCTGACCCGGAGAAACTCCGGGCTGCGCTAGTTCGCATGGCTTACTTTGGCGTTCAAGGCGCTGTTCCCCTCTCGGCGACCGGAGATAGTGCGGACAAGCGGGCGGCGCTGATGGCCCAAGCCCAGTCAGTCGCGAAAGAAGTTACCCAGCGTCTGGATAACGTCGGCAATTTACAGATAGCTGACGGAGCGTCGGTCCAGGAAAAACATGATTACCATCTGGCTCGAATGCGGGAGGTCCTTGGGCCGGATTTCCGCATCCTGCCCCGTTTTACGCCCGCGAACGGCGGTGTTCTGAACCAGGCGTTCGGCGACAGTCTCGCGCTTCAAGGCAATGATCGATTCGCAGCGACTACCCTGATTCAACGTGTTACCAGGGTCCGCGACGGGGTTGCACGGCTGGAGGCCACCCTCATGTATGCCGAAACAATGAGTAATAGCGCCGGGCTCACATTTCAGGTTGGCCAGCTTCCCTACAAACAGAGCGATCGCTGGGTAGCTCTTCCTCCTGGTCCGAATCAAAGAGTCCCGGCCGGCCGGCTCTCGCTTGTTGCCCACGTCCCGATGCAAACTACCATTGACCTAAGCCAGCCGCTGTCTGGCCTGTTGATCGACGAATGGGTGGAGGTCGTGCCGAGTAACTACGAGACCACCGGCCTCACCTTCCACTATGACCAACCTGGCGCCTGCGCGCCTCAGACTCTCCTGATTGCTGTTCCTTCTGACGACACCCGCGTCGTCTGGGACCTCGACATGCTCGCAGCGGTCCTGCAGGAAACCTTCGAACTGGCCCAGCTTCGCGCCGTATCGCTTAATGGCCTCGCGGAGGCAAGCTGGGTCGAAGACCGCCTGCCGGCGGGCGCGACGCCTCGCGGAGACCGAGAGAACTGGAGTTGGGTGAGCAGGGACCCGGTTCCACTCTTCGGCAAATTAGCGCATAAGTCTGCTGTGATGGCAGGGATGCACCAGCACTTCTTTGAAGGGGCAACGGAGACGATGCTGGCGGGACCGGGAGAGATCTTGTTTACCTACGCTTTTCTTGATCCAACCAACCTGCCAAGCGAGATCATGCTTCAGTGGAACGACGGTTCGTGGGAGCATCGCGCCTATTGGGGGGCTAACAACATTACTTGGGGCGTCGATGGGACGGCCAGCCGCCGATTCATGGGTCCGCTTCCGCCAGCTGGACAATGGCTACGCCTCGAAGTGCCGGTTGAATTGGTGGGCTTGGAAGGGCGCGAAATCACCGGAATGTCCTTTACCTTGTGGAACGGCCGCGCAACATGGGATCGTGCCGGGAAGGGCTGCCGCCCTGCCCTGACGTTCGACGGAGACGTGATCGACCTGTCGCGCGCCGCCGACACCAACTCGACAGGAGGATAAATCATGGCCTCGATCGTTCGTTTGGAGCCGCGGACCGATTGTCCGGAGATGCAAGACAGCTTACAGGCCCGCATTCATGATCCGCTATGGCTCTTGGCACGCCAATGGCAATTTGGGGAATTCAAGGGGGACGATGCCGGTTCGCCTGCGGCCGCGCAACTCACGGTGAAAAGCGCGCCAATCAGCCGTTTTCATCCAGGCCCATTGCCTGCAGACGCAGCCCAAGCCAAGGCAAATTCGAAAGACTACTCTCCTCAAAACGTTCCACTTGAGGTCTTGGTGGAACGCGAGCCCGTTCGACGATTGGGCCAGAACAACTTTCGCCTTGCCGCTGAAGCGGGCTTGCACCTCCTTCGCATGCTCGATGCTGAAGGCTTGGGAACCTACCGCGCGCTCTATCGGAAGGCTTATTCGCTAAAAACGCCCGCCGAAGATATACGACAGGGACTTGACGACGATACGTTGCGCTTTCTCGAAGTCGTGGCTGGCCGTACCGTCGATGGTTTGCAGCTTTATGCAAAGCTGGCCGAACTTCGAAAAACTGCTGCGGGGCTGGCAGCACTGTTCACCGAGTCACCTTTTAATCAGGTCCGGAGTGAGGATCGGCCCCGAGTCGTTCAGACCATGACCGCGTGGTTGAATTGGCACGAAACGCTGTTTGCTCAATCCAATGATAAGCCGTCCTGGGTTCGAGAACGCGTCGAGTACTCGTTCGCTGTCTCCGGCCAGACTTCTACCGGCGAGACGGTGCTGAACGCCCCGGAATACCTCGAGGGCCACCTGGACTGGTTTTCGTTCGTCGTTGATCCGACTGCGACCCTGGGCGCCATTGGGCAGGTCTCCTCTGTCACGTCAACGTTTCTTCCCACGCCCGTAAGCTTTCGTGGGATGCCTTCTCCTCGCCTGTGGGAGTTCGAAGACTCCAAAGTCAATCTTGGCAAAGTGGAAGCAGACCCTGAGGATCTGGCGCGATTGTTACTTGTTGAGTTCGCTCTGGTGTATGGCAACGACTGGTTCGTGGTACCAGTCGATTTGGAAGCCGGTTCCTTGTGCCGGATCGGATCACTGATCGTCACAAACACTTTCGGCGAGCGGATGCTGATTGCCCATACATCAGAAGTTGATGGGCCCCGTTCCCCGTGGCGGATGTTCGGACTGTCGCCGGATCCTCGCTTTTCAAACGCTGACCCCGCGACGGCCGCGAAGTTTGGAGATCTCTTCTTTTTGCCTCCGGTGCTGGGGATGAGCCTCCAAGGCGCGGAACTCGAAGAGGTCCTCCTTCTCAGGGATGAAATGGCGAACTTAGCCTGGGCGGTGGAACGGTTCGTTGAAAGCCCTGTCCACCGCCCGCTAGACCGTTTCGAGGCATTTCAGGAAAAGCGCCGCCGCCAGGAACGCGCAGCGGCGCCGAGTCCCGATGAGCATTCCGCTTCCGGGGGAGAACTTGCCTATCGCCTGGGCACGAGCGTGCCTGATTATTGGATTCCGCTGCTTCCAGTGCAAGAGGGATCCGCGATTCGATTGAGGCGTGGCTCACTTCCACGCACGGAGTCGGAAACGTTACAGGGAACTTTTGAGCCCCAAGGTCTCATTTTGGATCCGGGCCGCGAACTCCTGTTGCATGACGAAGAGGTGCCTCGAGAAGGAGCGAGGGTCACGCGACGTTTTCAATATTCCCGCTGGCTTGACGGGTCAACGCTTCTTTGGATTGGGCGGCGCAAGGAACCGGGTCGCGGTGAAGGATCCAGCGGGTTGCGCTTTGATGTCGCCGAGTAAGCCGGTCTGAGGACATCCCTCTTGCTTGCTCCGGAATTCGCTTGCACCAGATATCGCCGCCTTGAAGCAAGGCGTTGCTGCCTGGGAATACCTGCTGCGCAAGAAAGCGCTGGCCACTGCTTTCGGGGGGGACTCAAGTATAGTTAAATAGGGGCATCCACGGCGTCTGGCTGCAACAGAAGCGAAAATTGCTTCTCGTGAAAACTGTTTCGCAAGATTAGGTCGGAGGAAAGATGAACAAGCTATCGATCATAGGACTGATTGTTTCGATTTTGAGCGGACCGCTTCTGGCGCTTGATCCTTCAGTTGGCCAGCTCGCCGTATCCGTCGCTCCCGGCTGGGACTCGCCTTCCGGGAAGCTCCAACTCTTTGAGCGCGAGGGCAAGGGCTGGCGCGCAGCGTCTCCTCCACTACGCGTGCTCTATGGAAAAGGCGGTCTCGCATGGGGGCGCGGAGTTCTGGGCATGAACGAGCCCGGCCCGCAGAAGACCGAGCGCGACAAGCGCGCGCCGGCGGGTGTTTTCAAAATTGGAAAGATTTACACTTATGACCCGGCCCTGCCGGCTGGAGCGAGCTATCCGTTTCACACCATGACGGATGGCGACGCATGGATCGACGACCCGACGCTGCCGCACTACAACAAACATGTCGTCGTCGATCCCCAGAATCCGCCGCCGTGGTTTGAAAAGCAAAAGATGCGTTTGAACGATCCGCCACATCGCTGGCTCATCGAGATTCGACACAACGCAGATCCTCCGATGCCCAACGCTGGCAGCGCGATATTCTTCCATATCCAGAGGGGCCCTGACCGCTCATCCGCTGGATGCACTGTCATGCCTGAAGCATCTATCCTCAGAATTATTCAGTGGCTGCGGAAAGAAAAGAATCCCTACTATGTGCTGCTTACTCGTGATGAATATCTGAAGCGATGGAAAGCCTGGGGCCTTCCTTCGCCGGAAGACGCCGCTGGGCTCCTGTAAGGGTCAACTAGCGAGACCAATCTTTTCGGTTACCTCGGCCAAACGCTGTTTCCACCATTGGTGCAACCGCACGGCGGCCGGCTCCAGAACTCGCGATGCAGCCAGCGCAGAGAATCAGCATCCCAAAGCAAGGCATAATGCTGCGAAGGCTCCAAAGCCGCCGGCCCTTCTTCGATCAGCTTCTCTCGAAGATGACAAGGGCAATTCGACCAAGAAAATTTCGGTCCGGGCCAAACGCTCTCCTTGTCGAAGCTCGGTCGAATCTGTTCAATGCGCTGAACCCCATCCTCTGCAATGAAGCTTTCCTACTACGGTCACTCGTGCTTTTTGGTGGAAATCAGAGGCAAATCGCTCCTTTTCGACCCATTCATTACGCCGAATCCGCTCGCCAGCCACATTAAGGTCGACCAGATCGCGGCGGACTACATCCTCATTTCGCACGGTCACTCTGACCATATCGCCGACGCGATCGAAATTGCCAAACGAACTAACGCCACGGTCATCTCCAATTACGAAATCGTCGTCTGGCTTGGCAAGAAGGGTATCGAAAGCGCTCACCCGCTGAATCATGGCGGAGGGCGGACTTTCGATTTTGGCCGGGTAAAGTACGTTAATGCCGTCCATTCGAGCCAGCTTCCAGACGGCAGCTATGGCGGCAATCCCGGCGGGTTCGTCGTCGAGAGCGCGAATGAGACCTTCTACTATTCGGGCGACACCGCGCTGACCTACGACATGCAATTCATTGCCGAAGAGTTTGAGCTGCGTTTCGCCGTGCTTCCCATCGGGGACAATTTCACTATGGGGGCGAAGGATGCTGCGAAAGCTGCCGGCCTCCTTAAATGCAAGCAAGTGGTCGGCGTCCACTACGACACGTTCCCGCCGATCAAGATTGATCACGCCGAAGCAGCCTCGATCTTCGCGAAAGCGGGCGTGAAGCTGCACCTGCTGCCTATTGGCGGCTCCATCGACATGTGAGATTTCTTTGCAAGGCCGGAAATCCGTTGTACCTTATTAAACATGAACCTCCCAATCGCTTTCGGTATGCCGGGTTGGCCGGAGACCATCTTTATTCTCGTGATTGTGATCCTGCTCTTCGGGGCGAAAAAGCTTCCTGAGCTTGCTCGCGGACTCGGTCAGAGTTTGGGAGAGTTCAAGAAGGCTCGCGATGAGTTCGAGCGAGAGGTGCGCAAGTCTTCGGCCGAACTTGAAGTCAAAGAGCCCGCCGAAAAAAAGCCCCATCAGCCCAGCTGAATTTTCCGCAGGGGACCCGGCTCATGCGCAAGGTCACCTGCTGCCTTTTTAGCCTCGTCCTTTGCAGTTCCCTTGCCGGCAAGGAAATCGTCGTTGCATCCTACAACGTAGAAAACTATCTGCTGGGCGACCGGCAGAAGGACGGCATCGTTATCGAAAACGCTCCAAAGCCGGAGCAAGAAATAGCAGCAGTCGTTAGGGTTCTCAGCCAGATTCAGCCCGACATTGTCGGACTCATCGAGATCGGTGACGAATCGATGCTCGAAGACCTCCAACGGCGGTTAAAAACCGCAGGGCTCGACTATTCGTACCGCGAGTGGGTCAAAGGAGCGGATGAACAACGCCACATTTGCCTGCTTAGCAAGTTCCCGATTGTCGAACGAAACTCGCGGGATGACGTTCGTTTCGAGCTCGACGGCAGGACCCTCCGAATGAACCGGGGAATCCTTGATGTGACCGTCGAAGTGAATTCCGACTACCGTCTGAGGCTCGTTGGCGCGCACCTCAAATCGCGTCGTGTCGTGCCAGAATACGACCAAGCCCTCATGCGCGCGAAAGAGGCCTGGTCGTTGCGCGAACATATCGATGAAATTCTTGCAGCCGCTCCAAACGCAAATGTGCTGTTGTTCGGAGATCTGAATGACACGAAAAACGAATACCCAATCCGCGAAATCATCGGCTGGAAAGGGGCCCCGAACCACATGATGGACCTCTGGCTCCGCGACAGCCGCGGCGAACACTGGACCTACTACTGGAAAACTGCCGACGAATATTCTCGCGTAGACTATCTCCTCGTCAGCCCCGGATTGGTAAAGGAAGTCGTTGCCGAAAAATGCGGCATTAACGATTCACCATATTGGAATGAGGCAAGTGATCACCGCGCAATTTACGCCGTAATTTTGGCCGTAGACAGGACATGAGGCTGCTCGTTTTCTCTCTCTTGCTCCTCCCAACTTTATCGCGGCTAAGCGCTGGCGTCGCGGAGGACTGGCGCCATATCATATCGCTCGACGCGGGTCCCAAGAAGAAGCCGGCTACGCGCGATGAGGCATCCCTGCTGGCGAGAAATCACCTGCTCATACAACGGAAAGCCATCGAGCAATTCCTCGCCAGATATCCTGGCGATCCCCACGCGTTCGAGGCCAAACTCAAGCTCGCAAGAATCCTCGCGGCCGAAGGCAAGATCGCCAACGACCAAAGCAACGTGGACGAGGCCCTCCGACTTCTCGGAGAGTTGGAAAAGGCGCCAGGCGTCGCGCGCGAGAGGTTGGCAGATGCCGGGTTCGCGCGCGCGTCGCTTTTGATGCAAAACCAGAAGGACAATACCGAGCGGATGCGCGAATCCATCGTTTGGTCCGCGCGAAACTTTACCGCAAAATATCCGGGCGACCGCCGCGGTCCCCGCCTGCTCGTCGAAGCTGCGACCGTTTGCGACGACGTCCCCAATCAAAAGCGAGACCTCCTCGAAGAAGCGCTCCGCCTGACGGATGAGGAACCGCTCAAACGCCGAATTGCCGACGACCTTCGGCGGCTCGATTTGCTGGGAAAGACCTTGGACTTGAAGATGGCAGCTCTGGGCGGCGGCGAGATCGACCTTGCCAGACTCCGCGGATATGTCGTCGTGCTGATCTTCTGGTCCGCAGACTCCCCACACAGTTTGCTCTGGCTGCGGGATTTTCGCTCATCGTGGGAAATGCTACCCAAGGATCAAATCCGCGTCGTTACAGTCAGTCTCGATGAAAACCAGAAGGCGCTCGAGAGCCGTCTCCGGGAGCTTCGGGCCGACTGGCCCACGCATTTCGACGGCACGGGCTGGCAAAGCCCCGTCGCACGCTCCTTAGGAATCAACGCTCTGCCTTCTGTCTGGATTTTGGATAAGAACGGAATTCTAAGAACGATCAATGCCCGATCCAGTTACGAGACATGGATTCGCCGGCTTCTCCGTGAAAAGGCCTTTCCCTCGTAAGCTATGGCTCGCCCCAAGCATTGATTCTCCCGTTTCCGATGTGGCCGCCGCGACTTGCGTGAGAACCCGAACCGCTGAGCGTTCGAAGCACGACTACTTGCCGAATTTTCGAGCTCCGCTACCTTAATGACGCTGGCCTCAGAGCTGGACGAATACCTCTCCGAAAAGCGCATTCTCGTGATCTCCGCTCCGTCAACCTCAGCCCTGCTCTACCGCGCTCAGGCGGCAGAGCTGCTCTCAGAACGGAACGGCCACGTTGAACAGATGCCATGAGCTGGGTCACCGTCGTGTGGTCCATGATCGCCTCGGCGTGCCTCACGCTGGCGCTTGTGCATGGGCTGGTCTGGTGGTGGCAGCGGGAGGCGCGGGCCAATGTGCTCTTTGCGCTTACGGCGGTGGCGACGATGCTCCTGGCGGCGGGTGAGGTGTGGATGATGCGGGCGGGGACGCCGGAGGAGCTTGCCGTCGCGATGCGCTGGACGCATGTGCCTGCGTGGATGCTCATTGTGTCGCTGGTCGGCTTTGTGCGGGTCTATTTGCACGCGGGGCGACGATGGCTCGCGTGGACAGTCTGCGGCGTGCGGACGTTGTCGCTAATGCTCAATTTTTCGACCGGGGTAAATCTCAATTATCGGGAGATTACGTCAGTACGGCACACTCCGTTCCTCGGCGAGCCGGTCGCCGTCGCGGTGGGGGTGGCAAATCCTTGGATGCTGGTCGGACAGTTGGCCCTAGTGTTACTCGTGGTCTTTGTCGCGGACGCAGCGTTGACGGTCTGGCGGCGGGGCGACCGGCGGAAGACGCTGGTAGGCGGGGCCATCGTGTTCTTCACTTTGATGGGAGGCACGCAATCGAGCCTGGCGCTTTGGGGGATCATCGCAGCACCGGTCATGCCGAGTCTGTTTTTCACGGGCGTCGTCGCGGCGATGGGTCTGGAACTGAGCCGAAACGTGCTTCGGGCGGCAGAGCTGTCGGATGAGCTGCGCGAAATTCAGCAGCGCATCGATCTGGCGACGAGCGCCGCCGAGCTGGGGCTCTGGATATGGGACATCGCGCGTGATGAAATCTGGACCACCGACAAGGGGCGCGAGCTCTTCGGATTCGCGAAGACGGAACCGCTGGACTTCGCGCGCATTGCCGGAAGGCTCCACCCGGACGACCGTGAGCCGTTGCGCGCCGCGATCGCGGCGGCGCTCGAAAATGGCGGCGACTATCACAGCGAATATCGCATACTCTCGGACGCGTCGCCGCTGCGTTGGATCGCCGCGCGGGGCCGGGTCGAGTTTGCCGACGACCGCCGCCCGCTGCGGATGCGCGGCGTTTCCATTGACATTACGGCGCGCAAGCAGGATGTGCAGGACAAGCGCGCGGAACTGACCCATCTCTCGCGCGTGGCGATGCTCGGCGAATTGTCCGGCTCGCTCGCGCACGAACTCAACCAGCCGCTGACCGCAATCCTCAGCAATGCGCAGGCGGCGCAACGCTTCCTCGCGCGTCCGCAGATCGACCGCGCAGAGCTGGAGGAAATTTTGCGCGACATCGTGGACTCCGACAAGCATGCCGGCGAGGTCATCCGGAGCTTGCGCGCGCTTTTGAAAAAGGGCGAGGTGCAGCGCCAGTCGCTCGATGTGAATGAGGTCGTGCAGGAGATGCTTAAGCTCGTCCGCAGCGATCTGCTGAATCAATGCGTCGCCGTCGAGACGGACCTCCCGCCGGTCCTGCCGCCAGTCCTCGGCGACCGAGTGCAACTTCAGCAGGTGTTGCTCAATCTCGTGATGAACGCGAGCTATGCAATGGCCGGAAGCGACAGCCGCCGTCTCCACGTAAGCACAGAGCGGTCGCGAGAGACGGCGTGCGCGTCTCGGTCCGCGACCACGGGCGCGGAATCTCTACGGATGCGCTGGAGCGCATCTTTGAACCGTTCTTCACGACCAAGCCGCATGGGCTTGGCCTCGGCCTCGCGGTGTGCCGCTCCATCCTTTTGGCCCACGGCGGTGAGTTGTCGGCTGAAAACCATCCCGGTGGCGGTGCGGTCTTCCATTTCACGCTGCCCGCGGATACCCGCGTCAAGACATGAACCTGCCACCCACCGTTTTCCTGGTAGACGACGAGGCGCTCGTGCGCAAAGCCGTCGGACGCCTGCTCCGCGCCGAAGGCTTCGAGGTGGCGGCATTCGCCTCGCCCGGCGAATTCCTCGCTGCGCACGACCCCGCCGCGCCGGGCTGCCTGGTGCTGGATATGGCGATGCCGGGCCTCGACGGTCTCGAACTCCAGCGGGCCCTCGCCGCGCGCGGCAGCGCGCTGCCGATCATCTTCCTCACAGGCCGCGCGAACGTCCCAATGTGCGCGCAGGCGATGAAGCGCGGCGCGGCGCCCGGGCTGTCCGGCTTCGACGTGATGGCGGAATTGGAAAGGCGGTTTCCGGTCGTGGTGATCACCGCGCGCGACTCGTCCGAAGCAGAGGCGCGAACTCTGGGCGGCGGAGCGGCGGCTTATCTCCGCAAGCCGGTCAACGACCGCGAACTGATCGAGGCCATCTCCACAGCCATCGCGCATTCAACAACCGGGGACTTCAGACCTTCCATGAAACGACGCGCAAATTGATCGCCATCGCCTGCTGTCTTGCTCGGGCTTGTCGCGGGCGCGCTTGTCTTCGCACCGCCAGACTACCACGTGAACGGTCCGCCCCAGCTCCCTCCGCCCGGACGGACAGCGACAGCAGCATATGCATTTCCGATTTCGCAGCGTCCTTCCTCCAGAAAAAACAGTCGCAGAAAACGCAGTTACTACTCACAACAAGAAACCATGAAACCAAAAGTAAATACACTCAAACAATGGACGGTCACGCTCTGCGCCGCCTTCATTACTGCGCTAGCGCACGCCGAGGACAAAAAACCGAACATCGTCTTCATCATGGGCGATGATATCGGCATTTGGAACATCGGCGCTTACAACCGAGGCATGATGGCCGGCAGGACGCCGAACCTCGATAAGCTCGCCAAGAACGGCATGCTTTTCACCGACTACTATGCCGAGGCGAGTTGCACGGCGGGTCGCGCGAACTTCATCACCGGCGAGTTGCCGATCCGCACCGGCATGACGACAGTCGGCCAGGCGGGCTCCAAGATCGGCATGCCGGCGGCCGCGCCGACCATCGCCACGGTGCTCAAATCCATGGGCTATGCAACCGGGCAGTTCGGCAAGAACCATCTTGGCGACCTCAATGAGTTTCTCCCGACGGTACATGGGTTCGACGAGTTCTTTGGCTACCTCTATCACCTCGACGCGATGGAAGACCCTTCACATCGCAACTATCCCCCCGCCCTTAAGGACACGGTGGGCCCGCGCAACATGGTCCACTCCTGGGCCACAAATGTTGATGACCCTACTGTCCAGCCTCGCTGGGGCAAAATTGGCAAGCAGAAGATCGAGGACGCAGGCACCCTCTATCCGAAACGGATGGAGACGGTGGATGATGAAATCCTCGATCTCGCACTCAAGTTCATCGGCGAGGCGAAGACAGCCGACAAGCCATTCTTCGTATGGCTCAACCCGACCCGTATGCATGTGGAGACGCATCTTTCGGAAAAGTATGAAAACATGCGCACGCCGGAGAATGGCTGGTCCATCGAGGAAGCCGGCATGGCGCAACTGGACGACATCGTTGGCTCGGTGATGAAGTATCTTAAAGACAACGGCCTCGAGGACAATACCATCGTCGTTTTCAGCACCGACAATGGCACAGAGAACTTCACTTGGCCGGACGGCGGGCAAACGCCCTTCGCCGGCGGCAAGGGAACAGGCTTGGAAGGCGGCTTTCGTGCGCCGGCGATCCTCAGTTGGCCCGGCAAAGTGCCGGCGGACACGATTCAAAACGGAATCTTTTCCAGCTTGGATTGGTTCCCCACTTTTGTCGCCGCGGCAGGTAACCCTAGTATCGGTGAAGAGCTGCTGAAAGGCAAAGAAATCGGGGACAAGGCCTACAAAGTCCACCTCGACGGATACAACCAGATGGACGCGATCACCGGCAAGGGAGAGTCCGCGCGCAACGAGATATTCTACTTCACCGAGGGCACGCTCGCCGCCGTTCGGATCGGCGACTATAAGTATCGGTTCACCGATCAGCCCGGCGGCTGGCTGGGGGGAACGGTCAAGGTGGATTGGCCCATTCTGGTAAACCTCCGTCTCGATCCCTTCGAGCGCACGGGGATGCCCAACGGCGCCCAAGGGTCGATCGCCTACTACAACTGGTTTATCAACGAGTTCTGGCGCTTCGTGTTCGTGCAGCAGGAGGTCGGCAAATACGCCCAGACCTTCCTCGAATACCCGCCAATGCAGGAGGGCGCCAGCTTCAACATGTCGGCGCTCAAAGCAGAGCTCGAAAAGAAAATGGAGCAAATGCAGAGTTCGCCCGGCAAGTAAGGACGACCATTCGATCGTGAAACGCGCGGGCCGTCTCTCACGAGGCGGCCCACGACTTTACGAGCAAGCAGAAACCAAAACCCAATCCATGAAACCCATCCGCGACACGCTTGCCCTGCTAGCCATTGCCTTCGCCAGCCTCACCATCGCGCGCGCGCAAGACCCACTTCCCTCGTGGAATGAGGGCCCCGCCAAGAAATCCATCACCGCGTTTGTCGAGAAAGTCACCAAGGAAGGCACGCCCGACTTCGTCCCGCCCGGCGAGCGCATCGCCACATTCGACAACGACGGCACGCTTTGGTGCGAGCAGCCGCTTTATACGCAAATCTTTTTTGCGCTCGACCGCGTGAAGGTACTCGCGCCGCAGCACCCGGAGTGGAAGGACAATGAACCGTTCGCCTCGCTGCTCAAGGGCGACATGAAAGCCGCGCTCGCGGGCGGCGAGCGCGGCATCGTCGAAATCATCGCGCCACGCACGCGGGGATGACGACCACCGAATTCGATCAAACCGTGAAGGACTGGATCGCGACGGCGAAGAATCCGAAGACTGGGCGGATCTTCACCGAGATGGTCTATCAGCCGATGCTCGAACTGCTCGCCTACCTGCGCGCGAGAGGCTTCAAGACCTTCATCGTCTCCGGCAGGGGCATCGAGTTCATGTGACCCTGATTGCTTACCGATTCGCAATTGGGTCGGAGGTGCCAAAGCTGCCCTACCTTACACGACCTTTCTCTTCCTGGTGCTGCAGATCATCTGGCAGCACCCGCTGCAAGACTAAAGTCCGGGATCGTTCCGACTCCTGGAGCTTCTCGAAACCGGCGCAGTCCGACCAGGTAGCCCGGGCGATCCTTTGCGACTCTACATTTTAAGACTACCCCTCAGTGACCGTAGGCAGTTGAGGTCGTAGAGGTGTTCACGGCGTATGCTCCTGGTATCTGACCACACAGGAGCAAGCGATGAACACCTTCTACGAGCATCATAAGAATAGCATCAAATTGGCCTACCGTTGTTTTGACCGGATCCTTTTGAACGGATTGATTCAGCCCTTCCAGCAGCCCGAACGGGTGATCGGTTTCTTTAATGCCTATCGCGCTGGCGAGCGGGTCACTCGCAAGCGCCTACGTGATATCGCCCAGCAGTTTCAGAACTGGGTGAAGAACCGGGCCGAGAAATGGGGATTGCCCATCCTCGAAGCACCTGCAGGAAGGCGCGATGACTTTGTGGATCCCTACTTTAAGCAGGCCAAGAGCGATGAGGTGGTAGCGATTCTCAAGGCCAGGGAACCGGCCCGGATCATGATTGCGATCGGCACAGAAGACCGCTGGCATCTACAGTTCGCGCAGCGTTGGATCGTGCAGTACAACTTTTACATTAACGACCGACGCTGGGGTCGCATGTTCGTGCGAATCTGCCCCTATCTACCTTTTTCAGCACGGGTCTGTCTCAATCAGCACCACTGGCTGGCCAACTCAATGCGCTCAGAAGGCATCGATTTTGAGCAACGTTCAAATGCCTTTCTCAAATGCAGTCATCCCCAGAAGCTTCAAGAGCTGGCCGATTCCTTGACAGCCCATGATTTGCTGAGCTGCGGGCAAAAATGGCTGGCGTATTTGACCCCATTCTTCAAAGAAAGCGAACGCAGGCAAGCAGGCTGTCAGCATCGGCTCTTCTTCTCGCAAGTGGAGTATTGCGACAACCTGATCTTTCACAGGCGGGCCGCAGTCGATCAACTCGGCCAGAGAATGCTGGATGCCAATCGCACGATCGGCCAACCTAACAAGATCACCATGATCTTCGGTCGCAAGGTCACCAGGCACTACAAGGGAAAACTTCAGACCGTCATTGAGGATCTGGAGCTTCCCAACCCCGTGATTCGTAGCCACTATGGAAACGGCTTCATCAAGCAATACGTGCGCGATCATTTCTGCCTGCGCACCGAGTCAGCGACCAATGACGTCACCGACTACGGGGTTAAGAAGGCTGTGGAGAACCTCCCGCAACTCCAAGAAAAGCTGGTGGCTATCTGCGACAATTATCTCACCGTACAACAGGACATCCTGGAGACCTTTGTCGATCGCGGTCAGCTGCGCAAGTTGACAGCGCCCACAGTGCTTGCATCCGGCAAACGGATTCCGGGTTTGAAATTGGATAATGCCCGACAATTGGCCCTCATGCACGCCCTGGTGCGCTTTGCTCACATCGCTGCGGGAAGCACCTTCACCACCGCTGAGATCTACCCGCACACTTTGGCTGCGCTGGGATTATGCGCCGAGCAATACAGTCTGGCTTCGCTGCGCTACGACCTCGGCAAACTCAGAGCCAAGGGCTTGGTTGAGAAACTGCCGAAATCGCGCCGCTACCGCCTCTGTTCACAGGGCTATTCAATCTGTCTGCTCTTTCTCAAACTCTTCGAACGCATCTACAGCCCGCTCACTGCCGGGTTGCTCCAGCCTTACCGGCCCGACACCAAACTCGATTCGCAGAAGCGCACCCAGCTGGACCGCTTGTATCAACAAGTGGTCGACGATCTCGAGAAGCTGCTCTGTGCCGTCGGACTCAAGGCCGCATGACGCCTCAATGCAACGAGAACAAAATTCACGTTAAACTTCGCATAACGGTCTAAATGCGTCATTTCTTCGTCTCGCGCCTCGCCTCGCCAACGAAAAGGTGCATTCTTACTGTGTTAACAAGCTAACCTGACGCTCCGGTGAATACCCTCAAAGCCAGTCTGATCTCTTTCTGTGGCGTGATCGCCGTCGTATCCGCACTCGCCCAGCCAAACGGTCAATCTCCGGAGCCGGCGAACGTCCCTCAACCGACGCCGACCGCGCAAACGTCACCGGCCCTTACGCCGGAAACCGCCCCGTCGCCGCCTACTCCCGCGCCGATGCTTCCGGCCACCCCCGGTCCGACGCCTTTTTCCAGTCCGACGCTGCTCCCGGATGGCACAATTCCCCTGCCTCTGCCGGCGATGCCTACGCCCGTCCTCAAGAACGCCGCAACGCTCTCCGAGGAGCTCAACGTGCCCATTCCCGCGCCCAGCCAGTTCTCAGAGCCGCTCATGAAACCCGGTGAGTGGGAATTCTCGCCAGCAATCGTCCTGCCGTCGCCGAATCCGGCAACGACCCCCACCCCCCCAACCACGCGCAGTCTTATCAATAGAGGTGAGTAGAGTTGTGTGCGGTGGACTCGACGAAGCTCGGGTCGACCACACCTCACGGCCTGCTACCCGAATTGAACCTTTCTACCGATTTCAACGGGTATCCAACGGAAACCTGTCGCCAGGCACTATTTGTCGTCACGACTGGCGGGTATTGTCGGGGGTTCCACGTTGCGGGTCGATGGGCCTGATTTCGTAGAACAGGCCGCAGTCCAGACAGGGATTGCCTTTAGCGATCTGCGCGGCTTCGTCGAGGTCGTTAGCGAGAATGGACCAGTAGCCGCCGATCACTTCCTTGGATTCGCCAAAAGGGCCGTCAGTTATCACATTTTTCCGCGCGATCGTTTTACCTTCATAGGTGAGCCGTTGCCCGCGTTTCATTTTTCCCTCACTAACCAATCGATCAAGCCAGGTGTAGAATTGGTCGATTGCGTTCTGGATTTCATCCCGCGAGAGGGTCTTGTCCCACTGTCCCCGGGAAATTACCAGGTATTCGGCTGGAGGGGGTCGTTCGCTCATGATTGTTTGTCTTTCAGTTAATCTAAGTGTCGTCGAAATCGCGCCAGCTATAGAGGAAATAGACCGGAAAGGATGCCGGCGACAATGCAAAGGCTGGCGCGCATTGGTAGAGGTTTTAACCAAGTTGAGGTGAGATTACGGTAATAGGCATTATTGTAACGGCGAGAGGTTTTGGCTACGCGGAGGCGTGCCAGAACTTTTCGAAGGCTTCCGACCAATCGCGCGTTTCGACGCGACCGCGGGCCAGCGCTCCCATGCGTTCCCTCAGCTTGGGATCCTCCGTCAGCCTGCGGATGGCTTCGGCCAACTCACCTGCATCGAGCGCCTTGGTGATAAAGCCATCCCTAGCGTGCTGCACAAGATCTCTGGGCCCGCCCACGTCTGATACGATCACCGGGAGCCCGCTAGCCTGTGCTTCAAGTACAACATTGCCAAAGGTATCCGTTGTGCTCGGAAAAACAAAGAAGTCGGCGGAGGCATAGGCATCGGCTAGTTCCTCCCCTCGAAGGTAGCCTGTGAAAAGCGCATCCGGGAGAAGGCGCTTCATCTCGGGAAGGTACGGGCCATCGCCAATAAAAAGCGGACGAGCCGGTGTTTTCCACTGTGCCAGCCGGCGCGTCGAAGCCACAAGGGTGTCAAGATTCTTTTCCTTCGAGATGCGTCCGACGAAAAGCATGCCAACTTCTCCGTCGCGCAATCCCCTCGCGCGCCAGAATTGTTCATTGCGCCTCGAAGGATTGAACAATCGGGTATCCAAACCACGCGGAAGAATTTTTAGCTTTTCCGCAGGGATACCGCGCTCGATCCAACACCGCTGATAATCCTGTGAGTTGACGTAAATGATGTCTAACTGGCTGTAAAACCAGTGCATGTAGTTCCATGTCAGCGTCTCCAAAAAGGAATCGTCTGTGAGGATACGCACATACTGCGGAAAATCGGTATGATAGATGCCCACCGCGCGGAGACCTAGAGTCCTGGCGGCATAAAGTGCGCTCAGCCCCACCGGACCAGGCGTGCTGATGATCAAATCGGAATAGTTCTCGCGGATCAGATAATCCATGATCGGTAGCAGAGGCGGGAAGCTCAGCCGCTGAAGCTCGTATTCCGGCAATTCGAATTCTCCGACCGGTTGGAAATTCTTGAGCGGGATGCCGGGCTCGGACGCATCGGAGCGGCATGTCACGACGGTGATATCGTAGCCCGCCGCCACACCCGCAGCGGCCATTTTGCGAATCGTTGTCGCCACGCCGTTGACGTCCTCGAAGGTGTCGGTGAACCATGCTCGTTTTTGGTTTCCGAGGAATGCCGGAGGCGCTCCGGCCAGCACACGAGTCATCTCCCGCAACCACTCGCGGCGGGGCTGGCGAAAGGCGTGGATGTACGGACTGAGCATTGCGGCAATGGGAACCAACGGGCTGATGGTCTGGATGCTCTCTATGAATCTTGCTTTTGAAAGTTGGGCGATGAACTGGGTCACAAAGCGGTAGCCGAGCTGGCTAGCGATGAGATTGGCCATCAAAAAAGCGCGTCGCTCGGGCTCGGGCACGCCAGCGGTCTCGCGGGCCAGCGCAGTTTTCACCTCCGCCCTGGAAAAGTAGGCCGAAAGCTCTTTCCAGAGCGAGGTGTTGCCCGCCATCGCCATTTCGAAAATCTTTCCCGTGGCGATTCCTTGAGCCAGAAACCCAAGCTTTTCGGCCAGGCTGAATTCGGTGGGATCTTTGCCCTCCATAAATCGCGAAAACGCCTTTTCGATCAGCCCGGCTCCCGGATCGTTCGATCGCACCGAGAACTTCGCTTTTGCATACCGATAAGCGGTGCTGTACGTTCCATGCGCCAGCGCGAGTGGCGTGCCTCCCTCGCCTCCCGCTTCGCAGAGGCCCTCCCGAATATTTGCGAGAAAATCTGAAGACGCCGGCGACAATGGTGTCTCAGTGAAGGCGCGCGCAGGATAAACGCCTCCATGATCGTCCGAACCGCCGACGAAAACCTTCCGCCACGGCTCGTCGTGAGTGGGTTCGAGCCCGGTCCTTGCCACAAAAACCTCAATGCTCGCGGCGGTGAGCGAGCCCAAAGCGTACCGCGCCGCATCGCTCAGCCGGGCATGATAGCGTCCGTTGATGCCTTCGAAGTGCCGGAAGGTCAGGGCTAGCTTCTGGAAGTGCAAAGGCGTCAATTTCTCGTCGGGACTGTGCAGGGGATGCGCAACAGCATGCGCCAGCGACTCTTCGGCCAAATAGCGCTGCAAATCGAAAACATTGTCCCGATGCGCCTGGACCTCCCTATGTTGCGTTTCAGTGAGGCCCCATACCAGAATATGAACCTTGCATTCGTCGTCGGGAAAGTTCGCCGTCACTTCCTCGCCAAAAATCACTTCGGGCAGGTGCGCTATCTCCAAGCATCCGGCAATTGTGTTATGATCCGTGATTGTCACGAATTGCATTCCGACTTCACGAAGACGTTGGTAGGTTTGCAGCGGATCCGAATAGCTCGCAGGAAAGTCCAGACGACGCAGCACCCAGTCCGCGGCGCGGGTGCTGTGGCGGGAGTGAATATGAAGGTCAGCTCTCGACTTCGCAGAATTCATCGCTCGGAACGCATGTGCGCGAGCCAATCCTCATAGGTCATCGCCTCGCGGCCAGCAAGAGCCGCGCCTATCAATCCCAAAGCTTGCCGCCGAATTCGACTGTGCTTCCAGTCTGGCGGATGCAGGCCAATTCGCAGGAGCGGCGCGCCCCAAAGCCTGCGCGCGAGCATGGCATTCCACCAAAGGCTCAGCACCCTGCGCCATCCGGCGCGGACGCTCCAGACAAGGCTTTGTGAGGGAGTTTCCCGCGTGGTGACGAGATCCTTGAAGCTCCCAAGACGCGTCGTGTAATCAAATCCTGCCTTCCTGACTGCGGCCTCAGCTTCATCTCCCAGGAGCCACGCCGGCGCAATGAAGCCTATTGGAGACAAACCGGTCGCGGCAAAGTCGAGCTTCGCCTTTTCAAGCCGGCACAACGCCTCGTCTTCGGGCAGATCGTAAAATTCCCCTTCACCAGCGGTATAGTGCTCCGTAATCGCGGACTTCCACCATCCTCCGACGCCTTCCGGACGCATATGAAAGTAACCGTGCAAGACGACCTCGTGCCGTTGCGCCGCTGCCCTCAGCCACTCGCAAAAGACGGCATCCTCCCTGATCGGCGCCATTTTGTGGTGATTGGGAATCACCAGGAGCGGCATTCGGTCTACTCCCGCCTCAGAAAGGTCGTCCAGCATTTGCGCCGTAACGTCTCGTGTAAGTGGGCTTACATCGTGAATGGAAACGACAAGGGCCCGGCGCGGCGTTTGCATTTGCTGAAAGCGTGTGTTAACGGGATGGTATTAATCAATGTCTGAAGAAAATCCCAAGCCACAGAAGGAGCCGCGCCCTCCAGGAGGCGGAGACCCCCAGTTGAACTGGCGCGGCCTGGTGCTCTTCGCGGTCGCTCTCGCCTTGATCGGCGGTGCATTTCTCTTCCGCGGGGGCAACTTTACCCAAACAGAGGAAATTTCCAACAAGCAATTTCTGGAATTGCTCAAGGCCGGAAAAATCGTATCGACCGAACAGCGGCCCGTCGAAATCGTTGTGGAAGAGGGCCGCAATACCCAGTCGATCTCTGGTTTCTATAAACGCAAATCCCCAACGACAAACGAAGACGTCGAGGTTCCCTTCCGGACTCCCATCTACATGCCTTTCAATGGCGCTCAGATGGAGCAAGCGCTGGCTGCCGCAAATATCACGCCCTCGGTAAGGCCGGAATCCAACGTGCTCGCGTCCGCAATCGTCAGCTTCCTCCCAATCGCCCTCTTCCTCGTCATCCTTTATTTCTTTTTCCGCTCGCAGATCAAGATGGCCGGACGCAGCGCGCTGAGTTTCGGCAAGAGCAAGGCGCGTATGCTGTCGAAGGAAAAAAACCGAATCACCTTCAAGGATGTGGCCGGAGTCGAGGAAGCCAAGGAAGAGGTCTCGGAACTGGTCGAGTTTCTTAAGGATCCAAAGAGATTCCAAAAGCTCGGCGGACGCATCCCAAAAGGCGTCCTCATGGTCGGGCCTCCTGGAACCGGCAAGACGCTCCTCGCCCGAGCGATTGCCGGCGAGGCTGATGTGCCATTCTTCTCGATCAGTGGTTCTGATTTCGTCGAGATGTTCGTCGGCGTGGGAGCCTCGCGCGTTCGCGACATGTTCGAGCAGGGAAAAAAGAACGCTCCGTGCCTCATTTTCATTGATGAAATCGACGCGGTCGGCCGCCATCGCGGGCACGGTCTCGGCGGCGGGCACGACGAGCGCGAGCAAACGCTGAACCAGCTCCTCGTGGAGATGGATGGTTTCGATACTCAGGATGGCGTCATCATCATCGCCGCGACCAACCGTCCAGACGTACTTGACCCGGCTCTGCTGCGTCCGGGACGTTTCGACCGTCAGGTGACCGTCAGCTTGCCGGACGTCAATGGCCGCGAAGAGATCCTAAGGGTTCACTCCAAGAAAGTGAAACTCTCCGCGAACGTGGAGCTTGGCGTCATTGCGCGCGGGACACCGGGATTTTCAGGCGCCGAGCTGGCCAACGTCATCAATGAAGCCGCCCTGATCGCTGCGCGTCGCGGCTTGAAAGCGATCACACTCGCCGAACTCGAGGAAGCGCGGGACAAGGTTCGTTGGGGTCGTGAGCGCCGCAGCCTCGCTATGAGCGACCAAGAGAAGATCTCTACAGCATGGCATGAGGCCGGCCATGCCATCGTCAATGTCCTGCTCAAGCACACCCATCCGCTTCACAAGGTTACCATCATCCCGCGCGCAAATTTCCTCGGAGCAACCATGTATCTGCCCGAGGGCGACAAGTATTCCACACAACGCAAAGAGGCACTTGATCTTCTGGCCGTGACAGCGGCTGGACGCGTCTCCGAGGAGCTTTTTACGCAGGATATCTCCAATGGCGCCGCAGGTGACATCAAGCAAATGACCCGGCTGGCGCGCAAGATGGTGTGCGAATGGGGCATGAGCGAGACCCTCGGAATGGTAGAATACGGAGAACATGAAGATTATGTATTCCTGGGAAGGGACATCAATCGATCCCGGGAATACAGCGAGTCCACCGCGCAGGAGATCGACCGCGAAGTCCGGAGGCTGGTCGACGATGCATACCAGCGCGCCAGGAACCTTATCCTAGAGAATCGGAGCAAGGTCGAAGTAATCGCCAAGGCTTTGCTCGAATTCGAAACCCTCGACGCCGTGCATGTCCACGAAATCATTGCCTGCGGCCAGCTGAAGAACCCGCCGCGCAAGGAAAAGGCGCCTCCTCCTCTTCCGCCGCCGCCTGCTGACTCCGTGCCGGAGCCTCACGAGCCAATCAAACCGCAACTGCCTCCCGGAGGTTTAGCGGCTCCAGCACCAGCGTAAAGTAAGTGCAGCCCGCCGAAGAAGGGTCTCTGAAGCCTCTTTCCCGTCAAAGAGGAAGTCGAAGCCGTTGCGGAGGCGGTTGTGCCAACCGCCTGTTTACAGGCCCTTGGCACAAGGGACCTGTACAAATCAAATCGAACACGTTGCCCGGAGACCTCGTCTTCTCCCCGTCAACACTGCCCCATTTCGGAAACGCTTAAGCAAGCCCATCGGAAAGCAGCTTTAGAGCCCTCTTTGGGTCTTGCACGCGCAAGATCAAAAGACCCTTTTTTGCACTCGGCATCGAGGCCAGATAGGCATATTCAATGTTGATCTTGTGCGACGAAAGTACCTTGGCAATCCGAGAGAGGCTGCCGGGCTTGTTGTCATTTTCGATCATTAGCACGTCGGTTTCCACGACCAACGTCCCGCGCGATTCGAAGATGGCGAGCGCCTTCCGGGTATCGCTGACCACCATGCGAACCACGGCATGATCGACAGTATCCGAAATAGTCAGGCCATAAATATTGACGCGATCAGCAGCCATCGCGTCACAGACTTCACCAAGCGTCCCGGGTTTGTTGGCGATAAAGACCGCTAACTGCTCAACGATTCTCACGGACGAGTTATCGTGAAGCGGTGACATTCTCATTTATCACCTGTCCGGCGTCTTCCTTAGCTTTGTCCTCTGCGGGTGCGACAGGTTTTGCGGCGGGGACAGTCGGGCTCACTTTCCAGAACTTTGCGGCATAGGTGGGCCAGTCCGCAAGGATTTCCCGGGCAATTTCGCTATCCGTACACTCTAAGTGTCTGTAGATAAGTCCTTTCAAAGTCGTGACATCTTCCTCGGCTTCCAGGCGCGAGGGAGTGATGAGTTGTGCGTTGTAGCGGTCGAGGAACTCGTCCTCGAGATCCAGCACGTAAGCCACGCCACCGGTCATTCCCGCGCCAAAGTTTTTGCCCGTTGCTCCG
The DNA here is from genome assembly GCA_963810765.1 of uncultured Verrucomicrobiae bacterium. GTDB lineage: Bacteria > Verrucomicrobiota > Verrucomicrobiia > Chthoniobacterales > Terrimicrobiaceae > DASTFP01. The sequence goes on from CAWEOV010000004.1 coordinate 217,609, forward strand.
AGGACGACCACGTTACCGTTAGTCATATACTCGCAGCAATGATCCCCCACACCCTCGACAACAGCCGTCCCTCCGGAGTTCCGCACGCAGAAGCGTTCGCCGCCGCGTCCATTCGCAAGGAGCACGCCGCCCGTAGCGCCATACATGACAGTGTTGCCAAGAACGATGCAATCGTTCGGCTTGTATTTTCGCTCGGCGATTGCCTTGATCACGATCTCGCCGCCGCTCATGCCTTTTCCGACATAGTCGTTGGCCTCTCCGGTGAGAATCAACCGCACACCCGGTGCGAGGAACGTGCCGAAGCTCTGTCCTGAGCTGCCATTGAAACGAAGTTCTATCGTGCCTTCGGGAAGACCTTCTTCACCATATTGATAACCGATCTCGCCGGAAACCTGCGTGCCAACAGAGCGATTGATATTCGAGATCTTGTAGGAAAGCGAGATCGGCTTGCCATCGCTGATGGCGTCTTTGGCATCTTGCAGGATGATGTCGTCCAAAGTGCGATCTTCTGGTCCGTCGTTGCGAGCGCGCGTGGCGTGGCGAATCATCGTCGAATCATCCTTCGCCACGTCGACCAGCAACGGAGCAAGGTTGAGCGTGTTGGCCTTGGGGTGGTCCGGGATCTTCCGCTGCCGCAGGCATTCGGTATGGCCCACCATTTCGTTGACCGTTCGAAAACCGAGGCGCGCCATGATTTCCCTCACCTCCCCGGCAACGGCGTTGAAAAACGCCACCACATTTTCCGGCTTTCCTTTGAACTTGCCGCGCAATTTTTCGTCCAGAGTGGCAACCCCAACCGGGCAGGTATTCAGGTGGCACTGGCGCACATAGACGCATCCCATGGCGATGAGCGCAGAGGTACCGAAGTTATATTCCTCAGCGCCCAGAAGCGTCGCGTAAACGATGTCCTCCCCCGAACGCATGCCGCCGTCGGTCCGTAACGTCACTCTGTTTCGCAAGCCGTTGAGAAGAAGCACCTGATGGGTCTCGGCCACACCCATTTCCCAAGCCCCGCCCGCATTCTTGACCGAACTCAAAGGCGAGGCGCCTGTGCCGCCTTCATGTCCACTCACCAATATGATGTCGGCATGAGCCTTGGCCACACCCGCCGCGATGGTTCCAACGCCGGCTTCGGCAACCAGCTTCACGCAGACACGCGCGCGGCGATTGACCTGCTTCAGATCATAAATCAACTGCGCAAGATCCTCGATCGAGTAGATATCATGATGCGGCGGCGGAGAGATTAGAGTTACTCCGGGCACCGCATGGCGCAGTCTCGCGATATACGCGCTGACCTTGTGACCTGGCAACTGGCCGCCTTCTCCAGGTTTCGCACCCTGCGCCATCTTGATTTCGATCTCCTTTGCGCTGGCTAGATAGGCCGCCGTTACGCCAAACCTCCCGCTGGCGATTTGCTTGATGGCGCTGTTCGCCCAGTCTCCATCCTCCCGGCGCTTGAAGCGTACCGGGTCCTCGCCGCCTTCGCCGCTGTTGGACTTCCCGCCGATCCGATTCATGGCAATGGCGAGCGTCTCATGAGCCTCTGGACTTAGCGCTCCGAGAGACATGCCAGCCGTCGTAAAACGGCGACGGATCTCTTCAATCGATTCGACTTCGTCGATCGGCACGGGCCCGGACGGAAGCGCGGCCATTTCGAGAAGGTTGCGGATCGAATGCGGGCGGTTGGTTAGGACGGCGTCAACGTATTTCTTGTAGTCCTCAGCTTTTCCGGCCTTGTCCGCACCCTTGATGCCAACAAATGTATGAAAGTTCTGAATGACAGGCGGCGTGACCGCATGCAATTCACCGCCGCGGCGGAATCGGAAGTAACCCGGATCCTCCAGCTTCCCGGCCTCGACGGGAACCGCGTCGCCGAAGGCGAGCGCGTGGCGAGTCAGACTTTCGGTCGCGATTTCGGAGAAACCTACACCCTGGATCTGAGTGGAAGTACCGGTGAAGCATTCGTCGACCAGTTGCGATGAAATGCCGATCGCCTCGAAGACCTGCGCACCGCGGTAGCTGCTCACCAGCGAGATTCCCATCTTGGACATGATCTTGAGCAAACCATTCTCAAGCGCCTTTTTGTAACTGAGCGCCGCCTTCCCAAAATCCGGCTCCACAGATCCCTTTTCGATCAGTTCGCGGATCGTCTCAAATGCCAGATAAGGGTTCACACAACTCGCACCGAATCCGATCAAGCAAGCTATTTGGTGAACATCGCGCGCTTCAGCCGTCTCACAAATCATGCTGGCCTTCATGCGTTTGCCAACACGACGTAGATGGTGGTGCACAGCTCCTATCGCCAGAAGCATTGGCACGGCCACGTTCTGAAAATCCATGCCACGGTCGGATAGGACGATTAAACGAATTCCGCCATCCACCGCCTCTTCGGCTTCCCTGCAAATCCTGCGTATCGCGTTTTGCAGCCCCGCCGCACCTTCTGCAATAGGCCAGACACATGGGATGTTCCTTGCCGGAAATTCGCCGCCAACTGCGTATAGTTTTTCGACTTCAGCGTCGAGCAGCACCGGTGATTCGAGGATGATCTGGCGGCAATGTTCCGGGGTTTCCGAAAGGAGGTTGCGCCGCCACCCCAGAACGGTATGGAGAGACATCACCAGCTTTTCGCGAATGGGGTCGATCGGCGGGTTGGTCACCTGCGCGAAAAGCTGCTTGAAATACGTGTAGAGAAGGCGTGGCCGAAGCGATAGGACGGCCAATGGAGTGTCATCACCCATCGAGCCGACCGCCTCCGCTCCGTCCTTGAACATCGGCTTAAGCACAATTTCCAGTTCTTCGCTCGAATAACCGAAAGCAATCTGGCGCTGAGTAAGGGTGAGAATATCGAGTTCTCCGGATGGTGCCGAAATTTGCGGCGCGTCGATATGCTCGAATCGCTGGAGATTATTCTTGAGCCACTCCCCGTAGGGTTTTCGCCCTGCAAGCATCGCTTTGATGTCGCTGTCATGCAGCCGACGCCCGCCCGCCGTATCGACAGCAATCATTTCTCCGGGTGCGAGGCGCCCCATTTCCACGACGTGACGCAGATCGATTCCGGAAATGCCGACCTCCGAGCCAAGGCACAGGACGCCTTCATCGGTCAGCATGTATCGAGCCGGACGCAAACCGTTCCGGTCAAGGCAGGCTGCAACGGTTATTCCGTCTGTGAAACAGAGCGCAGCTGGGCCGTCCCACGGTTCGCAAATGCAGCGGTGATACTCGTAAAAGTCGGCCACAGCCTGCGGAGTTTTTTTGTCCGACCGCCATGCCGGGGGAACGAGCATGGACATTGCATGCAGGATGCTGCGCCCGCTCATCGTGAGCACCTCGAGCACGTTGTCGAGGCTCGCGGAGTCCGAGCCGCCTGGCTGAATTATAGGCTTGAGGAGATCAATGTCCTTTCCCCAGAAATCTGCCTGCAATTCAGCCTCACGGGAAACCGTCCAGTTGCGATTTCCGCGAACGGTATTGATTTCCCCGTTGTGCGCAAGCATTCGAAATGGCTGGGCGAGCGGCCACTTTGGAAACGTATTTGTGCTATACCTTTGGTGATACACACAAATGGCCGTCTCATAATCCGGATTCGACAGGTCAGGATAATACTTCTCCAGGGAGGCGGAAACGAGCAGCCCTTTGTAAACGATCACCCGGTGGGAGAACGAGGGGATGTAGAAATTGCCAATCTTATCCGCCGCAGCCGTGTCCTCGATCTCATTACGGGCAAGAAAGAGGCGCCGTTCGTAATCGTCATCGGCCATGCCCCACGGCTTGCCAATGAGAACATGCTCGATTCGTGGCATAGTCGTTTGCGCCTTCTCGCCAAGGACGCGAATGTTGATCGGCACCTCGCGCCAGCCGAATAGAAAAAGTCCCCGCTTCTCGAGAACTTCCTGAGTGATCGCTTTGGCTCGAGCCTGGGCATAGGCGTTGTCGTGAGGGAGAAACATCACGCCCACGGCGAGATCCCCTTCCTTGTAAAGCGTGTGACCCAATCGGACGACTTCGGGCACGAAAAGCTTGTAGGGAATCTGCGTTATCACGCCTGCACCGTCCCCAGTCTTAGCATCAGCATCGAGCGCGCCGCGGTGCATCAGATTGCAAATCGAACGAAGCCCAAGCCGCAGAATCCGGTTTGAGCGGCGTCCGTTCACCTGCGCAATAAAGCCTGTTCCGCACGAGTCGTGCTCATGCTCCGGGTTATATAGGCCTTGATTCGCGACAGTGCAGGTCTTGCTGGCAGTCTTCATTCGTTAAGTTTTCCCAGTTCTTGTTCCGGTTGCTCAGAGCGCTTGATGCTGAGCAATACCGAGCAACTTTCATTCCATACGTGGCCCGTGTCATCAACTTTTTGCGCCCGGCGGGCAAATTATGGATGCGTCATGTCCTCAGGGCGCACCCATTGGTCGAAGTCTTCCGAGCTAAGATAGCCCAGTGCGAGAGCAGCATCCTTAAGGCCGGTTCCTTCCTTGTGCGCTTTCTTCGCGATCTTCGCCGCCTTGTCGTAGCCGATGTGCGGATTCAGCGCAGTAACAAGCATGAGGGAATTCTTCACGTAATCTGCGATGCGCTCACGGTTTGGTTCAATCCCTGCGGCACAGTGCTCATTGAACGAAACGCAACCGTCCGCAAGCAAGCGAACAGAATTGAGAAAGTTGAAGATAATAACGGGCTTGAAGACATTGAGTTCAAAGTTGCCCTGCGATGCGGCGAACCCAATGGCGGCGTCGTTGCCCATGACTTGGACGGCCACCATCGTCAGCGATTCACACTGCGTGGGGTTGACCTTTCCCGGCATGATCGAGGACCCGGGTTCGTTTTCCGGAATCGTGAGTTCGCCGAGACCGCAACGAGGTCCCGACGCCAGCCAGCGAATATCGTTGGCGATCTTCATGCAGGATGAGGCGAGACTTTTAAGCGCTCCGCTGGCAAAGACGAATTCGTTGTGGGCCGAAAGAGCGGCGAATTTGTTCGGAGCGGCAAAGAAAGGCAGGCCTGTCAATGCGGCCATATGAGCCGCGGCGCGATCTCCGAATTCAGGATGAGAGTTCAGTCCGGTGCCGACCGCGGTTCCTCCGATGGCAAGGGAATAGAGCCCGGGCAGCGAGTCTTCAATGCGCTGAATTTCATTGTCAAGAAGCGCTACGTAGCCGGAGAACTCCTGACCGAGGGTGAGCGGCGTGGCATCCTGCAAATGGGTGCGGCCGATCTTCACAATCGAGGCGAAGCTCTTTGCCTTGGCGTCGAGCGTGTCCCGGAGTCCGCGAACAGCGGGCAGCAATACTCCGACCACTTGAGAAGCCGCTGCGATATTCATCGCCGTGGGGAAGGTGTCGTTGGACGATTGCGACATATTTACGTCATCGTTGGGATGAATCGGCTTTTTGGAACCAAGCTCCCCACCGGCAATTTTTATCGCCCGGTTCGAAATGACTTCATTGGCGTTCATGTTGCTTTGCGTGCCGCTGCCAGTCTGCCAGATGCGAAGAGGAAAATGATCATCCAGTTTTCCCTCGATGACTTCGTCAGCAGCCTGCGTTATGAGCCGGGACTTTTCCTCCGAGAGTTTGCCCAGGTCGCGGTTCGCCAGCGCGCACGCTTTCTTCAGGATGCCGAGAGCGCGGATCAACTCCGGCGGTTTGACGTCGTTGCCGATGTCAAAGTGGATCAGCGACCGGGCGGTCTGTGCTCCCCAATAGCGGTCATGGGGAACGTGAATAGGACCCATCGTGTCCGTTTCGACGCGATGAGTTTTCGTCGGGGAGAGAGAGGCTGTTTGGGTACTCACGGGCAAAATCTAGGCGGTTTGAAGCAAATTGAAAAGGCTCCAGATCAACAACCCAATTTCTGGCGCAATCGCTCCAAAAACATTCGTTGGCTCTCATTGATTTTCTTTTCCGCTTCGGCCAAAGGGAAAAACTCCGCGCGATCAATCTCCGGAAAGGTCTGGATTTTTCTCGAGCGCGGCGGCCATTCCATTTCAAACGTGTTGGTCCTCAGCGAGATCGTCTGATGTGCTCCGGCCTCGAGCGCCCAGGCGTACACGATCTTGCCGCCCTTCTGCTTTATCCAGCCGAGATCGACGAGACTTCCCTTTACCACAAGGCCGATCTCCTCGCGAAACTCGCGCACCGCGGCCGTCAGAAAATCCTCGCCTTCCTCCGCTTCGCCCTTGGGAATGCTCCAAGCGCCCTCGTCTCTCTTTTTCCAAAATGGGCCGCCTGGATGGACCAGCAGCACCTCGAGCCCGCCAGCCCTCCGCGCATACATCAAGACACCCGCGCTTTGCTTCGCCCGCATTCTTCAATCAAATGATTCACTGCTGAAAAAGGCGAGCGGGTCCCCCGCCTAAGAGATGTTGGCGATCGTGGGCTGGGAAACCGAGGGCCGGCTGATGAAAGCAAGCTTTTCGCCGTCACGCTTCACATGAATATTTTCATGGGTCTTAATATTCCCGCGAAGCAATTCCTCGGCCAGCGGATCCTCGAGATAGCGCTCTACAGCGCGGCGCATCGGGCGGGCGCCGTACTGCGGATCGTATCCCTTCTCGATGAGAAAATCCTTTGCGGATTCCTCGAGGATAAGAAGGATATACTTTGCCTTGATGCGCTGAATCACCTTTTCCACTTCCAAATCGACAATCTGAATGAGATCCGGCTTCGTCAGCGTGTGAAAGACGATTGTGTCGTCGAGCCGGTTAAGGAACTCAGGTTTGAAGATACGTTTGGTCTCTTCGAGGATTTTGTCCCGCATCACGTCATAGTTATCGTCCATTTTGGGAGCGCCAAATCCAAGCGTCGTCTGCCTGCGAATCAAATCCGCGCCGACATTCGAGGTCATAATGATAATCGTGTTGCGAAAATCGATCTTCCGGCCAAGCGAGTCTGTGATCTTGCCTTCCTCGAGAATCTGCAACAGCAAATGCATCACATCCGGGTGCGCCTTCTCGATCTCGTCGAAGAGCACGACCGAGTAGGGTCGTCTGCGAACGGCCTCGGAAAGCTGGCCACCCTCTTCGTAACCCACGTAGCCCGGCGGTGAACCAATGAGGCGCGACGCGGTGAATTTTTCCATATACTCGGACATGTCGATCTGGATGAGCGCGTCGGCATCGCCAAACATGAACTCCGCGAGAGTCCGCGCCAGGAAGGTCTTTCCAACGCCAGTTGGGCCAAGGAAAACAAAGGAACCAATCGGCCGGCGGGGGTCTTTGAGATCGGCGCGAGAACGGCGGAGCGCCTTGCTGATGGCGATGACCGCTTCGTCCTGCCCGATCACCTTGCCCTTGAGCTCGCTCTCCATCGCGAGGAGCTTCTGCGTCTCTTGCTGTTCCATCCGGGACAGCGGAACCCCCGTCCACTTCGAGACTACGTGCATGATCTCGTCCTCAGTGACGATTACCTCCTTCTCTTCCTTATTGATACGCCATTCCGAGAGGATCGTATCGAGATGGTCTTTTGCCTGTTTCTCGCTGTCGCGCAGCGCAGCCGCCTTCTCGAAATCCTGAGCCTTGATGGCTGCCTCTTTGTCCACACGGATTTGCTCGATCTGCGCCTCGATATCCTTCACGTTCGGCGGGCGCGTCATGGCGGCGATGCGCGCACGCGAACCGGCTTCATCCATCACATCGATGGCCTTGTCGGGCAAGAAACGTCCGGTGAGGTAGCGGTCGGAGAGCTTTGCGGCCGCTTCGAGGGCTTCATCCGCAATCCTTGCCTTGTGATGGGCCTCATATTTCGGGCGGATCCCCTTGAGGATGAGAATGGTCTCGTCAACGCTCGGTGCCTCCACCTTAACGGTCTGGAAGCGACGCTCGAGCGCAGCGTCCTTCTCAATGTATTTGCGGTATTCGTTGAGCGTCGTCGCTCCGATGCATTGCAACTCGCCACGGGAGAGAGCAGGCTTGATGATATTTGAGGCGTCCATCGCACCTTCCGCCGAGCCGGCGCCAACGATGGTATGAAGCTCGTCAATGAAAAGAATAACGTTCTTGGTGCGGCGGATTTCGTCCATCACCGCTTTGATACGCTCCTCAAACTGGCCGCGATACTTTGTGCCTGCGACCATTAACGCCAGATCCAGAGTGATGACCTTCTTGTCGCGAAGAAGCTCAGGCACCTCGCCGGCGACGATTTCCTGTGCGAGGCCCTCGGCGATGGCGGTTTTGCCAACGCCAGCCTCGCCGATCAAGACCGGATTGTTCTTGGTGCGGCGGCAAAGAATCTGGATCACACGCTCGATCTCGTCGGCGCGCCCGATAACAGGATCCAGCTCATTTTTCTTGGCGAGCTCAGTGAGGTCGCGTCCAAAGGCGCGCAGGGCCGGTGTCTTCGAATCCTTCTTTCCTCCAGCTTCAGCAGGGACGCCTTCGCTCTCCTCTTGGGGAGCGAAGTTAGGATCGAGCTCCTTAAGGATTTCGTTACGGGTGCGTTCGATGTCGATTTCCAGACTTTTCAAGACACGCGCGGCGACGCCCTCGCCCTCACGGAGCAAGCCAAGCAGGATGTGCTCTGTGCCCACGTAGGAATGCTGCAGCGCCTTGGCCTCCTTGCCCGCAAGGGCAAGCACCTTCTTCACGCGAGGTGTGTAAGGAATGTTCCCGACCATTTTGGTTTCCGGACCCGAACCCACCTGCTTCTCGACCTCCATGCGCACCGTTTCAAGGTCCAGCCCCATCTTTTGAAGCACATTGACAGCAACCCCCTGCCCCAGCTTGATGAGACCGAGAAGCAGATGCTCGGTCCCGACATAATTGTGGTTGAAGCGGTCCGCTTCCTTGCGGGCAAGAGCAAGGACCTGCTGCGCGCGAGGCGTGAAGTTATTCATCATTTTCCTGCGATCCCGAGGGTTTTATTGTGATCTTTGCAGTATCCGGCTCAGGAACGCCCTTCAGTTTGGCGCGAATCAAGGTGGCGCGCAAGGCGTCCCTTTCCTCAGCTGACATTTTTTGCGCCTGAGCGCCCTTCTGAAGATGCGCAGGCTGCGTTTCGATGAAGAGCTCATCCACCGGGAAGCGATGAGACTCCGGAAAGAGACCGAGATCAATGCCGAGCTTGATGACGGAAAGCTGATTGAGAGCTTCCTTCGAACTAATCGAGTGCGCGTGCGAGAGCACGCCATAGCCGCGCCCAATCTGATCGAGGAGCGCCACCGGCTTGCGCTGCAGCAACAGCAGGCGGGCGTTTTGTTCGTGCTCTATAATGGTTTCAATCACTTTCTTCAACCGCCCGATGATTTCGTCCTCTGCCTCGCCAAGCGTAATCTGATTGGAAACTTGAAAGAGATTTCCCATTGCCTCGGTGCCTTCACCATGCAGACCGCGGACGGCCAGGCCGATCTTGTTCACCGAGTTGATGATCTTGTTCATTTGATCGCTCATGACGAGCCCAGGCAAATGGAGCATCGCCGATGCGCGCATTCCGGTGCCGACGTTCGTCGGGCAAGCGGTGAGATAGCCAAGTTTCGAATGAAATGCAAAATCAAGCAGGGGTTCCAGTTCGCTGTCCGCCTGGTTAATCATGGCGAAGACTTTTCCGAGCTGGAGCCCGCAGCAGATGGCCTGCATCCGCAGATGATCCTCCTCATTGATCATGAAGCTGAGACTTTGTGCGGCATTCATTACCACAGCGCTGCCAACCCCCTTGGCCGCATGTTCGCGGCTAATCAGATGCCGCTCGACAAGAACCTGCTTTTCCAATGGAGAAAGAGCTTCGAGATTCTCTGAAAAGGCGTCGTCCATCGCCGGCAACTGCATGACAGCAGCCTTCGTGGTCCTAAGCACCTCGATGCGTTCCGCTTTCTTGGCCCAGCCTGGAAACGGCTTCCCCTTGATATTGCGTGCCAAGCGCACCCGGCTGGTCACGACAATCTGCCTGTGTGGACCGTCTCCACTGAGCCATTCACCCGTATTGGCGATAATCTTGGAGATTTTCATACTCGCTGGCCGGATTCGATACGGCGGATTTGATCGCGCAGGTCGGCCGCTTTTTCGTATTCTTCTTCAGCCACAGCTCTCTCAAGGCTGGACTGAAGGTTTTTGATCTGAGCATCCAACTGACGATTCTTCAAAAGGCTGGCCGGAGCCTTGCCCACGTGCTCGGGACCTTTGTGCATATTCTTCAACATCGACTCCAGGCTTTCGCCGAACACGTCGTAACAGGCGCTGCAACCCAAGCGTCCAGTCTTCTTGAAGTCCGCCTGAGTAAAGCCGCAAACCGGGCAGGTAATACCGCTCGGGGAGCGCTCGATATCTTGAGCCGCCCCCATGCCAAGCAGGAGGTCGGCAAGCGCGAAGCCGGTCGGGTCGTTCACGCCCTTCTCCTTCGAGCAAGCCTCGCAGAGATTCACCTTCTGCATCTTGCCGCCGACAATCTGCGTCAGAAAAACCGTCGCCTCCTTCTGTTGGCAAACATCACATTGCATACCACTCAATAAATCGCTGTCCCTGTCGTCTCTGTCAACTGATGGAACCGATCGATCAGACGGCGTGTGACTGGTCCCGGCGCTCCATCTCCAATCACACGGCTGTCGAGCTTCACAACCGGGATGACTTCAGCCGCTGTGCCCGTTAGAAAACACTCATCGGCAGTGAAAATATCGTATCGGGTCATCTGCGGTTCGCTAATGGGAATGTCAAGCTCCGCCGCCATTTCGAAAGCGACCTTCCGAGTAATTCCGGCGAGCGCCCCGGAGGAAATCGGCGGTGTGAAGATCTCGCCATCTTTCACCGTAAAAATATTGTCTCCCGTGCATTCCGCCACAAAACCCTGTTCGTTGAGCATCAGGCCTTCGCCCGCACCCGCCTGCTGCGCTTCAATTTTCGCAAGCACGTTGTTGAGGTAGTTAAGAGATTTGACCATCGGACTTAACGCTCCGTGCGGGATGCGCCGCGTTGCGCAGGTCACAACATGCAGGCCGTCTCGATACATCTGCTCCGGATAAAGTGTGATCTTGGAGGCAATGATGAAGACAGTTGCCCGAGGGCACAATGCCGGATTCAATCCAAGATCACCGCTTCCGCGCGTCACCACCAGGCGCACATAACCATCATGGAGCTCGTTCTTGCGAATGGTCTCCAGGACAGCATCAATTAGCGCGGACTTCCCTTGTGGGACTTGCAGGCAAATGGCCTTGGCGGAATTGTAAAGCCGGTCGATATGCTCGGTCAGCCGGAAGACCTTGCCGTGATAAAAGCGGATGCCCTCAAACACGCCATCGCCGTAAAGCAAACCATGATCGAACACTGAGATCTTTGCGTCTTCTTTGTCGTAATACTCACCGTCGAGATAGATCTTCATTGTGCAATCCCGCAGTTCATGCGGAAAATGCTTGACGTTGCAACCCAAACGTTTTCGCCCCGGGGTTTTAATGCGACTAAAGAAAATGCCGCTCCCGTCGCGCGAGCGGAATTTTGGCGCCTCGGCCTTTGGATCGCGGGGGCCATTCGACTCGGTAATCACGAGTCGGACACCCCGCGACGTTCAACTGGCGAGCTTCTTGCCCTCCAAGGCGAGCACAGCACTGCGCTGCTTGGGGGTCAATACCTGGAGGATCTCAGCGTGCTGGGCGATTCGCCGGCTCCTAAGAAGCTCAAGGCGCTGCTGTTGGCCAATCTTTCCTTCTTCAAACTTGCGGTTGATTTTTCCCACATAGGCAATGCCTTGTTGCCGGATATCTTCGACTTGGCGCTTCTGCTGCTCGGTCAATCCAAGCTTTGCCTGAACACTTGGCGCGTAGACCATTGTTGCGCCCAGAACATTGCCCTCAATTTCCGATAACCGCGCACGCTGGTCTTCATTGAGCACCGAGAGCGCCCGCTTGTTGAATCGCTCATTGAGCTGAAGAAGCCGCTTCTCGGCAGCGGCGCGTTCCTGCGCTGTCACCGGCATGGGATTTGCCAGATTACGCGCGGCAGACTTATACTCGTCGCGCAAGGAATCGAGCAACGCGCGTTGCAACGAATCCAGCTTCAATGCGGAGCGGACCTTGTCTATGCCAAGCAAAATAGGCAGGGAACCAGGGTGGTCAACAGCCGCCGTCGTCGCGCCTACGGACGAGGCAAACGTACAAAGAACGAGTGCGACAGCAGCGAGAGCCTTCAACACACTAGAAGGCTTTGGCGATCATCGCTTCGAGACGCACGATATCCGCGGCGAAGTTGCGAATGCCTTCAGCAAGCTTGTCCGTCGCCATCGGCTCTTCGTTCAGGAGCCAGCGGAAAACTTTTTCGGTAACTTCTATACGCTCGATGTCCGCGGCCTTCGCCGCCTCGGGACTCAGCTTCCTGGTCACGGGGCCGTCCGAATCCTGCAATTTCGCAAGCAGATCCGGACTGATCGTCAGCAGATCGCAACCGGCAAGTTCAAGGATCTCACCGACATTGCGGAAGCTCGCCCCCATCACCTGGGTCTTGTAGCCAAACTTCTTGTAATACGTGTAAATCTTATTCACCGACTGCACGCCGGGATCTTCGGCGCCCACATACTCCTTGCCCGTGGTCTTCTTGTAATAGTCGTAGATTCGGCCCACAAAGGGCGAAATGAGCGTGACTCCCGCCTCTGTGCACGCAATAGCCTGCGCGAGCGAGAACATGAGCGTCAGATTGCAGTGGATGCCTTCCTTTTCGCAGACCTCCGCAGCACGAGCCCCCTCCCAGGTCGACGCGATCTTGATGAGAACACGCTCGCGCGGGATGCCCGCTTTTTCATAGAGACCGATGAGATACCGCGCCTTCTGAACCGTCGCCTCAGTGTCAAATGACAACCGTGCATCAACCTCGGTGGAGACACGGCCCGGAACGATCTCAAGAATCTCCAATCCGAACGCAATCAGCAAATCGTCAATAATCTTCTTATGCAGAGCAGGGCCGCTCAGCGAAGAGCTCTTATTGTCTACGATGGCCTTGTCAAGAAGCGGCTTGTATTCCGAAAGCTGAACCGCCTTGAAAATCAAGGTCGGATTCGTCGTGGCGTCCTGCGGCGTGTATTTCCGGATCGATTCAAAGTCGCCCGTATCCGCGACCACCGTCGTAAATTGCTTAAGCTGATCCAGTTGGCTTACTGCGGTAAGTGTAGCGCTCATTTTGTATCCTCTATAGACAAGTATGGCGGAGATCGACCCCAAACGCAACTCCCAATTCAAAGTCTGGCTTGACTGCGCCGATTCGTTCGAACGAAGCCAAATTACCCCCTTCTTCAAGCTTGCATTTTCACGTTAAACGAACACCCCTTATCGGGCATGATGCGCATCGGAATCTTCGTCGCCCTGCGCAGAAGGATCAAGAGGGGCGCACTTATAGCGCTTCTCGCTTCGCCGTGCCTGCAGGCCTTCGCCGGCGCAGACGACGCCGCGCGATATTCGGCGGGACATGGCGAACGGGCGCTTCTCGTCTGGCAAAGCGGCCGTCTCCACATGGAGCGCTATCGCTCCGGCGGTTTCCGCGGCAGAACCGAAAACGTCTATAGCATCACCAAGAGCCTTTGCGCGCTGGGGACCTTTACCGCCATAGGCCGCAACGTGCTGAAGCTTGACGAACCGGTGAGCCTCACATTGACCGAATGGAAAGATGACCCTCGAAAGCGTCGGATAACCGTTCGAGATCTGCTCAACCAAACGTCCGGTTTATCGCCCGGATTCGAAGAAATTTACTCCGCAAATCTTCAGAATAAGGAGAAGGCCGCTCTTAAGCTTCCCGTGGTTTCGGCTCCGGGTGAGTCGTTCGCCTACGGCCCGTCGCACTACGAGGCCCTGGAGGCGCTCATGGCGCGAAAGCTTGAGAGATCACCACTTATCTGGATCGATCGTGTCCTGTTTGGTCCACTCGGCATCAAGCCGGGCGGTTGGAGACGAGATCAGCTCGGGAATCCCTATTTCTCGGCGGGCGCGCAACTTTCCGCCCGCGACCTTCTAGCCGCCGGCAAGTTCCTGCGGCGCGAGGGCTGGAATCGAATCGTCTCACGCGTCCCCTCCTCCCTGATTCGCACGGCATCTACGGGGTCCTCGGCGAATCCCATGTACGGCCTTGGTTTTTGGCTGAACCGGCGCGCGCCGGAAGAGGACGCACTCGAATGTGACGTCGAAGAGGCCATTTCGTCCCGGCGGACCTTGTGGGCACGGTCGTGCCTGTCGAAAAACGCGCCTTCCGACCTGATAGCCATGGTCGGTTCTCACGGGCAGCGCGTTTATATTTCGCCCTCGCGAGACCTTGTCATCGTTCGTCTTGGACGCGGGACGGGATTTCGCGATCCGGACTTTCTTCGCGCGTTCTTTCGGTAGCATCCTGTCAGACCTGGCGAGGTCGCTCATTGAATCGATGGCGCCGGTCCTGGCGCCCGCTGCCTGGCGGCGAGAAGCAGGTTGGATTCACCCAACCGCCACTTGTAGCCGGTTCCAAATGGCAAGGGCGCAGCGGTGCCTGGCACGGCAAAGGCCGCCTGAAGGTCCCTCTGATAATACTTCGCGAATATGTCCAGTGTTCCGGAGTAGGTGCCGAAGAACCAGCAGCGCCAGCCGGCGTTCCACAAGAACCGGAACGGAATCCCCGAATCGTCCTGGAGAACCGACGCAGCTTGATTGAGAAGGAAGGAACGAATGCGCGAGAAATAGGGTTCGTGAAGCAGGTAGGAAGCTGCCTTGAGATACACGTTGCCGGCGCCGAAACCGCCCGCCCATTTTAATACCGCGTAATTGGATTTCAGAGCGTCATCGGCCATGTTTGCTTGAACATAATACACGGTCTGAACGCCCGCACCGCGATCGCGGCGAAAATCGATTCGCACTCCTGGCAATGTGCCGCGGGAACCAGAAAAGTAATTTCCATACTCCTGTAGCGTTCCATTGCCCGCCACCCCGACGTATCTGGCGGACAGAATCTCGCCGCCTGTCAGCGCAATAAACGTATAGATCAAGGGCAGCACGCCGCGAAAAGCCGTGCGATCCAGTTCGGCCTTCATGTCCTTTGTAATGAAATGCCCGTAGGAAAGAACGACTTCCGCCGATTTTCGCAAATTGTCCAAGCCCTCGGCGATGGCTTCCGGCGCCAGGGTATTCGGCGCGGGGATCGACCCCACCGATTCCAATCCGCCGAGAACATAGACCGGCGCATCCGGAAAAAGCGCCAGGACGCTCACCGCGTCGGGTCCTGCAAAGAAATAATACACCGGAAGATTCATTGAAATTCGGGATGCAAGCTCCGTGGCACTCCATGCACGCATCTTTGAAAAATAAGTTCGGTCGTAGCGTTGGGAGAGGCGGGCGAGGCTCGCCACGTGTCCGGCATACGCTGGAGACTGCTGCAGCGCCGAAAGAGGCGAGGCGCCCGGCAAAGACACTCCTGCAAGGAATTTGGCCACATCGTCCGCAGCGACGGACTGCGCGGGCAGGGCGCGACGAATCTCCTGTCCAGAAAGCAGGATCGTCGCTGCGAGAAGAAGCGCGGCGGCAAGCGGCCCGGTTTTCATTCGCGCATCCTGCCTCCGCGCGCGAGAAAATACAGTCCGATTCCAATCAGCAACGTCGCCAGACCCGCCAGGGCTTGCTCGGGCCTGTCGAGTGCGCTGTAAACCATGGCGAAGAGGTTTAGCGCCAGGAATACGATCGGAGTCAGAGGATATCCCAAGCAGCGAAACGGTCTTGGGAGAGCCGGCTGGCTCCGGCGCAAGACCAGCACGCCGAGCACGGTCAGAAAGCTGCACGCGAGTATGGAAAATTGGGCATAGACAAGCACGGTTTCAAAAGTCGCGGTCGCGAGCATCAGCAGCACGAGCAGAGTCTGAACGCCAATCGCCACGCGCGGAACGCCGCCGGAGGAGGTCCGGGCGAAAAACCGCAAAGCAGGAAAGTCCTGCCCGACCGCCTGCGCGACGCGCGGGCCCGCCCAGGTCATCGCACTGATGGAGGAAATCAAACCTCCGGCAATCAACGCCGCCATCACGCGCCCCCCCTGCTCGCCAAGCAGGTTTCGGGCAGCAATTTCCCCGACCTCGATCTTTCCCGCAAAGGCGTCCATCGGTCCGCTCATGAGAAAGACTGCATTCAACAACACATAGAGAATTGTTACGATCACTGTGGCCAGCAACAACGCGCCCGGAACGGTGCGCTGCGGCTTTCTCACCTCGCCGATGATGTACGCCGCAGCATTCCATCCCGAATAGGAGTACAAGACGAACATCAACGAGACCGCGAATGGTCCGCCAAAGATCAGTCCGAAATCTCCATCACGAGGAGCAAATGCCGTAGGACTGCCGAGAAGAAATCCCAGGCCAATGAAGGCGGCAATCAGCCCGACCTTCAGAGTAGTAATCACGACCTGAAAATTCCCACTAGCCCGCACCGTAAGCGAATGCACCGCCGCCAGAATCAAGACCGCCACGACAGAAGCCCCCGCCACGGGCATGCCCGGAAGCGCCGCGGCCATATATTTGCCAAGAGCCATCGCGGAAAGCGCAATCGGCGCGGAAAAACCGACCGTCACAGAGACAAAGCCGCCCATAAAACCTATTGCAGGATGATAGATCGCCGAAAGGAAATTATATTCGCCCCCTGACCGCGGCAGCGCCGCCGCCAATTCCGCATAGCTCAGAGCCCCGCAGAGGGCCACGATCCCACCAAGCACCCAGACCAGCAGGACCAGAAATGGCGAGGGAAGCGCCTGCACTTGGAAGCCAAGGCTCGTGAAGACGCCCGTCCCGATCATATTGGCCAGCGCGAGCGCAGTGCATGTGATGAGGCCGACTTTGCGAAAACCGCCCATATTGTTCGGACTGTCGGAAATGGGGCTCGCACCCACAAGCCGGCAATTCGTTAGAGATATCTCTTGAGGCTCTCCTTCAGTGCCGAACGCGCGCGAAAAATGATGCTCTTCACCGCTGGCACGCTTGTTTTGAGCACTTTCGCAATTTCCTCGTAAGGCATTCCTTCGTAACGGCGCAGCACCATGGCCACTCGCTGGTTCTCCGGGAGGCCCGCGATCGCCGCGTTTATTGCCTCCTGCAATTCTGCGTCCATCAACCTCTCGCTGGGCGCAGGCGCTTCGAGGTCGGCGTACTGCCGATGCCCGGCCTCATCCTGATCAGTTTCCATCGGGATTAGATGTGTCCGCCGCCTGCGGCGCATTTCGTTGAAGACGAGATTGCGCGTGATCGTCATGAGCCAGGTCGTGAATTTTGCAGTGGGCTCGTAGCGCGCGGCGGATTTCCAAACACGGACAAATACCTGCTGCCCAATGTCCTCCGCGTCCGCCGCAGAGCCTAGCATCTTTGCCGCAGTGCCGACCACGCTGTGTTGATGCCGCTCGACCAACACTTCGAAGGCCTCAAGGTCGCCAGTCTTAACCCGAAGCATGAGCGAAACGTCATCCTGGCCATCTTCACCATCGGCAAGACCGAGCGACGGCTCTGGCTGGTTTCCTGGAGAAGGCGTTGCGCCTCCGGAGGCGAAGTTCACCCATCATTAAACCATGAAAGCTGCCAAGTGACTCGCAAAATCGGCTTGGCGAACACCCCGGACGGCGATTTGCTCAAGGACTTCATGCCTCAGCCAATCGTCGCCAGCTACTGCAACACCTTCCTCAAGCGCGAGATGCGGCATATTTATAGGCAGGTAACCGGATTGCGGGAATTTCAAACTTTCGTGATGACCAAGTCTCGCGAGAACGCAGAAGTCTTTCCCTTTCCTGACGTGGAGGTCCTTCCACGTCCGCGGATCAATTTTCTTTCGCGTTTTTATAAGAAATACATTCAGCGAATGGAACCGGTTTTTTATCGCGGAGAGTACGACCAACTCGACAGCGTTTTGAGCCGCCGCCATGCGGATTTACTGCATGTTTATTTCGGCCACACGGGCGTTCACCTGTTGCCGTTTGTGCGAAACTGGCCGAAACCAGCGCTCGTTTCCTTTCATGGCATGGATATCATGTTGCGCGACGAGGAGCCTGGCTATAACCACAGACTGCGCGAACTCTTAGAGACGTTGCCTCTCGTTCTCGCACGCAGCGAATCGCTCGCAGCGCGCCTCGTGCAACTGGGATGCGACGCCACAAAAATCCGCATCAATCGGACAGGAGTGCCAATGGAAGGATTTCCTTACCTCGCACGCACTCTTCCTGCCGGCGGCGGATGGCGCATGATCCAAGCCTCGCGATTCATCGAAAAAAAAGGGCTGGACATTACGCTGAAAGCATTCGCCGACTTCCGGAATAAATACCCTAGCGCCGAACTCGTTCTGGCAGGCGAAGGCCCGCTCAAGAACCGGCTCAAAGAAATTACTCAACGTCTCGGCATTGCTCAAGCTGTCTGCTACCCGGGTTTTCTCGGTCAGCATGAACTCGCGGCAGCTTACCGATCGGCCCATCTTTTCCTGCATCCCAGCCAGACAACGAAGGCCGGCGATCAGGAAGGGGTTCCCAATTCGATGCTCGAAGCCATGGCCAGCGGTCTTCCGGTGGTGGCAACCCAGCATGGCGGAATTCCGGAAGCCGTGCAATCCGGGCGCGATGGCCTGCTCGTTCCCGAGCGCGACAGCGGTGCACTTGCAGCCGCCCTCTTTGAAATCGCCGATAATCCCGGCATCTATCAAACCTTCTCGCGGAATGCAGCCGAGTCCGTTCGTGAGAAATTCGAACAGGCGCGCTCCATCGCGAAGCTGGAAGGTTTTTATCGCGAGGTGATTACTTAACCCGCTTGAGAAGCAGATCGTAAACGGGGCGCGAATCCGCGAGAAATTTGATCTGAAATTCGGTCAGCGGATATTCGCGTCCATCGCAAACTTCGCGTTGAAAGTCCGCGAGACGGGCAGCGTGAAATTCAATCGCACGCGCATAGTTTAAATCATCGGTGACAAGCCGCAGGACTCCGCTGCACTTGAGAATTCGCAAGACCTCGCGCAAAAATTCCGTTCGCACCATCCGCCGCATATTGTGGCGGCGCTTCGGCCACGGATCCGGAAAGAGAACGTGAACATAATCCGCACACGCGTCGGGTAGTCGATCAACAGCCGCCCTGCCGTCACAGTGGACAACCGCTGCATTTTCAAGTCCAAGCTGGAAGATCTTTTTCCGGGCCCTTTCGACACGCTCCCGCTGCCGCTCCACACCAAGAAAGTTCGAGACGGGATATCTTCGGGCCATTTCGACAAGAAAGCGTCCCTTATGACATCCGACATCAATCTCGAGAGGCCGGGAACCGGGTCCTCGCCAACCGCAGGGAAGCAGATCAGGCAGCGCTTCGGTGAAAGGGGTGAATGTCCGCGCTGCGGCTTGGAAGTGCGCCATGCTCTGTGAGAATTTCACAAAGAGTGGAGGAAGTTCTATCCAAATCGAACAACTCGCGGCAGCGCTCGCGCCCCTTCATGCCCATCGCGCGCGCAAGTTCCGGATCGTCCATCAGGCAAGCCATCCTTTCCGCCAACGCGCTGGAATCTCTCTCAGGCACGATGAACCCGGTTTCCCCGTCGACGATCATCTCAGAAACCGCCGCCACGCTGGTGGAGACCACCGGAAGGCCCGCTGCCATGGCCTCCATGATCACTGTTGGAAGATTGTCCATCGCGCCGTCCTCGGCTCTCGTGCAGGAGAGAACGAACATCCGCGCACGTTCGAGCAGTCGCTTGATCTCACCCTCGGGTTTGGGACCCGTAATCGAGACGCGCTTTTCGACCCCGAGCAGGGCCGCCTGTTCCCTCAAGCTCTCTTCGAGCGGGCCATTGCCAATGATTTGGCATTCGAAGTCCCTGTCTTCAAGGCGTGAGCAAGCTTCCACCAGCGTGCAAAAGCCCTTCTTTGCAATATACCGGCCCACGCTGAGAATCAGGGGGCGGCCGCAGGGAAACGAGCTCGTCGGGAAGCGCTCCACCTCGATGCCATTGAAGACCCGGAAGAATTTTTCTCCCTGCGAGGGATAGTTGGCGCGCAGGTACCGAAGGCTGAATTCACTGACCGTCACAACCACGGTCGCCGCACGAAAAATCTGAGCCAGACGCTCCGGAGGCTCGTCGCGGAAAATGTCGTTGGCATGCGCAGTTAGGCTGTATTCCACACCAAAAAGCTTTTTCAGCCAGAACGCCGTTCGGGCCGCGCTTCCGGCGAAGTGCACATGAATATGGCGAACGCTGGCTTCCCTGAGCATCGGCCCCAGCCAGAGCGCTTCGTAAATGCGCCGCTTTTGTTCTTCGCAACCCCAAAGCGCGCGCAGGCTCTCCAGCGCCCTGCGGGCCGATCGCCGAAAAATTGTGTCCGAAGCCAAAATCGTATCGAACTTCTCGGGGAGGAAATAGATCGGCCCTATGTCAGAAAAATAATCCTGCAACGGCTCACCGGCCGGTTTGCGTATTGAAAAAACGGGGAACTCGAGTCCCCTTCCGTGCATCGCCTCGACCTCGCGGACGCAAAACGTCTGGCTGAAGGAGGGAAAACGTTCAAACAGGTAGGCGAAACCAAGAGGCGCCAAAACTCGTCCTGGCATGACTTAAGCAGCGTCCTTGTCCTGTCGCTTACGGACGAGCGGGGTGCGCTTTCCCTCGACCACCGCTCGATTGATGGTAATTTCTGCGATATCATCACGCCCTGGTGAATCGAACATCACATCCAGCATGATGCGTTCGAGCAGCGCCCGGAGCGCGCGCGCGCCGGTGCCCTTGCGCACGGCCTCGGCTGCCAAAGCGCGAAGAGCATCCTTCGTAAATGTCAATCCCACGCCGTCCATCGCCATGAGTTTTGCGTATTGCTTGACCATCGCGTTCTTCGGATCGGTGAGAATCATTAGCAGTTCATCCTCGGACAACGCATCGAGCGTGCTTACAACGGGAAGACGACCGATGAATTCCGGAATCAGCCCGAAACTGAGCAGATCCTCCGGCTCCACCGAGTGGATCGCTTCACGCGCCACCGTATCGGGATCACGAAGATCGCGAGCATGGAATCCCATCGTCTTGCCACCCAGCCGCCGCTGCACAATCTTCTCCAAGCCAACAAAGGCCCCACCGCAAACGAAAAGAATTCTCTCAGTGTTCACCTGAATGTATTCCTGGTGCGGATGCTTGCGGCCTCCCTGCGGCGGCACATTGCAGACTGTGCCTTCGAGAATTTTCAGGAGCGCCTGCTGGACGCCTTCTCCCGAGACGTCGCGAGTGATGCTCACATTCTCCGTCTTGCGCCCAATCTTGTCGATCTCGTCGATGTAAACGATGCCCATTTCGGTGCGTTTGACATCATAATCCGCATTTTGAAGAAGCCGCAGAACGATGTTCTCGACATCCTCGCCGACATAACCCGCTTCCGTAATCGTCGTCGCATCCGCGATGCAAAACGGAACATCCAGGATGCGGGCTAGCGTACGGGCCAGAAGCGTCTTTCCCGAGCCGGTGGGTCCGATCAGCAGGATATTGCTCTTCTCAATTTCTATGTCGGCAAGCGGACCGAGTTGCTGGACCGTTGCGTCAAAAGCTGCGCCGTCCTGCAGGATGCGCTTGTAATGATTGTGAACGGCTACCGCAAGGACCTTCTTGGCTTTGTCCTGGCCGATGACGTGCTGGTCGAGCTCGCGCGTGATTTCCGCAGGCTTGGGCACGCGGATCGCGGTCTTCTGTTTGCGCGCTTCCTCGTTGAGTTCCTTATCAAGGATCCCTTTGCAGACGGTGATGCAGCTGTCGCAGATGTAAACGCCTGGCCCGGCGATGAGCTTGCGCACCTCCGCGTGGCTTTTGCCACAAAAGGAGCACATTGTGAGGTTGCTCGCTCGAGCCATGAGAACAATCTACTCTGAAGGCTTCTCGAGGGGAAGCTCTTTAAGCTCCTTGCGCGATTTCACAACTTCATCGACAAGTCCGTACTCCCTGGCCTCCTCGGCGCTCATGTAGTAATCGCGATCCGCGTCCCTTGTGACTTGTTCAACGGGCTTGCCCGTATGGAGAGAAAGGATCTGGTTGAGGCGCTTCTTGAGTTTGAACATAAACTCAACTTGCCTTTCAACGTCGCTTGCCTGGCCCTGCGCGCCTCCGGATACCTGGTGAATCATGATGTCGGAGTTGGGCAAGGCGTAACGCTTGCCCTTCGTTCCCGCGCAGAGCAGCACCGCGCCCATGCTTGCGGCGATGCCCATGCAGTAGGTATTCACATCGCAAGTTACGAACTGCATTGTGTCGTAAACTGCCAGACCTGCCGTGACTGAACCGCCCGGCGAGTTGATATAGATATTGATGTCCTTCTTGGCGTCTTCCATCTGCAGAAAAAGCATTTGCGCGACCACGAGATTGGCGACGTGATCATCGATAGGGGTGCCAATGAAGATGATGCGATCCTTCAGCAGCCGGGAATAAATGTCGAAGGCGCGCTCTCCGCGGCTTGTCTGCTCGACGACGGTGGGGACGAGATACGAATTCTTCATAAGAATCATGCTGTGGTGGCTGGCTGGCTGGAAGGTTCGCGCACCGTAACATTCGCCGCTAGCAAATCAAGGGCCTTGCCAATGAGGATTTGCTCGCGCAAAGGACCGAATCCGTCGCGACGCTGGAGATCTTTCACAAGCTTGCCGACGGGGATTTCATAGCGCGCAGCCATTTCGATTACGCGCCTCGAAACATCCTGCTCGGAAACCTCCAGCTTCTCCCTCTCCGCGACGCGCAAAAGGAGGAAGTTGCCGCGTACTCGGTCCTTCGCTCCCTGCTGCGCGGCTCCAATGAGTTCGCCTTGGTGCTTGCGGATTTCATCGTCGCTGATTCCTCGAACCTGATTCTCGCGGACGATGTCGTGAAGAATCCCCGTCATCTCCTTCTCGACGACCGGGGCGGGCAGTTCACAGTCCACCTTTTCGAGCAAATATCTGACAGCGACCTGCCGCTTAGCATTTTGAAACTGGACCTCAGCGAGGTCCTCCAGGCGCTCGCGCACCTTCTGCAAGAGCTGGTCTGCCGTGATTCCGGGCTCGATCTTTCCCGCAAGGGCATCATCGAGCTCCGGGAGGTTCTTTGTATTGATGGCGTGGAGGGACACCGAGTAATCGACTTTCTTGCCTGCGAGTTTGGACAGAGAAAAATCCGCGGGAAGATCAAGCGAGAAGGACCGTTCCTCATTGACGCTCATCCCTGCCATCGCCTGGCAAAAGCCCGGCAAAAGAGTGCTGTCGTCCATGAGAATCCAAGCGTTCCGGCGGCCTTGGAGCTGCGCAGGCGCCTCGGAAATGGCTTCGCCGAGTGGTGCTCCATTGAACATCGCCGAGTAGGTGAGCACCGCATAGTCGCCCATTGCTAGCGGGCGCCCTTCGACTGGCGTGTAGGCAGCATGCGGTTCGCGAAGCTGATCGATCCATCGCAGGACGCTTTCCTCGGTGACCTTCTCCTTTGCGATCTCAGCAGGTATGAAGGAATAATCCGGCAGTTCGAATTCCGGAGCAGTCACAACCGTCGCGCGATAGCGCATGGTTCGGTCGTCAGCAATCTCGACATTTTCGACCTGCGAGACGGAAAGCACGCGGAGATTGTTTTCCCGTATGGCATCGTTGAGACTTTCGCGCAGAAGCTTGGAGGTTAGCTCGTCCTTGATATTCTTTGCAAAGCGGCTTTCAACGAGCGCTTGCGGGGCCTTGCCCGGGCGATAGCCGGGAATCCGTGCCTCGCGCTGGAAATTGCGCGCAACATTCGACCACTCTTTGGAAACCTGATCGGATGGCAGCTCGACGCGCAGCGTGACGAGGCAATTCGGCTGGGATTCAACAACAACGTTCATGTGCAAACGAGTTAGATAAGCACAGCCGCGGGACATGCACAACCGGCGAATTCTCCCTCTCGACGGCAAGCCTTCTCTTCGCCGGGGCGGAAAACCTCGCACCCTCAAGCCAAAGCGCACCGCAGCGAGCGCCATGGGCAAAGCGACAATGAGCCAGTGGCAAGAATTTCTGGCTCTCTCATTCGCGCTCACCACAACATTTAATTCATTGCGTTGCGTCGAACGGGCGCCTCGCTATCCTGCGCCACGGTGATTCGCATATTTGTCTATGGACTTCCCACGTTGCTGCTCGCTCTGATCGCGGCGTCGTTCATCAATGTCTCTTTGCTTTCGACGAAAAAGAAAAACGAGATGTCCATCGGCACCCTCGGCGAACCCTCCACCCTCAATCCTATTCAGCAGGCCGATGCCGCGGCGGGCGAGGTACAGGCCGTGATCTTTAACGGACTGCTCAAATACGATCAGAATCTCGAAATCACGACCGATCTCGCGAAATCGTTTACGCTAAGCCAAACGACGACAATTTTCTTCTCGGATCCCAACGCTGCCCTTAGCGCGCTGCTCAAGGTTCAAGCCGAAAACCCCCGCTGGCAGGACTGGAAATTGACCTCTGTGAGTATTCAGGACAGCCGCCTGCTGCTTGAACTGGGTGAGCCGGGCATGGATAATTCGCGAAAGATCGTTTCCCTATTCGACGCGTCGACGATTGTCCCTCTTCATATCGTGCGCGTGGATTTGCAGGACAAGGCAAAGGATACCCTCGATGCGTTCCGCAGCGCGTCCGACGCTTCAGAGATCGTCCGGGAATGGATCGAATCATCCGGCGCCTTTGAAGTCACAGTAGCCGGAAATCCCGACGACTTCCTAAAGAAACTCGAAGACTTCCTCTCGACAAAACCCGAACTCAAGGCCCGCGCAGTAGTTGTGCAAACCGAGCAATTCCTGGCGGAGCCGGAGGTCGCCTTTACGTTAAGGGACGACGTCCGCTGGCACGATGGCCAGCCCTTCACGTCGCGCGATGTCGCATTCACCTATCGCGCCATCATGGACGACGCCACCGCGTCCCCGCGCAAACCGGACTTTCTTTACATTCTTCGGATCGACACGCCCGACCCCCACACCGTCCGCGTCATCTACCGGAAACCTTACTCGCCCGCTCTGAGCAGTTGGATGATCGGGATACTGCCCGCTCACATCCTCGAAGGCAAACCGCCGGACTGGTGGGCAGTCAACTTCAATCGGAATCCCGTGGGAACGGGGCCGTTTCGATTCGACGAGTGGAAAACGAACGAATATCTTCGCGTCACTCGCAATCCGGACTACTTCGACGCGCCGGGACCCTGGCTTGATTCCATTGTCTTTCGGGTGCTTCCAGACCAGCTCGCGCTCCGGCTGGCTTTTGAAACCCGGCAAGTGGACTTTTGGAGCGTCGACCCATGGGCTGTCGGAAACTTCGAGCAAGATAAGCGCTTCGATCTGTTTTCGTCACCAAGCAGTTCCTACACCTACGTTGGCTGGAACCTGCGGCGCCAGATCTTCCAGGATGAGAGAATACGGCAGGCGCTTGCCCATGCCGTCAACGTCCCCGAAATGGTGAAATATATTCTCTACGGCCACGGCGTCCAGAGCACCGGAATCTTCACTCCGAAGATGTGGTTCTTCAATCCGAACGTCAAACCCTTCGAATATAATCCTGAGAAAGCGCGCCAGCTTCTCGCCGATGCCGGCTGGAAACCGGGGAAAGACGGAATCCTCGAGAAGGACGGACAGCGGTTTTCTTTCACCCTGATCACCAACAACGGCAACGAAATCCGACGTGATATCGCCACGCTCGTCCAGGACGATCTCAAGAAGCTCGGAATCGAAGTGAGGATCGAGCTCTACGAATGGGCTGTCTTTTTGAAGAACTTTATAAACAAGGCAAACTTCGACGCGATGGTGCTCGGTTGGGCGCTCGGCCCCGATTACGACCAATACCAAATCTGGCACTCCTCCCAAAACAATCCGGAACAGCTCAACGTCGTCAATTACAAGAATCCCGAAGTCGACAAATTGCTCGTAAATATCCGCGAGGAATATGGCCGCGAGAAAATCATTAAGCTCGCAGGCCTCATACAGAGCACGATCTATCGCGACCAACCCTACTTGTTCCTCTATGTGCCCGAAGGAACATCGGTGATGTGGAAGGACAGCTACCGAATCCGGCGCCCGGACCGCCAGGGCGGATGGATCAATACCCCTGTAGAGATGACCAAGGCAGGCTGGGGATACTACATGGACTGGTTTTACCGGCCGGAATACGCGGACCTGCTGCCAAAATGAAACGACCTCACTTGCCGCCATGCTGACCTTCATTCTTCGACGTCTCTTGATCAGTGTTGTGCTGCTCTTCCTCATCAGCATCATTTC
Organism: uncultured Verrucomicrobiae bacterium; assembly: GCA_963810765.1. Classification (GTDB taxonomy): domain Bacteria; phylum Verrucomicrobiota; class Verrucomicrobiia; order Chthoniobacterales; family Terrimicrobiaceae; genus DASTFP01. The sequence continues at coordinate 243,728 of CAWEOV010000004.1, forward strand.
GTTCTTCATCATTACGCTGACTCCTGGAAGCCCTTATCCTTGGGGAGAGCTCAATCCAAGAATCACTCCGCAGGTCAAGGAGGCTTTCAAGAAGAAGTTCCATCTCGATCGCCCACTCTACGAACAATACTGGCTCAACATGCGCGACCTTTTCAGCGGCCGTCTGAAAAGCATCAAGGACGACCGGCCTGTCCTAAAACGAATTGCCGAGCGCCTCCCCGCCACGGTGTCTCTCAATGTTCTCGCGATCTTTATCTCACTGACCTTCGGCCTTCTGCTCGGCGTCTACGCGGCGAAACACGCCGGCAAGCTCCCCGACGTGCTCACCTCCGTTTTGGCTTTCGTCTTCATTGCGCTTCCGGGTTTCTGGATTTCGAACTTGATCGTTATCGGCCTCGTGAAATTTACCAATGCTCCGATTCTTGGCACACAGACCTATGGCATCAATTTCCCAAATGTTCTGACGCTATGGCTGGACCGTTTCTGGCACATTGCCCTGCCTGCGATGGTGCTTTCCATTGGAGGGGTCGCCGCACAGTCGCGCTTCATTCGCGCAAGCATGATCGAGACCATGCGCGAAGACTACATTCGCACGGCGTTCGCCAAGGGTCTGGCGCAGCAAACCGTCTTCTATAAGCATGCGCTTCGCAATTCCATCCGCCCGCTGATTACCGGTATCGGAGGGCTCCTGCCCGGCCTCATCGGAGGCTCGATCATCATCGAAACAATTTTCGCTTATCCAGGGCTCGGCCGCCTCGGTTACGAGGCCGTTCTCGAGCGAGACTACCCGACTCTGGTGGCGCTGAACTTTATCGTCGCTGCACTCGTCCTGCTCGGAAATCTCATTTCCGACGTCCTGTACGCCGTCGTCGATCCCCGGGTTCGTCTCGAGTAAAATGGTAGCAGATTTCCGAGCACCAGCAGCCGAGCTTCGAGCTGGGATCTTGTCCAGTCCGAGCCGCCGCGTCTGGCGGCGCTTTCGCCGCAACACGGTCGGCGCGGCCGCGGCTATGATCGTTGCCTTGTTCTTTGTCATCGCAGTCGTCACGGGCCTTTGTGCCTGGTCTGGAAACTATTTTCCCCAAGATCCGAATGCCACAAACCTCGCGCTCAAGCTTAAACCGCCCAGCATGACTCACTGGCTGGGCACCGACAATCTCGGACGCGACGTTTTCTCGCGGATATTAAACGGTTCGTATATATCGCTTACCGTCGGCTTCATCGCGGTGGCCGTGTCGCTGTTTATCGGCGTCACCGTTGGCGCGATTTCCGGGTACCTTGGCGGATGGGTTGACAACGTCGTCATGCGCATCGTTGATGCCATCCTCTGTTTTCCGACCTTCTTTCTGATTCTCACCGCCGTCGCTTTGCTTGGTCCAAATATCATCAACGTTATTGTGGTGATTGGCCTCGTAAGCTGGACGGGGACGGCCCGACTCGTGCGCGCTGAGTTCCTGACCTTGCGTGAAAGCGAATATGTGCGTGCGGCCCGCACGCTCGGTCAAGGCAACCTCTTGATTATCTTTCGCCATATCCTGCCCAACGCCGCTGCTCCGATTATCGTGACCGCTGTCCTCGGAATTCCCGAAGCGATTCTTACAGAGGCGAGCCTGAGCTTCCTGGGTTTCGGCGTCCAGCCTCCACAGGCGACCTGGGGCAACATCATCACCGATGGCAAGACCTACCTCCTCGACGCCTGGTGGTTGATCGTTTTTCCCGGGTTTGCGATCTTTGTCGCCGCTCTCTCGTTTTACCTCGCCGGTGACGCCTTGCGCCAGGCGTCCGAGACCCGCTCAGAAAAGAAATGACCGCGCCCAACCTGCTCGAAATCCATCAGCTCTCGATCCGATTTCGCACCGACGAGGGGTTCGTCGATGCCGTGAAGAATGTCTCATTCTCTCTGAAGGAAGGGGCGTCGCTTGCCATCGTGGGAGAGAGCGGAAGCGGAAAAAGTGTTACCGCGCTGTCCCTTACCCGACTCCTTCCCGAACCTCCGGCAGAAATCGTCCAGGGCGACATCATCTTCCGTGGAGAGCACGTTCTCAAAATGGATCTTCAACGCCTGCGCGCCATCCGCGGCGGCGGCATCGCCTACATCTTTCAGGAACCCTCCACTTCGCTGAATCCCGTCTATTCCATTCGCAGCCAGATCGCCGAAGCCATCCGGCTGCATCGTCCTGAAGTTGAAGACGTGGGTGCTGAGATTGTCCGATGCTTGACAGCCGTCGGCATCGTTAACCCGGAACGGCGCATGCGGGACTACCCGCATCAGCTAAGCGGAGGCATGCAGCAGCGCGCAATGATCGCCATGGCACTGAGCTGCAGGCCAGCCCTTCTTGTTGCCGACGAGCCCACCACCGCGCTTGACGTGACCATTCAGGCACAAATCTTAAACGAGTTGAAGCGCCTGCGAGCCGAGTTCGGGATGGCGCTCATTCTCATCACACATAACATCGCGATTATCGGCGGCCTTTGCGACCGGCTTGCTGTGATGTTCCGCGGTGAGATAGTTGAATACGGGGATACCGGAAGCGTCCTTAGAAATCCGCAGCACCCGTACACCAAAGCACTCATTTCCTGCGTCCCCAGGCTCGGATCAAAAGAAAAGCGGCTCAAGACCATCGAATACGACTGGCTGCAGGAAGCATGATTTTTTGAGGTTGTTGTTGTCAGATGGTTCGGTTTTGCCAAAGTCCCCCTCAGCAACCTGCTACGAAAGGAGGGGAAATCATCGTGAAACTCGTCAAAGTCTTCGCTGCACTCGCGCTCGCGGCCGCCAGTTTGAGCCTTGGAGCGTGCGCCAGCAAGTCGCACGCGCCACCACCGCCGCCGCCCAGCGTAGGAATGTCAAAATAATTCAGTTTCGGGGTCGGGCGGGATTATTTCCATCCCGCCCGGCCTTCACAAGTTACGAGTGGCTTACATGCGGATTGCCGGTTGCGTAAAACCTCCACGGAAGACCCGCAGCGCGCGAAATTCCCACGCGTGGCGAAATCCCAATTTTCTGACTCGTCCGCCCGGTTGAGAATGAAAACGCGGGATCCGCACACAAGTCTCTGCCATGGTGTCCGCCGGTCACCCCCAGCGCCATCGTAAGCTTTCCAGGTCCGGAGCAAAGCTGCCTCAAATCTTGTGTTCCTCTCGCCTTCTTCATCTGCTCGATGCCTTTGATCGGCTCCAGCGCGCGAATCAGCACAAAGCCCAAACGCTTTCCCTTAACGAGGACGTTAAGCATCCAGTGCACTCCGTAATTGAAGTAGACATAGGCCGCTCCCGCCTGATGGCTCGTGACAAAAACTCTCGCACTTGGACGAAAGACCGTATGGCACGCCTCATCGCCGTCCACATCATAAGCTTCCGTTTCGACCACGATTCCGCTGAGAGCGCCCCACTCCAGCGTGCACCCAATCAGTTCCCGCGCGCAACTCAGCGGGTCACGCTCGAAGAAACGGCGCTTCAACATGGAATGCAGCTCGCTATTGGTTTTAATCGATGCCAGGGATGAGCGTTTTCGCCGCCATTTCCCGCAGGCAGAGACGAATAAATCAATCCTAAGGGTCTCGGCAAGTCACCGGTGGCGCCAGCGCCGGGAGAATCGGCGCTGCTCAATACGCTGGCGTTCACACAAGACCTGAGCGAAATTTCATGATGAGTGGCCCCGAACGAACCACAATCGAGCTGGTCGATGGCGATGCGCTTGTCATCGTCGATGCGCAAAACGACTTTCTGCCAGGAGGCGCGCTGGCGGTGCCGCAAAGCGACGAGATCCTCCCGATACTCAACCATTACATCGCTGCCTTCGAAAAGCGGCGACTGCCGATCTACCTGACGCGTGATTGGCACCCTCCCGATCACTGCTCGTTTAAGGAATACGGCGGACCCTGGCCCACGCACTGCGTAGCCGGCACCGATGGCGCGGCCTTCTCGGCGGAACTCAAACTCACCGCTCCAATCACAATCGTCTCGAAGGCAACGACACCCGAACTCGAATACTACTCGGACTTTGGCACAACGAATTTCGAGGCGGACCTGCGAGCGTCGCGCGTGTCCCGCCTCTTTATCGGAGGACTTGCGACCGACTATTGCGTCTTGAGCACCGTAAAGGACGCGCTTGCCCTTGGCTTCAAGACGTTCCTTCTTCTCGATGCGATCCGCGGCGTGAACGTGCAACCAGACGATAGCCAAAACGCCGAGCAGGAAATGATCCGGCTGGGCGCGAAACCTATCCAATTGCAAGATGTTGCGTTGTGAACACGGATTATGGCGCACTGCTGACCGACCGATACCAACTCACTATGCTGCAAGCCTACTGGCAGCACGGAATGCACGAGACGGCGGTTTTCGAATTCTTTATTCGCGGGCTTCCAGCTCAGCGCAATTTTCTTGTCGCCGCCGGACTCGATCAGGCCCTCGCCTATCTTGAAGAGTCGGCCTTTTCGCGGGAAGACATCGAGTGGCTCGCGCAAACGCAGCAGTTCCAGTCCGGCTTCCTGCGCTGGCTTAAGGACGTGCGTTTCACCGGGGACGTGAACGCGATGCCGGAGGGCACCGTGTTTTTTGCGGAAGAGCCAATCCTGCAGGTGATCGCGCCTTTGCCGGAGGCGCAACTTGTCGAAACGCGACTCATCAATCTCCTCAACTTCCCGACGGCGATCGCGTCGAAGGCTGCCCGTTCGGTGCTGACCGCGCCCGGTAAATTGCTTGTGGAATTTGGCCTGCGCAGAGCTCAGGGCGCAGAGGCCTCCCTTATGGCGGCTCGCGCCAGCTATGTCGCCGGATTCGACGGAACGTCGAACGTTCTCGCCGGCCGGCTTTTCGATATTCCGCTCTATGGCACAATGGCGCACTCGTTCATTCAGGCGCATGACAACGAGATTGAGGCGTTCGAGCATTTTGCCGATGCGAATTCCGGAGACATTGTCCTGCTGATCGACACGTATGACACAAAGGCCGCGGCCATTAAGGTCGCAGATCTGGCGGCAGAATTGAAAGAGCGCGGCATAAAAATCAAGGGTGTGCGCATTGACAGCGGGGATCTCGGCAGGCACGCGGCCAGCGTGCGCGCGATTCTCGATGAGGCTCGTCTGCACAACGTGACCATTTTCGCAAGCGGCAACCTTGACGAGTACGCCTTGCGCGATCTCATCAGCAACGAAGCACCGATCGACGGCTTCGGACTCGGAACGCGACTGGATACTTCATCCGACGCGCCTTACCTCGACTGCGCCTACAAACTGCAGGAATACGCGGGACGTCCGCGTCGAAAATACTCTGAGGGAAAGGCGACCTGGCCGGGGTGCAAACAGGTATACCGCAGCTTCGATAGCTTTAGCCGCATCGCCAGCGATGTCTTGGCTTTTCGTCAGGAGGCCCTGCCGGCTGAAGCCTTGCTGATACCGGTCATGCGCGACGGCAAGCGGCTCGCCACTCCCCAACCACTATCCTCCCTGCGGCAATACGCGGCAACCCAGCTCGCGAGACTGCCAGACAGCCTGCGCACGCTCGATCGCTCCGAAGCGTTCAAGGTCGCTATCTCCGAGTCGGTCCGGCAATGTGCCGACGAGTTGGATGACCAGAGCCATTAGTGGCTCTCCCGTGCCATCATGCACCTGCTCGGCGAATTCAAGGAGCCAGGCGCTCAATAGCCCACGAGTCATCCGACTGCCGGGTATATTCGAAGCGATCGTGTAACCGATTTGGGCCACCCTGCCAGAATTCAATCGTTTCCGGTTTCATCCTGTAGCCACCCCAGAATGAGGGAAGCGGCACTTTCCCCGAGCAGAACTTGCGTTTCATTCGCTCCAATTCCATTTCAAGGACCTTGCGCGAGGAAATCTTGCTGCTCTGCGGAGACGCCCATGCCGAGAGCTGGCTTTCGCGCGGACGCGTCGCGAAATACTTGAGAACCTCCGCAATGGGAAGCCTCGATACAGAACCCGTGGCGATAACCTGACGCTCGAGCGCAAGCCAGGGAAAAAGCAGCGATGCTTTGGGATTTTCAGCAAGCTGGCGCGCCTTGCGGCTCTCAAGATTCGTAAAGAAAACGAATCCCCGCGCGTCCACCCCCTTCAGCAGGACGGTGCGAACCAAGGGCCGTCCGTCCTTCCAGGCCGTTGCAAGACTCATGGCATTTGGCTCGATGACGCCGGCGCGAAACGCGTCTTCGAGCCAGAGGGTAAACTGTGCGACGGGATCCGCGAGAAGGTCGCCACGCTGCAATCGCCGAGAGAGGTAGTCCCTGCGAACGTCAGCAATATCTTGAGGAGTCTCTTCCATGCGCTCTGAGATGTATCACATTCCAGTCATTGCCGATGCATTCGATTTTCCGCGCAGAACTGCGCTCCGCTCGTCCTCTAGGACGGATGCTGTGCCAGCGCTTTCAAGGTATCCGCCGTCGTGACCTCGAGGACCTTCGCCGTGCTCACGACCACGAGCTCCCGCGCCGTAAATTCGACCGGCCGTTCATAGGATTGATTCAATTTTTCGAAATCCTCGAGGCGGGCATCGGAGATCTCCCGCGATTTTCCATCGCGTCGCGCCAACCGCTGCTTCACGACGGCATCCGGCGCCCGAGCCTCCACAAAACGATAGCCAATCCCTTTCCTCTCAAGCCGGTGTTTGACCATTTCCCGATGGCTACGACGGCCGAACGTCGCGTCGAGAATCGAGCTGCGCCCCTCCAGAGCCCGCTTCGTGGTCTTCCGAATCAAAGCATTATACGTCTTGTTTGCCATCGCCTCGGTGTAAAGTCGTCGACGCACGACTGCTCCGCCGCGCTTATAAAGCGGAGCGCCGGCAAGTTCCTTGCGCGTTCGATCCGAGGAGACGACCTCCCAGCCCAATTCCCGTCCCAACGAAGCTGCCAGAGTGCTCTTACCGGAACCGGCACGCCCCATGATGATGGCAACCATTGGTTCAGAACCGCAAACCGCATACTGCAAAGCAAGCTGGAAATACCGCCGGGCCTTAGCGCGACTCTTCGTTCGGTCCCTCTCAAGAGAAGTGCCCGCGCCTTGAAGACTCTCAACTTTGCCGCGCACAAAGGCCCGGTAGCATTTGTAGAAATCCATCAGCTCCAGAATGCCTTGATCACGCAGCGCGTCCGCCATCCGTTTCGTCAAGTAGCGCGACAGGTCGCGTCTTCCCTGATAGTCGAAGTCCATCGCCAGGAAGGCGATATCGTTGGCGTGATCGATATATCGGAAACGGTCGTTGAACTCGATGCAATCGTAGATCGAAATCCGCGTGGGAGTGAGGTGAACGTGATCCAGATGCAGATCGCCATGACAATCGCCAATCCGCCGTTCGCGCACGCGGCTTTCAAGGAGCCGGGAGCGGCGCACGTAAAAACGGTTTGTGTAGAGGCGGATCGTCTCAAACGCGGGCATTGAAATCGTTGTGCCCACGAACATCTTCGCCTGGCGGAAGTTTTCGCGCGTACTGATTCTCAGTCTGTCGACGCGGCCCCATCTGACGATTTCATCGGACGGCTTCTGAGATTCATAGAATGCCTTGAGGGTTGTCACGATGCGATCGAGTTCGCCGCGCCCGACTTTGTTGCGTTTCAACAACCGCGCGAGGAAGTAGCGGTCCTCAAGCTTGCGCATCTTAACGGCATACTCAACCACTACACCTCCGGCGTCGAACGTCAGATCTCCCTCCCGCAAATAAATGGGGACAACTCCCAGATGGACATCCGAACAGAGCCGCCGGTTGAGGGATATCTCCCGTTCGGCGAAGTAGCGACGCTTTTCCAGCGTCGAAAAGTCGAGAAATCCCAAGTTAACCGGCTTCTTCACTTTGAAAACATAAGGCGTCGCCACGTAAACGTAGGAAGCGTGTGTCTCAATCAGCCGGACACTCCTTGGACGATGCGAATACGAGCGGCGATCTAAGAGGAACGCCAGAAGCTGCTTTTGGGTAACCGCGCTGATTTTTACGGTCTTCGTCTTGGAAGCCTTGGTGTCCGCAGCTTTCTGAAGACCGCTTTCGAACCGTTCACGACTCATCCAAGGTCCCCGCGCTTTGACCGTTTGCATAGCTCTGTGACCTGCCCGTCGGTCGTCTGGTCAAAAATCTCATACCATTGTCCGACGGCATAGAAATTCTCCGGCGCGATGACGGTGACTACTTCGTCGGCTTCCGTTTGCAGCTCCTTGCAGGTCGCCGGAGGCGCCACCGGCACAGCGACGATGATTCGGGACGGGCCCTGCTGCCGCAGCGCGGCAACCGCCGCCCGCATTGTTGATCCTGTCGCGATTCCGTCGTCGACGAGGAGGATTGTTTTTCCGGTGGCATCCGGCTCGGGAGTATCACCACGGTACAAGCGCTCTCGGCGCTTCAGTTCAATGCTCTCCTTTTCCGCGACCGCGTCCACCACCCTGCTCGATACTCCGAACGAGCGGACGACTTCGTCATTAAGCACGCGCACATTGCCGCTCGCAATCGCGCCCATCGCCAGTTCCTCATCCCCGGGAACGCCCAGCTTGCGCACAACGAAGATGTCTAAAGGAGCATTGAGAGATTTCGCGACCTCAAAACCCACCGGCACGCCACCCCGCGGCAACGCCAGGACTAAAACGCCCGCGCAATCGGCATACCTGCCAAGAATCTCCGCCAGCAGGCGGCCCGCTTCAATCCGATCGTGGAAGAGCTTTTTCATAGTCCGTTCAAAGGCCCGCCTCTGCCGGCGGTGCAAATGCACATGCAATGTGCCCTCCGAATGCAATCACGGCAAGATGGTCCCCTGAGATTTCATCAAAGCATGATGGCCGCTTTCCATTTTCCATCAGGCTCCCCCCGCGAATCCCACCGATCGCGATACCGGCGTGGCCGCATCCCTGCCGGCCCAACCTCCATCAACAGCCCTTCCCCTGCGCGCCACCGCCTACCGATCCAGCGTTCGAAATTGCCCAAACCGATTCCCTCGCCCGGGCGAAACTCCCAACTCCTCAATCGCTCCCTTCATGCGGCCCCAGGCTGCGCCCATCCTTCAGACTCTCATACCCCCGACGGTTCTTAGCGCCATGCCGGACCGCGCCACGGACACCTTCTACCCTTCAAACACGCTCCTTAAAGCCTCGCCCCTGTTCGGAACCGTTACCGGTTGCTTCCTGATGAAGTCAGCCTTGGCAACCAGTTTGGATTGAGCCTTGATAAAAGAGATTACTTGACGGGCGATTGCCGGTGCAGCTGATAAGCCTGGCGAACTAATACCCGCCACGTGAATGAAACGTCGATCCTTGCTGGAGGGACGAATCACAAAATCATCGCTTTCTACACAAATGGAACGAGAGCCACTCATGACACCACAAGTCTTTTCTATCCTCAAGCCAGGCATGATCTTTTTACCGATAATGCCGATCTCTGCAAATTTCTCGATCGTCACCAATCTGGTATCTTCCTTGGCAATGCCCTCTTCAGCGGTAGGCCCAACTAATACATGACCGTCTAGCATAGGCGCCACAATGACTCCTTTGCCGTGAATCGTTGGCGCCATAAATAGAATATGATTATTGATTGTATGCCTCTCAGTTTTCTCGAGAATTCGATACTGCCCTCTTCTGGCTTTAAGGGTAAAATCTCTGGCATTGATCATATCTGCTATTACGTCGGCATAGTGACCAGCCGCATTAACGACGAATCTGGAGTGATAAATGTCTGTTTGATTATGATAATTGAGAGCCTCGATGACAAAATTATCTGATGTATTATCAATACTTTGAACCTTACTTCCTAAGAATATTGCAGCTCCGTTTAAAATGGCATTTTCAACGAGGCTATTAGTTAGGGCAACTGGATCGACAATATGGGAACAAGTGCAGAGCAATGCCGCAATAACCTCCGGATTGAGATTAGGTTCTAATTGCAGGCATTGCTCCCGGTTGAGAATTTGCAGCTCATTTGGCGCCAAACCGTTAGCAAGCCCCTGCTCATAGAGTTTCTTGATCTCTTCTTCTTCCGAATCATCGAAAGCCAGGACTAGCGAGTCAACTTTCGCGCGGGGAAAGTCAAGTTCCTTAAACCATTCCTTTTCGTATATTTTTCTGCCTGAAACATTGAATTTTGCATGGAGCGTTCCCGGAGTTGGATCGAATCCGCCATGAATAACGCCCGAATTCCCTGCCGACGTCTCTTCGGCCACTTGAATATTCGCTTCGACGATGGCGACTTTTAACTGATACTTTGACAGTTCTCTGGCGATGGCCGCTCCGATGACGCCAGCACCAATAATAGTAACGTCAAATACTTTTAAAGCTTTAGCTTTCATAACGTAACACTTTTCACCGAAACTATTTCGATGAATTGAAATCTTATTGTTTCAGACGTGTGGCCGTCAATACCGGTCATTCCGAATAACGATGGCCACCCGGCCGGCGAAGTTTAGGACGGGCAGAATCGGCCGCGAGAGCTGCGAATGGGAAGCGAACATTCGCAAACGATGAGTTCGCGGATCCTAGGCATGCCTGTTTCGCCCTGTGGCGCCGGCCAGCCCTATGTGTGGCGTCAAGCACCCATTCCCGCTGCCGTCAACCTAATTACTGCTCAACCCAATCGAAAGTGCGGGTGACGGCTTTCTTCCACTCTTTGTACTGTTTAGTGCGAGCCGTATCATCTGCCGCGGGTTCCCATGTTTTGTCCACGCCCCAGTTGGCCCGCATTTCCTCGGTGTCTTTCCAGAAGCCAACGGCCAAGCCCGCGGCGTAAGCCGCGCCCAGAGCTGTGGTTTCGGCTATTCTGGGCCGAATGACTGGCACGCCCAACACGTCGGCCTGGATTTGCATGAGCAGGTCGTTGTGGACCATGCCGCCGTCAACCTTAAGCGCTGTCAGAGGCACTCCGGAGTCGGCGTTCATGGCATCCAACACTTCGCGGGTCTGGAAAGCGGTCGCTTCCAACGTGGCTCGCGCAATGTGACCCCGGTTAACGTAGCGGGTCAAACCGGCGATGACGCCACGGGCGTCGCTCCTCCAGTAGGGCGCAAAGAGTCCGGAGAACGCAGGCACAAAATAGACACCGCCGTTGTCTTCGACCGTGCGAGCCAAGCCTTCGACGTCGGGAGCCTTTTCAATTAGCTTCAGGTTATCGCGCAGCCACTGCACCAACGCACCGGTGATGGCGATGGAACCTTCCAGAGCGTAGATTGTTGGCTGGTCACCGAACTTGTAGCAGCAGGTCGTCAGCAAGCCGTGCTTGGAGGGGACGATTTTTGGGCCAGTGTTCAGGAGCATAAAGCAGCCGGTGCCATAGGTGTTTTTGGCTTCGCCGGCACTGAAGCATGTTTGACCCACCATGGCCGCTTGCTGGTCGCCCAGGTCGCCGCAAACCGGAATGCGGCCGCCAAAGGGACCATCCGGAAGGGTGTGCCCATAAAACCTAGGGTCGCTGGAGGGACGAATTTCGGGCAGCATTGACTTGGGGACGGTCATGATCTTCAGGATTTCGTCATCCCAGTGTGTCCCAGCCAGGTCCATTAGCATGGTGCGCGAGGCATTGCTCACCTCGGTCACGTGGGCACCGCCGTTGGGGCCGCCGGTCAGGTTCCAGATGACCCAGGTATCAGTATTGCCGAAGATAGCGTCGCCTCTCTCGGCGGCGGCCCGCAGGCCGTCCACGTTATCCAACAGCCATTTGATCTTGGGGCCGGAGAAGTAGGTGGCCAAAGGCAAGCCGACTTGTGCCCGGAAGCGATCTTGACCGCCATCTTTGGCCAGCTCATTGCAGATCTTGTCGGTGCGCGTATCTTGCCAGACCACGGCGTTGTGGTAGGGTTTGCCGGTCTTTCTATCCCAGACCACGGCTGTCTCGCGCTGGTTGGTGATACCCACCGCGGCAATGTCGGCGTGAGTGGCGGCGACTTTTTGCAACGCGCCTTCGATCACATCCTTTGTGCGCGCCCAAATTTCCAACGGATCGTGCTCTACCCAGCCAGGCTTAGGATAGATTTGCTCGTGCTCAAGCTGGTGAATCGCTACGGACTCGCCTGCGTGATTAAAAATCATGCAGCGGGTGCTGGTTGTACCTTGATCTATTGCGGCAACGTATTTGGCCATAATATTAGAAATGTTGAAGCGTTATAGGAGGGATTGTCTGGGAGATATAAGCTAAATATGATGCTACCTCGCCGCGCCATGATTAGAATCCCTTAGCATGAGAGATATCTTCGCCACTCGCGGGCGGGTTGCTCGACTGAGACAAAATAGGGGATGGCGAACAATCCGTCAACAACAATCGCACGTTTGTGCAACAGAACGAGAAACCAGCCCAGCGAAGCAAGAGCAACATTGAATTCGCTTGGGGGACTAATATTTGCCCAGGGAAAGATAGACGAGGGCAGCGATTATGCCTCCAACCACCGGCGCAATGACCGGAATCCAAGAATAACCCCAATCGCTGTCCCTCTTTCCGGGTATTGGCAGGACGGCATGGGCAATCCGCGGACCAAGGTCGCGAGCGGGATTGATTGCGTAGCCCGTGGGTCCTCCCAAAGAAAGGCCGATACCCCAGACGAGAATTGCTACCGGAACAGCTCCGAGAGCACCGAGATCGACTGGAACTGACGCGCCGCTCAGCGGAAACTCAAAGGCAGTTTTCATGCCGAGCACGGCGAAAACCAGGACGAAGGTGCCGATGACTTCGCAGAGGAAATTCGCGGGGGTATTCCGAATAGCGGGCCCTGTGCAAAAGACGGCAAGTTTAAGCCCTGGGTCTTGGGTTTCCTTCCAATGCGGAAGATAGGCGAGGTAAACGATCACCCCTCCGGCAAATGCTCCCAACATCTGCGCAATGATATACCCTGGAACCTGAGCCCAAGGAAACGCGCCGACGACTGCGAGCCCGATGGAGACGGCGGGATTAATGTGCGCGCCGCTGATTCTCGCAACGACGGAGACGCCAACGAATACCGCGAAAGCCCAGCCGGCGGTTATCACAATCCAGCCGGAGCTTTGGCCTTTGCTTTTGTTGAGGAGCACGTTGGCGACCACGCCGTCGCCAAGGATGATTAGAAACATTGTTCCGACGAATTCACCAATTAGGGGGGTCATAGTGGTTGTGTTTGAGACGCGCTTTTATACGAATTTGCACGTTTTGTCAAAAAAAATGCACAGTTGTTCGAACTGGGAAGATTGATCAACGATCGAAAGACTTGAGTAATGTGCACGAGCCGTCAATATCAATCGCACATTTGTGCAGCTTTGTTTTTTATGCGATGAGTTCCTTGATGAGTTTTAACGATTTGCGCTCTTGGTTCGCGAGTCCGCGCTACCCTCTCTGTCAGCGCCTGCGCCAGCCTTGACACCGCAAAAATCGCTCGCTCCGACAAACAGATCATGACCAGAGCTGAAAATCTTAACGCGTTGGCGGTCAAGGTCGCACGGCTCTATCACTATCAGGGTCTGACGACCGAGCGAATCGCTCGCGAGCTCGGTCTTTCTCGCTCGAAGATCTCGCGCCTGTTGACTCACGCACGGAAGGCCGGTTTGATCGAAATCCGTGTCCATGATCCGGAGGCAGAGCCTCAGGAACTGGAGCGTCAGATTCAGGATCGCTTTCACATCCCGGCGGTGAAGGTGGTGACGGTGCCGCTGAATTCGACCGAGGACGAATGGCTCAAATCTGTGTCGGTCTACGCCGCGAAACACTTAAACAGCCTGATCCACTCGGAAATGATCGTCGGTCTGGCATGGGGGACGACCACTGACGCGATTTCCCGTCATTTGACGCCGAAACGCTGCGTGCATGTCGACATCGTGCAATTAAACGGATCGGGCAACGTTTACGGCATGAGCAATTTCTACATTAGCGACATCTATACGCGTTTCGCCTTGAACTATGGGGGACGCGCTCACCTCTTCCCGGTGCCGGCCTTCTTTGATCATCGCGAATCGAAGCAAGCGATGTGGAAGGAGGGCTCCGTTCAGCGGATCAAGGAAATGGCTTCCAAAGCGGACCTCTTGATTTATAGCATTGGATCGCCCGATGCGCGCATTCCCAGTTATGTGCATGCCGGAGGATATTTGGAGCCGAACGACACTGCCGAGTTGGAGCATGAGGGAGTGGTAGGCGATATCGCCACGGTCTTTTTCCGATTCGATGGCTCTTACGACAATATTCCGCTCAATGCGCGTGCAAGCGGACCTGACCTGTCGCTCTTTAAGCGAGCGAAGCATGCGCTTTGCGTTGTCTCCGGATTAGCCAAAGCGGTCGGAGTTCGCGCCGCGTTGCGCGGTGGGCTCATGAGCGAACTCATTGTCGACGAACCGACCGCTCGCGCTCTGCTCTGGCCGGACACCGACGATTCTGCAACGGATGAAGAGCGCCGGCCGCGAAAGTCAAAAGCAAAGGCTTCAGGCAGAGCATGAACGCTGGCATGCGAGAAGCTCACCCGTCCTGCAAAACGTAACCCTGGGCGACTTTTCGGTAGTCTTCGACGGCTTTCTTTTTCCAGTCCTCGTCTCTGCCGAGCTCTCGCGCAATCAAGTCGGCAACGACCGGCGCAGCTTCGATGCTGGCGCGCGCTCCAAGCAAGAGCCCGCGAGTCCGCCGTGAAAGAACATCCTCTACGTTGCGCGCCATCTCCTCGCGCACCGCCCAGATCACCTCAGCCTTTATATAAGGCAGATCCGAGTGAATCTTTTCCGCCAATGCAGGCTCTGCGGCTACGATTTCTTCGATTGCCGGCGCGTCGGCACCATAAACTCCCAGGCTTGGCGCCTCAATCTTCTGCGTGCTCCAGCCATGAATCTGCAAATGCACAGTCTTGCACGGACGCTCTTCCAAACCTGCCATGGTTTGCGCTTGATCAACCGCATCCTCCGCCATCTTGCGGTATGTTGTCCACTTGCCGCCCGTAATGGTGAGAAGGCCTGAATTGGAAATCATGATCGTGTGGTCCCGGGAGAGAGCCGCCGTGCTTTTTGCGTCGCCGACCTTCACCAGGGGTCGCAATCCGGCAAAAACGCTCAGCACATCCTTGCGCGTAGGAGGCTTCGAGAGATACTTCGAGGCATTCGTGAGAATGAAACCGATCTCCTCGTCCGTGGGCGTCGGCTCCCGTTGGATCTCTTCAACGGGCACATCGGTGGTGCCGACGACCACGTGATCATGCCAAGGCACCGCAAACAACACCCGGCCATCCGGAGTATGCGGCACCATGATCGCGCTCGTGCCCGGAAGAAAGGACTTTGGCAGAACCAAATGAGAACCTTGGCTGGCAGCGACGACGCTTTTTGCTTCAGGCTCGTCCATCTTGCGGATAAAATCCGTAAAAACGCCCGTCGCATTTACCACGACCTTTGCGCTAACCGTGTGCTCCCTGCCAGACTCAAGGTCCCGAAGTGTCGCGCCCACGATCAGGTCCTCGTCTTTCAAAAGGCCGCTGACGGGCATATAGTTGATCGCGGCCCCGCCCAAATCGAAAATCGTCTGAGCGAGGTTGACCGCCAGACGCGAGTCGTCGAATTGTCCGTCATAATATTCGACGCCCCGTTGCAAACCTGACGGTTCAAGCGTCGGAATCCGCTTAAGCGTCTCTTCACGAGAGAGAACCTTTGAAGGACTGAGGCCAAGCTTGCCGGCGAGACGATCATAGATCTTCATCCCAATTCCGTAAAACGGTCCTTCCCACCAGCTGTATATTGGAACAATAAAAGAAAGATGGTGCACGAGATGAGGCGCGTTCTGGCAAAGCAATCCGCGCTCACGGAGCGCTTCGAGGACGAGGGAAATATTTCCCTGCTTCAAATAGCGAACGCCGCCATGCACTAGCTTTGTACTGCGGCTCGACGTTCCTTTCGCAAAATCGTCCTGTTCGACCAATAGGGTGTGATAACCACGCGCGGCCGCGTCCACAGCCACACCTAGGCCAGTCGCACCTCCGCCTATAACCAAAAAATCCCAGGCTTTCGTATTTTCGATCCGATCAACTACTTTCTCACGCCTCATTGGGGGTTAACTCCGAGTCCAGGGTTTACTTGTCCGGCGATTCTCGCACGGTCAACATCGCGCACGACAGGCTCTGCGTCGACCTTTTCAACCTGCCTTTTCCCAGGAATTGCACATCTTGTCAAAGTAAAATGCACGTTTGTTCGAGGTCAGCTTCGGAAAAGGCGGAGGCTAAGGGCGTAGCGATTCGCGAGCGCTGGCCGTTCTTTCGGGAAGAACATATTCCTCGTAAGAGCGAAGCAGGAGTTCCAGCGCTGCGATTTCGTGCCGCAGGGACTCGCCTTCGCTGGTGTCGGCAACGCGCCGGGGCGGATCGAAGACGCACATGGCATGAATTTTTGGGATGATATCGGAGCCCTGCGTGATCGCTTCGCTGATCGATTCGAAGTGATGATGCTGCGCTAAATAGGTGCGATCGGCATCGAGCACGAGCGTGAAGCCGTTGTCCCCATAAACTTCTGAGAACGCCCCGTCGATAGTGATGGCCTGACGGCTGGCTTTAATGGGCGATTCGCCTTTCTCAAGTTTGACCGGAACGTGGCCGTTGACAATGAGACCGTGCTGGAGATCAACGCCAAAGTCGCCCAAGATCTTTCGACAGAATCCCTTTTCGTGGATCAGCTTGAAATACGGATTTTTCGTCTCAACCCGCGCCTCTTTCTCCGCGACGAAGTAGTTTTCGAACGTCGAAATCTTGTCCTTTCCGAAAAGGGGTGAAAGCGGCCCGCACCACAAATACCAAAGCATGTCGAGATGGCGCGGTTCCTTGTTGCGGAACGCGCGATGAACCACCTGGCTAAGCGTTTCGAAAAGGACTCGTCCGCGGTACTCGACTCCGTCGACTGTTAAAGGAAGGAAATTGCCCGCCTCATCCACAGGAACGCAGCCGTGGAAAATCAGGTTGTAATCGCGCACCAGATACATCGTTCCCTCGTGCTCAACGTAACGCATCTGATCCCGGAGGGTCTGGCTTTGCAGGAACGAGTGCCGCAACTGCGCCATGCACTCTTCCTCCTCGGGCGAAAGCGCGTAGGGGTCGCTCCAGTCAATCGTCGGGAAATTTCGGTCGAGCATTGCGTAGCGGTGACCGTCGATCGGCACCGTCCAGTCCTGGCGGTCGACTTGATGCAGAAGGTTGCGGTGTTCGAGGTGAAAATCCGGGTTTCGCCTGATCGCCTGGCTTTCGAGCTTAAACTGGATGATCGCCATCGCCTTCTGCATCTGCCTCATGGAGAGCTCATCGCGTATCCCCCTGCCGTGGCACGAAAAGCAGGTCGCCGGATCGTCAGACCATACGGTCCGCACCAGTTTTTCGAGCGGCGCCATTGGGATCCCGTAGCCCATCTCAAGCTGGAAAAGCCGCTGGTAGCGCAGCGAAATCCGCAAAACGTTGGCGATGCAGGCGTCCTGGCCAAGTGAGGCGCCCATCCAAGTAACGTCATGATTTCCCCAGGTGATCGCGACGTTGGGCTGGCGCATGACGTAATCGATTGCTTTGTCGATGCGTGGACCGCGGTCGCCAAAATCGCCAGCTACGATCAGTTCGGAGAAAAGGAGGTTGCGGATAATGCGCGCCATCAGTCGCAGGGCCGTGAGCTCCTGCTCATGCTCGACGAACTGGTCGAGCATCGAGTCGACATAATCCTCAGAGCGTTCGAGGTAGGCACCAAAGAGAAGTTCCCGAAACAACGTCTCGTAATATTGGGGGAAAACGCGCTCGATAGCCTCCATGCTGTAATGGCGCGAGAGCTGGCGCAGCAGCTCGATTTCCAGCCGGATTTGGCGCCTCAGAAATTGGCGCCGCGCCGCAGTGTCGGGCAATCGATCCTGAACGTGCTCATAGGTCTCGCGCGGATAGTAGATGATATTGAGCAGGTCGAGCTTTTCGCCGGCGGTGAGGCGCTTGCCAAACGTGTGTTCAACCAGCGGACGCAAACAGCCGGAAGCATTCTTGATCACGTGAATCAGCTTCTTGAACTCGCCGTGAATGTCACTGATCACGTGCACGGCGCCTTTCGGCAGCGTGAGAGCGGCTCGAAGATTAGCAATCGCGGCCAGCGTGGCGTCGGTATTGGGATACTGGACACTGAGTGCCCGCAAGTACGCGAGCGTTTGCTCGTCCGGAGGAAAATGATCGGGGAGGGAAGGCTGGTCACTCATAAACAAAATTTCAGCTCTGACGGCTGGTGATCCTGGCTATGATCACCCATACAGAGCGGCCAGGCACGGCTGTCGAACTGTGAGCCCTTTCTCGGCACTCTCAACACTATTCGATTCTCCGGCCACGCCTGCTCCAACTTTCGAGCATAGATGATCGGAATTCCTTCAGCAAAAAAAATCTACCGTCTCGTAAAACTGCTCGCGTGTTGGAGCTCCGCTGATTCACGAAATGCCAGTGCATTTATTGGGGAGGCGGTGGATCGCTGGGAAAACAACCTGAACGCTCGCGAAAGCCGACTCGATCGGCGCAGGTCGTCAGAACTTGAGAACGATTTTCCCAAAGTGTGAGCCGCTCTCCATGTACGCCAATGCTTCCCGCGCTTCTTCGAAGGGGAAGATCCGATCGATGACCGGCCTCAGAGCGTTCAGAGCGATCGCCCGATTCATATTCTCGAACATTTCGCGCGAACCAACGAAAATCCCCTGCAGGCGAACGCATTTCATCAGGACGCGGAGAGGGTCCAGCCCGCTGCCGCCCGCAAGAGCGCCGATCACTGCGATGCTGCCGCCCATGCGCACGGCATTCAATGACTTCGGCAACGTCCCAGCTCCTCCCACTTCCACCACGTGATCGACTCCAACCTTGTCAGTCAGGCGAAAAACCTCCTTATCCCAATCAGGGGTGCTCTTGTAGTTGATCGTGTCGTCTGCACCCAATTTGCGGACTCGTGCAATCTTTTCATCGCTGCTCGAGGTTGCGATGACGCGAGCCCCATGCAGCTTGGCTAGTTGGACAGCGAAAGTCGAAACCCCGCCAGTACCGAGAGTCAAGACCGCCTCGCCCGCTTTGAGATTCCCGAACTCGACGAGCGCATGCCAGGCCGTCACAGCAGCGCAAGGCAGTGTCGCGGCTTCCTCGTAAGAAAGATGCTCGGGAATGCGGACCAGGCCGTTCTCGTCGAACGCACCGTATTCACGCAACACGCCGTCCAAATCTCCACCGCCGAGTGCGGCCCGGGCTTTCTCCCGCGTTAGCGCACCTCCGAGCCAGCCTTGCATGAAAATCGGACAAACGCGGTCTCCAACTTTCCAGCGCGTCACGTTTTCGCCGATCTCGATCACCTCCCCTGCCCCGTCGGATAGAGGCACAGCCGGGAACTTGGCATCGGGTCTGTAGATGCCCTTGAAGAACATCACGTCTCGATAGTTCAATGATGCCGCATGGAATTTGACCACGACTTCGTGCGCGGAAGCTCCTGGCTCGCGGCGGTCCGCAAGGATAAGATTCTCAAGCCCAAATTTTCGATATTCGAATGTTTTCATCGCGCCTTATCCAAGTAACGTCGCTGTTCAATCATTTGGCCAATTGATTGTTCCTCGGAGGCCCCGCGAAGAATTGACCTCCCTCGTGATATCATCTGAACGATCCAGCCCTCCGATGCCCTCGCCAGTCCTCTGCAAACTCTGCGCAAATGACGCGGCGCTCGGCGCTGCGGACGTGCGGAAACTCGTAGCCCAGGCTTGCCCGGCCAGAGACTACTCAAACCAGAAGGTCCTGCTTATCGTGCCCGACGCCACGCGCACCGCGCCGGTGGACCTTTGCTTTAAAGCCCTGCACGAGCAGCTCGCTGGGAGGACGGCGGCATTCGACGTGATGGTGGCGCTCGGCACGCATCAGCCGATGACCGAGAAAGCCATCTGCAACCGCCTTGGCATCTCGCTCGAAGAGCGCATAAGACGCTATCGAAGTGTCCAATTGATCAATCACGAATGGCAGAACCCCGATGCCCTGATCTCGCTAGGCACCATCCCGTCGAATGAAATCAGCGAGCTCTCAGGTGGGTTGTTCGCAATGGATGTGGAAGTGCGCGTGAACCGCCGGCTCTTCGACTACGACCAGCTCATCATCATCGGGCCGGTCTTCCCGCACGAAGTCGTCGGGTTTTCCGGCGGCAACAAATACCTTTTCCCCGGCGTGAGCGGTCCCGAAGTCCTGAACTTTTTCCATTGGCTCGGCGCGGTGGTCACCAACCCGATGATCATCGGCAACAAATGGACGCCGGTGCGCAAGGTCGTGGACCACGCCGCCTCGATGGTCAGCGTACCGAAGCTTTGCTTCTGCCTGGTCGTCAAAGGCACGGACCTGGCGGGGCTGTTTGCAGGCAGCCCGGAAGACGCATGGAACGAGGCGAGCGAACTGTCGCGTCAGCTGCACATCCTCTATAAAGAAAAGCCATTCTCCACCATCCTCTCGTGCGCACCGGGGATGTATGACGACCTTTGGATCGGCGGCAAGTGCATGTACAAGCTGGAGCCCGTGCTAGCGGACGGCGGCGAGCTCATTATCTACGCGCCGCATATATCCAGCGTTTCATTAACGCACGGCCACGTGATCGAAAAGATCGGCTACCACTGCCGTGATTACTTCCTGAAACAGTGGGACAAATTCAAAGATCACCCCTGGGGGATACTGGCGCATTCGACGCACGTGCGCGGCATCGGGAAATTCGAAAACGGCGTCGAATAATGCCGCGCAAGAGTGACGCTCGCCACGCGCATCCCACGCGAAACCTGCGAAACGATCAATCTTGGCTACCGCGACCCGGATTCGGTCGCAATCGAAGACTTCGCCAACCGCGAGAATGAAGGCGTGCTACTCGTGCGGAAGGCCGGCGAGATGCTCTACCAACTTCGGGAGCCCGCCGCATGGGCGCGCGGCGAAGTCTGAAAGCAAGGAAGTATTTGACACGCTACTAGCACGTGACAATCATTATGTCGTGAAGGTTGTCGTTGGGGGCGTCAATTGGGAATCGCTGAACAATCTTGAGAACCGGCGGAAAGACTGCGCTGCATTGATGTGTCGCCATGAACTCACAACCAGGGCGCTCCGGCCGGGTCACGAACTCGCCGTCGAACACAAACAACTTAAGGCAGGCCGATTCTCAAAACCTTTCGGTCCTCATTGAAATCCCGATAGGAAATCATGACGCGGCGGGTCACAACTCACGATCTAGCTCGAGAAGCCGGGGTGTCGCGCACAACTGTCTCGCACGTTCTGAATGATCAGCCAGGAATCAACCTCAGTCCCAAGACGAAGGAACGCGTTCTGGCGACCGCCCGAAAACTTGGCTACGTTCCAAACTCAGCGGCCCAGATGCTCGTTACCGGTCGTAGCCGGTGCATAGGCCTGGTTTTTTCGCGCCCGGACCTGCTCGCGGTGGACGCGTTCGTAGCAGTCATGATACATGGCCTGAACGAAGTGTGTCGCGAGCGAGGCTACCGCCTGGTCATGGAAGCCGTTCAGGATCCGCCTGGCGACGATGCCTATTCGAACTTGGCGAAAAGCAAACGCGTTGACAGTCTGATCGTCATCAACCCTCGCAAGGGTGATATTGCGCTGAAAAAGGTCATCAAATCAAAGTTTCCCGTGCTAATTGCAGGAACTACCGACCTGCCAGGTGAGAATGCAATCACAACGCAGGAGGGTCAAGCCAGTTGCCAGATTACCAGCCACTTGATATCGCTCGGACACCAGCGAATTGCCCATATTTGTCATGCTTCGCTGGACTACGTGGCCGCCTGCCGGCGTTTCGAAGGTTATCGCGCGGCTCTCGAAACGGCCAACCTCCCGTTCAATCAAGCGCTTGTCGCTCCAGGGGACTTTACCTTTGAAAGCGGCTACCTCGCCATGAAGCGGATATTGGCCTCCAACGCTCGTTGCACAGCGCTTTTCGCCGGCAACGACACCATTGCCATTGGAGCTATGCTGGCAATTCGCGAAGCCGGACTTTCGATTCCACGAGATTTCGCCGTCGTCGGATACGATGACGTTCCCAGCGCAGCCTATGCGTGTCCTCCTCTCACTACCCTCCGCACTCACGCCTACGAACACGGGAAACTCTTCGCGCAGGCAGCGATCAGACTGATGAACAAAGAAGAGATCGGAAGCCAGCAAGATGCACTTCCGCTCGAGTTGATTATCCGAGAGTCCTGCGGAGCAAAAGCCCGAAGAATCGATTCCACATCTTCCTCAACGCCTCGAAAAGGACCCCCAAAGCGTCGGATCTAGCGCGCACGCCAAGAAATCTTCGGGTAACGGACCCAGATCCCGCCGCTGGCGTGTCTTGGCCGGCGCTAACTCCGCCGTCCCCCATTCATGAAGGCAAAGAGCTATCCCCGCGAGAAAGACAAGGCAGGAACGCTTGAACCTGAATGCTCAGACACGTGCCCCCTTCTTGGCGGTCCGCACAGCGTGCAAAATTCTTGAGAAATATTTTGACAGATTACTAGCACGTGTCATTCTGACTGAAAGTTACACCTAGCACCTGTCACTTACCTTCCATGCCTACCCCAACTCCCACCTTGTCAGACTCGTCGGCGGCGCCGCGTCCTCCGGCGGTCACGCCCGCGCGCTTCTGGCGGAGCGAAACGTTCTGCGGCTTGTTGTTTATTGCGCCGGCGCTCATCGGTTTTACGTTCTTTTATCTTCTGCCGACGATTCGGGCTTTTTACATCGGCCTGACAAACTGGAGCCTTTTGCGAGCGCCGAAGTGGGTAGGCTTGGATAACTACATCCGGCTCTTCCAGGACGAGAAGTTCTGGAAGTCGATCTGGATCACGTTCCTTTACGTAGTTTACAACATTCCGATCCAGACAGTGCTTGGGCTGTTGATCGCCGTGCTCTTGAAGCGGTTGACCGGTTCGGTCTTTGTCCGCTCGGTCATGCTGATGCCGTTCTTGGTCTCCAACGTTATTGCCGCGATGATCTGGTTCTACATGTTCGATCCGGTCCTTGGGTTTGTGAACGTGGTCTTGAAAGGTCTAGGTCTGGAAAGCCACGCCTTCTTCAGCGATCCCAATCTGGCGCTGCCTACGATCGCATTCATCAACGTTTGGCGTCACATGGGATACACTGCTCTGCTCTTCTACACGGGGCTGCAGTCGATTCCCGAACATCTTTATGAGGCGGCCCGGATTGATGGCGCCTCGGAATGGCGGATGTTTTGGTCAGTCAGCCTGCCTCTTTTGCGACCCACGCTGGTGTTTGTGTTGGTAACGAGCGTGATTGGCTCGTTTCAAATCTTCGACACCATCGCTGTGACGACCCAAGGCGGTCCGGGTACAGCGACTCGAACAGTTCTTTGGTACATTTACCAGGAGGCCTTTGTCAGTATGCGGATGGGATACGCCTCGGCGATGTCGACAGTGCTCTTTCTGGGTTTGGTGCTCGTCACGCTCGTTCAGATGCGTGTGTTGCGCTCCGGAGAATCAGACTTGGGATAATTCGAATGAAAAAATCTTCCAAACTCCCCATTGGCCGCTGGCTTGGTTATGCGGCTCTAGTGATCCTGGCCATTATCTCGCTTGGCCCGATCTGGATCGCGCTCAAGACAGCTTTGAGCGGCCCGACCGCCTGGCTCACAAGCGCGGGATCGGTCCTTCCGCAGGACACAACGCTCTTTAATTTTCAGCGAGTGCTCGGTTTTGTGGATGCGAGCGATCCGCGCCTGACGCAAACCGGCATGGCGAAGATCGATTTCTTCCGCGCGTTGCTCAACAGCGCCATCTTCACCGCGCTGGCGGTCATCCCGCAGATCTTCTTTAGCGCGACGGCCGCTTACGCCTTTGCGCGGTTGAGGTTCCCCGGGCGCAACCTGCTCTTCTTCCTATTCATCGCAGCAACGATGATCCCCGGCGCCGTTCTTTTCATTCCAAACTTTATCCTTATCCGTGACCTGGGCTGGCTCAACACCTTCCAAGGCATGGCGGCGCCCTATGCGCTCATGACGCCGTTTGCCGTCTTCTTCCTGCGTCAGATGTTTCTGTCCACGCCGAAGGATGTCGAGGAAGCGGCGCGCATCGACGGGGCATCGTACTTTTCCATTTTCTTTCGCATGATTCTGCCGATGCACAGGTCGTCGCTGGCCACGCTGGCCATTCTGGTGACGGTATCGACCTGGAACGAGTTCTTCTGGCCCTTCCTCATCGGACGCGAAGAAGGCGTTCGCGTGATAGCGGTCGCAATCAATGCGTTTCGCACGCAGCAGCAGTCCGGATCTCCCGATTGGACGGGCCTCATGGCGTGCACGGCTCTCGGAATGATCCCCATGATCGCTCTGTTGGTCTTCTTCGGCCGGAAGGTGGTCGAGTCGTTCCAATTCAGTGGCGGAAAATAAGAACAACCAAAAAATAGAAAACCTAAAGTTATGTATCGCTTCAGAAAACTCCTCCTCGCAACCTTTTCGCTGGCTGCCGCCTCAGCGCATGCTGCCACCGAAATTACGTATTGGCTCTGGGACGCCCTGCAGCTGCCCCCGTATCAAGCCGCCGCTGCGGCATTTCAAAAGGCGAACCCGGATATTAAGGTAAAGGTCACTCAGACGTCCTGGGGAGACTATTGGACAACGCTGAGCACGGGCTTCGTTTCGGGCACCGCGCCGGATGTCTTTGTGAACCATCTCTCCAGATATCCGGAATTCGCCGAAAATGACTTGATGGTCGACATCGCCCCGTTGATCAAGCGGGACAATGTCCCCACGGACATCTACCTTGGCGGTCTTTACGAACTCTGGGGTAAGGAAGGAAAGCAATTTGGCCTGCCAAAAGATTGGGACACGATTGCGCTCATTTACAACAAAGAGATGTTGGCTAAGGCGGGGGTAGATCCAAAGGAACTGGAAAACTTGACCTGGAATCCCAAGGATGGCGGATCCTTTGGCCAGCTGATCGCGAAGCTTTCCATTGACGAAGCCGGCAACAATGGATTGTCGCCGAACTTCAATCCACAGAAGGTCAAACAGTATGGGTTGTTGGTTGACGGTGGGCCGGATGGCTTCGGTCAGGTTGAGTGGAGCCACTTTGCTGTGTCCAATGGATTCAAGTTTCATGACGGGCCCTGGGCTAAGGGATTCCACTACGATGACCCGAAGCTGGCCGAAACGCTGCAATGGATCGTTGATGGGATGAAGAAGGGTTTCATCGTACCGGCTCGCGACTCGCGGCAACTCGGCGCAAACGGATTCTTCGCAGCCGGCAAGGGAGCGATGGCGTTGATGGGCTCCTGGATGATCAATTGGTATCTCGACAATGCGAAATTTGAAAAGGGCTTTGCTCCTTTGCCGGTCGGTCCGAACGGCCGCAAATCAATGTTCAACGGTCTCGCAGACTCGATCTGGGTTGGCAGCAAGCACCAGGACGAGGCCTGGAAATGGGTCAAGTTCCTGGCTTCCCAAGAGGGACAGAACATTATTGCTGAATCCGGTGTTGTCTTTCCGGCAATCAAAAGTGCCGCAGAAAAGGCTCAGCAAGTTATGAGCAAGAAGGGGGCGGACGTATCGCCCTTCCTAAAGGAGGCAACCGATCCACAGGGAACATTTCTTTTCCCGATCGCGGATCACAGTGCCGACGTCTTGCGAACCACAAAGGTCGCGCTGGATGCCATTCTGCTCGAAGGAGCGGATCCCGCCTCCACGATGAAAGAGGTAAACGAAGAAGTGAACGCGCTTTTCGAGTAACCCTTATCCTTAGCACATTAAAATAAAGCCTAAACCCGGACTGTGCCGCGGATGCTCAAGCGCCGCACCGTCCCTAAGCCGAGTTTAATCAAGAACATAACTAATGAGTAATTCACCAAGAAAAATCACATTCATCGGAGCCGGAAGCACCATTTTCGCCAAGAATCTGATTGGGGATATCCTCTCCTTTCCCGAGCTTGCCGATTCGAAGATCTGCTTGTATGACATTGACGAGAACCGTCTCAAGACATCCGAACTCGTTGCGCGGCGCATCGCCCAAACTCTTGGAGCCCCAGGCAGCATCGAATCAACCACAGATCGCTCCCGCGCTCTCGAGGGCGCGTCCTACGCGATCAACATGATCCAGGTCGGCGGCTATCGTCCGTGCACAGTCACCGATTTCGAGATCCCGAAACGCTATGGTCTGCGGCAGACCATTGCAGACACGCTGGGCATTGGCGGAATAATGCGAGCGGTGCGAACGATCCCCGTGCTCATAGACATGTGCCAGGACATGGAACGGCTCTGCCCCGATGCCCTTCATCTCAACTATGTAAACCCGATGGCGATGAACTGTTGGGCGTTGAGCCAGGCCACGAAGGTTCAAACAATCGGACTCTGCCACAGCGTACAGCACACCGCGGGAGAGCTTTCCCACGACATTGGCGTGCCGCTTGAGGAGATCAACTACGTTGTCGCCGGAATCAATCACGTGGCCTTCTTCCTGCGCTTCGAGCGAAACGGACAGGATCTCTATCCGGAGATCGAGCGCGTCATATCTGAGGGGCGGGTTCCCGATGGCAACCGTGTCCGCTACGATATGTTCAAACGGCTTGGTTATTTCGTCACCGAGTCCAGTGAACACTTCGCGGAATACGTTCCGTGGTATATTAAACGAGGCCGGGAGGACCTCATCAAGAGGTTCAACATTCCGCTCGACGAATATCCGCGTCGCTGCGAATTCCAAATGGCAGAATGGGAGAATCTTCGAAAAGAGCTGGAAAGCTCGGACAAGCCCGTCGGGATACGCCGCAGCGTCGAATACGGCTCCTTGATTATCCACAGCCTGGAAACGGGCACTCCCCGGGTGGTCTACAGCAATGTGGTCAATAGTAATCTCATCGAAAACCTGCCTGCCGGCTGCTGCGTTGAGGTTCCCTGCTTGGTTGACAGAAGCGGGGTTCAGCCGGTTCGGATTGGACGCATTCCGTCCCAGCTCGCCGCGCTCATGCAAACCAACGTCAACGTGCAAGCCTTGACCGTTGAAGCGATCCTAAAGGGCGATCGCAACCTCCTCCAGCACGCGGCCATGTTCGATCCGCACACCGCCGCTGAGCTCGATCTCGATCAGATCAGCTCCCTCGTCGACGATCTTCTCGCCGCCCATGGCGAATGGATTCCCGAAGCGCTTCGACCCGGTTCGCAAAAATCGAAAGCTGCCTGAATAAGAATCGAAAGGAACTCCATAAGTGAAGCCTCGGTAAAAGCAAGGACCTCACCCGAAACATTGTGACTCGACTGATTACCACTCACGATATTGCTCGAGAAGCCGGGGTGTCGCGCACGACAGTCTCTTATGTGCTGAACGATCGGGCGGGAATCAGCGTGAGTCCCAAGACGCGAAAGCGCGTTCTGGCAACCGCTCGACGACTTGGCTACGTTCCAAACTCAGCTGCTGAAATGCTCGTTACCGGACGCAGCCGGAGCATAGGCGTGGTCCTGTCGCGTCCTGAGCTAATTTCCGAGGATGGCTTCATTCCGGTCATGATTTATGGCCTGAACGAGGTGTGCAGGGAGCGCGGATATCGCTTATTGATGGAGGCCGTTCACGATCCACCTGGCGCCGACGACTATTTGGATCTGGTAAAAAGCAAACGCATCGACAGCATGATCGTCATCAACCCGCGCAAGGGAGACGCCGCCTTGCGAAAGGTGATCGAGTCGAAATTCCCTGTATTGGTTTGGGGGTCTTCCGAACGTCCGCAAGAAACCGCGATTGCTACACAGGAAAATCAAGCTAGCTGCCAGGCTACGAGCCACTTGATATCGCTCGGACACCAACGCATTGCCCATATTGGTCATGCCTCGCTTGAATACGTAGCCGTGCATCGACGGCTCGAAGGATATTGCACAGCACTAAGGGCGGCAAAGCTTTCCTTCGACGAAGCCCTTTTCATCGAGGGAGATTTCACCTTTGAGAGCGGTTACCGCGCAATGAAACAGATCCTGGCTTCGAATGCGCATCCTACAGCGCTTTTCGCAGGCAATGATACCATTGCTGTCGGCGCGATGCTGGCCATTCGCGAAGTCGGACTGTCCATTCCAGAAGATTTCGCCGTCGTGGGATACGACGACCTTCCCATAGCGGCCTATGCGTGCCCACCGCTCACCACGGTCCGTACACATGCCTTCAAGCAGGGGAAACTTCTGGCAGAGGCTGCCATTGGGCTGATGGACAAAGAATGGATCGGAAGCCAGCAAAATGTCCTCCCGCTCGAGTTGATCGTCCGAGAATCTTGCGGAGCGAAAACAAAAGGACAAACGCCTGAACCAAAGACAGATCGTGGAACTTCGCGAGGGTCCAAACGGAGCCTCGGAGCGACGGCGTCAGCTGTCGAGCTTTAGAGAGCAGCCTTTCGCGCGGGTGCGCCAGGCTCGATAACCCGTAAGAAACGGATCGTCTGGACTCAATCAGACGAGAAGAACTCACTGTCCAATTCGCTCTCGACGGGGTTATTCTTGTCGACGCCTCGTTGGCCGTAACACATTTCTGGAGTGCTCTTTATGCTGGAGCAATGTGCCAGATCGTCGCAAGGTGATTGTTGGCTGGATGAGCCACTGGACGTACGCGAATCAGACTCCAACGCAAGATGAAGGCTGGCGTGGTGTGATGACGATGCCGCGGGTCCTGTCGTTGAACAATGGCGCTCTGATGCAAAGGCCTCCAGAAGGGTTCTTGAAAAGGCGCGGCGAGCTTCTTTATGGCGCCGCGTTAGTCTTTCCCTCCGTTAGCTGGCAAACCATCGAGTTTATTGGTGAGGGGGCAAGAATTGAACATGGGAAATTTTATCCCCTCGGGTGATTTGCAGTGGACGCTCGCAATTTGCGTCAACGGCATCAACAGTGCCCGGTTACTAAGGAGGAGATCAAGCGCCGTCTGCGAGGATATTAGCGTTTTTCCGCTTCGCTCAACCGTCCCGACGCCGACGAGATAACGTTTTGCAAAAGGATGAAGGCTAGCACGAGCATGCCGACAACGATGCGCGTCCACCACGTATTTAGATTCCCCTGGAAAGTAATCAGGGTCTGAATCAAACCGAGGATAAGCACGCCCATCGCCGTGCCTGCCATAAAGCCCACCCCGCCGCTCAGGAGCGTGCCCCCAATGACGACAGCGGCGATGGCATCCAGTTCAAGTCCGACGCAGGAGGCTGGATCACCGGACTGGGTATAGAACGTGTACACGACGCCGGAAAGCGCCGAGCAGAACCCCGAAACGGTGTAGGTGAAAATCTTGGTTCGCCCCACCGGCAGGCCCATGAGCGTGGCGGATTGTTCGTCACCGCCCAGCGCGTAAATGTAGCGGCCAAAGCGCGTGTAGTGCGCAACGAACAATGCCGCAACGAAAATCGCGAAGTAGCACGTCGCGGTGAACGGCACGCTGACACGTTCGGTGAGATGAATTGAAAGATTTTCCGTTATGTGTTGGAGGAAAAAGGGATGGTCGATGCCGAGCGACTGCGGGTGCACAACGAAACCCATGCCGCGCGCGAGGAACATGCCCGCCAGCGTGACGAGGAAAGGCGGGAGGTCGAACCAGCGGATCAGGCACCCCATGACAGTTCCGAACAGCGCGCCGATAAGCAGGGAGACGGAGATGGCCGCGAGCGGATGAACACCGTTCCCGACCAACGACGCGATCAGAATGCTGGTGAACGCCACCACCGCACCGACTGACAAGTCAATGCCGCCCGAGAGGATGACAAATGTCGCCCCCACTGCCGCAACACCCAGGAAGGCATTATCGCCGACAAGATTCACGCCCACACGCAGCGAGCCAAAGTTCGGAAACGAAACACAACCCACCGCGTATAGCGCGAGAAGCACCACCGCCGTCGCCAGCAGAGAAATGTATTTCGAAGAGACGGGCAGCTTCATGGCGCCTTTCCACGGAAAAGGGCTGCTGCCTTGCGTCGCAATACAGGCGACTGGAGAAGGCACACTGCCAATATCGCGAGGGCCTTCGGCACCGGAGCAACATCGGCGCTTACATTGCGCATGTACATCGTCGTAGTGAGAGCCTGGATGAAGAGCGCGCCGACAATGGCGCCGGCCAAATAGAATCGTCCTCCCGTCAAGGCCGTGCCTCCCACCACCACGGCGAGAATGGCATCCAACTCGAGAAAAAGGCCGGCGTGATTCGCGTCCGCGCACCTAATGTTGGAAGCAGCTACCAGCCCGGCCAAACCTGCGCAAAAGCCGGAAAACACATAAACGAGAAATTTCACGGTCGCACCATTTACGCCCGCGTAGATGCTTGCCCTTTGATTGTCACCGACAGATTCGATGAACAATCCGATCGCAGTTTTGCGCGTCAGAACGATAGTGATGCCCAGCATTCCAAGGCTCAACAGAACCGGAAACGGCAATCCGAGAAAGCTTCCGTTGCCGACGTAGGTAAGGCGATGATCGGTGAACGTGATAATCTGGCCGCCCGTGATCAATTGCGCGACACCGCGGCCGGCGACCATCAGGATGAGCGTGGCGACGATCGGCTGCACGTTGAAGGCCCCTACCAGCAGACCGTTCCAAGCGCCTGCCAGAAGCGCCACGCCGAGCGCCGCAGCGATGACCACTGGAAAGGGAACTCCTGCGATGTTGATCAACTGCGCCGCAACCGCGCCGGCAATCGCCATCACTGCGCCCACCGATAAATCCACGCCGCCCGTCGCGATGACCAAGGCCATGCCCAGCGCCAGCAACATCACTTTTGAGCCGTGATTGAGGATGTCAATCAAGACTCCGTAGAGGCGGCCGTCGCGCACCTCGACGCGGAAGAAACCCTCGGTAAAGACCAGGTTGAAAAGCAGGAGCAGCGACAGGCCGGCCACCGGCCAGACTAGGCTGCTCCACCAGCGCACCTCTCCTGTTTGAAAATGATCAACCGCCACGTTCGTGTCCCGCGATGGTGCGCATAATTGTCTCCTGATTGATCTCATCGCCAGCGAGCTCGCCAGCCTTGATCCGGTCGCGCAACACGATCACCCGCTGCGAATCACGCACGACCTCCTCCAGCTCAGAGCTGATAAATAGAATCGCCATGCCTTCGTCTCGCAGGGAATGCATGAGTTTTTCGATCTCCGCCTTTGCGCCGACGTCGATACCACGCGTCGGTTCGTCGAGGATCAGGAAGCGCGGGTGCGTGGCCAGCCAGCGAGCAAGCAGCACCTTCTGCTGGTTGCCTCCGCTGAGGTTAATGACCGCCTGCTCGGGTCCGGGAGTACGAATGCCGAGCACCTTGATGAATTCTTCGGCGATCTCCTCTTGCCGCTTTCGCGAAAGCGTATTCGTGGTGCCCTGGCGCGCCTGGAGCGCGAGGATGATGTTTTCGCGCACCGACAGGTGTGGGACAATGCCTTCGACCTTGCGATTCTCCGGCGTGAATGCGAAACCCTCGCGAATGGCCTGCCGCGGCGAATGAAAGACAACTTTCCGCCCCTCCACAAGCATCTCGCCAGTCTGGGGCTTATCGATGCCGAAAAGCAGGCGCGCGGTTTCCGTCCGACCCGACCCGAGCAATCCGGCCAACCCGACGATTTCTCCCTTGCTAATAGTCATGTCCATCGGCGCGATCGAACCCTCTCGCCCTAACTTCCGAAGTTCGACGAGGGTTTCCGGTTCGTGATCCGCGTCAACGGCGCTTCGCCGTGCGGACTCCAACTGCGCGATGTCCTTTCCAATCATTCGGCTCACAAGCTCCACCTTCGGCAGCTTCGCCGTCTCGTATTCACCAACCAGCCGGCCGTCACGAAGCACCGTTATGCGATCCGAAATGGCGTAAACCTGATCGAGGAAGTGGGTGACAAACACGATGCCCATGCCCTGCGTTCGGAGCTTGCGCAAAACCTTGAAAAGTTCCTTCACCTCCTGCTCGTCGAGGCTGGAGGTCGGCTCATCGAGAACCAAAAGCTTCGCAGAAACATCCAGCGCGCGGGCAATAGCGATCAGCTGTTGGATTGCAATCGAGCACACGGACAGGGGCTTCGAAACATCGAGCTTTAAGTCCACTCGGGCCAGGGCCGCCTCGGCGCGCCTGGTGACGGCGCGCCAGCGAATCATCCCAAAACGCGTCGGCTGACGGCCGAGGCAGATATTTTCGGCGACGGAACGGTGAGGGATCAGATTTACCTCTTGGTACACCGTGCTCACACCAAGCCCCTCGACGATCTTCGGGGAGCGCGGATCGATCTCCACGCCGTCCAGCCGAATAGTGCCGCTGTCGCGCGGATAGACGCCTGTCAGGACCTTGATGAGAGTGCTCTTGCCCGCGCCGTTTTCACCCATCAGACCATGGACCTCACCGCGGCGGACGGTGAAGTCCACGCCTTGCAGCGCCTTCACGCCGGGGAAGCTCTTGGCAAGACCACGAATCTCAAGCAGCGCCTTGGTTCCAATTCCCATGCAACTTCCTTCGGTGGCCAACGCGCTTGACGAACGAAGACGCGTCCGCTGAGACGAAGGTCCTCAGCCCGGTGCAGATGAAGCTTTATTCAAGCGTTTGCACCGGGCCGTCGGCCGTGACTAATATTTCCGGTTGGGTAGTTCCGCTGCCGCCTGTGCTTGCTCGAAGACGCCTTCCTCGGTCTGAACGCGCTTGGGCAATGTCTTCTTCGCCATGATTGCCTCAACGGCGTCGAAGAGTTGAGGACCGATCAGCGGATTGCACTCCACAGTGCAATTGAGCTTGCCTGCCGCCATCGCCTCAAACGCGCCGCGCACGCCATCAATCGACACTATGAGGATGTCCTTGCCCGGCTTGATGCCCGCCTCCTCCATGGCCTGGATCGCACCGAGTGCCATATCGTCGTTGTGCGCGAAGAGCGCGGTAATGTTTTTCCCATCGGGACTCTTAAGAAAGGCCTCCATGACCTCCTTGCCCTTTGCCCGCGTGAAATCGCCGCTCTGGGATTTCACGATCTTCATGTCAGGAAATTTCGCAATCACCTCCTCGAAGCCTTTCTTACGGTCGATTGCTGGCGCGGACCCAGGCGTGCCGACCAGTTCGGCGATCACGGCCTTGCCGTCCGTGGCCTTGGCAAGCCAGTTCCCAGCGCGGCGGCCTTCCTCAACGAAATCCGATCCGATGAAGGTCACGTAGAGCGAGTCATCCGAGACTTTAACTGCTCGATCGCTCAATACGACGGGAATACCCGCCTTCTTGATCTCGCGCATCACCGGCTCCCAGCCCGTCTCCACAACGGGCGAAAAAGCTATCACGTCCACATCCTGAGCGATGAACGAGCGCAACGCCTTGATCTGGTTCTCTTGCTTTTGCTGTGCGTCGGCGAACTTGAGATCAATGCCGCGCTTGGCCGCTTCGGATTTGATCGACTCCGTGTTGGCTGTGCGCCAGCCGCTCTCCGCGCCGATCTGCGAAAAGCCGACAACAATCGGCTTGTCAGCCCCAAATGCCGGCGGCGCGCACGCCAACGCAAGCGCGAGGCACTGGAGCACTTTCTTTGAGACGGTTATGAGCCTACTCAGTGGTTTTTCTGTTTCGTATAGGGGGGTGTTCTTCATGGGGTTTTTTTTTGGTCGAGGTTTGTTGAATAAAGCGACGCAATCCGTTGCTGCCGACTTCGGTTGTGCCGTCCGGTGCTGCTTCGCGTGCCTTGGGGGGTCATGCTTCAATCTTTGAACAATAAACCCAGCGCGTCGAATTGCGAAGTATTCCTTCGTAAGCCTGAAAGCGGCAAGTCATTTTGGACTGGCTCAGCGGGCGCCAACGAGCCGCTCGAGTGCTTAAACATCCCTTCACGCCGGCAGTCTGGCCGCAAAGACATAAATATGCCCGATAAGAAGTGCCGTAGAAAAAATCGGCCGCGTTGGCGATCGATACCGCCGATCTGGGAGGCACGCTCAGGACTAAAGAATTCATAAGCTGTAGACCCGCGCCTCCCAACCTTTCAAGTTCAGGAGTGAAACGTTTTCTTCGTTGCTCCCCATGTTGGAGATGACCAACTGACCCGCATTCAGACCCCCAGGGAGCGTATAAGCGACAGCGTCTCTCGAGAAGTTTAGAACGACAAGGTATCCATCCGTCCCAAGCGTCCGCGTGTAAGCAAAAATGGCAGGATTCTGCGGGTCGAGGTCTTTGTAATCTCCGTAAATCAAAGCGGGAGCCTTCTTCCGCAAGTCAATGACCTTTCGAAAATAATTGTAAATCGAGCCTTGGTCTGCTTGAGCCTGCTTGGAGTTGATCTCTTTGTAGTTCGGATTTACGGCAAGCCATGCCTTGGCCGCGGTAGTAAAGCCACCATTAGGCGAATCGTCCCATTGCATAGGGGTGCGGGAGTGGTCGCGGCTGGTTTTCAGCATGTGCGAAATGAATTCGTCGGGGCTGACTTGGTTGGTCAAAACCTCAGCCTTCCACGCGTTCTTCACCTCAATATCATCGAATTCATCGACCCTGGTAAACGGATAGTTCGTCATCCCCAATTCATCGCCTTGATAAATGAAAGGTGTTCCCTTCAACGTCAGCAGCATTGTCGCCAAGAGCTTCGCGGACGGAACACGATACTCGGGGGAATCGTCTCCGAAGTGAGAAACTGCGCGCGGGTTGTCGTGGTTCGACAAAAAGACGGTATGCCAACTGTGCACATCCAGACCCCTGTCAAAGCGGCTGTAAATAGCCTTCAGATCGGGTAGGGTCCACGGCTTCCATCTCCACGCTTCGCCGCGGTCGAGTCTGACAACATCGAAGTGGAAAATCATGTTCAGCTCGTGGCGCCTTTCGTCAACGAGCAGTGGTGTCTGCTCAAGCGTCACCCCAAAGGCCTCGCCTACGGTCATAACGTCATACTTCGACAGCACCTCGCGGTTCATTTCCTGCAGGTAGTCGTGAAGCTTTGGACCGGCCGCATAGATGAACTCGGGGCGTCCGTCGTAATCGTCCGGATAATTCGGAAAGCTTTGCTGTTTCGAAATGAAGGGGATTACGTCCATGCGGAAGCCGTCTGCCCCCTTATCAAGCCAGAACTTCATGAGATCATAGACCTCGGCACGAACTCCCGAATTCTCCCAATTGAGATCCGGCTGCTTCTCGGAAAACAGATGCAGGTAGTACTCGCCAGTCGCATCGTCCCGTTTCCAGGCCGAACCTGAAAAGAACGATATCCAGTCATTCGGCTCCTTGCCATCCTTGGCGGGCCTCCAGATGTAATGGTCGCGATACGGATTGTTCTTCGACTTGCGGCTCTCCACGAACCAGACGTGTTCATCGCTGGTATGGTTTACAACCAGATCCAGGATCATCTTCATCCCCCGCTGCTTGACACCCTTCAGCAATTTGTCGAAGTCGGCCATGGTGCCGAACTCGGTCATGACCTTTCGGTAATCGCGAATGTCGTAACCATTGTCCGCATTCGGCGAGTCAAAATGTGGACTAAGCCAAATAACGTCGACACCCAGGCCCTTGATGTAGTCGAGCTCCGAAGTGATACCCTTCAGGTCGCCAATACCGTCGCCATTAGAGTCCTTGAATGAGCGCGGGTAGATTTGGTATACGATCGCTTCCTTCCACCACTTCCGGGTGTAGCCATTTGCGGTGGTCTCGTTGCGTGCGTTCACTGTGAAATACGATGTCGCGCCGAAGAAGGCGAACGATTGGCCGATTGGGATTGACCAATCGGGTAGGGCATCTCTTGAGGCCGCTCAGTTTTCGTCCCGATCAAGGGTTCGAGCACCCTCGCTTACAACGACTATGTGAGCACCTGTTCGGTTTTGGGATCGAAGAGGGTAGTCCTGTCCATATCAAAGTGGGCGACGACCTCCTCACCCAAATGGAAGATATGGTCGCCTTGAATTCGGGCGATAATGGTTCCCGAGCCTGTCTTCAGATACACAAGGGATTCTGCACCCATCGGCTCAGCAATCTCCACCTTCAAAGTGACCGGCGTCGTTGCGATATCTGATGCTGGTTCTCTGGTGATCTGCTCGGGCCGAATCCCAAAAACGACCTCCTTGTCGACATACTTGGCCCCAAGTGCTTCGATAGCACCGCTCAGAGGAAGCGTCAGCGGGTTCGAGTCAGCGGTCTCAACGAAAACCAGCGCCCCATCGCGCTTCTGAATCTTACCCTTGATCAGATTCATCGGCGGGCTTCCGATGAAACCCGCCACAAACATGTTGTCAGGCTGCCGAAACAGAGTTAGCGGATCGGCCACCTGCATGATCTTGCCATCCCGCATAACGCAAATGCGGTCACCCATCGTCATCGCTTCGACCTGATCGTGGGTCACATAGATCATCGTCGAGCCCAACTCCGCGTGAAGCCGCGAGATCTCCGTGCGCATCTGAACACGCATCTTGGCATCCAGGTTGGACAGAGGTTCATCAAAAAGGAATACCTTCGGATTCCGCACGATTGCCCGGCCGAGTGCCACTCGCTGGCGTTGACCACCCGATAAGGCTCCCGGCTTACGCTGCATCATATGATCCAGGCCAAGGGCTTTCGACGTTTTCCCGACGGTATCCGCGATGAATTCCTTCGTCTTCTTCGCCAACTTGAGGCCAAAAGCCATGTTGTCCCAGAGGTTCATATGCGGATAGAGAGCATAGCTCTGGAACACCATCGAAATCCCGCGATCTTTAGGTTCAAGATCGTTAACGACTCTATCTCCGATCGAGATTGTCCCACTCGAGATCTTCTCGAGTCCAGCGACCATCCGAAGACACGTCGATTTGCCGCAACCAGAAGGTCCCACCAAGACCATGAATTCCCCATTCTTGATATCGAGGTCGATATTCTTGACCGCCGTAAACGTCGGGCGTCCGCGGTCATCCGTGTAGGTCTTAACCAGACTCTTAATTTTTACAGAAGCGTCTTCTTTGGTATTCATGCGATAACGGCTTAGGTGAGTTCGATCGTTTCTCAGCAGGCGAAAAAGCCCGTGCGTCCTTCTTTCTCCGCGCTAGCTTTTTGCCTAGCGGCTTGCCGGGCGTAAGTATAGGATTTTGTATTCATACGCGCATCCCCCTAACCCTTTACAGCCCCCGCGGTGAGGCCCGCCACGATCCGATTCTGGAAGTACATCACCATAAAAATCAAAGGAATCGTAACGACCATCGAGGCCGCCATAATCGACCCCCACGGCTGTTCGTAAGCACTCACACCGCTGAATTGTGAAATCACAACCGGAACCGTTTTCATATTGTCGGTTACGGTAAAGGTGAGCGCAAACAAGAATTCGTTCCAAGCGCCAATGAAGGCCAAGAGTCCCGTGGAGATCATCCCTGGCACCGTTAAGGGAAGCAAGACTTCCCAAAATACTGTCAAAGGCGACGCGCCGTCAACGTAGGCAGCTTCCTCTAGTTCCTTCGGGAGGCTGCGAAAATACTGCGTCATCACCCATATTGTAAAAGGCATCGAGAAGATCAAATAGGTGAGTATGAGACCCGGCCGTGTGTTGAAAAGTCCCAATGTTTTGAGCATCACGAACAGACCTGACAAGACCGCTATTTGCGGGAACATCGTCATCGTCAGGACCAGGTAGAGTACAAACCCCTTGTAGCGGAAGGGGAGTCGGCCGAGAGCATAGGCACACAGGCTCCCGAGTCCGAGGGCGATCAGGACGGTGACTCCTGCAATGATGATGGAGTTAACGAGGCTCATAACGAACCGGGGATCCTTGAAGACAGCCACATAGTGATCGAGCGTCAGAGATCTGGGAAGAATTTGCGTCGAGAAGAGCTCTTGGCTCGGCCGGAACGATGAGACAAGGGCATACAGGAACGGAAACAGATTAAAGACCAGGATTATGACAACCATAACCCAAAATAACACCTTGAGGACAGCCGACTTGGAATCTTTGTCTTTCATTGGAAGCTGGTCTTGCTAATGCGCGTGTAGAGCACCACGAAAACCATGATGAATACGAGAATGATGACAGAGGTCGCGGAACCCACACCCGCATCCAGGAAATCTATCAGTTGCAACCGATTGTAAGTCGCCATGGTCGCCATATCTCCCGCGCCTCCGACCATTATGTAGAAGATATCGAACACTCGCAGCGCATCGAGGGTCCGAAAGATCAGGGCCACAAGCAGCGTCGGCATA
The DNA here is from genome assembly GCA_963810765.1 of uncultured Verrucomicrobiae bacterium. Taxonomy (GTDB): domain Bacteria; phylum Verrucomicrobiota; class Verrucomicrobiia; order Chthoniobacterales; family Terrimicrobiaceae; genus DASTFP01. The sequence goes on from CAWEOV010000004.1 coordinate 281,684, forward strand.
ATGAACGGCAGGGTGAGATAAAAGAACGTTTTAACGCCGGTGGCTCCGTCGATAGCACCCGCCTCGTACATATCTCCGGGAATCGTCTGCAAACCGGCAAGTATCAAAAGCGCCATAAATGGAACGGTCTTCCACACGTCAACGGCGATGATGACCGGAATGGCTGTCTCTGGAACCGCGAGCCAGGCGATTTTTTCCGGGATGATGTGGAAATTAGTCAGCAGGAGATTCACGACCCCATAAACATCATTGAACATCCATTTCCAGATCTGCGACGAGACGACCGTGGGAATGGCCCAGGGGATCAGAATAGCAATACGGAAAAAGGTCCTGCCCTTGAACTTCGCGTTTGCCACCAGCGCCACGACCAGACCGAGAATTGTCTCCAGCGTGACAGAGAAGAAGGTGAATATCAGAGTATTCCACACTGCACGCCACCAGTCCGGGTCGGACAGGACGAATGCGTAATTGTCGATGCCGACAAAGCTTGCCGGGGTAACCCCGTCAAGCTTGTATTTCAAGAACGAATAGACGACAACCTGAGCGAGCGGGTACCCAATTACCAGCACTACGACGAGTACCGCCGGTATGATCAAATACCACGCCAAACGCCTTTGCTTGTCGTAAAGGTCAATTTGTCGGGCGGCCACTTTTTGCGTCCTCGGATAAGGATTTAGCGCGCGATTCGTTTGGCGACCTTCTCGACCTGCTGGACCGCGTTCGGAGCTGTCTCTCCCCCCGTGAGCACCTTATTCACGTTCTGAAAAAAGGAGGTTGAAAGTTGATTGTAGTCAGCCCCAGTGACCGTTGAAGGGCGTGCCACCGCATTTTCCAAAACCGGCAGCATGTTCTTGAACCACGGAACTTTGGCGAGGACATCTGCGTCCGTATACAGGGCGGGTCGCGATGGGAGCAGACTGAACTCGATCGCGCGCTTCTTTAAGGTCTCAGTCGAGGTGAGAGTGACGAACCAGATCGGCCGCAGCGTCAGGGGCCTTGGAGTAGGCAGAAACCATTAGTTGCCATCCACCGAGCGCGCCGGCGTTCTTGCCGTTCTCGCCACCCTTCGGCAGCACCGTTACATCAAATTTTCCGGCAATCACGCTCTTTGCATCCTGGCCTAGAGCGTAGGCATACGGCCAGTTGCGCATGAATGCCGCGTTGCCAGCCTGCCAAACATTTCGCGCTTCCTCCTCGCCGTAGGTCGTAACACCTTTGGGCGAGATCGTTCCCACCCAGCCTTTTGCGATTTCAAGCGCCTTGATGGCATTCGGATTATTGATGGTGACCTTTTTGTCCGGCTCAACGATTGTGCCACCATCAAAGCTGTAGATCCACTCAATCGCATTACAGGTCACGGATTCGCTTGCCTTTCCCTGAAACACAAAGCCTTGAAAATCCGGTTTGCCAGCCGCGCGTTCTCCCTCCTGAATCTTCTTCGCCATTTCGGTGAGCTCTTCCCATGTTTTTGGCGGCTCCTTGTAGCCATATTTTTCGAGAAGATCGGTGCGATAGTACAAGTATACCCGCATCTCCAAACCACGGAATTGAAACCAGTTTGCCGCCGACAGTGTTGTTCTGGATGATGCGCGGAAAAAATTGGGCGACGTCCTCTTTGAAATACTTATTCAGATCAACTGCGTGCGGGGCGCAGATACCTTGCCAAATGACATCGACCATATAGACGTCGATATCAGGGCTTTTCGCCGCCCAGTATTGCTGAGCTTGCTGCAGCGCTGCCGAAGCGTCCTGGGGCCGGCTGATGAACTCGACCTTGTTTCCCGTCTTCTGGGCCCACTCCTGGGCCACGGCTCTTGAAGACGCTTCCGCTCCACCTGTCTCACCAGCGAACCTAATTAGCGCACCCGCACCGAACACGGCCGGGGAAAGAAAGGAGGCCAGGACGAAATAACAAAAACACGCGGTAATTCGTTGCCTTAGGGAGCGGTTTAGAGAATTTGTGCGAGGCAATTTCGGGAAGAGAACGGGGATGCTCATAGTCGTCGAGGGGTGAGTCTCGCGATTAGAGCGAGAAGATCCTTATGCGTCAAGAATAAATTCCGTTAGCGGAGAGGGTGCTACGTTCTGAGGAACGAAAACCATCGTTTTCATCGACGTGGCCAACGCTGCTGGCGTCTCCCATACGACCGTTTCGAACGCCCTAAATAACCCCGATCAGCTATCGCCCAAGCTTCGCAAAGCTCATTTTGCTGAGCTTCCGCCTCAATCTCGCGGTTTCGACGCTCCGAAATCGCTCCACGAGCCATACCAGCGCCATTGGAGATCGTTGTCCATATCGTGCGCCACCATTTTCTCCTCAGTCATTTCATAAGCAGCGATAAACCTTCGTGCTGTCTCCATGTAGCGTTGGTATTCCGCCTCGGTGCCGATATAGGCGACGCCGTTCTTCTCGTCCTTGTAGGCGTAGAAGACGTTCCCCTTAACGACGCCCCGGTGCAGCTTATAAGGAGGCAGTGCCGCGTAAGCTTCACGTTGCCTTGGTGTCTCCGGAACTCGAGCCACGAAACCGCTATCCGAAAGCGTCCTTATCTTAGTGTTAGTCTCGAAGGCCGTGCAGCCGTTGAGAATAAGGAACCCGCAGGCGGCGGCAAGCGCGGCGAATAAGGCGCTTCGATTGCCAGCCCGCCCGTCGCGGCGAACCCGGTTCAGTTCTCCAAATCGCTGTTCTGGACAAGAGCATTTCATAGGCGGCAGGCTACGAAACTGATTGTGTGTTAGGGAGTATCCCAAGCGCAATACAATTCGTGGCAGAGACTGTTGGCGCCGTCCACATCAGTCTTCGCTGGGTTCGCAGCACCCCGGAATCCCCCGCCAGCAATAGCGGCAATAGACTAGATTGCGGCGTCTCTCGAAGCGGGGAGCACACCCGTCCCGGCTGTGGCGTCGGGCGTCCCGCCCGACATGCCTTCCAAAAAATTGCCGCAAAGGGATTGCCTGTCAATTCGAAGCGTTTTGCGTGTAGCCAGCGGGCGCATTGCCGCGCCCGATCCACAAAGAAAGGCGCCGCCAAAAGGCGGCGCCGTTCTTTTCGTCTGAGGTGGAGAAGGATTTACACCCCGCCGATCAGTCTACCGGACTCGCCGCCCCAAAGTCGTTCCAAGAGCCATACCAGCGATAGACGAGGTCGTTGTCCATATTGTGGGCGACCTGCTTCTCCTCTTTCAGCTTTGCCTTGGCGGCAAGCTGTTGAAACTGCGCATAATTCGCCTTGTTGCCGATGTAGGCTACGCCGGCTTTCTCGTCCTTGTAGGCGTAAATGGTTCTACCTTTCATCGTGCCACGATGCAGCTGATAAGGAGGAAGCGCCGCAAATGCCGCTTTCTGCTTCGGCGTCGACGGCGTGCGTGCCTGGAAGCCCGCGGACGCGAGCAGCGACTCCTGGCTCGCGGACTCCATGCTCGCACAGCCGGCGAGCGTGAATAGCCCGCAGACCGCGGCGAGGAGGGACGCCAAGGACGAGATAGGATAGGCTTCGCTGTTCCGAACAGGAGTGAGTTCTCATAGAAGTAGCTGAAGTTGTTAAATGCTTAATTTGAGCCACAGTTAGGCAAATCGCTTTGCCTGCTTACCACCATGTCTCAGCTTGGACACCAAAGATCCATCCGTAGTTTTGGTTGGCGTAGGCTGGACCTCCAATGGCGCCTTTGAGCTCGTCAGACCATACGGAGAAGGTCGCGAAGGCGCGCAGCTCGGGACGGGTGAAGAAGCCGCCTCTTGGTTTGATGGTCGGGGCGATCGTGAAGATACCCAGCGAGCCTCCGTCGCCGAACCCTGCCCCTGTTCTCCGGTTGTTCGAGAGATAGGCGTAGGCGAATGCACCCTGAATTGCAAACGGACCCCACAGCCAATAGTAAGGCCTGATGCCGGCACTAAAGAGATGGTTGTAGGGCGAGGCGCTGGAAATAGAGCCATTGCTGTTGACCTGGTAGCTGGTGAAGCCCTGATCATCGAACTGATAGCTCTGCCCAGGTGCCCAGCGAGAAGTTATCCGTCGGATTCCATACCCAGAAGATGTTCGCCCGTGCGCGCTGGCTATTGTTGTAGGGATCGACGGTCCTGAACGTGCCATCGCGGTGAGTTATCCATCTGCGCGAGCGCAGAAAGGTAGGCGTTATTGAGCTTATCCAAGTTGACACCGCTGGGGTCGAAATCGACGAGTCCCCAACCGTAGAGAACGGCCGACTTGAACGTAGCTAAGCTTGCCCCACGACGGAGGAAGGTCCCACTGCTGGACAAGTCCACCGCCAACGCCGCCCGAATTGTCGACGTGACCCTGTCCTGTCGTGCCATCGGCAAAGGCTGATATCGAAGTTGCCACCTTGCTGGTAGGAGCCAATCAGCACCAATTTCAACTTGCCACCGAGGAAGTCGATATCACCCCAGCGCACATCAAATACGTGCCTGTAGAAGTCACCCTCGCCGCTATTAACCTGGAGGTTGATATCGTTGAAGCTGGTATCATCCAGGAAGAAGGTCCCGGTGCCGCTTCTGATTCCGCCGAAATAAGCGATCTGCCAAGCTGCCGGGGCCCAACTGGATGTTATAGACGCCGGCGCCGATTCCCGATGTGTTCAGGAAGAAGTAATCTGATGGATGAATATCGTACCGGTCGTAGAACCGCTGACCGCCCCAGAAGGTGACCTCCGGCGCGCTCTTGATGACATTCTTGAACTCGAGATAGGCCTCTACGATTCCGATACCAAAGCCATCATTGTCGAGGTTAACACCGACCTGTTTGTCGGTGCCGTCTGAAAATTTGGAAGGTCATCTTGAACCTGACATCCATCACGTCGGGATCATCCCCGAGCATGTGGTCCAGGATCGGGCCCGTTTCAATATAGAAGTCGTTTTCGTTGCCAAGACGTGATGTCTTCCCGAAGCTGACGTCCGGGGTATTGAAATTGAACGTCTGGCCGACCCCATTGGAAGTAAAGCCAGTGCCGACGCGAACGTAACCATGCCACTTGAAATTGCGCGTAAACGTATCGAGAGCCGGGATAACCACCGGGCCTCCCTTCGAGGTCGATCTCCTTTCCGTCCGGCCCGGTTATCGCTCTTGACTGTGCGATCCCGGCGGAGAGGGCAACTTGCGCCTCCATGGACTTCATCTTCGCTTCCATTTCGCCGAGGCGCTTTGCGTAGTCATCCTGCATCTGCTGCATCTGCGCTTTGAGCTGCGCAAGCTCGGCGTCGCTGGTTTGCGCGGAAAGATTACCCACGCCAAGGCAGGTGACGCCTGCTACTAAACCTAGTAGCAGGCCCCTAGCTCGGGGCCGGGACGTTGGAGTCGCTGAGGGGTGGAAAGGCATCGGGAGGAGAGGCATACGCATATAGAAGGGTCCTTTGTTTTTGACGAAGCGAGAGAAAATTAAGAATTTCCTGATTAATCAAGAAGAATTTGAAAAAAAGTGAAAAAAAATTTGAACGTTTTGATTTTTGCCGTTTTTGATGCCCCTCCCCGAGGCTCGCGACGCCGCGAAGGACGTCGCCAAGCATACGACCTAAGCGCCTTTAATCAGCCAATAAGCTCGTTTAAGCCGCGCCAGACGCCGATCGCACGCCTTTTTTTCGGCGAGAGTTCGCGAGATTCACCAACTCCCGCAGGGTTGGCAGTGCTCCCGCCGTTTGCGGGCGGAATCCAATCCGGTTCCGATCCTCTTTCTCACGGCGCGCCGTGAAATCGCCGATAAACTCGAGGGCCTGGAGCTTGGAGCGGACGACTACCTCTCCAAGCCATATTTTCGCGCAACAAAACCTGCCAAATCACAACGATTTTCAATTCCCGATCCGGAAAAACATTTCAATGCGCGCGACGGATGCCGCACCCCCATGCCTTGGACCGCAAAAGACGAATTTGCCGGCTTTTCCCGCGCTATGAAACCGTGACCATTGGCTATGAGGAGAGCGTTTGGGCATAGGAAGCGTCCTTGATTTCGACGCGCCGAAACTCGCCGCGCGAAGTTTTCGGCAGCCCAGAATCGGCTTCAGGTTCCGAAGGGCGTTTTTTTATGGCAACTTGTTCAACCAGCGGATAAACCCGGCCGATATGTTGCGCGGACCGTTGTGCGATCAGCAGAAATATGAGGTTGTTCTTTCTGCATCTGACTACGAAGAAGGCTCGCTTGAGCACTTTGAATTGGGTTGTGTTTTGCCCATTCCTTCGCTTGGGCACCGGGCCCGCATATCTCACACTCTGGCGGCCCATCTTGCTAATCGTTTGGCTACCAGCGGATTCGTCCTCCCGCACCATATCACCCTGGATATGCGTTGGTCGTCCTCATCCCCTGGCTGCCAAAGCATTACGCAATCTGACCCGCCCGAGTGTGAGATAAGCGGGCTAGCCCCAGGCTGCGCACACCGGCTTTGCAGTTGACGAATGGAATCCGCGAAGGCCAACTTGGACGCAACGAATACAGCGACCCGCTCCTCGGGGATCTTGTTGCACCCGACTTCTCTTCCGGGCCGTTTTGGCATCGGCGATTTGGGCCCGACGGCTTATACTTGGATCGACCAACTCGTCCGCGCCCGGCAAAAATGGTGGCAGATTCTGCCGCTGGGCCCGACTGGCTACGGCGATTCGCCCTATCAATGCTTCTCGGCTTTCGCAGGGAATCCGCTGCTGATCAGCCCGGAACTCTTGGTTAAGGACGGTTTGCTCATGCCGCACGATCTGGCGGCGGGCCCGTTTCGCGACGACCGGGTCATTTTTGGCTGGGTGGTCGACTGGAAAAAAGGACTCCTGACCCGGGCATGGGAAAATTTCCAGGCGAAGCGAGACAGCGCTCTCCACGATGCCGTGGCAGAATTCTCCGATCAACGTGCGGCCTGGCTGGAAGATTTTAGCCTGTTTATGGCTTTGAAAGAGGTCCACGGTGGATCAAGCTGGTTGCAATGGCCCGAGCCGATTCGCATCCGCGAACCGGCGGCGATGAACGATGCCCGTCGCGATTTGGCCGAAGCCGCTGGACGGCACAAGTTTGCTCAGTTCCTGTTTTTCCAGGAGTGGGGCGATCTCAAGCGCCAAGCGAACGAGCGCGGTATCCAGTTGATCGGAGATTTGCCGATTTTTGTTTCCAGCGATTCGGCCGACGTCTGGGCGAATCCGGATTTTTTTTACCTCGACGAGCATCGCCAGCCTACCGTGGTTGCGGGAGTGCCGCCGGACTATTTCAGCGCGACCGGGCAGCTTTGGGGGAACCCGCTCTACAATTGGGAAGCGTTAAAGCAGGCCGGATATCGCTGGTGGTTGGATCGGCTCGCCGCGACGCTCGAACAGGTGGACGTTGTGCGGCTCGATCATTTTCGCGGGTTCGAGGCGTACTGGGAAGTGCCAGCGAGCGAGACGACTGCGATAAATGGCCGCTGGGTTGCGGGACCGGGCGCCGATTTTTTCGACGCCGTCAATCGACACTTCGGCCGGCTCCCGTTGATCGCCGAAGACCTGGGGCTGATCACGCCACCGGTCGAGGCCTTGCGGCGCCAGTTCGACTTGCCCGGCATGCGCATCTTGCAGTTCGCCTTCGGCGGCGCCACCGAAGCCCGCTTCTTGCCCCACAACTTCGAACGACACACCGTCGTATACACCGGCTCTCACGACAACGACTGCACGCGCGGGTGGCACGCGGGAATGACGGACGCCGAACGCGACTTTTTCCATCGATACGCAGCGACCACCGGTGAGGACCCCGCCTGGGATCTGATTCGGCTGGCCTGGTCCTCCGTGGCCGAGATGGCTATTGCGCCCCTGCAAGACGTCCTGGACTTGGGCAGCGAAGCGCGCATGAATTACCCCGGCCAGCCCGCGGGTAACTGGGACTGGCGCTTTCAGGCTCACATGCTCACGAATGAAAGGTTGGACCGTTTGGCGGACTGGACCGAGATTTACGACCGCTGCTAGTTTTGGGCTGGCGCTCCTGTTAATATCACGGACCTGCGCGGGGTCATGCTTGGGAACCCGAAGAGGACTTGGTAGCTGCCAAATTCCCCCTCGACAAAGTCGATGTATTCGAAAACGTGCGACCGCCGAAACCAAAATCATGCATTTGCAGGGATTTCTGGGTTGAGAGGTAATAGCGCACGATCGGTCTTGAGTCTCCTGCGTGAAGATCCCAGGCGTGATTGAATACTCGCGTCTCGTCGACGGTCATTCGCGCGTTCTGGCGAAGATGTTCAGCCCACGTGGAAACCAGGTATTCCAAGCGGAACAGGCCGGGCTGATCCAAACTTTCATCGAGGTGGCATTGGAACGCGCCGTTTCGCCGGCAAGTAGCCTGAACCTCTTGCATCAAGGTCCGAAACTGTCCTCGATTCTCGCCCGCGATGGCATATTCGATCGTAATTCTGATTGGCCCGTCGTCGCGTTCAGGAAGGACGGGGAAATTGTGCGGATGATTTAGCGGCGCGGCATCAACGCTGGCTTCGCTAGCGAAGTTGATTGAAAATCGAAACCCGAGAACCAACCCAACGAAGGCAGCAACAGCCGCGGCAGCAAAGGTCAGATCGAGGCCGGCATGTGTTACTCCCGTCCCCCATACGATTGCACCAACCGCCATACTGCCCTGCCCCAGCACGATCTGCAGAGAGTTCATTCGCCCGCGCACCCATCGGGGCATCACGCGCTGCCCGGCCACCCAAATCTCGGATCCCGCAAGCGCCCAAGCCACGCCGGCGAGCGTCGTGCAGACCATCAGAGCAGACAACTGGCGGATCAACGCCAATGCGAGCAGCACGACGGCGACTATCGCCATCGCGATCGAAGTGATTGCATTGGCTGAGATCCGCGGCCTAAGAACAGGAAGGACAATCACAGCTCCTGTCAGCGACCCTACACCCACGCATGTGAAAACAAGGCCGAGTTGGGAGGCGGAAAGTTGCATTTCTCTGAACGCGATCACGGGCAAGAGCGCCGGGACGATCGAGATAACAAGAGCAAAGAGAACGTTCCGGAACAGGATAGTCCTCATGCGCTTCGAGTTACGAGCGTAGCGCAACGAAGTTACGAACGATTCTGTGAAGTTTTCGCTGAGCCCGGTCGACTCAATTTGCCGCGGTCTCCACGGCAATATCACAAGAGCGACGATCAGAAAGGCCATCGCATTGACGGAAATGAGGAGCGGTGCGCCAAGCACCGGCAGCAGGAAACCGCCGAGAGCGGGTCCCACAATTCCGGAGAGGTTCAGCTGTACTCCTCCCAGCGTAATTGCCGAGGAGAGCTCATCCTTGCTAACGACGTCCGGGACAATGGCTCCCCAAACCGGAGCGCCAAACGCAAGCCCAATCCCGAGCACGAAGATGCAAGCAAGCACAGAGCTCGGGTTGACAACTCGCGTCCACGCCCCAAGAGCAAGGAGCGCCGCGCATGCTGCCTGCCATATTACTGCACTCACAATCACAACGCGACGGTTCACGATATCGGCAAGAACGCCGGCTGGCAGCGTGAACAGGAAGAATGGCGCGGAGGCTGCGGTCGCCATGAGGGAGAGAGCAAGCGACGAAGCGCCAAGGTCATGCATCAACCAAGTCGCCGTAACGTCTTGGGCCGACACGACCGTGCCCGACAACACGCTCGCCAGCCAGAGGCGACAATACACCGGGTTTCGAAGTGCGAACCAAGTCGAGGTCGATCTCATACTTACCGCAAGCGGCATGAAAATAGCCGCTAAACCCCAAGTTTCGTCCCTTGGCGGCAAGTGTAGCCAAGGATTTGGGCACAAGTCGAGTGAAATTCTGTCCGAACGAACGAGTTTCCCTGATTTACGCAATCTGAACCCACCCGAGCGTGAGATAAGCGGGCAAGGCACCAAAGGGGCCGGTTATCAACCTACCGCGGAGGGAGTTGGCAGGCAGCGCCATCGCTGGCGATACCGCAGGCATCTACCAAGAGGATTCTCCGAAGAAGTGCATCTGGAAGGGAGACTCCGATTTTCCTGACGTCTTTCGCGAACCGGGCCTCTTTGGACGGCGTTTGGCCCGTGCGGCCAGGTCATCGAGGATCGCACTCCATCGCAAGAGTTCCTCGCGCGCGGAGGCTTTGAGCAATTCCAACTGCCCGCGATGCCGGGCTTCCATGGTGGCCAGGTCGTTTGCGCGGGTCGAAAATTTCCAGGCAGAATGCCGTCGCGCACGAGCTGCCTGTTTCTTCAATAATCCCGCCAGCTCGCGCAGCAGATCGCTCGTCAATCGAAACAGCGTGTGGATGGAAAGAGCGGCCGAAGCTCCATTCAGCCCCATTTCCAGGCGGCCCGCCGCGGCTTCGAGACGGTCGAGATCGCGGGCCTGGTAAGCGGCCTGCACTTCGTGCCAAAGTTCGCGCTCCCTCCAGCCTTGGTTCCGGTTGCCATCGGGATGCAACTGGCGGACAAGTTTGCGGTAAAGAGTCTTCAAGCGGTCCTTCTCCGGGTGCCGCTCGGGACGCCTGCGGGAGGCATCGGGGAATTGCTTTTCGTCGCCACGGCTGCTGGAGCGCTCACGCTCCAGCACCTTGTCAAGGTCGGGCGCGGGAAGCCCAGTCATCATCTCGAACATTTCGGCAATCGACTCGTAGAACACGCGGAACTTCGCCTTGCCGGACCTCGGCAATCTGTCGAAATCCCGCACGTCGAATCCAGGAGGCAAGTCGCTCTCCCCAAACATGCGCCCGCTATCAGAACCAGGATCCATCCCTTCGGGATCTTCATTGCCCCAGCTGGGCTCGTCTTCTTCCTCTTCTTCGCCGGCGTCGGACCGGCTCAAAACTTCCATCACGCGACGATAAGCGGTCACCTGCGTGCAACCGCTCCAGATCACCTCCTCTTCAATAGCTTCCACGATGCGGAGCTTCTCGGCGGTGGCGGATTCTGTCTCCCGGATTTCCGTCAGCAACGCGCCAAAAGTCCGTGCTTCCCACCGGTTGAAGGCGGGCATGTCGTTCGTTTCGAAAACCTCGAGTTCCGTACGAATTTTTCCCAAACGCCGTTCGGCGCTCCAATATTCGTCAAGTGCGCGGCGGCGAATCGGCCCATTATCTATTACCACCAGATGCCACGCTCCCTTCGGCGGGCTGGGGAAAAATATGCGCGGCCTATCAGCTTTTCTCCTCTTTTTCTTCACGGTCGGGGACGCTACAACGCACCGGACTTGGCGCAAGCCGGAACCTTTGAGCAGATGCAATCCCGCTTACAAATCTTTTCCGACGAAGCGGGGAGTGCGTGTTCCAAGGGGTGCTCCGCTCATCGCCGGCATCGTGAAATCGTCATGAGGCTGCCGCGGGTCTGGTAGCAACCAGTCTCCGCTTCGGCAAAGTCGATGTGGTCGAAAATGTGCGCCCGCTAAAACCGAAATTGTTCGGAAACACACATTTCTGGCTCGAAAGATAATAGTGCACGACCGGATTGGAGTCTGTCACGTGCAGATCCCAGGCATCATTGAACACCTCTCTGTCGTCCACGGTCATTCGATTGGTCTGGCGAAGATGGTCAGCCCAAGTGGATAGTTGGAATTCTAGGCGAAACACGCCCGGCTGATGCAGGCTTTCCTCGAGACGGCACTCGAACGCGCCGTTGCGCCGCATTGCAGCCTGAACCCCTTGCATCAAAGAGTAAAACTTCTCCCGATCCTTTTTAGCGATGGTGTATTTGATCGTTACTGTGACCGGCCCGTCATCGTGGTCAGGGCAGGCGGGAAAATTCCATTCTGGATTGAGCGGCGCGGCATCAACGCTTGCCTCGGCGGCGAAATTGATCGAAATCCGATGCCCGATGGCCAACACAGCGAGGGCCAAAACCGCCGCGGCAGAAAAGGTCAGATTGAGGCCGGCCTGTGCTACTCCCGACCCCCATATCAGTGCACCAACCGCGATTCCCCCCTGCCCCAGCATGATCTGGAACGCATTCATCCGTCCGCGCACCCATCCCGGGATCACGCGCTGTCCGGCAACCCAAAGCTCGGATCCCGCCAGCGACCAGGCCACGCCCGCAAGAAATGCACAAAGCATCAAAGTGGGCAGTTGACGCAGGAAAGCCAATGCGAGCAGCACGACAACCATTACCGCCATGGAAATCGATGTGATTGCATTCTGCGAGGTCTTCGCCCTCAGGTAGGGAAGCGCGAAAACGGCTCCTGCCAATGACCCAACCGCCAGAAACGTAAAGACAAAACCGAGCTGAGCGGCGGAAAGTTGCATCTCCTTGAGCGCAATCACGGGCAGGAGCGCCGGTATAATTGAGATAACAAGCGAAAAGAGAACGTTCCTGAATAGGACAATCTTCATTCCGTGCGAGTGACGCGCGTACCGCAGCGAACTGATAAACGATTCCGTGAAGCTTTCGCGGAGTACGAGCGACTGCTCTTGACGCGGTTTCCATTGCAATACGGCCAGAGCGACCATTAGAAACGCCAGGGCATTAACCGAAATGAGAAGCGATACGCCAACCAGCGGCAGCAGAAGACCGGCCAGAGCGGGGCCGACAATTCCGGAGAGGTTCAATTGCACTCCTCCCAGCGTGATCGCGGAAGACAGTTCATCTCTGCTGACGATCTCCGGGACGATGGCACCCCAGACCGGGGCGTAAAACGCGACCCCCAACCCGAGCATGAAGATACAAACAAGCACAAGATTGGGGTCAATCGCCCGAGTCCATGCTCCGAAAGCGAGCAATCCTGAGCAGGCTGCCTGCCACAGCACAGCGATCACGATCACAACGCGCCGATTCGCGATATCCGCGACAGCGCCGGCTGGCAGCGTGAGCAAAAAGAATGGCGCGGAAGCCGCGGTGGCCATGAGCGATAGCGCAAGCGACGAAGCGCCAAGATCATGCATCAACCAGGTCGCAGCCATGTCCTGGGCGGAGACGAACGTGCCCGACAATACGCTCGCCAGCCAGAGGCGGGAAAACACCGGATTTCGAAGCGCAAACCAAGTCGAAGTCGATTTCGTTTCCATCGCAAGCGGCATGAAAAATAACCTTAAGGCTTCAGGCTGTCATCCGAATTTGCCTTCAACCCTCAAGGGTGGGACGCGTGAATTGGTCAAGCGTCAGAGGTGACAGCCACCAATCTCGGCTTCGGCATTCTCGATGTATTCGTGAAGGTGCGGCCCGAAAAGCCAAAACCGGGCAGGTGAATGAATTTCTGGGTCGAGAGGAAGTGACGCACGATCGGTTCCGAGTCTCCCGCGTGCAGATTCCAGGCCTTCTTGAAGACTCTCGTCTCATCCACGGTCATTCGCATGTTCTGGCGAAGATGTTCGGCCCATGTGGATACCATGTACTCCAGACGGAACAAGCCGCGGCGATCCAGGCTTTCATCGAGACGGCACTGGAATGCACCGTTTCGCCGAAATGTCGCCTGGACTTCTTGCATCAAAATACGAAACTTCTCTCTATCATCGCTGGCGATGGCGTATTCGATTGTTATTGTGACTGGCCCGTCGTCGTCTTCGGGAACGACGGGCAAATAATGCAGGTGATCGAGCGGCGCGGCATCAACGCGAGCTTCCGTGGCGAAGTTGATTGAAAATCGATGTCCGAGGGCCAGCGCGGCGAGTGTTATACCAGCCGCGCCAGCAAAGGTCAGATCGAGACCAGCACTTGCTGCTCCCGTCCCCCATATCACAGCCCCAAGCGCCATGCTGCCCTGCCCTAGCATGATTTGGAACGAATTCATCCGTCCGCGAACCCACCCGGGCATCACGCGCTGTCCAGCCACCCAAAGCTCGGATCCCGCCAACGCCCATGCCACGCCCGCAAGCGTCGCGGATGCCATCAATGAATGCACTTGGCGGATCAAAGCCATCGAGAGCAGTGCGACGACCAACATCGCCATCGCGATCGAAATGATCGCATTTGGCGAAATCCGCTGCCTGAGGTACGGCAAAGCGAAAACTGCCCCCCCCAGAGACCCTACGCCCACGCACGCAAAGATAAGGCCGAGTTGAGCAGCGGAGGAGTTCAATTCCTTAAGCGCGATCACGGGCAAGAGCGCTGGGATGACCGAGATGACAACCGAAAAGAGCACGTTCCTGAAAAGAATTGTTTTCATGCGCTTCGAGTTACGCGCGTACCGCAGCGAACTGATGAACGATTCCGTGAAGTTTTCGCGGAGTCTGGTCGAAGGCGTTTCTCGCGGTCTCCACTGCAAAATGACAAGAGCCACCACTAGAAATGTCAGCGCATTGATCGAAATGAGCAGCGGCGCGCCAAGCAGCGGCAGCAGGAGGCCCCCGAGAGCTGGACCCACAATCCCCGAGAGGTTTAGTTGCACTCCTCCCAGCGTGACCGCCGAGGGCAGCTCTTCCTTACTGACGATATCGGGGACAATGGCTCCCCATACCGGCGCGCTAAAGGCAAGCCCAATTCCGAGCGCAAAAATGCAGGCAAGTACTGCGCTGGGGCTGATCACATCTGTCCACGCTCCAAAGGCAAGGAGCACTGAGCAAGCTCCCTGCCACAGCACAGCACCTACGATCATTGCGCGCCGGTTCACGATGTCAGCAACCGCGCCCGCAGGCAGCGTGAAGAGAAAAAATGGCGCGGAGGCAGCGGCGGCCATCAGTGAAAGCGAGAACGATGAAGCGCCAAGGTCATGCATCAACCAAGTCGCGGTCACGTCTTGGGCGGAGACGAACGTGCCCGACAACACGCTCGCCAGCCATAGACGGCAAAACACGGGGTTCCGAAGTGCAAACCAAGTTGAAGTTGATTTATTTTCCATTGCAAGCGGATGAAGAAATAGCCCGAGGCCCTCAGGTCGCCGTCCGAATTTGCTTTCGCTGCCGAGCGTCACCGGGATCATGGCTGCCAGCCGATCGGTAACGCCTGTTTTCAAAGGCTTCTCCGAGCTCAAGGGATTTCTGAAACACTACGCGCACCTCCGGACGAAAGACTCTTTTTCTTCTCCAAAACGTAGCCGGTCAAGCGCATGACCCAACTTCCTGAATTCCCCTCGCTCACCCTAGTGCCCCATTTCAGCACCATCCCGTTCACACAACCAATCCTTAAGAACCATCCCGCTACCCTGTTCTTGCGATAGCCGAAGCGCGATTTCTTGTCAAATTTGGGGCAGCAAAATTATCCGTTTGATTTTCGCCGCCTCCGGGCGATACGGTCTGCGCGGTCACTCCGTATCGACAGAACCATCGGCCCAACCCGGGCAGCACTACATCATGAACTGGTATTACGTGAAGGACAATGCGCAAGCCGGCCCCGTCGATAACGCGGCACTCGATGGGCTCTTTCGCGCCGGGACAATCAAGGACGGCACCCTCGTGTGGAGTCCCGGCATGGAAACCTGGCGGCCGTATTCCGAGGTCCGGCCCGGGCAAACGCCCGCACTTATCGGCAGCGAGTTTGTCTGCGCGGAATGCGGCAAAACGTTTGACAAAGGTGAAATGATCCGGCACGGAGAGGCGTCGGTCTGCGCGGCCTGCAGTCCTGCCTTTCTCCAAAAGCTGAGCGAAGGCGTCAGACCCGTCACCGGGGCTATGAGATATGCGGGATTCTGGATCCGCTTCGCAGCCAAGTTGGTTGACGGAATCATCATGGGCGTTTTGCTCGGCTTGCCGATGATCGCCATTATGGCTTCGATGGGAGCTTTAGAGAATCCGTCAGAAGAACCCTCCGACACTGCGGTGCGTATTCAGTTAATGTTCCAAATCATCTACTTCGTGGCGTACGGAGCCTACTCCATCTTCTTCATTGGCAAATATGGCGCCACACCCGGAAAAATGGCGTGCAAGATCAAGGTGGTCGATGCCACGGGCACAAAGGTCGGATACGGACGTGCGACCGGCAGGTTCTTCGCGGAAATCCTTAGCGGCCTGATTTTTTACATCGGTTACATCATGGTCGCTTTTGACAACCAAAAGCGCGCCCTTCATGACCGCATCTGCAACACTCGGGTTATCTACAAGTAGACAGATCTTCTCAATTGCGTCGTATTATTCCTTGACGCCGCCGGCGGTCAGCCCGCCGATGACAAATTTCTGGCACCAAAGGAAGACAAGAGTGATTGGTACGCCGCTCAAAACCGCTAGTGCGGAAAATCGTCCCCAGAACTTTTTTTGTTCGAACAGGAAGGAATTGGCACCGACCGCCAGGGTCCAATTGTCACTGGATTGCAAGACAACTGAGGCCACTGGATATTCTGACATGTAGGAAATGAACGAGAGAATAAAGACAACGGAAAAAATCGGCAGACTCATTGGCAGGAGAATCCAAACAAAGGTTTGAAACTGATTTGCTCCATCGATTCGAGCCGATTCTTCCATGCTCTCTGGAATCATTTCAAAATAACCTTTGATCATCCAGATATAGCCCGAGATGCCACCGAGGTAGATCATGATGAGGCCCGCTTGGGTGTTGAGACCAAGCCACTTGGCATACTGCCCGACGAAATCAAGAATAACGTAGAACGCAATCAGCGACAGGACCATGGGAAACATTTGGAGGATGAGCAGACTATTCAATGTTGCTGATCTAAACTTAAAGTGAAGCCGGGCGAATGCGTAAGCAGCCGTTCCAGAAAGGCAAATGATGCCGATCGAAGCTATCATGGAGACTTTTATCGAGTTCCAAAACCAGAGCAACGGAGGGGTCTCTGCCTTTATGGTGCGAGTTTCTCCGGTGGCGGCGTCGACAACCTCCTCATAAGGTATGCCGAGAACGAACTTCCAGTGATCGAAGCTTAGTCTTTCCGGAATCAACCGGCTCGGCGCCAAGTTCCCCTCGCTGAATGAGGCCGATACCACCATCAAGAACGGGACCACGACCAGCGTCACAAAGCAAATGAGGAACGCATGCGCAGCTACCTTGCCTGCCACTGCCTTTTGCTCAGAAGTCATCCGTTTTAGCGGCTAAATCTTAACCTTTCTCGCGGTCATCCTTAGATTTATCCAGGAAAGGAAACCCACGATGAAGAAGAGCACGGTAGCGATTGCGCTCGCGAGACCATAGTTCGTTCCGGTATCACGAAAGGCGATATTGAAGGTGTAGTTCACAAGCAAATCTGTCTCGCCAGCGATGCCACCGCCGACCATCCTAGGACCTCCGCCGGTCAGGAGATAGATTAGATTAAAATTATTAAAGTTGAACGCAAAACTCGAGATAAGAATCGGGATCATTGGGGTGAGGACAAGCGGCAGCGTCAGCCGGAAGAAGTCGACGATCCGGTTGCTTCCGTCGATAGCGCTTGCCTCATAGATTGCCGTGGGAATCGATTGGAGCATTCCCGAGCAAATCAGCATCATGTAAGGATAGCCCAGCCAGATATTCACCAGCAGAACCATCGCGCGCGCACCCCACGGATTAGTTTCCCATTCAGGAGCGAAACCAAAAATACCCCTAATAATCTGGTTCGCGGCGCCAAAATCCTGATTGAACGTTCCTTTCAGGATCAGGATCGAGAGCACCGCAGGCACCGCATACGGAAGAATCAACATCGTACGATAGACCCTCCGAAAGCCGAGATCCTCCCGTTGAAGAACGACCGCGAGCAGCATTCCCGCCGCGAATGTCAATATTACAGAGATCCCCGAGAATGCGACTGTCCAAACAAATATCCTCAGGAACGGACCTTGAATTCGTGGATCAGTCAGGATCTGGGTATAGTTATCCAATCCAGTGAACGTCCTGAAGCCAACGCCTGCCTTTTCTCCTTTTTCATCGACGAAGAAGCCCAGCCTGAAATCGGGCCGGATGACCGTGCCATCTTTTTTATTGGTCATTGAGCCATCTTGATTGAGAGACCACAGGCGCTCTCTCGATCCAAACCTCGTAAGCCCTTCCATCCCAACCAGCGTCTCGTCCGGCATAGCGAATTGAAGGCTCCTCATTGGCATAAAAAGCTTTTCCCGGGTGATTTGACCCATTTCCAGGGCTTTTCCCCCCGGCACATCTGTGGGTGTCAGGGCACTTAGCTTCACCCGCTCTTGCTCGGCTTTCGGTTGTTCCCCGGGTTTAAGGTCGAACGGCTCCGATGCGAAGCGTTTCGCCGGGTCTTTCTGATCTTCAATGTATAGGATATACTGTCCGTCTTCCTGACCGTACAACTTGTATTTGTAAGAAGCCGTCCCGACAGGGATAGTCTCCTGAAGAAATAACTCCACGGAGCGATCAAAAGTAAGGAGGTTCTTCGAGCTGTACTTCGTAAAACTGAGGAAGATCATGTAGGCGATCGGAAAGATCACAAAGAGCCCGAATCCGAGAAATCCCGGAAAGAGATACCGGTACGTGTAGGCCGATTCGTTGAGAAAAATGAACGCGCCAAGGCCAATGACGATCAACATCGCCAGTGCCACCCAAGCCGCCCCGGCGTGGTAGACAATAAAGTTAACGTAAAGAGCTGGTATTACGAAAAGTGCAACCAGGACGTGCCGGATCTGAAACCTTCCTTTCACCCTTATTTTTCGAGGGTCTTGTCGGCCTCGTCCAACGCCGCTTGAGGAGTAGCCTGCCCGCTCGTGGCAATCTGGAGTGCTGCCCCCATGGCACTCCAGAATTTGCCAATTTGGGGAACGTTGGGCATCACGACACCATTCAGGGCGTTCTCGTAGGTTATTCTGATCAGAGGATTCTTGGCGCTCAGCTCCTCGGCGAGAGCTTTCAGCGCGGGAACTCCTATCGCAATATCCGCGTCGATGGTCCTCAAGCCGTCTTCTGTGCAGACATATTCTTCCAGGAACTGCGCCGCGAGATCACCATTCGGGGTTGCGCGATTTATCAACGCGGATAGGACGCCGACGAACGGTCTCCCTGGTTTGCCACCGACTCCAGGCAACGGAGCGAGATCGAAATCGATTCCACATTTCCGAAGCTCCAGCCAGGCCCACGGCCCGCTAACCATCATCGCCAACTCCCCTCTGCACATTTTCTGCTCCATCACGCTGTAAGTGGTGCCCTTCGGCATGATGCCCGAGTTGAGAAGGTCCACGATTTCCTGCAGCCCCTTGACTGCGCCAGGCACGTTGACGCCAGAATCTTTCACGTCATAACCACCCTCGACTTTCTTGAAGGGATACCCTCCATCGCTGGCTAGAAACGGCCAACTGAAATAAGGGGTTCCGTAGTCCCACATAATCGGGAGGACGTTGGGGTGCGTCGCCTTGAGTTCCTTGGCGAACGCGGGGATTTCCGAAAGCTGGGCCGGCGGTTTACCCGTAACGATCTTTTTGTTGTAGATTAGGGAGACGGTCTCGAGCGCAAGCGGATACCCCCAGATCTGCTTGTTGTGCGTTACGGCGTCCCAAGTCATTGGGAGAAAGGCCGCTTTAAAATCGTCCTGGATCTCCAATGGCTTTAGAAGGCCGGCGTCGGCCCATTCTCCGAGCCGGTCGTGCGCCCAAATGACGATGTCAGGCCCTTTGCCGCTCTGAGCGGCAGACTGGAACTTGTCCGTGAGCCCATCCGGGGTCTCAACCTTAACAGGGATCCCGAGATCTTTTTCAAACTTCTTGCCGAGCTCGGCGAGGCCACGCCAACCCTTGTCAACGCTTATCCAGACCAGAAGTTCGCCGTCGGTCCAGGAAAATGCCCGAACCGCGGAGAGAAGTACGAAGATTGCGCCAAGGAGGTTCTTGCTCATAGAATTGAGAGAGTTGCCGGACGCGAATCCTGGTTTGACGGGCACGCGCCCCGCGGTTCAGGCTCTGCAGCCCGGAATTGTTGGGTATTAATAACCAGCGTGGTCACCGACCACCACAGGACAGAGGGCTTTTTCATGTGGCGCTCTAATTGGGGGTAAGATAAAAGAACTAGAATGCTATCCGCAGCTGATGTCTAGAACATTACGATTTCTTACCCAGCCCAAACGAAAGTGGAACAACAGGGCCATCGTGGGAACGGAGCTCGAGACCGCTTTCAAAGGGTGCACGCGCTGTGAACCCCGAAAACGATTTTTATCGGTTTCGGTCCGAATGCTTGAACGGGCGCACGTTGTGGTTACAGTCGGGACCAACAGTCATGGCGGAAACCATCATCAACGATATTGTGCTCCATGCGGCGGAGTTACTGCACTCCCTGGAGAAAGCTGGCGCCGTGGGATCACCGAAGGCGCAGCTCGTCGGCGGTAAAGGTCGGAAGGGCAAGGAGGAAGCTCTCGCCGCCTTGATCGCGCGGCGCGAAGTGTTGAACGTCGGGAACCCGAAAAAACCGCGATTCGCACTGGCAAGACTTTGCGATCCGCTCGATCTCGCGCGCATCGCCATCCAGGAAAAGGCCGTTGCGCGGTGTGGGATGCTTTTCTCCAGGCAGGAACTCGCCGAAGGGTGCTCCCCGGCAGCGGAGGAGGAGTTCGACGCGGCGCTCGACGAACTCGTCCGGGAGAAACGGCTCATCCGTGCCGAGCGGGGGAAGACAGTGTACTATCTTCATACGGCAGCGCTCGGGCCGCCGACCAGCCTCGATGCAAGCTACAAATCCGCAACCAGCCACGCCACATCTGCGTTGACCGTCGATCGAATCCAGCAGGCCTATCGCGAACTCGTGTGGGACACCGGATTTTCCGACGTCACGATCTCGGAGCTGCAGCGACGTGCAGGCGTGCCGCTGGATGCGCTCAGGCACTGGCTTCTCGAGGAAAGCCGTGCCGGTCGTGTATTGCCCACGCGCGGCGACTGGTCGCTTGCCGACGCGGATTCGCGCGCTGCTGCCATCGAGATCGCAGGAGAACCGCATTTGCGCGTTCGCTTCATCTCATGAGACTCTCGGAGTTGCCGTTCAACCCGTTTGACGACAATGTCGTTTTTGAGCCGCGTGAGGCAGAGCACCCTATCGCGGGACTGAACGACCGGCCGCTCGCGATGCTGCTGAAACAGTTCGACCGGCTGGAAGCCGAGCCGCGCCCGCGCCGGAAGCCGCTGCGACTGAAAGCGCAGCTGGTCACGTCCGCTGAGCCGGGTTACGGAAAGTCTCACCTGATCGGCCGCCTATTCAAAGAACTCGGAGAGCGCGCCACGCAGGTTTATCTGCGTCCCTTCCAGGATGCCGGTTCATCGTGGCGCTCAATCCTGCTTAAGGTTGTGCAAGAATTGGATCGGCCCGACGACCCACATCTCACCACCGCCGCGCCAGGACAACTTACGCAGCTCGACGCGATCGCCTTCGGCGTGATGGCGCATCTCCTGGCGGGGCTCATAGAGAAGGGCCGCGCCGATTGCGAAAACGGGGCCGAGGGCGCGCTGGAGATGCGCCTTGATCCGCTTGAGGCGTTCGGACACGGGCGTGATGGACACTATTTGTTGGGCTGGATGCGCGCGCAATTCCCCGACTTGCTGCCGCACCTTCTTCGCGAGCTCCGGGAATCCGGAGTGACACTGCACGCGCCGGCGCGCGCCTGGCTGAGGGTGCTGTACGCATACGCTTTTTCAAGCGAAGGCTTGGAACGCGACTCCGCCATGGAATGGCTGAAGGGCAACGGTCTCTCGGCCGACGAAGTGGCGCCGCTCGGCCTCGATGAGCGCGAGATTGCGGCGTTTGACGATACCGCGTCCAAGCGAAACGAAGACGCTATGCGGCGGTTGCATGACCTCCTCACGCTCGCTGGCTTTTACCGGCCATTCCTCTTCTGTTTTGACCAAACAGAGCTTTTCACCGCTGCCTCAGATCTGTGCGCAGAGTTTGGCAGCGTGATCGAGCAGTTGGTAAATCACGGTCTCAACCATATGATCGTCGTCACTACCAATCTCGAGCCGTGGGCACGCGTAATCGTTCGGAATTTCCAGACGGCTCACGTCGACCGGTTCAGCGCGCCGATTGAACTGGAAGGAATGACACAGCCGCAAGCGCTTGCGATGGCGCGCCAGCGGTTCGCGGTCTGTGGCGTGGCCGACGCCGAAATTCAATCGTTTTGCGACGATCGCTGGCTTGACGGAGTTTTTCACGACAAAAAAGCGCACAGTGTTCGGGCCTTCCTGAGATTCTGCGCGCGCCGTTGCGCTGATCTCTCCGAAGGGCGGGCGACGGTCGCACCGGAACTGAGCGTGAAGGACTACTATGCACACTACGAGCGCGAGGTGCGGTCAAAGCCGATCGTGTTTGATCCGGACGTCTTGCGGTGGAGCGTGGGTGAGGAGGTGGCCGCCGGAGCACTCCCGGGCGTCCAAGTCGAACGCTTCTACGATGCAAAGCACCTTTTTCCCATCTCGTGGAAAAGCCGCTCGCGGCAGACGCTCTTCGGCTTTGAGGATTCCTCGCACTCGCGCCGCTGGGACACGATCCTTCGCGAGGCTGCAAAACTGGCCGCAGCGCAAGAGGTGCGACGGGCAGAGACGCGGGTCATTTGCCTGCGAACGCCCGAGCAACAGGAGATTCCGGGTCCAGGCTGGCGCGCGTTGGGACCGAAGTTCGAGGCGGCTCAGAACTACTTCTCTGTGCATGTGCTCTTGGAGCACGATATCGAGACCGTTTTCGCCTGCTATGAGCTCTATGCGAACGTGGTGGAAGGGAACGCCCAGATCGGACGTGACGAGGCGTTGTTATTCATTCGTGAAAAGCTGCGGCCGTGGTGGAGCCGCTTGATTGAGAAACCTGCGGCTCCGTCCGTTGCAAAGCCAAGCGCTCCGGTGATCGAACGTCCTTCGAGGCGGCTTCTCTCCAGAATCCGCGCGGCTATGGCGATCCGGCTCTTCTGAGCACCCACGCATTCGCTTTCACTTCATGCCAAAAGGCTAAAAGGTCGCTCGCAACAGTCTCTCACCCGCCGCCCCCCAAAGTTGATCGCCTACTGATTCGCGAGCGAAGGGCGTTCCCGCTGTTCGAGCCTGTTTTTGGCGATACCTTCGAGCTTGCCAATCAACCCCCGTTTCCTTACGGATAGGAAAACTGCAAGCCGTGCTTGGCAGAACAGCTTAATGATGAACGACACAGAGAACAAGTCGATGACGCTTTCCGAAGTAATTGAAATGCGTCGAAAAACGGAGGCTGTTTCGAAGTATCTGCACGAGCGTCTCATCGGCTACATTGAGACTTTGCGACCGCTTTTTGTTCCCGATCGCTATATTGGAAAACTCGCAGGCGGAAAATTTGACGTGCAAGGTTCCGATCGGGCCCTCGGTGAAATACAGCACACTTACCGCGAATTCACGGCAAAGCCCTTCGATCTTTCACTTGAATTCGACCCCCACTGGTTGTCACTTGTCGGTAGCCGTCTCGATTTGCAGCGCTGGGCATACACCCACCGCATCCAAACCAACGGTGAGACCAAAGCGGTTACAATTACCTCCCCCAGCCGCTGGATCTTGACTTACCGTTCCATTTTCACCGTCGCCGAAATGGCGGAGGCCATGG
This sequence comes from uncultured Verrucomicrobiae bacterium, assembly GCA_963810765.1. GTDB lineage: Bacteria > Verrucomicrobiota > Verrucomicrobiia > Chthoniobacterales > Terrimicrobiaceae > DASTFP01. The sequence continues at coordinate 304,960 of CAWEOV010000004.1, forward strand.
GCAGCAATGAGCGCGCCCCCATCGAGCACCGCCGGCAATTTGTTGTTAACGCGCTGGTCATGCAACTGGCCGTTGCGAGAAATCCCGGCCTGGGACAGCTCATGGATGGACTGCACTATCGCCTGCAAAGCGAGGTCTTCCCGGGTCTCTCCAAGCTTCCGCTGGTAACTTTCACGTCCCCGCTGCCCTCTTTTCGCCCATCCGATGATCTCATCCTTGAGGCAACCGGCTTCTCCGGGGTTCCCGCCTTTATCGAGTTGCTAGATATCGAAGCCATTCGCGAGCTGCGCGACCCGCTTCGGGAACAGATCGACCAGCTGATCCGATAACCCGTGACTCGTTAAGCGCTGGAAGCCTGGACTTCTTCTGTGGAGCGCCAATGAACGTTCGGCTCCAGTTCGCCCGTTTCGGCAAACAACTTCGCAGCTCTTAAGGCAACGTCTTTTCCGACAAGCAGTTCCGCTGGATACTTGTTTGTTTGCTGCCCCACGGTGATTTCCACGCTGCCACCACCTTTTCCGGTGTCCACGGCAGTGAAAAACGTCTCCTGGTCACCCGTTGCGTAGATAACAAAAACCTCCGGCCCGCCGCCGATCGTCATATGAATCTTCCTCTCTCCTTCAAGGCAAATGATGGTGTGTTCCTTGCCGTTCATTTCTTTGATCGCTTCGCCAACCCGCTCCCACTCCGGATCGGTGATCAGCTCATAGGCGTCTCCGTCTTCGATAGACAAGTGCTTTGCGAACATACAATTTCACGGTAGCAGCTTGCCGGCCTTGGCGCGAGAGCGTTCGTTCAGGAGACGGCGGGGTCCGGCAGCCAAGAAGCCGCACCAGACAATCGGATCGAGATCATTATGATTGGCAGCGCGGCTTCGATTACCAAATAAGTCCGCCTCTCCTTTTCTCCATCTGCATCAAATCATCCGTGGATTCCACCAAAGAGCCAGCGAAACGGCCGCAAGGCGGTGCGCCAGCGTCCGTTCTGCTGAGTCGCACCACCGCATCTTAGATTCCTTCAAAGAGAGTCACGCCCGCAGCTGAACGACCGACTCAAAGGCTCGCTTGAACGTAGCCAGCGGCACCGAAACGACGGCACCATCTCTTGGATCAAAAACGCTGACATTGCCGCCGCGGACATCCAACACGGCATAAGTATGGAAGCCGATGATCCCAGCCGGGACGTTGAGATCCCGCGGTAAATCGGTCCAAGTGTCGGCGATAGTCGGTCTCGAGGGAGCTCGCTTCAGCAAGTCGGTAAGGTTGCGGGGCTTGTCTGCCAGAAACAACTCCTCGACGGGACCTAGCATATTGGTCATAGCCTCGTGAGGCGTTAGCGAAGCGGAAATGGTCTGATAGCTATTACCACCATGAGCCACGACATATCCCTTCTCAATGATGCCGGGCCACAGCGCGTCTCGTGTCGACGATGCATACTCAAGTTCCCCGCCGCGGCTCCACAGCAGCCCGCTGACTTCGACCGGATCACCGATCGCAAAACGAACTTTGTATAGAACGGTTTCTTCAACGACCTGGCGGCGGCTCGGAGTGGTTTTGCTAGTGTCAATGACCTGCGCCCTAACGATGGCTGACGTGGTTGCAATCATTTGTCTGATGCGGTCGGGAGCAGCGTGAGCCAGCGCTGCAAGTGTTGCGACAACGGGGCAATTACCGGTCCTGCCTTGTCGGACTTCGCTGAACTCCGGTGGAAGAATGACTATGGGCTTTCCGGAGTAGTTCTCCATTCGCAGACTCGAAGTCCAGCCGGTCGCCGGCTCAGGTTCAAAGGTAGTGACCTCACGCTTCTTAACTCCGGTATGCAGAACGCTTCCCATCAACAAAGTTATTCGCAAACCGAGGGGACCGGGAATTCTCCCGGACCCCATGATTCCGTGATATCTTAACATTATTTTTTAAGTCCTGACCCTTTCATGACACGCTACCAGGATTGGACCGGCGTGGCCGCCGTGGCGTTAGCGAGATCGACGACATCGAACGCTTCACACTCATGGCTTGTCCTTGCTCGTAATCCGAACCGTGTCGGTGCCGAGGAAATCGACCTCTTTTCCGCTCATCTGCACCGTGGCCATGACAGTAATTGCGGCAGACAAGTCCACGTCATCACTGCCGAACTGTTGAATTTCGCTACTGGCAATAACCCATTCGATAGCCACCGACTTCCCTGGCTGAATGAGAGTGAACTTCTCCAAAAGGCGCCCTTGGGGGGGGTTGGTTTTGAGATAGGTCTCTTTCTGAGTGCGTGTATCAACCAATTTGACAACTGGACCTCTCGCCCGGACATACTCAAGCGGAAACCCAATCTCAATCTCTTGATTGTTGATTATGCTAATGTCCAGAAACAGATCCTTTCCCTCAAAAAGACATTGATCATTTCCTCTACACTTGGCCTTAATAGTCAGTAGTTGGTTCTTCATCGTGAAGTTTCTTGGAGCGCAATTGTCTATCGGTAAACCCGCCCATAATAGCGCGAATAGTCCGATAGCTATTCGATCGTGCACTTAATGCTCCTCCCGAGTTTGGCGGTTAATAATTCCTGGACCTCGATTGCGATATTCCACGCATGTCGAGGAAGAGTCTTAGTGTTCTGATCGGTAGACATGATTGTTGCTGGATCAGCGGCTGTCCCGGCTTTAACGCCCGGTGGAGCAGAAATTGCCGCATCTAAAGTGCCGTCCGGCTTGATGTATTTTACCGTTTCCGTGTCGGTCGAATAGGAATATTCATCTGGCAGACCGACGCTATGACCGAATTCATGCGCATATACCCAATCGGAAGTTGATTTCGATACATCCATTACACCGCCAGTGAGGCCTTCCCTTGGATAAGTGTCGTGGATTTTTATCGCGTAATCTTGTCCGGAGGCGACCCAGACAATCTTGTACTCAATCGGAAACGATTTCTTTCCGCACTCAGGGTCGTCAACCTCAAGAGTAAATTTGCCGTTCCAATGGGTTTTCACTCCGTTCTCCAGCTTAGTTTTTGCCGCAGTCACGTCGGCGGCGCTGACGCCGGTCTGTGCCTCCTCCTTGAACCGGACCTCGACCGTTATCTTGTTTCCGGTCTTGATCGGCGCAAGAATCTTGTAGTTCTTCGCGAAGCTAAAGTTGAGTTCTGTTCCGTCCGGTTTGTACTTCTTGAAATAACGCCCGTAGGAATTTACCGATATCTTCTTCTCGTGGTCATCGGTCCAGCATTTCGGACACGGCGCGATTGTGCCACCGGCAGGTTTTCCACCGTCTCCCGAGCACGGAGGTGTCGGCTTCTTCTCGTCGCTCACGTCGGCGCTCCTTCGCGGGGAGTGGCAAGGACGTGATCGAGCCAAGTCACGGCCTTTTTTTGCAGACGCTCGGCACGTGCTGACGGCTCTATGATCCTCTCGTCCTTCAGCGTTCGAGCGATCCACGGATAGAGCGGATCACTTGTGCAGCCGTGACCGAACGCAAACATCAGCACCACCAGCAGGGCTTCGCCGCGGGCTGTAGGGAAGCGATACCTCAGGGCCTCGGTGCTTCCCTCACGGATGAGCGCCTTCAAACTCTCTTCACCGACATAGGCCGCCTTGTGCGGAAAGATGCGGTTCATTTCCTTAAGCACGCTTCCTACTAAATCTGCCGACGAAATGGTCGTGTGCTGTCGAGCCAGAACGGACAATTCCGCCAGCGCCCTTCGAGTGTTCACGGCATTTGGGCCCGAGACCCTTTCCTGATAATCGAGGGTCTTGTCACAGAGTTGTTCCGCGCGCTGCATTTGGTCATCGGAGGCATGCAGAATTTTCCCCGCCCATGGATACTGCGAATCGGTATCGAAGGCGCTGCCGAAAAGAAACATGAGTTCGATAAAGAGGCGAATTGGACCCCGATAAGTAAATCCGTAGCCGCCTGCTCGGGCCATCGCCCGTCGAAGTGCCAACCGAAGCTGCTCCTCGCCTATTATTTCGCAAAGTCGCGGCGAAAAAGCCCTGCTGTGGGCGACCATCTCGTCCTCGAACCGCCGCAGAGCAGCCTGTTCGAAAGCCAGCATTTGTTCCTTCCGGATTTGAAGCATAGCGTTCTTCCTCCAGTTTGGCCCGGCCGAGTTAGTCGGACAGTGCTGCAATCAGGAATGCGGCGTCCGGACTCACGGAACTCGCCGTTGCACCGATAGTCTCTTCAACAGTCCCACTTAGCTTAACGGCCTCACATTGCGCAGAATCCTGGCCGGGTTGGAAAACCAACAGCGTATCCGGCGCCTCACCCGCGCAGAGATATGCGGCGACCGGGCCGAAAACAAAGTTGGTTTCCGCCGCATTGCATGTCGGCAAATACACTCGCAAGACCCGGGGATCATAATAGCGGAAATAGAGCTGCTTGCCCTCCGGGCTCTTGACCATCAGGAACGTACGGAAATGTTTACGCAGGGTTTTGAAATCCGCGGCGCTGACAACAAAAATACCCCAGTTCTTTCCCCACCCTTGCGCAATCAGAGTTCCAAGCAATCGCGAGTCCCCTGGTAGTCGGACCAAGTAAGGAGCATAGGCTTCGAGCATTTTCCCCTGTGTTCCCTCATAGAGACTCTGATATTCCTCGCCGGAACTGCGCAACATTCCCAAAATCCTCAAAGGGTCGCGAGTCGCGTCGAGCACAGCAAAGAGAGGGCCGCCGATGTTCCGCAGGATATCGACCAAGTCCTGTTGTTGCGTCGTCAACGTGACCGCTCCCAAGGGCGCCGTTGCGTCTAATGGCGAGTCAGGCATTTTGAGCGGCTTTGGCCTTTTCGCACTCTTCGCAGAACGGCGCATCAGTCTGCAGCGCCGCGCCTTGCGAAGGAGTGCAGATCATCACGGTGGGACAACCCATTACGATCTTGTTGGGCGGGCCGATCGGCTCAAGAATCGTGTTACCCAAGTAACAAGCGGGAAGGTTGTTGATCATGACCGTTGAGCATCCATCGATCACCACTCCGGGACCGTGGGGCGGAAGGGGAAAAGGCGTCACGCAGGCGTGGATGTCAGCCCCGGCGGCCGACGAAGTAATCGTCGAACCCATCGACGCAGCCGCAGTCCCCTTTGCCGCCTCTTCAGCAGCCTTGGCCGCGGGAGCCCCTGGTGTCCCGGCAGCGGCCAAGGTAGCGGCCTGAGCAACCTGGATAGCGGTATCTGAGACCTGTTTGGCAGCCTGAAGTGCTGCAGCAACTGCAGCAGGCACGCCACGCCAGGCGGGCAGGAAGCCGATGAGAACATTCGGACTGCCCGGACCCGGTTGAAGAACAGGCGGCAGAGGATGCAGGACCGGATCAGTGATTCTCGCGGCGGGAGGCATAATTTTTCCTATCGGTAGAGACCTGTAGTGAGCAGAATTTTTCGGTGTTTTTCCGCCGGAGGCGGAACCTTAGCAGCCTGTCAGGCAGGGAAACTTCGCTGGCCAACCGCAATCGATACATAAAATCGGAGTTCGATTTCAAGTTCGGCAGGCTGCTAGTTGGACTTTTGTCCGGTTTTTGAGTCATCCGCAACGACCGGAGCAGTGGGATCGGCTTTCTTGGCGTCGTCGGGTCCGGCCGGTGTAGAACCGCTGCCGGAACCTGCCGAGCCTCCGCTGTTGATTAATACCATGGTACCCTGAATCGTGACGCCGGCGGGATTGATGTCAACGAACCCGCCTGGCCCCTTTATGGTAAGCTGCACGCCGGCTTCTATGACGACCTTCATGCCGCACTTTAGGTGGATTTCCTCGGCGACATCCATGGCATGCTTCTTGCCTATCTTTTCCTGTTGGCTCCCACCAACGGTCAATGATTGGCTGCCGCCGATTGTCTCCATTCGGCTGCCCTTCACGTGCAGATGATCGTTCTTCTCGATCACCTCCTTTTTGTAGCCCTGGATCACGATATCTTGGTTGCCATCACCATCGATCCCCCCAACGAGCAGCTCCATGTTGCCCCCAATTTGCTCGATTTGGTTACGATGAACCTTGAGATGCTTGTCGCGATAGATCATCTCGCGCTGATCACCGGCCTTTGAGCCGTCCTTTTCCCCCCCAACAGTCAAGTGCCGGTCGTGCAAGACAGACTCCATCGAATCGTTGAGCACTCGGGTGTCCGCATTGCGCTGCGCGTGAATGAACACCTGCTCCTTGCCTTTGGTATCATCGAGGCGCATCTCGTTATAACCCCCTCCACCGGGCGTCGAGCATGACTTGACTCCGCTCACCTTGTTGTCCCTCTTGTGCTTGGAATCGGGACCGTCGCCGAGGTAGGGCGGCATCTGGTCCGCATTGTAAACACTGCCCACGATGATCGGCTGATCGGGATCACCTTCCAAAAAGTCTACGATCACTTCCTGGCCTATTCGCGGCCAGAAACTTGCCCCCCATCTTCTCCCGGCCCAGAGCTGGCCGACGCGTATCCAGCACGAACTGTCGGCGTTGTTCTTGCCTTCGCGATCCCAATGAAACTGAACTTTCACCCGGCCATACTTGTCCGTGAAAATCTCTTCGCCCGGAGGGCCAACGACCACGGCTGTTTGCGTACCGGGAACCGTGGGCTTGGCTGTCACGCGAGGGGGTCGGAAAGGCAAAGCCAAGGGAATGCATGCAAAGCTGTTACTGTATGCGAAGGCTTGGCTGCTCGATCGGTAGCTATCTTCGTTACAGCTGTGCTGCACCGAGGTAAGAACGTAGGCGCCAGTGGCGTTGAAATGCCGTTCGAGGGTGAATTTGTGCCCGCTCGTGAACTGGCGGCACTGGGAACTGCCTTGGATGAGAAGCGATGGCACGGCCTCCTCCTGCATGCGGATCTCGACCGTGCGCCGGTTGTCTTCGAAAATCTTCTGCAACTCCTCCGGTTGCTCACCACCGCCCCCACCGATACCGTCGAAACGCTGTGCATACTCTCCGGGAAAATCATAGAGCTCAAGCTTCTGATTGTTAGCGACGTTCAGCTTATGATCGACGCTGCCCACCGGGACGCTGTCGACTATAGACTTACTGGCCTCCAGATGCTTGTGCGGCAGCTCGAAAGAGTGGTCCCATAGCGTGTATTTCCCAGAGCGCAACTCCTGCGTCTTTGTCCACGAATAAATGCGGTGCTCGTCCCGTGTCCCGCCCTCGACTGCTTCGTAAATGACATTCGACGTGACGGGCATATCAGAGTGACTTCCCGGCGTATTGGCCACAACCATCTGATGGTTGCCCGCACTGTGCTTGAAGAAATAAAAGATGCCTTCCTCTTCCATCACCCGGGACACGAAATTGAAATCGGTCTCGCGATATTGCACACAGTAGTCGCGCGCGTGAAAGGTGCCCTGCAACTCGAAGGTGACGTCCAATCCCGCGAACACTTTCTTCAAAATGTCCGGCACGCTCACATGCTGGAAAATGCGCGATTGGGCTCGACGAGTGAGCAGCCAGAACTGCGGAACAATCTCCAACGTATACCCCGTAAAGATCACACCTTGCTCTCCTTCAATCGCCCGGCTGGCGATACCGTTGAAAAAGCGCTTTCCTTTGTTTGGCAGCTCGATCTCGACAGTTACGTTTTGGCCCAGCAATTTCTCGAATGCCACCTTGGTCTTGTTTTCTGCCAGGACCTCGAGTTGGAAACTGAATAACTGGCTAATCCCCTCGTGGCCGCTGAGGCCGATGAGAAAAAGCTTGTCCTTGCCCAAGGGAGTCTGGATCGCGAGGGGCCTTCCATCCTGTGTGTAGCTCATAAATTCCAAGGGCAGAGTTTCATTTCGTCATCCGTTCTATCCGTGTGATCCGCGGCTCAAAGATGTTTGCGGATTGCTAAAATTCGTACACGAATTCTCCGTCCTTCACGCCAACATGCACTCTTGTGGCCGGATTTCCATCCAGCATGCGGCTCAGAAACTGCCGGCTGATTTCGGGGAGCAGCGTTTGTGTCAGGATGGCATCTACCATTCGGCCTCCGCTCTCGACTTCGGTGCAGCGACCGGCAATCAACTCGATAACCGCATCGTCACAGGTAAATGGCACGTCGTGAGCTTGCGCAAGCCGATTCTCAATCCGCGAGAGTTGCAATCGGATGATCGATTTCAGCATCTCGTCGCTGAGCGGATAGTACGGAACGACCACAAGCCGGCCGAGAAGCGCGGCGGGGAATGTCTTCAGCAGGGGCTGGCGCAGCGCTTTTGCCATTCCGTCCGGCTCCGGCTTGAGTTCCGGATCCTTGCATAGGTTCATGATCAGATCGCTGCCAATGTTCGTCGTGAGCAGGATGATCGTGTTCTTGAAATCAATCAGCCTTCCCTCTGCATCTTCCATGTTCGCTTTGTCAAAGACCTGGAAGAATATCTCGTGCACATCGGGATGAGCTTTCTCGACTTCATCGAGCAGAACAACACTGTAAGGACGGCGCCTCACCGCCTCGGTTAGCACACCGCCCTCGCCGTATCCGACGTATCCCGGGGGCGATCCCTTAAGCGTAGAAACGGTGTGTGCCTCCTGAAATTCGCTCATATTAATGGTAATCAGGTTGCCCTCACCGCCATAGAGCGTTTCGGTCAAAGCGAGTGCGGTCTCCGTCTTTCCGACGCCACTCGGACCGGTGAGCAAAAATACGCCGATCGGTTTGCTTGGGTTGTCCAGTCCAGCGCGAGAAGTCTGGATACGGCGTGCGATCGCGTCGAGTGCATGCCGTTGACCGATTACGCGCTTTTCAAGACTGTCCGCGAGACTCAGAACAGCCTGAATTTCGTTCTTCACCATCCTGCCAACGGGAATACCTGTCCAGTCCGCCAAGACAGACGCCACAGCCTGACGGTCAACGCTTGGAAGGATTAGCGGATTTTCGCCCTGTAACATCGAGAGATTTTTTTCAAGGTCTCGCAACTGTTCGAGAAGCGAAGTGCGGTCTATCGTGGCCCCGTCGCCATTCGGTTCAGCATCGCCTTGCGGTGGCTGCAACTGATTTCGCAACGCGAGGATCTTTGTGACGAAATCCCGCTCCTTGTTCCAGTCTGCCTCCAGCGAAGCGAACCGGTTTTTCTCATCCTCTAACTTCGTCTCGATCTCCGATCGCCGCTCCGAGTGCTCAATGCCGACGGAGGACTCGCGATCAAGAATTCGCGACTCCGTTTCCAGTGCCTCGATTCTTCTTCGGCAATCTTCGACTTGCGGTGGCATGGCATGCTGGCTGATCGCGACTCGCGCGCACGCTGTGTCGATGAGGCTCACGGCTTTGTCGGGCAATTGTCGTGAGGGGATGTATCGATGAGAAAGCCGCGCTGCCGCTTCGAGTGCTTCGTCCAGCACCGACACTTTGTGATGCGCTTCAAGCACGGGCGCCAAGCCCCGGATCATCTGCACGGCCTTCTCCTCGCTCGGCTCCTCAATTTTGACGACCTGAAAACGCCGCGTGAGCGCAGGATCTTTTTCGATATACTTTTTATATTCGCCCCAGGTCGTCGCCGCGATTGTCCGCAATGTTCCGCGCGCCAGTGCCGGCTTCAGCAGATTCGCCGCGTCGCCTTGACCTGCCGTCCCGCCCGCGCCGATGAGAGTGTGCGCTTCGTCGATAAAAAGAATGATCGGCTTGGGCGATGCCTTAACCTCGTCGATAATCTGCCGCAGACGGTTTTCGAATTCTCCCTTGTAGCTCGCGCCGGCTTGCAGCAGGCCGAGATCGAGGGTCCGGAGCACGACGTCTTTCAGCGACGGCGGTACATCGCCCCCTGCAATTCGGAGCGCGAAACCTTCGACCACCGCCGTTTTCCCGACACCCGCCTCGCCGGTCAGAATTGGATTGTTCTGCCGGCGGCGCATAAGAATGTCGATGATTTGCCGGATTTCGGCATCGCGACCGACGATCGGATCGATTTCGCCTTTGCGCGCCCTCTCGGTCAGATCAACGGAAAAACGCGCCAGCGCCTCTTGCTTTCCCATGATGCCCGGAGAACTCGTGCCACCCTCGTCCGGCTGCGCAGCCATCGCGGCGGTCCCGCCTCCTTGCGCATCCATCGAATCCTCGGGCGAGCCTTGCACGATCTTGGGCAAGTCGTCGGAAAGATCGTCCGCTTTGAGCTTCGCGAATTCACGCGATATCCCGGTGAAGACGTTGCGCAATCCCGGCGTTTTGAGCATGCCAAGGATCATGTGACCCGTGCGCACACGGGGCTCGCTGTAGAGCAGCGACGCGTAAAGCCACCCGCGCTCGACCGCCTCCTCGAGGTGAGGAGAAAAATCGGAAATGGCCGTCGCGCCGCGCGGCAGTTTGTCCAGCGACGCGGTCACATCGGCAGCGATTCGCGAAGGATCCAAGCCTGAGTATTTGATGATGCGATGAATGTCGGAGTCTGGCAGTTGCAGCACTTGCTGGAGCCAGTGGACCAGCTCGACATACGGATTGCCTCGCATCTTGCAAAGCACCGTGGCGCTCTCCATCGCTTTGTAAGCCATCGTGCCGAGCCTGCCAAAAAGGGCGGTGCGTCTAATTTCAGCCATAAATGTTCCTCATCCACCGTTGACCACCAGGTCGTCCGCGTCACGCTCAAACGGTTTGCTCTTCAGCCATGTTGTCCACCCGAGCAGGCCCGTCTTTCCCAGACACGTCTCGGGAACCTCCTCTGCCTTCAATACCAACTGAACGTCCCAAAAATACTCCTGACCTGAGTAGTTGAGCACCCAGCACTTCAATCGACGAAAAGCGCCACCCACAGGGAGCATGCGATAAAGATCGTTCAACCTCATAGCCCCGAGACGCAACCTGAACTTTAACTGGGTCTCCCAGAAGCGCGAGCCGACAATCGCCGTCGTCCCAAGCGTGCCAGTCCCAGGCGACTCGCCGAGGCGGCACTGGCTGGCCGGCGGGAGCACTAACCATTGGCCGACAAACGTCAGAACCTTCGCCGGCATGCCAAAAAAATCGCCGATAATCTTTTCGAGTCCTTCCGCGTTTCGCGTCTTGCAAGCGAGGTGTCCCGAGAAATAGAGCTTCGCGTTGTCGGGGAGGTCATCGCGATTTCGAAGCGACTCCGTGCCTATGCCAAACAGGGTGCCGACATAAGCGGGAAAGCGAGCCCGATTCGGACGATCCATGTCTGCCGCCTTCTGGTTCACCGCCCAGGCGCGGTAAAACAACGAAAGGATGCGATGATGAAACACATCAAGGAAACCCGTCAGCGTCGGGTCATGGGCATGGCGCTGCCGCTCCCGCGCATATTCGGTGATGTGCAACGGAATCGGGCCGTTGGGTCCAAAAAGGCCGAGAAAATTCACCGACAGTTTTGCCGGACGCTCGTCATCGCCCGCATGAAACTCCGCAAGCGTGGAGGGTGCAAATGCCAAGGATGGCACCTGCCCGAAACGCACGGGATCGTCGCGAGGACTCAGCGATTGGCCGATGCGAGGCTTTTCGGGAAAGCGGCTCTCAATCAGCCGCAGCGCCCGGAAAAAGTCGAATGCGAATGGCTCGGCGGCAAGCCGCTCTATCAAGTCAGATGTCTGCTGCCCAGTTGAATCGGCCATCGCATGATTTCTCCGCGTTGATCGGTGCGGATCACCGTTTCGGTGAATGAATTGAGCGAAACATATCGCGCGAAAAACTGTTCCAGGACCGCACCAATCAGGAAGACGCCCGTGCCCTCGAAGGCACTTTCGTCGAATAGCACGCCAATTTCGAGCCCGCGCGCAAACGCGATTGGGCCCGGCGTCGTGACCCGCCGCACGATCTGCTTTGTCTTCACCGAGCGCACGCCTTTGATCTGCTTGCGCAGATAAGCGTTTTCAGGCTCGGCGTACAGGCTCAGCAAATCGCGCAGCGCGACCGCGCCCTCGCTACCCGGATGGTCGAGCAGAGAGAGGTAGTTGAGCGAGAGATGATTGATGATCCGCCATGCACGCGCGCCTTCGGCAAATGGTGGTCGCGGCGGCGTCGGCGTCGTCACGCACTTCACCGTAGCGACTGGCGCATGCACATCGAGCGTAAAGTCCGTCCTCCCCACACCCACCGCCATCTGGATAGGCAGATGGCGGTTGGAGCAAAGCGCTTTCACGCCAAGCTGCTGGAGATCGCTCGGGTAAGGCGCATCGCTTCCATCGACCAGCGAGAGAAACACCTCGCCACCAGCATACGAAGTGGCCTGGCCAAATCTCCTCTCTTTCTCGGAAAGCACCCGTGGCACTCGATTCACCGTATAAAAGGCGCTGCTCCCCAGATCCAAATCCCGTGTAAGATAAAAGGGGTGGATCTGCTGCGCCTCGTCGCTTTTTTCGCCGTGGCCCGTCACAGTCTCGATCCTGTAAACCTCGAAATCGACCGGCCGGGTTCTGTCGATCACCACATGAAATTCCGAGACCCGATCCACCAAGGTGATACGGTCGGCGCGCCGCGGAAACAGGTTAATGACCGGCGTGCAGAACAGCTCGAAGTTGGACACCTCCACCCGGTTTTCCAATCGCACATCCTGTTCATCGAGAACAACGATCAGGTCCATCTGGTCGCAATCCAACCGGCGCATCGCGTCCTGCAGACCGCCAATCTCAAAAAACAAGAAGCGTTGCGGACAGGCAAAATACTCGTGCAGCAGACGATAGCCGCTGAATCCGCGCGGACCATACGGCAGGAGCGCTTCTTCCTCACTGAATCCGACGCGCCGGATGTTCGCTTGCGGGAGAACGACCGTCGGCTTCATTCGCTCGGCCGTAAGCCCGCGCGCGACCACTGCCGAGCCTTGCGAAAAAATCTGTTCGTAGATGGCCACCGGGAGCTCATCCGTGCCGCGGAGGAAAAACGTCAGTTTGTCGAGCGGGATCGCTTTCAATGGGACATCCGCGGCGCTCTGGAGGCGGATCCGGAAGCCAGCGCGACCCGCCGAGCCTCTCGGCAGCTCCAGTTCCGCAATATCGCGGGTAAAATATCGCGCCTCGACTATCCGAATGGGCCAGAGTTTCACTTCGTGTGCGGTGCGGTATTCGCAAGGCGTGTGCTCCTCCGGTCCGATGACGCTCTTAAGAGCTGTGCCGCGCGGGATGGAAAATCCCTCCGTGATTTGCGCCGGCTCGAATCGCACCACGGCCATTGAGGGCGTCGGGCAGAGGTAATGCGGATAAATCGTCTCCAGCATGGCTTGCGTAAAACGCGGAAATTCCGCATCGAGCTTCAAATGGACGCGGGCGGCGAGGAACGCGAAACCCTCCAGCAGGCGCTCAACGAAGGGGTCCGGGCAAATCTCCTTAGCCTCCCGATCAAGCGCGAGTCGCCCGGCGATTTTCGGAAACTGCTGAGCGAACTCCGCGGCAGTCTGTCGCAGATGCGCGAGTTCGATGTTGTAGTGATTAAGGAGTCGGCGGTCCATTCACGTGGCTGAAAACTGCCCGGACCATCGCGTTCCGAATGGCCCTATACGCGTCACATCTCACACAGTATACTCGCCTGTATCAAGGTCTATCTCGCTGCGAAGGAACAGCTGCTCAGGGATCGGATAGGCCCAGAGTTCGCCCCGGATTTCGAGAGAAAGCCCGTTCGAATCACGCTTGGTGCCGGCGACCGCGGTGACCTCGAGTGTACGCGGGTTGATCCTTGGCTCGAAGCGGCAAATCGCCTCGGCGATATCGTGCTCCAGATTCCGCAAATCCATGTTTGACGAAATCAACCCGCAGAGATCGCGCGTGCCGAAATTCAGGACCGAGCGCGCCGCTTCGGGAAACTCATTTAACTCCTCCTCGGCCGTGTGCGCCTTCCCGTTGAGCAGCCAGACCAAATCGCGCAGTACCCCTTCGCGGTAACGCCGCACGGAGATGATCCGTTCGCTGCGGCTTTCCTTCTGCGATTCGGGTTTCTCATCCGTAAGACGATCCAACAGACACGGCTGGATTTTTTCGATGATAGCGTCAGCCATACCTAGAGTGGACACTACGGCTGCGAGAGCTCGATCTGGCGCACTTCCGCCAGTGCGATTTCGGTTTGATCGGTCGCGAACATCCGCTGGCCCAAACCAAGGTAGAGATCGCTCCCCTGATCCACCCATTCGGTTTTGCGCGCCAACCTTAGCGAATTGTCGGCAGCTTTCTCCGTGCCCGCATAACGTGTCGGAATGAAGCCCGGCGATTCGCCGCCATTCGTCCAAACAAACTGCGCGGCGGTCCAAACCAGGTCGCGCAAGTCCTGCGGCGGCTCCGTCCGTATCGAGCGCACCCTAAAGAAGGGCACCCAATAGTACTTTCCGTCGATGATCGTTTCGATGACCGGACCGAGACGCGAATCGCCATCCGCGATCCATTCAAAGGGCTGGCCGTTGATCGAGCCGGGGGCTGCCGGAGCGGCCTCGAAAGCCCGATTGCGCAGCTCGGAAGCCGCCGCAATCTGCCCTTGGGCCAGCAGTTGATTAGCCTGCAGGAGGAGGCCAATCCATTCCGCCGGCTCGCCGAAGATCAGGGGACCGCGTTTCCCGGCGAAAATCTCTTCGCGCAACGCCTCGCATTGCAACACCGGTCGGAAAACCTGTGCCAGGAGCATGCAATTCGCATCCATGTCCTTCAGCACGTTGAGCTGCGTGAAGGCACGATCCCACTGACCAAGCACACAAAACAACTGGAAGAGCAAGACGCGCGGTCGCGCTTCGGCTGGCGCCTTCCGCACACTGTCCTGCGCGCAAACCAACGCCTCGTCAAGCTGACCAGCCTTGATGCATTCTTCGGCGTTCATGTCGAATCACTTGATACAGCCTGCGCTCTACGAAGGCGAGCTAATCGAACTCAGAATTTCACCCGAGAACCAAATTGCCAAGGTCAATCATCGCAAGTCCGCTGCGGACGCCGGTCTGTGCGAATGGACTTCTATTTCGCCTCCTCACGGACGAGAAGCGCCGATCTCACACAACTGATTGCTGACCTCCCCAGGTTCGCAGTAAACATATTGGCCGCGATTAAAGTGGTATGGCCCGTGTTCCTTGCCCGTACCGGCGTACACCCGTACCTGCCAGATGTTGGCCAGCGATCTCAACAACTGGAGATTCTGACCGATATCGCAATGCTGGAGATGAACAAATTCGCTTTGCTCGAACCGTCCGCGTAACCGTTCCAATTCTGGCCTAAACCGTTCGAGATGTCCCCGCTGTCAAACGCGGGCCCCTAAGGGCTCATTTTTGCTTCTTTGCTGACCATGGGCAATGCGCTAAGGGTCGATATGCGTACTCAAGAGCAATTGATCCAGATGCGCAAGGATATCCAGAAGGCTCGCCCAAAATCGCCTTCGAGCGCGGCCATCGCATCGTCGAGCGCGCGCATCGTCATCTTTCCGACGATATCGTCAGGCGTCTTCTGATACGCGAAATTGATGATGCCGTGATCGGTCTTGTAGCGTAGGATTGCCGCCGCTGTCATCTGACCGTAGCGGCCAGCGCTCGCCTCCCGTCGGCGATGCCGCAAGGGGGATCAGTCGGGAGCAGTGTTAGCGCGGTCTGAATCTTCCTTACGTGTTCGCCGGCGGCGCCTCGTACAAATGCGCGGCGTCCACGCTAAGGGCTGCCTCAAGCGCGCGATTGCTAAGCCTGGCGCGCTTCAGTGATTCTTGGTCAATCGAACCGACCGAAGGCGCGTTGCTCCTTTCGCTTGGAGGTATTCAGCGCCCGAGAAACTTAGCCGAGCTTTCACTTGATTCAACAGTCAACACGGGCCCCAATCTTAAATCTCCACTTTACAAACTCTCGGACACGAATCCCTTCGCTCGCTCGTCGCAGGAATTTCAAAACCTGGCGGCAATAAAGCCGTAGTAATGCCTCTCAAGCGTTTTCACGGGCATCCAACCGCCACCCTCAGGCACTGGTTGTACGTTCCCCCAGCTGAAAACCTTGAAAGCGAGAAATTTCTCAGTGGCGTCGAAAGTAATCGGCGTGGTCAGTCCTACCCAATGATTCATTGTAGCAACCAAAGCTTCGCTATCTTGCTTCGCCTTTTCGAGGACTCGGTAGTCGATGCTCAGGACGACCTTATACCCGGCCGCCACATATTGTCCTGCAATCTTCAGATGTTTGGCGTCGCATCTCGACCAGGTGTTAGCGTAATTTTTAACTTCTCGATAACCTGCTCGAGAAAAGAGTTTCGCGACGTCGCCGGGATCGGAGAGCCCTCGTATGGCGCTGAAAAAGAGCCAACCTTCATCGGCCCGATAGTTGAGAGCGACATTTAGATCCTCGCGAAGCGAAGCCATGATAATCCAATCGGCGGGATCGACGGTCTTTGAGGTTGCCGGATCCGCGACTTTGGCAAGCACCGAATTCTTGAGTTCCTGCGACGGGCGGATGACTCTCCCGGTGCCCCCCCTTCGGGCTAAATTGCCAACCCCCTTTTCGTATAAGCAGATCGCCAACCAGACATAACCAATCGGGTCATCTTGCAGCCATTCTCTGACAAAGGAAGCCATCCCACAAAGATTCGTAATACCTTGATCAAGGGCATCAGGATTATTCAAACGCTCACGCAAGCCCTTTGCCAATGCCCCCCTTTCAATATGCGTCCAGACACCCGCTCCCCAGCGCGCATCAAACTGCTTGACCAGATCCAGCGCCCACTCCTTGTCTGTCATACTTCTGTCTCTCCAGCAAAAAAGGAAAATGACCCTCCTTCGTGAATCCTACCGGAGTACGGCGCGTTACGCGAATTAAAGGCATCCCACCCGGCTCCACCGTGAACCGCGTCGCATGGGCTGTCCTCTTCAAAGCTCTCAGATGCAGTCACTTGGGGGTTTCTAAGAGAATAGGGTTGCTTCATAAGGAACTCGCAAATCGCACCGAAATCCCCGAAGATGGCTCAGGGAGCGCCCTCATCGCAGGGTGATGTTAGGGGCCGCTCTGGTCAAGCCAAAAGAGAGGGAGCATTTCACGCATTTTGTGCCTGGGAATTCTCATTGAGTCGCGTTAGAATGTAATGGTTGGAGCGGTCCAGCTTTACTAATTGGTTTGGAGGGAAGCTAATGATACATAACCGTGTGACAGTGGTATTCCAGCCCGCCGGAGGAAGCGCCGCCGACGCTATCAATGCTGCCAATCAGCAGGTGTTTGTTGACCTGACGCCGGGTACCATGACTCCTACGCGCACGAATGCGAGTGGCCTGCTGGTGTCGGCATCCGGAGCAGCGGTTCCTATGGACGACTCTCGGGACTATGCGGTGCTGGTGACGCCAGTAGCACCAGCAATGCCTCCACCGGCGACAACCGGCACTCGGATGAGGGTGGCGGCGGGGCGTTTGGTGGTGCAGCCACAGATCGCCATCCACCTGGCAGATCCCGACGGCCGGGCGGCATCGCGTCTGGCTTGTACGCTGGCGATCGGCGCCACTAACATCAGCGTCACCAGCGGTTCCACTGGATGGATTCTGTCCAATGACCAAACGCCGGGGACGATGACTTTATTCGCGGCGAACCATCTGCTTCGCACTTCAAGTGCTCCAGTCCCCTCGGTGACGCTGAGTCTTGCGTACACACCGGTGGTGCGTGGCGCAACGGCACGGATCAACGTCGTGGCGCCTGCTGGAGCGGTCAATTTCCGGGTGACGGAATGGCGCTACGCGCTTTCGCATGTAAACCCGGGCGGCAGAACGGTGACCGCTACGATAGCGCGTCCGGCAAGTGAGTCCAACACGACATTCCATCAATTCTGGGAAGGCACGATGTGTGCGTCTGGCGAAGTGAGGGCGCGTTTTGTAACCGGCTGCGTGCTTCGCTTCGCTGGTGCCACCCGCGTTTCGGAGACGGTGGTGTCGATGGATCCACAGACTGCCACACTCGCCGTCACTGTGGAGGCCAGGCCGTGGAGGACAACGCTCACCGAGCTGCCTGAAGGCGTCTTTACAGCGCCGATCAACAGGTTTGAGGACACCGGCAGGCACGACTGGACGCCCGCTTCCGGCAGGGCTGACCCCACATCAGTCACCTCGGGTCCGAATCGTGGTTGCAGGTTCATTGAAAGCACCACGGGGTTGGCTTTTGTTTCCGATCCCCGAATTAACGCCGATGTCTTGAACTTGACGAGCCCCTTTCAAAGCGCACAAGGTCGAGTTTATGTAGAATCTCCATCCGCCGTGCGTGGTCAGGTTGTGCCCCCGTCGCTCTACACAGTCGCCGCAAGCGGGGCAGTTCACGTCCCCGACCGGGCCAGACTGGCAGCCTATCTTGGCGTAGCCAATCTGGCGCTCCTCAGCGTGACGGATGAATGCATATCGCCCGCAGACCTGCTAGCCAATGTCAGGACTCACGAATACACGGGTCCCATCAGTCACAAAGAGAATTGTTTGCGCGCATTGCGAGCGCTCGAGCCGGCGGTCTTCACCGAGGCCCTTGTCGATCCGCCAGGAGGAGGGACATTAAATTTCCGAGCTCTGCTGAACAATCGAATACGGGAGGTAGCGGGCGCGAGACTCAGTGAGGAGGAGGCTCACAAGGAGGTGGATGAATCCGCCACAAGAAGCGCTGGCGCGCTGCGGTGGACCAGTTCTGAGATTCCCGACGTTGACTTGGTCGGAGGAGTTCATCGCACTGTATGGAATCCCGCAGCCAACCGCCGTTTGACAAACTAGAAATTGATCGCGAGAAAACGGGATTTGCATTTTCAAGGTTGACTACCAATGACCGACAGGCTCGTCACTGCTAACATCAAGCTGGCCAGTCCGGACTGGGAGATGGGGTTTCAGGTCGCCATACCAGGGGCGCCTATTGCGCTCAAGGAACTGCTTCCCCTGGCTCAGAATCTTTCGAACGCGATCGTGGACGCGACGGTGAAGGAAATAAAGACGCGCGGGGGGAAAATTTCGTGCTGCAAAGGGTGCGGAGCCTGTTGCCGTCAGTTGGTTCCGATTTCGGAGGTGGAAGCCAGGCATCTCGCAGAGTTGGTCGAGTCGCTGCCGGAACCTCGCCGGTCACAGTTCAAGACGCGTTTCGAGGACGCGGCGAAACATTTGGCCGCGGCGGGCCTGCTCGAAAAGCTGCGCCAACCAAATCGCTGGTATCCAGAAGGTTATCGCGCGTTCGCCTTGGAATATTTCCGCCAGGCGATTCCATGTCCGTTCCTGGACGAAGAAGCTTGCTCAATTTATCCCGATCGACCCATCACCTGCCGAGAGTTCCTGGTCACAACACCGGCCAAATACTGCCAAGACCCGGCCCGGAAGCCGATCCGGTCGGTTAGGCTGCCGATGAGTGTCGGTCCCGCCGCGGCGAAGCTTGGGGCTCCGGAAGACGGTTCAGCCGTGCCGCGCTGGGTGCCTCTGGTGCTCGCGCTCGAATGGAACGAAGCCAATCCAGAGGCTCCGCCGAATCGCAACGGCCCTGACTTGCTAAGGGAATTGATTCGTCACCTCACGGGCAAACAGATTGCGCCGGTAGAGCCCGGAAGTATAATGGGATCTACTCGAAGCGCGGATCGCGAGACTTAGAGAAGATTCCCTTTTTCGTGATGCCGCTGAAGGCGGCGGTGGGGACACCGCCGCTACAGCAACTAAACAACGTGGGAACCCTCCTTAGGATCCTTGCATCTTTTTCAGGTCGAACATGGCCTTCACGGTGCCGCCAAGAGTTCCTGCTTTTGTCTGCTCCTTATACTCGTGCTCAATCTTGCCAAAGTTGAACGAAACCTGATCGGTCGGGTTAACACTCCCCGCGCTGCCTCCGGTTTGGAAAGACGAAATGAGAAGATCGTAAAATGAGACCTTCATATAGTCTTGCTGGTCCTTCCCCGCTTTGCGCGCCGTTAGCACGGCCGAGGGAATGTGCTGGCCCGTGGCGCACGCGAGCATCAACTTTGGACTGGCTGTCCCATGATATACTGTGAAGTGGAAGTCCTGCATGGCCACCTTACCAGCACCGCCACCACCTCCCTGGGCAAAACTGCCACTCTGCGTGGCACCCCAGGAAAATGACTGGATCTCGATTTCGCCGCCGTGTTTCGAATCCTGGCTCTCGCCTTTGATTCCGTCAATTTTCAGGAAATAATCAACTGATGACATATTATTGTGTTCTATCTATTTTCCGAACGTCGGTGCCGGCCGTTCGGCATGTTATGAATTGCGATAGCACCGCGATCGCACCGAGTGGTGGGTAAGTCTCGCAAATTCTCTTTAAGCTGAACGAAAGGCTGCGAACCTCCTATGAGCCTCCACTTTTCACCGAGGGCAACTTCGTTACCAGACGCAGGGAGACCGTCAAACCCTCGAGCTGGAAGTGTGGGCGCAGGTAGAATTTGGAGGTATAGTAGCCCGGATTTCCCGCAACCTCTTCGACCGTCACGCTTGCATCAGCGAGCGGATACTGAGCTTTGATTTCCTCACCGGCCTTTGCATCGGCGGTGACGTAGTTCATGATCCATTGATTCAACCAGCGCTCCATATCCTCGCGCTCTTTGAAAGAGCCTATTTTGTCGCGCACAATGCACTTGAGGAAATGGGCAAACCGGCACGTCGCGAAGAGATAAGGGAGTCGGGCTGAAAGGTTTGCGTTTGCCGTTGCATCGGGATCATCGTATTCCTGCGGCTTCTGAAGCGACTGCGCGCCCACGAACACGGCGAAGTCCGTATTCTTCCAATGAGAAAGCGGCATCAATCCCGTTTTCGCCAATTCAGCCTCGCGCCGGTCGGTAATTGCAATTTCGGTGGGGCATTTCATATCCACGCCGCCATCGTCCGTCGGAAAGGTATGCACAGGCAATTGCTCGACCATGCCACCGCTCTCCGCGCCCCGAATGCGTGCGCACCAACCGTAAAGCTTGAACGCTCGGTTGATATTGGCGCCCATCGCATAGGCCGCATTCGACCATATGTATTTCGAATGATCCGCTCCTTCGGTGTCCTCTTCGAAATCAAATTCATCGACCGGGTTGGTCTTGGAACCATACGGCAATCGCGAAAGCGTTCTTGGCATCGTGAGGCCAATGTATCGCGAGTCCTCCGAGGCACGCAGCGAACGCCACGCGGCATACTCGGGCGTTTGGAAAATCTTGGTGAGATCGCGCGGATCCATCAGTTCCTGCCAGGTATCCATATTCATCAACGTCGGCGCCGCCGCGGCGAGGAAAGGCGTATGGGACGCAGCGCAGATTTGTGCGAGGCTACCGAGCATCTCCACGTCGGGCGGTGAGTGATCGAACTGATAGTCCCCAATAATGCAACCGTAGGGTGCACCGCCTGGAGTGCCATACTCCTCTTCGTAGATTTTCTTGAAAAGCGGACTCTGGTCCCAGGCCGTGCCCTTGAACTTCCTCAGGACGCGTCCAGCGTCCTTTTTTGAGACGTTCATCACCCGAATCTTGAGCTTCTCGTCGGTCTCCGTGTTGCTGACGAGGTAGCTAAGGCCGCGCCACGTTCCTTCGATGGCCTTAAAATCTTCGTTGTGAATGATAAGACTGATCTGCTCGGAGAGTTTCCGATCGAGCTCGGCAATAATTGCCTCGATGGAACTTAGCGCATCCTTGCTGATTAAACTCGTTCTAGCCAGTGCTTGCTCGGCCAGCGTCTTGACCGCTGTCTGAACCGCCTCTCGGGCACTATCGGTCTTCGGCTTGAACTGTCTATTGAGGAGGGACTCGAACTCACTAATTTCCTCCGCTGCGGTAACGGATGCTGCTTCCCTTTCGGTCGCTGGATGGCTCTCAGCCATATTAATTACTCCTTGCTAATCGTCGTTTCGCCGGCCGCGGGTTTCGGCGCGGAAGCCAATGTTTTCAATAACGCGGGATCGTTTAGAAGTTGAGAAACTAAATCCTCCGCTCCACTCTTCCCGTCCATATAGGTCACCAAATTTGCGAGCTGGCTTCGCGCGGTGAGAAGCTGGTTTAGCGCGTCGACCTTGCGAGCCACCGCGGCCGGCGAGAAGTCATCCATGCTCTCGAAGGTCATTTCCACGTTCAGGTTTCCCTCGCCGGTCAGGGTATTCGGCACCTGGAAAGCGACGCGCGGCTTGATCGCCTTCATGCGGTCGTCGAAGTTATCAACGTCTATCTCCAGGAACTTTCTTTCGTCCACAGGAGGCAAGACTTCTGCCGGTTTTCCGGACAGATCCGCCATCACGCCCATCACGAAAGGCAGCTCCACTTTTTTCTCGGCACCATAAAGCTCAACATCGTATTCGATCTGAACTCGTGGCGCCCGGTTCCGTGCGATGAATTTCTGACTGCTGGCTCGGGGCATATACTTACTCTCCAGGGATTAACCAACCAAAGAGGGCGCTCGACCAAGAGATACGGGCGACCTTCACAAAAGTTAGCATAGACTTTTGAAGCCGAAAAGGCAACCACTTTTCATGGCCCGGGACATCATGATTCTTCACTTGCGGCACCATCGCCTCCGCCCGCTTTTACGCCGACGATCGTTTCGAGATGCGCGCGCGCTTCGGGAGTAAGTTCGTCTATGATCTGCAGGAAATCCATTTCCACAAGCCGCTGCGCCCGCCGCAGCAAAAAAGGCAAGGGACTCGAAGGCTCAGTGCGTGCGTAGTATTGGCAAATGCGGTCGAGCGCGCGAACGACGTCCTGCCTCGATCGAATCGCCCCGCTCTCCAAAGGCCTCTCGGTCGTCGAATCACGCGAAGGTTCCACTTGCCTATCGATCGATTCCTGCGCAAGGGTCTTTGGCAGGTTAGGGGCGAGACATTTCTGGATGTCCGATAACGCAGACACTAGCGCACCCATATCCGGAGCCCGGTCGGCCCCAACTGTGTCCGTCAGATAATTGTCGATATTTTTCGTGAGCGCGATGGAATCTGAAATCGCCTGGACGGTCGCCGTAAGCTCATCGGTGCTGGTATCGCGAAAAGCCGCTTTGATTTGCGCTGCCGATAGGGAAGGCTTCTCTTCACTTCCGGACAAGACAATCTTGTCGCCAGCAATATGCGCAAAACTAAGACGTCCCATCTGCGGCGAGTTTGCCAGCGGTATCTGGCGCAACCGCTGCAGGAATCGCATTGGATCGCCGAAGGTGCCCAATGGCGTCGAAAGAGAGGAAAGAATGTTAATACGCTCGAGCGGATCGTTATTCTCCTCCGGGTCCAGCTTTGGATAGAAATCCAGCCAATAGCGTTCCAGCAGCCCCTTCAATAACGTCAAACCATCACGCAAACCGGAAGATCCCTCAAGCTTCAGGAGCGCCAGGCATAGAGTGACAGCGACGCGCAAGTTTTTCGAGCGCCCGAACAATTCCAAACACGCGTCGCGAACTGCCTTCCAATCCGGCTCTTCCGCCGCCGAGAACTGCGTCTCTGCCTTTCCCGCAACGAGCGCGTCCAGCGCAAGAAACTTCGGATCGTAGGAAACATCTTGCCCGCAAGGACTCTCGGCGGAAATCGGATTGAGCAACTCTTCGACCTCTATCATAAAGACCGCTACACTGAGAGATCAGATCGTAAAAGCCCTCGCGGCCTTGGCAAGCTCACTTTTTCTGAACCCTATCCCTTGATCGCACATCAATGAGCCACCAAACGCCCAACGCTTACGACGGCGTCCCTTATCCGAATCTGGCCCACGTCCAAAGTCATCCCGATCGGTTGGCGACGATTGCGACACTTTTTGGCATGCGGCCCGCGCCGGTTGAACACTGTCGCGTGCTGGAACTTGGCTGTGGTGATGGGACCAATATCATCTCGATGGCCTATGCGTTGCCGGAGAGCACGTTCCTGGGTATCGATTCGGCGACTCGTCCGATCATCGAGGGAAACCAGGCGATCACACAGCTTGGGCTTCAAAATGTTCGGCTTCAGCAACGCGATATTGCGGACTTCAGCGCTGACGCGCGATCGTTCGACTACATCGTCGCGCATGGTGTCTATTCCTGGGTGCCTGAAGCGGTGCGCGACCGGCTTCTCGCCATCTGCAGTGAGAATCTTGCAGCAAACGGGGTCGCCTATGTCAGTTACAATGCCTATCCAGGCTGCCACCTCCGCGACATGACCCGCGAGATGATGCTGTTCCATGTGCGCGGCCTTCTCAACGCCGGGGAAAGAGTCGCACAGGGGCGAGCTCTGTTAGGATTTCTCGCCGGTTCGAAGAAGGAACCCGATCTATACCGAATGATGCTTAAGAAGGAATGCGAGCACGCCCTGGAACGCAGCGAAGCCGCCTTTTATCACGACGACCTCAATGCCATTGCTCACCCGGTCTATCTTCACCAGTTTGTTGCTCACGCGGCGCAGCACGGCTTGCAGTTCCTTGGAGACGCAATGTTTAACGAAATGCAACCTGAGGACTATACGCCCGATGTGCTGACTGCGCTTGAGGAACTGGGCGACGACGTCATCGCTCGCGAGCAATACCTCGACTTTCTCATGTGCCGGCGGTTTCGGCGGACGCTACTTTGTCATCAGGAGGTCGACCTCGGTCACAGGATCCGGCCCGACGTGATAGCTGGTTTCTACGCGACGGCCGAGATTCGGCCCGTCTCCCCGGAGCCGGATATCCAATCTCCCGTCATCGAAGAATTCCAGGCTCAAAAGGGAGCATCGGTCCAAACCAACCGCCCACTGGACAAAGCCGCGCTCTTGCATCTCAACCAACGCTGGCCTCAGGCGGTTCGCTTCGTAGAACTGCTGGCGGCGGCGCGCCGCTCGATACTGTCTGAAGCAAGAGGGAGCGCCGAAGAACAGGAAGATACCATGGCCCTCTGTCATCTGCTTCTTCGCGCTTACGCGGCGGGGGTCGTTGAACTTCACCTCTGGGCGCCGCGTTTTGTTACGGAGGTCAGCGATCGTCCAGTCGCGAGCCCGATTGCGCGCCTGGAGATTAGTCGAAGAAAACGGGTGACCACATTGCGCCATACCGGCATCGAGTTGACTGACGATCTAAGCCGTCATCTTCTCGAACTTCTCGATGGCACGCGCGATTTCGAGGCGCTTGTTGATTCGCTCGCCGCTCTGGTTCTAGCGGGCAAGGCGCAAGTGCACCGGGTTGGCGAGCCCGTAACGGGACCTGCGCAAGTGCGCGAGATCATCTCGGACGAACTTCCGCTCGCCCTGGACCGATTCGCCCGCGCCGCCCTTCTCGTCGGCTAGCTCGCGACAAGAAATCCGGCGCGGATCAACCGCCTGACGAGGGGCAGGCCGGTAGCTGCGGCCGCTGCAAAATCCGTTCCGTCGTTCTCCCCGACGGCGGAGATCAGTTCGCGAACTGTCCGCTTCCCGGTGCATTGCGATAACAGCAGGAGCACCCGCCCATCGATCGCGGCGCGGCGCTCGATTCCGTTTGACGGGACGAGGATCAACGACCGGTTAACCCATCCGCCCTCACCCGCAACCAGCTTCTGCTCGAGCACATGGTCGGGATGCAACGCAACTCGGCAATCGAGAAGCATCTCGTCGCCGGTCAAACTTTCCAGAAAATCCTCCGCGGCAAAGACGCGTTGAATTTGCTCGCCAGCGTCGGTTGCCACTGCGGCTCCAGACAAATCTTCACAATGAACCCAGTTGCGCGACGCGCGCCGTTTCCGCAAAATTGCCCCCCCCAGGGCCAGACGCGTGATTCCCTTGCCGTGGTAGTAGTCAACCCACTCGTCGAGCTGCTTCGCGTAAGGCGCGCTGCGAAGAGATTCGGTCTGGCGCAGTGCGTTTGCCGCGTAACCGAGCGGGCTCTCGCTTGTCGCTCGCAAGAGCCATAAATCACAGCCAGAGCCCGCCGCCCAGGCGCAGGGACGCTCGGACCAGTCGCCTTCGTTCCTGTGATGCCAACTGATGAGACTGACAGCGCAACCGCCTTCTTTGAGATGAGCCGGAGATTCCCGCACGATCAACTCCGAAACCGCGTCGCCGCCCATCCCTGGATTCTGAAACATCAAACTCGATTCCGGCGAGATGATAAAGGGCGGATTGGAAACGATCAGGTCAAACTTCTCATCGCGCACCGGCTCGAAAAAGCTCCCCTGCCTGAACGACACATTTTCGACCCCGTTGAGTCGTGCGTTCATCTGGGCAAAATTGAGGGCTCTTGGGTTGATATCGGTCGCGACGACGCGCTCCGCGTGGGACGCAGCGAGCAGCGCGTGAATGCCTGCGCCCGTACCCACGTCGAGCGCCTTCTTCACCCGGTTCCGAAGAGTCAACCGGGTCAGGGAAACAGACGAGGGACTCGCCCCGTTCATCACGAAATCGGATCGCAACGACTCACCCTCCGCCGGAAGGAAATCGCTCAATAGGAAAAAATCGCGCCAGGGCGCCAACCGCGCTGTCGCGCGAACGCCGTCATCAGCCCGCTCGATCAGGCCGCTATCGATTAAACACTCGACGTGCGCGGGCAATAGCGCGGCACGCGCGGTCTCTTCGCTCACCGCCACATCCAGGATGAAAAGGCGAAGCAGCGAATGAAATGGCGATGCTTCAGCAGTGCGCCGGAGGGCACATTGCACGTCGATCATGCGATCGTTTCTGCCCTCAAGAACCTCGTTTACAGCTCTCTCGGTAAAACCGGCGCGCCGCATAGCCTCGCACAGTGAAGACAAATCGCCCCCTCGATCAGGCCGGAACGGACCCTCAATTGGGGCTGCTGGCTGAATCTCCCTAGACCTTTCTCCAGCTACGTCAATCTGTGTCATCTGCGGATTCCACCGAAAGCTTGCCTTCCTCTTACGATCTTCACGATCGAAGACAGGCTATTTGAATCACGTAAACCATTTTTCGAGCGACACTACTCACAATCCATCGCCTGCATGAGGTCGTTATGCGCTTTACGCAGTTCATATGAAATCCTACAGGGGACTTCGCTTGCGACAGCCACAACGTCAGGCCTCGCACGCAAGGAGTAAAACTCCCTCGACGCCGGCTCTCCGCATGTCGCATCAACCCAGGATTCCTGTAAGGGCAATGTCAGCAGCACCGGAACGTTCCTCCCCAATTGAGACTCTAGGAAGCGACTCCAAAAACTCAAAGTTTCTGCGGTCAAGCCAAGCACCGCGGGAAGGCGAATCTGGCCCGCGCCCAAATAGCCTCCACCCTTGTTCCCCTTCGCACCGGCCAGATAGCAGGCCAATTGCGTGCGAATACCATAGACGATTCGATAGAGTCGTTCGTGATCTCTAACGAGGTCCAGACGCTCCACGAACGTTCGGGCATTGAGATCTCCGCTCGATAACTGACCATCAACGTGTGCAACCGAACGCCTCAATTGGTCGAGCCCTTGCCCAAGAACCCCGCGCACTTCATCGGCAAATTGTGCGCTCTTGCACTGCCTCTCGATCTCGCCAAGACATTGCGAAACAGTGGTCAACGCCCAGTTGAACGGAAGACTCAGGCAATGAGCACACACGACCAGTGGATATTTTGTCCGGTTTTTTCCGTCACGAGATGACCATATTCTGCCAATCAGGAATGCCTCCCCGCGCTTCCACAAGAAGACGTGCTTGAACTCCCTCAACCGCTGAGATTCATCGAGCTTTTCCCACTCCCCGGAATCGATCTGGCCACCAATGCCGTCCACATAGAGAATCTGCTTTGCTAGTAGCAGACTCTCGGTCTCCAGTCCAATGTCATCAATGTGATCGTCCCACCCTGGATGTTTGCCGAATGCGCCCAACCAAATCTGCGGCTTAGCCTCCCGCACGAATAGTCCCTGCCCTTCGCGAAGAAACTTTTTCCAGAATCGGGTCATTTCTTAGTTTGGGAGAACGCTCTGTCTGGTCGGCCAATACGGTAGTTTGGGCAGGGCATATTCAAATACGAATTTGACGATCACGTCGGGATGAGCGTCGTCGATCCTGATTTCCCAATTGATGCCATCCTGTGCGAATGGGGAAGTCTCCTTGGTCTTGATTAGTACTCGCAAAGCGGGCCAACTGCCTCCGCACGGAACCTCGTGCTTTTCGGGATCGTAGCGATGAAAGTGAAAAATCTGGTCCACCGGTAGCTTCTCAATAAGCAATTTCGCCTGACCTAGGGGGACTCTGCCCTGCTTACCAAGATTGGAATGATCCCCCGAAACTGGCGTACCGGCTCGAAGTTCATATCTCACATCAGGCGTTCGCTGCGGCACTGCCGCGCCTGGTTTGCCGGGAACTGGACCGGTCGGCTCCGCGCGCGATGGAACGCCCGGAATCCAAATGGAGCACGCCACAATGTTTCCGTTTGGTGAGACTAGCGCACGCAGGACCGGATCGAGGAGCGACAATTGCTTGTCGAACGTCTCAAGGGGGATTCTTGAATCGGACGGGATCTTCTTGAACGTTTCGGCTTGAAGATCCTGATGAATTGTCGCCACGAGCCTGGCCGCGGCCCTGACTTCGTCGGCGGTCAGGGCCTGCTCTTCAGGAGGCCAGACGAGCGGGAAGCGCAGCATCGGCGCAATAGCTTCCTTTGCTTGCTTCACATAAGCCTTGCAGAACTCGTCAATTTGATGCCGCACCGCGTAGTTGAGCCAGTAGTCGCACGTGGATTCGCATTCCTTCTTAAACTTTCCTTCATAGGCAACGACTTCTTTCCGTGCTCTTGCAACGTCCTCAATGAGCTTCTTAAGGCCCGCCCAACCGCTGCCTATTAAACGGTCGAACTGTGCCTTCAGCTGGGTTGTGCCAAAGCTAAGCGAATAAAGACCAACGCGGTAACTACCGACAGGACCCCGCCCCGCATAGTCCGCGACGTAGGTCTCATCGAGTGCCTTCAATTCTGCCACATTCAGCCCCTGAAGCTCGACTTGAATCTCTTTCAGAACGGCATTTAGCCTAGCCTGAATCTCTTTGAGCAGCGGTGTCGGATTGCCTGCCTGGGTCTCGACGGACACGGTTTCGATGAGAAGCTCGTCCAGCATCGACTTAAGCGTGCTCTGCTGGTTCGTTCGTTCTTTGATAATCAGCTCGTACGCCGCAGCCAGCGAGACCGGTCCATCCTTAAACAGCCCAGCCGCTTTGGCGTTCTGAAGTTTCTCCTCGAAGGCTTGGTTGACCTTCCCTAACTCTTTGTATGGCGCTTCCAACAGGGGATCGCGCTGTTGAACACCCCCCTGATTGCTTGCCGCCTGAAACAAGCTCTTCTCCCTCGGGGCAAACTCATTCTTTAAAAAGTTCGCCAAATCGATAATAAGCTTCCACCGGGCCTCTGATGCCGCGAGGGACTGCAGCGCGCTTTTCCTGAAGCGTTCAATACCCAAGTCTATTGCCCGGTTATAGCCGGATTTGTCTCTGGCCAGGGTGTTGCCAGCAGTGAGCCAGTCGCCGGGCCATTTTCCGGAGCCGTCCCCTTTCGAGTAGGTCCAGTTGCTTAATTCAGCCAATCGTGGGTCATACTCTCGCGCGGTGACATAGGTCTGAAGCGGCGCAAGCACCGTATCCGGGAGTGCAATCTCGTCGCCCAGGTTCCGATGGCGCTTTACAATGCCTGACTCAATCCTGATAAGACTCAACAAAGCATCTGCCTCAAGCTTAGGATCGGAACTGGGCGCAGTCGGGGCGCCGGAAATCTTATCCCGTGCCGCTTCAACAAGAGGTTTCACCACACTCCCTTCAAGAACGATTCGCTGGGCGCGCAGCTTTTCGGCAGTGAGGTCGCCGGTGAGCCGATAAAATGGGCGAAATATCGCAGAAATGCGCACTTGCGCTCCTGTAAAATCCCGTAAAGCTGTATGAAATTCCACAAGGCTTTTTCCGGCGCCGTCAAAGAGATCCCTCGTCTTGCTCCGCGTTCCTCTGCCGACGGGTTGATCACCGTTGTAGGTGTAGCCTCCTTCCGTTTCCGTCACGATTGGCATCCATTCGTTTTCAGCGTTCCAATCTTCGCTTGCGCGGAGCCAGTATCCGCTTTGGTGGCCGATGCTGTCCTTCATGGCCCTGTACCCAAGCAAGGACAAGAACAGAAAGACCGCTAGGGCAAGGGCGCCGAAACAAAAAACAGCCAGTTTTCGCCGGCGGAGCATGCGCAGAGTGTTGCTCGCGCGCGTAACCAATCCCCACTCGCGGAAGATCTTCTCCATGAAAAGATCCCGCAGGAAGAACGAGGTTTCGCGCTCCCAGACACGGCCGGACGGTAACTCATCGACGGAGACGCCGATCGCCTGCGCAAGCTCCTGATCGAGCTCCGAGCCTTCACGCAAAGAAGACGTGAAGTAAATGCCGCGCAAGAAGAGCGGTCTCGTCGACCATTCGCTCTTAACGAAAATCGTTGACAGGTAGCGGCGGAGATTCGGCGTTATCAACGAAATACTATTTGGAAAAGCATAAAGCCGATCCACTTCATCCGTCCGGCGATGAGTGGAGTCCTTCGCAACAGGGTCCTCCAGAAGCTTAAGCCTTCGGAGCCGCAAACGTTCGACGACGGTCCGCAAATGCTCATCCACCAACTCCAGCGCAAACGGGGTATCTATCGTGTCCGGATTTGACCAACCCATTATTTGCCGCTGCGCGCCTGGATCGTCGATGTCTTCGAAGAACTCGCGAAAACCATTCAGCAGATCACATTTGGCGATGACCACATAAACCGGAAACCGGATGTCCAGCTGTCGCTGAATATTTTCAAGCTGCCGTGCGATCACGCCGGCCCGCTCGTCAATTCTTTTCTCAGAGTCCTTAACCAAACTGTCAGCCGGAATAACAAGAAGCAGTCCGTTGATCGGACAGTTGGGCCTGTGTTTACGCAACAATGCGAGAAACTCTTTCCACTCGCTGGTGGTGCCCGGAGCGACCTCTTCGAAGAGAAGGCGCCCAGCCGTATCGAGGATGACTGCATAGTTCGTGAACCACCAATTCATGTTGATGGTGCCGCCAACGCCCTGGAAGTCATCCTGCATGCCCGGAGGAAAACCGACATCGCAATGCCTGATCGCCTCCGATTTTCCCGCAGCCGGCTCGCCAACGACGACATACCACGGCAGCTTGTAAAGGTCCTTTCCGACAGATTTGAATTTATCGAGTCCTTGCTGAAAGCGCTTTCGCAAGTCTTCGAGCCGCGCCTTGCGCGCCGGATCGTTGATCGCAGACGGCGTTGCTTGAGTATTCTGCTGCAGGTCTCCACCGAGCGCGGCGGTTCGTGCTTCCCGTCGATGCTTGAGGACGTACGAGTAAATGCCGAGCACCACTACGACAAACAGTACGCCAATGCCAGCGATCAGGGCCACGGTCGGGCTGAACCCGACGCCGATCCCGATGAGACTTAGAGCCCCCAAAAGATATATGGTATTCCTAAGCCACGCCGGAAGGTTAACGAACGAACTAAGTAAAGAGAATAGCTCGTTCATAAAATGAGTGTTGCGTTCGACACTTATTTCATCAAATCGTGGCGCAAAATCTCTTGAAGAGACTCGGTAAGGCCAACCAGCCCAATCCTGAAGAGGTAAAAATTGACCGCAAGCGCGACGAAACTAAGCGCAAGAAACGCAAGCGCTATAGCACCGATCTTCGACGAAGGCGGTTCTATGAGGTTCCGAGAATCGAGATACTGGTAAGCCTCGGGGCAGATGTGCGCGACGCGTTCGAGACCTTCAACGCCGATACGCTTCGCGATCGTCTCCATCTTTCTGCGAAGATACTCCGGCTGGCTGGCATACCACCCCGTGAAGCCTAACCCCATGCAGATGTAATAAATAATGAGCCGGTCGGTCGCCTCCGGACTAGGGTCATTCAGAGTTTCGTCAAGCAAGTCAAAGAATTTCTCGTCCCCTGCAAGCTCGTTGTGCGTGTAGGCAATTCGATTCTTGTGCCATTGAGCCGCACACTGAAGGTTGCTCTCGGCGATGATCGAATCGACGAAGAACGTGACCGGCATTTCCAGTCTTTTTGCTTGCAACGCCACAAGCGGCTCGGATTGTGCGCGCTTATTGATGGAGTCGAGGAGGGAGACGATTTCTGCCCGGAGCGAGTTGTATTCAATAGCTTCATTGCTGCCCTTCCGCGCAATGCGATTGAGCATGCATATGTACTGAAAGAGCGGCTCGTAGAGGTCGAACAGAGTCACAGGGAGGGAGTCGATTACCGCTGGTCGGAGGCGGCGAGCAGTGTCATATACAGGCTGATCTGAAAATCTGATACACCTTCATCCGGCCAGCGAATTACGGCAGCCTTTTCCGCTTGAATTTGATCCCAAGCTCGCGCTGAAACGCTTCGAAGCAATCGGAAGTAATGCAGACCGGCTTTTGCGGGAAGCTCAAGGGGCACAAAGCGCTCTTCCTTAAGCAAAACGCCGCGAATCGCACGTGACGCCATGCTCTTAGGCATGAGCTTGAACTCGTCGGGATTTTCGACCAGATTCACCAGTCCTCGGGGGTCCTCCTTGGTCTCAATGCCCAGAAAGTAATCATTGGGCAGCGCAAAATGCTTGTCCTCAAAGACAGCGGTCTGGATCTCCGCCACATTCGTGAACGGAATTTTCATGTACGTCGGAGCGACAGTGCCTCGCAAGAGCGAGCGAATTTTCGCACTCAACTCGCCGAAGGCGAGGTAGGGATTGTCGTGATCGTAGGCCGGGACGTCGAAAACGTCGCGGTCCGGATGCAACGCTGTCAGTTCTCCCAGTAGCTCTCGAAGCTCGAGATACATAAAGAACGGGGAAACGTTCGGCGCTTCGGCCAAAGACGGCAAACGTGCGCTAAACCGGTTCAGAGTCCGCAACCTCATGATCTGTTCGAATTGGACCCCCCGCAGATTCTCCAGGCTAAATCCGCCGCGTGTCAACTGGACAACAAGTTCCTTTCTGCTGGCTTCAACCTGGCTTGCCAAATCTCTCACCAGTTCCATAAGCACCGGTGAGCCGTTTAAAACGATGCAGGGCCCCGAATACTCGGAGTCCTGCCGCGGCGAGCCGACATCCTGTCCCGTGGCTCGAATCACGCGCAGCAACGGAATCACTTCGAGATCGGACGGATCTTCGTTTTCCAGGATCAATCGCGCGTTGATTCTGCGCATAAGGAGTGGCTTGGGATTTTCGCCGGTGTTTTCATCCGCACATTCAACTTCATTCGGGCGGTACAGAACTTTGGCCCGCGCGTCCGTCGCACTTCCCGACTCAACTGTGTTTGCGCGGGCATTAAACCAGAGCGGGACCGCCAACAAGATGTTAAGCACTCCGCCACTCGTTGCGAAGGATTGCTTAATATCGATGGACGGCAACTCTGCTTCTGCCGGATAATTTACTTCGATTCCACTCGGCATGATCGCGCGCAGTCGGTCGAAGCGAATGCGCATATTTTCGAGATCGTCGGGGTTCAATCGCGCTTCAATCACGCCATACGGGAAGGCCCACGAGAGGCGGCGTTCAGCGGATATTGCGTCTATGAAGCCTTTTTGACTTCGCTGAAGGTGATGAGCCTGAAGAAAAAGGCCCTCGTGCCAATGGATCTGCGCCGACATACTAATCTAAGGTGTTGGCGACATCAGCGCCCAAAACGAGCTTTTCCGTATATCTCCTAATTGCATCGAGAACTTCTCTTTCGATCGACGCCCTGTTCAGCGACTCGAAAACCCCAGTGTATTTTCGCCAACACTTTTTTTCAAGGCTTTCAAATACGCCGGAATCTGCTTCTGCAATCTTTCTGATTGCATCCGGTGATAAGCGGTCCAAATACTTATTTGCGTTTATTTCGCCGACAGTGCCCATCGCAGCCATGAGACCAGACGCGAGCTTCCGCGTCTTGTTGACAATTTGCTTCATTTGGTCGGTCGAAATTTCGGAATCGCCCGAGAGATACGGTGCAAGGGTCTTGCGAAGGTCGCCGTAGGCGCCTGTTTCGCGCTGAATTACGGACTTCGCGGCGATATTTTTCCAGACTTGCCACACCAACTGATCGAGGTTGCTCGTCACTTCGATCAAGATGTCGAGTAGACGGAGTGCTCGCCGGAGGTCCAAAGGCTTGTCCAACCCGAGCTTCTCCATTCGCCTAAGCAGCTCTTCCGGCACCTCAGGGTTCGCGCCCTGCGTTCCGGTTGGCAGCAATCCAGAGTCTTGAATCTGCTTCACGATCGCCGCACTTTCCTCCGGCGCCATCGTTCGAACCAAATTCAGAAGCCGCTCAACGAGGACCGCTGGGTCGTCCTTCGCCGGCAAATCGGCCGCCTTCTCGGATCGGCGCAACAAGTCGCCGGCCTCCGGCACAGGAAATTCCTCTTCGAGAGCTTCGATGCATTGCTTGCGCTTGCCAAGCGACACCGCCTTAAGGGCCTGTTCCAGCTCTTCGTTAAGGATCCTCTCACGCATTTCAGGCGGATCATCCGCAAAGCTGGATTGAAGCAATCGCAACCGTGCAGCAAGTTCCGCCGCCCAGCGGTTCGTTTCAAGGGAGGCGCCTCTCATGGACGAACGGTATAGCGGAACCCCAAAGGGCTGCAATCGACATTTCTTTGGTTAGCCAGCCCAGCGGACGGGCCAAAAAGACTTTATTTCCAATGAAAATTCAATACTGAAAAGCTGTGGCATCTCCTCCCAAAAAAGAAACTCCAAGCCAGCTTCAAAAAGGCTATCATGCCGTCCAAATCTCAGAAACTGACAGGAATAGCGCGCTTCGGCTGTGCGCAGTCGTTCGCGAGGCGCCGGATCCGGTCGCTGGCGTATTTGTTTTGCTAAGGGACACTCTGGAGGCGTCGGTTTATCTCGGTTGCCTGCTGGATGCAGGCGGCTACGTGCATTACTGGATCGAGCTGTGGGTCCAGAACATCAACAATTTTCAGACGACGCTCGAGACCTATCGTGAGGTCTTTTCGAATCGCTCATTGGACGAGCGCTGGAAAAGACGCGCCGCATTCCTTGCTCAACTCGACAGGTTCAACAAGATCGAGTCCAACTTCGAAGCTATTCATCCTTTGCCGATTTACTTCGATCTCACTCTCTTGGGACCAGTAAACCCGAAGGACGCCTCTTCATCGGCGCCCTGGGAGCTCTGCCTCGACGACCGGCTCCTGGAAGAGCATGGACTCCCGCCATATAGCACGTCACTCGCAAGATATCTCTACCTCCGCCACACATCCAAGCCTCCCTTCTTGCCTGTAACAACGGGATCTCCCGAAAATGATGCGACACAGGAAGTAAGGCAAGTGCTTGGGCCCCTTGTATCGCTCAATCCAGATGGCGGCCTTATGATGACGCGCAAGTTCGCGCCACTGAGCTTTGAGGCCTATATCGACCTAATCGGGGGCCAGCCATGGAAGGGGTTGGAAGAGGGAAGTAAGGTCTTCAAGCTTGCCGGAGTTTACCGCACTTTGCAAAATGCCGACTTAATTCAGCAGGGTGGCGGGCATCTGTTTCTGGGCAAACACGGCCGCGCGGGCCGCCTGATCGAGACCTTCCACCTGAAGCTCGATCTTCTGCTTCAGGCATTCCGGCTGGTGCGGGAATTCGCTCGCGAAGAACAACTCCCATTTCTGAATCTTTCCGCAGACTGCTTCCGCGTAAGTCTTGCTGAAACGAGCCAGAATTTGCCCTTTTTGTGGACGGCGAAAGTGACGTTATCGGCGTTCGGCTCCGCGTTCTCTCTTCCGATTGAGACGAGCGACATGCGCTACTTCGTCGCGCCTGGTCTCAATACGACATCCATTTATAGCCCGGTTGCGTCAAGCACCCCAGTCAATGCCACTGGCGCTGTGCGAATTCGCAAGATCTTTTCGCAGAACGATGACACGGTTGTGCTGGAGGGAACCATCTCGACGCAGGAAAGAATTGCGATTTCCGAGACTGACTTGCTCTGGCTTCGCTTGACGTTGTCGCCCGGCCGAGTCGATTTCTACGCGAATCTCACCGAGGGAGTCGCCCACGGCGAGCGCCGGTTTCGTACTCTGCCGCAAAGGCTTCCAGAGCATATCGGCCTCGCTATCCATTCTGCTGAGGGGGTTCGCTTTCCGAATGTCCCATTCGAGACGCTGCCAATACGGAGCTCACCGTGCGATCTTCATGCGTTGGCGACCATTGGCGTCCGCACTCTACTCGTAAACGATGAGAACACGCTGCCGATCGCGCTCGACGAAGTCTTTAGCCTCGCACAAGCAGTCGCCGCGGACCTTCAAGAAGGCGTTGATATTTCCAGGCGTCTTCGCGAAATTTGTGCGTCGGATTCCCGGTGGTCGACTTCCCTGGGACCTCACAGGCTCCTGAATCCTCAGTCGCTCACCGTGGAAGAATCACTAGCATACCTGCCTGCCGAGGTCTGGTGGGATTCGATTGCATTACTCATCCAATGTTTCCCGGGACTTGTCCCGGGCGCCTTTTGCGCCGACCTCGGCGACGCGCCACCGCTCGCACTCCATTCGGTTTTTGAACCCGCGATCCAGGTCTTGGAGAAGCTCTCTTTGCGAACGCGGAGCCTCCTGTTCGTTGACTGGACTTATAACGCCGAGATCAAGTCCGTTGTGCACGCCGCACTGCAGCGACACCTCGCAGATCTCAGCGACCAGGCTGGAACTTAGACTAATTGACTCCTTGGTCCGGCCGGACATCGCTTACATCTTCGATCCTGACGGTGTATTTACTGCCGCTGACCTCAAGGGTTTGCCCCGTGACAAGCGGCGCAATCTCAGTGGTAGCCAAAGCGAGACCATCGATGGACACAAAATCGGCAGATCTCTGTTCGATCCAGAAGCATCCGCGGTAGTAGCGCAAGGCACCAATTTCCCGATCGCCTGCCGTCAGGGCGAAATCCAAGGGTGACGCTCCACTGCTTCCAAACGGTGCCACCGAAAAAAGCCAGACCGCGACACGAACTTCATTGAGGTCGTTGGGCGCAAATACGATTGCGCCAGCAACCGGGGGGTTGCTCTCGCGAGCGGGCCCTTTCCAATCGCCGAGATTCGCAATCATCGCCGCATCGCCGTGGCCTAAAGTGCGAGGAATGACTTTGATCGAAAAAACATCAGCAAGCCGCAAGTTGCCTGGTTTGAGAAGAGTCAGTGGCGTCTCCGTCGAGAGAACCTGCGCGTCGAACGTGCACCCGTTGGCGCTTGGAATGACGCTATCTCCGTCGAAGAGCAATACTTGACCTTTTTCGCACTTAGCGGTCACATGAATTCTGCTCAATCGCTTGGTCTTGGTGTCGTTGGCCTTGCTCCGCGGTAGAAACCGAGTAGCCAGATCGGCCCCGGCAGCGGCGGACCTGCCTATGCGGAACCGATTCCGCACGCAAGCTACGAGTTGTTCACCCGTTTCGCTCTCGCGCTTCAATCGCAATACGGTGCCCGCCTGTGCTGATCCGAGCAGCCCGAGCGGGATCATCAATCCTGCGGCTTTGGGTGTTGCTCTCTCGATCGGCGCAACTTTCTTTTCGGCTCCGACTTCCCGACGCGATTCGGAGGAAGGCAATGCCTGCGTTGCTGCCGCGCTATCAACCGGTTCGGCTTCCACCGGCCGTGCAGCAACCTCAGATTTGATTTGCTTCGGCGCAATCAACACTTCGTGAATCGCGTCGCGCAATTCCGCAAATGTCGCCATTCGCTCTCCCGGATCGTTGCGGAGGGCAGTCTTCAAGATCGCCAAGACTCGGGCAGAAAAGTCCACCCCTTCGTCAAACGAAACGTCTTCGTTCGCCAGTGATTTCGCCCGAAACAACGCATGTTTCTCAGCCCCCGCATGAATGTAATAGAGCAACGCTCCGAGCGAATAGACCCCCGATCGCACATCGACCACCTTGCCAGCACTTTCCTCCGGGGATGAGAAATTGCAATCGTGGCGCAAAGTCGAATCGTTCTCGACAAGCCTTCTGGCCGGCAGCGCAAGGTCCAATACTTTCACCGAAATTTCCTCATCCTCCTGCACAAGCATGACGTTCTCCGCGGTAAGATTTCGATGGAGCAGGCCCGCCGAAGAGGCCAAATCAAGCCCGGCCGCAATCTGGCTTATGATATCTAGCGCAGGGACCGTCCCCAAGCGGCCATCGCGGGTAATCCGTTCGGCCAGTGTTTCGCCATCGCAAAACTCCGTCGCATACAAATATTTGTCCTCGATCAATTCCAGCGGAAATACTGAGGCCAGGCTGGGATGATGGATGTGTGCCGCCGACCGAACTTCTCTTACGAACTGATCCCGCACTTCGTCGCTCGGGAAAGCACTTCGAGCAATCATCCTCAGAGCGGCATAACAACGAAGATCATTGTTGAAACCCTTGTGCACTGTTCCCCAGACGCCGTGCCCAAGGATTGCTGGCGCTCCCGTCGCGTCCTTCAGAATACTATAACCGCCAAACGCATCAAACTCCACTCAGACAGTCTGCCAGCAAACGCCCTGCTCGCAAGCGCCTTCACAGTTTGAGCCGTCGCCAACAAGCTGCTAGAGCTTCACCGCGAAGACTGCCGCAAGCTTGCTGAGGAAGGGACGAAGTTCCTCCGGGCATTGGGATCGCCACTCGGCAAGCCGCTGTGCCAGCGATCCATTCCCATGAGATAAATCGCGATTGAGGAATGTCAATGCCCCCCAACCGCGCGGTTCTGTTTCAAAAAGGGGCAAAAGTTGGATCGCTATGATCGTATTCCGATCGCGGGCGGCTGGGTGCAGGCGCAAAGCGGGCTCAGTCTTCTTGAACCAAACTAAGAACGGCATTCCAGCAGGGATCTGATGCTCCGGCAATGCCAGTCGTTGCTTCACGTATGCGCTAAGCCATGGAGCATAAGCCCGCCAAACTGGATAAGGCGGAGCGACCCGCCATGAGCGGCCCATGGCTCGCAAAGTGAACAAAGAGGCGGTTTCGCATAGGCTCTCTTCCAGCCAAAAGTTGGCGTGTCGTGGATAACGCACCATCCGCCGCGAATTATTGCTGAAGTTTGCCAGCGCGTGGCAGAACTCGTGTGCAAACTGAAAGCTGTACTGAGCCCAATAGGTGTTCTTGGCCGTCAAGCCTATCGCAATGCGGCCGTTCGGCTGACGCTCGAAATTGGTTTGCGGATGATCCCCTCGATGGTACACGTCGATGCCGGTAAGCTGGGCGTGCGGGCAATATCGCCAAATTTCGCTGACCGCGGATTTCAAGACGGCAATGATATCACCGTCACTAACCTTTCCGAATCCTGCCACTTGCACATCGATATCAAGCGGTTTCGATGCGGCTCGCCCCGCAGCGCTCAAGGCAAGCGACAAGAGCCCCAGGAGCACTACCCTTTCCAATAGTGGAAATGTCACGTCGCGTCTGTCGGCGAACGCGCTTAAAACGTGACTCGAAAGCCCGCAGAGACGTTGTTCGACAGGTAGTTGGTGCGGAAGAGTTCGCCGTCGTAGTAGGCGTAGGTGCTGATGCGATCGTTCCAATGAATGGCAAAGCCCGCACCGATCAACATGCTGTCGCGACCGATCTCCGGACCGCTTACCGTGAAGCTATTGCCGGCGCCGCTCGCAAAGCTCGAAACAAGCGAGTAGTCGGTGTCCCCAAATTCGTGCTGCCAGGCAAGACGGAGCTCTGGGATGACTTGGACGGGTCCAATCTTCCAATCGTAGGAGGCTTTCGCGCCAAAGGCCGTGCGGAAGGATTCCGCATTCTGACTCGGATACGCCAGGGGAGCCAGCGAACCGCTTTCGCTAAAGCCGTCAAAGCCAATGAGGGTATACTGGAAACTCGCCGTGGGGCCAATTGTCAGACCGCCCTTCTTCCAGTCGTAGCCTCCGGCCACAAGCACGTTGAGGTCGCCGCCCAGCGTTTCTCCCCGGGCCGCGCCCTCAAGCGCTGTGCGGCGCGTGTCGTATCCGCTCAGGCCTCCCATGACTGCGGTGTCCAGATAGAATCCGCTGCCAAAGGCGGTCGCATAGAGCCCAAGCTTTCCGCCGTTTACCACGATGCTGCTCTCGTTGACGAGATCGGCACTCGTGTAGGCATAGCCGCCAGTCAACCCGACGGCAAAGTTTGATCCGATGCGATAATCAACGCCCATGGTGAAGCCGCCGGTGGCAAGGTCGTAACCGCTCGCATTGAAGGTGCTCTCCACGTTCGTGAACTCGCCAAGGCCCGTCGCAAATACTCCCCAGCGATTCTGCGGGACCGGCGCGAACACCGCCGGACCGCTCTTGCCCTCGGGTCCACTCACACCGGCAAAACCCTCCCAGAAGCTAGGTGCGCTGCCATTGATAGCAAAGCCGCCCGAGAACCCGGTGCTGCCCGCTCGGATGTCCGTCATGCGCCTCTCCAGATTGGCGGTCTGCACATTGGCAAGCGACACGCCAAGGACAAAAATCGAGGTCAGTTGCTCGGGCGAGATCAAATCAATGTCTTCGCAGAGGTCGGTCAGAGTTTGGTTGTTAAGAAAACCGATCAACTCCGATGCCCGGGGATCGCCGACCGCGCTGTCGAGCGCCTGGCCCACCGCGATCGCATTGGGCGTGCCGCAGAAGAGGCTGGCGAATTCCGCAAATGAACCCTGCGTGCCTTCCAGCACGACTACTTGTGTGCCTGTCAAAACCGCCGAATTCGCCAGATATACGACGTCCAGGACCACGATGGAGTCGGTCGCAAGGAAATCGTTCTCGACGTTACTGAATGTCCCATTCACGCCACCGGTTGCGGTGAGGAACGCGATCCGATCGCCTACCTGAAGCCGGAAGTTACCCACACGAACGAGTTGCAGTGTGCCGGCGATGAAGGCTCGCCCATTTACCGCAAGCACATCATACTGGCCTGCCGAGGCGCCTGCCACTTCGATGCGCAGAGTGCCGCTCGCGTTTTGCGTGTAGTCGCCGTTGACCGTGAGCGTTCCGATCGATGCTCCCGGAGAAACGATCCCGCTATTAAACACGTTCCCGTTGACAACGCCTGTTCCCTGAAAGAAGCCCGCATTGACGACGCTTCCGTTGATCCTG
Source organism: uncultured Verrucomicrobiae bacterium (assembly GCA_963810765.1). Lineage (GTDB taxonomy): Bacteria > Verrucomicrobiota > Verrucomicrobiia > Chthoniobacterales > Terrimicrobiaceae > DASTFP01. Next base: position 345,604 of record CAWEOV010000004.1, read on the forward strand.
CCGAAAAGCCCCAACAGAGCGCTGGGCCCAACGTTGACGTTCGCAGCAACGATGCCGGGATTGTTGACGATCAAGGAGGAGGAGTTGTTGACGTTGACGTTCGGAGAGGTCAGCAGTCCGTTGACAATCGCTGCAGCGCTTCCATTCAGATTAATGTCGTCATTGGCTGTAAACGCGCTGTTCACCACGAAGCCGCTACTATTGATGTTCGCGGCCCCCGGCACGTTGAAATTGGCGTTCACGATCAGCGTGCCGCCGCCGCCGAGATTGAAATCGCCAAACGTCTGAACCGTGCCGCCGCTGACGCTCGCCGTGCCAGGCGATACCGTCCAGTTGCCATTGACGTTAAGGAGATTCTGAACCTGCAACGTCGCCCCATTGCCAAAGGCCACCGGCCCGGTTCCCAAAGCTGAGGCATTCTGGGTCAGGATCGTGCCTCCAGCAATTGTCGTTCCGCCGCTGTAGGTGTTCGCACCGCCTCAAGGCCAAAGACCCGGCCCAGACTTGGTCCATGCGCCCACCCCAGTGATGAGGCCGCTTAGCGCCGATGTGGTCCCGGCGTCAGCCAGAAAGGTGCCTCCGCCCGCGGCAAGGTTCACGGGTTTGCTTGAAATGATTCCGCCGCCTGACCCGAGCGCCTCAAGCGTCCCGCCGTTAAAGCTCAGGGGTCCCATGCCCAAATTGCTGTCGCTATTTACCGCGAGAATACCTCCGTTGAGATTTGTGCCTCCACTATAGGTGTTCGAACCCGTCAGCGTCAGCGTCCCGCTGCCGACCTTTGTGAGAGAACCGCCGGTGAACGGCCCGGCGCCTGTCAGCAGATCGACGGGCAGGGGCGCTCTCCCGTCCGCAATTACCCCGGAGAAAACTGTGCTCTGCTGATTGCCGCCGACGGTGAGGTTTTTTGAGCCCAGATAGGTCGTTCCATTCCCTGCGATCGAACCCACCGTGGTGCCCGCGGTGTCCAGTTCCGCGATGGAGATAAAAGCTGTCGGGTTTGCATTGATGAGCGCCGCGTTCCCTCCCGAAGTTGCCTGATTGAAAGTGGTGAACGAATTGCTTCCGCTATTGGTGATCGTTGCATTGGCGGCAGTCGCCGTGCTGGGTGGAGGCGTCGGTGGAGGCGTCCCTTGAGCCGTAGGCGAGCCGAACAAGGTAAAGCTGCCCGCTCCCCTGTTGGTGATCGTCGCATTCGCGGCAGTCGAATTGTCGACGAATTGCGTGGAAGTTTCGTCTCCGACGTTGTTGATCGTCGCGTTCCCGGCAGTTGACGTGTTGTGGAAAATAGTCTGTCCAGTGCTCTCCACTCCGATCAAATTGTTGATCGTCGCGTTGCCCCCGCTTGAGTTGCCAAAAAAATCCAAATTAAGCGAGTTGTTGATCGTCGCATTTCCGGCAGTTGAATTCCCAGCAAAAACCAAGATAGACGAGTTGTTGATCGTCGCATTTCCGGCAGTTGAATTCTCAGCAAAACCCAAGATAGACAAGTTGTTGATCGTCGCATTTCCGGCAGTTGAATTCTCAGTAAAAGCCAAGGTAAACGAGTTGTTGATCGTCGCATTTCCGGCAGTTGAATTCTCAGCAAAAAGCAAGAAAGACGAGTTGTTGATCGTTTGCGCGACACCAGAATTGTTTACGATCCCGACACCCTGAAGGGTAAGGAACACGCCGTTCTGAATGGTAAAGGCACTCGCACCCGGATTGAATGTGATTGAGTTGATCGTAACGACGTTGGGCGCAGGCGAAAGCGTAGGAACCGTATTCGTCGAAGTGTTGAAGCTCGCGGTATCGCCCGGGTTTACCGGAGCATTCGTTGGCTGCCAGTTCTCGCCCGAATTCCAGTTGCCTGAAGGTGGATTGGTAAGCCAGACGGCATCAACGGCGAAAGCAGGAGTCGGCGCGACGGAAAGAAGAAGCGGAAGAAAAAGCGTGCCCATGGCGGCAAATATAATTAACGCAACGGCAAACTCACCAAGAGAGGTGGCGCGGAACTGACGCATTCTTCCGGTTAATCTACTCGCGATATCTTTCGCTTTCATTGTACTGCAGTGTGGACGGCTAGAGTTGCGGAAAGTGCTTGCGAGCGAGCGCACCATCAGATCGGACGAAGAGCAGTCTCCGGAGTGGACGTGAAGGCGAACTGTAACGCGCAATGCTCCCGGAGAAGGTCAAGCGCGGCAAACCAGAGTTGACAACCGAAAATGGACGTTCGGCACGCAAGTCAGCCGCGGATGCTCAAAGGGCGCTTCGCGCTTGTCAAGTGGAATTTCAATCTTCTTTCCTCCCTATCGCGGAGCCAGTAACACCAGATCGCAGACGGAATTGCGCCATAGCGGCTCGCAGGAAACAATTGAAATGGTACACTCTACCTACTAACAATAGTTCATGCAGGGCGACGGTCTTCCAGACGATCTGGATTGGGGGCAACAATTCAAATCCCACGATTTGGGGCTGGACAGAGAATCTTTCGCCGCTACACCCTGCAGAAAATTATCGGCCGCGGCGGCATGGGAGTCGTCTGGCTCGCGCAAGATTCCTACCTCGAGAGTTTGGTCGCCCTGAAGGTACTTCCGGACACGTTGCTTCACGATAGCGCGTCGCTCGATAGCCTGAAACGCGAGACGAAGCTCGGTCTGAGTTTAGCCCATCCTAACATCGTTCGTATTTACGATTTTCAGAACGATGAGAATGCTGCCGCGATCTCGATGGAGTATGTGGACGGAGGCAATTTATCCGACCTGCGCGTCAAGAAGCCGAGTAAGGTATTCAATCCTGGAGACTTGCTGAAATGGCTGGAAGCCTTGTTCGACGGACTCGAATACGCGCATGTCCGGCAACAGATCGTGCACCGGGATCTCAAGCCGCGAAACCTGATGCTTAACAGTCGCGGCGAATTAAAGATCGCCGATTTCGGCATTTCCCGAAGCATCAGTGAATCCATGACTATGCTGACTGGCATGCTGGCCTCCACCGGCAGCCCGCCCTACGTAAGTCCGCAGCAATGGGATGGGGAGCGCCCTACTCCGCTTGATGACATCTATTCTCTCGGTGCGACGTTATATGAACTGCTTACCAGTAAGCCGCCATTGTTAGGAGTCGTTGACTGGCAGCTAGTTCATCACAAAGTTGCCCCGCCAATCTGGCAGAGGCGGCTCGATCTCGGAATCAAAGGCGCTGATCAAATCCCGGCTCACTGGGAGGAAACCATTGCCGCATGCCTGGCTAAGGATCCAAAAGATCGCCCCCAAACAGTTCGCGAGTTGAAGGCGCGGTTGCTCATCGATAGCCTGCAGACGGTAGCCGACGTCCCCGCCCCTCGTGGCAAAAGAAGTCCCCTTTTCCCTCCCGCGCCAGAGGACGGTCCCCCGATCGAAGACGATTTTGACGATGCTTCTGAGAAAACCATCAAAGGCGCCGGTCCGGTTCAAACTCCTGAAGTCCGCGCAACGGTCGATGACAGCCTTTTTGATGAGCCTACTTTGCGCCAGATCAAAGACAGTCCCGTCATCGCTCAGCCCTCGGAGGATACCGGCGAGATCGAGACTGGGGTGACCATTCAAAATCGGAAGCCAGAGACCAAGAGTCAGCCGGATGCTTCCGTCCGCAAACGAAAGAAGATGCCGGCTTGGTTTTGGCTGGCCTTCACTGCGGTCGGCCTGCTTGGCGCCCTTGCATACATTATCGTCAGACCGGGCGAACCCGTCATTCCCACCCCTCCAGCTGTTGCTCCCGCCCCTGTTGCTCCCGCTTCGCCAGTTGTTGCTCCCGCTCCACCCGCTCCTCCGGCTGTTCAGGGAGATCTCATTGTAGAGAGTGATCCCCCCGGCGCGACGATCACATTGGATGGAGAAACGCCCTTTACAGCACCTCACACATTCGAAGGGGTTAAAGGTGGAGTGCATCGGCTCACCGCGACTCTGGAGGGGTATATCCCCGCACAGCGGGATCTCCGACTAGATGGTGAAACGTCTTCGAAGATCGTTCTCAAGCTCGAAAAACAGTCCCCTCCAGTCGAGCCACCCCAGCCGTCTCCTCCGGCCGAGCAATTTGGAATGCTTTCGGTCACGACCAATCCACCGGGAGCGTCAATCTTCCTGGATGAAGGGCCACCGAACGAGCCGCCAAGTACCTTTTCGAGGGTTCGATTCGGCAAGCATAGGCTCACCGCGAATCTGGACGGCTATGAGCCGATCTACCAGGAGCTGCAAATTGATACCACGAACACCGTGTTCAAGGTCCTGGAATTGCAGCGCACTCAACAATCACTTCGACTGCAAGAACTCGTCGACCAAGTCAAGAAATACAGCAACGCTGTGGAGTCTCCCCAGTACATCACGGCATGCGCGAAGTATCTTCTGCATCTGTACTATACAGAATCTCCGCCCTCCCCAGAACTGCCTCCCGAGGAACTAAAACAAGACCTCGAAAGGATCATCGAAGGGCTCCGAACTCGTCAAGCTGTCATGAAACCGTCTCTGAGCGCCCAAGAATTTCAGAAGTACAAGGAAGCGATTACCTACGCCGCCAAGCTGGACATTTTGCAGGCGACTCTGATGTTGGCCGAAAACGAGAGGGAACAGCACAAGAAATTCAGCCTTTTTGAAAAGGCGGCGACGCAAAAAAACGACCCTGGGGCAATGATGATGCTCGGCATTCTCTACGCCAAGGGTGCCGGGGACATTTCCGGCAAGCCGGATTATGACAAGGCACTGGACTGGCTTCAAAGAGCCGCCAAAGCTGGGAACAAAGAGGCTGCCGCGTACTACAACGAAGCGTACCTTTTCGTAGACACAAGAACCCCTCGCAGTGAGGGTGAGCAGGAGTCGGCCATCGAAAGCCTAAGGGAATTGGCTCAACAAGGAGTGCCTCATGCCAAAGTGGTGCTAGGCGAATGGTGTCGACGCAAGGCAATTGCGGCGAAGGATAAAGCCTCGCGACTCAAGCTCTATCGCGAGGCCGCTGACTGGTGGAGGAAAGCGAAAGGGCCCCGCGAATGGAGAGCCTGTTACTATCTCGGCGTTCTTTACGAAAAGGGGTCGCTCAATGAGGATGGGAAACCGACTGAGAACGACCTCAATGAGGCGAAGGCCTTATACCAGGAAGGAGCGGACAACGAAGATCTCGTGTGCATGTTCAACCTGGGACGCTTCACCTGGGAGCATTCGGACGCATCCAAGAACGCCGACGAAAGGAAGCAGGCGTTATCGTTGATCAGGAATGCAGCCGCCGCGGGCTCCGAAGTCGCGAAGGCCTGGCTCCAACGATCTGGGCAATAGCAGACGTAATTGCCCTTGACGAGCCTGCAATTCGGCGCGGATGCGGCGTTCCTCCTGAAAAATCAACTCAATCACCGGCCGACGAAGAGCAGCGGCTCATAACCGTCCACAGACATCGCCGTTTCGGAAGGCAGAGCGCTTTTGATTGTGTAAACGTATTTGTTCACGAGCGAGCCGCTGAGTGGGTCATAAATCATTATGTCCTCAGTTGTCTCTTTGGGCTCTTCCTCAGGCTTCTTGGGCACTCTCGGCCCGGGCTTAGATGGCGGTTTTGCTTTTGTAACCGGGACTGCCCAGTACCTCTTCGTCTTTTTGATCTCCGTCTTTTGTTTTTGTGAGAGCTGGGCGAAGTACGCCGCCGCTCTCTGTTCAGCCATGCGGCGTTCAGCCTGAGTAGCAACGCGCCGGATGAACGTGGTCTGGCGCTGGATGTTTGTGAACATCGTGCGCTCCCCCCAAGCAAGTATTGCGACGACCTCTGACGGAGCAGGATGTTTGACCATGCCAGACAAGGGGTCGGCGTTACTGTGATCACCATTTCCCGGTGGCGGCTCCGCGGCCGACGGGCCGAGGGAAATGCAAGTTGCCAGTGCTGCGAACTTGAAAAATCCTCGTTCCATGTTGGAAGAGCTATCCTGTAGCAGGCTTTCCGGACCACTACAAAGATTTTATGGCTCTCCCTCACTGGCACACCATACGATCCCGCTAATGAGTAATGTATCAAGCAAGAGGGGCTCAATCATGCAATCTACAGAGCGATTCGGTTTGTCTTGCGCCTTGGCGCTACCGCTCAAAGATCAATTTGAAATCGATTACGCCCGGCTGGCGACGCACGCCCGTCGGTCTCTGGAAGCCGGTTGCTCCAGCGTGACGGTGTTTGGCACCACCGGCGAAGGGGCTTCGGTAACCCTTACCGAGCGGGAGCAGGTCCTGGACGCGCTATTGGCTGCCGGGATCAATTTGCGCCAGCAGGTCCTCGGCGGTATCGCGGCGGCATCGGTCGGGGACGCCGCGAAGCAGGCGAGGTTGCTGTTCAATCGTGATTGTCGCGGTGTGCTGCTTGCACCCCCCTTCTATTTCAAGAACGTAACCGACGAGGGCCTATACAGGTGGTTCTCCCAAGTATTCGAAAGGATTGGGCAGCGTGCACGAGATGTCATTCTCTACAATATTCCCTCCGTAACTCAGGTTGAACTATCGGTCCGCCTTGTCAGCCGGCTAAAGGCAGCTTTTCCCGATGTGGTCGAAGGCGTCAAAGACTCCGGTAGCGATTGGGTCTACACGAAGGATCTCCTCAAGACTCATGATGATCTTCTCATTTTGATCGGCAACGAACGCCATCTTGCCCCTGGTGTTCGGCTTGGAGCCCAGGGCGCGATCTCAGGACTCGCCAACCTTTTTCCTGAAATATTGCTGAAGTTGATCGAGACGGGCGAAGATGATTGCCGGATCGACAAGCTTGAAAACGAACTCCTCGAGCTTCCATTTACGCCTGCAGTGAAGGCCCTTCTCGCGCATCGTCAGGAAGATCCCGCGTGGCTAAACTTGCGCCCTCCCCTCGTGGCGCTATCGAAGGCTCAAGCCGCGCGCCTTGCGAACGCATACGACGAGATTTTCGGCTGATAGAGCAAACGCCAAGAGAAATTTGCAAATAGCCGAGGCGAAATGGCCTGTCTTCGCCTATCGCCGAAACTCGACAATTGCCTTGCCGATCTGCCGTGCCAAGCGTTCGCGATATTCGCTGCTTGATGCGCGTCTTGCATCCTCCGGATTCGTCAGAAATCCGCACTCGACGAGGACCGCCAGAACCCTTGATTTTCTAAGCACGTAGTAATTCGCTCTCTTGATTCCGCGATTTTCCCCCGATGTTGTCTTCATCGCATTGCGCTGGATCAGGCGGGCTAGACTTTTGGCCCTCGCTGAACCGTAAAAAGTCTCGATCCCGCTCGCTCTGACACGCCTCCCGGAATTAAAGTGGATGCTCACGAAAATCGCGCGTCTTTGCGCATTCGCGATGGCCACTCTCCTATCAAGCGTGACAAATACGTCACTGGACCTTGTCATCACCGTGCGGAGCCCGGCGTTTGCAAGGTAGGCTCGAAGGCGACGAGCCACATCAAGCGCCACGCCCTTCTCGGGAATGATGTTCGATGGAATCCCTCCCCGATCATGTCCCCCATGCCCGGCATCGATCACTACCGTCGAAAATGATGCGCCGAAGACAGACGTCGAAGCCAAAGCGCAGGCCGCAACCAACAAAAGCACAAATGCAAGTTTCGATGACATGGTGCCTTGAGACAACGCTCGGTAGTTGTTCGATGAGCTCAGCGATTCCCCGCCTCGAAAGCCTCGCAAAGCTTTCGTCTCTCCTCCTCCGGATGCCGGCGAGGAGCTGAATTCTGAATTTTGGCCATGGAAAAGGACTCTATCGAGGATGCGCAGCAAGCGCGACCCAGAAAATCGGCGAGCGGATGTCGAGCCGTGATTCGGCACGAACTGACAGACCGGTCCATTCTTTTCGGCATCCGCAGTGTCGCGCGTGTTCGTCGCCAACACACCGCAAACCCTCCGCGTCCCCCTGAACGCCTTACCTCATTAATGACGTCGCTTTTTGCTTTCGTTATATATGTCCGGATATATTGATCTATCGCATGATCGGCACACAGAACCGCATCCCCGGCAAAGTCGCATCGGTGGCGTCCGGCAAACACGCATACCCGGTCCGCATCACGCAACTCAAGGAAGGTCCACGGACGCCACGATCGAGAAGCACAGCGCGGAAAACTGTCTGATATGAAACCAAGGGCCGTTCTTTTCTCCTTGGCGCTCGTAAGTTGCATTTTCTCCGTTCGGGCTGAACAGCTTCAGATTTTCGCCGCAGCCAGCCTCACCGATGCCCTGAAGGAAATCGCGCCCGCATATGAAGCAGCGAGCGGGGAGAAATTGCAGTTCAACTTCGCCGCGTCGAACGCGCTCGCCCGCCAGATTCAGGAAGGCGCGCCGGCTGATGTCTTCATATCGGCCGATGAAGCGAAGATGAAATCCCTCCAAAGGGCGGGGAGGATTCGGGATGGCACTCGTCAAAGCCTGCTCTCAAATACCCTCGCCGTGGTGGTGGAAATCGATAGTCTGCTCAAGCTCGACTCGGCACAAGCGCTGGCCCAACCTGCCGTCAAACGCATTGCCCTGGCAGACACTAGAGGAGTGCCGGCCGGTGTTTATGCCAAGCAATATCTCGAGAAGATCGGCGTGTGGGAGGCGGTGAAAGACCGCGTGGTTCCAACCGAAAATGTGCGTGCCGCACTGGCCGCGGTCGAGTCCGGCAATGCAGAGGCCGGAATCGTCTATAAAACGGACGCCGCCATTTCCAAAGCCGTCAAGGTCGCCTGCGAAGTTCCTGCCAAGGAGGGACCGGACATCTCGTATCCATTCGCCGTGGTCAAGGAATCCAAGAATCCCGAAGCAGCCATTAAATTCCTAGACTACCTAAAATCGGAACCCGCCCTCGCGATCTTCAGAAAATACGGGTTCATCATCCGCCAGTAGCGCTCACTGATGCGCGCTGCCGAGTGGCAAATCGTCTCGTTCACGTTCTGGATGGCTGTGCTGGCGACCGTCGCCATCCTCCCATTTGGAGTAGCTCTGGCTTGGTTCCTTGCACGAAAATCATGGCCGGGAAAGCCGATTGTCGAAACTTTAGTCGCCCTGCCGCTGGTCATGCCGCCCGTGGCCACGGGACTGATCTTGCTCAAGCTTCTCGGGCGCAAGGGACCGATCGGCAGTTTTTTCCACGGGCATTTCGACTTGGTGTTCACTTGGCGGGCCGTGGTGGCGGCCATGGCGGTCATGTCATTTCCCCTGCTTGTGCGGGGCGCCCGAATTGCCTTCGAAGCGGTCAACCCGCGCCTTGAACAAGTGGCCACCACGCTGGGAGCCTCGCCATTCCGGGTTTTCATTACCGTTACCTTTCCGCTGGCAATCCGCGGCATCATCGCGGGAAGCGTGCTCGCCTTCGCACGGGCGCTCGGGGAATTTGGCGCAACCATCCTCGTTGCGGGCAATATCCCCGGCAAGACGACCACGATTTCCGTCTCCATCTACAGCGATATTCAACTCGGACACGACAGCGACGCATTTCGCCTGCTTGCCGTGTCCGTAGTCTTGGCCTTTGCCGCTGTCTGGACAAGTGAGTGGCTTTTCAAACGGAGCGCGCCGACCGCATGAGTCTTGTCTTCAAAAACGTCTTTCTCCGGCTGGGTGAGATCGCATTGGAGTTGGATTTCGCTCTCGATAAGAAGGTCACGGGGCTCTTCGGACCATCGGGTTCCGGCAAAACCTCCGTTCTGGAACTGGTGGCGGGACTGAAGCGACCCGAGCAAGGCCTGATTGAGTTGGACGGCGCCCCTCTCACGAGTATCGCGCAACGAATCTTCGTCCCCGCCCGTAAGCGGGCCATTGGATACGTTCCGCAGGATCTCGCGCTTTTTCCGCATCTCAGCGTGCGCCAAAACATCGTTTATGGCTTGAAAGGGCACATCTCCTCCCATCGGCAAGCCTTCCACGTAAAACTTTGCCGCGTGCTTGAAATTGAGCGGTTCCTCGATCGGATGCCCGGCTCTCTTTCGGGAGGTGAGCAACAGCGCGTTGCCTTCGCGCGCGCACTCTTGGCGTCTCCGCGGCTTCTTCTCCTTGATGAACCGCTGGCGAGTCTCGACCAATCGCTAAAGGATCGTATCATGCCCTACCTGGAACGCATTCGGGATGAGTTCGCCATCCCCATGCTCTACGTCTCACACTCCGCTACAGAGCTTATTGCTTTGTGCGAGGACGTGGCAGTTCTCGAGAGGGGGAAATGCGTGGCGCACGGATCACCCGGCAAGCTTTTCACCTCGTCGAACGCAACGGTTTATCAATTAAGAGAGGGTTAGAAAAACGGTGCTGAGAAATGCCGGCAAGGATCTGCCGCATTCGCTTTGGGCGCCTACGGAATCGTTAACAACGCACCGCGATGTTCGCTTCCCACAAATTACGGATCGCCTCCAGAGATGAGTCGGAATCGCTTTCCGGAAAATACTCGAATCCGACGCAACCCGTATAACCCCGATCTCGGATGAGGCGCAGCATCGCCGCCCAATCTACCGAGCCGGTTCCGGGCTCATGGCGTCCAGGAACATCGCGATATGGAAATGACCGATCTCTGAAAGATGATCCGTTACGATCTTCGTGAGATCGGCACCCATGACGGCGAAATGATACAGGTCGCAGAGTATTCTAAGCCGCGGGCTTCCTGCTTCGCGAACGATCGCTGACGCGACGTCCATATCAGCAAGATAGTATCCGGCATGGTCCACTAAGGTATTCAGCGGCTCCAGAACCAAAGTTATATCTTCGGGTACGATCGAAATAATCTGCTTGAGAGCGGCGACCGTGCTCCTGAACTTGATCTCGTCGGGAATTTCTTCGAACGGCGGCGATGCTCGGAATCTTCTCTTCTGTCAGGAGCTCGGGATGCAAGGGCTCAAGACAAATGGCGGGTATCATAAGCTTTCGGCTGCTTGCAAGGGCAGACTTTCTGCTTCGCAAAAATCAGCGCTTCTTGGCGCGCAATCCGTCAAAATACACGATAACGATAATCAGGACACCGGTGATGATGCGCTGCCAGAACGCGTTTACGTTAAGCAGGTTGGCGCCGTTGTTGATCGTCGTAAGGATGAAGGAACCGAGCAGCGGGCCGTGCACCGAGCCGACGGCGCCAAAGAGGCTGGTGCCACCGATGACCGACGACGCGATCGCCTGCAGTTCCCAGCCTTCTGCCTGGGTCGCGTTGCCGATTCCAATGCGCGAGGCGAGCAGGATGCCGACGAAGGAGGCGCAGACCGCCGAGAGTATATAGGCGATGTAGATCATCCGGGTCGTGTTGACGCCCGAAAGCCGCGCCGCCTCCATGTTCGAGCCAATCGCAAAGAGGTAGCGGCCGAACCGGCTCTGATGCAGGAAAACGTAGGCGGGAATAGCAACCACAATCACCATCCAGAAAAGATTAGGCACGCCCAGAAAGTCTCCGCGTGAGAAGCCGGTGAATGCATCATTGGTGATTGAAATGGTGGCGCCATTTGTGATCAGCAGACCGATACCGCGCAGCGCCGTCAATGTGGCCAGCGTCATGATGAACGGCGGCAAGCCGAGTTTGGTAATTCCGAAGCCGTGAAAAGCGCCAATGGCGAAGCCGAACGCGAGCGTTATGATGATCGAGGCCCAAATCGGGAAGCCGTTTGTCAGCAGCCAGGCAACGATGACGCTCGCGAAGCCCACGACAGCGCCGACCGACAGATCGATGCCCGCCGTGATGATGACGAAGGTCTCGCCCATCGCCAGGATCGCGATCATCGACCCCTGGCGGAGCAGGTTGGTGATATTGTTATAAGTCCAGAAGCTGTCCGTGCTGAACGCGAGTACCAGCCACATCAGCGCGAGGAGGGCCAGCAGGGTCAGGCTGAGAAGGGTGCCCATGCGCGCCTGCCTTCGTGTCGCGGCTAGCCGTGCCTCTTCTGAAGCTTCGCTACTCGTTTTGGTTTCAACGCTCATCTTTATTGTCCTCCAAAGTGCTGGTTCATCCGCTGTCGCCGCGCGTCAGACGCCGAGCGCTTGCGTCAAAATGGTCTCGTGCGCCGTCTTCTCGCTCACATGGGCGCTGTCATAGCTCGCCACAAGTCGCCCCCGGCGAAATACGTGCAGCGTGTCGGAGAGATCGTAGACCTCCGGCAGGTAGGAGGAGATCAGGATGATCCCCGCACCGCCCTTAAGCAGTCTGGCGAAAAGCTTGTAGATTTCGACCTTCGTGCCGACGTCGACACCTACGGTCGGCTCGTCGAAGATGTAAAGGTCTGCCCCATGGTTAAGCCATTTGCCGACCACGATCTTCTGCTGGTTGCCGCCTGAAAGGCTCGACGCGGGAGCCTCGCGCGACGCCGTCTTTATCTGGACTTCCCGGATCTGCTTATCGGCGGCGGCTTTCTCGGAGAAGGGATTGATGACTATGCCTTTTGTCAGGCGCTTGTAGATCGGCAGATTGAGATTCAGTCCGACCCCGAGATTCAGGCAGAGGCCCTGATCGCGACGACTTTCGGGCACGAGCGCGATGCCAAGGGAGATCGCGTCCTTCTCCTTCCGAATATCGACCGGTTTGCCCTTCCAGAAAATCTGACCCCCGGTCCTGGGGAAGCGTCCGAACACGCTCTGCACGAACTCGCTGCGCCCGGCGCCGATCAGTCCATAGAGCCCAATGACCTCGCCTGCTCTCACTCGAACACTAACCTCCTCGAAGCCTTTGCCGGTGAGTTTTTCCGTACGAAGGATCTCGTCGCCAAAGGGAATCTTCTCCTTGTAATGGATCTGTTCGATCGTGCGGGCGATCATTCCGGTGATGAGCTTTTCCTCGTTGGTCTCGGCAACTCGCTGCGTTGATACCAACTGTCCGTCACGCAGAATCGACACGCGATCCGCGAGCTGGAACACTTCTTCCAGCCGGTGCGAAATATAGACAATGGTAACGCCCTTGGCCTTGAGACGACCGATCAGCGCGAAGAGTTGCGCGGCTTCCTGACGCGTCAGGTAGGCTGTGGGTTCATCGAAGATGAGGAACCGTGTGCCACGCGTCGAGGCGCGAGCGGTCGCAACCAATTGCTGCTGGCCGATGGTAAGGGAGGAGAGCAATGCGGCGGCCGGCAGCTTAAAGCCGATCTCGTCGAGGATTTTCTGACCTTCGCGTACCATTTCGCCGTGCTGCAGCATCCCAAAGCGCACTTTCTCGTCGCCAAGGAAAAGATTGGCGGCGACCGTGAGATGCGGGCAAAGCACGACTTCCTGGTGCACAGCGTTGATGCCGTGAGTGATCGCCTCATGCGGCGTTGCGAGCGCAACCGGCTTGCCTTCCCAGTACACTTCGCCACTCGAGCGCTCATAGACTCCTGTAAGCATCTTGATGAGCGTCGACTTTCCGGCGCCGTTCTCGCCGACAATCGCATGGACTTCGCCCGCCTCGAATTCGAGATCGACGGCCTTCAGGGCGTGGGTGGCGCCGAAACGCTTATCGAGCTTTTTGAGGACGAGAAGAGGCGCGCCGTTCCCAGTCGCGCCTCTCCTGTTATTGTTGCCACCCTGCTGCGTCTGGTTCATTGGTGGCTTTTAATTACTGGACTTTCTGGGGAGTGGCTTGGCGGGCGCCCGGTTTACTTGATCTTCGGGTTCAGCAGCTCCTTCGAACGCTCAGAATTCATATTCTCCTTGGTGATGAGGTTCACCCCCGTGTCGACATTCGCCTCGACCTTCTCGCCCTTGGAGGCGGCGAGTGCGGTCTTGATGCCGTCATAGCCCATGCGGAACGGATCCTGCACCACAATCGCTGCGAGGTGGCCATCCGCCAGCAACTTGACGAGTTTGTCGTCCGAGTCAAAGCCGATCACTTTGATCGTGTCACCGACCTTATTCTCGGCGATCGCCTGGCCCACGCCCTGCGACATGATCAGGTTCGAGGCGAAGACGCCGCGCAGGTTAGGGTTGGCGGTGATCAGGTCGGTCATCATGTTTAGGCCTGTCGTCGCCATGCCGTCCGCGTACTTGTCGGCAACAAGTTTCAAGCCCGGATATTTGGCCGCAAGCTGCTCCTTGAAGCCTTTGGCGCGCTGGTCCAGCGAACCGACGCCCGGAATCGAGGTGATCAACGCGACGTCGCCTTCCGGCTTGCCGTATTTCGCGGCGATGGCAGCGGCGAGCCCGTCGGCGCCGACCCGGCCAGCCTGCACGTTATCGGTGGTCAGAAAGGAGGTGAAGGCCTTCGAATCGGCAGCGGAGTCAATACCTATGATTTTGACCTTCTTGGCGGCCTCGTCGATCGGCTTGCCGAGCGCGGCGAATTGGGTCGGCGCGATGACGATCGCGGCCGGCTTGCCGGAGACGGCGTTCTCGAGGATCGAGATCTGGCCATTGATGTCGGATTCGGACTGAGCGCCGAGCTCGGGCACGGTGACGTTGAGGTCCTTGCCTGCTTTGCGAGCGCCGGCAAAAACGATCTGCCAAAAGATCGAAGTCGTGTCCTTGACAATGATCGGAATAGTAGGCTTCGCGTCTGCCGCAGGGATAGTTTCGACTGCGGAGGCGACGGCGATTGCTGCGAGCAAGCCGACAAGTTTGCGCCAGTTTGATAATGGACTGAGGATTTTCATGAGGGGTGAACTAATTGTTAATACGCCGCGACGAGGAAGTTTCATCCTGGAGGGGGCGGCGATCTCCGCGCCGGATCTTGTTAAACGGGGGTCTTCCAATACTTGCCTTGTATTGGAGCCCGCTTGATCTTGCAAGCCGTTTTTTTGTTCGCGCGCCCGCTCAACCCCGCGCGATTGCCAGGGATCGTTGCCGGCCCCAACCGGGCTGCCAGGAGCCTGAAGCTCAGCGGCCTTGTCGAGCTTAGCCGCGGGATGCGTCATTTTCCGCTCGCAATGCAAACCATGCCGGTAATCCCGCTGAGATTGCGATTCTAAGGTTTGCTTTGCTTACGATTCGGTCAAGCGTCGGCGGCTGTTCCGGGAATCAGGAATTCGCTTCCGCCGAGTAAGTGCGGGCAGCGCGCACCTGCATGATCCTGCCGCATGGCATCCAGAGGGCGGTAAGGCAGCCGCCGTAAACGCAACCCGTATCAATTCCATAGAACCTTCCCTCCACGATATACGGCTCCCACTCGCTGGGGCTGTACCTCTTGTGACCGGCGATCAGCGGACGATCAAGTGTGATCTCATCTTTCCACGTCCTTTCGAGATTGATGTCGCCGGTCAACACGTCGACCGGCTGGTCTGCCAATGCCACACCGTTTAGGAGTGCCGCATGGACGGCGACCAGATCCTCGTTTTCGAAGAACAACGGCATTCTATCGACATGCCCGAGGTATCTCTCGTAGGTGTCAAGCGGCATCGAGTTCCTTGTAACCACGCTCTCCGGCTTCGGGACGCCCCCTGCCTTCCAATTGAGGTGATCGCGGTCATGGTTTCCCAGCAAGCAAACGCAGTCCAGCGATTCGAAAATTTCAACAACGCCAACGGGATCAGGTCCCTTATTGAGGAGGTCTCCCAATAGAACCAGGCGCGCATCGGAGCTCGGAGCGATCTTATCCAGGAGTGCCGAGAACTCCCGACTGCAGGCGTGAATGTCTCCGATAATGATCGTGGTCATATTGGACGGCGTCCTCCCGTATACTTAGTCAACAACGCTAATTGGCCGAACAAAGGAAATTTCCCCCTTTCGACCTTTCGCCTTTGTGCGGAATTTGCGCGAGTATGAATCAAAAGCCATATTCACGGCATTGTGGAACAGAAAGCTTCCGAAGTGATCCCTCGGCTCAGCGGAATGTCAAGCATCGCGAACTTCGAGAACAGGTGCGCCGGCATCGCTTGGGGCTCCTTCGTCGGGGACGCTATTGCAATGCCCGTCCATTGGTACTACGACCGGGCGGCGCTGCGCAGCGACTACGGTGTTGTCCGCGACTACATCGCGCCACGAAACCCGCATCCCGACAGCATACTCTGGCGCTCCAGGTATGCAGCTCTCAACGCCCGCGGCGAGATCCTTCACGGGCAGGCCAAGTACTGGGGGCGAAAAGGAATCCACTATCATCAATTCCTCCAAGCTGGTGAGAATACGCTGAATCTCCAGCTTGCAAAAATGCTCATCGATTCGCTCGTGGCGCGCGGAGGTTACGACGCGGACGACTATCTCAAGCGTTACATTGAGTTCATGACCACCCCGGGCAGGCATCGGGATACCTACGTCGAGGAGTGTCACCGGAAATTCTTTACCAACTACGCTCGCGGCGCTGCTCCCCGCGAGAGCGGCGGCCGCGACAACTGCATCGGCGGTCTTGCTCATGTGGGCATCCTTTGCGCATTTTTCCGAAGCGACACGAGGGGCGCCCGCCGCGCGGTTCGCGAACACATTTCGTTGACCCATCGCGCGCCGGAAACGCTTGATGCAGGAGACACGCTGGCACGAATCCTGTGCGTCCTTCCCGCCGGTGCCGATCTGCGCGCGGCAATCTTCGAAGAGGCGGGCGACTGGATATCCAGGAAAAATGCGGAGGAATGGTCGCGCGATCCGGACGACGTCGTGGTCGGTCACCGGCTCAGTCCCGCGTGTTACATCGCCGGCGCCTTTCCTGCGTCGCTCTATCTGGCCTGGAAGCATGCTCATGACTTCGAGGCCGGGATCATCGCCAACACGAACGTCGGCGGCGAGAATTGCCATCGCGGCGCGGTCATTGGCGCGCTTCTCGGTGGCGCCTTGGGGATGGGCCATATCCCATCAAGGTTCGTCGATGGAATTCAGGGCGCGCCTGCCTTGCGAATGCAGCTCGACGCATTAACTGTTTCGGCTCGCGATTAACGATCATTGGACGACGCACCAGTGATGGCCCGGTCGATTTCGCGGAACAGTTCCTGCTCGGCATCGTCGCTGACAGGGCCGGTGATCTGCTTCAAGATCCAACCGCGGCGGTCGATGACATAGATATTCGCCACGCCCTTCTCGTATCCGAATCGCTTCACAACAGAGCCGCCCCAATCGAGCATGACTGGGTGTGTGACCCGCCTCCGAAACACGTCGCAGATCATGCCATGAAATGGCTTCGGAACCATCGAAACGTCTGCAACGCCGTCAATGTCGATGCGCTTTTCGTAGCGGTTGTAGAGCGTCCGAATCCATGGAGCGAGCTGGCCGGAGCCTTTGTGGTCCGCAACGGTCATTGCGGTGATCTTCACCTTTGGAAATCGATAGCTGCGTGTCATGGCGTTTTGGTCGGTGAGCTCGAAATCGCCCAATTTTTGCATGGGCGAAGCGACAGCCGCGGAGCTTATCGCCACGAGAGTCATGAGAGCGGAAAAGAGTTTCATGACACGGAAGCGTTCAAGTAGGCGCGACCCTTCCAGACGGCGGGATATCGGCTGAGGGAGCGGAAGAATGCAAACCATTGGATCGCGAGGAGCGCGCAAACGCCGAGAGGATGAAGCAGCGCGCCGCTTAGTGGTTGTCGAAAGCGCGCGACGGCGAGCAGGCGCGGCAGAAACGCCGCACCTGTCCCAAGGAGCGAAAATGCCAGCGCGAGCGGCGATGCCGATGCGCCGAAAAACGTCGCGACGAGCACGCAGAGCGGGAGAACTTGCCCGCCGAAGAGAAGCACGGTAGCGGGCCCGATCAGCTGCGGCGAGCCGAGAGCCTCGTGAGCGTTTCTCGCTAGCCCGCGCCACACGTCCGCTCCCGTCGGATACATTCGGCACACGGCTATGTCGGTGGCGTCGAAGAGGTCGGTTGCGAGGCCGGCTTCACGGAAGACGCGCGGCAGCTTCGGGCCGTCATGCAGCGTGCCGCGGATTGCACTGTGTCCGCCGGACGCATGATAAGCTTCGCTGACGGCGGCGAAGAGCTGGCCGCAACCGGCGCTGCAAGCCGGCTCGCGACCGCGTCGCATTCGCTGGATCGGCAGAAAACCAAGAAGAACAAAATGCACGAGCGGAATCAGCAACCGCTCGGAAAAGGTCTTCGTCTCCTGACACGGCACACCGCTCGCGAGCGCAGCGCCGCTTTGCTCCATGAAGGCCGAGATTCGCGCAAGTGCATCGGGTTTGAGTCGCACGTCGGCGTCAAGGAAGATGAGCAGCGGATGCGAGGCGAGCTGAGAGAGCACGTGACATGCATGCTGCTTCCCACTCCAGCCGGCGGGCAGCGGCGGAGCGCTTTCCACCCGCACGCGATAGTCGGTCTCCGCGATTTCGAGGACGACTTGCGCGGTGCGATCCGTCGAGCCGTCGTCCAGTACGATCACCTCGAAATGAGCGTCAGTGCTTCTAAGAATCGAGCGGACGGCTCGTCCGATGTTCCGCTCTTCGTTGCGCGCCGGAATGAGCACAGAGCACCGCGCACGAGCTTCTCCACTGATCGGCGGCGGTCTATAAAGCGAGAGGTTGCGCACGAACAATGCAGCCGGGATGACGGCTAGGATACAGCTGGCGGCGGCGATCAACGCAATCAATTCCGTTTCTCCGGCCTATGTTCTCGCGTGAACTCGCTGCCGCTCATGCGCGCGCGCAACCGTCGCCATAAGTCGTAAACAGCACTCACGCCAGAGGCTCCTTTTTCAATTACGAGCCAATCGGCGAGGTCGCGCCGGCAGGAGCGGGTCGCGAGCTCATCCTGCGCATCCTCAAGCGCGCTAGTGAAAAACTCTGTCCACTCTTCAGCACCGCGGCTGGGCTCTTTGCCAGGAATCGCAGGCTCGCCAAATGAAACCAAAATCTCCGGCCGCGGCTCGGTCCAAAAGGAGTACTCGATGGCCAGCGGCAGAAATTCCACCTCCTCCATTTGCGCGGCCAGAGCGCCAACGCCGCGTTGAAGACGGATCGGTCGTTCGCGTACATCCATGAAGCGTCCTTGCGGGGTCAGCCATACCAGGTTGCGTTTCGATTCGAGAATCGCTCTCGTAGTTCGAAGAAACGTGATGGCACCGAGAGTCGACTTTTGCTCAACACCAAAGATGCCAATGTGTTTGAAAAAACCGTACTTCCGAAGTGATGCGACGTCGATAGGGGCGAATGACGTCCTGTCTGAAAACCATTTTCGCGACAAATACAGACACACAAGGGGATCCCACCACGACGCGTGGTTTAAATAAATGACCAGTGGGCGGCTAGTGTGGCGCGGCGGCTGCCCGGTTCTTAGGATACGAATCGCGTGAAAACGCCAGCGCATGTATTGGCGACTGTACGCGGCAAAGAGCTTGACGGTACGCGCGGACACTTCCGGCAGCACTGCTCTCGCCGATGCCTGCGATCTCATCTTCACCGCGCTTGAGCAGCATTTTCGCGCGATGCGTCCTGATCAAGCGCATCGGCAGCGATCCAGCCGGACATGAGCACCATGGGCATGCCAGGCCCGGGGTGCGCCGCGCCACCAGCAAGATAAAGACCGCGCACGTCGGGGCTGCGGTTGCCAGGCTTGAACGCACCGAGAAAGTGCCCATGGCTCGCGAGCCCGTAGATCGCGCCATTTAGCACATGGTAGCGGCGGTCGATGTCCGCCGGCGTGAGCACCTGCTCGAAAACGATTCTGGATTCGATATCCCTCATTCCACCGGTGCGCTTGAGTTTTTCCAGAATAACACGCCGATACTCGGGGAGCATCCTTCCCCAATCGTGATCGGGCCGCAGATAGGGTGTGTGAACCAACACGTAAAGCGCCTCACCTCCTGGCGGCGCGACCGCCGGTTCGGTTGCCGAAGGCGCGCAAACGTAGCACGTGGGATCGGGAGCAGGCTGGCCTTTGCGGTAGATTGCGCGAAACTCTACCTCGGGGTCGTGCGAAAAGACAAAGTTGTGATGCAACAGATGGTCGTAGCGCCGTTTCAAGCCGAGGTAGAGAACGACGCCGGAGCATGCGGGTTCGTAACGCCGCCTCTTGTCGAACGCGGACGATGCCGCGCCATCGAGCAATTCATGATGAGTCCGAACGGAGTCGCAGTTCGAAACAACCGCATCGACGTCGATCGCCGAGCCCTTTTCCAGCAACAACCCGCAAACCGCTCTGTTCGCAGTGACGATTTTTTCCACTCGCACATTGCGCCGAAACTCGACGCCGAGCGATTCCGCAAGCTCTGTCAGCGCCTCCGGAATGGCGCGCGTGCCGCCCATCGGATACCACACGCCTTCCCGCGTCTGCATATGCGCGATGCCGCAAAGCACGGCAGGCGAGGCGTCCGGCGCGGACCCGACGTACTGCGTGAAATGGTCGACCATCTGCGATACGCGCGGATCGCGAATGTGGCTGCGCACGACTCCGGCGACGCTGCGACCTGGCCGCATCGCGAGCACGTCACCGAGAACGCCGGGCTGAAAAGTCGCTCGCGCGTCGAACATGTCGCGCAGCCCGCTCACGGATCGCCAAAAGAAATACTTATCGGAGATGCGGTGGAGCCTTTCGGAGAGCGCGATGAAGCGCCGATAGCCGTCAGCCGTTTTCGTATCAGGCGAAAACGCCGAAAGCTTCTCCGCCATCGCAGCGGTGTCCGCAACCAGATCGAGCGTCGAGCCGTCGTCGAAAAATGAGCGCCACTGCGGGTCGAGCCGGACGAGATCGAGCGCACTCGCGGGGTCACGCCCGGCTTCGGAAAAAATTCGATCCAAAACCCCTGGCAGCGTCAGAATCGTCGGACCCATGTCGAAGCGGAACCCATGGCTTTCGAGCACCGCCGCCTTGCCGCCCAGCCAGTCGTTGCGCTCAAAGAGGATGACTTCGTATCCGCGCGCTGCCAATACGCAGGCCGAGGCGAGGCCGCCCAGTCCGCCGCCGATAATGCCTGCTCGTTTCATGGATTCGTATTTCTGGTTCTCCCGATGAGTGCGCCGAACAATTCGCGGAGCGCGGCCAGGCGCTGCGGGCCGCGGCCGTGCGCGGCGAGGATGTACGAGGAAAAAAGCCGCGCGTCTCCGGCGCGAGGCTCGGCGAAATGCGGGCGCGATCGGCCATGCCGCACTGCGACGACGTGCGGAAACGTCATTTCGAGCAAGCCCTCATCGCCGCGCGTGACGCCAAAACCGCTCGCCTTCACACCGCCGAATGGCATGCGCGGATCCGCGATCGGAACGATGAGATCGTTGATGAGCACGAAGCCGCTCGCGATGCGGCTGGCCAGCGAGCGTGCTCGGATAACATCGCGCGAGAAGACTGAGACGCCGAGAGCAAATCGGGATGCCGCAACGCGACGCAGAGCGGCCTCTTCGTTGGAAACTTCCTCGATCGGCAATGCGGGAACGCCGGCTCGAGACATTCGCGCAACAAGGTCGCCCGCAAGCGGCTGGACCACGATGACTCTGCGCGGCGCGATGCAGGTCGTCCCGCCGTTCAATCGGGCGCCGAAGCACAAAGCCCGCACGACGAGGGCCAGGTCGGCGTCCGCAAGAACCAGCACAGCGTCTTCGCCGGATAGCTCCATCACCGCGGGCGTGTTGCTGCGCGCAAGCTCGAAGAGAACGTCGCGTCCATTTTCCGACGAGCCGGTGAAAATCACCTTGTCCACATTATTGGCGATGGCGCGCCGCGCAGCCTCGACGCTTTCGGGCAGGATTGTGAGCAGCGCGGAACCAAGACCGGCAGAACGGGCGAGCTTTGCAAATGCCGATGCCACACCGCCCGTGCCCGGCGCGGGCTTGAGCAAGACAGCGTTCCCGGCAGCCAGCGCATGGAGCGCATGGACTGCCGGCAGGAAGAGCGGATAGTTTCCAGGGCCGATCACGAGCACGATACCGAAGGGCTGGCGCCGCACTTCAAACGAAGCACCGCGCATCCACAGCGGGCGGCCACTGCTTCCACAATGCCGCGCCGCCAGCACGCTGGCGGCTCGGCGCTCCAGCCATCGGCACGCATCGGCAAGCGGCAAGACTTCAGAGACGAGTTTTTCCGCGACAGGGCGCTGGCTTACTCCTGCGGCAGCACTCGCGAGGGCGCCCGCGTGCAAAGCGAGCAGGTGACGGAGCTTGCGGACAAACTCCAGGCGCCTGGCGATCGGCACTGCCGCCCACCTCGCCTGAGACTCGCGCTCAGCGGCAAGGGGCGTAATCACAGGTTCGCCCGCCAGATCGATGCAAGAGTGACTCATGCGGGTTCCAGATTCATTGGTGAGAGTTGCCGCTGTGGCGCAGGCTGCGCGGCTGCCGCAAGGCCGAGATCAGCGAGCAACAAGCGCGCGCTGATGCGCGCGGATTCGAAGATCACAGGGAGGCCGCTCCCCGGATGCGTGCCTCCGCCAACGAGATACACACCATCGAGATCCTCGAAGCGATTCCGCGGCCGCAGGTGCAGCATCTGGTCAAGGCTGTGCGTCAAGTTGAAGGTAGCGCCGCGGTGTATCTCATATTGCTCATCCCAGTCCGACGGAGTGATGAGTCGCTCGTAGCGGATGCGTCGCTTGACATCGGTGAATCCGGCTTTCTCAATCTGCTTTAGCATCAGCGCCCGGAAGCGCTCGCGCTCGCGCGACCAATCGACGTTGGGATGCTGGTGGGTCACGGGCGCAAGCACATACAGCGTGCTCATCCCGCGCGGGGCGAGCGACGGATCGGTCGTGCAGGCGTTCTGCACATAGAACGACGGATCTCTTGAGAGAACGTGCTGGTTCTCGATTTCGTCGAGGTTGCTCGCGTAGTCGGCGGAAATGTAAATGCTATGATGCGGCAGCCTGAACCTTCCCTCCACGCCAAGATACATCATGAAGGTCGAGCACGAGAATTTCTTCCGCGCAATCTTGCGATCGGTCCAGCGACGCCGCAACCGATCGGGCACCAACCGCGACATCGCGCGAGCAAAGTCGGCATTGATCACGATAGCGCTCGCCCTCTCCACGCCAGCCGCCGTCCGGACGCCAACCGCGCGCCGGCCTTGAAAAATTATTTCCTCCACCGGCTGGCCAAGGCAGATTTCCACGCCAAGACGCTCCGCAACACGAGCCATCGCAGCCGTCACCGCGCAGCAACCGCCGACCGGATGGAACACTCCATATTCGTACTCGATAAATGAAAGAATCGAAAACAGGCTCGGACAGCGAAACGGCGACATTCCAAGGTATTTCGACTGAAACGAAAACGCGAGACGGATGCGCTGATCGCGAAAGAAGCGCTTCAGATACGAGTCCAGCGACTGATGGGGACGCAACATCGGAAGCATCTTGAGCAGCCGCGCATTGACCAAATCCCGCCACCCAAGGAAAGGACTCTCAAAACAGGGTTCCATGCGCTTGAGCTTGACGCGATTCTCAGCGATAAAACGACGAAGGCCCGCCGCGTCTCCGGGAACGATCGCCGCAATTTCCCGCTCCATGCGCCGGAAATTGGATGTCGCATTCAGCTCGCCCCCTTCACCAAAAATGATCCGGTATTGCGGATCGAGCCGGATAAGGTCGATCTCGTCGCGAAGACTCACGCCCGCTGAGGCAAATATTTCCTCGAGCACGCGCGGATAAAGAAAGAATGTCGGACCCAGATCGAATTTGAACCCGTCCGCCTCAATGGCCGACGTCCGCCCACCGAGAGTCGGACGCCGCTCGATCACTTTGACCTTCAACCCGGCACTCGCGAGCAGGATGGCTGAGGCCAAACCCCCAGGGCCGGCTCCGATGATGATTACGGAAGAATTCATGGTCGCTGTGTCTAGCTAGTGTCTAGATAACTGGCCCCGTATCTTACGTATGTCAAGTAGTTGTCTAAATTGTATTGCGAAAACTTGTTGTCTGTCTATGTTGTGTCTATTACTTAATGATGAACTATCCCATCCAAGTAGTCGTCCGTGAGACCGGGCTCACGGCCCACGTGCTCCGCGTGTGGGAGAGACGCTACGGGGCAGTCGTCCCGAAAAGGACAGCAACGCACCGGCGAGCATACAGCGACGATGATGTGGAACGGCTAAAGCTTCTACGGCAGCTGACGCTCATGGGCCATCCGATTGGGAGCGTGGCGAATCTGCCCCGCGAAGAGCTGAAGGCACGCATCAATGCGCAATCCGGCCAATCCCCCGCGAGCGGACAGTCGACGACCGCGCTGGACGCTCCGATTGTCCGGGATTGTATTCACTCTGTAAAAACCTACGACCTTGAAGCGCTCAATTCGCTGCTCGAGCGCGCGGCTGTTGTCTCGGGCTACAATGCGCTCTTGCGCCATGTGATTGCGCCACTGGCGCATCGGCTTGGTGTTCTTTGGGACGAGGGCATTCTCACGATGTCACATGAACATTTCGCCACGGCGGCGATCCGCGCGTTTCTTTTGAATCCTTCGCGACAGTACGCGGGTGAAAGCTCTCATTCGACGCTCGTGGCCGCCACGCCGCAGGGGCAGCTTCATGAGCTTGGCGCGGTCATGGCCACGGCCCTTGCCGCTGAGCAAGGATGGCGGGCCGTCTATCTTGGCCCGAGCCTGCCGGCTGCGGAGATCGCCGGTGCCGCATTGCAGAATCGCGCCAGGGCCGTCGCGTTAAGCATCATCTATCCGGCGGACGATCCCAATTTGGAGCGGGAACTGCACGATTTGCGGCGGTTCCTCCCTGCGAGCGTTACGGTTCTAATCGGTGGCCGTGCCGCGGAGCACTACCGCACAGCCATCGATTCCATCGGCGCAATATTGGTCAAAGATCTCGCCCGACTACAGGTCGAACTAGCAAAAATCCGCACAACAAGAAGACAGAAAAGTTGAAACCGGGCTTTACCAAAAACCCGGATATCACCGCAAGAACTCGCGCTTAATTGTACAGCAATGCGCTACGACAAAATACTATCCGTTCTCCGCTTTTCGGCGTGCCTCAGCCTGTAAAATCTCGCGCTTGCGGCCCGTTTCGTGCTCGGCGCGGCCGACTAGTTCCAGCGCCTTCTTTTCGCCTTCGCTAAGTTGACGCGCAGCGTCGCTTTTCGGCACTGCTGCGTTGAGCGTGTTTTTTGAGTTCAGTGAATCCTTCATGACGCGTGAAGGGCGGCTCACGCAAGCTTGGCGTCCATTGTGATATCCGCCTTGAGCAATTTGGAAACGGGACAACCCTCCTTTGCCTTTTTCGCGATCTCCTGGAACTTGCTGTCTTCCAGATTAGGAATGGTTGCCTGGACATCTAGGTGAACAGCGGTTACCGAAAAACCGCCCCCGACGTTCTCAATGGTCACAGTCGCGGTCGTCTCAATCTTTTCGGCCGTGACACCAGCTTCCCCGAGCTGGCCGGAAAACGCCATCGAAAAGCAGCCTGCATGCGCGGCGCCGATCAATTCCTCGGGGTTCGTGCCGGCTTCATCTCCGAACCGCTTGGCGAACGAATACGGGACGCTGGAAAGCACGCCGCTTTCCGTCGAAACTACTCCAGCACCATCCTTTATACCACCTTTCCAAATCGCAGATCCTTTTCGCTTCATAATGCGAAATCGTATGGTGCTGTTCCCGCGCGCGTAAAGAATTTTTCGCATCGCGTCCACCGAAATTAACCGGCGATGAAAAACTTGCATTCGGGTCAGGGTCGCGCCAACACTCTCCCAGGAAATAGCGCGCAAGATGCCTGCCACCAACGATAGTTTGCTGATGCTCCTGTTCTAAATTGCAATGACGCCGACAAGATCTACTTCCTTCTTTACCCGATTCGCGAAGTGGACGTCACACGCCGCCGGGCAGCCTGTTGCATTTGCGATCGCGGTGGGAGCATTGCTCCTTTGGGCCGTCTCTGGGCCTCTCTTTGGCTTTAGCGACACGTGGCAACTGGTAATCAACACAGGGACCACCATCGTCACCTTCCTCATGGTGTTTCTGATTCAAAACACCCAGAATCGCGATTCGGAAGCCATGCACGTGAAACTCGATGAGCTTATTCGAGCAGACAAGTCCGCGCACAATGCCCTTCTCGATCTCGAAGATCTCGAGGAAGAAGAGCTTGATCGCATCCGGGCAAGCTACGAAAAGCTTGCGGCCCAGGCAAGAGGCGAGCTGAAAAGGCGCAAACCGCCTGCTAAGACCAAAACGAAAGAGGGTGGAACAAAAGGATCATGATTCTTACCTACTAGTCGCGGAGGTTAGAATTTTGTGCTGATTCCCAGGGCTTGAGCCGTTGCCTTTAAAGCTCGCGGGCACTCGGGGGACGCGATTTTCCGAAACCTCCTCCGTAACTACGGAGAATTCGGCAAGCTGATGCTTCCCGAAGACCGTAGTGAGGGCCACATCGCTGGCGTCGCGACCTCGGGCAACGACAATGCGCCCGATGCGGCGGCGATTGTGCCTTGGGTCGAACGCATACCACCGCCCTCCAAGATACACTTCCATCCATGCGCTAAAGTCCATCGGATAAGGCGCCGGAGGAATGCCGATGTCACCGAGGTAGCCTGTGACATAGCGAGCAGGCACGTTCATGCAGCGGCAAAGTGCAATGGCAAGGTGCGTAAAGTCCCGGCAAACGCCAACGCGCTCGCGAAAAGCTTCCAGCGCCGTCCGGTTGGACCTGGCTTTCATGTAGTCAAACTGGATGTGACCGTGGACGAAATCGCAAATTCGCTGAACGCGCGCCCACCCCACCGGCGAAGCGCCAAACTTCGCCCACGCGAAGTCCGAAACCTCGCTATCTATCTCGCAATAGCGGCTTGGAAGCAAATACACCAGGTTTTCCGAAGGAAGCCTGAAAATCTCTTCCTGGAACGCGTGAGGTGCAAAGGCGTCCAACATTCCGCTGTCGCGGATGATGCCTCGATTGACAAAACGGACGATCCCCGGTTTACACTGAACCCGCCCACACCGGTTTCCATATCCGTCCGTGTATTCTTCGAACGGCCCTTTCGGATTGATTCGAAAATTCTCACCGGAAACAAGATCTTTGCGGCGGGAAGGATGGACTCTCAGGCAGAACAGCACGGCGGTTTCCACTTCGAGGCGAAGCGAAATATCGTAGCCAAATGAAATGAGCATTTTTTCTGATTAACGTTGAAAATCGCCCGGCCAACGCAGCAGCACCCTTGCTAGAAGGCGTGCTCCGATGACCAGGGAATTTTCATCCATATCGAACGTCGAGGTGTGCAAGGGTGTAATTTTCTTTCCTTTTCGCCTCACCCCCAGCCTGATCATGCAACCGGGAACGGAGGTCAAATAGTCGGCAAAATCCTCGGCACCCATACTCGGACGCCCCTGCACCACAACATGGTCCTCGCCGGCCACATCGCGAGCAGCATCAAGACAAATCGAAGTCACTGCAGGATCGTTGACGACGCCGGGTAGTTGCGCATCGAACGTGACGCGCACCGAACCGCCTAGCGTTTGGGCAGTGCCCCGGCAAAGTTTGGTGATGATGTCGCGAGCATTTCGCGACACGTTGAGGTCCAAGGAGCGGATTGTTCCTTTCATTGTGACGACGTCCGGAATGACGTTCGCCGTTTGGCCTCCCTGGATTTGGCCAATCGTCACAACCAAGGGATCACGAGCATCCGTCTTTCGGGGAAGGGCCTGATAGATAAGCGTGACAAGCTGCGCCGCGATGGCAATCGGATCGATCGTATTATGCGGACGCGCCCCATGGCCACCGCGTCCCCGCACTTCGATCTCGAAATCCTGGCAAAACGCCGTTTGAGGACCGGCGGTCAGCGCAAGCTGCCCCGAAGCGATTGTGGGATCGACATGCAGGGCGACGATCGCATCGACTCCGGCGAGCGCACCGCGTTTTATCATCTCACGCGCGCCGTGGCCAGTTTCCTCCGAAGGCTGGAAGATGCCACGCCAGCCAACCGAAATCGGGCCCGCTGACTTTAATGCGCACAGAGTCCCCAGCAAAATCGCCGAATGAGCGTCGTGGCCGCACGCGTGCATGACACCGGCATTTCGCGAGCGATACGGGACCTCGTTCTCCTCGGTGATGGGAAGCGCATCAATGTCCGCACGGAGTGCAATAGTGGGAGCCTCGCGCAATGATGGTTTTGATATGGCGGTGATAATCCCTCGTCCGTCAGGACCTGATTCATGCGATATCCCCGCGGAGGCAAGTCGTTCGGCGACAAAGGCCGTCGAAGCGCGTTCAGCACCGCTAAGCTCCGGATAAGCGTGAAGGTGGCGGCGAATTTCCACTAGCTCCGGCGCTCGTTGCATAACGCAACGGTCCACTTGTTCAAACAGGGGCAAGGATTGAGGCGCTTGACGGCTAGGCATGATGGCAAAGAGCCTATGCGCTAAAGAGTCAATCGCCAGCAGCAATCAGCCTCTATTCATCACGAAGAGGCTATTCTTACGGTAAGCTTTCCGCACCGGAAGTTTCCAAATCGCGCGGCATCAACAGGCGAATAGAGCAAGTTCGTCGTGCATGCGCGGCTGCTTTCAGATCCGGATTGCGCTAACGCGCTAACGGGACGCAAATTAGGATCGCTAAACACGAAAGTTGCGCACGACGCCTCATGCGGCCAGGGATATCTGCTGTTCCAAGACGGATGCGGACAAAGCGTCCTGGGTACGGCGCATTTCAGCAAGGGAGAGCAAGAAAGCGAGCGTGGATTCCGCACCTTGGTTTTGATTGACCCGGTCAATGTGCAGGCCATCTCTGCAGCCACCGCTCTGGGCATCATAGAGCGCCAGACCGAGGTCATTGCTGCCCTGAAACCATTCGAATGCCTTGCTGGCCTGCGTGAGCCAATACGGATCGCCGGTGGCTTCACGAGCTTCGAGACAGGCGCAAATCATGGCATGAGCCTCGACCGGCTGTTGGTCGAACGCCGCAGGCTCCTCACCGCGTTTCCAGAAGCCGTTGGAACCAATCGGCCGGAAATGCCCATCCTGAGCAATCTGGTGTTCGGCGAGCCAGCGCAGACTCTTGAGGCCGATCTCGCGAAGATCGGGTTGATTCGCCCAGCGGCCCGTCAACATCAATGCGTGCGGAAGTCGAGCGTTGTCGTAGGTGACGACATCCTCAAACCATAACCAATCCTCACTGGCAATCGTTTCATAGCGCGAGCGCAAACGCTGCGCCAATTCTGCTCGAATCTGATTGGCCATGAGATCGCCGCTCAATGTGCGAAGGTATTCGTGCAGGCCGATGATCGCAAAGGCCCACGCCCGCGGAGACGTGAAGTCTTGCACGGCCGGCAGTGCCTTTTCGAAAAGCTCCGCCGCCCAGGAGCGAAGTCCCTCGCGCCGGGACCGGCCGACGCAGGTGCCAAGAGCCCACAATGCTCGTCCGTGGCTGTCTTCGGAGCCGATTTCGCCGATCCAATCCCGATGGTAGGACATGAAGTTGCGGAAGCGCCCAAGGCTTGCATCAAATGCGTTCTGCAAAAACGCCGCGTAAATGCTGGTCAACCGATTACGCTCCGGGAAGCCCTCCTCGAGCTCCTCCAGGAGCATCATCAGGATGAGGGCCCGGGCGTTGTCGTCCGTGCAGTAGCCGTGCTCGTAGTTGGGAAGCGTATAGACAGCGTGCTGCAGCATTCCGGTGTCATCGGTCAGGCATATGAGATGATCGAGCCTCCAAACGGGGACGGCGGCCTGCTGGTCCAGCGTGGGAGCCTCAATTCGTTTTGCGGTTTGGTCGGAGTGCTCGTGACGCGCGCGTTCAAAGCTCCGCATGTAATCATGCGCCACATGCGACCAGACCATCTTTCGCCCCAGCAAATAGGCGGCCTTTCGCATGGAGTGGCGCGTTGTCTCGTTACGAAGCAGATCGCAAACCGCTTGGGAAATCGCCGGCGCATCCGCGAAGGGAACAAGCACTCCGCGTCCATCCGCCAGCAGTTCCTCCGCATGCCAGTACGGTGTGGAAATTATTGCCTTGCCCCCGCCGAAACTGTAGGCAAGCGTGCCGCTCGTGATTTGGGTCTTGTTCAAATACGGCGTGATATAAATGTCGGTCGCGCCGAGAAACTCCAGCAGCTCGTCCGTGTCCACGAAGCGGTTGAAAAAAATCACGTTCTTTTCGACGCCGTTTTTCTTGGCAAGGCGCTCCAGGCTGAGCCGGTAGGTCTCGCCGTGATCCCGGACAAGGGTGGGATGCGTCGCCCCGAGCACGATATACACGACCTTGGGAAATTCCCGTACGATCGCTGGCAGCGCGTTGAGGACATGCTCGATGCCCTTATTCGGCGAGAGAAGGCCGAAGGTAAGCAGGACAGGGCGCCCCTCCGCCCCGAATTTGTCCTTGTAATAGTTCGGATCGGCGAACGGGACATCAGGGATGCCGTGGGGGATGAGATCGATCTTGCCCATCGGTGTTTCGTAAACGTCGCGAAGAAACTCAATGCCCTTCTCGGCCATCGACACGACGCGAGCGGAAAGTTTGATCACCTCCTGGAGAACCAGCTTCTGTTCCCGCGAGGGGTCGCGCAGGATCGTATGCAAAGTTGTGACCACCGGCATTCGTAGATTTCGCAGCAATGTCAGCAAATGGCGGCCGTTCGGGCCCCCGAAATATTCCGAATTCGTGCTGCAAGCAGAGCACGTCGACGTTAATCAAATTCAAAAAATCGGCCGCCCGCCGGTAGGCGGAGATATCCTGTTCGGGAATTTCGAAACGCACTTCGGGAGGATAATCATATCCCGTCCGGGCAATCGGTCATCGCAATAATCGAGCTTTGCAGTCCCGGATACTGAGCGGCGATCGCCTGCCGCAAGTCCGCTGTGAATGTGGCGATTCCGCATTGCCGCGGAATATAATCCGCCAGAAATGCGATCTTTTGAACGTTGCTTGGCAGATCCATAAGGGATTATCGCGTGCAGTCAATCGTTTGGCTGGATTATAAGGTACCACGATCGAGCGCGAAGGCCAGAGGGAAACTCTTCGACGCGAGGACGCAGCCAAGCTCATCTGGTGCTCGCTTTTCGGAACACGGGTCCTACAATCTTGTCCCATATGAAAGCGCCCTCTCGCAATTCTGGCGATCCTCGCGGCTCTCGTCGTGCTCCTTCTCATCGGCGGCTGCGGAACGTACAACAGGCTCGTCGGTCTCAAACAGCAGGTGGACCGAAGCTGGGCGGATGTTCAGAATGTCTATCAGCGCCGTGCCGATCTCGTTCCAAATCTCGTGCGCACGGTGGAGGGCGCGGCTAATTTCGAGAAAAGCACGCTCACCGACGTGATCCAGGCGCGGCAGCAGGTCACCAAAGTGCAGCTCGATCCGAGTTCTGCGCCAACCGATCCGCAGACCTTGCAGCGTTTTCAGCAGACTCAGGATCAACTGTCGAATTCCCTCGCCCGGCTCCTGGTCGTCGTCGAGCGCTATCCGGAACTGAAGGCTAACGCCAATTTCCAGGAACTTGCAGGCGCAACTTGAGGGAACCGAGAACCGCATCACGGTCGAACGCCGCAAATTCAACGAGACGGTGCAGGCATACAACACGGCGGTGCAGAGCATGCCCACAGCACTCTTCGCCGGTCTGTTAGGCTTTTCTCCGAGACCATATTTTGCGGCGCGGGAGGGATCGGATGTCGCTCCCGAGGTGAATTTCAACTTTGGCGGCGGCACCCCCGCCCCGACGCCGCCGGCGACACCTGCCACAATTCAGTAAAGAGGGCTCATGCCGCCCATTCGCAGGGTGAAGAGACATCGCTTCTGGCGGCGGTGGTCGCTGCTTGCTGCAGCGTTCGCATCGGCCGTCATCGCTGTGGCGGCCGATCCGCTGCCGCCGAAACCCGCTCAGTTCGTGAGCGACAGGGCAGGCATTCTCTCGCCACAAACGATTGCGGCTCTGAATTCGCGTCTCGAGGCGTTCGAGCGGGACACGTCGAATCAGGTGATCGTCGCGACTTTTCCCAATGTGCCCGACGGCTACGTACTGGAAGATTTCAGCCAGCGCACCGCAGAAGCTTGGGGCATCGGACAAGAGAAGGATGATAATGGCGTTGCACTTTTCGTCTTTCCCAAGGACCGCAAGACGCGCATCGAGGTCGGCTACGGTCTCGAAGGCGCCCTTCCCGATATTGTCGCCAAGAGGATCATTGAAAACGAAATGCTTCCTGCTTTTCGCGCGGGCGATTTCGATTCCGGCGTGAGCCGCGGCGTAAATGCCATCCTGCAGGCAACTCGCGGAGAATACACAGGCACGGGCCGCACGAATGCAGATAGGGAGGAAGGCGATCAAGGCTCCTGGATCATCTTCCTTTTCTTTCTTCTGATCATCATGATCATCATCACCGCAAATCGAAATGCCCTGCGGCGCGGCACCTACTATGGACCGAGCGGAAGGCGCACGGTTTGGAGTCCGCCCATCGGAGGTGGCGTTGGCGGCGGGGGATTCAACCGGGGCTCGGGAGGAGGGGGCGGGTTCAGCGGAGGAGGTGGCAGCTTCGGCGGCGGAGGGGCCAGTGGCAGTTGGTAGGAGACCAGAACATGAAACCGGACGATTTTCTTCAAAAGCTCGATGATGCTGAAGTCGTTCGCGCGATTCAAGAGGCGGAGCGCAAGACGTCCGGCGAAATCCGCGTCTTTGTCACCGACCGGGACTTGGGCGCTGACAGAGTTGTCGATCGCGCTGCCGCCAGGTTTGAGAAGCTCGGAATGACGGCCACGCGCGACCGCAATGCCGTTCTCCTCTATTTCGTGCCCCGCGCCCATCAATTCGCCATCGTCGGTGACAAGGGCATTCATGAGAAATGCGGCGAAACATTCTGGCGTGACGTTGCATCGGGGATGCGCGAGAAACTTCGCGAGGGGCGCTTCACGGATGCGGTCGTCAACGCAGTAGGAAAGGCTGCCGAGATACTCGCACGCCACTTCCCTCGCCGACCCGACGATCGCAATGAGCTGCCAAATGAAGTGGAGCGGGAGTAGCCATAACGACGCCCGTCAGAACGCCTTCATCGCTAGCCAATGCGGTAGCAAAGGCTGACGCTGCTCTCAACCACCGCCCCATCTCGCTGGCCGCTCCGAGTCATCGAAGCTACGGCCGTCGGGGTATCCTCCGGCGGATGCCACGGCAGGCCAAAAGGCTCGACCCCAACAGGAATCTCGACTACCATCAGTAGTGCCATGGGCAGTCAAAACAATTGTTCCAAGTATTGGAGAATTCTCTGTTGCAAAGCCACGGACACAACGATCGTTATGACGGGCATCCTGGCAGGATTGATCGCCGGATGCCAGAAGAGCACTCCTCCCGCGCCTCCGCCTCCGGCGGTCACCGTGGCTCATCCCCTGCAGAAGGAGATTACGGATTGGAACGAATACACAGGACGCCTCGCCGCCGTGGAGAGCGTCGAGGTCCGTCCGCGGGTGAGCGGGCATTTGGACTCCATTCACTTTGTCGAGGGGCAGGAAGTCAAGGAAGGTGCTTTGCTCTTCGTCATAGACAAACGGCCGTTTGAGGCCGAGGTTGGCCGGGCGAAAGCGCGTCTCTCTCAGGCAAGGGCCGCACAGTCTCTTGCCAAAGCCAATCTTGAACGCGCGAAAAAACTTGCCAGCACACAAGTGATTTCCAAGGAGGAGGCGGATATCCGTGTCAGCGAGGCCATGCAGGCCGATGCTGACGTGGAACAGGCCACCGCAGAGTTGGATTCCGCAAATCTCCAACTGGGATTTACCGACGTGCGCTCGCCGATCACCGGCATCTCCAGCCGCCACTTCGTGACGCGGGGAAACGTCGTGCAGGGCGGCGGTGGCGAGAGCACACTGCTGACCACCATCGTCCCCCACGATCCGATCTACGTCTATTTCGAGCCGGACGAAGCGGCCGTGATCAGCGCGATTCGCCGCTACTTCGAAGGCGGCCAGCCCGGCCGCGGAGATCCCGGCTCCCGGCCCATCGAAATGCAACTGGCGGACGAGAAGAATTTCCCCCACAAGGGCGAGATTGATTTCATTGACAACCAGCTCGATCCCACGTCGAACACGCTGAAGATGCGTGGCCGGTTTGAAAATGACGACCGCTTTTTCACGCCCGGCATGTTTGCCCGCGTGCGGGTGCCATCCGGTGGTCCGCAGCAGGCGATCCTTGTGCCCCAGGAAGCCATCGTGTCCGATTTGACGGCGCGTTTCGTCTGGGTATTGAAGCCGGATGGCACGGTGGAGCGCCGGCCGGTGGAGCTTGGCGGCCGCCAGGGCAATCTTCGCGCGGTGCGCAGCGGTTTGGCAGCCGGAGACAAGGTCGTGATCAAGGGAATTCAAACTTTGCGCCCGAACATAAAGGTCACTCCTCACGACGGTTCCATTGCGTTCCCGGAAGTTGCCCCCGCCGAAGGCAGCAAGATCTCCGTGCCGGTCACTCCTGCTGGAGCCTGATCGACAATGAGCATTCCGCATTTCTTCATCGACCGTCCGCGTTTCGCGGTCGTCATCTCGATTGTCATCGTGCTGCTCGGGGTCATCGCCTTTCCCAATCTGCCGGTCGCGCAGTTCCCGGAGGTGGCTCCACCGACGGTCGTGGTGCGTGCGAACTACCCCGGCGCGACGCCCGACGTGATCGCGGAAACAGTCGCGGCGCCGCTGGAACAGGAGATCAACGGCGTCGAGCACATGTTGTATCTGTCCTCCCAGGCGACATCGGACGGTGCGCTGGCGATCACCGTGACGTTCAAGCTGGGAACGGATTTGGACAAAGCGCAGGTGCTCGTGCAAAACCGGGTGGCTATTGCCGAGCCACGCCTGCCCGAGGAGGTCCGGCGCATCGGCGTGACGGTCAACAAGAGCACGCCAGACCTTCTGCTTGTCGTTCAGATGTTCTCTCCCGACAGCCGGTATGACCCGCTCTACGTCAGCAATTACGCAATCCTCCAGGTGCGCGAGCAACTCCGCCGCATCGAGGGTGTGGGCGAAGTCCGGCTTTTCGGTGCGCGGGAATACAGCATGCGCATCTGGCTTGATCCGGACAAGCTCGCAAACCTAAGCATGACGCCCGACGACGTTGTCGGGGCCTTGCGACAGCAAAATATTCAGGTGGCGGCGGGCGTGATCGGGCAGCCGCCGATGGCCGCCGGAAATCCCCTCCAGTTGAACATCAGCGCTCTCGGTCGATTGAGCGAGGAGCAGCAATTCGAGGACATCGTCGTCAAAACCGGTGACCTGGGCCAAATCGTGCGGTTGCGCGATGTGGCGCGCGTCGAACTCGGTGGCCTTGACTACGGCGTCAACAACTACGCCTCCGCCACGCCGGCGGTCGCGATGCCCATTACGCAATTGCCGGGTTCGAACGCGCTGGAAACGGCGCGCCATATCCGCCGCACGATGGAGGAGATTTCAAAATCGTTCCCGGACGGACTCGAATACGCCATCATCTACGATCCCACCACATTCATTTCCGAATCCATCACGGCGGTGCAGCACACCATCTTTGAAGCGATCCTTCTGGTTGTGCTGGTGGTGACGGTTTTTCTCCAGACCTGGCGCGCCTCGTTCATTCCTCTGGTCGCCATTCCGGTGTCCCTCATTGGCGCGTTCGCCTGCATGGCGGCGCTTGGATTTTCCCTCAATAATCTTTCGCTCTTCGGTCTCGTGCTCGCCATCGGCATCGTGGTTGATGACGCCATCGTGGTGGTCGAGAACATCGAGCGAAACATCGAGCTCGGAAAGCCGCCCTACGAGGCTGCCCGCGTGGCGATGAACGAGGTTAGCGGACCGATCATCGCCGTCACTCTCGTCATGGCCGCGATCTTCGTTCCCACGGCCTTCATCCCCGGCATCTCCGGGCAATTCTACAGGCAGTTCGCCCTGACGATTGCCGGGTCAGTGGCCATTTCCGGTGTTGTTTCGCTTACGCTGAGCCCGGCCTTGTGCGCCATCCTGTTGAAGTCCCACGGGGCAAAGCCGGATTGGTTCACCCGGATCTGGAATCTGCTTTTCGGCTGGTTCTTCCGGGGCTTCAACTGGCTCTTCGCCAAAGTGACCGGCGGATACACGGGTTTCGTCCGGCGCCTGATCCGCATGACGCTCGTCGCATTGGTGTTCTATGTGCTCCTGCTCGGGCTGGCCTGGTTCGGATTCCAGATCGTTCCCGGGGGATTCATCCCCACCCAGGACCAGGGTTACGCCATCGTTGCCGCGCAGCTGCCAGATGGCGCATCGCTGGAACGCACCGATGCCGTGGTTCGGGAACTCACCAAACGCGCCCGGGAAGTTGAGGGAATCGAGCACGTGGTCGCCTTTGCCGGCTTCAATGGAGCGACTTTTGCAAATAGTCCGAACGCCGCCGCGTTGTTCCCGGTCTTTGCTCCTTTTGAAGAGCGGAAGAAAACCGGCCACACCGGCGAGAAAATCCTGGCCGACCTGCGGGCCAAATTCGCCGACGTGCAGGAGGCGATGATCCTCGTCATCCCTCCGCCGTCCGTCCGGGGAATCGGCAGCGGAGGAGGTTTCAAGCTGATGCTGCAGGATCGCGCCAACCTGGGATCGAAGGCCCTTGAGGATGCAGCCATGCGCCTCGTTGTCGCGGCGAATGCCGATCCGGCCATCGCCCAGGCGTTCTCGCCCTTTCGCGCGAATTCCCCCCGATTGTTCGCCGACGTGGACCGGGTGAAAGCGATGATGCTGGACGTCCCCTTGGAAAACGTCTTCTCCGCGATGCAGATTTATCTTGGCTCTGTCTTTGTCAACGAACTGAACCTTTTCGGGCGCACCTTCCGGGTCACGGCGCAGGCAGACATCCCTTTCCGTGACGACGCGCAGGATCTTTTCCGGTTGAAGACCCGCAACCGCAGCGGCAGCATGGTTCCCCTCGGCTCCCTTGTCGACTTGCGCGAAACAACTGGACCGGACCGCTTCGTCCGTTACAACCTGTTCCCCGCCGCAGAAGTGCAGGGTGCTGCCGCACGCGGCTATTCGACCGGGCAGGCGCTTGCGGCGATGGAACGTCTGGCTGCGGAGGTTTTGCCGCCCGGCATCACTCTGGAATGGACTGAACTGGCTTACCAGGAGAAGATCGCCGGGGGCACGGCGGGGCAGGTGTTCATTCTCGCCATTATCTTTGTTTTTCTTGTGCTAGTCGCCCAATACGAAAACTGGTCTCTGCCGCTGGCCGTGATCTTGACCGTTCCTCTGTGTCTGTCCGGCGCCATTTGGTTCGTCTTAGCCCGCGGGCTCGACAATAATATCCTCACGCAGATCGGTCTCATCGTTTTGATCGGTCTCGCGGCGAAAAATGCCATTTTGATCGTCGAGTTCGCAAAACATAAGGAGGACGAGGGAATGGACGTGCTGTCAGCAGCCGCCGAAGCGGCACGATTGCGCCTGAGGCCGATTTTGATGACGTCCTTTGCCTTCATTCTCGGCGTGCTTCCGCTTGTGCTCTCCTCGGGCGCGGGTGCCGAGATGCGGCGTTCACTCGGTGCGGCGGTCTTTGGAGGGATGTTGAGTGTGACCCTCTTCGGCATCTTTTTCACCCCCGTCCTCTATGTTGTCATCCGGCGGCTGACCGCCCGGAAAAAAGCTGCCGCAGAAATAGAGGCATCTCAAGGCAGTCCTACCCTGTCCAGGTAGCCATTGCCCCTTTTGGAATAGTGCGCGTCTGCTTTTTAGCCCTCCTGCCGGACGGCACATTACATCTGCAGGTATAGCCTTGTCGGGACGGAAGCTTTCTTTCTCAGTATTTCCAGAGGTTGCCGTGGCTCGCATCTGCGAAAACCCTCCCGCTGAGCATGTAGGACATCGGAGGATCCGGCAGGTTGCTATCGTCGAGGACGGGGAGGCTTTTGCCGAGGGTCGCGTCCCAAGGCTGGCTGGAGGCAATGTTGATCGGAGTGCCGATGCGGACAAGCTGGAAGGTCTTCCGAGCCGAGTCAATGGGCATCCGGACGCAGCCGTGCGTGCTCGGGGTCGCTTTGACAAAGCCCCAGTGCAGACCGTAGGCGCTCTTGAACTCCATCCAGTACGTCATCGGGTAGCCAGCTCCCGGGCTGCTCTGGCGCCGGCGATTGGCCACCTTCGAATAGATGGTGAAGTTGCCGTGGGGTGTAGGCGACGAGGGCGTGCCAACGGTAACCGGCGTGGCGAGAAGAACGGTGTCCCCCTCGACTACATAGAGTCGCTGTGCTCCCGTGCTGAGCTTGAGCTTCACCGCGGAGGGACTTTTCGGCTTTAGAACCGGCGGATCAAAGGAAAACGAGTTCTGTGTGTGGGACACGGTAGCGCAGGCGCTTAGACCAATTGTTAGTCCGGCCGATACGACAGCGAAAAGAAGACGGGCTACTTTCATTCGAATTGAAAACGGTCATCAATCGTCCAGCATTCGGGCGCCCAGTGCAAGGAGATGATGGTGTCGCTAGCCACAACACGCAAAGAGATCGACGAGATTCCTTTGGCGCCGTATGCTTGGTTCGACCCAGTTCTGGAATGGTATGCGCCGCCGAACCGCTTCAGCCACGGCACCTACTTCGGCCTGGCATGCTGGGGGGACGCCGGCAAAAAGATGCGGCTACGTTGCCATCCAGGACTTCCGCGGTGGATTTCGAGAGTGCGAATTTCCGCTCGAGGAACTTGAACTATTCCTTCCCTTCCCGCAGTCTGAGATACAGAGGAACGTCTTCGATGTATTCATCTTAATCCAAACGGCGACGGCGTCTCGTTGCTGGCTGACGAGGATGGTGACATGCTCCACGGCGTGACTTTCCGGCAGATGCAGGACAAACTCCGATCAAGGATCCTAACGAACGAGGTGGGCCACATTACCGCAACCCTTGGCCGGCCAATGGGAACCCCAGGAATTCAGTGCGCAAGTCGCGCATCCTGGTATCCCAAGCCGCTTCTGCTGGTCGCTCTGGCCGCTTTGGCACTTGCAGCCACAGGCCTTCAGGCGCAGCTGCTAGACCCGATCGCATCACCGCGCAAGCTCAGCGATCCTTATCGGCCGACTCAGCCCACCATCACGTGCACTACCGGGCGAGCAGCCTTGATTGGGCATGCCGGGCGGCAGGCAGCAACCATTGAAATGGTAGTCGCCCTTGGAGTGGCATATGTCGTCTTGGGCGGAGTAGTGTTTGCTTCAGTTGCAAGCTTCCGTTTGCTCAGCGACAAGATCGATTCGTTCTTCGCTTTGTTGATTCCAAAGCCTGCCGATATTCAAGGCTTGCGCACTGCTCCGCTCGATGAAGATTTCAGTCCATTCAACTTTGAGCAACTGCGGAAGCCGAAGGCGAAGCGGAATTCCTCAGACTTAGCCTCAGGACGCCCGCCAGAGGCTGCGACCTCGCCGAAGGTCTCTATGCCGCCCGCGCTCGAGGTTCTACAACCGTTCCCGCGAGCCAGGCGGACCAGCTTGGGCTGGCCGGACCGCGCAAATCACCTGCTTGTGTTACCGGCGCGACGCCGTCGCTACACGACATCGCGCCGCATTTGAGAAAGAATGAAAATCGCTACCTGGAACGTCAACGGCATCCGGGCACGGCAGGCTCAAGTGCGCGAGTGGATTGAGCGTGAGCGGCCCGAAGTCTTATGTCTGCAGGAGATCAAGGCAGCGTCCGACCAGGTTCCCACGGCACTCTACGAGATGGAAGATTACTGGTGTTACTGGCATGGCGTAAAGGGCTATTCAGGCGTTGCTCTTCACGTGCGAAAGGACATATGCAGGGATCGACCGCCATTTTCACACCCTCCGTTTGATATTGAGAACCGAATAGTCCTCACCAAGGTCGGTGATTTGACGATCGCCTCGATTTACGCGCCGAATGGGGGGAAGGATTTCCCGGCGAAACTGCGTTTCCTCGGGGCGTTGGAATCATACGCCGGTGGATTCCAGGCGACTGGCGCGCCGCTGCTGCTCTGCGGGGATTTGAACATCGCGCGCGCGGAGATCGACGTGCATCCGAAGGAGCGAAAGCCCCGCGCGATTGGCCAGCTTCCCGAGGAACGCGCTCTCTTCGAGCGGCTCCTAAGCCACGGTCTGGCAGACCTCGGCCGGACACTCGACCCGGACAACGACCGCATGTTCACTTGGTGGGCGCCGTGGCGGAACTTGCGCCAACGCAACATTGGATGGCGGCTCGATTACATTCTTGCAACTGAGTCACTCGCGAGGGCGGCTGTCTCCTGCCCTGTCGAAGCGGACGTAGGCACGAGCGATCACGCGCCGGTGGTGGCAACACTCCGGATTTGACCGCTCTACTATTTCGCGCGCGACGCCGCCCCGGCGACACGAAGGGCGACGGCGTGAAGGGATCTGGTGGCTCGCGAAGCCGTGAGGCGCACCGCGGAACGCGCCGGAGGCGAGATGGCTGATCAGCGGTCCAGCGAGAGGGCCTTCACGGCTTCCGTTCTCCACGCGAGTCCGATGCCCGGACGGTCCGGAACCATCCTGGATCTGTAGCGGCTCCTCGAGGATCGCGTCGGCCCAGTCGACATACTCCAGGTAGTGGCAAGTCGGGCTCGCGGCGAGCAGGTGCGCGCTGATCTCCGGCAGCAGATGCGACGACATCTCGATGCCGTGCGCTGCAGCGATGCCGGCCGCCTGGATCCAGCCGCTCACGCCGCCGATGCGAGCTGCATCTGGCATGACGTAGTCGCACGCCCCGGCGGCGAGCGCCTCGATCATGGCCTCCGGCAGCGGTCGAGCGCGTGAGTTCCATGGTCGCCGCCCCGGTAGCTGAGCAGACATCGCTCAGCCCACATTGATCGCCGACCCCCCGACTTCTTGACGTTCTCCTGCAGGGGACGGACAAGATCTCGGGTGATGCCGGCGGGTGACAGACGCCGTGCAGATGCTGAAGTCGAACAACTGATCGAGCCAAAGCCTCGGCCTGTGGTTGAACGGATATTTTTCATCGCCGTCTTTCCTTCGATGGCAAAACGGATCGCGAGACACGATGCGTGCCTATCACGGCCTGAGCCCATTTGCGCTCCAGATGCTCGCCAACTACACATCGGGCCTGCCCGAAGACAATCAAGGTAGCGACCCCCCGGACTACCCGATCCCGCTGCCGCAGCCCTAGCAGAACCAGAAGGCGAGGGGCACCCCGCCCGGCTGGGAATTTTTTCCTAGCTGGGGGGGCGCGGGAAGTCTTGTGAGCACCCCGAACGACATGCTTGTCTGGCTGCGCTTAAACATGGGTCTGATCGCTGGCAATCCTCTTAACAGCCTCCTGCCCTCACTTCAGAACCCTTCAACGTCCGTACGTGCGACCTCGATCTTCGACAGTCAACTCGGACTCGCCTGGTTCATCAGCACGATCAGCAATAACCATTAAGAACTCTATTCAGATAGTTTGGAAGGACGGTGCGCTCGGCGGCTTTAGCAGCTTGATCGGTTTTCTTCAGAGTTCCAATCCAGGCACCACGCCGTCTCAGGCAGGCGTCTTCGTGCTGACCAACAGCAATGGCCCAGCCGTATACAATATCGGCTACGATCTCCTGTTTATCATGAGTGGATTTGAGCCGCCCGAAGACAAGTCGGTCTACCCAGGGGTCCACCGAGGGCACTGGACGGCACACTCATCGTAAGAAGCGTAACCAACGGAGATAGCTGCTGCTACTCGGTTCGTAGCGATCAGCGGGTTTCAGCGAGCGGATACATGCGGAACGGCGCTTCCAGGAAGCGCCAGAAGGTCAGCGGTTCGGGAACGCCGCCATCGTCCCACTGGCCGGGCCGGCAGTAGAGAAATGCAATCAGCGAGCGGTGCTGCGCGATCGAAAGTCTCTCGATCTTGAGGAGGAAACGGGATGGCGTCTGTTGATCAAGAAGGCGCACCGGCACCTCGCGCAGCCGGCAAGCCGGGATGCTCAGCCGTAATTCGGAGCCGGCGACCGTCTCGGTCTCGCAGCTGACGATGATATCTTCGTCGGAAATCTCCTGAACCGTCACCGGCACGGCGATGCCGCCTCGACGGATCGCGGCCGGTAACTGCTGCTTAAACCGGATGGAAGTCGTTTGCTGCGGCACGTCGAACGACGCCTGCAAGCTCAGCCAGAGTAGCATCATCGAATACGCCGACCAGCCGATCACGAGCGCGAAGATGCCTTTGCTGGGATACCACTCCGCTGCGGCAACAGCATTGATCACCGCTGGCACATAAAGCCCGAGCAGCACGATTAGCGGCACTCCAACAGATGCATTCAGCGTGAGCCGGGTTCGCATGCCGCCTTTTTTGGATACCTTGAATGGTTTGCCAAACGGCTTTAACAGCGTGCCGATAATCGTCAGCGTCATCGGAAAGCAGAGCATTGTCTCGTACACCTCCGACCAGAACGCCGAGCGATGTCCGCCGGTCAGCCAGGAAAGCGAGAGCGCGTGGCATACCCAGTACGGCAGGAAGAAAACGAGCAGCAGCTCGGCCGAAGTGTTCAGCGGCACGATCCCGAAAAAGAAATAGAGCAACGGCAACAGCAGACAAAAAAACCGGCTGGCAAACGGAAGATAATGCATCGTCCCGCACAAGTGGATCAGCCGTTGGGCAAGACTCAGACCGGGCACGGTGATCGGATTGGTAGATGCAAAAAATGCTTGCAGTGTGCCACGGGCCCACCGAAGCCGCTGGCCGACAAATTCACTTGTAAACTCCGCCGCCGCACCGGCAGAGAGCAGTTCGTTCAGATAATAGCATTTGTGTCCGCGCGATTGGAGCTTGATGGAAGTCGCCCAATCCTCGCTCAATGTCTCGCCTGGAAAGCCGCCGATTTCTTCCACCGCCTTGCGCCGCACGACGAAGCTGGTGCCGTGACAGAGCGTCGCGCCGAACGTGTCACGGCCCGGCTGCGCGGCACGGAAAAAGACCTGTTGCTCTTCGGTGATGATGCCGGGCAGGCCAAGGTTCCGGCTCACCGCGTCGACACTGTAGAAGTTTTGCGGCGTCTGCACGAGACCGACCTTGGAGTCACTGAAAAATCCGACAGTGCGCTCGAGAAAATCCTGTGTCGGGATGAAATCTGCGTCAAACACCGCGATCAACTCGCCGCGACTTGACGGCAAAGCGGCGTTCATGTTGCCCGCTTTAGCGTCGCGGTTGTCGGGCCGGTCGCGGTAATGGCAGCCCAGTTCCTGCGCCAGCGCCCGCATCTGGGGCCGGCGCTGATCGTCGAGCAGGTAAATCTGCTTTCGCGGATAATTCAGCGCCTGACACCCGAGGATCGTCCGGCGCAGCATCTCGACCGGTTCGCTGTAGCTGGGCAGAAAGATATCCACGTCAGGCAGGTAGCGACCTGCGGTGACCAACTCGGAGAGCCTCGTCGCGTCGGGCGAACGGTTGGCCGGCCAGAACATCTGAAAATTTGCCGAGAGCGACTTGAGGTAGATGAGGACCTCCGCGAGAAAGAACATTACGCTGAAAACAGCCGCGATGAGCGTCGAGAGATTGAGCGTCGCGAATAGCCGGAACGCCATGTAAGCCGTGTAAAGCGCAACGAGCAGGACGATCACTGCCGCGCGCGTGACACGAGCGGGCCGCGGGTTGAGCAGCATCACGCCATACACCAAGGCGCCACAAACGACGGCCGGAAGCAGCACGCGCACGAGCGGCGTCGAGCTATTCACAATGCTAAACTGCGCGCCGAGCCACATCCAACCGTGCACGGCCCGGGCAAGCAATTCACCCGCCGGCGCGCTCAGTACAAGGCACACCATCCCGGTCGCTCCGGCGAGGAGCAGCAGGAACAGCTCGAGGCGGTGCAGCTTCCGGATGCGGCTCATTCACCAGCGTCTGCTTTGGCCGTCGTGCGTGCTGGCTGCGTAAACACTCGCTGCCATCGTTCCTTCAGAACATCGCCCACAGTCCGCTGCCCTTTTTCCTTCACAAATTTCACCTCGACGCTGCGCCCAACCCCGAAAAATTCGACGGCGCCAAACGGCCGCTCCCAATCGACATCCACCCGCACCGCGATCTGCCGCTTTGCCAGCTCGGGCGGCGGGACAGCCACCGTGGTGTCGTAAGCAATTCGTCCGACGCCCGCACGTATCGATTGCAAGTGCCCGCGCCACGACGCGGTGCTGTCGAGCGAGCGAATCATGGCCAGCAGCCCCGGCTTGAGTTCCCTGGCGTGGCGTTCCGCGAAGAAGGCATCGACCCAG
Organism: uncultured Verrucomicrobiae bacterium; assembly: GCA_963810765.1. Lineage (GTDB taxonomy): Bacteria > Verrucomicrobiota > Verrucomicrobiia > Chthoniobacterales > Terrimicrobiaceae > DASTFP01. The sequence goes on from CAWEOV010000004.1 coordinate 389,354, forward strand.
ATTCGCGAGGGATTGATCACCTCCATCACGAGGGCGTTGGAGTTCGCCTGCTCCCCGCTCTTTCCCGTGATCGACCAGATCAAGCCGTCCGTGGGCATCGTTACTACGGATGACTTCTGCAGCGTCATCTGCGCTTCCATTTCCTGCGCTCGCTTCGCCGTGCGCGCAAGCTGTTCGGTCTTGACGCCCATTAGCTTTCGAAGCGTCACGAATCTGGTCTCGGCGAGTTCCTTTTCCACTCGCGCGATCACCTGGGCTTTGTAGAGCCGGCGAGCGCGTTCCTGTTCCACACCGGCCACTTCCAGCTCGCGCCGCACCGACGCGAGTTCGGCCCGCAGCGATTCGACCAGCGTCTGCAGGGTGTTGAATTGGGCAACCGTCTCGCGATCTCCAAAGCGCGGATTTTCAATTCTGAAAAGCGGCTGGCCCTTCGGAAGCAATACGCCGGGCCGCACGTCATCGATATCGAGCACGCCGGCGATGGGAGTGCGGATTTGAATGATTTCCGCGTTGATGACCGCCTGCTCACTTTCGAGCGAGGTCAGGATGTTCCGCAGCCACATCGCGGCGGCAATCAGAACAAGCACGAGAACCGTGACCCGCAGAATTCGAAACAGACTGCCTCGGATGGCGTGGTTCATTCAGAGCTTTCTTTTTGCGCCGGGCGTTGAGGCTGGACCGCACTTTCCGCCGGCGTGCTTGCGACGGTTGATTCCGGAGGGCTGGCTGGAGGTGGAGGCTCGACTGGCCGGGAGAGGATAAGGTAGATGATCAGTGCGATGGCCGCGCCGATGAGTGCCTCGGCGAGAAAAAACTGCCGCTCGGGCCTCTGGGCCGCCGGCTCGCGTGCGGCGGACATCTTTTTCAATTCCGGCGGCGCGGGGCTCGGGCCGATGAGGTTAATCGGCGCGATCGGCGGCACTTCTCCTTTGACCGCCGCCACACACTTTTCGATCTCCTCGACCAGATGGGCGGGCGAGATCGGCCGCTTCGCCGGGTCTTTCTCCAGCATGTGCGCCAGCAAGCTCACCACGCTGCGCGGGAGACCTTGCAGCTCATCAAACGGCGGCGGGCTCTGCAAATGCTTCGCCATTACCTGTGCCATTGGTCCTCGAAAGGGCTGGCGTCCCGCGAGCAGAAACCAAAGTGTCACGCCGAGGGAATAAATATCCGATGCGACATCGACTGTCTGCTCGTTGAGTTGCTCGGGGCTGGCGTAGTCCGGCGTGCCGACGAATCCGGAAAGAGTGATCAGTTCCAGCCGTTCGCCTTGCCCGTTAGGGTTACTTTTCGTCAGTCCGAAGTCGATAATCTTGATCGCCCCATCCTCTGCAATCATCAAGTTCGACGGCTTGATGTCCCGGTGCACGAGATTCATTTTTTTTACGGCGACGAGTGCCTGCGCCACTTGGAGCGCAATATTGAGAGCTTCAGTCACGGCCAGCGGGCCGTCGCGATTCACCTTCGCATCGAGCGTCTCACCCTCGATGAATTCGCGAGCGTAAAAGCATGTGCCATCCTCCTCTCCCAGACGATAAATCATTGCGACATTCGGATGCCGCAGCAGTGCGGCCGCGCGAGCTTCCCGCAGGAATCGCTTCCGCGCCTCTTCATCCTCCAGAAACTCGTGCCTGATCACCTTTAAAACCACAGGCACCTGCAGATCGAGATCGAGCGCCTTATAGCTGGAGCTCGTCTTCCCTTGGCCCAGACGAAACATCGAGCCATCCTCACGGTACATCACCTCGTATCGGTCAAACTTCATGAACAGTAAGCGGCGCAGGCAGTGGAATTATTCGAAGTTCCATCAACATAGCGTGAGGCTTGCTGGTCGCAAGGAGGCATAAAGGCGGCCAGGAGCCGCCGAATATACGGCGACGGCTTGACGAATCAATCAGGGCGCCGCGTCAGCTCCTTGAGCGCAATTGCTTTATTCCCAGCGAATGTTATCGAGATAGAAAACGACCGGTTGATCCCGACTGGCCACTGTCCAGACAAAACCAGTCTTTATGCGCGTCAAGTCCTGATCGGTGATCGAAATTTCATAGCGCTGCCACTCCCTGCCGAGCACGACTTTTTCGAGCCGGCCATCTCCAGTATCCGGAAACTTCTTGTTGTGAGGAATAACTCCAAACTCGAAGGTCACCACTTCACCGCCTTGCTCGCCTCGCGCAAAAAAGGCCAGTTTCTTCGCGCCAGTCAAATCGTAACCTCCAGCGCGGTCACCCCAATCGTTTGGCGGGTTCTGCCAAGCCACCCCACCCCAGCCCTTGTTGGCGTTAAACGTGCAGCGCAGGCACGTCTTTCCCGATTGCGGCCGGTCTGCCCACGCAGGGTCGAGTTGAATTGCTTTGGTGTCCCCCATCCAGCCCGAAGGAATATAGCCCGATTGCTCGGCTGCTTCCGAATACACCGTGAGCGGCAGCGCGGCAGGGTGCCCCTTCGAGGCCGGTGCCGGGCCGTTCACCCGCACGGGAACATTCGCCGTCGCCGCCCCGCCATGATTGTCCCGCACGGCAACGAACAGCCTGTAGAGTCCAGCTTCGCCCGGCAGTCGAATCAGCGCGCCGCGAAGATCACCGCGAATGATCGCCTCATTGAAAACCGGAGGCTCTTCCTCCCTGTCGCCCCCGATCCCGAACACCTCTGGATCCCGCTGCAACAGCCACTCAGCTCGCAAAGGGTCGTTCTCAGAATCGGACGTGGTCAATATCGCCTCGATCATTGCTCCCGCTTTACCCGAAATTCTCCCGGAGATTTCGAGCGACGCGATCGCGGGAGCGCGATTCGCGGGCGGTTTCCCAGTCCACAGCTCGCTCATTGCATCGGCTGCCTCGAGACGCGAACCGTCTCGCAGCAGCATCGAAAACCATGTTGAAGTGACCTCCTGTTTCTGCCCCCAATAAAACACGTAGGACCCGAGACAGACGCCAGGTTGCTCGAGCACAGCGCCTTGGTAGGCGCGGCGATAAATGCCGGCTTTTTCGGTGCTTGTCGGTTCAGGAAAGGCGCCGATGGGATCCTTTGCCATCTCCCAAATACCGGGCGGACCAAACTCCGTAAGTATGTAAGGCTTTGTGCCGCCGAGGCTCTTGTAACGCGCGCCGAGCGAGGGCGCGCCACCGTAGCTGTTGATGCCGATGATGTCGATCGCCGGACAGAGGCGATGAATATTCTTCACCTTTTCGCCGCCGATCTCCGCGATCACGGTCACGGTCGGATGACCTGGGTCTATGTGCTTCACCATCGCGGCAAGATCGTTGATTGCGGTCCATACCGCGCGGTTTTTGCCTTCCGGATCCTCCATTTCGTTCCCGATTGCCCAGAGGAGCAACGCCGGGTGATCCTTGTATTTGGTCACAGTCGCTGTAAGCCGTTCGCGCTGCCGCGCGAGGGCATCGGCATTATCCCAGTCGAACCCTTGTCGCACCTGGCCGACCCAGAATCCGGCGCAAACCGTAAGCCCGAGCGCCTGAGCAGCATCGAGTGATTCGCCGAGCTTTTCGTCGCCCCAGAGACGGATCGAATTCCCGCCCGCCGCGGCGACCGAGTGGAACCGGCGATCATCGGCGCCTGCTCCTCGGATAAAATACGGCTGCCCCTTGCGCAAAAGCTGAAAACGGCCGGGCTCGCCGGAAAGTCGCACCTCAGACGGTTCCGCCCAAGCGTGGAGACAAAACCCCAGCAGCGCTGGAGCGAAGACAAAGTGCACGGAGAGTCCTTTCGCCGCCATGATCTGTTATTATTCGGCATCCAGCGCAAATGCGAGGGTATCAGCAACCGATGACGGCCATCCCGCAGGCGTTGACTTGCGCCCGATCAAATAGTAGAAACCACAGGTGCATGTTTCACCGATTCAATACGAATTCCATGAGCATGAATAGTATGGGTGACAGAGTTACATTCGAACACTACCGCGTGCTGCAGCGCGATGACGGCTCTCTCTGGAAACTCGGGAGTGGCGCCATGGGCGTCACCTACAAAGCTCTGGATACGGATCTGCAATGTCCGGTTGCTCTGAAAGTGATCAACTCGGATCTCATGGCCGATGAGGTCAACCGGAACCGGTTCCTTCGGGAAGCTCGGGCGGCCGCGGGGCTGCGACACAGCAACGTTGCTTCGGTTTATCACCTCGCAAAAGACGACGAGCAGTTCTTCTACGCAATGGAGTTCATTGAAGGTCAAACGACCGAGGCCTACGTGGCGCGCTTCGGTCCGATGTCCCTTCGTGCTGCTTTGCGCGTCGCGTGGCAGGTTTCCAAAGCGCTCGCCGCCGCGGCGAGGCAGAAGCTTGTGCATCGTGACATTAAGCCAGCAAACATCATGATCGTGGCCGATTCGGAAGAAGAGGACTGGCCATTCATAAAGCTCATCGATTTTGGCCTTGTTCGGTCGGTGCTGCGAGCCCCCGATTCTGACAGCTCGAACGGGTCGGGCTTTCTCGGTACCGCACAGTTTGCCAGTCCGGAGCAGATCGAGGAGGGCGAGGTGGACGTCAGATCGGACATATACTCTCTTGGCTGCACCCTCTGGTATCTGCTCACGGGTGAAGCGCCATTTACCGGTTCGCTCGCCAGCGTCTTCGCGCAGCACCTCGGAAGCGAGCCGTCATGGGAAAAGCTAAGGCCGTTTCCGAAAAGAATTCGTCGCCTCCTCAGGCGGATGTTGCGCAAGGAGCCCTCGCAACGCCCGCCTAGCGCTGCGGAGTTGCGACGTGAAATCGAGCAGTGCATCGACGATGTCGAACGACGGGAGGTTCTTGCAGCCAGGATAGCACTTCCTTTCAACATCGGCCGGCAATGGCTGACCGCACCGCGGTCTCGTGGCGCTGTGATCTGCGGCGTCTCCGCGATCGGTGCGATGATAGCCTTCGGCTTTAATGGGAACAAGGGCATTTCTCCACCGTCCGCATCTGCGGTGCAAACGAGCGATGTCGTGCCCGCACAGGACTCCGCCAAGTCGAACGAATTGTTTGCCACAAGAAACCCCGGCTGGTCCTACTTCGATACCTCCGATGCACCTTTCTGGTCCTTGGGTTTGGCGCGCCGCGTGTCCTTTGCCGAGACGGAGGCGCCCGATCCGGGTGCAATCGACGCAAAAAACTGGCTGCCGGAGGACGGCACCTGGGACGCCGAAGTCGGAGAGCCGTTCGCCGTAATGAATGACTTCAGGAGCGGGGAAGAGAATCCATATCCAGCAGCCATAACGTTGGGTCAATCCTTCTCAGTCAATGATAGCGAAAACGAGAAACTGGCGATAAAGAAAGCGTCCATTCGAGACAAAGACGAAGTCAAGAAAACGACGAAACGTTCCGCCAGGAAACCGCAGCGGCGCTTCACGAGCAGGGACAGAGAATTCAGTCCGTTGCAGGAGCTTCAGCGAGCTCGGGAAAAAATTAGGAGAGTGATCCGCCGCATCCTCTAGCTCGGTTGTTGCCGGCGGCTGCATCCCGGGCAAAAGCTCAGAAACTTAGGCCACGCTGACGCGTTCGGCTGTGAGTCGTCGACTTGCTGGCTGCGAGAGAATGCCCTGCCAGCCCTTGCCAAGACACTTTTTCCGAGGCGGGGACGCCTCGGAGTGCACGCGGGACGCGTGCGCTCCCCATCCATCAACTTGGGGTCACCCCTCCCGCATCGGATGGAAGTCACTGACGCAACTTGTAGACTCGCGCTTCGTAGGGACGCAGGGTCAACAGTCGGATATCTTCGATCGGATCGGCGGTGTAATTGCCGATCAACAGTTCATTGTCGGAAAAGGGAACCGAACTCGGAAGCGCGAAGACGGGCTTGTTCTTTGTGAAGTTCAATATCACAAGCAGCCGGTCGTCCTCCAATGTGCGGGTGAAGGCATAGATCTCCCGGTGCGATTCAAGAATCAGATCATACCGGCCATAGACGATGATCGGGTTGTCTTTGCGAAGCCGGATGAGTTTTTGATAATAGTAGAAGATCGACTGGGGATCAGCGAGCGCCTGCTTCGCATTGATGGCCGTGTAGTTTGGGTTGACCTTTATCCAAGGTATTCCGCTGGAGAAGCCGGCGTTCTCGCTGGCGTCCCATTGCACGGGAGTCCTCGCGTTGTCGCGGCTCTGAGCGTGAATCTTCTGCAGAACCACCCGGGAATCGGTCCCTCTCTGCTCCACATTTTCCTTGTACATATTGACGGTCTCGATGTCTCGATAATCGGATATTGACTCGAACTTGACGTTGGTCATCCCGATCTCTTCTCCCTGATAAACATAGGGAGTTCCCTGCAGCATGTGCAGGAATGTGGCGAGCATCTTTGCCGACTCGACGCGATAACGGCCGTCATCGCCGAAGCGCGAAAGCGCGCGCGGCTGATCGTGGTTGGAGAGGTAGAGGCTGTTCCAGCCTCTGTCTTCCAAATCCTTCTGCCAGCGGGTCATCACTCGTTTGAGATCCAGAAGATCCAGGGCTTTGACATCCCACTTGGAGCCGTTTGGGTCCTTGTCAAGATCCATATGCTCGAACTGGAAGAGCATGTTCAACGGCCCGGTCTCCTCGTGCGTGATATCGACCGCTTGCGTCGTAGTCAAAAACGGTGTCTCGCCGACCGTAAGAATGTCGTATCCGGAGAGAACCTTTTGTTTCATCTCCCCGAGGAACTCCAGCAGCCGCGGGCCGTTCATGAAATACTGACCACCGAACTGGTAGCGAGCATTGGTGACGACCGCCGCATCAGGAAGATCCGGCACTTTCGAAATCATGTTGATGACGTCCATGCGGAAGCCGTCGATGCCCTTCTTGAGCCACCAGTGCATCATGTCGAAGACCTTTTGGCGAACCTCGGGGTTTTCCCAATTAAGGTCCGGCTGTTTTTTCGAGAAGAGGTGCAGGAAGTATTCGTCCGTTGCAGCGTCGTATTGCCAGGCCGAGCCGCTAAAAAAAGACTGCCAATTGTTGGGCTCGCGGCCATCCTTTCCGGGGCGCCAGATGTAGTAATCGCGGTATGGATTGTCCTTGGACTTGCGCGATTCGACAAACCACGTGTGCTCGTCCGAGGTATGGTTGACCACGAGATCCATGACCAGCTTGATGCCGCGCTTGTGCATTTCCGCGAGCATCTCGTCCCAGTCCGCAAGCGTGCCGAATTCCTCCATGATATCCTGATAGTCGCTAATGTCGTAGCCGTTGTCGTCATTGGGTGACTTATAGACCGGGGACAGCCAGACGACATCGATCCCGAGCTCCTTGAGATAGTCGAGCTTTTGGATAATTCCGCGAAGGTCCCCGATGCCGTCGCCATTGCCGTCCTTAAAGCTGCGGGGATAAATCTGATAGACGACGCTTTCCTTCCACCACGCCTTCTTCATGACCTCGGAGTTTTCATTTTCGCATTATGTGTGGGTTGAGCACTGAGCATCAATCGATGAGATCAGCGCTCGGTGACGAGATTGATGACGAGATCGGCCCGGGACTTGAACCGGACAACAAGGTCGTAGTTCGGCAAGTCTACTCTGTCGATATGCTCCCGGTTACGTTCCTCGGAAAAGAGTCCCTCTTCCGCGTGACGCTTCATCAAGCGGCTCCGTACTTTTTCGCGCGGCACGTCGATAAAGACGGCAAGGTCAAGCAGCGATTTCACCGCATCCCAAGGCGCGCTGCCGAGAAGCAGATAATTGCCCTCAACGACGAGAATTCTAGTTTCTGGCGCCACGGTGAACGCGTTGTCCACGACATCCTCAATCTTGCGCGAATAGCCCGGCCCGCTCATCGCACAATCGGCAGATTTCAGGCGCTTTAGAAACTCAGTAAATTCAGCGCCCTCGAACGTGTGTGCCGCGCCCTTGTCCCTGACGGTTCCGAGCGCTTCGAGCTTGGCATGGCGCATGTGGAAGCCGTCCATCGGCACGAACGCCGCAGAGCCTGGTTCGATGCCGTTGAGAGTCTCTGCGACTTTCACCGCCAGCGTCGACTTCCCCACGCCCGGTCCCCCAGCCAGCCCGATAGCGATTCGTCGAGCCGTGTCCGCCGCGAGGATTTGGGCGCGCCTGACGAGCAACGAAAGCGCCGCTTCGGGGTTAAGCGTTAGATCTTCTTTATCGACATTTTCTTGCTGAAAAGGATCGGGCATGTTTGCTCTCTTTGGCGTCAAAAAGCTAGACGTTTCCACGCGCACACTCAAGCACGCACTAAACCCTCCCGCATAATTGCGTTCCGATGATACTCCGCATCCCCTCTTATTCAGTGAGCTGGGCGCCTTCCTTGCTATTCGGCGTCGCCGCGCAGTGTGCGTTCGAGAATTAACAATATCGCTGCGGTCGCGCCCCAGATGTAGCGTTCGCCATAAGGAATTGCCCAAAAATGGCTGCGAATATCGCCGAGCATTCGAAAATGCTGCTGATGATTCAGCGGATCGAGCAGAAACGCGAGCGGCACTTCGAACGCATCGGCCACTTCGATCGGATCCAGCTTCAATTCGAACGGCGGCTCGACCCAGCCGACCACCGGTGTTACGCAATAGCCCGTGACTGTGTCATAGGGCGCAAGCTCCCCCACGATCGCGACGCGCTCGGCTGGGAGCCCGACTTCCTCGGTCGCTTCGCGCAATGCCGCATTCGCCAGGGACGCGTCCTGCGGCTCAACACGCCCCCCGGGAAAGCTGATCTGACCCGGATGATCGGGCAAGTCGTCGCTGCGCTGGGTCAGCATCAACATAAGACCAGCGGGACGATTGACGATCGGAACCAGGACGGCGGCTGGTATCGCGGGGCCTTCACGCCCCGGCAATCGGAAACCATCGCCCTGGCTTTTCGCGGCGGCAGCCGCAGGGCGCGCGAGACGTTGTTCGAGCCATTTTTTTTGGTCGGGCGGAGGAAGGGAGAACAGGGGGAGCGACATTGCAACACATCCCTTTCAAGTCTGGACGCGAGCTCTTTGACACATCGCGCGGACGCATTCGCTCCGCGCTTGGAAACGAAAGCTATTGTCAGGGGGTCCTCACCTGCGCCCTGTCCTTGTACCATAGAATTCCGTTGCGGCGAAGATTGGCGACAAGGGCCTTGAGGTTCTCTGCCATTTCGCGATCCGAAAGCAGCGCGCCAAGCGTTCCTCTGCCCTGCTTGGTTTGTTGAACCACCGAGCGGATATCTGCGACGGTCTTTTTCAACTCGTCGGCAGCGTCCTTTGCCGAGACGAACGTTTGCTGTCCGGTCTCGATCGCTCCCTCGGCCTTCTTCACCACGCCGTCGATTTTCCTGGAAGTCTCGGCGAAGGATGAACTCGCTTCCTTCATGTTCGAGAGGGTCGAATCCAGGTTTGCAATGGTGGTTTCCTTGAAGACGTCGGTATTGAGCTTCTGAGCAATCTTGTTGATATTTCCAACGGCTTCCTGAATGTCCGACAAAAGGACTCCTGCCTTCTCGGTCACGTCGCCAATTCCCGACTCACCTTTTCCCCTAACAACGGCGTCAGCCTGGATCGGGGGTGATGACTTGGCATCCTTGCCAAGAACGATTTGCACGAAACGATCTCCAAGCAGGCCGGAGCTGCCGATCGTGAATTGCGCCGCGCTCGGAATCTTGACTTCCTCGTAAATTCGCAAAATCACATAGACGCCATCCATATCCGGCAAAATCACAGGGTTATCTTCGACAGAGCCGATCTTCGCGCCGGCAAGCAGGACGCTCGCTCCCTTGTAGATGCCGCTGGCGTTTGGGTATTCGACGCGGATGCGGTAAAAGCCGCGGATGCTATCGCCGAAGCGACCAAAATAAACAACCATCAGCGCAATGGCGAGGAGGCCGATGGCCATAAAGATTCCTACTCGCAACTGCGTTAAATGCTCCTGCGCCCTCATAAAAACTCAATCCTCGCCATGTTCTGAACGTCCGTCCACAAAATCACGAACAATCTCGTCGCCAGTGTCCCGCAAGTCACCGAGCGTCCCATAGAAATGGCGGCGGCCTTCGTTTATCAAGGCCACACGGTCAGCAATCTTATAGCAGCTGATCATGTCGTGCGTCACCACGATCGATGTGACCGAGAGCTGTTGCTGCAATCTGCGGATAAGCCGATTGATGCTGTCTGACACGATGGGATCGAGCCCGGTGGTCGGCTCATCGTAGAGAATAACCTGCGGCGGCGAAATAATGGCGCGGGCCAGTGCGACGCGTTTGCGCATGCCGCCGCTCAGGTTCACGGGCATCTTCTTGTCGTTGCCGGTCATATTCACACGCTCCAACGCTTCATGCACCTTGTGGCGCACGGACTTTTCATCTTTTTCCCCATGCTCACGCAACGGGAATGCGACGTTGTCGTAGACGGTCATCGAATCGAAAAGCGCGCCGTCCTGGAAGAGCATGCCGATCTTGCGACGAATCGGCACGAGTTCGCGTTCATTCAAGCTGCCGATGTCCCTGCCTTCAAAGAGGATTTCTCCCGAGACCGGTTTCATCAGGCCGATGAGGTGGCGAAGAAAAACGCTCTTGCCCCCGCCGCTTTTTCCGAGCAGCACCAATGTCTCGCCCTGAAAAATATCCAGCGAAAATCCTCGGAGGATTTCCTGAGGCCCGATCTTTTGCACGAGGTCGCGCACGGAGATCAAAGGATCCGCGTCCATTACCGCTGCCCCGCCGGAAAGAGGATGTTGAGGAACATCGTCAGGAAGAAGTTCGCGATCAAGATCGACAGAGAGCAGAGCACCACCGTTTCGGTTGTCGCACGGCCGACGCCAACGGCACCGTCTTTTGCATTCAGGCCTTCCCGGCAACTGATAAATACGATGATGTTTGCGAACACAAAACCCTTGATAAGAGACATTGCGATGTCGCTGGCTTCCGTAAATTTCTGCATATTGCTAAGGAAATACACAGCCTCAATGTTGAGCACGTAGACCGCCACATAGTAGGAGGCGAGAACGCCGCAACCCACGCATTCCACCACCAGCAACGGCATCGAAATGAGCATCGCCAACGCGCGCGGAACCACCAGGTAATCCACGGGATGAACCGCCAGAGCGCGCAACGCGTCGATCTGTTGGGTCACTTTCATCGTTCCAATCTCCGCGCTCATCGCGGCACCCACCCGCCCGGCCACCATCAGGCCCGTAAGCACAGGCCCCAGCTCGCGAAACATGGACAACGTCACAACCGGACCAACCGCGGTTTCCATGTTCAAGCTCGCAAACTGAAAATAGGCCTGCGCGGTAAACACCGCCCCGGTGAACGCGCCCGTGACAATCACGATAAGCTGGGATCCGTAACCAATTTCCGCAACTTGGGAAAGTGTCAGCCTGAATCGGATCCGACCCGCAAAAACCGAGCGAAAGGTCTCCCACGCCAGGAGGGTTACCTGGCCGAGATAAGTGAAGAAACCGGCAAGACCGCTTCTGAAGAAGTTCAGCAGGGCCATTCAGCGTTGCCTGCAAGCCAAAGGGGGCGCTCCGACATTACGCTGCGACATTCTCAATCCGCTGCGTGCTTTTCTTCGAGCTGACCTCTGGTGGCAATTGACCGACAAATTTGGCTTCGAGATCCGTTTTGATAAAAAGGGATCTTAAAGTGGAAAGGGTCGGCGCCTCTCCCATGAACTCCATATAGATGATGTCATGATTGGTGTCCACTTTGTAACGCAGCCCGGAGATCACATCCAGTTCAAGCGCAAGGGCCATCATTTTTTCCGGATTGCGAACGCCAGCTGTGTACACCTCGAGCTCAATCATGCCGGCATGCTTCTTCCGAGCCGTGCCAAAATCAAGGCACAAATTCGAGCGGGCAAGGCCTTTTTGGATTCACTTGCTCGCGCACATTGCGTGGTTTGCCTTTGCGAGCGGGGCTGATATTCGATACACCGATCGGCCTCTCTTCATGCCCAAAGATACCTCGCTCCACAAGATTCTCCTAATCGGCTCGGGCCCCATTGTGATCGGTCAAGGTTGCGAATTTGATTACTCCGGGGTGCAGGCTTGCAAGGCCCTTGCCGAAGAGGGTTACGAGGTAGTCCTCGTCAACTCGAATCCGGCGACCATCATGACCGATCCGGAATTCGCCAGCCGCACATACATCGAGCCGATCACGCCGGAGGCGATCGAAAAGATTCTTGCCCGCGAGAAACCGCACGCAGTCCTTCCTACCCTCGGTGGGCAGACAGCTCTGAATGCAGCGATGGCGCTTGTTGAAAACGGCGCCTTAGGTCGCCACGGCGCCAGGCTTATAGGAGCTAACGCCGAGGCAATCCGCCGCGGCGAGGACCGCCAGCTCTTCAAGGAGATCATGATCGATATCGGCCTCGATTGCGCACAGTCCGGCGTGGCGCGCACACTCGAGGAAGCACGCAATGTCGCCGAGACGATTGGCGCTTATCCGCTCATCGTCCGGCCGGCATTCACGTTGGGCGGAGCGGGTGGCGGCATCGCCTACAATCGCGAGGAGCTCGAGGAGACTGTCCGGCGCGGCCTCGACCTCTCGCCGGTCGGCGAAGTTCTCATCGAAGAGTCCCTTCTTGGCTGGAAAGAGTTCGAGATGGAAGTCATGCGGGACCGCGCCGATAATTGCGTCGTCATTTGTTCGATTGAAAATTTTGATCCGATGGGGGTTCACACCGGGGACTCGATCACGGTTGCTCCGGTTCAAACCCTCACCGACAAGGAATACCAAGTCATGCGCGACGCGAGTTTCGCCGTCATTCGCGCGATAGGTGTCGAGACAGGCGGTTCAAACATTCAATTCGCCGTGCATCCAAAGACCGGCCGCATGGTTGTTATCGAAATGAATCCGCGTGTCTCTCGGAGTTCGGCCCTGGCGTCCAAAGCAACCGGCTTCCCGATCGCCAAGATCGCCGCCAAACTCGCCGTCGGTTATGCGCTCGACGAACTCAAGAACGACATCACGCGCGAAACGCCCGCTTGCTTTGAACCCTCCATCGACTATTGCGTCGTCAAGACTCCGCGCTTCACTTTCGAAAAATTTCCCCAGGCAGATCCGACCCTGACCACCCAGATGAAAAGCGTCGGCGAAGCCATGGCCATCGGACGCACTTTCAAGGAGGCCCTGCAAAAAGCTCTTAGATCGCTCGAAATCGGGCGGTTTGGCCTCGGCGCGGATGGAAAGGATCTTCCGCCCGTCCTCGCAGACGGATCGCCCGACCGTCCTTTGATCGAGCAAAAGCTCCGAATACCAGGTCACGATCGCGTTTTCTTCATCCGCTACGCCCTGCATGCGGGCATGACCGTGCAGCAAATTCACGAGCTTTCCGCGATAGACCCGTGGTTCCTCGAGAATATCAGGCAGATCGTTGAGGAGGAATCACGGATTGCAACTGACGGACTGCGGAATCTCCGGAAGGCAAAGAAATTCGGCTTTTCAGACCGTCAGATCGCGACGCTCACCAACAGCACTGAGCCTGAGATTCGCGCCATAAGGAAGGCTGCCGGTCTTCTGCCAACGTACCGGCTTGTCGATACGTGCGCCGCAGAGTTTGAAGCATACACACCCTATTATTACTCGACATACGGCGACGAAGACGAGACCCGCTCCAGCCGAAAAAAGAAGGTCATGATTCTCGGTGGAGGACCGAATCGCATCGGACAGGGCATCGAGTTCGATTACTGCTGCGTTCACGCGTCATTCGCCCTAAGGGAACTTGGATGGGAAACCATCATGGTCAACTCAAATCCCGAAACGGTCTCCACCGACTATGACACAAGTGACAAGCTGTACTTTGAGCCGCTGACACTGGAAGATGTCCTGAACATCTACGAGCGCGAGCGTGCGGATGCCGTCGTCGTCCAATTCGGCGGACAGACGCCTCTCAATCTTGCTGCCGCCCTCGCTTCCAATGGTTGCGCAATAATAGGCACACAACCGGCCAGCATCGAAATGGCGGAGGATCGCAAGCATTTCGCAGCCATGCTCAACAAGCTCGGCCTAAAGCAAACGCAGGGTGGTACGGCAACCAACGAGGATGAGGCCGTCGGGGTCGCGCGGAGGATCGGCTACCCGGTCCTGGTGCGTCCTTCGTTCGTACTTGGCGGACGCGCCATGGAAATCGTCCACGAAGAGAAAGCTCTGCGGCGATATATTCGCAACGCCGTGGAGGCCAGCCCGGAGCGACCCGTCCTCGTGGATCGATTTTTGGAGGATGCCACCGAGGTCGATGTCGATTGCATTGCGGACAATGAAAGGTGCGTCATCGGCGGCGTGATGGAACACATCGAGCAGGCTGGCATTCACTCTGGCGACAGCGCTTGCGTCATCCCGAGCTTCTCGCTCTCAGCCAAGGCGCTCGAGACGATCAAGCGCGCCACTAAAGCAATGGCTCGCGAGCTCGAGGTGCGCGGTCTGATGAATGTCCAGTTCGCCGTGAAGGACGAGGAAGTCTATGTGCTCGAAGTTAATCCGCGCGCTTCGCGCACTGTTCCCTTCGTCAGCAAGGCCATCGGCAGGCCCCTCGCGAAGATCGCCGCGAGAGTCATGGCCGGGCAGACGCTCAGGGAACTGGATTTTACCCGGGAAATTCTGCCGAAGCATTACTCCGTAAAAGAAGCCGTCTTTCCGTTTATCAAATTTCCCGGAGTGGATATTACCCTTGGCCCCGAAATGCGATCCACCGGCGAGGTGATGGGTATCGATGCGAATCTCGGAATCGCCTACGGCAAGGCGCAAATGTCCGCCCAGCCACCGCTCCCGGCCGGGGGAAACGTCTTCATCAGCGTCAAAGATTCGGATAAGCCCTCTGTAGTGCCAATCGCGAAAGAATTCGCCAATCTTGGATTCACAATCTACGCCACCGGCGGCACGGCCAGGGTCCTCACGGACGCGGGGATCCCTGTCAAGTTGCTGTATAAGCTCCAAGAGGGCCGTCCAAACATCTTGGATCTCATTAAGAACGGCGAGATGCAGTTCATCATCAACACGCCCAGCGGACAAAAACCACGCAGGGACGAGGTGGTTATTCGAAGCGCAGCGGTCGCCGCTCGCGTCGCAACTATGACCACTCTGCGGGGCGCGCAAGCAAGCAGTGCCGCCATTCAATCGCTCAAAGACGCCGGCTACGGGGTCAAGAGCCTTCAGGAATATCACGAAATAGCCTAATCAACACGTCTCCGTGATTCGCGAAACGAAATTCGCCATATGTGCTGAGCGTGCCACGATCCTCCTCTGAAAGCTCCGCGGCGGGTCCCACCGCGGGAAGATAGGGTCCCTCAAGAGGTTCGAACATGCGGCGCAAATTACCCGCATCCCAGGGGTGCTGCGATAGTTTTCACAAGGCGAGTTCTTTCCGCCGCCCAAATTGTCTCGCCTCATGGCTCGCTCAGTGAATTGCGAGCCTCTAACAGCCTGCGCTGCAGATCGTTTTGCCCAAATAGGTGCATCCTTACCGGGAAAACTCTTCTTGCCAAGCCCGCTGTAGCGTGCAACCCTATCGGGTTCAAAAAAGGCTCAAAAGAAAATGGCAAAAGCAGAAGCAATCGAAGTCGATACTCTTCGACTTCATGAGAAGGACACCGGCAGCGCAGACGTTCAGATCGCGTTGCTGACAAAACGCATCAACGAACTTACAGAGCATCTAAAAGGTCACGTCAAAGACCACGCGTCCCGCCGCGGGCTTCTCAAACTCGTGGCCCAGCGTCGCAGCTTGCTAGACTATTTGAAGAACACAGCTTCCGACCGTTATCAGACGGTCGTCGAGAAGCTCGGCCTGCGCAAGTAACACCGGTTTTCGAAAGCCCCGCTCTAAACGACGGGGTTTTTCATTGACCTCCGTTCCGGGGCGCTGCGCCACGGCACGTATCTCTCATACATATCATGTCTCACTCCGCTACGGCCGCTATCGGCCAATCCCCAATCACCATTGAAACCGGCAAACTCGCGCGGCTCGCCGATGGCGCCGTCACAGTTCGCTCGGGCGAAACCATCGTTCTCGTGTCCGCAGTATCTGCCACCAACGTCAAGGAAGGTCAGGACTTCTTCCCGCTCACGGTCGACTACCGCGAGAAGGCGGCGGCGGTCGGCAAATTTCCAGGTGGTTATTTCAAGCGCGAAGGTCGCCCATCCGAGAAGGAAATTCTCACCTGCCGCATGACGGATCGGCCGCTTCGGCCGCTTTTCCCGAAAGGTTACCTCTACGACACCCAGATCATCGGCATACTTCTGAGCGCAGACGGCGAGCACGATCCTGACATTCTCTTTATCAACGGCGCGAGCGCGGCACTGTGCGTTTCCGACATTCCCTTCGCGGGTCCCGTTGCCGCAGTCCGCGTCGGCCGCATCGACGGCAAGTTCGTGGCAAACCCAATTCACAGCCAGCGGGTAGTGAGCGACCTTGATCTCGTCTATGTCGGAACAGAGGACCATGTGATCATGATCGAAGGCGAAGCAAAGGAACTGCCCGAGATTGAGTTCGTCGCCGCTCTTGGTTTCGCGCACGACCAAGTCGCGCAGTTGATCGACGCGCAGAAGGAACTCGCCGTTGCGGCGGGAAAACCCAAGCGTCAGTCAACGCTCTTTGTCGTTCCCGACGAGCTTCTCGAAATCGCCTACCGCGTCGCCGGCGACCGCATCGAAGCGGCTCTTTATACCCCCAGCAAGGTCGCCCGTCAGAAGGCCGTGGAAGCACTCGAAGAGGAAGTGAGCGCCGCTATTCTCGAGGCGTTCCCAGAGGCCACAAAGTTCGAGATGAGCCAGGCCTTCGACTATCTTCAAAAGAAGGCCTTTCGCATCAGCATCCTCGACAAGAGGATCCGCTGCGATGGGCGCGGTTATGATGAAATTCGCGCGCTCAGCGCGGAGACCGGGCTGCTCCCCCGAAGCCACGGCAGCGCGCTTTTCCAGCGCGGCGAGACACAGGCCCTCTGCCTGGCCACTCTCGCCCCGGCCGACGAAGCCCAGGAGCTCGATGGCTATACTGGCGGCGAAACCAGCAAGCGATTCATCCTGCATTATAACTTTCCCCCATTCAGCGTGGGCGAAACCGGACGCACCGGCAGCCCGGGCCGCCGCGAGATCGGACACGGCGCACTCGCCGAGCGCAGCATCGCGCCCGTCGTTGCCCGAGGTGACCGATTTCCCCTACGCCATCCGCGTCAGCAGCGAGATCATGGAATCAAACGGTTCGACTTCGATGGCAAGCGTTTGCGCAGGCGTTCTCGCCCTGATGGACGCCGGCGTTCCCATCAGCAAACCCGTCGCCGGAATCAGCTGCGGACTTGTCACCGAATTCAGCGGAGACAAAATTTCGCGCTACACCCTGCTCACCGACATCATCGGCAGCGAAGACTATTTTGGCGACATGGACTTCAAGCTCTGCGGCACCGCCACGGGAGTCACCGGTTTCCAACTCGACCTCAAGCTTGCCGGCATCCCCTTGAAGCTCATGGAGGAAGCGATCTACCTCACACGCGACGCACGTTTCAAGGTCCTGGAGGCCATGAACACCGCTCTCGACTCGCCCCGTGCAGAGCTAAGCCCCTACGCGCCGCGGATCGAAACCATCCGCATCAAGCCGGACAAGATTGGTCTTATCATCGGGCCGGGCGGCAAGACAATCAAAGGAATCGTGGCTGAGACCGGCGCCGAGATCAACATCGAGGACGACGGTTCCGTGCATATCTACTCCAATAACGGCGATAGCCTCAAACGCGCCAAGGAAATCATCCTCGGCATGACCAAGGAGATCACTGTGGGAGAGTTGTATCAAGGCACCGTCGTCTCCATCAAGGAGTTCGGCGCCTTCGTGGAAGTCCTGCCTGGGAAGGACGGCCTTTGCCATATCTCCGAACTCGCGGACTTCCGTGTAAACAGGACCGAGGACGTCGTGAAAGTCGGCGACTCGATTTGGGTTAAATGCATCGGCGTAGACGACAAAGGCCGCGTCAAGCTCAGCCGCAAAGCCGCCATGAAGGAGCGCGATGCCAAAGCTTCCGCCGTTGCGGCGTAAGCTGAAAAAGCGGCGCCGCCGCTTTCTCAAAATAAGTCCAGACGAATAGAGCCCGCCCTGCGGCGGGCTTCTTCTTTTGGCGCAGCGAAAAAAATGTGACGAGAACGTCACAATTTCTGCCTTTGAGCCAAGCTTCCGGTCAGCACACTCTCCCGGCTGCCTCAAACCTATGAAACCACACTCGCTGTTCTCTCGGGCGACCGCGACCGGAATTGTCGCTTTCGCTTTAGCCGCAATCGTGACGACCGGCCACATCTGTGCTGCGTTCTATGAAAGACCCGTCGAGGCTCCTCCCCCTCAAGAGCCGTCTGAGCCGTGGCTCGCCGAATGGTGGAACGGCAAATACGCCACCGGCAATTGGTTTGGCGTTCGCGATACGCTCGAGGACCACGGGCTGAAGCTCGGCGGGAGATGGATCGGCGTTTACTACGGTGTCGTCGACGGAGGGCGGCCCAACGTCCGCGGCAGTTTCTTCGACGAGGAAATCAAGTTCACCGGAGAGCTCGACTTCGCCAAGCTTACCAAATGGGAGCCTCTCGAAGGCCTTAAAGCCTTTGGCGAAGTTCGCTGGCGCGATGGCTTGAACCCCAATCTCCGTGTGGGCGCTTCGGGCAACTTTCAGCCCTCGCATTTTCAGTCGGGCAAACAGTGGCGTCTCATGTCCTTCGGTTTCACGTACACGACCCCCGAACTCTTCGGCGTAAAAGAATTCCTCACGCTAACCGGCGGCTGGATTCAGCCTCAAAAGGAATTCATTGAACAGCCGCTTTCGAAGCAATTCGTGAACAATGCCTTTGAAAGCTCCAAGGGAATCGGCGCGAATATTCCTTTTTCATCCAGCTATTCGACTTGGGGCGGCACCCTGAAGCTCAAGCCCATTGACTGGTACTACGCCAAAGTGGGCCTCTTCATGTCCTACCCGCAGGCCACCTCCACGGATAACCATGGGCTTGCTTTCGAAGGTTTTGGTCCCGATCCAAACCAGAACGGGCTTTTTGTCATTGGTGAAACAGGATTCACCCCAAAAATAGGCGCCTCCAAACTGCCTGGCAAGTACGTCGCTGGCGCATACTACTACCAGGAGTGGAACAATTCCTTCTTTGGAGAGCGCTATCCGGGCCGCTACGGTTTTTATTGGCAGGTCGATCAGATGCTGCTCCGGGAACCTTCGCCCGAAGAGCCGGCTCCCCTCGCCAAGGGTCCGACGGATGGCAAATCTGTTGCCGACGGCAAATCCGCCGAATCTTTCAAGGAGCCAGTTCCCGCGAAGAAACCCAAACTCTCTGATCAAGGTCTTTACTTCTTTAGCCTGTTCTACTACTCCCCCAAGTATAATAACATCCTACCGTTTTATTTTCATACAGGCCTGGTCTATAAGGGGCTGATCCCGACGCGCAACGACGACCAACTGATGGCAGCTTTCGGCTTGGGACAGTACAGCTTCTATAACATCGAGTCTTTGCAGCAGAGAGGCAACGTCAATCAACCGAACTACACCTGTGTGCTGGAAGTCGACTACCGGTTGCAAATCAACAAGTGGGCCTATTTTCAACCCTACATCCAGTACATCATTCAACCCAACGGAACAGGCGCCATTGAAAATGCCACGATCCTCGGCTTCATGACCGGCATCACATTCTGAATCCCCTTTGTGGTGAGCAAAAGACGCCGCCGCCGGGTATCCGTTCGGCGGCGGCTTCGACTTTTTTGACAGCCGCCCTAATGCCTAGGACAACAACACAGACATTCCGATCCGAGGGAGTGCCGGTGAAGTTCGCAGCGTGCTGGTGCTGCTTCGAAGGGACGGCCTCAACCACGCCCGAGGTCCCCAACTCCGAGCGGGCGTCCGGCCGGCATTGTTGATGCCGGTCTCGGCGAGCCCTTTCGCGAAGTTGCTCCGCTGTCGGCTCTAGCCAGCGCGGCCAACAGTATGCCGTAGAAACGCCCAGTTGAGAAAGGATTTGACACTAATGATCACAGCGCTTTGACTCAATCGTCTCCCGTCATCCCCCTTGCGTATGAGTTCTACACGCTCTCCCGGAGACCGCAGCGAGTCGGCGCGGCAAAAGCCGTTTCTGTGGCGGAAGCCCGTCGCGCCAGTGCAATCCGGGAAGCCGTGCCCCTCGTTGCAAGTCCACGTTAACCCTTCGAACAATGCCTGCTAAACTCAACACAGCGAACCTAAGTCAGCTCGACCCGAAAATCCAAGTGCCGCGATATGATCGGCAGAAAGTCGGCCAGGCCGTCATGCACGTTGGAGTGGGTGGTTTTCATCGCGCCCATCAGGCGCTCTATACGGATGATTTGCTAAATCAGGGTGAGGATTCCCAATGGGGCTTTTGCGGAGTGGGATTGCTCAAGCATGACGCCCGTATCCGCGACGTCATGCTCTCTCAAGATTGTCTTTATACCCTCGTCGAGCGAAGCGTCGAAGGCGACACAGCGCGCATCATAGCCTCTATTGTGAATTTTCTGTTCGCTCCGGATGATCCGCAGAAAGTGATCGAGCAGATGGCATCTCCAGCAACTCGCATCGTTTCTTTAACGATTACGGAAGGTGGATACTACATCGATGCGGCAACCGGCGAGTTGGATGCTCAGCATCCGGACATTCAATATGATCTCGCTCATCCGCATGAACCTTCGTGTTCGTTCGGGTACCTCCTGGAGGCTCTCGATCGCAGACGCATACGCGGGCTTGCGCCGTTCACACTCATGTCCTGCGACAACATCCAGAGCAACGGTGAAGTGGCCAAGAAGATGCTAATGGCTTTTGCCGAGTTGCGGGATCCTGTGCTCAGGAATTGGATGGCGGAGAAATGCCTGTTCCCAAACAGCATGGTCGATCGCATCACTCCCGCGACCACCGATGAGCATCGCACTTTGGTTAAAGAAAAGTTTGGGATCGATGATGGATGGCCCGTGATGACTGAGACCTTCAAGCAGTGGGTGATCGAAGATCACTTCGTGCAAGGCCGCCCGAAGTGGGAGCAGGTTGGCGCGCAGATGACAGACTGACGTGCTGCCCTACGAGAAAATGAAGCTTCGCCTGCTCAATGCCAGCCATCAGGCGCTTTGTTACATTGGAATGCTTCTAGGATATCAGCTCGTGCATGAGACGATGGAGGATTCTGACATCCGGAAGCTCGTCGGAAAAATGATGGACGAGGAAGTGACGCCAATCTTGTCCGCAGTCCCGGGCGTTGACCTGACGGAATACAAAAGAACTCTGATCGAGCGCTTTGCGAATCCGGCAATTCGCGATCAACTTTCACGCATAGGGATCTACGGGTCGTCGGGAATTCCCAAGTTCGTCCTGCCGTCGATTGAGGAGCAATTGAAACGCGGGGGGCCAATCAAACTGCTGAGTTTCACGGTTGCTTCGTGGTTTCGCTATCTGAATGGGCTGGACGAATCGGGCAAAGAAATGCCGATGCTCGATCCCATGGCACCGAAACTGCGCGAGCGCGCCAAGGCGGCCGGAAAGGACGCTCGTCAGCTCCTTGGCATGCGTGAAGTTTTCAGCGAAGAACTGGCAAATGCACCCGGCTTCCTAAAACAGGTCTCCGATACACTGAACAGCTTCTACGAGGAAGGCGCCAGGGCGACGCTGGTCAAGAGTATTAGCTAACGCCCTGATACAACTGTCGCGCCAACGCCGCCTACTAGGTTGATGAGGCGGTTGCATCAACCGCCTGTTTGCCTAACTCAACCAGCTCGCGTTCCCGCAATCCGCGGTCGCCGATCAGGGCTGCAATGTCGCGACCGGGATCGTTATTCCATCCATCGGCACACTAGAATAGAATAGAGCAAATCTAAGCCGGCAGCTCAACCTGCACCTTCACGCTGCTCGGTGGCATTGCGGAAGCGAAGTCGAACGCCTCCACGGAGTCATCAAAAGTGAATCTGTTCGTGACGAGAGGCTTCACATCAATCTTTCCAGCGCTCATGAGGGAAAGAGCCCGCGGGAAGACATGCGCGTAGCGGAAAACGTTCTCGATCCGCACTTCCTTTGCCTGCGCGGCAACAATATCAAGCGGCACCGGGGCGAGCGGGATGCCGATGAATACCACGCAGCCGCCCGGGCACAGAGGTTCAAGCAGACCCTGCATTGCGCGTTCATTGCCGCTGGCTTCAAAAACAATATCCGCTCCCCAACCTTCTGTAGCTCCTTTCACCACGCTGGCGAGATTCTGCTCGCGTACATTTACAGGGGTGATTCCCGGATACTTTGCGGCGAGTTCCAGCTTGGGCGTTTGGACATCTGAGACAAAAACGCGGCTGCAACCGCCCGCGAGAGCCGCAAGGGCCGTCACCATGCCGATAGGTCCAGCGCCAATGACAACAGCGATATCGCCGGCGCGGATACGCGCTTTGTTGGCACCGTGCATTCCGACGGCGAGCGGTTCCACCATCGCTCCCTCGGCGAAGGAAACGTTGTCCGGCAACTTAAAAGTGAACGCTGCGGGGTGCACAACCGTAGTTCGCAAACAACCGTGTATTGGCGGGGTTGCCCAGAAGCGCACGGCGGGATCGAGGTTATAAATCCCAAGTCTGGTGGCACGGCCGTTAGGATCCGGAACGCCCGGCTCCATGCAGACACGATCTCCCGTAGCGAGGTTAGCTACCTCTGAGCCCGCCTCGACAATTGTGCCCGACGCCTCATGGCCGAGAATCATCGGCTCACGAACGATGTATGGTCCGATACCTCCGTGCTGATAGTAATGCACGTCGCTCCCGCATATGCCGACAGTGTGAAGGGCAATCCTCACATCGTGCGGCCCGAGAGGTTCATCCATGGGAAAATCGCGAAGCGTGAGTTCATGTTGCTTTTCGAGGACAAGTGCTTTCATCGCTGGAGTAGGTTTAGGTGGCTTTAACAAATCCGCCTGTGGCACGGTACAAGCAATGCTCGATAGGGACAAGCTTGCCTGGCTGTCGTCCTACCGAATGACAGCTTCAGTCTGAGCGTCGAAGAGATGAACCTTGTCCATGTTGAGTTGAACAGTGAGTTGCTCGCCGGGATGGTACATGTGTTCGCCGGGAACCCGCGCGATCAAGTTGCCGGTAGCGGCCTTGAAGTAAACGATGGATTCGGAGCCCATCGGCTCGGCGATCTCGATCGTTGCAGTGATTGGAATGTGATCGGGATCGCTTACCTGGTCGCTTAGGTGTTCGGGACGAATGCCAAAAATAATTGGCTTTCCAACATACTTCGCGGCCAGAGGTTCGAGCTTGCCGCGCAAGGGAATAGTCAACGCACCCGTCTGTCCATCCTCGACAAATGCCAATCCGCTATCGAGCTTTTGCACCTTGCCCTTTGAGCAGGTTCATCGGCGGACTGCCAATAAACCCGGCGACGAAAATATTCTCCGGGTGCCGATAGAGCGTGAGCGGATCGGCGACCTGCATGATCGAGCCGTCGCGCATTACGCAAATGCGGTCGCCCATCGTCATCGCCTCCACCTGGTCGTGCGTCACATACACCATCGTCGTTGTGAGCTGCGTGTGAAGTCGCGAAATCTCCGAGCGCATGTGCACACGCATCTTGGCATCCAGGTTGGATAGCGGCTCATCGAAAAGGAATACCTTGGGATCACGCACAATGGCCCGACCGAGCGCCACCCTCTGGCGTTGGCCTCCCGAAAGCGCTCCCGGCTTGCGGTCGAGCATCTTCTCAAGCCCCAGAGTATTTGCCGTCTTGTTAACGGTCTCCTGAATGAAGTCCTTGGGCTTCTTGGCCAGCTTCAAGCCGAAGGCCATGTTGTCAAAGATCGTCATGTGCGGATAGAGCGCGTAATTCTGGAAAACCATCGCAATCCCGCGATCCTTGGGGTGAATGTTATTGACCACACGGTCGCCAATCGAAATCGTTCCGCTGGTGATGTTCTCCAGCCCCGCGAGCATCCGCAGGGTCGTTGACTTTCCACATCCGGAGGGACCGACCAGAACCATGAACTCGCCGTCCTTGATATCGAGGTTGATGTTCTTGACTGCGGTGAACGAGGGATTGCCATGCTCATCCAGATAGGTCTTCACCAGGTTTTTTATGTGAACCGAACCGTCGCTCATAAGCCAATTAAGAATTAGGTGGATCTATTTCACCGCACCGAATGTCAATCCGCGGACAAGCTGTTTCTGCGTCATCCATCCGAGCACCATGATTGGCGCCACCGCCAGAAAGGATGCCGCAGACAATTTCGCCCAAAACAAACCCTCCGGGCTGGAGTAAGATGCAATAAAGACTGGCAACGGCGCCGCTCTCACGCTGGTCAGATTGAGACTCCAGAAGGCCTCGTTCCAGGAAAGAATGATAAGGAGCAGCCCCGTGGAAGAAAGGCCCGGGCAGCGTCATGGGACGCAGCACATGCCACATCTCCTGCAAGATGGTTGCGCCATCGATGCGTGCCGCTTCAAGAATGGCACCGGGAACTTCGCAAAAATACGTGTAAGCCATCCACACTGCGATCGGCAGATTGATCAGCGCGTAAATGACGATGAGAGCAAGAATATTATCCAGCAGCCCGAAGAATTGGCAAAGGATATAGAGGGGAATCAAGACCCCCACCGCGGGCATCATCTTGGTCGATAGCATCCATACCAGCGTCGACTGGGTTTTCTTCGTTGGATAGAAAGCCATTCGATAGGCCGCAGGTATGGCAAGCGCAAAACACAACAGCGTCGAACCCACCGAAGCAAGAATGGAGTTCCATACGTAGTTCACGTAGTTGCTTCGGGCGAAAACTTCGTAAAAAGATTCCAGCGTCGGAAGAAAAAACAGGCTCAGCGACTGGGCTTCGCGCTCGTTCTTGAAGGCGGTTATCGCCATCACAAAGATGGGAAAGAAGATGATAAGGGCGACGAGCCATGCCAGAATGCCGAAGGCCCATTTGCTAAACTTAGACTCTTCCATATCAACGGGACTGGAGGTTTTTCGCCACCAATTTCACCATAAAGTACGCCACGATATTCGCCAGAATCACCGCCAGAATTCCTCCGGCCGAAGCGATGCCGGCGTCAAATTGCTGAAGGCCCAAGGAATACACCAGGAAGGCAAGGTTCGTTGTTGCCGTTCCCGGTCCGCCCGAGGTCGTCGTGTAGATCTCGGCGAAAATCGACAGCAGAAAGATCGTTTCGATCATTACGACCACTCCGATCGCACGGCTCAGGTGCGCGATCGTGACGTAGAAGAAAAACTGCACAGGATTCGCGCCGTCGACAGCCGCGGCCTCTTTTTGCTCCTGGTCGAGCGACTTGATCGAGGTAAAAAGGATCAGGAACGCGAAAGGCAGCCACTCCCAGGAGACAATGATGATGATCGAAAGCAGCGGGATGCGTGCTAAACCAATCAATGGCCGGCAGCCCCAGCTTTCCCATCGTCACAGCGAGAAACCCATAAACCGGGTGCATCATCATGTTCTTCCAGATCAAGGCGCTCACCGTCGGCATGACAAAGAACGGAGCGATAACCAGCAGCGCCGCTATGTTCTTTCCAAAGAACTCTCGATCAAAGAGAACAGCCAACAGCGTTCCAAGCACCACCGTGATGATCAGCACCGCGCCGATCAAAATGATGCTGTTAAAAATAGCCGGGAAAAACGCGGGGTCTTCCCAGAGATACCTATAGTTCTCGAACCCCGCAAATCCTGTGAGCTCAGGATTTAGGAGATTCTTTCGGATGAACGAAAAATAGATCGTCATCCCCAACGGGACGATCATCCACAGCAACAAAACGCCCACCGCGGGCGCCTGAAGCAGAGGCAAAATCTTGCTGGGCTTTGCCTCTTCCTCGGGCGCGGCAGGTATGGTCGCTGCGGGCTGTTGTGCGGTGCTCACTGAATTTCGACGCCAGCGCAGTCAGGGAAGTTACTTTTGCAAACCGGCCTGCTTAACAGCCTTGTTCGCGGCAGCCTGGCTGGCCTTCAGCGCCTGATCCACAGTCATCTTCCCGGCCAACGCTCCCGCCACATTCTGGCCTACCACCGTGCCGAAGGACTGGAACTCCGGAATACCCACAAACTGAACACCCGTGTAGGGAACCGGCCTGATGGCCGGATTGGTCGGATCCGCCGTTTGCATCGCCTTCAGTGTCACCGCCGCAAACGGAGCCGCCTTCTGATACTCGGGGTTCTCGTAGAGCGATTTCCGGGTTCCGGGAGGCACTGTCGCCCATCCGGTCTCCTCGGCCACCAATTTGATGTATTCCTTGGAGGTCGCCCACAGCGCAAACTTCTTGGCCTGCCTCCGCAGACCTTCGAGGACTTCGGGATCGCAAACGCCCAGGACCACAGCCAATGGGAACCATTCGGCGTCTTCTGCAATGGGAGCATTGGCAAAGGCCACCTTGTCGGATACTTGCGATTCCTTCGGATCGAAGAGCGGACCCGCACCGGAGGTCGCATCGATCCACATCGCCGCCTTCCCTGTCGCAAAGATCGTCAGGTTCTCGTTGAATCCGTTCGATGTCGCACCAGGAGGCCCATAGGCCTTCATCAAATCCACATAGTAGGTAATCGCGTTTTTCCACTCCGGAGTGTCGATGGTCGCATTCCACTCCATGTCGAACCACGCGCCCCCGAACGTGTTAACCAGTGTAGCTGACAAATGCCATATTCTCACCCCAGCCCGGCTTGCCGCGCAGCGTGATTCCATAGATGCCCTTTCCTTTGTCAGACAGCGCCTCCGCAAACTTCTTGATATCATCATAGGTCGCTTGCTCAGGCACCGTCAGCCCTTTGGCTTCGAAGAGGTCCTTGCGATACATCAACATCGAACTCTCCCCGTTGAAGGGCAGCGCATACAGCTTCCCATCGTAAGAGAGCCCGTCGCGCAGCGACTTGAAAACATCCTCGATGTCATATTCGGCCGGAATATTCTCCATCTCCTTGAGCCACCCACGCTTGGCAAAGATCGGGGCCTCATAGAGCCCGATGAAAATCACGTCGAACTGCCCGCCTCCCGTCGACACGTCCGTCGTTATGCGCTGCCGCATGATGTTCTCTTCAAGCACGAGCCAGTTCAGCTTGATATCCGGGTTCGCGGCCTCGAACTTCGTCGACAGCTTCTTGAGCGTGATCATGTCAGGGTTGTTGACCGTCACGATGTTCACCGTCTTCTGCTGCGGCTAGGGCGGTAAGACCAGTGAATAGAACGGCTAACAGGAATGCGAGATGTCTTTTCATAGTTCTTTGGGGTGTCAGGTTTTCTTGGGGGAACTGGTGTCGATTATTGGCTTACTTTTCGTTGGAGAAAGTCACGATGGGTCTTCGTGAACTCCGTGGACGAGTCGTACGCGTGATCAGACATGGTTATCTTGAAGCAATTCAATCATGAACGTCAATCCTTTTCTTGAAAAAGCTGTGTGTATCATCGGCTCCCGTTCGGGAAGCTGCTCGACTCAGTCCCAAAGAACTATGGCTTGCTTGGCGTGCGGGCTTATGATACCGCCGTAAGGAAGTCCGAAGGGACTAAGTTCAAACCGGTGCGCGAGGCGCACTGTTTAACCAACCCCCGATCATCATGTTCGCTCAAGAGCGACTCAAGGCGATATCAAAGGTCGTCCGCGAACGGCGTCGTATGACCTTCGCCGAACTGCAGGCCGTCATTCCCGCGTCCCCCGCGACAATAAGGAGGGACTTGGGCGAGCTCGAGGAATCCGGCGAGCTCATCCGGGTCCATGGCGGCGTGATGGATACACGCTACGTGAGGTCGGAGATCACGTTCGACGAGCGGATGCTTCGCAACGTTCCTGCCAAGCGGGCAATCGCCGCTCTAGCCGCTAGATTGATTCCGCCCGGTGCGAGCGTGCTCATTGACGCAGGAACGACTTGCCTCGAGGCGGGCAAGGCGCTCATTGGGAGGAAGGACGTGCGTATTATCACGCACTCGGTGACTCTAGTGGAAGCCGCACGCCAGGGTGAAGCGGAGCTTCTTTGTGTTGGCGGAGAACTCCGAAAAGTCAGCGGAGCTCTGACCGGAGGTCAAGCGCTGGGCATTCTCGCCACCGTTCGAGCAGATTTCGCCTTCATTGGCGCGTCCGGATTGGACGCGGAAGAAGGCTGCTCAAATACGCAGCTCTTCGAGGCCGAGATGACGAAGGCGATTCTCTCCAGAGCGAAACGAAAGATCCTCCTGGCGGATAGTACGAAATGGGAGCGCCCGAGCATCATTCGCTTTGCGCAATGGAGTGAGCTCGACGACTGGATCACCGACAAACCACCCACCGCGAAAGAGGTGAAGAGGCTCAAGACGTTCGGTTTGAATCTGCACGTTGCACGCCGCTGGAAGCGCGATTGATTGCTTTGCTTCGTCTTTTGTCGTGCCACCCGGCGATTCGTTGAGTGGACCCAAGACGTCGGGAGTGCGTTTCTTATTCTGGCGCGACCTTGCTTCCCGACGCTACCGCCTCGAATTCTTCCGGAAATTTTGCCAGGAAGCTCTGCGTCGGCCACGAGCAAGCTTCGCCAAACGCGCAAACGGTGCGCCCGGCAATGTTATCCGCCACGCTCTTGAGCGTCTTCGGATCATTTGTCACCCCTCCCCCATCGAGCATGCGGGTGGTGATCTTCGACATCCAAAGGCTTCCCTCGCGGCACGGTGTGCATTGCCCGCAGCTTTCGTTGGCATAAAACTGATTCAAGTTGTTCAGCACCCAAACCATTTCGCGCGAATCGTCCATAATCATCACGCCGGCGCTGCCAATCATGGTGCCGACCGACGCAAGGCTGGCGGCGTCCATCACGACGTCAAGCATCTTGATTTCCTTTTCCACCATTTTCCCCTCGGCATTCTTCGCCTTGACCTTATAGACCTCATCGGCTCGCATCACCTTGGCGGAACTGCCTCCGGGAATGACCGCCTTGAGCTTTCGGCCCGGCCTCAGGCCGCCACAGATGTCGAAGATCAGTTCTCCGAGCGTGACGGCACCCGCGGGCAATTCGTAGAACCCCGGTCTTATCACATCGCCGCTGACGCACATGGTTCGCGTTCCGCCATCGCCGGGCGTCCCCATCTTTGCATACTCCGCAGGTCCCAAGGCGAAGGATGTGTTTCACATGGCAGATGGTCTCCACGTTGTTGACGATCGTCGGTTTCAGGTAGAGACCCAGGACGGCCGGAAAATAGGGTGGCTTGATACGAGGATACGGGCGCTTTCCCTCGAGCGATTCAAGCAGGCTGGTTTCCTCGCCGCAGATGTATGCGCCTGCCCCTTGATGGACATAGATATCGACATCAAAACCCGAATTCAGAATATTTTTGCCCACGAAGCCCTTTGCCCTAGCGGCTTGGATCGCGTTCCAAACAATGCTTGCGGCCTCGGGAAATTCGCAGCGGATGTAAATGTAGCAAAGGTGCGTATTCGTCGCATAAGCCGAAATGGCGAGTCCCTCGATGAGTTGATGCGGGTCGTAGTGAAGAATGTATCGGTCCTTGAAGGTTCCCGGTTCGGACTCGTCGGCGTTGACGACGATATAGTGCGGTTTGCCGTCATCGTATTTGATGAAGCCCCACTTTGCGCCGCAGGGAAATCCCGCTCCTCCGCGGCCGCGCAGATTGGAGGCCTTGACGGCGTCCACGATCTCCGCGGGCTTCATGGTCACGGCCTTGCGAAGCGATTCATAGCCGCCATGAGCGAGATAGGTCTCGATCGTGGCATCGTAGCCCGGCTTGCTGATGTTCTCAAAGATGATGCGTCGCTCCTTCGGATGCGGCGGAGGCATGACAAAGGGCTTCCCGCTCATTGATATCGCTCCAAAATGCCGGAAACGGCTTCCGGAGAGATCTTTTCGTGCAGCTCGTCATTGATCAGCGCAACCGGCGCGCTGCCGCAACTGGCAAGACATTCGACGAATTCCACGCTGAATCTTCCGTCGGTCGTTGTCGGCGGCGCGCTGCCGTAGCCGTGATGCTCCCCATGAGGATCGAGACCGACAGCCGCACAAAAACTTTCCTTCACTGCGTAACTGCCCGCCATCGCACATGCCAGCGTGCGGCAAACCCGAATGATCGTCTTCCCCGCCGCCTCCCTGCGAAACCACGGATAGAACGTCACAAGCTCGTAGATGTTGATCGGTTGAAGGTCGAGCCGGGCGGCAATCCATTCGATCCCGCTGTCGTCCACGTAGCCGAAATGATTCTGCCAGTAGTGGAGCAGAGGCAAAGAAGCGCTCCGCTTCGATACGGGATAGTGCGAGACGATTTCTTCGATCTCCGCCTCGAACTCCGGAGTCACCCTATCGGCCTGCCGCCCGGTGGCGGCCGCCGGGTCGACGGCAGTGGTCACGGTCATGGCAAAAGGTTGTCGTGTTTTCCCGCGCCTGCATCAAGAAAAAGGATATGCCTCGCGAAAAGATTTGGATTTGTCGGAAGGCATGCGCGCGCGGGGTCGCATGCTCTAGCTTGTCTTCAATCGTGAAAACCTCAACAAATGAGGCAAGTTTTTCTGGTCGAATCCGCAGATGACGGATGGAGAAGAGGACAAGCAGACTCATGCGGTAATCGGGGCTGCCATGAATTTCGGGGCTCGCGCCTCGATTACAGGCGCTTGGTCTTTTATCTGCGTCCATCCGTTCCATCTGCGGATTGTTCAACCAATTCTCGTCGGTTTCAGGCGCAGCTTGGCTAATATTTCGCAGCCATGTTTCGAATGGTCTCGGAGATCTTATCCCGCAAGCCGGCTGGCTCGATCACCTCGGCATGGTCACCCCAGCCGAGGATCCAGCTTTCCAAATCGGGAGCGATACCGACTTGCATCTCCAGCTCGATCCCTGCCTGGCCTCTCGGACGAATTTTTTGCGACTTGTGCCATTGACGCTCGGAAACAAGCCGGGCGGCAAAGGAATCAAAGTAAATTCGAACACGCTCCGTCTTGTCAGCCTCGAATGCCGCGAAGCTTCCCGAAAGCATTTTGGAGACGGAAAAATCTGCCGGCCGTTGAAAAGAAATTCTCAGCTTCTTTGCGCCGTCGATGCGTGTCAGCGCGAAGGTTCGGAGCTCTCCTCTATCTTGGTCGCCGGCGATCAAATACCATTGGTTATTGATGCAAGCGAGGTGATATGGCGCCGCGCGCCGGCGCTGCGGTTTTCTTGCGCGAAGGGAACGATAGTCGAACTCCACCAACTCGCCTGACACAACGGCCTCCGTCAGCAATTCAAAGACCTCGACCTGCGCCCGAGGGATGCCAGGGGAATGAAAGGAAACCGCTTCGGACAGTTCATGCAGGGAAACACTGGCTTCATCGCCGAGACTGGACACTAGTTTTTGAAAGGCCGTTTGCAGCGGCTTTTCAAAAGAAGTTCCACGGTATTGCTCCACGGCCTTCTGAGCGACGAGAAGCGCCACCAATTCCCCCTCGCTCACGGTGATTAGCGGAAACTGCCCTACCGCTCCTGCGTACACGAATCCGTGCCGCGCGCGGTCATATTCGATGGGCAGCACCAGCTGGTCCCTCATGAAATCCACATCGCGCTGAATCGTCTTCGTCGAAACCTCAAATTCCCGCGCAAGCCGCGAACAGTTCGGATATCGCCCCGCCGAAAGCAAGTCGTGAATCCTGACCATCCGCAAAAGCGGCGGACGGGTCGCCCGCAATCCGGCAAAATTCTGACCGGGCCGTCTCGCAGGCTCAGAAAGCCCTTTTTTTGGCATAGGACATTATATGTCCCATCGTCTTGCTACAGTCAATGGCGTATGAAAAGCATTCGTCACTTCCTCTTGAAGGTTACCCGCAAGAGCAATCCTGTTTATCCTGTTTGCAGGCAAATGGAGCTGTCACTTCCCGGCTCGCGACTCACCCGCGACGAAGCGAACTTCCTGCGCGAGATCCGCCAGGTACGCGAGCGGCTTGCAGTTTCCCGGACTTAAGCGGGAACCCGCGCGAGAATTCCAGCCTATCGTCATTCTGGCGGAAGCATGGATTTTCGGCTATCTTCAACGCAATGAGACGAAAAACCCGGACCGCGATTTTGTTGTGACAAGCATCTTCCGGCGACGTCACGCACATGCCCATTTAAGAATCAGATCGTGTTCGTCCTTCGCAGACTGCAGATTACTCGCTCTCATCCATGCACGCTCAAGACATTTTCAACTCAACTCGCACAACCTTTTCGTTTGAATTCTTTCCGCCGAAAAGCCCGGAGGCGGTGGAAGCTCTTTACGAGACCATTCGCGAGCTGGAAGCCTATCAGCCGCATTTTGTCAGCGTCACCTACGGTGCCGGCGGTTCGACGCGAGAGCTCACCCACGATCTCGTCGTGCGCATCAAGCAAACGACCTCCCTAAGTCCGGTGCCTCATCTCACCTGCGTCTGCCATAAGCAGCGTGAAATCACCGAAATTCTCGAACGCTACGCCAGTGCAGGCGTGAGCAACATTCTTTCGCTCGGGGGCGACGCTCCCAAAGGCTTGGAGTACCGGAAGGCGGATGACGATTTCCAGCATGCGGCCGATCTTGTAAGGTTCATTCGGAAATTCAACGAACTGAAGATTCATCCGGACCGGCGCGGATTCGGGATTGGCGTTGCGGGATTTCCCGAAGGCCATCCGGCCACGCCAAATCGGCTCCTGGAGATGGATTACCTCAAGCAAAAGGTCGATGCCGGAGCGGACTACATCGTCTCTCAGCTTTTCTTCGATAACCGGGATTTTCTGGATTTTCGCGACCGATGCGAGCTGGCAGGCATCAATGTTCCCATCGTTGCCGGAATCATGCCTATTACATCGATCAGCGGGATGAAACGCATGGCCGAGCTCGCCGCGGGAGCGCGTTTTCCTGCCCGGCTCCTGCGCTCCCTGCATCGATGCCAGGACGATCCAGAAAGCGTCGCGCGTGTGGGCATTCACCACGCTTCCGAACAATGTCACGATCTTCTGGAACATAAAGTGCGCGGCATTCACTTTTACACGCTCAATCGCTCCGATGCGACGCGACGAATCTTCGAAAGCCTGGGTCTCAGACATTCCCGCTTGAAGGAGATCCAGGCCGTCTAAAGGAGACCCAAGCCGTCAATAATACCTCGACGATGTCATTCGAAAGTTTGTCATAACAAAGGCTTGCCTTTTTAAATTCAAAAGCGTAAGAAGGTGAGCTTGATGAATTTCCAGCTTGTAACCGCTAAAATTTTCGCAGTATCCGAGGCCGTAGGTCTTGGGGCCGTGGCGATTTTGCGGAGCTGATTCAAGATCACCGACGAAAACCCACGGCCGCCGAAGCTCGTGGGATTTTTCATTTCACGGCAGAGGCTGGACGAGGGTTGCAACAAAACTGACCCATGAATACCACCATATTGAAAGAAAACTACACGCCCGGGCACACGGCAAACGCGTCCTCCTTCATGGCGGCGCGAGACCTTGAAACCCACGGATTTTTCCTTTTACCGCTCTTGCAACCAGGCTTTGACGTTCTCGATGCCGGCTGCGGTCCGGCCACTATCAGCGCAGACATCGCCGACGCGGTGTTCCCGGGAAAGGTTACCGCGCTCGACATCTCGCCCTCGGAGCTTGATCATGGCCGCCGTCTCGCTGAGGGCCGTGAGATCGTAAATCTCGAATTTTTGGCGGGATCCGCTTACGAGATACCCTTCCCAGACAGCTCTTTCAATGTGGTCTTTTCGCACGCCCTCCTCGAGCACCTCGGCGAACCGCGCAGGGCGCTCAAGGAATTTCATCGCGTGACGCGGCCGGGCGGCTTCGTTGCGCTGTGCAGTCCGGACTGGGATGCGTTCGAGATCAACCCGTTGCCCATGGCTCTCGGTCGCGCAATTAACGCCTATCGGGACTTGCACGAAAGCAACGGCGGAAACAGCCGTGCTGGATTCCACCTGAACGAGTGGCTGATCGAGGCGGGGTTCGCGGCATTGTCCCACGATGAATGGATCGAAGAATACGAAGACCCGAAGCAGATCGCGGAATACTTGGCCGTGCAACTGGAGACCGCCGGTCAGTTTCATCACGCCACCGCGCTACGCGATTGGGCTCTCGACCCCGCGGCGCGCTTCCGCCAATCGTGGAAATACGCGACGGGCGCGCGCTCGGGTGCGCACAAGCGGCGCAAACGCGTCATGGAGTGAGGCTTGCGGAGCGCTTTGAACGCGCTTCAGACCATAATCGCCCGGGCAATTTCGTTCGCCTTATCCGTGCCGAAAAGAGTTTGGACCACGGCGAGTCCAAAGTCCACCGCGGTACCGGCACCTCGCGAGGTAAGAATCGTTCCGTCCTGCACGACCCGCTCCTTGGCCAGAGCGCCCGGCAGCTCCTCGTACACCGAGAAGTGCGCGGTAAACTTTTTGTTTTCCAGCAGACTCGCATCCTTCAAAATAGTTGGAGCCGCGCAAATGGCCGCCACAACCTTCCCGGCCCGATGAAATGTCTTGGCGAGCTTGGCTGGACGGCCGTCTGCCCGGAGCGCTTTCACTCCCGGCCCGCCGGGGAAAAGCAGGAGGTCGAAATCCTCGTCCGCCACGTCCGCTAGCGCCGCGTCCGCTTGGAGAGTGAGCTGGCTTCGCCCGGTGACAGAGGGCTCGCCGTTGAGAGATGCCACGACCACCTCGGCGCCGGCCCGTCTCAAGAGATCGATCGGGGTGACAGTTTCGATTTCCTCGAATCCGGGAGCCAGCAGACAAAGAACGCGTTTGCTCATGGGAATCTAGATATCGGCCGCATGCGCCATCAGATCTTCGAGAGAGACAAATTCCACTGTCGATGCGTGCGTCGCTTCCAGAATCACGGGCGGCGCGATTCCTTCGTCGAGGGCTTCCTTCCAACGGCTGACGCATAGGCACCAGCGATCTCCCTGCGCGAGACCTTGAAATCCCATCTCCGGGCGCGGCGTGACGAGATCATTGCCACGCGCTACCGAAAACTCGAGAAACTCGGAGGTCATGACCGCGCAAACCGTATGAAGACCCAAATCCCCCGGTCCCGTACGGCAGTAACCGTCGCGATAGAATCCTGTCGCTGGATCCGCGCAGCAGCATTGCAAACTTCCGCCGATAACGTTGGATGGCATACGGCCATAATAAACGAAAACTCGCGCTGTGGCAGTTGAAAATTAGGGGCCTCCTTGTTTCTTCTTTCCTCAATGAACACACACCTTCTGGGAAATTCAGATCTGCGTATCACCCGGTTCGGATTTGGCGCTTGGGCGGCAGGCGAAGGCGGCTGGCAATTTGGCTGGAGCACACAAGACGACCACGACTCGATCGCTGCGATCCATAGCGCCTTGGAACTTGGAATCAATTGGATCGACACCGCCGCGGCTTACGGTCTCGGACATTCTGAGGAGATCGTCGCCAAGGCCCTCGGCGACTGGCCGGGCGCGAAGCCTTATGTTTTGCACAACTCTGCTGTAACCGGCGCGATCATCGGCGCGCGAAATGCCGCGCAGGTTCAGGACGTGTTTCCTCACGCGGATCTGATTTTGACACCCGAAGAAATCGCCGAGATCGCCGGTTAACCGCATCGCTCCTCACGGGACGCGATCCAGAGACATGCCGCTCCGTATTCTTTTCGTCCCGTTTGGCAGCGAGGGCGATGTGAATCCCTTGTTGTGGCTCGCCGAGGGAATGGCCGCGCGCGGCCATGAGCCGACCTTCCTTATCACACCCCACTACGGTCGCCTCGTTCAACGGCGCGGCTTTTCCTGGGTGCCCGTCGGAACCGAAGAAGAATTCGTTTGCTTCGCGCGCGATCCGCGCCTTTGGCACAATGCGCAAGGAACGAAAATGGTCGTCCAAGGCATGCTCGAGACCCTGCCAGTTTATCGCGAGGGATTCGCGACCGCGGGTTCCGATTTTGATCTCGTCGTTCTGTCGACCATGGCCATGGGAGCAGCTTCGGTAGCCGAGTCGATCGGCCTTCCTCGAGTCACGCTCCACTTGCAGCCGGCCTTATTTCGTAGCGTCTACGACTGTCCGGTCTTCATGGAACAGCTCGCCTGGCTACCGCGGTCTCCGCGTTGGTTGAAACGGGGCTTCTTCAGCTTGGTGGACGTCGTTCTTTGGGAAGCCGCTCGCAAAGCGTTAAATGCCTTCCGCAAAGGTTTGGAGCTTCCGCCCCTCGGAGATTTCTATGCCGAAGCCTTCCATGGAGCCGAAGGCGTGGCCGCGTTGTTCCCGGACTGGTTTGCTGCTCCGCAACCGGACTGGCCGCCAAAGGTCCGCCAATTCGGCTTTCCAATTTCAATTGACCCGCCACGCCCATTACCGGAGAACCTCGAGGCATTTTTAGGCTCGGGTGAACCACCGATCGCGTGGACACACGGCTCGGCCAATTTTGATATTCAGCATTTCCAGTCACGAGCTCTTGAGGTCTCTCAGGAGCTCAAATTGCGCTGCCTGCTCATCAGTCTGGATCCTCCCCAAGAGCCACTCCCTGCCGGCACCTTTCATATCGCGCACGCGCGCTTTGAAGACCTTTTTCCACGCTGCCGTGCGGTAGTCCATCATGGCGGGATAGGAACCACCACAA
Source organism: uncultured Verrucomicrobiae bacterium (assembly GCA_963810765.1). Classification (GTDB taxonomy): domain Bacteria; phylum Verrucomicrobiota; class Verrucomicrobiia; order Chthoniobacterales; family Terrimicrobiaceae; genus DASTFP01. Next base: position 425,715 of record CAWEOV010000004.1, read on the forward strand.
AATGCATCATAGCGGGTGCGCCACAACTCATCATTCCCCGCTCTCACGACCAGCCCGATAACGCCTGCCGGGTTGCCAAACTCGGCATCGGAAAAGCGCTCTCGTATCGCAGAATCGACAGGGCTGGTCTCAGCGCGACCTTGAGTGAACTCATCGCATCGAAAAGAGCGGCGTCGCGCTCGAAGGAATTTCAGGCGCGCATGCTCGCAACCGATACTTTGTCAGAAGTCTGCGAATGGACGGAGGAAATCGCGAAAAAATACCCCAAAGGAGGTCGCGAGCAGGTGAAGAGAGCGGCGCGCGAGTAAGCGCTCTCGACGTTGGAGCGCAGTTGACTTTTCCGCCAACAAGACGATGCTCGCGCATATGAAAAGACTTCTCCTCGTATTGGCATGCACCGGATTTATTTCAGCTTCGGCCTTTGCCGGAAGCTGCGGCGGCTGCGGTGAAAAAGGCAAGGAGGGCGAGAAGGGGCAAGACTCGACAAAGCAGAGCCTTACCGTCGTATTCTAATCCCTGCTCCCGGCATTCGCTTCGAAAAGAGCGCTGGACAAAAATCCAGCGCTTTTTCTTTTCCCAATCGGTCAATTGCGGTTAGTCATCCGCATGGGCAGCGCAATCCGCAACGGCCTGCGACAAGACGTGGCGCACCATCGTCCAAACGACGAACATCTACATTGAAATCGATGGCGAGCAGCGCGCCGCGGCGTTCGCTTACTACGTTCTGTTTTCGCTTTTCCCGCTGTTTCGCCCTCTTGCTGACCCTCGGATCGTCGTTCTTCGGCTCTGAACAAATCATTGACACGATAAAAAGCTTCCTGCCGTTCAGCGATCCCCAGCAAAGATTTCATATGGGACGCAGTGCACCAGCTCGAAATCGCCCGCGGAGGCATCGGGATACTTTCCGTGCTCATCCTGCTCTGGTGCTCGCTCCGTTTTTTTCAAGGACTCGTGCACGGCGTCAATCGCGCCTGGCATACCATTGAGATCCCCTGGTGGCAGGTTCCGCTGAAAAACCTCCTGATGATTGCCATCACTGGCAGCGCGCTTTTCGCCGGAGTGATCGCGCCCGCCATTCTTCAGGGCGTACGCAACGGACTGCTTGCCGCCGAAACGTTTCCTGAAAGGCACATTTTCCGAAGTTCGACCTGCATCTCATTTCCGGCCTTCTGGACTTGAGTCGGTATGCCCTCGGCGTCGTCCTTCTCTTCTATTCTTTTTGCATGCTCTACAAGTTCGCGCCCGCGCCGAAAGGTTTTGTTCGCCAGGTCTGGTTGCCCGCGCTCCTTGTCACCTTCGCGCTGATGATCTGCCAGATCGCCTTCGTAAATTACCTGCCCCACTTCGTGAATTATGGCATCTACGGCGCAGTGGGCGGAATGATGCTTCTGCTTCTCTGGGTATATTTCTCCGGAATCATCATCATCCTCGGAGCGTGCCTTTGCGCGGCGATGGAGCAACGCGACGAAGAGGCTTCTACTCCAGCCAGTCGAGAATGTTGAAATTGTAGGAAACCATCACCGTGATCAGCGCAACGGTGACCAGAAAACCCAACAACGACAACGGTCGGAATGGCAATCAAGATCCTCCGGATGAGACGGTCTTCGGCGTCCTGAATTTCACTCATGCCGCGAGAGATAGAAGCGTCCTCCCTGCAAGTCAAGTTTGGGACGCCGCGCGGCGCTTCGGAGCTCTCTGCGGCGCTCAGCCCGATAGCGTTCCGGCAAGGCCGCGAGAAGGTCCTCCTTCGCGCTACGCGAGAGAAACTCGCTGAAGATTTCGTCGCCCTGCTTGCGCGATGCGTAAAGTTTGAGCAGCGCGTCGATGACCAAGTGGACGTCCGCCGCGAGGATCTTGCCCTTGAGAAGCTCATTGAAGCGGCTGTCTCTGCCAAGACGCCCTCCAACGAAAAGGTCGTAGGCGTCGACCATCTTGCCCGCAACTTTCGTTTTTGCTCCGCGAAATCCAATATCGGCGATTTGATGCTGTCCGCAACTCGACGGACATCCGCTGAAATGAACGCGAATTTTGTCCTTGTACCAGCCGCTTGTCGTCTCCAGTTGCTCTGATGAGTTCGATCATCCGGTTCTTGGTCTCGGCCACGGCGAGATTGCAAAACTCGATGCCGGTGCAGGAGACGCAGCCTTTTCGGAAATTAGACGAATCATAGACGAGTCCAAGCTCGTCCATCTCGTCCTTCATCGCGGGCAGATTCGCTTCGGGGACATGCGGGATTAGAAGGTTCTGCTTGTTCGTGAGACGAACAAAGTCTTGCCCGGCGGCGCAGTATTTCTTCGCCAGCCGCCCCACGGCGGCCAGCGCGCCGTTGCGGATGCGGCCGCCCGGAAAGGTAAGACCCACCCAGTAGAGACCGCGGCTGGACCTGCGCATGGATCCCCATGTGGTCGGTCTCCTGATCGCGCGGAAAAACAAATTCGTTGTGTCGCTGGAGATGATAGCCGAGACGGCCTCGGTTTCCGCAAGAATTCTTTCCGCGCCCCAATCGGCGACTAGGAACTTGAAGCGAGCGCGGTTGCGCTTGGCGCGATAGCCTTCGTCGCGATATACCTCGCTGATCGCCTTGGCAACCGGCCAGCTTGCTTCGGGCGAAATCCACACCGGCAGCGTTTGCGCAAGATGCGGAGCACTCGAAAGGCCGCCCCCCACCTTCACACCGTATCCGGCTTCGCCTTGGGCGTTAACGAGACCGAAGAAACCCAGACAATTGATGTCCGGCTGATGGCAGTGGATGTGGCACCCGCTGATGCCTATCTTGTATTTTCGCGGGAGGTTCGAAAACTCCTTGGTGTTGGTCAAGCCCCTGCTGATCTCGAGCATCTGCGGCGTGGCATCGAGAATCGCGTCCGGATTGATGCCCGAGACCGGGCAGCACGCCACGTTGCGCGTGATGTCTCCGCACGCGCCGCTGGTGATGATGCCCACCTTCTCGAGTGCGTCGAAAATCGGCGGCACATCCTCGATGCGCAACCAGTGAAACTGGATCGTCTGCCGTGTCGTGATGTCGCAAAATCCATGCGCAAATTCGTCCGCAAGCTCCGAAAGCAGGATGGCCTGGTCGCCGGTCAGTTGGCCGCCCGGAATCTTCGTCCGCATCATGAAGTAGCCGCTGTCCTTCGGTTTCTGCCGATAGACGCCGTACCATTTGAGCCGATCGAAATCCTCCTCGACAATCGCCGAGAAACCCAGCTTCGCGTAGCGATAGATGTCGTGAATGACATCCAGGCCGTCCTTTTCCAGCTTCAGCCTCTCCTGCGGAGTCACCTCGATCAGCCCGCGCTTGACCGCATCAAAATTGGGGTGAATATCCGCCATCGCAGTTAGTCAGAATCATGCAGGGTCTGATAGGGGCTTTCAAAGGGGTTTTTTGCAAAAAAGCGAAAAACCGAGTGAAGTCAATTTCACCTTGCTTCTTTCCGTTTCACTGAAAAGCAAAGTGACACGAAGCCATTTTTCTGAGAGGTGAAGAAGCCGAAATGGCCTTCTCCGAAGCCGAAGCCGAGCGTATCCTCGCGCGCGATCAACGGCGCGAGGCCTGGGAGCTTTGGGGACCGTACCTGAGCGAACGCCAATGGGGAACGGTGCGGGAGGACTACTCGGCCGATGGCGACGCATGGAGCTACTTCCCTCACGATCACGCGCGCTCACGCGTCTATCGCTGGGGCGAAGACGGCCTGCTCGGCTCTGCGACAGCGATTGCCGGCTTTGCTTCTCGGCGGCCTTCTGGAACGGTCACGATCCGATTCTCAAGGAAAGACCATTCGGGCTTTCGAATCCACAAGGAAATCATGGTGAGGATCTTAAGGATTATTTTTACCATCTTGATAACACGCCGTCTCACAGCTTCATGCGGGGCCTCTACAAGTATCCGCAACAGGAGTTCCCCTATCAGCGGCTGATTGAGGAGAACGTGCGCCGCACGCGGCTCGAACCCGAGTTTGAACTGGTTGACACGGGGATCTTCAATGAAGGACGATACTTCGACATTTTCATCGAATACGCAAAGGCGGCACCAAACGACATCTGCATCAGGATTTCGGCGATCAATCGGGGACCAGACCCGGCGCCGCTGACGATCCTGCCCACTCTTTGGTTCCGCAATACCTGGTCCTGGGGACAGGAAGGAATTGCGAAGCCGCAAATGCATCTCACCGGCGACAGATCGATCAGGGCGGCGCCATGGCAGCTTCCCGTTTATCATTTCTACTGCGAAGGCGCCTCGGAGTTTGTGTTCACCGAAAACGAGACAAACAATCAACGTTTGTTCGGATCGAAAAATACGGCGGCCCACGTGAAGGACGCGTTTCACGATTATATCGTTCATGGAAAGACCGATGCGGTAAATTCGGCTGGCAGCGGAACCAAGGCTTCTCCCGTGTATCGCCGCACGATCGCCCCTGGCGAGACTTCGGTCGTTCGCGTGCGTCTGACCGAATCTCCCCGACCGCAGCCGTTCGGCTCCTCTTACGAAACGACGTTCCACGACCGCGAAAAGGAGGCCGATGACTTTTACGAGGCATTGACTCCCGGCTTGCCGGAAGAAACCGCAATGATTCAGCGGCGGACGCTCGCGGGACTGCTCTGGTCCAAGAAGTTTTACTTTTATCCGGTCATCCAGTGGCTGGAAGGCGATCCGACGATGCCTCCCCCTCCGCGGGAGCGCTGGCATGGACGCAATGCCTTTTGGAAGGAGATGCACGCTCACGACATCATTTCGATGCCCGACTGCTGGGAGTATCCGTACTTCTGCGCTTGGGATCTGATGTTTCACTCGGTCGCTTTCGCGGTAATCGATCCCGCGACTGCAAAGCGCCAGAACATGATCCTGCATGGCGAGCGTTTTGCGTCTCCCAGCGCGCAACTGCCCGCCTACGAATGGGCGCTCTCCGACGTGAACCCGCCGATTGCCAGCTGGGCAACATGGCGCATTTATTCGATCGAGCGCGGCATGAAGGGTGAGAGCGATCGCGAATATCTCAAACGCGCCTTCAACAAGCTTTTGCTGAGCTACGCCTGGTGGGGAAACCGCGTGGACCAAACGGGAGATAATGTCTTCGAAGGAGGCTTTCTCGGCATGGATAACATTGGCGTTTTCGACCGGCGCTATCTTTTGCCCGATGGGAGCAAGATCGAGCAAAGCGACGGCACAGCTTGGATGGCGATGTTTTCCCTCAGCATGCTTAACATCGCCCTCGAACTCGCTACCGAGGATCCCGCTTTCGAAGATATTGCCGATAAGTTTCTCAACGATTTTATCTACCTGGCTGCCGCCATCAACGCACGCGGAACGGCCGGGTTCACGCTCTGGGATGACGAAGATGGATTTTACTACGACGTGCTTCGCCGGCCCGATGGCACAGTCGACTATCTTCGAACCCGCTCGATGGTCGGTCTCACCCCGCTCTTCGCCGTCGAGAGCTTTGATACCCAGGTGGCGATGCAATTTCCTCTCCTGCGTAAGCGCGCGCAGTGGTTCCGGGACCACCGCCCTCATTTGCTCGATCAACTCCATCATATCGGAGTGGAGATTCAAGGGCGCCGCCTGGTCTCGTTGGTCCCGCCGGAACGGCTGCGGAGGATCTGCGAGCGACTCTTCGACGAAAACGAATTTCTTTCCCCGCACGGAATTCGCGCGCTTTCCCGTTACTACCTCGATCACCCCTACAGCTTCACGGAAGGCGGCGAAACGGAGACGCTCCGCTACAGCCCAGCGGACAGCCCGGTTGCGATGTTTGGCGGAAATTCGAATTGGCGCGGTCCCGTGTGGATGCCCATGAATTACCTTCTGATCGAAGCCTTGCAGAAATTCGGATTTTATTTCGGCGACACATTCAAGGTCGAGTTTCCGACGGGAAGTGGACGCCAGATGAATCTTTGGGACATTTCGCTGGAACTCCAAAAACGTCTCATTTCGATTTTCATGCGCGGACCGGATGGTCGGCGGCCTTTCAACGGAGCGGTTGAATTGTTCCAGAATGATCCGCACTGGCGCGACCTCATTCTATTCAACGAATACTTCAACGGCGACAATGGTGCGGGCGTCGGAGCCAGCCATCAAACGGGCTGGACGGCGCTGGTTGCAAAAATGATCCGCCAGCTGCAGACGTTCGATCGGAACACGTGATGAACGGCCAGAGAGACGCGGAGACGTTGGACCAAGGCTCAGCGTAGTTATTGCAGCCCTCCTCACAGCGTGTGGCGGGTTGCTTTGGAATACTCGGAGCAATAGGGGTTGTAGGGGCGGCTGTGCAGCCGCCAGTGACACAAAAGGCGGTTGACACAATCTCGCCTCCACAACGAGCGAGCATTATGCCGCCACGGGATTGGGACGCTGCAACCGGATCTCCCTCTGCTCAGCGCGCCTCGCAGAGAATTTTACGAAGAACCACATTGCGCCCACGTAGGCAAATGTCCCGAAGGGAATGAGGATCCCCTCCCAAGTCGGATAGAGCCCGAGCCAGAGACCCGCACGCAGGCAACTCAAGTCCGGGCACAGGATGAACCGGCAGCCACCCGACGGTTTGGAATAGACGCACAGTGGATCCCATGAACGTAAAGAGCACAAAAACCACCAGCACGCCTGTGAATACGAGCATCTTTCGATAGGGAAGTTTCGCGCCGACGAGAAAAACCACGAAGCCGAGTGCGGCGATCAGTGCGCCTCCGATCGCAAGGCCCACGAGCACGGGCCGCATACCCGCCTCAAGGATGAGCGATTGCAATCCGACGCCTACCAGCGCAAGGGACTCGAAGAACGGCGCTCGCGGCTTTTGCGCGGCCTTGCTCAAGTCACGCAACCGAGCGTTCCAGCCCGTCCAGTAATATTTGTGAAAAACCAATTCGTGACCATGAGAAGGATGATCACGGCGATGATTGAAATCACCGCTTCGAGTGTCTCGCCATGCCGCGATAGGCCCAGCAAAAGGCTGCGCGATGCGATAAAGAGCCCGGCGCTGGCAGCGATCGCAAGCCACGCACCCGCTCCAATCCGTTTGAGAATTATAGAATTTTGCGGCCCGCGAAGACCTGCCAAAAGGGCGGCGAGAACAACAACCGCCTCGAGCCCTTCGCGAACAACAATCAACACGGCGCTCACGGCCGCTGCAGTCGGCGACAGGCCGACTTTCAAAAGAGCTACACATTCATCCAGCGCCTCGAGTGCGCGTTGGTAGGATGCTGCCAAGCCCCCGCGCCGAGCCGTCCATCCAACGCAGCCTTGATGCCCGGATTGCCGCTTCCACCGTCCAGAAACGTTCTTTCCGAGCGCAGCGCGAGCGCAGGATCACGAGGTAAGATTCGCTTCTCGATCTCGAGGTCGAAGCTAACATAGGCGTCCAGCCGCGCCGACTCGGGATATTCGAGCATCCCCGATCCGATGCAAGGAAGCGTTCCAAACTGAAAGGCTCTCCGGCGAGGAAAAATCCTTCCCGAACTGCTCGCATACAGCCTCAACCTCTTGCGAGATTTTCTCCGACCACCGTCCTCCCTGTAGGTCCAACAACGCCGTGTCCAGAGTTTCTTCGAATGCGCAGTGATCGTCTATCACATCGCCCCGCGCCGGTGTCCGGCAGAAAAGAATGCTGAAGAGCAGCAACAGCCAAATGGAGCGCGGGAGGCGCATCGGACTAACTCGTAATCTTTACTCCGGTGACCGCGGCACTTTGCTCAATCTGCGGCACGAGTTTATCTGTCTTTTCCTTGGCCTGGGTTGCGAGTTCGTCGATCCCGGCGCCTTTTATTTCGCCCTGTTTCTCCCGGTCCTCGATCTTATCGAGAAAGCTCATGATTCCCTTGAAACCGGAACTCACGGACTTCGCGAGAGCCTTATCCTTATCGGCTACGCTCTTTTCCACAGCGTCATACATCACATGGCAGCTTCCCAGCCTTGTAGGCACTTTCAAGCGCGCCTCCGTTTTCTTTGACCAAAGCCGCGTAGGCGCCGCTGTTCTTCACGAAATCTTCGGAAGCGGACTTCATTTTCTTCAGCTTCTGAATAAGATAACTCTTGACGCTAGAAGCAGATTCCTCAGCGCGGGCGGACGAAAAGGCGGTAAGGAAAAGGGTAGCGGTGAGAAGGGAAACGGGAGCGAGGAGAGAGCGGGTGAGTTTTCATATTGAGACTGAGTTTCAATTTCTAGAAGACAGTGCCGCGATACAAGTGAAAAACAAGCAGCCTGTCGGCTTTGGAAGAAAACCGAAACCCCACCCTCTAGGCTAAGGGTAGCAGCCCGAAAAAAGACTCAAAATCCGTGTTTTTTCTCCGCGAAGCGGAGTTCCAGCAGCCTGTCTAAAGGGCAGTTCATTTTTTCGTGGCATTTTCATGCATCAAATTCCGGGCTTCATTGCAAGTCCGACAGACTGCTCTCTAGACGCCCACTACGGCGACGTCCACCTGCCGGGTATGCGTGGCTCGTCGATGTTCGAAGACAAAGATCCCCTGCCAGGTTCCGAGAGTCATTCGTCCACTGGCGATGGGAATCACCTCGCTGGTCCGGGTAAGTGCCATTCTCAGATGGCTGGTCGTATCGTCGGGTCCTTCCAGCGTGTGAGCGTAATCGCCATCCTCGGGAGCGATTTTCTCGAAGTAGTCATGCAGGTCGGTCCTGGCGCTCGGATCGGCGTTTTCGTAGATCACGAGGCTGGCGCTGGTATGGCGAATGAAAACCGTCACAGTGCCGGTACGAACGCCGCTTTCGCGCACGGCCCGAGCCACTTCATCGGTGATCTCGTAGGTTCCCTTGCCTCGCGTACGGACGCTGATCGTCTCGTGCTTCGCGGTCATTGCGGCTTGATCACAACGAGCAGCCAGCCTGCAAGAAACAACAAACCGCCGATCGGCGTGATCGCGCCCAGCCATCGGATATTCGTCACCGCAAGGATATAGAGCGAGCCCGAGAAGACGAGAATCCCCGCCGCCCAGATCCAGACAACCGTCGGATTCCGACCCGTCGCCCACAGCGCAGCTACAGCATGGACGAGATGATAGAGGACGGCTGTTTGCCAGATGGATAAGGTTTGATTGGCTGTCAGAAGCCCGGCGAGTTGGTGGGCACCGAACGCGCCGAGTGCGACGCCGAGAAAACCAAGGACACCCGCAAGTTGAGTGGCAAGTTGCATAGGCGAGGCATGATGGCCGTGCAAATCGGATTATTCAACCCCTAGCAATTTGCCGGGCTTTGGAAGGAAGCGCCGCGAAAAGCTGAAGCCTCAGAGCGATGGTTGCCGCCCGCAAGCAAATTGCCAGACGGGCGGTTGCGGACAACCGTTCATTCAGGCAGGTTGATGGCAATGGATTCTCGCATTCCGGTCACCATTCTCACCGGCTTTCTCGGAGCAGGCAAGACCACTCTGCTCAACCGCATTCTCACCGAACAGCACGGCCTGCGAATCGCCGTGATCGAGAACGAATTTGGAGAGGTCGGCATTGACCATGAACTCGTCATCAACACCGAAGAGGAGCTCTTCGAGATGAACAACGGCTGCATCTGTTGCACAGTCCGGGGCGACCTCATCCGCATCCTGGGCAATTTGATGAAACGGCGGCATCAATTTGATCGCATCCTCGTCGAAACCACAGGCCTTGCCGACCCCGGACCGGTCGTGCAGACATTCCTGGCCGACGATGAGATGCAGACCAAACTCATTGTCGATGCAGTCGTTACCGTCGTGGATGCCAGGCATATCCTGCTTCACCTCGATGAGAGCGACGAGGCGAAGGAACAGGTCGCCTTCGCCGACGTGATCCTCCTCAACAAATGCGATCTCGCTTCACCCGCGGAGCTCGACGCACTCGAAAAACGCCTTCGCGGCGTCAATGCCATGGCCAAGATTCACCGCACCACCAACGCGCAGATCGAACTTCGCAAAGTTCTCGACATCGGCGGTTTTAACCTTGACCACGCAATGGAGATCGACCCGCACTTCCTGGAGGAAGAAGACGGGCGCCATCACCACCATCACGACGACGAAATTACAAGCGTCGGCATGGAACGTGATGGTCATTGCAACGGACCGAAGCTGAACAAATGGCTCTCCGAACTTCTCCGCACCAAGGGCCAGGACATTTTTCGGATGAAGGGCGTCTTTGCGGTTGAGGGAAATCCGGAACGCGTGATTTTCCAAGGAGTCCATATGATTCTGAACGCCGCAGCAGGGGGTCCTTGGAACGGCCGTTCGCCCAAGAGCAGCCTTGTCTTCATCGGCCGAAACCTGGATCGCGAAACACTGTCGAGCGGCTTTGACAGCTGCCGGGCTTAGACCGCGGAGAATGGGATTCAAAAAACGATGGGGATTGGAAACCAGTGACCACGTCCTTTCCCTCGCTTGGTCCGAGAACATGCTCATTGTCACTCCGAGCACAGGAATTGTTCTCATGGTGGATCAGGATGGCAAGACGATCGCCGGATTCGCTGCCCATGGCCTTGGAAATGGAGCCGCCGCCGCACGATCGGACATCCTCGCGACGTGCGGATTCGATGGACGAATTCAAATATACGAGATTGGCGACTCTAAAATCTCGCCGGCTCGTGTGATCGCCCTGGGAAAGGGCTGGATCGAGCGCGTGCGGTGGAGTCCTGACTGCAACCGCCTCGCCTCCGCTCTCGGGAAGACACTCTTCATCCTAAAGCCAAATGGCGAAATTGCGGCCACCTTTTCGAATCATCAAACTTCGGTCTCCGACTTCTCATGGAATCCAAAGAATCCCCTCGAGATCGCCAGCGTTTGCGGCGGCGGCGCCCGGATGTGGCGAATCGGGGAGACTGAACCCTTCGCCCGATTCGATTGGGGTGGAGCGAGTCTTCTCGTCTTGTGGAGCTCTGATGGACGCTGGATAGCCACGGCAGACCAGACGCCGAGCGTGCATCTCTATGACTTCACGCGCGATTATCCGCTGCATATCCAGGGCTACGAAACGAGGGTGAAAGCCATGGATTTTTCGCCGGATGGAAAGCGGCTGGCCACCGGAGGCGGAAGGACGGTGACCGTTTGGAACTGCACGGGAGAGACCGGTCCGGAAGGCACCATTCCCGACCAGCCCAAGTTCCACAAAGGGGATGTGGAGGCAATCGCCTGGTCGCCAACAGGAGAATTCCTCGCCACGGGAGACATCGCCGGACGCATGGTCATCTCAGATACTAAGGGACGGCCTGTTTCCGCCTTCGAAGATACCGAGGCGATCAGCGCCCTCGCGTGGAGCCCGGACGGCAAGTACCTCGCGGTGGGGGATGCGGGAGGCCGTGTGGTGCTTTTCAGCGATTGAGGAGCGCCATCATTGGCTCGGCGTAGCGTTCGCCCTGAGCTGCGCCTGGCGGAAAAAGATGATCGATCTGCACGAGTTCGTCTGGGGTCAGCGTGATGTTGAGAGCGCCAAGATTGTCTTCGAGATACCGGACGCGTTTGGTACCCGGGATCGGCACAATGTCATCGCCCTGAGCAATCACCCACGCCAGCGCGAGCTGCGCGGGCGAGCAGCCCTTCGTTTGCGCAAGGTTTTTCACATGCGCCGCAAGCTGAAGATTTCGCTCAAAGGCCTCTCCCTGGAAGCGGGGATTCGTGTGCCGCCAGTCGTCGGCGGCGAGGTCCGATGGTTTCTGAATGGCACCCGTCAGGAAACCTCGCCCCAGGGGGCTGTACGGCACAAAGCCGATGCCCAACTCGCGACATGCCGCCAGAACGCCATCGCTTTCCACATCGCGAGACCAAAGCGAATACTCACTCTGGAGAGCAGCGATTGGATGAACAGCGTTCGCGCGACGCAGGGTCTCGATTCCCGCCTCCGATAATCCGAGAGCGCGCACCTTCCCCGCTCTAACCAATTCGCCCATCGCTCCAACGGTCTCTTCGATGGGAACACCCGGATCGACCCTGTGCTGATAATACAGATCGATCGTGTCAATCCGCAAACGGCGAAGGCTTCCGTCGCACGCCTTTCGTACGTTGGAAGGCGAGCTATCAACTCCGCCGATTACCCCGGCCGAATCGATCCGGAAGCCAAACTTCGTCGCGATGACGGCCCGTTCGCGCGGAATCTCCCTCAGAAAGCGCCCAATAAGTTCCTCGTTCTTGTACGGACCGTAGATCTCCGCTGTATCCAGAAAGTTGCCCCCGAGTTCGAAGTAGCGGCGCAGAACGGCTAGCGACTCCGAATCGTCCGCGGGGCCATAGGCGTAGGACATACCCATGCAGCCCAAACCAAGCGCGGAAACGTTGAGCGGTCCAAGAGTGTGTTCTTTCATTGCTTACTTTAATCGATTTTGAAGGAAAGGTGGAGCGTGAAGTTTAAACCAAATCCCTCCCCCGCGACCGATCGGGCGATACGGACCCTTTTCAACCTCTGTGTTCTCGGTGTCCTCTGTGGTTAAAAGCTACATGCTCAATCCGCCATCGACCGCAAGCACCTGACCAGTAACGTAGGAAGCCTCGGGACTCGCCAGAAACATGACCGCCACGGCGATATCGTCAGCGGCGCCGAAGCGCGTCAGAGGGATCTGCGAGAGGGCAGCCTTACGGACGTCCTCCGTCAACACGGACGTCATATCAGTTTCGATAAACCCGGGCGCGACGACATTGGCGGTAATGTTTCGACTGGCGAGCTCGCGTGCCAGCGTCTTTGTCAATCCGACAAGGCCTGCCTTGCTCGCCGAGTAATTGGCTTGTCCGGCGAGACCAGTCAGGCCACTGACCGAGCTTATGTTGACGATGCGTCCCTTGCGTTGCTTGACCATCGCGCGCACCACGGCCCGGGAAAAATTGAATGCGCCTTTGAGATTGGTGTCGAGAACGATATCCCAGTCATCCGAGCTCATACGCATGACAAGCATGTCGCGTGTGATTCCAGCGTTGTTTACGAGCACGTCACAACGTCCGAAGTCGGCCAGGATTTTCTCGCCCGTTTTCTGAACCGCATCGAAATCCGCCACGTCAACCGCATACGGCTTCGCCGCTTCGGGATTGGCGGCATTGATCGCGTCGGCGGTCCTTTGTGAGTTGGCTTCTGTGCGGCTGACGACGGCAACCTTAGCTCCCTCCTCGGCAAACCGCTTGGCGATTGCCTCCCCTATGCCGCGCCCGGCTCCTGTGACGATGGCAACCTGATTCTCAAATCGTTTCATAAGCAGTTTGTCTCAACTCGGGAAGCTGGAAGGGTCTGCTCAAGCCTCCTCCGGAGTGAAATGAAGTTTCTCTTCCGACAAACTGCTATAACGGCGCTTCGCGCCGGGAAAGGGCAAAATGGTCTTTCTCTTAGTCTCTGCGAGCTGCCGGGTCTCCGGTTGAATCCTTTCCCCTCGCCGAACCAGAAGCCCGTGTGACCGGGCCTCGGCGTGAGCCGCGGCTCAAATTTCGGGCCGGAAGTCGAGCCAGCGGCCGCCTTCGGCATGGGAGCTGAGCGCGGCCTCGACGAACGCCATGCCGCGTGCTCCCTCCTCGACCGTCGGCGCCCACAGCACCAGCGGATCGGGCGCCGCGCCCGCCTGCCGCGCCGCCAGAATGTCGGCATAATCGCGGTAGAGCGTGGCAAACGCCTCGAGATAGCCCTCCGGCAGGCCGGCTGCGATGCGTGTCGCGTGCTTGGCGGCGGGTGAAAGGCCGCTCTGGCCACGCACGAGCGTGCGCGACGCCTCGCCTTGCAGCGCAAACTTCAGCTTGTCGGGATCGCTCTGCTCCCAGGCAATGTGCCCCTTCTCGCCATAAATGCGGAACCGCAGGCCCACCTGCTCGCCGGCAGCCACCGCCGAAACCTTGCGCTCCGCCCGGCCTCGCCATGCCGCGAAAATCGGTGTAGCAGCGCATCGGATCGAGCCGCAAGTCGCGGCCCGATTCGATCGCCCGCTGCGGATCGGCGCTGAGCGCGCCGGCGACCAGTTCATATCGATCGTCGAGCCGAGCGGCGATCCGGTGCGTCTCGCCGATGAAGGCGCCGCGTCCGCCGCCCACCATGCCCAGACGCAGGCGGGCAGGGGGAGAGGCTGTCATGTTACTCGACTAATAGGAAATTGCTCATATCTGATTTCCTTTTTGCTGAACTTGACGCAGACAACTCCTCAAGCGCTTGGACGATATCGTTACCTTCATCACCTCTCCAGGTGTTCCGAGCGAAGTGAGTGCTTCCGCGGGTGTGCTTGCTTTGCCTCTCTCACCAGCGACCCGTGGCTTTTCATGGCGCTCTGAGACAAGCAGGCTAGACCAAGGCTAGACCCTCACCCAGCTTCTGCTCCCTGCGCTTTGTTCAATTGCTGCGAGCACTTTTTCATTCTTCAAGCCATCCTCAAAAGTCGGATGCACTGTCTCGCCGTCCGCGACCGCTTTCACGAAATCCGAAAACGCATTAATGAAAGTGTGCTCGTAACCGATGATGTGCCCGGGGGGCCACCACGCTGTGCCATAAGGATGCACCGGCTCAGTGACGAGGATGTCGCGAAATCCGCGTGCGTCCGCAGGGTCGTCCAAGTTGAAATATTTCAGGCGATTCATTTCTTCGAGATCGAAGAAAAGCGAGCCCTTGCTGCCGTTGATTTCGAGCGTGACGTGGTTCTTTCGTCCGTAGGCAAAGCGCGTCGCTTCGAAATTGGCGACAGCGCCGTTCCTAAAGCGTCCAATCCACGACACCGCATCGTCTACCGTAACTGTCCCGAGTTTCTTTCCCGCCTTTGCTCCGAGCCCTTTGCCAACTTCCTCGAGAACAGGCCTCTTCTTTATGAACGTCTCCATGAGGCCACAAACCTCGCTGATCTCTCCCACGAGATAGCGGCCAAGATCGATGATATGCGAGTCAATGTCGCCATTCGCTCCGGAACCGGAAAACTTCTCCTGCAGCCGCCAAACCAAAGGGAACTTCGGATCGGCGATCCAATCCTGCGCGTAACGGGCGCGAACGTGATAGATGCGGTCTCCGATGTCACCGCGCTCGATCATTTTTTTCGCGAGCGCAATCGCTGGAATGCGGCGGTAGTTGTGACACACCATGTTCGCCACCTTCGCCTTCTTAACAGCGGCGACCATTTCCGCGCATTCGCTCACATCCATCGCCAGCGGCTTCTCGCAAAGGATAGCCTTGCCATTCCGAGCCGCCTCAAGGGCGATTTCGCAGTGGCTGTCATTGGGCGTGCAGATGTCGACGATATCAATCTCCGGATCGCTCACGACGGCCTTCCAGTCCGTGCTTGCACTCCTCCAACCAAGCTGTTCGCGGGCGGATTCCACATTCCTCGGCGAGCGCCCGCAAATCGTGTGAAGCGCGATGTCGGCAGGCAAATCAAAAAACTTCGGTGCCTGGCGCCACGCATTCGAATGCGCCTTTCCCATAAAGTTGTAACCGATCATTCCGACGTTGAGCGAGCGTCTAGCCATGAGAAAAGGAGGGAAAGAGGACTCCACCAGACGCCGCGCCTTTTGAAAATGAAAAAAAATCGCTTTCAGATTCTGGATACGGCAATCAATCCCGTTACCGCCCTGCCTGATAAGTCGTGAAAATCCCCCCACCGTCCGGATTGACGAATCATGAGGATCGCTTATTGTAACGCGACGCAGGGGAGCTTTCAAAGCTGAGAGTCCCGATCGCGAAAATCGATTCGGGAGACCCTTGGAACCTGATCCGGCTAACACCGGCGTAGGGAGCAGACATGAGTTTTAAGTTAACAGTCTTAAGTTTTAGGCCCGAACCGGGATCGGTTCGCCCTCTGCTCCGTGTTCGCCGGCGTAGCCTCAACACTGACATACAAACTTAAGACTCCCAAATGATCGCACCGAAAAGCGCCATCGAACCCGACAGCAGAGAGCCGCTGCCAAATTCCAGCCGCGTATACGTCGAAGGAGAGATTTACCCCGACATCCGCGTGCCCATGCGCGAGATCGAGCTTGCAGCCACCAAGGCGTTCAACGGCGCGATCGAAGTGAACGAACCCGTGAGGGTTTACGACGCAAGCGGGCCTTGGGGCGACCCGGCATTCAGCGGCGACGTCGAACAAGGGTTGCCCGCCCTCCGCCGGGCATGGATTCTCAAGCGGGGCGACGTCGCGGAATACCTCGGCCGCAATGTACGACCCGAAGACAACGGTTACCTGAGCGCCAGCCACGCCCAACTCGCCTCCGAACGACGCGGCGGACTCTCCCCGCTCCAGACACCCCGGAACGCAAGGCGACGGCCCCTCCGGGCGTCGGCCGATCACCCCGTCACTCAATTCTGGTATGCGCGCCATGGCATCGTCACGCCTGAGATGGAGTTCACCGCGATTCGCGAGAACATGGGCCGGGCGAAAATCGCGGAGATGTCGCGCGACTTGGTCCGCGATGATCTCGTTAAGCAGCACGCTGGCAGCGTCCAGCTTGCAGCCGGGACTGGTGACCACGGTTCCAACGGTCACGGCTACATTCCGTCCGTCTTCCGCCGCTTTCCGCAGCGTATCCCCTCCAAGATCACCCCGGAATTCGTCCGCGACGAAGTGGCGGCTGGGCGCGCAATCATTCCGGCTAACATCAATCACCCGGAATCCGAGCCGATGATCATCGGCCGAAACTTCCTCGTGAAGATCAACGCGAACATCGGGAACAGCGCCGTGGCCTCCAGCATCGAGGAAGAAGTCGAGAAAATGCGCTGGGCCACCAAGTGGGGAGCCGACACCGTGATGGACCTCTCCACCGGAAAGAACATCCACGCCACCCGGGAATGGATTCTTCGCAACGCGCCCGTTCCGATTGGAACCGTCCCGATCTACCAGGCGCTGGAAAAAGTCGGCGGAAAGGCCGAGGAGCTCACCTGGGAAGTTTATCGTGATACGTTAATCGAACAAGCTGAACAAGGTGTGGATTATTTTACGGTTCATGCGGGAGTATTATTGCGGTTCATTCCCCTCACTGCCCGACGCATGACGGGCATTGTTTCCCGTGGCGGCAGCATCATGGCCAAATGGTGCCTCGCGCATCACAAGGAAAGTTTTCTGTACACCCATTGGGATCAGATCTGCGAGATCCTGGCTGCCTACGATGTGAGCTTTTCGATCGGCGACGGCCTGCGGCCGGGAAGCATCGCTGACGCGAATGATGAGGCACAGTTTGGGGAGCTCTACGTGCAGGGCGAACTTACCGAGCGAGCCTGGAAGCATGGCGTACAGGTCATGAACGAGGGTCCGGGCCACGTGCCGATGCACATGATCGAGGAAAACATGGCCAAGCAACTCGAATGGTGCCACGAAGCGCCCTTCTACACACTTGGCCCGCTCACGACCGACATTGCGCCGGGCTATGACCACATCACCAGTGGCATCGGCGCCGCAATGATTGGTTGGTATGGTTGCGCGATGCTCTGCTACGTTACGCCCAAGGAACACCTCGGCCTGCCAAACAAAAAGGATGTCAAGGATGGCGTCATCACCTACAAGATCGCTGCACACGCGGCCGATCTGGCGAAAGGCCACCCCGGAGCCCAATTCCGGGACAACGCCTTGTCGAAGGCGCGCTTTGAGTTTCGGTGGGAGGACCAGTTTAACCTCAGCCTCGATCCCGTTACCGCCAGGGAGTTCCACGACGAGACTCTACCCCAGGAAGGGGCAAAATCCGCCCATTTCTGTTCCATGTGCGGCCCGCATTTTTGCTCGATGAAGATCACCGAAGACGTGCGCAAATACGCGGCGGAAAGAGGTCTGTCCGAAGATGAAGCCTTAAAGGCCGGCATGGACGAAAAGTCCGCCGAGTTTGTGGAAAGGGGAGCCGAAGTCTATGCGAAAGCATGAATTGTCGCGCGGCTCCTGACGAATTCCGAACGTTCTTCTCTGCGGCGGCCGAGCGCGCCGAAGTCCGAAATCGTGCAAGTTCAAGTCGATGTGTGGAGTGACTACGTCTGCCCGTTCTGTTACCTGGAACAGCCGGTGCTGGAGCGAATCGCGCAAGAATACGGAGCGCGAGTCGCGATCCGCTGGCGTGCCTTTGAGCTTCGGCCCGATCCCGCGCCAACGCTGAAGCCTGGCGGGGCCTACCTGCGCGATATCTGGGCTCGCGCAGTCTATCCGATGGCCAAAGAGCGCGGGATGACCTTGCGCCTGCCATCGATGCAGCCCCGAAGCCGTTTGGCGCATGAAGCTGCGCTCTTCGCAGGGACGCAGCGTTTGTTTGATGTCATGAACACCGCGCTTTTCAAAGCTTTCTTCGAGGACGGCCGCGACATAGGCGATCCGGTGGAACTCGTGGAAATCGGGGCGAGCATCGGCCTGAATGCACCGGAGTTGCAACAAGCGCTGAATGAGGGTTTTCATCGAAAGAGCGTCCTCGCCGACGAGGAACTAGCGAGGAAGTTGACCATCTCGGGCGTTCCGGCACTGCTAATTCACCATGAAATCGAGCCGCTGGAGCAAGCGACAGAAGTTGTCGGTGCGCAGCCGTTTGGATACGTCCGTGAGGTATTGGAGCGTTCGCTGAGCTCCGGTGCCACCGACTCCTTGTAGCCGCGCAACAAAAGGGACTCAGTCCGAGCTCTGACGCGCTGGGGATTCGTGGCGGCCCAAACTTATTGCCGTCTGCCGAAAGATATTCGAAATTTGCCGCATATTCGTTAATCAAACAGGATCAACAAGGTGTGGACTATTTTATGGTTCATACGGGAGTATTGTTGCGGTTCATTCCAATCGCCGACGCGAATGATGAGGCACAGTTTGGGGAGCTCTACGTGCAACTCGAACTTACCGAGCGAGCCTGGAAACACGGCGTGCAGATGACCGCTTGTTTTGTGCGGTTCAAAAACCTCAGGACCAGCGGGTCCTACACGCGTGCCGAAGCTCTCGCGCACTTAATTCAGCCCCCACGATGGGGCTTCACATCTGACGCAGGAAGCGTCTATAAGACCGGTTCATGCGTTGCCCCCTCGCGAAATACTTCGTCTCCTTAAGCGCAATCATTCTGTCGGCTCCCCTGAGTTGGGCGGACGAACTCAGTCTCGAACAGGTCAAGGCCGCCACGACCCAACTTAAAAAGCTCACTGAAGAGGAAATGCGAACGACAGGAATTCCGGGCATCGCGATTGCGGTCGTTTTCAAGGATCAGGTCGTGTTTGCCGAGGGCTTTGGCGTTCGCGAAGTGGGCGAGGCGAGCCCTGTTGATGCCGATACGGTGTTCCAGCTCGCATCCGTCTCGAAGCCGATCGGCTCCACGGTCATAGCGGCGCTCGTAGGCGAAGGCCTTCTTTCGTGGGATTCGCGCATCAGTGATCTCGATCCCGGTTTTGAAATGCACGATGCCTGGGTCACGCGTGAGATCACGGTTCGCGACTTCTATTGCCATCGGAGCGGGCTTCCCGACCACGCCGGCGATTTGCTCGAAGATCTCGGTTTTACACGCGAAGAGATTCTTCGCCGTCTGCGCTACCAGAGACCCAATACGAGCTTTCGATCGGGATACGCCTACACAAACTTTGGGATGACGGAAGGAGCGATTGCCGCCGCAAAAGCCGCCGGAAGAGAATGGGAGGATCTATCTGAAGAAAAACTCTACAAGCCCCTCGGCATGACATCAACAAGCTCGCGGCACCGGGATTTCGTCGAACGCAAGAACCGTGCGTTGGGCCACGTGGAGATCGACGACAAATGGGTGCAAAAATACCAGCGGGACCCGGATACCGAATCGCCTGCCGGCGGCGTGAGCTCCTCGGTCAATGACCTGGCTAAATGGATGCGCCTTCAGCTCGCCGGCGGAAAATTTAACAGCAAGGAGATCGTGAATCAGGACGCATTAGCGGAAACCCGTCACCCACACATGCTTACGGGGTTTAGTCCCCTCAATGGGCTGCCAGGGTTCTATGGCCTCGGTTGGAACGTCAATTACGACCAGGAGGGACGACTGCGCCTCTCTCACTCCGGTGGTTTCGATCTCGGCGCCGCGACGAATGTCGTGCTGGTCCCTTCCGAGAATTTTGGTGTCGTGGTCCTGACCAATGCGTTCCCGTTCGGAGTCGCGGAGGGACTCGCGAGCACCTTCGTGGATTACGCCCTTTACGGCAAACCGACGCAGGACTGGCTCGCAGTCTACAAGCAGGCGTTCTCGAAAATGCTTCAAGCAGAGGCCTTGCAAGTCGGCAACTACTCTGAGCGGCCCGCGTCGCCCGCACCGGCTGCGGCAAACCCGGCTTATCTGGGCACCTACAGAAACGACTTTTTTGGCGAAATCGCTGTCATTGAGAAGGAAGGCGGACTCGCCATCGTGCAGGGGCCAAAAAAGATGACGTTCCCGATGACGCATTGGGATCGTGACACTTTCACCTATGTGACCGAAGGAGAATCCTCCTTGGGGACCGTAGGCATCACCTTCACGATGGGCCCCGATGGAAAGGCGCGCCGCGTATTGGTCGAAAACCTGAACATCCGCGGCGAGGGAGTTTTTGACCGAGTGCCACGGAATCAGGAGTAAGCTCCTTCGCGCAACCCGGGAACATGACGGTTGCGCCGCATTATCGGCGGCAGGGAAACTCTCCTTTGTGTCAATGCCTCGCGGCACGATCGAACGATAATTGCAATTGCAACCATAAAGTTGCACTTGCAATGAGATTCTTGCGGGAGCACAACTACAGGGTGCAAGACCCGAAATACGTTGAAGCCTGGGGCTGTCTTCTGCGTCTGCAATCGCAGGTGGTTGCGCGCATTGAAGAGGACTTAAGGGAGCAGGGCGAGATTTCGCTGACCTGGTATGATGTGCTGCTGGCCCTGGAAAACGCGCCCGGGAATCGCCTGCGTATGAGTGAAATCGCCGTCCGGATTGTTTTGAGCCGGAGTGCGCTCACCCGGTCGGTCGACAAGCTGGAAGCAGAGGGATACCTGAGGCGCGAGCGGTGCAGCCACGATGAGCGCGGCGCCTACGGCGTGCTGACGAAGAAGGGGCAGCGGGCGCTGGCGGAGGCTCGGCCGGTATATTGGGCGGGTATAAAGAAGTATTTCGCCGGCAATCTGACGGAGGCGGATATTTCAAACCTGGAGGGGATTCTTGAAAAAATCCCGGCCGAGGAGGAAACGGCAAGAAAAAAGGCTTAAGGGGCGCCCGAGTGACGTCAGAAGGCCGCACAGGCTGAGTTCCATTGTGGACAACGAGGACGCCACAGCTGCCATTCGCGGTTTAGGCGCTTAAGTTACAGCGTTGCTGTTCAACGGACGCCGCCGAAGAAGAGCCTCGCCGCAAGTTTGTCCCGGACTGGAGGAACCGTCCACTCATTGCTTGCCGCCTTGTGGCGCAGGGTTAACGTGCGGCATGGCGAAGCGCCTCTTCATTGCGCTCGAACTGCCCGAGAGCTGTCGCAATACTTTATCCGGTCTCAATCCGCATGTGAAGGGGTTGCGTTGGTTGCCGACAGAGCAGTTGCACGTAACCATGAGTTTTATCGGGCATCTCAATTCGATTCAGGAGGAGCGCTTGCGAGAGGCGTTGGGGAAAGTGCGATTACCTGCGTTCTTCCTGCCGATTCAAGGAGTGGGAACCTTTGGCGGAGCCCAACCTTCGGTCGTCTGGGCCGGATTGGGAACAGGACATCCCCATCTGTTCGCGCTCCACAAGCACGTCCAGGATGCCGTGCTGCACGCCGGACTGGAGCCGGATCTCAAGCCGTTCCATCCTCATATTACTCTCGGTCGAGCGAACGGCGTGTCAGAGGCGACTCTATTGCCGTTCTTACGGCGGAACGCGGAGATAGAGTTCGGCTTGTGGAGGGTGACCGGTTTTGCGATGTTCTCGAGCGTCCTGACGCCCGAAGGGGCGTTATACACTGTCGAGATGCGGCGCGAGTTTTAAAAATGGGGAGCGCATCGCGCCGCGGTTCACAGTGGCGTGCAGTTTCCGGCGTCCCGCCGGAAAGCCAGGTTCGGCGGGACGCCGAAGAGCACACGCGAGACGCGTATGCTCCCAACAGACTAAGAGAGCCATGAATACGGAAATCATAAACGAAACCTGCAAACAATCCGTCGCGAACAGCCTTCCGTTCCCGGACGTGGTCACGCGGCTGACGGAAGCCGGTGTGGAAAGCTACTACGCCGACCTCGTTCAGCTCCAAAAGACCTATTACGCCGCGAATGGGGAAGTGTGCGTGTCACGACTCGAGACAGACCCCTTGGGGCCGGTCGGCGAACACTTTAACTCGGCCCAAGTCCAAGAAGCCCTCAAAGCCATCCAACGCGGGATAATCACCTACGTCGAGTTTCTGCGCTGGCTTGTCGCAGCGGGAACATTCGCATATACGGTCCATATCCGCGGGCGAAAAGCGCTCTACCTCGGGCGGACGGGAGATCTTCACGTCGAGAATTTTCCGCAATCCGATTGATCGCATTGCGGATTGTCGGGTTTGATCGCCCTGCGGAGCCGGGTCCCTCCCTGGGGGTCACCTTGCTGCGACCTATCCGCGGTTGACCGCTCGATCAGATCGCATCGCGATCAGCCGCTATTGACCAATTGCCGGACTGAGAGTCACGACTTGCTGTCCGTTTCGCCGGAAATGTTCAAGCGCCATGCGCTTGCGTTCCTGCAGAATTACATCAATGTCTTCCCCGACCGCAGGCGTCCTCCAGAGACCCCGTCCCGGAGGAACCCAGGCTCGCCCGGTGAAATTATCGAGAACCGTCCCACCCGGCGCAACCCGGGGATTGTCGGATACGTAAAGCCGCTCGCCGCTTCTCCCAAGTGCAACCATTTCGACATGGCCAAAATTTCCACCGGGAGTTCCACGCGGGTGCTTTCCGACTCTCGCATCGCCGAGATAGACGAGCACACTCCCAAGCGGAGCCCTCTGAGGTGAGCTACAGCGAAGCGGCTTCCATCCAGCCCCGCTGAGGATCAGTTCCCAATCCTGCCCGTTGCCTCCTGCAAGACCTTTCCCGAGCCCGGCATTCTTCAGGATTGAAAGCATTCCCCGCCCGCACCAACCGGAGCCGATTTGGTCCGTCGCGCTTTCGACCGCTGCCGCCATAAGAGTCATCCGAGTCATGAGCGGAGTTGTATCCGCGGCGCGGGTTGCAGAGGCGAAAGTGAAGACGGCTAAGGCACAGCGGAAAAACATCGGCGGCCACCATAACCGTTTCTCGCCTCCCGCCAAGGGTTTTCTTCCGCGATTTTACCGGAAAATCGAGACCGTCCTAGAGATTTAATGTCTTGCGTCTTAGCCAATAAAAGATGACGGGAGTGACAACGAGCACATGCAGGAGGCTGCTGATCATTCCGCCGATGACCGGCGTCGCCAGAGGCTTCATGACTTCTGCCCCGGTTCGTGTGCTCCACATGATTGGGAGCAGGCTGGCGATGACGGTCGCGACCGTCATGACCTTCGGTCTCAGCCGCAACATGGCGCCGTCGATGACTGCGGATTTCAAATCCTGCAAAGAAAAGGACTCTCCCTCTTGCTCTCGCCGGTTTTTAAGCGCTTCTTCAAGATACACAACCATCACCACTCCCGTCTGGATCGCGGTGCCAAAGAGGGCAATGTAGCCAATCCAGACGGCGACGCTGAAGTTGTAGCCGAGCAAATACTGGAGGAGCGCGCCGCCAGTGAGCGCAAATGGCACGGCCAGGATGACATGCGCCGCTTCCATCGCAGATCGGAAAACAACGCTCAGCAACATGAAGATGATCAGCAGAACCACCGGCACGATAAGAATGAGCGTGCGCTGGGCGCTAAGCTGGCTTTCGTACTGGCCGCTCCATTTCAACGTCACTCCCGCTGGCAGGGCGATCGACTGCTTGATTCGGGCCTGAACCTCCTTGACGAAGCCGCCAAGGTCTCGGCCACGCACGTTGCTTTGCACGAAAACGCGAAGCAGACCGTCTTCGCTCGAGATCTCGCTCGCGCCACTCGCGCGCCGGACCGCGGCGACCTGCCCCAGCGGCACAGCGAAATCTTCCTTGGTCGGAATCAAAATGCTGCCGATTCTTTCGATATCATCGCGCTCATCGCGCGCGAGCCGGAGCTGAATCGGGTAGCGTGCGCGCCCTTCGATGGTGGTGCTCACATTGAGCCCTCCCAGGCCAATTTCGACAACGTCCATCACGTCGCGGATGCTAAGACCGTATCGGGCGAGCGCGAGCCTGTCAGGCAGGATCTCCACGTACGGCTTTCCCTGTGCCCTTGAGGCTGCGACGCCAACTGCGCCCGGGACCTTGCGAACGATGTCTTGGATTCGGTAAGCGATCTGCTGGATGGTGTCCAAATCGGGCCCGAGAACCTTGATTCCTACCTGCGCGCGGATTCCCGTGCTAAGCATAAGGATGCGGTTTTCGATCGGCTGGAGAAAGCCGGGTACATAGCCGGGAATTACGCTCAGTTTTTCCGAAAGCTCTGCGATGATTTTTTCTCTGGTGATACCGGGCCGCCAGTTCTCCTGCGGCTTGAGCATGATTGTCGTCTCGATCATTTCCACCGGCGCCGGGTCGGTGGGCGTCTCCGCGCGTCCCAACTTGCCAGCGACGGACTCCACTTCGGGCAGGCCTTTGATCACGCGATCCTGCCATGCCATCACACGTTTCACCTCGGTGAGAGACGTGCTCGGAAGCAGCACAGGCATGAAGAGCAGGCTCCCCTCGTTCAGAGGCGGCATGAATTCGCTGCCGATGCGCGTTGCAAGGAAAACGGCCGCGGCCAGCAGCGCTGCCGCCGCGGCCAGCACAATCCGTCCATGGAGCAGTGCAAATTCCAGCGCGGGGCGATAGAGTCTCATCAGGAAGCGCATCACGAAATTTTCGTTCTCGGAATGGAATGGTCCGCGCACGAGCCAGCTGCACAGAACGGGAACCAACGTCACCCCCAGAAGAGTCGCGCCGATCATGGCAAACGTCTTGGTAAACGCCAGGGGATGAAAAAGCTTCCCCTCCTGCCCGGTGAGCGCGAAAACCGGCAGAAACGCCAGGATGATAATCGCCATGGCGAAGAAGATTGGCCGTCCGACCTGGTGCGCGGCATGGCGAATGATCTCGAGGTATTGAAGCGGCGTTTTGCGAGAGCCGGTTGCCGATCTTTGCTCAGAGAGAGCAGCTTTTTCCGCCCGTTCGCAGTGGCGGATCACGTTCTCGGTCATGACGATGCCCGCATCAACCAGAACCCCGATCGCAATTGCGATTCCGGAAAGCGACATGATGTTAGAGGTGATCCCGAACCCCTGCATAAGAATGAACGAAATGAGGATCGATATCGGCAGCGGAAGAGTGACGATGAGAATGCTGCGGAAGTGCCACAGAAAAATGATATGAGCCAGGGTGACGAGCAGAACCTCCTCAATGAGCGCATGCCGCAGGGTCTCGATGGTGCGTTCGATCAAGCTGCTTCGGTCATAAAAGGGCTCGATGGTGACACCCTTGGGCAGGCTCGGCGCGATCTGGGCGATTTTCTCTTTCACGCGCTGAATCACCTGCATGGCGTTCTCGCCCGTGCGCATCACTACGACTCCACCAACAACCTCTCGACCATCGACGTCCAGGGCGCCTCTGCGAAAATCCCCTCCGACCGAAATCTCGGCGATGTCTTCCAAGTAGATCGGAAGTCCGTCTTGAGAGCGCACGGCGATGCGCTTGAGGTCGTCAAGGCTATTGACCAGCCCAATGCCGCGGACGACGAATTCCATCCCGTTCTCCTCGATGACCTTGCCACCAACGTTGATGTTACTGTCCGCGAGCGCATGCATCACCTCGCGCAGATGCACATCGGCTTGCCGCATCTTGCCCGAGTCCACCGCCACTTGATATTGCCGGACGAAACCCCCAATGCTCGCCACCTCGGCCACACCCTCGACGGCGGCAAGCTGGTAGCGCAGAAAGAAATCCTGCAGCGAGCGCAGCGTCCCGAGATCAAAACCACCTGATGCCGCATCCGGACCGATTCCGGAGCTCTTAACCGGATCCGCTTTGAGATAATACTGGTAAACCCAGCCTAGCCCGGTGGCATCGGGTCCAAGCTGCGGCGTAACACCTTCGGGAAGCAGCGTTTGTAGAAAGCTTAATCGCTCGAGAACACGGGTGCGGGCGAAATAGTTGTCGATCTTGTCATCGAAGACCACAGTCAAAAGCGAGAACCCGAACATCGAGGAGGCACGCACCTCCTTTACGCCAGCCAGACCCTGCAGATTGGTCGAAAGCGGATAGGTTACCTGATCCTCGACTTCCTGCGGACTTCGACCGGACCAATCGGCGAAAACAATAACCTGGTTTTCGCTGAGATCCGGAATGGCATCGACGGGCGTGTGGCGAACGGCCCAGATGCCCCAAGCGATGATAAGCAAAGTGCCGCAGGCCACGAGGAAGCGATTCCGCAGAGACCAATCGATCAACCACGAGATGAGGCTCCCTGGTGGAGCGGGCGGCACTTCATCCCTCGCACTCTCACGCGCGGAACGAAACGGGTTGGTGCCTTCATTGTCCGCACTCAAGGCTTTACCTCCGCTCCACAGCTCAGCATTTCCGCGCCGAGATACGGATTGCGGATTTCCGAGCCGGATTGCACCCATTTTGCCTTCGACGGAGCGCCGGGGAAGCTATCGCCCGTCATTGGACACTCGAAGACTTTCACCTTAGGATTTTGCCTCCCGCGTTCGAGCGCCAGCGCTAAGTCGGCTCCAGCCAGACTCCACGGCAGGAACGATTGCCGGAGCGCCTTCAGATCGCTCCCCGTCGGATTCTTGGGAATCGCCTTCAGTCGCGCGAGCATTTGATCAACCTGGGCTTCTCCAGTCTCCGGAATGGCGCCCGCCAGTTCCCGCAGGCTCTGGCCCGCTTTGACGGCGGCCACCGCATCGTCCGCGGCCAAGCCCTCGGAGACCCGCGCGAGCTGCTTCAAGAATTCTTCGCCAACAGGGGCGCGAAGCGCGCTCACTGGTTGCGCTGGAGCGGCTGAACTGCGCAACTGCGCCTCCGCGTCGATCATCAGATTGCCCTGCGCAACGACATGCTCGCCATCCTTCAGCCCTTCAAGAATTTCGATTCCTTCGTCGCCCACTCTTCCGGTCTTTACGGCGCGCTGCTCGTATTCGCCGGATGCGCTCTCGACATAGACAATTGAGCGCCTCCCGTCGCGCAACACCGCAGATCGCGGAACGACATGGGCCTCACCAAGGCGGGCGATGATATCCGCCTCCGCATAGGCTCGATGCGGAAGGACTCGCGGAAGACCGCGGGCGTCGCCTTCTGCGAGCGGATTATCAACCTCGATACGCACCTTAGTGCTGCGCGTCCGCGGATCGAAATTCGGATCGATAAACGTGACTACGCCTTCAAACTCGCGGCCCGGTACCGTCGGAGTTCGGATTACGGCTTTTTGTCCCAAGCGGATATCTGGCAGATCGCGCTCGTAGACTTCGGCGTGAAACCAAAGCCTCGACAAATCACCCATTTCAAAGAGTGGTTCGCCGGTCTTGATGTATTGGCCTTTGAGCGCCTTCTTTGTCACCACCGTTCCGCTGATCGGCGCAAGAAGATCGATCGTAAAGACATTGTCAGGCTGTTTGCCCAAACTAGCTACTTGTTCCGCGCTAAGTCCATACTGCACAAGACGCTGCGCCGAGTTTTTGGCCACGGAAGCATCCCCTCCACGCATCGAGTTTTGGAACTCGCGGACGACGTAAAGCAATTCCGGACTGTAGATAGCTGCGAGGGGCTGGCCCTTCTCCACATGCTTGCCAACATGCTCGACGTAGATTTGGTCGATTCGCCCGTCATAAAACGCGGCGATCACGCGGTGAATATTCTCGTCGTCCTCCAGAATGCCGCTGAAACGAAGTGATTTTGTTAGCTCGAAGCGGCGAACCGGCACTGTCGTCACAGCAAGAACATTGATGGAGCGCGGGTTCAGCGAAACGACGCCCTCCTTGGATTCCATCGCCGCCTCTCCCTCGTAAATGGGAACCAAAGCCATCCCGCAAATCGTGCAGTTTCCCGGCTTGTCCGAGGTGATCCACGGATGCATCGGACTTTGGTAAAACCTCGTCTTTCGCCCCTGCGCCTCCGGCGCCTTTGAGCAGGAGGCGAGAGCGGCGACAATCAGCACCAACCGAATAATTGTAGAGGCGGCTGTGCCAGCCGCCTCAAGAGTGAGGCGCTTGGCACAAGCGCCTCTACAAAGTTTCGACAACAACACGCTCACAGGGACATCGTTCTCAATCTCAACGCATTGCTGATCACCGAGACACTGCTCAACGCCATGGCTGCGCTCGCAAAGATGGGACTGAGCAGAACGCCGGAAAACGGATAAAGAACACCCGCGGCAATGGGAACTCCAAGCGCGTTGTAAAGAAACGCGAAGAGCAAATTCTGCCGGATATTTCGCATCGTGGCGCGGCTCAAGGCGATGGCTTGAACGATCCCTCGCAGATCGCCCTTCACAAGCGTCACGCCGGCGCTCTGCATGGCAACGTCGGTTCCCGTTCCCATGGCAATTCCGACGTCGGCCGCGGCAAGGGCGGGAGCGTCGTTAACACCGTCTCCGGCCATCGCCACAACCTCGCCTCGGCTCTTCAACTCCAAGACCTTCGCCTGTTTGTCGGCCGGATTGATCTCCGCAACGACATCGTCAATCCCGAGTTTCCTGCCAACCTGGCTGGCTGTTTCCCTGTTGTCGCCGGTAAGCATGATGATCTTCAAGCCGGAGCGATGCAGATCTCTGATGGCTTCAGGCGTGCTGGACTTGATGGGATCGGAAAGAGCCAGAAGCCCGGCCGCTTCCTGATTGACGGCAAGCCAAATCGCCGTGTGCCCCTCCTTCTGAAGCTCGCTCGCTGTCGCGTCGAGCCTTTCCAGGTTCCGGATTCCCGACTTCTCAAGCAGTGCGCGCTTGCCCAAGACCGCCGGCCTGCCGTCCACAATACCATGCACACCTCCACCCGGTGCCGCTTCAAAATTCTCAACTCTTGGCGGGATCTTCACTCCAGCGGCCCGCAAGACAGCGCCCGCGAGGGGGTGTTCGCTATATTGCTCAAGCGCAGCGGCAAGTGAAACGACGTCGTTTTCCTTACCTGGCTCAACCGCAACCACCCGAGTGACGCTGGGCCGTCCCTCGGTGAGCGTACCGGTCTTATCCACAACCAGCGCAGTGACCTTGCCGAGAACCTCGAGCGCCTCGGCGTCCTTGAACAGGACGCCCATCCGTGCGCCGCGTCCGACGGATACCATGACCGACATCGGCGTAGCCAGGCCAAGCGCACACGGGCAGGCAATGATGAGCACCGCCACGGCGTTGACAAGCGCGTAGGTCAACGCCAGCGCAGGACCAAAGATGAGCCAGACGAAAAAAGTGATCACGGCCACCAGCACGACGGCTGGAACAAACCACGCGGAGACCACATCGGCCAGCCGCTGGATGGGAGCCCGACTGCGCTGTGCCTGGGAAACCATCTGCACGATCTGCGCGAGCATCGTCTCGGATCCGACTTTTTCCGCTCGCATCAACAGGCTGCCATTTCCGTTGAGCGTCCCGCCGACCACTCTGCTGTCGTTCGTCTTTTCCACTGGAATCGACTCTCCCGTCAACATGGACTCATCGACCGCCGATCTGCCTTCTACGTACCACCCCATCAACCGGGATTTTCTCGCCGGGCTTCACCCGCAGCACGTCCCCTGCGCGAACCACTTCAAGGGCGACATCCTCTTCTTTCCCGTCGCGCACGCGATGCGCGAGCTTCGGCGCCAGCCCGAGCAGGGCGCGGATCGCTTCTCCGGTTCCGGCGCGCGCGCGCAGTTCCAGCACCTGCCCCAGCAGCACGAGCACAATAATGAAGGAAGCTGCTTCAAAATAAACCGGCACGGCACCTCCATGCGTGAGGCTTTGCGGCAGCAACCCGGAGAATAACAGCGCAAAGACGCTGAAAGCGTAGGCCGCGCCCGTGCCAAGCGCGATGAGTGTGAACATGTTGAGGTTCCGCGTCACGAGTGAGCGCGCTCCGCGCTCAAAAAATGGCCATCCGCACCAAAGAACGACCGGAGTCGAAAGTACAAATTGGATCCACGCGGATATCTTGGCCGGGATCGCATCAATCGGTGGAAAATGTGCTCCCATCGCCAAGACGATTACTGGAAGGCCGAGAACCAACCCGATCTTGAAACGGAGCAGCATGTCGCGAAGCTCTGTATCATCCTCCTCCGGCGCCGCTTGAACCGGCTCAAGCGCCATTCCGCAAATCGGACACGCGCCCGGATGATCCTGCCGCACCTCCGGATGCATGGGACAGGTGTAAACCGTGCCAACCGTCTTCACATAAGCCGGATTGCGTTCAAGGGCCATCCCGCACTTCGGACAAGCGCCCGGTCGGTCGGACTCGACGCCTGAACACATGGGACAGAACCATTCTTTTGCCGGCTCGACGCTCGCATGATGGTGCCCCGGCCCCTCCTTGAGGCACGAATGTGAGTCGCTCATTGGTTCGATCTTCATACTACAGAATCGGCGATTCTTGGTATCATCATATTTCTCACACCCGCACACGTATCACTATTTGCGCTCACAACTTAAGATCCGGGCGCCTATGACCGCCCTAGTCAGCCAAGATCACGAGGAACGCTTTCATAACCATTATATCCTGCGAAAACGGGAAACCCTTAGAATTCCTCGTCGACCCCTTCCGACGGACGGCCAAACAGCGAACCCTCAACGCCTTTCATTCGAGCGGCGGAGCCTGTACGGTCGCTAGAGCAAATCCCAGGACTTTGAGGGTCAAAGACAAAGCCCGTGCCGGCTCGTCTCACGAAGGCGCACCAACAATCCGGGGGTCGCCGGGCAGCGATTGAGAAATGCTGCGACGGAAATTCAACCAACGCTGCACTTGCGAAACTGCCCAAACAGCCACAAATAGCAGTGCCGCGGCCACGACCATCGCCCCTGCAGCGGAACAGTTGAGCCAGACCGAAAGATGCAGACCAATCAACGCACTCAACGCCGCATGCAAGACAGTTAATCCCAGACGGAACGGCAGCCACTCGGAAAGCTGCGCGGCAAACATAGGCGGCACGATCAACATGGCGACAGCAAGAATCGCCCCGACGGATTCGAAGGCCGAAACGATGACCAGAGCAAGCGCACCCATCAGTCCGTAATGCCAAATTCCGGTGCGCATACCGAGAGATTTCGCCAATCCCGGTCGAACGACGTGACAAGCAATTCCTTGTAGAAAACCGCAATGGCCCCAGCTACCGCCGTAAGCACAAGGGCCATGCGCAACGCCGAAGGCGGACCCAGTTCGTATCCGTTCCAGGCCACTGGAGGTTCCAGCGGCACGAACGCGATTTCGCCGTACAACACGCAATCGGCGTCGATATGAAAGCTTCCCGCACTTTCGAGCATGCTCATGAGCACGACTCCAATGGCGAAAAGCGTCGTGAAGGCGATGCAGATCGCGGCATCGGGCTTAACGCGGGATTGCCTGTGAATGAATTCGATGATCAGAACCGTCAAAATTCCAGCCGCCAGAGCTCCCGTGAACGCCACCCACGTAGCCGCACTCTTAAAAATTATGAACGCGACCACGAGTCCCGGGAGAATGCTGTGACTGATGGCGTCGCCGACCAGCGCCATGCGGCGCAAAAGGAGGGAATTGCCGACCAGGCCCACGCCGCAGCGACAAAGAATCCCATCAGGACGATCCAGAGCGTGATCGAAAAATCGGCCGCCCAAGGCTGCACGATCACTCGATGCCACTCGAAAGACGGAATGAGATTGTTCATGGGAATCTAGTGACTTGCGGCGTTTCCGAAACCAGTCGCGCGTGGCTGTCCAGGATGACGAATCGCCGCGAACCGCATGTCTTCCAACCCAGGAATCAACCTGCCGTGCGGATCCCGGTTGGCGTAGTTGAGCCGCTTCTCGAGTATGCGCACGGTCTCCTCGCCAAGGACGTGTTCGATCTTCTCTGCGTCCTCGTGGACGTGATCGGGTGCAAGATGCGCAGCGTTTGTAAGATACAGCTCCCAAAGACGGTGATTGCGGACGATTTCGCAGGCGCGGTGCCATCCCTCCGGGATAAGGGATGCTGAGTCGCCGTCGCTTGACATGGTGATGTATTGATGGCGGCGAAGAGTGCCAAGTTGATGCTGGGCCTCTTCAAGCGTCTCGCGGCGGCGCTCGGCAAGTTCACGTGCTCACCTGTTCGATTGCGAAATCCTGATCCTCCAGGACATGGTAGATCGCCTTAAGGGTGTTCTCCCGGGAAATCCGGGCGGACCGGGAGCGCCGCCGTAACCAGCGGGAAAAAATGCCATGGCGCGGACCGAAGAAGAGCGCCGCCGCGAATACAACCCCTGCAGCAAGCACCATGAAGGGACCGGATTCGGACGAATGAGTTCGACAGCACCCGTCGTTCCGTTTCGGAAACTTCTTTGGGAGATTCGCTCTATCCGCCCCTTAGCCATCGGCCGAGTTTTTCGCGAAGAACCCCGCGCGCTCGGTAAAGCCGCGTTTCGACAGCCTTAGCCGAACACCCTTGGATCTTCGCGATTTGATCGTAAGACAGGTCCTCGTATTCGAACAATATCAAGGCTTCGCGAAGATTGCTCGGGAGCCCTGATACGGCTTCGCGCACGGCATTCGCCCTTTCATTGTATTCCAAGCGGGCGCTAGGATCATCGTCGGAGCCGGCCAGGGTTTCCGCTATGGCAGGTCGCTCTTCGGAAGATCCATCGATCGAAACGGAGGGGTGCCGGATCTTCCAGCGTATGTGATGCCGCGCCAGATTCGAAGCGATGGCAAAGAGCCATGTTGAAAACGCTCCGGTGGGACGGTAGCGAACGCGGTTTTGGTAGACGCGAACGAACGTCTCCTGCGCAAGATCAATCGCGGCCGCCTCGCTGCCGGTCAGCCTGATCAGATAACTCGTCAATCGTCGCTGCCAGCGATCCATGATCTCATTCAATGCGAGGTCCTCGCCCTCTCGTAATCTGGACATTGTACATGCGTCAGGATCTTCATGCGGGCCGGACATGAATAACCCTAGCGCGGATGAGCCTGCGCCATCTCTTCCGGATGCAACACCGAGGGAAGAACGACTTCGAGGTATTCGCGCTGTTTCCGGGCGGGAAGCTCACCAGCAATCCGGTAGAAATGCTCAAGCATTTTCGTCCTGCACTCCGAACGAAGCCGGTCGGTTTCAACAATGGCCGCCTGAATTTCCGGAGTCATCGTCTGGCCGGAACAGATCAAATTGGCAAGTCGCTCGTCGGTCTGAGCGATCCTGGCACACATCTGAGCGCAGTCTGCTTCATATTCCGAATGGATTTGCTCGACTTTTCGCGCTTGTTGTTCGTTGAGCGAAAACTCCGCTCGCAACCAACTCACGGGTGTGGAGCGATCTTGCACCAAGAAGAAGGCTACGATTGCAGCCGCCAAGCCCGAGGCAACCAATGCCGTCAAGACTCTCAGTCCTCTCTTCATTTCAAGGAGACCTGAGCGTAGGGATTGACGGCATGCAAGTAAGCTGTTTGACCGCTTCGAGCGGCCGTTGCGGAGCCGACCCAAGCACCGCCCAGGATAGAGAGGACTGCGACGAGGGATGCTATCTGAGGCCGAGTGAGCCATGCAAGAAAGACTTCAAACCGCCCGTCAGGGGATATCCGCCGCTCGATGCGCCTCCAAACTTCTCTTTTAAAGGCCGGGTGTTCCGGCACTTCGGTCTTCCAGGTCTTGAGAATTTCGTCGAGGTCTTTCATGGATTGTCCTTTGAAGGTTCAATCCCCGCGGAGCACAAAACCCTCGCGTCATTTTTTGTGGTTACAAGTGCGAAAAAAACTACTCGGCCGGTTGCGGAAGCGCGCCAGCCCGGATAGCTTTGCAGAGCCGACCTTTTCCATGAAACCGCGAGTGCTCATCGTTGACGGCCACAGCATGATCTTCCAATGGCCCGATTTGACACTCCAGCATGCCAAGCGCACCGCGGTCGCCCGTGAATCCCTCGTGAGAATGCTTACCGGCCTGCAAGACAACACCGACTGGCATGTAACCGTGGTCTTCGATGGCAATGGCGTCAAACCGACAGAGGCGAGTTGCCCACACGGCATCCAGGTCTTTTATTCCACTGCCGAACAGACGGCGGACACAGTCATCGAGCGATTGGCGGCAAAATATTCAGACCGCTACGAGGTCACGGTTGCTACGGACGATCTGATGGAACGCACCACGGTCGCCAGCTTCGGCGCCTGCTCCATGTCAGCCTGGCAGTTGCGGGAGGAGATCGAAATGGCGGGACGCAATCTCGACGAGCGTCTCAAACAGTTGCGCCGGCATTGATCGCGCGCTGACGATTCAACCAAACCGTTGCCGCGCTTTTCATGCGCGTAAGGATGTAATAAACAGTCTGGCTTCGTTGCCGAACCAAGTCTGCTCCGACAATCCGTGGGACAAAATCAGCAGGTACATCGAGCATTTCCTGTGGGGTGGCGCCCTCCAAGCCCTTGCAGAGAATCGAGGTCATTGCCTTGGTGAGTGTCTGGACCTGAGGGCCAAGAGTCACGCGGAAGTGCGAGGAATTGTCCGGATTGACTTTAAGAAAAACGCCAACGGTATCCGTGCACTCCTCATCCTTTCGAACGTCTTCAAGATCAAAGGTTTCTCCTTCTCTCGGTGCCTGGCGGGCCGCTCCGTCTGCAAAGACAATCAACATGTCGCGCTTCTCGGCATCCGGCAGCGATTCGAAAAGCGAGATGATCTCAGTGAGTTTCGTTGGATAGGACATTGGTGATTTCGCAGGCTGACCGGTGACCCTTTCACAGGCGGCTGACACAGCGGCCTCTACAGTTCACCAACTTCAGCCTTTCTCGATAGGAGCTCGCACCCGATTTCCCCATTCCGTCCATGAACCGTCGTAGTTGCGGACGTTCTTGTGCCCGAGAAGGTAGGTCAACACAAACCAGGTGTGACTCGATCGCTCGCCGATGCGGCAATAGACCACGGTGTCTCCTTCGGGCGTCAGCCCAGCCTCGCCTTCATAGATTGCTTTCAGGTTCTCGGCAGACTTGAACGTTGCATCGTCGTTTGCAGCGCGTTTCCAGGGGAAGCTCTTCGCCCCGGGAACGTGACCACCGCGAAGCACACCCTCTTGCGGGTACTCGGGCATGTGAGTTATCTCGCCCTTGAATTCGCCGGGTGAACGAACGTCGATGAGCGGCTTCTTTGCCTGGCTGTGCTTCAGCGCGTCTTCGTAAAACGCACGAATATCATCATCATGCCGCTTCGCTGGAACGGGGTACTCGGTTCGGGGATAGCTCGGCACGTCGCGGGTGAGCGGCCGATTCTCGGCAATCCATTTGTCGCGTCCGCCATCTACGATTTTGACATTTTCATGCCCAAAGAGCCGGAATGCCCACAGGGCATAACAAGACCACCAGTTTGACTTGTCTCCATAGAATATGACCGTCGTATTCTTGGTGATTCCATTCTTCGCGCAAAGCTCTGCAAAGGCGTCGGGCGAAATATAGTCGCGCATGGTCTGATCTTGGAGATCGGCCCTCCAGTCGATATGAACTGCGCCGGGAATGTGTCCCGTGCTGTAGAGCAGGATGTCTTCGTTGCTTTCGACAAGCCTCGTATTCGGCTCGTTGAGGTGCGACACCAACCATTCGGTCGTCACCAACGCCTCGGGATGCGTATAATTTGAATCAATCATTGGAAATTCCTCCTAGCAGGAGAATCTACATTTCGCCATCCGGGATGCCAAGCCCCTAACTCCGGGTGGCGCAACGAATTTCGGGACAGCCGCGATCGTCTTCCGGTGATTATTGCACCAGATCCTCGCCGACCATGTAGCGGGTGAAACGGCGGATCACAATGTTTTCGCCAAGCTCGGTGATTTTGGAATTCACAAAGTCTTTAATCGTAAGATCGGGATTCTTTATGAAGGCCTGCTCGAGAAGGCAGACGGTGCTGTAAAACTTGTCGATTTTTCCATCCACGATCTTATCCAGAATTTTGGCGGGTTTACCGGTCACTTGCGCGGCGTAGATTTCCCGTTCCGCCTGGATGAGTGTGTCCGGAACTTGCTCACGAGAAACGTAAAGCGGATGGGAGGCCGCAATGTGAAGGGTAATGTCTTTGACGAACTCGCGAAACACTTCGTTCTTGGCAACAAAATCGGTTTCACAATTGATTTCAACCAGCACACCGACCTTGCCCTGCAAGTGAATGTAGGAAGCGACGATGCCCTCCTTCGCGACGCGCGAGGCCTTCTTGCTCGCGCTGGCGATGCCTTTCTTGCGGAGGAGTTCCTCGGCCTTGGCCATGTCGCCCGCAGCCTCATCGAGCGCCCTCTTGCAATCCATCATCCCCGCGTTTGTCTTTTCGCGAAGTTCTTTCACTAGAGCTGGAGAAGTCTCAGGCATAAATTCTACAGAGAATTGGTGAGATAAATTCCGCGAGGCGGAACTTATTCGGAGACAGCCGCAAGCTCGCTCGCCGTCTCGGTCTTTCCGCGAACACCCTG
Organism: uncultured Verrucomicrobiae bacterium; assembly: GCA_963810765.1. Taxonomy (GTDB): domain Bacteria; phylum Verrucomicrobiota; class Verrucomicrobiia; order Chthoniobacterales; family Terrimicrobiaceae; genus DASTFP01. The sequence continues at coordinate 462,119 of CAWEOV010000004.1, forward strand.
GCCTTCGACAATGGCGTCAACGAGTTTCTGCAGAATGACGCGGATGGAACGGATGGCGTCATCATTGCCGGCAATCGGATAGTCGATCTTTTCGGGGTCACAATTGGTGTCCACGATTGCAACGACAGGAATCTTTAGACGAGCCGCCTCCGCGACGGCGATCTCCTCGCGATTGGTGTCGATGATGACAATGGCGTCGGGCAGACGCTCCATATTCAAGAGACCTTCCAGATTGCGGTGCAATTTTGCCGCCTCCCGGCGCAAGGCGGAAGTCTCCTGCTTGTTCATGCGAGCGAAGGCGGGTGTCTTCTCCAGTTCCTCGAATTCGCGAAAGCGCGCCACGCTGCGCCGAATGGTTTGGAGATTGGTCAGAGTGCCGCCAAGCCAGCGCTGGTTGACGAAGAATTGGCCGGTCACTTCCGCTGCTTCCCTCACGGCCTCCTGCGCCTGCTTCTTGGTTCCAACGAAGAGAATCTTGCCGCCGCCCTTGACGATCTCGCCGAGGTAAGCTGCCGCCCTCGCAAGTTGTTCAACTGTGATGGAGAGATCGATGATGTAGATCGAATTCTTCTCCTCGAGGATGAAATCCCGCATCTTCGGATTCCAGCGCTTAGTTTGGTGGCCGTAATGCACCCCGGCCTCAAGGAGTTCAGTCATAATTTCAAGATTTGGCGAAGACATGGCTAGCTTGCAGCTTTGTGCGGTTCGGTTTCAGTCTGCAAGGAATCCCCGATGTGCACGATTTCGATTTCGCGGTTGGTCTTGAAACCGGTGCCTGCGGGAATGAGATGGCCCATGATGACGTTCTCTTTGAATCCGCGCAGCCGGTCAACCTTGCCGAGGGTTGCCGCCTCGGTGAGGACGCGCGTTGTATCCTGAAAGGATGCCGCGGAGATGAAGCTATCCGTCTCAAGCGAAGCCTTGGTGATGCCAAGCAACACGGGACTCGCGTCGGCGGGCTTGCCGCCCTTTTCGATGACCCTCTCGTTCTCTGCGCTGAATTCCAGGCGGTCAACTTGGTCGCCCCATAGAAGGCTGGTGTCGCCTGGGTCGGTGATCTTCACCTTGCGAAGCATCTGGCGCACGATGATCTCAATGTGCTTGTCGTTGATCTCGACGCCCTGCAAACGATAGACTTCCTGAACTTCGTTAAGCAGGTGCTCCTGAAGTTCCTGAGGTCCGCAGACATCCAGAACTTCGTGGGGAACTACGGGCCCCTCAGTGAGTTGCTGGCCTTTTTTCACGAAGTCGCCCTTGAAAACTATGATGTGCTTCGAAAGCGGTATCAGGTGTTCTTCTTCCGCGCCCGTCTCGGCATCAGTGACGATCAAGCGGCGCTTGCCGCGCACGGTGCCGCCAATATCGACAATGCCATCGATCTTCGCAATCTCGGCTGCATCCTTCGGGCGGCGAGCTTCGAAAAGCTCCGCCACGCGCGGAAGACCGCCGGTAATATCCTTTGTCTTTGCGATCTTGCGCGGGGTACGGGCAAGGCGCGTGCCAGCGGGCACTTTTTGAGCTTCCTTGACTTCGATATGAGCTCCGGCGGGAATTGAATAGCTTGCGAAGATCTCCCTCTTTTCGCCCACAATGACGATTTGTGGATGAAGGTCTTCCTTGTGTTCGATGACAACGGTTCCCATGACCCCGGTCGCTTCATCGACTTCCTTGCGAATGGTCACGCCTTGAATCATGTCGCGGAATTCAATCTTGCCGGCCTTTTCCGTGATGATCGGCACGTTGTAGGGATCCCATTGGATAAAGGTTTCGCCTTTCTTCACAGTGCTGCCATCGGCGATGGAAATGACCGAGCCAATGACGATGTTATAACTTTCGAGTTCGCGTCCATCCCTGGCGTGAACGCTCACCGTGCCGTTCTTGTTCAGCACCACGAAGTTGCTCTCGGTGCTTTCTACAACCTTCAAGTCGTTGAAACGCACGATGCCCTCGTTTTTCGCCTTGATGATCGGTTGCTTGAAGGTTTGGCTGGCCGTGCCGCCAACGTGGAACGTGCGCATGGTGAGCTGAGTGCCTGGCTCGCCGATCGACTGCGCGGCTATAATGCCAACCGCTTCCCCAAGCTTGACGCCAAGGCCGGTCGCAAGGTTGCGTCCGTAGCATTTGGCGCAAATGCCTCGCTTGGATTCGCAGGTAAGCGCAGAGCGTATCTTGAGCTGCTCGAGACCGATTTTCTCGAGCGCCGCCGCAGTTTCCTCGTCGACGATCTGGCCCGATTTGACAACAGCCTTGCCGGTGACGGGATCCTTGACGGTCTCACAGGTTGTGCGTCCGATGATGCGGGTCGAAAGACTTACGACCTCCTCGTCTCCCTCGTAAATCGGGCGTACGATGATGCCGTTGACCGTGCCGCAGTCCTCTTCAGTGATAATGACATCCTGAGAAGCATCCACCAGCTTGCGCGTAAGATAGCCGGAATCCGCAGTCTTAAGAGCGGTGTCTGCCAATCCTTTGCGCGCGCCGTGGGTCGAGATGAAATACTCGAGCACCGAAAGCCCTTCTCGGAAGTTCGAGATGATGGGACGCTCGATGATTTCGCCGGATGGTTTGGCCATCAGACCACGCATCCCGGCAAGCTGTTTTACCTGCGTGCGGTTGCCTCGGGCTCCGGAATCAACCATCATGAACACGGGGTTCATGTCTTTGCGGCCGTCGTTATATTCGAGCGTGCGGAAGAGCGCATTGGCTAGTTCCTCACCGGTGTGCGTCCAGATGTCTTGCACCTTATTCTTGCGCTCCCCGTCGGTGATGATCCCGCGACGGTATTGCTTCTCCACCTCGGCGATTTCCCTGTAGGCTTTTTCGAGCTGGGTGGACTTCTCCTTCGGGATGATCATGTCCGTGATACCAATGGAGATACCTGCCTTGGTGGCGGAGCGGAATCCCATTTCCTTGAGACGATCCAGCGTTTCGACGGTCCGCTGCTGGCCGACAGCCTTATAGCATCGCCAAATGATGTCGGAGAGCTGCTTCTTGCCGCAGACCTTGTTGTAGAATCCGAGTTCGTCGGGCCAGATTTGATTGAAGATCACTCGGCCCGCGGTCGTTTCGAGGATCTTCGTTTCCTTGCTGCCGTAGACGGTGCCCAAGCCGAAATTCGGATTCTTGAAACGGATCCGGCTGTGGGTGCTGACTGCGCCCTCAGAAATGGCGAGTTCGACCTCCGAGGAGTCCGCAAACAAAGGCAAACGGTGGTCACCTTTTTCACCACGCGGATTCTGCGTCAGATAATAGCAGCCAAGCGGAATATCCTGCGAAGGCGTGGTAATCGGTTTGCCGCTCGACGGCGAGAAAATGTTGTTCGGCGCCAGCATGAGCATGCGGGCCTCCATTTGGGCCTCCACTGAAAGCGGGACGTGGACGGCCATCTGATCGCCATCGAAGTCCGCATTGTAGGCCGTACAAACCAGCGGATGAATACGAATGGCTTCGCCTTCGATCAATTGCGGCTCGAAAGCCTGGATCGAAAGGCGATGCAGGGTCGGAGCGCGGTTCAAAAGCACGGCATGTCCCTTGGTAACCTCATCGAGGATGTCCCAGACCTCGGGCGTCTGGCGCTCAATGAGTTTCTTCGCGCTGCGCACAGTATGGACGTGTCCCTGCTCCTTGAGGCGTCGGATGATGAAAGGCTCGAAGAGAACAAGCGCCATCTTCTTGGGCAGGCCGCATTGATTAAGCTTAAGCTCGGGACCAATCACGATGACCGACCGCCCGGAGTAGTCCACCCGTTTTCCCAGGAGGTTTTGACGGAATCGCCCGCCCTTGCCCTTGAGCATGTCGCTCAAAGATTTGAGCGGACGGTTGGCGGCGCCGGTGACTGCGCGGCCATGGCGTCCGTTGTCGAAAAGCGCGTCCACGGCCTCCTGAAGCATGCGCTTCTCATTGCGGATGATTACTTCCGGAGTCTTAAGCTGCAACAGGGTCTTGAGACGGTTGTTGCGGTTGATGACACGGCGGTAAAGATCGTTGAGATCGGATGTGGCAAAGCGGCCCCCTTCGAGCGGGACGAGCGGGCGCAAGTCGGGCGGAATGACAGGCAACACGTTGAGAACCATCCATTCCGGGCGGGTCTTTGAATTCTTAAAGCCCTGCACAAGCTTCAACCGCTTGGCAAGCTTCTTGCGAAGCTGCTTGCTTCGCGTTGCTCCCATCTGCTGCTCGATCTCATCATTCAGATTCTGCAGATCCGTCTGTTCGAGGAGCTTTTGGATTGCTTCGGCACCCATCCCCGCAACGAACACGTCTCCGTATTGATCCTCCGCTTCCCGGAATTCCGCTTCCGTCAAAAGCTGGCACTTCTGGAGCGGAGTATTGCCAGGATCAGTGACGATGTAGTCCTCGTAATAGATGACCCGTTCGAGCTGTCTGCTCGTCATGTCGAGCATGAGGCCAATGCGCGAGGGCATGCACTTGTAGAACCAGATGTGCGAAACGGGCACGGCTAGATCAATATGGCCCATTCTCTCCCGGCGCACCCGGCTGAGCGTCACTTCCACGCCGCACCGATCGCAAATCACGCCCTTATGCTTGATCCGCTTGTACTTGCCGCAGGAACATTCCCAGTCGCGCGTCGGTCCAAAAATCCGCTCGCAAAATAGGCCTCCCTTTTCCGGCTTGAACGTCCGATAGTTGATCGTCTCAGGGTTCTTGACTTCACCCTTACTCCAACTGCGAACGCTGTCAGGCGCCGCAACAGTGATGGCTACCTCGTCAAACCCGACCGGCCGCTGCTCTCCAAAAATTTCGCCAATATTGACTTCTTTCATAGGAATTCTGATAGTAAATGCGCTAACCGCGCACTGTTAAGCTACCGACTCGGTAAAGGTGGGTTCTTTCCCGCCGACGCGCACGTCGAGGCCAAGTCCCTTCATCTCCTTGATGAGGACGTTGAATGATTCCGGCGTACCTGCCTCCAGCGAATTATCGCCTTTGACGATGGACTCATAGATACGAGTGCGGCCCTGGACATCGTCCGACTTGACGGTGAGCAGCTCTTGCAAAGTGTATGCAGCGCCATATGCCTCCAGCGCCCAGACTTCCATTTCGCCAAAGCGCTGGCCGCCATATTGCGCCTTGCCTCCGAGTGGCTGCTGCGTGACCAGGCTGTATGGGCCGACCGCACGCGCGTGGATCTTGTCCGCAACCAAGTGGCCCAGTTTGAGCATGTAAATGTAGCCCACAACGACCTGTTGATCGAAGGCTTCTCCGGTGCGGCCATCGTAAACCGTCGATTTGCCGGTATCCGTGACCCAGGTGAAATTTTCCTTCGTCTTGGCCTCACGGAGATATTCTTTGATTTTTTCCTCGGAAATTCCGTCGAAGACCGGTGTGGCGACCTTGAAGCCCAAGGCTTTTGCGGCGACACCAAGGTGCGTTTCGAGGACTTGGCCGACATTCATTCGGCTTGGGACGCCGAGAGGGTTCAGCACGATATCCACAGGGGTGCCATCGGACAGAAAGGGCATGTCTTCCTCAGCGACGATCTTGGCAACCACGCCCTTGTTGCCGTGCCGTCCGGCCATCTTGTCGCCGACTGAAAGTTTTCTCTTGCTGGCGACATAGACCTTCACCTGCTTGATGATTCCGGGATCCACGTCGTCGCCGCTCTCGATGCGGCCGAGATTTTCATCCTTTTCGCGATCAAGATCTTCGAAGCGATGCTCGTATTGGCCGATGATCTCGCGGATCTTGTTGCGGATCGGACTCGGGTCGATCTCGATGTGATCATACACAGCGGCTAGCTTGCGAAGGAGTTGCTTGGTGATCTTGCGGTTGGCCGGGATGATGATCTCGCCTGTCTGCGCATTTACCACGTCGAGCGGAATTTTCTCATTAAGAAGGATATTCGAGAGCGCCGCCGTGAGCTGCTCGTGCAACTCATCTTTGCGCTTCTTGTAGTCCTCCATGATCATCTTTTGCTGACGCTTGGATTCCGTCGGCGTCATCTTGTTGCGGGCGACCTCCTTCTTGGAGGAAACCTTCACGTCCATGACGATGCCGTATGTGCCGGACGGCACGGTCAGCGAGGTGTCCTTCACATCGGCGGCCTTCTCGCCGAAGATGGCGCGCAGAAGGCGCTCTTCCGGCGCAAGTTCCGTCTCACTCTTTGGAGTAATCTTGCCGACAAGGATGTCTCCGGGCTTCACTTCGGCTCCGATGCGAATTACGCCGTCCGGCCCGAGATTCTGCAGGGCCTCTTCGCTGACGTTGGGGATATCGCGCGTGATCTCCTCCGGACCGAGCTTGGTGTCGCGCGCACCGATCTCAAACTCGTCGATGTGGATCGAGGTATAAATATCCTCCTTGACCACGCGTTCCGAAATGAGGATCGCGTCCTCAAAATTGTATCCGTTCCAAGGCATGAAAGCGACGAGGACGTTGCGCCCAAGGGCAAGCTCGCCTTTCTCCGTATTCGGACCGTCAGCGATGACGTCGCCTTTGTTGACCTGCTCTCCCCTGGAAACAATCGGCTTCTGGTTGATGCATGTGCTGGCATTTGAGCGCATGAACTTGCGCAGTTCGTAAACCCATACGCCGTTGACGGGATCAGATTTGATTTTCCTCTTTCCATCGGGCAATGCGCCGTCCGGCGTGACGACGATCTGGCTGCCCGTGACCGAAGCCACGACCCCGGCCCCCTCGGACAGCACGACGGCCTTGGAGTCCTGTGCGACACGGGCCTCAAGTCCCGTGCCCACCAGGGGCGAGTCGGAAACCAGCAGCGGAACACCCTGACGCTGCATGTTCGAGCCCATGAGCGCACGGTTAGCGTCGTCGTGTTCGAGAAAAGGGATGAGCCCCGCTGCGACGGAAACCAGCTGCTTGGGCGAGACGTCCATGTACTGCACCTTAGCAGGTTCCACCTCGAGAAAATCGCCGCGGTAGCGCGTCGAGACTTTTTCCTCGGTGAACCGCCCTTGCGAATCCACATGCGCATTGGCTTGGGCAATGTAAAAGTTCTCGTCGCGATCTCCGCTAAGGTAGACAACTTCTTCGGTAACGGTGCCATCGCTGACCTTCCGATAAGGAGTTTCAATGAAGCCGAATTCGTTCACCCGGGCGAATGTGCTCAGTGAACTGATCAGGCCGATGTTTGGGCCTTCCGGCGTTTCAATCGGGCAGATGCGCCCGTAGTGGGACGGATGAACGTCCCGGACCTCGAAGCCCGCGCGATCGCGACTCAATCCACCCGGCCCAAGCGCGGAAAGACGGCGCTTGTGGGTGAGCTCGGAGAGTGGGTTCGTCTGATCCATGAACTGGCTCAGTTGTGAACGGCCGAAGAAGTCGCGGACGACGGCACTGAGCGATTTGGGATTGATCAGCTTTTGCGGCGTAATCTGGTCCACGCCGGCATCGAAAAGGGTCATTCGTTCGCGCACGAGGCGTTCCGTGCGGGCAAGGCCCACCCGGCATTGGTTTGCAAGAAGCTCTCCCACGGTGCGGACGCGGCGGCTGCCAAGGTGATCGATATCGTCGGTCATCCCCTCCCCCTTGCGGAGTTCGACGAGATACTTCATCGCGGCGATGAAGTCGTCCTTAACAAGAATGCGCTCGCCTTCACTGACTTGGAGCCCGAGTTTTTGATTGATCTTATGGCGTCCAACACGTCCGAGATCGTAGCGCTTCGGATCGAAGAAAAGCCGCTTCAGCATGCTCCGTGCGTTTTGCACGGTTGGCGGATCGCCTGGACGCAGCTTGCGGTAGATGTCCTTCAGGGCCTCCTCCTCATCGTGCGCCGGATCTTTCTTCAGCGACTTGATGATCGTATCGTCCTGCTTCGTGTCCACGACCCTCACGCTCTTGTGACCAAGAGCCATGAGCTGGCGGATTGTCGCGGCATTTAGCGGCTCAAACGCCCGCGCCACCGTGATTTCCCCGTCACGAATATCTTCGAAGAGAACCTTCGTGCTTATCTCTTCCTCATCGAGATTCTCACTCAGATTGAGCTCAATGATCTCATAGAACAGCTTGATGATATCCTCGTCGGACGGGTAGCCGAGCGCGCGCAAAAAGGTCGTCGCAAGGAATTTGCGACGCCGCTTGCGCCGATCCAGATAAACGTAAAGCAGATCACTGGTGTCAAACTGCACCTCGATCCAAGAACCGCGATCGGGAATGATGCGGAAGCCGTGCAAAAGCTTCCCGTTGAGATGCACGCTCGTTTCGAAACAGATGCCCGGCGAACGGTGAAGCTGACTGACCACCACACGCTCTGCCCCGTTGATCACAAAAGTCCCCTGAGGCGTCATGAGCGGGATCTCTCCCATATAGACCTTTTCCTCCTTGGTGCTCTTGTCATCCTTGTAACGAAAGGTTACGTAGAGCGGCGCGCTGAAGGTCTGGCCTTCGCGCTGACATTCGATGGCCGACATCTTCGGCTCGCCGAGCTCGTAGCTGACAAAATCCAAACTCGACTTCTCTTCAAACCCAAAAATCGGAAAAAATTCCCTAAAAACCGCCTGCAATCCCACGCTCTTGCGACGGGAAGGTTCAACCTCCTTTTGGAAGAACTCGTTGTAAGAATTGATCTGAAGCTCGATGAGATTCGGGGGCTCGATGGCTTCTTTAAGTTTGCCGAAGTGAATGCGTTCAGACATGGCGGTAGAGTGATCGAAGTACGGTGCCGTTCAACGCGCCCTGGCTGCTAGAACCGAAAAAGACAAAACGCCGCCGCGCGAGCCGGAAAGGGGTTTCCTTGGCTCGTGCGGGGACGCAAATTGTAAGCGTTTTTCCGAACGGTGCAGAAAGCTGAGTCGACGTGAATCGGCGGAATTATTGATAGTGAACCGTGCAACCGGGAACGCAAGCTAAAAATCTTGGAAAATTTTTTGGCCTGCGTCCCGGCTCTTGCGGGAAGGAAGCTTACTTGATTTCGACCTTGGCGCCGACCGCTTCGATCTTTTTCTTGATCTCCTCGGCTTCTTCCTTGGTGATGCCCTCCTTGAGGGCTTTGGGAGCGCTCTCGACCAGCGCCTTGGCCTCTGCGAGGCCGAGGCCGGCAACAGCGGCGCGGACTTCCTTGATGACCGCGATCTTGTTGCCCCCGGCCTCCTTGAGAACGACGTCAAAGGCGGTCTTCTCTTCGACAGGAGGAGCGGCGGCTCCCCCTGCGGGGGCTCCGGCGGCTACCGCAACGGGCGCTGCGGCGCTCACACCCCATTTTTCTTCGAGTTGCTTTACCAGATCAGCGATCTCCAAAACAGTAAGCGCGCTGAGCTGATCCACGAGGTTTTGTGTGTCTGCCATTTTTTTTATTCTTGGTGTTGTCGCACCCCGAAGCCTCAGGGCATTTGAGGCCGACAGCCGTCAGCCCGACAAGGAACCGTTGTTGTGTTGCTGCCCGCAGCGCGGCTTCGGACGCCGCGGGAAATCTAAGTATTATGCAGAAACGGCCCGATCGCCGTTCACTTGTTGTTGTCGCTATTGGCTTGTTGCTTCGGCTTTCGCCTTGAGAACGCGCGCCAGGCTGGCAGCAGGCTCGTTGAGGACCCGCACGAGCTTGATCGCCGGAGCAAGGAGCAGGCCAAGGAGTTTGGCCTGCAGGATCTCTTTTGATGGGAGGTCCGCAAGCACTTTGATCTGCTCGGCATTCAGCACGGCGTCGTCAAGGATGCCCGCCTTGACCAGCGGCCGCTCGAATTCCGCGACAAACGTTTTGAGTACCTTGGCCGCGGCGCAGATGTCATTCGCGCCGGTGACCATGGCAGTTTGGCCATTGAGAACGCCGTTCAACTCCGGGAGCCCCAGGGCTTTGATCGCGCGTTTGACGAAGGTATTCTTAATGACGTGGATTTCGGCGTCGACACGCCCGAGGCGCGTGCGCAATTCCTCAAAGTGCTTGACCTGCATGCCGGTATAGTCGGCAATTAGCAGGAAAGGCGAGTTCTTTAGCTTTGCCTGGATGTCGGCAACGATGGTGGCTTTTTCCGGTCTCATAGCAGAGAAATTTAGTTCTTGAGGAAAGGGGACGGATCAACGCTGACCCCCGGACTCATGGTGGCCGCAAGGGTGATTGCCTCGACAAACGAACCCTTGGCGGAAGCCGGCCTTGCCTTGACGACTGCCTCGATGACCGCGCTGCCGTTCTGCATCAACGCGTCCTCGGCAAAAGAAAATTTCCCGACAGGCACCGCAACGTTCGCGTTCTTATCGAGCTTAAATTCCACGCGTCCGGCCTTGACTTCCTTGACGGCCTTGGCGGTGTCATCGGTGACCGTTCCGGCTTTCGGGTTCGGCATGAGGCCGCGGGGACCAAGAATTTTTCCAAGTTTTTTTACTTCAGACATGGCGGATGGGGTAGCGATGGCCACATCAAAATCAGAAAAGCCGCCGGTGACCTTCTTGATCAAATCTTCGAATCCTACGAATTCCGCGCCCGCGTCCCTGGCGGCATCCGCGGCGGGCCCCGTGGCAAAGACCAGGACACGAACCGTCTTTCCGCTGCCATGCGGGAGCGGGCAGGTGCCGCGCACCATTTGATCGCTCTGTTTGGGATCAACTCCCAGCTTGAAGGACAAGGTGACCGTCTGGTCGAACTTTGTCGGCGTAAAGCTTTTCAGAGTCTTGATCGCCTCGAGGAGCGGAAACTTGCGCTTGCGGTCCACCTTTTCGGCGGCGGCTCGATAACGTTTGCTGCGGGTTTTTTGCATGTTTTTGCAGTGCGAGCGACCCGGGACGCGGGTCTCCTGCGTTCTTGAAGTTAACTCGAACTGTCCGCTACGCGGAACAGAGACGAACTTGAAACCATATCCACATCGCTACACGAGTCAAGAGCTTGATTCGAAGATCCTGCATTTTCCATGAACTTTTCCGGGCTATCGGCGGAAAAAAACTTCGCTTTACTTTCCTCCAAAAATTCGGAATCTGACACCCGGTTAGAACGCGATTTTTCGAAGCTTGAACGTAGTATAGCGATATGCCGTCTGCGCCTGATGCTCTGAGAATTGGCGATGGCCAAAACCATATCGCAATATCATGAAACTCTATGTAGGTAACCTCTCCTTCCAAACCACTGAAGGAGCGCTCGAGGAACTTTTCGCCCAGTTCGGCACCGTGACCGAAGCCATGCTCGTTATGGACAAGATGACTCAGCGTCCGCGCGGATTTGGCTTTGTCACGATGGGGACTGCCGAAGAGGCGCAAAAGGCAATCGAGGCCCTCAACGGCAAGAATGTTGACGGACGCAACCTGATCGTCAATGAAGCCCGGCCGCGCGAAGAACGTCCTCCACGCCGCGACTTTGGAGGCGGCGCCGGCGGACAACAGCGGCGCCACCAGCACGGCGGCAAAAGCGGCGGCTACCGCGAACGCCGGTAATTGCAACTCCAATACGAAGGGACGGGGGATGAGCCCCTTTTCCTCGCCGGATTCTCTGAAGCAGGACGCGTGAAAATCCGAAACGCCGAATCAGGCTGAAGTTAAGCTAGCCCAAAGCTAGCCCGCATGTCTTCCACTCTGGCGGGCCATCTTGCTAATCATTTGGCCGCCAGGGGATTCGTCCACCCACACCATAACAAGCGGGCTAGTCGCTGATCTCGATGCCCATCTGACGAGCCGTACCGCAAATGGTGCGAAAGGCAGCTTCTTCGCTGCGAGCGTTGAGGTCCTTCATTTTCACCTTCACGATGTCCATCACTTGCTTTTTTGAGAGCTTGGCGACCTTCGCTTTATTCGGCTCTTTCGACCCTGCTGCCAAACCGGCGGCTTTTTTCAGAAGCACCGAAGCAGGAGGCGATTTGGTTATGAAGGAAAACGTCTTGTCCTTGTAGACAGTAATGACAACCGGCAGTATGTCCCCGGCCTGCTTCTGCGTGGCAGCATTGAATTCTTTGCAGAAGGCCATGATGTTGACGCCTTGCTGACCCAGCGCGGGACCGACCGGTGGAGCGGGGTTTGCTTGACCAGCGGGAATTTGTAACTTGATCTGTCCGACGATTTCTTTTGCCATAAGTGAGAGGCCGCCGACGCGGGCGGAAAAGGGGCCAGAAAGCAATCACGAAACCGGATCCTGGGCAAGGCGATTTTTGCTTATTTTTTGGAAAGCCGCCAGAAGAGGACGCTCCCAAGAGTCATAAAAAGTATGTTGGGAACCCAGATCAGAATGGTCGGATGCGCCGCCGCATCGCCGCGGAACGTGTCCGCCATGATGATGAAGAAGAAGTAAGTGAAAGCGATGATTAGGCTCAGTGCGAAGCCCACGGATGTTTCCTTGCGGTGGGCTGTAATGCCAAGAGGGATTGCGATCAACGCGAAGGCCACGCAGGCGAGCGAGGAGGCAAAGCGCTTGTGAAGTTCGACGGTTGCCCTCAATTGCTCCTGCCCAACAAGGCCCTTAAGATAATTTATCAACTCCGGGAGAGTGTAGGAACTGAGTCTGCGGCCACTAAGATATTCCTTGTAAAACTCTTCGAGCGAAATGGGAAACACGCCCTCATTAACCTCGATTCCCTGACGGATCTTCGTTAGGTCCCGTGGATCCTGTTTATCCCGTTCTTCGAATCGGGCGTTGAACAATCTGAGCAAGAGACGAGTATTTGCAGGATCGGGAGTGAGAACTCCCTCTCGGGCATAAACCATTTTTATCGGCTCGTTGTTCTCGTTGAGCTCGAAAACGATCAGATTTTTGAGCCTGTCTCCGTCCTTGGCGCCAACATACACACGGCGGTCCGGGAACTGATCCACTACCTGATCGGCACGAAAGAGAGCCGCGGGATTGCTGGTAGCGATGTCCACGATTGTCTTGGTCATTTGCTGCTCGGCACGGGGCGCGACCTCGATATTGATCCAAAAACAAACCGCTGAAAGCAGGACCGCAAGCACGAACACAGGAATACAGATGCGCGGAACGCTCACTCCATTGGACTTCAGCGCAACCAGCTCGTTGTCGGCGGATATTCGTCCGAATACGAGCAGCAGCGCGGTAAGGAAACCCCACGGGATCGTGAAGGTCAGCGAAAAGGGGAGAACCAGCGCCATGAATGCAAGCACTGTCGCGATGGGGACGTCGGGGTTATTGATCAAGACATCGAGCAGCTGTTTAAAAAGATTGCCGAGCACAAGCACGAGACTCAGGACGACAACGCCAAAGAAGGCCGTCGCGATCACGCTGATGCCAATATACCGGTCGATAATCTTCATCAAAAAGCCACTCGATTTTCGCCCGACCCCGACAGGAGAAAAACGGGCGGGGGCATGGAATTAGGCCATCAGCGTTGCGTGTTCAAGCGTTTTACCAAAAACCAAGCGCTTTGCGTGCGACCTCGCCACTCTCGACGAAGTCGCGCGTCTGCAACCAGGACTCGATTTCCGGCAAATGCATCGCCCCCCAAGGAACAATGATGCTGCGATAGTCCCTCAGCGAGGATTCGATCTCGGAAGCAAGCCGCCGGTTCCGCGCGAACAATATATCCTCCATAACTTGCGCCTGTGTGTTTTCATCCGCGATCGGGGATGATGGATCAGCCAGGGTGCTTACGAACTCGCGAAAATCAGCGCTCTGAAAAAGGCCGATCACCGCGAGAATGAACGCTATGGTCTGCGGGTGAAAGGTCTCCACATCGACGTCCGCATGCTTGAAATCGATTCCCAGCCCTTTCGATCGTTCGGACCCCCGCTCGCCGTCCGTAGCTCGGCTCTTCTGTCCGCTCAGACCGGCGACGACCCTCTCCGAAAAGACGCTGTTCGACTGAGGAATAACATTCAGCAACCTCGCAAGGCGCTCATAACTCAAAGTCTTTCCACCAAGAAGACGCTTTCGATCTGTGACTCCTTCCACGAGCACGATCGATGGCACTGCCGGATCGATCCCTGACAGCAGACCGGAATAGAACTCCCGGCTTGCTACATGGATCATCCCGGCGAGGCGCACCTCGCGATCTCCGGATTGGAACGTGCGCTCCACCACGTAGATACCGTCCAGGCGCACCCGGACGTAGCCGCTGGTATGCAACTCGACCTGTGTGGAAAGCCCCAAGAGTGTGGAGGTCAACGCCAAGACGAAAAACAGAAAAGCCGTCGCCGGCCCCGCTAGAAGCAGGTATCTCCAGGAAAATGCCGGCGTCTCGTTTACGGTAAACGGCTGATTCCAGCGGCCGCCGTGGAAAACGGACCAGACTGTTAAAGCCAGCAACACCTGAGCGATGGCAAGGCCGAGGGCCAAATGCGAAATGTTCCAAAGGGCCAAGGGAAAAGCCATGGCGGGCCCGGCCCACCACGTGAAAAGGATCAACGGAACCAGAATTCGCTTCGGCGCCCGCGGCGTCAAACCGACAACTCCCGCCATCGGGACACTTCCAAGAAGCACCACAAACGCAACCACGCCTCGCGCCGCGGTAATTGTTGGGAATCCGCCAGCAAGGGAAGCCAGTTCATCAGTCAGCGAAAAGACCCCGTCGGCGAAAAACGCAATCCAGAAGAAAGAGATGGCACCCTGTAGCACTCCCTCAACGTAGCAGAGCGCCAATTCGCCTCAACCTGAGTCTTGACATGCGTCCAAAGCGCCAGGCGTGCAAACGAACACTGTTGCAGGCAGCTCGCAGCGGCCGCGAGGTTCCACCGCGCTACAAGTTTCATCAAAACCGCCCCGCGCTTCAACTTCCGGTTGCAGCGACCCGTCATCCCGCTTGCTCTGCCACTCCGGCGCGAACACCGCGTCCGGCGAGGGCAGACACCGCCAGCGCGGCGGCAAAGAGGCAGGCGGCCGATGCCAGCAGAGGCCAGAGGGCGTAAGCTCCGCTGCCGCGATGAAGCTGCGCGCTCAGAAGCAGTCCTGCCACCATCGGCCCCACCCAGCGCGCCAGGCTGCCGCTAGATTGCACAACTCCCAGCGCCCGGCCCTGCCAGCTTGCCTCCGCGCTTCGTGACGCCATGGCCGAAAGTGTTGGCATGAGGAGGCTGTTTCCGATTCCGACAGCGGCGGTGGCGGCAAGCATCCATTTCATGCCTGAGCTAAGGGCAAGTCCGCACAAGCCGATGCACATAAGCACTGCACCTGCAAGCGCCAGAGGAGGTTCGCCGAAGCGCTTTACGAGCCGGCCGATCAACCCCCCCTGGATAACCACGCCAAGAATGCCGATGCCCGCCAGAATGTAGCCCGTGTGCAGCGCATCAAGGCCGAAGCGATGCCAAAGCAGGAGCGCAAAAATCGCCGTCATCATCGAGAAGCCGGCGATTACGAGAAAATAGCTCGCAATACTCCACGCGTAGGTCCTCCGCTCGACGTGGTCAAGAAGGTGCGGGAAGAGCGGCTCATTTCGCTTGGGCCTCGCTCCCGGCTGGCGGGATTCTGGCAGACAGAACATCACAAAAAAGAAGTTTGCCAGGGCGAGCCCCGCGGCGATGAACATCGGTGCGGAGTAGTTGAAAGTAACGCTCGCCCATCCTCCAAGGGCGGGACCAAACACAAATCCCAGGCCGAAAGCAGCTCCAAGAAGCCCCATGGCCTTGGCGCGGTTTTCCGAAGTCGAGATATCGGCAAGATAAGCCTGTGCCGCGCCGATGTTTGCCCCTGATATTCCATCGATCAATCGCGCAACGAAAAGCATCAAAACCGTATCGGCCAAGCCCATCAGCATGTAGCCCGCCACCGTGCCCACGAGACCGACGAGCAGCACCGGCTTGCGCCCGACGCGGTCAGATACCTTCCCCCAAATCGGCGCGAAAAAGAACTGCGCCAGCGAAAAAATGCCCACCAGCCAGCCAATCTGCACCGCGGTCGCTCCAAAGTACTCAGCGTAAAGCGGCAATACTGGAATGACGATCCCAAAGCCCAAAACATCGATAAAGCAGGTAAGAAAAATCGTTAAATATTGAAGCGGGCGGCCGACCATGTCACGGGAGCGAAATCAACAAGAGTTCGCGCGCAAATGCAAGGGCTCGCGGGCAAACTGGAGAGCCTGGGAGCAGTGAAAAGCAAGCGACCGGTCGCAACCGAGGCATTGATTGTGGGAGAGAAGGGGGTTGGAGCGTTGAATGTCGCGGTCGCCTGGTCCGTGTCGATGCGGGCAGGATTGCCGCCGTGGAAGTTGGCACCAATCCACCAGCCCAGTTGGCTCCTGTAGTCCAATTCACCCCACTAGTGCCATTCCACACCTGCGCTGGCAGGCGTATCTCGCCGAGCAACAAACATACAAAGGAAACCACAAGACGACAGAGGAGGATGCCCTGCACGCGCTTGGGGGCATTTCTTGGCGAGGGTTTCGATTTAGCGCAATCGATCCGCCGCTGAAAATGGGCCCTACAGCCGTCCGGGTGGGCCGTCGCGCAAACAAAACCACGGATCTCTTGGGAAATAATCATGTCGGGAGATTGCTTCTGGCGCTTTTCCCTGCTGGAGGGCAAGTTTTTACGCGATGCGGTAAGTGAGAATTCGCTGACGTTTTCCTTCCGAAGCAGTGCGTGAAGATCCGCCGAAGGCGTCGATGTGGATTGTGAGGGGGCAACCAGCTTGCACGATTCGCCAGTGGGCTGTTATTTGTCCGCGACACATGGCGCCCTCTTCTGTGCACTCTTCTCGCTGGTTTCCCATGCTGCTCTTGAGCGCGCTTTTCTGGATGTGGGGGCTGTTCTTCTATCTTCCCGCCGAAATCGCCGCGGCCTTCGTCAATTACGCGTGATGATGCGCCGATTTCTCCCATGGCTTTTATTAATCCTAAGCGCCTGTAAGCCGCCGAAATACCAGCCGCCACCGACGCCCGCTCCAATCGTAACGGCCACGCCGTCCGTGACACCCGCGCCACTGCCGACGCCGACACCAACCCCTACGATACCTCGCAAGACGTTGGATGTTTCCCAACTCTTCAATGGAATTACTCTCTTCAGCAAATTCGAAACCCCACAAAGCGAAAAGCCGGCCTCGGTTGAGCGCAACGCGGACGACAGCTACAAGATCCAAATCACTTTCACGGCCAACTTGCCGAATCCCAGCCGCACCCTGGAAGAGCTCGCCGGCAATGACCCGAAGCTAACCGAAGTCCTCAGCCAGTTGACTCGTCTCGTCGACACGGCGCGTGTCTCGCCTTACTTTGCTAAGCTCTACGAGAATAAAATCGAGCATCTGCGCGAACGGCTCAACCGCCTGGACCTGCTTCTCTCCCGCCATAACTTTTACGATTGCGAGACGATCCTCGAACTGCAACATCCCGATACCGGCCGCAAGGCCCTTCTCATGCAGGCTGATATGGACTTGAATAGCGACGGCTCCGATGGCGACCGAAATTTTGCCATCGACGCGACTTCCCCCACCTTTCAGCCCCAAACCAGCTACCGATGGGCCAAACTCACCGATCGCCCCAATCCAGTCCTCTCGCTCTATGAAAACAAGCTCGAAGGTCTCAAACAGGAGTTTTCTCTTAAAGGCCTTAGCCCTGAACGAAACCGCGAGCTGAAACGGTCCCTCGACGAAACACACCGCGTCATTTCTGAACTGAAATCCAAAAGCTTCCTTATTTCCGATGCAGATCCGTTTATCGTCGTCCCGAGCTTCATGGTCGCGGACAACACCGAAGCCTTTTCGCCCTCGATCGGCGACTATGCTGCCGTGATTTACAACGGGAAGATTTATCCGGCTATCGTCGGAGACGCCGGGCCGTCCAATAAGATTGGCGAAGCCTCGGGGCGGATTTGCAAGGAACTCAACCCGAGGGCTTCAGCTCTTAGCCGCGCAGTTAATAACATCAAAGTCAGCTATCTCGTTTTCCCCGGAACCGCCGAAAAACCCGGCCCGCCCGACCTCCTCCATTGGCGGGAAAAATGCGAACAGTTCCTCGACGAAATCGGGGGCACAGTCCCGGAACTTCACGCTTGGAACGACATCGTTCCCCCCTGGCCTACTCCCACTCCCACCGCAACTCCCTCTGCCACTGCAACTCCTTCCGCAGCCACGGCTCCTTCCGCGACCCCTGTTCCTTTGCCATCGCCTTCACCAAACCCTTCTCCGGAACCAACGCCTCCGGCTCCTTCAACGGAGGTCGCGCCGCCACCCGTTGCCATGCCTTCTCCCAGTCCCACGCTTGCCGCCCCTCAGATGGTCTCGCCGGAAGGCGCCAGCCCATAGCACTGTTCTTCTGAGATGCCTTCAATAAGCAACATGACACTGGAGGCCCTCCGCCAGCTTCTTTGTTCCCTGGGTGGCAGCATTCGCGAGCGCGTCATTGAAGGGCGGCGCTCGATGAGCGCGGAGGCGCTATCGTCGGTCGCCAGCCATTCCATCGCGGACACGATCTATGAGATCGACAAATTCGGTGAAGAAGCCATTCGCGGATGGTTTGAAGCGCAATGGCCAGGTGCCGAGCCGGTCGAGGTTGTCATGGAGGGACTCGAGGAGCCCCTTTGCTTTCCACGCGGAATCCCCCGGTTGGACACCAAATGGAAATGCCTCATCGACCCGATCGATGGCACCCGCGGAATCATGTACGACAAGCGCAGCGCGTGGGCACTGTCCGGTATCGCGCCACAACGCGGGGAAGCGACAAGACTGTCCGATATCGTCGTGGCGTCGATGACTGAACTGCCCACCAGGAAGCAATGGCGCGCTGACCAGGTGAGCGCCATGCGCGGAGGGGGCCTCGTCGCAAGCGCCGTGAACGTCATGGATGGCAGCGCCTCGCCCCTCTCGCTCGCTCCCTCGAACGCACGCGGTTTTCGGCATGGATTCGCATGGATGGCCAAGTTTTTTCCAGAAGGCCGCGCCCTTACGGCGCGAATAGAGGAACAACTCTGGGATGAGTTGGTCGGCATCGGACGCGATGCTTCGCCCACCGTGTTCGACGACCAATACATTTGTAGCGGAGGCGCATTTTACGAACTGCTCGCCGGACACGACCGGATGGTTGGGGACTTGCGTCCCCTTGTGTTGACCCATCTCGGTCTGGACTCCTCTCTCGTTTGCCATCCTTACGACGTCGCCGGAGCACTTCTCCTTTCTGAGGGAGGCGTCGTCTATGAGCATCCTCTCGGCGGTTTTCCAGATGCCCCGCTCGACACAACAAGCGGCATTGCGTGGGTGGCCTATGCAAATTCTACGCTCGCTGATCTGGCGCGCCCCGTATTGCGGCGCATTCTTCTCCAAACGCTCTCGAAAGAACGGTGACCCGCGAACGCCTTCTCGCCATCCTTGGCTCGAAAATCCTGCGCCTGCTGTTCCTGACACTGCGCCTGGACTTTGAGGACCGCACGGGCTTTACGAGGAACGTTCTAAGGAGCCCGGTCATCATGTGCTTCTGGCACAATCGTATTCTTGGCATCACGCTGGCCTTCATCCGGCAATACCCGGTGAAAACACGCAAAGGTGTCAATGTTTTGACCAGTGCGAGCCGCGACGGCGAGATCCTTGCCCAACTCGTTGGCCGGTTCGGCATGGACGCGGTACGAGGATCTAGCTCGCGACGGGGATCGCGCGCCTTGCGCGAACTCGTCGATCTTGCCGGGAACGGGTGCGACATCGCTATCACGCCCGACGGCCCGCGCGGTCCGCGGTATTCGTTCGGGCCGGGCGCAATCTCGCTGGCACAATTGACCGCTACTCCCATCGCTCCGGTGCATGCAAAGTTTTCAAGCTGTTTGCGCATAAAAACCTGGGACGGCTTCATCATCCCGTTGCCTTTTTCGAAGGTGTCGGTCACCGTGGACAATCCCATACGCGTGCCGCGCGAATTGACTGACAAGGAATTTGAAGCCATGCGGTCGCTGGTGGAAACACTCTTGCGAAATGAAGCGGATTGACGGCGCGGGAATCGCACAAAAAGTTCACGAAGAAAGCAAGCAGCGCATCGCCTCGCTTGCAAAGCGCGGATTGCGCCCTGGGCTCGCAGTGATCCTCGTCGGCGAAGATCCGGCATCGCGGACGTATGTGCGCTCCAAGGACAAGAAGGCTGCCGAGCTTGGCCTGCACTCGGTCAAACATGAGCTTCCCGCCAACACGCCTCAGGAAAGGCTCGTCACGCTGGTGCGTGAACTGAATGCGGACCCGCTCATTCATGGCATCCTCGTCCAATCCCCTCCACCCCACCACATCAACGAGCAGGCCGTCGTCGAAACCATCGACCCCGCAAAGGATGTCGACGGCTTTCATCCTATTAACGTGGCCAAGCTCGCGACGGATGACCCCACAGGATTCGTTCCGTGCACGCCGTTGGGCTGCATCCGTCTTATCCAAGAAATCGGGTTCGAAACAACCGGCGCAAACGCCGTGGTCGTAGGGCGCAGCATGATCGTCGGAAAGCCGATGGCGCTCCTGCTCATGAGGCGCGGGAAGGGCGGTGACGCCACCGTCACCGTCGCCCATTCGCGCTCTCGCGATCTTGCGGGGATCACACGCTGCGCGAACATTGTTATCGCCGCAATCGGTCGTCCGCATTTCCTTGGCGCGGATCACATTGGTAAGGATGCGGTGGTGATCGATGTCGGCATTAACCGCATCGATGACCCTCATACGGCCAAAGGATACCGCATTGTCGGCGACGTGGACTTCGACGCTGTCGCAGACCGATGCGCCGCCATCACGCCGGTGCCCGGAGGTGTTGGCCCGATGACCATTGCCATGCTGATGGCCAATACGGTCACCGCGTGCGAGCGCCTTGCGACTTGAAAGCCAGAGGTTGATTGTTGAGTAGTTGATCGTTGATGGTGGTCGATAGAACTGAGTCCCCCCTGAGGCCTATCAACAATCAACTATCAACTGGCTTAGTCACGCGCTTGCAAGTTTCGTTTCGAGGCGCCGCGTCAGCTCGGCGATCGTCGAGAAGTCGAAAAGTTCCATGAGGTCGATCCGTCCGGGAAATTCACGGTCGATCTGTTCGTGAATCTCGACGAGTTTTAGCGAGTTCACACCCACTTCGAAAAGATCGTCGTGAATGTCAATTTTCTTACCTTCGAGAGCGGCATTCACGATCTTGCCAATCTTCTCCTCGATCTGGGTCCGCAATGTCGAGACCGGACCCCGGACCGCCTCGCGCAGAGCGCGCAACTCGGCCAGCTCCGCGGCAAAGTCTCCGGCGATGTAGCTCTGCTCGAGCAGATGGCGCTGAATCTTGCCGCTGGTGGTCTTCGGAATGCGCTTCACCGGGACGACTTCGCAAACTTCCAGTCCTGCACGCTCATTGATAAGACGCGCAACCTCGGCTGCAACCGGTACGAAATCCCGCAGATTCGCGCGGTGTATCACAAAGATGACGAGCTGATCCGTTTGTGCGTTGCGCGAGCGTGCGCCTGCCGCGACGACCTTTCCGAGTCCGAGACCTTCCACCTGCTGGGCGATGCTCTCCAAATCCTGGGGATAGTAGTTCTGGCCGTTGACGAAAATAATCTCCCTGGCGCGCCCGGTAATATAGAGTTCTCCCTCGTGGACAACACCTAGGTCACCCGTGCGCAGCCAGCCGTCAACCGTGAGCGCGACTGCATCCGCCTCCGGATTCTCGAAATAGCCCTTAGTGACGTTTTCTCCGCTGATGTGAATGTGCCCGACTTGCCCATCCGGAAGAGCGCGATCCTCATCGTCGGCGATGCGAACGCGGCAATAAGGAATGGCGCTTCCGACAGCCATGAACACAACAGCGTTTTTGTCATTCGCCACAACGGTCTCAACGCGCTTGCCTGAGCCCAGGCGACGACGATTGAACGTGACTGAACGGCACGGTCTGCCGACGGGCGGGAAGGTTACGGCCAGAGAGGCTTCCGCGAGGCCATACACCGGAAACATCGCACCCGGAGCGAGCCCGGCTGGCGCCAGGCGGTCCAGGAACTCGTTGCACAAATCCACCGAGATCGGCTCAGCGCCGTTGAAGATCAGACGAACCGACGAGAGATCCAGCCCCTCGATCGGACGGTCATCAAGCGCTTTCAGATAGTGCCGGTATCCGAAGTTCGGCGAGCAAAGGATAGTCGCGCGCTTGCGCGCGGCCAAGGTGAGCCACAGCAGCGGACGGCGTATAAAGAGCTCGGTCGGCATCAGATTGACATGCCCGCCGTTCGCAAACACGCAGATATGAAAGCCGATAAGGCCCATGTCGTGCGTAAGGGGCATCCACGAGAGGCTCACATCCTCCTCGCTTAACCCCGCTCGTTCGGTGACGCCGCGCGCGTTGGCGACGATGTTTCGATGCGTAAGCACAACGCCCTTGGGCTCGCTCGTTGAGCCTGACGAGAACTGGATTACCGCCACATCGTCCGGTCGGGCCTGATGGATATTTCCTGCACCCGCGGTGCCATCGATGGTATCGGCGAGAAGCGTTCGGTTTCTCAGCAGCTCCGCGAACGCCGCATGCTCTTTGGCCTGCGTGGCAAAGGCTTCCACGCGCTCAAGGGAACGGCGATCCGTGTAGATGAAGGGCTTTCCAAGCTTCCGCGCGATACGCAGGAGCTTGCGGCGGTGCTCATCAGTGATGCCAGGCGCGACAGGAACCGGAACTATTCCGCCTAGAATCGGCGGCCCAAAAAGCGTCAATGAAGTGCTCGTTGTCGGCAAGGAAGAGAACCAGCTTGTCGCCGGGCCTTGCGCCGAGCTTTTGGAGCGCATGCAAAATGCCGAGCGCACGCTCGTATAGATCTGCGAACGCGACATTGCGCTCGTTCTGCTCGCCCTCCACGTAGGTGATGCTGCGCGGGACGTTGCGATTGGATTTGATGAGCTCGGTGAGCGTCGTGGCGTTGAACATCAGTGGCGTTCCATTGTCGTTTACATCAGTGTGCGGTATTGCCTTACGAGGAATTGGCACTATTCAGGATATCGGCGGGCAGGCTGGCATGGTTTTGCGAGCATACCGCAAAGAGCGAAGATGCTCAAACGGATCAAAAAATCCCTTCGGGCGCCCGGGCGCCTGCCGTTGAAGCGGCTTGGGAATGTCGTTCATGAGCGGATGATGGTAGAAGACGGCTGGGAAGGTCAAGGCCGATAGGATTGGGTCAATTCACGGACCAAAGACTTGCCCGTTCCGCCACTAAAAACTGGCGGGACTTGCAACGCGACCCGCGCTCGGGTCCGCCTTCGGCCGATCCCTAAAAATGCGCGCGTGTCTCGCCGAATCATGCTCGCTTCTCTCGTCATCTCCGTCTCCAAGACTCCTGAATTACCGTTCCCACCATCGGAGCGTAAAAATCCCTGTCATAGCCATCATCTTTTTGATCTCTTGGGTTGATATGCTATCTCTCTTTTCGGTCATGGTTCAATATTTCAGTTGTTGTTGGCTTAATTCCAACCGCTTACCATGCTCGCTCCTTTTCGCCGATTGCATGCTGCCTAGCCAATGAAAATCCTCCACGTCGCCCACGCCCTTCCGAGCAAGAAAGTCACGAACCAGGATCTCATCGAAGAGATGCTGCGTCGTAATCGGGCGCGGTTTTCCGACAACGAGCTCAAGGAACTCCAGCAACGAATGCAGCTATCGTTTCGCTTCTCAGGAACGGAAGTTCGTTACCACCGTGCTGAAGGAGAGAAAGCCTTCACCATTGGAATGCGTGCGGGCCAGCTCGCCTTGAAGCGCAGCGGTGTGTCGCCTGCCGATGTCGACCTCCTCATCTATGCCGGCGTCGGGCGCGGCTGGCTGGAGCCCGCGATGGCCAACATTTTTCAGGCGGAACTGGGCCTAACCCGCGCGACCTGCTTTGACGTACTCGATGCGTGCGCCTCGTGGATTCGGAGCCTGCAACTCGCAAAGGCGCTTATCGCCGCGGGCACCTACCGCACCGTGATGATTCTGAACTGCGAGCTCAACTTTCGGGAATACGCCAACTTCGACATCGATCGCATGGAAGACCTCGAGCATGCCTTTTCGGCCTTCACCATCGGTGAAGCGGCGACCGCGACGCTGCTGGCCGGCGAATCCGACCGCGACGACTTCGTCTTGAGCTTCAGGACCTCCGGCGACAAGTGGAACCTTTGCCACATTCCGCTTTCCCACGCTGACGACTTTGTTTCGACTCCGGTGACCAGCCAGTGCAAGCCGATGTCTTTCTACACCTCGCCGCGCGAGCTAATGGCCGTGGCGACCTCGATGCTGGGTACGCACTTCAACGAAACGCCCGCGCTGCGTGACCGCAACTACGACATGTTGATCGGCCACGAGGTTAGTCTTCCGACGACCCGCATGGTAACGAAGCTGCTGAAGATTGACCCTGGCATTGTCTTCTCGACCCACTCCCGCTTCGGCAATACGGTTTCCGCCTCTCTGCCGCTCAACATCTCCGTCGCAGAAGAGGAGGGCCGCCTCAAACGCGGTATGCAGGTTTTGCTCGCGATGGGCAGCGCGGGTGTGACCTCGGCGTTCTGCGCCTTTCGGTATTAGCAACCTGTTGGACTTCCGATGACGCAGGAATTTGACGCATGAAAAATCTCCCCCTCGCACGCTCGAGTCCGAAAGCCTCAGCTGGTGAAATGCCTGTGCGCCTGGAGCCGTTTCGCCACCTCTTTCCATTCGAGAGTCGTTTTCATGATCACGCCGGGGTGCGCCAGCACTACGTCGATGAAGGGCACGGCGCGCCTGTGGTGATGTTGCACGGCAATCCCACATGGTCTTTCATGTACCGGACTCTGATTGCCGACCTGCGCACCTCATACCGGGTCATTGCGCCCGACCATATCGGATGTGGTCTTTCCGACAAGCCCGACGACACCCGCTACGCCTACACTCTCGAGCAGCGCGTCCGCGACGTGGGCGCCTTGCTCGAGGGCGCTGGCGTGACGCGTGACATCACGCTCGTCGTCCACGATTGGGGAGGACTCATTGGCTTGGCTTGGGCGGTGCGTTACGCTGAGCGGGTGAAACGGCTCGTGATACTCAATACGGCGGCCTTTCCGATCCCTGTGTCGACGCGACTGCCTCTTGCCATCCGCGTCTGCCGTGACACCGCGCTCGGGGCATTCTTCGTGCGCCGCTTCAACGCCTTCTCAGCGGTGGCCAGTCACCTTGCGCCCCAACACCGACTCACCGCCGAGGTTCGACGCGCCTACACCGCCCCCTACGACAGTTGGGCAAATCGCATCGCGACGCTCCGCTTCGTACAGGATATTCCCCTCGGGCCACAGCACCCATCATTCGAAGTGATACGTCAGACTGCGGCGGGATTAGAGTCGCTGCGTTCGCGGCCCATGATGATTTGCTGGGGCGAGCGGGACTTCGTTTTCGACCGTCACTTTCTCGACGAGTGGAAGCAGCGGTTCCCTTCATCCGAGGTGCACCGTTTCCCCGATGCGGGCCACTATGTGCTGGAAGACGCGGCTGATCGCATCGTGCCGCTCGTTCGTTCATTTCTCGCCGCGCATCCTGTGGAGGAGTCTGTATGAGCGGGGCGGGCAGCCGTCAGGCAAGCGATCTATCCTCCTTCTTGCGTGCGGCCGCGGTCGATCGCCCCTCTCAACCGGCGTACATCTTTGCCGACGGGGCGATTCGCTTCGATGAACTCGATCAGCAAAGCGACCTGTGCGCGCGAGGGCTGGCCGCCCTGGGAATCGAGCGGGGCGATCGCGTCGCGTTGCTGGTCCGACCAAGCCAGCCGCTCTTTGCGCTTACCTTCGGGCTCCTGCGTCGCGGCGCTGTTCCGGGTACTCATCGACCCCGGCATCGGCCGTGTGCACCTCGCGCGGTGCCTCGCAGAAGCGGGGCCCAGCGCCTTCATCGGCGTCTCCGTGGCACACGCAGCGCGCGTTCTGCTGGGCTGGGCGAAAGATTCCGTTCGCACGCTCGTGACCGTGGGCGCCCGGTGGTTCTGGGGCGGCGCTCGCTTCGAGGACGTGATGAAGGCCGGCGAAAAGTCAAAGCCACGGCCCTTCCCATCGCCCGGCCCAAACGACCTTGCCGCCATCGCATTTACCTCGGGGAGCACCGGGCCGCCCAAGGGGGCGGTGTATACGCATCAAAACCTCGCCGCCCAAGCGGTGTTGTTGCGCGACCACTTCGGCATTCGTCCCGGAGAGCGCGATCTGGCGACCTTTCCGCTTTTCGCATTCTTCGACCCGGTGTGGCAGGCGACAGGCGTCATTCCGCGGATGGACTTCACCCGGCCTGGTTCGGTAGATCCTCGCTGCATCATCGGGCCGGTGCTCGAGCAGGGAGTCACCCATGCGTTTGGATCACCGGCGCTGCTCGATCGAGTGGGCCGATGGGGCGTGGAGCGCGGTGTGAAGTTGCCCACCTTGAAGCGGGTGCTCTCGGCGGGTGCGCCAGTGTCTGCCCGAGTGCTCGAACGTTTTGCCCGGCTCTTGGGGCCCGATGCAGAGATTCACACGCCCTACGGGGCCACCGAGGCGCTTCCGATCTGCTCCATTTCGCTGCGGGAGCTTCGCGCAGAAACCGGCGATGACACGGCACGCGGGCGCGGAGTGTGCGTAGGGCGGCCGCTGCCGCAAGTGAGGCTTGAGGTGATGCGAATCAGTGATTCGCCCATCGAAAGTTGGTCCGATGCCTTGCGCGTGCCACGAGATGAAGTGGGCGAGCTGGTGGTATGGGGTCCCAACGTCTCGAGGGAGTACTGGAATCGCCCCGAGGCAACGCGGCTCGCCAAGATTCTCTCTGCGGCGGGTGAAGTCGGGCATCGCACCGGAGACGTTGGCTCGATCGATGCCATGGGGCGGGTCTGGTTTTGCGGCCGCAAGTCACACCGGGTGGTGACCCAGTCAGAAACGCTCTTCAGCGTCGCGTGTGAGGGCGTATTCAACCAGCACCCGCGGGTGCGTCGAACGGCCCTCGTCGGAACGGGAGTGGCTCCTCAACAGCGACCCGCGCTGTGTGTCGAGGTGGAGAACGATGGAGCGGTCGATCGACCTCAGATCAGGCGCGAGCTGCTGGCCATCGGCGCAGCATGCACCTCGACGCGAAACGTCGAGACGATTCTCTTTCACCATCGGTTCCCCGTCGATATTCGGCACAACGCCAAGATTTTTCGCGAGCGCCTCGCCGCGTGGGCAAGCAGGCAGGTTTCATGAGAGCGCTGGTCACCGGCGGAGGCGGTTTTCTGGGCCGCGCCATCATCGAGCAACTCTTGGCGCGGGGAGACCAAGTGAAGAGCTTCGCGCGGGGGATCTATCCGGACCTGTCAGCGCGCGGGGTGGAGGTCGTTCAAGGCGATCTCGCCAGCGCGGATGCGGTTCTTCGAGCCGCGCGGGGGTGTGAGGTGGTGTTTCACGTGGCGGCGAAGGCAGGGCTCTGGGGGCGCGCGGTCGACTTCTTCAACGCCAACGTGGCGGGCACCGATAACGTCATTCGAGCCTGCCAGCAAGCCGGTATTGCCCGGCTCGTATACACAAGCTCGCCCAGCGTCGTCTTCGACGGACGTGACATGGAAGGGGTCAACGAATCGGTGCCGTACGCCTTGACATACCGCGCGCACTATCCACGCACAAAAGCGCTCGCCGAGCAGCGATTGCTGGCCGCCAACTCAGGCTCGCTGGCGACCGTCGCGTTGCGCCCGCACCTGCTTTGGGGACCCCACGACACGCAACTCACCAAGTCGATTCTCGCTCGGGGCCGTTCGGGAACACTCGCGCGGATTGGCAGCAGGGATCCACTTGTCGACTTCACCTACATCGACAATGCCGCGCTGGCGCACCTGCTTGCAGCCGACAAACTGGCGCCCGGAGCTCCCGTCTCAGGAAAGCCGTTCTTCGTTTCGCAAGGCGAGCCTGTGCCGCTGTGGACTTTTATCGATCGGCTGCTGGCAGCCGGCTCGCTTCCGCCGGTGCAACGCATGATTTCGCCTCGCGTGGCATATGGCGTTGGGACACTAATGGAAATTGCCTACCGCGTCTTGCCGCTCAGAGGAGAGCCGAGGCTCACGCGTTTCCTGGTCGAAGAGCTCTGTACCGCCCATTGGTTTGATATTGGGGCCGCGCGCCGGGAACTTGGGTACGCCCCCGTCGTCTCCATCGAAGAAGGCCTCCGCCGCTTGCGTGCTTCGCTAGGTGCCGTCTAAAGTACGCGAGCCGCTGGGCCCTCGTCACTGCCGCGCCGTCCGCGCCCAAAGGACTTCACAGCTCTGGACGCGTTGAACGAAATTCGATAGAATCGGCGCATGTCAGCGGTTGTCGCTATGAGCCCCCCTCCGCGGCACACGATCTTGAAAAAGTATCGCGGCCCACAGATTCAGCGCTGGCTCTTCGGTGCCTGGACGGCACTCGTTTTTGCGTTCCTCTACATCCCGATCGTTCTCCTCATCATCTTTTCCTTCAACAGCTCGCGACTCAACATTCGCTGGGAAGGGTTTTCGCTTAAGTGGTATGGGGCGCTGCTCGAAAACAATGTCCTTATTACCGCATTCAAGAACAGCCTTATCGTCGCGTCGGCAACGACGGTTCTTGCGACGCTCCTTGGCACCATAGGGGCCTGGATGCTTTACCGTTACCGGTTCCCCTTCCAACGCGGCATCGGTCTCTTGATCTTCATTCCCATGGTAATGCCCGAAGTGCTCATGGGAGTCAGCCTGCTTGCTGAATTCGTCCATCTTCTCAAGCTCCCCCTCGGACACGTGACGCTCATCATAGCCCACACCACGTTCTGTTTTCCGTTTGTGCTGGTGGGCATCCAGGCCCGGCTTCAGGGCTTGGATCCTTTTCTCGAGGAGGCCGCCCTCGACCTGGGTGCCACTCCCGCGCAGGCTTTCCGGCTCGTCATTGTGCCCTACCTCATGCCGTCGATCATTTCCGGCGCATTGATGTCCTTCACACTTTCGCTGGATGAATACATCGTCTCAGTCTTTACCGCGGGCTCTCAATCGCAGACGCTTCCGCTTAAAGTCTATGGAATGGCAAAGGTTGGTCTCAACCCTCAACTTAACGCGTTGAGCACGATTTTTGTCATCGCCACGATTCTGCTCGTCTTATTCAGTGAACTCTTGACCCGTCGAAAAACTCCATGAAAGAAATCGCGCATCGCTTGATGCTGGCAGTCCTGGCAGCGGTAACGCTCGCCGGCTGTGGAAAAGCGCCCGAGCCCCCGCAGGCAAGCAAAAGCCCATCACCTTCACCGAACACCACTCCCGCGCCTCAGCAGGCAGCCGCCGAGCCACTCGGCGATCCCGATAAGAAGCTCAATCTCTTCTGCTGGTCGGAGTATGTGCCGCAGGAAATCATAGACGATTTCACCAAAGAGACGGGAATCAAAGTTTCGGTGGAGAGCTACGCGTCGAACGAGGAAATGCTCGCCAAGCTTCTCGCCGGCGGCGGGAATTATGACCTTATCCAGCCCAGTGAATACGTGATTGAAGGCTTGATAAAAGAGAACCTCCTCACTCCGATTGATCACGCTGCGATTCCGAACATTAAGAATATTGCCCCCGAGTTCACGAACATGTCCTTCGATCCAGGCAATAAGTTCTCCATCCCATACATGGCGGGTGCGGTGGGTATTGTCGTGAACACTGAGCTCGTGAAGGATGAAATCAAGAGCTACACCGACGTCTTCCAAAGCAAGTTTAGCAAGAACATTGTCGTTCTCGACGATGCGCGCGAAATCGTGGGCTGGGCCTTTGACACCCTTGGCATCCCCATCAACGAGACCTCCGATGAAAACCTTGAGAAGGTAAAGCCCGTCCTCGCCAAATGGCTGCCTCTTGTTAAGGTCTTTGACTCCGATAGTCCCAAGACCGCCCTTCTCAACGGAGATGTCGCCCTCGGAATCGTCTGGGGCGGCGAAGGCGCCATTCTGGTCAATGAAGACAAGAAATTCAAATGGATTGTGCCCGCAGAAGGCGCGCATCTCTTCGTGGACAACCTGGCCATTCCAAAGACCGCCGCACACGTGAAGAATGCACAGCTCTTCATGG
The DNA here is from genome assembly GCA_963810765.1 of uncultured Verrucomicrobiae bacterium. GTDB lineage: Bacteria > Verrucomicrobiota > Verrucomicrobiia > Chthoniobacterales > Terrimicrobiaceae > DASTFP01. The sequence goes on from CAWEOV010000004.1 coordinate 491,882, forward strand.
ACTTTGTCTTGCGCCCAGATATCAGCGCTAGAATTTCGGACGCTTTTCCGTACTTGAACCCAAACGCCGCGGCACGCGAGCTTCTGACGCCCGCGCAACGCGGCAATCCCGCCAGCTACCCGACAGCGGATGAGCTGGCAACCATGCAAACCTTCAAGGACATCGGTGAACAGGCCACGAAGATCGACGAACTCGTGACTTCCCAAAAGGCGCAATAAGATGGCGGCCGTAGCGGCAGACACAACTGTGCGAGCTGAGACCGCCTACAAGCGGTCGCCGGGTCTTCCGGCGTGGCTTGTGCTCGCGCCGCTCCTTGCCTGGCTGATCCTCTTCGTCATCGTGCCGACGACTATGCTCGTCCTGTTAAGCTTCGGCGAGCAAAAGGGTCTCGGAACGATCCACTTTACGCTCACGCTCGATAACTACGCACGAACCTTCAACTGGACATGGCTGAAGGTTTTTCTGATCTCAGTCTGGTATGCTCTGCTGACCACAATTCTCTGCGTGGCCATCGGCTACCCTGCAGCTTACTTTATCGGGCGTTCGCCCCAAAAAATGCGGAACATTCTCCTCACGCTCGTCATGATCCCTTTCTGGACGAGCTTTCTTATACGGACCTATGCATGGATCACCATCTTGAGCAAGGAGGGTCTGGTCAACGCATTCCTTGTCTCAGCAAAGATCATCCCGGAGCCAATTACAATTCTCTACACGCCGTTCGCCTCGGTTCTGGGATTGGTCTACAATTACCTTCCGTTCATGATATTGCCCATATACACAAGCGTGGAGCGTCTTGATAATGCGATGATCGAGGCTGCCTACGATCTCGGGGCCGGACCGGTGCGGGCATTTTCACAAGTCATCATTCCACTCACCAAGCCCGGCATCGTGGCCGGCGCGCTGCTCGTCTTCGTGCCATCAATCGCCATGTTCGCCATCACGAATCTCATGGGCGGCGGCGACCCCCCCACCATCGGCGAAGTCATCTACAAACAATTCACCTCCGGCCGCAATCAGCCCTTTGGAGCCGCCCTGGGCTGTCTGCTGCTTCTCATTTTCTTTCTTTCGCTCTGGCTCACCAGACGCCAGCGTCAGGAATAAGACTCGCTTTACTTACTAACAGCTCACGCGCGGCAGCTCGCGCGACAGACGGATCATCGAATCCAAGACACTATGCGAAAAACCAAAATCATCTGCACTCTCGGCCCCGCCACTGATTCACCCGAAAAGCTCCGAGCCTTAGTCATGGCTGGCGCCAATATCTTCCGGCTCAATATGAGCCACGCGCCGCACGATTGGGTGCGCGCCGTGGTGAAGAATATTCGTACCGTCTCCTCAGAGCTCGGTATCGTCACGGGCATCCTCCTCGACACCCAGGGCCCCGCCATCCGCACCGGCGACCTGAAGACGAAGCTCAACCTTCAACCAGGCGATATTTTCGATTTCACGATACGCGGCGAGCAGAGCGAAGACGTGCACTCAGTCGATGTCAACTACGAGGGTCTCGTTAACGATATTTCGGTTGGAGACGTCGTGCTCGTTGATAATGGCGTCATCCACATGAAAGTCCTGTCCAAGGATTACCACCGCATCCGGTGTGAGGTCCTCACGGAGGGCGTTCTCGGTTCCAGACGCCATATCAATTTGCCAGGCGTCAAAGTCAACCTGCCGCCGCTCACGGCGAAGGACTTGGCCGATATCGAACTTGGGGCCTCCCTCGGCGTTGACTACGTCGCACTGAGCTTTTGCCGCCAGGCTTCGGACATCGAGGCTCTCAAACGCGTTCTCTCAGAACATGGCAGCCAGGCGCGGGTCATTGCGAAAATTGAAGATCAGCACGCGGTGAGTGTCCTCGATGATATCATCGAGAAATGCGACGCGATCATGGTCGCCCGCGGCGACCTCGGGATCGAATGCCCAATGGAAGAGCTTCCAATCATTCAGCGACGCACCGTCATGAGATGCATTCAGACGGGCCGGCAAGTCATCGTTGCCACGCATATGCTCGAGTCCATGATCGAGAATCCCCTTCCGACCCGCGCGGAGATCACCGACGTCGCGAATGCCGTCTTCGAACAGGCCGACGCCATCATGCTGAGCGGCGAGACGACTGTCGGTAAATATCCGATCGAATGCGTGCAGGTCTTTGATCGCGTGGCGCGCCGCATGGAGCAACTCCCCGGGGCCGGCTTTCACAAAGAGGCTGTGACATTAACCCTCCGCCACAAGGCTGTCCGGTCTGCGGTTGAACTCGCGAATTCTATTCCGGACTCGAAAATTGTTGTTTTTACCCGGCGTGGCTTTATGGCCGATCACTTCAGCCAGCTCCGGCCCGAAAAGGCGCCCATCTACGCCTTCACGCCAAGCGAAGATGTCGCGCGCCGTCTTACTCTGAATTGGGCGACCGTCCCCGTTGTGATGCCTTTCGACCTCGACCCTGAGCAGACGATCGCAGAGGCTCAGAGGCTCCTGCTGGAACGGGGAATGGTTCAGGTCGGCACTCAGCTTGTCATCCTAACTGACGTCCTGACCGGAAGCGAACGCTTCGATTCGATTCAGATTCGCCGAGTCGTGTAATTTGAGCACGAGAAAAGCCTGGATTCTCGGAGGCGAGCCGAACGCTCAAGACCGGGAAGGGAGAGTATTTTAGCTGCTTGCCCGGAGGCGAGAGCTATCTACAGGCGAGTCATGTCACCCGCGGCGTTGGCTGATCAAATTCGGAATTGGTTCCGGGTGATCGCGAAAATTCCCTTTCTTGCGGTGATCGTTCTGGCGTTGGTCATGCAGGCAACGAAGGAATTTTACCCCTTCTCCCATTATCCAATGTATTCGGACCTGACTCCCTCGGTCGAATACTACTACCTGACTACCGCAAAAGGGGAGCCGCTTCCTCAAGTTCGCTACTTTGGATTTTCCACCAGCTGGACGAAGAAAATGCTCAATAGCCGCCTTAGGAAAATCACGGGCGGACGCAACATCGACGACGCCACCTCAGCGGAAATCAAGGAAGCCGGACAACAGACACTTCAGTATCTGATGGAGCACTGCAAGGACCACCAAAGGGCCCGGCTCGTAGCAGAAGGGCTTCAGCTCCATTGCGTCTTTGTCGAGCGCAGCGGGAACCGGCTCATCAGAAGACCATCCGTTGTCGCTGAACTGCCAGGCCGATGAAGCCGTTCATCGCGAGCCTTCTGCGGATCCGCGAAATCGTGATCCCCTTCGGCCAATGGGAAATGTTTCTCATGCGGCTGTTTTGCAGCCTTCACTTCTATGACACGCTCCCGCAGCGAGTGACCTTTGCCACCATGCCGTTCCCTCACGGCCTCGCGCGCATGATTGATTTCACCGTCCTGGCGGAACCGGGCCTCTGGCCCTTACTGAAGGGAATCTCGGTTTTTTGCCTGATCGCGTACACCCTCGGCCGCTTCAGCCTTCCGGCCCTGACGTACCTCGTGGCACTTATCGTGTCGTTTGGCACCCTGCGAAATTCGCAAGGCGCCATCGGCCATAGCACGCAGCTTCTTGCGCTCGTCATGCTGGCACAGTGGGGTATGAGCTTGATTGACCTGATTGCTAAGCCCCGCAAAACGACGGCGCTTTGGAAGACCAGCGCAGAAGGTGAACGAAGGATGATCCACGCCGCACGAGTGATGATGGCCGCGGCTTATCTGACAACGGCAATCAGCAAGATCGATCGCAGCGATGGACGCTGGCTCATGGATATACCCAATCTGTCAGTCCAAATCGTCAAGACTCAAGCCAACGACTACTACAATACCCTTGAACCCATTCAACCGCCGCTCGCGAAAAGGCTGCCCGACTTGATTGCAGAGCATCCCCATCTTGCGCGATTGTTCTTTGCTCCCGGGCTGCTCATTGAGCTCTTCTTTTTCCTCGGACTTTTGGGGCGGCGGTGGTCAGCTGGTATGGGTCTCGCCGCGATTGGACTTCATCGCTCCATCGAGCTTCTCATGGGGCTAAGCTTTGAAAGCCATGAAGTGTTGCTCTGGATTTTCTTTGTAAATGTGCCTTATTGGATCGCAAAGGGTGCAAGTATGATTCTGAAACGGCTGCAGCCTGCACAGCACGTCGTCGTCGAATGAACGTCATTACTCTATTTTACGACGCCGATTGCGGGATCTGCACAGCATGCGTCGATTGGCTCGCTCGACAGGCAGAATCGGCCGGGGCAAAGTTGATTGTGATCGCCTATCAGGACGAGAAACAGATCGAAAAATATGCGGTAATCGACAGGCGGCATGCCGATTTAGGAATTCAAACTTTGGATTCCAGCGGTAAAGTGAGCCGCGATGCCTCAGCGGTTGCAGCCTGCCTTCGCAATTTGCAGCATTGGCGATGGCTGGGAATCTGCATGGATTGGCCGCTGCTAAAAACCGCATTCCAGACGGGATACCGGCTTGTGGCGAATAACCGGCGAACGCTTTCGCGCTGGTTAGGGTTGCAAGCCTGCCGAATACCGGGCGCCGTACGAAAGAGCGACGCTGTCATTTCAGAATAGACGAATTATCAACGGTCAAGTCGTGCGTGAGGATAGCCACTTCTTGAGCAGGCGCTCCGGGGCGGTCGGAACCCCGTAACCGTTAAGCCGCGCAAGAAGATATCCTGCCGCGCATCCGCCAAGGTGCGCCGCGTGTGCGATCCATGGCTCGAATCCGAATAGAAGAAACAGAAACGAGGATCCCGCCAAACCCCAGCCCAGATACTTTGCACGGAATCTCAAGGGAATGACGAAAAAAAGAAGCGCCACGATCTGCGCTTCCGGAAACATCGTCGTAAAGGCGAGAATGACCCCGAATACCGCCCCGGACGCGCCCAGCAAGGGAATCGTTCCACCTTCCAAAAGGAGTTGGGCGAGTCCGCCCGCCACGGCCGAGGCCGCATAGAGCGCGACAAACCGGCCTGTTCCCATCACGCGTTCTACGATCCGGCCGGCGAACCAAAGAGCGATCATATTGAAAAGCAGATGCCAGATGTTCGCATGAAGAAAGGCGTAGGTGATGAGCTGCCACCATCGACCTTCCTCCATGCCTGCCGCGTTCAAAGCGTAGAGATCTTGCAAATGGTCCCTCAGGTCGGGCCTCAACCATTGGCAGACAAAAATTGCCGTGTTGATTGCGATGAGAACGTCAACCGCGCTTACCCGCCTACGCTTTCCCGTCATTCTCAAAAACCTATGCGGATTTGTTTTCCATGTCCAATGTGCGGGGAACAAGGACGTTGAGTTTGCCAATTGAAAAACCGAATTCATATGGCAACGTGCCGGTTAGCTCCCCGTCAATCTCCACTGGCACCTGTTCGCGGCTCGTAAGCCGGAGGCCGCGGCTTTGAAAATACTCCACATCCGGAAGTGCGGGGTGGTTGCCAAAGACGATCGCTTGAAAATAGCGAATCAAATCCCAATGACTCTGATTCTGAAACACCAGAACGTCGAGAAGGCCATCGTCAAGCCGCGCGTTCTTAAAAAGCACGAAGGGGCCACCATAAAAGCGGCCGTTCCCGACCAGCACGAAGCTGCCTTCGCGCGCAGCGCCGTCTACCGGTTCGACGCGAATCTTCGGCGGCTGCCGCGCCGCCACCTGAGCCAGCGAGAGAAGGTAGCTCATCGGTCCAAGCGCCTTCTTGGAGTCCGATGTTGTGTGGCGCACGACCTCCGCGTCGAGCCCCACTCCAGCGAGCTGCACGAAGTATTCCTGGTTGGCTCTAGGAAGATCGACCTGACGAACACAACCGTCTTCAATCACCTTCCAGGCGTTCGCGAGGCTGTTTTGCGGAATTCCCAGTTCGCTTGCGAAGACATTCATCGTGCCGACGGGCAGGATTCCAAGGTTAACATGCGCGCCTGCCATCCCATTGACCACTTCGTTGATCGTTCCGTCACCACCCGCGGCCACAATCGTGTCGTATCCTTGCGTCACCGCCCGCGCCGCCAGCGCCCCTGCGTCGCCAGGGGAGCCGGTACTTCGCACAATTACATGGTGGGAGAGCGAGGCTATCTTGTCGCGCAACGCTTTGGCGCGCTCGCCTCGAGCGGCGGGGTTCAAAATGACGAGAATTTTTGGGCTCTTGTTCACGCTTCACATTCCGGAAAAGTTTCGTAGCTTCCCCGCGTGCCCACATTTGCCAAGCGATTTCTTTTCATTGCGGCTGGCGTCCTCGTCGCAGCCGCAATCGTCCTTCTTTGTGTCAATCTGTACCTGCAATCCGACGGCGTACAACAGCGCATCCGCGACGCAGCGGTGCGATCTCTCGGAACCGAGGTCAAAATCCGAAGTTCGATGTACACGCCATGGAGCGGACTTGTGCTTCGCGGGATCAGCGTGCCTGATCCAACGAATGCGAATCCTAGCGTTGTTGAGGCCACGGCCTTGCGAATTCGATTCGCCCTCGTTCCGCTTCTGAAGCGGCGTTTCGTCATCACGGAATGCACACTTTTCGAGCCGAAATTGATTGTTCGCCAGCTCGAAAACGGTGACTGGATCATTCCCTTGCCCCCGGCAGTCACAAAAGTTCCGGAAGCCCCGAGAGAACCTTCGCTCGCCGGAAAAGGAGCAGCTTTCACAGCGGAACTCCAGCATTTCCGAATTCGCGGCGGAAACGTCACTTTCCTCAACGCAAAGAACCGTGCCGTAGTCATCCTGGAGAGGATGGATATTAGCGGTCAAATCGCCCTCGACGGCTCTGCGGCAGGGATCTTCGAGATTGGGAAAGCCGATTTGTTTAGCTCGCTTAAGCCGCGCAAGATCGGCGGCGCGTTCACCTGGAATGGCAAGGTGCTGGACCTTCCCGAAATACAGGGATCACTCGCAGGAGGAAAACTCACTGGCAAGTATAGGGTAGAAAGCAGCGAACAGCCATCCTTCGTCCTGGGACTTCAACTCACCGGCGTTCTCTTGAGAAAGCTCGCCGAGGAGGCGCAACTTGAGCCAGGCAAGACCGAAGGAACTCTCCACGGCTGGATCGAACTCGCGGGCGATCCACGCAACAGCGATTCTGTTACCGGGTCGGGCCACTTCGAGCTGGTTTCCGCGAAACTCAAGCCCGTGGATTTCCTCATCAAGTTAGGCGAATTGCTTCAAATCGACGAACTTCAATTGCTCAAGTTGAGTGACGCGAGGTTGGACATGACCATCCGCGATCAGCGCGTCCTGGTCGATGATATCATCCTAAGATCGGACAATCTCATCCTGCGTGGAAAAGGACCCGTTCGCTTTAGTGGAAAAATGAGCCTTGATGCGCAATTGCTTTTCAATCTGAAGCTTCAAAACCAGCTCAGGGGAGTGCTCGGAAAGAATTTAGTCGATTCGGAGGATCCGGAGTATCGCCAGATCCCCTTCACCGTGACGGGAAGGATCGACAACCCGAAAACCGACCTCCTAGACAAACTGATCGGGGCCAAGGTCGGTCAGGACGTTGGCGGAATGTTGATGAATATTCTGCGCTCCAGCGCGCCGCAGAAGACCGAGGATAAAAAGGAAGAAAAACCTCCGGGGAATTGATCCATGCGCGTCATAGCCGGCGAAGCTCGCGGCCTGCCGCTAGTTACACCGTCTCCGGGTATCAGGCCTACAATGGATCGCGTCAGGGGCGCGATCTTTTCCAGCCTTGGCGACGCGGTACCTGGAGCCCGGGTGCTCGACCTCTTTGCCGGCTCGGGTGCAATAGGAATCGAGGCGCTTAGCCGCGGGGCGGCATCGGCGGTGTTCGTTGATTCCAGCCCGCGCTGCGCGTCCTGCGTGCGTGAAAATCTTCGCCGAGCCCGGCTTGAGGCTTCCGTTCAAGTCATGGACGCGCTGAAGTTTCTCGAGCTCTACGCCGAGGGTAACTTCGACCTGATTTTCGCGGATCCTCCATACGCCAAATCCTCTGCCGATCGTGACTTCGCCGCGGAGCTGCTCCGGAATCCGGCCTTGGTTGGCGCGCTGCGCTCCAGCGGCACCTTCGTTCTTGAGCGCCGTGCAAGAAGCAACGAACCGGAAGCCAGCGCCCTTTCGCTTGTCCGCCTGCGCCGCTACGGCGAGAGTGAGATTGCGTATTACGTACCCGCATGATGACCGCGGTCCGCATCCTTTACAATCTCGCCTTCCCGTTCGTCTTGCTCGCGCTCCTTCCGGGGTTCCTCTTCCGCATGCTCAAACGCGGAAAGTATCGCCACAAATTCGGGCAGCGATTCGCCATCTATTCGCCGCGCGTTCGCCAGAAACTTTCACGCGGCGGATGGACTTGGGTGCATGCGGTGAGTGTTGGCGAAGTAATGATCGCCTTAAAACTCATTCGTGAAATGAAGAACCACGATCCGCAGCTTCCTGTCGTGCTTTCAACAACCACTTCGACCGGCTTCGCGCTGGCAAGCAAAGAAAAGGGCGAGCATCTCGAAACGATTTACAACCCGATCGATTTCTTCTGGACAGCCACGCGCGCCGTCCGGCTGATTCGGCCGCGTCGCCTTATTCTCGTGGAAGCAGAAGTTTGGCCCAACCTGACAGCCGAGGCGAAAGCGCGGGGAGCCACCCTTGCGCTTGTCAACGCGCGGCTCTCCAAGCGCTCGGAGTCCCGTTACCGGATGATCCGTCCGCTTGCCTCGGCGATATTTAACCAACTCGATCTCCTTTGCGTTCAGGAACCCGCCGATGCAAAGCGCTGGGAATATTTGGGCGTTGATGCGCGGAAGATCCTCTGTACAGGCAGCATAAAATTTGACGACCAAGCGGGCGACAGCCGGGCGTCCCGGAATTTCCGTCAGATTCTCGCCGAACTCGGTGTCGAAGAATCCGCTCCCGTGATTCTGGCTGGAAGCACCCATTCCGGGGAGGAACGTCTGATCGGCGAGATTGTGATCCGGCTGAAACGAGATTTCCCGAATCTTTTTTTTATCGCCGTTCCCAGGCATGCCGAGCGCTGGAAGGAGGTACGAGAGCAACTCGGCCAGATCGGCCTCCGGGTGGCGCTTCGCGCGAGCAAAGAGCGTCCCCCGGAGAACCCCGATACACTCCTTGTCAATACAACAGGCGAACTTCGCGACTGGTATGACCAGGCGACGGTCGTTTTCGTCGGCAAGAGCCTGACTGCCCACGGGGGACAAAATCCGGCCGAAGCCGTTGCCGCACGCAAGGCCGTCGTTTTTGGACCGAACATGGAGAACTTTTCTTCACTCGCTGCTCAACTCGTGCGAGAGGGAGGCGCGTCGCAGGTCTCCGACGCCGCAGAGTTGGAGCTAACTTTGCACGAACTTCTTTCGCATGCTGAGAAACGCGCCGAGCTCGCAAGCAATGCAGCACGAATCCTTGAAATCCATCATGGCGCCGCCGCACGAACATGGCGCGCGCTGGAGCATTTCGAATCGCTAGGAGTCGTCCCCGCCAGCTAAAAAATTCGCGAACGTACGCCTGCTTTGAGCCGGCTCGGCAATTGCAACTGAACTTTCAAGACAACCGGCCACGATAGCTCCAACAAGATCAAGAAAACGCCGTCCCACTGGTCGGCGCCGGTGTGGGCGGGGTCATCCTTGAGCCATAGGTCGGGTGCCGGTGCATGATTGGGGAGGCCATAGACGAAGCGATGAAACGGCGGGAAGCTCGTTCAGATTGGGATCGACGTAGGACATACATACCTCCGTAAGTTTGGGAACGAGGAGAATAGGGCGGTTCGGAGGGCCCGCACTGGCCAGCGGAGAAGCCGTTTCAGCTCTCATCTTCATCCTCATGCTTGTCGTCTTGCTGAGCGCACGGGTCGCAACCGCATGGTTTGCATGGATCGCACGGGTCGCACGGCTTGCAGGGCTTGTAGCAGCGCGCGTAGGCGACTACATCCAGGATTTTAGCCGGAGTGATCGGATCGTCACTGATGATGACCAACTCGCAACACTCCGGGTCACAGCTGCCTTTGTATTGGATGACGACGCCGAGACAGGAACCCGGTCGCAAGGTGGCAGGGAACGGATTGTTGATGAGCCTAAAGTGACGGCGTTTGCGGGTGAAGGCGACCTTTGTGACGTGCAGGTTGCAATCGCCCACGTTGCAGATTGACACGGTCTTTTGAGCCACCTGGCAGTAGTCGACCTCGCCAAAGCAGGTTGAGCCAGTAACAGCCAGTTTGCCGGAGGGCGCCGTGCCGGAGACTTCCACAGTGCGCGGGCCCGCCGGGTCGTTACTGGTCACCGTGATCGTTGCGGACTTGGGTCCAAAACTGGCCGGTTGGAGCCGAATGGGCACCTGCACGGAACTGCCGGCATTCACATTCAGCGGGTAGGACAAAACGCCAGCAACGAGGAACTCCGCAGAGTCGGAAGTAATACTCGTGATGGCAAGCGTGCAGTGGCCACTGTTGCTCAAGGAGAGCATCTCGTCCACGAAAGATCCAACGCACGCCTTGCCGAAGTTGCCTGCGTCCGCGATGACCACGGCCAGCCTTGGCGGTTTTGCAGCGCCCGACACCTTCACCGTTTTGGGTCCGGCCGGATCATCGCTGATCACAGTGATCGTCGCCGACTTTGAACCGAAACTGGTTGGCTGAAATCGGATTGGCACCTGCAGGGAGGTTCCTGCATCAATGGTAAGCGGGTAGGAGAGGACGCTGGGGACAAGGAACTCTGCGGAAGAGGAAGTGATGTTGCTGACGGTGAGCAGGCTGTAGCCGCTATTGCTCAAGCAAAGCGCTAGGTCCTTAAAGGAGCCGAGGCATGTATTGCCGAAGTCCCCTGAATCGGCGATCACCGAGACCAGCCTCGGCGGAAACTTCACTTTCCGCAGGCCGATGTTGTTGTCATTTGGCACCAGGCGCCAATCCTCGATTACCTCGCCCGCGGCGAACTTGTCCACGTTGCTCGGGTCACCGGTGGCCGAAACGATCATCAGCATATTGTCCTCACCCCAGGCATTCTTTACAGGTGTCCATTCGAAGGGCCCGACCGTCTTCTCTTCGATGTTGTTCGGCTGGAGCGATCCCGCCGGCAGCTGCGACGTCGTCATGGGTTGCAAGTCGGTCGGCCAGAGTAAGCCAGCCAAGGGTTTGCAGTGGTAGCCCTTCACAACGACGTTGTTTGCGACCGATGTGCCCCGGTTCTTGATTTTGACGTAGGCGTAGTTTGTTGCTCCCGGAATGGGTTCCTCGTGCGTGGTGCCGCCGGGCGCGTGACGGTTCCAGATCGTCGTGGTCTCCCAATAGATCGGGAGATGGGTGTATTCGCCACCCCTTCCGTCGTCTATGTAGGCATCCACCTCAGGAGGCGCACCGGCGGAAGTTACAGGCGTAGGCGCTCCCGGGGGTTGATAGCTCCCCTGCTTTTCAAATGCCCAGCGAATCACCTTATTGTACGCACCACCTGACAGTCCCGCCGACGTCCAGTCATCGAGATCAGTGTCCTGCATTGCTTCACACCAGATTTCCGCATTATTTGGATTTGTGCCCGGGGTGAGATTGCCTATCGTTTGGAGGATAAGGTAGGTAACCATTCTAGAGGCAAACTGCCGTCGCCATAGGTTGTCGTGGTCGCCACCAATAGAGCGATAAATTCTGAAATGGCATGTGGCGAGAATCTGTTCGCTGCCGTAGTCACCATCGTCATTAGCGCCTCCTCCCCAAGCCCATGTCGCTACATCACGGTCAAAACGCCGTTCGGTTGTGAAAGGGCGGAATGGAGCGTAGCGAAATCGCTCCGGCAATCCCAACGCGCGAAGTTGGGATTCAGGATCCATTTGAATGGCCGCCAATCCATCCCCTGCGCTGTGCGCAAAGCCCAAGCTCCCACTTCCGACGTGATCCCCCAACGTGCCGTGGCCCCCCATTTCATGCCAGTGAACCCACGGGTCGACCGCCCTCAGCAGCGGATCGACAGTGTTCGTTGTATCGCACAGTGCATAACACATATGCCCGGTTCCGCCCGTTCCGTTGGGTGACCAGTGAGCGTTAATAACGTTTCCCAGTGCCCGGTGGTCAACGGGTATCGGAAACGTGGTTCCATCGAAATACGTTGCGATCGGGAAGCCAAGGCTTTCGATTGTCTTAAATAACTCTGTTTGGTGGTAGTAAGCGTTTACTGCGCCGAAATTATTGGTGCGCGTGTCGTAATCGAAGTCGGTGCCACTTGGCTGGGTTGCAGGAGCAACATCAGGATCGGCATGAGCAATCGTTAGTTCCTCGATGTCGACAAACCTACCCCTGAGGTGTTGGGTTCCTGCCACGGCCGCATCGAGGTCCGTAAGGAGTACATCATCTCGCTGTGGATTCAATGTCGCATTGCCATCGCCAGAGGTGATCGTCAGGTTGCCGGTTTTTACTATTGGGTCACGCCGAAAAACCAAGCCATTCACCCCACAGGTCATGCACTCGATGTACAGGATCGAACCCGTTTCGAGTTCCACAAGAATCAACCACACTAAGCCGCCATATCCCGCCAGACCATATGTGAAAATGATTTCAGCAACAAGGTAGGACTCGCCCGCCTTTATCTTATCAGAAACCGGAGAGAGTCTGGGAATGGGAACTTGCCGCTCTTCCACCACCATTTCCCCGGTGCTTTTCTCGTCTGGCGTCGAGGGTTTGCCAGCATAACGCCTATTGGGGTCGTACTTATAAGTAAAGAACTTGCCGCTCAGGAGGCGTGCTTCGTCATCGTCTAGGGAAACCCTTCCCTTCCTGGATTTTTCCGTTGCGGGGCGAGCTTTTACATTGATCACCTTGCGGACGAACGATGCGGTTTCGTCCTCGCCCTCCTTAGTACCCAGTCCGGCTTCGATCGCCGACTTTCGGGCGATAGCCTGTCGGAAGATCTTTTTATACTGCTCAATGCTTTCCGCATCAGGCAGTTTCCCGTGAATGTCGTCGTCGCTGTTGTTTGTCGAGCTAACAATGCGGTTGGGGTGTTGTTTGATCTTAACGGAAAGGCCTCTGCGCCAGACCGGAACGTTCATGTATGTCTGGTAGTAGCCTATGGTAGTCGAATCAAAAAAATGCTTTTCTTCGCTGAAGTGGTATTCAATGCCCTGTTTAAGCGGCTCAAGAAAAGACACCTCTTTGTGTAGGTTCTTGAGTTCTTTTTTCGGGATTTGCAGGGTTTCGGCCATTTCGTTCAGGTAGTCGTTGGCAGATAAGCGGGGGGCCTTCTGTTCGCTGAGCCAATACTCCTGACTGTGACGGATATGCCGGACTTTATTCTGCTCATCTAAGGACACATGAGCTTTTAGATCAGGACGGTAGCTGGTTTTCATAACTTAACTCCCTTTCTTCAACGGAAATAATAGCGATCTGGTGGGTTGCGAAAGATACGACACGATTGCTGCGTGTGATGCTGCGACGCTGAAAGGTCGCGGCAGGTCACGCAATGGGTAAAAACCCTCAAATTGTGTGGAAAAGCTGCCCATTCTTGGTGGTCCATTTGTCGCGCTTCGACCTAATCGGCGAGGAGGGATCGAACGTCGCGTGAGCATCTCCCAATCTCCAGGCATCACTGCGCGACGACTGTTAGGGGGTCAAATTTCGAAGACCGTTGATAGCGCAAGAGAGCGTCGGCTTCATCGTATAAAAGTTCCAGGCAGAGCGAGTTCCATGAAGCCGGCGGTCGCTGTTTGGGGGGCAGCTTGAGATGGGAGAGTTCGGGCGCATCCCGAAGCTTCCTCATCCACTTTTCGGCTTCCTCCGCGTGGCCCATCTGCGCATGGGCCATCGAGATGAACACCCAGTCCAGGGGTCGGCCCTCGATCGCAGGAGAGATCGGCATGCGAATGAGACGGTCGTAGGATGATCGCAGTTTGGCCATCTGATCGGCGATGTAGGCCGATCGCGCTTCTTCAAGTCTCAAGAGCGCCTCTTGGTAACGCTTCGACCGATAAAGGGCGGCACCCAAAATGTTGAGTTTTTCGAAGTCTGAACGGTTCGCATCGGCCGAAGCCTGGGCAAGCGCGACGAGTCGCTCACAGAATGCGGTTTCCCCCTCGAACTCCGGGGTCAAGATGCTCGGCCAGACAAGCAAGTCCGCCATGACTGGCGACCTTTCCGCGTCGCCGGCACTTCTGCATATGGAGCGGTATTCAGCCTTCCCCTCGGCTGTGCCGCTTAGCCATCCGGCAATCGCAAGCCGCCATTTTGCCTCGCTATGCTCCGTGACCCCAAACGCCTCACTAAATTGCGCTCGAGCACGGGTAAAATCCCGTTTTGCAGCAAAGGCCTCGCCGAGGTGAATCTTCGTCCACATATCGTTTGGATCGAACTTTGCTGCCTTGTCGTAGGCTTCGATAGCGGCGTCCCACTGCGAAGGGTCAGATGCCTTGGCGTACTCGACGCATGTGCGAGCGATCTCGCAATAAAGCGCCTGGTCGGCTCTGAGGGCGGTGGCGGCCTTGTAATCAGCGATGCTGCGCGCCCAATCTTCGGCCGCCGCGTGAGCACGGGCGCGCCGCAGCAGGAGATCGAAATCGGGAAGGCCGTTTGTAGAACCCTCCAACCGCGAGAGATGCCAGGCCGATGCGAACCACTGCTGCGTGGCTTCACACCGATCGGCGGCGGCTCGGTGAAAGTGCTCGGAATCGGCCTCTCGACCGCCAATCATCGCGTACTGCTTGCCGTGCTTTTCCCACAGAGCGCAAAGTTCATTGGTGGTCACCGTCTCCATTTTCCTCACCGGCATGCGCCGCGCGGCTAGGAGTTGCCCGAACTCGGAAATGCATTTTTGGTCAAGGTCGAGCGATGCGATGCTCCATTGCAAGAGCCTGAGATCCTGGACCAGCGGCACGACTTCAGAAACGAAGGGTTTCGCCGCCGCGAACTCCTTACTCACCTCATCCCGCCGTGCGGCTAACGGGGCACGTTTTTCAATGCTCTGGCAAACGGCAAAAACGCTCCCTCCGTCCGGCGAAAACGCCGCATTGAGCGTCGCACAATCGAGATTGAAAATTGCTAGAAGTTCGCCATTCGCCGCGCTCCAAACACGAAGTTTCGGTTCGGAACTCTCCGTAAGAACCATGCTGCCGTCGGCGCTAAAGACAGCCTTACTCACCTTGGCCGCATGCCGTAGCGTGGCAATCGGCTTAAAGTTCTGCAGGTTCCAAAGGATGGCCGTCTGGTCTTTGCTGGCGGTCAGAGCCCTCTTTCCATCGGAGCTGAACTCAGTGGAGGTCAAGTCTGCCGTGTGCGTGTCATCGGCGTCTTCGCTTGCCGTGAGAACGCGCCCGGAAGTGCTTGTATTCTCCGTCAACGCCCAGATCTTCGCCCTGTCGTCACTGCTTCCGGTAATGACGCTGCGCTCGTTGGCGCTAAACGCAGCGGATCTGATCGGCTCATCGTGCTTGAGGATGGCTGGACGGCGATCGGACGCCGGCGCCCTCAGATTCCAGAGAAGGCCTTCACTGATTTTCGAAGCCGGATCGCTGCCGATCGCGAGCAAATAGTTTCCTTTGGGACTGAACTGAGCCCTAAGCATTGGCAGATCCTGCCTCCCCGGCGAGACATCAAGGGGCGCGGCGGCCATTATGTCCCAAAGCAGAATCTCCCGCGCGGGCTCTCCCGGTGTCCGACGGCTGATCGTGCACAATTGTAGCCCATCTGCGCTGAAAGTCAGAAAGGCTGCTTCGCCTGGGTAACTCTTGGCGCTGCCGACGGGCTCAAACCGGCCCTCCGTCTCAGATCCATTGGCCGCTGGCGCCGGCTTGTAGACCTGAAGGGTCAACGCTCTGCTGCCGGGGTTGTAGCTGGCGACGGCCACCGAGCTCCCGTCTGCATTGATCGCCGCGCAGGGAACGCGCCCTGCATTTTCCAGCAACAAGGCTGCCAAACACCGGCCCGAGGCAGTCTGCCACAGTTTTACAGAACGCCGATCGCGGTCGTCCTTGTCGCTGACTGTGATCAATCGCGAGCCGTCTGCACTGACCGCCGAAAGGGCTACCGGGCCGCCGACCTTGAGTTGCGAGACTTTCGGTCCTTCAAGGCCGAGGTTCCAGATCCGTGCGAGGTGCTTCGAACCGGTGAGGATCGTGCGGCCATCGGAAGAAAACGCGGCTTCGGCGACTGTCTCGGAGTGCCAGAATGGGGACCCCACGAGCTGGCCGGTTGCCACCTCCCAAAGGCGGGCTCTTCGATCGCGACTTCCGCTGACCAAATACCGGCCATCGGGGCTGAAGGCGACATCGTTTACATCGCCTTCGTGCTTGAGGTTGAGCACCTCTCTTTGCGTTCCCACGTGCCAGAGTCGGACGGTGCTGTCGCGGCTTGCGGTTGCGACCCAGCGCCCATCGGGCGAGAAACGCGCGCGGGTCACGGCGCCTTCATGAGAAAAGAGAGCCAACAGAACGCCGCTGCGCCAGGCGTCGAGAGTGTTCGGTGACGCATCGGGATAACTCCAGACGCACGCTCCTCCCAAAGCGCCTTCACGCTTGCCGTCCGCGGTGAGCACCTTGGTTCCATCCTCGTTGAACTCGGCGTAGACGACCGGGCCGCCCTCCCTCTTAAGCAAGGTGGTTCGCCCATCCCGCCAATTCCATACTGCCGCTTGACCCTCGGTTCCGTCCTGCGATTCGCCCGCTGCGATGACGACGAACCGCCCGTCTCTCGAGAAGGCGGCCCAATTTACCGGCCATTCACTCAGGAGTGGATCTGCCTCCACTGTTCCTGTCTTGAAATTCCAGATCTCTACCCGGCTTTTCCTGCCATCCTCCGAATCGCTAACCACCAATATCCTGTCGCTGCCATCCGGGCTGAACCAGGCTCTTCTCGCTGTTCCCTCCGCCAGAGAGTGCAAGACACCTTCAGGCTTGCAGGTCTCAACGTTCCACACGGTGACTTCGCCCTTGTGCCGACCGGCTTCAGGCGCTTGCGCAGCGTCATTCGGTGCATCGGCGGCTGTGACGAGCAGGCGCTTTCGGGGGTCGGGATGAAAGGAGGCCCAGGATACTCTCCGGCCTATGATGAGATCGCTGATTTGTGGCTGCTTTCCGGGATCGAGGTTCCAGATCCGGACGCCGCTCGGACCGTTGGCGGAAACAAATCCGCCGCCGGGTGCCAGCTCTGCGTGGCCGAGTTTCTCGAAGCGCAGGAGTTCTTTGAGCCGCGGCATTTGCCGTGACGCGACCCCGAGGCGGAGACGATACCGCGTCGCATTCGCTTCATCGGGATCCGTGCCGAGGGCCTTATTGATGAGCAGAAAGGCGCCGGCCGGATCATCCTTCTCAAGCATGCGCTCAGCGCGGCCGAGATGCATCTCGGTCACCAGGCGCGACATCTCATCCGCGAGGCGCGAAGCCTCCTCTCTTCGGCGCCTCTCCTGCAATAGCAAAAGCGTGCTCACGGTGACAAGAGCGAGCAAGGCAAACGCGGAATATATCAGGACGTTCTTCTTTTTTCTCTTCTTCCTTTCCTCTGCGGCAATCGCGTCGGCCTCGGCGCGTACTTCGCGCTCGCGGCGCTGGCGCCGGCTCGCGGAGACCACTTCAGTGAGCAGGTCGTGAGTCAGCTCGATCCAGGTGATCCCCTCGCTGGGTTCGAAACGCAAAATGCGGTGCTGTTCGAGGCAAACGAGGTCGTCCTTGGTCACACCTTGTTGCCGCAAGGCGTCTTCGAGGTCGCAACGCTTGCGGAATCCGCTCCCGGTAATGAGGTCTTCCTCGATGAAACGGCGCACCGGGTCGGCGCCTAAGCCGAGGCCGTTCACATGGCCGTTGAAGAACTCGCGGATGATCTCCTCTTTGCTGTCGGAGAGCAGGGTAAAGCTGATCTTATCTTGCGGCGGATTCTGCGCGCGGCGGCGGTTGTTCAGCTCACTGCAGACCACGCTCAACAACGCGGGATCGACCGTGCGAACGTTCAAAGTCTCTCTTGTGAGTGCCACCTGATTTCGCTGTCCGCGCGTCTTTGACACAAAATCGATGATCTTCAGGGCAACCTCTTCGTCGACGAGATGGCCTAGAGCGCGGCGCGGCTCGCCGTCGACCGTTGTCTCGCCAGTCACCACCTGCCAGGCCTTGCAGCCGTCCATGCGTTCAAGACGGAAACGGTTCTGCATGATCGAACGAATCCTCTCCTTGAGTTGCTCGAGCTCGGGCAGAAAATCTTCGCGCAGGCTCAGGATGATTTTACAGGGCGTGCGGTCCTGCTCGAAGTTCGAGACGAGCTCGGGATTCTCGTTCCAGCGTTGCCGGAGTGTCAGAGGCGGGCGGTTCTCGATAAGCTCCTCAAGCTGCGCGAGAAAGTCGTCGCGCCGAGTTCTCGGCCGGCCGTTCTCGACACCGAGGGTGAAAGCTTCCTCGAATTGATCAAGGACGATTACTGGAGTCACGAGGCGGTTGCGCTCATTCCAAAAAGCCGCGCCTGCGCGATGGAAATACTCCCAGAGTGTCTCCTCCTCGCGAATTTCGGGCGCCTCGACTTTGCTCGCGGCGCACGCCTCGCGCACCGCGGCATAGACCTGCGAGACGAGCGGCGGCGCGTCCGTCGCAGGATCGTCGTGGCGAATGTGGATATAGACGGGAAGGTATGCCGCCTGGCGCAGAAGCGGGAAAAGCCCGGCTTGGAGGAGCGACGATTTGCCGAGCCCGGACTTTGCAAAAAGTATCGTTAGGGTCTCGCTTTTTACGAGCCTGAAGAGTTCCGCTTTCTCTTCGTCGCGACCGCGGAAGTAGCCATCGTGGTCCTCGAAAAATTGGTTCAGCCCCGGCCAGGGATTGTCTGGGCCGAGCGGGACCTTTGATTGGCTGTTGCCGCTCACATCCTCTATCCCCTATTTTCCCGGCGCTGAGTCTCGCGAACCATTTTACGCACTCCGTCGATGAATTCGCCGGTCGTTTTCCCGTCGGGCAGCTTCGCGGCCTGCTTGCGGGCGAATTCGTCTGGGATGCCCCCGGCCTGTTCCAGCCGCGTGTCGTCGATCACCACCGGCACGATAAATGGCAGATCGAGCCCAGTGTATTTTCCAAGCCTTTCGATCGCCCAGCCCCACTCGTCGCGAAAATTCTCGCGGCCCGTCGCGCGGCTCACAACGCTCTGCGAGATCACCGGCATGAAGAGCGAGCACTTGATGATATTCTTGCGGATCTTCTTTTCCCAGTCATCGCCAGGGTTAAGCTGCTGGCGATCAAACCAGGCATCGATCTTCGCCTCTTCAAGCGCGTCGCAGAGCGTCTCGACTGCAGGCCTGTCCACGCTCGAATAGCTTACAAAAACCGAGCCAGGCTCCATCCCGAGCGGATCGTTCTCCGCGACGAGCTCTGGCGCTGTCTCTTCCTTCGAGCCGTAGCGCTCATTCCATTGCCTGTAGAGCTCGCTTACGAATTCCGCGGGGCTAAGCTCGTCGCAGATGGCCGTCTCGTCGCTAAAGCACTCGATAAAATTCCTTAGCCGCCCGTCCTCGCTGATACGCGCGTCGATGAGCACCTCGTTTTTCTGCCGCCGCATCCAGAGCACTTGATTCTTTGCCGCTCGCAGAAAGAAACGCCAGAGCCACGGCGGAAAGCTGTTGCCAAGCAGCAACAGATTGCTTTCACCAAGCTGCTGGAACAAGCGCGCAGGACCTTTCGCGTGCAAACTGTGCGTGAACTCCACGAGGTCGCACTCGGTCGCGACGTAGTTCGCATCGGAGGTGATCTGGCCGAGGAGCTGGAAGACGACCGATCGGTTCGAATCCAGCATCTCTGTGGTAAGATCGCGATTATTGTCCTTTGGCGAATAAGCGACCGCCACCGTTCTCTCTGCTCCGTCGTATCGTACTGTGTTTAATGCGCGCTCGAGGAATGTGTCGAATGTCGTGGTGACGAAAAGTTTGAGCGGCTTGATGCGCGCCAGCTTGAGGAGCGGCTCCGGCACGGCCATCGCCGCGACTTTGTCATAGGTAAGCTTAAGCTTCGCGTGGATCTTTTGAGTGCCTTTTTGAAAGGGCGGATGCGCCGCAAGAATGTCGTTAAAATCAAACCGGGGCGGCAATCTGTCAGACGGAATCCTTAGATCTTCCGCGAGTCTCTTCGCCAGGAAATCGTAAAATGGTGCCGGCCCGTTTTCCGTCTCAACGATAAGCAAATCATGACCGATGATCGGGATCAGGCCCTTTTCCTCAATCCAAAGAAGTAGTTCGTCCCAAGGAATGTCCATCGCTTTCTCCCTTTAGCTAAATCCTCAGCGAATACGCCGCATCAGCGACCCCGATGCTCTTGATGACGTTCCGTCCATTCCTCGACCCTTTATAAAGCCCTTCCTACAGTCCTGTACGGGCAATCTGTTCAGACTTGCAAAAAAAACCAAAAATTTCCTCGAACCCTCCCGAGAAGACTTCCCCGCCTACAAGCTCCGCGAGGAGGAAAGTTTTTTCTCCAGAATCTCCCCGGCCAGTTGGGGGTTGGCTTTACCCTTGGAGAGCTTCATCACCTGCCCTTTGAGAAAGTTCAGCGCGGCGGCCTTGCCGGCTCTAAAATCTGCCGCGGGACCCGGATTCGCCTGGATGACCTCGTCAGCAAGCGACTCAATCGCACCTGCGTCGCTGACTTGTTCAAGACCTCTTTCCTTCACGATTTCTGCGGCTGACCGGCTGCTTGCAAACATCTCGGCAAAAACCTCTTTGCCCTGTTTGGAGTTGATCTTTCCATCCTCAATGAGGTTCACCAATTCGTCGAACGCAGCAGGCGTGATAAGACATTCGGCGATGGTTTTGTTTGCGGCAGAGAGAGCGCGCTGGAGGTCGTTAAGAATCCAATTGGCGACACTCTTCGGCTTCCTGGCGCCAGCTGCGGCGGCTTCGAAGTATCGCGCGGTGGACAGATCGCTGGCGAGGACCGCCGCATCGTAATCGGTCACGCCAAAATCAGCGACGTAGCGGGCGCGTTTCTCCCAAGGCAGCTCAGGCTTCCGCAGGCGTGCAGTTTCAAGGATTGATGCGGTCTTGACCGGCAACAGGTCGGGATCGGGAAAATAGCGATAGTCGTGCGCGCTTTCTTTGACCCGCATCAACTGAGTCTCGCCGCGCACATCGTCCCAGCGACGCGTCTCCTGCTCCAGCGTGCCCCCTGCTTCCAGCACCTCGATCTGACGGCGAATCTCAAATTCCAGCGCTCGCCGAACTCCGGAAATCGAATTCAGGTTCTTGAGCTCGATCTTGGTGCCCCACTTTTCTGATCCCGAAGGCCGAACGGAAACGTTGACGTCGCAGCGAAGGTGCCCCTTCTCCATGTCTGCATCGCTAATTCCACCATAAATGACCACCTGTTGAAGAACAGCAAAGATACGCAAACGCCTCTTCGGGACCGGCGATGTCGGGCTCGCTGACGATCTCGAGCAACGGAGTGCCCGCTCGGTTGAAATCAATGCCCGTGGAGTTCTCCATGTGAAAGCTCTTGGCGACGTCTTCCTCAAGATGAATGCGCACCAGACGGATCTTCTTGTCCTTCTTCGCTATGGATTTTTGGGCGTCCTTAGGATACGCGAGATCGTGAAGCGGGACGACTCCGCCAAGACAGAACGGCAGATCATACTGACTGATCTGATAGTTCTTGGGCATGTCCGGATAGAAGTAATTCTTGCGGTCAAATTTGCAGACCTCCGGGATCTCGCAACCGAGCATGAGTCCCGCCAGCGCAGTGAGGCGCAACGCTTCCTCATTCATCACGGGAAGCGCACCGGGAAATCCAAGACATACTGGACAGACGTTGGTGTTTGGCTCGGCCCCGTGCTCCACCGCACAGGAGCAAAACATTTTCGTTCGGGTTTTTAGCTGCACATGAACTTCGAGACCAATCGTGGCAATGTATTTCGGCATGAGAGTTACTTGCGTTTTTTGGAGGCGGAGGAGAGGGTGACTGAGAAGGAGGTGGAGATTCCAGCGCGAATTTCAGAGCGGCCCGAAGATCGACTTTCTGAGTTGCTCAGCCAGCATCGGGATCTCGCATTGCAGCGGCGACGGCCTTGCTGTTGAGAATCATGAGAATATGCTCTTTTCTTCCAGGCCCGGATGACGCTCGGATCGTTCAAGATCTCGACAATGCGTGGATTCTGCAAGGATTCCCTGAATTCCCGGATACTCGAGAAAACGCTGCATGGCTTTCTGATCGCTGGTCACCTTTCCGATCTGAAGCACGAGTTCGTAGAAGTCCGGAGGAACAGCGTCGACAGACTTGAGAAAACGACCGGTCGAGCCGAGTTCGAGCGATTCCTTGAGCGTCAGGAGCCCGCCTGCCACCCTCGCCTGGGCAGGTCGCGTCTGTCCGGCTGCGTGTCTCGACTCGGGACTCGGCCAGTGCGCCGAGACTGCGAACGATGGAAATGCCTCCCCAAAGAACGGCCATCCCAATCAAGAACCCGAACAATGCACCTCCCGCTCCCCAAACGAATCGAAGCGGAGCCGAACGCGTGATGCTCGGTTCGCTTGAAAGCTACTGCTCCGACAGAACCAGATCGCGACGAACAAGAAGATTCCAAGCCCCCCGCCTGCGACAACGCCTGCGAGAAATCCCGAAAGCAAATTGCGAAGCCCGCCGAATGGCGCGCGGCCAGCTTCGCTGCGAGCAAACCCAGCGACGCGGAAACCAGGATGGCGGCGAGGTTCACGCCGCTGCGAAAAAGGCCGGCACGCCACCCGCGCCAGGTCTGCCACAGCGAGAAAAACGACACCCGCGAAGATGAAAGCCGTCTGCCAGAATGGCGAACCGCGCATGGAACTATCGTGGCAAGCAATCCTGCGCGCGCTGACGAAGCGCATGATCGCAAAGCACGAGGGCTGCCATGGCCTCGACCATCGGCACGGCGCGCGGAAGCACGCAAGGATCGTGCCGACCGCGCGCGGCAAGCTCGGCGTCTTCGCCGGACACAGTCACGGTTTGCTGGGGCTTCGCGATCGTCGCGGTCGGCTTGAAAGCGACACGAAAAACAATCGGCTCACCGTTGCTGATGCCGCCTTGAATCCCGCCCGAAAGGTTGGTCACCGTTCGAACGCGAGCTGCCTCCATCCGAAAAGCGTCGTTGTGCTCGGAGCCTTTGAGCCTGGTTCCCGCAAAACCCGAGCCGATTTCGAAGCCCTTCGTCGCGGGCAGGCTCAGCATCGCCTTCGCAAGATCTGCCTCGAGCTTGTCGAAGACCGGCTCGCCAAGTCCGGGAGGCGCGCCGCGAATCACGCCTTCGATCAGACCGCCCACCGAATCTCCTTCGCTTCGCACCTGCTTGATCCTCTCGATCATCGCCGCAGCCGCCGTCGCGTCCGGGCATCGCACCGCATTCGCTTCGATCTCCTGGAAAGTCACCGTTCGCGGATTCACTTCCGCCTCGATGTCGTGAATCGCGACACGTAGGCGAGGATCTCGATGATCTGGAAAAAGGGTCTTCAAGCACCTTCCTTGCCACCGCACCAGCTGCAACACGTCCGATCGTCTCTCGCGCCGAGGCGCGACCGCCGCCCTGCCAGTTGCGGATTCCATACTTCGCCTGATACGTGAAGTCGGCGTGGGACGGCCGAAATGTCGTTTCCATTTCCCTGTAGGCCTCCGGCCGGGCGTCGGTATTTCGAACCATGATCGAGATCGGAGTTCCCAGCGTGGATCCCTGGAATACACCCGAGAGAATCTGGCAGGTATCCTCCTCCTTGCGGGGGGTGACGATGTCGCTCTGGCCCGGACGACGCCGATCGAGTTCGGGCTGGATATCCTGCTTCAGAAAGCGCAAGCCGCGGAGGACATCCATCAATCACCACCCCAACCCCGCCTCCGTGAGATTCACCCCATGTTGCAATGCGGAAAACTTCTCCAAAGAAACTTGCCATGTCTTCAGGAGAAATACGGCCTCGCCTGCACAGCGGTGACAGGAGAAAAATCATGCCGTCCGCGGAGGCGCAGAGAAACCAGCTTGTTCGCTGTCCCGCTGAGGAGATCGGACTCTCGGCAGTCGGAGAATTGAGCCGCTCCGTCGAAGAAAAGATCACCGGAATCTATCCTTTGAATGAGGAAAACTTTCAACAGCATGCCATCCGTCGAATAAAGCTTTGTTCCGTCCCCAGGTGGAGTCGAACCACCATCTGAGCTTTAGGAGAGCCCTGCTCTATCCACTTGAGCTATGAGGACACTGGCATGCGAAGGGTACAGGCGGCGCCTGAGGTCGTCAACGAGTTCGACAACTACATCCCAATTGCTTCTCAAGCAACGAGGCGGCAAGCAGTTCCTCCTGAAGCAGCTTTGACAGTTCCTTCTCCTCGCGATCCCGTTAGACATGCGACGCGAAGGCGACCCCGGTTTTTTTCCCGGTCTCTTCTTTAAGGGTAAGAGGATTCCGCCCTCAGAGGCCCTCAAGTGCCTTGAGCTTGTTCCTCGCCATTTGCGCTCTCTCTTCATCGCGTTGCTCGGCGCACATCTCAGCGGCCAGCTTGAGAACCTCTTTGAGATCGAGGTCTTTGGTGCAGCCGCAGCTTTCGGGCAATCGATTGCGACCCTCTTCGCCGATGGGTTTGACGGTGAAAAGCTCTTCCCATTGATCAAGCACGAGCAGGAGGCGCACCGATCCGCCTTCCTTTTGCGCCGCTCACGCGAGGGCGGGCGCGATCGCTAGGTTGAGCGCCTGCTTGGGCGCTTCCCGCAGACTCTCGGTCAGGTCGGCCAGACCCGACGAGCCCAATTCGGGCAGGGCCAGGGGATCGAGGAGCGCGCGGGCGAGGTTCTCCAAAGGGTCGAGGCCGCCCGCCCCGGGCGTCGTCACGGCCAGCCGCCAGCGACGCACGGAATCGTCCAAATTGTCATTGAGCAAACTGGCGGCAAGGCCCGCGCGGACGAGCGAGCTTTTGCCTGAGCCGGAGGCGCCCACCACTACGACGAAGGCGCAGCCCTCCTGCCCGGCGCGTTGCCGCAGGAGCAGCGAAAGCTCGCACTCCTCGGCATCCCGCCCGTGGAAGATGGCGGCGTGTTCGACATTGAAGGTCTCCAGGCCCTGATAGGGCGGATTTTCCAAGACGCGCCTGAGAAGGTCTGGCCTAGCGCCTCGTCAATGAGCGCCTTCAAATGCACCCGCAGCCGGCTGGCGAAGGTGATCGGTTCTGGGAAGGTGTGATAGGCGCGGATGTTATGACCCTGCTCGTCGTGGAAATGCTCGCGCACGAAAGCCTCGGCCAGTTTGCGCTGGTTGAGCAGTTCCTCGATCTTGGCCGTGTCCTTGTCCTTGAGCTTCTGGTGAAAGCCCTCAAGTTCCTGCCGCATGTAGGCCAGGATGCGCGGGCGCTCGCCGCCGGATTGGTTTCGGGCGGCCAGCATCATGTCGAACTCGCGTTCCGTGCCCGACAGGTAGGGGCTGCCGTCCGGCTTGCGAACGGCGCTCCCGAGGGGCGAACCGAAGCGCACTGGGAGCCGACTTTCATGAGGTGGCCGACTTCAGCATTTCTTTCAGGCCAGCACCGCTACACACTCGATTTCGACATCGAAACCCAAAAGTTGCGCGCCAATGGTCGCACGGGCGGGCTTCGATTCGCCGAAGTAGCGCACATACACCTCGTTCATTTCCCGGAAATTCTCCGGCTGTAAGGTTCGAGAGATAGACCCGGCAGCTCACCACGTCGGCCAGGGAGGCGCCGCCCGCGCCCAGAACATTCTTGATGTTTTCGAGGACCAATTCGGTCTGTCGCGAGATGCTGCCGCGATCGATCTTTCCTGCCACGGGATCAAAGGGTGTCATCCCGGAAACAAAGAGAAACTTCCCGCTCCGCCATCACACCGAGCGAATAGGGGCCAAGAGCGGGCGGAGAACCGGGAAACGCGGCGATTTGATGCTTCACGATCTCCTTTTATCGCCGCCAGTCAAAAGCGCAACCTCGCGAGCGCTAAGGACACGCCACTGCCCTGGCTCGAAGCGTTCCCGAGTTCAAGCCTCCCAATCCTCGTGCGCCGGAGTCGCCTTACCTCGTAGCCAAGTCTTGAAGAACATCAGACGAATCTGCCGCTTAATTCCCTGGCGAAGAGTGACCTTTACTAGCGTAGGTCCAACGACCTGTATCCGCTCCGCCTTCGCCCGCCCGGCTTCAATCATGAATCCTCGCAGGAGCCTTGGCGTATGCTGCGCATCAAACGGCCTGTCGAGGAGCACTTCGTATTCCTTTTCAACCTCGTGCGCCGGATGTGTCAGACGTTGAGACAGCGCGCCGTCGTTGGTGAGAAGAATTAAGCCCTCGCTGTCCTTATCGAGCCTGCCGACATGAAAGAGCCGTCCAAAATGCGGCGGCACAAGGTCGAAAGACGGTCGATCGTTTTCGTTCATCGGATCGTGTGCATAGAATGCCCTTTGGCTTGTGCAGGAGGATGTAGACCGGTGGCGAGGGGCGGGGCGGTGGTTTTCCGGCGACGCGGACGTCGTCGCCCGGTTCGCACGATCGTGGCGAGATTGCGAATGAAATGACCGTTGATCGAAATCTTGCCGTCCTTGATCAGCTCTTCGCAGGCGCGCCGCGATCCAAAGCCTGCGGCGGCAAGAAAACGATTCAACCGCATTTCGGAGCGAAGCCAAGCAACAAAACAAGTCCAGCCAAGTGCGAGCGAAGGCTCGACTTGCGCAGCCCTGCTTAGTCTTCGGGCTTCGTCTTGGGCAGGCCAATCACGCGCTGGCCCTCCTTAAACTGGCCGCGCTTTTTCATCAGCTCGACCCGCTCGAAGCGCTTTAGAACGCTGCGCTTGGCTTTGATGGCGCCTTTGCCCTTCAGGCTGGGATGTTGACTCATAGGGGCGGAAAATCTGGATGAAATCCCTGGAAAAGCAACTCAAAATCAACCGCGCGAAGCCCCCGCGAGGCCACAAGGAAACTACACGAGGCCCAGTTTCATTCGTCCCTCTTCGCTGATCATCGACTGGTTCCAGGGAGGATCCCAGACCAACTCGACCTCCGCATCGTCCACTCCTTCAATAGCGAGGATCTTCTGCCTGGCGTCTGCGGCAATCGCGGGACCCATTCCACACCCAGGAGCTGTGAGGGTCATGCGCACCAGCACGGAGTTGCCGCCCGATTCTTTGTCGTCCACCCGGCAGTCATAAATGAGGCCGAGATCAACCACGTTAACCGGGATCTCGGGATCGAATACCGTCTTGAGTTGCGACCAGACGGCGTCCTCTGCCGGTCCTTCATGCTTCTTGGTCTCTTCACTCGACGATAGCGCATCCAGACCCAGCGCGTCGCCGTCCTTGAGTTCGATGCGTGCAAGTCCGCCGGGCGTGGCCACGGTGTATGTGCCACCCAGCGATTGGGTGATGATTACATTCATTCCCATCGGCAGGACGATAGGATTTCCGCTGGGAATCTGGATCGCGTCGCAATCGCGAGTCAGGGAGATTTCTCGATGGTCGCTCATGGCTGAAGCTTGATTTTGACGTTTTTGGCTGGAGTAAGCTGGTCGAGCAATGTTGGGGCCAGTGCAGGCTGAGGCGCCTCTTCCCCGGTTAGCGCGTTTCGCAAGGCGCCTTCGACGAGCTGCGCGCAATGAATTTTCATCGGAGGAAGCGAGCCGAGCGGAGAGGCCAACTCTTCTCCTGATAGAGCCAAAGCCTCGGCCGGCGTCTTGCCGCGGATGAGTTCGGTCGCCACACTCGCGACCGCGATGGCTGTCTGGCAACCGAAGGCCTGGAAGGTGGCCTTATCGATGATCTTTCGGCCGTCCTCGTCCTTGAACTTCACCCACATGCGCAACATGTCGCCGCAGTTCTCGCTGCCGACTGTTCCCACCGCATCCGCGCCGGACATCTCGCCCAGATTCTGCGGATCGTGCACCGCAGCGTGAATTCTTGCCTCAAGATCGTCGCTCATTCCAAGGTGTACCGCGGCAGATTGGGATCAACCTGGGCGCTCCAGGCATCGATTCCGCCGCGAAGGCATTTGATGTTGGTAAAACCGTGGCCTGCGAAATATGCGGCCGCGTCGAGCGATCGCGAGCCCTTATGGTCAACGATGACGAGCAAGCCATCCTTCGGTCGCGTCGCGAGCATCTCCTGCATCAGAGCTTGATCAAGAAGCTGCGCGCCCTCTATGCGCACTGCCTCGTATTCCTCTCGGGTACGAATATCGAGGATCTCAACCCCATCGGATTCGAGCAAGTCCTTGACCTCCCCCGGCGTGATCATCATGCGCTCATCCTGCTCCGAAGCTGAGCGCACGCTCTCCATCACGTCTTCGGGATCAAGACCGCCATTCCGGTCGCAAACGTCGGCGAGCGTCTCGTCAGGCCGGAATCCGCAACTGGCGCAGCCGCCGATGTGGTAGTTTCGAAAAAGGGCGCGCTGAGCGCCTGGATAGGCCTCGAGCAGCTCAGCCATCGTCATGTCCGCTGTCGATGTCATCTTTGTCAGGCTACCCGCATGCGCTGCTGATTTCAACTATGGGCTCGCCCGCCGCCGCTTCGAGAATTATCGTGACTCCATGAAATTTCGCGCACTCAGCGAAGCTCGTTGGATTTTCGCCATCCTCGCGGCATGCTGGTTCACCTCGCTGGCTTTGCTGCCGGCTATCTCGCTTGCCTTTCCCGCGCTGCTCCTGTTTTCACTCTACTTTTTCCGTGATCCTGAGCGCCAGCCGCCTCCGGACGAAATGCTCGCCGTCGCCCCAGCTGACGGGGTGGTCGTCGAGGTGAAGGAGACCGGCGAAAGCCAGTTCATCAACCAGCGTGTGAAACGAGTGGCGATCTTCCTATCCGTCTTCGACGTCCATGTAAACCGGGCGCCCATTGCAGGCGAGATTACGCATTCGGAACCTATGACCGGCCGGTTCCTCGATGCGCGAAATCCGGCCTCCTCGGAGGTCAATGCGCGCCGCACGTGGGCTATTCGGGGAAAAGGCGTCACAATAGTCGTCCGCCAGATCACTGGCGCTATCGCGCGCCGAATCTGTGCCTGGAAGCGGGTCGGCGATGTGGTGGAGAGAGGCGAACGATTCGGGATGATCCGGTTCGGCTCCCGCACCGAGGTGGACCTTCCTCTCGAAAGCGAAATCCTCGTCAAACCCGGAGAAAGAGTCCGTGGAGGGGAGACAGCCATTGCCCGCCTTAGGGCGAAACAGGCATGAACTTTCAGGAAGATCCCAAAATCTACCTTCTGCCCAACTTGATGACGGCAGGAAACCTCTTTTGTGGTTTCGCTGCAGTTCTGCGCATTATTGAAGCGGCCCTTGTCATTCAGCAGGGAGGCTCAGCGGCTACTCTCTATCACCAAGCGCTCACCTTCATTCTTGGAGCCTGTGTGTTCGACTTGCTCGACGGCAGGCTCGCCCGGCTGGGCGGAAGTGAGAGTCCCTTCGGGCGGGAATTCGACTCGCTCGCGGATGTGGTTTCTTTTGGAATAGCGCCGGCCCTGTTGGTTTATCAGATCGTGTTGCGCGACTTTCACCGAACGGGCTGGCTTATCGCTTTCGTTTATCTGCTGTGCGGCACGCTTCGCCTGGCGCGATTCAACTGCTACGCCAACGCGAAGAACGGCAAGCCCGCGGAGGACTTTGTCGGCTTCCCCATCCCAGCGGCAGCAGGGCTCATCGCGTCGCTTACCCTTTTCATGCTGTGGCTGGAAGAGGGCGCCAAAGAGATCGGAGCGTGGAAATTCGCGCTGGCTGCCTTGATGCTGTTCCTTTCTTTCATGATGTTCAGCCGGGTCCGTTACCCAAGCTTCAAAGGTCTCGGCTGGCGGACTCAACGATCCATTCCGCGTTTCCTGCTGATCATCGTCGCCCTCGTTTTCAGCGCGATGTTCTACGAATGGATGCCCGCATTACTCTTCGTGACATTTCTGCTTTATGGTTTCGTAAGGCCTTTTATCTCGAAGGCGCTTCGCCGCGAAATCGAGGAAGAAGAAGAAGAGCACGAAACTGGAGAGTCGGCCAAATAGAGCTCAAAAGAAGATCGGGATGATGAGGATCGCGACGATGTTCACGACCTTGATCATGGGATTGATCGCCGGACCGCTCGTATCCTTGTAGGGGTCGCCCACGGTGTCGCCGGTCACAGCGGCTTTGTGAGCCTCGGATCCCTTGCCGCCATGGTGTCCCTCCTCGACATATTTTTTGGCGTTGTCCCACGCGCCTCCGCTGGAGGTCATGGAAATACCCATAAACAGGCCGGTGACTATGCTTCCGACCAGGACGCCGCCGAGAATCTTCATGCCCTCAGGGATCGCCGCAACCGCAACCACGGCAGCCACCGGGAGCAGCGCGGGTACGATCATTTCCTTCAGCGCGGCCTTGGTGACGATGTCGACGCAAGTGCCGTATTCCGGCGTGTCCGTGCCCTTGAGAATCCCCGGATGCCGCTTCAGCTGGCGGCGAACTTCGGTGACTACCGCGCCTGCGGCGCGACCGACAGCGTTCATGCTGAATGCCGAGAAAAGATACGGCAAAAGTCCCCCGAGAAAAAGGCCGATAATGATCTTCGGGTCCTTCAGCGAAAACGACAACGCCTGCTCGATCTGCGCCGGATCAAGGCGCAACTTGCTCGCGGGGCTTTCGAGATGATGCTTGAGATCAACATAGTAAGAACCAAAAAGGACCACTGCGGCAAGACCCGCGCTTGCGATGGCGTAGCCCTTGGTCACGGCCTTCATGGTGTTGCCAACCGCGTCGAGTTCGTCGGTGATAGCGCGCACCCCTTTGGGAAGCCCGCTCATAACCGCGATGCCTCCGGCGTTGTCGGTGATCGGGCCGAAGGCGTCCAGCGAGATGATGATCCCGGACATCGCCAGCATAGCCATCACAGCCACTGCTATGCCATACAGCCCGGCAGCACTGTGGCTGAGCCAGATCGAGGCTGCGATGCAAATCACTGGCAGAGCCGTGGCGTGCAGGCCGACCGCCAGGCCCGCGATGATATTCGTCGCATGGCCGGTCACACTTGCAGCGGCGATTTTGCGCACAGGCGAATGGGAGGTGGAAGTGTAGTAGTGCGTGATAAAGACCGCCGCACCAGTCATCAGAAGTCCAAGGACTGAAGCAAAATAAATGCCACCAGCTGAATAGGTGGTCTCCGTACCGCTGAGAACATCCCGTGCCCTTAGGCCATCTACGAAGAGCAACTTAGTTAGCGGCCAGAAAACCACCGCCGCGATGAGCGAACTGACCACGACCCCACCCATCAGCGCGTTCGCCGGCTTCGCGTTCGAATTGTTGACAAACACAATTCCAATGATCGAGGCAATGATTGCCACACCCCCAAGCAAGAAAGGATAAACGACCGGCGCGCCGAGGCCCGCGGTAAGCGCGCCGACGAGCACTGTGCCAATGAGCGCAACCGCGTAGGTTTCGAAAACATCCGCCGCCATGCCGGCGCAATCACCAACGTTGTCGCCCACATTGTCTGCGATGGTTGCCGGGTTGCGCGGATCGTCCTCGTCGAGGTTCGACTCCACCTTTCCAACCAGGTCCGCTCCGACATCCGCAGCCTTCGTGTAAATTCCGCCGCCCAAGCGCGCGAAGACCGAAATAAGCGACGCACCCAAAGCCACACCAACGAGGCTGCCAATCGCCCGATCCGGGCTCATCTCGGATACAACAAGCCAAAAAATACCGACGGAAAGAAGCGCCAAGCCGACAACGAGCAGGCCCGTCACGGCGCCGCCATTGAAGGCCGCCTGAAGGGCTTTCTTTCGATTCAAAGTGGCTCCTTGAGCAGTGCGAACATTAGCCACCACCGCAACTCGCATTCCAATGTAACCGGCAGAAAGCGAGCAGATTGCTCCCAGCAAAAATCCTGAAGCCGTGGGAAAGTCGCGGAGCAGCGCCAGCAGCATGAAAATCACGATTGCAATCGCTCCAATAGTTAAGATTTGGCGGTTCAGATAGGCCTTGGCGCCCTCCTGAATCGCGCCTGCGATCTGCCGCATTCGGTCGTTGCCGGACGGAGATTCGAGGACCTTCCTAATAAGGAACGCAGCCGCCCCGAGGCCAACGAGGGCGCATATCAGGGAGAATTGTATGCCTTGGGAAAGAAGAAATCCGGATAACACAGGGCTCAGGTATTGAAAGGGCCGCAGAGTTTAGTGAAACATCGCTCCGAAGCAACGATGTTTTGCGTTTCCGCCGCGATGGAGTGCCTTCCAGCCTTCAGTTGACTGTCGACGCAGCGGAACAGAGATGTGCAATGCGTTGATGCGGCACGATAAACGTACGTTCTGAAGATGAATGGCCAATGGGCCGCGCGGATATTCCAATGAAAAAAATCGCCTGCCTAAGCAAACTTAGGCAGCGACAAGGGAGAGTATCGCTTTTTGAGCATGCAGTCGATTCTCCGCCTGACGGAAGATTGTGGCTGCGTGTTCTTCGAAAACCTCCTTCGTGATTTCCTTGCCGCGGTAAGCGGGCAGACAGTGCAGCACCAGCGCGCCGGGCGCCACCGACAGCAGAGCATGGTTGATCTGATAGTTTCGAAACTGCTCCAAGCGAAACGCTGCTTCGTCCTCCTTGCCCATGCTCACCCATACATCCGTGTAAAGCACATCGGCGCCGCGTGCCGCTTCAAGCGGATCCATCACTACTTTCACGTTTCCGGAGGCCGCAACGGATTCGATCCGGGACGGGCGAAACTTCTCGGGCGTCGCTACTCGCAACTCGAAGCCGCATCGAACCGCAGCCCACATCCACGAACGTGCGACGTTGCAATCTCCGTCACCGATGAAGGCTATCCGCAATCCCTCGAGCGAATAGCCGCTCTCCCGTATGGTAAACAAATCGGAAAGGATCTGGCACGGATGCTCATCGTCCGTCAATGCGTTGATGGTCGGAATGTCGCCGAACTGGGCGAACTCTTCGACATCTCGCTGAGCGAAAGTGCGGATTACCGCACCATGAAGCATGCGGCCCATGACCCTTGCGGTGTCCTTAATCGGCTCGCCGCGTCCAAGCTGAATATCGTTGGCCGCAAGGAACATCACGTCGCCACCTAATTCTCGAATGCCCACTTCGAACGAAATGCGCGTGCGCGTCGAAGACTTCGAAAACATCAAAGCCCAACACTTGTGGCGAAGGGGATACTCCGCATGGTGGCCTCGCTCGGCCTTCATTTTTCCGGTCAAAGAGATGACGCGTTCGATTTCCTCGCGACTCAACGATTCGATTGAGAGGAGGTGTTTCATGAGATCATCGTGAGAAACGGGAGTCTAGCATACAAATCCCGACGCCGCCTAACCCTCCCGCAGCGAGCGTTCGATTTTTTCGAGGGCCTCATCAACTTCCGACTCCGTCACGTTCAATGGAGGAAGAAGGCGGATGACACGTTCGCCCGCAGGAATCGCCAGCAGTCCGCCTGCCATCAGTTTTTTCACGAACGGAATCGCAACGTTCGTATCGCCCGTATCTGCCAGCTCGAAACCGATCATCAAACCGATGGCGCGCACCTCGCGCACACGGCGGCTGTTCAGCGCCCGGAGTCCGTCACGGAGCTTGGCGCCCTGCATGGTGGCGTTTTGGCGGAGTCCTTCACGCTCGATAATCTCCAGGACCTTGAGCGCTGCAGCGCAGCAAACGGGATTTCCTCCATAAGTCGTGCCGTGAGTGCCCGGTCCAAGCAGATCGCAAAGCCCGCGCGATGAAGCTGCCCAGAACGCGCCGAGCGGAAATCCGTTGGCGATCCCCTTGGCCCAACTCACGCCATCAGGCATGATGCTTGAATCCAGAGTTTTCCAGCCGCACCAGTCGCCTGTTCGTCCGAGACCGCACTGAATTTCGTCGAAGAGTAAGAGCAGATCGTGCTCGTCGCAGATACGGCGAAGCCCACGAAGGAATTCCCCCGTCGCGATATGAATTCCCCCCTCGCCCTGAACAGGCTCCACCAGAATCGCCACCGTCTTGGGGCCAATGGCGGTCGAGACCGCAGCCAAGTCCCAATAGGGCAGATGGACGAATCCTTCCAAAAGCGGTGCGAATCCCTTCTTGATCTTCTCCTGCGCCGTGGCGGAAATTCCGGCCATGGTGCGCCCGTGAAAAGAATTCTGAAAGGTGAGGATCTCGTAGCGCCCGGATTGATTGCCGAATTTGCGCGTCAGCTTGATCAGCCCTTCGTTGGCCTCCGCGCCACTATTGCAGAAGAAAATCTTCCCGCTCCCGGTGAGTTCAACGAGACGGCGGGCAAGTTCGCCTTGCGGCCCCGTACGATAGAGATTTGATGTATGGACAAGCGTAGACGACTGTTCGGCAACGGCCTTTGTCACTTCGGGATGCGCGTGACCTAGCGAGCAAACCGCAATGCCAGCGCCGAAGTCGAGGTATTCCCTGCCCTCGAAATCCCACACGCGACAGCCCGAGCCCCGCGCGATATCGAGATCAAATCGCCCGTAAGTTGGCATCACGTAGTCAGCGTAAAGAGAGGAGAGTGTAGTCATTGATTGTTCCGCGAAGCACGGCGTAGCAAGGCTGGCTGTTAATGCAAAGAGGTCTGGGGCGTACCCGTGCGCAGGTGTGTCGAATTCGCTACGAAACTGGTCAAGACAGTCGAAAAAACGTGGCGCAAGCGAGCGGATCAATCGGCCTCGCCGTAGGAACCTTCCACCCGTTCGGCCACATCGCGATAGCCGTAATCCACTTCGTAAATCTGCTTCATACACTCGATGGACTTTTCCTTCTGGTTCATCTTCTCATAAACAAGTCCAAGGTTGTAGACGATGTCCTTTCTGACGCTATCCATCTGGAGCAACTCACCGGCAGCCGTGGAAAGAACGTTGGCCGCGAGATCGAGCATCCCTCGTTCTGTGTAGCACTTCCCGAGCAAATTCATCGCGCGAAGGCGAACATTCGGATTCTGCCGCGCCCTCTGAAGCTCGGAGATGGCATCCTTATAATTGCCAAGATTGACAAGAACCTCGCCGAGTTCGAAACGAAGCTGGAGGTCGGTCGGGTTGCGTTCAACACGTTTCTTCGCATCATCCAGGAGAAGTTGGGCACGCTGGGTCCTTATTGCTTCAAGCTGGGCGTTGTATTGCACGGCGTCGGCGGAATCCGGATTCACGCTGAGAAACTCCTCAAAACTCGCAATCGAGCTGTCGAATTGCCTGATGCGAAGGTCCGAAGCTTTGCGGACGAGAGCAAAGTCCGTATTCTCCGAGAGCTCGGCGGCATAGCTAAACCACGTTACCGCTTTTTCAAGGTCGTTCTTTTCTTCGTAGAGTTCAGCGATACGGCGGGCGGTGTCCACATTTTGCGGATCCTGGGTGTATTTTTCAGAGAGATCTCCCAGAAGGTGGTCGATTGTGTCCTCGCTGCGGTAAACCCTCCCCTGTTGTTCCAGCGCCACGGCCTGATCCTTGTCTTTGATTAAATCACGATAGGTGGCTTCCTCGCGGTCCCAACCTCCTTCCTGCATCGAGGCAGCTGCCGCGGCATCCTTGCCACCTTTCACAGCCGAGAGATCGTTCGGATTGATTTCGAGGATCCTCCCGTAAACGTCCCCGGCTTTCGCGGGTCGTTCGTTTTCCATATAAAGCTTGGCGAGCTCATGCATGGTCTTCGTATCCTTTGGATGCCCTCCAACAATCGTTTCCAGCGCGAAAAGTGCCACCTCGGGCATCTTGGCCCCGAGGGCGGCCTCTTTTAGAAGCTGATTCACTTGGGGGCTATATGGATCCGTTTCAAGCAGTTTCTCGATGGCGTCGAAGGCCGCCACCGGATCCTTCTTCACTTGGCTCTGCAACTTCATTGAGGAAAAGGATGCGCCGGAAAGGCTTCCGAGGACGCCTTTTCTTCCCCCAAACTTCGCCACCGCCGCCTTGCGCGCCAACTGGCGGGCGAGCAAGAATTCGGGATGGCTCTTGAGGACGGCCTGAAGAAGCTGAATGGCATACCCGTAGTTTCGAAGCTCCATGGCGCTCATGGCCTTGAGCCAGGTCGCTCTTTGGCTTTCCGGCAGGTCTTTTTCAGATTTCACCCCCATGACATAAACTGAGCTATTCGAGAATTGCTTCAATCTCCTTTCCTTTGTGCCCAGTTAGCTAGTGTTTCGGAGCAGGCGTTCCTTTTACCGGACGGTTCGTTCCTTCGCCGGTCTGCGTCCCCTTCGAGGGAGAAGGAACTCCGGAGACCTGCGCCGGCGCAGGCGTTGCCGCCGTGTCTGCAGTCGCGGGCGTTCGAGTGCTCTCCTGCCTGGAAAGCACGGTTCCAACAAAGAAAAGGAGTGCGCTCCATTCGGTCTTCGCTCCCTCGGAGAACTTAACCGGACCATGCTCGAAGAGAACCACAAATCCAAAGGTAAGAGCGGCAAGCAAGGCCAGCCGGACAACAAAAGAAAGCAATATTCTCATGGCAAAAAGCCCGCTTTAATCGCAAAACCACGCCGCAATGACGCGCCCGGGGAAATCGCTTGAATGCCGATTTTTTGTTCGAAAGGCCTCGGAGGATTGCTGTCCGGCAATCCCCAACAGGGTTCCACACAAATATAGGTCTCCGTGTCGGTCCAGAGCGTAAGAAACGGAACCTCTGAAAAGTCAAACGTGATCCGGTGGCCGTGATTTGCGTCCTCGAGGACAAGCACGCGGCTGGGAACCGCTTCCAAACCAATCAGGTAAGAGTCTGCTAGCTTCGCTTTGTCGAAGGGCATCTCCCCCCCACCGAAACGGATTTCCTCCTCGCGCCCGTCAAGAAAATTTCCCGGCGCGTAATACCGCAAATAAGTTCCCTCGGGAAAGAGGACCTTGCAGTCGCTGACCGATGACACGGCAAAACCCGGATGGAGCCCGAAACTCACATGCGCGTCGAGGTCGGACTCCTCGTTCGTGAAGAGAAATTCCACGCGCAGGCCGTCATCCGACAACGCATACCTCAACTCCAAAGAAACCTTGAGCGGATAGGCGTCCGGTGGTATGCGGCTCACGGGCACTCGATATACCAAGGCCCGTTCGGTCACCTCGGGCGGATCGAAAACGAAATGTCTCAGAAATCCGTGATTGCCGCCGCGAATCACCGAGCCGCGATAGATCGACTGTTCCTTCCAAAGCCGATGCAAGAAATAGCCCATCACGGTCGCATGATTTGCCCAGCCTGAGACTGGCGCGCCAGTCTCCCCGTCGCGATAGAGAAACCCCCGCCACTCTCCTGCAGAATCGCGTCTCGCAAGGGAGATCAATTCCGCGCCGGTGCGGTTCACCATGATGCGAAAGCCGTTTGCTTCGAGAATATCCATAGTCACACCGTTTTTCGAGAGGATCTGGGAAGCGGACATGCATCTCATGAGAGCAGATTTCTTGCGGCAATTCAAATTCTCCCTCCATATTCGAGAATGCGCCACGACGATCGGCTCCGTGATCGAATGCAAACCCTTGGCGTTCGCACCGAGGATTTGGAGGAAGGGTTTTCACGATCGGGAGGCCCCGGTGGCCAGAACGTCAACAAAGTCAACACTGCAGCCACAATCCGTCACCTCCCCACCGGCCTCGCTGTCACCGCTTCGGATAGCCGCTCGCAATCTGTTAACCGCCATCTCGCACTAAGCCGGCTGCTAGATTTGTTCGAAAAGCAGAAAAAAGAAAACCGCCGAGCTCGCCTCGCCGCCATTTCGAAGGCGCGTCGCCAATCCCCCCGCCGCTCCCGTATTACCAGAGCGACTCTCGTCGAAGGCAAACGCCACCGCGGAGAAACGAAAAAACTCCGCGGAAAAATTCACTCCCAAGCCCCTCCTGACTGACGTCCGGGGCGTTGGTCCGCGAGGGTTCCGGGGAGCGCCAAGCTCCTCCGGAAAAATTGGCTTTTACGGTGAGCCGTTCCCGCGTAGTTAAGGACATGTCATGGATCTGCTTGCCTGCGATCTTCCAGGAATTCCGAAATTTCGCAGCGGAAAGGTGCGCGAGGTCTTTGACCTTGGCGAAAACCTGCTGATAGTGGCGACGGATCGTATCTCCGCCTTCGACTGCATCCTGCCCAACGCGATTCCCCGCAAAGGCGAAGTCCTCACCCAGATTTCCGCGTTCTGGTTCGACAAGCTCGACTTTGTTCCAAATCATCTTGTCACCGCGCACTTCCGCCTGCTCCCCGAAAACCTTAAGCCCTTCAAGGAGCAACTCGCCGGTCGCTCGATGATCGTTAGGAAAGCAGCCCCGCTTCCGGTCGAGTGCGTCGCGCGCGGGTATCTCGCGGGCTCCGGTTGGAAGGAATATCAGGAGAAGGGCACCGTCTGCGGACACCGGCTACCGGCGGGGCTCCGGCAGAGCGACCGTCTTCCCGAGACAATTTTCACGCCCGCGACCAAAGCCGATACGGGTCATGACGAGAACATCACCTGGCGCGAATGCCGCGCGCTCCTCGGCGACGAGATCGCCCTGCAAGTTCGCAAATGGACCATCGAGCTCTACGAACACGGCCGCGCTTATGCCGCCCAACGCGGCATAATCGTTGCCGATACCAAGTTCGAGTTCGGAGTCCTTGACGACGAAGTGATGTTGATCGACGAGTGCCTCACACCGGACTCCTCCCGCTTCTGGCCCGAAAGCGAATACGCCCCGGATCGCAGTCCGCCGAGCTACGACAAGCAATTCGTGCGCGATTACCTTGAAGCCGTAAAGTGGAACAAACAACCGCCCGCCCCGGGTTTGCCCGCCGAGATCATCGCGCGCACCTCAGAGAAATACCTCGATGCCTACTATCGTCTCACCAGCCTCAAGCTTGCACAAAGCTAACGGCCTGCTAGCGCGTGGAAGAATTCATCGACCAATTCCTGCTGTATCTTGCCACCGAGCGCGGTCTTTCCGTCAACTACCAGCTCTCCACCAGGCGCTCGCTTGAAACCTTTGCAGAATGGCTCACACGTCAGCCTCGAATCTCAGGACCCGATGAGGTTGAGCCCGGGCACTTCGCCAGCTACCTCGCCTGGCGAAAGCGCTCCGGCCTCGCCGCCGCCTCGATCAAGCTCGAAGCCGTTGCGCTTCGAATTTTCTTCAGGTTCCTGCTCGCCCGAAAAATTCTCACGAAAAACCCCGCCGAAAATCTTTCCATCCCGCGCGTCGAGAAATACCTGCCGGAAACGCTCAATGGCTCCGCGATCGGGCGCCTGCTTGAAAGCGTAAGCGGAGCGGATCCCCTCGGCCTTCGTGACCGCGCCATGCTAGAGCTCCTCTATGCAAGTGGTCTTCGGATCTCGGAGCTCTGCAATGTCCGGCTCGAAGGTCTGGACCTCGCCGAAGGCATGATCCGCGTCACAGGCAAAGGCAATAAGACCCGTCTCGTGCCCGTGGGATCCGAGGCGCGGGGAGCCATTGGCCGCTACCTTGAACTCGAGCGACCCAAGCTTGTATCAAGACGCAGCGGGGCAGAAATCTTCCTCTCAGTGCGCGGCAGGAAGTTGACGCCGCAACGGGTGTGGCAGCTCATCAAACGCTACGCCGCGCGCGCAGGTCTTGAAGCCAACGTCTATCCTCACCTGCTCCGCCATAGCTTCGCCACCCACCTGCTCGCCGGAGGAGCCGACCTTCGTATTATTCAGGAAATGCTTGGCCATGCGGATATATCGACCACGCAAATTTACACGCACGTGGATTCTTCCCACCTGAAATCCGTGCACAAGAAGTTTCACCCGCGGGCATAGAGTATTGATTTGCTTCGCAGAGCGATGGGCTCGCGCCCCGAATAATCACTCTCAGGCCATTGTGGAGGCGGTTGTGTCAACCGCCTGACTCTTTCCGACTTGGGCTAACGCCGGAACGAGAGAACAATTCGGAGGATATACCAGAAGAGGAGTGCTACCGAAGCGAACAGGGATAGGGATGCCGCTACATATTGATCGGTCCTGTAGTCCCGAAAGATGCTTGAGGTGCTATAGAGGATGGCCGCCGCTGCAAATACGACCATCGCGCCCGCGAAGAAGGTGCCAAGATTGAAACCAAAAAGGATGCTCGCAACTATGACACCCAAAGCGACAAAGCTTCCGATCACGAGCACGCCGCGCAGGAAAGAGAAGTCGATGCGCGTCGTGACGACGACACCGGTCAATCCGAGAAAGAGGCCACCGGTAATCATGGCAGCCATGGGAATAACTTCCGGCGAGCTGTAAAACGCCGCCACATAGAGCAGCGGGATGAAGATAACGGCTTGAGCCACGACATATAGAGCAAGTCCCGCATACTGCATTGCCATGCTGGCGCCTGATCGCGCCCAACTTTCGGCCAGCCAGGAAACCCCCATGAACAACCCGAGAACGATTAGCCAGGAGAATTTCCCGCCAACCATGAGATTCATCATGGCGGGAGCAATCGCGGAATTGAGAAATACAGCCTCCAAAGCCGTAAATGCCAGTATGGCGCCGGCCAAATGCATGTACGTCCGCCGAATGAACTGGCCGCGCTCGATCGGACCGGCTTCCGCCGCAGTGACGTAAGGATTGCTATAGGCGTTACCATTCATAAGCGAAACACAATTTGAACCTCAAGGTTTGACGCAATCGACGGGATTGTCAAGGACCCCACGCTTGTCGCAGACGGTTCGGCTAACACAGGACCCTTTACAGCGAAGATTTGCAACACGGACGTTCGATTCCGGTTTGCAGATCGTGAGTCCCTTAGCGATCTCGTAGAAAGTTACTCCTTACGCGATGTTCAATGCCTGATCCAGCACATCGAGCAGAAATTCTGCGTCGGACTGCGTGATGCACATTGGCGGAGCAAAGCGGATCGTCTGCCCCCACAAACCGCCCTTGCCGAGCAGAAGACCTCTCATCCGCGCATTCTCGAGCACCTGCGCGCATTCGGCCTTGGCAGGCTCTTTCGTCGCGCGATCCTTGACCAACTCGATGCCGAGCAAGAGACCTTTTCCGCGCACGTCACCGATCAACGCATGCTTCTGCTTGAGTTTCTCAAGTCCGGAAAGGAGATAACCGCCAAGTCGCAAAGCGTTTTCCTGTAGCTCCTCCCTCTCGATTACCTCGAGAACAGCCTTGCCGATGGCGGTAGCAACGGGATTCCCGCCGAAAGTATTAAAGTGAATTCGCTGGGCCAGCACGCCTCCAATCTCTGGGGTTGTGACTACCGCCGCCAGCGGACACCCGTTGCCGATCCCCTTTGCCATCGTCACGATATCGGGAATGACCCCCTGCGTTTCGAATCCCCAAAAATGGCTGCCGGTCCGGCCAAAACCGGCTTGGACTTCGTCGGCTATGCAAACGCCACCGGCAGAGCGGACGTGGCCGTAAACTTCCTCGAGATAGCCGTCAGGAAAGACA
The DNA here is from genome assembly GCA_963810765.1 of uncultured Verrucomicrobiae bacterium. Taxonomy (GTDB): domain Bacteria; phylum Verrucomicrobiota; class Verrucomicrobiia; order Chthoniobacterales; family Terrimicrobiaceae; genus DASTFP01. The sequence continues at coordinate 532,971 of CAWEOV010000004.1, forward strand.
ACGCATCCGCCAACGCCCTGGATCGATTCGGCGATGAAGCCCGCGATCCGGCCGGGGGTGGCGAAGTCGATGAGTTGTTTGACGTCCGCGGCGAATTTTCTTCCCGCTTCCGCATCTTCGCGCCCGAACGGGCCGCGATACGGATCCGGCGCGAGGGCATGATGAACGCCAAAACTGTGCGGCACATTGAACTTCCAGGTACTGTGAGCGGTCACGGACAATCCGGCGGCATTTCCTCCGTGATAGGCGTTGCGCAGCGCGATGATGTCGTAGTTGCCTGTATAAGCACGCGCCATAAGCAGGGCGAGGTCATTGGCCTCCGATCCTGAATTGACAAAATAGCAGACCCGCAAATCACCCGGCATTTTCGACGCCAGGCTCCGCGCGTATTCGCTCACGTTTGGATGCAAATAAATCGTCGTGGAATGCTGGAGCGTTTCATTTTGCCGTCGCGCGGCCTCGACGACATGCGGATGGCAATGTCCAACGCTGATCGTGACGATGCCGCCGAGTCCATCGAGATAGCGCTTGCCCGTCTCGTCCCAGACATACTGCATCCGCCCCTCGACGAGCATCAATGGCTTCTTGTAGTAGAGAAAAATTCCGGGATTGAGAAATTGCTTCCGAAGCGCGAGGACCTCGTCAGCGGAGGGACCCGCGTACGCGTTGGGCTGAAAGGGGAATGGCGGAAGGGGAACTTCTTTCATCACTTGAGTAGTGTAAAAAACTCAACCACGAAGCGCGAGATTGTTCGGGCAATGCCAAGTCAGTAAGCGCGGGGCGCTATTCCTGGAATCGCCCCATTTTTCGGAACTTTTCGTAACGGCGATGAAGAAGCTTGTCGGTCGAAGTCTTTTCGAGCTCTCGCAGAGCGCTGACAATGGCCTCTTTAAGGTTGTTTGCAGTTTGAAGCGGGTCGTGGTGCGCGCCGCCGAGCGGCTCCGGAATTACCCCGTCAATTACCCCGAGTTGGAGAAGCGCGGAAGCGTTCAGCTTAAGCGCTTCGGCCGCCTCAGGGGCGTGTTTGCGGTGCTTCCACAGAATGGCGGCGCAGCCTTCGGGACTGATCACAGAATAATACGCGTTCTCAAGCATTAGCACGCGATCGGCGACCCCGATTCCGAGCGCTCCGCCCGATCCCCCTTCTCCGATAACCACCGCCACGATGGGCGTTCGCAAAACCATCATCTCGCGGAGATTCACAGCGATTGACTCGGCAATGTGACGCTCCTCAGCGCCGACCCCGGGATAGGCCCCGGGAGTATCGATTAGGGTGACGACCGGGAGCCTGAACTTCTCGCCCAGCCGCATAAGCCGAAGGGCCTTGCGGTAGCCTTCCGGGTGCGGGCTGCCAAAATTCCGGAGAAGATTCTCCTTCACGTCACGGCCCTTTTGCTGGCCGATGATCACACATCTCATGCCGTCGATTCGCGCGAGCCCGCCAGGCATCGAGGCGTCGTCCCCGAAGCGCCGGTCTCCCTTGAGTTCAACAAAATCGGTGAAGGCCTGCTCGATGTAGTCGAGAAAAAACGGCCGTGCGATGTGCCGCGCAATCTGCACGCGCTGCCACGCGGTCAAGTTCGCGTAAGTCTCCTTCTTGGTTGCCTCGATTTTTTCCTGCATCGCGCGCACCTCGGGATCGAAATCGATGTCTTTTCCATGAACATGGCGCTTGATTTCCTCGAGCTTCTGCTCGAGCTCTGCGATGGGCTTCTCAAAATCGAGGATCTGTGAGTTCATGAAGGAGAGTGCGGCTTACTGAATGGTGACGGGAGTTCCGCGGGAGACGAGAAGAAAAATTTCCTCGATGTCAGGCTGAGCGACAATGATTCCGGGAGGCGGAGTGGCCCCGGCGCCTTCAGGAAGGCCCCTGATGGCGAGGCCTGAAGAGCCGAGCATGACCCACCGCTCGCTGCCGGAATAATTCTTGTCCCCGAATGCTACCCGATTCGAACCCTGCAAGGCAATCTTGTCCACTACCTTGGTCTGAGCGGAAGTCGAAACGCCAGGGGTTTTCAAGGCTAGGGTGCGATACTCCTTGAAAAACTGGCCTCCATTGAGAAGCGTGACGGTGCGGGCCTTGCGATCCACGACGATGCTCATATCGAGCTGTGGAATTACGAGCTGCTGACCGATTTTGAGATTTATCGTCTGCAGGTTGTTAGCGCGAAAAATCAATTCCGCGTTGCTCTTGAATTTCGAAGCGATCTTGACGAGAGAATCTCCCTTGCCGACAGCATACGACGTCTTCTCGGGCGAGGGGACGGGAGAGAATATTTGACTGGTATTGATGCCGCCGAGCGCCGTCTTCGCTTCGGAGATTTTGGGAGAGTGGGGATAGTTGCCAATGAATTCCATCCATGCAGCGCGGGCGCCATCAACGCCGCCCGTCCGTTGGAGACCCGCTGCCCTTTCAAAGGCTGGCAGCGTGTAGTCGGGCACCGCACCAGGCGCTTGCGAGGAGGTCGCCTTATCCTCCATGTCAAGCTTCCTTTCCTTCCAGTAAAGCTCGTAGGCAAAAAAAGCAGATCCGCCAAGAATCAACCCGACCAGCGCGAGAATGATGAGCGTTCGCACGATTGCCATATCCCAAAGGAACTCCTGTAGGCAGCCATTAGAGCGGCCCGCCCGACGTTTGAAAACGATGAAATGGGGTCAGATCAAACCGCGACGTTTCCATTCATCGAGATTCTCACCCGATGAGCGCTGAATCAAATCCATGGTGAACTTCAAGAGGCAAACCTCCCAGGCCTCATCGACGCCGGCAATCAGCGCCGCCGTTGGGTCCCTCTTGCCGTCCAAATCCTCCTTCAATTGTCCAAGCACGGCCTCCATGGAATCCCGCACGATGCTTTGTTCGAGGTCAGATTTACGAAACTGGAAGCCGTAGCGCAGAATTCGGAAGGAATTGGAATGTTGCTCGACCCAGTCCGCGTATTCGCGCGCCAAGCCACCAAAGCCATCGAGCAGGAGCTTGCTAAAATGATGGGGCGACATGATACGGGGGCGCTCCGCCTCGATTCGTCCCCCGCGGATGCGCACGGCGTTCACCTCGTCCATGAGTTCGCTGACCAAAAGAAACCGGAAGCTTGTCGAGCCGAAGGTTTCAATTGTACGCTGCGGCTGGATCACGACCCTGGTGTTCTCCATGGCGTAGTGGAAATCGTGCTCCTCGATCATCTGCAAGATAATACGGGGGCTTCGGTTATGCGCAACAGAAGTCTCGGGATTTGACAACAGGGTGTTTTCTGCTTTCTAGCTCCGGTGATGAGATACTTTTCCGCTCTCCTCCTCGCGGTCTTTCTTTGTGGCTGCCAGACCATTCCCTCGCACACAAAGTACGATCCGATCGGTTACAAGCCGAAAGACCCGAAAAACGTCGTAATAAAGGTCTCGTTGCAAGGGCGCATGGTGTACGTCGTGGAGGGCAGCAGGCCGCTTCTCGTTACTGCTACCGCAATAGGACTGCCGAACAAACCGACGCCAAAGGGACGCTTCCGCGTGACAAACAAAATCGCAAGCAAGCGGTCCGGCACGTATGGGTTCTGGGTCAAAGGGGACATGATCGTCGCAGGAAAGAGCTCGAAAGCCCCGGGCGCCGGATACCGTTATGTCGGCTTTCCCATGCAATACTGGGTGGAATGGATGCCGGCGTACGGGTTCCATGCCGGTTCTGTGTGGCCGGTCCCGCGGACACACGGCTGCCTGCGCCTGCATCAAAACGCCGCCCGCGAATTTTTCCAACTCGCCCGCATTGGCACTCCGGTCCGTATTGCGGAAACGCAACCCGAGGATGCCACCCTCGGCAAGAACCCTCCGCGCCCTCAAGACTACAACGACCCCGATCCCCCAATGAGTATCCTCATTTCCGCACGTGCCTTCAAGGACGATCCGACCCAAACTCTGAGAGAACAACCCTGAGCACTCATAGCACACCTCCCGTCAATTCGCCCCGTGTCAACCTGCGCACGCCGGACGTCATGTCACGCGTGCAAGCCGAGGTCGAGAGCCACTATCGAAGCAGTCTCGTGGAGCGCATTCGCGGCCAGGGAGGGGTGCTTCAACAGGGCGGAACGGTGATCCGGCTGGCCAAGCAATTCGGATTTTGCTACGGAGTTGAGCGCGCGATTGACCTCGCCTATGCTGCGCGCAAGGTCTTCCCCGATCGTCGCATTTCGCTCCTCGGCGAGATCATACACAACCCGGAAGTAAACGCCCAACTCGCCGCCATGGGCATCCGATACCTCCCAGCCCATCCACACAACGCGCAAATCCAAGAGCTCACCGCCGAGGATGTCGTGATCGTCCCCGCATTCGGCGCAGAAGTTGCCACAGTGGACGCCATCAAGATGCGCGGATGCCAGATAGTGGACACCACGTGCGGCGATGTTATGAGCGTCTGGAAACGCGTGCGCCAAAACGCTTCCGAGCAAGTTACGAGCATTATCCACGGGAAATCGGCCCACGAGGAAACGATGGCTACTGCGTCTCGCGCGCTTGGCCGCGATGGCAAAGGGCACTACCTCGTCGTTCTTGACCTCGATCAGACGGATATCATTTGCGACTACATCCGCCGTGGCGGAGACAGGGCCAGCTTTCTCGCCCGATTCAAAGACGCGCACTCGCCGGGTTTCGATCCAGACATCGATCTTCAGCGGGTCGGCGTCGCAAATCAAACCACCATGCTCCGCAGCGAGACTGAGGAAATCCAGCGGCGCATTCGCACTGCGATCGCAGCCCGCGACGGCCAAACGGTGAACTTCCGTTTTTTCGACACGATCTGTGGCGCGACGCAAGAACGCCAGGATGCCCTCTTCCAACTCTTGGACGAATCGCTCGATCTTCTTGTAGTCCTCGGAGGTTATAATAGTTCCAACACGACGCACCTCGCGGAAATCGGCGAAAAGAAGCTCCCGACCTGGTTCATCCGGAACGCCAGCTGCATGGTTTCGGCGCATGAAATCCGCCACTTTGACATCCACAAGAAGGAAGAACTCGCAAGCGCGGATTGGCTGCCGTCCAAAGCCCCCCTCTGTGTTGGGATTACCGCCGGCGCGAGCTGTCCAAACAACCTAATCGAGGACACCATCCATCGTCTGCTGGCGCTGCGGAACGAACCACGCTTCGAGGGTGTGTAAAGCGCAGGGCTTCACACCTCAAGTTCTGAAAGCAACTGGTCTCTTACCCTGGAGAAGCTAAGGCGCATAAGCGCGAGCTCGCGTGATTTTTCGAGGGTCTCCGCATAATAAATGTCATCGGCCAGGAGCCTTTCCGCTGCACTGATAGCCGATTCGGCCGGCAAGCCCATCCCGCACAGGCCGGGGAACGCGAGCTTGTCCACCGCTCCGTCCCCGCCCACACAGGGCAGCCTGCACAATAGCGCGTCTCCCGCCACCTGGCCCGGGACGCTGCTGCGGTCGAGCTGAAAAACAATCCTGTGCCGCGCTACGAGACAAAGATAGGCTGTGTAGGGAAGCTTTCCGGAAACGATGTGCAAGTCGCGAGAAATCGCACCCAGCAAGCGCGCTCCGGACCAACCTTCCGTGTTGATTACAGTAACCGGTTGCCCCAATTTCAGAACACTGCTGATGGCAAGAAAATGATTCCTTGAGGGTATGCCAAACTCACGCGTGCCGATGAAGATGCCCCGCCTTTGGCGCGTCGGAAGGGAAAAATCCCAAGCCGGCTCCTCAACGGGGTATGGCGTCGGAACGAACCCGCCGCGACCGCACCGCGATGCTTCGTAAAGGGGAACAAGTTCCGTTGTGCTGGAAATGAAGCCATCGACCTCGCGACATATTGTGCGGAATCTTTGGTAGAGGCCGGGCTTCGCAAGCATGCGCGCGACCTGATGCAAGCCGGATTCCTTCCACGAAATTACGACACGTTTGCCGCGCTCGCGCAGTTTGCGCACGGCTTGGAGCGCGTGGTTGAGGCCGTCCTTTCGCAGCATCACCAGCACGCAGCGAACGGCATCTGGTACCTCCTCGGATTTCCGATAATAGCCGCCGTGGCAGCAAGCGGCGTAGGCGTGATAATTGACCGGAGGATGACCGGAGTCTGACGGCAGACCTGCGCCCTGCGCGAAGATCCTTGTCTGGTCGCACCCGCTGGGATTGAGAACGGCGAAGCCAGGCTCCAATGTCCACCGTCAGGCCGCGCCGCCTGCCTTGTGTCTGTCCCAAAGAGCGTTCATCCTGCCAGGCGATGTTTGCTCGATTTTTCCTCCACCGGCCGCAATCTCCGCCTCGATAGCTCGAAAACGCCCAACAAACTTCCGCGTGGCGCCGGCAAGCGACGTCTCGGCGTCCACGCCCAGCTTGCGCGCTAGATTGACCACACTGAAGAAAAGATCCCCGAGTTCCTCCACGATGTTGTTCTTCATCCCGCAGGATATCGCCCCGCGCAGTTCCTCGATCTCCTCCTCGACCTTCTCCAAGACCTGCGAGACGTCATCCCAGTCAAAGCCGACTCGGGCCGCCTTTTTCTGCGCATTCTGCGCGCGAAGAAGGGCTGGAAATGCGGCCGGCAATCCATCCATCACAGAAGATTCTCTCCCTTTTTCCTCGCGTTTGATCTGCTCCCATTGCCGCAGCACCTGCGCGGTTTCTGCGGCTCTCGAATCTCCGAAAACATGCGGATGGCGCCGGACGAGCTTCTCGCAAATCCCCTCGACGACCTCCTCAAAACTGAACGCGTTTCGTTCCCCCGCCATGTGTGCGTGCATGACCACGTGAAGAAGCACGTCGCCCAGCTCCTCGCGCAGATTTCCGTCATCCGCCCTCTCAATGGCTTCGATGGCCTCATAGCATTCCTCGATGAGAGCCGCACGCAGGCTCTCATGCGTCTGCTCACGATCCCACGGGCAGCCTCCGGGCGAACGAAGCCGGGCGACGATTTCCCTCAATCGGGAGACGTCGCCCATATCATGCGCGCCAGAGCGTGCTCCGGGTTGTGCTAAACTCGCCAACTTCCTCTGAAGAAATTCGCGAGACGTAAATTACAAGCCCAACGACCACAACAACCGTTCCGAAAAAAATGATGCAGGCAATCCACGAAGGCAGGGACTGAACGGCGAGCGCACGGTAAAATGCGCCGATAGAATCGATCGGCTCCTGGGCATGAACGAAGATTTTCAGCGTCCAGGCCGCGATGATAATTGCGAAGATGAATATGTAATTGCGCTTCAACCGGCGGCCGACCGCCTCGAGCTTGCTGATCTTAAAGGAAGGCAGGATGAGATCCTCGCAAACCAGCCGCCGCCATTCTCCAACGAGCAGGTTCGGACTCTGCGAGATCATCGGCACGAAAAAATGGGCCTCAACCATCCGCACCCGGCCGCGAAACGCGTCATAGAAGCGGTAGCGCCGCGCTTCAATCCAGAGCAGCATCCAGACGTAGGCAAGATTGAAGAAGAAAACGATATGCGGGACGCCCTTGAAGGAAAACGCCACGGTAACTATCGATGTCGTGCTGGTGATCGCCCATGTCGTCGTCACGTCAAGACGCTGCCGCCAGGCCATGATGCGCCCGAGTTCGCCGCGATAAAAATGGATCATCGCGTTGACGTAGCACGCGTCCTTCAAATTAGGCAATGGCATGCCCGAGGTATCGGTCGGCACCGGCTTGCTGGGCGAGTCCGCCGCCGGCTGACTGGGCGAGTCCGTCGTCAATTGCGCCGCTCCTTCTCGAGGAGAGCCGCCCTGACCCGTTCTAGCTTTTCCCGCTCACCTCGCGTGAGGCTGCCGATTCCCTGTCTCGCTATTTTCTCCAAGATCGGGTCAATGGAATCGTAGAGCTCGCCTTCCTTTTCGGGTTCCCGGCGTACCGGCTTGGTGCGGCGCTCCGGACGCTTCAGCGGCATCGTGGAGACGGAAGGCAGGGAAAAAGTACGGACCCCCTCGCGCATCATCCACGCCGCGGCAACACCGCATTCCCACCAGAGGATCGAGAGGCTGATCCATTGCCGATAAGCCAGCATTTGAAGCGAATAGATGCCGAGAAGAGCGATCGCTATCCAGCGCGCCTGGATCCCGAAGAAAATCTCCGCTCCAGGATAAGTCATTGCGAACGCCAGAAAGATCGCAAAGTGCACCGCATCTGAGCCAAAATAGCTGCCGCTCTCAACTCCGATAAGGCTCAAGATCCAAAGCAAGACCGGAATCGCCAAAATCAAGACCGCATACAGCCAGGCAAAGGCTCTCCGGCCGATGAACTTCTCCACATCGCGGCCAAAGAAGGCCAGCAATACAAGTTGAATGAGCGTGAAAATCTCCGGCCTGTTGACGAAGGCATATGTGACAAATTGCCAGAGATGAAGCTTTCCAATGGCCGATTGGGGCGAAAATGCGAGGATTTGGAAAAACCACTCGGCGCCGGAAGCCAGCGCCACGGCCGTCAAAACCATCATCACGCCATGCGCAAACGCAATCGCCGTGGAAAGATAAACCGGAACCCTGCCAACCCAAGTGAGCGGCTCGCACTGCTCAAAGTTCCGGTTTGCTATCATTTGATCCCAACCAATCTACTTCCTGCCAGCTCGTGAAACAAGAAGGAAACGTCCCGTCCCCTGCAAAATTCAAATGCGAATTTGCGTTGTCAGAAACCACGGCTTTCGCGACGTTTCCACCGTGCTCGAACTCCGGGATGTCACGCTTTCCATTCGACAAGACGGCGAAATCAAGCCTTTGCTCGCCGATGTTTCCGCGATATTTCCCCGCGGCCACTTCGCTGCGATCCTCGGACCATCGGGTTGCGGCAAGAGCACACTTCTGAAGGTCATCACCGGAATCGCCAGTGGCGAAGAAGAGGGCGAGATCTACTGGGACGAGCGCGACCTAATACATCATGATTTCTCGCCGTCCGAAATCGGTTACGTTCCGCAATTCGGTATCACGCACGAAGACTTGACCGTTGGAGAAAGCGTCTCCTACTCCATCAAGCTGCGCGTCCGCGGAATGAGTGGCGATGCCCTTGATGAGGCCACGGTCCGCATTCTGGACGAGGTGAATATGACGGAATTTGCCCGCCGGCTCGTCCGGGTGCTCTCGGGCGGGCAAAAACGCCGGCTCGCTCTCGCGATGGAACTCGCGAGCAAACCGGCGATGCTTCTTTGCGACGAAGTCACGAGCGGGCTCGATCCGCAGTCCGAGGACGAAATTGTCACGCTCCTTCATGGTTTGTCGCGGTCAGACGGACGGACGGTTATTTCCGTCACTCACAGTCTAAGGCATTTGGGATTCTACGACTCCGTGCTCGTGCTCTACCAGGGGATCGTCGCCTACCAAGGGCCCCCAGAATTTCTGACCCATTACTTTCGCTGTCGAAGATCCGCAAGACCTCTACAGCCAGCTTGTCCGGCGCGACGCGGCGGAATGGGCGCAATCCTGGAAAAAACATCGCCACCCCTTCGAAGAGGCGATGTCAGGGCGGGTACCGGACCATCTTGAAAGCCTAAATTTTGAGAGCCCTCTGGACGAACCAGAAATCGAGTTTGAGGCGCAGGCCGAGCCCGAACGGGCCCAATCGCTTCCCCAACCTGGCGCATTCAGCCAGTTCAAAACGCTGACAGCGCGAAGATTCCGAATTTTCTCGCGCAACAGGGCTCAGCTTTTTCTTCAGCTCGGCCTGATTTTCGGCTTTCCCATCCTGGTCGCCATCTTCGCGTTAGACGGTTTGCCCACCGTTCAAAATCTTTCCATGGGAATGGATCTGAACGTCGTTAAACAACTTCAAGAGAGCATGAGCTTTCTCGTGCAAGCCAGCAAGATCGGCAGTCTCGTTTCCGGGATCGTCATGTTCCAAGTCGTTCTTCTCACCCTCATGGGAGCGAACAACTCGGGTCGCGAGATCGCTGCAGAGCGCCTTGTTTTCGAAAAGGAAAAACTCTCGGGCCTCAGGCCATTGAGCTATGTGGCCAGCAAGGCGGCTTTTCTTGCGGTGCTGGTGGTCGCCCAATCACTATGGATGGGACTTTTTGTCCACTTTGTGTGCGGCTTCCCCGGCGAGCTCGGCGATCAACTTCTCTTTCTCTCGCTTGCAAATGCCGCAATGACCTCGGTCTGCCTTGCTATCTCGAGCATGATGGGATCGGCCGAGCAGGCCTCGCTGGTCTCGATCTATCTGGTCGGCTTCCAGCTTCCACTCTCCGGTGCGGTCCTCGCGCTGCCGGAATGGGCCGGCATCCTCACTCGTCCCTTCATCGCAGCATACTGGAGCTGGTCGGGCGTGCTGCAAACGCTGAGGGGCGAGCGCTACTACGACATCGTACAAACCGTCATCCAAACTCAGCTTTCCCCGGCACCTCTCTGCCTTTGGGTCCTCGGATCCCACGTCATCCTGGGTCTCTTCGCTGCCTGGCTCGGCTGCCAGCACAGCCGGCTCGATTGATTTTTTCGCGCGAAAGGCGTTGACAACGCCCGCCCATTGCATTTCCTTTGCGCATCATTCGATTCGGCGCGCACGTCCGGTGCCGCACTTTCCATCGAATCTACAAAGTCTCCATTCTCAACCAACCCGATTGCCGGTATTGGGAGCCGCGAAGGGCCACCTGATACAGGCGCTTGGATTTCTCATAACCATACACCCTCATGGCCGGCCACAGCAAATGGTCGAAAGTGAAGCGTTTCAAGGGAGCCTTGGACGCCAAACGCGGCAGGCTCTTCTCGAAGCTCTCCAAAGAAATCACCGTCGCAGCGAAACAAGGCGGGGGCAATCCCTCCGCGAACCCCCGGCTGCGCGCCGCAATTCAGGCCGCCCGGGCGCAAAGCATGCCGAACGACAACGTCGATCGTGCCATCAAGAAAGGCACCGGTGAGCTTGGCTCGCAGACGGTTGAGGAAATCATCTACGAAGGCTACGCCCCTGGCGGCGTTGCCTTGATTGTCGAAGCCGCCACCGACAACAAGAACCGGACCGCTGCGGACATGCGTTCCATTTTCACGAAGAACCACGGCAACCTCGGCGGCCCAGGAAGCGTGTCCTTCATGTTCCATCGCAAGGGTCAGATCACAATTCCGGTTTCATCCGCCAGCGAGAATCGCTTGTTCGAGCTCGTCGCCGACGCCGGGCGCCGAAGACCTCGCAAATGATGGGGAGCATCACATCATCACGACTCCGCCCGATCAGCTCTATGCCGTCTCCGAAGCTCTGAGGAAGGCCTCTCTCGAACCCGACTCCCAGAGACTCACCTACATTCCCGAATCTTCCGTCGCCGTCGAAGACGCAAGAACCGCCGCCCAAGTTCTCCGGCTCTGTGATGCTCTCGACGACTGCGACGATGTCCTCAACGTCCACGCCAACTTTGAAATCCCCGACGACATCCTTGCCCAGGCCCAGGAGAACTGAATTTGCCATGACTGAAGAAAATACGAATCTTGAAGCGGTGGGCACTCCACCCGCCACCAAGCGCCGCGTGCGCAGGACCGGCGAGGCGAGTAACTCCCAGAAACGAACCGCGCGAAAGACAAGACCCTCCGACAATGGCGCCGTACCCCCCGATGAAGAAAACGCATTGAAAGTGGAGATGCCACCCCTCGCTGTCGAGCCCACGGTAAGCGCAGCAACTGATCAGCCGCCCATAGAGGTGGCTCCTCCGCCCGTATCCCAGCCGCCTCCACCGCCCGCTCCGCCGACCTATGCCGAGGGTGTCGTAGAGGTGTCTGGCAAAGGTTTCGGCTTCCTTCGCGAGCCGCGCCGCAATTTCTCGCAGTCCAACAACGATGTCTTCGTCACCCCCGAGGTCGTCCGCAAGCATGCTTTGCGAGACGGCATGTGGATTAAAGGCGAGACGCGCCGTGGCAGTCGCGGACCACAGCTTTTCAAGCTCGTCGAAATCGAGGGCCGGGACCCCGACAGCTATCAGAACCTTCCCGTTTTCGAGGAACTTACAACGATCAGTCCAAATAAGCGCATCCGTCTCGAGACGGTTCCGGATCGCTATACCACGCGCGTGATGGACCTGATGACGCCGATCGGCAAGGGCCAGCGTGGCCTGATCGTCGCGCCTCCGCGCACCGGCAAGACCACCCTTCTTCAACACATCGCGGACGCCGTGGTGAAGAACCACCAGGAGATGAAGCTGATCATCCTGCTTGTGGATGAGCGGCCCGAGGAAGTCACAGAGATCCGCCGCTCCGTCCCGACCGCCGAACTCATGGCCAGCTCCAACGATTCGGATATCAAAACCCACACCCGCATCGCCCAGCTTGCCGCCGAACGCGCCAGGCGGCTCGTCGAAATGGGGCAGGACGTGTTTGTCCTCATGGATTCGCTCACGCGTATCGGGCGCGCCTTCAACAATGCTCAGGGCGGCGGCGGCCGCACGATGTCCGGCGGCGTGGACTCGCGCGCGCTCGAGATCCCACGCAAGATCTTCGCCGCTGCGCGAAACACCGAGGAAGCCGGATCGCTCACGATCATGGCCACCGCGCTCATCGAAACCAACAGCCGTATGGACGAGCTTATTTTCCAGGAGTTCAAGGGCACCGGCAATATGGAGCTCGTTCTGGATCGCAAGATCAGTGATCAGCGCATCTACCCCGCGGTCGATATCTTCCTGTCCGGAACGCGGCGCGAGGAACTCCTGCTCTCTGCCGAAGATTTGCACAAAATCAGCGTCATCCGCCGCGGCCTCGCAGGTCACAAGCCCATCGAGGCTATCGAGCGTTTGCTCTTTTTTATTCGCAAATACCCGACCAACGCGGAATTGCTGAAGAACATTCCGGGCTGAAAATCCTGGCAGCGCCCGCCTCTGGCGGCGCTGCCCTACCGGACTTCGCGAAGGCGCCTGAGCACGGCATGAGCAGATCCGTCTTCGAGCGCCATCCTGGACTTTCCAACAGCGGCAACGAGATCGGCTGAGATCCCGGCGACAACGATCGCACAGGCAGCGTTGAGCACGACGATGTCGCGCTTCGGGCCGCGCTCGCTTCCACGCAAGAGGTCCTCAAGAGATTCAGCGTTCCGCCTTGCGTCGCTACCGCGAAGGTCCTCGATGACCGCCGGAGCAAATCCTAAAGTCTCGGGTCGGATGGAGAAGCGTCGTATGCCTCCGGGTTCGAGAGCATGAACCTCCGACGGGCCGAGTGTGGAGACCTCGTCCAGGCCTCCGCTTCCGTGAACGGCCCACGCGCGCTTGCGGCCGAGCAGGCCAAAGGTTTCCGCATAGATGGCAAGCAACTTCCGGTCGAAAACGCCAGCGAGCTGGAACTCCGGACGGGCCGGGTTGAGCAGCGGACCGAGCAGGTTAAAGATTGTGGCGCTTTCCTCTTCCGCCAGCGCTTTCCTAACAGGCGCAACGGCTTTGAATGTCGGATGGTACTGCGGTGCAAAAAGAAAACAGCATCCCGCGGCGCGCAATGCGGCCTCAGGCGGCAAATCGATTCGAATGCCAAGGGCTTCGAGGACGTCGGCGCCGCCGCATTTCGAAGTGATCCCCCGGTTTCCATGCTTGACGACCCGCGCGCCGCAGGCCGCGGCCACAAACATGACGGCGGTCGAGATATTGAAAAGCCCCGCCCTATCCCCACCGGTGCCGCATACATCGAGCAAACCTTTGCCCAACTCCAAACGAATGCCACGGGCTAAGAGCACGTCGACGAACGCGGCAATTTCGGCAGGCGTCTCGCCTTTGGAATGAAGGGCCCGAAGAAAGTCCGCCCGCACTGAGAGCGCAATGTCCTCGTCAAAAAGATGATCGCACGCCACCGCGATATCATCCCCGGTGAGATCACCGCCCATACGCATTCTGTTGGTGAGAGTGGCAAGCACGTTTCTAGATCACAATGGGAACGATCGCGCCAAAGAGCAAGAGCGTCCGAACGATCGTCGCGCCCTGCTGCTCCAGGCATGCGATCACCAAAGAGCAGGCTGTCACGCGCGAGCGAGAAATTCGAGAAATTCCTTTGCGCTCCACTGACCGGCCACCTGGGGTTCGTCCAACCAACCGTAGTTGAGCACCGAGCCGGCTTTGGCAAAGAGCAAGCGCGAAGCACGGCCCAGTGCGCCCATGCCCATGACCGCCAGGGGTTCGGATGTCTCCTCCAAGAGCACAAGCAATCGGGCAACATCCGCAGGAGTCTCGGTCTTTGCAGCAATCTTCACAATAGTCGCACCTGCCCGTCGCGCCCTCGCGCTAATTCTGCGCAGCTTGGAAAGAGAGGGCGTAGCCTCGAAGTCATGGAAGGAGAAAATCAGGGCTTTCTTCCCGCGCCGGGCGGCCTCGAGCACACTGCGCAGGCGTCTCGTGGAACGCGCTTCAATATCGACGGCCGAAGCCGCCGGGAGGAGCGCAAGATAGTGGGCAATCCGCTCTTCCTCGCTGATCGGCTTCACACCGCCTTCGTCCAAACGTCGCACGGTGAGGATGGTTGGAACCGAAAGGGCCGCGACTTGTTGCATGGAAGGCAGATGCGGCAGCGCGTCCACTCTCACCTCGACCGCATCAAGCCCCGGATTCCCGGCCTCGGCGAAGCCGGCCTCAGTATGAATGACGCCGACCAGATTCGAACGTTGGAGATGAATTCGCTTTTCCATTTGACGCAGCGTTGGGATGCTAACATAGAGATCCGGTCGCTCCGCAAGACGCGAGCCCGGAAATGATCGCGCGAAAACAGGAAATCAGCCTTCAACTTAACCAGTCTATCGACGCCTTGCCAGGCGCACCTGCCGCACTGCTTCGAAAGGAACGCATCGACATCGCGCACGCTGCAATGCGTCTCAGGCGCGGAGAATCAGGTGAGTGCTTCATTCTGGCGGGGAGAGCGCACAAGCCGCCAGAGTTCCTTCGAAGCGTCAGCCGGGTGATGCTGACGTTCAGCCTCATCAAACTGGACAGGGTTCGGCGAGCTATCGGGCCTCGAGTTTGAGAGCGTCGAGGGCTCCCCGAGAAAGCGACTCCGCGGGGCGCCGCATCTTCGGGCAACGAAGGGCTGGCTTTCATGGAAGACCCTTCACGAAGGTCAAGTTGCGCACGACACTCACCGGCGCGAAAAAACCAGCACACTCCGGTATGGTCGGCCGGAACGAAACGAGTGGTCGGCAAACATAAACTGTATCGCCCCATGAACCGAACTGCCTGTTATGCCGCACCTTTTAGTTCTTTACTCCAATTAGCGATTCATATTAGCATAAAGAGACATGTTCTCCCTTAAGTTTACTTTTCAGATCATGGTAGCTGCCCTTGTCGCCGCAGATATTTCCGCCTTCGGCCAGACGCCAAACACTTACTACAAAATTCTAAAGGTCGAGCCGAACTTTCTGGATTCCCCTATCTATTCGGGTCCGCGCTATGACAAGCGCGGCGCGAGAGCCAAGTCGTGGCTAGAAATCGAAGTGAGCTTTGAATGGCAACCGCGGCTAAGGGATCCGAAATACACAGATGAGCTGACTTTCAACTATTACATCTTGCTCAAGAACAGATCCCCGCAGTATCCGCAGGGAACCCTTCTGGTTGGTTCGGTCACCCATACAAGCATTCCTCAAGAAAAGGATATGCATTCGGTTGTTTACATCAGCCCGCGAACCTTAGAACGCTTCTTTGACGGCAAGGTCCCTGCCAACGCCGAGCAGGCCTTGGTGGATGTGGGTGTGACCATCACGAAACAGGGCCAGCAAGTTGCCTCAACGAGCTGGAAGAGCAAATCGGGAGATTGGTGGCCGCAGTTTCAACAGACCCCCGGATTTGTGCTCAACAAGAATGAGACGCCCTTTGCATCGCTCGCGTGGGACTACTACGAGGCGATCAAGCCCAATACCATGGGTCAGTGAGGCAGAGTTCCTGTTCTTGAGTCCAGCCCGATGGCCGCACAGTCACGTATCTTTGCCCTTAATCTCGGCATGCAGACAATCACGCTTGCCGAATTTCGCGCCAACTCGCGCGGCGCCCTCACGCTCGATGCGTTCCGGCAGGAGGAGCTCATCGTCGATCCCGCCGCGGATGCCACCCGGCCTGCGCAAATTGAAGCGGCCGTCTCTGAACTTCGCAAGGCGATGCACGTCGCCGCCAAGGAGCGTGCGAACGTCAGTCTGCCTTCGCAGTCAGTGTTCGCCCGCTTCGTAAAATTGCCAGGCTCAACTCCAAGCGAGGTGGACTCCATCATCGGCTTCGAGGCCCAGCAGAATGTTCCCTTTCCAATTGACGAGGTCATTTGGGACTATCAGATCATGGGCGAGGCCAGGGATAAGATATGGGATGTCGCCCTTGTCGCCATCAAGGCGGACCAACTCGAAGAGATCAACGCTTCCGTGAACAAGGGCGGTCTCAGGAGTCTCGTCATAGACCTCGCGCCGATGGCGCTCTCCAATGCCTTTCGTTACAACTACAGCGATCTCAACGGATGTTCACTTCTCATTGACATCGGCGCTCGCACGACAAACCTCGTCTTCGTCGAGGACAAGCGCGTTTTCAGCCGCAGCATTCCCGTGGGCGGCAGCACCATCAGCGCCGCCATCTCAAAGGAATTCAAACGGGAGATTTCAGTCGGTGAAAAGCTAAAAATTGAGAAGGGACTCGTGGGTCTGGGTGGAAACTATGCCGAGCCTGAGGATCCCATCGAAGCCAGGATTTCCAAGATTGTCCGTAGCACGATGACCCGCCTGCACGCTGAGGTCGCCCGATCGATCTCATTTTACCGTCAGAACCAGTCGGGCGGCGCACCCGTTCGCGCCTTTCTTTGCGGCGGGACGATCAGCCTGCCTTACATGGTGGAGTTTTTCAGTGAGAAGCTGCAAATGCCTATCGAACATTTCAACCCGCTGCGGAACGTCACCGTGGCACGGCAGGAAGTTGCCGCTCAACTTGGCGGCAAGGCACACATGCTGGGCGAGGTGGTCGGCTGCGCATTGCGATTTCTGGGGAACGCGCCAATTGAAATCAATCTCCGCCCGCATGGCCTCGTTCGTGAACAGAATCTCGCCAAACGCAAACCCTTTCTTATCCTAGCGGCCAGCTGCCTGCTTCTTGCACCGGCCGCATGGTGGTTGTACTTTAGCCGCGGCACTTCCATCACCCAGAAGATGCTCGACAGCGTGAACGCCGATGCTGGAAAGTTGGAAGCGGTCGCCAAACGCTTCGACAGCCTGGAAGCAGAGACCAAGATGCTTCAGGAGACAGCGGAACCGCTAATCGTTGCCATCACGGAGCGCGCTTCCTGGGCCGAAATTCTTGAAGAACTCGGCGCCAAACTGCCTCCACGCTTCATTTGGGTGACGGACATCAAGGCTCTTTCCGATGGTAAGCCCTACGTGCAGGGTGCAGGCCCTCCTTTGACGCCGACTCAGAAATTGGACGCCCCGAAGCAAGCCGGCTCGGCCCAGAAGCCCGGCCCGCAATCAACCGAAGGGCAGTCGAAAATCGATGCCCTTGAGGTCAGTGGCCTTTACCTTGCCAACCCTCCGAATGAAAAGGAGGCGCGGATCATCGATGAATTCGTCGATCAACTCCAAAAATCGGAGGTCTTCAAAATCGAGGAAAAGAATAAATCCAAGGTGGTCATTCAGCGCACAACGCCCGACGGACAAAGCTGGGCATATAGCTACACGATCGTCCTGCCCCTGCGGAATCCAATTTCACTCCCATGAGGTGGCTCAAAGAAAACTCGTTCCTCCTAGGACTTGCGGCAACGACCATTCTTGCCGGTGGCGCTTTGGTTTTCCTGATGATGCATTCGATGACGCAGTACCGAGAGACTCGAGAGGCCTACACGCAGGCAGTCCGCAAGCTCCACGCCCTCCAGAATCGATCTCCATTTCCCAATGCTGAGAACTTTGAAAAAAGTCGCGCGCTCGAAGAGCAATACAAGTCGGAACTGGATTCCTTGCGCGCCCGGTTGGCTATTGAGCCCCGGAAGCTCCAGCACAGGATCAAGATTCGGCCCCAGAAATTCCAGGATGACCTTCGCACCGCGGTCAACCGGATCGCGGAAAAAGCGGGCGCGGCAGGCGTCGAGTTGCCGAAAGGCTTCTATCTCGGATTCAGCCAATATGCTAATAGTCTTCCCAACGAGCATGCCGCGCCTGTTCTCGCGCGACAACTCGGCGTCATAGAGAAGGTCGTCGCGGACCTGATCGGCTTCAAGGTCCAGTCAATTGACGGCCTGTACCGGCCCCCCCTGCCCGAGGAATCTGCCACCGTCATCCAAGAGACCGAAGACCCTCAGCAGCGCGGCCGGCAGTCCGAAGCAAAGCCAAGCGGTTTTAGACGCCAGCCCTTTGATCTGGCCTTCACTGCCGAACACGGCAAGTTGCGCGTCGCCTTCAATTCCCTGCTCGATTCCGATCAGTTCCTTATCGTTCGCAATCTTACCTTTCAAAATACGGCGCGCGTGGGTCCGCAGGTTTTCCGCCAAAGCAGCGCGGGCCCGGTTGCGCAGGGGGAACAATCTCCAGGCGGCGTGAGCAACTCGCAAGGACGCCCGACCGCCCCCAGCGAGTTAAACGTGATTCTCGGACGCGAACTGGTCAAGGCCTCGATGCGCATCGAAATCATCGACTTTCCCACGCCATCGGAGCCCAGAAAGTAATTTGTGATGGACTGGCTGAGAAACAACTTTGACAAGGCCATCCTGATGATTGCCGGTATTGTCCTGCTGGCCTGCTGCGGGTTGATCATTAGCAGCACCCTATCCTTTCCCGATCATTTCACCGGGCGAAACAGTCCCAAGCCCCCGGACAATGCCATCAAACCCCTCCCGACAGGCGCTCTAACTGCGGCGTCGGAAAAGCTAACGTCGCCCCAGAACTGGCTTGGGCACGATGGCTCGCTTCTCGTCTCGCGTCCATACGTCCTGGTGGATGGCTCGCTCATTGATCCTCTCGAAGGCAACAAGAATCTCCACGAGCCCATAAAGAACTCCTGGCTGATCAAGCACGATCTGCCCTACTGGGAAAGCACCATCAAGGAGCAGGATCCCGACGAAGACCGCTTCAGCAATCTTGAAGAATACCTCGCGGGCACTGATCCCCGCGACAAGAATTCCATTCCCCCCTTTTACACGAAACTCCGGCTCTTGCGATTCATCTCAAAGCCATTCCGCCTCATTTTCACAGGAACCCCGGATGACGGCCAGACGTTCACGATCAACGCCAGGGATCGCGGCGGACGAACCCGGTTCCTGGAAAAAGGCCAGATCATCGAAGGAACTCCTTATAAAGCCATCTCCTACGAGAAGAAAACGGAGCTTAAGAACGAAATTGAAATCGATGTTTCCACCCTCACCATCGAAAACACTCAGACCGGCCAAAGAATCGTGCTCGTTGCCAACAGGGAAGCCAATGACCCCACATCATACGGGGAGTTTCTTTACCTCTACGACAACTCGAAATTCACGGTCAAAAAGGACGATGAGTTTGCATTGCCCCCCGAGACAGACAGAAAATACAAACTCATTGACATTTCTGAAAAGGAAGCCGTAATACAGGACCAGCAAACCCGGGAGCAACACGAGATTCCTCCCGCACAATGAGAGTGAGAGCCGCTGCCTAACGTCTGACGATGCGTGTCTTAACAAGTCGCATCCGCGAGCAAATTGGGAGGATCTTCTCGTCCCTCAAGAATCCCCCGAATTACCCCTTCTTCACTCCAAATCTGCCCTAACAATGAAGTCGCAAGTCCTCGCCGCAATGACCGCCGCTTCCTTGGCCCTTAGCATAGCCTCGAGCCCCGCGCAACAGCCCGGAATCCAAGGCGCTGCCGAACGCGAGATTCGCAGGCAGGAAGCGATGGCCGATTACGCTCAAAAGGCGGTGAACAACGGGACCGAAGCCATGATGAATCAGGATTACGAAAGCGCCTTTGCCTACTTTAAGAGCGCTGTCGATGTCCTGCCCAGTAGCGGACCGGCAACACAATCGGTTCGCGAGTCGGCACTGGATGGGTTTTGCCGCGCTGCCGTCAAGCTCTCTGAACAACGCATTTCCGAAGGGCGTTACCAGGACGCTACAACGACCGTGACTGTGGTGCTTGAAGAGCGCTACGCACCCAACTATGGCCCGGCGCTCGCCCTCGAACGCAAACTAAAGGATCCCACCCGATTCAATAAGGCGCTCACCCCCGGATTCATCGCCAATGTCGAGGAGGTGAAGCAACTCTTGCTCGAGGCCGACGGCTTCTACGCGTCGGGTCGCTTTGATCTCGCCTTCAAGCGGTACGAGCAGGTTCTCAACATCGATAAATATAACATCGCCGCGCGGCGCGGCATGGAACGCGTGAATGTCGCCCGCCAAAAATACGCAACGTCTGCCTACAACGAGGCTCGCGGCGATATGCTGCGTCAAGTCGACAAGGGCTGGGAGCTGCCAGTTCGCCGCTTTGAAGTCGGCGCGTCGACTATCATTGAACAGCCGCAGATTGACACACGGGGCACCTCATTGATCAATCGCAAGCTCGATGAGATCGTCATCCCCCGCATTGACTTTCGGGATGCCACAATTCGCGAGGCTTTGGATTTCATCAAGCAGCGAGCCGTCGCCCTTGACACCACCGAGCAGGACCCTTCGCGCAGGGGCATCAATATTGTGCTTAAGGCTCCTGCTGATTCGCCGGAAGCCAATTCCCGAATCACCCTTTCACTGAATGATATTCCACTCCGTGCCGCCATCGACTACGTGGCGAAAGCCGCGAATCTCAAACTGAAGATCGAGCCCTACGCGGTCGCCGTTGTTCCTCAGTCGGAACCTACCGATATCCTGATCACAAAGGAGTACAAAGTTCCTCCCGGCTTCATCACCTCCTTGCCGGCCGGCCAGCCCACCAACCTGCCGGGACCGGGAAGCCAGACCGTCGCTCCCGGATCGCAACCCGCCATTCAAGCCCGCTCGGGCGCGAGAGAATTCCTGGAAGCTCAAGGAGTCACGTTCCCTCAGGGTGCTAGCGCGAACTTCATAGCAAGCACGAGCAAGCTGATCATCAAGAACACTCAGGCGAATCTCGACCTGATAGACACGCTGGTGGAAACGCAAATGACGGCTCCCCCCAGCCAGGTGGAGATCGAGTCAAAGTTCCTCGAGGTGACTCAGACCAACCTCAAGGAAATGGGTTTCGATTGGTTGCTTGGCCAATTTGCCTTGCCATTTGGCACCGGCATTTACGGCGGCGGTGGCACCCAGGGGCTGGGACAAAGTATCGACGCCAGTTCGTTCCCATTCCTGAACCCAGGATCAACAAGCATCCCAATTGGCGCCACAAGCGGCACTTCGGGTCCGCTCACAGCCGGCAATCGTTCGGGTACCACCGCCATCACCGCGAACGCGGTCGACGGCTTGCTTTTCGGCACCACCGCGGGTGCCGCACCCGCCCTTCTTTCCGTCGCCGGGATCTTTACCAATCCTCAGTTTCAAGTCGTTCTTCGTGCACTGAACCAGCAAAAAGGCGTCGATCTCGTGAGCGCCCCGAAAGTCACCACCAAGAGCGGCCAGCGGGCAACGATACAGATCATCCGGGAATTCCGCTATCCGACCGAGTACGATTTGCCTCAAGTCACTCAGACGCCGGGATCCATTTACACCCCCGCAACTCCGACAACTCCGACTTCGTTCGAAACAAAACCCGTTGGCATTACACTCGAAGTGGAGCCGACGGTGGGGCCCGACGGCTACACCATCGACCTCATTCTCTCGCCTCGTGTGGTCGAATTTGATGGCTTTATCAACTATGGAAGCCCCATCAACACTGTTGTCACCACCGTCGGCGCTGTTCCAATTAGTGCTAACTTTAGGGTCACCGATAACGTGATCAACAAGCCCGTGTTCTCAACCCGCGAAGTGACCACCGAAGTTACGGTTTACGACGGGCAAACCGTAGTCATCGGCGGCTTAATGCGTGAAGACATCCAGAAAACCGAGGACAAAGTTCCCATTTTGGGAGATATCCCTCTTGCGGGCAGGCTCTTTCGCACAACAGCCGATCAACACATCAAACGAAATCTAATCATGTTCGTCACCGCGAGTTTGCTGGACCCCGCTGGCCAGCCGCTGATCAAGGTTGATGAAGAAAAGGAGATCGTGCCTGAGCCGAGTGCCGCGGCCATCGAGCAGGAAATCATTCCAGGGGATGCGACCTCGATACCGCCGCCTGAATAGCCCCCTTCCTCCCGCCTATGAAATTCTTCGCAACCATTGTTCCGCACAAATCGGTCCTCATGGCCCTTGCGTTGGCCTGCCTTGAATCCCAAGTCCCCCTAGGTGCCCAGAGTCTCGAAACAATGTCCGACAGAGAAATCGTCCGTCGCCAGGAAAATCTGCTCGTCGGCGAAAAACTTATCGCGGCGGGAGATAAAGCCGCTGCGGAAAAGGATTATGAAACCGCATATACCAATTACCTGGATGCGCTCAACGCAATTCCTGCCGGCGCCGCAACAAGAGATTTGCGCGCAAAGACCGTTTCGAAATTTTGCAAGGCCGCGCTTCGCTACGCGGAAAAACTCATTGCCGACGGCCGCTATGGTGACGCAGAGCGCGTCGCCAAAACGGTTCTTCTGCCGGAATACGATCCGTCAAACAAGGCTGCCGTCCAGCTGCTTTCCAATCTCGAACAGCCGGATTACTACAACAAAACGGTCACGCCGCAGTTCGCTGCGGACCGCGAAGAGGTAACCAAGCTGCTCTACGAAGCCGACGGCTTCTTCCAGGCGGGCCGTTTCGATGTGGCGATCAAGCGATATGAGCAGGTTCTCAACATCGATCGATACAATATCGCCGCCCGGAAAGGAATGGAACGGGTGAATCTCGAAAAGTCGAAATACTACGGCAATGCGTACAACGAGACCCGCAGCCGACTGCTTTGGATGGTTGATGAATCCTGGGAACGCCCCGTTCAACGTTTCCAAGGAGGCCGTTCCACAACGACGGAAGCCCAGGCGCGCGTAGGAATTCGTGGCACCGAGGCCACGATGGCCAAGCTCAATCGCATCATTATTCCAAGAATCGATCTTCGCGACGCGACTGTGCGAGAGGCTGTGGAATTTCTCAAACAGCGCAGCCGGGAACTTGACTCCTCGACAGACGATCCCCAAGAAAAACGGGGAGTCAATATCTTTCTCAAGTTGGCTCCGTCCGCGACGTTGCCTGTCCCAGACATGACCGCTGCACCGCCCGTTGAAGGTTCTGCCGCGCTTCCTCCGGTCGGCGGGGGTGCCGATACCAAGGTCACACTTTCCTTGACTAATGTTCCCTTGATCGAGGCCTTGCGTTATCTGACAGAACTCGCTGGACTCAAATACAAAATCGAACCCTACGCGGTCTCGATCGTTCCCATCACCGAGAATACGACGGATTTGTTGACCAAGAAGTATCGGGTTCCGCCGGGATTCATCCCTACCTCGGCGTCCACAGGCACGGATATCATCCCGGCACCCGGAGCGACACGCGGCGAGGTCACGGAGAGCCGCATCGGAAGCCGCACGAATGCGCTGGATTACTTGCAGTCCCAAGGTGTCAGTTTTCCAAGCGGTGCCTTCGCTCAATACGTCCCGGCCAGTAGCGAGCTCATCGTTCGCAATACGCCGGACGCGATCGATTTGATTGACTCCTTGGTAGACGCCGCTGTTGGCGTTCAGCCTACACAGGTGGAGATTGAATCGAAATTTCTGGAGATTACTCAAAACAACATCAAGGAATTGGGCTTTGATTGGCTCCTCGGTCCGCTTCAGATTAAGCCCGGAACTTTTGCCGCGGGCGGAACTGAGGGATTTGGCTCAGCCCCCCTCGCCGCAGACTTTCCTTTTATCGTTGGTGGGCCCGTCGGTACGAACCCCGTAACCGGGGGATTGCGATCGGGCGTCGGGTCGGCTCCTGGCGCCGCTATCAGTGCAAACGGCATCGACGCCTTGATTGGTGGCATCCCAGCCGGTGTGGCGCCGGGCATCTTCGGTGTATCCGGCATATTTACCAATCCTCAGTTTCAGGTTGTCATTCGAGCCCTAAACCAGAAGAAGGGTATTGATCTGATGTCGGCTCCGAAAGTCACCACCAAGAGCGGACGCAAGGCGATCGTGCGTGTGGCAAGGGAGTTTCCTTACCCAACCGAATTCAGTCCTCCTGAGCCGCCACCCCCGCAGACGGGTGGCACCGGATCGACCATTGCGCCTCCGGCCGGAACTTTCGTCAGCCAAGGTGTGGTCACCCCATCCAGTCCCACGGCGTTCGAAACGAGGAATCTCGGCGTTACGCTTGAGGTTGAGCCGATCATTGGTCCCGACGGATATACCATCGATCTCAACCTCTCGCCCGAAGTGGTCGAATTCGACGGCTTTATCAATTATGGTTCTCCAATTAACGGACCCATCCTCAATACACTTGTAGTTCCCAATATTGTGGCCACCGCGGTGCTGACGGCCAACGTAATCAATCAGCCCATTTTCTCCACGCGCAAGGTAACCACAAGTGTAAGCATTTGGGATGGTCAAACCGTGGCGTTGGGAGGATTGGTGCGTGAAGATGTGCAAAAGGTTCAGGACAAAGTGCCGATCTTGGGTGACATACCGTTAGCGGGGCGTCTTTTCCGTTCCAACGTCGATCAGAAAATCAAGCGCAACCTCATCATCTTTGTCACGGCGCGCTTAATGGATGCGGAAGGCCGGCCTGTTCGTCTGGATGAAGACACGGAGGAAATTGTTGAACCTTTGGGCCTGCCT
Source organism: uncultured Verrucomicrobiae bacterium (assembly GCA_963810765.1). GTDB lineage: Bacteria > Verrucomicrobiota > Verrucomicrobiia > Chthoniobacterales > Terrimicrobiaceae > DASTFP01. Next base: position 557,600 of record CAWEOV010000004.1, read on the forward strand.
CAGGAGCTTCCGCCCCCGACTTTCGAGAGCCCGAGTTTTGGAAAATAGACTTTCTCTGAGAGAGCTAGACTGAAACGGCGCGCGCCGCAGATCCTCCCTTCCGGGCATCGCCCTTGGGCGGACCTATCCGGCCCAAGATTCTGCAAACTGCTTCGTATGCCCATTCTCGGAATCACAGGGGGAATCGCCTCCGGAAAATCGACCTTTCGAAATCTGCTCTCGCAACGTGTCCAAGCGGAATTCTTCGACGCCGATGCCTGCGTGAGCGAACTGCTCGACGAGGATGAATCCGTGCGGAAACAAGTCCTGGAGAAAATCCATCCTGCCGCGTATGGAGCGGAAGGGAACCCGAATCGTGCGCTGCTGCGGGAACTCATTTACCAGGATGCCGGCAAGAAACGGACTCTCGAGGCGATCCTGCATCCGATCGTCCGCGAACGCTGGTTGCAAAAGGCCCAGGAAGCCGCGGCTGCCCAAAGAAAATTCGTGGTGGATATCCCCCTTCTCTTTGAAACGTGCGCCGAATTACTCTTCGATCGGATTATCACCGTGGGCTGCGCGACGGAAACGCAGCTTGCCCGGCTCAGTGCGCGCCCGGGCATGACGCGCGAAATCTCCAAAAAAATCATTGCCTCACAGATGCCTATCGGCGTCAAAGTCTCCCGGTCCCATCACGTCATCTGGAATGACGGGACAATGGACGCGCTCACCGCGCAAACCGAGCTCTTTTCCCGCTACTTGCATGACCGATACGGTTGAAAATCCACCTCAGGCGAGCGCTGTCCCGCAGCCTTTGTCGCTGAACGATCTTCAGCAATTGAGCCTGGAAAAGCTCGCGAGCCGGGGCATCGAGCTTGGCATGCGGTTGCGTGCGGAGACCTCCCGCCATCACATGGTGCTCGATCAGGCGCGCTTTCATCTCGCCCAGGGAGGTGCGGTGTTCGCCACGGGCTTTCTTGAGCTCACGGCCGACCACGGCATTCTTCGCTGGCCGGCTTTCAATTTGAAACCGGGACCCGACGACGTCAGCATCCCCGCATCCCTGTTTCGTGCGCTCGAACTCCGCCCGGGAGTGATCCTCCGATGCCTTTTGCGGCTTCCTCAAGATCGTGAGCGCGGCCTGGTGGTTGAATCCATCCTCGAAATTGAAGGCATTCCCGCCTCCCAATGGCAAACGCCTCCGGAATTCGAAAAGCTTACCCCGCTTTTCCCGGACCGGCGAATCTTCCTTGAGGCGGCGCAGAGCCCATCGATCAGTGCTCGGGCTGTCGATCTCATTGCGCCGCTGGGGATGGGTCAGCGCGGGCTAATCGTGGCGCCGCCGCGCGCTGGAAAAACCCTGATGCTCAAAGCGCTTGCCAGGGCGATTCGCGCCAACCATCCCGCGATCGTCCTGATGCTGCTGCTGGTGGATGAGCGTCCGGAAGAGGTGACCGATCTGCGCAGCGATCTGGATTGTGAAATCTACAGCTCCACTTTTGACGAATCGGTAACCCGTCATGTGCAGGTTTGCGAAGCCGTGGCAGAGCGGGCCAAGCGTCTGGTGGAATTGGGAAAGGATGTCGTCATTCTTCTTGATTCGATCACGCGCATGGCGCGAGGCTACAACAACCTGCAGCCTAACAAGGGCCGCATCATGAGCGGAGGTGTGGACTCCAAGGCTCTCGCCCGGCCCCGCAAGTTCTTCGGATCTGCTCGAAACGTCGAGGAAGGAGGGAGCCTCACGATTCTCGCCACGGCCCTCATCGAGACTCAGAGCAGGATGGATGACTTGATCTTCGAGGAATTTAAGGGCACGGGCAACATGGAGGTGCACCTTGATCGCTCCATTGCCGAGCAGCGTATTTACCCGGCGATTCATATCGTCAAATCGGGCACCCGCCGCGAGGAATTGCTATACCATCCCGACGAATATGAGCGCATCGTCGTGCTGCGACGCCAACTCTCCGAGCTTCCCGCGGCTGAAGCCATGGAAGTGCTCGCAACCAACCTTCAGAATACCAAATCGAATGCCGAGCTTCTCCTGACGGGCCTGCGCGGTTTTTAGCAAGGTGCTGAGAAGCCCTGGCATGCCGCATAGAAACTTCACCCCTAAGCCGATTGGTGCATTCTTTTCGTTATGCTTATCACCGTCTATCAACTGGAACACAGCCCCTATTGCATTCCAATCACACGCGCGCTCGGAGCCCTTCGCCTGCCGTTCGAAACGCGAAACGTTTCGAACGCCGACCGGCGAGAAATTATCGAGGTTACCAACGGAGCGTACTATCAGGTGCCGGTCCTCTACCATGACGGTAAAGTGATTTTCGAATCCTCGCCCTCCTCTATTGACGTGGCGCGCTACGTGGACCGATCGTTTGCCTGCGGGCGCCTGTTCCCTCCGGCATGGGAAGGTCTCCAGCGCATCGTGATCCCTTATATCGAGGAGAACGTCGAAACCGTAACTTTTAAGCTCGTGGACCCACATTATCTCCGCGCGATTGGAGATCCCGTCGAACGCGCCATGGTGCGACGCCACAAGGAACGAAAATTCGGCCCCGGCTGTGAGGAGCGCTGGGAACAGGAACGGCCCGCCCTGCAGATTGAAGCTGAGCGGCTGCTCTCCCCATTCGACCAGACCCTGGCACACACGCCATTTCTTTTCGGCAATCAGCCAATTTTTAGCGATTTCGCGCTCTTCGGAGTTCTCGGAAATCTAACGTATCGCGAATACAACTCCCTTCCCGCTTCACTACTGAATCTGGCACGTTGGTTCGAAAGAATGCGAACCTTCCAATTCGAGCCAAGCGCTGAGAATTGACCCGCAAATTCGCCTTCGTCGCTCCTCGGATGTTTGTCCTCGATTCGCCAACCTAAGACTCATACCTTAACCGCAAAGGCATCATCGGCCCTGACATCCAGGCAAAATTCGGCGAGAAGGCGGGCAAGGGCCTCGAGGTCCGCGAGATCAATGACTTCAACCGGCGAGTGCATGTAGCGGTTTGGTAAACCGATGCAGACTGTCGGGATGCCGCCCCGCTGCACGAAGATCGCATCGGCATCCGTCCCCGTGAAGCGCGGATTCACCTCGAACTGAATCGGAATCTTTTTCTCCTCGGCAATCTTGCGCAGGCGTTCCACGAGCACGGGATGGTTCGCGCTGCCGAAGCTGACGACCGGACCGCCCCCGAGTTTCACGTCGCCATGCTTGGGCTTTGAGCAGATGGGAATGTCTGCGGCGTGCGTCACGTCCACGACCAGCGCAACGTCGGGGCGCACGCGATAGCCGGCCATTGTCGCGCCGTAAAGGCCGTTTTCCTCCTGAATCGTTGAGACCGCCACGACGCTCGCGCTCAACTTTTCACCCTCAGTGGAAAGATGCCGGAGCGCCTCCGCCGCGGACCATGTGCCGATCCGGTTGTCGCAGGCCCTTGCAGCAATGCGATCCCCGGCCAGTCTGAGGAGGTTGCCATCCATCGTCACTGCGTCGCCGACATGCACCAGTTTCTCCGCCTCCGCCTTTGATCCGACGCCGATGTCGATGAAGACTTCATGAAATTCTGGGACCTTCTTGCGATCGTCCGGCTCTTGCATGTGAATCGCAAGGTGACCGGTCACACCCGGAACCGGGCCGGCGAAGCCGTGCACGAACACCCTGCGACCGCGAAGCATAGCTCGGTCGACACCCCCAATGCCCTTGAAATACAAAAAACCATCCTCGCTAATATGCGAAATCATCAAGCCAAGTTCGTCCGAGTGGCCGGCAAGAAGGATCTTGGGTGATCCTTGCGGATTGAGCGTCGCGAAGACATTTCCGTAGGCGTCGCTCTCGATCTTGTTCGCGAATCGCTCGGCGTAGGCAGTCCAGACACGCTGCCCACGAACTTCGAAGCCCGAAGGTGAAGGAGTCTCCAAAAGCTGCTTGAGAAAATCGAAAGAAGTATCACGCATGAAGGCAAATCTTCGCGGAAAAAATTCTGCTGCAAAGTCCGCATTTCACACGATTGTCCTGGGCACGGATCGATCCATTGAGGTCGCTCAAGCGAATGCCGCAAAGAAGAAATCACGCGGCTCGCCGACCTAAGTATCGTAACGAAATCACTTTACAGCGGAAAGCCAAATGAAACAATAAACCACAATATATTGTGGCAGTTGAAAATTAAGCCACCATATATAGATTTCTATTGACTCGATCTCCCTGGTCTTGCACTGTTTCAAGCACCGTTGGAACACAGGGGGAAGGAACACGGATTGGGCACCGGCGGAACGCCCCCACAAGAGAGAGACACCGACACATGACCACCACCACGATTACGCTTGGAGACCGTCAATTCGACCTCGATCGCAACAAGGCCGAAGCGGCATACGCAGCGAAGCGCGTAATCAATGGCCGGCAAACGATGTTCTTCAACATCCTGCCTTTGAAATATCAATGGGCCTACGGGCTTTACAAGACGATGAAAGCGAACCACTGGGAGCCCGAGGACATCCAGATGCAGAAGGACTGCGAGCAATGGCGCGACCTCAAGGGTATCGCGGACATCGAGCGCTGGATCATCAAAATGGGAATAGGCTACTTTTCAGCCGCGGAAGGCATCGTCGGAGACAATATCCTTCATGTTGTGCGCGAGGTCGTGACCGCACCTGAGCTCAAGCTTGTCCTGGGCCGCCATGCTCATGAGGAAAACATCCACGCCGACAGCCTCGTCTATATGATCAGTTCGCTGGGAATCAATCCGCACGAGTGCGAGGCGATGTTCGAGGACATCGCAACAATAAAGGAAAAGACCGATTTCGTCGTAAACAACAGCCGTAAACTGCGCCGCGACATCGATCTCACGCGGACCGAAAACAAGCAGGCCCTTGCCAAGAACGTTTTTCTCTTTGGTCAATGCATGGAAGGAACGCAGTTCTATGGTCTCTTTGGAATGGTGCTAGCCCTTTACAGGCAAAATAAGTTCCCGGGCATCGGCCAAATGTTTCGCTACACCCTGCGCGACGAGTCAAACCACATCGAACTCTTTCGCAAACTCTTCATCGAGTTGGTTGACGAGAATCCGGACGTTTGGACAGACAATTTCCGTGAAGATCTGCGCGCCACCATGGCTGAAGCGGTGCGTCTCGAGAAGCGGTTCATCCAGGATTGCCTGCCGGTTCATGCCGTAGGCCTGACGACCGATGAGTTTCTTGCCTATATCGACTACATCGGCGACCGCCGCCTCGAAGGTGTCGGCTTGCAGCCTCTCAATGGCCCCAGCGCAAACCCTCTCCCGTGGCTCGCCGAATTGATGGATATGAAAAAGGAAGCGAATTTTTTCGAATCGAAAGTTACCGAGTATCAAAAAAAATCCTCCCTCGCCCCTGTGCCAGATGACGAACTCTAGCGCATATTTGAAGTTTTGAGCAAAAGATACTCTTCCACATATGCTCCCAGCCCGCGAAGGCTTACAAATCTCAAAATCTAAAAACTCCCCATGCTCCGCCATATCTCTCTTGCAGAAGACCTCGCGCTGAAGCGCTTGGCGACAACGCCGCTTGACCAAAAGCCCGGCTACGCTTGGCGCGAAGCGCTCGGCGACGCTTCGCTCGAGACCGCGCTTCCCGAGGTCATCGTAACGCGCGGCACCGGAGACGAAAGGCAGTTCAACCTCGCCGATGTTGCCGATGAAATCGGTGCCGCCCTCACAGATCTTCTCCTCTCGCGCGAAGAAAAAAATATCTTCAACGAGGAAAATCGCGCGTTCGTTGCAAACGTTGCCCACTCTGTCGCCACACGACTCCTCGACCACATCCGGGAGGGCCATGGTCTCAAGCTTTCGGAATACGACCTTTCCCTGCTCATTGAAAAGGCTCTTATCGAAAACGACGCGCACGATGTTGCCAAGAGCCTCGTCTTTAAGCGATCCGCAAAAGGCTCCAGACATGCAGGCGAGATTGCGAGCGATCCAGCGGCCTCGGCGCCTATCACCGTGCGCCTGATCCGCCGCAACGGCACCGTAGTTCCTTGGAACGAAAGCAAGATTGAAATTGCGTGCCGCAAGGCGTTTCTCACCACCAAGGAAGACGCTGAAAGCGCCATAAAGATCGCTCGCGCGGTAACCGCCCGCATCCGCCGCGGCGATCGGGCCTTCGTTCACATCGAGGATGTGCAGGACATGGTCCAGGAGGAATTGATGCGGCAGGGATTCTACAAAGTCGCCGAAAGCTACATTCTCTACCGGGCCCAGCGCACTCGCATGCGCGAAGAAGCCGCCCAACCCGCGCCGGATGCCGAGCAGGACTCCCTTGTCGTCGTCCGTGGCAAGGATGGCCAGAGCGTGTTTTGGGATGGCAGCGAACTCAAGCGCCGCATCCAATTCGCCGTAATTGGCCTGGATCTCTGCTTGGATGAGCACCGCATCGAACGAGAGCTTCGGCGCTCCGTCGGCGCCGAAATCAGCGAGGAGGGACTGCGCAGCACGATAATCTTGAATGCCAGGTCGATGATCGAAAAGGATGCCGACTTTGCCAAATTCGCCGGACGCATCCTCCTCTCCTACGTGTATGAGGAGGTCCTCGACTGGAGCATCATGCGCGACGGCATCGAAGGCCTGAAGGAAGCCCACCGCAAGGCGTTCAAGAGTTACCTCCGGCACGGCGTCGCTATCGAGCGACTCAGCCCGAAGCTCCTCCAATACGATATTGAGAAGCTGGCTGATGCCCTCGACCCTTCCGCCGACCTCGACTTCGAATACCTCGGCATCCAAACCCTCTACGATCGCTATCTCATCGTCGACAAAACCCGCCAGCCCGCCCGCCGCATCGAAACACCGCAGTTTTTCTGGTTGCGCGTGGCCATGGGCCTGTTTGTGCAGGAGGCAAGGGACCGGGAAGAGTGGGTCATCCGCCTTTACAATCTCTACAAATCCCGCCGATTCTGCTCGAGCACGCCGACCCTCTTCAACTCGGGCACCCCGCACAGCCAGCTCTCGAGCTGCTACCTCTACAAGGTGGATGACAATATCGAGAGTATCATGCTTCGCGGTATCGCAGAAAATGCCTTCCTCTCAAAATGGGCCGGCGGACTCGGCGGCTCGTGGACCGCCGTGCGCGGAACCGGGAGCTACATCAAGGGCACAAACGGAGAAAGCCAGGGTGTTATTCCGTTTCTCAAGCTCCACAACGACCAGCTTGTCGCCGTCAACCAGGGCGGCAAACGCCGGGGCTCTGGCTGCGCTTACGTGGAGACCTGGCATAACGACATCGAAGACTTCCTTAAGCTTCGCATCAACACGGGCGACGAACGACGTCGCACCCACGATCTCAACACCGCAAACTGGGTGCCCGACCTGTTCATGAAGCGCATGGAAGCCCGCGAGAACTGGACGCTTTTTCGCTCGAACGAAGTCCCGGATCTCCACGACGCCTATGGACGCAAATTCGAGGAGCGCTACACCCACTACGAACGGCTAGCGAAGGAAGGAAAAATCTACGGACGCGCAATCCCGGCGATCGATCTTTGGAAGGAAATGCTCAAGGCGCTCTTCGAGACGGGCCACCCATGGCTCACCTTCAAGGATCCGTGCAACCTGCGCTCGCCGCAAGACCATGCGGGTGTCATCCACTCTTCGAATCTCTGCACGGAAATTACCCTGAATAGCAGCGAGGAGGAAACCGCGGTCTGCAATCTGGGCTCCCTCATCCTGGACACACACGCCCGCGACGACGGCTCGCTCGATTTAGAAACACTTCGCGAGACCATTACCGTCGCCGTTCGCGCGCTCGACAACGTCATCGACATCAACTTCTACCCAACCGAGGCGGCCAGACGGGCAAACATGCGCCACCGGCCCGTCGGTCTCGGCGTCATGGGCCTGCAGAATGCCCTCTTCAAAAAGGGGGTCGGTTTCGCAAGCCAGGAAGCTATTGAATTCAACGATGAGTTCATGGAGGCCGTCGCCTACTGCGCCTACAGCGCTTCCAGTGATCTCGCCGCCGAACGCGGCACCTATTCAAGCTATCGTGGCTCGAAATGGGATCGCGGTCTGCTTCCTCAGGATACCATTGAGATTCTCGAGAAAGAACGCGGCATCAAGATTGACGTGCCCCGCGGGGGCCGCATGGACTGGAATCCCGTCCGGGACAAGATCAAGAAGCACGGAATGCGCAACTCCAACGTCCTTGCCATCGCGCCAACTGCGACAATTTCGAACATCACGGGCACCACGCCCTGCATCGAGCCGAATTACAAGAACCTCTACGTGAAGTCGAATCTCTCCGGCGATTTCATCGTGCTCAACCGAGAGTTGGTCCTTGACCTCAAGAAGGAAGGGCTCTGGAGCGAGGAAATGGTCGATCAGCTCAAATACTTCGACGGCGAGTTGAAGGATATTGACGCCATCCCAGAGCGTCTTAAGCAAAAGCACGCGACAGTATTCTCGGTCGGTTACAACGCCATCATCGACGCTGCTGCGCGCCGCCAGAAGTGGATCGACCAATCCCAATCGGTGAATCTCTTCCTCGCGCAGCCTGAAATGAAAACACTCAGCCATATGTATCGCCGCGCATGGCATGTCGGCCTCAAGACAACCTATTATCTCCGGACGCTCCAGGCTTCGAACATCGAAAAGTCCACAGTCTCGGTGAAAAAGGAAGTGAGCGGCATTGCCGGTGGCAAGCGGGAATTTACCGCCGAGGAGCAGCTCGCCTGTTCGATAGAGGCCATGCGCAACGGAGCCGAATGCGAGGCTTGCCAGTAGAAATGAACTAGACTAGTTGCCGGAGACGCCGCGTGTGGGAGTGGTGCTTGGCCATTCCTCGATTCCGCGCAGCAGATGAAGTCGCGGTAGTCTTCGAGCAACTCTTCCAGGCTCGCGCGGGCGACGTTGGTCAGTTTGATCGTTTGATCTCGGTTTCCTTGGACGTGCCGGAGGCCCGGCTGCCTTCGAGGATATTCTGCTTTCCAGAGCGGGCCGCCTGCACCATTTGGTCGAACGTGCGGTCGCGCTTTTGCAGGAAGCGTTCGCAGAAGCGCACCGTGCCGTCATAGACGATGCGGGCCTTTTGAAAAGAGAGCAGATTCTCGTAACCGCCATGAGGTGGGATAAAGCGCTCGGGCATGGGTTTCACCTTGTGGCGGCTTTAGTCACTTCCCGAAGGATAACGAGCATCGCAATACCGGTAAAATCGTTTGTGTCGTTTTAGTCTCTTCCGTCCTTTTATTCACATCGCTGCCTTCTCAAGACACGAAGCCGGGATCCGCTTCACGCGACGCGAGAAAGTCCTCCTGTTCCTGATAATTCCTGCTTAGTTTTCCCTATCGCTCAAATGAGTATGCATTTTGATCCCATTTCCGAGGCCATCGCAGACATCAGAAAGGGGCGCATAGTCATCGTTACTGATGACGCCGACCGTGAAAACGAGGGCGATCTCGTCATGGCAGCTTCGAAAGTCACGAATGCTACCGTCAATTTCATGGCGAAGCATGGCCGGGGACTAATTTGCGCGCCGATCACCGAGGAGCGTGCCCGGCAGCTGGGGTTGCAACGAATGGTCGCCCACAACCGCGAAATGCATAAGACGGATTTCACAGTATCCGTCGACGCCGCAAGGGGCATCACGACAGGCATCAGCGCCAAGGACCGCGCATTGACGATCAGGGTGCTTGCTGCCTCGGGCTCGCTCTCGACAGATCTTGTACAGCCCGGCCACGTCTTCCCGCTGCAAGGCAAACCGGGTGGCGTACGAGACGCGCAGGTCACACGGAGGCATCCATCGACCTCGCCCGCCTGGCTGGCCTAGATCCCTCCGCCGTCGTCTGCGAAATCCTCAATGAGGACGGGTCAATGGCCCGACTGCCCCAGCTGCTCAAGTTCAAGAAAAAGCACGGACTGAAAATTTGCTGCATTCAGGACCTGATCGCCTATCGCCGCAAACAGGAAAAGCTCGTCGAGCGCGAGCAAACGGTCTCCTTGCCGACCGACTATGGAAAATTCGAACTGCACCTCTACCGTTCTACCGTCGACGAACGGCACCACCTTGCGCTCGTCAAGGGCAATATCGATCCGAACAAACCGACCCTGGTTCGCGTCCATAGCGAATGTCTGACAGGAGACGTCTTCGCCTCTAAGCGATGCGATTGCGGTTCGCAATTGCACCAAGCCCTCACCCAGATCGAACAAGCCGGAGCAGGAGTTCTCGTATACATGCGTCAGGAAGGCCGCGGCATCGGCCTCGCGCCCAAAATCCATGCTTACAAGCTTCAGGAAGAGGGACTGGATACGGTGCAAGCCAACGAAAAGCTCGGATTTCCCGTAGACCTCCGTGACTACGGCCTTGGGGCGCAGATCCTCGTGGACCTCGGGGTGCGAAAGATTCGCCTGCTCACAAACAACCCACGCAAGGTCGTCGGTCTCGAAGGTTATGAACTGGAGATCGTGGAGCAAATTCCCATCCGCTCAACGGCCAATCCCCACAATGCAAGATATCTTGCCACGAAGAAGGCAAAGCTGGGCCACCTCCTCTGATCCAAGCGCATCTCTTGCGTACCGCGAAAGATCGAGATGCGCCAAAGAAAGCACGGATCCGCCGATTGGACATTGAACTTGAGAGTGAGCACTTTTGCGCCAACATCTCTTCAGATGCCGAAGACTCCGTTCATCCGTCCGCGAACAACAACAAGGGCGAGCCTTTCTTTCGCCATAGTAGCCAGCCAATACAATAACACCTACGTTCAGCCCTTAGTGGATTCCGCCACTAGGGAAATCAACGAACTTGAGCCAGGGGCGCGCGTTTCCGTCGTCAGAGTTCCCGGTTCTTTCGAAATTCCCCTGGCTGTAAAGCTGGTCGCCATGCGGGGAAAATCCGATGTCATTCTCGCGCTTGGCGTTGTTTTGCAGGGTGAAACGGCGCACGCTGAACTTATCGCGCAGAGTGTGACTGGTGCCCTCATGAGTCTAGCCCTGGAATTCAGCGTTCCCGTTATTCACGAAGTTTTGCTTCTCAAGAACGAGGAACAGGCGAAGGCGCGATGCCTTGGGGTGGAACTCAACCGCGGGATCGAGGCGGCGCGCGCTGCCGTGTCCATGGCCCGGACGGTTAAGCAGTTGTCTTCAAAGGCGAATTAGAATCATGGGTGTCCGACGAGAGGGCCGCGAAGCGGCTGTTCAATACCTGTATCTTCGCGATCTAAACGGAGACAGCGATCTGCCAGCCTACTACAAATTTCGTGGCCTCAGCCCGAGCGCGCGCCGATTCTGCGACACCCTCGTCCAGGGCACCGTCGAACACCAGCAAACCATCGACGATACCATCCGCAAGAACACTCAAAACTACGAACTCGCCCGGATATCTGTGGTCGATCGCAATGTGCTGCGAGTCGCGATCTACGAGATGCTCCACTGTGGCGAAATTCCGCCAGTCGTGTCCATCAATGAGGCCATTGAGATCGCAAAGAAATACAGCACCGAGGAATCCGGCCGCTTTGTGAACGGGGTCCTCGACCAGATTCGCGGCGCCCTGAACCGGCCGGCACGAACGGTGAAACAATCGATCGATGATCAGTGATGATGAGGGTTGCCCCTCCCCCTCACGGCAAGCTCCCATGCCATTTCACCCCTCACCTTTCACTGGTTGCCGCTAGAGCATATGCCGCTCGGGTTCCTGAGAAATCTTGTCGCAAAGTTCACCGCGCAACCAGTGGACTGGGACGAACTGGAGGAAACTCTCGTGCGCGCCGACCTCGGCGTGCCGATGACCCTGCGCATCCTTGATGCGCTGCGTGAGCGCGGAAGCGAAGTTGACGCCGAAACCGCCGCTGAAGTTTGCCGAAGGGAAATCCTGGAAGTCCTGCCCTCCGCTGCGTCGCTAATCGGACCCCTTCCCGCGAAACCGAAAGCAATCCTCGTCGTGGGAGTCAACGGCACCGGGAAGACAACGTCCGCCGCAAAAATGGCCCATTGGTTCAAAACGAACCGCTACACCAGCCTTCTCGTGGCCGCGGACACCTTTCGAGCTGCGGCGATCGAACAATTGGAAATATGGGGCGAGCGCCTCGGCGTGGAAGTCATCAGCGGTCAGTATGGAGGCGACTCCGCGGCTCTTTGCTACGACGCATGGTCAAGCGCCTATCGCCGTAATATCGAGTTCCTCATTTGCGACACAGCGGGACGTCTACATACGAAAGGCAACCTCATGCAAGAGCTTGCCAAAGTGAAACGAACGCTCTCGAAGCACGACTCCGACGCGCCCCACGAACGCTTGCTCGTCGTCGATGCTACAACAGGTTCGAACGCCCTCGTCCAGGCAAAGGAGTTCCACCAAGCGATCGGACTGACTGGGATCGTTCTCACAAAGCTCGACGGAAGCGGCAAGGGTGGCGTGGCCGTGGCAATTCAGCACGAACTTGAAATCCCCACACGCTTCATCGGAACCGGGGAAAAGCTCGAAGATTTCGCAGTTTTCGACAGGGAAATTTTCGTGAATCAGATGCTCTAGATTATTGACGACGAGTGGCGCGGCACGCGGGTAGCAATGCCCTCGAGGGCTTATGCGTGCAATCCGCGGCGAAACACGGCACGGTTGGTGCCTCAAAAGCCCCGGTAGTGCAAACTAAGCAGCCGGTAGCTGTCCGGACCGTTCTCTGCTGTATAATAGTAAAGGACCAGTGTCGTCGTGTCCTGCGTCCACTGATAGCCGATTAGGGTTTCCAGCACGTCTCCGTCCCGCGTCTTCTGCCTGGCAACCACGCGGCCTGTTCCGTATTTGCCTTCTATGTTGCGACGCGTCTGATCAAAGAAGCTTCCGTAACGCGTGGAATCCCATGAGGAATCGCCGTAGTGCAGTTCGATTTCGTTGAGCGAATCGTTCTCGAAGTAAAACAGCGCACGCTGCAACAGGCGTTGAGGGATTCCCTCGACAGCAAGGCACTGGCGGTTCCGAACCTGTTTCCGGTCCACCACCCGTGCTTGCACGCGCTTCAAGCTGTCTTCAAGGCGCTGCGCGGCTTCTCCCCACTGAAAGTTGAACGGCACCTTGATGTCCTCAACCGCGCGAGCCCTCGTCACGAAAAAAAAGCAGATGACAGCCACGGAGAAAATCAATTTTTTGAAAGTCATTCTCTTGTGATAGATCATCCCAGAAGCTGGTTGTTGTGGGCGTATCTGGCGCTTCGAGTCCGTCAAGGACGACGCGACTTCGACTTGCCCCTCAGCAACGTCGTTCAAGCTCATCGAACTAAGGAAGCTCAATCTCCCCAGCGTCAATCTCGACGATGTTTCCCAAGCCCCTGACACCGGTACTCTGCGACCACCGCGTCGTCCCCGGCGAATACGGTCAGGAATTTCTTTTGCGGCCCGAGCAAGAGCGCGACCCTACGCGCATTGGGCTGATCCGCGAGAAAGGCAAGTCGGAGACCGGATTGCGTCTGAAGCCAAAGACCCGCACGATCGAAGGTAACTCGGACCGCGAGCGTAGGTGCGGACGATGTCAGTCCTCCCGTCGCAAGCGTGATATTCACTTGATCAGTCTGGGGAGCAGCCCCTGCGTCCGCTGCAAGTTTGCCGTCAACGATTCCAAACCTTCGGCAGTCCTGGATGGTCTTATCGAAGACGATCGCCCAATCCCCGGGCGCATCGGGTTCGGCCTCGACCAGGGAGAGCACGCGCAGACGCAGCGTGGATCCGCTTGTCTCAAGAACCGCGATTTCCTCGATAGCAGTTGAGGCACGAACCTTGACGGGCGAAAATTCATCGCGATAGGCGCGCAGAAATTCGCCCTCTTTGTCAAACTGGCCCGTAAAGGATCTGCTATTTTCGGCATCTGTCGCCGTCACCCAGAATGTTCCCTCCAATCCAAAAGAAAGGCTAGACACGGCGGCGACAAGAGGCAGCTTTCTCCATTGCGCGTCTTTCGATTCCCAAACCTCGCTGCCGCTCGATGAAGCCGCTAGTACCCGTCCACCGTTGGTCGCCAACGCATCAAAGGCGACGGGCGTTTTCTCCTCGCTGACGGGATCGAGCCCCGGCAGCGTGATTCTGGTGATCTTTTCCGAGGCTCCAAGAAGTAGCACGTCGTCGCTTGCGTCCATGCAAGCCGCGTGAACAAGACCCTCCGGTTGCGTCTTGACCGTCGTTCCATCATCCATTCTCAGCACGTGGATGCCTCCAGCAAGCAGCACTGCCGCATATTGATCGGTTGCCGCGAGCATTGGACCCCTGAGCGATGATGAGAGATTTGGTGAGCCCGCCAATTCAGCCAAGGGAAATGTTGCCCCAGAGCCTTGCCCCAGGGGCAAAGGCTCGCTCGGCGGGGCAGCGGCGTTCAGAGAATTTGTCCAAAGAATTCCTCGGAGTTGATCGAATCGGAAAGCGACGAACCTGTTGCTGCCCAAAACCTCTGCGAGAATGACAAAGCCTCCGGGCAGCCTGCGAAATTCTTCAATCCGCGTGATCCGAGGAGATTTCTCATCGTAGATCCAATCGTTGAAGTGATAAGCGATGCCTTCTGCTTTCAAAGCGTTACCCACGAGATAACCGCGAACGTGGTATTTTCCGGCGGCCAATGGTTTTCCATCGTCGTCCTTTCCGTCCCAAGTCGCAATAAGGCCATTTAGACCTACTAAGAATTCCGTTTCCGCGGCGCCCACGCAGAGCGTTCGCACCAGCTTTTCCGCAGCGTCAAACACGCCGAGACTGATGCGGCCTTCCATCTCCGGCAAGGCGAAGGCGAATCGCTGCTCTTTCTCGGACGACCAAGCGGGTAACAAGCCCGCGAGAATTGCGAGCAGGATTTTCCTCAAGCGTAATAGTGCCAATTCAAATTCGGGAAAAGATTGTCCCTTTCTTCACAGGCGGCAAGCAGTTCGTTATCCCGGCGGTCATCTCTGGCCAGTTCATAGAGCTTCATGAAACGCACGAGATGATCACGCGTCCGTTTCTCCGCATACTCGCGAGCCGTGCCGGTTTTCATCAGAAAAGCCCAGTCGCTCGACTGCGCCAGGAGAAGCTCGCGAGCCATTTGCTTGAGGAGCCGATCGAAATACTTCGAGCGGGTCTTGGCGAATTTGCCCGCCATCTCAGTCATTCTCGCTGCCCCAGCGTGAAGGTGTGGATAGATCCACGAGTTGCAGGGATCGAGCCAGACTTCCCAATAGCCCTTATTGCCCCAACTTGATGGTGAGGGACTAACCATCTGCAGAGTGGGATGATTAAACAGGTAGCTCGAAGGAGTCGTCAGTTGAAAGACTTTCTGGTCGTACGCAGCCTTGCGCAAAAAAAGATCAAGAAATTCCGGCCCTTCAAACCACCAGTGCCCGAAGAGCTCTGCGTCGAAGGGGCTCAGCACGATCGGTTCGACAGGGAGCATTTCGCTCAATTGCCCGATCTGCTGCACCCGGCTTTGAAGGAAGTTATTCGCGTGGGCATCCGCCGCTCCCATGGCCCAGTCGCGCCGGTAGTATTCCTTATTCTCTCTGCCTGTGATTCGATAATACTTGATGCCGGAAAAGCGGCGGTGGCCCACGTCCGGATAGACCGCGGCCAGGTAGTCTTCTGGCAGCTCTTTTCCGATATCCCGATAGAACTCCCGGTATGCCGGATCGCCCGGATATCCCTCGCGAGCGCTCCAAACCTGTTTGCTGGATTCCCTATCTCTGGCAAAGACCGCGGGCCCGGCAGGCGTGTAGTAGGGCGAAAAAATCGTGAAACGCGGCCGAGGCTCGCCAAACATCAATCCATGGGCATCTATTACAAACCACCGCAGATTTGCCTCCTGCAATATCTTGCCGACCGCCGGAACATAGCCGCACTCAGGCAGCCAGATGCCCATCGGATCACGGCCAAAACATTCTCGATAATCATCGCGGCCGATCAGAATTTGAGCCCTCATCGCCTCGGGACAAAACTCCATGAGTGGGAGAAAGCCGTGCGTCGCCGCACAGGTGATAATCTCCAGCATGCCATCCTCCTGGAGTTGCGCAAAGGCGCCGACCACATCGCGCCGGATCTCGTTCAGATAAAAATCCCGAGCGGAGACAAAGTGATCGGAATAAAAACGCGCCAGTTCATTGAGGTGCGCATCGCCTGCCGTCCGTTCAACTTCCAGCCGGGACAGTTCGATTCCGCGATCGATATACCGCTCTGTGCGATGCTGGAGAAGCGGATCCCGCAACATGGCGCAAAGCGTTGGAGTCATTGTCAAAGCCAATCGAACTGGAACGTGCTCAGAGTCGAGCCGCCGGAAAATGCGCAACAAGGGAATATAGGTCTCGACAACGGCTTCAAAGAGCCAATCTTCCTCATGAAACTCTTCGTGTTCGGGGTGCCGAACAAACGGGAGATGAGCATGGAGGAGAAGAGCCAGTGAACCCGAAAACTTGGTCACCATGCACCCAACCTATCCAAGCCTAACGATTCGGACAAGAGTGTTTTACCATTGCGGTCTCGAACAAGGTCGCGCCATCCTCAGTCACGTGAATATTCGGCTGTCACCTTCCGCAGCGCCGCCCGCCCTTCCGATTTTCTCGCCACTCTTCTAATCTTCTCGGTGCTGTGTATGCGGAGTACCTCTTACTATGAGCAGACTTTCGAAGACCTCTTCTAGCCAGCGCAATCCCCGCGCGACGATCGGATCTCCGCCGCACAATACCCTGCTGAATTCAAAAGGTCGCGTGCTCGTCACAGGCGCCGCCGGCTTTATCGGAAGCGCTCTCGTCCATGAACTGAACGCGCGTGGCATCACCCGGATCGTCGTCAGCGATCATCTCGGCGATGACGAAAAATGGCGCAATCTTGCCCCGCTTGCCTTTGAAGATTTTGTCCCGCCAAACAAACTTCTGGAGAACCTCAAACAAGATGCGGCCTCCCATGGCAAGTTTCTTGCATGCTTCCACCTCGGTGCCTGTTCGTCCACAACGGTCACGGATGCCGCATACGTCATGGAGAACAACTTCGGGTACACAAAGGACCTTTCACGATGGGCACTCGCCACGAGAACTCGCTTCCTATACGCTTCATCAGCTGCAACGTACGGCGACGGTTCGGCAGGCATGGACGACAAAAGCGAGAACCTTCGCGCGCTTCGTCCTCTCAATCTTTACGGATACTCGAAGCATCTCTTCGATCTCTACGCGCAGAATGAAGCCATGCTTTCGAAAATCGTCGGTCTGAAGTACTTCAACGTTTTTGGTCCCAACGAGTACCATAAAGGCGATATGCGAAGCCTGGTCTGCAAGGCCTACGATCAGATCGTCAGTACGGGAAAGATGCGCCTCTTCAAAAGCTACAGGCCTCAATACTGCGACGGCGCGCAAATGCGCGATTTCGTCTACGTGAAGGACGCTGTCGCCATGACTCTTCACCTGGCCGAAACCCCGGCCGCCGCAGGCCTCTACAACATCGGCGCAGGAGTAGCCCGCACTTGGAACGACCTCGCGAATGCTCTGTTCAATGCGCTGAACATTCCGCCGAACATCGAGTTTATCGAAATGCCGGAAAGCATCAAGAACCAGTACCAGTATTATACCTGTGCAGACATTTCGAAACTGCGCTCGACGAAATACGAAGCGCCCACGACTTCGCTCGAAGATGCCGTGAGGGATTACGCGGTGAACTATTTAAAACCGGGAAGACGCCTGGGCGACGAGATCGGCCCTTAAACAGTGGCTATCCCGCGTCTCGCGGGACACCATAGCGCAAAACTAGGGGAGGACAGCGAATCCTTCCACGGGACGCCGATGACTGCACGCACCGGCCCCTTTCCCTTCTGGCGGGCGTCCCCTGTCTACAGCCTGCCTTGCATGATCCCTTCGAGCAGCCGAGCGGCCAGCGGCTCGGTAGTCTTGTCAAGCTCGTTCAATGCTGTCCTCAGATTTGAAAGCAAGCGCATCCCTCTCGCTTCCGCCACCTGACGAACTAGCCCCGCGATTTTCTCCCGTTCGTGAGGCGCGACTTCGTCGCCCAGCCGCCGGAGTGCTGCCTCGACCGCGGGCAACATCTCATCTGCTTTCAAGCACGCCTCGGTGAACACGCGTTCATCCATGTCCTCGAAAGCATGATCCAGCGAATCAGAGAGCATTTTCTCGACAGCTTCGTCGCTCACCTCGACCGCGCTCTCCATTTTTACCTCTGTGTCGCGTCCCGTCGCGATATCACGCGCGAGAACGCTCAGCAGTCCGTCGGCATCGATTTCGAACTGCACTCCCACTCGCGCCTGTCCACGCACAGCGGGAGCGAATGGAATCTCGAACTCCCCCAATTTCCAATTGTCCCGTGCCATCTCGCGTTCTCCTTGCAGCACGGTGATCCGCATCGCGACTTGATTCGCGGCGGCATTCGTAAACATCTCGCCGGCCTTGCAAGGTATCGTCGTGTTGCGCGGAATTAGCACATTCATGAGTCCGCCAAAGGTTTCAATTCCGAGCGAGAGCGGGGTCACGTCCAGCAGCGTGATATTCTGCACCGTTCCGTCGAGAATCCCCGCCTGAATAGCGGCACCCAGCGCCACCACCTCATCTGGATGTTGGCTGGCGTTGGGCTCCCTGCCGAAGACCGCACGCACAAACTTCCGCACCAGAGGCATCCGAGTCGACCCACCCGCAAGAATCACCTCATCCAAATCTTCCGGCTTCAACCCCGCGTCTTGGAGTGACCGAAGGCAATGCTTTCGCGTTCGCTCTATGATTGGGCGGCAGATAGACTCGAAAACGGATTTCGCAATCGGCGAGTCGCAGTTCTCACCTTCTGAGAGCTTTCTCTTTATGGTTTCCGCTTCGGCGCGTGTTGACCCCGACCATGCCGCGATGGCCGCGTCGAGATCATCTCCGCCGAGCTCAGTGTCGCCGTTCGTTGCCAGCACCTGAAAGACTCCCCCATTCTGTTCCAGCACTGACACGTCAAAAGTGCCTCCCCCAAGGTCGTACACTGCAACCTTGGCCTTATCGACAAGCCTGTCCAATCCATACGCCAGCGCAGCCGCCGTCGGCTCGGCCAGGAGGCGTTCAACGGTGAAGCCCGCCAATTCGCCGGCCCGTTTTGTCGACGCCCGCTGCGCATCGTTGAAATAAGCAGGAACCGTGATTACCGCTCGATCCACGATGCCTCCGAGCGCTCGTTCAGCATCCGCCTTCAGTTTCTTCAAAATCAACGCAGAAACCTCCTCGGGCAGGACCGTCCTCGCGCCGGCACGCAGGCGAGTGGGTTCACCCCGCGTCCCAACGATATTCCGATATGCCTCGCTTTCGCCCACCCGCCGCCCCATCAGGCGCTTGATCGAAAAGATGGCGTCCTTCTCGTAGCGCAAGGCCTCGTAGCCAACCACCGGTTCTCCTTCCTCAGGAAAATACACCACCGAGGGCGTCAGCCTGCGCCCAGCCGGATCGGCAAACAACACGGGAAACCCGGAGTCCATCGCGCCGATGAGCGAGTTCGTCGTACCAAGATCAATACCGACAATCATAAATCATTCTCCTAGCCCGGGAGACAATTTCACTAAGAAAAAGGGGAAGCTTATCTCGAGACCGCGTTGACGCGCCACATGAGCCGTGGCGGTCGAGGCAGCTTCGGTCCGAACGCCGAAGGCACCACGGGGGACGCGCCGAAGCGAGTCGCGTTCCGCGCCAACCCGGTCTCGCGATGCGCTCCCCTTTCATCCGTTTGCCAAGCGGAATTCCCATTCGGCCAACTGGGACTTCCATCGCGAGAGAAACGTAAAAGACGACGCAAGGGCCGACAGTTCGTTGGCGGAGACTTCAGGCCAGCGGACATCCAGATTCTCAAGCCGCTCTGTTAATTGATCTCGCGTTTTTTGGACAGAGTCCAATGCTTTCCGGACTTCCCGAAGAACGGCCGCAATTTCCGGCGAGAGCAAGGCTCGAGCAAGGGCCGTGGTGGTGCTCTCCGAGCGCAAAATAACAGCCTTTGCTGCTTGCACGGCACTTCCCGCACTCATGAAAAGCTCCGCATGGGGCGCAGAACCACTCGTGCTCCCGCCGCCTGGGAATTCCAGCTCAATAAGATGCCTCAATCGCGCTGCCGGCTCGCGAAGAGTCTTGTACGCGTCTTGCAATAGATGAAATTTCTCGTCATCGCCGTCCGCCAGGTCCGGATGCCGCGTCGCTGCAAGACGCAAGTACTTTTCCTTGAGCGCCGCCTCATCAATGAGCGGTCTGCGATCCAGGCCAAACAACGAAAACGCATCCTCCATTTTTTGCTCCGCAAAAAATAAAATAAGCCAGCCTGGCTGGTTTATGCGGAAAAGCTCTCGCCGCAGGAGCAATGCGCGACGGCGTTTGGATTCGAAACCTTGAAACCGCCCTTCTGCAGATCGTCACTAAAATCCAGTTCCGACCCGCTCACGAACAGCGCGCTCTTCGGATCGACAACCACTCGTACCTGATTCGACTGCACGAGGATGTCGCGATTCGCGGGACCATCCACGAGATCCATCTTGTACTGCAATCCCGAGCATCCACCGCCGATCACCGATACCCGCAAGGCCCCGTGCGCGCGACCCTGACGCTCGAGCAGAGCACGCAGCTTCGCACTCGCGGCATCCAGCACGCGAATCAACTTCTCATTGCCCATCCTGTAATTGACCGCGGTGGTCTCCATCACGCTCAAAATACCGCCATACGGCAAAGGCGCAAGCTTGCCAAGGCCCCAAAGAATCGCTTCCGACGAGCCCACTATCCTTTTCGCTTGTTATTGAGATCAAATCTCAATATTGGGATCGTCGCGCTGAAAGGGAATGATATCTGTGAGGAACCGGTCTGGGCTGAAGTCGAAGGGGAATGGCGTCAACTTTTTGGAAGCTTTTCGAGCGATGGCGTGAGCGTTGAATGGCACGATTTTGAGTGCCGGAGAACGCTCGATTGGTCCAGCAGTTTTCATCCGGAGAGCCTCGAAATTTGCATCAATTTCGAGGGCTGTGGCGCCATTCACGAACGCCCCGCGCAGACCACAATAGTCAATCCTCAGCGAGTCGCTCATTACGCGGCGGACGAAAGCCGTTTGCGGGCGGACCGGCACGCCGGGCAAAGACACCGCTTCCTCACTGTGGAATTGTCGCGGGGCTGGCTGAGCGAGGCAGTCCGTGGTCACGAAGCAATCCTAAATCGTGAAACGCAAGGTTTCCTGGGTGGTGAAGCACGCCTTCGCACGGCGCGGGAGCAGCCGCTTAATCCTCGCGTGCGACACAGCGCCGAGGAAATGCTCAAGCCTCCCATCGACGGATCCGGCGCCGGATTCTGGTTCCGCGCAAAGATCCTGGAAGTCGCGGCGCTCACATTGACCGAGCCCCGCGAAGAACTTTTCTGCCAGCGGCACAAACGGCTGGCCATCGAGCGGGTCGAACGGGTCAAACATGCGGTGGCAAGAGATCTTGAAAATCCGCCGGCACTCTCCCAGCTCGGACGCGAAGTCGGGTGCAGTCCGTTTTATCTCAGCCGCATTTTTTCAGAACAGACCGGCATGACCATCTCGCGTTATCTTCGCAACTTGCGCCTCGAACGTGCTGCAGAACTGCTCCGCAGCGGCCGCTCCAACGTCACCGAAGCGGCCATGGCCGTCGGCTATTCGAGCCTGAGCCATTTTTCCAAGGCATTTGCCGAGATGTTCGGTGTGTGCCCGTGCGCTTTCCCGCCTCAACGAAAATCAGGCCGGTAGGATCCTGTCAGGTCAGGCTACTTTGTGCCTTCGACAAAGGGCTAGAAAACGGCTCAATTGTGGCAAAGTGTACAATCTCGGCACAGTACGTGCTGAAGAGCGAGGCTCACGATGGATTTGAACTCAAGGGGTTTCAGCGAAGACTTGACCCGGCTCAATCGCTATTTTGAGGCGGTTCAGTCGGTAATTTTATCCCGGCAGCATCCAGCGACTGGCCTCTTGCCCGCCAGTACGAAATAGCCCGGGCCCGAATCACCCTCCACAGTTTATTGCCCCGGGAATCGGCCTCCAAGGAAGTCGACGCCGCGACCCTCGCTGTCGTTGGCTTCCCCGCATTTGCCGTCACCGATGAGGAGCTCGCCAATCGTACTCGTTCAATCATCGTGGACCGACTGCAAGGCAGCTATGGTTGTAAGCGCTTCCTTCGGGACGGCCACCAAACCGTCTTGGAAGACACCAACCGTTTGCACTACGAGTCCGGTGAGCTCAAGCTCTTCGAGCACATCGAGTGCGAATGGCCGCTTTTTTTCGCCTACCTTTTGCTGGATGCCTATTATCGGGGCGAGTGCGAGCGTGCCGCGGAATATCGCAGTCGCCTGGAGAAACTCGAACAAAGACACGGTGACATTGGTCTCTTGCCGGAACTCTACTACGTTCCAGCCGAGAGCATCGAGACGGAAAGAAACGACCCCGGCAGTCAAGTCAGTCTGCCCAATGAAAATGTTCCCCTGGTTTGGGCCCAGAGTCCATGGTGGCTGGCCCAAATGCTCCAGGATGGATTTCTGAATCGCAGCGAGATGGATCCCTTGGGACGCCATCGCCGGCGGCTGAAACCTTCTCCTACTGTCCAAATTGCGCTTTTGGCGGAGGATCTCGAAACCCAAACTCAACTGGATAATCTGGGAATCAGCGTTGATCGAATGGATCAGCTAGAATCCCTTGAGCTCTGGCATGCTCGGGAGCTGGCGCGCTTCTATGGCGCCCAGGGCGCCAGCCAAGCCTTAGGCTTGACGGGCCGTCCCCAGCGCCGCCTGCGGACCTTGACCACCGCCCGTTTCTATCGGGTGGAGGATCGCCGAATGGCGTTCGTCCCATCCATCTTGGCGGACCACCATGATCACCTTGCCTTGGATATGGCCATTTTGAGCCAACGCTTGCGCAGTGAAGTGGTCTATCTCTCCCGCAAGTGGCAGAGCCATGGTCTTCCCACCCTCGTTGTGCCTCTGGGACAGCGCCATCTTGCGGCCAAGACTGAGCTCTTGTTAGCTCTCCTGCACGAGTGGCGTGACGGTCACTGCGGGCCAGCGGTGGTGCGCCTCGGTGCCTTGGGGCAGCTCATGCCCTCAGCGAATTGGGTGTCCTTGGATCCCAAAGCGGGGCCCATCCCCGAGGTGAATGAGACCCTTAGCGATCACCCTATCCCGGTATTGCAACGTGATCCCGACGCGATTTGCCCCTTTGCGCTGCGGAAGAGCTGGCTTTGGAGTTGGAGCGGGACCGATCGCGCTTGGTGCAGCGGCTCAAAGCCAGCGACAATATTTACGAACAGGCGGAATGCCTCCAGGGACTGGTGCTTTTGCTGGGCCGCGAAGGGGAAATTGCCTGGACGGAATCCGGGACCGACCGGGATTCAACGCGGAAACCATTCGTTTGGAAACGCTTTTCGATCATCTCTGGAAGCAAGCCAGCCATGACCTCCACTGGAGTGTGCTGCGCCGGATCGCAGGGTTGCGAGGATGGTTCGATGGGGGGGCTCGAAGAAGCGGTTACCAACCTGTTAGTCCGACAAAAGCAGGTCTTGGTGGGCAAAGCCTACAGCCCGGCTTCCTTGATCACAGAACCGATGACAGGGCAGGCCATCGCCGATCGAATTGCTCGATTTTCCCGCGAAGATGTGCGAGAGCGCGTCCTGGTCCAGGAAATACTGCTGGGTCTTGATGGCCTCATCAAGCTGGAACCCGAGTTGCTGCGAGGCTTTCTGACCCTTCGGGTGGGATATCTCATTCTGCTATTAACCGCTGAGGTGGCAGCAGAGTTCCGCCTCGCCCAGGACGAGGCTTATGAAAAGTTGATGGGGTTTTCCCCCTCGGAGATTCAGTCACGCATAACGACCGTACTCCGGGATCATGCCGAAGCCGGCGAGTTACTCAAGAAACAGGAACCACTCAACCTCAAGGCGGGCATTGAGGTAGAGTGGCATCCTGACGTCCCAAGGGCACAAGAGCCAAGTCAGTCATCTTCGGCCCCGGCTACGAGTTGGTTGGACCATCGCCGTCGGGGAGGCGCCCTCGGGCAGGTGCCCGTGGGATTTTACCCCGGCGTTTGGGAAACCCTGCACCACTGCCGTGGCTTGGTAATTGGCGACAAGCTCAAGCGGTGCAACCGAATGGACAGCGCCCCCCTTTTGGCCGAGATGACGCCGGGTGAAACGAATTTCGCCCGTTGCGTGGAGCACCTTTTGGCCAAGATCGATGCTCCCGAATATCGCCATCTCACCATCGAAGCCCTCGTCGCCCTGGGTGATTTTTTCCGCGAGAATCCTGACTTTGTTCTGAGAGAACACCTCGTCTTGGACGTGCTCATTGGACACGGGGTGCGATTGGCCTGGCTAAAGGACCACATGGAAAATGCCTACGAAGACAAAAAACTTTGGCCTGGCAACGCTTCTATGAGGAACCCCCCCCACTCTGTGGCCCACTGGATCGTTGAGGCCCTGCGTTATTTGGTAGAACAGGAGAAGTCCGACGAATCCGCCAGCCTGCCCTTCGTATTAACCGTTTGACTCAATCTCGGCCAGCGTCCGTCGAAGGTCATAGTTCCGCATGACAGACATCGCGACCGTCTCGCCGGAGCGAGACATACCTTCCCTTACCAACTCGAAATCCAGAAAAATGGGCGGCCCATCCGGCCGCCCTGCAAGTCATAAAAGCGGTCCTCTATTCGGACCGGTTTCCTTCCTTTTCCTGGCGAAGGTTTCTCGCTTCCTCTCTAAGTTTGCGAGCATCCTCGCGCAGCTTCTGCGCATCATCGAAGACCTTCTGCTGAGCGGGAGTAAGGAGAGGACGGATCTGTTTTTGCGCTTCATCCCTCACGGCTTGGATTTTCGCCCTCTGTTCCTCCCGGATCGCTTTGATCTTCGGCCTGCTGGCCTCCATGATCTCGTTGACTTTTTCTTTCTGTTCGTCAGTGAGATTCAACAAACGATCCAGCATCTGCCCATCCCCACCATGACCACGGTGACGAGCCCAATGATGAAACCTGCCGCGCGGACCGCCAAACTGATCGCTGCCACAGAATTTCTGCGAATCTCCCGAAGCCGGAGGAGCTTTGGCGGCCGGGGATTCCGGCGGAGAGGAGGTTGGGTTAGGGTCAGCCGCAGCAAGCTGCGAAACGGCAAGAGCCGCGGCGGCTATGATGCCTGCTAGTGAAAGAAGTGTCGTGTGTTTCATCGGTAGGATTTGTGAACTCACCCGATGCAACAACGCGAATTGCGGGCGGTTGCAGATTTTTTAGAAGGACCTCGAGGGACAGCAGGTCAATGATTTGCCACGTGCCAAAAAAGAAATCATTCTTCAACATCTCTTCCGCAAAGAGTGCAGACGAGGCCGCCCTCGGACTCGTAAGCTTTCAAAACCCAATCCAACGAGCTGGACGACAAGCGAAAAAAGACTTCGCTGCGTCGTCCGATCCGCAGCTGCAGTCCGCAGACATCGTTTCCAAGATAGATCCAATCGCCGTCGTCGCGAAGGCAATTCGGAGCCATTCTCGCGCTCTGTACCAAGCCCTCATTTGCGACCAGAATCTGAACGGAAGTTTCTGCGTCCACCGACCGGCGCAGGAGGGCACGAAAATCATCCTCTGAAAGGAGCGATGCGTCATCCGCGCAACGAGAATCAGAGTCGTCAACACGCGAGGCAAACCGTGCATAGGGCGAAAGCTCCGCAGCCGGATTAGCCGCATGGTTGAGCTCGACCCACCACCGAAACGCCTCAGAATCGGACTCGGCTGTCAGGCAGACTCTGTGGATCATATTCCCGAGGGCGTCGAGGAACTCGGCCGAATAAAGCCAATCGCCCGACTGCTCTTGGATCGTTGCAAAAGCACGGCTCCAGCCCGGAAAAAAGAACGTAAGATCGCCGCCACGGGCGGTGCGTCCGCACGGCGTGCACCATACTTCGGGATAAGCGCCGACGCTGCCCAGCATAGCGCAGGAATTCCGACAGAAAGAGATTACGCGGCCGAAGGTTCGCACGCCCCGAAACAGCACCGGCCAGCGCGGAAGGAGCGGAATCAGAGCGCGCCGGCCAACGATGCGCACATTCTCACGAATTGCAGAAGCGAGCAGAGGATTGCCGGAGAAGACGGTATCTTCGATCCGCGGGCAACCTCCTTGCGGTTTCCGATAAAACACAGAAGCATGATTCTAGAAAAAGCCTCCGCTGTCTGATGGTCCCTTGCCAAAAATTTGCGGAAGCTTGCGCAGGGCCTGAGCTTGACCTTTGAGACGCCCGGACAGAGCTTGATGCATGCTCATCTCCCAAGCGCTAAACGAGAAAATCAACGAACAAATCGGGTACGAGTTCGCAGCTAGCATTCAATACACAGCCATCGCGTCGCACTTCGACGCCGAATCACTCCCCTTTCTCGCCCGGCACTTCTACAAACAAGCAGCCGAGGAACATGCGCACGCAATGAAGTTTATCAAGTTCCTCATCGATGCCGGAGCGCGCGTCGAAATTCCCGCCATCACCAAACCCGTCGCCCGCTTCCCCTTTGCCGAGGATGCCGTGAAACTCTCACTGGAGCAGGAAATTAAGGTCACGGACCTTATCAACACGTTAATGGACACCGCGTTCAAGGAAAACAATCATATCGCCTCAACGTTCCTGCAATGGTTCATCACGGAGCAACTCGAAGAGGTTAGCTCGATGGACCAACTCCTGAAGATCGTCCAACGCGCAGGCGAAGGACGCCTGCTCCTCGTCGAGCAATACCTCGCGGGCTACAAATCCGCGGGAACCATCTCGAATAAGGACGACAACTAGGATCAACTCCGAAGGGGACCGCCTCCGCTCACTCAAAGATCTTCCAAATCTCATCCAACGCGCTCAGCTCCCCCAGCTACTGCCGAGATGACTCGACGAGACATGTCCCTCAACCATCAACTCTCAACCATCACCTTCCCCAAATGAGCCACCAATCCTCCGCGATCACCGCTCGCGACGTCGAAGTCACACGCATTCCGAGCGGTGAAAGAATTACCCTTCCCTCCGGTACCGAAGTCGTCATCACCCAGGCCCTGGGAGGGTCCTTTACCATCCTTGTTCCGAGCCAGGCCGGTCTCTATCGCATCGAGGGAAAGGATGCCGACTCGATCGGTCAGGCGGCCTCTCCGGGTCTGGAAAAACCCGCTGATGGGGACCTCGAGAAAGCCGCATGGGACCAGCTCAAGACCTGCTACGATCCGGAAATTCCCGTCAACATAGTCGATCTGGGGCTCGTTTACGCTCTCGATATCAAGTCCCGCGAGGCAGGTGGCTGCGATGTCACTGTCCAGATGACCCTCACCGCGCCCGGCTGCGGGATGGGTCCGATCATCGCCAGCGAAGCGCGCCAGAAAATCTTGAGCATCGATGGCGTGACGGACGCCAATGTTGATCTCGTTTGGGACCCGCCATGGACTCCCGACCGAATCAGCGAGGAAGGCAAGCAAAAGCTGGGAATGGTTTAGTGCCACATCAAAAGTTCTTTATGGCCGCGAGCCAAAGCGTAATTCTCAAGCCTTAACCAATCCCTCCCCATGATCTTTCTCGGAATAGACTGCGGCACACAAAGCACAAAAACCATTGCTCTCGACTGGGAGAGTGGCGAAGTTCTCGCTTCCGCACAGAAGGCCTATGGCTTCGTCCCAAACCTGCCGCCCGGCGCAATGGAACAGGATCCAAAGGATTGGATCGACGCCGCCGAACAATCCATCGGCGAAGTCATTGCGAAACTCGGCGCGCGCAAGGACGAGGTTCGCGGCATCGGTGTCAGCGGCCAGCAGCACGGGCTAGTCGTTCTTGACAAGGGGGACCAAGTCGTTCGCCCAGCCAAACTGTGGAACGACACAGCAACAAGCGCCCAATGTGACGAAATTACCAATCACTTTGGGGGACCGGCTGGCGTCATCGCGCTCGTCGGAAACACGATGCGCACAGGCTACACGGCTCCAAAGATCCTGTGGCTGCGCCAGAACGAGCCTGAGAACTGGAAGAGAACGCAAAGTGTCCTGCTTCCTCATGATTACCTGAATTTCTGGCTCACTGGCGTCAAGAGGATGGAGTTCGGCGATGCTTCCGGCACCGCTCTGCTCGACGTAAAAAGACGCCAGTGGTCAACGGAGGTTATCGACTTCATCGCAGAAGATCTTTCCGGAAAGTTGCCGCCACTGATGTCCTCGAAGCATTCCCACGGTAGCTTGCGCGAGGAGCTGTGCAAGAAATGGAGCCTTGCCAAGGCGCCGTCGGTCAGTGCGGGCGGCGGTGACAACATGATGGCCGCGATCGGAACCGGCAACATCCAACCCGGCGTGGTGACCGCAAGCCTCGGAACATCGGGAACACTCTTTGCCTTCTCCGCCGTTCCAATCATCGATCCGCAGGGCGAAGTGGCCGCATTTTGCGACAGCACGGACAACTGGCTGCCCCTAATCTGCACGTTGAACCTCACGCTGATCACTGAGCATATTCGCAAGTCCTTTGGCTGGGACTACGCTCAGCTCGAGGAACAGATCCGCGCCGTCCCGGCCGGTTGCGACGGCCTTCTCCTGCTCCCCTATCTTACGGGAGAGCGCACGCCGGACCTGCCGAACGGCACCGGGGTTTTTCACGGACTTACGCTCGCAAATTTCACCGCTCCGCACATGGCCCGCGCGGCGTTCGAAGGCGTAACTTTCGGCCTCGGCTACGGACTCGCGCGCTTCCGCGAGCTCGGCATGCATCCCGCCGAGATCCGGCTTACCGGGGGTGGCAGCAATAGCCGGCTATGGCGCCAAATGTGCGCAGACGTTTTCGGCGTGCCGACAGTGTGCCTCCAAAGCGGCGAAGGAGCGGGGCTCGGCGGAGCCATTCAGGCGGGATGGGCTTGGAACGCTGAGAATGGATCGGACGCCACGTTGGTGGAAATCTGCGACCGGCTCGTAAAGGTGGACGAATCCTCGCGCAACGAGCCCGATCCCGGGACAAACAAGCTCTACACCGACGCGTTGAACAGAACCTCCGAGATTCGCAAGGCCCTCAGCGCGGCCAAATTGATCTGAGATTTTGGAAGCTCAGAGCAAGAGATTTGCCTGGCGAGGGATTCGAAAAATTTCCTTGAAATGCGCCTAGTGCTTGCCGCTACCGGAGCTAGCGGAGCTATCTATCTTCAACGCCTTCTTCATTATCTCGACCGGACCGAACTTGAATTGCACCTGGTCTTCAGCGCCTATGCGAAGCAAGTCATCCACGAAGAAATCGGGGAATTACAGATTCCTACCGGTGCCGTCGAGCATTCCGACAAGAGCATGAACGCGCCGTTCGCAAGCGGCAGCACAAAGTTTGACGCAATGATCGTCGTTCCGTGCTCCATGGGCACGCTCAGCCGCATAGCTCACGGCATGAGCGAAAGCTTGATTCTCCGCGCGGCGGATGTCTTCTTGAAGGAACGCCGGAAGCTGATTCTCGTCCCCCGCGAAACTCCGTGGAACCTGATCCACGCCCGAAACGCAGTGTCAGTAATCGAGGCTGGAGCCACCTTGCTGCCGGCCTCACCCTCGTTTTACAGCCGCCCTGAGACCCTCGTCGAGCTCGCCGACACCCTCGTTTGGCGCATTCTCGACCAGCTTGGCCTGGAAGCTCCCAACGCTTGTCGATGGAAGGAGTGAGCGCGCGAGTCCCAAGAGTGGCGACGGTATGCCTTGGGAAGAAATACTAGTATTTCCTCATGCCTTCACCGGCCGAGATTTTTTTTCTTTCCGTTGCTGCATTGTTCGCCGGCGCGATAAACGCCATAGCAGGCGGAGGCACCATGCTGACCTTTCCGGCACTTCTCGCCTTCGGCATGCCGGCAATCCGCGCCAATGCAACCAGCACGGTTGCCCTGCTCGTCGGAATCGTCGGAAGCACATACGGTTATCGAGAGCACCTCCCCGCCGCATCAGTATGGATCCGCCGATTCGGCCTGGTTAGCGTGATCGGGGGATTTCTTGGGGCGCTCCTGCTCACAAAGACGCCGGCCGACACTTTCGAAAAGCTCGTTCCGTTCCTGCTCCTGTTCGCCTCGGTGCTATTTATGGCGCAGAACGCCTTCGGCCGACTCGCTGCAGCAGAGGCCGCCTCCCAAACACGTCACGGAGTCGTCTCGGCAGCGCTCCAATTTCTCGTGGCGGTCTACGGAGGCTACTTCGGTGCCGGAATCGGAATCCTAATGCTTGCTGTCTTTGGATTGATGGGCATGCACGACATCCATGAAATGAACACCCTCAAGACCGTACTCGCGGCGCTCATCAACCTCGTCGCGAGCGTCTATTTCATCTTCTCCGGCTTGGTGGATTGGCCACAGGCCATCGTGATGATAGTGGCTTCCACGCTTGGCTACTTCGCCGGCGCGCGCCTTACCCAGCGAATCTCCAAGCAACGCGTCCGCCAGCTCGTCACCGCCATTGGCCTCGGAATCACCACGGTGATGTTTTGGAAGGAGTTTTCATAAAGCAGCGCGGCACTGCTTTATAAAATATTGCTTCGCAGATTGGGAGGTCGTCGCCAGAGGCTTCTTCGCAAGTCCGGCAAACTGCTCGCTGGATTATTTCAAGCGGGCCGGTCATCATTGGGCAATGCTCGATGTGATCGAAAAGCTGCTCACCTTGCAGGACCGCGACCAGCGCCTTCGAAGCTTCCAATCGGAGCTCACACACCTGCCCGAGGAGCGCAAGACCCGCGAAAGGCAAATCGCCGACTCCGCCGCCCAACTCGACCTGGCAAAGGTCCGCGCCAGGGAAATCGAGATCGAGAAGAGAAACCTCGAAATGGAGGCGCGAACCAAAAGAGATACCATCGCCCGCTACAGACAACAACAGCTCCAAACCCGAAAGAATGAAGAATACGCGGCCCTTGCCCATGAAATTGAGGCCGCTGAAAAGGCCATCATAGCCCTGGAAGATCGCGAGCTGGATCTAATGGAGGATCTCGAAAAGCTAATACCGCAGATCGCCACCGCGGAAAAGACGCATGCCGAAGAGCGCAATAAACTCCAACACCTCCTCGCAGCTCTCGACAGCAAGAAGGTCAATCTGGAGACGCGCATCGCCGACCTCGGAAACGAGCACGAACTCCTGGCAAAAGCGCTCGACGAAGATGTCCTCGAACTCTACCTCCGGCTCTTCAAAACCAAGCACGGCACCGCCGTCGCAACTCTCGAGCATGAAGTCTGCATGGGCTGCCACATGAAGGTCACCGCTCAAACCGTCGTCCAAGTCCGAGGCGGAAAAGAGATCGTCCATTGCCCCCAATGCGGACGCATCCTCTACATGCCGAAATAGTCGGTTTTTCGGGCGAAACGACAAAAATCCCGTTGACAATCGGTTCAAAGGTATTAAAACGCGTCGAGATATACGACTAAATTACTCGTATTAAATCGAACCTTAACCGCATTGGGAACAAGGGGCATATCAGCTTGGAAATTGCTAGCTGCTATGGCTCGTTACATAATAGAATGAATAAAAACAAAGTCATTTCGGGTTTGGCTGCCTTGGGACTGGCGTGGGGTTTTCCCCTAGGAGCCCAAGCCGGACAGACGTCAACTTCTGAGCCCAAGGCCGAGGCTTCGGCGCTTGAGCAATGGTGGAATGGAAAATGGGCGACGGGCAACTGGTTCGGTGTTCGCGATACGCTTGAAGACCATGGGTTGAAACTTGGTGTGGAATGGAAGGCCAATTTCCTCTGGAACGTTGACGGCGGCCTTCAACAGCGTTTCGGCTACGACGACGAGTTCAAGTTCCGTGGCACGCTGGATTTCGCCAAATTGACCGGATGGGACGCGATCGAGGGTCTGACCCTTTACTCAGACTTGCGCTACCGGGGTGGCGCCGGCGTGAACAAATGGGTCGGTGCGAGCAGCCAATTTGCTCCGAGCACGTTCCAAGGCGGTAGGCTGTGGCGTTTCCAGCAGGTCTATGTGACCTATACGACGCCGGAACTCTTTGGTATAAAGGAGTTTCTGACGCTCTCCGGAGGCTGGCAGAATCCGACGGATATCTTCATAAACCAGCCGTTGAACAAGTTTTTCATCAACAACACGTTCACCTCGAATCGAGGCATCGGGGCCAACGGCATCGGCTGGGGAGGAAGCTACTCGGCGTGGGGTGGCTACATTAAGGTCAAGCCTTTGGAGTGGTATTACCTCCAAAGCGGTTTGTATATGGCAATCCCCGATGCCGGCACTCCGTCCAACCATGGCCTTTTCTTCGCCGGCGCACAACCGCCGGACCGAAACGGTATTTTCTGGCTGACGGAAACTGGCTTTACCCCAAAGATCGGCCCGTCCAAACTCCCAGGGCGGTATGCAGCGGGCTTGATCTACTGGGGCGTCGAAAACACTTCGTACTTCGGAGAGAACTATGACCAGAAGCTGCTGTTCTACTGGCAGGCCGATCAGCAACTTTATCGTGAGCCGTCGCCGGACGCGCCAGCGCCCCCTGTTCTCTCTGATGGCAAATCGATCGCGGACGGGAAGGAATTTAAGGAGATCGTTAAACCGTCGAAGCCGAAATTGAACGAGCAGGGTCTTTATTTCTTTAGCTTGATCAATTTTGCGCCGAAGTACAACAACCCGCTGCCCTTCTACTTTCAGACCGGTCTCGTTTACAAGGGGCTCATTCCGGGTCGAGACCAAGATCAGCTTGGTGTTGCCTTTGCCTACGGCAACTACAGCTACTACAAGCAGCTTGCCGATGAGAGAAGGGGACGGACAACACAGATCTACGAGGCTGTGTTGGAGTTTGACTATCGCATCCAGTTCAACAAGTGGTTTTACGCGCAGCCTGTCCTGCAATACATCATCCGGCCGAATGGCACCGGACTCGTCGAGAACGCTACCGTTCTCGGATTCCAGTTGGGCGTGATCTTCTGAACTTCACGGCGCAGGGTCCCATCCAAAGATGACCGGCGTCCGCAGGCGAGGCCGGCGCCGGTCTTCGCTTCTGGAAATCAATGCATCCTGGTGCAGTCAAGAGGCTTAAAAGCCGCAAGCGCCGCCTTCCGGTCTTCTCTTGCCCTCCTTTCCCGCGCTTTTGAGAGCCGAGGCGAATCCGGGGGAAAATTTTTCCCGATTTTCCGCTATTTGCCCGCATTCTGCGTTGCAAGATTCCACCTTCCAATGTTTGTTTGGCGGACACCATAGAGGAGGTCTCGTTATGGATAGTACTGTCGACAGCCAAATCACTGATTGCTTCAAATCCGGACGGCAAAATGTGCAAGATTTGATAGCTCCTTTGATCGAGCTCGCTTCAGAATCTTCGTCGCTTGTAGTGGGCTACGGAACGCCGCAAGCCGGCGTTCGGAGCGAGATGATTCCGTATTTCCATGTTTGCGGCACTCCTGCTGACAAGGAGCCTATCCGAGTCCTGGTGATTGGCGGATGGGTCGGCACCGAAATCATTACCCCCTATGCGATCGCGCGCTTGCTTGTCGCGTTGGAATCCCGGCTTCGACTCGCGACGGGAATCGAAATCACCGCATATCCAGTAGCGAATCTGGAAGCGCATCGCGAGACAGTTTTCCTCACCAGTAAACAGCAGAGCGACGGAATGCAATGCTGGGAAAATTCGCAATGCGGTCACGTTCAGGTTCTCGAGCGCGAATTGGAGCGATATGCATACGACGCGATTTTTCTTTTGCGTCAAAACCCGCGCGCGCTGGACGCTGACGTGGAGGCCTGGCTCGCCGAGGAAGAGCAAAAAGCCGCGCTATCCGACGCCCTTAGGCGCTACGCCACGACGAGTCCCCTGTTCCAATGGCGAGCGAATCCGGTTCGCCCGACCTATAGCCGAACCTTCACCCCGATTCCTAATCGCGAGCGCCAACCCGCAGAAATCATCATCGGTTTGCCCGGAGCCCTGAACCCCGAACGGCAGGCTCAAGAGAGCATGGCATTGATCCTGAGTCTTTCGCATGCCATGCGCCAGGCACGGGCCGAAGGCGTGATGTAAGGCGGCCGCCTCAAAGGGGCTTCGAAGGGAATATTAGGGATGGGCATCGGCGATGCGGGCTACAATCGGAAATCGCCTCAGCCAAGGAACCCCTGCGACCTCGGCGGAGGAGCTTGCTTCTCCCTTGCTCACATGGAGCCAGATAGCCTTTCGGAGCATGCGCAAAATATCCGCCATCGTCGATCTGTTGTGCATGATTGCCTGCTCCGGGTGCGCCGGGAAACCCGCCGTACAAGGCTTGCCATTTGATCTGTCAACGGCATCGACACGTTCCTGGAACATGTCGAAATTGTAAGTAAATTTCGACATTTATTATCAATGGGTCGAGATTGCCGACATATCATGCTGTAAGCACTTTCAGGAGCGCCGGATACTTGTAGAGAACCTCACGGCCCTGCTTTTCGGCGGTGAGAACGCCAATCCTTTCCAATTGCTGAAGATATTCCGAGGCTGTCTGCCGCTTGGCGATCCCGGCCTCCACGAGAAACTGGATCTTGCAATAGGGCTGCATGAAGATGAGCTCGACCAGTTCCTTGGAATAGACCTTCGATGGCAACTTGGCCCGGCAGCGGGCGAGCGTCTGATCGAATAGATCGCGGACGGCCACAATCCGGCCGGTCGTCCATTCTGCGGTTTCCTCAACGCCCGTGAGCAAGAAGAGCAGCCAGTCCTCCCACTCCGCGCGTTCTGTAACGCCACGGAGAAGGCGGTAATATTCTACCTTGTTATGAATGAGGTGACGGCTGAGATAGAGCACGGGAATGCGGAGCAAGCCCGCATGCAGGAGGAACAGGATATTGAGAATGCGGCCCGTCCGCCCGTTGCCATCCGTAAACGGGTGAATGGCTTCAAACTGATAATGTGCGACCGCCATCCGCACCAGGGGATCGAGGTCGTCGTCGGCCAGAAGAAATCCTTCCAGGTTGCGAAGCTTTTCGTTCATCACGGCCCCGCCTGACGGTGGCGTGTAGGTGATTGTGCGTCGGGAAAGATTCCCGATGTAGACGCTGTTGTCCGAGCGGAAGGCGACTTTCTCATCGCGCAAAATGCCGCAGAGATCTTCGAGCAGTCCCAAGCGGAGTGGAGCAGCCTGCAGAGCCTCGCTCCCGCGGCGCAAGGCCGTGCGGTACCGCAGGACTTCCTTTGTCGCAAAATCGGCGGTTTTGCTCTCATCGAGAGCGGCTTGGAACAAGGCATCCTGCGTCGTGACGATGTTTTCTATCTCAGAGCTGAGCTTGGCCTCCTGGAGGGGAATAGCGTTGATCAAAATGGCCTGATTGGGAATCAGATCGCCAGCTCCCTTCAGCTCCGCCAAGGCCTTGTTGGCGGACACGCACTTCTTCAAAACACGCCTGGTCTCCAACTCACAAGCTGGGGGAAGCAACGGGAGATCATTGTACGGCTTGTTGGGATCGAAGCTCATCCCCCGGAACTTTGAAGAAATTGAAACAAAACTCCGATGAAAATTTGATCCGCAAAAGGATTCAAGCTCGCCTCTTAACAAACTGCCGCACGGCATCCTCCCACGCGAGGGGTTGTCACCGAGACCTGCTTCTGAGGAATCGCCTTCGCGCCGGCAAGCCAAAAAGAATCCCGCTAACCATGGCCGCTGCGAAGAGCCAGCCAGAAAGGGAGGAAGCGTGAATCATCAAGGTCTCTTGAGCCGTGTGCCCGGCGTGGGGTCACACGAAATTTCTTGTAACAATGTCCTCACGTTCTGTCGAACCGGATCTTCGCGCTGGTCTCGATCTGCACCACACGACCCTCGTGCACAGTAATCTGCACAGAACCAAATTTCAAGCCGCGGACCTGACGTTCGACGATCTGCAGCCAAGTCCCCGTGTCACACTTGGCAAACGCCAAGGTCTCCCTCGAACCCGCGATGGTCGCTCCGGTCGCCATTTCAGGACGTCACGTGACGCCGACCTCCGGAACACACGCATCGCAACGTCCTCCGAAGCGTTCCTGCGCAAAGATTCTCCAGCTTCCTCTGCTCGGACCGCAAAAACCGCGCTGTGATTGGCGGCGCATATCGAAAATCGCTTCCCCACATTGCCATCCGATCGGGCGGCTGAAACACCTCGTTCAACTCGTCACGAAAGATTTGATCCAATCGCATATACGATAGAATTAGTCGTTTTTTAAACAAAATCAACAAGAAAAATGGCGGCGGCCAGAGAATTCGGTAAGATCCGGCTCGCTATCATGATCGAACGCCAATCGGTCGCCGAAACCGCCCGGCAGCTTGGCATTGACGTGGATGCAGCGCAGCATTCGCTGGATTCGGGCAAAGAAAAGCTCTTCGCCCTTCGCGAACGCAGGCCGCCTCCCTGCCGCGACGAAAAGGTCATGACCGCTTGGAACGGTCTCATGATTTCCGGCTTCTCCCGGGTCGGAGCAGCGCTAAACGACGCGCGATACGTTAGCGCTGCCGCGAAGGCGGCAATATTCATTCGGAATCATCTTTACGATGCGAAGACCGGAACCTGCGCCGATTCTGAAATGAGGGGACCGCCGAGATTCCGGCCTTCGCGGAAGACTATGCATTTCTGATCCAAGCGTTGTTGGATCTTTACCAAGCCGGCACCGATTCCGAAACATTGAAATGGGCGATCGCGCTCCAAAGTAAACAGGACGATCTCTTCTGGGATGCCGGGACTGGCGGCTATTTCTGCAGTACAGCGGATGATCGGCTCGTCAAAGCCCGCCTCAAACAGGATCACGATGTCACTTGCCGCGCGCCCGTAACCTCGCATGAGGACGCGCACCGCCTTATTTCCCAGAGTCCTCGATGGCCTTTGCCATCAAAGTGAAAATCTCGGTATTGTCGAGAAAGCCCCTCACGTTCTCACTTCCGGGGCCATCGCCAAGCAGCCAGACATCGCCGGCGGTATGGAAGGAAGCCTTTGCCTCGATGAGGGCGGGTTGCTCGTAATCCACATCCGTCTCCCGGACGGGCTCTTCGACAGAACGCATGGGCTTGCCGGGTTCGGTTATGATTCGTGTTCGCGTGGCAGAGGCTCCCCGATCGGCTCCCGGTCCACTTGCCCAGGTGAAGTAACTTGCTCCTGTTAGCGGATTCTTACCGAGCAAG
This sequence comes from uncultured Verrucomicrobiae bacterium, assembly GCA_963810765.1. Taxonomy (GTDB): domain Bacteria; phylum Verrucomicrobiota; class Verrucomicrobiia; order Chthoniobacterales; family Terrimicrobiaceae; genus DASTFP01. Next base: position 594,537 of record CAWEOV010000004.1, read on the forward strand.
GCCTCCTCTCGGAGTCGCAATGGAACGAGCGGACCGTTAAAGGAAAACCCTCCGTTATTGTGGTCGGTGGTCGCAAGGACAAGCGCGTTCGGGCCAAGGTTCTTGCGAAGCCAAGCCACCGTGGCGTCGAGTTCGAGGACTTCGGAAATCGCCCGTTTTGCGTTGTTCAAATGGGAAGCCTTGTCGGGCAAGCCGGCCTCAACCATCAGAAAAAACGGCTTCCCTCGCGCGCGAAGGAGGCTGACAGCTTTCTCAGCCAAGTCTTTCAGGCGCAGTGTTCTCTTGCCATCCGCGTAGTAGGGAAACTGTTCCGGGAAAAAGACGCCAAGCACCGGTTTTGGATTCTTTTCCTGCGGGTCGTAAGCGCGCAAGCTCTCCCAGTCGTCAAATACCGCCACCGGCAGCACGGAAAGCTTCACCTGAGTTTTTTGCACGACGATTCGCTCGCCGGCCTTGTAAATCACCGCGGGGTCTTTCACGAGGTCGAAGAACCATTTCGATCCGCCGCCAAGAACGATGTCTGCCCGTCTACCGAGCTGCTCCAGGATCTTTGAAGCGATGATCTCGTGCTGATCTCGATTGTCGTGCTCAACGAGGAAGGGCGCGGGTGTCGCACCGGTGACGGAATCGTCGGTGACCACGGCCGTAGACCAACCGGCTTTTTTGGCAAAGTCCAGGATACTCGGCGGGCTGGACGATGCGGCAGGGTCGACCATTCCGATGACTCGATTGTCCGCCTTGACCCCTCTCGACATCGCTGTCGCCGACGCACCGGAATCCGTTACCATGTCGGAAGCCGAGTAGGTGCGAACGAAGGCTGTATTCGCAAAACCCTCCAAAGCAAGCCGCCCTGCAGCCCCCGAGGCACAGTTTCTGGCTGCCGTGATCAACTCCAGTGACGTGCCATCAGCGACGACAAGCACGATGGCATCCAGCTTTTCTCGGGCTTCGGCCGGCTCGCCACCCGCGAAGATTATCACGATCAGCAGCGGCGTCACAAAAAGAGTCCGGCGATATCTTATCAACGGTCCATTTAGCCTCGGCCTCGGCATCATGATCGAGAAGGAAGTCAACAACCTAAGAAGCAATTTTGCGGTTCCCGCCATTGGTGCTTTTAACATTTCTCGACAACGTGTGGGTGCTTTATCAGCCGATTGGGAGGAAAATTCCTGTTACAAAATCGGCACAATCCTCCGGGTCCCTTCGCGGGAAGATCCGGGCGATTCAGAGCAAGACCGACTCGATGGGCAGATTCGGATCCAAGCCGTGCACAACAAGCCACTCAGCATTGAAAAGCTTCGACTGATACTTGTGGCCCGAGTCGCAAAGGATGGTGACAATAATCTGGCCTGGCCCGCGCTCGTTGGCGAAGCGCGCGGCACCCGCGATATTGATGCCCGAGGAAAGCCCGAGAAACAATCCTTCCTCCCTCAGAAGCTGATAGACCATGGTCAACGCCGCCTGGTCCGAAACGCGGTAAGCCCGATCGACGGAAATGTCTTCCAGGTTCTTGGTCACCCGCGTCTGGCCGATGCCTTCCGCGTGGGAGTCACCGTCCTTTGTGTCGGTATTGCCATTGGTAAACCACGACCACATTGCGGCTCCATACGGGTCGGCGCACACCGCGGCAACTTCGGAGTTCCGTTCCTTCAGAAACAATGCCGTTCCCGCCAAGGTGCCTCCCGTGCCGACCGAGGACACGAATGCCGTCACTTCACCGGCAGTCTGGTCCCAGATCTCCGGTCCGGTGGTCCGGTAATGCGCGAGGCGGTTGGCGATATTGTCGAACTGGTTTGCCCAAAACCAGCCCTTTTCCTCTGAGAGGCGCTGCGCGACACGATTGTAATTTCCCGGATCGCTGTAAGGCTTTTCCGGCACCGTGAGGACTTCAGCGCCAAGCGTGCGAAGAAGGGTGATCTTTTCCTGCGATTGAGTTTCTGGAATGACGATGACCGTGCGATAGCCCTTGGCATTGCCGATAACCGTTAGTCCGATGCCGGTGTTGCCAGCCGTTCCTTCGACGATAGTGTCCCCGCGTCGAAGGCGTCCGCTCTTCTCGGCGTCGGTGATAATGCCGAGAGCTGCGCGGTCTTTCACGGAACCGCCCGGATTCATAAACTCGGCCTTGCCGAGTATTTCGCAACCGGTCAATTCGGAAAGACGCCGGAGCCGGATCAGGGGCGTCTTGCCGACATGACCTTCAACTCCGTTGTAGATCAATGCGCTCATCTCGCGAAGCCTCGCCTTCAACCCACAAGGATGAACCGAACAATCCGCCGGTTTGATGGGGCTGTGCGCCCCCAAACCCCCGCACCGCTCGCCGCGGCAGGCGTTCGGAGGGAACTTCACCAAGGCTTGCCTGCGGCAAGCAACCGAGAAAAAAATTACAGACGCATGAAAAAAACTCTTGCATGACTACATGCCTGTCATCTGTGGATTGTTCGTGGTTGAAGAAACGCTAAGGCAAAATGTCGTGACTCTCCTCACGCAGGTTTGCGAGCATTCCAAGGAAGCTTTGCGAGAAGCAGACCCATGCCACAGAAGTCCGTGATCCCGGCAAAGACCAGGCCGGCGCCCACAAACGCGGAGAGGCCGATGAACCAGGGATGCACGAAGTATCCGAGCACGATACCGATCACCACCAGCGAACCTGCGACAATGCGGACCTGACGCTCCAAGCTGATCACCTTGGTTGTTCCGCGCCTAACGGGCAAACCGGCATCGTCCCAGGCCAGCGTGCCGCCTTGCACAACCACCGCCTGAGAGAACCCTTCCTTTGCAAACTTCTCGGCCGCCTTCTTTGCGCGTCCACCGGTGCGGCAGAGAATGTAAACAGGCTGACCCTTTGACAGATGGCCCGACTCGAAAAGTTCCTTTGGCGCGAGGCTATCGAGCGGAACGTTGCTCGCCTGCGGCACGTGCGCCTCGGCGTATTCCACGGGCGTCCGCACGTCCAGCAGCGCCAAATCGGGCTGAGTTGTTAGAAGCTGATGGAGTTGAGTTGGTGCGATCGTTTTCATAGCGTGTCGTATATTCCATATCACCGCCTAGGGAGCTGGTGAAGGGCGTATATTAAGGCGTCCACTTCGGCATGAGTGTTGTAGAGCGCCAGCGACGGACGCACGGTGCCCTCGAGGCCAAAGTGGCGCTGCGCCGGCATTGCGCAGTGATGGCCGGCTCGGACAGCGATGCCGTGCTTGTCGAGATGCTTGGCAATGCTTTCAATCGACACCCCGGGGATGACAAACGACAGCACGCTGGCCTTGTTCGCGGCGGTTCCGATCGGGCGCAGACCGGGCACCGTGGATAGCGCGCGCGTCGCGTATTCCAAGAGCTCGTGCTCGTAAGCTGCGATAGCTGGAATGCCCACTCGGGTCAGGTAGTCTATCGCCGCGCCGAGACCCACCACGCCCGCAATGTCCGGCGTGCCCGCCTCAAACTTTTCCGGAGCATGCTGAAACGTCGTCTTGTCAAATGTTACGTCCTTGATCATATGGCCGCCACCCTGCCAGGGCGGCATTTGCCCGAGCAGGTGCGCCTTTCCATACAATGCGCCGATGCCGGTCGGGCCGAAAACTTTGTGCGCCGAGAAGACGAAGAAATCAGCGTCAAGTGCCGTGACATTGACGGGGAGGTGCGGGGTGGACTGCGCCCCGTCCACGAGGACGGGCACGCCCCGGGCGTGCGCAAGTGCGATGATTTGCTCAACCGGATTGATCGTCCCAAGCGAATTCGAGACGTGTGCCAAAGCGACGAATTTTGTGCGCGGCCCGAACAATCTCGCAAACTCGTCGAGAATCAATTCGCCGCGATCATTTATTGGCGCCACCCGGATGGCAGCGCCCACTTGGTCGGCAAGCAATTGCCACGGAACGATATTCGCGTGGTGCTCCATCTCAGTCAGTATGATCTCGTCGCCTGCGCCGATGTTCTTCCGGCCGTAGCTTTGAGCAACCAGGTTCACCGCCTCGGTTGTGCCACGTAAAAAAACAATCTCCTTCGCGTCGGCCGCGCCAAGGAATTGACGCACTTTCTCGCGTCCGGCTTCAAAGAGTTCGGTCGAGCGCGCCGCGAGGGTGTGCGCCGCTCGATGAATGTTCGAGTAATCCCGGCTGTAAAAGGAGGAGGTGGCGTCGATGACGTTCTGCGGCTTCTGTGTGGTTGCAGCATTATCGAACCAGATGAGCGGTTTGCCGTTCACCCTCTGGTGGAGGGCGGGAAAATCGCGCCGGACTGCCTCCACATCAAAGACGGAAAGCGATGGCCCGCGGGGAGGTGGCGTCGCCCCAGGAATCGCCCCCTTGTCAACCAAATCGTGCCCGCGCAAGAAGTAGAGTTCTGGCGTGCAAATTACATCGTAACTGGGGCTCGATGCCGACGTGTAGGGCACATCCGACGGCTTCCTCGAAGCAGGATCCTCCACGGCGGAATTGCCGAAGGCGGTGCCGTTGCAGCGTGGTTCACCAAACGCGTAGGAATCCCTGCAGCACGGATCATGTGCACCCGATTGAGGCTCAACGACGGGCTCGATAGGTTCTGTTGTGGCCGGCTCGAGAATAGGATGCACCGGAGCGGCAGGCGAAGTCGACGGATAACCGCCCGTCAGACTACGATCGCTAGATGCGCCGGCCGGAGCATCTGGATTGGCGAGCTCCGCGCCGGGAACGCGGGGTGCCGGTGATGAACTGGACAGATCGGAAACGGACGATGGAAGTCCAGGTACGACCGATGGCACGCCAGGCACGGCGAGAACTTGGGGCGCAACCGCCGGCGCGGGGACAGGCGCTGCGGTAATTGTCGCCGGGACACCGGAGGCCGCTGTGGGAGCTTGCACGCCCCTCTGCCCTTCGGAGTAGAACTGGTTCGCCAGTCGCGCGATCAACGCCGTCTCAAGAGGATTCCCCGGACCAGCAGCCTCCCCTGTCAACGGTGCGCCTTGATCAAGCCGTTGGATAGACATATGCGTGGTAGAAATTCACCGAGACATCGTCCAGGCGGGCGATGGCATCTTCGGTCAGAATCGCGGCAGAAAAATAACGCGTAACCAGATGCGATGCGATCGAGTTTTCGTTCGTGCCCATGTAACGAACGGAAAGGCCGGGTTCAATTTCGCCGGTAACGCCCGCCTTTTGAAGGCCCACGACGCCCTGTTGCGCCTCGCCCACGCGGAGAAGCAGAATGCTGGTCTTGCCGTCTTCGCCGACCTGCAACTTGTTGGTCGGGATGAACGGAATGCCGCGCCACGTGATGAACGGCGAACCGAAAATGCTGACAGTTGGCGGCGGCACTCCGCGACGCGTCGCCTCCCGTCCGAATGCGGCAATCGCCTTCGGATGCGCGAGGAAAAAGGCGGGCTTCTTCCAGACGAGCGCCAGAAGATCATCGAGATCGTCCGGAGAAGGCGTGCCCTTGCGGGCGACGAGACGCTGATGCGGCGCGACTTCGTTGAACAAGCCAAACTGCGCGTGATTGATCAACTCCCACTCCTCACGCTCTTTGACTGCATCGACGGTCAGGCGCACCTGCTCGCGAAGCTGGTCGATTCGGTTGCTATAAAGATCGGTAACGCGGGTGTGCGTGTTGAGAACCGTCTGGATGGTACTGAGATGATACTCGCGCGGATCGACCTCGTAGTCGACGAAGGTGGTCGGAAGTCTCGGCTCTCCGCCGTCCACCGTCAACACATCCACCGTCGGATCTTTCTTGATAACGCGGTTAACGCGGTAGACGCCGCCGTCCACATCCACCCACGGCAGCAGTTTGTGCAGCCAGCGTGGAGTGATCTCATCCCATTGCGGGACTGTGACTGTGGCGGTGGCTAGATTGCGCGCGGCGTCTGCGCTTAGGCTCAATTGAGTTTCACTCATAAGTTGCTCTCTAATTTGGAATTTTATCGTGCGACGCTCTGCCGGAAGTCCGGTCTCAAGCGGAAGCTTGATCCAAGCGTCTAGTAAGGAGCCGGGTCGTCACGGAAATGGCCCACGTCGCACGCCTCGAAATCAAGGGGGCGAAGTCGCTTAGACTCTCTGGAGCCAGATCAGGAATAATACTCGGCATGAATGTGTTGTTGCCTTCATGGAGCCTCCGGTGATCCGGTCAGCCAGATTCTTATTTTCTGTCAGTGACGTTATTCGTCAGAGCTGGGTCATTCAGCAACGATCCGTATAACCCAAGAACGAATGCCAGAAAAATTCACTATTTAGGAAAAAGCGTTCCCGTGTCAAACGCAATGTTCGATTTTCAATGGCTCGGAAGGATCCAAGCGCTTTTAGATCGCGAAATCCTTGTACTCCGGTTTGGCGACCTCGGTGGGCGGGAAGAGCATGCCGGCACCGACAGTAGCGTTCGTGCCCTGTTCGATGAGAATGAAGGAGCCGGTCAGGCGATTGGTCGCATAGCCGTCAAAAATGAGCGGCTTGGATGTCCGTAAACGGATCTCTCCGATGTCGTTCATCGCCAATTCGGGCGTCTGAGGTTCCGTGTCGAGCGTGGAGACGTTGATGCGATGCTCGATCGCGGTGACGACAGCCTGAACAGTCTGCGTCGTGTGCTTGAGGAAGTATTTTTTCCCGCGCTGGAGCGCGCGCGGGTGCATCCAGCAAACCTTCGCATGCAGCTCGGCGCTTGCCCCGGGAGGTCGTTCGGGTCCACGATCATGTCGCCCCGGCTGACGTCGATATCGTGCTCAAGCACAAGGGTGACGGATTGCGGGCAGAAGGCTTCCTGCAGCAGCCCGTCAAGGGTCCAGATTTCCTTCACCGCGCTGCTGAAGCCGCTGGGCAGAACCATCACTTGCTGGCCGACGCGCACTATGCCGCCGGCGATTTGGCCGCTAAAGCCACGGAAATCATGCAGGCCCGGATTCTGCGGATTGTTCGGACGGTTCACCCATTGCACGGGCAGACGAAAGTCGTTCAGATTCCAGTCGCTGGCGATGTGGACACTTTCGAGATGGCCCAGCAGCGTCGGGCCCGGATACCACGGGGTACGGGCCGACGGATCGACAACGTTGTCGCCGTTGAGCGCGCTGATGGGGATGAACTTCACATCCTTCATGTCGAGGCGCGGAAGAAATTCCTCGAACTGATCGCGAATTTCGATGAAGCGTTCCTCGCTCCAGTCGACAAGATCCATCTTGTTCACCGCGACGACGAGGTGCGGAATGCGGAGCAACGAGGCGATGCACGTGTGGCGGCGGCTTTGTTCGATGACACCCAGGCGCGCATCGACCAGGATGACCGAGAGATTTGCCGACGAAGCGCCCGTGACCATGTTGCGCGTGTACTGAACGTGCCCCGGCGTGTCCGCGACGATGAATTTGCGGCGCGGCGTGGCAAAGTATCGGTAGGCGACGTCGATGGTGATGCCCTGCTCGCGCTCGGCGCGAAGACCGTCGGTAAGATTGGCGAGATTGATTTGGCCGCCGCCCGTGATGTCCGCGGAGCGCTCGAGCGCCTCGAGTTGATCCTCCATCAACGATTTGGAGTCATAGAGCAGCCGGCCGATGAGCGTGGATTTTCCGTCATCGACGGAGCCGCAGGTGTTGAAGCGGAGAAGATCGACAGGATGATGAAGCGGGACGGTCATACGCGATCGTTCTTAAAAATACCCCGCCTTCTTGCGGTCTTCCATGGCCGCCTCAGATGCCTTGTCATCGGCACGGGAGCCGCGCTCGGTCACCCGGGCGACCGCGATCTCGGCAATGATGTCGTCCACGTTGTCGGCGGGCGACATGACGCAACCGGTGCTGATGATGTCGCCTATCGTCCGCACCCGAACGACAAGTTCTTCGACTTGCTCGCCGGCCTTGGGGGGCACGAGCTCGTTGACTGGCAGCCATTGGCCATCACGGCGCACGCAGCGCCGCTCGTGGCTGAAGTAGATCTTCGGAACTTCGAGTCGTTCCTTGCGGACATATTCCCACACATCCATTTCGGTCCAATTGCTCAGGGGAAAGACCCGCATGTTTTCGCCGGGGTTGATCCGGGCATTGTAGAGATTCCAAATTTCCGGCCGCTGATTCTTGGGATCCCACTGGCCGAAGGAGTCGCGAAAGCTGAAGAATCGCTCCTTGGCGCGGGCCTTTTCCTCGTCCCGACGGGCTCCGCCGATGCAGCAATCGAAGCGAAACTCCTCGATGGCCGCGAGCAGCGTGGGGATCTGCAGATGGTTGCGGCTGATCTGCCCAGGGGACAGCACGGCAATTCCCTTTTCGATGGCTTCATCGACCGTGCGCACGATGAGCTTTGCCCCAAGTTCCCGCGCACGCCGGTCGCGAAATTCGTTCAATTCCGGGAAGTGGTGACCCGTATCGATGTTCAGAAGCGGCATCGGCATTTCCGACGGGCGAAACGCCTTTTCGGCGAGGCGCAGCAGGCAGATCGAATCCTTCCCCCCGGAGAAAAGCAGCGCGGGCCGTTCGAACTCGGCCGCGACTTCGCGCATCACGTGGATGGCTTCCGTTTCGAGAAACTGTAGATGATCGAGATAATAACTGCTCATCGAACGAGGGGAGAATCCTCAGACCTGGCTGTCTATGGCATCGAAGTGCAAGGATTCAACCCCTGATGGCCTCTCCGCCCCATGTCGCGTGCAAACCGCACTCGCGCTTTTCGTCGGCCTTGGCTGGGTCGAAGTAGTCCCACTCGTTCGGGAGGTTATACTTTTCCAGATACTGCTCGAGGTCGGCGTCGCCCAGTAGAACACCGGGCTGACCTTCAGGGTACCGAAATTGGAGTCAAGCGAGACGATGTCAAGTCCGGCCCGATTCGGGTTTTGGACCTTGCGCAGTGCCGTGATCCAGACTCGAGGCGCCAGCTCTTTCATCCCGCGCTGGAAGGGTTCAAGTTTCATCAAAGCGCTGAATTCCTTGAGTCCCTCCTCGTCTTCAATCGAAGGAATCGGTCCATGGATCGTGTCCCGGTGCGCGGCGCTGATTCGCGGGAGATAGGCACGAATGTCCAAGTTTAGCAGTTTGCGCAGCTCCTCGGCGTGCCGGTAAGTGGCCGGCCGGTTGTAGCCGTGATCCACCCAAAGGACCGGAATGCGCGGCCTGCACCTGCACGGCAAGGTGGAGAATTACCGCTTCGTAAGGGCGAAAATTCGTGGAAACGATGGCGCGTCCATCGGCCTGGGAAACCGCCCAGCGGGTGATTTCGAGCGGCGAGACATTCCGGAGCTCGGCGTTCCATTTTGCGATTTGCTCGGGAGTCATTTTAGTGCGGGCGTTAAACTGAGGTCCTCGGTTGGTGTGCCGACGCTGTGGATCGTGGCATCCTCCGGAAGGATCACGCGGTCGCAGAAGTCACCAAAGCCCTCAGCGTCGTCTCGTTCAAGAGCATAGCGCCTAATCACTGGCGTGAGAAGCTTCAAAGCATCGTCGATCGTGATGCTTGGAGAAACGAGCCGGCCGAGCCGCGTGCCGTTGTAGCTGGCTCCAAGATAGAGCGCGTATTTGTTTGGGGCCCTGCCAACAAAGCCGATCTCCGCGAGAAACGGACGAGCGCACCCGTTGGGGCAGCCGGTAATGCGAAGACTAATCGCGTCCTCGGTCAACCCAGCCTCTTCCAGCACAGCTTCGAACTTGCTGAGAATGCCGGGCAGCACCCGCTCGCTTTCTGTTAGGGCGAGACCGCAGGTCGGTAGCGCCACGCAGGAAAGGGCGTTGAGACGCAACCCCGAGCGCTTGTTCTCTCCAGCCAGACCGTGCCCGGCGAGAATGCCCTCAATCACGGGTCTTTGCGCGGCGGTCACGCCTGAGATGCTCAAATTCTGCGAAGGAGTGAGACGCAAATCGCCCGTGTGAACCTGGGAGATTTCGCGCAAGGCGGTCTTCATCGGCCAGCCGGGGAGATCCTTGATGCGACCGCTGAGGATATGAAGTCCGTAAAACCAAGTGCCATCGGAACATTTGTGCCATCCGAGGGGATCCTCGATGGTGGAAAAATGGAAGGGACGCTCAGGCGCGAATGCGATGCCCGAAAGCCGTTCGACCTCGGACTTGAACCAGGCCACTCCGCGATCCTCGATCGTATATTTGAGGCGGGCGTGCCGCCGATTCGTGCGATCGCCATAATCACGCTGTGTGACAATAACGGCTTTCCCAATGGCATTGACTTTGTCGGCCGGGATAAATCCAAGGACATCTGCCAGCCTGGGAAAGGTTTCGACGTTGCCATGATTCATGCCAAGCCCGCCACCCGCGGTGACGTTGTAGCCCGCCAACCGATCGTCCTCCACGATGGCAATGAAACCAAGATCCTGCGAGAAGATGTCCACATCGTTGCTGGGAGGCACCGCGAACGCGGTCTTGAATTTGCGGGGCAGGTAGGTCGGTCCGTAGATCGGTTCGGATTCTAGTTCGCCTCCCGCAACGAGTTCATCGTCGAGCCAAATCTCATGGTAGGCGCGGCTCTTCGGCAGCGCGAATTCGCTCCACGCCCTGGCGTCGTCGTGAACCCGCAGAAGGATGGGGTTGCGCTCGGGATTCGGTGAAGCCATCACATTGCGGTTTACGTCGCCGCAGGCCGCGATGGAGTCCAGGAGGACCTCGTGCATTCGCTGAATGAGCGGCTTCACATTTCCCTTCAGAATGCCATGAAATTGGAACGTCTGCCGTGTCGTGAGACGGAGCGACGGGGAGGCAAGTTCCTCGGAGAGTTTGTCCAGAACGAGCCATTGCTCGGGAGTCGCCCGGCCGCCCGGCAAACGCACGCGAAGCATAAAGCCGAAAGCCTTCTCCTTGCCGGCTCTCTTCAACGCCGAGCGCTGATCCCGATCGTCCTGCAAATAGAGACCATGGAATTTGGTGAGCTGGCTGTTGGGCTCGGAAATCGCTCCCGTAGATTCATTAGCCAGATCCTCTGCGATGGTGCCGCGCAGGAAATTCGAGCCGGCTTTGATGCCTTCATTGGCACTAGGCGGTTTGACGGACTTGGGATCAGAACTCATAAGCAGTTGGGCCGGCTTGGAAGAAAAATCGGAGAAAATCTAAGACTGTTTGCGGCGCTCCCGCTCAGGGCGAGCAAAAGAACGATACCCACCCAGGGCTGCGCTGGCTTCAGCGGCTTGTCTGAGACGCTACCTTTCATTTCACGGGCGATTTCGCAACAAGAACCCCACTTCATCTCAGGCCGAAGCGCTGCCAGACTAAATTGACCATTCAAGCGCGGCCGTTTTATTCCTGGCGGTCTTGTCAAGGACGCTGAGTTGATTTGCCTCGTAAATCACGAGGGAGTTTGGCGGCACACTGCGCATGAGAAAGACGTTCGCTCCGATCGTGGAGTTTTTCCCGATGACGGTCTTACCTCCCAGTATCGTGGAGTTTGGGTAGATTGTCACGTTATCCCCCACGTCAGGGTGGCGCTTACCTCCCTTGATTATGTGCCCTTCCTCGTCCTTGACAAAGCTGCGTGCGCCCAGCGTCACTCCGTGATAAAGCTTCACGTGCTTGCCAATGCGGCAGGTTTCTCCGACAACCACACCTGTGCCGTGGTCAATGAAGAAATGCGTGCCGATGACCGCTCCAGGATGTATGTCAATGCCGGTACGACTATGCGCCCACTCCGTCATCATTCGCGGAATTACGGGCGCTCCGAATAGGTGGAGTCGATGTGCGAGGCGCTGGATGGCGATCGCTTCGATAAAGGGATAAGAAAGGATGATCTCCTCATGGCCGAGCGCGGCCGGATCGCCGTTGAAGGCAGCCTCAATGTCCGTGCGCAACACTTCACGCACTTCAGGCAGCGCTTTGCAAAATTTCTGCATGATGGGTGGCGTGCGGCCGGTGGGCCGCTTGGGATCGCCGATCCGCACACTTTTTCGCACCTGTTCCTCCAAACGCGCCGCAGTCCTGCCCATTCGCTCATTGGTGAGATCAATAAGTGAGTCGTGCCGAATCGAGTCCTCGTCGTGGAAGCCGGGAAACAACAATTGCAGCAAATCTTCGCAAACTTGCCCGACAGCGCGTTTCGACGGAGTGTTGTGCGCATCCTGGTTGTTGAGGCCGCCCACCCTTCCGTACGAGTCGAGCAGTTCTAGCACAAAAGGATTCAAAGCCTTTTCCATCGAATCGGAAAACTAGAGTCCAAATTACGAGTGTCAAGGTCGTATATTTGAAAAAATTTGAACGCGGCGAACGTTGCGAGTCAGAGTTGGTTAGGCGTCGGGGTTCACTTGGGGACCGAAGTAGCGCAGGGTGACCAGAGGCTCAGTGTCGCTGGTGATGCGCTTTTACGCCTTCTTCGGTGATGAAACATGCAGTTCTATCAGCTGGGCGGATGCCGGCAAGCCCGTTTCGGGAAAGGAAAGAAGAAGGGTTTCGAGTAGGACGATAGCGAATCGAGGCGGCATCGTGCCGCCGCTCACCTCTCAGCTTTGAGAACGATCCAATCTTGCGCCGAGAACGAGCTCGTTGGCGTCCTGCCACTCAGGAGCCTTGCCTATCGGCCGGGCCTCGAAGCACAGCCAATCGCGATCCGAGACGGCAAAAAAATAGCGGACTGAGCTCTGCGCTCGGGGACCGAAAGAGTGTCGCACGCCGTAGGCTGCCTTGACTCCGCGCAAGGCACCTGATGTGGCGATTGAGCGGGCGTAAAGAACGTCCTGCTTCGCCGATAGAGCTTTCACAAGCGAGCGTCCGTCCACGGGCAATGGCGCGATGCGGCGCAGCGTCACTTCGATACCGTCGCCGACGAAGCGCGCGAGCAGGCCATCCCGGACGCCGTCAAAAACCGAGTATCCCCATTTCGTGCGATCCAGCTTTATCGTCAGGCCGCCCGCGGCGACATCCTCTTCGACCTTCGGAAGTGCAAACGAATAACCAGAATCCCCTCCGAATCCACAAAAGCCGCCTCCCCCTCCTCCGGCGCAGCCTCCGCCTCCGCCCGAGGCGAGAACTCCACTGGTCATGCCGCACCACGCCGCGAAGCCGATCAGGGCCTTGAACATGCAGAAGGATACGGCGAGGCGTTCCCCTCCGCAACTCTGCGGCCGAAGAATTGCAAACGACTCAGGCGTCAGCCGCGCCAATTTTGGTTGGCCAAAGGAATCCATGCCACGCCTGGAATGGGACGCAGGACCTCGATCGGTGTCATGATGACATCCTCCATCAAACGCGACCGTCCGATCAACAACCCAAGCGGCACGGCGGTCAACAGAGCGAGACCGAAGCCGATGGCGACCCGGCGAACGCTGTTTGAGATGTGCCGCCCAGACTTGGGTGCCCGCGCAAACTCCACCGCCGCCTCTGCGACCATAGTGGGGGCAGGCACATGAGCGAAGTTAATGATGAAGTGCGTTCTCGTCTTGGAAGCCAGTTCCCAAAGGGCGACGAAAGCAGCCAGAGCAACGAGGCGAATGACAATCCGTCTCAGGGAAGCGAGCCTCCACCACGTCCGCGATGGTTTGGCGGGCGTGGCGGTTCCGATGTCTTCGATGGAGAGGAGGGTGGCGGACATTGCTTTTCTTGCGGTTGTGCCAACCGCCTCATAGTTTCTCTTGTCAATCTTCGATAGCGTGACGTCTGCGCCACGTCGGAAAGCCGGCGTCGATCCACGATTGAAGCCCGCCGGCCAGGGATCTGACGTTCGTATAACCCATGCGTTGGAGGTTCTCCGTCGAGAGCGCGGAGCGATTCCCGGCGCCGCAATACGTCACGATTTCCGTTGCCGGATCCGCTGCCCGCTTTTCGATTTCCAACTCGAGCGTTCCTCTTGCGAGATGCACAGCATTGGGGATATGCCCACGCAGGAATTCATCCCTTTCGCGCACATCGAGCAGCAGAGCCCCGCGCTTGATCGCAGCGGCTGTCTCACGAGCGGAGATCTCTGTGATGCGCGACCGCGCCTCGCCGGCGAGTTTGAGGAAGCGTTCGCCGTGTGTTTCGGCGACTTGAAGTTTAGCGAGCTTGAGCAAGACGCTCGCTGCCCACGAATTTACGAGCTTCGGCATAAGTCAGAAGGTTCCCACTGTTTGCTTGCGCCCATTTCTCGGCGCCGGATTTTTCAAGAAAAGCCGCGATATCGTTGTCCTTGCGGATATACCAGACCTTGTCGGCAAAGAGTTTCAGGCCGGTTTCACGATCATGCACTAAGGCGACGCGCACGGTCTCGCCGTCCTTCTCAAGCTGATTGAGCGCGATGAAAGTGCTCGGCACATCTTTATACAGGCGCACTTTCTTCTCGCCATCAACCCAGATTTGTCCGGCCTTCTTCGCGTCAATGACCTCTTCGCCCGTGACAAAATCCTTCGAATCGAAAGGTAGGCAACCACGATTTCGGGATACTTCTGTGCGAAATCCGAGCGCACCTGCACACCGTGGGTGGTCGGCACACCCGTGCTGCTGCCGTCGAGAATCTTCCGGGCAAAACCGCGGAACGGGAACAACTCACCGAAGGGCACAAAGTTCGAATGAGCATCGATTTGACCTGATTTCAGAGCCGAACCGCCCACCTCTGGCGTCTGCGTGACGATGGTGATATCCTTTTCCGGGTCCCAGCCCTGGTCCTTCACCGCGCGAAGCAGGAAAGCATGCGCCGTCGAGGCAAAGGGCACGGAGACCGTCTTGCCCTTGAGTTCCTTGATGTTTTGGACCGTCGATGTCTCAGGAACCAACAAGGCATTGCCCGCCCCCTGCAATCCGGAAGAAAGTGAAGCGATGTAGATGGTTTTTACCCCGTTGTTCTGCGTGAGGAAGGCATCGTGCCCGACGATGGATGGAAAGTCCGCCATGGAACGATGTCCAGTCGGTTGGCGAGAATCTCGCTGTTGAGTTGGGCGCCCGTTGGGAGGTTCAGCCAGATGATCTCATACTTGGCGTCCTTGTATTTTCCGTCACGGGGCAAATATTTCTCGAGAAGCTTCAGTTCCCGCACAACCGGTCCGCCGGCCGCGCAGTTGATCGTTGTGTCCTGCGTGCCGATGGCCACGCGGATGGTTTCGCCTGCGAATCCCTGCGTGACACCAAGAAAAAATGCGAGCAAGAGAGTTTTCATCAGGAATGAGTAGTTTGACGTTTTGCTAAGGCCAGCCGCTCGATGGCGCGACTTGCGGATTTTTGCACTCCCGTGTCCGGGTCGTTCAGAAGAGGTTGGAGCCGGGCGATCCATGCGGGATTTCGCGACTCGCCTAAAGCGACGGCCGCCGCCATGCGCAGGTCCGCCAGTTCATGCAGAAGCAGTCCCGCCAGACGCCTCGTCGCCGCCGGCATGGAGACGCGAAAGGCTCAAAGCGGCCTCGCGCGCCACTTGCCAGGCAGAATCCCCGAGCGTGTCGCGAAGGGCAGCCTCGGCTGCCTGGCCGGGAAACCGTCCAAGAGCGATGACAGCTTCGCGCCGCACCTGCCAGTTGTTGTCGGACAACGCGACGACAAGATCGTCGAAGACAAGCGCTCCATCGAACTCCGCAACGGCCGTCACCGCGACTTTGCGCACGGCCGGGCTCTCGTCGCGAAGCGCAGAGCGCAGCGCGGGCAGGAGATCGTGATTGCGATAGTGCGCCAGCGCGATCACAGCTTCCCGCCGCACCTCGCTCTCGACGTCGCTGATATTGCGCAGCAGGCCCTTCACCGCGTCCGGCGCACGCCGTTCCCGCAACGCCATCACGGCAGCGAGACGGGTTTCCGGGGCGGGATGCCCGAGGCCTTCGATCAGATGCCTAACGACGGAAGGATTGCGGAATGACCGTAAGACTTCACTGGCTGACAAGCTGACTTCAATGTTGACGTCCGCCGCAGCCCGCAACAGGGCGGGAATCGCCGCTGGATCGTTTCCGTATTCCAGCAGCTCAATTGCAAGCCTGCGGACAGAGTCCTCCGGGTGCTGGAGATACGTGACTAGGATTTTGGTTGGCAGACGTTCCCCACCCTCCAGGCTTTCGACCAAGGTCAGGAAAATGTGCTGCGTTTGTTCATCATCAAGGGTGATGCTCATCGGATCAAATAAGGTATTTTTACAGTTATGGCGTTTGTCGGGCAGTCCACCTCGCAAGCGAGGCAATACCAGCAGTCGTCATACTTCATGTGCGACTTGCCCGTTGCTGGAGCAATGGCGAGGCAGTCCACGGGACAGGACTCCACGCAGATATGACACCCCTTGATACATCGCTGCTCATCCACTACGACCGGCACATCGAAGAAACGCGCGACCTGACGGTTGGGCACCGACCTGCGCCGTTGCCGCGGCTTCGGTTTCCGACGAGAATTTCAGCCTTCCGGCAACCATGGGTTTCGTGCTCATGCGGCGAGAGATTCAACGCGCAGCCGGTGGTAGGAGCGCAGTTCGTCGGCATCCAGAGAAACGACATAGGGCTCCACAGCCCGCCGAAAAAGCTTCATTGCGCCGTCCGCGCCCTTCTTGATGTTCACATGGACGAACCAGTTCGCGTCATCCATCTCCGGGAAATCCAGCCGCGATAGAACTCCCACATCATCTGCCCGCTCCAGTAATCGGAGAGCATGAAGCGATTCCCCTTGGCGTTCACGGTGTAACCGCCAAATGGCCCGCTGACATAGGCGCACGACGGGCCATTGTAGTCCTTGAGCAACGGATTGACCTGGAAGCACTCGATGTTGGTCAACTCGGCGCCTGCATGGTAGGCCATCGCATAGCCATCGCCCGCATTAGAGGGATTCTCGTAGGTACCCATCAAATAGCCGGACGCGGGCAGGCCAAGTCTTCCGCACGCCCCGCAGGCCAGAATGACCGCCTTGGCTCGAATGACTACAAACGCGCCCGTGCGCACATTGAATCCCGCCGCGCCCACCGCCCGGCCCTCATCAAGAAGAATCCGCGTGGCCATCACCCTGTTCTCAACCTCCACGCCCGTTTGCCTCATGACCCGCGTGAGGATCTTCTTGATATCGTATCCCTCCGGCATCGGCAGCACATAACTGCCCTTGTGATGCACCTTCTTGACGTCGTAGTCGCCCGACGGCGTCTTCTGAAACTTCACGCCCCAGGACTCCAACTCCTGGATCATACCGAAACTCTCCCGAGCATAGGCCAGCACAGCGCGTTGATTCACGATGCCGTCATTCGCCATCGTAATCTCCTTCACATACTGCTCAGGCGTGGCATGACCCGGAACCACCGCGTTGTTGACTCCATCCATCCCAAGCGCAATCGCCCCGCTCCGCTTCACATTCGCCTTCTCCAAAAGAAGCACCTCGCCGTCCCGCAACGCCTCCTTCGCCTTGATCGCCGCCACGCTCCCAGCAGTCCCGCCCCCGATTACCAAGATATCGACGCGATCCCAGATTCCTTTGTTGGCAGAATTCATGGATGAAAGTCAGAAAACCCCCGCATCCAGCTGCCCAGTCTGCGCGAGTGAAATAACGATATGACAAGTCGTTATTATGTCAATAGAAAAGCGATAAGATCTCACTGAGCGGCAAATCAGGCGGGGATGGTGCCGTCGAGGTCCAGAAACTCCTCGACGAAGGTATTGACCGGGAGGTCGCGGACCTCGTCTGGAGTGCCGATTTGCTGGATGGCGCCTTTGTCGATGATGACGACGCGGTCGGCGACTTCAAAAGCTTCCTCCTGGTCGTGGGTAACGAAGAGGCTGGTGAGGCGCGTGGTATTGTGAAAGCGGCGCAGCCAGTGGCGCAATTCCTTGCGCACCTTGGCATCGAGCGCACCGAAAGGTTCGTCGAGAAGAAGAACTTCCGGCTCGATAGCCAGGGCGCGAGCGAAAGCCACGCGCTGGCGCTGTCCGCCGGAGAGCTGGCTGGGAAGGCGTCTAGCGAACTCCGTGAGCTGGATGGTCTCGAGAAGCTGCTCGACACGGGCGCGGATTTGGGGCTCTGGCGGTCGCTGGCTTTTCTTTCGCACGCGCAGACCGAACGCGATGTTCTCAAAGACGCTGAGATGTTGAAAAAGCGCGTAGTGCTGGAAGACAAATCCGGCGCGGCGTTGGTAGGCACTCTGCCGCGTGACGTCCCTATCGCCGAAGAAAATCTGTCCCTCCTCTGGGAATTCGAGTCCGGCAATGATACGCAGGAGAGTTGTCTTGCCAGATCCGCTGGGGCCGAGCAGGGCCACCAGTTCGCCTCCCTCGACAGTGAAGTCAACGTTGTTTAGCGCAGGATATTCGCCGAAGCTCTTTGTGATGTTCCGGATATGGATGCTCATGTTATCCTCCAGTTGCGGCGGCGGCCCGGAGCTGGTGCTCGGCTTGCCATTCAGCATAGGTCTTGATGATTAAAGTGACAAGGGCAAGAACGGACAAAACGGAGGCGACCGCAAAAGCCGCGGCGAATTGGTATTCGTTGTAAAGAATTTCGATATGCAGCGGCATGGTATTGGTTTTGTTGCGAATATGGCCGGAGACCACTGAGACGGCGCCGAACTCTCCCATGGCTCGCGCGTTGCACAGGATCAAGCCATATATGAGACCCCACTTGATCTTGGGCACGGTGACACGCGTGAAGATTTGCCAGCCATTGGCGCCGAGGGTCATGGCGGCCTCCTCCTCCTTATGGCCCTGCGCCTGCATAAGCGGGATCAGGCCGCGGGCGACAAAGGGAAACGTTACAAAGATCGTCGCAAGGATAATGCCCGGCTCAGCAAAGATGACCTTTATGTTATGGTCGTAGATGAATCGGGCGATGAAGTTGCTATTCATCATTTCCTCACTCGGGAAGAAGATAGGGCCTAGCCAGCCCTGCCGCCCAAAGATCAGGACGTAAATCAGGCCACCGATAACGGGAGAGACCCACAGCGGAAGATCAATGAGCGAGATGAGCAGCGAGCGACCGCGGAATTTGAAGCGTGTTACTGCCCAAGCGGCAAATAGGCCAAATATCGCGTTCAACGGAACGGCAATGGCCGCCGTGATGAGAGTCAGCTTCACAGCATGCGCCGTCGCGCGGTCTTCAAACGTTCTTAGGAAAACCTCCACGCCCTTGGAAAAGGCTTCGTGAAAGACCACGAACAATGGAAGCACGAGAAAAAGGCCGAAGAACACGAGGAGGATTCCCACGAGGAGGGCCTTGACCAGAGGCGATTCCGCGGTGGCACGCCGAGGCGCGGCGACTTTCGTCGGAAAAGTGCTGACTGCGCCGGCCACTATGCCACTCCTTTCCTTTTGTTGTCCCAAGCCTGGAGGCCGTTGCTCACCAACAAGATCACAAACGCAGCCACGAGCATGACAAACCCGAGAGCCGCGGCGCCGGTGTAGTCATATTGCTCGAGTTTCGTGATGATGAGAAGGGGCGTAATCTCCGTCTTGAAAGGAAGATTTCCGGAAATGAAAACCACCGAGCCAAATTCGCCCACGGCGCGCCCGTACGCCAGGGTGATGCCGGTGAAGACCGAGGGCAGCAGCGCGGGAAAGATCACCCGCCTGAAGGTCTGCCATCGGCTTGCGCCAAGGGTTGCAGCAGCCTCTTCGACGTCGGCCGAGAGATCCTGGATGACGGGCTGCACCGTGCGCACCACGAAGGGAAGACCGATGAAAGTTAGAGCGACAAAAATGCCGAGCTGAGTGTATGCGACCTTGATCCCGTAGGGCTCCAGCAGCGAGCCGATCGCGCCATTCCTGGCGTAGATCGTCGTGAGCGCGATGCCTGCCACCGCCGTCGGCAAAGCGAAGGGAAGGTCCACGATGGCATCAAGGATCTTGCGTCCGGGAAACTCGTACCGTGCAAGCACCCATGCGGCGATGACGCCGAAGACGCCGTTAACAAGCGCGGCGGCGAGCGAGATGCCGAAGCTGACGTAGTAAGACGCGACGACGCGCGGCTCCGTGATGGTCTTAAAGAAATGTTCCCAGCCGCCGGTAAATGTCTTGAGAAGCAGCCCGCTGAAGGGGATCAGCACGAGGATGCTCAGATACACGACCGTGTAGCCAAGCGAGAGCCCGAAGCCCGGAAGAATTCGACGCGATTTTGTCATTAGATATTCTGTCCCTCGGAGATCATCACCTTAAAGCGGTCCAGAATCGTCTGCACCGCCACAATGTGAGCTTCAATCTGTTTATCGAGCGCCGCATGGTGCGGGGTTTCAAAAACGATCTCGAACGGCCTCGGCTTCTGTTCGGGCGGCGCAGTGAGAATGCCGTCGTAGCCTTTCTCGATGATTCCATTGTTCGCCTTGAAATTGTCGATACTCTTGTCGAAATTGCGCGGAAGGATGCGTCCGGCCTCCTCCAACGCCGGCTCCAGAACGTGGCGCGTAAGTTCATGGCCCTTGACAAAGCCGTAAAGGCCCTCGCTTGTGTCGTCGCTGTGAAGGGCAATGATTCCATTGAAATTCAGCTTGCCAAGCTGGCGTTCCAAAATTTGAACCTCAATCTCCTCAGAGCCTTTCCAAAACTGGCGATTCAAATCCAGCCCACTCCGAGTCCAACGAGAGCCTTCGACGTAGCCCCATGGATTGATCACCGGATAGACAAAGAGCTCGTAACCCCGGGCGCGCTCCGGATCAGCGTGCAAACGTTCAAGGAATTCGATGGCCGCGTGCACGCCGCTCTCTTCATCGCCGTGAACTCCCGCAAACAGACCGACACGGAGATAACTCCTCTTCTCACCGGGACCCGCGAAAAGATACCGAGGAAGGCTTTGCAAAACGCCCAGCGGACCGCTGTATCCCAAATGCGCCGCGAAAAGATAGTCCGACCCGCGCGCCAACTCGTCCAGCGGACGCAGCAGCGGCCGGAGCGATCGGCGCTGTTTTACGGATGGACGGCGAGGCGCAGTCACGGCCGTTGGCATTTTATTTCGCCTGGTAAATTTGGTCGAAGTATCCGCCGTCCGCAAAGTGCACCTCTTGTGCCGCATTCCATCCGCCGAAAGCGCTTTCCACGCTCACGAGTTTGATCCGCGGAAAAAGAGCCGCATTCTCGACCAGAAGCTTGTCCGAACGAGGGCGGAAATCTTTCGACGATGCGGATGCTTGGGTCATTGAGATGCTCGGCGAGCCAGGATGGTTCGACGAGGCTTTCGGGACTTGCGTAAGTGCTCATAGGTTTGTTGATGTAGGGCGGTCTGTGACCGCCGGTCTACTTGCGACGCCCAGGGCGCCGCTACAGAAGATCAGGCCGACACCGCCCTGCGGGCCTCCTCAGCCAGCGCGGTGCTCAGGTAGCGTTCGCCGGTGCTACAACGTTTTCGTAATAGGCCATGGTAGAGTTTCTTAGCGGGGTGCCTCGGTGGGTTGATAGATCGTGTCGAAGATTCCTCCATCGCCGAAATACTTCTTGCTCACGTTCTTCCAGCCGCCAAATTCCTTGTCGATCGTGATGAGATCTACTTTTGCGAACTTGTCCCCGAACTTCGCTGCGATCTCCGGTTTCGTGGGTCGATAGAAGTGCTTGGCCGCAAGTTCCTGCCCAACGTCGCCGTAGAGATAGTTCAAGTACTCGGTGGCGACTTCCCGCGTGCCGCGCTTGTCGACAACCTTGTCCACCACCGTCACTGGAGGCTCGGCAAGAATGCTCAGCGAAGGGGTAACAATCTCAAAGTCCCCCGGTGATTCTTTCAATGAAAGATAGGCCTCGTTCTCCCAGGCCAGCAGAACGTCTCCCAATTTGCGCTGAGTGAATGTGACGGTCGAGCCGCGAGCGCCGGAATCCAGCACCGGAACGTGCTTGTAAAGCTCCGTCACAAATTGCTTCGCTTTCTCCGGATCGTTGTTGTTGTGCTTGAGTGCGTAAGCCCACGCGGCCAAAAAGTTCCATTGCGCACCGCCGGAGGTTTTGGGATTGGGGGTAATGACTTCGACACCCGGCTTGAGGAGATCATTCCAATCCTTGATGCCCTTCGGATTGCCCTTGCGGACAAGGAAAACAATTGTCGAGGTGTAGGGAGTGCTGTTGTGCGGCAGCCGTTTCTGCCAATCCTCGGGTATAAGAGCGCCCTTCTCGTGCAGCGCATTGATGTCGGCCGCCAAGGCAAGCGTCGCCACATCAGCCTCCAAACCATCAATGATCGCACGAGCCTGCTTTCCGGAGCCTCCATGCGACTGATCCACCTTCACTATGTCCCCGGTCTTTTCCTTCCAATACTTGGCAAAGGCCTCGTTATACTCCGCATACAACTCCCGCGTGGGATCGTACGAGACATTGAGCAAGGTGATGTCCTTGGCCACCAGCGAGCCGATGGAAAGGAGAGATAGCAACAAGGAAACTCGTTTCATTTTGAACGACAATAGTAGTCGTATTCAAAGCGTCAACGAAAAAACGACCAAACTTGTCGTTTATTCAGGTTTTGCTCTAGTTGAACGTGCCTAATCCCCAGCGTCGCCGCAGGAAGTTTTCCCAAGGCGAGAACAGGATGCGGTCGGCCACGAGGCCAATGACAACAATGACGAGCATGACCGCGACGACCTGGTCCATTGCGTGGAGTTCCCTGCCGTAGTGCAACAGCTGGCCCAGGCCGAAGCCCGTGAGGATGGTGACAAAAATCTCTGCAGCCATAAGTGAGCGCCAGGCGAAAGCCCACCCCTGTTTCATTCCGCCCACAAGGTATGGCAGCGACGCGGGCAGGATGACCTTTATCCAGGTGTGCATGCCCTTCGAGCCCATCGTGCGCGCCGCGCGCAGGTACATCGGCGGCATTGTGCGCACGCCGTTTTCGGTGGCGATGATGACGGACCAGAGCGTGCCCATCACAACGATGAAAAGCATGGCCGCTTCGGTTTGACCGAACCACAGCAAAGCGAGCGGCACCCAGCAGACGCTGGGGAGCGTCTGAACGCCAAGCGCGAGCAACCCGATGGTGTCCTGAAATATCTTCAAACGGGCCGTGAGAAGTCCAAGCGGGACGCCAAAGAGAATTCCAATCAGATAACCGATAAGGAGCCGGCGCATTGTAACGATGGTGGCGGTCCAAAGGGTGCCGTCGCGCGCGGACTGCCATAGATACTCCCCGACTTGCGTGGGAGATGGCATGAGAACGGGCGAATACCAGCCCGTCCGCGCGATAGCCTCCCAAAAGAGGATCAGGAGCAGGAAGAAGACAGTGGAATTGACAGCTCGCTTCATTCAGCTGCCTCCGTTCCCAGCGCGAACCCTTTTAGGGCGCCCGTAATTTCGGTGGAGTATTTCGCGAGCTCCACACTGTTGATGTCTCTGGGCCGTCCGAGCGAAACGGAGAACTCTTGGCGGATGCGTCCGGGGTTCGGTGAAAAGAGTATCACGCGGTCGCCGAGGCAAGCGGCCTCGCGGACGTTGTGCGTGACGAAGATGATGGTCTTGCGGCGCGCCTCCCAGATGCGTTGAATATCACCGTAGAGCTGTTCGCGGGTCAACGCGTCAAGGGCGCCAAAGGGTTCGTCCATCAGCAAGACGCGCGGATTGGGCGCCAGAGCGCGGGCGAGAGCCACGCGCTGTTTCATGCCGCCTGAGAGCTCGTGGATATTGGAGTGAGTGAAACGCTCAAGTTCCACGAGCTTTAGATAGTATCGAGCCACTTCAAAACGCTCGCGCGCATTCAATCCCGGCTTGAGGTTAAGGCCGAAAAGCACATTGCCCATCACGTCCAGCCAAGGGAACAGCGCGTGTTCCTGAAACATCATCATGCGATCCCGTCCCGGCTCGACGATCGGCGCCCCGCTTGCCAGGACCTTTCCGCTATCCGGTTTTTCGAGGCCGGCAATAATATTGAGCAGCGTGGACTTGCCGCATCCGCTCTGCCCGACCAGGCAGACAAACTCTCCTTCCGAGACCTTCAAGCTGATACGGTCGAGCGCCGCCAATTTGCCGCGCTTTGTCGTGAAGCTCTTGCTCACATCGAGCACTTCGATGCGATCGGGCTCGACGTTGGCCAACTCCTGTTCGAGGCTCACTGTGGATTCCAGATAAGGTTTGAAAGATCGATCTTCGCGCGCAGGAAACCAACAAGCCGCGCCTGGTCAAGAAAGGATTGAAAGGGCTCCGCCGAAATCATGTCGTCAAATCGGAGGCGTGTCCACGCCTGCTGAATCAAGGCCAGCGGAATCTCCTTGCGCGTAAGGACGGAAAGCTCGTCGCGCACGCGCCGTTGCGCCTCCTCGGGGTGATCGCGAATCCATTGCGTGAGCTCGCGGTGAGCAGCGACGAACTTGCGAGAAACCTCAGTGTTCGCTCGCAAGAACTCCTCGCGGCCAGCCAGCACGGTCGTGACGGTATTCTCCGGCTCGAAAAAAATGCGCCCCCCCGCCTCAGCCAGGAGGCGGCTCACCCAGGGCTCGACCGTCCAGGCCGCGTCGAGCTTTCCTTGCTGGAACAGAGCCAGAATGTCCGGGTTTGCAGTTGGGAGCACGCGCGCATCGCCGCCGACCAGTGTGACACGAATACCGTTGTTGATCAGCCAGGCCCGGCACTCGACATCCTGCGTGTTGCCCAGCTGCGGCGTGGCGATTGCTTTTCCGCGGAAGTCCTCAACTTTTTTGATAATATCGCCCCGCACAACGAGCGCCTCGCCGCCACGCATGGCGCCGGCGACGATCCTCACGTCGCGCCCGTTCGCCCGCGCGTAGGCGTTCACCGCCGGACTCGGTCCGACGTAGGTGAAATCAATCGAGCGGGCAAAGATCGCCTCCATCGCGGAAGGTCCCGCATTGTAAACGAACCATTCGATCTTGGTTCCGGGACCGAGACGCTGCTCAAACCACCCCCGGCCCTCCGCGCTGAGGTTCTTCGCAACAAGCCCCTGCGCGTGGGTGACGTTAGGAAAGAGGCCCACACGCAAGGTCGTTTGCGCCCACGCGGTGCCGAATGCCCCGTAGAGAACGGCAAGGCAAAGAAGCGTTCGCATACCGGCATTCTGCCGCGTCCAGGAAGGAGAGCAAGGAAGTCCCGGCGCCGTGCTCCGAGATCCTTTCGACTAAATTCCTTCGCCGTGGATTCCCTGGATCCCTGTTACCTCTGCGTCGCTCACCGGCTTTCCGCGCATCACATCCGCAAGCGTCGCCTGATCCATGAGTCGTGCGACCATGTTTCGCGCTTGCAGCATCACCCGCCGGAATCGGCAAACAGGCTCCTGGGAGCAGCGTCTGTAATCGCTCACAGAAACGCAGGCGAGCGGCGCGAGATAGCCGTCGAAATGACGTACCACCTCGCCCATGGTGATTCGCTCCGGATTCCTAGAAAGCCGGTAGCCTCCGCGTTTGCCGGCCACACTGTCCACCCAGCCACGCTCCTTAAGGTCGAGCATGATGTGTTCGAGAAAGCGTTTGGGGATATCGTTTCGCCGTGCCAGCTCGATGATAGGGATGGGCTTGCCACCGTGGTGCTCGACCAACGTAAACAACGCGCGGAGCGCATAATCCGTACGCATGGACAACTGCATTCCATAGACGATAGTTGAAATCGTGATTGTCGTCAAAGGCTCGCCTTGCGGTTCTCAAGGCTCTGCAGACGCTATCGACGCGCCCCATTTGCAGTTGCCCGTTACGACATTCAAGAGTTGAGTGCTCAGACAGGATGACGCCGGTCAACTCCCTTGTTCTTGGTTTGGGACTGTTTTTTCTGGGACTTCGTCTTATCGGAGAGAATTTGCGCCGGCTTTACGGATCCAGCTTCCGCAACGTCATCAAGCGGACGACGCATTCGCCTCTGCTTGGAGCGGGGCTTGGGACAATCGCCGGCGCCATCATGCAAAGCGCGACAGCCGTGACGTTCATTCTGGTCAGCCTGACCGACAGCGGGCTTATCAAGGCGCGGTCCGCGGCGCCCATTATTGTCTGGTCCAATGTCGGCCTCACGGCGCTTGCGTTCGTGACAACCCTGAACATTCATCCCATGGTCGCCTACCTCGTGGGCGGCGCTGGAATCGTCCTCGGGACTCTGCGCATCCCGTTCTGGCAAACGCTTGCGGGCTCGCTTCTCGGCATGGGCCTTATTCTTTTTGGTCTCCAGGAAATGGGGGCTGGCGCTGCTCCGCTGAAGGATGCCGAATGGTTTCGGAGCGCGATGTCCTTTGCACTCTCCTCTTTCAGCCTCACCTTTCTCGCCGGCGTGCTTATCGCGATGCTCTTGCAATCCAACACCGGCGCCGCCATGCTCATTATCACCTTCGCAGCGAGTGGTACGCTCGGTTTGAAGTCCGCCATGCTGATGCTGTACGGAACGAATCTCGGAGCAATCGGTCTGCGCCTTTTCCTTTCCGCAGGGCTGCGAGGCAAGCCTCTCCGCCTCGTGCGCCTTGAAGATTTCTTCTGCCTTCTTAGCGGCGCGCTCATGGTCATGCTTTTTGCGATCGAGCAGGCGGGAATCCCCCTCGTTGCCGCTCTTGTGAATTCCCTTTCCGTTCCCCTCACGACAAAACTTGCAGGAGTTTTTCTGATTTCCAACCTCCTTCCCGCGCTGCTTCTTTCCCCGGTGCTCGGGCGCGTTCTCGAGCTTCTCAAAAGGCTTTGGCCCGACAAGCCCGCAATCGACGACCCGTCGCGGCCCGCGTTCCTGCGCTCACAGGCCCTTGACGACTCTCCCAGCGCGCTTGATCTCATACAGAAGGAATTGGCTCGCCTGCTCGGCACGATCCATTTGACCGAGACGAAGCAATCTCCCGACGGAGAAACGCCGCCTCGCGCGTTTCAGGATCTTGCTCTCGCGATCGAGGAATTTGCCGCCAAACTGGCTTCGAGAGGCTCGCTGAGCCAGGCAGACGCGACCCGGCTTCATCTCCTCCGAGCGGAACTCAGCATCATCCGCCACGTCGAGGAAGGCGTTCGCTATTTCGCCGAAGCGCTCGCGCGCCAGGGCGGACCGGCCGTTCTAACCGAAACGCTCGAGAAACTCCTGTCGCTTGCAACTGCCGCGGCCGAAAACGAGCGCTCCGATCTCATCCAGGAGCTTCTCGCAAAAAGCAAACTCAAAGGCGAAGAGATGTCCCGTCTGAAGGAGAGGACCGCCTCCGCATCTCTCTCTGCCACCGCATTGTTTGAAGACTTCAGTATTGCAGTGTGGACGCTCCGGCGCCTTGCAAAACTGCTCGCCCGCATCTCGGGATGATTCGCTAGTCCCCAACCGATACGGGCGTGCCAATTTTGACCTTGGTGTAGAACAGTTTCGCGATTTCATCCGGCAGACGTATGCAGCCGTGGGAGGCCGGGTAACCCGGCAATATCCCTGTATGCATGCCCACGCCATCATTACTGAGCCGCATGAACCACCTCATGGGCGCGCCGCGATAAACGGTGCCGCTCGGCGCTGAATCAATTCGCGTGCTTACTCCCGCGCGCACCACCCTCCCGGTCCGTGAACTCACGAAATCGCCATAGACGCTCGAGCGATGATCGGAATCTTTTTCCATGATCTTGTAGTCGCCGGCCGGTGTCATTCCAGCGCGCTTTCCGGAGGATATCGGTGAATCGACGGCAACCTCGTCGCCAACGCGCAGATACGCTCGTTGCTTGCTCAAGGAGATGTAGATTGAGACGTTGTCAATCGTCGCCTTCTCAAGCACTCGCGGTATGACCTTAGGCGGGTCCTGTTTCTTGATGAGCTCGCCAGCCCTTTTTTGCTGCTTTTTCGGAGGCAAGAGGGGAGCAGGCTGGGCAATGACGTTGCAAATAAGCGCCGCGAATACCAGAGCGACCAGCGAAGCGAACATGGCAGACTTCATGTCGCGGATTGGATGTGCTATGGTCATTCTATTTCCCGAATCGACATCCGCTTAATCGCTGAGATGATTTTTCGCAACGAGATTCCATGGGACATTGGCGATACTTGGTTCTGGTCGCGCTGCTCGCGGGACCCTTCCTCCAGGCCGCTCCAAACGAGGAGCCCATCTTGCCGCCTCCGATGGCCCAGCCGCAAAGCCTCGCGGTGTTTCGCGGACGCAGTGTCGAAATCCCTCTGCAAGCTCAGGGGCGAACGCCCGGGCAACTGAAATTCCTTATCCGGTCTCGTCCTTCAAAGGGACGGCTTGGCGACATCCGCGTCACGGGACCCAAGACCGCGGTGGTCACCTACGCGCACGACGACGAAAGCGAGGGTAGTGATTCGTTCACATTCGCTGTTCAGGCCGTCGATAGCCCCGTCTCGGCGCCTGCTTCAATCACCATTACGGTCTCCGAAGAACCACCCGCGTTGTCGGTCGTGCGGTCCATCGACTTCGGCAGCGTGCAAGTAGGTGAGATGCGCGAAGAGCAGATCACCCTGCGAAATAGTGGAGGAGGCATACTGGAGGGGCGAATGGATGCCACACCGCCCTGGAAGATTCTCGGTACGGCCGAATACCGCCTAGGGCGCAATCAGGAAATGCAGGTCCTCGTCGTCTGCGCTCCCTACGAGGAACAGAACTATTCCGGAAAGCTCCATTTCTCTCACGACACTCGCTCCGCGGTCGAGCTTTTTGCGCGCGCGGAATCGCCCTTCGAATTTGAACCTTCGCGCGAAATCGAACTGCAAAGCCGGGAGGGGGAAACTGCGCGTTCTGCGAATGTCCTTATCCGAAATCGCACCTCTCGCGATCGAGCCGTCGAAATTTCCGCCCCGCCCGAGATTACCTCGCCCGATCGGATCACCGTTCCCGCTGCCGGGGAGATTGGAATTGCTTTGAAAACCCAGCCGTCCTTCCTCGGGGCATCGGAAGGCGCGCTTAGCTTCGAGAGCGAAGGATTCCGGCACAGCATTCCCGTGCGGGTTTTTGCATTGCGGCCTCTCTTGCGGATCGAACCGCGCGAAGGACTTGATTTTGGAAACATCGAGCCGGGCAAGCGCTATATGGGATCTCTTCGAATCAAGAACGAGGGTGGAAGCGCAGCTCGGCTGCAGGCAACGACGACGACCGATATCCTGCTCCTGCCTGACCCGAACACCTCCGTCCTTCAGCCGGGTGAAACACGGATTTTCGAGGTTGCCCTGCAGCCCTCCTCGATCGGCGACTATAGATCCCAAATCGTCATCGATGCCGGCACAGGCAAGCCGGTTTCAATCGACGTTGCCGGGCGAATCGCCGCTCAGCCACCCGAAGTCAGAAAGATCCCCACTGCGATCCTGGAACCAGGCTCACGCGAGCCTCCGGTCGCCGAACCCGAGAAAGATCCGTCAGTGAGCGCGGTTCCTCCGGTGACCGAAATCAAGGTGCTCAAGGCCAGCAACCGAATTTTTGAAATCGGATGGAACAAGCCTGCGCCAGATCCCGTGACCTGGGTGATCCAGCAGCACCAATTCGAAATGGGGGAACCGCCAACATTGGTTTGGAAGGACCTGCGCAATATAAAGTTTTTCGAAAAGAATGGCATGGCCGTCGCCCGGTTTGAGAATCTCGCGCCCGGACGAATTTGGCTTTTGCGCATCGTCTCGGTCGACGAGCAAGGCCGGCGCTCGATGCCCTCGCCGACTTTCAAGCTTTCGAGCGCGCCACCAAAGCGATTCCCCTGGCACTGGTGGATCGCCGGTCTTCTTGCCGTCGCCGCAGCGGCGTTTCGGCTGGACGAAAATTCGGGAGCGAAGGCAGGCCGAGGCCTTCCGCGAAGCCAGCCGCATCGCCCGGATCGGTGGCGGCTGACAAATCTTTCCGCTGAATCTTGTTGCCCCGAGGATGCGCCGCACCCAAAATCAGACGTTCCAAATATCCCTCTATGCAACTCGGAATGATCGGTCTCGGCAGGATGGGCGCCAATATGGTGCGGCGCTTGATGAAGCAAGGTCACCAATGCGTCGTCTACGACGCCAATCCCGAAACGGTAAAGCAGCTCGCCGGCGAAGGAGCCGTCGGCGCGAGTTCGCTCAAAGATTTCGCCTCGAAGCTGACAGCGCCTAGGAACGCCTGGATCATGGTGCCCGCCGCCATCACCGACAAAGTCGTCGACGAACTCGCTTCCCACCTCGAGCGCGGAGACACGATCATCGACGGGGGCAACTCCTATTTCCGCGACGATCGACGCCGTAGCGCCCACCTCGAAGCAGGCCGGCATTCATTACCTCGATGTCGGCACCAGCGGCGGCGTTTGCGGCCTTGAACGCGGATACTGCATGATGATCGGCGGCGACAAGGAAGCCGTTGATCGCATGGATCCGATCTTCAAGTCGCTCGCCCCAGGCCGCGGCACCGTGGAACGAACTCCCGGACGCGAAAAGCTCGGCGGCACAGCCGAAGAAGGCTATCTGCACTGCGGATCGTCAGGCGCCGGTCACTTTGTCAAGATGGTGCACAATGGAATCGAATACGGCATCATGGCCGCCTTTGGCGAAGGCTTCGACATTCTCGCAAGCGCCAACGCAAGCCTCAGGAAAAGCGAGGCGGACGCCGAAACCGCACCGGTCGGGGATGATTACGTCTATGACATCAATCTCGCCGGACGTTGCCGAAGTCTGGCGCCGCGGCAGCGTAGTCAGTTCCTGGTTGCTGGATCTTGCCGCCGCCGCTTTCGCCGATAACCCGACGCTCTCGAACTTCTCCGGCCGTGTCTCTGACTCTGGGGAGGGACGCTGGACCATTATGGCCGCCATCGACGAAGCCGTTCAATGCGACGTGCTAAGTGCTGCGCTCTTCGCCCGCTTTCGCTCACGCAGGGACCATACGATGGCCGAAAAGGTCTGCTCCGCCATGCGCTTCCAGTTCGGCGGACACATCGAGCGTGCGGCCGGGGGCTAGGGCTGCCGGGTTGAAAGCGGGCGAGACCGGCAGACACTGACATATGACCAGTGCGCTCTACGATGTAGCAATCATTGGCGGAGGCCCCGCCGGCAGCATCGCCGCCGCCTCGCTCGCGCTCGCAGGGCGCAAGGTAGCCGTCTTCGAGCGCGAGAAGTTTCCACGCTTCCATATCGGCGAATCCTTGCTGCCCTTTAGCATGGAAGCCTTCGAGCGCCTCGGCCTCATGCCGAAGCTGGAAGCCGCGGGGTTCATCCGCAAATATGGGGCCGAAATCACCTCGGGATGCGGAAGCGGCGAAATCCGCTTCTATTTCAAAGATGGCTTTCGCTCGAAACGTCCGACCGCCTTCCAAGTCGAACGTTCTAAATTCGACAAGATTTTGCTCGATCACGCACGGGAATGCGGAGCGCGACGTACACGAGGAGGTTGAAGTTGAAAACATCGCTCTGACCCCCGGCCGCCCCAAGCTCACCATCAAGGGACCGGAGGAAGCTGTCGAAGAAATCGAAGCCGAATATCTACTCGACTGCAGTGGGCGGCACTCTGTCGTCGGCGCGCGGCTTGGTCTCAAACGCGAATATTCCGGCCTGCAAAAATTTGCCGTCTACGCCCACTACGAGGGCGCAGAGCAGCCCGCCGGCATCGACGGCACGCTGACTCGAATGGTGCGTGCGCGCGACCATTGGTTCTGGATCATTCCTCTTTCCCCGGAGAAAATCAGCGTCGGCGTGGTGATGGATACAAGTCGATACCGGTCTTTCGGGCGGAGCCCGGCGGATGTCCTGGACGCGTTCCTGCATGAGCAACCGATTATGCGGGAGCGCTTGACCGGCGCGAGGCGCGTCAGCAAGGTTTACGCGAGCGGCGACTACTCCTACCGGAACTCCGCGCTTCACGGAGAGCGCTGGCTCATGGCGGGCGACGCCGCCGGATTCATCGATCCAATTTTCAGCAGCGGTGTTTTTTTGGCGATTTTGAGCGGCGAGCGGGCGGCAGAAGCCCTTTGCAAGGCACTCGCAGCCCCGCAGCGGGCGCCAAAGCTGTTCGCCGTCTACGAACGCCATCTGGCCAAGGTCATGCGCCTCTATCTAAAGTTCGTTTACTCGTGGTATCGCCAGGAATTTGTGGAAACCGTTCTGGCACCGCGGGAGTTCTTCCAGGTCGTACCCGCCGTGAATGCCGTTCTCGCCGGGAACGTGGGAAGATCCTTTGCGCTGCGTTGGAGGCTTTGGCTGTTTCATTTGATTGTGGGCATTCAGCGCGTCATTCCGATTTCTCCAAAATTGCCTCTCGTTCCAAGAGCTTCATGAAATGGGTCTTGCCGATCTGCGTGGCACTGCTTCTCGCGGGCTGCCCAGCGGCGCAGGAGCTGACCGCTTTTGACGCCGCCTCTTCGGAGCAGGCCATTATTCGATGGAAGCGCAAGGGCGTGTCGCTGGTCTGCGACGCTGTGTGTGCGCGCTCCCCAAGCGGAGCGGTGCTTGTTCGTCTCTACAAGCAATCGCCAGCCCCGCTCGTCGAGTTTCGCCTGCAATCCGAAAACTACTTCGTCGCGAAGGGACGGCTGGCTGGGACGAGGATGGACGGGTCCTGCTTCCGGCGCACCAATGATCTTCTCGTCTTGGATCGCTTTTCTCACCGCCTATCGGGCGTCAGCCGGCTCGGAGGCGGGCATTCAGCAGGCCCAGACTGCCGCTCTGCAAGTGTCTTACACCAAGTCCGGCGATAAGCTAAAAGTCCTCAGTGTATCGAATACCGGCACGGGCGAAGCGATCTCCGCGGTGTTCAAGTAACGCTCCACCGGACTCCTGAGATTGAATTCCTCGCGCGCACCTGACGGATCGCCGTCCGCACCGCGATGAACGAGCCGGATGGCTTCCCTCCCGACGCGAAAAGTCCGCGGGAGGAAATCACCCGAGCGACACGGCACCTCTTTCTGTGCGCCGGACCGGACTGCTGCGATCCGGCGCAAGGTGGCGCGATGTGGGACCTGCTAAAGGCAGAGACGCGCAGGCTTTCCGTGCCAGTGCTTCGCACGAAAGCGGCCTGCCTGCGGATTTGCAAGGGCGGGCCCTGGCTGGTCGTTTATCCAGACGGAATCTGGTACGGCCAACTCGATGCAGACAAGCTTGCGCGCATTCTTAAGGAACATATCGAAGGAGGCCGGCCCGTGCGCGAGTGGATCGCAGCGGACATGCCGAATCTCGCCAAAGGATGACGAGCCCGATCCGGCTCCGTCGAAGAACACCTGAGAATGCTCGATTTTGCTAGTCTGTCGCTTGACACCGTGGCTCCAGAGTTGGCTATGCCTGTTTCTGCACGGCAACCGCATTGTCGGCGGGAGCCACGTGCGAGCCGAATCGATTCGCGTAAACCTGGGTGACCTCCGCTCCGAAAAAAAGGATCTGCGAGGAATAATAAACCCATAAGAGCAATGGCTGCGGGAGGATGCCTCCACACGACTTGGGGAGCTGAGCGAGCCTGTCGATATTCGACGCTCCTACCCAATCTGCGCTTTGGATGGATGGTCCTCCGTCTTGCCGATGTGTAGCTCGGGCCGGAGCTTGCGAGGGGTGTCGCGGTCCTCCACGCCCAGGGGGATGGCCGAATTTATCATTTGGCCGGCGGGCGCCGGCTCACGTTTCGCAAGCTGCGCGACAGCGTCCGCGAGAGTTGTCACAACTTCGTCCGCCCCTGAATCACGCAGACGTCTGGCGGCATCCGGCAGACCCTGGGTTGCATCCCAAAGTCCTATAACGATCCTCAGTTGAGGAAAACGCGCGCGCAGCTTCACGCAGAGATAGCGCGCGTGGATCACCGTCGAAGGTGAAACGACCGAAATGCACGCCGCGTCCGCATTCGATTTTTCCACCAGGTCGATCAACTCGCCGACGGCGAGCTTTGCCGGGCCATTCTGCGCCAACCAGCCTTGCTGATTCAGCAACTGCGTGAGCATCGCACCCGAGAGTTCGTCGCGATCCGCCCGCGCCGGCAAACAGCAAATGCGAAACGGCGCCGCCGCGTTGCGCGATGGCGTTTCCTGGGCCGCGGCTCCGTCCGCGTCGATCTTCGACGCAACCTGCGGAACGGTGCCCAGGTCTTCAATGATATCGCGCAGGCTTTGCTCGATAAACGATCGCTGCTCGTCGTCGAGCAGCTCGAGTCTGTGATCCGTCTCTGTTGCAATTATTACCGGAACGAACACAGAGTCGTACAGCGCCGTCAGCGAGTTCGCCTTCAAATACGACTCCACAAACTCCAGTTCGTCCTGTTCGTCGATCGTCAGCAGGCGATGGTAAAAGTCTTCGGCAGGCGTAAGCGCTTCCTCATCGCTTAGCAGAACGCTGAGAAATGAAAGGTTCGGAACGCGTCGCCCCATGACGACAAGGCAGACTGTCAGCGGCGTCGAGAGAAAGAGCCCGACCGGGCCCCAAAGCCACGTCCAAAACACCGCGGCGATGATAAGCGCTATAGGGGTCACACCGGTGCTCGTGCCATAGAGCCAGGGTTCCATGACGTTGTTGCTCAGTAGTTCGAGCACGACGAAAAGGCCGATCGTCAGCAACGGCATCGTCCAGTTGGGCGAGACGGCCAGCGAGAGTGCGACCGGTATCGCAGCCGCGATCCACGGTCCGATGTAGGGAATGAATCGGAGCACCGCCGCACAGGCGCCCCACAGCACGGCATTGGGCACGCCGATGAAGTAAAGGCCAATCGCCACGGGAATGCCGTAGCTCACATTTACCACGAGTTGCATGAATAGGTAGCGAAAGACGCGTGAGCCCGCGTCATCCATCGCGTGGGTGGCAGCGCTAATGCGGCCCTTGCCGATGAGCCGAATCAGCCGTCGACGCAAGTCTTCGCGACGCAGGAGCATAAAAATAACGAGCAGCAACACGAGCGCCGCCGTGCCAAGCGGGCCCAGCAGCGGCGCGATCAGGCGCTGCCCGAGCTCCACGGGATTTACCTTGAAAGTGTCCGCGACTTGCGCGGGCGCAACGGCGGGCGCGATGTTCGCAGGCAACACGGGCGTCTTAGGCGCTTCCGCAGCCGGCTTCGCGGCCAGAGCCGGCGTCTCTGCACCAGGCAGGTCTTTTTTCAGCTCCTCAATGGTCTCCGAAAACTTTGCAAAGGCGCCCCCGGTTGGGACCTTGATGGACCGCAGCTTGGTGCGAATGTTTTCTTTATAGTCAGGCAGCTTTGTCGCGAGATCGATCATTTGCCGGGTGAGCACCCAACCCGCCGCCCCGGTCGCGGCGAAAATCGTCGCTACGACGAGGAGCACCGCGGCGATCCGCCCAAGCCAGCGCTCGATCCTCGTCACCAACGGCGACAGCAGAAATGTCAGCAATGCCGCAAGCGCGAGCGGAATGAAGAGATCGCGAGCCAAGTAGAGCATGGCGATGACAAAGGACGTCAGTGCGACGGCCCACAAGCCGACAAGCGCGTCAGTGGCCGCGGTTTTGCTCTTGGGCGTTTGCATTCAGAAGGGATGTGGCTCAAATACTATCGTCCAAGAAAGCATCAGCGCTTGTGCTAAAAAACGTGGCATTCAAGCGCGGCAGTGTTGCAGGCCCATTTTTACGCTCGAAATGCGTCCTAAGGGTTTAAGAGATGGCCCTCGCGCCCAAAACTTTCGGGAAAAGGCATGATTCGAGCCGGCACATTTCTGACTTAGAAGAAATCTGCCGTGAGAAACCGCCTCCGTGCGAGGTTAAATCCCGGATGGTCGACCGGCTCTGATAATTACAAAATCGAGCGCACGACGCCACCTTCGACGCGGACAGCAGCACCATTCGTCGCGGCGGCCAAGGGACTTGCCAGGAAAAGAACCATCGAGGCGACTTCCTCGATGGATGCGAAGCGCCGAATGAGCGAACTTGGGCGGACAGTTTCAAAGAACTCCTTCTCGACGGCTTCCGGCGTCTTGTCCTGTTGCGCAGCCATATCCTGAATGAACTGCTCGACGCCTTCCGAGCGTGTCGGACCGGCGAGGACGGAATTGACCGTCACGTTTGAGCCGGCTGTCGTCTCCGCGAGTCCGCGAGCCAACGCCACCTGCATGATCTTGG
Source organism: uncultured Verrucomicrobiae bacterium (assembly GCA_963810765.1). Classification (GTDB taxonomy): domain Bacteria; phylum Verrucomicrobiota; class Verrucomicrobiia; order Chthoniobacterales; family Terrimicrobiaceae; genus DASTFP01. The sequence goes on from CAWEOV010000004.1 coordinate 630,138, forward strand.
TAACGCCGTAATGAATCATCTCTGCGGGAATGTTGACCGCCGACTCGCTCGAGATGAAAAGTATGCGCCCCCAGTTGGCCTTTTTCATCTTCGGAAGATACTGCCGCGAAAGCCGCACTCCGCTAAGAAAGTTGGTTTCGATGATTTCCGACCAATTCTCGTCGGTAAGATCCTCGAAAGACTTGGGTGCATAAACACCGAGGTTATTGACGAGAATGTCCACTGCCGGAAATCGAGCCACCGTCTGTTTCGCCGCTTCGGCTGTTGCAAGGTCGGCAACGAGCGGTTCCAGCTTTGCATTCGGATATTGTTCGAGAATAGCCGCAATGGCACTATCAACGCGCTTTTCGGAGCGGCCGTTGACAATCACGCGCGCGCCTTCAGCCGCGAATCCCGCGGCGATGGCGAATCCGATTCCAGCACTCGATCCAGAGATCAAGGTCACCTTGTTTTCGAGATGAAGATTCATGCCTCGTTTGTATCCTCAAACGGTATGCCGGCTCCAGTCTTTCATTCTATAAGACTTTCGAAACCGATCCTAACGTTCGCCTCGAGAAATCCTTTGATCAGGAACACCGCATAGATACGGTGAGCTGACACCGAGCGAAATCGGAACACGTCCTTATGAGCGAGCCCGAAGAGCATCTCTTTGCGGATGGAGGCGATATACCAAACAATCCGCGCCTGCCGTTGTTGATCTACAAAAATGTGATTTCACCGCGCGGAGAGCAATCGGCGGAGGAATTCGAGGATCTCTATGCGAAAAACGATTGGAAGGCCGCGTGGCGCTACGGCGTCTACCCCTTTCCTCACTATCATAGCACCGCTCATGAAGTTTTGGGCGTCTACCGCGGGCATGCGCTAATTCGGCTTGGACACACCGTGGGAATCAGCGCGCATGTCGAGGCGGGAGACGTGATCATCATTCCCGCCGGCGTCGGACACCAGAATTTAGGCAGCGGCCCGGACTTCCACGTGGTCGGAGGATATCCGCTCGGACAGGAGCCTGATTTGCTGCGCGGCAATCCTGGCGAGCGACCCGCAGCCGACGATCGCATCGCCGCCGTTCCTCTGCCCAAAGCGGATCCCGTTTATGGCACGGACAGCCCCCTGGTCAATCTGTGGAAAGTCCGAAGATAATCTCCCTGATTAGCGCGCCGAACCTTTACAGCATTTGGGCGCTTTGGTAGTCACCATTCTGCCTTCAGACAATCGGCCAACCAATGCGCGTCACCATCTTCGGATCCGGCTATGTAGGGCTCGTCACGGGTGCGTGTCTGGCTGAGGTCGGCAACCACGTGCTGTGCGTTGATGTCGATGAAACAAAAGTCGAAGGTTTAAAGCAAGGTGCGATACCGATCTACGAGCCCGGCTTGGAGGACCTTGTCCGCCGCAACCTCGCGGTAGGTCGTCTGAGTGGCAGGAGTTTCGCAGTCCTGATTTCGAGCGCATGAGGCAACTTCTCAAGCAACCGGTCATCTTCGACGGCCGCAACCTCTATGACCCGGACTTCTTCAAACGCGAGGGCTTCCGATACTTCGCGATCGGTCGCGGCGACCGCGTCCATACTCAGGATTAGGCCGCGATGCCGTAACTACTTTGCCAGGATACTTTCCTGCGGCTTCGGTTGACCCTTGTGGAACGTCAGCCAATCCGTGCGAATCTTGTCCCAACCCTGCACTGACAAACCGTGGGCCTCAAAGAACTCACGAATTTGCTCGGCATCCCATTTGAGGATATCCTCAAGAATCGGAACGAAAACGCTCGTCGCATTGTCGCTTAACACGGTCCGCTTCGCGATTCGCCCGATATCCTTAGTTTCGGAAACCGCGATCGTATGCCCGTCTCGGCTGTTGACGTGGTGCATTACGTACAAATCCGAGCTGCCGTCGCCGATATAGATTGTGTGGTCTGGCCGGGTTCCGAATTTCTGTTCAAGTTCTTGAAGAACAACAACTTTTCCATAGCCGGCTGGCACTCTCTCGACTGAGACGATCTCGACGTCAGACGGGTCGCGGCCGAACTCTGTCCCGAACACATTCTCGGGTGGCACGATGCCATCCAGCGCGGATTGCACCACTTCCCGCGGACCCGCCGATATCACGACGAACTCAAAGTGGGCCTGGTCCAGCTCTTCCGACAGCATTTCGGCCAGCAATTTGACGTTGTCCTTGAGCCGAACGCGTTTGCCAGCTTCGACCAAGTGCTCGCGCCGAACACTCTTAAATTCCTGGTCGTGTCGCAGCAAATAGGCCAACTCCGCGCCCGATTGGACCAAATACGTCGACGACAGCGCTTTAACCTTAGCTTCAAAGTCCTTGACGCCAATGATTTCTCCAAGCACATGACCGGAGTCGTTAAAGCTTAGCGTCTGGTCAAAATCACTTGCGACCAGATAGCGGGTCTGTTTTTTCGCGCTCATATTTTCACTTTTCAAAATGATCTCCTCTTCTGGGGTGGTATTCCAGTATCAACAGGTTTTCGGCGCATTGAGAAGGGCGATCTTGTCGGAAGATACTGTCCAGGGAAAAAGCTTGCCGACATCTTTCACATTGACTTCTTGACCGCGCTCCAAACGGCGTATGCGATCTCGAGGCCGGTAACATCTCCATGATTCGTAATGAATTGGCTGGATTCAAGGTTGAGAAACTTCCCCGATTCCAAAGTATACACCCCGCCCACAGGAAGCAGTGTGCCGAGGATTCTCTCGCCTTCCTCCATCTGCTGCGCGCCATTACGGCCAACGGCGCCGAAGACATCATTTTCATCGCCAAGCGCGGCCGTCTTGTCCCCGTTGATACGTGAAGCAAGCGGATAGGCGATGCCGACGGCCTTATCGTTCTTTGTATGGGTAATAAGGATTGGGCCGTCGATCCGGCGGTTGTCTACGACGCTGCGGAAGTACCCATTTTTCTTTTTTGAGAATCCGTTGTGAGAGAATGCCGCTTGCAGAAGAGTCAAGCCTCTGAGCTTCCCAGTTTGGGAATTGGCGGCGGCGGCGGTAACAAGGCGGCCTCCGAAACTGTGTCCGATGAGATAAATGCGCTGAACTTCCGGCGCCAGTCGATCGACGAGCTTCGCAACCCCGTTCTTGCCGACCTTGCCGGCGCGCTCCTTCATCAAATAGTAGGTCGTGTAATTTAGGAGGTTCAACGCGGAGGCGTTGAACCCGGAAAGAGAGTCGGTGAGTCCGGCAGCAGTCCCCGCTGCGGGCGTATTAGCGACTCCAAGCGGCATCGCAGCGCCGCCGGCCACCTCCGCGTCAAGATCTTCCTCTAAAATCTTGAAATCCTTCATCAATTCGTTTCCGTCCGTCTTGAAGAAGGTTCGCGAGGCGTCCTCGTCGTTCGCCGCAGAGGGATCCAACAGAGAGCGGATCTTGTCGGCGAAGGCCCGCCTCGCTGATTCCTTCGATTCCAGCTCGGGCAATAAGGCCTTGACCTCTTCAATGGTGCGGTGCTGGGCCGGCTCACTGAAGAGATCGTTCATTCTCTCGAGTTTTTCTTCCAGAGTGTGCTGAGCCTGGACGTCGTTGTGAGGCGAAAGACTTGCCGAACCCTCCGCGACGCCCCCTTCGGTGGAGACAGCAACCGACTCATCGAATGTCTTTGAAGGCCATAATACGCCGAGAATCGCAAACTTCCTGTCAGCCACGTCCGCAGGCTGCGCGACAGCGGAAAAACTTTCGAAAAACTCTCGATAAAACTCGCGGGCCTGTTGGTCTTCACGATTCCAGCCATGAGAAATTACGAAGAGGTCTGAGGTCGCCGCTGGCAGGCTGATGCTGCCTTGCAATGCTCCATTCTTGTCGAACCGCGCCTCGATGTATCTAATTCCAGCAATCTCATTCATAAGCGTGCACTAAAGGGTTGTAATTGTTCAGACAGATTGAATCGCCCGCATCAGATCGACCAGTCCCGCGCCCTGAAAGTAGCGATCACGCCGGAGATCGGTCGCAGTGGAAACAAAGATTTCCTTCACGCGTTCGGCCTGTCCGATAAACTCGTTTCGGACGGATAGAAAAGCCGCAATGACGCCGCTTACGTGCGGCGCTGCCATGCTGGTTCCGCTGCTCTCTACGTAGTCGCACTTTCCCACGGGCCTCATCAGCTCACCGGTGGCGCAGGAGATGATTCGCTCACCCGGCGCAACGATATCGGGTTTGAGACGTCCATCGCCCGTCGGACCCTTGGACGAAAAGTAAGAAACACCATACATGTGCGGCATCTCCCGATGGGTGGACCCGACTGTAATGGCGAGGTCCGCGTTCCCAGGGTCATTGATCGTGAGCGCCAAGCCCGCAGCGGTCGAGCCGATCGCCGACTTGAGGGCTCCGTAGCCGGTATTTCCAGCCGCCACGACGACGACCACACCTGATTTGACAAGACGATCTACTTCGGTGCACAAAGGGCTCTGACCGCACGCAAACCACTCCGGTTCGAAGCTGTAGCCAAGGCTCATGTTTATACCTTGAATCAGCAACCGCCGGCCGTAACCGTTGATCTCCTGCACATGTGTGATGGCTGCGATCAAGTTGCTCACCGTGCCCTTGCCGTTCTCGTCGAGCACTTTCAGACTTACCAGCCTGCAACGGGGCGCCATCCCGCTGATGCCTTCGAGCCGATGTTCCTGGTATTCGATGTCCTCGGCGTCTTGTTTCCGGTACCGCGAAATTGCCAGAGGCCTGTCCTTCTCCGGTGTGTCGGGACTCACAACCCATTCGCCCGCAATGATACCTGCAACATGAGTGCCATGACCGTTTTCGTCCTCCAGCGAGCCGGGGCCGTCGAGCGTAAAATCTCTATGCCAGGAGGAATTGGGATCGATGTTGTTGTATCGCCGAAAGTGCGGATGATCCGCATCGATTCCAGAGTCCAAAACGGCCCAAGTGATTCCCGCCCCTCGCGCTGCGAAGGACTTTTGGGCTGCATCGGCCTTGACCGTCGCAATCGATCTTTCAATGCAGGTGGAAACTTCGAAATCCGGCCAGATGTGATAGATGGCTCGAAACCGGCTCGGATCGACTTGCGCTTTGACAGACGCCTCGTCAGCGAGCTCCCGGCGTTTTTCCGCTTTCGCCTTTGCGTGATCGATGTCCAGCTCGACGAGCTTTCGAATAGCCCGGGCTTCCAGGCGCGCGAAGACGTATTGATTGTTGCTTCGGCTCTTCTCAAAGTGCACATTCTGTCCTGCGTCCCGAACATCTGCCAGCTTTTTCGCAGTCTCTATATTATCGAACACCCATTTCCTGGCCGCTCCCCTTCCCCCCGGATGTTCCAAATTCAAGTCGATCATCACCTCAAACCGTTTGGGCAAGATTCTCTGGATCGGCTTGATTGACGGATCCATGCGATCGTTTAGCGCCTCAAGCCGGCGGATTACGGCTGAGTGGAGGCTCGCCAGGCAGAAAACACCAAACTTATCCTCGATCCGCTGGCCGATCTCTTGGTGCGCGATCGCTGTTTGCAAAGACCGATGGTACTTTCTTTCCGCGGACCGCGATTCCGCGGAAGCTCTTTTCAGTCGCTCCGTCGAAGCTTTGAGCGCCAGGCTCGCCGCCCTGGCGGCCATTTCCGTAATTCTGGCCTGTGCCGCCTCGAGGCCGGCGGGATCCCTCGGACTAAGGAGGATTGCCACATTATGGCTTCTGGCTGCCTCCGGAAAACGAAGGTTGAATTCCTCAATGATCCTGAGCTCCTCTTGAATCTGTTTTAGCAAGGGAATCGCAATGACCGTACGGTCGAGATCGAGGTGACTAAATCGCTCGCCGACTGGCGTCCCGTGAGGAAAATCGAACGAGGGCATCGTGTCTCCAACTCTACCGCGCAAAAAGGGGAAACCGGCGATCCATTGGGCGCATGTTCACATTTCCTCCTATGGAGCGAAGAAAGCTCTAATTCTTAGGACGTAACGTGTCAATCAAATACGTTTCTGCTTAGCTCACATCCCACAAAAAACAATGACCTGCCGTCGGACGGGGGATATAAGCTTCGGGAAAGGACGCCGCCGATGTTTGCGCGAAGAACCCATTCCAGCTGCCCGAAGTCCCTCCCGGATGTTCTGGAGGAAGAACTCGACGGCAAGATCGGTCCCGACCCTGGCGTTGAGCTCTCGGAAGCACAGCAACAGGCGCGGTTAAAAGAAATTTACAAGCGCATCCATTCGCTGGAGACGAGACGCTCGGCGCTTTGCCTCTCGGGCGGGGGGATCCGCAGCGCAAGTTTTGGGCTCGGCGTCCTCCAGGCGCTCGCTCGTGCCGATTTGCTTGAAAAATTCGATTATCTTTCAACCGTCTCTGGTGGCGGTTACATCGGGGGATGGCTTAGCGCATGGATCCACCATCATCCGAGCGGCCGCGAAGGCGTTCTCACAGAGCTAAAGACTACGCCGGATCGGACGATCGAGCCGGAAAGCGATCCGGTACGCCACCTGCGAGCCTTCAGCAATTACCTTACGCCCCGATTCGGCCTTTTCTCGGCCGATACCTGGGCGATAGGCGCCACTGTGCTCCGCGACATTCTGCTCAACTGGATCGTCCTGCTCTCCTGGCTCGCTGCACTCCTGCTGATCCCTCGCTTTTGTGTGCTGGCAGCGTTCTCGAGGCCCACCCCGGCCACATTGTTCGCTCTGCTTGTTGCCGCGTTCGTTTGCCTGGCTACAGCCACTGCCTATGCTGCCATCGACCTCCCGAGCTTAGGCAACTCGCGCTGGCCGCAACGCCGCTTTCTCGCAGGCTGGTTCGCCCCGATGCTCGCGGCGGCATTTTTTCTGTTCGCCTGGTGGGCCGGGTTTCGCAACACGAGTCAACTCGCCGGACCCCTCATGTCATCTCCGTGGGGCTTGCCATTGACGCAACTCATTGTCGGTCTCGCTTCGGCGGCGGGCTGCCTCGCGGGCGCTGGCTTCGCGGCGTATCGCGACCGGGGTCAGAGCCAGTCGCCTCCAGGACTAGGCAAACTCCTCAGCCTGATCGGAACCACACTTGTGACGGTGCTGCTCACCGGAGCGTTGACCGGCCTCTTCGCTTGGTGGATCGTGGCGAAGGTCTTTCCCGATCCGGTTAACGATGTGCGAAACTTTGCCTGTTTTGCGCTGCCCCTGCTCCTTGGGCTCTTCTGCGCGGCGAACGCCGTGTTCAATGGACTTACGAGCTGGTGGATTAGCGATGAAGATCGCGAATGGTGGGGAAGGGCGACCGCTTGGCTCTGCATAGCGATCGTCGTATGGGCGTCCCTGAATTTGCTGGTTCTCTGGGCGCCCACTGCAGTGGCGCAAATCGAAATCGGGGCGCTCTGGAAATGGTTCCTGGCGGCCTGTGGCGGCGCGCTCGGTATTGTAACCGCCCTCCTCGGCTCGAGTACGACCACGGGAGCTCTCTCGAAATACGTTCCATTGCAATCGGTAAACCGGCTTTTGGCGGCCGCGTCGCTAGCGTTTTTTGTCTTACTTTCCTGCGCGCTCTCCTGGTTCCTCGATCCTCCTGGCGGCCCTATGACAGACCCCCGGTTTCTTTGGGATGCCGGGACGCACCGCGAGTTCTTCAAGCTCCTTTGGCTCCTCGCCGGTCTGGCAGGTCTGGGTGTCGTCATGGGTTATTTCATCAACGTCAACAAATTCTCCCTGCATGCGCTGTATCGCAACCGGCTGATCCGCGCCTATCTCGGTGCGTCGCGCAGTGTTCGAAAACCGCATCGGTTCACCGGGTTCGACCCGGACGATAACTTCAGAGTCCATGATCTGGATCCGGGCCGCCCCTTTCACGTCATCAATATCGCGCTCAATCTCGTCAAGGGCGGCCAGCTAGCGTGGCAGGAACGAATGGCCGCCCCGTTCAGCGTCAGCCGGCTCCATTGCGGGAGCTGGGTGCTGGGCTACAGGCCCTCCGCTCGATTCGGCGACGGCATCACGCTCGGCACGGCGCTCGCGATCTCCGGTGCTACAGCCAACCCAAACCAGGGCTACAATTCGTCGCCGCTTGTGGCTTTTCTCATGACGCTGTTCAATCTCAGACTGGGATGGTGGCTTGGCAATCCCGGCCGGCACGGCGCGCTGACATGGGAACGCTCCGGGCCGGCCCATGCGGCTCTCCCTCTCTTTAACGAAGCCCTCGGAACCACCAACGCATCCTACGCCTACGTCAATCTCTCCGATGGCGGCCACTTCGATAATCTAGGCCTGTACGAAATGGTTCTTCGCCGTTGCGGGCACATCGTGGTCGTCGATGCCGGATGCGACTATGCTTATGTCTTTGAAGATCTTGGCAACGCCATACGCAAAATACGCATCGACCTCGGCATCTCAATCGATATCCAGACCGTCTCGCCTAAAAAGGCAGGCGCCCAAGTCAGCTATTACGCAATTGGAACCATCCGCTACTCCCAACTCGATGGCTCCGGCACCGACGGCACTCTGCTTTACATTAAGCCAACTCTCTGTGGGCTGGAGCCGGCCGATGTCGCCCACTACGCAGCCTCCCATCCCGAATTCCCCCACGAACCAACCAGCGACCAATGGTTCAGCGAGTCGCAAATGGAAAGTTACCGAGCCCTCGGATTTCATGCCGTCACTACCATCTGCCGCAGCGCAACAAAATACCAAACATTCGCGGAATTCTTCGGCAATCTAGCCAGAAGTACCAGCTCATCCCAGGTTGCACAGGGGTAGCGGGAAAGACCCTGCGCGCGCCTGAACGCTCCTCTGCAGCTTGCGTCCACCATAACAATCAAGATCTTTCACGGTGCTTAATACTAAACATCGTTAGTAAGTGCTTCTAATAACTCACCAGAAGTCGACCCGGGTCGCTCGATGACATTCCCGGTTTTCTTAGCAATAAGAACCCCGCCCTTCCTCGCCAGAGACTTTGATTGCTTGCGATGCAAAAATGCTTGCTTTCCGAAGTTTCAATTGCTAGCTCTCGATCAGGGTAGTCGTGCGTGGGCAGTTGTTCAAATAACCGTGTGGCATGAAGCACTTTCAAAATTTTCTCGCCGGATCGTGTGGTCTGGCATTTTTCTTAACTCTCACGGCAAGTTCATGGAGCAAGCCGATTGTTGATGAAGCCAAGGCTGCTGGAAAAACGCCGGCGGACTTTCCGAAGATCACAGAGGATGTTTTCAAACCGATGGACAAGGGCGCTATCGTCGGGGAGTTGACCGCGGAGGAGATCCGGGGCCGCAATACGTGGAATCTGTGGACCGCCGGCAACCAACACTTTTGGGATGGCGTGGCGCGGAACAGCTTCGGTCTCATGGATCTCCTCAAGACGCTCGACAATCGGAAATACCCGCGCGGCGAACGTTTCAAGACTCTCGGACTCATCAATCAGCCCGGTTTCCAGGCGCCATCGAAACCTGACGAATACGGTCTCTGGCTCGACGAAGCGACGGAACCGGAGCCGGCGGGCATTGACGAGAAGATTTACGGAAAGCCCACAGGCGTCCTTGGGTTCCGCCTCTTTCCGAATCCGGATTTCGACAGCGCCGCTCGCAAAAAATGGGATGGCGAGCGCTTCATGAACGATCCGAAGTACTACAACGACAACAAGCTAGTCCGTCCGTATCGCGTCGGCGTTTCGTGCGGTTCGTGCCACATCGCGCCCAACCCGGTCAATCCTCCTGCGGATCCCGAAAGTCCCAATTGGGACAATCTTGCCTCGGCCATCGGCAATCAATACATCAGCGAGGGAAAGGTCTTTGCGTGCAATGTTCAAAAAGGGGGCCTGTTCTATGAAATGATCCAGGCGCAACCGCGCGGCACCTCCGACACGTCGCGCATCGCAACGGACCACATTAATAATCCAAACGCCATCAATGCCATCTTCCTCCTCGCCGAGCGGGAAAAGATCGCTGCAAGCGAGAAAATGGCTGGCGGCACGCTCGCGTTGCCCGACGAAAAGGTCCTCATGCCCGTTCCGCACATCTTGAAGGATGGGGCGGATTCGGTGGGTGTCAGAGGTGCCACGATCCGTGTTTACGTCAACATCGGCCTGTTCTCGGAATACTGGCTCACGCTTCACAACCGCCTAATCGGACTGACGCCTCAGAAGCCGTTCGAGGTCGCTTATGCCCAAAAAAATTCTGTCTTCTGGCGCGCCACGGAGGAGCGCCTTGATGACATCGCAGCCTTCTTCCGCAGGCTCCAGCCATTTCACCTTAACGACGCGCCCGGCGGCGGCGACAGAATCACCAAGGACGAAGCAGTAATGACGCGCGGCAAGATCGTCTTCGCTGAAAGCTGCGCGGGGTGCCATTCGAGCAAGCAACCCCCGCCGAACATCGATGCACACTCCGGTGAGGGCGGGGCATGGTTTCGCGCGGAAGTTGTGAAACCCGATTTCCTCGAAAACAACTTCCTCTCCACAGAACGGCGCTATCCGATTTCGAAGATCGAGACGAATTCATCGCGAGCCTTCGGCACGAACGCACAGGCCTGGCATGTCTGGGACAATTTTTCATCTGAAACTTATAAGAATCTGCCCGCAGTTGAGGAACAGGAATGGTACAATCCATTCGACGAGAGCGATCGGATCAAATTCAAGCCCAAGGGGGGCGGTCCCGGCTACTATCGCGTTCCATCACTCGTCAGCATCTGGAGTTCAGCGCCCTTCCTCAACAACAACGCTCTCGGCGAGTTCACAGGCGACCCCTCCGTGGAGGGACGCCTGAAAGCCTTTGACGATGCCGTCCAGAAGCTGCTCTGGCCCGAAAAGCGGCTCGCTAAGAATTCGATCTGGCGGACCCAGGATGAGTGCGCGCTCAGTCTTCGCAAGGAATTCGCGCCTCTTCCGCTTCGCGCGTTAGCGGATGCCGATGGCTGGATACGCATCGGAATGATCCCGAAAGGTACGCCGATCAACCTCCTCGCCAACGTCGAGCCGGACTTCAAGCAACTCGTTGTGCTCAAAGGCAAGATCGCCAAGGCGCTTGTGAAAATTCATGCGCTGGGCCTCTCGCCGGAGGCCTCCACCGCAGAACTGGTCAAGCTCGTTCCTGAACTGCTCGCCGCCAACAAGTGCCCCGACTTCATCGAAGACAAAGGCCATTACTTCGGCGACACCCTCCCCGATGAGGACAAGCTGGCGCTGATCGAGTTCCTGAAAACAATGTAAAAGCGCCGCCCACGCGGCGAATTACGGTCCATACAAACCCACCAAACCTCCGCAACACGCCTACCAATGACTATCGCCGAACTCAAGAAAATGACGCAGAAGGAACTCGACGACTTGTTCCGCCAGAAACCGGCCGGGCCAATTCCGAATGGCGAAGCTAAGGGGACCGCGTTAGTCTTGCCGGGAACCGCCGTCACTAACATCATCGCCGACATCATCCGGATCAAAATCTGGAAGGGCAAAGTCTTCGAGCGTGATCCAAAAAGTCCGGATCGCGGCGTCCTTAAGAACAAAATCCTTCTCCTTGGCCATCGCGCGATTGAGGCTAATGTTTACAAGGACAAGAGCTGGTTCGACGGCAAGGAGTGCATCGTTCTTGATTATTCAAAAACGTCATTAATCGCGAAAAAGGTGCGTGACGAGATCCGTGAGATCGAGCCGGGCTTCTATCTTGGCATCGTCTATTGGGGCAAGAAGCGCACCATCGGCTTCGCTCTGGAATTTCCGAAATCTTGAAACCAGCCAGCGCCCTCGCCCCGACTCAAAACGCGTCTCCGAGTAGAAACCTCTCGTTCACTTTTCAGCCTTGAGCTCAAACCCTAGTCGCTCGTCGCCGCGAGCCAATACCGGTTCCGTGTTCCTGGATCGTCTCAGCGATCTCTTTACCTTCCTGCTCCAGTTCGAGCGCCGCTTTGATCCCTTTGTCCGCCCGGCGTTCGATGCCGCGCTTCGGGATCCGATTGCAAAATTCACCACAGCGTTGATCAACATGAAGCGACGGAGAGAGGGCTTGAAAATCGCCGAGGAGAAGCTCATGCCGGATGAAGAGGAGTTTCTCGACTCAATCGTCTCGAGCTTTACGAAGCAGATGAACTCGCTTTGGAAGCCCGGGGCGTTCGAGCGTGGTGGGAACACAAAGACACATGGTATTGTGCGCGGCGAGTTTATCGTTCACGACGGCCTCCCGGCAAAATTCCGGCATGGCATCTTTGCGCAGCCAAAGATGTATCGCGCCTGGGTGCGTTTTTCGGGCCCCGGCCCGTACATCACGCCAGACATCGAAGATGTGGGCTTCATGAGCATTAGCATCAAGTTGATGGGCGTTCCCGGGCCAAAGCTGTTGGATGATGAGAAATTCACACAAGACATGTTTGGTGTTTCCACACCCACATTCGTGACACCAGATACCAAAGCCAATGCGCAGTTGCAGATTGAGAGCGTGAAGAACGCGCAGATCTTCTATTTTCTCAACCGCCATCGTCCGCACGTCTTGGATCTCATCATGCAGTCTCTCTGGATCAAAACGCAGAGCAGTCCGTTTGAGGCCCCCTACTTTAGTTGCGTTCCGTATCTGCTGGGGGAAGGCCAGGCGATGCAATATTCGGTGTGGCCAAAATCGAACAAGCGAACTCCCATACCGCGGCTGCCTTTTCGCCCTCCCCACGACTATCTGCGCGATGCGATGGTGGCCGCGCTCGAAGGCGATGTCGAGTTAGATTTTCGCGTGCAGCTGCAAACCGACCCGCATCTTATGCCGATCGAGAACAATGCCGTTCTCTGGCCCGAGAAGCTTTCGCCTCGTGTCTCGGTAGCCACACTGCGTCTGCCGCGGCAGAAGTTCAACTCCGCCGCGCAAATGGAATTCGCAAAACGCCTCACGTACAATCCGTGGCATTGCATGCCCGAGCATCGCCCTTTGGGAAATCAAAGCCGCGCCCGGCGCCGCATGTACTTCGAACTTTCGCGGCTGCGGCAGCGGATGAACGCCGCCTCCCACTACGAGCCGACGGGAGACGAGGTCTTCGACTAGAAGAGTCATGACTCCGCAATCAGACTTCATGGTCCTCGGCACAATCAATCCCGAGCGCGAAGCGGAGCTTCGGCGTTTGCTCGAATCGATGAACGACGCCCCCGGGCACGTCAACCCGAACAACGCGCTGATACCGTTTGGGCAATTCGACACGGTGCACGTCGCAAGATTTGTCATCCTTAAAGACAATTCGCCTGATGAGGTTCGCGCCTATGGTCTGCCCCGCCGCGACTATCCGCTCTATCTCGCCTTCCTTGGCAACGTCGATGGCGATGCAGAGACTTTCCTTGAGGATGTGGCGAGGCAAGCATCGCCCGGACTGCGTGCGATTTTTTCATGTTGCAAGGGATTCAAATCCGAAACTGATCTCGCCGGCTGGATGAAGAGAAATAGCCGCTTTCCGGCCGCCGCTTACACGAATTGGCGCGGGCGGACGGTCCGCCGCGTTCGTGAAGACGCGGCACTGCGCGACGCGCTCGAGAAATACCTGCAGAGCAATACAGCTGCCTTCGCAGGCCTATCGCCGAGGGAGATCCACGCTGCCTTGCGGCGCTTCGTAGATGCCGAGAGATTCGCCGGGCGCCTCACGCTTTCCAAGGAGAGCCCGACCCCGCTGAAATGGTGCATCGATAATTTGCTGCGATTGATTGGACCTCCGGTGCTGACCCTCCTCGCCTCGCCCATCCTCATCCCTGTCGGGGTGATCTTCCTCATCCGCATTCGCCGTCTGGAGAAAACGGATCCCGAATTCTCTTTGAGAGTGGACCGGGCGTATTCAGACGGATTGGCGAAGTTTGAAGACCACGACGTGACCAACCAGTTCAGCATAATGGGCAGTATTAAACCCGGCTTCGTGCGGCTCTGGACGGCGACCTTCGTTCTCCGAACGGTGGACTACTTTGCGCGGCATGTTTACAATCGCGGTCGATTTGCTCGCATAAGGACGATCCATTTCGCCCGCTGGGTGTTTCTCGACGACAGGCAGCGGATGGCGTTTTTCAGCGACTATGACGGAAGTTTCGAAAGCTATATGGACGACTTCATCAACAAGGTGGGGTTTGGCCTCAATGTCGTTTTCAGCAACTTCATAGGCTACCGCAGAACCAATTGGCTCATATTCGATGGATGCGCAGACGAACCGAGACATAAGGAATTGGAGCGCCATCACACAATACCGACACAAGCTTGGTACAAGGCCTATCCGGGTTTGACGGCGGTGGACCTGGAGCGCAACCTGCGGATCCGGCAGGGTCTGGAGTCACAGTCTATGAGCGATAAAGAAGCCCGCGAATGGGCAGCCCTACTCTAATGAGCAGCGAGGTCAACTTCAGCGACGTGCAAGGTTTGGTGCGCTTCGGCTATGGGTGGATGGAGGAAGCGACCTATTTTCTAATGAGAGTGAAGGATGCTGAGGCCGCGCGATTCTGGTTGCGAGCCGCACCGATCACGAGCGCTGTGAAGCCGCCTTCTTTGCCTTCCACCGCGGTGCAGGTCGCTTTCACGGCGCCGGGTCTGAGGGCGCTTGGCGTATCCGATTCCATAATCAACGCCTTTTCCAATGAGTTTGTTTCGGGAATGGCAGAGTCAAGCCGCTCTCGGCGCCTCGGTGACGTGCAAGAGAATGCGCCTTCAAAATGGGAATGGGGGGGGTACCCGAATGATCGAGAGCACGAGAACGATCCGAAGGCACGAGAAACGACGCCGCATCTCGTGGTGATGTTCTTTGCCAAAAAGGGACTCCTTGAGGATTTTGTGCGAAGCTCTACCGAAGGCGCATGGAATGAAGCGTTCGCGAAGGTGCGCAAGCTCAAGACGTCAAATCTTGATGGGTTCGAACCTTTCGGTTTCAAGGATGGTATCAGCCAGCCGGAAATCGATTGGAAGCAAGAGCGCAACATGCTGGCTGGTCAGCTTGACTACGGCAACATCGTTGCGCTTGGCGAGTTTCTCCTCGGGTATCGCAATGAATACGGCAAATACACCGATCGACCGTTGGTCGATGCCGATACCTCGAGCGCTGGGTTGCTTCCCGCGGAAGATGCACCTGAGAAAAGAGACGTCGGCCGGAATGGAACGTACCTTGTGATGCGCGACTTGAGGCAAGACGTTCTACGCTTCTGGCAATTCGTCGGCGAGCAAGCCGGTGGCGATCTTGCAGAGGCTGAGAAGCTTGCGGCGGCGATGGTCGGCCGCACGAAGGAGGGCTATCCTCTGGTGCCGATTCAGCAAGATCCGATCCCTGGCATTGGACCAAATCCGCATCAAATTCGACAGAATCGGTTCACATACGATGGAGATCCTAAAGGTGTCCGCTGCCCCTTCGGCGCGCATGTGCGACGCACAAATCCGCGCAATACCGATTTCCCGGGGAAACCAAATGGGCTTCTCGCAAAGGTGATCACAATGCTGGGTTTTGGCTCAAAGGGCTTCCGGGACGACCTCATGTCCTCGGTTCGCTACCATCGGATCCTTCGACGCGGCCGCGAGTACGGCCGCTGCATATCACCCGCGAAAGCGATGTCGCCCGCAGCGCACGACGAACCGCCGAGTGGCCTGCACTTCATCTGCCTCAATGCAAGCATTTTGCGACAATTCGAGTTTCTGCAGAACGCGTGGATTGCGGGTACGAAGTTCTCCGGCATGACGGGAGAGAGCGATCCACTGCTTGGCGATCGCCAGGCGATCCCGGGCTGCCCGGTTACCAGCGATTTCAACATGCCTCAAGATGGTGGTCTGCGGCGCCGCGTTTCCGAACTACCGCAATTTGTCACCGTGCAGGGCGGTGCCTACTTCTTTCTCCCAAGTCTGCGCGCTCTGCGCTACTTCGCAAGAGCGCAAGATACTTAGTTAAAGCTCTGAGAAAGCTTAATCCTGGAACTTTAAACTTTAGTTTAAGCAGTAGCGTTGACAGGCGAAGCAAACAGTTCCCTAAGGAGCCCAGCTTATGTGCCCGATCCTCGCTTTGGCGTCCCGTCGCCGTCTCAGCTCTTTCGCAAGGTCCTGGCTGATCCTCCCCGTCTCGAAAACGGTCTGATAAGAGTCGGGCTCCAGCGCGCCCCTCCCGGCCTGACTCATCTGGTAGGCAAGTTTGCGAGCGGTGCCAAACTCGGTCGCGGGCTCCCGGATGGTATCGTCCCTATCGTGAACCCAGTTGCCCGGATTCGCACCCATTTCCGTGACCAGGATTCCAAAGAGAATGGCTTCTTCGGAATCAGGGTCCGACTGCGGGAATATGACAGTGCCGGCCAGTTGCTTATGATCTTCCGCCCACCGATCAGTAAGCGCTTTGGTTGGCGTCTTGTCTTCATTCAAGAATGGAATCCAATACAGCCGGAACTCCACATCGCCGGAGCGTTGTCTCATTTTCCATTCCTCTGAAAGATGGCGCTGTCCGGGGCGAAATTCCGGACGGCGGTTCTCATTGCGGGCCGGGACAAACGTAAACTTGCCGGCCATGCCGCCGATCTCCTCGATTCCGGTCCAATAGGTTTGATAGGCGGTGCTGGAGTGAAACGTGCGCAGCGTTTGCTTGGTCAGATGAGACAAGGTTTTCGCCGCCTTGATCCACCCCATGCGATCTTTGAGCGCCAGGCCGAAGGCCGTTTGCTCGGCGATCAGGTTTGGAGCATCGTAAGACCCCAGATCGCCGACGAATGGGGCCTCAGCTCCTGCGGATTCTCCGGTGGCATGGAGGACGTTGATAAAATCCTTGTGATTGTCGGTAGGAGATGTGGGATCGTTAATGCCAAGAAAATCGACCCGGCGGCCTTCCGGGGATTGGAAGGCTGTCATGATCCCGAGAAAGTCGGGATTCGTCTCGATATGCGGCGTTCCAAGCCCCGTTGAAATGCGGCCGATGCCGGTATACTCTGCGTGCGGGTGAAACAGGCCGACGTTTTGCAGCGGCGTGGGAAGCACCTCGGCGACCTTGAGCAGGGCCTTGCTGCCGGCAACCTGATACTGATGCGCCACGCGGTCGAGGCAATGGACCTGCTTGTTCTTATCAAGAATCGTCTGCTGGATGGTCCGCACTTCGGCGACATCCTTGCGAATCGTTTCCAATTCTCCCACGCCAGGGCGAAACGGACACCATCTTGCGTCGTTATCGGGATTCATCGTTCAGTTGCCTGAGTTCAGAAAGTCTGCAGATTTTCGCCTTCATCGCACGGTGGCCTGTTCCTGATGACCGGTAGTCAAAAGCGGCCATGACGTTTATGGCGATTGGAATGGCCGAAAGTATTCGAAGCGCGTGCGGAAATCGTCGTATTGAAACGGGAGAGCCTTTAGCGGGTTTAGCTTGGGCTTCGTCAACACGTAGCGTCCGCGCACGAGCAGAGTGCCGATAACCGCTTTGGCGATGAACAACGCGAGGCTTTTGCCGGCACAAACCTGCGTGCCATTGCTTAGGTGGTTGAACCTGTAGTCTGAACGCTTATCGAGCCAGAAATCGGGGCGAAAGTTACCAGCGTCAGGGTTAGTCTCCCAGTCACGGTGATTGAAACCATTAAGAATGACCACTTGCGTGCCGCGCGGAACGGTGTTGCCGCCAAGGATATCGTCTTGCACTGCTTGGCGCATCAGCATTGGCGTGGTGGGCCAAAGCCGCATTGCTTCCTGTATGCACCCCTCGAGAAGACTCAGCCGATCAACTCCTTGAGGGGTTTGCGCACCATTCTCCCGGATCTCCTCCCGCACGCGACTTTCAACATTAGGATGAGAAACGATCAGCGCCAAGGCCCGCATGGTATTTGTGGCCAGCGTCTCCATCATCGCGAACATCCAGTGCGGCATTTGATTTTCAACCTTAGTCTGCGCGGTCGAAGGGGCATGCTTGCACATGGCTGCCAGGCTGCCGGCTTCCGCAAACTCCAAGTAGTGACGCAGTCTTTCGTAGAACAAATCGAATTCTTTGGATTTGCCCAGGAGGAATACGCGGTTGCTTTCCCGCATCATCGCGGTGAGGCGTTCGGCCAGCGCGGTGTCGTCCCGCGCCTCATGACCGAAAATGATCTCCAGGGTGACGCGTTTAAACAAATGATCGAAATGACCCCATGCCAGGTATTGGCCCGCATTGGCGGTCAAGAGTTCCGTCGCCTGACCAATCGCTCTCAGAAATTGATCCGCAAGCGGATGGACGCGCTGAGCGGAGACGAGAACCGCTTCGTTGAATCGGCGCCGATCTTTCCATTCATCACCACGTGAAATGGTCAAAGCATTCGGCTGGAAGTGCGACATTCCCTTGCGCTTCAGATCAGGATCGGCGGCGTAAAGGATCGGCGAGTGATCGAGCACGTGTCTGATTCCGTCGAGATCGAGCACCACCAGCGACTTCGTTCGAAGCAGATAGATATAGAGATAGTTGCTCTTGTATTTCTGCCGGAGCCGCCGAACGAAATTCACGGCGAGTGGGTCGGGGTGAACTTTATTCCAAAAGGAAATCCAGAACTCGTTCCTAGTGAAAATACCCCGAAGATAGTAGGGGACGATGTGACAAAGGTTGAAAGCAACGCTATCAGCGACGGAGACCGTGGGGATTGTTTGTGGCATAGTACGTTAGCAGGCTGCCGGGCTTGGAAGGCCCCGTCGAATTCCCGAGTTCGATTCCATGTCCGACAGTCTTCTAGATGGGGCGGTTCCAGGGAGCGAACGCGTTCTTCACGCCACGGAGAGCCGGCGCCAAGTCCGGATAATGCCTAAGGAGTACGCTCGACATGTCGTTGGAGTTGATCCAGTCCATTCCAACCTGCGTGTAAGTCTTCGGCGTCCAGTCGGTGGTGAAGAAGCGGTCACTCTTCAATCGTCTCGACGCCATCAGGATGAAAACGCGAAAGGCAGTGTCGCTGAATCCGAACCCCGCGGGCAAATCCTCAGCGAGCATCCCAACCTGCGTATCCACGCGATCTATGTCTCCGCCGTAAAGATCGCGAATCTCCTCCGCCCAGATCCTGTTGCTCGTCAATTCGTCGAACGAGCGAAGGGGCTCCTTACCAAGCAATTGCCGGAATTTGTTGTAGCGTGGCACGCCGCGCTCGCGGTCGCGCATGACGTCGGTCGCCGCAAGATCGAGCTGGCGCTCCGGCACAATGCTTCCGTCCTGCCCGGGATGCGCCGGGACAGTCAGATTCCGCAGAAATTCCGGAAAATTGTGGAGTGTGATAGCCCCAGGATGAGAAATGCCGAACGAGTAGAAGACGTCTTCCATGGTCACCTTCTTCTCCTTCGGTATCGCCTGATCCTCCGGGTCGTCGACTACGCTTTGCGCGCTGTCGAACGCAAGGTCGAGCATGGTTAAGGGCCGCTCCTTCAGCGGTGCGCCAGTCGTGAGTGAACGAATATCAACTTCGTCCGGGATCAGAGGATGCAGGCGATAAACGGTGACGAATTCCTCGGTCAGCGCAAATGGTGCCCCATGATGATTGACTGGCGAGCCAGGAATGCCGCTGATCGCCTCGCTCGAACTCAAGCGCCCGAGAAGACGGGTGACTTTCTCGGTGGCCACGCCCCACCAGTTCGCGTTCATCGCGATTTGAAGAGCTGGGTGAGCGAGGATACCCGGCGTCCACTCAACGGTGTGAATTTTCGCAGTGAGAGCAGAAATGATTAGGCGCGCCTTGTCAAAGATCTGATCGCCAGACCAGCTTGGATACTCTTCCCGCAGGCGTTCGCACACGGCATTGTGCTCGCGAGCAAACAGAGTATGCAACAAAGCCAGCCCGAGCCACCAATTGTCGCGATGACCCGTTCGCACTCTTCTTGTACCAGGGTCCAAGGGAAGGCACTCATTCTCAAGAAACAGCTTCCCGTCCGGCAGAGGGTCCTTATCCGCAGCGTTCGCCCGCCGCAAGCTATCCGTCGTCGTCTTCTGGCTCCCGTAAATGGCCGAGGCGTCCCACCAATGCGAAACGGTATTAATGTAAGTTGGCGGCCGCGTGCGCTCTAAATCCGGGTGCGGATCCGGAGACGTGCGAGGGATTTCCATAGTATCCGATCCGCTCGCTGCCACAAGCGGATCATCCGGCCGGAGCTTCAACTTAAAAGTTTTGTCTCGCTGCACTTCACCATGGCTAAACCAGTCGTGCGTTTGAAATTGAATCCATGCGGCGGCGAGAAGGTTGAGCGTGCGCGCCGGAATGAACGTGTCCCTCGCAAGCAGTCGACGACTCACCTCACGCGGGCTAGGCTCAAGCAATCCGGGCTCGGATTCCGGAAATGTGTATTCTATCGGCACATTCCGGCCGAAGCGTTCTCCGGCAGCTCCCATTTCTGGGAAGTCGAGGTCATTGTATTTTCCATCCGACCTGCGCGTCACCAAATCTTCCGGCGGGCATTTGCCGGGGCTTTGCCGGGACATCAAATCGGACGTGTCATGCAAATTTCGCTCGCGCAAGAGATTGCGAAAAGCGAGGAGGTTGAGAACGCCCAGAAACGGCGGCAACTTGTGCCAGGCAATGTATTGGTTAACCTTAGCAAAGGCGGCATTAAACAACCGCCAGCCGATGGATTGGCGGCTCCGCGATTGATTCGGGCTCTTACGTTTCCTCCGCAAGATAGAAAAGCCCAGCAAGCCGACCAGGGCGAAAAAGAGCATGCATCTCTTGCAGCAAGATTTTTTTGACATAGATCGAACTCCTTGCCGAGGCAGTGTATTCCACCAGTATTGAGATGCAATACTGCAAGCAAGACTTTCAACCGATCCTCGGAGCTGCCGGATCAAACGCGATGATTTGCAGGGTGTTTCGAAGATCGGCCGTTTTGTCGTCGCGCTCGCGTCTTCTATCCCTTCTCAACCGATCAAAACGTCCACTCGGTGAGCAACCGCCGACGAAGGCGTTCCAGCTCATCTTCCACCGGAGGCTTGATTGAAGACTTGGATTTTTCGAGTTGAGCCACCATCGAGATCGTTTCCTTGTTCAGCGCCGCAAGCCGCTGGGCGAGCACTTTGGCGGTCGCCATGAGAAACTTCGTTGCCCATCGATCACCGGATTCGAGCCCGGCATTAAGGGCACTGATCGGGAGCTCCGCGAGATGCGTATCCGTGAGCGCGACGGACGTGGCCCCGCGCGGCTCATCGGTCAATGGACCCATTTCGCCGAGTATTGCTCCAGGCCCGAGCGTCACGAGGCTGTGTGGCGATTGACCCGGACTTTCGATCCGTATTTCCACTTCTCCCGAGATGACCAGGTACACGGCGGTGCAGGCGTCCCCTTGCCGGAACAATGCTTCCCCGCTCTCGAGGTCAATTGTGCGGAGCATGCCGGCCACTTCCCGGGCTTCCTCCGGCGTCAGCTCGACGAAGCAGAAATATTGCTTCAGCATTTCGGCGTCGACGGGTGGTTTCATGGCTTGCGATTTCATCAAATTCCACGGAGCACGGTGGCCTTCGCGACGCGTCCAAGCGCGACGATGAACGCCGCAGTGCGCCACGTGAGGTTTCTGTGCTTTTTCAGTTTCCGCACTGTGGCGTAGCTGCTGGTCATGACGTGCTTCAGGCGGTGATTAACCTCTTCCTCAGTCCATCGCAGGCATTGAATGTTCTGCGCCCATTCGAAATAGCTCGCGGTCACACCCCCCGCGTTCGCGAGGATGTCTGGGATGACCGGGACCCCACGTCCATTCAGAATCTCATCCGCTTCGGGATCGGTGGGCGCGTTGGCAGCCTCGATGACCGCCTTCGCCTGGACACTACGCGCGACCTCAGGCGTGAGCACTCCACCGAGCGCCGCAGGAACGAGGATGTCCGCGGGCGTCACGAGAACTTCTTCGTTGGAAATGTGTGAGACACTGTCCGCATCGGACCTGTACGAGCGGCCGGCGCAAGCGCGCGAATTCTGCCAGCCCTGGTACGTCAAGGCCTTGGGGATGCGCGATCCCGCCGGACGCGTCGCTTACGGCAACGATCTTTGCGCCGAGTTGATGCGCAAGAATTGCGACGAACCAGCCTACGTTGCCGAAGCCCTGGATCGCGATGCTGGCGCCTTCCAATGTCGAGCCGCAATCTTTCAGGAACTCTTCCGCAACGAAAACGACGCCGCGACCGGTCGCAGCTTCTCGACCCTCGCTGCCGTGCAGGTCGAGCGGTTTGCCGGTCACAACGGCAGGCGCAAATCCGTGGATCTTCGAGTACCTCGTCCATCACCCACGCCATCACCTGCGCATTCGTGTTCATGTCTGGGGCCGGGATATCCCTTTGCGGGCCGATTTCTTCGCCGAGGCGCTGCACGAATTTGCGGGTCATTCGCTCTACCTCGCCTGAGGAAAGCTCCGTTGGATCCACGGCGATTCCGCCTTTGGCACCCCCGAAAGGTATATTCACCAGCGCGGTTTTCCAAGTCATCAGCGATGCCAGCGCGCGGACTTCGTCGGCATCCACCGAAGGGTGAAAGCGCAGGCCTCCCTTCATCGGCCCGCGGGCGGAATTGTGCTGGATGCGATACCCGGCAAACACCGCCAATTCTCCGTTGTCCCTCTCGATGGGAACCGTGACGTGGTGTTCTCCCTCAGGCGTGAGAAGGAGGCGTTCAACACGCGCGCCAAGCTCCATTGTGCGAGAAGCTTCGCGAATGTAATGGTTAGTTTGTTCGAAGGAGCTCATCCGTGCAACGCCGTCACCCCTAGACCACGATTTCGCGACCCGCAAGCAGCGAAAGTCGGCGCCGGCCGAACAATTCCAACCCGGCTGCCGGAAATTCCGCCAAAAGATGAGGTGATGCTGTGGGTCGTGCTATGATGAGGATATGAACTTCTGGATCGGCACCTCGGGCTTTCAGTACACGGAATGGAGGGAAGTTTTCTATCCCGCGAAGTTACCGGCGGCCAAAATGTTGCCATTCTATGCGGAGCGATTTCAAACGACTGAGATCAACTATACCTTTCGCAGGATTCCAAGCGGCAAGACGATTGAGAGCTGGTACGAGCTGACTCCTGAAAAGTTCGCGTTCAGCCTCAAGGCGCCACAACGCATTACGCATTTTGCCAAACTACAAAATTGCGCTGAATCTCTGAACTACTTCTTTGGAGTGATCCAGGGGTTGGAGCAAAAGCTGGGGCCGTTGCTCTTCCAATTGCCTCCATCGTTCAAGAAGGACGCGCAGGCCCTGAACGCCTTTCTGGAAGAGCTGCCAGATGGCATTCGCGCCGCGTTCGAGTTTCGCCACGACTCATGGCTGGATGATGAGGTTTTCGAGAATCTTCGCGCCCACAATGCGGCACTTTGCATCGCGGAGAGCGCGAAGCTTAGCACGCCGGCGATTGCGACAGCCGGCTTCGGCTACTTGCGCTTGCGACGAGAAGATTACAATGCGGCGGACATCGCCCGTTGGGCGGAATTTCTGCGTTCGAACGAGGGCAAATGGAGCGACGCCTTCGTCTACTTCAAACACGAAGAGCGCGGGGAAGGGCCTCGGCTTGCCGCTGAGATGATCCGAATGCTAAATCCGGGATAATCGGAGCGTGGCTCTACAACATGGTTGCCGAGTGGCTTGGAGACGGCAACTTCTAAATCGAATAGGCAAGAATCGACCGGCTCTGCGCCAATAGTGGTCCATCAGTTTTCGCTTGTAATTGCCATCGGTTTCCAACACTCTCGTTCTTCAGTTAGACCAAATGCGGAAGTAAATTTCCGAAAGAAATCGAGGGAACCGGCATCAGCGATGCCGGCTACAAGGTTGTAGTCGAGGTCGTTGACGCAGGATTCCGGAGGTTCGTCTCGAGAGAAGTCCTAGAAGGTTGCGAATGCCAGAGCTCGACCTTGCCAACGATGCGCGGAAAGAGGCCCGTGCTGGCGGAGCACAACTAACTGCTCCATCGATCTCATTGCCAAAAGGCGGTGGGGCGATCCGCGGCATGGGAGAAAGATTCGCCTCCAATCCCGTCACCGGCACCGGGTCGATGACAGTGCCCATCGCAACGAGTCCCGGTCGCTCGGGATTTGGGCCGCAACTTTCCCTCTCCTACGACTCCGGATCGGGCAATGGACCTTTCGGGCTTGGCTGGTCACTGGGACTTCCTCAGATCACACGCAAGACTGACAAGGGTCTGCCAAAATATCGCGATGCGGAAGAGTCCGATGTGTTCATCCTATCCGGCGCGGAAGATCTCGTTCCGCTGCTGGTTCAAGACGGTGACACTTGGGTGCGCGAGAACCTGCCGCCCCGCAACGTAAACGGGGTTGAGTATCGCATCCAGCGCTACCGTCCCCGGATCGAAGGATTGTTCGCGCGTATCGAACGCTGGAGCAACGTCGTAGATCCTGCGGACAGCTTTTGGCGTTCGATTTCGAGGGACAACATCGCGACCTTTTACGGAAGGACCGAAGAGAGCCGCATCGTCGATCCGACGGATGCCACGCGAATCTTCAGCTGGCTGATTTGCCAGAGCTACGACGACAAGGGCAACATCATCGTCTTTGACTACAAGCAGGAAGACTCTGCCGGCATCGTTGTTGCGCAGCAACACGAACGCAATCGCACAGACAATCCAGGCGCGAGCAATTCGCGCTCGGTAAACCGTTACCTCAAGCGAATTCGCTACGGGAACCAAACACCGTACTTCCCGAACCACGCCTCGAATGGATCGCCCACGCCTCTCCCAACAGACTGGATGTTTGAAGCGGTCTTCGACTACGGCGAACACGACACGAACTCACCGACGCCGGATGACTCGCACCCGTGGTCTGTCCGCAACGATCCATTTTCCTCCTACCGCGCCGGTTTTGAAGTGCGCACCTATCGGCTTTGCCAGCGGGTCTTGATGTTCCATCACTTCGTCGACGAGCCGGACGTCGGCACTGACTGTCTCGTGCGCTCAACCGATCTCACCTACTCCTTCGAGGAAGATCCCGCCAACGCCCGCAATCCCATCTTCTCACTCCTGGTCTCAGCGACACAGTCGGGCTATAAACGCCAAAGCCTGAACGCCCACCTCAAAAAATCCCTTCCGCCGATCGAGTTCACCTACAGCGAAGCCAGGATTCAAGAGGAGATTCGCGAGGTTAGTGAGGACAGCCTTGAAAACCTGCCCTACGGCCTCGACGGCTCACAGTACCAGTGGGTGGATCTGGACGGAGAGGGGCTCTCTGGCATTCTCACCGAACAGGCTGATGGCTGGTTCTACAAGCGCAACCTCAGCCCCATCAACATCGTCAGAACGGACGACTCCGAGCGGGTCGAGGCGCTCTTTGGACCTGTGGAACTTGTCGCTTCGAAACCAGCACCCGGCCTCGCCGGTGCCCATGCGCAATTCATGGACCTCGCCGGTGACGGCCAGCCGGACCTCGTCACTTTCGAAGGTACCGCCCCAGGTTTCTTCGAGCGCACCATCGATTCCGGCTGGGAATCCTTGCGTCCCTTCCGTTCCTTTCCAAATCTCGATACCCGCGATCCCAATCTCAAATTCATCGATCTCGATGGCGATGGCCACACCGACATCCTGATTTCGGAAGACGAAGTATTTCGATGGCATTCCTCATTGGCCGAAGAGGGCTTTGGTCCGGCCGAACTGGTCCGACAGGCGATCGACGAAGAAAAGGGGCCGCGCCTTGTGTTCGACGACGGCGAGCAATCCATTTACCTCGCGGACATCTCTGGTGATGGCCTCACCGATTTGGTGCGCATCCGCAATGGCGAGGTCTGCTATTGGCCGAACCTCGGTTACGGCCACTTTGGGGCCAAGGTCACAATGGACAACTCGCCTCGCTTCGACCACATCGACCAATTCGACCAAAAGCGCATCCGCCTTGCAGATATCGACGGCTCCGGCGTCACCGATATCATTTACCTGGAGCGCGAGGGAATTGCTCTCTATTTCAATCAGTCGGGCAATTCCTGGAGCGCACCGCGCAGGCTGAATCACCTCCCGTGCACGGACAGCTCGTCGTCGGCAACGGTCGTCGATCTGTTGGGCAACGGGACAGCGTGTCTGGTCTGGTCGTCACCATTGCCCGGCGATGCGGAGCGACCTATGCGCTACATCGATCTGATGGGTGGACAAAAACCCCACCTGATGATCGGGATGAAAAACAATCTGGGGGCGGAAACGCGCGTGCAGTACGCCGCATCAACAAAGTTCTACCTTGCAGACAAGGCCGGCGGAAAGCCGTGGATCACGCGATTGCCTTTCCCCGTTCACGTGGTCGAGCGGGCTGAGATACTCGACCGCATCAGCCGCAACCGCTTCGTCACACGCTACGACTATCATCACGGCTACTTCGATGGCGTCGAACGCGAGTTCCGAGGCTTCGGGATGGTCGAGCAGTTCGACACCGAGGAATTCGCATCGCTCAAGGAGAGTGGCACGCTGCCTGAGCCGACGAACATTGACGAGTCATCCTACGTGCCTCCCGCCTACACCAAAACCTGGTTCCACACAGGCGCTTACCTTGGGGGCGAACCCATCACGAAACAGTTCGAGGACGAGTATTACCACGAAGGGGACGAAAGCGAGGGAATTGCGGGTCTGACCGACGAGCAACTACAGGCCATACTCCTGCCGGACACCCTTGTGCCAAAGACGCTCAGACAAATCGATGCCTCGATCGATTGGAAACTCACCGCGGACGAAATTCGCGAAGCCTGCCGCGCTCTCAAAGGCTCCGTGCTTCGCCGCGAAGTCTATGCCCTCGATCGCACCAATGCCGAAGACCGCCCGTACAGCGTCACCGAGCAAAATTACACCGTCGAACTCTTGCAGCCTGCGGCTGGCCAACGCAATGCCGTTTTGTTCGCTCACCCCCGCGAATCAATAGATTACCATTTCGAACGCAAACTCTACGACGTGGGGACCAGGAAGCTGGCTGACCCGCGCGTCACACACGCCATCACGCTCGAAGTGGATCCGTTTGGCAACGTTCTTAGATCAGTCGCGATTGGCTACGGACGCCGCCACGACGACCCCGATTTGACGACAGCCGACCAGCAGAAGCAAAGGCTCACGCACATCACGTTCACCGAAAATCTTTTCACCAACTTCATTAACGAGCCGGACGGCTACCGCACGCCCTTGCCGTGCGAGATGCGCGCCTATGAATTGCTCAAGGCCAACCCAGTAGATCCTCCCGACCTGCCGATGGCGGAAGCAACCAACCTCTTTCGCTTCGAAAAGCTGAACGAAGTCATTGCCACTGTCAGCGACGGCAATCATGACCTGCCGTACGGAGACTGGCACATTGACGAGAAGACACTGCCCGCTCCGCGCCGCCGCCTCATTGAACACGTGCTTACCCTCTATCGCCGCAACGACCTGGCCGGCGCTTTGCCGCTCGGCGGTTTGCAATCGATGGCGCTCCCCTTCGAAAACTACAAGCTGGCTTTCGCTCCGGAGCTCCTGGCGGCGGTTTACGGTGAGCGGCTGACCAACGCCATCCTCGAGACCGACGGCCGCTATATCCATACCGAAGACGATGCGAACTGGTGGATCCCTTCGGGACAGATATTCTTTTCGCCGGACAGCGGAGACACACCAGCACAAGAACTTGCCCACGCTCGCCAGCATTTCTTTCTCCCACGCCGCTACCGCGATCCCTTCCACACCAATACTGTCAGCACCGAGAACTTCATCAGCTACGACGCATACGACCTGATGATGGTCGAATCTCGCGATGCATTGGGCAACGTCGTCACCGTCGCAACACAGGACGACACCGGCAACACCGAGGTCAGGATCGATTATCGCATACTGCAGCCCTACTGGGTGACGGACCCCAACGGCAACCGGACCGCTGTCGCCTTCGATGCCCTGGGTATGGTCGTGGGAACAGCGGTGATGGGCAAGCCCCCTCCCGCACTGGTCGAAGGGGACTTGTTGGAGGGCTTCGAAGCCGATCTAACCGAGGCCGCAATCATCGACCACCTGCAAAACCCGCTCGCCGATCCACAGGCCATCTTGCGCCGCGCCAGCACCAGATTGGTCTACGACCTTTTCGCCTACTTTCGCACCAAAGAGCACCCCGACCCGCAGCCCGCCGTCGTCTATACTCTGGCCCGCGAGACACATGACAGCGATCCGGTTCCAGCAGGCGGATTGAAAATTCAGCATAGCTTCTCCTACTCCGATGGCTTCGGCCGCGAGATCCAAAGGAAAATCCAGGCCGAACCAGGCCCAGTGCCCCGGCGCGATGTGCACGGAACAATCATTGTGGGCGCAGACGGTCAGCCGGAGATGACGCCGGAAGATTTCAACCCACGCTGGGTGGGCAGCGGCTGGCAGGTATTTAACAACAAGGGCAAGCCCGTCCGTCAGTACGAGCCATTTTTTACGGACACGCACCGTTTCGAGTTCGACGTGCGCATCGGTGTAAGCCCGGTGCTCTTTTACGACCCGGTCGAGCGCGTAGTCGCGACACTGCACCCGAATCACACGTGGGAGAAAGTAGTGTTCGATCCGTGGCGGCAGGAAACTTGGGACGTCAACGATACTGTGCTGGTAGTCGATCCCAAGACCGATCCCGACATTGGAGATTTCTTCCGTCGCCTGCCAGAGGCCCAATACTTGCCGACTTGGCACGCGCGGCGCGTTGACGGCTCCCTCGGCGTCGAGGAAAGGAACACCGCGAACAAGGCCGCCGCACATGCTGCTACGCCGGCAGTGGCTCACCTTGACAGTCTGAGCCGCACCTTCCTCGCCATTGCGCATAACAGGCTGGTGCGTGCCGGCGCTACAGTGGAAGAAACCTATCGGACGCGCTTCGAGTTGGATATCGAAGGTAACCAGCGAGACGTCATCGACGCCAGGGATCGCACAGTGATGCGCTACGACTACGACATGCTCGGCAATCGAGTTCACAGCGTTAGCATGGATGCGGGCGAACGTTGGATGCTCAATGATGCCGCCGGAAACTCGATCCGCGGTTGGAATAGCCGAGGTCATGTGTTTCGAACGGAATACGACGAACTCCGCCGTCCCACGCGGTCGTTCGTGATAGGAGCCGATGCGAACGATACCGGCCGGGAGATTCTGTTCCAGCGCACGATCTATGGCGAAGGTCAAGGCAACGCATTCAATCATCGCGGACGCGTGTTTCAGGTCTTTGATGGGGCGGGCGTGCTGACGAGCGAGGTCTACGACTTCAAGGGCAACCTGCTGCGTTTCTCTCGCCAACTGCTGGTAAATTACAGAGACCCGGCGAATTGGAACCTCAACCCAGCGGTGGAATCAGCGCTCGCCAGCAGCACCACCTATGATGCGCTCAATCGCGTCATGACAATGACCACACCGGACGACAGTCGCATCCATCGCACCTATAACCAAGGCAATCTGCTGGAACGCATCGAGGCAAACCTGCGCGGCGCCGATACGCTCACCTCGTTCGTCAATGACATTGACTACAATGCGAAGGGGCAACGCGAGTCGATAGTATACGACAACGGTATTCGGACGAGCTACGAACACGATCGATTTACGTTTCGGCTGACTCGGCTGCTCACGACACGGTCGATCAGCACTCAACTCCAATCTCTCAGCTACTTCTACGACCCACTGGGCAACATCACACAGATACGCGACGATGCGTCGCAGACTATCTATTTCAACAATCAGGCTGCCGATCCGCATACCGAATATTCCTACGACGCGACTTATCGCCTCATCGAAGCCACAGGTCGGGAACACATCGGGCAGGCGTCGCAACCGCAAACCAATTGGAATGACGAGTTCCGCGTGAACCTGCCCCATCCGCACGATGGACAGGCGATGCGGCGATATACCGAGCGGTACGAATATGACGAAGTCGGCAATTTCCAATCGCTCCATCATTTCGCGGGCAATGGACAGGGAACGTGGCGAAGATTTTATGATTATGAGGAAATCAGCCTGATTCCAGCAGAGGCGGCTGCGATGATACCGAGCAACCGGCTCACCCGAACCACCGTCAGCGGCCACGGATTGCAAAGCACCATCGAGCGATACTCCCATGATATTCAGGGGAACATTACCCGGATGCCTCATCTGTCGCTAATGGAATGGAATTTCAAAGATCAGCTCCAAGCCATTCAAAAGCAGGTCGTGAACAATGAGGTCGGCGAGCGTACTTACTACGCCTATGATGCCGCAGGTCGACGTGTGCGCAAGGTAACTGAACGACAACCGGCTGCGGGACAAACGGCCACGCGCCGGCGCGACCGAGTTTACCTTGGAGGCTTCGAGGTGTTTCGCGAGTTCGAATCCAATGGAACCACGACGACTCTGCAGCGTGAGACTCTGCATGTAATGGATGACGACCAGCGCATCGCGCTTGTGGAGACACTCGCTGAGGGGGGCGACGGCTCGTCAGCGGAACGCATCCGCTATCAAGTCGGGAATCATCTCGGTTCAGCGGCGCTGGAGTTTGATGAAAACGGAGGCGTCATTTCTTACGAAGAGTATTACCCCTACGGGAGCACCTCGTATCAAGCGGGACCGAGCGCGTTAGAAGTTAGTCAGAAGCGATATCGCTACACCGGAAAAGAGCGGGATGCGGAAACTGGATTGAATTACCATGGAAGGCGATATTACGCGCCGTGGCTCGGTCGTTGGATCGCAGCGGACCCAATTGGACTTCAGGATGGGATAAATTTGTACCGCTGCGTGTCATGCAATCCGGTAACCTTTTTGGATCCTACCGGAACTCAAGGCAGTTGGTACAACAGATTTGAAGAGACGGTAACCCTTGTCGAGGAGCGCGCGTATGGGCTCGGTGAGTCTCTCGAATCAGCGGCTAACAGAGTTGAGGAGGGGGCGGATTTCGCGTTGCGTGAAGCGACAGATTTGACTGTTGAGGTTGCAGCGTCCGCTGCGAATGCAGTTGGCATTGAGGTTTCCGAAGAAACCAAAGAAATCGCCAAGACGGAAATCGAAGCCGCCGCAGGACTGGCGACCTATGGTCCAATCGGCGCTCTGAATTTGGCGGCTTCCATCGGTTCCACCGCGCTGAAAGCTCCCAAGAATCTTGATGCTGCTACCCAAGTAACCGCCCAAGGCATCGAGACGGGAAACGTGGAAAGAATTGTCGCGGGGTTTGGCGGTGTCGTCGAACATAGCGCGACAATCGCGACCACTGTTTATACCGCGGGCAGCCTTGTGCCCAAAAGCGTCCCGAAGTCGCTCGGAGGAAGCAAACCACCCGGAGGGGGTAAGCCGCCCGGTGGTGGTAAGCCACCCGGAGGGGGTAAGCCACCCGGTGGCGGCAAGCCACCTGGTGGCCCGGAGAGTCGGTCGCAGAGGGTTCAGAAACTTACAAAGTGGATGATGGAGGAGCACGGCGTGGACGAGAAGAGTGCGCGAGGCTTTGCAGAAACTATGGTGAATTTGGAAGACGAAATAGGCCCAGATGTGGTCAAACAGACACGTGTTGTGAAACCGCCTCAGGGTAGCAACTGGAAAAAGCCGAGATTCTAGTGCATGTCATTCGTGGAGTATTTAGAAAGGGGAAAGAAAACATCCCTGCGTGGCCAAGCAAAGCGCCTCAACATATGCATGCAACTCATCCCCTGGTTAAACCATTGCTGCCACTTTTCCCTCTTCTATTTTTCTGCGTCGTCTCAGGAACAACTGCTCAAGGGGCGTCTCCCGCTTTGTTTTACTCCTTGCTATCCTTAAACCGGAGCAAGGCTGAGTGTTTGCAACGCGCGTATGCTGCCGTTGCGTCGGAGGTGTCCGAAAGCTCATGAAGCGTTCGGATGACGTGGCTCTTGTCAATGAGGACTTCAAGCTTGTCGTGCATTGCAGAACCACGGGCAGCAACACATGCTTCGTAACGATAATCGTAGCTCATAGATCTAGCTTTCCAGAGGCCAAGGGACTCGCGCTGAACATCAGGTGAGGATGGAGACCAGTATATTTGAATGAGACAGACTTAGGGTAGCTCGAACTGAGCAGTTAAATTTCGCTGCAAGAGATATGGTGCTAACTACAGATATACCGCCGCGTTGCTCTCTGCAGGCAATCAGGTGCGTCCGGACTAAACCTGCTCTTGTGACGACAAATGCCGCTCGCAGAAGACGCGGCGGCTGAACTAAAAATGAAACTCCAAGGCCGAAATCTCGAACCCAACCTGCGCGGCGACGACGTCAAGCTTCTCCAATCCGAACTGCGCCAGCTCAAACTCAAAACGCAGATCGTGGATCCCGAAAGATTCTTCGGCTCGACGACCTTCCTAGCCGTTCAGGAGTTTCAAAAACGCCACGCACGTGAACCGACGGGGGTCGTTGACCAGGAGACCGCGCGGTTAATTAACAAGGATGTGGATGAACTCGGACCTGAGTTGTTCATCGTTCGAGGGGAAGTGCGGCAATCCGATGGCGATCCACTAAGGGGCATCATCGTCAAGGCGGTCCGAAAGCGGCTTCGAACAAATGACATTCTTGGTCAAGCGACGACAGCTGCGACGGGCGACTACAGCATCGAGTACCAACCCATTGAAAAACCGATCAGTATTTTGGTTCAAGCCAGCGACACGGCGGGGTTGTTGATCGCGACCTCCCCCCTCATCTGTAAGGCGCGTCCGCTGGAGATCGTCGACTTGACTCCGGACGGCGTTTTTCGCGGGCCGTCCGAATTCAAGCAGCTTCAGGAGAGGCTGGCGCCGATCTTGAGACCCGAGCAGATCAGGATTGAGGCGCTTGAACCGGCGGATGTCGAGTTGCTCGCCTGCGCGCACGATTTGAATCGGGAGCACCTTGCGCTTCTGGTTGCCGGCTCACAAATGGCGCGTGAGGCCGGGATGCAGGCCGAACCGTTTTACGCACTTGTGCGGCAAGGGCTGCCTACTGACTTGATCGCGCTGATCGCGCAGCCGCCTGAGACATTGCGATTCGCGATCGAAACTTCTGCGAGCGCAAACATCGTGAGCGCGCAGACCAAGGATCAGATCCCACAAATCCTGCGCGAACTGCAGGGACAGATTGTGAGACTGGCGTTACGCGAGCCAACGCCCGATCGCCCCACCTTTCGCAGGTTGCTCGACATCGCCGGTGTGCCACAACAGCGACACCAAACAATTGTCACGGCTTACCTCGATCGCCATGGGACTGTCACAGAGTTCTGGCAGCAGTTGCGCGGGCAACCGGGCCTGAGCGAGGAGGAGATCGAATCGCTTCAGTACACCGTCGGGGCAGCGGCGATTGCAATTAACCATCCGCCGCTCGTAAGCGAGCTGATCCGGATGCGCCAGACGGGCGAACTTGGACGCAACCTGCGTGACTTGGCACGCTTCAATCGCGATGATTGGGAAAGATTGATCAAGGGACAAGGAGGCAACAGCCGCATCGGCGCGCCCGCCTTGTTGGGAGAAAAGGAAGAGGAGCGCGAGGCGCGTTACGCCGATTTCCTGCCGCGCATGGTCGAGGCGCTCTTCCCAACCGCGGCGTTGACGCACCGTTTGGCCGAGATCGACCAGAGTACATTCGCACCGGCGTTGACGTTTTTGCGGCGGAACCCCGACTTCGATTTTCGCACGATGCGGACGCACGAATTTCTCCGTGATCATCCGGACGCGCTCGACGGCGTGGCCGACCGCGAGGCCGCGGTCAGACAGCTGCACGCCGTTCAGCGGATGATGAATATCGCGCCGCACTTCAACAAAGCGAAGACAGTGGCGTTGATCGCCGGCGACGTTGATTCCGCATTCAAGATCAGACGAATGGGCCCAGCGCAGTTCGTCCGCTCGCGGGCTCAGCAACTCGGCGGCGCGGCGGCTGCCGAACAGGTTTACACCAACGCCGCGCGCCAGTCCGACACCGCCTTGCTGTTGCTCAGCCAATCGAAACTCTTCAACCCGACGTCGCCGGGCATCATCGCGCCGCATCTATTCGGAGAGGGGGTGCCGGATCTGGAAGAGCTCTTCGGCTCGCTCGACCTGTGCCAGTGCGAGCATTGCGCTTCAGTTTACAGTCCGGCGGCTTACCTCGTGGACATTCTTCACTTCCTGATGAACCGACCGGCGAAAACTCCAGGCCGGACGGCGCTGGACGTCATGTTCGGCAACCCGGAGGATGAATCGCGACGCCGATGGGACATCGGCGAGATCGGGTTGACCTGTCACAACACCAACACGGTCTTGCCGCACGTTGATCTGGTCGACGAGATATTGGAGCAAGCTGTCGCGCCAAACGGCGGCTTCCCTTTTCAAACCGAAGGGGACGCTGACGCGCTCGGCTCCAACCCCGAACACATCAACGAGGCGGCCTACAACATTCTGGCGAACGTGGTCTACCCGTGGAGACTGCCATTCGATCTGTGGGCGGCGGAAGCTCGACGCTACCTGGCCCAACTCGGCGTGGGGCGCGACGTGTTGATGGAGCGTTTTCGCCGCGAAGGCGCAGCGCCATTGCCGGTTGAGGTGAGCGCTGAATACCTGGGACTAACCCCGCGCGAACGCTCGATCATTACCGCCGATACTGAAACGACGCGTCAGATGTGGGGGATGGACACGGCGGGGTTCAACCAGTTGCTGGCCGAACGGCGCGCCGCGGTTGTCCTCGAACGCTCCGGGCTTTCCTACGAGGAGATGGTCGAGTTGCTCGAGGTACGATCGATTGATCCGGGCGGCGCAATGCAAATTCAGTTCGCAGGGGCAGATTGCAATCTCGCGACCGCTACGATTACGGGTCTGTCAACCCCCAGCCTCAGACGCATACATCGCTTCGTTCGCCTTCAACGCAAGCTGGCCTGGCCGATCAACGAACTTGGCGATACGTTGGCGGCGCTTGGCGTGAGCGTTCTCAACGACGACGCGCTCGCCCGGCTTGCCTCTGTCAAACGTCTCCGCGAAGGCTTGAAGATATCGCTCGCGACGATGCTCGCATGGTGGACGCCCAGGCTCGAGACGCAACCGCGAGATCGCGAGCCGTCGCTCTACGACCGGGTTTTCAACGAGCCGACTGTCAATCCGCCGGAGCTTGATGTTTTCAGGTTGAATAACGCCCGGACTGAACTCAGCGATCCCGATCTGCCCATCAGCGAGCACATTGCCGAAATTTCTGTTGCGCTCGGGATCGGCGCGGATGATCTCGTGTTGCTCCTGGAGGAGGAATTGCCGGACGACCAGCTCAATCTGGCCAATCTAACCCGGCTTTACAAAGCCGCGACATTGGCGAAGGCGCTGAAGATCACTGTCCGCGATTATGTCGCGCTCCGTGCTCTCGCGGGGATAGACCCGTTCGACGGAGCGGCCGCGACCGAGAGTTTCGCCGAGCGAACGCGGCTGGTCCGCGAATCAGGGTTTGATCTGCCGACACTCAACTATCTATTGCGTCACCGCGTCGCTGCTCCGACGGCGATGACGGACGCTCAAATCGCTGAATTTCTCGCCAGACTTCGTGCGGGAGTGCAGCAGATCGCCGCCGGCCACGAATTTTCTCCTGATCCGATTGGCGCACATACGGCTGAGGATCTCGCTCTGATTTTGCCGAACGACCTCGTCAATCGGGCGGTGGCGTTGCTCAACGGCAGCTCGCTAGAGGACAAGACCAGCCAGATCGCGCTGGTCAATGACCTCTTCGCGCAATTTCTCGACCCGGTCGAAGCCGTACAACAATTGATTGATCCCGGCCCACTGACGAAGCCTGAGGAGCGGTTCGATTATGTTTTGCAACGTCTGCTTATTCATCTTTCGCGCGTCGCCAGCGAGGCGTTTGTAGTTGAGGGATTGGGGACCGCGCTGGGTCTCGTCTCTGAAGTCGCCGACCCGCTCCTGCGCGACCTTGTTCCTGCCCCAAACGACGCCAACCAATCCATCCTCTCCGTATTCCTGGCGACTGAGGAGTCGCCTGAGCAGATCGCTGCTTTCCACCGACTGGCAAAGATTGGGATCTTGCTCAAGGCGCTCACGGTGCCACCAGAACAGGTCGCCTTCACGATCACAAGAGGAGCGGCGGTGGGATGGCTTGATCTGAACGCTCTGCCACTTGCGACCCAGCGCTCGGGCGCCTTGTTGTTCGAGCGCTGGCTGGCGATGGTGACCCTTTTTCGTGCCGCAGCCAAGCTGCCGGAAGGGGTTGCGACGCTGTTCGCAATCTTCAGCGATCTGGACAACCAACAACTGACTCGCAATGAATTTCTCGATGCGCTTGCCGCGCGGACGGAATGGGATCGCGACGACCTTGAATTCCTGACCGGGCCTGATGGCTTCGACCTGGAGTTTCGTGAAGGCTTCGCAGACGGACAGTTTCTGATGCGGCTGAAAAGATGTTTCGAGCTGCTGGCGCAACTCGGTGTCACGGCGGAAGAGGCGTGGCGGTGGGCTGCGCCGCCGCCGGACTCGACAATTGCTGCGGCTATTGCCAGAGCGATCAAGCAGGCGGCGCGGGCAAAGTTCGCTGACCGGCAGCAATGGCTCAGCGCCGCGAGACCGATTCGTGACGATCTGCGCATCGAGCAGCGCGACTCCCTGGTCGGGCACCTTCTGCACACGACACGGGTCATCATCCCAACTTTCGAAACCCCGCAGCCGACCATCCAGCAAGACCCGAAATATCGACTCGCCGTTGAAGAACTCCAGCTTAAGCTCAACGCCGCTGGCGCCAACCCTCCGCTCAAAGTGGATGGCATCTTTGGCAGGAAAACCGAAGACGCGGTGATCGCGTTTCAAGAAGCCAACAACCTGACATCGGACGGCATCGTCGGCGCTGCCACCTGGGCTGCGCTCAATGAGGTGCGCCAGCAATTGCGGGGGCCAAACGACCTTTACGCCCACTTCCTGATCGACGTGGAGATGGAGCCGTGCATGCTGACCTCCCGCGTTGTCCTAGCGACCAATTCGATCCAGCTCTTTGTTCAGCGATGCTTGTTGAATCTGGAACCCGAAGTGGAGCTGACGCCGGGAGACGCCAAAGAATGGGCCTGGATGAAGAACTACCGCGTTTGGGAGGCCAACCGCAAAATCTTCCTCTACCCGGAGAACTGGATCGAGCCGGAACTGCGCGACGATAAGACACCCTTTTTTGTCAATCTTGAAAGCGGTCTGTTGCAGGATGAGGTCAACGACTCGACGGTCGAGCGCGAGTACCTAAAGTATCTGCGAGACCTCGACCGCGTAGCCCAATTGGAAATCAGCGGCCTCTACCGCCAATGGGAGGTCGATCGCGACATCCTGCACGTGATCGCTCGTACACGCAGCTCGCCGCACCTTTACTATTACCGAAAATGGGTTGACCAGCGGTACTGGACTCCGTGGGAGCTCGTTGAGGCCGACATCGAAGGCGATCACCTCGTGCCGGTAGTCTGGAATCGCCGTCTTTATCTCTTCTGGCCGATGTTTCTGGAGAAAGCCGTCGAGGAACTGGCCGAGAACGCGGCACCGCAGCGTTTTTACGAGATACTGCTGGCCTGGAGCGAGTATCGCGACGCGAAGTGGTCGCCGAAACGCGTATCAAACGATGTCATTCAAACAACATCGACGTATGACTTACCCGAAAAGGATCGCTTCTCATTCTGGAGCTATCTTGATGACAGCAAAGAATTGTTCATCGCCTGCGAGATCCTGGACAAGGAAGGCAAGGAGATACAATTTCCTCCACCGCACTTTCGGTTTGCGGGATGCAGCGATGATGTTCAATTGGAAAGGCGTGGCTTTGTAGTGGTCGACCTACCGCCGTTCACACAGCGGGTATTCAACAGGCTGGAGGAGACTGGCTCACACAGTCTTGCACTGAATGTTGCTGCGACTACGACGGGTGTATATGCGCGAGGCGTGCCCTCAACAGGTGTGGTGGGAGGGTTCCAAGATCAGATTTCGCAAGGGCGCGCAGAGGTTCTCAGCAAGACTCCCGGCAGGTTCTATGTAGTCCCTTCACACGCTGAACGACCTCTAAGCTCACGCAATCCCTTCTTCTACCAGGACGATTCGCGCACGTTCTTCGTCGCGCCGCGAGGCATATATGTCGGCGATTTCGCCGGGCCGAATGGTAAGAAGAAGATTGAGCTGAACACCGCACCACTCGAGTTGCCCGATATCATCACGACACAGGTAACGCGAGTCTTGCGTTCAAAAACAATTTTGTCACCCGGAACCGCTGCGATCGCTCATAGTTTGCCCGCGCACTGGGAAGCCACGTTCTTCCAGTTTGAGAATTTTTATCACCCTTACGTCTGCCTGCTGATCGAACAACTCAACCGTCACGGCATTGACGGATTACTCAGGCCCGACTTCGAGATGGAGCCGCCCGAACGCCGCGATCTGGTGAAACAATTGCGTCGTCAGCAACTTGATAGCGTCTTCTTGAAAGTTTCTTTCGCCGAAGAATACAAGCCGATCGATGATGTCGCCTTGATGCTCGGCCAATTTGAGGAATTTGACTTCTCCTACGGCGGCGCTTACTCGATCTACAACTGGGAACTCTTCTTCCATGCGCCGTTTATGCTTGCCAAGCGGCTCAGCGCCAACCAGCGCTTCGTAGAGGCCCATCTCTGGTTTCATTACATCTTCGACCCGACGTACGTCCCCTCGCCCGGAGTCAACGAACCCTTGCCCGAGCGAGTCTGGCAGATTAAACCCTTCTTCGAGCATGGGGTCGGCAAATCGATCGAGCGGGCCATGCTCCTGCTTAAATCGAGCGGTCTGAGCAACACGGAACTCGCCGAGCGCAAGTCTCTGCGCGATCAGATCGAGGCTTGGCGCAAGACACCATTCAACCCGCACCTCATTGCGCGGATGCGGAACGAAGCCTACATGAAGGCGGTGGTCATGGCCTATCTCGACAACCTGATCGCCTGGAGCGACCAACTCTTCCGCCAAGACACCCGCGAATCAATTAACGAGGCAACGCAGCTTTACATCCTGGCAAGCGAAATTCTCGGCGAGCGACCGAAGGAGATTCCGGCGCACGAAGGGACGCGCAAGACCATCAATGGCCAAGTGATCGAGACCTTCAATCAACTCCGGGGTCACCTGGACGATTTCTCGAACGCACTCATCGATCTTGAGACCGTCGTCTATCCGATGGATGCCGACGCGAGCGGTGGTGGCATCAGCGGCGTTCTCGGCGCGACCGACTTTACGTTGAATACGGGCGACGGCGGCTTGGCACCCGACCTTCCGCTCGCCGCGCCTGGCGTGGAGCCGCCTGACAACGGATTCGTGCTCGACTTGCCGCTGGCGGCACCGATCCCGGCGGTTCTCGGGCCCACGCTCTTCTTCTGCATTCCCAAGAACGACAAGCTGATGGGCTACTGGGACACGGTCGCCGACCGGCTGTTCAAGATCCGCCATTGCCTGAACATCGAGGGGGTAGAGCGCCAGTTGGCATTGTTCGCTCCGCCAATTGATCCTGGCCTGCTGGTCAAAGCAGCGGCCGCCGGTCTTGACATCGGTGCCGTGCTAAGTGACCTCAATGCCCCGCCGCCGCTTTACCGCTTTCATACACTGACGTCAAAAGCCAACGAGATCATCAATGAGGTGAAGAGTCTAGGAGCCACTCTGCTCGCTGCGTTGGAAAAGAAGGATGCCGAAGAACTGTCGTTGTTGCGTTCGACCCACGAAATTCAGATTCTCGAAGCGATACGGGAGACTAAGCGGGGGCAGATTGATGAGGCGAAAGCTTCCAAGGAGGCTCTCGAGGCTTCGAAACGAGTCCTTGAAGAGCGACGCACCTTTTACGAAAGCCGCGAGGGAAAGAGCGTCAAGGAACAACACCATCTCGACAAGCTTGAAGAGGCTCAAAAACACCAGATTCGTAGCAATGCGATCGAGATGGCTCGGGCCGCGTTCGGTTATCTGCCCGATTTCGATATCGGAATCGAAGGAGGTTTTAGCAGTCCAACCGTGAAAGGCCGATGGGGCGGGTCGAACATCCTGTCGTACATGAGCGCCATCAGCCAATCCTTCGTGATGGCTGCGCAAAAGGCGACCCATGAGGCTGGCAAGGCCCTGACCGAAGCGGGCTATGAGCGGCGCCAGGAAGATTGGGATTTTCAGGCCGCGCAGGCGCAGGCCGAGGTCACGCAGGTCCAAAAGCAGATCATAGCCGCTGAAGTTCGATTGATCGTCGCCGAACAGGATTTGAAGAACCACGAACTGCAAGTCGAGAACGCAAAGGGCGTGGATGAGTTCATGCGCGGCAAATATACGACTCAGGAACTCTACAGCTGGATGATCTCGCAGATTTCCGCGGTATACTTCCAGAGCCATCAACTCGCCTATGAGGTGGCGAAACGAGCCGAGCGGGCCTATCGTTATGAATTAGGACTCGCAGAATCCGAATCGAACTTCATTCAGTTCGGTTACTGGGACACCTTGAAGAAGGGCTTGTTCTCTGGCGAGCGACTTTCACACGACCTGAAGCGGATGGAAGTTGCTTATCTGGAGCAGAACCGGCGTGAGTATGAAATCACTCAGCACTTTTCGCTCGCCCTACTCGCCCCAAGTGGACTGCTTGGTCTGCGCGAAGTCGGGAGTTGCGACTTCGAGATTCCTGAACTGGCTTTTGACGTTGGTTATCCCGGGCACTACAT
This sequence comes from uncultured Verrucomicrobiae bacterium, assembly GCA_963810765.1. Lineage (GTDB taxonomy): Bacteria > Verrucomicrobiota > Verrucomicrobiia > Chthoniobacterales > Terrimicrobiaceae > DASTFP01. The sequence goes on from CAWEOV010000004.1 coordinate 670,472, forward strand.
GCGTCGGATCAAATCCGTCAGTGTGACGATTCCGTGCGTCGTTGGGCCATATACGAACGTAAACGCAACGCTGACGCTGCTGAGCAACCGGGTGAGAATCAGCGGCAACTCACAGCAGGACTATGCTTATACCGGTATGGAGGACCCAAAGTTCCGTCACGACCTCGCTGGCGTCCAGTCCATTGCGACAAGCAGCGGACAAAATGACAGCGGTCTCTTCCAGCTAAACTTCCAGGACGAACGTTACCTTCCTTTTGAGAGAGCCGGCGCTATCAGCCGATGGAGACTCTCACTTCCGGAACAATTACGGCCATTCGATTACAACACCATTTCCGATGCTATCCTTCACATGAGCTATACCTCGCGCGACGGCGGCAACGCATTGAGGGATGTAGTGACTACCCATGTCAGCACGACGATCAACCAATGGCTCGATGAGCTTGCCGACCAGGGAGCAGGACTGCAGCGGCTCATTAGCCTAAAGCGAGAGTTTCCTAACGAACTCCATCAGCTAATGTCCCCTGCGCAAGGGACCGAATTGCGCATGAGCAAGCGCTACTTCCCGTACTTCGTCAAGGATCGCGAATTAGCCGTCAGCCGGATCGATTTGTTGCTCAGACCGAAGGATGGCGAGACTGTCGATTCGGATGATTTGACACTGGAGATTAACCAAATAGCGGGCACAGCGTTCTCTACCCAAGAGCAAGTGGGACTTCCTCTCAGCCACTTCGCGCTCGCCGAAGCGCTCTCCAAGGACGAATCCATCTGGCGCTTTGAAGTCACGAGCGGAAGCCTGAGCGCAGACGCTATCGAAGACCTTTATCTCCTGGTGACCTACCAAGTCGGCGCCGCGCAGTGAACACTGCCGTGAGCCCCGTGGTCATCCATATCGCGTGTTACCACACCGGGATAGAATTGCCATCTGGCTGAGGAGTTCCTAAGATCGCGAAATGCAGCGGCGATGGATTTTTCCCGGCCAGGATGACGACCTCGCCGTTCGTCGCCTGAGCCGGGAGTTGAGCGTTCCGGAGTTTCTTGCCCGGGTCCTCATTCGAAACGGCTTTAGGGACTTCGACCTGGCGGCAGACTTTCTCGAGCCCCGCCTGCGACGACTGGAGAACCCTTTTGTTCTTCCGGAGATGGAGCAAGCGGTCGACCGTGTCCGCGGCGCAATTAAAGCGGGTGAGGGAATCGTCCTCTATGGAGACTACGATGTCGATGGCGTCGCGTCGCTGGCGCTTCTTCAGCGCATTCTGACTGCCGCCGGCGCGAAGGCGAGCTGCTTCCTCCCGCTCCGGGCCGAGGACGGCTACGGGCTGAGCGCATCGGGAGTCGAGCGCTGCTTTGAGGAACACTCGCCGGGACTCCTCATTGCGGTGGACTGCGGCACGAATTCTGCGGCGGAAGTCGCCAACATTCGGAGTCGTGGCGCGGATGTCATCATCCTCGATCACCATGAAATTTCCGGCGAGCGGCCTCACTGCGCGGCATTAGTGAATCCAAAGGCCGGCGGGAGATTTGGCTATCTTTGCAGCGCCGGAGTGGCCTTCAAGCTCGTTCATGCCTTGCTGAAACGCGCGCCCAATTCCGAGATTGATCTCAAGGATTACCTGGACATCGTGGCGCTTGCGACGCTTGCCGACCTGGTGCCGCTTATTGGCGAGAACCGTATCTTCGTCCATCGCGGCCTCCAACAAATGGCGCGGACGCGCTGGCCGGGGCTCGCGGCGTTGATGGCCGTTTCCAACGTGCGACCACCTCTTCGAGGAAGCGACATCGGCTTTCGCCTCGGACCGCGCATCAATGCCTCCGGCCGCCTCGGCACTGCGCTCGAGTCGCTCCGGCTGCTCTTGTGCGACGATATCCGCGAGGCGACACGACTCGCGGACAACCTTGACCGCCAGAATCGCGCGCGCCAAAACGTGGAGCGGGCGCTGATCACCGAGGTGGAGCAATGGGTAGAAGAACATTACGATGCGACAAGCCATGCCAGCATCGTGGCCGGACGGCGTGAATGGCATCACGGAGTGCTCGGGATCGTCGCTGCACGCGTCATGCGGCGGCATCATCGGCCTACGTTGCTGGTCGGTTTCGACGACGAAGGGCTTGGGAAGGGCAGCGGGCGCAGCATCGAAGGCCTCTCGCTGGTCGAGGCCTTGCAGCAATGCGCTTGCCACCTGGAAAAATTCGGCGGACACGAAATGGCCGCGGGTGTCACCGTGCAGGAGGATCGATTCGAAGACTTTCGGCGTGCGTTTGAAATTTCAGCGCGTGAGCGCGTGAACGACGAAATCCTCACGCCCAAGCTGCGCCTCGACGCGGAACTGCCCATGGAGGACATTTCGTTCTCCCTGCTCGAAACGCAGGAACTGCTTGAGCCTTACGGAATGGGAAATTCCCAGCCCATCTTCGCCGCGCGAATGGTGACACCGGCCGCGGCGCCGCGCGTGCTTAGAGACAAGCATCTCCTGCTGGACTTCCGCGCCGGGCGGCGGATTGTTCAAGCGATCTATTTCCGCGGCGCTGAGGAGAAACTGCCTCGGCCCCCTTGGGACGTCGCATTCACCGTTGAACGCAATGAATACAATAGCCGGGTGGACGCCCAGGCGCAGATCGTTGCCATTCGCTCAGCAGTTTGCCAGGCGTGAAATGCGGCTTCCGCGGAAATTTGGATGCCAAAAGGAGTCTTTCCGGCAAACTGCAAGATGAAGTCTTCCCTGCTTGCACCTGAGACGCCTCTTGCCGATCTGGATTGGATTCCTCGCAACCGGCTAACTCCTCTCGCCCGCCTGGGACTCTCAACGCTCCGGGATCTCATCGAACACTATCCACGGCGCTATGAGGATCGGCGGCGATTTGACCGCTTCCCCGATGGGGAAATGGAGTGCGCCGTATGCCTTCTTGGCGTGGTAACCAGGACTTCGCTAAAGCGGCTCGGTGGATGGCGGCGAATGTTCGATATCACGTTCGAGAATGAGTCCGCCGGGATCCTCAGCCAGCCGTTGTCGTGTCGTTGGTTCAACATGCCCTACATTCAGAAGATGATCGCCGTTGGCCAGCGCTTGGTTATCTTCGGAAGGCCAAAAAAACGCGGACGACAAATCGTCATCGATCACCCGGAATTCGAGACCGTGGAAGACGACGAGGAAACCTCAATCCACATGAATCGGATCGCCCCAGTGCATCCGGCAGGTGACGGCGCTTCACCGCGGCTGCTGCGAACCTTGATCTTCCAGGCGCTTGACCAGGCCGATCTCGCAACGTTAACAAATTTGCTGCCCGCATCGAAAGCCCACGCCCTTCGCAATATCCATTTTCCGGCCACTTCCCAACAGCTCGAAGTTGCCCGGCGACTGTTGGTTCGCGAGGAGTTTTTTGCCATTCAGTTGCTCATTCACGCGCGGCGGACCGACTGGCAAAGGCTTCCGGGCACCTCAAAAGAGGCGAACGGTCGCCTGTTTGACAGATTGCTGCGGACTCTTCCGTACTCGCTGACGGACTCGCAGGTTCGGGTTATTTCCGACATCCGCCGCGATCTTGCCGCACCGCGCCGCATGAATCGCCTTCTTCAAGGCGACGTCGGATCCGGCAAGACACTTGTCGCCCTCGCCGCGATGCTCTTAACCGTCGAAACGGGCTGGCAGGCCGCGTTGATGGCGCCCACGCAGATCCTGGCCGAGCAACACTACCTCAATTTCAGGAGGCTCCTCGAGCCGCTGGGAATCGGGGTCGCATTACGAACCGCATCTCGGAGCGAGGATACCGCGCCGCTGCCGCTTTTTGCGAACGCACTCGCAAGCGATCCGCGCGAACTGCATCGGGGAGCGCACGCGTCCCCGCGTGCAGTTTCCGGCGTCCCGCCGGAAATCCCTGTTCGGCGGGACGCCGAACAGCACACGCGGGACGCGTATGCTCCCCAGATTATCGTGGGTACGCACGCGCTCCTCTACGAATCGAGCGAGTTTGAAGATCTTGGGCTTGTCGTCATTGACGAGCAGCACAAGTTCGGCGTCTTGCAACGCGCACGAATGATCGCGCGCGGAGATGCGCCGGATGTGCTGATCATGACCGCGACACCCATACCGCGCACTCTCACGCAAACCCTCTACGGCGATCTCGAGGTTTCCACTCTGCGCGAAAAACCCGCCGACCGCGGCGCTGTGCTGACCGCTGTCAGGGAGAGAGGGAAATTGCCCGAAGTAGTGGATTTTGTTCGCAAGCAATTGGACCGCGGACGCCAGGCGTACATCGTCTATCCCCTCGTGGAAGAATCCAACAAACTTGTTGCGAAGTCGGCGACGGCGGAATTCGAGAAATGGAAGCTGCACCTTGCGCCGCGTTCCGTCGGGCTCCTTCACGGCCGGATGCCGCCGGATGAAAAGGAACAAACGGTCGCGAAATTCCACGCCGGCCAGCTAGCCGCGCTCATTACCACGACAGTCATTGAGGTCGGCGTGGACGTGCCAAATGCGAATATCATGGTCGTTGAAAATGCCGAACGCTTCGGTCTCGCGCAACTGCATCAGCTGCGCGGACGCATCGGACGTGGAGAACACAAGTCGTACTGCATCCTGCTTCACGATTCAAAGATCGAGGATACCTCTCGAGAAAAGCTCGCCGTTTTGGAGAAGACCACCGACGGCTTTGAGATCGCAGAAACCGACTTTCGCCTCCGAGGTCCCGGCGATCTTCTGGGAACCGCTCAAACAGGACTGCCGCCGCTGAAACTCGGCGATCTGCTCCGCGACGCGGAACTGATGAGAGAAACTGCCGCGCTTGCAGCTTCCGTCTTCGCTGACGATCCCGAGCTGCAAAAATATGAACATCTCACATTGCGCGCCTTCCTGGGGCAATCCAAGGCAAAGATCGATGCTGCGGCGGGTTGAGACGGGAAATCGCACTTGATTTTTAAGGACGGACGCCTATCGGTTGTGACAAAATGGCGCTCTCGAAGACTCTCCTGATCGTCGACGACGAGAAGAACACTCGCGATGGTCTGCGAGATGCTCTTGAAGATCACTACGAGGTTTACGTCGCCGGCGATATTGCGGGCGCGTTTGCGGCAATGGAGACGGAACCCGCTGATGTTCTGATCACCGATCTGCGCCTGAGCGCCGAAGATGGAATGGATTTGATGGAAAAGGCGCTGAAGCTGCCGAGGCCGCCTATTTGCATCATGATGACGGCCTATGGCTCGGTGGATACGGCGGTTGAGGCAATGAAGCGAGGCGCATACGATTTCGTAACGAAGCCGGTGAACATTGACCGTCTTGAGATGCTCATCCAGCGTGCTCTGCGCGAGCGCGACATGCGGCGCGAAAATGTCGAACTTCGTCAGCAGGTGAACCGCCGTGCGGGCTTGGAGAGCATGATCGGGCACTCGCCTCCGATGGTCGAGGTGTTTGAGACGATCAAGCAAGTCGCTCCCTCGCGGGCCACTGTTCTCATCCAAGGAGAGACGGGAACCGGAAAGGAGCTCGCCGCCCACGCCATCCACGCGCTCAGCACGCGGGCCGCAAAGAAATTCGTCGCGGTGCACTGCAAGGCCTTTTCTCCTCAACTTCTCGAGAGCGAACTCTTTGGACATGAGCGTGGCGCATTTACCGGAGCTTTCGAACGCCGGATCGGACGCTTTGAGCAAGCGTCGGGCGGGACTCTGTTTTTGGACGAAATCGGTGAAATCGACGAAAACACGCAGGTAAAGATTCTCCGCGTGCTTGGCGAACGCACCTTCGAACGGGTAGGCGGAAACCAGACGCTGCATTCCGATGTCCGCCTGATCGCGGCGACAAACAGGGATCTTGCCACACTTGTAACGGAGGGGAAGTTCCGGGACGATCTCTATTTCCGCTTGAACGTCGTTCCGCTCACGATGCCGCCGCTTCGTACTCGCAAGGAGGATTTGCCTCTCCTTGTGCGGGCGTTTCTCAAGGAATCCGCCAAGGAAAATGAAAAACCGTTTCGCGAGCTTGCGCCAGAAGCCATGGCCTGCATCCTCGATTACAACTGGCCGGGTAACGTACGCGAGCTGCGGGCCGCCATCGAGCATGCGGTCGTAATGTGCAGCACGCCTAGAATCGGTGTGCGTGACCTGCCTGCCAGTGTCCGCCAGCCTGCCCTCTCACTGGACGCTGAGACCCATGAGCCCAAAGAATTAAATTTGCACCAAACGGAGCGAAACCTTATTTTCCGGGCCCTTGAGGAAAGCGGTGGTAATCGCACCGAAGCCGCCAGAATTCTCGGAATCAGCCGGCGCACATTGCACCGCCGGCTCAAAGAACTAAACATTACCAAACACACCCTAACCTGATGGTACAAGCGACGTCCGGGTCCAATCTACCCTCCATTCCCTTTTCATCCCACTCTTGATAGGCTACGGCATGGCCTTTCTGTTTGTTGTTCTTGATCCGAGAGGCGCGATACGGCGTAAAGTCTTCGGCGCTTCTCTTTGTCTGCGTCCTTCCCGATGCTCTCGACCCTGTTCGCCGGACAGAAAAACCCAATCCCCCTTCGCCCCGTTGCCCATCGACGGTCAATGCATCATATTTTCCTACGGTGCGCGCTGGAACAAACCTCGAAGTCCCAAACCATGAGCGAAAAAGAGACAGTTGGTGTTGAACTCCTGTCCATCGAACAGGCGATGGAGAGGCTGGAAGCCCTCGTCCGCGAAATGGAGACCGGCCAACTGCCTCTGGAAAAGCTCATCTCGAACTACGAAGTGGGCGTAAAACTCGCGAGCCTGTGCCAGGAAAAACTCGACGCCGCCTCGAAAAGAATCCAGGTTATCGCGAAAAATGCCTCCGGCCAAACCAGGCTGGAGGACTTTCCTCTAGCTGCCGATGAATCCTAAAGCGCTACTTTCGACCATTCACTCCCCGGCGGATGTGAAGGCAATCCAAGAAAAAGACCTGCCTCTTCTGGCCCAAGAAGTGCGCGCGGAATTGATCAGCGTCCTCTCGAAAACAGGCGGCCATCTCGGGCCCAACTTGGGAGTCGTCGAGTTGACCATCGCGCTCCACCGGGTTTTTAACACACCAAAGGACAAGTTTGTCTTCGATGTCAGTCATCAAGGCTACGTCCATAAGCTTCTCACCGGCAGGCGCGAACGCTTCTCAACCATCCGGCAATACCAGGGTCTGAACGGCTTTCTCCTCCGCACCGAGAGCGAGCACGACTGCTATGGAGCGGGCCATGCAGGCACAGCTCTCTCCTCGGCGCTTGGGATGGCGGCCGCCCGGGATATCCTTGGCGGTGAGGAACATGTGGTTTGCGTGGCGGGGGATGCCGCATTCACTTGCGGTGTGAGTTTTGAGGCCCTTAACAATCTCGCCGCGACAACAAGGCGCCTCATCCTCGTCCTCAATGACAATGAATGGTCAATCGCCAAGAACGTCGGCGCTGTCGCAGAATATCTCAATCGCATCGTCGCGAACCCTGCCTTCGCCCACCTGCATGACAAAGCTGGGCAGTTTGTCGAATGGCTCGCGGGCAAGCAAGCTCGCCACTTCGCGCACAAGGTCGAAGCCGGCGTCAAGAACCTCCTTGCTCCAAGCGTGATCTTCGAGGACCTCGGATTGCGATATTACGGCCCAATTGATGGACACGACATCTCGTTGCTGATTCGCACATTCGAGTTTCTCAAGACCCAGCACGAACCAGTGATCCTGCATATCCTCACGAAAAAGGGAAAAGGATATGCCCCTGCCCTGGAAAAGCCCGACAAGTTCCATGGCCTCGGCAAGTTCCACCTCGATACCGGCGAAACGGTCGCGTCTGCGAAACCTACGTATTCCGAATTATTTGGAAAGACACTCGCCGATTTTGCGGACAACAACAACAAGCTCGTCGCGATCACCGCTGCCATGCCCAGCGGCACAGGGCTCATCAATTTCTCAAAGCGCCATCCCGACCGATGCTTCGACGTCGGTATCGCCGAAGAGCATGCCGCCCTCTTCGCTTGCGGCCTTGCGGTAGGCGGCATGAAACCCTTCCTAGCCATTTACTCCACTTTCCTGCAACGCGCCTATGACATGATCGTTCATGATATCGCGCTGCAAAACCTCAACGTTGCCCTTTGCATGGACCGAGCTGGCCTTTCCGGCGACGACGGCCCGACTCATCACGGCCTTTTCGATATCGGCTACCTTCGGCCGGTTCCAGGTATTGTCCATATGCAGCCCAAGGACGAGGATGAATTTTGCGACATGCTTTGGACGATGGCCAATTACCATTCCGGTCCCATCGCCATCCGCTATCCGCGCGGCGTCGGAACCGGCGCAGAACCGAAGAAACGACCCAGCATCCTCGAAATCGGCAAAGCTGAAGTTCTCCGTCACGGCTCTATCGCGGCAATCATCGCCCTGGGCACCATGGTCGAGCTCGCGCTCGAAGCCGCCGCTGCGCTGGAAGAACAGGGGATTTCCACCGCAGTGATCAATGCCCGCTGGATCAAACCCCTCGATGCCGCGACCATAGAGTTCTTTGCGCGAGGATGTGAAGTGGTCTGCACTATGGAGGACCACGTCCTTCACAACGGCTTCGGCTGCGCCGTAATGGAGCACCTTGCGGAACAACAGGTTACCACTCCAGTCGTCCGGATCGGCTGGCCAGACCAGTTTATCGAACATGGCAGCGTGCCGATCTTGCGCAAGAAGCACGGAATCACCACCGAGGCTGCGGTGGAGAAAATCGTTGCTGCGCTCCCAGCGAGGAAAGCCATCCAAGCCAAGCCGGCAGCGGCATGAGGGGAGCGTATCGCGTGACCGCGTGCAATCTTCGGCGTACCGCCGAAGAGACTTCGCATGTAAAACTCGTGCTGCCGAATGTCCCAAAGGGCTTTGTTTCCGGCTTCTTGCACAAAAGAGCCATGGAAGGGACCCGAACTGTCCGCCGGGCACCGCACGCCTTGCCCCTCCCCCTTCCGGCGCCGCAGCGAGTCGCGTTCCCGCGTGCGGCCCCATTGCCGCCGCAGTGAGTCGCGTTGCCGCGTGGCCAACGCGGCTCACAGTGGCGACAACGCGGTCACGCGATGATCTACGCGGCTCCACGTGGCGCGCACACGCGATCTGGCGACGCGCTCCCCAACTGGAGCGAAGTTCCGGCTGTGTTCTCTTTCTTCTCTGTGGTTAGCTTAAGGCTTTATGTCGAAAGATCCCGCTATCCAACGCATGGAAAAGATCGTGAGTCTCTGCAAACGCCGAGGCTTTATTTTCCAATCCTCCGAAATCTATGGAGGTCTCAACGGGTTCTGGGACTACGGTCCGCTCGGCGTCGAACTCAAACGCAACCTCAAAGACTTCTGGTGGCGGCGCAACGTTCGTGAACGCGACGACATGGTCGGCATGGACGGCTCGATCATCATGAACCGAGCCGTGTGGAAGGCCAGCGGCCACGAAGAGACTTTCAGCGATCCGATGGTCGACTGCCGCTCATGCAATTCCCGCCATCGCGCCGATCAATTGCCCGTCAAAGACGGTGTGAAATATTGCTCGAACTGCGGAAGCCGCGATCTCACAGAACCGCGGGCCTTCAATCTCATGTTCAAAAGTTTCGCCGGTCCGATCGAAAGCGACGAAAATCTCGTCTATCTTCGCCCGGAAACAGCGCAGGCGATGTTCGTCCAGTTCAAAAATGTGCTGGAAACCTCCCGCCAGAAGGTTCCTTTCGGAATCGCACAGATCGGAAAGGCCTTCCGCAATGAAATCAATCCGAGAAACTACACGTTTCGCTCTCGCGAGTTCGAGCAGATGGAAATCGAGTATTTCTGCCGCGAAGAGGATGGGCTGCGCTTGACGGACTACTGGCTTGAAGAACGCCTGAGGTTTTACGAGGATATCGGCATCCCCCGTTCAAAGGTTCATGTGCATGATATCCCGGACGGGGAACGCGCGTTTTACTCTAAAAAGACCTACGATCTTGAGTACGAATTTCCCTTTGGAGTCAGCGAACTCGAAGGCATCGCTTATCGGACCGATTACGACCTCTCGCGACACATCGAACACAGCGGCAAGCCGCTCGAGTATTTTGACGAGGAAACAAAGCAAAAATTTGTGCCGCATGTGGTCGAACCGAGCGCAGGCGTCGATCGCACCACGCTGGCCCTTCTCTGCGAGGCATTCGAAGAGGAGATCGTAGCGGGAGAGAACGGCAAAAGTGAAACGCGAACCGTCCTGCGTTTTCACCCGCGTATGGCGCCTGTTAAATGCGGCGTTTTTCCTCTCCTGAAGAACAGGCCTGAGCTCGTCGCCAAGGCCAGGGGGATTGCGGACGCTTTGCGTCCCTTCATGGCCGTCTTCTACGATGAAGCCGGCGCCATCGGCCGCCGCTATCGCCGCCAGGACGAGGCGGGCACACCATTTGGGGTGACGGTGGACTTCGACACTATCGGCGAGAACGGCTCCGAGAAAGTAGACACGGTGACCCTGCGACACCGCGACAGCATGAAACAGGAGCGCATTCCGATTGCGGAATTGAAGGGCCGCCTGGTCGAGGCGATCACTTGAAGGCGAACGCCGAGAGAACTTTCAAAAGGAGAAGCGAAGCTGCTGCTTCACTCAAATCGAATTGGCCGGGCGTTCCCAGAAATTCGAATTAGCGAAAAATATTTTGAATACTTCCGCCGCCGCGGGCGTTTGATCATAGTATGAAAGCACATTCACTCGCACTTTCGGTGGCGGCGGTCGTCGGCGCGTTTGCACTGTTCGCGACTACGGCGGAAGCCGGTGGCAGAAAACATCGTAGGCACCACAATAACGACTGCTACTATGGCGGCCGCAATGACTACGGCTACTACCAGCGGGCGCGGTATTACGAGCCACGCTACTACTACCAGCCCGTGCGCTACCTACCGCCTCCTGCCTTTCAGATCGGCTTCCTGTTCGGAGGCGGAAACGGCTACGGTCGCTGTCGCTAAACGTCTGCAAATAACTTGCCCGTAATAGGATAGACGAATCCTCGTTGCTGGCGAACCACGGTTCGCTTCGTGGGCTGCGGCGCCGTGGAGCTGCCACCTTGGCGAAGAAAAGCTTTCCGGCGCTTCCGTCAAAAATGAAACGCGATTGCGCGTTCGAAGCCGCCTGAAACGCGCCTGGCTTGAGCTATGGCGCACGCGAGATTGAATCTACGGCCTTTTCAAGCGGAAACTCTTCGCCAGAATGCCGGCCGGTGGCTTCCAAGAAATTCAATGTCCGTCGCGTAGCGAAGTTCCTGCTTATCGCGCTTCTCGTCGTTCTGTCGATTCCACCGGCGCAGGTGGCAGTTGCAGTTTTCTGGGATCCTCCCTTCGTTCCGATGCGCTATCAACGCCGGATCGAGGCGCGAATGACAGGCAAGACCCTTCAAGAAGCTCCCGTGCGTTGGGTCGCGCTCGCGGACGTTCCTGAAAGACTTGTCCACTACATTTGGGCTTCGGAAGACCAAGCTTTTTTCGACCACAAGGGATTCGACGTTCCTCGAATCCGGACGGCCATTGCCGAGGCTAAAGACGGAGAGGCACGGGGAGTTTCCACCATTACCATGCAATGTGCGCGCTCTCTTTTCCTTTGGCAGGGACGCTCCTATCTCCGGAAAGCCCTGGAAGCATACTATACGATTTGGATGGAGCTTTTCATGAGCAAGCGGCGCATTCTGGAGCTCTATCTCAATCACATTGAGTTTGGTCCGGGCATTTACGGCATCGGCGCTGCGTCACACGAATATTTCGGCAGAACTCCCGGGCAACTCACACGCGGCCAAATGATCGCTCTGGCGGCAATCCTGCCCAACCCTTTGAAGTGGTCTCCCGTCCGCCCGAATCAGACAGTCCTGCGCAAGATTCGTCGCGTCGAACGCCTTTCTTCGCGGGCTCTTTTTCCCCGGGAGGAATTGAGCGAAAAATAAGCGCCCTTGCCTGCGCCAGACGGGGCGCCTAGTGTCGCGCGACGATGCCCAGCGATCTTCGAGTAGATCTTCAACCACTGTTCGAATACAACCGCAATTGGGCGCGGAAAATGCGGGAGAGGCAACCTGGGTTCTTCGAGAGGCTCGCCGAGCAGCAGATCCCAAAGTTTCTGTGGATCGGATGCTCGGACAGCCGGGTTCCCGCCAGCGAAATCATCGGCCTGCAACCGGGCGAGGTCTTTGTCCACCGCAACGTCGCAAACATCATCTCCCTGACCGATTTCAACTGCCTCGCCACCGTCCAATACGCAGTAGATGTTCTCAAGGTCGTCCACATCATTGTTTGCGGACACTACGGTTGCGGCGGCGTGCAGGCGGCAATCGGAGGAGGCGCAGTCGGGCTCGTCAATAACTGGCTTTCGCCGATTTCCGAAGCGTTCGAGACTTATCGCGAACAGATCGAAGCCATACACGATTCGGCCCAGCGCGCAGAAAAGCTCTGCGAAATCAATGTGATCCTCCAGGTCCGAAATCTTTGCCGTTCCGCGCTTCTTCGCGATGCCTGGATGAACGGTCGTGAGTTGGCCGTGCATGGGCTCATTTATGGTCTCCAGGACGGAATTCTGCGCGACCTTCAAGTGAACATCGTCAGTCTTGCGACGGCCGAAGCGATTTGTCATATGGCGCTCAGGCGCATCCTGGCAACGCCGGGCCGCGTAGTGTCCTGAGAAGTTCCATGCCGGCCCCCCTCGAAGCCTCCGGTGAACACCGCTACACACGCGGCGAAGAGTTTGCAAATACGGTCTCGGCTGCAGTGGGACTCGTTGTTTCCATCGGAGTTGCCCCCTTTTTGATGCTGGCGGCCCTGCGCAGCTCGCAATCGTGGGCATTTGTAAGCGCGGCAATCTTTTTGACGTCGGTGCTGTTGCTCTATCTGACTTCGACCATTTATCATGCGCTTGCTCCAGGCAAGGCAAAGGACATCGCGCGCATCCTCGACCACTCCGCAATCTTCGTGCTTATCGCAGGAACATACACACCCTTTGCCCTCGGTCCGCTCGCTGCGAGCGGCGGATTAGCGCTTGCGATAATTGAATGGACGATGGCCGTGCTGGGAATCACTTTCAAGCTCGCGGGGGGGATCCGATACAAAAGACTATCGAACCTCATCTACCTGTGCATGGGCTGGCTGGGGATCTTTTGGGTTCGACCGTTCATCGAGAACGCGACTTGGCACGGCTTCCTCTGGGTCCTTTCTGGCGGCATAGCTTACACCATGGGAGTCGCGTTCTATGCCGCCAAGCGCAAGACCTACATGCACTTTATCTGGCATCTGTTCGTCTTCGCAGGATCCTTTTGCCACACCATCGCGGTGTGGAGGTATGCCATTTAAGAGAGGTCGAAAACCGGGACGCAAATTCTGCTTCCCGCACGCTGCGAGAATATTAGATTGAATAATCTATGCAAACCTCTCTCCTCCTCTTGAAGCCCGATTGCGTAGCCGGACGAAAAGTCGGCGAAGTGATCAAACGCTTCGAAGACAATGGATTTCAAATCCGCGGCTGCAAGATGTTCGGTGCATCGCCCGAGCTGCTCAAGGAACACTACGCGCATCTTCTCGACAAGAGTTTCTTCCCTCAGCTCGAAGTCTTCATGCAGTCCACACCCGTCATCGCCCTTGCATTGGCCGGCGACGATGCCGTGGATCGGGTGCGCACGATCATTGGTCCCACGGACTCGAAAAAGGCCGATAAGGGAACCGTTCGCGGCGACCTCGGTGTGGATGTGATGGTGAATATCGTTCATGCCTCAGATTCACCCGAGAATGCCGAGATTGAGCTCGAGAGGTTTTTCGAACCCGAAGAGCTATTCTCCTACGAGATGAGCTACACCACGACCGCAAAGGGTTAATGGGTCACACTGACCGGTGTGCCGGATGGTGCGTTCGCGTAGAAGATCTCAGCCATTCGCCGCGGCATGCGGATGCACCCGTGCGAATCCGGCATCCCCGGAAGGTAGCCTGCGTGCATCCCGACGCCGCCATAGATCCTCATGAAATACGGCATGGGCGCACCGCGAAAGAAAGTCCCTGGTGGCTTGGGGTCTTCCATGACGCCCACGTTTCTCACCACAACATTTCCAGAGGAATCCACATAGTCACCGTAAAGGCTGGAAAGATGATCCTGTTCCTTTTGAATGATGCTAAAACGGCCCGTTGGAGTTCGATAGCCCTCGCGTCCGCTTGAAATCGGTGACATGCCGACAATCTGTCCAGACTTGTAGAAAAATGCCTTCTGCCTGCCGAGGTCGATGACGATCGATGGTGCGCCGGACACGTCGCCTCCGCGCCAAAACCCTTCCTCCTGCGGCTTGGCAGCCGGAGTCTGTTTGGTCACCACCGAGCCGTCTGCCCCGAGGTAAAGCGTGGCGTAGGCGTCCGTGAGGTATCGTGCCTGCGGTGGGGGTGGAGGTGTCGTTGAACACGCTGCAAGCCCCATAGTGAACAACAAGAAAATCCTCTTCACCACGATACTCTATAGCAGGAAACTTGTTCGCGAAAAAGAAACAAAGTCGCTTGCGGCCGGCATGGCTGTGCGATCAATTACGTCGTGAGAGAAAAGGTGCCTGAGATTGAGATGGAGTTGCTTCCCCCCGCCTCGGATCGGAAGGAAGAGTTTTCCCGCCTCCTCGCCTACATTCTGGACGACCTCATCCCGATTCCCGGAACGAAATACCGGGTGGGCCTCGACCCGATCATTGGACTTATTCCCGGCCTCGGCGACACCTCGACCGCGGCGCTCTCCTCGGTGATCCTTGTTCATGGCCTCCGCGCAGGGGTTCCGCGCGTGGTGCTTGTTCGCATGGCATTCAACATTCTACTCAATTCAATACTCGGAGCGCTTCCCGGTATCGGCGACCTCTTCTCCGCTTGGTTCAAGTCTAATCAGCAAAACTACCGCCTCTTGAAGCGCCACTCAACCAGCCCTCGTGCATCCACAGTTTCCGATTGGCTTTTCCTCATTCTGCTGCTCGTAATCGTGCTGACTATAGCGTTGGTTGGGGCTTTCGCAGTCGGCTACATGGCGTATCGGATGGCGTCACTCCTCTTTGGCTGGTCGTGAACGCCCTGAGCGCTCATCTACGCGCTCTGGCTCGCTGTGAAAGGTGCCCCGCCATGCATAAGCCGGTCGTCATCGGCAGACCTGTCGCCAGCCGCATCCTTCTCATCGGACAGGCGCCTGGCGTCAAGGAACCGCAACTCGGCCGGCCCTTCGCCTGGACAGCAGGCAGGACACTTTTCCGCTGGATCGAGTCCGCACTCGGTTGGAGCGAAGAGGCGACGCGCAACCGGATCTACTTCGCGGCGGTCTGCCGGTGCTTTCCTGGCAAAGACCCGCGCGGTGGAGACCGAGTGCCGAGCGAGCAAGAAATCCAGGCGTGCTCTCATTGGTTGCAACGCGAGTTCGAAGTCCTCCGGCCGAGCCTAGTAATTCCGGTCGGCAAGCTCGCAATCTCGCAATTCCTCAAATTCGATTCCCTCTCCAGCGTCGTCGGCAGGCGCTGGGAGCTTTGTTGCCACGGGGGCGTCCAGGACATGATCCCTCTTCCGCATCCCTCTGGTGCCTCCACGTGGCATCGCATGGAGCCCGGGAAAACCCTGCTTGACAGATCGCTTCGCCTAATCGCCGAACACCCTGCCACCCGCGATTCCTGATCGGGCAATGGTAAAACCCAGCGGTCTCGACAGGCGTTCGACTTGCTTGTAGATGTCATGGGTTGTCGAGTGGGCGAGTGGAACGCCACACTCGACAATGATGAACAAACAAACTGACATTGTAGAGAAGAAGGCAACACTGATCAAGATTGCGATTGACATGCACCTGAGGAACTATCGGGTGGTACGGCAGATTGATCAGAGCACACCGCAGCCGGCACAGAAGTTTGAGCCGCAGGCATTTTACCACTGGCTGGAAAAGCAGCGGCATCTGGCAGAGCGGGTGGTGGTTTGCTACGAGGCGGGCTGCTTTGGGTATGAGCCGGCCCGGCGCATGCAAGCCATAGGGACGGAAGTTTACGTCATAGCGCGGCAGGACTGGGATGAGCAAGGCAGGCGCCAGGTTAACGACAAGCACGACGCGCAGGTGATGTGCCGGCGGTTAAGCGAATATGTTGCCGGGCGTCGCAAGGCGCTGAGCGTGGTGCGCATTCCTTCGCCCGAGGAGGAGGCACGACGCGCGCAGGGGCGGATGCGCGAGCAATTGCGGAGGCAGATCCGGCGCATGCAGGCGATGGGACGCAGCCTTTTGCTGCAAAGGGAAATGGCGGTAACTGGGCGCTGGTGGAAGGGCACAACCTGGGTGCGGATTATTCAGGGGATGCCGCCGTGGATGGTCGCGCAGCTGGAGAGCTGGAAGAAGCTCATCGAGCTGACCGAGAAGGAGGCGCTCCAAAACGAATCGCAGCTCAAGGCGGCCGCGCCGCGCGAGCTGATCTTTGGCGAAGGCGAGCTCACTCACGAACTGCTCGCCCGGGAACTGATCGATGCGCAGCGTTTCAAAAACGGCCGGCAGGTGGGCAACTATTTTGGACTTTGTCCGAGCGAAAGCACAACCGATCAGAGGCGTCGGATGGGTTCGATCACCAAGCATGGAAATCCGAGATTACGCCGCTTGATGGTCGAACTGGCCTGGCGGGTAAGCCGCTTTCAGCCGCAGTACCGGGCGGTTCGCCAATGGGGAGCGCTGATCCAAAATCCCAAAGCCACCGCCGCGGCCCGCAAGAAAGCCATCGTGGCGCTGGCCCGCCGTCTCTCGGTGGACCTGTGGCGCATCGCCACCGGCCGTGTGAAGGCCGAGGAACTGGGCCTTGTAAAGAAAATAACCCCAAAGTGAAATCCGTGAAAGGATCTTTGCCTATAGGATAAACCTTGGCCGCTTGAAAACTTTGCAACGGCGCACGCTCGGAACCGGGCCTCTGGGCTTTGCAAAGAACCCGATCTGTAGATTGAGGGTGCTCGTTCCTCTTCAACGACCCGAATAAGTCATAATGCAGGCGCGCAGAGATTTGGCCGCATGCGGATAGCAGATTGCCCGTTGGAATAATAAATCGCCTTCGGAAGAAAGAAGAGGAAACGTCCAAAGAACCACCCAAACCCCAGTGTTGACCGCTTTAGTAAGTGAATGCGACGACTTGTTCACAAACCGGTTGGTCTGGCTTAGCGCCAGCGCCGGAGCTGTTTGCCCTGCGGGGCTCCGGCTGCCGCAACCTCGCCCTGCGGGCGTTTATGAACAAGCCTCAACCCTTTTCCCAGCGACAGCCAAGCTGATAAGTTAAACACAACCACAACGAACAAAAAACTGTTCCAACAATCCGCCCCGCTTGACACAACCCATAGCAGAGGCCCTTGTGTCAAGGGCCTGTGGATAGACAGGCGGTTGGCACAACCGCCTACAACGACGCACACTTATTCCGGCATTTTCTACCCGAAGGCGGCTTGCCACTCGATCTCGTTGAATCCCACAAGATTCACTCCGTCGCCACTCAGGAACGGGCGCTTGACCAGATTCCCATTCTTCGCAAGGAGCGCGAGCGCCTGGGCCTCAGAAAGCTTTGACAGCTTTGCGCCCAGACCAAGAGCCCTGTAGTCCGCGCCAGCCGTATTGAAGAGGTTGCGGATCTTACCACGCGCAGTGAGCATCTCCCTGAGTTCTGGCAACGTTGGCGGCGTTTCGCGGATTGCAATCTCCCGAAATACAATTCTGCGCTCGCGGAGGAACTTTAGCGCTCGCCGGCACGTGTCGCATTTCGAGTACGCGTAGACTTTCGTCATGGCACGATCTTGTGCCACAATCCGGAGTCTGGCTTCAAGCCAATGCGGCAATATCAGAGATATCTCAGGGCCTCTTGGTTCTGTCCCTGAGCGCGAAAATTCGCGCCCGCTTCCGGTCATACTCGAGCGCGTGGAAGATCCGAATTTCCTCGACGCGCCGCGCCGCAGCGAGGCTTTCAAGATAGCGCGTGTAAGACTTTGCAAGAAGAGTCGTTTCCGCATAGCGGGCGGAAATCGTCTTGTCTCGAAATGAGCGTTCGTGTCGCGAATCGAACATGTGGAACCGCAACCACCTTCGGTCCGCGCGGGTAACCCTACCGGGACTGCGAAAAAAAGCGACGAAAAGGAGCAAGACAAGATAGGTGTCGACTTGGGCCTGCAATTCGAGATTGCACGCGTAGTGCTCATCGCGGTTTGGCGGCTCTCCTCTTTGGAACTGGAGGGCGGCATGCAAAGCATGGTTGATTTCCTCGACGAAGGCTATGAGGGCATTGATATTGGCGTCGCTCAAGCCGGAACGCGGATCATGCTTCTCGAGCTGTTCAATGAGCCAGCTCGAATAATAAATGCCAACGCGCAGGCGTCCGTCTGCTGCACGCAAGAAGGTCCGCGCAAGCATGCTCAACTCCGCCGCCTGCGCCCCGGCGAGAGCAGAAAGGTGCCTGCACCGCCGGCGGTCGATAAGGCACTCTTCCAGATTCACGCCGACGCTCGCATAGGTCCGCTCGAGCAGTCGCTGAATTTCGCTGAAGAGCGTGCTCATGAGGCGATGATCACCGCCGCAGGAGCGTCAAGATGGAGAAGCCGGCTCGCCAGATCGTTTAGTGCAAGGCGCACTTCGCGAAAGCCGCTCGCCAGTTCCTCGTAAATCAATTGAAGTTTGAATCTCTTGGCCTCCCGATACTCGGAGGCAGCCCGGTAGTTCATCTGGCCCACAGCCTCGTAAAAGGAAAGATCCGGCGCTCCGCGCTGGCGGGTGCGCATCTCCACGTTATCCGCGAAGATTCCGCTGACGAACAGCGCGTAGTTCGCTGCGTGCGAACGAAGGAGAAAAGCTTCCCTCGTCCCCGCGTGGTTCATGGCGTGCATGATGTCGGAGAGATATTGCATGCTCCGCTTGCCTGCCTCCTCTGACGGCTCCATTCGCGCGGTCCTCATGAATCCTTCGAGCACTGAGGCAACGAAATCCGCAGCTTCCCGACTCTTGACCTTGGTGTCGCGAAGAACTTTCCGGCAGAGAACGTAAAACAATAAATGCGGCGAGATCGGCAGCCTTTCGGGAGATTCAAGAATCGCCTTGGCTAGCAGTTCATGATCGAGGATCGCGTCCCTCGTATCCTCGTCGATCAACAGCTTTACGAGCGAGACGTGATCTGACTCGCTTTTCGACAGTACCCCAACGACGAACATGAAGTCGTCAGCCGTTAGCCGCATCCGACAATTCGCATGGATCATCGGGACTTATTGTTAAGCATTGGGCGTGCCAACATTCTTGCAGGCCTTCGGCAGGTTAGCGAAATTTTATGTCCGTTCGCATCTACTAAAATTCGTCTATCGTAATACGCGCGGACGCGCCAACTCTTGCGGAAAATATCTTGCAATCGCTTGGATACGAGGGTCGGCGGTTATTTGAGCAAGGGGACCAAGGCATCCAGCACGCCCGTTGCACCATCTCTTGCCGCGTCGGGAAATTCCTGGATGGCACGAGCACCTCGATCAATGGTCTCGTCTCTCATGGCGGCTGCAAGGCGCGAGGAGAGGTCTTCCCGCAGGTCTTGCAATGAGCCGCTGATCACGACGTCGGTCCAGACATAGCCGCCTTGGACTACCGTGAAGACTCGTTCCCGCGATCCCGGCAGCCACTGCAAAGTCTGGGGTGTCACTCCGACGCGAAGTGTGCCGCCTACCTCCCCGCCGGCGGCGATTGTGCAATTTCCTTCCAAACGCAGCAAGCCCTTCGATTCCGCGACGAGATTGGTAATTTGCAGGATCCCCTTGGTCCATTCAAAGATACCCGATATTTCCTGCAAAGGCATTCGCCGGAATTGCGGAGCGCCTGTGAAAGTTGCGACTCGATCGAGCACTTCCATGTTCAGCGCAAGCCCATCGGTCAGCCGGAAGCTTCCGGTGGCCTTTCCGGCGGCAAGTCCACCTTCAGGCCATTCGAGCGAGGCTGTGCCGGCGCATATGCCCGTAAAGCGCGACCTCCAGGTGGGATCAAGGAACGGCGTCACATTGATCTGGCTCCATTCGATGCGGAGCTTCGAATTGCTGGCGAATTCGCCCGAAGCGGAAATCCTTCCAGACTCGCCAAGCTGAAATTGCGAGTCGGTTAGGAATAATACATCGCCTTGTGCCCTGGAACGGAAATTTACGACGGTCAGGGCCGGGACTTTCGCAAGCACAAGCAAGCCCCCGGAGCCTTCTATCGCCCACCCGGCTCCATCGGGATGAACATGCAACGCCGAGTCCTGCAGGAAAGCAATTTCGAGGCCTTCAACGCCGTGGAATCGAACGCGCGCTCGCGCGATGTCCAGCTCTCCGAGCTCGAAACGCATCGGAAGCCAAGCCTCAATTCCGTGAACCACCGCCGCAGGGGGCGCACCGGACGCTCTTGGTTCATTCGATCCCGGACGCAGTGTCCCGTCAAAGCTTGCAACATGGATTTGGTCAACTCTCCAGGCTCCGCCGATGATAGCCCGCAAGTTCAAATCCGCCCGCACTTGGTCGGCGCGCAATCTTTCCGCAATGGATCCCGGCACGCCGGTGACCTCGATTGAATCGACAAACAGCGAGGAGCCCGTCCACCTCAAAGGACCGTAAACGGCCTGGGCGTCAAGGGCCTCGCCCGTCTTGGCGGCAATCAGCTTCCGGAAGGCCTCGCCGCGCAAGAATCGACCAATCCATGCAGTGGTTCCCAAGGCAGCCAGCACGGCTAGGAAGATTCCTGCCGCTGCAACGATCCAAAATATTCGGCTGCGTTTCATGATGTGTTAGAACCTAGCCTGGAGAATAATCGCCGCCAATGGTTGAAATACGCCGCCAAAGAAATAGGCTCCTTGGGGAATGTACGCCCTGCTTCTGAATCGTCCATGAGCGCGACTGTCGCATCCGCGCCCGCTCACAAGCAGATGATTGCCGAACGCCGCAAGCGCTCGGCAGCCTGGCGGGTGATTCACTATCTTGGGTCCCTCCAGCTTGCGCTCATCCTTCTCGCAACAATCGCCATCGCCTGCGCTATCGCGACTTTCGCGGAGTCCAATTTCAACACCAAGATCGCACAGACTTACATCTACAAAGCCCCTTGGTTCCAAATTTGGCTGGCTGTTCTTTGTGTCAACCTCTTCGCGGTCACGCTCACCCGATGGCCCTGGCAAAAAAGGCACCTCGGCTTCGTCGTGACCCACTATGGAATAATTACCCTTCTCATTGGCGCGATGATCGGGACGCAAACGGGATTCGAAGGAAACGTAACGCTCCGGAAAGATGCTTCACCCACCAACCGCGTCACGACGAGCCGAAGCATCATTCAACTCGAAAGTGCGGCGGATTCCGCCCTTTATCTGATGCAATTTGACGCGGAAGCCACTCCGCCGAGCGTGCAGCGCCCCCGAACGTTCCCAGTCCCCGGAACGATCCTCAAGATCGTGGCCGACGCATTCAGCCCAAATCTCGTTCACGAGCAAAGATTCGTCGCTTCGCAGACGCCGGACGCCCCTCCATCCGCGCTGCTAAAGCTCTCCAGCGAAGTGGCGAGCCGGACTCTCGATGTGCCCCTCGCGCTGCTTTCAGGGCAGGCTGACGAAAAGGATTTCTTCGGCCTCGCGCGCATCGTCTTTAGACCTGCCCTCGTCAAGGCGTCCCCCCCGCCGGTCCAGGAAACTCAGATGGTTTTCGCAAACTACGAGCCGATCGTGCAATCGCAGGGCGCCCGGTCCGGCGTTACGGTCCGCCTTAGCGAGGATGGCTCGAAGGTCACTATCCTGTCCGGGGAAGGCGCTGGCGCGACCTACCTGCGCAGCGAGATCATGAATCAACCGATCGCCGAAGCCGGGTCGCTTGTCGTCGTCGAGAGCTATTGGGCGGATTTCGCCATGAAGGACGGCAAGCCTGCAACCAAGTCGGACTCACCCAACAATCCGGCAGCTCTCATCCGCATTTCAAAGCTAGCGGAAACCGAAAACGGCAAGCCGTCCCTCGAACTCGCGCCATCCGGCGGCGGTATCTCCTATCAGCTTCGACGCGGCGCGCAAATCCTCGCTACTGGAAGCGCAAAACCCGGCGATTCTTTTGCGCTTGGCTGGGCAGACTGGCGAGCCGAACTCGTCCAGTTCTTTTCCAAGGCCGAGCTTGTCAACGAAATCAAACCCGGCCCGCCGTTGCGAAAAGGCGAGCAAGGAATTCCGGGCTTTCGCGCCCACCTTGAGGGCGACGGCAAACGAGGTCCCGATCGTTGGGTGGAATCCGGGGAAATCACTGCGCTGACAGAGGGCACTCGAGTCGTCCGGATCGGTTACGGTCTGGAAACCAAGCCTCTTCCTTTCTCGCTGCGCCTGGTGAACTTCGAGGTCCCCCGCGACGAGGGTACCGACACGCCATCAGATTTCCTAGCGACAATTGAGTTTCGGAATTCTGCTGACGGAGCCACCAAAACCGGCGTCGCCAGGATGAACCGCCCGGCAAGCTTCCCTGGCACTCCTTTGGCCAATCTCACAGGGTTCAATTACAAATTCTCTCAGGCCGAGTGGAACCCAAGAGATCTCGAAGAAACAACGCTCCAGGTCCTCTACGATCCCGGCTGGCTCCTCAAATGGATTGGGTCGCTCGGAATCTGTTTGGGCATCGCAATCATGTTTTACTTGACGCCGGGAGGCCGAAATTCCGGCGCGGCGCGACGACCGCCCAAAGATCCTGCGTGAAGTTCAGGTTTTTCCCTTGTCGTCACCCATGATCAGGCCGACATTTCAGGGTAGCACCGTCATCAAATCTTGGAAATCTCTTGAATGATGCGGTCCTCAGTACCCCCACTAACAATGCCAGCACTTCCTAAACACAGGGCGCATGGTAAATGCCGGGAAACATTTCCGTTTCCGCATTCTTGCCGATGACTTGCCCAAACTCTCATGAAAAAGCTCATTAACTCCCCAGAAAACGTCGTCACCGAGGCCTTGCAAGGAATGGAGGCCGCATATCCGGACCTTTTAAAGGTCCGCTACAACCCCAACTTCATCATGCGGGCCGATGCTCCAGTGAAAGACAAAGTTGCCCTCATCTCAGGCGGAGGCAGCGGACACGAACCGATGCATGGCGGATTCGTCGGCAAGGGAATGCTCGACGCGGCTTGTCCGGGAGCCGTCTTTACCAGTCCCACACCCGACCAGATGCATGCGGCCACAATGGCCGTCGCCGGCGAAAAAGGCGCCTTGCACATCGTAAAGAATTACACCGGCGACGTGATGAATTTCGACCTCGCCGCCGAAATGGTCCGGGCAGAAGGCATCCCGGTCGAGAGCGTGATTATCGACGACGATGTCGCCGTGAAAGACAGCACATGGACAGCGGGGCGCCGCGGCGTTGGAGCCACCGTGCTGGCGGAAAAGCTTTGCGGCGCTGCGGCCGAGGACGGACGGCCGCTCGCGGCAGTTCGCGATCTTTGCAAGCGGGTTAACGCACAGGCGCGCAGCATGGGAATCGCCCTTACTTCGTGCACCGTGCCTCATGTCGGCAAGCCGACCTTTGACTTGCCGGAGGATGAGATGGAAGTCGGCGTTGGAATTCATGGAGAACCCGGACGCAAACGCGCCAAGCTGCTTCCCGCGGATGAGATCGTTGAGCTCCTGATGGAACCGGTGCTAAACGATCTTCCTTTCAAGTCGGGCGATGAAGTGCTCCTTTTTGTAAATGGTCTGGGCGGCACGCCGTTGATCGAACTCTTCATCGTATATCGCAAGGCGGCAGAAATCGCCGAGCGCGCCGGTTTGAAGGTCACCCGCAATCTCGTCGGCTCCTACATCACAAGCCTTGAGATGGCCGGAACCTCGATCACCCTGCTCAAGCTGGACGACGAATTAACGTCGCTCTGGGACGTCCCGGTCAACACACCGGCGCTGAGAAAGGGAGTCTAATGACGTCGATCTCCTCTGCCAACATTGAAGCTTGGCTCCGGCGCTGCGCCGAGGTCTTCACCCAACATCAGGACGAACTGACGGAACTGGACGCCAAGATCGGCGACGCCGATCATGGCGTAAACATGGCACGCGGATTCTCGGCAATTCCGCCGAAACTGGACCCTCTGGTGGACAGGTCCATCGGGTCTCTTTTCCGCACCAGCGCAATGACCCTTATTTCGAAGGTCGGCGGAGCAAGTGGCCCCCTCTACGGCACGTTTTTTCTTCAGGCGGCCCGGCCGGCCAATGGAAAAACCGAGCTCACCCTCAAAGAGCTTTGCCAGTGCTTCGACACCGGACTGTCCGGCATCGTAAAGCTTGGCAAAGCCGTCGTCGGCGACAAGACAATGGTCGACGCGCTTACTCCGGCTCTCGCCGCCTTGTATCCGAAGGATGAAGACTCGCTCGATACGGCGCTGGAACGCGCGGCCTCGGCAGCACGTGAGGCAGCCGAAGCGACCATTCCCCTCATCGCGAGGAAAGGACGCGCCAGCTACCTGGGTGAGCGCAGCATAGGCCACAAGGACCCCGGGGCAACGTCGTCCGCATTGCTTCTGGAAGCGCTTGCCGAGGTCGTCAAGCCTTCGTCCTAAGTTCCTTTTCGAAAATCATGGTTGGTCTGGTGCTAGTCTCCCACAGCCGCGCGTTGGCTGCGGCGGTTCGGGAGCTTGTGCTTTCCATGAGCGGTCCGAAGCTTCCCATCATGATCGCCGCGGGAACTGGCGAAGACCGTAGTGAACTGGGCACCGATGCGACGGAGATTCTCGAGTGCATTAACGCCGTGATGAGCGAGGAAGGCGTGCTGATCTTGCTGGATATCGGAAGCGCCATTTTGAGCGCGGATATAGCGCTCGGGTTTCTCGAAGAGTCGCAGCGCGCAAAGGTGCGTTGCTGCGGAGCACCTTTCGTCGAAGGTGCAGTCGCAGCCGGCGTGCTCGCGGCGCTTGGATCGAGCCTTGAGGAAGTTACCAAAGAGGCCCAAAAGGCCCTCCGGCGCAAAGCGGAACACCTCGATGCCACGCCCGAAGACAGCGAGAATGACCAGGCTGCTGAGTCCGATCAGGAGCAAGGCGCCTTTTTTGCTACCAAGGTCATCGTTCGCAACCCGCACGGACTTCATGCGCGTCCCGCCGCCGGATTTATCCGGGAGGCGGCACGGTACAATTGCGAGATTGAGGTGCGCAATCTCAGCAGCGGCCGGGGTCCGGCCCCCGCAAAAAGCATGAGCGGGCTCGCTTCGCTCGAGATTCTCCAGAATCATGAGATCCAAATCGCCGCAAGGGGACCTGACGCCGAAGTCGCTCTCAGGGCACTGCAAGAGGCGGTGAAAGCGGGCTTAGGCGAAAAAGTGGATTCCCCGGCTCTTCCCCCATCCGGCACGGGCTCGCCAAACCAGGGGCCAATCGGAATCTCGGAAGGTATCGCCATTGGTCCGCTCTTCTTTGCGCACGCCGACAATGCCGAGGTTCCTACGGACAAAGTCAACGACACGGAGAAAGAAAAGCGAAAACTCCAGAAAGCCATCGGGAACGCCAAGGCCAAGCTGAAAAAGGACGAAGAATCGCTAAGGCAATCCCTTGGGAAGGAGGAAGCCGAAATTTTTCGGGCGCAGGCGCTTGTCCTTGATGACCCCGCGCTCCTCGAAGCCGCGTACCGGTCAATCGAAGGCGATCATGAAAATGCCGCTCTCGCCTGGCAGCGGTCGTGTCAGTCCGTGGCAAGCGCCTATCAAAGCTTGGAAGACGAATACATGCGGCAGCGCGCAGCCGATGTCGAGGACATGGGACATCGCGTTCTTGAAGCGCTGGGAATTCGGCGCCGCGAAATCTCCCATCTGCCGCAACCTGGCATTCTGGTCACTGAGGATCTGATGCCCACCGATGCCGCCAGCCTCTCGAACGCATCGGTTCTCGGGGTAATCTGCCTGCAAGGAGGCAAGACCTCGCATGCCGCCATTCTGCTGCGCGCTCGAGGCGTGCCGGCTATTGCCCAGGCAAGATTATCCTTCGAGCGCGCCGGCGTCGAACCGTCGGAGGGAGCGATCAATGCGGCGTTTGACGGCGAAGGCGGTGAACTCTGGCTCAACCCACCGCCAGACAAACTGCAGGAGCTGCGCGAACGCAAGGAAGCGCTTGAGAGTGAAAAGAAGAGGGTCGCTCGCCTCAGTCACAAACGCGCGATCACAAAAGATGGCCATGCCGTCGGTATCCTCGCAAACCTTGGTCACGCCGCGGAAGCGGCAGACGCCTTGGAACGCGGCGCGGAAGGCGTCGGACTCTTTCGGACCGAGTTTCTCTTTTTGAATCGAAATGATGCCCCAGGCGAAGACGAACAGTTCGAAGCCCTGCACGAACTGCAGGCAATCATGGAGCCGCGGCCTGTGATCATACGGACGCTGGATATCGGCGGAGATAAAGTCGCGCCCGGCCTGGGTCTGCCCAGGGAAGCCAATCCCTTCCTCGGCGTGCGCGCCATCCGGCTTTGCCTAAACCGCCGCGACCTCTTTCGAACTCATCTGCGCGCGATTCTGCGCGCGGGTCACGGAGGCAATTTTCAGATCATGTTCCCGATGATCTCCGACCCACAGGAACTTCGGGACGCATTGTCGGAATTGGAAAGCGTTCACGCCGCGCTTCAAAGAGAAAACAAGGCCCATGCCTGGCCGATACCCGTGGGCATCATGATCGAAGTCCCTTCCGCCGCACTGCTGATCGACCAGCTTGCCAAGATGGTCGAGTTCGTCAGCGTAGGAACCAACGACCTCACCCAATACGTGCTCGCAGCGGATCGCGACAACCCCGAGCTGGCGGCATTCCAGGACGCCCTTCACCCGGCTGTCCTTCGCTTGATTTCCAAACTTACAATCGGTGCTCACCAACAGGGCAAACACGTGGGCGTTTGCGGGGAGGCTGCTTCTGATCCCGCAGCCGCCCGCCTGCTTATCGGGCTTGGAGTGGACGATTTGAGCCTGGCGCCCGCACTCATACCGAAAATCAAGGAAACGATCCGTCGCACAAGCAAACGCGCAATGGTAGATCTTGCCAAGAAAGCGCAAACTCTCGGCAGCGCTTCAGAAGTGCGGGCCCTTCCCGGTATCGCATAGGGTTTTCGCGGGTCCGCCGACCTGAGCCACCCGCGGAGCCCGCCACGACGGCATCCGCACGAACCTGCCATCGAGCTTTCGCACTTGCGAAAGGGACTACCTTGTGTCCAATGGCCTAGAGCAAACGCCCGCTCCAAAACCACAGCGTATCATCAAATGAAACCTTACCTACCGATCGCCGCAGTGCTCCTCGCCGTGCTAAACAGCCTCTTGCTGATCCCGGCAATGAGCGCCTACACGTTCCCGATCGCATCGTTTGCGCTCGCACTGGCTATCATCGTCTTGACTCTATCCTTTCTCACCGGACCACAGGAAGCTCCCGCAGTCGCTCCAGTCGCCGCCCAGCCTCCACCTCCCGCCGCAAACCAGGCCGACGCAGAAGTTGTGGCTTTCGTCGGTCTCCTCCAGGAGAAAGGGCGCCTCGTGGATTTCCTCATGGAAGACGTCGCTCCTTACGATGACAAACAGGTCGGAGCAGCAGCTCGGGTTGTCCACCAGGGCTGCCGGGAGGTCTTGCATGAGCATTTTAAAGTCACTCCCATCTCGGAGGCAGAGGAGGGATCGCGCATCACGGTACCGGCAGGATACGCGGCGGATGAATACCGTCTCATGGGACAGATCAGCGGGGAGCCGCCATTTACGGGAACTTTGCTCCACAAGGGCTGGAAGACCGAATCCGTGAAACTTCCACGCATTCTCAAAACAAGTGAAAAGCGCCTGCCAAGCATTGCCCCCGCTCAAGTCGAGCTGAAATAGCCGGCGATCCATTGATCAGAAGATGAGCACACGATTTAGCCTAGGCATCGATCTGGGCACCAGCAACAGCGCGGTTGCAACGGACGATTTTCAGAAAGCACAAACTGCGATAGTGGAAATCACGCAAATTCTGGGGCCCAATCAGATCGGGGAAAAGGCAACCCTTCCGTCGGCACTTTACATTCCGCATCCCGGCGAGTTCCCCGCCGACGCTCTACGGCTGCCATGGTCCAACCGCACTGAGTCCGCCGTTGTGGGCCACTTTGCCCGCGACCATGGTGCGCTGCTCCCCGACCGGCTTGTCACTTCCGCGAAATCATGGCTCTCGAACTTCCATATCGATCCAAAGCGGGCCGTCCTTCCTTGGAAATCCGACATCAATGAGCAAAAGCTTTCCGCTTTCGATTGCTCCCGGCTCTATCTCGAACATCTTAAGGAAGGCTTTCTGTACGCGGAACGCCTCCAGGGCCGCGCTTGGAATCTGTCTGAAGGCCAAATCGTTCTCACCGTTCCGGCGTCCTTCGACGAGGTCGCCAGGAACATGACCGCCGAGGCGGCTGAGGCCGCAGGTCTCGGCAAGGTCGTCCTGCTCGAAGAGCCGCAAGCGGCATTCTATGCTTGGACCGCCCAGGCCGGCAGCGCATGGCGAAGCCAGGTGAGCACCGGGGACATCGTTCTTGTCTGTGATGTGGGTGGCGGAACCGCCGACTTTAGCCTGATCGCAATCAGCGAAAAGAATGGCGACCTCGAAGTCGAGCGCATCAGCGTGGGCGAACACATCCTGCTTGGCGGCGACAACATGGACCTGGCGCTGGCCTACACTCTGCGAGCGCAGCTCGAAGCTGCCGGAAAGCCGATTGACTCGTGGCAGTTCCTCACGCTGATCCACGCTGCAAGCCAGGCGAAGATAGATCTCTTCAACAACGAAGCGCTGGAACAAGCGCCAATCCCGGTCCCTTCACGCGGATCAAGCCTGCTTGCCAAAACCGTCTCGACCACTCTGGACCGAACTACCCTCGAGCAGATCGTTCTGGACGGGTTTTTCCCGATCACCAAGGTGACGGATCTTCCAACGGAAACGCGCAGCGCGGGTTTGCAGGAATTCGGCCTGCCGTATGCGTCGGATCCCGTCGTCAGCAAGCACCTCGCCAGGTTCCTGACACGAAGCTTGATGAACGTGAAATCCAGCGACGCCCTCAAGGCGCTCGTCGGGTCCCGTAGCGAAGCCTCCGACTATCTCAAGCCAACCGCCGTGCTTTTCAACGGCGGCGTCTTCAACGCGGCTCCGATCCGGAAGCGCGTGCTGGATCTGCTGACTTCTTGGAATGAAGGCGAACCAGCCCGTGAGCTCGCAGGATATCAACCCGATCTGGCTGTGGCCAAAGGCGCCGCGCTCTACGGACGCAATCGCGCAACCGGAAAGGGAATCCGCATCAAGGCGGGCACGGCACGATCGTACTACATCGGTTTGGAAACCTCCATGCCCGCCATACCTGGATTCAAGCCTCCCATAAAAGCCCTTTGCATCGTTCCACAAGGCATGGAAGAAGGGAGTGAATTGCTAATCGAGGGACAGCAATTCGGATTGACAACCGGTCAGCCGGCAGATTTCCGCTTCTTCGCCTCGGAAGTGCGAAGTGGAGACGCGCCCGGCCAGATCATCCCGAATGCGGAGCGCGACCTCGAAGAAACCAGCCGCATCGAGCTAACGCTGCCTGCGATAGAAGGTTTCCCCGAAGGCCAGCCAATCCCCGTCCAAATCAATCCCTTAGTCACCGAGCTCGGCAACCTCGAGCTTTGGATGAAGCACACCGGCTCAGATCGCCGATGGAAAGTCGAATTCCAGGTGCGCATGGAATGAATCGGTGTCTCTGGTGGATCATAGCCTGAGTAACCAATAAGTTTTGGTCCGCAGATTGCGCAGATTTTCGCAGAATTTTTAGGCATGAGCAAAGATTCTCAAACCCACGCGATTCTTGGCGCGGCGATGGAAGTACATCGGCGGCTTGGGCATGGATTCCTCGAAGCAGTGTATCAGACAGCACTTGCCATCGAGTTCGCTGAGCGCGAGATCGTTTTCTGTGCCGAGGCAGTGTTGCCGCTTCATTACAAGGGTAAGCTACTTACCTGCAGCTACCGAGCAGATTTCATCTGCTTCCAATCAGTTCTGGTTGAGACAAAAGCAATCGCTCAGCTGACCGGGGCTGACCGCGGACAAGTGATCAACGCGCTTCGGGCCACGGGTCTCTCTCGCGCTACTAATCAACTTTGGAACGCCAAGCCTTCAATATGAGCGACTCGTGTTTGATCCCAACTACCCTCTGCGAAAATCTGCGAAATCTGCGGATGAAATCACGTAAGTTCGTCGCCTTTTCGACCACACATTGCGAAAATGTCGCGCGCCAAGTTTAGCATCGGCATCGACCTTGGCACCACCAATTGTGCCATGGCGTTCGTTCCGCTCGAGGAAGAGGCTTCGCAAAGTGAAACGTTTCCCGTTCCGCAGTGGGAAGCGCTCGCCACTCTCTCCGAGTCGCTGACTCTACCATCATTTCTCTATCTGCCTTCAGAGAGCGAGGCCGCGCAGATGCTCGATACACAATTCAGCGGCCGCGAATGGATTTCCGGACGCTTCGCGAGGAAGAAGGCTTCGGAATCGCCCGGTCGCGTCGCCCACTCCGCGAAGTCGTGGCTCTGCCATCACGCCGTGGACCGCAACGCTCCGTTTCTGCCATGGCGATCGGACGAAATCCCCGTCGAAAAGAGAATCTCGCCCATCCAGGCGTCCGGGCTACTGCTCGAATACCTGCGTGGAGCCTGGGATGCGCGATTTGCTCGAGAGGAAGCGCCTTTTCTCAATCAAGAAATCACCATTACCGTCCCCGCATCATTCGACGCGGTGGCTCAGCGGCTCACCCTGGATGCCGCCGGCCAAGCGCGGTTTCCTGACAACGTCCGCCTTTTGGAGGAACCTCAAGCCGCGTTTTACCGCTGGCTCGAAGAGCATGCGTCGCCTGATCCTTTGAAGCTTCCTAAAACCGGCGCCTTTCACGTCATCGTCATCGACATCGGCGGAGGGACTTCCGATTTCAGTCTCTTCGAGATCAGCCGCAAGTCCGGCTCATCGCTTCCGCATATCAAGCGCGTCGCCGTCAGCGATCATCTGCTGCTCGGAGGCGACAACATCGATCTTGCTATCGCACACCACATCGAGCCGCGCCTCGCAAGCGAACCGCTTTCTCCCTCTCAGTGGAACTTTCTGGTTGCGCGATGCCGGGATCTGAAGGAACGCTGCCTCGCAGGTCCGGCTGGAGAGGAATTTTCAGTATCGATTCCCTCACAGGGGTCAAGCTTGCTGGGCAAGACGCTCACCGCGCGAATCGGTCGTGCAGAAGTCGAGTCGATCGCGCTGGATGGCTTTTTCCCTGAATGCAACGCGGACGACCGCCCTTCCCGGACGCAAGCCGCGCTCAGGGAATGGGCGCTCCCCTATGCGGCAGACAGCGCGGTTACACGTTATCTGGCAGACTTTCTTCGCGGCCGGCCTCGCGCGGACGCCATTCTCTTCAATGGAGGCTCGCTCCGTCCCGAAGCGCTGCGCCATCGGCTCCAACAGCAGATCGCCAAATGGCAAGGAGGCGACCAGCCGCAAATTCTCGATAATCCCGAGCCCGATCTCGCCGTGGCAAGGGGAGCCGCGCGCTATGGCAGCCTTCTGCAACGGCGCGCCGAACGCATCGAGGCAGGTGCAGCTCGCGCGGTCTACCTCGAAGTCCAGCAGCGGCAAACCAAGGATGGTCAACAAGCAGCTCTTGTCTGCATTCTTCCACGCGGTGCCGAAGCCGACGAGGAGTTCAACATTTCCCAGCCGGGCCTGGAGCTTCGTCTCAACCATCCAGTCCGTTTCCAGCCGTATTATTCGACTCGCCACGGCACGGACGAAGCGGGATCGCTCGTGCCATTGGACGATCAAGATTTCCATCGGCTCCCTCCTCTCCAGACCGTCGCAACAGTCCGGCGACCCCATGCCGGAGGTGATCGGCTGCCGGTCACGCTGTCAGCCAAAATGAACGAACTCGGTTTGCTTCAGGTTTCCTGCGTAAGCGCGGACCCTCGCGTGAAGCAATCTTGGCCGCTCGAGTTCAACCTGCGCACGCACGAGTCCGGCAAGGATGCCAGCCGGGACAAGGATACCCGCGCTCGCCCGGACCCTGGCGTTGAGGATGCTCGGCTGGCTGCCGCTCGCACACGCATCAGCTCCCTCTTCTCCCAGGCCCTAAATCGGCGAGACAAACTCAGCGCAACGAATCTTCTCAAGAGTCTCGAACACACTCTTGGAGTGCCAAAGGCCAACTGGAATTGGGTACTCATTCGCGAGCTCTGGACAACCCTTCACGAGCACATTGAGTTTCGCAAAAAATCGATCGAGCATGAAGAAACCTGGCTGATCCTAGCCGGTTTTCTTCTCCGCCCCGGCTTTGGCGCAGATGGCGACGAGTCCCGCATCGACCAGTTGTGGCAAATTCAGGCCGACGGTCTCGCTTTCCCGGGCAAGCGCATCCAACTCCAGCAATATATCCTCTGGAGGCGCGTCGCAGGAGGGTTGAGCCACGAACGGCAGGAAACAATCCTTGTGCCCGAGTTGCCGAAGCTCACCACTCAGAAAGGCCCGGCTCCCGAGCTCGTCCGCCTCGCCGGATCACTCGAAAGAATCCGCCAGAATATCAAGATCGATCTGATAGCCCGCTTTCTTGAGACCGTTCAGAATCTCGCCGAACACAGGCAGTATTGTGCCCCGTATCTTGTCTCGCTCGGACTCCTCCTCAATCGCACTCCGCTTTACGCGGGAGTGGAAAACATCATCCCGCCGGACTCTGTCGAACGTGCCTACGAGGCGCTGTGCCACCTTGACTGGGACGAGCCCGAATTGGCGGAAATCCAGACCCTGTTTCTCCGCGCCACGCGTGTGATCGACAATCCGGACCTCGATCTCCCTAGATCTCTCCGCGAAAGGATCGCCTCAAAACTTGAAAAATCCGGCGTGGCTACATTGAAAGTCGAAAGAATACGAAGATTCGTGCCGGTCGAACGCGCCGACCGCGCGGGCTTCTTCGGAGAATCTCTCCCGCCAGGCCTGGTCCTCGGCGCGGAATAAGAAACGTATTCACATAGTCTTCACTGCTCCGTGTTCCGATTTGTCGCCGAGCTGGCTGGCAAGCGCAGTCAGCTCAGAAGCGTTCTCAAGCCCATCGAGAAAGCGTTGTGGAATACCGGCCAGTCCGACCTGCGCACCGACAAGTGCGCCGGTGAGAATGCAGCGAGCCTGATTTTGCCCGCCGCCGTTGAGGGCGTGCAGCACCGCCGACTCGAAGTCCCCGGGAAAGCGGGCGGCCAGGTAATAAGCAGCTGGAAGCTGGTGATAGATCGCGCAGGGCATTCCGTAAACGATGGACACTTTCCAAGCGGGCTCGATCTTGATGCCTGCATCAAGCTGATCTTCGACAGTTTCGAAATTGCGATAGCTGATAATCAACGAGTTATGAGAGCGCGAGGGCGCTGTGGCACGACATCGCTATATTGCTGACTTCAGTTCATTTCGCGGATTTAGGCATTGGCCAAGATGGTGCGATCAGCTGCCGGGGGCAAGGCAGAACCCATTGCCAGTGTGCTGGGCGTTTGGGCCATGTGCTTCCTCGGCACCACCATCGTGGGAGCCAGCCTCATCCTGGGAAAAAAGCTGGAAGCAATCTTCCGCGTCTGAGACCTTTCGCCGTGCCCGATATCGTCTTCAAGATCAATAGCGATTTCGATGATCTTCCCGCGGCGGCCGACGCAGCGACGCAGTTTCTTGAGGGCAATAACGCATCCGAAGGCGTCATTTTCGCCGCCAACCTTGCTATTGAGGAAATCGTGACTAATACCATCAAATACGGCTACGACGACGCCCGGAAGCATGAGATCATTGTCCGCCTGGAGGTTACGGAAAACAGCCTCAACATTGAAATCTGCGACGACGGAAGGGAATTCAATCCTTTCAATGAGCCCGAACCGAACGTCTCCCTTCGGTCTGTCCAGCCCCAGATCGGTGGCCTTGGCGTCCACTTCGTTCGTAAGATGCTGGATACCTGCGCGTACGACAGGCGCAAGGGAAGAAACATCGTGAAACTCAGTAAGAAGCTTTGAAGAGCGACAAGATCTCCGTCGGTTCCAATGTGCGGCGCTGCAATCTCAAAACGAGCAAATCTGGAGCACGGCGATGCGGCACAATGATGCCTGGCGCGAAGCGGGCTTGTCGCTGTTCATCATACCTGATTATCTTGCCACGTGGAGATTTCCGAGCGTAAGGAAGGGCAGATCCTTGTCATCATTGTGTCTGGACGACTTGACCACGACGCCGCCGAGTCCTTTCGGGAATACGCCTTGCGACGCATCAACGAGGGAGCGCGCTCCATTCTGGTCGATTTCGGTGGAACGACCTTTATCGCGAGCATGGGCATCAGCGCTCTCATCGTTCCCACACAGGAAGTTTCCAGAAACGGGGGTCGCCTCGCTCTCATCGGCCTGAGCCCTCAATTGCGCAAGCTCTTTGAGGTCACCGGACTTTTGGAAGTCTTTCAGGTATACTCAACAGCGGCAGAGGCGTCCGCCGACGGCGTCTGGCCGTAGAGAAGCGAAAATCGCTTCTTGCCGGGTGGGTTTCTGGGCCTCGTAGCGGCGCAAAGGGTGGGAGAAGCCCGGCGAGAACCTGATGGCGACCCCCATTCTTGCTTGCACGTATCGACATTCCTGCCCTTCCTATGCCTCCGCTGTCCTGACCCTCCGAAATCACCGGACCCTTCCTGCGCGGACGCAGTCCTTCCCGCGCTTGGATTGGGACACTTCCGGCGAGGATTACCGGAGACTCAGGCTGCCAGTCGGGTTGAGCGGCATGTGCCTGACGCCCGGCAATGTCGATA
Source organism: uncultured Verrucomicrobiae bacterium (assembly GCA_963810765.1). GTDB lineage: Bacteria > Verrucomicrobiota > Verrucomicrobiia > Chthoniobacterales > Terrimicrobiaceae > DASTFP01. The sequence continues at coordinate 705,161 of CAWEOV010000004.1, forward strand.
TAGCGATGCGCCACGATCCGGACGCCGGTTTGACACTGGTAGGCGATCTCCTCCGCGCGCCGACTTGATGCGGCCGGTTTTGCGCTCGAGCGCGGCGGCGCGTCTATTGGCTCGTACTACCCCGGCGATCTAAACGCGGTGAGCCAGTCGATACACGGGAAGCACGGACGCCCGGATCACCACTCGCTTCCTTGTTGCCGCATGCCTCTCCAACAAGGAATGTTCTGCCATGGACCATTTGCTCCTGCAGTCTCCGGACGACCTCGTGCTGGTATTGGGGGGCGTTTCCTTCAACAGCGTTGTCTATCTGCCGACGCTCCCGCGACCCCAGCCGCATACCATCCTAGGCGCCGAGTTCCGTGAAGGCGTCGGCTCGACCGGCGCCGGTAAGGCTTTAGCGCTCGCCAAGCTTAGGGTGCGACACCACCTATTGGCCGCGGTGGGCCAGGATTCGTACGGTGAGCAGGTTCTGGCAGACCTGCGAGACCGGGGCGTAAGCGTCGAGCCGATTTGGGATTCGGCAGGGACAGAGCGTCATGTCAACCTGCTCGACGAGGACGGCGGACGCATCTCGATTTTCATCCATCGTGCGTCTGCCACCGTGGCGTGCGACCGGGCACTGCTGCGTGCCCGTCTGGAGGCCGCGGACGTAGTTGTACTCAACATCGGAGCGTATTGCCAAGCGTGGATTGATGACGTCGGAGCCGCCGGCAAGCCGGTATGGGTGGACCTGCACGACTACGATGGCCGAAACCCGTACTACGAGCCCTTCATCGAAGTTGCCACGCATATCCAGTTCAGCGCGGAAGCAACGGCAAACCCTCAGTCCCTGATGTCACGATTCATTGCTCAGGGCAAGGCGGTCGCACTTTGTACCGATGGCAAACGGGGCGCAAGTCTGATGACCGCTGACGGCGTGCGGCTCGAACGGGCAGCTGTCCCTGGTCTCCATGTGGTTGACAGCGACGGAGCCGGCGACGCCTTCTTTGTGGGCTACTTATACGGCTGGCTTACCAAGCAACCGCCTCAGATGTGTCTGCAAATGGCCACGACTTGCGGCGGATACACGGTGACCGAAAGGGGCTTGGTCTATCAAGACCTTAGCCGCGCCTGGCTGCAACAGCAGGTCGCATAGGCTGCGAGCTGTTCTTTCGGCAACGGAGTCCAATTCGGCGCGGCCTGTGACGCCCGACTTCAGGGTTGGGCGGAGTAGACCCACGATACATCCCCAGCAGACCAAGCCTTCCGCTCGAGAAACTCGTTGTAGTTCCCAGAAGGTCGTTTCGATCTTATCGCCGTCGAATTCGGTCTACCGGAGCCCTGCAACATGCAGCCATTGGGTAGAAGGGAATCTTACGCACTTCAGTCCTAAAAGACTCATAAATAAATCTACAGGCATCGGGCGGCTCGCTGGTCTGATTGGAGGCAGTATCACAAATTTTATCGGCATCATGGGTGGCCGCAAGAAGGCCTACGATTGGCATCCGCGCAGATATATCGGTGGCCACGAAACTGTCCGGCTTAGATGAGGGAGGCAGGAGCTGGTGAAGGCCAGCACGTGAAGTTCCAGGTCGAAAGGATTTTTGCAATGCCGCGAAAGAGACGTCGCTTCGTCAGAGATGCCAAGATTCTGAAAGACAAAGCACTGTGGTCGCTAGCTCGAGGACTCGCCGCATTCAATTCCCACGAAGATTCAGGTCGGGTGACAGCGATTCTGCTTCACTTCCAACACTCCGGGGAAATGCTGGTTAAAGGTGGCTTGATTCAGAAAGGATGCAAGATTTTCGATAGGAAGACCCACAGAGCAGACGGCATGAAGCGATGCTTAAATCGCGCGCAGGAGCATCTCCTATCTCCAGAAGGCGAAATAGGTGTCTTTCGAACAATCGACGCCCTTAGGGATACCGAACAACATTGGTACGCCACTGTGCCCGAGGAAATCTTGTATTTGGAATGTCGCGCTTTTTATCACGGCGTTTGATGACATGCTGGCACGGGTGTTTGGTGAACGGCTTGCTGATTCCTTTTCGTCCCGGGTACTCCCAGTATCTACGCTTCCATTACCAAGAGACATGACTCTCCTTTTTGATAGCAAGTATCGCCAGATTCAGGCGTTGCTCGTGCCTGGTAAAAGGCAGCGCGATAATGCTCGCGGCTTAATTCGCACGTTGCTTGCATTGGAGTCTCACGTCGTCGATGAGGTCGAGGCGAACGAAGCTGACGTTCTAGGAGTGGAACGCGTTGCGCGTTCAGGACAACCGTGGAATACGGCGTTCCCGCGCCTTTCCCAGATTCACGCCGAGTTTCAAGGCGAGGGTCAGCACATTATTGTTCGGATCGGAAGGTGCACCGATTCGGATAGTCGCAGCCAACGATCCGGTTGAGGCTGCTGCAGTTCGAGAGATTGATCTACAGCGCAGGTTTCGCTATTCTGCGACGGAATTGGCCCAGCAAATCGGGCTGACTATCAATAAGACAGCGATACTAAAATGGAGCTGCAAAACAGATGATGATCCGCAGTGCATGCATGAATTCGTCTTCGGGAGCCAGAAGCACAAACAATATTCAGATACTGCGATCCAGAAGTTGAGGGAGGCTGTAAAATCGGTTGATCTCAATCAACTGTGTCAGCGGGACCTCCAGGCTCGGCGAGAGCGTCGTCGCAATTGAAACTCAATCACTGAAGGGGAGAGCTCAGGAAACAGGATTTATGCACGTTAAAACTGGGCCTTTTGTATTTTCGGAATCGAAGGAGCTCAAAACGTTCCGCCCGGCGGCTCGCTTGGCGTGCCACACTCTTAGACACTTAGACACAGAAAGTGCCAAAATTGCAAAAGCCCATTGTCCTCTTTCTATCTTCTCAAGAATAGGGAGGAGCAGTTTCCCGGTTTCTTTGGCATTTCCCGATCGATTTCGTATCTGCTGTTCGGATATTCGGGTGACCCGCCTTCCTCGAACAATGGGTCGCCGACTATTTCGCTGCTCGACCCTTGGCCAACTTCCAAATTCGTTGACGCATTCGTTTGCGTTGCGCAAGAAAATTTCAATCTTTTTGCAAGTCGAAACGAATTACGCGTACAAGCTCATTAGGGAGGGATTCACAAGGAAGGTCGAGCGCATGGAAGGAACGTCATCATCAAGAGCGCCGGGATTGCTACGCGACGTGGTTGCATCGCTGGCGGACTGCACGCCGTTTAAGACGATTTGGACAAAACCTCGCGACACGGTTCGTCGGATTATTGCCGAGAATCCAGAACTCCATGTCGTACTGCTGGTGTGCGTTGCCGGGGTTGGAGAAGCCCTCGACCGTGCGTCCATGAGGAACGCGGGGGATAAAATGCCGATGGGTGCAATCATCGGAATTGCGTGTCTTCTCGGACCTTTGGGAGGACTGCTACGGCTTTGGATTTCCTCCTACTTGATCCGATGGTCGGGCAGTTGGATCGGAGGAAAAGCAACCCGGCAGCATCTCAAGACTGCGATAGCGTGGGCTTCTGTCCCCGATGTTTTTGCTCTGGCGCTTTGGATTCTTGCACTTCTGCTCCTTGGATCCGATATGTTTACGGAGGAGAAACCACGACTGGATGCTCACCCGATGCTCTGGATTCCATTCATCGCTATAGCTCTGCTTGAAGTGGTTCTTGGCGTTTGGACTTTGGTTTTGCTTTGCCACACGATTGCCGAAGTACAGGGTTTTCGCTCGGCGTGGCGGGGACTGGGCAACGTTGTCCTGGCTGGAGCGGTCATCGTGGTACCGCTGCTCCTCTTTGGTTCTAGTCTGATTGCACTGACTGCGATTATGAAATGGCTGGCCGGAAGCTGAAACTTGACTTTCCCCCGTTACGACGTGGTGTTGCGGGCTGCAGAGAATCATTTCCTTGACAAGCTCTTCGGCTCTCGGCAATCCGCCTAAACTCTCTATATTGCCTCCTCACCACGTTTTCCGAAACTGCGAGTGAGACTTCCGCGAGTTGCTGCGCGAGAGGCAGGCTCCGTCGTTTGTAATTGATATCCGTGAGCTTTGACTCAAATCCTTACCACCGCCCCAACCGATCAGAGGCCTGAAAGCCTCTGAGCAGCCCAAGCGGTGGCTGCAACATAATATCAAATAGAGCACATTAACCGATTCAGAAATATACGGTGAACGTTTCCGGCCCTCAGACCCGCTGCCCAATCTGGGTAAATCCGCAGGCGGTGAGAGCAAAGGGGCAGCTCTTGTTCGATCACCTCAGCTGATAATGGTCGATACCTTTCTTTGCGAACCAATAGCCTGGAAGAACCGGTGGTCCCGGCACTTTCCCATCATCTTCAGTTCGCGTAGCGCGTGCAGGATGGCGTTTGCTCAACAAGTCGATGCGCCAATCCAGACCCCTTTTTCCCTAGCCTTTTCCGCCAGCAACGGGCAAGATTGTCTCGTTGAAAGCGCGGCAGGATGGTTGCTACTGACAACGAAATGTTGTGGGATCACGCGGGTATCGTTAAGCAGCACAGCATTCACGTCACCTGCAGAGAGCCCTTCTGCATCGAGCACGAGGAAAGCAGGTCGCCCTCTGCGCACGAGTTTGCTACCTCGGGGAATTCATCCCGCTGCGGCCGCGTATGATCACTAAATTGGATGATGGCTTTTGGAATCGCCTTGTCGGTCGGATTGGCGAGGGCGAGGTTGTGCCTGTGGTGGGACCGGGCGCGCTCACCTTTGGGCGCGGCAACGAGCTTCTGTATCCCTGGCTCGCGCAGCGTCTGCCTGTTGACCTTGATCCTCCGTTAATGTTCGAGAACCCTCCGAGCGATCTTCAAGAAGTCGTCGATGCTCAGCGCAAGAATGGGCTGCCCATCGAGCGCATTTACAAGCGTCTTCACAAATTTGTCGAAGATCCCGCTCTGCGCCCAGGGATTACGCTTGCAACGCTCGCCGCCATTGAAGGATTCCAACTCTTCATCAGCACCACCTTCGACCCCCTTTTGCCGCGCGCGGTCGAGAGCGCCTCGCCCGGTGGAAAGCCTGAGCAGCGCCGGGGCGCAAGTTCCTTGCGCGATCCCTGCCCAGATTTACCTTTGGAACTCGCGAAGATGCAGGGACCCGACCAGCGCTTCGTTTATCAGATCCTTGGCCGTGCTCAACCTTACCGGGACTTTGTTGTTTGGGACGACGACATGTTCCGTTTCCTGCTGCGCCTGGACCAGCAGCTTCCCTTGCTTCCAAAGCTATCCGAAGCCCTCCAGAAGTGCCATTTCCTCGTCCTTGGCCTGAGCTTTGCCGACTGGCTGCTGCGCTTCTTTGTCCAGGTCGTCAAACACCAGCCTCTCTCGGAACTTGCTGGCAGCGAACTCTTCGTTTTCGAAAGGCTCAATCCCGCCGAGCGCGACAAAGTCGTCCTGTACTTCAGCCGGCTGACTGAAAAAATCAGCATTCTCCCCATCGATCCAATTGACTTCATTTCAGAATTGTACCGGCGCTGGCGCAAGAAACACCCCGCGCCCGCGGGTGACCGGCATCTTATGAACAAGGCGCATCGTGAAAAAAACCGTGCCCATGGTTGCATCTTTGTGAGTTATGCCTCGCCCGACTTGGAAATCGCGCGCTACGTCGTCGGCCAGCTTCAGAATGCCGGGTGCCTTGTCTGGTTCGACAAGGAGCAACTCCAGGTCGGTGAAAACTGGGAAGAAGAACTGTGCAAAGCCGTCGAGGAACGCTGCGGTCTTTTCCTGAGCATTATCTCGGATCACACTGCAGTCCGGCTCGAAGGCTATAACATCTTTGAGCGCAATCTGGCCGCCAAACGGCGTGAAAAGCTTGTCGACAACGCTATCTTCTATCTGCCGCTACGCATTGATGATGGCGATCCGCTCATCCCGGAGAACGAGCCGCGCGGGACAAAGAAAATCCAGGGAGTCCGAAAGCCTTGCGGTCATTTAGACGAGGACTTTATCGGCTACCTGCGTGACAAACAGCGCGAAAACTGCGCCGCGCTCGGCTACCCTCCGCCGCCAGACCGTGCATAGAAAATGCCGCTGCCCGATTCAGACGACGGGGTCGCGGAGACAGCGCCTTCTTCCAAGGAGCAAACTCCCCTCGCGCCGGCTCAGCCTCTGGCCGATCTTGAGCACCCATGGCTCGGGCTGGAGAGCTTTCGAGAAGAAACTCGCGCCTACTTCTTCGGACGTGACGCGGAGATTGCCGAGCTGCACTTGCGGCTGCGCAGTGACCCGCTGCTTGTGCTCTATGGCCGCAGCGGGCTGGGTAAGACGAGCATTCTGTTGGCTGGGCTCATCCCACGGCTGCGTGCGGAGGGACGGAGCCCACTGCTTTTGCGGCTTTGGTATGGGGAATCGGCTCAAGATGTGTCTAGCCAGCTCATTTCGGCAGTGTTCGGTTGGGGGGACAGGCAGAGCTGTCCGATTCACCGGAAGCCTAGGCCGACGACATCGCAAGTCTGGACGCAGCGCTTGAGTGAAAAGCTAGGCCTCTCCCTCCCCGACGACATCACCAGCCGTCTCTGGCTTCGGTTGCACTACCGCGACGAGCCGCCCGCTATCACTCACCTGATCCTCGACCAGTTTGAAGAAGTCTTTACGCTGGGCGTACAAAAGAAGCCAGGCGCCGAAGAGAAAGTGCGCGACACCCTCGCGATTCTGTTGCAGGGAGCTGTCCCGGCATCGATCGGTCGTCTGATCAGCGAGCACGACAGTTTTAGCGACCATTTCGATCCGGACTCGGTGCCCGTGCGCGTCATCCTCGCGCTGCGTAGTGACTACGTTTACGCGCTGAACCGCTGGCGGCGTCATCTCCCCGCGCTGGGGCAAAATAGCTTCGAACTTCGCGCCCTCCGCGGCCCCGCTGCGTTTGATGCCGTCTTTAAGCCCGGAGACCTTCGCTGCCATCATAGCGGCGAATTCAACGAAGAGAATAGGGCCGAAACCGGGATTTCGCCGATCATCACCCAGGAGACGGCGCAGCGCATCGTTCGCTTCGTCGCACAGAAAGGCGAGGAAGTTCCCATTGAAGAAATCGAAGCGGTGCCGCCCATTCTCTCGCTCCTCTGCCGCGAGCTGAATGAGCGACGCTTCACCGAGCACGCCGACACTCCCGAAAAGCCCGCTGCGCAGATTACCTTCCCCTTCCACGAGAGCGTGACAAACATCGAAACCATCATCGCGGCCTTTTACGAGCGCTGTGTCGCGGGGCGGCCTAAAGCTGTACGCATTTTTGTCGAGGAAGAGCTTGTCAGCCGCTACAGCGGCGCGCGCCTCCAGCAGGACGAGCGAAGCATTCTTAAAGTCTTCACCGATGGCTGCGAGGTCCCTGGTGCCATCGAGGACCGACGCGCTGCGGGTTTCGGGGACGTCAGCGCGGCCCGCGCCTGCCTGGAGGACCTCGTCAACGAGCGCCTGCTCACCGTCCTCGACGGCGGCGAAAACCCCAGCTACGAGCTCATCCATGATCTCCTAGCTGCCGTAGTTGAGAAAAGCCGTATTGCCCGCGAGCAAGACTTCAAAACAGAGCAGGCTAATCTACGTCTCGAGGCGGAAAGAAAGGCCAAAGATGAGGCTGAAACGCGAGAGCAGTTCGAACGCAATCGCGCTGCCGCACTCCACGCGATGCTCGCAACCCTCGACACTACGCTCGAAAAAGAAACTTACGCTCGCAGGGAGGCCGATCGCGCCACCCGCCGCGCCCGCTGGCTTGCGGTCGCGGCGATCCTCGTCGCGGTTATCGCCGTTGCTACTTTTTTGTCGGCCTCACGGCCGAGGAGAGGTCCGTCGCATCAAGGAGAGATGCCGATGAGTTGATCAAATTCATGCAGTACCGATCTTCGGGACAACCTTGGGAAACTCGGCCAGCTCGGGATGATGGAGAACATCAACGCACGCATCCGCCGTTATCATGAAAAGCATCCGCCCGAACCAGGGGATGACGCTAATCACGACGTGGCCGAACGCGAGCGATCCGTGGCGCTCCAACAGCAAGGCGACATCTTGCAGGCCCAAGGCGAGTTGGCCGAGTCTATCAAGGTATACCGCGACAGCCTCGCAATCAGTGAGAAGCTTGCCAAGCAGGACCCCAGCAATGCGGGCTGGCAGCGCGATCTCTCCCTTAGTTACGAGAAGATCGGCGACGTGCAGTATGATCAGGGCGACCTGGCGGGCGCGCTCAACAGTTACCGCGACAGCCTCGCAATCCTTGAGAAGCTGGCCAAGCAGGATCCCGGCGATGCGCGCTGGCAGGACGATCTCTCCCGCGGCTACGAGAGGGTCGGCATCGTGCTGGCCGATCAGGGCGACCTGGCGGGCGCGCTCAAGAGCCACCGCGATGGTCTCGAGATCCGAGAGCGCTTGGCGAAGAATGACCCCGATAACGCGGACTGGCAAAGCGGTCTCTCCTTTATTTACATCAACGTCGGCCACGTGCTGAGAGATCAGGGCGACCTGGCGGGCGCGCTCAACAGTTACCGCGACAGCCTCGCAATCCGAGAGCGCTTGGCAAAGAAGGACCCAGATAACGCGAACTGGCAGAGCGATCTCTCCCGCGGCTACCAAAGTGTCGGCGACGCGCTGAGAGATCAGGGCGACCTGGCGGGCGCGCTCAACAGTTACCGCGACAGCCTCGCAATCCTTGAGAGGCTTGCCAAGCAGGACCCCGGCAATGCGGGCTGGCAGCGCGATCTTGCGTGGGTCTATTGGCAGACAGGCTCTGCCTTGGACGAGGCCGAGCCGAAGTCAAAAAGCCAGGCGCGGGCGATGGTGGAAAAAGGACGCGACATCTTGCGCCAGTTGAAGGAGCGCACGGGCTTGGCCGCTAAGCAGCAAAAATGGCTCGACTCAATCGAGGTCGACCTGCGGAAGATGCAAGAATGACTATTGGAGGCAAACCGAACACTCGAAGCGTCGTAATGCCTTACACTTCTGCTGCCCGTTGTGAGTCTCTCGCCATAGCTTATCGACTCTCTGTGCGAGGCTACCTAGAGGCAGGAAGGTCGCAGCAGGATTTTTAAGTCCTGCAATGCTGAAGGCTCTCACAAGCTTTTCAAAAGAGGGAATGACTCGCCAACAAGCTTCTGATCGCTGCAATCTATCTCCTGACGCCAATTTCGCCGCTCCAACTCTTCTAATCGAATGCCCCGCAATTGCGCCAGGATGCCCGTGGTGACCTCGGGGTTTTGGGTAATATGGGCCCCAGCGGACACCTGATGCGGCTTTCTGTAAGTCCTTGAGGCACAACTACTACCGCCACACCATCTTAGTCATTGCTCTGACTTCTGTAAGTACTTGATACATAGTAGTAGCCTAATTGTGTCTTGGGTCAGCCTGGAACGAGAGCCACGACTTGGGCCTGTCCTGGCCCATGGAGCGATGACGTCTTTCGCGTCCTGCGAGCGCTCACAACAACAACAATCCGCCGCTGTCGCTCCTGTGCGTGCCGAGCCGCGTCGAGCAGGGCGAAGCCGTTCTACTCGACGAATTCGCGCAACGGTTCAACCAGCTGTTTGGAAAGCTGATGGCACCCGGGCTCTCGTTCGAGAAGGACGCGTTCACAGATCTGAAGATTCCTTACGTGCCGTACTATAGTTTCATGGAAAAGGTTGCCGTGCGCGATCCGACCCGCGCGAGCGCGGCGGATCTCGTCCGCGCTTATGAACGGATCACGTTCACGCTGACGCAGGTCGCGCCCGCGAACGCGCCCGCAGAGTTCAGGAAACTCGCCGCCGAGCGTCGCACCGCCGCCGAAACACAACCCACCGTCGAGAGTCGTCCACGCGCGCGCCCGAAATCCGATCGCGTGAGCGGTCACTACGACGTGTTCATCTCGTATAGCATTGAAGACAGACCCTGGGCGATAAAGGTGCCGTGGACTGGCGACCGTTCGCCGGTGATGCCGCGGTCAGTGAGCTGCTGAACGACATCATGACGACCATCAACGGGATGGCCGCCGCCGACCCTGCACCTTTGCGCTTTCGTTGGGACGTGATCGACCCGGCGTCATGGAAGAATCGCGCGGCCGCTGACTGGGGCTACGGCGCTGGTTACGCTCGAGCCTGGCCCTACCGCTACGGCACCCTACGGCGTGTGGTCCGGCGCGCCGCGCACTTACACCGACGTGAGCAACTACACCCAGGGCACGATGATTCTCGACCTCATGGACACACGCACGAACAAGCTCGTCTTTCCACGGCACCGGCGCGGCGGTCATCGGCGGACCGGAAAGCAACGCGGGCAAGATTCGCGATGCAGTGAAGAAGAGCCCGCGCACCGCCGCGCGCGCCGGCGCAGCGATTCGATTTATTCCAAACGGCCTGAGAGCCACAACCCGGTTGCCAACGCTAGCCGACGGCACCGCGCGCTCTGAGTGCGAGCGAGCGGCGCGATCCGCAACACTTCGCGCGCCTCCGACCGCTGCGCCGCCCAAGCCGGCCGAAGCAACATCGGGATTTTCATCAAACAGAAAGACGATTGACATCCCAACGGTCCGGCGATACAGCTCAGGCCAGAAAAAAGGGTGGTTTAAAATTCCTATACAGGTCCGTAGGAGGTAAACATATGGCTCAACTGAGCATCTTCGTTAGCCATAGCACCAAGTACGCCGACATAGCGAACAGTCTCAAGCGATCACTGCTGAGCGTGCGATCGAGCAGGCCGCTGAGCGTGAAGCTTAGCGAGGACATGCCTGCGGGCCGAGAGTGGAGGAAATGGATTGACGACAATGTCCGCGCCGCGGACGTGTTCGTGCTGCTCTATCCGCACACCAGCATGGACATGGGCTGGTGCAACTACGAGTTAGGTCGCTTCTACCAAAGAGACGACAATGTCGTATGCATCAGGAACACCAACATTCCCAAACCCCCGCCGGTGTTCGAGCCGTACCAATCGATCGAGGGCGACCTGGATGGCGTCACGAAGTTCATGAAGGACTTGTTCGTCACCGGAGCGCTGACGAAAGGCGATGTTCTGAACGCAGATGTTGCCAAGGTTTCCAGTGAAGACGGAGCGCGTGTGGCCGACATTGCCCGCGAGCTAGCCGAAAAATTTGCAGCGGCGCGGGTTGACGAACAGCTTTATGAACGGCGTCTCGTCATGTCAGTCAAGTACGCCAGCCCGGGCAAGTTGGATCCGGAAAATTCAATTATCGAAGGCAACGATGATGGCATGAATCTGCTCGGCTTTAATTACATGCCAGGCATGAGATGGTCAGACGTTCGCAATGTCCTTGTCACGACGGCCGAGTGGCCTCTGGAACTGGAGCAGGCGATTGCCGCCATGGCGTCTGGACAATTGCCACCACCGCTGTCACCATTTCGCTCGCCATCGGGGATCTTCATCCCGGTTATTGTCAGAGCGGAAATCGTCGACCGCGAGCTGCGCCAAGTATTTGTTATCTTCGTCCCAGCCGATTCAGAGCGCCTCGGTGCCTTATTCGAGGGTTCCTCGTTGCCGAGGAGTATGCCAGCGACCCTTAAGTCTCTTGTCCACCTCTTGAGGCTTATATTCAGGGCGCGCTGGGACATCCTCGAGCCGCGCCGTGCGGAGGCGATCTACAAGAAACCGTCTAAGGAACGGTGCGCGGAGATCGTACGCCTTGTCCTCTCCGACTATGATGAATTGAACTGCGATCTTGCGAGTCTACATTTGAGCGGCGACGATGCATTTCACGGATTATTCGACTCCGAGCTCTGGAAGGAGATCGACGGTTACGGTACGGAGTGGCTGGCGCTTACTGGCGACTTGAGGGCGAAACCGCCGGACAACGCCGAAGAGCTCTCCAGTTTACTCACGGCATTACGAAGCAACAACGCGAAATGGATGAATATCGGTGCGACGCAGTTTACCAAAGCCGTTGCGCGATATTGCCAACTAGAGTGATCATCGCGTGGAGAGAGAAAGGAGCGTACGGGTCTGCCTTCGGTCGGCTGGGACAGCCAACGGACATCGCGGATGTCGTCGTATTTCTCGTCAGCGAGCAGGCGCGTTGGCTCACGGAGCAAAACATACAAGCCGGTGGCGGGTTCGTAACGTAATGGCACACCGCCCCAGAGTCATCAAGCTTTTTCTGCTGTTCGGTGCGCAAGCTACGGGTCGGACCACGCTAAGTCTCTGTAAATTCGGCAACATCTCCGATTCACCCCCGCCCTCGCGTCGCAAGCCGCCGAAGAAATACATGAGGATAGCCGTGGCGATACCGCATCGCAGGCGCTTCACTGCCTCACCGGGGAACTCTTTCGCACGACGCTGGTCGACGCGACGGGCACGAGCGTTTGCGCCGATGAAATCATGCTCAACGCACGGTTGAAAATCAGGCTGCTGTCCGACTTCCTTGAAGAAAGCGAGGCGCACCTCAGCGAATCACCCGCACATTGGGTCTCGGCTTGCCAAAAAACCGTTCCAGAATATCCGGCTCCGAGTAATCGTGAGCATCACCTCGAAATCCGGTCCGAACCGTCACTGGCTGCCAGTGAATATTCGGTGTCGAACCTGCGCTGCTCAACATATGGGCCGCCTCGGCCTCAGCGAGCACTCGAAGTGCGTCGCACGCGTGCGAGTTCGCATCGTGGCAGGGTTCGTCGCGCGCTATGCCCGTCGATGTCTCGCGGACCGTGTGATAAGCGCATAGAGCCTCGAGCCCGCGCTCACATTCCGGGACACGAAAACTAAAGCGGGGCAAAATCCCCCGCAATTTGTTTATGCCGATCCAGACGTCATATGTCCTCGGGACGGCTTTGACGTTAGCCAACCCGGCGTCCTTGAGTTCCATCAAGAACGTTCGTCCACTTACGTTCGTCCACTTTTTTGTGTGGCCATGGCGTCGTGCGGAAGGAAGTGACTGCCATACAAGTAGCCCTTGGCCAACATGCGAGACACGCGCTCGACGGGCGTCAGAGAGATCCATGTCGAAGTCGATAACGCGAATCTCGCCGGCCGCGACCTGAAAGAACCAGACGCAAGTATTGACCGCGCTTCCCAAGTCCCAGCACGTGTGGACCAGGGCCGAGCGGTCGACTTTCCACGGTCTGATCGCGCCCTCGGCCCGAAGCTTGTCGATAAACTCCGCGTAGATGGCGCCCTCAACCGGGCTTTGAAAACACTCCTCGAGCGTGCTCGGATATTCGCGCAGGATGAACATACCGGCCGCCCCTCTGCGGAAAGCTCTTCATCGCGCCGCGTGTGCCGTTAAGAGCCAGTCTGGTAAAGCGCTCTTGCGCAAGCGCGGCATGCACCTGGAACGCAGCTTCGAGCACGTCCTTGATGAAGGCGGAATGCGCCGGGCCACGCTTCAGGGAACAGAAAATCTTACTAAGCGGCATAAGATCGCGGCGGCGTGCTTTAACCTGAGCCTGCTCCTCCGCACTCTGTTGGGAGTTGGAACCCCAAAACAGTGGATGGCAGGGGCTTACAGCTTGCTTAAGGCTCTTATCGTTTACCTTTTCGGGCCAACATGGCGGTTCGGCTTAGGAAAATGGGAGATGAAATTCCGCGCTTCAGCGCAAGAGAGCTTCTGAGAATCTCAACCCCCAGCATGAAACCACGACGTTCTTCAACAGTCTGCTAGACAGGGATTTACAAGGGCCGGCAATGAGGCCCTTGTTCCTTGCCTGCCGCGCGCTCCTCGCGCGCCTTATCAAAATAAAATCATCCCCATCTAACAACTCTCAACAGCGGGGAGCCTTCCTTTCCGACGGGCCTCTTCCAGTCCCGATTGAATACGCTCGCGCAGAGTTTCAGCTTCGTTTCGAGTCATCTCTGCGAGAAGGGCCAACATCAATCCGGCCGCTGGATTCCTCTTGCCGTTATCTAACAGGGTTTCGATAGCTTGCGCGTGCCTGTCTATGTTTAGATCACGCGATCACGCCGGCGTTGCGCAACGCTAGCTTGTAGTCGGCCCCGGTTGGATCCGCCGGGAACGTCGCCGTCTTCGGGTCGAATTTAAACCCATTCGTGGCGTTGCCTACTCTCAGGTTAGTGTTTGTTCCATTGATTTTGATTGAGACACTTTTGATAGTGGCAATATTTTTATTTGAATCAATCTTCTCGCACGCTACATGAGTGTGATTGTTATCGTCGGAACTCTTCGGGTAATAATAGTTGGCCGAGAATTTCCTCCAGTTCGCGAAGTTAGCTGTGGGTAGTTCAAGTGACATGTTTTTTCCTCTGTAAGGCGTGTTGTTGTTATTTGCAAGTTGTTTTATATCAGATTTGCCGTGCCGCTAGTTAACGTTGCGCTCGCGATGAACCTCGGACCATGCTCTCATAATAAAAGTCGAAAACCAAGTTCGTGCTCTCGAAATCGACTCCCAAATTATTCTTGGCAATAAACAGAGTTAGCTCGGATGTGGCCCCCGGTAAATGTTCAGAATAGGTGACAGAACTAACGTCATGGTCTTCTCAATGCCGGGGGGAATTGCTGCGCGTTTCTTCGCTAAACGTGATCTCGACGCTCTTGAAAACGATCTTGTCGATCCGGTAGGAATATTCCTCTCCACTCCCTTTGCGCTCGCCTTGGCCGAGCTCATGGAGTTTGAAGCTCACTCGCTTCTTCTGATTCAATTCCGACAAGAGGTTTAGGCCGTCGGCTCGAACGGTTTTCGGCGTGAACGTCACACTATAATGATTCTTGCCGGGGAGACTTATGTTCTGAATCCGGCCGGTTAGCAGAGATTTGGCAAGTTCGATCAGTTTGCCTTGGAGCACGAATTTAAAGGCGTCAGCGTAATCGGCTTCGTTCGGCTTTTGCCTGCCATTTTTGGTGAAAAAATTTGATGACCTCATCGACGATGTTTTGCATGTCGAAGATGCTGCCCTTTACTTTCTCGACGAAGCGGTACTGATAGGACTTAACGAGGTAGTAGACCTCGGCGAGCAACAACTCGCGAGTATGGATGACTTTCTTGAGGAATAGCTTGGTGCTGTGCGTGATCTGTTGCTCCGCTGCTTCGGCCCGCTGATTGCTGAAAGCCGCACGGCAACTAGATTTGTGCTTATCGTTTGCGACGATTGCTGGATTATGCCCTCAAGTTGCATGAGCTTTTGCGCGGCGTTGACCTTGCGAGCGTTCAATTTGTCGATCTCCGCGTAGAGGTTCTCAAAGTCCGTTTTAAACTTCCCGTTTTGGGCCTGTTGGATTTGTTTTCTGAAATCCTCGGAGCTCTCATCTACGCGGGCCATCATGGTTTGCAGCCCATTACCGATGCCACCGATTCCTTTGGTGACGCCATTCATGAATTCGGCGGCATTCTTGATTTCGTTGGTTCGAGCCTCCTTCTTCGTCTGAAAGCCTTTCAACCCTGAGAGCAGTTCCTTTTTCTCAGACTCGAGGGCGGAAATTTTCGAAAGAATGGCGGTCTTTTTCGGTGCGTTCCAGCGCTCGATTTCGTTGATGCGTTCCTTGACTTCTTCACCTTGGGTATAGAGGTCGATCCATTCACTGGTGCCGATGAATTCCAATTCCCCCTTTCTCTGCCTAGCATCTTCTTTTGTCTTGATGGGGATTGAATTCGCTTCAAGGCTTCCCTCAAGTCAAGTGCCGCTTGGCCATGTAGGAATGGGTCAAGTTTTTCGCCGCTCACGAGCAGAGCCAGCACGCAGCAATACGCGGTGGTCATCGCACCGATGGCCTCGTCAGCCTGCGTCAGAAGGCAATTCGATCTGACCGTCTTTGCCACCTTCGCCGGATCTTTGGCATAACGCGCAGCCAGCACCAGAGCGCGTTCCGCAGCTTCGGTGATATCGGCATGACCACCGGTTTCTTTCCATGACTTCTTCTGCTCGACACGCCGGCGCCACGCTTCCCGGATCGATTGGCTGGTGTATCCGCCGGGTCCGCTCATTGGCTTGCCGTCCAGTTGCGGAAAGAGTTCCTCATCCAGGCGGCGGCAAAAGTCGTCTTCCTCATACCCGCCCTTATCCACCACGGAGCGCAGCAGCATAGTTGTAATGATGGCGGCTTGCGAAAGCTGTCCACCTTTCAGTCCGGCGTGATAGCGATGCGGCTTTGGGTCAGTGTAACCGGTGATACAATCCCCGTAATCGCGCCTTAGCTCGTCGAGATCGTAATACCAATGAGGGCCAACCGCCAGCGCGTCGCCGACCAACGCGCCCATCACGGGCGCCTGCGGCACGAACTTTTATGGACATAGAGTTTTTGGCTTTGGTGCTAGCTGCCGCTTTGAGACTGTGTTTCAGCGAGCAAATTGTTGAGATCGAGCGAACGCGTGAACATTTCGACTGCGCCATCGGCGGCCCGCGGCCACTTTTCGCGCGGGCGATCCCAGTAAAGTTCGACGCCGTTATCGTCGGGATCGCGCAGATAAAGCGCTTCGCTCACCCCATGGTCTGACGCGCCGTCGAGCGAAATGCCCGCGCGTACCAAGCGAAGCAGGGCGTCCGCAAGCTCAGCCCGCGTCGGATAAAGAATCGCCAGGTGGTAAAGCCCCGTGCTGCCGCGCGGAGGCGGAGAGCCGCCCAGACTTTCCCACGTGTTGAGCCCGATGTGGTGATGATAGCCGCCCGCCGCAATGAACGCAGCGGCTCGGCCGTATTGTTGCGTCAATTGGAAGCCGAGCACGCCACAGTAAAATGCCAGCGCGCGGTCCAGGCTGGCCACCTTGAGATGCACGTGGCCAATCCGAACGTCGGGATGAATCGATGGAGTGTCTGACATTGAGGAAGTTCCATTTTTAAGCAGCCGGCCCCAAGCCCTCGCGAGAGCTACCTCTTTTCAGGAGGCGCCGCCTCTCACTTGCGATTGATCGAAAATCCGCCACACGCACGCGGTGGGAGGCTTGCTACTCGTTTGGCACTCCATACAAACTGATCAGCTTCAACAAAACACCATTCGTCCATCCAAATCCATCCTGTCCTGGGTATTCACCTCCGCCGGCCAGTTTAGTAATGTCCTTCACATCATATTTCTCCATTAACTTGCCGGTTTGCTTGAATACTTTGACGTTCAGGCTAATCCAGCGTTCGGCGATATCTTTAGCGAGCGCGTCCTGTGCATAGTTCTGCAGGCCTTTAATGGTGAGCCACTGGAGTGGAGCCCAGCCGTTGGGAGCATCCCACTGCTCTTTTGTCTCCCTAAGGGTTGTCACCACACCACCGGGTTGAAGGAAATTTGCTTTCAGAACTTTTACGATACCCTCTATCCGTTCTTTTGGCGCAATCCAAAAGAAGAGAGGCGCTGCTCCAGCCAACGTTATTTGGTGGCTGAGTTTGCCCTTGGTATCACAATCAACATACCAGTTGGCATCAGGTGACCAACAGTATTTATTGATCGCGTCGTTTCTTTGTTCGGCTCTTTCGTCAAACTCTCTTGCAAGCGCGAGATCATTCCTCGCGGCGTCACTTCTCACTCTGAACGCCCTCGCCAATGTAACTTCTAGATGATAGAGGAGGCAGTTGAGATCAACCGGAACCAGATCGGTTGTCTTAATCGTAGCGATATTTTGGCCATCGTCGAACCAGCGACTGCTGAAATCCCAGCCACTTTCTGCCGCCGAGCGAAGATTGCGGAATATGACTTTCGGATCTTCTTTCGACGCTTCACTGGTCTCCAGATCTTGACGGTATGATTCCGGCCGCGGGGTATCCAACTGGTCGTAATACCGATTCAAGACACTGCCATCCGGCATCTTGACGATATGTTTCGTAGGGCCGGTTTCATCCATCCAGTAATTATACTCTTTTTGCAATGCCGGTAGATATTCCTCATACACTTCGTTCCCCTTTACCTCCGCTAGCAATTCCACCATAAGCGAGAAGAAAGGGGGTTGCGAGCGGCTGAGATAATAAGACCGATTTCCATTCGGAATAAATCCGTAGCGGTCAATCAGAGAGGCGAAATTCTTGATCATGTTCTCTATCATGTCGATTTCGTCGCTCTCTCTTAGTCCCAACATGGTGAAGTATGAGTCCCAGTAGTAAATCTCATCGAAACGGCCACCGGGAACGATGTACGAATAAGGCAAGGGGAGTAAGGAACTCCCTTCTATGGGCTTAGAAGGATCTCTCCGCAATACTCGCCATAGCCTCTTAATGTGGGTCGTAATATCATCCGGGTCTGGCGGACGCGTGAAATTCCTTGCGACAAACGCTTTCAGGTCGAACGTGGGTTCCTTTACAAGGCGCTGATATTCAGCCATTATTTCGGGCGGCTTGCGGATTGGAACGCAGTCCACAAAAGTCTTTTGATCAGGAAAGACTTCGTGCATTTGCACGTTCTGAAACAATGAACCGTAGAGCGTATCAGGACTCTGCTGTGCAAAGCCGTTCGCCAGGCAGAAGGTGACGAGCAGGAGCAGGAGGGCTGGCAATCTTTTCATATCTCAAGAATTTAGTATCCTTTTCGAGGGAGTAATAGAACCAATTCGCGCCGACAGTCCTCTCGCAGGCGCATCTGCGTCGTCGGAGCCACCTTAAAATCTCGCTACTAATTTCTTCCGTTCCCGCCAATTTCCAGAAACAATTCAGCGGCACGCTTATGAACCCCGCATTTCCAGAAATCAGCAAGATCCCCTACGAAGGTCCATCCTCCAAAAACCCGCTCGCCTTCAAACACTACAATGCCACCGAAGTCATCGAGGGAAAGACAATGGCCGATCATCTCCGCTTTTCCGTGGTTTACTGGCACACTTTCCGGAATGTGCTGAGCGACCCGTTCGGCGTCGGAACCGCCATTCGTCCTTGGGATGACGGCTCGAACTCCGTGGAGAACGCGTGCAATCGGGCGCGCGTGGCGTTCGAATTCATCGAAAAACTGGGAGCACCTTTCTACGCTTTTCACGACCGGGACGTTGCGCCGGAAGGCGCCAGCCTCGCCGAGTCCAACCGAAATCTCGACGCAGTCGTTAAGGTGCTCAAGGAAGAGCAGCAGCGCACCGGGATCAAGCTCCTCTGGGGCACGGCCAGCCTCTTTGTCAATCCTCGCTTTTGCCACGGTGCGTCTACCAGTCCAAACGCCGATGTCTTCGCCTATGCGGCTGCGCAAGTGAAGAAGGCGATCGAGGTGACGCATGAACTCGGCGGCGAAGGCTACACCTTTTGGGGAGGGCGGGAGGGATATTCAAGCCTCTGGAACACAGATATGAAAAGGGAGGTTGAGCACCTCGCGAAGTTCCTGCACATGGCCGTCGGCTACAAAAAGCAGATCGGCTTCAAGGGACCCTTCTATATCGAACCGAAACCCAAGGAACCGACCAAACATCAATACGATTCCGATGCGGCGGCCTGTCTAAACTTCCTGCGAGAGTACGGCCTGCTCGAACACTTCAAACTCAATCTGGAGACAAATCATGCCACGCTAGCCGGCCACACCATGCAGCATGAATGCGACGTCGCTGCTGCCGCCGGAGCGCTTGGATCGGTTGACGCCAACACGGGCGATGAGTTGATCGGCTGGGACACCGATCAGTTTCCGACCAGTCTCTACCTGACTGCCCAAGTGATGCTGATCGTCCTGAAGATGGGGGGGTTCACCACGGGCGGACTAAACTTCGATGCGAAAGTGCGGCGCGAAAGCTTTGAGCCGGTCGATCTCTTCTATGCCCACATTGGCGGGATGGACGCCTTTGCCCGGGGCTTGAAAATAGCGGCGGCAATTCGCGCCGATGGCCGTCTGGCCGAAATGCTGAAGAATCGTTACGCGTCCTGGGACACAGGTATTGGCGCCTCCATCGAAGCGGGCAAGGAGGATTTCGCCTCCCTCGAAAAATACGCAATGAGCCGGCCGGACCCGGTCCAGCATGGAAGCGGGCGCCAAGAACTCTTCGAGAATATCGTAAATGAACTAATCTGACCACGTTTGCATGCTGTTAGCGTGGCCAAGTCTTCCCGAACGCCGTCCTCCCATGGCAACAACGCCGTTCGTGTTTCGCATTACCCATTTTTGATCATCTTGAACCCACCCAATCGGGCCATTATCCGGGTGGGCGACACTCGGTGAAGGCATATGGCGGAACCGATCCGGATCTTGACGGCTGTACCGATTTGTGACGGACACGACAGCGCGATCCTGACGATCAACATGGAATTCATCCGAATCGGGATCGAGGTGATCTATCTCGGCTATCACCGATCGGCCCGGGACATCGCACGCGCCGCAATCCAGGAGAACGTGCGTGCAATCGGGATATCGAGCTACAACGGCGGGCATGTGGAGTTTTTTTCCGAGGTGCTCGCGCTTCTTCGCAAAGAAAACGCGAGCCATATCCGAGTTTTTGGCGGAGGAGGAGGCACGATTACGAAAGCGGATGCCGCCGTCATGCAGCGGCGAGGGGTGGATCGCATTTTCTTCGCTGGAACGCCATTCGATGAGATAATTCGATTTGTCAAGGAGCGCTATGGCCGCGCGAAGAGCGCAGCGCCGTCACGTGAAAAAATCGTCCATCGTTTCACACGCAACACAGTGGGAACTCGGACGCGACGTCAGGCGCTCGTGATCGGTGTCAGCGGACCCGGTGGAGTTGGTAAGACCACGCTGATTGACGAATTGGTTCTTCGCTTTCTTCGTACTGATCGCGAAAGGCGGATTGCGATTCTCTCGCACGATCCAAGTGCGCTGGGCAAAGGCGCGCTGCTTGGGGATCGGGCCGCAATGATCTACTCGCAGGATGACCGCGTCTTCATGCACAGCCTGGCGACCCGCGGCGCGACTGGAGGACTCTCGCCCGCGACCGGGCCTTGGCTTCGAACCCTCAAGCGTGCAGGATTTGACATTGTCTTGATCGAAACGACCGGCATCGGACAGGAAGCAGCGCCCTTCTCTCGCAACTTGGTGGACCAGCGCGTGTTCGTGATGAGCCCCGAATACGGAAGCCGGCTTCAGCTGCAAAAAGTTGTCATGCTCGATTCCGCTGACATCGTTGTCCTCAACAAGGCTGATGCACCCGGCGCGCTCACGGCTCGCTCCGAGGTCGAGCAGCGCCTCGGTTTCAATGCCCGCACGCAGAGGCTGGTCGCAACCATAGCCAACCGGCACCGAGATGCCGGGGTTGATGAGCTTTTCAGCTTGGTGGAGCAAATGCAAAAATAGGAGTGTGAGCGCGCTTTCAGAAATCGCGGATGCGGTCGAGCGTCACGAGAGCTTCGTGGACCAGCAAGCGGATCGCGCGAGGAAGGATCCTCAGTTTCGAGGCGATCTGCTTCGGCGCTGGAACAGACTCCGCAAGAAAGTCGGAACCGTTAGCGCTCCGACCGGACTGAGGCTCCCGCGGGTGGCACTTCCTTTGACGGACGAACCTGGCGAACTTGCAAGGTTCCTCTTCGGCGACGGACCGCCCGGCGAGTTTCCCTTCGTGAATGGAGCTTATCGCGAACTTTATCTAAGCGGCCAGGCCGCGGAAGCGAAGGAGCCGCGCAACGCAAAGCGAAAGGCATCGGCGGCCGAGGAGCCCACCCGTCTCTTCGCGGGTCTTGGACTGGCCGAAGACACGAACAAACGCTTCCGCTTTCTCACACGTCAGCAGGAATCCGTCCGCCTGAGCACGGCTTTCGACGGGCCGACGCTCTACGGCCTCGACAGCGATGCGGACGGCGTCTTCGGCAAAATCGGCGAAGGCGGCGTGGCCGTTGACACCATCGACGACATGCAACGGCTCTATGAGGGCTTTCGGTTGGATGATCCGCATTTTTCCGTCTCGATGACCATCAACGCCCCTTCGCCGATCATCCTCGCCATGTATGTGGCATCCGCGAAACGCCGGCTGGGCCCGCGCGTTCTCGCGAAGCTTCGCGGAACAACACAGGCAGACATCTTCAAGGAGGTGCAGGCACAGAACGAAATCATCTTCCCGCTGCAAGCCTCGCTTCGCTTTCTGGGAGACACGATCTCTTTCACGACCGAACACATGCCGCGTTGGTACCCGATCTCGATCAGCGGCTATCACATCGCCGAGGCGGGTGCGACGCCCGTGCAGCAGGCAGCCTTCACTCTGTCGAACGGTTTCACTTATGTCGGTCTATTGTGCCGCCGCGGCCTCGACGTGAATCGATTCGGGCCGCGACTCTCGTTCTTTCTCGATTGCGGACTGGACATCGAATATGCGGCGCTTGCGCGTGTCTGCCGGAAACTCTGGGCCATCGGGATGCGGGACGTTTTTGGAGCTGACGAGCGGTCTCAGCTTTTCAAGCTGCACACACAAACCAGTGGCCGCTCCCTGATCGCACAGGAATTCAAGAATAACATCACCCGAACGGCGATCGAGCTAATGCTTGCCTGCATCAATGGCACAAACTCCTGCCACAGCAACAGCGCCGACGAGCCATTCACGACGCCGGGCGAAGAATACGCGCGGCTCGCAGCGCATGCGCAAGCAATCTTGCTCGAGGAAACCGGACTGTTCAAGACGATGATGAACACCTTTGGCGGCAGTCCCGGAATGAGGATCATCGAGCGGGAAGTCCAGAAGGGCATCCTGGCGGAATTTCGTGAGATCGACCGCTTCGGCGGCGTAATCGAGGCGATCGAGCATCGATACCAGCGAAGCCAGATCCAGACATCGGCGCACCGTTACGAGAGTCAGGTGAATGACGGCACAAGACCGATCGTCGGTCTGAATCGGTATTGGAACGAGGCGCCTGATCTTCCCGAGGTGAAACTGGTGCGCACGCCGCGCCCAAAGAAGCTGTTGCAGGTGGAGCGACTCCGCGAATTCAAGCGCCGCCATAACAGACACTCGGAGCGCGCGCTCGACGACCTAACCGCCGCCGTCGAGACGGGTGCCAATGTCTTTGCAGAGTTGATTCGAACGGTCGAACATTGCTCGCTTGGTCAAATTACAGGCCGATTGCAAGAGTTCGTCGGGAACTATCGCCCGACGGTTTAAGATTTTCGCCGCGCTCGCGCAGCTTGTTGGGCCGCCACGTCCGGGCCGCACCGGAACGGCCTCGACCGCAGATCAGGCCTTCTGGCGAGAAGGGTCCCCCCGGTGGTCGTTGAGGTAGGCGTAGAATAGACCGACCGCAAGCCCACCGCCAACGTAGTTGCCGATGAAGGAAAACACAAAGTTTTTGCCAATTTGCAGCGCATCGACACTCTCGGGTTGTTCCAGCAGCGCCATCGCGAACAGGGCGGAATTGGCGACAACATGTTCATAGCCCATGAAGGCAAACACGGTCACCCCCATCATAAGCACAACAATTTTTGCAAAGTACTCCTTTACGTTCATTGCGACAATCACCGATACGTTGATGAAATAATTCGCGAACATGCCTTTGACAAAAATCAACCAGGCGCCGCTGTTCACGGTTTTGTCGTTTACGGTGTGCACCAGGTTTTCAACAAGATCATCACTGAGCATTCCACAGCTCCACACCAGAACGGCGATAAGCACTATGCCCAGCATATTGCCGATCAGGCACATACCCCAGATCTTCATCGTGTCGCCCCAGGCTACCTTGCCGTAGTAACGTCCAACGGTGAAATACATGAAATTGCTGGTCAGCAACTCCGAATTGGTGAAGTAGATGAATACCAGCGCCATGCTGAAGTTCAAACCCATTAGGTATTTGCCCAGGGCCGGATTAAAGTCAGGGCCCAGATCGGTTTTAATCTTGTACACGAGGACGTACATCAGGCAGATGATTATGCCGGCCATGGCGGCCCGCAGGGTGTAGCGCAGGAAAAACCGCTGGCTCAGAGCCCGTTTGACGTCGATGGTGTCGATGATGCGCTCCATCACGTCCCGGCCGTAGTAGATCCGGGTCCACACCATGTCTTCCCTTTTGAATTCCTTTTCTTCTTCCGCGGAACTGTCCTCTGTCGTTTGCATATTGCTTCTCTCTCACGCCGAACGTCGGCCGTCTCCACAGGGGAACAGCCAGCAAGTTAGGTTTCGTGCACCGCCGGCGAGAGGTGCGCGAAGTCGCCGGGACAGTGCTAAACAAATTGAGGACACAAGGGAACGAGGTTGCCCCCGGGCGCCCGAATCCCAGCGTCGAGCGCCAGCTTTATCTTGCAAGGCTTTTGATCGCCCGTGATCGCGCTGTCAAGCAGAAGCGGGCGCGAGCGGCCCCGTGGATCCATGCGTTCCTTGCGCGGAGCACCGGAACGCCAAGCCGAGACATTCCCCAGAGAACGGGTGGTGTTTCTCAAGGATTTTCAAACGGACAGCCATTGTCATTGTCGTCAAAAGACGGGGAGATCTTGTCACTCCTTATTTTCCGGGTGATCGTCCAATACCGGCTGGACTCCACCTTGAAGCGTGGCAATGCGATCAGCAACCGCCGCAACCTCATCTGCGGAGACGTGAATCGTGAAGTCGATTTTAGCGCTGTAACCCTTGCCGGGCGCCAGTTTCGGTACACGTCCGAATTTGCGTTCAATTCGCCGGTTGTTGGGGAACCCCGTACCTGGCTCAAGCCCGGTGACGTAGCCTTCGCTCTCGGCGTTCGTGTTCTTCCAAAGCGCCAAATAAGGAAGTTCGCTCACAGGGTAAGCCATTGAGACCGCCTTGTCGCGCGTCCTGTTTTGGAGCATGATCAGGGCGCGGCCTTCGGCGTCCGCCAGGGGGCGAATACAGTAAACCTGCTCGATGAATCCCAGCTGCGGCCCCTTATACTCCGCGTAACGGGCAATATCCTTTGCGGCGTGCGTGTTGAAGGGTGTGACTCTCTGGACGGCGCCTGCAAACGAAGCTCCTTCCTCGAGGAGCGGCGGCCCGTAATTGGCATGGTAGAGAACTTGAAACTCCTGTTCGTCGGAACCGCGATTCGTGATCACATCTGCGATCTGGAAGCTATTGGCGCTCGGAATGGTGGAGATTTCCGTTTGCATCTCGAGTTTCGGGCCATAGAACATGCGTTCATCGACACGCCCACGCACCCGAATGCGATGCGGGGATTTCGCATCGATTACAACCTCAACTTCGCTTGCAGGAATGTTAGCAATCTTTCCGTGAAGCGTAAGCTCCATAGTCGACTCCTCACCCACATTGTTGATGAACTTATCGAGACCTGGGTGGCCATTATTCTCCAACCCGCAACGAACCATCCATTCGTTGAAACCCTCGAGCCAGCCGAGTCCGCCGCGACTCTGTAAGTTTATTAGCGCCGGATGGACCACTTCCTTGACAGGCGAATTCCACCCCAGAAACACGTCGTCCATCGCGACGGACAACACGCCCATGCCGCGAGTTGGACAAACCGTGAACTTCAGTCTCCCATTATCGACAACAATTATGTCCACGCCCTCCTGCCTTCCACCGTGCAATGTCATTTTCTTAACTGACCAGGCCGGGGCGCCCGGGATTATGTCTTCGGCGGTGGCCTCCCACGTCTCAACCAAAAGATTGTCCTTCACGCTCGTTAGGGTCTTTTTGTGAGGCTGCCCGGCTGTCCCGCTGCCAGCATCAAATGGCGACGATTTGTCTTTCATATTTAATATCTCCGTGACACCCCGGTGTCGTTGGAGCCCGCTACTGCGAATAAACGGTGCCGTCCGGAGCGACCGAATATTGCGGAGTGGCTCCATCGCTTGAGGCGACGAACTCTCCCAATCGGCAGGCGCGCGTCAAGATTTCATCAGGAGTTCGGCGGACTGGGCCTACCAGTCCGTGAATCAGCGCCGCAAGAAAAGAGTCGCCCGCGCCGACCGTGTCCCTTACCACCACCGTCCGGCCGTCAACCCAATGCCACTTGTCACCGTCAAATAGGCCAGCGCCGCGCGCACCGGCTGTGACGCAAAGGCGCTGAGTGCCGACCTGGGCGGCATACTCGCCCGCAGCCTTATCAAGAGAAAGCGTGGGATAAAGGCCGTGTGCGACCACTTCCAATTCCTCATCGTTGAGCTTAATCAAATCGGCTTGGCCGGCCAAATGCCTGATTAGTTCGGCATTGTCAAATGGCGGTCGCAGGTTGACGTCGTAGATTCGCAGCCCGCCATTCATTTTTCCTAGCACAGCAGCCAATTGCTTGCGGTTGTGCTCCGAACGTTGCGCCAATGTGCCAAATAGCAGCGAGGCACCCCGGGCCGCCATATCGAGAACCTCTTCATCTGGCTCAATCCAATCCCAAGCAACATCTTCCACGATTTCGTATTTTGCACTGCGGTCGGGCTGGATGTGCGCGCGCACAACGCCTGTTTGTTTGTCTGGCAAGACGTTCACAAAACGGGAATCCAGACCCCATTGCTCCAGTCGTCGAACCAGTTCCTGCCCAAGAAAATCTGCGCCGACGGCAGTAACGGGATACGCGGTCAAGCCGAGTTTCTGCAGATGATACGCTACGTTGATCGGAGCACCGCCCGGGAAAAGCCCGCGAGGCAGGCAATCCCATAGGATTTCACCAAAGCAAAGCACAGGGGGGACGGCTGCATCAGCCATAGAACCGCGAGTATAAGGGTATTCGCAACTTTCTGTAAACAACCGATTTGATCATTCATTGAGCAATCCCTAAGAAAAGAAAATGCATCAACTCATCGGAATCGACATCGGGGGCACACAGATCAAAATGGGCGCGTTCTCCGCTGACGGAAACATGCTCACACACCGGATCAGCGAGACAGGCGACAGGCCGACAGCGGGCGCGCCAGCATTCGCAGAAACCGTCCGCCGCATGTTGCGCGAAGCGGACGCTCCGGAAACGTGTGTGGGCATAGCTGCGCCGGGCGTCGCGGCAAAAGACGGACGCTCGATAGCTTATCAGCCGGGCAAGATGCACGGAATCGAAGGGTTTGATTGGGGTGCTTTTCTCGAACGCGAGGTGCCGGTGCTCAATGATGCGCACGCAGCTCTCCTGGGCGAGGTCTGGCAGGGCGCCGCCAAGGGCGCCAAAGATGCCATCCTTCTTACGCTTGGCACGGGCGTTGGCGGCGCAATCCTCAGTGATGGCCGGTTGTTAAAGGGTTCGTTCGGTCGCGCGGGTCATCTCGGTCATGTCTCCGTTACCGAAGGCGTTGAGCGAAGCATCTTCGGAACGCCCGGCTCGCTCGAAGCCGCCATTGGAAACTATACCGTCGGAGTCCGAAGCAATGGACGCTTTTCATCCACACGGGAAATCGTCGAAGCGCATTGCGCCGGTGATGCCGACGCCACTGTCATCTGGGAAAAATCTCTTCGAATTCTGGCTCGGGCGATCACTTCGTTCATCAATATCCTCGACCCCGAAATCGTTATTATCGGGGGTGGCATCACAAAAGCGGGACCGATCCTGTTCGAGCCATTGACGATCTATCTGAACGAAATCGAATGGCGCCCCGCGGGCCGCCGCGTTGGCATTGTGCCGGGTGCCCTCGGTGAATGGGCGGGCGCCTATGGCGCCGCGTGGAACGCACGAAATCTCTCTCCCACGTAATTTATCGCGAGATAGACGAGAAAGACTTTAGTCAAAGATGGTTTGCCCGTCCTGGGGCTTCAGGGCGTTTTGTTTTGAGTCATAATTTGGAACGCAGGAGGGCGAGTGTCTGAGACGGCTTGGCGGCGAAGCATTCGCGGATTTCAGGCAGGGAGCGATTGGGATGGTGTTCGTTAAGCAGACGCAGAAGGGCGTTGCGGATGAGGGCGAGGTTGGCCACCAGATTGGGATTGCGGCTGCGGGTGCGGTCTTCGCCGCACAGGGCATCGCGGCGCCAGTGGTTGCGATTTTCTATTCCGCCCCAGTGGCCGCGGATGAGGTTGATCCAGCCTTCGTGCGAGCGCTCCGCCGACTGCTGACTGGAGAGGTAGTATCGGGTTTCGAAGGTGGTTTTGCCGGTCTTTTTCTCGGTGCGACGGCTTTGCACTGCAACCAGAGTACGCGCGAAGGCAAAGTCGATGGCGATGGGTTGGACTGGCCGCAGGATCAAGCCGCGCTCTTCGACTCGCCCGTGACCGGTCTCGGTCTGGACAAAGGGGGGGCTCGCCTTCGCACTGAGTGCGGGCGTGTTCGAGAAGCTTGGGCTGGTTGCCCTTGATCTGCAGGAGGTATTCGCCGCCCTTTTCGACAACAGAGCGAGCCAGTGCCCTCTGGCAGTGGAGCGGGTCGGCGGTGAGAGTCTTGCCTTCGAGACTGGGCAGCGAACCGATGAGGGCTTTTGCGGCGCTTTGTTCGCAACGCTCGGTGGCTTCTTTGTGGTCCATGATCGCCACGGCAACCGGCGAACCGTCCTCGTGCTCGGCCAGAGTAACGGTGCCGATGAGGTCACGGATCATTTTGCCATCCAGACAAAGGGCCGTCGGCAGCGTGCCTGCGCATCCGGACAGCCAGCCGCTCAAGAGCACGGCGAAGGCTTCAGGGTCCATCCGACTCAAGACCTGGTAAAAAACGCTGTAGCCGGGCACTTCGTAGAAGCGGCGGGTGCCTTTCTTGATGGGCAGCCCGAGGGCGGCACGCTGTTTGGGCTGCAGACGAGTGGCAAAGCGGGCGATTTCGGCCACGTCGCGCGCACCGGCAACCAACGCCATGGCCACCAGCGTAAGCACTGGGCCGATACGAAAGCGCGTGTTGGAGCCCCGCGGGTCGGGTGCCTGGCGCAGGACTTCGAGCAGCGAACGGCATTGCACGGCTGACAAGGGAAGCATTCCGCCAGGCGGGGCTACGCGCGCGCCCTCATAGGCTCCCTCCAGATGCAGGGCGCGGGCTTTTTGCCGCGCCTGCGGGCAGAGTTCCTTCATCCAGAGCCGCTTGGGTCGCCCGTTGGGCACGTAAAAGTCGCACCGGTGCCGGCTGTTGCCCTCGCTCAAACCAACCGGCTCCCATCCGCTGGCTTTGTAAGAGGTGCCGGCGTAGGTCTCCGGATCGGTGAAAGTCTCCGCCAGAAGCACACGGTAACCGAATCGCTCCTGCCATTGGGCGGGCAACGCCCGGCACGCCGCAGCCAGAGCCTGTGAGGCCAGGTTGGGATTTTCCCCTCTGGCGTGAAGAAGCAGATAACGGCGGTTTTGCACCACCACCTTCAGCCGCTCGGCCCGCTGCGAAGCGCTCCAGCCAATCCACTGTTCGCGATCTTTCAATTTAAGCGCCGCCGACCCCCACGCCAGCAGTGCCATCGCCCTGCCCCCGCGCTCAACCACCTGTCGCAGAAAATCGCCCACAGGTGGCGTCTTGCCCAGATAATGCTCTTGGGCAAGCATGCGGTCGAACCACTCGACCTCCGCGCTCTCCACAATAACCCGCACTTGAAGTTGATCCCGCTTTGCGCACCAAGCGCCCACAGCCGACTGCGATTCTTTCTCTAAGGATTTCATCCCACCGCACCACAGCCGAAACCATCGAATTTGTCCAGCACAAATCTCCACCTCTTACCGCCAACAACTTACAGACCGAGGTCAAAAGACCCTGCCTGGGGCTTATAGACGGATTCGATTTCGCTTCCATTGCGCAAAGAATTGGCGCAACTTCAAGG
Organism: uncultured Verrucomicrobiae bacterium; assembly: GCA_963810765.1. GTDB lineage: Bacteria > Verrucomicrobiota > Verrucomicrobiia > Chthoniobacterales > Terrimicrobiaceae > DASTFP01. The sequence goes on from CAWEOV010000004.1 coordinate 734,463, forward strand.
GTGTCTCTCGTTAGCCGATCCGTCAAACGACCGTAACAACTTGAAAGTTCCCCGCTGACATGTCATCCGCCGCCGCCGCATCTCCCCAGGCTACTCAACCCGGGCCGACGGGGTCAAAGCCAGCCCGACGCTCGATAGCCCAGGAGTTGGGTTTGGTGGTGGTGGTGCTGCTTTTGGGCGGGATCTTAGCTATCTACGGGTGGCAGGATGCGGCGCCGGGAAGGCCGAACACATTTTTAAACTTTGACAACCTGATCGACGGGATCGCGACACCGATGTCGTATTACGCGATCATGGCTATTGGAGTGACGATAGTCATAATCACTGGAGGGATCGACATATCGGTGGGTTCGATCATGGCGCTTGCGGCGCTGGGCGGGGCGGCCGCATTGCAGAATTTGCCCCCGGAGGCTTCGGCGGCGGTGGTGCTGCCGATCGCCATTTTGGTGCCCTTGGGGGTTGGTCTGCTCTGCGGGCTGGTCAATGGGGGGCTTATAGTGAGTCTGAATTTGCATCCCTTTATCGTGACGCTGGGCACCATGAGTATTTTTCGTGGTTTGGCCAATGTTCTGCCCCCCCAGAAGACATTGCCCTCGGCAGGCAAGGTGCTTCCGCCTGCGTTCACCACCGAGTTCATGCGCATTGAGATGCTTGGTCTGCAGCCGATGCCGCTCATCATCATGCTGATCTGCGTGGCTGCGGGCTGGTTTTATCTTCGCCTGATGGTGGCCGGACGGGAAACCTATGTGATTGGGGGCAATGAGGAAGCCGCGCGCTTTAGCGGGTTGCGGGTGGGGTGGATAAAGTTGCGCACCTACGCGCTGGCAGGGCTGGCGGCCGGAGTGGGAGGGATGGTTTCCCTGGGTCGGTTTGGCACAGCCTCCACCAGCACGGGCACTGGGTATGAGCTCACGGTGATAGCCGCTGCGGTTGTGGGCGGAGCGAGTCTTACCGGTGGGCGGGGAAGCGCCATTGGGGCGCTGCTGGGCACATTGGTCATCGCGCTCATCGAGAACGGCATCATCATTTTGCGCCTTGAGCAGGAATACCGGCTCATCATCATCGGTCTGGCCATCATTGTGGCCGTCTCTCTGGATCGCTTAAGCGTCTACATGCACAGCCGTCGCAAGTAGGAGATTGATAGCGAGCCCCGAGTTCATCGGGTGAGCAAACTAACCCTTTTTCCCCCAATCAAAATAACCCAACGTTAAATCCCCCATGAAAATAACCCGTCTGATAACCTCCACAGTGGCAGCAGCCACAGTCGCCTGCCTGGCGATTTCCCAATCCACAGCCGCCGCGGCGGAAGCCAAAAAGAAGGTCGTTATAGGCTTTGTCGCCAAGAGCCTGAGTAACGATGTGTTCCAAGCCGCTCAAGCCGGCGCTGCCGACGCGGCCAAGGAACTGGGCGCAAAATACAACGTGGATGTCGAACTCGAGATTCGCACGCCGAATGACGAAGACGCCACGAAACAGGCCGAGGCTGTGGAGGCCCTGACCCGGCGAGGCGCTCAAGGCATCGCCGTTTCCTGTTCGGAAGCCAACACGGTGACCCCCTCGATCGACAAGGCGGTTGCAAAGGGCGTGAACGTGATGTGTTTTGACTCCGATGCGCCCAACAGCAAGCGCTTTGCCTACTACGGGACCGATGACAAGGCCTGCGGTCAGCGCACCGTGGACGTGCTGGCCAAGGCGATGGGCGAGAAGGGAACGATCGCGATTCTAGCCGGCAACCAGAGCGCGCCCAATCTCCAGAACCGGGTGGCGGGGGCAAAGGAAGCTCTCGCGAAGTATCCCAACATGAAGCTCAACAATCCCGGGGTGTTTTACCATGTTGAAACTCCTGAGAAGGCGGCGGAGGCTGTCCAAAACGCGCAGAACGCCAATCCCGGCATTCAAGGTTGGGCGATGATCGGCGGCTGGCCGTTGTTCACCGCCGATGCCTTGAAATGGCCCGCCGGCTCCATCAAAGTGGTCGCGGTGGATGCTCTTCCCGCCCAACTCATCTATGTGAAGAACGGATACGTTGAGGCGCTGCTGGCGCAAGATTGTTACGGCTGGGGAACAAAATCGCTCGATATTTTGCTCAACAAGATTGTCAACAATCAGGCACCGGCCGACGTCAAGGTGATCGACCCTCTGACGCTGGTGACCAAGGAGAACGTGGATGCCTACGGGGAGAACTGGAAGAAGTGGCTCAAGAAGTAGGCAGAAGCCCTCAAGCCGGCAGATGTCTGAGAGTTTCATTCAATTCAAGGCGATCACGAAGACCTTTGGCGGGGTCATTGCCCTAAAGGACGTAACCCTCGAGGTAGCCCGTGGGGAATGCCACGGGCTGATGGGGGAGAACGGGGCGGGCAAGTCCACACTTGGAAAGGTGCTTGCGGGCATTCACAAGCCGGACAGCGGGGAGATGTTCATTGACGGGAAGCTTCAAAGCTTTAACTCCCCGCGCGATGCGATGGATGCCGGGGTGGCGATGGTGCACCAGGAGCTGGCATTTTGCAGGGATCTGAGCGTGGCGGAGAATCTGAGCATGGGCCATTATCCGCGCAAGCTGCGAGTGATGGTGGACATGGGGGAAATGGAGCGCCGGGCCACTGAGTTGCTTGGCAAGATAGGGGTGCACCTCGATGTGACAAAGCCCATGAATGAGCTCTCCACCGCGCAGGAGCAACTCGTTCAGATTGCCGCCGCCGTGGGCATCGGCCCGCGGATCGTGGTATTCGACGAACCGACGAGTTCACTGGCTGAGCCCGACGCGCAAAACCTCTTCAAGCTCATCGAGAGCCTGCGCGAGGGCGGGATGACAATGATCTACGTTTCCCACCGCATGCCCGAATTGTTTCGCTTGTGCGACAAGATCAGCGTCTTGCGCGATGGCCAGTATGTTGGCACGCTGCCTCGGGCGGAAGCCACGCAGGACGCGGTGGTCAAGATGATGATTGGGCGCAGCGTTGCCGACTACTTCCCCCAGCATGTTTCCGCCAAGGCGGGAGAGGTGGTCCTGCGGGTGAACAACCTGAGTTCTCCGGGGCGCTTTCGCGATGTGAACTTCGAGGTGCGGGCGGGGGAGATTGTGGGATTTGCCGGACTGGTTGGGGCGGGGCGCAGCGAAGTGGCCAAGGCGATTTTCGGCCTGGATTCGGCGGCCAAAGGCACGGTGGAGCTTAACGGAAAGCCCCTGGCGTTGGGCTCGACGAAGGTGTCGATGGCTGCGGGGGTGGGTCTTGTTCCCGAGGATCGCAAGCGGCAGGGCCTTGTGCTTGAATTGCCCATCCGGGCCAATGTGAGCCTTGCCATCCTGGATCGGCTGCGCGGCGCCATCGGAATCCTTAAGCGCAAGAAAGAAGAGGAGGTCTCAGTCGATTATTTTGACAAGCTGCGGGTAAAGGCCTCCTCGATGGAAGCCCCGCCAAGCTCGCTCAGCGGAGGCAACCAGCAGAAAGTTGTCCTTGCCAAATGGCTCGCCCGAGGCGGAAAGCTCCTTATCGTGGATGAACCCACCCGCGGAGTCGATGTCGGAGCGAAAGCCGCAATCCATGCCCTTATTGACAACCTGGCAAGTCAGGGACTCGCCGTCATTTTGATTTCCTCCGAGCTGCCTGAGGTGCTCAATCTTTCGACCCGGATTCTTGTGATGCGCGACGGCAAGATTGCCGGAGAACTCTCCCGCGCAGAGGCCACCCAAGAGGGAATCCTGCGCCTGATGGCCGGTGTAGCCACCACCGCCAAGGCCGCGTAGTCCTACAAACGGAGCGTTTCGCGTAAGCACCCGCTTGCGTCGAAGCGCTTCGGCTCGAAGACACCAGCATCAAGGATGCCGGCCAGCAGAGCCGAAATAATCTCCGAAATCGTGGCAGCTTTGCAAAATGAGCTTCAAGCCCGATTGTCTCAAGTGCATACTCGACTTTCCCGCAAGGGATACCCCCCTATGAGAAATTACGCCTTCCTTCCGTTGGCCTGCGCGTGCCGCCTGCCCTTTCCTGTCGTCGCCGGCAACGGCAAAAACTATGGAATTTCCAGTCTATCGATCGAGACGTTATGAAAGCTATCTACCTGATTGCGAACGGCGATCTTCGCATTGACGCCAACCAAAAGTGTGAGGCTGCCCAGGCGGCCATGGAAAAGCAGCTAGCCTCCGCGATCGAAAACGAGGGAGCCAACGTGCAGCGCGCTCACTCCTTCGATGCCGAGAAGAAACACGGCTTTATCGACAGCCAGAAATATGGGATGGAAGTCTTCAAGCAAATCCCGGCCGATGCACCGCTGATCGTGGCCGAATCGGTCTGGCAATACAGCCATCACGTCCTGCACGGTCTCCTGTCGCATCGCGGGCCGATATTGACCATCGCGAATTGGAGCGGAACGTGGCCAGGCCTCGTTGGCTTGCTCAATCTCAACGGCTCTCTGACTAAGGCGGGCGTCAAATACGCCACCTTGTGGAGCGAAAACTTCGACGATAGCTTTTTCAAAAACGGCATTCGAAAATGGCTCAAGACAGGCAAAATCAAACACGACTCCTCCCACGTGCGACGCCTTTCAGACTTCAAGATCCCCAGCGCAAGCGAGAAAACAGGCAGGAAATTTGCGAGCGCTCTCAAGAAGGAAAAGGCCATCATGGGCATTTTCGACGAGGGATGCATGGGAATGTACAATGCCATCGTCCCCGACGAACTCCTGCACCCTACGGGAATCTTCAAAGAGCGGCTCAGCCAGTCTTCCCTTTACGCTAAAATGCTCACAGTTACCGACGAAGAGGCGCGCGCCATTTACGTTTGGTATCTCAAAAAAGGGCTTAAGTTCCACCTTGGCGAAACCGAGGAATCCAATCTCACCGAGGCGCAAGTGCTTCAACAGTGCAAGATGTATATCGCGGCGGTGCGCATAGCAGATGAATTCGGTTGCGCAACAATCGGTATTCAGTATCAACAGGGCCTCAAGGACCTCTGCCCCGCCTCCGACCTGGTGGAGGGCACCTTGAACAACGTGGACCGGCCTCCAGTCTTCCGCGAAGGAACCCGGGAGGAACTCTACAAAGCCCAGGCGCTCCCGCACTTCAATGAAGTCGATGAATGCGCAGGAATAGACGGACTCGTGACGGACCGCCTCTGGCGCCAGCTTGGATACTCGCCTGAAAACACGCTGCACGATCTGCGATGGGGCCGGCAATTTACCGGAAAGGTCGATGGCAAGAAACTCGATGCCTACGTTTGGGTGTTTCTCATTTCGGGCGCAGCGCCTCCTGAGCACTTTATCGGCGGCTGGAAGGGCGCCGAAAGCATGCGCCAACCGTCGATGTACTGGCGCCTTGGAGGCGGCACGCTTCGCGGAATCAGCAAACCCGGCTGGATCGTGTGGAGCAGGGTGGACGTATCAAGCGGCGTGCTTAATTTCGACACCGGCCTCGCCGAGGTTGTGAAACTTCCCGCCGAAGAAACCGAGGAACGGTGGCGGCTCACCACCCCGGAGTGGCCGATCATGCATGCAGTGCTCCAAGGAATCACCCGCGACCAAATGATGGCCCGGCACAAGGCCAACCATATTCAGGTTGCCTACGCGCCCGACAAGGCAGCAGCGCGGCGTGCATTATTCACAAAAGCAGCGGCGATGGACGAACTTGGCATCAACGTTTCCCTCTGCGGAGAGGTTTGAGAATGGGCGGCCCTGCGGAAACAAGACGGGCACTCGTCGCCCTCTCGCATGATTTGGGAGCCGAACACCGCGGGCTTGCGATTCTGGGCGAAGGAAATGCTTCGGCGAGACTCAGCGACGAGACCTTCATCGTCAAAGCCAGTGGAAGCAGCCTCGGAACGCTTACGGAAGCAGATGTGACCGAGTGCCGGTTCGCACCGCTTCTTTCGATGCTTGACCGGAACGATCTCAGCGACAAGGAGGTCGACGATGAGCTTTTTGCATGCCGTGTGGATCCTTCAGCCAAGAAGCCTTCTGTCGAGGCTCTCTTTCATGCCTATCTTCTGGGCCTGCCTGAAATCAACTTCGTGGGCCACACCCACCCTGTCCACATCAACCAGATTCTCTGTTCACAACGGGCGCGCGAACTTGCCACAAAAAAGCTCTTCCCTGACGATGTCGTCTGCTGCGGACCAGCGTCTGTATTCGTTCCCTACACCGATCCCGGCTTGCGGCTTTCCCAGATCATCCGTCGCGAAACTACGCAGTTTATCGAGGACTTGGGGATTCAACCGCGAGTGATTCTGCTCGAGAATCACGGAATCATCACCCTCGGACGCTCGCCCGAGGGCGTAAGAGCAGCAATGTTCATGGCGGAAAAGGCGGCGCAAATCTTCGCCGGAGCGGCCGCTCTCGGAGGCCCGCAATTCCTCTCTGAGGAACATGTCAGCCGCATCGGCGGCCGCCCCGACGAACACCACCGTCAAAGGGTGCTCAAACTCTAAAGTTTCGGATACGCCGGATCGTTAAAATTGCTCGGTTTCTTGGCTTTTCGGGGAAATCTGGCTATGCTGCATGCGTGAAATGACCGCGCGCGGAAAACAAGTCCTACCCAAAGGGCAAGCCAAACTCGAAAAGCGCGTGGACGAAACCCCGGCAGAACTTGCGCGTTCAAGCGATTTGCTGAAAGAGAGCGAGCGGTTGTACCGGGGATTAATCGAAGGGCTCCCCGCCGCCTTCTACACCACCAACGTCGACGGCTACCTCACATTTTACAACGAAGCCGCTGCGGCACTTTGGGGACGGCGCCCGGTGCTCGGCAAGGAGCGCTGGTGCGGCTCCTGGAAGCTCTACGGAGCGGATGGCGCCCCGATGCCGCATGATCGCTGCCCGATGGCCGTGACGATCAAGGAAAACCGGCCTGTCCGTTGTAAGGAAGTCCTTGCGGAGCGGCCGGATGGTACGCGCGTAACGTTCATACCGCACCCAACCCCACTTCGAAATGGCTCGGGCAAGCTTATAGGCGCGACGAACATGTTGGTCGACATCACCGAGCGCAAACAGGCCGAGCAGGCCTTGCAACGGCAAGCCGGCTTAATCGACCTTTCTTTCGACGCGATCTTTGTCTGGAGCAAGGAGGGCGGAATTCACTTCTGGAGCAAGGGCGCCACACAACTCTACGGTTACAAATCAAGCGAGGTTGAAGGGATTGTTCCGCATGAACTGTTTAAGACCGGTTTCCCGAGCCCCTGGCCACAGATCGAGACGGAACTGCGCGAGCGCGGTCTTTGGGAAGGGGAACTCCACCGAACAACCAAGACCAACCGTGAGGCAATCGTTTCCTCCCGCCTTCAACTGGTCTCGGGCAGCGGTGTTCACCCCGTCATTCTCGAAACGGACCGCGACATTACCGAGCGGCGCAGGCTCGAGCAGGAACTGCTGGACATCAGCGGCGCCGAACAGCGCCGGATCGGACAAGATCTGCATGACGGGCTTTGCCAGCATTTGGCGGGCATAGAGTTCAGAACCTCGGTACTTGTCGATCAGCTTGCGAACAGCCCAAAAGCGCAGCAAGAGGCCGCCAAAATTGGTGAGCTTATTCGTGACGGAGCCCGACAGGCACGAATGCTCTCGCGGGGCCTATCGCCGGTGAGCCTCGAAACTCACGGCCTTATGTCCGCGCTCGAAGAACTGACGGAGAACACCTCCACGCTTTTCAACAACACCTGCCGGTTCGAGTGCACGAAACCGATATCGATTGAGGACAACATCGTGGCAACACATCTCTATCGGATCGCGCAGGAGGCGATCAGCAACGCCGCGCGACACGGCCGCGCGAAGACGATAGTGGTGGCCCTCCGCAGAACGGTTCACGAGACGAGGTTGAGCATCACGGACGATGGCTGCGGACTTCCCGCGCCGGCGGCCCGATCCGGCGGGATGGGCTTGCGCATCATGCGCTATCGCGCGGAACTCATCAGAGCGGTCCTTACGATAGGGGCAGCCAAAGGCGCCGGCACATCCGTGGCGTGCGTCCTCCGGAACAACCTGTGAAAAAACCCAGCCGGAATTCGAGAAAAACGCGCATTTTGATCGTTGATGATCATCCAATGACCCGAAGCGGCCTTGCCTATTTGATTAACCACCAGCCTGATATGACAACTTGCCGCGAGGCGGAAAATGCGGCGCAGGCGCTCGATGGCGTGATTCAGACCAAGCCCGATCTCGTGCTGACAGATTTTACCCTACCTGACAGGAACGGGCTGGAACTCATCAAGGATCTTAAGGCCTTCCAACCGCAGCTTCCAATATTGGTCATCTCGATGCACGAGGAGACGCTTTACGCCGAGCGCGTGTTGCGCGCAGGCGCGCGCGGCTACATCACAAAGGAGGAAGGCGGCGAGAGATTGATGCGAGCCATCCGCCATGTGTTGAGCGGAGCAATCTACGTCAGCGACACGATGTCCGCACGGATTCTGGAAATTTTCTCCGGAGGTCAGGCCACGCAAGAGCGTTCGGCCGTTGAGGAACTCAGCGACCGGGAGTTCGAAATTTTTGGCCTTTTGGGCGACGGTCTCTCGACACAGCAGATCGCTGAAAAACTTCATTTGAGCATGAAGACCGTCGATGCGCACCGCGCAAGGATCAAAGAGAAGCTCAAGGTGAGAACGAGCAACGAACTGATCTCCTTCGCCGCACGTTGGACCGCTTCGACTGGCCGTCCACTCGTCCGCCGAGGTTCCTTCGAAGACTAGGGAAATCCCCTAGTGCCATAGTCGCGGCGCCTATCGCCGTCGGTGCTTTCCGCCGATTGGCGGCACCTTGCGAGACGAGTATTGTGAAGTTGTGGAGAACGCTACATTTGTACGCAATACAGCCCGCAGCCCCCGGGTGAAGGGAAGGCCATCGTTCGATGCCGTACTCGTCTACGAGAACCTTGCCTGCGGAGGGCGCGCCTGGAATTTCTACGAAAAACTGACTCGCAGATTTGACGGAGACTTCATATTCAGCCACCTCATGTGGAGCTTTTCCATGCTCCGCAACAGGCGAACCCTCCAGCTGGCTGCGCGCTCGGCCGCCCACGCGAACCTTGTGATTCTTTCCTTCACCGGCAACGCCGAACTCCCTGCGAATATCAAGGATTGGATTGAACGATGGGTGAGCCTTACCGATAACCAAGATTCGGCGTTTGTTACACTGACGGATCATAAACCGCAGGAGAATACGTCCGTTGCAACGGATACCTATCTGCGCCGGATCGTGGAACCCCGGAAGATCGATTTTTTCCCGCACCGCTCTTCAGCTCCGAGTAACATCTATCCCGAGTAGATCCGCGACAGCACTTTCCAAGGCCATTCCGGTCGGGATGCTCGCCTCGGCACTGCTTTACTGGTCGCGTTCCGAGAGCAGTCGTAGCGTTTCCCGGATCGCCCTGGCATCAACGGCAAGCGCCAATGGAAATGGGTTTCGCCGTTCAAAGCCGAGTCGCTCGATCACCATGCCAACCACGCCCGGCCTCCCGCTACGGGAAGCACGAAAAACAGGCGCACCGCTGTCGCCGGGATAAACATCCCCATTTATCAAAAAGCTCCGCAGGCCGAGGAGGCTTTGGTCAAAGGAGGCGACCTTTCCGGCACGCAGTACCGGAAACATGCCCAGCGAGGTGCCCTGGCCCTCCGGGAATCCAACAAAAGTCACCTCTTCCCCGGCACGCGGCTCACTCTCGCTCTCCAAGTTCCTCTCCTCCAAGAGCGTCAGCAGAAGCGGCGTCGGGAAATTTCTCGGAAATCGCACCCTGAATGCTGCAACGTCCAACCGGGGATGCCTCACGTAAAAAGGCATGCCATTTTTTGCGGGAGCAACCTCTAAAATGGTTACGGAGAGATTTCCTTCGGCATCGAACCCTCGCAATGGCATGTAAATCGCTCCAGGGCCTGCCGATTTCACCAAGTGCGTCGAAGTCACCATCACCGGCACAACACCGCCCTTGGCGCCGCGCTTTTTCATCGCCATGAGAAAGCCCGTGCCAAATGCCTCGTCGGAAGCCAAGGGATAAGTCGACAACATCATCGTCTCTGCCGGGTTCAATCCATTGTTTCGCAGACTCGCACACCCATTGGAGCCCAAACCCGTCAGCAACAGCACGGCGAATCCAACCAACCGCTTGATCATCCGCCGTCCCGATTCCCTCCTCTTTCGGAATCTCTCATGCCCATGGATAAGCCAGTCCTTCGCGTCCTCGAGTCAGTTTCGCATTTTAGATGCATCATGATCTGATCTTGAAAGCCGAAACAGGTGCTTCGCCCCTGCCTGCAGTTCAAAGTTTGCCAAAGGATGCCCGGAGGTTGTCACAAAGTCAATCAGGCCGTCAGGTCTACGGGACATCGAAGGAAAACGCCATTTTCAATGTATGTCTCAGCTGCTCAGGTTCCTCTGGCCGTCGCCGTGCCCACTCACGAGGCCCGCGAAGCCCCGAGGGGCGGAAAACAAAGATTCGCTGCATCCGTGAAGGATGCGTGCTTCGATATCGCTTGAGGAAAAGCGAGCGATTCCGTCACGCCAATCATTCTATGAAAACATTCCCTCTCAAAGCGATAGTCACAGCATGCTGTTTCGGCGCGATCGTCGCGTGCAAACCCGCGGAACCACCTCCGCCGATGAAAACCTCCGAAACCGCGGCGGTGGAGGAGAAAATGTTAAAATTCAAGTCCGACCCATCCAAGGCTAATATGGACGAGGTGGAGAAGGCGCTGGCGGGCTTGAACTCCGAAATCAAGGAGCTAGAGGTGCGGGAGGCGAAGGTGGGAGGCGCGGAGAAAGACGAAGTAACAAAAAAGCTCACCGATCTGCGCGCAAAATACGATATCTACAGCGCCGACTTCACCGCAGCGAAAGTGAAGGCGAGCGTTACCAAGGCGGGTGAAGCTACCGGGCAGGCCCTGGAAAAGGCAGGCGAAGCAGTGAAGGACGCCGCCCAATCTGTCGGCGACTCACTCAAATCCGACAAGACTGGCGACTGACTTTGTTGCGCGGGCATTCTTGAGCCCCCCACCAGGGGAAGAATTGCCCGCAATCTTCTCTGGTCGCTGCCGAAAGGTCGCTCGAGATCGACAACTGGTGACTCATTGCGTCGTGTGCTACTATGAATCCGTCGCACGCACTCGCATTCGATTCCCAATGTCGCAATGAGCTCGCCACTTCCCGCCAACCCAGTCGCCCGCTGGCTATTGTTCCTGGTTCTGGCGGCTGGAGTCTACTTTTTTCACGGCTTCCTCGTTCCGGTGCTGGCGGCGCTCATTATCGGCTTCGCAAGCTGGCCGCTCTACAAGCGCCTTGTGCGCACCTGCAAAGGACACACAACTCTAGCAGCAAGCATTGCGATGGCCATCGTCCTCCTGGTTCTCGTGGTCCCGTTTGCAATGCTCCTTTCCTATGGAGTGGATGAGATCAGCACATGGGTCGCGTGGCTCGTTGAGGCGAACCGCCAGGGAGTTCCCGTTCCGCAATCCATCACCGCGACGCCATTCCTGGGACAATGGCTCGCGGAGATCTGGCAGCGATATCTGGGCGAGCCTCGCGCTCTTGGCGAAGTCGTCCAGTTCTTGAGCGGCGAGCACATCGGAAACATTTCGCGCTGGGTTCTCGCGACAGGACGGGGGGCGTTTGATCTGCTGCTTTCAGTGCTGTTCATCATGATCACCTTGTTCTTCGTTTATAAAGACGGGACCAAGCTTGTCGGGCAGCTCGATCGCATCGGCGAACGCGTCCTGCCTCTTCGCTGGCATCGATTCTCGCGCGTTGTGCCGGCAACCGTGAGCTCCACCGTGACCGGTATGACATTGATCGCCGTTGGCGAGGGAATCGTCCTTGGCGTAGCTTACAAGATCGCCGGCGTGCCCTCGGCATTCCTGCTCGGAGTCATTACCGGATTCATGGCACTGATCCCCGGTGGAGCACCCCTGTCGGTCACACTCGTTTCGCTCTATCTCGTTGGCAGCGGCAGCCCGATTGCGGCCCTGGGACTCTTTGCGTGGGGAGCGATCGAGCTTTTCATCGTGGACAAGACTCTTCGTCCCAAACTTGTTGGCGGCCCAATCCGCCTGCCCTTTCTTCCAACATTGTTCGGGCTGATCGGCGGGGTAAAGACGATGGGGCTGGTCGGCCTGTTTGTCGGTCCGGTTCTGATGGCGCTGCTGGTGGCGATCTGGCGCGAATGGCTGCTCACAACCGAAAGTGTCGTCACCCCCGAGCTGGAAATTGAGTCTGCCGTTGCGTTTGACCATGCTGCTCCGGCCGAAGGCGTCGTCGCCACCGCGGTAATCGCTCCGCAGAAAACTACAGCGTGGTCCGCATCGACTGCGCAAAATGTTCCCGGGCCTTAAGTCACCGACCGAACCCAAAGGTTGGAGATCCGATGAATTGAAGTCCCATAGGGGCCTATGCCGCGACGTGCGAAATCAGCGGAAACCCTTCGATGGCAGAGTTGCGCTAATTCATGCAGAGTGGTACGCGGCCGTCTGGCACAAGACGAATGCCGGTAAGAGACAACCGAAGAATCGAATCCCTTTGAGATTCCGAGGCAAATGCAGTCTTTCGCTGGCAAATTGTTAGAGCAAATGCCGAAAGAGACTTCCAAATGGCCATTGCGCCCGGACCGCCTGTTTCGGCATTTGCTCTAGCCAAAATCCGCGAACCACCGTTGTATTCCAAGCGTCTCGAATTTTCACAATGAGTCTCCGAGCCGCCATCCCATGAAAATCTGCAGGGAATTACTTTTCTGCCTGATTTTGCTCGGCTCTTTTTTTGCCAACTCAAGCACAGCGACGGCAGCCGCAGAGCCGGCTGACCTGCCACTCTTTCCGCGGCCCACTGATAGCTATAACGATCAAGCGATTCCGGATCTGTGGCAAAGGCTTGCCGGACGCGTGGCCGCCGAGCCGTTCAATCTTGTGGCGACCGTGATCTTCGTGCTCGCAATCTGCCACACCTTCCTGGCGTCGAAATTCCTGTCAGTTGCGCACGATTACGAGCACCGGTATGACTCGCTCGAAAAGGACGAGGCGCTGGCGGGCGAATCCTCGGGCGTGGCGCGCCAACGGGACCGTCTGCGCTTCAAGGCGACCCTCTTTCATTTTCTGGGCGAAGTCGAGGCCGTGTTCGGGATTTGGGCGATTCCACTAGGGATTGCCATCGTCGGATTTTATGGCTGGACAACCATGGTCCATTACTTCGACAGAGTGGAATACACTGAGGCAATCTTCGTTTTTGTCGTCATGGCGATCGCGAGCTCCAAACCCATTCTCCGCTTTGCCGAGAGCTGTCTCTCGCTCTTCGCCGCCATCGGCGGAAAAACGCCCGCAGCCTGGTGGCTTTCCATTCTCACCGTGGGGCCGGTCCTTGGCTCCTTCATCACGGAGCCCGCCGCGATGACCATCTGCGCACTCCTCCTGGTGGAGCGATTCTACAAGCTCAAGCCGAGTATAAGGCTGCGTTACGCCACTCTTGGGCTCCTGTTTGTGAACATCTCGGTCGGCGGAACGCTCAGCCATTTTGCCGCTCCTCCGGTGGTGATGGTAGCTGGCAAGTGGGATTGGGGGTTTGGTTACATGTTCGCCAATTTTGGATGGAAAGCCATCGTGGGCATCGTTGTGGCGAACGCCCTGTTTTTCACGGCCTTTCGCAAGGAACTGGTCTCGATGAGGTCCGGTCATGACACTAAAGACGAAGGCGGGGAGCCCGTTCCGCCATTCGTTACCGCGGTGCATCTTCTGGCCATCGCCTGGACGGTGCTCAACGCGCATTACCCCGCCCTGGCGATTTTTGGACTCCTGTTCTTCCTCGCCTTCGTCGTTGCGACCGAGCGGCATCAAAGCGCGATCAACCTGCGCAGTCCGATGCTTGTCGGATTTTTTCTCGCGGCGCTGGTGATCCATGGGGGATGCCAGCGATGGTGGATCGCTCCAGTGCTCGGCGATCTCGGGAAATGGCCTTTGATGATCGGCTCCGTGTTGCTCACGGCCTTCAATGACAATGCGGCCATCACCTATCTCGCTACGCTCGTTCCGGGCTTTACCGAGGAACTGAAGTTCGCCGTCGTTGCGGGCGCTATCGCCGGCGGCGGCCTTACTGTTATCGCCAACGCGCCCAACCCGGCGGGCCAGTCCATTTTGCAACCGGAGTTCGGCGATGGTGGCATCAACCCTTTGGGCCTTTTGCTGGCTGCTCTCATCCCCACGGTAATAATGGGCGCGGCCTTTATGCTCCTACCCTAATCCGCTTATCTCACGCTCGGGTGGTTCAGATTGCGTAATGCTTTAGACTAGTCGCCAGGGGGTGAGGACGACCAAGGCATATCCAGGATGATATGGTGTGGGAAAGTGCTAACGTCGAAAAGGACGCTCATGCCGGGTCTCAGGCCTTCTACGGGCTCTGTGGGAACAGCCCGAACCTTGAATGTCCTTAAATCAAGATCGCCGCTGCTTTTGACAGCTTGCGACGTCGCAGAATCTTCGAGCGGGGAGATGGAGATTATATTGAACCCCACTTCCTTGTTGCGGAGCGCAGGCACCTTCCCCCTAAAAGACTCGCCCATCCGAAAGCGAACAAGCAGATCCTCGCGGAGATTCGCAGTCATCCAAATATCGGTTAAATCGACGATTGCGACGAGCACGGCGCCAGGGCTCGCGAGCTCGCCCCGATCGATGTTGATTCGGGAAACCTCTCCGTCGATGGGTGCAATCACATTGAGCTCCTTTACGTTTTCCTGGAGTTCCAGAACGACAGCCTTGGCCTGCACTGCGCGTGCGACGGCCGCGTCCTTATCCTCCTGTCGAACGCCCGCCATCGCTTTTTCGCTGCTTGCCGCCGCGGCCTGCTCCGAGTTACGAGATCTTTGAAGACCTTCAAAAGGCTGCCCCAGTTGACCAGATCCGCTTGCTTGCGCCTGGTTTGTACGCTTGGAGTTGCGCCTGGCCTGCTCCGATATTGCCTTGGCGCGATTCCATGTCTTCAATTGCTCCCCGGCGTCCGCTGCGCGAGCGTCGATCAGCAGTTTCTGCATTTCCACTTCGGCAATATTGCTCGCCGCCATCGCCTGGACGAGCTTTACCTCCAAGTCCGGATTAACCAGAGTCAGGAGTTGATCGCCTCTCCTGATTCGGTCGCCAATCCTCACCTTCTTGTCCTGGAGGCGACCTATCACCTTGATGGCAAGATCTACCTCAGTCGCTTCGATTTCCCCCCGCACGATGACCGTTCGCGGAATCACCAAGAACCATGCCGCCGCGGGCAGCAGAGCCAAGAGAAAACACACGAAGAAAATGACACGATTACGACTTTTCCCAGCTGAAGGGGAAGATGAGGTATCGCTCATGATATTTAACCGAAGCGGTCCGATCGGCAATTTTGCACGTGCGTTGATCTTTCGAACGTAAGAAAACTACCCGCCAAAGCAATTCACACCAGAAGACC
The DNA here is from genome assembly GCA_963810765.1 of uncultured Verrucomicrobiae bacterium. Taxonomy (GTDB): domain Bacteria; phylum Verrucomicrobiota; class Verrucomicrobiia; order Chthoniobacterales; family Terrimicrobiaceae; genus DASTFP01. The sequence continues at coordinate 749,847 of CAWEOV010000004.1, forward strand.
GTGAACTCAGAACCTATCATTTCGCCGAACTCCTCGCTGTACGGCCCAAAAAACGCTCCGCGAAATTTCCGAGGTGGAATCGCGCGGCATTGATGCTCTTTTCCTGGCGGAACTCACCCGTGGGCGGAATGGTTTGTGAGATCGAAATCGCACGTCTGCGGATTCTTCGAAAAAATCTCGCGGCCCAAGCACGAGACTGAGCTAGAAACGCCTCCGGTGTTGCGGCACTTTCCTCTGCGCCCTTGCCCCCTTCTTGTCTCTGCCATGGCGTGAATGCCGATGAACAGTGCCGGCGGCGGGACTCGAACCCGCACACCCCTTTCAGGATAAGGGATTTTAAGTCCCTTGCGTCTGCCATTTCGCCACGCCGGCTTCCGTTGCACTCAATCACTTATGACTTGGAAGAACAAGCCAGGGAAAAGGGAGGCCCTGCGCATCCGTTGGGAAAACGTGGATTTCGAGATTTCGAGAAGCGACTGGTGACGACTCGATCACAAAGAACGCGAGGGCCGGAGCGTGAACTTTACGCCCGAGCTCGAGTCCCTTCTTCGCGGCATGAGCCGGGCGGGCAGCCAGCCTGACTCGTCATCTCTGTTCCCTTCTCCTCAATGCGGCCAGAAGGACATTCCAGCCCGCAGTCTACGAGAGTCCTTCAACACTCGTCCGCAGGAAGGCCGGGATGACTCACGTCGACCTTCAAGACCTTAGGCATTTCTTCGCCTCGGCCTGCGTCACGGCTGGTTGAAACGGGCGAACCTGCCTCCAATGCTCGGGCGCCTTGGCCTCGAAGGTGCAAAAAAACTTTTCTTTATCTGCAAGTGGCGCCAGTCCTGCGCGTACTGATTTATGTACAAAGGCACATAGTGGAATGAAGAGGCGAAACGGGTTTACCAAGGGTGCCGGGATCGTTTTTCCGAAAGTGAAGAAGGTTTCCAGCGAGTTGTGGAGAGTTGCCGCAAATCCCTCGCCGACGTCGATTGGACGGCGCTCGACTTAATTAGCAACGCAGTATTTGGGGAAACAGGGAAATGAAATGTGTAATCACAAACTTGCGTCTTATCCTGGAGCACCTATTTCTGCTCCGGTCGATAACTCATCGCCCGCACAATGAAGGCGAATGCGCGACGTACCGGAGGATCCTTTCGGCAATCAGGCTCGCGCTTGATCTTTGCTCTGGTGGCGATAGCAGTCGCGAACTACTTCCGGAGTTTCGGTTTTCGCGCTCAGGTCGGCGACTCGTAAGCTACGCCTGACTGTCGGCCAGTCCGATTGCCATTCATCCATTGTTGACAATCTTACATTTACACTCCGCGCAGTTGCCCGATCACATCCTGCCCCGGTCTGCTCGTGAACAGCGGCCCGCAACAGGAACGGGTATTTGCAGCATTTCGCTGAGCGTATGTAGGTAGCCGATTATTAGTCACCAGGGCTTCGAAATTAACGAAGGGGTTTCGTCAGTCAGCTCAGATCCGATTGCCAGTCCTTAAGGATCGGACCACTAAGAATTCACTCGGAAAAACGAAATGAGAATCTTGTTGATCACAACATCGTATAACGGCCTATGCCAACGGGCTCATATCGAACTGGAAGAGCTCGGACACGACGTATCTATTGCGCTGTCGGTAAGCGAAGATCAAATGCGAGTGGCCGTGCTATTTTTCCAACCGGATTTGATTATCTGTCCATTCCTAAAAGAGAGAGTGCCCGAGGATATCTGGAAAGATCATGTATGCATAATCATCCATCCGGGAATAACAGGTGACCGAGGCCCATCCTCGCTTGATTGGGCGATTACCGAGAATCTTAAGACTTGGGGAGCGACAGCGCTACAGGCATCCAACGAAATGGACGCTGGAGACATTTGGTCATCGACCGGCTTCGAAATGCGTGTCGCAAGCAAAGCGAGTATTTATCGAGGAGAGGTCACCGAAGCCGCGATGCATGTCATTTCCGACACTGTTCGTAAATTTCAGACGGCTGGTTTCGCGCCCGAGCCGCTTGATTACTCAAAAGCCAACGTAAGGGGAACATTACGTCCTTCGATGAAACAAAGTGAGAGAAGGATTGATTGGTCACGCGACCGTACAGACGACATCGTGCGAAAAATTCATGCCGCGGATAGCGCTCCAGGCGTTTTGGATACGATACTCGGCGAAGAATACTATCTCTACGGCGCACACAAAGAGGAGGTGTTACGAGGAGGTAATGCGGGGGATATCATCGCTCAGCGATGCGGCGCGATTTGCCTTGCGTCCACAGACGGCGCGGTGTGGGTCTCGCATTTAAAGAGGAAGAGCGCGAATCCAGCAGAAAAATCTCGAAGCTTTAAACTTCCTGCAGCGATGTTGTTGAAAGAAAAGCTAGGTGGTATCCCGGAATCACCCGAAGATTTCTTGCGCCAAGGCAAACTCAGGACGTTCAGAGAGATTTGGTATGAGGAATCGAATGGCGTTGGCTACCTGCATTTTGATTTTCACAATGGCGCGATGCACGCTAAGCAATGCAAGCGATTGAAGGAAGCCTACTTATATATTAGGTCACGCCCCATCAAGGTAATAGTCCTGCTGGGTGGCACGGAATTCTGGTCGAACGGCATACACTTGAATGTGATCGAGGCCGCTAGCAGCCCAGCCGACGAATCATGGCGCAATATCAATGCGATCGATGACCTGGTCCTTGAAATAATCAACACGACTTCCCGCTTGACGGTTTCCGCCTTGTGGGGGTCGGCGGGGGCAGGTGGCGCCATGATGTCTCTTGCGGCCGACAGAGTTTGGGCGCGGGCGGGATGTGTCGTTAATCCGCACTACAAGACGATGGGTCTATATGGTTCTGAATATTGGACTTACTTGCTACCGAAGCGAGTCGGTCCGGACATGGCAATCGAATTGACCGAGTCCGCGTTGCCAGTGGGAATGCAGAAAGCAAAGCGGATTGGCCTGATTGACGAAATCATGCCGAATACGTATTCGGAATTCGTTGAGCGGCTCAAAGCCTCCGCCGAAGACCTCGCCAACCACAACAATTACGACAGTCTTTTGCGCGCAAAGATTAAAGCAAGAGAAACGGATGAAATGACTAGACCCCTGCGGGCTTATCGTGACGCGGAGCTGCAAAGCATGTTTAGGCAATTTTATGACCCGGATAGTGAGTATCACACGTTGCGGCGCCGTTTTGTTGAGAAGACTCCGCCGTCAGAGCCAGGCCGTTGCTTGGCAAAGCACCTTCGCTTTGATTTCAGCACTTTTAAGGACCCGCGGCAACAGATCGGCAGATCAAGATTCCCCGGGATCGCAGCGCAAGCTTTGAGCCCGGTCGGTGCGGTCAGCGCGGCCTAATGACGTGGGGTCTGTCCGAGCAAGTCCCTCGTTCACCCAGCGCAAATGGCGCATCTCATCTACCGCGATCGTGAATATCCCCAGGAAGTAGCCGCCAAAGTAACGGACAGTGCGGGTGTCTCCATGCTTCTGGATGCCGGACATTATGGTGTCCGATGCACCGGGTAGCCTGATTCAGGGAGGAAAACGCCGCGTTTATCAAGCCATTTGACGGGTAGGTGATCGCCCGAGATGAGCAGCCGTTGCCACATCTTTTGACTTCCGACCATTTAAACCAGCGCTCAGGTGCAACATGCTCGACTGTATTTCTGCGTTCAAACATTCGATTGCCGCTTCGCAGAGCTCGCGGCGAGAGTTCGATCAACCCATACGGAAGCCTCCTCCCCGATGAAGTCGCGCCACGATCTCGTGAACAAGACGCCAATTCTACGATCTCAAATGGCTTGAGATCTCGCCCCCTTACTCTTCTAACTCCGTAAGGGTCTTACTTGGCCGAACAAATTCAGATCACCCGCTGCGCGGTTGATCTACGGAACACGACCTTCCACTTCCTTATTGTACTCACGCGTATCTTTCTTCTCAAGCGCTGCTTGTGTCGAGGGACTTGGGTTCGGTTCTTTGGCGGCGCATCCGACGATTAGCAAAGAGATGAGGAGGGCGAGTGTTAAAGAGGGTAGACTCATGAAAGAAGTCTTACAGCATTCCCCCTCACCGAACCCAGCAAAAAATTCGGCCAAAGACATTTTTGAAGCCGCGGGTTTGTTGAAAACCTGAATTGCGCCCTCGCAGTTGCGGCTTCGATGTCCAGTTGACACCGCCGCTACATGCCCATGGCTTCATAGCCACCATCCACGTAAATGACTTGTCCGGTGATGGCCGCCGCGCCCGGGCCGGCGAGGAAAACGCCGGTGTGGCCGAGTTCGTCGGGATGGCAACTCCGCTTGAGCGGCGCGTGGTCCTCGTAGTGTTTTAGCATTAGGCTGAAACCGGAAATCCCGCGGGCAGCCAGAGTTTGCACGGGCCCCGCGCTGATGCAGTTCACGCGGATCTTCTTCGTTCCCAGGTCGTATGCCAGATACCGTGCCGAAGCTTCCAGCGAAGCTTTGGCAACGCCCATCACGTTGTAGTGAGGGACGACCTTCACGGAGCCATAATAGGTCATTGCAACAATGCTTCCGCCGTCCGTCATCAATGGAGCAGCGCGCTGGGCGAGAGCCACCAGCGAGTAAGCCGACACGTCATGCGCAACCTTAAAGGCCTCACGCGTGGTTGAAACAAAATCGCCTTCAAGCGCCTCTCTTGGCGCGTAGGCAACCGAATGAAGCAGAAGATCAAGTTTTGGTGTTTGCTCCCTAAGCCTTGCAAAGAATCTGTCGATCTCCTCGTCCTTCGTCACATCACACGGGTGCAGCGCAACATCGCTGCCGAATTCGGACACGAGTTCTTCAACGTTTTCCTTAAGCCGCTCGCCCTGGTAGTTAAATATCAGCCTTGCACCCGCTTTATGCCAGGCCTTCGCGATGGCCCAGGCAATGCTACGCTTGTTCGCGACGCCAAAAACGACGCCTGTTTTTCCAGAAAGGATGCCTTCACTCATCCCATCATCAAAAGGCCATCCCCGCCTCAATTGTCACGCAGAAAAGGCTCTGGCGTGAACAGTCCCACTAAAGAAAAATCGCTGCATCCTAGCGGCTCTCCCAAATTTTATGCGTTCTGCTGTTGCTTTTTGCGGGAGTTTTTCAGAATGATTCCGCCCAGGGTGAAGACAACGGCTGATTATATCGTTTCGGGGTTTGCAAAGATCGACGCGGACCTCAACTACTTGATGAAATGTCTGAAGGAAGTCCTTGTTGAACTCGGTGAGACCAAGGCGGCGCAGTTTCTCCCGTGGCAAAAGGGCGGCGAAGCGCACGACATCAACGAACCGCCGCCGCGCATCGAGCAGGCTTACTCAATCGCTTTCCAGCTTCTGAACATGGTCGAGGAGAATGCCTCGACACGGACACGGCATCTGCGCGAAATCGAACATGGCCTTGCTGATGAACCCGGTCTTTGGGGTCAACAACTTGCTCAACTCAAAGCGGCCGGTTTCACTGCGCAGGAAATCCTGAAGGTCCTGCCCGAGGTGCGCGTCGAATCCGTGCTGACCGCCCACCCCACCGAGGCCAAGCGCGCCGCAGTGCTCGAACAGCATCGCGCTATTTTCCTGCTCCTTACCTCTCTCGAAAACGAAAGCCTGACTCCCTCCCGACGAGAGGCGATTTACGATGAACTCAAGATCGTTCTCGAGCGCCTCTGGCGCAGCGGCGAAATTTTGCTCGAAAAGCCCGAGGTCGCCTTTGAGCGCCGCGGTGTGATTTTCTACATGCGCGAAGTCTTTCCCCTCGCCCTCGAACAGCTCGACGAGCGGCTTCTCCGTGCGTGGAAAAGCACCGGCTTTGATGCTGCGCTGCTGGACAATCCTCACATCTGGCCGCGAGTGCGTTTCGGAAGCTGGGTCGGCGGCGATCGGGACGGACATCCTTTCGTGACAGCAAAGGTCACCGAGGAAACACTTCAGGAAATGCGCCTGAACGCGATGATCGTGATTCATCGCCATCTCGAGAAGCTCGCCGAGAGACTTCCGCTCTCCAGTAATTTTCAAATGCCGCCGAATGCGCTGGAGGAGGCGATCGCGAAACTGCGAGCGGAGAATCCGAACTCAGAACCTATCGTGCGTCAGCATTCCGATGAACCGTGGCGCCAGTACGTCATGCTTCTCCAGGCGAAACTCCCCCTCACTTTGGACGTGGGCGATGAACCGGTTGCCCTTGATGGCGGCCCTCACTACTACCGAAGTCCCCACGAGCTCGATGAAGACCTTGCTCTGCTCGACAAAACGCTCTCTGATGTCGGCGCTAAGCGCCTGGCGGACAGCGCCGTCTGGCCCGTTCGGCGGGCGCTTGACGTCTTCGGCTTCCATCTCGCCGCCCTGGACATCCGGCAAAACAGCAAGTTTCACGATCAGGCAATCGTCCAGATTCTCGCCGCCATCGGGCAGCCAGCTCCGGACTTCGGCGAATGGGATGAATCCCGCCGCCTGGAATTCTTAAACCGCGAACTCGAGTCCCCCCGTCCATTTCTTTATCATGGTTCAAGCATCGGCGACCAAGCCGACGCCGTGTTGGGATGCTATGCCGCCCTGCGCCATCAGCTTCGCGATCACGGGCGGGACGGGATCGGCGCCCTCATCGTGAGCATGACACGGCAGCTCTCCGATCTTCTCGTCGTCTATTTGCTTGCCCGCGAAGCTGGACTCATGCGCTGGACGCCGGAGGGATTGCTATGCACTCTTCCGGTGGTCCCGCTCTTCGAAACCCTCGACGACCTCGAGCGCAGCGCGGGTCTCATCGACGCGTTCCTCGCCCACCCTGTTACGAAACGCAGCTTGGCCCATCACCAGACTGACCGCACGAAGGTTCTCTCCCTCCCCCAGAGAAGGCCCGTCCAGCAAGTCATGATCGGTTATAGCGACAGCAACAAGGACTGCGGGATTCTCGCCAGCCAATGGGCGCTCCACAAGGCACAAGCCGCCATCGCTTCTGCCGGCGCCGCACACGGAACAAAAATTCGTTTCTTCCACGGGCGCGGAGGAACAATCAGCCGCGGCGCCGGGCCGACTCACCGCTTCCTCGGTGCCCTTCCGCATGGCTCTATTCAAGGCGACATGCGCCTTACCGAGCAGGGAGAAACCATTGCGCAAAAGTTCGCCAACCTCGTCACCGCCACCTACAACCTCGAACTTTTCCTCGCGGGGGTCACCGGATTTACAGTGAAGCAAAAACGCGAAACGCCCGCAGGACCTGAAATTGAGGAGATTTGCGAAGTCCTCGCATCGACGAGTCAACAGGCTTATTCGAAGCTCATCAAATCCGAGGGATTCATGAGCTTCTACTCGCAGGCGACTCCGATCGACGCTTTGGAAAGCAGCAGCATCGGTTCCCGGCCGGCGCGCCGAACCGGCCAGCGGACTCTGGCCGACCTGCGGGCTATACCATGGGTCTTCAGTTGGAATCAAAGCCGGTATTACCTGCCCGGATGGTACGGCGTCGGCAGCGCGCTCGAAGCGCTCGCGGCCTGGAAATCCGAGGCGATCAACGATCTGCGCTCCCAAATGAAGGCTTCGCCGTTGCTCTATTTCGTGCTCACGAATGTGGAGACGAACATTGCCAGCGCAGACAAGGATATCATGAGACAATATGCCGCGCTTGTTGAGGAAACTAGTGCGCGCGAATCGATCCTGGATCTGATTCTCACGGAGTTTGATAGAACCCATCGCATGATGGCTGAGGTCTTTGGCGGCAGTCTGGAGGCGCGCCGTCCTCGCATGCTCAAGACCCTTGGTCTGCGCGCCAATGCCTTGCGGGTGCTGCATGAGCAACAGATTCAGCTACTCGCCCAATACCGGGCCGCGAAGGCCGCAGGTTCCAACGAAACCAAGAAACTTCTTCCAAAGGTTCTCCTTTCCATCAACGCGATTGCCAGCGGCTTGAGGACGACCGGTTAGCAGCTGGCCGTGCTTTATATGAAAGTCCGGCCAAATTCGGAAATTGCCGGACCGAGGCGGCCACGCAGACACACAGCCAAAGCTGGCACTTGCGCCAGCATGGAATATTAGTGGTATTGGTCTCGAACATGCTATCCTTCACTTAGATAAATCCAAGCACCTCTGCGTCACGCAATGTCTACGCTCTCCACTACCGTCGACGGCCTTAGGCTTCCAAACCCCTTCATAATCGCCTCCGGCCCTCCCGGGACGAACCTTAACGTCATCCACCGTGCCTTCCGCGAAGGCTGGGGCGCTGTAATCGCAAAGACCATCAGTCTCGACGCATCTAAGGTCATCAACGTCACCCCGCGCTACGGCAAACTTCACGCTGGTGATAAAAGGGAAATCGTCGGCTGGGAAAACATCGAACTCATTAGCGACCGGCCCATTGAGATCTGGCTCGAAGAGTTTAAGAGGTGCAAGGATCAAAATCCGAGTGGAACTTTGATAGCGTCCATCATGGAAGAGTACAACAAAGACGCGTGGTTCGAAATCGTCGAACGCTGCGAGGACGCCGGCGTGGACGGATTCGAACTCAACTTCTCGTGCCCGCACGGCCTCCCGGAACGCAAGATGGGCTCTGCCATGGGTCAGGACCCCGAAATTCTCCTTGAGGTCTGCGATTGGGTCACTAGCGCGACGAAGAGGCCAGTCTGGGCGAAAATGACTCCGAACATCACGCACATCGAAGATCCCGCGCGCGCCGCATTGAAGGCGGGGTGCCAGGGAATCAGCGCAATCAACACAATCCGCTGCGTCATTGGCGTAAATCTTGAGACTCTCCGGCCGGAACCAACCGTGGAGGGCCTCACGACCCCAGGGGGATACTCCTCGAAAGCCGTTAGGCCCATCGCCCTTCGCATGTGCATGGAACTGGCGACGATGATCAGAAACGAATTCCCAGGCCGATCGCTCTCGGGCATTGGCGGGGTGGAGACGGGCGAGGACGCCGCCCAGTTCATCCTCGTGGGCGCAAACACCGTCCAGGTCTGCACGGGCGTGATGAAGTTCGGTTACGAATTGGTCAAGCCCTTGTGCGAAGGCCTTCTCGCCTTCATGGAGAAACACAAGTTCGAGACACTCGACGCTTTTCGCGGCCACAGCCTCGACTATTTCACCACGCATGCCGAACTCGTGCGGGTTCAGAGTGAACGCAAGGCAGCGCAGAAAGTCGCTGAACGCGAGCGGACGATCAAGGCCGACAGCGACTGGAGCGGCGACAAGTTCGTCGAACAATCCGCCGCGCTGAGTCGATAGCTCGAAAGAGAATTCAGTTCTTAATCAAAACCCATGAGTTTCACAGCCTCTCCCGTGCGGTACGAAACGATAAAGTATGCACGCTGCGGTCGCAGCGGCTTGATGCTGCCGCGCATCTCCCTTGGCCTTTGGCACAACTTCGGCGATGTCGATCGCTATGCCGCGGGTCGCGATGTGGTGCTGCGCGCCTTCGACCTTGGAGTCACCCATTTCGATTTGGCCAACAACTACGGCCCGCCGCCGGGTTCAGCCGAGATCAACTTCGGACGGATGCTGTGCGAGGACCTTGCGAGCTATCGTGATGAACTCGTCGTCTCGACGAAGGCGGGTTATCTGATGTGGCCCGGGCCGTATGGTGAATGGGGTTCGCGAAAATGCTTGCTCTCAAGCCTCGACCAGAGCTTGAGCCGCATGGGGCTGGATTACGTGGACATATTCTATTCCCACCGCCCCGATCCCTACACACCGATCGAAGAAACGATGGGCGCGCTTGAACAGGCCGTGCGCTCCGGAAAGGCACTCTACGCCGGCATTTCAAACTACCAACCCGAAGACACGCGCAAGGCCGCTGCAGTCCTTCGCGGTTTGGGCGCTCCGTGCCTGATCCATCAACCATCGTATAGCATGTTGAATCGCTGGATCGAAAACGGGCTTACCAACGTCCTCGACGAGGAAGGCATCGGTTGCATCGTCTTTTCGCCGCTCGCGCAGGGACAGCTAACGAGCCGCTATCTCAGGGACATCCCAGCTGACTCGCGCGCGGCAAAAGGCGCGTTTCTGAAAACGGACCAAGTTCGCAATAATCTGCCCAAAATCCTGGCGCTGAGCGCAATCTCAGAAAAGCGCGGTCAGTCGCTGGCGCAAATGGCAATCGCGTGGGTCTTGCGCCTGCCGACCGTGACTTCTGCGCTTCTCGGCGCCAGTTCGGTCGCGCAACTCGAGGAAAACCTCCGCGCTCTCGATCAGCTGGAATTTTCATCCGGAGAACTCGCAGAGATCGAATCGATCCTGGGTAAGGAGGCGTAATGCGGTGGTCTTTTTTTCGAGGTCCGCAGATTTTCACAGATTGACGCAGAAACAGCAAAACGCCGCATCTCGCAGCGCCAGATCTGCGTTTATCTGCGCAATCTGCGGATCCTTCGATGATTTCTCATTGGCGAATTGTAAATCCGGGCAAGAATGGTTCCTGTCCGAAGCTTTTCCCGATTGACGAGATAACACAGTCCATGCATGGTCTGTGTATGGCGACGAAAACGATCTCTATTGAAATTGACGCTTACGAATTGCTCAAGCGGGAAAAGCGCTCCGATCGGGAATCGTTTTCGCAGGTGGTGCGCCGCCTGACTTCGGAGCGGCCTGCTCTCACAGCGGCGGAACTGGAAGAGGCGATGAAACCTTTCATCGGCAAGGGCGCTGGGAAAAAGCGTTGACCTGCATTTCTCCTGGTGCTGTTGCTTGATACGAGTTTTCTTGTCGAATACGAGGCGGAGCTTGTTACGGATACGCTCGGACCCGCGCGACGTCTGCTGCGTTCCGTTCCCTTCGAGCCGGTCGCAATTAGCGTTATCACGCTGGGCGAATTTGCGGAGGGATTCGCAAACATCCATCAAGTCGAAGCATTCTTGTCCCGCTTTCGGATGATCCCGCTGTCCCGCTCGATTGCCTACAAAACAGCCGCCATGCAAGCGCACTTGCCCCAGCGACTCGGAGAGAACGATGCGTGGATTGCCGCCACAGCAATGGCGTATCACGCAGAGTTGGCAGGGCGAGAGCGCGCCTTCACACGGGTTCCGCGCCTTAAGTATATCGCGATTTGAAGGCGTTTTTCGGGGAGGCGAGTCTTCCGCGCGAGCGGCCCGTTGCCGCCGTTGTGAAGGCGCGTTCCCGCGCGCAGCCGAGTTGCCGCGACCTACGCGATCACGCCACACCGCGTCTCACGGGGCCGCCAACCGATGTCATCCGCGGAGCGCTGCTTCTCTAACCAACAGCCAGCTTGCGGGCGCATCTGCCCCCCTCAACAAAAGAGGCCTTTGTTTTCTTCATTATCTTCTGTAGACGCAGTCACATGGGCCTCTTGATCAAAAACGGCGAGATCGTAACCGGCGACTCGCACTATGTTGCCGACATCTGGTGTGAGAACGAAACCGTCACGCGCATCGACCGCAAAATTGATCCGCCAGCTGGCGCGGAAGTCATCGATGCCTCGGGAAAGTACGTCTTCCCGGGATTCATCGATCCGCACACGCATATATACCTCCCGTTCATGGGCACCTTTTCAAAGGACAACTACGAGACCGGGACGAAGGCGGCTCTCGTTGGTGGAACGACGACGATCTTCGATATGTGCTGCCCATCCCGCACCATGGAGGCCAGCGAGGGATTCGAAACATGGAGAGCTCAAGCAGACGGCAAAGCCGCATGTGACTATTCTTTCCACATGGGCGTGACGAAATTCGACGATAGCTCCGCCGCGCAACTCCGCAAAATCGTGGCGGAGGGCATCCAGTCGTTCAAAATCTTCCTCGCCTACAAGGGCGCCTTCGGAATCGACGATGACGAGCTCTATCAAACCCTCAAGCTGGCAAAAGAACTAGGAGTCGTGACGACTGCGCACTGCGAAAATGAAACTCTTATCGCCGAGACGCAAAAAAAACTCCTGACTCAAGGCGTCACGGGGCCGGAAGGTCACCACGAAAGCCGTCCGCCGCGCGTCGAAGCCGAAGGCGTGCACCATCTCATGACATTCGCCGAGATGACCGGCGCCTCCGTTTACATCGTCCATCTCAGCTGCCGCGAAGCGCTCGAAGAGGCAATCCGCGCACGCCTGCGTGGCGTCCGGGTATTGGTGGAGACCCTTATCCAATACCTCCTGCTCGACAAGACGCACGCTGAACTGCCCGATTTTGAGGGCTCCAAGTACGTGATGTCACCGCCTCTGCGCGAAAAGAAAAATCAGGAGATCCTTTGGAACGGCCTGCGGCAAGGACTCCTCAATACCGTTGGCACTGACCACGCGCCGTTTGATTTCGCGGGACAAAAGCCGATGGGCCGGCACGATTTTACGAAGATCCCCAACGGGATCCCCGCCCTGGAGGATCGAATAAATCTTCTCTACACCTATGGCGTAAGAACCGGACGCCTCGATCTCCACACATTTGTAAATGTCGCCAGCACCAATGCGGCAAAGATCTTCAATCTGTTCCCCCGAAAAGGCACGATACAACCCGGCAGCGACGCCGACCTCGTTGTTTATGACCCTGACTACCGAGGCAAACTATCCGCCAAGACCCATCTCATGAACATCGACTACAACGCCTTCGAAGGCTGGCCAATCGAAGGCAGGCCGTCCGTCGTCACCGTCCGCGGCGAGGTCGCCGCGCGTGACGGAAAATTCGTCGGAACGGTCGGACGGGGCCAGTTCTTGAAACGTCCGGCTGCATGATCAGTCTTCGGTGTCCCGCCGAAGTCATATGCCCGGCGCGACGCCCGGCACCACACGCGAGACGCATGTGCTCCCCGTTCACCCCTTGATGGAGCCTTCGGTCATGCCCTTTACGAAAAGGCGCATCGAAAAAACGAAGAGAACGATGACGGGAATGCTAGCAATCGCGTAACCGGCCATGAGCGGACCAAAGAATTTGATATACTCTCCGGCGAGCCGCTGAAGCTGGACCATTACCGGCAACGCGGCGGAATCGCGAATGACGATCAGCGGAAGGACAAATTCGTTCCATTCCGAGATAAAATGCATGACGCCCACCGTACCGAGGATCGGCCCGCAAAGTGGCAGCACAACGGTCCTCATTTGCTGGAAATGATTCGCGCCGTCGATCTCGGCCGCTTCGAAGAGATCCTGCGGGATCTCGGCGACAAAATTGCGCAGAACAAAGATGGCGAAGATCTGCCCGGCGGATGTTCCAACAAGAATGAGGGCTGATAGCGTATTGAGCAGATTAAGATCGGCGAGCAACCGGAACAGCGGAACGAGATTGGCCACCGAAGGCATCATCAACAACACCAGCAGAGCATTCCAGAAGAAGTTTGAAAGCGGCATTCGCAACCTGGCGAAAAAATACGCTCCGCAAAGAGCGAAGAATAATGTCAGCGCGGTCCCCAGTGTCGAAATGAAGATACTGTTCGCTACGCTGGATGAAATGAGATTCCAGGCATCGACCCAATTGTGCCAATGCAAGGGCTCCGTCAGCCGGCCTGGCGCTTCGTAGAATTGCTGGTTGGTCTTCAGGCTTACGATGAGAACCAGATAGACCGGGAGGAAGGCGAAGCCGAGCACGGCCCAAATCGCGGCATGCTTGAAGCCGCGCAGGGACCAATCGCCAGCCTTGATTACCAGAGCGGGATGCCGGCTGCGAGAGCGAGGGACCAGGGGGAATCCTTTAGCGCTCGAAAACCTGTGGCGCAGAAGATCACGCACTGCACCGTACGGGAAGGCCATCATAAGAAGGAAGGCGCCGACAGCGCGCCAGCCAGGTTGAGAGAGAAGCAAGACGCTCGCCGCGATCACTGCGGGCGGAAGCACCTTCCTAATCCATATGGCGCTCCGATTTTCTTCCAGCACGAGAGAGCTGAGTTTCTGCAATGCCATGATTACCACCGTCAGGACAATTCCAACGGCGCAGGCGGCGCCCATCTCCTGGTTGACAAATGCCTTGCGGAGCATGAAAAGGGCGGGAACTGTCGCCCGGCCGCCGGGTCCGCCGTCCATCCCGCCGGTCAGCGCGATGATCATCCCGGCATCCTTGATTGTACCGATGATCACAAAGACAAGCATCATGTAGATCGAACTCATAATGAGCGGGATCTCTATGCGTGTGAACTTTGTCCACCAAGTGGCGCCGTCGATGCTTGCTGCTTCGTAGATCTCTTTTGGAATGTTCTGCAGCTTGGCAAGATGCGTCAACACCGCGAAGGAACCCACCCACGGAAATCCCCAAACGACGCACGAAACGAGAATAAGCCGCGGATCCCCGAGCCACGCGGGCCGCGTGCCCTCAAGGAAAATCCCGCCCCAGCCGAAAAGTGCGTCAAGGTTGCAAAGAAGCGGAAAGAGTCCGGAGGCATCAAGAAATTGGTTGAGATAGCCTTGAGTAGCCTCAAAAAAAAACGACCGCCAGATCAAAGCGATCACCAGCGCGGGAACGACCATCGGAACCACAAACAGCAGCCGATAGACGTATTGCATCCGTTCGCTGCTGCAACGATGGATCCATACCGCCACTGCAATGGCAGGAATCATCTTCACAACATTCCAAAGACCCAGGAGCAGCGCGACGCGGAAAGATTGCCAGAAGTCCGGAGACTTCAGCAGTTCCGTATAATTCTTGAGTCCGATAAATTCAGAAATATCCGCGCCGTTCCAGCGATAGAAACTGTGAAAAATTCCGCTCGCCGCCGGATAATATTGGAAAAGAACGATGAGAACCAACGCCGGAACGATGAAGAGGTAAATCTCCCAATGATGCTTGACCTGCTTCCAGCGGATCTTCTTTGCGCTCATTTGTTCTCATCCTTGGCTGCTCCCACGGACTTGCGCACGTTGTCCAGCGCCTTTGCCGTGTAATGGTAAAAGGATTGGCGTTTCACGGCCTCCGGATCAGTGAAAATGAGGCCCTCGGTCAACAGGGTTCGGTCCGCCGCCATTTGGCGAGAGACCACAACGTTTCGGTATTTGATCCAATCGGCCTCGGCGTCCTTTCCCTCCTTGAGCTGCGCGCTGGATCGCAGGCCAATAGCGAGCTGTTCATCCTGGATCTGGGATCGTCTCCGGTTGCGAAGGAACTCCCGGAAATCCTCGAGCCCCTGCGTTGTGAAAAACTGCGTAAATTCCGCTGCCATGTCTTCATAGCTGATTTGTTTGATCTGATACAGCGAGAAGAGTTGACTCCATTTGATGAGGCTTTCCCCGCCAATGGTCGGATCAAATGCGGGAAACACGCCTTCAAGGGTCGGTTCGAACGGTTTGATATAGGGATCGATCTCGGTGCCGACAACAATCGGGATCCATTTCAAGCGCTTGTTGAATTTCTCGTTCTCCTCGCGGCTGACAAGGAATAGGAGAAAGTCGACAGCGACCTCGGGGTGCCTGGAAGTCCTGGTTATCGCCATCGGCATTGAACCCTCAGGATTTTCATACCGAGGACCCTGAACGATCGCTCCGAAGTCGGGAATCAGATTTTGCGGGCAATGGAAAATCCATGAGGCCCAGCTCGAATTTTCCGGCGGCCTGCTCTCTTATGCCCTCCGCCTCGTAAATGCCCGTTGCAAGGAATACCGCCTTTTGCTGCGCAAAATTGAAAGAGCGCTTCGTCTCGAGTCAGCCCGGACCAGCCGCTTGGGAATTCTTCGGTGATCTCTTGAACCATCTTGAAACTCGCTTCATAGGCGGGATTGGCAAAGCTGATCTTCCCGCTCGCGAAGCCCAAGAACATCTCCTCCTTGCTGAATCGCCCATCACGGTTGAAATCGATTTCGCGTGCTGCCAGGTATGTGAGCGGCTTGATCAGACTTTCCTCCCAGCGCATATAGTGGAAGCGCGATCCGGCGATCGCCACATACGGCTGGCCGTTAGGCTGCTTTTGCACGCGAATTTTTTCGCAAACTTCCAGAAAGGCGCGGTAATCGGTGGGCGCCTCGCCAAGACCCGTCAGCTTCTTGAGAAGAGGCTTGTTGTAAAAGAGGCGGACCCCCGTAAGCGGCAAGCGGAATGGTCATGAACTCCTGCGTCTCATCGATAAACGAACGGCGCATGCCATCTTTGAATGTTCGAATGAGTGGAACATTTTCGAGATTCGTTTCCACGTTGTAGGGGTTCGGCCGAGTGACGTAGCGGGAAAGAGGAAGAAAGTATCGGGTGAAAAAAGCTGTCATCAAGTGACCTTCCACCATCCCCGCCTGGACGATGTCCGGGGCAGTTCCTCCCATCAATTGGGTGCTCATCCATTGCCCGTAGGTGGTCTCCGGAATGGCCTCCTGAACGATTCGCACATTCGGGTGCAGTTTCTCGTATTCTGCCGCGGCCTCGGCCAACCCGTCGCGAACGCCCGCCTCCAATTGCCAGTGTGCAAGGCGTATGGTCACGACGTTGGCGGGGGCTTCCTCAGTCCGGCGGACTGCGATGGTAGCGACCGCCCAACAAAAGACCGCGATGATAACAATCCAGGGTAGCCTTGATTGCCAAGTGGAGAGGAATCGTCTCATCGGTTCTCGCGAAGCTTCCCCTCAGATCCACGAGACTCAATTGAAGGCTCCACAGATGAGGCAGATTGGCGCAGATTGGATATTTCTCCGAGGAGATTCGGCGCCGGATTCCGGCCTTCGCGCAATGCCGCTTCGATGGCGTCCATCCGTTCCAACGCCTTTCGGACACCGAAAACCCGGACATCCTGGGGATATTCGTCGATCAGATGCTTGTAGTATTCCCGCGCCACGGCAAAGTTTCCTGCCTCGAATTCGGCGGCGTAGCCAATGTCCCAATAGGCGCTAGAGCGATCCTCGATCGGATTGGAAGGATCGACCTCCCTGGTCTCGAGCGCCTTGATCATAAACTCGATGCGTCGATCGTGCTCGTCCAACCTTCGATAGCACTCTGCGATGATGCTGTAGAATTGAGACAGGAACGGCGTCTTGGGATGCCCAGTGAGAAACGCTGTAACGCTTTCCAAAATCTCGCGGGCCTGTTCTTGATCGGCCGCCGGAAGCAAAAGGCTGTTCTCGTACAAAAATGCCTCTTCGCCCGCAGGCGTGTTCGGATAGCCTCGGTAGACTTCTGCGTAGTCGCGAGACAGTTGTCCGTAATCGATCGGTTGATCCGCCGGGGCGAGGTGCCGTGTCCGAACAATGTCCAGCGCACACCAGGCGGCCAAGGGACTTTGCGGTGCCTCGTCGAGTGCCGCCTGATAGGCCGCGACGGCCTTCGCAATATCCCGTCCGTCCCGACGATGGTTCCAGCATGAAGCTTCGCCATAGAGAGCTTGCAGGCGAAAGTCAGACCCTGCGGGCTGGGACGCCTGGACGGACTGGAAAATTCGGACGGCGGAGTTGAACTCGCTCAAGCGATATTGCGTCCAGCCTTCGCGAATTGCCTGATCAGGCGGCGAGATCGTCTTCTTGGGCCCGCATGCCTGAAGCAGCACGAGGCTTCCTACCATCCAAGCTAGACTGCGCTTTGAAATTCCCCTTACCGAATTGATTGGAGACATCTTGGTGAAAAGAACGCTACCCTTGACCAGGCCTCTCATCCAGTCCTGCTCTCAAACTGCCAGGCAGGCGATGGAAGCTGAAACGTTATATTCCGATCAGGCTAGTCCCTGAGAAACGCCGTCGCCATCAGTTGTTCTATTCCTTGCCGGAGATATCCGGGAAAATCGCAGGCGCGGGCCTGAAGATCCGGAATGCTGCCAAATCGAGAATAGCCCTTTCCGGTCCTGACCTCGAGTCCGCTCCAATATTGAATTCTCCTTTTTTGAGGCTCTTATCGCTTTCATCGGTGATTACGCTGAACTCACCCTTTGAAACAAGGTCAGTGTCTTCTCTCGTATCGATCGCGCCGTTTCCCGCCTGTAAAAAAACTTTTACGGTTACGACTCCCGTCTCTGCCGTCTGAAAAGACACCGCAAGATGGTAGACGGCCTCCGAATCGATTTGCGCCGAATTCACAAAAGAGGTCATCACCCTGTTCGCATCGGCCGTCCCATCAAGATCGGTGTCGAACAGATCCCCATCTTTGTCATTGGTAAACAGCGCATTAACGCCTTTGCCGTCCGATTCCACGAAAAGTCGGATACCGTCGCCAGCCACGGAAAAAATATTCGGAACGAGATCTTGTTGTGACGGATTATCCTCGGTGTAACGGAAGAAAAGATCGACGCCCCCATTCAAGGCAACCTTTCCGCTGTTGAACTGCGCGAAGGAGGCCAGTGAAGTCTCAAATCCGCTGGGCGTGATGACTGTGGAACCCCCAGTACCTGGAGCCCGCTTGTCATTGATCAAACGCAGAAACGCCTTCGTTCCCATCACGGGATCCTTGATGAGTTGGAAGCGCGTTGGAGGTTCGCCTGCTCCCTCGACCAACTCTGTGCTGTCAACCTTCAATCGAGCCATACCGCCAATACCAGATGCAACCTCAGTTTCGCGGATCGCCGGCGTAGCCTGTATATCGAGAAGGGAGATTCCGTCGGCATATCCCCCGAATAGGTCTTTCGGATCATCAAAGGTGAGGCTTAAGATGGGATCCGCCTGGGATCGCGCGGTCAGGAGCACAAAGACCGCGACCTTAAGAAGACGCTGAAAGTTTGGATTAGCCGTCATTGGACATAAGTACTTATCGCTTCGGAACATCAACTTCCACAACGCCCGCGCACGGGCACCGGCAGTTGAATTCGCTCGGAGGGAGGCGAGTCGAGTAATGTCGTTCGCGTTGAAAAAACGTCAATATTTCTTTTGGTTCAGTATGATTTTCTTATGCTTATAAGGTATTAATATTGCTGTTTTCGTTCCCAATATCTCCCGGAACTCTTTTGGCACTTTCGGCCGGTTCGATCAGATAAATGCGATGTTTTTTCGCGTAAAACGGCCGCTGATGAATGATTTCTGTGCTCAAAACATCTTGGATCGATTGCCGCTCTTCCACAGAGAGGCTCAGGTCCTCGAATGCCCAAAGCACTTTGCGGAGCGGTGATCGGTAGAGCACACCGGTTTCATCCGGAAGAATCGTGCGTTCGCGCATGGCGGGCTCCACCTGGTTGAAGGCACGAAGCAAGGCCAGATGATGGGCTCGCGGCTGGTCCTCCTGGCAGGATAGACCTTCATATCTGAAGCTTAAGACATCCTTGTTAATGTCCCAATGAAGCGCCCACATCAGACGATAGGCAAGCCCTCGAAAATAGATCGCGTCCGGATCACGATTGGCCCTGCTGATGGCCGAAGGGTCAAAGGATGCCACACAATCGTTCCACAAAAAGAGGTTCTCCAGCCGCGCAGCAACCGGCGGCCCATGCCGATGGATTCCGAAGACGCCAAGATCTTCATTTCCATATATATAGCCAATACGCTGCATCTCCGCCATGAGCTCGAGATGCGCGCGATATTGCGAGAGGATCGCCGCAGGCGGCGCATCGGGCGGCCGGTAGAATCCCAATAGGTGCGCCTGGTCCGGGGTCGCGCTAAACTGATCTGCTCGTGTGTTTTGGACGTAGTGAAACTTGTCGCTCGAAAGATTGAACGAACTATCAAGAAAAACGGCGCCCAAGCCGACTTCGTCATGGGCGGCTTTCCACTTACTCAGCCAATACTCACGCACAGCAAGGTCGCGAAGGTTCAGCACGGCGAAGTCCGGCGCGTAATGGTCCGCCTCGATGGCATTGGACGCATTGCGCACGAAACTTCTATTGCGATCGAGCGCTTCCATGATCGAGCCTTTGCGCGGCAAGAAGCGAATCCGGGCGTTGTTGCCGTCATTTTTCTCGAGGAGGAGATTCAACGTCGAGATTGCCGTATTCGCCCACATCTGCACGGTGGCGCCCCCGGCACGCGCGTCGTCACAAAAAGCGCGCAACCTTTCTTCGCGGACAGAATCGGCGACTTTGTAATCGACGGTGGCGCAAAAATTGCCCACGCCCCAGGTATTCATATTGTTCTCGAAGTGATTGGCCAGGCAGATCGTCCTTGTCTCGGCTTCGAGAAGCTTGGGCAGACCGAGCCGGCGGTAACGTTCGAGGTCGGCGGGAATCCACTCTTCGATATGACCAAATGTGGTCACCCTTTCGCGTCGCATCCCGATTTGCGAATGCAGCGTTTCGTGGACGAGCTCGCGCACAGATTCGTAATCATTCGCGAGGTCCACCGCGTTGCGCGGCCCCGGGGACCAGAGCACCTCCATGGGTGCGGTCGAAAACTCGTGCCCGAGATCCCCGCAATGCTCGTGAAAATGTGTCATCACGTCCTCGCCGCGAGGCTTTTCAAAGAGCGACCTGACATGCGCCACCTCGGAAGCCCAAGTGATCAGAACCCCTTCGGTGGACGCGGCAAACGAAAACCCTTGAAGCTCAGTCTGGAGAGGAATGAACTGAAAGGCGCTGGGATTCGCGCAACCGGGAATATACCACTCGGTCGAATAAAATTGCGCCTCAGATTCGATTCGCACAATGCACGGCACGAAGCAATTGCGCATCCAGAACTCGTTGCCCAGGGCACTCCCCCCGATCTCCCAACTCCCACGGTCCAGGATCTTATAGATTGGAATCGAGGCACTCTTGTAGCGATAACGATAGGAGAAACCGGAATAGTTGCGCTCCCCGATGATTCGTTGCACAGGGCGCAGTTCAAGCTCGAGAACGGTGTCCTTCGCCGGCTTCGGGCCTCGCGTCCAATCTGCCGTACTGTAACGCGGACGCACCTCGTGGACCATCCACTCCATCAACCCGCCTTCGCGGGCCTCCATTGAGAGGCGTATAAGAGTCCGCTCGGGGGAACTCTCGAAGTGCGTCACACGATAATTCAGCAATTCGACCGCGGAGGGATTGCGAATTTCGACGAACATCGGCCGCCGCCTGCTCCGCAACAGGAAATCGTCGTGGGATATCGCACCCAATCCAGAAAATCTCTTTCCCTTCCCAAGGAGCTCGATGGAAAGCCCTCCGCCAAGACGCAAGGTGGATGTCACAGGATACACTGCAGTCTTTCTCGCGGGGTTGCTCTAGCGAAGCTTCGCCTCAAACAGACGAGGGTTGATCGAACAATCCGCAGATTGACGCGGCCGTTATTGTAGAGGCGGTTGTGCCAACCGCCTGTCTTCCACAGGACCTTGGCACAAGGGCCTACAAGTTCTCCAGCTGCGTCAATCTGCCTCATCTGCGGATCCTGAAAACGTGCTTCATTGTTACGGTTTCACAATCCAAGGCAAGCTAGGGTGTCCTTCGCGACTCGATTCGCGCAAGCAAAGGCAAATTGGGGGTGCCTTCCTCGAAAAGCTTCAGCGTGTTGCGCTCCGCCAGCCATGAGTAGGGAATGCGATAGAACCTTTGCGTCGCCTGACCCGCTCCTTCAACGCGAAGTCCATGTTTGTCAGTTTCATGCCCTTGCTCGTCGGGGCCATAGCCGCTGGCCTCGATCAGCCAGTAGCGCCCCAATAGCCGCCCATTAATAAAGACCATTCCCTTTTCCCAACCCGTCAAATCCAGTCGAAAATCATGAGATCCCATTAGCAAGCTGGGGCTGACGGAGAAGGCTGCTTGATGCCATCCTAAAAATCTCGAGCGGCGCGAAGCATGGCCATTAGAGGAACCGTCACTCAGACCAGCGCGAATCTCCCAGCCAATCAGTGGCTTATAATCAAGGTAGACGTCACTCCAGATTCCCTTGCGTTCACTTGTCATTGGGCCGGATATCATCCAATCACCTTTGATCAGTCCGAGTGCGCAGCAAAGGATATCGATGCGGTTCCGGCCGGCTTGAAGAGAAACTTGGAACTGCTGGCAATATTCTGGCTCGCTGCGCTCCAGTTGGTTGACGTTCCCGGGCGCTCCGCCCCGCGCGTCATTCGTCGGGCCACGGCACTCCTTCATCGGAGGCGCAGTTTTTGCGACGGGCCTGCCGTTGACAAAAATCCGCAGGAAGTCGCCGCAAAAGGGCAAACGCAACTCGCGTTTGCAGGGGACCCTGCAATTGACGACGTGGGAATACCAGCAGTAATCGGATTCGTCCCTCGTCCAGAGCAATTGGTCTTCGGGCGTTGTGCGACGCACACCCGCGTCCGATCTTGTGGATGGAAGAGGTTCCGTCGTCCATGTAAACTTCTTACAAAGTTCAAGCAGCCGCCACGAAGACGATCTTCGCCAGGTCTTGCCCAATTCGTGCCAAGTCCCTTCGGTGTCAAAAAGCACATTGCCATTTTCATCGGAAAGGAGCGCCCTGCGCTGCCCTTCTTCCCAAGCGATGCGCACTTCCTTTCCATCTTTCGCCCAAACGACCTCAGAGACAGCGTCGCTCCGGGTGCCGTTTAGCAGCACAGCCTTTCTGTCGGCGACAGAGTTGTGAAGAACGGAAAGATAGTCGCCTTTGCGCGTCAAGCGCCCCCATTCGTCCATGGGCGCGTCGAAATCGTACGAATTCACCTGGAGGTACATGCTGGTGCGGCCATAATTTGTTCCTCCATGCCACATGTAGTAATTCCACGCGGTCCCTCCAGCCGCAATGAATCGGAGAAGGTGATAAGCGATATTGCGAGCATCCCGCACGTGATGCTCGCGACCCCAAGTATCGTACCAGCCCGGCCAAAGCTCGGTCCACATCAGCGGCTGGTTAGCCCGTCTCTTTCTAAACTCCGAGATGCGGGCCTCACTGATCGAGAAACCATTGAACGCCTCCAAAGCGCCCTTCGCGCCTCCCTCGCACATGACAATGGGCACATCGATTCCCTGTCTTCGGCCCAGTTCTAGGATCCAAGCGAGGTATCGATCGCCGTCCTCTTTGTATCTGTTTGCAATATTCGCGTATTCGTTCTCCAACTGCACCATGATGACCGCCCCGCCGTTCGTGGCCAGAGAGGGCCGGATCTCCTCGAAAAGGTGCCGCAGGTATTTTTCCACGCGTTGGAGATAAGGGATATTCCAGGTGCGCAATTCCACTCCGGGCTCATCCCGCAGCCACGACGGAAAACCACCATAATTCGATTCCGCGCAACAGTAGGGGCCCGCACGCAAGATCACAAATAGGCCTCGGTCTCTGCAAAGCGAAAGGAAACGCGAAAGATTTTTCCCACCGCTGAAATCATAACAATCTTTGCTTTGTTCATGCTGATTCCAGAAGACGTACGTCGCTATGCAATTTATCCCCGCGGCCTTCGTTCTATCGAGCACCCTCTCCCACTCCCCCTCCGGCACGCGAGGATAGTGAATCTCTCCGGAAATCAACAATTCCCGCTTGCCCTCGATGAGGAGCGCACGCTCGTCGAAGGAAACGGGATAGCCCCGCTCTTTGAGATCCAGCAGCATTCTTCTTGGCCGGAGCGGCTATTCCTGCGCTGAAACAGGCGGACTATCCGCCGTACCACCAATATTGGCAGGCGGTGGAATCGGCACTTTCGCTATCGCGCCTTTGGCGCCCGCCAATAAGAAGGAGACAGTTTGCTTCGGCGGAGGCGCCCCCTCCCGTGAAGGAGGAGGAGGAGGAGGCGCTGCGAATTGAATCGTCATGATATCGAGTTGACCCGGTTGAAGCCTCCCCAGAAACGCGCCCGGAAAGTATTCCTTCCCGGGAGGCGCCACCGGTGGCAAAACGGCGAACTTTTGCAGCGTCTGATCGTCGATCATCACCGAAGATGCCAGCGAAAACGGCTTGGGTGCGTACTTGCCCGCGTCGATATCGATCTTGGTCGCGCCAGGGGGGACGGGGGTTTCGATACCCACGAGAACGCCCGAGGCAGGCGCCTGGGGCGTCGCTTGAATGTATATCACCACGACCAGGCGATCTTGCTGAATGCGTTCGATTTTGGGGATGACATAACGCACGCCCTGCCAAGCCGTATCCACTGCGCCGAGCGAGGGTGGCTGCGCCTGGACGGCGTTGCCGGCCAAGACGATCGAGGACAGGAGACAAGGCAGCAATCGCTGGCGAAGGAGGAAAATTATTCTGTTCATTTCGGTTGTCGCCGCCAGCAGTAGCGGCTTTGGCTTTTCGTCATGCTACCGCCGGTTCCCCGCTTGCAGGATCGGCCTTCTTGAAATCGTTCATCGCACCTCCTCGGATGCGATCACGCGGTAAAGATACTTTGGCTGAAACGGATGATTTACTGGGTCCATCGGATCGTCATAGGTCCCGGCGACGTTGTCGACTCCTTTCGAGACGGAGTTCCCGTAGAAGCCATCCGCTCCAGGGTCGAGGTAACGCTCCACCACGAAATGGAGGCGCACTTCCGCTAGCACCGTATCTCCAGCTTCAAACTCCCCGTATTTCATGCTGCTCTTCTTCTTGAGGATCGATTGCCCGACAGTCCAGACCGAAAACACGTTGTCCTGAGTCGTAAGATTTCCAACGATCTGGCGCACAAGGTCGTTGCGCGTGGGATTCACGGACGCGCGCAGCTCCGCGACTTCCGGGACATTGCAAATTTCCGACGGCATGCGCAACGGTCCTTTGTCACGGATATATGTTTCGATCGCTTTCGCGATTCTGAGGGATTCAGCGGAATCCATTTCGGTTCCTCCGGTATATGGCCACACCTCGGGATTGGCGGCAGTCCCATTAAACGTCTGGTTTACCCTTACTCCGTTTAGCGCAGCCTGTAGGGGCGTGGTTCGCGAGACACCGGGCTGTGGTGTATTGACGTCGGTCGTGTAAATGACCGCGCCATTGGGATTGATTCGTCCGCTCGTCGCACCGCCAGAAGTGCCGAAATAGCTAAGATTCGCGAGAGCGTTATACGGACCTCCATCTTCGCCAGGACCGTAAGAATTCAGCATCGAAGGGATGTAGAGCAGATCGAGCAACGCCCAGTCGGGATAGGCCTGCGAGCTGCCGAGTGTTGTCTTCTGGCCAACCCGGGGATTCGCCGGATTGGAAGCTTCAGTGGAAGGCGCAAAGCTTAGAAGCCGGAACGGTACACCCTCTTGCTCGGTGTAGGGCTTGTCCTCATCGTCCGGGATGATGCCAGTGCGCAGATACTGGAGGTAGCCGATGTTGGGCATCCGGGCGCTGCGGAATATGAGCGTCTGCTTCTCAAGCTCGTCGGTGGGAGAAGGCTCGCATAGCGTGAGGGCACAATCGGCCTGCGGCATCCAGTAGGAGTCGGGATCGACGTTGGGGCCGGTCATGGACGCGAGCAACACACTGTCATCGTAGGTGTTGTAGGACACCTCCTCGCCCGAATAGGTGGCCAAAAACTGCGGGGGGCCGGGAGCGGACACTTCCACCGAACTCCAATCGCCCGGAAACTTGTTGACCAGCGGATCTTTGCCTTTGACCGTAGCGAGAACATACTTGGAGATGCCACCGGAAGGGATATCTTCAGGAGGGGGAATAGGCACCCTCACATTCACTGGAATCACGGCGTCCAGGATACGTTTGCGCAAATTGCCCATGCCGGGCTTGCCTGGAACGGCATCGATCTTCCAATATTCTGGGTCGGCGTAGGAGCCGAATTCGAACGGGCCGTAGGCTTTCTTCAAGGGTTCGTTGGTCTCCTGTGCACCGTGACGATAGGGCCCTCTCGCGCCGTCTAACGGAACGGGTTCGGGCTCGGACGTGCCACCGTACTTGATCTGACTGCGAACGGCAATTCCGCCCCCAATCACCAGATCGCCGAATGCGTCTTTATGCATCGGATACCGAACATTGGGGCCAATTCTGTTCTTGTTGCTGCGCATTTCTCCGGGCTTCCACTCCACCGTCTCGACACCTTGAAGGAAATGCATTCGAAAAGGGGTATCATCGAGCTCCCATTTGACGGTCGACCCCGATCCGGCGCCCCTATATTTGCCATCCGCGTCTTTAGCCCACGGATCATGATAAAGCGCAGCCCTCGGTTCGTCTGGGTCATGTCGGGCTCTGGGATTCGCGGCAAAGTCAATATACCAGTTGTTAGTCAGCATTTGGTCGGCCCAATAGTTCTTGGTGACGTAGTCACTCCTCGGGAGGGACGCCGCCAAATAGTTGTACTCTGGAGGATGAAAAGCTGTATAACCCTTCAGTGAGGCGGAGAGATCCTTCTCATTCAGACCTCCCTCGAACCCCGGATGTCCATTGATAATCTTCGCTGCGCCCCCAATGGGGAGGACAGGCTTGCCGCCTCGATATGCGCCGGGGATCCACCATTCCAGCCAAATATCGAGGCGGGCTGTGGGAGGCACGGGAGGAACTGCGTTCGTCTGGGATCCGAAAGCGCTCACTTTGACGAGCATGCGTGTCAGCTTCATGCTGCGACCCATGCCGATCACCAGTTCATCGCTCAACCAGCCTGGAAACAGGTTCGGCGCTACATTGTAGCGCATTCCTTTTTGTTCCATTACGAGAGCAGAATCGCCAGTGTATGGGTAGTCGGACGAGATCGCCCTGGATCCCAGGCTGACGATTTGAGCCACGATATTGTCGATTTGGCGGGGTGTGTATTTTCCCGCAAATCCGCCCGTTAATGATGATTCGGATGGTCCCGGAAATGCAGGCCAAGTCACGGGTTTTCCTGCCGCGTTTCTACCAGCGAGGTAATTTGCCAGCATCCAGCCATTGACATAACAGTAATTGTCCAGCTTGGTCGAGGACTCGCGTATGCTGTAGTAGTCCGGGTTGTCTCTTCCGGTTGTGAAGTCGGTCCGATTCTGCCGAAAGGCAAGCGGCCAGGACCGCGTGTCGACCTCATCGCGATACCGGTTGGTCAGGGTATAGCGGGGCAGTTGCGACGGGGTGGGATAGATCTCGGTGGGGGGACGCAGCGTGATGCCGTTAAGCACCATGTTGGTGGCGTCCGCGTTACCCCCCCCGATGATGGGAAGTAGAGCCATCTTTGGCTGCCCGAAAACGTTGAGATCCGGGCTGCGACTGTATGTGGTGAGCGAGAACACGTTGTTGGTGTAGGCCCCGGCTGTGACATTTGTCGCACTGAGAATTTCTTGCGGAGAGCGAAAGCCAGTTTTCCGGGCAATTTGGACTATTTCTTTCGAAGCAAGTCTTCCGTTTGTTCCGCCGCCGTTCGTTCCGCCAAACAAAACTTCAAGGCTCACCTCGCTGGGCGAACCGACGCCGAGGGAGTTCGTAGTGTATTTTTCGGTCCCATCAGCGGTGTTGATGTTGATTTTCGCGCCCTCGTCGTCAACCCAGAATGCGTAACGCCCAATGATCGCATTGGCCGAATCCGGAGCCTTGGAGGGGTCGCGCAAGACGTTCGCCCACTTGACGGAGACGTCCGGCGGACTCGTTTTGCCGACATTCGTTTGCCCGATAATTGGATAGCTTCCGTCGGCCAAGGCCCGGTTGAGGTTTACAAGGCTCGCGCCGCCGGATTCCGAGAAGAGCGCGAAGTTTGCCTGAGGGGTCAGGCTTGCATAGGACCAGCGTGTGATGCGCCCCGGTGAAATCGACCAATAAAATGGGGGCGCAATCGTGGCAAAATTCTTATACGGGTCATCCCATGGCCCCAGCGCGTCGCGCACACGGGACATCGCCTCATGCACCCCAATCATCGCGAAGCCGTAGGCCCTCTCCTGATCGAGATTCGCGCCGGCTGTCTTTGTCTCCAACATGACGCTGGCCAAATATCCGACGGTGACGACTGTGATCAGAACGATGATTACAAGCGTCATCACCAAGGCGGAACCCAGGCGTTTCGACAGACGTTTGGTTTGCGGGAAGTTCATCGGAATTAACGTGGAGCGCTGTGAAGGTCGATGACCGTGCTATAGATGCGCGCGCCCTGTTTGATCTCCGGGGGAAGCCTATTATAAAAAGCATTTACGTCGCCCCACATGTCGGTGCTGGCCGGGTCGGGCTTTTCGGTGGCACGACTCCGAAAGCCGCTTCGCGGTGCGAGCGTCCACCGCGACCAGGGCCACCTCAAGACTTGCCGGCAGCGCAGGCGCAAAAACTTTCGTTACCAGCGCGCCAGCGCGTTGGTGATCCCGCGATATCCGCGAGCGGAATCAAACTTACCCGTGGGAAATGCCGCAGCCTTCGCGTCATTGAGGATGGGATTCTTATCCTGATCGAGCGGCCGCATCCACAAGCCAAGAACGTTCTCGGCCAATTGGCCGGCGTAACCGGAGGCTTTGGTGGCAGGAGCGTTGCTGGCGATGAGCGCGTCCGAGACGAAATCCGATGGCTTCTGCAGGAGATAATTGGTATCGACCAAGAGTCGGCAAAGCTTGGGAACCGGGCCATTCGTTTCATCTTCCTTTACCCACTGCACGAAGTATCCCACCAATGCCATATTTCCCCGGGACCGGTCGCTCGCCACCGGCGCCTGCCAAAACGCGGCCTGCGGAAGCAAATAGTTGTCCCGCCAACCCGTCGGGATTGATGACCAGCTGGAAATCGGTAGCTGACTGGATCGGGCGGAAGCGTAGCAAAGCGCAAATCCCGCGCCATGCGCGAGAACGCAGAAAGGGCCGAAGAGCGGCGCTCGTTGTGGGCAATTCCCAGCTGCCAGAAAGAGGACAGCGAAGCGGCAATCGAAACCAGTATAAGGGCAAGCCCAACGAACACCGCCGTGGCAACAAGAAGTTCCAAGAGCGAGAAACCTCTCATCGCCAGCCTCCTACTGGTAGTTGAAAAGGGAAATGACCGAGACATTCGAGGAGGTCAGTTGCGGGTTAGGCCAGCGGATACTGACTTGAAGCAAAGCGAGATTATCTGTGGTGAAATCGCAGTTGCCGGAGGCGGCGTCACATTTGACACGTCACAACGGAAATACGCATCCGTAATATCGGGGACCGCCATCCCCGAATAGTCCCAATAATGAGTCTTTGGCAAGCTTCCCAGGACAGCTGAAAAACGCTGGCTTTGATATTCGGAGGTGACGCTCTCGGTGATCCAGGCCAAACGCGCCTTGAGATCCGCGTTCTTGGTTTCGTTGGCGGCCATCGCAGCCAATCCCAGGATTGCCGTCAGCACGAAAGCCACCAACCCGACGGCAATAACGACCTCGACGAGCGTGAATGCGTCCTCCATCTGACAGATCTTCCACGCCGCCGAAGCAATCGAGAGCCTGACAAATTACTCGCGAATCGAGAAGCACCTCGTCCCGACGGCAAGATCCTTCTCTTTCGGAAGCAACTTGGGGGGTAGTTCCGTTCACAACCGTGTTCAGCGAACAGAGTGTAAATGGCAATGCCCCCTTGTAAAGCAGGAATTATATCAGACTGGGATACATTGTCTTTTTGATGCTTATTCTGGCAGGCTCCGCAATCCCTGGTTCTCACCGCGACGCAGAGGATGCATAAGCTAAGCGATCAAAATGCGGATCGCGTTGGTTCTCACCCTATCTCATATTCCGAAGGTTCAGATTGCGCAATGTTTTGGTCGCCAGCGTGCTGAGGACGACCAAGGCGTATCGTGAGTGGTCTGGTGCGGAGGAGCGAACCCACTGGCGGCCAAATGATTAGCAAGAGGAGCCCGCCAGTTCGTGGAGATAAGCGGGCTAATTCCTTTCCTTTTGCTCTCGCGGACGGGGGCAAGCTGCTATCCCTACTACTCCCACGATATCGCAGGATAGCATTAGCAACATGGCACCAAGTGTTCGGATTTCTCGCTTCGCGCCGCGAGCGTGCTCGAACGATTTTAGAAGGTCGCGCGATTGTTCAGAGTTCTGCGAGGCGCTAGCATTCGGCGGCGTGACGAGCAACTACCGTTCAAAACAAAAACGATACACGTGAAACTTTTCTTGCATTTTACATTGAAATCCCACAATCTTATCTACCCCATTTCCCCTCGCATGCCCAACCCCCCTTCTCCTCGGTTGCACGCGGCATCACGTGCGTATTCCCTCATCGAGCTTCTGGCTGTAATGGCAATCCTATCTGCCCTCACCGGCCTCACGGTGGGTTCTCTCTCGCCCGTGAAGGCGAACGCGCTCACAGCGGGCGGCAACCAAATTGCCGATCTGTTGGCAAACGCGCGTCAGAATTCCCTTTCGCGGCATGCCTTCACAGCCGTCGTCATCAAATCTGCCGGCGACGCCAGGTATTCTGCGCACTGCCTTTTCGAACTAACGCGCGATGACGATGGTGCCTTCGTGGCTTGGAGAATGCTGGCTCCGTGGCGCTCACTGCCCGAAGGAGTGAGATTTGATCCGAGCGCTCCGGTCATATCCCCCGCGGCGAATTTTTTGAGTATGAGCCCGACTCCACCTTCGTCCCCTTCAGCACTCCCGAGTTCCGTTCAATTCCGTGGAAAGACCGTCGATCTGACGAGTGATGTCGCTTACCAGATATTCGGGCCGGACGGCACGCTCACGAGAGCCGCCCCAGTCAGGCTTCGTCTGGTGGAGGCCGCCGAAAATTTGGGCGGGGCTGGGATTATTTACACGGGCCAAAAGACTCCCGCGGGTCCGCCCGCTAACTACTACGACATCGTAATCCTGCGCGAGACCGGTCAGGCCAGGGTCGAGCGGCTCTGAAGCTGAATACCCGCGATCGACGATCGCGGTTCCGGGGAGCACGCGCCGTCCCGGGTGTGGTGTTCGGCGTCCCGCCGGACATGAATCGCCAATTGCACAGTCACCGCAACTCTTCTCCGAGAGTGGACGCGCCGCGGCAAGTCGTTCCGCGCGGCCGGGCGAGCTACGCGGCTCACAGCGGCGCGGCTCACAGCGGCGACCACGCGGTAACGCGATGACCGCGTAGCTCACGTGGCACATCAACGCGCCGCGCGATGCACTCTCCAGTCCGGGAAAGCGCGCTATGCCGCCGACTCGACGGGAACAGATTGATGACAGGCGACTTGGCTCCGGAATTGGGATAGGCAGCGGGACGAATGATCAGCTCGGGCGCCACCATGCGCCGTTGGCCCTTCTCGAAGAGCTCTCCATTCATTCGCTCTTTCAGCAACGCCATGAGTTCGGCGCCGATCGAGAGATTTTTCTTGTCCACCGTGGCAACAGGACCCAGTGGCTCCCATTGCCGGGTTTCCATGTCATCCCACATGTTATCATATCCCACCAGGAGAACGTCGCGATTAGGCTCCTTGCCATGCACGCGCAGCGCGGCGCAAAGGTGACCGACGATGGCGTCGCTGGGCGCCATGATGGCATCGATGGCATTTGGCCCGTGCAAGTGCTCGACCAGATAGCCTGCCATCAGGCGCGACTGAAGCTTAAAGTCTTCCTCAGTATTGTTAAAATTATGGTAGCCTGGATCGAAGATTTCGACGGCGGGCAACGGTTCGATGCCGCATTCGCGCATCGCCCGTTCGTAGCCGGCATTGCGCTGGATGAGCCATGGCTGCACTTCGGAAGGGCCGCTCACGGCTAGCTGCCAGAAGCGCAGAATGCGCCGGCGCCCCTGGCTGAGAAGCCACTTGGTCAGGGCGTAAGAACCCGCTTCATGGTCCGAAGTCACTGCGTCAATCTCGGAGGCAAAACTGGGGTTGTCACGGGCGAGGCCCATGTCCCCGTAAATCACAAAGGGTATGTTGCCTTCGCGAAGCGCCTTTCCTATGTGCTCACCTGATTTGTCCTGCACCACACCACACAAAACGATTGCCCCGCCAGGCCGCTCCATGATCAAGCGTTGGAGCAAATCGCCGGCAATCCGCTTGGGATGCACTGTCAACGCATCGTAACCCGCCATGCGAACCGCATGAACCGCGCCCGCATGGATAAAATTGATGTGCCACGTGTTGTGCATCTTTTCGGAAAACTCATGCTGAGCAGGCGGCTCCATGATCAAAGCGATCGCATCCGACAAGAAGGTCTTTTGCGCCTTCATCGTCCCATTCACGATGCGACGCCGGCTTTGCGAATGGATCATTCCCTGCCTTTCCAGATCCTCCAGCGCCAGGCGCACTGTCGTCCGGGACACGTTGAGTTTCGCCGCGAGCCGCATTTCCGAAGGCAACCGGGAGCCGGCGGCCAGGCGACCGTCCGTGATCCATTCCTGAATGTGGCGAATCGCCCTCGCACGAGGACTGTTGTTAATAATTCCCAGAATATCAGTCTTTTCCAAAGCCATGGCTGTCAACAATTCAATCTGCTATCAGGCCGTCATATTTGGACATCCCTGCGGAACCGGCACTTCGTGCAAAAAGCAGTCCGCGCGAGAACTCCGGCGGGATATCGAAAAATCGCAAGTTTGCGGGCAATCTGACTCACGTCGGATTCAGGAATCATAAAATGGGGGAGCGGCGCCAGGCATTCACCGTGCAACCGCGTTGAGGTGTATGCATTACATTTGCCGAAAGCCTGGCAAAGGTAAAGGAAAACTCTCCCCACAAAAAAAACGCTGCGCGCAAAATACCAAGCCAGAGGTTCGTTTGTCGCAGACCGATGAAAAGATCAACAATTTTCATCCACCTGACCCAATTCCAGCCAACCCAGTTCGCCAACTGCTTCGATTCAGTGGAAAATCTTCGTCACGGCAGCATTTTTTATGTTTGACAGGTATGCAAAGTGTTTAGTCTTTTGGGCGCCGAAATGTCTACTACCTCCGTCCTGGAAGCTTTCGAACCCAGTCCCAATGCGCAAAGTCATCGAAATGCGGCCTTAGAAGCCGCTTCAGCGGTGAAAGATTCAATTTTCGGCAAAGGGAAAAACCACCGTTCTCCTTCCCTACTGGAATTTTTGTTCGGCTGCCGGGCGCGCGAATGAGGGGCTTCGTGCCGGCTGGAGAGAGCATCTGCAGCTTGCATCCAAGAGTTGTGGATTTCGCTATTTGCGTTTCCACGGCCTGCTGCACGACGATATGTTCGTCTGCCGGCGGCAAAACGGAGCCCTGGTATTCAACTGGCAATACATCGATGATTTAATCGACGCCCTGCTGGCCAACGGGGTGAGGCCGTTTCTTGAATTCGGTTTCTTCCCAAAGGACGTGGCGGGCGAATCGGACGTGCGGTGCTTCTGGTGGCAGGCCCATGTGACGCCTCCCGAACACTACCAGGACTGGTCCCGCCTTGTGGACAAGCTTGTCAGGCATTTCATCCAGCGCTACGGGGCAAGAGAGGTTCGGCAATGGTACTTCGAAGTCTGGAATGAGCCAAACCTTCGGTTTTTCTTCAACTCGACCAGAAGCAAATACTTCGAGTTGTATCGCGCCACGGTCACAACGGTAAAGTCCATTGATCCCGGCTTGAAAGTGGGCGGACCCGCGACGAGCAACTTTGTTCCGGATGACCGATTCGGCGGCGAAGAGGAAGCGCGCGAAAAATCTCTTACCAACCAACTCGAGAACCTCGGCGATGCGGAATGGCGCGGGGTTTGGATCCGGGAGTTCCTCGAATTTTGCGAATGTGAAAAGCTGCCGGTGGACTTCGTTTCTGCGCATCCCTATCCGACAGACATTCCGTTTGGCCATGAAGTCGAGGCAATGCGCACCCGCCCAGCAGACTCTACGCTGAGAGATCTTCAATGGCTGCGCCGGATCGTCAGCCAAAGCGCCTTTCCCGCGGCCGAGATTCACCTCACCGAATGGAGCACCAGCCCCTCGGCGCGGGATTTCACCCATGATTTCCCGCAGTCCGCCGCCTATATCGTGAAGACAAACATCGAGGCCTCCGGGCTCGTCGATTCGCTCGCCTACTGGACCTTCACGGACGTCTTCGAGGAGCATGGCGCGGGGAATAGCGCCTTCCACGGAGGCTTTGGCCTGATCAACTATCAGGGAATCGTCAAACCCGCTTTCCATGCCTATCGCTTTCTCAATCAACTCGGAGAGGAGGAAATTTTTCGCGCGGACGGTTTCCTGGCGACGCGAACAAAAGCCGATCAACGCCTTCGGGCAATCATCTGGCATTACCCCGTGGAACACCCAGATGCCCCGCCCTTTGCCGGTTCTCTCGACGCCGCGGAACGGACCCTTGCCACGGGCGCTCCGATCAGCCGCGAGATCGAGATCCAGCACCTCTCCCCAAATGCCGCCTTTCTCGTCGAAACAGTGGATGTGGCCCACGGATTCGCCGTGCGCCAGTGGCAGGCGATGGGAAGCCCCTCCTCGCCAACTCCGGACCAGACTGCGCTCTTGCGGAAGTTTGGGCGGGACACCAATCGCCAAATCGTCAACGTAAAAAAGAACGGGGTGCTGAGCCTGAAGCTGAACCTCACGCCTTGGGCGGTGGCGCTTCTCCGGGAAATCGAGTGATCGGCTCGCAATTCCTTTAAGGAACGACGCAAGGGCGGGGCTCCCAAAAATTCCCTGCCGCTTAAACCCATTTAATCGCGAGGCACCGCGCCATGCGACTTTATCCTTGTGATTTCCCACAGACTAATTCACTAAATGACAATTGCTCAGCTTCTTGTGAAGACAACGGAACGAGGCTTTAACGTCAGGCTGGATGCCGCAAAAATGGAAAGAGAATTCTGCTTAGAGATCTGGCCTTCCGGCAAGTTGCCTACGATTCCGCCTTGCGGCTGCGGCAAATGAGAATCGGCTTTCTTGTCAACGCGATCGTAGGCGACGGTTCGATTTGCGTTTATGACATTTGCAGGCGCGGAGAGAAGGCCGGTCACTCGATACGCCTCTATGGTAAGGGCTTCAAAGATAACAGGGACGGCGTCACGACGGTAGAATTCTCTGACGGGGAAATCCAAACGGTCGAATGGTGGAAAAGGGAATCGCTGGATGCGGCGTTTTTTTATGGCACAGACGGGTTTGATCCCTCAGTTCTGCTGGCCGCGCGCGCAGCCGGGGCCAGAGTGGTCATCGAATGCGACAGCGATGGATATGTGTCCATATTGCAAGATGCCCTAAGAGTTCTCAGGGTCAAGATGTGGGATTCGAGTTACACGCTGCATCATAAAGCGGCCATAATTAGCGTGTGGTTGCGTTATTTGCTCTTTAAGAGCGCAAAGCACGAGAGAAAAATTTTTAAGGCATTTGAACTCGCCGACTATATCAAGATTGAATCGGAAGGGCCTGCAAATCTGCTGCGCGGATTTCTGAAGCGCAGGGGTCGAGGGCACCTGGCGGAGAAGGTGGTTACCGTTTATTTCGCCGTCAGGGACGTCTTTGTCACCGAGCCGGTTAACCTGCAGCGGGAAGATCTGATAATCGTTGCGGGCCGCATCGGGGCGCAGCAGAAGAATCCCGCCCTCCTCGAAAAAGCCCTGAGGCGATTTTTTGACGCACCTGGATCGGCGCATCTCGAGATTCATGTTCGTGGTGAGGCGCCGAATCTCGAGAGATGGGCTATTTCAAACCCACGCATTCGGTTGTTCAAGAATACTGCTTCTCAGGACCTGTGCAAACGGCTTGCCAATTCTCGTGTCCTTGTATCGACCTCGCGCTTTGAGTCCACACCGATACAAGGCCTTGAAGCTCTTTGCCAGGGATGCACATTGATCGCTTCAGATGGCCTGCCGGGCTCTCGGTCGCTCATTCAAAGCGGGGCTTATGGCGATACATTTAAGCGCAATTCGGCGGATGGCTGTGCGACGGCGATTCGGCGAGAACTGGAGCGCTGGAATACGGGGATGAGAGACCCAAAAGCAATAGCTGACCACTGGAGAAGCCAGTGTTCCCTGGAAGTCGTGACATCAAAACTGCTCGCCCTTGCTGAAGGCAACCCGTCACAATGAAAGCCAGCGCAAACCCGGTGCCTGCATAAACCTCGGCGGTGAATGCCGTGGGCTTAGGCTATCGCTTAAAAATTGCGCAGCATCTCGAGCGTGGTCGCCGCACTCCGCTCCCATGAATATCTTCTGGCTTGAACTTTTCCGTCTTCAACAAGCGCTGATCTTAGGGCGGAATCGTTTTCCAGCTTCGAATAAGCCTCACATAGCGCCTCAGGATCATCAAGCGGAACGAATAAGGCCGCGCCATTGGTAACCTCCCTGAAAACGGGGATATCGGAGACTATGGTCGGTGCCCCATTCGCAATCGCTTCCACAACGGGTATGCCAAAACCCTCGTAAATTGAAGGAAAGACCATCAGTCGCGCATTGCGGTAGAGAAAGCACAACTCGGCATCGGAAACAAAACCCAAAAGGAGGACTCGATTCCGGAGCGCCGGCTTTTCCCCAAGGTGCGCGGTCAAGGGCCCCTCATTGGCGCCAAGCTTGCCGGCCAGTACGAGCTGGGTCTCTTCATCGCCGCTGCGAGCCAAATAGAGCTCAAATCCATCCAACACAAGTCTCCAATTCTTTCGAACGTCGCTCGGATTAACCATCAGAAAAAATCGGGCAGCCTCCGGAAGCGCTGCCGGCTTGCTTGCGATCTTCGTGTGTTCATCAATATTAGGGGCGTTTGGAGCCACCACGACACGATCCTCTGAAAGGCCGGAAAACTCTAAGATCTCCTGCTTCACGGTCTCGGAAACCGTAACGATGCGATCACGGCGCGGCATCCATTTCTTAGCGTCGCGCGCGAAATCCGCGCAGTATTTCTCGCCGTAGATTTGAGGGCATAAAACAAATCGCATATCATGAAGAAGCGCAATAGACGCGCAGGGTACCCAAACCCGCAGCCAGCCGGTATTTCCATTGAGGAGATAGTATGAGCCGCTGCCGGTCCGTAGAATATTCGCCACCGGAACGATATGCCGTCCAACGGCCCCTGAGTGGCGGTGGGCGACCGCATTCGGCGCCTCGAGCAGCCTATCGATCTCGGAATTCCACCCATCCATTGCAAAGTGCAAGTGAAAAGTCGCGTCGGGCGCCATGCGAAACAAGTGTTCCAGGACGCGAACGACATACACCTGGCAGCCCGTATAGTGCGGGACCTGGAGTATGCTTGCCTCAAAGTAGCAGTTCACTTTTCGATGCTTTGTTGATCGCCCTTAACTGTCAATCCTTTGTTGATTTTCCGATCAATCCACGCTTGCTCGCTCCTTAACGACCCCTCCCCCGGCAATTCGCCGCGACGTTGCTTCTCCGGACCGTTTCAGAGCGGGTCAACTCTCTCCGTCCAGCTCTCATTACTCTGAATCCTTGACAAGGAACGCGTTCTGCGAAACCTCCCTGCGCGAAGTCATTAAACATCTATTGCTGCACAAACAAACCCTCCTTCCAATGGAAAAAACATGAGCCTGCCCGATTACAAACGCTCCGAACTTTCTGTCTCCCTCCGGGTACCTGATCTCCTGACAAGGATGACACCTGAGGAAAAGGCGCGTCAGCTCGATATGTTCATGGGATCGGACGTAATCGACCACATGCGTTTCGGCATCAAGATGGACGCTGATGCCAATGTCGATCCTGCCAAAGCGGCCGCGACAATTGGAGAGTTAGGCTGCGGAGTGATTCACGACCTTTACCCAACCAGGGCCGAGGTTTCCAATGATCTGCAGCGTTGGTTCCGTGCCAACACCCGGCTTGGAATTCCAGTGCTGCTGGTCGAGGAAGGGCTGCACGGATTCAACCGCGCCGACAGCACGGTGTTTCCACAGTGCATTGGCCTGGGTGCAACATTCGATCCGGACCTCGTCGAGCGCGTTGGCGCCGCGATCGCCGCGGAGATGCGAACCGTCGGTGTGCATTTGTCGCTCTCACCGGTGCTTTGCCTGGCACGCGATCCGCGTTGGGGCCGGGCCGAGGAAACCTTCGGCGAGGATCCCTGGCTTGCCGGCTCGATGGGCAAGGCTTACGTGCGCGGAATGCAGGGCGATTTGGGACCGCTCAATGTCGTTGCGGAGCCGAAGCACTTCGCAGGCCACGGAAGTCCGCAAGGCGGACTCAATCAAGGTCCGGTGCACATCGGCGAACGCGAAATGCGTGAAGTAATGCTCAAGGCTTTCCGCCCTGCCTTCGTCGAGGGCAGGGCGCTCGGCGCGATGTGCGCGTATCATGAGATTGATGGAATCCCATGCGCAGCGAATCCCTGGCTGCTGACTGATCTCCTCCGCGGAGAATGGGGTTTCGAAGGGATCGTCATCAGCGATCTGGGAGCAATTCGCCAACTGCTGGACAAGCACCTCGTCGCAAAGGATGCGCGAGACGCAATTTGCCAGGCTTTGCGCGCCGGCGTCGATATCCAGTTTTACGACTTCGACCACGCCACGTGGATGCGCGAGATCTCCGGCGCGTATCGCTCAGGCCAGCTCGAGACCGAAATTCTGGATCGCGCCGTTGGCCGAGTCCTTGCGCTCAAGTTCCGGCTAGGCCTTTTCGACCGTCCGGACACAGAGCCGGAACGCCATGCAAAGGTCTGCCGCTGTCCGGTTCACCTGGATCTCAGCCTGGAGGCAGCGCGCAAGTCGCTTGTCCTGCTGAAAAACGAAGACGGCTTGCTGCCCCTGCGTCCAGGATTGGAGCGGGTGGCGTTGCTTGGCCCAAGCGCCGCCAAGGTGCGCCTGGGCGACTACAGCAGTCCAGGGGACGGCACGGCGAGAACCTTGTGCGAGTGCCTGCGCGAACTAATGCCAGAAACCGAAATCGTCTATGAGATGGGTGTCAACATCGATGGCGGCGACCTCGAGGCCATGCCGGAGGGATGGCTCCGCGGTCCCGACGGCGCGCTTGGGCTGCGTGGCGCTTACTTTGCGGATGGCGATTTTGAGACTTCGCCGGACCCTGTGCGTCAGGATGCGTCGGTAAACTTCAATTGGGCGATCGCCCTGGCCGCGCCGGGTCTGCCCTCCGACGGCTTTGGAGTACGCTGGACCGGAAGTGTCACTCCAGACCGCGCGCATCACGGCTGCCTCGGCTTCGTCACATCCGACCAGGTGCGGGTTTGGATCGACGGGAATTTGGTGATGGACGCCTGGGATGCAGCCTATGGCGCCCCAGCGGCCCTCACGGCTCCGGTAAACTGGCGAGCGGGCCAAGACGTCGGAATACGCATTGATTGGCGCAAGCGCGGCAGCGGTGCGGTCGTTTGGCTGGGTATCGGAGGCAATGACGATGGAATTGCGGCTGCGACCGCGGCGGCCGAGCGGGCCGAGGTCGCGATCCTCGCCTTGGGCGAGAGCGACAAGACAAGCGGCGAAGGGATCGACCGATGCGATGTAGGTCTGCCCGGACGGCAAGGCGAGTTGCTGCGCGCGGTTCTCGCCACCGGCACGCCGACCGTGGTTGTGCTGCAGAATGGCCGCCCGCTTGCGATTCCGGAGATCGCCGCGCGCGCGCCCGCGGTCATCGAAGCATGGTTCCCAGGAGAACGCGGCGGCCAAGCCATCGCCGAGGCCTTGCTCGGCATCTTGAACCCGGGCGGGCGTCTGCCAGTGAGCGTTCCCCGACATGTTGGCCAGCTGCCGCTACCCTATGATCGTAAGCCCTCCAACCAAGGGCGCTACGTGGAACTCGATGGTTCGCCGCTGTGGCCCTTCGGCTTTGGGTTGAGCTACACCAAATTCGCCTATGCTGACTTGAGCCTTTCGAAAGCCGAGATGAAGGTAAGCGAAAGCATCGACGTGGCCTGCACAGTGATAAACACCGGCCATTTGGCCGGAGACGAGGTCGTGCAACTCTACCTCTCCGACCCGGTCGCCAGCGTCACCCGCCCGCTACGCTGGCTTGCAGCCTGTGCCCGCGTCACGCTTGAACCAGGAGAGAGCCGCCGCGTCACCTTTCGGGTCATTGGCGAGCTGTTGGAACTTTGGAGCCGCGAACGCCGCTGGGTCATCGAACCGGGCGAATATCGCTTTAGCCTCGGAGGCGGGCAGGCCGGTCAGCTGCATGGCAGCTTCCAGGTTGTCGCCTAAAAGCCAATGCGACTCCATTCAAGCGAAGCGTGCTGCCGGTGTCTTTCGCCCCCAGCAAAATGCGGCCAGGGAGGTTTCAAGTTATCAATGGATACGTGCGCGTCGAAACGCCAACGGGCTCACGCGCATGACCCTCTTGAACGCCTTCGAGAAATAGTCCGGCCTGCTATACCCGCTTTGATGGGCCGTTTCCTTTATCGACATTCCGGATTCACGCAGAAGGCGGCAAGCGTTTTCAATCCGAACCCATTCCAGAAAATCCCGCGGACTCACTCCTTCAGATTGGCGAAATTCGCGCGCAAAATGATGCCGGCTCATTCCCATGCGTTTCGCCATCGCTCGTACGGTCATTCCTCCCTCCAGTTCATACCGGCACCAGCTCTTCAGCTCCTCGAAGCGCTTCCTCGTCGATTGGCGCGGACTGAGCAATTCCTGCGCGAGGCTGTAGGCAAAATTCGATCCGAGCCTGGCCGCCGCAAACACAGATGAAACCTTGCCGGACGCGGCTTCGCGCATCGCGCCGGCCACCGCCTCGATCGACGGGCCGCTTTCGGAGAGTTCGACGACAGGGCCAACCTCCCGCTCTAAGTGTTTCCAAAGCCGCATAGCCTCGGGTCCTGACACGGTCGCATAAAGAAACTCCCACCCCGCGCGCGGATCGGCAATGCCATACTCGTGGTCGTGGGGAAAGTGAACGATCATCGCGTGGCGCGGTCCGATGACGAAGTTTCTCTTTCGATAGCGCAGACGACCAGCCCCGGAAAGAGTGTATTGAAACAACGCGTGACCTTGCACCCCTCGTCTTGATCCCATGCCACCGGTAGCGCATGCTTTGTTCCCTGCAAAATCCACAACCTGTCAGCACAATGCCCGAGCGCACGTTGCCCGGGGGGAAATAGAGATGAGACTCGTGATGCTGGATGCCCTGAAACATCGTCGCGCAAAAGTGTCAGATTGCTTCCCGCCTCGCTGGATTGTCCGCGGCTGCGAAGATAAATCCCATTCTGTTACCAGTATGCCGATAGCACAAAAAAGCAAAAAATAGCACGCTCCAGCTGGTTTTCGCCCGTTGCGGAATTGGCTCCTCCCGTCACGTTCAAATCCACTATGGCCATTAAAGTTGCGATGATAGGCGCCGGTTCTGTCGGCTTTACGCGCGGACTCATGAAGGACATCCTCACCGTTCCCGAGCTGGCGGACACGGAGTTTGCCTTCACAGATCTTTCCAAGACGAATCTGGAGATGGTGTCTGCGTTGTGCAAACGGGACATCAAGGAAAATAGGCTGCCTGCGAAGGTTCGCACTTCGACCAACCGTCTGGCAATGCTTGAGGGCGCGGATTACGTGCTTTGCATGATCCGGCAAGGCGGGCTGGAGGCGTTTCAGACCGATATCGACATACCCCTGAAATATGGCGTGGATCAATGCGTGGGTGACACGCTTTGCGCGGGCGGCATCATGTATGCGCAGCGCACGATCCCCGTCCTCCTCGAGTTCTGCCGGGAAATCCGCGCGGTAGCCAAGCCAGGTGCAGTGTTCATGAACTACGCAAACCCGATGGCAATGAATACCTGGGCCTGCAACCGCTACGGCGGCGTGAGAACGGTGGGCCTTTGCCATGGCGTGCAAGGCGCGCATTGGCAGATCACACGCTGCATCGAAATCTGGGGGAAAAAAAACAATCTGCTCTTGGAAGGCGAGACCCTGCATCGAAAAGACGTGGATGTCGTCGCCGCGGGCATCAACCACCAGACGTGGTTTATCAAGGTCGCGTGGCGCGGGATCGACTTTGTTCCGCTGTTGCCGGAATTGTTCGAGGCGCACCCCGAATATTCAAAGACCGAAAAGGTTCGCATCGACGTGCTCCGGCGTTTCGGTTATTATAGCACTGAATCCAATGGGCACCTGAGCGAATACCTCCCATGGTATCGCAAGCGGACGGAAGAAATTTCAGATTGGATCGATATGTCCTCCTGGATCAACGGAGAAACCGGAGGCTATCTTCGAGTGTGCACAGAGGGTCGCAATTGGTTTGAAACCGATTTTCCCAATTGGCTCAAGGAGCCCGCCCCACGAATTACGCCGGAGAACCGCGGTGAAGAACATGGTTCCTATATCATCGAAGCCCTGGAGACAGGGCGCACGTATCGGGGCCACTTTAATATCCCGAACCGGCATCACATCACGAACCTTCAGGACGACTGCATCGTCGAAATTCCAGGCTATGTGGACCGGACCGGAATTCATTCTCCGGTGATCGGCAACCTCCCCATGCCCTGCGCCGCCACATGCGCGGCGAGCGTGCGGGTGCAGGAGATGGGGGTCGAGGCGGCCGTTCATGGCGATGTTCTTCTGCTCAAGCAAGCTATGCTCCACGACCCCCTGGTCGGAGCCGTTTGCAATCCGGAGGAAATCTGGCAGATGACCGATGAAATGCTGGTGTCCCAGGCGCGATGGCTTCCCCAATACAAGGATGCCATTCATGACGCAAAGGACCGCCTGAGTGCTCACGATAGAAAAGGCACGCGCGTCAAACTAAGCAACACTCGAGGCGCGGCCCGGTTGAAAACAAAGACCGTGGAGGAAATGGCTCTCGAGGCTGCCGAAGCGCGGGCCAACGCACAAGCCGCCGACAAAGGAAAGATGACCAAGGCCGCTTGACCCCTTCAGATTGGACGGATCCCGAAACTGAGCGACAGAAATCTTAATCTCTGACTGGAGAAGGCTCAATTCAGTCGCTCTCTCTCACGAAGGCAGAACCGCCAGCTTTGCCGTCGCAGTGGCGGCAGCCCACCTCGTGAATCAGGGGCGCTTCGGCGAGCGTGAGTGAAACGCGATCCGCGGGTGCGCAACTTCACGTAATGATCATTTTATCGTTGAAAAAATATCAAACTTGTTTTCATTGAATACAATCGATTCAGATCATTTCTTCCCAGTTCCATTGCAGACCAAACATTTCATCGGGGCGATTGCCTTGCCTCTAGGCAAGCACACGTTGGCATTCTTTCGCAGGGTGTGGCAAGCGACGATCTGCGGCCTCTTATTGTTTTTTCCTTATCGCTGACCTCTCCGCTCAGGAACAGGCGCAGGCTGATTTGACGCAACTCCCGACAGGGGAGCTGGAAAAGCAAGCTGTTTTCATGGTGGGTGGGCAGAAATATGTCGAGGCGATCTCTTTGCTCACCGAATTGGTGAATCGGCTCGGAGAGTCCAAGGATGCACAAATGCAATCCAAAGTTGAGGGATTTCGATATTTTCTGGGCTTGGGGCATGTCTTCAATAGCGACTGGGAGGCCGCAGCCACCGCCTTCGAGAGTTTCCTGAAATCTCATCCCAAGAGCAATCGTTACCGAAAAGCGTTGGAATTCTACGGAGACACTCTTTCGCAAACCAAGCGCCATGCGGAAGCCGCAGAGCAGTATAAGAAGCTTCTCGAACTGAAGATGACGGATCTCGAGAGCCTTCCGATCTGGGAGAAGCTTGCCTCGTGCTACATGCGCGACCAGAAATGGAGCGAGGCGGTGCCGGTGCTTTTGACCATGCTGCAGAAAAGCCGAACCGAGGCTCAGCGTGAGCAAGCCGTGGTGTGGCTCGCGCAGTCCTACATCGAATCGAATCAGGGGAACAAGGTGATCGAACTCCTGCCCGACATGTTGACCAAGGCGCCGAAGGCCAGGCTTAGCATCGATTTCAATTTGGCCCTCCTCAACGGAGGCGACAAGATGTTTGCCGCGAAGCAAGACGTCCTCGCCCTGTTGTTCTACAATCTGGTGCTTCCACCGGCGCGCTTGCTTGAAGCCAATCAAAAGTTGGAAGCCGATCTCGTGCGCCAGAGAAATCAGTTCATCAAGACCGGCCAGGTTGAATTCGTGGTGGATATCAATCGCCGGATTCAGGACCTGCAAGAGGAGCGCGGCCTTCTGGAGCAGACGCCGGACTTTTCCGAGGAACTCCTCATGCGCATCGCCCAGACCTATTTTAGCTCAAACAGGTACTATGAGGCCTTCTGGACGTTCTGGAAGATCTACCAGGAATATCCGAACGGGAAGCTGGCGGAAGACTCCTGCTACGGCGCATTCGCTCTGGCCGCCCAGCTCGAGCAGGATGCAAAAGCGAAAGAAACCGGGCTGAAATACATGGGATCCTTTCCCGAAGGCAAGCACTGGGAGGATGTAAGCCTGCAGCTTGGTCAAGTCTTTGTCCGGAATAAGGAATATACAACGGCTATCGAATATTATACCGAGATCCTTAAGGCTAAGCCTGAGCATACCTATAAGGATCAGATTCTTTACATGCTTGGGTTCTCTCAGTTTCAGGACGCCCGCCTCGCAGATTCCCGACAGACGTTTCAGACCCTTAGTCGAGACTTCCCAGAGAGCGACAAGGCGTCACCCGCTCTCTACTGGGTCGGCATGACCTATCTGTTTCAAGACAAATACCAGGATGGGCTCGACGCGTTCAATCGCTTTACTGAAAGAAGCACCGACGGCAAGCTGTATGAGGATGCCAGCTTCCGAAAGTCTGTTTGCCTCTACGGACTCGAAAACTATCCGCTTGCCGCGGAGAAGCTCGAAGAATTTCTACGGGAGTTCCCCGTAGACACCCTGACACCCGAGGCGCATACGCTGCTTGCGGATTGCTACGGCGCGATAGGGGATCTGGAGAAGGCCCTCGATCACTACAAGCAAGTCGAAGATTGTGCCGTCAAGCAAAGCCAGATCGATTATGCGGCCCTTCAAGTTGGACGTGTTTATGAGCAGTTGGAGCAATTCAAGGAAATGGAAGATTGGTTCGGCCGGTATCTGGAAAAATACGGCATCACCGGAGATTACACGCAGGCGATCTACCGGAAAGGTTTCGCCCAGCAAGCGCAAGGGAGATCCAAAGAAGCATTGGATACTTACTGGCTAGCGATTGAGAAATACGGCAACGATCCCAAGGCGATGGGAATCGATATCATCATCGACGCCTATTGCGAAGAGTCTCGCGCGCTCAACGGCTCTCATCCATTAGATGTCGTTCGCTCCGCCGCGCTCACAGCAACTCAACAAAAAGAGCGCACCCGCGCTCTCAGATGCGAGCGCGCCCTCGCTCAAATGAATGCCCCTGACGCTCCCTCTGCGCTAACTCCCGCCGATGTCGAGGCAGCCAGTCCGGCCGTTTTGCTTTGGATGGCACAAATCGCGGCGAAGACCGACCCTTCGCTCGCCGAAAGCGCCGCGCGCGCAGCCATCGACAGGTTTGGACCGACTCAGTGGACCGGAGAGGCCTTCTTGAGGCTTGGGGACCTCGCTTACGAACGGAGAGACTGGAAGCAGGCTGAATCCGCGTTCAACAAGGCAATCAGAAACTCGCCGGCGAATCCGATCGCCGCCCGCGCAACGATACGACTGGGCGACGCTCAATTTGCTCAGGCACGCTACGAGGAGGCGATCAAACGCTACGAAGAAGTGCTCCAGGTCAAGGAATGGAAGGGAGAATTGTGGCCGGAGGCTCTTTA
The DNA here is from genome assembly GCA_963810765.1 of uncultured Verrucomicrobiae bacterium. Lineage (GTDB taxonomy): Bacteria > Verrucomicrobiota > Verrucomicrobiia > Chthoniobacterales > Terrimicrobiaceae > DASTFP01. Next base: position 794,815 of record CAWEOV010000004.1, read on the forward strand.
CATGGTCGCCGAAAGCCTGAAGAGTCAGGGGAAGGAAAAGGAAGCGTACGCCTACTACCAGAGGATCTACGTTCTTTATCCCCATTACAAGGATTGGACGGCCAAGGCTTACCTGCGCTGCGCCGAAATCTCCGAGAAACTTGGCTTGAAGGACGACGCAATGCGCACGCTCGGAGAAATGCTCGCAAATCAATCTCTCCGTTCCACTTCCGAATACGTGTCGGCCGAGAAAAGACTCAAGGAACTTCAATAGCTGTCATGAGAAGCTCTCTTACCGCATGCCTCTTGCTTGGGAGCCTTGGTCTTTGCTACGGCCAAGCGACTTCCGAGACGGCATCCGTCGGATTTCCAGCGCTCATCACAGACGCCAAGACGGGAAGAACCAGCGCCGCAAACGTCACCAAGCTCGCAGGAGGACAATTATATTTGATCGCAGGAAACGGCAGCGTCGCAATCCCTGCGAGCACCATTTCCGCAGCGGAATTCGATCTTCCAGCGCCCGTCAAACAGGCCGCGGAAGCCTACCGGTCAGGTGATGTGGATAAAGCCGTCGCACTTTATCCGGCGCTCGGACCGATGCGCAGCCTGGCAGGTCTGACAAAATGCAACGTCACGGAGGAATTCCTCAATTTCGCTGACACCTGTCGGCAGGTTCGCAAATACGCAGAGGCCGAGGCTTTGCTGAACTCTCTGAACTTTCGAGAAAATAAGGAGGCGGAATTGCGCGCAAAACTAATCCGCGCGTTCATTTTCTGCGACAATAACCAGGTCGACAAAGCCGAAGCGTTGATGAAGGACTTCCCCCAAACGAATTCAGACGATTTTAATTTTCCCCTGGACCGTATCGTCCGAACTAGAATCTATTTGGCTAAAGGGAAATACCACGAGGCCGCCCTCGAAGCCGGGGAGGCGGTCGCCGTGACGCGTATCGAAGCACCGATCTATCCCGAGTCGCTATACCTTGCGGCTGCTTGTTACGAGAAAATGGGCGAAGTGCTGGCGAATCGGAAAGCCGGGATGGATCGTGCCGAGAGCGACAAGATTATGGATGATACCGTTGACTATGCAGCAGTTGGCGAGGCAGTGCGTCAGGAACTCTGCCTCTTGTTTTCGAAGAATTATTGGGCCAAAAAAGAGCCAGCCAATGTCGATCAACTCCTCGCTGCAGCCGCTTCGGTCACTCTCAAGACCGGCAAAAAGCGCAATCCCGAAACAACGGGTCCAACGCAATCGCCCGAAGATGCGACGCAATCCGACAAAAAAGAAGAAAAGCCCGTTTGGGAAAACTTTCTCAATAGACCTGAAGCCAAACCAGAAAATGAAGACATCGATAGTAAACTCTAAATCCCTCGCCGGCGCTTTTCGCCTCGCCGCTGTCGCAATCCTTCTCGGACTTCTTCCGCTCGTCCCTGAGGCGAGGGCCCAGGAGGCACCCGTTTCGAGCGAACAATCCGCTTCCCCTCAGGCTCAGCAGGGACAACAGCCTTCAGCCGGCTCTCACAAGAAGGACAAGACATTCTTCGAAGTGCTCAAGGACGGCGGGATCGTCATGTTTCCGCTTGCCGCCGTTTCCGTGTACATGCTCACGCTCATCATTGATAGCGTTCGCCGGATTCAGAATAAGGTCGTGTGTCCGGCCGATATCGTGAACCAGCTGCGCTCCCAGTTTAGCGCCGGCGATTACAACGCGGCATTTCAAACCTGCCGCTCGAAGGCGTGCTTCCTGACGAATGTTGTAAGGGCAGGACTAAGCATGCTCGGCCAGGGAAAAGAGATCACAGAAAAAGCGATGGAGGATGTAATGGCCAAGGAAATCGCATCCATGAGCACGCGAATTTATTATCTGAATCTTATTGGCGTCGTCACCCCGATGATCGGTCTGACGGGAACCGTGCTAGGAATGATGAGCGCGTTCAAAACTTTGGGAACCAGCGGCATTGGCGATCCTTCCGCGCTCGCCGGCGCAATCGGCGAGGTTCTGGTAGCCACAGCCACCGGCCTGTTTGTGGCTATTCCGGGATTTGCCAGCTACTACTTTTTCCGCAACCGCATCCAGGCCGTGTCAAGCTATACAGAGGAGGTGATCAACAACCTCTTTCGTGGCATGCCCTACGCGTATCTTGCCGGAATGAATATCGGTGATGACCCGGTCTATGCCGCGATTCCCAAGGAATATCTGAGCGCGGACAGGCCGGCGGAGTACGCCGAGCAGCAATAGACGACAGAATCGACGGAGCCGGCATGAAGATCAGGCAGCAGCACGCGGAGGAACTCGGCTTTCAAATCGCGCCAATGTGCGATGTTCTCCTGGTTCTGCTTGTCTTTTTCATCTCGATCACAGCGACCAGCTCGCTGCGTTCCGACCGTGCCATCGAATTGCCCATCGGCCCGGACGCGACGAAGAAGGCAACCGCTCGCTCGGAGGCCCTAATCAATGTGAAATGGCTTCCCGAGAAGTTGCAAGGAGTTGTCGCCATTGAGAGCAAGGTGATCACAGAGCTGCCGGCAGTGACTGAGCTTCTCGCTCCCCGCTCAAAAGACGACCCAAATTACAGAGTGGTGATCCGCGCGGATCGCACGACGCCCGCCCATTACGTCGAGAGGGTGATGGGCGCCTGCGCCGAAGCGGGAATCACCGACATCGCCTTCTCCGTCTTGAATCACGAATAAACTCCCCATGCGCATCCGTTCGGAACCCGAAGGAAATCTCGAATTTCAAATCGCACCGATGGTGGACGTAATCTTCATCCTCATCTTGTTTTTCATGTGCTCCGCGGGGGCCACCAGGGTGGAGAACGAGCTGAGCCTGAAACTGCCCGGACGGCTTTCGCAAGATCAACCCCTGAGGATGCTGGACGAGCAGATCATCGAGATCGAGGAAAATGGACAGATAATCCTGAATAACCAGCAACTGGACACTTCCGCCTTAAGCGCCACCCTTCAACGCTACAAGGCAATCTCTGACGATAGCAAATCCGCGACCGTGATCACTATCCTCACCGCCAAAAACACGAAATATCAAAGGATCATTGACGTCCTCAACGAATGCGCGGTGGCTAAGATTGAATCGGTTACGTTCATGACCCAGCCGGACGAAAACAAGCTCGCTTCCCAATGAGTGAGACCACTGCTAAGCTTGAAGGGTTCGCCAGCAAGCGCAAACAGCCGATTCTGGGAACTTTTTCGTTAAGCGTCATCATCCATGCGGCGGTCATCGCTCTCCTTGGAGGAGTCGTCGTTTTCAAAGTTCTCGAGAGACCTCCGGCCCAGTTCAAGCCGCCGCCTCCTCCCGCGAAAACCACCAAAATTGAGCCCCGGAAGCTCCAGCACAGGATCAAGATTCGGGAGCAACAGCAAAACAGCGGCCGCCCGCGCGTTTCGCCGCGTCTCACCGCCAACCGCGTCTCCGGCATTTCCCTGCCTGAGATCGAGGCCGATCCAGCGGCGGCGCCGGTAAAGTCCAATATTCAGAAGAACATCGGCAAGAGTTTCTCGATGGGAGGGTTGGGCACCGGCCTTGGCAGCGGGACCGGTTCGGGCGGACTCGGGCTCGGCACCTCAACCGTAAGCTTCTTTGGCATCCAAGCCGCCGGTGAACGGATCGCCTTCGTCATCGATCTTTCGCGCAGCATGGTCGAAGATGACAAGGGCGGATTGAATGGTATCAATGTGCTCAAGAATGAGCTGAAGGGCATGGTTGAAAAACTGAACGATGGCACGTTCTTCAATTTGATTTTCTTTGACGAGAACGTTGATATCTTCAAGCCCAAGCTTGTCGTCGCCAAGCCAGCCACCAAGAAGGAGGCCGAACGATTTCATCTCCCCGTACTATGCGGATTTTGGCAAGGAGGTGCTGCAAAACTACTCGCAGGACAACAGGAGTTGGCCGTCAGCGACACGCTTGCGCAACTACAATCTTCCGATGCTGGAATCCAACGGCCAAATACGTGAGCGGAGGCGGAAATAGGAACAGCCAAATCGATGCTCCTCTCGCGGCGGCCTTCCAAATGCAAGCGGATACCATTTTCATCATTAGCGATGGATATCCGTCTTTTGAGCGGGCACTTTTTGGCAAGGAGCTCGAGGAATATCAAAGGAGAGTCGCTGAAGCGGCAGGAGAAAGGGGCGAAAGCTCAGCTGCGAAAGAACGTGAGAGGATTGACAAAGCCAACAAGGAGACCGCTGAGAAATACTGGAAGGAGCCTGATGCCGAGAATGCTAAGAGAGCGCGCCGCGGATTGCCGCCGAAGGTTTTCGAAGAGGGAGGTCCGGGCGGAATCGGCGGCTTTGGTGTGGGCCGGCCGAGCTTAACGCCGTCGGAAACTATCGAGTATATTCGCGCCATCGCAGTCGGAGCTATACGGAGATCAAAAGAAAATGCCGAAAATTTACACCGTGGCCTATGGCGCCCAAGCGGGAGGTGAAGGCTTTCTCCAGGCGCTCGCGCGGGAATTTCATGGCCGTTATCGAAAGATCCGCGGCCTGGCGCCCCCCGTGAAAGATTAGAGCGGCAGCACGAAAAATCGATTAGTGCACTTTTCCGCCTCCGTAATACCCTGAAGGATTGGGCATCGCTATTGCCCCGGCTTCTGTCGAGGCGAGGCACTTGGCGTTGGACGCGTCTTTTCAGTTTCTGCGGTTTTCCCACCGGCGACCTCATCAAGTTTGGATGCTACCGCCTCGACAAGCTTGGGCGTCACATCCTCTTTTTCCAAGGGAATCACAGCGATGATCCTCCAAACTCTTGGGATCTCGACCTTCTCATCCATAAGCCCCTTAAACCAAGCGTCCCGGCTGACCGCAGTGATCATGAGCCCTGCTTTCGACTGCTCGGGCGCAGGTCCGGAAGGCCCGAACCCGAACCCAAGATTCCTCAGCGCGTTCTGCGATTCCGTCATATTTGCCTGCCCCAAACCGAAAGAGAGGTCAGATGTATGCCACGCTCTGGGAAGAGGTGTCGCAACGGCGCTGGTTGGCTTGGATCGCTCAATCGTGGGGACTATCACGAGATCCGCTTCGTTCTCCGTCTCTTGAACCTTAAACCCGCTTACAAGGAGTTGACCGCGCATCAACTCAGCTAGCTTATCGGCTTCGGCCGGATCTTCCATGTAGGGATCTGCAATAACTGCCACCGAACGACTCTTCGCTTTTTCCGGGTCGAACACCTCAGCTGCAACCTTTACCCGGGGAGCGCTCGCGCAGCCCCCAAGCAACAAGCCCAGGCTCCAAACTAATGACAACAGACGCCAAATCTCCGGCATGTGGTACATCAATACGAATGCGATTCCAAAGTGCACGCACAGGGCATTCTTGAGCAAACAAAAAGACCCCAGAAATGAAAAAAGGCCCCTAAGGGCCTCCCATTTCTCACGCCTTTTTCGCCGTATCTCGCTCCCTCATCTCCACGCTGAGCGTTAACGGCCGCCCGTGCCTGTTTAATATGCCGTTTTCGGAGGCTTCAAGACCTGATAAAAGGTTTTGAAAATTATCGATAAATCGAGAGGCAGCGACCAGGTCTCTATGTATTTGATGTCCAGCTTCGCGCGTTCCGCGACGTCCTCGTCATTTTTTGCTTCACCCCGATATCCGCTAACTTGCGCGAGACCAGTAATTCCGGGTTTAGCGAAGGTCCGCACGTGGTATTTATCCATGATTTCGCTAAATCTCCGGTTGTGAATGATCATGTGTGGACGCGGACCCACGAGGCTCATGGCGCCAAATAACACGTTGAGAAATTGTGGCATTTCATCAAGACTGGTTTTGCGCAAAAGCCGGCCAATCGGATAAATGCGCGGGTCACCGGCCGTCGCCTGCTGGCTGGAAGCATCGCCTTTGTCAACGCGCATCGTCCGGAACTTGAAGATGCGGAATGGACGCCAGGCCAAACCAGCCCGGGTCTGCCTGTAGAACAGGGGCCCCGGGGATTGAATGGCCTGGAAGATTTTCACCACAATGCACAGCGGCGGCAGAACGAAGATCACAACGAGCAGGCTTACGATAAGATCAACTGTTCGTTTGACGAAGCGGTTTACCGGATCTTCAAGAGGTTCCGGCCGCAAGCCGATAAAATCTTGCTCATGTAACTTAAAGAACGTGATATGATGCTTGAAGATCTCGGGAAGGTTATTCAGGACAAGGAGGCGCACACCTGCCTTGTTGGCGGCCCCTACGACAAGATCAAGCCCTTCCTCATCGAGGGGAAGCTCCAGCAGGAGGATCTGCTTGATGCCTTCATGCTTGATGATTCGCTCAAGCATCAAAACGTCCGACACACGCGTTACATGCAGCACCCGCGCTTCCTCGCCCTCATCATCATCCTCATCCGCATCACTATCGGTCACCGAACCGCGGACGCCGAATCCAAAAGCAGCAGTCTCTTCGATCCATTTGGCCATTTCCCGCGCTTTGTCAACCGGACCGATCAGCAATGTTCTTTGCTCGTGTGCCTCCGCGAAAAGATGGTCGGCCAGCTTGCGCGGCAGAAAAAGATGGCAGATCAGAAAGACGATATAAACGGATAGCAAGAAACCGAGTACCAGCTCCAGCTTCAGGACCCGGGGCCCTGGTGGATCCACGGCAGCCAACATCACAACAAAGATCGTTACGCCAATATATGCGGTCTGCTTGAGAGCCAGAGTGTGGCCGTCCACAAAACCTCCCGCAAGCATCGTCGCCGCGGTCTCTCGCCCGCGGATCGCGGCGATCGCCAGCCCGACGACTGCAGCGAGATTGTACAGGATGAATCGCGAGGGATGAATCGCTGAGACGCCTGGACGTCAGGGTCTCTGAAGACGAAAAACACGATCGCAAGGTAAAACCAGAAGACGAGAGTAAGAATAACTGCCAGAACAGCATGGTACGCGTTCCACAATCCTCTGATGCGATGCCAAAGCATTAGCTATTGAGAAAGTAGGTTGGCGCCATCACGCTGATCACAACGAATTCGGGACTTCAGTTTCGCAACACGCTTGCTTCTAGTGTCCTGAAATTCAAGTTGCAATGTCAGTTTTTCGAGCCGCTTCGCGTCCCAATTCGCCAAATCCACCAAATGATCCCGTAAAGGACACAAGCCCCTCCGAGACCAAGCCATCCATTGAGCACATCCGTAAAATCCACGTGGCGCTCCGGCATCCACCTTTGAGCAAATTCCAGGGTTGGAATCAGTAATGCGATGAGAAAGACCGCTAGAATCTGCCTTTGATTGAAAAAGCTTTTCGTCATCAGCGAGAGCAGTACAGCCATGCTGAGCAAGCCGAATCCGAGTTGATTCCGTAATGCGTCATGGGTGTTAAAGTAGATCCTCACTTTTTCCGGCGCCAGTGCGTTTGGAACTTCGGGTCCGGGCTTAAGAGCAAAGAATAGGACGACTCCCAAACAGAAAATAATGGCACAACAGCGAAGGATGGCTCCCATGACGGACCAGCTGTCCTTTGAATGATACGAACGAATCCTGGAAAAACGAGCGCTTCGCTCTTTCGAAAGAATCAAAGGCCCAAGGAAGCCTCCCATCCTTTGCAGTTCCTTCTGACAAAATCGGAAAAATGCGCCCTGAAGACCTGCGCGCTGAACTTTTCCGCCTGGTGGCGGATCGCTTCGGGCGTAAAGCTCATTTTCTCGAACTGCCGCACCGCATCGACAAGAGATTCCACTGACTGCTCTGCAAACAGCACGCCGGTCTCGCCGGGGTTCACGGTTTCAGCGACGCCACCTCGGCCGAAGGCGATTACCGGCGTCCCACAAGCCTGCGCCTCCACAGGCAGAATTCCGAAATCCTCTTCTGCCGCGAAGACAAATGCCTTCGCCTTCTGTAAATGCGAGCGAAGAGTTGGGTTGTCCTTGTATCCGAGCAGGTTCACGTTAGGTCCGGCTTTCGCGCGAACTTTCTCCATTTCAGGACCATCCCCGATAATGATCAACCGCTTTTCCGGCATCCGGCTGAATGCTTCAGCGATCAGATCAATTCTCTTGTAGGGAACCATTCGTGACGCGGTCAGATAGAAATCCTCTTTTTTTTCCCCAAGCTCAAAATCCTGCACGGCAACCGGCGGAAAAATCACCTCCGCCTCACGCCGATAAACCTTCATGATCCGGCGCGCTATGTAGGCTGAATTCGCGGCAAAGGCGTCCACGCCGCCTGCGGTCCGATAATCCCAAAGGCGGACATAGTGCAATAGCATGCGCACTATCCAGCTCTTCCATCCTTTGGTGAGACCCGCCTGCTCAAGATATTGATGCTGCATATCCCACGCGTAGCGGATTGGGGAGTGGCAGTAGCAAAGATGGCATTGATCAGGACCGGTCAATACTCCCTTCGCGAAGGCGTAACTGCTCGAGATGACCAAGTCGTAAGCAGAAACATCAAACTGCTCTACAGCTAGAGGCATCAGCGGGAAATAAGATCGGTAGCGCGTCTTGCCACCCGGGAGATTTTGCACAAAAGACGTCTTGACCTCCTTATTTTGAAGAAAGCCGCGCTGCTCTGGCGGAATCGCGTCGATCAAGCTAAAGACGTCCGCTTTCGGAAAGACAATGAGGATCTGTTCCAGGACACGTTCGGCTCCGCCGTAAAGCGGGAGCCAGTCATGCACGATGGCGATTTTCCTAGAAGCAAGCGTATCAGTCATCTCACGTTCACAACGTCCTTCAGAAGCTGAGTCATCCGGCCGACGGTCTTCTCCATACAAAATCTCTCGCGTGCGCGATCCAGCGCGATAGAGGTCAATCTCGAAGCCAACTCGCTATCCTGCATGATCCGCCCCACCGCCAAGGCCAACGCCGCCGGATCAGCCGGGGGAACAAGAATTCCATCCTGGCCGTCGGTGATGATTTCGTCGACTCCGCCCCCGCGAGTCGCAACCACGGGCGTGCCAGCCATCATCGCCTCGACAATGACGCGTCCAAAAGGCTCGGCAGCGACCGAGCAATGGGCGACGACATCTACTGTCTGCAGAAGCGGAGTAACGTCGGATTGGAATCCCAGAAAATGGACCCGCCCTTGCAACCCGGGATCCTCCGCAACGCGATGCAATTCATCGCGGTAAGCGCGATCGTCCTCCGTAAAAAGCGCTTCACCGACCACCGCAAGATGCACACCAGGCAGCGAGCGCAAGGCCTCAATGGCCACATGCTGTCCCTTCCATCGAGTCAGGCGCCCGAAAATTCCGAACATGCGTCCGCTGGGGAGGCCGAGTTTGGCTCGCGAAGCCTCCTGCGAAAAGTTCGATGGACGCGTGAAGAGCGACGGTTCGAATCCGTTGTAAACCACTTCCACCACTGAGGGCTTACCTCCCGTTGCTATGAATGTTTCCGCTGTCGCCTTGGAATTGGCTATGACAAGCCCCGCCCGTCGCGCAAAGAACTGGAGGAGCTTCAGATTCATCGGGCTGAAATGCTCGTCGGTGAGCAAATCATGAAGATGGACAACGAGATTCCGCCTGTTTAACCAGGCAACCAGCCCGCCGAGCACAATCGCTTTGGGAGTGTTGCAATAGATCAGGTTCGCGCCCTCCAGGCGCCGGCGAACTTCCCGATAAAAGGCGAGCAAATTCGGAGCGACTTGCAACATCGATGAAATTCCTGCGCTCTTGCTCAATTGCTTTGCATCAGCCGGAAGCGCAACAACCTCTACAAAAACGCCCCGTTCGCGCAGAACGTCAACAAACGGCCCCTCTTCAAGAAGCACGACGCGAGACCATAACGCGCAAGCTTGCGCGAGGTCCGCGAGAAACAGCTCCGCACCTCCAAGTTGACCGCTTTGATCCAGAAATACGACCGGCATCGCATGGCGAGGGAGCGCGGTCGCTGTTCGACTAATGATTTGAGAGGGCATGTTCGTAGACGCCGACAACTCTTTTGGCAATCACCGGCCAATCGAAATTGTCCTTGGCATAAGCCTGACAGGCTGCTTCTGATGGGAGCTTGCCAAGCGCGCTGAGCCGCTTGGCCAACCCCTCCGCGAGGTGATCCGCTGAGGAGCCCTCAAGGATGAGCTCTTTGGAGAGAGCACTCACGACTTCGGGAAGTCCTCCCACGGGAGTAACGACGACCGGAGTACCCGCCGCGAGAGACTCCAACACCACGAGACCAAATCCCTCGAGGGCGATGGACGGAACCACGCTGAGGTCAGCCGCCCTATACGCCAGCGGCAAATCGGCATCCGGAATAAATCCCGCCAGCTTCACATAGTCCTTTAGATTCTTGCGATCCACCAAATCAGCCAGCTCAGCAGCGAGAGGTCCGGTTCCTGCAAGCACGGCAAGGATGGCGGGCTCTCGCTTGCGGAGCCGGTCGATCGCATCAATGAAATTCTCCAGACCCATTCGGCGGGCAAGTCGCCTGACCGTCACCAGGATAGCTCGGTCTTTCGGCCAGCCAAGCTTCTCCCTGGCCTCCGCACGCGACAGGCCCGTGTTGAACGTGTCCGCTTGAACTCCGCCGGGCACAATGTCAATGCGATCCTCCCGTGCGCCATAACGCCTGACCAAAACATCGCGAAACGCTTGCGAGAGCACTATAAACCGGCGAGCCGAAGCGTAGATCACTCGCTCCATCCCCCGTTTGAAAAAAACTGAACGCGAGCTTTCCCCCTCGGCCGCCGCCTCCTCAGCCCAAGGGCCGTGAAAATGGACGACATGCGAATTCCGCCAGAGCAGATCCAGCAACGGAGAAGCATACAGGGCAAAATGCGAGGCAATCAGGATGCGACCTGGCGGTCCCTGCGAAATCTCCTTCTTGATTCCTTTGCGCAACATCCTAAAGCGCTGTGGCAGGGATTGCTTTCGACTGCCCAGAAACCGTACTGGACCCGCTTCATCGGGCCGCCCCTCACCGAAGACAAACGCCCTCGCCCAGGGATCCTTCCCAACGAGCTCCAAAACAAGGCCGTGAAAATAACGATCCGCTCCTCCCCCACCGTCCGGAAACCAATGCATACCGACTTCAAGAATGCGCATCGGTTCCATTGGACATTCTTATCTCGGGTCGCAAAAGCTGAATCCCCCTCTTTTACTTTCTGGAAGAAAGCAACTCAGCGATGAACGCAGTCACACGCCGGATCTGATCATCCTCTCGGAATTCAGGAAGATCTTCCGGAATCCTAGCCTGAACTTCCGCTATGTCAGCGAGCTGCAAACCTTCCACCAATGTCGCGAGTGCGTTCAGGTAGGTCTCATCCCAGGGCGCTCCGCCGGGAAGCCGCCACATCCAATCCGTTCCAAGATCGTACGCCATTGGCACTTGATTGGTGATTATCGGGAGCCGGGCGGCCAAATACTCTGCGATCTTCGTAGTGTAACGGAACATTCCGACTCCATCCATGCTTTGAGGCAAAGATGCGACATTGAGCGCGCACAACACGGGTAAAACTTGCTCAAGTGGCACGGGCCCCGGAAGCAGCACTTTCGTTCCCAAAAGTTCTCCGGCGTGCTCGCGCAAACGCTCAACTCCCGTTCCGCCTCCAACGATCAAGAATACGACATCCTCCCGTCGAACGCGGCGCGCACATTCAACCAGATCCCACCCGTAGCAATATTGCCTCCTTGCATTCCATTCCAACGCCCCAACGATTCCTACCACGATCGCGTCCTGCGAAATGCCGAACTGCTCGCGCATTTTTTTTCTGCTCTCGAGCAAGTCGGCGGGCGAGCGATCGCCACCGAGCGGCCAGCCAGCCGCGGTCATCGCCCGCGGAGCGCCAAATGTCATCGCGCGCCCGCAAAGATAAGGCGTCCAGCCGATGAACCCCGCCGAGAGACGGCAGAGCAGGCGCTCGTATACCTCGAAAAGCAGGCCGATCACCATGTGGTGGGCGCGCATGAACGGACCGACGGCGTCGCCGCTACTGACCACATAGCTGACTCCATGAAACAGTCTGCCATAGAGACACGCAAGACCTCCCGCAATCCCTGTGCCCTCCATGACAATCAAATCAGGTTTCTCCGCGGAAACCGTTTTCATTATTCCGATCCATCCCGCCATTTTGCCTTTTTTCGAGAATGGAATCTCCTTCCGTCCACCGAACTTGCTCAGTAATGTTTCAATGCGCAAAGCTTCATTGGTGCCGCTCCCCTTCGTGGCGAACCAAAGGATCCTCGTTTGCTCGCTGCTGCTCATTTGTTCCCCGACAGATATTCTTGATAGGCTTCCTCTGTTGCAAGAGTCACGCGATCCCATGTGTAATTCTGCTCTACCAGGTGCCGCGCGTTTCGGCCCATCTCCGCTCTCCGCTCCGAATCCGCAATCAGTGGTCCGATGACCTCGGCAATATGCTTGGGATCGCTCCGAACAAAGTCCCCATTGATTCCGGGTTGAATGAAATCCTCGGTGCCATTGATCGAGGTTGCCACCACGGGCAAGCCGCAAGCTCCAGCCTCAATCGTCGCCAGGCTGAACGCTTCATACCAGCTCGGAAAAAGAAAAATGTCAGCGCTCGCCAAAGCGATCGGCACATCCTTCCGAAAGCCTCCAAAGACCACGCGATCGCTTACACCGCAATTGGCAGCAAGCGCTTTCAGAGTATCCTTGGCCGGGTCGTCACCGGCGATAAAGAGCTTGGCCCGCCGATCGGGAACCAGAGCCAAGGCGCGAATGGCAAGGTCCAGGCCCTTGCGTACCCATTCGCCCCCGGCGAAAATCAGAACGATATCCTGGGCATCAATCCCATTCTCGCTTCGCCAGGCGACCCGTTGCGCTTCCGGAATCGGCTTGAAGATACTCAAATCTGCGGCGTTCGGCACAATCTTTACCGGGGCAGGGCCGATATCGTAATTCTCCCGCAGCTCACGCTCCACGCCGCGCGACACAGGCAGAAAAAGCGGAGGCCGCCTGCCTGCCCGGTTGGTGTATAGCTTGTGTTCCGCATCGCTCGTTACCTTCAGATAGAGCGCCCTCGTCATACGTCGCGGCAGCGACACCTTTTCAAGGCTGCCCAGCCGATCGAGAATCTTCTTCTTGGCCGGCTGAATGTTCTGAATGGTAATGACGTTGGCGCGCAACGTGTTGCAACCGATGCTGTGAATAATGTCGAAATATCGATCCGGAATCATCCGGTTCACCTTCACGTGGTAGCTCCAGAAATCTGCAACTTCGGGCCAGCCGGGCCCTGCGACTTTATGCCAGCGGATCTTGTTCAAATCCAGATCTTCCGCTTTGCGCGCAAAGAGGTGGACTTCGTGGCCTCGATCCGCAAGCCTCTCCGCCACCTCATTGACCGCCCGGGCACTTCCATCCCGGCGGTTGCAATTGATCATTGAGAATGCGATTTTCACGTGTTTATTTAGCCTCCTTTTCTCACTGTTCCGTCTCTCGGATCGTCCAGTCCGTGGCCCTGTGGAACCAAGAGAACCTTTGAGACAAAGAGACGAAATGCGTCTCAAACTGGCTCGGGAATTCCAAGCCTCATGGCGAACTTTGAACCTAACCCGCCACTTGCGACAGGGCGACTTGTGCCCTCGGAGGAGGCGCCGCGCTCCTCATCATTTGCAGCTTGACCACAAAGGCACGGAATGCCTTCGGGTCCAGCGCTGCGCCGAACACGATCCAGAGAATCGAAAACGTGGTGATCAGATTTCCGACGAAACAAGCCGGGATCAGCGCGATCATAAACGCCCTGCCAAGCATCACCTCGGAGGGCCGGTATCCCACTCGAAATCGTTTTGCCATCTCCTGCCACATGCGCCATAGCGCGTAAACAATGAGCACAGTACCGATCCAGCCGAATTGAACGATAATCTCCAAATAGCCGGCATCCCCAATCACGGGCGCACTGCCGCTATTGACACGCCCAGCAAGGCCGGTGGCGCCTAGTCCGGCACCGATGGGGTTTGATAGGACGGAGCCGACAGAGCTTTGATAAATCTCGACCCTGCCTTGATAAGATCCATCCTCTTGCATGTTCCCTAGCGTCCCAAAGCGTTCCTGGACTTTCTCGCTGCCCGGCATGAGCCCCATGCCGAAATAGGCTGCACCACCGATGACAACGAAGCTGATCGCCAGTTGCCAGAAGCCCGTTCCGCGATTGACCATCACATAGATCATTGTTGACAATGCCGCGAGGATAATTCCGGTTCGTGTGCCGGCGAGCAGAATGACCGACAACACAAGGATAACTCCAAGCCAGCTGAGCGGTCGCCACTTCGGCGCCAGGATCATCGGCACAACGGCAAAGCCCAGAAATCCTCCAAGCACCCCACGCTCAGCCATCGTCGAAAAGACGGTCATTTTCGTCGGTTCCAGGGTGCCTAGGTAGCCCTCGAATCCTACCGCCCTCACCCAAAAGGCGTCCCACGGCGGAATAGTAAAATATTGGTACCAGCCATACGCAGCTGCCCCGATCGCGCACCAGGCGGAAGTGCGCAACCAGCGATCCTTTGTATTCGCGCTCGGCGTCAGGCTAACGATGTAGCCAAATACGGCGATTGGCGCCAGGACCTCCGCCAGCGCGAAAACCGCGCCAAACTGGATGCGGAGAAACCCGATGATGAACGCATATCCGATTGCAACGAGCAGACAGGCAAAAATGGTTCTCAAGTACTTTGGCAGCGTGCCGAAGCGCGCCAGGAAGGGTAAGAGCATGAGCCCGGTAACAAGCAACGGGCTCAAACTGACGGGAGAAAACGGGTTGAATGAACCCGCGTTGTAGTCCAGGATACGCCGAAGTCCGCGATTGAAGACGTAAACGATTACCACATAGTCCACCAGATAGCTGGACCGCTGGGCTACAAGTAGTGCAGCAATCGCGACGATGACACCGGCAACTATCCAATCCATCAGAGAGAATTCCTACAGCTGAGATTGTTTATAAGCGAAGATAGGCGCCTTTCCCAGCGTTGGCAACGCGTTTTCAGCCGCCTCAACCGGACAGTCAAAATCACTCTACGCCAAAAGCTCTCTCAGAGCATCACCAAGTCGTTTAGCGTATTTTTCCATCGAATATTCGCCGCTGCGCTGCTTGGCGCGCTGCCCGACAGAGCGGGCCCATTCCGGGTCGCGAAGATACTTGAGGATCGCCTCTGCCAATTCATCGGGCTTGTTCCAGGTGACAAGCTGCCCGTCGGAATCATGGGTGATGATTTCCTCGGGTCCGCCCGGCCGCGTTGCCACCACGGGTTTTCCCAACGCCATCGCTTCAACAACAACGATTCCGAACGGTTCGCGTTCCGAGGCATGCACTACCACATCCATCGCCTGCATCCATTCCGGCACGTTGCGCTGGACTCCCACCATTCGGACCTCCTTGGAAACACCCAACGCTTGAACTTTCTCCGCGAGCCAGTCCGCGTAGTCTGGCTCCAGGTGATGTTTGCCTCCGACAATGACGCCCCTGCAATCAGGGATTTCTTTCAGCACCCGTGCCATCGCTTCGACATAAACGTGCATCCCCTTCCAGTGCTGAAGCCGTCCCACGATGCCCACCAACGGCCGATTTAAATCCAACCCCAAACGACCGCGGATGTCCGCGGTCGAGTGATTCGCCGCTTCCGAGAATCGACTGACGTCCGCGGCGAGCGGGACGCCGATGACGCGGTGTTTCACACACGCCCGCTGCTCCCGGGCAGCAAACTCCGAGCATGCAAGGGCACCCACCGCAGGTATGGCGCGGCACAGGCGATCAACCACGCCATTGTCGGGCACTCCCATTTGAAAATAAATCGGCGGAACCCGAGCCAGCCTAGCCGCCGGGCCACCATAAATATGCGCTTTCGTCATCCACCCCAAAACGACATCGATTCGATCTCTTTTCAAAAGCCGGCGTATCTTAACAATCGCCGCAACTTGCTTCCATGGCTCACGCAAGCGCCCGCTTTGGACCAGTTCTACCGTGGCCCCGGTTCGATCGAATATCCCCCGAAGCTCACCCTCCTCGAGCAGTATGACCAGGACATAGGACAGCCTTGCCGCGTCCCGATTTCGAAGAAGATGGATCAGAGCTTCCTCCGCTCCGCCGTGTGGATGGGCTGACGGCATGACAATGCCGAGCCGGATAGGTTGAGAAGATGGTTTGTAAGCGGAAGGCTGTCGCGAGGTCCCGGTGACGCCAAGATTTTCCCGGCGGCCGAGACAGAACCTTACGGCTTTGAGACGTCCGCGCACCGTCGCCACGACGCGACTTAGCAGGTGGGATCGGTTCGACGAAAGTTGTCTGACTACATGCGCAAGACCCGGACACACTGCGGATCCAACGGCGATCTGCCAGGCGAATGCCGTGAGCCGGAAGAGCCCCCGGCCATGCTTCAAAATCACAAGCGTCTCGTTAAACGCGATATCCAAGGTGCTCGCATAATCAAATCCGCCGCGATGGATATTGTCGGCATCGTGGCGCGGACCCACATGATGGATAATCTCAACCTCGGGATCGTAGACGAATTTCGCTCGTTGTTGACAAGCCTGGAGGGCTAGAGCCAGTTCCCAATTCACCTGAGCGCCTTTCCCTCGCAGATCCGATTCGAAGCCGGCCTTTCTCAAAAAATCCCCCCGCAGCAACAAGTTTGATCCTCTCAAGAGGTCCACTTTGCGGGCCTTGCCACCGCCCCGATGATGATTGCCCGTGATGCGTCCAAATAAATGAAAGCGCCCAACATCTTCTGTCAGCGGTTCCATCCTGCGCATTTCGGGATGATCTTGCAAAAAATCCCGCCCCCCCGCCGCGAGCACGCGCGGGTCGCCCCGGATATGGCCTACCATCCGCTCAATCCAATTGGGCGGTAATTCGATGTCATCATCCAGAAGGGCAATGTAGTCGCCGGTTGCCTCGCGCAAACAAGACGTCATCGAGCCGATTACTCCAACGCCCTTCGCCTCTACCGAACGCACTGGCAATTGATTCTGGAACTTCTCCAGCACTTGATCGTTTGAATGGTCATCCGATCGAATTCCCACCAATACTTCATCGGCTTTCCGCGTCTGACGAACCAAAGAATCCAAAGATCGCGCAAGATGCTCCGGCCTGCGGAGGGTCGGGATGATTACCGATACACTTTCATCGTGGGCCTGGCTCTTCACGGAGTTTTGGAAATAAGAGCTAGCTTTGCTTTCTCGTTCAGTCCCCGCTCAATTCGGAGCCACTACGATTGATAACCGCGCGTCCCGTGTCCAGGTTCCTCACGTCCGATTAGCATCAACACTCACGCCCGAGAGGAGGCCCTGAGCTTCCATTCCCGACGGCCCTTCTCGAGAAGCATCGGAACGCCCTTTTTGTACATCAGATGCCTGACGGGAGAAACAAAATGCCTCGCGCAAATTCTTGAATAGTCGACATCCTGCTCGAAGGGCAGTTGCCTTTTCAAGGACACGACATAACGATCTAGCGGCAAGACTCTCGCTCCCATATTCCCAAACAAAGCCGAAAGGATCGTTTGCTCAATCCACCACCAGGTCGGCGAAGAGGAGTCCATATCCTCAGGATTCGGAACGAGTCGGTTCGCCAACTCTCCCTTCAGGCCACCTTTGGGAGAAAACACGAAACCAGCGTTAAGTGGCGACTTTGGAGGCTCCAACCCCTCGGACCGGATTTTTGCAAGACTCGCCTGGTCGTAGCTCGGCTCGGACTGCCCAAGGTAAGTGGGTCGAACTTCATCAATCGCCTCTTCGAGTTCGATGGGCGGCGCGAACCCAAGCACATCGCTGTCGGAATAGAGAACATCCGACCGTTGATTGAAGGCCACGAGGCAACCTAACTTTCGCCCCATCGGATGAGAATCAGCAAACCGCCCCAGCCGCGGGAACTCGTTGCGCGGCTCGCCGAGGACTGCCGACGTCGTCACAATTTGCGCCTGCGGAAACGAACTGCCGAGCCTCCTTTCGTCTTCTTTGGGCTCCGCAGGACTATCTAAGCAAAACACAAGCCCAAAGCACTCACGTAACAACTTGCTATAGGTGAGGAACGAGGCAGCTACCCAAGCCGCATTGTTGACCTGATCCCCTGCCGTGACGATAAGAAACACACGGTCCTGCCGGTCGCCGCAGCGAAACTGATAATCCCATATTCGCTGCCTGAGAGGGTAAGAACGGCCGCGCTCATAATTCGAGTAAAGGCGACGAATGGCTTTGAACGCGAATTGATGAGGCATCATTCCTCTGGCAAAATAGCTCGAAACAATCTCGATCGACAAGTTCTATCTTTGTCAGAGAGACTGGTCGCTGACCGATCAAATGCTAACCGACAAAGAATTTCTCACCCGTAGCGGTGCCGAAAAGCGGATCTTATCTAAGTCTATAAGCAGTCAATTCAAATGTTACGTTTTCTGCCTACGAATGACTTTTGAACGAAGCTCTGTTGCTCTTGAGTGCAATCGCCTCATACAAGCCGCCACGGCCGTACCTTGCGAATAGCGATGATGGCCCTCCTCAGGAAGAAGCAACTCCCTTCAGAATCTCAATGAGACGCTCAGCCACGCTCTTCAAGGCAAAATGCCGCGCGGCGCAACTGCGCGAATCGCCTGAATCGCCCCACCGATTTTCAACTTTGCGCATGGCCATCTCGCGCACCGCGGACGCCAAAGTCTCGGGACGATCGTCCTTCAAATGAATATCCCGCGAACACAAATAATCCGCATTTCCATTTGTATGTCCCACTATTACCGGAAGTCCACAAGCTTGAGCCTCGGCGACAGACGACCCAAAATTCTCTTCATCGCTCGGTTGGACCAGTACGTCGTGCCGGTGCAAAAGGGCCGGCACGGCCTCTCTTGGAATTCCCTTTTCCCAGCGCAGCCGATCAGCAAAGGCAAATGCCTCGATAATTTTCTCGTAGCCCGGAATAAATCCAACGCCTCCGATGATAGTCAGTCGCACATCAATGCCTTGCCGAATCGCCAGCGCGGCACCGTCCAGAAAAAGATCCAATCTCTTGCGTGGTATTATTCGGCCCAGCCAGCAAATCCGCAACGATCCATCGTTTTCACCGGCGCCAATTGTATCGCGGGGAGGCGTGAAAAGCTCGAGATCGATCGGATAGGGCAGCACGGCGATGCGCTCTGGCGCGACGGCGTAATGCTTACTAAGCGTACGCGTTGATTCCTGGCTCCCCACAATAAACTGATCGGTCAGATGGAGGGGCGGCAAGCCGATGCGCGACAGCCGAAGTTTCGCAAGAAGCCGCCATTTCATCGCGCTCGCCGGGCCAGCGACCGCCTTGACCTCCTCAAAGCGCGCAATGATCGAACGAGCGTCCGTCCCTGGCGGTCCTTGAACAAAGCTCACCACGGGAATCCCGGAAGTTCTGCCACGCGCAAATTCACCGAGCCATAGACTAAGATTGTATTTTTCGGTGAAATGAATCCGCGCCATCTCACTCGCCAGCATGCGATTATAGGTCCACGCGTCGTAGAGACCCGCGGGCAATTTGGCAAAGGGAATCTTCTCAACACGCCTTCTGAACTGATCGGGTCCAAAGTTCGTCACATCGAAAAAGCGAAATCCCGGACGCTCGCCGACCGCGGTTCTCGGATCGACAAACGAAGCCTTGGAAAAGAAGTGAACTTCATGACCGCGCGACAGCAGCTCGCGTAACAGCAGCGCATTGGCCGAGGCGACACTCCCAGCCTGCTCCGAAACGAATCCCGTAACCGCTAGCTTCATGTTCCCAATTCTTACGATTCAGAGATGCCTCGCGACGCGTCTATAGTCCGAAGCGAGGCGGAGCTTTGCCAAGCGCAACCTGGTCCGTCCAAAATCGGCTTCGCGGCTCCTTGGCGTGTTTGCGAATCCAGCTGGGCATAAGGGATAGGAAATACAAAAATTCCCCGGCGAAAATCTGGGCTGCTTTCGTGTTTTCAAGATTGAGTCTCGCGTTAGCGGCACGAAAGCGGGATATTATTACCAAGAGCACATGCTTCGGGAGCCTCAGGTAGATATCGCGCGGCTTTGCGCCTAAGTCCATAGATGAAACCACTCTGGCCTCCCAACGCGCCGCAAGTTTTCGGGAATTTGGGATGGGCCTTAGCGGATGATCGACGGCGGCGCGCCAAACGCACTGGGCGTTTATGCCCAAGCGACGCAAGCGGGAGAAGAATTCAATGTCTTCAAACGCTGGAAAATAGCGCTCGTCAAATCCACCGTTCACGTCAAAGAGCTCCTTCCGAATAGCGAAGTTACAGGAACCGAAAACTGTCTGCGGCTCCTTGATCGACGGTGCCTCATAGAGCAGCGAAGTAGGCTCAGGAAGGGGAAAGGTCAACCCGTGGAATAGGCCGCTTGAATCAGGTGAATCAAACGCATCAATGTAAGCGGCGACATAACCTTCCCTTGGGATGCAATCGTCATCGATAAATATGAGCCACTCGGATTCGGAGAGCTTGCTACCCACATTCCGGTTTGCCGCGGGACCTTTCCTTGGACCTTGGCTCCATGCGACCGAGGGAAACTCTGCCGCAAGCATCTTCTTGCTATCGTCGCCGGAGCTGTCATCGCAGACGCGGATTTCAACGCTGCCATCCGCTGGTAGCTGAGGAATCAGCGTGCCGACGCAGCGTCTCAGGTCCTCCCGGCGATTGCAGGTAGGAATGATTATGCTCGCTCGTCTCATCGAAAGTTCTTGGCATTCACGCCTTGAGTTGCAGACCAGCGGCATGGAGGTGCGAATTCGCAACCACCTGCCAGGAAAAGCGCTCTTGCTGCAAGGCATAACCGAACTGTCCCATCGATCGCGCCAATTCCGGATCGCGAAAAAGTCTCATAATCTTCTCCGCGAGATTTGCCGGGTCCTGGTCCGCCCACAAGCCGCTCTTTCCATTGTCCACCAATTCTCTGCATGCGGGTGCTGTCCCGCAAATGACCGGCTTGCGATAGAACCATGCTTCCACGTAGGCGATGCCGAACGACTCATGGCTGGAAGGAAGACAGAAAACGTCGCATGCCGCTAGCGCGTCCGCCTTTGTCCGCTCGCTGGCAAGTCCAAGATCTCGAAACGAGCCATGCGGCAACTTCGACAACTCATCCTGGCACGGATCGCCTGGGCCGCCGAGGAGAAGACAGGCCCCCGGAAACGCTTGCAAAACGACGGGCCAAGCGTGAAGCAAAGCAAAATAGCCCTTCCCCTTGTCCCTCCGGCCAAGAAACAAGACACAGGGACGATTTTCGAACTCGAGTTCTCGCCGGATTGAGTCCGCATTTCCATCGGCCAGGCACATCGGAGGCAGACCACAGGCGAGCAGCTTGCCTTCCGGAACTCCCAACCCCGCCAAGTGACGTTTTTCATAGGAGCTCTGGCACATCACCGCATCGGCCTTTCGATACAAACGCACATCCAGCACATCGTCGCCCCAATCCCTCGGATGAACCGCCGGCCAAACAGTGAAGCGAACGCCCAACGTTCTTGCAAAGCGCGCGAGGGCAAACCCAAAAAAGTCCCGCCCGGTTCCCGCGAAGTGAATCCAGTCAACCTTTCCGATAAGTTTATTCAGAGACTTTGCAGGTAAAGCTGCACAAACGATAAATTCGAGCACAGGGTGAAGCAGTGGCCTCGCGGCCAGACGCAACAGAGTTCCGTTGAGTTTCGACCAAGTCGCGGGGCTAGACCCATATTTTACCGGCCATGGTAAAGGGTTTTCTGAAATCCCCAAGGCAGGATGCTTTTGAAAAATCGACAGAAAGACTCCTTCGACACCGAAACCTTCAAGTGCCGTCGCCAATCCCCGTTGGTAGGATCCAAGCCCGCCGATATAGGTTGGGGCAGTCACCGCTCCTATCACCGCCCTCCATTTACCTTTCATGATGCGTAGCTGACGCTTCTCATCAACCCCTGATTACAACTTCGGCTGAACGTGAAAGCGACCATCGAGGACTCGAATCAGCCGATTCAGAAGGCGAATGAAAAACGGCCACTTTTCCAGCCAGCGCGAAGCCTGACGCCGCTCGCTGACTTGGGCGTCCCATCGCTTCCTTTCAGGGGGAGTGAGAAAAGATGTAAACAGCTTCACGATCGGCAAATTTTCCTGAAACATGGGTCCCGCAAAGTGTAGAAAGGCGGGAGCCGACGGCCTCGATGTGACCGTCTCAGGCGCGCTTGCACCATAATCCACGGCCATGGTCGATTCCATGTACTGCTCCGGGAGATTGAAATTAAAAATCTTGCGCTGCTTGCGAAGCACCAGCCAGTTTATCGCCGGTTGATCAACCGGAGAATCTTTTCGTTCCAGACACGTGCCTCGATACTCGGGAGATTGAATGACCTCTATTAACTCGTCTTCCTCATACAACGGATTTTCGAAAGCAAAGAAACCTGAATTGAAAGTGAGCAATGGCCAGCATGAAGAAAGGGTAACAAGGAAACGCAGTGAATCTGCTGAATAAGTCCACCGGTTCTTAGCCCACTCCGTATCGGCCACGACGAACGAATCCGATGGCGCGGCCTCCAGCCACTTGCGCGGTTCACGGAGCAAGATGATATCCGTGTCGAAATAAGCGCAGTTACTTTGCAACAGAACAAAATACTTGCCATACAAGGGATGCGCCGATTTTTGCCTCAGAAAGCGAAGAAGCTTTGAATCTTCAATCCAACGGCAACCTGACGGGAGTTCGAAGTCCTTTTCTCCGCAGGGGATCACCCACACGGGCAGCTCATTGCCGACTTTGCGCGAAGATCTGACGAATACCTTTAACTGAAGCTCAGCCTTTTTGTTAGCCAATATGATGATCTTCTCGACTCTCACTCCCGCTTGTTCTTCCCTAAGAGGTTGGGCTTAGCTTGCCCGATAGGACTCAACCCCATCCTA
Organism: uncultured Verrucomicrobiae bacterium; assembly: GCA_963810765.1. Taxonomy (GTDB): domain Bacteria; phylum Verrucomicrobiota; class Verrucomicrobiia; order Chthoniobacterales; family Terrimicrobiaceae; genus DASTFP01. Next base: position 817,524 of record CAWEOV010000004.1, read on the forward strand.
TACGCCCGCGCCGTCTATTTGAATCACGCAGAAGCGCTCGCCAGCCGGAAAAACTCTGACTTGGACTCCATCAATTCCTCGTACGTTCCTGCTTCGCCGATCTTACCGCCCATCAGGACGTAAATTGCGTTACAGCCGCGCACGGTAGTCAGTCTATGTGCGATCGAAATCACCGTTATTTCGCCCTGCAACGATTCTACAGCGCGCATGAACTTGGCTTCGGTTTCATTGTCCAAGGCGCTGGTTCCTTCATCCAAAATCAGCATTTCTGGATCAAAATAGAGTGCCCTTGCCAGTCCTACTCTTTGCCGCTGTCCCCCGCTGAGCATTACCCCCCGCTCGCCTACCTGGGTCTCGAGTCCCAGAGGCATCTTTTCGATCACTTCTTGAAGCTGCGCCGAAACAATTGCGCTATTCAGACGTTCGCGATCAACCTCGCCGTCCGGCACGCCAAGGGCGATATTTCTAAACAGAGTGTCATCTATCAGGAAGATTTCCTGAGGAACATATCCGATTCGCGTATGCCAATTCGAAGGGACGGGTTTTCCCAGAGGTTTCCCGTCGGCGAGAATCTCGCCTTCGGTCGGCTCGTACAACCCGAGCAGGAGGTTGATGAGGGTCGATTTCCCTGATCCCGTTTGGCCGACGAACCCGATCGACTGGCCCTTTTCAATGCGAAGACTGATGCCTTGAAGGGTGGGACGTTCCGCGCCAGCATAGCTGAAAGTAATGTCTCGAAGTTCGATCGCCTCTGAAAACAAGGGCCGCTTATCGGCGAAAGCGCCGGACGCGCTTGGCTTTTTGGGAAGTTGAATCGGATAGGAAGGTGACGAAAAGTCCAGTTCTTCAGCAAGCTCATCCAGAGAGAAGCGATTTGTCGACATCAAGATGCAGACTGGTATAGAGGCCCTGGAGATTGGGCAGGAGACGGTATCCCGCCATGGCCATCACGCCGAGGGTCGGCAGCACCGCTTCGAGACGGCCCGCGCTTAAGGCGGACATCGCCCAAATAATGGTGCCCGCGAACGCAAGCGGCTCGATCAGATTGCGCGGAAGTCCGCTTATCCACGCGCTCGTCACTCCCGCCTTCACTTGGCGATTGGAAAGCGCCTCAATCCTCTCGAGAAAATAAGGGCCCGCGTCCCTCAATTTGATTTCCCTCATGCCTGCAATAAATTGCTGAACAAATCGGCTGAGGCCCTGGCTCGTTTCCTTGGACACCTCGTTGATCGCCCGCACACGCCCGCGCGTGACGTTCATGAATAGCAGGTAAAAGCACGCGAAGAACGTGCCCGGCAACGAGCGTGGCGACGGGTTCGAGCACCAGTAGACCGGCAACGATTATCACCGTCGTGAAAAGCCTCGCCACAAAATCGCAAAGCGGCGCAAGGAGGAAGCTGGTGAACACCATAACGTCCGCGTTCGCCTTCTTTGTGAGAACCATTAGAGTTGCGGGAAACGAAGTACGCGTAGGGCTGACTGTAGTATTTGCAAAGGAGTTGCATCCGCAACCAATGTCCAAGGGCGGCGACATAGTGCCCGGCGATGACCTGGTTTGCTATCGCAGACGCACTCGCAATCACTAGGGAGACAATCGCAAGAGTCCCCGTCACATACACCAGTTGCCTTGGATCGGTAATCTGAAAAATGGACATCAACAAACGACCGAAGCTGTGAATTGGCAAAGTTTTCAGGATGAGCTGCCACCGACAGGAACGGCAAAACAGAAGCAACCCCGCCCATCTGCAAGAGAGCCTGAAGGAGCATGGTCGCTACGACCACGAAGCAACTTTCTCCTGCCGAATGGGAGGGCAACGCTCAGGATCTGTTCCAAAAACGCTACGCTTCTGGATACGATTGATGCCATTAGCAAATACCAGTTAGTACGCGGGCCGCCAAACCGGACAATTTTAGGACGATGGGAGCGGGTCGCTCATGTTCCACCCGTTCGCGAAAGACCGCCCTCCACCGAACCTTGCCATGCGGCGTTCGCAACGCTCCGGAAACCTCAAGAATTCGAAGGCGGCCGCAAAGCGGCGGAACCGTGAAGCCGGGAGATGAAGGCACTGATTAGGAATATTCCGGCTTTCCAATGCAATAAACGTAAAAGCCCAGGCTCCGCAGCTTCGGCTGAATCGACGACATTGCGTCCGTCAAAGACCCACGCCGGCTTGTGCATCGCATTGTACGATCTTGGCAAAATCGAGATCGCGAAACTCATCCCATTCCGTGAGCACCAGCATCGCATGAGCCCCTTGGAGAGCTTGATTCGCGTTCGAGCAAATCTCAATCCGGGGATCGTTAGCCTCGATTTCGAGATCGGCAAAAATCTGAGAACTTCCCACTTTCGGATCGTAAATAGCCAGGCGGGCCTGCTCGTCGAGCAATGCCTTGCAAATCGAGATCGCTGGCGACTCGCGCGTATCATTGGTATCCTTCTTGAAGGCAAATCCCAAGACCGCAAGGCGCTTCCCGGACACGGTATTGAAGAGGGTCTTGATGACACGCGCGACGTACCGGCTCTTCTGCCAGTCATTAAGTCGCACCACATGCTCCCAATAGTCCGCGACTTCCGGAATCCCAAAAGCGCCGCAAAGATAGACAAGATTCAGAATGTCCTTTTGAAAGCAAGAGCCGCCAAAGCCCACTGAGGCCTTGAGGAACTTTGGTCCTATGCGCGAGTCGGTCCCAATCGCGCGCGCAACTTCTTCAACGTCGGCGCCGGTTGTTTCGCAAAGCGCGGAAATCGCGTTGATCGACGAAATTCGCTGGGCAAGAAACGCGTTCGCCACAAGCTTGGCAAGTTCGGAGGACCAAAGATTGGTCGTCAAAATGCGCTCGCGCGGCACCCACCGGGCATAGACCGACACGAGCTTCTCGATAGCCGCGAGTCCTTCCGGCGTTTGTTCACCGCCAATCAAAATGCGATCCGGATTCTTCAGATCGTCCACCGCTGTGCCCTCCGCGAGGAACTCGGGATTCGAGAGCACTTGGTGATTCAGCTTCTTTCCGCTCGCGCTGAGGATCGTTCGAGATGGTTTCCGCGGTTTTCACCGGGATTGTGCTCTTCTCAACGATGATTTTCGGCTCCTCGACGACGGAAGCGATCATGCGGGCGACGGCCTCGATATAGCGCAGGTCGGCGGCGCGGCCGGCGCCAACACCAAAGGTTTTGGTCGGCGTGTTGACACTCACAAAGATGATGTCCGCACCGCGAACGGCGTCCTCGACACCGGTCGAGAAAAACAAATTCCTGCCTCGGGCGGACTTTACGACCTCGTCGAGTCCCGGCTCATACACGGGAAGGTTGTCGGAGTTCCACGCGTCGATTCGCGCCTGGTTAAGATCGACGACTTCCACACGAATGTCGGGGCATTTCGCGGCGATCATCGCCATGGTTGGGCCGCCGACGTAGCCGGCGCCGATGCAGCAAATCTTCAATGCAAATTCCTGAGTTTGTGACGTTTCTTGCGACATAAGACTAAAATCGGTTGTGATAAGGTGTTGGAAAGCGCTCAGATAGCCTGACGAAAATATTCGATTGTCCGGTTAAGACCCTCCTCGAGCGGAACCTTCGGCTCCCAGCCGAGCATCTCTTTTGCGAGAGAAATGTCCGGACGCCGTTGCTTCGGATCATCCGCAGGAAGCGGAAGGTTGGTGATCTTCGATTTGCCCCCGACCTTCTTGAGAACCAACTCCGCCAACTCCAACATCGTAAATTCACCGGGGTTCCCAATGTTCACGGGACCCACCGTCTTTTCTTGATTCATCAGGCGCACGAAGCCCTCGATGAGATCGTCCACATAGCAAAACGAACGCGTTTGCGAGCCGTCCCCGTAAACGGTCAAGATTTTCTCCTTTCAGCGCCTGCACGATGAAGTTGGAAACCACGCGGCCGTCATCGGCCAGCATGCGCGGCCCATAGGTGTTAAAGATTCGCACCACGCGAATATCGACGCCATTTTCCCGATGATAATCGAAGAACAATGTCTCCGCGCAACGCTTGCCCTCATCGTAACAGGAGCGCCGGCCGATCGGGTTCACGTTTCCCCAGTAGGATTCGCTCTGCGGATGGACGGTCGGATCGCCATAGACTTCCGAGGTCGACGCCTGAAACACCCTCGCTCTGACACGCTTGGCGAGGCCCAGCGAGTTGATCGCGCCCATCACTGACGTCTTGGTGGTCTTGATCGGATTATACTGATAGTGCGGAGGCGAAGCCGGACAGGCCAAGTTGTAAATCTGATCCACTTCCACACGGAACGGCTCAGTGACATCGTGCCGGATCAACTCAAACTTAGGATTCTGGAGAAGATGAGAAATATTTTGCTTTCGACCGGTAAAGAAGTTGTCGAGACACAAGAATCTCATGGCCTTCGTTAAGTAGTCGATCACATAAATGCGAGCCAAGAAAGCCCGCTCCGCCAGTGACAAGAATACGCATAGTTGTAGTATTAGAGGATGCTCATAGATGCTGATTTGCCGCAAGTTAAAAATAGACCTAAGGATCGGTCAAAACAATCGCCTATGGGAAAATTGGCGCCGATCCACTGGATCGTCCGTAAAGAGCAGGGGGTCGACGCATGAGCAGACCGCGTTTTTGCAGGCTGCCGCCTTTGGTCGTTCCAGCCGTCATGCTTCGAGACCAATTCCATGTCCTGCCTTTTTGGGAAGCGCGAATCCGCTCGAAACGAGCTTCAGGCTGGAACGACCGCCTTAGGCTACGCTTTCTTGGATCTCCGAGCGCCGTGGACTCGGAATCTCCGTAGCCGTAGTGATAAAAGTAATAGGCCGAGTCGCGTCCCAAGTGGACGCGATTGAGGATAAAGCCCGCAATCTTTCCTCTTGGCGTTCTCAATCAGCTTGCATCGCGCGGGCAATCGCCTTTTTCGGAGTCTTGGCCGCGCGGACGACCAGGCAGACGTAATTTGCAAGAGGGGTGATGCGCAGGGTATCGCTCACCGCATTCACAGGGAGCCGAATCGATGATCACGCGATCGAATTTCTCAACCAGAGTCTTGATAAGCGTGACAAAAGCAGTCCGCACCGAGCAACTCGCCGGGATTGGTCGCCTTGTTTCCCGCGCAGATGACCGTAAGGTTTTCCTGAGGTCCGGCCATCAGGATCTTGTCAATGTCCGCATTTCCGGCGAGGTAATCCGTTAGTCCCAAATGCCGTCGGGCGACTTCGGGGTCCGGAAAGATCTTATGGACGGCGGGCACGCGCAGGTCGGCATCCACAAGCACAGTCTTTTGTCCTTCCAGCGCAAAAGCCATGGCAGCGTTGAAGGCGCAGAATGTCTTGCCCTCTCCGGGGACGGCGCTGGTTACAAGAAATACGCGGCGGTGCGCCTCATCGCCCAGCAAGGAAAGCGTAGTACGCATGCTCCGAAATGCCTCCGCCTGCTGCGATTGAGCCCGGTCGCTAAAAGACGTTCGGAATCGTGTTGCCCCCTTCTCTTCACGACTTCGGAAACGACGGCGAGAACAGGCAGTTTAAGGAAGCTTTCCGCCTGATCGACGTAACGAAGACTACTGTCGAGAAGATCCAGACCAAATATGGCTGCCCGCACCCAGCGCGAGTCCAAGAAACAGGCCGACACCCACGATTTTCACAGGGATCGATGCCGCCACCTGCGCGGCGGCCATCGGTTCCTCAACGATTCGAAAAGGACTTTTCTCGATCCCAAGAGAGACGGTCGTTTCTCTCAAACGGTTATTCACCGAATCGTACATGGCCCGATCTGACTCCACTTCGCGCTGCAGGACATTGTAAGGAATGGCGATCTTGTTGAGTTCGAGGGCCGCCTGTTCTTGCTCCTCAAGCGCTTCACTCAACTTCTTTTCAGTGTCCAACGCGGACTTGATATTGTGTCCCGAGGATCTCCCCGGCATTCCTTAAGGTGTCCTTGAGAGAATCCTTCAATTGCTTGATCTGCGTAACCGCCTGAATATTCTTGGGATGCTTGGGCGAGGTAACGCTTCTGAATTGCCGCCAGATCGGCTTCCGCAGCTGACAATCTGACGCACGAATCGCCTGCACCTGAGGAATCGCGCTGACACTGGGAATTTGCAACATGCGGTCAACGTCGTCGGGAGGGGTCGATCGCAAGAGCTCCATATCGGACTCAAGCCTGATTCGTTCGCCTTTCGCCTCAGTCACCTGTGAGTTGAGCTCCTGGAGCTTTGCGACGGTGATGTTCTGGGTGTTTTCAAGCGAGACAGCGTTGTGTTCTTCCTTGTAACGTTGAAGCTTCCCTTCAGATTCCTCTAGCTTCGCTCTCAGTTTGTCCGCCTCTTCGCGCAGGAAATCGTTAGCGGCGCGCGCGACACTCATCCGCAGTTCGAGAGTCTGGCGTATGAATTCCTTGACCACCGTTGCGGCGATAAGCTTCGACTGCTCCGGGTTGCCTGTTGTTACTGTAATGTCTATGAGTCTCGTCAGCTTGCGGACACTGGCCGAAACCAATCCCCTCATACGAGCGGCTATTTCGGCATCTGAGTAGGATTGCCCGTCGGGGCGGGGAGCGAAGAAGGTCGGATCGTTCAAGAGGTCCGCAGCCTTTGCAACCCGGATGAGAAACGAATCGCTGGTTAGGGACTCAGCAATCGTCGTCATGTAATCTCCCGCTTCCGGCCTTAGGGTCTGGACATCATCCGAACCCAGCACCTTCTGTTCCCCCGCTTCTACCTGCAAAACAGCGCGGGCAGCGTACTTCTTCGGCTGTCGGAGCGCCACGAAGAGCGAGATGAGCGTCGCAAGAACGACGATCGTGAGAAAAAGCCAAAGATAGCGCTTTAAGAGATGGAGATAGTAACCGATGTCCAGACCTGCAGCGGATTCTTTCTCCCCTAAAAGGTCGGAAAGCTGTTTATCGGAAGAAATTTCAGGCATGATTAAAAAATGGATTCGCCCACTGTGATGACGTCGCCTGGCTGAATTTGAAAGTTTTCCTCGGCGCTCGACCTTGCCATCTTTCGAGCATCGACGTGGATAACTGTTTCCTTTCCGCCCACGCGCCGCTTTACAGTGACTTTTCCCGGATTAGCGATCCGGGTGTAGCCGCCGGCCATACCGATTGCGTCTAGAAGGCTGATGGTCTCGCTCCCCTCGATCTTGTAGGACCCCGGCTTTGTAATCTGTCCCAACATCGTGAAGACTCTCCGCGCATAGTTTCGAACAGTGAGCGTCACCTGGGGATTGACGAGGTAGCCTGCCATATAACGCTGACGAAGCAACTCGGTGGCCTCGCCGATTGTCTTTCCTGCAATCGGAACCTGCCCGACTAAAGGAAATATCGCGTTGCCATCGCCGGAAACGCGAATCACGGCGTCCAGTTCGGGCTCCTGGAAAACGCGAAAGTCCAAGAGATCGTCGGAAGCCAGGCGGTAGTTTGAATCGCTCTGCGCCATCAGGGCCCCATACATAAAGAGAGCCGATATCGCGGCGAGCCTTCCAAGAACGGTTCTCACCTGTCGCAATGAGCGGGATCCAGACCGCTCGAATCGGCCCGCAATCTCACTTACCGCGTTTTTTTTCGCCGCCATTCGAGAACAAATTTCACACTCCATGCAAGAATTCTAAACTAGTGCTCCTCAGCAACATCCATGCCAATTCGATTGTGATGAGCGCTGAGGGGGGTTATCCGATACTGCCTATCCTAAACTCGGAAAAGATGTTTGGCGACTTAAAAAACGAGCGACTCTCGGGAGGATCAAAACATTCATCCATTCCAGTATGGTTGCGGGTTTCCTGAACGTTGGCATGGTGGTAAGTTTTTCCCCACCATCTTAATAGTTGGTTAGAGACGCCGTGCTTTCGCGCTGCTTCAACAAGCCGCAAGCCCGCTTTATTCGAACGAAGGCTCTCCTCGGTACCCAGCGCAGCGCCCATTGGATGGTGCCCCGCAGATCCAGCCACCCGGACCGCCTGAAAGCCCGTGTCCAGCGCGGAGCGCTCGGATCCGTCGACCAGTGATGCCAAGGTTTGGGCTGTCCGCAAAAGTGAAATACCTTTGCCTCGGAGTAGAGCCGGCTTCTCTCACGGAGAAAAGCGCGGTGTCTCTCTTTCTTCGGCAGAAACTCCTCGATGTAAAGGAGCTGTGAATAGAAATTGTAACTATAGGGCAGCTCAAGCCAGCAGTCCGCCAAGACCGGATTGAGTATATCCTGGTCACCGCCGATGGCCGGGGTCCCGCAGAGCCGCGTTCCGTAAGCGAGCGCCTTCTTCTCCACGTCCAAGGCGGCGTAACGAGCGCAGTCGATAACGAGCACGCCCGAATTGAAAAACCGGCCGGCTGGGTTCCACGGCGCGCACTGCTCTTCCGGCAAGGGCTCCGGCAACTTGGAGATGTCATCCGATAAGAAATCTCGGACTGCGGCGATCGGATATTCGCCGAAATCCAAATCCAGCACCCCCGAGAGATCTCGCACAACGAGAACGTCGCAGTCAACGTAAACTATGCGCTTGGTTCTCTCCTGAACGAATTGGCCCAGAAATAGCCGAAGATACGCACTCTGGCTGAGGTAGCCTCCAATGGGCAGCCCGGCGAGATCAGAGGCGGAAACGCGACACCAAACAATCGAGGAATCCGGCCGGACCTTGGTGATCACGCGTTCCAGTCCCTCGCAGTGATCGGCGGACAGACCGCCATCGAGGATGTACACAGTCGGGGTTACATCCGCACTTAGATGTGAAAGGGCGGAATACAGGGCCACCGCAATTCCCGTGGCGTAGTTGTCGTCACCGCCGCATGCAATTCCGAGGTGCCTCATAGGCGAGGAATTTGACACCCTTGCCAGCGGCTGGCAATCATGGGCTCCAAGGTAAAGCGATTTTTTAGAATTGGCAGCCCGCCTCCGCAATCGCGTTGGAAACGCCGTCGCGACGGACTCGAATCCCGGTCCACATACAATTGCGTAGCGTCGCAGTCCATATACAGCAATTATGAAAAACTAGAACCTTGCAGCGAGCTCCATTCCAAGCCGATTCCCGTAAGCGTTACTCGTGGCCTGAGTGGAAGTGCTTTTTCTGAATTCGTAAAAGACATTAACCGAAAGCCATCGAACGAAGGAATAGCGCAGGGTAGGACGCACGTAGAGGTAGTTGTCCACCCGGTCCGTGGGGAATTCACTGGTGGTCGCGAAGTACTCATCGTGCTCATATCCGAAGCTGACTCCCGCGACAAATTTTTGAAAGAATCGCTGGTCGACGGCGATTCCAAAACCGGTCGCGATAATGTCTTGTCCGGCTGTGGCGTTGGAACCGATGATGTTTCTGTAGCCTGCCAAGTTGAGGGTGGTTCCATCGAACGGCTGATAGGACAATCCCAGGCTAAAGACAGGAGTAGCCTTGATGGAGTTGTCGCCCTCAAATTCCATGACCTCGACACCCCCGCTGAACTTGAGGGTGAGCTTTCCGGTGGCAGCATAGCTCAAGCGAAAACGCGCCTGCTGATAATATTGACGCGGGCTTGAGGGCGACTCGAGAATGCCGCCAACACCTTCGAAACCGATATTGGTCTTCGGAAGGATTTGGTATCTCATGCCGGACGCGACCTCATATCGATAGGTGTTCTGGAAGGACTCGACTATTGAGGCATCGTTGGCGAACTTCAGATCAAAGCTCGTCTTTTCGCTATAGTCGTATCGGAACCGCAACGAATTCGAAAAACTTCGAGTCGTGGTGATCGCGTTAACTTCGCGGTTGCCTCCCGTTGACTCCGAGAAGTTGCTGTCGAATCTCCCGACGAGCTTGGACCAACGATACTGGGCGATCAAAGCGTAACTCCAGTCGAAATTATTTTGGTCCGGGTTGTCCATGTAAAAGGTGGGGCTGCCGACCCAATACGCGGAGAGATAGTTTTCCGATCCGCCCCGAAAGTCGCCCAACTCAAAGGCCAATCCGCCCGAAATGGTCCAAATAACATCTGGAACGCGATTCGTGTTGGAAAATTCGATATTGTCGTCGTAGACAACGCCTGCCGAAAATAGCGGCGTAAACCGCCAAAGCTTTCGAGCCGGCTCGGCCGGAATCAACGTTTCTTCGGCAGCCTCGGCCTCCTCTGACGGCGAAACGACCTCGCCCATCGGCGTCCTCCCTGGTTGAGGGCTCCCCCCTGGTTGAGGACTCCGGCCGGGCGCTTGGGGGGTTAGTGGCTGGCCAGCTTCGTTCATCCGGGCGTCGGATGTGGGAGTCGCGACGGATGCAGGTCGCGATTCATCAACCGTCACCGGGCTTTCTGCGGGATTGTCGCTGGACTGGGCGAACGCCACGACGATAACAACAATCGCCGAAAAAAAAGCGGCCCAAAACGTGAAGAAGCGACCCATCAGAGCTATCCTCCCTTAACGCGTCGAACACCCAGCGGGCGATTCTTGCCTCCACCCTGGTAGAACCACGCGATTTCCTTCAGACGCATCCTGCCTTTTACCGGCCGCTGCTCTGCCCTTGCAACAAAAAACTGCCCGACAGACATTAAAATCCCTTCTCGAAAACAATCCGTATAAGGTTTTGAATACGAGCAAGATAAATCCACACGGTCAAAACGCCCACGCAAAATCCCACGCGGTCGGTTCTGGGACCGCGTTTCGCTCCGTGGCGCCTCAACGCGCCAGCCGCGAACACCGAGAAACGAATCGGGCAAATGGAGGACCGATCAACGCGCTACTCAGCCGAGCGCTAAGTGACGCCTAAGCATTTTTTTGCTCGCTGCGCAGCTTAGAAGGGATGGTCTCTCCAGCAAGTTCCCAAAGGCGGGCCGCAAAAACTTTGGCGGGGTTAGGAGGAATAAGTTTGCGAACATGGACGGCGGCTTCTCTTCCGAACGCTGGAAGATTCGCCCGCTGCGACCACGCCCGCTCCATCGCCTCATCGAGCGCCCTTACCGTAGGGCCGCCGGCGAGAAATCCACTCTCACCGTCCACCAATATTTCGCTATTGCCGCCGACGTCTGTTAGTATGCAAGGCCGTCCGCACAGCATCGCCTCCATTGCAGCGAGAGGCAATCCTTCGGTCCGGCTTGCGAGAACGAGCGCATGGTGCGTCCGCCAGATTTCGGCTACGTCTGTCACATGACCGCAAAAGTGCACTGAATTGAGCTGAAGCATCTGTGCCAGTTGCTTTACATGTTCCCCGAAGATTGGGCACTCTCCGTAGAAGTTTAGAGTGATATTCCGCTCTCGCCACTTGGGCTGCGCCAATAGGCGAAAGAGAAGATCGTGACCCTTATGCGGAGGAGAGAGCCGGCCTACACAGGCAAGGCGCAATTCTTCCGCACTGGATTCCGGCCACGGCAAATCCAAATCATACGGCACGTTGAAGGGCTGGGCCACGATATCTGAACGCGATAGCGGGTCACCAAGTTGCATGGACGTGATGACGTGATTTGCTTGCGACACGAAAAAGCAACGGAACGCCCCCAGAAAGCCCTTGCGTAGCGCTTGAAGCTCGTCGCCAACGGGCCACGAGTTTTCTCCCGCTGTCTGTGCGAGTGGCGAGTATCTCAGTTCCGTCTCGGCCAAAGCCGTCATCCAATCCCGCCCTTCATATTGTCCTCCCTGGGCAACAAGGACCATTTGCGGTAAGAACGGAAGGATGTTTTTTCGGACGATTGTGGCGGCCTCGGTGGGGCGGGGGGCGATCTTCTTAAGCACCCGCAAAACAATTCCATCTGGTCGCGACGAGATGGGAACGAACTCAGCGCCGCCAGCACATATCGCCTTGATCTGCGCAGGTTCGGGATCCCAGGTATGACGCACCAACTGCAACTGGGCTCCTGCGCTGATGAGCTCCAGTGCAGCCCGAGACCATAGTTCCTCGCTGCCACCCCAAGGCGTGAAAGGATTAATCGATATGATTGTAATACGCACGAGACTTCAACTTCGGATGCTGTCGAAGAGAGGTCAAGGGCGAACAAAAACTGCCGCCGTGGTGAGAAACCTACGAGCGGACTCAGCTGAATCTGCTAGTGGCCGGGAACCGGTTGCACGTGAAAGCGTCTATCGATAATACGCAACATCTGGTTCAAGATCCTTACTTGCAATGGCCATTTTTCCAGCCAGCGTCTCGAATTTCTTCTTTCCTCCTCAAGGGCATCCCACTCTTTCCGTTCGGCTTGCGACATAAAGTCGTAGTACAAGCGATTGATAGGAAGATTTTGGCCGAGCCCCGATCCTGCATAGTGTATGAAATACGGTCGATGACCTCTACTCCAAATGCCCTCCCATTCTCCAGGATAATCAACTGCCATCGTTGATTCCATTCGATACGGAGGCATGCAAAGATTAGTAACCTCAACATCGGTGAGTGACACCAGCAAGTTGATGCCCGGCTGATCATGGTGAGGATACGTTAGGCAAGTATCGCTATATTTTTCCGAAACGGATTGGATTTCCTTCTCTGAGTACAACACCTGATCGCAGGCAAAGTGCCCCGCATTGAAAAGTTTTAACATCCACAAACTGGTCTTCTCGGCGAGTATGGAAGTTGCCTCGGGCGAGGTGGACCACCCGGGCTTGTTCCACTCGGTGTCCGCGACTACGAAGTTCCTGTGATGAGACAAAACGGGGCGGAAGTCATCGACCACACATATGTCGGTGTCAAAATATACGTAATTTGCTTCCGTGAGACATCGGTATTTCGCCATCATAGGATGCGCCTTGTGCGCACGCAGCCAGGAGGCGAATCCGGGGCTGTCCCACCATTCCGAATTTGACGGAAGCTCAAAAAGATCGTCGCCGTAGGGAATTACTAGTAATGGAAGATCGCATCCGGCGCGACGAAGAGATCGCTCGAACACATTGAACGCAAGCTTCACTTTTCGGCTGGCGAGGGTGATGACCTTTTGAACGTTCACAAAAGTACTTGCACTAAACGGCGCGCGAGTTTGTGCGGTGTGAGTTAAGCGTCATAAAGTTTTTGGAAACCACGGACCCTTTCGCCCATTGACACTGGAAGATCCGATCTTTTCTTAGCGCTCGACAATTTCATCGCCGAGATTTGATTTGTTAACCGCAAAAGGGGGCCGTGCGTCAAGCGCGCAGCTCCGTTTCCACCAAGAATTCAGCGCCAGTAAAGGGTTCCCCTTTCGAACTACTTAAGACTCCGGCCGTCTCTTCCGGCTTGCACAAGCCGGCAGGAGGGAGCAACGTCAAGGTTCAATGATCCGGTGTTTCCTTGCCCTGCTCGTCGCGCTGCAAGCGGCGTGCGCTCTTGATCTCTCGCCTCTCGAGCAAATCACGGTGCAGGAAGGCGGACGGAAAAAGCCTTTCCTGGTGTTTGCCGAGGAATCGCTTCTGGGTCTGTCAGGAAAGTCTATGATCACGGTCGAGGGCCGGAGAATGAGCGCGCTGGAATTGGTAACCACGCTGTGGTTGAATCCACAGAACTGGGAAAACAAGCCGGTCCTCCTCGTCAGTCACAAGCCTCTTCGGGAAGCCACCGGATTGGACGCTTCCCGAAAGCTATTTTCCTACCAGGAGCTTGCGTCAAGCAAAGAGCTGGCAAAGTTGCTTGCTGAAGCGCAGGCCTTGCGGGCGCGCCCGGGTAATCAGCAACTGAGCGGCTTGCCGAAACAGGCCGCGGAAGTCGGGTTGCGCATGGCCGAGTTCGAGTCGCTTGTCACCGGTTCCGCGTTCCGCTTCGTCGCCAATCCGCGAGGCGCGGATGCTCCATGGTTGCCTGTTCCAGGCACCTCCAGCGCCGTTCAGCCCCTCCGTAAAGCGTTCATCGCTAATGACAATGCAGCCTTCATCAAGGAAGCCGAGATCCTCCGGACAGAATGGCCGGCGATAGAACCTCAGTTTCAACCTCCGATTTGGAAGATTCAGCTCGAGACACTATACCAGAAGGCGCATCCGTTTCGCTGGGCATGGATTTGCTATGCGACCGCGGGCATCGTTCTCGTCCTCTCAAAACTAGGACGCATTGGTTACGCTGCGGCATGGGTGCTCTCGGGAGCTGGATTCATCTTGCAGGTGGCTGGCTTTGCCGCGCGTATAGCCATAACCGGTCGCGCCCCGGTTACGAACATGTACGAGTCGGTCGTTTGGGTGGCATTCGGCACGATTCTTTTCGCATTGGTCTTCGAGGCGATCTACCGAAGCAGGTATTTCCTGCTTGGTGCCATCCCTGTGGCTGTCGCGTCGCTTATCTTGGCGGATACACAAACGCTGGCGCTCAATCGCGCGATCGATCCCCTGGTTCCTGTCCTGCGTGATAATTTCTGGCTGACAACGCACGTGCTCACCATCACGTTAAGCTACGCCGCATTCGCCCTTGCCCTCGGGATCGGCCACATAGCACTGGGCAAAGTCATTCGGGGAACGAAGCCCAGGGCCGAACTATTCAATTATCTCTACCGTGCCATTCAGGTCGGTGTGCTGCTTCTGGCGACCGGGACGATCTTGGGCGGCGTATGGGCGAACTATTCCTGGGGACGATTTTGGGACTGGGACCCCAAAGAGACCTGGGCGCTGATAACGCTTCTCGGCTATCTGATCGTCCTGCATGGTCGCGTAGCCGGGAAGTGGGCGGGGTTTGGCATGGCTGTTGGTGCGGTCCTCGCTTTCCAGGGTGTGCTCATGGCCTGGTATGGGGTAAACTTCGTTCTCGGCGTCGGCCTTCACAGTTACGGCTTTGGAACGGGGGGCTTTGGCTTTGCGCTTCTCTTCGTCGCGGCGGAAATTGCCTTTGTGCTTGCTGCCGTAGTCCGAAACCGGAAATTCAGCCGCAAATCTTCCGTCCCGGCGGAAGGCCCCAGACATCAACTCGTATCGTAACGCTGTCGCGACTAACTCGATGGTCTCGCCACTGACTTTTGCGCGAACTCAGCCCGCGCTTGAATCTCGACGTAATCCAGATGCTGGACGTTCACGTCCCACGATCGGTGGCAGTGGACAGCCTCATTCCAAAGGCTGGTCCGCAGCCGCTCCCCTCGCGTCACGCATTTCTCACACAGGCTTGTAGTTTCCCATTGAATTATCTACGGCAGAGGAGATAAGGGCTCCAAATCATGCTTAGGACCGGAAACAGCTTCACCAACGACGGCGCTCGCCAACCGCTGGGGCGATTGCTGTCAACGAAGGCTTGCCCGCGGTTCCAAACCCGCCAATGAACATTGTTTTTTGTTGCGACAAGAACGCTCTTGCCGGCCTTCATATCTCTATTTTCAGCTTGTTGAAGTCTCATCTTCGGAAAGACGCGGATACCCCGATCCATCTTTTCGTCTTTCATGAGGGCCTGTCAGCCGCCGATTGCGAAGGCCTTCGCCAGACCGCTGCCGTCAATCAAAACGCGACAATATTCCTTCGCCCCTTTTCCACCGCCAGGGTCCGCCATCTTAGGGGCCTGCACGGGAACTACATGGCTTATGCGCGGCTCTTTTTGAAAGATCTGCTCCCTACGGTTGACCGAGTCTTGTATTTGGATAGTGATTTGCTGGTTAACTGCTCCCTGATTCCCCTATGGAACACAGATCTAAGTCCCCACCTGCTGGGGGCAGTATCCAGGGCGACAATTGAGTGGTCTCTGGACAAAGATCTTTTGCCGGAGCTTGGGCTTTCCCTCAATGATCCCCATTTCAACTCGGGGATCCTCCTCATCGACTTGGATCGCTGGCGGAATGAGGACTTTACCGAGCGATGTTTGGCATTCTTGGAGACTTACAGGGAACGCATTGTGTCGCATGACCAAACCGTGTTGAACTTTTTCTTCTCGACAAAGCACTGTCACTTGCCCGTCCAATACAATATCCCGATCTCTGCGAGCGGGCCTTCGATTGCCAACAATATGCCTGAGGGGATACTTCATTTCGTCGCGTCACCCAAGCCGTGGGACTTCGGCGGCAGGCTTATCCATGGAAGCGGAGCATTTGTGCACGACCTTCTGAAGCAAACGGCGTTCTTTCGCTTCAGCCATCGTCGCATGAGCTTTTCCCCGAAACGAATTCTGCATACGTCTCGTTCTTATTGCCGCGTTATCAAGGCGCGCCTTTCCAAACCCGCCGGCGCGTAGCACCCAGGCAAATCGGCTCATTGCTCCCCGGCGGCTGCCTGAACCACCAGAGTACCTTTGAGGGTCTCGATGTCGCTGTCGTCAACGCGGTACCAGATCAGCCGGCCATTCATGTTGTCTTCGGTGAAGACGTCAAGCAGGCCATCGCGGGGATCACGATTGCAGCTCACGGCAAGGTAGGCGTCGAGCATGCCACTCGGCCAGTCCAGAGGCTGCGCGCCAAAGCGCGGGTGAGATTGGAAGCTGCCGATCAGCAGCCCGTCCTTGGTATAGTGGTGCACCCCTGCCCGCCATGGATCGCCGCCGATCAGCACACCGCCCTGGCCCCCGTTGATCGGACAGAGCCCGACTGTTGCTTTCGGCAGCATCACCGACCAAGCCGCCTCCGGGATCGCCTCGACTGTGCCCGGGACCTTCTCCTTGAAGCCTAACAGCACGTTGCCGCTCATGTGCAGACCACCTTCCTGCGCTGCGCCAGGTTTCTTAGTGGAACAGAGGCCATAAACCATTCCGTCGCTCGAATGACCAGCCAGATTCCAGGTGGCTTCAACCTCTCTCCCAACGTTCAGCGCGGCGCGCAAAGTCTCCCCGCTCACCACGCGGATGGCAGAGTTCCAATCGTAATAAGGATTGCCTTGCTTGTTTGGGCCTTGCGGCGGGATTGCGTAGATGGCCGAGGTCTCGCCGCCAGGCCCGTCGATCGGCGACGGCCGGCGGTGCGCTGAGGTCGTCCAGATCCACCCCTTGTCATCGACACTCAACGGGCCTCGCGGCCATTCCCAATCCGGGGGATTGCCGGGTGAGATGACGATAGTCGCCTCCTCCTTCTGAGGTTGGTAATCGCCCTTGTCGTCCTGCCAAGACCATAGGTAGCGATTTTCGGGACGCCACCCCTCCTCCGCATGGGTCCCGTCGGGAAGCGGGTTCAACCCGGCGAGGCAAGCGACCAGGTTAAGCAGCGGACCGCGCAGCGGATCCTTGGATCGCTCGATGCGATAGACTGCTATGCCGTCGCCCGCGGAAAAGTAGAAATAGTCGTTGCCGAAGAGGCGCACGACGCGCGGCGGGCCGCGGTAGGAGTTCTCATAGTGACCGAAGTAGGCCTTAGCTTCGTGGGACTCAGTCCTGGCTGGGCCAAGCAGTTCCCAGCTGGCAGTCTTGCGGTCGATCTTGTAGGCATTCCTGTACGCGCTGATTAGCAGGTCTGGATCCTCGGCGCCAAAAGCGGCTTGCGACGAGAACTCCAGGCTCATTTGCCGCCAAAGCTGCTTGAAATCCGGCGTCAGCTTTTGCAGGCGCCCGCCCTGGCCGATTCGGTCTGAAACTATAACGTTGCCGCGGCTGTCGACGGCCATGCCGTTGATGTTCTTCATCCGCTCAGAGGCCCGGTCTCCCGGCCGCGCCGGCTGACCAAAGGACTTGGTCAACTTGGCTTTGGCACCAGTTAGATCGTAAACCCGCACCTGCGCCGCAGTGCTGTCGGCGACGTACAAAACGTTGCCGCGCAGCGCCAGCGCGCGCACCTCCTTGAGATCGGCAATCGGAGTGCCCAACCGCTCGCCGTTCGCATCGAAGACGCTGACTTTCGAGTGCTCGTGACCGACCCAAATCTTTCCGTCCGGCGCCACTGCGAGCCCGCACGCCAGCGGCACGGCGATCTCCTCCTTCAGCTCACCGGTGACCTTGTCGTAGAGCATCACCCGGCCCTTGAGGGAGTCGGTGGCGTAGAGTGTATCCCCATGCACGGCCAGCGAGACCAGCGGTACGCCCATCAGACTTCTGTCCTGTTGCGTCGCATCCGCCGGAAAGTCGGCGCCGCCGTCGTACACCTTGATGCAACGGCCCTCCTTGGTAAAGGGCTCTACTTTGTGATCGAAATGCGCGGGATCGGTCTTGCCATCGGTGAGATTGATCCGCCAGATTGAAAACTTCGCTTTGGAGCGATCGGTGTGGTCGGAGTAACCGCTGACGTAGGCGTAGGATCCGTCCGGCTCGACGGCAATGCCCTTGAGGAGCGCCTCGCCGACGATGTTATCGGTGTGAAACTCCGCTTGACCGTCCTTGGGCGACCACTTAATGACGCTGTAGTGGGGCTCATCCCAGTCGTGGACGGTGTAGATCCCGTCGTTGGCATCCACGGCGATCCCTTCGAGAAAGACAGGCACGTGCCCCGAGGTGGTGGGAGGCTGGCCGGTGTTGCCGATGGTGCCGACATTTCTGTAGATGGAGCGGTTGACCACCACTTTCCAAGTGTAGCTGCCATCGGGTACCGGTCGGTCATCTTGATCGAGCCCGTTCCAGGCTCCTTTGACGACAGTCCCGGACTCCACCTGCTTCATCGTCCACAACGCGCGCACCAATCGCCCCTTCGCGTCGAAGATTCCGGCGCTAGTGAGGCCAGGCTTGGCGACCGTGCAGGAGAAGCGGTAAGTCGGCGACGGGTTCCGATCGGTAGTTGTAGCGAAGGTTTCGCCGCCAATCAAACCAAGGAAAACGACCAGGCCAGTCAGGATGGCCCGCCGGCACGTGAAAATGAGCTCGCGGTGATTGGTTGTCTGCACGGGAGAGACTTCTGGCTGGGCGTTGGGAAGGGGATTCGGGTGGTCGGAAGCCATGCAAGCTAAGGCGTAGAGGTTACTGTCAGCACCCAGCGATTGCCAATCGGCGCAGCGGAGTAGGTGTAGCCCTTGCCAGTGGCGTCGACGATCGACGCGAAGCCACGGCCTCCAGCGGGCGCGGTGCCAGAGATTATGTCCCAGCTGGCGCCGACCTTGGGCGTAAAGCCGTTCAAGAGGTTCACGCGCAGGGAACCGCCGACAACGATCGCCTCCTTGTTCTCGGATTCAAGGATCAGCTGGTCGTGGGCGTTAGCGGTGACGTCGAAGGCCAGCGTGCCGTCCTCGACGCGCAGCGAGCCGGCGCGATCGCCGCCATTCGGCACCCAGAGGCGCAACACACCGATCTCAGGCGTCGCCGATATGTCGCCAGGCAGGATTTCGCCGCCGATACCAACCACTACCTGGTTGGCGCCGGCAAGGCAGAAGCCGAGCATCACGGAACTCCGTCCGGCCACCGCTGGCCGCACCCGACCATTACCGGCCACAGCCTTGAGGCTTTCCGAACCCTCGACAGCCAGACCGGCGTCGCTGTGAAGGCGCACGGTGACTCCATCGGGGATGATCTCATCGTCAGTGACCGTGAGCTGGCCGCCTGCCACAATATATTCGCCGCCCAGGGAATTGGCGGGATTGGTTAGACGTGTCTGGCCGTAGAAGATAGCGCCACCCTTGCCGGTCAAGCGTACGTTCAGGTTATAGTTGCCGATGAAGGAGAGCGGCTGGACGCCACCCGACGTTAGTTCGCCGCCCAAGACCGTGGTCTCGAATTCTGCCGACAGCGCCCCGCTGGTGACGGTCAGGATCTTGTCGCCGAGATCAACGGCCCGGCGCCGGATTGCCTGCGGCTGGTTGAGGAAGAGCGAATTGATTGTCTTGGCCTGAGTCAGCGCGGGCTCCATGCTGGCGACGCGCACGTTGTCGTTCAGCTTGGCCTGGGCCAGACCCTGTACGTATTCCTTGTTCGGCTGCAACTCGCGAAAGCCGGTGTCGCGTGCGTAGGTCACAAAGCCATATCCATCCTCGATGTGACCGCGGCCAATCCCGCGCGCCCACGGCACGATGCTGACGTTGGTCGAACCAGCCGCCCCGCCGCCGCCCTTCATCGTGGCGAGGATGGGCGCGTCTCTGGTAACCATGAGCCGTCCGGCGCTTCCGAGCTGGTCGCCGCCGACTGAGAGCAGGGTGCCTGGCTCGCGGAGCAATTCCGCTACTCTCAACGTCGTCGGAGTGGTAGCGCTGCCGCCCTTCACTTCCAACAAGAGGCCCTTGTCGCGCAAAGCAATACGGCCGAGGGTCTCGGTCATCGACCTTTCAGCATTGCCGTTGAGGACGATGGCTCCGCCGCCGCTGCTGGTGATCGGCGCGAGGTCGGATACCCGGTCGGGAACGAATTCGCCCCCATGATCCAGGCGGAGCCCGGCGAGTCCACCCGGGCTGCCGGTCAAGGTCACCGAGGTGATTTTGGGCAGGACGGCCTCACCGACCAGGCAAAGCCAGCCCATCTCCACCACGAGCGGTCCGGTCACGCCGTCGGACGTGGCGCCGTGCAAGAGCACGCGGCCGCTTCTCTCGCCCCGACGCACTAGGCCACTGGCGTTAGTGATCGGTCCGTCAATCTGCAAATTGCTTTCGCCGGGACGCAACTCGAACACTGCCGGATTACCCGCGAAATCGAAGGCAACATTCGCGGCAAAGATCGCGGTAGCGTCCGAATTTCCCAGGTCGACGATGAGCGGGCCATTGAGCGTCAGCCTGCGCACCTCGCCAGCGCTATTGTCCATGTTGCGGCCTTGGAAGAACATTGGGAAGTTCTTGCCGTCCACCGATGGCTGTCTGATAGTCAGGCCCTGCGCCATGGTGCGGTCAGCGGTGAAGCCGATGTATTGAGGGCTGCCGGGATTCCCGAGCAGCTGATCATCGATCACGCCAGTGCTCCAATTGGCGGGATCCTCGTAAGGGATTGGCGTCGGCTCGACGCCACGGAGGCCGGCGGCACAGAGCAGAAGCAAAGTCGAGACTATCGGCAGGTGGAACCGGACGGAGAAGAGATGCG
Organism: uncultured Verrucomicrobiae bacterium; assembly: GCA_963810765.1. Taxonomy (GTDB): domain Bacteria; phylum Verrucomicrobiota; class Verrucomicrobiia; order Chthoniobacterales; family Terrimicrobiaceae; genus DASTFP01. The sequence goes on from CAWEOV010000004.1 coordinate 838,209, forward strand.
TTATCCGCATCGCTGGCGCGGTTGTCCTGGTAGACGAGCGCGCGGGCGATAGGCAAATGAGTCCTTGTAGCTTCATCGCTTCGATCCGTGTCAAAAAAAGGGTTGTGGGTTCCGCGGGAAGGGAACTTTCGTCGGCGGCAAAGAGACGTCAATATTTCTTTTGGTTCAATACATCTTTATTATGCAACGAAGGTATTCAAAATGTTTGGCTCGGGGTTTAGGAGGCGCAGTTTTGTCCGTGGTCGCAGCCGGCGTCCCGGCGGCGAATGCGCATTTCACCCGTTCACAGCGCAGGAGGGCCTGTAACCTTCCGGATCGATCTCGACGGAATCAAAGCCCACCACTCGCAACCCCTCGCAGACTTTATCGCCCAGTCCTGCCAGGAAATGCATTTCCTCGGGGGCGATTTGAACACGCGCACCCGAGGCAGCCAAACAACGGACTCGAAAAACGCGAAATCCCAGCGAACGCATAGTCTCCTCGCCGTGCTCGATCAATTCCAGCGCTTCGCGCGTCACCGGCATGCCGTACGGAATGCGCGAGGACAGGCAGGGCTGTGCCGGCGCGTCGGCCGTTGGCAGGTGATACCAGCGGGACACCTCACGGACTTCTGCCTTGGTTAAGCCCGCCTCCTTCAACGGAGCAAGCACCGCGAACTCCGCAGCGGCCTTTGAGCCAGGGCGCAGATGCGCGGGGTCATCGGCGTTCTCACCATACGCAATGGCGGAAAATCCACGATCGCGCGCCAGAGCATCCATCTTCGCAAAGAGTTCCGCTTTGCAATAGTAGCACCGATTCAGGAGGGTTGCTCACATACCGCTCGTTGTGAAACTCCTGCGTCGCGATGACTTCGACAGGCGCGCCAAGCGACTTTGCGACGGCAAGCGCGTCTGCCAACGCCCGCCGGGGAAGACTCGGACTGTCGGCGATCGACTCCGAGCACGGAATCACCAAGCGCCCGATGCGCCACCGCCAGCAGGCACGTGCTATCCACACCGCCAGAATACGCCACTAGAAGCGGCGCATGAGCCAGGAGCAACTCTTCCAATCGGCGGATCTTTTCTATCATTTGAAGGGTTCGCGTTTGCGTGCTTACAAATTCAGCCGCGCGAAGAGCGAATCAAGAGGCATTTGGAGACCGATGAAAAACTCGCCAAACTCCGCATATTGCGCGCTCACCTCATCGAATCGCATTTCATAGACGATGGCCTTGATCTCGGATGTTGTCTTCGCAAAGAGCGTAACCGCCCACTCCATATCGTCGAGGCCCGTGGAGCCGGTGATGAGCTGGAGAACGCGTCCTGCATAAGTCCGTCCGACACGGGCGTGACCACCCATAAGCTTCTTGCGGCTTGGAAAGTCCAGCGCATACCAGTTCTGTCCCGGCCCGCCTCGGCGCTTGGACATCGGATAGAAGCATATGACCGGCCAGTCGGGAAGATTCGGCCTAAGCCGGTCGTCGAGATACTTCGCCATGCGCGCTCGAAAACCCGCCATCTTCTCTTCGAACGCCGGCGAACCGGGAGCGAGCTTTTCCCCTTTTTCAAGCGTCTGAGCGTATTCGCCTTCGCCCGTTGTGTATTCGCTGCGTTCAGTCATCGAAAGCCAGGAAAATTCCGGTGTGAGAATTCCCGGTCCAAGCGCGAGGCCGAGTTGCTTGGCGAAGGCGTCGGCCGTATGCAGATCGGGGGTGAGCAACATGAAACCCAAATCCGATTTCGGCGAGACGATGCTGAATGTCAGAAGCTGGGTGGCGGCTGTGGCGCGGATCTCCTGGACCAGTGAGGCCAGAGCCGTCTTCGCGCCAATTTTCTGCGGTCCCTCCAGAAGATCCCACGCGGAGTAATCGACGCGGAAAAAGAGGTGCAACACGTGGCGGCCTTCAACCGGAAGAACGGGATCGAGCAAAGATGTCTCCATGAGCAGCTTGTCTGAAGACTGCATGGTGCTTCGCACCGAAGAAAGGCAAAAACTCCAGGCTCTGCTGCGCAATTGCGAATCGGATCATCGAAAAAATCCAGAGTTTCCGCTCCGCAATGCGGAGTTGCACCGATTAGCCCAAGTTTAGCCCGACCGTATGGCCGACTTTGCATGGCTATTCCAATGCTTCAAGGCGAGTGATTTGCGTGCCAGCAAATTGGTGAAAAAACGATTGCAATCCGCAGGTGGGACCGTAGCTTGCGGCAACGGAGGAGGAAATACCTATGGCAGATTTAGCGAACAAATATCCGCAAAATATCACCGGCAGATATTTCGTGGACGATCAATGTATCGACTGCGACCTTTGCCGCGAGACAGCGCCCGCGAATTTCACGCGCAATGACGACGGCGGCCACAGCTATGTCTATAAACAGCCGGAGTCTCCCGAAGAGGAGGCCCTGTGCAAGGAGGCAAAAGAAGGCTGCCCAGTCGAAGCCATCGGCGACGACGGCGAATAGCTTGGAGCCTGCCCAAATCCTTTTGTCGAGGCCTCCGCGCTCGCGGAGGCCTTTTCGTTAATGCGCGTCGAGGAAATCCGCAAGCGAGTTTTGGAAGACTGGCGCGGCCTGCCCGAACAACCGACGCGCCCTGAGCGCTGTGTCCTCGCAGCCGATGCACTGAAAAGGCTTCTTCACAAGCTCGGACTATCCGAACGGCTCAACGAACAGGAAATTCAGGCCGCGTGGCGCGAGATCGTGGGAGACTTCCTCGCCGAGCATTCGCTGCCAGTATCCGTCCGAGACGGCGTTCTGATCGTTCAGGTCATCCAGCCCGCGGTGCGCTACGAACTCGAGCGCTCGTGGAAGCGAAACATTCTGCGCAAACTTCAGGCGCGTTTTCAGAAGACTGTGCGCGAAGTGCGCTTCCGCGGGTAACCCGCCAGCTGAAACGCGAAAAGAAGACGGCTTCGGCTGCAGTTACTCATGAACCTGATCATCATCAAGGGACTCCAAGTGGAGGCATGTGTCGGCGTCTCCGATGAGGAGCGAAGGAACTCCCAGCGGCTCCGGATCGATGCCATTCTCACGCCATTGACAGAGTTTTCGGCTCTCGCGGACGATATCCGCCGCACCGTGGATTATCACGCGGCTGCCCGGCGGATTTTCAGCGTGGCCACCTCGCGGCCGCGGCGCCTTATCGAGACGCTGGCCAGCGAAATCGCCGAGACGCTTGTCAGCGAATTTCGCGCACGGCGCGCGGAAGTGGAAGTGCGCAAATTCGTTCTGCCAGACACCGAATACGTGGCCGTGCGCTGCGTTCGCGACCGGCAGGCCGAATAATCCTCCCATAGCGGATCCAAAGAACTCCGGCGGGCGCAAGGAGTTATGGAGTGCTCGCTTGTGCGCCATATGCCATTGTGTCTCCTGCTATTTTTCTTGCCTTCGCAGATCCGGAAACTAAGCAGGCTCATGGGAGATTTGCTTCGGATCCTCAAGATGATTCCGCCCTTCGCCAGCAAGGATGAAATTGATCCCGCCGTAATGCGGCGCGTGGCCGAAGGGCGATTCCGTCGCCTTCGAGCGAGTCTACGACGCCTTCTCGGGGATCCTCTATTCGCTGGCGCTCCGCATGCTCGATCGGCCCGAGGATACAGAGGAACTTCTTCAGGAGGTCTTTGCGAAAATCTGGAGAGATGCCGCCGACTACGATCCGCGCCGCGGCGCCCCGCTGGCTTGGGCCATCACGATCACACGGCACAAGGCGATCGACAGAATCCGCTCCACGACAAGGCGCCTGCGCCTCTACGAGGCCGCGGAAGCGGAAGCCAAGGATAACCTGCCGCTCGATCCCCCAGCCCGCGCAGCGACGCCGAGCGGTCGGAGAATGCGAAGGCTGTCCGAGAGTCTCTGGAGCTGCTCCCACCGGAGGTGCGCGAATCCATCGAGCTCGCTTTCTTTGGCGGGCTGTCGCACACCCAGATCGCCGAAAAACTTTCCGTTCCCCTAACCACGGTCAAGAGCCGCATCCGTCGCGCCATGATGCAGCTGCGACAATCCTTGAGACAATACGCATGAGCCCGGAGGAACGAGAAGAATTGGCCTCGCTTTATGTCCTCGGCATGCTCGAGGGAAGCGAACTGGCTGCGTTTGAGCGTGAGTTGGCGGCTCACCCGGAGCTGGCAGCGCTGGTCGCCGAATTGGAGCGAGCCTCCACGCTCCTCGCGACGTCCGTTCCGCAACACCCGGCTCCCGAATGCCTTGCGACATTCCGTTTTGCAGCAAATCAAGGATCGCCCGCCGCCGGCAGAGCCCACTCCTCGATACCGAGCCGGCTCCTCGAACCCCGTTCTCCTTCCTGGGTGCCATGGGCAATCGCCGCGGGATTGGCCGTTTGCTGTGCCTTGCTCTGGAACGAAAGATCTCGGCTCACTGCGGCCATCGCAAGTGTTGAGAAGCGAGAATCAATCTCTTTCGGTCCGGATCGCCGGCCTCGATGCCGAGCGCGTTCGCCTCGAAACCCGCGTCAGCGCGCTCTCGAGAACGAAAAGGATGAGCTTCAGGTGCGGATCGCCTCTCTCGAGGCGCGCGACCCTCTGAGGGAAATTCAACCCGTCATGCTCACCGCGCAACGCGGAGCTCCTGCCGGAGCGCCGAAGTCATGGCTCTCTGGGATCCGCAACGGCAGGCAGGAGCCCTTCATCTCGCCAAGCTCCCGAACCCGCACCCGACAAGGATTATCAGCTTTGGATCATAACGCCCGAATCGAAGCAACCGGTGGACGCCGGAGTCATTCCCGCGTTTCCGATTGCCTGACCTTCAGCGCCACGCAGCCCGTGAACGCAAGTCGCAGCTCTCGCGATTTCCTCGAACCGAAGGGAGGCTCAATCACTCCGCGCGGACCGGTCATCTTTCTGGGCAAATTGTGATCGTCTCGGCGGTGACTCTGGCCTTGCGCGGCAAATTCACGCATTGACGTTTCAGGGCGGGCGACTATGCTTTCAGACCTCTTAAACGCGGGTGTAACTCAGTTGGTAGAGTGCAACCTTGCCAAGGTTGATGTCGCGAGTTCGAGTCTCGTCACCCGCTCCATCCGTGATGAGCCACGCGCGAAGCGCGAAATCGATAAGAGAGACGAGAACGCGGTTCGAACGCCCTGCGCGTTAGCGCGTCCCTCCCGCGAAGCCTAGCCTCAGAACTCCTGACCCACTAGGGTAAGGGGGGTGCGGTGGTTGGAAAAGTGTTGGCCCGCTGACTTGGCATGGGGACTCAGGGAAGGATAGCATGGCGGGGTGCCTCAAGTCCAACTACCCATGTTCCCGGAAGGGACGACCCTGATCACATCGGAACTAGCTTTCGAGCGCCGTGATTCCCAGGTGGTCTACTTTAACGGCCATTTGCCTGTCTTCACCCACGAGGCGGCGGATCTGGGGAGTTTCCGGTTGTTCACCAGCCAGCTCATCATCAACGGCACGGCCACCCAGGGCCAGATCGTGCGGGCCTTCGGGGTGCCGCTGACCACGGTAAAACGCTACGTAAAGAAGTATCGGCAGGCCGGAGCGAAGGCATTTTTTGCGCCGCCGCCCCCGCGCCACGGCCACAAGCTGACGGCGGAGCGGCTGGCCCAGGCACAGGCATTGCTCGATGCGGGCGAGAGAGTGCCCACGGTGAGTGCGCAGCTCGGAGTGCTGGCCACCACATTGCACAAGGCCATCGATGCAGGCCGGCTGCGTCAGATTAAAAAAAAGACCCATCGGCTGCTGGTGGGGGACTAAGCGCGGCGCCATCGACCAAGAGCCAGCGTAGCGTCGTGGACGAAGGGGCGCCGCTGGGTGTGGCCACCACGCGCAGCATGGAGCGGGTGGCAGCGGCGGTGGGCCTGCTGCAGGAGGCGCCGATCGAATTTGAGCCGGTCGCCGATGTGCCCCTGGGTGGCGTCCTGTGCGCGCTGCCGGCATTGCTGGCCTTCGGACTACTTCGCCACACGCGGGAGAACTTCACGCTGCCGCCGGGATTCTATCCCATCGAAACGATCTTTCTGGTGGTGGCGTTTCTGGCCCTGGCGCGCATTCGTTCCCTGGAAGCGCTACGCTACGAGGCACCGGGGGAATGGGGCAAGCTGCTGGGCCTGGACCGGGTGCCCGAAGTCAAGACCCTGCGGGAAAAACTCGGCATCCTGTGCGCGGAGCCTGAGCGCGCCCGCGCCTGGAGCAGCACGCTGGCGCGCGACTGGATGGAGGCCACGCCCGAAAGCGCCGGCACTCTTTACATCGACGGCCACGTGCGCGTCTATCACGGAGCCTTGACCCGGCTGCCACGCCGCTACGTCTCGCGCGAGCGGCTTTGTCTGCGCGGCACTACCGATTACTGGGTCAACGCCATGGACGGCCAGCCCTTCTTCGTCGTCACCCGTCCGGTCGATGACGGGCTTCTGAGCGTCCTGAAAGAGGAGATCGTCCCCCGGCTCCAGACCGAGGTGCCCGGCCAGCCCGGCGCCGAAGAACTCGCAGCCGATGCGCTGCGGCATCGCTTCACGATCGTCTTTGATCGCGAGGGCTACTCGCCAGAATTCTTTTCCGCCATGCGTGAGAAGCGCATCGCCGTCCTCACCTATCACAAGTTCCCGGGAGCAGACTGGCGGCTCGAAGAGTTCAGCGCCCGCACCGTGCGCCTGGTCAACGGCGAGGAAGTCACCCTCCAGCTGGCCGAACGCGGCGTGCGCCTCTCCAACGGCCTGTGGGTGCGCGAAGTGCGCCACCGCGACGTGCGCGGCCATCAGACCGCGATTCTCTCGACCGACTACCGCAGCGATCTCACCCGTGTCGCCGCGGCCATGTTCGCAAGGTGGTGCCAGGAAAACTTCTTCAAGTATATGCAGCAACACTATGGCATTGATCGCCTGGTGGAGTACGGTATCGAGCCGATTCCTGACTCCACTCGCGTCGTCAATCCCGCTTGGCGCTCCCTGGATAGCCAGGTTCGCAGCCAGCAAAGCATGCTGATTCGTGAGCAGGCCCGCTTCGGCGCCTTGCAGCTGCCCGTGGAAGCCACAGCCAAAGAGACCGCCGCTTATGAAACCAAAAAAGGCCAACTGCTCCAGAGCATCGAGAGCCGGCAACTCAAGCTCGCAGAACTCAAAGCCCAGCGCAAAAACACTCCCAAACACGTCCTCTTAAAGGACCTGCCTCAAGAAGACCGCTTCACCCGGCTCGCGGCAGCCCGAAAGCATCTCGTGGACACCATCAAACTGGTGGCCTACCGGGCCGAGACCGCCCTTGTGGCCATTGCGCGCGAGAGTCTCTCGCGCCAAGACGACGCTCGAGCCCTCGTGCGCCAACTCCTTGCCAACTCGGTCGATCTGCAACCCGACCTTGACGCCAAGACCCTAAACGTGCGGCTCCATCGCCTGAGCACGGCGACCCACGATGCCGTGCTGGTTCATCTCTGCGAGGAACTCACGGCCACCGAGACCCTCTTTCCAGGCACCGACCTGCGGCTCGTTTTCTCCCCGCTGGGTCCAGCCTAATTCCACCGTGTCAGGAGTTCTGAGCCTCTTCTGCGTGGCCTTCCCGACGAGAGAAGGCAATCTCGTCACCCGCTCCATCCGTAATGGGCAACGCGCGAAAAGCGCGAAATCGATAAGGGAGACGAGAACGCAGTTCGAAGGCCCTGCGCGTTAGCGCGTCCCCTCCGGCGAAGCCTCTTTCGCGGATCTTTCCCGGCGGAAAGGAAATCCGTCCTGGCAACCCATTGCGCCTGAATGAACCGACTAGCCTCTATCCGAGCAGCTGCGTCCAAGGTGATTCGTCGCCAGCTCGTAATACTTGAAAGTTGCTATTCTTGCGAAATCATCCTATTTGCATCGATCAAGCGTAGAGTCTCGGCGATTCATAGAGAGCAAATATGAAACCCGTCCAGCCCGAATAAATGCAAGCTGGAACGGTTTCAGTCCTCCGGACAAAAGGGTGGGGGTTTGCCGCGGATTTTACTGCTGGAAAGAGACACTGGCACCGTGCTAATAAGATGGCCTGATGGAGACGCAAGCCGCGAGTAAAGTTGAGTTACACGTCGTCACGGGCTCAGATCGACGTTTTGCTATAGGGGCTTGGATCACGATATGGTCGACATACAGGTGCACACCGGAAAACAAGAATTTGCGTTTTCATTTGCTGGCAACGGACTCGAGCGCGCCAGAATTCGAAAAGATGCTGACGCTCGCAGCGAAATCGGGGATCAAGCTTTCCATCAAACACGCCAGCGAGGACTCGATCAAGGACCTGCCTACGCATCGCCTCCCGATTTCCACATATTTGAGATTGCTGGCGCCCAGCATGCTGCAAGGGGTGAACCAGTTTCTTTATCTCGATTCTGATGTGCTTGTTCGTAATTCCGTGCGGCCTCTGTTCAATATGTTGGGAGAGAACACAATCGCTGCCGCAGCCAGAGACTACTATTTCTATGATATACTGGGAAGTGGGTTGCAAGAAAGGTCTTCCGAATTGCCAGAAGCATGAACCGTATTTTAATGCGGGGGTTATGCAGGTTAACGCGGAAGCTTGGCGTGATCGGAAAGTATCTGAACGGGCGATAGCCTATCTCCATCTTTACGGATCGGCGGTCTCGCATGGAGATCAGGATGCACTGAACGTCGTGCTGGCTGGAGAGTTGAAAGAGATGGACCTCTCGTGGAACGTCCAGCTCGGGGCTTTAGAATATTATGACCGCGTGGGCTGGCCGACTGAGCGCGAGTCGCTGCGAAAGCGAAAGACTGAACTCTTGAATAATCCCAAAATTGTTCACTTTATTGGGAAAGCAAAGCCGTGGTTTGATGGATTGACAATGCCGTACGGCAAGGAATACCGGAAAATGCTTGCGGACTCGGCATGGATCCCACGGCATCTGGTTATTCCATGGACAATCGGCTGGCTGGCGTCAGCACTTCGCGCAACGATCAAACGGCGTTTAGGGCGTAGCTGAGGCGATTTCTGAGGAAGTTTCGAGCTCGGGTTGAATCTGAACGACGGTTGATAGCAGAAGGCCGTTCGTTGAAATGGCCTGGATCGCTTTTATGGCACGGCGGTTACCGTCAGCACCCAGTTGTTCCCGACCGGCGCTACTGTGTAGGCGTAGTCCTTGCCCGCAGCGTCGACAACCGAAGCGAAGCCTCGGCCGGTTGCCGGGGCGGTGCCGGTGATGATCTCCCAGCTCGTGCCGACCTTCGGTGCAAAGCCCTCGAGACGGTTCACGCGCAGGGTACCACCGGATACTGCTGCAGCCTTGTTCTCCGACTGGATTTCCTTGGGATCGATGATCTCCTCAACGACCGGCAAATCCGCAGGCCATCGCTCCCGGCAACGGGCGCCGCGCCTGGCTCTTGCTTCATGCCGAGGGTCAGCCTCCTCCAGAGAGGAGGCGTCGACTTTTCCCGATTCGTTCTCCGGGGCCATCAAAAAGAGATCGAGCTGGCTGGCGTCCAGCTTCTCGCTCGAACGGCCGAACACACGCCGGATGAGCAAGTCCATCTTCTGGCGAAGCAATTCGATTTCCTGACGCAGACGGGCGTTCTCTTCTCGCAGCTCATGATTTTCTTCAAGAAGTTGCTTTTTGCTCAGTCCCTTCACTGCTTTTATAAGGAAGCAGGATGCATGCCTAAGTATAAGCAATGAAGCGTCTTATATGCTTTAGTCGCGCTCATACCAGGGGCGCATCTTAGCCCCTCGCAAATCGATCCCATCCATCAGCATCGAAAGGGCTTCTGCTCTCAAGGGAAGCTTGCCGCCAATCCCATCTCCCGGCTTCGGCCAGGCAAAGGTTCCTTTCTCCAAGCGTTTGCTCAACACCCAAAGCCCGCTTCCATCCCAATACAGGATCTTGAGCCGAGTGCGGCGCCGGTTGCTAAAAGCAAAGAGCGCCCCGCTTTTGACCTCCTCCTTAGAGCGCCGTGCCCACCAACGCCGAAAGTCCCTCAAACCCCTTTCGCATGTCGCAGGCCTCCACCGCCACGAACACCCGCAGGCTTCCCGAAAAACTCAACATCCCCGGCCCAATCCCATCGCCCGGAGAACTTCGCCCGCCAACGCCGCCTGACCGACATTGCCCACCAGCAGGCGAACCCGCCTCCCATTTCCACCACCGTCGGCGCTTCAGCGCGGAGGAGAAGGCGCGAGTTGTCGGGCTGTATAAGGAGAGCGGATTGACGCGTGTGGAGTTTTGCCGTCGCGAGGGAGTGAGCCTGTTTAATCTTCAGCGTTGGCTGGGAAAGCGGAGCCGGGCCGGAGAAGCGCGCTTTGTGGAGGTTGAGGCTCGGGCCATTGCGGAGCAGGGCCGTTATCGGTTTGGATTTGGAGGGGGAGCGTGGCTGGAAGTCGAAGGAGGCTTTGACGAGCGGGAAGTTCGCGTGCTGGCCGGGATCGTGAGGGAAGCGGCTCGATGCTGAGCCTGGGCGCAGGGGCCCGGAGGGTGTATCTGGCAGTTGGAGCGACCGATCTGCGCAAGGGATTCGACGGGCTCTACGGATTGGTTCGCAGCCGGCTGGAGGAGGATCCGATGAGCGGGCAGCTCTTCGTCTTCTGCAACGCGGGACGCACGCGGGTGAAGGCGCTCTATTTCGACGGGAGCGGTCTTATGGCTTTGTGCGAAGCGGCTTGGCCCGGGGTCGTTTTGACTGGCCGGAGGAGATAGAAGGGGTTGCGAAGGTGGCCATCAGCGCGACGGAGTTCGCGGCGCTGATGGACGGGCTGGAGCTGACGCGAACGCGGGCAAAGCTGTGGTGGCGCAAAAAAGTGGAACAAACCGCGGGAAATTATTGCTAAGTATAATGCTTATTGCTAATAGCTAAGCACGATATTAGCAATGGCGTTGACACCGGTTCCCAGCATCAATCTCGAGAGTCTGCCTAAGGAAGCGCGATCGCTCATCGAGACGCTCGCGGAGCGGGCGCAAGAGGCCGACCGGCTCGAGCAGGAGAATCGCCTGCTGCGGGAAATGCTCCGGCTCGAGAGGCTCAAGAAGTATGGGCCCAAGAGCGAGAAGCTCAGCGAGGAACAGGTCGAGCTCCTGGAGCTTGAACCCGGAGTCCACGCGCAGGAAGTCGAGAAGGAAGCGGAGGTCTCTTCCGGGCGCAAGAGACTCACAAAGCGCGAGCATGCCGGGCGCAACGCCCTGCCCGCGCATCTGCCGCGGCGCGAGGAAATCATTGCCGTGGAAGGCGAGGAGCGGCTCTGCGTGTGCTGCGGAGAGGAGCGCTGCCGCATCGGCTACGAGGAAAAGGAAGTGCTCGACATGGAGCCGGCCCGCTACTTCGTGCGAGTGATCAAGCGCGAGAAGCTGGCCTGTCGCAAATGCCCAGAGGGCGGAGTCGTCACGGCTGCCGCCGGAGGCCCCAGGATCGTGGAAAAGGGCAAGCTCTCCGACGCAGTGGTCGTCGATGTGCTCATCAAGAAATACCTCTCCCATCTGCCGCTCTACCGGCAGGCCGCCGATTTGCAGAGAGACCACGAGATCGAAATCTCTCGCAGCACGCTCAATGCGGCCGTCATGACCGCGGGCGAGTTGCTGCTTCCCGTGGCGAGCGGTTCTTGAAGCGCGATCTGCTCGAAGGCGGATACATCCAGGCCGATGAAACCCCGATCGGCGGTGCAAAGCGACAGACCAAGGGCCGCAACCACCAGGCCTACGAGTTCCAATACAGCAGGCCCGGCGGACCGGTCGTCTTCGACTTTTGCATGAGCAGGGCGCGGGAAGGTCCCGCGGAGTTCCTTCGCGATTACGGGGGCATCCTCCAATGCGACGGCTACCAGGGCTACGAAAAGATCGGCGCTCCCGGGATGGTACGGGCCGGATGCCTTGCCCATGTGCGCAGAAAATTTAACGACGCTCTCAAGCTCGATCCCAAGATCGCGAGGCCGCCGCCGTCCTCCTGCTCATGGGCAAGCTCTATGCCGTGGAAGAGGAAGCGCGCGAGGCCGGAGCCACCGCGGGAGCAGCGTCTGGCGATGCGCCAGCAAAGAAGCGTTGCGCTCTTTGAAGAACTCAAGGCGAAGATCACCCAGATTGCTCTTCATGCTTTGCCATCGAGCAAACTCGCAGAAGCCTGCCAATACGCCCTCAACCAGTGGGCGCGGCTGAAGGTTTACCTCCAAAACGGTCGCGTCGAGATCGACCAGAACCTCTGCGAGAACGCGATGCGTCCCCTGGCGCTCGGTCGCAAAAACTGGCTGCATATCGGAAGCCAGGAAGCCGGCCCAAAAATCGCGGCCATCCTCTCCGTCATGGAGACCTGCAAACGCCTCCAGATCAATCTGCGCAAATACCTCAACGACGTCCTGCCTAAGCTCCCCTCCTGGCCGATCAACAACGTCGCCGCCCTCTCCCCGTTGAACTGGAAATCCTCCGGCTAGGCTCTCAGACATCGGCCGACCTCAGCCCTCCACTCGTCGGCTTCCAGGTACCATCGCGGATGATCCACCTTCTGTCTTCGGGCCGCCCTTTGCTCGCTCTGCCCGGCTACCTTGCGTCGCTTCTGCAGCCAATTCGTGACCCGGGCACGTGTGGCTTCAGGTAAGATTGCTTTTAATGTTAAAAGCGACGCGCGTGTTTCTGAACGACGGGAATTGCAGATTGAAAAAGGCAAGATTCAAATTATTCGGGAGGTGCGTTAAATGCAGGCTGACGAGCGGACAAAGACAGCAGAACAGAGTGAAATTTAGTTAACATTTTTGCCGGAGAATAGTTTTCAACAAATGTACTTTTTTCCCTTAAGCGCCATTGACGTGCGCAATTGCGGATTTTCCCGTAACACGAGCAAGTGTCTTCTAAAATCGTCATAGTTAAAAAAATAAAAGCCACCACCGCTATCATCACAATGATCTTTGGTTACTTCACAATGCCCGGAAACTATGACTGGTGTTTCCTGCAACCACGATTCCATCATCACAATTGAAAAACTTTCGTTGGTACTTGGTTGCACTAAAGCTAAAGCACCGGCCATTGCGTCGTACTTATCTTGCACAGAGACAAAACCTACGTCATGTATCTGCGGCTCATTAGGATAGTTTAGCTCCCCCTTGCCAAGGATCACGAGATTGACAGTGCCGTTCTCAGTGCGAAATCTGCGAAAAAAATCTACGAGCAAGGGCAGGTTTTTACCTTCGGTTTTTCGACCTGCGAATAAAATATAGGGAGTTTTGATTTTGTATTTTTCAGTAAATCTCTGCCCAATTCCCTGACTAGGATGGGTATCGACTTGTTCTCCCAATAAAATCTGTTTTCTCGGTTCAAGTTGAAAAATTCGTTCGGCTAAGCGCTTTTCTGCTTTAACGTGAAAGAGATTAGCACACGAGTTTTCCATTATTTTTTTGTAGGTCCTTTGAAAAGCGTGGCGCTCATTATGTAAGCAAGGAATGATGATGGATTTTTCCCGGACAATTCTTGCACCAACCGCCGTCGGGGCAAACATATACGGTATAAAAATAAAAAAATCAAAATGGTGATAGTTTGAAGCCAAGTGTTGAAATAGGCTAGGCGCATACATCATATGTTTGATATAGTAAGCTTCCTCGGCGACAGTCATGGGCGAACTCATCGTTTTAAACAATGCATCCGTATTTCCGTACTAAGCTTCAGATGATTTAACATACTAAAGAGCTTTCGATCAGGGGTTAATGGATCAAATCTATGCACTGATATTAAACCATCCGTCTCGATCCCTTGTTTATGGACAATGCGATTCCAATCCGTGGAGGAATCTTCCAAGGTCGTCGTAAGAACGGCAATATCGAGATCGGAATATTGCTCAGCCAAACCATGGCTTAACAGGTAACATTCCGCTTCAGCTCCGCCGCTAATGTCCTTGCCATACCAGGTGGTAACAAAGGCGATCTTGGTTTTTTGATTTTTAGTTTTGCTTGCACTTAAGTTTCGCCGACTTCTTAGATTGTTTACGGTGCGTTCAATTGCGAAATGATGTTGAATGCCCTTGGCGTTCCAATAGGCAAGCTTAAAGCAATATAGCGTTTGCTTTAAACGCGATCTGATGCTCATTTCCAATAGTTCCGTTACAGTATAACTAAAAACCGACCCCCGTCATCCTGAACAGGGGTCCCCGAGAGAATCGCAGCGGGGCGAAGGATCTCGATCTTAAGCCTCTTGGCGTCGCTGACTTCCATCCCTCCATATTTTCTCTTCCAAGCATGGTAGGTTGCTGCACTGATATTGTGCGCCGCACAGACCGCTTTTATCGGGGCTCCCGGCCTCCGCCTCCCGCAATATCCCAATGATCTGCTCCTCGCTGAATCGACTTCTCTTCATGTTCTCCTCCTTCTCTTTTAGCAGAACTCCAGTTATGTCACGTCCACCTTTTTGGGGACAGGCCCTTCTACGGTACCACAATATTTCCAGATAGCTCAACTTCAAAATAGAAATCATTGATCAGAGATAAGCGCATGTATTTGTCCAAAAATCCATGGATGATTGTTGATTGATCCAGCAGAGACGCCGCCGGTCAAAGTCTCATTCCCCCTGAACGATAGAAAAGACGGTGATGGCATGCACGTAGTGATTGATTACGTTCTCCTCAGATCGGGGATCGGATACTCCGTCCGCCAAGAATGGAATCGATTTACGGGAATCGAGTCTGGTTCAACATTTTGGCTTGACCATCTTTCATTCAAGCCGCGGCAGCTACTCAATCGTGCCACGCAACGTTTGCAATTCGTGGTGCGTCTAGTTGGCGTGGTCTTTTGAGTCATCATGACCGGCGAGCTTCTGCCGGATGTCGGGTGCGCCCGCGTTTGCAAGGAGGAAATGAAACAATGGCGTAGAACGTGAAAGGTCTTGCTGTTCGTGGCCCTCCCCTTGCCCTCGCGGGTCACAACGCGACCAGTGATGCCCGCAGCCTCGACGATTGCACGAAACTGAGCCGAGAGACCATGACCTCCGCTGATTCGCTTCCCGGCCAACTCGGGGAACACGGGAGCCTTGCCGATTCCTCGCGGTCTACCTGCCAACCGCTGTGCGAAGTCGGAATGCATTGGCAGAACGACGACCGTGCCAGTCTTCTCCGTTTCGATCCGCAGCAGCCCCGTGTCCACGCTAACACCTTCCCAACGAAGGTTGGCCACGAATCACCTGTCGATAGCGCAACATTGTTCCGTTGGCAGCTCCTCCGGCTTTGTTTGCAAGCCAGCCATTCAGCCAGGTCTCGCCCGAGGAGATGGCAACCATTTCGGCAATCACCTTTCTGGCCTGTGTTGCAGTCAATTTCTTTCCGGCGAGCTTGAGCTGCTGCGGTCTCCCATCCCTCGAATCTCCGTCACCCGCTCCAGCTCGATGGAGCCTCGCACAAAGCGCGAAATCGATAAGAGAGACGAGAACGCAGTTCGAACGCCCTGCGCGTTAGCGCGTCCCTCCCGCGGAGCCTCTTTCGCGTAGCCCTCGCAATGGGAAAGCAATCTCGTCACCCGCTCCATCCTTGATGGAGCCACGCGCTGGGTCTCCACCAATTTTGGCGCAAAGTTCAGCAATTAGCTCCTCCTAGGGTTATTCCCTGAACAATCGGCTGGCCTGGCATCAGCCCTTCGCGCAACGATCAGGCGGCGTTTGGGGCGTTAGCTAAGCCAAGTCTGAAGAAGTTCCGAAGTCTTGTGTGCGGTTCAAATCTCAACGACGCTTGTGGGTATGCACTTGACTCAACCTAATACAAAATCTAGTGGTTAGCCCGTGGCCCATAGCGAGGATTACCCGCGAACATTGGCCGAATTGGAAAGTCGGTCTTGTGAGGAAGACTCGTGCTTGGAGTATCTCGTTGGCTTGCGTTGGCCCAACGGCTTTTGTTGCCCCCAGTGTTCAGGTCGGCGGGCTTGAAAGATGGCGCGTGGTCTCTGGCTTTGTTCGGAAGATTTCCGTATTGGCAGGAACCGTCTTCCAAGACACTCACCTGCCGATGAGGACTTGGTTTCGAGCCATGTGGAACATGACCAGCCAGAAAAACGGCATCAGTGCCTTGCGTTGCAGCGGGTTCTCGGCTTGGCCAGCTACCGAACAGCCTGGCTGATGCTCCATAAACTGCGACAGGATGGTGAGGCTGGTCGCGAGCGGCTGCGTGGGGTCGTTGAAGTGGATGAAACGTATTGGGGCACAATGGAATCTGATGGAGCCACTGGGCGCAGAGTTTTGAACAAAGCAATGATTATCGTGGCCGCTGAAGCTGATGGCAGGGGAATTGGGCGTATCCGCATGGCGCGTATCCCAGATTTTGATCGCAAAACCCTTCATGGCTTCATCCGGGAGAGCGTTAAGGCCGGAAGCACCATTTGCACCGACGGCCTCAATTCTTACCGGGAACTGGAAGGATATGTTCATGATCGGAAGGTGCAGAGACATCAGCCTGAAGGCGAAAAATTGCTGCCTCGTGTCCACTTGGCCGTTTCTCTGCTCAAGCGATGGATGCTCGGCACCCACCAGGGAAGCACCGCTCACAAGCATCTTGATGATTATCTCAACGAGTTCGTCTCCCGCTTCAGCAGGCGAAAATCCGCCTCACGCGGAAAGTTGTTTTATAGGCTTGCTCAGTAGTCCGTCCAAATCGAGCCCATGACCTATGACATGCTTACGAAATCACTGGATGTTGGGGTTGGTTGAGTCAAGTGCATCCCCACATCATTCGTTGCCTCCGCCCGATTTTCCCCCTTGGGATGCTCAAGTGAATGACGTGTTCTTTGCCGGCAGCATTCGCCAGAAAGTGGTGGATCGCAAAAGCATTTTCCACATTCCCAATCCAAGGAGGTGGTTCGAGAAACGATTTAGCCCCGGCTCTGGAGAGGTTTGCGGACGCAAAAAAATGGAAATTGAAGCTCCTACTCGCGACGGGATTCGTCCCTCATGCCGTGGCTTGGCCAAGGGTACGACGATGAGTCCTGACGACTACATGAAGGAAATGGCTAACTCCAAAATCTGCCTGGCCCCAAGGGGAACGTCTTTCGAGACCTTCCGGCACTATGAGGCCGCAAGCGTGGGCTGTGTAGTCGTCTCGTATAGACTTCCTCCGACGTGGTTCTATCGGAACTTCCTCCGACGTGGTTCTATCCGGAATATTCCCTTCGTCTTCGTCAAGGACTGGCATATCAATTCATGAGATCACAATGAGGTAGGGCTCGTTTCATAAACGCCCGGGACAGGAGCTTGCGGCAAACGGAGCACCGCAGGGCAAAAGCTCCGGCACCGGAGCCAAGCCATACGGTCTCGTCGATTGTGGATACTGCTGTCTTTTATCGTTCCACGGGGAAGTTGTCCGAATTGCCTTGCGTTCCGATGTCAGTTTGCTTATCGGGCTTCGGATAATGGACTTGGAGGATCAGTCAACTCGCATAGTCCGCCCTATACGCACTCTCTGCCCAGAAAAACCAAAAAACCTCATACTTCACTCCTTCCTTGTGTCTTGAAAAAAGCTTCACCAACGCCAGACGCCTTCAGCTCCCGCGAATCCGCTGAGAAGACCGGCAAGATTTCTGTTCTAATCATCTGCTCGGACCGGTTCGAGGAATTGATTCGGGGACTTGCCAGTCTCGAAATTCTCGGTGATCTCTTGCTTGAAGTTCGCGTGCTGAAGAATGCGCCTTCAGTGGAATGGAAGAAGGATCGCTTGGACGCCCTGCCTGCGGCCATGCGCGAGAAATGCGTTATTTTTCCGACCGAGCAACGCGTCTATCCGACCGAGGGTCGAAATCGCTTGGCCGAGGGATCCAAGGCGGATGCCTTTTTGTTTCTTGATGATGATTCATACCTGCTGGAGCCAGAGGGAATTCGAAAGGGCTTCGAGATCCTCCAACGCGACAAATCTGCGGGTTCGGTCGCATATCCACAATGCGACGAAAAAGGGGCGATTATTGGGAATTTTGCTCAGCCGGCACCCGTCGACTACCCCTGCCTTACTTGCGGATTTATGACATGCGGTGCGCTTGTGCGGGCCGATGTTTATCGGAAAATCGGAGGCTTTCAGGAAATTCTCCAAATCTACGGCGAAGAGAACGAATTTTGCCGTCGACAGTGGAATTTGGGATATTCCGTCCTCTACCTGCCTACGCCGACGGTATGCCACAATCCCAGCAACATAGGCAGGAACAGGCGGCAGCGAGCGAAATTGGATACACGAAACGCATGGTATGTGGCGGTGCTTCACGAGCCGCTCTGGGTTCTGTGGTTCTCGTTGCCACTGAGAATCTGGAATGGCAGATCGTTTTTGAAGTCGATGGGCGGCGAATGGCAATCTCTCTTTCGC
Source organism: uncultured Verrucomicrobiae bacterium (assembly GCA_963810765.1). Lineage (GTDB taxonomy): Bacteria > Verrucomicrobiota > Verrucomicrobiia > Chthoniobacterales > Terrimicrobiaceae > DASTFP01. The sequence goes on from CAWEOV010000004.1 coordinate 856,401, forward strand.
GAAGCTTTGAAGGAATTCTCCAAGGATTTTGGTGAATTGGTTCGACGCAGATCGCCACTGAAGCTATCAACCTTGCAAAAGTGGCAGCGTATCAAAAAGACGTATCCACGATACACGCAAGTCAGCTAAAGTTGGTTCGAGGAGCAAATCAGGCGGCTTTGGCCGCGGCAAAAACTGGCGAGAACGCGCAGCGGTGAGCGCAATTGGGTAAGGATCTCAGGTTCAAGGGCGGTGCCATACTCTGCCAATGGCGATAGCCGCCTTCAGCGCAAGGCTCCGTTTCCGCACGACGGCTTCGGGAAAAAGTCGTATCGGGTGTTCGCTGTTTTCCCAAAATCCCTTATCCGCCAAACCAGGCGGCTTTGCCTGCAAGGAGAATTTCAGCGTTCGCCAGTTTCGTTCTCACGACTGCGCTTCCCGTTGCCTGATCGTGAACTCGCCTCCCAACAACCGCGCGGGACGTTCGCAACCGCTTGCCAATTCAACATGCCTCCCCTCACGCGAAGCGTCATGGATAGCGTGCATAATATCCAACACATGATAAGCCAAATCGCCGCTTGCCCGGTGGGGGCGCCCATCACGCAGGGCCAGCGCCATATCAGCCACGCCGAGGCCACGCCAGTTTTCCACAAGTTCGCTGGCGAGTGGCATTTCGCGCGATTCGCGCGTGTCATGCCGCCACAGACGCACGGTCCCCCCAAACCCATTGGGATCGGGGATGCTGAGCGAACCCTCCGAGCCGTAAATCTCGATCTGCGGGAGGTTGCACGTCCCACACATCGAAACTCATGATCATAGAGCAAACCGCGCCGCCCGCAAAATCGATGACAGCGGCGACGTGCGTCGGCACTTCAACCCGGATCTTCGTGCCGGCCTTGGGCTGGCTTGTAATCGTGCGTTCCGAAAAACTGATCCGCGCCGATCCGGTCACGCGCCGCGCGGGTCCAAGCAACGCCACGAGCGCTGTCAGGTAGTAAGGTCCCATGTCGAACATCGGTCCGCCGCCGAGCTGGTAGTAAAAGCCGGGATCGGGATGCCACCTCTCATGACCGCGGCACGTCATGAACGCTGTTGCGCCAACCGCTGCGCCGATCGCCCCTGAATCCATGAGTTGCCGGCACGTTTGCAGGCCTGCACCCAAAAACGTATCGGGCGCGCAGCCGATCCTGAGTCCTTTTGCGCGCGCCAGTTCCAGCATTCCGCGTCCGTCCTCGCGCCGGATTGCGAGCGGTTTCTCATTATAGGCACTCTTCCCCGCTTCCAGCGTCGCTAGAGCAACCTCAGAGTGCGCTTTTGGGATCGTCAGGTTGACTACGATGTCGACTTCCCCCTCAGCCAGCAACTCGGGAATAGAGAGCACATTCGGGATCCGAAATTCGTCCGCCCTCGCTTGCGCCCGCTGCCTGTCAAGGTCCGAGACGGCGACAACTTCAATATCGGCAAGCCGCCGGCTATTTTTCAGATAGATCTCGCTGATATTTCCGCAGCCCACAATTCCGACTTTGGTGCTCATGAGGAAGCTCCTTCGCGAGTTGCCCACAGCAAGCCTCGCCGGACGATCTCACGAACCTCCGGCACGTCAAAGTCCTTCGCCACATGCCCGAGCGAGCAATAAAAAACGTTGCCCCTTCCCCATTTCCGCTTCCACACCACTGGCATGATCACACCTTCGATCCACGAAAGAATGTCTCCCTTGAACGTCGTCGTAGCCAGCACCTCGTTCGAAGGGTCAACGTGCATGTAATACTGCTCGGAGTGCATATAAAAATCAGGGATTCCGGCCGTGATCGGGTCTTGCTGGCTGACAATGTCCACCCGATAGTCGATGATATTGCCAGGATGCGCCACCCACTGTCCGCCGACCATGAATTGGTATTCCGTATTGTTGCGGAAGGAATCGGCCATGCCACCGTGCCATCCACCTAGCCCGATCCCACTCTTGATCGCGTCCAGCAGCCCTTTCTCCTGATCATTCGTAATCGTTCCCATCGTCCAGACCGGCACAATCAGGTCAAACTTGCCAAGTTTCTCCGGATCCAGAAAGACATCCAGGGTCTCAATCACCTCTGTTCGGTATCCCTCTGCCCGGAGGCAACCGGCTAATATCCCGGCTGTCGATTTTGGCTCGTGGCCATCCCACCCACCCGCTACGAATAAGGCTGATTTCATCGAAAACCTACTTGCTCATGAAAATGGACCTGGCCCGGCAAGTCCGCGCAACTTGACGCGAGGCGCGCAAATGTATCCGTGGCCCGAAAGAGGTGAGCTCCACCAGTTTTCTTCCATAGTTGTGCGAGATGATGTTCATGAGACCAACGAACGCTGCGTGGAGTTAGGATAGATGCGATCGAGGCGCGAGCCTCAACCCGCATGCCTGTGCCTGAGAACGCTTTTGGAGCGGAAATCACTCGGCATATCCAGCGCCGCTCCCTATCCGGAGCGATCTACTGCCAAGAGAAACCGGCCACTAGGACCGCGAGGCCAAGTAAAATGTCTGGTTTTGGATCTGGAGGGATGGAACTGGTTGGTAAAGGGTTCAAAAGCATTTTAAACATGAGAATGTGTTGAAGCAGCCCCACGAGTCAAGCGGGCATTGCGCAATCGAACCACCACAGCAAGCTTGTGTCTGTTGCCGTTCCTTGCCGTGCTCAATCTCTTTGCTGCGGCTAGCATTCCACCGAATGGGGCCCGCGAGGAATGTCGGACTACCCCACGAGATTCTCCCTTTGGACGAGTCAACGATGCATCAGAGACCGTTGACGCTCAATAGCTGTCAGCGGCGATCTGAAAATCGGATAGATCGGCCGGTTTGAAAATCGGATTTTCGCGACTGCGGGATCTTCTTCAAAGGCTTCGCCGAAGACTCTTCTTCCTGCGTCTTGTTCTCCGTGTTCGGGAGGGCTGGCGGCCAATTTTCTTCGTCGGCGGGGGCGACTTTCTTCCACCTTTGTCGGTTCATTTTGAGTCTGCCGATGAAGCGAAGGGCCAAATCCAAATGTCTGCATTGCAGAGAGTTTTACCTGCCGGATTACCGCAACCACAGCCGGCTGTGCTACTGCTCCAAGCCGGCATGCCGCAAGGAGAGTCAAAGCGCAAAGTCAGCGCCGCTGGCTGCAAAGACCGGAGAACCAAAATTACTTCCGCGGCCCGGAAAACCGCCAGCGTGTCAAAGAGTGGCGAAAAGCCAATCCCGGGTACTGGCGCAAAAAGAAGCCCTCGACCCAAGTACCGTTACAAGATCTCTGCAGGACGCAAGTAGCTCAGGATGAGGAGGTTAAACCAATAGAGATCTCCGATGCGTTACAAGATCTCTTCTTGATGCAACCAGCTGTGGTGGTGGGACTTATCTCCATGATGACCGGTAGTGCGTTACAAGAAGACATCGCCGCGACTGTCCGGGTGCTGCTACGCAAAGGGCGGGACATCCTGGACATGAGACCTGGAGTCAAAACGACGCATTACCACGATGAAAACCAAACGAGTACTTTGTCCGCAACGACTGCGCACTGTGCCGCACCGCTTTAGTTGGATCGATCAACGCCTGGTGCGCGAGGGTCACATCGCCCGCTGTGGCGGACCCAAGCCTTGGCGCTTTACCTGCTTTTGGTTACGGTCGCCGATGCGCAGGGATTAAGTTTTTACTCCGACAAGACCGCCGCACGGTTGCTCTCTCTCAGTGAAGGCGCAGTTACGCGAGGCCCGGCGCAGGCTGCTGCAAGCTGGTCTGATCGCTTACGAGGCTCCGCTCTACCAGGTCTTGAGTCTGGAGCCGACCTCGAGCAGTGAACAACCCGCCCCGCGCACGGGCCAGACGCTTCCCATTAGCGCGATTTTGCGTCAGATGTTGGAGACCGGAGGAGCGCAGCAGCAGCCCGCCGTGATCTCCTACGAGCTTTACTGTCAAATCCAGCTCTTGCACAGGAGCGTGGCTTAAGCTTTGCCCAAATCGCCCGTGAGTTGAACCTCGATGAAGAGACGGTCGCTAAATGGGCTCGGCAGAAGACTTATACCAGCACGGTCAGAGCTCGGCGAAAGAGCAAGCTCGATCCTTACAAGCCAATCATCCAACGCTGGTTGGAGCAACATCCCTACAGTGCCACGCAAATCTTCCAGCGACTCCGTGCCGAGGAGGCTTACACCGGCGGGTTCACCATCCTCAAAGACTATGTGCGCACAGTACGCCGGGTGCGTGCGCCGGCGTTCCTGACCCTGGCGTTTGCTCCGGGCGAATGCGCGCAAGTCGATTGGGGCTGCGCCGGTTCGATGGCCGTCGGATCAACCAGGCGGCGACTCTCTTTCTTTGTCATGGTGCTTTGCTACAGCCGCTTTTGTTACCTCGAGTTTAGTCTCGGCGAGGCGACCGAACACTTCTTGAGCGCCCATCAAAATGCCTTCCAGTTCCTGGGCGGTGTTCCACTCAAGGTGCTCATCGATAATCCCAAGACGGCTGTGTTGCAGCATCCCAGCGGCGAAAAGCCGCTCTTTCATCCTCGATACCTGGACTTTGCAGCACACTACGGCTTCGAGCCACGGGCTTGTACCGTGCGAAGGCCAAATGAAAAAGGTCGCGTCGAATCCGGTGTCGGGTACGTAAAGAAAAATTTCCTCAACGGATTGGTATTGCCTCATGGCTTGAATGCACTCAATACCGCCGCACGTCAATGGATGGACACGATCGCCAACGTTCGGATTCACGGCGAGACGCACAAACAACCGATCGATCTCTTCGCGTTGGAAAAACAACATCTGAACGCCTTACCACCGCTTCCCGCCGACACCGGAATCACCGTCACCGTGCGCGCTAACAATCGTTTCCGTGTCGTGCTTGATACCAACCGTTATTCGGTGCCAAGCCTCTATGCTTCCCAGCGGCTGGTACTCAAAACCTTCGCCGATCGGCTCTGCATTTATCATGACCAGAAGCTGATCGCCACCCACACCCGTAGCTACGATCGGCACAGGGACTTCGAAAACCCAGATCACGTCAAGGATCTGCTCGATCAACGACGCCAAGCTCGCAACGCCAAACTGCTCTTGAGTTTTTACGCCCTCTGTCCGCGTGCCCAGGAGTATTATCTCCAACTTCAGGATCGTCGCCTCAATCCCCGGCTTCACGTCGCCAAAATCATGGCTTTGAGTGAAGTCTATGGCCCCGACAAAGTCGCTCGCGCCCTCGAAGACGCTTTCGAATTTAGAGCCTTCAGCAGCGATTACATTGCCAACATCCTCGAACAACGCGAGCGCCTAACTGTTCAGCCCGGCCCCTTGCACCTCACCAGACGCTCAGACTTGCTCGATGTCGAATTAGCTCCGGTCGATATCTCCGTCTACGACCCGGCAGATACCCATCCCCCGGCCCAACCCATGATCAAAAACCCTCGACTCTGCTCAAAAACATCTTGACTATCTCAAGTTACCTTCTGTCAAAGAAAATTGCCGACCCTTGGCCGCTGAAGGCAACGCCAAGCACTGGAGCCACATCGACTACCTGGCCCGTCTCATTGAGGGTGAAGTCGCTGCGCGTCACGACCGCACCATTCTTCATCGGATCAAGGCCGCCCGTTTTCCCGTCATCAAAACCCTTGAGTCCTTCCGATGGGATTGGCCAAAAAAGATTAATCGGCTCCAGATCCAGGATCTTTTCCGGCTGCGCTTCATCGACGAAAAAGCCAATGCTATCTTCCTGGGTTTGGGTGGGATCGGAAAAACCCACTTGGCTACCGCTCTCGGATACGCCGCTTGTCAGCACGGCTACAGCGTCCTGTTTGCCAACGCCATTGACGCAATTAACACCTTGAGTGCCGCCCAGGCTCAAGGGGCGCTCAAAACCCAACTCAAACGCTATCTCTCGCCCGCTTTACTAATTTTGGACGAGGTCGGCTATTTGCCCATCGACCAGCGCGGAGCCGACCTGCTTTTCCAGGTCATCAGCCAACGATACGAACGCGGTTCCATCGTCATTACCTCCAATAAAGCCTTCAAACAATGGCCCACTATCTTCAACGGCGATAGCACTATTACCTCCGCCGTCCTCGATCGTCTTCTTCATCACGCCGAAACCGTCATAATCGAAGGCTCCAGCTACCGCATGAAAGACCGCATCGAAAGCTGACAACCCTCTCTGCCAGTCACGCTACTGGAGCCCTCTTTGCGCATCCGACTTTCAAACCGGCCAAATCATCCGCTTTTCACGCCGCCGCTCGCAATAGCCCACGACCAGCCAGTCCATTCGCAGCTCCCGCATCTGTTTCGAGTCCAAGGAAACCTAGAGTAATCACCCCGAGAGGGCGGTTGCAGTCTGGGAAGAACGAAATCACGCATTGACGTTTGTCGCCTCACGGCTATGAATATTGACCGAATCACGCGGGTGTAACTCAGTTGGTAGAGTGCAACCTTGCCAAGGTTGATGTCGCGAGTTCGAGCCTCGTCACCCGCTCCAGTTCCTGATTATCAGGACTTTACGGGTCTTTTGGTTTCTCCTAATGCCTTAGTCATAACGCAAAGTCATAAAGCGTTCACCGATTTCCGCCGATGTGCGCGCGCGCGACTTCGTAGCAACATTGGTGGCAAGAGCACGGTTAAGGGCATTCGAGATTATCTCGTGCTGCTAAGCATTTTGGAGACGTGCAATTACAGGGGAGTGAATTTTCTAACCTTCCTGCGATCAGGAGAAAAAGACGTTGCTGCTTTTGCCGCCACGCGAACCCGATCAATACAGCATTGAGCATTGTCGCGCTTACTGCAATCAGCGCGCGTCGCATGGGGAGGACATTGGTGAGCCCACCAGCGGTCAGTTCAGTTCGGAATGTCTTGGAACCATTTAATGGAACCCAGCAAGTGGCGTGCGTTCCAGAGCACCCATGGCCTGCCGTCTATGTCCAGTCCGGCGGCGATCCGGTGTGGCTCTCTGATGCAGGACTAACAAGGCTACCACCGATGAGGTAGCCGAGTATCTGGCGCGCAGCCCACATTGGTGCTCACCTCATGCGGCTCACCCTTGAGATGGGGTGAAAGGATGTCCACCTATCGCTTGCCAAACTGTGGATCTCAAATCGAACAAACGCGCAAGAAAGATATCCGGGCGGACGACCAGAATGGTTCGGAGGTGCGTTAAAAGGGGTGATGATTTCTGGAAGGCGTTTTCATTTTGCTCTCATGAGTCGTGCCCGGCAACGCGGCGGACTGCGCACGGGGGCGGGTCCTGGCGATCTCATCGAGAAAGCTTTGCAACGCGGGGAGAACGGGGGACAGACCCTCCAATCGCCGACACCGCACACGATGGGACAGTCACGGTGTCATTTCGTGCACATATCATCACGGAACGCCCTGATAGTCGGCCGAGATACACAAACGTTCAAATTCTTTGCACAAAATTGCAAGTTCGCTGAGCCCGATCGTATATCTTCAGAAGCCAAAATGCTGCCCAATCACATATCGATAATTTGCACGCGCCCTCTCGGACGTATCGATAATGTTGCGCTCAAGCGTTGGGCGCTCTTCACGGTGGAATAGTTTTCCACCGTAGGTTTCTCCTCTCGGTACCAAAGCCACTGGCGCGAAGTCTCGCGCTTACTGGGTTCCAGCTTCCACGATTTAACCCGATCTTAAACGTCCTTCCAACCAATGACTCTCGCCTCTTCCACTTACAATCAACCTAACTTCAACGGAAGTTTGTTAGCACCATTTCGGCTGCGCACTTCCCCTCTGAAACATTCAGTGATGAGCAGCGCGGCCTGCTACCGGGTCAGGCAGACCCTTGGCTATCACACCCTCAGGGGCGCAGCGATGGAACAGATCGAATCCCAACGGTAATGGGGAGGATTGAACTATTCAAAAACCGTCCCGAAATCGCGATCTCTTCACCAATCCAAATACAAAACTAAAACTTCTCGTGGCCGCGCTGGCGATAGTCGCGCGGAGCAACTCCATCCAAAAACGATCACAGCTTATCTAAATGCACGGAGACAACGACACCAACGTTTGCTGCCCGAACTGTGGATGCCTCAACTGGTATTGCACCACCAACGAAGCCAATGAAGATATCGGCAAGTGTGACAACTGCTTCCACGACTGGCCGATCGACTTCGACGAGCTGGATAAGCAGATACTGGAGATGACCTGTCCGCTCGGCCACTGCGAGGCGCGCAATTGCGAGATCGACAAGTGCCTCGATGAGGAGACCGGAATCACGGAGATTACCGGCTATTGCAGCAGCTGTGAACGCTACTGGACGCAATTCAAGAAAGGAGACAAATGGATACGATAAAAATCATCATCGCGCTCCTGCTCATCGCAGGCAGCGCATTCGCCGACACGCTCCCGAGCTTTGCCGAGCTTTACGGCATCGAGTTGCTCTTCCCCCGCCTTTATTGGCAGGGCATCGAGCGCAGCTATCAGGAGGCAAGCAAATTAGCTTAGTAATTACCGATGGAGTTGTTATTCGGTTTAGAGAACTTCTCTTGAGAAAAGCTGAGTTGGCCTTAAGGGCTCCAGATGAAGATTTAGAGAGAGATCTTGACGGTTACAAGACGCGTCAATGTGATAGCTATTTTCGTGAACTGAGAAATCATTTTACTGTGATTGGTGCTAATAGGGAATCGCGGCACATAACAATGGCGCGTATCGCGTTAGACATAAGAGCCCATGGGGTGAACGACAGGCAGCAGCCAGCGCCTTTTTCAAATCAGCGCGCAAGTATAACATGACCGCCGAGGCAATAGTCTCAATTACTCATCCACCGGAACCTTCCGTGAGCGCAGCGGAGTTTCTTGCGCAAGCAAAGGCGCAGGCCGCAGGAGCAGAGGCGCAGGAGGAGGAGGAGCCGCCAGTTACTATGTGCGCGGCGCATTATTCCGATGGGCCAAGCAGGCCGCAGACAAGCAAACTGGAGCGTTTTTGGCTGGCTGTTGCTTCCTTGTTTCCGTTGTCCATTATTTCCGCAATCCTTTTTGTTGTGATTGGCGGTCAACCGGCGCTGGAAAGGATTTGGCCGCCATCCGCTGAAGTAGTGGCGCAAAGAGAATGGGAGAATGAGAGGAAAGAGCTTCACAAGCTGGTCCGGCAAAAGACGGCGGGAATAGAGGAAGCCATCAGTGAAGCCGATGATGCCGTAATGACTGCAAAGCTTGCTGTGTGGGATGCAGAAGACACAAGAGATATGAATCAAATAGCTGTCGCATGGCAGGCGCAGATAACAGCAGAGGCGCATCTTGCGGCACTGGAAGCCCAGGATCAGCAAGAATGGGATGTCTATCACAGTTTTGTCGAGAGGCGGTCATCCGAGTTGTCAAAAAGGATTGGTGAGTGAATTGCGTTCCGTGATGACTGCTAACGGTGATGACGACAACGCCATGCGCGAGCGCATGACCGCGCTTGCGAAGGATATAGGGCTCAAGTGCCCCGTGACATCGAGAGCGATGCTCGCCCGCAAGTTCCTTCTCCCGAAATACCGGCAGGGGGATTACTACGATCAGGACGAGATCAACCGCATCTCCCTCATGATGCTCATGCTTCCGTCTCTCCCTGATTTTCAAAGCGATGACGTGGTCCAGAGCCAGCTGCTCAATCTTTTCCAATCCTGCGAGCGGCGGTACGCTGCACCAGTAGCTGACAATGACGCAGCTAATAATAGATAGCACTCATACTGTTCCTGATTGTCGGCCAATAGTCTAAAGCCTTTACGAATATAATAATCGACAACCCGACAATGGACTCAAACGAAGTTTTTAAGCAAGCTTGTCTTCACCCATTTTATAGCAGCAAGCCATTCTCACCGCGATAAGCGGTTCATAAAATTCGCAGGTGGTAGTGCGGGGCGTGCCGTCAGGTGGCGGCACGCTCTTTTACCGAAGGAGGACCAATGAAATGGGGTAAGTTCACGGAAAGCGAATTCTTTTGGTTCGTGGTGCTTTGCTCGGCTGTCATCACGATCGCGTGGCACCTGTGTGGATGAAAGGAACCAATGAGTTTACTGAACAAAACCAACGTGCGGGCGTTCGCGCTCGCGGAAGCCAAACGACAGCGACCGGCGGTGGGATTCACCAGGGTTAGCGAAGAATTCTTTAAAGAGATCGAGGGAGCTTTGCGTAATTCGATCTGGTATCGAATCTACTGCCAGCCCTCCATCGGGAAAACCATCAAATGAAGCTGCTACTGCTAATACTGTTGTCGGCAACCGCGCTGGAAGCCAGCAAGGAACAGCAGCCGGTATACGACCTGACCATCGTGGATACCGCCACGTTTGCCGACTATGATTTTTGGGAGACCCCGGCAGGGCACGGCGTTCTGGAAAACTTCGGAAGGCAGGGCAGTCCTCCAGGCCATGGAGGAATACCAACACAAAGTGGAGAATAACCAATGAACACCACCGTTAGAAAACATCCACGCAGCGCCGCAGGCATTGCGCGTCATCTTAGCCGGATCCTTAGGGAGAACGGTTTCCAGAAAGCCAACACCAAGGACAAATACAGCTGGAGCGAAGGCTACTTTGTTCACCGTGTCGGTTATTCGGGCACGGTGCACGTCGACTATTACGTCAAGGATAGCTTGCGCGAGGAGACTGCTGCTTCGACGCTCAAGGTCGCGCAGATGAGAGAGGTGCTCTTCGAGCTAGGCTACATCTCCAACCACCCGCGCGCCATCTACATCGAGTGCCGGGAGTCATAAAAGGCTCGCGCGAGGCAAAAATTAAATTTGCCTTAATATGAATTTGACATGGCATGGCGAGGTCCGGCCCGGCGAGTCGGGGCAAGCCGAGGCAAGGCACGACAGATCGGAGCATGGTGTAACAGCCATGCTCCCTCTTTCCAAATGATCGAAGAACCAAACCAAGACGTCAAGCGGCGCGCCGCGAGCGATTACCTGCACTTCGAGGACGACGATACGGCGACGTGCGACGTCTACTTCGACAGTTTCGAGGAGGCGGTCGAGTTCGCTAACGATCGCGGCTGGAGCTTCGCTAGGGAGGACTGGGAGCCATACGGCATGTTCGAAGTACGGATCGGGTGCAAGGACCAACATGGTTCCGTCGTCGGGCAGCTCCTCATGCTCACAATTAAACTCAATGCCAGATTGCTTCGCTCACGCTGACGATATCGCCATTGCTATCCCTTGCGCTTTCAATCTTAACTTTGCTCATTCGGATGATAACTTCACCTGTCTCGCGTGCGATTACCAAGTAAGGCTTCACAAGAAGCGAAGCCCTAACGGTCCCGCAGATCATTACGAACACAGCAGAAAGCGCCAATGTCGCCTGACGACCAAACATGAAGCGCCTGCCAAGAATAAAAAAGTATGAACATCAACAAGGAGTGCATCCGGGATTCCGTCTACAGTGCTTTGCGAACATCCATTCGGCGTTCCGTCGATGCGCCAATGACGCCGATCGAGGTGCGTCCAATACGGACTAGAAAAAATTTTGCAGGAAGGGTTTTTCACTCTGCGGGCGCATATGCGTACCTCGGTGAGGCCCTCCCGGCCCGACACCCGTGGGGTCACCCCTCCGCTCTGCGGTTTATGGTCGCATTCGAAAACCCGAGACCTGAAAATGACAGCTCTTCTCCGTCAAGCTGAAGATGATGGAAGGTCCCCCGACTGAGACGCCGCTTCCCATGGGTGGGCTCTCTATTCTTTAGCTGGTATTTGTCCCCTGCAACGATCAGTGAATAGCGACTAAATCTGGCTCGATTTTCGTCACAATTTAGCAGTTCGAGGTGAAAGGGGGGGAAAGGCCGCCCACACTCCTCGGCTGTCGTTCAAATTCCGAGGCGAGGGCGGTTCGCTTTACAGGGCCGTCGTCTTGGCAAGGCGTCGCTCGAACAATCTCTTACGGCTGGGTGGGTTCCCCACGGCTGACGGACAAGACTCTCTTTCTCTCTGGCGCCAGCGGATAACATCATTTAACAAACGAAATCGTCTACTTCTCGCGCAAATTGCTCGTGTAATGGCTGGGCAAATCGCGCACGTCGCGCCATCGGGAGCGAAGGGAGGTTTGACTCCCCACTACACTGTTATTGCGGTTTGCCTGCGTTGCGGTGGGGAAGATTTTGTCGGAACGAGGGATCATACAAGGTCCATGAGTTCTCGTTTCCCAATGGGACTCAGGGATGCTCGATCCCGACGGCAAAGGTTCGGAAAGACCACATCCGGATCTGATCACCAACGACGAGCCCCCGCTTTCGCACGAGGATCGGAGCTTAAGCCGTTTTCCGCCTCGGGAAGGTGAGGGCCTGAACGATGCGTTCGCGGGCGTCTACGGCATTCTTGCTTGAAGACATGGGGCATTAGATCTCGAAGGCCGTTACAAGAGTGGAATTTTTTGGCTGGCCTTCCGAGAGACTCACCCGCAGATCGCGCCTTAACCGTCCTCGTCCCAGAGAGAATTAGTGCCCATTCAGCCTGAGGCTTCGGCAGCGCCTTTGGCTCAGCGGTGGTCCGAGTTGCTAGTCGATCATTTTTGGCAAGTCCGCCGTTATAATTTGCAACCGCTGACTGATCAGCTCCATGCCTATGCTGACGTTGCGGGCTGCCTCGGAATCTTCAAGTCCGCAAGCCCTCCTGCCCGCTTTGTCGGCCCGCTCGACGTCTGACCAAGACTCAAGCGGCGGGGGGGTTTTGGCTACCTTTCTGAGCGCGGTGTTGGTCATGCCGTAAACGAGACTACGATGCGCTTCGCCTTTTTCGGCCCAACTTTGAGCGGCGGCTTCAACGGCTTGATCGTTGCAATTTCGTTCTTCTTGAGCGGCTTCCGACTGCCTCTGTAATTGCTGCTGTAATTGGCGGGCGCGCTCCTGGACACGGCTTGGAATGGGCCAACGTTGCGCTCTGGATTTCATGATGACGGCATGGGCGTTGTTGATCCCAAAGGTCCTGGCGGCCTCGCTAAAACCCATGCCAGCGATACAGGCGCTTTTTACTGCCTCCCATGTTGCCGGGCTGATCACCTGGGGCGAACACCTGGGCTTCCTGGGCTTTTTCTTTGAGCCTGTTGGCGATTGAGATTGAGGTTTGGAGCCCATTCCGCGATTGAGATTGCAAGGTGCCACAATAGGGTCTCCGTATGCAAGCCCCCCAGGAATTCCCGCCGGACGTTTGCTCGATGTACGCGGGCGTCGGCGCTGCTGGCCGTGCCCAGTCCTCGCTCTCAAGCGCCGATGGGCTGTGAGAATCGATTGTCTCAAACGACGAGCTGGCTACAACGCCGTTTGGAGCCGCCTTGCGATCAATCGGAAAACCTCGGCCCGCATCCCGGGGTCGGCTTCGACCACGGCGCGTTGGATGGCGGGGTTCAGATGGGATTCGACGGTTTGCTACCCGATTTGCTACCCTAGACAGATGGTAGCGATAAAGGGGCTCTATCAGAAAAGGGGGTGGTGGTATTTTTCCCGGATGCGCGGAGGTATCCGGAAGACGATCGCGCTCGAAACTCGGGAGGAAAGTGACGCGATACGCAGGGCACTTGAACTGGCGCATGGTCCCGATCTCGCAATCGGGGGTACGCTGGAAGGAGAAATCGAGGCCTTCATCGCGTTCAAACTTGCCCGGAATGAATTTAGTCGGTTTTCGGCCGAAAACAAGAGACTTACGTTGAAACGGTTTGCGCGCTGGCTCGGACCGCGAACACCTATTCCTTCGATCAAGACGTCGGACTTGCAGCGATTCTATGGGGAGGAACGCGGCCGTGTGACCGAATCCACCGCTCAAGGCTACATGATGTGCTTGCGCTCGTTTTTCACCTGGCTTCAAAAGGAACGAACCATGATTGCCACAAATCCGGCAACTAGCATCAGCATGGGACGGTGGGATTACGGGACGAAAGCCGAGTATTGCCAACCGGAACTTCGAGATGCCCTGCTGGTAGGCTGGCAGAAGTTGCCAGCCAAGATCATGTCGAGAGACCAGACTCGCATGATCGGGTTTGTCATGCACGCAGGATTTGAAGCAGGGTTGCGTCGTAACGAACTTGTCGAGGCGCGTCCATCGTGGTTTTCGATCAGAGGTCGTTCGCTCAGGGTGCAAAAGACGGAAACCTTTCGACCGAAGGACCGTGAAGCACGAGCGATTCCATTGACGGATGTCTTTATCGCGTTCCTGGAAAAATATCTTATGGACGGAACGTGGTGCATCGCGTCGGAAGTCCAACGCGGGAAGAGTCGATACCGCTACGATTTCATTCGCCCTTTCAATCTCTATCTGGAATTCATGGGTGGAGAACTCGGGCAGGATCTTTCTTGGGTCACGCCGCATGTCATGCGCCATACGTTTGGCTCTCTTCTCGCGATCGCCGGAGAGAGCTTGGCGAAAATCAGCGAGTGGATGGGCGATGATCCGCGCGTGACGGATCGTCACTACCTGCACTTCAAGGAAGGAGATATCGCTATTAATAAGCTGCATTCCTTTGTTCCTGACCTGCAGCGGCCGCAGCAGCCCGCAAAGCGTTGTAGCCCTCGGCGCAAATCCTCTTCCAGCAAACCAAGCAGTCGTCGTAGTCGAACAGCGTCAGTCGATTCTCCTGTATCTTAGGAACGAGCCATCCAGCTTTCCTGGCGAGGCGCAGGTTCCCCTCCCCACCCAAAAGTCGTTCGGCGTCTTCAATACTCGCCGCACCACGGCGCTCAGCAATGAGAACGGAATATTTCATGGGGCATTCTTTCGGATTTCTTAAAGTTCGAAGCACGCCAGATCGGCGCGCGGCATCGTCAGCTTATTCTTATGCCGGTGTTGCGGATATAGTTCTTGGCCTGGTTGACGAGCGTCTGGGCTCTGCTTCTCAGGCTTCATCTCTGGGCTGATGGTGGCTTTTAGGCTTTTAACCAAATCCGCCTGTTCGGGCTTCTCGAGCCAGGCTTTGACCTTAGCGTCATATCCCTGCTTGCGTTGCTGGTCCTGCATTTTGCGGAGCAGGAACTTTCGTTCGAGCTGTTCGCGCGGCAGTTCCTTGACGAACTGCACCAAGCCGGGTTCCGCCTTCATGAAGGCTTCGAGCCGGGTGTTGACTTCGGGGTTGAACTTGAACTGGCGTACCAGTTCTTCTTTAGTTTTCGGGGATGCTATTGCCATAGGACTAGCGATTTCAGCGCGCAGTGTTTCGGCCGCATTGGCCCCGTAACTGCGCTGGTTGACGGTTGTCGTGACGCGGAAGAAAGGGATTACTCCGTTCTCGGAGCGGAAATGGTGGGAATGGTGTCGTCTTCATCGTCGTCGGGATGCTGGCCGGAGAGGACTCCGATCTGCTTCATGATGGATTTGAGAAATCGCTGGGCGATCTCGCGCGCCGAAAGGCGGGACATCTCGGCATTGATCATGGTCTGAACAAGCTGGCCGGTGGGCACACGGATTCCGGCCTTCGACACGATTTCGGATGCGGTCTGGAAGACGCCATAGGCGTCCTCATCGAGGGAGACGGTGACAGTGGTGGATTTGCTCATGAGATTAGCTGGCTTTCGCCGCGGTGGATTTTGGCGGGGTGATGTCGGTGAAATTGTCGGCCCAGATCGAATAGGTCTCCCGGTTCGTTTCGGGACTCTTGTAATAGGCAAGCTGGCCTTCCACGACGAAGGCGACGCCTTTCTTCAACTCGCTCACAAGCGTCTGGGCCAGTTCGTGAGAAGCTTTGACCGTAATGGGAACGGTCTCCTCCCTTCCCTTCCTGGTGGCATTGTGGAGCGAGAAGACCGAAGGCGAACGTCGGCACGCCGTTTTCTTCCTTGATGGTGCGCGGATCATCCGCCGCGCGGAGGCTGAGTTTGAGCTGGTTCATGGTATATTGTTGGTGGTGATTGCGAGGTAGCGAAATCGAAAGAACGGCGAAACAAGGGTCAGGATTCTGCGCCGTTGCAACGTTGCGAGCTGGGCTGCCAGCTCGTCGTTGAGGCGCATTTGGGAAACGAGAAATGCCTGGCAGTCGGCTTCCGACCGGGGAAAGAGCAGGATTTCGCCCGGATCAGAGATCACGTCCTCGCCGCGATCTGGCGTAGCCAGAGGAAAAATCATTCGACGGGGTTGCCTTGCTCTCCTCGGACGGCGCTGATTGCTTCTGGAATCCAGCTCCTTCTTCAGCCGCTCGACTTCGCTTTGCAGGGTTTGGATGGTGGATTCACTCGCTTGGAGCGCGTCAATCCGCTCTTTCATCGCGCGGTTCTGTTCAAGCAGCGCCTCGGCGTAGGCTTTCTGCTGGGCATTGATCTGCTCGGCGTTCGTTTTCGCGTAGTAGGACGGCGACGGATTGGAAACGGCCACAACAGGCCCAAGCGGAAGCGCATGGGGCTGCGAAGGACGGTAATTCCAGTCGGTGCTTTGCTCCCGGCGGTAGAGCGTGTGTCGTTCGTGCATTTCCTCGGGAAAATTCGGATCGGTGTAGCGGCCCACCGGATACGCTTTCACCGTTTCCGGCGTACGGATTTCCAGCATATCCTCAGCCGCAACCGTGGCGCCGGGAACTTCCAGCGGCCGCAGTGACCGGACTTCCTTCCTCGTGGCGCACCCGGCGAAGAGGCGAGAGTAGGATAATGGCGTGACAGGATTTCATGGATGTATGGGAGTCGGGTTGTTTGGCGGTGGGATCGAAGCGGAAAGGCCAATGGTGGCCTTGCCCAGATCGACCGTTTGCGTGACATAGAGGTAGAACGTGGTGCCCGCGGGAACGCGGACGTAGAAGGGGTCCTTGTCGAGCCGCTCCAGAAGACGCTTGGAGTACATTTGGCCTCCGGCTTGCAGTCCCGCGGAGAAGGCGCTGTCGATTCCGCCATTGTTGAGCTGCGTCGCGCCGCCAAGGGGCGAGATAAGCGTGGTGGTTTCCGGGAAAGCGCCAGCGCCCGCGGAAATCATCGCGGCAAGGATGGCCTTGGCTTCGGCGTATTTGTCGGACTTCACGACAAATCCGCGCAAGCCTGCGGAGCCGTCCGATTCCGCCCAGGAGTCCGGCATTCTTCGGGTCGGGTGCGTAATCGAGCACCGTCCCGGAGATGGGAAGTTCCCTGCCGTCCTGAAAGACCAGGAACCACTGGCGGTCCGAACCGATGCGCTCGCGAACCGGAGACTTTTGGGCCACGCCATGAACCTCCGTGCCCGCTGGAACAATTAGCCGCCCGTCGTTCCAGGCGTCCTCGATCACCAGTCCGATGATCGGCGTGTCGATGTTGGTGGAATCCACCGTGTTCATCAGCTCGCAGCGAAGCAGCCGGCCATAAGGCAGAAACCATTCGCTGACGGATTGTTCCCTCGTTGCGAAAATGGTCTGCGCGATGGGTGGCGGCGGCTTTGGAGTGGGCGTGGCGCGCGCAACCCTCTCGGACTCCCGTGCAGATGGCGTGGCCTGGGTCCGGGAGAGCGGCTTGATGTCCTCTTCAAAGGAATAACTCTTTGCCTGCGTGGCCTGGCTGGCGACGGGCGTGTTGTCCGGCTTCGGCTGCGGCCCCCGCCGCATCAGGATGAACGCAAGGAAAATCCCGCCGACGAGCAGGAAGAGCACAAGCCGCCCCGCGGGTTTCTGAAACAGTTCCGTCCAGATTTTGCGCGCGTTCATTTGTCGTCCTCCCGCTGGCCGTCCACCCGGACGACAAGGACGTTCCATTTGTTGTCCGGGGCGAGATTGTTGCGTCCTCCGGTTCCGTTGCCGGTGATCGCGAAAAATGCCGGCGTCGTGGACTTTGGCGGCATCACGCCGGAGGCGTCGGCAAGGGACTGCGTGTAAATCCGGTCTTCGAGCCGGACCGCGAGATCCTGGGGCTTGTAATAGATCGTTCTGTCCGACGTATTTTCGAGGTCGATGCGGAAGACGAGGGTGTCCTCTTCCTCGAATCGCCACACGTCGCGGATGATCACCTTGAAATTGTCGTAGTAATTCGTGGCGTTTGGCGCGGCGTGGAGGACGCCGGCCAGCGCGTCCGGGTGGTCCTTCTGGAAAAGCGGATACGCTTTTGCCTTGTCTAAAAGCGAAAGCAGCCTCTCGGGAACCACGGGCCGTGCGGCGGGGCGAGGGTTGCCGCCCTGGAAGAACGTCACGGAGTAGAATGGCTTTTCAGAGGCCGCTAGATGCAGAACGTAGGCCTTCCTGTTGTAGATGACGGTGAGATGGTCTTCGGCGTCCCTTTGAGCGCGCGGACCGTGAAGTAGAAATTTCCCGGCGTGAACGAGAGGACGAAATCCGCATTTGCCTGTTCCTGCACAGCCACCGACTTCGCGTAGAGGCCGGAGATCGCGGAGGGAAAAAGAACGGTGGTGTTGCCCGATTGGCAGGCGACGGGAATGTTGTAGATGACAAATTCATCGAGCGGCTTTTGTACGATCTCGCCCGCGTCGAGCGGCGAACCGGCCATGAGCAAAGAGAATGCGAGCACGCGTTTCACAGCGGGGTCTCCTTGTATTTGAAGTCCTGCACGACGAGCGGGAGCCGTCCGTTGCCGAGCAGATCGGGATTTCGGATGAACAGGAACTCAATGGTGAACTTCACCGGTTCGCGAAATTCCATTTTGTTGAGCGTGCCGGTGCGGATGAGATTGCCTTCGGTGCGCACGGTGGCGGCTCGTAGGAGTGACCAGCCCCGTCCTTGATCTGGCGGGTGTCGAGGATGTCAATTTTCGTGACTTCGACCTTCTGGTGAATCTGCCTCTCCTTGAACTCCGGGTTGCGCGCCTGATACATCGTCGCCGCCTTCTTCCTCGCCGGTTCGAGATAGAGCCGGTTCAGAAGATCGGGCAAATCCGGCCCGACCGGGTTGCGCTGCAAGAGCGCGAGACAGGCGAGCCGGACGTGATAGGCGTGCAGCTCGCCGGCCTCCTCGAAGCCGAGGAGCGGCGCGTAAATGAGAGTGCCGCCGGGATCGAGGATGACGACCTTCTCCCTGGCCCGCATCGCCATCACCGTGAAATACGGCGACGCAACCGCCATGCCCGCGAAGAGGAGGGCAAGGACCATCCAGAACCTGGCGGCAACCAGGTTGTTCGTGATCGCGGCGACGGCGGAGAATTTCATACGGGTTTGGTTGCCGGCAGCGGCGGCGGTCCCTGCTGCGCCTTCGAGGAATGCGAATTGAACGCGGCCTGCGCCGCATACGGCGCGATAGATGTTGCCCTTGTGGTGCGAAATCGTGCCTTGCACGGAGTCGGTCACGGTGAACGCATCCGGTTCCGTTTGATGGGCCACCTGGGCGGGATTGGAAGGATTTTCGTAACTTTCTCCAACCGTGGCGGGCGCAAGCCGCGGCGGTGCGGGAAGATCGGATGCTTCGTCGCTTCCGGAACTCGGTGCGCTCCGCGCGAATCCGCCAGCGCCCGCGAGGTCGTTGGCAATCCGCCCGGCCGTTGCCGCGCCTTCGGTTGCCACCTTCGTTCCCTCGATGGCCGCCTGAACTGCGGCGGAACCGCCAAAGGTGGCCGCGGCTCCCGCGGCTGTCAGTCCAGCGCCCGCGATCACTCCCGCTGTCTGCATCGCGCCCTGTACTCCGGCTTGCAGGGTCGCGGTCGTCCCGCTGAGACCCCTCATCACGGCGGACGCCACGAAGGGAACGGAGAGATAGAAGAAGACTGTGAGGAAGCTCGCAAACGCCATGATGAACGGGAACATCAGCCAGTTGTTCACAACGATCAGGTTCGCGCCGACCTGGACGAGATTGTTCGCCGTGATCGGCATGAACAGCGTGTCGCTGATCGCCTGGATTACGATGTCCACGAGGCAAATGGCCACGTGCCAGAGCAGCACGGTCAGCGAAGTGACGCCAAACTGGATGCCCAAGGATTGCGTATAGGAAAAAAAGAGGAAGCCTATGAGAAGGGGGGAAACGGCTATCAATCCCGCGATGGCGAACTCCTGAAAGAAGCGGAGAAGGATCAGCATGAACCGCCCGATTCCCTGGAAGAAGTATCCGATGGCTGCGGGCACGATCTTGCCGAGGTTCGTCCACGAGTCGGACGGCTGATTTTGGATGCGTGAGCTGAGCAACTGGACGAACTTCGCGTCGCGGGCCGTCGTGAAGTTGCTCCGCATTTCGATGAACGCCTGCTGGCCCGTCTTTATCGCGGACGGGTATCCGGCGATCAGGGCCACGACGATGATCGTCCGCAGGAGCGCACCGAGAACGGCGCGCGCGTCCGAACCCGCCCTCCAGCCCATCTCGCCGAGTCCCAGCACGCAGAGCAGAAACGCGAACGGCATGAGCAGGCTCCGAATGTCTTCGGCGGCGGAGTAGAGATTGGAGAGTGCGGACATGGCATCAGAATCCTGGCGGAAGGTCCGAGTTCGGCTCGTTGAAGTCCGGCAGTTCGGCCTCCGCCTCCGCGGCGAGTCGCGCGAGTTCGAGGTTTCGTTCCCGGCTGATCTCGTCCGCGGCGACTTCCTCCTGCTCCTTGCGATTTTCGTTCAGCACTTGCAGCGACTCCATCTGCTGGTGCGCTGTATCCACCATGTCATCGAGGTCGATGAGGGCCGTTTCCGCTGCCTGGAGCGAACCGGCGAGCTTCTGGACTTCGGCGTCGTCCTTCGCGTTCTTCAACTGGATGTTGAGCCGCGCGATCTGGCTCTTGAGCGTTTGGCGTTTGCTGCGCGCCTGGAGCAGCAAAACCTCGAATCGCGAGTACGCGTTTTCGACGGCGCGGAACCGCCTCAAGGGGTCGGCGGGATCGCGGAAGGACGCCACGCCCTCGAATGACGTGGACACATCCGTCCACCCCGACATGTCAATTGGCTCGAACAATTCCTGAATCGTCGCCGACAACTGGACGCCTTCCTCCGCGATGCCGGCGAGGTCGGTCAGCGTATCCACGATTCCCGAATCTTGCAGGAAGTCCGAGAACAGGCCGTTGTCGATGAGGGCAATGGCGGCGACCGGGTCGCCGATGGCCTGTTTGACAAGGTTCGCCGTCTCCAGGTGCTCCCGAACCGTGGTGAGCGTGCTGTGGAGCGTGGCCAGCTTGTCGGCCCACTGGGCTTGTTCCCACGCATACTTGAGTGCGTCGAAGATGTTCTTGTGATCCTGCCTCGCCTCGACGCCGGGCGCGGCGACAACGATCTGTGAATGTGCAATAGGCGCGGCGGCAACCGCGGCTGCTGCACTTATGAGGAGTGTTTTGTTCATATCCCTTTGGGTTGAGGTTTTGCAGGGGCAGTCATTCGTAGATGGGGATGGCGATGTCCCGCGGGACGGTCTTTACCGGGACGTTCGGATCGGGCGGAATGGTGAACCGGTAATAGGTCATCCGGTAGGCGGGTTCCTGTTTGCCCTTGCGGAGGTTTTGCAGAATCCAGTATTGGCGTTTGACGGTGTCGGATGCGCCCTGGTCATATCCCTGCTGAAATTGTTTTCTCTGACCGGACTTCACGGAGTTGATCGCGAGGATCGTGCCGATGCCCCCGATGGCCGCGCCGCCCGCCGCGCCTACGACCGGGGCGGCGGGATTGTTGGACGCTTTCGAGCCGACCAATGCTCCCGCGGCAGCGCCCGCCGCGGAACCGACACGCAGGGCGGTCCGTTGACCAATCTCCAGATCACCACCGCCGCCGCGTTGGTTGCGAAAATGGCGGGCGATCCCGCCGATGAAGACAGGCGAAGCCTGCGCCTCGCGCAGATCACCCAATATGTCGAACAGCTCTACACTGACCGCTTTGAAGAATGGATTTCCGAGGACGCCTCCCGTTCTGACATCGTAGCCCGCCAGGCGATGGCGGTTGCCGAATACAAGACCGCGCGTCTGCCGCTCACCGCGACGTTCCGAGGTAGTTGAGGGTCAGGTCGCCGTCCGGCTGAATCACAATGGGAGTGCCTCCCTGAGCCTGCGTCCAGATCCTGTAGGAAAGCCCCTCCTCGACGATGAGCGTGAAATCGTAATACGGATCGGTCTGCGAAAGCAGGTCGCACATGAAGGCAGACTTCCCAGCGCGGGTCATGCCCAGCAGAACCGCGAGCTGCGGCGTGCCCGAGAGAAAATTGCGGACGCCGATCAGGTTGTGATTCGACCCGTCGTAAAGGGCTTCAGCCCCGTCGAGATGACCCGTAAAAGTGGAGGTGAGCGGAAGCAGATCGGCGAGCCATTCGTCCATGCCGTGATCGGCATGGTAATCGTATGCTCCCCATAGCCAGCCCGGCCATGTCTGAAACCAGATGTTCTTCGTCGTGGCCGCCGAGGAAACGTTGGAGGTCCAGCATTGGGCGTCCTCCATCTGGCTGAAGGCGGCTTCGATTTGCCGTGTCTTGGAAACTAGGCCGTCCTCGCTTGAGTCCCAGACGTGGACGACAAAATCGTATTTGAAGGGAACCGAATCGCCCTGAGCCAGCCGCCGGATTTGCTGCTCCTTGACCTCTCTGGCCGTGAGTAGCGAATGCTTGCCCTCTGCACGATAGTCGCCGCGCACACGTTCGAGCGACTTTTCGGTCCGATCAATTTCCTTGCGAACATTGAGTGGGTAGAGATTGACGGTGATCGAATAATCGAGGAATGGCAGCGAGGTCAGCGCCCAGAAAGAGGCCGCGCCGCGTGCGCTGCGGACGGCGTTTGAGAATGATGAGATTGTGAAAGTATCCGTCCGCAAAGAATCCGAAGTTCCGCCCTGCCTGGACGCCCTGATGCCAGCAGTTCTGGTGGATGGTTTCCTCCGGCCTGAACTGGCGGATCGGGTCGTAGTTCTCCCGCTTGAGATAGGAGGGGTTCAGGAAGGTGGCGAAATACCGGAACAAATCCTCGGTGGACATGGCGGTGACCCGGCAGCCGTGCGGCTCGAAGAGCGAGGCGATGACGCGCCGGTGCTGGTCGAACGCTTCGTTGAACTGATGCAGAACGCGCCGGTAATGATCGACTAGGAGTTGCTTGTCCGCGCTCGCGGGCGCATTCGTGGTGATGCGCTTCGAGAGAAAGAGGACGAGCTTCTCACGGCGAAGCCGGCCCGACTGCATCGCCTGCCAGTAGCGGTTGAACCGCTCATTCCGGGTCATCGCCGCCCACGAATCCGGCTCGCAGCGTTCTTCGGTGATCCTGTTGTAGGACAGCAATTCCTCCCGGTAGTCGGAATCCGCGGACCAGCGGAATTGCGCGCGGGTGGATTCCTCCAGCGTGTGAAGAAACTGGCGGACGCTTTCATAAAAGCCGTCGAGGGCGCGGTCGCTCCCGTGCCGCAAATCCGGGATTTCCAGCACGAATCCTTTGGAGACAAACCCGCGCCGGTCGAGTTCGTTCCAGATGCACAGGTCGTGGGAAATCCAGCCGTTAGGCGCTTTCATGGTGAAAGCGGGTGACGCGGCTGACTGCGCGGCGGTAGCCACGCACGGCCGCCGAGAAGGGTTTCGAGAAGGTCGGTGTCGTACGAACGCGGCCTGCCCTGCCGGAGCGCGAAGACGTAAACGCAGGCGAGGACGAGGGGGAGCGAGCCGACGCCGAAGCTGAACGCCGGCGAGTGGGCCTGTTGTCGGAAGAGCATCAGCGAAAGGCCGACGCTCAAGAGCAGCCCCGCCAGAATGAAGAGAATGTTGATTCCCTCGATGCCCCAGAGCTTGCCGTCGCTGTCGTCTCCGGCGTGCGTGTTGATGACGGGCGTGCTCATCTTCCGATTGCGATGGTTGGCATCCCGCCCGCCTGGAAGAGCGCGTCGGCGATGACTACGGCGAGACCGAGAAGCAGGCCGCCGACAATGGACATCTTGCCCATGTCGGCGTTGCCGGAGCGCACCTGCCAGCCGCCGTGGGCGATGACGATGACCGCGATGATGTAGAGAAACTTTGCGATGATTCCGAGTCCTTCGGACATCGCGCCGTCGAGTGAAGCGGATTGAGCCAGCAGTATGTTCATGTCGCGAGGATCGCCTATCCTTCGAAGAGTTTTGTTCGTGTTTGGGAACAAAATGACAGGCCCATAAAATCGCCCTAGAACCTTGTATTCATCAGCTTCCTCAGCCTATCATCCAAATATCTTCCCCGCGGGTCGAGTGAAGCCGGGTAGAGATCTGCGTAATCCACCCGGAATACGTTGAGCAGGTATGCGAGCTGATAGTCGCGCATCCATTGTATGCGTGTCTCTATCTTGGCGAGGCCGTTGCGCGACACATCCCATCCGGCAATCTGGAGCTTGGCAGCAAGTTGCTCTTGCGACCATCCGCGCTGGTTTCGCAGCCTTCGGACCTGTGGTCCTATTATGTTGCGGTGCCTCATCGCGCTCGCGTTACACCGGCACCAATTGCTAACCGTCAATCAGCCCGCAGCTGCTTTGTGTCGAAACGGGCATAATTTGTGACGAAGCGGGCCTTTTCGGTGCTTCGTCACAGGATAGGTCTGGCTAACACCCGTTGCGCTCAGCGGCTACCGCCCGGCTTTCGCTCCGTGACCTTGGTCCGTCTTCCGCTTTGCCTACTCGTGAGGGCTGATCAAACACATCTGCGCGCGGCAGATTTGCTGAAGGAGGGTGCGGCCGGAAAGGTTCCATTGATCAGCCTGCCGCCGCACGAGTTATTACCGCGGTAATTTCAAAAGGAAATGGTGCGCCGAAACATGGTTTGGAGGACGGCGATAGAGACCAGTTTTCAGGATTCAGTGTCGATCTACGTGCGCAACGGACACGGTGCCGGACCTGCGGTGCAGACGCAAGAGTTGCAGCGCGATTCCGGATTACGCCTGCTGCCGCTCAGCGGTTTCCTAGGCCTGCCGATTGGGGTGTTTTGGCGCGGGAAGCTCGGTGAGGTTGCGCAAGTGTTCGTTGACGAACTAGCCGACAGGGCAAGAGCATTTTTAGCAAACCAAAAATGCCTATTGATTCGTAATCAGTAGGTCCCCGGTTCGAATCCGGGTGCTGGCTGTGTTTGCTAATCAGTGGCTTACAGCAACTAATCTCATCAAACGAAAACGCCGACCTACGAGTTTACTGCGACTTTTTGGTTTCACTGGGCAGAATTTTAAGCCTCTCCGCGCAGATTGAGCCGCCCGCGCCAGAAACAGCAGGGGCCGCAAGAATCTCGCGCGTCTCGCGCCGGAGGGCTTGAGGGGTGCAGGCCAAGCCATGATCCTTGAGTGTATCGCGGACGCCAAACCCATCATGGCCGCGACTTCGGACGAGGAACAGGTTTTCAACTGAGAGTAGATGCAGGCCCCGTACTTCTCAACATGCCAGTAAATCATAATGCCCTTACCGCCGTAGCGCACGCGCCACACTCCGTCATGAGGTTTTGATCCCAAAGCGCCGAACTTTTTGGAGTCCGAAGCGCAGGCCATTGCCTGCTCAAAACGCAAAACATACCAAGATCTTCTATTGAGTAACATAAGAGATTCCAGTAAGCGCAAAGGAGCACCACAAATTAACCGCCACTGTGGTTAACCTATCCCGGAAATGCGCCCAACATCTCGGTGTAACAAAAACCGAGCCGCTGCAGCCTCTTTCAGGAAAGGCCTCGAATGAAAGCACTCTCAGATACTCACTCCGTCAGGGAAGGCGGGATAAAACGCGGCCCCGTCACTTGGTTGTGTTACCTGATGAGTGGGTTTTTCATGTATCTCCTCGCAATTCAGGGTAATATCATTCCTTTCCTGAGATCCGAGCTCCGTCTTAGTTACGGCGCTGTCATTTTGCATTCTAGTGCGTTCGCCGCGCCAGGATTTGTCACCGGCATGTTCGGAGATTGGCTTATACGTCGATACGGTCGCCGCCGGGTCCTTTGGCTTGGTATGTTGGGTATGTCCGCGGGGGCCGTCTTGCTCTGCGTGGCTTCAGCGGCGTGGTTTAGTATAGGCAGTTGCGCGCTCATGGGAGCGTCGGGAGGTCTGATCTGGATCGTAGTAACCGCTGTCCTATCTGAGCTCCATGGCGATAGACGCAATGTGGCCCTTGCCGAGGCTAGCGCTGTTGCCTACGCCTTCGGAATCGTGGCGCCTCTAGTGATGAGCCTGTGTCTCTCAGTTGCTTTAAGCTGGCGCAATGCCGTGCTTGTCGGTGTGGTCTTTGGCGGAATAATTCTACTTTGGTTTGGTAGAACGCCGCTTCCCGATTCGCCCGTAATTTCCACCTCGGGCCACGCAAGCTTGCCTGCCCCCTACTGGATCTATTGGTGCGCGCTCACCATGGCGGTCGCTATTGAATTTTGCATTTTGCTGTGGGCGCCAGAATTCCTGCAGCACGTCGTGGGCTTGTCGGCGGCATCCTCCGCTGCGGCAGCCGCCGTCTTCGGTGTAGGCATGTTGACCGGACGTACGGCTGCAAGCAGCCTTCTTCGCGTCATTGCGGCCCAGCGGCTCTTTCCGCTGGCCCTGCTGGTCACTTGTCTAGGCTTCCTCATTTATTGGGGACTACCGCGGCCATCAATGGCCCTTGTGGGGCTTTTTGTGCTCGGCCTCGGGGTGGCGCTACTTTATCCGCTCACCCTCGGTTTGGCCATGGGAGCCGCGGGCACACGAGCCGACACCGCAAGCGCACGCGCCTCATTGGCTGGCGCCTTGGGCATCCTGGTCACTCCGGCGTTGCTAGGTGGCCTAGCCGATAAGGTCGGCTTGCATTTGGCCCATCTGATAGTGCCTGGGCTGGCGGTGGTTGCACTCATTTGCTTTGTGACTGCTCAAGCGCTACAGCGGCAGACCAGACTCTATTAGTGGCCAAGATAACTTCCCCTCTGCGCGCCTATATGGTTGGGGAGGTTTCGAAAAGTCGGCCGGAGGACTCCGTGAATTAATTGCGCGAAATTTACAGGCACGAGGTGCTGCCTCGACACTGAGACGCCAGAAGCACATAGAAGCTGCTTTCATCGAACCGATGCAGTGCAAGTCGGTCCCGGCGCTGCCAGCGGGCGAGAAGTGGACATCGACGGCTATCGCAGCATCGCTGTGAAGCGCGGACGGGAGGTCGCGCTATTCTCACGCCGCAGGAAGGTGCTCAACAGGCGCTTCCCCAGGCGCCGGTGTACCAATTCGCGTTTTCCGATTGCCTGGGCTTGAAAAGATGCCAACGCCCTGCCACTCGGCGTCGGCACACGGGGCCAGTGAGGCTCGTTTGTCCCCCAGCTGGCGGAATGGACAGTCGCCGCCACTTTGAATGGGTTGAGAAGGTCGTGGCTTCGAATTCCCGCCGGCCCGACCAATAGAGCAAGTCAACGCCGCTTCGGGCCTTTTTGGGCAGATTGAGAAGCCGCCGATTCCTTCCTCAATTCGCGGATCTCCCGTGCCAACTCTGCAGAGAGTTCCTTGATTCTGGTTGCGCGGTCTTTAGTGGCCGATGACGCGCTTCGCGACCGGACCTGAGTCCCAGCCTTTTCACTGACTTGTTCGAGGATGCTTTCCAGCGAGATACGATTGTCAATTTTCTGAACTTCTACTCCCTTGACCTCGGCTTTGGACGTCTTGGATGCCTTTGCCATTCTCAGGATACCTCCAATTGCGGGATTTCGATTGTTTCGATTCCGATTTGAGAGAGCGTCAGGTCGAAAACTTCATAGGGCAACACCACATCCGTAAGCTCAATAGCGCCAATCCTGGATGCTGCTTTAATGTTTTCGACCCGCAGCTCATCGATTTGAAAGCGCGCTGTCGTAGTGACCGATAGCGTGATCTCCAGGAGGCCAAGATCGGCGTGGAGGCCTTTTGTTGCAGGATTCGAACTCGCATCGATGTTGGAGCTCTTCAGGTCTGGGATCCTTGCCTGTGGAAGCTCCAGGTTCGGAATCTTTAGGTTGGTTAGAGGAAGCGCGCCTCCCTGAAGGTGATCGATGGTGGCCCGTCCCAGATCCGCGGCGGGTATCTTGAGTCCCTCTACGCGCAGCTTGCTTAATTGGAGACCGGCGAGTTGAAATCCTGCGGTTGGAACTCCGATATTCGCGGCTCGGATTTGCTCGGCAATTGCAGGGCCCAAATTTAGATTCTGAATCGGTCCGACCACTGCCGCTACGTTGGTGACGGGCAGGCTTGCGATGTCGAAGGAAAGATTCGCAAAGCCGGGCAGCGTAATGTTTCCGAGACCGAGCGAAAACTCCAACAAGCCCAGATTTACGGATCCCGATCGGCTGAAATCGACATCGCCCAAGGGTGTATCAATCGTCACCCCCACCTTCCAGTCCAAAGAAAGTTGGAGTGTGATCGTGATAACCCCGTTGCGCATGCGCGCGATGCCTGTCGAGCTCTCAACATGAAGATCGCTAAGAACCAACCGTGCGATCGAAATCGGTCCAACCTTTACTTCGCCGACGTTAATTTGTTGAACGCCCGTCTTGGTGATCGTCGTTTCCGGCAGGGCTGCTCTCATTCTTTCTTCGTCGTCTCGACGACGCAGTCTACAAAGAAGAAGTGTCTAAGGTGGCTTTGCCCTCGGACGCAAGAAGAATCGCTTCCGGGTTTGGAGGCGACTTCCGCTTTTCATCACCCTGCGCAACGACAACAAGGCTGCGGAGGTGATTCGCTAAACTTGAGGCTCCCTGGGGTGACAACGGAAGGATGAGTGTGCCGACTTTTGCCGAACCGCCCTTGGAAAGATAGTCGCATCGCGCTATATTAATGAAGCAATGAATCCCTTCCCTTGGCATCCGGTTGACTTGGGGTTGAAGCTGGCCTTGGCGTCGTACGCTTGGTTCGACCCAGTTCTGGAGTGGTATACGCCGCCGAGCGACTTCAGCCACGGCACCTACTTCGGCCTGGCACGCTGGGGGGACGCCGACGAAAGATGCGGCTATGTTGCCACCCAGGACTTCCACGGTGAATTTCGGGAATGCGAATTTCCGCTCGAGGAACTGGAAGCACTTGAGGAGACGCTCAAGGCAATCTCGATTCCGCTGGGATCAAGCGTTTGCGCCTTAGATGGTGCTTCCGGACTGATCCGTATTTACCACGGGCACGAAGGCTGGATCGACTTTTTCTATCGCAATATCGAGCAGCCGCAATGGGATCCGCTTTTGGCTTTCATCCACGAAACGACCGAACGGTTCCTTCCCTCCCCGACATCTGAGATGCAGAGGAGCTTGTTCGATGACCTCGCACCAGAGGATCTCCAACCGCCAGCCCATGGAAGAAAAACGCGAATTGCGCCGGCGGCCAATCACCATTTCGGCTCGCTCTTGATGCTCGCTGTCACGGCCGGCGTCTTTCTCTTGATCACCTGGGTAGCCACAACAGCGCCCTTTTTCTTCCTCCAAGAGGCTCCAATCCCTTGAGAACCGAGTGGCAAAGGCATGTCCTTGCTTCAAGTGGCTATCTCGAGTTGGGAATGTTCGACGCTGCGGCGCTGGTCCTTGAGGAGATTGCTCCCGAGGACAAGACCCGCAACGAGGTCCTGGGAGCGCGGGTTGACATCTACATGGCGGCCAAGAACTCGCAGTTCAGACGCCAGAGTTGCAGAGCGATTCCTCGATATCAGACAATTGCCGCGCCCGAGGAATTAACGGCAGTCCGGTCATCTTTGTGGGAATGCGCCAGAATCTTCGTATTTGGTGGAAGGCGCAGCAGCAGCGTGTATAGTCCCGGCTTCTTGGGGTCTCCTTTTAGGACGACAATCTGTAATCCCGCCACTCCTGCAGTGCCGAGCGTCGGCGCGGCAGCCGGCCATTCGATTTCCTTCGGAGTCAATCTTTCCTGCGGGGTCTGTGCGTCTTGTGCCAGAACCACGGCGCCACCGATCAGGCCCAGGATAAGTGTTGTATAGCAACGTCGCATGCCGGCAATGCTATGTGCGCGCATGGCTGAACACAGCGCAAAGAAAGCTCCCTGACACCAATCCCGGACCTCGTCGTTGAAGTCCTCTGCGCCAGAAGCGCATCGATCCGTTCGCAACTCGCGGCTACCGCGGCGCCGTTGCATGCCGCGGCTTCTTCTCCTTCCCGGTCTCGCGCGTGTGGGCCCGCTCCTGCTTGCGTATTGCCGGTTTCCGCTTTGACTGTGGCGCGCTGTAGGCCTTTCGATTCGCCGGGAGGGTCAGCATAGCGCAGAGGCCGAGGCTTCATGTGCCCGATTGGTGAAGGCAAGAGCCGGAGTTGGAATCCCGGCTTTTCGGCAGTCCGGCTTGGTGCTATGCAAAAACGGCATGAGCACAGAGGAGGATCAAAGCTGGGAGTCGCTTTGTTCGGGCGTAGGGGCCGCGCTGATCGCCTGCCAAAGTGCCGAGAAATTGGTGGTATTTTGTCTCGCTCACCTGTTCCCAGACGAGCCTATCACGTCAATCGAGATGCTTGAACAGATAGACGAGCAAAATCGCCGCAAGAAGATGCTTGGTGAACTAATTGGTGAGCTACAAAAGCGTGTCGGACCTGCGATAACTTTGAAGCCTTGCTTTCAGATTTCCTCGAACACCGAAACACGCTCGTTCACGATTTGGAACGCATCAACAAAGGGAACAATCTGTCCGCACTTCAAAGAAGAGCGGCGATCAAGGATTTTGCTTCTAGAACTTCCCTTGAGGCGGCTCAACTCAACGTGATTTTCGTCGCACTCAGCGATTTATGGATTGAGCGACATGAATGGCGCGAGAAGCTCTTTTCGGAGTTGCACCCTGACAGTTCTCGCCTTTTGGCTGAGGTTCGGAAGACTTTAGGTCCGCACTTCAAGGATGTTGTTTTTAAGAAGCCCAGCGAACTCTCGAAGGGCGATAGTAGGTCTGCCTGAGGGCGGGGAATAATGTCGCCCGGGCGACGATCAATTCCCGTATGCCGCGGATCCGGGGTACGCCGGGGTTGCGTCACGTTGGCGGGCATGGCCAAGCAAGTCCCTACTCCCCAAGCAGCGACACTACCGAAATCCAGCGACGAAATCGAGCGCTGCGTTATCTCGACGTTTCAGGTTGCTGAGAGCATGGGCTTCAAGGGTGAGTTCCGGCAGTGGGAGCATTCCGCAACCCACTCACAAATCGGACTTCGATCGCCAGATTTTTTGAGAAACTCTGGAACTCGGCGTTGCGAATGCCTTTGTAATCATATGAAGCCAACCATAACGAAACGGTTAAATATCAGTCAGTAGTCATGTCAAGCACGACAGAACCAGATTCAACATCAATCACCGGGGTGAATATCGCCCCTGGTCAGCAGACCGTCAGACTGCAAGGCGGCGGGTTACGATTCCTGGACGCTCACGAGATCCCGCAACGGGACTTCAACGTGGTCACCCGGCCGTTACAGAGCAACAACACCCAGCACTGGAGGCTGACCAAAGTGGGCGGCAACGTCCACACCATCGTACAGGTCAGCAGCGGCCGATTTCTCGACGCACACGAGATCGCAAGCCTTAATTTCCGCGTGGTCACGCGCCCGCAGCAGAACAACGACACGCAGCGCTGGCGCCTCTTCGACTTCGGCGGTGGCTTCTTCACGATTCAGCAGGTGAGCAGCGGCCGGTTCCTTGAGGCCACCCTAGACGGGGACTTCCAGGTCGTGACGCGCCCCGCGTCCGGCAGTGACCAACAAACCTGGCGGCGCGGACGCCCCTAACAAGGAATCTCGTCCTCGGCAAATACCCAAGCATCTTAAAGGAGAGCACAATGAGTTCTGGAGCCTTCGCACTCTACATAGACCAAGCTGCAGGAGGAGGTCCTGGTGCCGTGGTCCGGCGGGTCATTCCGCTGCCTCCTACCTTCGGCGGGAAGGGGTTAGATTGGATCAACAATTTCAGTTTTTCGTGGTCGAACGGTCGTCAGCGAGATTCTAGTGCAGTGTAACAGAAAATGCGGCTACGGATAATTGTATACGCGGCTGTGACACACAGCTGCGCTGGGAGGGTAGGTGTGTCCGAATCATCTGATACGTTGCACTAGTATGGCTGAATCTGACGACCAATTCGCACTGGATCGGGTTTCCTCAGCTGGCTTCCTTAAGAGTTGGAACGACCGGATGACGGCAATGAGTGCATTTATCGCGCTCGCGGCGGCTGGTATTTCTGCATTCAACACCTTCCAAATAAGCAACCTAGATAGACGGGAGAAAGTCGAAGAGGCCAGTTACAAATTCGCGCAGCTTTTCGTTGAAAAGGTACTAGCGACTAAGAAGCTTGAGGATCACCAGAAGACAGTGCAGGCGATGCTGACCATTCTCGACATCGTGGCCCAAGCGAGCGAGAAGCTTTTGATTTTGGTATCGCCCATTCCGACAAACGACATGCCGCGTTTAATGCCGCGCTGATCGTTGGCACTTGGGCGAGAAATCTCGTAACGAGCATCCAGAGCCCACTTGACGAATAATTCGCCTTCGCACAGCCGCCATTCTTCCGTCTCCTCGATGCAAACCTCATCTTCGTTCGCAAAGAGGGGAACCTTGCGGAGCAGGTTCGTCACCGCCTCGCTGTCCGTCATTTGTGCGATGGTAGTCAAAATCGATCCAGGTATTGATGCACAAGCTCGATGGCAATAGAACCCTCGCCCACAGCCGAGGCAACGCGCTTGATCGAACCGTGACGCACGTCGCCGGTTATTTGCTTGCGGGACTGGCACACCTCATCATGCGGACTGACGTCGCCGGCCCTTGTGCGCATCACTCGAATCAGGTAACGGCGGTATTCCTCAGCTGAATTGGAAGAAGAGCGTTTTTGTCCAGTATTTTTCGAGTTCCCGCTCATAGCTCTCAAAGGACGTTACCATGCCTTCCGCTATTTGCAGTCCATACTGATGGCTGGCCGGTAGCGAGGTTTGGCGCAAGAGCTTTTGGAGAGTTCCTGGTTTGTCGCATCGCAGAAGACGCCGCCAGCTGCACCGTTGCCGCATCCATGCCAAACAAATTCCGAATCTTCCAGAATTTCTGCAAATTTTTCTCGAACAACTCGATTGACCTTATAGGGCGGACCGGCCCCCCGGCAAAACCCGGGCCCCCCGCGGTCGATGCGTTTCAAGAATAAGCATGCTTCAGACGTCATCCGGAATTAATGGCCACGCCGCACAAATGTAGGGTGCGGGGCTGCTCAGCTGACGCAGATCAAGCTTGACCTACATTTGGTCGCGACGCGCTACGCCAATATGGCATCCTGTCGGTTCAGATGTTTCGACCTTGTTTGCGGTCGCCGCACCGAGCGCCAGTTTGCCTTCTCTGCGGATAATGGGAACCAGAGCGAACCCCGGCAGGGGATACTCGATGCCTTCGCCTTTCTGAGCCCAATTCAGCCGTGCTGCCATGCCATCGTCAGTGCAACCGCTATTACGGTCTGCAACGCCGAAAGCAGCTACCCGGGTGAAAAGACCAATTTGAACGGGCAACAAACAGTGTATTCTATGCTCACCTGTTCATGAAGCACTCTCTTTTGATTCTCGCTATCTTTGCGGTCATTGGCTCGTTGAGAAGCGAGACGCAGGGTATTCCGGTTTATCAGGCAGATAAGGAAGTTAGCGAAGATCCTGTGCTGCGGAAGAGGGCGGAGGAACTGTATTCGCAGGGTCTCTCCTTGCCCATATCGGTCGTTAAGGAGCAGTTGAGCCGCGGCTCGTGCCAGCTGAGTCTTCCACAACCGCGCGACAGACCCATGGAAGGGCGAGTTCTCTGGGCATCGGCGCGCAAGAGCTTTGTGCGCGTGGGATATTATTATCTCTGCAAGGGCTGCAAGCGATGGCGCCTCGATCTCTCATGTGGCTTTTTCCTTACAGAGGACGGCGCTGTCGCGACTGCGTATCACGTCCTGGAGCAGGACAGGGCAATGAGCAAAGGATGCCTGATTGTAGTAGACGATGAGGGAATCGTCTATCCGGTGGCGGAAATCGCCGCCGCAAATAAGGCTTCCGACGTCTGTATTTTACGGGTTAAAGCAACAGGAAGGACAAGTCCCTTGCCACTCAGCGAGGATGCGCGCCCGGGCGACCGCGTCTTTTGCTTTAGCGATCCGATGGGAGAGCGGAGCTACTTTTCGGCCGGCATTGTGAACCGCCTGGCCGAATTGGCGAAGCAGGAGAATGGTGGTGCTGCGCCATTCGTGCTCGATGTAAGCACCGATTGGGCGCCGGGCTCAAGCGGAGCAGCGGTCATTGACGAATGCGGCAATGCCATCGGACTTGTCAGCATGGTTCTTGCCCTTCAAGACGATCGAGAAGCCGTGCAATCGAAGAGGGAACATTCGAGCGCGACATGGATGGTCGTTCATGAAGCGGTCGGTGCTCGCGAGTTGAAGGCGCTCATTCGAATTTCTGATAAGGCAGACGAGCATGGATGAGGATTCTCTTTTGAAGCGGATCACCGCCTAGGCGGACGGTGCCAGCTTACGCAGAATTCGCTGACCGCCTACCCGACGCGCCTGGCTTAAAGCGATCGTCTGAGCGGCGGAGGATCCTCAGCTACAGCGGTGGCGTAGTCACGTTGAGCGGAGGGGCAAGAGCCCGACGTGAGTAAGGTCAACGCCGCACGAAGCCGAAACATTTCCCTTGTTCATTGAGTCAGCCTACGGACTCAGGTGCCGTCTTTGTTTTTCTTCTCGTGGGGCTTCTTTTCCCCGCCGCCCTTACCCTTGCCTTTGCCTTGGGGCGCATTAGAGGCCTGCGGTGCAGTTTTTTGGTGCGCAGCAGCCGCGGAACGCTGGGAATGTTTCCCTTGATGCGCTGCCGCAGGTGGTGGCTGTGACGGCTTGCTTTGCTTCGCTCGCGAAGGTGCAGACTGCGCGGCGTGTTCCTGCTGGTGTTTCTGCCCATTCGAGGGGCGTGGAGCGTTGTTCAGATGAGGAGACGAGCTTTGGGAGCGGTCAACGTGCTTCTGGTGCTTTTGCGTCGACACGCTGTACGGTGATGCGGGCGGCTGATTATTGACTCGGCCAGTTGAGTGATGACCGCCCTGTGCATGCTTAGTCAAGTTGCGAGGAGCGCTCTTCTGACCGCCACCCTTTGGTGGCGCGCCCTGCTCGCCCGGAACATTGGGAGTTATCGTTGACGACGCGGGCACTTTGTGGTTTTTGCCCCGCCCTCCTGGCGCGGCGTCGGCCACTCCGGCGGCGTTGGCTGCTAGATTTTGATCGCCGCCGCGTGCATGTTTGTTCAAGTTTCGGGGATTGCCGCCCTGACCGCCGCCCTGTGGTGGGGCCCCCTGCTCGCCGGGAACACTGGGAGCTACGCTCGGCGCGGGCACTTTGTGGTTTTTGCCCCGCCCTCCTGGCGCGGCGTTGGCCACTCCGGCGGTGTTGGCTGCTAGATTTTGATCGCCGCCGCGTGCATGTTTGTTCAAGTTTCGGGGATTGCCCTGACCGCCGCCCTGTGGTGGGGCCCCCTGCTCGCCCGGAACACTGGGAGCCACGCTCGGCGCGGCCACTTTGTGGTTTTTACCTCGCCCTCCTGGCTTTGCGTTAGATACTTCAGCATTGTTAGGGTCCACATTGGGTGACGGGGGAAATCCGCGTGAAGCGTTTGATGCGTTCGAATCCTGCGAGTTGCGGCGAATTCTCTCATTCGTCTGACTTGTGAAATCTGCACGTGAGGGTTTGGGGATGTGGTTCGCGCGCCAACGCACCCCTCTAGCTATCGAAGGCGCGGACTCTCCGCTCGATTGAGGATTGGCGTCCAAGGCATTGACGCTTGAAAGCCGGGCATTCGCACGATTGCTGCGCTGATGTTGCGCTTGACGGCGTTGGCTGCTCGCACTCGGTTTCCACTGACGCGCGGTGTCGCTGTTGATGTTTACGACATTGACGAGACCGTTGTTCTGGCCTCTGCCACCACGATCCCAGTTTCGGCCGCGATCACCGCGGTCCCGCTCTGGACCTTCACTCCAGCGGTCCCAGTTTGGTTCACGATCGCCGCGATCCCAATTTCGGCCTTGATCCCAGCGATCCCAATTTCTGTTTTGGTTCCATCCCGGGCGCCACTGACCAACATAGATACCTCGGCGGTCCCAATCGCAATCGTAGTTGAGCCAAGAGCCAACCGCAAATCCCGCGCTAAATGTCAACAGGGGACCGAAATCCTCGGAATAAGGCTGCACATAAACCACCTCCGGATCGTATTGTGGCACATAGATCACGTCGGGTTCCGCGGGGACGATACGGACACAGGTTTTTTCTCGGACCACCCGCTGCTGCGGGGTGTCGGTAAGGTTGCCTGCGGCAATTGCCTCCGCCCGAAGAGCCTGAATGGAGTTCATAACATCCGCTGGTTGATCAAGAAAGGCGCCGCCCAAAGCCGTCGTCCACTCGAGGTTTTGATCCATCCATTTTAAAACATCCGGATAGCGCACGAGTGACTTGACACTGTCGTCCCACGGTTGATCAGCGATCTGCCCTGGATCGCCATTGGAAGCGATGTAGCGCTCTGCAAGCACCAAATCGGAGGGCACAGTGGAAGCCGGCAGGATTATCGCAATCAGTGCATCCGGATAAAGGGCGATGGGGGCGAGGAGCCTGTTGAGTTCTTCTTGGGAGAGTTGCTGAGGGGCGCTCTGTGGAGGCGCCGCCGGCGGCTCTGGCGGAGGGGCCTGCGCTCGGAGAGGACACGCCACAAACGCACTAAGCAGCATGATCACGGAAAGCTTCCAACCTGTTCCTTCACCTGAAATTACACTGCCGAAGAGAGTTGTGACCTTCAT
Source organism: uncultured Verrucomicrobiae bacterium (assembly GCA_963810765.1). GTDB lineage: Bacteria > Verrucomicrobiota > Verrucomicrobiia > Chthoniobacterales > Terrimicrobiaceae > DASTFP01. The sequence continues at coordinate 892,800 of CAWEOV010000004.1, forward strand.
ATGTTACCAAATTCCTTAAAACGCATGGGAACGATAGATTCAACCCGGGCCCCCCTCTTGAAGTTTCCAAAAAAGATTCCGACCATAGCGCCGGCTGTCGTCCTGGGGGATCTTTCGCCCGATATTTCCTTTCTGGAAATTCAAGCCGGCGTATTCACCGCAAAGTGCTACAGGCGCACGATCGTCAGCCATCGCGGCTCGCTCCTTGTGCGTGAAGGTTCCCAGATAGTAGAGCTTACCGGAAAATTCTAATCTGTGCCCGCCATTTGGGGCTGTTTGGAATCCATGTCACTCCTTGAATCCATTGTCACTCCGGCGACGCATCAATTCGTCGCTGTGCACATTTGCGTTCTTGGAGCTTCCTACAGCTTTCTTGCAAGATCTTCTGCTCCTGTGAAACCGAGGCTGCGGAATCCCCTGGAATTTCAGAATGAATTCAAAATTCCAAAATTTCTGAAATTTTTTGCAAATTCTTCCCCGCACACTCTCCTTCGATCTATTGGGGGCGGGGCGGCCCCCCGGCAAACCCGGGCTACAGGCGCGCATCGTCAACTATGCCGACGACTTCGTTATCCTCTGTAGGAAAAGCGGAGAGCAGGCCTACGCGGCGATGAGCGCCTTGATGGGAGAGCTGGGATTAAGGGTCAACACTGAGAAGACCCGTCTGTGTAAGGTGCCCGAGGAGTCCTTCGACTTCCTGGGATACCGCTTTGGGCGATGCTACTCGACCAGGAACGGGCGGGAATATATCGGCACGCGACCTAGCACGAAGAAGATTGCCGGGATTATCCAGCGAATTAGCCAGAAGACGCAGCGCGGGACACTGTGCTGCGAAGCGGCCGAGAAAGTAGAAGAACTCAATGCGCTGCTTCGAGGCTGGGGCAATTACTTTTGCCTTGGGCCCGTGAGCAAAGTCTATCGCGCAGTGGACGCTCATTGCTCTTATCGGCTGCGTCAGTGGTTGTGTCGGAAACATAAAGTCCGAGGTGCCGGCACTGGCCGTGGGTCTTTGTTTCCCATCGGGCTTCGGGATATACACCCGGCGAACCGCCGCAGGACGATAACTCCTCTCCCGCAGCTCTTGCGCCAGTTCTCCAATCCATCGGCTCACTCCATAGGCCTCGATCTTCTCGAAGCTGACACCATCGACTCCGGCTACCCCGCCGTTGGCAAGGCATCTCCGCCACGCCTCGGCCAGAACATCCGCCCGACAGAGCTTGTCATAGAGCGCGTAAAACCGATAACTCGGATTTCCCTTCGCTTTGGCATGCAACGCTTCTTGCAGCTCCCAGAGCTTAAATGGAGGCGGTAGGCTCTCGCCAATCTCCGCTCTCTTGCCACTTGTCACGTCGCCTTGGAACTGAGGCTCCTTCGCTCCACGCTCGTTACGCGCTTCCTCGCTATTTATGAACCTCTCCGACTCCCGCCTCGGCCCGGCCTCCCCCTCGCGGGTCTCCGGTTGAGTTCTTCTTCCCTCGCCAAGCCGGGTCTCCCGTGTTCCTTCGGGTTTCCTCTGCACACATGCCATCACCTCTACTCCGGCGGACTCCCGCGGTGCTCTTCTCGCTCTTTACGTCCTGTTTCCCCGGACTCGGGCTTTTCTTCCCGCAGGATGCCAGCCTTCCCCCAAACTCAACGGGATCGGCGTCCGCATTACCCTTTTCGAAGCTTGCTCGGTGTTCACTCATGTTATGGCCTGCGCGCTCCCTGACCCCCTGAGGGGCCTTTTCCTGAAGTGCTTGAGCGATTTCGTTACCTCCATCACCCCTCCAGGCTGTTCCGGGCGGAGCGAATAGTTCCCGGGTGGGTTTGCTTTGTCTCTCCCACTGGAGACCCGTGGCTTTTCACGGCGCACTGATTTTTCCGGGTTAAGGGCGAGTTTCGCCAATGGGAACACCTTCTGCTGATCGGAGAATTAATCGCGGTTAGCCTCGCGATCCAATCTCGTCGCTGCCTGGAGGAATCTTCTGGATGGGCGGTCTCGCGTCGCGGTAGCGCTGGGGTTGCAGGTTCTGATAGAGCGCGCTACGGCTTGAGCCAAGTCCGCGGTTACGGTGCGGTGGTGGCTGGGGCTCGGAGCGTCGCGGTTACCGGAAAGTGGTCCGAGGGGTAGCCGTCGGGTCCGCGGGTATGGTCGATCCCGGCATCGATGGTCTGGAAATGCGAGCTTCAGGATCGCCGAGAGCATGGGCTTCAAGGGCAAATTCGGCGCTGGGAATTGAGAATTGCTGCACGAGTTCATGGCTGCGCAAGATCGGCGACCCGCGCGTTTTGTTGCCAAGCGTTTGGGTTCGCCTTAGCCTTGCTTCGAGCGCAGCGGGAGATCTTTCATCGCCACCGTTGCCAACGACGCGCAGATTGTTTTCTAGTGTGATGTCCCGTAATGGAAATGGTGCCAAATGGCACGTAAGTCATTGAGTATCAATCTAAGTGATATAGTCATATTTTCGGGACATCACACTAGAATGACAGATATTGAAGGTTATGTTCACGCATGATTGCCGTGCCTCATCCACCGACTGATGTTCGAAGCAGTAGTAGGACTTTCTTGCCATGAAGCTGCAAACAAGCGTTGTTTCGAGATCATCGCCCAAGCCGGCGGCCTTCCGCTCAGGGCAAGTGCCCTTTTTGGGCCACAACCAAAGGTCCACCTGAAGGACTGGGCGATCATACTCCTGATTGGAGCGCTTCCCACGTGGTCCTGCAGGCGGATAGGGTATTATCCGAGTGGCGGCCGTCCTTGTCATCTTGCTGATCCTGCTACTGATGGGACGTATTTGATGGCTTTCGCGCACACGCTACGCTGCTTTGCTGCGTAACGGGAACAGCGGCGAACTGTGGCAAGCGGGTTTCGAGGACACCTGGCAAGCCGGCGCACTATGAGACCTTTCACTTTACGATCGACCTCGATCTCGATGTGACGCAGCTGCTCGCGCCGACGGGTTCTTCATAGCCCTGCGCCGAGAAGACCAAGCTGCGCTATTCACACCCCATCGCAACCCCGCTTACGACGAGCTCGCAGTTGGATAAAGCGGCTGCCATACGAATCTCGAAATGAGCGGCTTCCAACGATAGAGCTTGAAGCTGCGTGCTGAACCTTTAAATTTGTACTGACGGTTGCGTCCTAACGTGCATAACCGACTGAAAATCAACTCCAATCCCCCGCTTGAAATCTCTCTGCTGCGATATTGTTAGGCAGTGCATTTCTTCCCTTCGACTATGAATCTTATCTGCTTCTACAAGCGTTCGACCCCACTCTTCCGATGGCTGGAACGGGTCCAGTTCTCGCGCCTCAAGTCAAGGCGGCATTGTGCGAACGCAGACGGGTCATTAACTCAAGCAAGATCAAGAAGCTTCCACAAGCTTTGTCTCGCCGCGTTGTTTGTCAGCGTCCTTTCTATTCCCGGCATCCAATCAAGTTCTGCAGCGGATGCGAAAAAACCCGTCGTCGGCCTCGTCATGAAGTCGCTCGCAAATGAATTTTTCAAAGACATGCAGGAGGGAGCGATAAAGCATGTCGCGCAACGAGGAGACCTGACCCTTCTTCCGGTCGGGATGCATTCTGAGACCGATATCGATACTCAGGTCAATGCGGTCGAAAATTTCATCACCAAAAAAGTGGATGCGATCGTTATCGCGCCCGCTGATTCACGTGCGTTGGTTGCTCCGCTCGCACGGGCCATCAAAGAGGGGATTGTTGTCATTAATATTGATGTTGCGCTTGACGAAAAAGCCAAGAAACAAGCTGACATTTCCCTCGCATTCGTCGGCCCCGATAACCGCGCAGGAGCCAAGTTGGCCGGTGATGAACTGGCCAAGGCCCTGGGCAAAGGCGGCAAAGTGGTGATTATCGAAGGGAATCCGGGAGCAGATAACGCTCAGCAGAGGAAGTTCGGGTTTGACGATGCAGTCAAGGCCGGGAAGCTCGAACTTATTGATTCTCGAACGGCACACTGGGAGACCGAAGAAGCGAATTCAGTTTTCTCGAACATGCTGACAGCGCATCCCGATATTCAAGGCGTCATGGCCGCGAATGATTCAATGGCGCTGGGGGTCATCAAGGCAATCGATGCTGCAGGAAAATCCGGAAAGATCAAGGTTGTCGGATTCGATAACATTCCGGCTGTGCAACCGTTGTTGAAGGAGAAAAAGCTCCTCGCCACGGTTGATCAGTTCGGCAGTCAGATGGCCGCGAATGGGATTGACTATGCGATGAAATCCCTCGCTGGCGAAAAGCTGCATGGCTGGATCAAAACACCGATCAAACTGGTAGTAGCTCCAGGATCTTAGGAAAAGACGGCAATTGCTCGCAGACAGCCCGAATGGAGTCCATTCTCGAGCTGCGCGGAATTGTGAAGCGCTTCCCGGGGGTGACAGCGCTCGATAGCGTGGATCTCTCGGTACTCGACGGAGAGATTCACGCGCTGGTGGGGCAGAACGGGGCTGGAAAATCCGCGCTTATTAAAGTAATATGCGGTGCCCATCCAGCCGATGAGGGTGAGATGCGCTTCGGGGGGGTGACGTTCCAGCCTCGAACGCCACTCGACGCGCTTCAGGTGGGGATTCGCGTAGTATACCAGGAATTTAACCAGCTACCCTACCTTTCGGTCGCCGAGAACCTTTTGTTTGAAAAGCTTCCGCGTCGCTTCGGATTCCTGCTCGATCGAGGAACACTTGAGCGGCGCGCTGCTGAACTCCTGAACAAGGTAGGCCTCGATATTGACCCGGGAACGCGCGTTGAACGCCTTGGAATCGCGCAGCGGCAACTTCTGGAGATCGCAAAGGCGCTTTCGTCTACCGGCAGATTGCTGGTCCTAGATGAACCAACGGCGTCACTTACGCCGCGTGAAGTGGCCCGGCTGTTTGAAATTGTCCGCGCAGCGCGAGCCTCTGGAATAGCGGTGATCTATGTCTCCCATCATCTCCAAGAGATCTTTGATTTGTGCGATCGGGTGACCGTTCTCCGAAACGGGCGTAGGATTGACACACTTTCGGTCGCGACTACCAATACTGCTGAGCTTGTTCGATTGATGGTCGGGCAACGGCTCGAGACAACAACCCAAGAAATTGGAGCCGCTGCGGATACCTCAAGTGTCGGATCTTCGGGTTCGCGCGTTCCAGCACTGCAAATCGAAAAACTTCGCGTGCGTAATAGTACACGGGATGTCTCGTTCGCACTCAATTATGGAGAAATCGTTGGAATTGCCGGATTAGTCGGTTCGGGTCGCACCGAGATCCTGCGAGCAATATTTGGCGCCGACAGGAGAGATGGAGGAGAGATTTATCTAAGCGGGCGCCCGGTCGAATTTCGAAGTCCGATGGATGCCGTCCGGAATGGAGTCTGCCTGCTGACTGAAAACAGAAAGGATGAGGGTCTTGTTCTTGCGATGCCGGTGCGCGTCAATGTCACCCTAACCGACCTCGCGCGCGTCTCCCGAGCGGGACTATTACGCCGGCAGATGGAACGAGCAACAGCTGATCGCTGGACCCGCGAACTCGACATTCGGCTTCGGTCCACAGAGCAGACAGCCCGCGAGCTTTCGGGCGGCAATCAACAGAAGGTCATCATAGCGAAGTGGCTTTTCCGCAACGCCTCAGTCTTTATGCTCGACGAGCCGACTCGCGGAATTGACGTTGGCGCAAAAGCAGAAGTCTATACGCTGCTTCGCCGGCTTTCGGCCGAGGGCAAAGGGTTACTTGTTGTTTCGTCCGAACTGCCTGAACTGATGATGCTCTGCGACAGAATACTTGTGTTATCACGAGGACGTCTTGTTGGGGAGGTTTCTCGGCATGATTTTGACGAGGAACGCATTCTTTCGCTTGCGTACAGCGAATATCTAGCTGGGAATCATCACAAGAAGCCTTCCATCAACTAACGTTTCCATGCCCGAAGCTAATTGTGGAATTCCTGACGAAGCGAGTTCTTCGAAACGGTCGAAGAAGGCATTTGTTCAACGTATCCTGCAGGACGCCGGAATCGGCGTCGCAGTTCTTCTAATTGTCGTCGTCTTCTCCGTAACGGCTCCACATTTTACGGACGAATCAAATATTACCAACATACTTACTCAAATAACAATTAACCTCATCATGGCGACCGGTATGACTTTCGTCATTCTCGTCGGTGGCATTGACCTGTCCGTGGGATCCGTGATGGCGCTGTGTGCGATGGTCGCCGGCCTGGTGCTGAAAAGCGAATGGTTACCAATCCCTGTCGCGATCGCGGCGGCGGTAGCCGTGAGCGTTATTGTCGGCATGGTCTGCGGCTTGGTAAATGGGTTTGTCTCGAGCTTTTGGAATGTTCCATCCTTCATTGTGACACTTGGGATGCTGAACATCGCGCGCGGGGCTGCGCTGCAGGTCACCGATGCACGCACGCTCTTCGAATTTCCCACGGTGTTCAACGAATTCGGTACCGCTACGGTTCTGGGCGTACCGGCGATTTTCGTCGTCGCGTTAGCCATGGTTTTGCTTGGTTGGGCTGTTTTGACACAGACAGTTTTCGGACGACTCATTTACGCCGTCGGCAACAATGACGAGGCCGTTCGACTCTCAGGTCATGACACATTTCGGCTCAAAGTCGCAGCATTTGTGATTTCCGGCCTGACCGTTGGAATCGGAGCAATCGTCTATATGGCCCGACTAACAATCGCAAGCCCGATTCTCGGCACGGGCTTTGAACTGAATGCTATCGCTGCCGTCATTATCGGCGGCACAAGCCTCAATGGGGGCCGGGGTTCGTTAATCGGCACATTTCTTGGCGCCTGCCTCATCGGCATACTCGCCGACGGCCTGATCTTAATCGGAGTAGGGGATTTTGTGCGTCAAATGATTACGGGTGGAGTGATCATCCTGGCGGTCATTCTCGATTCGTATCGCGCCAAGATCGCCGAGCAGACACGGTAGGAGGGGATTTTGCGTTAATAAAACGAGGCTAATAGTTTCTAGTGGGTAACAGGAGACGGCTTCGAGCGGGCAGACACCAATTGAGCGATATCTGCACGATGTCTTGCGTGGCGGCCACCCACCCCTGACCTTTTGAGGCTCTCAAATGGATATTACTATCGCAGGATGTTTTTAAAAACGTACACGAGGCGGCATCGAGGAAGGCGGAGTGCGCATTTCGACAGCGGTTCATTCTGCAGCGAAGGGCTTTCTTCCCCGTGAGTTTGGCTATTGAGAACGCTTTTGTTCGCCACCTGTGTTGCTCCGCAGCATCAAACATCTCGATTGCCAGGTGTTCGGCTCGCGCTCCTGGCACCAAACGTTCACAGTCGGCTCGTTGGTCGAACAAAGCGATCGCTCTTATTACAATTCACTTTACCGAGAGCATCGGCGTGACGGCCGACGCACATGCCCGATATTTGACGGTGAAGGGTAAGCGCAGCAGGAACAATCCGAGGTTTGGGTGCTCTGGTTGGGTCGTATGGCACTTTACCGTCGATGATCGCGAGGTTGTCGAACACTTGCTCCCCACCGAACAAGGTGACCACGCTGACTATGGCGGTCAAGGTGACCGCGAAAGTATCGGAATCGAGATATGCGAATTTCCGCGATCGAGTGCGCCAGGCTGCCGCAATCGACCGGACTGCGCACCTCGCGGCTGTGCTGGCCGATCTCTATCAGATCCCGATATCCGGAATCGTCCCTCACAGCATTGGACGCGCTGGGACTTTCCGCATGGAGCCCTGCCCTCGCATTCTGCTCGAGCGCGATCGGGAAGCCGCCGATGGATGGGTAACCGGTCGAAAGTGGAACCGTTTCGGCGCGCGAGTAAAGTGGTATCGCTAAGACTTAAGTCTTTGATTCGCTTTTAGAGCTGCTCGAACGCCTAGGAGCGTCAGCTTTCGGCGTTGCTCCCCAATACCCAATTTCAGTTTTGATCTGTCCCACTTCCGGGTCACCCAATTAGCGCCTTGCGCGTGTCGGGCTCTACCCTCTATTGGCGGCTCGTGACTCTGTAGATTGCAAGGCCGGAAATTCGCTGTACCTTGCCTTGGTGAATCTTCCAATCGCCCTGAGCATGCCCGGCCTGCCGGAAACTATCTTCATTCTTGTCGTTGTGGTGCTGCTCTTCGGCGCAAAAAAGCTTCCCGAGCTCGCCCGCGGTCTTGGCCAGAGCCTCGGGGAATTCAAGAAGGCCCGGGATGAGTTCGAGCGCGAGCTTCGCAATTCCACGGCCGAAGTCGAAGTCAAGGAACCCATCGACAAGCAGCCTCATCAACCCGCTTCTGAATCTTCCGAGGGGTCGGTTCATGTGGAAGGTGGGGGTTCGGGGAGCAAAGGAATAGAAAAACCGGCTTAAGGGGATCCGCTATTTGTCCTCGCCGGAGGGTAGGTGAGCAGATGTCCTCAGCCTACATTGATCATTGATCTGCGACCCCGCATTCTTGACGCCCTACTTGGGAGCTTCGTTGAAACCGATGTTGAAGGACCAGCGAGCCTCGGTCTTCCTTGCGTTGACTATCGCGCTCACGATCACTGTGACCTCTGAGGCCGTGAAGCTTCTGCGTCACCTTGTAGGAAATGAGCTTTGTCGCCGGATCATAGGTGGCCGGAACCAATCCGAGCCCGCTGATCCGAATCGTCACGCTTTTGGGATCCACACTGCCAAACGTCGCCAGGTTGGCTTTGATTTCGGGAAGCGAATCGCTCACGGTCTCACCGTCCATCGGCTGGGTGATCATCGTCGCCGCAGCAGGCATCACCCCTGCATTGCCGCCTTCGACGGCCCTCTTGAAATTCACAGCCTCCTCGAAGACCTTCGGCTTTGTTGACTCGAGCATTTCCTTTGAGCCCGCGATTTCGTTCTTTAGCCAGGCGAGATACTGCTCGTCGGTCTTTCCCTTTCTGGCATTCAGCGAGCTGTGGGAGACAGGGTGGCCTTCAATGTTCACTCCCGCGTCGCGCATCTCGGCGAGTTGATCCCAACTGATGGATTGTCCTCCGGATTTCGGTCCCCCCTTTATGTAGTCCGTGTAAATGAACATCCTAAAGGGATACCCGAATTTTTTGAGGATCGGCCACGCCACCTTGTATCCATTGCCTGCGGGTTGTCGCCGCAATCAACCTTTATCTGCTCAAAGAGATTGCAATCAAGATGCTCTAGCTAGAAGCTCTCGGCACGCCTCATCGCCCTTTTCGATCGCGGCTCGGCCCGCCTCGAGGCAGTACCACATTAAATCGTCGTCACCAAGGATATGGTCGCGCAAATGCTTCAGCGGAATCCCCGGCCAGTTGATCCGATCGTCATCCATGACCGTGTATCCTAGCAAAATTCTGCACCGGCGTCATCCGCAATGCATCCCTGACCGACAGAAGTTTCCTCCTTGGTGCCTGGCTTCGTCCTACTCTGTATCGAAGGCAACCAAATGCCGCAGAATTGCGGAGTTCGGCCAACGACGCTGGGGTGGCCGGCGTTTGACTTTGCTGGCGGTACATGTTTGATGCTCACCGTTGTTCGCCGGTTCCCTCGATAAACCCAACTGCTCGCAGGTCCTGACAGTGTTGGCGTGCACGAGCGTGCCATGCGGCAGAAAAACCATAGCCATATCGCAGGCTGACGGAGGTCGCGGCTTCCTGATCAGTAGCAGAACCTTGAGCGAACTCATCTAGCAATAAGGCTTTCACCGAAGCTTTCCAGAAGGGCCCAACGTCAATTGTGTGTTTGCCTTGTGGCGCGTCGGCGGAGCGCTGTTCGGAAAGGATCCTCACAAGGTGGACAAGTGCGGCGCGCTCCGGGCGCGCCAACTCCCCCCAAGAAACTCATTGGCGAAGGAGTCGATGAAGCCCGCCTGATGCTGGGCTGGGCGGCAGGGGGTGATGCGCCGTTCCTCATCGAGGCATCAACCACTCGCAAGTGTCGGTCGGGTCGGTCCTATAATTTACATATTTGTACGGCCAGAAATCCCCTTGAATCTCGGCGGTATGTCCAATACGTACGGCAATGTTGTTCGGCCCGACCTTAAGAAATCGACGAACGCCAGCATTGCCAAGGCGAGCAGTTGTTCAAAGGGCATCGCACTCATCTCCTCAGCAGAAGCTCGGCAAAGCGCGTGAAGTCGATATTACCCCCAGAGACGAGGATTTAAGAAGGAAGAAGGCTTCCCAGGGTTTGGTGGGTTGTTTAGGTTGCTCGCCACTGTGGCTTTCGCTCTTTGCTTGCCTCGGACAGCGCGCGTCGAACGCCATCTGCATCGAAGTCTCCGCCCAGGTGTGCCTTTGGGACGTCCCAACTTCATCAGGTGTCGGGCATAGATATTGTTGAAAGCCTTGACCACAGACCGGTTCACTGCTGCCCAACCCATCGACTCTCCGCCACACCGGACTCGATCGCATCGATGCGGCCATCGCGGTTCTGCGGGTAATAGTTGCCGGTGTCTACTATCATGACATTATCGGGCGTTGCTGCGAACAAATCATGAGGCAACTCTGCGATATTCTTTTCGGAAATTGTCACGATGACGACCTCTCCGCTTTGAGCCGCCTCTCCAACCGACACTGGCTTTGCGCCGGTTTCTGCGGCCAAGTCGGCAAGCGTCTCAGGACCTCGTGAGTTGGCGACCGAAACCTGGTGCCCGAGGGCTGTCAGGCGACGCGTAAGCGTGCCACCAATGTGTCCTGCCCCAAGGATGCCGATTTTCATATTGCTCTTCTTAAAGCAAACACGCTCATAAAAACATGCGTAAAAAAATCCTTATGGGCAAAATTGCCATATCCGATAATTAAACAAACGCGTCGCCGGATTTGCCCACATCACTATTTCAGCGAGAGTTCGAATGAATGGATAACACAACTATGCAGATCACCGCAGTGACGCTTCGGAGAGGCGGCTCTCGCGGATTCTTTCCTGCCTATGAAGTAACGCTACGTGCCGACGGTTCAGCGGACTGGAATGGCGAGAGGTTCGTGCTACGGATCGGTCGTTTTTACGGGCAGTTCGACGTTCGCAACTTCGCGAAACTAGCCATGTTCGTCGAGCGTGTCGGCTTCTTCGGTTGGAAGGACGAATACTCCGGCGGCGGCACGGATGCGCCCGATTATGAGCTGGTCGTGGCCGCGGGGATGCGGACAAAGCGGGTTCGGCAGAACGCCACCGACGAACCTCCCGACTTTTGGGTCATGGCAACCGTCGTGGACGGGCTCGGGGCAGCGATTGACTGGAGGGCCGGTTCGTCCACCGGACTGTGCTGCCAATGGACTGCGACTCTCATGTCGTCCGGCATTGTGGGACCGCTCCTATCCATCCACGGCGTTTGTACCTTCCCCGCCGGAGGGTACAAGGTCGAGCTCCGCCGACACGAGCCTCAATCAGGCGACCAACGCACACTGCTGCTCGATCGGATAGTCACGGTACCGTCCAACCCAATGGATGGTGTCACCGAGGTGGTGGTGACCTACGAAGAGCGGAACCCCTTCGTTGCGCGAGTGACGATTCTCCCGGATGGAGCCACGATTGAGGTGAAGACCATCAACTAACTTCCAAGCGCCTGATTCTTGGCATCCAATGTCTCCACTCTTGAGAGCAAACTTCGAGCTGAGCGCCCGAACGGCTGCCCCCTCTCCGTGTCCCTTACTTGATTCCGACAACCATCGAGTCGGGACCCGTCAAGTGCTCGACGCGGGTTTCTCTAAATCCTGCTTCTCTGGCCCCGAGAACGTTCGCAGCGAAGGCATTCGGAGGGAACTTGGGATGAGAGGCCCGGGTAGTGCCTCGCTGGATCCGCGGAATGTAAATCTCATGGAGCGCATCTCGGAAAAGACCATCAACGACTCTGTGAGGCCAGGAATCGCAGGTGATTTCAGCAGAACTCCAAGCACATTTTCGTCAGCGGGCCGATCAAACAGACCTAAAATGCGGAGAACCGACAGCTCAGGACCCTCTCCAAACCAAGTTTGGTAAGATTCCATTACCTTCCGAGCATGAACTCCCTGTCGTACGTCGTGAGAAAGACGTTCTGACACTTCCTTGCGATAACGGATGTCGCCATTGTAAGCATCTGTTAGATAACTACCTAATAGCGTTAGGGCTAGACAGTGGCCGTTAAATTCGCCGCTGGTGCTTCGCAGTTCCGCTTCACCTCCTTTTACGCCCAGCGCTCGGAGCAGTTTTGCACCGGCATCGCTGGAGAGTTGCTCCAGGTCCCGGCGCGGGGCTGAGGCGCGCTCGTGATCTGCAACGTCCGCAATGGGCAGCCTGGTAGTAATTACACAAAGCCCCGAATTGAAGGCAGCAAGCTCGCGCAGAAGCGCCTGCAAAGAAGGATCACGCACCCGTCCTTCTTGTGGACCAGGCGGATTTTGGAGCGGCTCCAGCCCATCCAGAACCAGCAAAGTGCGGCGAAGCGCCACCAGCTTCGCCAATCTCTCGCCCTTCTCCCATGCCGTTCCTATCCGTGGATCTGGATCTCCAAACCAAGTTAAACCAGCGTCAAGAAATTCCTCTGCCGACGACGTGCCGCCACTGCTACCTTGCCGGTAAAAGGACCAACCAAAAACGAGCTGTGCGAAACGAAAATTCTCAGCGGTCATCCGTCGAAGCCACTCGTTCACAAGCGTGGACTTTCCCGCACCAGCGCAGGCAACTATTGTAACGACATTTACGACCTGGTTTGCCCACGCATCATTCAGGAAAGTGACGTCCTGCTCTCGGCCAAAAACATCGCTCCCCGTAATGGGCAATCTGGCTATTGAAATCTTCTCGGGTCCCAGTCTTGCTGGCGGCCTGTGAGCTACGACGCAGAAATCGCCAGCTGACCTTTGCCCCAAGTGCCGATGCGTGATGTTATGCCCTTGGTCGTTAGCGCCGGCTATCGCCGTCATCTCCCTCAGAAGTTCGGCCGGGTTCTGGAAGCGTCGCCCAGGATCTTTCTCGAGAAGCACCTTAGTGAGAACAACGACCGACTGCGGAACGCCTTCGAGTTGTTCGAGCGGTAATGGGGCGTACTGATGCTGATACATCACCTCAACAGGAGAGCCCCTGAACAGCTTGTGACCTGTCACCATCTCCCAGAGCGTCACACCCAGTGAGTAGAGGTCCGAACGAATGTCTACATTGGCTCCTGTAAATTGCTCGGGACTAGCGAATTCCGGCGTTCCCGAAAAGCGATCAGGTATCGAAATCCAGGTTTGAAAACCTGGTTCATTAACCGTCCTCTTCGCCAAGCCGAGGTCAATAATTTTCGCGGTCACAGCGCCGTCCTCCATGCTCACAATGATATTGCTTGGCTTAATGTCGCGATGAACGAGCTTTTGCTTGTGCACCGCAGCCAAGCCGGCAGTGACCTGCGTAGCAATTTCCAGCGCCAGCTTTACTTCAAGACGGCCTGAGCGTTTGATAAGGTTCTCGAGCGTCTCTCCCTCCACGAACTCCATCGCATAAAAGTAATTCTCATTGGTCCTGCCTAGGTGGAAGACTGAGGCAACGTTTGGGTGCCGGATGCTGGCCGCCGCGCGCGCCTCTCGCAAGAAACGAAGCCGCGTCGATTCGTCATTAAGAAATTTTTCGTTGATGACCTTCAATGTCGACCGGGCAATGCAAGTCCGTGTCGAACGCTTTGTAGGTTACACCCATGGCGCCTCGACCTAGCTCCGAGGGAGTGCCATCGGCGCGCTTGGCTAATTGGTAATTTTCGAATAGCTCAATTCGTCCGGTTGGATCCTCCACCGCGTCCAACGCCGCGTCCAGCAGGCATGCCAGACAGTGGCTGCCCAAGGGCTCGTCACCACGCAGCGGGACGCCGCACGTGCGGCAAGTGACCCCCGATCTTTCTTCGGGGATCATCGTGTCGAGAGGCAATAGAAGTTGTCTCAATTGCTTAGTGCCACCCGAAGGCAGCGAAGTTCTTCCTCCACTTGGTCGGGCGTCGCCACCGTGCGCGCCACTTCGTCGCGCACGAGCGCGCGGTATCGGCCGCGCATCCGATGGATTGCCGTCTTAACGGCCCCCACGCTTAAGCCAAGCCTGTCGGCGACTTGCTGATACGAAACTTCCTCTTCTCCGAGGACAAAGTATTTGAGCTCCATGAAAAATCGGTCGTTGCCCTCTGATTGAAACTCGCTTCGAAGACGAACAAGGGCTGCTTCGACGAGCGTGGCAACCCAGCGCGCCTCGAAAATCTTCTCGGGCGTCATCCCTTGAGGCGCCGCGAGTTGGTAGCACTTCTCGGCCGCGTCATCGTCCAGGTAAACGAACTGACAGTCGCCACCCCGCTTCCGAGCGCGGACCCGCTCCTCGGCATGCGCTAGGAAATGGTCCAAGGCTCCAAGCAGAAAGCTCCGGAATCGGCCGCGCTGTCTGTCGGCTCGGCTCAACGTTCCTTTCTCCAGGAGATGGACAAAGAAATCCTGCGTGAGGTCCTGCGCATCTTGCCGGTCATAGCCGCGCCTTCGGATAAACGCGTAAATCGGGTAACAATAGGTACGATAGAGCGCATCCAAAGCCGCATGGGCTTCCGTAGCGCCTTCCGCAGAGGCGGTGGTCACCAACCCCCATTGAGTCGTCGCGAAATTAGGTCGTTCACCGCTCATCGAGACCAATGCCCTTTTGACCAGGGCCTATACCGGAAACCCTTGCGCGATCAACCAAAATCGGACGGCTTGCGTATGGCGATCGACTCGAGCCTTCTCTCTCTGGGCATCCTTCGAGACTACGTGATGGGCGCGCGCGGCCGGAAAAGATTCCGATCGCAGACTCGTGGTGTGCAGCGCCGTCCTTCTTTCGCCGTGTCTCACGCCGCCCCACCGACTCTGATATTCCAGTGGAATCTCTTTTAATCGTATTTTCTTGAAACTTTTACCGCCGTTTCCGGGAGAAACAAAATATGAGGCCGCTCGGTTTCTCCACCTCCACTACGCATGCTCACGTCGTCAGAGATCAAACGATAGTGCAATGACAACGTTGACCGATATGCAGTGGTTCGCGATTCAGGCCCATCCATGCGCTGAGGCGGCCGCCGAGTTCAGTCTCCGCTCGCTTTCGATTAAGACGCTGCTTCCCCTCGCCCGACGGCCGGTGCGCCATGCGACTCGCGCGCCACGGTGGGCCGTTCGTGCGCTATTTCCCGGTTATCTGTTCGCGCGCTTTTGCCCAGGAGATTCGCTTCGCAACGTTACATACAGTCGCGGCGTGGTGCGCGTGGTCGGCGCGGGCGACCGTCCAGTTGCTGTCGAGAAGGAGATTATTTCAAGCATTCGCGCACGCATTGGAGCGGACGGCTGCGTGGAGTTGATCGAGCATGGGCCTGGCGCCAACGATCGGGTACGGATCACATCCGGTCCGCTAACTGGCTGGTCCGGTGTCTTCGAGCGCGAGCTTAGCGATTCGCAGCGCGTCGTGATTTTGATTGAGACGCTTCAGCAAGGTCGCGTGGTCATCCCGCGCGACTTTCTCGAGCTCTCCGACGCAGTCTGAGCAGCACACAAAGACGTTCGCTCGCAGATGGTGTTCCGGCACCATGATGGCGGCAGCTTGCTCACTCTGCGCTTCGACTGACTACGCGGCGTTCCGCCATTCTGGCTGATCAACCCGGCACGCTTTATTATCGCCCGGTCTTGCAGGGACCGCTGCTCTGCCGGAATGCAGCCACAGCAGCGACTTTTGAGCCGTTAAAACCTCTCGTTCAACCTCTGAAAATAGGGAGCATGGAAAACAAAAAAGACAACAAGAAATATGGCCATCAAATTGAGTAATTGGGAATCACTGGGCAAGCCCCAGGAAGCAGACACCGGCAGACCTTTCGTTCAGCGCAATGAGGATGGAAGGCTCGAAATCTTTGCAAATGGAGCGGGCACTATCTTCAACGTCTCGCAAGAATCCCCAAACGCCGGTTGGAGAGACGTCTGGCGCAGCAAGGAGAGACCTTCATCAGACGTCGGCATTAAAGCGCACGTCGTCGGGAAAAATGCTGACGGCCGCTTGGAAATCTTCGGTATAGGTGATGACGATGAGCTCTGACAGAAATGGCAAGTAGCGCCGAATAATAGCTGGAGCGCTTGGAAGACCCTGCGTGCCCCAACAAAAGACACCTTGTTGACCGAGCGGCTTACTGTCGGGAGAAATCAGGATGGCAGGCAAGAAATATTCGCGGTAGGCAGTGATGGAAACGTCTGGCAGATCTTTCAAACGGCGCCGAATGGAGACTGGAGCAGTTGGACAAAATTGGGCAAGCCGCCTCCAGGAATTAGAGCTTCTGACCGCATGACTGTGGGAAGGAATGAAGATCTTCGCCAGGAGCTCTTCGTGATAGGCGGAGATGACGCTCTTTGGCACGTCTGGCAGGTAGCGCCTAATGCTGGATGGAGCGGCTGGGAAACCCTTGGCAGGCCCAAGGATCGCTTTGATGGTACCGAACCACCAAAGGAGGACCGCGATCTTACCGAACCCGTCGTGCGGAAGAATGCAGACGGCCACCTTGAGGTCTTCGCGCCCGGCAACGGAGCGTTCTGCAACAGATGGCAGGAGCGATGGAGGGAGGGCCCGGAGAGGGTCCTCTGGAGGCACGAGGGCTGGAACGCGAAACCAAAGCCGGACCCTGCTGTTGGGCTTACTTCGCTCGATGCGGCGCTCAACGTCGGGGGCCAGCTAACCCACAAACTCGAAGTGCTGGGCTTCGGTGACGACGGCGCACTCTGGCATGCCTGGCAGATTGATAAGGCACCGTTTTGGAGCAAATGGGAGAGTCTCGGAAGCCCGCCACCGAAGATCCGAACGGAAGATCACCTGACAATCGGGACAAACCAGGATGGCCGGCTCGAAGTGTTCGTGATAGGCCAGGACAACAACGTTTGGCATATTGTGCAGATACGCTGAAACTCAAGCGCGCTGTTTCCCGGCTATCTGTTCGCGCGCTTCTGCGCGGCAGATTCGCTTCGTGCGGTTACTTACTGTCGCGGCGTGGTGCGTGTGCTTGGCGCGGGCGATCGTCCACTAATTTAACTAGGAAAAGCGAATTCCGAACACGACGTGTCGGCCGAAGCGGAACCGTGCAGGACGACGGCTAAACTTTTTCAAACGTTTGCACAAGAACCGCTAAAAGGAAAATATCATGAAAAAAAACTATGCCTCTGGACCTATAAAATAGTCAATCCGGACTATCACCGACTCGCGCAATCCCGATCGCGGGGAAGACCTTGGCTCCCAAGGCTGGCAGGTGGAGTTCGTATTGGATGGGAAGCAATGTCGTCTCCAGTCAAGCTTCCTGGTCCACGCTACAGGGCGGGCTCCTTTAGCGGATCACGCGCATGGAACTACACGAATCTTCTATGATCGCCTTGTTGGTCTCATTAGCTTCTTTTCTGGCAGGAAGCTCGAGCGAGAACGTGACTATCAAACGCTTGTGGAAGCCGTTCAAGACGGCTGGTGGTACTCCGCCTGGCTACCTCACGGCCGACTCATCGTCGCCTACATGACCGATGCGGACCTGCTCTCCAAGGGCCTTGGGCGTCCGAACGAGCACTGGCGGAATCGACTCGAACAGGCGACACATACACGTGCACGCTTGAGCGATTGTGTCCGTGAGACAGACGTTCGCTCTGTCGCTGCCAACACCTACAGACGAGATCGTCTGACAGGAACCCAGTGGCTTGCAGTGGGCGAAGCCGCCACAGCATTCGATCCACTATCATCTCAAGGGATTTATCACGCCCTGGAATCGGGGCTGCGAGCAGCACTCGCGATTGAAAACTGCCAGCAGGGGGACCCAACAGCCTTCAAGGCATACTCGCTCTGGAGCGAAACGCATTTCGAAGAGTATTTGCGCATGCGAAGCATGCATTACGATCGAGAGAAGCGCTGGCCATGCTCAGCGTTTTGGCAACGTCGGCACGCGCAATAGAAATTGTACGAAATAGAAGCATGAGGAAATAGTTATGAAGATCTGCAAATGGAAACTGAACCTGCTTACATTCCTTCTGGTCGTCAGCGCTCATTCACGCGCGACATGTCAGCAGAATGTTACAAGCGGCACCGAGGCGGAGGATCCTCCGCACACTCACAACATGCTGGTGGTAGGAAAGAAGAGCGCCTTCACATCTCATCTCCCGATGTTCAGCGCCCTAAATACCGCCAAGACCGATTACACCTCTCCGCACCGCTATCAGCTGATCCTTGAAGTAAGGTTTATCCGAGAAGGGAAGGACGTGACCGACATCTATACGAAGGATCGCCAAAGCAACGGTGAAACGAAAATGTATACTCTTGAGCCGGCGCCGGCGTTTGTCCTTTCAAAATTGTTCACGCCGGATACTCGGAATCCTGAATTGAGTTCCTTTCGCGCAACAGTTTTTCGCGGCCATCTTGAGCGCGGTGGTAAGAACATCCAGGGGCTCGAGGATGTCGTCGTGGACGTTAAAAAGGTCGTCCATGCGCACAAGTTCGAACCCTCGGAGGCCAAACCGGAAAAGCTTCAATACTTGCTGTTCGGGACGGGCGGTGAACTCTTCTTAGCTCATTTGATTACTAAGCCCCCAGATTTCGATCAGATCTTGTCGGTGAGGGCAACCGGTCATCAGTTTACGGACGAGGAGCTTAACCGTGGAGTAAGCGTCCTTTTCGAAGACAGGCACAACACGGCAAGTCAGAGAATCAAGGAAAATGAGCGAGCACAGGGACAGTTTCATGTGTCCGGCACAAATCAATCCCGTGATTTGCAAGTTCAAGCGGACACCGAGTATTACTTCGAGGAAGGAGAACTGGCGATGCCGGCGATTTTCGACCAGACTTCGGAAGAAGAGAAATCTGGATTTTAGAGCAAATCCCGAAATAAATATCCGAAATGGTGGCAGCGCCGAGGGGTCTTTGGCAAGGCGCGGAGGCAGGCCAATCCCCATAGGGCTTGGCCTGCCGACGCAACACAGCCAAAGGCGAACAGCTGCGGGCGCAGTCCCCAACGATTGATCGATCCGTCTGAATAGCCCAGCGCCAACCCGCGCTGCACCGCCGTGAATTACGAGCGACTCGAAGGAACCGTTCCGGCGCCGGGTTTTCGAATACGTCGCGCGATTGGTGAAGTTCCGGATCGCATCGGATGCGCTCTCAGTCAACGACACTGACTTCATCCGTGTCGCGCGCCCCGCTTCGAAGACGGGAAGATCGACTGGAAGCCGGGCGATATACGGGGCCGCATCTGCTGGTGATGTGCTCTCGAGGGATAATGCGAATGAATCGTTATACGAAGGAGATCTTATCATGAAAAAACCCGTAAACGTGGCAACAACGGAGGATCTCGGGCCTGCATTCCCGGCCTTCTCCGGCGAGATCGACGGCGTTCCCCTCAAGATTGGGAACAGGGTGCTCGTGAAAGACCAGTTGAACTCGACCGAGAATGGTTATTATGAGGTTGGCGCCGAAGTCCCGCCAACACTCGTACCGACTGGTGACACCATCGAGGCCGAAGGGCGACTGGGATCCGGAGAAGGACAAAGCGGGGATGGCGGCGGACGATCTGCCGGCTTTCGTTGCGGCGCTCGCCGCGATGGCTGCGGGCGGCAACAAGACCAATAAGCTCGTCGCCGAAGGCCACTTCTTTCTGTCGGACAGCCTCGTGCTCACGCAGACGGTCGTGCTCCAGGGCACCGGGCAGAACGAGCCACCGCTCTTCTTCGTGTCCAGCCGCTCAACGCCCGGTACGATGCTCGTTTTTCCGAAGAACGTGACGGGCATCCGCATTCGGGGCGGGTCCCGTCTCGACAACCCGACCAAAACCTTCGGAAGCCCGTTTCCCCCAAGTGGTGAAAAGACCATCCTGCGCGATCTGACGGTCTACTGCAAAGACACAAAAGGCATGAAAATGCCGGTGAGCACTGGGCAGCCCGCCATGCAAGCGCTGGAGTCACGAGTCCAACTGGCGCAAAAGCGCAAGTCACCGGGGGATTGGCTAGTATATCCACGAAATGGCCAAGCTCAAAAGCGCTCGCCGCGAATCCTCAACTGGGTGCGGCCGTATCCGCACGCTCAAAGTTCCAGCTCAGGCACCCAGCAGGACCATATGAAGAAGTGCCAGATCGCTTTAAATCTTCGAACGGTGTCGATTCCCGCTCGCAAGTAATTCTCCCCTTAGCGCATTATCGTGGCGAAATGGTGAAAGAAAATCAGTGGTTAGCCATAGCCTGACAGCTTCTGGAAAGGGGCGACGCTAGATGCCGCAAAAGATGTGGAAGCACACATGCCCGGACGGTAGAGGGCACTTTGTTGCAATGGGCAGTCCCTTCTGCAGCCGCTGCGGAGGTTCAGGCGAGTACGACGGCTGGCACTATCGCATGCACGAGGCGATGGCGAGATACCAGAGCCTCTATGGGCTGAAGCCGATTGGGGCTCATCGCCGAATGGCGGGCGAGCTTTTCAACGACGTCAAGATCCAGTGCGAGGCTTGCGGCGGGCCAGGCCTCCGCGACGTAAACAATGGAGCAAGTTGGGAGCGCTGCGTCAGCTGCCGAGGCTTGGGGATCCTCTTCACCAAGCCCGCAGCGGAGATTGCCGCCATTCGCCGCCGGGTGCTCGATGCCTTCCCGGACGCCGCTGCTGACCCGATACCTGAATTTGCCACTGCGCTGCTCGCCTACGATCTTTCCCAAGGCAGAATCGTGGACCTTTCAACCCAGAGTGCCAAGCGCGGAGCGAGAGCCGACGAGAAGGATCAGTGATCCTTGGAAGAACATCTCTCCCACTTACCTCGCTGCCACAATCGCCCAGCCAACCAGTCAACGCGCGGGGAGATCGGCGCGCCGATCACTATGTCGAACGGAAAGCAGGCCGCGATCGGCGCGGGTCATATCGCTCCGGGCAGGGCTGTGCCGTGCCGAGCCGGATGCTCGTACCCGCCACGCGTCTAGGCGAAGTCGAAGACCTTGCCACGCAGGCCGTCGAGTCGATCGTGGTTGGCGACCCGTGCGATGCGCGGACCACCATGGGTCCGGTCGCCTCGCGCATACAGTACGAGCGCGTGCAGAGCTACATCGTTCGCGGGATCGAAGAAGGCGCAACTCTGCTTTGCGGCGGCCCTGGCCGTCCGTCCGGCCTCACGCGCGGCTATTTCGTGAGGCCCACTGTCTTTTCGCGTGTCAATAATGCCATGACGATCGCACGCGAGGAGATCTTCGGTCCGGTGCTTGCGATCATTCCACAGCGATCAGGAAGCGATCGACACCGCGAACGACACAGACTATGGCTTATCGTCATATGTGTGGTCTTCCGATCTCGGACGCGCGCAACGCGTCGCTCAGCGCATCCGGGCCGGAATGGTTCACATCAACGGGGCTGGGGTCGATCTCGACGTCCTCCTGGGGCGGTTGGGATAAGTCCGGCACGGCCGGGAACGGCGTCTACGGACTGCGGAACTTCCTGGAGATCAAGGCGATCATGCGCGCCTCACGCGCCTACCGCCC
Source organism: uncultured Verrucomicrobiae bacterium (assembly GCA_963810765.1). Taxonomy (GTDB): domain Bacteria; phylum Verrucomicrobiota; class Verrucomicrobiia; order Chthoniobacterales; family Terrimicrobiaceae; genus DASTFP01. The sequence goes on from CAWEOV010000004.1 coordinate 914,178, forward strand.
GGCTAGCGGAGAGCGTCAAAAGGTTGGGGTCAAGTGGCCCGTGTATGAGGCCCCTAAGGTAGCGAAGGTCGAAATTTCGGCAAAGTAGGCGAATCCACGCCTGCCGCATTTGCCAGCCCAGAAAATCGCGGCCTACTGGGAACAGGGAGTAGAGGAAATTCTTGGTTTCAAAATCACTGAAGATGTCCTCCCGAAGGGGGATCTTGTGGACTACTGGTTTGGCGGGCTGCATGCCTACTTTCAGAACCTCCGGCATGCTTCGCGGTTTCTCAATTCGTTTGCCTTCATGGTATCGGGCTTCCTTCAAGGGAACACGTGCGAAGTGAGCGTCATGACTTGATCGTTGGGAGAACTCTGAAAAAGATCCTCCGTGCCATTGCCTCTGGCGACAGAATCGGAGCGGCTTCGGTGAGGCCGTAGCCTTCGAGAGTATCTGCGGATCTCCCGTTGTGGCGGTTGGCCGACCGAACTCCCATTCTCTTTCAAGCCGTTTCGTTGCCGAACGCTCCGCCCCCGAGAAGCGTAAGAAACAATCTGTTCCTTCCATGGCTCATCGCATTCAAGATCGCCGTACAAATCGTTGCCTCATAGGCTACCTCCCAGAGAATGAGCCGTGCGAATGCCGGGCCGTAGACGCGAAGGATGATGGGAACTTGGAGCGCTTTGCGACGGAAGATCGAGTGGTCGACGATAGCATCGTCCGCTGCAAAATCGTCGGTTCCGATTGCATTCCGACTCCATCTTGGATTCGGCTGGAGGTCGAGGTGCGCCTTGTCCATATCTTCGAGATGCGCGAAGCCAAGATTGCCAAGGAAATAGCGTTCGAGATGTGGAAAGTGGTTTAGGAAGGCGGTCCATCAGCAATCACACATACCCTCACCCGGCCAATCAAAACCATTCCTGCCGATATTGTGCGCGCTGGGCCGCGTGTTTGGATGCTTCCCTGCTTTGAGCTGACGCTTGCCAGGTTCCTCCAACTCGGGGAGATCTCCGTCTTCCGAGACATTCACCGCATACTTGGCAATCCCAACAGGAACTTGCTCGTCAGGGATTTCTTCACCGGCCAGGTAATAGCGCCCTCGGATGATCGTATGGACGCGCAGCTTCACGTCTCTACCGGTGCAGTCTCCTCTGCCGCGAGAGCAGCGGGAACGGTGATCGGTCCCTCGATGAAGATGCCCGCTGCCTCTGAGTGCCACCGATACCAAACCAGGGTCAACTCCCAGCCGGGACGATGAGCGCTTGGCCCCGGAATGAACCGGCCTTTGCAATGGAGCCGGTGACGCTGCCATCAGAGAGGGGGTCGGCAGTGTCAATCGAAGGGGTCGAGGAGCACACCATACGCCTGAGCCTTTGTCCCAGCAGAGAGGAGCACAAGCTTGCCAACGTCTGCGCCACTGCCAGTTGCGAGGATGGTGCCACGCTTGAGCACGCCTTGACCGGATTTGATTTCGCATACTTGGGTTTGCCAATGGGCCTCGTCGTAAGCGCCCATCAAATCGCCCAGGTTGGAAGGAAGATCGTAAGTCTGATTCATGATTTTAGTTGGTTAAGGCAGCACTTGCAGAACGGTCCAGGAATCGGTGTTGCCAGGAATTGGAATCGGCCTGGAAGACAGTCGCAAGCGGCGATAGTCCTCGCCGGAGGGGTCCAATACACGAGCGGGATCCTGCGACCCTCGTAGACATCCATCCCACCATCGGAGGCTTGAGCGACGCCTGCGTAGGCCATCACGCTCTGAATCCCTGTTGCCGCGACCAGGACTTCCTTCTCGGGCACGAAATATTTCATCGAGCCATCGGTGTGCTCATACTGCTCCTCGGAAACAAACTGCGGGATGCCGCGCCAATTGCCGAGGAGCACAACGCCAAATTGCTCGAAGTCCGGTGTCAGCACGCCAGGCTGGACGTGAAGCTTGTTGTAGCTTTCCAGCATCGGTGGATTGATTCAATGCGTCTCCTGCTTGGCGGCCTAGGACGATAAAATTGGCGGCGAACCCACAAGCTCCGCTGACGAGGCGCTGGGCGGCTTTCAGATCGTCGAGCGGCAGTGGGGTCGCTTCAAGGCTTGGCCAGGACAGTCTTCGAGATTGGCCCGTAGTCGATTTCTGCCGTGATCTCTCCGGTGTCGCAGTCCTTGCATTGAACCTTTCCGGAAAACAAAACCTGGCGAGCACATATAACGTCGAGCATTGCTTGGCGGGACGCATTCTGAGAGTGTAGACAAAATCCCGGCCATAGAGGATCACGTCTGCGCCGGGTTCATCGGCAAGAAGCCAGATCTCCACATGGCTCAACACCTGCCCACCGGAATGCTCTCCCATACTCAAATGAGCGAGAGAGCCATATTGCGACTTGGTCAGGCCGAAGCTCTGACCTCGCTCCAGACGATTACGAATTTCTCCATCAGTGCCAGTAGTGACACTTCCTTTTCAATGTCTCTGTGACGCAGTTGAACCAGCTCCATGCGGTGCGGTCCTCGAACTCCACATGGCGAGGCTTGCGATACTCCGCAAGGACGGCAGGGATTTGCGTCACAGTGATCGCTCTCGCATCCAGAGCTTTAATCACTATGGTATCCTGATTATTTTATTTCTAGGTTTCATTGGTGTGTTGTTCTATTGGTTCTCTGTAAAATGCATAAGACACTAGGCGTAACGCCCACTGTAATTTAGTGCCATTAGCGGTGGTGATGAGATCGACAAGTATTATGTCGTGCCATCCTCCCTCATGTAATGCGGTGATGACTGCATAGTCCCCAGTACTTATGTCGCATGTAAAGCTTCCAGAAGTATAGCTTGTCGCCTACATTAAGCTCAAGTATGTGACTCATAAATTACCAAACGAAATATAAGGTATATAGAATTGCCATAGCTACAATCGAACCCCATACCCTGCCCAGAGGTTCACATATTGCAAAGCCTCAAAAGAATGCAAGCCATACGATCATGCCATTGCCTATGATGGTGCATATTGCCTCATTCGCTACTAGAGTTGCCATATTGTTATTGGGTTGGTTGTTAAAAAGTGGGGCAGACTATTGTGTCCGGTCTGCACCTTCCACTACGGCGTCGATTCCAAGATCGTCGTTGTCGGCGTCGCAGAAATCGTCGTCGTCGCAGCCGTCGCTTTGACGGATCTTCGACTTGTCGATCTGGTCGAGCCGGAGTTTGATTGCGATCATCATAACCGTTAAAAATTTACAAGCGGGTCCGATTCCGTGTCCGAGCAAAGCTTGATTGCGACCGTCAGGTTGAGCGGGTCGAACTTTATCTTGTGGCGTTGCGTTATAAGCATGATTTGACCTATCGCGCCGCGCGTAACCTCGTCCCTGTTCAAGCCGGGCGCTACGTAGATGAAGCCGGTCAGCGGTTCGGTTGCTTCTCCGAGAGAAGCGGTCCATTGATACTTTGTTCGTTTCATTCAGTTCGATGGCTGTCGATCTCGTCGGGCGCCTCGCCCTTGGCGTAGCCAAGATGATGGGTCAATTCCCCAGCAAGGGGCCGGGAAGCTTGCCCAGATATTTCGCTGATATGTAGTAACGTTTCATTGTTATTCTTTCTCAATAACATAGATATGGTCGCCATCTGTAAAATGCCCACTACCTGCTGGGCTGATGTGTATATAGTCTTCTTCAGGTGTTGCCCATTGCACCGGCTTACTAGCAACTGAATAGATAGCTACTGCAATTAGTGTAATTATTACTACCGGAAGTATACTTTGGTTACAGATATTATTAACAGTCTTTCTGCGACGGTATCGCTTTTCTTGGGCTAGCCACTGAGGCTTGCATTTATCACATGCGTATTCGGAAGACTGCCACCCGCAATCGCATTCTATATCTGGTTCGTTTGGGTATCCTTTCATCTTCATTGGTGTGGTTGGTTGGTTGTTAGAAAGTGTGCTGGTTTGTAGGGAGAGCCAGCATCCCTTTCAATGTGTTAGTTGAGGAACGTTTCTCCGCGAGGCCTTTGTTTATCAGGCGTTGGAAGGTTCCATAGTCCGTCGGCTCGCGGTGTATCTTATAGACCGTTCGATCTTCGCTGCCTGTAAAATGAAACTATTCTTGAATTCAAATGCCTGTTCTTATTCATTATCTTCTTGCACATGTTGTCATGCATAGCTTCTGCCTGCTCTTTTGAACCTCCGCACCGGTCGAACCATAAGCCCTCCGGATCCTTTGAATACCATTGTCTCCCACACTAGCGGAGGTGCCACTAAATGATTGTAGTCTATGCCCTAGGAACACTGTGGAGACGGCATATCCCCTGTTCACAGGCTCACTTGCAATGTCGTGGGAGCGATGACACCAGAAGCGTTGTTTACGGCGGCCCTGCAACTCGAGGCGGGGTGGAAGGTTGTGGAATGTCGATTTGAAGGGGAGCCCAAGCGGCTGGTTTTGAAGTTGGATTTTGAGAGCGGCAAGAAATTTGGGTGCCCGCAGTGCGGTAAGCTGTGCCCGACGCATGACACGAGCACCAAGCAATGGAGGCATCTGAACTTTTTCCAATATGAGTGCCTGCTGGAAGCGCGCGTACCGCGCAGCAACTGCTCGGAGCACGGCGTCCAGAGCGTCGTGGTGCCTTGGGCACGGGAAGGCAGCGGCTTCACGCTGCTCTTTGAAGCCCTGGTAATGTTGTTGTGCCGCGAAATGCCGATGGCGGCGGTGGCCGATGGGCTGGGAGAACATGATACACGGCTGTGGCGCGTGGCGGCGCACTACGTGGAGAAGGCCTATGCCAATGCCTCGTGGGCGCAAGTGCGGCGCATCTCGGTCGACGAAACCAGCGCCCGGCGAGGACACCGTTACGTGACCAACGTGCTCGATGCTCACAACCACCAACTGCTCCTGATGGTCGAGGGTCGCAGCGCGGAAGCTCTGGAGAGTTTTTCCAAGGAGTTGGTGGCCCACGGCGGCAAAGTTGAGCAAATTGAACTTATCAGCATGGACATGAGTCCAGCCTACCAGAGTGGAGCCCGACGCTTCTTCCCAAAAGCTGAGATCGTTTTCGATCACTTTCATCTCATGCAAATGGCCGGAGAGGCTCTCGATAAGGTGCGCAAGCAACTCACCCACGAGGGAGCCGATCTCAAGGGCTCGCTCTGGGCGATCCGAGGCAATGAATGGACCCGCTCCGAAGAGCAGTGCCAGCAAAGAAGCTCTCTGTGTAACCGCTATCCCAAGCTCGGCCGTGCCATCGGTCTGCGCGACATGCTCCAGGACATCCTGAGGACCGAAGATGAAGCCTCCCTGCGATGGTGGTTCAATCATCTTGATTGCTACCCGCCGGTCGGCTAGCTCAAACCAAGAAGCCCACTTCTCAATGTCCTCGCAAGCCTTAGGCTCGCCATTATCATCCAGTATGTATTTCACTCTTAGTCTCCTTATCATCCTTTGTTTCCACGTCCGTCGATGAACTCTTGCTTGGTCCAAGGCATTACATCTTCCTTATGAGTTGCCTTATTTTCTCAATATCTAATGGCTTCTCAAGCATCTTACGTCTTCTCTTTTCCCTGAAATACATGGTTACTATCATAAGCCATCCTGATACTATAAGCACTGCTAGGACAGCAGCAATATCCATCCAAGTAACATCTCCTGGTAACCACTGACTCATCTTTTTCTCCTTCGCTTACGTTATCCTTGTACTTTTGGCCGGCTGTGCCCCAAATATGGCACTCGCTCTTGTTTTCCAAGGATCGGGCAGCGCGAGGAAAAAGTTCGAAAGCACCTTTTTCAGATACCCTGCGTCCCCCTCGTAGTTCACATTCGCGCAGCAATGCGTATAGGCGCGTCCTTGACCTGCTTTTCGTCGGTGTGTTTTGCCCAGTCCAACATAATGCTGGTGAGCTTCTTTGCGTCGTCAGCACAAAAGGCAGATTCGATTGCTCTGCACGTCCTGTTCTATGAGGGGACTCTTCTCACCAGGATCAACGGTGTAACTTCCAGTCGAGTCATCGAGGAAGGGTGCGCTCCTGAAACCTTCACTGCTGTCGTCAAGAGTCGTAGAAGGCAGGCTCACGACGTGTAGAAAGCACGTTTGCTCGCAGCGGACCTACTCCATGGCGACTTAGCACGAATCGTCGTTGCGACGTACAACCTCCTCTCTCAGCATGGAAGCTCGGCTGATAGACTTCGTCTTGGGCGATGGCCACTTTTTCAGCATCGTCCCAGGCAACGAACGCCGCGCCGCGGCAGACCAGATTCGCCTTCTCTGCGAGCGCAATGGCTTCCCTGTTCTTGCCGCCCTGCAGAAGGCTATCGATGCGGTGCTTCATCCAGATGAGCTTTGGCAAATCAGTTTCCGCAGCCTGCGTCTCAAGCGCGACGGTTAGCGGTCGCCCGACAGCGTCTTTACCGGCAACATTGATGTCCGATCGCTCGCCTCGCCGCACGGATGGAAGCGAAGACCACCTGGCCGGCATGGATGTCCGGCAGTTCGGTGTCAGCCAATTCCCAGCCTCCATCCAATGCCAGATCCGTGAGAACGGGCCGGTTGAGTCTGGAGCCAAGGATGGCAATGGGACGAACGAGGTCGTCGTTCGGGGTCAGAAAAACGCTGGTTCCCCGCTGTTGAGCCTGCCAGTTGGCGGAGGAATGCCTCGTTGACCGCATGGTCGATTCCGAAACAATGAACGGGGAGTGCGTGCCCGGAAACTGCCTGCAAAACGGCCTCCTCGTTCCCGACCTGGCCGTCGGTAATAAGAACGACGTGGCTGCGGCGTTGGGTTGAGTATCGTTGCTCGATCGTCAGGACGTGCCGCAACGCCGGCAGCAATTCGGTGCCACCATCCGTGCCGAGTTTCGCGAGGGACTGGAAATTCGGGTCTCGCAGCAGCGTATCTCGTTCCAAGGGCTTCTCCGCAAAGTCCCGGTAATCTGATTCGAAGAAAGTGATCCAGACACGGTCACGCTGCGCTGCGGCGTTGACGAACGCGATCAGCGCCTCGGCTGTCTTAGCCCATTTCTCCCCGGCCATGCTTCCCGAACGATCAACGAGGAAATAGATGTCAACGCCCTCCCGGTTTTCCCCGGCACCTCGTCCGGAGCCCTCAGTTGAACGAGCGCGTAATTGGCTTCCTGGTCTGACGAAATCCAGGCAGCCGACAGCAGATCGGGGCGGGCAGCGCGCCGCCAGCGCAGAACGAAGTCACGATCAGGAACGGCCGCGTTCACGGGCAGGAAAATCTCGAATGCGTTGTCTACGGGACGCACGGCCGTGGGGTGCGTGGGCGAAGAGATGCTGCACAAATCCACATCCCGTCCATCGAGTTTTCCCTTGAGAGCGAGAGCCGCGCAGCATCCGGGTGCATCTGATCGATGCGCGGTGGCGAGATTCGGGAGGCGTCTGGAACCTGATCCGTGTCGTCCGTCGCGCCCCGCCCGGAATTCGAACGGAGCAGCGGCTCGCCGGGGATGTATCGCACTCCCGGATTGAAGGGGATCTGCAAGGCCAGTTCGTCTTGCCATGCGTCGAGTTCCTCAAAATAGGCGAACCGAATAACGATGACATCATCGGGCTGCACATTGCCGAGAGACAGTGTGAAGAGATTCCCTCTCTCCATTTCGACCAATGCCGTGCGATGACCCTCTGCTCTCTTGCGCCTTGCGATTCTGCGGGCATCCTCCTGCTCCACAACCTTTGCGCGAATAGTGCGGTCGTTGACGACCATCTCGCACCGGTAGACAGCAGCTTTCGACGGAAGCGGAAATGAGTAGGTCACATCAAGCGCTTGCCTGGCCGACTGGTGGAAGACCTGCTCAATCTCAACGCCCACCGCAGCGCCGATCACCTGAAATCGGCACTCGATCGCCTTGAGAGGAAGATAGATTCGCGTTTGTTCAAGCCAGGCTACGAGGCCGAAGGCAGCGGTCGATGATGTTCGTGGTGTAGTCATAGCGTCAGCGTATTTTCGAGGATTGCTTGTGAGGGGGATTGCAAATCTTGCGTATGGCTTCGAGCTGGGTCCCTGAGAGACGCGCACCTTCTCGAGCCACGAGGAAGAGTTGCTTGTTAAGGGGATAGGTCGTCCATTTTTCCTGCGACACTAAGGGATCGGAACGGACATTTGGTGTCAGAGGGCCAATTTCTCCAGCGCTCTCCGCGATTTGCTCGAGTTCCGCGTCCGGGCGCCCAAACAGGAGCTGCTGGATACGCGAAAGTGGAAGACCATGGGCTTGCAGAATGCGGATCGCCTTCAGTTGGAGGAAATGCCGCTGCCCGTATCCGGGGCCGGCGCCAGAAACCGGGGCGTCCAACAAGCCCGAGCTTCGGTAGTAGTGCAGGGTTCGAACCGAAAGTTCGCTCGCAGCCTGTCCGTTGGCGGGCTGCAATTCTCGATCACGATACCAGGCGTTAACCGCATCAGCCAACTCCTGAATTGTCCAGCGATCCATCATGAACCGAACTATATCAGTAACAGTGTTACTGTCAACTACAATTTGGGTAGTCAACCGCCAGGGACCGCATTTTCATTGCCGGCTTTTCAAGATGTGGGCGACGGGAGGATGGAGTTCGACTTTTCGAGTCCAAAACTCTGATCCTGTTACATGGACTCTCTTTGGACGAAAGAAGTGCAAACTTAGTCATACTATCTACCGCGACCCTCGCCTTTACACCCTCCGCCGCCCTCCTGCGTTGTCCACCACCCGGAGAGTGGCGGTCTCAGGCGTAAACGAAACGATGCCGCACAGCCCGACCTTGGTGAAGGCGTTCAGGGCGATACGGGGTTTGGTGTGCTCATGTTAGTCGTGGTCAATCAGGTTGCGGAGGTATTCCCCTGCTCCTGCGAGGAGGATGTCGGCGACCCTGCATTGGATCTCTGGGGAGCGGGGATCGATTGAGTGACCGGCTCGCTCGGAAGCGAGGTAGGTCTCATTTTTTACAATTCTTTCGATCGTCGAGAGTTCGGCGCGGATGAAAGTTTCTGTGCTCATTTGTTCGATTGGCTCTGTTCCAATTGATAACGCATCGGGCGCCCGCTGTGATTACAATGAGTTTGGTCCTTCACTTTTGGCTTTTCTTTCTTCTGGTTGATGTTTTGGACGCACCAGGAGCACAAAAAATCCGCCGACCTTCATCAGGCGGCGGAAAGTTCCGTGGAGATTTTCTCGTTCGGGAGATCGCTCTCCCGCACATCGACCCTTTTGGGTCAAGGCACCTTGCCGTCTCCAACGACAGGTTGCCGGATTCGGTTTCCCGAATCACTCCTGATGCTTGACAGGTAATAAGCCAGCTAAGACGATTTGTCAAATTCGCGCCCTACCCTCGCGCTAGGCGAAATATGCCGACCCATAGCCGTTCTTTGATTTCTCGCAGAGCTCAAGCCTGAGAAAGTTCAGTTCCCGTGCAAACACTCGGCAATGTCGCGTAATCATTATTCACTTGCGATGAAAAACGCCTTTACAGTCTCTGACGGCCGCACTCTGCATTGCACTCCTTGCGGGGTGCTACGTTTCCAATCGAGAGATCAAATATTCGATAAAGGGCGCTGTTCCAGTCGGAACGGCGATCAGCGTCACAACTCCAGAGGATGGAATTTACATGGAGGATGTTTACCCGAATTCGGGAAGGTCGTCGCCCGCAAGCTGGTCGCCGCACTGACACCTTACTATCCGGGCTCCACGGTATCGAGCACTGGCAACCGCAGTGTGTATCTGATTGAGCCGAAGATCCTGCACTGGGAAGACCGTGCAACGGAATGGTCAGGGAAAGCAGATCGCGTCAAAGTCTCGCTGCCGCTTTATCGCTCTGGGAGTTTGGTAGGCTCGGCGCTGGTCACGGCAAATAGCAGTTGGTGGACCTTCGGCGGAGATCATCCGGAGGATCTGCTCGACACTCCGTTTGAAGCCTACGCCGCGGCGCTGGCCGGCAAAGCAAATCCAAATCGCGGAGTTCTCGAGCGATAGACAAACGCTATGCCTCCCTTCTTGGTCGCGCGCCACAACTTTAACGATTCGCCCGACTCCGTTCGAGCTTGGAGTGAAACTGCTCCGAGCATCACAGCTTGTGGCTCTCATCCCGTTAGTCGGCACATTGGCTGCGCCGCTTCGAGTTG
>CAWEOV010000005.1:0-234063 GCA_963810765.1 uncultured Verrucomicrobiae bacterium
TGGAGGCGAGGGGAGTCGAACCCCTGTCCATAAAGCGGTCAGCGAGACCTTCTACATGCTTAGGCGATCTTTAATCTCGGAGCAATGCTGCGGACCGTCACGCCACACACTCCAGAGCGGCCACGAAATCGATTCACCCCACGCCGCGGTCGCCCCGGCGGAAGGCCAGCCTGCTGTCGTCGTATCCGTTCCTAGCAGGCGTCAGCCCGGACACGTCACGGCACGTTAGGCCGCGAGAGCGAGATCTTCGTGATCTGCGTTTATTTTTTTGATCCGATTTTTAACGAGGCCAACGAATCATCCTCGGCATGCGAGCCTGGCATCGAACTTCATGTCGAAACCAATACGCCCCCATTCGTCAATAGGATAGCTTGGAACTCCGCGAACTTCAAGAGGCGCTATTCATCCGCCAAAGGAAAGCGCAAAAAGCCACTTGCTTCCTGATCCTCAGGAGAAGGCTACCGGGAGGGCGGGTGACGCTGGCGGAGAACGCTCAGAATTACGGAAAGAACTTAATCACATAAGGATACTCATAAGCTTCCCCGTTGCTTTCCTTCACCGCACCGATGATCGTAAAGATCAGCCAAGCGACGGCTATCACCGCGTAAACAGGCACGAGAAATAATCCTATCACCAGCCACCAAAGCAGGCCAATGAGAGTGGCGGCAGCAAATCCGTAGATGGAGTACGAAATCTGGAAATTCACCACTCGCTTTCCGACACTGTCCAGGTAGGCGCTATCCTGTTTCTTTATGAGCCAGATTATCAACGGACACACCACGTTGAGCAAATGAGGCCCTGCAAATCCAAGCAGCGCGCTCAAATGAATGCCGATAGCCCATTGACGTTCGGTGGCGTTGGTCCCCGACGTCGGCAGTGGGGGCGGGGCGCCTTGCGGAGTTGGCTGCGAAGTGTCCATCACAGCAATCTGCAACATTCTTCCTTCGAATTGAAGCCCATTCTGCCGGTTGCGGCGGGTAAATTTCGCTGCTAGTTTTTGTATTCATGCGAAATTTTCTGTTCGTCTTGTTGGTTGCCGTGTCGATGTCGTCGCAGGCGGCAAGCTTACCGGAAAGCGTAGTTTTCGTTGGCTCCGGCAAATACCAAACCCTAGTCCGCCGCGGACTCGCAGAGAATTGGAGCACCTTGCCTGTCGGTGAACGAACCACGAAAGTCGGGCTCGCTCTTCTAGGGACTCCTTACAAGAATTACACGCTGGAGCTCGACGACCGCATTGAAACGCCCTGCGTAAACATGGCGGGCATGGACTGCTGGACATTTTTCGAAATTGCCCTCGGCACGGCCCGGGCGCTTAAGACCTCTGAAAATCCCACGTCTCAAGATCTCCTGCGCATGATCGAACTCGACCGCTACCGCGGGGGGCGTTGCAACGGCATCTTCACCTCGCGCCTGCACTACCTCGAACAATGGCTTTACGACAACCAGAGTCGCGGCCTCGTAAAGGATGTCACGCCTTCGCTGCCCGGAGCGAGAAAACTCAAGCGCAGTATGAAAGAGATGTCGGCGACGTGGCGCAGCAGCAAGCAGCTCCGCGCGAATCCGGCGCTGGTTCCGGAACTGGCCCGCATTGAAGGACAACTCTCGCGCCGGGGGATCTGGTATGTTCCCAAATCCAAGGTTCCCGCCGCGGAAAAGCATCTGCGCAACGGTGACATTGTTTGCATTGTGACCACATGGCCGCGGGGATATACATCCCACGTCGGGATCGCATATCGGGACAAAAACGACGTGCTGCGTCTCATGCATGCCTCGAAGAACGCGGGCGAAGTGATCGTCGACTCGCGCCTGAGCACCTATCTGAACCGCTACCGTACCAACGCCGGAATCATGGTGGCTCGGCCAAATGATGCTTAGCAGTTTGTCGGGCCTGCAACGTCAGCCTGAGAAGTGCTCGGTAAGGTCCCCCAGCCGACTGGTAATGCAAACCGCCCGAGAAAACCTCCCGGTTCCTCAACGGGTCTCCTGCCGACCCGTTCGAAGCTGTCGGGCGAGTCGCCTCACTTCTCGTTTGCCTTGACAGCGCGGGCTCCGTATCCTGCGCGGTTCTCATGAATCTCATCGATCTTCTCTTCCTGGCCCAGGCAGCGAGTCCCGTTCCCGAAGGCGCCGGCCCTCAGCCGTCCTTCCTCATGTCGATCATGCCGCTGATATTCGTATTCGTGATCTTCTATTTTCTGCTAATTCGTCCGCAGCAGCGACGGCAGAAAGCCCACGAGAAACTTGTGGCGTCCATCAAGACGGGAGATAAAGTCGTCACAAGCTCTGGCATCCACGGCGTTGTAGCCAATGTGAAAGATAAGACCATCCTAGTGAAAGTAGCGGATAACGTAAAAATCGAGTTCGACCGTTCCTCGGTCGCGGCGGTAGAGAAGAGTGCCGAGGTGGCGGAAGAGATCAAATAAATCTAGTGTTCAGTGAGTCAGATGAAGGGGTTTCGGCGCTGCTTGAAGCGTTCTCCGTTTTTGAACATTGAGTAGATCCCGCCATGTCTCCCGCGTTGACGTTTTCTGTAGGGCTCCTGCTCCTCATTCTCTTCGGCTGGTACTTCGCCACCGATTTTCCGGGCCGCAAGCGGTGGCTTGGCCTTGTTCTGTCCGTTCTGCTTGTCGCTTTTTGCCTTGAGGAAGCGCTCCCCCCTGCAAAAAAGATTCCACTTGGTCTCGACCTTCAAGGCGGCACTTCGTTCCTGATAAAATTAACGCCGCAAAGTGATCAGGAAATCACGCCCGACCTTCTCGACCAAGCGGTCGAGGTAATTCGAAAACGCGTGGACGCTTATGGCGTGAGCGAACCTGTCATTACGCCCCAAGGCCGCGAGCGCATCCTGGTGCAGATTCCAGGGCTGGACACACAACAGATCGAAACCACCAAGAGCGAATTGCAACGTGTGGCGAAGCTCGAGTTCGCTACTGTCGCCGGTGGAGCGGAACGCATAGCTCGCATCGAAGCCGGCGAGGAAATCATGCCACCCGGCTATGTTGTCAAGACCTACAAAGACAAGGTTGAAGGCAAAGAGGTGGAGTTCAAACTCCTCGTCAAACGGCGGGCCGAACTCTCCGGCGAGCACGTCAAGCGCGCTTATGCGTACTTTGACCAGCAAGGTTACGGCGTGTCGCTTTCGCTGGATACGGAAGGCGCGAAGATCTTCGGCGATCTGACGCAGTCTCTCGCTCCGAGCCGCGGTCAAATTGCCATCATGCTCGATGGGGAAATCCAAAGCGCGCCCCAAGTCAATGAGCCCATCTATGGCGGCAGCGCAGTAATTACTGGCCGCTTCACAGACAAGGAAGCGAGAGACCTTGCCAGCGCGCTGGAAAATCCGCTGAGGGTCCCGGTGGAGGTCGAAGAAACGCGCAGTGTCTCTCCGACGCTAGGGACGGACTCCATTCGCAGCGGCGTCGTGGCTGGATTGACCGGTCTAGCGCTCGTCTTCGGCTTCGTCATTGTCTACTACCGTTTTGCAGGAATCGTGGCCTTCTTGGGCCTCCTGGTAAACATGATCATCCTCTTCGGCGCGATGGCGATGTTTCATTTTGTGCTCACGCTGCCGGGCATCGCGGGCATCATTCTCACCATGGGCATGGCCGTAGACGCGAACGTTCTCATTTATGAACGACTCCGCGAGGAAACGGCTGCAGGCAAATCCCTGACCGCAGCCTTGGAGGCCGCCTACGACAAAGCCTTCAGTGCAATCTTCGACGCCAACGTCACCACGCTCATTACCGCCGTTATTCTCTTCTGGCAAGCGACGGGTTCGGTGAAAGGCTTCGCCGTCACTCTTACGCTCGGCATCGTTGCCTCAATGTTCTCCGCCCTGCTCTTCACGCGCACCGCATTCCGATGGCTGATCGAAAGGTTTGGGCTGAAGAAGCTTTCGATGCTCGATCTGATACCGAAGAGGAAGTTTGATTTCCTCGGCAAACGCTGGATCGCCGCCTTCCTGTCGCTTGCGATGATCGGCGGGTCAATTATCCTTTTCGCGATCCGGGGCGAGAAGAATTTCGGCATAGACTTCCGCGGCGGCGACCTGCTGGTGGTGGATTCCAAGCAACCTGTGACTGTCGCCGAGGCGCGCCGGGCTCTCGAGGGGATTGGTTTGGGCGACGTTGTGATTCAGTTCGAGCGTGCAGGGATGCAGGATCGTCTCTCAATCCGGAGCCCGCAGGGAACCTCCGCCGCGATCCTCTCCAAACTACAAGAAGGTTTCGCCGATCGCGGCATTACTGCCGTGGCTCAGGAGAATGTTGGGCCACAAATCGGTCTGGAGTTCGCAAAAAGGGCAGCAATGGCCCTTGGCTTAGGCATGATCGGCATTCTCATCTATGTGACCCTTAGGTTTGAGTTTTCCTTTGCGCTTGGCGCCGTCGTTGCGCTCCTCCATGACGTGATCATCACCGTGGGGTTGTTTTCACTGATTGGCGGCGAGCTTTCGCTCGTGATGGTCGGAGCAATTCTGACAATTGCGGGCTATTCGATCAATGACACGATCGTCGTGTTTGACCGCATTCGCGAAGGGCTCAAGCACAGGGAACGGGGCTCTATCCAGTCCCTGATGAACACCTCAATCAACGAGACGCTGGGCCGCACAATCCTTACTGGCGGCACAACACTGCTTTCTGTCGGCGCGCTCTATTTCTTCGGCGGCGCCGTGCTGCGCGATTTTTCTTTCGCCATTCTCGTAGGAATTCTCGTCGGAACTTATTCCTCGATCTATATTGCCTCCCCGATCGTCCTTTGGTGGTCCAAAGTACGCGGCAAAAGCATCCGGCGCGAAGTCCTCGAAGCCGAAACACTGAACCGCGCGTAAAGCAAGTTCCCGATTCCACTTCCTGCGAGCGGCCAGGAAGCCGGTATCACCATTGCCGACTGCCAACTTTACCAGCAAAAAGATGCCCAGCCCCCGTTTTTCAACTGGAGCTGGGCACGAACTCTGGCAACGACCTACTCTCGCGCAAGCTAGACAAGCACTACCATCGGAGCTATGGCGTTTCACTTCCGTGTTCGGGATGGGAACGGGTGGGGCCACCATGCGAAGATCACCAGACGATAAGAATCTGAAATCTCAAATTTGAGATTTCAAATTCCCAGGTGTCTGACGACCGCTATCGCTACCATATTTCAAGAGAACGTCTCCGCTCTCTGACAACCGCATACATAGGCAAACCCGCAATTCCAACGATCTGAATCTGCATGAAGCTGATCGAAGAATAAAAAAGCCGAACGAACATTAGTAGTCCTAAGCTCAACGCATTGCTGCGCTTATACCCGGACCCTATCAACGTGGTGGTCTTCCACGGTTCTTCAGGGAGAGCTCATCTTGGGATAGGCTTGGCGCTTAGATGCTTTCAGCGCTTATCCTTTCCGAACATAGCTGCCCGGCGCTGCTCCTGACGGAACAACCGGAACACCAGAGGTTCGTCATTCCCGGTCCTCTCGTACTAAGGAATGAACCCCTCAACTCTCCTGCGCCCACAGTGGATAAGGACCGAACTGTCTCGCGACGTTCTGAACCCAGCTCGCGTACCACTTTAACCGGCGAACAGCCGGACCCTTGGGACCTTCTCCAGCCCCAGGATGTGATGAGCCGACATCGAGGTGCCAAACCCTGCCGTCGATATGAGCTCTTGGGCAGGATCAGCCTGTTATCCCTAGCGTACCTTTTGTCCTTTGAGCGATAGCAATTCCACATTAAACTACCGGATCACTTGGACCTACTTTCGTATCTGCTCGACTTGTGTGTCTCGCAGTTAAGCTGGCTTATATCCATGTACTCGTCACCTGATTGCCAACCAGGCTGAGCCAACCTTCGTAATCCTCCGTTACTTTTTAGGAGGACACCGCCCCAGTGAAACTGACCGGCTGCCAGTGTCTCGCGCCCGGATCACGGGTCGCGGTTAGATGTCTCAATTCCAAAGGGTGGTGTTTCATTGTCGGCTCATCATCCCCCTAAAGAGATGAATCAAAGCCTCCCACTTACGCTAAGCATCGAAATCGAAACAACAGTGACAGCGTACAGTAAAGGTGCATAGGGTCTTTCCGTCCTACTGCGGGCAGGCGGCATCTTCACCGCCATTACAACTTCGCTGAGCTCCTCGTTGAGACAGCGGTCAACTCGTTACACGATTCGTGCAGGTCGGAACTTACCCGACAAGGAATTTCGCTACCTTAGGACCGTTATAGTTACGGCCGACATTCACCGGGACTTGGGCTCGAAGCTTCGCCTTGCGGCTAACCTCTTACCGTAATCTTTCGGCATTGGTCACGTGTCACACCCTATACGTCGTCTTACGACTTGGCAGAGTGCTGTGTTTTTGTTAAACAGTCGGTTGACCCATTTCACTGCGACCCCCTGCATTTTGAGCTCCCCGCTCAAAATGCGATTTGAAATTTCAAATTTGAGATTTGAAATCCTGCATTTCGCGCTGAGCGCAAAATGCAGGGGGCACCCCTTCTTCCGAGGTTACGGGGCTAGATTGCCGAGTTCCTTAACGAGGTTTCACTCACGCGCCTTGGTACACTTATGCCCACCCACCTGTGTCGGTTTACGGTACGGACGCCTTATTATACGCTGAAGCTTTTCTTGGCTGGCTGTTTAAAGAATCCGCTTCGGCCGAAGCCTCCACGTCCCCCCGCTCACGCGAGGGACCGCCACTTTCAATCGGCGGCTCTTCTCCCAACCAGCGTCCCTTCAGTTTAAATTTCGGCGGCGGCAGGAATATTGACCTGCTTGCCATCGTCTACGCCCTTCGGCCTCGACTTAGGATCCGGCTAACCCTGGGAGGACGAACCTTCCCCAGGAAACCTTGGGTTTACGGCGACCAGGGATTTTACCTGGTTTATCGCTACTCATGTCTGCATCCTCACTTCTCAGCACTCCACAACGGGTTACCCCGCTGCTTCGAGGCGCTGAGAACGCTCTCCTACCACGCCCCGGCTTGCGCCGGAACATCCAGAGCTTCGGTATGACGCTTATCGCCAATCATTTTCGGCGCGAAAACACTCGATGAGTCAGCTATTACGCACTGTTTAAACGATGGCTGCCTCTAAGCCAACGTCCTCACTGTCTAAGTATCTTCACATCCTTTCCACTAAACGTCATTTAGGCACCTTAGCTGCTGATCTGGGTTGTTTCCCTCTCGACCGTGCAGCTTATCCCACACGGACTGACTCCCTTGTTACACCCTGCGGTATTCGGAGTTTGATTGAATTCGGTACCCGGGTATGGGCCCTAGTTCATCCAGTGCTCTACCTCCGCAGGTCAGCACAAGAGGCTCTACCTCAATAGATTTCGGGGAGAACCAGCTATCACGGGGTTTGATTAGTCTTTCGCTCCTACCCACAGCTCATCCGAGGACTTTTCAAGGTCCATCGGTTCGGACCTTCACCCCATGTTACCGGGGCCTCATCCTGGCCATGGGTAGATCACCTCCGCTTCGGGTCTAGCACCAGCACCTGATCGCCCATTTCGGACTCGCTTTCGCTTCGCCTGCACCCCAGAGGGGCTTAGGCTTGCCACTGACACTAACTCGCAGACTCATTAAGCAAAAGGCACGCGATCACCCTTGCGGGCTCTGACACCTTGTAAGCACATGATTTCAGGGACTATTTCACTCCGCTCACAGCGGTTCTTTTCACCTTTCCCTCGCGGTACTTGTTCACTATCGGTCGCCAACTAGTATTTAGCCTTACGCCGTGGTCGGCGTGGATTCACGCGACGTTTCACGTGTGACGCGTTACTCAGGAATTCCCTAGGCGTGCTCGGGTTTTCGGTTACAGGCCTTTCACCTTCTATGGAGCGACTTTCCATCCGCTTCTCCTAACCGTTGCACTGCCACGACGGGCTCCTACAACCCCCGGGAGCAAGCCCCCGGGTTTGGGCTTTTCCGCTTTCGCTCGCCGCTACTTACGGAATCTCATTCGCTTTCTCTTCCTCCGGTTACTGAGATGTTTCACTTCAGCGGGTGTTGCGTGCTCCGATCTATGAATTCAATCGGAGACGATCCGGTATTGACCGGAACGGGTTACCCCATTCGGAAATCCGCGGGTCAAGGCCTATTTGCCGCTCACCGCGGCTTATCGCAGCTTATCACGTCCTTCTTCGCCTGTTGGCACCAAGGCATCCATCATGCGCTCTTAGTAGCTTTATTTCTTCGATATTTGGAAATCTCTAATTTGTGCAACCACCGTGCCGACGATCGTCGGGCGGCAATTGCGCAGACTCAGCAAATTGTTGAAGTTGCATTTAATTTGCCCTGTATGCAGATGTCAAAGAGCTTGCCGGGGGACTGGCCCGCGGCGGCTTGACGCCTGTCCGGTCTTCGAACCGGCGACAAAATTCAAAACGTTAGCATCCTGTCTGGATTCGCTCTGGGGCCTAGTTTTCACCAAGCATGCGGCCTTTCGGGGAGCGTGATGCTCTGACGACAGGCTGCTTTGGGCCGGCTGCGCCGGCGTGAGGAGACAGGAATTCAGCACTTCTGGTGGGCCTGACAGGACTTGAACCTGTGACCCTGCGCTTATCAAGCGCATGCTCTAACCAACTGAGCTACAGGCCCGATAAATTGCCTGCGGCAATTTATGAAAGATTTTTGCGAAACAAAAATCTGGAGGCAAGGGGACTCGAACCCCTGACATCCAGCTTGCAAAGCTGGCGCTCTACCAACTGAGCTATGCCCCCGGGTAAGATTGTTGATTGTGGATGGATGATCGTTGATGGGAATCTCAAGGGAAAATCCATCATCCATCAACCAAATACTATCAACCATCGAGCGGGTGCAGCAGCTGCCAGAAGGTCGTTGATTCAGCAAACACTGGATAGTGCGTTCCTTCTGTATTTCGACCTGCGGAGCTTTCGGCCCGCAGGGTTTGCCTCCGAGGATTTTAGCCTCGGAATCAGACTCGCCGTGCCGTGACAGTGCCACGGGTTAGGCGTTACTCCTTAGAAAGGAGGTGATCCAGCCGCAGGTTCCCCTACGGCTACCTTGTTACGACTTCATCCCAGTTACCGCTCATACCGTAGGACGCTGCCTCCTTGCGGTTAGCGCACGTACTTCGGCTACAAACGACTCCCATGATGTGACGGGCGGTGTGTACAAGGCCCGGGAACGTATTCACGGCGCCGTAGCTGATGCGCCATTACTAGCGATTCCGGCTTCATGGAGGCGAATTGCAGCCTCCAATCCGAACTGGGCCCAGTTTTAGAGATTTCCTCCACCTTGCGGATTCGGTTCATTCTGTACTGGGCATTGTAGTACGTGTGCAGCCCTGGCCGTAAGGGCCATACTGACTTGACGTCATCCCCACCTTCCTCCCCGTTTCACAGGGCAGTCTGTCCAGAGATCCCTTGCGGGCAACAGGACACAGGGGTTGCGCTCGTTGCGGGACTTAACCCAACATCTCACGACACGAGCTGACGACAGCCATGCAGCACCTGTGCAAGGCGCTGTATTGCTACCAGCTACCCGGCTTTCACCGGGGACACAATGCATGTCAAGGCCAGGTAAGGTTCTTCGCGTTGCATCGAATTAAGCCACATACTCCACCGCTTGTGCGGGCCCCCGTCAATTTCTTTGAGTTTTAATCTTGCGACCGTACTTCCCAGGCGGCACGTTTAACGCGTTAGCTCCGGCACGGACGGGGTCGAACCCGCCCACACCAAACGTGCACCGTTTACTGCCAGGACTACCGGGGTATCTAATCCCGTTTGCTCCCCTGGCCTTCGTGCCTCAGCGTCAGGAACTGCCCAGAGATTCGCCTTCGCCACTGGTCTTCCTCACGATATCTACGCATTTCACTGCTACACCGTGAATTCCGATCTCCTCTACAGTCCTCGAGTCACGCAGTATCGGATGCAATTTCGGAGTTGAGCTCCGAGATTTCACACCTGACTTTCGTCGCCACCTACGCACCCTTTACGCCCAATGAATCCGAACAACGCTTGAGACCTCTGTATTACCGCGGCTGCTGGCACAGAGTTAGCCGTCTCTTCCTCTTGCGGTACTATCACTTGCTTGTTCCCGCATGACAGGAGTTTACAATCCGAAGACCTTCATCCTCCACGCGGCGTCGCTCCATCAGGGTTTCCCCCATTGTGAAAAATTCTCGACTGCTGCCACCCGTAGGTGTCTGGACCGTGTCTCAGTTCCAGTGTGGCTGGTCGTCCTCTCAGACCAGCTACCCGTCATAGCCTTGGTGGGCCATTACCCCACCAACTAGCTGATAGGCCGCGGGCTCATCAGGAAGCGCATTGCTGCTTTGGCTTTTCCTTTAATCAAAGAATGGCCACATGCGGTATTAATTCGCCTTTCGGCGAGCTATCCCCCACTTCCCGGCAGATTGCTCACGTGTTACGCACCCGTTCGCCACTGAACCAAGCCTGTATTGCTACAAACCTGGTCCCGTTCGACTTGCATGTCTTATCCACGCCGCCAGCGTTCGTTCTGAGCCAGAATCAAACTCTCCGTGGAAAGTTTATCCCACCTGCTAAAGGCGGGAAAGTTCCGGCATTCATTACACCGACCCGCTGTGATTGTGAGAAAACTGCGAGTCAGGAATAGCCGTCAAATTTCAATTTCGAAACCGACGAAAGAACGCACTATCCAGCATTTGCTGAATGTGTTTGTGCTGAAAAACGTTCTGAATTTTGCCATGCCGGCAAAACCAGAATCAGGCTGTCAAAAAACCTTGCTCAACGGACTACTCGGCATTGCCCGGCGACGACGAAGCCGATTAGAATCGGCAGGTCATCAGCGCGAAACCAGCGAGGTCAGCGCCCGTGAGAACTATTGCCCGCTCCAACTCTTGAAGTCGTGCGGGATAGTTAAAGTACCGCATCTGCGGCCTTCGTCAACGGCGTTTTAAGATTTTGGCGAAAATTTTGCGAAACGAATGGGCTTGACAGTCCGAATCAAGGCTCCGCTCGCTGAGCGCGACAGAATTGGGCGGAAGGCGCCGCGCAGATTGTCCGTCATTTCTCCGCTGCAAACCACTCGGTATGAAAAAATTCACCGGCCGGCTTGTCAACGCGTTCGTAGGTATGCGCGCCGAAGTAATCGCGCTGGGCCTGGAGAAGATTGGCGGGGAGGCGTTCGGCGCGGTAGCTGTCATAATAGCTGAGGGCGGCGCTGAAGGCCGGTGCAGCCACGCCGTGTTCGACGGCGGCTTGCACGGCGTAGCGCCAGTGAGCCTGCGACCTGCCTATAATGTCGCAGAAGTAAGGATCGAGGATCAGGTTTTTCAATTCAGGGTTGCGACGGTAAGCGGCGGTGATGTGATTGAGGAAGTGGGCGCGGATAATGCATCCGCCGCGCCAGATCGAAGCGATGTCGCCGAAGTTGAGGCCCCAGTCGTAAAGGCTGCCGGCCGCGCCCAGCTGGACGAAACCCTGCGTGTAGCTGATGATCTTGCTGGCGAAGAGCGCGTCCCGAACGGCGTCAATGAACCCTGCCCGATCACCCGAGAACTGCTTCGGCGAGGGAGCTGGAAGCACCTTGCTTGCCTCGACACGCTCGCCCTTCAATGCGCTCAAAATCCGGGCCTCGACCGCGCTGCCAATCACAGACAGAGGTACAGACATTTCCACGGCATGGCCGACTGTCCATTTTCCGGTCCCCTTTTGACCGGCCTTGTCAAGAATGACGTCAACCAGCGGCTGGCCGGTTTCAGGGTCCTTCTTGCCAAAAATGTTTGCAGTGATTTCGATCAGAAACGAATTCAACTGTCCCTTGTTCCACTCGCTGAAGATCCGCGCAAATTCTTCAGCGCTTGGATTGACTACGGTCTTCAGAATTGCATAGGCCTCGCAGATGAGCTGCATGTCGCCATATTCGATGCCATTATGGACCATCTTCACGTAGTGTCCGGCGCCATCGGGTCCCATGTGGCGGCAGCACGGCTCGCCCTCGGCTACCGCGGCAATCTTCGTGTAGATGGGAGCAAGAGCCTGCCAGCCCTCCTTGGAGCCTCCCGGCATGATGGAGGGGCCCTTGAGCGCGCCCTCCTCGCCGCCGCTCACTCCGACGCCGAAAAAGTGGATGCCTTTCTCTTTAAGGGCCTTCTCCCGTCGCTGAGTATCAGTCCAAAGCGAATTCCCTCCATCGATGATAATGTCTCCCGGCTCAAGGAGCGGCACAAGCTGTTCGATCACCGCGTCCACTGGCGCTCCCGCCTTGACCATGATCTGGGCCTTGCGTGGCCGCGCAAGGGACCGCACAAATTCTCCAAGGGTTTTCGTGGGCACGATATTCTTGCCCTTGGCGCGTCCCGACGCGAACTTTTCGGTCACTGCCGTGGTTCTATTGAACACGCTGACTCGAAAGCCTCTACTTTCCATGTTGAGAACAAGGTTCTCGCCCATGACGGCGAGGCCGATTAATCCGATATCGCTTTGATTCATGAAGTGTGCAGGAATGAGCGTGTCAGGATAGCCGCTGGGACGGAGTCAAGGCAATCGACAACTTGCAAATGAACCTGCCGAACATGCTCACGTTGCTCCGTCTCGGATTGACGGCTCTTCTTGTTGTCAGCCTTTCGGCGCAGTATCCGGCACATTCCGCGATCGCCCTTCTTGTCTTTCTCGTTGCGTCGCTGACGGACTATTTGGATGGCGTCATCGCCCGAAAATGGAACCTGATCACGGATTTCGGAAAGCTGATGGATCCATTGGCGGACAAGGTTCTCACTGCCTCGGCCTTCATTTGTTTGATTCCCTATGAGGCGTTGCCGGCGTGGGTGGTCATAATTATCATCAGCCGGGAATTCCTGATTACGGGACTTCGGCTTCTTGCCAGTTCCAAGGGGGTTATCCTGCCAGCGGAGAAGCTCGGAAAGCACAAGACGGCGTGGCAAATGATTACGATCGTCTTCTTCCTCGCTCTCCTTGCCTTGCGCGATCTCGGCCTCGAAGACTCATCAATCGTTGATGGTCTCTGGTCCTACGGGGGGGCTTTCCTGGTGACCGTAACTGTCGCGCTGACTCTCTTCTCGGGGTTCGCATATCTGTGGAAGAATCGCGCGCTTCTATCCGCTAGCAATTCGCCGGATTAAGAATTGAGCTTACGATGCCTTGTTTTCGCCCGGCCGCGCGCCTTCGCTTGCAAAGAATCACAAAGTGGCAACAACGTGCCGCCGCCTTCCTGCCTCTGGCTCAAAAGCCCGTTGCAGGCCGATTAACCCGACCCCGCCGGGTGCGGAACGACAAAAACCTCGCATTCTGGAATGGTCTCTCTGGAGCGACCAAGGGCGGTAGCTTATCCTGATCCCCCATGGCCGGCATTGTGACCTTCGATCTCCATAGTCCTTGCGTTTCCGTGGTCATGCCTGTTTACAACGAGGAAAATACACTCGCGAAAATCATCGAGACGGTGCTCAAACAGCCGTTGGTCGCAGAATTGATCTGCGTTGATGACTGCTCCGAAGATTCAGCAGCCGTAGTCTTGGAAAGATACGCCGGCCGCGACCCGCGTATGAGAGTTCTGCGCCACACCGTCAATCGCGGAAAGGGCGCGGCTTTACGCACGGGCATCGCCGAGGCTACCGCGCCCATCGTGATCATTCAGGATGCGGATCTCGAGTACGATCCGGAAGAATATCCTAGATTGATCGCTCCCATCGTGGAAGGCAGAGCCGATGTCGTCTTCGGCTCGCGATTCGTGGGATCCGAGGAACATCGCGTTCTCTACTTCTGGCACTCCGTCGGAAACAAGCTCCTCACTCTTGCCTCAAACATGTTCACCAATCTGAATCTCACCGACATGGAAACCTGCTACAAGACCTTCCGGCGCCAGCTTGTTCAGTCCATCGAAATTGAAGAAGATCGCTTCGGCTTCGAGCCGGAAATCACTGCCAAAGTCGCCCGCATGAACGCGCGCATTTACGAAGTCGCCGTCTCCTACCATGGCAGGACCTACGCCGAGGGGAAAAAGATCCGAAGCTGGGACGGCTTGAGGGCAATGTGGTGCATACTGAAATACAATCTCTTCCGATGAGACCAAAAGAGCGACCGGTTTGATGAAGTCTAGCTCCTCCGCCGAAAGCCTCGTCCCGCTATGCGTTGACCTCGACGGCACGCTGATCCACACCGACGTGCTGTGGGAGGGCATCAAGTTCTTGCTGAGGCGCAAGCCTTTGACGTTTCTCAGCCTCCTGCCGCTCCTGCGCAATGGCCGCGCCCCTTTCAAAAAGGCCGTTGCTGCAGCATCGACCGTGAATCTCGGTTCATTGCCCTGGCGAAAATCGCTGGTCGAGTGGCTGAGGTCCGAAGCCGCCGCAGGAAGGCCTGTTTTCCTGGTCACTGCAGCGGACGCCGCCTATTCGCGGGCAGTCACGGCACGCCTTGGATTCTTCACGGGCGAGCTGGCAAGCGATGGCGCATTGAATTTGAAAGCAAACAAGAAGGCGCGCAGGCTTGTTGAGACGTTCGGAAAAGCGGGCTTCGATTATATCGGTGACGCCCGCGCAGACATTCCGGTATGGCGCGCAGCGCGCAGGGGAATCTGCGTGAAAGCACACGCCGGCTTCGTGCGCCGCGCCGGGTTGGCCGGAAAGGTCGAAGAGCGATTCACTGACGAATAGCGGAACCCCTCGCGCCGCACCGCTATGAAAGGTTTTTCTTGCTTGGAGCTTCAACGCACTCGCAGCCTCGTGGTGTTCGCTCTCTCTTGCGTCCCGGTGGCGTCGCGCCTCCTTGCCCTCAACTTCACGCGAAAAGCGGCGATCGGGCTTCTGGCCGTCGCCGGGACAATCGCTTCCCAGGCCGGGGAAGAAGAAGAATTCGGTGTGGCGGTCAAACGAAGTCTGGATCGCTCACGTCTTCTGTATCCCGAATCTGCCGAGCCGGGCTCTGCCCTAAGCCACGCTATACTTGCTCGGATCGACTGGATGCATCGCTACAACCGAGCGATGTTTTCAGACCCCAACTGGCCTCTGCGAGTGACTGCCACGGAAGCTGCTGCTCTGGGAATCCCGCCGCAGCAGTCCGCTTCCGCCAGGCCGGCGTCGGGAACCGGCCGCCGATTTCTCGCGGTGGTAACGCGCAACTTCAGCACGACAGGAGCTTCCTTTCGCAAAGATCAACAAATTATCCTCGAGTCGGTTGAAGATTACGGCAAGCGCGGAACAACCGTCGCCAACGGCCGGCAAGTCCTGGTGTGGCTCGACAATATAAAAATCCTTCGGGAAATCTCCCCAAACGAAGCTTTACCGGTGGTTGTAAAAGTCGAGTCGGCCCGCTACGGAATTCCCGGCCAACAAGCTTACAGTGTCACCGCAATGGTCCAATCGCTAATTGCGCCGGACACCTCGGGGCGCTACGAAATTTTCGTCTCCGACGCTCTGCTCACTCCCGTCGCTGCAAGAAAGCTCAGTCGGGAGGCAAGTGTCGTCACCGATCCGGTTACAGGACAAAGCGCTGTGCGCACTCTAAATCGATTTCTGACCGTCACTTACACCCTTAACGGCTCGATGAGGACAAAGCAGGCTGCGGCCGGACAAACCTTAGTCCTGGATTAAGAATGGAAAATCCCGTCATTGAAGTTCGCGATCTCGTGCGCAAGTTCGCAAACCGAACCGTTCTCAACGGCATCAGCTTTACCGTCGAAAAGGGTGACACCATGATCATCATGGGAAGCTCCGGCTGCGGCAAGAGCACGCTCCTGCGCCACATTATCGGCTCGCTCAGGCCGACAAGCGGTTCGATCAAGATCTTCGGAAAGGAAACGACTACCATGCCGCAGAACGAATTCGACCGGTTTCGGCTCCGCTTCGGAATGAATTTCCAATTCGGCGCCCTGCTCCAGTCTCTCACTGTTGGCGAAAACGTCTCCTTGCCACTGATCGAAAACAGCCATGTCGATCCCGACATCGTGGATCTGGTTGTGAAGATGAAGCTCGAGCTGGTCGGGCTCACAGGCTTCGAGCACCTCAAGCCGGCCGAGCTCAGCGGAGGGATGCGCAAGCGCGTCGGACTGGCCCGTGCCGTGGCGCTCGATCCCGAGTTGCTTTTCAGCGACGAACCAACCTCCGGTCTCGACCCCATCATGACGGCCGTTATCGACCAACTCACACTCGACCTCACCCGCAAGCTCGACATGACTGCCGTGGTTGTCACCCATGACATGACAAGCGCTTTTCGCATCGGCACCAAGATGATCATGCTCGGCGCCGGCAAGCGCGCGGGAACGATCATTGCAAGCGGCACGCCCGACGAAATGTCGAATCACCCCGATCCTGAAGTTCAGCAGTTCATCAAAGGCGAGGCCGACGGCCCCGTGCCGCTCAAGCTCGCCTCCCACGAATACCTCGAACGCCTCCTCAGCCATTAGAATCCGAGGGTCTCCGGCGCGCGCGAACATCGTAGATGGCTCTTAAGCCCTAGCAGTGAATAACCTGGCTCTTTCCTTCCATCGGACGGCCGTCTATTTCTGGCGACGAAGCCATCCGACGCTCCGTTGGAGGATAGCTCTAGGAGTGATCGCCGGCGCGTTCGCCATTTGGCTGCTGATGGCTCCAAAACCGTGGGTGGCCGCTTCGCACATTCACGGCAAAATGGACACTCGGGACTATGTCCAGATCTATGGATGGATCGCGGGTGCGATCAATATCGTTCTGTTAGGGATGCTGGCCGCTATCTGTCCGTGGTGGGCCGGGAGGCCATCTCAACTCTCAACGCTCAACGCTCAACGCTCAACTCTCAATGCTCAGACCCCTCGCTGGTTCTGGCCTTTGGTGGCCGTCGCGATGGCGATGACCATTTTCTACAGCCTGCCGCGCATGAACCACGGGTTCTGGGATGACGAGGAGCTCAACGTTCGCACAACACTCTACGGGAAATTCAAGCGCGACAAGAAGACCGGCGAAATTGAATTCAAGCGGTTCGACTGGTTGGAGACCGTCTACGGCTACAGCCGAGGCCCTAACAGCCATACATTGTTCAGCATCGTTTCGCGCGCATGCGAGGATGCATGGAACTCCCTCGTAAGACCGCGGGGCTTTCCGGTGGTGGAATGGCCGTTTCGCGTTCCCGCCTTAGTCTTCGGCCTGCTGGCGGTGGCCGCTGCGGCATGGCTGCTCAAGGAATTCGGTCTGCCCGGCGCAGGCGCTACCGCTGCCTTCTTGCTTGCAATTCATCCCTGGCACATCCGCTACGCCAGCGAGGCGCGCGGCTACAGTCTGTTGGTTTTCCTTGTGCCCGTTCTCTTCGTCTTCTGGCGGAGGGCGATGATTACAGGTCGATGGAAATGGTGGGGTGCTTTTGCTGCCGCGGAATTCTCGCTCATCTATTGCTATCCAGGCGCGATCTTCGTTCTGGTCGTGCTCAACATCATCACGCTCGTGCTCATCGCAACCGGACGAGATTGCGCAAAGCCGCGGATCACGCAAGCCGGACGGTGGTTTTGTGTGAATGTCCTGGCAGCGATCCTCACGTTTCAGTTGATGCTGCCGCTATATCCGCAGGCGAAGAAGTATTTCGATTTCGTCTCATCGCAAGGCTTTATATCGGGCTGGTCATGGGTTCGCAATACGATCTGCTTCATGATCGGCGGGGCGCCTTGGACAAAGAGTGATGAACCCTGGGCCGGCTACCCGGAATGGCTTGCGCGCTACGTTGAGAATCCCATCCTCTTCCTGGTCGCGGCCTCGTTCGCGATCGCTTTGATCCTTCTCGGAGCAGTATATCTCCTCCGACGCGGATGGGCATCCGCCACGTTTGTGTTCGTAATGTCTGTTTGTCCGCCGATCACCTTCGTATTTGCGTACTTCAAGGGGTTTCTGCTCTACGAGAACTACGTTATTTATTCGCTGCCCGGCGTAGTCGTTTGCGCCGCCACGGGGCTGACTCTCGCGGCTTCGCGCGCGCAGAGGCTTCCAAACGGCAAGGTTATCGTGTGTGCGACGGTTTCATTCGCCCTCCTGGGCTACTTCCTTTACACAAATTCTTTTCGCCAGTGGATCGTCCAGCGCCCGCTTCAACAAATCCGTGAATCAGTCATGTATTGCCGGGGCACGCTCGACCCTTCTAGCGTCGGACAAGAGAGTGTGCACACCGCCAGCTTCTGCATTCCGCCCTATCTTTACGACGCTCATATGGAACGACTCGACTCAGCAGGCGCCTTTATCGCCGCATTGCGACGCGCCGACAAGGAGGGCGTGCCTCTGCTTCTCAATGTCGGCATGCCTTGGGCTGCCCGCCAATACAGCCCCCAAATGTGGTCCCTCTTCACCAATCGCGAACTCTTCGAGGAGCCTGTGCATCTGCGCGGATTCGAGCCCAGCCTCGACAGACTCGTCGCAAAATATAAACGCCATAGCGCCGAAATCTTTGATTTCAGCGCCTACAAGAATGAGGAGCGTTAGCAATCTCATGCCTCATTTTCCGACCTCGTTTCTGAGTCCGACAGGCTCCTAGAGCAGAGTTTTGCCAACAACCGTGCGATGCGTAAGGCGCCCGGAGAGTCGGCGTGAACGCAGACCGTCTGAGCAGAAATCTTTAATGCGTCTCCGCTCTTCAATGGGAGACGGCCGGTCGAAAGAAACATTTCCATCCGCATTTTGATCTCCGCTGGGTCCCGAAGCACGGCACCAGGTTCGCTTCGCGGAATAAGACCGCCGCCCGCCATGTATCCTCTATCGGAGAAGATCTCCGCCCAAGCCTTTACCCCAAGTCGCTCCGCGATCGGGATCACGTACCCGTTTGGAGACGCGAGAATCCGCAATCCGGGGAAACGCTCTTTGACGAATTCCACGTAAGCAGCCGACAGCCTACGATCGCGCTCGACAACATGGTAAAGCGCGCCGTGCAGCTTGACGTGGGAGATCGGAACCTTCTCCTCGTCTGCCAGCAGTTCAAAAGCACCCGCCTGGGATTCGATCAGCGACACCAGATCCGAAAAGGAAATAGGCATCTCCTTGCGCCCGAAATTTTCGCGATCCACGAAGCCTGGATGAGCACCCGCGTTCACACCAAGCTCGCCACATAGCCGGAGACAGGAACGCATCTTACGCACGCTTCCTGCATGTCCGCCGCACGCAATGTTCGCTGAGGTCACCCAGCGCAGGAAGCGGCGTGATTTTTCGATGGGCTCGCCCTCGCCGAGATCACAATTGATGTCTATCATTCGATAAGCTCGAAACGGACCGGGCTACCGGGAGCGCACTGTGTGAACCGGGATATCGCCGAAGGGTCGAGGATGCCGAGTCGCGGGTATCCGCCGACGGTGGGCCCGTCCCTAAGGAGAACGATCGGAAGGCCGTTCGGAGGGACTTGAACCGTTCCAACGGCCACCGGTGCACTCAACATTCGAAGTCGCATGGGTTCCAAGGCGACGCCTTCCAACCGATACCCCGCACGGTCACTTTGCACCGAGACGAGCCAGTTCTCACTCAGAAAACGTGCGCGAGCGTGCTCGGAAAAGCTTTCCCATTCTGGACCGCGCCAAAGGCGGAGGACCGGTAGGTCATCGAAGCGCTCCCGTACGAGCTCTGGAACGAAACGAGCGGAAATCCCGTCCGACCGTTGCATGTTTTCGCGACGCAATTCTGCTCCCGCCGGAATGATGCCGCCAAGACCGGCCCGCGGGTCGACGCTTGCGCTGCCAAACCAACGGGATCCGGCAAATCCTCCCCGCACCGCAAGGTACGTCCAAACCCCGGCTCGAAGCCCGCCAAAAGCAATTTCTTGACCGGCCTCGGCGCAAAAGTTCCTCCACCGCGGGCATTCGGATTCCACCTCTGCTCCGGTGATAGCCAACTCGGCCGCACCCAAGACTTGGAATCTGGCTCCAGTAAAAAGAAGCTCGAGGACAGGCGCTCCTTCCTCATTCCCGACCAGGAGATTCGCCTTGCGAGCGGAGTCGGAATCCATCGCGCCTCCAGGTGGAATCCCAAATCGCTTCCATCCGCTTCTTCCCAAGTCCTGAATCGAGGCACCAGCCCCGGGAGTCAAAACTTGGAGAACCGGAACGGCACTCATCTTGCCACGTCCGGCAGGTCGCCGACGGCCCGAAATATCACGCGATCACCCTGTCGCAAGAGGAAAGCCTCCTTGCTCCCGGCATCCCGCGCTTTCGAGACTGAGAAAACCTCGCTGTCAGTCCGCCCGATCAACCACCAACCGCCTGGAGAGGCAACGCTGTAGATTCCGGTGTGCTCACCTCCGATCGCCACCGAACCCGCCGGCACCCGAGACCGTGGACTATCGAGGCGAGGAGCGTGCAATCGAGAATCCAACGGACCCAGGTAAGGAAAACCCGGCGAAAAGCCTATGAGATATACGCTGTAGGTAGGCAAAGCATGCAACTCAATGACATCAGGGACTGAAAGCCGATTGCGTCGCGCAAATTCTTCAATGTCAGGGCCGTCATAGCACACGGAAATCTCATGCAAAGGCGCCTCCTCCAGGGGCTGAGCCTGAGCGGATTTCAGCAACTCATCAAGCTTGCCCAATTGACGGCGGATCTGCTTAGAATCGCCGAACTCCAAGAGTAAAGAGCAGTATGCAGGGGTCACCTCGCGCAAGCCTTCCAAGGGGTTCTCTTCCAGGCAACGAAGGAGGCCGCGGCATCGAGCCAACGACTGAGGACTAGCTTCTTCCGCGAACCGAATAAGCAAAGCTATTGGTCCAAACGCGACAACCGCAACATTGTCCATCACGAGACTGTGTTCTCGACCATTGCCGAAAAAGATACAGCCCGCCGCAACGAATGTTGCGACGGGCTGTTGTTCCCCCCAGAACAATCTTTATTGGCAGTGAGGTTAGCTGCCGTCATCCATTCCGCAAGCAATTTTTGCAGATTTTTGAGAGCCGGCACGTAACAAATTGACTCGCAATTAAATATGACTCTCAAAATCTTCATGAAACCTCTGCAACCACTTCATGAGATACCAATCTCTCGTGTTCGAAGTGAAAGAAACCGCGGACTTTCCCGCCTGCAAGCACGGTCGGCAGCCAGCAAATGTCATCCGCCCACATTTCTTCATAAGGGATTGCGTTCAACGGAGTCCAAAGCGGGATCGCCTCTGATGTTTCGACCGGTTCCCCGACAAAGTCCCCCGAAACAAATACACTGCAATGCAGGCTGTAGCCATCGACAAACTGAAAATGAAGTTCGCCTCTTAACTCCGGGGAAAGAGCCTCGATGCCGAGTTCCTCGCGCGTTTCGCGCACGGCTGCGTCAAGCGATGTCTCCCCCGGCTCAATTCGGCCTCCCGGTCCGTTGATTTTTCCTGCTCCCAGACCGCGCTTCTTGCGGATAAGGAGGATTTTTCCGTCATGGATCACAAAAAGCAGCGTCGCGCACTCCTTCGGCTGCCAGCTCGCCCAATCAAATTCCATGGGACGCAAAGTGTAGCGATCCGCTCAGAAAAAGACAAACATCCGAAGAAATCCGAACCGCGAACCTCCGAAAGCAAGACCTCTGGGGAGGATACCGCCGGTCTGTCACCCCCGACGGTTCCTCCCCGATTAGTCTCTAAACCGCTGCGTCTCCCTGCTCTCCGGTCCGAATTCGCATCGCAGACTCGATGGGAAGAACAAAAACCTTTCCATCACCGTACTTGCCGGTTCTTGCCGACGAGACGATGATCTCCATAACCTTGGTAGCGCTACTGTCGCCAACGACGACTTCCAATTTTACTTTCGGTAGAAATGTAATCCCAGGCGAGTTGCCATTTGAAGGCTCAGTGCGGCCTTTCTGTCGTCCAAAGCCACGGACCTCCGTTACTGCCATCCCTCCAATGCCCACGTCCGCCAAAGCCTGTTGAACAGCATCGAGCTTGAACGGTTTGATAACGGCTTCGATCTTTTTCATTTACCACTCGTCTGCAGCATTGACCATGCCAGTCTGCTTAAACCAAGGATCAAACGACATTCGAATAGCAGCGCCAAAAAACGGAGCAGGGAGCGCTATGATTTCGCGTAACTGGATTGTCCAGATTTGATCACCGATCTCGCTACGTTTGCATTTCTTCGTGGGTCTGCTCTTGTTGGGCGCTGTGGATGGGAACGTCTTGCGGCAACTGAAGGAAGCGCGCCGATGGCTGGTTTTGCAGCAATTTCTTGATTACGCCGTCTGGGGGCTGTTTACGGGGCTTGCAGTTCTCGCTGTCAGCGGCGCGACTTCACTGAGTTTCCCAGGAGCTGAAGTCTCCTGGCCGGTCGCGATTGCGTCTCCGCTAGCTTTGGCGGCTCTGGCTGGAGTCTCTCGATGGCTTTCATTAAACTCCGTGGCACGCGAGCTGGATGTGCGAGCAAAAACCAAAGATCGTTTTGTTACAGCTCTGGCCCTGCCTGCGAACGAAACGGGTCTTCTGCTCGATGCGGCGAGGCGGGAGACGTCCCAGTTCGCCTCAACCCTCCGCCTCGGCGAACACCTCCGCCTAAGAGCGCCTGGGAAGAAGGCGCTCTGGCTCCTGCTGCCGCTAGCCGCGTTGGGTTTGTTGGCAGGGTTGCACGAGTGGAGCGCAAACCGCCTCGCTCCCGAGCTTGCGGTTGCTCAGAAATTAATAGAGCAAGTTCAGCGCGCCGCGGGCCTCGAGGCAAAAAAAGACAAAGAGTTTCAGAAAATTTTGGAACAGCTGCAAGATACCGAGCGTCAACTGACGCATTCGCCCGAGCCATTGCGAGAGGCTCTCCGCACTCTTGCCGAGTTGGAGCAAAAACTCTCGCCGCCATCTGGATTGGACGCCGCTGAGACCATCGCGCTCGCGGAAGCTCTTGCTCGGGATCACGCGGAATTGGCCTCGAATCTTCGCTCGGGCAAAAATGCCGATGCGGCACGAGGCGTCGCGCAATTGGATCCGGCAGACCTCGCGAACGCGCTGGAACAAGCGGCGCGCCATCTAAAGACAAGGCGTCTGCGAGAGCTTGCAGAGCAGCCGCCTGCCGCCGCAAAGGTACAGGTTGGCATGATGCTCGGCTCTTCGCGCGGGAGCGGCAATGAGACAGGACGCCGCTTCGTTTCGGTGTTGCGCGACCTAAAAAGCGGCACGCAGACTTCGGCTCACCAGGGAACTCCGGGCCTGGAAAGTGCGGGGGGTGCGCCAGGAAGCGAAAAATCGACGGCATCGGCCGCCGAAAATGCGCCGCCCGCCGGAGAACCCGGATCGGAAAGCGATCTCGGACGCGGTGGTGATCGCTCCGAGGAAGCCGGACCGGTCGTTCCGCATCAGGGCAGCGATGATTTCGTCGCCGGAGAAATCGGGGAAGGCGCGTCTCTGGTCGAGATCTTTCGCGCTGCCGGCAACGATGATCCGAAAGCACGGCGTGCTTATCGTTCCGCTTATCAAACCGCGGCACCTGCAGCGCTCGATGCCGTGAGCAGGGAACAAATCCCCGCCGGTTCCCGACTGCTCGTGCGACGATATTTTGAAGCCATCCGGCCAAAGGAATAAGCATCTCGAACGCCTGCGTGCAGGGGATATGAATCGATGAGTGAAGACTATGAAAAGCGCGCGGCGGACTTTCGCGATGCTTTCCAGCGACTGCGCACCGAGATGGAAAAAGTCCTCGTCGGCCAGGGAGACATCATCCGGAGCGTGCTGGCTGCATTCTTCGCCGAGGGTCACGCGCTCTTGGAGGGTGCACCCGGACTTGGAAAGACCGCCATCGTTCGCACGCTGGCGGCCGCGGCGGGATTAAGGTTTTCGAGGATTCAATTCACGCCCGACCTGATGCCCTCTGACATCATCGGCACCAACCTCATTGTCGAGGACGAGCACGGAACTAAGCGGTTTCGCTTCGAGCCCGGACCGGTATTTGCCAATATTCTCCTTGCTGACGAGATCAATCGCGCCACGCCAAAGACTCAAAGCGCTCTCCTTGAAGCGATGCAAGAACGACACGTCACCGTCGCTGGAAAGCAACATTTGATGCCTCGCCCGTTCCTCGTGCTGGCCACTCAAAACCCCATCGAGATGGAGGGGACCTACCCCCTCCCCGAAGCGCAACTCGACCGCTTCCTTCTCAAACTGAATGTCGGATATCCAGAGGCGGACGATCTTCACGAGATTCTCAACCGCACAACACGCGAGCACTCGCCGACGGTCTCAACCGTGCCCCTGGACAATCTTGATAGCCTGCGCGAGCTGGTGAGAGCCGTTCCCGTCGTGCGTGAAATCGAAGCCAGAGCCGTTCAGCTGGTTCTCGCCACGCACCCCGATCGCCCGGATTCCATTCCCCTTGCAAAGAAATTCGTGCGTTACGGGGCAAGCCCGCGCGGAGCCCAGGCGCTTGTCCTCTGCGCAAAGGTCAGCGCCCTGCTCGACGGTCGCTATCATGTGGCGAAGGACGATATCGACGCTTGGGCGCTGCCAGCGCTCCGCCATCGCCTCATAATCAACTTCGAGGGCGAGGCTGAAGGGATTACGCCCGAGCGTGTCGTAGCCGAGGCCCTCGCCCTGCCACGGTAGGGACGGGCCGATCTCCAGCGCCCAGAAATCGAACTCGCCCGAGGCCTGATCTCCGCAAGCGAACGACGCCGCCCTCGAAAGGGCGGCGTCGTGCTAAACGCCAGGAATCAACCTTAGGAAACCTTACGAAGTCGGTACCGTAGCGATTGTTTGAAGGATCCGGCTGGCGATCTTATACGGATCGCCGGCGGAATTCGGACGGCGATCTTCGAGGTATCCCTTGTAACCGCTGTTGACGAAACTGTGGGGAATGCGGACGGAAGCGCCTCGATTTCCCACCCCGTAGTTGAACTTGTCGATCGACTGCGTCTCATGCAGACCGGTCAACCGCAGATGGTTATCCGGACCATACACGGCGATGTGCTCGTTACGGTATTTCTCAAATGCGGCCATCAGCTTCTCGAAGTATTCTTTCCCGCCGACTTCGCGCATGTACTTGGTCGAGAAGTTGCAGTGCATTCCGGAACCGTTCCAGTCGCCGCGAATAGGCTTGCAATGAAGCTCAAGATCCACGCCATAGGTTTCACCGAGACGCGCCATGAGATACCGTGCCACCCAAACGTCGTCTGCAGCCCTCTTGGAACCCTTGCCGAAGATCTGAAATTCCCACTGTCCCTTGGCAACCTCCGCATTGATCCCCTCATGGTTCACGCCAGCATACAGACACAGGTCGAGATGCTTGTCTACGATCTCACGAGCGACTTCTCCGATAGCACTGAAGCCCACACCCGTGTAGTATAGGCCCTGAGGAGGAGGAAACCCCTCTTTAGGGAACCCGAGCGGCCGGCCGTCCTTGTAGAGAAAATATTCCTGCTCGAAACCGAACCAGCTGTCGGGGTCGTCGATGATTGTCGCGCGCGCGTTGGTCGGATGAGGAGTGCCATCGGGCCATAGCACCTCCGACATCACAATGGCGCCGTTCGTCTTGGTCGAATCCGGATAAACCCCGACAGGCCTAAGAACGCAATCGGAGGCACGGCCCTCGGCCTGTTTCGTCGAACTGCCGTCAAACGCCCAGTTTGGGACCTGTTCCAACGTCGGAAAGCTGTCGAACTCCTTGATCAGACGTCTTGCCTCGAATGTTGGGAATCGGCTCGTAACCGTCGAGCCAGATGTATTCCAATTTGTACTTCGCCATATTGTCTTTGGTTGTCTATTTTTGAGCGGAATCCGCCTGCTTTTTCCGCACACTGTTGATTTCTTTCACCTTCTCAGCCTTTCAGGCGTGTCGGACACAAAAGCAGGAACAATGCCATCTCGCCAACAAAATGATTTTGAAGGCTCTACCTGCAACCGGATCAACCCCTAGGCCAGGAATTGGGATTAGCAAGCTTCCGACCATTTTGCCATCGGATTGGGAAAAAGATCATCAAAAAAGACGCAGCGCCCGCCCGAACCGTTGCTTCGGGACTTGTCTGCGTTCTCTAGTGGGCCATGTTTTCCACGATATGAACCAAGTCAAAGACACTCTCCGAGCAACGGTTCGTATCGGGTATGATGGCCGGGTGCACAAGACCTTCCGCGGGCCGAAGGCGGAAGAACGCTTCGCGAACGAAGTTCGGGTTCTGCGGCACCTCGAAGCCCGCGGATGTCCGTTCGTGCCGAGGCTGCTGGAAGCCGAACCTGAGCGGCTGAAGATAGTGACAACCAACTGTGGAAGCCACGTTGAGCATCTCGATGAGGAGCGTGCCAGCGAGCTCTTTGCGGAGTTGGAACCCTACGGGGTCAGGCACGACGATGCGGAAACCCGCAATGTCACCTATCGCCAATCCGATGGCCGCTTCTGCTTGATCGATTTCGAGTTTGCAACGATCCTTCCAGGTTTCGAAGAACCGGATAATGGATCAACAACACAACGGGCCAACCCGCCTCCAGTGGTTCGGGCTGACGGACAGGGGCAAGGTCCGCCCCAACAATGAGGATTCGTTCCTCTGCCTTCAGTTCGATGCCCTGGAACTGCACTATCTCGGTAAAATCGGTGAAGCGGCCTCAGGAAGCGTCGATTTCGTTTTCGCCGTAAGCGATGGTATGGGAGGGGCAATGGCGGGAGAGTTCGCCAGCCGAGTCGCAGTGGAAAAGATCACGCGGCTGCTTCCGCCGGCCTTCAAGCGATCCGCAGTAGGGCTTCCCACGGATTTCAAGGACGTGCTCGAAGAGCTTTTCAGCGAAATTCACAAAGCCCTGATGTATCTCGGCTCCGCCGATCCGGATTGCTCGGGCATGGGCGCCACCTTGAGTATGTGCTGGTTTACCCCCGGCTGGATGTACTTCGGCCATATCGGAGACAGCCGGATCTATTATTTTCCCGCGCGGGAAGGCAGAATCAAACAGGTTAGCCACGACGATACTCATGTGGGCTGGCTCTTCCGCAACGCAAAGATCAGCGAATGGGAAGCTCGCCAGCACCCCAGGCGCAACGCGCTCCAACGGGCACTGGGTGCCGGGCACCAGTTTGTGGACCCGCAAGTCGGAGCCGTGGCCTTCGAGCCCGGAGATCTTTTCCTGCTTTGTACCGACGGGCTGGTCGACGGGCTCTTCGACGCTCAAATCCTGGACATCCTGCACTCCTCCCAACCTTTTGGTCCCGAATCGAATCCCGCGCAGCGTCTCGTGCACGCAGCCGTGACTCAGGCGGGCCGCGATAACACCACCGCGTTGGTCATCGAAGCGCGTTAGAAAGAACCACGGACTGGGATTCTCACAGACGGGGCCTATCGCTCGGGTATTTTCAAGAGGTTCCGCGAATTCTGACTTGAAAGCGTAAACTCACCCCCTGCCACGAAGGAAGAATCGGAGGCCGGCGAAACCGCTCGCACCGATCCGGAGAGCGCATTTTCAGCTGTTAGTCGAGAATCAAGCGTGCCGTCGGCGTTCAAGCGTGCGATGCCGCGTCGCGGCTGGCCGAAGATTGCATCGAAATTTCCGCCGACCACGATTTTTCCATCCGGCTGCACGGCGAGCGCATAAACGGTGCCATTTACGCCAGATTGCGCTGTGCCCACGCCCCCAAAGGTCTGATCGGCATTTCCATCGGCGTCGTATCGAGCGAGATTCAACGCCTCGACCTGACCCGCTTGCGTAAACGAGCCTCCAACAATAATGCCGCCCTGCGGTTGGATGGCCAGCGCATTGACCTGCCCGTTGACACCCTGCGCCGATAGATCAGCAAACGTGCGATCAAGGGTCCCGTCATCGTTCAAGCGCGCAATGTTGCTGCGCGCGATCCCATTGACTGCACTAAAACGTCCTCCAATGACGATCTTGCCGTCAGCCTGAATGGCCGCCGCAAGCACCTCGCCATTGACTCCCTCGCCAGATCCAAAGGCTGAGGAAAGAGATACTTCGTCCTGTGCGCAAGCCGCGCCGGCGGAAAACGCCAATACCAGGAGAAATCGCTTCACAGCGCAACACTCCACTCTCGAAATTCCCCAAAATCAAGCTCCGACCTTGATTCGACGCCTTGAATAAGCGAGCCTCGGGTCCTGCGCACCCGTAGCTCAATTGGATAGAGCGACAGCCTCCGGAGCTGTAGGTTGTGGGTTCGAGCCCCGCCGGGTGCAATTAGGAATCGAACTTGCTTCGAAAAAGAAGGATTTAAAACGATCACGCCTTCCACGTCCGCCCTCGACATACGAGTCGGGGGAGCCTGGGTCAAACACGCCCAACGCTTTCGCGCGCAGTGCGAATCTCATGCAAAACGAGATTCATCAATTCCTCAACCGAAGTGTCACGCGTTTTCCGGTCAAAGGTGATTTCGCCGTTCTGCAAGAGGCTAACCCGGTCGCAAACATCGAATACGTGCGCGTAGTTGTGCGCCACAAGGATAATCGATACTTCACCCCTCTCCTTGAGGCGGCGTATCAGATCCAAAATCATGGCGCTCTCCTTCACGCCCATCGCCGCCGTCGGTTCGTCCAACAGGAGCACCTTGGCATTTGCAAAGACCGAGCGCGCGACCGCTATCGCTTGCCGTTGACCACCCGAGAGTTTGGAGATTTCGACATCGACCTTGGGTATGTTCACACCCATCCCGTTGAGTTGCTCGATCGCGCGTTCGCGCATGGCGCGATCATCCAGAATGCCGAGGAAACGGTTGGACATGATTTCCCGCTGCAGGAACATGTTACGATAGACATTCAGCTCGTTGATCAGCGCGAGATCCTGGTAAACGGGTTCGATTCCCAGCGACCGCGCGTGGCTGACAGATTTGAGCTCGATCTCTTCGCCTTGAAAATAGATCTTCCCGCTGGTTGGCTGGTGAAACCCGGTAAGAATCTTCAACAGCGTGGACTTTCCGGCGCCATTGTCGCCGAGAAGCCCCAGCACTTCGCCTCTGACGAGACGGATTGACGCGTCCCTAAGGGCTGTCACCCGGCCAAAGGATTTGGAGATGTGCTCCGTCCGCAATACTTCCTCGCTCATTATCCGCCTCCCGCCGCGCGCAGACGGCTCAAGTGCACGTTGATGAGCATGGTGATGAGGATTGCCCCTCCCAAGATCACGTTAAAAGTGTACGCGCTAACGCCGGAGAGCGTGAATCCATCCTTCAAGATGCCAAGCACTGCTGCGCCGAGGAATGCACCGACGATCGTGCCTGAGCCTCCAGTAAGGAGCGTTCCGCCAATGACCGAAGACGCGATGGCCATAAACATGATTTCGGTTCCGCCCGCAAGCGGATCGATAGAGCCAATGCGAAAAGTGTCCAAGACGCCCGCCAGGCCGCCCAAGACACTACAAATGACGAAATTCCCGATCTTTATACGAGCAATCTTGATGCCCACCTCGGCGGCACCAAGGGGGTTACCCCCGGTGGCGATCGTGTGCAGCCCCCAGCGTGTCTTGACGAGCACGAACTGAAGAACGAGCGTCACACCGATCGCCCAAAGGATCTGCGAGACCGGGTTTCCACCGAAGATTTCGGTGAAGTACGG
Source organism: uncultured Verrucomicrobiae bacterium (assembly GCA_963810765.1). GTDB lineage: Bacteria > Verrucomicrobiota > Verrucomicrobiia > Chthoniobacterales > Terrimicrobiaceae > DASTFP01. The sequence continues at coordinate 29,355 of CAWEOV010000005.1, forward strand.
GTCCGGCTTTCGGCCGTACGGGAAAGCCGCCAGAGATGATTAGAGTGAGGCCATTGATCAAAAACAGTGTGCCGAGTGTGGTGATAAAAGACGGTATCCGGAGCATCACGGTAAAAACCCCGTTGACAATGCCTACGATAGCAGCTGCCACGAGCCCAATCCCGATCGCAGGAACAAAGGGGACGCCCGCTTTCTGCGCGAAATACATCACGAACGGCGACAACGCGTAAACCTGGCCCACGGACAAATCGACCTCGCCGGAGATGAGTACCATCACCAGGCCGGCCGCGATGATCGCGGTCATGGCTGTGTATTCCGCGAGGTTTCCAATGTTGCTGAGCGACAGGAATGCCGACGCTGTGCTTTGGAAGTAGATAATCAGCACGATGCCGGCAATCGCGATGCTCGCTTCGCGGGAGCGCAGGAGGAACAGGCCCGCCCGGCTCACCAGGCTTCGGGGCGCAGCACGCCTGACGGCATCCTTTCGTTGCGGAAGAAGATCCGCTTTGTCTGTTGCCATGGTCTGCCTCGATCCTCGATCCTTAGATCGGGCCTGACCGCGTAAGCACCTTTTGCTCGCTGGAGTTACCCTGATAGCGGCTCTCAGTCTTTATGAAGGGGTCGACGTTCGCCTTCGTGAGAAAGCTCAGACCGGTATTGATGTCAGAGGGACCCGTCAGCCCTCCTGAGATCTTGAATAGAAAGAGCACCATGACGGTGTAAAATCCCTGAAGGTAAGGCTGCTGGTCGATTGTAAAGTCCAGATCGCCCTTTTGTACGTATTCGAGCGTACTTGGCAGAAGATCAAAGCCACCGGCGTGAATACCCTTCGACTGCAGTTTGTTTTCACTCATCGTCTTCCCGACCGCTGAGGTGCTGCCCGCGTCGACGGCAAACATGCCCTTAATGTCTGGGTGGCCCGCATAAAAGGCGGCAACCCGGGAGACCTCCTCGTTCAGGGTGGGTCCGCTGGCTATCTCATTCAACTTAATGTTCTTGCCAGACTCCTTGATCGCCTCTGCTGCTCCGTCCAGGCGCGGCTGGATGTTCAGTTGCCCGGGGGTGGCAATAAAGCCCACCACTTCGCCCTCCGGCACCAGCTCAACGATGCGCTGGCCCAACCCTTTGCCTGAGAGAAACAGATCCTGGCCAATGTAGCACAATCGTTTGTTGCCCTTCGCGTCGGCGTTGTACGACACTACCGGGATACCCGCCTTGAGGGCCTTCTCAACCGGTTCGTTAAAAGCAGTCAGATCGACCAGGGAGACCGCGATGCCATCGACGCCAGCCGAGACGGCCGTATTCAAGGCGTTGACCATATCGGTGGCTATGGATTTCTCCGAGCCGGTCCACTGATAGGTACAGCCCACAAGTGCGCAGGCATCATCGGCGCCGTACTTGGTGGGGACAAAGAAAGGGTTCGTTGTGACGTGATTTACGAAAACGAATTTCCATTGTGGATGCTTCGGGAAAAGGCCGAAGCGTTCTTCGGCGGCCTCTGCGCTTTCAGGTATTCCAAGTCCGAACGAGGATAGCGAAGCCAGCGCGCCAAAGCCGGCCGCGCGTCGCAACGCTTCGCGCCGTGAAATTTCCACGCCTTTTTGGCTGCTGTGGGGGAAACGGTTCGTCTTTTTCATGGGGTCTTACTCTGGGGGTATGGGTTGGTTTTAATAATCTACTTGGTCGAGAAACGATAAACCGTCGTTTGCGTGTACTTGTCACCCGGCTGTAGCTCGGTGGTGGGAAAGTCCGGGTGGTTTGGTGAATCTGGAAAGTGCTGCGTCTCTAGACAGAGGCCAGTCCGGTGTTGGTAAACGGTGCCACCCTTGCCTTTGTTTGTCCCGTCGAGAAAGTTGCCGCAATAAAACTGCAGGCCCGGCTCGGTGGTTAGAACTTCCATCAATCTTCCTGTGGTCGGCTCATAAAGAGAAGCGACCAACTCCAGGTCTTCTCCTTGCCGGTTGAGTACCCAGTTATGATCGTAGCCTTTTCCAAATTTCATCTGTTCGTCGTCGCTTTCGACCCGGGCTCCAATGGCTGTGGGCTTGTTGAAATCGAATGGTGTGCCTGCAACAGGCCTTAACTCCCCGGTCGGAATCAGGCCCTTGTCGACGGGCGTGAACTTATCAGACTTGATCATCAGCTCGTGCCCCAGGATATCGCTGGCCCCGGCATCTTTTAGGTTGAAATAGGAATGGTGCGTCAGATTGACGAAAGTAGGCTTATCGGTTTCAGCAGTGTACTGGATCTTCAATTCATTGTTGTTCGTCAGAGTGTAAATCACCTCGCAGCGAAGAGTGCCCGGATAATTTTCCTCCCCATCTTTGCTCGTATACGTCAGCTTGAGGGCCGGTCCTTCAGGAGTGTCCAACTTTTCAGCTTGCCAGACGACTTTATCGAATCCTTTGCGACCGCCATGCAGGGAGTTCTCGGCGTTGTTCTGCGCAAGTTGATAGTCGACACCGGTGATCGCGAATCTGCCCTTTGCAATTCGGTTGCCATAGCGGCCGATCAAGGAACCGAAATACGGAGTGTTGCCGATATAATCGTTTAGCGTCTCGTATCCGAGTACCACATCGCTGAGTTTTCCATTCTTGTCTGGCACCGTAAGTGAAACGACGATTCCACCGTAGTTGGTGATTGTGGCTTCGAGTCCATTTGAATTCTTCAGCGTGTAAAGATCGACTGGAGAACCATCGATTGTTCGACGGAAAGCTTCGGGATTGATTTGCGCGTTTGAACTGGGCACAAAAGCACTGACGAGAAGTATGGCCGAGCCGAAAGTGGCTAAGCCATGGCGGGGGATAACCATAAGACTTACCTCTAGAATGTTGTAACAATATGCGAGAAGATTCCTCGATTTCAATTGCTTTCTTAAAGATCTTTTCGAATACAGCCGCTCCGACCGTTTAGCATTTCTGCTGGCCGTTGATAAGGTATCCGTGCCCTTCGAAGGACTCGGAAGTCTGTGCGGACAACGACAGCAAGATCGTATTCTCGGAATTTTCGCAGTTTCGATCCGTTCGCAGAGGAGTCGAAACCAGCCGTGCAGCGCGTTTAAAGACGCCAAATGGGCGCAAACCCTGCTTGTTCACAAACAGCTAGCTCTCGTTCGTCTCAAGCCCGGCTGAAACGCAGGGAAATAGCCGCTTTGCCTAAACGCGCCGCCGGAAGGTGTTCCGGTTTGGACTGTTTAACGTGGTGTCAAGCCCGGAGGGCAGCGTCTCCACGAACTCGAAATCCGGAAGAAATCGACCGTTTCGAGTTGACGCTTGAGGAAAACGCCGAGGAGCCGATGACCTGTTCCTTTTTCATGAACAGATGCCCGGAGAGGGACTCGAACCCACAAGGATTGCTCCACCAGATCCTAAGAATGTGTCATCCGGCTTTTCCTACATTTATGGGCGTTTGCGCGGATGCGCGGGAAGCAAGCATTAATGCGGCTCAGAGCCTGTTCACGGGCCTCCCGACAAGGAAAGACAGAATATCCCGCAAGTAGCACAAAAGTAGCACAAAAGTAGCACAAAAGTAGCACACATGGCACAAAGCGCCCTGCTCGCCGGTCACTTTCTGCGGACGCCGGTCTCGATTTGCTTCTGAATCCTTCCAGGTTGAAGGAGCCGGGCGTCTGGCTCGGCGATAGTCCTTCATGGCTTGAAGGAAATTTGCGCCAGACCTTGAGCCGGCACCGCCACAAAGGCATGGTCTAGATCTAGAGACGAGCCGCCGGATCGCAATTTATGTGCAGGATTTGCCAATTACGGCTTAGACGGCTCGGTTGAGACGCTCGAGTTTGGCGCATGAAGATTAGACTATTACTTGCCCTCGCAGGGTTGGCGTTCGGTTTCGCTTTCCCGATTCTTGCCCAAGAGCGAAGGGCCGTCGATCCACAAGATCGTCAGCAGATTGAAGCGGTATTCATGAAGTTTCAGGAGGCGTATAATAAACGCGACGCGGCTGCTATCGCAGCGCTACACACTCAAGACGCTATTGAGGTCCGGTCGTGGGTGTCGGCGGCAGGTGGGTTGTTTTCCGGTCGGCAAGCGATCGAGGAGATGTTTAAGGCCGACTTCGCATCAAATCCCGGCAAGATGGTCAACAAACTTGTTCAGCTATATGCGATCGGTAATGCCATATGCGAGATCGCGGACTCGGAAGTCGGAGGGGGGATGGTTCAGACAGTGGTGATCTATGTTCGTGACGGCGATGCATGGAAGAGACGCATGACCTACGTCGCTTCTCGCTAATCAAAGCCCGATGCGTTGACCGGACTTCTCGAGCATGTCTCTGTCAGTGGATGAAGCTGCCCATATGCATTCATACCCTGATGCTCGCGGGTAGAGCATTCGGGGCAGCGGCAAGCGGATGTGCGAATCGGTAATGCCTAATTATGACAAGTTGAGCATCTTACATCACCGTGACACGAGTTCGAACCCTGGAAATATCGTGACCGGCCACTACTCAGGGCGGCAAAGCAAACGCGTTCGAGAAAGCGGTTCGGATAAATCCGGGTTTGGCATGATATTCGAAAATCACAGAATCACTTGTTATGCCGCACAGCCTCGAGTGCCCGGCAAGGGAGGGAGAGGTTCATGAGACACACGCGCATCATTGTCCGTCACTACGGCGGGCCCGATGCACTTCGGGTGGTTGAAGAAGAGTGCCCCGAGCCGAAGGATGGTGAAGTGCGGGTGAGAGTGCTGGCCGCGGGTGTCTCCTTGCCCGACCTGCTGATGCGCGAGGGCGTTCATCCCGAAACGCCCCCGTTACCCTTCACGCCGGGGTGGGATCTGGTTGGCATGGTGAATCGACTCGGCGACGGTGTCTCTGGAATCGAACCAGGCCAGATAATTGCCGCGCTGCCAATAAGCGGTGCCTACGCGGAGTTTGTCTGCCTGCCGCAAAGTGAACTGGTTCCGGTGCCATCTGGGTTGGACGCCGCCGAGGCTGTCAGCCTCGTGTTGAACTACGTCACGGCCTACCAGATGCTGCATCCCTCCGCTAAGGTCAGACTGGGCCAGCGCGTGTTGATTCACGGCGCGGCAGGGGGGGTCGGTTCGGCACTATTGCAGCTTAGCTTGGGCGCCTCGCCGGGCTTGAGATCTACGGTAGCTGTTCATCGCGAGGGGCGTCAGCCGTCTCCGACATGGGCTGTATCCCAATTAATTACCAGCGTCAGGACTTCGTGAAAGAAATTCACCGCCTCACGCGCGAGGGCGTAGACGCCGTCTTTGACGGCATCGGTGGTAGCCACATCTGGCGTTCCCGCAAGGCTCTCCGTACCGACGGGAAGGTGGTGGCCTATGGCCTTACTTCCTCGCTACGTGGGGGGCGATTGGCTTCAGGTCGTCGCCATCGCTTTCATGGAATCGCCATCTTCGGGTTGTATATCGCTGGCGGATGGTTTCTCCCAGGCCGGAAACGGGTAGTCCCCTACAGCATCCAATGGCTTAAACGACTGAGACCGGAATTGTTTCGACAGGATTTGATCGCCCTGTTCGACCTCCTTGAACAGAAGAGGATCAAGCCGCTCATCGCGCATCGATTTCCCCTCGTCGAGGCAAGACACGCACACGAGTTGCTGGGGAAGGGAGGCGTGACAGGCAAGATCGTCCTCGTGCGCAACGGGGTCATCGCTTGAGTGCTGGTGACAGATCTGAAGCGAGAGCGCCGCGCAGATGGCGAAATGGGTAGCGGCAAAAACGAATCGCCGGAGCGTTGATCGGGTTTCCACGAGGTTGGAAACGGGGCGCCCTGCAAAACAAAGCGCCCTACTCGGGCGCAGGCGATGAGAGCATGGGCTGTGACACTCGGAGCAGTTCGCTGCAGCGCATGGTTGCGGTTGCGGTGCGGCATCACTTTCTCTCGCCACTTGAACCCTTTCAAAGCGCAACAGTGACGCGCAAGAAGGTCGCAGGAATGGACGTGGCATCCTTGCGCGGGCTCTGGTTTTGGCGGTTGAACAGTTCTTCCAGCTCTTTCTGCAAATCAGCGGCTCGACCGTTCTTTTCCGCCGCTTCGAAGGCATTCATGGTCGGCCCGTAGTATTTTCGGAATTCATCCACGAACGCCGCGGGGGGGCTGGGATAGTTGAACGTAAACGTGTCCCGGGCGAAGGAGATCTTCTCGGCGGGAACTCCCGCGCCGGCAAATCGTTCGATCACGTTGCTCTCGATCCCCCATGTCATCGGGCTGACGAAGCCTTCCGGCGGTGGCGGCGTGTAGGCGGAACTGATCTTCAAAATCTGCGCCACCAACGTCGGATCATTGGGAATCCAGTTGCCCATAATGATCCGACCTCCGGGCCGGGTCACCCGCACCATCTCTTTGGCCACCTCAAACGGCTTGGGCGCAAACATCGCGCCAAAGATGCTCACGACGAGATCAAACGCTTGGTCCGGCACTTGATGCAGATTGGTCGCATCGCCTTCCTGGAACCGGCAGTTGGCCAGGCCAAGCTCCTTGGCCCGCTTGTTCCCAGCCGCAACCAGGTTGCTCGCGATATCAACGCCAAGCACCTCCGCTCCGAGTTTTGCCGCGGGTATTGCCGTCGTGCCATCGCCACAGCCAAGGTCCAGAACCTTGAGGCCGTTTGATATGCCAAGGCGCTGGATGAGCGCCTCTCCGCTTTCTCGCATGCTCTCGGCAATGCGCGTAAAGTCACCTTTTTCCCAAAGTGCTTTGTTTGGATTCATGGGAGTATTCATGTTGAGATTGTTGGTTGGCTTTTGCAAATTGGCAAGCGGATGCGCAACCAGTTAATGCCCACTATGACCGAAGGACTTGCCAAGGGAATGAAGGGCGATCTCGACGGTGCGGTCGCTGACTACAATCGGGGCCATCAGACTCAATCCGAAATATGCCAAAGCCTACAACAACCGAGGAAGCGCCAAGCTAAGGAAGGGCGACCTGGACGGAGCCATCGCAGACTACAATCAAGCCATTAGGGCTCGATCCGAAATACACCCTCGCTTACAGAAACCGGGGCAATGCAAAACGAACGAAAGGCGACCTCAATGGAGCCATTGCGGACTTCAATCGTGCCGTCAGGCTCGGCTCACAGCCTTTCGTAGTTCAGGATTTGTAAATAATTGTCCTATCGTCTCGCGTTTTCCGGGTGCGGGGATTAGCCTCTCAGTAGATGTTGCCAGCGAGAGGGCCCCGCCCCGGCGCCAGGCCATTCACTCAATATGAAACTGGTCCCAGCTTAGTAACTTAGACACTCTGTTACTCAGGAGGCGAATTTGAACTGGTGGCGATGCTCATGGCGACAACTTGTATCCAAGCAATCTCCCGATGAAAGCCAGCACGCGCATCACGGCGTGAGGCGGCTTGGCCGACCTGATCTCGTTCTCGTGCTCCACGAAGAGCATCGCGATACGGACAAGCGATCCAAAGTTCTTGGGTGGGAGTGTCAGCTTGCCGTCTGCAACCAAGACATGCATTCTTCGGAAGAAGCGCTCAAAGGCGAGGGCAGGCTTATGCACATTACGCAATCGCACCTCGTCCGGATGGGGGTTTATCAAGGTGTGGGGAGTTCCGGCTGAAACGGTCGCCGAATCACCCGGACCTAAGTGTCGCCACTCACCACCTACGCATACGTCCAGCGTGCCCTCCAGCACATGATAGCTCTCCTCGGCGTGTGGATGAATGTGCAACGGTGGGCCGGCAAAGCCCGGCGCAAGAACGTTGATGGCCTCGAACAATTCACCGCCGGTTTCGGCGGTGGTCTTGGTAATCTCCCACCACATGCCAGTGGCGGCGAAATCGAGAATTCGATCTTCACCTTGGGATGTCATATCTTGAATCTTATTGCTAGTTGGAGCGCGGCAGAGTGGCCTAACAAGTGATTCTGCCTTTTTCGGATAACGTTCCCAGATCGGAGTTATCCGGGCGTTTTTGGCCGGGAAGGGTTTCCGCACTCATTAAGAGGAATGTGCCTCGACGCGGACTCCAACGTCAAACGTGAGATGAGAGAATCCTTCGGGCTTCAATCGCAGCTGATCATTGCGTTAACGGCTCTCCCGCGGGGATGCTTTCGACATCAATCAATATCTCCCTCGTTAGTTCCGGGTTGAAGCTCATAAAGCCGGGAATAGGCAACATCCAGAGCAAACTTGGGGAGCGGTGTCGAAAGATGGCAAGGCTCCCGGGCGCAGTTCGAAGATTCAAAAAAAGCCGTTTTTGCCAAGGCCACGCCCGAGCAGAAAAGTCTCCCTTTGTATTAAATTTCCGACGGCCAAACGAATTGGGATTGACCTGCGCCCGCCTGATATCGCCCCCCGCCCTTTCCAGTTTTAGTTTCGAACGAGTTTGAACGCGAGGAGGACGGACGGTGGATCGCCGAGATTCCAGCCTATTCCTGGCGCGATCTGTTACGTCTCTTCCCAACGGGAAGCTGCGACCAATGTGGTCGCCCTCGCCTTGCGCATCCTGGCGGATCGCTTCGAGCATGGTGAAGACGTGCCAGTAGTATTTGATGAACTGTTTTGCGTTCCTGCGTGAGCGCCTGGCCCCTCTGCCAAATCGCGCCAAGTTCTAAAACTGCCTGCTTGCACGCTCCCAAGTGGGAATGACCGGATGAGAACCAGACTGGCAATCTGGTGGGGCGATCGAAATCCGCAACTTGTGGCCATTGCAAATCAATAGCTTGCACATGGCCGCCAAGCTTACTGTTGCCGGACGTGCTATCAAATGTGCTACTTGGACCTCGGTTCTCCCCGCTTGCTGGCACGTTCTTCAGCACGCTCGAAGCGATCCGCCAGAAATGATTTTCCCACTTTCCGGACACTCCCTCTCTGCTCGACAATCCCTTCGTTGCACAGCCCGGCAGGCACGCCCGCTCAGGCGAAACAACCCGAATTGGACACCGCGAACGCCTGCAGCGAATTCTGCCCGTGTCCGACTCTTCGATGAAAGGCCAAATTGATTCGAGCCTGTCGCAATTTGCTTCACCACCCGTCAGAAAGTGCGCCTTCGTTTTCCGGCCTTCCCCTCTGTAGTGGGGATCTGTCCTTAACCGGCGAATCCTTTGGTTGCCCTTGCTCGCCGTTTCGTGATCACCTATCTACTCATTGCCTTCAGCGATTTAAATGCCCACATACAGCCATAACATCATATAAGCCCTCTAGGATCTACATCCCACGTAAGTCGTTGATAAATGACTTATAGCTGGCTCAGTGGGCGTAAGTCGACTGCTACCAAGCACGACCGTCATTCTGTGAATGCCGCCCACAAAAGCAAGGAATACGCGATAGCGAAGCTAGCGATCAGAATAATGGTGATGGTTACATTGAATATTCTTGTCAAGAGTATGGTCATTGTGTTGAGGCGATGACTGGTCCGATGCTGGGAGTGAGTTTCATGTTTAGCGATATCATTGGGCGCGCCATGGTATTCTGCAGCCACATGCTCTTCCTCTTTCATCATAGGAACTGTCACTTCAAAGATTTGGCTGCTGCGTAGTTGTGAGCCTTGAGCGAGCCGGCTGTGCAAACGACGACTGCTGCGATAGTCGTGAGTATGTGTTATCATTGTGTGAGTGTTTTTAGAAGCTGTTGTTAGGACTAAGGAATCGAGTGACGATTTTGATCTGGTTGAGTCGGATAGTCTGAATCCGTCCTGTGAAATCGTTGCAAGGTTTCAGGTCTGCCGTGCGACAGTTGACTGTCGCGACGGTATACAGCACACCCTCGCTTGTCACTGTATCGTTAACATTGGGTGTGGCGGCATTCATTTGCGTTTACTTAGGTTCAAGACAGAGTATTGGAAAAATGGTTCGAGGAGGTAGTTGGAGACGAGGGTCGCACTAGTGGGAACTAGCCTTAGAGCTTCGAGAGCGAAGAATGGAAAGCTACGGGGGGAGACTACTCCACCGTGAATAGCGCCCAACGCCTGAGCGCAACACTATCGATACGTCCGAGTGGGCGCGTGCAAATTATCGATATGTGATGGGGCAGCATTTAGGTCTCTTAAAAGATATACGAGCGGGCTCAGCGAACTTGCAGCTCTGACCTCTTCGCCAATGCTCTATCTCATTTTCCGGTGCATCCCGACCTCAAATGGAGCGGGTTTAGTCGTTTTAAGACGCCAGCCGCTTCTTGACTCCTCGATTGCCCGCTGCGTCTCTTTTGGCGTCGGCCGCGCCCAAAGGTCTCCGTATGGAGGCAGGCCATCATCGACCCTGCTGCGTGCGGCTTCCAGGATGTTAAAGACTGGAAGCTATCCCAAAACCTCTTTGATGAGCAGACTTTTCCCAGCGGATGCAAAGGCGGCGGTAGTTTTGAAGCCAGCCGGCCATGGCGCGGCCTTCGAAGCGTTCGATCGATGCGAGAATGCAGATGATGCCTGGTCCTCGGTCAAGCCCGGCGCGGCGTCGAAGTGGAGCGGCGGCTCCACGAGCTGGCCTTGCTTGTCAAATTGCTCCTCCCGCATCAGGTCGATAATCGAGACGCCGCCCTGGTCTTCGGTCGTGCTTTAGTAGCTCCTCCTCCGCGGGTTCTCATCGCCTCGGGGTCGATGTAGCCCGAATCGCCGGTTGCCAAGTAGCGCAGGTCGTCGATTGGGTCTTTCCAGGCGGCCTTCTCCCCATCGTGGCGGCTGTAGTTCTTGAGCGCCCAGAGATATTCGACTATATCTATCGACACGAAGGAGATAAGGAGTATTCAGAGGACCTTCTGAATAGGGCGGGTTTGCAGATTGCGATCTGTCTTCAGTTCTACTCATCTGTGTTCAATCAGCACAAGAACGGCGTAATTACCGACAATTGCTGGCCTGCTTTCGAGGGTGAGATCTGCAAATTTATACGCCGGCCAGCAGTCGCGGCGTTTTGGAACGCGAAAGTACTGCCAGGAGATTATAGCGCGGATTTTAAGTCATTCGGGAACAGTTGTCTGAGTGGAGGGAAAGGAGAGATGGCGAAATGAGAAGAAACACAGGCACAATTTTGGCGACGGCGGGAGCGATGCTCTGTTTTGTGCATCTTTCCACTGGAGAACTCCTTTACCAGCCGGCGACGAGTACGCTTAGTGCATACTGGACAAACGCTGCCGGATCACTCCTCAACGGCATCGCTCGAGTATTCGACGGATTGGCAGCGTTCGAAAGGAAGGACGACGAGTTAGGTCGGAAGCACATGACGGAGGCAATACGAAACCTTAATCAAGCAGCTGAGTCATATTCAGATTTGGAGAGTCATCTAAAGGAGCCGAGAGAACTCCGTCTGGATGAAAGTTCCAAGAGGAGAGCTATGAACGTTCTCGGTCAGTATCGGCTGGAGCTTCCTTCGGATGAGCGAGGGGCGGCTGAACTCGCTAGGACTCAGGTTGTCCTTTTGCGCGATTCAATCGAGCGATCTATCGACGGTATTTCCAAGGCAGACCTGTCCGCTGTCCAGGACCTACTCGCTACCGTCACACGAGTGCAGCGAGTCGGCACCGAGGTTGCATTGGTAATGCGGGCCGGCTTCAAGGATCAGCCAACCAAATAAACCGTAAGCTTCGGTTCGGCGCGGCTGGAAAGATGTCGAAGTGATCACGGATGTCACCTCTGGCGCGAAGTCGTCCCGGGAGGGTTTGGATCGGCTGATGCGGGCGGTCCGCCGTGGCAAGGAATTCGGACACCATGACCGAGCAACGAGTCAAGGATTGGCCGGGGAAATCCGTTCACAGCGTGTCTTCATGCTGGTGGGGATGGCACTTCATTGGGCACGCCACCGCCGAGCTGCTCTTGTTTTCAGCATGCCATCCGCGGAAGCGTATACCCAGACATTTCCTGGATATCGAGTGGTTCTCTTCGGGGATGCGTGCAAACAGATTTTGAAATTCCGAGCGCGTGTGCGCGGTCTGGGAATTTTCGATGCAGATGCGACGTTTCTGCGAGCTACAATGATAGTTGCTCTTGCTCCGCGAGTTTTGAGGTAGCTTGCGGGGTGGCACCTGCCGGTCGTCTCCCGGGCATGGTCCCGACTCGGGACGTCGGATGGTGAAGAGCAGCGTCCGACCAGACTTATTGCTAGCGCCATGGAGGGGAGTCATGAGGGATCCCGATCGTCTATTGGTAGGTTGTGGAGACTCCCACTCGCGTCTCCAGCAACGATCACGCGGCCGGCAGGATCGTGGGCGATGTGAGTGAGCCCGAGGTCGCTCGCGAAAAGTCTGCAACGCTTCGCTGCCGACAGGTCGATCACGAAGAGCACTGCATCTGCTCCGTTCGAAACCAGCCGCCCGTTACCGATGAGCGCGAGCTGCCGAACCCCCTCATCGTGCTGCGCAAGGGCCACCGGCTCGCCGCCCTCCAGCCGCGCGCAGTACACCCGGCCATCCTCGCCGCCGGTCACCACGCGTCCGTCGCCGGTCAGCGCGAGCTTGCCAAACCCCGCCTTGGTGCCGGGCAACTTGCCGAAGGTAACTATCAGCCTGCCTAACTTGTTGATTGTAAGGGATTGCCCGGAGAGGGACTCGAACCCACAAGGATTGCTCCACCAGATCCTAAGTCTGGCGCGTCTGCCAATTCCGCCATCCGGGCATGGTCTCATTCTTGGGAAACGGCCTCCGCAAGCTCGCGCCGCCTGAAGCCCGCATTCTGTTTATCAACGCACTACAACTCGAAAAGCCTTTTCGCGAGTTTAGGACAACGATCCCCGCTGGCAAGGTGAGAGTGGACTTGGTTTCGTCCGCCCTTTGAACTGGATGGTGCCGGCAGTCTTTCATGACTTGCGCCTCCCAGCATGCGAAGGACCGTGACATCTATCTCATCGACGACTGCTTCGGGGGGCTCTTCTTGTGATACTTGCGGCGCAAGTGCACCTCATAGATTATCAGCGGCGTTCGTTTTCTTTCGAGGAGATCTTCGATGCCTTCGACACAAGCTTCTAATACTTGGGACTGGCTACGGTTGAGTTCCTCGGCCAACTCGATGACTCGACGCTTGCACTGAGAAGTGACATTGACGTGATGCGACTCTCGAGGATCAATCGGCTCGGGGCTGATAAACTCGCTGATCGCCTGGCGGGCCATGTCCGATAGTCTTTCGCCCCTGCCCCGCACAGCAGCTATTTCAAGCAACCGTTCGCGCTGGCCATCTTCGAGGCGAACCCTTAGCTGGTTCCTCTTAGGCATTTGAATTGAATATACAAAGGAGGGTCATTTGCAACCTTTCGTGTGCCATTCGAGTCACGCCGCGACTAAGGAGAAGCGAACGGCATGTTCGATATCGTCAGAAAGTTCATCGTTTCCTTCCTCCGCATCCGTGTCATAGAAAATCACCGCGTTGTCCGTTGACCGTTTTTTTCCCCAACGCAACCTGAGAGCCTTTACTTTTCTTGTTTGAGCTTGCAGGGCGCAATCCCTGATGGCCTGGCCATCCTCGTCGCTAATCCGCGCTTGAGGTACGGGAACCGTCCCAGGTGAAACCTCATTATCCAAAAGGACCGGAACCGGCAATGACTCGAGGACGTCCTTTAAATCCAAACCGGTCTGCTTCCGCCCAGCCTCATGTTGACTTTGCCGAGGTCCGATGAACACCACGATTCGTCCGTCCGAAAGTCTGGTGGAAAAGCTGGAAATTGTTTGTTGCAAGTCAAAGTCAACCCACGATTTTTCGACGAAATCGCCCCTGATTGCGAGAGCCACAACCTCACGCACCCGGCTATTGTGAATCGCTTTGAAATGATCCCCCTTTTGAGGATCGCTGCCTAGAAGCATAGTCGCTCCCGTAACACTGATGATCTGGCCTTCCTGATCAACGGTCAGGATACCGAACTTTAGGGCCGACAATGCGTCGTACAAGCCCTTGGCGTCTTGGCTTTCTGCCTCACGATTGTACGCCTCGGCTACGCTCGTTGTCAGGAGATGCCCGGCGACCTGAAGGTCGTCCAGCAAGTCATCCGTGCACCGGGAGGCTTCAAGAGCGAAAGCCAGCCAACCGAACAAGCGACCCTCTTTTACCAAGGGAATGAGCAAGTTCAGATTCCGGCTTGTCAAATACTGATAAAGCGGACGAGCCGAGCGTGCTTCCAGGTCTTGCAAAATCATCGGATAGGACCGCTTCTTGATAAGGCGAACGACCTCGGGAGATGGCGTGTAATTTCTTCCGTCGTTGGATTCGGGTTCCGCGTAGACCTTCCGGAACGCGTTTTTCTCCAGTGTGCGGAGAAACACCTCGACTCGATCCGCCCGGAGATCCCAGGACAGTTGCCGGGCCGCCGCAATCAGAATGGCTTCGGGTGCCTGTCCTCCACCCGCGGATCGGGCGAGTGTGTGGTCGAAGGGACTCGAAACTCGGCGGGGCGGGCGGCTGACCTCCGTCTTTCGCGTCGTACGAAGATCAGTTTGTCCATCGTTGACCAAAAGCTGGCGCACCGCCTTGATAACTTGCTCCGGCGAGGAGGAGATTCTTCCGGCGTAACCGTTGACTTCGATTTTAAGGCCCCCCACACTGTCCACGACAAAGGTGGGCACATCCTCGAGGCGCACCTGAAATTGGTGCGCAAGATCGAGCGATTCGTCGTCCGTGACAATGCAGAGCACAACGTCCGGCTCTTTGACAAGCGGTTCGCGCGATTGATCGTACGAGCAGAGTTGAACTTCCGCGATAGGCTCCAAGGCTTCCACCACGTTCAAGGCGGAGCGGAGGCCATCGTGGGCAAAAGCAACGAGGACAGAGTGTGAGGTATTCATATTGGGGAATATTCCAGTCGGAGGGGTTTCATGAGGTTGGGTTTGATTTGATGCAGACGAAGCCGATTCGTCTGCGGTGCTTTCAGAAGCAATGTGACATTGGCCCCCCCGACACCATGGGCGTTGAGCAGGGCAGTCTGCGGGAAGCTGCGCCGGGCCTCTCCTCGTACAAAATCGAGCGAGGCTTCGGGAATGGGAACCTCCAGGTTCGCCGTGGGAGGCACCAATCCGTCACGGAAAGAAAATATCGAAGCGGCCACCTGCAGCGGTCCAGCGGCGGCCATGGGATTGCCGATGATTCCCTTGATCGAATAGACCGGAATGTGAGATGAGTGACGCCCCAGAACTTCTGCCAGCGCTTCCGCCTCAATGCGGTCAATCACAGGATGCCCAGGCCCCCAAGCCGAAACAGAATCGACCGTCGCTGGCGTCCAGCCAGCACTATCTAAAGCCTTTCGAATGCAGGCCGGCCATCCGCTTCCCGGCACGCTTCTGTCGTGATCGAGGCACGAACCGTAGCCAGCGATTTCCGCCAGGATGGTTGCGCCTCGCGCTCGGGCGGTCGATTTTTCTTCGATCAAGAACAAGCCGGCGCCTTCGGCGCATACGCCACTGTCGGCGAACACATCAAACGGCCGGCTTGCTTTCTCCGGGCAGGAATTTCTAACCGAGGACAAGCCGCTGTTCACAAACTCGGCCAATGGAGTGACCCCTATTGCGCAATCCGTGCCTCCAGCCACAACGTAGTCCGCGACGCCCGAAACAATATCTCGAGCCGCGAGCCCGATCGCATCCAAGCCCGCTGCACAGGCGGTGGAGACCGTCAAGACGTTCGCCGACGTATTCAGGTATCGAGCAACCGCACCCGAAGCAGCGTGGGGCGGACACTGGGTAATCATGTGGCGCGAAGCAGAGGCAGCGCCTTTTTGGCTCCGGGTTACACCCGATTCGCTGATCATTGAAAGGCAGCTCGTCGCGAGGCCAAGCCGAACGGAAGGACTCTCGGGCAGCCTCTCCACATCAGGCTTGATCTGGCGTGTGGCCCAGAGCACCAGCTGCGTGTGCCGAGCCAATCTCTTTGGTTTGAGTTCAGCCGGGAGAAGGGCGAGATCAAAAGGCGGCACCTCCCCCCCGAAGGAACATCCCGACTCCGACGTGTCCACGCGCTTGATACGGGTGATGGCCGTTTTGCCATCGCGAACCAATTTCCAGAATGACTCTGGATCGAGAGCGCCTGGCGCCGCAAGGCCCATCGCGGTAATGACAGCGACACGCTTTCTATCTAACGAATACATAGCTCTGCTCCTTGGGAATTACTGATCAAATCAACTGGGGAATTTTTTCTCCAGAGCGGCTCATAACGGGAAGGCGCCATGCACCCGCCTGGATCAAGAACGCGCTGCATCGCACAGAAAATTTCCGGCCATGGCCCATTCATCCCCGGCAAGTGGTCCGCCTGTTCGAGTCCAAGCCGATAAGGCACCAGTCCGGCATGAAGATAAGTTGCCAGGAGATCGTCCGCGGCACGATGGGCCGCTTTCGTTTTCTGAAGACACCGCCGATCGAATCCGACGGAAACAATGAGCGCCGCCGTCCGCGCACTGAGAGCGTTGAGGGAAAGTGGAACGGCCTCGTAGCCATGCCGGCGAAGCGTCTCCAACGTCATTCTCTCCGCTTCCGCGATCGCGTGCGCAGAGAGCGCGACTACCGGCGTTACGTGAATGAGACCGGCACCACTCGCTTCCACCGGTGCATTGATGGCCGAAGAAGGGCCGAAGACGCTGAACGCGACACTGGCAAGCGCAAAATCTGACGGGCGTCCTTGAACCAAATTACCGAGCTTGAGATCAGCATCGATAAGGTCACTAAGAATTTGTATTCGCCCGAGCGGCTTCAAAACGGTTTTCAGATGCCGCGCTTGTGCAGCAAACACCGCCTTCGAACCCCGAATCGGAATCAGCGCCGTCCACGGTGCGGCGCTCGAGCGCAGCTTGGCGGCCTCGGCCTGATGGAGATGAGGAGAAAATGTGGTGACGATTCGCTCGCGGTTGAAGAGATGAGGGACTCCATAGCACGCCCCTTCGGCAATCAAATCGGAGATCGCAGAGACCAAAGCCGGGAAAGAATCTGCATCGGCTATGCGGCAAATGACCCCTCCCATAACTTCGGGGCGGCGGTGGAGGGCAATTGTTGCTGATGTGATAACGCCGAAGCTACTTTGACAAAAGAGGCCCGTGGGATCAGGACCCAATCCACCGAGATAGGCAGCATTCTGGGAGGGCGCCTCAAATCGCGAGGTTCGCGCGACTTTCCCGGTGGGCAAGACCACCTCGAGATCCAGCAAGTCAAGATGCCGCTGCCCTGAATAGCCGACGCCTCGCTCTAAGGCGTTGCCAATAATACTCGCTCCAAGCCCAGCTCCGGTGACGTTGAAATAGTGGGTGCTCCCTTGGCGCTGCAGCGCGTCATCGAGTTGTCCTTGCGTGACTCCCGGCTCGAGTTCCGTGCAATGACTTTTCAAATCCAGGGACCGGATGCTTTTCAGAGCGGACAAATCCAATGTGTAGGCCCCATTCCGGCTCGGAAGATCGGACCCAAAGCCCCAATTCCTACCGCAGGAAATAGCCGACAGCTTTACTGCCCCTGCCGCCTTGGAAGCGGCATAAAGGATGCGCTGCACATCGGCCACACTTTGCGGACGTATCACGCCCGACCGATACCGATGGTTTCCGCACAAGGATTGAGCCTCGCCGCCGGGGCTGAGCCAGCATGAAACTTCATTCTCAAAGATCTTGATTGGGCCATGCATAAATTTGAATGCGAATATTGAAGTCTCCATTGACACCCGGAGCATCAGGAGAGCCTGTTATGGCTCTAATCTTCAGTTGTTAAACGGCGTGTTGGACATGGGGGGGTTCGGGTTGAAACGGCTTGACCAGAGTTTCGTCCTAATAAGCCGTTTTGCTGTTGCGTCATCTTCAATATTTTGTTGCCCGATATGTCCTTTTAAACCCTTTGATGTACAATTATAACCCATTGTATCACAAATATATTACATGTATTACATTTATGACAAATGAGTTACGCGCCGAAAGCCTGGGCCGGTGGGCCAAACGCTGCGGGGTGTCATATCGTACGGCTTGGCGCTGGTTTCGTGATGACAAATTGCCGGAAGACGTTGTTGGGGAACAAATGCCTACGGGAACCATCTTGATCCGGGACGGGCGAGTCCCGCCGGGTCCTGAGGAAGAAAAGGAAGCCGTGATTTATGCCAGGACCAATCCCCGCCAGGACCAATCCGCGATGCTCGAGCAGATCGAATCGTGCCGATTTTTTTGCGTAGCGCGAGGATGGATAGTCACCAAGATCGTACGAGAAGTTGCCCCGGGCGTCGGACCTCAACGGATAAAGCTGGCTCGATTGATTCAGCAAGGAACGCCGCGCTTGGTCGTTGCCACACCGAGTGTTCTGAGCCGCTTCGACTTTCGATATTATGAGGCCCTGTGGGAAAAAATGGAATCTGAATTGGTCGTAGTTGACCGCTCGGATGAAATCGCTGGCGAAGGAGGAGCTCTCGAAGACTTAACCGACGCCATCAACATCACCTGCCATCGCCATTACGGTCCCAAGCGCGGAAACGCCCTTGTACAGATTCTGAACCGCGTGATTCGCGGCACGTTATCAGTCTAAAGCCACGCTCTTATGGCCTAGACAACAAGCCGGGCAAAAGCCGCAATGAGTTTGTGCCGCGTATCGATCCCAAGCTTTCTATAAATCGAACTCAGTTGGTTTCGCACGGTAATCTCGCTCTTGCCCAGCTTGCTGGCGATATCTCGATTGTGCAATCCCTGCGCTGCGAGGAGGGCACATTCGCGCTCTCGTCTCGTCAGCTGGTTGATCTTGTCTGACAAGCTTCCCCCTCGATTCGACGCATGCTCTTCCTTGAGTGTAACCAGAAATGTTCCTTTGGACAGAGAAAGCGAACGGGAGGGCAGGAACTCAATAGAAGCACTCAGCCATGGAGTGGACGGATTGCAGTAATCGAAATGCAACGATCTTCGGCCCCCCGGACCTTGTCCCCATTTTTGCGCCACAATGCTCGGACGCATGCGCTCGAGCTCAGCCAGAATGTCCCCCGGGACCTGAAGTCGCCGAGGGGCCTTGAAGAACGACGTCTGCACTCCGCTCTTCCACCGGGAGCATAAATGACTGGCGATAGTATTGTAGTGCATCACCTTCAAATTCCAGTCCAGCACGAGAGTTGCCGTTGGCAGCGAAGACATGAAGTGACGCAAAGAAGAGTCAACGAGGCGGGTCTCCTGATTTTTTGCCATCCGGCGAACGACAGAAGCAAAGTGAGGCTGCAGGGCCTGCAATTCCTGCATGTGCTCATCGCTGAAATCTCCCTGCTCCTTGCTGCGCATCACCGTTAGCGTGGCTAGCCAGGTCGTATCTCGCCAGGCCACTACCGAGGCGCCGTACTCGGAGTCGAGGGGCAGCAAGACCCTCTTATAGTAGGCGGAACGTCGAAGCAGGCTCGCGGGAGTGTAGTCCGAATGGCGCACCACAGAGACATGCGGATTAACGGGGCTTCGCTTAAGCCAAATATCGTGCTTGTGGCTCTCGGCCATGTATTCATCGACCACTGGCTTGTACTTCGTCGGAAAAAACCGACAAGGGAGTTCAAACTCCAACGGGCGAAAAAGGAGGATAAGGAACTGATACGGAATCTGGAGCTCGATGAGCTCGAAGGTCGCCTTCGCCAGCTTGCCGGCGTCTTCGACTTCATGGAGCCGAACCAAAAGGGCCTCGGAATCCTGATTCCTGTGCAACGGCAGAAATGACACCTTTTGGTTCATATGTACCATAGTCAATTCATCTTTTTATCCCATAGTTCTTTTTCAAAAGCCCGCCCCCATCATGACCCCAATGAACAAAACATTCAACTGGGAATCACCGCCTCTCATCGCGGCTGATGAAGGCTTCTTTCCCTTTGGGAGAGTGGCAGTGATGACCAAGCCGAATCGAGCGGGCACGATCGCCCCGCCGGAGTTTCCGCTCGAAATGAACCTGACCCTCAAAGGACGAAACATATGTGGAAAGTAGTAATTACCGAGATTCAAGACGCAAGCACGCTTGACCCAATCCATGCACCTCCTGGCGCTTTCTTCGTGAGTACGGAGCGCTTCGCTCGGACGGTCGACTTCCTCGATCTGCCAAACATCATCAGCGTTATCAATCGTATGCAATCCTCGCCGCGCGGATACGCACGCGAAAATCTTGTGCCGAGTGAAAGGCTTCCACGCCGGCACGCAAACCTCGTCGCGGTTGCATAATTCGCGTGAAACGCGTGCCGCAACAGCAAGACGATAAACTTCGAGCGAATTGGTAAACCGCTTCCCAAACAGATTCATGATCTTCAATAATCTCCGCAAACACTCGCTCAACCAGCGAAGAACGGACAGTCTTCAAGGTCTTTCGAGCACCCGCCATCGTCAAACGTCGCCGCATCTGAGCGACATTACACACGACGAAATCGAGGACGATCTCTCGCAGCAGGGGAGCAAAGTATTTGGATGTGACGACTTCATCTTTCTGAGCGATAACGTGAAGTGCTGGGTGGTCCGCGCTTCTGACATCTCGACTCTCGAGGCCTGTGGAAACTACACGCGCGTGAATTTAAGCGATGCCACCGCTTTGATCAGGCGTCCGCTTAGAGAATGTGAGTGCAGACTGGATCCATCCATCTTCTTCCGCACCAGGAGGGACTGCATCGTCAATCTTAGCCAGGTGAAGCAAATGCGCATGCTCGATGCCAAGCGATTTCTGTTTGTCTTACTGGATGGAAAAGAAGTTGCGATGTCTCGCAAGCAAAGCCTTCTCTTTAGAAAGCAAAAGTCGCTTTAGAAACGGAAACCAGGGCATTTGCCGCAGGAGTGGGGCCATGATGTTGCCGCCCACACTTCCGATACTTGCGTCGGACTAATTTGATGAACCAACGCGGTTGCTCCGTTCACCTCCATCCGTCCCATTCACGAAGCCTTTCGAGCGCCATGGCGCGGTGGCTCAGGTTATTCTTTGTCGCCGCGGGGAGCTGGCCGAAAGTTTTGCAAAAGCCCCGCGGAACGAACAAGGGATCGTAGCCGAAGCCCCCAGCACCCTTCGGTCGATTGATGATGATTCCCTCGACGGCGCCGCTGAAAGCAGCGACTTTGTGGCCGGCGCGCGCCAAGGCAATCACGCACCGAAATCGCGCCTTGCGGTCCTTCCCGCGGACGTTTTCGAGATTCTTCAAGAGCAATGCGTTGTTTTCGGTATCTGTGGCCTCTTTCCCCGAATACCGTGCCGAATACACGCCCGGGGCGCCGCCAAGCGCATCGACCTCCAGGCCGGAATCGTCAGCGATGACCCATCCCTCGTAAATCTGCGATGAAGCGACAGCTTTGAGAGTCGCATTGTCTTCGAAGGTTTCGCCCGTCTCCTCGACTTCCGGGGTTGCGTCTAGCGCGGAAAGATCGAACGCCCGAAACGAAGGACCGAGAATCGCCCTGATTTCGCGCACCTTGTGCATGTTTCTGGTGGAAACCAGCAAGGAAATAGGCGAACAGGACATTCCATTGTGTTGCCTCGGAACGTATGGAGAGCAAGGATTTGATTTTCTTGTGCGGCCGGTCATTCGTTTAAGATAGTCAGCAATGCATCAGTTGCTTGAACGCGGAGCACGATTGGCGAACCGGGGCCTCGGCTGGCTACGGACTTGGCCATGGTTCGCGGCCAGCATCGTGCTCGGATTTCTGATCAGAGAGAACTTCCCGTTTTCTCACTGGCCGATGTATTCGAACTTCGCGCGGGAATCAGGCTACGTTTACGTCGTCAACGGCAACGGTGAACCTCTTGCCATCGCCAGCTTTTTCGAGACCGCGCCACGCCTTCGACGGCAGTTCGAGCGAGAATGGAAAGCCGAATGGAAGCGCGAGAGCCGGAAGAAGGAAGGCAGGAGCCGCGCCGAGATCGAGCACGAAGCAGCTACCCGCATGCTCAAGCGACTGGCGCGTCGATTGTCTCCGGAGGAGCGCACTTCCGTGGGCGGACTTGGGCTCGTCAGTGCGCGTTTGAAAATGGATCAGAACCGCGACATCACGGTTTCGGAACGCACCGTCGCGATGATCGGATTTGATGGAATACCATTTACGCCGCCTCCGCAAGAAGGCGCCGAGCCGGGGGATGCTCTTTGATCGCTAGCCAAACTTCCCCGGCAAACCCGCGCGCCTTGACCCACATTGTCCCGCGCATCGACTTCGCGTGGTGGGAAACGGCTGTGATGCGAACGGGTTTCGCCATTCTCTTGCTCGTGCGTTTTCCAACGCTTGCCTCCCTTCCCGCTCCTGGTGCCGAACTGCGCTTCCCCAACGGACTCGCCAAATGGATCGACATGAGCTGGGCCCTCGATCCGGTCAGCTATTCAATCATCACGGCCCTCCTCACTGTAGGTGCCGCGCTTTACATCACAGGTCTCGCCTTCCCGTTGTCCGCAACCGTTCTCCTTTTTTGTTACTTGATCGTCGGCACTTTGCAAAACTCCCTGGGATCGATCAGCCATTATTATCAAGTGATGACGCTGATGCTGCTCGGGCAGTCGCTGGCGGCTTGGCTTTGGGCCGCCACGGCGCGAAACCGTCTGGAGCCGTGGACGCGTTCTCCGGCCGCCTTGCATTCCTTCACCACACGCGTGACCTTGCAAATTCTTGCCGGAAATTACGTTCTCTGCGCACTGACCAAGCTCATCGCGAGCAAAGGAGCCTGGATTTGGAACAGCCAGTATATGCCCGTGCAATATGCGAAAATTCAGGCCCAGCAGTTTTATACGACCCTGGAGCCCGTGGATATGGGCCTCGGGGGCGTTCTGAACGAACTCTGCATCCAGTACCCGTGGCTGTGCATGCTGGTTTACGCGCCGGGATTGATTGTCGAACTGCTCACCTTTCTCATGCTGTTCGGCCGCGCGTGGCTTCTGGTCGTTGGATTGACAGTCATCGCGATGCACATGCTAGTCGACATCACGATGGGCCTAGGCTTTCCCCAACACCAGTGGATCTTCTTTCTCTACGCCGTCAATCTTCCTTACTGGATTGTGGAGGGAATCCGGTATCTGCACTTTGGTCTGCGCCGATCTCCGGCTTGAGAACCGCACCCGGAAAACGGAGATCTTGATTTTGCGGCAAAGCCGTCATGTCCTGTACGGCCCGATATGGCATCCCAACGCAAGCAATTTCCCTTTTTCGATTTCGAAGCCAAATGGCAGGCTCGATGGCTGGCCGATGGAGCTTTTCGTGCATCGAACCCAGGGGAATCAGATTTCGATCCCGCGAAGCCGAAATTCTACGTGCTCGACATGTTCCCCTACCCGAGCGGCGAGGGTCTGCACGTGGGCCACGTCGAAGGATATACGGCCACCGATATCGTTGCCCGTTTCAAGCGGATGCGCGGTTTCAACGTCCTGCACCCCATGGGTTGGGATGCCTTCGGGCTCCCTGCGGAGCAATTCGCCATCAAAACCGGCCAGCACCCGCGCGTTACGACGGAGCGCAATATTGTGCGTTTCAGGGCGCAGCTTCAATCCATCGGCTTTAGTTACGACTGGGCACGCGAATTTAGCACCACCGATCCTGACTACTTTCGCTGGACGCAGTGGATCTTTCTCAAACTTTACAATTCTTGGTTCAATCCCGCTACGCAGAAGGCCGAACCCATCGAGACCTACGCGGGCGAAGACGCTGACAATGTCCGACTGGCATACGTTGCCGAAATGCCGGTCAATTGGTGCCAGGCCCTCGGCACAGTGCTGGCAAACGAAGAGGTCGCTGACGGCAAGAGCGAAATTGGCGGACATCCGGTCGAGCGGCGCCCGATGCGGCAGTGGATGCTGCGGATTACCGCGTATGCGGAGCGTCTCATCGATGAACTCGATGGGCTGGATTGGCCGGAAGGAATCAAATTGCTGCAGCGGAATTGGATCGGCCGTAGCGAAGGCGCCTTGGTGAAATTTGAAATTTCAGATTTTAAATTTGAAATTGAAATCTTCACGACCCGGCCGGACACGCTCTTTGGCGCCACCTACATGGTGCTCTCGCCCGAGCACCCGTTGGTGAGGGAAATCACCGCGCTGAACAAGCGCGCCGAGGTGGAAGCCTATCAGAAGGAAGTCGGCTCGAAATCGGATCTGGAACGCACGGAGTTGACCAAAGAAAAGACGGGCGTCTTTACGGGCGCGTTTGCGATAAACCCGGTCAACGGCGAGAAAATCCCGATTTGGATCGCAGACTATGTGCTGATGGGCTATGGGACGGGGGCGATCATGGCCGTGCCCGCTCATGACGAGAGGGACTTCGAGTTCGCGAAGACATTCGGCCTGGAAATCCGTCAAGTCGTACAGGAGACCGGTAAAAAATTCGACGCGGCGGCGCCGCCCCCTATTGAGTCGCGCGACGCGGCTTACACCGGCGGCGGCATCGCAATCAACTCGGGCCTGCTGAACGGCTTCCCAACCGCAGAAGCAAAGAAAGAGATCGTCGCCTGGCTTGAGCAGAAAGGCTTGGGGCGAGGAACAATCAACTACAAGTTGCGCGACTGGCTTTTCTCGCGTCAACGCTACTGGGGCGAACCATTCCCCATCGTTTGGACTCAGGGTAAACATACCGCGCTTGACGATACCGAATTGCCGGTTGTCCAGCCGGAAATGGCGGATTTTAAACCCACTGGCACGCCGGAACCGCCACTGAGCAGGGCCTGTGATTGGTTGAACTATTCCGAACTGGCGCGGCGTGAAACCAACACCATGCCCCAATGGGCTGGCTCGTGTTGGTACTATCTCCGGTTCTGTGACCCAAAAAACGCCGGGCGCTTTGTCGGTGTGGAACCGGAGTCCTATTGGATGACCGGCCATCCAAAATCGGATCCCCGCGTTCAAAAACCCCCTGACGGCGGCGTGGACCTCTACGTCGGCGGCACTGAACACGCTGTCCTCCACCTCCTCTATGCGCGCTTCTGGCACAAGGTGCTGTTCGATCTCGGATATCTCTCGACGCCCGAACCCTTCCAACGCCTCGTCAACCAAGGAATCATTCTCGGCCCGGACAACCAAAAGATGTCAAAGAGTCGCGGCAACGTGGTCAATCCGGAAAACGTCATTGCCGAGTATGGCGCGGACTCCCTTCGGCTTTATGAGATGTTCATGGGTCCACTCGAACAAATGAAGCCCTGGAGCATGAAGGGCGTCGAAGGCGTCTATCGCTTTCTTGGTCGCGTTTGGCGGCTCGTCATGGAAGAGACGCAGGAGGGCGGTTGGACACTTTCTCCCGAACTTGCCGAGATCGAACTCACCAGCCAGCAGTTGCGGGTCGCTCACGCGACAATCAGGAAGGTCACCGGCGATATCGAGTCCTTCGCCTTCAATACGGCCATTTCGCAGCTGATGATCTTCACCAACGAGTTCGTCAATTTGCGACCCCGTCCGGCCGCCAGTCTGCGCATCTTGCTGCCTTTGCTTTCGCCATTTGCTCCGCATATTGCCGAGGAACTCTGGGAGCAGCTTGGAGAAAAGTTCCCCGGCTTCGAAAATTGCGCCTCTTCACAGCGCTGGCCGCTTTACGAGGAAAGGTTCCTTGCGGTGGACGAGGTGGAGTATGGCGTTCAAGTCAATGGCAAGGTGCGAGACCGCATGCGGGCGAGAAAGGACGCCTCGAATGCCGAATTGGAAGAGTCCGCACTCGCAGCACCGAAAGTTCGTGAAGCCATCGCCGGAAAGCCTGTATCCAAGATCATCATCGTGCGTGGTAAGCTGGTTAACATTGTGCTGCCGCAATAGAAGGCTCACCACTTCCGCCGATGCCAGCCACGTTCCTCACTCCTGCCTTCCTCGCATCGCGACCAGCGTGTAGGTTTCGGGACCATGGAGGTCTTGTCCGAACACGACTGGCACGCGCGCCGCGAAAGGCATCAGACACGGGTGCGCCGATGGATTGAGCCGCGACTCGCCCGCGCCTCGAGGCACGAGCGGCATCCTGTGGAAGACTTTCTGTTCGAATATTATGCATACCGTCCCGCCAAGCTTCTCCAGTGGCATCCGGGCGTCGGCGTCGCTCTGCGGGGAGAAACCGCACGACAATATCTTTCTCACAAAGATTACGATGAAGGCCCAACTGGAATAACTGCCGAAGTTCTGAAGCTGTCATCTCAACGCATCGAGTCTATACGCTGGCTTCGTAAAATGCTCTTCCGCACAACTGGGCGGTCCGGCTCCTTCGGCTGCTTTGGACTTCATGAATGGGCGATGGTTTACCGCGCCGATACCATCCGCCATGCGGAATGGCCGCTACGCGTAAGCCCTCGAGAAATTGCCGACCTCGTTGAATCCCTCGGCCCGCGCTGCACTCACTACGATGCCTTCCGCTTCTTTACGCCGGCCGCGCGCCCTCTGAACAAGTACCAACCCACACGCGCGGCAACCGCAGCGCTCGAACAGCCTGGTTGCCTGCATGCAAACATGGATCTTTACAAGTGGGCCTTCAAACTCGCGCCCTTCACCGCCTCTGAACTGACCGCGGATTGCTTTGATCTCGCACGCAGCGTCCGGGCGCTCGACATGCGCGCGAGCCCGTATGATTTCACGGCGCTGGGCTATCTGCCCGTCCGAATCGAAACGCCAGAGGGCCGCTCCGAATATGAGGCCTTGCAACGCGAGTTCGCAATTTGCGCGGCTCCGCTCCGCGAACGTCTCATCGAGGTATGCGAACAGATCATCGAAAAGGCCTCCGTCTCTCACAACCGTTGCGGTGAGAGCGCTCCTGCAGATTCTGTCGCGCCATGATCATCCCTGATGATGCTCGTAGTTGGGCGGAGATCGATTTGTCTGCCATTCGTCACAACCTGAGTGTTGTCCGGAAGAAGATCGGCCCAAGGCCGGGAATCCTCGCGGTGGTCAAGGCCAACGCTTACGGCCACGGGTCAGCAAAGGTCGCAGGAACCATAGCTGGAATGGTGCAGCTTTTCGGAGTGGCCAGCGTCGAGGAGGCAGGCGAACTCATCGACCTGGACCGTGACATTCTTCTTCTAAGTCCTTCAGCGCCCGGCGAGCGGCGCGAAGTCGTCGCACGGCACTGCATAGCGACAGTTTCCACTGCGAAGGAGGCTGCGGATTTCGCGGGAGGCCGGGTGAACTTCAAGGTGGACACCGGAATGGGCCGTATCGGCTGCTGGGAGGAAGGCGCGCTAGAGGAATTGCGTGCCATCCTGCGCCTGAACAGTGTCGAAGTTCATAGCATCTCCACGCACCTCCCCGTCCCGGATGAGGATGCCGCCTATACGCTTGCCCAACTTGGACGTTTCGCGGAGCTGGCCAAGAAATTCCGGGCGCTCGCGCCCGCGGCGAAAATTCATGCCCTCAACAGCGCCGGTATTCTCGGGTTTCCCGAGCACGCGCAAGACCTGGTCCGCCCTGGTGTTATGCTCTACGGAAGCGCATATCCCGCGAAATTCCAGCCTCTCCTGCGCCCCGCGCTGACATGGAAAGCCCGCGTATTGCTCGTTCGCAGGGTCGGGCCGAACCGCAGCGTGAGCTATGGAAGGACATTCGTCACTGCGCATCCGATGCGCATTGCGTCGCTGGCTGTCGGTTACGCCGACGGCTTCCCCCGGCAAGCTTCCGGGCGGAACGCTCACGTGCTGATAGGCGGGATACGCTGTTCGGTTCTAGGGCGAGTGACGATGGACCAGATTCTCGCGGACGTAACACGTGTGTCCGAAGTCGCGGCCGGAGACGAAGCCGTTCTCATCGGGCAACAGGGGAGCGAGGAGATTCTGGCGCGGGAATTGGCCGAAAAGGCGGGGACGATCTCGTGGGACATCTTCACTGGAATCGGGCCGCGGGTGCAAAGGCTCTACACTTGACAGACACAGGTCAACGGAGCCAGGCAAGGATTCATAAACTGAAAGGCATAACGGACTTCAGTCCGCGTGCGAAGATTTGAGGACCGAAAACTCGACATTGCGGCAGTTTTATCTAGTGTCCCGCTTCATGCCTTCCCCGGATCCTTCCGACCTCACGCCTGAATCCGCAGCGCCAACGGATGTTGCCCCTTTGGGGCGCACCGGCTCCAAACCTTCCCACGAATTGACGGCTGCGGAAGAGAAGAATGCAACGGATTGGGACGCCATCGCAGCCGATGTTCAGTTCAAGAGTCTCCTCGCCTCCAAAGCGCGATTCATCATTCCCGCCACTCTCTTCTTCATCATTTACTACTTCACGCTCCCTCTTCTGATCGGCTGGTTTCCCAAGTTCATGGAGCAGAGGGTGTTTGGCGAAGTGAACTTGGCCTATCTCTTCGCGCTTTCACAATTTTTCATGGCGTGGATTATCGCCTTCCTTTACCTGGGCGCGGCTGCGGGGTGGGACCGCCAGGCGGCCGCGCTGCTCGCCAAATTCACCAAACGCTAGCAGCGATAAGATGGCAACGATGCGTGCTCCCGGAATTCTGCGTCAGAATCAGCGCATTCTCGCGAGCAAATTCCTAGCGCCGCTCCGCATGGCTTCGTCCGAGGCGCGTCCGGAAGACTAAGTCATTCCTTAAGATTTCACCCTCCTTGTTCTCCAATATGGTCTCCCTGCACATCCTTGCCGCGGCACCCGCCCCCCACAGTAGCACGGCGCTCGTAATGTTCCTCGCCTTCGTCGCGGCGACGCTCGTCATCACATACTTCAGCGCGCGAAAATCCTCAGGGTCTACCGCCTACTTCGCCGCCAGCCGCCGGATTACCGGCTGGCAGAACGGCCTAGCAGTAGCAGGCGATTATATGAGCGCTGCGAGCTTTCTGGGGATTTCGGGCATGATTGCCTTTTTTGGATATGACGGGTTCATGTATTCGGTTGGCTGGCTCGTTGCCTATCTCACCGTGTTGCTCATAGTTGCAGAGCCGCTGCGCAATGCCGGAAAATACACCATGGCCGACCTGCTCGCATACCGCCTCAAGCAACGTCCGGTGCGCGCGATGGCTGCTCTGAGCACAATCACAGTCTCCACTTTCTACATGATCGCCCAGATGGTCGGCGCAGGGGCTTTGGTCAAGCTGCTGCTTCCGGGAGTTAGCTTCAATGCCGCTGTGATCGGCGTCGGCGTATTAATGATCATCTACGTGGTTTTCGGCGGAATGCTCGCCACGACCTGGGTGCAAATCATCAAAGCGGTCCTGCTCATGGCCGGAAGCCTTCTGCTGAGCGTGCTCGTGATGGGCCACTTTGGATTCAGTTTCGCGAAGTTCTTCGAGGCGATTTCTCACGTCACTTATCACGTCAAGGGCGAGGAAGTAACGAAGAACTTCCTTGAACCGGGGTTGAAATTCGGCGCGTCTGTCACAAAGGGCTGGGGGCCCCTCGATCTGGTTTCGCTCGGTCTCGCGCTTGTCTTTGGCACGGCCGGGCTTCCCCATATCCTGGTCCGGTTCTATACGGTGCCGGACGCCAAAACCGCCCGCATCTCTGTGGTTTGGGCGATGCTCATCATCGGTCTTTTTTACATCATGACCACGTTTCTGGGCTTTGGCGCGGCCACAATACTCACCCCCGATCGCATCGTCGTCGATGGCAAGCCAAACGACAACATGGCCGCTCCGCTCCTGGCTCAGGCTCTCGGCGGAGAAGTCTTTTTCGCTTTTATTTCCGCTGTGGCCTTCGCCACCATCCTGGCGGTGGTTGCCGGCTTGACCATTTCAGCGAGCACTTCCTTCGCTCACGATTTCTACACCAACGTCATTCATCATGGGAGGGAACGAGCGCCGGGTGAGGAAGTCCGCGTCGCCCGGCTCACTGCCTTCGTAGTCGGCGCCCTTGCAATCTTCCTCGCGATCCAACTTCAGACAATCAACGTGGCTTTTCTAGTCGGCCTGGCCTTTGCCGTCGCTGCCAGCGCAAATCTCCCTGTCATCGTGCTAAGCATTTTTTGGCGCCGTTTTACCACCGCTGGCGCAGTTGGCGGCCTAGCCGTGGGTCTCACCGCCAGTATCTTGCTGATCATTCTTAGTCCTTCGATCATGGGCATAGACGCCGTGGACGTTCCCGCCGCCAAGCGCCACCTTATTCAGGCTGCACCGCTCTTTCCGCTGACCAACCCCGGCATTGTCAGCATTCCACTCGGCTTCCTCGCCGCGATTGTTGGCTCTTTTCTCATTCGCGAGCCTGCCGCCGATGAGGAGTTCACGGAGCTTTCCGTTCGTGCCAATACGGGCCTCGGCGCCGAAAAGGCGACACTCCATTGATTCCTCGCAAATCGCGAGTATAACTACGACGGCCAAAGACAGTCGTCCTCGTCTCACGGTACGGGACGTCTGAGCCTGAACCTACTGACAATTTCTATGTTTTCCAGGCTTTCTGATAAACTACAGGACGTTTTCAAAGACCTCCGCGGACACGGGCGCATCAGCGAGCAGAATATCTCGGATGCCCTGCGCGAGGTCCGGATGGCTCTTCTCGAGGCTGATGTCCATTTCCGGGTCGCCAAGGAATTTATCGCGCGCGTCAAGAGCAGAGCGCTCGGAGAGGACGTTCTGCGCAGCGTCACGCCAGGCCAGCAAATCGTCAAAATCTTTCAGGATGAACTCACTGATTTGCTCGGTGGGGATTCCGCTCCGCTTAACCTCGCCAAACCCGGCCGAATCCTCATGGTGGGTCTCAACGGTGCAGGCAAAACGACTTCGTGCGCCAAGCTTGCCCGCTTGCTGAAATCCCAAGGCAAGGCGCCCCTGCTGGTCGCTTGTGACCTTCAACGCCCGGCCGCCATCAAACAACTTGCCACCCTGGGCGAGCAGGTCGGAGTTCCGGTCTTCCAGCCAAAGCCCGGAGAGACCGACGTTCTTCGCGTAGCCCGGGAGGCCGCGACCTGGTGCGAACAAGAGGGCGGAAATGTCGAGATCTACGACACGGCCGGACGCCAGGAAATCGACGAGCCTCTCTTGGAGGAACTCAAACAGCTAAAGGAACTCCTCGTCCCGCAAGAAGTTCTCCTCGTCTGTGACTCGGCTACCGGACAGCAAGCCGTCAGCGTCGCAGAGCATTTTCACAATGCCCTCGGTCTCACCGGTATCATCCTCACAAAACTCGACGGCGACGCCCGGGGCGGAGCCGCGCTTTCTCTGCGGGAGGTGACCAAGCAGCCCATCAAATTCGCAGGCGTCGGCGAAAAAATCGACCAATTCGAACCCTTTCATCCCGAACGTCTAGCCGGACGCATCCTCGGAATGGGCGACGTCGTCAGTCTTGTCGAAAAAGCCGCCGAAGCGATTACCGAAGAGGACGCCCGCCGCATCGAAGAGAAGATGCGGACAGCCTCCTTCGACTTGGACGACTTTCTCCAACAGTTCAAGCTGCTCAAGCGCATGGGACCGCTTGAAAATGTGCTTGGCATGCTGCCGGGCATGGATAAACTAAAGGATTCCTCGATTGACGAGAAGCAGCTCAAACGGGTTGAGGCGATCATCCTCTCCATGACTCCCAAGGAACGAGCGCGTCCAGACACCCTGAACGCGCGTCGTCGCCAGAGGGTCGCCCGCGGAAGCGGTTCCACCGTTACCGAGGTAAACAACCTCCTCCTGCGTTTCAACCAGATGCGCAAGATGATGAAGAAGGCGGGACAAATGAAGAAACTAATGGCCCAGGCTCGCCGGGCCGGAATACCAGGACTAGGCTGATCGCCCTCCCCTTGCGGACGCGCTTAGCTACCAACTCTACGCATAAACAAACATGGCAGTGGCAATCCGACTCCGGCGCGAAGGCGCTCGCAATAGCCCCTACTACAAGATCGTGGTCGCTGACCAGCGCAAGCCACGCGACGGAAAATTCATCGAGATCATCGGAACGTACGATCCGAAGAAGAAGGGCGACAATTTCACGCTTCGGCTCGAACGGGCCGATTATTGGGTGGGCGTTGGCGCCCGGCCTTCGCAGACCGTCGGCAGCATCATCACAAAAGCCCGAAAGAAAGCCACCGCCTGAGCGGGCTCTGACGCGTGGAGGAGTTCCTTCGCTTCGTCATTGGCCAGCTCGTTGAATTTCCAGACGAGGTTGTCCTTTCGAAGACCGAATCGCCGGACAAAGTGATTTTTCATCTCACGACGCGCAAGAGCGACGTACCGCGAGTCATTGGCAAGGGCGGCCACACTATTCAAGCGATCCGCACGCTACTGAACGCCTCCGCTCACAGACGCGGCCTCAAGGCGAGCCTCGAAATTCTCGAATGAAAATCGTGCCATTCACTCTCGCCTTGGCCCTGTGCGTCGGAGGCCTCGGCTGCGAAATGCATCCTGTGCTCAAACAGGCTGAAACCGGCGATGAAAAGGCGCCAAAGGCGTCCGCAGAACTCCAAAAATCCTTGCAGCCAGAAAACGCTAGTCCGAATCCACCTCAATTTTTCTCGACTCCGAAGTCCGGCTAAGCGCACGGCGACCCACTCCTCGGTGTCATGGGGGATTCTTCCGCCTCGCGTGAGAGGCTGTTCGAGAAAACGAAAGGACCCGGCACACGCAGCCCGGTTAAGAGCGGACGCTGCCTAACCGCAAAGCTTGCCCCGTCGATAGCTTTGCCCTAACTAGCCGCTTCGATGACTGCAGCATCGAAATCCCCGATGAAAAAAATCTTCCTCATTCTTCTTGCTATTCTGGCTCTCGCCGCGGCCTCCACTTTCTGGATCGTGCGGGAGACGGGCCCTACGGACGCCGCCGTGCTGTTGCCTGCCGAAACGGTCGTTTTGGCCAGCCTTCCGGACCTCCCCCGCACCGCCTCGCGCTGGCCGAAAACGATTCTCGCCAAGATCGGTGCTGAACCGGAAATGAAGGCCTTCCTTGAAAGACCTTTTCAATATCTCACAAAAGACCGAGGGGGAAATGAGGCGTCGGGAATTTTGTGGAAACTCAAGCCGGGACGGATCTTCGCCGCTGCACTTTCGGTCACCTCGAACGACGCGGCGTTGATCGTCGGTTTTCAGTTTTGGGGTGGAAAGAGCGGACACGACCTCGCGGTCGCACGCCTGCGCGAGGAACTCTCCCGCGGAGGCCCTGCTCCGGATGTTGTGCGCGAGAACTACAACGGCGTCGAGATCGCATCGAGCGTGCACCACGGTCTCACGCTTTACAACGCCAGCCAGGGTCAATGGGGCTTCCTCTCTAACGATCTCCCATCCCTTAAGGACGCCATCGATCGCGCCGCCGGCCGAAAGAAAGAGGGAAGTCTCGCGGACAGCGCACGTTACAAAGAAGTTCTCAGCAAGGTTGCGAAGGATGCGGATCTGCTCCTATTCTGCCAGCCTCAGAGCGCGCTGGAAACCCTGCTGGAGGTCGGATCTTCCTTGGGAGCGCAACCGATTCCTCAGCAGGTCGAGCAATTGAGAAAGGTCGAGGCCATCGGTGCGACCACAACGCTCGATGAGGCCAACCTCCGCGATAGCATCTTTGTGCTGCGCAGAAATCCTCCGGATGTCGGCTCGCTCAACCACAGTGCCCTGAAGTTTACTTCGCAGGAAACGGTGGCTTACTTCGAGTTCGTAACCAATTTCCGGCAAATTCTAACCGCGGCGTCCAACGCTGCCTCCACGGGCCTGCTGAGCGCTCCTGCCATTCAAAGCACGAGACTTGTGCAACTCATCCCGGAGGCACTCGGGCCGGACTGCGCAGTTTCTGTTTCGTGGGCTCCGCAGCAACTAAGACCCACCGGTCTCATAGCCATCCAGATTAGGGACCGGGCGAAGGCAGAGGAGTCACTGCGGGAGCTGCTAGCTCTCTTTCCGGAGGCGAGCGTGACCGAACTGGAAGGAATCCGCTATTTCAGCTTCCCTTGGCTGCAAAGCGCGTTCGCCAATCCCTCAATTGCCCTCCTTGAGGACTTCTTAGTCTTGGGCGTCGATCCCAACGAATTGAGCCATTCCTTGCAATCCTTCAAGACCGGCGGGACGCTTGAAAAGTCCCCAATTTTTGCGCCTGCGCTCTCCGCCTACAGAGCGGCAAATGAAGTTTTCGGGTACGCGGACAGCAAGGTGATTTTTGAACGCGGATTTCCGATGCTGCGCCAGGTGATCGTTTTTGGAGCTGCCGTGGTGCCAGGTGCGAGCGCCATCATCGATGCATCCAAGTTGCCTGAAACGGAAAGCATCGCCAAGCACCTTCAGCCTATCGTTTACAACCAAATCCGCATCCCGGAAGGATACCTCGTTGAATCAAGCGGCCCGATTACGATGAATCAGGCCGTCTTTCTCGGCGTTGCCGCGGGGGCGTGGTTCCTTAAGCCCACTGTCGGCGTTCAATAAGCGGCTCTCTTCCCACCTCGCGTTGATAAAAATTTGCATTGCAAGTTGGCCTTCAATCATGCGTTTCTAACGAAGTTATTGCTATGAAATCCTCGCCTTGGATCGTCACCGCCACCGCACTTTTGATCGTGCTTGCAGCCTGCCAAAGCGGGAGCGAAATGCAGTCACCCCGGTCCTCCAGCCAGAACCGATTCGGCTATCAGGGCAGCCAATCTGCGCAAACCCAATTTGCCGCGACGCCCACCCCAACCCCCAGCTCCATGCCGACCCCAGAAGCCACTCCGGAAGCCGCGTCCAGCCCGACTCCGCAAACCACCATTTCCACGACCGCACGCGACATTCCGTACGGCACGCCGGTTCCCGGAAAATCAGGTTTCGTGACGAGCCCGCACGCGCCCTATGCCGGCTACGTTGACGTGCGCGGATTTCCTCCAGGCACCGAGGTCAAGTGCCCCTACACGAATAAAATCTTCCTTGTCCCCTGAGCACGGTCGCCATCTTCGGCCCGGGGCTGATTGGCGGTTCGCTGGCGTTGGCTCTGCAAGAATTGCGGCCGGATTGGAATCTGCGGATATGGGCTCGTTCTAAACAGTCCGTGGAAAGAGCGCTCAAATTCTTTCCCTCTGTTTCCAGTGACGAGATCGGGACCGCCAGCGGAGCCGATCTGTGCGTGCTCTGCACACCCATAGGCGCCATGCCTTCCCTGGCTAAGAAAATTGCTCCGGCACTTTCAAGCAGCGCGACCGTTACGGACGTCGGAAGCGTCAAGACGGGGGTCGTGCGGAGGCTGGAAACGATCCTTGGAGGACGGTTCATTGGCTCTCATCCCATGGCCGGATCGGAACAGAGCGGATTCGATGCCGCGCGTGCAAATCTCTTCGTAAAGGCCGTTTGCATTGTTACCCCCACTACGAACTCCTTTCCGGCATCCACGAGAACCGTTTACAACCTTTGGGAGAGTGTTGGATGCCGTCTCGTGGAAATGCCTCCTGAGGAACATGACGAACGCGTTGCGCGCGTCAGCCATCTTCCCCATGCCGTCGCTGCGGCCCTCGTCAATTCCGTCAGCTCACGTGTGCCGGACGCTGGCGCCCTCGCCGGCGGTGGATACCGTGACACCACACGTATCGCCGCAGCGTCGCCCGCTATGTGGCGGGAAATTCTTCTCGAGAACTCTGCCGAATTGGTTGCGGGGTTGGAGGATTTTTCGACCGCGCTCGACAAGATGAAGCAAATGATTCTTTCCCGGGATGCTGCGGCGCTGGAGTCGTTTCTTGAGCGCGCGAAATCCACCCGCGAAGTCTTGCCATGAGCACGGACGTCTTTCGCGTCAGGCGGGCCCCAAAACTGGAGACCGAAATCACCGTGCCCGGCGACAAGAGCATCTCGCATCGCGCCATCATGCTCGCAGCGCTTTCAAACGGCGCGTGCAAAATCACGAATTTTCTCGAGGCGGACGACTGTTTGTGCACGGCGCGAGCGTTCCAGCAATTGGGCGTGGCCATCGAAAATCCTGAGCCCGGCTTCATTGTTGTGTATGGTTCCCATGGCAAGCTCACCGCTCCCGAGCGCGAGATCGAGTGCGGAAACTCGGGCACCACGATGCGTTTGCTTTCGGGCATTCTTGCCGCGCAACCGTTCGCTTCGCGCTTGGTTGGCGATGCCTCGCTTTCAAAGCGCCCGATGCGCCGAATTATCGAGCCGCTCACGCAGATGGGCGCAAAGATCAGTGCATTGGGAGCAAACGACGCTCCTCCCCTCGTGATCCATGGCGCCCCACTCCACGCGATCTCGTACCAGATGCCGATTGCCAGTGCGCAAGTCAAGAGCGCCATACTGCTCGCCGGCCTTTACGCCACCGGCGTCACCCACATCATCGAACCCGCTCCAAGCCGCGATCACACCGAGCGCATGCTTGAGTACTTTCTTGTCAATCTCCGCCGGGAAGAAACCCGCTCGGATCACAAACAAAAACCAAAGGAACGCAGGATCTCGATGCTTGGCAAGCAGCAGATCGAGTCTCGCGATTTCGCCGTGCCGGGCGACATTTCCAGCGCCGCGTTTTGGCTGGTGGCCGCCGCCTGCCAGCCTGGTTCCCGCCTGCTTGTTAGAGATGTCGGTCTCAATCCCACGCGCACCGGTATTTTCGACGTGCTCGTTCGGATGGGCGCCCACGTCCGCGAGATCGTCGAAAACATCGAAGAGGGAGAACCGTACGGCGCGATCAGCATCCAAGGAAGCCGCCTCACAGGAACGGTCATTGAAGGCAGTGAAATACCAAACGTTATAGATGAAATCCCCATCCTCGCCGTCGCCGGCGCGCTTGCCGAAGGTCGAACAATAATTCGAGACGCGAAGGAACTCCGCGTAAAGGAGACCGACCGTATTGCCGCAATTGCGTCGAACCTCAAGCTTATGGGCGTGGACGTTCATGAGTCTGAGGACGGCATGATGATTTACGGAGGGAGCGAGCTCAAGGGTGCCAAATTGCCTAGTTACGGCGATCATCGGATCGCGATGGCCTTTGCGATTGCTGGTCTTTTCGCATCAGGCACAACCATTATTGAAGACACCGCCTGCGTGCGCACTTCGTATCCCCAATTCGGATCAATTCTAACGCATCTTCAAAGAGGCAATAACACGTTGTGGCAGCCCACACCAGTCATCTCCTCGCTGGCTGACCGGCATCGCTCGCAGAAATCTTTTGACCAATGAAGACGGTGGTTGCCATCGATGGCCCCGCCGCCTCAGGAAAGAGCAGTGCGGCCAAGGAGGTTTCCTTGCGGCTGGGCTACTCTTACGTTGACTCCGGCGCGTTCTATCGTGCGATAACGTGGTGGATCCTGCGTCGCAATGCGGATCCCACTTCCGCCAGCCAGGTGGCCGCCCTGGTTGCTGGCATTCAGCTGGCATCCGGCTTCGAAAATGACGAAGCATTCCTTCACATCGGTGGTGCCGATGTCACACCGCACCTTCGCGAGGACGAAGTCAACCGAGCAGTTTCACCCGTCTCCCTTGTTCCCACCGTGCGCGAAAGACTGACGAATCATCTAAGAGACCTCGCCAGCCAGCGGGACGTCGTTGTAGAAGGTCGCGACATCGGCTCGATCGTCTTTCCGGAGACACCGTTCAAATTTTACATTGATGCGTCGCAAAATGTCCGCCAGCGGCGCCGGAAAGCCGAGGGTCAGGACGACCAAATCGCGCTGCGCGACCGCATCGATTCCTCGCGATCGAACGCTCCTCTCAAGATTGCACGCGGCGCGATCCTCATCGATAGCACGCATCTCACGGTGGATCGTGTGGTAGAGGAGATTATCCGGCACCTTAAGGCAAAGGGTCTCTCCGTTCCCGGGCGATGAGTATCGTCTACAATATCTTTTACAACCTGGCGAAGCTCGTCGCCCGCTGCTTTTATTCGCTGCGGATCGTCCATCCCGAGCGCATGATCGAGGATGGTCCGCTGATTCTCGCCGTCAACCACTCCAGCTACTTTGATCCGCCGCTTGCAGGCATTTGCTCACAGCGCGCCGTGTACTACCTCGCACGGAGGAACCTGCTGGAATGGCCGTTCTTCGGTCCACTGTTTCCCGCGATGAACGTAATTCCCGTTGAGCGTGATGGCAACGACATGTCCGCCCTGCGCGAAGTCATCAAAAAGGTCCGCGAGGGAAACGGGGTCGTCCTTTTTCCAGAGGGAACGCGATCAAGGGATGGAAACCTTCAACCCGCCCGCGCGGGCATCGGCCTCGTCATCGCAAAGACTCTTGCTCCCGTTCTGCCCATGCGCATCTTCGGTGCCTACCACGCGTTTCCAAAGGGCTCTCGCGCCCTGCGCCTCACGAAAATCACTGTAGTCATCGGCGAACCTCTCCGCTTTACTCGTGAAGAATCTACGCCCGGCAATCGCGAGACCTATCAACGTATCAGCAGCCGCGTGATGGAGGCAATCGCCGCCCTCAACATTGACGGATGAACGCGTCCGGGACGATGAAGCGGTCCCATAGCACGCGCGCCTTGTGTTGCGCCAAGCTTCGGCTGGGCGGAAAGTTTGCCGAAAATATAGCGAGTGAATTTGCTTGAGGAAATCCAGGATCATCCACTCTGTGGCGACGGCGCCATGGGAACGCTGCTCATGGAGCACGGCGTGCCTGCGCACCGATGCTTTGAGGAACTCTGCCTCTCCCGTCCAGAGTTGATCCGCAAAATCCATGCAGATTACTTCGCGGCCGGCGCCCGCCTCATCGAAACGAACACCTTTGGCGCAAATGCCGTGCGCCTCGCCCGCCATGGGCTTGCAGACCGTGTCAATGAGATCAACTGGCAGGCCGCGCAACTCGCCAGGCAGGCGGCGAAGGGGGCATTGATCGCTGGCAGCATTGGTCCCTTGGGCGTTTCCGCTGAAGACGCCACGGGCCGGGGCATCGACCGGGAGAAGTGCTTTCGCACACAAATGGGCGCCCTGCTCGACGGCGGCGTCGATCTGATCTTCCTGGAGACGTTCCAGGATCTCGATGAACTCCTCCTTGCCCTTCGCGTGAAGCACTCGCTTCACCACTGCCCAGCGATCTGCTCGCTGGCTCCAAACGAACAAGGGCAGCTCCCCAATGGCATGTTCCTGAGCAACGCGTTTGCAATACTCCTGCAAAACGACGCCGAGATCCTAGGCATCAATTGCGTCAACGGTCCGCACGAAACCCTGCGGCTCGTCGAGCGGTTTAGCCCGCCCGAACTGCCTTTCGCCGCCTTCCCTAACGCTGGGCGGCCACGCTATCACGAGGGCCGCTTCTTTTATGACGTTTCCCCTGAATATTTCGCTGAAAGAGGAGCCCTGATGGCCGCACGGGGCGCGCGTATCATCGGTGGCTGCTGCGGTACCACTCCCTCTCACATTGGCGCGCTCGCCAAGGCACTGGCTGAATGTCGGTGAGGAACCGCAACGAAACGCCCGGCGTCGATTGCACTTTCAGGCCTGCCAGCCCCAATGCTCAAGACTCAAACTTCTCGCAATCCAAGGCCTGGACGATCCGAGAGGAGCATGCAGTCTCCTTCGATCCGAAAGCCGATCATCGGCTCGGCAGGAATGCTGTCCGGAGGGTCAATATCCAGCCAATCCGCCAATGATGCGAGCTGCGCAGCGGCCGTGCGGCCGATTCCCGTCTCAACCATTCCACCAACCATTACACGCATGCCTAAATCGCGCGCAAGGGCGATCCACCGCCGGGCGGTGCTCAAGCCTCCCGCCTTGAGCAGCTTGACATTCACCCCATCGGCCAGTCCCGCCAGGGTGGCAAGATCGTCTTCGGTTTGCAGCGATTCATCCGCGACAAGGGGTGGAACGTTGATCCCACGAACGCGTGAGCGCAATTCGCTCCAGCAGGCAGCGTCCCGCGAAACGGGTTGCTCGACGAATGCAATCTCGTGACGCGTCAAGCGTGAAAAAAAACTCGCCGCCTCCCGAGGTGTCCATCCTTCATTCGCGTCCAGTGCAAGCCGAACAGGCTGTTCACGGATGAGCCGCACGCAGTCCTCATCCCAACCCAGATCGCCGCTCCCGGTCTTCAGCTTGATGCGTGTCGAACCACGCGACATCCCTTCGTCCAACATGTCACCGAGTTCCTTTTCGCTGGAGGGTATGGACAGCGTCCTCCAGCACGGCGGGATTCGCGCAGAATCCAAGCCCCACAAGCGCCAAAGCGGAGTTCCAGTTTCTTGCGCCAGCAAGTCGTGCAAAGCGATCTCCAGAGCCGCACGACCCGCTGCTGCCTCGGGAGGCGCCTGCGCGGTGCATGCGGCTTCCCACGCACCGGCGTCACCCGACCGGGCAACCTCGTTCAACCACGTGAGGCAGCCCTCCGGGGTTGAAGGGTAGTATGGCGGCAAAGCTCCCTCGCCGTGAGCGACGATACCCCGCTTTGTATCGTGGAGATGCACCAAAATCGTTTCTCGTGTCGCGCTCGAACCATGTGCTATGCGAAACGGACGCCGCAGCCGTATGGTAAATTTTTCCGCTTCGAGCCTCATGCGAGCCGCCTCAGGAAGTCGCTTCTCCAACACCTTATTTTGCGAAGCAAAATCAGATAAAGCAGCGCCCACGGCACTCCCTTATCTCCCCGCACGTCTTTTGGAAAACAAACCGCAGCCTCGACGCGGCTCCGCTGCTTTATGAGGGGTTCAGTGCGCGATTAAATGCGCTTTTGCGCCGATCAGCGCTGTTCTTGTGAATGATCCCACGCTTGGCAGCCTTGTCGAGCGCAGCCGAGACCTTCACGTATTCAGACTTCGCGTCATCGAGCTTTCCTGCAGCGAGAGCCGTGCGGAATTTTTTCTGTCCGGATTTCAGCGCGCTGAGCACGCTGGCATTGTGCGCGCGACGCACTACGCCCTGACGGGCCCGTTTTGCTGCGGATTTGATATTGGCCATGGGAGACGGTTCCGAGTTGAGAGTTCCGAGTTGAGAGTTGAGCGTTGCAAGGGGCCTGCCAGAGGAGGGAATTGAACCCCCGACCAAGGGCTTATGAGTCCCCTGCTCTACCTCTGAGCTACTCTGGCGAACGTTTTGATTTTCAAAATATTGCGTGTTCGGTCTTACCTCAATTCTTGACCACGTGCTACACTCCGTTCCGCTTTAACGATCTGCAACGTGAAGCGAACAGCATGAAGATCGCGTCCAAGAAAAGGAGTCGCGCCAGAACCATCCGGCGAACATTATCGCCGTGCGGAATTCCCGCAATCGAAAATTGCGAGCTCCGGATTAGAGGAAACCGCCAATACCTCGGGCTGTTAATCAGGACAGAAAATGGTGGAGGTGCGGCAACCGCTCGAGAAAATACACCGTCTCGTCACCCAGTGTCCGGTATTCAAGACCGAACTGCGCCACGGCAGCAGGAACCGCAACGCGCGGAGGGCGAGGCATCGGGAATTTGCCAAGGCTGTATTTAACCTGAACGAAAGCTTGTCGCATTGCGACAACACGCCTGCACACGGCTGGCAGGGGCACATCAAAATGATGTCAAAGTACGGAGATACTGTCAATTTCCCTAAGCGATCGTACCGCCCCCGTCCACAAGGACCGTGGAACCCGACGCAAAAGGCGTTGCGGCAAGGTAGAGAATGGCGTTTGCCACATCCACTGACTGCCCTACGCGCTTGGTTGGCAGCTGTGCGGCGGTGGCGTCAAACATCGCTCGTCGCTTGTCTTCTGGAAGACCGTCCCACAGCGGCGTCACGATCATGCCGGGGGAAACCGTGTTCACGCGCACTGGAGACAACTCAAGGGCCAGACCGTTTGCCAGCACTTCGAGGCCCGCATTGATCGCCCCCTGCAAGACGGCATCAGGGCTCGGTCTTCGGCTCAAAACACCTGACACGAAAGTCAGCGACCCTTCGGGTTCGATTCGTGCGAGCCGTGCGACGCGATATGCCCCCCAGAATTTGCTATTCATGGCCGCATACGCGTCGTTTAGAGGGAGCTTCCGCACAGAACCGAATTTGACGCTGGAACCGCTCACCACAACATGTCGCCACGGGGCTCCCGTCTGAAAGAATTCCTCGACTGCCTTGTCGCTTGTTACGTCGAGCACTGCGGCTTGCACCCTGCGTCCCAGCCTTGCTGCCGCCTGATTGAGCCTCTCAAGATTGCGGGCGGCGATCGTCACGGAAGCCCCTGCCTCCGCGAATCCTGCCGCTGCCGCAAAGCCGATACCCGAACTTCCACCCACGATCAGGACGCGCTGATTATCGAACCGAAACATGAAACACCTCCGTCGTTCACCCTTACAGCCGGAGGGCTATTTCCTCCACCGAATTTTCGCCTAGCCCCCATGCGGGCGGGCCCCGGAGGACTCAAGTTTGCACCAGAGCGCCGTCTCCAATAAGGCAACGATAGGCCTTGCCGTTATGGCCGGTTTTCTCGCAGTAGGCTGCCTCGACGGCCTCGGCGACCTTTTCAATAGAGCTCATTGCGACCAGGGCCACGATGGCACCGCCGAAGCCGCCTCCGGTGAGCCGCGCTCCGTAGACGCCTTCTTGCGCGCAGGAAATTTCGACCAACGCGTCAAGCTCCGGAGTGCTGTTCTCGAAGTTGTCGATGGAACTGCGGTGCGAGGCGCTCATGAGATTTCCAAAAGCGGCTGCATCGTGATGCTTCAAATGCTCGACTGCTTCGAAAACGCGTTCGTTCTCGCCGATGATATGCGCGGCGCGCCGTTTCACAATGGCGGGCATTTTTGCGCTGGCAAGTTGCTCGCTCGTGGCGTCGCGAAGGGCAGGAACACCGAGTATCCTCGCGGCTTCGAAGCATTGGTCGCGCCGTTCATTGTATTCGCCGCCGGAAAGGGCGTGCTTGACGCCAGAGTGAACGATGAGCAAACCCACGCTTGGTGGAAACGGAACGTTTTTGACGGTCTCGGCACGGCAATCCAGAAAGATGGCATGCTCCCGCTTGCCGAAAATCGAGGACACCTGATCGAGCAAGCCGCAACTTACCCCGACGAATTCGTTTTCTGCCTTGCGGCACAACCTGGCAAGATCGAGTGGCGGCACCTGAAAATCAAAAAGCCGCGTCAGTAAAACGGCCGTGCAAACCTCGATCGCCGCAGAGCTCGAGAGACCGGCGCCGAGTGGAAGGTTGCTGGAAAAATCGGCCTCAAAGCCGGCGACGGGATGGCCAGCGTCTTTGACGATTTTTGCAACGCCCAAGGGATAGTCAGCCCAGCTGTCGTTGGCCGTGAGTCTCTCCAAGTCGGCGGTCACCACACCGGGTATGCCCTCGCTTGTGAGAACGATTTTGGTATCATTGCGCTGGCGGCCGCGGGCGGAGATTCCGAGGTTGATGGCTGCCGAGAGAACGACACCGCCATTGTAATCGGTGTGGTTTCCGAGAAGTTCCACGCGACCCGGTGCAAAGGAAGAGGCTGACTGCATGTCCCTCTGGCTACATGATTAACCTTGCGACGACAATAGCGGGGATCGAGCTTGCCAATACGCGAGCTTCTGGCAGATTGCGTTCGAAACCTTAACAGGCATATGTCCGAGACAAACAGCGAAGAAAAGACCGACGTCGCGCACGTGAAATTGGAAAGCAGCGCAGAGCACGCCAAACAGGCGCTCAACGCAGCAAGCGAAGCCACCAAGGCAGTCGGCGAAACCGTCAAGAAACAGGCTCAGTCCGCTTATGAGACCGGTCGCGAGCATCTTACGGCCGCGGCCAAGGACGTTTCCGAGGCTGCCGCCGCGAAATATGGAGAACTCCGCGGGCAGGCAAAGACAGTCGCCGAGCAATATAAAGGCAGGGCCCAATCGGCTTTATCTGACGCGACCTCGAAAGCCCAAAATTTCCAGGGCGAAACGGAGAGCTATATCCGGACGTATCCGCTAAAAGCATTAGGGGTTGCGGT
Organism: uncultured Verrucomicrobiae bacterium; assembly: GCA_963810765.1. GTDB lineage: Bacteria > Verrucomicrobiota > Verrucomicrobiia > Chthoniobacterales > Terrimicrobiaceae > DASTFP01. The sequence goes on from CAWEOV010000005.1 coordinate 72,771, forward strand.
TGGCGTCGGCTTCGTCCTGGGGGTAATCTTCCGCCGCTAACGTTAGCAGGGATGGCGGAAACTGTATTACCGCCTTCCGCCGACGCGCGGGAGACGCCGCAGGGCGTGATACCTGAGCTCGTGCGATTTGCGGGCTCCTCCGGACGGCATGTCCAGGGACTTCTGCAGCTCGCGGGTCTCGAAACCAAGGAGGCGGCTTTGGTGGGTCTGCGTCTGCTGATCCTGCTCGTTGCGGCCACCGTTTTAGCGATCTTTGGATACGTGCTCGCGCTATTTTTTGTCGCATTTTTGCTGGCGATCGCGTTTCAAATTTCCTGGATTTGGATTTCGCTCGGTCTTGCCGTGCTGCATTTTGTTGCAGTCGCGGTATGCGCGATTCTGGCTTGGAAGTATGTCCGCACTCCTGTCTTCAAGGCCACTGCGGCGGAGTTAAAGAGGGATTTCGAAGCCTTGAAAAACTTCAAGCCATGACGAAGGAGGAAATTCTGGCCGAGCTCGCGAGCAGCCGCGCGGCGATTGTCCAGGGATGCTCGGCTCTCCGTGCCGAATTGGACTTCAAAGCGAAGTTTAACGACCTCGTGCGCCGAATGCCTTACGCGTGGCTGAGCGGCGCAACGGCCCTTGGCTGGGTCCTTGCCGGGCCGAAAACAAAAACCCGCGTCATAACCAAGACCCTTACGCCGAACGGCGTGCCGGCGGTCAAAGTAGAAAAAAAGAGGCCCCGCGCGGGGCTAATCGCGCTGCTCATCGCCCTGGTTCGATTTGCCATCCCCGTGTTAAGACCCGCCATGCTGGCCTACGCGGGACGGCGCGTCGCCGACATGGTTAAAAAACTTCCGAGATAAGCCGCGGATCGCGCCTGGGTGTAAGAGAACCGCATTCTTCCGAAATTTCTACATTCCGCCTTTCTGGCGGCGTCGAAATCACCCTATCCATCCTTCATCGTGAGTTTCAATACCGCTGATGAACCCCGAGCCGGAATAGTGGCGGAAAACGGAGCCTCGTCACTCGACCATGTAGATCAATACCTGATGATCGGAAGGGAGTCAGGTGCGTCAGACGTTCATCTCGCTGTAAGCTCTCGCCCCGCCTGGAGAAGATTTGGCATTCTCGAGCCCATTTGGCTCCAAGCGCCCGTTTTGACGGCGGCGGACACCGAGCGGCTCGCCGCAAGTTTTCTGACGGATGCCCAGTGGCAGGCGATTGGTGCCCGCGGCGACGTGGACTTCGCATACTCGAATTCGTTTGGCCGCTTCCGCGCCTGCGTCGTGAAGCAACGGCTTGGGTACGATCTCACTTTCCGCATCATCAATAGCCAAGTGCCGACCATGGCCGAGCTTGGCCTGCCTCCGCAGATTAAGCTGCTCACCCAGTACCAGAATGGCCTGGTATTGGTAACCGGCTCGGTGGGCAGCGGCAAGAGCACGACGCTGGCTGCGTTGGTCGAGGAAGTCAATTTGACCCGGCGCGACCACATCATCACTCTCGAGGATCCTATTGAATACATTATTTCCTCAAAGAACTGCCACGTCACGCAACGCGAGGTCCACACGCACACCGCCTCTTTCTCCGCAGCGCTTCGCGGGGCATTGCGCGAGGACCCCGACGTGATAATGGTCGGTGAAATGCGCGACTTGGAGACGATCTCTCTTGCGATCACCGCTTCCGAGACCGGCCACCTGGTGCTTGGCACTCTCCATACGAGCAATGCCGCCCGCACATTGGACCGCGTTCTCGATGTATTTCCCGCCGACCAGCGCGACCAGATTCGCGTTATGGTCAGCGAATCTCTGCGCGGGATCATAAGCCAGCAACTCGTGCCGCGCGCAGACAACACGGGCCGATGCCTGGCCACGGAAATTTTGATGAACAATCCGGCAGTCGGGAATCTCATTCGCGAAAGCAAGACTTTCATGCTTCCCGGAGTGATTCAGACAGGCAAGAAACAGGGCATGATATTGATGGACGACTCCCTCTTGCAACTCTTCGAAGCCGGCTTAACTGGCGTGGAAGAGACAATGTTTCGGGCGGAGAACAAAACGCTAATGAGGCAAGCGCTGAAACTGAAGTAGCCATGGCCTACATCGACCATTTCTTTCACGTCCTCCTTCAGTCCGCAGGTTCGGACCTTCATCTGGCGCAGGGCCAGCCGCCAAAAATCCGCCGCCATGGCGAAATCCTCCCAATTCGCGAAGAGTCGCTCACCTGCGAGGAGATGTCTTTCATGCTCAGCGAAATTTGCTCGGCAGCCCGCTGGCAGAGATTCGAAGAGACCGGCGATCTCGATTTTGCCTACGAGATGGACGAGGAGAACCGCTTCCGCGTCAACTACCTCAAACAGAGCAACGGCTACGGCGCAGTCTTTCGCAACATCCCCACCACGATCAAAACCCTTGAGGAACTCGGGCTTCCGAGCGTTATCAAGAGTTTTGGCGAAATGCGCGGCGGAATCGTCCTGGTTACCGGACCCACGGGTTCCGGAAAGAGCACAACTCTGGCGGCGTTGATGGATTACATCAACAGCAAATTCTCCCGCCATATCGTCACGATTGAAGAGCCGATCGAATTTGTTCACCGCAACAAACGGAGCATCGTCACCCAACGCGATGTCCCGGAGCACTCTCCCAGCTTTCCAGCGGGCCTGAAAGCCGCCCTTCGCGAAGATGCCGACATCGTCCTGGTTGGCGAAATGCGCGATCTGGAAACCGTTTCCCTCGCGTTGACGGCCGCGGAGACCGGACTGCTCGTCTTCGGCACCCTTCACACCAACAACTCTCGCAAGACGGTGGACCGAATGATTGACGTCTTCCCGGGCGATAAGCAGGCGCAGGTGCGTACCATGCTGGCCACATCGCTGCGGGGCGTGATCGCTCAGCTTCTTATGAAAAAGGCGGACGGCACTGGCCGCGTTGCGGTCAATGAGATTCTCATATCAAACAGCGCCGTCTCCGCAATCATCCGCGAGGGAGCAACCCAAAAGCTTCAGGACGTTATTGTCGGGGGCAAGGGCGAGGGCATGCAATTCATGGACGATGCGATTTGGGAACAATTGGTCTCCGGAACCGCCTCGCCGCTTGAAGCCTACATGAAAGCCATCGACAAGCATCGCTTCAAATCCTTCCTGCCCGTCGAAGAAGCGGATTTGGCGCTAGCCGCTGGAGCCTACGAGGAACAACCGGGACGAGCAGACAAGCGCCCGACTTCCATGCGGCGCTGAAGCGACGTTCCGTCCTCTGGGCGAAGTCTGTTCAATCTTGCTGCGCGCCGGCTTGACCCAAGCACAGGCCAGGAGGAATTCTCGCCCCATGCCAGCTGCGGAATTCGTCCTTGTGGACATCAGCAACTCCTTTACAAAGATAGCGTTCTCCAGCCGGCACCGTCTCGGCCGAGTGTTCCGCTTGCCGACCAAGGAGCTGACTCCGAAATCGTTGTCCAGCCTGCTGGGTAAGCGAGACGCAAAACACTCGGTAGTCGCGTCGGTAGTCCCCGCCCGCAATGCGCTCGTCGCGAAGATACTTCCGCGGCCGATTTGCTGGGTGAGCCACAAGATCATTCTCGGCGTCGGCATCGACTACCCCAAACCGGAGACAATTGGCGCGGATAGACTGGCCAACGCGACCGCCGCGGCGGCGCTCTATGGCTCTCCGGCTATTGTCGTTGATTTCGGCACAGCGGTCACCTTCGATGTCGTCTCGGTGGCGGGCAACTATGCCGGCGGTGTCATCGCGCCCGGCCTCGGCGCGATGACAGACTATCTGCACAATCGCACCGCTCTTCTACCGCGCGTGAGCCTCCGTGAACCGCGTCAGGCCATTGGACGCAGCACCGAGGAGGCGATGCGCTCCGGCGCTATTCACGGCTACAGGGGACTCATCGCCGAAATCGTGCGCCAAATCCTGAAGGAGATTCCTTCCAAATCCCGCACGCACCTCATCGCTACTGGCGGCGATGCAAAACTCATCGCGGGGAGTACCGGGCTTTTTTCCGCAGTCTCACCATCCCTCACCCTTGAGGGGCTACGCCTCATCGGGTGTCGTAATTTTCCCGCCTAATAAGCTTCGCCCCTCAACTCTCAACTCCCTCGCAGCGATCGATAGAGGGGAAACTCGCTCGGGACGGATCGGCAATCGAATCTTCAGGCAGAGCTTGCTCGGCGAGGCGAAGCAGTTCGATGGCGCCGTCGTAACGCTCGACGATGGCCGTGCAACTCTCTACCCAGTCCCCCGCGTTGTAGTAAGCGACGCCCTGAATCTCGCGAATTGCCGCAGTATGGATATGTCCACAGAGCACACCGTCGACGTCAAAGTCCCTCGCATAGCGTACAACGGCTTCTTCGAAGCGGCCGATAAAGCTAACGACATTCTTCACCTCGGCTTTCACATAGCCGCTTAGCGACCAGTAGCCGAGGCCAAAGCGGCGCCGGCAAAAGTTGACCAGACCGTTGCAGCGCAGCAGCAGCCTGTATCCGAGATCTCCGAGATGCGCCAGCCAGCCCAGATTTTGCACCACGGCGTCGAGTTCATCCCCGTGCATCACAAGCAAACGGCGGCCATCCGCGGTCAGATGAACGGCATTTCTTTGAAGCGCCAAGTTTCCGTAATGGCCCCGAAAACGCTTGAGAAACTCATCGTGGTTTCCGATGATGTAAATGATCTCCGTGCCCTTGCGGCCTTTGCGCAGGAGTTTTTGAAGCACGTCATTGTGCTCCTGCGGCCAGTAGATTGTGCGCCGCAATGCCCAGATATCGATCAAGTCTCCCACGACGTAGAGTGTCTCAAATTCGGCCTCTCGCAGAAAATTCAGGAGAGCAACCGCCTTGCTCCCTCGCGTCCCCAGATGCACGTCGGAAATCCAGCCGGTTCTGTAATACTTCATGGGGTTTGGGTTTATTCACAAGCTGTTCACAGCATTGTTGGCATTCAACCCGCTTTTTGTGACAATTCCGCCACACACAGCGCGATAAATTCCCTTTACACTCGAATCACTCCCGGAAAAGGCTTAGAATGAAGTATACAAAATGACAGACGAACTTGAATGGTATTGCCTTCGAACGAAGCCTCGGAACGAAAGGCTGACGAGCAATTTTCTCCGAGTGGAGAATGGTGTCGAAGTGTTTTGTCCCTTTGTTCGCTTTGAGCGTGCCCGCCGTTCGGGAAAGCTGTGGGTGACCGAAGCGATGTTTCCCGGCTATGTGTTCGCGCGGTTTCGCTATGTCTCGCAGTGCCGGCAAATCCGGGCGACGCGCGGCGTGGTGAAAATCGTGAGTTTTGGAGAAGCTCCCGCCTGCGTGGCGTCGGAAATTATCACCGAGCTTCGAAGCGCAGTGCAGGACCAGGAGACAATCGTCATTCAACCCGGCATCGAAGTCGGTGAAGAGGTCAACGTGATCGCAGGCCCCTTTCGCGGGTTGCGCGCCGTGGTCAGTCGGGTGATGCCCGCGCGCGAGCGCGTCGCTGTCCTGCTTGAGGTTCTCGGCATGGAGCGCGAGGTGGAGATTTCGTTCGATACGGTGATAGCCGACATTCCGCATCCCATGACGCGCGCAGCCGCTCAACAAAATCCCCGTGATTAGTCGCGCAAAATCCTACCCTCACAACAAACGGCGATCTGGAAAGTATCGCCGAATCAAGAGATCCCGCCGCCGATGATTAGGGTCTGAGACGGGTCTTGCGCCCGACCCAACGCGAGAAATCCCGTTGCGGGGAGCGGGTGACAGCCAATAAGCTCCACGAAGTTATGATGTCCCTCAAGCGCATAACTCACCCCTGCACGGCAATCCTGCTGTGTTTCACAGCTGTGACGCTTCGAAGCCAGCCGGGAGACGGTTTTAATGTCCAGGAGCGCGCCGGAGTGGTTCTCGTCAAGCCGCAGCCATGGTCGAAGAACGCCGAGGCAACAGTGCTCGAATTCCAATCCTTCATTAATCGGACGGCGGATGGCACGTCGGGCGCAGGCTATTATGAGTTTCGCACTAAGAATGCTGATCGCCGTCAGGTGCAGGTTGGGCGCATAGTCAAGCTCGTTGTCTACCCTGACGTTCAAGAGCTCGGAGAGATCGTCAGTGCGCGGGATCGTCAAGCGCTGATCTCGCGCACCGAGGAGATTAAGGCAGTCGCCGCCAAATTCCCAGCTTCGCGCGCCTATCTGGATCCTTCCATCAAGAAACTCAACGAGGAACTCGCGCAATACGACTCGGGAAAGGTCAAGACAGACGGCGTCTGGGTTTCAAGGCAAGCGTTTGTGAAAAGCAAGGCGATGAAGCTTGCAAGCCTCTTGAAGGCGGAGATCGTCCGTGCCAAGCCGCCAAGCAGCCTCGATCTCGAAGCCGATCCAAAATTCATCGGCCTGAAGGAACTTGCGGAAGCGAATCCCGACGCAAAGAGGCTCGCTATGGAGCTTTCCGCGCAATTCGAAGGGCTCGTACTAGCAGAGAAGCGGAGCGTTCTTGTTGCCAGGCTCGGCAGATCTGACACATCGCTGACTGAGGCGGAAGACACTCTCGATCAGCTCAAGGCACAGCGGCCTGAGGAGGATCCGAAAAGCGCGGCATGCGTCAAGATTTGGGATTCAGGAATCGCAACGGTCAAAGCAACGTCGGGCGAGGCCGAGGAGATCTCAAGACTGCTTGCGAGCGAAGTCGCACTTGGCGTCGACGACGCGCCGCCCAAGATCTCGCCAGAACTCGAAAAGCAGATTTCTTCGATGAGCGTCAGGATCACGCGCTTTCTTGCCACCGACCCCCCCGTCGCGTTGGTCAGCGCTGTCCGCCAAGCCGCAGCCGTTTGCGATGCAGGGGCGGATTTCCAAAAACTTAAACCTATCTTTGAGGAGAGGCGCTACATGGAAGCCAAGGACATCTTGGACGACCTGGCCCGCAATGCCGACCTGTTTGGACCAGAAACAAGGCGCGCCATTTCCGGCCTTAAGCGCCAGGCAGTTGGAAAAATCGAGCAATTCACACGCCTGCGCGGGGAAGCAAAGCTCCTGGCCGATTCGGGCAAGAAACCCGAGGCGCTAGCAAGGTTTGAAGCGGCATTTTCTGTGATTCCCGATTCGGACGTTGGCCGGCAAATCGCGCAGCTTAAGCAGGACATACCGGCTGCCGCTCAGAAAGTGGAATAAATCGGCTTGAGGAGGCGGTTTGTCAGCACATTATCCGCGGGATGCAAAGCCCTGATCGCCTTCGGATTTCCACCGAAATCCGCGTCATGTATTTCGATACCGATGCCAGCGGTGTCGTGCACAACATTGCCTATCTTCGCTTCATTGAAACGGCGCGCACGCTTCTGGCGTTGCGGATGGGGATGAGCTTCGAGGAAATCGCACAAACAAAGATTCACCCGATCGTCGTGCGCACCGAAATCGACTACAGGAAGCCCGCCTTCCTCGGTGATACCATCTCCGTCAATGGTCGAATCACCGAATCTTCCGGCGTTCGCTTTTGGGTCGACTTTGAGCTGGTCCGTGTTTCGGACGATTGCTTGCTGGTCACCTGCCGCCAAGTCTTGGCCCTGATCCGGATGCCAGGAGGCCGGCCGGTGCGCTTGCCGGTCGGATTCCCGGAATCCTTTTCCCTCGCCTCGTGAATTCTCACGGGCGATGGCAGCTGATTCTTTTGATCGCGCTGGCAGCCGCGCTCACACTGGGCACATCGGGGTGGGGCGACCTGTACAACGAGACCGACGGACAATACGGCGGGGCCGCGAAAGTGATGGTTCGGACGGGCTCGTGGTTGATTCCCGAAAACGACGGAATTCCCCGACTTGTCAAACCGCCGCTCCTTTACTGGGCTCTTGCCGCTTCGATGAAAATCTTCGGCGTCAACGAATGTGCCGCACGTGTGCCCAACGCGCTGGCTGTGACATTCTGGGTGGGGGTGACGTTTCTCATTGGCGCAAAAATGGGCGGAAAATGGCGCGGGTTTCTCGCGGGCATCATCTTGCTCACATCGCTCGGGACTTTCACCCTCGGGCGAATCGTCATGCCAGAGCCCATGTTTTCGGCGTTCATCGCCGCGGCACTTTACTGCGCGCTGCGGGCGGCCGATCATGCGCCACATCGCAGCGGGTGGTTTTTCGGATTTTGGCTTTTCGCCTCGCTGGCCAGTTTCACAAAAGGCTGGCACGGTTTGCTCTATCCGCTGGCGATCGTCGGGATAGCCGCCATTTTGTGCAGACAGGCCCGCACACGCCTCCGCGGATTGGTGTCATGGCAGGGCGCTCTGCTCTTCACGATCATCAATCTTCCCTGGTATCTTTACGTGGAATTTCGCTTTCCCGGCTACCTTCACAATCTCCTCGTTGCCGAACAGCTTGGACATGTCGCCGGCACCCTAACGCCGGCTACGTCCTATACGGATGTTCCCCGGTGGCAGTTTTTGCTCCTGCAGCTGGCCTGGCTGTTTCCTTGGTCACTGGCGTTCATCGGCGCCACCCCTCTCATCGCGATTCATTTCCGTCGGCAGCGGTACGTCGAGCCGAGTTTCCCGGCACTGATCGTCATTGTGTGGATGGCAGTCATCACCGGTTCGGTGCTGCTCGCGGGACAGCGACAAGATTATTACGCCATGTCGATGTGGCCCGCCTTTGCGCTGGCCGTCGCATGGATGCTGGAACGCTCACGGGTTCAGCCCGCGATCGTCCTCCTCGCAATCGTGCTTGGCGCCGGGCTCGCCTGGTCCCATGCGATTCCTTATATCACTGACGCGTCCTCTACGACCGCGACCCTCGCGGAACGAGCCACCGCTTGGACGACAATCATCAATTTCGACCGAGCGGTCTGGACAAGCCTGCGAACCACAGCCTGGTTCGCGCTTGGCACAGCGCTCTTATTCGCATTGATTGGGCTCTCTTCTCGACGCTCGAAGCTTAAGCTGGCTGCCATTGCCGCCTCGGCAATCTGCCTTGATTTGGGTGCAGTGAGTGGAACATCGTCGGTCTCGCCGTACTTTTCACTGGCGACGGTGGCGGGAGATATCCATAGGGACGCTCCGATCGTTTACGACGGCGGAATCGATACGGGAAGCAGCCTGCTTTTCTACAGTGATTCGCCCGTAATCCTCCTTGATCAAAATCCCGACAAAGACTTCATCGTTCGCAAGTTCGGAATAGGACGCGATCGATTCCTAACGATTTCTGAGTTTGTCGCGTTTTGGAATTCGGCAGCGCCGACGGTGCTTATCACGGAGGAAAGCAAGCTCGCAGATTGGCGAAAGATCCTCGGCGTATCCCTCGCTCCCGTGGCCCGATGCGGCACGCAAATCCTCCTCAAGAAGACCCCTTGAAAATGTTTGTTTTGCACGCCGTCAGCTTCGCGTTTATTCCCTCGCAATATGGAAAATGTGATCATCGTGGGAACGGGGTGCGCCGGGTTGACCGGCGCGATCTACGCGGCCCGTGCCAACCTTTCGCCCCTTGTCCTTGAAGGCCGGCAACCTGGCGGCCAGCTCACAACGACCACGGCGGTGGAAAATTACCCCGGATTCCCGGAGGGAGTCGATGGGCCCGAGCTCATCATGCGGATGCATCAGCAGGCCGAGAAGTTCGGAGCTCGGTTTGAATATGGCACGGTCGAGGAATTCGAGCACGCGGGCATGCACAGCCGGCTCAGGGTAGATCGCGAGTGGCGCGAGACCAGGGCGCTGATCGTCGCGAGCGGCGCGTCTCCGCGATATCTGGGCATTGACCGCGAAAACGAGCTGATCGGTCATGGCTTGACCTCCTGCGCGACTTGTGACGGCGCCTTTTACCGCAACGTGCCCGTTTGCGTCGTGGGAGGCGGGGATTCCGCTTGCGAGGAGGCAATCTTCCTCACGCGTTTCGCCTCAAGGGTCTACCTCATTCATCGCCGCCGGGCCTTGCGTGCCTCCGCGATCATGGCCGATCGCATGCTGGCAAACCCAAAGATCCAGCCTGTTTGGGACACCGTCATCACGGATTACTTAACCGATGCTTCAGGCGAGGTTCGCGGGGTGAAGCTGAAAAACACGATATCGGGTTCCCTCAGCGAGCTCGAGGTCAAGTGCGTCTTCGTCGCCATCGGGCACGAGCCGAATACCGCCCCCTTTCGCGACAAGCTGGAAATGGACGAAAACGGCTATCTGATCCAACGAAACGGCACCCATACCAATCTGCCGGGCGTATTCGCAGCCGGTGACGTCGCCGACCACGTCTATCGGCAAGCCGTGACCGCCGCCGGCGAGGGCTGCGCTGCAGCGATTGACGCCGAGCGCTGGCTGGCGGAACAGGAGTGACTGCCTTGCCCCCCTTGCGAATAGCTCGTAACGGCCGGAACCAAGAAAACCGCGTATTGACCGATACCGCTCCCAGCGGCCTGCCGAGCGCACAATCGCGTAACTTGCTTGCGTGAAAATTTGCGACCTCACGCAATTCTATTCCCCTGTCAGCGGGGGCGTTCGGCGCTACGTCGAGCAGAAAGTGGCCTACGTGCGAAACGCTCGTCCCGACTGCCAGCACATCCTTGTCGTTCCTGGCAAGACGACAGGATCCAGCGGCGATGAGGTCTCACGCGTTTACACGATTGCCTCGCCGCTCGTTTCGCGCACCTCGCGCTATCGAGCGCTGCTGAAGCTCCATCTCGTCGAGGAGGTGCTCGAGAAGGAAAAACCAGACATCATCGAATCCGGCGATCCCTATCAACTCGCGTGGAAGGCTGTCGCCTCGGGTCGCGGCCTGGATATTCCGGTGGTCGGATTTTACCACTCCCACTTCCCGGAAGCTTACATCCGGTCGGTGGCCAAATATTTCGGCCAGCTCGCAATCGCGATCGCCGAGGACATAAGCCGCCGCTATGTAAGAACTCTCTACAACAGCCTGGAACGCACATTCGTTCCCAGCCCCACACTTGCGACTCTCCTTCGTCACTGGGGCGTCGAACGCGTCGAGAGTATCGACCTCGGCGTGGACGCCGATGTTTTTCATCCGAATGGTGCTCCTTCCGCGTTGCTCCGGCACGAGCTCAGAATTCCAGAAGGAAGCCGGCTTCTCCTATACGTCGGGCGGCTGGCATCGGAAAAAAACGTTCGCACTCTCTTTGATGCCTTCGAGATCCTTCATCGAAAGGCGCCAAAAAAATATCACCTTCTGACCGTTGGCGATGGCGCGCTGCGCCCGGCTCTCGTGCGGCTGCGCAAAGAAACCCAGAGCGTCACCTGGCTGCAGTATTGCAGAGAGCCCGCCGAGCTCGCATCCGTTTATCGGACATCCGATTTGTTCGTCCATCCGGGAATCCAGGAAACCTTCGGACTTGTCACTCTCGAAAGCCAGGCGTGTGGAACCCCAGTCATTGGCATCCGCGGCAGTTACATGGACCGCATCATTTTTTCTAACCAGCGGCACTGGGCGGTCGAGAATACGCCGTATTCGCTGGCGGATGCCATTGAAGCAAAATTCAGCGAAGATCTGCGTGAAAGCGGCTTGCAAGCCAGCATCGCCGCGCGAGGACACTATTCGTGGAAGATCGTGTTCCAGCGCCTCTTTTCGCTGTATGAGGATGTGATCTCTCGCTTCATAAAATAGTATGCCGCCCCTCCTGCCGTCCGAAGGCACTTGCTTTTTTCCATTTACCGGCGGCCCCTGGGCGCTTAAAAACAGGAAGATGCCTGCACCTCCCGGAATCGTTGTCCGAAAGTTTGAGTCTCGCGACCGCGAGGCCGTCCGCTTCCTCTGCTGCCAGACGGGATTTCTTGGCAAGCCGATCGATCCCGTTTTTGAAGACCGTGAGCTCTTTGCCGATTATCTCACGAGCTATTACACGGATGTCGAGCCGGAGTCCTGTTTCTTAATGGAACAGAATGGCCGGGTGGTAGGCTACCTGCTTGGTTCGCGCAGGCCATTCAGGCAGCAGATTCACAGCTTCTTTCAAAACCTCCGCCTCTTCGTAAAAGGGATGAGCCGCTACCGGGGTTACAACAGAACCACGCGCGATTTCATTGGCTGGATTCTCCGCAACTCCTGGCGCGAAGTACCTGCCGCCCCGCGCCGGACCGCACACTTCCATTTCAATGTCCTGCCCGAGGCGCAAAGCGTCGCCGGAACCGGCGCAATGATGAACGCCTATTTCGACTACCTGCGTGAAAAAGGCGAAAAAGCCGTCTTCGGGCAGATGGTCACCTTCGAATCTCGTCGCGGCGCCAAGGTGCTCGAACGCTACGGATTCCGCGTCGTTGAAAAGCGGGAGATCACCAAGTGGCGCGACAAGCATCCCGAACCCGTCTACCTGACAACTGTTGTCAAAAAGCTGACCGCCACAAAATAATCCTGGGGAATTCGTGACACGATCGTGTCGGCCGATTGGTGTTTTCTCCCAGCATTTACTCTATCACCCAGGAATGCCCACCGCTCGAAACTTGTCTTCGACATAGCGAAAGTGCCGATCGGTGGAGCAGGCATCCGCGATGTCCTTTTCAGTCAAAAATTTTGCGACGGTCGGCTCGGCGGCAAGGTTCCCGGCGAAGCTGCCTTCCTCCTTCCAGGTCTTCATCGCGGCGCGCTGGACCGCTTCGTAAGCAATTTTGCGGTCAAGTCCCTTTTCAGTAAGCATGAGAAGCGCCGACTGACTGGCGTAAAGCCCGCGAGTAATCTCCATGTTGCGCTTCATGTTTTCTGGATATACTTGCAATCCGTCGATGAGCTTGCGCAGGGTCACCAGCATGTAATCCAACAGTGTGCTGGAGTCCGGCAGGATGATGCGCTCAACGGAACTGTGGCTAATGTCGCGTTCGTGCCAAAGGACGACGTTCTCAAACGCTGCCACCGCGTGTCCACGAATGACCCGGGCGATGCCGCTCAAGCGTTCGCCCGTGATCGGATTGCGTTTATGCGGCATCGCGGAGCTGCCCTTCTGCCCAGCGGCAAAGTATTCCTCAACCTCAAGAACCTCGGTGCGCTGGAGGTGACGGAATTCCGTCGCCCAGCGATCAACAGAGCCCGCAATGAGCGCGTGTACCGTTACAAATTCCGCGTGACGATCTCGCTGGATAATTTGCGTCGAAAGTGGCGCAGCTTTTAGCCCAAGCTTTTCGCAAACGAACTCTTCCACGCGCGGATCCAGATGCGCGTGAGTGCCAACTGCGCCGCTAATCTTTCCTACGCGGATGCGCTCGCGCATCTGCACAAGACGCTGCGTCGCACGTGAGAACTCGTCAAACATCAGCGCCAGCTTCAACCCAAAGCTGATCGGCTCCGCATGAACGCCGTGGCTGCGACCGATCATCGGTGTGAACTTGTGCTCGATTGCGCGCCGGCCGATCGCGTCGCGCAGAAGGTTCAGATCGTCGAGCAGGATCGCGCACGCTGAATTCATCTGCACAGCCAGCGTCGTATCCAGAAGATCAGAGGAAGTCAGTCCGTGGTGAATCCAGCGTGAGGCGGGACCAACATGTGATGCGACGTCTTCGAGAAATGCGATAACATCGTGGTTCGTGCGTTTCTCTATCTCGCGGACGTTTTCGATCTCGAACGCCGCATTTCTGCGAATGGTGGCGGCATCCTCCCTCGGAATTGTTCCAAGATCCGCCATCGCTTCGCACGCGAGGACTTCGATCTCGAGCCAGATTTCCAGTTTCCGCTGCTCACTCCAAAGCGAGCGCATCTGAGGCAGGGAGTAACGCTCAATCACTTGAAGAACTTAACGAAGACGACGCGTCGAAGGCCAACAGAAATGCTGGCACGCAGCCTCTCGGCTGAAAAGCGAAGGTTCCCTTCCTGGTCCATCAACCATCAACTCTCAACCATCAACCAACTAGCTACCGCCTCCAGTCAAAGATCACCGTTCTTTCGATCTGCGGGTGAAGGCTCAATGCCACAGGACAATTAAGGGCCGCCTCCTCGAGCGTTTCGCGAGCAGCATGCGATTCCGGCAACGGAATTTCGACGTTCACCTCGATCCTCTGGATCCGGCGCGGATCCGTCGCTGTCATGTGTTTTTTCACTATCGCCCTCGTTCCCGACAGCTCGACGTCGAGCGATCGCTTCGCCGCAACGATCGCCATCGTCGTGAGCATGCAAACGCCCAGTGAAGTCGCAGTCAGATCGGTCGGACTGAACGCTTCACCCTTTCCAAGGTTGTCTCTTGGCGCATCCGTTGATAATGCCGCCTGGGACGGACCATGAATGGAGAGGCAGTGCAGATCGCCTTCGTATTCAACCGAGATTTGAACCATGCCCTGACGCTATAACGCCGGACGCCATTGAAAAGCGGGAAGACGAATGCGGGATCCGAAAGTCCGAAACAAAAACTTCGATGATTCTCGCTAAGCGCCTACGCGGACACGTTTCAAGCGCCCATGATTCTCCAGTCGCACCCGGCCGCTTTCAAAGAGATCCACCAGCGCTGCAAGAGCTTCGCCGCTGTCGCGTGCACAAGAAGAAACGATGCTGATTAGATCACCCAATGAGTAGCGCTTCCGGTTGATTTTGCGATATGGGTCTTTCATGGCTTTCCGGAATACGGATATTCAGACGTTAGACGTGCCGATGTGCCAATTTGTTCAAAATCCCGAATAAATTCCCCCGAGATCCAACGAATCTCATTGCACTTGGTTATAGGCGCCGCCGTCGAGCTTGCGCCAAAAATCGCTTGCGGCTTGGTCGGGAGGATCGTCTGGAGAACGCATAATCCTGAGGGTGCGATGAAAACGCAATGAATTCAGGCCCTGCCTGTCCGTGATGAGCATCGGGCTCACCGTCAACGACTCGATCGGCAGTTTCATCAAGGCGCGTGGATCTGCCGGGTTAAGCCCCGCGATATCGAGATGACGGAGGCCACGACAAGCCAGGAGCGGCGAAAGATCGGTGACATGAGTCGAGGAAAGATCGAGTGTTTCAAGAAGGGGCATACCCCGGGCGAACTCCACACTGGCGACTTCCGAATCGGCCAGCTTCAGCGAGCGAACGCGAAGAAAGCCGCGCCGCGTCTGGGGAAGGCCTTCGATCGGGCACTTCGAGAAATCCAACGATTCAACGGGCAATGTAAGGATCGTTGGCCAGTCGAGTGTCCTCGCTCCGATGACCGCGAGGCCGGAGAGGTCGATGTCTAGGAGCGCTCTGAGGTCTCTCACTTCCGGGGAGCCCCAAACGATCATATCAACGCGCCCGGCGCCTGAAGTTTTCACGAAGACGCGCGTGTCGGCGCCGTTCCCTTTGATCAGCTCCAGAGCGGCTTCGTTTGCTGTCATCTGCCGGCGAAGAGGTCCCGGAGAGCTGGAGGAGGCCTTGCGCAGACCGGGCTTTTCATCCAGGAATTGCAGGATGACGCCGGCGGCCTGGTTCTGAGAAAGCGAGGACGCGCGAAGGACCTCTGCAGCCCTTCTGAATTTGTCCGGGCCCGCGCGGGCGACCATCGTCGCCAGCTCAAGCGTCTTCCCGGCAGAAATCGCCTCGTCCGAAGTGGCGCTGCCTTCTTCGAATTTCACAGCCTCGCTGAAGCTTTCAATAGCCAAATCAAACTCCATCAGCGCCAGGTGCAGCCGCCCCTTGAGCATCCAGGCGGCCGCTAGACCAGGTTGCGCCGTCAGAGCACGAGAGACACTGTCCATGGCCTGCACCAAGCGTCGAACGACTTCATCGGGACCCTTGTCGAGACGCTGTAATTCGCTTTGTGAGACGCCGTGATTGTAAATTTGGCTTGCCTCGAGCATCGCTTGCTGAGCCACGTAGGCAGACCCGGAGACAGAGTCGGTTGAGACGGAAGGCTCGACCGCTGGCGGAGGGGGCTTCTGAGCCTGCAGGTTTGCGATTTCCTCTCGGGGCGCCTCTTCAGATAGAACCGCGGAATGCACGGCATCGTCGCGATTATCGCGGCCGGGCCTTATTTCGACGCGGGCCTGTTCGCTCTGTTCCTGCGCTTTCTCCGAAGCGCTGATAGCTCGCTGCATTTCAGCCAGAGCGTCTTCGGCGCGGGTCTGTTCCGCCTTTGCAAGCTCTGACGCTTGCTTGGCATCCTGCTCCCTCTGGCTGGCCAATTGAAGCCGCTTCTCGGCCAGAGCGTATTGATCATTTGCGTCCTTAAGCCTTGCGTTGAGAAAATAGAGGGAGATTAGTACGCCACAGACAACGATCAGGAAAGACGCCGCGCTCACCGCGGAAACCACCTTATTGCGCAAAACCAGCTTTTTAAGAAGATCCACAGGCGACACCGGCTTGGCGCTAATGACCTCGCCGCGCCGATAGTGATCAATGTCAGCCCGGAGAGCGGCCACACTTCGATATCGCTCGGCAGGAGCGTTCCGCAAGGCTTTGAGTGTGATGATCTCGAGATCGGGATGGATTTGCGGGTTAAATGCGCGCGGGCGGGCCGGTTCATGAGTTTTTAGCGTCTGGGCATCCTTCACAATGTTGCCCGTCGCCTCGAAATGTCTGCGTCCGGCGAGCATCTGGTAAAGGATCGTGCCGATGCTGTAGACGTCTGCGCGTTCGTCCACGTCCTTGCTGGACTCAGCCTGTTCCGGCGCCATGTTCTCCAGAGTGCCGACGACGTGGCCCGTCAATGACAAGGAATGTGACGCTTCGTTGCTCTTCAACTTCGCCAGGCCAAAATCAGCGACAAGAGGTTCTCCGTCTTCGCGGAGCAGGATGTTTCCCGGCTTGAGGTCCCGGTGAAGCACCCCATGTTCATGCGCGAACTGGATCGCGTCGCAGACCTTGATGACAATGCTTAGTGTCTGTTCAATGGGAAGAATTCGAGTCTTCTTCGGACGCGGAGGAGCTTCCACGTCGCTGGCGGCTTCATCTTGAAGGGACCTCCTCGAACGCAAGGAATGAATAAGCGCATGCAAATCGATTTCTCTTCCCGTTGCCTCCGCGGGTTCAGTCGAAGCGTCTTCGTACAAGAGGTCAGAAAGCGGAAGACCGTCTACGAACTCCATGGCAAGATATTGAATGCCATCGAACTCGTTCATTTCATAGACGCGGCATATGTTGCGATGCGGAAGCCGCGCCATGATTTCTGCTTCGCGCCAGAAACGCTTGAGCTGTGATTCGGTCACCGTCTGACTGGAATGTAAGATTTTGATAGCAAGCGTATTGCCAAACCGGTCCACGCCCCGCCACACAGTGCCCATTCCTCCCGTGCCAATCACCTGCATAAGCCTGTATTTGCCCAGCGCCTGTGTGGCCTGATTGGTGACGATATTGTCCTCGCTCAGCTCGAAGGAATCGCCCACGAGCGCGGGCCGGACCACGCGCAGTATGGGTGTGGGTTGATCCCTGCCCGGAACGCGGTATGACCAAAGGTAGTCGAAATAGAGCTCGGTGCGGTCCGTGTTCTCCTCAACCCCGCGGCCTACCAGATAGACGACCTTTCTTAGATGCTCGGGAACGGGAGCCATCTCCTCCCGGGTCCAATCCATGTCGCTCAAGTCGGGCTCGTGCTCACTCTCGGCACGAATGTGCTGCCAGCCCTCCGGCAGCGTCCGCAGCATGTGCGTCAATGTGTGCTCGGGAAGCACCGTCTCCCCGGGACGTGCCAGCTGGCAAAGCCTCGCCGCAAGATCAACTGGCGTGCCGACAGCGGTGTAGCGCCGCCAAATCGAAGTTCCCAAAATCCCTACAAGTGTGTCGCCCGTCCAGATCCCGCATGAGCAGGGAGGCAGATCTTTTCCGCCGCGATAAAGACCGGCGTGGAGTTGCGACGTCTTCTGTATCTGATCACAGGCCGCTAGGATCGCTCGCAACGGATGGTCAGCGTAATAACGAGGCGCTCCATAGATTCCGAGAACAGCGTCTCGAGAGGTCTCTCCCACAGTGCATCCTGTCTGGCGCACCGCGTCACACGCCTCTTCTACAAAGGAATCAACAGCCAATTTCACCTCCATCGGCTCAAAGCGATCGGCGATTTGCGTCAGGCCTTGAAGCTGCGTGTAGGTAACAGTGAGATATCTCCGCTCGGGGTGGCGCAATGTGCGAAGTTCTTCCTCGCTCAGGGATTCTGGAAGCGTCCCGCTGGACTCGCTCAACTCACCCCCGATGAGATTGGCCGGCGCGACCTCGTCCAGCACAATGTCAAGCACTCCACCTTCGGAATACAACTGCGCCTCAAAGATCCTGCCATCACGGTCGGACACAAGCCGGTTGCTCGTGCGTCCGCCTTCGGGACGTGCAAAGCAGGATGAAACCTCCCCTTTGCAGAGCACGGCCACGTCCTCCAACGATGAGCCGACGAGGTTTCTTTTCGGAGCGCCCAAATAATCCGCGAGAGCCCCATTCGCGTAGATGATAATGTCGTCGAGGGAAACCCGCGCGACCATCGTCCGAATCGGAGCGCTTTGAGCGGCTTTCATTGACAACAAGTTGTTACGGCTTTGCGCGAGTTCACGCAATCCCGTTGAAAATCAGGGGCGCTTGGGGTAGCAACGGAAGCCCGTGTTCACCTACACCCGAGCGTTTCGCTATTTTCGGCCTTTTCTATTGCCCACGCTGGGAGGCGTCATGCTTACGTTCGGGGCGATCGTGGTCAACTCGCTCAAGCCCTGGCCATTCAAGTATATCATCGATGGGGTGCTGCCGACAGAAGCGGCCCATGGCACCGAGCAGGCACGGGCATTCATCACGCATTGGTTCGGCACCGCGCCTCCTGCCCAGGTCGCGCTCTGGCTTTGTATCATCCTGGTTTTGGTGAGCCTGCTCGGAGGCTCGATCAATCTTGCGGCAAATTTCCTTTTTATCCGGGTCGGTCTCAAGGCTCTTCTGCGCCTGCGCACGGATCTTTATGCGTGCCTGCAGTCGCTTCCGCTCAAGTATCACGACGCGCGCCGCAGCTCGGACTCGAGCTTCCGTGTCGCCTACGATTCGCAAAGCATCCAGACCATTTACAACAAAGGCTTCGCCACGATCCTCAGTTCGATCGTCATGCTGGTCTGGACGTTCGGCATCATGGTCTGGATGAACTGGCCGCTGGCGCTGACTTCGCTTGCCGTGCTGCCATTCGTCGCGTGGGCCATTGGCTATTTCGCCGACCGGGTCCGCCGGCAGTCCACCACAATCCAGGAGCGCGAGAGCGACTTGCTCGCGCTTACACAGGAGGGCATCAGCCAGATCCGGATGGTCCACGCCTTTGGCCGCGAATCCTTCGAGATCCGGCAATTTCGCAAGCGAGCCGCGCGCAGCCTCGAAGCCGGGCTGCGCTTCAATATCACCTCAACCGTCAGCTCGCTTGTTGTGGGCACGCTCATGGCTGCAGGCACCGCCCTCATGTACTACGTCGGCGCGCGGCAAGTCCTGGCGGGCGCGCTCACGATCGGAGACTTGACGGTCTTCACCACCTATCTGCTGATGCTTTACCAGCCGCTCGAGCAACTCAGCTACACCGCCTGGGCTCTGGAGGGCGCGGCCGCGGGCGCAGCGCGTTGCTTCGAGGTGCTCGATCGCGAAGACGACGTGCCAGACGCTCCGAACGCCAGGCCGATCGCCAATGCGCGTGGCGATATCGAGTTCCGCAACGTCAGCTTCGGCTATTCCCAGGACCGTCTCATCCTCAAAGACGTCAACCTTTCGATCGCGCGCGGCGAAAGCGTGGCATTTGTGGGTGGCACCGGAGCGGGCAAGAGCACGTTGTTGAGCCTCGTACCGCGCTTCTATGATCCGATAACCGGCGGGGTCTTTCTCGACGGCCGCAATGTGCGCGATTTGACTAAGAAATCGCTTCGCGCGCAAATTGGGATGGTCTTGCAGGATACCGTGCTTTTTTCTACGACTATAAAGGAAAACATCGCTTACGGTCGACCCGGGGCGACGGATCCACAGATCATCGAAGCTGCGAAGCGTGCACAGGCCTATGACTTTATCATGGGAATGCCGCAGGGATTCGAAAGCGCAGTGGGAGAGCGCGGCAGTCACCTCAGCGTTGGCCAGCGCCAGCGAATCGGCATCGCGCGCGCTTTCCTCAAAGACGCGCCAATTCTCCTGCTCGACGAGCCGACCAGCGCGCTGGATCCGGGCACCGAGCACGCTCTCATGGAAACCATATCGGAACTCATGCGCGGGCGTACTACGCTCATCATAACCCATCGTCTCGCCACCATTCATTCCCTGGGACGTATTGTGGTTCTCGAGCATGGAACCATTGCGGAACAAGGAACCGGCCCGGAACTTCTCGCGAATGCCGGCGTCTATGCCAAACTCTACCGGGCCGGACAATACGAGCAGGGAGCAGGGAGCGTGGAGCAAAAGTCTCCGGGCGGCTAATCCAACTCTGTTCTCTCTCCGCTCAGCGCTCGAATCACCCTAACCCTCGCTCTTCGACATCCTGTTCGTCCCAGCCAAGAAGGTGTCCGATTTCGTGAAGCAGCGTGGTGCGGACTTCCGCCCGGAAGACCTCCGCGTCGTCTTCCGCGAAATCCCAAAGATTTTCCAGCCAAAGCCGAATGCGCGGAGTTGGTGTTTCCGGTGCGCCCTCGTCAAACAGCCCCAGCGTATCGGGCTCAACCCCTTGGGCGATGTCCGCAGCATCCGGCCGACGCTCGAAGAAAACGGGCACCCTTTCTACAACCGGGCGAATTTCCATTGGAAGGCTCAGGACCGCGGCGCGAACTTCCGCCAGCGCGATCTTCGAAAGCATCGAATGATTCATTTCGCCTTCTGCGTTGGCATACGTCTTGCGTTCGACTATTGATAACCAATGCCTGACACGAAAGAAGTCAATCCTCTCCGCGAAGGCCTATCGAGCCGCGCAATGCCGCAACCGTGCGCCGTAGTCATCTTCGGAGCCACCGGCGACCTGACTCATCGAAAGCTCGTTCCCGCGATCTACAACCTCGCCGCCGACGGCGCGCTGCCGCCCGCGGTGAGTGTCGTCGGATTCGCGCGCCGCGAGAAGAGCGACGAGGTTTTCCGGAAAGAGCTCGAAGAAGCCGCGCGCAAATTCTCACGCCAGAAGATTAGCGATGAGCTTTGGGCTGGGTTCGCCTCGTCGATATTTTATCACCGAAGCGAATTCCACGCCTTGGAAGGCTACGAGTCCCTGGCCAAGCGCCTCGACGAGCTCGACGGCCTGCGCGGGACTCGAGGGAATCGCCTTTTTTATCTTTCGGCTGGTCCCGATCAGTTCCCGGCAATTTTGGAGAACTTGCGCAAGAGCGGTCTCAACCGCACCCGGGAGGGAGCCTGGGCGCGCGTCATCGTTGAGAAGCCGTTCGGAAGCGATTTGCCCAGCGCGCAGGCGCTCAATGAACTTGTCAAGGCGGCTTTCCACGAAGCTGACACCTTTCGGATCGATCACTATCTGGGCAAGGAAACCGCGCAGAACATGATGGTGCTGCGCTTTGCCAATGCGATTTTCGAACAGGTCTGGAACGCGCGCTATATTGACCATGTTCAAATCACGGCAAGCGAGCCCTTGGGCGTCGAGGGCCGCGCGGGTTATTACGAAAAAGCCGGCGCCCTGCGCGATATGGTGCAAAACCATCTCCTCCAGCTTCTGTGCCTCACGGCAATGGAGCCGCCGGCTGGCTTGGATGCCGACGCCATAAGGGACGAAAAGGTGAAGGTGCTTAAGTCGCTTCGGCCAATCAAGGGCGACGATGTGCGAAGAAACGTCGTGCGAGCGCAGTATGGTGCCGGCACTATCAATGGAAAGCGTGTGGTTGCCTATCGCGATGAACAAAACGTGAGCATCGAGTCGGTCACCGAGACGTACGTTGCTCTTCGTATCAATGTGGACAACTGGCGTTGGGCGGGAGTGCCCTTCTTTGTCCGAGTCGGAAAGCGCCTGCCCAAAGCCGGCACGGAAATCGCCATCCATTTCAAGAAAGCTCCGCCTGTCCTGTTCAATGTCGACGGGCAGACAATTGATGAAAACGCGCTGGTCATCAGAATCCAGCCCGATGAAGGCGTCTCGCTGCGCATGAGCGCAAAGCTCCCTGGTTCCAGCCTCCGCATCGAGCCCGTGAAAATGGACTTTCACTACGGAACGAGTTTCGGCAAGGCGACCCCCGAAGCCTATGAACGCCTTCTCCTCGATGCCATGAGTGGAGATGCCACGCTCTTCGCGCGCCGCGACGAGGTCGAGGAAGCCTGGAAGTTTGTCGATGCGATCCGCGCCGAATGGGACAAGAGCTCCGATGATCTTGCCCTCTACTCTGCCGGCACATGGGGCCCGATTGAGGCGGACCAGCTCATCAAACGCGACGGCGCAACATGGAGGCGGCTATGAGCGCCACGGCAGAAGCGCCAATCGAGCCGGGCCTGTCTGTGGAAATCGGCCGAATCGACAAGGAGCTAGGCAAGCTTTGGGAAGCAGTCGGCGACACCAAGACGAGAGCCTCACTGATTAATCTTGCCATATATACCGAAAACGCGAAGTCGGTTGCGGAAAACACGAGCCTGATCTCCGAAATTGCGACTCAACACGCCTGTCGCGCGCTTCTCATCTTCGCAAATCCCGACGCCAAAGAGCCAAGCGCCAAAGCGTGGATCAACGCACACTGCCACCTCGCTGGAAAGGGTGAGCACCAGATCTGCTCGGAACAGATCACCTTTGAGCTGGATGGCGATATGGTAAGCGCGCTCCCTAATATCGTCTTTTCGCATCTCGACTCCGATCTGCCTCTCTACTTTTGGTGGCAGGGCAACTTTCGCGAACCCCTCGACGAAAAGCTCTGGGGATGGGTGGACCGCCTCATCTACGACAGCGCGGACTGGGAGGCGCCTGCAGAGCAATTCGAGTTGGTTCAAAAGATCCGCACCCTCACCGAAATCCGCACTATTCTTTGCGACCTGAATTGGACGCGGCTGCTTGGCACGCGATTCGCGCTGGCACAACTTTTCGACCACTCGTGTGCGCTTGCGCGCATCAGAGCAATCAAGCGCGTGTCCATTTCCTCCGCCACGCGTACTACAGGTCTCCTCCTTCTCGGATGGCTCGCTGCACAACTTGAATGGAAACTCCAGGTGGTGTCCGGACGGCAATCTTTCGTCGCGTCTGACGGCGCCGAAATTGATTTCGATATTCAAGTCACCGATGGACCCGCAATCAGGCGGTGCACCTTTGAATGCGCGGACGCCATCCTTGAGATCGTTCGCGAGCCCAAGTCCGACTATGTCCATGCCCGCATTGATTGCGAGGGAGTTTCCGACACGCTGATGCTTCTGCCGGGGGGGAAGGCTACGACTTCAGACGTGCTCGTGATGGAACTCGCTCGCGGCGGCAAGCATCCGCTCTACAGAAAGGCCCTCGAAGCTATCAAGACCCTCATCGTTTAGAGCGAATCCAAAAAGAAAATCCAGGATTTGCTCTAATCTAAACTAAGACGAGGGGAAATGCTCGAGAGCGTGCGTTTTTTGCCAGCGCAGCGAGTTTCCAATCGCCAGAGTTACGTATTTCTTCGCGGCTGAGACGGCTTCCGAGAGGGACGATCCCAAGGCGAGATTCGCCGCTATCGCTGCGGAATAAGTGCAACCGGTCCCGTGTGTCTTGACGCCGGGAACAAAAGGCGCCGAAAACTCCTCGACTCCTTGTGAGGTCACGAGAAAATCGACCGCCATTTTCGCCCGCAAATGTCCTCCCTTGAGTAAAAACGCGCAGCCGTATTTCTCCAGGAGATAGCCTCCGGCCTCTCTCATCTGGTCAAGGTTGCGGATGTTCCGTCCCGTGAGCATTCTTAGTTCGTCGAGATTTGGAGTTACGAGGGTTGCATGCGGGAAGAGCGCTTTCTCGTAAGCCCCGATCGCAGATTTTTTCAGCAACGGGTCCCCGCTGCTGGCGACCATCACGGGATCGACGACAAACTTGATCTTTTTGGCAGCGAGCGCCTCGGCCACCGCTTCGACAATCGACGCCGAATGGAGCATTCCTGTCTTCGCGGCAGCGACCGGGAAAGCTGTAAAGCTCAATGCGACCTGCTCAGCAACGATCGCCGGCCGGATCGCCTGAATCGCAGCGACCTTGCCGGGAACTTCGGCCACCACGCATGTGATGGCCGTAAGCCCGTAGCACCCGAAATACGAGAAAGTCTTCAAGTCGGCTTGAGCGCCGGCTCCAGCGCTGTTGTCGGAGCCGGCGATTGTGAGGACGACCGGCCTGCGCAAGGCAGCCTGCCGGGCTTGAGATGAAGCTATCATCGGCGCGAGAGCCAGCCTATTCGAGGGGGAAACTCTCTGCCGGCAGTTTGCTGGGTTCCGCCTGCGGCGAAAAAATCATGTCTCTCGCTTCTGGCACGGAATGCCGGAGTAGAAATTTGCCCGAAAAGCGCGTTCTCGCCTTGTCGAATCGTTCCTTCCGAACCCTCCGCCTCTCCATCAACCCGCGGCAAATCGCCTCAGCGCTCGCGGTTGCCCAAAACAATGAACAGGAAGTAGAGCAGAGTGCCAAGGGAAGCGACGAAAGCGGCCACGTAAGTTAGCGCTGCGGCGTCGAGCACCTGGTTCACGCCTGCTGCCTCATCACCAGGGCGAATGATGCCCATCTGCTGCAAAATGATCTTTGCGCGACGCGAGGCGTCAAACTCTACCGGCAAAGTAATCAATTGAAACAGCGTCAGCACGAGGTACACAGCGACCGCGAGCATTGCCAACTTCATGAGCCCGAAGAACAAGCCGCCGAGGAATATAAACGGAAGCATGCTGGAAGCGAACTGAGTCACTGGCACAATCGCCATGCGCAATTTCAGCGGCGCGTACGCCTTTTGATGCTGAATGGCATGTCCGCATTCGTGGGCTGCGATGCCCAACGCGGCAACCGAAGGCGTGTTATAAACATCGGTCGAGAGGCAAAGGCGCTTGTGCGTCGGATCGTAATGATCGCCAAGCATGTCGTTGATCTCAACGACGTCCACGTCGCCAATGTTCGCCGCCGAGAGAATTTCCCGGGCGGCTTGCGCACCGGTGACACCCGATGATGCCGCCACCTGCTTCCAACGCCCAAAAGCGCTGGATACCCGCATCTGAGCCCAAAGGCCAAGAAGCATCGGCACACCAATTAGGAAAAGCCAAGTCATCATATGTCAAGCAATGTAGTTACGATCTCTCCGACAATCAACTCGATCCGGCGTTCAACAGAATCGGACAGTCTAGCCTGAATACGACGTGCCTCTCTGCTGCGACGAATGACGGGACTGCAACGAGCCCGCTCTCATAGTCGGCAATGAGAGTCAGATCTCGAGTTGTTTGGGGTAATTACTAATCAACCGATGGCTGCTTGCAGTGATCACGACGACGTCCTCGTGCCGAACGCCCCCGACACCGGGCCAGTAAATTCCGGGCTCGACCGTGAACACCTGGCCCGGCCGAAAAGTCGCCGCCGCAAAGCGCGGTTCCTCATGGATCTCAAGTCCCAACCCGTGACCGGTTCCGTGGAAAAAGCCTTGCCACCGCCCGTCCTTGATCTGCGTGGGATAGCCGCCTTCAGAAAAGAATGCCTTTATGTCCTCGTGGATCTCTCCTCCGTTCGCGCCAGGCTTCAATGCCTGGAAGGCGCGCCGTTGGCCGCTCAGGCAGGTTTCCCACAGTCGTCGCTGCGCCTCGTTTGCCGCGCCTCGCACCACCGTGCGGGTCAGATCCCCGAAATAGCCGCTGTGTGCGTCGCGCGGAAAAATGTCGAGAATGAGAAGCTGATCGGCAAAGAGAGGACCCCTTCCACGCTCATGCGGATCGCAGGCCAGTTCGCCGCAGGCAACGATTGTATCTCCTCGCGCTTCGCCCCCTGCCCGTACAACCGCTATCTCCATTTCCCTCCGCAGAATCTCAGCTGTCAGAATCCTCCTGTTCCATAAGAGTCGTCCATCTTTGCCAATTTTGGCAGCCCTCAGCACTTCGTGCCCGCGCGCCATCCCTGCCTCCGCAATGCGCTCAGCCGCGTCGAGAGCCTCGATCTCCTGCTGCGCCTTGATTTCACGATTCGGCCAGAACGAGCCATTCGCAGGCTGAAGTTGAATCTTTTCCTTCTTCAGCGCGCGCGCAAGACCCAGAGGAAAATCGGCGGGTGTCAGGACCCGCCGGACGCCGAGATGTTTCAAAAACGTCGCAACCACCTTGGCATAGGCAGGCTTTTTCTTCTCAGCGCCCTGCACCTCCTTTTCGACCCTCGAATAGCTTATCACATCATCCACTTTTGCCTCACGACGTCCGCGATCCACCTCCAGATCACTAAGCAAGATCGCCGTTCGCCCGGGCTTCTCGACAAAAGCAAAGGCGTCCGGCGCGCGGAAGCGCGTCGCATACAACATGTCCGCAGAGACCTCGCTGGCAGCAACAATCAGTCTTGCGCGTTTCACAACGCCGCACTTTGCGCAAGCTCTGCCTTCCTGTCTCACACTTTTTCGCAATTGGGCATGAAATTCTGCAGGGTCTGAGTAGAAGGGAGCGCGGCGGAATGAAAATTACGCGTCAAACTCGTCCTCGTGCTCGCCCTTCATCCTCGAATCTCCCTGGGGATCGATTGAGGGGGACTCGGACGCTTCGGATCCATCGCTGGACACGCCTGAGTTCGGCCAAGTGGGAGGACGCGTGGACGGAACGCTTGCGCTTCCTCGGTCCCGAAAAGATCGCATTCACCACATGGTCCGACTCACGCGCTCTAAAAATTGAGGCCTATTGCGACGAACGCACCGCGCGACAGCTTGTGAAGCGCTTCGGCGGACGCGCCGCGATGCTGGCCGAGCACATCTGGACGGGCGATCCCGCCCGCCCGCGCGGCCCCTTGTCCATCCGGGGAAAGCTCAAGATCTTCTCCGACAAGCCGTCCTGGCGCGAATGGCAAAAAGCGACCCGGAAACCTGACGGTATCTTCATCCCCGCGGGGATGGCCTTTGGCACCGGCGAGCACGCCACCACCGCAACATGCCTGCGTCTCCTCGCGGACATCGCCACCAAGCTTCCCGCAGGCTTCACAGCCCTTGACCTCGGCACGGGTGCAGGCATCCTCGCCATCGCCGCAAAAGCGCTTGGCGCCGGCCGCGTCGAGGCCGTCGACTACGATCCTGTCGCGGTGCGCATCGCGAAACAAAACGCCTCAGCTAATGGCTTCCGGACGATCAAGATTTCCTGCAGGGACGTGCTGAAGCTGACCATTCGCCGGCCCGTCGACGTTGTTCTCGCTAATCTCTTCAGCGACGTCCTCGTCGCCGCCGCCCCGCGTATCGCTCAGGCCGCAAAGCCCGGTGGCTGGCTAATTTTCTCTGGCGTCCTGCGAAAACAGGCGCACGAAGTTGCCAGCGCTTTAAAAGCGGCAGGCTTCTCGTATCCCCGTCTCATCGCGCGCGGCAAATGGTGCGCAGGAATGTGCCGGAAGAGCTCCGCCTGACTGTGGAATTGATTTTCTGCCAATCACGTATTACGCTAACGCAATGCCAACAGTTTCATTAAAGATTTCAGACCGTTTGGACGCCGAACTTACCGAAGAGGCACGAAAGCGCAGATTAAGCAAATCCGAGTTCATCAGACGAAGTGTCGAGTCCGCCTTGAATTCGAAAGAATCGGAACCCTACTGCCTTGAAGCGATGGGAGAATGGGTCGGTTCTTTCCGTGGACCCGGCGACCTCTCCACGAACCGCGTACGGCTTGAGGATGCGATTGCGGAGGATTTCGAACGTGGCAGAAAGTCTCCTCGTTGACACCGGACCGCTTGTTGCGGCGCTGGATGCCAGTGACCAGCACCACGCGTGGGCGAAGGAACAATTTAGCCGCCTGCACCCTCCCCTTCTGACTTGCGAAGCCGTACTGGTTGAGACGCAATTCTTGCTGGCACGCTACGGAGGCAATCCCGCTGCTGTGTGGGACTGGATGCAGCGAGGCGTGCTGGCGATAAATTTCCAGCTTGCGAATCACTTTGGCCGCCTGGCAAGGCTCCAGACCACTTATAAGAATGTTCCCATGTCCCTCGCCGACGCCTGCCTCGTGTCGCTTTCCGAAATTCACCCGTCCTGCCGAGTTTTGACAACGGACTCTGACTTCCGGATATATCGCAGGAACGGGCGCCAAAAGATCCCGCTCATAGCGCCTTGGAATTGACATGAAGTTAGCTAATTTCGGCGCGTAAAGCAGGTGACAATCCACGAAGCCAAGACGCATCTTTCCCGGTTGATCCAGCAAGCGTTCGACGGAGAAGAGATCGTCATCGCGAAGCGGAACAATCCCGTAGTAAAGCTCCATCCGATCAAGTCCGGAAAGCCGGAGCGCCGAATGGGATGGATGAAAGGGAAGATTTGGATGGCTCCCGATTTTGATGAGCCGCTTGCGGATTTCGCCGAATACGTGACGACCGCCCACGAGGAAGCAGCTGGGATCAAGGGCGCACGTTGAAGTCCTGTGGTGAGGCTCCGAGGATCAAGCGCGATCATTCCTCGGGCATCGGTAACGAGACATCCGGACATTCTCGCAAGATCTCCGCGTCCCGTGTGCGCAACTTGAGTCCGCGGGAGTGTGCCAGCCATACATACGAGGCGTCGTAAAAAGTTAGCCTCCTGCCAGTCGCAAGGTCGAGGATAGCCCGCCACTGGAGGTTTTCGACGGTTTCCGCCAACATCGCTTCCCCTTGCTCGATGCTGCGGTGAGCGGCGTCGGACCGCATGTCTTGAAATCGAACTTTCTTCCAAAGAACATTACCGAGTTCGTATCGCCAAAGGCCGCAGGAAATCCATACAGGATCCTCTTCAGACAATCGGATCGCCGAACTTCGCAGAGCCGCTTCGCCCGCAAGAAAGTCGGCGAGCACCATCGCATCCACCACAATCACGGCCGGCCCTCCTCGATCGCCTCATCGATCTCCATCGCCGTCATGAAGCGCTTCATCCCAGCCCGGATCTCTTCGGTTTCCCTTACCGCCTGGCGCATTCTCTCCCGAGCGATACCGACCCGGTCAGTCTCCGACTGTCCCGAAACCCGTGCCAATTCCGCGATGATCTCTTGATTCAAACTGCGGCGGTTCCGCCGGGCCTGCTCCCGCAACCGCGCATGCAAGTCGTCCGGTAAATTCCGAATTGTCAATGTCGCCATGACTGCATTTTGCTATCACAATGCTGCCATTGCAAGCTTTCGATCAGGAAAGCTTGCTTCGAGGTATCCCTTCATACTTGCAAAAGGCAAAATGGAATACGAAATTCTTTTGTATGACAGCTGCTCGAATTTCACCCAAGTATCAAATTGTTATCCCGAAAGCCGTTCGCCGACGACTTGGCCTCAGACCTGGACAAAGTCTCCAAGTGACTGAACGCGACAGCTATATTGAACTGCGGCCGATCCTAGCTCCCAATCAACTCGTTGGTATTCTGGCGGACTGCCGGCACATCCCTTTTGAGCGTGAAAAGGATCGCGAACTGCCGTGAATGCCAACTCGCTCGACAGTTCAGCCTGGATCGAAATCTTCCACAACGGTGCCAACGCCGAAAACTTTCTGCCCACGATTTCAAATCTCTCTCAAATTGTCGTTTCTGTAATCGCGCTCTACGAAGTCTGGAGATACACCATCCAACATGCTGATCGAGCGCGGGCCCTAGCCATCACCGACTCGATGCAGCAGGGAGACGTCGTGTCGATCGATCCCGAGATCGCCATCGAAGCCGCCGATCTGAGCGTCCAACGGAGGATCCCAATGACCGACTCCCTGATCTACATCACTGCCCAAAGGAGTTCCGCCACCCTTTGGACTCAAGACGAGGATTTCGAGGGCCTTCCGAACGTCCGCTACTTCCCAAAAATCAAAGCCTCAACCTGATTTGCACAGAAGATCGCTAAGGAAACAAAAGGAAGAGATTGAAACCTCCCATCTCCGCGCTTCGGCGCGGAGCGCGGATTGAAACCGCCGGCCGCCGCTATTAAGTCGCTCCACGCTCTGGCCTTGCCGGTTCCTCCCGCTGGAGCAGCGCCTGTTCCGCTTCAGTCAGCAGCTCACGTTTCTTTGTCGGCTAAGTGGTCCCTTCAAGGACGCCCTCGTAAGCCGAAACGATTTTTTCAAGATCGAAGTCGCCCGCCTTTTCGCGCGAAGCGCGACGCATTCGTTCCAGCGTGTCCGCACACGCCAATAGTACACCGAGCTTTTGTGCGAAAGCGGCCGGCGATAGCTCGCAAAGGAAGCCGTTTCGGCCCTCCTCGACCACGTCTCGCATGCCGCCGATCTGACTGCCAACTATCGCAAGTCCCCGCTGAAGCGCCTCGATCGCGACCATAGACAAACCTTCGTGCAACGAAGGCATCAGTAAAATATCCGCCTCCGCCATCAACTGCGCCACTTGGTCGCTGGAGATCCAGCCATGCTGCGCCACGCGTCCGCCGATGCCCTCTCGCGCGGCGAGTTCCCTCACGTCAGGCCCCAGCGGACCATCGCCAATTACGTCAAACGACCAATCCATTTCCTTGATCAACGCCAATGCCTTGATGGCAAGGAGAGGATTTTTCTGAATACTCAATCGTCCGGCCATGATAATGCGACGCGGAGAATGGACGCGCAACTCGGGCCTTGCGATCGGATTGACACCGTTGGGAATTACGACGGGCTTCACCCCGTAGGCTTTTGTCGCCAACCCCGCGACAAAGCGGCTTACCGTTGTAACGCTCCTCGCACGACGCCATACTGGCGTCACAAATGGGCCCAGGAGCCGGAACAAATGATCGGTCTGCTCCGGCACGCCGCCTGGCACATCACCCAGGTGCGCCGTCAGCACGTATGGAATGCCTGTGAAGAGCTTCGCCGCAAGCGCCAGAGGCCCGGTCGGAACTGCGAAGTGCGCATGAACGACATCCGGGCGCCAGTTTCGGGCCTCTCTCAGGACAGGCAAGAGACTCGTCGCTAGGTAAAGGGCCATCTCCGGCACTGTGCACGTATCTTCGCGCCGGCGAAAAGATTCGGGACGCAGTAGCTCTATCTGGTCGCGAATCTCATGCCTCGGAAGATGGCGCATGCCCGCGGTCAGAACCCGTATCTCATGTCCCCGCCGAGCCAGGCTAGCGGCCACCTGCGCCGCGACTCTTCCCCCGCCTCCGCCGATCGGAGGATACTCGTAGCAGAGCACGAGGACCTTCACCTCGTCACGTCCTCTACACCCAACTTTGCCAGCCACTCGCCGTAGCACAGCTGGCACCAGAGATAGAGACGTTCATCGGCGCCGCCTGCGCGATGAGAGGAAAGTTTTTCTTGCAGAAATCTTCCGTCGCCGCGCGGTTCCAGACGCCCCAACCGGAACCATGCTCCGACCGGAGTGCCAAAGCCCTTCTTCCTGCGGTGAATGATGTCGCGCGGCAGAAGGGGTTCCAGCGCCTTCTTGAGAAGATATTTCGTGGTCCCTGCGCGAATCTTGAAGCAATGCGGCAGTCTGCGCGCGAAATCCGCCACTTCCAAATCAAGAAACGGGCTGCGCGCTTCAAGCCCGTGCATCATGCTCGCGCGATCGACTTTCGGCAGGATACCGTCCTGAAGATATAGTTCCGTATAGAATTGCAGGGTGCGGTCCACCAAATCCGGCTGCCGGCACGAATCCCAGGCTTCCACGGCCTCGGAATACAGATCCTCCGCATGCACCGGTTCGCCGAAGAGTTGCTCGATCTCATGCGGCTCCAATGCGCCAAGCCACACGGGATTCCAATAAGACGGTCGATGACTCGCCCCGCGCATTCCCCGCTTGATCTTGAAATCGAAGCTGAGGTTCGCGTGCGATACGGGAAGTCGGCCAGCCAGAGCGCGCAGAGCGTGGTGCACAGGCCGCGGGACCAGCCGCGCATACCATTCCGCTTTTCTCAATCCACGAAAGGTATCGTATCCGGCAAACAACTCATCGCCGCCATCGCCGCCCAAGGCCACGGTGACCTGCCGCCGCGTGAAGCGGCTCAGCAACCATGTTGGCAGCAAGGAATTGTCACCCTGGGGTTCGTCCAGCTTGCGGAAGATTTCGGGCAAAACGTCACATGCCTTATCAAGGTCGAGGATTTCGCTTTGGTGATCTGTTCCGAGAAATTCAGCTGCGCGGCGGGCCTGAGCCGATTCGTCGAAACTCGGCTCGCTGAACCCGATGCAAAACGTCCGCAAGCGTTCCGCGCCGGCGTGTTTCGCCGCCAGCGCAGCCACCGCCGTTGAATCGATTCCCCCGCTCAAGAAAACACCGAGCGGCACGTCCGCCATCAAGCGCCTCTTAACTGCGCGATCAAGCCGCTCAAGCAATTCCTCTGCCAACGCCGTCTCTGAGCGTCGAATCATGCTTTCGTCCGGCTCGATTTCGAAGCGCCAGTAACGCTTGACGACAGGTTCCCCTGCCCCCTCAAGGATCAGGTTATGACCCGCGGGCAATTTCCATACTCCCTCAATGAGCGAGCGCGGCGCAGGGACCAACGAATAGGCGAAGAATTTTTGGAGAGCTTTGCGCGAGATGCTGCGGGGAGAGCACCCGTGCTCAAGCAATGCCGTCAACTCTGACGCGAACGCAAACGTGCCTCCGCGCCGGAACCAGAACAACGGCTTCTTGCCAAAGCGATCCCGGCTAAGCAACAGGCGCTTCTTCGCAGCATCCCAAAGCGCGAAGGCCCACATGCCATTCAGCCTGCGAACGATCTCCTCCCCCCAGACGCAGTAACCATGCAACAGCACCTCGGTGTCCGAGTGATCGCTCTGAAACACACGGCCCTGCGCCTCCAAATCGGCGCGCAACTCCAAGTGGTTGTAGATCTCTCCATTGAAAACGATGACGCAACGCCCGTCCGCCTCAACCATGGGCTGTCCCCCGCCGGCAAGGTCGATGATCGAAAGACGCCGATGCCCGAGATGCACTGCGTCAGACTTCTCGCTATAGAACCCTTCGGCGTCCGGACCGCGGTGAGCCAGCCGGCGGGTCATGCGTTCGAGATCCGACCGATCCCCCTCGCCGACGAATCCGGCGATTCCGCACATTTCAAGCCGCCTTCGGAAACGATTTTAGGTTGCGCGTTTCACGCACGAGATAGATCGACTTGTTCTGGGACTCGTGAAAGGTGCGGGTGATCATTTCTGCAAGCAATCCCATGAGGATACAGATCACGCCGGTCATGAAGGAAAAAACCGCCATCATCGGCAGCGGAGTGTTCGTGAAAAAATACCCCTTTGTGCGCATGTAAAGCGTCCAAACGCTAAACCCGAAGGCCGCCGCAAAAAACGCGACTCCCCAGAGACCGAAAAGATACATTGGCTTGAGCATGAACCTGTCCATGAATTTGACGGTTACAAGGTCCATCAAAACTTTCAGGACGCGCTCGAGGCCATACTTCGACGATCCGCACGACCGCGCGAAATGATTGACAGGAATCTCGGCAATCCGCGCTCCATGCCACTTCGCGTAAATCGGAAGGAAGCGATGCATTTCGCCATAGAGGCGGATTCCTTCGATCACCTCCGCACGGTAGGCCTTTAGCGAACAACCAAAGTCGTGCAAACGAACACCGGAAACCGCGGAAATCAGCTTGTTCGCCATGATGCTCGGAATATTCCGATGGATGGCGTTGTCCCGCCGGTCCTTCCGCCAGCCCGAACAGACATCGTAACCCTCTTTGAGTTTGGCGAGCATGCGCGGAATATCCTCCGGATCATTTTGCCCATCTCCATCCATGGGGACAACGACATCGCCCGACGCGAAATCAAAGCCCGCCATCATGGCCGCGGTCTGGC
Source organism: uncultured Verrucomicrobiae bacterium (assembly GCA_963810765.1). Classification (GTDB taxonomy): domain Bacteria; phylum Verrucomicrobiota; class Verrucomicrobiia; order Chthoniobacterales; family Terrimicrobiaceae; genus DASTFP01. The sequence goes on from CAWEOV010000005.1 coordinate 106,341, forward strand.
CGAAATTTCGGCGAAAGTGGATCACCTTCACCTCACGATGCGCTGTCGCGAGCCTGTTTAGAATCTCTTCGCTTCGGTCCAGACTTCCATCGTTGACAAAAATGATCTCCCACGGATCACCGTGCCGATTCATCACCACACGCACTCTCTCGAAGAGTTCCTCAATGGAGCCCTCTTCGTTGTAAATCGGAACGGACAATGAAATCATGGCATGGATACCGGAACCCCTCAGTTGACCCAAACTTTGCTGCGATGTCAGTAAAAATAAAATGCGATCTCGCCAGTCGCGACGATGCCGGAGCTGTAGGGACCGTGTCCTCACGATGGGCGATGAGCACATCGCCGTTACAATTCGCGCTTGAGTGCCCTTTTACGAAGGCAGATCGATGCAGCTGGCATTGCGGCCCAGCGACAGCAAAATGCCGCCGCTAAAAAGGTGAACCGTTTTCCCGGTATGGAAATTGGCAATTTCCGGTTTGCAGTAAGGAGCTGCGCTTTTTCCGAGTCGGCGTACATGTTGACAAATCGCATCGGTTTTACGAACTACTTCCGGCTACGGCGCGGCCGGGTCGCTGCTTTCGAGATTGGTGCGCGAGAGCCGTTGCAAACGGATCAAGTCGCGCATCAGGCCGCGCACCACGCGGACGACGCATTCCTCTGCGCGCGAGCACGGCCGCGGGCCAACACGTGTTGAAGATCATTCCCGGAACTGGATTGCTTCCAGGGTATCATTGGAAAGTTTGGTGGAGCAAGATTGCGCTTGCCTCGACGCGGAAGGTCGATTTGTTGACCAAAATGCCATATCGCGTTTGCAAGACAATCGATATCGAAAGCGGCCACATGCTGTCGAAGCATCCCGGCAAGTGCAAATTTCCGCACGGTCACACGCGCAAAGTGGAGTTCATCCTCGAGGCCGAGCATCTCAATCGGAACGAAATGGTGTGTGACTTTTTGGTCGTGAAGGAGCTCATCGGCGATTACCTTGAAACTTTGGATCATTCGATATGCGTCAACACTGCTGACCCGGCCTATCCGGAATTGCGAGCGCGCTATGGAGACAGGATTATCGCTTTCGAAGATGAGGACCCAACCACAGAGGTCATGGCACGTGTAATCTTTCAAACGTTCGCCAAAAAACTTACCGACGACTTCGCGCGACTGGATAGGAGCTACCCCCTCGACAGGGAAGTCCGGCTTGTCTCGGTCAAAGTTTGGGAAACATCCTCTTCATGGGCGGAGTATTATTTGCCTTAGAAGGATGTTGGAAACCAACGCATGTCACGTTGCTGTCAATTCTCATCAGTCTCCTAGCGCGGTCGCCACCCCAACAGGCATGAAAGACATACAAAGCACCGCGGACACTCGGGGCATCGCTATTGATCAGGTCGGCATTACGAACCTTCGCTACCCTATCAGTGTGAAGAGCCGGGGCGGGAAGCCAATGGCCACTGTGGCTGACATCTCGATGTCGGTGCACCTTCCGCATCATTTCAAGGGCACCCACATGAGCCGGTTCCTTGAAGTCCTGGCAAAGCACGAAGGGGAAATTACCTTGCGTAGTTTGCCGGCGATTCTCCACGAGCTCAAGAAGCGACTGGATGCAGAAAGCGCTCATATGGAATTGTCGTTCCCGCATTTTATCGACAAAGCCGCACCAGTTAGCGGAGCCCGCGCGAAGGTATGCTGTCAATGCACCTTTTCAGTGTCCTGCAACGGGAGGAAGGATGACGTCTCGCTTCGCGTCGTCGTGCCTGTCACAACCCTTTGCCCCTGCAGCAAAGAGATCAGCGACTATGGGGCGCACAACCAACGCGGACATGTTACGATCGAAGTTCGCCCAGGTATGACGAAAGAGGGCTGGGCTTGGATCTGGATTGAAGAGCTCGTTGAGATTGCCGAGAGATCCGCCTCAGCTCCCGTGTACGCCCTGCTAAAGCGAGCTGACGAACGCCATGTCACCATGCAGGCCCACGACAACCCCGTCTTTGTCGAAGATCTCGTGCGCAACGTCGCGCTTCTTCTCAAAGATGACCCTCGCATTTCCTCATTCGAGGTGCAGGCCATAAACCAGGAAAGCATTCACGCCCACGACGCCTTCGCACGCGTGTCATGGAAGCGCGGAGCGAGGCCCCGGAAATAGCGAACCGCAGGATCGGTTCATTGAGCCGTCGCCGGGCAACGCTCCTCTTGATCAATTGCTGTCAGCATGAGCTATCTTTTGTCATGCCAACCAAAGCACAGTTTCCAAATGAGCAGTCCGAGGAGGGCGAGTTCGATCGGCAGGAGGATGCATTCCGCGACTTTGTTTCTGTAGATGGGTCGACGCCTTACGCGACTGCCGCGGGCCGCTACCATTTGTATGTCTCGCTCGCTTGCCCTTGGGCAAGCCGCACGCTGATCGTGCGACAGTTAAAAGCCCTGCAAGGCGCAATCGGCGTAACGGTCGTTGACCCAGTGCGCGATGAGCGTGGGTGGGCATTTCGCGATGGTCCGGGTTACAGCCACGATTTGGTAAACGGATTCGCCTTCCTTAGTGAAGCCTACGCCGCGACCGATCCAAGCTTTGACGGGCGCGTCACGGTACCCGTGCTCTGGGACAAGGAAACGCGACGGATCGTCAATAACTCCGAGGACGACATCTGCCGGATGTTCAATGACGTCTTCAATCAATTTGGCAATCCCTCGGTCGATCTGTTCCCGAGAGATCTCGAAGCGGAGCAGGTCAATATCTCCGCCTTTGTCTATGATCACGTGAACAACGGAGTCTATAAAGCAGGCTTCGCGACTAAGCAGCGAGCCTACGAAAAAGCTTGTCGCGCACTCTTTGCAGCGCTCGATGAGTTGGAGGTGCGCCTGTCGGCGCACCGGTATCTCCTCGGCAATCGCATCGTAGAAACAGATTGGAGGCTCTTCTGCACCCTCGTTCGCTTCGACGCGGTCTATCACGGCCACTTCAAGTGCAACGTCCGCCGTATCGTTGACTATCCCAATCTCGACGCTTATATGCGAGATCTTTACCAGCACCCCGGGATCGCCGAGACAGTAAACTTTGATCACATCAAGCGGCACTACTACGTCACGCACGACGATATCAACCCGACCCGCATTGTTCCGATCGGTCCGGCGCTGGACTTTAACCGCCCACACGGACGCGAGCGGCTCTCGAGGTCTATGGACGTTGGCCTTTGACTGTCTGGCAGACACAGGCCATTTCGCCTCGGCCATTTGGAGATTTCTTTCGGCAATTGCGAGCCCGCATATCTCCCACTCTCGCGGCCCATCTTGCTAATCGCTTGGCCGCCAGCGGATTCGTCCTCCCGCACCATATCACCTGGATATGCCTTGGTCGTCCTCATCCCCTGGCGACCAAAGCATCACGCAATCTGACCCATCGGAGTGGTGGATACTTCGTCGGTTCAAGGACTCTAGGCGAGGAGAGCTACGCCGCACCTCGCGACAACGTCATCTTCGAGATGGGACTCTTCATGGAAAGCAAGGGGAGAGAACGCGTTTCGGTAGTTCGGGAAGAAGGTGCCAAAATACCCGCCGATATCGGAGGCGGCATCTATCTGTCGCTTAAGGATCGAAATGATATTGCGCCGATTCAGATGGTGGGAAGTTCAGTGGGCGCTCGATGCTAACAAGCCCGTGTACGCTTTTCTGCTCGATCCGAAGGCGGCATGGACCGGGGAGCGCGAGCAAGACCGACTGACGAGCGCCACGACCGAAAGGTCGTTCGTCGAGATCGGGCGGGCCGTCCACCACCACCGGATAGTGATTGGACATCAGGATATAACAAACAACTTCCAGACCACGGCGCGCTTCAAATTCGCTCAATAGCTCAACAAAGCGCCGACGATCTCCATCGTCTGCGAAGATCTTTCCGCGCGCATTGCCCCGTCCTGTCACATGAAACCAGTATCCAACTGCCTCCAGCCTTAAAGGTCTCGCCACCCTGCGCCTAAGATGTGACCCTTGCGACGCCTCGTCGCTGCAGCGCTCTGTCGCGAAGCTCTGTTCCCCGCCGTCCCGAAACATCCGCGCTCCAGAAAAAACAAATTTCAAATGAAAATTCCTCGATGGCGCAAACTGCCATTCCCCGTCCGCAAACTCCCGCCAATGCGCCGCTTACGCTTTATGGCTGCGAGCTATACAGGTGTTAAAAAAATATCATGGGTATGAAATTTGTTTTGATGTAATTAAATGGGGTGATAGGACAAGCGCCCGTGCGAACCGTTCTACCAGGCGCGAACGTGATTTCCAATCGGGCTTCCGTCGTGTTGGTGGGCGCAAGCCTTTGGTTTGCCGTCGCGCCCGTCCTGGCTGAGTTTCCGACCGGTGCGCTTACCGATTTCCTGACGGGCCGCATCGCCCGGGAAGTCTCCGAATTCGGCGAAATCCGGATGACCAGAGAGGACGTGGCGGGCTGGCTGCAGAAAGCAAGGACGGCGCCCCTGCCGCATGATCGCGGGATCGCGATCGCAAATCTGCAAAACTGTGCGTGGGTTCTTCTGGATGTTCCGGCGGCAAAGCCTGCGGCGCTGGAATTGCTCAATGTGTGGGTGCTGCCCAATGTGACCTTGCTGCGCAGCCAGCCACGCACGAGCGCATGTTCATGGGAGAACGTGGTCACGGGCGCCTACGCCTGCTACAAGCGGGCTGGTGATCGAGAAAGGGAAAGGCGTGTTCTGGAGTTGCTCTCCACTCAGGCGCGCGACCCTGGGCTTCGCGATCTCGCGGTGCTTCGCCTGGCCGGACTGAAGGCTGCTGAAGACAATCTCAAGGAAGCTATCGAACTCGCTCGCAGAGTCGATACGCGAGGAGAGCTCGCCCGACCTCGAGCCAAACTCATCGAAACCTGGCAGCAGATGCTCAAAGAGAGGAGAGCCCGCTGAATGAGAGTCTCGCGCGTCTTCCTTTGCATTCTCGTCGGCCTGAGCCTTCCTGGGCAAATTGCAAGCCTCTTCGGTCAAAGCGTGACAGCCCTTATCCATGACGTGAGCAACGCTGCAGACGGCTCGATCACGCAAGCCGGGCTTGAAGCGCAACGGCAGGCCATGGGCGCGGGCCCCGCCTATCGAAGCTCCGAGAAGGATGATTTCAGGACATTTTCGGGGAGATACACTCCGCCCGAGCTCCCGGAGGACAAGAAGGGCCGATTTGTCTATGGACTCGCCCTCTTCTCGGACGACGGTTGCAATGTGACCTTAGATGGAAGCCTGATTCATGAGCGCCTTGGGCAAGCTCAACATCTTCCCGATATCGGAACCTCTTTTCAAGTGCTGCAAACTGTGCTCGCTCCGGGAGAACCCATCGACATCACCGTCAACTACTCGAACATCATCTACAACGATGACCCCAAAAGTCGCGACTACCCTGACATCGACGGCTGCACCTTGTTTCTTTACCTTATTCCCGCTGCGATCGCAGTCGATTCCAACCGGGACGGAACCATTGCCTTCTCAGGAGAAGCCAGGGACACCACATCCCAAGACGCGCCTTTCAGGTTCTGGCGTAATGATGATCAGGATCAGGTAACCGCCGATGGCGAAAACGACGTCGTCCCCGCGCGTCAGGCTGATCATCTCGATGACATCATTCAAGGACGCCGTGACTTGGAAGACTTTTCGCGACTTTGGCTGCGATTTGAAGCCTTCTCCAGCGAGATTGCCAATGGCACCTTAAAAGTCGGATTGAAATGGAAGGATTTCACGGACGCTCCGGCCATCAAGGTTTACAAATCCGCGAACACGGCGGGATCGACTTCGTACCTCACAGATGATGCGGCGGCGAGCGCTCAAGTCGATGGAGCCAACAGGGTTGCCATCGGGACCGTCTCGACCGGCGGGGACATGCTGATCTTACCCGCAGACTTTTGGAGCAGTTCCAGCGCACAGAACAAATGCTTAATCTTTGAAGGGGCGTCCGAAGGCAAGGGTCAACTTGTCATAACCGTTAACAAGTCCGACGCCACTCAGATTGTCGAGGGGCCCAGCGTGTGGCTGGATCTTGTCAATGTGCGCAAGATGTATCGACGAGTGAAAGCGACCGGCATTGCCGACAACTTTCCAGAGCCTTCACAGACCACCAGCGCCACGCCACCCGAGCCGACGATGGGATGGGTGGAAGACCCCAACGCTAATGTCTATGATGACAGTCTACCGGTATCATGGCGGAAAACAAACCAGCAAATTGTCTTTATCCACGGCTGGAACATGACGTATGAAGAGTCGCAGAACTTCGCTGAAACTATGTTTAAACGGCTCTGGCAGCGCGGATTCAAGGGACGCTATGCGTTTATGCGCTGGCCGACGATGGATGCTAGTTTTGTTGTTCCTTACACTTACAATGCCAGTGAATATCGCGCATGGAAATGCGGGGAAAGCTTAAAGCAGTTCATTGCAAGCCTTCCTAGCGACCACACAAAAAATCTCGTCTCGCACAGCATGGGAGGTATTGTTTGCGGATCAGCTCTCCAGAAGGGCATGAGCATTGATAATTATGTCCTATGTCATGCTGCAGTCCCGGCAGCTTGCTACGACGAAAACCCGACGTTGGATCAAGGTTGGGGTTATGCCACACCGCATTATGACCCAGACGAAGGAACCAGACACCTTAGCTATCGTTACAAGTTAAACTCGGCAATTGGTAATCTGACTAACTTCTTTTTGCCCGCAGATGATGCGCTAGAGGCTTGGGAACTTAATAATTACACTTCAGCGCCGTTCTCGTTAGGAGCAAAACCTCAAAGATACAATGCGGGAACAACGGGCTACTACTACAATCCCGGCGCCCCTGCGGGGCAACGTTTGGCGATCAATTATCACACTACCGTAGGAAGATACGTTACCACGCCGGATGAAGCCATGGCCTACGTGGCGCAATCTCCTACAAAAACCGTCGGTGCCGACGGACGCACCGCAGGATCAATCGACGATAAGGTTGATTTGACAGGATTCGGTTTCGGAGGAGTGCATAGCGCCGAGTTCACATTCACGCTTCAAAAGACAACGCCTTTCTACAATGAACTCTTGAGAAGGTGTGACATTGCGTTTCTGCCATGAATCGTGTTCTTGTTATTGCGTTTAGCGGCATTTTGGTGGTTGGAGCAATAATCTATTTTCGGCCGAAGCCCGTATCGAGATCTCCTGCGCAAGACAATCCATCGACCGGAAAAAGCGCGGCTTCCAGCGAACCTCTTCCCGCTCCTCTCAAACCGCACCTTGCAGATCGAGGCGAGTCAGCAAGCATAAGGAAAACAACAGACACCAGTCCGAGAGGAATTCATCTGGCTGCGTTCCTGACGCCAATCGCTTTTTGGGGAAAAGTTGTGGATGAGAAAGGCAATCCAGTCCAAGGAGCCACGGTAAAGCTTGGCGCGAATGACAATCCCAATCCTATGGAAGAGGGCACAACCTATGAGCGTATTACCGATGTAAATGGGCTGTTCTCTATTACCGACGCTCGCGGCATCTCATTGAGTGTCGAAGTGTCGAAGGAAGGCTACTACAGCACCGAGAAATCTAGAGGCACAGCCAACTACGTTCTTAAAAACAACACTGACCTTCTCATTCCGACGGCTGATGCTCCCGCAATCTTGGCTCTGCGCAAAATGGGTAAAACTGTGCCGCTAATACGGGTGGCACCGCGACCGGTGCGTGTGCCTAAAAATGGAAGCCCCATTGAAGTGAGTTTAAGAACAGGCCAACCTGGGGCTGCAGATAGACTGAAGTTGGAATGCTGGACACAAGATCAAAACAAAGATGCACAGGGGCAATATAACTGGCGCTGCCGCCTTTCGGTGCCAGGTGGAGGTCTGATCGAACGAACCGATCAATGGGGTTTCGAGGCTCCGGTTGATGGGTATCAATCCGTCCAGGAGATCACCATGTTACAATCTACAGAAAAATGGCGAAAGGGCGTGGACAAACAATATTATGCGAAGTTACCGGGCGATTACTACGCCCGGTTCACTTTTGGGCTAACAACCGGTGGCGAACACTTTTTTGTGATCGAAAGTTATCTAAATCCAACATCCGGAAGTCGCAATCTTGAATATGATCCAAATTGATCCAAATAAGCCGTTAGCCGCAGATAATTGAGTTATGAGTGCTTTAATCGCCGCTTTCTTGTTTGCGGAACTGGCATCCGCATTGGCCCAACAACCATCAGCTTCCGAGCATTTGAAAGAGAGGTTCCTCGCCATTTTGATGCAGCAGGTAACTGCGATGATGAATGAGGCTGCGGGTCAAGCACCGAAGCCGGACGAAGTATCTCGTGCGATTGAGTCCGTCATGAGAGAGGTCCAAGCGAATTACGGTCCACTTCTCACCGTGCCAGAAACCGAGGCTAATCAGGTTTTGACGACCGGCCCAAATAACAAGGCCAATCTGACAGCGATTCAGCGGGATATTGAGCTATGGAAGAAAGTCCAACGTCCGATGCCGGTGCTTTTGAAAAGAATGCAGGACGACGTTGCAGCCGGCAAAATCAAAACCGGCTTGGAACTTGAATTAACCCGACGAATATCGGAGTTCCACCTGCAAGAGCTCGGCATGCTGAATCTTTCGACGACGCAGCCGCGCTGAAACAGATCAGCGGCAAGGACACCGAGGCAATCGGCACAGTCGCCGGTCAAACGTCGCTGATCCTACCCAAGGATCTTTGGAGCGGTTCCAGCGGCCAGGAGAAACTCTGTCTCCTATTTGAAGGGTCGCAGGAAGGCACGGGACAGCTTGTGTTAACGATTGAGGAATCCGACGGAACTGAGATCGGCAAGGGGCCGGAAGTGTGGCTGGATCTGAAAAATATCAAGAGGATGTATCAGCGCTACGACGGCAGCGGTGAAAACCAGTGGGGATCGGTCACTTTCGAGAGCGACCCATCGGAACAGCCAAATGTCATTGTTTTTGTGCATGGCTGGAAGATGGCTCCTGAGACAGCCAGCAACTTCGCGGAAACATTTTACAAGAGACTCTGGCACCGTGGGTTCAAGGGACGCTTTGCCGCCTTTCGCTGGAATACATATTGGAATGATAAGTATGGCTGGCTGCCTTATGTCGGGCCGGCCATCGAAAGTTATCTGGCCAAATACAACGATAGCGAGTATAATGCATGGACCGCAGGACATTCGCTCGCGTCGTTCATCAACAGCCTGCCGTCCGCTTACTCGAAGAACGTGGCAGCTCACAGCATGGGTAATATCGTCGTCGGTTCCGCTCTACTTGCTGGAGCCGAGGTTCAAAATTACGCACTGATGCAGGCCGCGGTCCGTGCCGCTTGTTATGACGAGGATGAGACAAGGATCAAGCAGAGACATCCATACAATCACTTGACTTCTACCATGTGGGACGAGCTAACTCCTGACGATGACATAGACACCAGCGTTCGTGCCGTAGCCTACCGTAGCCGTCTGAAGAACATTCCAGGAAATCTGATCAACTTTTGTCTTCCGCAAGACTATGCCACCTCTTTCGCCTGGGAGGTCAATAATGATCAGACGAAACCGCCGAACGCTTCCCTCGCCGGCAACTTCCGATATTACCGCAACAACTTAACTGGTACCAAACTCTAATAAGTATCACATGCTCGTCACTTTGGAGGTCCTTGACCATTATCTCGCCGATCCATTTGAGGCTATGCCTTACGCCTGCCGAACGTGGGGGAAGGCTCTGGGCGCAGAAATCAGAGCAGCAGGCTCGATTGATAGTTCGATCGATCTAAATTCCGCGAGCTACAACCTGCCAGGAGAAAGTAGCGGCTTTGGCGACGAGCACAGTGGACAATTCAATGTACGCATTCAGCAGCTAAAGCCGTTTTATGATGCCGTGCTAGACTCGTTCGGTTTAGATGCGAATCCATGAAACGGCGAAAAATCATCCTTATTGGAATGCTGATTGTCGTGTCAGTTGTGTTTTGGTGGTTAAGAGCACCTCAATCCAAACAAACCCTAGAAAAAGTTCCCCAGATAACGGAACCAAGTTTATCCACTTCATCGCAAACAGCGCCAACCTCGCCAATAGTTGAGTCTATCGAACGCAAAGAAGGTGTTGCAAAAGTCCAAAGAGCCTTAGTCACTCCGATCACGTTCCACGGAAAGGTGATCGACCAGAATGACGATCCCGTTCCTGATGCTACTGTCAACTATAGCGCGCTGGACAAGTTCAATGCTCCGGGAAGCCAATATCAGGGCAAATCCGGTGCTGATGGCACTTTTGCGATTGCGGGAATTGTTGGCGCGGCTCTAAATATCGGAGTTCGAAAAGAGGGCTATTACATGATCGATGGCAAATCTGCGAACACCTTCGCTTACGGTATCGGGCCCGATAGCGTGCGCAGGGAACCGCCTACTAAAGACAATCCAGCCATTTTCGTTCTGCAAAAGATGGGGGTGTCAGACCCACTAATCCATATCAGTAGCAGGACCTACCGGATATCGCGAAATGGGACACCGATTGAAGTGGACCTGACGACGGGTCGAATGTCACCTCAGGGAAACCTTCGGGTAGAGATGTGGACAGTAGATCAGGCCAAGGATGCCAAACAACACTACGACTGGCGCTGCCGTATCTCCGTCCCAAAGGGCGGCTTGGTTGAACGCAAAGACCAGTTTGATTTTGAAGCGCCTGTCGATGGCTACAAACCTTCGGATGAGATCGTGATGTCGCAGGCGGCAGAGAAGTGGCAACCACAAGCGCAGCGTGAATACTTCATAAAGATCAACGACGGCCTTTATGGACGTATCCAGTTGAAGATGATTGCGCAGGGCAATCACTTTTTTCGTCTCGAGGCCCATTTGAATCCCTCCGGCTCGCGAAACTTAGAGTTTGATCCGACCAAGGTCGTTCAATCCCCGTAAACTCCCACGCGGCGCGCTGACAGGCGCGGTTGATCCATTCACCTCCATCCGTCCCATTCACGAAGCCTTTCGAGCGCGATGGCTGAAACCGTGGTTCAAGTAACGGAGCGGGCTATCCGCGTTCCACGCAACGGAAGTCGTGTGGGGGTAAGCCTTTCAACCGGGCAAAAGGTAGCGCCCGACCAGGGCGAACTAACGGTTTAGCGAAATCATCCTATTAGGTCGTCCGCTGAAAGAGGGGTCCACCATGAAAAGGATCGAAGCGATTTTCATCGCGGTGTTTGATGAAAAACGCTGCTTGTCACTCCATTCGATCGAGTCAGCAGCGCCCATTGACATGGCAGTCTTATCTCGTTTTGGCCGTGCGGCACGAGGACGAACGGCCTACCGCCGCTATGTTAAGGAGGCAATCCGATGCGGCCTCGCCGAATCCCCGTTGGAGGAAGTGAAGGCGGGATTTGTGCTCGGGGGCGAGGAGTTTCTTGAAGGGGCTCGAAAGCGAATCAAGGGCGATGTCAAGGGACAACCCGCCTCAAGGCAATTAAGAAACCGGCGCGCCTTAAGGACATTGTCAAAGCCGTCAGCAGCTGCAAACGGGAAGAGTGGGAACCAATTTGTCAGAGATTGGGGAGGAACATGGTGTTGCTGCTTGCGAGAAGGAACACCATGATAACCAACAGGGAATTGGCGGGACACATCCGGCAAAGTGGATGATTCCGCGGTCGCCCAGGCTGTTCGACGCTTGGAGAAGCGGATTCAAGACGTGACCCCATGGCTCGCTGAGGTTGCATATATGCACGGACCGACCCCAAGATCCGCGCGAACCGAAATTTGCTGCAACTAGCGCCTGGCTGCTCGTAATTAGAGAGGACGGGACCAATTCTATGAAACGCAAGTCACAGCCTAAATACAACAATACGATCGGCTGCATCGCCCTATGGGCCGCCGTGACGAGGCCCGCAGGGCGAAGAGCAATGAAATGGCTTCGGTTGGCAATTTGCGAGCGTAACGCCAGGGCAAAAGTCCAATAGACTCCCTCCGAATTTGGAACGTCTAAGGTCCCGCGAACTGGACCAAAAGTCGGTATCTCGGTGAAGTCCAGCCTCTGACGCAGGAAGTCAAAAGCCTAATCCAGAAGAACCTGCACTCATAGCGCGGGAATCTATCGGCTCTCGTGGCAATCCATTTTCTTGATACGCTTAACGTCAAGAGTGCTCGTTGGTCACAAGCGCATTTGGTGCCTTTCGTTGAGTTATCGCTTTACTGGTCCGCTGTGCTCGTCAAGGGCCTGCCCGACATGAATTGCTGCATTGCGTCTCGCTCGGATTGCCGTATCGCGTCGAATTGTCGCCAGAGTTGCCGCATCGCGGGCGCGTCTTGGCCATGCTTCTGCTCGCAGAGCTTAAGCAGCTTTTTCACCCAGTCCTCATTCGTCACCGCGATCACCTACATGTTACGCGCAGGGTCGTTGAACTTGCGGCAGTTCAGCCAAGCAATCCCGACCGCGAATCTGGCGAAAAAGTGAGACGCCGAATCCGACGATATGGGCTCGTAGATTTTCGGGTTCCTGGGGGGAAGTTACTGTAACCATCTTTGCACCCTGCAGGAGCGGCTTGAACTCCCCGGCTGCGATGCCGCAAACCCAGGTCATGAACTTCTCGAGGATGTTGGGGTCGGATGGATCGTAGCGCCTGAATCCAGGCCGGGCGGTCACAGGGGTCACGATCGGCAAAGTGGGTGTTTCCGCTGTCGCTCAGACTAGACTATTGAACGCTTCGAGACGATTCGCGCCTCGGCAGGGCGTTCGAGATCCTAGAAAAACGATCTCCCAATTGTCATCAAGACGTAGCCCATGGTTCGCTCCATGGCTCGACCTGCGCGAACTTCCTATCAATTGCGCCCCAGCTAAAAGAGTTTAATCGTCTCCTGAAGCGATCGAATAAAATACAACATGAATAAGACCGCACTTTCATCAGGCGTGAGCGGAACGGCGTGAAGCGCATCTGGGAGGAGCACGTCAAGAGCTTCCGTATTCCGATCGATGAGCCTGCCTAAGCTTACATTGATCGCCTTGCCGCCTCCACGTGCCACGCTCGCTGGATGCATGTGGTTGCCTCGCATTATTGCCAAAGCGAGACTGATTCAGAGTGGCGCCCTGCCTTCGGAGTACGAGGTCCGGTTTTGCCATCCCACCGGGGTGAATGCCCAATTCTTGAGTTTCTTCGGTCTTAAAAAGGAGGACGCCTTATCTGCCTCGCGCGGAAACGACGACGAGGTCGGCTCTTGGTTTGGCGAGCTTACCGCGCAACGTCCATCAATCATTTCGGAATGGAATTTTCTTGCGGAGAATCTGGGGACGCCTGGGTTCCCAATGGCAGAACGCCTGCCTGTTGCGCTTACTACGGTCTATAAGCACTTGGATCCCTCGAAAATCACTTCCGTATTCGAAGCGCTCGAAGCGGATGAATCCCAAGCATAAGGACCGATCTAAATTGCCAGAGTCTCTTGAGGAACCAGATGGAAGGCCGGATCGAACCTCTATCGGTCGCTGAGAGCGTCGCAGCACGGCTCGGCGAGATCGAACGCGTGGTGGCGGTGACCCTGGGAGGATCCTGGGCACGAGGCACCTCCGGCAAAAACTCCGACCTCGATGTCGGAATCTACTGCTGGTCCTCGAAACCGCCCTCGGTGGAAACTCTCCGACAGCTTGCTCTGCAAGCACGCGTCGATGAGATGGAGAGCCTGATCGCTGAAACGTCCTTCCTTACAAAGACAGGGTCATGATGAGAAGCAAAGCGCACCGAGTCCCGCGCCGCCCCGACTTCGCAAACGCCGCGGTGAAAAGCCGATCCGGTGTGGAAGAGATTCTTCATTCCCCCGGCGGCGCCGGCGAGTCCTTCAAGGCTCTCATTCAAACGCGCTGATCTCCAGCCAGTCCACGCGAGCCCAAGGATTGTGCGGCGGCTATCGAGAAAAATCAACGGGCAACGGGTCGGGGCGGTTACAGGTACTGGAAAGGTGATAATATTGCCCATTTTTCGCAGACTCAAGCAATGCATACCCAATTTCGAGTACATGATATGCCATTTCACCGCTTGCTCTATGGGGCCGCCCATCTCTGATGGCGTATGCCATATCCGAAAGCCCGAGGCCACGGGAATTCTCATTATGTTTGTGGATGACAGGAAGCTCATCCCAATCTTGGAGCTCCGGTTTTCTTGGCAAGCCACGCCAGCGGGACGTTTCCTTTGTTTTTATAAGGACAGGCCCCCCAAACAAATTGGGGCCTTCAAGCGGATCAACGTCAGGTATACACAAAGTACCGGCAGTTCCATAAATTTCGATTCTCGGTAATTGTGAATCCCAGATATCAAAGCTGGCTGTTATCGTACCTATGACGCCAGTGGAGAATTCCATGGTGCCCGATATATGTGTAGGCACATCCACCCTGATGGTTTCTCCAGACCTAGGACCGTAGAAAATTGTCCTTTCAGGGAAGGTTATTTTAGAAAAGCCGCAGCATCTTTTAACAGGCCCTAGCAAGGAAACCAGCGCCGTTAAATAATAAGGCCCTATATCAAGCAATGGTCCGCCTCCAGGCTTATAGAAAAATTCCGGATTGGGATGATGCCATTCATGACCGGGACTGACAACAAATGCAGCAGCAGCGGTGGGTTCACCGATCAGTCCTTCGTCAATGGCCTTCCGGCAGGTCTGCAGTCTTCCCCCCAAAAAGGTATCAGGCGCACAGCCGACACTTAATCCTGTGGCCTTGGCCAGTCCAATAATTTTTTGGCCGTCTTCAGGGATTGCAGCTAATGGTTTCTCTGAATAAACATGCTTTTCTGCTTCAAGTGCCGCCAAATTGAATTTTGCATGTACTTCAGGCACTGTAAGGTTTAAAATGATATCTATCTGAGGATCGTTGATCAGATCATTAATACTGCATACTTTTGGTATATTGTATTCCTGTGCCTTCTTATGGGCTTTTTCTTCATGAAGGCTGGCACAGGCTGCCATATTGAGTATTTCTGAATTTATACCGTTTTTAAAATAGATATCGCAAATGTCACCGCACCCTAAAAGTCCTACATTATACTTTTTCATAAAACACCCTTCCCATAAAATTTATAGTATGTTACCAATTTGACATTATACATCAAAATTCTGATAAATGAATGGACTTAAAAATACAGAAAAGCCAAATTGCAGCGCTTCGGGCTCGCAAGGTTTGCAGGAATTGACCGCAACCTCGCTGTCGCGCAATCAACCCGCCATAGAACCGTTGATATAGGCTGGGATGCGGCGCGGCACTATAAGATGCGATTTCTGCTATGGCCGATGCGGTTAACGAGAAAGCGCTTTTGTCGGTGTCAAACGCGCTGATCGTGCGCGCGAAGGATCCAACTCCAGGGGATTGCCCCGTGACTTAGCATCCAATCGTTGAACTGCTTAAGAGTCCACCCTTCGCGGTCTACGAAGCGGCGGTGAAGTTTCTCAACCTCGATGCGTCCGAGCAAGTAGCTCATCGGCACCGTCGGAGAACTGGTGTACCAATTGACATCGCCCGCAGCGCGGGCCTTCGTGAAATTCACGCCGTTCACGAGAGCCTTGCAAGCGCCTTCATACGTCAATGAACCGCTGTGGAGGCCGCAATCAATGACGATGCGGTGGGCGCGCCAAAGCGCGTCGTGGATTTGCTGCAAACGGGCGTGCGAACCCTCGACCAGACCTCGCTCGGCGGCAAGTTGCTCGCACCACATCGTCCACCCTTCGTAGAAGATCGCGTGTCCCGCCATTCGGCGCAGTTTGCTGGGGTGGCGGTTTTGAATTGCAAACTGAAGGTGGTGGCCTGGATAGGCCTCGTGGACGCTCGTGAGCTCCAGGCCGAAATGCTGCCGAATTTCGGAAAGCTTCTTCTTCGGATCCGAAACGCCAAGGCTGAGATCATTGACCCAAAATATGCCCTCCTGTTTCTCAGAGAACGGCGGCGGCGGATTGTAGGCGGCGGTGGGAAAATGGTGCCTCAGAAAGGGCGGAGCGGGCAGGACTTTGAGCGTTTCACCGCTCGGGATCGTCGCTATGCCGAGTTCCGCGAGTTTAGCTTTGATTGCGAATGTGGCGCTGCGGTATTCGTCGAGGAGCGGGCGTTGGGGAGTCCACTGCGCGGCGGCTTCCTCAAGGATGCTTCGTGTGTCCTTGCCGCCGTGGCGCGCGGCCTCGCGTTCGAGGCGATAACGCAGTTGACTCACGAGACGCTCGCCGTTCGCCAGTGCCTCGGGAAGCG
The DNA here is from genome assembly GCA_963810765.1 of uncultured Verrucomicrobiae bacterium. Taxonomy (GTDB): domain Bacteria; phylum Verrucomicrobiota; class Verrucomicrobiia; order Chthoniobacterales; family Terrimicrobiaceae; genus DASTFP01. The sequence continues at coordinate 122,486 of CAWEOV010000005.1, forward strand.
TCCAATCAAAACCGAGACGCTCGCGGATGAGAAACTCGAAGTTTGCGCGGCCAATGCAATAGCCCTGCACGTCTCCCGGGCGTCTGCGCACGATACCGTCTGCGTAGCGGCCGAATGCGCCAGCAGCGGCGGCTAGAAGGCGCCTTGTACGCGCCGGCGAAGGGCTGTGCCGGAGTAATTCGCTTTCAATCTCATTGAGAAATCCTACGGCGCCTTCGCAGGATCGCCGCGCAAGTTTCGTCCAGAGCGGAACAGGTCGACTAACGCAGGCCGCGCCTGCAGCCAGGTAGTCGGGCAGCCTGGCCAGGCGAGATTCGATGGCCGGCAGGACAGAGCCAAGTTCGTCCGCGTTCCGGATTGCGAGATCAAAGATGGAATCCACCGCCGCGTCGCAGTGGACCTGCGGGTTGTTGCGCCATCGCTGAAGATCCCGTCCGTTCAACAATTCGGTGCGAAGCATGGACAGGAAGGTGCGCCTGTCGAGCCAGCCGTCGCCGGCGAACGAGGCCTCCGGCAGCTTCTCAGCCGCGGCAAGCGTTTGCTCGGCCAAGCGAATCTGGGCGCGGTGGGCAGGGATATCATTTTGGCCGAGCCGTGAATTGAACTCGTCCAGGCCAAGGCGGCTGGCGGACTCGGGAAATCGTTCGTGGGAGTCTTCAAGGAAACGATCAACGAGGCCTCGAAATGCGCGGCCGTTTGCGTCGTCGACCGCGGCAAGAAACCTGCCTGCGGAGGGCTTGTTCACTGTGAGGGAGTCGAGATAATCTTGCCGTCACTGTCCACCGGGCCTAGCGCGACGGTTTCGATGCTGTTTGCGAGATCACGCATCTTTTTTACCTCGGCTTCGGTCGGCGCCCGGCCTTCGGCCTCCGCCGCAAGATCGCGGAGGCTCTTGATCTTGGAGGTAAAGGTGGAAACAAATTCGGTTTTCTTCAGCCGCGGATGCAAGGTATCCAGCCGGTCGATGTAGTAATCCATGATCTCGAGGCGTCCGAGGATGAGCGCCTTGTCGGGAGTGTAGCTTTGCGCGCAGCTATTCGCGGCGAGCTGAAATCCCCGAAGCCAGCCCCCGAGACTGATCATATGGGACATCTGCTCGTCGTGCAGATCGAGCATGGACTTTTCCACGTCCTCCTGGGTTCGAATGAGTTCCTCGCGCATCCCATGCCAGTCGCCCTTTTCGACGTATTCGAAAAGGCTCTTGCTGCGTTTGGTCAGGCGATCCCCTACGCCGAGCGCGCGAGACTGCCGGATCAGCGCGCGGCCGATATCCTGGACGTCCTGGGACCGCTCGGCGATTGTGAGCATGAATCCGTCCGCCACAAGCGCGCCAAAGTGCAACGAAGTTTGAAGCCGGTTGTCGTAAACAGCATCACGCGGATTGGCCGCGATGATCTCAAATGGGACCGGAAGGAAGTTTCCAAAATCCTTCAAGATCTGGGCGATGGAAGGAGCTGTGATTTCATTCACGCCCAATTCATCGCGCATGTAATCATCGGAAGCCTCCTGGAACTGTTTTTCGACGTCCTCTTGGGCGAACGACGCCGTCACCCCGCCTAGCGCGGCGAGAGCGACCAAAAGGTGGCGCGAGATCATTCGGCGGGACTCATTACCCGATTTCCGTGATAAGGCAAAGAACTTGTAGCAGGCAGCAGAGCTGAAGATATTGCGGCAATGACAGTCGGAGTCCCCAAAGAGATAAAGGAGCAGGAATTTCGTGTGGCATTACTGCCTGCGGCTGTTTACCAGCTTGTCAAAAGGGGCCACCACGTTCTTGTGGAATCGAATGCGGGATCGGGGATCGGTTTTCACGATGCGGACTACCGGGCGGCAGGCGCGAAAGTCGTTCAAAACCACGAAGAGGCTTTTGCAAGGGCGGACATGATCGTTAAGGTCAAGGAACCACTGGAGTCAGAATACAAGCTGCTTCGCGAGGGCCAGATCCTCTTTACCTATCTTCATCTTGCTGCGAACAGACTCCTTACGGAGTGCCTCATTGCGACGGGCGCAAACTGCATCGCTTATGAAACGGTCGAGGTGAACCGCCGCCTGCCCCTCCTTGAACCGATGAGCGAAATCGCCGGCCGGATGTCCGTCCTCGTGGGCGGATATTTCCTCGCCAAACACAACGGAGGCAAGGGCGTGCTTCTCGGTGGTGTTCCCGGGGTGCTCCCAGGACGAGTCGTCGTGCTGGGCGGGGGGACGAGCGGCGTAAACGCGGCGCGCATGGCGACCGGCCTTGGTGCGGACGTGACGATTTTGGAGGTGGATCTCGAACGCATGCGTTTTCTGGACATTACCATGCAGACCGCGCACACACTGTATTCGAGCGAGGCGAGCCTCGTTGAGATTCTGCCCAATGTCGATCTGCTTATCGGGGCCGTGCTAGTGCCCGGCGCGAGAGCGCCAAAGCTCATTTCACGCGAGATGCTGCGGAGCATGAAACAGGGAAGTGTGCTCGTGGACATCGCCATCGATCAGGGAGGGTGCGCCGAAACCTCGCGCCCGACCACGCATGACCATCCGGTTTTTGTTGAAGAGGGGGTCATTCATTATTGCGTGGCCAACATGCCCGGAGCATATGCCCGAACAGCGACGCAGGCGCTCGTCAATGTCACCTATCCCTTCATCGAGACGCTCGCCGACTTTGGCCTGCCAGAGGCCATCAAACGCCAGCCGGCTCTAATCAGCGGTATTAACATAATGGGTGGCCGGGTGGCCTGCAAGGGCGTGGCGGAGGCGCACGGGCTGGTGTATGCTCCCGTCTCGTCATAGGCATGACTCTTGAACAGCAAATTCGTGAAATGGGCTTGAATGCCCGCGCCGCGGCGCGCGCCCTCGGCTCACTGCAGACAGAGCACAGAAACACTATCCTGAGGGCCATGGCAGGCGAACTGCTCGGGCGAACTCCACAGTTGCTCGAAGCGAACGAAAAGGATGTTTCCGGAGCGGCGGAACATCGCTTGAGCACAGCTGCGATCGACCGGCTTCGCCTGACCGAATCGCGCATTGCCGGCATGGCCGAGGACATCCGAAGGGTCGCTGAACTGGCGGATCCGGTCGGGCGCTCGATCAGCGAGTGGACTCGTCCGAACGGCTTGCGCATCTCGAAGGTGCGGACGCCAATCGGCGTAATCGGCATCATCTATGAATCGCGTCCGAACGTTACAAGCGATGCCGCGGTACTCTGCATCAAAACGGGAAATGCGGTGATCCTGCGCGGTGGCTCCGAGTCTCTAAATTCAAACCTCGCCATCGCAGGCGCCCTCCAGGCCGGGGGCGCAACCGAAGGCTTGCCGGAGAATGCGGTTCAGCTTATTTCAACGAAGGATCGGGACGCGGTAGCCTTGATGGCCGGCATGAATCAATATATCGATCTCATTATCCCGCGTGGCGGTCATTCCCTCATCGAAACCGTTGTCAAACACGCCCGCATGCCCGTGATCAAACATTATCATGGCGTGTGCCACGTGTATGTGGACGATGAGGCCGATCTCGACATGGCTGAGCGCATCGCGTTCAACGCGAAGTGCCAACGCCCCGGAGTTTGCAATGCCATGGAAACGCTTCTGCTTCACCGGGACGTCTCCGAAGCGTACTTCAGAAAGGCCGCTCCCGGATTTCAGAAGCAAGGCGTCGAGATTCGCGCAGACGAGACCGCCTACTCTCAACTCTCAACCCTAAACTACCAACCCCTCCGCCGCGCGGAGGAACAGGACTGGTCTACCGAGTATCTGGACACCATCATGTCTGTTCGAGTTGTGGACGATCTCAATCAGGCAATAGAGCACATGGAACGCTATGGCTCCCATCACAGCGATGCGATTGTTACCCGTGACCCGCAGGCCGCCGAGCGCTTCCTGAGTGAAGTAGACTCAGCGACCGTTTATTGGAATGCTTCGACGCGTTTTACTGACGGAGGGGAATTCGGCTTTGGCGCCGAGATCGGGATCAGCACGGATAAGCTTCACGCGCGCGGACCGATGGGACTGGAAGAACTAACCACCTACAAGTACGTCGTGCGTGGCGACGGTCAGGTTCGCGAATGAAGGCGAGCCGCGTTCTTTACGAAGGTTACGTGCAGGGAGTGGGTTTCCGCTGGACCACCAAGCGCATCGCCCAAGGCTACGAGGTTTGCGGTTGGGTGCGAAACCTTCCCGACGGGAGGGTAGAATTGCAGGTGAGCGGTGAGGATGAAGAAGTCCAAGCATTTCTGCGGGCAATCCGCGAGAGCACGCTTGGCGGCCACATCGCCGCTGAACGTGCTGCCGAAATCGAAATTCCCGGTCCCTTCAGAGGCTTTCGCATCGTCTAGCAGCCTGCCGGACTTGGAATGAAGTCGAAATTTGAAGCATGAAAAATCCCCGAAAAAATGAACCCGCCCTTTCGGACCTGCTGCTGAGACTCCGCTTCGCGGAGAAAGACCACGAATTCTGCGTCTGTTTTCGGCACGAAGTGCCGATTTTAGCAGGATGTCAGCCGGTAGGATCTCTTTGGACGGTGGGTTTTGGAGGAGGATTTCCACTCGGACTTCCGAGTCCGACAGCCTGCTAGTGAGCGCTTCAGCCGTCTCCATCTCCGGAATTACCAAGCTTTATCCAGTGCCAATGCGCTGGCAAAAAGTGGTCGCGGTCAAGGATCTAAGTCTTGAGGTTCAGGAAGGCGAGATTTACGGGTTGCTCGGGCCCAACGGGTCGGGAAAGAGCACAACCTTGAAGGTTCTCTTGGGGCTTGTTACCCCGACTCGCGGAGAGAGCAAAATCTTCGGGGAGGACAGCCGCGATTATCGCAGCCATTTCAACGTCGGCTTTCTTCCCGAGAATCCCTATTTTTACAAGTTTCTCACAGGGGAGGAAACCCTGCGATTCTACGGAAAAATCTGCGCCCTTCGCGGCAGACAGCTCGACGCAAGGATCGGAGAGCTTCTCTCCCTCGTAGGACTCGAGGAAGCGGGGCAACGGCGCGTTGGTGGCTATTCAAAGGGCATGCTCCAGCGAATCGGTCTCGCGCAGGCCCTCATACAAGATCCGCGCCTGATCGTCCTGGACGAGCCAACGGCGGGCGTGGACCCCGTGGGCTCGCGTCAAATCCGGGATCTGATCCTTGAATTAAAGAATCGAGGGAAGACCGTTCTGCTGACTTCGCACTTGCTGGAGCAGGCGCAAGAGGTCTGCGATCGGGTTGGCATCATGTCGAAGGGTTCAATGGTTCGCGAGGGAAGGCTCGCTGATCTTGTCACCGTTGAAGGCCAGACGGAATATCTAGTCCAGGATGCATCCGCTGATCTTGGAGAAAAGATCTCCGCGCTCGCGAACGCCTCCGGCGCGAAGCTCCTGGAGACGCGCAAGCCAAAGTTGACATTGGAGCGGGTGTTTCTCGACGCGACCCGCCAGGACAGGTGAGGCAAGGCGCACAAAGGCCATCGCGGTGTTTAACTGATTGTCCATGAATTACTTCATCACTGGAACGGATACGGCGGTAGGCAAGACATATGTCGCGTCATTGCTCACACGCGCGTTGCGCAGGGCGGGATTTGATACGGTCGCTCTAAAACCGATTTGCTGCGGCTCCCGCGATGACGTGGAGGCCCTCTGCGCAGCGTCGGACAATGAGCTCTCCGTCGAAGCTTCCAATCCGTTGTGGTTTCAGACTCCAGTGGCTCCGCTCGTCGCGGCGCGCCTGGAGAATCGCGATTTGGACCTTCAAGCTCTTGCGGCGTGGTTTGAGCGCCATCGAAATCGCCGGCGTTCGTTGCTTGTCGAGGGGGCTGGCGGCTGGCTGGTTCCTCTCACGCCGCAAGCCACGGTTGCAGATCTTGCCGCGCTCTTCGGGCTTCCGGTGCTCCTCGTCGTGGCGAACCGTCTCGGCTGTCTGAACCACACCTTGCTGACCGTCGAGAGCATCCGCGCCCGCGGGCTTGATTGTCGTGGAATCGTTCTCAATACACTCCCCGGCAGTCTGAACGCTGCGACGGAGACCAATAAGCTCACTATGGAGGAGATTTGCGACGTGCCGATTCTCTTTGATATCGGCCCGGATCAGCGCAGGATCGAGCTGGCCGTCGCATGAAGTTGCCCCGCACTCACTATACTTTCAGCAACTCCCCAAGCAGGTTCTTCCGACGCCGATGTTCTTCGTCGCTGATGACCGAGACCAGCACCCTGCCTTCGAACTCCGGCAGATCAATCCAGGAACGGCAACCCGCATATTTCTTTTCGTTTTTCAATCGCAGGGGCGGATCGAGCCGGTACACGCGAACGAACGCCACATGCACACCCTTGGTTTCACTGTAGTGGTAACGTTCTTCAACAACGCTTTCGCGGAGCACGTGAAACGCCCGCAGGCGCGCCACTCGCTCCCAATCCGTGATGATCGCGCTCCATTCGACTGTCGCTGTGTAGCGCACTTCCAGTTCCTCGCCGGGGTGATCGGGCACGGTGGTATCCGGCGGCAAGGTGGTCTTTTCCAATTGCTCGTGGAACCAGGTGGGAAACAAAAGGAATTCATTATGCCGAAAAGCAAACCCCTTCTTGCCCTCGGCGATGCCACCTTTGCGAATAATTACGCTTTGTAATCCGGTGCCCAGCGCCTCGCAAACAACGGCCCATTCTTTGAAAGCGGTGTGCATGGCAGTATAGTACACTCTCTACAGATCCAGTTCGTCAAAACGAAAGCGCAATTCAGCCATGTTTCATCGATTCGATCTCCACGTTCATTCGTACTTTTCAGCGGACGCTGCCAGCGCGCCGGAGGACTTGATCGAGGCCGCGAGAGCCCGGGGATTGAGCGGAATCGCCATCACGGACCATGACACTTGCGAGGTGCATGAATACCTGATCGATAGGGGATTGGAGCGGCTCGACGGACAACCCGCGCATGGCTTCCTCGTCGTTCCAGGGGTGGAAGTTTCGACGGCGGATGGTCATCTGCTATGCGTCGGGACCACGCTTCCGGAGATGCGCGGAGAACCCGCGGCGAAAGTGGTCAAAGCCATCGAAGACCGCGGCGGCGTGGCGATTCCGTCGCATCCCTACGATCACTGGCGCTCCGGAATTCGCGAGGAAATTCTCGATTCGCTCGACCTCAAAGCTATCGAGGTGTTCAACGCGGCCGCTAAGAAGGAATTTAATGAAAAGGCGCTCGCGTACGCGACGGGACGAGGTCTTTCCATGACGGCTTCGAGCGATGCCCACCACGCCTCTGCGGTTGCCGTCAGCTCGACGAGCTTCGATTTGCACGAGTTGAGCCTGGCGGACCTGATTGGCGGTCTCACCAAAGGCGGCACTCCCGAGGGTCGCTATCTTTCAATGCGCGAAGCGGTAAAAAAGCAATTCGGAACTTGGCTCCGCCCCGCTAACCGCAAGCCATTCTGAAAGCAGGGTTGCAAACAGGTGTTTGGCTGCTATCGGAAATACATGCGTTTGTTCACCGCTCTCCTCTTGTCTTGCTTCCTTTTCGCCGCCTGCAAGAAGAAGCCCCAGGCCGGGGCTGCCGCAGCCCAGGACGTCGCCCAAGCCAGCCCTCCTCCCACGGCCACCCCGGAACCTGTCGACCTCAGCTCACAGGTCGTCGTGCTTTGCTACCACCGGTTCGAGGACAAGCCGAAGGACAGCCTTGCCATCAAGCCCAGCGACTTCGAGGCCCACATGCAGACTCTCAAAGACAACGGCATCACTGTCATTCCCATGGCGGATTTTCTAGCCTGGCGGCGCGGAGAGAAAGGGATTCCGGCGAAATCTGCGATCGTCAGCATCGACGATGGCTACATATCGGGATACTCGGTAGCGTGGCCGATCCTGAAAAAATTCGGGTATCCTTTTACGATGTTCATCTACACCGACTACATAAAGGGAGGTCCGAAATCCGGAGGACAATCCATCAGTTGGGAGCAACTCGCCGAGATGCGCGACGCAGGAGTTGACATTCAAAGCCACACGGTTTCTCACAGCGCCCTCAATGCGAAAAAGGGGAAGACCGACGAGCAATACCAAGCCTGGCTCAAGAACGAAATCGCCGGTTCCAAGGAACTTCTAGAAAAGAACCTCGGCATTCAGGTCAAGGCATTCGCGTATCCGTATGGACTCCATAACGAGGCCGTTCGAGAGACCGCAAAGCAGGCGGGCTACGAGGCGGCCTTTACCGTTTACGGCCAGCGCATTGGGCACGGGGCCGATGCGACGATGATCGGACGCTATGCGATCGAGTCCACGAAGCCAAAGGTCTTCGAGCAGGCGGCGAGCTTTACCGGCCCGGTCGAAGGTGGTCAGGGCGCAAGCGCAATGCCAGCGGCAGTGACGATGGTCACCCAGCCGATGGAGGGTGAGACCGTGAGCGACCCGAACCCCGAAATCAAAGCCAACCTCGCTGCTTTGGGTAATATAGATCCCAAAAGCGTAACGATGCGAATAAGCGGCGTCGGTCTGGTTCCTGCAACCTATGATCCGGAGACCAAACTCGTTTCTTACAAGGTAACCCAGAAGCTTTACGCAGGCCAAGTCACGGTGATCGTAGGCGCAACGGTCAACGGAAGAAAGACAGAAGCGCGGTGGTCGTTCAATGTTGGCTCCAAAGAAGCCAAAGAGGCCAACCCGGTCAAAGAGGCTTCCTAAACGGGCTGTCCGAACGGAACGCAGGCGCCGTCCTCACCGTTTCCTGCCACGCAATTTTGCGGAGCCGACGCATTCAAGCCGCCGTTTCCGAGCCCTGGCTCGCCGAATTTTGGGTGCTCTGGAGACGAATTGTAAATCCTGTCGGCTTCAGAACCAGTCCTCTGAACGATGTCCACCTCGGCAATGAGTCGCCATCTCGCGCTGAGAAATCCGCGCCAAAATCGGCGAGCCAGCAAGCCTGCCTCCTACAGGCACGAAGAAATTTTTAGATCTTTTGCAACTCGGAACGAATTGCGCGTATAGGGGTCATTAGGGAGGGCTTCACAGGGAAGGGCGAGCGCATGACGGAACGTCATCATCGAGAGCGCCGGGATTTGCTACGCGACACGTTTGCATCGCCGCCGGACTGAAGAACCAATTGATGATTCCGGAAAGCATTTTTTTTAGGAGCAAAATTCCTGAAACTCCGCAACCGCACCGCCTTTGTAATGGGTGAAGACACCCATCTCAGATCATGACTACGAACTCCACTTGGGCGGCACTGCAAAACCCCGCATTGAGAAAACTCTGGATTGCCGCGGCTGGGGGCAGCGCGCCGCGACGAGGAAATTCGCCGCGCGAAGGTGTGAGGCTGTGATATCATGGAATTCGAGCCCGGGCGGGCAAGCTGCTTACCAGAAGTGTCCCCAAAAACGTCAGGGCATTCCGAACCTTTTACCTTCGCGTTCTTGGGGGCAAGCACCCCTTGGGTTTATGCCCTCGCCGTCGCGCTTGCGGAAAAAGGACACGCCACGGCTGCGATCGCACTGTACGATTGGGGAGACCTTCACCGACTGCGCCCAAGCTGGCCGGCCGGCAAGCGGCCTCTTCGACTGAGGTGTGAACGGTGGGCTCTGCCTCCGGGCTGCGTTGGCACTCTGGCCTCTTTCTTCGCTCCGATTCTACGCGCTAAGTTAGAGGGTACGCTGGCGCGCCTCGAAAGGCATTGCGGAGCTGCCCGAAGGAAAGCAGCTTGGATTATCGCTCCCTATCCTTGGTTCGCTGAAGCGTTGCGCGGGCTCCCCAGCGAGCGAGTAATATACTTTAATTTGGACGACTATCGTCTTTACCAACCTGCCCGCGCTGGAAAAATCGAACAGGAGGAGGCGGAAATGGTCCGTCGTTCCACTCTAACCCTCTGCCTTTCGCAGCAGCAGGTCAATACTTTGCAAACTCGCCATTCCGAAAAGGCCGTCGTGGTCCGTCATTTCCCGCTTGGCGTCGTAGAGAGCTGTCTTAACCCAATGCCTCAGCGAGTGCCGACCTGGAAAACAGTAGGTTACATTGGCAATCTGATGGACCGCGTCGATTGGCGGCTAATTGCGAAGGTGGCATCTGCGCTGCCCGAAATCAACTTCGTCCTTCTCGGAAGCTTAGAAGTCCCTTGTGGTGGCGGCCGCAGGTCCGATTGGAAGCGAGAGCGCGCTGCGGCGCTTGCCCTGCCTAACGTGCGCCGTGTCGGCCCGGTGTCGCAGGAGGCGGTGCGAGACCACTACTGGGATTTTGACGTTTGCTGGATTCCGTATGCGACCGATCACGCGTTTAATCGGGCTGCCTGTCCAACCAAGATTATGGATGGATTGGCTAGCGGCCGCCCGGTCGTCAGTACGGATATTCCCGAATGTCGCTTATATTCCAATTGGATAACAATTGTCCAAAGCGCGGATGAAGCAATTTCGGCCGTCCAGCGTCTGCTCGGCCGCCCGCCAAACGGTGAAAAAGCCCGTCGACAGGTCGATTTCACCCGAGACCACCTTTGGTCACGGCGGGCAGAGACATTGCTGGGATGGTTGAGGCAGCATCGTTAGCTTCCACCGGTTCCAGATTGTCGTTTGGACGCTTGTGTCCTTGATAACCCCATGGGATTCCGCCCAACAAGTGGGAGAGGAAGTTTGTCACCCATTCCGAATCGAGCTCGCCTTGGCCGGGTGTTCCCTTCACGTAAGCGAGGAATTGCGGGACACAAGGCAGCATCAGCGGGAGAAAGAACATTGCCGCGAATACATTTGAAACCGTTAAGCGCGTAATTTGCGTGATTGCGTCCGAACTCCTGCCCCAGCGCCACCAAATAGCCGGCAACGCGCAAACGTTCAGAACGACCAACACGTAGACGCATGTGGGATAGGAATACATTAGGAGAAACTCTCCGATTGCGAATGCCGCCCACCATCGCAAGCGCCCGTTTTCGAGTGCCCGCAGGAAGAAAAAAATCACGAGGGGAATCAGGCAAAGCACGAAGGCATACGCTCTCGCCTCGCTCGCGTAGCGAATGTGCCAGGGATGGAACGCCGAAAGAAAGGCCGCCACGACTCCGGCTGAAGCGAACTGTAGCTCGTTCAGCAGCAAGGCGATCGTTGCGATGCTTGCAATTCCTGCGATATAGGCGGGAAAACGGATTACGGGCTCGCTGAATTGCAGTCCCTTCGGTTTCGTTATCAACTGCCAAACGTCATTACAGGCACGCGCTATTCCGCTGTATAAGGTGTGGTTGGGCTTTCTATAGTAAAACAATGTAGCTTGCCACGAAACGCGCTTTAGCTCGAGCGAACCGTCTGGAAGCGCCCTGTAAGTGCCGAGGATCGCGTTGCGAATAGGGTAGTTTTCGTCGTGCCAAAAGCTTTGACAAAGCCGCGGCCAGCAGATCCAGGAATTGACTGCCATTGCCGCGACCACGAGCGGCCAAAACCAACGGGGAGTCGGACGGCGGGGATTGGGAGCTAAGGGTGCAACGTTGAGCAACGGCCGCGTCCACCAATGCGCCGTTAATGCGAGCAACGTCGCAAGGATTAGATCGATCAACGCGCCGATCCAGACATAAAATGCGACATACTGAGAAAGCTTCCAGCGTCCTGCGTTTGGGGCATCGATTGTCCATGGCTTTCTCGCGACAGAAAGCCATATGAGTGGCCGCCAAAGACGGCCAAAATCAGGCGTGTCCTCGCTGGCGGCGTCAGGGATCGAACACTGTCTACGACGAACGTTGCCCGAATCTTCAAGCGGACGGAATGCCGTTTTCCTCGCCAACCATTCGGCCAGGGTATGTTCGAAGAGACTCGGATTCCAGCCTTTTGAGCAAAGATTGAAAGAAACCCTTGAGCATCAGTCCGCGGCCATCAGCTTCGAGATGCGCACAGACGTCGATCGCGCCGAGATTTCGGACCTCGGAGGAGGAGCGCAACAGCATGTTCTGGGAGCTGGCGCTGGGCTCCCTGGAGGGGCTCGCGAAGGACACGGAGGACCTACCAGAGAATTGAGCGCGAAAAGTTCTGGCGCTAAGAATTTCAGGCGTCTACCAGCGCGCCGTCAAGGCGATCAGCGTCGCACGATCGTCAAAGTGTCGGTGCAGACGCCGCTTCCATGCTCCGGCGCACAGAACGCCGATGGTCGAGGCTCTGCTAAGAACAATACCGCCAGCGACGGCCAGAATCACGCCTTCACAGGGCGTCAGGCATCTGAGAAAACTTGCGACGACATCGCCCGAATCTTCAAGCGGACGAAACGCCGAGTTTTTTACTGACCATCCGGCCAAGGTATTTGCGAAGAGACTCGGATTCCAGCCTTTCGAGCAAGGACTGAAAGAAACCGTTGACGATGAGGCGCCGGCCGTCGGCTTTGCGGATTCCGCGCGCCTGCATGTAAAAGATCTCGTCCTCGCTGATCTCACCCGAGGTTGCTCCATGGGTGCAGCGCACATCGTCGGCTTGAATTTCAAGACCGGGCATCGAATTGGCTTCCGCCTGGTCGCTTAGCATCAGATTGCGCACTTTCTGGTAGGCGTCCGTCTTGTGCGCGCCGGGTTCGACCTTGATGAGGCCCGCAAAGATCGTGCGAGCCGCATCGTCAAGAGAGTTGAGATAAAGCAGGTCGCTTGACGCGTGCGGTGCGGCATGATCCTGCAGCGTGCGCTGGTCGATCTGGCGTTCGCCATCCATCGGGTTGAGAGAAAGCATGACACTTCGCGCTCCTTCGCCAATGAGGCGGCTGAGCGATTCGCCGCGGACAAACCCGCCGCCAAAGTTAATGTTCAGGGCGGTCGACGAGGCATCCCGGCCAACGATTGTGGAATTGAGATGGAAGGCGAGCGACTCGCGCGTCCATTCCTGAATGGCAATGTAGTTCAACTGTGCGCCTCGCTCGAGATGAAGGTCGTTCACGCCGCAGGCAAATGCACGCTTGCCATCTGCGCTCTTGAAATGATCGATGACCGTGACCTTGCTGTTTTCTCCGCAGACGACCAGCGTGTGCGGAAAGATGGAGGCGTTCTCGCCCTCGACCCAGTGGAAGATTTCCACGGGAAGGGCAACCTCCACGTTTTTCGGGACGTAGAGAAGGGCGCCGGTCGAGAGGCGCGCCTTGTGCAGCGAGGCATACTTGTGTGAGCCAAGTTCGACCGCCTGGGCCATGAAAAACCTGCGAAACAATTCCTCATCTTCACGGGCGGCGGCCTCTAGCGACTTGAGCAGTACCTCCTGGGGGAGTCTCTCAACATCTTGATGGAGCAGGGCATTGTTACCGAAAACCAATTTCGCGGAAACGCCGGCAAGGCCTTGCGAGGTATTGATTAGCCGGCCTTCGCTTGTAACCGGTTCCGCAATCTGGAATTCTGACAAGCCAATCGCGCCAATATTTGAAAAGCGCCACGGCTCGTCTTTGCGAGTGGGATCAGGAGAGCCTTCGTAATCAGCCCATGCTGAGGCCTGCTGGTCGCGAAACCACGCAGGCCAGTTCTGTTCGGCTTCCTTGGATACGGGTTCGGTGGCAGTGACGCTCATCCAACCGATCCCTCCATCTCGAGATCGATCAGACGCTTCAATTCGACGGAGTATTCCATAGGAAACTGTTGGACCAGGTCGTTGACAAAGCCATTGACTGCGAGGCTCATGGCTGCCCCTTCAGAAATTCCGCGCTGCTGCATGTAAAATATCTGATCCTCACTGATCTGGCTGACGCTGGCCTCATGCTGGCAGGCGTTGCCTTGGCCCCGCACGGAAATGGCCGGGTAAGTGTCCGTACGGCTATGGGAACTGATGAGCAGAGCGTCACACTCGGTGTTATTCTTACACCCCTTGAGATGCCTGGGCACGTGAACCAGACCGCGGTAAGTGGCGCGTCCCGTGCCGACGCTGATGCTCTTGGAGACGATGTTGCTGGTCGTTTCGTTTGCAGCATGAATCATCTTCGCGCCGGTGTCCTGGTGCTGGCCGTCATTGGCCAGCGCGATGGAGATTACTTCACCGCGCGCCTTGCGGCCTTTCATCACAACGCTCGGATACTTCATTGTCAGGCGCGATCCGATGTTGCAGTCAATCCATTTGATCTCAGCCTCCTCATGGGCAAGACCGCGCTTGGTTACCAGGTTAAAGACGTTCGGGCTCCAATTCTGGACGGTGACGTATTGGATCTTTGCACCGGGCAGGGCGACGAGTTCGACGACTGCGCTATGCAAGGTCGTGGTCTCGAACTTTGGCGCTGTGCAGCCTTCCATGTACATGACCTCGCTGCCTTCGTCGGCAATGATGAGCGTGCGCTCGAATTGGCCGAAGCTCTCCGCGTTGATGCGGAAGTAGGCCTGGAGCGGATGCTTCACCTTTACCCCGGGGGGCACGTAAATGAATGACCCGCCGGAGAAGACGGCGCTGTTGAGCGCGCTGAACTTGTTGTCGCCAGTCGGGATAACCTTGCCAAACCATTTTCGGAAGATCTCAGGATGCTTGTGCAGTCCTTCTGTCGAGCCAACAAAGATTACACCCTGTTCGCCGACTGCCTTCTTGATGTTCGAATAGGCGGCTTCGCTGTCGAATTGAGCCTCCACGCCAGCCAGGAACTTTCGCTCCTGCTCGGGAATGCCAAGCCGTTCGAATGTGCGCTTTACATTCTCGGGAACTTCATCCCACGAGCGCTTTGGAGCCGTGCCCTGGGAGAGGTAATAGCGGATGTTGTCGAAGACGATGTTGTCAAGATCGTGGCTGGCCCAATGCGTTGGCATGGGCTTTTCCACGAATCTTCGGTAGGCATCCTTGCGAAATTCGCGAATCCAGTCCGGGTCCCCTTTGACGTCGGATATGTAATCGATGGTTCGTTCGCTCAAGCCGGTCCCCGCGTCGAACGCGTAGTCAACGTCGTAACGGAAGTCGCCGATCGAGCGGTCGATTGAGATGTTTTGTTCTGTATCTGTGCTCATGGCTTGTCCTCTCTTTCTAAGCTGCAAGCGCCGCCTCCTTTTCCACCCAGTCGTAGCCTTCTGCTTCCAGCTTTAGGGCGAGATCTTTTTGGCCGCTCCGCACGATGCGGCCGTCCACCATCACATGGACGACGTCCGGCACAATATGGTTGAGCAGCCGTTGGTAATGAGTAATCACAAGAAATCCCCGATCCGGCGAGCGCAGGGCGTTGACTCCTTCGGCAACCACCTTGAGCGCATCGATGTCCAGGCCGCTGTCGGTCTCGTCGAGAACGGCATAGGCGGGTTCCAACAGCGCCAACTGCAAGATTTCGCAGCGCTTTTTCTCCCCGCCGGAGAAGCCCTCATTGACGGAGCGAGAGGTGAACTCGCGCGGTATCTTCAGAGCGTCCATCTTCGCATAGAGTTGTCGGTAGTATGCGACGGCGTCGAGTTCCTCGCCCTCGGGCAGCCGCGCTTGAAGAGCGGCCCGAAGAAAGTTGGCGATCGTCACACCCGGGACCTCCATTGGGTACTGGAAGGCCAGGAAAAGTCCTGCGCGGGCGCGCTCGTCGGGCTCCATTTCGAGAATGCTTTGACCGTCGAGAAGGACATCGCCGCTGGTCAGCTCATAAGAAGGATGGCCGGCCATCACCTTGGCGAGAGTGCTCTTGCCGGACCCATTCTTGCCCATGATAGCGTGCACTTCGCCTTTGGGGACTTCAAGGCTCACGCCCTTCAAGATTTCGCAGGCGCCAATATTGGCGCGGAGGTTTTGGATCGATAGGCTCATTGGATGGCGAAAAGAGAAGTCGGATTTTGAAGTTTCAGGTGTTACAGTTCGCGCACACGCCGCGCAGGGTTATCTCGTTGTGGGTGACGGTAAAACCCGCTGGCAGGTCCCATGTGCGCCCAACACGTTTGCTGGAGGCCAGCGGAACGTCAAAGACCTTGCCGCAGCGCTCGCACATAAAGTGCCCGTGTTCGTTGAGATTCGGACAATATCGCGTTGCATCGCGTTCCACATTGACCTGCTTGGCAAGGCCGCAGTCCACCAAAGTCTCCAGGCAATTGTAGACCGTGGCGAGCGAAATGGAGGGCATGCGCCGCTTCGCGCGCAGGAAGACTTCCGTCGCAGTCGGATGATCGCGCTCGGCGAGCAGCACCTCATACACTTCACGACGCTGGGGCGTGAGGCGATGGCCATTGTGGCTGATCGTCTCCTCGTAGCCGGGGTTTCCTTGGGCGACGGGTTTCATGACGGCTCAATTTACGTGCGACCAAATCTTAATCAAGAATTATTCTAATTTAAACGGCGAGGCTAACCCCAGACTAGACTGTGGCTCGGCGGGTGCAACGACCACCGGATCTGCCATTACCACCATCGCCGATGCCGCCCCAGGCGATGAACCCCAGACTCCAGTTGTGCCCGGCACGACTCGCCACTGGCTCATCAACCATCCGAGCACACTGCTCGCCGCGATCGTCGCAAAGACAACGGCAAGAAAAATCCGGTTTGGATGTGGAGATTCCGCTCGGTACCTTTTCTAGAGCAAATCCCGAAATAAATTTCCGAAATTTCTTTCGGGATCTGCTCTAACCGGCGAGGGCGTCGCGAGCTCCGCGAAGAGCGTCCAACCTGGCTGACCATGTTTCGAGGCGCCGCCGGTGATCGAAAATGACTTCCTGTGGCGCATTCTGAACAAAGGACTCTGAGGCAAGCTTGTGCGCGACTTTGTCCATTTCCGTCCGCACTTTGGCCATCTCGCCTTCGAGGCGCTTCCGCTCCATTGCCGCGTCAACAACGCCCTCCAGAGGCAGGAAGATCACGCCAATTTCCGTCGGACAGGCCGCGGCCCCGGATGGCTGCGCATCGACCGCCTCGATGGATTCCGCATTGAGCAACGCGCCAAGGACAGCGAACTCCGCTTTCACCCAATCATCCTGCGTCTGCACCAGCCACCGCAGACGTCTGCTCGAGGGAAGGCGATAATTTGCGCGCAACGTGCGGGCCAGAGTCACCGCGCGAAATACCATCTCCGCCCTTGGCTCCTGTGGAGTTTCTTCAGCCTGCGGCCAGCCAGCAAATTGAACGCTGCCAGAGCCAAATCCCAGACCGCGCCATAGCTCCTCGGTGACGAAGGGAGTGAAGGGATGCAGTAGAAGGAGAATGCGCCTCAGGGCGTAGTCCATCGTCGCCAACGTGCCGGGTTTCCGGGCCGGGTCGCCGAAATCCGCCTTCGCCACTTCGATGAAGCGATCACAAAATTCGGCCCACACAAAATCATAGAGCGACTGAGCGATCTCGCTGAAGCGGTAGCTGGCGTATCCAGTTTCGACTCGAGAGATCGTCGAGTGTAGCTTCGCCACGAGGTCCTTTGCGAAGATCGATAGCGGATGGCGAAAGGGATCGGCCGTTCCATCAACAGACCCCTGCAAAAGCCGGAACCGGCACGCGTTCCAAAGCTTGTTACAGAAATTCCGGCCCTCAACGATTTGTTGCTCATCAAAGCGAATGTCCTGTCCCTGTGGCGCGATGCGCATGAGCCCATAGCGCAGGCCATCTGCCCCGTATTTTGCAATCATGTCGAGCGGATCCGGGGAGTTGCCCAGGCTCTTGGACATCTTCCGTCCCTGTTTGTCGCGAATGATTCCCGTGAAATACACATGCCGGAATGGCACTTCGTGCATGTATTCCAGTCCGGCCATTATCATCCGCGCGACCCAGAAAAAGATGATGTCGGGCCCGGTCACCAGCGCGCTGGTGGGATAGAACTTCCTTCGGGTGGGTTCATCCATCGTTTCATGCGCCCACAGCCACGATGAAAACCACGTGTCCAGCACATCGGCATCTTGAACCCAGCCCTCGCCAGGAGAGTCAATCTGGCAGAGAATGCGGGGAGGATCTTCCCGCTTGCTTTCGTTGCCGAATGACAATCCGGATTTTTCTGTTTGTCTGTACCATACGGGAATCCGATGGCCCCACCAGAGCTGGCGCGATATGCACCAGTCCTGAATATTTTCCAGCCAATGATCATAGACCTTCTCCCAGCGCTCTGGGAAAAATCGGATGAGCCCATCGCGCACGGCTGAGCGAGCCTCGGCGGTCTTTGGATACCTTAGAAACCATTGTTCGGAAAGACGCGGTTCGATTGGCACATCAGCGCGTTCGCTAAAGCCGACATTGTTTTCATAGGGCTCTTCCTTCACGAGAACGGCCAATTCGCGCAGCTTCTCAACGGCTTCGATTCTGGCCTCGAAGCGGTCCAGACCCGCGAAATCCTCGCCCGCCAACTCGTTCATTGTTCCGTCTGGATTCATGATGTCCAGGACCGCCAGCTCGTGCCGAATGCCGATTTCGTAGTCCGCCTTGTCGTGCGCAGGGGTGACCTTAAGCACCCCGGTGCCAAACTCGAAGTCCACAGCCTCGTCGGCGATGATCGGCAACGCCGCTTGATTTTCTATTGGGAGCGGACGCCGGACGGTTTTCCCGATGAGGTGCAGGTAGCGCGGGTCGCGCGGGTTTACTGCCACAGCCGTATCGCCCATAATCGTTTCGGGGCGCGTCGTTGCGACCTCCAAAAACGTGCCTGGGTCATCGATGACCTCGACCTTGAAATGGTAAAGATATCCCTTCTGAGGCTTCGGGATCACCTCCTCGTCGCTTAATGCCGTGAGCGAGAGCGGACACCAATTAACCATCCGTTTGCCGCGATAAATCAGTCCCCTCCCGTAGAGATCGATGAAGACTTCCTGCACCCTGCGCACGTATGTCGCGTCCATTGTGAACCGTTCGCGGCTCCAATCGCAGGAGCAACCAAGCTTCTTGAGCTGCTCGATGATTATCCCGCCGTGCTTTTCCTTCCATTCCCACACGCGCTTCAAGAATTCCTCGCGTCCGAGATCATGCCGCGTTTTCTTCTCCTCTTTGCGAATCTTTCGCTCGACCACCGTCTGCGTGGCGATGCCGGCATGGTCCGTTCCGGGAAGCCAAAGCACCTCGTGACCTGTCATGCGGGCGCGCCGGGCAAGAATGTCCTGGATGGTGTTGTTGAGGACATGGCCGAGTGTGAGAACGCCGGTGACATTCGGCGGAGGAATGACAAGCGAGTAGGCGGGCTTGGGCGAAGCCGGGTCCGCGAAAAAGTGCCCCTCGTCCAGCCACCAGGCATACAGTTTCTCTTCAACCGCTTGGGGTTCGTAGGACTTCGCAAGTTCGGACATGGAGCGTCGATTCTGCGCAAAAATGCCCCGCGTTCAACCGGGTTCTGGCATAAATTCCGCTTGCAGCGTCAGAAAACCACAATCAACTTGCAGCCATCGTGCGCCATGTCCTGATTGGTTTCATTCTGCTCGTTTGGACGTCTGCATCCAAAGCAGAGTGGAATATCGTCATCTGCGACAATCGGCGTTATGTCCCCCTTGAGGACGTCGCAACCTTTTATAAGATGAGTTTGCCCGTCACAAGCGGAGAGCGATTTCGCCTTGCCGCGCCGGGCCGAAGCATCGAGGGCGTGAATGGCGGACGCGACGTCTACATCAATGGCGTCAAATACGTGCTCTGTTTTCCACTCGTTTCAAAGGATGGACGAACGCTGATTTCGGCGATGGACGTCGTGAAGATTATCGAGCCCATCCTACGCCCGCAGAAAATCAAGAATCCCGGTACTGTAAATACGGTCATCCTTGATGCCGGCCACGGCGGGATTGACAGTGGAGCAACCGGGCCGTTCGGCAAGGAAAAGGACGCCGCGCTTGATGTGGTGTTGCGAGCGAGGACGCTCCTCCAGGAAAGCGGCTATCAAGTTCGCTGCACGCGCGTCTCCGACATCCTCATTCCGCTGGAAAGACGTGCCCAGTTCGCCAATCGCCACGCCAACGCGATCTTCGTCAGCGTCCATTTTAACAAGAGCAATACCGGCGGTGCTTCCGGGTTGGAGACCTACTGTCTTGCTCCGCGCGGCGTGCCGTCAATGGACGAGGAAAATCTGAGCTACAGCGATTACGTCCAACACCGCGGTCACTCGCACGATCCGGCGAATATCGCTCTGGCGACCACCGTGCACGCGGCTTTGATCCGCAATTTGGGCCTGACCGACCGCGGCGTAAAACGCGCGCGCTTTGTAGTCGTGCGAAATATTAGCATTCCGGGCATTCTGATCGAGGGCGGTTTTATGAGCGGAATGCCCGATCAACGACTCATCGCCACGCCCGAATATCGTCAGCGAATCGCCCAGTGCATCCTCGACGGCGTCAATCGCTACAAACAAGCCCTTGCCAACCAAAGCCAAAACCAGAAGCCTTCCGCCGTCGTCGCTGCCACGGATCCCACAAGCGTTCCCAGCCTGGAAAACGTCGCGCCCCTCGTGGGCTCCAAGATCGGAATCGAATCCTCGGTTGCTCAAGCCCAAAAGGCTCTCGAATCCGCAGCCAAGGGAAACTGAAAGCAGCGCGAGTTGTCGTTGACTTCTCCAAGGTTTGCCGGATCCCTCCCGCCGGACCAGTGGCAATTGCAGGTCACAATAAAGCAAGGCTATGAGCGAGAATAAACAGACTGTGCAAAGCTACATGCAAGCTTTCAACAAAACTAATCACGCAGACATTTTGTCCTGCTTGACCGACGATGTTGAATGGGTGATACCTGGCATATTTCACATCAAAGGGAAAGATGCTTTTGACAAAGAGATTGAGAATGACGCTTTTGTCGGCAGGCCCACTATAACGGTTACTCGCCTGACTGAAGAGCGCGACGTAGTTATAGCGGAAGGCAGCGTGCGCTGCGCCAAAAGAGAGGGCGGCTTCCTGAACGCTGTCTTCTGCGATGTGTTCGTAATGCAAGACGCAAAGATAAAGCATCTCACGTCATATCTAATGGAAGTGAAATCTAATGGAAGTGAAGGCTGACCATTGATTCCAATGCCAAAACTTAACCCCGCAACACCTAGCCGAACGCGTCGATCTCTGGGGTCAAGAGCGAACTGGCGAAGGCCTCACTCAGAGCTTCGTCTGTTCGCGCGGCTGCATCGCACACCACTGCCGGCAAGACATGCTCGGTGAGTTGACCACGAGGAACCTTCAAGCACGCGGGGATATTTCGCGAAGAAGCGCAAGTTCGAAGAGGCCGTTCGTATAAGATCTTGAGAACTTCAAAATGCTCCCCTATCACGTTTTGCTGATTTACACGCGTCCGCCGGGACGTGTACATAATGTTACGCTCAAGCGCTGGGCGCTTTTCACGGTGGAATAGCCTTTTTTCCACGGTACCTATCCCTTCTTCCGATCCCTGGCGCTGGTTGCAGCCTTTGTCGGAACCCAAATTTATGAAAGCTTCTTCAAGCCATTTCCAAGAAACTCACTTAAACCCGATGAAAGAGGACACTGCTGGCAGAATTCACCGCGAGCGATATGGCAAGAGTGACAAGTTGAACGCGATCGGAAATCGAAACAACGAGTTCCGGGAAGGCTACGCCATGGGTGTGCAATCGCTTGGCGAGGATACCCGCAAAGTAGTGGAGACCGAGGAAGAACTGCGAAAAGAAGTTGGGGATGATCTTGGCAGCGGCTTTGCGGAATGGCGGCGAGGCTTTTGCGCGGCTCGATCGCAACTGGCAGCGGCAGGCATCAGAAACCTGAAAAGACAGAAAGCTCCTCCGTATAATCCAGCTAACCCTGACGAGGCATGAGCTAAGGCGCTGCACGGAAGAGGCCATTGGTTTCGCGCTCATCTTCCTTCCTTCCTCAACCTTTCGATTGCCAGCACCGCTCCAATCCCGGAGACTGGAGTTAACACACAGCTCTATGACCGAAAAAGAATATGAAGCCCTTTATGAGGCACTTGAAGCAGCACACAAGATTTTGCCGGGGGCTAAGCATTGCGATGAGAAAGACGCTGAGTTGCGCCAGAAGATCCGAAAGCTCGAGAAAGCGGTCCTAAAGCGCCAGAAGAAAGTTGCCAGAGCTGAAGGAAAGAAGAATTAATAGCAGCAATGACGATTCGAGAAATGATGGGTTGGTTGTTAGGGTCTTACTGCTTGCGTCACCTGTAGGGGCCGCGTCGGATTATTTTCTGAGCCTGGACGGAATTAAGGGGGCCAAAACCCGCAGCCGGCCGCCAGCATTGCCAAGGAAATCGCGACGGCGCTAGGCGAGGACGCACAATCGCGAAAATCTGAAACGTGAGGGCCTTCAGTCGCCTTCTCCAAACTCGCTGCGAAATCCTTCCACTGCGAACGTAACAATCGGCTCTGCCTTTCCCTTCACATGTTCCGGCGCAAGTTCGCGCACTTGGAAGCGGCCATCGAGCGCAGAACGAACATCGGCACTGATCAGGATATCGACTTCGTGTTTGCGCGTGAGGTTTTCGATTCGCGCCGCAGTATTCACGACATCCCCGATGACGGTATACTCCAGATTCTCCGTCGAGCCGACCACGCCTGCCACAACGGTTCCCTTGTGGATGCCCATCCGAACATCGAGGGACGGCAGACCCAGCCGCCCCAGCTCCTCGTTGTACTTTATAACAGCCTCCCGCATGGAAAGAGCAGCAATCACCGCGTCCAGCGATTGCCATACGTTGTTCTCCGGAGCGCCGAAAATGGCCATGATACCGTCCCCGAGAAATTTGGCGACGTGACCTCCGTGGTTGGTCACAGCTGTGCTTGCTGCCTCGAAGTAGCCATTGAGAATGCGCACCAGAGTTTCCGGCGCAACCGATTCGCTCATCGCGGTAAACTCAACGATATCCGCGAAAAGAACCGTCACCTCGCGGGTCTCGCCGGATGTCGAAACGCCGCGCTTGATCACCTCCTCCACCACGCGTCGCGGTGCGAACTGATGAAAAGCCTGCTGCAAATTCTGAAGGTCCAGTGTGGATTTCTCGCGAGCAATGGTGAGGAGTTGTGTCCTCTTCCGAAGACGGTGAAGTGCAAACATGAGCACCGCGTTGGCGAAGATCGAAGCCGCGGTGACTCCAATCCAGCGTGTCATCGCCGTCAACACCGGTGAAGCAAGATACTCATACGCGCGAGACCGTTGGCATAGGAAACCAGGCCGATGATCTCGAGCAGCACCTCCCTTTCGAGGCCTTTCGCGAAGTTCTGCGCGAGTTCCTGAACACGGCGAGTCTGGTAGCGCACCGTTTCGCGGGCAAACCGCAAGACTTTCAGCTCAAAGGGATCGAGCTTTTTGGAAGTCAGATACGTCATGACGTGCTCGATCTCGGCATCCGTCCAGGCTTCGTGTCGTAAAGCGTCTGCAGCTTCAGCTTCGCAAGCCGCGCAACCCAGACCCCGCGCTACCACGCCAAAGACGAGCGCTTTGACACGCTTGGAGGTGATGCCCGATTCCCACGCCCCACCGAGGATGGTAGCCACCGCCGCGCCGGCAGGAGAGCCGTCAAACGCCTCGATGACTCTCGCGCCCGGACCCGCATAGGATGGCGGAGGGTCCGGAATGCTAATAGGAGAAAGCGTCGCCCGAAACTCCTTCTGTGTGAAGGGCCGCTTCAATTTCCTAAACCAGTTGGCTCCCACTTCTTCCAACGGATCGGGTGGCAAGGCAAGGAGAGTCGCCAGCCGATTGCCGGTGGCGTTGATGGCGGCCAGATAAGCGATCTCGGCAATCTCGATCCGAGAATAGCCGGCAGCCTTCAGTTCCTGCAAATCGGCTTCCGACGGGCGCGGCGCAGAATGCGAAACCTTCCGGGCGAATTCCAATGCAGTCTTCTCTCTGCTCGCCAATTCGTTCACGGCCAGACTTTCCTCCAGCCTCCGAATAATTCCTTCGGAATAGCCCATTATTTTGAGCATGCTCCGAAAGGCCCCGTAGCAATGCCGGCAGGAGTTGTCCATCGCCACCACGAGGCTGATCAATGCTCTCAAATCGACCGGCACATTGGGTGTGACGCGCGAATGCATCAATTCGTCGGCTCGCATCATCCAGCGAACCGGAGTGATAAACTTGGCAACACTCGACGTGAACCCGAGCCGCTTCGCGAATTCCCTCTCCCAGACTGGATCTGGCATCGGGGATAGCAGCGGAACATCACACCAATCGATCTGGGCAAGCGAGTAAGCCATGGGTCCCGTAGTTATCTAACAGCCAACTCGATCGATCGGCAACAGGAAGCGTCCTGATGTTTGCGGCGGCGCGGCTTGATTGCGACAGGCGGCTGACACAGCCTCCTCTGCAAAAGCCGGCTCCTAAAAAGTCAGCGGAGCCTGTAAACAAGCTGGTCCGCGGGTTTTGGCGATGAGAGAATAGCGACCGGAAAGCGTCGCTGCCTGCCTCCGGGCGTGATGCCGCCCGCACATGACCGCGCAGCGGCACGCTCGAACGGCACCGAACTTCGCGGCCCGAGCCTCCACCTTGCCAAGAGCAAGTCCTTCGTAAGAGTATGCTCCCATGAGCAGGGAAATTCGCGTCCCCGTCGATTCGACGCTTGACCGCCTGCTCGTCGGCTCTCCGCTGCGCAAGCCGTGGGTGGCGCGATGGGTGATCATCGCGCTCGCCGCCGCGCTCCTGCTTTCGACAGCCGTCATCCTGCTTGCGTTCGGTTCGCTTCACGCCGAGGCGGTGCGGGTGTTCCTGATCGGCGCAGCGGCAAATGGGAGCGCCGGGTGATAGAGGAACAGCTGGCGGACGAGGTGGGTAGCGCCGTGACGCCCGAGGAATTCGCGGCAACGCAAACTCCGGTCGAGTCGTCGGAGAGGTTATTGCGCCCTTGCGGGACCAACCTTCGGCAACGTCTCGTTGAAGGTCATCATGCGGACCTTCCAACCATCGTCTTCACGAACAAAAAGCGCTGACCAGTAGCCTCTAACAAACACGGTACCATTCTCACCCTGAAGAGTGCGCCACCATTTTCCGACTGACCAAGCCTCATTGCCGATCGCATTCAGCTGATCGGCCTGGTAGATATGGCTCGTCTCAGGCCATCGCTGCGAGTCGTCAGCATACGCCTTTTCTATGGCCTGCCGACCGGAAACTAGCCCTTCCGGCGTCACACACACAGCAGGGGAGGGGCGCTCTTGGTCTAGCGACCTGCTGCTGAGCTTTTCGCGGCGGTAACAGTTGTGTCGCTGAGAGTTAGAAGGATCGATTCCGTTAGTCAACGTCCACGGGACCACTCAGCAAAGGACGCTCGGCCTTGCTACGGTGTCAATGAGAACTTGATAAGAAGGCGCTTTTCGGGGATTTCTGCGTCGCTCCTGAACGGTTCTTGGTTTCTCGCACGCTCAACCAGGACTTGATCACAGCAATGCAGAACTCTCAATCGAAGATGGACAGCGACGTTGAAATTAGGGTCGTCATTTACGGATGTCGCGGCTCGATTCCGGTTAGCGGGCCCGAATACGACCAGTTCGGGGGGAACACCAGCTGCATCCTCGTTACCTCGGACGACGCAACAAATATCGGCATTATCGATGCCGGGACAGGAATAAGGCGCCTTGGTCAGGAGATCATGAAGGACGAGGTACTGCGGGAGAAGCCGATTGTCATAGCATTCACGCACTTCCACTGGGATCACATTCAAGGACTGCCATTTTTCGAACCCGCCTACGTAAAAGGAAAGAAGATTTCGCTCCTGGCGTTGGGCAGGGAGCGCCCTATCTCTGACCTGGAGCGTGTATTCTCCGTGCCCATGCAACGCGAGTATTTCCCGGTGCAACTGTGCGACATGGGCGCCGATTTCGAGTTCCTTCTCCCGGACAATAACATTCGTCTTTATCAGAAGGCGATCGTCAGCGCCCGCAAACATCAGCATCCGGGTAGTGCCTACAGCTATCGTCTCCTTCGGGGCAAGAAGTCCATCGTGGTTTGTACCGATATCGAGCACGGCGAGAACATAGACCCAGAGATCGTCGAATTCTGCCAAGGGGCCGATCTCCTCCTCCACGATGCGCAGTTCACTCCGGAAGAGCTGGCCAGCCACCGCGGTTGGGGCCATTCCAGCTATGAGCAGGCCGTCGAGTGCGCCCGGCTGGCCGAAGTCAAGAGGCTCGTCTTGACCCATCACGATCCAAGCCACAATGACGCGTTTCTTGCCAACGTGGAGAAACGCTGCCAGGAGCTTTTCCCGAACTGCATACTCGCCCGGGATAACATGACCGTCGTCGTCTGATGCGACAGCGAACGCATTTGAAGCGCCTTTATTTCGGCGCCCGACGCTGCTGCGAGGTTCGCTACTCCGCCATCGTCGCGCTGCTTTATCTGCGCTTGACGTGCCGGTTCCCGCCGCATGGGCAACGCCTCTGGCCGGGCCAGAGCGAATGCGCCAGAAAGAGTTGATCCATTGACGCCTCAAGCAAGGGCTTAGACAGCATGGCGACTTGCGGGAGAATTGGCGTTCATGAGCCCACCCGCCCCACTTGCAGAGCTAGACTAGAATTCCTTGCACGCGGAATATCTCATACATCATAAAGAGACGACTATGGATCTTGGATTAAAAGGAAAAGTGGCTGTCATCACTGGCGCAAGCGCTGGCATTGGTCTCGCGGTCTCCGAGGGTCTTGCGGCGGAGGGAGTAAACCTTGTGATGGTTGCGCGCCAGCAGGACAGGCTGCACCGGGAGGCGACCCGCCTCTCTGAGCAATTTGAGGTAAAGTCAATCGGAGTGCCATGTGATGTGGCGACGACGGCGGGAATCGCCCAGGTCGTTAGCATCGCTCACGAGACATTCGGTGGAGCTGATCTTCTCATCAACAACGCCGGCACTGGCTCCAACGAGACCGTGATGGAAGCTCCGGACGAGAAGTGGCAATTCTACTGGGATCTCCACGTGATGGCCGCAGTGAGGCTTGCGCGCGGACTGGTGCCGTTTATGCGCCAGCGGGGCGGCGGAGTCATACTGCACAACGCATCCATTTGTGCGGCTCAGCCGCTCTGGTATGAGCCAATCTACAACGTCACCAAAGCGGCGTTGATGATGTTTTCCAAGACTCTCTCCCTCGAGTTGATCAAAGACAATATCCGGGTGAACACCGTGAACCCCGGACTCATCCTGACTCCGGATTGGATCAAAACCGCCAAGCAGCTGACGGCGGACAAGGGCGGTGACTGGCAGGGCTATCTTGACGCAATTGCCAAAGAGCATGCGCCGATTGCACGCTTCGGAAGCCCGGAAGAACTCGCGAGCTTTTTCGTCTTTCTCTGCTCGGATCGGGCGAGCTACTCAGTGGGTTCGACCTATTTCGTCGACGGAGGAATGCTGAAGGTCGTGACTTGAAGCTCGCTCAGCGTTCTAACCGCGCGGCGTCTCCGAGCGCCAGAGGCAGCGTTGAAAACTGGTAGGAGTAACCTCCTTTCAATGCGATCCGCGGCGCCACTCTGGCGCTGTCGAGCATGGCGTGGGAGAGCTCGCCGAGCGCCAGGCGCAAGGCAAAGGCCGGGGCAGGGAAGATTGCGGGACGCCGGACGGATCGCGCGAGCTCTTTGGTGAAGTCTGAATTGCGAAAGGGTGCCGGCATCACCGCATTCACCGGTCCATCGACCGTCTCATTCTCAAGAGCCCAGACCATAATTCCTGCGACGTCGTGAACGTGCACGCCGCTCATCCATTGACGACCGCTCCCAAGCTTTCCGCCAAGACCGAGTTTGAAGACGGGCCGGATGAGCTTGAGCGCGCCGCCCGGACCGAGGACAAAGCCAATGCGCACGAGGACCACACGCACCCCGGAGGAGTTAGCGCGGCTCGCTTCTCCCTCCCATTCACGACAGACGTCCGCAAGAAAACCGCCGCCCACCGGCGAGGATTCATCGACCAATGTTTCTCCAGTGTTACCGTAGAAGCCGATCGCGGAGGCGTTCACGAGAACCCGCGGCCGCTTAGTCATTGCCTGGATGGCTTCAACAATTCGCCGCGTGCCAAGAATGCGGCTCTCACGGATGCGGCGTTTTTTCTCCGCCGTCCACAAGCCGAGGATGGGTTCTCCCGCGAGGTTCACTATGGCATCCAGACCGTCTAGATCGGGCGGCGCGTCAAGACTGAACATCCTGGCACCCGCTGCCGGATGGCGCGAAAATCCTACGATTTCGTGACCATGGCTGCCGCAATGCGACGCAACGCGGGAACCAATGAAACCGGTGGCTCCGGTGATGCCGATTTTCATCGTTGAGGTGTATTACAAGCCAAACCTTCGCTGCAACCAGCTATAAGGGAATCGATCACCCGGGCAATCCGTTGGCTTGGGATTGATTTTCTTGTGTGGTAAGACGATGGACTGCTTGCCCTTAATCTTTCCCGTGCGGCCACGCAAGTAGGTTATGAGTTCATCGAGAGCGGCAAGCTGAGCTTTGGTGGGGAGATCGCGATTGAGGTCCCCCACGAGACAGATGCCGATCGCGATATTATTGAGGTAATCGCTGGCCACATGACCGCCATTGATCTGCCTTGTCCATCGTGGACCTATCTCGATTTGGCCGTCGCCGGAGGACCTTCCATTTCCGATAACAAAATGATAGGCGAGACCATTTTGCATTCTGCGTACCCTGCGATGGTAGGTGTTGAAAATACGGGCATTGCCCTGCCGGGTGCCGCTGTTGTGAATGATGATATATTTCCAGCGACCCTTCTTAACCTTTGCCTGATCGATCCCTTGGCGCACCGCTGGCGTCAGGTAACGCCAGCGCTTAAACCAGCCGCCGGTGCTTTTCGGGGCAGGCTCCAGGCCCTGGTCCTCTTCCAAGCCGGACTTTTCGATAAGAATTGGCGCGCCGAGGCGTTCACCGCCAGGTGTCTTGCCCGTCGGAATTTGCGACGGGGTTGGCGAGGGCGATGGCTCCGGGGACTCGAGCGGGATCACATCTGGAGTGGAAGCTTGTTTAGGCGAGACGGTCGGTTTTGGACGGGGCGTCGGCTCGGCTTCCTCAGACTCCGGCGTGGGCTTTGGGGTCGGACGGGGGGTCGGCGCAGGCGTCGGGACGGTTTTCGGCCTGGGGCGCGGAGTGACGGAGGGGCTCGGACGCGGAACCGGGCGGATGTCTTCGCGAGCTTTGAGGAAAAGCTTCCTCTTTTCCTCTTCGGTCACCTGACCGCGAAGCCGCGGCAGATCGGTGGAGACTGAGGCTAACAGCATCAACACCAGAACAAGCCTCGTCCGCATCTCGCCGCGCACGCTAACAGATGACTTGGCTTGTTCAAGTCGCTCGCCAATTGAAGTTCGTGATGCCCCCGTGTAAGAATGAACAATGAAGAAGATTCTTGCGCTTCTGCTCCTCGCGTTCGGATCCCTTCATGCACAACAAGGCGAGATGCAAGCGGAAGCTGTGCGGGCGTTTCAGGCCGAAGACTACGCGACCGCAAAGTCGCTCTTTAAGTCCCTTCTTTCCATCGACCCGAAAAACCCCGCCGCGCGAAACTACCTGCGCGCCATCGCGCAGCGCGAGAAAGGCGGACCCGGTCTTGAAGGGGCTTTGAGGAAGATTCTCATTCCGACCGTGGATTTTCGCGATGCGACTGTGCGTGAAGCCGTCGCGTTCGTTTCGCAAAAGGTTCGCGAGCTGAGCGGAGGAAAGCAAACGGTGAACGTTGTCTGGTTGGTGCCCCCGGAACAAACCGCCACCGCACGGGTGACCTTAAACCTTCGGAATGTGCCGGCTTTGGAAGCGTTGAGATATATTGGAGCCGCTTCGAATCTCCGATTCAGCTATGACGCCCTGGCATTGAAAATTCAACCTATGAGCAGCCCGGTAAACGGAAAGTTGACGGAGTAGCGCTCGAATTCCGCATAACGCGGAAGGCCGGCTTTCCCAACCCTCCCGCTTTGAAATAAGACTTCGACGAGACGTTGACGCGGGAAAAACTTTAAGCTGGATTTGTTTGAGACGCGATTCGCAGTCAATCGAAATGAGTCATTTGAACGCCATCCGCGACGATTCCGCTTACGCGGAAATTCTCGAGAACTGGGATGCGAATTTCTACGCGAAGTTTACGGATGTGTTGCGACAGGCTCCGGCAGGATCCAGTATTCTGGATGTGGGGTGCGGCGTGGGCCAGGTGGTCGGCCAGTTGATGGTTGCGGGATACGAAGTCCACGGAGTGGATGTGGCCGAGCCGAACATCCAAAAAGCTCAAAAAATCAGCCCCCGCTGTCAGCTGTATGATGGCAAACGACTGCCCTATCCCGACCGAAATTTCAGCGCCGTGGGCGCGCTGAACGTCCTCGAACACGTCGAAGATCCGGAAGCGTTCCTGGCGGAATTGGTGCGTGTCACTGAAGTGGGTGGCCGCATAGTCGTGTCCAGCCCGAATTTTTTTCGTGGCCTGGGTTTCCGCGATTACCACCCGAGAATGCGCGGCATCGGCAACAAATGGCGTAACGCGCGCCGGCTCCTTCAAAAGCGCCATCAGATGAGGCACCACGCCGGCAGAGTTCGTTTCGACCGCATGACGCCGATCGTCAAGGAGCAGTTTACTCCGGATGACGACGCCATTGTTGCGACCAACGCGCTGGAAATGGAGTTTTTCCTCGAACGCTACGGGTGTGAAATCATCACCAGTGTCTGTACGGATCTCTACGTCGCCATGCCGGTCGAACTTGTGCTGAATGTCACCCCGCTACGTTATCTGCTGTTCAATGCCTCTGTCGTTGCACGCAGAAAATCTGAAGGGCCGTGTCGCCAGGTCCCGCTACGACTGTTTCGCATCCCGTGGAATTGTGTGCTTCCTCAAGTGACGCAAGATTTTCCATGGGAAGTGCGGCAGCGCTCTCACGACCTCCTTCAGCATCCGCGGAGACATTTCATTCGGCACAGTCGCGGTAACATAGGCCTCAGGATGGACAATGTCCTTGGGAAAAGATCCGCGAAACGAATCGATCGATGCCGCATACGCCGCCCGCTTGTCCTCTTCGATGAAGACAAACATGTTTTGCCGATACCACCAGACGACCTCCTGATCTTCCCAGATTTGCGGTCGGATACAATCGCTGGCCACGAAGTTGTTTTTCCTGAAATGCTCGACCCAGTAGGAAGGCCACTGCTCGTTGATGTGGTGAGTTCCGCCTTGTCCGGGAACGGCGGCGGAGAAAACGACGATCGAGCTGAGCCGGCACAGGTCTTCGACAAAAGTCCCCGCTCGCTCCGCAGGCAAATGGATAATCGACGAATTCCCAAGTTTTCTTTAGAACAGCACCCGAACGAGGTAAAGACCCTCTGCCGGAGCAACATGGTTCCATTTTGGGCCGCCCTTCCTTAGCCGCGTTCGCAAAGTGGCGAGGTCATCGCGCTGCTGGGCCACGCGAATCATTGCCGCCGCCAGCATGCGAACCATCTTGTAGAGAAACCCGTCTCCCTCGAACGTCAGGGCAATCAAGCCGGTGCGGCGCGAAAGGGCAATCTTCCGGATTGTCCTCACCGTTTCCCCAACGGCTTTGCCGCGATTGGCGGAAAAGGCCGCGAAGTCATGACGGCCAGTAAAAGCCTCCGCCGCTCGGCGGAGTGCCCCGATGTCCAGGGCGTGAGGCACGTGCCAAACACGGCCGAATTCATGCGGCGGTAGAACGGGCTTGTTTCGAACGAGATACTGGTAAACCTTTCCTTTCGCTGAAAAGCGCGCGTGAAAATCCGGAGCCACACTGCACGATCTCACGATGCGAATGGTTGGCGGCAAACTGGCATTCAGAGCACGCTGCCAATCGCCCGGGTCCATCGCGCCGAAAACCTCGACATGTGCGCACTGGCCCAGCGCATGAACTCCGGCGTCGGTCCGGCCCGAACCGTGCACAGTCACGCGCGTTCCGGCAATGTTCCGGAATGCTTTTTCAAGGAGGTCCTGCACGGCGTTTCCTGCAGGCTGGCTCTGCCAACCCGCGTACGGCCCGCCATCATAGGCGATCGTCAGCCGCAATCTCATGCCTGCGAGTCAATCCAGCTTTGAAGGAGAATTTGAGCCGCCGCCTGATCGATCACGGAGCGTTGATTTTTCGCTTTTCTTCCCGCTTCCCTCAACGCGCGCTGGGCTGAGACAGTGGTCAGACGCTCATCCCAGGGAATTACTTTGCATTCGAGACGCGATCTGAGCTTCTCGATCAGGACGCGCGATTTCTCTGCCGCCGGACCGAACGAGCCGTCCATGTTGCGAGGCACGCCGACGATAACTGCAAAGGCCGCCTTATGCGCCACAAGCTCGGCGATGCGGTCGCACGGGTCACGCTTCGAAACGTCAATGGTTTCAAGAGGATGTGCCAGCATGCCGAGATCGTCGCTGACAGCAACTCCCACACGGGCTTCGCCGGGATCTATTCCGAGAACGCGCCTGATTTCCATTTCCAGTTGAAAATCCCACACCACAAACCTACGTTGCGCAACATCATGTCTTCCATTTCATTCGATAAATTTGGCGACAACCTCCCTGTGACGGGCATTGTTGCGCTTTCGCAAGCTGCGATCGGCTTCGGTGTCGGCCTTCTGATCGCTGAGAAGTTCGATCAGGCGTCACGCCAGCGCACGGCTGTTGCCCTTATCGGAGCTGGAGCAGCGACCATTCTGCCCTTCGTGGCCGGAATCATCGCGAGTATCAACAATCGCCCGGACTCCTCCAGGCGCATCCGCAAGCAGCTGGCCAGCATCCGCGAGGGCACCGGTCTCTCGAACGGCCATGACGCTTTTTGAGCTCAGGCCGGAGATCATCCCCCAAAGTTGAAACTTCGCTGCTCCAATCGTTTGCAGGCGCGAAGTGGGGGCACTTGGCTTGAACGTTGATCGTCCGGCGGCGCGCGCGGCGCTTCTCCTGGCGTCCGCTTCTCCTCGACGGCGCGATTTGCTCAAAAACGCGGGCGTCGATTTTCGGGTGGAGACCGCGAGGACCGAAGAACTAGCCGGAGGAGAATGGACCGCGCGGGAACTTTGCTTGCTCAACGCAGAGCAAAAGGCATTGGAAGTTGCGTCAAGATTTCCCGACTGCGTTGTTCTGGGCGCTGACACCGTGGTGTCTTTCGAGGGGCAAGTCTTTGGAAAGCCCGCCGATTTCGACAAAGCTCGTGCTATGCTGGAAATGCTTTGTGGTCGTGTTCACGAAGTGCTGACGGGTGTTTGCCTCGTGCAAAAGAGAGAACGAAAACTCTTCCGCTTCGTGGAATCCACGCGGGTGAAGTTTCGTTCGCGGCAGACACTCGATCTTGAGGACTATCTGCGAAGCGTCCATCCCCTCGACAAAGCTGGCGGCTATGCTGCCCAGGAGGACCAAGGACGCT
This sequence comes from uncultured Verrucomicrobiae bacterium, assembly GCA_963810765.1. Taxonomy (GTDB): domain Bacteria; phylum Verrucomicrobiota; class Verrucomicrobiia; order Chthoniobacterales; family Terrimicrobiaceae; genus DASTFP01. The sequence continues at coordinate 155,485 of CAWEOV010000005.1, forward strand.
TGATTGAATACATTGAAGGCTCGATGAGCAATGTCATCGGACTGCCGGTAGAACGCGTGCTCGCCGCCTTCAATGAATATTTTTGATGGCGGCTCGCGAAGGAAAACAGTTCCCCAGCTCCCCCTTGAGTTTCCCGGAGGGCTCAGATTTGAAATAGTTGCCGAAAGAGATTTCGGAAGCCGGCGTCAAGGATGCCGGCTTCAAGTTGACTGGCAAGGCGTCCCTATCGGGCGGGTTCTCCGCGCTCCGACGCCCGGTCCTCGAAACGAGTAATGTGCTTGAGAAACGTTAGAGGCACGCCTCCCACTGGGCCGTTTCGTTGCTTGGCGATCACGAGCTCAGCCTTGCCCTCGATCTCTTTCTTTTCCTCATCGTCGTCCGCGTAGTATTCCTCGCGCCAGAGAAGGCCGACAAGATCCGCATCCTGCTCGATCGAGCCCGACTCGCGCAGGTCGCTCAGGCGCGGTTTGCCCTTGCTATCGCCGGTGCGAGCCTCGGGATTGCGATTGAGCTGGGCGAGAACGAGAATGGGGACGCTCAATTCCTTCGCCAGCGACTTGATGCCGGATGAAATTTCCGCAACTTCGACCTGGCGGTTCTCCTGGCCACGCCGGCTGGGCGAGCGAAGAAGCTGGAGGTAGTCGATGATGATCAGTTGGACGTCGTGACGATCCTTGAGACGCCGCGCACGGGCGCGAAGCTCGAGAATTCCCAGGCCAGGTGTGTCGTCAAGAAACATCCCGCACTCAGAGAGTCTTGTGGTGGCCTGGATTAAGTTCGTCATGTCGTGCTTTCCGATGAAGCCGTCCCTGATTTTTTTCAGGTCCACGCGCGCGTGGGAGCAGAGCAAACGCTGCATGAGCTGTTGAGTGCTCATCTCCAAGCTGTAAACGGCGACCGGTTTTCCAGCTTCGATCGCAACATGCTCGGCGATGTTCATGGCGAGAGCGGTCTTTCCCATCGAGGGGCGCGCCGCGATGACAATCATCTCGCCGGCGTGCATCCCGTTCGTCATGATGTCGATTCCTTTGAAGCCGGTGGGCAGCCCGGTCAGTGCGCCGCGGTTTTGAAACAACTTTTCGATGCTATCCAGCGCCTCCATTGCGAGTTCCTTCATCTCTGGAACCTTGCCACGGAAGCGATCATCACCGATCGCAAGAATCTTTTGCTCGGCCTCATCGAGAAGAATCTGCACGTCGCCTTGTTCTTCGTAAGCACGGGCGCCATACTCGGTGCAGGCCCCAATGATTGCGCGCAAAAGATACTTTTCCCGAAGGATTTCGAGATAGTATGCCGCATTGCTCGCCGTCGGGACGAATGTGAACAAGTCGGTGACTGCGGCTGCTCCGCCGATCTCTTCGAGAAGATGGCGGTCTTCCAGGAGCTGAGTCAGCGAGATGAGGTCGATCGGCTTGTTCGCCTCGCGCATATCCACCAGCACCGTGAAGATCCTTGCGTGCGCTGGATGATGGAAGTATTTCTCACCGACCTGCTGCTGAATGCACTCGTCCAGCACCCGTCCCGGCGCAAGAAGTATCGAGCCTAGAAGCCCCTTCTCCGCATCAAGGCTCTGCGGAAGAGACCTGTGAATATCTGGTAAATAAGCTCCGCTTTTCTGGGAGTAAGAACGCCCGCCTTCGCGAATCTTGCCTTGACCAAACCCGCTAGTTTTCACGGGATTCTCAGCGGACGCTGCCGGAGAATCGGTGGCCATGGATGAAGATTGTTAACTTCTCGCTGCGGTTTTCCTGCGTGGGGGTTTCTTAGACGCTTCCGCATCGCGCGTCTCTTCGGCCGGCGCGCGCTTTGGAAAGGAAATCTTGATGCGCAGCTTGGCCGCCACATCGTGATGAAGGTTAACCACGACTTCTTGCTCGCCGCTTTCTTTGATGGCTTTGTCGAGGGACACAGCATGTTTCGGCAGCTCGACATCACCAAGTTCCTCGGCGAGCCGGTCATGAATATCCTTTGCCGTGATCGAGCCGAAGGCCTTGCCGGTCTCGCCGGTTTCCAGAGTGAAGTTAAGAGCGAGCTTGTTGATCCTGCCCGCAAGCTGCTCGGCGGCGGTCAGTTCGCGCCCTTCGCGTTCAGCGCGTTTGGCTCTGAGATGGTTGATCTTGCGCAGCGAGCTTGGGGTGACTTCGAGAGCCTTCCCCTGCGGGATAAGGAAATTGCGCGCAAAGCCACGACGGACTTTCACGACGTCGGCTTCCGCGCCGAGACTGGGGATATTTTCCGTGAGAATGACTTCTGCGTACGCCATAAATCCCGATGCAAAGCGGGAGGGAAAGGCTAATTCTTTGCTCAGATGTGTCAACCCGAAATCATGGAAAATCGTATAGGGCGTGCATGAGCGCGATGGCACGGGACTTGGGCAGCACACCGGCCTCCATCTGGTTCATTACATAAGCGAAACCGAGGCGATTCTCCGGATCGGCAAACGCCAGGCTCCCTCCAGCACCGGGGTGGCCAAACGCGGAGATAGAAGGGCCAAAGATCTGCCTTTTTTTCTTTCCCGAAGCGTCGAGGGGATCCAACATGAAGCCTGCTGAGAAGGCTGTTTCTGTGTGCAACGTCTTGTCGATGCCCTGGGCAAGACGAGTGGTCATCCAACGGCTCGCTTCAGCGGAGAAAAAGCGCCGGCCTTCCCACTCGCCTTTAAGCGAAAGCATGGCGTAGAATTTCGCCAGCGAATCGGCGCTGCCGATTGCACCAAGCGAGGGCAAACTGGCAGAGCGCAGGCTCGGGGAATTCATGGCCGAGGGGGAAATCACACCCGCGGGTGTTGAGAAAGCCTCTTGCGTGAGCGAGCCGGGCGTCGCCATGGCTTGGGAAAATTCATCCTCAATATCTCCACAGCTTGCGCGCGCAGCAAGCATCTGGGCGGTCCGATTGTGCAGCGATTCCGGGAGGCCGATCCAGAGATCAAGATCCATTGGTTCGCCAAAATTTGTCCGCCAGTATTCGCCCAGCGGTTTTCCTGCGAGTCTTCGGACGAATTCATCGGCAAGATAGCCGTAAATTCGCGGCGAATACCCATGTTCGTCACGGCCTTCCCAAAGGGGCGCTTGCACTTCGATTGCGCGAATGACTGCGTCATGATCGCGAATCGCAGCCGTCTTGTCGGTAAGCGCCGAAAGGCCGGCACGATGGGAAACAACCTCGCCAACCGTGATGTCCTCTTTGCCGCTTTGCGCAAACTCCGGCCAGAATTCCGACACACGTGTTGACAAGTTCCGTCCGGAGCCTTCGAGAGCATGGAGAACGCATGCGCTCGAAAGTCCCTTGGTGGCCGACCATACGAGCACCATCGTGTCGTGGGTCCACGGCGCTTTGCGCGCAGCATCCCTCCACCCATGGCAAAGACACAATGCCTGCCGGCCGTCCTGCCAGACGGCCACAGAGGCGCCAACCTCCACTCCTCGCACGAAATTGGATTCGAAGATGGCTTGAACGCGATCGGCGGCTGACGCGTCTGCGGTCATTTCCCCAGCAATCCGTGAACTGCCTTCAGGTCGGGGTCGTATTTCGCGATCTCTCGAAACTTCGTGTCCATTTGAAAGCTCGTTTCAAGATGCCGCGCGGCTTCGTCGAGATTGCCGAGCATAGCATCGTAGCAGCCCAGATTGTAATGGTAAGTCGGCTCCCGCAGCAGGGAGGAAGGACCTTCGATGAGCAACTGCTTGGCTTCAATCGTGCGGCCCATTTCGTGCAGGCAGAAGGCCGCGTGAATATAGCCCGTCACGCATTCCGGGCTTGTCGCGCGCAGACGCGCGCAAACGGACAGCGCCTGCTCCCAGCGCTTGGCGCGCATCTCGACGAATAGCCGCATCTGCTGCACTTCTTCGCGAAGTTGATCTTTCGGGGGAATGGCGTCGATCTCGCGCGACGCCTCATCGATCATCTCGAGCTCGATGTAACCCTGCGCCGAAAGCAGAGAACGTTCAAAAGACATGTCGTGCGAGTTAAGGGTAAATCAGGCCGCTTGCAATCACGGATCGCGATTGGGGATGCAGGAAGGAGCCGGCCGGCATTCGAAGACGGCTATTCGATGAGCGGTCGTCTCAACCGCCTGTCGAACATCGGGCCCAATACCAAACTAAGACCAGGCGGTTGACACGACCGCCCGGCGCTCAGGCGACCGTGATCTCCTTGCAGAGATACACATCCTGAATGGTATGAAGAAGCTTTGCCCCTTCCTCCATTGGGCGCTGGAACGCCTTGCGTCCTGAGATGAGCCCGGTTCCTCCCGCGCGCTTGTTGACGACCGCGGTGAATGCGGCGTCGGCGAAATCATGTTCGCCGCTTGCACCCCCGGAGTTGATGAGACCCGCGCGACCCATATAGCAATTGGCCACCTGGTACCTGCACAGATCGATGGGATGGTCGCTCGTGAGTTCCGTATAGATGCGTTCATCGAGCTTGCCGTAGCTGGATCCACCGGTGTTGAGCGCCTTAAAGCCCCCGTTATTCTCAGGGAGTTTTTGCTTTATGATATCGGCCTGAATGGTGCAGCCAAGGTGATTGGCCTGTCCGGTGAGATCGGCGGAAACGTGGTAGTCCTTGTCCTTCTTGAATGCGTTATTGCGAAGGTAACACCACAGCACGGTCGCCATGCCAAGCTCGTGCGCCAGCGCGAAGGCCTCGGAAACTTCGATAATCTCGCGCGAAGCGTCGTCGGACCCGAAGTAAATTGTGGCTCCCACTGCGGCCGCACCCATGTCGTAGGCCTCCTTCACTGTGCCGAAAAGGATTTGCTTATGCTGGTTAGGGTAAGTGAGCAGCTCGTTATGGTTGATCTTTACGAGAAACGGAATCTTGTGCGCATATTTCCGCGAGACGGCGCCGAGCACGCCGAACGTTGATGCCACGGCATTGCAGCCGCCTTCGATAGCCAGCTTGACGATATTCTCGGGATCGAAATAGAGGGGGTTTTTTGCAAAGCTAGCCCCCGCCGAATGCTCTATGCCCTGATCGACCGGAAGGATCGACATGTAGCCGGTGTCCGCAAGGCGTCCGGTGTGATACATCCAATTCAGGTTGTTCAAGACGCGCTGGTTGCGGTTGGTGGGAGCAAAGATGCGATCCACCCAGTCCGGACCCGGCAGGTGCAGCAGCGTGGTCGGAATGGTCTGGCAGTTATGCTTGAGGAGATACTCGGCCTTGTCGCCGAGGAGGGAGACGATGTTGTCGATCATGGAGAGTCGGGTGCGCTCTCCCGTGTAAGCGAGCGCGGTCTCATTGTCGAGTCTCTCGACAATGAGTCGTGACGAAAAACGGCCAGGGCAGGCGCCGTCAAACGTCGGGCAAAGGGCTCCAGCGCAGGCCCGGCCAGCCCTCTCGTTGATTACGCGTTACGATTGATGCAGTTGAGGTCTTCGAAGGAACCGATCAGACGCTTGGTGAGCGAGGCCTCGCCTGCAGCAAGCCAGACGCGCGGATCATAATACTTTTTATTAGGTGAATCCGGGCCCTCGGGGTTGCCGATTTGTCCCTGCAAATAATCGTGATTCTTGGCGTCGTAGCCGCGGATGCCATCCCAGAATGCCCACTGAAGATCGGTGTCCAGATTCATCTTGATGGCGCCGTAACCGATGGCCTCGCGGATTTCCTCGCGTGAGGAGCCCGAACCTCCGTGGAAAACGAAATTTACCGGCTTTGGCCCTGTGCCAAACTTCTTCGCTATGTAGTCCTGCGAGTCTTTCAGGATGCTGGGCTTTAGCCTGACATTGCCCGGCTTGTAAACCCCATGCACGTTGCCGAAAGCGGCCGCCACCGTGAAATTGGGACTAACCGCGTTGAGAGCCTCGTAGGCTTTGGCGACTTCCTCGGGCTGAGTGTAGAGGCGCGATTCATCGACGCCGGTATTATCCACCCCATCTTCTTCACCGCCGGTCACACCGAGCTCGATCTCGAGCGTCATGCCGAGCTTGCTCATGCGCGCAAGATACTTTGCGCACGTCTCGACGTTTTCCTCCAGAGGTTCCTCGGAAAGATCGAGCATGTGCGAGCTATAAAGCGGCTTTCCCGTTTTGGCGAACTGCTCTTCGCTCGCTGCCAGCAGGCCATCAACCCAGGGCAAAAGCTTCTTGGCGCAATGGTCGGTATTTAGAATGACCGGAACGCCATATGCCTTTGCGGCCTGATCGACGTAATGCGCCCCGGCGATACCACCCAAAATCGGCCCGAGCTGCTTTTCCTTGCTGACGCCTTTCCCGATAAAGAACTGCGCTCCCCCGTTGGAGAACTGAATCATCATCGGCGAATTAACCTCACGGCCTGCCGCAAGAGCCGCATTGATTGTGTTTGTGCCAATACAGTTTACCGCCGGAAGCGCAAATTCGTTGGCCTTTGCGTAGTCAAGAAGTTCTTTCACTTCATCGCCGAAGAGAACTCCGGCCCGAAATCGTTTGTTGTCGCCCATGATTGAAAAATTGTGTTGTTAATGCCTGATTCCCCGAGCAAGAAATCGCTCTGGCTGGGGGCTTTGGGAAGCTTCTACCACACGTTTGTTTTCCATGCCAGCATGAATGTCCTAGCCCGGCTCAAATGGCGTGAGGTAGTAAATTTGCGTTTTACGTAGGAAATAGGGTACTTTGTTTGCAAATCCGATTGACAAAAAAGGGTCTCCTGGGTATCAAAATGAGTTACCCCCTACATCTTGACATGAAAAAGAGTTCATACGCGTTTACTCTTATCGAGCTTCTTGTCGTCATCTCGATTATTGGAATTCTCGCCGCTCTCGCATTGCCCGCCCTCTTCGGCGCGCTGGCAAAGGGACAAATGACTCAGACCCTGAGCAACATGAGGCAGTTGCACCTTGCGACGCAGCAGATGGCGCTCGATGGCACAACGACCGGTGATGACATGCTTTCCTGGCCGGGAGAGACGAATGCCAGCTGGAAGCGATGGGCAACGAATCTCGTTCCCTCCTATCTGAGCACGAACGACTTCAACAAATTGCTAAATGCTCCCGGAATTACGCGAACTGCCGGCACCGCCCCGGACGACGATACGACAAAAGCCCTGAACGTCTATGCAGTCGCCGAAAATAACCCGGGCGACACAATCTTCCTTGCCACTGCGAACTGGACAAATTATTCGGCGCTCACCCCGGACGGTAGGCCTTACGGGGATAAGGGTTTTGTTGTCTTCCGCAAAGCGGGAGACGGCGCGATCCTGCTCAAGAAGCAGTACAACAACACAAATATTATAGGCCACCTGCCAGCGGGGAACCCGGCTCCCCTTAAGTAGATCCCAGCCTTTGAAGCATAAAGCCCCGTCCTCGCGGAGCTTTTTCGTTTGCTCTCAAATCCGGCGATGGGAGAATTTGAGCCGTTTTGGGCTCGCTATTTTTCCTCTGCTGGAAGTATGTTGAACGGTTCCACCTTTTTATTATGAAACCTAAAAAGATCTCTTCAGCTCCCGCAAAATCCGCTGGTCCTGATCGAGGCCAGGTCATGAACGGCGCGGAAATCCTGGTGAGTTGCCTCGAACGGGAGGGAGTCAAATTGGTTTTTGCCTATCCCGGCGGCGCCTCGATGCCGATTCATCAAGCTCTGACCAAATCGAAGAAGATTCGCGTGGTGTTGCCCCGGCACGAGCAAGGCGGCGCATTTGCTGCCGAGGGCTACGGGCGAGCCACTGGCAGGGCTGGCGTTTGCATGGCTACTTCCGGCCCGGGCGCCACGAATCTTGTCACAGGGATCGCAGACGCGTTCATGGATTCCGCTCCGCTGGTGGCCATCACCGGCCAGGTGAATCAGGATATGATCGGACGGGGAGCCTTTCAGGAGACGGACGTCTTCGGCATGACCCTGCCTATGGTCAAGCACAGCTATCTCGTCTGGGACATCAACGACATTCCGCGCATCGTCAAAGAGGCCTTCCATATTGCGGAGACCGGGCGCCCTGGGCCTGTGCTTATTGACATTCCCAAGAACATTCAGAACAAGCGCGCTCAGCCGATCTATCCTCGCGGGTTGAAGCTTCGCGGCTACCACCCGCTCAAGAAAGCGGAAGATCTTCCGATCCACGAGATGATCGGGCTGATTGAGCACGCCAAGAGGCCGCTGATTTATTGTGGCGGGGGTGTGATCACCGGAAACGCGTCCAAAGAACTGGCGGAATTCGCGGAGCGGACGCAGATTCCCGTGACCACGACCTTGATGGGTGTGGGCGGATTCCCTGAAACCCATCCGCTTTCGCTCAAGTGGCTGGGAATGCACGGCACGGTTTATGCGAACAATGCCGCCAACGAAGCCGACCTCCTTCTTGCGATCGGCGTGCGCTTCGATGACCGGGTGACCGGCAAGGTCGAAAAGTTTTGCGAGCACGGCACGATTGTGCACATCGATATCGACAATTCCGAGCTTAACAAGAACAAGCTCGTGAAACTCCCCATCCTGAGCGATCTCAAATACGCTCTCGATCGCGCCAATCGCATCCTTGAGAAGATGGGTCTCTCGCGCGTTTCGGAGGACTACACACGCTTCCCGCAATGGTATCAGCAGATCGATCGCTGGAAGGCCGAGCATCCGCTCACCTTCAAGGACACCGAAGATGCCATTCAGCCACAGTATGTGATCAAACTGCTCTACGGAATGACGAAGGGAGAGGCGATTATCACCACGGGTGTGGGCCAGCACCAAATGTGGGCGGGCCAGTATTACAATTTTGAAAGACCCCGCACCTTCATCACGTCAGCGGGGCTCGGCGCCATGGGTTTTGGCTATCCAGCCGCTATGGGGGCAAAAATCGCGCACCCTGACAAGCAGGTCATCGATATTGACGGCGACGGCTCTTTCCTAATGAATATCCAGGAGCTGGCCACCGCTCACATCGAAAAGATCGCCGTAAAGGTGATCATCCTCAATAACCAGCACCTTGGCATGGTCGTTCAGTGGGAAGACCGATTCCATGGCGGCAATAGAGGCAATACCTTCCTCGGAGATCCGAAAGACCTCAAGCGAGTCTATCCCGACTACGTCGAGGTGTGCAAGGGCTTCGGTGTTACCTGCGAGCGTATCGTCCACAAGACGGAGGTCGCAGCCGCAATTAAGCGTATGCTCGACTCCGACGAAACGTATGTCCTCGACATCATGACACCGTTCACCGAGCATGTGCTGCCCATGATTCCTTCGGGCATGACCTACAAGGACATCATCACCGAATGAGGAATCGATCTCGCGATTCAAGGATTGCGTAGATCTGCGAATTCCCCGCGCCGCTTGTAGAAATCGCGGCGCGCTACAATCGCGGTGATGTAGCTTTTCGTGGTCGGGAAATCCATGGCGGCCTGAAGATCTCCGGCGCCCGCGGTGTCTCCCATGCCGGAATCCTGCACCCAGCGCCGGACGCGCGTGCGGCCTGCATTATACTCAGCCAGAGCGAAGGGAACCGGGTTGTCCTTAGCCGACCAATGCGTAAGCGCTCGATTGAGATACCATGTTCCAGCTTCGATATTCACCTTTGGATCAAAAAGATCCGTTGCGACAAATGTTTGAATCTTCTCGGCGCGGGCCCAATCTGTGGCGGCGTTTTCTGTAATTTGCATGAGTCCTCGTTCCCCTTGTGAGCCGACCTTCTCTGGTCGGAACTGGCTTTCGCGCCAAATTACGGCCTTGATGAGCTCGGGCGCTACCCCGTAACGCTCCGAAGCCTGTCTGATCAGGTCGTCGTATCTTTTGTAGCGCCAGGAGAAAATGGTTTCCCTCAGGAGATACGCTGGGTCCTCGGAGGTCATGATATAAAGGCAAAGGGCGGCCGCCAGGACTGCGGATAGCGCGAGCGAGGCGACCAAAGACTTCTTCATCGAACGAGGGCGATGATGATAGCATGTGCGCGCAAGCGTCTCATCGCATTTTTGGCGCGCTGGGCGTCTCGCCGCGTATCTCCCGCTCTGGCGGCCATCTTGCCAATCGTTTACGCAATCTGACCCGCCTGAGTGTGAGGTAGGCGGGCTCGCCAAAGTTTCTTTCCCGGACGGAACCCTGCTACAATAACATCCTGTCATGCCAAGCTATGCGAGGGTAATTCCCGACCGCGCCGGGGATCGCGCGCTCGACTATCTGATTCCTGGCGCTCTCGTGAGCTCACTTGCGCCCGGTTCGCGAGTTCGTGTGCCATTGCGTGCAAGATTGGTTCTCGCGACGGTGATCGAAGTCCTTGACGCGTCTCCGGTCAAATCGCCGCGTGAGATTCACGAGATGATCGGAGGCGCGCCACTGATCCGCCCCAGACTGCTCGAGATCGCACGGTGGATTTCCGAATATTACTGCTGCTCTCTTGACACAGCGATGGCTTGTGTGTTGCCCCAGGCAGTTCGCCAGGCGAAAATTTCGCCGCGCAAGCGCAATTTCGCGAGGCTGACGCGAAAGGCCTCAGAGGAAGAAATAGCGGCAATAGCCCGCAAGGCGCCGCGCCAGGCCGATGCCTTGCGCGCCGTTCAGGAGTCCGGCAGTCCGCGTCCCGTCACTGAACTCGCGGAGGAGGCCGGGGTAAGTGAGTCGGTTTTTCGGGCGCTTGAACGCAACGGCTGGGTGACGATCGAAGCGGAGGACGTGGCTCGCGAGCCTTTCTCCGGTGAGACGTTCCTGCCGACGAACGATCTGGTTCTGAATGCAGAACAAAGCCTCGCGGTAGAAGCCCTCAAGAAGGCCATCGAGGCTCCCATCCGCCCACTGCTGTTGTTTGGCGTAACGGGAAGCGGCAAGACCGAAATTTATCTTCAGGCTATCAGGCATGCAATGAGCCTTGGCCGCACCGCGCTCGTGCTTGTGCCTGAGATTTCCCTCACTCCTCAGACCGTCGAGCGGTTCAAATCGCGCTTCGCCGGCGCCCAGCGTGAAGTGGCGGTTCTCCACAGCCATCTCTCCGCAGGCGAACGCCACGACGAATGGTACAAGATTCACGCCGGTGCGGCGCGCATCGTTATTGGAGCCAGAAGCGCCGTGTTTGCGCCCATCGACCGGCTCGGAATTATCATTGTCGACGAGGAGCACGAAGGCTCTTACAAGCAAGACGAGGCGCCTCGCTACCATGCGCGCGACGTTGCCGTTCTGCGTGCGCAGCGCGAAGCATGCGCCGTTGTCCTGGGCAGCGCCACGCCCTCTCTGGAAAGCTGGCACAATGCTCGGAGCGGAAAATACCAGTTATTAACGCTCACCCAGCGCATCGATGACCGGAGGATGCCTGTGTTCCGTGTGGTCGACATGCGGAAGGCGGCGCGCACCTCGGGCGGAGAAGCAATTTGCGCGCCTCCGCTGTTGGACGCCATCCAACGACGGCTGACCAATCGCGAGCAGACAATTCTCTTTTTGAACCGCAGGGGCTTCTCCACAACAATGCTCTGCCAAGCCTGCGGCCATGTTTGCAAGTGCGTTGATTGCAGCGTCGCTCTCACTTACCATCGCGACGCGGCGCAACTTGCGTGCCATATCTGCGGTCACCGCGCGCGCGCGCCCAAGGCGTGCCCCGCGTGCCAGGATCCGGGCATTCGCCATTCAGGCGTCGGAACGCAAAAGGTGGAGGATTCCGTGCGGCGCATCTTTCCGAAAGCGCGTGTGGCGCGAATGGATGCTGATGCGATGACGCGCAAGAACGCCTACCAACAAACCCTCCAGACCTTCAAGGAAGGGGCGATCGATATTCTCGTCGGAACGCAAATGATCGCCAAGGGACTGCACTTTCCGAACGTGACCCTCGTCGGCATTATCAACGCCGATTTGAGCCTCCACCTGCCGGATTTTCGCGCGGGAGAACGAACGTTTCAACTTCTTACTCAAGTGGCAGGACGAGCCGGACGCGGCGAACTCGAGGGGGAAGTTCTCGTTCAGACATTTACGCCGTTCAGTCCCTCCATTCAGTTCGCCCGGCATCATGATTTCGGCGGATTTGTCGAACAAGAACTGGAATTTCGCGAGCACTTTGGATTTCCGCCCTTTTCCCGGATGATTCTCATCACCGTGCGCGCGCGTTTGCGAGAGAGGGCGGAATTCACCACTCAAACCCTTGTAAGAAGGCTGAGGGAAGCTGTTCCCGAAAGCGCGACGGTAGGTGAGACCGCGCCTGCTCCACTTGAGAAGGCCCGAGGTTTTTATCGCTTTCAGACCACCTTGCGCGGGCCGTCGGCGCGGCCCCTTTCCCACGCTGTTCAGCAAACCCTTGCAGTCCTTCCGTTGCCCGAGGATGTTTTCGTCGCGGTTGATGTTGATCCGGTGAATCTGTTGTAGTCCTCTGCCTCCGCAATAGCCCGAAATGCACCTTGCTCCGATTCCCCGCTTCCTTGCCCGCTGGACCATTCGGGCGGTCTTATTCATTGTTTTCATCTGTCTTCCCGCCGGGATCATTTACCTCAGGGAAGTCGGGATCGGATACGGTTTAAAGGAGCGCGTTGCCGGGGCACTGAGCGGCAAGGGCTTTAGCACCGAAATTGGAAAACTCCTAGTCGACCCCTTCAAAGGACTGATCGCCAAAAATGTCGAAGTGAAAGAGACGACGGGCGGCGCCGTAAATCTTGCGCGCATCGAGCGCTTGGTGGTTTCGGTAAACCTCACCGATTTGCTGGCGGGACGATTCACCGTCGATCATATCCGGCTTGACGAGACCGATGTGTCAATTCCGATAGGAACCGAACCTGACAGCCCCCGGCTCAATGTAAACGGGGTCTCTGCGGAGCTATTCTTCCTGGGCGACCAGATGCGGATCAGTTCGTTCGAAGGCAGAGTGCAAGGAGTGAACGTGGTGCTTAGCGGCTCACTGCAGAATCCGCGAGCGTTTCAACTTCAACCCCCCGCAAAGCAGCAGAATCCGCAACTCGGAAAGGAGCTCCTCAGCAAGATCATCGAGACTCTCTCCACGCTGAAATTTCCCGGCGCCCCACCGGAACTCCGCGTCAAGATCAACGGGAACCTCGCGGATCTGACAACGCTGGCGATTTCACCAATTTCGCTGCGCTGCGGACCAATCGTCACTCCCAACTGGAGTGTCGAGGGCGTTGAAGCCGAAGCGGATTACGAGAAGCAAGTTTTGAACATCAAACGCTTGAAGGTGCGCGCTTCAGAGGGATCACTGAATCTTTCCGCGAAATGGAAGGATGGCGCGTTGGATTTTGAGCTTTCCAGCAACTTGATGCCGGAACCCTTTCGGAGGCTTCTGCCGAAGGACTCGCCACTCAAGAACCTCAAGTTTGCCGCCGCGCCGCGACTCGAGGCCACAGGCCGGCTCGCTCAAGCCTCTCCCGTACAATACAATGTCACCGGTACCATGCAGATCGGAAAGTTCTCTTTCCGCGGGATGGATTTCGACGCGTTCTCGACGGATTTTGCCTCAAGCAACGGCAAAATCTTCTTGCGAGATGCGAAGCTCCTTGCCGCCGGCGGGCAAATCGGCGTCGATTTGCTTCTGGCGCCACAAGATTTTCGGGTTCGTCTAAGCAACACCATCGCTCCGACAGCCTTCGCTCCTCTTCTGGGAAAGAAGGAGCGGGATGCCCTCAAGTTGATGGATTTCCGCGACGCTCCCTACCTTCAGCTCGATTTGCGCGGTCCCAAACCGGACTTTGCCGCGCTCAGCGGGACCGGCTTCCTGCGTCTGGGAAGAACATCGATGCGCGGCTCCTCGCTGGACTGGGCGCAATCAAAGATTGAGGTCGCCGAGAGCGCCATCACTTATCGCGACTTCTCGCTGGGCCGCGGCAAAGCTGTTGGCAAGGGAACGTTTGTTTATGACTTCGGCGGACAACAGGTCATTTTGCGAAATGTGGAGTCTACCATGCCTCCCGTAGACGTGATGATGTGGATAGACCCGAACATCGCGGAGGTCATTAAGCCTTACCGCTTCCGCCAGCCTCCCAAAGTCCTTGCCGATGGCATGGTTCACATGAAGGACCCCGGTAAGAATGATCTTCATCTCGACATCCAATCCGACATTGGCCTGGATTACGATCTGCTGAATCGAACGCTCAAATTCGGACGCACACTGGCGAACGTCGATATTACCGGCACCAAGGTCATTGCGACCGTAAAAAGCGCGGAGCTAATGGAGGGCAACGTCGGAGTCAATGCAACCGTCTCGATTGACCCGTCCGATCCGACATTCGGCGCCGCGATTGACATTCGGCGGGTGAATTTCGCGCAGTTGACGAAACTCTACTTTAACTACGAGGATTCCCTGGGTGTTGGGAGCGGGAATTACAAGTTTACGGCCCGCATGGGCCAGGAGCAGCAAATGCGCGGGGAGGGAAGTCTCCGCGTAGAGGATGGGCATGTTTTCGCCATCCCAATCCTGGGTCCCCTTTCCGACATCATCAACAAGATTATCCCCGGGGCGGGCTTTCAGACCGCGAGGCTTGCAACGGCGGATTTCACGGTGGGCGACGAACGGATCAGCACAAAGAACCTGAAAGTGGAGGGCGCTGGCTTCAGCCTTTACGGCTACGGAGACATTTTCTTCGTCAAGGACAAAATGGACATGTCCGTGCGCATCAACGCTCGTGGGATTCCAGGACTGGTCCTCTTCCCCGTGAGCAAGCTTTTCGAATATGTCTCCACGGGGTCCGTGTCCAAACCCGAGTGGAGACCCAAAATCATTCCCCGATTCGGCAGCGGAGAATAAGAGATTACTTCATCAGGAGCGCCGCGCGAGCGCGCTTGATTTCGCGGGTGATTTTCCGGTGGAGGCGGGCGGACATGCCGGTGACGCGGCGCGGAACGATTTTCCCGCTCTCGGTGACGAAGCGCTTGAGAAGTTCGGGATTCTTATAGTCGATCGCCTCTTCGGCAATGTCGGTGCGGCGCCTTGGCATCGAGCGGTTGGCGCGGCGGAACGCGGAGCGGCGCTGGGGTGTTTTCGGCTGCATGACGTGCTACTTGATTTCCCGGTGCAGAGTACGCCGGCGCAAGAAAGGATTATATTTTTTCTTTTCGAGGCGGTTCGGAGTTCGAGGGCTCTTTTTGTTGCGTGTGGTCATGTATCTCGAAGGCGGCTTCCCCTCCGCTTTGGCCTCGGTGCACTCCAGAGTGATAATTTCCTGCGGCATCTCGATTAATCTTTCGTGTCAGAGCTGTTTTCTTCGTCCTCTTCGGCACCTTCTTCGTCGGAAAGACCGAACAGCGAAATGACAGGCTGACGGACGCGCTGAAAGCGGTTGCGTTTTTCAAGTTCGGCCTGGCATTCCACAGTGTAGCGGGTAAAAGGAAGCGCTTCGAGGCGCGCGTGCGGTATCGCCTTGCCGGACATTTCGCAGGTTCCATAAGTGCCATTCTCGATGCGCTTGAGCGCCTCGTCGATTTCGTAGAGCGAATCCTGTTCCTGCGAAAGCAGACTCAGGGCAAAATCCCTGTCGTAAGCATCGCTCCCCGCGTCGGCCTGGTGCATGCCGAACGCACTCGCCTCGCTGCCTTCCGCACGCGAACGCAAGCTGTCCTTGGCTACGCCATTCATGGAATCAAGAAGCGTATCCTTTAGGGCGAGGAGCTTCTCTCTTTGCCTTTGCTCGAACGGCGAGAGAGCAACGCGTTTGGCCGCGACTGGAGACGGAGCGGGGTTTTTCAGAGGTGGTTTATCAGCGGCCGGCGTTCTCTCGTCCGGTTCGACCTGCTTCTTTACCTCGGTGTTTTCTGCCACCGTTTTCACCTTGGCCGCTTTGGAAGCCTTGGCTTGCTTGGCCACGGCTCCGAACACCTTCGCCTTGGGGGATTTTTGCGGATTGCTCGCCATTCGTTGGGTCTGTTGAAAAGGGGCGAATACTTAGCCTCATCGCCGAGCCAGTGCAAGGGTATTCTTCGCGAATCTAGGAGACTGGCTCCTCGCGATCTCCCGAAAATTGGCAGCAATGTGACATGCGTGGGCTTTTTCAACAGTCTCCCAGGCCAGGACCCGGAAAAACCTAGGCTGACGACAGACATTCACTTGCCGATCAGAATGACAGTCGCACGATCGCCGATGGGTAGCACTTTCTTCCCCGCGAGATGAACTTCCTCTCCAGGTGCCGTAATATCGTCTGGCGAATCGAGGGAGGTGTCGGCGAACCGATACCAGGCCATGCCTTTCGGCATAACAGGAAGGGTGAACTCGAGCGGTTCGTAAAACATGTTGATGGCACAGTAAATGAAATGCGGCGGACCGCCGATCGCGGCGCCGTGCCGTCCGCAAAGCATGAATGCGATCGACCTGCTCGGAAGGCTCCAGTCCGGCTTCCAGGGCTGAACTCCGTGCCAGGAGATATCCGGATAGCCGCTGCCGATGCAGTCACGGCCATTCAGATATTCAGCCTGTCGCAACGCGGGATTGGCCCGGCGAAACGCAATCATTCCCTTCACAAATCTGAGGAGATCAGCGTTCTTCTCGGTAAGCGACCAATCGAACCAGTTCCAGTCCTCGTCCTGGCAATAGGCGTTGTTGTTACCCAGCTGTGTGCGTCCACATTCATCGCCCATATAGATCATTGGCACTCCCTGGCTCACGAAGAGTATGGCTAGCGCGTTCTTCTGCTGGCGCAGCCGCAGCGCGTTGATCTTGGGATCATCCGTTTCACCCTCCACGCCCGAATTCCAACTATAGTTGTCGTTCGCGCCGTCATTGTTGTTTTCGCCGTTGTCGAGGTTGTGCTTCTCATTGTAGGAAACGAGATCGCGCAGGGTGAAGCCATCGTGGCAGGTGATAAAGTTGACCGAGGCGGCGGGCTTGCGTCCCGCCGCGAGGTAGAGGTCTGGAGAGCCCATGATGCGCTGAACCATTTCTCCGACTATGCCGACGTCTCCTTTGAGAAAACGCCGCAGCGCATCGCGGAATTTGCCGTTCCACTCCAGCCAACGTCCATACGACGGGAAATTGCCGACCTGATAGAGTCCGCCAGCGTCCCACGCTTCCGCGATGAGATCGCAGTGGGCCAGCACCGGATCGTACGCCAAAGCCTCGAGAAGCGGCGGGTTAGCGAGGGGCGCTCCATGAGAGTCGCGGCCGAGAACGGAAGCGAGATCGAAGCGAAAGCCGTCGATATGAAATTCCGCGGCCCAATAGCGCAAGCAGGAAAGAACGAATCCGCGGACGACCGGGTGGTTGCAGTTTACGGTGTTCCCACAGCCGGTGTAGTTCAAATACTTGCCCTGGCTGTCGAGCATGTAATAGGTCTTGTTGTCAATGCCGCGGAAGGAGATTGTCGGCCCATCACTGCCGTCCTCTGCGGTATGGTTGAAGACGACGTCGAGCATCACCTCGATTCCCGCCTCATGGAGAGATTTGATAAGCTGCTTAAGCTCATGTAATTGTGTGCCATGCCGGCCGGTGGCGGCGAAGCCGGCCTTTGGCGCCAGAAAGCCTAGCGTGCTGTAGCCCCAGTAGTTGCAAAGCTGCTCGCCCGTGAGCGGGTTTGTGCGACGATTTTCGAGCTCATCAAACTCGAAGATGGGCATCAGCTCGACACAGTTGACGCCGAGATCCTTGAGATAGCCAATCTTATTGCGCAGGCCTTCGAACGTGCCCGGGTGCTTCACCGCGGAACTCGGATGCGCCGTAAAACCCCGCACGTGCATTTCGTAAATGACCATCTCACTCTCTGGTCGCTTGAGCGGACGCGTGTGTCCCCAGTCGAACTGGTAAAACGGGATTCGGCCACGATAGGGAAAGATTTCCCGCGGTTTAGATGGCTGCTTCCAAACGTCGCGGCCGCCGATCTCCCGCGCCTTGGGGTCAAGAAGGACTTTTTCCGCATCAAAATGATACCCTTGGTGGGGATCGTACAAGCCATGGAAGCGGTAGCCATATTCAATCTGCTCGTAGTTGAGATCGAAGACGGTCATCGCCCAAACATTTCCCAAGCGGTATTCCGGCGGAAACGGAATATCCGCGAATGGCATCGCATCGCCCTTTTCGAAGAGCACCAGGCTACAGGAGGTGGCATGGGCCGAAAAGACCGAGAAGTTTACGCCGCCCGGAACATGGCTCGCCCCGAATGGCAAAGGATGCCCATAGCGGAGGCGAAAATCGCCGTGCGTATGAGTGTGATCAAGTGGTATTGGCATAAAGGCACCATGCAGGCTGTCGGACTTATAAGGGGATGTCGAATCTTCGTGGGAGTTTGATGGTGCTAACGAGAGCAAGAATTGTGCGCAGCTGCGGTGGCAGCCGGCGGATATTGCATCAACGCGCGGACTTCAGCGGCAGCTCGCACGGGAGGAATTCCGGCGTGCCATTTGAATTTTGGCTTTCCGGGCGGAGCCTCAGGCAGCAGCCACCGCTGCCGCGCACTCCGGCGCCATGGACCGAACATTCCCTGATGGAGCCCCGAGAACAGCACCACGCACGATTTGTCCAACGCAGTCGCAAAGTGAGCGGCAGCCGTGTCCACCGTCAGAATCAGCTCCGCCCCCGCGATAAGATTCAAAAGCTCGACCAAATCGCCGGGAACTACGGCCTCGGCACCGGCGATTCCGGCGCTCAAGAGGAGCGCGTTTAGGTCATTGAGCCTTGAGCGCTGATTTTCCGAGCCGACCAGCAGGATTTTTTTGGTTAGGCACTCGGGCTTCAGCGCGCAAAAAACCTCCTTCCAAAGCGGAAAGGGATAGACCTTCGAAGCGCTGGTGACTGGAGCGCAAATCCAGCAACCCTCCTCTTTCTTCAGGGTGGGATGAAGGACCGGCAGAACGTCGCTCGCTTCCACCGGACGATCTAGAATTCGGGCCACCAGGCGACGGTGAGCTTCGATCTCCAAAGGGACGCCATCAACCTTTCCAGGATAAGCGACCAATTCAGGCCGAAAGAGTCTTCTCGCTCCGTCTTCGACAATCCCGCGAACTTTTTTCTCCGGCCGAAGGAGGATATTTTCGCACGCGAAGAACCGCTTCGTCCTCGCGGAATAGAACAAGAACGTCTCCAGATAATTCCTCATGCTCCGAAAGCACGCGGCAGCCTCCACCCGCGTTGTCCTAAGCTTGAACCACAGAGGCAGACAATAGAAGAAATTGCGAGCAAACAGATTGACGATCTTCCGCTCGGCCGCCGTCGGCAGCTCGAGGACCGTCGCTTGAGGAAATTGCGTGCGCGCAAGAGACACCAAGACAGACTGCACACAAATGAGAAGATTTTGCTCGCCAAACTGCGCGGCCAGAAGGCGCAATGCGCCTGTCACAAGCACAAAATCTCCGATCCCGTCCGGCTTGAGAATAAATAGGCGCACAATTTTGTTGGGATAATTTGCCGGAACACATCTGCGCGCAAAAGCGATTTTTCGTACCGGCGGAGTTTTCCTTGGGGTGGACATCCTTGAAATTGACAGGATCTCAAGTATTCGAAGGGATCGAATTTTATGCCCGGATGCTACGCCGTTTTTCACAAGCAACTGGGGGACCTCGCTTTGCTCGAACCCGCGCTTTCAAAGCTCCGCGATCATCACGGTGCGCCGATTGGATGCATGACCCGCAGAGGTCATGCGCCATTGCTTCGATTAATGCCAGGCGTTCACTCGCAGCGCGGGATTCCCCTCGCGTGGCGCAGCCATCTCTATTGTTTTGATCCGCTGAACAAGTCGGCTGTGCGCTCCCTGCTTTCGCCTGCACGAGTCAAGAGGTGTGTGCTACCCGAAAAGCGCGAGATGAAATGGTTTCATGGGCGCATTTTCCGCGAATTGATCGTTCCGGAGCTGGGCGACAGTTATATCGCAGAATACTTTTGGGAAAGCACGCCTGTGCCTTCCGCTCATTCCTTTCGCCCCCCTCGACTGAATTTGCCGCCCAATCACTGGAAGCCGGAAGGCTTCGGCAGCGAGCCATTCGTCTTGGTCAACCCAACGTCCGGCTGGCGGCAGAAGAGCTGGCTGCCGGAACGGTGGGCGCAAACGCTGGGCGCCTTGCACAATGAGCGGGCATTGAGCTTTATAATGACCAGTGCCTCGATGGATTGGCAGATTCAACACTGCCGCGAGATTCAGGAAAGGTCGGGTTCCCTCGTGCACAGCCTCGCAAGCGGGACGACACTGGAAAACTTCCTCTGGCTCTGCTCCCGGGCGCAAGCCGTGCTCACGGTCGATGGTGCGGCCTCGCATCTCGCCCGCGCCTTTGGCGTGAATAGCGTCACACTTTTCGGCCCAACAAACTCGAGGAACTGGCACTATCCGTCAGCCGGAAGCTTTGCCGTTCAGGCGCCGCCGTCCAAAGATCACGTCTGCCGTCTGCGAAACCTTCCTGCGGAGGCCGTCATCGAAGTGGCGCGACAACTGCTGCGATGAAGGTGCGGACTGCGCCGCCGGCGTGAGAATCCTCAACTTTTCACTTGCCTACCCTTTCCTCCTCCATAGTATTTCCCCTCCCGCAACGCGTCTGGGAAGGAAAGTGAGAGAGCACCTCTGTTTGCTTTTTTGTCCTCCGAGCTTCCCGGGGCGGAATAGATAGCCAGCCAAATGCCTACAATCAACCAACTGGTCCGCACAGGACGCCGCAAAGTGACGGTGAAGTCGAAATCACCCGCGCTCGTGAAGTGCCCACAGCGCCGCGGCGTGTGTGTGCAGGTGATGACGCGCACGCCAAAAAAACCAAACTCCGCGTTGCGAAAAGTCGCAAAGGTTCGCCTCACAAACGGCCAGGAAGTCATCGCCTACATCCCGGGTGAAGGGCACAATCTTCAAGAGCACTCGATCGTCCTCGTTCGCGGAGGCCGTGTCAAAGACCTCCCTGGGGTTCGGTATCACATCGTTCGCGGTACGCTCGACAGCCTCGGGGTCGATGGCCGCCGCCGTGGCCGCTCCAAATACGGAGCAAAGCGGCCGAAGCCCGGCCAGGAGGAAACCAAGGGAGCCAAGACAGCCAAGAAGAAGTAAGCGGAAAGCCGATCGGCCTTTCCATTTTTGCAATTTGACCTATGTCCCGTCGCCGCAGAGTCATACACAAAGAAATCAAGAAGGACGCACGCTATGCCAGCCCGGTTGTAGCCCGGCTCATCAGCACTGTGATGCGCCGCGGCAAGAAAAGTATTGCCGAACACATTGTTTATACTGCGATTGACAAATCTCGCGAGGGCACGGACACGGTCGATCCGTTAGAAACGCTCAACAAGGCCATCGAGAATGTCAAACCCCGTCTGGAGGTCAAATCCCGCCGCGTTGGGGGGGCGACCTACCAGGTGCCAATGGAGGTTCCCTCCGATCGGCAGATTGCCCTCGCGATGCGTTGGATCGTCAACTTTGCGAAGGGTCGCAAGGGCGTTCCCATGGAAAACGCGCTTGCCTACGAGTTGAGGGATGCGGCCACCGGCCAGGGAAGCGCCATCAAAAAGCGCGACGACATGCACAAGATGGCCCAAGCCAACCGTGCGTTTGCGCATTTCCGCTGGTAAGGCGAGACGAGCCCGCTTCCCGCTTTCTCGGTGACGACCTGGGCAGAGGAAAAGAAGGATTCTCCGCGTTTCGATATCCGCCGACGTGCCTTCGGAGAATGTTGACGGCGCTTATTAGACTACAATCAATCCCGGTGATACGGGATGCCCGCCAGGATGGTGTGCGCGCGATAAATTTGCTCCAGCGCGACGACCAACGCCATCTCGTGCTGGAGAGTGAGGGGGCTGAGTGACCAGAGGAGGTCAGCGGACTCACGCACGCGTTCGGAGACTCCATCCGCCCCGCCCACAAGCAGCGCGCAGGTTCTGCGGGGATTGCTTTCGATTCTCCTCACCTCTTCCGCAAAGGCGCGGCTGCTGAACTTTTTCCCGCGTTCATCGAGCACGAGGCGAAAGCAACCTTTGCTGCGACTGAGCAGTTCTCCGCCTTCGCACTGCGCATTGGATGCTTTGACGTGCGCTGTGTCTACAGGGAAAAAACATCTTAACCGCGCCAGGTATTCGGCGACGCCTGCCCGGGCGTGGGCGAGCCGCGGTTTGCCGACTGCGACGATGCACCAGCGCAAAGCGGACTAATCCTGACGCGGGACCGGATTAAAATCCGACGCGTGATATGAGCTGCGGACGAGCGGTCCGCTGGCAACAAAGTCGAACCCCTTGCGGCGCGCAATTTCGCCGTAGAGGGTGAAAGTTTCCGGATTGATATATTCAACCACAGGCAAGTGTTGAGGTGTAGGGCGAAGGTACTGGCCCATGGTGAGGACCTGCACATTTGCGCTGCGCAGATCATCCAGGGCCTCGAACAGCTCATTCTCCATCTCGCCCAAGCCCAGCATGATCCCGCTTTTGGTCACGATGTCCGGCGCCATTTGCTTTGCCATGCGAAGAACCTCGAGCGAGAGACGGTATTTTGCCCGTGATCGAACAAACGGAGTGAGACGCTCGACCGTTTCGAGATTGTGGTTGAAAATGTGGGGACGAGACTCGAGGACAAGACGCAGCGCCCACTCCTTGCCATTAAAGTCCGGGGTGAGAACCTCGATGATGATTTTTGGGTCCATCGCGCGGATGGCCTCGATCGTTTCGGCAAAGTGCTGAGCGCCGCCATCCTCAAGATCGTCGCGGGCGACGGCGGTGATGACCACGTGCTTGAGCTTTAGCCGGCGCACGGCTTCGGCGACGCGTTGCGGCTCATCAGCTTCGAGGGCGAAAGGCTTGGCGGTCGTTACCGCGCAAAAGCCGCAGGCGCGTGTACAGCGCTCCCCCGCGATCATGAAAGTCGCTGTGCCCTGGCTCCAGCACTCCCATCGATTCGGGCATTGCGCGCTTTCGCAAACCGTGTGCAAGCGGAGATCGGAGACGAGCGCTTTGGTGGAAAAAAAGACCGGATTCGATGGCAGCCGCACCTTGATCCAATCCGGCTTTTTAGCCTGGTGAAGCGCGGGATCGATCTTCGGCGTGGACATGGTCAACAGCATCGGGGTTCGTGCGGTCGCTGTCAAACCTTGAGCGGGTTGCGCCCGGCAAGTGCGCGTTGAAGGGTCAGGGGATCCGCGTTTTCAAGTCCGCCGCCGGCGGGGAGGCCGTGAGCGATACGGGTAACTGGAATTCCCAGGGGCAAGAGCGTTTCGGCAACGTAGTTCGTGGTGGCCTCGCCTTCCACATCCGCGCTCAGGGCGAGGATGATTTCCGATGGCATTTCGGCGCGCACCCGGATGAGCAGTTCGCCGATACGGAGCTGCTCCGGACTGATGTGATCCAGAGGAGCGAGGCGTCCGCCGAGGACATGGTAGCGGCCTCGGAAGGATCCCGTTCGCTCGATGGGAAGGATGTCAGTGGCCTGCTCAACAACGCAGATCTCCCGGCTGATCCGGTCTGCATCGCGGCAAATTTCACAAAGTTCCTCGGTGGAAAAGAAGCCGCAAGTCTTGCACGAGCGAAGGTTTTCGGCGGCATGGCGGAGCGAGGAGGCAAGGTCGAACGGCCTGGCGTCCTTCGATGAAGCCAGCCAAAGAGCAATGCGCTCTGCGGTGCGCGGGCCGATGCCAGGCAGGCGTCGCAGCTCACGGATGAGTTCACGAAAGGGCCCTGGATAATCGGCGGGTTTCACTGGCAGGCTGTCGGACTCCGAAGTCCGAGTGGCGTTTCTCCCCGAAATCTCACCGTGCGAAGGGGCCGGCCGCCGGATCTCAAGGGCGCGTTCATTTTTCGAGGATTTTCATGCTTCAAATTCCGGCTTCGTTCCGAGTCCGGCAGGCTGCTTGCGACCCGTCCCTTAGGAGGCCGTAAAGATGGCCATCTGATCCTTCGTAACGTCCTCTTCTCCCCGCCGGCTGCGCTCGACGCGCTGGATATAGAAATCGAGCGCCGCATCAGGAATTCCGGTAATGCGCGCCTTCGAGAACTCCTGGGTCGCCTTGTCCCACTGCTTTTCGCGAAAATAGATGACTCCCCGCCAGAAGTGATCGCGGCTGCGTTCGCGTTCGGGAGAGAGGCCATGCTTGGACGCGAGAATTTCGTAGAGTTCGATGCGGCGCCGGCCGCCGGCCGCCTTGAGAACCTCGATCGGCCGGGCCTCGAAAGTCTCCGCCGCTTCCTCGAACGTTTCGGGTCCGACGAGGATCCTGCAACCGTAAGTGGCGCAGGCCGCGCAAAGGCGTCTGGCAAACTCCACGGCAGGTCCGGCCACGCTGAAGCTGGCGAGACGCGAGCCGCCGTAGGCCGCTCCGATCATTTCACCCGAATTGATCCCGATGCGGAAATCGAAGCGCCGCTGCCATGTGGCGTCGCATTCGCGATTCAGGTTGTCGAGGCGAGAAAGCAGATCAAGGGCAGCGCGGCAGGCTCGGGAGGCATGCTTCTCATCGGGGAGCGGGGTGCCGAAGACGACGCGAAGGCTCTCGCCGGTGCATTCGTCGAGGTAGCCGCCGACCTCCACGAGATAGTCGGAAGCCGCCTGCAGATAGAGGTTCGTCATGGCTGCGTAATGCTCGGGCGAGAGCAACTCCATGAGTTCCTTGTGGTTCTGGACCTCGCACACAATCACCGTGCCATCCTGAAGGGCTCCGGGAAATTCCATCGGAACATCTGAGTTCAGAAGGCGGTTGAAAACGTTGCGTGACACTCGCTGGCCGAAAAGGCGTTCAATAAGCTTCTTTCGCGAGCCGCTCGCACTGCGGCCGTACGTCAGTCCGATCAAAAAGCTCAGCAGGATGGCGAACGCTCCCGGGAACGGCGAATAGAATATATTGTAGAGCGCAAGCGTGCGCGAACCGGTGATCAGCAGAACAATCGCCGCGAAGGCTACGCCCGCCTTGAGGACGGGCCGCGTGATGTCCACCGTCGTCCACGCCGCGGCGAATGCGAGCATCACGATGAGAAGCAGTTGCGCGCCGTTTGGGACCACAAACGGCTTGGACATCTGATAGATTCTTTCGCGTAGAACGAGATCGAGAGTGGTGGAAATCCAGCCTGTGGCAAAATGCACGATGACGATGGCGGCGCTGATTGTACCGATAAGGATGGCAGCCTTGATGTATCTCATGAAAGCGGCACCTTAGTCTGCCCTTTTGGATCGCCTTGCCTTGCTTCTTTTCGAGAAAGGAGGTTTGGCGCAGGAGAAAAGAAAAGCGAAAAGTCTGCTACTTGCGGATCACGCATTTGGTTCTTCTGGGGCATTGCGGTAGGAGGCCACGACCCATTCGCTGAGGACTCCATCCGGATTGTCCACTGCTCGCGCGGGAATGGCAAATTCGATCCGGCCGCTATTGCGTCTAATAAGCGTGAGTCCGAACTGATAATCCTTGAAGGCGCGTTCGCAAAATTCGCGCACGCCGAGATTTTCCTCAGCCGCCCGGCTCAGAATGCGCTCTACGGCCTCGCTCTCGAAGGAAATCCTGACGCCGTGCTCAGTTGAGAACCTTTCCGAAAACTCCGCCACGATGCCGCGTTGGGCTTTTTCGCGCTCAGCGTGCCCTGCATTGAGAAGTTCAGCGAGGGCCTCGGCGGGGTGCGCGATCAAACCTGGCGTGACAGTGAATGATGCGACGCCCGAGCCGGGCAGCTCGAACTTGAAGTCGCGGAAAATCCGCTCGCAGGTGGTGAGAAGTCCGCGGGCTCCGGTGCGTTCCCCTGCGGCGCGGGCGGCGATTTCGCGCAACGCCTCGTCCTCAAAAAAAACCTCCACGCCATAGGCGCGAAAGGATCTTTCGTACTGGCGAATGATGCTGCCCTCGGACCGCTTGAGGATTTCGAAGAGGTCGCTGCTTGTGAGTGCGTCGCAGACGACCCGCACCGGGAGGCGGCCGATGAACTCCGGCTCCATGCCGAAATCCACGAAGTCTCGCGTTTCCGCCCGGCGCAGAAGATTCGAATCTTCGAGTATCTCATGCGGCTCCGCTCCGAACCCGATCTGCGACTGGCGCAACCGGCTGGCGACGCGGACACCGAGCTTGTCGAACGCGCCGGAGACGATGAAAAGAATGTGGCGCGTATTGATGGATTCGCGCGTGACTTTTCCTCTTCTTTGGAATTCCAGGGCGGCTTGCAGTTGGGATTGGAGATCGTTGCCACCTCTGAGCGGCACTTCGGTTTCCTCCATGAGCTTCAAAAGGGCCGTCTGTACACCACGACCGCTCACGTCGCGTCCGATCATCTCTCCGGAGCTGGCAACCTTGTCGATTTCGTCGATGTAGATGATTCCATATTGGGCAAGCGCGGTGTCGCCGTCGGCCTTGTGCACGAGCTCGCGAACGAGATCGTCCACATCTCCGCCGACATAGCCTGTTTCGCTGAACTTCGTCGCGTCGGCCTTAACAAAAGGCACGCCCACCAGATCCGCGACGTGCTTGACGAGGTAAGTCTTGCCCACTCCGGTCGGGCCGATAAGGACGACGTTTTGC
This sequence comes from uncultured Verrucomicrobiae bacterium, assembly GCA_963810765.1. Lineage (GTDB taxonomy): Bacteria > Verrucomicrobiota > Verrucomicrobiia > Chthoniobacterales > Terrimicrobiaceae > DASTFP01. The sequence goes on from CAWEOV010000005.1 coordinate 181,713, forward strand.
TTCGCGTATTCTACCTTGTTCGCCTCCTCAGGTGAAAGCGAAGCGGTGTATTGCGCATGATGGTAATGGTCACAAACGGCAATGCTAAGAGCCTTTTTCGCATCGTCCTGCTGGATGACGAAGCGGTCCAGGTGCCGCTTGATATCCCGCGGGGTGTGCTGAAACTCGAAGACCGGGTGGGTCTTTTGCTCGGCGGCCGAATCCTCGGCGCTCTCGGCCGGATTCGATTGCGCCGGCGCTGTGAAGCTTGCGCGGAGAAATTCCTGCAGGCGTTGGTGCAACTGCTCGGGCGTGGGCAGATTCGGCTCGCTCATGGTTTTGTTTATCCGTCATGGCGGCCAGTCCCGCAAGAGGAAGCACGCGATTCGTGGCGAGACAGCAGGTTTCAAAGGATTTCCGGATTCGCGCCCTTGGCGATGAGCTGCCGTTCGATTGCCTCCAGTCGAGCGGCCCCCCGTCCGCGGGTCTGGAGGGATTCGCGCGCGCTTCGGACTTTCTCGACGAGCGTCTGCGCCGACGCTGCGTCGATCGCGGCTGGAAGAGCCTTCTCGATGGCCGTGAGGAGATTGCAGTCGCCATAGTATTCCGCCGCCAGCGGTTTATAATCTTCAATCCAGCTGTCCGATTCTGGGATTTTGGCTTTGAGAAAGGCATCAAAAATCGAGCTCGCATCCTCGAATTCGCCAATTTCCCAATCGTGCAGGGCAAAGCAAAGAAGGCCGAACGCCTCGAAGTTTGTGTTCGAGTAGAGCCTTGTGATCGACGAGGGAATTCGCTTTTGGGGCGTGGCAAGTTGCTTGCTCGCCCCAACGAAAAAGCTCGCAAGAAGCCTTTCCGTTTCTTCAACCGAATAATTGCCATCCCTTTCGATCTCTGCGAAGCGTCGCGCTGCCTCTTTCATGTCGCCGCCCACGAGCGTGGCCAGGGCTGCGTTCATGCGAATCCAGTTCTTCATGGGCTGCGCATTTTCGCGGAGCATCGCGAGGCGGTCGAACGCGGCAAGGGCTTCGTCCGTTTTACGATTTCCAAGCAGTTGGACGGCGCGCAGGAACATTTCCTTCAGTTGCGTCGCGGTGTGGCCGGCCGAATGGGCCGCCGGCGCGACCGGCAAGATGTCAGCGCCAAGGAACTTTTCGCGAAAGACGTAAAGCATCACGCAAGAAGCGATGAAGAGCGCGAGCAGGCCAAGGCTGACAATTCCCGCGAGATTCCTTGAGGCTTGCGTTTCCAAGACCATGCGCTCCCTGGGCCTTTGCGGCTGCCGGTTTCGTTCCAGCAGCTTGCCACGCGCATAGGACAAGTGTTCGATAAGCTCGAAATAGGATGCGTATCTATGGTCAGGATCTTTCGCGAGCATGCGATTGATCACGTAGGCGGTCTCACTGGAAACGTCCGGGGCAAACGCTTGAAGGCTTACCGGCTGGCTCATGAGCTGCTTGAGAGCGACCGTCGAGGCCTGCTCAGCGTCGTAGGGAGGCCGTCCAGCCAGCCCATGGAAAAGAGTTCCTCCAAGGCTGTAGATATCGCTGCGGAAGTCCTCCGGTTGATTGTCTAGTTTTTCTGGCGCGATGTAATAGGGAGTGCCCCAGACCTCTCCTCGCGCCTGCGCTGCCTCGTCCATCACGATGGCAAGGCCGAAGTCCACGAGTTTAGCGGTATGTGGATCAGAAAAAAGGATGTTGCCCGGTTTAATGTCGCGATGGATGAGATTATGTTCGAGCGCCGCGCCGAGCCCTTCGGCGATTTGGATGCCGACCTGAAGCACCTGGATCTCTGCCAAGCGTTGCTGAATGCCCATGAGATCGTCGAGCGAACCTTTTTCTACCAACTCCATAGCCAGATAGAACTGGCCGTGGTCTTCACCGAACGAAAACACTTTGACCACATGCGGGTGGCTGATTGAGGCTGTGATTCGGGCCTCCTTCTCGAGCTTGGCGCGCTCTCCCTCGTTTGCACTGCACTCCCTCTTGAGAATCTTGAGCGCAACGCTTCGATTAAGATTGCGGTCGACGGCTTTGAAGACGGAACCCATGCCTCCTTCGCCGAGGAGCGCTATGAGCCGGTAATTGTTGAATTGTCTGTGCGCTTGCAATGGCTGTCCGCACGTCGGACAGCGAACCTCCGCCAAAGGCGCATGATCGGTGACGTCCATCAAAGTGTCGCAGACCGGACATGTTTCGATAAGTCGTCCTTTGGCTCCGGCTTTCTCCGCGGCCCGCTCGGATACAGGGCTCGTTGCCATGAGCTGGGAAAGGCCGCCGGGCTGCATCTCCCCGATTTGCGTTCTCGCGGCCCGTTCTTCGGGCTCGCCGCAACTTTCCTCTTTTAACATTGCTCCAAGAGATGAATGAGTAAATCGGGTTACTATCTGTGGTGATGATTTTTTCGCAAAGAAATTCGCCTCCGGCTGATGCGGTGAAAAGCGTAATTACGGTCTCCCCCGCGGCGGCGGGCATCCGGCTCGATCGCTGTCTGGCAGGGTGCATGCAGGAGATTTCCCGCACCCGAATTCAAGCCGTAATCCGCTCAGGGGGAGTGCTTCTTAACGGAGCGCCTGCCAAAGCATCAGAAATCGTGCGCGCCGGAGATGAGGTTCTCTGGCGCGAATCGCCGTCGATGCGATGCGAATCGGCTCAGGCTCAGAAGATGCCACTGGAGCTTCTCTTTGAAGACGATTTCCTCGCGGTCCTCAGCAAGCCTGCGGGAATGGTGGTTCATCCCGGTCCGGGGCATAAAGGTGGAACGCTTGTCTCGGGGCTGCTCCACCACTTTGGCAGCTTGTCGCAAATCGGCGGCGTCGAGCGGCCCGGCATAGTCCATCGCCTTGACAAAGAAACCAGCGGCTGTCTTGTCGTAGCGAAGACCGATGCCGCTCACCGCTCACTTGCCGCGCAATTCGCCGGGCGGGAAGTGGGCAAGGTCTATCTGGCGCTGGTTTCCGGCACTCCAAGACGGCACAGTGGCGTAGTGGACGCGCCAATCTCTCGCCATCCCGTGAATCGAAAAAAGATGGCTGTTTGCGCTCCCGGTCGCGGACGGGCGGCGGTGACAGAATATCGCGTGCTCAGTTCGGAGGGCGGCGTCACCCTCATGGAATGCCGTCCGCGTACGGGCCGCACGCACCAGATTCGCGTTCACCTCCAACACCTGGGCTGCCCCGTTCTCGGCGACCCGCTTTACGGGCGCCGCGGCAGCTTTTCCCGCCACATGCTGCATGCGTGGAAGCTTGAATTTCGCCATCCTCTGGATGGCCGATTGTTGGCATTCGAGGCCGCTGTCCCCCCGGAGTTTCGCGTCACTTGAACCCATGAGCAAACGCGTTGCCCAAGCCGGCGTTTCTGAAGCCCCTTACGACGTTGCGTGTCACCTGGCTTGCCCGAACCCGCCCGCCTCACGAACTCAATGCGTAAACGCGGTGTATGTCAGAAGGCTGCCGCTCTTGCTGTCGAGGGCGGAGCACATTACTAAAAGAGAATGAGTGGCCCCTTGAAAATTGCAGGACGCGAGTTCTCTTCGCGCCTTCTGATCGGCACGGGGAAATTTTCATCCAACGAAATCATGCGCGATGCACTCGCCGCCAGCGGTGCGGAGATCGTGACAGTTGCCTTGCGCCGCGCGGACCTCAGCGGGAAGCATGATCCGTTCGCCAACATCCTTGATTTCATCGATCCGAACAAATACCTCCTCCTGCCCAACACCAGCGGCGCGTTGGATGCAAGCGAGGCCGTGCGCCTTGCCCGTCTCGCTGCGGCAGCCGGGCTGCCGCGTTGGGTGAAACTCGAAATACACCCCGATCCGCACTACTTGTTACCCGATCCAATCGAGACCCTTAAGGCCGCGGAAATTCTTGTGAAGGAGGGCTTTATCGTCCTACCATATATCAACGCGGACCCGGTGCTCGCCAAAAGGCTTCAAGATGTCGGAACGGCGACAGTCATGCCACTGGGATCCCCGATTGGCAGCAACCGGGGGATCGAAACCCGTGCCCAGATCGAAATCATCATCAAGCAAGCTGCCGTTCCCGTCGTGGTCGATGCGGGCATCGGCGCGCCGAGTCACGCCGCCGAGGCTCTCGAAATGGGAGCCGATGCCGTGCTCGTGAATACCGCAATCGCCGCTGCGCGGGACCCCGTTCGCATGGCGCGGGCATTCAAGGCTGCCGTCGAGTGCGCGCGGGAAGCCTTCGAGGCCGGTCTTCCGTCACAGCTCGATCACGCGGAGGCGACCAGTCCCCTCGCCGCCTTCTTGAGGCAGTCGCCAGGGGCCGGCGAAACTTCGACCCGCCAGCGTTGAGCATGACTTGGGCGCAACTGTTGTCCGTCCTGATGCCTCTCAATGGCCTTCGAATCTCGCGGGGAAATCGAGGGCGCAAATCGGGGCGAAGACCCGTCTTTAGGTGACACTTCCATGTCCGGTGATTCGCAGACACCCATGATGAAGCAATACCACGCCATCCGGCGTGAGTTGCCTCCTCACACTCTCCTGCTTTTCAGACTGGGGGATTTTTACGAAATGTTCGGAGACGATGCCAAAGAGGCGTCGGGCATTCTCAACGTGGCCCTCACCAAGCGCGGCGAGACACCCATGTGCGGCGTCCCGTTTCATTCGGCACGAGGCTACATCGAAAAGCTGATCGCCGCCGGGTGGCGCGCTGCGATATGCGACCAAGTCGGCGAAGTGCAGGCCGGCAAACTGGTTCGCCGCGAAGTCGGCCAAATTCTTAGCGCCGGCACGCTTGACGACTTTGGCCTCGATGATCGCCGCCCGAATTACCTCGCTGCAGTCTGCCGGCGCGACGGAGCCATTGGTCTGGCTTTCTGTGAATTGACCACCGGAGAGTTTCGCCTGACGGAACTTGCGCACATCCAACTTCTCGTCGACGAACTCGCCCGCATCCTGCCGGCCGAAATGATAGCCCCCGAGCAGCAGCGGGATTTTTTTGGGGCTCTCGGAAACGCCAATTTTCTTGACGGCTACATTTTCGAGCCCTCGCCGGCAGAGGAACTCCTGCGAGAGCATTTCAAGGTCCATTCGCTCAATGGTTTCGGCTGCGATGACCTGCCGGCTGCAGTGGGTGCGGCCGGGGCTCTTCTGCATTACCTGACCCGGCAGATGCGAAGAAATGCTTCGCACCTCCGCCGGCTTCAACCGTATCGCTCAAGCGATTTTCTCATCCTGGACGCCGCGACGCAGACCCACCTTGAACTCGTCCAATCACGCGCCGGGAAAACGATGACGCTTCTCGGCGTGCTCGATCGCACCGTCACTCCGATGGGAGCGCGCCTTCTCCGGGATTGGGTGCTTCATCCGCTGCGGAATGTCGACGAAATCCGCTTGCGCCAGGATGCCGTCAGCCCGCCTGCTCGAGGACTCGCTGCTGCTTGGCGCGCTGCGCGAGCACCTCGCGGAAATCCGCGATCTCGAGCGTGCCGTGGCGCGTCTCAACGGCTCTTCGGGCAATGCCCGCGACCTCGCTGCCCTTGCCTGCTCGCTGGCCCTTGTGCCGGGAGTCGCAGATTGCGCCGGCACGCTTTGCTCGAGCGGCTCCGCGACGATTTTCGGCAAGCTCGCCGGACAACTTCACCCCCTGCCCGATCTCGTCGATACACTTTCCAGGGCGATCGTGGAGGAACCGCCCGCAATCTTGCGTGACGGTGGTCTTATTCGGGACGGTTACGATCCGGCGCTGGACGAACTTCGCGCGGCATCCCGCGAGGGAAAGGACTGGATCGCATGCCTTCAAGAGCGCGAAATCGCCCGCACGGGTATCAAATCCCTTAAAGTCCGCTTCACATCCGTATTCGGCTATTTCATCGAGATTACCCGCTCCAATCTCTCCTCCGTCCCGGGCGACTACACGCGCAAGCAGACAACGGTCAACGGAGAGCGCTTTATCACGCCGGAGCTCAAGGAAATCGAAGGCAAAATCCTTGGAGCCGATGAACGCGCAAAAGCCCGAGAGATCGAGATCTTCCAGAGCCTGCGCGCAAAGGCGCTCGTTGAGATTTCGTCCGTTCAGGCAACAGCCGCTGCCATTGCCGCGCTGGACGCGCTTGCCTCGCTGGCAGAAACGGCGCGCCAGCATCATTTCTGCCGTCCCGACATTGACGATTCCGGTCTGCTCGAGATCGTTGAGGGCCGCCATCCCGTCCTGGATCAACAGACGTCCGCGGAAAGATTTGTTCCCAACGATACCGCGCTTGACAACGCGGACAAGCGGTTCGCCATTATCACGGGCCCGAACATGGCAGGAAAATCCACCTACATCCGCCAGGTCGCGCTGCTCACGTTGATGGCACAGATCGGCAGCTATCTGCCCGCCGCTTCTGCGCGCATCGGCGTGGCGGATCGCATCTTCACGCGGATCGGCGCCAGCGACGACCTCTCCAAAGGTCAGTCAACCTTCATGGTCGAGATGAATGAGACGGCAAACATTCTGAACAACGCGACCGCCGCAAGCCTCGTCATTCTGGACGAAATCGGCCGGGGAACCTCCACGTTTGACGGACTCAGCATCGCCTGGAGTGTCGCGGAGCATCTTCACGACGCCATTGGATGCCGCACGTTATTTGCAACGCACTACCACGAGATTACGGACCTCGAGCGGACGCGATCCGGTGTCGCAAACCTCAATGTCGCCGTGCGCGAATGGAACGATCAGGTGATCTTTCTTCGAAAAATCCTGCCTGGCCGCGCCGACCAGAGCTACGGGATCCAGGTTGCGCGGCTTGCCGGTCTGCCCGACGGCGTCCTCAATCGGGCCAAGGAAATCCTCAACAATCTTGAAAAGGCTGAGCTCAATGCCGCAGGGGTCCCCTGCTTGGCCGGTGAGCACGACGGGGCGGTTCCCTTCGCAAGAACGCGCCGCAAAAAGGCGGCCATCCGGGAGGGCCTGGGGCAAATGGATTTGTTATAAGCAGCTATGAAGGAACGCGTTTTAATCACTGATGCGGTCCGGGGTCGGTCCGTAAAGGAATCCTTTGAGACCAGTAGGCTATTTTGCGTTCGTATCTCCATTCGCAGGCTTGTGCAAGTTGTTATCAGCATGCTTCTCGCTGTGAACGTTACCGCGCGTGCCGAACTGATTTGGGAAAATCCCACGCAAGAGTTTCACCGATTGTCGTCTGATGGCGCCGTCGCCGCGCATTACGCATTCAAGAATGCGGGTCCGACAACTCTTACTATCGAGCAAATCAATTCTTCATGCGGTTGTACGGTCGCGCAGGTGGAAAAGAAGAGATATGAGCCCGGCGAAAGCGGAGAAATTACGGCTCGATTCACCTTTGGGAACCGAAAAGGACTGCAGAGAAAGGTGATTGCTGTCAGACTGAGCGACGGCACCGAGACAAAGCTTGGCCTCAACGTCTCTATTCTCGAGCCCCTTACGGCCACACCTACTCTTCTGTTTTGGCGAGTCGGCGAAAGCGCTGCTCCGAAAATGGTGCAGTTGACCGCAGCAAAGGGTGTTCCTGTTAATATCCGCTCCGTCAGTTCATCGAGTCCGCGGGTGACGACGCAGCTTAAAGTCAAAGCGGAGGCGGCAGACTACACGTTGATTGTTTTCCCTTCCGACACGTCCGAGAAGTTGGCTGCGACAGTGACGGTGGAGACGGACTACCCTCGCGACGCACCCAAAAGCTATCCGGTGTATATCCGCATTAAGTAATGGTTTTAGTTGCCGTGCACTTGCGTTTTCAGCAGGTCTTTGCTCCAGCCATTCGTCAACTGAGCTGGCTTATCCTTCTCGCGTTACTGCTTGCCGCCATATCCTGGACGCTCCGGAAAAACGGGCCGTCCGAACCTCTCGGCCCCGGGGAGATCGATTTGAATATTTTGAGTTCCTCGCCGGACCTCGATATCCTCTGGGTGGATGCACGTTCGAAAGCGAAGTTCAAGAGTCGCCATATTCCCGGAGCTTTGCTTCTGAACAATACGGAGTGGGAGAGTCTCGTATCGACGTTTTATGATCAGTGGCAGCCGGGATATCGGGTGGTTGTGTACGGTGAAGTGGATTCTGACAATGCCTATGAAATTGCAAGCCGTCTTCGTGAGGAATCCATGATCGAGAATGTTTGGGTACTGAAAGGAGGCTACGAAGCATGGCGGGCAAAATAGTGGAATGGGTGCTTCGTGTGATGTTGGGAATAATTCTTGTCGCCGCGGGCGCGGCGAAGGCGTTTCACCCCGAGATCTTCGCCGTGGAAATAGATCGCTTTCAGTTGACGCCTTGGTCTCTGTCCGTCGCCCTCGCGTACCTTCTACCATGGTTGGAAATCGTGACGGCTATCGCCTTGCTTTTGAGAAGACTTTATTTGGGTGCTCTGCTCTCCGTCTCCGGTTTAGGGATTGTCTTCGCGGTTGCCGTTGGCTCCGCCTGGTGGCGTGGCCTCGATATCTCCTGCGGCTGTTTCGGAACGCTTACGAGAGGCCAAATTAGTGGTTGGCATGTATCGGGAGCGTTGCTTTTCGCGGGGATTGGAAGCGCGTTACTCGTGTACAATGGACTTTCCCGAGGAGCAGGAGAGCTTAGCTTTCGCTCATTTCCATAGCCCGAAACAATAATCATTCCCGCCGCGCGTCAGCCGATTTCGTGGCTGATAATGATGCAACTACCCGGCCCTTGAAAAACTCTCAGGTGATTCTTTCTGCCGGGAGGTAGAAGTTTGGGTAGTGAGCTAGCATAGGAGGCGAAGCCAAAAAAGGGTGAACCTGCGTATCCATTTGCGGGGCAGTTCCATGCCGCCGCGGCCGGCATCAGATCGAGTTGATCACCTTGGAAGCCTTTCAGGAAGCAGCGCAAGAGCCGAAAGTCGTGTTTGAGATGGCTAATGACAGGCTCGATATCCACACGGCGGCGCGCTTGCTTCAGTTCGATGATGCAATCCGGCAGCTGGATCAGCTCGTCGACATCCTGCCTTGGTTCTGGCCGGCACACTTTGCGAGCGCACAAGTTTATCTCTCGCAGCGAAACTTCGATCGCGCCATTTCCAGTTTTGAAGAGGTAATCAAGCTGGATGCCGCTAATGAACCTTCGTATCTTCGACTCATCGAGCTTTACCGCCGGCAGGGTCGTGAGGGCGAAGTCGAGCTCGTATGCAGGGGGCTCGTTCGTAACGTCCCGACGTCCGTGGTTGGATTCAACGAATTGGCGGTATTGTTAACCGACCGAAGGGATCAACTAGACGCTGCTCTTGAAGCCGCGACGAAAGCGGTCGCCATCGAACCAGAGAACGGTGCGTGCCTGGACACCCTGGGCTGGGTATATTACCAGCGCGGCTCGTTCAAGGAGGCCGCAACACCTCTCAGAAAAGGGGCCGCCTTATCCCCGCAAAGTCCTGTGATTCGCTATCACGTCGGTGCGGCGCTTGTGAAGGCCGGCCATATAGAGGAAGGGATTGGTCATTTGCGACAATCGATAGCGCTGGCACCGGATTCAAAGACGGCGAAGCTGGCGGAAGGATTGCTTGCAGAGAGCGACACGACTGGATCAGTTAGGCGGTTATCCGAGTTGCGCGGGGTTCCGGCGCTCGCCAAACAGTTTTAGGCACTCCGCTCTCGGGCCTTGCGGCCAACCCGCAACCGCTCGTACGAAGCTAACGCCCTCGCTACGGCCCATTGGCAACCGCAGCCCACGATGGCGCGATGCCCGCGATCCGCCTTGCCCTATTGGCGTCTTCCATTCCAGGAGGGCCTGGGGCAAATGGATCTGCTATAATCGCATTATGCAGGAACGCGTTTTGATCACCGGATGCAGCCGCGGGATCGGCTTCGCGCTTGCGGAGGAATTCGCGCGTTCGGGATATCAGGTCTTCGCCGGAGCGCGTACGCCGCAGCGCCCTGAGCTCATCGCCCTCGCCGGGAAATGGACCAATTTGACGAGTTTGTCGTTGGACGTCTGTGACGAAGCGACAATTGCGCAATCGGCCCAGTTTCTTGAAGGCAAATCCCTCGATGTGCTCGTGAATAATGCCGCGATATTTCCCGGTGAGGGTGATGAACCCTTCGAGCGTGTTGATCCGGAATGGTTCAATGAGGCCTTCGATTGCAATGTAACCGGCGTGGCACGCGTGACGAGGGCCTTCCTGCCGCACCTGAAGAATTCGGCCAATGCCCGTGTGGCGAACATTTCCTCGGGTGCGGGATCGATCAGCGAGAAGGAGGATTTCGCTTATTATCCCTATTCGGTGTCGAAGGCTGCGTTGAACATGCTCACGCGCGCGCTCGCCGCTGAGTTTCGTACGAAAGGCATCGTTGTCGCAGCGATCAGTCCAGGCTGGGTAAAGACCGAAATGGGCGGGCCGAATGCTCCGCTGACGCCGCAGGAATCGGCTCGGTCGCTCGTGCAAACAATCACCGGATTGACAATGGACCAGACTGGAAAATTTCTCAGCCGCAATGGCGAGCCATACGCCTGGTGAAGACGGAACGAAAGTGCGGATCTTCAGTGGATGACGGAGTCTTATACCACAGTAATTGATCTCAACCTGCTGCGGGAATTTCGGTTTGACAGTCCTGACGGGGCCTGATAAACGCCACCTCGATTCAACACAAGGTTTTGGGGGGTTGTGGAAGATGAAGGCCAGTGAGACGCCCGGCTACCCTATGAGGATCCTGCGGGCGAAAAAGAAACTTGTCCCGGCGATGACCGTGAAGGGTGGCGCAGGCATGTATAGGGTCATCTGAAATGTCGAATACACAGGAACTGATACGCACTGCCCGCGATGCAATAGGAGAGGGCAACTCGGAAACGGATTGGAAGATCGTTCCAACTGAACACGCCGAACAGTTTGCGGCTAAAGCACCGTTACTCAAAAAGAATCTTTCGGGGTCTCATCCAACGGGTCTTGCGAAAATGTACGAAGACCTCAATAGGAAGGCTGTCACGGCACGCGACACCTTCAAGAGTACCGTTGACAGGGCGGATAAGGCTGTCTTTTGGACCGCCAGCCTCGCTGCTCTGCTTCTGATAGCCGGCGGCCTTCAAGGGCCGCTGGGTAAGGCAGGTCCGTGGGTGGTCGGAGCAATTGGCCTCCTGGGCGTTATCAGCGGCGGCCTTGCAGCCATGTGGATCAGTCAAGCAAAGGGCGGAGACCTTTCTGAGAAATGGTCCGGCGCGCGTGCCAAGGCCGAGGCAAAGCGGCTCGAGTACTTCAAAGCAATTATGCAGGGGGCTTCTGATGAACCTTTGGACCAACTTCTAGCGCTTGAATACGCGCGCAGGTTCCTGCTCGCGAATCAGATCGACTACTTCCATGATCGCGGCGGCGAACATGAGATTGCCGCCAATAAAGCCCTCAAGAAGTCGACTGGAGCGTTGTTCGTTGCCTCGACCTTAACCGCATTCGCGGGGCTTCTGTCGATAATGGTGCCGCAATTGGCCGTATTGGCAGGGCTTGGTGTCATCGCGTCCGCGTATGCAACACTCGCCGTGTCGCGATCGGCAATGAACCTGGATCGCACGAACGCCGATCGCTACGGGAGTGCTGAGGAGCAACTCAGGGAGCGACAACTGGATATCGACACCTATCGCCTGAAGACCGCATCGGGAGGCAAGGGAGCGGTACAGGAATTCTTCGAGCCTGTTTTCGTCACGTTGGAAGCAGATCACAAGGGATTTCTGAGTGATGCGGAGAAGAGGGAAGTGGCAATTGGCGAAATGGAAAAACGACTGGATGCCGCCAAGAAAAAGAGTGGTCAAGAAGCCGTCAAGTGAAGCCGGTAAGGGCGGTTGCTGAACGTAGGCCGGTTGACGATCGCTTCAAGGATCTGGAATCAGTCGCAGGCCCTTGGTCCAAGGGCATCTACAACTAAGTCGAACGCCCTGCCACAGGCCTTCGGCGCTGTCACCATTTGGAAATTTCTTTCTTCATTTGCTCCAACACTTCGATGCGGTTGACACGGTCGCCCTCACGGCGTCTAACAACAGCCAATGACACTGAATTTGCGTCAAAACATCTTGCAGCTGGCAGGTACAGCGACGATCGGTTTGATCGCGGGACTTGCAGCCGTCGCTTTTCACCAAGCGATGATTTTGCTGGCGAATGGACTGGTGGAGACGCCGTCGGCCTGGCCGCTGGGCGCATTCGCGGGGTTTGTCCTGGCTGTCATGGGAGCGGCCGCATGGATCACAGGCTGGTTAATGAAGCGTTTCGCTCCCGACGCTCCGGGCAGCGGCATTCCTCAGGTGAAGGTTGCTTATCATCGCGGAGAGATCGAGTTCTCCTGGCATCTGATCTGGGTAAAATTTCTGGGAGGCGCGCTTTCGATCGGGTCGGGATCCAGCCTGGGCCGCGAGGGACCCACGATCCACATCGGTGCAGCCGTCGCGAGCAAGATTGGAAAGATGTTCGGCGAAGACCCAACCGCGCGCGCGAATGCGGTCTGCGCAGGCTCGGCGGCGGGGCTTGCGGCCGCCTTTGGCAGCCCTCTTGCCGGTGTGACTCTCGTGCTCGAGGAAATTGCGGGCGGGAAGAACGAGGAAAACTTCGCCGGGCGTTCGCTGCTGGCCGCCGCCCTGGCGTCCAGCGTGGTATTCGCGGTGTCCAAGGGCGCTCCCAGTCTGCCTGTCGGCTCCGATCTGGCGCTCAGTTGGCGTGCTCTTTGGATGTCGCCCGTGGTTGCCGTCGTGGCAGGGTCGGCCGGCCTGGTTTTTCAATATGTAACTCTGGCGTTCCGAGCACGGTGCAAGCGTTCGAATCTGTCCGGACCGCCGAAGCTTGTGATGGGAACGTTGATTGGGGGAATGTTTGCTCTTCTGGCGTTCGGCTTGACCGGCCGGCTCGGGGCTTTCGGTCTCGGCGAGCAGGATCTCGTTGCGGCATTGAATGGCAACATTGCCTGGACAGTGGCGTTGTGTCTCCTGGTCGCAAAATTGCTGGTAACGGCCGCATGCTACGGCGCGGGTGGGTGCGGCGGGATCTTTGCGCCGCTTCTTTTCTTCGGCGGCATGGCAGGTGTGCTGGTTGGCGGACTGACTGCCGGGCCGCTCGGGCTGACAAGCCAGGATCATACTCTTCTTGCCCTGACTGGTATGACGGCGTGTCTGGGCGCCGTGGTCCGGGCGCCGCTGACTTCAATATTGATCGTGATGGAAATGACGCGACAGATCTATGCGCTTCCGGCTTTGATGGTAGCCGCCGTGGTGTCCGTGTATATGAACCGCCTCTGTTTTGCGGGGAATTTCTATGACGAGGCCTTGCGCCAAGATGGTATTCGGCTCGATGAGAGGTGAGGCCGCACCGGAAAAATTTTACGCCTTTACCGCTTCCGAAATCAGACCGCCGGTTTATTCTTCTGGGGTGAGCTATCGTGTCTTTGCGCGGAAATACAGACCGCAGACGTTTGAAGAGGTCTTGGGTCAGGAGCACATTACGCGCACCCTTCAGAATGCCATCTCGTCGGGACGCGTCGCGCAGGCGTATCTTTTCGTCGGTCCGCGCGGAATCGGCAAGACTTCCACAGCGCGCATCCTCGCCAAGGCGCTGAATTGCGCGGAGGGTCCGGCTCCCGTTCCTTGCGGCAAATGCGATGCGTGCAGGGAGATTGCCGAAGGGCGCAGCCTGGACGTCCTTGAAATCGACGGCGCGAGCAACAATGGGGTCGATCACATTCGTGAGTTGCGGGACAATACCGCCTATGCCCCGGCGCGCGGACCTTATAAGATCTACCTGATCGACGAGGTGCACATGCTCAGCGCGGGCGCCTTCAATGCCCTGCTCAAGACACTCGAAGAGCCGCCGGAGCATGTGAAGTTCATCCTTGCAACCACCGAAGGGCAGAAGGTTCCCGCTACCATCACGAGCCGGTGCCAGCGCTTTGACTTGCGCCGGATCCATGCGAAGACCATCGCCGGGCATTTGCTGGCGATTGCGGAGAAGGAAAGCATTCTGCTTGAGCCGGGCGCCGCTGAGGCTATCGCGCGCGGCGCAGAGGGAGCTCTGCGAGACGCGGAAAGCATGCTGGATCAGTGCGTCGCCTTTTGCGGCGAGAAGATCACCGGGCAGGATGTCATGACCGTTTTTGGATTTACATCGCGCGAAGCCATCGCGGGGTTGGTGGAGAAAATCCTTCAACGCGATGCCACGGGCAGTCTGAAGATCGTCGCTGAACAGGCGGAAGCAGGTAAGGATCTATCGCGGCTGCTGGGCGATTTGAACGGACAGGTGCGCGATCTTCTCGTCGCGAGCGTCACAGACCATCCGTCCGCACCGCGAGGCGAGCTTCTCATGCTGCTCGACCATTTCGCCGAAACGGAGTCCAGGATGCGTTGGGCTGCCGACAAAAAACTTCAACTCGACGTGGCGGTGATAAAAGCCACCCACTTGCTCGACCAAGCCAGCCTTGACGAAGTTATTGAAACGCTGACTGCCCTTCGGGGCGGCCCGGCGCTTCCACCCCGATCCGCGCCACCGCCGCAGAGCAAACCCGCTTCCGTTCGGGCGCCAGAAGAGCCTGCCGCGGCCCTCGCGAAACCTGCGGAGCCAGGATCAATCGATGCCGCCATCGCGTGGAATCGCGTGGCTTCTTCCTACGAATCATCCATCAAATTTCGCTGGTTGACGAAGGCGATCTTTGCAGAAGCGAACCATGACGGTGTGCTCGTTCACGTTCCCCCGTCGTTCGCTGGCGAATTGCGGTCGGTTGTCGGAGAATCCGGACGCAAAAATGCCGAGGCGAAGCTGAGTGAAGCGCTTGGCAAGAAGGTGAATCTTCGTTTGGAAGTCGGTGAGCACCTTGCCGAATCGCGTTCCACGGAGATCACTGCCCCACCCGCCGCTGACCCTGATGAGCCGCAGACTTCCGGACTCCATGAGGAAAAATCCAAGGATCCTGCCGAGGAATTCAAAAACGATCCGTTAATTAAGAAAGCCCTCGAAATCTTCGCGGGCGAAATCCAGACTGCCGCGAAATGAACATCCAAAAAATGCTCCAGCAGGCCCAGCGCATGCAGTCAAAGCTCGCCGAAAAGCAGGCGGAACTTTCCCAGAAAACGATCGAGGCGAGTGCAGGCGGCGGCAAGGTGATCGTGACCGCAAGCGGCTCGGGCGACGTGCTTTCGATCAAGATCGATCCCTCAGTCGTCGATCCGGAGGACGTCGAAATGCTCGAAGACCTCGTTCTCGCGGGCGTGAAGCAGGCAATCGAAGACGGACGCAAGATGGCTGAGGACGAAATGAAGAAGGTTACAGGCGGAATGAACATTCCTGGAATGCCATTCTGAACGGATGAGCGTTTGTTCGGATAGGTGGATCCGCCGCATGGCGACGGAAAACGGCATGATCGAACCGTTCGCGGACCGGCAAACCAAGACGCGCGAGGATGGTCTGCGCGTCATTAGCTACGGTCTCTCCAGCTATGGCTACGATCTAAGGGTTTCGCGCGAATTCAAGGTCTTCACGAATGTCTTTAATACCGTCGTCGATCCAAAGAGCTTCGACGCTCAGTCACTGGTCGATATCGAGACGGACGTCTGTATTGTGCCTCCCAATTCCTTCGCGCTTGCTCGCAGCGTCGAGTATTTCCGCATTCCTCGTAATGTCCTTACCATATGCGTGGGAAAATCTACGTATGCGCGCTGCGGGATCATCGTCAACGTAACGCCCTTCGAGCCCGAATGGGAAGGGCACGTCACGCTCGAAATTTCTAACACAACCCCGCTCCCGGCGAAAATCTACGCCAACGAGGGGCTTGCGCAGGTCGTATTTTTTCTTGCGAGTGAGGTCTGTGAGACAAGCTACGCGGACCGCTCCGGGAAATATATGAAACAGACGGG
Source organism: uncultured Verrucomicrobiae bacterium (assembly GCA_963810765.1). Classification (GTDB taxonomy): domain Bacteria; phylum Verrucomicrobiota; class Verrucomicrobiia; order Chthoniobacterales; family Terrimicrobiaceae; genus DASTFP01. The sequence goes on from CAWEOV010000005.1 coordinate 197,485, forward strand.
CATCACAATTCCCAGGATGTGAAGCTGTATACGGCCGTCATGATTGGTGGGGCGATCGGCAGCGCCTTGAGATACAGCTTGTCCACATGGATCGCGGAGACCACACACAGCACATTTCCTTGGGGGACCCTGGCCGTGAATGTGATCGGTTCGTTGATGATCGGTGTCTTTACGGGGCTCACCGGTCCGGACGGGCCGCTCCTCGTTTCTCCAATTGTCAGGGCATTTGTCACCATCGGCATCCTTGGAGGCTTTACGACGTTTTCATCCTTCAGCCTTCAAACCATGTTGCTCGTGCAGGACGGCCAATGGCTTTCGGCGGTTGGAAATGTGACATCCTCGGTCGTGCTGTGCCTCCTGGCGACAGGCCTCGGAATTGCCCTGGCGAACGCGCTCCCTGGGGGAACTTAGTCTAAGCAACGAATCAAGATGGCAAAGTTAATCTTCCTGCAGGATATCGTTTGGGACGGCACTGTGAGCCGGGGTGGGCAGAATATGTTTATCCTTCAATGGATGCGCGGTCTGGAACGCCTGGGCCATGAGGTCGTCTTCCTCGATTTCATCGGCAGCGGTTTCGACGAGGGGCGCGAAGTAATGCTCCACGCGTTTGATCAAGTAATCTCCAAGTGGTGGCATCCCCAGCAGACAGCGTTGGTCGTCGCTCCGACAATGGAAACGCTATATGGCATGGACGCGGGTCAGATCTCACGGTTTGCGGATTCCGCCGCGGCAATCCTCACCGTGAGCGCACCCTTCCGTCGCGAGCCTCCTGCGCTCATCCGCCACGTACGGCCCCGAATATTGTTCGAGTCAGATCCGGCTTACACGCACCTGTGGGTGCGGCAAGGAGATCCGGCAGACCTGTTCGGTGAGCAGGACGTCTACTTTACCGTCGGCGGCAATATCGGTTCGCCACGCTGCTCAGTTCCAACCTGCGGAATTCAATGGCGGCACGTGTGGCAGCCGATCGTCCTGGAGTGGTGGCCACCGGTGCCGCTGATCAACAATCATTTCACCACCGTTGCGGACTGGTATCACCAGGGCTACGTCGAATTCGATGGCCGCATGCTGGGACCGAAGGCCGAGGAATTCCGGAAGTTTGTGGAGCTTCCGGCACTGGCCGGCGAAGAAATCGAGATCGTCATAAATATCAGCCCTGACGACCCCGATATTGATGAATTCAAGGGACACGGATGGAGACTTGATAGCCCGGACCGGGTCCGGACGCCGGAGATGTATCGTGATTTCGTGGCGGGATCGGCTGCGGAGTTTAGTTGTGCGAAGGGTGGCTACGCCGGAACCCGATGCGGATGGTTTAGCGACCGCTCAGGGTGTTTCTTGGCTGCCGGACGCCCGGTGGTCCTGCAGTCCACTGGGTTCGAAGACCTGCTCCCGACCGGCAAAGGCCTATTTGCAGCGAAGACGGTCGAGGAAGCGGCCGAGGCGATCCGCGCGATCCGCGCTGACTACCCGGCGCACTCGGTCGCGGCCCGAGCGATCGCGCGCGAGCATTTTGATTCGGACAAAATCCTGGGTCATATGCTCGCCGAGGCCGGCGTGTGAAATAATTGTTTCAATTCAAATTCGCCAAAGCCATTCTTTGTAATAAATACGGGAAGGTGATAGCGGCTTGTAAGGATTTTTCCACATTGCGGGGTGTTTTCCGGATTGTTAGATAGTGCGGATGCGTCTTATCATAATCGGCGGCAATTTGTTGCACTTCGTTTTTGAGCAATACCAGCGAGAATTCGACACAATTTTTGGAGACCGGTGGTGGGGGCACCGCTGCTGCGGACGGCTATGAGGGTGCTGATTCTTGGGGGCAAGGGACGCCTTGGCGGGGCGCTTGCGCGCATGTGGTCGGTACACCATGACCTTCGAGCAATCTCGCGTCCGGAACTCGACGTGGCGAATCTTCACGGGCTTGAGGGCCTCCTCCGATCGGCATCTTACGATGTGCTCGTCAATTGCACGGGTCTGACGAACGTGGACCGCTGCGAGACCGCGCTGGAAGAAGCGCAGATCGTAAACGCCTGCGCTCCGGGCGTGATGGCGGAGGCAGCTGCAGCGAAGGGAGCGCGTTTCATCCACTTCAGCACGGATTATGTTTTTGATGGCGCGAAGACCACGCCTTACATCGAGGAAGATGTCGCGCGCCCGCTTGGCCATTACGGCAAGACAAAGCTCGCGGGCGAGGGCGCTGCGCTTGCGCCATCGCTGCGGCATCTGGTCGTTCGCATCGCTTGGGTTTTTGGTCCGGACAAGCCGAGTTTCGCCGATGCGATCATTGAGCGGGCACTGGCGAACGACCGGGTGGAGGCCATCGCGAACAAGACCTCTTGCATGACCTTTACTGAAGACGTCGCCTGCTGGCTCGAGCCATTTCTCGATGAGGATCTTGCGGGCGGGCTCTATCATGCCTGCAATGCGGGAGGCTGCTCTTGGCACGAGTATGGCCAGCATGCGCTGGATTTCGCTGCGCGGGCGGGGCTTCCCCTCAAGGCACGCACGGCCGAGCCCATTCCCCTCTCTGCGCTGAAGGCCTTCGTTGCGCCACGTCCGCCGCACACGGTGATGAGTACCGCGAAGCTCACAGCGGCGACCGGGGCCGCCCCGCGTCCCTGGCAGGATGCGCTCAATGAATATCTCGAAAGAAAACTCGGCGAATTGCGATCGAGTCCGACAAACTGCTGAATGCACCGTTTTTATCTTCCGCCCAATGAGTGGAACTCCGCTTCGCCCGCGCTCGATGAAGGCGAATCTCATCACGTTCTTGACGTCCTTCGCTTTGGCGCGGGCGACCATGTGACGGTCTTCGACGGCGAGGGAGCCGAGGCCAGGGCGGACATCACAACCGTCGAAGGAAAACGAATCGAGCTGCGCATCGGGGAAAAAATCAGATCTCAACCACTCCCGTGCGCGATCACGCTGGCCCAAGCCGTCCCGAAGGGGAAGCATATGGACTTCATCATTCAAAAGGCGACGGAGCTCGGCGCGACTCGGATTGCTCCGTTGTTTTCCGATCGCACCGTCGTCCACTTCGACGCAGGCGATGCGGAGAAGAAGCTCGAGAAGTGGCGCCAGACCGCGATTGAGGCCTGCAAACAATGCGGCCAGAATCGCATTCCGGAAATAGCCGCTCCCCGCAAGCCAAAGGAGTTTTTTGAAAAACAGGAGCAATCAGAAATCATGCTGATTGCCTCGCTTCAGCCGGATGCGCGCCGGATCAAGAGCGTGCTGGCCGACTACCCGCCGCCCCGCAGCGTGAGTGTATTGGTCGGCCCCGAGGGCGATTTCACGCCTGCGGAGCTCGCTCTGGCAAAAAGCAATGGTTGCCGGCCCATTACGCTTGGTCCGATCATTCTCCGCGCGGAGACCGCTTCTCTCTATTGCCTAAGCGTTTTGGCGCACGAGCTGTTTTGATCTCGCCAGTCGACGTCCTCGTTCACGCTTCGCTTCCCTCGGAGCAGGATAGAGAGACGATGGCGGGGAGAGGGACTGAAAAGGACCGGTCAACGATCGTTCGGTCTAAGGATTTTCGCGAATCCTCCGAGCAGTTTTGCCGAGTCTAGGAACCAGACGCAAATAAAGTCTCGCCTAGATGGGCATTCTTGTAGCAAAATAAGCCCCTTCCCAATGAGCGGCAACGAACTTATCCTCCTGGCGCCGGTTTCCGGTGTGATCTATCCCCTTGAACGCGTTCCTGATCCGGTTTTTTCGCAGAAGCTTGCCGGCGACGGGATTTCGATCGATCCGACCGACAACATTCTGCGCGCGCCATGTCCCGGCGAAGTCATTCAGCAGCATGCTGCTGGCCACGCCTTGACATTAAAGGCAGCCGGCGACGTTGAAGTGCTTATGCATGTGGGCATCGACACGGTGGCTTTGAAGGGGAAGGGATTCACGTCACGGGTGAAGATCGGGGACAAGGTTGATACAAGCGCGCCGCTAATCGAGTTCGATTTGGATTACGTCGCGACCAACGCGAAGAGCCTTCTGACCGAAGTGATCATCTCGAACGGCGAGCGGGTTTCGAAGACGGTCTACGGGTCCGGCACGGCGACGGTTGGCAAGACTCCCGTGCTGACCCTGACATTGAATGGCGCCGGGGCTGCGGCCGCGGCGGAAGTGGGGCCGACGGTGACTTCCGAGGCGATCATTCTTCCAAACCCGAACGGCTTGCATGCGCGGCCGGCCGCGGTGCTGAGCAGCACGGCCAAGACATTCAAGAGCGAAATCCGGCTGCAACTTGGTGACCGTTTCGCCAACGCGCGCAGCGTCACGTCGTTGATGGCTCTGGAGACAGCTCTAGGCGACAAAGTCCTGCTCGTGGCCAAGGGTCCGGACGCGCGTGAGGCGGTGGACAGGCTCACCCCAATGATCGCGGAAGGCCTGGGCGATGAGGGCTGCATTCCCGCGTCTGCGCTTGCGACGATGACGGAATCGCCGATCTCGGCGCCGGCTCCGAGGAAGGATGTCGATCCGAACCTTATCACGGGAGTTCCGGCATCATCCGGCCTGGCGGTTGGCGAGGTTTACCAGGTGCGCCATGTGGAGATCCAGGTGAAGGAAGAAGGGGGTTCACCCGACCAAGAGCGGCGCCTGCTCGATGACGCCATCGACAAGGCGGCCGGGCAATTGGAAGCCTTGCGCGCTCAGCTTCATGGCCATAAGGAACAAGCGAAGGCCGCCATTTTCGCCGCGCATTCTGAGTTGCTCGAGGATCCGGATCTCATCGAGATCGCCACCTCCGCAATCGCCAAGGGCAAGAGCGCCGCCTTCGCCTGGAAAAGCGCGGTAAAGACTCACGCTGAGCGGCTCGCAAGTCTTCGTAATCAACTCCTCGCGCAACGCGCCAACGACCTTCGGGACGTTGGCGAGCGCGTGCTGGAGTTCCTTACCGGGATCAAGCGAAAGGCGCCATCCTATCCCGCCAACGCGGTTCTTATCGCCGAGGATCTCACGCCCTCGGACACTGCCAGCATGGAGCGCGGCAAGGTCATGGGTTTTGCGACGGTGCGGGGCGGCGCGACCTCGCACGTGGCCATTCTTGCGCGCTCCCTCGGCATCCCGGCGCTGGCCGGCGTTGAAGCGCGCGCCATGGAACTTCCCAATGGCACGCCCGTGATTCTTGACGGCAGCAAGGGCACGCTGCGGCTCAATCCTTCTCAAGAGGAGATGAAACAGCTGCGCGAGGCGCAAATCCGCCACGAAGAGCAGCGGAAGGAAGATCTTGCCCATGCGCTCGAGCCGGCCACGACCACCGACGGACATCATGTCGAGGTCGCAGCGAATATCGGGGGTTTAAAAGACGCAGGGCAGGTCGCGGAACTGGGTGGCGACGGTGTTGGCTTGCTGCGCTCGGAGTTCTTGTTCATGGAACGCTCCGCGGCTCCCAGCGAAGACGAGCAATTTGAACAATACAAAGCCATAGCCATCGCCGTTGGAGCTGATCGCCCCGTGATTATCCGGACCCTCGATGTGGGAGGAGACAAGCCGCTCGCCTATTTGCCGATCCCAAAGGAAGACAACCCATTCCTCGGCGAACGTGGCATTCGCGTCGGGCTTGACCGGCCTGAAATCCTCCGCACGCAGCTTCGCGCTCTTCTCCGCGCTTCCAAGTTCGGAAAGGTGAGCATCATGTTTCCGATGATCGCAACGATGGCGGAACTGCGTGACGCGAAGGCCATCCTCAATGAGGAAGCCACTTCCCTCGGAATCGTCCCAATGCCATGCGGCATCATGGTGGAAATTCCCGCCGTGGCTGTGATGGCCGAGGTCTTCGCTGAGGAAGCGGATTTCTTCTCGATTGGCACCAACGATCTCACCCAGTACACGCTCGCGATGGATCGCGGCCATCCGAAACTTGCCCCGAAGGTTGATGCTCTGAATCCGGGCCTGCTTCGCCTCATCGCAATGACCGTTGAAGGTGCGCGCAAGCACAACCGATTTACCGGCGTGTGCGGAGGCATCGCCGGCGATGCGCAGGCCGTGCCCATCCTTGTCGGACTGGGCGTGGACGAATTGAGCGTAAGCCTGCCCTCGATTCCCACGATCAAGGCCCAGGTGCGCCGCCTCTCCTACGCGGACTGCCAGGACCTCGCGCAGCGCGCTCTCAAATGCCGCACTGGCGAAGAAGTCCGCGCTATCCTCCCCGAAGTCTAACCCTAACTCTCCAATCACCATGGCCTTATTCTCCAACGCCTTTTCGTATCTCCAGAAAATCGGCAAGTGCATGATGCTGCCGGTCTCGGTGCTTCCCGTCGCGGGCATTTTGCTTGGCGTCGGAAGCGCCAATTTCTCATGGCTGCCCACTGCTCTCTCGCAGATCATGGCCCAGTCCGGCGGCGCGATCTTTTCCAACCTTCCCCTGCTCTTTGCCATCGGTGTCGCAATCGGTTTGACCGACAACGACGGGGTCGCAGCGCTCGCGAGCACCGTTGGTTTCGCTGTGTTCCTTGCGGCGATGGGGGTCTGCGCGAAGTTGCGCGGGATCGAAACGGCCACCGTCATGGGAATTCCCACCATCGAGACCGGCGTCTTCGGCGGCATCATCGTTGGGCTGATCGCGGCCTGGGCCTTTAACCGGTTTTATAAGGTCCAATTACCCTCCTATCTCGGATTCTTCGCGGGCAAGCGGTCGGTGCCAATCATCACGGCATTCGTCGTAATTGTCGCGGCGGTGATTTTAAGCTTTATTTGGCCCCCGATCGGCTACGGGATAGCGGCCTTCTCACATTGGGCCGTCCATGGACAGCCTGCCTTGGCGTTCACGATCTATGGCATTGTGGAACGCTCACTGATTCCCTTTGGTCTTCATCACGTTTGGAACGTTCCCTTCTTTTTCCAGGCGGGGGACTTCGTCGACCCTAGCACCGGCAAGGAGGTGCATGGGGAGATTGCGCGCTTCATTGCAGGTGATCCGACCGCCGGCAACATGACCGGCGGGTATCTCTTCAAGATGTGGGGTTTGCCAGCAGCGTGTGCGGCCATCACTCTCGCCGCTCGCCCCGAGAATCGTGCGAAAGTTGGTAGCATTATGATTTCCGCCGCGCTTACGGCATTTCTGACCGGCATTACCGAGCCCATCGAGTTCGCGTTTCTCTTCGTCGCGCCGGTGCTTTATGTCATTCACGCGTTACTGGCGGGAGTCGCCTATTTGGTGTGCATTTTGCTGGGCATCAAACACGGGTTCACTTTCTCGCACGGGCTGATCGATTATGTCGTGCTTTTCCCGAAATCGACCAACGCACTCTGGCTTTTTGTTCTTGGCCCGATCTGGGCTGGCGTTTACTTCCTCATTTTCAGCTTTTTCATTCGCAAGTTCCACCTCAAAACGCCGGGGCGCGAAGAACTTGAGGAAGCCGTGGCGGGACATTCGGCAGCCGGTGATGAATTCTCGCTTATGATTGTGCGCGCGCTCGGCGGGCGAAGCAATATCGTGAACCTCGATGCATGCATAACGCGACTGCGGGTAAAGCTTAAGGATCCAGCCAAGGTCAACGCGGACAGGTTGAAGGCGCTTGGCGCCGCCGGAGTGATAATGGTTGGCGACGGCGTCCAGGCAATTTTTGGCACGCGCTCGGACGTTTTGAAGACCGAGATCGGAGACTACCTCAAGCACGCAGGTGCGGAAGCTGACGAGGTTGAGGCTCCTTCCCCGGTCAAAGCTCCGGCGCGGGCTGGTATCCAGCCGAAGCTCCGCGATCCGCTTGCTGCGGAGAAGGCAAATGCCCTGATCAATGCGCTCGGAGGCAAGGCGAACATCCGGCGCGTTGATGCTTGCGCCGAGACGCGCTTGCGCATTGTTACGACCAACGGCAAGCTTGACGAGGCAGCTTTAAAGGCTGCTGGAGTCGAGGGAATCGTGAAGCTCCCAGATCACGTCCTACACTTGCTGACCGGCCTCAACGCAGACCAGTATGCCGCGGAAATGCGTGGACAGCTCGCAAAGCCAACCGAGTAGGAAATCATCGCGCCAAGTCGTCGGTTTCAGTGAGCGGAGGATTTGTTTGCCCGCTTGCTTGAACAGGACATAGTGGGTGCCGGCTCGTGACGACATGCCCGACTTTCCTGCAATCCGAAGGATCGCGGGCGCTCGGTCATGCAGGGGAATCCATTGGGCCGCTAATTTCGGCCAAACATTTCTGATAAGACAGATCGGGGCGTAGCTTAGCTTGGTAGAGCGCGTGGTTTGGGACCACGAGGTCGCAGGTTCGAATCCTGTCGCCCCGACCATTTGACGTTTTCTTGACTGGTCGTGACAGGCGCGGACACGCCATGCGTAGGATGCTGTCTATCAGCAGATTGCAAACCGCTAATCTGGACGTTCTCCTTGACGGGGATGGACACCGAAGGACTCGTCCGGACCAATTTTTGTGAGTCTATTTGTGAGTTTTGTGAGTCTATTTGTGAGTCTTCAATCGCGCAGTCGGTTGTGAAAGACGGGAGGTTGGCGACCTTGTCCCAAACGGCTAATAATCCTGCGTCTGTGTACGTCTTCGTGGTGAGGCGCATGTCGCTGTGCCTCATGATCTCCATTGCAGCACGAGGCGGAGTTCCGGCCAGGGCCAAATTTGTCGCCAGTGTGTAGCGGAGCGAATGGAAGTCGGCACGCTGACCCCTGGAATTGATGTAGGCGACGTTGGCTCTCTTGAGATCGGTCCGGAATCTCTTCATTCGCGGCATGAGGCCTTCAAACACTCGTTGGTCGGGCGCGTGTCGCCCTGACCGAATCAATCGTAGCTCCGCAACGACATCTCGATGAAGACCGATAACTGCTTCCTTGTGGTTCTTGGTCGTTGAGGCTCGGGCTTTGAGAAATGGCCTTTCTGCGTCGAGATCGAGGTCATCCCATTCCAACGCCGCAAGCTCGCCCCGTCGAAGTCCAGTAAAGACCGCGGTCAAGTAGAGGGCTCTTCGCGGGCCGGCAACAGCCAACAGTCTTTGAAATTCTTCGCGAGTGAAAGCGCGACGAGGCCGAAGTTGCTTACCGTTACTCTGCACCTTTTGAACCAGAGCCAGCGGGTTACGCTCGATCCTCCCATGCTTGACCATCCAGTTGAAAAGCGACCGAGCAGATGCCAGGTATTCATTGAGGGTCTTTGGAGACAACGTTTGTCTTGCTCTCCACGCCAAGAACGAGTCTGAAGAAACCTCTTTGAGGAGAGCCCAATGACACTCCCTAATGAGCCGACACACCCGATTCTTCAGATCGAAAACATATTGGTCGTCTCGACCGACGGCTTGGAGGTCGGCCAGATAGTCGGACAGATGCCTCTCTAGTGATGTCTGCAAAGCGGCGCGGTGCGGCGACAGAACGCCGACCGCCTCGAGCTGTTTTTCTCGAACGATCCGTTCCAGACGCTCGCGGGCCACTCGCTTGTCCGTGGTATGCAAAGGAATATCAGTCAGCTTGTCTTCTTCCTCCAGACGGTATCTGCCGCGATAACTGCGAGAAACATGAGGTTTGCCGTCTTTGGTGCGTTTGGGCCGAAAAATGGTGAGGATCATGGGAAGTCAGCGGCGGTTGGTGGTTCGTTTGGCTTTGAGCTTTTCAAGATAGGCGAAAACCTCGGAGCGGTAGAGCCGGGGAGCGCTCAGGACTTTGACTGGCTGGGGAAGATCGCCGCGCGCAATGAGACGGCGCACCGACCGCTCGGAAATGTCGCCCAGCAAGTGGGCGGTTTCCTTGAAGTCAATCAGCCGTTCTTCGTGGGAGGGGGATAGGGTTGCGGTCTGGTTCATACGGGTTTTCGGGGTTGGTCACTGCTTGGTTATCTTCTTAAATTCCCTTTCGTTGGCGACCCGCTCCATGTTGATGCGCGTGGCCAGCTTGCGGAGGCTTTTGAAAATCTCGGCTGTCAGGCGTCCCTCGTGCTTGCCGACCAGTTCCATGAGAATTTTTTGCACCTGTTCGTCCATTTCGCCAATCTCGGGATAAAACGCGGAGACAATGGCCATGACGGGCTTGGAAGTCAGAAGGGTCTTTCCCTTGACCTGGTTGTAGAGATCGAGAATGGGGATTTTGTAATCCCCGGGGGAATCCATCGCATCAAGAACGCCTTCCACGCAGAGGTTGACGAAATTATTGGGATTTTGCTGCAAGGTTTGGGCCTTGTCCAAAAGGCGGTCAATCAAATCGGTGCGAAGGACAAGCGGGATGCGCTTTTTGGTTTTTGGCGGTGTGTTGGATTTCATCAGCTTGAAATTCCTAGCATAAGGGAAAGCCCACCGCAAGAAACAATACATACTATGTATGTTGTGTCTATCTCTGGCAATCTCTGGCCGGACAGCGGAAAAGCGACGCGGAAAGACCACTTTTCCACAGAAACAGGCATCGTCCGCTCCATTGCTTGCGCACTGGGAGCAACGCCGGAAAAAAAGAACGCCATCCTCACGGAAAGCCTCCCCTTGTTTTATTCCTACCAGCCGCTGGCGGACGACGCGGCACGCGCAACGAGCCCCGGCAAGTCTTCAGATTTGCTTAGACTACATTTTCATGCCTGGCGGCCCGATGGAGGGCTTTTCGAGGGCAAGCTTTTTGGCCTGAACAACCTGCCAGCGCTCGGTCATGGCGGCTTTCAATGCCGGGTCTTCAACCTGTTCGACAAGGCGTGTAAGGGCCGACGGTTGAATGAAGTGGTAGCGGGTCAATTCGACAACATAGTCAAGGTCTTTAGGACGACCGGCGGCCAGTTTTGCGTAGGCAAGATCGAGGGGATCGAGGCAGTGAGCGACAGCCCCGTTTGTGTTTTCATTGGCAAATCGCACCAGGCGGTTTTCCCATCCGGCTGGAAGCATGGACGTATCGGGGGCCACTCCGTCGGCGTAATAGTTGAACGTGTTGTGGAACGGCGAATATTCTCCGAGGCAGCCGCTGATGAGTTCGGCCAGTTCGGGGTGGTCCTTCGGGTAAATATCGACTTCCATCGAGTGCCGCAGCGAGCGGGGCGCATCGGGATATTTTCCTAAAATGGACTGGCTGCCAACGATGATGAATTCCTTTTCGCCAGTGATGCCTGCGGCGGCCCGCACGATATGCTCAAGCTCCTGCCGCTTCATGACGACGGAATACGTCCAGACGTTCCCGTTGGTTCAAGATTCCCGTAAACGGGGTGGACTGGCGCAATCTCTGGCCTTCATCCGAGTCCTCGGTGAGAATCTCCAGGACTTCGTTCAAGGAATGCGTGGAAAGGATGACCTGCCATTCCCGCAGGGCATCCTTGCAGGACTCCGAAAGGCGCGGCTGGCTCAAGGTCCGATCCAATCGACGGCGGACAAGATCCATCAACTCAGGCTGGCGGCGGATTTTCTCCGCAACGAGCCTGTTGAGCTCCAAACTGCGTTTGTCGATGAGATCGTGCCTCATGCGTTGAAAGGATAGACGAATGGGCCGGGTAAAGCAAAGCCCAAGGGGGAACGGCGACGATGGCGGGTTGCGACGGGCAAAGCGAAAGAAGCAACCCGTCATGGTCGCCTGCTTCCCGGTGGAAGGAAAGGGCTAAGGGCAACGGTGCGGGGCTTCGCCACGCTCGGTTGCCGCCCTGCGTACCTGCGTTCAATAGGAAGCCTTCTCGAAATAGATTGCCACTCGTTTTCCTTCGGGAGTGTCCTCGACGGCCACGTCTTCGGCATGTTCCATGACCAGGGCGAATTTGTCGGGGAATCGTCTGCTTCTTGCTGTCGGTGACCGGCACACACGCGGATGGGCACGTTCAGCTCGGTCAGCCGGGTAAAAGCTTCCTGGTTGTCGGCGTTGACCGATAGGATGCGCTTTAGGGCGGCGTCCACCGTGCGGTCGTAGTGGCGGGAGAGCTTCCACCAGCCGAAAGAAAAGCACCCTCCCATGACGACAACGCAGGCGGCCAGCATCACGGCGAGGATGCCTTTGAAATGAAAGGCGCGGAGTTTGCGTGCGGACTCCTCCAGTTGGTCGGCGGCATTTCTGAGGGCGGGAGTCATCTCCTCCACTTGGCGGCATTGGGCGGCGAGCGGACGCAGGACGGCGCTTTCCAGTTCCCCCTGAATCCGCACCGCCAGCTTTTCGGTATTCACCTCCCGCCAGCCGCCGCGGATCGCATCGTCGAGTTCCTTTGCGACCGTGGCCGCGGCCTCCGCGACTTGCCGGGTTTTCTCGCAAACCGCGAACGTATCCTTCGTGACCTCGGCGTGGCGGCTGACCGTCTCGGCCATCTCGTCGCGAAGACGGGAGACTTCCCTGCCCAGCGGGACAAGGGCCTCGTCGTGGACGAGCTTCGGCACCTTCAGCATGTAAAGCCCGTTGGCCTGCATGACCAAAATAACGCCGCTGAAGGTGTCGGCCATTTTGGGATTCTGCGCCAGATGGCGCACGAAAAATTCCCACGCGGCATCGCGCATTTCCTGCGAAGGCAGGCACGAAATGGCCGCCTTCCAGTAAGGCCATTCGTCCTGCTCATTCATCGGATGTTTTCCATGTTAACGCCGGATGTCCGGCGTTTGGGCAGGGAGGGTTGCGAAGCGGCAGGCTTCAGCGCCTTCGCCTCCGCGGTCGGAATCAAATGGCCCGCGATGGCGTCGAAGCGGCTGAACAAATCGGCAAGCCATTGTTCGAGGACAATGCGATGGGCCATGTCCAATTGAACCGCATCATTCTTGAGGGCCTCGGCGGGCGAAAGCCCGCGCCCGATCTGGATTTCCCGCGAGCGCAGATGATTGCGGGTGTCGGAAAGCAGCGCCGGGATCTCCAGACGGGCCGCGCCGCAATCCATCAATTGCGCCTCAAGTTCCGAGCCTAGGAAAAATTTCGTGGTCGGAATTTTGACCGGGTTGCGCACGATGACCCAATCCACCGAATCCGCCAGGGTCTCAAAGGTCTGGGCGATGTCGTCCATGTCGGAAACTTCATCCACCGGATAAATGAGGACGGTGACGCGGGCGGCAACGTCGGCGCATAATTCCGGCAACCGCACCATTTGGATAGCCCTCAAGATGGTCCTGTTCATGTGGGCGCTCGGGTCGATCACCGTGACGTCCGACTCGGTGATACGGCGGAAAATCTTGATGAGTTCCCCCTCTGGTTCCTGTCCGGGTTCAATGAAATCCACCGTGCCGGCATAGGTCGTGCTCAAGGTGCGGTTGAAGGCGTCGAGATCGCGCCCTTTCCAGGAAACGCCTCGCTGGCTCATCCATTCGCAGCGCGCAATGGCCTCGGTGGACTTGCCAAGGTTGCCACGTGTCTGAATGGGCACGACAAGCCGGTGCTGAATCTCAGATGTTATAGGGTCTTTGCTTGGTTTCATGGGGTTCTTTGGTTGATGGCGATGTGAAAAATTCACGGGCCTTTGTGGTGGCGGCTGGGAAGGACGGCGGCGACTCCAGCGGAGGCAGGGCGTAGAGCCTGCGCCGTTTGGCGCGGACCTTGACGAAGGAAAAAACGGCGTTGGCGCTGACCGGAAGGCCCTTCTCATGAGTGAGAACGTCGGCGATTTTCTGGTAGCTCCACCGTTTGGAGCGTCCTTCACGGATGAACTCGTAGAAGGGCTCCAGCTTGGATTGGAAAGGCTTTCCCGGCATAGAAATCATCTCAGGTGATGCGAAGTCCTCCCAAACAATCCCAAGTTATTTGGGATTTTTCGCGCTGTTGCGGGGCCAAGCTGGGATGAGCCGTGATGAAGCCAGGGCGACGTCCCAAGTTCATCCCAATGGATGCAGTCATTCAAACGGTCGTTTGACATATTGCGTCTCTCCTCCTGAGAAACACTCTGAACGGGCGGATGCGTGGTTACATTCATGAGAAATCGACTAGCTATACAAAGAATACTACGTATACTATCTGCCGAAAGTCAAGTGACGCATGTTTACCTCGGCCAAAATCCGCAATGGATCGACGTATCTGGAGAACCATCTTTCGGCCAATGACTACTACGCCAAGGGTGAGCGGGTGAAGGGCCAGTGGGTGGGACAGGGAGCGGAATCGCTCGGGCTTTCCGGCGAAGTTCGCCCGGAGGATTTTGAAGCGTTGCGGGTCAATCAGCGTCCCGGCACGAGCGAACGGCTGACGCCGCGAACCAAGGGGATGCGCCAGCCTACCCTTATGGAAGCGGCGCGGGCTTTCCGGGAAAAGGAAGGCCGTACTGGCACGGCCCAGGAGGTCGTGAATTTCCGGCTGATCATGAAGCCGGTCTCAAACCGTGTGGCGTTCTTTGATTTCCAGTGCTCGGCGCAAAAGTCGGTGTCGATCCTGGCCGTGCTTGGCGGGGACACGCGCCTCCGCTCGGCCCATGAGCGTGCGGCGCGGATCGCCCTCGGCGAATTGGAGCAGTTCGCCTCGCGGCAGAAGAACACTCCGCTTCAAAGACGCTCCGAAATCACCGGGAACATTTGCGCGGCGGCATTCACCCACGACGCCAGCCGCGCTCTCGATCCGCAGCTTCACACGCATTTTGTGATCGCCAACGCCACCCGCGACCGGAGCGGGAAATGGTATGCGCTGAGCGAATACGAAATGATCGGAGCCGTCCGATATGCGGGCAAGGTCTATCAGAACGAGATGGCCCGCGCCGTGCGGGAGTTGGGCTACGGCGTCCGGCAGACGCGGCAAAACGGCGAAGTCACCGGTTTTGAAATCGAAGGAATCTCAGACTCGCTCTGCGAGCATTTTTCCAAACGGCGGGAGGAAATCGAACGCGAAATCAAAAAGTTCGAGGAGAAGCAGTCGCGGAAGCCCACGGTGAGGGAAATTGCCTTGATCACGCGAGAGACACGTCCTGGGAAATTGCGCGAGATCACCACCAGCGAAGTTCTTGCCTCGCAACGCTCGCAGTTGTCCCCGGAGGAATGGCATCAGTTGCAAACTGTCCGGGCTCAGGCGGAAGGACGGATTGCCAAAGTAAAGCAAGCTGGTGACGAACACGAGGCGCTCCGCGCCGGTGTCGCTCATTTGTTCGAGCGGCAGAGCGTTTTACGGGAGCACGAGGTTTTGGCCGAAGCCCTCAATCAGTCGCTTGGTCATCTGGATTTGGAAACCTTGAAGCAGACGGTCGGCGAAACCCTGGTGCGTCTTGCCCCTTCTGCGGAAAACGAATTGCTTTCAGAATGCTGCACCCGCCAAGGTCTGGAGTTGGAAAGGTGGGCCGTGCAACAAGTCAATGCCACCAGGAATTCATTCCCGGCGCTGAATTCCACGTTTGTTCCAGCCGCGCATCTATCTCAAGAACAGAAGGAAGCTGTAACATCGATTCTAGGCACGCGAGACAGAGTCTTCAGCTTTCGCGGCGTGGCCGGGGCCGGAAAAACTACGACGCTGAAGGAGGTGCAACGCGGATTGAGCGAGACCGGGCATCCCGTCTTTGCAATCACTCCAACGGCATCGGCGGCGCGGGTCCTGCGAAACGAAGGGTTTTCCCAGGCAACGACCGTCGAGGATTTCCTGCGCAATGGCGAGAAGCGGGGAGGGTTGCGAAACGCAGTGGTCATCTGCGATGAGGCCGGCCTGAAGTCTAATCGACAGGGCGCGGCGCTACTCCGGTTGGCACAGAAGCACAACATGCGTGTGTTATTCGTGGGCGACGTTCGTCAGCATGTTTCCGTGGAAGCTGGTGATTTCTTGCGTGTTCTCGAAGCGCACAGCCAACTGGGGCTCTGCCAAGTCGGTCAAATTCATCGGCAGATTCCTGCAGACTATCGTGCTGCGATTACACAAATGGCCGAAGGAAAGGTCCGCGAAGGTTTGCAACAACTGGACCGACTCCATTGGATTCAGGAAGGACAGTCAAACTACCTTGACCACGCAGCGGCCGACTTTCTGCGGCTTACCGATCAGGGACGCGCTTTGGATCGGTGCCTGGCCGTGTCGTTTAGTTGGGAGGAAAATCATCGCCTTACTGACTCGATTCGAAAAGGCTTGAAGGAATGCGGTGCGCTTCCGCGCGAAGGAATGCGCCTCGAAGTGCACGAATCACTCCGCTGGACCACTCAGCAGAAGCGGGATCGGCAGCGCTACGAACCGGGGCAAGTCGTGATCTTTGCCCCTGCACGCGAGCGCCCCGCATCCTCCGCGACGGTCGTGCGCGTCGAGAAAAAGAAAGTCGTAGTCGCCCTTCCTTCTAGGAAACAAATTGCGCTCGATTTGCTCCGTGCCGATTCGTTCGATGTCGCTCACTCGCGGGAGATCGAAGTCTCTCCCGGAGACAAGGTAATCATTCGCGCGAACGATAAGCGACTTGGTCTCATCAATGGACAGGTGTTAACGATTTCGGCCATCGCATCGGACGGTGAGCTCCAGACCAGGGAGAGCATACGTATTCCCGCGGAGTTTCGACAATGGTGCCACGGCTACGTCATTACGTCGCACAAGGCGCAAGGGTGGACAGCGGATCACGTCGTCGTTGCCGCGGAACGGCTCACCTCCAAAGGAGCCTACGTGGCGTGCTCGCGAGCTCGCCACTCCTGCATCATACATGCCCCCGACAAAGCGCGCCTGATCGAAAGATTGCCCGAGGGAAATCGTCGTGCCGCACTGGATGCGCTTTCAGAAATTCGTCCTAAAAACGCGTCGATCGTCAACCGCGTCAGAGCATGGAAGCAACTCTCCATAGACGTGGCGCAACGCCTCGCCGCGCAAGTAATTCAACCATCGACCCGGATGCGAATTGCGTCCGCGCAAAAGCCTCGGAGCCAGAGTATTTAGGAAAGACTGTCCTATTGTCCGACGGACTGCGTGTGCTTCCAGGGTCAAAAATTGCCGAAGCGACGTTCATCGTTCTTCATTGGGAGCAGAGATTACAATAATAATGTATTATTGTAAGGGAGTCGGACGGCGAGCGAACGACAGCAAGTCTTTGAACAGTGGATAGCCTCACCTATCCCTATGACTAACGCGTGGTCAGCGAAAGACCGGAGGTCAGGCCGACTTAAAAAATGTCAGTAGGCGCAATGAGAGATCAACCGATTTAAAGGGTATCGTAGCAGAATCTCCTCAGGCTCACACTCATCGCCGACCCGACTTTTTTGACGCTCTCGATTGAGGGTGCTCTAAGATAAGACGTATCAGGTGGAAGGGAGTCACCACACGACGGCGGGGCGTACGACCGGGTAGCCGTAGTGAACCACTGCGGGGCCGTAGTAAGCGACAGGCGGCGGATAGTAAACGGCGGGCGCGTAGTACGCGGGGCCGATCAGGCCGCGCCGCCAGGCCCGGCGCGCAGCGCCTGCATAGGAGAACGGCGTCAAGGGCATGCCGATAATATCAATGAAGAGCGAGCAGGGACCGGACTGCGACGGGAGTGTGCCTTCCAACACTCGGACTTCGTAGGAAAGGTCGTTGCCGACAAGACGCGGGTTCCGCAGCACGACGACCGTGCTGGAGACAGAGTCGCCGCGGAAAACCGACAACGTGGCGTTCGGCGGGTTGGAAAGAAAGCTGTCGGCTCCCTGGCTCCACATTGGGATAAACTTGCGGGTGGGCATGTGGCCGGCAATGCGGTCGGGCCGGTCGGAAAAGCTGACGGTGAGTGGATTCACGCCGCGCAGGGTGATCCTACCGTTTTCAGCGGAAAAGCCCTTCGCAGTCTGCACGAAGAGAAAGTCCACTTTCTTGACGGCGTTGCTCGAAGGATGGGCAGCGCCGGCGCTGGACCCTGACTGGCTTGTGGCGCAACCCGTGATGCAGATCGCAGCGGCGCACAGTAACGAAGCGTGTTTCACGGATGTGGATTTCATATTGCCAAAACAACCTCGGCCGGACCTGAACGTCGAGGGTATTTTTAGGGATTCATCATGCCACTATGGTATTTCGGCTTTCCCCGCTCCGCTGGCAAGGTTTGAAGGGCCAGGCCTTCAGTGGCCGACCAGGCAATGAGCTTTAACCAGGTGCGCCGGTAGGCCGTGAGGGTATTCTGCGAAAGCTGACGCTCTTCGGCGGCTGCGGTGACCCGCTCAAGAAGCGAATCCTCACTCATGGCACTTCCTTCCCTTTCCTACTGCCTTGAACTCCCGCCAACTCCCTCGCTCATGGCGCGCATATGATCGCTTGCAGACTAGCTGGCGCCAGCTGCTTGAAGTCCCCAAGATTGAACGTGTAAATGCGCTCTACCGTGCATCTCGCCGCGTAGCGCAGCAGCAACGCGTCGTAAATTTTCGCACCGCTCCACCCGCCGTTTCCCACCGTGTTCAATGCCTCCACATAATCCTCTTTGCCTATGGGTACAACCTCAAAATGCGCCTGGATATTGTCGGTAACGATGCGCACCGCTTCCAATGGGTGGATGCGCGGCAGGACCGGTAGACGCGTGAGCGAGGCATACACTTCAGCAATCGAGTGCACGCTCATAAATCCCTTGTCCTGTCCCGCGGCGACGCGGCGCAGTGCGGGCCAAGCCCGAGCGTAGTGCGGATGGCCTTGCTCGGAGGCGGCAACCAGAACTGTCGTATCGAAGAAGAACGACCCCCCTGAGATGACAAGATCCCCCACTGGAGTGTTCTCCCGGTGTAGACTTGGCTCGGCGTGGTTGACATGAACTGCTGCAAAACGATTAACGTGCGCCCGTTCTTTCATGCGCCTCGGCAACAAGCATGCGGGGCGCGAATCGTTCCGTCAGGACCGGCCCGAGAATGGAAGTGACCAGCATCAGGACGAGCACCGCGTTGAGCATTTTTTCATCCAGCATCCGCTGACCGTCGGCGTTGACGGTGTGATAGGCGACAAGTGTTGCGGCGAGCGTGGCAGCGACCTGTGGCAAGGTCAGCGCCCAGGTGGTCATTCGCGCCGCGGGCGTGTAGCCGAAGGCGCGGCCAACGATCGTAGCGGCAATCCATTTTCCCAGCACTAGCGTAGCGATGACTCCGATGACCAACGGCAGGTTACCGACGACGCTCTGGACGAACGTCGAAGGATTTATGAGGAACCCGGTGGCAACAAAGAAGCTGGGAATGAATAGGGCTTTGCCGACGAATTCCAGTTTAGCCGTGGCCGCCCGGTCCCGGACCGCGGCGTTAACCGCCAGACCCGCCAGAAACGCCCCGACGATGTCCGGGAGGTTGATGAAATCTGCAACCGTGCCGGCGACCGCCATGATTCCGAGCATCAGGACGAATTCGGCGTCTTCGTTGTCCCGCACTTTGCTCAGCGCGTAGGCGCCGACACGACTGAGCCCGAAGAGGATGAGAGGAACGAAGAGGGCGATCTCGACGAGCTGGGTGGCAAGCCCGGTTGGCGAGAAGCCAGTCGTATAGGTCGGGACGCAGATCGCGAAGACGATCAATGACAGTGTGTCCGAGAGAACCGTGGCGCCAATCGTCACGATGACGGGCTCGAGCTGGATAACACCGAGTCGACGCACAATCGAAAGACCGAGCAGAGTATGGGATGCGAGCAGTGACCCGACGACAATCGCGGGAATGATGGCATAGCCAAAAGCAAGCGCGAGCAGGGTGCCCAGGAGCAAGGGCACAGTAGTAGTGACCATGCCGAAGATGATTGACCGGGTCTGAGCCTTGCGGAAGAGAACGACGTCGACCTCAAGTCCCGCCGAGAACATCAAGAGCAGTTTGCCTAATTCCGCGAAGAAGTCGGCGATTGGTCTGTGTTCACCGAAGAGGCCGAGGACATTCGGCCCCAAGACGACCCCGAAAAGCAACAACCCGACCATCTCCGGAATTCCGACGCGGCGTGCAAGCGGGGGAACGCCGACGATGATCGCCATGGCGATAGCGAACTTTGCAAGAGGCGGTAGCGTCTGCACCAGCGCCCTCAACGCATCGAGTGCTTCCATCGCACCGTTACAGAGCAGCGGCCAACGTCCGCTGAATTGCGAGCGGCAGGCCTAGTTTATGGTGCTTCTCATTGCGCTGTGCGGTCATCTCACACGCTCTGGGTGAGCCCGAGCGCCGGGTGGACAGCATTTCGGATGCCGGGCGGCTGGCTCCCTCAGAAGTTTTCTTCGAGCAATTTGCCGAAGGCACGGGCGGATCCCGTCGACTGAGATTTCTCATCGTCTGACATGCTGTTTTCTCAGAATTTCACGCCGACGCCCATGAAAAGTCCGGATTGCGCGGCATCGTAAGTCAGGCCGTTCTTGACGTAATCCATGTAGAAGTAGCGGTAGCCTGTCTCCAAGAAAATGTGGCGTGTGAGATTGATGCCAATCGAGCCGCTGGCGAACCATGCGATTTGAGAGCCTGCTCCAAATCCGCCGACATCGCCCTGCAGGGCCAGGAAGAGCCAGCGAGTGAAGTTAATCTGAGTACGGAGACCAATGATGGGATCGATCCACCAGTCGTCGCCGGACTTCGATGTTGGGAGACGGTTTTCGAGTTCCTGGGATAGGGCCTTGGAAAGCCTCTTCTCGGCCTGAGCGACGCGAGCTCTGGCCTTGAAAACCTCGTTCGACTCCGCTGTGCCAAGGCGGGCCCGATCTTGCGCCAGGCGCTCGTCGAGCACCGCGTCAAGAAAGGCCCGGTACTCGCCACGCACTCCCTTGGCTATGCGCAGAATATCCTCGGTGCGAACTGCCTCTCGGAGAGGACTGCTGCTGGCAAGCTCTCGACGCAGTCTGTTTTGCAGGTCCGAGTCCAGGTCCAGGGCAATTCTGTTGCGCGCGTCGTCTTCCAGGATGGCTTCCTCATTTCCCAACTCAGTCCGCAGTTTTTGCACTTCCGCGTTTACCGCGCCTTGGACGCGCGCGCCGACGGCGCCAAAGATGCGCCGGGCGGCGTCGTCGCTCACCTCCTGAACGCCCGCCTCGTCAATGCTCGCGTCCACATCAATGCCAAAGTAGTTATAGCGTGCGCCCGCGTAAATATCGACGAAGCCCCGTCGGTCGTCGATGATCCGGTAGGCGAGCGCAAGCTCCACCATTCCCTGCTGAAGTTTGATATTCGCGTTGTTGTAAAGCGGTCCGGGAGAATCGCCACTCGATGAGAGTTGGGCGAAAAATCCATCGCCGAGGATACCCCACTTCCCCTTGCTTTTCGACGAGCTGTCCTTGGCCAAGCCCGGAGTCATTCCCTTCGGTGACGTTCTTCAAAGCCTGTCCAGCCTGATTAAGAAAACCCAGGATGCCGCGCGGCACGCTGGCAATCGTCGGGAGCGGACTGGTGATCAAGTCTTGTGCCACATTCAGCGGTCTCGCTGCAGCTTGCGCCGCTGCCTGGGTGAACTCAGTCGTCTGCGACATGGCTTGCAGCGCAGCGATGCCTTGGATCTCCGCAACGCGACGCATGAGCATGGCATTGCCATCCGCGGTGAATACTCCGTAGTCGGAGTCGATCGTATATTGATTCGAGCCGGAGTAGGTCGGCACGGGGTTCTGCACGGTAAAGTTTGGACCCGCGAGGTATTGCGGCTGCAGGATCACGCTGGCGTCGAGGGTTGGCAGCGACTCGAAAGCCTCTGGTGTCGTTGATGCCGATGGTGTTTGGGCGTATAGAGAGGCGGAGCCCGCGAGAGCGGTGCAGGCAAGGAGAATGACAGTGGCTGGCTTCATGCGTGGTAGGAAAGTCATTTAGACAGCAGGATGCAAACGTGCGGATTTGAGAACTCGATTCGTAAGATCAGGGCACTTGAACACAGCGGAATCCGAGATGGTTGCTTCCCGTATTGACCTCGCCCTTGCCGCGCGTACCCACGATGTAGCGGGTGCAATATTGATCGTTGCAGAGAAAGGAACCGCCTTTGTGGACGCGCTTTTTCTCCGATGGCTCGGCGGGATCGAACGGGCTTTGCGGGCCTTGCGGGTTTCGCGAGACGCTGCCCTCCTGAGTAAGTCTTTGAAAATAATCGGGGCGATACCAATCGCTACACCACTGCCAGACGTTGCCCGCCATGTCATAGAGGCCGTAGCTATTCTGGCGGAAACGATTTGACGGGCGCAATACCGGCAAATCCGTCTTCGCCGGTGTCCTCAACGGGGAATTGTCCCTGATAGCTGTTGGCCGCGAACTTCCCGCCGGGCTTGAACTCATCGCCCCACGGATAAAGCTTCCCGGTCAAGCCTCCGCGCGCAGCGAACTCCCACTCGGCCTCGGTTGGCAGTCGCTTGCCTGCCCACTCCGCGTAGGCGACCGCGTCGGGGTAGGCGATTTGCACAACCGGATAGTTTTCCTTGCCCTTGATGTCGCTCTGTGGACCTTCCGGGTGGCGCCAGTTCGCGCCGTGCTGGTAGCGCCACCATCGGTAATGATTGTTCAGCGGCACGGGGCGGGATGTGGGAGTGAAGACGATCGAGCCGGCCACGAGACTTTCCGGCGGCGCCATGGGAAACTCCTCCTTGGTCGGTGTGCGTTCAGCGATCGTGATGTAGCCTGTCGCCTGCACAAATTTCTCAAACTCCGCGTTGGTGACATCCGTTTCGTCCATCCAGAAACCATCGACATACACGCGGTGTATCGGAAGGGCATCGGCGACCGTGGCCGGTGAGCAGGAGAATTCTCCGTCGCGACTTTCCGTCGCTGCCCATCGAGAATTCTCCACCCGGAATCCAAACCATACCGGCCGGTGCCGGGCCGGGCGGCACAGTCTTAATTTGTGCGGTGGGCGCGAAGGCCGGACTGGCGGCCTTTAGCGCCAAAGGGGGACATACTGCGAACAGGATCAATGTCGTCCAGTTGGCAGAGAGAAACCCGGCATTCACGATGAGGCCGAGACGGCTGTTTGTCGAATGAAGCGCTCAGAGCTTCCGTTCGACGTCTTTGATGCCGTCACCGATGTCTTGGAACCATTTTTTCACGTCTTCTCCGCCAGCCTTGATGTCCTTGCCAAGTGCTTTGAGCGCGGTCACCGATGACTGTGCACCCTTCTTGAGTTCCGTGCCGGACCACTTCGCTGCGCCCGACAGGCTCTCACCAGCCTTCTTCAGCGCATTGCTCGCATCCTTGCCCGCTTTCATGCTCTCCTCCGCGGTCGCATGCCAGGCCTTGGCAAGTTCATTGTCCACATGAGCGAAGGTTTTCTTCAGCTCGTCATCCGACTTTACTGCGCCGCTCTTAACGCTTTGGCCGAGCTTATCCAGGTCGTCTCCGGCTTTCTTCACACCTTCTTTGGCGCTCCCTGCGACTTTCTCGGACTCTTTCTTCACACTTGCTGCAGCCTTGTCGATGGATGCGGAGGCCTTCTGCATGTCCCCTTTGAGGAAGGACTCGTGCGCAGCCGCCATGGACTTGTCGGGTTCGGTGGTGAAATCGCTCGACGATGTTGCTGCAACGGCCGCCGGAATGGCCACTATCATAAGAGCGGCAGCGATGAAGTTGCGTAGCGATGAGATCTTGTTTTTCATAGGTTCTGCTGGTTTGGGTTGATCGAAAATGAGCGTAGCTACGGTAGCGGTGGCGGTCAGCGTGCGGCGACTTCGCCCAGGCCCAGGATTTTGAAACCGGGCTTGCTCTGCGTCTCACCGTTGACTGGTCTGTCGGTTAGAACCATTGTCGTTCCCGGCTGCACCATGCTGCGCACGCTGGCGATGAAGGCGGCAGGAATGCCCGCACCCGTGGCGAGGTCGGTGAAGCTCGGATCTTTTGCGGCGGGTGCGCCATCCACGCGCACCCACTTGCGTCGGCCTTCCGCATCGGCGCCATCGAGGGCGCTGTAAACGTGCATCCCGCTCACGCTGCGCGTAAAGGGCGCGCGACCGATCTCTATGCCATTGCGATACACATAGACCTGCTTGTCGGCCGCGGTGAAAAGGATCGTTACCGGCCCGTGGTCCGATTTCTCCGGCGTCCACGAGAATTCTCCTTGCGCTAGCGATGCATCGGCGGCGGGGGGTGTGGCCTGCGAAAAAATCATTCCCGGATGCACCGTTTCGCGCGGCGCGGAGTGCTCATCCGCAATGATCACCGTACCGCCCTTGGACGTCACTGTGAAGAGCAACTTGGAAAACTCCAGCGGCAGGCGCACGCAGCCGTGCGAGTCTGGATAGCCCGGCAGATCGCCCGCGTGCAGCGCGATCCCGTTCCACGTCAACCGCTCCATCCACGGCATCTCCGCGCCTTTGTAGATCGTCGAAACGTGATCCTTTTCCTTCTCGAGGATATCAAAGACACCGATCGGCGTCGGATGCCCCGGACGTCCCGTGCTCACGCTGCTTCGCGCGATGCGGATGCCATTCCGATACACGTAGGCGATCTGCTCCGGTTTGCTCACGACGATGAGCACCGGCCCCGCCGGTGCGCGCTCCGGTTCCCAGACAAAGTCGCCGGGCTTTAGCTTCTCGGTCGTCGGCGATACCTGTTTGCCCTCGGTGAAAGTCTCGGCGAACACCGGCAGCGCGAACAATGAGGCGACGGGAAGCAGGGCGCTGGCAAGCGCCCGGCGGATGATGTTGAGCTTTGACTTCATGGATGGAGGTTTGATTCTTGGAGGGTTGAGTGTTGTCCTATTGCTCGAACGCGAAGATCTTTTTCCAATCTTTTTTCATGCTAATGACGATCC
The DNA here is from genome assembly GCA_963810765.1 of uncultured Verrucomicrobiae bacterium. Lineage (GTDB taxonomy): Bacteria > Verrucomicrobiota > Verrucomicrobiia > Chthoniobacterales > Terrimicrobiaceae > DASTFP01. Next base: position 221,894 of record CAWEOV010000005.1, read on the forward strand.
AGCCATCCTTCTGCGCCTCATCGAAGAGTGCCTGGGTGAAAGCGCCGACCTTGGTGTCGGGCAGACCTTGAGCCGGGCCGTAGGCATACTCGCGCTCCGCATCGTCATGGAGGACGAGCATTGAAAGCCGCGCGCCGTCGCCGGCTTTCGTGTATTCGAGCATTTGGCGGTCACCGGTCGAATTGCCGAACGCCGCATAAGGCCGGCGGCCGATCATCAGGTGAATGCCTTCGGGCTTGCCGGCGTTGTTGTCGTTGAGCAGAAGCTTGGGCTCCTTGATCAGGAACGGCTTGCCGTCCTTATTGTAGTTATACTTGGTTACGCCCGCGGTGCCGACGACTTGTTCCGGCGGGATACCGTAGGTCTGCTCCGAGTACTCGCGCACGAAGTCCTGACCACCGCCGGTGACGATGTAAGTCTTGTAGCCGCTGGCGCGCAAATACTGCAGGACTTCCTGCATGGGCTGATACACCAATTCGGTGTAGAGGCGGCCGAACCGCGGGTGCTTGGCGGTCGCCAGCCATTTCGTCACCTCGGCTTTGAACTCATCGACCGACATCCCTGTAAGGGTCGCCGCGAGGATTTTCTCGAGATCTCTGAGGGATAGCTTTGCGATCGCCTTAGGATTGCCTGAGAGCACCGTCGCGAACGGTTCGGTCTTTTTGAGGTACGGTTTCTTTTTTGCCAACTCCGGCACGCGCTCCAGGCAATACAGAACCTGTGTATACATCGGGTGCTCGACCCATAACGTGCCATCCTGATCGAAGGTGGCGATTCGTTCCTCGGCGGGGACAAACTTCGCGCCGCCGGTTTCCGTCGTCTCGCGGACAAAATCCAGGATGGCTTGCTTGGCAGGTCCATCGTTCCAGGAGGGCAACGGGTCCTGGGCTCGCGAGGCGGTCGAGCTCGCAAAGATAACCGCGATGAGGGCAAACGTGCTGCGGATCGATTTCATGACACTGAGGTTTTGCACGGTGATGTTTGGTTTGCGGAGCGCGAAACGGAGGAAGTGATCCGCGCCTTCGCAATCTAATCGTTCGGTTTGGCTAGTTTTTAGGTGCGCTCTGAAGCGCCTCCAGCACTTGGTCGAGGCTGAAGCTGCCTGGCTTTTGGCGCGGCGGGAATTCCTTAAAGGTGGCCAGATGTCGAGCGACGTATCCCTGCGCCGGCACGAGCACAAAGGCGTGATCTACGCGCCAGTGGTCGTAATCGCCGGCTTCGTGGTCGGCGCGCTCATACGGGTCGGTGCGCAGGCAAAACAGCTTCGGGAAACCGTAGAGTCACCAGCGGGTCTTGCCATACGTCCAGTCCATGAGCGCGTTGCTCCTGAAAGACAATTTTCCAACGGCCGTAGCGCAAGCCGCAGAGGTCGCCACCGTCCGTCCAGTAGAAGAACTCCTTGCGCGGAGCTTCCTGGATCTCGCCGCTGAAATAAGGAAGGAGGTTGTAGCCGTCGAGATGGACCTTGTAATTCCGTCCGAGGGCCTGGAATCCCCCCACGAGCTTCTCCTTGATGTCCGGCTCGCCGGCGGCCGCCAGGAGGGTTGGCAGCATGTCTTCGTGCGAGAATACCTCATTGTAAATCGTCCCTGGCTTGATCACCCCGGGCCATCGGATCAGGCAGGGAACGCGATAGCCGCCTTCCCAGTTCGAGTTTTTCTCGTTGCGAAACGGGGTGCTCCCGCCGTCCGGCCACGAGAAGCACTCGGCTCCGTTGTCGGTGGAATACATCACGATGGTGTTTTCTTCGAGACCCAGTTCTTTGAGCTTGTCGAGAATCTGGCCAACCTGCGCATCGTGTTCCACCATGCCGTCCGGGTAAACGCCCAGACCGGTCTTGCCTTTTGACTCCGGCTTGAGATGCGTCCAGATGTGCATACGGGTCGAGTTCCACCACAGGAAGAAGGGCTTGTCTGCTTGCTTGGCCCGCTCCAGGAAATCGAGGGCTCCCGCGGTAACCTCATCGTCAATCGTCTTCATGCGCTCAATGGTCAGCGGGCCGGTGTCTTGAATCTTGCCATCGGACGTGGACTTGATCACGCCGCGCGGCCCGAATTGCTTCTTGAACTCAGGGTCCTGCGGATAGTCCGGATGCTCGGGCTCCTGCTCGGCGTTGAGGTGGTAGAGATTGCCGAGGAACTCGTCAAAGCCGTGGTTGGTCGGCAGCATCTCGTCCAGGTCGCCCAGATGATTCTTGCCGTATTGCGCGGTCATGTAGCCCTGGTTCTTCAACAACCCGGCAATCGTCGGGTCCTTTACGGAGATGCCTTCCTTCGCCCCAGGCAAACCGACCTTGAGCAAGCCGGTACGCAATGGACTTTGGCCGGTGATGAACGCGGCTCGTCCGGCCGTGCAGGATTGCTGGCCATACCAGTCGGTGAACAGCGCACCCTCTTTGGCGATGCGGTCAATGTTGGGCGTCTGGTAGCCCATCATGCCCGCGGTGATAGCAACTCGGGTTATTCCAGCCGATATCGTCACCCCAGAGGATGAGGATGTTGGGCTTCTTGCCTTGCCCCGCCGTAGCTTGAGCGGAGGCTGGATCTGCTGCTAGCGCGAGCGCTGGTACGAGCATCGCGGCCGCGAGCACGGCGGCAAGGATTCCGGCTGGTAATCGTTTCATGATTTTTTGGGGGTGGGCTCGACCTAAGCTGGGCCGAGTTGGCTGCAGTTGAAAAGATACTTCGGCGAAAGGCGGGCGGCCCTTGCGGACCGCCCGCCTGTCTATTCATGCTCGGCGTAGGGCTAGTCGCCTTTGCCAGAAGCCTTCTGGACCATCGCCAGAATCGCGTCGAGGTTGTAGGTCGCCGGCGCTTGCAGCGGCGGGAACGTCTTGTAGGACATGAGTTCTTTCTCCCACAAGAGCTGGCCAATCGGCAGCATGTTCCAGTCGTATTGATACGCGGTCACCGGGCCGGCCAGCGCACCGCCCAAGCTCATCGCGCTTTGCTGAGCCACGCCGACCGACTGCTCAAACGGGTCGCGCTTGATGTTCTGCACCAGGGTCCAGTGGAAGGGGATGAGCGGCATGATCCAGCCCTCCGCACCGGGCTGGGACATGTTGTAGTACATCTTCCAGTTCTTGTAGCGCACCGCAGACGGTGTCGAGCCCGAGTAGTAGAAGAAGTAGTCACGCGCCGATTTCTCCGATTTGCCGGTGAGGTAGTCGATTTGATTCACGCCATCGAGCGTGGTCTTGACGATTCCAGGGTACTTCCCTTCCTCGATCTGTGCCTTCAGCTCGTTGCCTTTCGGCCCGCCGGCGATTTCGACCAGCGTGGGCAGCCAGTCGAGGGCGGCGAACAGTTGGTTCTTGACCGTGCCCGGCTTGATGTGCCCCGGCCAGCGGACGACGCACGGAGCGCGGTAGCCGCCTTCCCAGGCCTCGCCCTTCTGACCCTTGAACGGCGTGACGCCGCCATCGGGGAAGGTGATCGTCTCGGCGCCGTTGTCGGTGGTGAAGACGATGATGGTGTTGTCGAGTTCGCCCATGTCCTCGAGTTTCTTGAGGACGTAGCCGATGTTGTCGTCCATCTGCTTCATGCCGGCTTCGTTGACGCCCCAGTCCTTGCCGCCCTTGACGCCCACCATGTCCATGTACTTGTCCGAAAGCATCGTCACGACGTGCATGCGGGCCGGGTTGTACCAGACGAAGAACGGCTTGTTCGGTCTTCTCGGGATCGTTGCGATCCAGGAAGTCAATGAGGTGGCCGGAGATTTCCTCGTCCACGGTCTTCGAGCGCTCCAGAGTGAGCGGGCCTTCATCCTTGCCCATTTGGTTCTTGGCGGTGCCATCCGAGGACTTCATCCAGAGCACCGGCCGCGGTGGGGCCAGGCACACGCCGTCCTTCGGATCGATGGCGCCCGGAGTTTCCGGGATGCCGGGGATGGGCACCATCTTCATCGGCGGCGCGATGCCTTGCTCGGTCGGACTCTTGTTGATGTCGAGGAAGCTCACCTGCTGCATGGCGTCCAGGTGGTAGAGGTAACCCCAGTACTCCTGGAAGCCGTGCGCGGTGGGCAGGGAATCCGGGTGATCGCCCAGGTGGTTCTTGCCGAACTGGCCGGTGTTGTAGCCGAGGTCCAACAGGAACTTGGCCAGGCACGGAGTCCCGGGTTTCAGATAGGTCGGGCTGCCGGGCAATTGCGGCGGGATCAAGCCCGTGCGCAGCGGATACATGCCTGTGATGAAGGCATTGCGGCCGGACGTGCAGCTCTGCATGGCGACGTAGTCCATGAAGATCGCGCCCTCGCGCCCGATACGGTCAATATTGGGCGTTTCGCCGACCATCAAGCCGCGGTGATAGATGCTCGGCTGCATCCAGCCGATGTCATCACCCATGATGAAGAGGATGTTGGGTTTCTTTGTCTGCTGCCCGGACGTGGCTGGAGAGGACTCCGGGTCTGCGGCTTGTATGGACCCGCCTGCGCCTATCAGCGCAGCCGTTGCCGCAAGCAGCAGTAAGCCGCTATGGATTAGTTTTCGTTTCATGGTTTTGTCTTTCTGTTTGTTCTTGTGGTTTTGTTGCGGATTGGATGGAGGGATCTTATTTCGGAAAAAGGAACTGGCATTGCAGGCGGATTGACCAGTCGGCGCCGTGGCGAGGGGTGGCGACATTGTAGAACGCCTGCGCGGAGAGGTTGATGGGCAGTTTGCCCAAGTGGACGACCCTGCCGAAGCCCCCCCCGAGGGGCACGGTCCAGATATCCCCCGACGGCTCATCCCAATTGGCGGTGATGATCGGCGAAGTGGTGAGATACCAGCCGCCGGGGAAGTTGTAATTGAAGAAGGGCTGGAGCGTCATCGAGTTGACGTTATTGCCGCCCCAGCCGGCGAAGGACCAGATGTTGTTCACAAGGGCGCCTGCGACGACGTGCTTGCCCATGTAGAGGCCGACCAATGAAGGCCCGATGCCCCATTTTCCGCTACCGAGCTCCGAACTGCTCGCGGTGGGGAAGAGAAACGCGGGGCCGACGCCCCAGATGAATTTGCCCGGTTTGCCGGGCGAGAGAAACGCGGTGAACGTCGTGTCTCCAATGCCGGCCACATGTGTGTCCGAGCTGGCGGACGGCCAGCTCACGACGGGAAAGATTGTGCGTGCGATGATGTTCCAATCCTCCGTGATTGAGATCGGGATCACCGGCTGAATGTTCAGCGTGCTCTGATAAGAGGAGTTCGGCCCCGCCCCAAAGCCCATGTTCCATTGCAGCGGCAGGCTGATGAGATTCCCAACCGGATTCTGCGAGAGCTTAGCGAGTTCTTCCGTGCTATTGCGGGCCGGGGCGGCGTCCTCGACCGGAGTCGTCAAACTCCTCGAGGTCATCGTGTCCGCCTGCGTGGCCCGGAGGCCGGCAGCGAGCAACGCGCAGCATAGCACGAGTCGCGCGAAGTTTTTTTTGCCGATAACCGCGTGCGCCGGAACGATTGCGCTCATGAGCGCAGCCGTGGCCGCAAGGAGCGAAAAGCCGTTATCGATTGGCTTTCGTTTCATTGTCTTGGTCTTCCCCGGATCCTTGGGGTCTAATGGGCTTAATACCATCCCGGACCCCACCCTCCCCAGCCACCCCATCCGCCCCAGTCCATTTCTGATGCCTCCAGGTTCATCTCGGCGGCTTCAACCTTTTCGTCGGCCATTTGCTTCTGCAGATGGAGCTGGCGGTATGCTTGGTACTGCTTTGGACCACCGACATAGGCTTGGTTGTTGGGGGCGTCCGGGAAGACGTAGTAGGTCTTCCCGCTCCTCTGAACCGAGGTCACTTTGCCCGGCGGAAGGGCCTTGAGTTTCTCTTCCTGCGTCGCGGTCTTGGGAGTAACGACTTTGAAACCCGCGGCAACGAGCATGTTTTCCGTGCTTTGGGTGTTGGCGCAGCCCGCGGCCAGGGCGAGCAACGTGATGGCACATAACATTTTGAACGAAGTGAGGATCTGCTTCATGGTCTTCTGTATGCTGGTGTTGGTTTCACTGGTAGGTCGGGAGGAATTGGTCTCGCTTCATCGAGGCGTACGGCGGGTGAGACGAAGGTCTGATCCGCAAGCGCTGCCCGGATGGCGGGCAGGAGGTCCGACGCGAGGCGCGTCTTGACGACATAACCGAGGCCGCCCGCATCGAGTGCGGCGCGGGCGTAGTCGGCGTCTTCGTGGACCGTGAGAAAGACGAGGCGGGCTGGCCGCTGCGAGCGCATCAGTTGACGCGCCGCTTCGATGCCGTCGAGCTGCGGCATGGTAATGTCGAGAACGATAACATCGGGATGAAGCCGCTCTGCCTCAGCGAGGAGTTCGCGCCCGTCGCCCACTGAACCGACCACCAAATATTCGCCGGCCAGCGCGTCGGCCGTTAGCGTAAGCATCCCCTGATGATCATCGGCCAGCAGCACGCGCGGGCGCGAGGCGCCTGGGCCGGGAATGGAGGAGGGGGCGATCACCGTCGGCCGTCATAGCCGACGCTGAAAACCCCCGATACTGTCAAAAGTAACAGGTGTCCCGCGCGAGCTCAGATGCGCTTTTTCAACATTCCGTGCTCGAGAGCGTATTGCACCAGCTCGGCACTCGTCTTCACGCCGAGTTGCTCCATGATCGCATATTTGTGAAAGGCCACTGTGCGTACGCTCACCTGAAGGAGATCCGCGACTTCCTTCATCGCGCGGCCTTCCGCGAGGAGTTGCAATACTTCGCGCTGGCGTGGGGTTAGCTTCTCCGTGGCAGGCTTCGTGGCCCGACGGAGGAACACGCCAAGAGGCACGCCCTTGGTGACGAGCGGCGTCACGTAGGTCTTGCCTGCGAGCGCCTGGTCGATGGCGGTGAAAAGCTCGCCCGACGCGGAATTCTTGAGTAAGTAGCCGGACGCGCCCAGGCCGATCGCTTCCGCGGCAACGTCCGGATCTTCATTTACCGTCAGAAAAACAAGCCTCACACCTGGCATTTTTCGGCGAATTTGGGCGCAGGCATCCATCCCGTTCAGTCGTGGCATCCCGATATCGAGAACGATCACATCGGGCTTGGTGTCGGCGGCGAGCTTGAGGAGCGCGCGGCCGTCGCACGCGGTGCCGACGATTTCACACCGTGGCTCCAGCAAACGCCTGAAGGCCTCCAAGAGCATCGTGTGGTCGTCGGCAAGAAGAACGCGGGGGCGACGATTCATTGGGCTACGGGCGTTGGGAATCCTCAAGCAAAATCGTCGACGGCGGCGATGGGCACGTGGACGTCGATTCGAGTGCCTTTCCCCGCATGCGACTCGATGGAAAACCGCCCATGAACGAAACGCGCCCGCTCGGCCATGCTGACCAGACCGAGCGAGCCATTGATGCGTACCGTTTCCGGGTCAAAGCCGACGCCGTCATCTGCGACGACGAGACGAAGCTCGCCGTCATTCCTCGTCAGTTGGACTCGTGCGACCGTCCCGCCGCTGTGCTTGATGACGTTGTGCAGCGCTTCCTGCGTGATACGGTAGAGGCACAGCGCCGTATCCTCCGGCACCGCCCGCGGCACTGAGCGATCGGCGAACTCTATAGCCATCTCATGCGCCATCGCGAGCTCCTTGCAGAATCCGCGTATGGCTGCCACGAGGCCGAGTTGCTCCAGTTTCGCCGGATGCAGCTCGTGCGAAAGCCGGTGAACTTCGGAAGACAATCTCTTCACATCGGCCGAGAATTCCTGCATCCGCCCGCTGATCTGGCCGCGCTCGTGGGGCGGGTTTTGGCCAAAGATTTCCAGCTCGACGGAAAGCAGGGCCAGGCTCTGGCTCAAGTCATCGTGCAATTCGCGGGCGAGCCGTGTCTGCTCTTCTTCCTGAGCGTGGATCAGCCGCCCGCTCAGATCGTGCGCTGCCTCCTCGGCAAGCTTGCGAGCCGTATTGTCCAGCGCTGCGCCGCGCATGAAAACTGGTTTACCAGCTGCGTCAAACTCGACACGGCCGCGTGAGGCGATCCAGCGCACCCTGCCATCCGGCAGAACGATCCGGAATTCCTTTTCGTAAATCCCGCCCGTTTCCCGCGCCATCGTCAGGGCCTTGCTGACAGCGTCACGATCTTCCGGATGCAGCCGTTGAAGAAATCGGGGCATGTCCAGCCAGTCCCACTTCTCGAAGCCGAACAATTGTCGCCATTTGTCGGTAGCCCAGATTTGGTCCCCGACGAAATCCCGAATCCAGATACCAAGGTTGGCGGCATCGGCCGCGAGGCTCATCCGTTGCTCGCTCTCGCATAGGGATCTCTGCGCGAGCCGCAGCCGGCGGCGTTGAATGAGCAGTGCCCCGATCATGAGCGCCTGCACCGTACACAGGGAAACCGCACCAAGGATAAGTCTGTTATTTTGCTCCCAATAGGTGGGCTCTCTGAACCGGATCACACTGCCAGGCGGCAGGCGCTTCTCGCTGATGCTCCATTGCCGAAGCTGGCGCCAATCAAACATCGGTGCGGCCTGATGGAATTCCGACCGGGCAATGGTTTGCGCCTCTTCGCCCTCGAGGATACGTATTCCCATCCGGGCCGCCTTACGGCCGATCTCCTCAAACGTCACCATCGAGCCGCCGACAACCCCATAGCCAAGGTAGGTGTCGTAGCAGCCGTAGATCGGAGCACGGCTCGCCGGCGCGAACAAGGCGAGCGCCTGCCGTGGGACAAAGGAAGCGCCGGTGGCATCCTGGAACATCGTTAGGTAGAGGACTACTGTGCGGCCCGGCAAACGCGAGAGCTCGGCGCGCAAGTCAGACATCGACAAGTTGATCAACCAGGTGAAGGCAACGCGGTCTGCGAAAGCCGGAGTTTCTTTCCGAAATTGCTCGGCCGATTCCAAGTCCTGGGGTGCGCCCCCGGCTACCACCGCCACATTCCGAGTGTCTGGCTGCAGGCTGAGTGCCAACTCCAAAGTGGAGGCGGCGGCTCGGAGCATCGGAATCCCCACGATCTTTGTGTCCGGCATCTCCTTGGGCAGAGCGTCCACTGCACAGTGCACAATCGGCACCTCGGCAAACAAAACAGCCCGGTATTTCAGCAGAAACTCCAAAGACGGGCCACCGCCGGCAATCACCAGGTCCGGCGGCCGATCCCGATACTTATCTCGTAAGAAATCGCGCTCACGCTGCTGCTGCGGCTCTCCGGGAAACCGGGACACGTCGAGGAATTCGCTGTGAAACTCGATGGGGTTGCTGCTCTCGGCTGCGAAAGTCGCCCGAATGGCTTCATCCGCGATAATGTTGGCCGGTAACAGTCGCTCGTCCGAGTAGAGCACAAGGACGCGTCGCAGTGGAGTTGTAGTCTGGGCAACCACACTGCTGCCAGCCCACGCCATGATCAAGAACGCGGTGACGCCGACACTGAGAGATCTTGCAATCCCAATCGATGATTTCATTCGGTTTTCACCGACTACTTCGCGAGGAAACGTCATGATCTTTCGGCCTTAAGTGGGACCACAGGCCAAAAAATCCCCTTTGATTGCGAAATCCTAGAGCTCCGCAGCCGGTTTTGACTAGGCGAAAACTAGAATACGCCTCAAAATCCATAAGCGCGAGGGGCCTTTGACTTGGAAGTGATGCGGCGTGTTTCGGCGTTCTTCGGCGGCCGCGTCGCATTCAGTAGACAACAGACCAAATACGACGACACTCACGTCAATGCCAGCCGCCCGATCTTTTGCATCTCACTCGCGGGTGTGCTACCCCCCCCTTCTACTGACCTTCGCAGGCAGTCACCGTTGCCCTGCCCCAAAAGACGCCTCTAGAGGATAAAAACGCGGCTCTTTACGCATCGCGGGAGGGTTTTTACAGAGGCACACATGGATTACAATAATAGTGATTATTGTAAGATCGGACCGCCGCAAGCGTCATGCGTCAGCGCTTTCGCTCGACCGCGTGTTTCGCATTTCCGTCATCTGGTAGAGCCGCTCGGGCGCAATATCTGCTCCGTTCGGCCAGGCGAGTGTTCCTCCGTCCAAGGTAAGTTGCTTGAAGTACGACAGTTCGGCCAAAGGAGCGAAAATAGGCCCCTTCCTGAGGTACGATGAAAGATCGGCGTCGCCTTCGAGTCCGTCGTCAAACTCGATGTGCACCACGTAATCCCGGACTTATCGCGCGCTTCGAATGTCATTCATCCTCCGCGTGCGGGCATTCTATTCCAGTGGCGCCACCTTCTCAAGTGGCTCGCCGTCACGAGTCAGTTCCCAGTCGCGCCGCAGTTCCGGATCGTGGAGATCGATCCATTCTCGTACCAGCCTCAGGGCTCTCTTCGAACGCAAATCACCAACAGAACATTCCCGTCGAAATCGATCGTTCCTTATGCTCAGGGAACGGCTTCGCTACAAAGTCGGACGCGGCGATTCTGTCAGTCGCGCGGCTTCTTGACGCCAAGTCATACCTGTGGTACTACCACACAATGAGTGTTGCAAAAGTCGCGGTTTCCATTGATGACCGGTTGCTTCGGCGGCTGGACAGTCTTGTCGAACGGGAGGTCTTTCGCAGCCGCAGCGAAGCGATTCAGAAGGCTGTCGCCGAGAAGCTCGCCCGCATGGACCGCGGCCGCCTTGCACGGGAATGCGCGAAGCTCCTTCCGGGTGAAGAGCAGCAACTGGCTGAAGAAGGCATTGAGAAAGACGCCTCAGAATGGCCAGAATACTGAGGGGCGATGTCGTCTGGGCCGAGCTCGATCCGACACAAGGTCACGAGCAATCCGGCCGGCGTCCGGTCGTCGTCCTTAGCCAGGACGTTTTCAACGAACGGTCCGGGACGGTGATTGCCTGCGCTCTCACGAGCCAGGAACCACGAGCTGGGTTTCCGCTGACGTTGGAATTGGCCGGGACAAGTCTGCCGAAGCGTTCGTGGGTGAAAATCAGTCAGATTAGGACGCTTTCGGTGAAGCGGTTCGGCAAGAAGCTTGGGCGCATCTCCGTTGAGGAACTGGACCAGGTGATTGAGGGATTGAACGATATCATCGGCGCGTAGCTTTTTGAACGGTCAGAGCGCTTGGCGAAGGGTGGCGCGCTTCGGACCGGGCCGCGATAACCCTCCTGCGACTGCTAACGTGCGCAAACTCCATTTTTAGGAGTGCCCGAGGCACGACCTGAACTATTCCGGGGGCGATTCGCCGCGAGCTTCGAACCACTTTCGCAAGAAGAACAAATCTCCAGCATCCTTCTCGCGGCGGGTGTCCTTCTTCATGCGCCAAAGGAGGCGAGGCGAAGCGAACGGAATTTCAACATCGCCGATTTTTCGGACGATGATATCCTTGGACGCTTCCTCATAACCGATCCCGGAAGCGGATTTCATCAGGTCGACGACAATTTCATCCGCCACTCGAACAACGGAGTATTTGGAGACGTCCCCGGGGTCGAGTTCGTCCGCCGCACGGTCGGGAAGGCTCCGAAGCGCCGTATAGATCTTCGCTTCGTTCTCAGGCGCGGTGTCGATGAGGATATCAAGGTCCCCGGTGAATCTCGGATATCCGGCATGGATGATTGCGTAACCGCCGATCACCAGGTAGCGTGCGCCGAGTTTGTTTAGTATCCGGCAGAGTGCGACAAGATCCTCTTCAACCGGCGGTCTCGGGATTAATTCCGATTCTTCCTCGCTGCCGCTTCGGCGATCTTCGTCATCAGCCAATCGTTTGCCTCCTCATGTGAGTGAAACCGATAAACTCCTCTGGGAACGCCGAGTGCTTGCCGAAACGAGGCGCCTGCTTTCTGGACTCCCATACCAAAGCGGAATCCATCAGCGACTCGTCTCCGCCCGACTGTCTTGCCGGGTGTTTCCTCGAGGTTGATGATCGGATCCATGAGTGGAGTCTAACACGGTGGCCGGACGCACTCAACAGTTGCGAGACAAACTCACGGCTGGGTCATGCGATTGTTCCAGGGCACCGAGCCTCCCTCATAACATCGCGAATTCTGGAATACTCGAGGGCCAACGTGTCAGAGCGACGTGCTACGGGAACCGGGCGGGAAAATATGTAACTCCTGCTGACCCAACGGTGTAACCATGAAAAGATGCCGTTGATCTACTTCTGTCAGTGGCAATCGGGGCAAGCGATCGACACGATCGCAGCTTTTAAGTTTGTAGGCAGATTGCGCCATGCCTCAATGACTCTCTGCAGGTCCGAATCAGTAATCACCTTTGAGTCTTGTGAGTCTCCTTGTGAGTCTCTCGTTGTAACCGCCTGAATATGAGACGCGAGCTGCGAGTTCGAAT
>CAWEOV010000006.1:0-150013 GCA_963810765.1 uncultured Verrucomicrobiae bacterium
TTCCGGGGAAAAGTGCATTCCTGTCGGTCATTTGATCCGGGAAAATGACCGCGAAGGTAGGAAAGCCCGGTCTGTCGGGCTGGGTGATTCAAGGAGTCCCGGAACGAGTTTCGGAGGACTCCGGTTGAGAGGTCGAGGTAGATGCCGCCGTTCTTTCTGTTCGCCCGGAGCCGGGGCTTGTGGGAGGGCGAGGACGGGAAGAATGGGCGAACTAAACCCGAGGATTTGGGGAAGCTGCGCTGAATTGCGGCGTCTGCGATGGCGGATGGGCCGAGGACTCGAAGCGCCCTCCGTCCTAAGCAGTGGCCGCAATTCAGCGCGTTAGAGGCAACATTTTGCCACGGTGCCGGAGGAAAAGCCGGTCGTCTTACGGTGAAGCCGCTGATTCCCGTCGCCCAGAGCCGGGTGCCGGGGCGGGGCGAGGACGGAGGGAATGGGCGGCCTGGGCGGGAGTCGTCCTTGAAGGTGCGCTGGTTTGTGTCCGCCCCGAAGGTGGTCGCAGCAAGGACTCGCCGCCGCGAAGGATGCAAACGAGCGCGATGAAGGCGCGGGTGCGCGAGGGTCTGCCGAGGAGTGTTGTGCCTCTTCATTGGGACAGGGATTGCCGGTGTGGGACGGGAAAGCCCGTCCGTCGGACTCGTGCCGTAGGGCTTCTGCCAGGGCACGGTCCCGCGTTTCAATTGCTCGATGAACCGCTCGGTGATCGCTTCGTAGATGTCGCGTTTCACAATGCCACCTCCCGCCGCGCGGCTTCGATGGAGGCTTTCGCTTCGTCTTGCGTAAGCTGGAATCGCCGGGCGATAACATCGGAAAGCGGCTTGCCTTCGTGTGTCCGGGTGAACAGCGGCGTCTCGTCCGCGCCGATTCCGCGGTCGATCCATTCAAAGAAATAGGTTTCGAGGATCGCCCGGTGCGCGGCTCCTCTGTCATTGGAATCAGTGGTTGGGCAGGCACCGGTTGTCTCGGAGTCGGTTGACGTTTTCCGGTTCATGTCCCGGATTGTCGCTGAAAATCCGTCCCGTTTGCCCCGAGTTGGGGGCATTCTGCCGCCGGAGATTGTCGAGCGGACAGCCCGGCTTGGGCCGGTTCCGCTAGCCCGCGTCGCGGGCGACGACGTTGACAATCACGCCGAGGTCCTCATGACGGACGGGAATCGGCGACGCGCTCAAGCCGGGGTCGATCCGCCCGAATTCGTCGCAAACCCAGCAGTCGGCGAGATGGCATCGTGGCGGGATGTCTCGATAGGCCGGGGTGTAGCAACAATACCGGGCGGCGGTTGCCGAACAGTCCGGCTCGCCGCTCCGGGTGCGGTAGATCGCCCCGAAAATGAAGTTGGGAAGCGCCGATTTCATAGGATTCCCACCTCCCGGAAGCTGAAATACGCCGGACGGCCCATGCCCGGCGAACCGACAATGACATGGTCCAGCAGGTTGATTTGAAGGATGGAAGCCGCCTCACGGATGTTTTTGGTCAGGCGGCGGTCAGCGTCGCTGGGAGAGGGATCACCGGACGGGTGGTTGTGCATGAGAATGATGCCGTAGGCTCCCGCCAAGATCGCCGCGCGAAAAATCTCGCGTGGATGGGCCAGCGACTCGTTCAGGCTGCCCACGCTGACAACGTGATACCCGATCATTCGGAGCTTGGCGTTGAGGAGCACCGCAACAAGGTGCTCCTTGTCCGGCTCGTGGCAGGGATCGACGGTGACGACTTCCCGCCAAAACTGGCAGGCCATCTCCGGCGAATCCATCGGATCGCGGGCGGCGGCGTATTGCGCGAGGGTGGCTTCGCCCACGCGGTTCAGGACGACCCGCAGGGGAAGGTTTCGCTTTGGAAAGGAATTGCTCATGCAATTTCTTTCCAGAAGCGAAACGACAATCGTGGAGCTGCCCGAATGCCCGGAGCTGTCAAGGCCGGAGCGAAGCGGAGTGGAAAACGGAATAAATGGGGGGACCCGCAGGGGGGAAACCGTTTGTGCCGGATTTCCAGAGAGCCTTGACAGCGGAGTCCGCGAAGCGGATCGAGACGAGCCCAATGAGGCGAGCGAGAGGCGAAGGGTGGCTCGGCCGCGCCCGCAGTTCACGGAGGAACAGCGCGGGACTTCTATTGATAAGGATGCCGCATGGCAAGAGTTTCCATGCCCAAGGTGATCGGAGTGTGGTTTTCGCGCAAGCTGCCCCGCCAAGTCGGCAGACTCTCAGCAATTGGAAAGGGATTGTCTGGCCTTCCGCCGGGCGAGCTGGAGGGACATCAGATCGTCGTTCCAGTCCCTGTGCTTCGGACATGCCGATGAAATCTTGAAACCGCCCCAGTCCACGGTTTCATCCCACGCTTTCCTCCAGCCGCGCTCACCGGCTGGGTCGTTATCGAGGGCGACTACGAAGGACTGGCGGCGGTCGTATGTCAGCCTCATCAGTTCGTTGGGAACCATCGCTCCGGCGCAGCTCACGACCGCCCAGGCATCGCCGCGACAAGCGTGGACCGTCCGATAGCTCAGGGCATCGATGGGAGATTCGACCGCGATGACGATTTCCGCTTTGTCGAGATGGCCGACCGTGAACCAGGCGGTGAGCTTGTTTCCAAGGCACGGGCGGAACGAGGATTGGTGCCGGGTGTCCCGCAAAGTCGCTCCCTCGACCTTTCCGTGCTGCGTCCGGTGGAGGAAAACGATGCTTGGATTAGGACGGTGGTCGTTGGCGAAGATCGTTCCCACCGCGCGCAAATCATCCACGATAGCGTGGTCGATGCCGCGTGTTTCGACGAGATAGGCGCGCGCAATCGGCCAGTTCGCTTCGTTGGGCACCGCGTACCTCGCCGCTAGTTCATGAAACGGCGTGCGTTCCTGCTCGGATCGGATGTGGCGCTCAATCGGAAACGACAGCCCGATTTCGGCAGATGAAATAGCCTTAAAATCCTTCTGGAGGGTCTGACAGGCGGCAGCAAAATCTTCGCCGGTCAGGTGCATTTGAAGGTCAATCGCCCGTCCTCCTCCGACTCCAGCCTTGTTATCGAACCAGCGATTTCCGGTGACAACGATGTTGTAACGGTCGTTCTTGGCGCGACACGTAACGCCCTCCGGTTTGATCTCGAAGCCGTGCCAGCGCAGCAATTCCCGCAAGGAAATGTCGCGCACACGCTCGGCCATCCTACGCTGAAAGGCATTCATGCTCGCCCACTCTGGATCAACCACCGGGCAAACCTGCCCCCATCTGGGGGCAATTTATCGAAGCCCTCCGGTGTCGCGTGACTGATGAAGAGCATGTTTCGAGAGCCACTCACGAAACGGATATACCAAGTTTACGGGCAAAGATCACGCCTTTGCACCAATTCGTCCCGCTTCCGGTTCGCTAGGATGTTGTCACCCGCAAGCTGGAGCCCGTGGTCATACGGAAGATTCCGCTCGATAAAAATGCCCCGAGCTGGGGACCAGTAACAAATGCTCCGGTCCACAGTGTTCACAAGACCATGCGATCAAGGGCACATATGAGACGGTTCAGCCGGGAAGCATCTGCAACCTCCTTCGATGCGGACTCGGCTTACCGCTTGCTGCAACTCCGCATCGCTTCCGAAGCAGCGGCTAACACCGGGAATCGGGAATTTCTGCGCGCAAGGGAGGCCGCCACTTGGCTGGGCGTTCCTGTCCGATCACTCCACCAGTATGTTCAGCAAGGTCTCCTGCCGAGCTACAAGCTAGGCCGCCATCGCTTGTTCAGGCGGCAAGAGCTTCTGGAGGCGCTTGGAGTTTCGCGAGTTGCCAGCAGGGCGGAAATCCTGCGTTGATCTCTCGGCGTTCATTTGCCGCTGATCGTTCTGGCTCTGAGCAACCGACTTAGTAAGGAAGTCTAGACGCACAGGGTCGGGCAGCGTTGAGAACCAAGCCCTCGCCTGTTCTGGCGTCGCCAGTTCCCGATAGTGCTCGAAGATCATCCGCGGGCTGTTTCCAGCCTCCAAAGCCACCTCAGCGGCGTTTTTGAGGATCGCCATGCGGTAGGTAATGAATGAATGCCGCAAGCCATTGTGAACGATCTCGATCAATTGCTTGCCATCGTCGGCGCGAATTACAGCCACCGCGTTTCTAAATCGCTTGGCCAAGGCGAACTCGTCCAGCACACCCGCGAGAACCTTTCCTTCTTTTTTGCGCAATGGTTCCAACCATGCTTTCAATGCTGGCAGAATTGGAACCAAGCGTCGGCTCGCGGTCTTTGCCTTGGCAGCTTTGATCTCAATCACTTCCTGATCGAAACGAATCTCCGGCCATTCAAGGCGAACAATCTCGGCGCTTCGCAAGCCTGCGAAACCGCCAATCGCCACGAATGGAACCAACCGAGGTTCAATGCGTGATAGCAGTATTTCCAGCTCCGCAGGCGTATAGATTCCAATTTCTCCACCCTTGTCATTATAGCGGGCAGAAAATTCCGCCTCAGTCTGCCGATCTCTTGGAAGGTGTCCCTTCTGGCGGGCGAACGAAAAAAGCGTAATCATTGCGGTGCGATAATTGTTCTTGGTCCGACCGCTCGCTTCCTTCATAGAAGCAAGCCATTCGTCGATCTGAGGAGAATGAATTTCGCCAACTAAGCCTTTGAATGCGACCGCCGCTTTGTGAAGCCGAGCCTGCATGTCGAGGATGTAGCGCCGGGATTTTTCGCGAGTGCGAATGTCCGCCAGAAACCTTGCGACAAGCTCCGGCAGCTTTATTGGGACGAGCTTCGCTTTTTTGCGTTCTTCGAGAAACAGCCTCACCGCCTCGGCAATAGTACCTTGTCCGGCGAGTCGAGTATGGGCCTCAGCGAATTGTCGCACGGCCTCAGTGAGAGGCACGCCGACGGGTTTCAGGATTTCTATGACCTCATTGACCACAGCGGCCTGCTTCGCGGAGAGTGGCGCGACGTGGGCGACTCCGGTGCTCAATTCGTCGATTAGTTCCTTCGCTCGCTTGCGAGCCGCCTCCATGGTGGACGCGCGTTCTCGTTGCCGCGCGCCGTTTCGATAAAAGGCGAGCTGGTAACTTATCACGCCTCGAATCTCTCCGGCGTATATCGGGATTTTTACGCCCTTGCCTTCGGTGATCTCGATAGGCCCGCGCTTCTTGCGCTTGTTGGGATTGCGTCGAGACATGCGACGACCCTATTTGTCCTGCATTTGTCCTGCAAGCCAAAAATGGGCATTACCACTCTGTAAAAACTACGTTTTCGAGCCCCGTAGGCTCCGGTCTATTTATCTTCATATCCAGCCAACTCCTCTCTTATCGGACTTAAAAGTGTGACAGTAAAAGTAGCAAAGTGCGCGCTGCCCAGCGGCGCCAACCTCCGGTCAATTCGAAGTTGGAGTGAAAGTTGGCGCACACAACCCCGATCGGTGCATTGATCACTTCGGTGGGCAGCTAGGCCTCAAGGCCTTCCGACTTGATCACGGCGCCGAGCGCATCGGGCACCGAGCGGTCATCATCGACGAAGGTTGCCGTCCGCTTCAGGTGTCCGCCCTTGAGCGCGAACTCCTTTCGCGCGGCATTGATCTTATCGATCACGCCTCGCTCGATCATCGTCTACGCCGGCGGAGCGGCGATGCCGCCAAGCGGAAACGCCGCACCGATGGCGAGCGCGGCGACAGTTTTCATGAGCATTGCCGTTTTCATTGTGTCTTCCTTTTCGGTCCCGCGCTTACTGGGCACGGTTGCCTGCTCGCAACCTTAGTAGTTACCTCTCCACGAATGAGCAGCAAACGCATCATCACATGAGGGACGATGGCAAATTGGATCAAGCCAGTGGAATTGTGCAGCTGTCCTGGACACCTTGAGGATTATCCTCAAAGTCGATAGCATAGTATTCGGCGGTGATGGCCGTTTGTGTCACCTTCAACCGGAGAAAGCCGGGTTGAGCATCGTTAAGGGCTTCGAGCGTCACATTTGGCAAAGAAGTCTGAAACGGTGTCGCGATTTTTTTGCCTGTTGATGGGTCTTTTGCCACCTTGTGCATCGCGCGCTCACTGTCTGCGTAGCCTCCCGCCCCAGCGACAATGTAAGGAATTTCCTTATTCCCCACTCTGCGCGCGAACCGCTGATAGTTGTGCACATGCCCGGATAGAATGAGATCTGCTGTGCGGTTAGCCGTTTTGAATGCCCTGTCGAGTGCGGTCCCGATGTCCCCATATCCTCCGTGCGAAGTATCGAGCGAATAGGGCCCGTGATGGACGGCGACAATGAGCGCACGATCGGCGGGTGCATCTTTGAGTTGTTGTGCAAGCCAGCGCTGCTGTTCGAAGGTTCCCGAACCATCCAGGTTTCCATCCACATTCGAGTAGAGGCCGACGATGGTCGCCAAGGGCGTATCGAGCGTCCAATAGACGTAAGGCTGCGTCATCGTCGGGCGGTGTTTGAAGAGAAACTGCGGGCTCGGAGCGCAAAAGTTTTGCATGAAGCCAAAGAGCGTTGCTTCATCGTCAGGCACATCGCCGGTGCGAGTACGGGTGTCGCCGTCGTGATTTCCTGGGATGGCAAATATGGGCGCGTCGTAGTTCTGGTAGGGCTCATAAAATCGAACCGGGTAGTCGGTGCTCATCCCATTGAAATAGACCACGTCCCCAAGGTGGTAGAAGAAGACTGGCTCTTCGGCGGGAGAATTGTTTGTCCGGCTGTCCTCGATCTGCTTAACCATGATTGCGGCGAGCCCCTCTTGCGTCTCAGTTCCTTTGACCCCGCCGGTGTCGCCTACGGCGTGGAAGACCATCGCTTTTGCGTGCGTGATCTTCGCATCGACTCCAGGAAGGATGATGTCGAGCGGAAGGTTGAGGTTGACGTTGTTGGTCGGAGGCGCGGGAATGAACGCGGGGCTGTGCGCCGGAGGTGAAACCGGGTCATCAAACTCGCGTTTCGGCTTACTGAACGACGGTATCTTATACACAGGGCGTTTTGTTTTGAGTCATAATTTGGAACGCAGGAGGGCGAGTGTCTGAGACGGCTTGGCGGCGAAGCATTCGCGGATTTCAGGCAGGGAGCGATTGGGATGGTGTTCGTTAAGCAGACGCAGAAGGGCGTTGCGGATGAGGGCGAGGTTGGCCACCAGATTGGGATTGCGGCTGCGGGTGCGGTCTTCGCCGCACAGGGCATCGCGGCGCCAGTGGTTGCGATTTTCTATTCCGCCCCAGTGGCCGCGGATGAGGTTGATCCAGCCTTCGTGCGAGCGCTCCGCCGACTGCTGACTGGAGAGGTAGTATCGGGTTTCGAAGGTGGTTTTGCCGGTCTTTTTCTCGGTGCGACGGCTTTGCACTGCAACCAGAGTACGCGCGAAGGCAAAGTCGATGGCGATGGGTTGGACTGGCCGCAGGATCAAGCCGCGCTCTTCGACTCGCCCGTGACCGGTCTCGGTCTGGACAAAGGGGGGGCTCGCCTTCGCACTGAGTGCGGGCGTGTTCGAGAAGCTTGGGCTGGTTGCCCTTGATCTGCAGGAGGTATTCGCCGCCCTTTTCGACAACAGAGCGAGCCAGTGCCCTCTGGCAGTGGAGCGGGTCGGCGGTGAGAGTCTTGCCTTCGAGACTGGGCAGCGAACCGATGAGGGCTTTTGCGGCGCTTTGTTCGCAACGCTCGGTGGCTTCTTTGTGGTCCATGATCGCCACGGCAACCGGCGAACCGTCCTCGTGCTCGGCCAGAGTAACGGTGCCGATGAGGTCACGGATCATTTTGCCATCCAGACAAAGGGCCGTCGGCAGCGTGCCTGCGCATCCGGACAGCCAGCCGCTCAAGAGCACGGCGAAGGCTTCAGGGTCCATCCGACTCAAGACCTGGTAAAAAACGCTGTAGCCGGGCACTTCGTAGAAGCGGCGGGTGCCTTTCTTGATGGGCAGCCCGAGGGCGGCACGCTGTTTGGGCTGCAGACGAGTGGCAAAGCGGGCGATTTCGGCCACGTCGCGCGCACCGGCAACCAACGCCATGGCCACCAGCGTAAGCACTGGGCCGATACGAAAGCGCGTGTTGGAGCCCCGCGGGTCGGGTGCCTGGCGCAGGACTTCGAGCAGCGAACGGCATTGCACGGCTGACAAGGGAAGCATTCCGCCAGGCGGGGCTACGCGCGCGCCCTCATAGGCTTCCTCCAGATGCAGGGCGCGGGCTTTTTGCCGCGCCTGCGGGCAGAGTTCCTTCATCCAGAGCCGCTTGGGTCGCCCGTTGGGCACGTAAAAGTCGCACCGGTGCCGGCTGTTGCCCTCGCTCAAACCAACCGGCTCCCATCCGCTGGCTTTGTAAGAGGTGCCGGCGTAGGTCTCCGGATCGGTGAAAGTCTCCGCCAGAAGCACACGGTAACCGAATCGCTCCTGCCATTGGGCGGGCAACGCCCGGCACGCCGCAGCCAGAGCCTGTGAGGCCAGGTTGGGATTTTCCCCTCTGGCGTGAAGAAGCAGATAACGGCGGTTTTGCACCACCACCTTCAGCCGCTCGGCCCGCTGCGAAGCGCTCCAGCCAATCCACTGTTCGCGATCTTTCAATTTAAGCGCCGCCGACCCCCACGCCAGCAGTGCCATCGCCCTGCCCCCGCGCTCAACCACCTGTCGCAGAAAATCGCCCACAGGTGGCGTCTTGCCCAGATAATGCTCTTGGGCAAGCATGCGGTCGAACCACTCGACCTCCGCGCTCTCCACAATAACCCGCACTTGAAGTTGATCCCGCTTTGCGCACCAAGCGCCCACCGCCGACTGCGATTCTTTCTCTAAGGATTTCATCCCACCGCACCACAGCCGAAACCATCGAATTTGTCCAGCACAAATCTCCACCTCTTACCGCCAACAACTTACAGACCGAGGTCAAAAGACCCTGTCGCGCACAGTGCCCTTGATAAGTCTTGAGTCGACGCGTTACTTTGTTTATGTGCTGAGTAGCACGGTAGCCGAGCGTCTTTACATCGGAAGTTCAGCAGAACTGGACGCACGCTTGAGGTCGCACAATTTTGGTCGAGTTCGCTCGACCAGCATGGCGGCCCTGGAAGCGCGTTTTGCTTGAACAATATCCAGACCGCGTTACCGCTGGGAAGAGGGAGAGCTATTTAAAGTCCGGATGGGGTCGCGAGGAACTGGCGGTGCTCTTGGAGAGGTGGCAGAGCGGTTGAATGCGGCGGTCTTGAAAACCGCTGTGGGCTAGCGCCCACCGTGGGTTCGAATCCCACCCTCTCCGTTCATACTCAACGAGTTAGATGTAGAAACTGCGCCTTGCGCCTAAAGCTCGCTAGTATAACAAATAGCCAGTAAATATCCCTTTTTATCCCTAAAACAGCTTACCTGCAGTTTACCGCCGGCTCAAAAAGGGCAGAGTAAAAGCCGAACCGATCCTTGCGAATGCGCAAGTATTCGTCCCACTCTGCCCGCACCCGACCAGTGAAGTCGATCATCTGCAGGATGGCTCGCTCGTGGTGGAAGACGTGGCGGATGACCCCTTCCCAGGACGCAGGGTTATCCGCCGGCCCGACGAAGAAGCGCTCGCGAATGCTCGCCGCCTTGTCGTCGATGGCTTGCGAACCGAGCATCACGCGGTTATCGCGAATCTGGATCTCGTGAAGGCAAAACTTGCCATAGGCTGAGATGACACACCCCTTTTTGCGAGCGGCGGCGTGAAAATCGTGAAGATCGGCCGGTTTGAAAATCGATGTCGTAGAGAGTGAACAGGAAGGGAAGGGCGATGAGGAGTTTTCAGGTCTCGAGGCGGTCTTTCATACGGAAGCTTGTGCCTTCGATAAGGACGATTTCGGCGTGATGGAGAAGGCGGTCGAGGACGGCGGAGGTAATGGTGCTGTCGCCGTTGAAGATTGAGGGCCACTGCTTGAAGGCTTTGTTGGTGGTGAGCACGATGGAGCCGCGCTCGTAGCGCTGGCTGATGACCTGGAAGAGGAGGTCCGCGCCGCGCTGGTCGATGGGAAGATAGCCGACCTCATCAAGGACAAGGACGGATGGGGAGAGATATTTGCGCAGTTCGGCTTTGAGGACACCTTTGTTCTGGGCGGCGGAGAGGGTGTTGATCACGTCGATAGCGTTGGCGAAGAGAACGGATTGTCCGCGCAGGCATGCGGCGTAACCAAGGGCCGTGGCGAGATGGGATTTTCCGACGCCGACCAGGCCGAGGAAAATGACGTTGGCTTTGTCTTCGATAAACTGGAGACGGAAGAGGTCCTGGATCTGAAGGCGGTTGATTTTCTTAGGCCAGTCCCAGCGGAAGGAGTCGAGGGTTTTGATGAGGGGAAAGCGTGCGGCTTTGATGCGGCGGGCGACGGCGCGGTCCTGGCGCAGGGAGGCTTCGCCTTCGGTGAGTTGAGCGAGGTAGTCGAGATGGGAGAGTTCCTTGCGTGCGGCTTCGGTGGCCAGGCTCTGGCAGTGTTGGCGGACGAAGGAGAGGCAAAGGTAGGCGAGATGGTGGTCGAGCAAGGCCAGGTCGGCAGTCGATTTCATGGCGGGTTGGTATTTTAGGGTTGGTAGGGGCTCAGATCGGCGGGGCCGAGATCGACATCGAGCAGGTCGGCGCGGCGGGTCAGATGCAGGGGACCGGGCTGCGGGGCGAGCCGCTGGCGTTGTTCGAGGATATTGGCGATGTATTCGCTGGAGAAGGCCTCGGAGTCGAAGGCATCCTCGATGGCGCGAGCCAGGTTGTCCTCGCCGTAGATGTCGGCGAGGGCGACGATTTTGTTAATGTGGACGCGGGGGTTGAGACGGCGTTGGGCGAGTTGGCGGTGGTAGTCTTCAGCGCGCGGGCTCAGGGAGTAGAAGCGCAGCAGGAGCTTGGCGTCGCGGGCTTTGCGGCGCTGGTCGAGGAGCTCCTTTATGTGGTCGGGATTTTCGAAGTCCCGGTGCCGCTCGTAGCTGCGGGGATGAGTGGCAACCAGATTGGCCCCGTGATAGATGCAGAGCCGGTCGGCGAAGAGTTTGAGGGTGAGGCGCGCGGAAGCGTAAAGGGCGGGAACCGAGTATCGATTGGTGTCGAGCACGACGCGGCAACGGTTGGTGGCGCGCACGGTGCGTATCGCGCTTGTGTCGGCTGGCAAAGGCGGCAGCGGTTTCAAATGGGGCTTTTCTTCGGCAAAGAGATCGTTTGGTCGTTTCTTGGCTTCGCCATGGATGCGGAGGTTGGCGATCTGATCCATCCAGCAGCGCGCAGCGGTGTTGAGCGCGCTCAGCGAGCCGGGAAGTTCCAAACCGGCCAGGAAGTTCTTTTTCACGTAGGCGACGGCGTTCTCCACGAGGCCTTTTTCGTTAGCTTTGCGCACGTTGCAGGCGCGGGGCTCGAAGCCGTAGTGAGCGGCGAAGTCCAGGTAGCGCGGATGGAAGAGGGCTTTTTCGCCCAGAGGATGAGAAAGCACACCGGTTTTCAAGTTGTCGATGACAATGGTGCCGGGGGTAGCGCCCAGGAACTCGAGCGCGTTCTGGTGGCAGCCAAGAAAGTGTTCGAGCGCTTCGCCGAGGGTGAACTCGACATAGATCATGCGGCTGTGGCAAAGCACCATGACGAAAAAGGAGAGCCGCCGGCGTGTGGAAGCTATCTGAAGGGCGCCGGCGCAGCCCCAATCCACCTGCGCGCATTCCCCGGGAGCGAAAGCCAGGGTAAGAAAGGCGGGCTTGCGCACGGGGCGCACCAAGCGAACGTAATCCTTCAGGATGCTCAAGCCGCCTTGGTAGCCCTCCTCGGCTTGCAGGCGCTGGAGGATTTGGGTCGCGCTGTAGGGGTAGCGCTCCAGCCAGCGCTGGATGGTGGGCTTGAATGGGTCTAAACACGAGGACATAAATAATTGCGAATACGAATCGGTTGGGGCAATGTCCGAGTAATGAAGATTCTCAGGATCGCCGATGCGAAAACGTAACCTTGGGGCTGCAGTCAGGAGATTCGCCGATGCCGAAGATTCGTGTTGCGATACCGACTGCGATGGAGTAAACCGTCGTCCGCGGATTGAGACTGCTGCCAGGTTGGCGGATCGTGCTCGGGGACGCACCACGCACCGTCGCTTACTGGGTGCATCGATTTGAAGAAGATGGGTCGGCGGGACTCCGAGAGGGGGCGCGCAGCGGGCGGCCATCGAAGCTGAAGCCTGATCATGATCGCCGATCTGCAACGGGTTGTGCGAGGCTAAGGACCGAGTGAAAAGGGGTTGTCGTAGGCGACTTTGGGATGCCGGAAGACCATGTCGGCTTACCGGCGAGAGAAGCACCGCTTGCGCAGCTTGGCCCGCGGCAATGCCGGAGCTTGTAGCGCGAGTGCGGCGTTTCGCTACCGGAAGCCTCGTCCGGTAGTCACGCGTGAGACCCTCTGAAACAGGCGGCGCACAAAAAAGCTAGAGGGCCAGCGCATTGGCCCCGCAGCGGCTGATGTGCCCGTCGCGGACCAGGCGTTGGTGCGATTCCAGCTAAATTGGCGCGGCACGCGCCGCAGCCGTTCGGGGCAAAGAATTGGCTTGGGTTTCATAGCTCGAGGCGAATGAGGCTCAGGCGGTTCATGCCCAGGATGTCCTGGCCACGAGCTATGAAAGATCGGGCGATGCGGGCGAATGTCTTCTTGTAACGCACAACCGCTGATCGTGGAGATAAGTCCCACAAGCACCGCGGGTTGCATGACGCAGAGTTCTTGCTAACGCATCGGGCGGAGGCTGCGAGTCGCAGTGCTCCTTATCTGGAGGAACTTGTGCACAGCAGCTCTCTTGTAACCCATCGCGGGGCGCAGGCTTACTTTTTGCGCCAGTAGCCTGGATGCCTCGCCCGCCACTCCCGGACCCGAGCGCAATCTTCCGGCCCCCGGAAGTAGTTTTGGTTCTCCGCTTTGGCCAGCCATCGGTGCTGGCTGGACCGCCTCGCCACCTTGCGACACTCCGGCT
This sequence comes from uncultured Verrucomicrobiae bacterium, assembly GCA_963810765.1. Classification (GTDB taxonomy): domain Bacteria; phylum Verrucomicrobiota; class Verrucomicrobiia; order Chthoniobacterales; family Terrimicrobiaceae; genus DASTFP01. The sequence continues at coordinate 12,825 of CAWEOV010000006.1, forward strand.
TCGCACAGTGGCGCTGGCGGCCACGATTACGGAAATCTGAAAGGAACAACTCACTACAATGCACGCACTTGCATTTTGCGCTTCGCTTCATTGGCAGACCGCCAACTCTGCTCAGAAGATCAAAGAAACCCTAACCCTCCCGATCAAGAAAATCTCATGCCACGACTTGAAGAACCCGGCGAACAACACCCAGGAAGAAGAGTGCTGTATTGAAGCTTTTGAAGAAAATTTCCGCCCAATCGGAAGTGATTTTCAAACCGGCTGATTTACACGATTCTCAAATCGCCGCTGGCACTTTTCTACTTGTTCGGCTTCGAAAACGGCTATGATAGCCGCGAGCATCCCGCATGCTCGGATGGCATAGAAAGTGTTCGGGCTCGACGTGCCAATCCTCTGGGGCTTGGCTGACGAGCTGGATTTCATCAGAGAGGTCGAAGAGCACTGCCATGGCGTAACAACCTTAGCATGAACCTGTTTCCAGTGCTTGCGAAAATGCAGGCGCGGGTTATTTTCCCGACAAAGCCGTAACAATTACGGCTCAAACCACCCAGAAGGAGGACATAATTTATGCCAGCAACCACCGTACCGGCAGAGCTGCTCTACACGACCTCGACACTCATCGAGAGCTTCAAGATCGTTCCGCTCGCGCCACAATTTTTGAGAGATCAATTGTTTCCAAGGGTCTCTGAGACCGCATCAGATCAGGTCGCGGTCGACTTCTACCAGGGCTCGCAGAAGCTCGCGCCGTATTGCTCCAGATTTAGCAAGGGCACTGCCGTGCCGCGCGAGAAAACGCAGACGAGCTTATTCGCGCCGCCGCACATCAAGCCAATCCGAAATTTGACCGCTGACGAGCTGTACTACAAGACGGCTGTCCAGGCGGCCAACGCCACCGGCAACCGCGACGCGGAATTGCTTTTATTGGATTTTCAAGAACTCGACGCCATGATTGGCCGACGCGAGGAGTGGATGGCGAGCGAGTGTTTGTTCAAGGGCAAGGTAACCTGCCTCGATGGAGACACCGGCGAAGTTACGGCAGAGTTGATCTACGGAACCCCGACCAAGACGGTTCCCGCCAAGCTCTGGAGTGATCCGACGAGCGATCCCTTGGCCGATCTACGAGGCGCTCTGCGGCTCGTATCGAGCGCTTGCGGAGCCTCAGCCGACATCGTGGTCATGGGCAGAGGCGCGGCCGATGCCTTCGAGTCCAACACGAACGTCCAGACGGCCTATGACAAGCTTCGGATTGCCCCGGGCGAATTGGCACCAGCCACCGTAGGCTGGGGAATCCAATCGCTCGGCACCTACCGGGGAATTCCCTTGTATGTCTACGAAGCGGAGTATGCGAACAGTGCCGGGGCGATGACCCCGTACGTGCCGCCTGACAATGTCTTGGTCGCGGCTTCCTCACTCGGCGGCACGATGGCCTATGCTGGCATCGCTCAAGTCGATGCGGCCGAGAGCAGCCTGAACGTCTACGCGAGCCGACGGGTTCCGGTTATCGCATACGAGAGCTTGGAAGATTACCGGAAGTTCCGCTTGTCTTCCCGACCCGTGCCGGTCCCTCAAAACTTGGCAGCCTGGGGGCTTCTCGACGTCCTCTAAAATTCAACCGGAGAACTAAATCATGTCCAATCCAATTACACTTCAATCCTCACCGGGGCTCAGTGAAATCCTCGGAGCTTACGACACTGGCCACTGGCAAACTGTCGTCGCCCAACTCAAGCCTGCCTCTGGCGTGCTCGTGCGTGGAAGCGTGCTCTCTGCTGTCGCCGCCGACAACGGCAAGCTCTCACTCACCGCTGGAACGGCCGAGGCGAGCGCGTACGGCATCCTGCTCGACAAGAGCGTTGATACCGGTATCGCTAACTCCCTTGGCAATGTCACGGCAAGCGTAGCCAGAGCTGGATCGTTTCGTGGTCCCGCGCTCATCGTCGGGGCGGGGACCGACGAAGCCGCGCTCGCCAAGCAGCTCCGGCTGGTCGGCATCTTCGTGGAAGGAGCAATCGCTGCGGTGGCCTTGGCCGCCAAGGCTCCCGACGAAGAAGAAGAGCGCTCCAAGAAGGGCCGCTGGGGCGACAAGGGGGACAAATCTTAGGGGATGAATTGGCGTGCCCGCCGTTCTTCCGAATCATCAGCCCGGAGGGGCGGCGGGTTGCCGGGTGTATGAAAACCTTCGCCATCATTGCCGCAGCCGTGCTCTGGGTTTGGCTGGTTGTGTTCCTGCTCTATCGTGCAGTCATCCGACCATGACATGAAGCTCAGCGTTCACTTGGTCACCGGCGGGAAATACATTCGGGCCGGTGATCCACTGCCACCGGGTTTCGAGCTGCCGCCGCACTTGGAAACTTTTGTCATTGATCCGCCGCAGGTTTCGCAAGGCGCCTCTCGTTTATCAACTGTCGGGCGACAGGGGGTTTTCGGGACGGGAGGCAGCCTTGCGAAACCTGCGATGGGTTATCCCGAGGGCGAGGAGAAGTTCGTCCCCAAGCCTAGCAGACTGTTGAAGAAGCCCGTGGTTTCATGCAGCGGTTGAGATTCTGAGGAGCTTATGAAAAGGGGAGATAAAATCCTCTGCTTCGGCACAAAGGGTGCAAAACCGCCCTGTTGGCCTGAAAAGGTAAGCGAAAAGAGCCTTAAGCAAGCTGTAAGTCCCCGCCGCCCACTGTTTGGGTGTTCCTACCCCCAGCAGGGTGCGCAGGAGCAGGCTCAGGTTAAAGCAGGCCGCCGCAATCTTGTGTCGCTTGGTCAGATTCTCTTTTCCCCGCAGTGTGGCCCGGCGCATGCCGCCTTCATCAAGGACGTGCTCGAAGCTGCGTTCCAGGTGCATGCCGCGCTTGCGCAAAAGCGCCTTCCCAGACTGACTTTTGACGGCACACGCGGCGCGATGAAGAGCTTTTCGCAGCGGGGCGGCCAGCCCTTCCTTGCGGCGCCGCTCAGCGTTGGCGTCCCCGATGACCGTGCGAATGTCGAACTCTTGGATCCGGGCAATTTCCTCGATGGCAAAGTAGCCTTTGTCCGCTGTGAGCGAGCGCACGAGGGCATCCTGCTCGTTGGCCACGATACGGTTAACCACTTCCACCGCGCTGGCTACTCGCTCACTCAATTCTTTGGTGTCAGCGTGGTCACCCTCCAAAACTTCAGCCTGTACGATGGCTCCGCTTTCCAAATCGGTCACATGCTCGGGCTTGTAGATCATGTCGCAGGCTCCGTCCTTGGTGCGCCCGACCTTCGCTTCCGGATCATGCGGGTTCTTCCATTCTTCATTGCTCGTCTTGCGTCCCGTCCTCTTCTTATCGAAGCGGCGCACCGCGGCCTCATCCTGTGGGTCAACGCCCTCCTTTTCCGCCAACTCCTTCACATACTGCCAATACGCCTGTTCGGTATTGCGATGCACCAGAGTGCGCAGACTCGCATTGGCTTCGATCACACTGGAATCGATCCCCAAATGCCGCCCCTTGAAAAGCCCGTGCGCCTTAAGCGCCCTCAGCACCATTTCGAAAACCCCTTGGTAAATCTCCGGCCCGAGCCGTTCCCGAATCACACTCAGGCTGCTGTGATCGGGCGTGCTCTCTTCCAAACCGTATCCCAGAAAAGCCCGTATCGACAGACTGTCCTCACAGCGCGTCGCGATCGCTCGTTCGCTGGGCAGGTTCTCAAAAAACCCCACCATGAGCATTTTGAAATACACCACAGGATCAATCCCAGGTCGCCCGCCACGGCTCTCTTCCCGATAGGCCGGCTCGCACAATGCCCAAACCTGACGCGCAAAATCCATCGCCACCAAATGTTCGTTTAGCTTGCTGTAAAACCCCTGGCTCGGAGGCTTCGAGACTCGCGCTCGCTCGATCCAAAACTCCTCTTGCTTCTCTTCGCCCTGCCGCTTAGCAAACATCCCTGCTTCTATCTCAACAACGGCAAAATGGCCAGTATTTCAACAGTCTGCTAGGATGGTCGTAGATTGATTTTGATTTGGCTTCGGCTATGACGATATGGCCGAAAATCGCTTGAAGATGGGGGCGATAGTCGTCGCGCTGATCGTTTGGGTCGGGCTTGTCGTCATCCTGCTATACCGCTTGCTCATCCGGTGAAAACGGATCGCCGGGCAGGGTCGTAATCACCCCCCCCCCGGTCTGGATAGTGATTTCCTCGGGGTCTGGATCATCAAGCAAGCTCGCTTCCCGGCGGCTGAAACGCGAATTAGAGCGGCGCGGAACCCTTGGGGAGCCCTTGCCTTAGAGCCGGATCCCTCACTTAAGAGGTGGTTCAGCGCTAGATCATGTACCATGTATTCCATAAGGCGAACGCATTCAACAGATTAAAGCATGGCGTGGAGTTATCCAGTCCGTGTAGAACCAAAGTGCGAACAAACGATCTTCAGTCGGAGCAATTACCAGTTCTGGTTCGCTACGCGATAGTTTGGAAATTTCCGCGAAGTGTCACCTCCAGAGGGAGAATCTCGGCCAATTCCATTCAAAAACGGGCTTGGCGTACGTTTTGGTTCGGATGATAGTGGAACCCCAATATCCGCAGGGGTTGGATCACCCCGAGTCATGCAATTTGTGTTGCTTCGCCGGGCCGAGGAGTCTAAACTATTAGCAAGTCGGATCCCGCGTTTGATTACCCCACCGTTCCTGGAAACGTCAAAGTCATGTTTTTCCTGATCGGGGGCTATCACGGAATCCGGTGAGAAGTGGAAAAAAAATCCAAAATCAAAGGCAAAAACACTATGCCAAAATACGTGATCGAAAGAGAAGCTCCCGGCGTCGGAAAGTCGTCTGCCGAAGACTTACGAGCTGGCGCGCAAAAGTCTTGTGCAGTATTGAAGAAATTAGGGACGGATATTCAATGGGTGGAAAGCTATATTACGGATGACAAGGTCTATTGCATATACATAGCCCCAAATGAGGAACTCTTGCGCGAACATGGAAAGCAAGGTGGTTTCCCAGTGAGTCGAATCTCCCAAATCCGTGCGATGACTGACCCCGTATTCGCCGAAGCTTAATTACTAAGTTTTTCTTGGGAACTGGCCGTGCCCAACTCGGCGATTCAACGGACAAATCCTGGAGCTTCCTCAAGGCGGGCACGGAGAGTGCCCCGGCATCCACATCACTCCGGAAAAGATCAGAATCGCTTTTCTCTGTGGGGATCCATTGGGCGAGGAAGGGATATGCTCATGCATTCCCGAATGCGCCTCTCATGCAATCTCATCTGCGGAGGCCGGTTCTATCCGGCGGGGACTGAGATTCTGCCAGAGGCAGTCGTGCCAGGGGGCGCGATGGCGTACGTCATCCCCGAGACTCCATCGGGGCGACCACAAACAATTGGGTTTTCCGATAATACCCAATTTTCTGAGCAGGTCACGGAGGCCACGTCGCATCCGTCCCTCTTCTCGTCGTGAAGGCCCGCCTTACGGGCTTATAGCGGGCCTAGGAAGGGAGTTGATTGGCAGGACATATATCACTAAGCCCTCTGGGGGCCAGAGGCTCAGGAGGCAGAGCTGGAGGCGTCCCGAGGTGGAAATATACTCGCCGAGGATATTTCCACTTTTGCTCATACAACTGCAAAACTCTTGAAAGTCCACGGTTCCTTCTGAAGGAATAAATTGGAGTGCGCGTCCGCAGGGCTCAGAAATGCCATAAGTAACGGCGAACTCGCCAGTTTTTTAAAGCAGTCCGACTCGAACATCGGAAGAATGCGTCCCTAGAGATGACTCGATGCTTTCCAAGGCCTTAGGACGCGCTAAAATATCAGCGATCTATACAAGCCAAGCGGGGTGGCGCGCCCTTTTTTTTCGCAGTTGGATTAGTCAACGGCTGCGAGACCTTTCCGGCGCCCACCCCGCTCTTTTACTTCTTCTCGTCTTCGGCACACTGGATGTCGTTAAGCAACACCGCGTGTAGGCCCTTGGCGTACTTGGCTGCATCTTTCATGGAGTACCGGACCTCGTCGAGATCGCCCAAGGTCTAATGAAAACCGGTTCCAAAAGTATATTGCGGGGCTATTGCGGAATGTGCACTCTAGCTGGGGTAATACGACCATAAAACGATGAACACAATAAACCGGCATACCACACTCACTATGACCACTTTGGCATTTCTCTGCCTCGGAATTGCCCTTGGTCCCAGCGATGCACTCGGCCAGCAAAAGACCCTCAAAGAACTGATCGTGGGCACTTGGATATTGGAGTCGGTGTACGACCAGACCGCAGACGGCGTAAAGCACAACCCATGGGGTGATGGCGTAAAAGGGCAGGCCATCTATACCAGCGATGGACATTTTTCGTGGATGATAATGTCAGCCAACCGTCCAAAAGCGGACACCTTTCCGGGCATCCCAGTTGGAAAAGCAATCGCCTACTGGGGCACCTACACGGTCAATGAGGAGGCAAAGACAATCACAGACAAAATTGAGCGTTGCACATTTCCTCAGTGGGATGGATGGGGAGGAACGGTCAATATTGCATTTCCTACGGATGATGAATATCAATTCACCGTTATAAAACCTATCCCAGATCCGACGATGGGACCCTTCGTCCCCCACCTGATTTTCAAGCGAGCGAAGTAGGAACCGCAGAATACCCTGCCTCCTGACAAATTCGCCGCTCACCTTTACCGGTCGCGGAGGGAGTATCGGTCAGCCTGCGATCGTTCAGGCGAAAGGCGGGAGATCACTTCCGCGAGGTAGGCGACTCCCAGGAGGAACGCGCGATTAGTCAGCGGAGCGTCGAGTTCCTCCTTCTCGCCCCGGAGTGCGTTGAGTAATAGTTTCGCGTCGGCCTCATCGAGGCTACGCCCGTCGTTTGTTATCTGACTTTTTCATGTAACAATGTTGTTGAGTCATTTTCCCATTTTCCCAAGTGATGTCCCCACTCGGGACAGTGGTTGTTTCATTTCGCCTCCTTCTCCCGTTGTTCGAGCAGCGCGAAGCATTGCTGTACTAGCTTGGAATTGGAGCACGTCTCCCTGCCGTCGCGGAAAGCTTCCCAGATAGCCGAGGCGATTACTGACGCGTCAAGGCCGGGGAATTCGTGGCGCAGGATGTTGGCTGCCTGCCAGCGCTCAAGTTGTTGGCTTAGGTCTGCGCCCCGCCTCAGGACGCCCGTTTCCGTCTTTCGTGGTCATAAAATTCTACTTGCCTGATGGCAGTGATTCTGCCCTTGAATCGGTGGTGGAATGTTCAAATCATCCCTCATCAAGACCTCGCATGTCGAACGAAACAACGCCTTCTCGGAGCATCGCCGCCAACCCCCATGCGGCCATGTCGGAGCTCGTCAATGGATACAGGGCCACTCAGCTCGTACGCGTGGTGGCGATGTTCTCCTTCGCCGAGCATCTTGCCGATGGACCGAAGACCGCCAACGAGATTGCGGCGGCCGAGTCCATTGACGCCGATTCGACCTTCCGAATTTTGCGGCTCTGCGCCTCGCACGGCCTGGTAACCTCCGAAGACGGCGTACGGTTCTCGGGGACGCCGACGCTCGCGACGCTGCGCAAGGATGCCCCCGGCTCATTGCGCGGCTACGCGATGACGATGGGAGATCCTTCGGTTTGGCTCCCGTGGGGCCGTCTGACGGAGGCGGTCCGCGAGGGAAAGCCGCAAGCCGTGGCCGCCCTCGGGACCGACACCTGGAGCTACCTGGCAACGCATCCGGCAGAGCTCGCGGCCGTCATCGAGGCCCTAAGCGGCGCGTCCGCCGCGGTCTCGAATGAGGCCGCCCGCATCATCGACACGACCGGGGTAGGCGTGGCGGTGGATGTCGGTGGCGCTAGTGGAACGCTTGTGCAGGCGCTGATGGCCGTGAACTCCGAACTGCGGGGCGTCCGTTTTCGATTTGCCCAAGGTCGTCCCGCACGCTCGCGCCGAGATCGAGCGTGCCGGCTTGCAGGATCGCCTGTCGGCGGTTGCGGGTGACTTCTTCGAGTCGGTCCCCGAGGCCGACCTGTATCTGCTGCGGTACATTCTTCATGACTGGGACGACGAGTCCTGTACCCGCATCCTCCGAAATGTCCGCCGCGCACTGCGCGCAGGCGGTCGCGTGATGATTCTCGAAGCGGTTATCGGTGAGATCGGTGAACCACCGTCGGCACCGTCGATGGACATCCAGATGATGGTTGTCTTGGGTGGCCGCGAGCGAACGGTCTCCGAGTTCGAGGCGCTCCTCAATGCGGCCGGGTTCCGGCTGGTCAAGAGCACGCCCCTGAATATCCCAGTGACAATCATCGAAGCAGCATCGGCCGATAAGCGCGTCTAGCTAAGTCCTTTGTGAAATGAGTGTGAAATGAGTATGAAATGAACCCTAAAAGCTGTGAAACGAGGAGGGGGCTCGTGAAATGAAATCTGCAATGAGCGTGAAACGAGAAAAATGCTCATGCTTCCTCCTCGACGAGCTGATACCGCCGTTTGTTGGCGGTGATCTTGCCCTCTTTGACAAGTTCCTTCGCCGCTCTCGAAACACTCGATGGTGAGGCTGAAAGTTCTTCGGCTATTTGGCGGCAGGTCGAGACCCCGTCGACGATCAGGTCATAGACCAGTGATTTGAGCGAAGCGGTCTTGAAGGTGATTTCGATGCTGCCTGAGGGGTTGTCGTAACACTCGCCTGAGGGCTTGAACGTCCAGATGTAGTGGTTGTAGTGGCTCTGCGGCGAGTTGCGCTCCTTGTCGAAGCGCTGGATGAAGCTGCACCCCTTGTCGGTGTAGTCGGGGTCTTCTTCGAGTTTGATGATCCAGAAGACACTGTCTTCGCGCCGCGACGTGCCGCGCATCTCGCCGCTGCGCCCCGCGTGGTGGACGAGAATGACAGCGATTTTTCTCCGGCGAAGGTCGAGCAGCCATGGGAGGAGAAGTTCCCACGCGTCGGAATCATTCTCTTTCACACCACTCACGAGCGTCGAGAGGTTGTCGACGACCAAAACCTTTTGGCCGGTGTCGACGCAGAACTGCGTGATTGCCTTCTGCACTTCCGGTAAGCGCAGGTTGAGCACAACTCCCGTGAGTGCGAAAAGGATCTCGTGGTTGATTAGAGTCAAATTTTCGCACTCGCCGCCAAACGATATCTCGCGCTGTTGCATCAGCTCGGCGGGCATTTCGCCGTCGAGATAGCAGACAGGGACGGCTTCCTCCCCGGCCTCCCATGGACCCAGTCTTTCGCCGGTGGCAAGAGCTCGGGCGATTGCCCATGCGATCCACGTCTTACCGACACCGCGCCGCGAAAAGATGAAGCCGGTATCGCCTTCGCGAAACCAATCACCCAGCAGCTTCTTGCGCGGCTTGATCTTCAGCTTGCGAAATGCGGCACCACAGATAGCGCCTTTTTTCAGCGCTTCGAGGATTTTAAAATCCTCATTCTTGCGCTCCCCATTATTGCCGTCGTCAGGTTGCGACGGCTCGGTTTTAACTCCGGCCATTTCTTTTCTCCATTAAGTTGAAAGTTGAATAACTCCCTCAATCATTTCCCGATCGGCTTCCCATTGGTCGGCATTGATCAGGCAGAGGTCATTGAGGTCCACGATCGGCTGGCCGTCCGAACGGACTAATTCGCCGAAATCAAAACCGTCGACGGTCGCTCCGGCTTCCTTGAGCTGCCGCCACCAACGCCCCTCGGCTTTCATCCCCTCGTCGTCGAGATGCGCGAAGATGCGGACGCGCTTGCCTTTAAAAGCAGCCAGTTCGCTCTCGGGGATATGATTGCTCGCGCCGAGCATGGCTACGACGCCGAGGTCACGCATTCCATCGTGCCAAATGAGGTGAAAGGCGGCGAGCAGATCGGGACCGCCCTCGACGAAAATGATGTTCTTGAAATCCTTAGCTTCGCGAAGCCCAATCGGGGTCGCTCCGACGCTTCCCGGCAACGTCCATGCCTTTTTGTCCTCGATGTGCGTCCAATTTCTTCCGTCGAATCTACGGGCTTGGGCATTCAGACGTCGGCTGTCCGCGACCACCCACGCTTGCCCATGGATAGTTGTTGCCGTGAAGAGCAACCCACGCTCGGCCGCGAGAGAGACGCCTTCTGGAGACAATCCTCGCAATTCCGCGATGGTTTCTATCCCGAGCTGCGTTGGTGTGCGAAACTTTGGCCACTTCGCCCGCTTGGCCGCCTTGGTATCATCATCGTCACGGCGAGCTTGATGCGATGAGGAATTGATGCCGCCATTGGCATGGATGCCAGTTCCAGCGAGGCGGATCAGCTCGCGGCACGCCTCGGCATTTGAGAGGTTCCTCGCCTTCGCCAGGAAATCAATAGCGTTGCCTTGCTCGCCTGTTCCGTGGTCTTTCCAGCGCTTGCCACGGGCGAAGATCGAGAAGCTCGGGCTCTTGTCGTCGCGGAACGGCGAGCGTACCGTCTTATCGCGACCGGGTGGCTCGCCGGGTAAGCCGAGCAACCGCCAGACGTCAGCGATGAGCAGCTTGTCGAGAGCAGCCTCGAGCGGGCTCACGCAAGATCGCTTCCTGAGATTAAATTGCCGGGCCGTGTGAACGACGCATGACCGCACCTCCCCGTTCCGAACTTACGTATCGGAGGTCGGCTTGTCAGGAATTGCTCGCGAACCCAATCAATATCGTGAAATCTCACGATATGAACCGGGCAACGTTCATTGAGAAACTCACTGAGATTCAACAGAACGTCGAGCAACTGCTGACCCAATTACGGGCCAGCGAGCAGGACAGATTCGCGGCTCACCTCTATCGGTCGCGCAGGGAAAGATTCGGATGACATGGGTTCGGCGCGCGAGCTCCTCATTGAGCCGTTCGAGCATATTCGTACTCTTCAGATGCTTGTGATGCTCTCGGGGTAGCCGGTAAAAGGTAAGGGTTTGCTCAATGTTGTCCTCCACCCACGCGCAGAGCTTCGGGTATTTTTCCTGCCAGCGCAGCAGCCAGGCCGTCAGATCCCTGCGGGCTTCCTCAGCGTTGCGCCGATCGTAAAGCCATCGCAATTCGACCAAACAATCATCGGCGACTTTGCGAGGCAGATAGTCCAGCGCATTGCGCAGGAAATGGACATAGCAGCGCTGCCAGTAAGACTCGGGAAGCACTTCCATGATCGCCCGTTTGAGTCCGGGATGATCGTCACTGACGGCCAAGATGACCCCGCGCAGTCCACGCGCTTTGAGCGCCAGCAGGAAGTCTTTCCAGCTCGTGGAGCTCTCCCGGTTGGCCATTTCCACGCCGAGGATCTGACGGCGTCCCTCCCAATCAATTCCGATGGCCACCAGGACCGCCCGGGAGCGGATGACTCCGTTCTCGCGCACCTTCTCATACCGCGCGTCGAGTATCAGGTAGGGATACTCGCAGTCCAGTTTCCGACGGGCAAAGCGCCCAAGTTCTTCGTCGAGCTTCTTGTTGAATCCACTGATCGCGCTTGCGCTAAAACTGTGCCCGCAGAGCTCTTCGCTGATCGCTTTGACTTTCCGCGTCGATACGCCCTGGATGTACATCTCGGTGAGCGCCGCCACCAGCGCCTTCTCACTGCGCTGATAGCGCTCGAAAATCTCGGTGGAAAACCGCCCGTTGCGGTCTTGGGGAACTCTCAACTCGAGCTTGCCTACCCGGGTAATCAAGCTGCGTGGATAGTAGAGCAAATCCCGAAAGAAATTTCCAAATGGCCGAGGCGAAATGGCCTGTCTGCAAGGAAGAGGCAAAGGCCAATGTCCATAGACCTTGGCCTTGTGACTCTGACACCGCAGACAGGCCATTGCGCCCGGGCCGCCTCCCAAGCACTTCTGAAAGAATTGCTTGGGAAAGGGCTGGCGCGGCGAGGGGTCTTTGGCTGTGTTGCGTCGGCAGGCCAAGCCCTATGGGGATTGGCCTGCCTCCGCGCCTTGCCAGAGACCCCTCGGCGCTGCCACCATTTCGGAAATTTATTTCGGGATTTGCTCTAGTCTAGCCGCTTCGATAGCTCAAGCGCCCCTCGACTCGCTCGCCTTTCTCCGCGCCGATGGCCGCCGCCATCTCCGCTTCCAAGAACTCTTGAATCACATTGCGCACAAGCGGACGCAAAAAAAGCCATTGAGCAAAATCGCCAGCACGTCGCCGTTGATGTGCGGCACCACCTGTTCGATCGCGTTGTCGATCAGCTGTAGTGCTTGGTCGCGCTCTTGGGCCGCTAGGTCGAATCGTCTGGGCTCGGAGACTGGACAACCCTCTACGAAAACCACAAACTTACTTGAAATTGAATCGTTAACTATCCTCCCCTATGAAATCGTTTGCACCTCCCTTCAAAAAAGGCGTCATGCGAATGCTTGGCTTTGCCTTTTTAGCCTCCCTTCTCACCTCACCGGATTTTAGCGCGGGCGTCACCGTTCGGTTTGTGGGCGAGACGGAGGGCGCGGAGGGCGTCCGTCCGTGGATCCAGACCGTTTGCGAAGAATGGGCCAAAAAAACGGGCAACAAACTCGAATATATCGGCCGACCCAATGACTATTCTGCGGTTTTGCCGCTGTTTCAGCAGTATTGGGCGGCGAAGAGTCCTGATGTGGATGTCTACCAGATCGACGTGATTTGGCAGGGGATTGCGGCCCCTCATGCGGTGGATCTGAAGAAGTACTACAAAGAAGACGAGATCAAAGCCTACTTCCCGCGCATCATTGAGAACAATACGGTTGGCGGCAAGCTTGTTTCGATACCCCTGTATACCGACGCCGGACTGCTCTTCTATCGAACTGATCTCCTGGAAAAGTATGGTTATAACGCGCCGCCCAAGACCTGGGAAGAACTCGCAACGATGGCCAAGAAGATACAGGACGGCGAACGCGCGTTAGGTAAAAAGGATTTTCAGGGGTTCGTCTTTGAAGGCAGGGCCAATGAGAGCGTCACCTGCAACGCGCTGGAATGGATTTACAGCTACGGGGGTGGCTCTGTGATTGAGCCAGACAAAAAAGTCACTATCAACAACCAAAATGCGATCAAGGCGCTTGAGACCGCCCGCAGCTGGGTTGGCACCATCTCACCGGCGGGGGTCACCACCTACGACGAAGAAGAAGCCCAACATGTCTGGCAAGCCGGTAACGCTGCCTTTATGCGCAATTGGCCCTATGCCTACGCCTTAAGCGCCGATCCCAAGAGCGCCGTGTCCGGGAAGTTCGACGTCGCTGTTTTGCCGAAGGGCGGCGACAGCGGCAAGCACGCCGCCTGCCTAGGCGGATGGCAACTAATGCTTTCCGCTTACTCTAAGGTGCCTGACGCCGCCGCCGATCTGATTCGATACCTGTCCTCAGCAGAGCTTCAGAAGAAACGGACTATCAAGTGGAGCGTTCTTCCCACCCTTCCGGCGCTATATAGCGATCCGGACATACTCGCGAAATACCCTTTTTTTAAGATCATGGTGGACGTTTTCAACAACGCCGTGGCCCGGCCTTCAACCGTCACCGGGGCCGATTACAACCAGCTATCGACGGCCTTTTTCCAAAACGTAAACAAGGTCCTGACCGGCACGGAGTCCGGGAAGGACGCCGTCGTCCAGGTTGAACAGGTGGCTAAGAGCATCGTGCATTAATTAAGGCCCGGATCACGGACCCTTCGACAGGAATGGATTTGCAGGAACAGCGGGCAGGCGCCGATGGGTTTCGACAGAACCTTTGCAAGGCATTCTATCTCCAATCATAGTCGGTTTCACCTATCTTTCTCGCTGCCTCGGCAAGATAGTGTTTTTCGCAGATTGGTTGCTGCTGCTACCCCATCTTGCGTGCGACGTCGGCTCCAGTTGGTCTTAGGCCGCGTGGCGTGGCCTTCGGTGAATCCGCGCCTTCACCAGAGCGAATTAATGATGGAAGCTGCAGACGGAAACGTGAGTTGCCGATCACTTCGAGCAGACCGATGCGCCAAACGAGCCGCGGATACTTCCTGATGTTAGGCGGCACGTCCTCATCATTGTTTGTGATCCTTCCCCGTAAAAACTACCCGCATTCAAAACCGAACGCAAGGCATTCGCTTAGCGCATCATCGAGTCATCCCATCTTGAATTTCGAGTCGAAGACGCTGGGCAGCTGGGTCCGTGGGATCTGCGAGAAGGGCCTTATCGACCGCCTCTAGCGCGAGTTCGGGACGCTGTTGCGCCAAGAGCATCTCCGCAGCGCGCAAGCAGACGACGCTTTTTTTCGGGAGCCTTGCCAAACCGAATGAGCGAAGAAAGTCGGCGCGCTTGGAATCAGTTTCAAACTTCGCCAATGCGATATGAAGCAACGGGTAATCTGGAAAGAAAACCAAAGCGTTTCGCACCCATTCTTCGGTTACATTTGGATTCGTGAGAAGGGCGTTGTCTACCCACTCGATAACTTCGGTGTCGCTCGTCGGAAAGATTGTTCGATCACTGCTATTACTGAAAAACCACCGCATGGAGCGCGCGTTGGAAGGGAGATCTTGCGTCAAGTCCTTCGTTAGTTTCGATCTGCGCTCCTCATTGACGACAACGAGCGAGCCGTCATCTGAAAATTGGAGTCCGCTTGCGATAGCGGAGAAAGATTCGACTTGCAGCGCGGGAGAGTTCGCCATCGAGACGGCGGAGCCTCTTCTCGCTGTGTCGCCACCTGATTCTTTCACCTGCTGGGCCAGCTCTACTGGAGTAGCCGCATCCCAGAGTTTAGCGGTTTTGTCCGCGCTCGCCGTCAGGATCCGAGCGCCGTCAGGACTGAAACCCGCCCATCGGACGGTATCCTGATGGCCGAAGGAGGCAATGAGCTTGCCCGAAGCCGCGTCCCAGAGTTTGGCGGTGTTGTCCGCGCTCGCCGTCAGGATCTGGGCACCGTCGGGACTAAAAGCCCCATGGTGCACACTAGCCTGATGGTCAAAGGAAGCGGTGAGTTTGCCGGAAGCCGCATCCCAGAGTTTGGCGGTGTTGTCATAGCTCGCCGTCAGGATCCGAGCGCCGTCAGGACTGAAACCCGCCCATCGGACCCCCTGTTGATGGGCGAAGGAGGCGATGAGCTGGCCGGAAGCCGCATCCCAGAGCTTGGCGGTATTGTCCGCGCTCGCCGTCAGGATCCGAGCACCATCTGGGCCAAACGCCGCGTCCCAGATGATACCTTGATGTGCAAAGGAAGTGATCAATTTGCCCGAAGTCGCATCCCAGAGCTTTGCGGTTTTGTCCGCGCTTGCCGTCAGGATTCGAGCACCGTCGGGACTAAACGCCGCGTCGTAGACCGCACCTTCATGAGCAAAAGAGGCGATGAGTTTGCCCGAAGCCGCATCCCAGAGTTTGGCGGTGTTGTCCGCGCTTGCCGTCAGAATCCGAGCACCGTCCGGGCTAAACTCCGCGTGCCAGACGAAACCCTGATGAGCGAAGGAGACGACGAGCTTTCCCGAAGCCACATCCCAGAGTTTGGCCGTTTTGTCCCAGCTTGCCGTCAGGATTCGAGCGGCATCCGGACTAAACGCCACTTGGAAGACAAGGTTCTGATGCTCAAAAGAGGCGATGGGACTCGGTAGCGCCCTTTCACGATGAATGATCAGTTCGTGGAAGAATCGTTCTGAAGCAACTTGATTTGCAGGGTCGAACTTGATCGCGCGTGCAAGAAGGGCAATGCCTTCTCGCCACTCTCCGAGCTGGAACTGACGCTCGGCTTGGTTGAAGCTTGCCCAGCTCGCCTGCTGCAACTGTTCATGCAGCTTCGCGGTGACCCGTGCTTCAGATTTAAACGCTTGGGCCGCCCGGAGCCACTGAAAACCGGCAACGACTGCGAGGAGGGTGATCGCTGCCATTACCACATAACGAATGCGTTCGTGGGCCCGTTTGCGCCGGTCTCGCTCAGCGATACTCGCCGCGATGTAATCGTTCTGTTCCCTGCTAAGCGACGGCCCAAAGTCTTTGACTAACTTTTCACCTTCCGCCAGATGGAGTCCGGGTTCGAGCAAGTCATCCTTTTGTTTTCCGCGGCTCAGCCAGAGCTTCAGGCTCGAATCCAGGCGGTCCCGCATCCGCAGGAACTCGCGGTTCTCGGTCAGCCACTCTTTGACCCGTCGCCATTCCCGCAGGAGCGCCTCGTGCGCAACGCGCACGGTAACCTCTCCCTGCGGATCGGTGTCCGCGACCAACAACCGTTTTTCAATGAATAGATCAACAAAGCCTTTTGCGCCGGCCTTCTCGTCGTTCTCCTCTGAGCTGATAAAATCACGGTAGGGCACGGTTCGCCCGTTTGGCACTTCCTCTTCGCCCTGGCTCAGTGTGACAAGATAGCGCATCACTAACGGAAACGCCCTCTGTTCATGCGGCTGCAACATGCTGAATACCGCCTCGGCGTGCTTGGCAAGCGCACCCTTTAATTCGCATACTTCGCGATAGTCCGACCACCGGAGCAGGTCATCGCCCCGGAGATCCTGGCGCTCATAGAGCAACGACAAAACATGCTCGAGCAACGGCAGAGATTCTGGTGTGAGAGCGGCGGCATCGCGCAGCGCTTGATCCAGACGCTGACCAGTCTCGCGGTCTTCTTCGAAGTGCAGACCGGCTGCTTCGGCCGGTAGCCGGATCATATTCCCAAGCTCGTAAGGGGTCGGCGGCCGGAGATCGAATTTTCCACTCGGCTTGGTGAGCTCGATCAGATCCGGGAACTCCTGATACCGCGGGTAGAAGTCACTCCGTAACGTCGCCAGGATAAAGACGCGGCCGCTCCGAACCAAACCGGCGATCGCGGAAATATATTTCTGCCGAACGTCGAGTGAAAAACCGGACGTGAACAATTCCTCGAGCTGGTCAACCACCAACGCCAAACGGGCTTTCGGTAGCTCAAGCCTTTCCCTCTGCTGTCGAGACAGGTCCGCGTCGTCCAATCTTCCTGATTCCCGCAGTTGCCGCTCTCTTTCCTTCAGGGAATGGGACTGCTGAATTTTCCATTCCCGCGCGACATGATCCAGCGCGTCCCGGACCCGGAGCGCGGCGCTGTCGGAGTGTTCCCTCAGTTCGGTCGCAAAGTCGCGGATCGCGTTCCGTGATTCTGAGTCCTGCAAGGCGGGCAGCGCATGGAGCTCCAGCAGTGCGGCCGCCAAGGCATCGAAGCAATCACCTCCGCTTCCACCGGCTCCTGGTGTGGTCACCGACCACCGCCAGAGCCCGACCCCTTCAATGGTTTCGGGCTGCGTTAACAGTGGAAGCACGCCCGCTCGCACCAGCGAGCTTTTTCCTGAGCCGCTCGCACCCACGACCAGCACGAACGGCCGTTGCGCTCTGCGTTGCGCTTCCAAGGCTTCCAACACTTCCCCGACCGCCTTCGTTCTACCCTGGAAGATGGGGGCGTGTTCGAAATCAAAGAAATTCAGCCCGCGGAACGGACAGGATTTCCACCGGCGCACTTTCTTGCCCAAGACTTTCTGTCCGGGCTCCCGCTCTACTTGGGCTGCCAGAAAGCTACGGAAATCTTCCCGGAAGAGCTCCTCAAACTCCTGCAGGTCGCGATAGTTGTTGCACGTGCCCGCGAAGTTCCCCTCGCTGTTCTTTTCCCAATGCGCAAAGAACTCCTGTAAGGAGTTCCATCGCCGAATAAAGACTTCGCACTCCTCTTTTGGTTCCAACGGCGGTGTCGGCTTTGAACAGTTGCGATAAACGTGCAATAGCGGAACGCCTCTATTCTTGTTTGCGTGGTCCAGCGCCCACGCAATTTCGTATTCCGTTCCCGAGCCGGGTGAGCTGCCATCCGGCATCGTCAAGGTCGGGTCCAGCAGGGCGCCGAGACGGGACCACAGGATAGAGATCACCAGATCAAATTCCGCCGTGTTCGGGATCTGTCCCCGGCATCCCACTTCCGATTGGAACCTCTGATATTCCAAAAAATAGGGACAGAGAACCAACGTCTCGTGATTCTCCGATTCCGTTTTTGACTCACCATTTTCTTCTGCCAAGCGTTGGAAATTTGAGAACGTGACACTTACCGGAACGTTAAACTCGCCAGCAACCGAGCGAATCGCTCGATCCGCCAGAATCCGCTCCTTTTGGACATCGCCCGTGGAGGAGACGAAAACCCGAATCGTCTTCATGAGAAAACTCCCCGCGTCGACAGCTCCCCTTACCATCGGCATCACCTTCAAGAGTTCGGCTGGGCTCTGAAAGCGTCGCGCCGGGTCTTTCTCAAGGAGCACCTCAAGCAGAACGACGAGCGGCTGTGGGATGCCTCTGAGTTGTTCAATCGGCAAGGGGACGCGCTGATGCTGATAGATCGCCTCAGTGGGAGAGCCCCGGAATGGCGCCTGGCCCGCCAGCATCTCCCAAAGCGTCACGCCAAGTGAGTACAGATCCGAACGGATGTCTACGTCCGCTCCGGCGAGTTGCTCGGGACTCGCGAACTCCGGTGTCCCGGCAAAGCCCCCGGGTATGGATATCGTAGTCTGAGAATCTGATTCGTTGATCGCCTTTGCTAGGCCCAGGTCGATGATTTTCGCGGTCGCGGTGCCTGGGTCATCCAGGTTCACCATGATATTGCTTGGTTTGATATCTCGGTGGACGAGGCCCTTCTTGTGCACCGCCGTCAAACCGGCCGCGACTTGCGCCGCAATTTCCAGCGCCAACTTTGCATCAAGCCGACCCGAGCGTTTGATCAGATTCTCCAGGGTCTCTCCCTGGACAAACTCCATTGCGTAGAAGTAGTTCCCGCCGCTCTTGCCCAAATGGAAGACCGAAGCAACGTTCGAGTGGCGCACGCTGGCCGCCGAACGCGCTTCGCGCAAGAAACGAAGGCGCGCCGATTCGTCACCGAGATACTTCTCGCTGATGACTTTCAATGTCACGGGGCATCGAAGGTCGATGTCGAACGCTTTGTAGGTTACGCCCATCGCGCCGCGGCCCAGCTCGACAAGTCTCCCGTCTTCGCCGACTACTACCTCATAGTGCTGAAATCGTCGTGCCACGCCTTGCGATTTCGGCTTGATCACGAGCTCAGAAGAAGACTCGCCGGACTCAACGTCATCAGCGAGTGCCCCGTGCAGCATGCACACCGGACAGAATTCCACTGCTCCGGAAAACTCATTACCGCAACTCGGGCAGACGCGTCTGTCCTCCGTTTTCATGGGCCTAACCGCCCTTCGGATGCGACCAAAGCGTCGCAAAGAGTCCAACTCGTAGCGTGAAGGCTCGCGGAGCCCCCCGCCGGCGGACCATGGTCGCGTTTCACCAAAGAATCAGTTGTTAACCAACAATAGCGGGTGAAAGCGTGTTTAGGAATAAAATCGGTGTTAACGCGGGGTCAATAATGCGTAGAATAGGGTTTTCAGTCCTAAAAATGCAAAAAGCGACGGTAATGGCGCGTTTTAGCGCGTCATTAAATCCGAGAAGCTGTCGTCGCCAGCCACTCCCTGATTAGTAACGCAGGCCGGTTCGCGCCTTCTTCACCATTTGCTTCGAGCATGGGGATATACCGCGGGTTGAATTTGGTATCTTCCCGTGGCGCGGGCTTTATCTGGACGATCGTAATCTCGCCGTGCTTACGGCCTTCGTTGACGAGTTCGACATACTTCTAGTTTGCGAAGTTCTTGGCGGCCTTCTCGCCTGTGAAATACTTGCATCGTCTCCTTGCTCCCTGACGATAGACGACGACCCAATGATGTGTGGGATGAGAGGGCCAGTGTTTGACACGGACAAGGGGGCGGGGCATAGCGCACAGCGTTGTGCCACGACGCACGATAACGCAAGCCCGATCTGCTTACGAACTGCATAGACCGTCCGGAGAACCGCATGAATACAGCTCCAAAGACGGTCTTGAACCGCTGTGGGCTAACGCCCACCGTGGGTTCGAATCCCACCCTCTCCGCTGCTCCGCGCCAGCGGAGAAAGTGACCGTTCTGTGGGATGAGAACTTCAGTTCGACTGCCGCGCGCGAGAGCGCGAATCGTTTATAGCGCAGCCTCAATGCAGAGCGTTGATGTGCCCCGCACATCAAGGATAATCCCACCCTCTACCGCGAACTCCTCGGAGGCCATATTGAGGTGATCAAAACCCATTCGGTTCGAAGAACTCAGCGCACCCATCCGCTCTTGTCATACTTTTCAACCTGTGCGGTCTGCGCCGAAGTAGACTGTTGTTTAGTGGTGGCGCATCCGATGACTAGCAACAAACGAAGAGTACGAGTGTCGCAGAGGGAGTGTGAGCACAACGCCACCCACTGGTGATGGTCCATAGTGTCCATTCCCGATAAGCCTCCCCTGTACCTGCGTCCAAGGCCGCGCATAGGACTGCGTTGCACCGAGCGCGATGCCCAAAAGTGCGAGGCCCCCAACGACACGAGCAATTGCGTGTCGCTTGTAGCCGTGAAGAGTCTCAGGAATGACTAATGTTGTTTCTCGTTTGCAGCCGCATGGCACGGCTCTATACTTTGTATTTATAAGGTTCATAGTTCACTTCCTCCAAGCCGGTGCCAGGAGGTTTCGCTCACTGACAGCGGACGATATGATTGCCGCTCGCCCTCAGCGAGATGTGAGCTTGATAGTAAAGCCACCACCTGTTGGACGGTTGCTACGTGAATCGCTAACCGGCTGAGCACCCAGCCCATAACCACCATCCGTCGAAGCAAACGGACCCGGATAGACAGGATAGACAGGACCCGGATAGATCTGACCCGGATAGACAGGACCAATCTGACTCGGATAGGGCGGAATTGAACGATTGTTACCAGTTGTCCCTCCCGGCGCCTTGTCTGGCTTTAATTCGAGGGTTGCATTGCAACCGGTTAGTAGAGCCAGAACGCTAATGCAGAGTATACGTGGCGTGATAGCTGCGTGCTGTTTTTGATGACGCTGAAGGAGATTTCTTTGACCCTCGAGCCGGCATATTGTATTTGGTATTTTCATCTTACTAGTCCTTCCCAGTATCTTTCCCTAAGAGGCATTCTGTGAGCCAGAATCCGTGAGCTTTTCCGCTACTCCTTTCGAAGAGTTCCGGTTGTAATCTCCGCGTTATCTGCAATTCCCCTCAGATTAGTTAGATTTTTATATTACACTTTGATCGGGATCACCGACCTCCATAGTTACAAAGGCATTGGATGCGCCGAGTTTCGGAGTTTCTCAGAATAGTATGACCGTTCGTGGGTTCTCCCACCAAATTCATCAAATTGTTCTGTAGTCCGTCGGCGACGCAAACGCGTCATGTCGCAATCCCCGGCGCTCTTGATGATGACGTTTCCTCCATGCGCTCGCCCTTCCCTGTGAAGCCCTCCCTAATGACCCTTATACGCGAAATTCGTTTCTGACTTGCAAAATTGCTTTTCGGAAGTTGACGCCCAGTTTCACGCATGCGTTGTCGCTGGCTCAGCCGATGCTGCTGCGGGTGCTGGCTCTTCTGCCGCTGCTGCTGGCCTGATCGCTCCTTCAACAAAGATGCCGTTCTGCCGCCAGCACTGGCGTCAACTTCGCAACGTCCGTGCCTGCGGCAACCCTTAGCGCCTGCCCCTTAGAGGAGCATGCCCTCGCAATGCTACCGGTTACCATCCCATCATCGAACAAGGTAGCAGTGTCCACGACAGCATCCAAGAGCACGCCGAAAGCCTGACCCTCGTTCCCATTGAATGGAATGCGCGAAATACCATTATCGCTGTCTAAATGGAGGCGGAGGCGCGTGCCAACTGACGCAATTTTCAAGTGAGCGTTCGCCTTGTACCAAATGCTACCAATGGCTCCGATGTCGTGCCCCGGGGGGGTTCGCCCGGGCCTCTGCGGCAATGGGATCTCATTGGTGGACTCGTTCTGATCCTGTAAGATGGTCGGGAATGAAGTGAAGAAGCGCAGCACCCGCAGTCATCAGGGCAAGCGCTCCTTAAAATCTAGCTCGCTTCACGAAGCATAATGGAATAGTGAGCACCTATATGCACCCTAACCTGAAAGTTCTCATGACGCGCTGGCTTGCCAACCACATCGAAACCCGCAACCGCAGGCTTCGCCGCGCTCTGCGCGACCATCAGCGCGCCGAACTCCGCCGCATCCGTGCTGCCGATCGCCGCGTTCGCGGTCTGCGGCTCTACGCCGCATGGTCTTCCAAAGAGAAGGAGCCGATGAACTTCAGAACGGTCGTGCCATTGCAGCCTTCATCGGGTGTTGGGGAGCAGGCGAACAGAAACGCAGCATAAGCAAAAATCAGAGCCTCAGTCTCTCGATCCGCTACTTCCCACGGATGCTGCGGTTGCGCGCGTTGAGCGCCTGGTTGCAAAAAATTAAACGCCGCCCCCGCCGGGGAAAGACCACGCGCGAGAGCGCGAATCGTAGTGGCGCAGCCTCAATGCAGAGCGTTGATGTGCGAGGATAATCCCACCCCTCCGCGACTTGGCAAGTCGGCTTCGCGCTGGCCAGGGGCGCAGAGTGGTGAACGCGCATTGCACGAGCAATGCCAAGAGTGGTATCCATTGAGGTCGATATGCAAAAAGTGTCAGACTACAAAATTATCACTTCAGGTTCCGCGGACGAGGTCCGGAAATCTGTAAATGCGGATCTCAAGAACGGATACGAGCTCTACGGACCGCCGTTTGCCGGCAATAACTGGATCGGTCAGGCAATCGTCAAATATGAGAGATCAACCCACCAATTCGGCAGAGAACTTCCTTCGACATTGGCATAGAATATGTGAGCTGCGTCCGGCCCTTCATTCTCCCTTGACGCGCGGCACGGCGACTAACCGTTCCGAGAGAACTTGACCGCACCGCGCTTTTTGCCGCCGCAGCCTTCGCCATCGGATTTGATTCAGGCCCCGAGAAAGGCTCCGCGGCCGTGGTGATCAAGACGTTACTGGGAACCTGCTCATGGTCGTCTTCCTGCTCTATGACGTCGCGTATTACACGTCACTCGCAACGCGAAAGCACTGCCGAAAGTGGGCGTCCGCATAGTTGGGTCCTGGATCATAGCTATTTCGTTGCTGATGCTGGCGCTTTCATTGACCTGATTTCGACCAGGAATCGATTTGATTTCTCTGGTCTTGAACGCTGCGGCCGGAAACACTGTGCGGATGCGGCGGCTTTGGGATTGGCGCGGTTTATTCCAGCAGCGTCCGCTGCAATAGCCACCATGCGCCGCCCATCACCACCAGCGATGAGCACACCGGCACCGAGCGCCGCACGAAAGCCGGCTCGCTCCGCAGCCACCAGATCAAAGGCAGCACCAGCGCGGCTACGGCCATCTGGCCCAGTTCCACCCCGAGGTTGAACGACAGCAGCGGAACCGTGATTTCGGCGCCGACGGCACCGGCTAGCTTTTCCCTCAGATCGGTCGCGAAGCCGAGGCCGTGAACCAGGCCGAAAATCAGCGTCAGACGCCAACGCCCCGGAGGGCCTTCGGAGCGCAGCAAATTTTCCACGCCCACATAAACGATGGTCGCTGCGACCAACGGCTCCACCACACGTCCCGAAACCCGCACCACGTCGAAGGCGGCCAGCGCCAGTGTAGTCGAGTGCGCTAGAGTGAAGCATGTAATGACCCATACCGTCGCCCGAAACTGTGACATCGCGATGAGCAGCCCAAAGAGAAACAGCAAGTGATCGAGGCCGGTCAGGATGTGTTCCACGCCCATGACAAAGAAATCGCGAAACGGGAAGATTTTCGCGGGCAGGCTCCTCTCTGCGATCCGCTCGGAAACGTCCACGTCAATCACGTTCTGGTCCGCGCTCAGCAACGCCTCGGCAAGGATGATGCCGTGGCCGTCCAGCAGGCTGATGAACTGCCGATGCCCGCGCGGCAGGCGCGTGATCAGGGGCGATTCTACTGTGAGTGCCTTCGCGCCGTGCACGCGAAAGATTCCGGCTATGTGAAAGTTGTTGTTCTCATCGAGTTGAAAGCGCGGTTCGGTGATGGAGATGGCGGCGCCGTTCACCCGGGCAACGAGCGCCTCACGCACGAGTGGTTCGAGTCCCGGCCGCGCGCGCTCCCATTGCTCGGCGCCGACCTTTCCATCATGGTTCGCGTCGGGCGGCGCGAGCGCTTCAATGTCGGCGCGGGCGAAGATGACCTCCGCATCGAGGCGGTCGGGGAAGATCTTCACCGAGGCTGTGCTCAGGCCGGGATCGTGGGCCTGCGCGAAGCCGGCGACGCTAATGAAGAGGGCCGCCAGCCAGCCTGCCGAGCAGCACGGATGATATTTCGCGCGCATCACCATATTCGAGCCGCCCAAACGCGGACGCGTTTGATGGGCGAAGGAGTCGCAAAAAGCGCAATCAACGATGCCAGCTACAAAGTGTAGCCGGCGTCGCTGATCCTGGAATCCCGGAAACTTGTTCATTTGGACACTCGAAACGGAAGAGACTGCGATCCGCGTGTCGTTCTCGCCGTTTGGGATCCCGAATCCAGTCGGGATCCGTCACGGCGACCGGGCAACTTAAGGATGCACGTGGTTGCGGCCGTTCTGCGGCGTGCCTTCGTACGGGAACGTCTTGTTGTAACCGATATCGTTGGCGCTCACGCCGTCGATACCGTCTGCCACGCGAATGACAAGAGGACCGCGCAGGTCACTGATGAGGGCACTCACCGCGATGTCCACAACGTCGTCGCCGAAGCGGCGACCATTGGGCCACCCGCCCGGAATAAATCCGCCGTTGCCGAACGGATCCTGAATTGTGCTCTTGAGCACATCGCCACCATTGGGACCGAAGATGCTCAGGCGCGAGAAGCCCAGATCGTCAGGATTCTTGGGATCGCTCGGCCCGCTGCCGGCCAAGCGCGCGCGCGGCGTCGAGAGATCCACCCTGATTAAATCGGGGATGTAGATGCCGGAGATGTCTGTCCGCTGAGTTTCAATGGCGGGACCTTTGCCCTTGAATACAATGGCATTGATCAGCGCAGCGAGTTCCGGAGTCTCCGCGTATTTGCGGAAGAGTTGACTATCGGACGCGGGGCTGGTGCGGCTGTAGCGGTCTTTGTCCACAAGAGCGACGAGAGCTTCGTTGAAGAGGGGGTTTCCCTGGCGCGCGACCTGCACCCAAGGGCCAACGGTGATATTATCTCGATTCTTGTCGTCGTCCTTTTTCTTTGTTCGGTCACTGTCGCGCAAAACCGACAGCTTTTGGCGGCTGGTCGTCGCGTAGACGCCTACAATTTGCTGGTCTTTGGCGACCCCAAGTTCCTCGATGGGGATTCTCAGCGCAATCAGGTGGATGTTGAAACCGCCCTGTGAATCCCTACCCGGCGAGCGCAGTTGCAGCAGATCGAAGATGGAATTGATGTCGCCGTAGAAGCCGTCGTCGCGCTGTCCAGCAAATGCGGTGTAGCCTTTTCCTTTCCCCTTGAATTCGAAAACAGCCTGTTGCGTGTATCGGTCGAGTTTATCAAAACTCGGAACACCATCCCTTGCCGGATTTTCGCCGCTCGAGGGGTCTCCTTGATTGTAAAAGGGCGTGGCGATACCCTGATTGTTTGGTGGAACGATTCCCGTGCCGAGTACGGTCTTGGAATGCCACGTGACCTTGGTGACACTGTACATCTGAACGAGGTTCTGTGCGGGGCGATCGCCGACGTTTTGGATCACGCCCTGGTAGGAATCCAGAATGGTATTCTGGTTGTCGAACGTGGTCGTGAACCGGAACTGATAGCTGATGGTTGCTTTTCCCGCCTTAAGGTCGCGCCCGGTCGCGACATGGATTTCATAGAGCACATTGTCGTCGAAATTATATATGTTCGGTCCGACCCCTGGTTCCTCGTGGGGATAGACGCCGAGCGCGACGACGAGCGACTTCGGGGTAGAGGGTGGCGAAGTTCCTCCAAGAGCCGAAAGTGATGTGCCTCCGTCGCTCCCGGTAACGAAGGCGTAAACGTCGGTGGTGTTGGCCGATGGATCGCGGGTGATCAGCGGGGCGTCCATGTGACTGGATGCTTGGGCTGCGTTGGGCAGCGCCGTCGCCAGCGCGAAGGCGGCCGTGAGTGTAATTAGATTTGTCTTCATTGGTCTTGCCTATCTTTGGTCTTGTTTGCGGCTGAAGTTTCCGCCAGTTGGTTCTCGTGAGCGGAGCTCGTTTGGGTTCCAGGGGGACCGATGGATAAAGCGTCGCGCGGCGGCGCGAGAGCAGCGAGCGCCGCGGCGAGCTGCTGGCGTTCCGAGGGGAGCAACGTGCGCTGGAAATTGCGGGCTTTGGCGAGCCAGGCCTCGGCTTCGGCCGTGCGCTCGAGTCTGGCCGCAAGCACGCCCGCGTGGGTAAAAAGCCGGGCGTCCATGGTGCCCTCGGCCAGCGCCTTCTCCATGTGCGGCCAAGCCTCGTCGTGGCGGCCGGCGGCACTAAGCGCCCAAGCCAGAGCGTCGTGCGTAAAAATGTCCGCGCGCTCCTGTAATTCGCGTCGCGCCAGTTGAACCGCCGATTCTCCCTGCTCGCCTCGAGTGGCCAGGAACAGCGCAAAAGTCCGCGGATCGCTTTGCGCGCCGAACTGCTCAAGGTCCGCCTCGACTTTTGCGGCTTCGTCAGCGCGGCCCGCCGCGCGGAGCGTGTCGGCCAGCGCCCATTGAAACTCCGGCAGCGGATTGAGCTGCGCCGCGCGTTGCGCGGACGCAACCGCCTCCGCGAAAGCATCAGCGTCAAGTAGCATGCGGCTCCGCAGCAAGAGGGCGGCGGGATAGTCTTGTGAGAAGCTCAGCGCTGAGTCGCAAGCCGCCTTCGCGTCGGCGAGAGAACCGGCCTGAAAATGATACTGCGCGAGGCGGGTCAGCGACCAGGCTCCTGCCTCGGGATCGACCGGGCTCGCGGCGCCTGCGGCCATGCGGCCCGCTTCAATCGCACCGTCGAGATCGCCCTTGAGCCAGCGCACGTGGGCCACCCGGCTGTACGATCGGAACCAGCTTTTCCTTCGTCGCCCTCTGCGGATCGAACTGCTTGGTAGCGTAACGCCACCTCAATTGACTTAACAGTGTCTCCGTATCGATCGCACTCACGAGGGTGCAATGGAACGTGCCGCCGCCCTTCGCGCAAGACGAAAACCAGTTTGCCCGGTTAACTCGCGCGGGTTCGCGGTTTCGCCGCGCTTCAAAGTCTTGGCGTGTTTGCGGATCGCACTTAAGATCATTTAATGCCGCGTCGCATCGTTGAAATCGGCCGCAATACCCTTGGCGGAAAGAAGCTGCTGTTCGTCTTGGGACCCTGTGTGATCGAGAGCCCGGCCTTCACCAGAAGGATGGGACGCAAATTGAAGACGATCTGCGATGGCCTCGGCGCGCAGTTCGTTTTCAAGGCCTCATACAACAAGGCGAATCGCACCTCAGTGAACTCCTTTCGCGGAACGAGCGTGCGCGACGGTTGCGAGCTCCTGGCCGAAATCGGTGGCGAACTGGGCGTGCCTGTGACGACCGACGTCCATTCGCCGCAAGAGGTCGAGGTAGCCGCGCAATATATTGACCTGATCCAGATTCCCGCGTTTCTTTGCCGCCAAACCGACCTCATCCTCGCAGCGGGGGCAAGCGGACGTGTCGTAAACGTCAAGAAAGGCCAGTTTCTTGCGCCTTGGGATGTCAAAAATATCGCCGTGAAATTGCAGAATGCTGGCTGCGCCGCATTCTTTTTCACGGAACGCGGCGCCACCTTCGGCTACAATAACCTTGTAGCCGACATGCGTTCCATTTACTGGATGCAACAGTTAAGTTTTCAAGTAATCTTCGACGCGACGCACTCCGTGCAACGTCCGGGTGGCGCGGGTGACCGAACTGGCGGCGACGGCGACTTAGCCCCGGTCTTGGCTCGCGCCGCGGTTGCCGCCGGCTGCGACGGCGTCTTTATCGAGACTCATGAGAACCCCGCAAAAGCTCTTTCAGA
Organism: uncultured Verrucomicrobiae bacterium; assembly: GCA_963810765.1. GTDB lineage: Bacteria > Verrucomicrobiota > Verrucomicrobiia > Chthoniobacterales > Terrimicrobiaceae > DASTFP01. Next base: position 40,505 of record CAWEOV010000006.1, read on the forward strand.
TGGCCCAAACCAGATACCTCTTCGCTCTCTTCCGAGCCTTCTCGACCAACTCAGCCGCATCCGCAACGAAGTTCTTACTTAGCCTGGCACTCGCCTGCACGCTTTCCACCGGGTCGCTCGCCGCCCAGCAATCTGCCTCCACTCCAGCAGCCAAGGAAGCCACCTCCCCTGGAAAAACGCCGAAGAAAGCCAAGGAAGAGCCGAAGACCGAGACAAGCCAGGAGATCGACATTCCCGTTCCTGACGGCGTTCCAGTAAAGGGCATCAAAGTGCCGTCCTACTCCGCCGATGGGAAATTGTTGATGATGCTGGATGCCGAGCTGGCTCGCAAACTGGATGCGGATCGAATCGAGTTCGAAAACCTTAAAATCGACGCCTATTCCGACGATGACAAGAAGATTTATGTTGAACTGCCGCGGTCGATTTTTAACTTAACTACTCGTATTCTTACGAGCGAGAGCCGTGTTCTGATTCGCCGGGAGGATTTTGAGCTCGTCGGTGACGCGGGGGAGTTCTACACCAAAAACCGCTTCGCGAAAATTCTCGGCAATGTGAAAATGACAATCTTCAGCACTGAGAATTTCGACCGACCATGAACCGCCTCCTTCCCGCCACTCTCCTTTTTCTCATCAGCCTCGGCTGCCCGCTGTTCGGCGCGCCGCCCAGCGAAAAGCCGACCATGAACCCAGAATTGAGTGGCAGTTCTTCGACGGAGAAAAAAGATCCCCTTGGCGTCGGGGGCCTGACAAAGGATCGACCAAAAGACGCGAAAACTGAAATCACCGCCAAGAAGCAGGCGACTTTCGACAACGTCACGAGCGTAGCGGAGTTCGAGGGCAGTGTTGTGGTAAAGGACCCGCAATTCACGATGTTCTGCGACCAGCTTCGCGTGACGATGAGCAAGGACCGCAAGGGGCTTCAACTCGTGGAAGCCTCCGGCAATGTGATCATTGTCCAGGACAATACCGACGACACCGGCAAAAAGGTGAAAGCCACGGGACGCTCGGGAAAGGCCGTTTACGAACCGGTCTCCGGCGACGTCACCCTTACCACATGGCCCTCAGTCCAACATGATATCAACATGCAAGTCGCTACCGAGCAGGGAACTATAATGATTTTAAACCGCAACGGCAAGATGACGACAAAAGGCGGAAGCAGGACCGTGATCGTCGACAATAGTCAGCAATAAGTCGATGAGCATCGCGCCAGCCCCATCACCCCTTCCCGCGACACCGCCGATGGATCACAAGCCGCTCCTTACGACCGACAAATTGATAAAGACTTATGGCGGACGCACGGTTGTCAACGGGGTAGATATCAACGTCAAGCGTGGCGAGATTGTCGGTCTGCTTGGTCCAAATGGCGCCGGCAAGACGACCACGTTTTATATGATCGTTGGTCTCGTCCGGCCCAACGGCGGACGCGTAATTTTTGAAGAGCGCGACGTCACCGGAATGGCAATGTATCGCCGCGCGCGCGAAGGCATGGGCTACTTGCCGCAGGAGGAGTCGATCTTCCGCAAGCTCAGCGTCTATGAGAATATCATGGCGATACTCGAGACAACAAAGCTCAGCAAACAGGCTCGCAAGCATCGCTGCGAAGAACTTCTCACCCAGTTCGGTATCGAGCACCTGGCGAAGAATATGGCCCTCACTCTATCAGGCGGTGAAAAACGCCGACTCACAATCGCCCGCTCCCTGGTCACCGATCCCTCTCTGCTCATGCTCGACGAACCGTTCAGCGGCGTTGATCCCATCGCTGTTTACGATGTTCAGCAAATCATTCAGGACCTCCGCACACAAGGCCTTGCCATCTTGATCACCGACCACAACGTCCGCGAAACCCTCAATATCGTGGACCGCGCCTATCTCATCTTCGAAGGCCGCGTGGAAAGCCAGGGAACCAAGGACTTTCTTCTTAGCGATCCCATTAGCCGCAAACTCTATCTCGGCGAGAATTTTCAGATGTAACGCCGATGTCCACAGCCGCAGCCCATCGGGTCCCGCACATCACCGTCGGGCATTTCTATGCGAACCACGCGGAGACGCTGGGATTGCGGCTCGAGGGCGCTTCCCGCGGCCTCAATCGAAAAATCCGCGAGCCGACAATCAACCGGCCGGGGCTGGCGTTGACGGGTTTTTACAACTACTTTGCGGGCAAGCGCATACAGGTTTTCGGATCAGCCGAGCTCAGCTACCTTCGCAGCCTCAACGCGACGACTTTAAAGGAAAAACTCAAACAACTCTTCTCGCGCAATTTTCCCTGCCTTGTGATCGCGCGGAATTCTCCGAGTCCTGCCTCCCTGCTCGATATGGCCTCTGAATTTGAGACCCCCGTGTTTCGCACCCACATGATCACAATGAAGTTTATCAATGCGGCAACCATCGCATTGGAGTTCGATTTCGCCCCTTCCTCGCAAGAGTATGGGAGCATGGTCGACATTCAGGGCATCGGCACCCTGATCCGCGGTGCAAGCGGGATCGGCAAAAGCGAATGCGTGCTTTCTCTCATCGAACGCGGCTATAGCTTGGTTAGCGACGACATCACCAAGATCCGCTCCATCGAGGGCAGAGAGCTCGTAGGTATGTCCGCTGACATTACGCGCTTTCACATGGAAGTCCGCGGCATCGGCGTCATCAACGTTAGCTCCATATTCGGTGTCGGCAGCGTCAGGAGCGAAAAACGACTCGATTTCGTCTTGACCCTTAAGGATTGGGACGAGCTCGAAAATGTGGACCGGATCGGTCTCGACCGGGAGTTCTACGAGATCTTGGGGATAAAGATCCCCCATGTGATTATTCCAGTGAAAAAGGGACGCGATCTCGGCCGGCTGGTCGAAGTCGCCGCGCTTGATCAGAAACTAAAAAGCATGGGACAAAACAGCGCAGTTGAATTTAATCAGCGTTTGCTGCAAATGATGAGTGAACGACGTATCAAATAATGGGCCTCTTCTCCGGCAAAAAATCCTCCGACGACGTTCTCCGCTGCACACGGGAGATCGTTATTCAGAACCGAAACGGCCTCCATGCGCGTCCTGCCGCCATGTTCGTCAAAATATCCAGCCGCTTCCGAGCCGAGGTCTGGGTGGAAAAAGATGGTGAACGGGTTAACGGCAAGAGCATCATGGGCCTGATGATGCTCGCGGCGGGGAAAGGATCGAAACTTCACCTCATCGCCGAAGGCGCCGATGCAGACAAGGTGATTGCGGAGATCGAAAATCTTGTGCGGACCCGCTTCGGCGAAGAATAGACAGCGAACGGCTGTCGGGCATCGATGGACGGTTTTTTCGTGTTTCAACCAGAACGAAATCTGCTACGCCTTTCGGCGTGAGTGGAAGTGATCCCAAAAGTAAGCAGGAAACTCGTTTTCAGGGAGTTCCTGTCGCGCCGGGTATTGCCCACGCGCGGGTTGTTGTACATTGGCTGGACGACGAGGAAATTCCATTTCGCACGATCAACGCGGAGGAACTTCCCGAAGAAATCGCGCGTTTCGAGTCCGCCCTCATCGCCACCCGCGCCGAGCTGCTTGAGATCCAACAGCGTATCGCGGACGCCATTGGCGCCAAGGATGCCGGCATCTTTGACGCCCATCTCCTCGTTGTCGAAGACCGCACGCTGATCGACGAGGTTCTTCGGAATCTCGAAAACGAGCGTCACAACGTCGAATACGCTTTCCACCAGGTCGCGGAGAAGTACTGCCGCACGCTCGGAGCCATCGACGATCCCTACCTTCGCGAGCGCGTCGTGGATATCGAGGACGTCGCGCGCCGGGTGATCCGGCATCTCCTCGGAAAGGCGCCTCGCACCATTGCCTCCGAAGACAAACCGCACATTATCGTCGCACGGAACCTCACTCCTTCCGACACGGCGTCCATCAACCGGGCGTTCGTCCTCGGCTTCGCCACAGAACAGGGAAGCAAGACTTCCCATACCGCCATCATGGCCCGCTCGATGGATATCCCAGCCATCGTCGGACTCCACGACCTGTGCGACAAATTATCCAGCGGCGATGATGTCCTGCTCGACGGTTACACGGGCGTCCTCATCCTCAATCCTACCCCGGACACTCTCCAGGAATACGGGAAGATCGAGCTCAAGAAGGTTGAGGTCGCGGAGCGCCTCGGACTCATTCGCGACACGGCCTCGACGACTAGCGACGGCCGCCACATCATCCTCTCCGCAAATATCGAGCTGCCTGGGGAACTCGACGACGTCTCCGGCAGCGGTGCCGAGGGCGTCGGACTTTATCGAACCGAGTTCCTCTATTTGAACCGACCCAAGCCCCCCGATGAAGAGGAGCAGTTTGAAAACTATCGCCTCGTTGCCGAGCGCTCCCAACCCTATTCTGTCATCATCCGCACACTCGACATCGGCGGGGACAAGCCATCGGAAAGTCTCGAACAGGAGCATGAGCAAAATCCTTTTCTCGGTTGCAGGGCGATCCGCTATTGCCTGCAGCATCCGGATATCTTCAAACCCCAACTGCGTGCCATCCTGCGGGCCGCGGCTGCCGGGAACGTGCGCATCATGTATCCGATGATCTCTGGCCTCGAAGAATTACGCCGCGCCAACGCCGTCCTCGAAGAATGCCGGCGCGAATTGAAGCAGGAAGGGGCCTCTTTCAATCCGGACATTGAAGTGGGCATCATGATCGAAGTGCCCAGCGCCGCTCTTTCCGCGGACCATCTTGCGCGTGAGGTAAAGTTCTTCAGCATCGGAACCAACGATCTCATCCAGTACGCCATCGCCGTCGATCGCGGCAACGACAATATCGCTCATCTCTACCAACCCACCCATCCCTCCATCATCCGGATGATAAAGGCCGTAGTGGACGCCGCCCGGAATCAAAACATTTGGACGGGGGTCTGTGGCGAAATGGCGGGCGACATCCAGCTCACGCCGCTGCTTCTTGGGCTTGGCGTGGACGAACTTAGCGCAAGCAGCACCGTCGTTCCCAGGGTAAAGAAGGCGGTGCAGTCCCTTTCTATGCCAGTCTGCGAAACCCTTGCCAACCAGGTGCTCGAGCTCGACACCGGGGAAGCCATCTTGCAGAGCTGCTTGGAAATCGTGCGCTCGCATTACGGAGAGTTGCTGGATTAGCGGGTTGTCGGAATCTGATTAAAGAATCCGCAGATGATGTGTCACCCGGCCAACGCCGGACAACCCGCAGAACTTGCTCTGACCATCAAGCGGTGATTCACCGGCACATTTGGGCGCCAGACCACGTGCGAACCGTAGCCCGCCGGGGCGGGCGAGATAGACTGTTCGAAGGACAGCCCGCCAGGGCGAGATGAGCGGTAGCGAACGAGTCAATATATCATGGCAGGACCTCGCGTGGGTGGACGCACCACAGCGGCAGTCCGGTTTTAACTCCGGAATCGGCTCAATTCTCTCCGGCCACTTCTTGACCCACTTCACGGGTTACACCTCCGTAAAAGAAGATTCTTAGCGCCTCGTCCGCCTGACGCACCTTGCAATCCTTCTTGCTTTCAGCCCTCAGTTTCGCCAGGAACTCCAAACGTTAGCCGCAGCGCGGGAACACTAAATGACTGTTTAATTCACCAATCTATGAAAAAACGCATCCTCGTTCTCGGCGCCGGCTTCGGCGGGCTCGAACTCAGCACCATGCTCTCGGAGGCGTTTGGCGACGACATCGAAGTGACGCTGATCGACAAGAGCGACTCCTTCTATTTCGGCTTCTCGAAGCTCGACGTGATGTTCGGGCATGCGACGCCCGACGCGGTGCGACTGCCGTATAAGAAATTCGTGAAGCCCGGCGTGCGCTTCTCCAGGAAACGATCTCATCGATCGATCCCGTCGCCAAGCGCGTCACGACCGATCGCGGAACCCACGAGGCGGATTTCCTGGTCGTCGCGCTCGGCGCCGACTACGATTTTGCCGCCACGCCGGGCATGGCGGACGCCACCGAGTTCTACACCCTTGCAGGGCGCGACGCGGCTGGGTGAAATGCTCCCGACGTTCACCAAGGGCCACGTTCTCATCGCCGTCGGCGGGGCGCCCTTCAAATGCCCGCCGGCACCCAGCGAAGCGGCGCTGATGATGCACGATTATCTCACGACCCGCGGCATCCGGAGCGCCTGCGAGATCACGCTCATCCTCCCGCTCGAAACTCCCGATGCCTCCGTCGCCCGAGACCTCGCGGGCGTTGCTCGCCGCGTTCGCGGAGCGGAACATCACTTTCGTCGCCGACCGCGAAATGAGATCGGTGGACACGCAGCGCCGGGTGGTGACCATCGACGATGGCCGCGAGTTTCCCTACGACCTCTTCCTTGGCGTGCCGGCCATCCGCGCCCCGAAGATGCTCGAGGACAGCGGCATGACCGAGGACGGATATGTGCCGGTCAAGCCCAAGACGCTCGAGACGCGCTTCCCCGACGTTTACGCCGTCGGCGACTGCGCGCGACAGGGCACACCGAAAGCCGGCATCTTCGCCGAGGGCGCCGCGCGCGCGGTCGCCAAGGCGTTGATTGCGCGCCTGCGGAACGAGGAGGTTCCAGTGACTCACACGGGGACGGGCTCGTGCTACATCGAGTTCGGCGCCGGGCGGATCGGCCGCGTGGACGTGGACTTCTTCTCCAATCCCGATGGTCCGACGGGCACCTATTACGAGCCGTCGGTCGCCCTGCGCGCCGACAAGGAGCACTTCGGTTCGAGCCGCCGCGCCCGCTGGTTTGGACTGTAGCAATGAATACGGCAGAAGAGTCCGGTAGCGCAGCGCCGTGCGCCGTTCTTTGCGAGCACGACGGCAGGAATGAGGACGTGAATGTGCGGATGGAAGAGCATCCGCCGCGTCCATGTGTGCAGGACGGCGATGAATCCGCTCTCCCCGCCGAGGTATTTTTCCCTTGGCGCAAACGGCCCTCACCGGGCCTGCCACTGCGGCAAAGAAGATCGGATGCAAATCGGCGGGATAATGCCCCAAGGCCGCAACGCAGTTGCTCCGGAACCGTCAGTCTGAGCAAATAATAAGGCACGGGCAAAACGCGCGCCTGCTGCCTGCGCGCCCATTGCGCTTGCTCGGCCGCCCCGCATCGCGGACACGCCCGGTGGTTGCAACTGTGATAGAAGTAATAACTGCGCTGGCACGGCCCGCAATGATGGATGTGGCCGCCGCGGCGTTGGGTGCGGCAACTCAACACCGCCTCCACGGCAGCCCATGCGCGCGAAGGAATCGGAACCGGACTCTTCAAAATACCTTGCCGCCTTTTAGATCGCTTTTATCACTGTCACTTATATACTGCCGAAAGGTGGGAAGCATGCACACTGAAGGCATTTCGGCCGAGGAGTTTGGTCTGGACAGCTACGTGACGACGGTCGGAGCAAACGAGTTGAGCTACACAGGCAACTTTACGAACCGGAATGACGCCGCACATCTGGGCGAAATCATGGTCCCAACGCTGTTGACGTGTGGTCTGGCAGACGTCGCCACTCCCGACACGAGCGCCATCTACCAGAGCAAACTGCCCGGCTCAAGGTTAGTAGTGTTCGAGAACAGTTCACACTGGTATTTTGAAGAGGAGCGAGCTCTATACCTCATGACTCTCAATAGCTTCTTACGTGAAAAGGACTAAAGTTTTTGCGAAAGCATGCCTGACACGACGCTCCACTTAACCGGCAACCGTCAAGCCTGATGGCTAATGTCGCAACAGAAGATCCGATTAAGACGGTCTCGATTTCCCGAGTTGATGCTAACCGTGTTGTTACCGCTATGCGCGACAGCGGAGACAACCTGCCGCCCTGATTGTCTGGGATATTTCTGGCAATGGAAGACGCGGAATCTTAACGAATATCATGAATACAAAACTACCGCCAGCCATTGCTGCCTTTTTTCAAGCGCATAACAGCGGCCAGACAGATGACTTCAATGAACTCTTCACTGGCGACGCGCTCGTCAGCGACGAGGAACACGAGTATCGTGGCGCTGCCATCAAGGGATGGATTGATGGAGCGATTGCGAAATACAAACCGAATGCGGAAGCAACTGACCTCGCCCAGGTGGGCGACAAGACAATCGTAACCGCACAAGTCAGCGGCACCTTCCCGGGAAGTCCGACTCAACTCCACTACAACTTCACCCTTAAGCACGGCAAGATTGCCGCATTGGCCATCGGAACGTGAGGCTACCGTCTGGCTTTTGACCATCCTCCCGCTTGCTATGCTCATGAACTCTTCCTCTTCCCAATTATGAACAGAAGAGACCAACTCACTCCTGATCGGTTGCGCCAGCAAAGCTGGCACGCCCTATGCCGACTCGTACCGGGCTATCGGAGGTGGCTGACGGCCGGCGTTTCACAGCCCTGTTATGAAACTCAACGATACGTTTAAGATTGCCTGGTGGGTCATACTACTTCTGTTCGTTTCTTCTCTAGTCGTCTTAAGGTATTCAGCCATTGCTGCGGGAACGTCGTCCACGACAGACATTTTCATCTTGCTATTGTGGATCGGCTTAATGCTAGCCCCGGTAGCTAAAGAACTCAATCCATCGGGTCCAAAGCTGCAACAGAGCATTCAGTCCCTAAAAGACCAGGTGCAAAACTTAATGTTTACTGTTCAGAATCAAAAGGCGTTTCTCTTTGTCTCAGCTCACTCAATCGTTGATCCAAGCCGATTTGCTGCCTCCAAATCTAGCAGCTGTAATAACAGATATTTATGCCATTTGCTCCGCTGCGATACATGGCGAGGACATGTCATCAAAGCAAATAGCATACGCAAAGGAAATCGGGCCAGAAATCGTCTTAACCCTGAAACGGATTCAGTAGGGTGAATCGATTGGCCGTTTGAGGCGTCCCGCCCTCCATTCCGCCCGCGAACCTGATCACGCGGCAGGGCTCAGGATATGGATTTGCAAACTTAAGGTCCAGGCAACAAGATCAACGTCCACCATTATCCAATATGAAAGTCCTCCTCGTTCTCACCTCCCATGACCAGCTCGGAAATACCGGAAAGAAAACCGGTTTCTGGTTGGAAGAATTCGCCGCGCCGTTCTACGTGCTCAAGGATGCGGGCGCAGAAATCACGATCGCTTCGCCAAAAGGGGGTCAACCGCCGCTTGATCCGAAGAGCGATCTTCCCGAGAATCAGACTGAGCTAACGAACCGATTCCGTGCTGATGCCTCTGCCAACGCGCAACTTGCCAACACGAAAGTGCTTTCCGGCGTATCGGCGGAGGATTTCGACACAGTCTTCTATCCCGGCGGCCACGGGCCAATGTGGGATATGCCCGACAACGCGATCTCCATCGCACTGATTGAATCGTTTGTCGGGGCCGACAAGCCGATTGGCGCCGTGTGCCATGCGCCGGCTGCGTTCACGAACGTGCGCGGCAAGGATGGCGAGTACCTCGTCAAGGGTAAACGCGTGACCGGATTCAGCAACGAAGAGGAAACAGCCGTCCAGCTGGAAAACGTCGTGCCCTTTCTTCTGGAGGACAGGCTGAGGCAAAGAGGTGGAATTTATACCAGGGCGGCCAGCTGGGCTCCCCATATTGAAGTCGACGGCCTGCTGGTGACCGGCCAGAATCCCGCATCGTCGGCTCCCGCGGCCGAAGCCTTGCTCAAGCTGCTCCGCTCATGATCTTCGGACCGGGTCCAAGTGCTTATTCGAGATTCGACGCTAGACTGAGGATCTGTTTGGGCCACGAGATTTGAGGTTTATGATCCATTTCCGGGAAACCATTGAAATCGTTGGCACCGTGGTCGAGACCGCCGGCGTCGCCATCATGGTCATTGGCGCGACCATTGCCACGGTGCGGTTTTTGTTTAGGAGACATGGCGACACGATCAACGCATACCGCCTTTGTCGCCAGGATATGGGACGAGCAATTCTCCTCGGGCTCGAGTTCCTTGTCGCTGGCGACATCATCGACACGGTTGTCGTCGATCCCACCTTGGACAATGTTACCGTTCTTGGCGCGATCATCCTCATCCGCACCTTCCTCAGTATCTTCTTGCATCTCGAGGTCGAGGGCCGATGGCCGTGGCAGCATGACAGCCCCGCCGCGATCAACCACAAACCTTAGCGGATCCGTTTATGGGACAGTTAAAGAGATCGGCGTATCTGGGGACCTCCTCCAACAGGTGTCGCGCTTGGAAATTCGCCTATTGTGAAACCAGTTAATGAAAGTTCTGTTCCGGAGGAGCACCGCATCTCTCCAAGGCGAATCTACGAGATCTACCGCAGGCATCTCTCTCTCGCACTCGGCGGGACTAAGGACACGGGAGAATGGGGCGGTGGTCACCCCTTCGATGTTGAAATGTCGAGAATACCGCCCGGCAAGAGAGCCTATCCCATGCATTCACACGCCGCGCAAACAGAACACTACATCATATTGGAGGGAGCCGGAGTCTTAATTGATTCCGGCGGCAATCAGGAGAGGATTAGGCCGAAAGATCATTTCATTTGCCTGCCTGGAGAAGCCCACCAGATCTTCAACGACGGCACCTCGGATTTGATCTATTATGTAATCGCCAATCATCACCGTGCCGATGTCACGACCTATCCCAAATCCGGCAAAAAGCAGATCAAACCGGATTATCGCTATTTCAGGATCGACGATATCGATTACTATCACGGCGAAGAATAATAGCAAAGGAGACTTCAGATGAGAAGCCGCTCAATCGTTATGCACCTCCGGGGCGCCTGGCGACGGTTTCGCAGCCCCGCGGCCGCTTGAAACGCGGGTCGCTGAGCTGTAACTACATATGATTAATCCACCCTTACGCTCACCTAGGGAAAAGGTGGGAGGATTGTATCATCTTGGTCGTATGATCGATAAGATCCGGCTACATTTGCGAGGAGACCTTCCGGAAGAATATCGCCCTAATTTCGGGCTTTCGGTGGGTCTAGACGGATATCTCTGTGGATTTCTTGGAGTTTCGCATAGCGAGCTCATTGAGCAGGTGGTCCTTGGCAAAACAGATGATGAGATACTGGAGTGGTGCTTTTCAACTCGTTTCCGACCCAACCCGATTCAGAAGAGAATATGGAATGGTTTCGCTCTGAAGCTAGGCTGGCGAGACAAGGCTTCCGGTTTTCTGGAGAGGATCAAACTCGAAGATGGGCTTAGCGATAGGAATGACCTTGTCACCGCCTTCGATCTGATAGACGCCCGGGAGGGCAGATCACGAATCTGAGAAACGCTGAACGCTTTTCTATCAAATATCCGCGCCATGGTTCGCGAGAAGATGGGCGTTGAGGGTATTTTGAAACTCCCGTAGTCGTTGATAATACTCAGAAGGAAATCAAATACGCCTGACTGCAACCGCGCGCTTTGAATCGCTGGCTTCTGCATTCCCACCATGAAAGATACGGACGATCGACAGACTGCGGCCGAAAAGGGCTGACAGCGGAGGGGTGCATGTCTCGGCCTTGAAACTGAGCGAAGCACACGGAGCGCTAGGTCGATATATCTATGTGACACCGACAAGGATGGCCGGCGGCGTCCATGCGGTGGACATGAGTATGGGAAAGACCCTCGCCTGGATCGCATACTGGAACTACGGCGACACTTGCGCGATTGCGCACCACTCAGTGTGTTTCCCAGTGCAGACCCTTGCAGCGACTTCGTCTTCGTAGTGAAAGAGGGCGGGAAACTGTTGAGTGTGGCAATGCCCGGCGCCTGGACCGGAACTCGATCTACGCCTCGCTTGCGCTTTGCGCCCTCCCTCAGTGCCTTTCCCAGTCCAGACCCCTACAAGGGCTTCGAGTTCATCAATACGACTCAGGGCGGTAAGAACATGTTCATGTATGGTATCCCCACGCCTGTAAAGGAGCCTGGAGGGGGTTTCAGGATTTACCGAGTCAAGTTTGACGGGCGCACCATGACCCTGGTCGAGGACGTTGCCGAAACCACCGGGCTTGGACTGGGAGTGCACGTCACCATCACGCCGGATGCACAGGCTTCGCTGTGGCCGACGGCCAAAAGGACGTAATCGCTTTTTTGACCGAGCCACATCCAAAGTGCGGTGTAAATGGAGGAAAAGAATTTTGGGTCGGGCGACGAAACTCTCTTGCCGCGACCGTGTCCTCACTGTCGCCGATGAGGACCCGCCCGCAACGCTGACGCGTAGCGGCTGCGGTCGCGGCATCGCCGCTACAATTCACGCTTGATTGAACATTGTTGCAGCTGGCCGCGGACGTCTACTAGTGTCACTGGCAACTTCGATGAGACTCGGCTTGTTCCCCCTCGCATGGCTTCTGGCCGCTTCAATTACATCTGGAGAGAATTCCTTTCATCAACCGAGCGTGCGGTCGCCGCGTCAAGGCGAGGTCATTTATTTCCTTCTGCCGGACCGGTTCAATGACGGGAATCCGGCCAACAATAAGGGAAAGTCAGCCTCCGATCAGAGTGGATTCGACCCGTCTGATCCGCATCTTTTTCATGGCGGCGATCTCGAGGGAATTGAGCGAAAACTGGATTACCTCAAACACCTGGGAATCACTTCGATCTGGATGACGCCAATTTTTCGGAACCGATCCGTACAAGTGTTTGGGGAAGGCGTGCCGCCCAAAGCAGGATACCATGGGTATTGGATCCTCGATTTTACGGAAGTTGATCCTCATTTCGGATCAAAGGAAGATCTGCAACGCTTGATCAGACGCGCGAAAACGGACGGAATCGGAACCATCCTCGATATCGTTGCAAATCATACCGCGGACGTGATTCAGCCAAAAGGCGGGCTTTACGCCTACCAGTATAAGTTTTCCAAACCGTACCTGGACGCCAGCGGCAAGGCATTCGACGATCGCGATTACATTGACAAGCCAGACTTTCCAAAGCTGGACGCCGAGACCAGCTTCCCGGCACCGCCAGCCTTCGGAAATGAGGCGGATCGCACGATCAGGAAACCGGATTGGTTGAATGATCCGACCGTATATCACAACCGAGGCGAGGTATCCACGGGCGGAGAAAGCGCTCAATACGGAGAAATCTCCGGTCTCGATGACTTGTCCACCGAGCAGTTCCGAGTCGTTCAAGGGATGATCGATATCTACGGTGCTTGGATCAAGGATTTCGCGATCGCAGGGTTCCGGTTGGACACCGTGAAGCATGTCAACAACGAGTTCTGGCAACGCTTTATCCCGGCAATGCAAGAGCAAGCGACAAGTTCGGGGCGCAAGGATTTCTTTATCTTCGGCGAGGTCTATGATCCGGACCCTGCTTTTCTCTCCGAGTTCGTGCACCGGGCAGACATGCCCTCGGTGCTGGATTTCGGATTCCAGCGAGCCGCGCGCGGATTTGCAGCCGGGACGGATTCGCCCCGAAAGTTGGCTGAATTTTTCGCGAAGGACAGCTACTACACGACTCCAGCTGAAAACGCGTATGGTCTTGTGACTTTTCTCGGGAACCATGACATGGGGCGGATTGGCTACTTCTTATCCAGTGATCTCCCCGACGCTCCGAGCCAGGAGCTTCTGGCACGAGATATCTTGGCCCACGCCCTATTGTTTTTTACCAGGGGCATCCCGGCAATTTACTACGGTGATGAACAGGGATTCACGGGCAAGGGAGGCGATGCCGCTGCGCGAGAAGATATGTTCGGATCCAAAGTGCCCGATTTCGTTGAGGAAAAGAGGATCGGTGGAGGAGATGGCTCCGCACCGGCATTCAACGAAGACCATCCACTCTTTCGCGCCATTCGGGAAATGATTTCTGTCCGGCAAAAGAATCCTGCCTTGCAAAGTGGCATCCAGGTTGTGCGACACGCTGAGGACAACCCGGGAATATTCGCTGTTTCCCGGATCGATCGGGATCACCGCCAGGAAGTATTAGCCGTCTTCAATAATTCCGGAGAAACGCGCAAAGCAGATATTAAGACATTCTCACTCTCGGGAAACTGGGAACGCTTGTTCGCTTCCTTACCCGAAGGATTCAGCTTTGTTCCCGGACCCGAGAATCAACTTTCCGTTGAATTGCCGCCATTTTCCGCTTTGGTATTGCGAAATCCCCAGCCAATTGAAGAGAGTAGGCAGCAAATCAGCGAATTGCGACTGGAAGCGAATCGGAACAGCGAGATTGACGATCGCTGGGAGATCAGGGCTGATCTTGCTCCGGATCAAGTCGCTTCCATCGCGTTCGGCGTGCGAGCAAAGGGAGAAGATGACTACCAGTTCGTTGGCACCGCGGACTCGCCTCCCTATCGAGTATTTCCTACCCGGCAGGCAATTCCCAACGCACCCGCACTCGAGTTCAAAGCAATCGCGCGAGATCTATTCGGGAGAGAAGCGACGGCCGAGTTCGAGTGGCAGCGTCGGGTCCCGAAGCGCCCGGCCCAAAGCCAGTAAAAGAATCTAAACCTGTGCCACGTATGCTGAAAATCACCGAAGTTGCATTCATTGCCTATCCCGTGTCAGACATCAATCGTGCCAGAGGCTTCTATGAAAAGGTCCTCGGGCTTACGCCGGGAGAATTCGATCACGAGTTGGAAGGCATGCCGGGTAAATACTGGATCGAGTATGAAGTCGGCAATTTTGCATTCGCCATATCTAACGCCTGGGAGCCGTCAGGACAGAATGGCCCGTCTGTTGCGTTTGAAGTCGACAATCTCGAGGAGGCCGTTTTGGAGTTGAAGGAAGCTGGCGTTACCTTTATTGCGGATCATATTGAGTCGCCTGTCTGCGCCTTTGCGCTCATTGCCGATCCCGATGGCAACGGTATTACAATTCATAAGCGCAAGCCGGGACGCGACCACTGAGCATTCGAACCGCTATAGAATGTTGCGGCTCACGACAGGGCAGTTCCAGGCAGCGCTTCCTTAAGAGTCCAGAAACGGCTGGCAATCGCGGAGCCCAATGAACGCACGTCATGGTAAACTGGCGCTAATTACGGGGGCTAGTCGCAAAGCCGGAATAGGCGCGGCGATTGCCCGCGAATTGGCTCGCGGCGGCGCAAATATTTTCATCACGTATTATCGGCCTTATGATCAGGAAACGGGGCTCGCAGAAAACCCGGATGACATTCGATCGCTTCTGGCCGAACTAAGGCGAATGGACGCCCGGGCCGACGGCCTCGAACTGGATCTGTCCGATCCGCAGGCGCCAAAGAGTTTGTTTAATCACGTTGAGGCCACTTGCGGAACCGTCACAATTCTTGTGAACAATGCGGCCTACTCCGTGCGCGACGGCATCGAAAACCTTAGCGCGGAGCAAATGGACAAGCACTACGCCGTAAATGTTCGTGCGATGGCTTTATTGTGCGCAGAGTTTGTTCGTCGTTACAAAGCCAATGCTTCAGGCGGAGTTTACGGCCGAATAATCAACCTTTCGTCGGGGCAGGGGTTAAATCCGATGCCTGGAGAATTGGCTTACGCGGCCACAAAAGGAGCAGTCGAAGCCTTTAGCCAGAGTTTGAGCGCAGAAGTCGCCCGACTCAAAATTACAGTGAATGCGGTTGACCCAGGGGCCACGGATACCGGGTGGATCCCCTCTGAACTGAAGACAAAATTGAAAGCGGGGTCGCCCATGGGACGTCTTGGGATGCCCGAGGATGCCGCTCGATTGATTCGATTCTTGGCCTCCGCGGAGGCAGAGTGGATAACGGGTCAAGTCATTCATTCTCGTGGGGGTAATATTTGCTGACGCAAGCCAAACGATGGACACCGACTTGATCCAAGCCGCCCAAGCCGTGGCGGGAAGATTTCGCCTATCCGAGCCGCGGATCACAGCTGGCCAGGTCGGCGCTGCTCTCCGCACACGCTCGGGGCGGATTTACACGGGCATCTGCCTTGACTTAGCTTGCGGAATTGGCACTTGCGCGGAGCACTCAGCGATCGCGGAGATGCTCAAGCACAGAGAGACGGAGGTGGAATCAATTGTTGCCATTTCAGACTCGCGCGTGCTCCCTCCCTGCGGCCGCTGCCGCGAGCTATTGATCCAAATTGACACAAAAAACAGAAGCACGATCGTCATTCTCGCCGATGATCGACGCCTAAGATTGCAGGAATTGCTGCCGCACTATTGGATCGATGCCCATAGGCTTCGCGATGTGGAGCAAGGCACTTGATCCCCCAAAGCGCGCCGCACGGGCCACCACGCTCCACACACGGCGGCCTCGCGTTCGATCACCGGCAGGATGGCAGCTAGCTTCAAGATTATCCGCCTGGGCTCAAATTCTAACGGCGATGCCATGCGCGCGTTCGCTACGCGCCAGTGTTGCGCGCGGTTCTTTATCGCCGGCCGTTAGGTGACACTGTCGCAACGGTTCCGGCATTCATCGCGCCGCCAAATATCGAAAGTAACATGAGCGGTGTTGAGCTTCCAATTGACCGGCTGCCTGAGCTTTGGCCGTCCAACCTGCATGGAGCCAGGATCGGAGCCGTTCTCCATCCAGCATCCGTTTCAGCGTCCCTCGTGCATTCGGCGCGCATCCTCGAGCGTTTCAGCGGAAGCCTTTTGCATCTCGCGGCATTCTTTGGTCCCCAGCACGGTTACCTAGGGCAGACACAGGACAATATGATTGAGTGGGAGGGATTCAGGCATCCGCGCCTGGGCATCCCGGTCCACAGCCTCTACGGAACTAGCCGGGAGCCGACGCGTGAAATGCTCGGCGGGCTCGATGCGCTTGTCATAGACTTGCAGGACATCGGCACCCGATACTACACATTTATTTGGACGCTTTACCTTTGCCTGAAAGCCTGCGCACGCGATCGCATTGCCGCCGTGGTTTTCGATCGCCCTAACCCCATCAACGGCGTTTCAGTTGAAGGTCCGCTGCCGGATCCGTCATATCGCTCGTTTGTGGGTCTGCATCCGCTACCGGTCCGACACGGGCGCACGATAGGAGAACTGGCTTTGCAATTCCGAGACGAGGCTTTCCCGGGATGCGAACTAATTGTGCTTCCGATGGAGGGCTGGGAGCGCGAGATGTGGTTCGACAGGACCGGCCTGCCCTGGGTACTGCCGTCGCCAAACATGCCCACGCTGGATACGGCAACTGTCTATGGGGGAATGTGCCTTCTGGAAGCGACAAATATCTCCGAGGGCCGCGGCACAAGCCGTCCATTCGAGTTGTTCGGAGCCCCGTGGATTTCCGGCGAGGATTTTGCCGCGAGTCTCAATGCGCTCGGCCTTCCTGGAGTCTACTTTCGCGAGGCTTACTTTCAGCCGACGTTCCACAAATACGCGGGCGAGATATGCGGCGGCGCCCAGCTCCATGTGATCGATCGCGACTGCTTTCTGCCCTTTCGAACGGGCGTCGAAATTATTAGACACGCGCGCGCGCGATATGGCGCGAATTTCCGGTGGAAAGCGCCGCCTTATGAATACGAGTACGATCACCTGCCCATTGAAGTTCTCATCGGCGGTCCGGTAAGCGCTTTGTTCCCTGAATGAGAAACGCATCGTCATATACAACTGCCACCGAACCGCCTCGCCAGTGCGGAAGCCGAATCCATTCAGCATCTCCTGCGCTTAGCAAATGGCTTCCGGGCATTACCATTCTTGCGCTTAGTGTCTGTGTCGGCCTGGCGGAACCTGATTTCGTCACGGACAAGATGAGTGACGATGAGTTGCGCGAGTACCGGAATCAGATGCGCGCCGAACTCCAGCGGTTGCTTGGAACGGCGCCGCATGAAGCGACCCCTGAGGGCACTGCATATCGAGTGTATTATTGCACGGTCTACTACACGCCACGCGAGTCTGGATTCACAGCGGAGCGCGGATTCGACGATACGCGTGTCACGGCGCCTGGACTCAAGGGCCGAAGGTATCCCCTGGCCTTCTTGCAGGCGGTAAAGAGGGAAGGCTTTGGCCGCCTGGCTGAGCCCGTGAACGGCTTGGATTACCTGCAGTATGCCGGCGGTGGCCGTTACCGGTTTGCCAAGGCGCCGCTTGGCAACCGTGGCAACGTGCTCGTTCCGCGAAATTCCTGCGCCATCTCAAGGAACAATCCGTTTCTTCGCCGCGGTCAGGTTTTGCGCGTCGATTCGCCAACGGTCCAAGAGGTCACCGGAAGCCACGAATGGCTAATTGACGACACCGGCGGAGGCCTGCACCCGCTCCAGATCGACCTCTACTGGGGTGAAGACGATCCTCTCGGTGCGGTGGGAAGGATGCGCGCGCGTCCGGCCAGCACTCGAATGGAATATGCTTTCGACGTAAAGGTCCTTATAAAACAGTAGCAATGCCGGATCTGCTCGTAAAACTCTACGACTTACCCGCGAGCGCTCCTGTGCTGGAGCGTCTTCAAGGCGTTGGCGTTGAAGTCCGGCGCGCCGTCGCCCTTGAGAAGACAACAATCACGGAATGGGTTTGCGCACATTTTTCGAAAGGCTGGTCCCGCGAATGCGAGGTTGCCTTCGCCCGTCAACCGGTCGCCTGCATTGTCGCCGCACAGGGTGATACACTCTGCGGATTCTGTTGCCATGGAATCATGTGTCCTGACTTCTTTGGACCTCTCGGAGTCGCCGCAGAATGGCGAAAACGCGACGTCGGCACGGCCCTGCTCCTTGCCGGTCTCAATGCGCTGAGCGCGCAGGGCTATGCCTATGCCATCATCGGCTGGGCCGGACCAGTTGCGTTTTTCGAGAAAACCGTAGGCGCGACAACTATCGAGAACTCCGAACCCGGAATCTACCGCGGCATGCTGCGAGACAGGGACCTGTAGTGAGCAGCACGGTCCACGTCTCGAATTACAGGGCGAAGAAGAAACAAAACGGTGCCTGCCACATATCGCCCGCGCCGGCGGCGGTAAGTAAGGACGCCGCCGCTGCATGAATTACTCCCCGGTCTCTTGTCCATTTCACGGAAGTGGTGTGTATTTCTATCGAAGGGAATCGCAAATCGAACATGCCAACTGCCCTCAATACTTCTCTTATCGAGGTTCACCGGCTAAATGGCACCCTCGCGGTTCGCAGCCACGATAGGGTTGCAATCGAAGATCCTTTGGAAATTCAGATTGGGCAGGAACGCAAGGGCCTGCGATCGATCCGATCGGCTTCTGTCACGATGCGGACACCGGGCCATGATGATGAACTCGCGATAGGATTTCTTTTCGGCGAGGGGATTCTCAATCAACGGTCCGACGTCGCGAAGATAGAATTTCCCGCTCTCGAGGGCGAGAGATCGGCGAACTGCGTGCGAATTGGGCTCCGCGCCGGAGTGACAGTGGACTTGAAGCAGCTGGATCGGAACTTCTACACCACGTCGAGCTGCGGAGTTTGTGGAAAAGCTTCGCTAGCGGCGGTGCGGAAGATGGCCCGCGGGCCCTTGCCCAGCGGGGGAGAAGGGTTTCGGATCGCAGCCACAACAATTCACCAAATGCCCGGGCGACTTCGCGGGTCGCAAGAGATTTTCGAGCGAACAGGAGGACTGCATGCAGCGGCTCTATTTGACGCCTCGGGCGAACTTTGTCTCGTGCGCGAGGACGTGGGAAGGCACAACGCGGTCGACAAAATCATGGGCTCGATGTGGCTTGAGGGCCGTGTTCCTGTGAAGGACCGAATTCTGTTCGTGAGCGGCCGCGCGAGTTTCGAGTTGGTGCAGAAAGCAGTGCGGGCGGGCATTCCAATTCTTGCGGCGGTCGGAGCGCCATCGAGTCTTGCCATTGAGCTGGCGGAGGCATCGGGTTTGACTTTGATCGGTTTCGTAAGAGACGGACGCTTCAACATTTACTCCGCGGACTACCGCATCCTATTCGAAAGATTGCGCCGCAGTGGTGAAGAGATGGTCCCGTTATGAGTAAGGAGATCCCAAGCCCGACTTTCTCGCACAGCGGTGCTCAACCGCCAATTGAGCGTGACCCCGCAAATATCAGCCATCCCACCAAGAGGGCGGCCGGCGTGATGGGTGTCGTTAAGTCCCTGCAACACACCTTCGGCGAGATGGGACCCGTCGACGCAACGCGGGCGCTCTTGAAACTCAACCAGAAGGATGGCTTCGACTGCCAGAGTTGCGCGTGGCCGAGCCCCGACGGCGACCGCAGCTTCGCAGAATTTTGTGAAAGCGGTGCGAAGGCGGTCGCGGATGAGGGAACCAAGAAGCGCATCACGCCGGATTTTTTCGCACGGTATTCCCTCGCAGAGTTGCAGGAAAAATCAGACTACTGGCTCGGACATCAAGGGCGGCTGACATCACCGATGGTCTTCCGCGCGGGAGCAACCCACTACGAACCTATTGGCTGGGAGGCCGCATTCGAGCTCCTCGGAGCAACCTTAAATGGCCTGCAATCTCCGAACCACGCCGCGTTTTACACCTCTGGAAAAACAAGCAATGAGGCAGCTTTCCTCTACCAGCTTTTCGTCCGGCAATTCGGAACCAACAACCTGCCGGACTGCTCGAATATGTGCCACGAAGCGAGCGGCTGTGCGCTTCGCAACGTAATCGGTGTCGGCAAGGGCACTGTCACTCTCGAAGACTTTGAGAGGGCGGACGCCATTTTTGTAATCGGCCAAAATCCGGGCACGAACCACCCGCGAATGCTCACTAGCCTCCAAAAGGCCAAACAACGAGGCTGCAAAATCGTCAGCATAAACGTGCTGCCGGAAGTTGGCCTGATTCGGTTCACGAATCCGCAGGACTTCGCGAATCCGCTCAAAGCTCTTCCAGCCCTTCTTGGAAAATCGACGAGGATGGCCGATCTTTGGCTGCCGGTGCGAGTAAACGGAGACATGGCCGTCATGAAAGGCATAATGCTCGAAATGCTCGCTGCCGAAGAGCGAAATCCGGGAGGCGTCTTCGATCGAGCTTTTATCGAAACCCAATGCGTGGGATACGAGACTTTCATTGAGGAACTTCGCCGAACCGATTGGAAGCAAATCGAGGAATCAAGCGGGCTGACCCGCGAGCAAATCCGAAAAGCTGCCGACTTTGCCGTGCGATGTCACCGCATCATTTGCTGCTGGGCGATGGGACTCACGCAGCATCGAAATTCCGTCGCCACGATCGAAGAGGTGATGAATTTCCTCTTCCTCAAGGGAAATATCGGCCGTCCCGGCAGCGGAGCTTGTCCGGTGCGAGGGCACAGCAATGTCCAAGGCGATCGCACCATGGGAATATGCGAGCGAATGGGACAATCGTTTCTGGACGATCTCGGTCGCGAGTTCCGTTTCGAGCCTCCGCGGCAGGACGGCCTTGACACCGTGAAGACTATCAAGGCCATGCACGACGGCCGCATTCGATTCTTCTTGGCCTTAGGGGGCAATTTTCTTTCCGCGTCGCCGGACACCGAATTCACAGCCGCCGCTTTGCGGTCGTGCGAACTGACCGCACACATTTCCACCAAACTCAATCGCTCGCACCTGATCAGCGGTCGCACCGCTCTCATCCTGCCCTGCCTGGGCCGGTCGGAAATAGACATTCAGGCGGAAGGGCCGCAATTCGTGACCCTCGAAGACAGCATGAGCATCGTGAATCGATCGGAAGGCCACGCCAAACCAGCGTCCGGGCATTTGCGCAGTGAACCCGCTATCATCGCTGGAATGGCGAAGGCCACGCTCGGAAATCGGTCTACCGTGGACTGGGACCGCTTGGTCGGAAACTACGCTCGCATTCGCGACTCAATCGCCCGTGTGATTCCCGGTTTCGAGAACTTCAACGAACGAATTCGCGAAGGCTATTTTCGCCTGCCAAATCCCACGCGCGACCGGCGGGAATTCTCCAACACGGAGAAAAAGGCCAAATTCACGATCCACCGAATCGGAGTTCAGTGTTTGGAATCCGGACAATACTGGATGATGACAATCCGCAGCCACGACCAGTTCAACACGACGATCTATGGTCTCGATGATCGCTATCGGGGCGTTTACAATGGCCGGCGGGTCATTTTCATGAATCCGGACGACATGCGCGAGGCCGGGCTGCAGCAAGGCCAATTCGTCGATCTCACTAGTCATTTCCGCGGTGAGAAACGCACCGCCGCGCATTTCCAGGTTGCTTCTTACGAGATCCCCCGTCGATGCACGGCAACGTATTATCCAGAGGCCAATCCGCTGGTCCATCTCGGGAGTGTCGGTGAAATCAGCGATACGCCCGCTTCAAAATCCGTAATTATCACCATCAATCCCTCGCGGGATACGGCCGAAGCAATGCGACAGTGGGTGCGCAACTCGACGGCGCCTGTTTCGGGACAGACTCATCTGTTGGAAATGCTCGCCAAAGAAACTCGTACATTCGAAATTTTGGGAATAGAGAATCAAAATAACCAATCCGAAAAATAAGGAACAATACAGTATAACTATTTTGTGTTAAATCAATTAAACGGATCTATTTTGAAATGAATGAGGTCGATCGAACGATTTCCCGAAACGAAGCGAAACTATCTTCCCGGGTCTTTTTCAAACATCCGGCCAATCATAATTCTTAAAATTGGTGTGTGATCTTTGATGTATTTCAAGCAAGTACCGCAAGGCCACTCGTATAACCTTTCACTTGAGAATCATGAAAAGGTCACAGCGTCCCATGCTTTATAAGAGCGTTTGTCCGCACTTGGTGGGAATGCTTCCACTAGGAGAGCTGCGCAAAATGACCTTTGGACTTGGACAACGAGTATGAAGACCAGTCACTTCAAAAGGGACGAGGTACACAAGCTTCGTGAGTATTACGATCGCCTTGAAGCCCTGATCCGGGATTGCCTGGAAAACGACGAGTTTCGTTTGGCTTGGGGGATAATCAAGGCGGAGGGTCGCGTGACGCATTCAAGTCGGGATTACGCGGAGCAAGCCGGACTGGCCTGCATTCGCGGACTTGCAGTGGCGTTCGACGGAGTCGGATTCGCCGTAAAGCAAAATCGGAGCAAGACGGCTTGGCAAATCCGATTCTTTCTGACTCGTCAAACACTCTAAGAGACTAGTCGCGAGCTGGTCGCATAAACTTATCTTCGTAGTCCACCCACGCAGCGACGCGGTGCCTGAGCTTCCTGCAAAGGTCCGGCTCTGAGCCCGCGACGTTTTTCAGTTCATCCGGGTCGGCGGTCAGATCCGTAAGAAACTCCCGCCCACTTGTGGCTTCGAAGGTGTATTTCCATTTTCCTTCGCGGACGCCAAACAAATACTCGCCGATGCTGGCAAGATAATAGGCACGCTGCGGTCGCGCGGGATCGAACATGCTGTGGCCTTGCCAGTCCCCCGGGGGCTGAATACCCATTAGCTCAGCGACGGTGGCGTTCAGATCCACGTGTCCTCCGATCGTGTCGATTCGCTGACCGCCTGGAAAAAGCCGCGGATTCCAGAGAATCAGCGGCACGTTCACGTCCTCCTGATAAGCCGTGAAGCCATGCCCGCGCTGACCGTGAGGATCGCCAAACGCCTCGCCATGATCTCCCGTAATCACGAGTAGAGTGTCGTCCGCCAATCCACGGTTGCGTAAGGCGCGAAAGAGAGAGGCAAGATTCTGATCGACTTGACGCAGCAGGTTCAGGTACCTGCCCAGATCGTTCGAGTGGCGGGCTGGAATTTGTTGGCCGAAAAAGTCCATCTTCTTCGAGGCAAGTCCGAGTTGGTATGGATCGTGAGTCTGGTCAGTCCAGCAGAGCGCGTAAAACGGTTGCCCTGGTTTTTCGTCGATGAAGCGAATCAGACGGTCGAACAGAATCTTGTCCTCGGTTCCCCAAGAGCTTAGAGTGGCGCCCCCCATCGCTCTGTAATCCTCGATTGTCTCGTAACCCTGGTTTTTGAGAACGTGGCGCATGCCGGCCCACTCCAGGTCCCCATTATTCAGGTAAGCCGTGCGAGCGCCGCGCTCCTTTAACACCGAGGCAAGCGTCCGTGGCAGCGGGCGGTCGCCGCCAGGCCCGAAGGTCTGCCCAGGAGCGTAGCACCATGGCACGCCCGGGTATATCGAGAAGTTCAGCGCCATAAACGAGCAGAAGGTGTACGGCACGTGCGCGTAGAAGTTCTTGAACACCAGCGCGTGGGCTGCCTCTTCGACTAGCGTAGGAGTCGTGTTGTATTTGCTACCGTAAAGGCTCAGATACTTCGTGCCGACCGACTCGAGAACGATGATGATCACGTTCTTCGGCGGGGCGCCGGCGAACACCGTGGAATACGCACCCGACACGCTCGCCTGACGCCAGGCACGCGGTTTGAATTCATCTTGGTATTCGCGGGGAAAATCTGTCTGCAGAGATGGATTGCCAAAACCGGTCAACCCAATCCAGGTAGATCGCACCAGTTCAATGTGCGGATTTACCGAAAGATGGGGCATGAAATAGGGCTTTGGTCGCTGGTAGTAAAACCAGCATCCGGAAGCGGACCACACCAACAGAATCACAACAAGGAACACCGGTGCTTGCTGCCTCCGTGTCAGGCGACGGGTCAGCGCGTAGTAGCCGCCCGGCACGCCGATAAGCGCTACGGCAACCGGAGTTGTGAGCCGATCCAAAATGGAAGATTCGACGGCTGCAAGGCTGTGCACCAGCGTCAGAAGATTGTAGCTCAAAGGCCGACCGAAGTAATTGAACACTCCAGCCGCTATCACCGCATAGAAAGCGCAAAAGACGCAAATCCCCACGAAGGCGTCGTGCAGACCGGCTGCGATGGCTGTTCTTTGATTTGCAGCCCGAAGTGTGATACTCGCTACAGTTCCCAGGCACAAGGCAAAGAGCACATCGCTGAAGGACGCCATTGAAAGATCCAACAGCCACCAGTAATCGCGAGTTCGGTCAAGGGAGAAGCTTTTGCTCAAAATCAGCACGACGGCCAGCCAGCCTGCCAGCCGCACCGGGGCAAAAGCGGAGGGAAGTGAGTAGCTGGCCGGCAAGGTATTGCACTGGCGGGGTGATAACATTCCGGGCTCCCAGCCAATAAATCACAGCGCCTCTCTTTCGCAGCTAGAATTGTTACAGAATCGTAACAATTGGCCGCATGCAACTCTTCCTGAGACAGGGGGATGCGGCTCAATATGCCTGGAAACAGACTAAGAACGACAAATTCGAGTCTATCGGACTGCCGAGAATTGGCTATTATTGACCATATGTTTTTCGGGCAAATGCATACACTCACGGCGGGGTGGAAGACGCCCATTAATTTCGAATAGCTTTTTCGAAAGCGTTTTGATCGGCTTTTTTCGTAGGCTTCAGTCCTTGAGTGGCAACCGGCAAAAAGACGTTCATGGCTTCCAGCGGGTATGTCGAATTGGGAAGTCAGAAGAAGCAACGTGCACTCGAACAGATTGGATCGCCGACGACGCCCGCAAGACGTGCGGGGAGCAAGACTCAATCTCTACGTGGCTGCAAAGCAATGGGAAATGGCCGCCGTGGTCGCCGCGGCAATGGCAACAACTGGAGCCGGAGAACGCCTGCTGGTGGATCAATCCGCGTATTCGGTCAGGCGCATCGGAGTATCGACAAGGCGGAGGCCGATTCTGCTGCGTGCACGCATGAGATCCGTTCGAGCATGCGGCATCGTCGCTTTCAACCGCGCGTGCTACGCTCCGTGAGCGGCAGGATCGAGGAAGCGAAACTTCGACTGCGGATCGCGCCGTCCAGCTTCACAAGGATGTCGCTAACTGGAGATGGACGGAAGAGTTGGGGCGGATATGCGGGATTGGATACCACCGGTTCTGATGAATACTGCCCCGTTCCATGGTTTTCGGACCAGAGGAACTCGGCTTAAAAGCTCCGCCGGCCAGTTATTTGGATGATGTTATTCTCCCGGCGGCGAATCTTGCACCGCTCGACCGTATTCTCCGCCTCGAAGCAGCCAACCGCCTCGGAACTACCACCTCGCGCGAATCGATAAACGCGGCATGGCTGCAGCGTTGGAAATTCGATCTCCCTTTATCGACGCGCGGGTAACCCGCCTGGCGCAATCGATACCCGCCGAAATTAAACAACCCGACGGACGGCCGAAAGGATTGCTCCTCGATGCCTTCGCCGCCGACCTGCCGGATTGGCTGCTAAACCGCAAGAAGCAGCCCTTTACCGTGCCAATTACCGCGTGGCTGGCCGGCGACCTGCGATCCTATTCTCGCGAGGTCGGCGGAACGAACGAAGCTCACCTCGATCTTCTTTGAGCGGAGCGATTCGTAAACATGCTCTGCATAGTCCGGCACGTGACCATCGACTTGGAGGATGGGAAAGACGCGAACCTCGCGGGCGACTCGAACGAGCTCTGTGAGGCCATCGACATGGAAGCGGATAGAGTGCCGCTCAGGACGTAGGAAGAACAAGAATGAGCACAGCGCGAGGTCGAAAGCGCATTCCGAGAAGGGCAGGCGAGGCAACATGGCCGGCAGGTAGCGGCCTTGAGCCCTGCCGTCTTCGAAATCCCCGAGAAAAGGGTTGAAAGCGCTTCGATGCGGGCTCGACTGACAGCTTCGGGATTCTCAAAATAATTCAAATCGTAGCCGTCGGGATGGCTGCGCAGCTTTTCGATCAATTCGCGGTTCGTTTCCCGCGATCGCGCCTCGATTTCACTATAAGAGAAGGCATATAGATAGTGGATCGCAAGAGATGCCGCTGGATCGCTTTGCCGATTCCATCCTCGCCACTGGCACTCAGCAGGTTGTCCTCGCCACCGATTTCGGCCAAATCCACAGCGATCCCGTGCCGGATGGTACAGTGCGCTTTGCTCAGGATCTTTCCGCTATTTTGGGTGATAAAGTCCCTCGCAAAAACCTATTGGCAATGTTTAGCAAGAACGCAGCGAGGGCGCTCGGCTTGAGCGACTAAGCTAACGGACGTTCGAGCGCTGATCCTTTCCACCAGGGTAAAAGACGGTGGAGACCCACCGGCCGCGCGTTTCAATCAATAGACACTCGAAGCTGCGCGATGACTGCAGTGGTTGACGAGATCAGAATAAAAACTCGTCGGAGGGGGCATACCAGTGCCCGAAAATTTAATCGATCTCGATCAATCTTCAGTCGATATGCCACCCCCGCCGATGATCGCTCCACTCAAGCAGCTTGAGCGGCTATTTGGAGAAAGCGTCCTTCCTCGTATCAGTTACGCGCAATTCAATGAATCTTGCAGGAGATTCCGCAGCTCTGTCGCAGCTTCCCCCGTGTCGGAAAAAGCGGAACACTGGAAGCTGCGGAAGATCATGGTTGGCGAGGATTCGGGTCAAAAACTCACTGATCTGGGCAACCAGTAGAGGTGGTCACACCGCCCCCAGGTCACTTGCGGCAGGCCAGCTTCTCGCGCTTGATCACCCGCACGAGGTAACGGGCCGGATCCAGATTTATCGCTGCAAATTAATGAGGTGAATTCCTTCACCCGGCAAAATTCCGACTCTCCTCATACAACACGATGATTCGCCTCTTATCCTCAGCACTGTAGCGCCGACGAGACTTTATGAGTTCTCCAATTTATTCCGAAAGCGGAATATGGCCGGCGGCTGAACATGTTAGTATTCCACTTCACCTTCCCACTCGGTAGAGGCACCTTCTGCCGTGGCCTTCCCCCGATACGTGCCACCGCCTTTGATATTCTTAAACTTGCCGGTTCCTCCAGTGTGCTTCCAGGTCCCCTCCCACGTCGTTTCCAAAGAACCATCTTCTTTGACCGTTGTTTTACGCATTCCTTCGAATGACCCGTAGGTTGTCCCTCCATTTTTGTGAAGCCGTCTTAAATACCCTGATTGTTCCGGTTTCTGCCACTTGGTCACCCTGCGCATAGACTATCTCCTCTGTCTCGTTCCAATCCGGGTCCGAACTCGTGGTGGTATCTCGACGGATCAGCAGGACCAGTTCATGCTTTGGATCATCTCCCGGAGTCACGACGGTGCGGGAAATGGGTGGCCCCCGTTTATTGGTCCCCGTAATTTTCTTCATTTTGAAGGGCATTCTGTCTGGGGGGAGACCCTTCCCAGCAAACAAAACCGTTCCTAGGGCATCCTAGCGCCAGCACGGGGCCGAATTTTAAGTGGGGAGATATCCCACAAAATCTGCCCCAGTCGCCTTTTATGCGTAAACGATTCTTTTCACTCTAAACCCAAACTGCTTTCATCTCGAGTTTGGGGTGCCAACCCCACCAATCCACCATGAAAACGTCCGTTAACCACGCAAATCCCGGAGATGAACAGGTTGGTTCAATCACTTGTTAGGCGACCTCGCTCACATGGCCTCTAAGCTGCGTCATTTCTTTGCGACCGAGGATGATTTGCTTCCAGTCTTTGACGCGTTTGAAGCCAAGCAACCTGCCAAATACATTTTGGCCGGCCTCCATCACGCTCCGGAGCTTACCGTCTACTTCGCCGGGCGCGATATTGCGACCTTGGGCTTGCCCGCACCTTCCGCAAACGCAATCAACGGTTACAATTACCTCGTTGCGCTCCCAACGGATGAAATTTCGATTCGACCCTACGCCCAAAACAGTGGCGGAGTCCGTTACGCGGTCGATCAACTCGCAAACCCTAGAACGATTACGATTTTGCACGGAGGTTTCTTCGCGGATGACGTGCTTCTTTACGGTCGCGTCGGCACTGTTTCCGACGATTCCGTGGCCGTTCAGCTCTATCGCGGCTTCTCTTCTGCACTCACGAAGCGGTTTGAGCGGATACGGGCGTTTTGGGTCGGACCTCGTGCGGCAGAGCTATTTGCCAGCGGATGCCGACTCACCATCGGTGCAGATTCTCCGCGCGGGTACGATTTGGCCCGCGAAGCGACGTCCCCGATCGCCTAACCAGGCACTGGAGCGAACCGTCTCGGCGGAGTGACGCAAGATCCCGAGTTCACACTTGTCTCCGCCTCGCCGGTCGCTCAGTTTGGGTCGTTAGGCCGCAATAAACGATAGGAGGAAAACAACCATGGTCGCACCAAACATTGAGGGGACCTACCAGTTGGTCCGCCGGGAGCTTCCCGACGGCACCGTCCAGTTTCACCCGGCGGTGAAGGGCATGATCACCTATACGAAGGAATTCCGGAATTTCAGCGTCGTCTTTCCAGACGACCAGGGCAGGTTTTACTCGGAGTGCTATGTGGCCCGTTACACGCTGACAGACCAGGAGTACGCAGAGACTTCCGAGTACCTGATCGTGGATGATCAGATCGGAGACAAGGGGATCAGCTACGATCTGTCAAACACCACGGCCAAGTCCCCGGTGTCCATCGACGGGGGACGCATCCGGTTTGCGCTGCCCCAGCCCTTCGAGCAGGCGATCACCGTGGAATTTGACGGGGCCACACTCAAGGCAACTGTAAAAGACCTGTTCATAGATTACTGGGAGAAGGTTTCCTAGGAATCAAGGCAAGAGAACACTGCGGCGGCCTAACACGCGGGCCGCACCCGACGGCGGCCGCCGCGGGTACAACGCTGACTGCCGATGAGCATGGAAGATTTTGGCTTAACTATGCCATCGAAAGCGGTGAGTTCGGCGAGCGCGTCATCGACGTGCTTCAGTTGAGTATCCCACTGGCGGCAAGGAGTAAAAGAACCGCGCTGCGTCTTGCCGAGGTAATCTTGCGCGGTCACGTCCCGCCGGCCATATCAGAGCCGGAGACTCCGGTGCAGCTGCCAGCGCCGCCTGTTGAGGGGATACCACGTGTTTAAAGCCCAGGTGCGCGATTTCTAGCGAGTGGTCAAGGTGAGCGGTGACATGGTCGCAACCAAGTAAGTGGCTTGCAGTTACCACCGGATCAAGCCATCTTGGCACCATGCCTGCCAAAGCACCCCCCAAGTCTGCTAAGCCCACCCCGAAACCGAAACAAGCGGCCAAGGGCGCCGCAAAAAAGGGCAAAGGGAGGAAATACTAATGCCTGCGCTAGGAGAACGCAAAGAGCCTGAGATACCTGTCGAGAAGATCAAGCAACTGGCGAGCATAGGATGCACCGACGAAGAGATTGCACTTATCGCCGGCATTGATGACTCAACGCTGCAACGCAGGTTTGCGCCTTTATTAAAAGAGGGCCGCGCCGCGTTTAAGGCCGAGATCCGTGGGATGCAACGGAGGCGATGCTTGGACGGTTCGGACACGATGCTAATCTGGCTTGGTAAGGTTGTCCTGCACCAAAAAGAGCGCACGGAACTCACGCTTGAGGCGACTGATACGCTCGCGGAATTCATCGACTCCATCCGCCAGGCGCCGAGGCCGAGACATCCCGTTATGGCGGAGCACGCGAAAGACAACGGGGAGCGAGGCTAGGAGCGGCGGTTACACGCCGCGTTCGCGCCAGAATTTACCGTTGAGTGGAGGTGGCGCCCCCTTTAAGCCGCCCAGTTCCGCCTGGGTCTTTAGGAACGCGTCATAAGCGAAGCGGAATTCTTCCTCGTCAAGGCCGGCAAATTCCAGGTCCGCCGAAATATCGAGTTCAGTCCCGTCCTGGAACGTTAGCCGCATTGTTGAAACTGCAACTGACATGCGCGTATGAGGGCGGATTATGGCCTTGCCGTCCTCGAAGATGATGTCTTGCGGCGCGATTTCGGACTGTGCAGGCTGGGCAGCTTCCTGCTTGGCTTTCTTCTTGGCGGCTATCTCGCGTTTCGCCTGCTTGGCTTCTTGCAGAAACGCAGCCTCTGATGCGAGTAGATCGGCCTCGCTCGGAATAATCCTGCACGCGGCGCGACTATCCATCCGCCCCTCGCCGATTTGTCTCAAGCGCCACATTGCTATGCGGTCGCGCTGCTTCTTCGAAAGACGGGGAACGCCGCACAGCCACGCCTTGATCCGATCGCACAGAACCGCGAAACCGATTGCTGCTGCAACAAACCCAGCCAGGAAAACTACCGACAGCGCGCCGGCTGCGACTTGTTCGATAATGCTCATGGCCTTGCTACAAGTATCACTGTGGCGTATCGTCTCTTGATTCGCAAATGGAGGCCACGCAACCAGTAGAAAAACCGCTCAGCGAGCGCATCAGGGTGGTCCGCAAGGCGCTTGGCCTCTCGAGAGTCAAAGCAGCGGAGAAGTGGAGCATCAGCGCCGCAACGATCCGCGCTTGGGAAGAAGGGAAGCACAATCCAAGCGGACTCTACCTTGCGCGGATTACCCAGATACTGGGCCGGCTGGAACGGAGAAGATTATGACAAACGAGGAATACTTGAAAACAGCATTGGAAGACGCAACGCGGAGGCATGGAGAGGACGCTTTTTCAACGCGTCAACTCCGAGCACAACTGGCCAGCCTGCAATACTTCAAGAAGGTGAAGCCGGTCCTCTCCCCTCGCCCCTATCTGGAACGTTTCCGTGCCCAGGGCCCCTATCGCGAAATCAGGCGCGTGACTATCCCTGAGCTCTTAGCGTACGATTTGGAACAGATTCTGCGATGACCCCTATCAAGGTTGAGTTGTTTGTCGCCGGACTATCACGTAGACAAGGGTCCCTCCCTGCGCTCTAAGTCTCCGTTGTTGCGCTGGTGATAGCCTGGACGGCCAATGAGGGTGTCAAACTCCTCCCCTGGTAGGACAATCACCCTCTCGGCAGAAGCCTTGCCGCTTTGATTTAGCACGGCGATCTGATTCATGACCTCGGGGCGCGCAAACCGCTCGGGATACAGGCGCTCCAACTCACACCCATTTTCGGTTTCAATAGCTTCGACATAGGCCATCTGAAACCGGCTTTGTAATCAATCGAATTTAAAAGCAAGAAAAGGAGTGTTTCCCCTGTCAAAGCGTCTAGAGTGACTTTTGAGCCCCAGCAAACTCAGCCCCTCAGATGAGACTCAATCCCGCCTGGCTTTCGTAGCAACCGGCAACATCGGGGCTACGACGCCACCCATGAGCTCAAAATGCGGCGGCACCCTAATAATCTTACACCTTCGAGCAAGAGACCCAAACCAATGAAAAAACACCTGACTATTTTGTTAAGCATCCTCTTGGCGTTGACGGTGTGTGCGACCCGAGCCGATACCACCGTGAAAATCCTGCACCTTCAGGAAACCCCGAAGTATCTGGAGGTCTGGAAGCAAATCGGCGCTGACTTTGAAAAACAGAATCCGGGCGTCAAGATCGACTGGCAGTTCCTGGAAAACGAAGCTTTCAAGGCCAAGCTGCCCACGACGCTGCAATCCAAGGAGCGGCCGGATCTCTTTTTCAGTTGGGCTGGCGGGGTCTTCTACGAGCAAGCCCGGGCCGGTGTGCTCCGCGACATTACCTCGTTCATTGAGGGCGAATGGGCAGCCACCTTGAGCCCCGCCGGCGTGAGGGCCTTCACCTACGAGGGCAAGGTCTATGGGGCGCCGATGAAGACCGTGCTCGAGATCTTGTGGTTTAACAAGGCGCTCCTTGAGAAGGCCAAGGTGGATCCCGCCAGCCTTGCCACCTGGAGTGGCTTTATCGACACCGTGAAAAAATGCAAAGCGGCCGGCATCACGCCTCTGGCCACCGGGGGCGGCGACAAGTGGCCGCTGCACTTCTTCTGGACGATGCTGGCGTTGCGAATCGGTGGCAAGGAGGCATTTGAAGCGGCCTATAGTCGTGAGGGCGAGGGCTTCGATAGCCCAACGTTTGTGAAGGCCGGTGAAATGTTCAAAGAGTTGATCGACCTGCAGCCTTTCCAGCCGGGCTTCCTGGGGGCAAAGTATCGGGACGCCGCCGGCTATTTCGGCGACGGCAAGGCCGCCATGTACTTCATGGGCGATTTCCTCTACGCGGCGCAACAAAAAGCCAGCACGAGCGGCCAGGGCGTCCCTGATGACCAGCTCGACTTCGTTGCGTTCCCCGCCGTCGAAGGAGGCAAGGGCAACGAGGACGTCCTGGGTGCCGTCGAAGGCTGGCTGGTCGCCAAGGGCGCGCCCGATGAGGCAATCAAGTTTCTGCGCTTCTTCCTAAACAAGGAAAACCAGACCAGGATGGCTGCCGCTGGCATTCACGTCCCGCTGACCCTGGGAGCAGAGGCCGCCTTGGAGAATCCGTACTTCCGCCGGGTTGCCGAGGCCCTCAACAAGGCGCCTTATCTTCAGATCGTCTACGATCAATTTCTCGGTGCCAAAGTGGGCCGGGTCGTTAACGACATCTCCGCGGATCTTGCCGCCGGCGCGACCACTCCCGAAGAAGCGGCCAAGACCGTCGAAGAAGCGTGGCAATCCGAGCAGTGAGCAAAGCGGCTCTCGAGGCACCTGAGGAAATCGGCCTGCGCTAAGAACACGGCCTGCCGTCTTCAGTCAGGTAAAGGGGATGGCGTCCGTCAAGCCATGATGGCAGCCCCGCTTGTTTTGGCAGCTCCAGGAAGGCGCGCATTCCTACAGTTCGATCACGGTTTTCACTTGGCAAGTTCCAAGGCGCCGCAATGGCTAAAACGCCACCTTCCGCCGCAGAAGTGGCCCACAAATGGCCCATAGCTTGTTTGGCTAGAGGGCGGCGGTTGTCGCAAGTCGCTGAACATCAGGACAGCCAGCACCCGGATTCGAACCGGGGACCTACTGATTACAAATCAAGAGGAGTTAAAATCGGTCAGATTAGCCATGAATCGGGGCCAGTCGGGCGGCACTGTCAAGCTGGCTCCTCGATTTTTGCCTGGAGATTGGGATCGGTGAAGGATAACCGCGATCAATCTCCAATCAGCAAAAGGTGCTCCCATTGGCGAAAGTCGCCCTTGAAACCCATGCTCTCGGCGACTTGGAAGCTCAAGATCAAAGCCCACGGTGCGGGCCATGCGACTTGGGTAGATTGTGGTGGACGACCCTGGAATGTGTCGCAGAATTGTCTCACTATAGTTCGATAGACGAATGAAATCTATCGTAAGCACCTGATAATCAGGAATGGAGCGGGTAGCGGGAATCGAACCCGCGTGGCCTGCTTGGAAGGCAGGAACTTTACCATTAAGCTATACCCGCAAAAATTTCCCCGAAAAGTATGCGCCGGCGGACGGTTCCGTCAACGGCTATTGTTGCTCACTCAACCTACCTGCGGAAGCAGATTCACGCTGATTGCGCGGTCCACGGAAAAATGCCCTCCCCCGGTAATCATCAGCGAGAGTCCGGCGGCGATGAGGAGAATTGGAAATTCGACGGCCTCGAAGTTTGAGCCCTCGTGAACAAAAATCAGGATACCTCCGATAATGAAAACGACAGCCAAGGCGGCCAGGCGAGTAAGGAAACCAAATAAAAGCGCGAGGCATACGGCAAGTTCTGTAACAAGAAGAAGAGCAACCACAACGAACGGAAGGTTATAATTTTCCGCGCTCGTCCAAAGCGCGATCGTGCTATTCCAACCCGGTCCGCCGAACCAGCCGAAGGTCTTCTGAACGCCATGATAGAAAGACACGGCCGCCAGAGCCAGCCTTAGAAAGACAGGCGCAAAGCTCCCCGGAGTGGCAAAAAACGAGTAAACGGGATTGTTTGACACCCCGCGAACGCTAGCAAGCCGAGTTCGCGGGGAAAAGCAAAAGTGTCGTCTCCACACCTCTCCTCATACGTTTTCCAGAGTGGGCACCCGCCCGGCGGGATTGATAACGTTGCTGAAGGCTCAAAAGCGGATCGTAACTGGTTCCATTAGCTGAGGGCTTAGCTCATGATCACCCGGAATTTGATACAGTCTGGCCCCTTCATAGTCGTAAGCCCAGGCGGCAATGGTTCCGCTTGTCTGGGTTCCGAAGATATCCGAAGGCAACTCGGCTTGCCAAGTTCCCCACTCCGCCAATGGCACGTCTTCGAGCATTTTGGGAATGGCGAGGAACCAATAGTCCATCCGCGCGTTTCTGCGAAGGAACATCGGGGGCGTTCTGGGCGTAACCGCTGCGCGCGCTGTCCATTCCCCGCCGGCATCTTTTGTGCAAATAAGAACGATATCCGGGGGCCGCTCGTCATTGCAAATGGCATATCCTGACGCATGCCATCGGCCATCAGGGAGTCGGTAGAGCCGTTGAAATTCCCCTCTGCCGGGGTAAAGAATTCCACAATCCCGACCAAGTTTGGAGATGCGCAAATCGCGAACGACGGGACGAACAAGCATCCCCAGGCGCTCCAATATCTTCATCCGCGACGCAATCAGTTGATAGTTTCCTCCTAGCAGATCCAACCCATTTGAGGGCAGTGTATCGATAAAGGAGAGACTCGCCCGGCTGCGCCACCGGGCGAGATTCCACTCTTGCATGAGATGCCTTCCGTAAGCCCAACTCACACTCTGTAGAATCAGATACGCTCCGATGAGCGCGCCCTGGATCCATACCAGAGGTCTGCTCCATCGAGCAGCGGCGGAGACTTCCCCAGATGCCGGGACGCTTTGCGGTTCAGGAAATATCGACGCCGCCAAGGCAATCAAAGCGACCAAGCAGAACGTGCCGAAGGTCGTATAGCGTGGGGTAAGAGGCTGGTGTTCGCCCAGCCACACCCGGCCAACACAGACGAAGGCCGCCGTGAGAAATGTGAAGAGCAGCAGGCAGGCCCAAGGCAGGGCGCGCTGCCGAAAGGAACCAAGTCGCCAGGCGGCTAGCAATGCCAAAACAGCCAAAATCAAAATGGCTGCTCCCAAACGCCTGCTCAGCAGGAGATTATCAATCGGGAACCCTCGGGAGATCGAATTGCCGAACATGGCCAGCACAAATCCTCCCATTTGGTGCAACGTAGTGCCGGGGTGAGCTTTGAGCTCGATGAAGGTCTTGGTCGTGGGCGAAATTCCTTGCAGTCCGTACGCGTAGTCTGCAGCCGCAGAGTTGTGGCCGAGTCCGTAAAAGTAAAGGCTGGTCATGCAGAGCCCTGCAATGATCCATGCCGCGGCAAACGGCCGCCGCGCATGATCGGGCAAAATTCCAGGTGCGAAAATGATCACTGGAAACGCAGCGACCCAGATCAGATTGCCCTGCACGAAGCTGCAGTTGCCCGCGACGGCGCAGGCTGTAGCCAGCGCAAACTTGATCCAGGGGTTCAAGGGCGCGTATAGCACACACAAGCAAAGCGCAAGGAAGGTGTACGGGAGAAAATAGGCAAACTGCATCGGCCATAGCCAGTTATGAAACTGGATAGGCGAGAAGAGGGCCATGTTCATCAGTAGCCATGCCCATGCCACACGAAGAGTCCATCCTTTCAGACGAACGAGCAGCCAGAGGAGGCAGCCAGAGATCACAGCGACGACTCCGAAACTGATGGCGCATTGCAGCCGGTAATCTCCGCCTGAGACCAGCATGGAGGCGATAATGACGATTCGCGGGATCAGCAAACGATGTTCATCATGCGGCGCCCAAAGATCCTCGAATTTCAGCGTTCCATCGCGTGCCTTCTCAACGAGGGGAATAAATTGCCAGTCGTCCATGAACGGGACGTTCACCGCGAAATGCCGGATGTCGGCCAGTAAAAAGTATGCCGGGAGCGCCCCTAGAACCAGAAGCAACCCGAGCGCGGCGGCGCGCCAGTTCAAAAAGGAAACGGCTCGTCGCCGGAGGCCTGCTTCGTGGGATCCCACAGCGTCTTGCATGAAAAAACAAAGAGCAGGCGCTTATAACGATGTTCTGCCCACTGCCAAGCGAAATAATGACGACGGGCGAGAGCAATTGCCGGTGTCGAGCGAACGCTTTAGCTTCGCCAGCCGCGTCATTGCGAAGGTTCCTGCAGGTTTCATCAAAGGAACCGATTTCCATGCGTCCGCTTGGGTTAGCTCTCGGGCACCGAAGCACCAGATTATCACTTTTTTTCCGGAAAGATAATCCGAGCTTGCCCGGGCGCGGCGCGCGAGACTCACCCGGGCAGATGTCGCGCCCGATCCACGCACCCCGAGAACATCCACGGGCGCGCCAAGCTCAAGCGCGAGTTGGTCGGGAAGGCCAGCGCCCGTGGCATGCATGTCACCACCGTCGTGAAAAACGAGCACATGGCTGTCGCCCAGAACGAGAATCGGACTCGCACGATCAGGTTCCACTCGTCCGGCCTTGCCCTGCGGGCGCACGAAGCGCAAGACGAGCTTTTCCTTGTCGCCGCCGAGATCGCCTTGAATTTCAACCGACTCTTGCTGCGATATCGAGAGAGAGGGTTTTCGGGATGATCCCTTGGACAATCCCGTGTAGCTTACGGGCAGGCAATCGCGATGGCGTGACCGTTCCAATGGGTATCTCGCGCGCAATAAATGGACCATTAGATTTCGCGGTGGAGAAGTCCGGAGCGAGATCGATGACCTCCACACCATTAGACCGCAAGGTTTCGTAGAAACCGACCTGTCGACCTAGGGATGCTTACACCTTTCAAGCGGGGATCGAGAAAGTCGGGATGTACCGCCGCTTTTGCCGGGACAGGAATAACGATCAATCGGATTCCAAGGCGTTTAAGCTGTTCATTGAAGTCGGCGATGGCTGCCAAAGGATTCTTGGGATCCTTAGACGGATCGCCCGCAAGAAGGTGTTTGATTTCGGCTGGCAGAAATCGCCATCCCTCCGTGCCTTCGACCGAAGAGGATTGCGTGGCTTCCAAGTGTTCCTTAAGGATAGCATCGATCTCTTGAGCCGGGCTCGATGTCAAGGCGGCGAGAAGGAAGAAGAGGCATTTTTTCATCGCATGAGTTTCGCAAAGTTTGGTTCTTCAAGGAGCAGCTCGCCGCGGTTGATTTCCGCCGTGTTGCCGCTCTGCGTCCGTCCAACTCGTCAACAAGAGCGCAATTCTGATTTTCTCACAGCGTTTCATTTGACGACAATTTCGGACGAACCGGCAAAGGGGGCCATCTCATAGGGCATAGCTCCCGGACGCGGCAGAGTGCAATGTTTTCTATGGTCGCTTTCGCGGCCAGATGTTCGCCTAGCCGGAGAACGAGAAAGCGCGTCTCGTTCCTGGGCGGCTTTCTCGCGTGTCAGCTTCGTGTAGGGCGAGTCGGCCATGCCTTAGAAAATTGAATAGATGTTTCCGCGATGAGTGATCTTTCTTCGAAAACGCGGACTGGACTCTTGTTTCTTAGTTGAGGTTAATGGTTTGGCTGCTGCATTGAAAGCCCTTTGGTGATTGGAGCGGGTTGTTTCCGGCGGCTTGAACAACTCGTGGGAGTTGTTTACAGCCCGGGCGGCTAGAGCCGACCTGCTCAGTAAGGCAGGTCTCGCCGCCCAGGCTGCCACCGCCAGAACAACCCTGGCGCTGCGAGCAGAGCCAGTGGTGTTCAAACTGCGCGGGCGAGCGATAACCCAAAGCGCTGTGTCTGCGACGAGGGTTATAGAAGGTTTCGATATAGTCGAAGATCATTAGTTTAGCGGCGGCTTGCGTCGGCGGAATCGAACCGGCGAAGCATTCAGTTTTCAGCGTAGCGACGAAGCTTTCAGCCAGGGCGTTGTCATAAGGATTGCCCTTGCGACTCATGCTTGGAGTGACGCCCCAGGCCCTCAGGCAATGCTGGAAGGCATCGGCGGCATATTGACTGCCGCGATCACTGTGGTGGATAAGACCAACGAGCGGTCGCTGACTGGTCACCGCGTGCTTGAAGGTCCTCGTGGTCAACTCGCCGAGCATGTCTCCCCGGCAGTGATGTGCGATGCAGCGGCGCGAACAGGCACCGAGAGTAAAGGCCAGATAAAGCCAGCCCTCCTGGGTCTCGATGTAGGTGATATCGCTTTGCCAGAGCTGGCCCGGGCGATCCGGCGCCGGCACCTTCGCCAGCCAGTTTTCCGCGATCTTGTCATTATGGCGGCTGTCGGTGGTGCGAGGCCGGAAACGGCGCTTCTGCCGCGCGCGCAGGCCGCTCTCGCGCATAAGCCTGGCAACCCGGTTCTTGCCACAGCGTTTGCCCAACTCGCGCAGATCGAGCCGCACGCGCGGACTGCCGTAGGCGTTTCGGCTTTGCTCAAAGCTCTGAGCGATCAAGGCTCGCAGCTCGGCGTCTTCTTTCCAACGCTGACCATCCTGCTTGCCCCGATGCGCGGCAAAGCCGCTTTCGCTCACTTCGAGGGCCTCACTCAGAGCGTCGGCGCCATATTGATGCTCGAGCTTTTCCATCATCGTGAAGCGTGCGGTGGCATCTCCGCCGACAAGATGCCCAAGGCTTTTTTTAAAATGTCACGCTCTCGACTCACATACTCCAGTTCCTGCCGTAAGCGGCGCAGTTCGCGTTGCTCGGGCGTCTCTAAAGCCAGCGTCTTTGGTTCGCTGAGCATCTGGCCCTCCTCGGCCCGCCGCACCCAGTGCCCCAGCGACCATTTGGAGACGCCCAGATCTCGGGCCACCTCGGTGATTGTGCGTCCAGCGCGCACCAGCGCGACGGCATCGTTCTTAAACTCCCGGTCGTAACGCCGACCGCTCCTGTTCCTGTTCATGGCTGTCTTCTCCTTTATCACAGCCCAGCCCGCAAAATCGAGGAAACCTCACGCCACCGTGCGCCACACTGTCCAGCAAAGCCGTCCAAGCACGCTGTGAAGGATATGGTTGTTTGGTTTGCGGTAGTAATACAAGGTCTCCATCCACTTCAGCTTCTCCAGAGAGACTTTGCCGTCGGCCCCGACCTTGTAAGAACCCGCGATCACGCGCCGTGCGCTGTAATCTTCGTCGTGGGCGAAACCATAGTTCATGCACATGGAGGCGGCCACGCCGCAGAAAATCATCGCGGCGAGAATCAACGGCCAAAACCACCACGGCGACTGAGGCACTGAGGATGGAGATCGCGTAGCCTTCGGTGCCGCCCACCAGCCTGCTGTGAAAATCAACGCCAACAGCACGCTGAGATTCCCAACGGCCGCCCAGAAGGAATAGTAGCGAACGATTTGCCTTAGCTTCCAATGCTCCCGATTGGCTATGTCCATTGTCCATGGCTTCTCCGCAGCGAAAATCACCTACGCAGCCAGCCCTCCACCGATAAGACAAAGAACCAGGCGAAACTGAAAAACGGTGGACAGGCCGCGCCATAGCGCCAGAGCGGCTAACATGCTAGGAAGGATGGAAAATTTTGGGAACCAAAAGTGCACGGCTCACCATCCCGAGACGACGTTGTAATATAGTTCCTCGTCGAGCGACGGTGTGCTGACCATCCGCTCGCTCTCGAGTTGAGGATGAGAATCGAAGGGCTCGAGTTCCAGATAGACCAAGTCGCCCGGTTTGGCTTTCTCGTAGGATGCCGGTGTTCTCGCGTCGAGCAACGCCCACTCCACTACCTGAACAGTCTTGCCGACAAGACTCGCCTCTTGCGCTTCGGTGATCCTATAGCGGTTGATGACAAGGGCGCGGCGGTAGGGCTGGATGGATTCTGGCGAGGGAGCAGCCTCCTTTCCTAGGAGCGTCGCATTCACATTGATGCGCGGGATCACGGGCCTGTTGGCTATCCTCATGCCCGCGAGCGCTGCCCTGTCGGCGGCCGCCGAAACATCGATGAAACGATTGTAAATGGCGATGCTATCGAGCCATCCCGTCCAGCGAGATTCTGAGCGGCCTCCGAATACAAGATTGCCTTTTTGCCACTTCTCAAAGTTCACGTTTTCGACCCGTGTCCTGCTCGCCAGATAACCGTCGCGATAGTAGACGATCTCTCCGCCGCGATAAGCCACCAGAACATGACTTGGTCTATTGGCGCTCACTACGCCGAGTTGAATCTTATGACGCTCGGAGGCGGACGATTTCAAAAGCAAAACCAGCTGCACGCCGTCTTGCATGAGAGAAAGAAAGGGCGCGTTGTTCTCCCGAACCACGCTGAGGATCTCCGCCGCGGGCTGTTGAAATGAACGGGCGAATGTGATGATGGCCTCGAAGGAAAACTCGCCGGTTTCTCGAAAGGCCTGCTGAAGCGATTCTCCGAAGTCTGGTTCCGGCAGGAACGCGCCGTTAACAAGACGCATCTGACCGGCAGGACCAAAGCGCGAGCCACCCACGGCGTTGACACGCACGTTGTGTTTGACATTCCGGTAGTCAACAAACTGATTCGCGTCACCGTTGTCTTTCCAGAGAAAGACGAGCCCGTTGACGGGACCGGGCCAGTCTTGACCTTGAGCTGTCATTCCCTGGTTCTTCGCAACGGATCGAGGGCCAGGCTCGGCGACAATAGAAACTTTCTCGCCATCCTCGATCCAGACGTCTGGAAAAAATTCTCCCTGTATGCTGTAGGTCAACTTGAGCCAGCTTTCGATGCGGGTAAAATCAGCGTTGAATTTTCCGATATAGATTTCCACGCCGCCGGCTCCGCTCCAAAGTTTGATCTCGTCCTGGCCCATGGAATAGGGACCTGTCATGACCATGTAGTTCACGTGGTTAGTCCAGCGGGGGTGATAGACCTCGTAATCATTGACGCCGGGAGCGTTCGAAAGCCGGACTGTCCATGACTTGCCTGAGTCCAACTGCGTCATGAAAAGATCTCGATGCGACCCATCGAATGTCCAGGAAAGGTAGCTGTTATCCGGAGCGATGGAGGGCCAACAGCCGCTGGTCTGCTTTTTCCACGCAATGTCGGGCAACATGGCGATCCCGCATTGCGGCCAGGGAAAAGATGCGGAAGCGCGCGTGCCATCTCGCGAGAGCTGGAAATTGCCCGGAAGTGTTTCGATGGGCGACCTACTCCAGACCACTTCCTCGCGCGCTGGATTCGCCAGGAGGAACCGGACGACGGGAGCCTTTGTATCCGTAGCGCTCTTCTGCGCGTAGACCCAGACTTCCCCAGACTTTGGATCGCGCCAGACAGCCGATGCGGCGGCATTCTCCTTGAGGACCCTCAGCCCAGACCCATCCCAGTTTACAACGTACGTGCGACATTCTGGTCGGTTTGTGAAAACAATTTGCTCTCCATCGGGCGTGAGCAGCGGACGATAATAATTGGATAGGGATTCCAAAATCGTTCGCGTGCCCTTGCTATCGCGCGAATCGTAACCCATGAGCCGGAGTCCGTTTGAGTGGGCGTTAACATCCTTGTTCTTGTCTGCGTCCACCGCCCAAACAACGCGAGTGTGGCCGCCGGTAAAGTTCTCAACTTCTTTCCCAAATCTGGCCGTTTCGTCGGTGTGGTCTCTCGAAAACGAGAGGGCCATTACGCAAGTGCATGCAAGCGCTACAAACAGCGCAATATTATCTCCTGAGCAAGGCTGGATGTGAGAACAGTGAGAAAGGAGGGAAAAAGGAGCTTGGTTCATGGGGCCAGTTCGGCGAAGTTCGGTTCCTCGAGCAGGAGGTTTTCGTCCTCTAGTTCGCCACGGTTGATTCCTCCGTATTGCGGCTCGGCATCCGTCCAACTTGTCAGCAAAAGGGAAACGCTATCGCCCGGGCGCAAACGCGCGGCGGGGGTCAATTGTTGATTCTTCATCGTCTGGAGATAAACGATTGCTTCTTTCGCTGAGTCCCCTTCGATTCCCGCGAGATGAAAGGCTGTAAGATAATCCTTGTAGGGCGTCGTGCCAGGACGCGGTAGAGTCCCGAGACCCCTCACAGTGGCGTTCACTGCCTGATGCTCGCCGGTCTCGAGAACGAGGAAATCCTTTGCGGTCCGCGCGGGGGCTTTCAATGTGACGAAATCCCAGTTGCCGGTCGCCAGCTCCCGCACGGCAAACTCCCAGACAACAAGGCGCTTTCCATTCAAGCGATCGCGACCGCGAGCAAGCTCCTGGCCAAGAACCTCACGGGTGGCCAGAGCTCCCGCGTCGTTGCGAATAATCGCATCGATGGGCCGCCGCAATGTATGGCTGAGTTGTTCAACGAAACCGGCTGACGCGCCCCACCCCATTCCTTCCAACGAAAAAATATTGAAGAAGCTATCGCCGAGGACCAGGACGTCAGCACGAGGGTCTGCGGACCATGGTTTGCCGTCCGGCAGACGGACGGGATGGATCGTCACGGCCTCTCTCGGGTAGAGACGAGAAGTTGCCGGAAGCTTTAGCATCGCGGCGATATCGCCCAGCCCATAGATGATCTGACTGGAGCGGTCCAGTTCGATTGGATCAGTAGCGGTTCCCGCCAGGCCGGCTGCGCGGAGCTTTTCAGCCAGCAAAGCCACAGCGTTCTGCATGGCTTGTGGTGTCCAATGGGTGTCTGTGCGCAAAAATTGAGAGCGCCCACTCGAGCGTTTAGTCTCGGCCAAGGTGTGCGAAACATCGAGATAGTCGATTTGAGCTTTCTCCAAGCTCTTGAGAAAAACTCCATAGGATGGATTCTGCAAAGGGATCGGCAGCGGAGGGCGGTAAGACCGCGATAAGAACTCCGGCTCAATCATCGGTTTAACCGGAATCGGCATGATGACGAGATGGATGCCCCTGCTTTTCAATTGGTCGCGGAACTGAACGATAGCCTTAAGCGGATCGGGCTGAATAGGTCTCGTCGCGCTGGAATCTCCGCTGCGTGCCCGGCTCCGCTGGAAGGATGAATTAAGAAACCCTGGCCCGGTAAGGTACGCGACGTCGGGCTGGTAGAAGAGCCAGCGTTCGCGGCCGAGATGGACCTGCTCATTTCCCAAACCCAAGAACTCCGCGGTGAATGCCTGCGCATGCGGAAGCGCTGCGCGCGCAATGAAGGAGTCGCTCTCGAGGGCCTCCTCGTAGCTCTTGAAGCCACTCATGAGAACTCCGTTGGCATCGCTCAAGCGGCTCACTAGATCGCAGTTCGCCGGGCTTCACCAACGCCGTCCACGCCTGGGGCAGGTAATCGAAGATCTTGTAGGCGGCCGGCAGGACCCATGATCTGCTCTCCGCAAAACCCGCGCGAATTTCGATGAGGTGCTGAGTCACGGGCACGCTGACAATCGTCAGAATGAAGGCGGTGACCAGAGCCACGCTCATTGAACGAGTGATTGAGGTGTTGCCGACTTCCATCTCGGCAATCTCTTCGCGGTTTCGTTTCGTGTACGGCGGGCCGGACATGCCTCAAAAGATAAAGTATATAAATGGATTGTAGGCTTGTGTGGCCATGACCAGAAGGGAAACCCAGAACAGCGCGAAGATGACAGCGCCCTTTGGGGCGGTGAGCGTGCGCGTCCAGTCCCAAGTCTGAACGCCTGCCCAGGTGACCGTGGCGGCGAGGAGCACGCTCAAGAGATAATAGGGCTGGTAGATCACGCCGGCGATCAGTCCCGCGCCGGCTTGGGGCGTCCCGAAGCCGAGCATGCTTTGGCAGTAAGCGAGCGCGCTGGGCAGGTCCCTGGCGCGGAAAAAGACCCAGGCGAACACCACAATCAGGAACGTCAGAACAATCTGGGCGAGACGCGGCATCCGATTGAACATACCTTGCCTCCCCTGGCTGCGTTCGAAGGCAAGCATTCCGCCATGGATGCCGCCCCAGATGACAAAATTCCAAGAGGCCCCATGCCAGAGGCCTCCGAGCAGCATCACAAGCATGAGGTTGGCATAAGTTCTAAGGTGCCCGTGGCGGTTGCCTCCGAGCGGGACATAAAGGTAATCCCGCAGCCAGGAGGACAACGAGATATGCCACCGGTGCCAAAATTCCGTAATCGAGGCAGCCTTGTAGGGCGAATCAAAGTTCTTGGCGAAGACGAAGCCGAGCATCAGTCCAAGCCCGATCGCCATGTCCGAATACGCGCTGAAGTCGAAGTAGATCTGAAACGCATAGGCAACGGCACCGAACCATGCGTCCAAGAATCCCGACCGATCCCGCATTGAAAGTCGTATCCGCCACCTTCCCCGCTGGATTTGCCAGAAGGATCTTCTTAGCCAATCCCAACGCGACGAAGGTCGCCCCACGCGCGAATTTCTCAAAGCTTAGCGTCCGGCTTTCCAATTGGTCGGCCAGATACGAAAACTTCAAAATCGGTCCCGCTACCAGGTGCGGGAACATGGAAACAAAGCAGGAGAAGTCCGTGAAATTCTTCATCGCCTTCGCCTCACCGCGATAGACATCGATGGTATAGCTCATCGCTTGAAAGGTGTAGAAGCTG
The DNA here is from genome assembly GCA_963810765.1 of uncultured Verrucomicrobiae bacterium. Taxonomy (GTDB): domain Bacteria; phylum Verrucomicrobiota; class Verrucomicrobiia; order Chthoniobacterales; family Terrimicrobiaceae; genus DASTFP01. The sequence continues at coordinate 85,081 of CAWEOV010000006.1, forward strand.
ATGCCCAACGGAAGAATCACGCGAAAGAACGTGTTCCATTGCCAGCTTTCCAAGCCGAGCGATTGCGCCAGGGCGTTGAAGCTATCGACGCCAAAATTGAAGTACTTGAAGAACCCGAGGACCGTCAAGTTCAGGATTACGGATAAGGCAATCGCCCGCCTCTGCGTCTTGCTTCGAGGTCCCCCACGCTCCAACACCTCAACAGGTTCGCGTCCGCGCGCGCCAGATGTTCCAGCTGTCATGCGCAATAACCAGACTGATCAGCCAATCTAGCAACGTTGTTGCAAACATCAGCGGGATAAAGCGGGGCTCCGCCCATCCGTAAAATGCATATCCGAAGACGATCAGAACGAAGTTGCGCCAACGCTGAGGCGCTTGAAAAAGCGCGTAATAGACGAGCAGCGAGAGCGGCAGGAAATAGAAGATGAAAAGGTGCGAACTAAAGACCACGGCTCGTGCGGGTCTCTTAGCGCCCCGAGCTTACGCTATAATAAAGGTCCTCTTCGAGAGAAGGCACGTCACTGGCAAGCCGTTCACTTTCGAGTTGAGGATGCGCCTCGTAGGGTTCAAGATTTAGCTCGAGAACTCTGGCCCGGTTTCGCATCGGCGTACGTCGAAGGAATCTTCGCGTCGAGCAGAGCCCATTCGGCGACCTGGACGGTTTGATTCACGAGCTGGGAGTCCCTGGCTTCCTTGATCTTGTAGCGATTGACGACCAGCGCTCTGCGATAGGGAGTGATGGCCTCCGGCGGAGGGGAGTCGGCCTTCTGGAGCATTTCCGCCTTGACGATCTTCCGGTCGATCATCGGCCGTTGAGCAATCCGCGCGCCGGCCAATGTGAACTTCCTGGCGGCTTCCTCCTGTCGCCGACGAACCGGTTGTAGATCGCCACACCGTCCAGGTAGCCCTCCCATGGCCTCACACCTCCGACTTCGTTTCCAAAGATGAACGAATAGCTACTGCCGTGCCACTCGTCAAAAGTTCCGCTCTCAAAGTTCGTCTGGCTCGCAATCTTCCCGTTCAAGTAGCAAACAAGCAGGCCGGGCTTGTAGCGTCACAACCACGTGATACGCCTTGCCAGCCTCAAGCGGAGCGAGCTTGAAATCCATGCCGTTCCTGCTCGTTTTCGAAGTCTGAAGCCTAAGCACAAGGCGATCATTCTCCTGGCCCAAGGTGAAGTTTCTCTTAGCAGGGTTTCTCGACAGACTGATGATGCGCGCAGGTCCGAACTGCGGGACACGGGATGTGGTGACGATCGCCTCGATCGCAAGCTCGTCAGACTTCCTGCAGGCATCCCGGATTTCCCTGCTAAAGCTCTCGTCGGGAACGAATGCACCCCCAAGAATATGCATTTCTCCGTTAGGGCCGAAGCGGGCACCGCCCTCGGCTCTTAGGCGAACATTGCGCGCGTTGCCAGAGCCGTTGACGAATTGGCCGTTATCCTTGTTGTCACGCCACTGGAACAGCAGTCCGCTTGTGCTGCCCGGCCACACGTTCTCGTAGGTCTTGCCGAAAACCGATTTGATCGTTTGGGCTAGTCTCGAATTTTGCTGCCGTCGTAGCGCGGCCGGAGCCGCTAAACTTGCTCGATTTGTGTTCGCCTCCAGCAATCCACACATCGGGAAAAAATTCACCGAACCGCGAATTGGTGAGTTTGAGCCAGCCGTCCATACCTCGGAAGTCCTTGCTGAACCTCCCAATGTAGATTTCCACTCCGTCAGCCCCATCCCAAAGCTTGATCGTCTTGGCGCCGGTCGTATAGGGCCCGGTCATCACCATATATCGAACATCGTTACTCCAACGCGGATGGTAAACCTCGAAGTCCTTCACGCCCGGAGCCTGGGAAATATTCACCGTCCAGGACTCTTCCTTGCCCGACCTGCGTCATGAACAGATTTCTATGCGGGCCATCGAATGTCCAGGAGATGTAACTGTCATCAGGCGCCATCGACGGCCAGCAGCCATCCCGATGTTTGCGCCAGGCTACGTCAGGAAGTTCCGCCACTCCGGAACTTGGCCACGGGAAAGTGGACGCAGCCAACTTGCCGTCTCGGGAAAGCTGGAACGATGGCAGAGCTTGGATGATGGATGAGGACCAGACCGTCTGACACTTTGTCTGGCTCATCGATCGGAAAGCGCAAGACTGGCCTTGTAAAGTTGTCAGGATCTTCCTGATAGTAGACCCAAGTCTTTCCTGTCTTAGGGTCCCGCCAGACTTCCGAGGCGCACCCCGGCTCCTTAAGGAGCCGCGGACGCGATCCGTCCCAAGCGACCACGTAGATCTTTCGAGCCTGCCTGTTGCTGATGACGATCTGTTGTCCATCCGGAGTGATTAGCGGCCGGTAGTAGTTGGCTCGGTCACTCCAAATGATCCGCTCGCCCTTTCCATCGCGCGAATCATAGCCCACCAACTGAAGGCGGTCTCGAACCGCAAAACTGTCTTTATTCTCGGCATCCGTGAGCCATACGACCCGCGTGTGGCCGCCGGTGAACTTCTCGACCGTTGCGCCATCGGCAGTGGTCGATGCGGCATTCAACTCTTTGCTGGGAAACCACGACGATTCCGAATACGAGAAGAGTCACACCAAAGGGTGCGTAGGTAATTGTTCGCCCGGTTCCGACGCGATGACCGGAGGAAACGAAAGAAGATTTTCATGAAAAAGGAAGGCTGCAGAGTTTGACTGTGCCTCTCGAGAGAGGCGCACCAAGCGCCCGGAGACAAGCTCGCCCAGGGCGCAAAGAACGGAATTCCCGCCAGATTATGGTGGGAAGACCGGCATTCGACTCAGGGTAACAACGCCCCGCGTTGTCCACCGGAACAAAAGAAAAAGACGCCCTGGCATCCCCGGAAAGGGCGCTTCGCAGCGTATCTTTAAAGTGTCTCTCATTCCTCAATCTTCATTTCAGCCATCGAGATGGCTCTTCGGTCTCGAAGTCCAGAATTAAGACGCTAAGCGGAGAAAGTCCGCCATGCAACGGATTTTTCCGAAAATCCTCTGATGTTATTTTGTCTCTAGAAAAACCAGGGCCTCGGAATTCAGGCAGTATCGGAGTCCGGTTGGTGGCGGACCGTCGGGAAAGACGTGCCCGAGATGTCCGCCACAACGCGCACAACGGATTTCCGTGCGCACCATGCCATGACTCCTATCCTGGATCTCGTCCACATTTTCACGCGCGAAGGGCTCGAAAAAGCTCGGCCAGCCCGTGCCTGAGTTGAACTTTGTCTTGGAGCTGAATAGGGGCAGATCGCAGCCCGCACAAAAATAGATACCCGTCTTTTTGTTGTCCAGGAGCGTCCCACAGAAAGGCCGCTCGGTCCCCTCGGTGCGGAGAATGCGAAATCGCTCCGGCCCAAGCTGCTTGAGCCATTCTTCGTCGGATTTTCTGACGCTCGGGACCTTTTCCGGTGGAAGGGCGTTATTATCGGGTCCCAGCAAACGAACCGTCACTTCAGCCGGCAAATCCCCAGCAAGAGCAATTTTCATCATCGGATTGAAGAATACGGCAAAAAGACAAATCGCAGTGGCGACTTTCATGAGAAAAGGTGCATGATTTCCTCTCGAGAGCAACTTCGGGAGCTCCATTACCTCGCTTATGCTGATTTTAGTCGCCGCAGTAGCCCTTGGAGCTTATCTGATTGGTTCCATTCCGAGTGGTCATCTCGTTGGACGCCTCAAGGGTGTGGATTTGCGCAAGGAGGGCAGCGGCAACATCGGCGCCACGAACGCTTTGCGCGTGCTTGGCAAGAAATGGGGCTACCTCGTCTTCGCCGCAGACTTTCTTAAGGGCTTGATCGCCGTCAGGATCGGCTTCGCGGCAGCCAGCCACTTGCCAGCGGACCAGGCGCTCATCGGAGGAATCGTTGCGGGAGGGTTCGCCATGGTCGGACACATCTTTCCTGTTTGGCTCGGCTTCAAGGGTGGAAAAGGCATCGCCACATCGGGCGGAATCATGCTCGGGCTTTTCCCTGCATGGGTTTTCCTCTGCGGCCTCGTGGTCTGGGTCGTTTTCTTCTACGGCACGCGTTATGTCTCCGTGGCGTCGATCGCGGCGGCTATTTCGCTGCCGGTGTCCAGCGGCATTCTAACGCTTTTGGGGCGATGCGACTGGCGCCTGGTGATCATCGCCGCCCTGATGTGCGCACTCGCCGTCTGGCGGCATCAGTCAAACATCGAACGCCTTCTCGCCGGAACAGAGAAAAAATTTGAGAAGAAGCGCTCCGTCTCAGGAGCCTGAGTGGTCTGATGCATAAGAAAATCAGCGTGATCGGCGCAGGTGGTTGGGGCACGGCGCTTGCCCTTCTCCTTGCCGAGAATCGCGCCCAGGTCCGGCTCTGGGCGCACAACCCATCTCTCGCGGAAGAGCTCGTCTCGAGACGAACAAATGAGACATACTTGCCGGGCGTGCGTCTGCCCCCAAATGTTTACGCTACCGGAAATCTTGCGGATGCATTGGATGCCGAGCTCGCGCTTATTGTCACGCCCTCGAAAGCAGTTCGCGAAGTGGCAACCCAGCTCTTCAAATTGGGCCCGAATCCCAAGACGGTGCTTGTCAGCTGCACGAAGGGCATTGAGCACAACACTGGAAGACTGATGAGCCAGATCCTTGAAGAATGCCTGCCGGCAAACCGCATCGCAGTTCTTTCCGGTCCAAACCACGCCGTCGAAGTCGCGCAACGCATTCCCGCGGCAGGCGTGATCGGTTCCGCACACGCCGAGTTGCTTGATCCCTTGCAAAAGACGTTTTCACTCCCCACTTTCCGTGCCTATACGAGCGACGATGTCACTGGAATTCAACTCGGTGGCGCACTCAAGAATGTTTTCGCCATCAGCGCGGGTGTCTCCGATGGCTTCAATATGGGCGACAATGCGAAGGCTGGCCTCGTGACACGCGCTCTTGCTGAAATGATGCGCCTCGGTGTCGCTCTGGGGGGACGGCAGGAAACGTTTTTCGGCCTCAGTGGGGTTGGCGATTTGATGGTGACGTGTTTTAGCCGCCACAGCCGCAATCGAAAAGTCGGAGAGCGCCTCGGCCGGGGAGAGTTACCCGCTCAGATTCAGTCTTCCATGCAAATGGTTGCGGAGGGAATTCCCACGGCACTCAGCGCCTGGCAATGTGCCCAAAAACTCGGCGTAGAGGCTCCAATCACTTCCGAAGTGCATGCCGTCCTTTATTTGAGCAAGCCCCCCCATGAGGCCATGTGGGAACTGCTAGGGCGGCCGCCCCGATCCGAAGCGGAGAAACCGCGCTGATTGATCCGGGTCCGCCCGTCCTGAAAAATCTCGTTGATTTTGTTCGATGGAACCGGCCTTATTCGATCCTGACCGTGCCCTTCGACCATGAAAATGCGTTCTTTACCGCGACTTCTTGCCCTGTGTTTCGGATGTCTTTTTGCCTTTTCATCCGACAGCCATGCCGGGAGCTACAGCGGCAAAGTTTCCGACCTGGACGCTGGCAACGGTTACCTGACGGTAACAAATCCAGTGAACCAGACGACCCAGACGTTCAAGGTGCTCTCCGACACTGTTATTGTGAATGCGGATGGCAAGCCCAGCCAGCTTCTCAATCTGATCGAAGGGACTCTTGTCGCCGTGGATGTTGATCCGGGTGACGGAAAGCTCGCCGCCAAAATCACCGTTCTGCCTGACGCTCAGGAGCCGCCTTGACGGGCGAAGTTCAGGGACCGGCAACGCATCCGCGTCTTTCGGCAACGCGTTCCGAGTGTTTGCCGTGCGGGACAAGCACGGCCTGGTAGCTCTTCGTGGGCGCCGAACAAATGCACAATTAAAATCCGGTGCCCGGTCCCGCCTCATCGCGCATTGGCAAGACGAACGACATCCATGCTGTGCGCGTTTCGCCCGGGCCAAGGACGTGATCGTGGCGCTGCTCTCGGCGCCTGTCGCGGAATTCCCAAAGATCGTCGGACACCATAACACAGGTCTGCGAGCGGCCATCCGCGAAATTCCACCGGTCTTTGGACACTTTTGGGCGGACTCTTTCGCTGCTGATCCGGTGGTAGATTCGGCCCGGTAGTTCTTGCAACTCGATTCCTGGGGAGCACGCCCGTCCCGATCCCGTTTCTCGGCGTCGCAGCGGGGAAGTTGGCTCGGCGGGACGCCAAGCCACGCACGCGTGGTGCGCGCGCTCCCCATTCCACACCTTGAGTTGCGGCCGGATCGCTTGTAAATAGGCTGATCCGTGCAATCACCTTCGAACGACACGCTCATTCTGATCGTCGACGACACTCCAGAGAATGTCGACGTACTGGCAGGCATCTTGCGAGCGTATTATCAGATCAAGGTCGCCGTGAACGGTCCCAAGGCGCTCAAGATCGCACAGAGCGATCCCGCCCCAGCTCTGATTCTGCTGGACGTCATGATGCCAGAAATGGACGGTTACGAAGTCTGCCGCCAGCTCCAGGCCGATGAACGGACGCAGCGGATTCCGGTCATCTTCGTCACAGCCAAGTCAGAGGTCGAGGATGAGGCGCAGGGCTTTGGTCTCGGGGCGGTGGACTACATCATCAAACCGGTGAGTCCGGCCATCGTTCTGGCGCGCGTCCGCACGCAACTCGCCCTGAAGCAGTCGCACCGAAGATTGGAGGATCTCTCGCTGAAGCTCGCCCGGTATCTGTCGCGGCAAGTCTATCAATCGATTTTCGAGGGCCGGCAGGACGCGCGGATCGGCTGCAGCCGCAAGAAACTCACCGTGTTCTTTTCCGATATCGCCGGATTCGCCAATCAGACCGAAGGCATGGAGTCGGAAGATCTGACCTTCATCCTGAATGGATATCTCAATCGCATGGCCGACGTAGTGTTGAAGCACGGCGGCACTTTGGACAAGTTCATCGGAGACGCTGTGCTGGTTTTCTTTGGCGACCCGGAGACCAAAGGCGTCGCGGAAGATGCCATAGCCTGCGTGCGGATGGCGCTGGAAATGAAGAACGCCATCGCCGAGCTGAACCACGCGTGGCTGGCGAAAGGTATCAGGCAGGGCTTCGAAGTGCGCATGGGCATTACAACCGGCTTCTCCACGGTCGGCAACTTCGGCAGCGATGAGCGGATGGACTACACGATCATCGGCAAGCAGGTAAACCTCGCCAACCGGCTGCAAGCTGCGGCGCAGCCTGGCGAAGTCCTTATCGGCCAGGAGACGTGGCTTTTAGTCAAGGATGCGTTCTCGTGTGTTGCCAAAGAACCCATCCAGGTGAAGAGCTTCGATCAACCGATCCAGACCTATGCGGTGACCGGTATCGCGCTCCCTGCAGGCGTCGCGCCCATCGAGGACGCCCGGCCCGGCTTCCGCTTGGCGCTGGATCCCGCTCAGGTCGAGCCGGAAGAGCGTGCCGCGGTAATGAACAAGCTCCGCGCGGCCATCGCCAGCCTCCAGTAGATAATGCCTGCCACAATCCGCGGTCTTCCGGTAGCAGGAGCAGCTCTTTTTCGACGCTGCTTCTTGGCTGTGGCGATGATGGTGCTGGCGGCATCGGCCGCGCATGCGCTCGACGTCGTGAGCCTGCAGCTCAAATGGCGTCACCAGTTCCAATTTGCCGGTTACTATGCCGCACTCGAGAAGGGCTTCTATCGCGACGCCGGTCTGGAGGTCGAGATTCACGAGGGCGGCCCTAATGTGGACGCTATCGAGGACGTTGTAGCCGGCCGAGCCGACTTCGGTGTGGGCACCTCCGGAGCGCTCATCGCCCGCGCGCACGGCGAGGAGATCGTCGTGCTGGCCGCCGTTTTCCAGCACTCCCCTGCCATTCTCCTTGTTCCGCGTCGCGCCGGGGTCACCAGCGTGTTTGAGCTACAGGACCGCTTGTTGATGGACACGCCGGGAAGCGAGGATATCGCGGCGATGCTCAAACTCGCGGGTGCGGACTACGCCAAAATGCCGCGCGTCAAACACAACGGCGATCCGCGCGACTTGATCAGCGGCAAGGCGGACGCTATGGTCGCGTATAGCACCAACGAACCCTTTGTTCTTGAACAACTGGGCGTCCCATACCTCGCCTTCTCTCCGCGCGCTTCCGGTATCGATTTCTATAGCGACAACTTGGTCACGTCCGAAAAGGAAATCAAGGCACGCCCGGGGCGCGTCGAAGCCTTTCGCGCAGCTAGTCTCAAAGGCTGGCAATACGCGTTGTCGCACAAGGAAGAAATCGTCGATCTGATCCTGCGCCGCTACTCCCAGGCCAAGAATCGCGAAGCCCTTCTGTTCGAAGCGAACCAGACGGAAGTGCTCGTTCAACCGGACCTGATCGAACTCGGTTATCAGAATCCGGCGCGTTGGCGCGCGATCGCCGAGACATATCATTCTCTTGGCATGCTGCCAGACGCAACCGTGCCGGAAGGGTTGATGTACAAACCCGAGGGAGATGGCATTCCGTTTTGGTTGAAAGCGGCGCTGGCAGGGGTGGCCTTCGTCGGTTTCCTCGCAACTTTGGTTACGCTTTGGATTGCCAGACTCAATCGCCGTCTGAATTCCGAAATCATTGAGCGACGCGAAGCCGAGCACGAGATTCAGCGTGCCAGGGCTCAGGCCGAGTCGGCTCGGCACCAACTCGTGGCGATGTCCGAAGCGCTTCCCCTGGCAATGTTCCAGATGGAGTTCAAGCCAGGCGGTGGCGTGGTGTACAACTTCATTGGCAGCCGAGTCGAGCAGATCCTAGGCGTGCCGTTTAAGGAGCTGATGGCCGACCCGTCGCTGCGTTGGCGTCATGTTCATCCAGATGACGAGGAGGTGGCGCGCAACACCCTCACCGATGCCACGCGGCGAGTTCGGTCTGGCGAGATCAAACGCAGCATCGAAATGGTTGTGCGGGCATCGTTGAACGGCCGACTGCGGTGGGTGCTTTCGAGCGCCTACGCCGCGCCGCCGCTTCCCGACGGCACCGTGATCTGGAATGGTTTCTATCAGGATATCACGGAACGCAAGCAAGCTGAAGATGAGCTCAAGGAGAGCGAGGCGTATAACAAGATGCTCTTCCAGGAATCACATCGCCCAATCGTCGTCTACGACCCGGCGAAGAACGGGTTCATCGATTGCAACCCTGCGGCCGTGAAGATGTACGGGTTTTCATCCCGTAGCGAGGTGCTGCGCAAGACACCGCTCGATGTTTCGGCCCCAACGCAACACGACGGAACCGATTCTTTGACGGCTTGGCGGCGACAGGAGCACTTTGCGCTGACACACGGTGTAGAGGTCTTCGAGTGGCGGCACCAGCGCCCGGACGGCGAAGTCTGGGACGCGATGGTCCATTTAATGCTGTTCAACTATCGCGGCCGCAAATTGCTGCAGTTCACGCTCGACGACGTCACCGAGACCAAACTCAACGCGGTGGCGCTGCGAGAGAGCGAGGAGCGCTTTCGCCGGCTGTTCGAAGATTCAGCCGACGCCATGCTGCTGATCGACGATGGCCGTTTCGTGGAATGCAATGCGGCAGCCGTCGCCATGTTGCGCATGGGATCGCGCGACGAACTGCTTAATCACCGCCCGGCCGAGCTCTCCCCGCCGACGCAAGCGGACGGCACGCCGTCGGTCGAGAAAGAGCGAATGCTAATGGCGAAGGTGCTGGAGCTCGGCAGCCTCCGCTTCGAGTGGCTCCACCGCCGCGCTGGTGGCGAGATCTTCCCTGTCGAGATCCTGTTGACGACCATCGAGCAACATGGCCGGCGGCTGATTCACACCGTCTGGCGCGACATTACCGAGCGCAAGCGGGCGGAGGAGGCCGTCCGCGCGGCCAGGCAAAAAGCCGAGGAGGCCACTCAGGCAAAGAGCGATTTCCTGGCAAACATGAGCCACGAAATTCGAACGCCGATGAACGGCATCCTCGGTATGGCCCATCTTTGCCTGAGAACCGATCTCACTTCCAAGCAGCGCGACTACCTCGGCAAAATCGACCGCTCCGCGCACTCCCTGCTCGGCATCATCAATGACATCCTGGACTTTTCCAAAATCGAGGCCGGCAAGCTTACGATGGAGCACATTGGGTTTGATCTTGAGGAGGTCTTCGACAACCTGTGCAGCATGGTGGGCGTGCGCGCCCACGAGAAGGGCCTGGAAGTGCTGTTTCGCATTGCCCCGGAAACGCCCATCCACCTCATCGGGGATCCCTTGCGATTGCAGCAGGTCCTCGTCAATCTCTGCTCCAACGCCGTAAAATTCACCGAGCGCGGCGAAGTCATCGTATCGGTGCGCCCGCTGCGAGTCGACGCCCGCGAAGTCGAACTTGAATTCGCCGTCAGCGACACCGGCATCGGGATGACGCCCGAACAACAAGCACGCCTCTTTCGCCCATTCACCCAAGCCGACTCCTCCACCACGCGCAAATTTGGCGGAACCGGCCTGGGCTTGTCGATCTCAGTGCGCCTCGTCGACTTGATGGCCGGCAAAATACGTGTCGAGAGCGAGCCGGGCAAAGGCAGTGCTTTCCGATTCAACGCCCGGTTTGGCCGTCAGGAGCAGCCTGCCCGCCTGCGCCATTTGCCCTCAGTCGATCTGCGAGGCATCCGCGTGCTCGTCGTGGACGACAGCAGCAGTTCCCGTGAAATTCTCAGGGAAATGCTCGAGACGATGTCCTTCGAGGTCACCCTGGCTGCCTCGGCGCGCGAAGGCATCACGAAACTGACGCTGGCCGATGCAGACGACCCGTTTCAACTGGTCCTCATGGACTGGCAAATGCCGGAAATGGACGGACTCGAGGCGATCCGAGTGATTCGAGAATCTACTCGACTCAAGCACTTTCCCAAGATCATCCTTGTTACCGCTTACGGCAGCGAAGTGGTGACCGATCAAGCCGAGCGGGCCGGTCTCCTCGGTGTGCTCGTTAAGCCGATCAGCAATTCGATGCTCTTCGACAACATCATGCACAGCTTCATGGAAGGTAAGCCGGAAGCTGCCAAGCAACGGTCCGCCGAAGAAGTTCAATTGGCCTCGGATTTCACCGGCCTGCGCGTGCTGTTGGTCGAAGACAACGAGATCAACCGGGAACTTGCCAGCCAACTGCTGCGCGACGCCGGCATCACCGTTTCCGTTGCGGAGAACGGGCGCGAAGCGGTGGAGAAGGTCACCACTGAATCGTTCGACGGCGTGTTGATGGACATTCAGATGCCGGAGATGGACGGCTACCAGGCCGCCAGAGCCATCCGCACCCGGCCCGAACTCACAGAGCTTCCAATTATCGCGATGACTGCCAATGCCATGGCCTCTGACCGCGCAAAGGCCCTTCAAGCCGGCATGAATGAGCACGTGCCAAAGCCAATCGATCCCGGCGAATTCTACGCCGCCATCCGGCGCTGGTTCAAACCGCGCGATCGAGTGTTAAGTCCACCGTTCAGCGCACCGCCATCTGCGGAAGAGAACACCACGCCCGAAAGTCGAATGCTGCCCGAACACCTCGATGGCATTGACCTCATCGACGGCCTCAAACGTGTCGCGGGTAACCGCAGCTTGTATCGCAATCTCCTCATAAAATTCCGGGAGAGCCAGGCACGCGCCGGAGGCGACATCCGCGAGGCGCTCATCGCGGGCGGCTACGAACGCGCCCATCGCATCGCACACACTGTTGGAGGCGTTGCGGGCAACATCGGCGCCAAAGGACTGCAGGCTGCAGCCGCGTCGGTGGAAGCGGCGTTCAAGGACTCGGACCCTGCCCGGGCCGAGGCTAACCTCCCCGCCCTCGAAGCCGCGCTGCATCGGGTCATTTCTTCCATAGCGGGCCTTGCGGAAGCCGAATCGGAAACGTCCGCGCCCGAAGCCGTTCGCTTCCTCGATGTTGACGCCATCGTTCCGAAGCTCGCCCAGCTCGAGTCGCTGTTGAAAAGCGACGACTTCGATGCCCGTAACTTAATCGAAGAATTGCATCCCCACTTCCGCAGCAGCAGGCACGCAGGGAAATTCCAGACGCTTACCCGGAAAGTTGCCGACTACGACTTCGAAGCGGCTTGCATTGAGTTCGAGGCAATCAAGGCCGCTATCGAATCCGGTGAGTAGGGCGAACCATTCTTCACCAAGGAATGGCGTCTGAGCGAGATCGAGTTACTCAACTGAACCATTGAAACGATCGTGACAAACGCGGCCGCTTCCGTCACGGCCATGCGGCTCGCAATTCGGACAGGAAGCACATTTACTAACATTCATGATAAGGCTCAACCTCATATCTTTGAAGTCAACCGCGCTCCGCGGCCTGATTATTGCCGTCACATCTGCGCTGATTTCAGGCTGCATCAATCCGCTTGGCCCGACCGGCAAGGGCCCTCAGCCTCGCCCTCCAAGATCATCCCCGCAGCTCTCGCAAAAATTCGCATGGGGCATCTCGACCGCCAGCTATCAATACGAAGACCCCGCCGTAGAGCCAGGCGACAAGGACTATTTCTATTCGGACTGGGATATTCTCATCGAGCAGCGCAAAGCCCCGCCAAAGGGCAATGCGCTCTATAGCTGGACGCGGTTCGACAAAGACCTCGAAGCGCTCAAGAAGATCGGGGTGACCCACTACCGCTTCAGCATCTCCTGGCCGCGCGTTGAGCCGCAACCAGGCGTTTATAACGAGCAAGCCATACACGGTTATGTCGAAATGGCGCGCCGTCTCAAGGCCGCCGGCATCGAGCCCGTGATCTGCCTCTGGCACTTCACCTTCCCGTCCTGGCTCTACGATAAGAAGAAGCCTGGAAAATCCAACTGGTTACACCCGCTCGCGCGCACGCGGTGGAACGCCTATGTGGATCGCATGGTGCGCGCAACCGCGCCCTATACCACGTACTACGCGCCGCAGAACGAGCCAAACGGCCAGATTACTACAGCCTACATTGTTGGAGTATGGCCGCCCGGCATGGACCTTGCGTTTGGCCATTACTGGAAAGCCATCGATGCCAGCACGGGGATGTTCCGCGACGCCGCCGCGCGCATCAAGTCGATCAAGCCAAGCGCGAAGGTGATGAGCGTGGAAGCGCTGCCGTGGTGGGAACGGGCTCCGCTGGATCCAGGCGGCATGATTTACGACACGATGATTCACGGCAACATCGACCACCTCGACCGAATCTACGACGTATGCGACATCCTCGGCATCAATTACTATTACTCCCAGGCGCCCGGTCCGATCTCGCTCCTCGCCGGGCCTTCCCGCCGAGGCCACAACTTTACGATGATGGGTTGGCGCATCAACCCGGACGGACTTTACAAAGAAGTTCGCCGGGTTGGCGATCGCTACGGAAAGCCCATGATGATCACGGAGAATGGCATCGCCACGCCCAACGATGCGAAGCGAATCTGGTACATGCGAAACCATCTCGCTGCCATAGGACGCGCCATACGCGATGGATACGACGTGCGCGGCTATTTCGCCTGGTCTCTCGCGGACAATTATGAATGGCACTATGGCTACAAGGCATTGTTTGGCCTGGCTCACATGGATCCCAAGACCTATGACCGTGTTTTCAAGCCTTCGGCGCGTGCCTTCTCCGAGATCATTCGCACCCATCGCACCGTCGGATCGGTGACGACCATTCAGCCTCAGGCGAGCTTTTGGTGATTTCTGTATGACCCGTGTTGACAGAACGCGCGAGCTGCTTCGCCGCTTTCCGAAGGTTTACCCAGATGCCCACTGCGAATTGGACCATCGGGATCCCCTCGAACTCCTCGTGGCCACGATCCTTTCCGCACAATGCACGGACAAGCGTGTCAACATCGTCACGAAAGAACTCTTCCGTCGCTGCAAGAGCGCGCAGGACTATGTCGATATTTCGCAGGAAGAACTTGAGGGAATCATTCGCTCGACCGGATTTTATCGGAACAAGGCGAAAAGCCTTCGCTCGATGGCGGCGAAGCTCGTCGCTGAACACAACGGACGGGTTCCCCGATCCCTCGACACGCTGGCAACTCTGCCCGGCGTCGGACGCAAGACCGGAAACGTTGTGTTAGGAAATGCCTTTGGCATCGAGGAAGGCGTGGTCGTCGATACACATGTCTCCCGCGTCTCCGCCCGTCTTGGCCTCACGAGGCACACGGACCCCGCAAAAATCGAACGCGATCTGATGAAGCTGTTTGCCCGCGAGAAGTGGACGCTACTTAGCCACTGGCTCATCTGGCACGGCCGACGGCGCTGCTTCGCGAGAAAACCGGACTGCGAAAATTGCGAGCTGTTCGACATTTGTCCAACGGGCATCAAATTGCTCGGCGCGGCAAAGTCGCCAGCCTGATCCTGACTCTTTTCAGCTGACAAACTCGACCGCGTTCAGCGGCGGACCATACACTTGTTGCGCGCCGATGCTGTCGAGACTTGAAATCCGCAATTCTCTCGTGCCCTGACCTCCACAGAAATAGTGCATCACCGATTGCGGGTCGTAGTCCGTCAAGTTCGAGGTATCGAAGTTTGGTTCGCCGAGGCATGCGGCCGGCGCTCCCGAGCGAATGTGTTCGTGCCTGAATCCAAGCACATGCCCCAGCTCGTGCCGCACCACACCGATCGGATCGAATCCGAGGTCAGCTGCAAAGTAGTCCGGGTAAAGAAGCACCTTTCGGCGGCTCGGCGGATCGTTGGGAAAGAATGCCGAAGCAATCGGAGCGCGGTCTCCGGGCAAGGGCGTGATTTCTCGGACCGCGAAAACTGCGCCAGCGGTTCCAACACCATTCGCCGTGTCCAGATCCTCCGAATGCTGGAACTTCACTCCGCAAGTCTCCTCCCACGCTTGCGTCGCCTGCTTCATCCCGCCAACGGCCTTTTCATAGCGGCCAGGTGCGGTAAATGTACTCTGGACCACACGGTAAGTGAGGACCGTATTCGGGGCCCAACGGACAATCCTTCCGTTGGACGTCAACGCAATAAGGCTCGTCTGCGGTGTTGAAAGTCTGGATGTTCCCAGCCCGGCATAGCCTGCCCGTTTGCTAAGCACGAACGCTTCATCAGCTTTCTCGCGCTGAGCGGCATAGATAGCCAATTGGTCTTCGTCAAGAAGCGTGTCCCCTTCGACAACATAGAACAGTTCGCCGTCAATGGTTAAGGTTTTTAGTTTCTTAGGACCATTGACAAACTGGTCGAAAAGGGTGGTTCCTCTGACGTCTTCACGTAGGTTCGGATCTTCCGCGAGCAGCTTCGCCGCCGCGCTCATGGTTTCTTTGCTCTTGCTCATAGGTTGTTTTCAGTTGGTTTACTTCTTGGCGTTTCCGCTTCACTGGCAGGCGTGTCGGGCGACACATCGAGAAAGCTAAGCGGTTTGCCGGACTGCGCGGGTTGCTCAGCGTCACGAGGGACGTGGCTCTTCTCCCAAAGTGTACGAATCTCTGCCTCGTCACGGAGTTCGTCGCCGTGCAGCACAAAATATCCGACGCCATCCACGGTGACTTTAGGAAGTTTGCTTCTCCAGGTTTCGAAACTCTGCGGATCCGCGCTGTCCTTGTTGTCCGCCAATGCGGCTTCGAAGCCTGGAACGCTTCCAAGAGATGCCAGCTTCCATGCCGCCGCTCCGACTGCTCTGGCGATGTCGGCCGCATAAGCGGCATCGACGAATGTGTCCTCTCTCTTGTGATAGTTGGGGTTCGCTTCCGCTTCAGGCGCATCTGCGCCCGGGCCGACGAAAAAGTCCTCCGAGACGAGACACGCGGCATAGCCATGTTCTTGAAAGGACGCGTGATCGCTACGTTGTTCGGCCGGGTCTTCCCCACCGGGGGCGAAGATCTGCGGACCGGGCAACGCAGGCGAAACGCGCTGCGCGAGCCGCGCTATCAAGTCGGCCAAAGGCAGCGAACGCGCTTCCGTCTCAGGCGATGGACTGAAGCCTACGTGTAGTTCCCATGTCCTCGGCTCGGCTTGGTTGAAGCCAATCATGTCCATCTGGAACATTCCGGCAATCTGCGCCCCGGCGGCGCTCAACTGCCGCGCGTAAGCTTTGCTGCCGACTAGACCGTTTTCCTCGTCATTAAAAAGCACGAACTGCACGGTCCGCGCCAGTGGCCCGTCTGCGGCAGAGAGCGCGATGAAGCGCTCCGCGATTGCCAGTACCCCCGCGACGCCACTCATGTCGTCGTCGGCGCCCGGCGCCGGGTCACTCGCGGGATTTCCGGGTCTCGCAATGGAATCCAAGTGAGCGGTCACCAGCACCAGCTCGGACGATTGTCCTGACAGCTCCGCCACGACGTTGTGGAGCGTCAGATTTTGGTGGCTGAACTGATGAAGGCGGACGCTCATGCGGTCCGGAGCAAGGTCGCGCAGTTCTCGGGCAAGCTCAGCCACAGCTGTCGCATTATCCGGGTGCGCCACGTGCCGGCTGCGAATCAGGTCCGCACCCCCAATTTGCAAAGGCTCTTGGCCAGTGAAGCGCTTAACACGATCCAAAATCGTCTCTGGCGTGAGCACCGACCATGCATATGCCTCTTCGTCGGTTAAGAGCGATTCGAGGGAGGGCATTTCGGCCCGCGCAAAAGCCGTGAGTCCCGGCGCGCCGGCTGGCAGCTCGAGCAAATGCGGGTCCGGCATGAGCCGCAGCGTGTGCCCGTGCCGCGCATTCTCAAAATGAATGTCATCGAGACTCACCTCAGGCGGAAGTGCGACCAGGATCCGGCCCGCCTCGGATTCGAGGATGGTGCGGGCTGTGTCTGCATGCGCGAAGAGTTTTGGCGTCTCACCCCGCATGTTCATGAAACCGGTCGTCCTTGCCTCGTCGTCCCGAAGCAGATAAAGCTCCGTCCGCAGTGGCGCTCCGGCCTCACCAACCAGAGTGACACGGAATTGAGCGTTCATGAGTTTCGCAACCGTGCGCTGGCTGGCTATCACATAGATGACCAATCCATCCGGTCCGTCTACGTGCAGCGGTACAAGCGGGAAGCTGCTGAGCGACTGGCGCCATGGCTCGTTCTTTCTCGCCGCCGGCACTTCGACGCGCGCGTAGCGAAGCTCCTCTCCCTCGAGCACCTCGCCGACCAGCAGGGGGTGGGGGCAGACGCGCCAACCCGCGGCCAGAGCGTGGCTGCGCTCGTGCGCGTCCTCTCCCACAAAAAGGCATTGCTCCGGCCTGCTCTCTAGCCCGGCGATCTCGGCTGCATGCCTGAAGATATTCGGCGAGTCTTTCTTGAGACCGGCATCCTTGCTGTAAACGAGCAGAGCTGGATCGAAGTAATCGAGCAGTCCAGCCTGCTCAAGCACTTGATTGACTCGCGTGCCGGACTCGTCTCCCGTGTTTGAGATTACGCCAAGCCGCAATGATCTATCGCGGAGGTCCGCGAGCAACGGGCCGGCGAATTCAAAAGGGTCAAAACGATCGAGTTGGCGATCAATCGAGAGAATCGGCACCCCCAGGGTATCACCCAAATCGAAGAAGATCCTGTCGATCGAGTTCATATCGCAGTGGGATTTGAATGTGCGTCTGTCTTGTGCGCGCGGGAAGTCAAGACGCAGGCTTCGCTTCTGTCGTGAGGGCCAAGTGCGGAGCCACTCGTACCTCTGGCAAACGCACTTCGCCAAACATCAGTTTGAGCGGGCGAAAGTTTTCGCGACACCGGAATCATTGGAATGCCAGCTTCTGCAACCCCCAATACGACCGCGACACTACAACCGAAAGACCAACCGCACACACACCTTTCGAGAATCCAAACAGCCATACTCCCCTACCCTGTTAAAAGGATATTAGAGATGAGTCACAAAGCAATGGCAAAGTGACGAGCGGACCCTTGCTGATGACAACTTGGATCCGGCGACGGGCAAGCGGCGGGACAATAATCGCCGGAGCCCGTCACGCGACGATCTCGACAGGTGTTCCTTCGGGAATTTCATCGAAGCACTCTGCGATATCGGCGTTGCTCATTCTTACACACCCATGGCTGGCAGGAGTGCCCAGCAAGGCTTCCTGATTGGTGCCGTGAATGTAGATGTAGCGCTCCCGAGTATTGGCGTTGTCCTCCTCGAGGCCATCAAGCCAGAGGATCCGTGTCAGGATGAGGTCTTCCTCGCCGCCCTGAAGAGCGATCTCCCCGGTGGGTTCACGGCTCCTAAATACGGCGCCGGTCTCCACACCCGCGCCAATCTTCTTGCGCACTGCGAACCAGCCAAGCGGTGTCTTGTTGCTCCCGGGCTCAAACCCGAGGCCGAATTTTGAAGTCGATACGGGGTAAGATTTGCACACCTTCCCGTCACGGAACACCTCGAGCAGTTGACGCGTGGCATCGATTCGAAGACGCAATGGAGCGTAGACATCTTTCGAGGAGGTGTTAAACATTATGCTCTCTCCCTGTTATGTCCCGACAATATCGAGTTGCAATCGTTGGCGCAACTGGCGCCGTGGGTGTCGAAATGCTTCACGTGCTGGAACGGCGGAAATTTCCGGCCGTCTCCGTCAAGCTGCTCGCCTCGGCGCGATCCGCGGGCAAGACGCACAGATTCCGTGGTCAAGAGATCGCCAGTCAAACGCTGGGCATTAATTCCTTTGAGGACGTCGACCTGGCTTTTTTCAGCGCGGGTGCGGCTATCTCGAGAGAGTTTGCGCCGTTTGCCGTACAGAGCGGAGCCGTGGTCATTGACAATTCGTCGGCCTTCCGGATGCAGGAAAACGTTCCGCTTGTCATCCCTGAAATCAATCCCGGTGATGCCGCTCATCACGAGGGCATCATCGCGAATCCAAACTGCACAACCGCAATCACGCTGATGGCGCTCTATCCTCTGCATCGAAAGTTCCGAGTTAAACGGGTATTTGCGTCCAGTTACCAGGCGGTTTCCGGGGCCGGTTCGCTGGCCATCGAGGAATTGAAACAGCAGGCGAAGGCGGTGGTGACGGGCAAACGCATTGAACGTGAGGTGTTTCCGCATCAGATTGGCTTCAATGTCATTCCCCAGGTAGATTCCTTCCTCGATTCGGGCTACACGAAGGAGGAGATGAAGGTACAGAACGAAGGGCGCCGAATCATGCATTTGCCTAGCTTTAAGGCTTCGGTCACCTGCGTGCGTGTCCCGGTTTTTCGCGCTCACTCGATAGCCGTAAGTGCCGAGTTTCAAGAGCGAGTAACTGTGGTTGAAGCCCGGGAGGCCATTATAGCCTTTCGCGGGGTTGAGCTGCGCGATGATCCCACGGACAACGTCTATCCGATGCCACTCGACTACGCGGGGGAAGATGTTTGCGCCGTTGGAAGGCTGCGCATTGATTGTGCGCTGGACAACGGCCTGGCGTTCTGGGTCTGCGGCGACCAGCTTCTCAAAGGCGCGGCACTGAACGCGGTGCAGATCGCCGAGCTCTTGTAGCATCAACCTTGAGAGTTGCTTTAGCCGTCGCAATGCCTGCGAGCATTTGAAGCACGTGAGGGATTGGTCTTTATTGATCGGCGATGAACTTGCGCGCGCTCGGCCTTCTTGTCCTATTGGCAATCGGCGGTTGCGGACCCCCACAAAAACGTGCCGATCTAGTCTTTGTTAATGGGGCGGAGCCCGAGACTCTCGATCCCTCCATCATCACTGGCCAGCCGGAGGGGCGCATCGTCAACGCACTCTTCGAGGGACTCACCACCTTTGACGCTCACGGCAAATCCGGTCCAGGAACGGCTGAGTCGTGGACAATCTCCGAGGACGGAAAGGTTTACACGTTCAAGATCCGGCCGGACGCGAGATGGAGCGATGGTCGCCCGGTCATTGCGAGAGACTTCGTGGACTCCTGGAAGCGCACCCTGTCGCCGGAAACCGCGGCCAGTTACAACTACCAGCTTTTCTATTTGAAAAACGCGCAGCCTTTCGCCGAGGGCAAGATTACGGACTTCTCGGAGGTGGGTGTGAAAGCGCTCGATGACCAAACCCTGGAGGTGACATTGGAGAACCCCACGCCGTTCTTTCTTGACCTTTGCGCCACCCCACCCTTGCAACCTGTGCCCGTCGAGCGCATCAGAGAATTCGGAGACGACTGGGTCAAGCCGGGCAGAATCGTGGGAAATGGCGCTTATGTGCTCGAAGAGTGGCGGATCAACGACAGGATCCGCCTGCGCAAGAACACCAACTACTGGAACGCCAAGAAGGTTGCTATGGAAAGCGTCGAAGCCCTCCCCATCAGTGTGGCTACGGTCGCATTCAATTTCTATTCCGGCGGCCTCGCCGACTTGATCGTGGACAAGAATCTCACTCCCAATGCGCTGCTGGACGAGCTGAAAAAGACCCCCGCCTTCCATTCCGCTCCCTTTCTCGGAATCTATTTTCTGCGCTTTAACTGCTCGAAACCACCGTTCAACGACCCGCGCGTTCGCCGCGCCTTTGCGATGGTCGTAGACAAGGGCCGGGTTGTGGAAAAAATCACACGCGCGGGAGAACTGCCCGCCACCAGCTTCGTACCTCCAGGCATCGCGGGGTATGGGTCGCCAGACGGATTACGATACGATCCCGAAGCAGCTCGCCGGCTGCTGGCTGAAGCTGGCTATCCGGATGGCAAGGGGTTTCCTCTCACCACCTTCCTTTACAACGAAAGTCAGCAAAATCGCGACATTGCGGTCGAGCTTCAGGCCATGTGGCTTCAGCACCTCGGCGTGAAGGTCAACCTGGCCCTTCAAGAGTGGAAGGTCTACCTGAACTCCCTCTCCTCTCTCGACTATGGTATCGCTCGCTCCAGTTGGGTCGGGGATTATCCGGATCCCAACACCTTTCTAGATATGTTCGTCACTGGGAATGGGAATAACCGCACCGGTTGGAGCGATCCGGCCTACGACCGGCTCATCGCGGATGCGGCGAAGGAAACCGATCCGTCCAAACGCTTCGCGATTCTCCGCCAGGCCGAAGCCATCCTTGTGTCCCAGCAAGCGCCAGTGAGTCCGATCTTCTACTATGTGGGGATTCAGCTCTATGACCCTGCCAAACTCGGTGGCATTGAGTCGAACGTCCTCGATGAGCATCCAGTCAAAGCGATGTACCGCAAGGATCGCTGACAACCAAGCAAATTTGTTCTCCTCCCTTGGCGCCGCAATTGCTGTCATATTGTTAAGGATATATCGTAGAAACAATCGTAAATCGCTCTAGGCAGCCGCCTTATTTGTGCCAAGTCTGCTACAAAACTCTGCAATTCGTTCGATGGCGATTTTGATTTGATCGAGCGCAGTGGCATAGCTGCAGCGCACATGGCCTTCGCCGCTCGCGCCAAACGCACTGCCTGGAACCACGGCGACTTTCTTTTCCCGCAGCAGCTGGAGGGAAAATTCCCGGCTCGTCAGACCGGTGGAGGCAATTTTCGGAAACACGTAGAATGCCCCGCGAGGCTTGAAACATTCGAGGCCGAGGTCGTTGAAGCCGCGCAAGATATAGTTGCGGCGCATCTCGTATTCACGTCGCATCTTGAGCATGCTCTCTTCTCCGCGTTCAAGCGCCTCTATGGCAGCGTCCTGCCCCATGATAGGCGCGCAGAGGATCGCATACTGGTGGATCTTCATCATCGCCTCGATCACCGGTTGCGGCGCGCAGGCAAAACCGATTCGCCATCCTGTCATGGCGTAGGCCTTCGACACGCCGTGAAGAAGGATCGTGCGCTCTCTCATGCCAGGCAACGCGGCCAAAGACGGATGCGCCGCGGAGTCGTAGGTCAATTCGCTGTAGATTTCGTCCGACAGCACAATCAGGTCGTGTTTGACGCAAACTGCGGCAATCTTTTCGAGCTCTTCACCGGGCATTGTGGCGCCAGTGGGATTGGTGGGGAAATTCAGCATGAGGAGCTTTGAGCGCGGCGTAATGGCCCGTTCCAGGGCTTCAGCACGAAGCACGAAGTGGTCTGAGGCCTTCGTAGGGATGGCGCGAGCCACGCCGCGAGCGAGAACGACGCTGGGACTGTAGGAAACGTAGCAAGGCTCATGATAGAGCACTTCGTCGCCAGGGTTCAAGATGGCTCGCAAAGCGATGTCGATCGCCTCAGACACACCAACGGAAACCAGGACTTCGCTCAGCGGCTCGTAGTGGACCCCAAAATGGTCCTCGACATAGCTGGAAATCGCGCGTCTCAGGCGCGGGAGGCCAAGATTGGAGGTGTAACCCGTGCGTCCTTTCTCCAGCGAATAGATCGCGGCCTCGCGGATATGCCATGGCGTGGCAAAATCCGGCTCGCCGATTCCCAGCGAGATCACGTCGTCCATGCTCTGGACGATCTCGAAAAAATCGCGAATACCCGAGCGCGGGATGTCGCGAACGTGGTCGGCGATTTGAATACTCATGGCGAAACGGCCAGGCGCTCTGGCGCGTGGTCGAAATGATGGAAGGCGCCGTTCTCTTTGTAGGTCTTGAGCCGGAAGTGCGTCGCCGTCGCCTGCACGGCCTCGATGGTGCTTAACTTTTCGGCGACGAAGGCAGCGACACCGCGAAGATTTGTCGCCTCGACAATGATAAGAAGATCGTAACCGCCGCTCATCAGGTAACAGGTTTGCACCTCCTCGAATTTCGCGATGCGCGAGGCGATGCGATCGAATCCGCCGTCGCGCTCGGGCGTGATCTTCACCTCAATGACAGCGGTGACAATATCAGTATCCCATTTTTCCCGGTTGATGATTGTTTGATAGCCGAGGATCACCCCTTCGCGTTCGAGCCGCGAAATTTCCGCCTCGACCTGATCAATAGTCATATCGAGCATTCGGGCGATATCCTCACGCGGGGTGAGAGCATTTTTCTGAAGTAGGTCGATCAAAGCTTCCATGGAACACGCCATAATTGCCTCAGCGCCGCCTCTTGGCAAGCGCATGGCTTGGGGGTAAGGTTGATGCATGGCCACAACGAATAAGAAAACCACAGCCAATAAACGTGCCCCCAAGACAGCCAGATCCCGAACAACGAAAAAGCCAGCTCCTGCCGGACCGCGCGAAGAAGCACTTGCCAATGATGCCCTAAAACTTGTTGACAAGGCCGCCGCTCTCTTGCGGAAAGGCATCCGCAGCGGAGCCGAGACCACTCACAAAACCCGTCTCGAGGCAAAGCATCAGGCTCACGGCCTTCTGACCAAGGCATCATCCGTCCTTGGCGACCTCCTTAGCGAGAGCACCACTACGCTGCACAAGGTCATTAACAAGATCTAGCGAGAAGTTTGTCGGGATTCGAAGAGAAGATCTGGCGGAATCTCGGAAACAGTCTGAATATGAGAAGCGGCCTTTTCGACAAACTTCTTGATGCTCACTCCCTGAGATGGCGCAGCGCCTCACGGATGGCTGGAACAAGCGGAGGAAAGCATTCGGCGATTGCTTTTGGGTTACCGGGAAGATTTATGATTAGCGACCTGCCGCGCACGCCGGCAATTGCTCGCGAGAGGATGGCAGTCGGCACGGTGCGAAACGAGAGCGCACGCTGAGCCTCGCCAAAACCGGGAAGTTCCTTTTCGATGACATCACGGGTTGCCTCAGGCGTGACGTCCCTTCTTGCAGGCCCGGTGCCACCTGTCGTCAGGATCAAGTCGCAACGTTCCTGGTCTGCAAGAAAAACGAGCGTGCGGCTGATGTTTTCGCGCTCATCGGGGATGATTCGGGCGACCATGTCGCAAGGCTCTTTCCATATCTCGTGGAAAACGCGTTCAATTTCTGGCCCGCTCTTGTCCGCGTAGACTCCGGCCGAGGCCCTGTCGCTGATCGTCAGACGCGCCACTTTCATGTCTTGACCTTGCTGACAAGCGCGATTCCTTCGATGCGCATCGTCTTGTCGGCAGATTTCATCATATCGTAGAGCGTCAGCGCGGCGATCGTCACTCCCGTCAAAGCCTCCATCTCGACGCCGGTTACCGAACGGGTGGTTACTTCGCACCGAATTGCAATTTCATTTTCTCCAACTTCGAAGTCCACGGCGACATGATTCAGCGGAAGAGGATGGCAAAGGGGAATCAGATGGGCGGTGACCTTCGCGGCCTGAATAGCCGCGATGCGCGCCACCGCGAGAGCATCGCCTTTCGGGAGCGCGCGCTCTTTCAGAGACGCGATGGTCTGTGCCTGGCAAACGATGCGGCCTGCGGCGATCGCCCGGCGTTCCTGCTCCGGCTTTAGGCTGACGTCAACCATGCGCGCAGTGCCTCCCGGCTCGAGATGGGAAAACTCGCTCATCCCGCGAGACTGCCAAAAAGCAGCGCTGCGACCAGTCCGTTCGTCGCGTCCGCACCGATGCGAAGCAGAGCATTGGCCGGGGCAAGCCCGGTCAGGTCCGAGGAATCCTTCCACGGAATGGCTTTGGCCACGAGTTGTGCCTCCTCCACTCGAACCTTGGCGGGCCACCATGTTTCCCGCGGATCCGACTGCGGTGGCTCTCCTTCGATTCGAACGAACGCCGTGCGTTGCGGGGAGCGGCCGGACATCGCGTCGATCGCCCGCCGGACAAAAAGGTGGAAACACACAAAGTGCGACAGCGGATTGCCCGGCAGACCAAAGGCCGCGCTGGCGTCTCGCGTCGCAAAAATCAGAGGCTTCCCTGGTCGGCTCTTAACCTTCGAACAATGAACGGCGAAGCCCAATCGCTTCAGGATTTCCATTGTTCCGTCGTAGGCACCGACACTTGCGCCGCCGCTGATCAAAAACAAATCGGCGTCCACACTTTCCAGGGCCGCCACCGCCTCCGCGACGCTCTCGGAGACATGGCGATGAAACGTCCGGTTGGCACCCGCTTCCGAGAGCAGGGCGGCGACCAAAGGAGAGTTGCTGTCGCGAATAAAACCAGGCGGCGGCTCCGAATTCGCCGGAACCAACTCACTTCCGGTTACGAGATGGGCCGCTCTTACCCCGCGTGAGACGAGGGGCTCCGTTATGCCAACGGAAGCAAGCAAAGCAACAGTCCCTGGATTGACGATTGCTCCCGCGGGGAGCAACACATCCCCGCGCTTGGCCTGAGACCCCCTCATACGCACATGCTTGCGAGTTGCCGCCGCACGAGTGAGCACTCTGCCGGCTTCACTTTCCGTGTCTTCGACCATGATGAGGCCAATGCCCGACTCCGGAAGCGCGGTTCCGGTGAAAACCTTCACTGCCTCTGCCGCATCCGGAGCGAGAAATGGCTTCATCCCCGGCCTGACTTCCTCGATGACACGGAACAAACCCGGCTCGGACCCTTCGGGCACCGCGTAGCCGTCAATTGCAGAACGACAGAATGCAGGCATGTCGGCGTCCGCCAGAATTTCCCCGACAAGGCGCCGCCCGAGCGACTCGCCGAGCGGCACTCGGACCGGAGGCAATGGGCTCACCTCGCGGTCGATCAAAGACCAGACTTCATCGACGCTCAACATGGGACAGAGCCGGCTTTCCAAATGGGAACATCAGCCTTGAGGCGATTCATGAAGTGCTCCAGCATCCTGATGGCCTCGGTGCGATGGAGGGCTTCAATGCGGACATAGATCGATGTCTCTCCGACAGGAACGAAACCGTGACGATGAGCGACAAGGAGCGCAAGGCAGGGATACTCGGTGTTCAATTCTTCGACAATGCGTCTCACAATGCGATCTGCCATCGGCTCATAAATTTCATACATCAGCCCGGATATCCTTGCGTTTCGCTCGATGCCTCGCACAATGCCCTCGAACTCGACCACAGCGCCCGCTCGATCGCTCGGGGCGCTGCCAGATCTGCCAATCATTTGGTTCGTGAACTGAATTCTTACATCCATGCTTGGTCGAAAATCCTAAACGGGTCGCGGAACGTAGTCCTAGCCGAGTCCGTGGCCTGATCCCAGTGTGGCAAACGACCTACCCTCCAGACACCGGTGGAATCAAAGCGGCTTCGTCGCCCGGGCGAAAATCCTCGCCCGCGGCAAGATACTCGCAGTTTTTCGCGACTCGGACCGAACCGCGCAGCGAGGCCAATGACGGATAGTTCGCAAGGAGCCGCTCCCAGAAGACCGCTTCGCAAATTCCCTCTGCCTCACAAGCCACCGTGGCGTCAGCACATCCTGCGGCTTGACGCGCAGAAGCAAAAAAAAGCACGCGAAGCTCCCCCACGCGACTATCCTCCAATGGCCGTCATGGGCCGCCCAGGCTGATAGCAATTACCGAATTCGTGATCTTCGGGCTTGGCCGCGATGGCCTCCTCCAGCAGTTGCTCCACGCCGCCCTCGCCGCGGCGGAGAGCGCCGAGCAAGTCCAGTTCGTTATGCCGGCCGAGGCACGGCCGGATCCTCCCGTCGGCAGTCAGGCGGATTTTGTTGCAGCCGGCACAAAAATCGGAGGTCGTCATCGCGCCGATAAACCCGACCGTCGCGCCAGACTTTGCAAGCCTGCAGTAGCGAGCAGGACCGTGACCGAGATGCGGAGAGTCCATCGCCGAAAGTTCGTCCCGTTCTGCCAGCCGCGACATGACTTCACTCACAGAGAGAAAATTCTCTTCCGTCAGCACATCCGTTCTCGAGACCGGCATCAATTCGATAAAGCGGATCGGAAGCTCACGCTCAGCGGCAAAATGGATCAACGGCCAAATTTCTCCCTCATTAATTCCTCGCATCAGCACGCAGTTCAGCTTGATACGAGGAATCCCCGCCGCAAGAGCCGCCATGATCCCGGAATGAACAGCGGAAACTTCCCCGCCCGTGATCTTGCGATAGAGGACTGGCTGCAGCGCGTCCAGGCTAAGGTTAACCGAATCGACGCCGGCCTCCCGCAACGGCGCCGCCAGCGAGACCAGACGCGTGCCGTTGGTGGACACGCCAAGTGACTGCACCCCCGCACACCGCGATATACCAGCGGCGATTTGAACCAAATCCTTGCGAATGCACGGCTCACCGCCCGTCAGCCGAAATTTTCGAAATCCTAGACGGCAGGCCGCTCCAGCCACACGGATAATTTCGTCCGCCGTGAGGTGATCCGCTTTTTGTGCCCAGCCCTTGTAGCCTTCTGGCATGCAGTAAAGGCAGCGCTCATTGCAACGGTCGGTCACCGAAATGCGCAGATAATCAATCACGCGTCCGAAGCTATCCATAGACTTTCACTATACGCCGCACTCGCCCGACTTCCAGCAAAGGCGCGTTGTTATCGGCGCAGACTTCGCTATGGCCGGTAAATGCCGGAATCAAGTCCCGAATTTCCGACGGCGTTTGCTTTAGGCGAAAACCAGCATGCCGCTACAGTCCGCCGTGTTTCCAGATGGAAAGGACGAGCCGAAGGCACATGAACGTTCCCCAGAGGAGCCCTGCCAAGCCAATGATTGAAACGCCGCCAATTTTGGGGGGGACGCCCGATAGCACGAGAATGCTCGAGCAAATCAAGACGGATGCGGCAAGAATTGCGTTTGTCAGCCGATTTGCGATCGAATCTAGCGTCTTGCGCAGTGGTTCAAAGCCTTCCGGGTCGATCTTATGCTGGAGCGGAATGTTGATCTTCCCGTGCTTGATGCGCTGATAGACTTGACGGAAGTCGTGCGGGAAATCTTCCAGAAAATCCAGGCTTCCGCCGAACAGCTTCCGCGCGAGGGCGAAGAGCCGCGCAGGATTGTATTTGCCTGCGATCTGCTTCATCGCATAGGGCTCGCCAATATTGATGAAGTTGAGATCGGGATTGAGGGAACGACCAATGGCTTCCACTTGCGTGAGCGCCTTGACTCCGAGGTAGAAGCTTCCCTTCATGCGGAGGTGATTATTGCGCAGCATCTCGAGGAGCTGGTTTAGCACCTCACTGAGCTTGATATCTCGCAAGGGCTGGTTGAGATGCTGGTCGCTGAAGGCTTCAACGTCAGACAGCATCTTCCCCGGATTGGCGGCAAATCCCTCTTCGCTCATCTCGAGAATCGAACCCATCACTTCCTGATGGTTCTTCTCCGCAAGGCCCGCAATCAGGTATGCGATGCTCGAACGAAACGGCGGCGAAAAGGAACCCATCATTCCATAGTCAAGCAGGCCCGTCACGCCTCCCGGAAGGACGAGCATGTTGCCCGGATGCGGGTCGCCGTGGAAAAAACCGTGGTCGAAAATCTGTTCGTAGATGAGTTCGGCGACGTGCTCGGAGAGCTCCGCCGGATCGATGCCGGCCCGCTCAAGGGCAGGAACATTCATGATGTCCAGCCCGGAAATAAACTCCATCGCCAGCACTCGTGGCGTGCTCAGTTCGCGGAAGACGGTCGGAATCTTGATCCACTGGTTATTGGCAAATTGCGCGCCGAACCGCTCGATGTTGAATGCCTCGTTGTTGAAATCAAGCTCCCTGCGCAAGGTGGAGGAAAACTCCAGAACCACGCCGATCGGATTGACTCCGGAAATTTCCGGGACATGCCTCTCCACAAACCGCGCAAGATCGAGCAGAACGGCGAGATCCAGTTCGATCACTTCCTCAATGTCCGGCCGCTGAACCTTGACAGCTACCCTCGTGCCGTCCGGCAGCTGCGCGGCATGCACCTGCGCGATGGACGCGCTTCCCACCGGCTTGTCGTCGAACTTCTTGAAAAGCCCGGAAACCGGTTTTCCCAGTTCGTCAGCGATAATGGATTTCGCTTTATCTGCAGGAAAGGGCGGCACCTCCGTCTGCAGCTTGCAAAGCTCGACGTAGTACTCGTCTGTGACGAGGTCGCGTCGCGAGCTGACAATCTGGCCAAACTTAACGAAGGTCGGGCCAAGTTCCTCCAGAGCGAGGCGCATTCTTTCCGGAAGCGGCTTCGACAGCAATCCCTCCTCGTGGAGGGTTATCGTGGCATCCTCGATACCGAGAAAATGCTGAAGGGCGACCAGTCGTAAGACATCGGCAAACCCGTATTTCCAAAGAATGACGACAATCTCTCGATAGCGCGGCAGATGCGAGGCGAACTCCACTGCGCTCTTAATCTGATTAAAGATCACGCCCGGCAGCCTAACTCCTCAGATTGACGCGCCAAGTTCATTGCAGGGCATGAACGATCAAACCCACCACAACGCCGTAAACGATGTGCGCGAAGAGCTGCGCAAGGCCGGTCATTGGCCCGCGCTCGTGATAGCGCGCGATCGGGTGATGCTCCATTACCGTAATGCACACCAGAAGCATCACAACGATACCGTGGATAAATCCTGCCATCCCAAAAGCCCACCACACAATGGGCATTTTCATCAGAACCAAGAGCCCCCAGTAAATGTAGGCAAAGATAATTCCTGATGCGAAATGAACAACATACCCTATGGAGAGCGCGTTCTCGGCTTTACCGGTAATCAGCGCCCCCACTGCAGGAATCACATCAATTTTTCCGATGCCGAGCCAGCGTGGAAAAAGGAGCAGCACACTCATCGCGGCAGTCCCCACAATTCCTCCAATGAGTGGAGCCAACGCGGAAAGCACAATGCTACCCTAGCTGCCGAAGCGCCTGCCGGCAAGGCGGAAAGTCCTGCAAGCCTGCCGAAGCGAATGGCATCTGGCCTATCGCTTCGTTTTCACGCCCCTGCGCGGCGCGCCTGCCCTCGCAAGTCCAAAAAACCCTACAGCTTGGGTCGCGTCACAAAGAACGACATGATGGCCCCAAAACCACAAAGCGATCCGATCATTGCCACTGTTGGCCAAAGATCTGCCCGATTGTTGGTGAGCAAAAGGATGCAAACTGAAGCAATAACGACCAGGGCTGTGATCGCTATGTATGCGGTATTGGCATTGGGCCGGTTGACGGTTTCGTTCTCCGGAAAATCACGAATTGATGGTGCCGACTGTTCCACACCAACCACAGTACCCAGATTCGGACGACGTCAAGGTGGATTTCGTCCGTCTCCTGCGGCTCCCTGCTCAAGGAAGCGAACGCGCCGGTCGGCTCGCGGCAATCGAATCGTCAATGTCAGCCCCCTGTTTTGCTCGCTTTCGATGATGACCTCGCCACCGTGAGCTCGAACGATGCGGCGAACAATGAGCAGCCCCAGACCCGAGCCGACCGCCTTCGTCGTAAAGTAAGGCTCAAACACGCGGCTGATGTTTTCGGGAGGTATGCCGCCGCCTGTATCGGAAAAGGAAACAAACTGATGAGTTTCATCGGCCCCTGAGCGGATTCGTAGAATTCCGCCGCTTTTCATTGCTTGGAAGGCGTTGCGAATGACATTGTAGAACGCCTGTTTGATCTGGTCACGATCCATCTCAATCGACGCAAGAGATCTTTCGAGTTCCAGTTCAACCAGGATGTCTCGATCTTTGAGTTCGGCGTCGAGAAAGGCGACGGATTCTTCAATGACCACGTTGACGTCTCCCATTTGCGTGGTGAGCGGCTGAGGCCGGATCGCGCGCAGAAATTGCGTGATAATATGATCAAGGCGAGCGACCTCCAGCCGGGCAATGTGGATCGATTCGCTAAACTCCGGGCGGCTTTTGGCGGGTAGTTTCTTGATGCGCCGCTGCATCAACTGAAGATGAATGTCCAGTGAGTTGAGTGGATTTCCGATCTCATGCGCCACTCCGGCCGCGAGAAGAGTGAGCGCAGAAAAGCGCTCGCTTTCGATGGTCTCCTGCGTCGCGCGGCGATTTTGAGTGATGTCGCGCAAGATGATCGCGCGTCCAACGAGTTCCTTATGCGCGTCTTCGCTAATCAGCGGCACGATGTAGAAATTCAGGAATCGGTTTTCCGGATAAAAGACCTCGAAATCGCGGCTGACGACGTCGCTTGGGCCCGAAGTTTGTCCGATATCGAGTCCGCGCACGACCTTTCCCAGCGGTTTGCCGAGGCTGTCTTCCGCGTTGATTCCAAAGAACCCGCAGGCGGCGCGATTGAGATAGATAATACGGCCAGCCGGATCAGTGACGATCACGCCTTCGAGAATCGCGTTGAAGATCGTCTCAAGAAACCCCTTTTCGCGTGCAATCTCGACAAGATAGCTCTGAACGTCCCCGGGCTGCACGAGCCCGATGCGTTCGATGAGTTTCTCCAGAAATCCACGCTTCATACAAAGTCACGGGAAAGTAAGCAACGCGCGGCGCAATGAAAACTCTTCACTTAATCACGCTGCCCATTGCACGGCCTGCTCGTCCGCGGCAAACCGGATGAATCCGCGTGCTCCTGGTTTACCATTGCCGGACGCTCGCAGACCGCCAAACGGCAAAGTGGATGGCGAGAAGGTCGTGGGCAGATTCCAATAGAGGTTTCCCGCTTCCAGGTGGTCTCCGGCGGATCGAAACGTCCTCTCCGAACTCGTAAAGATGGATGCAGTAAGGCCGAAAGGTGTCGATTCGTGCAGCGCCATCGCTTCGCCGAAATCGCGAAAGGATTCGAAAGTAGCCACTGGACAAAAGACCTCCTGCTCTCCAAGGGGCGAGCCTGCCCGGGAATAGAGGACGGCCGGCTTAACATAGTAACCACGCTTGCCGGAAACCTCGGAGAGCGCCTCTCCCGCGAGGAGCCATTCGCCGGGACGATTCGTAATGTCCGAGTAGCGGTTCAGCGCAGGCTCGCTTGCAAGCGGACCGAGCATGGTTGCCTCATCCGTCGGATCTCCAGGAACATAGCGGCGCAACGAATCAAGCAATCTCGCGATGAACTGCTCCTCGACTGCGCGATGAACAAGAATGCGGCTTGTGGAATTGCAGCGTTGACCCGTTGTCAGGCAAAGACCATCTGCGGCCGCATCGGCTGCACGGTCGAGGTCCGCATCCGAAAAAACCATCAGAGCGTTTTTCCCGCCGAGTTCGAGCGCGAGGGACTTCGAATAGTCTGCCGCCAATTCCTTGGCGAGGGCCGTTCCGACTGGAATTGAACCCGTAAAGCAAACCGACCGTACACCGGGATGAAGGCAGAGTTCCCGTCCCGTCGCTCCCCACCCTTGAATCAGTTCAAAGACGCCTTCGGGCAGGACAGCCTGCATTTCTGCCGCATACGCGGCTCCCACATTTGCCGCGAGCGGAGACGGCTTGAAGATCACAGAATTGCCGGCAAGCAGGTAAGCTACCGCCGCACCATGTCCGAGATGGATCGGAAAATTGAACGGCGCAACGACTGCCGCTGGTCCGCGTGGTCGCCGGCGCACAATCGCCTGATATGGACCGTCTGAGACGGGTTGGTCCGCAAAAAATCGATCCGCATCGGAGAACGTGAGGTCGAACTTTGCGATCACAGCGCCGAGTTCAAGGCGAGCTTCCCGAAGAGGCTTGCCGACTTCCAAAGCAATCCAGCGCGCCAGATCCTCCTGCTTCGCCTTCAGTCTTTCCCGGCACAGCGCAAGAGTGGCCTTTCGCTCATCGAGGCTCAATCGTTGCCAGCCGGGAAACGCTCGCTTCGATCGTTCCACCGCCGCAGGCACGTCTCCCTGCGGAAGCTTCGGGCATTTCCATCGAGAGATCACCTGGACTGCGCCTGCGCCAGACTGTGGGCTCAGAGATCATATGAGGCGCGTATCAGCTACGGCGACAGGCGTCCGCAACCTCTTTGTTTAAGCTAACTGCGAACCTATCCATAGAATGGCACTTCTATTTCAAGTCGGCAGTCTCCTAGCCGAGCAACGCTTCCAGTTCAATCACTCGTCGTTCGAAAAGCTCTAACGCGGCCTCAACGGGGGCCGGAGAACTCATGTCCACCCCAGCCTCAGCAAGCGTCTCAATGGGAAATCGGCTGCCCCCGCTCCGGAGGAAACTTAAGTATCTCGCGGGGTTGCCGCGCTCGAGAACCTGGCCCGCCAAGGTCACCGCCGCGGAGATTCCGGTGGCGTACTTATAAACGTAAAACGCACTATAGAAATGCGGGATCCGCAGTCCTTCGAGCTCCAGTTCGGGATCGATCACAAAATCGGGCCCAAAATACGCGTCCAGCAGCCCGCGGTAAATTTTTTTGAAGCCCTCAAGGGTGAGCGG
The DNA here is from genome assembly GCA_963810765.1 of uncultured Verrucomicrobiae bacterium. Lineage (GTDB taxonomy): Bacteria > Verrucomicrobiota > Verrucomicrobiia > Chthoniobacterales > Terrimicrobiaceae > DASTFP01. The sequence goes on from CAWEOV010000006.1 coordinate 117,726, forward strand.
TTCGCCAGCTTCTTCGGCCGCGTGAGTGGCCTTTTCGAATTCTGCAAACATGGTCTGCCGGTAAAGAGTGGAGCGCAGGTCATCAACCTGCCGGTTGATGACGTAGGCCCGCATCCTTTGCTCGCTGGTCGTCTTCAACAAATGCTCGGTAAGCAGAATCTCGTTAAAAGTCGAAGCCACTTCCGCAAGAAAAATGGGATAATGGTAATTCTGATAGCTTTGCGCCCTCTGCGCATACCAGGTGTGCATCGAATGGCCGGCCTCGTGCGCGAGCGTGTACACGTCGGAAAATACATCGGACTTATAGTTCATCATGATGTATGGCGGGCTCGTATAAGTGCCGTAGCTGAATGCGCCGCTGCGCTTGCCCTTGTTTTCATACCGGTCGCACCATCGTCCTCCGCGCAATCCATCGCCCAGCGTGCAAAGGTATTCGTCGCCGAGCGGAGTAAGCGCGCCGAGCACATTCTCCACCGCCTCGTCCCATTTCATGCCGGTTTGAATGTCGCCGGCCATGGGGACGAACGTGTCGTACTGATGGATCTCCTGCAGACCCAGAACGCGCCTGCGCAAATCGAAATAACGGTAGAGCGGCGAAAGACGGCCTCGGACAGTTGTTATCAGGTTGTCATAGACACTTGGGGGCACATCGTCCAAGAAAAGCGCCGCCTCGATCGCCGAGGGATAGTTTCTGGCGCGGGCATCGAAAACATCTGCACGAATCGAGCTTCCGAGGGACGACGCGAGGGTAAATTGATGATCCCTAAACTCTGCGTAGAACTTATGAAACGCCTCGCGTCTCACGGAGGAATCTCGCTGCTGGAGAAACGAGGAGAAGGAACTCTGCGTCAACTCGCGGTCCTTCCCCGAACCATCGCGGACAACACCAAAACTCATATCCACGTTGGTAAGTTGCGAAAAGGTTTCTTGATGCCCGCGCAGAGCGGAGGAGCCCAACGCGAGAAGACGCTCCTCACCGGCGGTCAATGTGTGAGGCTTGAGCCGGCGAAGCTTCTTGAGAGGAACCACCCACTCGAGTAGCGCCTCATCAGCGAGGTAGCGGTCGAAGGTCTCGTCGGCAATCGCCTGGATCTCAGGAAACAGAAAAGAAAATGCTTCACCGATCCGGACACGGAGGCTGTCGAGGCGGGCCTCGCGAGAAAGCGACGCATCATTCGAAGCGTCCTCGGCGACACGAAGGGCAGCGTACCGGCTTAGCCGTTCGATGCGTATATCGACACCCTTCTCGAATTCCAGCGCATCCCGTAGCGTCGCAGGACTCTCTCCAACCCTGCCGCGAAAATCGGAAATCTTCCCGTAGTCCTCCTGCAACTGCCTGAAACTCTCCTCCCATGCTTCGTCTCTGGGATAAAGCGGTGTAAGATCCCAGGTGTCACCGGGAAGAACCTCGGAGCGGAGAGGAATGCTGCGGGTGGGGACTTCGGTTTCTATGTGGTGGTTCAACGGCATGCCCCAGCTTATATGAAGATAATAACTTCTCCACCAGCAGCCCGCCGGACATCGGAGAAAAATCGCGCCTGCTCGATCAGTTCTTGTTCACGAACTCGTCTTGAAATCCAAAAAGCCGGCGCTCTTTTATTATCTTCACGACTTCGGGAGAGACCATTCGTTCCCAGCCCAGAGCTCCGGCACGAATTTTGGCGAGAACTTCCGACGACTTGATAGGCAGATAGCTCGGATTGTGACCTTCGACGGGCTCGATGAACCCGTTCTCAAGAAGGTGCGTGTAGAGGTGCACCAGGTTTGGCGCAACCTCGAAATTCTGGGCGGTCACGAGATCGCCGTTAGGATTCAAAAAAGGGTATACGTAAAGCTTGACCCCTGTTTTGAAAAGCCTCCCAAGCGCCTCGAGAATCCCGCCGTCAAGATCCCGATAGTATTCCTCCTCCAGGATTTCAGCCATCGCTGGAATGCCAAGGGGCAGGCCGATCAGGGAATCGGTGTAGCGTGTCAGATAATTGACGAGACGATAATAGGCGCCGTAGTTCGAGATGAGCACCGTGCGTCCCATGGCGCCAAGCATATCGACCCTGTCCAGAAAATCACGCAGATCAAGTTCCCCGCTCGCCAGCAGATTCTTCATTGTGATTTCCATCAAGATTTCCGGCTCCGCGTCCTTCACGGTCTCTTCACGCATGAACATTCCGCGGGCGCAGTTCAGCATATCGTCGGCAACAAGCGTGACCGGCCGGAAACTTCCCCGCTCGACCAGCAACGGCTTTTTGTAAAGAGCATCGGCGGCATTCACGATCTCGCCGTCGGCGCGGAAGAGTGCAGCGTTTGTGAGATTCTGCGTCACCAGTTGCAAGGCCATGATGCGGTCATCGACTTCGGCGAAGTCCGGTCCGCTGAAGCGGATCATGTCGATCTCGATGCGGCCAGCACCCAAATCATCGAGCAACGAACCCACGAGAGCTTCCGGATTCTTCCTCAGGAAAAACGCGCCATATATCAGATTAACACCGACGATGCCGAGCGCCTCCTGCTGCTGGAGGTTGCGCGGATCGAGCATCCGAACATGAATGATGATCTCGTTGGTTTCGCCGCGCGGCTCGGTCTGGAAACAAATACCCATCCAGCCTTGAGACTCGGCGTGCCTGCGAAAACTTCGCGCCGCAACCGTGTCCGCAAAGGCAAAAAAAGTCCGCACCCCGCCGACTTTCGCGTCGAGACGCTCGATGAGCAGGCTGTATTCGTGCGTCAACATGCTATGAAGCCGGGCCCGGCTCACGTAACGCCCGCAAGCGCCGTAAATGGCGTCTGAAAACGTCATATCGTAGGCGGAAATTGTCTTGGCGACAGTGCCGGCAGCTCCGCCGACCGAGAAAAACCTTCGGGCCACTTCCTGGCCCGCACCAATTTCCGCAAAAGCCCCATAAATGCGCGGGTCCATGTTGATTTCGAAGGCTTTTTTTTCCGCCTGGAGGTCGTATTCTAGGGGCATACAATCAAACTAGTATTTCCTGACTCGCCATCCAGAGCAACTTCGGCGATTTCCAAATAAGCTGGTGACGTTAACCGAGTTTCGCGCGGCAAGAGCTGCTTCTGGATCCTCCCCTTCGCAAATAACTCGGTTGCGCGAGACCACAGCTGCCCTACACTTCGCGCCGTGAAGTGGACGTCCCTTTTCCCCCTCGCCCTCATCATGACCTTTGCGTTCGCGAGCTGTGAGAAGAAGCCAGCTGCTGAGGCACCGACGCCGCAGTTCGCAGAAACTCCGACCCCGGCCACCGCCGAGACGCCTACCCCACCCGCTCACGAGACGCCTGCGCCACCCGCTGAGGAAACTCCTGCGCCAGTCGCTCAGGAGACGCCCGCCGCTCAGGAGACGCCTGCGCCGGCCGCAGAGGAGCCGCCAGATTCGCCCCAACCGCCCGAAGATCCACTCGCTACGCGGATTGGATTTTTTGCCCCGATGTCGGGCCCGCAGGCCTCGTTCGGTATGGATGCGGTGAACGGCGCGAAGCTGGCTATCGAGGAAATCAACCTGGCGGGAGGCGTCCTCGGGCATCCGGTAAGCCTCATCATCAAGGACACCGAATCTCAACCGGAGCAAACTCACACAGTGGTTAGCGAATTGATCAATACCGAAAAGGTCGCCGCTCTGGTCGGAGAAATCGCGAGCGACCGATCGCTCATTGCCGCTTCCATGGCGCAGGCGAGCGGTATCGCAATGATCACCCCCGGCGCCACCAACGAAAAAGTCACCGCGGCAGGAGACTACATTTTTCGCGCAGGCTACACAGATGCCTTCCAAGCTGCCACGATGGCCAAATTTGCGCGATCGATCGATGTCGAGAAAGCAGCAATCCTGTTCGACGCGTCCAATCCATACGGCAGCGGACTGATGGAAGCTTTTAAGGCAGACTTTCTCCAGCACGGCGGCACGATCGTCGCCGAAGAGTTCTACCGCGCCGGCGACACGGATTTCACCGCCCAACTCAACGCAATCAAGGAGAGAAACCCTGATAGCATCTTCCTTCCAAGCTATTACACCGAAGCAGCGCTCATCATTCGACAAGCCCGCCAGCTCGGGATCGACGCCCCGTTTCTGGGCACGGACGGATGGGATTCGGTCGAGTTTCTGAGGGTCGGCGGACAAGCTGTGAACAACTGCTACTTTGCGTCTCACTTTTCAAGCGAGCGGGCGTCCGACCAAGTGAAGCTCTTCAACGACGCCTATGGCGCAAAATTCCAGTCTCCTCCGCCGCCGCTTGCTGCTCTTACGTATGATTCCATTTGGCTCCTCGCGGACGCCCTGAAACGATCTGGCGTTACAGACCCCGCGGCCCTTCGCGACGCAATTGCCGCCACGCGGGATTTTCCCGGCGTCACCGGAAGCATCAGCTTCGATCAAGGTCGCGATCCTAAAAAACCCGGAATCGTGATCCGCGTCCAGGATGGAAAATTCACCTATCTGGAAACTATCGAACCGTAGCTGGAAGCTTGTCGCGAAATCTAATTTGGAATGCCGAAAGAGACTTCCAAATGATGCGGTGCAGGTTGCCGAGGCGGTTGTGCCAACCGCCTGTCTATCCACAGGCCCTTGACACAAGGGCCTCTGCTATGGGTTGTGTCAAGCGGGGCGGATTGTTGGAACAGTTTTTTGTTCGTTGTGGTTGTGTTTAACTTATCAGCTTGGCTGTCGCTGGGAAAAGGGTTGAGGCTTGTTCATAAACGCCCGCAGGGCGAGGTTGCGGCAGCCGGAGCCCCGCAGGGCAAACAGCTCCGGCGCTGGCGCTAAGCCAGACCAACCGGTTTGTGAACAAGTCGTCGCATTCACTTACTAAAGCGGTCAACACTGGGGTTTGGGTGGTTCTTTGGACGTTTCCTCTTCTTTCTTCCGAAGGCGATTTATTATTCCAACGGGCAATCTGCTATCCGCATGCGGCCAAACTCTGCGCGCCTGCATTATGACTTATTCGGGTCGTTGAAGAGGAACGAGCACCCTCAATCTACAGATCGGGTTCTTTGCAAAGCCCAGAGGCCCGGTTCCGAGCGTGCGCCGTTGCAAAGTTTTCAAGCGGCCAAGGTTTATCCTATAGGCAAAGATCCTTTCACGGATTTCACTTTGGGGTTATTTTCTTTACAAGGCCCAGTTCCTCGGCCTTCACACGGCCGGTGGCGATGCGCCACAGGTCCACCGAGAGACGGCGGGCCAGCGCCACGATGGCTTTCTTGCGGGCCGCGGCGGTGGCTTTGGGATTTTGGATCAGCGCTCCCCATTGGCGAACCGCCCGGTTACTGCGGCTGAAAGCGGCTTACCCGCCAGGCCAGTTCGACCATCAAGCGGCGTAATCTCGGATTTCCATGCTTGGTGATCGAACCCATCCGACGCCTCTGATCGGTTGTGCTTTCGCTCGGACAAAGTCCAAAATAGTTGCCCACCTGCCGGCCGTTTTTGAAACGCTGCGCATCGATCAGTTCCCGGGCGAGCAGTTCGTGAGTGAGCTCGCCTTCGCCAAAGATCAGCTCGCGCGGCGCGGCCGCCTTGAGCTGCGATTCGTTTTGGAGCGCCTCCTTCTCGGTCAGCTCGATGAGCTTCTTCCAGCTCTCCAGCTGCGCGACCATCCACGGCGGCATCCCCTGAATAATCCGCACCCAGGTTGTGCCCTTCCACCAGCGCCCAGTTACCGCCATTTCCCTTTGCAGCAAAAGGCTGCGTCCCATCGCCTGCATGCGCCGGATCTGCCTCCGCAATTGCTCGCGCATCCGCCCCTGCGCGCGTCGTGCCTCCTCCTCGGGCGAAGGAATGCGCACCACGCTCAGCGCCTTGCGATGCCCGGCAACATATTCGCTTAACCGCCGGCACATCACCTGCGCGTCGTGCTTGTCGTTAACCTGGCGCCTGCCTTGCTCATCCCAGTCCTGCCGCGCTATGACGTAAACTTCCGTCCCTATGGCTTGCATGCGCCGGGCCGGCTCATACCCAAAGCAGCCCGCCTCGTAGCAAACCACCACCCGCTCTGCCAGATGCCGCTGCTTTTCCAGCCAGTGGTAAAATTGCCTGCGGCTCAAACTTCTGTGCTGGCTGCGGTGTGCTCTGATCAATCTGCCGTACCACCCGATAGTTCCTCAGATGCATGTCAATGCGTTCCACTCGCCCACTCGACAACCCATGACATCTACAAATCACTAAGTCGATTTCTGCACTTTTTAGACTACATCGGACGGGCTCTTCGAAGACGCGCTCTTCACCTGTTTCGCCAGCATCTTGTCGAAGCGCTTGGCGACATTGGCGTAAAACGGATAGCGGCCAGTCCGATCGTTCCCAGGAAGGAATCGCCAATGCTTGTAGGCCCAAAGCCAGCATTCCGGTTGTTCGTGAATGGATGGCTCGAGCACGTTCCAGCAAAGCTGGGTAATTTCCGCCGCGGTCGCTCCCGGGGGAAACTCAAGGGGCTGGCGGTAGACCATGCGGTATGTGCCATCCGATTCAGGCCGGCACTCGACGGGAACGATTTTGCCTCCGGTCCGCAGTGCGAGCGCCGCCTGCATCTGTGTCACGCAAATCTTTAGCCCGCCGAATGTGTCAATGATCACGCCTGCCTCGCTGGGGTCGAGATTGAGGTCGCAAAGCATCGCAAATTTCCCCCCGGCTTTCATGTGCTTGAGCATTCGAATCATCGCGCGTTCCTGCGGAATCACATCGTGTCCGGTGCTGGAACGCATACGGTCGAAAATGCGGCCAATGAGAGGATTTTTGAATCGCTGCGCGATGACCGGACCATTGCCGATCGTATAGGCGCCGAACTGGCTCAGCCACTCGAAGTTCGAATAGTGCAGGCAAAGATAGACAGCGGCCTGCCGCGCGTCTTTATGGCAAGAATCCAACTCGAGTCCCTCGTATCGCGCGATGCGCCGCGCCACGGACTCGCTGAGATTCGGCGACCAGAAAAGCTCCAGCATGGTCCGCGCAAACGTCCTGTAGCTGCCCACAGCGATCCTGCGCTTTTCGGCAGCCGTTCGCGAATTCCCAAAGGCCGCGTCGAGATTGGCCGAGGCAACTCGCTTCCCTCGTTTGTCGAAAAAAAATACGATAGATCCTAGAAGGTTTGCGGTGTGCCGAAGCCAGCGGTAGGGCAAACGTCCTATCAGCCAGACAAAACTGGAAAGTCCGACGAATTCCAGCCTTTGGCGGAACGTTGGAGTGAAATCAGACACCGACTCGAATGGGCAATTTGACGACCGCTACCCAATCTTGCGCTTCGTGCGCCGTTCTTGAGACTTGGCCTTGCCTACGTCGGAATCCGCCAAGCCGTCGCGATCTTGTGATTCGATTCTTGGAAACAATGGAACGGGTTTCCCTAACTGATGTCCGTCAGGCAATTTGCCCCAAACGGTTTCGCCCAGCTCCATCGGCCCACCCCAGTTCAATTGTCCAAAAATCTGCGCTGCCGCTCTTGGCAACACAGGCGAGAGGAGGATGGCAATGATGCGAATGGCCTCGGCGAGATGGTAAAGAACGGCAGAAAGGCGATCGGCTTGCTCGGGTTCTTTGGCGAGCTTCCATGGAGCAGATCTCTCAATCAGCTCATTACACTGACCGCAATATGCTCGGATGTGGGAAAGCGCGGTATCAATGTCAGAATCTTCCATACAAAACGGGAACGCTTCTAAAGTGAGTTGCCTGCTCCCCTTCTCACGGATATCGGCGGTCATTTCGTCATCGTATGATCCAATGGTCACCTTGCCGTCCCGATACTTCCATACCATGCTCAGTGTGCGATTGAGCAAATTGCCGAGGTTATTTGCGAGATCCGTATTAAATCGTTCGACGAGGCGCCCTTCGCTGAAGTCGCTGTCCTTGCCAGTTGCAATGTCGCTCATCAGATAGTAGCGCAGCGCTTCAGCGCCGTATCTGTCCGCGAGCGCGTCGGGATCCACAGTATTGCCGAGACTTTTGCTCATCTTGGAGCCGGCAATATTCCACCAGCCGTGGACAAGCAGGGGCGGGATCTCGTCGTTGGAGAAACCAAGGGCTTTCAACATGATAGGCCAATAGACACCATGGGCCGGAATCAGGATATCCTTACCGATGACGTGCGTTGCAGGCCACCAGCGACGGAATTCCGTGAGATCATCGGCGCCGGGGACTGGTTCGTAGCCGGGTGCGAAGCTAATGTAGTTCACCAACGCGTCGAACCAGACGTAGGTGACAAACTCGGGGTCGAATGGAAACTCGATGCCCCAAGCGAGGCGGGCCTTAGGGCGGGAAATGCAGAGGTCACCCTCGAGTTTTTCAACGGCATTGCGCAATTCGGCAACGCGGAATTCGGGAACGACGAGCGGGCGACCAGCAACACTGCGCGCGTCGATGAGATCGAGGAGCCATTGCCTGTGCTCGGCGAGCCGAAAGTAGTAATTCTCCTCCTCGCGAAATTCGACCGGCCCCCATCCAGGGCCAAACTCGCCGTCCGGTCCGCGCTCCTTGTCGGTAAGGAATTGTTCCTGACGAACGCTGTAGTATCCGCCGCGCATGTCCTTGTAAATTTGCCCTTCGTTGTTGAGACGGGTGAGGATCTTTCTCACGCATTCTTTGTGCCGGGGATCAGTTGTGGCAGCCCATTCCGTGTAACCGATTTCAAGTTTCTTCCAAAGAGCGCGAAACTTCTCCGTGATGGCGTCGACGAACTCCTGCGGGGCAACTCCCTGCATTTGCGCAGCCTGCTGCACCTTCTGCCCGTGTTGATCGACGCCGGTTAAAAAAAACGTCGCCTCCCCTTTCAGCCTGTGATAGCGGGCGATGACATCGGCAAGTATCTTCTCATACGCATGTCCGATGTGCGGCGCAGCGTTCGTGTAATCGATCGCGGTCGTTATAAAAAAAGACTTCACGTTCCCGTCGCCTCTTTCTTGATTTTTCCTCCCCACGACAAGATCCGAGCTTTCGCGCCCGCGGCTTCCGCCTCGGGAACCTGTCCGTTTTTCACATAGAAAATCGAAAGGCTGGACCACGCGAGCTGATCGTTAGGATTCAATTCAACAGCGCGAAGGCCCGCGACGATCGCCTCGGGGAATTGACCGGCCTTCATCAGGGCCATGCCAAGGGCATGCCAGGCATCGAAATACTCGGGATCGAGCCGAACGCAGTCCCGGTATTTTGCGATAGCCGCATCGAGCTCCCCCAGTGCGATATCGCTGGTCGCATCTTCGAAAATCTCGATCGCTTGACGGTGATCAGACATGTCATTGCTGCCGCGATGCGACTTTGATCTTCGCGGCGTCACGCGCAGAAGACAGCCACGTCATGAACAGCAGCCGCCTCTTGCTTTCAAGAATGCGCGACGCTAAGTCCGGGCTTTTCGCAAGCACGCTCTCGTCAGCCGGCGCGCGCGCGGAAAGGTAAACCGCAAATCCTCCGTCAGAATTGGGGATCATAGCAGAGAGCTGCCCGGGCTCCATGAGCACGGTGGCGGCGGCGACCTCCTGTTCCTCTGGTGATAGCGTTGCACTGCTTGGCACTAGATCGTTGAACGATCGAACTTGCAATCCCGCGGCGGCGGCTGCATCCGAGAAGGATTTTCCCGTGGACATCGCTTGGCGAATCTTGGCAAGCGCCGCTTCCGCTCTTTCGCGAAGGAGACTCTCCACCTTGCGGGCGCCAAGCCGACGCTCGGCCACCGGGCGGACTTCCTCGATCGTTAAGGGGCGCTGCGGAGTGACCCTGGTGAGCTTGAGAACAAAAAAGGCGTCCCCGGACTGGATAGCATCGCTGATGGGACTGCTGTCCGTGAGAAGAAACGCGGATGGCGCGAGATTCTTGAGATCTGGGCTAGGCGCCTGAGAAACTTCACCACCTGCCGGCAATGTCACGCCCGAACGGTCGAAATCTGGACTCGCTTGAATCGTCTGGCCGCTTTCCGCGGCCGCCTTTTCGAAGGAGTCGGACAAAGCCCGCTCAGCGAATACGCTAGCGGCGTCCGCGACCTTCTGCAGCGCATCCACTTTTTCCCGTCCCTCGAGGGGCTTTTCGCCGGCAGGAGGCGCAAATTTGACATAGCTCACCGATCGGGTTTCCGGCATGATCAAGGCGGGTCCGTTTTGCTCGTAGAAGCTCTTTACTTCCTCGTCCGTCACGTCTGAGGGCCTCTCGGACGCGGCCAGAGAAAAGCGAACTTCCTGAGCGTTCACCTTTTCATAGACGCGAGCGACTTCGCGAATTTCCGCTTCGCTCGCGGCGGCGGGCGCGCCGACGATCGCCTTGATCCTTTCAACGCGCAGGGCATCGCGAATCACATTCTCGAGATGAAGTTCAGTGAAGCCCCGAGGACCAAGCTGCTCGAGAAGAAAAGTCTTGTACTTGACGGGGTCGAATTGTCCGTTCGTTTGAAATACCGGGACGGCTTTGATGTGGCTCGCAATCTGCGAATCCGTCGGCTCGATGCCGAGTTCCTTTGCCTGATGATGCATCACCAACCGATTCCAGATGAACTCGTCGAGCGCCCTATTTTCATCGCGCGCCATTCCGCCCAAGTCTTCAAGCAGGCGAAATTGCCCCAAAGCGAGCGCAAGCTGAAAGCTCTTGACCTCGCGTTCGACATCCGCCTGCGAAATCGTACGGCCGTACATTGTGGCTACGGTGTTTGATCCAAGCTCCTTCGTAGTTGCAGGATTGTAGAGCCAGATGAAGGCAATGATTGTCAGTACGGCGATGAATAGCATTAGCACGCGCTGGTTTTTGCGAAGGATGGTGATCATTGAAAAGGGCGGCGAAACTGTTGATTTGCGGGGCCGATGTGATTAAAGCAGATCAGAAATGAATGCAAGTGTGTCCCGGCTTTCGCGCGCGGCCTTGGTTGCCATCATTGCGACGGCGTCGTCGCTCCTGGCCGAGGATTTGGTCGTTCAAAAGGATCAGCAGCGGCGCGAAGGTGAGATCCTCGGAATTGCCGGCGGCAAGTTGAGAATCAAAATCGGGCCTGCAGAGACCAGCCTTCCGCTGGAGCAGGTGACCTCGGTAGTGAAGGCCCCTCCGAAGGCATACGACGAAGCTTTGAACGCCTGGCAAGACGGCAACGCCAACAAGGCCCTCAGCCTTCTGAAGCCGATTGTCGATACCTTCCGCGGCCTCCCCACCGATTGGGCCGAGCGTTCGAGTGCGCTGCTCGGCGACATTTATCTCTCCCTCGATCAACTTCCTGCAGCCGAGGCGGCCTTTGCCGAGTTCGCGAAGGCTTACCCCGGCTCCAAGTCCCGCTCGGATATGAGCCTCGCTCGCCTTGCCGTCTCTCATCAAGATTTCGCCGGCGCCAAGACCAGGCTGACGCCGATCGTCGCCGAAGCAGAGAGCGCGGTAACGGCTGGCGCCGGGAAAAGGGCAATATATGGTCAGGCGTTCTATTTGATGGGAATCGTCCACGAAAATGAAGGAGCTTATCCGGAGGCCCTGCGCCATTACCTGAGCGCAGTCACCCTTTTTCATGACGATAAGGCCGTTGTTGTTAAAGCGCAGGAACGCGCCGAGTTTCTCATCAAAGAGAAGCAGATCATCGTTCCTTGATCAGATAATCATCCATGAAGAAAGCATACGTCTTTGGCACCCTCATCTGTTCCACGCTGTTCCTCGTACTGCCCGGAGCTTTTGCCCAGGAGGGCGCTGAAGGAGCAGCTTCCGTCGAATCTCATACCATCCTCCAAACCATTGCGGGCGGCGGTCCGCTCATTATCTTAATTTGGCTGGCCATTCTCGGCACATCGATTGTGATGGTGACTTTTATCATACAGCTTTTCCTAACTCTGCGCGACGAACAACTTGCACCGAAGGCCCTGTTGGATTCTCTTCAAGCCACTATTCGGGCGGGCAACTATCAGGAAGCTTGGGAAATTTGCCGCGCCAACAAGGCGTATGTCGCCCGAGTGCTCAAGGGTGCACTCGAGCGCATCGGGCGCGGGAAGGATGCCGTCGAAACCGCTCTCATCGAACACGGTCTGCGCGAAGCGCAGGTTCTTAGAACGAAGAACAGCTACCTGTCGGTCGTCGGAGTCGTAGCTCCCATGATCGGGCTGCTGGGCACGGTGATCGGAATGATGGGCGCTTTCGCCGTTTTAGGAGCGTCCGGTGTTTCCGATCCTCGCGCTCTCTCGCTGCGAATCGGTGAAGTGCTCATGGCAACGGCAAGCGGTCTTTTCATCGCCATTCCGGCGTTCATCTTCTACTACTACTTTCGGAATCGTTCGACGATCGTCCTCGTGAACGCCGACGACAAGCTCAACTACCTCGTGGAAGACATCCCCTTTGAAGAGCTCTCAGGGATCAAGATCGGCGAGAACTTTGATGCTGGCGCGGGCGCTCCCGGCGCCGGGTCCTCGCGCAAGGTCTCCATGGCATTGACGACAAACTGTCCTATCTGCAATGGCACCATCCAGCCTGGACAAAGCCCGTGTCCCCACTGCGGAGCGTCTCTTGAATGGGCGTAAGGTGAGGAATGGCTGAGCGGGAAGTTCATATTCCGGGGAGGAAGAAGCATGTTCGAAAGGCTGAGCCTGACGTCGATCCGGAGTTTCAGATCGCCCCGATGATCGATATCCTCCTGGTCTTGCTTGTCTTCTTCATGTCAATCAGCTCGACCGAGGTGTTGCAATCGAACCGGGATGTGAATTTGCCCGTGGCTAGGGACGCCAAGGAATCCAAGAAAAACCCAGGTCAGGTAATCGTTAACGTACCTCTTCAATCCGCTCAGCAACCAGACTGTGATCGAAGTGGATGAACGCAACGTCAATCTCGGCCAGCTTGCCCCAATGCTTCAAGCCAAGGTCGTCGCGAATCCCCTTGTGCGCGTGCTCGTTCGAGCTGATAAAGAAGTGCGCTACGAGTCCATGCGTGGCCTTCTGGAAGCCGTCGGGAAGGCGGGCGTAGGCAATGTCACCTTTTCCGTCGCGGACAAACAAAGATAGTCTCTAGCTCTCGAAAATCATGGCAGGTGTTGGAACAAGTGAAGAGGGTGACATAGGCTTTCAAATCGCGCCGATGGTCGACGTCGTCTTCGTTCTGCTTTTGTTTTTCATGGCGTCGGCCGGTTCCCACATCATTCCAAAGGAGCTGACCATCAATCTTCCCAGTGGGCGCGGCGAATCCCGGTCGGGCCCACCTCCCACGCCGATCATCATCGACATCTTCCCCGACGGAAAGGTGCAGATGAATAACAAGGTGTATGATACACCAATCAGCAAGGAACTTCCCGAGTTGCGGAGCTGGCTAAGGGATACAATAGAAAAATTCGGCGACAAAGACCCCGTCATCATCCGCCCTGACCCCCAGACCAAACACGAACGCATCATCGACGTGCTCAATGCCGCCGCGGCCTCGGGGGTGAAAAATTTGACGTTCAGCTAGCAATTTGTCGGAATTTTAAGAGAACCTCCGATCGGTTTTCGAAGGCTGGCTGAACCGGCGATGTCTCCCCGCGGCAAACTGCTTGGGCGGCACTGCGTGCCGAATCTTTCGATGGGGAGCGCACGCGTCCCCGCGTGCAATGCTCCGGCGCCCCGCCGGACAAGCCATCTAATCCCCAGCACCCGTGGTGGCACCACGTGCCGGAAGCTCGGTAATTTTGTGAGCGAGCCAACTATGAGCCCCTATGCAAGTCGTTCGTATCTTCGGATCTCTATTTCCAACGACTCGAAAACGATGTCTTCAAGACGAAACGCGCTCTCAAAAGGCGGGAAATACGTGTCGCCGGCGACTTCGCGTTTAACCAGGGTAAGAAAGAGTCCTGAGCATTTTGGCAGAAGCTCCGAGTAAAGTTGCGCCCCGCCGATCAAGAAAAGCTCGCGACCCTCGCCAGGCTCCGCAATTTCATGAAGATCGCGAATGACTCTCACACCCGGAATAGACCTGCTGCTCACTACCCAGTTCTCCCGGCCTGCCAGCGGTTTGCCCAGCGATTCATAGGTCTTTCGACCCATTAGAATCACATGCCCGAGCGTCGTCCGCTTGAAGAACTTCAGGTCCTCGGGCAAATGCCACGGGATTTTTCCTTGCGCGCCGATCACGCGGTTCAAGGACATTGCAGCGATCGCCTTCACACCGCGATAGGCGCCTTGATGGCAGGATGCGGGTCGTAGTTTTCGAGAACGAAATCTTCAAAGCGAAAGCTTTCGATCGTCTTCGCCTCGGGATTCAGCGTCATACGCGGCAGCGGGCGGCACTCTCGCGCGAGTTGCTCGCGAGCTTGATCAAGATGATTGGCGTAGAGATGCAAATCGCCAAAGGTGTGAACGAATTCCACCGGCCTGAGCCCGCAGACTTGCGCGATCATCAACGTTAAGAGCGCGTAAGAAGCGATATTGAACGGAACGCCGAGAAACAAGTCGGCGCTGCGCTGGTAAAGCTGGCAACTCAACCCTCCCTCCAATACGTAAAACTGAAAAAGCGCATGGCACGGTGCGAGCGCCATGTGCTCTAACTCACCGGGATTCCATGCGCTCACAATCAACCGACGGCTGTCCGGGGTCCTCTTGATGTCCTCAATAAGTCGCGCAATCTGATCCACGCGACCCCCATCCGGCCGCCGCCAGCCGCGCCACTGAGCGCCATAGATCCTGCCCAGGTCGCCTTTTTCATCCGCCCATTCCTCCCAAATGGTGACCTTGTTCTCGCGAAGATACTGAACGTTTGTGTCGCCCTTCAAGAACCAGAGCAACTCATGAATGATTGAACGCAGATGCAATCTCTTCGTGGTCAGGAGGGGGAATGAATCCTCAAGATCGAACCGTTCCTGTGCGCCAAAAATTGAATACGTCCCCGTCCCAGTGCGGTCGGCCTTGAATTTTCCATGGTCGAGCACAAGGCGAAGAAGGCGATGATATTGCTGCATAGTCCCTGCTTTACGTTGGCATGTTCTTGGCAGTGGCTGCAATTCCTTGTCGCGAATTCCAGTGACTGCTGCAATAAATGCTGGATGCTCGAGGTGATCACGCTCGCAAGCGGAAGCGACGGAAACGCAACTCTTGTGCGCAACGAGACCGCAACATTTCTCATCGATGCCGGACTGAGCGCCAGGCAATTGACGGCGCGCTTGCTGGCCACGGGCATCTCTCCTGAGCAGCTTTCTGGCATCCTCCTTACTCACGAACACGGCGATCACACGAGTGCCTTGAAAGTGCTGCTCATGCGTCACCAATTGCCGGTCTTTTGCAATTCCCTCACCGCCCGAGCCCTCCACGACGCTGGGCTAGTGCATGAAAACTGGAAGTTGTTTCAAACTGGCTCGGAGTTCTCGCTAGGCAGCTTCACCATCCGCGCATTCTCTGTTCCGCATGACGCCGCTGATCCCGTCGGCTTCCGCGTTTCGTCGAGTGGTTCGTGCTTTGGTGTGCTCACCGATCTCGGCTACGCCACCCGCCTGGTTTTCGAAATGTTGCGCGGGATTCAGGCCCTTCTCATCGAAACGAATCACGATGAAGAGCTCCTTCAAAAGGACGCCCGGCGACCTTGGTCGGTCAAACAACGCATACTCTCCCGCCACGGACATCTCTCCAACGCCGCCGCGGCGCGCGTCCTCTCCGAGTTGGAGGCGCCGCTTCAGCATATCATCATTGGCCACCTCAGTCGGGACTGCAACTCTCCCCAGCTCGCGCTCGATTCCGTTGCGCGGGCCCTCGCCATTGCCGGGTGTTCAGCTCAGGCAACCGTCCATTGCGCCGGTCAGGACGCACCGAGTCCGGCCTTGCTGATCACTTAAGGATGCCTTGGGCGAGCGCTCCGGCGGCCAGCACGCCCCCAGCCCACAAGAAACCGCAGCACAGTAAGGACGGAAGGATCACGCCGATCGCCGCTCGAACGCCGTCGACTCGAAGCGTCTCCCGCAGCGAGAATATCAGCAGCACCAGGCCCGCTACAAAGAACAGAATGTCCCCGCATATTGGAACGAGTCTGAAAATCGAGGCCGGCGCCACCGCGTAGCAGTAGGCCCGAAACGTCACCTCGAAGGGCTGGCCGTTGCTTCCCAGAAGCTGGAACACCAAATGAAAAATCCCGGCGGCGCAAAATGCCACTGCAGCCATGAAAACCGGCGCAAGAGCCATCGAGAGGATTTGGATTCCAAACAAAGAGGCACTACTGAAAGCTTTGGCCAAGGGCCCCAGCATCGCCTCCGGATTCATCAACACGACGATGAGCTGATAACCCATCGCCACCCACGTCGTCAGCGTGGTGACTATCAAATAAAAAAACAACGGCGTGGCAATCCCGCCTTCCCGCTTCATTTGTTTGAAGGTGGCAACCGGCACCGAGAGGACCTGACGAACCGTTTGCACTAGCGCCGAAAGCGTGCCGAGTTGCGCGCGCCGCTCCCAAGCAGGTTCAAGTTGCAACTCCGGTTCAAGCGAAGCCTCCGGAAGAGCCGGCGGCGTCAGCGAAGCGACCGCCTGCGGAAGATCGGTAAATTCCGAAAGCGGCTTCCATTCGTCCATCGGCTCGCGCCAGGCCAGGTCCGTCAAAAGCAATTCCCCCGAGGCAAGGCCCTGCGCGACTTCTTCAGGAGAAAACTGGCCCAGAGATTTCCGATTCCTGGCGATATGGATTCTATTCATCTGCCTGCGCTGGCTATACAAAAACTGTCGGTGCGGTCAACTCCACGCTGACGGGTTGCCAAGCCGCGCTCTTCGTTGCAATATGGAAGCATGGCCATCGAATCACTCCACTCGATCCCACTTGGAAGTCCGGCCGCCGATTTTTCCCTCCCCGATGTCGTCACGGGAGACATGGTTTCTCTCTCTTCCCTGCCTCCCGACCCGGCGCTGCTTGTGATGTTCATTTGCAGACATTGTCCTTATGTTGTCCATGTTCGCGAGGAGATTCTCCGCCTCGCTCGCCAATACCAACCCAAAGGCGTCACGTTCGTTGCAATCTGCTCGAATGACTCGGTCAGCTATCCCGACGACGCGCCGGACAAACTTCGCGAAATGGCGGTCGAACATGGATTTCCGTTCCCTCTCCTACACGACGAAACCCAATCGGTCGCGAAGGCCTACGACGCCCAATGCACCCCCGACTTCTTCCTCTACAATTCCCATCGCTGCCTCTTCTATCATGGACGACTCGATGACAGCACGCCGCGCAATGGCATAGCTGTGACAGGACGCGAAATGCGCCTGGCCTTGGATGCGCTTCTCGAAGGCCAGATATTTCGCGCCCCTCAGAAACCGAGCATTGGCTGTTCGATCAAGTGGAAGTCCGCTTGAAACCTCTTTTCCTGCAAGCGACACACGCTTTAACCTCCCGTTTTCAACTCCCGAATATATCACGCACTTTTGATATAAACAGTATGTAACATACTATATTTTAACAGGTGTGATCTAATAATCGAGCGGCGGCGAAGCGAGAAAGGCAAGGAGCACGGAGATTGCCACGGGAATGATGACAATGCCTGCGCGCATAAGGACGGCCCTCCACGAGGAAAGTCTCTCGCTGAGCGAGATCATGAAAAGAGCCGGGAACGATGCGGCGGCCAGCAGCAGGGCACTAGCTATGGGAAGCTCCGAGTAGAAATAGCCGCTGAGCCAAAGACTGGCAAGCATCGCCACCGCGACAGGAACAACGCCACGTCCTTCGACGGCCCTTGGGAGCAGGAAAGCCGCCGCAAGAATTGCTCCGAGAGCGGCCGCAAGAATCATCGCGAGCTGTCCCAGAAGCATGCTGCCCGAGAGCATGAGTGCGGCGCCTGTGCCGCTGGCCACGATCGTCAAGATGAGCGGACTCGAGATCGAACGATCCCGGCGAACGGCCGCGTCGAGGGAAATGGCAAGCATAAGCATTCCCGCTGCGAGGCCCACGATCCAAAGCACGCCTTGTGCAAGCGACCACCCATACTGAAATTTCGCGTTGAGAAGCAATCGGAGAAACCCCGTGCAGCACAACATCCAAATCAGCATGCGCAACGAACCCGCGGGTCGAAGGAGTGCATCGATCACTCCCAAGAACGTGGCTGCGAGGGCAAGGTAGGGCAACCATTGCGTCGCTTCGGCTGGAGGAAAGGCCGGCCAGCCGGCGGTCACAACGTGTCCACCGGCG
This sequence comes from uncultured Verrucomicrobiae bacterium, assembly GCA_963810765.1. Taxonomy (GTDB): domain Bacteria; phylum Verrucomicrobiota; class Verrucomicrobiia; order Chthoniobacterales; family Terrimicrobiaceae; genus DASTFP01. The sequence continues at coordinate 135,763 of CAWEOV010000006.1, forward strand.
TAGCCAATTCCGAGCGCCACGGCGTCCGCCCAGTTATTCGCTCTCCAGAGCCTGCCGGCGAAGGCAAACACGCCGGAAATCAGCACTGCGACGAGCACTCCCGGCAGAAGCTGCTGGAGAAGAAACATGCTGTGCAACTACTGCTTAATACCATTCAGACTCACCACGATGTTGATCTCGTCGCCAACCGGCCCCTGCATGAAGTTCATGCCGTAGTCGCTGCGTTTGATAGTAAAGTGGGTTTCACCACCGCCGCGAATCTCGCCCTTCATTCCTTTGCCTTCGCCACCTTTCTTAATCTCCAGCGTCAGCGGCTTGGTCACACCGTGCAACGTAAAGTCGCCAGTGACCTTGTAGGTATCGCCGCTCGACTCGACCTGTTTGCTCTTGAAGGTCATCACCGGGAACTGCTTGGCATTGAAAAAATCCGGGCTCTTAAGGACCTGGTCACGCTTTTCATTGTGCGTGTCCACGCTCTCGACAGGTATGGTGACTTCGACTGAGCTCTTCGACGGGTCTGCGTTGTCGAAAACCACCGTGCCTTTGACGTCGTTGAAGCGGCCGTAAAAATTGCTCACTCCGTACGTGACGCTGAAGACAACGGAAGAATGCACTGGATCGATCTTGAAAGTGTCAGCGGCGTGCACGGCCATGCCGAGCGAACCGAGGGTCATCGCGAGGATTATCTTAATTGGTTTCATTGGTGGGTCTTTGGTGGGTTTTCTCTATTTCTGAGTGATGTCGAATCCTAGAGGATTAGTCGGACTTTCGGCAGCACACTGCGTAGCACTGGGCTTAAGGCGGAGCGCGATGACATCGTTGTTTAAGTCTATCAGCTCATTCGGGAATTTGGAACTGCAAGCTCGCGCAATCCAGGGGTCGGATGCGCCTGCGTCTGGTGAACGCCGAGAATATCGCGGAAAAAGCCAAGTGTCCCAGCCAGCGAGCGCACGCGCAGCAATGTTCGCTGATGCGGCAATTCTTCCTCGCATTGGATCGCTTGTAATCAAAGGCGCGCCGCCTCCGGCTTGAAAGCGGCGAGCTCCGTTTTGAGCTACCGGCCCCATGGCTCGACGGCCGTGACGATGCGGGCACCAGTCGTTGCTGACTCATCGATCGCGAGGCCAACGAGATGATCCTGGCAGCCGTGTGCCAAGGGATACGGCGCCGGACCGTCTCCGCGAGCCCACGCACCAGTGGCTGTCAGCAACGTTGCCAGTGCGATCTCTTCGTCCATGAGCCTGAGACCGAGATAGGGATTGCGGTATACGACATCACCATCAAAGGAGATGTGTTCGGTGTCGTACCCGTCGAGGTTGAGGTCGTATCCGAGCTGAGAGCGGATCATGGACGACTTCAGGATCGTTCGCTCTCCAACGAGCCTCACAACCGTATCGTCAGCAATTTCTCCGTGGCTGCCACGAATGACGATCCGCCGGAGGCGCAGCCGGTTGTGCCATTGGTTATCGGTGAAGTCATACAGTCCCGACGCCCCGCCGAAGTCCATGGTGGCAAGGGTTGTCGCCGCATGCTTGGGAGTGTCATCTCCCGTCCACCCTGATCGACTCAGCGGATCGACCAGAGGTCCGAACAAGCGTGAAGCACAGACCGTGACGGGCCCAAAGCCGACCCCCAACAGGCCTCTGATCATCGATACGGCATGGTAATTATGCGTTGAAGAGACCTGCACGGAGGTGGGTTGCCCGATCACGCCGCGACTGACAAGCTCTCGCCGTGCCGCATGACCCGGCATCAGCAGGTACTGTTCGGCAACCTGCACGAGGTTTTTGCTCCCTACCTGCGCCCATAGCTTTCGCAGCCCATCGAGGTCAGGAGCCGGCGGCGTCTCGCTCAAGACGCGAGCGCCGGACTCTGCCAACGCGGTGACCACCTCTGGGTTGGCAGACGGCCGCACGCAGCTGATCACGAAGTCCGGCCGCCGGCTGTGAACCAGTTCAGCGGGAGAGAGGAAGGCCGGGATGCCCCACTGCCGGGTGAGCTGTTCGGCAGCTGCCGAACGGCGAACCGAGACTCCCAGCAGCGTCAGTTGATCGGGCAGCAACCGTGCCAGGCGGACGAAGAACTCCGCGCGCCAACCCGCACCCACGATACCAAAAGTGATCGGCTTCATCAGTGCCTAGAGTAGATAGTTTCTCGACCGGTATCCAAGCAGATCCGCGCGTTCTCGTCGCCGATCGTATCGGACGCATCAAATAGTCGCCGGTAAACTTCGCAATTGACTGGACAGCAAAGCCACGACATTTCATGTAGAAGGTTGTTCCCCGATAGCTTTGATCCGCCCCGAACGTGTCGAAAGCCTTGCTCGGCGGACCCCTCAACTCCCAAACCCCCAAAGAACATCAAGAATATGAAGACATATAGAATTGCTTTCGCCGCGCTCGCGGTCGGCCTGATCTGGCTGGCGCCCCAGGCGATTGCCGCGGAAGACAAAGGCACGATTGGCATTTCAATGCCGACCAAATCATCGCTGCGGTGGATTGCCGACGGCGACAATATGGTCAAATCCCTGAAGGAAAAAGGCTATAAATCGAATCTCCAGTACGCTGAGGATGATATTCCCAATCAATTGGCGCAGATCGAGAACATGGTTACCAAGGGCGTGAAGGTTCTCGTTATCGCCGCCATCGACGGAACCACGCTCTCCGATATTCTGCAAAAGTCGGCCGATTCCGGTATCAAGGTCATTGCCTATGACCGTTTGATCCGTAAGTCGCCTAACGTGGATTATTACGCGACCTTCGATAACTTTCAGGTCGGTGTGTTGCAGGCTCAGTCCATCGAGAAGGAACTCGGTCTCAAGGAGGGCAAAGGCCCCTTCAACATCGAACTGTTTGGCGGTTCTCCCGACGACAACAACGCGTATTTCTTCTACGATGGCGCCATGTCTGTTCTGCAGCCTTATATCGACAGCAAGAAGCTCGTCGTTCAAAGCGGTCAAACCGGCATGAAGAAAGTCGGCACATTGCGTTGGGATGGCGCCGTTGCCCAAGCGCGGATGGACAACCTCCTTTCGGCACACTACACGGATAAACGTGTTGATGCCGTTCTCTCGCCCTATGATGGCTTGAGCATAGGCATCCTTTCGTCGCTCAAGGGCGTCGGTTATGGCAAGCCGGATCAGCCAATGCCAGTGGTAACCGGCCAGGATGCAGAGATCCCTTCCATGAAGTCGATCATAGCAGGCGAGCAGCGCTCAACGATATTCAAAGATACTCGTGAGCTTGCAAAGGTTGCCGCCGGCATGGTTGACGCCGTGGTAACGGGTGGTACGCCGGAAGTCAACGACACCAAGACCTACGAGAACGGAGTCAAAGTAGTGCCCTCCTTCCTGCTAAAGCCGATCCTGGTTGACAAATCGAACTATAAGGAGGTTCTGATTGATACCGGTTACTACAAGCCTGAGCAGCTGAAGTAGTTATCTCTTGTCACCGACCCTGTGCAGAAACCGTTGCGCAGGGTCGGGCAACACCCTTCCTGACGCGCACGGCTCTGCTCGGTAGGAAGATGCGCCCGTCAGTATCCCGATAAGATCCCAACGATGAAGAACGTCATCCTCGAAATGCGCGGGATCACCAAGATATTCCCGGGCGTGAAGGCGCTGGATAATGTCAACTTGACCGTGCACGAGGGCGATATTCACGCCTTGTGCGGCGAGAATGGCGCCGGCAAGTCCACCTTGATGAAGGTCTTAAGCGGCGTTTATCCGTCTGGCAGCTATGAGGGACAGATCTTCTACGAGGGTCAGGAACGCCACTTTCGCGATATCGCGCACAGTGAGCAGTTAGGCATAATCATAATCCATCAGGAGTTGGCGCTTGTGCCGCTTTTGTCCATTTGCGAGAATATTTTTCTCGGCAACGAGGAGGCAAAGTTTGGCGTCATAAATTGGGAGTCAGCCGAGCGAAAAACGAAGGCTCTGCTGGAAAAGGTAGGTCTCCATGAATCGCCCGAGACCGTGGTGATGACTCTTGGCACCGGCAAGCAGCAACTGATCGAAATTGCCAAGGCGCTATCGAAGAAGGTCAAGCTCCTGATCCTTGATGAGCCGACCGCTAGCCTCAACGAAAATGACAGTGCGGCGCTTCTCGAGCTCCTTCTCGAATTCAAGTCGCATGGCATAACCTCCATTATCATTTCCCACAAGCTGAACGAGATCAAGAAGGTCGCTGATCAGATTACGATTCTGCGCGACGGTGCGACTATCGAGACACTGGACACTCCCGAGATCAGCGAGGACCGGATTATCAAGAGCATGGTGGGCCGCGAAATAAAGGACCGTTATCCAAAGCGCGAGCCTCATTTGGGCGAGACCATCTTTGAAGTGAAGGACTGGGTTGCTTACCATCCGCTTCAAGCTGACAGACAGATCATCAAGAGCATCAACCTCCATGTGAAGAAGGGTGAGATTGTTGGTATTGCAGGGCTGATGGGATCCGGGCGGACGGAGTTCGCGATGAGTGTTTTCGGGAGAGCCTATGGACGGCGGATCAGCGGAGAGGTCTTTCTACATGGGAAAAAGGTCGATGTCTCTACTATTGGCAAAGCAGTTGACCACGGCCTTGCTTACGTCACCGAAGATCGCAAGACGCTTGGGCTCAACCTTATTGATCACATCAAGCACAACATTACCATCGCCAACCTCAACGGCGTTTCCAAGGCTGGGGTGATAGACGACCTGCAGGAACTTGGCGTAGCCAACGATTACAGGAAAAAGATTAATATCCGGAGCTCGACGGTGTATCAGACGACGGGAAACCTCAGCGGAGGCAATCAGCAAAAGGTTGTGCTTAGTAAATGGCTCTTCACAAACCCCGAAGTATTAATTCTCGACGAGCCCACCCGCGGCATCGATGTCGGTGCCAAGTACGAAATCTACACAATTATCAATCAATTAGCCGACTCCGAAAAAGCCATCATCGTTATCTCTTCCGAGATGCCCGAGCTATTGGGTATCTGTGATCGGATTTATGTCATGAACGAAGGCCGGCTGGTTGGCGAGATGCTGGCCAAGGATGCGTCCCAGGACAAAATCATGCGCGCCATCATCCGCAGTGGAAACAAAGAATAATGAATACGAAAGCGGCACCGACAGCAGCAACAGCATCGTCTGCTAAGACGATTGGAGTCCAGTCGCGCAGTAACTTGCGCGAATACGGACTTATGATCGCGCTGGTCGTGATCATGGTGCTATTCCAGGTCCTGACCGACGGCACTTTGTTCAAACCGCTGAACCTTACGAATCTGGTTCTCCAAAACAGTTACATCGTCATCATGGCTCTGGGTATGCTGCTGGTGATTGTTGCGGGCCACATAGATTTGTCGGTGGGTTCGGTCGCAGGATTTATCGGAGCGCTTGCCTCAGTTTTGATGGTGCACTTGGGCATGCATTTCGTGCCAGCGACCATTGTGTGCCTTCTCGCTGGTGCTGTTATTGGCGCATCTCAAGGCTACTGGATTGCCTACCTCAAAATACCTTCTTTCATCGTTACTTTGGCTGGCATGCTGGTCTTTAGAGGACTTACGCTCGCTTTGCTGGCGGGCGAATCGATTGGGCCTTTCCCAAAGGAATTTCAGCTGCTCAGCTCCGGTTTCATTCCCGATTTCCTCGGTGGCGTCGGCGGCTTTCACTTTACCTCGTTGGTAATCGGCGTGTTGATCGCTGCGGGAATGTTCTACGCAAGTCTGCGAACCCGTCTCAACCGTCAGAAGCACGGCTTCCAGGGCGGTCCCTTGTGGATCTTCATTCTGGAACACGCGTTTATTTCAGGCCTGTTTCTCTATTTGAGCTACCTCCTTGCGTCTTACAAAGGGATACCCAACGTCTTGGTCGTCATGGGTATTTTGATCGCTTTCTTCGCTTTCGTGACGATGCGCACTACCATCGGCCGGCGCATCTACGCGCTGGGTGGCAATGAAAAAGCCGCCAGACTCTCCGGCGTCAAAACCGAGAGACTCACCTTCTTCACCTTCATCACAATGGGAGTGCTCGCCGCGCTGGGAGGACTTATATTTGTAGCGCGTCTGAATACCGCGACTCCGAAGGCCGGCGTGGGCTTCGAGCTTGATGTGATTGCGGCTGTCTTTATCGGCGGTGCATCGGCGTCTGGCGGAGTGGGCAAGGTATTGGGCGCGGTCGTCGGAGCCTTCATCATGGGCGTCATGAATAATGGCATGTCTATCATGGGCATCGGGATTGACTGGCAGCAAGTGATCAAGGGACTTGTGCTGCTCGCCGCGGTGATTTTCGACGTCTACAACAAGAGCAAAGTTTAGACCAGAACGCGCCGGCTAAGCAACTCCTTGGCGCCATTTTCGTGCCTATGTGCAGATGCGATCTAACGAATGCCGGGAGGCCGGTCGAAAGAAGGAGCCCGTGGTAAGCTGGAGAATCTGAGGTGATAGTAGAGGAGAAACGGTGCGCAGGAGGGGATGGACGCAGATTGAAGACCGACGCCTTTAATCGAGTCGCGGGCCCCGTGCCGTTGAACGCCTCGCCAGACTCGGCGGCTCCAGCTCCTGCCTCATCTGCGGATCCAGAAAACTTGCCGCATTCGTTACGGTTTTCATAATCAAACACAACCTCTAGACCACCGCGGAGGGAGTGTAGCCGAAAAACCCGCGCTTTTGGATAAGCTCCGCCACCTGTGGCGGCACCATTTGCTCCCAGCTCGGGTCGCTTTTCGCGATGCGTTTCAGTACATCGCGGGAAAATATGGAAGAATAATCCGGATTGTAGTTATCGAGATGCACGAAGCTGCCGCGTCCGGCAAGATACTCGTAGAGTGTTCTCAACTCCGGCTTGACCTCCAGCGTGCTAACGGTTTGCAAAGCCTCCCCGGGCCGCGGCAGGTAGGGATAGACGTAGAGCTTGAGGTCGTTCTTGAACAGGCGGCCAAAGCTTTCGAGAACCCCGCCCGGGAGCTGTGTGTAGTATTTCTCGTCAAAAAGCTCCAAAAGACTCGGAACGCCCATGACGATTCCAATGCGTTCTTTGGTCCTAAATGCGAGGTATGCCGCAAGCCGGTAATACTCAAAGTAGTCGGAAATCATCACTGTCATGCCACAGGCCGCGAGAAGCTCCGCCCGGGCAAGGAAATCCCGACGATCGACGTTGGTGCCGCCCGCCAGAAGGTTGCGCATTGTGATTTCCATGATCGGCAGGATGGGTTTATCCGCGACAGCCGGGTCGGCCTTGAACTTCGCGAGAGCGCACGCGACCATGTCGAGGTTGACATTGGTCGTCGGACGGAAACTGCCGCGCTCGACGAGAACGGCCTTTTTGTACAGCACCTCCGTCGGCTGGAGCACCTCGCGGTCGGCGCCGAACATGGCGGCGCCGCTCAGCCCAAGCTGCACGAGTTGGAGAGCCATCACGCGATTGTCCACATTGCGAAACTCGATCCCGCTGAATTGAATCATATCGATCTCTATGCGGCCGATCGTCAGCATGTGGAGCAGCGACTCGACGAGCCGCTCCGGCATGTGATGAAGAAAAAACGCTCCGTAGCACAGGTTGACACCGACGATTCCGAGCGCCTCCTGCTGCAATGAAGCCTCGGCATCGAGCATGCGCACGTGCATGAGGATCTGGCTGGGTTGATCGTGCGGACGGCTTTGAAACTTGATTCCCATCCAGCCGTGACACTCATTCGTGCCCTTAAAGCTGCGCGCGACCACGGTGTCGGCGAACGCAAAAAACGCGGTCGTGTCGCCACGGGCGCCGCCCAGCCGCTCGATATTTAACTCGAGTTCCCGGTCGAGCTCTCTAACCACGGCTATCTCTGGGCGCCAAGCTCGAGTCGCTCGGTCAACAACACCTGCGTCCGACCCCGGCCGCCCTTCGCCACGCTCCAGCCCGGCGGTGACTTCGGAGCATCACCGGTTTTTCGCCGGCGCTCCTTGGACGACCAGAAAGGAACACTTTATTGCTGAATCGTGAAGTTGACGTTCAAGACGCGTCCGATTCCCGTGAAAACCGCATGATAAAAATCGCGCAGCATGCCTTGGGCCTCTACCTCGGTCGCTCCATTGGGGTGAAAATAGCCGGTGTAAAGAAAATGAGTCTGGCCATGTCGCGGCGGAATCGCAGACGCTGGCTCGGAAATCCATCGTACGAGGATAAGGTATCGGCCAAGGTCAACAGCGGGGGAAGCAACTGGCTTTGAGCTCATCGATGAAATCCAGAAGCCCCACTTGGGTGCAGTTGCTTTTTGATCGCCGCATTCAAAAGAACACTCCCGGCCAATTTCGCACCCGGGTGGATTTTTAAGAATTAGACAGCCTCTTCCGCGTTTAGAATCTCCATGTAACGGTCATAGACGAACACGCGTGCCTTTCCGTGACTGTGCAATTCCCGAAGGATGCCCAATCGCATAAGGTGCCTGGCCGAAGCGTGCAAAGTCGGAATCGAAATCGGCAGGCTTTTGTGCGCCTCCCGGACGGAACTCACGGGATGAGCCTGAAAAAAGCGATGCACTTCGAGAGCGGAAGGAGCTGCGCGTCCGATGCCGCTGAGCCTTTCCCGGTCCTCCTTGAATAGCTCAAGAAGCCGGGTGGCCGTGTGAAATGCCTGATTTCCGGTTACCGCCACTCCTTCAAGGAAGAATGCCAGCCATGCCTCCCAGTCTCCGTTCTCCCGGATTTGATTGAGCAGGTCGTAGTAAAGGTCGCGATGGCGCTTGAAAAAGAGACTTAGGTAAAGGAGCGGCTGCCGAAGCGTTCCATCCGCGCAAAGCAGCAAGGTAATGAGCAGCCGTCCGACCCGGCCGTTCCCGTCGAGGAAGGGGTGGATGGTTTCGAATTGGGCATGAGCCAGACCCGCTCTTAACAAGGTGGTGGTTTCGTCGCCGTGAAGGAATTTCTCCAACCGGTCCAGGCAGGGCATAACTTCCTCCGCAGGGGGCGGGACGAACCGGGCGTTGCCGGGACGAGTCCCTCCAATCCAATTCTGGCTCGTCCGAAATTCGCCGGGCTGCCTTTGTACGCCGCGGCCTTTCGAGAGCAGGATTTCATGAAGTTCGCGAATCAGCCGCAGCGAAATGGGAAATCCCTCGCCGAGGCGGCGTATTCCATGTTCCAGCGCCGCCACGTAGTTGGAAACTTCCTGCACATCATTGATTGGAACTCCAGGCGCTTCGTTGTTTTCGAACAGGAGAAGATCGGAAAGCGAGGACTGGGTGCCCTCGATCTGCGAGGACAGCACCGCTTCCTTGCGAACGTAGCTGTAGAGAAACAAGCTGGTCTCTGGCAAAATCGTGGCGATGCCGTCCAAGCGTCCAAGAGCGGAACAGGCGGCGGCGAACTGTGTTTCCAATTCGGGCGACCACGCCAGCGGCGGCGAAGGCGGCAGCGGTTTTGGCACGAAAGCACGGGCCCTCTCGCCCACCGTGGAAATGGTGAAGTATTGACCTTGTACGCCCCGCTTCATGGGAAGAACGTAATTGATCTTCTTTAATTCTGCTAATCCTTTCGTTAAGGATACGGCTATATCTTTAACGATATGCGGCTTGTCGTAAAGGATTTGGAACTCAATGAGGGTTGCGGGCCGCCGCCCATAATATCGGTGATAAGCCGTCCAGCGTTTCATCAGCAGGGATGAGAATCCGCCACGCACGATCGACTGCCACACGCGTAGTGCGAAGAACCTTTTGGGCGAAGCCATTCTGCAGAGCGATGTTGAGCGCCAGCTCAACAGGATAATCCCTGCCTATCCGGAAGATATGCTGGCAGGATGTGTGACCTGGTATCTCCCATTCAGTCGCAGCCGCGTCATCCGCGGTGAAATCCTACGGCTGCGTCGTAACAGAATCGAAATCCAGTTCACATTTCTTTGCGAAATCACGAAACTCGCTTTTGTGTCCCATCAGAACTGCGCGCAGTACCGCCGAATCGTCTGCAAGCCCCAAATGGGGCACCGAATCGGGAATGATATCTACCTCTTTCAATAGATAACTCAGCGCAAACACCGTCTCAGCGATCGCCTGGAGGTCCGAACAGGGATAGGCTCCGTCTAGCACGTCTTCCGCATACCGCACGAGGAAATTGGTTTGCGGTTTTAAATGCGGAAGTTCCGGCTCGTCAATTATCTCCGCCTTCACCTTCAGAAAAGGCAACTTGCGGCGAAACGCGTCCATTTGGCCGGCAGTCACCGTCTGGCCTCCGCGGATTACAAACTCATGAATGCCATTCATCGCATGCGAGACTACCTGCCTGATTCCATGGACACAAGAGCGTCCGTTGCAGCTGGCAAGTTTGCCCCAAAGCATGTAGTTTTCACTCATGAAGGTGCTTCTGCGGTTCGCCGTCCTCCTTTTCCTGGGGGCGGCGGAAACTGACGCTGGGCCGATCGTCCGCGAAACTGGTGCGATCTACCTGTCTGATTTCGGTCAGAAACCGCTGCGATTAAAAGCTCTTCGTCCGGCGCCCTGTTATTTCGACATCGGCATGACGCGTTACGCGGGCACCCTGCGTTTTCCGCAGATCGTGCAAGTAGAGGCATTTGCTGACTATGGTTGTCGAATCCGCGGCAACGCCCAACAGGGCGGTGTCGCTGCCTGGATTCCGTATAATGAGATCGAACCGCTTCCTGAAGGCCTCTTGGCCAACTTGAAGAAAAGTGAGGAGCGCAGGAAGGTTGTCGACGCTCTCATCGCACGAGACGAAGTGGCCATCGGGATGACAATCGACGAAGTCGGACGCAGCCTGGGCAAACCTCAGAAAGTCACCAACCGCGCGGACAAGCACGGAACGCGGCAAGTTTGGGAGTTTATCAAATACGCGCTGGTCCCGCAAACGTCCTATGCCCCAGGCTACGGTCAAACCGTTGTGACCTACCCTGGCAAGTCCAAAAAGCCGTCCACGGTAATCGTTCAGGGCGGGGGCTACTATCCCAATACGATTTACGTCAAGGTTCCTGTCGGCACGCTGACAGTGTCCTTCCGGGACGGCATCGTGGATGCGCTGGACCAGTCGGAAGGCACACTGGCTGGCGCAGGCCAGGTTTCCATTGTCACCCCGCCGGTCAACGTGTATTGGTGAGGTTTTCTCGTGGCGGGGTAGCCAAGTGGTAAGGCCGGGCTCTGCAAAAGCCCCATACGTCGGTTCGATTCCGACCCCCGCCTCTTTTCATAACTGCATGTGCAGTAGCGTGTTACGACGCGGCGGCGCCGAAAACGGACACCAAATGGACACCAAAATTCCTACTCTCGGAGCACTTTGCGGGAACACGGGCGGACTCGTCCGCTACTCGCTAACGCTTCGGAAGTCGGCTCGTTTAGGTTCGCGATTGCGCCCTTCGCATGAAAACACGCTACCGTCTCATTCACCGCGGACGCGGCCACGGAACCTTCTATTGTGTCGATTCCAAAACGGGAAAACGCACCAGCCTCGGAAAGGTAAACAAGGAGGAAGGCCGGCAGATCGTCGATGCCAAGAATCAGGCTGAGCGTCAGCCGATGCTCAATCTCCAGCTCGCGAAAGCCTACCTCGCCGGTACCGACGCCGAGATGCCCAAGCGGACATGGCAGCATGCCTTGGAGGTGCTCACGGAAACCAAGCGAGGCGCGAATAAGGAACGCTGGAGGAGAGTCGCCACGGACAGGGCACTTTCCCTGCTATGGGGCAAGGTGATTGTCGAGACTGAGGCGGAACTGATGCTGAAGGTTCTGCGGATTGGCACGGTCTCCACCAACGTCTATCTGCGCCGCCTCTATAACTTCTGCGTGGATATGAACTGGCTGCCGTGGCCGATCGTTCCCAAAAGGCAATGGCCAATCGTTCGGTTTCAAGACAAACGGGCAATCACCTGGGAAGAACACTGCAGAATTGTCGAGCGGGAAAAGAATCCGGAGCGCAAGGCGTTCTATCAGTTGGCGTGGCACTTGGGTGCTTCCCAGTCTGATCTGGCTAATCTTGCAGGCGGAGGACGTCGACTGGCCCAACCGGGTGATCAGCTTCTTCCGGATGAAAACTCGCTGGCGCAGCGTGCAGCCGCCGCAGATTCGTTTTGGAAAGGAGGTGGAAGCAATCCTGGCGACACTCCCCAAGGTCGGCCAGTTGTTCCCGTCACTTGCAAATGTGCGCCCCGGCGATCGCGCCACGGAGTTCAAACAGCGATGCGACGGCCTCGGCATTCGCGGAATCTCCTTGCACTCGCTATCGCTACGCGTGGGCGGAACGGGCGAAGATCGTCGGGTATCCGGAGCGATTCGCCCAACTGGCCTTGGGCCACAACAGTAAAGCCGTCCACCGGGCCTACGCCAGAAAAGCACAGGTGACATTGCCTCCCCTTGAGGAATACGAGCAAAAAATTGTGCCGTTTGCCGCTGACGGGGCTGTCGTTCCGCTGACTCAAACCGTCGCGACAGGCTCTTGAAAAGTGATACGGAGTAACATATATTCGGCGCTGGAATTCGTCGAACTTCCTCGGTTCACGACCATCGTCACCGCGTTGGTTACCGATGAGGATTACCGCCGGTTCCAAAACGAACTAATTGAAAATCCCGAAAAAGGTGACGTCATCCAAGGAACAGGAGGGTTTCGGAAAGCGCGGATGCGTTTGGCCGGCGGAGGCAAGAGCGGCGGCGCTCGGGTCATTTACCTCTACCTTGCCGATCACGACGTGATTTTCCTCGCCACCCTCTACAAAAAATCCAAACGCGAAGCTTTAACTCACGATGAAAAGCAAAACCTCAAAGAAGCCGCCCGTCGAATCAAAACCCATTTCAAGCTGGGATGACGCGGTCTTTGATCCTGCCGATCTCGTGGAGGATATGCGAGACCTTGCCGACCACTACGAAGGGGAGAAGCAGTTGACTTTGCGTACCTTCACTCTCTTGGCTCCGGCACCCAAGTTTTCCCCAACAGAGATCGTTGAACTTCGAGAGGCCCACAAGTTGAGCCGGCCCTTGTTTGCCGGAATCCTCAACGTTCCGGTGGTGACCGTCCGCAAATGGGAGTCTGGGGAACGGATGCCCTCCGGCGCTGCGCTGCGGTTGTTGGAAGTCATGCGGTCGCGACCCGAGGCACTCTTACACTTAAGCACCCTTTTGAAGAAATCCAATCGAACGAGAACCGGAAAAAGTGTCGGAGATCGAATTCCGAGGTGATGGCTTTTTATCCGCCGTGCAGGGTACGTCCGAAAGGCACCAACGAGAGAATCATCGCTTCGGGAACGAGGCGCAATGCGCGTTAGGCAGCTGCGTCGAAGAGCGAAGAGTCAGGCTGCGCTGATTTCTTACGGCTATTCTTGATACGCCAGTGTCTCGACAAGGCCCGTGTCGCTTGAGACAGCCATTCCCGGTCCTGCGCGGCGGCAATAATATCGACGGTCGCAAAATACTTCGGGGCATTCGGTGCGGGCTTGCCAAGCGGTGCCAGCAACTTGGCGGCAATGAGCGGAGCAATGTCATGCTCCTGGAAACCCAAGAGAACAGCGGTTTCCCCCGTGCTAAGCCTCGCCGGAAGACGCCGGCAATTCAGAAGCGCTAGTATCTCCTGGCCGCTACTGATCTGTTTCGCAGAGAACATAAGACTTCTTCTCGTGTCATTTGCCCTGGAGTTTTTTGAGCTCCTTTTCATGGGCGATGCGCTCCATATTCATGCGCTGGGCCAGTTTGCGGTAACCCTTGAAAACCTCGGAGGTCAGACGGCCTTCGTGCTTGTTGACAAGCTCCATCAGGAATTTTTGCTCCTGGGCGTCGATATCATAAACCTCCGGGACGAAAGCGCCCACGATAGCCATGACCGCCTTCGAAGTGAGAAGCGTTCTCCCTTTGACCTGGTTGTAGAGGGACAGAATGGGTATGTCATAATCGGTTCCCGGGGCGTCCATCGCGTCAAGAATGCCTTCCACGCAGAGATTGACGAAGTTGTTTGGCCCCTGCTGCAAGAGTTTGGCCTTTTCCAGAACGCGGTCGATGAGGTCAACACGCAGAACCAGCGTAATACGCTTCCGGGGTTGCTTTTTGGATTTCGACTCCATGCCAGAATGATAGCGAAACGTATAAACAACGTCAAGTTAAATGACGTGCGTAGCACGTCACATCAAAGTGAGGGTAGGTGTTAAGGCGGATTCTTGGAAAGGATGCGGCTCGGACTGCAGGGTACGGTGTCAAGCGCCTCCACCAGATCGGAGGAGACGCTCCAATTTCCTTTCCTAGAAGCCGCAGTAGGCAGTCATTCACCCCGCCCCAGCCATCTCGTCCTCCCAAGTTCCCGGGCGAAACCCCCG
>CAWEOV010000007.1:0-202472 GCA_963810765.1 uncultured Verrucomicrobiae bacterium
TGCGGTGGAAGCGATGGGAGCAACGTCGAAGCCAAGTTCGCGAGCCCTGCGCTGAAGGTTGCGGAGAGTACGTTCTTTGAAGAGCTTTTCGTAGGCTTCCTGTCCGGTCTCGACGTAAGCCTTTCCGAACTTGAGCATGCGATAGACCAAGCGGGCGAGTTTGTGGGCTCCGGCGTTGATGGCTGTTGGAGCTCCCAGACGCGTCTTAATGCGTCGGATGAAGGCGCCGATGGCCGTTTTGCTTTGCATAGCGCTTTGGGCAGCCAGGCGCAGCGCAGCGGCGGCGCGGTTGGCATTCTTTCGCGGTTTGCTCGAAAGGATCTTGCCTCCGCTGATCCGGTTGTTCGGAGCAACATTGAGCCACGCGCAAAAATGCTTTTCGCTGGGCCAGCGGCTCATATCCAGACCGATTTCGGAAAGGATTCTTTGCACTGCCAGCAAGTCGAGCCCGGGTAATTTGGTCAGTTCGGCCCCCGTCATTTCCTCAAGGTGGTGACGCTGGACTGCCTCCCGCCGTTTCTGGGCGGAGCGCAACCGGCTCAAATCGGGTGCCGGTATTGTCACTTTGGCTTCAAAAGCGGCGAGGGCCTTTTCGACGTGTTGATCGCACTCCATGATTTTGAGCTGATAGCGCTCGTAAAGTTCCAGCGCCGTCTGCAGGGCAAAGAGGTGTTCCTCGCAGTAATCGCCTTCCAAGGCTTTGGCAATCTCTTGCGCGCTGCTCTTGATTTGTGGATGCCTCAATTGGGCCAGCTTGATGCAATCGCGTTCCCCGGCAAGGATAGCGTGCAAAATGCTCATTCCAGTCACCCCCGTAATGTCGCTGATGACGCGGTGGATCTGGATGTTCATCTCTGTGAGGGCCTTCTGCATGCGCTGCACCAGGCTGTTGCAATCCTTGCTCAGAGTATCTCGCAGGCGCAGATAGCTGCGCACCACGCACATCCTGGCTTCGGGACGAAACGAACCTCCCAGCATCCCGAAGGTGTGGAGTTGTTGCAACCATTGGCAGTCTTTGACGTCGGTCTTGCGCCCCGGAACGTTCTTGGCATGGCTGGCGTTGACCAGGCGAACCTCCAATCCGTTTCGCTCCAGCACTTGAAAAAGCGGGATCCAGTAAACCCCGGTCGATTCCATGGCGACGGTCTCGATCTGGCATCGCTTGAGCCAGTCGCACAGCGCTTTCAGATCGCTGGTAAACACCCCGAAGCTGCGCACCGGATTCTCGTCGCGATCCTCGGGCACGGACACCCAATGCGTATCGGCTCCCACATCAATTCCGGCAGCGTTGAGGTGTACCTTCTCCAAAAGAGCTCGCTCGCGGCTGCGTTGACTTTTGACTTTCTTTGCTACCTTCTTCGGCATAAATTTCCTTCTGTTTCGAGTTTAGTGATTTGAGATCGGCCCGAGTCGGTCAGATCTGGGAAATCTCCTAAACAGGATCATCGGGCCGGGCCGTCGAAGGGCCCGGCCCAACGTCACTAATGCAGCAACCGAAAAACTCAGAACCAGGCTAACTATCGGGCATTTGCACCAATGGGCGCTCGGTCATAACTGCCGATCTCAAACCTCCGCTACCATGCCAGCCAGGCGCCACAAAAGCCACGGTTTCTTACCCGCAGCAAAACTGCTCACAGTTTGGGGGGCTCCTAAGAAACTAATGCGGTGGAAGCGATGGGAGCAACGTCGAAGCCAAGTTCGCGAGCCCTGCGCTGAAGGTTGCGGAGAGTACGTTCTTTGAAGAGCTTTTCGTAGGCTTCCTGTCCGGTCTCGACGTAAGCCTTTCCGAACTTGAGCATGCGATAGACCAAGCGGGCGAGTTTGTGGGCTCCGGCGTTGATGGCTGTTGGAGCTCCCAGACGCGTCTTAATGCGTCGGATGAAGGCGCCGATGGCCGTTTTGCTTTGCATAGCGCTTTGGGCAGCCAGGCGCAGCGCAGCGGCGGCGCGGTTGGCATTCTTTCGCGGTTTGCTCGAAAGGATCTTGCCTCCGCTGATCCGGTTGTTCGGAGCAACATTGAGCCACGCGCAAAAATGCTTTTCGCTGGGCCAGCGGCTCATATCCAGACCGATTTCGGAAAGGATTCTTTGCACTGCCAGCAAGTCGAGCCCGGGTAATTTGGTCAGTTCGGCCCCCGTCATTTCCTCAAGGTGGTGACGCTGGACTGCCTCCCGCCGTTTCTGGGCGGAGCGCAACCGGCTCAAATCGGGTGCCGGTATTGTCACTTTGGCTTCAAAAGCGGCGAGGGCCTTTTCGACGTGTTGATCGCACTCCATGATTTTGAGCTGATAGCGCTCGTAAAGTTCCAGCGCCGTCTGCAGGGCAAAGAGGTGTTCCTCGCAGTAATCGCCTTCCAAGGCTTTGGCAATCTCTTGCGCGCTGCTCTTGATTTGTGGATGCCTCAATTGGGCCAGCTTGATGCAATCGCGTTCCCCGGCAAGGATAGCGTGCAAAATGCTCATTCCAGTCACCCCCGTAATGTCGCTGATGACGCGGTGGATCTGGATGTTCATCTCTGTGAGGGCCTTCTGCATGCGCTGCACCAGGCTGTTGCAATCCTTGCTCAGAGTATCTCGCAGGCGCAGATAGCTGCGCACCACGCACATCCTGGCTTCGGGACGAAACGAACCTCCCAGCATCCCGAAGGTGTGGAGTTGTTGCAACCATTGGCAGTCTTTGACGTCGGTCTTGCGCCCCGGAACGTTCTTGGCATGGCTGGCGTTGACCAGGCGAACCTCCAATCCGTTTCGCTCCAGCACTTGAAAAAGCGGGATCCAGTAAACCCCGGTCGATTCCATGGCGACGGTCTCGATCTGGCATCGCTTGAGCCAGTCGCACAGCGCTTTCAGATCGCTGGTAAACACCCCGAAGCTGCGCACCGGATTCTCGTCGCGATCCTCGGGCACGGACACCCAATGCGTATCGGCTCCCACATCAATTCCGGCAGCGTTGAGGTGTACCTTCTCCAAAAGAGCTCGCTCGCGGCTGCGTTGACTTTTGACTTTCTTTGCTACCTTCTTCGGCATAAATTTCCTTCTGTTTCGAGTTTAGTGATTTGAGATCGGCCCGAGTCGGTCAGATCTGGGAAATCTCCTAAACAGGATCATCGGGCCGGGCCGTCGAAGGGCCCGGCCCAACGTCACTAATGCAGCAACCGAAAAACTCAGAACCAGGCTAACTATCGGGCATTTGCACCAATGGGCGCTCGGTCATAACTGCCGATCTCAAACCTCCGCTACCATGCCAGCCAGGCGCCACAAAAGCCACGGTTTCTTACCCGCAGCAAAACTGCTCACAGTTTGGGGGGCTCCTAAGAAACTAAGCGGTGGAAGCATCGGGAGTAAGGTGGAAGCCAAGTTCGCGGGCCTTGCGCTGAAGGTTGCGGAGCATGCGTTCTTTAAAGAGGTGTTCATAGGCTTCCTGTCCGGTTTCGACGTAAGCTTTGCCGAACTTGAGCATTCGATAGAGCAAGCGGGCGAGTTTGTGGGCTCCGGCGTTGATGGCCGTGGGCGCTCCAAGACGGATCTTAATGCGTCGGATGAATGCTCCGACGGCAGTTTTGCTCTGCATGGCGCTTTGAGCGGCCAGGCGCAGGGCGGCCGCAGCGCGATTGGCATTCTTTCGCGGTTTGCTCGAAAGGATTTTACCTCCGCTAATGCGATTGTTGGGAGCGACATTGAGCCAGGCGCAAAAATGTTTTTCGCTGGGCCAGCAGTTCATGTCCAGACCGATTTCGGACAGGATCCTTTCAACTGCCAGCAAGTCCAGTCCAGGTAATTTGGTTAGATCGGCTCCTGTCATTTCCTCAAGATGATGACGCCGGAGTGCCTCTTGGCGTTTTTCGGCCGAGCGCAACCGGCTTAAATCGGGCACCGACACTTTCACTTTTGCTTCAAAAGCAGCAAGGGCCTTTTCGACGCGTTGATCACACTCCATGATCTTGAGCTGATAGTGATCGTAAAGTTCCAGCGCCGTCTGCAGCGCGAAGAGATGTTCCTGGCAGTAATCGCCTTCCAAGGCTTTGGCAATCTCTTGCGTGCTGCTCTTGATTTGCGGGTGCTTCAGTTGGGCCAGCTTGATGCAGTCGCGTTCGCCGGCAAGGATAGCGCGCAAGATGCTCATGCCGGTGAGACCGGTAATGTCACTGATGACCCGGTGGATCTGAATGTTCATCTCTGTCAGGGCCTTCTGCATGCGCTGCACCAGGCTGTTGCAGTCCTTGCTCAGAGTATCGCGAAGGCGAAGATAGCTGCGTACCACGCACATCTGGGCCTCGGGACGAAACGAGCCTCGCAGCATCCCGAAGGTGTCGAGTTGTTGCAGCCATTGGCAGTCTTTGACGTCGGTCTTGCGTCCCGGAACGTTCTTGGCATGACTGGCATTGACCAAGCGCACCTCAAAGCCGTTTCTCTCCAGCATTTGAAAAAGAGGAATCCAGTAAACTCCGGTCGATTCCATGGCGACAGTCTCGATCTGGCATGCTTTGAGCCACTCGCACAGGGCGATCAGATCGCTGGTAAACACCCCGAAGCTGCGCACAGGCCTTTCATCCCGATCCTCAGGCACGGCCACCCAATGCGTATCGGCTCCCACGTCGATTCCGGCGGCGTTGAGGTGCACCTTCTTCAAAAGGGCCCGCTCTCGACTGCGCTGGCTTTTAGCTTTCTTTGACGACCTTCTTGGTCATAGAATTCCTTCTGTTTTGAGTGGAGTGATTCGAGATCGGCCTGAGTCGGTCAGATCTGGGAAATCTCCTAAACAGGATCATTGGGCCGGACCGTCTAAGGGTTCGGCCCAATGTCACTAATGCAGCAACCGAAAATGCTCAGAACCATGCTAACTATCGGGCATCGGCACCAATGGGGCCTCGGTCATAACTGCCGATCTCAAACCTCCGCACCATGCCAGCCAGGCGCCACAAAAGCCACGGTTTCTTACCCGCAGCAAAACTGTTCACAGTTTGGGGGGCTAACTAACAGTCGCGCAGCCTATGAGCGCACCTAGACTCGGTTTCTGGCCTGGGCGGCCGCCGCGAGCTTCGATCCGAGGAGTCTTCGGAGCCGAATTCCAGGCAGACCCGTCGTCCTTTAATTGAATTCGTCGCTCTTTTGACTCTTTCACATGAGCCAGGCTCGACCAAAGGCTGACAGGGTGGGGGAGATCGCAGACAAGGCGGTCGTGCAGCCGCGAATGTGATCGGCTTTGGGGATCTCTTTCGCGGCTTCGCTCGGTCGCGCGAGGAGCCCTACATGGCTCTGTAGCGGAGCCAATCTTACCACTTGATTGAAATGCCTTTGGGCATTACGGAGTTCGTCTCGCTCCTGGTTGCGGGACCCGATCGAAGCAAGCCCAGGGCCAGCCACCATCCTTCATTAAATTCTTCAGCCTATGTGTGGTCGTTACACCTTAACCAAAACGGAGCTTCTCGAGGAATTCTTTGAATTCTCCTTTACCGGCAATCAGATCCTTCCGCGTTTCAATGTCGCGCCAACTACGCAGATTCCCGTGATTCGGCTGCGGGAAGATGGACAACGCGAGTTGATCGATGTGCGATGGGGGTTGGTTCCTTCCTGGTCCAGGCCTGGAGATCAACTGCCGCTCTTGATCAATGCGAGAGCAGAAACACTCTCAAGCAGGCCCGCATTCCGCGATGCGTTTCAACGCCGGCGCTGCATCGTTCCCGCCAGTGGATACTACGAGTGGCAGAAACTTCCGGTGGTGCAAAGCAGCCCTTCTACATCACGCGTCGCGATGGGCTTCCCATCGCATTTGCTGGTCTCTGGGAGAACGCAAAGGAATTGCTCGGAACCGCCGCCATCGTGACCACAGCGGCAAGTGAGGAAACCCGACAAATCCATGACCGAATGCCCGTCATTATCGAAAAGCCTGACTTTCCGCGCTGGCTCGCCTCACAATCCTTGACCAAGCGGGAAGCGGAAAAGCTCTTTAGGCCATCTCCAGTTGGTTCGCTACTGACCCGGCCAGTCAGTAGCCGAGTCAATAACGTCCGCAATGACGACGCCAGCTTGATCGACGAAATCCAATCAATCCAGCCCCAGTCATTTCTCATCGCTGGCATTTGATCGGATGTCGGGTAATTCGTAGGCAATCGCCGCGGTGGCCTGTATCTTAACATACTGTCAGCCCGATGATTGGCGCTCCAAGCCTGGATGTGTGTTTACTATGCGAGCATAATAACTCGTGTAATATACATATTATAATTCACTTATGCGATAAATATACCGACGTTGTTATGCTTGGATGCGCTATCATCTGGACGAGGAGTTTGGAGAAGGAGAGAGCCTCCCTTCGCGCCCCGCTTTTTCGAGGTCGCGTTTCGCTTTTTTTTTGCGCGGGTCGTTCCAAACCCCGGCTTGGGCGGGGCGGGGAGGCGATGATCGGCATCCGCCAACTCGCCCGCCTGTGTGCTGGGCGCCTTCCCCTCGCGCTCTGCACCGCAGTTTCGAAGGGCATCGGGTTCAGATGCTGGGCGCTTTGGAAAGACCGATCGCAATCGCCTTTGTCTTGCAAATGTCTGCCGTTTGCCTTTGCCGGTTCTCTCTTCAATTTCGGCCCGATGCCACGGGATGGTTGTCTCTGCCATGCTGCTTGTTACCAAACGCCTCAACCATCGGCCCCCCTGATTGCTCTAAAATGCCGCGGCTCCAAGAGAACTGGCAAAGGCTCGCTTCCGAGCTCACCCCAGGAAAACGGCTAAGTTCGTGCGCGTCTCGCGCCGGCTTCGGCCATTGTGTTGGACGTTTCCCGATCCATGAAATCGACTGTGACGCCAGCTTTTTTAAACAATACAAAAGCCGCATAAGAGATTTATGTTAGGGATGCTACAACACTTTTTACGTGCTTCTAGTTCACTACGGATTCCCGTGGAAAAGTCCCATTCGACGGCAAGAGACAACGAATCCGCGGGAGCAACCGTCGCGGCGCTACCAGTTGGCGAGACGGTTTCACCCTAAAACATTGTCGCTGTCTCCTCCCTGTCGATACCCCTATCGACCCTCATTGGAATTGAGACGAAGAATAGCTGAGAGCCGGCTGCATGCAAGGTACTCTTGGCGACAATATCTCCGCCCGCTCTGGGGGAACAGCAGACCTCACCAGCAATCGCAAGTGGCGGCTGCATCTCTTCTGTTAATGGCTGGACTTCGAAGATTTGACTTCTCCGCCGAGGGCGGGTAGGCTGCTCTGACGTGGAAAAAAGACGCCGCCCGCGCCGTCAGAGCGACGATCATCATTTCGCCTCCCTCTTGATGCTGGCCGTAACGGCTGGCGCCTTTATGCTGGTGGCTTGGAGTGCCACAAAGGCGCTTTTGGTTTTCCTTCAAGAGTCTCCCATCCCTTGAAAGCTAGTTGGCAAAAGCAGCTGCTTGCCTCCATTGAGTATCGTGAACTTGGAATGTTGGAAGATTCCGCCCACGCTCTCGAAGAGATTGAACCTGAGGACAAGACCCGTAATGAGGTTCTCTACGCGCGAGTCGATATCTACCTGGCGGCCAAGAAATGGGACATGGCCGCAGCAGTCGCCAGATATCTTGTGAAAGTGGATCCGGAAAATCCAGGCTCGTGGATCACGCCTGGCTTATTCCGTTCGGCGTGCGGAGAATATCGAGCAAGCGGAGTCCGTCCTTCTCAAAGCGCGGGCGCTGCATCCAAAGGATGAGTGAAGTAGCTCGAAATAGCATCCACCGGCCAAGATTACGACCAATAATGCCTATTATTGCACCCCGAGCCCAACTCTGTTAAACCCCTCCAGTAGTGCGTAGAAAAGCGACATTTACCCCGGTTGCTGCCTCTCTTCCCCCTGATTGTCGGCGAGACTGGTAGATGCCCCGCTCCCAAGTTCATTCCCGAGAAGACCGAGCTGCGCCACCACTCGTCTCAATCGCGGTTTTGGCTAAAAACCAAAAAGGAGTTGACAGTTGCGCCCAAGTAGTGCATATACACATCATGTCCACAGAACTGGATATGTCGGCGATGGAAAACTGTGTGTGCTTCAACTTGCGTTGGGTAACGCGGAAAGTGACGCAGTTCTTTGACGCGGAAATGCGACGGCATGGAATCCGCCCCACGCAAGGGTCTATTTTGCGGGCATTGAATGCCAAGGAAAATTGGAGCATGGCGGAATTAAGCGATTGGCTGGGGATGGATCGCACGACGCTCGTGCGGAATCTTCGGCCTTTGCAGCGGGACGGGTTGGTGCAGGCCGCGGGTGGCGGGCGCGGTGGTCGGGTGGAACTGTCGATTACCGCCAAAGGCCGAAAGAAAATCGAGGAATGCCTGCCAGCTTGGCGGTCAGCCCAAAGCGCCGCAGTCAAAACTCTCGGTGAACAGCGTTGGTCCGCCATCCTTTCCGATCTCGAAACTGCGGCGCTGGCCTTAAACAAATAATCCAAAACCCTGAAATGCCCTAAAGGCGAAAAACTGAGAACTCAATTGTGTATATGCACACTTCACTAAAACACAAAACCACGTTAGTCACCGGAGTTACTTCCGGCATCGGTCGGGAGATCGCGCAGTTGCTGGCGGAGCGAGGAGCGCGTGTGTTCGGCACGGTGCGCAACCCGCAGTCCGCCAGCCCCATTCCGGGCGTTGAAATCGTCCGGATGGAGGTGACGGATGACGCCAGCGTGAACGAGACGGTTCACAGCATTGTGCAGAAGGCCGGGCCGATTCAATACCTGGTCAACAACGCCGGTTACTCATTCATGGGGGCGCTGGAAGAAACCAGTGTTGCGGAAGCCCGGCAGCAGTTTGAAACCAATTTCTTCGGCGTGCTGCGTGTGACGAACGCCATCCTGCCGGGAATGCGGCAACAGGGCGATGGGCGAATCGTCAACATCAGTTCGGTGCTGGGTTTTCTTCCCGCGCCGTATTGGGGAATTTATGCCGCGAGCAAACATGCAGTAGAAGGATATACCGAGACGCTGGATCACGAGATCAGGAGGTTCGGCGTGCGCGCGGTGTTGGTCGAACCGGCATATACGAGGACTAAACTCAGCGGAAACACCAAATCCGCAAAAATCTCTCTCGAGGTTTATGCGGAGGAACGAAAGCGTTTGACCGATGCGGCTCAGCAAAACATCGAACGCGGAGACGATCCTCGAATGGTGGCGGAAGCGGTTTGGAACGCATTAACCGCGAAGTCGCCTCGGCTGCGTTATCCAGTCGGTAAAGGTGTCGCCTTGAGCCGGATGCGCCGCTTCGTTCCCGCCGGCATGTTCGACAAGAGTTTTCGCAAGCAATTCCAACTGGACGGACCTGTGAACGCACCAGTCACGGAGCATCCAACGGTCAAAGCGCATCAGCAATGGCCGACGCCACAGAAAGCATCCGAACCTCCAGACGCAGTGGTCGCGGATGAAGTCGGCTTTGTGAAAATTTATCGTCGGCCGTTGATGACCATTGGCCTGCTTGCAGGAGGGCTGACGGTGGCCTTGATGGCGGGCGGGTTTTCCAAGCCGGCCGTGAAAGATCCGCGCCTGCAGTCTCCGATGGTGGAGGTTTTCAAGGCGCAAGCGGCTGGCTCGAATAGCAGAACCTTCACCGGGATCGTGGAAGCCCGCGTGCAAAGCGACCTGGGCTTCAGAGTCGGGGGGAAAATCCTGGAGCGATCCGTCAATGTGGGACAGCGGGTCCAGAAAGGCCAGGTCCTCATGCGGCTTGATCCCGAGGATCTCAGACTCTCAGCTGCCGCGGAACAAGCAAACGTCGAGGCGGCTCGGGCCAAATACACACACGCCAAGGCAGATGAAACGCGGTCAGCCATGCTGGTCAAATCCGGTGTGATATCGCGCCGGGAATATGATCAAGATCGGGCGGCGCTGGACACCGCCAAAGCACAGTTGGAAGCGGCGGAGGCTCAGGCAAGAGTCAGTAATAACTCCAGCGAGTATGCCGTTTTATTAGCTGATGCCGATGGGGTGATTGTTCGGACGTTGAGCGAACCAGGTCAGGTCGTGGCAGCAGGGCAAACCGTGATCCAGTTGGCGCATGATGGTCCCCGAGAAGCCTTGATCAACCTGCCCGAGGGCGTGCGACCTGATTTGGGAGCGATCGCCTCGGCCCGACTGTATGGGCAGGATCAAATGTATCAGGCCAGGTTGCGCCAGCTTTCCGATGCGGCGGACCCGGCGAGCCGAACTTTTGAAGCGCGCTATGTGCTCGAAGGTGAAGCCGCTTCGGCGCCGCTCGGCTCGACCGTCACCATCACATTGGTCACCAAACAAACCAACCAGTCCGTCTTGGTGCCCGTCGGGGCCCTCTATGATCGCGGTAGCGGGCCGGGCGTCTGGATCGTGGACGACAAGTCGGAAGTGAAGTTCCGCTTCGTCACAGATTGCCTCAATCGGTCAGGAGGAAGTCGTCGTGTCCCGCGGAGTCGATGCCGGTGAAAACGTGGTGGCGCTCGGAGCGCATCTCCTGCACGAGGGACAAGTCGTTAACCTGGCAAACGAGGAGAAGATATCCTATGCGAAGTTTTAATCTCTCCGCTCTGGCGGTGCGGGAACGCGCCATCACACTGTTCTTCATCTTTGCTTCGGCATGTGCCGGCATCTATGCCTATTTTCATCTGGGACGAGCGGAAGATCCTTCCTTTACGATCAAAGTGCTCACGGTGACTGCGGTGTGGCCCGGAGCAACCGCCCAGGAAATGCAGGATCTCGTGGCCGAGCCGCTGGAGAAGAGACTCCAGGAGTTGCGCTGGTATGATCGGGTGGAAACCATCACGCGACCGGGGCTGGCGTTGATGACGCTGCAACTCATTGACAAAACTCCCCCCAAAGAAGTTTCCGAGCAGTTTTACCAAGCGCGAAAGAAACTAGGAGATGAGGCGCGCAAATTGCCGCAAGGCGCGATAGGGCCTTTCGTTAACGACGAGTATTCGGACGTTTCCTTCGCACTCTACTCGGTGGAGGCTCCCGGTTTTCCGCTCCGCCAACTAACCCGCGTCGCCGAAGAACTCCGGCAGAGATTTCTGCACGTGCCGGGAGTCAAAAAGGTGGATATCGTGGGGGAACAGCAGGAGAGGATATTTGTCGAGTTTTCCTATCCACGGCTGACGACGCTGGGCATCTCGCCAGCGGAAATCTTTTCCGCCCTCTCGCGACAGAATGCGGTGACTCCCGCAGGGTCGGTTGATACGGATGGCGCACAGGTGTTTGTCCGCCTTGACGGGGCATACACCGACATCGATAAAATCCGCGATACCCCGATCGTGGCCGGAAAGCAAAGCTTCAAACTATCCGATATCGCGGATGTCACGAGAGGCTACGAAGATCCGGCAACCTTTGTCATTCGGCACAATGGAGAGTCCTCCCTGTTGCTGAGTGTCGTTATGAAAGAGGGCTGGAACGGGCTGGATTTAGGCGATGCCCTGCGGGCGGAAAGCGACAAGATCTCCTCCAGCCTGCCAATGGGAGTCAGCCTGAAAAAAATCACCGATCAGGCCGTCAATATCAGCTCGGCGGTAAACGAATTTATGGTCAAGTTCGCGATGGCGGTCGGCGTGGTGATGCTGGTCAGCCTGCTGAGCTTGGGGTGGAGAGTTGGAATCGTCGTGGTGGCGGCAATCCCGCTGACCTTGGGCGCGGTATTTGTGATCATGATGATCACGGATCGGGTTTTTGATCGAATCACATTGGGAGCGCTCATCATCTCGCTGGGGCTCTTGGTGGACGATGCCATCATCGCCATCGAGTCCATGGTGGTGAAGATGGAGGAGGGAATGGATCGCATCCAAGCCGCGGCTTATGCCTGGAGCCACACCGCAGCGCCAATGCTTGCCGGGACGCTGGTAACCGTAATCGGGTTTTTGCCGGTGGGCTTTGCGCGTTCGACCGCGGGAGAATATGCCGGAAACATCTTCTGGATTGTCGGATTCTCTTTGATCGCCTCGTGGATCGTGGCGGTGGTTTTCACACCATATCTGGGGGTAAAACTTCTGCCCGAGATCAAAGCCGTAAAAGGAGGCCATGCGGGGATCTATTCCACTCCGGGATACCAGCGGATTCGCCATTTTGTCACCTGGTGCGTGAGGAAAAAATATACGGTAGCCGGCATTGTGGTGGGGGCGTTTCTAATGGCGGGCGGAGGGATGGCTGTCGTGAAGAAACAGTTTTTTCCAAACTCTGACCGGCCTGAATTGTTGGTTGAGGTCCAGCTTCCATTGGGGACCAGCATCGAGACGACCAGCGCAGCGGCAAAAAAGATCGAACATTGGCTGTCGGAACAACCCGAATCGAAAATCGTGACTTCCTATATTGGAGCGGGTGCTCCACGGTTTTTCTTTTCCTACAACCCGGAGCTGCCTGATCCCTCCTTTGCGAAGATTGTGGTTTTGACGCCGAATGCGGAGGCAAGGGATCATCTCAAATTGCGCCTGCGCCAAGCGGCCGCCGATGGCCTGGCGCCGGAAGCGAGGATTCGGGCGACGCAGTTGGTATTTGGTCCCTACTCTCCCTTCCCCGTTGCTTTTCGGGTGATGGGGCCTGATCCCGCAAAACTTCGGGAAATCGCCCGCAGTGTCGAAGAAATCATGCGCAACGATCCGAATATGCGCACGGTGAATGTGGATTGGGGAGAACGCGTTCCCAAGTTGCACTTCGTTTTGGATCAAGAGCGATTGCAGCTCATCGGGCTTTCACCCGAAGAGGCAGCGCAGCAGTTGCAGTTTCTCCTGAACGGTCAAACGATCACCCAGGTTCGTGAGAACATTCGAGCGGTAAATGTTGTCGTGAGAAGTGCGGGTCCCGAGCGATTAGATCCAACCAAGCTGGAAAATTTCACCCTCACGACTCGGAATGGAAAACCGATCCCTTTAAGCCAGATCGGACGAGTCGAGATCCAATCGGAAGACCCACTCGTCAAGCGGCGGGATCGCGTTCCCACCATCACCGTGCGGGGTGACAATATTGAAACGACTCAACCGCCGGATGTCTCTTCCCGGATTTGGGCCAAACTTGCTCCGCTTCGAAAGGCGCTACCGGAAAACTATCGCATCGAGATGGCGGGCTCGATCGAGGAAGCAAAGAAAGCCAACTCAGCACTGGCTCCACTTTTTCCCATCATGCTCCTGCTCATGCTGGCCGTCATCATCATTCAGGTGCGCTCTTTCTCGGCCATGTGGATGGTGATGCTGACCGGCCCGCTCGGACTGATCGGTGCAGTGCCGGCGCTGCTCATTTTTCAGCAGCCTTTTGGATTTAATGCCATTCTCGGTCTGATCGGTCTGTCGGGTATCTTGATGCGGAACACACTCATTTTGATCGGTCAGATTCATTCCAATCAAGCAGATGGCCTTGATCCATATCATGCGATTATCGAGGCCACCGTCCAGCGGTCGCGACCCGTCATCCTGACCGCACTGGCCGCAGTGCTGGCATTTATTCCGCTCACGCATTCAGTGTTCTGGGGATCCATGGCTTATGTGCTGATCGGAGGCACTGCCGTTGGCACGGTGTTGACGCTTGCCTTCCTTCCCGCGCTCTACGCCATCTGGTTCCGCGTGAGCTATGTGGATGCCGTTCGTTGTAACCATGGCCAACAGGCTCCACCTGTCGCTGATCTGATTTATGAACACACCGCATGAGAGGCTGACCCGCACCACGTTCTCGCTGCCGCTCGGCGAGGTTCACGCGCTCGTCGGCGGCGCGGTCAACGCGCGCCCGCTCCTCTTCCTCCACGGCTTCCCCGATCACCCGCCGACCGCCGTCCCGTTCCTCGAGCACCTCGCCGAGACCCACCGCGTCGTTGCGCCATGGCTGCGCGGCTACGCCCCGGTCGAAGGCGGCACTTGGTGTCATTGACTTTGTATGGAGAATACGATGAATTTTTCGGGCAATTTTGGGGCAAATTTTCGCCTTTTCCCGTGATTTCCTGACAATGCCTGTCGTCTGCCAGAATTTTGGCCAGTGGCTCGCAGAGCCTCTGTTTATCAGGAAATATGGCGGATGGGGAGGGATTCGAACCCACGGTACCGATTAAGGCACACACGCTTTCCAAGCGTGCGCAATCGACCACTCTGCCACCCATCCAAACGACGAAATGCAATGCTAACGCGCATTTCGTTAAATACTCAACTCTCATCTCGCCTAGGCGGATTCAACCCTCAACTCACAATTGCCGCGCAAGTTCAGAGCCTTACCTCAGCTTGGCGGCTGGATTTCCATCAACTATCATCTCTCAACTATCAACCGCCAATCCTAGCCGCTCCCAGCGAGCCCAAAGGCTTCGTGGGCCAGGTTGGCGGCCTCGACGATCCGGGCTTCGTCAATGATGACGGCGATTTTGATTTCGGAAGTCGAGATCATCTGGATATTGACGCCACCTTTGCCGAGCGCTTCGAAAAGGCGAGCTGCGACACCGGAGTGCGAGCGCATGCCGATGCCAACGACGCTGAGCTTCGCAATGCCGTCACGCTTAACGATCTCGCCCGCTCCGATCTCCTTGATGATTTGGTCGAGAAGGTGACCCATCTTGTCGAGTTCGTCCCGGTTCATGGTGAAGGAGATGTCGGTTGTGCCGCTGACGGAGACATTTTGCACGATGACGTCGACAATGACGCTGGCTTCGGCCAGCGCTGTAAAAATACGGGAAGCGGCTCCCGGGCGGTCGGGCACGTTGGTGATGGTGACCTTGGCTTGGTTGCGTTCGATCGAGACGCCGCGAACGACGACGTTTTCCAATCCGGGCGTTTCTTCTTTCACGGTGGTTCCTCTGTTTGCGTTAAAGCTGCTGCGAACCTCAAAGGGAACTCTGAACTTCTTGGCGAACTCGACGGAGCGCGACTGCATGACCTTCGAACCGGAAGCCGCCATTTCCAGAAGCTCGTCGTAGGTAATCACGTCAATTTTTCTGGCTGCAGGAACGATGCGCGGATCGCAGGAATAGACGCCATCAACGTCGGTGTAGATTTCGCAATTGTCGGCCTTAAGAGCGGCGGCGATCGCGATGGCGGTTAGGTCGCTGCCGCCGCGTCCGAGCGTGGTGATTTGTCCCTGCAAAGTCTGGCCTTGAAAACCAGCGACGATGCAGATGAATCCGTCGGCCAGGTATCTGCGGATCTGACGCGGCGAGATGTTAGCGATCTTAGCCTTAGTATGGAGGCCGTCGGTGAGGATGCCAGCTTGGGCGCCCGTAAGAGAAACTGCCTTTCCGCCTATGGCGTTGAGGGTCATCGCGGTGAGGGCGATGGTGGTCTGCTCGCCGGTGGCGAGAAGGACGTCCAGTTCGCGCTCGGTTGGAGAAGGCGCCAGCTGCTTGGCGAGTTTGGTGAGGTTGTCGGTGACGCCGGACATAGCGGAGACGACAACGACGACCGCATTGCCTGCTTGCTGGGTTTCGAGCACGCGGCGGGCGACATTTTGGATGCGCTCGGTAGTGCCAACCGAGGTTCCTCCATATTTTTGAACGACAAGGGGCATATGAGTCGCGGATCGGGTGGTTGTTTGTCGATTGTGTTAGGCGTTCTCGAGGAGGCGGTGGATTGCGGTGAGATCCGCCTCGGCTTCGAGCGGGTGATAGTCGCCGGTCGTCATCGCCGTATCGGGATCCTTGAGGCCGTGGCCGGTTACGGTGAGCACTATCCGGCGCGCACCCGTCTTCCCAAGCTGGAAAAGTCCGGCCACGGAGGCCGCGCTCGCGGGCTCTACAAAGATTCCCTCACTCTTGGCAAGCCATCCCTGGGCAGACAGAATGTCCTCGTCGGTGACCACGCCAATTGCGCCGTGGCTTTCCAGGACTGCGGAGTTTGCGCCTGCCCAACTCGCGGGGTTGCCGATGCGAATTGCGGTGGCGACCGTGTTTGGGGATTCGATGATACGGTTATGGAATATGGGCGCCGAACCAGCGGCCTGGAAGCCCATCATTTTCGGAAGCACCGTGGCGCGCCCAAGCTTGTGAAATTCGCGGTAACCCTTCCAGTAGGCGGTCACGTTGCCGGCGTTTCCCACGGGGAGGATGTGGAGGTCCGGGGCGTTTCCAAGCTCTTCGATGATCTCGAACGCAGCCGTCTTCTGTCCCTCGATGCGGTCAGGGTTGATCGAATTGACGATGGCGATTCCGTCAAGTCCACCGAGTTCCCGAACAAGGCGCAAAGCGTCGTCGAAATTTCCCCGCACGGCGATCACCTTTGCGCCGTAGAGGTAGGCTTGGACGAGTTTTCCGCTCGCGATCTTGCCCGCCGGCAGAAGGACCGCGCACAAAATCCCGGCACGAGCCGCATAGGCGGCCGCGGCGGCGGAGGTGTTGCCGGTTGAAGCGCAGATGACGGTGCGCGCCCCTCGCTCAAGCGCTTTCGAAAGGGCGACTGTCATTCCGCGATCTTTGAAGGAGCCCGTCGGGTTTAGCCCTTCGTATTTGATGAATACCTCGGCCTCCGCGCGCTCGCTGAGGCGCGGCGAATGGATCAGCGGTGTGGAACCCTCATTGAGCGACACGACGGGCGTCGCGTCCGTGATCGGAAGGTATTGACGGAATCGGCTAATGACGCCGTGATCGTAAAGCGGTCCGGGCATTTGATCCTAGGTAAAAGATTCCACGTGAAGAAGCGCGGGCGTGTCCTTCACACAAGCGAGCGATGCGATTTTCTCCGCGGCAGTCCGCATCGCTCCGAAAGGAGCGTCATGGATCATTAGGACAAGCGTGGCGGATCCCTCGGAATGACTCTCCGGCTGGATGACGGAAAGAATGCCAATTCCCAATTCGCCGAGGGCGCCCGCAATCTGCGCCAGCACTCCGGGCCGGTCATCGACAGCCAGGCGAAGATAGTACTTGGAAATCGCCCACTCGACGGGCTGGCATTTGCCGTAAAGATCGTGGGACGTGAAGCCATAACAAAATCTTGAGCTTTCGAGGCCAACAGAGGCTTCGGCAAGGTCGGCAAGCACTGAACTCGATGTGGGATCCTGGCCCGCACCGCGCCCATAAAAAAGGGTCTCGCCAACGATGTCTCCGCGTACTGCTATCGCATTGAAGACGCCATTGACAGAGGCGAGGACATGGCCTTTTGGGATCAGCGTGGGGCAGACGCGCACTTCAATAGCATTGCCCTCACCCGCTCTAATGGTAGCCAGCAGCTTGATTCTGTAACCTAACTCATCTGCGAATCGAATATCCGAGGCTGTCAGCTGCTCGATGCCCGCTACGAAGATCCGCATGGGATCGAGCCAAAAGCCGTAGGCCAAGGAGGCTAAAATGATCGCCTTGTGGGCGGCATCCCATCCATTAATATCTAATGTCGGGTCGGCTTCCGCGTAGCCCAGCCGCTGGGCTTCGGCAAGCGCCGGAGCGAAATCCATTCCCGTGTCGGTCATTCTGGTGAGGATGTAGTTGCTCGTGCCATTCAAAATGCCGTGAATGCTCTCGAACCGATTGCCGATAAATGATTCGCGAACCACCTTGATGATCGGAATACCCCCCGCCACTGCGGCCTCGTAAAACACCGGCACGCGGTGCTCGCGAGCGAGATGAAAAATCTCCTGCCCATGCTCGGCAAGCAAGGCTTTGTTGCCCGTGACGACGGTCTTTCCCGCTTTGATGGCCTTCTTTACAAACGCGAGAGGAGTTTCAATCCCTCCCATCAATTCGACTACGATGCGAATAGTTGAGTCTGCAACCAAATCGTCGGCATTCGCTGTGAAGAGTTCGATGGGCGCGGCGACGGCACGTGCCTTTCCAAGGTCGCGTACCGCGATACGCCGGACTTCAAAGCGGGCGCCGAGCCGTTGCGCGAGGAGGTCGCCGTTGGCGACGAGGTTTTTGTAAACGCCGGCGCCGACGGTGCCAAAGCCTGCAAGGCCTATGCCGATGGACTTACTCATGCCGAGGCGCGTAGTATCCGTCTCACGCGGGAATTACCAAAGCAAAATTGCGCGAATTGCCTGCTTGGCGGGTTGATTCTCCTCGGCGCCGTATTCGCCGATTTTTGCGAACATGCCCTTGTTCGAGCGATCGGGACCGGCGAAATTGGCTAGACCAACCGCCGGAAAACGGTAGGGTCTTCGACTCCCAATTTGCCATGAAACACCGAATCGAACGGGTGTGTGAAGTTCTCAAGCGTGAGCTGGGGCGGACCATCCTGCGAGAACTGACCTTCTCGACCCCTCTGGTTACTATCAGCGGTGTCGAAATCACGCCTGATCTCAAGCAGGCGCACGTGTATGTGAGCGCGCTCGGAAACGACGCGCAGAGGCAGAACGTCCTAACCGTGCTGGAGCAGAATCGAGGCATGCTTCAGGCGCAGGTCTCGAAGCGCGTAGTGCTCAAGCATACTCCCCATCTGAACTTCAAGCTGGATGATTCGATCGAGCGCGGATCCCGCGTAATAAATATTCTGGACGATCTGGGTTTGGACGAGTCGAAATGAACGCGTCCTTTTCCGAGATCGCCGCGTGCATCGAAAGCGCGGAGAGCATCCTTGTGGCAAGCCATGTGCGGCCTGACGGCGACGCGCTGGGTTCGACCGTAGCTTTCGCATTGTGGCTCCGTTCACTGCGCAAGACCGTTATCGCCTGGAACGAACATGGGGTTACGGAGAAATACCGTTATCTGCCATGCCACGAGCTGATTGGTGCGCCGGATTCCGTTCCGCGCGCGTTCGACGTGATCGTCGCATTGGACAACTCGGTCAAGAGCCGCCTCGGTACTGTGCTCGACGGTGTGGCTTCTGTGCGGACAATCGTCAACATTGACCACCATGTTAGCAACGAATGGTACGGCGATTTGAATTATGTTGACCCCAGCGCGCCCGCGACAGGACAGATCATCTACGAGTTTTTCAAGGAAAGGAACGTGGCGATCTCCGTTGAGATGGCAACGAACCTGTTCGCGGCCATTTCGACCGACACGGGCTCGTTTCAATATGCTGGAACGGACTCGCGCACCTTCGAAGCGGCATCCGCTCTTGTCTCCGCGGGAGTGAACGTCGCGACCCTCTCGCGAAAGATGTACGACAGCCAGCCGCGACGCCGGCTCGATTTGCTTCGCCACGCATTGAACGAGGCTCGCTTTTCCTGCGACGGACATCTGGCAAGCTTTTCGCTCTCGCTTGCGGCGGTCGATCAGTTGGGAGTTTTGCCCGAGGACAACGAGGGCGTGATCGACCATTTGCGCTCAGTGGAGGGCGTGGTCGCGGCGGTCTTCTTCGAAGAGTTACCGGACGGGAGGGTGCGCGTCAGCGCACGCTCCAAAGACCTCCGAGTGGATGTTTGCGAAATCTGCAAACTCTTTGGGGGCGGCGGACACCCGCTGGCCGCCGGAGCGCGCGTTCGCGGGACAATTGCGGAAGTGGAATCGAAGTTTCTAGAGGCTGTCTGTCATGAGATCCGTAACAGAAACTGACGGTGTGCTGCTCGTGGACAAGGCGCCGAGCATGACCTCGCATGACGTCGTGGCGATTGTGCGTCGCGCGCTCGGCACGAAGAAGGTCGGTCACTGCGGGACGCTAGATCCCCTGGCCACCGGCCTGTTGCTTATCACGATAGGCCGAGGCACAAAGATCCAGGACTTGCTGATGAGCGAAGACAAGGAATACGTAGGCACCTTGCGGCTGGGCGAGGTTACCGACAGCCAGGATGCCGATGGCGAAGTGATCGAGCGGCACAGTGTGCCCGAGTTATCGCAGCAACAGATCGAGGAAGCATTTGGCAAATTCAAAGGCGATTTTTACCAGATGCCGCCGATGGTCAGCGCGATCAAGAAAGACGGCGTTCCTCTCTACAAGCTTGCGCGTCAGGGCAAGCAGGTCGAGCGCGAGCCACGTTTCGTGCGCGTCTACGCGCAGGAAATCAAAGCGATTCGTCTTCCCGAGATCGATTTTATGGTTGTGTGCAGCAAGGGATTCTATGTGCGCACGTATGCGAATGACATTGGCAGGGAACTTGGCTGCGGCGCGCACCTAAAGACTCTGCGGCGCACGAAGTCCGGGCGCTTCAGTGTCGAGAAGGCGGTGAGCGTTGAAGAACTTAAGACGCTTTCCCGTGAACATCTCATTCACCGCATTTTGAGCCTGCCGACGGTCTCCCGCTTTCGCGGAGCCTAATTAACAGCCGCCTGGTATCTGAAATGAAATCGGCTCTTCTTCATGACATAGGCGCTCAATGAAAGTCTTTCATTCCCTTTCGGAACTCTCAGAAATTTCCGGGCCGCTCTGCGTGGCG
This sequence comes from uncultured Verrucomicrobiae bacterium, assembly GCA_963810765.1. Taxonomy (GTDB): domain Bacteria; phylum Verrucomicrobiota; class Verrucomicrobiia; order Chthoniobacterales; family Terrimicrobiaceae; genus DASTFP01. The sequence goes on from CAWEOV010000007.1 coordinate 20,175, forward strand.
ATCGGGGTATTTGACGGAGTGCACCTGGGCCATCAGGCATTGATCCATCGAGCGATGGACGAAGCGGCCCGATCGCGGGGCTCGGCGGTCGTATTGACTTTTCATCCCCACCCGGCGCGCGTCTTGCGGCCTCATTCGGCCCCGCATCTTCTCACATCGACCCCGCACAAATTGCGCCTTATCGAAGAGCTGGGATGCCGGTATCTCTTGCAGATCCGGTTTGATGCGTCGTTTGCCGCTCAGCCACCGGAAGTTTTCATCGAAGCGCTCGTGCGCTCTGCGGGTTCGCTGCGCATGGTTTGTGTCGGGCACAATTGGGCTTTTGGAAAGGGACGTTCCGGGAACGTCGCGCTGCTCGCTGCCCTCGGCAATAGGTTCGGCTATGAAACGGTGGAGATCGAACCGGTGGAGGTCGATGGCGAGTTGGTTAGCAGCACGCGAATCCGGAAGACGGTCGAGACGGGCGATTTTGAGACGGCTCGGCGCTTTTTGGGCAGGGACTATACGATACTCGGCACCGTAGGACCTGGAGCTGGGCGGGGACGGGGAATCGGCTTTCCCACAGCAAATCTGTCCGCACACAATGAACAGTTCCCACCAAATGGCGTCTATGCTGTGCGGATATTGATGGGCTCCCGGTGGCTCGAAGGGGTGGCCAATGTCGGTGTGCGTCCCACTGTGGGAAGTGCCTCCGATCGGGTCCTCGAAGTCCATATCTTTGATTTCTCCGGGGATTGCTACGGCCAAGACCTCGAAGTGAAATTCGAGCGTTTCTTACGCCCTGAGCAGAAGTTTCCCTCCATCGAGGAATTGCGGGCGCAGATCGCTCGCGATGCGGCCCACGCACGCGTGATCCTCAGCTCGCAGCCTTCAATGCCGCGCGCATGACCTCCAGCGGAGCAGCCCGGCCGAACCAAATTTCGAAGGACAATGCCCCTTGATGCAGGAGCATTGAAAGGCCATTGGCAGCGCGGGCGCCTGCGGCCTCCGCGTCCTCGATCAAGCGGGTTTTTCCGGTTGCATAGACGGTGTCGTACACCATCAGATTCGGGGTGAGCAATCCTGCGGGAATCAGAGTTGGATCGGTGCGTCTCATTCCGATGGAGGTGGCATTGATGACGAGATCGGTCTTGGCAAGTTGTTCTCGAAGGGCGCGCTCCTGGTGTGGAATGGCCTCGAGGCGTTCGGCTGGGCCGACCAGGCGGTCACTTCGAAAATAAGGCGAAAGCTCCTGCGCCAAGGAACTTGCTTTTTCGAACGTGCGGTTCACAAGAACGAGACGTTCGCAGCTTTCGAGGGCGCATTGCACGGCGATGGCGCGTCCTGCGCCGCCTCCCGCGCCGAGCAGCATCACGCGCAGATCCCGGAGGTCCGCGTAGAATTCTTCGCGAAGGGCTCGCAAAAAGCCAGGGCCGTCTGTGTTGAAACCAATCAACTTCTCGCCGTCCACAACGACGGTATTTGCAGCGCCCGACTTGCGGGCGTAGTCATCGGCCTCATCAACGGTTGCGAGGGCCCCGGCCTTGTGCGGAATGGTTACGTTCGTTCCAACGAATCCCGCTGGCGGCAGGGCGCGCAAGGCTGCCGAGAGTTCGTCGGAGCGCGTATGAATCCTTACATATTGCGCTTCGATTGCGCAGGATCGGAGAGCAGCATTCTGAAAGCCGGGGGATTTTGAGTGAGCGACCGGATCGCCGAAAACGGAAAGACGTGCCGGCGGGACCAGCGAACGGAAGATATCTCCTTTCGTGATGAGTTGGTTTGCTTCGTAAATGGTATCATTCATCGCGATGAGAGAAAATGAGGAGCGCTCACAACCCGGTCGTGTCGGGGCCTTTGCCGGCGCGGCCAAAGACAGCAGCGGGTGCGCCTCCTCCCACAGGCTGCGCCATGTGCGTTTGTATCAGTTGCATTTGCTCTGGACGAGGGCTGCAGCTCTTGCGAAGCGCGCCAGGGCGCGTTCCTTGCCAAGAATTTCGAGCATTTCGTAAAGCCCGGGGCCGACGGATTTGCCGCTTACGGCGACGCGCGCCGGGTGTATGAGGTCTCCGGCTTTGACGCCCAGCGCGTTTGCGGTTTCTTTCAACTTCGACTCGATAGCGGCATGGGACCAATCGGCAAGACCGGTGAGGGCTTCGCGAAGAGAATTCAAGCGTTCCAAAGCGCCGGGTTTTCTCAATGTCTTTTCGAGAGCGGCCTCTTCGAATGGATAAACTTCGGTGAAGAGAAAGCCAATCCACGCCGGCACGTCGCTAAGGTGTTTGACCTTGCCTTTGACGATGGCTAACGCACGGAGCAGCGTCTCGCGCGATCCGTACATGATCCTCGCTTTTTCCACGAACGGGATGGAAAGCTCGCAGAATCGTTCGAGGCTCATCTGGAGAATATATTGGCCATTGAGCCAAAAACATTTGTCGAGGTCGAAAATGGCGTTGCGCCGGTTGATGGACTCCAATTGGAAGAGATCGCGAATTTCTTCGAGCGGCAACATCTCCCGGTTGTCTTTTGGGGACCAGCCGAGCAGACAAAGGTAGTTGAGCACGGCTTCCGGTGTGTAACCGTTTTCAATGAAGTAGGCCACGCTCGATCCGCCATCCCGCTTGCTGAGCTTTCTGCCCTCGTGATTCAAAATGAGGGGAATGTGAGCGAATGATGGCGGTTCGGCGCCAAGGGCGCGGTAGAGTTCGATGTGTTTCGGCGTGTTGGAGAGGTGATCTTCGCCGCGGATGACGTGCGTTATCTGCATCTCCAGATCATCAACGACGTTGACGAAATGAAAGATCCACGAGCCGTCCGGACGCCGGATAGTCATGTCAGGGTGTGTGCCCGGATTCGACATATCGAACTCGATTCGCCCGCAAACAATATCCTCCACCACCACGGTTTTGCGCGGAGAGCGGAAGCGAATCGCCCCTTCGTCCACATAGGTGTGACCGCCTGCCTCCAGTCGCGCGAGATGCTTTTCATAGACTTGCTTTCTTTGGCTTTGCAGATAGGGGCCGAATCCTCCTCCCTTGTCAGGGCCTTCATCCCAGTCGAGATCAAGCCAGTTCAGTCCCTCGTAAATCGCTTGCATGGCCTCGGCGGTATTTCGCTTCTCGTCGGTGTCCTCGATGCGGAGAACGAATTTTCCGCCGTTCTTGCGCGCGAAGAGCCAATTGAAGAGAGCTGTACGCGCGCCGCCGACGTGGAGGTAGCCGGTGGGCGATGGGGCAAAGCGGGTGCGGACAGACATTTCTTAATCCTGTAAATCCTGTGAATCCTGTCTATTGATTTTCTTGATGACTCTCCAATCCCAAGTCGACACTGATATTAAAGACGCCATGCGGGCCAGGGATACGGTGCGCCTCAACGCGTTGCGAATGCTCAAAACAGCCATGAGAAACGCTGCGATCGAAAAAGGAGGCGCCGGCGGCGTTCTTGACGATGCCGAAGCCGCTGCGGTGATTCGAAAACAGATCAAGCAAAGGCAGGACTCTGTTGAGGGATTTGAGAAGGGAGGGCGCATGGAGCTTGCAGCCAGCGAAAGCGCCGAGATTGCAGTCCTCTCCGCCTATCTGCCCAAAAACTTGTCACCGGATGAAGTCGCCGCATTGGTCAAGGAAGCTATCGCAGAAGCGGGAGCAACCTCGAAACAGCAGATGGGAGCGGTGATGAAAATCGCCACCGCCAAGGCGGCCGGGCGGGTCGATGGAAAGACCCTAAGCGTGGCAGTGAAAGACCTTCTCTCTTGAATAGCACATCTCCAGATCTTGCGGCCATCGTCGTTGCGGCGGGGTTGAGCCGGCGCATGGGTTTCGACAAGCTCTCCGCGCCGCTTGGCGGACGTCCGCTCATCGCACACAGCCTGGCGGCATTCAACGACTGTCCGGACGTTGATCACATCATTCTTGTCTGTGCCGTGGACCGAATTGAGGAATTTCGTGCCCTTGCCGCCGAATTTCCGAAAGTTCGCCAGATCGTCCCCGGCGGCAAGGAACGTGTGCAGTCCGTTTTGGCGGGCACCGCGGCATTTGCGGGGCGCCGGCCGATTTTTGTTGCCGTTCACGATGGCGCGCGGCCGTTGGTCACGCCAGAGGCCGTTTCTTCTTGTTATCTCGCAGCGCGAGAGTACGGGGCGTCCGTGAGCGCCGAACCCGTCACGGACACCCTTCATCGGGTCAACAATCAATTGCTTACCGTCGAAACTGTTTCGCGAAAAAATCTTTGGCGGATGCAGACTCCGCAGATTTTGGAGCTTGCCGTTCTGGAGTCGCTGCTCCAGGACGTACGCGAGGCGGGAGGGACCATCACGGACGAGATTTCCCTTCTCATCCGCTCCGGCGGCAAGGCGAGAGTGGTGGAGAATCTGGATTGGAACATCAAGGTCACGTATCCGCGCGATCTTGAACTGGCGGAAATGATTCTCGAAAGGCGCAGGAAAGATTCGAGCCAGTAGCGGTGTCGTTTAGGTGCGGATCGTTCAATGCGGTGTATTCTTCGATTCCATGAATGCCCAACTGACGACACTTCCGAGCGGTCTGCGCATTGCCACTTGCGAGGTGCCCCATGCCGAGACGTCCGCGATTGGTATCTGGGCGGGCGTTGGGGGGCGCCATGAGCCGGCGGATCTTAATGGAATTTCCCATTTCATCGAACACATGCTTTTCAAGGGCACCTCTCGGCGCTCCGCCCGCCGCATTATGGAGGAGGTGGAAGGCGTGGGCGGCGACATGAACGCGTACACGGCGGAAGAGCGAACATGCTATTATGCCGCCGCTGCCACGGAGTTCTTTCCGCGCCTGTGCGATGTGCTCTGCGACCTGTATATGAATCCAAGATTTGCGTTGCACGATATCGAGCGCGAGCGCGGGGTCATATGTGAGGAGATTCTGATGTATCACGATGAGCCTTCGTCTCACGTTCAGGAGATACTCAATGGGCACTTTTGGCCCGATCATCCGCTGGGTCGTCCGCTGACGGGCACTCCCAATACCGTTGAGAGCATGCAGCGCGACGACTTTCTCTCCTATCGGGCGACCCATTATCATGCCGGGAGCACAGTGGTTTCCGCGGCCGGAAAGATACGCCACGAGGAGGTTATCGAGCACGCTTCCAAGCTTCTTGATAAAATTCCGTCTCGAAGGCCCATCCGCTGTGTCAAGGCGCCTGGCCTTTGCCGGCGGCCGCACGTCGCCTCCGAAAGACGTGAGGTCCAGCAAACTCAGCTTGCTTTGGGCATTCCGGGTCCAAGTCACCACGATCCCCGGCGATACGCTCTGCAGATTTTGAACGTGATTCTCGGGGGCAATGCCAGTTCACGGCTTTTTCAGGAATTGCGCGAAAAGCGGGGGCTCTGTTACTCGGTGAGCGCGCACCCTTCGAGTTTCAATGATACAGGGATGCTCAACATCTCGTTAGGGTTGGAGCAACGCAACGTTGAGAAGTCTCTGCGTTTGATTCTATCCACGTTCGAGGACTTGAAGAAACGGCCCGTTCGTCCCGCGGAGCTCAAGCGCGCGAAGGAGTATGTCGTGGGAACCAGCCGAATGTCCCTCGAACGCACCTCGACTCAAAACATGCGTCTTGGGGGGTCGGTGCTGGTCTACGGGAAGATCATCGATCCTGAGGAAGTTCATTCCCGGATACGTGCTGTGAACTGCGAGGAGGTTCAGGCCGTAGCGAAGGATTTTTTGGACCCGCGCTGCGCGACGGCTGCGATGGTGGGACCCGCGCCCGATGAGGGGGCTATTGAGAGGATCCTCCGATCATGAGCACATTCGCAGCAATTTTTGACTGGGATGGAATAGTGATCGACTCTTCCACGCAGCATGAGAAATCCTGGGAACTCCTGGCTGCCGAAATAAGCAAGCCGCTTCCCGACGGCCATTTCAAGAAGGGCTTCGGGAAAAAGAACCAGTTGATCATTCCGGAACTTCTCCGTTGGAGTCAAGATCCTGACGAAATTGAGCGGCTTGGAGACCGCAAGGAGGAGCTGTATCGCGAACTGGTGAGGCAAGGCGGAATGAAAATCCTGCCGGGAGCAAGGGAGCTGCTCGCCGCGTTGAAAGCTTTCGGAATTCCTCGAGCGGTCGCCTCCTCCACTTCACGCACTAACCTTGACTCCATTTTCGCGACAACCCGACTGAATGAATTTTTCGATGCAGTCGTTTGCGCGGACGATGTTGTCAACGGCAAGCCTGCGCCAGATGTGTTTTTGAAGGCCGCTTCACTTCTGGGCGTGCCGCCGAAACGTTGTGTCGTGTTTGAAGACGCACTGTTCGGCATTGAAGCGGCCCAGCGCGCGGGAATGAAAGTTGTAGCCGTGGCGACGACCAATTCGCTGGATCTTTTGCGCCATGCCGACCGAGCGGTCGAGAGTCTCGAGGAGGTCAGCGTGGGAGACTTACAAGCATTGGTTATCGGTGGAGATGAGGATCGCCGCCAATAAATGTTGACCGCTAGTCGCTATTTGTTTGGGAATTCTTGAAGGCGTCTTCAACGCTCTTTGCAGTATCCTTCAAAGCTTCCCCGAAACCCTGAATTGCGCTCTTGGCGTCCTGCAGAGCTTTCGCCATTTTTGCGGCCTGATAGTCGCCGCGCAGCGAAGCCATCTGCCGCTTCAGTTCGTCGGTTCTCTCATCGCCCCTTTTCTGGAGGGCGGTGATCTGGCTTTCCAATTTTGCGAAACTCGCATCGATTTTCGCCTGCTTCCTCTCGTCAGGAGCCGCCTTGAATTCCATGAGTTCCCCGCGGAGCGAATCAACGGTTTTCTGCGGATTGTCGCAGCCGGCCAGCAGCGCTGCGCCAAGGGCAAGAGATGCAAGGGCGCGTTTCATATACAGTAATATTTTCGAAAGCGGGCTCAAAGGGAGGTTGAGCTCATGACTGGGAGCGAACTAGATTTGGCTTTTCATGGCAAACCGAAAACCGCTCCTGGACGAACTGTTCTCCCAAGATGGCGTGGTCTGTCGAACTCCTGGGGAAACGGTCTGTCTCGGAGAAGAGGTTTCCGCCTTGATGGAGCCGGGCATCGTCGTTAGTCTGGAGGGACCACTTGGAGCGGGAAAGACCCAGCTCGCCAAGGGCGTTGCCGCGGCTCTCGGATGCGTAGAAGAAGCTTCGAGCCCCAGCTTCACACTGGTTCACGAATATGCGGGCGGGCGCTTCTTGCTTCATCATTTCGATTTCTATCGGCTCAAGGGCGTGGAGGAACTGTGTGGCGCCGGATACGATGATTGCCTTGCCGAAGGAGGAATTCTGGTGGAGTGGGGCGACAAGTTTCCGGAGGCGCTACCTGCGGGAACCATTCGCTTGAGTTTCGAAATCTTGCCGAAGGGCGGCCGTCGCATTCGCGGCCTGCGCACGTTGTGATTCTTTCTCTCGATGCTTCAACATCGCGTGGCTCGGTAGCTTTGGTCAGCGCTCAGCGTGTCATCCGGGAGATCTTCGTCGATGTCCCCCGCGGTCGCGGAGGAGGCTTGTTTTCCGCACTCGAAAATATTCTCGGCGAAACGGCTGACATCAAGCGCGTGATCGTCGGCATTGGGCCCGGCAGCTACAATGGTATCCGCTCGGCCATTGCGGTGGCATGGGGCATCTCCGCCGCGCGCGGAATTCCTCTGGTTGGCATCTCTTCGCTGCTCGGACTTGACGAAGGCAGCTACTGTGCCGTCGGCGACGCGCGCCGCGGGCAATACTATCTTGCGCGCGTGAGCAGCGGGAGGTTCGTCGACGAGCCGAACCTGCTGCAAAAAAGCCAGCTCGCGGCCGCTGTGCAACAGGCTTCTGGCCTGCCGATTGTTGCGCCCGCACCAATTGAATTTCTCCAGGGTGTCATCGTCCGCACTCCGAGCGCAGCCAGGCTGGCTCGTCTCGCGGCGGACTGGGAACCTAATTTCCCGCAACCGTTGTATCTCAAGGCGGCGCATATCTCCGGGCCGAAAGGCGCCAGTTCGTGACCGCCGAAGAAAGCGCGCCCGTCGAGCGCGTTTGGCGGGCTTACTTTCCGACCGCGGCAAGCTCCGCGGGTGGCGTCAGAGCCTTTGCGAGAGAGGCCAATCCGCGGTATTTTTTGCCGCTTTTTTTGACCATGCCGCGGGACACGAGATTCTGAAGCTTCTCGTAAGCGCGAAGGCGGAGCATTTCCTCACCGCCACTTGCCGCATTGCGGGCGCGCAGGCGTTCGTGGACGACGTCAAACAGTTGTTTGAACTCAAACGAAGATCCTTTCCTCGAGAGAGCAGCAACCAACTCTTCAGTCACCAAATCCGGAAGACGACGAGAGAACGCACTTTTTCTTTGCATAAGCATGAGCAATTAGGGTAACACACCCTCGGCGGCTTGTCATGCAAAACTTTCTCCGAATGACTTCGCCATATTCGACTTGAGAACGCTTTTTTGCGCGCAGTCTCCAGCGAGCCGGCTTACGGGTTCGAAAACGCCTTCGCGAAGCGAACCAGCTCATTCGCGAGCTCGTCGATTCGCCCGGCGACTTTTGGGTCCGAAACGGCGCCATTCCGAAATGCCGACCCTGTCGCGTAAACGAAGCGTGGCACGATGATGCATCGGAAGTCGAGCATCAGGCTGTTTGCCATGCTCATCACCGCCATGTAGCTGGAGTCGCCCCCCGCCGCGTTCAGGAATCCAACCGCCTTCCCCTCCCATGCGCTCCCTGTCAGCTCTATGAGGTTTTTCAAAGCTGCGTTCATGTAGAAATTATAAACGGGCGCAGCGACCAGAATTCCTGCTGCCTCTTCGATTCGGGAGCGTGTCTTTTCCACTTCCGGGTCAGAATAGGCAGAGTCGCCGTCGCACATCGGAAGCTTCACGTCCTTAAGATCGATAAAGTCAACTCGCGCCCCAATGTCGCTCAGGGAGTTGGCGGCATGCTCGGCCATCTGGCGACTCAGACTCTCAGGATTCAAGCTCCCGCTTACCAAGGCGATGCGAACTGCTTCTTGCATGAAAAGACTCTTCGCAGATTCTGTGGCGGACGACTTGAGAAATCCTTTGAGTTCAGTTCGATATTTGCTGGCAGAGATCTCCGGCCTCAGAGAAGGGGATTTGTCTCCCTTTCCGTGCTCTACTTCGCGCGTTTGACGGTGATCGTCTGAGGCACGAAGATAGGCCGTTGAGCAGAAGTTTGCGCCGCGGCGAGGTTGAGTTGGAACTGCCGCTGATTGAGCTGGTTGATGATCTGGCTCATGGATGCCTGATTCAGGTCGGCCGTGCTTCTCAAAGGTCCTTGCGCCTGCGTGGATGTCACGGTCGGCGTCGAGAGGAAAATCGGTTGTCCCGCCCTCGCGAAGCTCGCGACCGCCAGCAAACACGCTATGGCAAACAATTTCACCACCAAACTTAGCGTTTCGTGCACGCCTTTGCAACTGGTGCAGATTTTTCAGCTTTCCTAGGCTATAACGCACCGGGAAAGTAGCCGAGAACAAAGGCCGCAAGGCCGAGGAACAGAAAAAATCCAACGACGTCTGTGACTGTCGTGAGCATGATTGCAGAAGCAAGAGCAGGGTCGATGCGAAGCGCTTTCAGCCCGAATGGAATCAACACGCCTGCTACGCCTGCAGCAACCATGTTCAGCAGCATCGCGGCGAAAGTGATCACGCCGAGGATAAAGTCGTTCCTCCACAGCCACGAAACTCCCCCGACGACGAGACCAATGGCGAGACCATTGAGCAGCCCAACCAATATTTCCTTAATCAGGATGGAGCGATGGTGCGTTTCCGGAATTTCTCCGAGTGCAATTGAACGCACGATGATTGTCAGCGTTTGAGTGCCTGCATTTCCGCCCTGGCCGGCGATTATCGGCAGGAAGATGGCCAGGACCGCGTATTTTGCGATGGTCGTTTCAAACAAAGAAACAACCCATCCCGCGAGGAAAGCGGTAGCGAGATTGACGAAGAGCCAGGGCAAGCGATTTCGAACCGATTGAAGCCAGGGCGTCTCCGCCGTTTCTTCGCCGGAGAGGCCAACCATGCGCTGCATATCCTCGGTAGCTTCCTCTTCGACGATGTCGAGAACGTCGTCAGCCGTCACGACCCCGCGCAGCCTTTGAAAATCGTCAACCACTGGAATTGCGCTGAACCCGTAGGCGCGGAACAAGCGTGCTATTTCCTCCTGATCAGCATGCACAGAAACAGCCCGAACCTCGGGAACCATAATGTCCCGGATCCTGAGATTTGATGGCCGAAAGAGCAGGTCCCGCACGCGAAGGACACCGCGAAGTCTCCGTTCGGAGTCGGTCACATAAATGTAAAAGATCCCGTTGGGTAGATCCTCCTCCTCGCGTCTGAGCAGCTCGAGGCCCTCAGCGATGCTAAGGTCCTCGGAGACGGAAATAACCTCGGTCTGCATGATGCCGCCCGCGGTATCCTCCGGATATTTCAGGAGATCGCTGATCTGCCTAGCCTCTTCCGCGGGCAATCCGCTCAGGATCTCTCGCAATCGCGCGCTCGATACATGGCCAAGCACATCCGCGACGTCGTCGCTGAACATTTTGACGACTATGCCGGAGAGGCAGGATACTTCCATGGACTCGAAGAGCCGTACCTGCATCTCCTGGGGCAGCTCGGAGATGACCTCTGCGGCCAGGGCTTCCGGGAGTTTTCCCAAGATATCCCGAACGCGTGGCAAAGGAAGATCACGCAGCTCTTCGGCAGTGTCCCTGGGATGACGGCTCGCCAGCTCAGACAGCTCAGAGAGAGGCGCGGGTTCTTCCGAACCTTGTCCGTGGGGAGGCGCCTCGTTTGCCATCCCTGCAAAATAGAAAAGATTCCTCGAGTGACAATGGAATCCGGCTGAGACACAGCTGGACAATCTGCGCCGATGGCGGCTTGGCCAAAACAGTGATCAAACGGGCGAGCTATCCAGGCGAATCAATTCCCGCTTGCGACCGAAAAATCCGGCCTTTGGCGCCGCAAGTTCGGCAGCCTTAAAAAACTCCGGAGGCTTGCCGAGATTACTCGGAAGGAGGCCTATTTTTGCAAGAACCTCGAGGTAAGGCGGACTACGTCGGCCATATCCACATCGCCGTCTCCATCGGAGTCGAGAAATTGCGCAAGGATGGGGTTTGTTTGGCTGCCAGCCCCTGCGCCCGTTGCGGACGTCACGCCGGCCGCGGCAGGTACCGCGGCCCGGCGCCCGGACTGCAGCAGGCCGATAACCGCTGGAAGCACGATGGGCAGGAAACGCAAAATAGTGTTTGCATCGAGGCCGGTTTTTTGTTCGGCGCGCCCGACCATCTGATCCACGCGATCGGCTCCCAAGACCTGCCGCAGCTGATCGGGCGAACCTGAGTTTTGTTTGATGTCTTGCAGGAAGGAGTCAACGCCCTGCGCGCCGCCGATGGCGTGCTGCTCCTGAAGCATGGGCTTCAGAAATCCGCCGATCAGGCTGGCGAGTTGACCGGCATCTGTCGAAGAGGCGCCGCCGCCGCCGCCCACGGCGGAGGACAAGCGTTCGAGATCACTCTGTTGGGTGGCACGGGAAGGGTCGTTTAAGGAGGCGAGAACAGCGTCAAACAGGCTCATAATTTTTTTGGGTAGTTGAATTGATTTATTCGCGATTCAATAATAGTAGCGGTATCCACGTCGATAATAATAGCGGTTGCCTGGACGGTAATAATATCGCCTTCCGCCGTAGTAGTATGCTGGCCTGCCGCGATAGACAAAAACGGGATAGTTCTGGTAATAGTACCCCGCAGGAGTGCCATAGATGCCGATGTTCAAAGAGGGTCCGAGGACGGGAGGCGGGCCAACGAAAACTTCTCCCCCAGCGGGATAGACACAGCCAGTCATCGCAAAGATATCCGAGAGGCAGACACCTGCTAGCAAAATTGCGAGCAACCTGGATTGGACCAGCGTGAGGGGGTTCACGGCATCTAAATAACGCCCGGGGCGCGACGCTTGTCAAATCGGGCTTGGTGCAGCGGAAGCGGACAGGGTCCTTTGTAAATAATCGACGATCTGCTGGCAAACGGGCATCTGATCGTGGCATAAATCGGTCATTCAATGACCATCATTGCGGACACTTTTGTCGATATTGCAACTTCACGCGGCCCGATGCGGGTGCACCTCTTCATCCCGCAAGGAAAAGGACGCTATCCCGGCGTGATATTCTATTCTGAAATTTTCCAAGTCACCGGCCCAATCCGGCGAATGGCTTGCGCTCTGAGCGGCCACGGGTATCTCGTCGCGGTGCCGGAGGTGTATCACGAGTTTGAGTCGGCCGGGACTGTGCTGGCTTACGACCAGGCGGGCTCCGATCGGGGGAATGAACTCAAGTACACAAAGGAACTCGCTTCCTACGATGAGGACACCGACGCAGCCGTGAACTTGCTCCGTGGACACGAGGGCTGTACGGGTCGGATCGGAAGCTACGGCGTATGCCTGGGTGGACATCTTGCGGTTCGGGCAGGTTTTCACCCGGAGGTGAGCGCCGTGGCCGCCTTCTATCCGACCGATATCCATTCCAGCTCGCTTGGCGCCGGCAGAGAAGACGACACATTGCATAGGCTTGGGGCAAACAGGACGCCGATGCTATTTGTTTGGGGAAGGCAGGATCCTCATGTTCCGCTGGAGGGCCGACTCAAGATTGCCCAGCGGCTCAATGAATCACAGGCCGAATTCGAATGGCACGAGTTCACTGCCGCCCACGCGTTTCTGCGCGACGAAGGTCCCCGCTACAATCCGGCGCTCGCGCATGTCTGCATGAGTCTGCTGCTCAGCTTTTTCAGCGAGAAGCTCGCGACCTAGTCTCCGCTAGCGGCGCATCGCCGGTTTCTCGTGCTACTGTAGTAGCTGACAGCATGGTTGCTTTGCGGAACTCCCAGTCCGAAGCGCGGCGTGGCAAATACGCGTTGTGGGTCACTGCGCTTGCCCCCATATTGCCTCAGATCCTGGGGAGTGCCTTTAACATTTGGTACAATATCGTCCTCGTCGACCCGTTGCTTGCGACCGCTGACCTCAAGCAGCGCTTTCTGCAGACAGTCATCGTCTACAATAGCCTTTGTTATCCTTTGGTTGCTTACGTCTGGTTGCGGCTTGTGTTTTCACTTAGGCCGGCATTCAGGCGATTGCAGGCTGGTGAGAATATTCCGGATGTGATTCTTTACCGGATGCGCCGTCGCGTCATTCGCTTGCCGTTTTGGGGCACGCTCATCTGTGGTGCTGCCTGGCTCCTCTGTATTCCGATCTTTCTTCTCTCGCTGGGAGAGCTGAGTGGCGACCTGGATTCGCGCTTGTTCTGGCACTTACCGATCTCCTTTGGAGTCTCGGGTTTCATCTCGCTAACGCACAGCTTTTTTCTCATCGAGCTGGCGATTCAGTGGGGACTGTTTCCGGTGTTTTTTCGCGGGACGCGAGCCGATCTCACGCCTGGAGCTGTGGCGCTTTCCTTACGCGCTCGCGGTGTGCTTTGGGCAATCTCGGCGGGGATCTGCCCGATTGGCTCGCTGCTCCTGTTGAGCTTTGCGCCACCATCGCCAGGAAGCAATCCGCAGTGGCTCGCCGTATTCGTCGGCGGAGTCGGGATCGCATTCGGTCTCTGCACAGCGATCCTGATCAGCCGGCTGGTCATGGAGCCAATCGACTATTTGCGCGACGCCGCCCAGGCTGTGGCGAGGGGACGTCTTGACTTTCACGTCCCCTTGGTGCGCGCCGACGAATTCGGGCTGCTCATCGGCGAATTCAATCACATGATCGAGGAACTCCGTGAAAAGGAGCGCCTTCGGCGCACCTTCGGTCTGCACGTTGGGAAAAGGGCAGCGGAGCAGATCCTCGCGCGCGATCCGGGGCTTGGCGGCGTGGAGGAGCTCATCACGGTGATGTTCGTGGATATTCGCTCATTTACCGCGATGAGCGCTGCGACTGGCCCGCGCGAGATGGTGGAGATACTGAATCAGTTTCTTCGCGTCATGGTTCAGGTTGTCGAAGAGCGGCATGGCGGGATGATCAACAAGTTCCTGGGCGACGGCTTTCTCGCGCTTTTTGGTGTCGGCGGCACATCGGACGCGCATGCCGATGCCGCCATTGCCGCGGGACGCGAAATGCTCCGCGCGCTTGCGCAACTCAATCGCGACTTGGCGCTCGAAGGTGAAAGGGCGCTCGCCATAGGAATCGGCATTCATACGGGCATGGCAATCGTCGGCAGCATCGGTTCGCCCGAGCGGCTCGAATATACCGCGATCGGAAGCACGGTGAATTTCGCCTCGAGAATCGAGGGGCTCACCAAAGTTCTCGGAAGATCCCTTCTCGTTACCGAATCCACGAGAACTCAATTGCGCACCGACTCGCCTCTCAATGAATTCCCGCCGCAGTGGGTACGCGGTTTGGACAAGCCCGTGAAGGTTTTCTCGGTAGCGGAGCCGCGATGAAATCTTTGGCATCGATTGTAATAGACCGCGGCGCGCGGCGGTAGTAAGCGGTCCAAGACCTTTTCCCTTGCCATGCCGTTGTCAACCTCGCAATCAGCTCCCGGTGCAACCATCGAGGACCGAATCGAGGATCTGCTGGGGCGAATGACGCTGGAGGAAAAGATAAGGCTCTGCCATGCGGGCTCCAAGTTTGCAGTTTCGGCGATTCCCCGCCTGGGAATCCCTGAGTTCTGGATGTCAGATGGCCCGCACGGCGTCAGACATGAAATCTGTCGTGATAGCTGGGATCCGGTGGAAACCGACGAAGACCGTTCGACATATTTGCCCACGGGGACGGCTTTGGCGGCGACGTGGAATCCTGACCTGGCTCGCAAGTTCGGCGAAGTGCTTGGTGCCGAGGCGCGGCACCGCGGCAAGGACATGATCTTGGGGCCAGGGATCAATATCGTACGCACGCCGATCTGCGGTCGAAACTTTGAATACTACGGTGAAGATCCCTTTCACATCGCAAGGATGGTGGTCCCCGCCGTCCGCGGAATTCAGAGCCAGCAGGTCGCAGCCTGCGTCAAACACTACGCAGCGAATAGTCAGGAGCTGAATCGTCAGGGGGTTAACGCGCAAATGCCCGAGCGGACCCTCCGCGAGATTTATCTGCCTGGCTTCAAAGCTGCGGTCGTTGATGGCGAGTGCCTGGCGGTGATGGGCGCATACAACAAGTTCCGGGGCCAGTACTGCTCGCACAACCATTACCTCGTGCAGGGCATCCTTAAGGGAGAGTGGAACTTCAACGGCTGCTTCCTCTCGGATTGGGCGGCGGTTGAGGACACCTTTGAGGCGGCGCGGTTCGGACTCGATCTTGAGATGGGAACCGGCAAGCCCTATGACGAATACTATTTGGCCCGCCCGTTTCGCGAGGCCATTGAGCGAGGCGAATTGGAGGAGGATTTGGTGAATGACAAAGCGCGTCGCAACTTGCGCGTGATGTTCCGGATCGGGATGTTCGACACGAACCGCACATCAGGCGAGCGCAATACGGCGAAACATCACCAGAGGGCGCTCGAAATCGCTCGTGAGACGATCGTTCTGCTAAAAAACGAGCGCGGGGTTTTGCCGCTCGAAAAGGACGGTTTGTCGCGGGTGGTTGTTATCGGCGACAATGCCATTGCCCGCCATGCGCAGGGGGGGCATAGCTCCGGAGTCAAAGCACTCTATGAAGTGACCCCTCTCGAAGGATTGCGAAACAGGCTTGGGAGCTCAGTTGTGATCGATCATTTTCAGGGGTATCCCGCTAGAGACGGCGATTTTGAACGTATCGATCCCAAGTTTCTGGGCATAGCGGATGAGGGAGCCGGCACACATGGATGGAAGGCAGTCTACTGGAGGCAACGCGACTGCGGGGGAGAAGGCATACCCAAGGCGGATGTGGCGATCGATTTCGATTGGACAAATTCCACGCCATTTCCTGGCGATACCCTGGGCCAATACTCGATAGACTGGCAGGCGGCCTTCATCCCTCCTGAGTCGGGCCCCTACGAATTTGTTCTGGTGGGAGCCAGTCATGCTTGCTTCCTCATCGATGGAATTGCAGTGATTCATCGTTTCGATGGCGGAAGCGAAACTGTCTTTAAATCCGTCGAGTTGGAAGGGGGACGCGGATATGAATTTCGAGTTGAATTGAGACCCGGCCATTCGCCCGTCAGGATCAGGATGGGCTGGATCCCGCCATGGAAGAGGCGGAAACGGGAAGACGACGGGCAGCTCATTGAGGCGGTCAAGTCGGCTGACGCTGTTCTCTTCTTCGGAGGATTAAGCCATCAATATGATCTTGAAGGAACAGATCGCCGGGATATGGGCCTTCACGAGGGCCAGAACGAGCTCATCGCGCGGATCGCGGGCTTGAATCCGAGAACAGTGGTCGTGCTGGTGAGCGGCTCACCAGTGGAGATGCCGTGGGTCGACAATGTTCCGGCGATTGTTCAGATGTGGTACGCGGGCATGGAGGGGGGCAACGCGATCGCCGACGTCTTGATCGGGAACACCAATCCGTCCGGAAAGTTGCCGATGACCTTTCCCAAGGCGCTTAAGGATTCTCCCGCGCATGCTTTGGGCGACTATGCCGCTGAGGTTTGCCGCTATGAGGAAGGAATTTTCGTGGGTTATCGCTGGTTTGACGCGAAAAACATCGAGCCGTTGTTTCCTTTCGGTCACGGCCTCAGCTACACCGAATTTGAACTATCTGGGTTGTCGGTCGAAACAACCACTGCGGGCGTTCGCGCGTCGCTTACGATCAGAAACGCGGGACTTCGCGCCGGTTCCGAAGTCATACAAATCTATGTCGGCCAGCCCGTTTGCTCGGTTGAACGTCCAACGCGCGAACTGAAGGAATTTGCCAAAGTCTTCCTAGAGCCGGGCTCGTCAACGCGAGTGGAATTCGACCTTCCGCGAGCGGCGTTCGCGTTTTGGAGCGACGCGAAAAACGACTGGGCGCTCGAACCCGGAGAATTTCTCATCGAGGCAGGCGTTTCATCCCGTCGAATCCTCCTCAAACGGAGAATAAATCTGGAATGATGGGTCCGCTTCGGCGGACCGTTTCTATTTCAACTCGGCGTTATGGAATTCGGTCCAGTCGTCTAGGTTGTTGAGATTGACAGCGTCGCGTGCAGCCTTCCCGTCGTCCGGGAGGCCCGCTGCACCGAGGATCGCGCCGCGTGTCGCGTCGTCATGATTGTACGAGCTGATCGCTCCGTTGAGCTTTTCGATGGACGCCTTATCGATCGTGGCGCCTGGCTGCTCGCGAACCCACTGTTCGAATTGTGGATATGTCGGACGCTTCTCGGCGATGAAAGAGGCCAGCGCATCTCGGTTTAGATTGAGGCCGTCAATGACCATTTGGTCGAAGCCTTTCCCTATGGCGGGGTAGCCTGGTGCGAGTTTGCCCCGAGCGTCAAGCGAGACCTTAAGCCAAAGGCGGGGAAGGTGTAAAACGCCGAGCGAGCCGGCGATTCCGGAACTGAGGAGGGGAACGAATGTTGACATAGCAATTTCAATAGAACTCAGACCGGGCTTTAGGTCAATCCGAGCAGCGATTTCATCCACACGGAGCACCGTGGCGAACGTCATCGAATCACGAGGGGGGTCGCGATGGTCAACCTGTTTCCGCCGTCAAAGAGTGTGAGTCAGATCAGGGGATCTACCCTGCCGCTTACTCAGCACTTTCTGTTTTGGCTCGGCGCACGGGACCGCTTCGGCGACCCACCGCCGGCTTGGGAGTAAATGACCGGCCGCTTTCCCGAAGTGCCTTAAGATCTTTCGAAAGAGCGAGAAGGGCTTTGGGTACACCCCTGTATTGTTTGCCGGTTTTTTTCACCTGGCCTTGCTGCACAAGATTCTGAAGTTTCTCGTAGGCGCGCAGTCGGAGCATTTCCTCCCCGCCGCTGGCAGCATTGCGAGCCCGAAGACCAGCGTGGACGACTACAAAAAGCGCCTTGAATTCGTACAATTTCGAGTCGGAAAGCACCGCCACCAACTCCTCGGTGACATTGTCGGGGCCGCGGCGCGAAAAAGAACTGAAATTTGAATTCATGGATACTTATACCACAGATTCGTCAAAAGTTCCCGAAAGAAAGCGCAGCAGCGATCGTGAAGCGGTTGGGGGCCGCAGCGATCTCAACATCGCCATCCAAAGCGACTTGCAATTCTGGCAAAGCTATGCCACATTAGCGGTAGGCAAGGTTAACTCCATTGGTTTCGCTGAATAAGTGAAATTGGTTCTCTAAAAGAGGAGAAGAAACAATGTGAGCCGACCTTGCTCTTTATTTGTCGGAGCCGGTCCGGGTGTGTTCATTGGTCAGCGGCAGGTGGAGGGGGTGGTAAAGTCATTGGTATTCTCCAGACTCGCCGGGGAGCGCTAAATCCTCGAAAGCGAACCTCAGAGAGTTCTGGCGAGGCGTCCAAGAGCTTTAGGAATTCGGCCATTTCCGGGCGCTGAAAAATCTCGTCCGAGACCGCGAGGTCGCCACCCTGGCAAACGGACACCATCCTCGCCGCCAGGTTGATCGTCGTGCCGAAAAAATCGAGTCGGTCGTTTGCGTTTACTGCAAGGCATGCTCCGACATGCAAGCTGGCTTTCAGCGTCAATCGAACAGCCGAGTATTCGTTCGAGCGGGTCATTGGGAGATCGCGGTTCATATCGCGGATGGCTCCCAAAGCCTCGTCCACGCGGCTAAAGGATGCCATCACGGCGTCGCCAATCGTCTTAACGACTGTGCCGTGATGGCGGCGAACAGCCGATGTCAGCACGGCGAAATGATCTCGCACCAGCGCGTAAGCGGGAGCGTCGCCAATCCCGCGGTATATTGCGGTCGAGCCGCGCAGATCGGTGAACAAGATTACCTGCGATCCGACTGTGATTTCCTCGTCGGGAGAGATAACCTCGCTCGAAAAGAGGTCGCGAAACTCCTGCCAATTCGTCACGCGGGCGGCAGTCAGAATGTCATCGCTCCACCCAATCTGATCGAGGCTCAGCAAGACCGGGAAGGAATTTGGATTATGGATGCGGGCGACGCTTTCCTTTGTGTATTCGCGCTCGTAATTGATCTCGAATCCTGACGCGTTTGTGCGGATGAAGGCTGGTCGGTTCTCGGCGAGTTCCCCGGGGTCCAGTGTGACGGAGCCCTTGACTTGGGGCGAGCGCAACCGCACCGGCCGGGTCAGCGCCGGCAGCTTCCAGAATCGTTCCCCCCCGGGTTCCAGCCATGTCTGGCTGATCACGTGCGGCTTGCCGCCGGGTCCGGCGAGACAGTAAGTTTGGTCGTCGCGCCTGCGAATCGCGGGATTAACTGCGAACTTAAGCTCAACGGATCTATCGAGCTGCGCGTCAAACTCGATCTGACACACTTCGCAATGCGATGTCCGAGCGAGCCCGCTCAGCGATTTGATTAATTGCTGCCGCGAGGAGCGGCAGTTTGGACACAGAATTTCCCACCGGAAGTCCAAAAGACCGCCGCGAGTGGCGTGCAGGAACAGGGACAGGACCTCCCACGAATCGGCGCTCCAATGTTTCGCAACGGCCAGAGGACGAATGTGCGTCAGTTCCACGTCAGGTGCTTCCCGCAGCATCTTTTCCAAGCGATCGATGTGCTCGGCTGAGAGTCCGGTCCGCCTCAGCTTGTCCAGGCCGGCTTGCAACGCGGCTTCGTTTACCGGCTGGACGCTCAGGCGCGGCAAGGCCACCGGCTTCTGGCCGCGCAGAAACGCGGTCACCTGGGCCATGATGCGGCGCATATCGCGCGTCGTCTTGGGAAAGAGCACTCCTTTCGCCAGAAATTTTCCGAGCATATTTCGGGGAACGACCTCGGAAATGACCCTGATACGCGTCCCTCCCGGTTGCCGCAAGAGTTCGAGCCCAGCGATCGCCTCGCGCAACGGACCATTTTCGAAGACGCGCCGGACTCGATAGAATTCGGGTTCGAGCCACTCGAAGGGAAATTCCTGCCAGACGACTTCAAGTCCGGCGGCGCGCGCCCGGGCGTGGATGGTGCTGCCGCCCTCGGCGTTCGCAGTGAACTCGTAATGGACCGCTGGGAGCCCGAGCGAGCGATTCATCCAGTCCGTATTGTTGAGGGCGGGCCAGACCGCCTCGGGAGGAAAGGGCAAATCGTGCTGGCTTTCGAATTGAATCATACTCTCCATGGTGCTTTGACGCGCCGCATGGCTTCAAACTCCGCGCGCGGAACGACATGGCTTGTCAAAGCTCACTATTGGCTGCAATTTCGTGGAGATGATCACTGAGGCGCTGCCCGTTATTGTCTCTAGCGGCGGGGGCGACGCGTTGTATGCGTTTGGCGAAGAGGTTACCGTCCATCTTGGCGGTGCGCAAACCGGACAGGAATTTGCAAAGCCGGGCGGACCAGATATGCAACGGATTGTCGCCATCAGCGCCGAACACGGGATTCACCATTTAACCCTTTGAAGTTCGCTCTCGCTGGCCGGCGACACGTCGAGGTAGGTTTCTGCCATCGACCCCTCCCAAAAGATAACCAGCCATGCAAAGCAGCCCGGTCGATTGGCTTGGCGCCTGGTGTTTCTTGGGCTGCTGGTCATTGGTATCATCCTTTGCGTCGTGATCGCCGGAGTTGTTTCGGACAAACAGCCTCAGAAGACTGCGCCGGCGCTCACCCTGGTGAGCCCCGAGGCGATGGAAAAACAGGCGCTTGCCCTTCAGGATAGAGGGGAGTATGCGGCCGCTGAAGACCTCTTTCGCAAGTGCGTGTCAGAGCGACAAAGAGTGCTTGGGATTGAGCACATCGACAGCCTGGCGGCTATGAACAATCTTGCCAACCTGCTTCATGAGCGTGGTAACAATGATGAGGCGGAGTTGCTCCATCAGCAGTGCTTGGAAATCCGAGAGCGCACTCTCGGGCCGGACCATCCCCACACTCTTGCAAGCTTGAACAATCTCGCCCTCGTTCTTAAGGCAAAGGGCGATCTCGCTTCAGCGGAGCCGTTTTCCCGGCGAGCGTGGGAATCGATGCGTCGCACCGCAGGCCCCGAGGATCCGGACACGCTCTACTCTCTGAACAATCTGGCCAACTTGCTCTCGGACAAAGGAGATTATGCCGCGGCCGAGCCGCTCTACCGGCAGTTGGTGGACTCGCTCGAATCCAAGTTAGGACCCGATCATCCGGCGACCCTCGCCGGGCAGGGCAATCTTGCGAACCTCCTGCTGCGAAAGGGCGACCCGTGGGCGGCCGGATCAATCTATCGACACTGTCTGGAAGTCCGTGAAAGGGTCCAAGGTCGCGACCATCCCGAGACGCTGCTGGCTCTCAACAATCTCGCCGCGTTTCATCTGGAAACGGGCGACTATACCGAGGCCGAATATCTTTATCGTCGCTGCCTCGAGAGCCGGCAAAAAGCTCTAGGTTCCGACCATCCGGATACCCTTGCCACCATGGAAAATCTGGCGCGCGCCCTGCGAAAAGCGGCCAAGCTCGAAGAAGCCGAACAGTTGGCCCGCACTGGGCTTGCCCAACGCGAACGTGTCCTTGGTTCCAAACACTCCGACACGTTCGGCAACATGGCCACTCTTGCCGACATTTTGCGCGACAAAGGCGATGACTCCGATGCGGCATCGTTCTACGATCAAGCCCTGGAGGGCCTGCGGCAATCGTCAGGTCCGACTCATCCCGATACGCTGCGGGTCCTTTACGAGTATTCTCTGCTTCGGAAAAGTCAGCGCCGGGACATCGAGGCGCGCCGCCTGGCATTTCAACTCATGGCAGGCGCTCGCCGCACACTCCCTCCGAATCACCCCGACCGGGTCAAATACGAACACCTCCTGGAGTCGCTTCGGTAGCTGCAAAACCTAGGTAGTTGAGAGTTGAGAGTTTGAGAGTTGAGTGTTGTTGGGGGATTCCTGTCGTTGGGGTTCCCTGTGTTCTGTATGATTAAATCTGCAAATTCCAGCACTTGAAAAAGGTGGTCTTTTGGACGATCCAAAGCTTGTAACTTATATCGTCGTTATGAAGTCCACAGAGTTTAAGCTCCCCGAAAACGAAGTTGAAACTGAAGCGGAGCAGCACGCCGAGGAAACCCGGCGCGCCGTTTCTGCAGCTTCCAAGAGTCAGCCGCCAATGCGGAAGAAACTGCCCGCTCAGGGCAAAGGCCGCCGGAAATAGGCCACCGAAAGGATAAGCGAGGCGACGAGGCGATAGGAAACCGGTCGCTCACTCCGAGAGCCGCACCGGGAGGCGGTTTGCACCCCAGACTCCTGGTCTCTCCTCGAAGAGTCCGGCAATCTCGCAGCCGCAGAAGGCGCATCGATTGCCGTTGAGATTCCACTCACCCAGTTCATACCAATCGCGCTCGATCAGAAGATTGGAGCAGCGCGGGCACCACGTGCTGCCGCCAGAGGAATCGTGCACGTTGCCGGTGTATACATAATGAAGCCCTTTCGACCGTGCGATCTCCCTCGCGCGCGTTAGTGTCTTTGGAGAAGTGCGCGGTTTGTCGAGCATCTTGAAGTCCGGATGGAAGGCCGTGAAATGCCAGGGGACATTCGGCCCGAGGTTTTCAGCGAACCATTCGGCGGCGCGGTGAATCTCCGCGTCGCTGTCGTTCTCGCCGGGAATGAGGAGCGTCGTGACTTCAAACCAAACACTCGTTTCGCGAAGGAATTTGAGTGTCTCGAGAACAGGGGCAAGGCTCGCGAAGCAAAGGCGATGGTAAAATTCCTCCGAAAACGCCTTCAGATCCACGTTCGCCGCATCCATGTGCCGGTAGAATTCGGGCCGCGCATCGGCGGTAATGTAGCCGGCTGTCACCGCGACAGCCTTGATGCCGGCGTGCCGGCATGCCTGTGCGACGTCGATTGCATACTCGGCGAAAATTACTGGATCGTTATAGGTGAATGCGACTGACCGGCAGCCAAGCCGCAGAGCCGTGCGCGCGATCTGCTCGGGAGATGCAGCGTCGGCTAGTGTGTCCCATTCGCGCGCCTTGCTGATGTCCCAATTCTGGCAGAACCGGCAACCGAGATTGCAGCCGGCGGTGCCGAAGGAGAGGATGCTGCTCCCCGGGAGGAAGTGGTTGAGAGGCTTTTTCTCGATCGGGTCGACGCAGAACCCGCTGCTGCGTCCGTAGGTCGTCAACACCATCGCATCGCCGACGCGTCTTCGCACAAAACAGAATCCGCGCTGACCTTCGTTGAGCTTGCAAAAGCGCGGGCACAGCCGGCACTCGACGCGTCCATCCGGCAGCATCGCCCACCAGCGGCCCGGGTGATCGGATTGGGTTAGTGGCGCAGTCATGGTTTTGCGAAGCTAGGCACGACCTTAGAGTACAATATAGCCACGCCGTAGCCGACGCCAAACGGTCCATCGTAATTCAATACCTCGGTGCCATTTGCGTTGAAGCTTGTTGCGCCGAGGCCGACCAGCACGGAATCGAGCGCATCCTCAGCCGCCGCGTCCTCCAGATCCTGCCGGAAATTCAGTAGTTCGCGATAACCGCCGCGGCGCAGCGTGTCCATCACCCACCGGTCAAATTCCGCTCCCCGCGCGTCGAATCCGCACGGAGCACCTAGCGTGAGTCGATGGCTCATGTCGCCGCTCGCGATGAATGCCACGTGTCTGCCGAGGCTTGCCGCAGCGTCCGCTATGGCCTCGCCAAACTCCACGACTTTGAAATGGTCCGTAAGGCTCAAGCCCGCCGCCACTACCGGTCCCTGCCATCCCGCTTCAGCGACAAACCAAAGCGGGACTGTTGTACCGTGGTCGAGCGTCAGGTCGGCAATTGGTCTTGCTCGCACACCACGCTGTGCGGCTTGATGAGCAATTTGAGTCGCAAGCGTTGCGTCGTTCGCGAAGTCCACACCTTCCTCTGGCGCGCCAAACGCCTCGAGCGTCCCGCGAAGCCGTTCGCCGGTCCAAATTCCAAACGCTTCTGGTTTGCGGGGCGCATGCGGTGAAACTACGACCACGGCATCGGCGCCCGACGCCACGGCGCGCCGCGCTGCTTCGTGCATCGCGGCAATCGTTGACCTTATTCTTGCGGCGCGCTCGCCGGCCACGGCAGGGATTAGGATCGGCGCATGCGGCATAAGCGCGGCGTAAACGACGGAACAAGACGAAGGGTTGCTCACGATGTAGAGCGTATACCCAAAAACCAGTTCTGTCCGTGTCTCGAGCTGCGCTTCAGGAGCCCGCGCTTCCCGCCTTTTCTTCCGGCGGGGGAAGGGCCAAACTTTCTCCGAGAGCGGGTGAGGGGGAACTGGAGCTTGGGAGCACCTTTCGAATGAGCTTGGATAGTCCGCTCTCCGCGGCGTCCTGATCTGCGGTCGCCTGGCGGACCGCTTGCTCCCACGCCTGAGCGAAGCCCGGAGCTTGTTCGCGCATTCTCGCCACGGCCGTTTCGAGGATTTGCAGCTGACGGGCTTCGGCACGCCCGGGCCGTTGCTGAAGCGCCGCGATGTTCACTCGGAGGTTCTCGTTTTGTTCCTTCAGCGAAGCGAGGTCTTTCTCGAGACGGTCGTTGCCAGAAGCCGTGATTTTAAGGTGAGTATTGAGATGCTTTTGCAACTGGTCGAGATCATCCTTCAACCGCCTGATTTCCCCGTTCAGATGGGCCTTGGACGTAAAGGCATTCTTCAGAATGAAGCCGGCGATCAGCAATCCGAGCGCAAGCCCCCAAATGAATGGGTGCGAGAATATCGGCCATAAAGCATCCATCTGTTCACGTTAGACCGGCCAGCGGACATGGCAAACGAAAACCCGGGAGGCCGAGCAACGACAGCAAGCGGGAATGTCTTCGGCAGGGTTTCTTCGACGAAACGAGCACCTAAACCTACCGAGGGTCGACAACGCGTCCGAGGAAAAGGCACGCTCCGCTCGGACGGTGCTGGATTGCGAAGAGGAACGGCCGATCGACGCGGACCTCGATCGGTTTGGGTTTTTCCTCGAAATGGGCGGTGGCTCGCATCATCACGACGGCAGTGGCTGCTGCGGCTTCGGTGCCCTTTTCGTCAACCTCGACGAAGGTTTTGTGAAAAACATCGGAGATGAAGAGATAGTCGTTTGGCCGTCTCGGCGCGATACCGTCAAAATTAGCGCTCCCTCGAGGGACGTCGAACGCGCTCTCCATGCCCAGACCCTCCAGCGTTTTTCGCAGCTCGAATAGAGGCGGTTCGAGCTTAAACTTGGGCAAAAATAGCACGATGTCCTGACTCTTTAGGCGGGCGCAGTCCATCAGCAGGGCAGGAGTCAGTTTGCTCTCCAGGTTGGGAAGCCCGGCCGCAGTGTCCGGCAGAAGGACCAGAAGCTGCAGATCTCCTCCACTGTAAGGGACTGCCACTGCGATGAATCCCTCGAGCTTAGCATAGCCAAAAGAATCCTGGCGCGTCATCGTAGGAACGTCAGCGCTTTCTCCGCCAGCCAGGTTGAAGGGTCTTGGTTGTGTCGCATTCTCATTGAATTCCTTCGCCCAGGGGGCCTTCAGATAGATCGCGTTGGCAAGGACGAGGCGCGTCTCCTTATTGAGCGCATCGGCCGGGATGAGGTTGCGAATTCGCTCTCTGGTTTGCTTTTTTACCCAGGCATTGATGTGCTGTGCGGCGGCAGCGGGATTCTTCACAAAATCCAAAGTCTCAAGCGGAGCGCCGAACGTTTCCCTGAGGAGGGTGAGATAGGCCGGTCGAAAATCGTATCCTTGCTGTCCAAAAAGCCGATTTGCCACCGTGAGCGTAATTGGCTCGCTGGGTCCTCCGGTCTTCTTCGACTCCGCTGCGAGCTTGCTCGTGCGGCTTGTCAATTCGGCGAGCGCTTTCGTTAACGCGGCGAAAGAACTCAGAACATCGGCTTTGTTGGCTGGATAATGCAAAACCCTCGCCATTTGCTCGCCTGTGTCGCCTTCTGCGCCCGCGTAGGTCATTGCGAGGGCAATTTGAATCGAATATGGGGAGAGGGCTGTGTTTTCTTGCGGCTTCGCCGCGTGAACCAGCAGGTCAATGCCAAAGTCATTGATTGTCGAGGCTGCGGTCCTGGACAAGTCGGCTGCGGATAGTGGGGAAGCGGCCAGAAGCAGCGCCGCCGGGATGCTCTTGCTCATGGGGAATATTAGCATTCTTTCGTCGCGATCCGAGTGGTCAATTATGGTGCAGCAACCGACGTCGCCTGGACGCCATTTGTTTTAGATCTCTGCTTGCATGAGCTTTCCAATCGATTGCAACCAGGACGCGTCGAGCTCAGACAACAACCACGCGAAGGTTTTTCCCTCCGCAGAGATCTTCAGCGAGCCGGAATCGGTGACGGGTCCGAGCCGCCGGGCCGGAACTCCCCGCCATTCGAGGAGCGCAAGCGCTGCGGTTGCGTTGTTCTTCTTGACCGAGACAATGATGCGTGACTGCGTTTCGTTGAAGAGCAAGACATCCGGGCGCAGGCCGGTCTCACCAAACTCGACCTCGGCTCCAAACATCTGCTGTCCACTCAGGCACGCCTCGGCGAGGGCGACTGCGAGCCCGCCTTCGGAACAATCGTGAGCGCTTTGAACGAGGCCGATTCGGATGAGGGCGCGGACGGCGTCGTGCGCGCGTTTCTCTTTTTCCAAGTCGAGCTTTGGGGGAGCGCCCTCCTTGCGTCCATGAACGATTTTGAGAAAATGCGAGGCGCCAAGTTCGTTACCCAAGTCGCCGATGAGAAGGATCACGTCGCCGGGCTGCTTGAAAAACTGCGTGGTGATGTGCTTTGAGTCCTCGATCAGGCCCACCATTCCGACAGTGGGCGTCGGATCGATCGCGCCGGCAGGGCTTTCGTTGTAGAGGCTGACATTTCCTCCGGTGACCGGTGTGTTGAAGGCGCGGCATGCTTCCGCCATGCCCTCGACGGCCTCGCGAAGCTGAAGAAAACTTTCCGGTTTGTGAGGGTTTCCAAAATTGAGGTTGTCGGTGACGGCGAGCGGAACGGCTCCCGAACAAGCGAGATTGCGCGCCGCCTCGGCGACAGCGATCTTTGCGCCTTCGCGAGGATCCTGGCGACAGTAGATCGCATTACAATCCGATGTGGCGGCAAGGATCTTGCCAGCTTCGCGCACGAGGAAGACGGCGGCGTCGGAACCGGGGAGGACGGCGCCTCCAAGGCGCACCATGTGGTCGTATTGGCGCCAGACCCAACGCTTCGAAGCGATACTCGGATGCGACAGCAGCTTGTTTAGCGAGGCTGCGACATCCACTTCTGGAATGGAAGCAATATCCAGTAGTGCTGCAGCGCGCTGCCGGGCCGCTTCCCGGTGATAAATTGGCGCCTCGTCCGCGAGAGAGCGCGCGGGAATTTCAACCACAGTTTTTCCGTCTTCCCTGACACGCATGTAGCTGTCGTCCTTTACTTCGCCGACCCGCGCATACGGCAGGTCCCATTTTTCAAAGATCTCCTTGACGCGAGCTTCCTCACCTTTCTTGACGATCACCAGCATGCGCTCTTGCGATTCGCTCAGCAGGATCTCGTAAGGCGTCATGCCGCTTTCGCGCTTGGGCACCAGAGCAAGATCGATTTCGACGCCTGTGCCGCCGCGGCTTGCGGTTTCGCAGGTCGAGCAGGTTAGACCCGCGGCGCCCATATCCTGGATTCCTGCCACGCATCCGCTGGCGAGCAACTCCAGACAGGCTTCCAGGAGCAGCTTTTCGCGGAAAGGATCACCGACCTGCACAGCGGGACGGTCTTCCTTCGATTCCTCCGTCAGGTCGCGAGAGGCGAAGGCCGCTCCCGCGAGGCCGTCGCGTCCAGTTTCCGCTCCTACATAGAAGACTGGGTTGCCGATGCCCGTGGCGGCCCCCCTTGCGATTTGCTCGTGGCGCAGAATGCCCAGGCAAAAGACGTTCACAAGGGGGTTGCCCGCGTAGGATTCGTCGCAATAAACCTCGCCGCCAATCGTTGGGATCCCGATGCAGTTGCCGTAGTGAGCAATGCCCGAGACGACGCCTGAAAAAAGCCTGCGATTCGCCGCGTCGGTCAGGGGCCCAAAACGCAGTGAATTCAGGCTGAAGACAGGGCGGGCTCCCATCGTGAAAATATCGCGAATGATGCCGCCGACCCCGGTGGCCGCGCCTTGGAAAGGTTCCACTGCGCTGGGATGGTTATGACTCTCCATCTTGAACGCCACAGCCCAGCCATCGCCAATGTCTATGACACCGGCATTCTCTTCTCCAGCCTTAACCAAAACTCGATCACCCGTCGTCGGAAGTTTTTTCAGTTCGGGTTTCGAACTCTTGTACGAGCAGTGCTCGCTCCACATTACAGAGAAAACACCAAGCTCGGTGAAATTCGGCTCGCGTCCGAGAATGCTCTTGATGCGCTCATACTCTTCGGGCGTAAGCCCGTGCTTGGAGATGAGTTCGGGTGTGATCGCGGGTTCTGTCATCGGATTTTTTAACCACAGAGGGCACAGGGAACACAGAGGAGAATCATAAGGAAATACGCTTCAGGCCGTCCTTAAGTAGGGACACATTAAAGTTGATGAGAAGGCCCGTTTTCATTCCTGTAAGCTTCAGATAGGTTATGACTTGGGCATGGTGCACGGGGAGCAACTGATCGATGGCCTTCAGCTCGATCAAGACCTTGTTGTCGACGATCAAATCGGCCCTAAAGCCGGATTCGAATCTAATGTTGCGGTAAAGTGTCGGGACCTCCTGCTGAACAGCGATCGCATGGCCGTGTTCGCTTAGTTCGTAGGCTAGGCACTTTTCATACACCGATTCCAACAGGCCTGGGCCTAGGTTTTTGTGGACGCAAATGGCGGACGCAATGATCGCTTGGGTAATCTCCCTATTGAGAAACTCCGTGTCCTCTGTCGTGAACATCACTTTTTCAGTCATTTAACCACAGAGGACACAGGGAACACAGAGGGGAAATCATAGGGGAGTGCGCTTTAGGCCGTTTTCAAGAAGCAGGAGACCCGTTCCTTATTCCCGTAAGCTTCAGAACCGATCGAAGCAGTTCGGGGTCAAGATAATTGTCGACGCGATCGGCAGATGCGATGGTTGGTTCGGTGATCATTTTATTCAGAACTCTGTGTTCTCTCTGTCCTCTGTGGTGAACATTTACGCGGCCTTGCGAAGCGGCGAGGCGGGCCATTCGAGGATACTTTGGAAAATGAGCAGTCCGTCAGTGCTTCCAAGCAGGGAGTCGCACGCGCGCTCGGGATGGGGCATGAGGCCGAAGACATTGCGTTCTTCGTTGCAGATTCCCGCTACGTTGTCTCTGGATCCATTGGGGTTCGCGGCGTCGGTCGTGCGCCCGCGTGCGTCGCAGTAGCGAAGCAGGACCCGGCCTTCGAGTTCGAGGCGATGAAGGACGGCGTCGTCCGCAAAATAGCAGCCTTCACCGTGAGCGATGGGAATCTGAAGAACGGCACCTGTCCATGCGGCATTCGTGAACGGACTGTTGTGGCGTTCGACGCGGACGTGGACGTGCTCGCAAATGAAGTGCAATCCGCGATTTCGGACAAGCGCGCCCGGTAGCAGGCCCGATTCGCAAAGGATTTGAAAGCCATTGCAGATACCGATGACGATTCCGCCGCCGCCGGCAAAGCTCTTGAGCGAGCGCATGATCGGTGAGAATCGCGCAATTGCTCCGCAGCGCAGGTAATCGCCATACGAGAATCCACCGGGCAAGACGACGGCATCAAACCCCGCCAGCGAAGAATCCTTGTGCCAAACGTACTCAGCTGTGGCTCCATTGATCGCGTTGAGGGCGTGAATGCAGTCCTGGTCGCAGTTCGAACCCGGAAATTGGACGACAGCGAATTTCATAACAGTTGCCAGGGCGGGGCCTTAGAGAACCACCTCGAGCCGATAATCTTCGATCACTGGGTTTGACAAAAGATCGCGCGCAATTTCATGAAGTTTTGTTTCGTTGATGGCGCCGGGGAGTTCGATTTCAATGCTCTTTCCGACCCGGACGCGGCCGACATCCTCAAGTCCGAGGTGTTTCATGGCTTCGGCGATGGCGGCGCCTTGCGGGTCGAGCACTGAGGGCTTGGGCATCACGGTGACGATGGCTTTCACGCCGGAAGAATTTCGTGTCCGCACGCGGCGCACAAGCGGATTATGATTTTCTCCGTACGAGCTGGAAGCCGCATGCAGCCGCGCTGATCGCAAGACAGACGAGGGAAAAGACTTCTCCATTGCGCGTGTAGAATGTTTTTTGAGGATCCTTAGGGACGTCCAGCTGGGCGAAGAGCACTCCTTCGATGAACGTGCTTCCTTTGTCGTTTTGCAGCCGGTTGACGATCCGTCCGAATCGGTCAATCACACAGCTCACGCCCGTGTTGGCCGCACGGACCATTGGCAGCTTGGTTTCCGCGCAGCGGAAAAGCGAGTGGATGGCGTGCTGCTGAGAGCCTGCGCTTCTAAGGAACCAGCCGTCATTTGTCATTGTAATCAAAACCTGCGCGCCACGCAGGGCGAACTGGCGCGTCAGATCGCCCAAGGTGTCCTCAAAGCAGATGAGGGGAGCGATTTTCACCGGCTTTTTCGACATCGCCAGGAGGACGGGTTCCTTGCCGAAATCAAAATCGTCCGGCACGAGATCACCGACGACCCAGGCGAACAACGGAAAAGACTCTCGCAACGGGACGTACTCGCCGAAGGGAACGAGATGGATCTTATTGTAGATCTGCGCATTCCTCGCTCTCTCTGTGAGAAGGACGGCCGAGTTAAAATCGCCTGACGGTTCAAAATGCACCGTGCCCAGCAGAAAGTCGCCGTTGTGTTTTTCCGCAAGTCCGCGGACAACGTCCCAGTTCCGTTGATCGGAGAAGAGGGGGCGCGGCGTTGCGGCTTCGGGCCAGATAAGGAGGTCGGGGTCGAAGGCAAGGGCCGTTTCCGTCAAGCGAACGTGGAGATTGAGAATACGCTGTTCATTCTCGAGATCGCGTTTTTCATTGACGGGCACATTCGCCTGCACGGCGGCGATACTCAGGGACTCTGCGGGCGGTGCGGGACGAAAGAGCTGCCTGGCGCCATAACCAAAGACGAGGGCGACGAGGACGACAGTCAAGTTGAAATCATAATGCGGCCTGAGCTTGTTGCGCCCGATCTCCAGTCTCAAACGCTTCGCCGTGATCACGATCGTCATGTTCACCATGACGACGAGGAAGGAGAGACCGCCCACGCCGGTGATGTCGCACATTTGGATGAGAGCGACGTTTTGATGGAGAGCGATTCCGATACCGTTCCAACCGAATCCGGAGAAGACGACACCGCGCAGCCATTCAAGGGCGGTCCAAGCGGCGGCGGCAAGCGCGGCGATGAGCAGGTTGTTCCAGGATTTCAGCCAGATTGGTCTGGCTTGCGACGGCGACTGGCGCGGTTTGGCCACCGTGCCTGCGAAGAGCCCCCAGAGGGCCGTATAGACGCCGAGATAAAGACAGAGTGCGATCCAGCCCGTGATCGTGACGCTGATCAACCAAGATAAGCTGCCAAGCATGTAAACAAGTCCGGCGGCATAGCCGAGCAGCAGCAAGCGCAAGCCGTCGCGCTTTTTCCACGGTTCGGAAAACCACAGAGCAGAAACCAGCGGCGTCAGTGCGAGCCAGGACAGCCCGCCAAGATTTGCGGGCGGGTAGCACAACGTAAGGAGTGCGCCGCTGAGGATTGCGCAAAGCCACGGCCAGGAACGTTTCATCGCGGCGGAGAGGAAACACATCGCGCTGCCGCACGCCAAGCCCTCAATCTTTCGATGCCTCTGCAGTAACGGAGGTGTCCACGGTGACCTGGCAGGGTGACTGCGGCTGGGCGTCTTCCGGAATCTCCTTTAGCAAAATCACGGCCGTGGTCTCCTGATTCTTGGTTTGCAGAGATTGTACGGAGCCCAAGAGCGTTTTCCCGCTTGAGCTCTCGACTGTGACAATGGCCTTGGTTCCCTTGCGGATGTTCCGCGCGGCGTGCGCGTTGAACGTGGCGAAGACGACACGATCCGAAATGAGGCGGGCGTCCGTTGTGGAGGGCGCCTGCGCCGTGTACCTCATCCAGGTCAGCCCAGCGCCTATGGTCGCGAGCAGTAGAATGCCGATCACAACCTTTATCCCCTCGCTCTTTTTTTCCGTGCCTTCCATCGCAACGCCTGTGAAGTTATCGCTCCGATGAGCGGAGGGAAAGAAAACGGGCATCTGGCGCGCTCGATCGGGCTCTTTGCGCTGGTTGTCTACGGTGTGGGGGACATGATCGGGGCGGGGATCTATGGCACGATTGGTGTCGCGGCAGGAAAGATGGGCAACGCAGTGTGGCTTGCGTTCATGGTTTCGATGATCGCTGCGTTGCTTACAGGCCTCTCCTACGCCTCGCTGGCGTCACGGTATCCGAGAGCCGCTGGCGCTGCGTTCGTGACGCAGCGGGCGTTCGGATGGCAGTTTCTCTCGTATGTCGTCGGGTTGGCGGTCGCCTGCTCGGGACTGACTTCCATGGCCGCGGGCAGCCGTGTGTTCGCGGCGACTTTGCAGCCCATCGTTGGCTCGCCGCCGCTTTGGTGCATCTTTGTTGCCTTCATCGGCGCGCTAACACTTATCAATCTGCGCGGAATTCGGGAGTGCGTTTGGGTGAACATGATTTGTACCACGATCGAACTCGGCGGTCTGCTTTTCGTGATCGCTGTCAGCTTGCCGTATTTCGGGAAGGTCGATTATTTGGAAACGCCAGCTGCCGCCGGAGGACTTACATTTCCTCTCGTGATGTCCGGGGCGGTGCTGACCTTTTACGCCTTTGTTGGTTTCGAAGATCTGCTGAATCTTGCCGAAGAAGTAAAGGACCCGCAGCGAACGATGCCTTGGGGAATCGTGCTGGCGGTGGCATGCGTGACCGTCGTTTACGTGCTTGTGAGTATTGCCGCGATCTCCGTTGTGTCCTACACTGATCTCGCCAATTCGCAGAAGGGTGCCCCTCTGGCGCAAATCACAAAGGTCGCCGCGCCGTGGCTGCCTCCCCAGATCTACACGGGAATCACCCTTTTCGCCGTCGCGAACACCGCGCTGATGAATTTCATCATGGGCTCGCGTCTCGTTTACGGCATGGCCAGGCAGGGGTTGCTGCCGTCCCCGCTAGGCGCGGTTCATGCTGCCCGCCGGACCCCGCACATTGCCATCCTTACATTGGCGGCCATCGTTTCGATTCTGGCGTTTTCCGGAGATATCTCGGAGCTGGCCTCTGCCACGAGCCTTCTGTTGCTCCTGGTCTTCGGCTTAATGAATACGGCGTTGATTGTGCTCAAGCTGCGGAAAGGTGAGGCAAAGGGACATTTCGAAGTTCCCCTTGTCGTGCCTTGTCTAGGTTGTTTTGTCTGTGCCGCCTTGATCGTCTCGCGCTTGGGCAGCGCCGCGGCGGGAACCAGGGCGCCTCTCATCGCGGCGCTGCTTCTTGGCATGATTGCGGCGCTTTACTTCGCAGTGCGGCCGAGCGATCCAGTTCCCGTCGCGGATTAAACAACCCCCGCAATTGGTTTGAATTTCCGTTTCCCTTGCCGTTGCGTTGATTGTATTTGAGCACGACGATGCGCTCTCTCCCGGTCCTTGCGGTTGCTTTGCTTGTTTACTGTGCGAGCCAGGTGCTTGCGCAAACGCAGCCGTCCGCTCCCAAGAATCTGGTCACTAACGGCGGGCTCGAGAAATCCTCTCGGCGCGAAAACATCTGGCAGGGGGTGGACCATGCGGGTTATCTCACGGGAGTGCGCGGTCGGGTGGCCGTTTTGACCTTGAGCGGAGCGATCTCCGATACCCCGATGCCGATTTCCGTCAGCGTGGCGGATATGAATGCTGACGGTCTGCCAGACCTCGTTACGATGGACGTCCTGGGCTACTTGCGGATTTATTTTAATGGTGGAAGCAAAGAGGAGCCGAAGTTCACCTACGGGGAGCTTGCCGGAATATTTCTTACGCGCACGGCTCCAAAAGATCCCGTTATCGGGCGCGACTTCCCAAACGCGCGGCTGGCGCCCAGGATCTTCCCAACGGAAATGACGAGATCAGGGAAAAAAGATCTGATCGTTGGAAACTACCTTGGCGAGGTGCTTCTTGTGCCGAATGCCGGGTCCGCGCAGAGACCCGACTTCAAACAACCGCCAAGTGTTTCTCGGCTGGTCATACCGACCATGAAGGATTCGAACAAACGCTGGGGAAATGTTTTTGCTCCCTGTACATGGGATTGGAACAACGATGGAAAGGACGATCTGCTCTTGGGCGAAGGTTCCTATTCAGCGAACAACATCCATCTGCTCATCAATCAAGGCTCGGCCGCCAAACCGACCTTTGACGAGAATAATCGCTTCGTCATTGCTTATGGTGACGGGCTTGAACAGCTCACTCCCGCGGTGGTGGATTATAACGGCGACAACGCGCCGGATCTCATGGTGGCCGAACGCTCAGGAAAAATCGCTGTCTATCTGAACACGGGCGAGCAAGTGAAACCTGGTGCACCTCCGCCTGAGATGCCGTTCACTTCCTTCATCGCTGGCGCGGCTGGAAGCCCGATGAACTTCGGAGGAATCTCGACGGTATCAACCGGCGACTTAAATGGGGACGGGCTCTTCGACCTTGTCGTCGGAAAAACGAACGGACGAATCGCGGTGGCCTTGAACGCCGGCACTAAGACCGAGCCGAAATTTGGCGCGCCTGCCGAGCTAAAGGGCGATCCGGGAACGCCGGCGTTTGCGCTCCCCTCCGGATGGGACGTCGACTACGGGGAGAACCGCGGAAACTTTTTCGGCTTCATGAGCATCGTTAACGCTTCAGAGGACAGTGGTGCGCAGCCTGCGGAAGGGCAGGCTTGCCTGAAGGTGGGTTATGTTCCCTCGCAAAACAAGATTATGCCGGCGCCTTCGGTTTACACGCCGGCTTTTCAGGGTTTCGAAATCAAGGAACCCAGCTTTGGGACCTCGCCCGAGTCGATCCTTACTTACGGGCCGGCGCGCTACTTCATGCTGCGGCAATGGGACCGGTTCCGCTTCAAAGCGAATACGAGCTACGTCCTGACCTTCAAGGTGAAGGGCCGTATCAGTGATGCCCAGGCCTTTGTCGGCTGGAGTGGGTATAAGAAACTCAGCGATGAGAAGGTCGTCCAGGGAGAACGCGGATCGGCCGAAGTGAAAAAGAATGAAGTGGAAGAGAGGGTGCACGAGACCATCAAATTCTCCCCGGGTCCGATTTGGACTGAAGTGCGCAAAGAATTTAGGGTGGCCCTCAAGGACAAGCAATTGCAGGATCTCAAGGAGATGAGCCACGCACTCCTGGAGATCAGCTTTTCAATTCCGCCGGGCGGCGAGGCGTACTTCGACGACGTCAAGATCGTCGAACAGCGCTAGGCAGCGTCGGATGTGAACTCGAGCTCTCATCTTTTATGGACAGATCGCTTTTAACAGGCGGAGTTTCCCTGACTGACGGGCTCTTTCCGAGCCCGACAGCCTGCCAAATGTGACCGGAAGGATTGGAACGGCGTTCGTCTTGGGTGCGGGGCTGGGAAAGAGGCTGCGCCCGTTGACGCTTGTCCGGCCGAAACCGTTGATCCCGATCTTCGGCAGGCCGCTGATCACTTTCGCGCTTGATCATTTGTGCGCGGCTGGCGTGGAGTCGTTCGTCATCAATACCCACCATCTCCCCGGGCAATTCGACGATCTGTTTGCGGAGCAAACATATTCAGGGCGCAGTGTGAAGCTGGTTCACGAGCCTGATCTCCTGGAAACCGGCGGCGGCATCAAGAACGCCGAACCATGGATTGGGAAAGAGCCATTCATCGTTTACAGCGGCGACGTCCTCACTGACTTCGACGTGGAGAGTCTGATCGAGGAGCATTTTCGCAGGGGAAACGATGTCACCCTCGCGCTTCGCGATACAGGACTTGCCGCGGGCTTGACCTTGAGCGCCGATGGTCGCGTGATTGATATCGAGACCAGGAACGACAAGCCCGGAGGCTATGATTTTGCAAATGTATCGGTCTGGAATCATGAAATTTTTAGAAGAATTCCGACCGGAAGGAAAATTTCCTTCGTGCCGATCCTGGTCGATTGGATTGGAAAGAACGGCAAGGTAGGTGGTGTGGTGCTCAATGACCGGGAGTGGTTCAATATCGGGTCGCGCGCGGAGTATCTCGCGGTTCATCGCGCTATCATCGAGCGATCCTGGAAGCCGGACTATCTGAAAGCGGTCGATTGGCCGGTCAAAGTCGCGCGCAACGCAGCTGTCGCAACCACGGCACGTTTTTCGGGCTTTTACGCTGTTGGCGCAGGCTGTGTTGTCGAAAGCGAAGCGGTCATTGAGGACTCCATTCTTTGGGAGGATTCAACGATCAAGCGGCAGACCGTTCTCCGGGGTTGCGTCGTGGCCGGAAGTCTGGTCATATCTGGGCGGCACGAAAACATTGATCTCACTGCGCTTGTATGAGTTTGCAAACCTTGCTCCTTCAGACACAGGAAAGATTCCCCAGTTACCATCATTGCTATGTAGAGATTTCTCCTCTGGAGAAGGGAGGATCGGAGCGAAAGTATTATCGGATCTGTGCGGGAAGGGAGAATGCCATCATCCTGGTGAAGTATTCCGGGCAGAAGCAGGAAAATCGCCACTATGTCGAGATTGCGAAATTTCTCGCGGCTTCAAACCTCAATGTTCCAGCGATCTATTTTCATGATGCGTCCGAGGGACTGATTTGGATGCAGGATCTCGGTGACGAAGACTTGTGGTCGTGGCGGGAGGCGCCGTGGGAACGGCGCCGCCTGCTTTACGAATCCGCGCTCTTCGAAGTGAGCAAATTGCATATCGCAGCCACCCGAAGTCTTGAGGGCTCCGGCCTGCGGCTCGAGCGCGAGTTCAGCGAACAACTCTATCTTTGGGAGCAGCAGTACTTTTTCGACAACTGCTTGCGCGCGCATTTTGGTTTGAACGAGTCGACCGTGCGGCGGTATGCGGAACTGCCCGTGATGCATGGCATCGCCGCGCGCCTTGCTTCTTTGCCGCGAGTGCTTGTTCACCGTGACTTTCAATCGCAAAACATCCTCATTCACAACGACACCGCATGGCTGATCGATTTTCAAGGCATGCGTCCGGGCCTGCCACAGTATGACGTCGCATCGCTTCTATACGACCCCTATGTCGAACTGACCGGCGCAGAGCGCGATCTGCTCCTGGAGTTTTACAAATTCGTTGCGCGCCGATCCGGAATGGAGATCTCTCCCGGCTTCGACGAGATTTTTCACTTTTGCGCCCTCCAGCGTCTCATGCAGGCGCTCGGCGCATACGGCTTTCTTGGGCTTGAAAAGGGACGTCCCGATTTCCTTGCGCATATACCGGCCGCGCGCCGCTCTCTTCGAGAAGTGGCGGCCCGTATAGATGGATTGGATGAGTTCGTTGCACTGCTCGATTTATTACCATGAAAATTAGTGACCCCGGAACTGTCATTGTCGAAAACATCTCCCCTCAACTCGATGGAGGTCGATACCCGATAAAACGGGCTGTCGGCCATGATCTCGCTGTCGAAGCCGATATCTTCAAGGAAGGACACGATGTGGTCTCCGCCATGCTCAAATGGCGGCGCGTCGGGGAATCCACCTGGCTGGAGACTCCCATGGAGCCCCTCGTAAACGATCGCTGGCGCGGTGTCTTCACCGTCACGGCGCCGGGTCCATGGGAATACACCATCGAGGCTTGGGGCGACACGTTCAAATCCTGGCAGGAAGAGATTCATAAGAAATTCAATGGCGGCATTCTCGACCTTCGCAGCGAGTCTCTCGAAGGTGCAGCATTCGTTCAGGAGGCCGCGTCTCGCGCGGCGGGAACCCCGGACGCTGATTTGCTCAACGAATTCTCCGCGAAGTTGAAGTCCGCCGGGGCCGAGGAAACCAATGCCATCGCGTCGTCTGCCGAGCTGGAGGGTCTCATGAGCGTTTGGACAGACCGCTCGCTCTCTACCGATTATCATCCTTTATTGCCACTTTGGGTGGATGGGGAGCTCGCGGTATTTGCTGCGTGGTATGAGTTTTTTCCGCGTTCCGCCGAGGGCAAGCCGGATAGCGGCTCGACTTTTCGCGATTGTCTTCCAAGAATCGACGACGCCAAGGCGATGGGTTTCGACGTGATATACTTTCCGCCCATCCATCCCATCGGCATGACAGCCCGCAAAGGACGCAACAATTCGGTCACCTGTGAGCCGGGCGAACCTGGCGTTCCCTATGCCATCGGCAACAATCGTCAGGGCGTCAACGGTGGTGGCCATAAGGATGTTGCGCCGGAACTTGGAACGCTCGAAGACTTTGCGTGGCTGGTCGGTGAGATCAAGAAGCGGGGAATGGAGATCGCGCTCGACTTCGCCATCAATTGCTCTCCCGATCATCCCTACGTCCACGATCACCCCGAGTGGTTCTTCAAGCGCCCGGATGGAACGATTAAATACGCTGAGAACCCGCCAAAGAAATACCAGGACGTTTATCCGATGAATTTCCACAACCCGAACTGGGAGGCATTGTGGAGGGAATTGCACGACGTGATCGCCTTCTGGTGCAATCTCGGCGTGCGGATCTTCCGTGTGGACAACCCTCACACAAAACCGGTTTCCTTCTGGGAGTGGCTCATCGCCGAGATCCATGAGAAATACCCGGACGCCCAATTTCTGAGCGAAGCCTTCACACGCCCCAAAATGATGGGGGTTCTTGCAAAGGCGGGATTCACGCAGAGCTACACCTATTTCACCTGGCGGAATACGAAGTGGGAACTCGCCACGTACCTTACCGAGCTTACACAGACGGAAATGAAGGATTATTTCCGCGCGAATTTCTTCGCGAACACGCCGGATATCTTGCCAGTCTATCTCCAGCAGGGCGGGCGTCCTCCCTTCCTCATCCGCGCATTTCTCGCGGCCACGCTTTCGCCTGTCTATGGGATTTACAGCGGATTCGAGCTTTGCGAAGGAACGCCGATTCCCGGCAAGGAGGAATATCTCGATTGCGAAAAGTACCAGTTCAAGGGACGCAATTGGGATGCGCCGGGAAACATCAAGGAATACATCACCAAGCTGAATGCGATCCGCAAGGAGAACCGGGCTTTTCACGAATACGCAAACCTTCGCTTTCACCACGCGGAAAACGACAACATTCTCTTCTACAGCAAGACGACTGCAGCACAGGACAGTCTCATTCTCTGCGCGGTCACCGTCGATCCTCACCATTCCCAGACGGCGTTTGTTTATGTCCCGTTGGACGACTTCGGAATCGGTCAACATGAAACCTTTCAGGTGGAAGACCTCCTCACCGGAGAGCGTTTTCTCTGGACAGGCTCCAGAAATTTCATTTCGCTGAACCCTCACACGCGGCCCGCTCACGTCTTCCGTATTCGCCGTTGGGCCGGGCGCCATAACGGCGAGGATGTTTATTTGTAGGCTTTCTTTCGAGCCGTGTAGATGCTGGCGACTCCGAAGCAGAGAGATCGCGCGCGGAAATCGGAAAATCCGCTGCGCTCCACAAGCTCTCGCATTTCGGCGCCTCGCGGAAAGGATTCGATCGAACTGCCGAGATATTCGTAGGCTTCCTTGTTCCCGGTGATCGCAGCCGCGAAGCGAGGCAAGACCTTGTGCAGATAGAGGCGGTAGGCCTCTCGCAAAGGAGCAATTTCTGGCAACGAGAAGTCCATAACTAAAAGCAGCCCGCCGGCGCGCAGCACGCGGGCCATTTCCCGTAGCGCGCCTTCCCAAGACGCCATGTTGCGCAGACCAAACGCGACAGTCAGGGCGTCAAATATTCCCGTGCGGAATGGCAGGCGAAGTCCGTCCGCCTGCACGAGCAGCGGCAGGTTTTTTTTGCGCGCGACCTCCAGCATGGGAATGCAAAAGTCCGCTCCTATAACCACGGCTCGAGGGGAGGCCTTGCGCAGGGCCCTGGCCAAGTCTCCGCTGCCGGTTGCAAGGTCGAGGATTCTCACCGGATCATCCTCGGCGACAATGCCCGAGGCTTTCGCGCGCCATAAGAAATCTAGGCCACCGCTTAGGAGATGATTGGCCAGGTCATAGCGTTTCGCGATCGCTGCGAACGTGCGGCAGACAAAACCTGGATTCTGTTGTGGAAGGATGGTTTCGATGCCGATTGAGTTTGAGTCTGAAATCTGACTGGAAACTTGAGCCGTGCTCACGAGAGGATTCGAACCTCCAAGGGTTGCCCCATGCGCTCCTGAGGCGCACGCGTCTGCCAGTTTCGCCACGTGAGCAGATTGAACGGTTACAATCACTCTGCTGTCTGAGGCTGTAAATCGTAAAATCCAAATTTCCACTGGCGTAGAATTCCTGCGCGTGCGAAGAAAAGCCTCCTTACTAATGAATAAAGCATCCTCCATTGTGCTCACTTTGGCCGCTGCGGTGGCTTTCCTTTCTTCGTGCAAGCCATCCCAGCCCGCTGCAGCGCCCGAGCCGACGGGGACGCCAAAGCCCGCCGCCACACCCGCCTCGACACCTGCGGCCGCCACACCCGCCTCGACACCTACGGCGGCGACGCCCGCTTCGGCCCCCGCGGCAGCTACGCCCGCTTCGACCCCGGCTGAAACGACCCCCGCGGCAACCCCGGCGGAATCGACTCCCGCAGCAAGCGCAACGCCGGCTGCGCGCGAGGACGGCTCCGCAAGTCTCGAACTAAAGGACCCTGTTGCGACTGTCGATGGCGATAAGATTTCTAAAGCTCAGCTCGATGAAGTTTTTGACAAAGCCGTGCAGATGACAGGAGTTAAGGCCGCAGACCTCACATCCGAGCAAAAAATGGAAGGATACCGTCAACTGCTCGATGAGTTGATCACCGAGAAACTTGTAACTAAGGCTGCGGCGGGCTTCACCGTGCCACAGTCCGAGGTCGATGCCCAGATCGCGAAAATTAAGGCACAGTTCCCTTCCGAAGAAGACTTCGGCAAACAACTCGCGCAGGTTGGGCAATCTCCTGAACAGCTTAACGACTCCATCAGGAAGATGCTCCAACAGGAGCAGTGGCTGGAAAGTCAGGTCGCGGGCAAGACGGAAGTGACTGACGAAGAGGCGAAGCAATTCTATGAGGCAAACAAAGGGGAGTTTCAACAGCCGGACACCGTGAAGGCCAGCCACATTCTCTTTCTGGTGAGCAAGGATGATTCTCAGGAAATCGTGGATCAGAAGTTGGAGGCGGCGAAAACGGCCGAGGCCCGTGCAAAGAAAGGCGAGGACTTCATGGCGCTCGCGAAGGAACTCTCCGAAGAGCCCGGCGCTAAGGAGTCCGGTGGCGATCTCGGATTCTTTCCGAAGGATCGCATGGTTCCCGAGTTTTCCGAAGTGGCCTTCAGCCAGAAAGTCGGCGATATCAGCGACCCCGTGCGCACTCAATTCGGCTGGCATGTGATTAAGGTGACTGACAAGAAAGCAGCCGGCACTGTGCCCTATGAAGAAGTGAAGGCGCAGTTGATTGCTTATCTTAAGGCGAAGAAGCGAGAGGAGGCCGCGCAAGCGTTGCTTAAGTCGCTTCGCACTTCCGCGCAAATCGAAAACACGCTTCCTCTGCCGGCGCCGGCGCCCTCCCCAGGCGAGCCTGCCGGAGACTGATGGCCCGCACGGTCAGACAGAATGCCGGAGTCATTGGCCTTGGCATCATAGGCAGCCGGGTCGCTGCGAATTTGCGCAAGGCTGGCTTTCAGACGTGGGTCTGGAATCGAACGCCCCGCCCCGAACCGAATTTTCTGTCGTCCGCTTCGGAGGTCGCCGAGTCGGCGAAGATCATTCAGATCTTCGTTTCAGACGGGCCGGCATTGATTGAGACCATCGAGGCAATGGCCCCAGTGATCGGCCCGGAGCACATTATTCTCAACCATGCCACCATCGCGCCAAAAGAGACGCTCGAAGCCGCTCGCCTGATTCACGATCGGCATGCCAAGTATCTTGACGCTCCATTCACCGGGAGCCGTGATGCCGCCGATGCCGCGCAGCTCGTTTTCTTCATAGGCGGCGAAATCGATGTGTTGGAAAGGGCTCGCCCTCAGCTTGAAGTCAATGCCAAAACAATTCTTCCAATCGGAGAGATCGGCCAGGCGGCTGTGATGAAGATCGCCACAAATTTGATTGTGGCTGTGGCCGTCGGTTCCTTTGCCGAGGCGATGTGCTTAATCGAGACAAGCGGCATCCCCCTCTACAAGCTTGGGGAGGCTCTCCAATACCACGCCGCCCACTCCCCTTTGGTCGATCTAAAGATGCCGGCGATGATTACCGGAGACTTCGACCCGAGATTTTCGCTCAAAAACATGTTCAAAGACGTCCAGATTGCTCTTTCCATGGCAGAGGAACATGGTGTCGACTTGCCGGAGGCAGCCGCGTTCGCCGGCACCGCCATGTCCGGGATCCAAAAG
Organism: uncultured Verrucomicrobiae bacterium; assembly: GCA_963810765.1. Classification (GTDB taxonomy): domain Bacteria; phylum Verrucomicrobiota; class Verrucomicrobiia; order Chthoniobacterales; family Terrimicrobiaceae; genus DASTFP01. Next base: position 62,401 of record CAWEOV010000007.1, read on the forward strand.
GGCTGGGGTGATCTCGACTTCTCATGCATTGCGCGGCACTACGGTTATCCGAATCAGGAAAACATGCTTCCCGAAGACGTTTTCGCGACCGCAAAGGCAAAGCCAGGGGAAAATGGAACGGACGCCCCGCACAAGCAACGGAAGAAGCGTTTTCTTTTTTTTGGACGCCGGGAGTGAAGTATTGTGCCTTCGGGAACGAGCCGCCTAACTCATTTTCGCAGGGAGGGAGGATTTTTCTTCCCGGGACCGCGCACTCGCGTTCGCGTAACCGGCGCGGATCGTCTCCGGTATCTCAACGGTCAGTTGAGCAACGATCTTCGCCGCCTGGTGCCTGGCGAGGCGATCGCTGCCCTGATTCTTACGGCGAAAGGAAAGCTCTGCGCGGACCTTTTCGTATGGATGGACGGTGATGCGCTCATCGTTGAGGCTGATGCCTCGCTCGAGGATAGCCTGCCCGCCCGTCTGGAGCGTTATGCAGTCTCAGACGACGTGGCGTTTGAGCTGATGCCACACGATCCGCACCGCTGCCATGTCTTTGGCTCGCTACCCGCAGGAGAGGGGAGTGTGCGCGTCCGCCGGCTTGGCGTTGAAGGTCTCGATCTTTGCCAATGTGCCCGAGGATCTGATGGAGGCCAGGAGCGACGAAATCGAGCTGCTGCGAATTGAGCGTGGCATCCCGCGCTGGGGAAACGAGCTGTCCGAGGACACTCTTCCTCAGGAAGCCGGGCTTGATGAAATGGCCGTGGATTTCAAAAAGGGCTGCTACGTCGGCCAGGAGGTCGTCTCACGCATCCATAGCGTGGGGCGCGTCAATAGACGCCTTTGTGGATTTGTCGGAGATTTCGAACCCCGACACGGCCACAGTGGCAACCCTTTTTTCCGCCGGAGGTCACAAAGCCGGCCGCCTGACCAGCGCCGCATACCATCCTGAACTGCAAAAAACGGTTTCCTTGGGCTACGTCCAAACCCAAATCGCTGATGCATCTTTCTCTGTCATGGACGAAAGTGGTGCTTGCCTTGGCAGTGTAGAACGTTCTGAATTTCCGCTCGTTTCCTGATGAAAATTCTCCCAGCAGTAATCGGACTTCTTATCGCAGCTCTAGCCGGCGGAGGCGCCGCCACCGTCGGTCCGGAGGTCGCGGTCATGCAAATCAAGGTCGGCAAGGAAAAGCAATTCCAGCAGGTCGTTATCGGCCTTTATGACGACGCGGCTCCGCAGACGGTTGCGAACTTTAAGGAACTTTGTCGAAAGCGGTTCTACAATGGCATGCGCTTTCATCGCGCCTTTCCCAGCACGCTCGTGCAAACCGGCGACCCCAAGAGCCGCCATGGCGTTGCCGACCGATCGGGCACGGGCGGGCCTGGCTATACCGTCCCCGCGGAGCTTGGACGCAATAACGTACGCGGCACGGTTGCGATGTCGCGACTGGGTGACGTGGTCAACCCGTCCAAGGCCTCCAGCGGAAGCCAGTTTTACGTATGCCTGACTTCGATGCCGAAGCTTGACGGCAAATATACTGTTTTTGGGGAAGTAATGGAAGGCTTGGACGTATTGGATTTTATCAGCAACCAGCCGACCGACAGCAACGACTTTCCGTTGGCAAAAATCGTGATAAAATCTATTACGATTCAGCCGCGTTTCGCCGAGACTGCGAGCCAGTAGCGCAGGCGGGCGTCACCGAACTAGGACACGGGTAGGTACCGAAGTGGCCAAACGGGGCGGACTGTAAATCCGCTGGCTTACGCCTTCAGTGGTTCGAATCCACTCCTGCCCATTGCCTCTGTAAAGCGCATAAATAGAGGATCCGAGCGACATTTGAGGTTTTTCTACCGGAGTGGCACGGTGATGCACAAAACGCACAAAATGCGTCTTAAATGCGTGTTTTATTGGCAGTGAATTGGCAGTAAGGCTCTCATAGGGTAGAGTCACCTTTGGTCATCCTTGCGGTGGCGCAGGACGCTCGTTATCGGGTGGGTCCAGCACTCGCCGAGCTGATCCAGCCCCCGTAGTATTCGTCGAACTCTCCTGCGCGCCAAGGCTCTGCCTGCTGCGGCAGCTGCGCACTGACCAGGTCGGCGCTACAGCCGCCAAGATTGAGGGAGCCTCGCCCAAGCCCTTGAGCAGCTGACGTCCTAGATTGGAATCGATGCCGCTTATGGCGGGAAGTTAAGCTGCGCGAATTCGCCGAAGCGAATGATCGCTGCCCGGTCGTAGACGCTGGCTTGTCCGGTTATTTGCCACGATGCCCCTGGCGATTTTCTGTTTATTGGCGGCGATTCTCGCGACGATTATCGGGCCTGTTCCGTAAGCGTCTTACTAACCACACCGCCGATATCGTCCGCGATGTGGTTAGTAGGACGCTTACAAAAGTGCATCAGCCCAGCCACTCGATGATCAGCTGGTTCAGCCGGTCGGACGCATCCAGCGGGATCCAGTGGCTGGCACCGTCGATCTGCTCGTAGCGCCAGGGTCCTTTCAGGAAACGACCCGACATCTTCATGCGTTCGCCGTCAATGTAGTGATCGTTTGTGGACCAAATGCCGAGCGTCGGAGCTTCCACCGGCGGCAGCGTAGGAGGAGACCCCGGCATGCGCGGCGCGAGGTTCGCGCGGTACCAGTTCAGCGATGCTGTTAGAGCATCTGGGCGTGATAGATCCGAGATGTAACGATCGACATCACCGTTGCCTCGGAGCAACTCCCGCAGCAGTGCCCAGCCATCGTGCTGTAGCCACGCCTCCGCGATTCCCTCGAACTGGAAGAACAGCTGGTACCAGGCCATTTCCCGCTGCCGCAGCGTGCGCGGCGCAAGTGGATGCGGCACGGAAAGAACGACGAGCTTGTGAACGCGATCCGGATGAGCCGTAGCCGTGAACCACGCCACGGCGGCTCCCCAGTCGTGGCCAACGATGTCCGCTGCGTCGATACCGAACGCGTCAAGAATGCCCACCACATCGCCGACCGCGTTCTGCAGGGAATACGCAGCCACTCCTTCCGGGCGATCGGAGCGCCCGAAGCCACGCAGGTCCGGCGCGATTGCGTGGAAGCCGTTCACGACGAGGAATGGGATCTGGTTGCGCCAAAGATATGCAGAGTCCGGCCACCCATGGAGCAGGAGCACCGGCCTACCGCTGCCGTGGTCCTCCACGTGAAGCGAAATGCGGTCGACCTGCATCACTTTGCCTTCCCTCTGTCGCTATACCAGCATATGGAGCAGCTCCTCACGAGACGGCCCTGGAGACATCACTACCTCGTGGGTACCGGCGACCTCCATGATACGGTCGACCACTCCCGGTCGTGCCATGACCTCCTGCGGCAACGCGAGCAGCGACCTGAACTCGGTGGAGGCTCGGAAGAGGTCGGCGTCGTACATCATCGCGACGAGAAGCGCGTTGGCGATGCTCGCAGGCGGGTCTGTCGGCTGCGGTTCAGGCCGACCCTCGATAAACGCTTTCAACCGGGCGAGCCGCGTCCGATCGATCTCGATCGTGTTGCGGTACCAGGGCGTCACCCGAGTCTCGGTCATAGAGTCCTGTGCGAACGTGAGCGTGAGCGGGTTGTCCAGGTGTTGTCCTACGACCTCTACCGTGCCGAGGGCATGCATGAGGCCCATCGTAATCCCGCGCCCAAGCGACGGGTTCGTGCAGGCCCACGAGTCGCCTACGCTGACGATCCCTGTCGCCACCGGATCGCCGTCCACGACGAAACGTCGGTAACGGTCGATGATGCCGCCCATTGGGAGCACGTCGGTGATCGGCTCACCGTCGAGCCAGTGTGCGTGCAACGGACATGCGGCGACGAGAGCCGTCCAGTGCTTGGGATCGCGAAGCTTCTTCAGCGCCTGGTCGCCCGAGGAGATGTACACCGTTACCGACCAGGTGCCCGCGTCGCCGGGGAGCGTGAGGAGCGAAAACGAATGGAAGTATGTCAGGAGCGCCGCGCGGTATGGCGGAACCAGCCCGGTCGTAGAGCGGAAGAACCGCGTGTAATAGATAAATCCCGAGTCCTCGGCCTCCTCGATCGGACGGCGAGCTCCGATGGCTTCCAGCCAGTTCGGTAGCTTCGAACGTCGTCCCATTGCGTCGACAATGAGGTCGGCAGAGACCTCTTCGCCTTCCATAGTGCGAACGCCGGTGACGTGCGGGATTCCCTTCGCAGCCGACGGGCCTGTCAGCAGACCCACGACGCAGGCGCCACGACGGACGGGGAGGAGCCTTTCGGCGACACTTGCGACCGCGTACTCGATCGCGGGGCGGCGACCCGTGATCGTTATGAATCGTTCATCGCCCTCTCGCGGCGTCCGATCGGTGATCGACAGGGGCATAGTCGCAAGCGCGTCGAACGTTACGCAGCCGACCCGGAGCAAAGCCTCTTTCACGTCTGGCAGATGGGAATCGAGGAGATGGCCTACAGGCGGTTGCAGGTAGTGCGCCTGCCGGAACTGAGCGACCCCTCGCCTTTCCCACGCCTGCCACGCTTCCTCTGGCGATCCGGGTAGAGGCTCGTTGTCGCGTTCGAAAACGGTGACGTCGTGGCCTCGCCGAGCTAGCATCATCGCTATTGAAAGCCCGATAACACCGCCGCCTAGTACAAGGATCGTTGACATTCCGCCACAACAAGTAAGAGTCCCGACGCTATAGGGCAATATCTGTCTCAATAGGAATCTCCTTTGTGACTTGTATGAGTCTGACCAACCATACCGTTGGCCCGTGCCCAGACGAGGCGGTTACTTTTTACCTGTTGCTGGTCATGATGGTCGAGCGGTTCCCACCGTGAATGATCTACCCCTACTCTAAGCGGTGCATGAGGATAGTGCGATCCATATAGATGCTCCTTCCTTTCGCTCGTTCCTTCATGAACGGGAAATCAAAAAAGGCAGGACCATGACGCTTCGAATGAGCTTTGAGCGCCTTCTTAACGGCCTTGAAAGCTGCCTGGAGGCGGCCCAGGCACACGTGCATCGTGCCAGCTAATTACGCGAATCGTCTTCATAGCTTCCCGACGATTCTCGCAAACCTATACCGCCGGAGCGATGGCGGACGTCCACGCCCATGAGGCTCCTTGGACTCGATTCGTACGATCCATCCGTTGTGCTCCCACAGGAGAAACAACGCGTCTGCCTCGGTTTTCGAAACACTCTGGCTCGAGTACAGATCCCGTACGGTGAAGTGGGGGCGGTTTTTCATCCGCTGATGGAATTGCGTCCAAATTGCTTCCTGGTCCTGCGCTCGTTTGGAGCCTAGGAATTCCGCCTGCCGGCGAACGAACCACTCCTGGATCTGAATGCCCGCTTCCGCCGAAGCCACAGCGAGATCGGTTTCGTGCCCGATCAATGAACCTGCCTGTACGCCATAGGTACGTTCGGTTGTGCGTTGCTCGATTTGGACATGCGACCAGAGGTGATGAATCAACGCCAGGCGCGTTGCCTGTTCGGCATGACGGGCTTCAAAGGGATTTGGCTGGTTGTTGGTGCGGGCAACGATTTCATTGAAATAGCGGATGAGGCGAAGCCTGGCTTCCGGATCCATGTCGATGATGTGTTGATTATCTCTTTCGTTTGCCTCCATGCGATAGGCCCGGAGAAATGCCCACATGGCTGCTTCGTAGGGTTGGGAAATGTCCGAGGGAAGTTTTCGCATCTCGTGTGCAAGCGCTTCGGGGATTTCCCGCGCACGGGCGTGCGGATCCACGACATGAAATCGCGGAAGGAGCCCTGCTTCACAGAGCCGAGCCTTCGCAAATAGCTCTCGCACTCGCTCGGGCGTGCATAAAAAGAGTACGGCCAGGCAGGGCTCTTCGATTATGAGGAGCCCTTCTTTCTTGCGGCCAATGACAATCGACTCCCCCGAGTAGCTTTTGAGCCACAGGCTCTCGGTTTGGCTGCTTTCAGAATCCTGTTTGTAGCGGCCCAGAATAGCTGCGAGCGCATCGCCGGCATCACTGTCCGTGTGAAAGAGCGCTTCTCCGTGGAGGGTCAAAAGCCGCGCCATGCCTTCGGGGGTACAGTCACTCGCGATGAAAAGCGGCCCCGCTAGTTCCTTCTCGATCTTTTGGAACTCAGCCCGCAGCTTGCCAATCTTCTCGCTGATATCGCTGCGCGCCTTGTCGGATATCGGCGGTTTCTTGTCCGACATTCCCGACCTGTTGCTGCGCAGGGAACTGCGGAGATTCTCGATTTCGGATTCCTTCACCATGCGCTGGGCTTCAAGATCAGGTTTGATTGCGCCTTCATGCTCGCGCCTGTTCCGAAACTGAAAACCTTGGAGCGGAGTCAGCGCATGGTTGTAGGCGGAGGTCCCTCCTCCACCACTCTGCTTGCCGATCAGAACGTAGATATTTGCGCGGGTTAGATGCCCGTTGAATGCTTGGACCCGCACGCCTCGACCAATCGCAGCCGATGCTGCCCCAAGCACGAGCGGCGCTGTCATTGCGAGCGGCCAGCCGCCGAGTTCGGAGATTGCGATCGCCTGACGTGCCAGAATCGGCGGCAGCAACTGAATGGGAAACGGATCGCTTACTGCAAGGTCGATCTCCGGCTCGAGAGGCTCAGTAGATTCACTCTGTTCGGCAGATTCCTCCGTGGTTCGGTCCTCACTTGGAACGGTTCCTTGTCCGTTGACAGAGCCACCTCCGTCCTTCTCATCGTCGAAATCAACAATTCCAGCCATAAATACTCCCGCTTAAAAAAACATCGCCGTCTCCATTAGCTCTCTGTTTTTTTCCCACGATTCCACGCTTATGCTTGCCAGGTCACAGAGGTCTTTGACTGGCGAGCCGTCGGACCGTACCAAACCGTCAAACGTGAAGCCGGAAACGTGTGCGCCGGCGCCAGCAAGCTGCTTAGCCCAGCGTTTCGCGGCGCCCAGGCCCGCCCTGTCCGCATGGACGAAAATTCGTATTGGCAAACTCGCGAAGAAAGGAAGGCACTCTTTGGGAATGCTGCAGCCCGCGCCGAGCATACAAACTACTCCCACATCGCTCGCGCAGTCACTCAAGGACGCAAAATGAAAAGCAGCGATCGCATCCGGCCCGCCCTCGCATAGTGCTAGACGTCCGCGCCGGATTGCGTCTCTAAAGCCAACCGGCCAGCTGGCCCGGCTTCCGGGAAGCGTCCAGGCCTTCGGCTGGCCCGAGATTGGTTGCCAACGTGCCCCGTCTAGCTGCCGCGCTTGTCCTACCCAGCGATCGGGGTCTGTAACGACCCACGCACGGCCTTCGCGACAAGTGAGGAATCGCAGAAGGCCTCGCTCTAGATTAGGGCGAGAGCGATCGCTTCTGGCGCAAGATTGCGTAGCTTTGCGAGTGCGCGATGCTCGGCCGGCGTCCCTTCGTCAAAGATCGGCATTCGTGGCTTTTGGCGGGGGCGCTCGATCGTGGGACGCGGCGGCATGGGCGGAGATACGCAGCCACCACCCTTGCCATGGCGGGCGCGATCGATCCGGATCAACTCGCTGGCAGCATCAGAGTTTGAGAGGCCATCGACGAGAGCAAGGAAGTTAACGACGTCCCCACTGTCACCGCTGGAATGATCAAAGAATTGCCGCCCATCATATATGCAGAGGCTTGGATCCTTATCCTCTCGATACGGACAGTGATGCGGATTGCGGCTTTTGGGCTTCCATTCCGGGAATCGCATTCCCGCCACCTCTAAGATCGTTGTGCGAGCTATCGCGAGTTCGAATCCACGCCTGCCCACCACCTAAAACCAGCATGTGTAAAGGTTCTGCGGTCTTTTTACTTTTTAGAACGATTTGTTTCGTCCAGTATCGTGCAGATAGGATTAGGGCAAAAAGTGTCCACAAATTGTCCACAGATGTTTGCAGATTTCGCAGCTGCAGATAAATCCCGCTCGCTAGGGCGCATATTCTTCGCAGCGCTCCAACAGGCGAGTGGGATCGATCCAAGAAACGCTCCGATACTTTGGAGCCGTTGTTCGGCGGTTCCGTCTTGCTGATAAGCGATTGTGACATTGCGTAGAGTAGAGACGAGCTCCGCGGAGTGTTGAGATGGCTCGCCTGTCGGAGTTTCATCGGCTCCTTGGCCTTGTGATGCATTCTCTGGACTTGCCGAATCAGCATTATCAGCAGCGTCGTCATAGGCTCGCGCCAGTCGGCGGAAGAGCAGCGCTGCGGCAAGAGCGAAGCGTTTTTCCTCCGTTAGCTCCTTCATTCGGGCCACATTGAGAACCCACGCTTCTGCGGCAAACCGCTGAAGCTTCACACTCGGGATTCCCACCAGCAGATTTGTCGATGTGACCTGCTTTCGCGCCAGTCCAAATGAACCTTTTCGCGCCGCTTTCCTTCTTCCGCCGCGTCAACCAACGGTTAAGCGGATTCAAGCCTTCCTTGGGCAATACTCCGAAGCGATGAAATCGGAGCTGATCAACAGCAGAATCACCTCCGCCGAATAAGTGTTCGTCGATCTCTTTCGCCCATTCCGTGCCCGAGCCGATTTTGCGGTCGTGCCATTCGCGGATGACCCCCTGGCGCCTCAGATTGCTCAGATGACTGGACCAACTGATCTTTGAGCGCTTCGTCCTTGTGGGAATAGAATAGCTCGATATCGAACATAGCGGTACGCCGCGCTGGGCGGCCCACCGGCACCGCACCAAACCTATTATAGGACGCTGCCGCTCGGCGTTCAAGATGAGCGTGCCGCTCGTGGGCTCGCGAGCCGGTCCATTGTGAGCCGTGCCCACTCGTGGAACCGGCAGCCGGTAAAGAAGAGGCGGTCGCGAGATGGTAGGTCACCTGTCGCTGTCCTCTCAGCCCCCGGAATTTTGCGCTCTCCTAATCGGGCAGCCGCAATTGGTTGAGATAGGGCCGGGTAGCACCTCCATCATCGAAGGGAATGCACAAGCGTATGATTTTGCAAAAATGGTGCTGACATCCCAAGACCAACGATGAGAATTCGTTTGTTCTGGCTGACAATAGGTTTAAATCACTTATTATTATGAAGCTTTACGTCGGAAATTTTTCCTTTGACATGACAGAAGGCACACTGAGGGAACTCTTTGAGCCATTCGGCACTGTTTCTGAGGTCAAACTGATCACTGATCGCGAAACCGGCCAGTCGCGCAGCTTTGGGTTCGTTACAATGGGCAATCTTTCGGAAGGGAATGCGGCAATCACGGGTCTCGATGGAAAGGATAAAGGCGGCCGCAACCTCAAGGTTAATGAGGCTCGCCCAAAAGATGATCGTGGGGGGCGCCCTTCTCCTGGTAGCGCCGGCCTTCGGGTGAATCGACCGGCGCGCAGGCGAGCTGCCGGTCGGGCAGTGCGAACTGGTATTTTTTCACCGCGCTGTCCATCACGCCAAGGTAGTCGTCGCAGACCTGGTAGCCGACGCCGCGCGAGCCGCAGTGGATGATGACCGTGATCTCGTCGAGTTGAAGGCCGAGCACGCGCGCGGCTTCCGTGTCGTAAATTTCCGCGACGTAGCCGACCGCGAGGAAGTGATTGCCCGAACCAAGGTGCCGAGTTTTTCGCGACCGCGCTGCCACGCGCGGTGCGAGACTTCCGCGGGATTGGCGCCTGCGATGCAGCCGTGCTCCTCGATGTGCGCGAGGTCGGTCTCGCTGCCGTAGCCGTGCTCGACTGCCCAGCGCGCGCCGCGTTGCACCACGCAGCGCAGTTCGTCCACGGATACGGTCAGCGCACCCGCGGCGCCGACACCGGTGGGCACGTCGCGGGAGAGCTGGTTCACGAGTTCGCGCAGTCGCGGCTCGACCTGCTCGCGTGTAGCCGCGACGCCATCAGCCGTACGCCGCAATTGATGGGGTAGCCGACACCGCCGGGCGAGATGACTCCCTCATTCACGTGCCTTCCTCCGTATGGCTCCTCCTGATGATCGTACCCGCTACGGTGTGCTGGTGCACCGGCTATGCGACGGGCGTCAGTGCGGGAGAACGATTGGGCATGTCGCTCTTATTGCTGCCGTTGCTCGTGACAAAAGTGATCACGATCGTCGCGGATCTCGACCGTCCTCGGCATGGCTTGATTACGATAAGCGAGGAAAGTAGGCACCAAGTGCAAGCCCTGTTGAAAACGAATCGCTAGCAGCTTGTCGGACTTGCGGTGACGGTCGGTTTCTCGCTCGAAGGGTATAGTGCAAATCGACTCGTCGCATTAACGCCTTGTTCACACGCCGACAAAATCTTGTTGTTGACCTTCAGGGTTCCATGCCTGCTGATCAACCGATAGTGTTGTCGTCTTACCGCCCATTTCATCCGATCTCAACCCCCGGCCGAAGGCAATTTATGAGTAAAGTCATCAATCTGTGTGTTTTTGACGCGAATCCTTACCGCATGGCGCGTTCGCCCGACGTTCAATCTTCTCTGCCAATGGTGGCCCAATGAATCACGCAGATCCCATCGTTTTTGTCATCGACGACGACGCGTCGTTTCGCCAGTCCACCGGGCGCCTGATTCAATCCATTGGGTTTCAGGTCAAGACCTTCGGTGCAGCCGCGGAGTTTCTAAGCACGGGACGGACAGACGTGCCGTCTTGTTTGGTGCTCGACGTGCGCCTGCCGGGATTGAGCGGCCTTGATTTGCAGCAGGAGCTGGGCGAAGCAGGGATCGAGATACCGATAATCTTCATCACGGGACACGGCGACATCCCGATGTCCGTGCGGGCGATGAAAGCCGGAGCCGTCGAGTTCCTTACCAAGCCGTTTCGCGAACAGGATCTGCTCGATGCCGTCCGTCAAGCTATCAAGCGCGACCGCGTCTCGATCGCTCAGCGGATCAAACGAACGCGTGTGCGCAGCCTTTATGATTCGCTTACGCCTCGGGAACGCGAAGTAATGAAGAAGGTCGTCCTGGGACTTCTAAACAAACAGATCGCCTCCGAATTGGGAATGACGGAGAAGACCGTGAAATTTCATCGCGGCCACATCATGCGCAAGATGCGAGCGCAATCAGTCGCCGATCTTGTTCGAATGAACGACCAACTTTAGTAAGAACTCCGGTCCGAAGTCCCGTACTGCCTGGACTAAGGTCCTGTAGAATTTCCTCCCCTTCAGGTGATAGTTTGAGCGTGTGCTGGAAGGCAAAGTGAGCGCGAATGATCCGCTTGTCTCGGTAGTGGATGACGACGCATCGATGCGGAACTCCACCTGCAGACTCATTCGGTCGTTCGGCATTCGGGCCGAAGCGTTTGGCTCAGCCAGGGAGTTTCTCATTTCGGGGCGGGTTGAGAGTACTGCATGCCTCATTCTCGATGTGCGAATGCCCGGTATGAGCGGCTTGGAGCTTCAGCGTAAGCTCACCGAATCTGGGCACCGCTTTCCCGTTATATTTGTCACAGCGTACGGCAATGGCCCTGAGGAGGAGCAGGCGATGCGATCCGGAGCGTCGGATTTTCTGCGCAAGCCCGTCAGCGAACGCGCTTTAATCAATGCAATCGAGGTTGCCTTGCGGCGGAAATTCCAGGATGGAGAGCGTGGCAATTCCTGAGCGAACAAGCTTGGATAATGAATCCGCGTGTATTTCTAATCGAACCAAGCGAGATTATGATGACGATGGACTCCATCGGAGCCCTGACGTCGTGGCAGCTTCCGTAGGAATGGCGCACGAGAATGTGACGCCGGGACCCGCATTCGGCTCCACCCACAAACGACCGCCGAGCGCTTCCAAAATGGAGACGCCGATCCGCAAGCCCATGCCCATGCCGTGCGGTTTGGTGCTGTAAAACGATTCGAAGATATGCGCCATGTCTGTCGGTGCGATGCCGCAGCCGAGATCCTGCACGGAAATGCGCACCGCGGGTTTGCCGTGAAGTTCGTCGCACTGTCCGCGAATCGTCAGGACGCGCTGATCTCTTTCCACGGTGCTCATCGCTTCGAGGCCATTGATGATCCGAGCGGGAACTAATCACCCGCGATGCCGGAATTCTTCGCCTGGTCCAGAGCAGGACTTGCGACGGATCAGGATACAGCGAAGCAGGATTTCCAGAGGCTGATCAACAGTCTCTCCGGACATCAACCGGAGAAGGTGCTCAGCCGCCATCGTCCCCATAGTTTGAGCTGGTTGATCCACCACAGTTAATGGCGTTCTCAAATGACTGGCTGCGTCAAAATCATCCCATCCAATGATCGAAATATCGCGAGGTATGCGAAGCCCCCTTTCCCGAACAGCATTCAATACCCCGACAGCAAGGAGATTGTTCATGGCAATAATGGCTGTTGGCGGGCATTTCGCTGCGAGAAGATGCTGAGCGGCGTCATAGCCCCCCTGCACCCCGACGTCCACTGCGTCAACGACGAGAGATTCTTGGAAGACCACGCCGCCCAAGGCCATGGCGCGGCGATATCCTTCCATGCGAGCGGTCATTGACCCCAGCGTCTTTCGCCCGACGATTATGCCGACGCGCTTGTGTCCCAGTTCAAGCAGGTATTTCGTGGCCTCGAAGGCTCCTCCAATATTATCTCCTACAACCGCTGGAACTTTGAAACCCGGGACGAGTCGATCGATGAGAACCAAAGGAACATCATGCTCCGATATCATTTTTACTGCTTTGCTGCCGATCCCTTCCTGTGATGCTGTTGGGGAAACGATCATGCCGTCGACCCGTCGCTGGAAGAGGACCTGAGCGTGGCTCATCTCCTTGTTTATGTCCTCGTCACTATCGCAAACGATGAGATTATAGTCGCGCTTAAAGAGGGTAGCCTCCACGGCTCGGACTATAGTGCTGAAAAAGGGGTTGCATATGTTTCCGACGATCAGCCCCACGGTAAAGGTTGAGCGTTGTTTCATCCCTCGGGCCACTCTATTCGGGTAATAATTCAAATATCGAGCGGCTTTAAGGGCTAGGCGCCGCGTCTGACTCGAAACTCTGCCGTAATTTCCCAGCGCTCGGCCGGCCGCCGCAACCGAAATGCCGGCATGCCGAGCCACGTCCTGGAGGGTGGCCAGCTGTTGTTTACCCTTTGGCGCATTCATTTGAGAATTCATGACTGGTGGATCCTGCCAAGCGGAAGCTCTGCGTCTGAAGATACATATAGAGAACGTTCTCACAAATATGAATTTTTTTTCCGGGCCAGTTTCCGTCGATTCTTCAAGTTGATTCTCGCAATGCTCCTCCCATCATCGTCCGAAGTGAAGATATAAATAACGTATTATAAGGATGTTGTATATACGCACTGCGAGAATCGAAATTTAATTGAATATTTGATTTGCAAGTTCTCGTACCTGCTGTATTTGATGCGAACGTTCTCTCCGATGAGCAAGAAATATCCATTCAACTGCTCGTGGCACCGGGCGAATTGCCGCACGGGCACTCAAGACGCTAGAGGTCGAGTTGGACGAGAGCCTGCACAAGACAAGGAGTACTGCATGACACAACGACTGAGATGGGGTGTGATGGGCGCAGCCGGCATTGCCAAGATCGTCGGCCCGATTCCCGCTATTCAGCAATCGAAGGCGGAAGTAGCGTTGCGCCAGTCGGAAGAAAAATACCGCACGCTGTTCGATTCAATTGACGAAGGCTTTTGCACGATTGAAGTGTTATTTGACGCGAGCGATAAGCCGTTTGACTTCCGGTTTTTGGAGGTCAATCCGTCGTTCGAGAAGCAGATGGGGATTCAAAACGCGGAGGGCAGGAGGATGCGCGAGATTGCCACGCTGCACGATGAACACTGGTTCGAGATTCTCGGCAAGATAGCCCTAACTGGGGAATCCGCGCGCTTTGAAAACCGGGTAGCCCGACTGCACCGTTGGTACGAAGTCTATGCTTTCCGCGTCGGCGAATCCAGGCAAAGAAAAGTCGCCATCCTCTTCAACGACATCACCGACCGGAAGCGGGCCGAAGAGGCCTTGCACAAGACGCAGGCGGAACTCGCGCACGTCACGCGTATCACGACGATGGGCGAACTGGCGGCCTCCATTGCGCACGAAATCAACCAGCCGCTCGGCGCTATCGTAAACAACAGCAGCGCGTGCATGCGGCTCTTCAGCCAACCGGGTTCGAAGGACGAGATTCGCGCGGCGCTGACGGACATTACAAGCGACGCCAGCCGCGCCAGCGCCATCATCGCGCGCATCCGGGCGCTGATCAAACGCTCGGCGCCGGAAAAGACCTCGCTGCAACTCAGCGAGGTGATCGCGGAAGTCGTGGCGCTGGCGCACCGCGAGTTGGCCGAGCACGGAATCGAAGTCCGCACCGAGTTGTCCGAAGATCTGCCGCGTGTGTTGGGCGATCGCGTCCAACTCCAGCAAGTTTTTCTCAATCTGATCATCAATGGCCTCGAAGCGATGAGCACCGTGGAAAGAGATCAGCGCGTCCTGACGATTCGCGGACAGTGCGACGAACTTCACGGCAAACCCGCGGTGCGCATTTCCGTGCAGGATCTCGGCTGCGGCATCGCACCGGGAGACATGCCGCATCTCTTCGAAGCGTTTTACACCACCAAACCACACGGCATGGGGGTGGGCCTGCGGATCGCTGCCTCCATTGCGGAAGCGCATGGCGGCCGCCTGCGGGTGACGCCGAATGCCGGCCCCGGCGTGACATTTTCGTGTGCCTTGCCAGCGGAGAGCGCTGCCAAAATCTCGAGATTCGCAGCTGGTTCTATTGGAAATAGGCCAGTCGAAAGTCGTAGTCCACCTAGACCAAGGTCCCGTAGAACATCCTCTCTCAGGTGTTAGGATGTCCTTGATGGTAATCCAACGCAGAGAGTAGGCCCGATGCAAGCTGCCCCCCAAGACCCTAGCAGCACGATTCCTCAATGCCTGTGGGGCCAGCACTGCGATAAGACGAGGTGTTGGCGCGAGGGCTGGGTGAATGTCGCGTCCAACGAGGACGACTTCCGATGAAATCTGATGATACAGGCGGCGCAAGGGGAAAGTTTTTCGACGCGCACCAGCGCGCAACGATCGAAGCGGCGATGGCGCGGATCATTCCCACCGACGATCAGGCGGGTGCGAAAGAAGCCGAAACCGTTGAGTTTGTCGACCGGTATCTTTCGGGCCTCGAATTCATCTACGCGAAACCTGATGGCAGCGGCTTTGAGAAGCTTGAGGGCAAGCGTGCGCAAGCATGGCAGCAACGCATTGAGATCCTTCGCGCGAAGTATGTCGAGGGGATCAAGGAACTGGATCGTAGGAGCCAGTCCCGGTTTGCCGCGGATTTTGTGCAGCTTCCGGCTGAGCAACAAGACGGTATCCTGTATGATATGGAGCGGCCTGTGCGTCAGGTCGAGGCGGATTTGACAGAGGCGCAGGTAGTAGCCGGCTTTGCGCCTGTCGAGCCCGCGCTCCAGCAAACGAACGCAGAGGTCGAACTCGATTTCTTCCCTTTGCTAGCCCTGCACACGCGACAAGGCTTCTACGCTGATCCGATCTACGGCGGGAACAAGGACCGGGTGGGTTGGAAACTTATCGGATTCGAGGGGCCGGAGTCGCTCGCGGAAACGCACGCCGGGCGCTTTACGACGCTTCCGTTCTTCGCGGAGCAGCAAATTGATTGGGAGGAGGAAAAGAAGTATGGCGCAAAAACCTAAACCGGAACGCGCCGATGTGGTTATCATCGGCGCGGGGGCGTCGGGCGCCACAGCTGCGAAAGTTCTCACCGAGAGGGGTTTGAAGGTGGTGGCGCTCGAGCGCGGGCCATGGCGCAAGCGGGAAAGCTTCGGCGGGGATGAGCTTGCCAACGTCAACCGCTACAACCTCTGGCCGGACCCGATCCTTAATCCACGCACCTTGCGGACGTCTGCGGACGAAGAACCCAAACTTGACCTCTTCTGTCCGGTGCCGCAGATGGTCGGCGGCGGGACGGTGCACTGGCAAGGCTGGCTGCCGCGCTTTACCGAGAGCGATTTCAGACTGCGCTCTATCGTGGGCGACATTCCGGGTACCACGCTCGTTGACTGGCCTATTTCCTATGCCGATCTGGAGCCCTACTATACGGAAGTCGAGTGGGCCTTCGGAGTTTCGGGTGCCGGCGGCGTAAATAAGTTCGAGGGCTTCCGCAGCAAGGATTATCCCTGCCCGCCGCTGCCCTCCACACGCTACGGCGAAAAGTTCCATGCCGGATGTCGCAAGCTCGGCTACAACTCCTTCCCGACTCCGATGGCAGCGCTGTCGCGCCCGTACAACGGACGGCCGGTAACCGTCCAAAGCGCCTTTGCCCAGCAGCACGGCGACCCAACCGGCACGCGATCAAGCGCGCTCTCGGTCTTCGTTCCCGACGCGCTGAAAACCGGCCGTTACGATCTGCGACCGGACTGCTACGTGCATGAAATCACCGTGGATGAGCGTGGCCGATGCAAGAGCGCCGTGTACCAGGACGCGGACGGCGATTTCATCGAACAGGAGGCAGATATTTTTATCCTTTCCTGCGGCGCCATTGAGTCGGCGCGATTGCTTTTGCTCTCCAGATCGGCGCGCTTTCCGCACGGCCTCGCGAACGGCAGTGACCTGGTGGGGCGCAACGCGACTTTCCACGAGTTTAGCGCTGCGGTAGGCGTGTTCGAAGATCCAATCTATGCCTGGGCGGGCGGCGGCTATGTGGCCGCGAGCAGCTACCAGTTCTACGAGCATGACGAAAAGCGAGGCCACGTAGGGGGCTGCCACGTCGCGTGCGCGGGCGTTGGCATTCCCTTGCCAATCAACTGGAGCCTCCCGGGCCGGCCAGCCTGGGGACCCCAGGCGAAGCAGATCGACCGCGATTTTTTCAACCACAGCTTCGCCATCGCGATGGTGGTGCACGATATGCCCCAACACGAGAACCGCGTGGACCTTGACGATAAGGTAAAGGATGCGTGGGGCTTGCCTGTTGCACGCATAACCAACAAAATTCACGAAAACGACCTCAAGATGGGCCGGTGGGTCATCGATCACAACGCCGAGATTCTGGACGCTGCCGGTGCGAAAGACATCTACCGCGTGTATATCAATCGCATAACGGGCAACTGCTCGCACCAACATGGCACCACCCGCATGGGCAACGATCCTAAGTCATCCGTTCTCAACAAATGGTGTCAGGCGCACGAGGTCGACAACCTGTTTGTCGTGGACGGAGGACCATTTCCGACAGGAACCGGCGCCAACCCCACGCTCACCATCATGGCGAATGCCTGGCGCGTCGCTGCTTACATCGCCGATCGCTACAATTCCGAGCGCAATCCGCAGTAGCTGAAAACATAGCTTATGAAGCCGGCATATGTGATCATCAGAGAGCCCGACGGCGTTAACAGAGGTTAGATATGCAATCCTGGAAGAAAGCTTATCAGGCAAACTGTTGGGGAATTCTTGGAGGGGAACCGGTGGGGGTCACCTCAGTGAAGGACTTGTTCTACCGGACCTTTGGCGACATGAACCGCGCGATCGCTGAGATCGGCCAGGCTGGCTACCAGGCTATCGAATTGTTTGACGGAAATCTTGTTGAATATGAAGGGAATCCGGGTGAACTCCGGAGCCGGCTCAACGATGCGGGATTGAGCATGCTAGCCGTCTATAGCGGAGGAAACTTTATTTTCCCGGAGATTTTGCCGGAGGAGCTATGGCGTATCAGGAAGGCAGCAGACCTCGCTGCGAGCATGGGTGCGGAACACCTGGTTGTGGGAGGTGGCGCAAAACGAACCGTTCCAGCCACTGACGAGGATTACGCGCGACTGGCTGCGGCGTTGGACCAGGTCGCGGACCTCGCTGAGGAGCGTGGATTGCTCGCGCACTATCATCCGCACTTGACCACGATGGCCGAAGCGCCTGAGCAAGTTCGAAAGGTTTTCGCTTCGTCGAGGATCTGCTTTTGTCCCGACACGGCCCACCTGTTTGCCGGGGGTGGCGATCCCGCCAAACTGATCCTCGAGCACGCGAGCCGTATCAAGTACGTTCATCTAAAGGATTTCCGACGCGACCCATTTGCTTTTCTGCCTTTGGGCGAAGGCGAGCTGGATATGAACGCGATCCTTCAGGCGCTGAATACAATTAATTACACAGGATGGATCGCGGTCGAATTGGATGCCTACCACGATCCAAAGGCCGGTGCAGAGATAAGCATGCGCTATCTGACCGAATTTGAAAGGCGGACCCAGAGCACATGACAAATTTTTCCCTTTGCAAATCATCTACCCTGAAATCTACAACAACATAAACTGATGAAAAACCGTAATTATTTAAGAGCAATGGCATTTGCTCTCATTGTTGGATTGGTGTGGCCCGCCATTAGCCAAAGTGCTGATCCCGACAAAGCACTAGCCGAAGTTCAGAAGACCCCGATGAGCAAAGGTCCCAATGGCGAAACTCCCTCTCCGGCGAGTTCCGTGACGCTAACGCCCGACGAGCTTGCCAAGATTAAAGAGCTTAAGGCCAAGGCAGCGATTGTGATGCACTACGCGGGAAACGATTGGGCGCTCGCGCAGGTGGCCGGTCTCAAAGAGCAGTTTGGTAAGATGGGGATAGAGGTTATTTCAGTTACCGACGCGGGCTTTAAGCCTGAAAAACAAGTCGCCGATATTGAGACTATTCTCGCCCAGAAGCCTCAAATCATCGTCTCAATTCCAACGGATCCGGTTTCTACCGCGGCCGCCTACAAGAAGGCCGCTGATGCGGGTGTCAAGCTGGTCTTCATGGATAACGTTCCGAAAGGGCTCGAGGCCGGCAAGGATTATGTGAGTGTCGTATCGGCGGACAATTACGGCAATGGTGTGGCGGCTGCCCACCTGATGGCAAAGGCCTTGAAGGGCAAGGGGCAGATAGGCCTTGTCTTCCATGCTGCGGACTTTTTTGTAACTCGCCAACGCCTAGATGGCTTTAAGAAGACGATCGAGGAGAATTATCCTGAAATCAAAATTGTTGCGGAGCAAGGAATCGGAGGACCAGACTTTTCCGGTGACGGCGACAAGGCAGCCTCCGCTCTCTTGACTTCCAACCGCAAGTTGAATGGCATCTGGGCCGTTTGGGATGTACCGGCGGAAGGGGCGATATCTGCGGCTCGGTCCGCGGGAAAAGATGACCTGGTGATTACAACATGCGATCTCGGCCTGAATGTCGCAATCGATATGGCACAAGGCGGCTTCATCAAAGGCCTCGGAGCGCAACGGCCCTTCGATCAGGGCACTACAGAGGCACTTCTCGCGGGATATGGGCTTCTGGGCAAGCAAGCGCCAGCTTATATCGCTCTGCCGGCTCTTCCGGTGACTCGAGAGAACCTGCTCCAGGCTTGGAAGGACGTCTATCATGCGGAGGCACCCGACACCGTCAAGAGCAGCATGCAATGAGCGGTTCCCTTAGTGAGCCTTAGCTTGGGAAGAATTCGCCAAACCACTTAACATAATGAGCCAGCCCGAAGATCCGAAGGCTAACGCCGTGGTGATGACGGGAATTGCCAAGTCATTCGGAGGAGTCGCTGCGCTGGAACACGTCGATTTTTCCGTGCGGAAGGGAGAAATTCACGCGCTATTGGGTGGAAACGGTGCCGGAAAATCGACGGTTTTGAAAATGCTTTCCGGCGTCCATAAGCCGGACAAGGGCGAGATCTACATTGGGGGAGTAAAGCTCGAGGAACATACGCCGGAAGCGGCGCGTCGCTTGGGAATCGCGATGATCTTCCAGGAAATGAGCCTGATTCCCTCTTTAAGCGTCGCTCAGAATATTTTCTTAACGCGAGAGCCCAAGGGTGCGATGGGCTTGCTCGACGACGAAGCGGCTCTGAAGGAGGCACGCGGTCTCCTGGAAAAGATTGGCGTCAATCTCGACCCGCGCCGGCGGGTCGAGAATCTCAGTTCCGGCCAGCGGCAGCTAACTGAGATTGCGAAAGCCCTTTCGCAACAGGCAAGCGTCCTCATTATGGATGAGCCAACGTCGACTCTTAGCACGGCTGAAATCGACCACATGTTTGAGTTCCTGGACCGGCTGAAGCGGTCTCACGCCTCGATCATTTACGTTTCGCACAGGATGGAAGAAATCCGGCGCATCTCGGATCGCGTAACCGTTATTCGGAACGGCCGTAATGTGATGACGAGAGCTGTCGCGGAAACGACGCTTGACGCGATCGTCGAGGAGATCGTTGGAAGGAGAGTTGGCGCCTTCGAACGGCAGGCGCGAACGACGAAACCCGGCGCAGAGGTGCTGCGCTGCTCAAACGTGACCGCCAAACCCACTCCAGTTGAAGCGAGCTTCACAATTCGAGGCGGAGAGATCGTGGGGATTGCCGGTCTTATGGGGAGTGGGCGAACTTCCCTCGCGAAGTCGATGTTTGGATTGCGACCGATTGTTGACGGTGAAATTCGTCTCAAAGAGAAGGTTGTGAAGATCACTACACCGCCGGAGGCAGTGGAAGCCGGCATTGCGATGATACCCGAGGATCGTCTCACCCAAGGTCTGGTGCTTTCGCACAGCGTGGCTGAGAATATGACGCTGCCAGTAATCGATAGATTGTCGCGCTTCGGCTTCGTGCAGGAAGGGAAGGAGCGAACCTTGGTCGCGCAGTATATCAAGCAATTGCGGGTCAAGACCGCGTCGCCCCAAAAGGCCGTCCGCACACTTTCGGGCGGCAACGCGCAAAAAGTCGTTTTGGCAAAATGGTTGGCGACAGATCCGCTCCTCTTGATTCTGGATGAACCCACAGCCGGTGTCGATATCGGCAGCAAGACGGAGATCGTGGAGATCGTTCGTGAGTTCGCCGATAAAGGAAGAGGCGTCCTGGTCATATCATCCGAACCCGCTGAGCTTCTTGCGCTCAGCGATCGGATCTTGCTCATGGCTGGAGGCCGGATCGTTAGAGAGATTAGTTCAGAGGAAATCGAGGCCTGGGCGGAAGGGTCAACGGACACGACCCATAGAATCAGTTTGATGGAAACGGGCCTGCAAGTGGCCATTCAGGAGGTGAATGCATGAGTGAGAAATCGGAAGCTATCATAGGTCAGTCCGAATCCCTTTTGAGCAGAATGAAAGAGGATTGGCGTCAATACGTCATCTACGCGGGATTTGTCGTAATTTTCATTTTCTTCTCGATAACCCTGGCCGACAAGGGATTTCTCGATCCGAACAACCTCCTGAATATCGTCCGCCAGACGGCCATGATCGCCATTATGGCGGTCGGTATGACTTTTGTATTGTCCGCGGGTGAGATCGATCTGTCGATTGGCTCGGTCGCTGGTCTGGCTTCAGTAACCACCGCGCTCGCATTGGCAAAGTTTGGTCTTATCGGCGGCATATTTTGTGGAGTTCTCACGGGCATCGTGGTCGGTATGATAAATGGCCTCCTAACGACACGAGTGGGGATTCCTTCGTTTTTGGTGACCTTGGCCATGATGGGCATCGCCAAAGGAGCAGCGATGTGGGTCAGCGCTACCGCAGCCGTCCCGATTCTCAACAAAACCTACTACTCCGTTTTCGGATCGGGAAACCTTGGTCCTGTGCCGGGGCTGTTAATCTGGGCTCTGATCGCTGCGGCTATTGGCCATGTGGCCCTCCGCAAAACAACCTTTGGACGAAAAGTGCTCGCGACGGGCGGAAGCGAAACCGCGGCGAAGTTTACGGGAATCAAGACCCATAATATCAAAATGCAGGTCCTGATCATCTCGAGCCTCACAGCGGCGTTTGCGGGAATGTTATACGCCGGACGTCTTAGATCTGGTCGTTTTCAACTCGGTGAAGGTGACGAACTCTCTGTGATCGCCGCCGCCGTGCTCGGTGGAACGAGCTTGTTCGGAGGCTTCGGTTCGGTCGTCGGATCCATCATGGGCGCGCTCATGATTGGGTTGATCAACAATGGTCTCATCCTGATGGGACTCGAATTTAGCCAACAACTGATCGCGCGCGGCGTGATCATAATCCTGGCGGTAACCGTCGCCAGGTCACGAAAGTGAGGTGTCTATGAAAAGAAGACTGAAAGCTGGCATGGTCGGAGGTGGTCGCGACGCGTTTATCGGCGGAGTCCATCGAATGGCGATGCGTTTGGATGGAAAAATCGAATTGGTTGCGGGCGCTTTCTCTTCAAACCCGGAGAAATCCAGACTATCGGGCGAGGATCTGTTTCTCGATCCGAAACGGGTCTATGCGGATTACCGCACCATGGCGGCGGAAGAGGCCAAGTTGCCGGTCGGTGAACGCATTGACTTCGTTTCCGTTGTGACGCCGAATCGAACGCATGTGCCGGTTTCCAAAGCATTCCTCGAAGCCGGGTTCAATGTCGTTTGTGATAAGCCCCTGGCTTTCAATCTGGAGGAGGCGCTTTCTCTCCGTGAGGTTGTTAAGAGGACAGGCAAGATATTTGCATTGACCCACAATTACACCGGCTATCCGCTGGTTAAGCAGGCGCGCGAGCTTGTTCGAAGTGGCGAACTCGGTGAGATCACGAAGGTGGTTGCCGAGTATCCGCAGGGCTGGCTCAGCAAGCCGATCGACGCGGAGGGACAGAAGCAAGCATCCTGGCGCACGAATCCGGAAGAAGCTGGAGCGTCGGGATGCATCGGTGATATTGGAACTCACGCGGAGAATCTGGCCCACTACATCACCGGTCTCGAGATCCACGAGCTCTGCGCCGAATTCACGTCCTTTGTGAAGGGACGGCAGCTGGAAGACGACGCGAATCTGCTCATTCGCTACAAAGGAGGAGCCAAAGGCGTTCTGTACGCTTCACAGATTTCCGCCGGGGAGGAAAACACTCTCAGGATCAGGGTGTATGGCTCGAAGGCTTCACTTGAGTGGCATCAGGAAGATCCTAACGAACTCATCGTGAAGTATTCGGATGCGCCCCGGCGAATCTATCGGCGCGCGAATGAATACCTCAGCGAGTTCACCAAACGCTTTACCCGAGTCCCCGCGGGTCACCCGGAGGCCTTCATTGAAGCATTTGCGAACATTTACCTCGAAGTAGCGCGAGCAATTGAAGCGGTGCTGGACGGGCAACCTGTTCCGTCCGATTGCGACTTTCCGACGGTTGATGACGGCGTCAATGGTATGGCCTTTATCGCAACCGCGGTCGAAAGCGCCAAGGCCGGCGGCGTCTGGACGAAGATGACTGAAGCAAAATCATAGCCAGGAAGGATGTATGCGTAAGGTCGGCAACTTATAATCTTCTTCTAGCGAAGACACGATAGATCAAACGGAGTTTTATAATGGCAAGACCAGTCACACTATTCACCGGCCAATGGGCCGATCTCCCATTAACCGAGCTCGCACCTTTGGCAAAGAAAATGGGCTTTGATGGGCTCGAGCTGGCCTGTTGGGGCGACGGCTATCAGGGCCTGGACTACGTCAAATTCATTGGGGAGTTCAAGGACCGCATTTACCATGCGCACATGAAGGACGCTTGGTGGGGGCACGGCAACGGAGATATCGGCGTCTGTGGCGGTCACACCGATTTCGGTGATCATCGCCGCTATTGGGATTTCCGATCCATCGAGCACGGTGACATCCGATTCGAGGACATCATCGTTGCGCTCAACGATACCGGTTATCGCGGGCCGCTCTCGATCGAGTGGGAGGACATTCGCATGGATCGGCTGCACGCCGCTGCCGAGTCATGCAAGCATATCAAATCCTACGACTTCACTCCGAGCAGCAGGGCCTTCGACGCGGCCTTCGATCGCGAAAAACCGTGACGATGAATTCTCTAGCTTCGCCGGTTTTGGCGTTGTTGCTGGTCACGGGTGTCATAGAACGCGTCAATTGCCAAACCGTCGACCCGACGAGCGCGTTAGCCGCGCTCCAAGGGAGAGTCTTGAGCAAGGGTCCCAATGGTGAGGAACCGTCGCCCGCCAGTTCTTTAAGCTTAACTTCGGAAGAAATCGAAAAGATCCGGGCACTTAAAGCAAAGGCCGCGATTGTCATGCA
Source organism: uncultured Verrucomicrobiae bacterium (assembly GCA_963810765.1). Lineage (GTDB taxonomy): Bacteria > Verrucomicrobiota > Verrucomicrobiia > Chthoniobacterales > Terrimicrobiaceae > DASTFP01. The sequence continues at coordinate 86,181 of CAWEOV010000007.1, forward strand.
TTATATCTCTGGGAGTGATTGGTCGCAGGCGCAGATTGCCGGTCTGAAATCGCAATTCGATAAAATGGGAGTCGAGGTAGTCGCAGTCACCGATGCCGGTTTCAATCCCGAAAGGCAAGTGGCCAATATCCAAAAGGTTCTCGCACTCGATCCTCAGATTATCGTCTCGATCCCCACTGATTCGGTTATTACGGCCGCAGCGTATAGGGAGGCCAACCAAAAGGGAGTTAAACTGGTCTTTATGGACAACATCCCTATCGGCTTTGAGGCAGGAAAGGACTACGTCAGTGTTGTATCAGCAGACAACTACGGGAATGGCGTTGCCTCCGCTCATCTGATGGCAAAGGCTCTGAATGGTGAGGGCCAGATTGGAATAATCTACCACGCGGCTGACTTTTTTGTGACTCGCCAACGCTACGAGGCCTTCAGAAAAACGATCACAGAGAATTATCCCGGAATCACGATTGTCGCCGAGCAAGGTATCAGGGAACCCAACTTTTTCGATGATGCCAATCAAGCGGCCTCGACGATGCTAGCGGCCAATCCGAGTTTGAAGGGTATTTGGGCGGTGTGGGATTTGCCGGCAGAAGGAGTAAGATCTGCGGCTCTGGGCGCGCACAGAGATGATCTAGTAATTACTACGATCGACCTCGGGCTAAATGCCGCTGTCGAAATGGCCGCGAATAGGCTGATTAAGGGCGTGGGAGCGCAACTGCCGTATGATCAAGGTGTGACAGAAGCAATTCTTGCCGGCTACGCACTTATTGGTAAACCAGCCCCGGCCTATGTTGCCCTGCCAGCCCTTCCGGTCACTCGGGAAAATCTACTCGATGCGTGGAAGACCATTTACCATACCGATGCACCCGCGAGCATAAGAAAGAGGATGGACAATGAATCACACCTGGGAGGCTATACGGGTAACCGTGCTTCTACTTATACGTAATATCAGGAAGCAAGGAATACTATTATGAAAGCTGTTCTATTTCCCGGGGATAAAAAAGTCGATGTGGTCGATCGCTCTGATCCGGTCCCGGGCACTGGTGAGGTGCTTATTCGAATGCGAGCTTCGGCTCTGTGTCGCAGTGATATGAGCATTTACTATGGAAGGCCGGTGGTCGGCGGCGAGGCAACTAAAACGGGGCTTATCGTTCCGGGCCACGAGCCCGCCGGGGAGGTGGCAGGCGTCGGTCCAGGGGCGACTGGAGTTAAGGTTGGGGATCGGGTGGCGGTCTATCTCGCCATTGGCTGTGGCCGCTGCCAGTGGTGTCATAGCGGCTTTCGAATGTTGTGCCCCGAATGGAAGTGTCTCGGCTTTGACGTGGATGGCGGTGACGCCGACTACTTGGTAGCCCCTGCGGTCAACTGTCTCAAGTTGCCGGACGAACTCTCCTTCGAAGCAGGTGCGGTGATGACCGACATGATCGGAACACGGTACTCGGCGCAAAAGAGATTGGGGGTGTCTGGGGCGACAACTCTTGCCGTCTTTGGCATCGGTCCGATGGGGGCGGCCGGCGTGCTCATTGGGAAAGCGCGCGGAGCTCGCGTCATAGCGGTTGACGTATTGGAGGATCGGCTGAGCATGGCCAAAGATCTTGGGGCAGACGAGGTTGTGAACAGCGGCAATCAAGATTCCACGGAACGGCTTCGCGACCTCACCGACGGGGTTGGCGTGGATGTAGCGATCGATTGTTCAGGGAATGCCAAAGCACAGAATTCTGCTCTCGATTCAACACGCCGATTTGGGTCGGTGGCGTTCGTTGGAGAATCGTCTTCCACGACAATAAACCCGAGTGACCAATTGATCAGGAAGCAGCTTCAGGTGATCGGGGCCTGGTATTTCCCTTTAAGCGAGTTTGAGGAAATATCTCGATTCATCGTCAATAGACAAATTCCGGTCGCGAAAATGATAACTCATCGCTTTGCCTTAGACCAGGCCGCTGAGGCATTCCGAATGTTCGATGAACGAAAGACAGAGAAAGCAATCTTCGTTTGGGATTGAGCCGTCACAGAAGTTCAGAACTCGAAGCTACCAATTCATATAAGCATGAAACTTTCTTTCAACAATTGGGTATACTCCAGCTTTCCGGTTTGGGTGCCCGCATACACTCTTGAAGAGACAATCAAACGAATCGCACGGATCGGCTATGATGCCATCGAGATAGGAGCGGCTGCACCGCACGCTTTTCCCGCTTACATGGGCAAAGAGAGGCGGAAGGCGATTAAGAAAGTGCTCGATGACAACGGCCTTGCGGTATCAAGCATGTTGCCCGCACCTGGCGGCGGGCCCGGCTTCAACGTCTCTTCGCCTCTCGAGGAAGAGCGGAAGGCCGCTATTGAGCAATACAAGGCAGTGGTAGGATTATGTTCCGATTGGGGGGGGCCTACCGTGCTTTATGTGGCGGGTTGGCAGATTTTCGGGACGTCGCGGGCCCAAGCTTGGGATTGGAGTTCTCAGGCGCTCAAGGAGATCGCCAAGGCGGCGGAGGATCGCGGGGTGGTGATTGCGATCGAGCCTACGCCTACCGACAGCAACTTGGTGGAGAGTTGCGATCACGCGATCGAACTAATGGAGCAGGTTGGAGCAAAGAACGTTGGCCTGATGTTCGACACCCAGCATGCGTACTACCGCAATGAGGTTCCCACAGACTACATCTACAGTATGGGAAAAAACCTTCGCCATCTCCATATCTCCGAATTCGGTCGGGGGGCTCCGGGCACGGGTCCCGGAGACTTCGTCGGATTGGTGTCTGCGTTGAAGGAAATTGGCTACGAAGGATACTTAGCCATGGAGATTGGATTCAACCGCAGGAACGTCGAGCCAGACCTCGTGGCGCGTGAAGCGTACGAATACATGAAGCCGCTTGTGAGTAAATGAGAGACAACGATTGGTCAGAAACAACCGGATTACTCGATATGAATGAATTATTAGAAATATCCGCTGAGGTCGTGAGTTTCTTCGAATTCTTATTTACGGATCTCGAGATTATATCACCAAGCCGGAAGGCAATCTCCTCATGAACGAAGTATCTCAACCTTTGCAGGGTAACGCGGGGCAGTATTCGATGCTGTTCAGCCCGTTCAAGATCCGCGACGTTGAACTTCACAATCGCTTGGTCTTCCAGCCTCACTTCACAGCCCTGGGCACGCTCGACGGCCAGCCGACGGATGCCCATGTCGCCTATCACGAGGAGCGCGCGCGCGGTGGTGTCGCCTTAATTATTTTCGAAAGCCAGGCAATCCATCCTACTGGCAAGATGTCCCGGAGATTTATCAATGCTTGGGACCCTGCGGTCATTCCGTTGCTGCGAAATATCACGAATGCCGTCCATGCCCACGGCACCAAGATTATCAGCCAGCTCACACACGCCGGCCATACTTCGCTCGAGCATCCGCCGCATATCATGTGGGCGCCGACGCAGATGCCCGAGCCATCGAGCCATTTTAGCACGAAGGCGATGGACGAAGATGATATCCGCACCGTCATTGACGGCTTCGCGGTGAGCGCACGAAACGCGGTAGAGGCCGGCTTCGACGGCATTGAGATCAAAGTCGCGCACGATGGGCTGCTGCGCTCGTTCGCTTCCCCCTTTTTCAATCATCGTGTCGATCGGTATGGCGGCTCATTCGAAAACCGCATGCGACTGTCTCTTGAGGTTCTGGAAGCCATCAAGAAGGAAACCGGGGAGACATATCCAGTGGGCGTTCGCATCTGCCTGAACGAGTTCACGACCTTCGGCTACGGGCTCGATTATGGGATGAAGATGGTGGAATACCTGGAGGCCAGCGGTCTTGTCGACTATATGAATTCCGATGCGGGTTCGTTCTCGAGCTACTGGATGGAGATCCCGCCCGCGGCCGTAGCGCCCGACGACTTTCAGAAGCTCAATGCGGCGCTGAAGCACGGAAGCCGGCTTCCCGTAATCGCATTCGGTCGCATCACCCCGCCCCAACGCGCCGAGGATATGCTGCGAGCGGGCGAGGCCGATCTGATCGGCATGGCTCGCCAGCTCCTCACCGATCCTGAGACGCCAAATAAGCTCAAGGCGGGTCGTAGAGATCTCGTTCGTCTCTGCGTGGCGTGCAATGACGCCTGCATCTACCAGGTAGGTCAGGAAAAGGCGATTCGCTGTATCCATAACCCTTGCGGGGGACGCGAACGCGAGCTGAACGAGCGTCTCGTGACACGTGCTGATGCCTCCCGGCGCATTGTCATTGTGGGAGGCGGCCCAGCCGGACTGAAGGTCGCGGAAATTGCGGCAAAACGCGGTCATAACGTTACGCTTCTGGAGCGCGAGAGCGTTCTCGGGGGCCAAGTCCGGCTCGCAGCAAAGCAACCGGAGCATGCAATTATCGGCGAGGTGACACGCTATCTCGAGGCGGCCATCGCCGATCGGGGAGTCGATCTCCGGCTCGGCGTGTCAGCGACGCCGGCGCTGCTTCGGGAGCTGTCACCAGACGTGATCGTCATTGCAACCGGATCGGAACCGAACCTTCCGAACCAGCAGCGCGATGGCGCGAGGCACGCGCGCGAGCTCGGGAGACAGGTGCTGCCGGGCATCCCGGGTCTCGATCAAGATTTTGTCGTGTCGTCCGATCAGGTGCTTTCGGGCGAAGTGGAACCCAGTGGCAATGTGCTTGTGGTCGATGACAATGGCCACTGGGAGGCCGCCGGGACGGCGGAATTTCTCAGTGACCGCAACTGCCGTGTCCAGGTGATCGCCCCACATTCCTTAATCGGTGAGGACATCGAGGGGGGCAACCGGACGCTGTTCTACCGTCGCGCGGCGATCAAGGGCATCCGCCTGCGTCCGAGCACTGCACTCCTCGAGGTCGGCGACCATCGGGTGAAGGTCGCCGCGGTTTTTAGCTCCCGCAATTCCACAGGTTGGGACAAATACCTGCTGGTGCCGGGCGACGAAGAGTGGATCGAAGGGATCGAGTGGGTCGTTCCGATTATCGGGCGTCGATCGAGGGAGGACCTTTTTCTGGAACTCAAGGAATCTCCCGAATTCAAAGACATCAAAATTGAACGGGTTGGCGATTGTGTTGTGCCGCGATTGATCCAGAGCACCATCACCGAGGCTTTTACCTTGGCACAGACGTTGTGAACGCGCCCATGTTTGCAAAGAATGAGAACGAAATTTCTATTGAGAATAAATAGGCAGGTTGAATATCGATGCGGGAGGAGCCGATGAGTGGCGCATCACAGAGCCCCCCGACCGGTGGACGGTCCGGATCTGTGGCGCTCGGCGAGCCCATTCTCGTCGCCAAAGGCATCTCCAAGTTTTTCCCCGGGGTCGTTGCCCTTGACAACGTTGATTTCGAGATCAGGAGCGGCGAAGTCAATGCCCTGCTCGGCGAAAACGGAGCCGGAAAATCGACACTCATCAAGATAATGTCGGGATTCTACGCGCCGGATCGAGGTGAGATTCGCGTCAATGGGGAGCTCATGGCTGCCGAGCCCGCCGCGGCCCACAAAGCCGGTGTTGCCACTATTCATCAGGAATCTCACTTGATTCCAAGCATGACAGTAGCCGAGAACATCATGCTCGGCCATTGGCCGTCGCAATTCGGCCTCATCGCCAAGAAAGAACAAACGGATCGCGCTCGACGGGCGCTGGCTCAGGTGGCTCCGGAACTCTCGCCCTCGACGCGAGCCAGCCGGCTTACGCCAGCAGAGGGTCAACTCGTCGAAATCGCCCGCGCCGTGTCGGAGGATTCTCGTGTCCTCATCATGGATGAACCGACCACATCGCTCTCGCAACGTGAGATCGAGCGGATGTTCCTGCTCGTGGACGACTTGAAGGCCAAGGGCATGGGTATAGTGTTCGTATCCCACTGGCTCGACGAGGTGTTCCGGATTGCCGACCGCATCACTGTGCTGCGTGATAGCAAGTTCATCGGGACCAGACCCGCCTCTGAGCTCGATCACGCGAAGGTTATTAAGATGATGGTCGGTCGCGATGTGGCGGAGGTAACGACCTCGTCCCGAGAACCAGGAAAAGTAGTCCTCGAGGTTAAGAATCTCACCCGCATCGGTGTCCTTCAGAATATCTCGTTCAACATCCGCGCGGGCGAAATCGTCACGCTGGCAGGCCTCGTCGGGGCCGGTCGAAGCGAAGTTGCGAGCTGCATATTCGGAATCGACCCGTATGAAGAGGGAGAAGTACGGCTCAACGGCAAAGTGGTTCCGCCGGGCGATCCGACGGTCGCGATTCAGGCCGGGGTCGGCTTGCTCCCCGAAGACAGGCGCGGTCAGGCGCTTGTCGCACAACTCAGCGTCCGTGTGAACACGACTCTCGCCGTGCTGGACCTCATCGCACCGCAGCGGGTGATTTTGAAGGAACGGGAGAACGAGATCGTTAGAGAAGCGCAAAGCTCGCTCAGGATTAAGATGGTGTCACCCGAGGTTAAAATTGCTACGCTTTCAGGTGGCAATCAGCAGAAGGTCGTGCTCGCGCGATGGCTTGCCCGCAAACCAAGTCTGCTCATTCTAGACGAACCGACCAAGGGCGTGGATATCGGTGCGAAGGCGGAAATCAGCCAGATCATCGTGCGCCTCGTTTCGCAGGGAACTGCAATCCTCCTCATCAGCTCCGAACTGCCTGAAGTTCTCTCGCTCAGCGATCGCGTGCTTGTCATGCGGTCCGGCCGGATCGTAGGCGAAATCCCCCGCGGCTCTTTGTCCCAAGAATTGATCATGAAATACGCCACCACAGGCTAAACGGAATAAGAACAATGAAGTCCAATGCGCAGACTAAATCCGCTCCGCAACCTGGGCTCGTCGACGAGGCCGCGAGCAGCAAAAGCGTTTTCGAGCTGGTTCAAGACCTCGGCCTCCTCGCAATCATCGTGATCGCCTGTATAGGCTTGAGCCTGGCAAGCCCGGTGTTTTTTACCAGGATCAATCTAGAAAACCTGCTCTTTTCCTCCACGATCATTGCAGTCGTCGCCATCGGGCAGGCGTTCGTCGTTATGGTGGCCGGCATCGACCTCTCCGTCGGCGCGGTCCTGGCACTCTCTTCGGTCTTGTCCGTTGGCCTCGCAGTCAATCAGGGTCTGCCGGTCTGGCTTTCCGTGCTGATTGCGCTCGGAAGCGGAGCCACGGTCGGCCTCATTAATGGCCTGGCTGTCACAAGGCTCAAGATCCCGGCGCTTATCGCGACGCTGGCGATGATGAGCATCGCACGTGGTATCGCCTTCATCTATTCCGGCGGCCGAAACATTGCCCCGATCCCGGAAGTCTTCTCGGATATCCAGGCCGCGCGCCTGTTCGGAATCCCGGTGGTGATCCTCTGCACGATCGTCTTCGCCATAATCGCTCAGTTCGTGCTCAGCAGAACAACTTTTGGACGGTCCATCTATGCGGTTGGAGGCAACCCGGTCGCGGCACGCCTGTCCGGCATCCGCTCCGACCGAATCATCATCTCAGCCTACCTTATCTCCGGAATTTGCGCCGCTATTGGGGGACTTATGATCTCCGCGCGACTGGAAGCCGGCGCAGCGACAGCCGGCTTCGGTCTTGAGTTGACGGTAATCTCAGCGGTTGTCATCGGAGGCGTCAGCCTCTTCGGCGGCGAAGGCAATTTCGGCGCGGTGATGCTCGGCGTCATATTGCTTGGGATCGTCCAGAACGCGATCAATTTGCTTAATGTACCACCGAACTACGACTACGTCGTCAGCGGTCTGGTGATCGCCGCCGCTGCGGCGCTCGACGTCTTCCGGCGCAACATTGCAGAGGCGGGGCTCCGACGCCGCTCGGCCCAAGTGAAAAAGGAACAGGCCGAGAGTGTGGCGAAGCCAAGCTAGAAACCCTCAACGCCCACGCCGATGGCCTGAAATATAATGACGAGAGCAATGCACACCTACTAGCGAATAAACAAAACCTTACCAAGATTTTCCAAGACTACCCGCGGATCGAGGAAACCTTAGCTGATAGTGCGGGACGACTCCAACGTATAAACCCCAGAAGAAAGATAGAACCGATGAAAAAAATAGATCCTGTAAGTAAGAATGGCTTAATGCGCCGCGCATTTATGAGCGCCGGCCTGGCATTAGGCGTAACAATATTGGGCGGAGTGCTCGGAGTTCCCGCTGTGGCTAGAGGTGCCGAGGGCGGCGCCAAAGGCAAGACTGTCGGATATATCACCTTCGGCCTCCAATTCGAGTACCAGATCGCCATGGTGGATGGAATTAAGAAGAAGGCGGGCGAAGCAGGTCTCGTCATGCAAATCGTCGATGGGAAGGGTGACCCGAACCTTCAGGTGACCCAGGTCCTCGACGCGGTGTCCAAGAAGCCAGACGCGTTGCTGGTCAACCCGATCGACGCAAAGCTCGTGGTCGCGGGCGTAAAGCGCGCCAACGAAGCCAACATCCCCGTATTCATAATGGAGAACGCTCCGCCGGAAGGGAAATACCTGGGCTTTGTCTACTTTGACAACGAAGCAGGAGGCGCGATGGGAGCCGACGCGCTCGGCAAGTTGATTGATGGGAAGGGGACGGTCCTTGAGGCCCGCGGCTCGGTGGGTTCCGAATCGGCACAACTCCGCCACAAGGGCTTCAACGATCGGATGAAGGAAAAGTATCCCAATGTTGAAGTTAAATCGCTAAACACCGAGTGGGTCGCCGACACCACCTACAAGATGGTGCTCGACGCCTTCACCCAAAAGCCCGATATTAAGGGTGTCTTTTGTCACAACGACGAGATGGTACGCGGGGTTGTATCGGCCCTGCGCCAGATCGGCAAGCTGATCCCGCCTGGAAAAGAAGGCCACGTCGTGATTGTCGGTCTCGATGGCACCCCATTAGCGCTCGATCGCATCCGCGCCGGAACTCAAGACGCCACGGTTGGACAGGATCCGTACGCGATGGGAGGAGCCATACTCGACAAGATCATCGCTCACTTCGAAGGCAAACCGTTTGAGGAGGTAAGTAAGACCGGGCCGAGTCTCATTACCAAGGAAAACGTCGACGATCCTAATCTATGGGGCAACGCCGCCAAGAAGAAGAAGTGAGGGTTAAGCTGGACGAGGGCCTGCGCCAAACAATGGAGTATTGAATGACACAACGACTGAGATGGGGTGTGATGAGCACCGCCAACATTGCCCAGATCGCCCTGATTCCGGCGATTCAGCAATCGAAGTTTGGGGTGCTCGAAGTTCTTGCAAGCAGAGATATCGAGAAGGCAGAAAGCGTCGCTCGGTCGTTTGGAATTCGCCGAGCCGTTGGCAGCTACGAAGAACTGCTTGGTGATTCTGACATCGACGCCGTATACATTCCTCTCCCGAACTCTCTGCATGCCGAATGGACCATTCGCGCAGCCGAAGCGGGCAAGGCTGTGCTTTGCGAGAAACCCTTGGGGCTCTCCTCGGAGGAAGTGAAACGGCAGATTGAGGCATGTGCCAAGTGCGGCGTGAGTCTCATGGAGGGCTTCATGTATCGCTTTCACCCCCAGACGCGCCGTGTCCAGGAACTCGTCGCATCCGGCGCGATCGGGCAGGTTCGCCATGTCGACGCACATCTCTCTGTCAACATTATGCGGACGCTTGATGTGTCTAATATCCGCTATCGCGATACCTTCGGCGGCGGCTCGCTTCTCGATATGGGCTGCTACACAGTGAATATCTCCCGCATGGTATTCGGCGCTGAACCGAAACGTGTCTCCGGCCGGCTGGATATCGACCCCACCTTGGGGGTCGATACCAGCGCCGCAGGCATCCTCGAGTTTGCAGAAGGAATGGCGACAATAAGCTGTTCGTTTGAGGCCGATGGTCAGGGGTGCTACAGGATCGTTGGGAGTGGGGGCATTATTGAAGCGCCGCGGGGAATTGTTCCCGGTCTTGGAACGCGTGCCGCAGAAGGTCTTGTGGTCGTTGTGGATGCGGATGGCAATAGGCGCGAGGAAATCTTTGAGCCGGTGAACCAGTACAGCAAAATGGTTGACGCGTTTTCCGAGACTGTCCTCAACAAGCGGCCGGCACCTCTCCCACCGGAAGATGCGCTGAACAATATCAAAGTTCTGGAGGCACTCTCGCGTTCATCGGCGAAAAATATCGCAGTAGAGATTTAGCCTCGTTGACGTTCCTGTCTGTGTTTTGGGGTTTCGAACTCCTCCGTCCGGCGAGACGCCGGCCGGGACACCCGGGACGGGTGTGCTCCCCGACTCGCTCATTAGGATTTTCGCCGGGTGTTTAAGGAGTATACTCGCGGTGGGATGATCCGCCGCGTTCTGCTCAGCGCTCTTTTCGGATTGCTCTTCTGGGTCTCGTCGCGCGGGCGAGCGGCGTATCGCGGGCAACTGTTAGCTACGTCCTCAACAACGATCCCCGCCAGTCGATTCCGGCCGAGACGCGCGAACGGGTGCTGAAAGCCGCACGCACGCTCGGATATCAGCCCTTTGCTCCTGCACGGAGCCTGCGGGCGGGCTATAGCCGGCTTGTATTGCTTGTAGTGCAGTTCGAGCAGGTCGATCCAAATGTCGCTCGCGACCTGCATTATCTGGAGACGGGACTGGCTGGGCATGGGTACAGCCTGATCTGGCATGTCGGCGCTCACGTGACAGCGGGACTCACGAATCCATCGGCCAATCTAACCCCCGCAGTCCAGAGCGAGTATTCGATATGGACGAGAGATCCCGAACCAGAGGTGCTTCCAACCTGCGAGGAATTGGGGGATCGGTTTTGTTCCCTGGAGCCCGCTTGGACAAGGATTCTTGACGGGGACGATTGATGCCTCAACGAAGTTCGAAAGCACGGACTTCCGAGCAGCATTTCCTCGATTCACCGAGGAGGCTCGTAAGGCAAACCAGGCGGTGGTGGATCTTCTGAATCCCTGAATCAGATCGCCCGACGAAAGAATGCTAGTCCCGCACAAATCGCACTGGCCTGGCTGCTCTCGCAGAAGCCTTGGATCGTTCCGATTCCAGGAACGACGAAGATACATCGACTGGGGGAGAACATCGGCTCCGCTTCGCTCATGCTAACGTCGGAGGATCTCGATGAGATCAATACGGCAGCTTCCAAGATCCCAATTGAGAGCAAGCGCCTTCCTGAATCAATTCTGCGAATGTCTTACCGCTAAGGTGCAATCTCAACGGCGGCCTCGGCCGATCCGTGGCTACTTGTTGAACTGGTTGCTGCAGGTCCCTACTCGCGCCAAATTGACGACGGCTTCCTCAAGCACGTAGCGCCCGTCCATCTTCGTCTGCCAGCAGCAGCGTTTGGGCGTTTCGCAGCCGGCAGCGCAAAAGGTATTGGTGCGGCGCCAAACCACGCTGCTGCAGCGGCTTACATTAATACGCTATTATTGTAATCAAGCGTCCGACAGGACGACAGGGTCAAGGCATTCAGAGGGTAATCAAAGAGAGAGCGAGGCGCGTTGCGAGAGCTGTTGATATTGAGCACCTCGATGGGAATAGGACGAAAACCCATATATTTGGGAATAGCGTTTATGAAGTGTTCGGTATTGGCGCTTAAGTTTGAACAAAAGGGATTGAAGTTCGCGAACCGAACGGCGTTCAACAGTGGTGCCAAGTTTGGCGAGACGTTGCGTCTCCCTCGGTTGGCGATATCCCAGAAACCGGCAAACAAACCGGCAGTTGTGCTGCGCTCCGATTGCTCGCCGTTTATTGGCTAGCAATGCTTCCAGATTGCGAATTGACTGGTTAAGCTGCTGCAACCGAAATGAGTCGGAATTCTGGGCGCTCTGCAGCGCGTTCACCTGCAGATGATTCAGTCGCTGCGAAAAAACCAACTTGTCGGCGTCCAGGCGCTTGGAAAGCGTCTCTTCCAATTTCTGTGGAGAGCTGAAAATTTCCTGCCAACGGGAGTTTTCGATCTCGAACCATGATCTAATGCAGTCCATCTGCTTTTTGTGCTTGGACCGGCTGGACCGCGACGTGCTGCAGCCGACATAGCTCCCGTTTTCGGTGCGCGGGCAAATTGCGACGTGAACGTGGAGGTTGGCCGTGTCGTGATGAAGGCCGTAGGCGTAGCCGATCGAATCGTTGGGATGAAATCTCTCGTTGAATCTTCGCATGACCTTTTTCATCGTCGAATGAAGGACTTGGTCCGGATTGGTGCCTGCATCTGTCAGTGCATCGTGCTGTTCTTTGGACATCGAGAAAACGAGCCGATGGGCGATTACGGGACGTTTCGCAGTCGAAGGCTTCAATCCCTATTCGGATGTTCCGAAAGAACTCGAAAGCGATGGCTGGGCTTTCGTGGGCCTCGTTGAAGTCACCAATCTCCACTACCGCGAACTGGTCGACGGCTTTCTAGAGGGCAAATCTGTGCAGGAGACGTTCTCCGATATCTCGCGAGATACGACGTTAAGCCACGCCTATCTCGACAAGCTCAAGAGCATCTATAACAGTTCCACCTATCATGGCTGGAGCGAATCTCACCCACTGCGTGAGAAAAAGCTTAAGAAGGAGATCATCGACGCTTGGGTTGAGGAATGGCGCAGAATGATCCTCTCCAAACCAACGGAGCTCTCCATTATTGCGGACATCACCTCCCTACTCCCACAGTTGTCGGAAGGTGGACTGCGCAGGGTCCAGGCCGAGGTCAACATTGCGCTTTCTGTGCATAGCGGGAAAGGGGACCCGAATTTCGAAAACCTCGGAAATGCGCAATCAACGCAGCGTCTGGCGGAAGCAAACGTTTGAAATTCATTTCTCCATTCTCCTCGCAGTTGCTTGCGCGTCTCGCAACGACGGGATCAAATTGGCCGGCCCGGGGACCGTCTCGATTTGCTTTTGCCGAAGTTCAGGAGCCTACAGACTCTGAGCAACACGCATCGGGAATCAACCGATCAAACCAGCTTACGCCATTGAGCTGGCGGCCCTTTTCAACCTTTCTTGGTCAAATCGGCCGCTACATAACGCGCCCGATCTAGCGAGGACTTTGGAAGAGAGACAGGTATGTCTCCGAGCAACTCTGCAACGTTGAACTTCTTTCGCCCGATGAACTCAATTCCGAGCACGCGGCCGCGTTTGTCGTAATCAACCATCACTAGGCTTCCTGTGCCGCCATATGGTTCGGTATGCGCTATTTTCCCGCGCCCGAAACGGACGTAGGTTGCTGTCGCCTCAGTATCAATCTCCACTATTGGCGGACGGGTGGATGCGACCAAAAATCCCTTAAGGGATCGCCCAATATCCTGTGATAATCCAGCACTCATGTTTCCTTACCTCTGCGACAACAACCAGAACTTTGCCTCCGTACGAGCGAAAAAACAACCGGATAAGCCCGCCATGATTACCTTTGTTGCGCGGATTTTTCACCACGGATGAGGGTGCCTTCACCGTTTCAACCGCTTGCTCAACAGAAAACCCCCGCTCAGCTGCGCGCGCAAATAGGTGAGATGTTTCGTGAAACTCGTATTCCACCGCGAGAAGCGATCAGAGTTGAGCGGCTTTGAATTGCAAGACTCGATTCGCCAGCGATTATTCGCCCGCATGGACCTGGGACCCTGCCTGCGGATAGGTACCCCCGCTGGCCGATTTGTCTGGAACAATCTCCCAATTGCGCCCTATCAGCGCATTTTGATGGCGCGATTCCTTGAATTGCGCCACATCCGGCCCTTTTAGTAGCGCAATCGGACCCGGTTTCGTCTGCGACAGCCTGCCTCAGGCGGAATTGGACGCGGTTCGCTGAATTTGTGGAGACTGAGTGGATGAGTCTCCGAGGGAGAACATAGCTCGCGATCGACTGTCGCCGTCCGAATATCGAGCCTATCGGGAGACTTGGCGATGACGCGTGATTGTAATCAGGAATGCGGCATGGCACGCTCAAGTTGAAGCCTTCAGCGACCAAGCGATTAAATGCCATGGATGAGACGCTAAGAATCCCCTCCAAGCGGAGGAGCGGAAGATTAACCAGGACATCAAGAATGATCCGGACACTTTCGAAGCGAGCGACGAGGATTTTGCCAAGTCGAGGCCTGCAAGCGAGGTGTTACCTCTCGTTTTATACGAAGGTCATCAAACGCCGAAATGGCAGGCTGGCATAAACAGGGATCGGCGCCGCGGCATCAAAGCTGATTGAGCCGGGACCAGCGCTCGACGAGCTGCGGCGTCAATCGCCACCATTGCCGAACGTCCCGATCCTCAACTGCAACTGAGCGATACCACGCCAGAATGACCGCCGGGGTATTGCCCATTTCGTAGCTCGTTTCATCCTCGCTCTTCGTCGCGTGGTAACGATATGTCCCGAAGGAATGACGAAGAACGTTGGACGGCTGCTCTATTCCGGCCGCAACGGCCACCCTTTGGACGGCATCAAACCAGCCATTTTCTGAAAGCTCGATGACTGGTCCTTCGGCGTGTCTCCGTCCCTTGAGCCATGCCTAGGCCGACGACCAACGCGGGCTCGTGTTCTAAGGCTGCCGCAAGAAATCGAGCGAGCCGGGCAGGGGACCAAATTTCCGGGTCTCCCGTCGCCTCACTATTTCGCTTCAGCCTCGCAACAGCTCCGTGCCCCGCGCGAATGTCTGCCGGCTTCCGCCGCGGGCTTCATCGTTGACTTCCGCGGCGTATCCCCTCAGCCTCGCCGCACTAAACGTCGCTTCCGGCTCCAACGTGTGAACGAGCAACCTTGAGGTCGAAAAGCGATTCTTATCTGTGATCACATGATCGACACGGGCATCGAGGGAGATGAGCTACCGTCCGGCACATCGGGAAGTTCTGCCGCCGCTCTTTTTCAACGACAATGGGGTATCTACCGCAAGGCGGTGGACAACAACTATCTCTTCCACCGCGAGGCGTAGAGCGACGGCAGAATCTGCTGATCGCTGAGGTGCCAGTCCATTCTACTTTCTCGACGTCGCCTGCGGTGACGCGAGTGCGACGGTCGATGCTCTTAAGGGGACGCAAGTTGCGCATTATCACGGCATTGATGTTTCGCGTTCCGCATTAGATATCGCCGAACAGACGCTGCGTGTGCTGAGCTGCCCGGTCAACTTGTACGAGAGCGACTTTGTGCAGGCGCTGAAGGATTGGCGCGATCCGGTCGGCGTCGTTTGGATCGGTCTTTCGCTGCACCACTTGGACACATCGGAAGAGCTGAACGTGATGCGCGACGTCCGACGGATCGTCGGCGGACAAGGGGTATTTGCGATCTATGAGAACGCGAGTCCGGACGCAGAGGATCGAGAGCACTGGCACCGCCGGTGGGATCTGCAGAAGCTGCATTGGACCGCCTACACGCGGGAAGAGTGGGACGCAATTACGGCACACGTCCATGCGTCTGACATCCCAGAAACAACTTCGCGATGGCACGAGCTTGGCCATGAAGCAGGCTTCAGCGATGTAAGGGAGGTCTTCACAGTTCCGTCCGATCTGTTTCGGATGTACGTTTTTCGGGAATAGCGCAGCGCCATTACGGCGAATGCATAATAATAGAGCCATGGCCAGCTAACTATTGCCAGCGGGTATCAGCCTTCCCAACATTGTCGTCGATATTACCCTTAAAACTTTTCGAAATGCGTATTCTCGGCGGGATCCAGTGTTTGCTCGTTGCCGGCTGCATTGTTCGCAGCAAGGACAACCACAGCCGCAACGAAGGTCACAGTCAGCGAGTGTGGGAGTCTTTTCAACTTAACGCCTCCTCTCTCTTTTCGGTTGTCCTTATAAGCGGATCTAGCCCTCATCCAACGAGCCCAGAACTACGTCCGGCCCAGGTGAAAGACTGAGGCAAAGTTTTGATGAAGGACGCTGGCCGCCGCACGCGCTTCGCGCAGGAAACGAAGCCGAGCCGATTCGTCATCGAGATATTTTTCGTTGATGACTTTCAATGTCACGGGACATCGAAGATCGACCTCGGACGCTTTATAAGTGGTTCCCATCGCACTCGGCCTAGCTCGAGCGGTTTCCGATCTTCGCCGGTCATCAGCTCATAATGCTCGAACGGATGCAATACGGCGCGGGTGTTGACTCAGTGCGGTCTTGTTCAGCAGAAGATTCGCCGGATTCGACCCCGTCAGCGAGAGCTTGGCGAAGCATGCACACCAGACAGAATTCCATTGCTCCGGAAAACTCATTACCGCAACTCGGGCAGACGCGTTTGTCCTCTGTTTTCATGGGCTTAACCGCCGTTCGGATGCAGCCGGGGCGTCGCAAAGAGCATGACTGGATCTGACACCGTGCGGCGGCCTCCCCGCAACAGTGCGGTGTGTTTCACAAAGAATTTGGTCTTTCATTAAGAATAGTGCGTGAAAGTATGTTTAGGAACCAAAATTCCTGAAACGCTGGCACGCCGCGCCTTTGTAACGGGATGAAGAGCCTCATTCCGGGACTATGACTGCGAACTCCACTCCTGCTGCACTACGAAATCCGGCGTTCACCAAGGATCTCGCGGCGGTAACGCTGAACGAAAGGCAGGGAACTGCAAGAAGCTACCAAAGAGGTAGTCGGCATCCACGTCCTCCTGTCGCACTCGCTTTTTGCCTCCGATATTCTGTGTAAGTGGCTTCCGCGCGCTTCATCAAGGATATCGATTTCTGCTCCTTTGCGGTGCGGATGGCTTCGCGGAACGAAGCCTCGATTTTGGACTCGTCCGCACCCAGAGCCACAAGAGACACACCGCGGAGCCGGTGCAGTTCGGCACACCAATTGCGATCTTCAAATCTCTCGACCAGTGCTTCCGCCTCGCTTATCGCCTCAAGAGCTTCGGAGGTACGGTGCGCTACGGTACAGGACTTCAGCTCTTATTGCCAGATAATATGGGACCGCCAGGATCGCGCCGGTTGCGCGCCAGTTCTCTATCCCGTCCTCGATCCAGAAGAGACCTTCCGCCGTGTCACCGGAAGCGCTGCGAGCCCAACCGCGCAGAACCTCTCCTCCAGCCACAAACTGCGCAAAATTCTGACGAGTTGACAGCTCAATCAAATCCGATGCCAAGCGTTCCACTTCAGCAGGATCACCCTCAAAGTGGGCGAGGATTCCGGCATTCCATAAAGCCACGCTTAATGCGTGCATCATTCAGCTCTTTCGCTAGCGAGATGGCCTCTGCCATGCTCGCTTGGCATGAGGCGATCTCCCCGAAATGCCATTCGGTTAGGGCCTGAAAGCACAGACACGAGACGGCGGGTGCGGTGACCTCTTCAACCGGAGAGTGCACGTTTCCCAAGCGCCAGAGCTGAACACCACGCATCGCGTATTGTCGCGCGGCCTCGAAATCGCCCGAAAAGTAAAGCGTGACTGCCAAGGCACGGTGGGCTCGGTCGGGTTCAAGGCGGTCAACGATTCTGTCAGGTCAGGAATCGCAGGCGACTTCAGCAGGGCTCCCAGCGCTTTATCGTCCGCCGGCCGATCAAACAGGCCCAGCATGCGAAGAACTGATAGCTCGGGCCCCTCGCCAAACCAGCTCTGGTAAGATTCCATGACTTTTCGAGCGTGGACTCCCTGGCGTGCGTCGTGTCAAGGGTTTCTCCCTCGACAAACTCCATCGCGTAGAAGTAATCGCGCCCCTTCCTCCCAAGGTGGAAGACCGAGGCAACATTCGGGTGACGAACCTTGGCTGCTGCGCGGGCTTCCCGCAAAAAACGTAACCGCGCCGTTTCGTCACCGAGATACTTTTCGCTGATGACTTTCAGTGTCACGTGGCAGTGCAGATCGACATGTAAGGCTTTGTAAGTGACCCCCATCCCACCGCGACCCAACTCGAGCGGTTTTCCATCTTCGTCCGCCATCAGTTCATAATGCTCGAACCGATGCGGTACACGCGTGGCTGCCGTCTCAGCGAGGTCTGATTCAGGAGAAGACTCGCGGAATTCGACCCGGCCATCGAGAGCCCTGCGCAGCATGCACACCGGACAGAATTCCGCTGCCTCAGAAAACTCATTACCGCAACTCGGGCAGACCCGTCTGTCCTCTGTTTTCATGGGCTTAACCGCCCTTCGGATGCAGCCGGGGCGTCGCAAAGAGCATGAATCTCCCCGTCGATCTCTGGTATGGCGGTCTGCTTCTCGTGCGCCTGACTTCGCACCGCCTCATGACGATCGTCCAGCGTGGTATGAAAGCTCACCGCGCCCTCCACTGGCGGAACATGGTCGCGTTTCACGAGGAAATGGGTCTTTTAGCAACAATACCGGGTGAAACCGTGTTTAGGAACTAGATTCCTGAAACCCTGGAACCCCGACGCCTTTGTAACGGATGAAGAGCCTCATCCCCGCAGCGGTCGCACGCCAGCGAATGAAACAAGGTGAGGGGAACTTGGCTTGTTTGGTTTCATGACAGCGCCTATTAGTGCACAAATTTCGAGAAGGTGTGTTCCACCTGGGGAACAACTTTACAGAGTAAAGTGAAAATTCTTCGGAATTGCCCCCATCAGAGGGCGCCTTTCCGCAACCCTGTCAGAGCCTTCAATGCGAGCTCATTTGGGTGCCGGAGGATGGTCGCCTTTCGCGCAGTCGCCACCGGTTCAGCTGCGTAGGGTCGCGTGAAATGGTGAGAGCAGATTGACTAGTCGGCCCGCCAATTGAGCGGAACCTCTTTTCCTGTCGGTCGCGATGGGCGAGGGAGTATTCCTATACCCGACATCGCGATAAAGAGCCTTCTAGCTGCCTCTCGGGCGCGAAGTCTGACAGGAAACCACTGGCAAAGCTCTCCACTGCAACAGAGCGGAACTCGCTTCTATCGTAACTCAGGCTCATTGGAGTGGATTATGCTGTTGACAGCATATGGCTTCCAAAGCATACTCCATTGCGTGGCTTGGCAAGTCGAGTTTCATGAGGAATTCGAAGCGGAATATGACGGATTGGAGGAGGAAGTGCAGGACGAGTTGCTGGCGCATCTAAAGCTACTGGAACAATTTGGTCCGCAGCTTGGCAGACCGCATGTGGACACCCTCAAAGGCTCAAGATTTTCCAACATGAAGGAATTGAGGTTTAGTTCGAAGGATGGCGTGTGGCGGTTCGCTTTCGCCTTCGATCCCAAGCGACAAGCGATAGTTCTCTGCGGCGGCGACAAGTCTGGTGGGGGAGAAAGGAGATTCTACCGCGATCTCATCCGAAAAGCCGATGGTCGGTTCTCTGACCACCTCGTTCGCATAAAGCCTCAGAAACAAAAGAAAGGAAGACCGCTATGAGAACGCTCAAAGATAAACTGAATAACCTGAATCCGCAGCGTCGCGAGAAGGTTGAGGCACGGGCGGCTCAACTGATCGCAGAGGAGATGACCAGGCGGGAGTTGCGACGAGCCCGCAAACTCACACAGGTACGCCTCGCGAAAGCTCTAGGCATTACACAGGATGGGGTTTCCCGTCTCGAAAAACGTACCGACCTCTTGCTCTCTACGTTGCGTGAATACGTGGAGGCTATGGGAGGAAAACTCTCCCTCATCGCTGAATTTCGCGACCGTGAGCCCGTCCTTCTTTCCGGAATTGCTGAGGAAGAGGAGCCTAGAACGGTCCCCAAGAAACCGAGTCGGGGCGGCCAAAAAGGCGTCTTTACCAAGTCCGACAAATCCGTCTAACTCGGTTCGCTAACCGTTGTAAACAGCTTCGAGTGCGGGAAGCGAATGCTCGTTCGTCACAGCACACGCTCGGGGCGTATGCGTCGGTGACGCAGATCGAAACGTTCCCTGACCCAACCGAGGCCGGATTAGCGAAGGTATCCCGAAACGCTGCGAGTCGGAAGCGGAGATGGCGTGGCTGCGACCTGAAGCGCGTTCAAGACAGGCGAGCCAGATTCGCTGACCTTCGCCATTTTCGAGATCATAGCGCATCGGGATGAGGACGAACGTGCGGATGAGCGAGCGTGGCTGGATTGGTGAAAGGTGCTTGCATGCTGGTTGCTTTCCTTTCAACACTCCGCCTATGAGCCCATCGAATGTCGAAACTAACCCGACCCGTTTCACCGCTCGGTAGTTCTCTCCTGGTACGCGCCAACCAAGGCCGTACACTGTATGCGTTTGGCGAGACACTGGTCATACTGCTTGACGGCAGACAAACCGGAGAGAAGTTCACGGCTTTTCTCAGTATCAGTCCGCCGGGCGGGGGGCCGGGGCCGCATTACCACGAACGCGAAGACGAATGGTTCTATATCGTAGAGGGCCGGGTTAGCTTTTTTATTAATGGTTCCTGGACCGAGTTGTCCCCGGGCGATTGCGTTTACTCCCCCCGCGGCTCGGTCCACGCTTTCAAAAATAATACCGATGAGCCTATCCGCGTGTTCATCAATAGTGCCCCCTCGGGAATTGAACATTTTTTCGCCGAAGCAGCCGAGGAATGGGCGAAACCAGAGCGCGACATGAGCCGGATAATGACCATTGCGGAGAAATACGGACATCATCACCGCGTGGACCAATGAGACCTACGAAGGGTCGTTGTACGCGTGAAAGTCACGATTCAAGGTCGGCATTGGCTTCAAGGGCGACCTTCGCCAGTGGGAACACCTGCTGCGGATTGGCTATTGAAAGCGCCTTTAGCGTTTAGTGCACGTTCGCAGACGTGCCGGTCCCTCCGGGCTTGGTAAAGGCGTAACGCAAATCGTCCTGCTCACTGGATTCGAGCAGGTGCATGATTCCAGTCGGAGTGCAAAAGCAACACTCAAGATTCCAGAAAGACTGACGTCATTGTCAAGATGTCGACTCTTACAACGGTCTTGGGCAGTTATCCGCAGTCTAGGATGCTCGCGCAGCAGAAACCATAGATAGCCCTTGTATTCCTGCGTTGCGGGATCAATTTCATAATCGTCATCCAGGATGACCATACGCCGATCCGCGGGTTCTCTTGAACACGCGATTGCTTTCAGGATCGAAGAAAACCACGTGTTCGTTGCCTTCCCCCAGCGGCTTGGCTGCGGCAGGAATCTCGATGTGAGGATAATGGCCTCGTAAGCGGTCAATTTCCTGAATGAGCCGCTCATAAAGGCTGCCAGGAGCCGCCAATTCTGCTTCGCCGGCCCGGTGGAGATCGTTCGCCGCCGCTTCAAGCGCCGCGGTAAAAAAGCTTTGGTCGCTATCTTCCAGACGCGACAATCACACGCCGTGGGGCGCAGCTGTTTCCGCGATTTTCGCACAATCGAAGCGACCCTCAAAACCCTGCTCTCTAGACCGGCGCAGCGAGTCCTGAGTTTGCCGCAATGCTTCCTCGTAAGAGACCCGCGGCTGTTTCATGCGAGCCAGGAAAAGTTTTTTTGGATCAACTTCCATCGTGATAATTTAGACGAACCTACTCTCCCCTGCGAGAATTCTTTCGGGGTCTTTCAGGCGGCGAAGTCAATCACGTTGGCTTTGGACGACGGGACAAGAGACCAGAATCTCGCCGCGGCCTCGGGTGTAACGACTGCCCGGTAATGCTGGAAGACCATCGCAGGCGAATTTCCCATCTCGGCAGCGGTCAAGTTTTCGTTTCGGTGTTGCGCGAAGTGATAGCTGCCGAAGCTGTGCCGTAGGACGTTGGGCAAAAGCGTCAGCCCGGCAGATTCCGCGATAGTTTCCAGCGAGCGATGCCACGCGTTCTGCAAGAACGGGAGCGACCCGCCCTGAGGGCTTGCGGCAGGATTGTAACCAAGCGGCGAGATTCTCGGAAATGGCAACTATCCTTCTCTGGCGCGTCTTTGCCTTTGCTCCTCGGATGACAATCTCCGATGCGGATACCTCGTTCCAATCGAGCGAGAGAAGTTCCGACGTGCGCAGCCCGGCGAAGAGCTTCAAGCAGACACCAGGAAGAAAAGCATTCGGGCAAGCGGCAAGCAGTTTACTCGAATCTTGGGGTGTCAGAGCGGAGACTTCCCGGTCCAGTGCGGACGGTTTCTCGATAAAGGCGCAAGGGTTTTCAGCCGTCCAGCGGCGAGAAAGCGCAAAGTTGAACAGGATTCCGAGATCCCGGAGGTAGTTCGCACGAGTCTTGAGGCTAAACGACTGCGCATTCAGCCAGGTTTCCACATCATGCCGCTGCAGCTCATGGACGCTCTTTTCCTTGCCCTGGGCGTCGGCAAACTTTTCGAGGCTCCACCTCAAGCCACGCAAATGGCGTGCGCTGCGCCCGGCTTCCGCTTTCGTCTTGATGAGTGCATCAGCCTCTTGCAGACTCTTGGTCCCGCCTGGAGGGCGAGAATGCTTGATGGCAAACCCAACAGCTTCCGAAAGCGAAATTCCCGCTTCTTTACACGACTTGATGGCGGCTGCGGCCTCGGCAATTTCGGCGGGTGAAATTTCAAAGGCGGAGAGCCCGGCCTTGCTTTTCAAATCGAGCACATCGCCCGGATTAGCCCGCTCGTTTTGGCCCTGGCCGAAGATCCACGCTCGGGCATCGGCCAGGCTTGAGAAATCTTTCTTTGCCACGAATTTCGGGGCGATGCACTTTTTGGGTAGCCGTTTAGTTCCGATATCGGTTATTCAAAAAGTGAATCACGCCGCTGGAGGATCTCTCGCTGGTCCGCGCCTTTGAGCCGCAAAAGGCCGCGAAAAAGCGGTTGGATGCACCAACCCGGGCACCATTCACTTTGCCGAATACTCGGCATTCGTTACGTTAAGGCCAACCATGAAAACCTTCGAAAACAAGACTATCCTCATCACTGGAGGCGCCTCCGGCATCGGCAAAGCCACCGCCATCGCGTTTGGCAAAGAGGGCGCAAATGTGGTCGTCTCTGGCCGCCGCGTTGCCGAGGGAGAGCAGGTCGCCCGGGAGATCACTTCAGCCGGTGGAAGTGCCTTGTATGTGCAGACCGATGTCGGCCGGGAGGATGACATTGTTGCGCTCGTCGAAAAGACCGTCGGCGCCTTCGGGGCGCTGCACGTCGCGTTCAACAACGCCGGCACCGAGGGCCAGTTCGGCCTGCTCATCACCGAGCAGACGGTCGAGCACTACCATCAGGTCTGCGACGTCAACATCCGCGGCGTGTTGCTGTTGATGAAGCACGAGATCCCGGCCATGCTTCGGTCCGGTGGTGGAGCCATCGTGAATAACTCCTCCATCGGTGGGCACATCGGCTTTCCTGGCGCGTCAGCTTACGTCGCCAGCAAGTTCGCCGTGATCGGCCTCACCAAGACGGCTGCGCTGGAATTCGCCCAGCAGGGCATCCGCGTCAACAGTGTCTCTCCCGGCACGATCCAAACGGAAATGTTCGACCGGGCCTTCGGCGAAGGCGAAACCGAGGTGAAGAGAACGATGGCGGCACAAAACCCGGTTGGCCGCATCGGCACGCCGGAGGAAATCGCAAGCGCAGTGCTCTGGCTCAGTTCACCCGGTGCGGCGTTCACCACGGGCCAGGACATCATCGTAGACGGAGGCTACACCGCACGATAGCCGGAAATGACGAGCCAGTCGGAGACGCCATGGCGCTTACGATGATTTGTATATAAAAATTGGTCATCGCGATGGCACGTATCCAAAAGACAGATCGCCCTTCGGCGACCGCCTGAGCTGCTTTCGCTGCTCGTCGAGGAATTCCGTTGGAAGGTTTGGACTCACGCGCAGCCGTCCGCTGCTGGGCTACCTCTCTCTCCCCGAAACGCCTAAGCGACGGCGCCGGCGCGTTGCTTTGTCCAGCCACAGCGTTATCGTCGCCGCCTATGGCTCAGCTTGCGCTCCACCATGTTAATCTCATTGTCACCGATCTGCCGCGATCGCTCGAATTCTATCAGAACCTGTTCGGCCTCACGATCATTGAGCGGCCGCCCTTCAAGGGCGCCGGCGCCTGGCTCGCCTGCGGCGCCCTGCAGGTGCATTTGACCCTCTATCCGCCCGGCTCCTTCCGGACCGGCAACGTCGACGGCGCCGATTGCCATTTTGCTTTCCGTACCGATGATTTCGACGGCGCGCTCGCCACGCTGACTGCCAACGGTTTTCGCGAAGACGCGGCGGAGAACGACCCGATGCGTGTCATGGTCCGGCGCAACGGCCCCGCCGGTTTCCCCCAACTCTTCCTCCTCGATCCCGACCGCAACATCATCGAGATCAACGGCGCGCCATAGCCATGTCCCGCCTCACCCCATTCGAACGCGTGTCGCGACCGCTATGACAAGCTTGTTGTTGGTCAAGGAAGAAACGTCGCTTCCAACACTCGCTTTACGAATGCACCGACTTCTGGCTCCTTGCTCGCACGCGGTCCTGCGACATTAAGAATCTTGATCCTGTGCTCGCGAATGAACTCCAGGAACGTCACTTCCGGGAAATGGTCCCCGCGATAAATGTGCAGCCACGGCTTGTTGTGCTTCATCGCGAAATCGATGGTTTTCTTTGAACCGCCAGTCAACACCGACGCGATCGAAAAGATAACGCTGCCATCCGAATCCCGAACGTTCCACTCGGTTCGCTGCGGGTAGCTGGAACTCGGCGTCTCAGTAAAAAATTTCTCCCCTCAAGCGGGCCGTCTTCAGCCTTTCGACCTCTTGGACACCAGCCACCGTGCGGAATATCGTGCTCGATGGCAAGTCGAGAGTCGCTCGGTCAACGCCAGTTTGGCCGCCCGAGATGATCTTCCTGAGGATACCGAGGTTGTCTTGATCACCACCCAAGTTGTCGCTCAAGATTCGCATTCGTGAGCCATAAGGGGCTTGGGTTTCTCCGAGGCGCACATTACCGAGGCCGACATTGCGCCGTTCACTTTGGTTGAGTGAACTCGAGCACAGAAACCTCCTGACGGCGTAAATCGCATTGTCGATGAGGTTCGTCCACACCTGGTTTAACTCGCCGCCGTAAGCGCAGGGGCGCGGAAGCGTGCGATCAAAGTCGCGGGTGACGGTGACATTCCTGAGCTTGTGACCGAGTATGATCAGGGTGTTTTCAATCCCCTCGTGCACGTCGAGTTCTTGCCATGGCGCCTGGTCCATGAACGAGTAAGACTTCACCGCGCTCACCAATTCCGAAATACGCTCGGTGCTGTGCGAGATAGACTTTAGCAAGTCGCGTGTGGTGAGGTTCGCTGCGAGCCACTGGATTGCGTTCTCGAGATCCTGCGCCGGCACCGTGCGCTTGACCGTTTCCAGATCGCCCTCGTCGACTCGGGCGTTCACCAATGCCGGGGCCAGATCCCAAGCATCTGCGACTCTTGTGCGAGTCGAGCCAGCATTCGATCGCTTCCTCGCGATCGCTTTGTTCGAGGGAATTGAGTTTCGGCTGCGATGTGGCGCAATGCATGGCCTCTTGGGAGGTCGCAACCAGTTGCTGCCACTGCTCGGCGCTGAGCGTTTCATTAAGCTCGCATGATCGGCGGCGGCGCGGCGCGCAGCCGCCGCAGGATTGTTGAGTTCATGGGCAAGTCCCGCAGCCATCGTGCCAAGTTGGGCGAGCTTCTCGCGTTCCTGTGTGTGGCCCTCATAATTCCGCAATCGCGTCGCCAGCGTCCGCATGATTTCCCTCGCCACCGTAGGCGAGGTGCGTAACAGGTCCCAGAATCCGGCGCGCGGCAGACGAAAAAGTCGGCTGTCGGCGACCACCCGAATGAGCACAGAATGCGGGACGTCTATCAGAATTGGAATCTCGCCGAAGAATTGTCCTGGAACCCCGGTGGCGAGGAAAATCTCCTGGTCGCCGTATTCCTCTGTCACACGCAGCTCGCCTTCCAGCATGACGAAAAAAACCTCGGCCGGATCGCCGTCGCGAATGAGCGTTTCCCCGGCCTTGAGACGAATCTCAGTTCCTCTCGAAAAGCATGCACGCTGGGAGTCGTCAAGTTGAGCGAAAAGCGGGACGTGGAAAACTGTCGCGAACGCTCCATCAGGAACGCGGGCTTTTGAAGCGGGAGAGGAGATTCCATTCCTTCCAGTTGCTCCGTCAGTTCAGCCATTCACGCGCGACTTGCGGCGATTGCCTCGGGACCTTCGTTTCTTTCAACCTAAAGCGTCCTTTGGCAAATCTTCACGCAGCGAAACCAGCGCACTCCTGTCCAATCCCGCGCCGACGAGCACGGGAGCGATTTTCCAAGCGTCACTCACCCCTCCTTCTCGCAGCCAGGCTGTCAGCGCATCCTCCGAATCGCTCTGCTCGATCGAATCGATACTGCCTGCCAGCCGAAGGGTTCTTCAAAAACTCGCCCACGAGTGCGATCAACCGATCCCAGTGTTCATGCTCAAGCGTGTGGTGCAACCGATGGGCGATTGGATCGTCTGAATCATCTCTCCAGGATGCACCGTTCGGCCTGGCTCAAGGCTGCCGCGCGAGCGGCAGGCGCAGGCAGGCGGCTTCCTGGTCGGTGCGCATCAAAAGCAGATCGCCGCTGAGTGCCGGCGGGTTCCAGGTTTTGCCGGAGAAAACGCGAAAGCGGGTGAGTTCGTTCGGCGCCTCGGGCGTCGGCGCGAGGAGGATGATTTCGCCGTTTTCCGCCGTCACGAGGAGCAAGTCGCCGACGAGCAAAATCTGCCCGTGGCCGTAGCGGCCTTCCTTCCATTTGGGGCTGCCGTCGCGCGCGTCGATGCATGCGAGGATGCCGTCGTTTAGGCCGTAGAAGCAGCCGTCGCGATGGATGAAACTCGACATCTTCACGCGGAACTTGAGCGTCTTCCAGACCCGGTGCGCGCTCAGCTTGCCCGCGTCGTCCTTTTTGATCTCGAGCAGCTCTGTCCCCACGCCGTAACTGCTGGAGAAGGCGACGCGATTCGGCCCGACGGGCACTGGCTGGGCGATCTGCGGCTGGCGGACGCCCCATGGATACTCCCAGAGCACGGCGCCCGTTTTCGGTTCGTGCGCGGTGATGTTGGTCATGTTGAACATCACGATCTGTGGCACGCCCGCGAGGTTCAGCAGGCAAGGGGAGCTGTAGTTTCCCGGCTGTGAGCCGTCGCGCCAGACGATTTTGCCATCGGCCACGCTGTAAGCGAAGAGCGAGCGCCGGCCCGCTTTCCCGGAGCTGACGATCACTTTGCCATCCAGCACGAGCGGCGAGCCAGCGTAACCCCACTCGGGCCTGCCGCCTTTCGCGTCTTTGAAAAGATCGCGCTGCCAGACCAGCGCGCCGGTGTCGAGCGTCATGCAGCTCACCAGGCCGGTTGCGCCGAGGGTGTAAACACGGTCGTCGGCAATCGTGGGCGTCGCGCGCGGTCCTTCACCGGAGTAGGAGCCGTCGAATCGCGCCGCGTAGCCGTAGGCCCAGAGCTGTTTGCCAGTGAGCACGTCCAGGCAGGTCACCGTTTCCTGCTCGCCGCGCTGCTCGAGAGTGACCGCGCGGTTGCCGACGACCGCAAAGCCCGACCACGCGGTGCCGATCGGTTGCCGCCAGAGCACTTGCGGCGGCTCTTTCTGCCAGTCGCGCGCCAGCGCCGGACCGCCGCTGATCACGCCGTTGCGCTGCGGACCGAGATACTGCGGAAAATCCGGCCGCCCGCTCTCAGCGAGAGTCGTTCGAGGTTCCGCGGGAGGCGGTGTCGGCGCCGCGTGGCGCCTCCAGCGCGGCTCGAAGATGGGGACGAAATCGCCCGTCACTCCACGCCACCCGAAGGCCGCGCTCAACCCGCCGCCCAGCGCGAGCACAAGGGCGAAGACCGTGAGGCGCATCCGCCACGGCGCGAGCGAGAACAACAGCCACCAGATCGTGAGCATCCCCAGCGCGACCGCGATCATCACGAAGATGGCGACATTGCGAATCTGGAAATCCACCGACGACCACAGCCGCGCGACGCCGATGGCCACCGCGCTCAGGCCGAGGATCAGAATCGCAGGCCACCAACGAATCGGAGGACGGGTTGAGGAGTCATTCATCGCATTCGCTTTGCAGACAGAAATGCGCCGGGCCTGTAGCGCGCGACAACAATCTCCTGGTCGCCGTGCTTTTTGGAGACGCTGATTTCACCCTCAAGGAGCACAAAAAAATGCTCCGCGTGCTGCCCCTCCTCGACGAGCATTTCGCCCGCGGGAAGCCGCCATTCTTCAGTCTCTTCGATCCAAACCTTATCTTCATCCTTCAGGCTCGCAAAGAGGGGAACCTTGCGGAGCAGGTTCATCACCGCCTCGCTGTCCGTCATTTGTGCGATGGTAGTCAAAATCTATCCAGGTATTGATGCACAAGCTCGATGGCAATAGAACCCTCGCCCATAGAAGAGGCAGCGCGCTTGATCGGACCGTGACGCACGTCGCCGGTAATTTGCTTGCGGGACGGGCACACCTCATCGTGCGGACTGATGCCACCGGCCCCCGTTGCGTATCCCTCGAATCAGGTAACGGCGGTATTCGTCAGCTGAGTTGGAAGAACAGCGTTTTTGTAAAGTATTTTTCGAATTCCCGCTCATAGCTCTCAAAGAACGTTACCATGCCTTCCGCTATTTGCAGTCCATACTGATGGCTGCCGGTAGCGAGGTTTGGAGCAAGAGCTTTTGGAGAGTTCCTGGTTTGTCGCATCGCAGAAGACGCCGCCCGCTGCACCGTGGCCGCATCCGTGCCAGACAAATTCCGAATCTTCCAAAATTTCTGAAAATTTTCTCGAACACTCCGAGGGATCTATTAGGGGCGAGGACGGGGGCGAAACCCGGCCCCCCCCTTTCGCCGCGTGGCCAGCACAAATATGGGACCCATTGCGCTCGCCGCGCCGTGGCGCCGGCGCGCGGGGCTGTCGCGCGCCAAGACAAACGCGTGCCGCGTGTGTGGCGCGGGCGGGCTCGGCACCCTGAAAGCCACCTGGGTGGCTGCTGGCCCGATGGCGGAACCGTTCTACAGCTGCCGCTTTATCCCAGAGCAAGACGGCGCTCAATTCCTCCAAACTAGCGAGCCCGAATCGCTACAAAAAGACCTCGGTTGTCGCAAAAACCTAGCCCGCCCGTCGGCACCGGTAAATTCCTCCACGAAGCTTAAAATCGCGAAGCGTTTCTCGAACCGAATTAAGCTCGGCATCCCTGCCGCGGGAACGACAGCGGCATCGGACAAATCGAAGAGAACAACGATTTAATCGCAAGTCCCGCCCACAACGTGGCTTGCCTCCATCGGACAGAAAGGCAGGCGGAATCCCCCGGGGCCACGTTAGCCCATACTTCTCGAGAAATTCGCGGATCTGGCGCTAGACAAACATGTCCGACCAGTTCTCTGGATCGTCTTTCGCCCGCTCCATAATCGCGTCCCAGTGCCGATCGACTTCTGGCACCTCGGTAGCTATCTTCAGCCCGGGATAACGCTTCAACAATTCTTCTGTCGTGAGCCACTCGCGCTTCGGCGGCGCGGATTTCTTCTCTGACTTGTTCACCAATATAAGCATAGCCCTGAAATGGGGCGCGGGAAATCGAAACTTACAGCCTCGGGCCAGACCTCCACCACCGGATAGATATGCAGTGAGCGGCGCGGTAGCGTCACCCGTAGACAAAAAATGCTCCACGATTGCATTTCGTAGAGCTTCCCGTGAAACCTCGCCGCGCTTGAGGTTTAGTGTGCTGGCTAGCTTGTAGCCGATCGTCGCCGTCTGCTTGTCAACCGTCTCGACCAGCAGCTCGGCTGACGTGTCTTTCGGTATGATCGGAACGGGCAGGGCCAGCCTGCCTCGAAAGCAATGTCCTGACGGCGACGTCGGTTCTTGGATTATGAACGAAAAGTGGTCACCGTGGAAAGAATGGTGGATGGACCTGGTGAAATCCATTGTTTCGTTTGCGGTGATCGCCGCGCTCACTTATTTAGTTCTCGACCGCTACTCAGAGGGCCAGGCTAAGAGACGGTCGCAAGAAGACGCCGGCTTTCAACTGCGAATCGATGCATTGCGCGAATTTCGACGTGCAACTCTTGCGTATCAGGTCGCGGCGCGTTCGGCATTCGCGGATTTATACCAGTGGCGGGGGAGGCGTATGTCGGATGGTTGGCCGCGATTGAGGAAGTCCGCCGAGTGAGTGACGATCGTGAGTTGCGCGAGACGATGAGCCACCTTCAGGAGGCATCCGACAAGCGTCATCACATTTACGACCATCTCGTTGATATGCGCCTGGATCACGAAGATACTACACCTATCGATCCGGCCGCCAGACGGTCTGATTTTGACGAGCTGAGTAAGCGAATGACGGAATATAGAGCGCAAATGCTTGACCGTTTCGCATATCTAGTCCTCCAACGGCCCCGGAGCCAATGATCACACTCTGGGTTTCCTCTATGTTACGCATTTAAGCAATGGTCAGGCCACAAGAGGTGGCGCCAAAGATGGTACGGCTCGCGAGTGTCATTGATTCGGCGCTGCTTAAAATCCTGCGCGCCTGGCGTGAGCGGGTTACGAACGTCGCTAAATTCGTCCACCTCTAACGCAGGTTTAGGCGTGGTAACATTTTCTTTCAAGACAATGGTTGCATATAGCGGACTTTCAATCTGAGGCTCTTGGTAGAGCCTGCTGTTCGCTTGCCGCCACAAAGCCAAACGTGCGCTAGCGGCAATCAACGACCACACATTCTGCGGTGATACTGTAGGAATTCTGAGGAAATCGTGCCCATGGCTCCCGCCGACCTTGTGATCGTCATCTATCCACAAAGAATATTCGTCCAGGAGAACATGGCAATTCGGGCAAAGACAAAGAATGTTCTCCGGAACGTCCGGACCATTGTGCGGGCGACCGAGTGGCTTAATATGACAGATTTCCGCATAAGCGCCTACCGGTGTCTCGAGGCGAATGCCGCAGATTTGGCACGTAAAATCGTGTAGTTGCTTAACCAATTGCCCATCGCGGTGCTCCGCACAATGCGATCGATTGTCGACTGCTGCCTAATCGGAATCTCATTTCCTGTAGGCGTCTTAATGGTCGATGGCTCCACGTGCGCCGCACTTTCTGGTGGCAGGTAATCTGCGGGATACGGAAGCTCTCCAGGCGAAATAGCCAAATTTTGAACCCGTCTTATCCAACGTCGGGCCAATACCCCGCAATGCGGTAAAGGCCGTGATAGAGGTAGCGGAAGCCTTTCGGCATGTCCGGCACATGGACTCTTCCGAGGTGAACGCGAATCGGGATTCCGTTCAAATGATTCTCAGCCAGTGCCGAATGGCGCTAAGATAAGGCCGTTTTGGGATGATTTTCTCGACGGCGTTTTCTGACGCCTGGGACGGATTGTTGGAGGACGCGATCACTGACTTGGCGCATTTGAGCCAGAATGGCTTCGAGTTTTCGGTGATCGGCAATCGCTGCTTTATAGAGGGGGACTTGTTGCTCGGATAGAGCGATGCTGACAGTCTTTGCTTTGACTTTGCGCGTCAGACGCCAAGCCCGAGGCGGCTGTGGCAGCACACTGCCTTGAGCGATCCATCCCAGTTCAAGCAGCTCCTCTTTCAAACGCCGGTAGCGCCGCTCCAACCGGCTGAGCTCTGCGGGAGTTAGAAGAGCTTTTTTGAGAGGATTTTGCTTGTCTTTATGCATACGTATATATACGCATATACATGCGCAATTCCACTCCCTTCTTCGCCGCCTTCGCCCCGCTTCTCTTTGGCCGTCCGCCGCGCTCCGCTTTCGCCTCGATGATTCCCGATTCGCTGCTCGCCCCGAAGAAAAAGGGCGCTTGCAGCTGCGCGCCATTGGGAGAGCGAGTCGGCCTTGAGAACGCTCTGGCGAAGGGCCGCGCAAAAGGCAGAGAACGCCTCTTTAGCCCCTTGGTCACCTTCTGGGCGTTTCTGTCTCAAGTGCTTTCGCCCAGCTCTGCCTGCCGGGAGGCGGTGCGTAAAGTGCAGGCTTGGTGGATGCTGCGCGCACCCTTGGAGATGTCCCCGGATACCAGCGCCTACTGTCAGGCCCGTCAGAGGCTTTCTTCTCAAATGCTTTCGGACATCCACACCCATCTCGCTGAGCGCATGGAAGCCAACGCCCCCAGCGAGAGCCGTTGGCTTTCCCGCGAGGTCAAAATCGTCGATGGCACCTGCTTGTCCATGCCCGACACCCCTGAGAACCAGGCTGCCTATCCTCAGCCTTCCAATCAGAAGAAAGGATGCGGCTTTCCCATGATGAAACTGGCAGGCCTTTTCAGCCTCAAAAGCGCAGCGCTCTTGCATTTTGCCCGCGGCACCCTGCGCGTGCATGAAAGCCAGCTCTTTCGGCAACTCTGGGCGCATCTTAGCGAAGGGGACATCGTTCTGGGCGACCGCGCTTTCTGCTCCCTCTTTGCCATGGCTTCGCTGCTGGGCCGCGGCGTCGATAGCCTCATGCGATTGCATCAAGCCCGCCAAGCCGACTTTCGCCGCGGCAAGCGCCTAATCACGGCTACGAGGTAGGCGACAGTGTCAGCCTGACTGTTGCAGGATTCGGGCAATTGGACGATTTTTCTCCTAGGATTTTGCACCCGCATAATCGATCACCGGCCTTGCTGCATTCACCACTCTTGGCTCAACCCTGCTCCTGATTGAGTCGATCAGTGACTGCAATGGGTCAATTGAAAGTTCGAATCGATCCGGTTCGTTCCATCCGCACATGCGAGCCAATTGTGCAACGGCAGCGAGTTTATCTGGAACCTTAACCTCCGACCAGCCGTCGCCGACTTTGTAGGATTGGCAGAGTTTGTCAGAAGGGGAGACGTCTCCGGCGCCAGTGCGGATAACCGCGGCCAGGAAGCTGAAGATCTCGTCTCTGCTGATCTTGCTGCGCTCGTTGTTCTCGGCACGGATTTCTGCAATTCTTGAGGCGATCACTTCATTCTCCTTCAGTCGAGCGGAGTTTTTTTCCGCCGAGGTCTCCTTATACCCGGCATGCCTGTAAGCCTCACACGCGCTCATGCCTGAGGCGATGCCTTGGGCGAAATTTTCATGCCGGGCGCTCGATAGGACGGGCATGGGAGACTGTTATTCTACAGCCGGCGGGGGGATGCAAGCTCGATACTTTGTTTGGGCGGCCTTGGAATCAAAAGGGCCGCGGTGTGGAAACTTTTCCGCCCGGCTGCTTGTCGTTCCGCATTATCGTGTGGTTCGTTATTGCTGCTGCTGCCGCGCCCTGAGTTTTGCGACGCTGAAAGTGAGTTTTCTCATTGGTTGGCGCCCCAGGCGACCACGAGCTTGATCCGCTTCTCGAACGCGGCCGCGCGCGGCGCGTAGTACCCGCCGAGCGACCAGCCGACCATAGAATTCGTCATTTTTGCGGCGAATTACGGCCTTTTGTGTTTCGGCCTTGTCGACGAGCCTGTAGGCGGTGGCCGGGCTCACTCCGGTCTCATTTTTTAAGGCAGTTATTAGCTTTTTCTTGGGGATGCCGCTGAGTCCAGCCCGGCCGACGATTTTGACGACATGGGCAATGGTGGCCCTTGGGCCACTGCTACCGAAATCGGCGCCGACGCGCTCTTTCCAGGCTTCGATGTCAATAGAATCGTCTCGGCGGTAAGTCATCGTTTGCGGATGAAGGCGGACGCCGAATGGTTGAAATTCGGCTGAGTTATTCGATTTGCCGGACGCGACGATGAGAGTTTCATTCGAGTCGGATTTTTCCGGTGCGATGTTGATCATGGAGCGCATATAGCCTTGGAGAACTTTTGAATTGCGACCAAAGCCTCCGCGTTCAAAGCCGACGGCCTTTGCGTATCCGACCTTTCCGGTGAGCGCATGGTGCAAAATCGGCGGAATTCGCTTTGGGTTTCCGGCTCGTACGATTCGCAAAATGGCACTGAGAGTTGCGGTCATATCCACGTCGGAACTCAAGTCACCTATGGCAAAATCCCGCTCAGTGCGCTTAGAGCGGTTATCATCTTGGCGGACTCAACGTCTGGACTGGGTGTGAAGCGTGCCTTTTCAGTAAGAATGCTGCTGAGTCGTTTTGTGGACGAATTGGTCCGGTGACTTAAGGCAGCGTCTGCACTGTCAATGATATCGGCGGCAGCCTTGATCAGATGGGTTAGCTTTCGAGCAGCCGTCAAGGCTTGTTGTTCCGAACTCGTTCCTGCTGACCGCTGCCGTTTCTATGATCGCAGTGCTCATTAGAGTTCCTTGATACTGAGCTTTTCCAGCGCGCGCTGAACAGCGTTCGGGTCGTAACGGATTGATTTTCCGAGCTTGATATAGGGAATCAACCGCTTGTTGCGCAGGTTAATCAAATGACGTATGCTGCAGATCAGTTCTTTAGCCTGCTCTTTCTCGCGAAGAAGTTGCTGCTTGTTCATTTGTTTACAGAGCGTAGCAGGACCAGGAGTGGTCAGGTCGGGTGAGAAGGTGGTTAGATGAGGTTACTGCTCACTCTGTTGAGCGCTTCAAGACGAAGAACGCTTAGCGGCCGTTAAAATTCGCGTCCGGCTTGATGTTTGCTTGCTCGGCGGGCGGAAGGGGTCAAGCTATAGCCAAGAGGTCAAGAAAAAAAGGGGGACTGCGAAAAAAAATTGCGCCGCAGCCATCGGGACAACTTTCCCGGCAGCCTCAGAAGCGGGTCGGATGGAGAAAAAGCGAGCCGCATCCTCCGATTGGACGCGAGCGCGGTAATGACGAAAGAATGTGCGCGGGTTTGTGTGTCCTGCCTGCGCCAGTGTCTTTCCGGCGTCATTGTATGCCGCATAGTGGTAGCTGCAAAACCAATGCCGCAAAGCGTCGTGTGGCCATGTCGCGATGCCTGCGGCCTTCCGCGCCTTCTCAATGCGGCTATAGTAAGCGTCGCTCTTTCTGGGACGATTTTCTATCGTCCTGTATCGTGCCTATAGGATTAGGCCCAAAAGTGTGCACAAATTGTCCACAGATCTTTGCGGGCTTTGGGTACCGATCGAAGAATTGATCCTGAGAGTCGACTCAGGAACCACGTCAGAACGTTTTCACTACTCCAGGCCTGCACTTGACCGGCAACACCTCCCGTTTGTCGATCTGAATCGAGGCGGCTGGCGCTTTGCACCTTAATTTGCGATATCGTTGACGCGCTCCCGCTCTTCGATCAACCGCGGATTACAATAATGACTATTGTAAGCCGTGCCCAACTCTGAAAAACCGCTCCCGTGATGCGCTGCCCGCCTACCTTTGCTCTGTTGCGGGACTCTGCCGCCGTGGCCGGTCCCCTTTTGGGGAGTTTAAGGGAAAAGAAGGAGAGGGATCGGAGACCGCTGTGAGTGACAATCCGCTTTTTGAGGAGGTCGCCGCGGTCGCCGAAGATTCTCATCTCACGCTTGACGTGGGAGTTTGCCTCCGGGCAGGTTGGGCTCCGAATGAATGCCAGAGGCCGCTTCTCTGCCCATAAACGTTCGGATAACTCCGGGTCTGGCATGATATTCGGAAATCAGCAGACCTTGTTTACTTCCCTCTGCACTATGCTATGTCACTGTTCCAGTCGCTTCTCAATTCGTCCCCACTGAGAGGATTCATCCGGTCATGAGTGATGCCAATCAGTCTCTCCCGACCCCGCCCTGGTGGCGTGGTGCAGTCATTTATCAGATCTATCCGCGCAGCTTTTTCGATGCCAATGGCGACGGCATCGGCGATCTGCCCGGTATTCTTGCCAGATTGGACTACGTCAAAGCGCTCGGCGTCGACGCGCTGTGGATCTCGCCCTTCTTCAAATCACCGATGAAGGACTACGGCTACGACGTGTCCGATTACCGCATCGTCGACCCCATGTTCGGCAGCAACGCCGATTTTGATCAAATCATCGAAGCCGCCCACCAGCGCGGGCTGAAGGTCATGGTGGACATGGTGCTGGCCCATACTTCCGACCAACACCCCTGGTTTCGGGAGAGCCGCCAGAGCCGCACCAACCCGAAAGCCGACTGGTACGTGTGGGCCGATCCCAAGCCGGACGGCACGCCGCCCAACAACTGGATGGCGGTGTTCGGCGGCCCCTCCTGGAAATGGGAATCGCGCCGCCGCCAGTACTATCTGCATCACTTTCTGGAAGCCCAGCCCAACCTCAACTGGCACAATCCCCAAGTCATCGACGCCATGCTGGGGGAGGTGGAGTTCTGGCTGGAGCACGGAGTCGACGGGCTGCGGCTGGACGCTATCGTCACGCTGCTGCATGATCCCGAACTACGGGACAATCCGCCCGCGAGTGAGATTTCCGGGGAAGGCATGACCAGCCGGGACATGCCACATACCCACCAGCAACATCTCTATGACCGGGATCATCCGGACATCATGAAGCGGTTTGCGCAACTGCGCGCCCTCGTGAACCGTTATCCCGACCGCTTCCTGCTTGGCGAGATCGCCGAATGCGCAGACAGCATCGACGTCGCCGCCCGTTACACCCAGGGCGAAGAGACGCTGCACACCAGCTACACCTTTCAAATGATCAAGGATCAATTCGGCGTCGAGCAACTGCGCGCAGTGATCGGCCGTTTCGAGAGCGAGATCGGCACCGGATGGGCCACCCACGCCTTCGGCAATCACGACAGCAAGCGCGTCGTCAGCCGTTGGGAGGTGCTGCCTCGGTTGGGGGGAGACAGGAAGGCCTTGGCCAAGCTGCTGATGGCCTGCCTGCTGTCACTGCGCGGTAGTATCTGTGTCTATCAGGGCGAGGAACTCGGTCTCACCGAGGCCGATCTTCCTCTGGAAGCCATGCGCGATCCCTTTGGCATCGAGTTTTATCCGATGTTTAAGGGACGGGATGGATGCCGGACGCCTATGCCGTGGACAGACGATCCCGAGCGAGGCGGTTTCACGACCGGCACGCCCTGGTTGCCTATCTGGCACGAGCACCTCGAATTGTGCGTGGAGCGGCAGAAAGCTGATCCGGCATCGGTGCTGAATGCCTATCGGCGTTTCCTGGCGTGGCGCAAGCAGCACCCGGCCTTGGTGTCCGGGGATAAGATTCTGATGGAGACACCCGATCCGATCTATGCTTTCGAACGACGTCACGTGAACGAGCGGGTGTTGTGTGTGTTCAATTTCTCCAATGCGCCCGCCACCATGAAGGTCGCGGAAGGATGGCAACCTCTCGACGGTCACGGGTTCGAGGCAGCCTTCGATGGAACACAGCTCTCGCTGCCGCCCTTTGGGGTCTTCTTCGCAACCGAACCTGGAAAAACTCAGCCTTTGTGATCGCCAGGGGTCTGCACCCATTGATGATGATCGGCGATGATGGAGGCTGCCCTCTGTGCATGACACCAATAGGAACACAAATTCGCTGGGCGATTCGGCTCAGCCAGACGACTCCTACCTTCTGCAGCCGCTGCGTCGGCTATTCCCTGCAAAACATGGAGCGTGGACTGAATGTTCTCCGGGATGTGCCGCCCCGACCATGGGACTTTGTGAATATTTGGAAACTACGGCAGGGCAAGACGTTCAAGATGAATCTTCCTGGCCCGAGCATTCAACGGGCCCTCGCGTTGCAGCAAGGCCAGTACCGCCAGGCCCAGCCATTATCGCCGACATCATCTCCTTGCTACCCCAATTGTCGGAGGAAGGACTGCGGAGGGTCCGGGCTGAAGTCGACATTGTGCTGTCCCTCCGTGGCAGGGAAGGAACTGGCGGTACGATTTCGTAGCCTCTCGAATGCGCGATCAAGCAATCGAGTCGGCGTTCGACGGAAGCCAAAACGGTGTCAGAAATCAACCTAGCTGTGCGACATTAGGGCTTGCGGCCCTCTTCACCCTTTGTTTGCCAGGTAGGCCGCTACGTAACGTGCCCGATCTAGCGAGGACTTTGGAAGGGAGACAGGTATGTCTCCGAGCAACTCTGCAACGTTGAACGTCTTTCGCCCGATGAACTCGATGCCAAGCACGAAAAAATAACCCGACAAAGGTCCACAAACAAAAGGCGGGGACACGAGCGGACGGCAGGCCACGTATTCTAATACCTGTGTATGTTGGTCAGATCTCAAAGATATGAGTGTACGAATTCGCGTTGACCACTGAGCATTTCTGAGCATTTTCGAGACATGCCAGAAACCACACTCTTCCGCGCCCGTGTTCCGACAGCACGCCTTCGTCGGGCGGAGAAGGTCTTTGCTCGCCTTGGAATGAAACCCGGCGACGCTTTTAACATTTTTCTCGCCCAGGTTGAACTCCGAAACGATCTTCCGTTCGCTATCACCACCCATCCCGAACGGTTGCTGTCCACAATGGAGCAAGGCAAGGTGTGGGAGGACGCGTTGGGTGAATTTTGAACCCCGTCCCGGCGAGGTTTGGATCGTGGATTTTGGCCTCGCGGCGAAGCAGCGTCCAGTGCTTGTTCTAGCCTATCCCGAACCGGAAGATGCCCGGGCTTTAGTGGTGGTTGTGCCTTTGACTTCCCAGCTGCGGAGACTACGGGGAGAAGTGGACATTGGCAAACCACGCTGGCTTCCCAAGCACTCCGCATTGAATATTCAAGGGTTTGCCAGCATCGACCAACACGCCTTGATCCGTAAACTCGGCAAGTTGAGCGACGGACAGTTTTTAGCTGTTAAGAATGCAATTCGAGAGATGTTGGGTCTCTGAGCGGCTCAAATTATCCGTTCACGCCTCAGTAAATCTGCGGATTTGGGCGGAGAAATATGGCACGGGTACCCCGACCAGTAACTTGACGTTTTTGCCGGTCTAATCGCTACGATCTTGCGAATTGCGCCATTTAGCGCGGTTTAGTGGCGCAATTCCTCGAATCGCGCCAGATCCCGCCCTTTAGTGGCGCAATCGGTCCCATTTCACCTGCGGCGTACCTCAGGGGGATCGGGCGCGATTCGCTGATGTTGTGGCGACCGGGTTAATGTCCTAACGAGAGGAACATAAAGTAAATGGCTCGGGCAAGCTCGAATCAATAGGGATTTGCCGTGGCATCAAAGTCGGTCGAGCCGGGACCAGCGCTCAACGAGCTGCGGCGTCAATACGAGAAATCGAGCGAACTGGGCAGGGGACCAGATTTTCCGGGTCTCCTGGCGCCTCACTATTTCGCTTCAGCTTCGCAACGGGGTTTTCCACGCACCAGCCCCGTTCCACCGCCTCGCTGAATAGGATGTGAAAATGTCGTGCGTACGAAATTCGCGTGTTCAGGGTGACGTCATCTTGCTCCGCCTGCCATTCCTCGATGGCTTCACGGGTAATTTCGTTCACTTGCCGTTCTCCAAGGTCCTCGCAGACTTTGGAGAAGATAGAGCGCATTCCTTTTAGATGTCTCGGCGAAGATCCATTTGAGTGTTTGTAGGCAATCACAAAATCTGCCACTTCTCGAAGCGTCTTGGATCTTTCGGCCAAGTTCATGCGCTTAATCGGGTAATCGACCGCGGCGTGAAGAGTAATTCCTGCTGATCGACATTTGCACTTTGCTATCGAAGGCTTGGTTTTACCGGTTGAAGTGTGCCCAAGACCGACAGCGAACGGCGAAACCCTTTTCCGGGTTCCATTTTCCCCCGATGATCCGACGGCAGTCGATGAGATCTCAGCCGCACTGAACAATCTTGGAGCTTCCCGGCGGCATACCTCCCCATACAGGCTCCATGCTTTCCTTTCCACTGGTGAGTCCGGTCTTGTAATAGCTCAGGAACCCTGGGCATGGCGAAGGAGGGTCTGCGCCATGGCTTGGAGTTGCCGGATGCCGCCGGCTCTTGCCTTGGCACACCATTCACGCAGAAATCCCCAGGCCTCGCGTCCATCTTTTTGTTCCCAGAGTTCAGAGGGTGCGCATAATTGTGCGGGCCGACAGCGGGGGCTCGTTTCATAGCGTCGGGCCGGGGGGCGTTTTCGATTTGCCCGTGGCGGGGTCGATCGGGCTCTTGGGTTTGTTCGGGTTCTGCGGGTCGAGTTCGTTGGCCAGGGCGGAGCGCAGGTTGGTCAGGCTCTTGAGGGTGTTGAACCAGAAGGGGGCGCCGAGGGTGAGCAGCGCGGCGGTGAAGAGGATGCCGAAGAGGTGCTTGTGGAGGTCGTCACACCAGTGTTCGCCCCAGCGCCATCCGTCGCTGGCGGGGATGATCTCGAAGCCGGCCTTGTCGAAAGCGGTGCGCAGTTTGAGGTAGTCATCCTTCGAGGCGTTGAAGCTCGCGGAGGCGACCTTGTCGAGGGAGTCTTCAAATTTCCCCTGGACCTCGGCGGGCACGCTGCCGCCGAGGGCGGCGAGGACTTTGGCGTTGGCGCTGTCGCGGGTATCGGTGGGCTCGAATTGGAGGCTCGTAAGGGGCTGGAGCTTGGCACGGGCGGCGTCGCCTTCCGCTCCGGCTCCCTGCTGGGCGATCCAGCCCGTGATCGCCGCCTCGTAGAGATTGCCCTTTTCGGCGAGTATGCTCTCGCTCTGCGCGATGATGCCGCCGGCCTGCGCGGCGATTGCCTTGGCCTTGGTGGGGTTGCGCACGAGGTCGCGATAGATCTCCACGGTATCGAGCTGGAAGGCGAAGGCGAAAACGAAGGCGAGACCCATGGTGAAACAGCGGGTATTGGTGGTGAACCACTGCTGGGCGCGGTCCTG
This sequence comes from uncultured Verrucomicrobiae bacterium, assembly GCA_963810765.1. Classification (GTDB taxonomy): domain Bacteria; phylum Verrucomicrobiota; class Verrucomicrobiia; order Chthoniobacterales; family Terrimicrobiaceae; genus DASTFP01. The sequence goes on from CAWEOV010000007.1 coordinate 126,320, forward strand.
CCCGCTCTCGAACCAGAATTTGAAGCGCTCATAGCCGGCTTCGACGCCCTGGGCGAATTTGATAGCCTCGTTCGTGACTTCCCTGAGCGCGGCCTCGGCGTCCACCTGGAGTGTGGCGACCCGAGCCTGGAAAGCGTCCTGCGCTGCTTGCCCGCCGGCGGCGGCCGCGGCTTCTCTCATCGCGCTGGCCAGGTTTTCCGTGAGGGTTTTAAGCTCGGCTTTCTTCTTCGCGGCTTCATCGACGATGTCGGAGTCCACCCCGACGCCCGTCAGGAGTTTTTTGGCGATATCGATGAGGGCTCTGTCCTTGCCTTCGACCGGGAGCCTGGCCAACTCCCGAACGGCGGAGAAAATTTCATCGGGTCGCACGGCCGCGGCGAGGGTCCAGTTGAACCAGCCACCGAAGCCGCCGAGCGGGTTGGGATTCGCGGCGTACTTGGCGCGGTCTGCCGAATTACTGATGCTGCCACTGCTGTTGAAAGCATGATCGGAAAGGCCGGTGCGGGTGAGGAGGTAACCGGCGAGCTGCTCCGCCTCGGTCTGGGTGATCTTGGCAGTGTCATCCGCTTTGTTGCCGCCGACGGTGAGGAAAGTCTCGACCAGGCCTTGAGCGAGGTTTTTACCGCGCAGATTGAACAACGCGGAGAGCATCTGCACGGCGACGGTGATGAGGAGGCTGACGACCGTCATCACGACGGCGAAGGCAATGAGTGTGTCGAGACTGTCGAGCATGGCTGGGTTCAGTTCGTGGTGGGGCGGCGGGAGCCGCGGAGGGTCGGGGGAAAGCAGGGGCGTGTGCTGGAGGCGTTTCGGTCACTGATGCCCTCACGTGAGCAACTCTCGCAAACGGGGAAGGCTAATGTCGAGATAGGCTTGTAGTGATTTTTGATCTTTCTTCGAAAACGCGGACTGGACTCTTGTTTCTTAGTTGAGGTTAATGGTTTGGCTGCTGCATTGAAAGCGCTTTGGTGATTGGAGCGGGTTGTTTCCGGCGGCTTGAACAACTCGTGGGAGTTGTTTACAGCCCGGGCGGCTAGAGCCGACCTGCTCAGTAAGGCAGGTCTCGCCGCCCAGGCTGCCACCGCCAGAACAACCCTGGCGCTGCGAGCAGAGCCAGTGGTGTTCAAACTGCGCGGGCGAGCGATAACCCAAAGCGCTGTGTCTGCGACGAGGGTTATAGAAGGTTTCGATATAGTCGAAGATCATTAGTTTAGCGGCGGCTTGCGTCGGCGGAATCGAACCGGCGAAGCATTCAGTTTTCAGCGTAGCGACGAAGCTTTCAGCCAGGGCGTTGTCATAAGGATTGCCCTTGCGACTCATGCTTGGAGTGACGCCCCAGGCCCTCAGGCAATGCTGGAAGGCATCGGCGGCATATTGACTGCCGCGATCACTGTGGTGGATAAGACCAACGAGCGGTCGCTGACTGGTCACCGCGTGCTTGAAGGTCCTCGTGGTCAACTCGCCGAGCATGTCTCCCCGGCAGTGATGTGCGATGCAGCGGCGCGAACAGGCATCGAGAGTAAAGGCCAGATAAAGCCAGCCCTCCTGGGTCTCGATGTAGGTGATATCGCTTTGCCAGAGCTGGCCCGGACGATCCGGCGCCGGCACCTTCGCCAGCCAGTTTTCCGCGATCTTGTGATTATGGCGGCTGTCGGTGGTGCGAGGCCGGAAACGGCGCTTCTGCCGCGCGCGCAGGCCGCTCTCGCGCATAAGCCTGGCAACCCGGTTCTTGCCACAGCGTTTGCCCAACTCGCGCAGATCGAGCCGCACGCGCGGACTGCCGTAGGTGTTTCGGCTTTGCTCAAAGCTCTGAGCGATCAAGGCTCGCAGCTCGGCGTCTTCTTTCCAACGCTGACCATCCTGCTTGCCCCGATGCGCGGCAAAGCCGCTTTCGCTCACTTCGAGGGCCTCACTCAGAGCGTCGGCGCCATATTGATGCTCGAGCTTTTCCATCATCGTGAAGCGTGCGGTGGCATCTCCGCCGACAAGATGCCCAAGGCTTTTTTTAAAATGTCGCGCTGTCGGCTCACATACTCCAGTTCCTGGCGCAAGCGGCGCAGTTCGCGTTGCTCGGGCGTCTCTAAAGCCAGCGTCTTTGGTTCGCTGAGCATCTGGCCCTCCTCGGCCCGCCGCACCCAGTGCCCCAGCGACCATTTGGAGACGCCCAGATCTCGGGCCACCTCGGTGATTGTGCGTCCAGCGCGCACCAGCGCGACGGCATCGTTCTTAAACTCCCGGTCGTAACGCCGACCGCTCCTGTTCCTGTTCATGGCTGTCTTCTCCTTTATCACAGCCCAGCCCGCAAAATCGAGGAAACCTCATTTTTCAGTTCGCCGAGCAGTCGCTCCGATTCCGGATACTCGAACCTTCCCTTCTCGTCTTCCTCCTGTGCCTTCTCCTTGAGTTCCTGCCACGTAGCCAGCGAGTGATTGCGGAGCTCCTCATATTCACGCTGAGCCGGTCCTTCGAATAATGCTGGGGGAGGACCGCCCGGTCTTATTCCGTGCGCCATAGCCTCCTGCCAGATGGCGTCGAGAGCCTCGATCACGCGGTCTCCAACTTTGCAGCGCCTCGCGATCGCGTCTCTTTCGCGCGTACTCAGGACTTTGTCCCGATGCACCTGAGACATGCGGCCAAGAAACGGATCCAGGACTTCAAGGCGCGTGCGAACCGCCAAGCGTATCCCATCGGAGAGTCGCTGTACTAGACCGGGGTTGTCGGTCAACGGCGAACCGAACGCAGACGCGAATACCACGCGCAGTCTGCATTTCGCTCCGCTGGAGCTCCTCGCAAGGCTGACAACGATGGGTCGGAAAATCCTTCCGCTTTCATGGCGGAAATATGCTGCCTCCTGAAAGTACAGGTGCCCTCTCGCTGCCTCGCGCAGCGCCTCGAAGAATTTTTCGATCCAGAACTCCACTCTGTCATCTTTCCATTCCGCGTCGTTATCCAGTTCACGAAGGAACCGTAGAAGCTGGTAGTTTCTGGGCGACGCCAGAAATCCCCAGCTGCGTAGCAGATTCTGGGTCGATCGAGACGGCGGCGCACGAGAAATCGACTTTGGCAAGATTACTCGTGTCGTTCCAATTCGGTTCGCCCGCTCCGGGCCAAGATGGTTCGATCCAGATAAATGGCTTTAGTACCCGCTCCTCAACCGGGCTCGTGTCGTTGATGAGCTTCGCGATTTTCTCGATGCTTGCGGAAATGTCTCTGGCACTGGGTTGTCGGCAACCTTCAATCGAGCAGAGTTGGTTTCGGATCCAGCGTTCGAGGTCGTCGGGCGTCGCCTTGATGGTCTGCAGGTTTGCAAGTGGGTTCGGGGGCTCGACGTCGGCTGGATGAAGGCAAAAGACCGGACGCCCCGTCTTAGCGAAAGCCCCGGCCTCATAAAAGCACCACGACCAGTCCAATTGGGGATCGGTGTATAACAGTACGAAGCACTTTGCCTCGCCAAGCTCCCGATCGATCTGCGCCCTCCAGTCGGCGCCCTTCTGTATGTCTTCCGCGAGAAAAATTTCGTCTCTTCCGAACACAATGCTCAGCGCTTCGATCAGGGTTTTTGCCCCGGACGCATGTTCGCTCTTGTGGCTGAGAAATACCGTCGTCATGCTGCACCCCGACCTGATGCGGGGATGCTCCGTTTATCCTGCATAGTTTGGCGCAAATCGCAAGGATTATTCGCAGTATTAGTTCTCAGCGGCTATTTGCACATCGTGTAAATCAGCCGGTTTGAAAATCACGTTTGTAAGCGTGGCAGGAAAGCATAAAAATCCGGGTGCTAGCGCAACATTTTTCATACTCCGCGCGATGAGATGTTGGGGAAACGCGCTTTAGATATCATAGAGCTAGCGTTAGCACGATGAGTTTTACGGTTTGCAACGGCAAACTCGATCTCCGCGTGAAGGCCCTCGCGCCGCAGCATCCTGAGTGGAAGGAAACCGAGCCGTTCAAGTCGGTCCTCGCAGGTGATTTGAAGGGCTTGGCAGCTGGTGGGGAGCACGCCCTCCTTGAACTCGTCCTCGCCACGCACACCGGCAAGACGACAGAGGAGTTCGAACAGGTCGTGCGTGACTGGATCGCCACCGGCGAATCGCCCGTGGCGATCCTGGCATTAACAGTATATATCAGAACGCCATCGCCCCAGTATTGATTGATATAGCGGTTCGAGTAGCTGTCGTTAGCCGGTAATAATAGGTTGTGTCTAGTTTCTTAATCTTAAGTGTATCGGATTAATCTGTTCTTACTGAAAAATTAGGCGGGTCTTTCCAACCAGGTGTGAAGAGACGGAAGTGTCAGAGTTGTCCGGTTCGAGAGGCGATTTAGATAGCAACCGAATCGCATTTTACGCGATGTGGGTAGACTCGGACGCCTCCTTGGTGTCGCTCAATCCAATGGAGCGGGCTGTGAACGATGACGAGCAACCGGAACTTCTTAAGGCGGACGTTGGAGCTTAGCCCGAGCATATGGCGTCGCGGTTCGCGAAGGAACAGCCGCGGAGACAAGGCGACCCCTTAGGGGTCCGGGCGGGACACTCCCGTGGGTAGCCCCGCGAGTTCCTCCAGTAGGGTTTATAACAAGGCCGCGCACGCTGGCGGCTCGGAGCACATCAGGTCATTGGCGACTACCTCTGGCCATCCCAACCGCTCATGCCCGCGATCGCCGTTTTTCTGTTGTTAGCCGATGCTGAAAGTGGTAGGAGTTGTTATGAAGTTACCGTCTTCCGCATTTGCGCTCCTTGTCTCTTTACTAATCATCGGATGCGCCACCAAGGGAGACCAGCTGACTCCCGCTGAGACCGCACTTGAAAAGAAAGATCAGCGTGGATGGAGCACCGAGGAGGGCCGCATTCGGTAGATCAACCGACCAACGGTGATCCTCGACTTGTTCAGCCAATTACGAGAGCGCTGCGTCGAGCATTATAAAGATCCTTTTCGATCTTTAATGCTTATTGACAATTAGGCGGCTAACGACACCCTTGGCGTCGCGGCGCGCCTAAGGTACTAGTGCAGACTGCGCAGAAATGAAGAATAAGAAGAAACGGCGACCCCTGGGGCAGGAACGGGCTTAATTGGAGCTATATCCAGGGCGCTCGGCGAGCAACTAGACCAGCTAAGGTTCGGCGATCGGCGTCCGACGATGAAGATCTGGCCCTTGTGCGCTCGCATCTTGATCCATTTCTGACAAGAGAGTCTCGCTCATGCGGAAGCCGGCGTTCTCCGCTTTGGTTTCAGCTTTGATGGCGGCATGTTCTTCTGGCTTGGTGACGCCGCGCTTCATTTTTTGGGAGGATGTAACCCAACTCACGGCTTGGCACAAGTTGAGATACGGCGCACAGGAACAGAAACCGAAACTTCCCCCCAAATTTACCGAGAGCGCGCTGACGTCATTGATGCGAATCAAACGTTGCGTAATTTTCCCCTTCGAGACTATCAGGAGATCTGCCTTGAACGTTCGGTATTGAAGATTGCCCGACGCGCGTTGGACTTCCTTGCATTGAACAGATGGTTGTCTACCCTAACACCTATGCGAGAGGATCCCGCAAAAGACCGAGAAACAGGTTCATGGCAGGACTGGGAGATTGAACACGTTGTGGACAAACTTTGCAGGGACTTCCCAAAAAAGCCGCGCTCGGCCATTGAAAGCGTTATCAAAGGCTGCAAGGAGACCATCCAACCTTCTTCAGGACGCGAGAGACTCATCGATTGCGCTAGAAGAAGCCTATCTTTGGAGGCGTAAGGGTTAACGTAAGGCGAATGTAAGGGGTCAGTTTGCAACAAGGATCGACTCCGTCGCAATGGGTAGGTGCAAGAGCTTTGTCTTCAGCGCCAGGAATACGGGCTGAAGTAAATCCTGTTATTTTGAGGCGGAGTCAAGCAGGAGCGTTCCGCCCATCATTGACCAGGGAAACTTCCATGTGAGCCTGAGAAACGCCCGTTCCACGCGCTTTACGCTTGCGATCCACCGCGGCTCAATAAAGGTGGCTCAATCCCAAAATCGCGCCACATACGGCGTTTTAGTGGCGCAATTGGTCGAATCGCGCAACATCGACTATTTTAGTGGCGCAATAGCCTTAACTGCGCCACCCGAGCGTTTCTCGACGCTTACCGTCCAAACAAGCATTCTACCTCTCCGGAGGAATCCGATGGCACCGCGAGTGGGTGCAAGGCAACGGCAAGCGCAAGGATGGCGTCATCGCCCTGCTCGCCGGCCTGATCCGACAACGGAATCAGCTTTCGGAACCATCTGTGGGATCGAATCAATAATGGGGAAATCACGCGTGACGATGTAGTGCGAAAGTTTGGCCTGTCGGCGAGCACCGTTGATTCCAAGCATAGAAAAGAGGAAGGTAGGAACCAGCGTCGGGTTGAAACGCCTTGACATCGACTGGTAAGACGGAATCTTACTAGAGATGACGACAACAATGTCCAGCAAGGGCCAATTCGTCTTGCCTGCAGCAATCCGCGAGCAAGACAGCATTAAGTCTGGCCAGGTATTTGAGATCGAGCGAATCGATCAGGGTGAATACCGCCTAACGCGAAAAGCGCTTAAACGCAACGAGGGCTTGGTGAAACTCCTTCTTGCCTGCCCGGTGAAGGGCCGGTTTACGCCGATGGACAGGACGGAGACGACCGACGACATCCCGGTGCCGGAATTGATATGACCTATCTCGTTGACGCGAATATCCTAAGCGAGGCAACTAAGCCGGCACCGGACCCAAAGGTTGTTGAATGGCTGATTGCCAATGAGGAAGATTTTGTAGTGGACTCCATCATTCTCGGCGAGCTGCTGGTCGGAATCCTGACGCTTCCCGCAGGGCGCAAGCGCGCCCGACTGGAGCAATGGCTCGAGGCTGTGGTGCAAGCAATCGACTGCGTTCCGTGGGACGCCGCAGTGAGCCGGCGGTGGGCAAGATTGGTGGTGGATTTGAGGAAGAGGGGACACAAGTTGCCCTTGCTTGATGGAATGATAGCCGCGACCGCACTGGAACGCGGACTCACTGTTGTCACCCGCAACACCCGCGATTTTCAAAAAACGCGGGTAAGGATGGTCAATCCATTCGACTAGGCACCGAGTTTTGCCAGCGCGCGGCAGCTTGCTGAACTCGATCTCGCTTTCCGCGCAGGGAAGCTCGCTTGGGGCAGACAGCCACGTCGAATGGGACATGGAACTTCTTCAATGACCCCACGCAGGCTGTCTTTACCGGATCCCACACGTTTTCAAACGAGGGCTCACCATCGAACAGAGTTCCTCCGCGGTGGCATTTACGCTGATCAACTATTCAGCGATGAGATACGAATGGACTCGGAGGATCCGGCACTAAAGGATTCAACTTCACCCTGACTGCGGCTAATGGAGGCAACGGAGGGAGGAATTTCGTGTCCTTTTCTCACGTCGGGGAGTTCTTGTGCCGACCCCAATCAATGCTACTCGATTCAAGAACTCGGCTTGATCGGGATTCCGATAGCATGGAGCCTGTCACCGCAATTGGAGATGAGTGGACCTGGGAGGATTAATGACTGATGCTGACCGGCTTGCAACAAAGCAGAAGCCATGCCAAGCAGGCCTAATCCGTAGCAAGTTGCACAACCTGAGGCTGATAGGACTCTTATTGCATGATGCCGTTGATGAAAAGCTGCCTGAAAGCTGTAAATCTGGCCGACAGGAGTAAGGAATTCCGGCGCGGAACATTAATTAAGACCAGCTGAGCTAAAATCAGACCTTATAGCCCATTTCAGCCATTATTTCTCTTGCGCAATTTGAAACGTCGTTCATGTTCACTGCGTTCTGGGGGGAACAACAGGCCGTCGTGGCACTCGTCACGGCGGCCTGAATCCTTTAGTCGCCTTATGCCGTTTCTCGAATCGTCTGAATTCGCATGGTTGAAAAATCCTTCGTGCCGATCACCGATCGAGTCTCTTTTCGCATTCAAAAGACGCCCGGAGGGCGGAGGTGGAAGATGCAGCCCACCTTGCGGGCTACTCCTCTTTGGGATTGCCGCCGAGTCTCAGGACCATTTCGATCACCTTTCTTGTGGCGGCATCGACGCGCTCGGGGTCGTGGCCGCGCGCAACCAGGCTGGTGCCGAACTTGCCGTCCTTCTGCCACGGATAGGAGCCCAAGTCACAATCCGGATGGCGGTTCTGGATGTCTTCCAGGCCTTTGGCGATGACGCCTTCCGGCAGATTGCAGCGCACGCTGCGCGACAGTATGGGGCGACCCCCTTCCAACGTCGGCTTCACGTAGTCGAACATCGACTGCATGATCTGGGGAATGCCGGCCATGACAAAAACGTTTCCCATGCGAAAGCCGGGAGCCCGCGAGACCGGGTTAACGATCAGGGTCGAGCCTTCAGGCGCAGTCGCCATGCGCAGCCGTGCCGCGTTAAGCTGGCCCGGGCGGTCCTTATACCATTCCTGGAGGATGGCATGGGCTTGGGGATGGAGCGTACAGGGCACCCCAAAAGCCTGCGCAACGCATTCCAGCGTGATGTCGTCATGCGTCGGGCCGATGCCGCCGGTGCTGAAGACGTAGTCGAACTTGGCGCGCATATCGTTTAGGGTCGCAACGATGGTGTTAGCCACGTCAGGGATTACGCGCGCTTCGCACAGGGTCACGCCCACATCGCTCAGGCCCTTCGCAATATGGTTGAGGTTCAAGTCCTGGGTGCGGCCTGACAAGATTTCGTTGCCGATGATGAGGACGCCAGCGGTGACGATCTTCTCGGCGGTGTTTGCAACATGCGGCGTCATTCTTCTTCCCAGCCTTTTTGCGCGCCTTCTTAGACGCAACTTGAAACATCATAATCGGCACCAGCAGCCTGTTCAATCCACAGGGGATGAAAGATAGAGGCGATTTAACAAGCCAGCCCCGAGGGATTGCCTCAGGCTGTGGCGGGGAAAGGTCTCAGGGCACCGAACAGACCCATGCGGAGCGCATTCGGCGCGCGAACCGCTTTGTGTGATTGCAGAACAAGAGATTCGCACCGAATTGGCGGAGACGCTCCAAGACGAATTGGGTCAGCAGTTGGCCGGCACTCTCTTGGCAGCAGGAGCTTTGTTTACAAGACTTGCCAGACGTCACGCTCCAGAGGAAAGGGAGGCCGCATATCTCCTGGATATGCTCAAAAACGCCAATAGAGAGCTCGACTCCCTCATTGTGCGCCTGGATGAAGGAAAGCGACGATAAATATCTGAGGTCGAATTAGATATATTCAAATGCGTATCTGTCGGCTCTCATGCGTTTTGGCTAGACGTTGTTGAGGCCGTAGCCGCGTTTCGTGAATAGTTACTTTGTTCCAAATTAATAGTTGACTGTTTAGTAAACAACGCAGAATTTGTGGTATGCCAAGAAGGAGCACGGCGAAAGAGCGCCTGACCGAGGCGGCCCTGAGGATGATTTGGGGGAATAGTTATGGGGCCACATCGGTCGACGCCATTTGCGAGCAAGCGGGCGTGAAAAAAGGAAGCTTTTATTATTTCTTCAAGTCCAAGTCGGATTTGGCCGCTGCGGCGTTGGAAGCCGATTGGGAAAAGCATCAAGCGCAGCTCGATAACGTTTTCTCTCCGACGGTGCCGCCTTTGGAGCGTTTGGAGCGCTACTTTGCATTCAATTACGAACGTTTGGTTGCGATTAAGAAGGAGTGTGGGGCCGTTCTGGGGTGCCCTCTCTACGCGCTTGGAAGCGAGGTTTGCACTCAAGATAAAGTGCTTCGCGGTAAGATTCAGGAGATCCTTGATCGAAAGATGACCTATTTCGAATCGGCGATTCGAGACGCGCATGCTAAAGGCCTGATCGTAGCGCCCAACGCAAAGGCCAAAGCCCGAACGCTGTTCATGTTTATCCAGGGCGCGCTGACCCAGGCCCGCATTGAAAACAACGTCGAAGTCCTCCGGGACATTTATCCTGACGCTCTCGACCTCTTGGGAGCACGAAAGGTTGGGGCGCCCGCATAAACTCATCATCTTTTTGCCTAACTAATAGACGTCCAGTCAAATACAAATAGCTAAGTTTAGAATTATGAACGGATTATTGATGACACCCAATTGTGCTGAGCCGGATACGCTCGACGTCTTTTGCGAGAGGTTGATGGCCGCACTCGATGATTTGAAGGGGAGGCTGCAAGCGCAATACGAACGCCGTTTTCCCGGTGAGGGATCGCGGATTCGAAGAGCGATCGAAGAGGCGGAGGAGGTGGCGTGGCGCACGCCGTTCCCGCACTTGTTTCTTCCGGATCTGGCGGAGGAGGCGATCGTACGGCTCGCGGCTTCCTCAACTTCGGAGGTTAGAGATGAAACTGCTTCTTTCGCGAATGTGGCCTGAGCCCTTAAAAGCTCAACGGTCAACGAAACTAAAGTTTCAAAATCAATGTCACGAAGGCCGATTTTTGGTCTCGACGTTCTGGCTTTCGCCGCAAGTGTGCTATCTGCCTTGCTCAGTCGTTGTGGACGCATGCTGAAAGATCTCTTGCAGAAAATGATCGAGAAGACTGGCATCATCGATCCCGGCCGAAAGGCTGTGGTCGAGGCGGGGATTTCGGCACCGCTTATGCCATTCTCAGCCGTGCGATCCGTACCGCCGCTGCTGGATGTGAATCATAGAATGCGGAGTGCATCGGGTCCGGGGTGAGTGTGGAGGCATTGTCCTTGTAGAGCTTCACTAGGGCGCTTCCGAGCTCCGCAGCGCTGGCGTGGGTTGCAGCGTAGGCATCGGCCTCAAATTCGTGTCGGCGCGAGTACAAGCTCGAGAGCGGCTGGAAGAAAAAGGTAAACACGGGTGCGACCAGCATGAAGAGCAACAATGCGGCCGCGGTGCTCGGATTGGGAACGCCCAAACCTTCGTAGAACCAAGGCTTGCCGGTTAGCTGACCGAGTGCCCACAGGAGGCCGAATGAGGCCGCGAACAGGAGCATCACTCGCTTCCTGATGTGATGAAGCTTGTAGTGGCCGAGTTCATGAGCGAGGACCGCTTCTACTTCGGGCGGCGCCAGGCGTGCGAGCAGCGTGTCGAAAAACACGATGCGCTTGGCCGCGCCAAAGCCGGTGAAGTAAGCGTTGCCGTGGCTGGAGCGCTTGGAACCGTCCATAACGTACAGACCGCTCGATCGGAATCCGCAGCGCCGCAGCAGCGCCTCGATGCGCCCCGCGAGACCCGGATCCCGGAGCGGCGTGAACCGGTTGAACAGCGGCGCGATAAAAGTCGGGAAAATCAGGAGCATGAGCACGTTGAACGCCATCCACGCGATCCAGACATAGAGCCACCATAGGTCGCCCATCGTTTCCATCAGCCACAGGACAAGAAGCAAGAGCGGAACGCCGAACGCGGCAGCGAGGATCGCCTGCTTAAGGAGGTCGAGGACAAAAAGTCGCGGCGTCACCCGGTTGAAGCCGAAGCGAGCCTCGACAACGAAAGTGCGATAGATCGAGAAGGGCAGTTCGACCGCCCCAAGCACAACCGCTACGCTCACGCACAGCGCCACGCCATGGGCGAGGCCCTGCGGCTCAAAGACGCGCGCCCATTGCACGCCGAGCCAGTCGATGAAGCCGCCCAGGGTGAATGCGAGGAGCGCGAAGGCACCAAGCGCAATTTCCAGCATCCCTAGCTGCGTCTTTGTCACCGAATAGTCAGCGGCTTTTTGGTGCGCCTCAAGCGGGATTGCCTCGGCGAACATGCGGGGAACCGCGTCCCGGTGCGCGCGGATGTGACGGATCTGGCGCTTTGCGAGCCACAGTTGGGTGGCAGTTGCGGTTATAAGCGCGCCGACGAAGAGCCAGGTCAGTGCGTTGTTCACTCCCGGAGAGAATATCGCATCCCGGGCCATCCGGGCAACCTGATCTATGGAGCCCGGCAGCAACGGAATTCCGGCACATCGCTGATGTCACGCGTTTGGTTTCCGTGCGCGCGCAAGGAGGGAAATAACTGGCAGTGTTGGCGACTATTATATCTGACCCGTCAAATTAAGGATGACTCAAGAGCAAGACGATTTCTGAGGGATTCACGTCACGGATTTCTATGAACGCCGCGCCATCTCTAAATCTCACCGGAAGTCGCGCGCCGATAGGATGACTACCGCTGAAGGCCGGATCAGCGGCCTGTGCGCTATTTGCAATGACTTGAAATGCTGCGCTACTCCTGCCGTTCAATTTCGCGTCTACCAAAACATCTCCGCCGCGGCGCTCTCGTCCGTGCCCATTTACGATGCAAACGATTTCTTCATCGTCGAGAATTCGCGACCAAGCGATCAGTTCTCCCGCTCCCGGCAGACCAAACGGCGCTGAAAAGTTCGAAATTGGTCGTTGGTACTGCCGGCCGACTCGCAGCGCAGGAAAAGCCTTGCGCGTTGCATTAAGGGCGGCAATTCGCAGAAAGGCGGGAGATGTCGTGTCGAAACAATGATGCCCGGTCGTTCCAAACGGGCCAAATCCCGGCAGACCAGTGTCGAGTCCTTCTGCTCCGGCTAGGAGCCCTGCGCGTCCGCTCTGTCTCGGGTGCTCGGGACCGAACATCGTTTCGCGGAGGAATTTGTCGTGACCGGAATTGAAATCCGGTAAGAACTGATCACGAACCTTCTTCTCAGGACCGGCAAAGGACTGCTCGGATCCATAGTAGATGCAGGGGATGCCCAGGGAAAAGATTTGCAGGGCGGTGCCTGCGACAACCTGTACATCGGAGGCTGCATCCGTGGAGAAGCGTATTTTTGGACCTGATACGTGGTCGTGATCATCCAGGATGGAAACGTGGCGCTCGCCGGCATCACGATGTGAACCGAGCGCGTCGTCCCAGACCTTGGCAAGATGCAGATAGGCCTCAGGCGCGATCAACCCCTTTGCCACTCCGCCCAGGGTCGGCCGCACGCCGCCGATATCGAGCGTCGCGTTGAGGTTGCGTCCGAGGACTTCCCGGTATCGCGCCGCATCGTCGTCAGAGCCGGCAACCTCACCGACGAGAAAGAAATCGGCCTTCCCGAGGTTTGCGGCAAATTCCTTGATCGTGCCGCAAAAACTTCGCCCGGTCTCCTGGGATACGTGCTTGAGGGTATCGAGCCTAAAGCCATCGCAGTCGGTAAGCGCAATCCAATACTTATAACAACGCGCCAAATCGTCGAGAGCCTCTGTCCCATCAAAATTGAAGTCCCGCAACTCGATAAAATCGGTCCGCCGGAATTCTGCCGTTGGATCATCAAGACTCCCCGCGCCCAGACTCCCGGTTCCCGCGCGAGTGTAATATCCATCCTGCTGCAACTCGGTTGGCCACACTCCCGAATCGGCATCGGCTGAGCCAATTGTGGCCACAGGGTGTTCGTCGGGATCGAGCCAGGGTCCTTTTTGGTAGAAGCCTGGGAACGGCTTGTATGGAGGCGTTCGCTGTCCACTGGCATAGAGCCAGTTACAACCGGAGTGGTTGAAGATCACATCCAAAATCACGCGCAATCCCTGCGCGTGCGCGGCGGCGACAAGTTCGACCAAATCCTCTCGTGTTCCGAATCGCGGATCGACCTCCAGAAAATCCTGAATCGCGTAACCGTGGAAAGTATCGCCATGTATTCGTTGCTTGAAAATCGGTCCGATCCAAAGGGCGGTTGTTCCCAACCTATTCAAGTATTCCAGCTTCGTGCTTATCCCCTTGATTGTTCCGCCCTGGTATCGGGCGCCGCCCGATTCCGACCAGCGATCGAACCGAAATGTTGCGGGACGCGCGGCAGCCAGGTTGGTACGATCCAATCGCGGCCGACTATCCTCCCGGCCGTCGCTAAAGCGGTCTGGCAGGAGAAAATAGAGGACTTCATCGCGCCAGTCCGAAGGTGACGGGTGGTATTTTTCACGACGCGGCAGTAAGACTTCGCGAACACTAGAGGGTCTCGGTTCCGCCAGGATTGTATCGCTAAATGACATCGGTTTTTCTCCTTAGTTACAATTGTTGTGACGGATGCCTTACTCTCGAAGCAGCAAGGCGCTATCACCAAAGTATCGGGTTACCTCGCAAGGCTGCTATAGGCTGGCTATTCTGCAAAGCTCACCTCATGCTTAGTAAACTGACGGTCACTAAGCTTCCGCGCGGCGCTGAGATGCGCTTGAGCCCAGCGCACCCTGGAAACCAATCAATCCCGCACCACACAATAGTGCCCATTTCGAAGTGCCCCCCAAATGAAAGTTTTGCGAAGTGTTTAAGTCAAAGGGACCGCAAAACAATGAGAAAGTGACGAGTGGGACTGTGGCGATGGTCAGCTAACATTATCGACCGTCAAACGGTATCACTATAGGAGAACGGCGTTAGCCGCTCTGAGCGAGTGTCTCGCGTGCGCCGGAAAGTAGGGCAGGATGCTATCGGCCGAGGAACACGCGGAAATTTTGTCCTTCCCATTTTTCGGCCTCGGGCCAACGGAAGGTGAACTCGATCACTGCGTCGGCCGGCAGTGTCTCCGTCGGCAGATCGACAAAGAACAGATTGGGCAAACCGCTCAATCTCGTCTGGGAGTCATGGACGTTCCGCCACGCGTCGCTGCTCCAGCGAACAATGGCAGGCGCTTCGGTTAGCAAGCGCAGTGTTTTTTTGAGTGGTATATGGCGTGTTTGATGGCGAAAGCTCCAGATCTCGTGGCCGCTGGGCACCGGCTGCGCGACATAGCGCTGGTACGCGGGCTCGACGCGGTCAAAGACGACACCGTCGCCCCGGCTGCGAACGAGGCTGAGGTACTCCGCATGAGACCAGCAGAGCGGATTCGCCGAGCCGATGGGATCGCCTCGTCTAAAACTGCCCCCTGGCGAATCATCATCGTCCCAGAGCTGCTCGGCAAGCATACCACCGGAATTGGCCATGCGTTCTAACGCGTTGATGTGAGCCAGCGGGTCGCGTCCGGCGGCGAGTTCGTAATGGCCGCGTTCGCCTGTGAGAATCGGCCAGGAGCGGCCCACGCCCGTGCCGTCGAAAGCTGAACCATCGTCCTTCTGGCCGTAAGCGTCGTGGTTGTAGCGGCGCCAGCAGGGGCCCTGCGGGAGCTGGCGCCTGAGAACGCGGTCGATCACCTCAAGTGAATCCAGCACCAACGGGTCGTCTGCATCGCGAATTCCGAGCCGGACAAGGTGAAGAAAATCGCCGCCCACCACATTGCGCGCCGGGTGGCGGCCGGCGCCGTTTGCAAGCTGGATTTCGAGAGCGTCCACGTCTGGGTGCGGATCGATTGACTTTGGGTCGGAGGGGGTGATGCGCACGTAGTGGCGCGGCTTGCCCGGGACGAGTTCGCCGTGTGACGTCACCGTCCAGTCCTCGAGGTGGGCCGCGAGCCAATCGGCGTATGCGAGTATGAGCTCCGCTGCGCCATCCTCTCCGCGCCGGCGGGCAAATTCCGCGCCACAGACGAGTGCGGCAATGACGACTGCCAGCGTGGAAGGCGAGTAGCCCGATTGCTCTTCCCAACGTTCCTGACCAGTGACGGGCCCTTGGAGCAGCAAATAGCGGGATGCCTTCGCAATCATATTCCACGGATCGAAGGTGGAGAGTCTGCCTTCGCGCTGGAGCCGCCACGCGAGCAGGATCGGCGAAGCAATTTCGTCGAGCTGCACACCGCTCCAATAAGCACGTCCGTCGATCCAGCTATTCTGCGGAAAATCGCCGTCGGCCTTTTGAATGCATGCGAGCCAGATCAGGGCGCGCAACGGTGTGGCGCTCTGTCCTGTCGCGAGCAGGGCAGTGGCGCTTTGCACCAAGTCGCGCGTCCAGACCAAATGGTAGCCGCCGATCTCGTCGTCGCCCTTGATCTCGCCCCACGGAATGCTTAGCGAGGCGATTATGGCGCCCTGGAAAAGTTTGTCCTCATGCGCGAGCAGTACACAGCGGCTCAGGCGGTACGTGCCACCCTCGTCGCCCGTATGGGCGCTAATGTCGTATTGCTCTCCAATCTCGGTACGGCGCCATTGCCGCACGTAGCTTTCGCGGTGTTGCTCGAAGGGATCAACCAGAGACTGCAACAGCTTCGTCGCCGAGCTTTGCGCGCTGCGGCCAAGCGCAATGCCGAGCGTCCACTCTTCGCGCGAAGAGTCCAGCTCCGCGGTGAGCGCGATGTTGCCGCGCTCGGCGGCGCGGAACTCCCAGTCCATGCGTAAGTTATCCACGAGGTCCCGCCAGCCGTCGCTCGCGCCGGCGTAGCCAACCGAACGCCGCGTAAAATCCGGCTCACAACCAAACGAGAGGTGAACGTCCTCGCGCGCGACGTGAAAAAGCCTGCGACCGGCGAACTCGCAAACCCATGCGGAGTTGTCGGAGCCGCCCCGCAGGAGATGCGGTGCGAGAAGGGCATACATTTTCAGTTTGCGGCGGAGGTTTTCGTCGGCCACTTCGAGCCGTACGTGCATAAGCACCACCGAACGGTGCGGATCGGCAAGCACGTGTTTGACGATACGATAGCGACCGGCCGGATCGGAATTGGTGAGCCGGTAAAGCAGGCAGTTGCGTTCCGGATAATCCACTTCGTGTCGCAGGTCGCGCTTCTCCTCGTGGCAGAAGCTTTCACCGTCGGTGATGAGCAACTGGACATCGCGCGTGTTAGGCTGGTCGACGGTCGGGTAGTAGATTTCGTTGAGGATTCCGTGACTGAGCGTGAACCAAACGTGGCAGCTCGAGTGATAAGCTGTTCCGATCCCCTCCTTCGCGCTGTGCGTCCAGCGCGGCTCAATCCCCGGCGCACCGAAGGCGCGTGCGGGGTTCTCATGTTTGTGGTTTGGAGCCATGGCTGCCCGTAACCTAGTCTCGCTGGCGCTGAACGGAAAGCTGATCTGCATGGAATTCGGCGCAGACATTGATCTTTGTCCGCCCTCAGTCTCTCAAATTGGACCGGCTGCGGCTCAGTGTGACGTGGCGGAAGTTCCAACCAGCAACTCCGGGCGGACAGGCTGGACAATGCACATGGACCCGGGCAAACTCGCCGGAAAAATGCAGAGTTGCGGATGACAAGCATTTAACGCTCGCCATTTGCGGCATTTCAGCGACCAACCAAACAACTCAAGCTTTCGATCGTATGCGCTGGTCCATTAAAGTTGCACGGATTGCCGGAACCGAAGTTCGCATCCATCTCACCTTCCTTCTTTTTCTGGCATGGATTGGATTCTCTTACTATCACGTCGGCGGCGCGGCCGCCGCCATCCCTGGAGTGTTGTTCGTCCTCGCATTGTTCGGATGCGTGTTGCTGCACGAGTTTGGCCACGCATTGGCTGCGCGTGCCTTCGGTATTCCGACGCCGGACATTACGCTGCTGCCGATTGGAGGGGTGGCCCGCCTTCAGCGCATGCCAGACAAGCCATGGCAGGAGCTGATCGTGGCCATTGCGGGCCCGCTGGTTAACGTCGTCATTGCCGCCGTGCTCATTCTCTTTCTCGGCCGGCCCGCCGATCTCGAACACGTCGAGCAGGTGCAGCAGCCGGGCGTCGGTATGCTGGCAAAGCTGGCTTCGGTGAATGTCATGCTGGTGCTCTTTAACCTCATTCCGGCCTTCCCGATGGACGGTGGGCGCGTGCTTCGTTCGCTTCTGGCCATGACGCTTCCTTACGCCCGCGCTACCCAGATCGCGGCATGGATTGGCCAGGCGCTGGCATTCGTGTTCGGCTTCGTCGGACTCTTCACCAACCCGATGCTAATCTTCATCGCGTTTTTCATCTACCTCGGTGCGCAACAGGAGTCCGCAATGGCGCAGATGAAAGATCTTTCGCTGAATTTGCGGGTCGCCGAGGCGATGGTGACACACCTGGTGAGGCTGCCGCCCGACGCCACTCTGGAAGACGCCGTGGAAGCCCTGCTGCGCACCTCGCAGCACGAGTTTCCCGTGGTGGACAACGACGACCGCGTGCTGGGCGTGCTTACGCGCGACGACCTTATCGCCGCCTTGAAGCGCCATGGTCCGGAAACTCACGTTGTGAAGGTCATGCGCCGCGACCTGCCTGTGGTGCAAGCGGACGAACCTTTCGACAAGGCCTTCCAGCTCATGCAGCAAAGCGGTTTCCCCGCGTTGCCGGTAGTGGATCGTCTGGGGCGGCTGCGGGGCCTCATCACGCCGGAGAACGTTGGCGAATTGATGATGGTAAGCGCCCTGCTTCCCAAGGGCGCTCAGCCTGCCTGGCGCGGCACAGCCATCTGAGTACGTGACGACCAACAAAAAGGCACAGTTGTGCCATGGTGCGGATGTTATAATCGTCGGCGCTGGAAACTCCGCCGGCCAAGTTGCCTCGGCTGTCGGCGAGGTGGCGATGGCGGTGCAGTTTGTCGAAGAGTATCTGAAGGGAATGTAAGTCTCCATGAGGACAGTCGCACTGCCATCCGGTGAGCGGGTGCCGGCTTTCGGTCAAGGGACTTGGCATATGGGCGAGGACCGTGCGACCCGCGCGGAAGAAATCGAAACGCTGCGGCTCGGTCTCGACCTTGGTGCGACCCTGATTGATACCGCCGAGATGTATGGCGAGGGCCGGGCCGAGGAGTTGATCGGCGAAGCGATCGCGGGCAGGCGCGACGAGGTGTTCCTGGCAAGCAAAGTTTATCCCCACAATGCATCGCGCGAGGGTGCGGTCGCCGCGTGCGTTCGGAGCCTGCGACGGCTTAAGACTGACCGGATTGACCTTTATCTGCTCCATTGGCGCGGCAGCGTGCCGCTTTCCGAGACAATGGAAGCGTTCGTGACGCTTCAGCAAGCCGGCAAGATTCGTTACTACGGTGTCAGCAATCTTGACATCAAGGACATGGAGGAATTGTGGATGGTTCCGGGAGGTTCTGCGGTGGCGACCGACCAACTGCTCTACAACCTGGCGCGTCGCGGCATTGAATGGGACCTACTGCCGTGGCTGCGCGAGCGGCGGGTTCCAGTAATGGCCTATTCACCGATCGAACAGGCGAAACTCGCTCTCGACCGGAAGCTTGCCAATTTCGCGCGCAAGTACGGCATGACTCCGACGCAGGCAGCCCTTGCCTGGTTGCTCGCCAGCGATGATGTCATCGTTATTCCTAAAACCAGTCGCCGCGAGCGGCTGAAAGAGAATCTTGGCGCGCTCGAGCATAAGCTGACGGCGGCTCAGCTTGCAGAGCTGGATCGATTGTTTCCTCCGCCTGCGCGCTCGCAGCCGCTGGAAATGCTCTGATGCTCGAACTTGCGCTGAGCGTCGTGATCTTTGTCGCGGCCAGTTCGATCATTCTAAACTGATGATCGTGGATGAGGAATGGACTCTTTTTGGGTCAGCCAATTGGGACGCGCGCAGCCCGACGTGGCCAAGGACAAGACGGCCGCCGAAGAAAAGTTCAAAGAGATCAACGAAGCCTACGAAGTCTTCAGCGATCCGGAGAAGCGGACGAAATACGATCAACTCGGCGCCGGCTGGCAGGAAGGTGCCGGCTTTCAACCGCCACCCGATTGGCAGGGTGGCGCGTGGACCAGCCCCGACGGCTCACAAGAGTATGAATTCCATTTCGGAGGAAGCACCGGTTTCAGCGACTTCTTCGAGCAGTTTTTCGGCCGCGGCGGACGCTACGGCGGCACGGAAGGCATGTTTCGTGGCGGCCAACGCGGTGCGGAAGGCGAGCAAGAATTCGCCCTGCGGGGCGCGGACATAGAAGGCGACATTTTGGTCGCACTGGACGAAGTGATGCACGGTTCCACGCGCACCATCTCTCTCCAGCGCGTGAACACTATTCGAGTCCGCATTCCGTCCGGCGTGCGGGAAGGCCGTGGATTTTTGGGCGCCGTGGTGTGGTCCCTGTAAAATGGTCGCGCCCGAGCTGGCTAAGGTGGCGGCCGACGGCGTCGGCCGCTGGCTCGTGGCCAAAGTGAACACCGACGAACTGCCCGACGTAGGCGCGCGCTTTGGCATTCGCGCCATTCCTACTCTGGTGTTGTTTAAAGCCGGACGCGAAGCGTCGCGGCAATCCGGAGCGCTGTCCGCACCTGCCATTCTCCAATTCCTGCAACATTCGCTTTGAACGCGAACCCAACAAAACTGCGTTCCTTAACCTCAGTTAGGAGGACACTATGAATACATCGCATGACCCGATGTCAGAGCCTCAATACGCGCTGCAGCTTTTCGAGCCCGATCCTCAGACGGTTTACACCATCGAAGCGACGGCGCACCTCGTGGATGTGCCGCGCCGGATGGTTCTCGTCTATTACAAGCTCGGCCTTGTTTCGCCGGTAGGACCCGGGGTGCGGCGGATACTATTTTAACGACGAGGCCATCCGTATCCTCCGGCGCATCGAATATCTGCGCAATGTCTGCGGCATTAACCTGTCCGGCATTAAAATGATTCTCGACCTGGTGAACGAGGCCGAACGCCTGCGGCCGAAGTGCGCTTCCTGCGCAGATGAAGTGTCGGTTACTCGATTTTTCGACCTCTATTTGGTGATGCCGCGGGAATGTGCCTGCTCGCAGAGACACTCAAATCAAAGACTGGGAATTTGCCGAATTTTCGCAGACCCGGATTCAGACAATTACGGTGCCTTATAAACACTAGTCTAACTCCTTAACACGAGAGCGGAGATGAATCTCAAGGTCCGTTCGAGACAGAATTTACAGATTCGAACAGGAGTCTAGTTCCTTCAATGCAACCGTGGTGCTAACCCAAGACCATTGTATATCTTTTGATTGGACTAAGAGCGCTTGAATTTCCGGAGTCCCCAGATTTTCCTTAGTGACAACGGCTGCGCCGCTATCGATAACCGCATGCACCGTTTCTCCCTTCATTTTGGCAACCAGCGCCTGCACAGCCTCACGGCCCATCTTCTTGGGATTTTGGGCGACGAGCGTTTTAATCTCACCACTTTTCAAGCCTTCCACGAGTCCGGGCGACGTGTCGAAGCCGACGAGCTTCTTGCTGCCCGCCAGGTTATTCTGCTTGAGCGCACGCAACATGCCCAAAGTGCTCGGTTCGTTTGGACAGAAAATTCCGTCAGCCTCTCTGAGTTTGTCCAGCATGTTCAACGCCGCCGATTGTGCTTCGCTGATGGTCGTGCCGGAGTAGCGATTATCGACAATAACCTGAATCTCGGGAAATTTCTTGATTGCTGCGAGGAAGCCCGCCTCCCGCTGATCCGTGCTAGCCGAACCTTCTTTATGGCGAAAGAGCACTACCTTGCCTTTGCCGTCTAAAAGCTTTCCCAACTGCTCGCCAGCCATTTCTCCAGCGCGGTGGTTGTTGGTCGATACCGTGCAGACAAAATCCTTAAGGGGCTCACCCTTGAGCGCCGAATCCATAATCACCACAGGGATTCCCTTTTGCATGGCAGCGGCGACTGGACGCATGAGCGCCGCGTCATCAATCGGCGCGAGAACAATACCACTCACGTCCTCGGCAACGAATTGCTCAAAGATTTGGATCTGCTGTGCGGGGTCGTCTTCTCTTAGAGTGCCCTTCCATATCATCTCCGCGCCAGCCTCTTTTGCGCCTTCACGCGCTCCCCCTTCGACCGCTTTCCAAAACCAGTGCGTCGTGCCCTTGGGAATGACAGCGATTGGATTCATGGGGAAAAAGAGTTTTTAGAGAATATGGCTGAGCTTCGGGACTGTCCATATTCTTGTTCGCCAAGCTTTGGCGGCCCGCGAGATGACCAGTCTAAGCCAACTCTGTTCCTCCAGCGCAAAGCCGAGCCTGAAGACCGGATCATTCGTCATCAGCGCCCGCAATAATCCTGAGGCGCGAAGATTCAGACAGATTGGAGAACAGTCGGGCGGCTTCCTCGACCTGGGCGTCGGACATGGCCGCGAGCAATTCTCTTGCGAGTGCTATCCGCGTCGCCCCTTTTTGCTCGATAAGAGCAGGTAGAGCGGCTGAAACGCTCTTTTGGCGGTTTTCCGTACAGTTGATCGAAAACGGACGGGCCAGAAGCAAACTCGCGAAAAACAGAACCGCCGCTCCAAGCAGGGTATAACTTGTTCCGACCGGCATCAACGCCGGAATCACCGAAATAAACACGGCAAACAGGAAATTTCGGGCCAGCACGGCCTGAAATCTGGGTGCGTTACGAACGTAGCGAATTATTGTCCCGAAAGATTGGAAAAAGGTCTCCGGCGGAAGCTTTGCCGACCGGGTCGGTTGTTTCCATTGCCGAGTTGCCACAACAACCAAGACGGCAGTGCCGCCCAAGTGGAGTTCGTAGTCATGATCGGATATCAGGGTTTTCACCCGTTACAAAGGCGGCGGGGTTGCTGAGTTTCAGGAATTTGTTCCTAAACGCGCTTTCACCCGCTATTGTTGGCAAAAGACTCAATTCTTCCGTGAAACGCACCCCGCTGTTGCGAGAGGAGGTCTGCCGCACGGTGTCAGGTCCGGCGAAGATCGAGGAGGAGATCCATTCTCTCTGCGACGCGCTTATTGCATCCGAAGGGGGCTTGGGTCGATGAAAACAAAGGACAGACGCGTCTGCCCGAGTTGCGGGAATGAGTTTTCCGGAGAAGTGGAATTCTGTCCGGTCTGCATGCTTCGCAAGGCTGTGGCTGATGGGGTCGAGTCCGGCGAGACGTTTGCTGTCGTTCCGACCTCGAAGTCCCTGACGCAACGGTTTGAGCATTATGAGTTGGCCAAGGGCGAAGACGGCAAACCGGTCGAGTTGGGTCGCGGTGCGATGGGGGTCACTTACAAAGCGTTCGATGTCGATTTGCGATGTCCGGTGACCTTGAAAGTCATCAGCGAAAAATATCTCGGTGACGAATCGGCTCAGCTTCGTTTCTTGCGCGAAGCCCGCGCGGCGGCGAGTCTACGCCATTCAAACGTTGCCTCCGTATTACACCTTGGCAGAACTGGAAGTAGTTACTTTTACGCGATGGAGTTTGTGGCGGGGGAAACGCTCGAGAGTCTCATCAGACGCACGGGCCGGCTTGAGGTAAAGACGGCGCTGGAAATTACCGGGCAGGTCGCCGCCGGTTTGGCTGCGATGCACAAGCTGAAACTCGTTCACCGGGACATCAAACCGAGCAATATCATGGTGAACTTCGAGGATGAAGGCGCTGTGACCGCGAAAATCATCGACCTGGGGCTTGCAAAGGCGATCAACGAACCAGGCTCTCAGACCGCGATTTCAATACCCGGAGGCTTTGCCGGGACGCCGGAGTTCGCCAGCCCCGAGCAATTTGCGGGAGTCGGCGTGGACATCCGTTCGGATCTCTACTCGCTGGGCGTGACGCTCTGGGAGATGGTCACCGGCCATACGCTGTTTAGGGGCTCACCGGCTGAGGTGATGTATCAGCATCAGCACGCGCCCTTACCGCTCGAACAACTTGAAGGTGTCTCCCAGCCGGTGGTTGTTCTACTTGAAACACTTTTAGAGAAAGACCCAGCGCGGCGTTTTCAGAACCCGGCCGAGCTTCTGAAAGTGATACCGATGATAACAGGCGCGATCGGCTCGCGGCGTAGAGTCTCTCGCCAGAGCTTCCAGAAGACGGCCATTGCCAATTTGCGCCTCGGAACTCGCGCATCACGAGCGAGACGGGGACCAAAGAAAGTTTCCGTAGCAAGGTTGCCCATAACAGGGAGCGATGTTTTTGGTCGAGAGGAGGATATCGCTTTCCTGGATGATGCATGGACAAACCAAAATATAAATATCGTTACAATCGTTGCCTGGGCTGGTGTTGGGAAGTCGACACTCGTCAACCATTGGCTCGGAGGGATGGCGGCTGACCATTATCGTTCTGCCCAGCTGGTTTTCGCGTGGTCGTTTTATCGCCAGGGAAGCAGTGGGGGCACTTCGTCCGCAGATGAATTTCTTGATGCTGCTCTCACGTGGTTTGGTGACCCGGATCCACGGATCGGAACGGCGTGGGAGAAGGGCGAAAGATTGGCGAAACTCATCGCGCACCGTCGAACTTTGTTGGTTCTGGACGGCTTGGAGCCGCTCCAGAATCCGCCTGGCCCACAAGAGGGACGGCTCCGCGATCCTTCCCTCCAGGCGCTTTTGCGCGAGCTTGCTGCCTTCAATTCGGGGCTTTGTGTAATTACCACGCGGTTGCCGATTGCGGACATTGCAGATCACGAGCATACCTCAGCCCCACGTCGTGACCTGGAAGAACTCTCCAGCGATGCCGGTGCAAAGCTCCTCCGAGCGCTGAGCGTCAAAGGCGATCAAGCGGAGCTGCGAAGTGCCAGCGACGAGTTCAGTGGCCATTGTCTCGCGCTGACCCTGCTGGGCAGCTATTTAACCGATGCGTCCAATGGAGATATTCGTCGCCGGAAAGAAGTGTCAGGACGTCTTTCTCACGACATACGACAGGGAGTTCATGCTCGGAAGGTCATGGAATCTTACCAAGCCTGGCTTGGCGAGGGTCCCGAGCTGTCCGTTCTTCGCATGTTAGGTCTGTTTGATCGACCAGCTCACGAAAAGGCGCTTGAAGTTCTATTGAAACCGCCCGCTATTCCGGGCCTGACAGAGTCGTTAACGGATTTAAGCTCGAGCGAGTGGCGAGCGATTCTTTCCAGGTTAAGAAGAACAAGACTCCTCGTGGGAGAAGACCTGCACAA
Organism: uncultured Verrucomicrobiae bacterium; assembly: GCA_963810765.1. GTDB lineage: Bacteria > Verrucomicrobiota > Verrucomicrobiia > Chthoniobacterales > Terrimicrobiaceae > DASTFP01. The sequence continues at coordinate 150,791 of CAWEOV010000007.1, forward strand.
TCCTGGACATCTCGATGCTCATCCTCTTGTACGTGAATACTTTGGCGAACAGCTCCGGGATCGGCAAGCGGATGCCTGGAAGGAATGTAACAGGCGCCTGTATCACTATTATCGAACGCTTGCGCCGCAGCTGCCGAATAGTTTCAGTGAGATGGAGCCACTTTTCTCAGCTGTCATCTGCGGCTGCAATGCCGGTCTGTTTCGAGAGGCGCTGCATGAAGTTTACATTCCCCGGATTCAGCGAAGTAACGCCTACTTTGTGGCCAACGTTCTTGGAGCGAGAGGAGCTTTGCTGACGGCTTTGGTTCATTTCTTTGAAGATGAACGCTGGAATTCACCCGTGAAAGTGGGTGGCGAGGCGCAGCGTCTGACGGCGGAAGATCAGCTTTTCATCCTCATGCAGGCAGGGCTATACCTATCGTCGACGCGTGGGTTCTCCACACCGGAATCACGAAATTGTTACGAGCGCGCGGAGCCTTTGTGTCATTCGCTCAACCGGCCAGTACTTCTGTATTCCGCGCTAATGGGACAGTGGCGCTATTCCTATATCGCCGACAAGCTGAGTGCGGCGCTAGGGGTCGCACAACGAGTCCATTCGTTGGCAATGGAGCAAAACAACTCCGCGGTAATGATAGGAGCCTGTCAGGCTTTGGTATCGACGCTCTACTATTTGGGCGAGTTCGAGACCGCGCGACAATACGCGATGCGCGGGGTTCAGATATGGCGGTCGGGGAGCGTCCAGTATAATGCAGAAGATCTCGACGCTCCCGCTGTCGTTTGTTTGTGCTACGAGGCCCTATGTCGGTGGCATTTGGGAGAGGTTGCCTTTTGCCATCAAATCATAGAGGAAGCGATCTCACTGGCGAAGGAGCTGAATGAGACGAATTCATTAGCCATCGCGCTTCATTTTGCTGCGTTTCTAGCCCGCTATGAACGGGATCCTGCCGAAGTGGAACGATTGGCGTCGGATTTAATTGAGCTATCAACTGTTCAGAATTTTGCGTTTTGGCTGGCTTGCGGAGAGGTTTCGCGTGGTTGGGCGCGCAGTGCCTCGGGTGACACAGACCAAGGCATCGCTTCGATAAACGACGGAATACGAGACTATCGGGCAACCGGCTCGATTCTGATCATGCCGTGTTGGCTCGTACTAAAGGCTGAAGCCTTGCACCTTGCGAATCGTACTTCCGATGCTCTTTCGGCATTAGCGGAAGCAGAGGCAGTGGCCCAAAGAACTGAAGAGCGGGAGTGTTTCGCCGAACTGCACCGGCTCCGTGGCGTGTTTCTTGCTGCCATTGGTGCTGACGAGGCCCAAATTGAAGCTTCCTTCTGGGCAGCCATCAAAATCGCAACGGAGCAGAAGTCGACTTCGCTAGCGAAACGCGCGGAGGCAACTTACGCAGAATACCGCAGGCAAAAAGTGAGGGCGACGGGAGGACGTGAATTTCGATTACCTATTTGGTAACTTCTTCAAGCTTCCTGCCTTTCGTTCAACACCGCGCCCGGTCTGAATGCCGGGTTTCGCAGTGCCGTCCAACTGGAGTTCGTATTCATGATCGAGATGAGGCTCTTCATCTCGCTACAAAGGAGCTGGCATGATGTGCATCGCGTATCAAATTAGTGAGCCAATCCGATTGGTCGTGCATTTGCAGATGAGACACGGACGTCCATGCCGTGATCGAGCGGGCGGTGCACAATGACTTTGCCGTACAAAACCGACTTGAATCATCGCGAATTTCGCAGCCTTCTCCGGGAAGGTCGTATCAGTCTGGTTATCGGCTTGTCGTTCCTGGCGTTGTGTTTGAGCGGCGCAGGAGTCTCGCCGGTCTCGAAGTGCCTGGTACAAAGGTGCTGCAGGAGAGTTTGACCATCTGCGGTTGGGTGGCGATGTGGCATCCGATGGAGACCTATCTTTGCCGGTGGTGGCCCTTGCGACGTGAAGGCAGGGTCTTTCGCAAGCTCAGCACCATAACGAGTCGAATTCTAGCAATCGCCCTCTCGAAGTCAACCTGCACGGTCCCTCAAGGCGGTTCCGGCTCTTCGATAGATTGAAACCGCCTTCTTGTTTCTTCGAATCCCGCAGTTGCTTTTTTGGTGCGGGATCAGGAAGATCACGGACGATGCCTCGGTGGATCTGTAGTTTGTTGTTGCCTTGTATCCTGGTGGGATGCGGGCAGGGAGACTATTCGGGATATCGATACCGGCCTTACGTCGTGCACGGCGTGCGCTATACGCCAATGTCACCCGGACAGGCGCCCGGATACGTGGAGGAGGGCGTAGCTTCTCATTATAGGGAAGGATGGCTATTTTTTCCCGGGCCGACGGCATTGGGCGAAAATCTCTGGCCATGGAGCCGAGGCGGGGCGCACAAGACGCTGCCCTTGCCCTGCCGCGTCCGGGTTACCAACCTGCGAAATGGCCGATCAACCGTCATCCGTTTGAATGATCGTGGTCCCTTCGTCGCGGGAAGGACCTTGGACGTCACAGAGCCGGTTGCCAAAGAGCTTGGATTCTACGGCGCCGGCTTGGCGCCTGTGCGGATCGAGGTATTGAGCGTAGGCGACGCAAAGTGGAAAGTTACCCGCCGCGTGATTCCGCGCGCCGTGCCGGTGAGCGGGGGGCCGCTGCGCCCCGCGCAATAAGTGCTGGGGAGCGCACGCGTCCCCGCGTGCGGTCTTCGGCGGCTCGCCGAAGACGATTCGCGTGCGCGACCGCACAGCAGCTGCGAAACGCTTGTCCGGCGGGACGCCGGACAGTGCACGCGAGGACGCGTGCGCTCCCCAGATTCTTAGTTCGCGTTCTTCGGTGCTGTGAGAAGCTCCTTGGCCGCGTTTAATTGATCTTCGCTTCCGATGAGGAGAATTTGATCTCCGCTCTCCAATTCTTCGTCCGGTCCGGGATTGACGATGCTTGATCCATGTCGCTCGATGCCAACGACACTTGCTCCGCTCTGGGTTCGGAGTTTCAACTCGGCAATCATCTTTCCGGCCGCTTCCGTGCCGGGGTGCACTTCGACGGTTTCCAGCCTGGCCTCGCGCAAGAGGGGCGGCAGGCTCGGGGCTTCGTGAAGCGACGGCGGATCGGCGGGTTGTGCAAAGGTGTCCAGCAATGCAGATTGCGCATGGGAATAGAGCTTCACAGCGCCCCGGTAGAGCAGGACGCCGGAGATCACCATGATCAGCAACGTTAGCAGCAGGACATTGCGCGAAGGAAGGAGAGTTGAGCTGAGAAGGGCCACAATAAAAATGAGAACGCCGGTACCAAACACGAGGACTGTGCCGGAAATAATGGGTTGAAGTGCGGATTCCTTGGTGCCGGCCTTGTTCAATCCGACGCTGGTTTCTGCAACGAGCATGGCGCCGGCCTCCAACTTGCGCCAAACTGCCACTAGCAGCGGAAAGCTCACCAATAAGGCCATCAGCCAGGTGGCCGCCTTCGTCCCATCGTCGCCACCTGGAAATTCGGGCCACCAGTCCAAAATTCGCCTTTGCAAGAAGACAGCAGCGATGAAAACGCCCGCGATGATCAATAAGTTCACAGCGATTTGTGCGCACAGTTTGGCGAGAATCTTGCGCTCGACGGCCGATCCGGTTTGCTTGACAAGGTGCTCAACGCGCTCGCTGTAGGCGTCGATTGCTTGCAACAAAGGCTTCGGGGCAACACGGTGAAACCATTCGACCAGTCCGTCGGAATTTTTGATCAGATAGGGAGTCAGCAATGTGGTGAGCGACGAGACAGCGACAGCGATGGGATAAATGAAATCGCTCGTGACATTTAGGCTGAGTCCCAGCGATGCGATGATAAAAGAAAACTCGCCGATCTGGGCAAGTCCCATTCCCACGCGCAGCGAGGTGCGCAGGTCGTTGCCGGCGATGAAGGTTCCAAACGCGCAGCTGAAGACCTTGCCCAGCACGACGACGATTGTGATGGCCAAAATCGGCACCACATATTTTGCGAGAAGAGCCGGATCGATGAGCATACCGATGGAGACGAAGAACACCGCGCTGAAAAGATCCCGCACCGGGTGCATGAGTGTCTCAATCTTGTAGATTTGGCGGGCCTCCGCGATGATAGCCCCGAGCAGAAAGGCACCCAGCGCCACGCTGTAACCGAGCTTTACCGTGACGATGGATATCCCGAAGCAAAGACCCACTACCGTGATCAGCAGCATCTCGTCGCTCTTGAAACGGGCCACGTAGTTTAGGAGCCGGGGCACTATGATGAGGCCGGCCACCAGCAGGATCCCGAGGAAGGATCCCAGGCTCAAGATGGTCATGCCCACAGCCTCCGCCTCGAGTTGGCCGGTCCTTGCGAAGCCGGAAAGCAGGGCGATCATTACGATCGCCAAAATGTCCTCAACAATGAGGATGCCGAAGATCAGACTCGCAAAACGCTCGCGTGTCTTGCCCAGTCCCTCGAGCGCCTTGATGATGATCGTTGTCGAAGAAATCGAAAGGATGGCGCCAAGGAAGATGCTGTCCATCTGATTCCAGCCAAAAGCGCGCCCAAGTCCGTAGCCTGCCAAAATCATCAACAGAATCTCGAGGGAGGCAGCAATAAATGCTGTCGCGCCCACCTGTCGCAGCTTGCGCAGGCTGAATTCCAGCCCAAGCGCGAACATCAGGAAAATGATGCCAAGTTCGGCGAGCGTTTCGATGGCATGCTCGTCCGCGATCAGCGCGAAGGGCGGGGTGTGCGGGCCGATCACCAATCCGGCGAGGATGTACCCAAGGACCACCGGCTGCTTGAACTGGCGAAACAAGACCGTCGCCAATGCGGCCACGCTCATCACGATCGCCAAGTCCTGCAAGAAAGATGTCTGGTGCATGTCCAAGTTTTTCTTCGTCGAGCAACGCAAGAAAGTCCAACCTCGTAGCCGGAAAAAGCATCGCGTACGGGAGGGCGGCGGCCACGTGCCGCTCATTCGGGATCGCGCCCAGGCAGATCCTGCCGATGCAACGGTTAGAGATTCGTTCTACACTACTTCCTGGCCAGAAGCGGCGGCCCTTCGTCCAACGCGAGGAAGGCTGTGACAGATCGATGAATCTCAACGGACACGACTGGCCAGATATGCATCGGAACATCCGATCGCAGGACGATGCTAGCTTTTTTCCACCGGCCTGAGGATCCCGGAAAAACCATGAGATCGTACGGACACCACGTCGCCAGGGTAGGGTATTTCCAAGGCGCCGCGTTGAGTTGCTTGAGGAAGGCGCTGCCGGGTCTCATTTCGCGACACGCGGAGAGCGGAAGCAAGCAGGCCGCAGCACTTCCGTAATTTGGAGAATTCAGCAGCGCGACCCGGCGCACTTTGAGCCCGGGCACCTGGCGGAGGGCTTCACGGACGACGAGTCCGCCCATGCTGTAACCGACGAGATTGACTGGCGCATTGATCCGTTTGAGCTCCAGAGAAAGAGCCGCTGCGAGGGATTCGATGGAGGCGCGCCCGCTGTTGTCGTAACGCCAGATCCTGCAGGGGCCCACCTCGGTCGCGATGCGGCTGCGAAGGCGCTCCCAGCGTGAATGCGAACCCCAGATGCCATCGAGGATCAAAGTTTGCGTAAGCGGCTCGGATTTGGGCGGCCCACTCTCGTTGGAGAAGACGGGCAGGCTTGAAACAAAAAAAATCCTGCAGGCAAAATGCAACCTCTCATTAAATCTCATCGACAGCTGACATTGTCACGCGTCGCGGGCATTCTGCAAGGTCGAGCTTGCCAGTTCCAAACCGGGGGTGCCTTTCGCAGGTCCGTTGCAGGCTCAACCACAGAGGCCACAGAGAACTCCAAACCGGCATGACTTTTCGCAGGTTCGTTTGTAGGGGCGGTTGTGCCAGCCGCCCAGGGACGTAATGCCCTAAAGGAGAATTCCTGAACAGGAGGAGCAAGGGCGCGAAGAAAGGGAGAAGAGGATCCTTGGCAAACCGGTGTGAGATGGCGTTTGATCTTCCGGCGATGAAGCCTGCATTCCTGTTCCGCGTTGCGCTCGCGACGTTTTGTCTTTCTCAATGGTCCTGCGCGTCCGTTAGCGTGCGGGAGGTCATCCCGTTGACCGGCGTGCCAGCCCAGGCCCCGCAAACGATTTTCGTGCAGCCCTTCGAATTCGAAGACGATATGATTCGCGTCGGCCGACAGGAGGAAGAACTGGAGCAGTTCAAACGCGGCATGCAGCAGGAGATGACCGCAAATCTACTTGAACGAATTGGCAAATACATCGCGCCGGCACAGGCGTTGTCTGTGGAAGCCGGGGCGCCGCGGGGCAATTCCTGGCTGATCACCGGCCGTTTCACGCGCCTGAACCAAGGCAGCCGCCTCTTGCGCGGAACGCTTGGCTTCGGCTCGGGGGGAACAAAGATGGACGTGACAGCGACGGTGTCAGATCTTTCTGGAGACGCGCCCAGGCGATTTCTCATGATTCAGACGACGGGCGGAACGAACGCAATGCCTGGCGCCATCATGGGAGTCATCACCTGGCCAATGATGGTTTCGGGAGCGCCAGGATTGATGTCCGGGCTCTCCGGCGATTGCCGGCGCACCTCGCGCGAGATCACCAGCGCGATGGCCGCCTACATGAAGAAGCATGGTCTGCAGGTGGCGAAGGACGTTCCAGGGCCCAAGCCAAGAGGCAGTTTGCCATGGTTGCCGCAGAACGCGGAAGAACGGTGAGAGCGTGTGGGTATAATCATCTATCCCGTGCAGTAGGCTCACCTGAACGAATCAGCGCCGAAAATCAACCGCATCGCGATTGCGCTGAAATTTGCCTGCGTCATGTTGCGGTGTGCGTTGTTTCTATCATCCAGGCTACACCTTTCCTCTGCCGGAGGAGCATCCGTTCCCCATGGACAAGTTCTGGCGAGCGGAGGAGATGGTTCGCGCCGAGTGCCCGTCGGCTCGCATCACCCCTGTGGAACCCGCTCCCGTGGTCCAGCTCTTGCGGGTCCACACGGCGTGTTATCTCACAAGCATTCGCACTGGGACGCTGAGCCGCGACGAACTGGTTCGGCTTGGCTTGCCGCCGTGCGAGGGTCTGCTTACCCGCTCGCGGCGCGAAACGGCCGGCACGGTGACGGCAATGTGGGCCGCGCTCGAGGACGGACTGGCGTGCAACCTCGCCGGAGGCACGCATCATGCCTTCCCGGATCGCGGACTCGGCTACTGCGTGCTCAACGACGTCGCGATCGCCATCCGGGACCTGCATGCGATACATCCGGATCGCCGGATTTTTGTGGTTGATACGGATGCCCATCAAGGCAACGGTAGCAATGGCATTTTCGCGGGCGATGCGCGCGTATTCACCTATTCGCTTCATGTCGGGCGCAACTATCCGGCGGAGAAGACGGCTGGTTCCCTGGATGTCGAACTGCCGCGGTTTGTCAGCGGCGCGGAGTATCTGGAGCGACTCAACGCGACTTTGCCTGCGGCATTCGAGCTGTTCGCGCCCGACCTTGCATTCTGGATCGCAGGTTCCGACCCGCATGAAAACGACCGGTTCGGTCAGATGAAGCTCAGCGACGCCGACATGGCTATGCGCGACAGCGCCGTCCTGGATCTGGTCACCAAGCTCGGCGTGCCCGCGGTGGTGCTCTACGGCGGCGGCTACAATCGCGACCGGGTCCACACCGCCCGATTACATGCGAACACGGTCAAACTCGCGCAAGGGCTTTGGCAGCGGAAACGAGGCGCATGCGGCATTAAAGACCCGTTGGCCAACTGGGAGGATGAAGAAGGTAGTCATCCATTCTGACGGTGCTTGTCATGGAAACCCTGGCCCGGGTGGCTGGGCCGCGACACTCGCTTATGGGCCGCACAATCGGGAGCTGAGCGGCGGCGTCCCGGCGACGACCAACAATCGAATGGAACTACAAGCCGCAATCGAAGCCTTGAGCGCGCTCAAAGAACCTTGCGAAGTCGAGTTCTACACCGACTCCGCATACGTGAAGAGCGGAGTGTCCGCCTGGCTGCCGAATTGGAAGCGCAACGGCTGGAAAACGAAGTCGAAAAAACTGGTGAAGAATGATGACCTTTGGCGTGCGCTGGATTCCCAGGCTTCGAAGCATCAAGTGAAATGGCACTGGCTGAAAGGGCACGCAGGCCACGCTGGTAACGAGCGATGCGACCAGCTCGCGACTGCGGAGATCGAAAAGATCAAGAAAGCTTTCAGCCTAGAACAACTCAAGGGGATGTTGCTCGAGTTTTTGACAAAGGATGCGGCTGAGCAATCGCAAGATGAACTAGAATTCGGATGACAACGCCACTAAAGTAGGAAGTAAGAATGATGAAGTAAGAAGGATCAAGGATGAAGCGCCAGCTTCCGCTTCTTTTCTTCCTACTTACCTCTTACTTTCTCAGACGTAAGAGTCGTCGTCTCCGCCGAGGAAGTCGCCCCCATCGTCGGGAGCGAATGAGTCATCCCGGCCGGGGTCGGTCGTCGAATCCTCGTCAGCGGTCGCGTCCAGGGCGCTTGCCGTATCATCCTGTGCAGCTGCTTGGCCAGTTGCTGCAGCCGGATCATTCGTTTCGAAAACGTTTATCTCGGTATTTTCTACCGCGGGTTGGCCGCCGATGAGCCCGCCCGAAGGGCCGCTTAACCCGGTGAATGGTCCGGGGTTATGACCAATCAGGTTCTGAATGCCTTGGAAAAGAAGAGCTCCCCCGGCGACTCCGGCAGCCGTGGACAGCGCACCTTGTAGGAAACCACCCCCGCCTGGGGCGGCTTGCTGAATTGGCGGTGGAGCACTAGTGGACGCCTGTGCAGACTGGGGCGGAAGGGGCGGCGGCATTTGTGCGGAGCGAGGGGCAGGTTGGGGAGAAGGCTGTCCTGCCCCGAAAAGATTGGCTACACCGGAGAGGAAACTCCCGCCCGACTCTTGGCTGGGGCGAGTTGCCTCGGCCAGTCTCTTCTCGAGGCTGGCGATCCGGCTTTGGGCCGCGGCGAGTGCCTGCTGCATAACCAGCGTGCTTTGAACGAGGAGGTAGGGGGCCGACGGTTGCTCCGAAACCTTGCTGCGAATGTACTCATCGGCTTCGGCGTCCTTCGGCTGGGCGCCAGCCTGCTTTAAGCGGTCAAAGAGAGCGGAAATGAGAATGCGTTCGTCCGAAGTCATATGAAGAAAGGAAGCCCATTTGCGTTTATTCGCAAGCTCCGGTTGGCGGCTCTTGAGCAACACACTCCGCTGGCGTCCGCAATATACTTGTGTCCTTCCAACGAGTTTGCGAGGACCGCGAGCTGGGCGATGGTTACTTATATGGACGCATCCCTATTGCAGGAGACCGGGGTCTCTCTAGGCACCTCAAGTGACACGACCGTTGAGAACTGCTGCGAACGGTGTGGAGGAGTTAATGCGGTCAGGGTCGGCGGACGTTGGCTTTGCGAGAGCTGCTACGTTGAAGCGGGTTCATGCTGTCTTGAATTTGGCGCAGATGATTTGTGGGACCTGGGCGAGGCGAAGCCCGTGTAAAGACCCTTCCTTGCGGTCACAATTATTGGTGACGGCCACTGTCATTGTCGTCAACCGTTTAGGTAGAGAGCCTCAGGCCGCCGTGGATGCGTCAGGATACGATAAGTATTGTTTCAAAATGTTCACTTTGAGAGGGTGCAAGAACGCCTCCCGGAACGGCTTCCCTAGAGGAGGTTTCTCATCTGGCACTCGAAGTCGGACGTATCCTCGCTCAGGAAACTGATGGGCATTGGATCGGAGGGAATTCTCGCATCAGGCCGAAGGAGAAGATGTCGATGAAGACGGCGGCAAAGAGGGGCAGCAGGGCTCGTAGTCGCTGGTCGATCATCGCGTTACTCTTCCCCCAGTCAAAGACGGGCTTTTTCGGGTTGCGGCGGGGCGCGCCCGCAACCCGCCCGCCGGAGGGCTGGGGGCCGCTGAACAAGGTGTGCGAGAGGCGCACTCGGGCGCTGCCGGACGTTTCAGGTGGCGGAGAACGCCATGACCGGTTCGGTGTCGTAGTCGGGGAAGGGGTCATCGAGCCACGGATCGAGGGTCGTTTCGCCCGGCGGGTCGGTGCCGGAATGCACGCGCACCCCCCTCTTGCCAGAGCCCGAGGTGGCGCAGGATGCGCTCGATGACATCCTCCTTGTCGATGAAGCGAAACGATGCGCATTTCGCGTGAGCACTTCGGGCACCGCAGCGGGTCGGCCTCCCACACCTTCTTGATCAACTCGCGCCACTTCTTAGAAGGGATGCGGCGCGGCTGGTGGGCGGAAACGTCGATCACCTCAATGGCGTCGCCCTCGGCCTGCGCTTCTTCGTCCGCCTGCTTGGCCCGCCGGCCGCGCATCTTGTTGGAATACCACCCGTAGTAGCGCACGAGCTGGAAGCTCTTGTCGGCAATGTGTTGGGTGATCACGGCGATAAAGTCGCAAGGGGTAAAGACCTCGAAGTCGCGCCCGATCTTCTTGTTCATTCCGGAGCGGTAGAGGATCGATCCGGATGCCGAAGCCGGGCCCGGCCGTGTTGCCTCAATGAAAAAAGACACCGGGGAGGAAAATAGATGGGGTATGTAGCCTCAACGAAAAGGACACCGCGGGTAGGCTTGTTCACAAACGCCCGGGGAGGGCGAGGTAGCGGCAGCCCGACATGTTGTCACGACCGGCGGAGCGGCGAAGCGGACCAAGCAGGTCATTAACTGCCAGCGGATTTATCCGCCGTTGACCAGGAATCGTTGCGAAATCCTCGCCGCAGCCGCGGTGGTGGTGCAGGAGCCCCCGGAGATCCATCATTAGCCGGCAGGTCGCGGAGGGCGTTGCTGAGCTGGGTCAAATCAAACCCGAACGCGCGCATCGTGGACGGCTGCGCGACGGAGCTGCGCTTGCACGCTGCGGAGCCACGAGATCGACGAGGCTGGCAACATACTCTCTGGCCTGCCGTGGACCATCGTCGTCTTCAAACTCCAGCCCATGATCCTCGGCGGCATTCAAGACGCGCTCGGCAAGGCCGGCACGCTCGCGATTGGCATATCACCAGAGATTGATTGGCCCATTGCGGCGATGCTCTGCCTTCGCAGGTTGTGCAGCGGCGGCAAGAACGTTCCTCGGTCACTGCGTCCTCATCTCCGCTTTTCTCCTTGCCCCCGTCCACGCGGCCGATCAACCGGAGACGCCCGGCCTGATCGATAAAGTCGAGACCGAAGCCGGCGAACTCGAACAGACCGCGAAACAAAAGGCCGAAGCGGCCGCCGCCGCTGTCGCTTCCGAGGCCGAAACGCTCGGTTCCGAAGCCGTCTCCGAGGGCAAGGAACTCGGCCGCGAAGCCGTCGACGAGGCCGAGAAACTCGGCGAGGAAGCCCTGACAACGGGCGAGGCCGTCATCAAGAAGGAAGCCCCCGGCATTGAAGCGACCGCAAAGGAGGTTGAGGAAAAAGCCGCCGAACTCGACCGCAAATGGGAGCGCGTCATCCAGAAGGACGTCGCGGCCGACGCGGCCAAAGTCGGATACGCCATCTCCGCCGAAGCCGCCCTCGCGCGCGCCCGCATCGCCGCGGGCAGCCTCTGGCTCGCGGCGTATCTCCGCAATGTCGAGAAAAACGGAAAACTCAAGATCAGCGACGAAATCCTCAAGCTCAACCTCCTCTCCCCCGGGCTCGGTACCCACGTCATCGACGAAATGCGCTACCTCAAGCGCGCCTCCCAGCTCGAAATCAAGAAAGGCGAGACCGCGGTCGAGCGAGAAGGCGCACGCCTTTTGCGCAAATCCCGCGACGACCTCCAGGCCACCGGCCGCTGGGTCCGGGAAGAAGTCGGCGAGGGCGAGGCCAAACTCGAATCGGCCGCGATCAAGGCCAAGCGCGCCATCCTCGCCGAGGAGAACAAGGCCGACTTTTGGCTCGAGGGCCGCCCGCTGAGCGACATCAAGGCCGAGGCTGTCATCGCCCACCACAATCTCCTCGTTAGCAACGAATTCCCCTCAGCCACGCTCTGCGCCGAGTGCCACCCGGGCCAATATCGCCAGTGGTCAGTCTCGCAGCACGCCTACGCCCAACTCAGTCCCGTCTTCACCGCGATGTCCGAGCGCATCAATCGGATTACCAACGGCACCAACGGCGATTTTTGCATCCGCTGCCACACCGAATCCGGCATGGCCGTCAGCGAACCTATTTTCATATCCAACGCGGACCGCGTACCCGTCGCACGCGAGGGTGTCAGCTGTATCGCCTGCCACCGCGTTGAAAACGCCTACGGCCGCGTCAGCGGCCGCCATGGCATTGAAAAGGGAAACCTCACCAAGCCCATGTATGGCCCGCGCGGCCCCGATGTCCTCAAGGAGGTCCTCGACAAATTCAACGTCACGACCGACTACGCCGCAGGCACGATCAATTGGAAAAAAGACGGCGCCCAAGTTATCCACGACGGCGCGGTGAAGCTCAAGATCTTCACCTCCGCGCAGCTCTGTTCCAACTGCCACGACGTTAACAGCCAGAACGTCTTCCGTCTCGAGGAGGCCTACAGCCAGTTCCGCAACAGCCCCGCCGCCGCCGAGGGCACTATTTGCCAGGACTGCCATATGGGCAAGGTCCTCGGCAAAGTCTCCGGCTACGACGAGGGGCCCATCGCCTACATCGGCGGCGTTCCGACGCCAAAGGGTAAGCGCACGAACCACATGTTCGCCGGCCCCGATTACACCATCGTCCACCCCGGCGTCTTCCCCCACAACCCCGAGGCCGAATCCATCGCCAGCTTCCGCGAGTGGCTTCAGTTCGACATCGAGGCCGGCTGGGGCACCAAGGAATTCGAGAGCAAAACCCAAGACCCATCCGGGTTCCCCCCCGCGTGGCGGGAGCGCCGCCACCGCCTCCGCGCCGCCGAGTTCATCAAGAACCAGCTCCTCCTCATCAGCGAATACCGCGCGCAATCCTTCCGGACTCTACGCTACGGCTACCAACTCGGGAAATTCCGTGTCACCCGCAACGACGAGCGCGGCCTCGCCTTCCAAATCGAAGTCCGCAACGCCACTAATGGCCACGGCGCCCCCACCGGCTTCGACGGCGAGCGCCAGGTATTCCTGCATGTCATTGTCCGCGACCGCGACAACCGCATCGTTTTCCAATCCGGCGACCGCGACCCGAACGGCGACGTCCGCAACCTCCATTCGAGTTACGTCCGCGACGGCAAAGTCCTGCTCGACAAACAACTCTTCAGCCTCCAGTCGGAATTTCTCGAACTCAGCGCCCACGGCGGCGAGCGCGAACGCATCCTCCCCATCCCCGTCTCCCAGGGCGCACTCCCCTTCGCCCGGCCGAACGAATCCTCCAGCCTCCTCATCTCCCATCCCACCGCCACCCGCAAGCAAGCCTCCATCCTTCCTCCGCTCGGCAGCTTCCAGGCGAAATACAAGGTCCCCGCCAAGGCTCTCACCGGCAAACCGCCCTACTCCGTTGGGGCCCGTTCCATCCTCCGTGATCTCTCGAACCATACCCCGGCTCCCGTTCCCGCCCCCGTCGTCCCGCCGATCAACAGCGCCCTCTCCGACGTCGCTCTCCCCATGCAGGTCGCCTCCTTCCCCAGCCGCCCGGCCCCCTTCCTCGAACTCGGCAACCCCTTCTTCGGCAAAGGCTACATCGGCCCCGGATTCCGAATCCCCACCGGCACGATGATCCAGCCGCAGTTCTTCTTCTACGGCCTCTTCCGCACCGGCGTGCAAACCTTCGATAACGGCGTCGATCCGCGCGTCACCCAATGGGTCAACAGCCTCCAGCTCTTCGCGAATTTCAACGCCACTCCCACCGAGCGATTCCTCTTCGAATTCCGCCCTCTCGCCGCTGTCCTTGCCGCACTCATCGCCGGCTGGATCCGGCACACGACCCCGCATGGACGACTCGCTTCCATCCCGGTCCAGGCCAACGGTCGCATCCAGCCCCTGGACACGCTTGCCAGCAATTCCCTCACGCTCCTCTCCGCGAGATCCCACGCCCAGCTTCCTGACGGCACGCGTCTTGCCGGCCTCGACTGGCTGCTCACCCTCGTGGCCGACCCCGCCACGGCCGACACCATTCCCGTCTTCCGCGTTACCCATCCTGACGTCCTCACCGTCGCGGGACAACTGCCCGACGAACCCACCCGCCTGAAATTTGACGAACTCCGCCCCCACCTCGACGCCATCCGCCAACATGCCCGCTCCGCTGCCGATCTTCCGGAAGCCGATCCCTACCGCCGCGCCATTCTTCAGCTCGACAATGCGCTTCACACCTATGCCGCGCTTCGCCTCAGCTTCCGCGCGGTTACTGGCTTTCCCCTCTCTAGCCGAGGAACTCGCCGTCTTCACCCCTCTCGTTGCGGCCGCTATTGACAACGCCGAAGCCTGGAAAGCCGGCCAGCCCTACGACCGGGACGCCCTCTCCCGTTTCGTCAGCATCGGTCGCGCCTACCGGGACGCCGACCGGTCGGCGATGGCCCAACTGGCCTGGCCCATTCCCGCCGTGACGACCGATTGGGCCTCTCTACCCGGGGCGCTGCTCGCATCCGCGAATGCCCGCCAGCTCCATCCCGCACCGGCTCTCTACGCCGTCGTCCTTCGAGATCCAGCCGTACCGGAGGCCATCGATGCTCTCGCAAGAGCCGTTGGCGCGGCCGCTCCGGCCGCGGCAGCCCGCGCCCGCTCCGAGTCCCTCTTCCACGCCATCGACCTCTTCTCCATCAGCCGCATTCTCTACCTCGTTGCGTTCCTCGCGGCCGCCGTCTCCTTGCTCGCCGCGCCCACCACGCTCCGGGCCGCCGCGTGGCGCATCGCCGTCCTCGCCCTTCTTCTCACGACCGCCGGTCTCGTCTGGCGCATTGCGCTGATAGGACGTCCCCCGGTCACCAATCTCTATTCCTCGAGTCTTTTCGTCGCTTGGGTCGCCGTCGGACTCGGCCTCCTCGCCGAGCGTTTCACCCGCGACGGCATCGTCACGGTCGCCGCATCCGCCCTCGGGTTCTCCTCTCTCCTCATCGCCCACCACCTCGTCGGTGAAGGCGACACGATGGGCGTCCTCATCGCGGTTCTCGACAGCAACTTCTGGCTAGCCACCCACGTGATCGCCATTACCATCGGCTACGCCGCCACCTTCCTCGCCGGGTTCCTCGGCATCGCCTTCCTCATCCTCCGGGCATCGAATCCACGATTCGATTCCCTCACCGAAAAACGCCTCGCCACCATGATCTACGGCGTCATCTGCTTTGCCCTTCTCTTCAGCTTTGCCGGCACCATCCTTGGCGGCATCTGGGCGGACCAATCCTGGGGCCGCTTCTGGGGTTGGGATCCCAAGGAAAACGGCGCCCTCCTTATCGTCCTCTGGAATGCCCTCATACTCCACGTCCGCTGGGGCGGCTTCATCCTCGCGCGCGGTCTGGCGGTTCTCGCCGTCCTGGGCAACGTCGTTACCGCCTTCTCCTGGTTCGGCACGAACCTCCTCGGCATCGGCCTCCACTCCTATGGCTTCACGCAGACCGGTTTTCTTTGGCTCGCCGGCTTCACCGCCATCCAGCTCCTCGTCACCCTCCTCGCCGCCGCGAAGTCGAATCCCTAGCGGCGACGTTCGGAGCTTGGGAGATGGACACCAACGAAGAGATTGAAGCAGCGGATCTGGCCGAGGCGAAGGTGAAACGGTGAGCGAAGCCGGCGCGGTTTTGATTGATTCGTCGGCATGGATCGATGTGCTCCGCGACCGGTCGGAAGGTAAGTTGAGCGAGACCGTGAGAAAGGCGTTGTACGCTGGCCGGGCGGCGCTTGCGCCATCGGTGTGGCTGGAGTTGTATCGTGGCGTGCGCGGAAAGCGTGAATTGGCACGATTGGAATCGCTTCGCCGGCTCTGCAGCTGGCTCGACTTCGATGAGACCTGTTGGGAAATCGCCGCTCAAATTGCACGGCATTGCAGGGAACGTGGGGCCGCAGTCCCCCTTGGTGACATTTTGGTTTATGCTTGCGCGCAACGGCATCGAGTCGAGCTCGTCGAGAAGGATCAGCATTTTGCTCTAATCCGCAGTGCCACCAAATAGCGCGCCGAAGACTATTCGACAGCAGCAAGTTGAGGACGGGAGGGTGGCGCATCTTCTGCCATTCGCGAAGAAGCCGGCTTCCTGCCGAGACGCTGCTGCAGATTCTCGAGATAAAGGTAGATGATCGGCGTGATGTAGAGGGTGACGATTTGGGAGATGGCTAGGCCGCCCACCACGGCGAGGCCGAGGGGACGCCGCACGTCGCCGCCTGCGCCGAGTCCCAGGGCGATGGGCAAAGTTCCCATCATGGCGGCAAGCGTGGTCATCATGATGGGGCGAAACCGGACGATGCAGGCATCGAAGATCGCAGTGGCAGGCGGTTTTCGATCGTTTCGCTGCGCGTCCAGGGCGAAGTCGATCATCATGATGGCGTTCTTTTTCACGATGCCGATCAACATGAGCAGGCCAACGAAACCATAGACGTTGAGCTCCTGCCCGAACAGCGCCAGAGTCAAAAGCGCGCCAAAGCCGGCGGAAGGGAGACCAGAGAGAATCGTGAGCGGATGGATGAAGCTTTCGTACAGGATGCCCAGGATGATGTATATGACGAGAACAGCCATGAGCAGAAGCATGCCAAGATTTCCCAGCGACGACTGAAACGCTTGGGCAGTGCCCTGAAATTGCGTGCTGACCTGTTCGCCAAGTTCCGCCCTTGCCGCGCGTTCGATGACGGGAACGACGTCGCTCAGCGATGTGCCCTTGGCGAGGTCGAAGGAAAGCGTCACAGCGGGAAGCTGGCCCACGTGCTGCACGGTGAGGGGGCCAACCTGCGATTTGAACTGCGCAACGGCGCTCAGCGGGACCAGCCGACCAGCTGAGGCTCTGACATAGAGGCGGGAAAGGTCGGCAGACTCGCGCTTGAAATCCTCATCCGCTTCCAGAATCACACGGTATTGATCGGTCGGCGTGTAGATGGTGGAGATCTGCCTTGCACCGTAGGCATTTCCCAGGGCGCGTTCGATCTGGCCCGCGCTGATGCCAAGGCTGGAAGCCTTGTCGCGGTTGATGTCAACGAGCACCTGTGGGCTTGTAATCTGAAGGTCCGTGGTGACGTCCACAATCCCCGGGATTTGCCTCATGCGGTTTTCCATTTTTCCCGCAGCCTCGTAGAGCAGGTCGAGATCGGGTCCGAAGAGAGTGAATTGATAGAGACTCTTGGTGAAGGTACCCCCAATGCGGATGGCGGGAGGATTTTGCGGGAAGACCTTGAGGCCGGGAATCCCGGCGAGGTCCTTGCGAAGCTGGCGGATGATGTCATCGATGGGTGGACGTTCGCTGCGCGGTTTGAGGGAAAGAAGAAGCCGTCCGGCATTGCCCGAGCTCGCAGTGCTGCCGCCTCCAATGCGGGACATGAAAGCCTCGACGGCGGGGTTTTTAGAGACGATGTCCGCGGCCCTCTGCTGGAGTTCGATCATCCTGTCAAACGCCACTCCCTGCTCAGCCTCCGTCGAGATAATGATACGACCGGTGTCCTCGTTTGGTAGAAAGCCTTTGGGAGCAGCGACGAACATCCAAACAGTCACCAGCGCCATCGCGAGCGCCCCGAGGGATACCGGGACATGATGACGCAGAGCAAGGCGCAGGGTCTTCTTGTAACCGGCGAGCACATTGCTGAAGAGAGACTCTGACCACTGGAAGAGGGCGTTCTGATTCGAGCTGTGCGCCTCCTTGAGAAAGCGGCTGCAAAGCATCGGAGTGAGCGAAAGGGAAATGAATCCCGAGATCAGAATGGCTGCCGCGATGGTGACGGCGAATTCATTGAGCAACCGTCCAAGAATCCCGCCCATAAACAGCACGGGAATGAACACCGCCGCCAGCGACAAAGTCATCGAGAGGATGGTAAAGCCTATCTCGCGTCCGCCTTTCAACGCCGCCTCGAGAGGTGATTCGCCCTTCTCAATGTGACGGACAATGTTTTCGAGGACGACGATGGCGTCATCGACCACAAAGCCGACGGCGAGAATGAGCGCCATGAGGGAGAAATTGTTTACGCTAAAACCAAGCAGATACATCACGCCGAATGTGCCAATAATGGAGAGGGGGATGGCGGCGCTGGGGATAAGGGTGGCGCGGACATTGCGCAGGAAAATGAAAATCACCAGCACGACCAGCGCGATCGCCAGGACGAGAGTGAATTGCACATCGTGCAACGACTCGCGGATCGATTTCGAGCGATCGTAGAGAATGTCGAGCTTGACGCCCCCGGGCAGCTGCGCCTTGAAGGTCGGCAGGAGCTCGAGTATGCGATCGATGACCTGGACAGTGTTGGCGCCCGGCTGCCGCTGAATTGCCAGAACGATGCCTCGCGTCTGATTGTACCAGCCGACGTTCTTGTCGTCCTCGATGCTGTTGATGACGGTAGCGATTTGCTTGAGGCGGACGGGGAAGCCGTCGCGGTAGGAGACAATGACATCATGAAAGTCCTCCGCGCGTTTGAGTCTGCCTGTCGTCTTGATCGTTAGGGACTTTGCGCCGGCATCGAGCTCGCCGGTGGCCTCGTTGGAGTTGGCTTCGCGAATGGCATTCTCGACGTCGTCGAAACCGATTCCGCGGGCGGCGAGTTCGCGTGGATCGACCTTTACGCGCACCGCGAATTTCTGCGAGCCAAAGACGTCCACTTGTGCGACACCGCTCACGGTGGAGAGGCGCTGGGCGATGAGCGTCTCGGCGTATTCGTCCACCTTGTTTAGCGGCAGGGATTCGGAATAGGCCGCAAGCATGAGGATGGGCTGCTCGGCGGGATTGACCTTGCGGAACGAGGGCGGCGAGGGCATCTCCGTCGGGAGATCCCGTTGCGCCTGCGAGATGGCTGCCTGCACGTCCTGCGCCGCGGCATCGATGTCGCGGGAGAGATCAAACTGGATGGTGATGCTGGTCGCGCCGAGCAAACTGGTCGAGGTCATCGACTCGATGCCTGCGATCGTGGCAAACTCCTTTTCCAGAGGCGTGGCAACCGATGACGCCATCGTTTCCGGGTCCGCGCCCGGCAAGCTCGCCGACACGTTGATGGTCGGAAAATCCACATTCGGGAGATCACTGACGGGCAAGCGGAAATACGCGAGCAGGCCCGCTCCGAGGATTGAGACCATGACGAGTGTCGTCATGATTGGGCGTCTCACAAAGGGATCGGTCAGGCTCATGGCTCGGGGGACGCGGTGTTTTCGGCGATCTTCGGTTTTGCGGGCTCGACAATAGCGACCTTTCCGCCCGGGGAGACTCGGAGCTGGCCGCTGGTGATGACGAGTTCGCCGGCATTCAGCCCCTGCTTGACAATCGTTCGATCTCCCACCGTGCGGCTGGCCTGCACCTTTCGGAGAGTGGCTGTATTGTTGGAGACAACAAACACTTGCGGACCCTGCTGGCCTTCCATGATCGCGGTCGTCGGGACGCTAAGGGCATCCGGTTCCTCCGCAAGCTTGACGGTCACATCCACGAACTGCCCCGGCCAAAGGCTGTTGTCCGCATTCGGAAAGGTTGCCTTGAAGGCGATCATACCGGAGACCCGGTCTACGGTGTTGTCTATAAACGTCAGTTCGCCGGTGCCGAGCAGACGTCCTGTATCAGGATCGCGCACGCTAACGACAGGTTTGCTCTTTGCCATCCATTGACGCACGTCCGCGAGCGAACCTTCGTGCAGCGAGAACGCGACATAAATCGGCTGCACTTGATTAATGACGGTGAGCACATCGGTGTTGGCATTCACGATATTGCCCGCCTTGAGAATGGCGGACCCCGCGCGGCCGGAGATTGGGGCCCGCACCCGCGTCCAATCCAGGGAAAGCTGCGCTTCGTCCACGTCGGCCTGACGGGCGTCAATTACGGATTTCTGCGTTTCGGCTGTCGAAAGAAACTGCGAGAATTGCTCCTTTGAGGCCACGCCGCGCTTTATCAATGTGGTATATCGGTCGGCTTGCTCGCTGGCGTTGGCCGACGTGGACCGGGCCATTGCGAGATTTGCTTGCGCGCGCTTCAGGGCAGCCTCGAAAGGACGTGCATCAATGTCAAACAACGGTTCCCCGGCCCGCACCTCCGCGCCATCCGCGAAGTGCACGCGTAAAATCTCCCCCTGGACCTTGGATTTGAGCTGCACACTGGCCATCGGCTCGACCGAGCCGATGGCCTGCATCTCTATGGGCATCGTCCGCACCTCGGCCGCCGCCACCTCCACAGGCACTGGCGGCGCGTCCGGCGCTTTTTGCGAGGACACCCTCTGGCAGGCTGGCACGGCAAGAGCTGCGGCGAGGCATGCGAGGATAAAGGAGATCTTCATTCGAGCGGGGATGGGTGCCTTCTTGAAGTTCCAAACGCTGCCGAGCCATTCAAGAAGCAATCGGCGGCAAAATCCGCCGAGTCCGTCAGGCGTCCGTCACCGCGCTCCCGAATCCACTGCCGGATTATCTGGAGCGTCATGCCAAGGAAGGCGACCGCGTAGAGGCGCGGATTGCCTGCCTTCAGTTCTCCGCTGGTCTGACCCCGGGCGACGCATTCCTCGATCAGGACAAGGTTCCGGCGCTTCAGATTCTCCATTTCCTTCCAGTGATGTTCGTTTAGAGGAGACGCCGCCAATTGATGCTGATGCAGAAAAATTTCGAAGAACGGGCGGTTGGAATCATGATAGGCAAAGAGCGCATGAACCGCGGCGTGGAGACAGGTCTTCGCTGAAGCGTCCGAACTCAGCGCAGCCTCCAGCCGGCCAATCACCTCATTCATCTTCTCCAGAATCACCGTGCCGTAAAGGTCCGCCTTGTCGCTGAAATACAAGTATATGGTGCCCGCCGCAAACTCCGCGCGCTCCGCGATCTCAGTAATCGATGCGTCGTGATACCCGCGGGCACTGAAAACCGCCTCTGCCGCGTCTAAAATCCGCCTGCGCCGCTCTCCCCGCTCCTTTCCACGGTGAGAAAATCGTTGCGAGGCTGTCCTTGCTGAACGACCGTTCATATAATGAATTCTTATTCATTTTTGTTGCGGAGGTCAAATTGGTTTCCACCTACTCAATTTCCTTGCTTGGGCGGCGGCTGAAAACTTGGCGCCCGAGAGGCTGCCGGCGGAACGGGCAGGGAGCTGGGAAACTGCGGCGGCCGTTTCGATAGAGAAACCGAACCAACCCCTACGGCGACGACGGCAACCCGAACGTCGTGGCCGATTGGATAATCTGGTCTCTACCCAGAACCCGCAGGCGAGATTCCCGATGCCGATTGGATCGTGGGCTTCCTAGAGCCAGCGGGCGATCACGGACGCGCACGAGCGTTCGGGCTCCGAGAGCAGGTGCTCAACTCGTATTCGGTCGGTTATTGCGGCTTTTCGCCGGATAAGGCGTCGGCGGCAAAGGTTGCGGTGATGGTGACGTCAATCGAGGGCATTGTCGCCGTCGTGGTGGGCTCGGACGGATTCGCGAGGATCTGAGTGTCATCGCTCCAACCCACAAACTCTTGTCCGGGCGGCGGCGAATCAGCGGTCACCGTGACAAATGTGCCCGCAACATTTCGTCCGCTCCCGCTGCCGTCAGTTGACGGTCAGAGTAGGGGGTCCCTGGCGCGAGCGCTTCCGTGCGAGCGTTCGTACCGGTCGATAAGAGGTCCTGGACGACTCTCTTTGCTCCGGGCACCGGCGTGCCGTCCAAGACCGAGAGCGATGTCGGGAACAAGTTCACGAGAGGTCTCTGCAGCTCGATGTCCTGCGAGGAGGAGCCTGCCAGAATCCTGTAAACACCAGGGGCTGCATCCCATGTATGTGTTTCGACATTATAGTAGGCAAGTGAGCGGCTGTCGAGGCTGATCGTTACTTTCTTGGATTCGCCAGGCCGAAGAAAGACCTTCTGGAAGCCCTTCAGTTCCTTGAGCGGTCGCACCGCTGGCGAATGCACCGTGGCGACGTAGAGCTGCGCGACCTCCGATCCGGCGCGTTTCCCGCTGTTCGTGACTCGGAAACTCACGCGAACCAGGTCATCGTCTCTCTTTGAGACGAGGTTTTTCTTCAAAAACAAGGGGTCAACTTCGAGATCCGAGTAACGAAATTTCGCATACGACAACCCATACCCGAAAGGATATTGAGGTTTGATGCGGTTTTTCTCGTAACCTCGATAGCCCACGAAAAGGCCCTCCGAATATCTGATTTCCGGCGCATCGAGGTTCGTGTAAGGGAAGGTCGCAAAGGCCGGATTATCCTCAACGCGTTTTTCGATCGTGATCGGCAGCTTGCCGGACGGATTCACGTCGCCGAAGAGAATTTCTGCCAGTGCCTGGCCGCCATACTGCCCGGGGAACCAGGCATGAAGCAAGGCTCGCACTTTATTGACCCAGGCTTGCACGTCAAAGCCACCGCCGCCGTGCAATACGACAATTGTGCGGGGATTCAGTTTCGCCGCATTCTGGATCAGGTCGTCCTGAAATTCCGGGAGCCTGAAGGAGCGATCGTGGCCCTCACCATCGTATTGCTCGTTCCCTCCAACCGCGAGAACAACCACATCATAGTTCTTGAGGTCCGCTGGAGGTTGCAGTGACGCCCAACTGACTTGCAGGCCCGCAGCGGAAAAAAGGCGTGTCGTGCCCAAGTTCTTCGCCTTTAGCTCAATCTGAGCGGGAACCCCAGCTTGCAGCTTGATTTTCCCGGATATTGGCACATAAGGCGGAGCAGCCGAGATCGGCGTATCAGGCGTGCCCTCAGGTGAAGTATCATCAAGGATTAGCTTGCCGTTCACATAAAGTTGGACGTTGCCCCCGGAGGAAACCTTAAAAACATGGCCCCCGGTAATGGTCGGCGTCACTGTACCCGTCCAGATCCCCGAAAAGCTTGTAGGATCAATTGAAGGTTCGGGAACGTTGGTCTCGGTGAAACTCGTAAAATTGACGTAGGTGTCGATGCGAGTGGCCACAGGTGATCCTGAAAGCTCGGGGTTGTTGTAATACTTCCCTTCGAGTCCTACCGAATTCCCGGTCTGCCAAACAGCGGTGCTGGGATCGGGGACGCAGTCTTCGATGTAGTCAACGGTAGCCGTTTTCGCCAGGGACTTGATGCCGTCGATTTCACTGATGAAATCCAGGGAAGCCGGTACGGCAGCACTCCCTCCACCACTTGGCGGTTCTCCTTTTGCGTTCGCTCCAATTACAGCAATACTGGAAGTGGCGTGTCTATCGAGTGGGAGATAATTCCCTTTGTTCTCCAACAGGACAATGCCCTCGCGCGCGACGTCAATAGCCGTTTTTTTGCTTCTCGGATCATTCACTGGAATTGACGGATCGAGTTGCGGCCGATCGAGGAAGCCGAATGAAATGATCCCCCGAAGGAGGCGTCGGACTTTATCATTAATGTTTTGGAGGGGGAGTTCGCCCGAGTCAATGGCCGGGCCAAGCTTTTCGCTCGTCATCTGCCCGGGAGGGGCGGCAGTGAAAGGATTCCCGCTTAAAATGGTGAGCCCGCCTGGCATTTCAATATCCATGCCGGCCAAAGCCGCCTTCAAGCCGTCATGAATAGCCGCGAAGTCCGATTCGATGAATCCTCGGAAACCCCAATCCTGCTTCAAAACCTCTGTGATCAAAAATTGGCTCTCGCAGGCGAAGTCACCGTTTACTTTGTTAAACGCACCCATGATCGCCGCCGTATTCGCAAGTTTGACCGACGCTTCAAAGGGGGGCAGGTAGATTTCACGAAGCGTTCGCTCGTCCACCACATTGTTGACAAAAAAGCGGTTGACCTCTGCATCGTTAGCAACAAAGTGCTTTGTGGTCGCCATGACCTCTTGCGATTGTATGCCGTTGACCTCGGCTGCTACCAACACAGCGCCCAGGAAGGGATCTTCACCGGCCATGTATTCGAAGCCGCGCCCATTCAGGGCGGTGCGATAGAAATTCACCCCTGGCCCCAGAATGCGGTGCACGCCGCGAGCTCTCCCTTCCCGCCCTTGCGCCACTCCTTCGTCAAAGGCGCGGTCGGGATTCCAAGTGGCGGACAGGAGCTGCCCGGAGGGGTAACGGGTACCAGGCGCCACTCCTTGACCAACAATACCGACCGAGCCGTCAATTCCATAGATCGTGGGGAGCCCAAGACGCGCGATTGGTTTGATATTAAAAGCTCCTATCGGGTTCGGGAAGCCGGTGCCGCTGATGTACGAGAGTTTTTCCTCGAGCGTCATTTTTTTCAGGATGCCCTCTACCCTCTCTTCGACTTGCGCGGAATTCTGTTGAGCCTGCACATGCAGGGCTAAGCTGACCAGCACCGCGAAGGCGATGCGACAAACGGGAAACGTTTTCCCTGAGGAAGAATGAATTTTCATAGGCGACGGATGGCTCGGGTTAATTTCGGCCAAGCTAGGACCCGAACCGGTGAGGGCGTCAAAACCAACGCAATCGCTTCTGAAGCGGATGGTTTCTGGAGGATGGATTTCAACGTGCATTCAATTGTCTCCGGACCCTAGACTTAGACTAGAAACGTGCGTATAAGCAAGGGTGCTGGGGAGCAAAGGAGCAACCGGTAGTAACCATGTGAAGCGCCCCTGGTTGCGGGCAAGAAATCGGGATCCACCTTCATCCTTGGCTTTGGCAGAGACTTCCACTGTGCGCTGGCCGCAGGTCTCCATAGTAGGCAAAGCGCAATCTATTCTGCACATGTAGGTGCTGTGGCCGTGATGGCTTGCGCGCGGGTATAGCTGAACCTACGGGCTGAAAAACCGCCTCGGCCGCTTCTGGAATCCGCCTAAAGCATGCACCGCGTTCCTTACCTCCGATGAGAAAATCGTTGCGAGGCTGTCCTTGCTGAACGACCGTTCATATAATGAATGGCTATTCATTTTCCTGGGGAGAGTCAATCTGGATGAGCATGGGTTGGGCTATTTATGTTTCAGAGAAGAAATCTCAGAACAAAAGCGCTCTCCGGCGATTGAATCGGGTATGATTTCGCAGAATGAATTCCGGTCTTCGCAGGCTCTTGCTCGGGATGTTGCGATTGAGGATGTTCGCCCGTCTCGAATGAGTTCCTTCTGGCGAATCGCGCGGTGGTTGCTCCTGCTTGGTTTGCTTGGGGGAGGTTTGGCGCTTTGGAGGATGCGTTCTACGGAAGCCGGCGCGCGGGAGGATCCGCAGGGCCGTGGGATGGCGCGCGGACCCGTGCCTGTGGTGGTTGGCCAGGCTGAGCGGCGCGATTTTCCCGTCTATCTTAGCGCGCTTGGCACGGTACAGGCGTATAATAGCGTGACGGTTCGCGCGCGCGTCGATGGCGAACTGCAGCAGATTTATTTTCAGGAGGGCCAGAATGTTCAGAAGGGAGATTTGCTGGCGCAGATCGATCCGCGCACTTACCAGGCTCAACTTGATCAGGCCAAAGGCAAGAAGGCGCAAGATGAGGCGCAGCTTGCGAATGCCAGGATTGTCCTTTCCAGAAACGCGCTTCTGCTTAAGAACAGCGTCGTCGATCAGCAGACGTATGACACGCAGAAGTATGCTGTGGATCAATTGCAGGCGCTGGTTGCGGCGGACCAGGCGGCCCTCGAGAACGCGCAGACTCAACTCGACTACACTCGCATCACGGCGCCGATCTCCGGACGTGTTGGCATGCGTTTGGTGGATGCGGGAAACATCGTGCGAAGCAGCGATACGGCAGGGATGCTGACGATCAATCAAGTTCAGCCGATCTCCGTGATTTTCACGCTGCCGCAGCAGGAATTGAGGGGCGTTCGTGACGCCATACAGCAGAATAAAGCTCTCAAGGTGCTCGCCCTGGACCGCGATAATCTCTCCGTGCTCGCAGAAGGAACTCTTGAGGTTCTCGACAATCAGATCGACGCCACAACCGCGACGGTCAAGTTGAAGGCGGTCTTCACTAATTCAAACTACGATTTGTGGCCCGGTCAGTTTGTCAACGTGCGCCTGCTCTTGGGCACGAAGGACGGTGCTGTGACAGCGCCTGCAAGGGCGATCCAGCGGGGTCCAAACGGCTCGTACGTTTATGTGATTGGCGCGGAGGAAACGGCCGCAATGCGCCCGGTGAAGGCCGGAGCGACGGAAGACGACTGGACTCTGGTGGAGACGGGACTGGAAGCCGGCGACAGAGTGGTGGTTGATGGCCAATACCGCCTTCAGCCAGGCGCAAAGGTCCAAGTGACCAAGGATCTCGCCGAGAGCGCTGACTCCGGAAATCCCGGCAATCCGTGAATATTTCAGAGCCGTTTATCAGGCGGCCGGTTGCGACGTCGCTTCTCATGCTCGGCGTCGTGCTGGTGGGCCTTCTTGGCTACCGATTTCTACCCGTCTCTGCTCTGCCGACGGTCGACTTTCCGACGATCCAAGTCGTTTCCCAATATCCCGGCGCGGACCCGGAGGTCATGGCATCGCTGGTGACGGCCCCGCTCGAAAAGCAATTTGGACAGATCAGCGGCCTGTCGTCGATGAGTTCGGTGAGCTCGTTCGGCACGTCGGTCACAACGCTGCAGTTTGTTCTGGAGCGGAAGATTGACGAGGCCGGGCAGGACGTGCAGGCCGCCATAAATGCTGCGGGCGGGTTGCTGCCTCAGGACATGCCGAATCCCCCGACTTTCAACAAGGTCAATCCCGCCGACACGCCAATCCTTACGCTCGCGATAACTTCGGACAATCTCCCCCTTGAGAAGCTCAACGATTTCGCGGACTCGATTCTGGCGCAGAAGCTGAGCGAGGTGACCGGTGTCGGGCTGGTGACGATTCAAGGCAACCAAAAGCCGGCGGTTCGCGTGCAGGTCAACCCCGCGGCGCTGGCAGCGCAAGGGTTAAGCTTGGAAGATGTGCGGACCGCGGTTTCCCAGGCGAACGTCAACGCCCCGAAGGGCAGCTTCGACGGCAAGCAGCAGGCGTTCACCGTGGGCTCAAACGACCAGATTCTCAAGGCGGAGGACTTCAAGCCGATCATTCTCGCTTATCGCAATGGTGCGCCCGTGCGTCTGCGGGATGTGGCAAACGTCCAGGACGGCGTGGAGAACAGCCGGCTGGCCGCTTGGATTGCCACGCCGATGCTGAGCTATCAGCCTGCCGTATTGCTCGACATCCAGCGGCAGCCCGGAGCAAACATCATCGAGACGGTCGAGCGCGTGAAGAAGATCCTTCCGCGCCTGACGGCGTCTCTGCCGGCCGGCGTTGATCTCTCGATCTTTTCCGACCGCACTGAGACGATCCGGGCGTCCGTGAGGGATGTCCAATTCACGCTGGTCCTGACGATCGGGCTGGTTGTTCTTGTGCTCCTTATGTTTTTGCGGCGTCTGCGCGCCACAATCATTCCCAGTGTGGCGCTGCCGCTCTCACTGCTTGGCACGTTTGCGGTGATGTATCTGGCGGGCTTCAGCCTCGACAATCTGTCGCTCATGGCGCTGACGATCTCGACCGGCTTCGTGGTGGATGACGCGATTGTAATGATCGAGAACATTTTCCGGTACATCGAGAAGGGCGACCATCCCTTCAAGGCGGCGTTGAAGGGCTCGAAGCAGATTGGGTTCACGGTCATTTCGCTCAGCATGTCGCTCATCGCCGTCTTTATTCCGCTTTTGTTCATGTCGGGGATCGTGGGCCGCCTTTTCCGGGAGTTTGCGATCACGTTGAGCACAGCGGTGGCGGTCTCGGCGTTCGTGTCACTGACACTGACGCCGATGATGTGCGCGAAAATGTTGCGGCGAGAGAACGAACAGCGGGAAAATGCTCTTCAGCGGTTCTTCGAGCGTGCTTTCGACAAAGTTCTTCGCTGGTATGACCGGTCGTTGCTCTGGGTGTTGCGCCACCAGAGAGCAACCCTCCTTGTCGCTGCGGCCACCCTTGTTGCGACAGGCGTCCTTTACGTGCTCGTGCCAAAGGGCCTGCTGCCTCAGCAGGACACCGGCTTGCTCATCGGGACTACGGATGCTGCGCAGGATATTTCCTTTCCGGCCATGCTCACGCTGCAGCGGGCGGTGACGGATGTCGTGCGCAGAGACCCCGATGTCGAGCGCGTGGCGGCCTTTGTCGGCGCCGGCACGGTCAATTCAACGCCTAATACCGGGCGGCTCTACATCGTGCTAAAGCCGCGAGAGTCCCGAGAGGCAAGCGCCGGTCAAATCATAACACGGCTGCGCGGCGCCGTTCGTGGCATCGAGGGTGTCGAGGTGTTTTTCCAGGCCGCGCAGGACCTCCAGATCGATACGCGGACGAGCCGTACCCAGTATCAATACATCCTCGAAGACTCCGATGCCGCAGAACTTGGGGAGTGGGGACCGAAACTTGTCGAGAAGCTGAGGACGTTGCCCGAGCTCGCGGATGTGGCGAGCGATCAACAGATGAGCGGCCTTCAGCTGCATGTTGAGATTGACCGCACGCGCGCCTCGCGCCTGAACGTCCCTATCGAGGCCATCGACAACACCCTTTACGACGCCTTCGGACAGAGGCAAATCTCCGTGATCTTCACCCAGCTCAACCAATACAGGGTCGTGCTGGAAGTGCCGGCGGAGTTTCGAAGTTCAATCAACGATTTGGACAAGATTTACGTCAAGTCCAGCACCGGCAGCCTGGTGCCGCTTGGCGCGATTGCGACGGCTCGCGTTCAAACGACGCCGCTTGTGATTACACACCAAGGGCAATTTCCTTCGCTCACTGTGTCCTTCAATCTTGGAACAGGCTATTCGCTCGGACAGGCTGTCCGAACGATTGAGAAGGCGCGAAAGGACATCGGCATGCCGGACAGGATTGCCTCCGAGTTTACGGGAAGCGTGGCAGAGTTCCGCTCATCGCTGAGGAGCGAGCCCTTCCTGATTCTGGCTGCGATCGTCGTCATCTATATTGTCCTCGGAGTCCTTTATGAGAGCTACATCCACCCGCTGACAATTCTGTCCACGCTGCCGAGCGCCGGAGTGGGCGCGCTTCTCGCGCTCGGGATTTGCGGGATGGATTTTTCGCTGGTCGCCTTGATCGGTGTGGTCCTGCTCATCGGCATCGTAAAAAAGAACGCGATCATGATGATCGACTTCGCCCTTGAAGCGCAGCGCGAGCGCGGCTTGCCACCACGCGACGCGATTTACCAGGCGTGCCTGCTCCGCTTTCGCCCAATCATGATGACCACCGCGGCCGCCCTTCTCGGAGCATTGCCGCTGGCTTTGGAAACCGGCACGGGTTCGGAACTTCGCAATCCGCTGGGCGTCGCGATCGTCGGCGGCCTGCTTCTGTCCCAGTTTCTCACTCTTTACACCACGCCTGTCATCTACCTCGCGCTTTGTCGCTTTGAAAGTTGGGTATCGCGTCGCAGCACGGCGAGGCAGGCCTCAGGCGCGCTGCAGCCGGTTGTGCCATGAATGTGTCGGGTCCGTTCATCCGGCGCCCGGTGGGCACCTCCCTTCTCGCCATTGGCCTGCTGCTGCTCGGCGCGACCGCGTATTTCTTCCTGCCCGTAGCCCCGCTGCCGCAGGTGGACTTCCCGACGATTGGCGTGAGCGCCTCTCTGCCTGGCGTGGACCCGGCAACGGCGGCGAGTTCACTCGCGGCTCCTCTCGAGCGCCGTTTGGGACAGATCGCCGGGGTGACTGAGATGACGTCGGGAAGCTCGCTAGGCGGCTCCACCGTCACCGTGCAATTCGATTTGAGTCGCAACGTGAACGACGCGGCGCGCGATGTGCAGGCCGCAATCAATGCCGCCGCGCGCGATCTTCCCGCGAACCTCCCGAACCCGCCGACCTATCGCAAATACAATCCGGCCGATTCGCCGGTGGTCGTTCTCGCGATGACGTCGCAAACGATGCGGCTGTCGGAAGTTTACAATTTGGCCGATCAGATGGTTTCGCAGCGCTTGTGCCAGCTGCCCGGTGTCAGTCAGGTCGGAGTGTATGGAGGCGCGAAAACCGCGGTGCGCGTGCAAGTAAATCCCGCGGCTCTCGCCGCGATGGGGATGAGCATGGAGGACGTGCGCGGGTTTCTTCAGAGCACGAACCGGCTGATGGCGAAAGGAAGCATCGAAGACGCGGGGAAGAACCTGATGATTTCCGCGAACGATCAGATTTTCGGCGCGAGCAATTATCGCTCGCTGGTAGTGGCCGAACGCAATGGCCTTCCCGTCCAGCTCGGCGCCATCGCAAGCGTTATCGACGGCACGGAAAACACCCGCCAGGCCGGATGGTTTAATACCGAGCGGGCGGTTCTGCTCCCAGTGATGAAGCAGTCCGACGCCAATGTCATCGCCGTGGTGGACGAGATTCGCAGCCTGCTGCCGCAGATTCGAAAGTGGCTGCCGCCCGGCGTCGAGCTCAGCGTTCTAAGCGATCGCACGCAAACCATTCGCGCTTCGCTGCACGATGTCCAGTTCACCCTCCTGCTGACGATCGCGCTGGTAGTCGTTGTCATGGCGCTCTTCTTGCGGCGGTTCTGGCCGACCTTCATAGCGGGTGTCACCGTCCCCCTTGCCCTGGCGGGGACATTTGCCGTCATGTGGCTTTGCCGATTCAGCCTCGATAACATTTCCCTTATGGCCCTCACGGTGGCTGTGGGATTTTTGGTCGATGATGCCATCGTCGTGATCGAGAACATCGTGCGACACATCGATCAAGGGGAGACATCTCGCCAGGCGGCATTGGCCGGCGCAAAGCAAATCGGCTTCACTGTGATTTCCATCAGCCTCTCCCTGGTGGCGGTCTTCATTCCGATTCTTTTGATGGGCGGATTGATTGGCCGTTTGTTCCGCGAGTTTGCCGTGACCCTGAGCGCCGCGATTCTCGTCTCTGCAATCGTGTCTCTCACGCTGACGCCAACGCTGTGCGGGCAGTTCCTTCGGCGGCGCTCCAAGCAATCGGGAGACCAATCGGGCCTTTTCTCAAAATTCGAGCATGGCTACGCGCGCATCTTGCGCTGGGTATTGCGGCACCGATTCCTTATTCAGATGCTCACCGTCGTCACACTGGTGGCGACCGTCTGGCTGTACGGCGTGACGCCAAAGGGCTTCTTTCCCCAACAGGATACCGGCTTGATGTTTGGCACGACCGAAGCCGCACAGGACACCTCGTTCGCTGAGATGGCAAAAAAGCAGCAGCAAATGGTCCAAGTGTTGCTCGCTGATCCCGCCATATCAACGGTCGGTTCGTTTGTCGGATCAGGCGGAGGCGGCGCGCAAAACAATGGACGAATGTTCATTGGCTTGAAGCCACCCGATCAGCGACCGCCGGTCGACGAGGTGATCGCCAGACTGCGTGCTCAAGCGGCAAAGGTGCCGGGCATTTCCCTCTTTCTTCAACCGGTGCAAGATATTCGGGTCGGCGGGCGGATGACCAAGGCCCTCTATCAATACGCTCTGCGGGACATCGATTTGGACGAGCTCAACACCTGGGCGCCACGCCTGGTCGAACGGCTGAAAAAAGCCCCGGAACTGGCCGACGTCAATAGTGACCAGCAGTTTCAGGGCTTGCAGGCCAATGTGGTGATCGATCGTGACGCCGCAGGGCGCTTGGGAATTCAGCCCGAGTCTATCGACTCAACCCTCTACAGCTCCTTCGGTCAGCGCCAGGTTTCGATAATGTATGGGCCACAAAATCAATATCGTGTCGTGCTCGAGGCCGACCCGAAATTTCAGGACGATCCTCGTGCACTGGACAAAGTCTTCATCCGCGCGGCGGATGGGCAGATGGTGCCGTTGAGCAGCATTGCTCGGTACGAGGTTTCCAACGTGCCTCTGGCTGTCAATCACCAGGGCCAGTTCGCGGTGGTCACTGTCTCCTTCAATCTTGCGCCGGGTGTATCTCTCGAGCGCGCCACGCGAGTCATCGAGCAAGCCGCGCGCGAGCTCAACCTGCCGGCCACGATCAGCGGCGGTTTCGCCGGCAACGCCCAGGTTTTTCAGGACTCGGTCGCCAATCAGCCGATCCTCATCCTGGCCTCATTGGTCGCCGTTTACATTGTCCTCGGCATGCTCTACGAGAGCTTAATCCATCCGATTACGATCTTGTCCACGCTGCCCAGTGCCGGCCTAGGCGCTTTGCTGGCTCTTCAGTTTTTCGACTTCGAGCTCTCGATTGTGGCGATGATCGGAATCATTCTTCTCATCGGCATCGTGAAGAAGAACGCGATCCTGATGGTGGATTTTGCCCTCGAGGCCCAACGAACCCGCCATTTGAATCCGGAGGAAGCTATTTACCAAGCGTGCCTCGTTCGCTTTCGCCCTATCATGATGACAACGCTGGCCGCTCTGTTCGGAGCTTTGCCTTTGGCCATTGGCCTCGGAGTCGGTTCCGAACTTCGACGCCCCCTCGGTATCGCCATCGTCGGAGGACTGGTCGTCTCCCAAGCTCTTACGCTCTTTACGACTCCAGTCGTGTACCTGGCGCTGGAGCGGCTGCGTTCTTGGGGGCTGACATCGCGGAGAGTTGGCACGCCGATTTCCCGGATGCTCGTTGAGACACGCTAAGTGTCATTCTGTCGTAATTCTTGGGGTTGAATGAGACATTGTGGCTCATATTTTGGGGATTGTGTGGGGACAGCTAATTATTATTTCCTTGTTATTAGCATCTTACGTAACTTTTTTGCACTTGGGAACGTTCATTGCTCACAGGAAAGTGAATTTCAATATTATGTCTAAGATTCTAGGAATTGATTTGGGCACCACGAACTCCTGCATGTCGGTGATGGAGGGTGGGGAGCCCGTTGTTTTGGAGAATTCCGAGGGCGCGCGCACGACACCATCTGTGGTGGCATTTTCAAAGACCGGCGAGCGCCTTGTTGGTCAGGCTGCCAAGCGCCAGGCGGTAACAAACCCGCAGAACACTGTCTTTTCGGTGAAGCGCTTGATGGGTCGCAAGTTTTCAGAGATTCAGGATGAGCTCAAGCGCGTTCCCTACAAGGTCATTGAGGCTTCGAACGGCGACGCGCACATCGAAGTCGAGGTCAGCGGTGAGAGGAAGCGTTTCAGCCCGCCGGAAATTTCGGCGATGATCCTCGGGAAGCTCAAGGCCGACGCCGAGGCGAAACTCGGTGAAAAAATTACTCAGGCCGTCATCACGGTTCCCGCCTATTTTAATGATTCTCAGCGCAACGCGACAAAGGACGCCGGAAAAATTGCGGGTTTGGACGTCTTGCGCATCATCAACGAGCCGACTGCCGCTTCGCTGGCATACGGCTTGGACAAGAAGAAGGATGAAAAGATTGCTGTCTACGACCTCGGCGGCGGCACGTTCGATATTTCTGCCCTGGAGATCGGCGATGGTGTGTTTCAGGTCGCGGCAACCAACGGCGACACGCACTTGGGCGGCGACGATTGGGACAATCGCCTGATGGATTGGGTCATTGACGAATTTAAGAGAGACACGGGCATCGATTTGTCCAAGCAGCCTGACGCGGTTCAGCGCATCAAGGAAGAGTCCGAGAAAGCCAAGATCGCGCTTTCCTCGACTCAGGAATACGAGATCAATCTGCCGTTTGTCACGGCGGACCAGACGGGTCCCAAACATATTCAGAAGAAGCTGACTCGCTCCAAGCTCGAGCAACTGACGGACGATCTCTTCGAGCGCACTGTCAAGCCGGTCAAGGACTGCTTGAATGATGCAAAATGGAGCCCAAGTGCGATCGATGAGCTCGTGCTCGTCGGGGGCATGACTCGCATGCCAAAGGTGGTCGACACTGCCCGGTCGCTTATCGGCAAGGAACCTCACAAAGGTGTGAACCCTGACGAAGTGGTGGCCGTTGGCGCGTCCATCCAAGGCGGCGTGCTCAAGGGCGACGTGAAGGACGTGCTGCTGCTTGACGTTACCCCGCTCAGCCTCGCGATCGAAACGGCCGGCGGCATCGCCACGGCGATGATCCCACGCAATACCACCATTCCTACGCGGAAGTCGCAGATCTTCTCGACGTATAGCGACAGCCAGCCAGGAGTGGAAATCAAGGTGCTGCAAGGCGAGCGCCCGCTCAGCCGCGACAACAAGCAACTGGGCACCTTTCACCTTGACGGCATTCCTCCGGCGCCTCGAGGCGTGCCGCAGATCGAGGTGACCTTCGACATCGATGCCAACGGCATTCTCAACGTGAGTGCCAAGGATCTCGGGACAGGAAAGGAGCAAAAAATCTCCATCACCGGTTCCAGCGGTTTGACCAAGGAAGAAATTGACAAGATGCAGCGAGAGGCGGAAAGCCATGCGGAGGAAGATCGCAAGGCCAAGGAGGCGATCGAGCTCCGCAACAACGCCGACAACCTCGCGTATCAATGCGAGAAACAGCTCAAGGATCTTGGCGACAAACTGGACGGCGCAACGAAAACGTCCGTCGAAGACGCGGTTTCCAAGGTGCGCGAGGCCCTCAAGGGCAACGACAATGATGCCGTCAAGAGCGCGTTCGATGCGCTTCAAGCCAAATTCCAAGAGGTCAGTTCGGAGCTCTACAAGAAGGCTTCCGCACAGCCCGGTCCTCAGCCTGGGCCCTCACAAGGTGGTCCGTCCGCCGAAGCCGAAGCCGGAGGCGAGAAGAAAGACTCCGATGTCGTGGACGCGGAGTTCGAGATGGTGGACGAAGACAAGAAGAAGAACTGACCGAAAACCCTTTAACAACCGTCTCGGCTCCGCCTACGCGAAGACCGGGATTAACGTTAAAAACCAACCAACACAAATAAAGACATCCAGAGCCCTATGGCAAATGTGAACATCAAGCCTCTCGGCGATCGTGTGCTCGTGCACCCGCTCGAAGAGAAGGAAGTCAAAAAGGGCGGTATCATCATTCCCGATACCGCTAAGGAAAAGCCCCAGGAAGGGGAAGTCGTCGCTCTCGGAACGGGCAAACGCGATGAAGACGGAAAAATCATCGAGTTTACCGTAAAAAAGGGGGATAAAGTCCTCATTTCCAAATACGGCGGCACAGAAGTTAAAATCGAAGGCGAGAGCTATCTGATCATGCGCGAGGACGACATCCTCGGCATTATTGGATAAGCCTCCCCTATCATCCATTATCAATTATCATAAGTTAAAATACTATGGCAGCCAAACAACTCTCGTTTGACGAATCCGCGCGGCATTCTTTGCTCCGCGGGATCGAGAAGCTGGCGAAAGCCGTGAAGGCCACTCTTGGGCCCTCCGGTCGCAACGTAATTCTCGACAAAAAATTCGGCAGCCCCACCATCACCAAGGATGGCGTGACGGTCGCCAAAGAAATCGAGCTCGAAGACTCCTATGAAAACATGGGCGCTCAGCTCGTCCGCGAAGTCGCCAGCAAGACAAGCGACATTGCCGGCGATGGAACCACCACGGCCACCCTGCTTGCCGAAGCGATTTATCGCGAAGGCTTGAAGAACGTGACCGCGGGCGCCAACCCGACCAGCCTTCAGCGCGGTATCAGGAAAAGCCGTTGAAGCCGTCGTCGCGGAACTCGCCAAGATCAGCAAGAAGGTCAAGGACAGCTCCGAGATCGCTCAGGTCGCCACCGTTTCCGCGAATTGGGACACCACCATCGGCCAGATCATTGCTGATGCGATGGACAAGGTCGGCAAGGACGGGACAATCACCGTTGAAGAAGCCAAGAGCATCGAGACGACTCTCGACGTTGTTGAGGGCATGCAGTTCGACAAGGGTTACCTCTCGCCTTACTTCGTGACGAATGCCGAGAACCTCGAGGCGATCCTTGAGAACGCCTACATCCTGATTCACGAGAAGAAAATCAGCAGCCTAAAAGACATGCTGCCTCTTCTCGAGAAGGTGGCAAAGGCCGGCAAACCGCTCCTGATCATCGCCGAAGACGTCGAGGGCGAGGCGCTCGCGACGCTCGTTGTCAACAAGCTCCGCGGCACGCTGCAGGTCGCAGCCGTCAAGGCTCCGGGCTTTGGCGACCGCCGCAAAGCGATGCTCGAAGACATCGCTGTTCTGACTGGCGGACGTTGCATCACCGAGGATCTCGGCATCAAGCTGGAGAACATCTCGCTTGACGACCTCGGAAAGGCCAAGCGCATCGTCATCGACAAGGAAAACACCACCATCATCGAAGGCGAAGGCAAAGGCTCGGACATCCAGGGCCGCGTGACTCAGATCCGCCGTCAGATCGAGGAGACGACCAGCGACTACGACCGCGAAAAGCTCCAGGAACGTCTGGCGAAACTGGCGGGCGGCGTGGCCGTCATCAATGTCGGCGCCGCGACCGAAACCGAGATGAAGGAAAAGAAAGCCCGCGTCGAAGACGCCCTCCATGCGACCCGTGCGGCCGTAGAGGAAGGGATCGTTCCCGGCGGCGGCGTCGCCTTCATCCGTGCGCAGAAGGTGTTCGAAAACCTCGCCCTCGAGGGTGACGAAAAGATCGGTGTCGAGATTGTGCGCCGAGCGATTGAGCAGCCACTCCGCACGCTGGCGGACAACGCCGGCAAGGAAGGCGCGCTCATCGTGCAGGAAGTCAAGAAGCGCAAAGGCAACGAAGGCTACAATGTGGCCACTGGCGAATACGAAGACCTCGTCAAGGCAGGCGTTGTCGATCCGACCAAGGTCACCCGCAGCGCGCTGCAGAATGCGGCGTCCATCAGTGGACTGCTCCTGACCACCGAGGCTCTCGTCACCGAGATCCCGGAAAAGGAAAAGACGCCCCAGATGCCTCCGGGCGGCGGAATGGGCGGAATGGACTACTAGTTCCGACGCGCAAGCCGCGCATAGTTCGTCAACTAAATCAAGCCGCCCCGAGGAAACTCGGGGCGGTTTTTTTATGTCCGAACCACGGTGGGAAGGGAGGGCGAGGCTCCTGCCGAGCCGTCGACTATCTAATTTGGAAGGGCGAGGGGTCCTTTCGTCCTCCACCCGAGTCGGAAATAATCGGCTCATCAGGAGGTTCGCTCTCCCGGTGGGTCGCCGTCGCAAATCATCGCACTTTTGTCGCGTAGCGACTTCGCCGACCCCAAGGGCTTTGAAATTTGGGGTGCTCTGGGTACCCTGATTCGCGGCCTGATCAAAAAATCGGCTCGGCGGGAGCCTCGCCCTCCCGTAGGCTTCCGCGAAATTGTTGACCATCCAAAAATCTATGAAACTTCCCTCTGCAGTATTTTCCGGCGTGACTTCACTGCTGATAGCCGGATGCACTATCGGCCCGCCACCACAAAGGGGTTACGATGCGGAGGTAAACGTCGAACAAGCCGGCGTGCGTCTGCTTCGAAACGGAATG
The DNA here is from genome assembly GCA_963810765.1 of uncultured Verrucomicrobiae bacterium. Classification (GTDB taxonomy): domain Bacteria; phylum Verrucomicrobiota; class Verrucomicrobiia; order Chthoniobacterales; family Terrimicrobiaceae; genus DASTFP01. The sequence goes on from CAWEOV010000007.1 coordinate 187,837, forward strand.
ACAGTGTGTCTGATTCGCACCCAATTGCCGAATGTCGAAAACTGGAAGCTTATTAATGGCAACACGGAGATCGTCATCAAGTCTCGAGGCAACCATGGTCCTGCCGCGGTTGAGCGTTTCGACACGAAAACCGGCGTCCTCAAAGACAAGATCATGGCCTCCGCGATTCAGGACGGACGGCCGGATTGGGCTGAAGGATTTGAGGAGTAGAGCCCGTCGGGCGCGATCCCGCCAAGCCGTAGAATAAGCCGGCTCACCGGCATATGCGACCCGCGTTGCCGCGAGAACGCGTTGGCGCGCCAAGTGGCCGCGCAGGTCACGCTGCGGCAACTTGCCGCTCGCGCAGGCGCCCTCCCAATCGTGAATGCCTTGAAACGGTCGTGTCCCGCGTTTATAAGCACTCCGACATGGCCAAAGAGCTTCCGGCGTTTCTCCAAAAGCTGCTCGACAAGTTCAGCAATTCGCGAGACTTCACGATCTCTTTCGCGCTGCATGCCATCCTGGTCGGATTGTTTGGCGGGACGGTTCTTTATCGAGCGGTGCAGGAGCCGCCGGATTTTGAAGGTGAAACGGGCGGCTTTGTTCAACCCAACGAGGCAGCGGCTCCGCCGGCTGCGCAACAGGCTCCCCCTCAAGAAACGACGTTCAATGTTGCTACCGTTCCGCCTCCCACCAGCTCGTCTCAAATTAATGCGATTACGACTACGGCGGTGAATCCTCTCAACTTCACCATGAGCCCGGTCATCGCCGCACCGATCACAACGCCGACGGCCCCCGCGCAGGCTGCGGTGGCGCCGCCGGCGGCAGGCATTGCTTCCGACGGAATGAGCACGGCAACCGCTGCACAAATCAAGGCTTTTACCGGCGGCTGGGGAAAGGGGCAGGGGACCGGGAGCAGCACACGGTCGCGCGAGTTCGAATTCACGGCCTACATTGGCCAGTACAATGGCGGAAACTGGAGTTCGACCGTGCGCATCGAGGGCAATAAAATTGAAACCGGAAGCTTGCCAAACCTGCTGTATCTGATGAGCGCCTGGTCAAAGGACAAGATCAAGACCAACTACAAGAACGTTCAGGCCATCAAGCTGGACAGCGACGAGATCTTTTCCGTGAAACCGCCCTTCATTTTTCTCACCGGCTCGCGGGATTTCAAATTGTCAGAAAAAGAAGTCGAGAACCTTCAGAAGTATGTGCGCATGGGCGGGTGTATCTGGGGAGACAGCTCGTTGCCGGGGCTGCGGTCGCGCTTCGATATTGCCTTCAGGCGGGAGATGAAGCGGGTGATTCCCGATGTGGACAAGAACTTCGAACCCCTTCCGTCGAATCACCCGATCTATACGGAGGGTTACTTCGCCGACGTCAAGGAGGTTCCGCCTGGACTGAACTTTTACAAGGAGCCTGTTTTCGCAATGAAGATCTACGGCGAGATAGCGATCCTTTATACCGCGAACGATTATGGAGACATGTGGCAAATCGGCCTCAACCAGCAGGGCCAAATTGATCTGCGCAAGAGCGCCGACGATAAATACGTCGCCATAAATGCAGAGATCTTCGAGCGCCGCGACGTCTATTTGCGCAATATCGAACCCGCTGCGCTTTCCACCTGTTTCAAGTTCGGCACGAACATTGTCATCCACCTGTTGACGCGCTGGGAAAGCAAGGTTCGCACCGCGCCGACACTTTAGTTTTTTCGCCTCTTGGCGAAAAAACTTCATCCCCCCCAGCGGGCGCCGGGGCTGAGCTGCGGAATCCACCCGTTGGTCGGGCATTTCGCATAGTCGGTCTTGCCGAAGGCGCCGATCATTTTCGTTCCGGTGGCCTGGCGCCAATACTTGCTCATGCTTTCCGCGGTGTGGCAGCCCCAGCTTTTCACGAAAGCGTTGCGGGTGAAAATCGCGCGATGGATCCTCTTCAATTCGCTTTCATGCAGCCAGACCTTCGATGCGCTATCAATTTCGTTGCTGTAATCAAACATGAAGCAGGCCTTGTTCGAGTGACCGAAGAACTCGAAGTTCACAATTTTGACCCGATAGCGCGGCTGGCCATTGTTGAGATAATTGATGAGCTGTCCGGTATCACTGAAGAACACGAGATTGAGGCCATATTTGTCTCGAACGCTGGCGATATTGCCGATCAGGTCGGCATTGTCCTGCCGCTGTGCGCGGCGCACATAGCCTGGCTTGTAAACAAGCCATGTGATGCGCGCGGTCGGGCCATGTTGCTTGCGGAGCTGTTCGATGCGGACGCGAGCCGTCCGAATGAAATTTCCCCACCATCTATCGTGCGGAGCAGCTTTGAATTTCTCCCATTCGATGAGCGACGGCCCGCCGCTGACAACGATGTATTCGCGCTGCGCTTCCTGGGCGGGGGCACTTGCGAGCGCCAGAAGCAAGCAGAGAATCGCAGAGTAAAGGTATCGCATGCTTCCGAGAATCCCTGCGACGTCATTTTCTGCAAGAGGATTTCTCGCAAATCCAGGGGGCCTCTTGTATTTTTGCGACCATGGCGCTCGATCCCTCCGTCTTTGAAAAGCTAGGGGTTTTCTATCTCGGCCGCTCCTACGATATTGCGCAAAAAGCGTCCAGCGACGCTCCGCTGCTTTACGATTCTCGCGATCTGGTGACGCATGCGGTCTGCGTGGGGATGACCGGAAGCGGGAAAACCGGCCTTTGCCTTGCGCTGCTCGAGGAGGCTGCCATTGACGGGATACCGGCCATCATCATCGATCCCAAGGGGGATCTCGGCAATCTGCTCCTCACTTTTCCCGACCTGCGCGCGGAAGATTTTCGGCCGTGGGTGAACGCCGAAGACGCGCAACGCAAGGGATTGGACCCCGAGGCGTATGCCGCGCAACAGGCCGAAATGTGGAAAAAGGGTCTCGCCGCGTGGGGTGAGGGACCCTTGCGCATTCGCGCGCTGCGCGAAAAGGTCGACATGGCTATTTACACCCCGGGGAGCAACAGCGGCATTCCGGTCAACGTCCTTGCGTCTTTCAATGCGCCGAAGACGGACGATGCGGAAGCGATCGCCGATCGTGTGCAAACGACGGCTGCCAGCCTCCTGGGTCTGCTCAAGCTGGATGCCGATCCCGTCAAGAGCCGCGAATATATCTTGCTCTCCGCGTTACTCGCCCACGAATGGCAGCAGGGTGGCGACCTGGATTTGCCAACGCTCATCGAGCGAATCCAAAACCCGCCGTTCCAGAAAATTGGCGTGCTTGACCTCGAGACATTCTATCCCGCGAAGGATCGCTTCGCCTTGGTCATGGCGGTCAACAACATGCTGGCCGCACCGGGCTTTGCGACGTGGCGTCAGGGCGAGAGCCTCGATGTTGGCCGGTTTCTCTATACGGAGGAGGGCAAACCACGGCTCGCCATTTTTTCCATCGCGCATCTCGGCGACGAGGAGCGGATGTTCTTCGTGTCCCTGCTTCTCAACGAAGTTGTCTCCTGGACGCGCGGTCAGAGTGGCACCACCAGCCTGCGCGCCATCCTCTACATGGATGAAATCTTCGGCTACCTTCCGCCTACCGCAAACCCGCCCTCGAAGCTTCCCATGCTGACGCTGCTCAAGCAGGCCCGCGCGTTTGGCGTCGGCGTCGTGCTGGCCACGCAGAACCCCGTCGATCTTGATTACAAGGCGTTGTCGAACGCGGGAACTTGGTTTATCGGACGTCTCCAAACCGAGCGCGACAAAGCCCGCGTGCTCGACGGATTGCAGGGCGCGGCAGCCGGCGGCGAATTTGACCGCCAGGCTATGGAATCCTTGCTCGCCGGGCTGGGCAATCGGATTTTTCTGATGAATAACGTTCACGACGACGGCCCGGTCGTGTTCGAGACGCGCTGGGTGATGAGCTATCTCCGCGGGCCGCTGACCAAAGATCAGATCAGGACACTCATGGCGGGCCGCAAGCCCGCGGCGTCCGTCGTGGCGGCACCAGCTGCCACTGCTGCCCACACATCCAAGCGTCCGGCGTTGCCGCCCGCGGTGCCGCAGGTTTTCCTGCCGGCGGCGGGGAGTGAACCGGTCATTTATTCGCCGCGGCTGCTTGGCGCGGCAACCATTCGATTCACTAACGGCAAGCTCGGCGTTGAACAGACTCGCGAGGCGATCCTCTCTGCGCCCATCCCGGACGGAGTATCCGGGGCGGACTGGACGGAAATTTCCGGCGTGCAACTGAGCGCGCTTGAGAAAACGCCCGCCGACGGCGCAGAGTTCGAGGAGGCGCCCCCAGCGGCAGCGCGGCCGAAGAATTACGCAGCCTGGGAAAAGGATTTCGTGCAAGCAATGGTTGCAAATCAGCGCCTGCAAATCTTCCGCTGTGCCAGCTTGAAGGCCAATTCAAAGCCCGGTGAGACGGAGGGCGAATTCAAGGCGCGTATTGCGCTGGCGGGACGCGAAAATCGCGATGCCGGCGTTGAAGCTCTGCGCAAGAAATATGCGCCCAAGGTCGCCTCCCTGCAGGCGCGCCTCGCTCGCGCCGACGCCGCGGTCCAGCGTCAAAAAGAGCAGGCCTCCCACGCGCGCATGCAAACCTTCATCTCCGTCGGATCCACCTTGCTTGGCGCCTTTCTGGGACGCAAGGCCATCAGCTCGTCCACCATTAGCAAGGCCGCGACTGCAGCAAGAGGAGTCGGTCGCAGCATTCAGGAGGGGTCAGAAGCTGCGACGGCGGAACAGAGCGCGGAGGCGATCCGCCAGCAGATCGCTGAGATCGAGACCGAAATCGAAGCCGAAAGCGCCGCCCTAGCGGCGACCGAACCGGCTATCGAGACCATCGATGTGAAGCCGCTTCGCAACGGAGTGTCCGTGCGCTTAATCGCGCTCGCATGGGTTCCTTAAAAAGAACGGATTAGCTTGTCTTAAACTGTTAAAACCGTAACAAATAAGGAGGGCCCCGTTGGTGTGCAGGCCCTTGACACAAGCGCCTCTGCGACTATCGAACGCCCTGCCATTTGATTCTCGGCATCAGCCCTGGGTATCAAGTGGCCGCGGAAGCGAGAAGGTCCCTGCAAGCCTGGCAATAGGCCTGCGGATCGGGAGCCCGGAGGATGCCGGAGACGATAACCACTCTTTGCGCGCCCGCGGCAAGGACGCCCGATAGATTCTCGCGCTTGATACCGCCGATGCAGAATACGGGAAGAGAAACGAGGCGCTGTGCCGGCGTGATCTCGTTCAATCCAATCGGCGGGTAATCCGGCTTGGTCGGGGTGGCGAAAAGCGGACCGAAGCCGATGTAGTCGGGTCCTTCCCGCTGGGCGGCGAGAGCTTGTGCCAGGCTGTGGGTGGACTTGCCGATGATCGCATGCTCGCCCGCGAGCTCGCGGGCTTCTGCAACGCGCACGTCGTCTTGCCCGACGTGCGCCCCGTCCGCGCCCGTCTCCCTCACCAGTTCCGGATGATCATTCAGGATAAAGGGAACTTGATGCGCGCAACAGAGCTGCGCCATGTCGCGTGCGAGCGAGCGAATGTCTTGAGGACTCCTGCCCTTGGCTCTCAATTGCAGCAACTGGACGCCTCCCACGAGCACCTTCTTTGCAACGGCCAGTGCATCTTCCTCGGAGACGTAACCGAGATCGAGTATGCCATAGAGCCTTGCTTCCTGAAGAGCACTGTGTTGCCAGCGGGAAGTCATGGCGGAATCATAGCGGCTTGCCCGCACCGGCAACTTCGCCACTCGAGAGAACCTGGGAGCATAGGAACAGCACCGCTCCAAATCCGGCAAGGCGCTATTTCCATAAAGGCGTCGGATACACACCCTCTGAGTGGAGTCTCTCGAGTGCGCGCATGACCTGGGGCTTGTCCTCGCGGTATGTAACGCCGAACCAATCGGCGTCTGTCGGCAGCACGTCAAGTGTCGCCTGGCCGCGGGCGATCATCTCGCCAATGACGACAGGAATGTAGCATTCCGCCTTGGGATCGGAGGAACTCGTACTGAGAAATGCGACAAGCTGATCCTCGATCAATGGAAAAATGGCCGGTGTCAGGCCCCAGAAATTCATGGAAACAGGCTCGTCTCCACGGAAGTTGCGCGCGCTTCCGTCGGCCTCCTTTTGCAGAATTTCGCCTTTCGAGGCGCTCAATTCCGGTACATTCGCTGATCGTGACGAGCTTCCCGTTGGCGTCAACCTGGCAGACGCCGCGCGCAACAGAGCCATGCTCGGAGAGAGTGTGGTCGAGCCGGTAGCCCGCCATTGCGAAGCGCGGACTTGCCGGCGCGGCAACTTTCAGGAACTTGCCAATCACTTCATACGTTTCGCGGCCGTAAAAATCGTCGGCATTGATGGCTGCGAAGGGCTCGGTGACGGCCTCTCGCGCGCACCAGATGGCATGCGCGGTTCCCCACGGTTTCGTTCTATCGGCGGGAACCGAAAATCCGTTGGGAAGAAAATCAAGCTGTTGAAAGACGTAGTCGACAGCGACGTTCCCTTTGTAGCGCGAGCCAATCTTCTCCCGGAACTCCGCCTCGATGTCGCGCCGGATAATGAAGACAATCCGCTCAAATCCCACCCGCAGAGCGTCGGACACCGAGTAATCGAGGAGAGTTTCCCCAGAAGGCCCCATGGGGTCCACTTGCTTCAATCCGCCGTAGCGGCTGCCCATTCCGGCGGCGAGAACAAGGAGAGTGAGTTTAGGCATGCCGCGAAGTCTTGTTGATTGCCTCTTGCGAATCAAGCCCTTCGGTCAGTGAGAGGTCTTCAGAAATTTCACTTTCGGCATTTGCTCAACAGCGCGCGGGCGTGCGCCAGGGCCGATTCCGATTTTCCACCGAGCATTCTTGCAATCTCCTCCTCGCGGGATTCGCCGTTTGCCTCAACCAGGCAGGTGCGGGTGCGTTTGTCCCTGATTTCCTTGGTGACCACAAACTGGCTGGAGGCGGCGGCGGCGACTTGCGGGAGGTGAGTGATGCAAAGCACCTGGCGTGATCGTCCAAGTTCACTCATTTTCATTCCGACTTTCGAGGCGATCCCGCCGCCGACGTTCGCGTCAATCTCGTCGAAAACGAGTATGGGAACGTCGTCCTGATCGGCAAGAGCGCTCTTGAGAGCGAGCATCACACGGGAGATTTCGCCGCTGGATGCAATCGCGCGCAACGCGTGCAGTGGCTCCCCGGGATTCGGCGAGAACAGGAATTCCGCGGTCTCGTTTCCATGCGCGGAAGGAGTCTTCTCCAGCTCTATGGAGAAGTCGGATTTGATGAATCCCAACGCCTTCAGCCCTGCGCGGACCTTCTCGGCGAGCTTTCGCGAAGCCCTCAGCCGAAGGGCGCTCAGTCGTTCACCGTGAGCGTTCATTTGCTCCTGGGCAGCGGAAATCTCCGCATCGAGCGTGCCCCGGCGTTCGGACCGGCTAAGAAGCTCGCTCAACTTGCGGGACGCTTGTTCTCCGAACGCGATGACCTCTTCAATTGTGCGGCCGTATTTTCGCTTCAGCGACTGGATCGTGTCCAGGCGAGCCTCGATCCCGCCGAGATCAATCGAATGGTTTTCGAGCGCAGAAGAGTAGGTCTGGACGGCGCGAGCAAGCTCGTTTGTGGCGACGAAAAGCGCTTCGCAGGCCTGCGCAATCGGTTCGGCGGACGAGTCAAGACGGATCATTTCGCGCGTGAGCCGAGAGAGGTTTTCGAGCTTGGACGTGAGGGAATTTTCGTCACCGGTGGTTCCTTCTGCGAGTTGGGCGCAAAGCTCTCCGATGCGACGCGCGTTGGTTCCCATTCGCTGGCGGGACAGCAAAGTTTCCTCTTCACCGGGTTGCAAGCGGGCGGCCGCGATCTCGCCTTCCTGGTGCCTAAGGAGATCGATTTCGCGGGCGACGCTTTGTTCATCGAGAAGGATGGAGGTTTTCTCATGCTGCAAACTCAGCAGGGTCCGGCGCGCGCTGGCAAATTGATCACGAAGGTCTTCTGCGCCCGCGAAGCTGTCGACCAGATGGGTCTGCTGATCGCGCGAAAAGAGGCTTTGGTGATCGTGCGGGCCGTGGAGATCGACGAGAAGGTTCCCCAAGGAACGGAGCAGAGCGAGGGTGCAGTGCGAGCCGTTGACGAACTGCCTTGCTGCGCCTTCAACGGGCAATACTCGCTTGAGAAGGAGGCGTCCTTCTTCGCAGGTTTCTGCGCCGTGACTGGCCAGGATGGTCGCGATCCGTTCATCGCCGGCGTTCTCAAAGACGGCCTCGACCGCGCAAGCGTCAGCACCCGGGCGAATAAGATCCTTATCCGCCCGCTCTCCAAGGACCAGCGACAGTGCGCCAAGAATGATGGATTTTCCCGCGCCGGTCTCTCCGGTGATAGCGACGAATCCCGCTCGGGGCTCCCAGAGCAGTTCTTCAACAAGAGCAAGGTTGCGAATGCGCAGCGAGGTGAGCGTTGCGGACATAAGCGGACTATGCCATGAAGGGGTCGCAATGCGGGAGGTTGAAATTACGTTTCTTGGCACAGGCACGTCGCACGGAATCCCGGTGATCGGCTGCCAATGCAACGTGTGCACCTCGATTGATCCGCGAGACAAACGTTTGCGCAGCGCAATCCAGGTGCGAACGCCGGAGATGGTCATTCAAGTGGATACGCCGCCGGATTTTCGCGCGCAGTGTTTGCGCGAGGCGGTCACGCGAATTGACGCTGTGATTTATACGCATTCGCACACTGATCATATTCTCGGTTTCGACGATCTCCGCAGATTCTGTGAGATGGAAAACAAGTCCATGCCGATCTATGCCGCCGAGAGGACCCTCAACGACTTGCGACGTGTTTTTCAATACGCCTTCGAAGGCGAGCATCGCTTTTTCAGCTACATTCGGCCGGAACCAGTCCCAATCGATGGACCGTTTTGGCTCGGTGAGACGGAAGTCATCCCATTCGATTTGCCCCATGGACGGACGATGACGACTGGTCTGGTTTTTCGCCGCGGGGGGCGCAAGTTGCTAGCTTACTTTACCGACTGCAAACGAGTTACTGAGGACGCCGAGGAGGCGGCGCGTGGAGTTGATACGCTGGTGGTCGATGCGTTGAGGCACGCTTCTCATATGACGCACATGTCGCTGGGAGAGGCTGTCGAGGCCTCCAACCGCATTGCGCCTGGCAGAACGTTTTTCACGCATATGTGCCATGATCTTGGACACGCCGAAACCGAATTGTCGCTGCCGCAAGATATCCGTCTGGCTTACGATGGACTGGCGCTTACGATTTAGTGTGCGCGCCGTGGATAGCCGGCTCACCTGGAGGTGCGCGCTCCCGCCCGGCGCCACGCCCGTCCAGAGATGAATGCGGCAAGAGAATCTCCGTATCAGCAGCTGCGAAGGGCGCTTGGAGGACTCCGGCTGAGCGAATCCACTCCCTGTCGCATCCCCGAGCTGGAGTTGCAGGCAAGAATTTTCAGTGGAGAGTTCGGTGTTTCGTGGCTGGGCGAAGACGGAGAGAAAGTGGAAATAGCCCATTTTGGGATTTGGAACCGTGAGCCAGGTCCGGATTTCTGCGGCGCTCAGGTGCTTATCAATGGTGTGAAATTCACAGGGGACATCGAGATCGATCCGGACGTAAGGGACTGGGAAAACCACGGGCATTCCCGTAACCCCTCTTACGAGAACGTTGTCCTTCATCTCTTCGTTCGCAGGGGACAGCGCCGTTGCTTTACGAGTACGCGCGAACACAAGGCCGTCACTCAGGTTTGTCTCCCGCTGAGGAAGGCGCCGAAGCAAGCCGAACCTTCGCGGGATGGGGTGATTGACGAAACGCGGGCGGAAAAACTGATTGAGGCGGGGGCGGCATTTCGTCTTCATCGAAAGCGCAAAATCTTCGAGCGAGCGGCCCATCTTCGCGGGCGGGATGCGGCCCTCTTTGAAGCGGTCGCGGCGGCCATGGGATTCAAGAACAACAAAATCCCTTTTCTGCTCGTTGCACAGCGGACGGGTCTGGCGCGGGCGAGATCGGTGGACGGAGAAGCCTTGCTTTTTGGACTCGCTGGATTTTTGAAGGCGGGGCATTTCGACCAAGGCGACGATGAGGCCCGCGCGTACCTGCGAGACCTCTGGGAAAAGTGGTGGGTGATCCGCGACCGGGAGCGGCGCCTGGTCCTTCCCGACAACGCTTGGACGTATTCCGCCGTACGCCCGGCTAACCATCCCCACCGCCGAATGGGCGCGCTTGCGGCGACCGTGCGTTCGTTCGCGCCAATCAGCCGCGCAGTTGACAGGGGGAATGGTGCCGATTTCACGACGGGATTCTCTTCTCTTCACCATTCCTTTTGGCAGCGGCATGCCACCCTCATCGGCGATCACTTGCCGAAGGCAACGTCGCTGATCGGTGACGACAGAGCTCTGGACCTCCTTATCAACGTCTTCTTGCCCGCGCGCCCGCACGACGACGCATGGACGAAACTGTGTTCGCTCCCAGGCCCAACGCCCAGCCGCAAGGTTTTGAGAGCATCGGAATGGCTCCTCGGCGTCGCCCGGAAGGCTTATTGCCGCTCAGCGATGCGCCAGCAAGGGCTCTTGCAGCTTGCAGAGGATTTTCGACACTTGAGCCCAAACGAGGTATGGCGAAGTTTCGCTCGCGGTTGGACGGCGCCGGAAATTGTGCGACATGTCGAATCATGAATCCTAAGCGCTAATGGTGGAATCCCTCCCCCAAGCGATGGAGACTTTGTGCGCTGCGGCTGAAGCATACAACGCGTCGGATCTGCTCCTGCATGAAGGCCGCCCTCCGCAAGTCCGCATTGGCGGAAGTCTGAGGCCGCTTGAGTATGCTCCCCTCGATAGTCTCTTCTTCGATGCGCTCTGGAGGGCATGTGGCGCCCGTGCGGAAACGCAGGATCATGATTCAAGCCTGACATCAGGGGGAGGTGTTCGCTTTCGGGTGAATTTGCTTCGTCAGCTCGGGCAGCGCGCGGCGGTCCTTCGCCGCATCCGCAGCGAAATCCCGGATATGGAAACCCTTGGCGTTCCCGCCGAACTTCTTCGCGACTGGATCAGGAGACGGGCCGGGATGATCCTGGTTTGCGGGCCGACCGGTTCGGGAAAAAGCACAACCCTTGCGGCGGCTCTTGAATGGTTGAACGAAAACTTATCCCGCCATGTGATCACGATCGAAGATCCGATCGAATATCTCTTCTCCAGCCGAATGTCTCTCTTTACCCAGCGCGAGGTCGGCATTGACACGCCGAGCTTCGCCGAGGGACTGCGCCGTTCCTTGCGACAAAATCCTGATGTGATCTTTGTGGGCGAAATTCGGGACGCGGAAACGGCAACGACCGCCATCCAGGCGTGTGAGACTGGGCACCTCGTCCTGGCTACTCTGCACTCCTCGAACGGCATTGACGCCATTGAACGCCTTCAGCTCCTGTTTCCTTCCACGTCGCGCGACGCCGTGCGCCGAACGCTCTCCGGACAGCTGCTCGGCATTCTCTGCCAGCGCCTTCTTCCCGCACTTCCGGCAGGTGTGGTCCTTGCCGCGGAGTATTTTTCCAACATCGGCGCCATGCGCAAATACATCACCGATGGAAAGCTGACGGATTTGGCCGACGCGATTGGGCGTTCCGATCCACGCAGCGCGCAGAGTTTCGTGTCCTCCATGTCGCAGCTGGTTCAAGCGCAGCGTGTCTCGGAAGACGTAGCCGCTGCCTTATCCGACAATCCTCAGGAACTTCTGCGGGCGCTGCGCGGCATCAGTTCGTCTTCGCAAGCCACTCGGCGATAGTGTAATCTAATGAACGAGATTGATTTGGTCCAATTGCTTACCAGCGCGGTCAACCAAGGAGCGTCGGACCTTCACTTGACGGCGGACTGCCCGCCGCTTGTCCGGCTCAACGGAGACCTCACGCCTCTGAATGGAGCGCCCATCGGATTGGATGTCTGCAGGAACATGATTCTCGGGGTCCTGACGGAAAGCCAGCGTTCGCGGCTCGAACACGAATGGGAGCTGGATTTTGCGTTGCAGATTGAAGGCGTGGGACGATTTCGCGGCAACGCCCACTATTGCCGCGGAGCGCTTGAAGCGGCCTTTCGCCATATCCCCCATCACATTCCGGAACTGGCTGAGTTGGGACATAGCGCTGCGGTCCATCAACTTTGCGAGCTTCAACGCGGTCTAGTCCTTGTAACTGGCATCACCGGTTCAGGAAAAAGCACGACACTTGCGGCGATGGTAAAGCATATCAGCGAGCGGCTTGCAGGGGTGATCATCACGATCGAGGATCCCATTGAATTCGTCTTCTCCAACGCGCGGAGCATTATCAAGCAGCGTGAGGTTGGAAACGATACGCGTTCGTTTGCGGAGGCGCTGCGTCATGCATTGCGCCAAGATCCCGACGTGATTCTCGTCGGGGAGCTGCGCGACACCGAGACCATCAGCGCGACGATTACCGCGGCGGAAACCGGGCACCTTGTCTTAGGAACGCTGCACACCATTGACGCGCCCAAAGCCATCGACCGCATGGTAGACGCTTTCTCGCCGGAACAGCAGTCGCAGATTATTGCGCAGCTTGCAAATGCCCTTGCGGCCATTGTGTCTCAGAGACTTCTTCCGAGCGAATCCGGCGGCAAGCGTGTCCTCGCCACTGAGGTGCTCGTGGCAAACACGGCCGTGCGGGCGACCATCAGGGAGCGTCGATGGGAGCAGATCGTCGGGCTTATCGAAATCGGCGCGAAGGATGGGATGCGCACATTCGATGAGTCGCTTGCTGAGCTATATCTCTGGCGCCAGATCAGCAAAGAAGAAGCGATCGCGAACGCGCGCGACAAGACGCGCTTTGAAAATCTGCTCCGGGTGCAACCTGATAAGAAGCGGGGGCTCGTTTGGTGAAGAAGGCATTTCTCATCCTGTTCTTTGCGAGCTCTGTAGCGGGGCTCGGGAATAGCTTCGATCTTCGGCGGGCGCCTGCGCCCGCCGATCGCGCAAAAATTATTGCGGACGGGTGGGTGGCTTCGCGTGATGCGCTCGGAAGCGCGCTGATAGCCGCCTACCAGCCGGGCGGACCCCTTCGGCCTGGCAGCACCGGCGTCACGGCCTATCGCGGCTGGATGTCCTTATGGAAATGGTGCGAAGTTTTGTCCCGAAATCAACGGCAGGAAGCCGCCCGTCTCCTTGCCGATCATTTAAGAGTATCTCCGAAGGACGGGAAGTCTGATCGTCTTCGCTCCGGGATACGCTCCGAACTCTGGCAAATCGCCCGACATCGCGGAGGCGAATAAAATTCTGTCAGATCAAGCTGCCGCCGAACAGGTTCTGCGCTCGTTGCTCCCTGCCGATTTGGCAAATCTGCAAGACAAAACGATCGCAGAGAATTTGAATCCGGAAATTCTTGGCGAATGGATTTACGACGACGAGCTCTCTCGTTTGCTCTTTGAAAATGTCTCAGACCGCGACTATTTGCCTGGAGTTCTTGTGCGCTTGCAAGAACTCCGTCTGGCAGACCCCCGGAAGTTCAAGGAATACCGTGCCCTCGCTGTCGCCCTTGCGGTCGTTTACGACCAACGCTTTCCGCACTTCTGGCCACATCGCCAGGTTAATCCAAGGTGGGTTCCGATCGCGGAGGTGCCGGTGGCTGATCGCTTCAAATTTTGGACGGAAAGCAACGAATCGCGTGCCCTATTGATCGACTTGCGTAAGCTTAGTCCAGGACAGATCAAATTTATCGTGGATGCTCCACTGGCTTCGTCGGAATTCGAATGGGCCAGAAAAAATGTCAAGTACCAACGTTCGGAGTTTGCCAAGGCGTTCGATGCGGTCAGTTATTCGTTTGACCGGATGAAATCCGGAAGGTTCGAGTGGACGGGCGGCGAATACACTTTGCATAATATCTACCAGCAAACGGGGATCTGTGTGGATCAGGCCTACTATGCGATGATTGCGGGCAAAGCCCGTGGACTGCCAACCCTGTTCTTCACCGGGCAGGGATCCGATGGCGGTCACGCATGGTTCGGCTACATGAAATCAGACAACCGTTGGGAACTTGACTGCGGCCGGTATAAAAATCAGAACTATGCCGTTGGGCAAGCCTTGGATTCACAGACGTGGCTTCCCGTTAGCGATCATGAGCTCGAAGTTCGCGCGAAGGGGCTTCGCGAAGGACTGGAGTTGTTCTCGTCGCGGGATGATATTTTGATGGGGCGAATGAGTGAGCGCGCCGGAGAGCACACGAGAGCGCTGAAAGCTTATGAGAGCGCCATTCAGGTTTGTCCTCAGAATGAGGCCGGTTGGGACGCGAAGGCCGACTATCTTCGACGAACCGATGCGCCGTTGAATGTACAGAAATCCCATCACGAAGCGGCTCTACGGGAATTCGCTACAAACCGGGACATGCTCGTTCAACAACAGGTGGCGCTTGCGCAGATTGCCAGGCAACAGGGTGCTTTCCAAGAGGCGGAGACCTTGGAACGGCAGATGGTCGCGCAGAACAAACGCACGCGCTCGGACCTGAGCGTGAGCATCGCAGCGCCAAAAATCCTTTCGCTCATCGATGCCAAGAAGCTCGATCAGGCCTTCACCGAATATCGCCGGCAAGCCGCGACCCTCGGAAAAACCGGTGGCGGCAATTTTTTCTATGACATCGTTCAGCCGCTTGCACAGGCTTTGGTCGCCACCGGTGATGTGCGCCGGGCTAAAGAGGTCCTCGCGCTGGCGCGCAAAGCCCTAAAGCCGGAGA
>CAWEOV010000008.1:0-91003 GCA_963810765.1 uncultured Verrucomicrobiae bacterium
TACTGGCGCGCATTTGTCAATTGATTCTTTGCTTTTTAATTTTCCAGCGCTTGTGCCGCGGGCAAAAAGCGCCTGAAAATCACGCCTTGGCGTAAAGCTCGCTGCCCGTGAACTCGCGGGACTTTTCTGCCATTCCTTTTTTCAACGCCTCTTCCTGGGGAGAACTCGACGGCTTCTTCACAAACCGGTTGCTCTGACTGGGCGTCAGCGCCCGAGCTCTTTCCCGCCGGGGCTCGGGCTGCCGCAACCTCGCCTCCGGCGTTTGTGAATAAGCCTTCTCCCTTTTTCCAACTCTTGCCCCGATTCTCTTTTGCAGAACTTGACGCACACAACTGTAGTCCGCTCGGCGCGGGTGGCGAGTCGCCGCCTGGCGCCGCTTCTAGTGCGCGCAAGCGGAGGTCCAGATTGCAGCTAGCCATGCAACGAGAGCAGCACCATATATGAGAAAGATTGCGTGGTCGTGTTTGATGATGCGTTTGGCGACCTTTCTCCCACGGAATACGCCGGTATCCACACCTAGCTCGTCCTCGATCTTGCGCCCTCGGCTGATTAGGTCATCGTGAAGCTGCGAGTTGCGAAGCTCATAGATGAGCAAGCCGAGGGTCACGACGAGGCCAAGGCATGCAAAGAGCAACCGCAGCTTCGGGGAGAAATACTTTGTGGCATCGCCGCCGCCAAACACGGTAGCCAATGAAATGAGAGAAAGCGTCGGTACCAGCGCGAGTAGCTTGAAACGCACGTCCACCAGCATGCGCCACGTTGTGCAGGTCTGTTCATATAGCTTTAGCAGGAGTTCGCGCTCTGCAGGCGTTTGCGTACTCTCTCGCAAGGTCGGGAGATCCGTGGTTTTGTACGCTCGGTCCTCGCGATCAGCCATGGCGTTCCCCGAATAGCTTTCCAGTGCGGTCTAACGTTCGCGTTGTGCCGCGCCGCATGCGCAGCGTAGCGAGCTGAAGGCGTCGGTCACCAACGCGTTGTTAGATCGAACCTTCAAAGTATGCCCCAGGGTTTTAGGACCTTAACCGGGCTACCCGGCCTTCCATAGTCCATGTGTCCGTATTGACACTTTCGGTAAATTCCGACTAGCCTTTCTCCAACAAGCTAAAGAAAGCGAATAAAACCGGACCGGCGAGAAATTGCCTGCGGGTTTCAAGGACAAGATTGTTATGAGCAAACAAATCACGACTATTGCTCGGCTTAAAGCTAAGCCGGGAGCCGAAGCGCGGCTTGAAGAATTGTTAAAAAGTTTGATTGAGCCGACCAGAGCGGAAAGCGGCTGCATTGACTACACTATGCACCGCGATTTGGAAGAGCCGGGCGCTTATTACTTTTATGATAATTGGCGCTCACAGGAGGATTTGGATGCACATTTTGAAACGCCGCACATCAAGCGCGTACTTGAAATCGCGCCCGACGTTTTAGCCGAACCGCTCAAACTTATTCGCCTCGAAAAGCTCGGCTAAAAAGCGTAAGATTTTAGAAATGGAAACGTTAGCATTAATTTTAGAGCCCTGCTGCAGCATACTGCCAAACGACGGTGTTAATCATCGTCATAATCACGAACACAATCAGAAATTTTGGCCCCATAACGCCGCTGCCGTGAAGATCTAACAAGTGATTCTGCGATTTTCGGATATCATGCCAGACCCGGAGTTATCCGAACGTTTATGCGCAGAGAAGGGCTTCCGGCATTCATTCGGAGCACAATCTGCCCGGAGGCAGACTCCAACGTCAAGTGTGAGATGAAAATGTTCGGCACCGCGGCGACCCGCTCTAAAAGCGAATTGTCACTCACGGGCGGCGTTCCCCTCCCCTCTTTTTTTCCGGTTGTTTCAGCAGACCACCATATATTGGGGTCAGCCTTCGGCGGGCAGCCTGTCCTTTGCGCCTCGAATAAGTTCATAGGGTGTAGGTGTGCGGCCAGTTCCAAGGCCGAGTAAGGTCTGGAATGCGGCCATGGGTTGCCTCCGGCGATTATGGCGGAAGACAAATTCATCGAGATAAAACTGGAGCTGATCGCGGCTCACACCGTGATAGGTTCCGATTAGCCATTGTTGTAGGTTGCCAATAGCGCGGTCCGCTAACGGTACCGCGGACTTCGCGCCTTTGCGCAGGTCGGTTCTCAGCGGCTGGCTGCGTGGCACATGTTGGAACGCTGCCTCTTGCAACCCGGTGAAGCTTTTGAGGCCGTCAGTATATACCGTTGAACCCGGTGCCACGTTTCGTTTAAGGAAGGCGGTCAGAGTTGCGCTTTTGAAATCCGGTATGACCGCCATACCCATGCGCCCCGTAGCCTGGCCGCGTTTCTCCACAGCCACAAGGACCAGTGCCGCTTTCCGTCCCTTAAGTTGGCGGCTGCCCTGCAAGCCGGCTTGAGTGCCGCCAACCCAGGTCTCGTCAACTTCCACTTCGCCCCGTAGCGGATCGCGTGCCAGGTTGACCATAGCTCGCCGGAATTTGTGGAGCATCATAAACCCCTGCCGACTATCGGAAGTAACCAGAGATTAACCGCCTGAGTCACATCTTCATTCGAATTCCAGGACGCTGCTGTTCGCATTGTTGCTGGCGCTGTTGCTCGATTTCCAGGGATCGGATGACAAATCCAAGAGTTCGCAGGAACCCAACAAGCAATTGACCTCCCCGGAAGTAATGGCCCTGATCAATTCGTCGGACTGAAGCTCCTCGGGCAAGGAGATCAGCCAGGAGTCGTGCGGAGTTCTGATGTGCAAGCCGCGTCCGGGAACGATTTCCAGCAAGTCGATTTCGGTGACGGGCAGCGCGCGATTTTCCACGCACAGCCACCCCGTGGGTCTGGCGTTTGGGATTGGATCGACGCGGCCTGTCCGTGCCCTCCAGACTGGACTTCGTGGCGGCGGTGATTTGGTGTTGAGCGGAGTGCCTTCGGGAGCTTCGATTGGCATGGTGTTTGAGTTGCGAGTTGATTTCCGCCAGGCGGCGGGAGTCGGTGGAAATGAGTTGGTTGATTTCGGCTTTCCGCAAACGGCATCCGTTGCGGCTCATTGCGGACGCTTTCGGTCCAAGGTGCTTTGTCGCCGGGCGGTCAATCAACTGGGCTTTGAGCGAGGCGCGATTTACACCCTCGGACACCCCGGCTTTGCGGAGAGCGCGATTGCAGCGCGTCTCCCACATTTCGCGGATTCGCTCGACTTCCGCGGGGCCTAGCTTGCGGTCATCGAGAGCGCGAATCTTCGCCTTTGAAAAATTGCCGTCCTCGTCCACGGCGCGGGCTGTCATGAAAATGTGCCCATGAACATTGCGATGGTCGCCCTTCGCATTCGGATGGTGCAGGCTCACGCAAAGCCCAGCGCCGTAGGTGTCGCGCAACTGAAGGCCGAACCCGCGCAAAAGCTCCCACTGCGCTTTGGTGTTCAGCTCATGCGGCAGGGCCACATCCATAGCCCGGCCCACGCGGGCATCCCATCGCTTCTCGGCCCGCTCCGCGCGTGCGGCAAGTTCGCCGGGCTGCATGGCGGGGCCGACGATCTGCCATTCGATGACATCCGCTTTGTGCTTGGACCAATCGTGCTTCTCGCCGGTGCGCTCGTTGGTCAATTTGCCGCGCGTGTCGTAGGCAACCTGCGCGACGGCGCTGTGGCCTTTGGCCCGGCTGATCGGGCGGATGGAGAGGTGAAAGATGGCCATATTACCAGCTACGTCTCCCGGCCTCTAGGAAAGAAAGGCCGGTGCTCCGCGAGCGGTAGCGAGCCGATCCCGCCGACGGCGGAAACGCACCAGCATCGCGGGTAAGATCCCGCGATGCGTAAGTGCGCTTCGCCTTTCTCAAAAGGCTCCGATGCTTCGGTGACTTCATTGTAAAGGTCCCGTTTACTGAGCCGAAACAGTTGAGTCAGACTCCGTCTTTAAGATCCGAGGAAAGAACGAGAGTAAAAACTCGGCGTCCTGCGGAGAAGCTTCACCAATAAGCTGGGGCAGCAATTCTGAATGGTTCCTCAGCATCAGGGAGCCAAGGATGATCTTGACCCGCGTAAGACGCTTCCGTTCGGCGGTCTGAGCGGCGTGCTTCAGTTGCTTGATACGCTCTACAAGCTGCCTTTTCTCAGCTTCGAGTCGTTCGATTTTTCGATGGCGAGAGATTGAGGTTTCCATGGTGTCAAAGTGTGAACTCGGAGTGAAGAGAACTGAAAAATAGCCGGGGCGAGCACCGAGCCGGCTTGGTCCGTGCCTGCAATTCGCGGTTCATGGGCTTTCCTTTGTCGAACGCGTGTGTTGCAGCGATTCACGAAGCTGTCGCACTTGTTCGGAAAACCGCCTTCGTTCGTCGTCGGTTATCTCGTGATCCGAATCGTCCCGCCGAAGCACCTCTCTTGGAGCATCGAGCCATTTCGGACGGCGTGGATCAGTCCATCCTAAGGCGGAATGGTGGCGGCATTGCTCGGCAAAGAACGCTTCGCCACGAGCCGTTTCTTTCTTCCTACAGGCCTCAGCAAGCTCGGCCTGAATCTGGCCCAAGCGTCTCTCGATCGAAATCCGCTCAGCCTGGGACAAACTGAGAAGACGTGCACCAGTCGGTTCTCCGCCTTGTGCTCGCGCGTACGCGCGCGATCCCCCTTCTTGTGTGTTCTGCTTATGTGGTCTGCTTTGTCCCGTATAGGACACCGTGTCCTTACGCGGGACACCGTGTCCCGTATTGGACACCCCTCCACGCGGACCGTTTCGCTGGTCTGGATGACGATTCGCGGAAGCATCCACTCGGTGGCAGCGCAATCACCCGCGGGCGTGATCGACGCTTTCCGGCCAAGCCATCCAAGCTTCTCCAATTCACTCGATGCCTTACTCAACCGGGCGTCGCTCCAGGAAAGCCAGGCGCGCAGAAAGCGTCTGCTCGCTTTGACGTTCTGTTCGCCGTCCGTCAAATCGAGAAGGCGCGCGAACAGCAATTTCGCGTCGCTGCTGATCTGCAACCCGGCGATCCAGCGGAAGAGCCGGATGAATTGCGCGTCGCAAGCTTTGATCGTGTGTTCCCTCATACCGAAGCGATGCTGTCTCCTTGGCGACGTTCGCTTGGCATGAGAGGTGGTTGCTCGCCGCTGAGAAGCCTCCCGTAGGCGGCTTCAACTGACGCGGTGTCGATGAGGAGATCACGG
This sequence comes from uncultured Verrucomicrobiae bacterium, assembly GCA_963810765.1. Lineage (GTDB taxonomy): Bacteria > Verrucomicrobiota > Verrucomicrobiia > Chthoniobacterales > Terrimicrobiaceae > DASTFP01. The sequence goes on from CAWEOV010000008.1 coordinate 5,127, forward strand.
CCCGATCGCACGATGACGAGCCACTCATCTCCAGCGTATCGGCTGGCCCAGAGCATGCGCGCCACTAGCTTCGATGAGCCGAGCGCGCTGACGGCTTGCCGTTTTGTGAGTGCCAGGGGACGCACTCCCGCAAATGAAACGAGATGGGAGGAATTCTGCTTTGTAGGTCTCATGTTTCTTGTCCTTTTGGTTGTCAGGCAACGGCAGAGCCGCCGCTTTTCTGAAGCCAGATGGCTCCATTCGAGACGTGATTATGTCAGAGTTTCCCAAGGGGTTTGCTCCGAGGACGGAGCAACTTTACAGAGAAAAGTGAAAATTTTTTCAGAATTGTCCTTATCCGAGGGGCTGTTCTTCGCGACTGTGGAGAGTTTTCGAAATCTCTTGCTCGCTCGGGGAGGTTCTGGAGATCGTCGCCTTCGACCAAGTCGCACTACTCCGTATGCCGCGGCGCAGTGAGAAATGCTGAGGAGGAAATTGACTAATCAGCCCGGCAATTGGTCGGAAGTCCTTTTCCTGTCGATCGCAATAGGCGAGGGAATATGATGATACTCGGCATCGCGAGAAAATGCCCTCTGGATACCTCTCGAGCGCGAAGACTAAAAGGAAGCCACTGGAAAAAGCGCGCGGCTGCAAAAGGCCTTGCTAGGACTCCCTATGCTCAGCGCTGCGCGTCTACTTCCAATGTCTGGAGCCCCGCTGCACCTATTGATCGCCTTGCGGCAACGATTGCTTTTGCTGCCCGAAGCGATCTCAGCAGCAGGGCCTGAAAAGCAAAAGCCCAAGCCGAAGAAGGTGGTGGCAAAGCGCAAATGACGCTCTGGGCTGAGACCGAGCGCCGTGTTCGTCAAGTAACGATAACGTCATGGTGGTAGTCCCCAACTCTTGTAGATGAGTGCCCAACTGTCCGGGGTAATGTTCCAGGTGTTCACACACATCTTCCATCCATCGCCCTGACGAGTAAGAACCACTGTACAATAGCCCTTGATTGGGACATCCTCACCGTTTTTGCCTTTATCAGTCTCGCTCCAGTCAACATTGTACGTTAAATTGTCTGGCCCTAACATGCGGACAGAATGCGGATCTAGCGTGGCGGTATTGTTTTTGGGTTGCGACGCCTTGAAGCCGTCCTCATACCACTTCTCAATGGCCTTCGGACCATAGACCGGTCCTGTGTGCGTCACAAAAATAGCGTCGTCCGTGAACATTGCACTAAGAGCAGCCGCGTCATGATTGTTGATCGCCTCGTTGTTCTTCTTAATAATTGTATCCAGCTTCTGGATTAGTTGTGGATCTGGCGTATTTGTTTGTTGAGCAAAGGTTGGCGAAGCAAAGCTGATTGCCAATCCTACTAGTGGAACTAGTAAGCATGTTTTCATTGTGTCTTTTTATCGCACATTTATAGGCGACGCGCTTGCCACAATTTGGCGAGTCTTTACCGTAAGTTGCCTGATATTTTGGCACTGACAACTCGCGCCTTCTCCTCGGCGCGCTAAAGCGCCGACGAGGTCCTCCTGGTCTCTTCGTTCTCGATTTCCATTTGCGGACTATCTCAAATCCCGCCACCCCTCGCATAGTTGGCCTTGCCTACACGGATACGATGCAGGGCGTAATGATAAGAGCCCAACGTATGGCGCAAGACATTCATCGGAAGTTGAACCCCAGCCTCAGAGATGGTCTATTTGAAGCGCGATTCATTTTGCAAAACGTCGGATACTGTGCATATATACCGACATATTGAAATGAATGAAGCCCGCCGGTCCGTACTCCAATCCGCCTTCAAGTCGGCGAGCGTTCTTCGGACTCGTGACCTTGAAGCGCACGGTATTTGGCGGGCAACGCTCCGTGATTTTGTCGCTCAAGGAATGCTCCAGCGAATGGGCAGAGGTCTCTATTCGCTGGCGAATGCGAAGGTGGGAGAAAACCATACTCTGGCGGAAGTCGGCAAACGAGTTCCACAGGGAGCGGTTTGTCTGCTGTCAGCGCTGCGCTTCCACGGGCTGACGACACAACAGCCCCACGAGGTGTGGCTGGCCCTGAACGGCAAGGCACGGATACCAAAGGCGAGTTATCTCCCGCTGCGGATTGTGCGTTTCAGCGGGCCTGCGCTCCGAGAAGGACAGGAAGAACATGTCATTGAGGGGGTGCCCGTGAAAATTTTCAACCCAGCCAAGACAGTGGCCGATTGCTTCAAATACCGGAACAAGATCGGTCTGGAGGTGGCGCTGGAGGCGCTCCGGGAAACATGGCGTGCTCGTCGGTGCACAATGTCCGATCTGATGCATTACGCCCGAATCTGCCGGGTTGCCAATGTAATGCGGCCTTATCTGGAGAGCCTGCCATGAGCGCTTCGGAGAAAAAGAATCTCGCCGCGTCCGTTCGTCAACGCCTGCTCAGGTTGAGCCAGAAACGAACCGAACCATTCGACCTGATCCTGGCACGCTATGGCATCGAGCGGCTTCTTTATCGTCTGAGTCGCTCCGTCTACGCGGATCGCTTTCTGTTGAAAGGAGCGATGCTTTTCCGCGTATGGATGGATTCCAGCCATCGTCCGACGCGCGATGTGGATTTGCATCGCATAGGTCCTGCGGAAATGAACGACTTGGAAAACATTTTTCGCGAGCTGTGCTCGCTATCCGTTGAACCTGACGGGCTGGTGTTCCTGCCAGCCTCGGTCAAGGCAGAGCCGATCCGAGAGGAAGCTGCATATGGGGGAATTCGCGTGATTATCGAAGCGCGGCTGGAGAATTCCCGAATTCCGATACAATGCGATGTCGGCTTTGGTGATGCCGTTACGCCTGGCCCCGTAGCCATCGAATTTCCCGCTCTGCTAGATTTTCCGCCGCCGCATCTCCGCTGCTATCCAACTTACACGGTAGTCGCGGAAAAGCTGGAAGCGATGGTGCTGCTTGGAGAAGCGAATAGCCGGATGAAGGATTTTTATGACCTCTGGTTTCTGAGTCGGCATTTCGACTTCGACGGCAAAACGTTGGTTGAAGCGATCCGCGCGACATTTGACCGGCGAAAAACCAAGCTGCCGGAAAGTGTTCCCGTCGCCCTCACCGATAATTTTTCGACGACGAAATCAATCCAATGGAAGGCGTTCCTTCGTAGGAACAGGCTGCCGGAACTGGAAATGGCGGTGGTGATGGCTAGCATTCGTCAGTTTGCGGAGCTTCCACTGTCAAATGCCTCACGAACTGAAGCTTTGCTGAAAAATTGGACAGCGACAAAGGGATGGTACCCGCAGTAACCGTAGCGCGATACGGCTGATGTGCTGCCGCCATATGCAGAAATCCTCCGGAGCAAGTATTGAGCGGACAGACAACGTTGCTGGATCGCTAGGCGGCAAAGGAAGCAGAAGCGCCTTTCGTTAGCGAATAACTCCGACTTGCCATGATATCCGAAAAAGACAGAATCACTTGTTAACCCTTATGACGTCAGCTCCACAGCCTACGGATAAGGACGAACTTCTCGGTCAGCTACTACAAGTGTTGGCCGCACGAGGTCTTGCTCGCAGATGGGCTGACTCTGCAACCCCGTATTCGGAGCTTACTAGCGAGTGCCGTTTGCTCAGTGCCGATCCGCCGCTTCGACGGGAGTTCGGCGACTATCTCCGCGCCAACCCGGTCATTCAACAGACGGTGCATTCGCTTCTCTCACACCTCATGATGGCGAGTCACGGTCGTTGGCACGATGTTCCGTTTCCGGGCCGCCTAATCGCGCGACATGGATCGATGATTGGAAGGTGGCTACCGACTTTTCTCATCATTGACGGTCCTCTCGGCAGATTCCTCCGTAGATCCGACTCACCCCTAAACGTTCTGCTGCGGACACAGCATACGAGGTATCCGCTTCTGGCTCAGGCTCGCGACCTATTCAACCATGACCTATTCCGGCGGGTCCGAAACGGAGTTGGCCACTGGTCTTTCACATTCGAGCACCAGGATTCGGCTGAGCAACTCGTTTGTTTCGATTGGGACTCCGGCGAGCGCACAGCGGCGATTTCGATTTTGGAGGCGGAGGGATTGCACGTTGCCAGCTTCTGCACGATTGAGTGTCTCGATCACGAGCTTTTCAACCATGCCAACCCAAGCGCCTAACGAGCTTTCAGCCTACCCTCTGCACCGAATGGTTAGCGTTGGGCCTTTGGAGTCTTGAGCTCGCAATGGCAACATTGGTCGATCCCGACATCGCCTCCCTGTCAAATTGGGGAGTCACGCCGCAAACGCCACAACGTTTGCGGAGGTCCCGGGAAGCACATTCCAGAATTTGGCGGCGGCTTCCGGAGTCACGACGGCCCGATAATGGCGGAAAACCATTGCTGGGGAATTGCCCATTTCCGCAGCAGTCAGATTTTCATTGCGATTCAGGGCATAGTGGTAAGAGCCGAAAGTATGGCGTAAAACATTCATCGGAAGTTGGACGCCAGCCTCAGAGGCTGCTTGCGCGAACAGGAGATGCCAGGTTCGACGGATGAATGGAGCCACCCTCCCGGAATCCTGTCGATGGGACTTCAACCATGCTTGGAGATTTTCGGAAATCGTGACAACGCGCCTCTGCCGAGTTTTGGCATTCCTCCCTTTCACGATGATCTCAGCTTCCGTCACCTGCGCCCAATCGAGCGAAAGAAGCTCGCTTGTCCGAAGGCCGCTAAAAATTTTTATCGCTGCTCCAGGCAGGATGTTTTCCGGGCAATGGTTGAGAAGTTGGGAAACCTCAGCAGGGCTCAGTGCGGTTACATCGGCGTCAACTCGCCGTGATTTTTCAATCGTCGCTGCGGGATTGCGGGCCGTCCATCCGTGCGTGATCGAAAAATTAAAAAGCAGAGAAAGGTCCCTCAAATAATTGAGCCGAGTCTGATATGAGTAAGATTTTCCATTCAGCCATTTCTCGATGTGATGTTGCTGGATTTCGTTGACGTTTGCTTTGGGAAAATCGGTAGCAAACTTCTTGAGCGACCAGCCCAAATGTTTGATGTGCGTTTGAGAACGCTGGGCCGCTTTCTTTGAAGCGAGAACGGCCTCTATCGCCTCCGACAAGGGCTTTGTGCCACCGGCGGGTTTAGCGTGGAGGAGGTAAAATCGAACGGCCTCGGAAAGACTCGTTCCATTGAGCTTCGTAAAGGCGTCTTTCGCCTCGGCAAGTTGCTCTGGACTCAACGCCGTGGCCTGAATGTGCGACCGTTGATTGGCCTGCCCAGCGATCCACTCTCGCGCGTCGGCAACGGTATCAAACCGCTTCCGAATTGACGCGCCACCCGTGAACTTCTTTCCCAATCGAACGCGCCATCCCATTCCCTCTTTCAGGATGTGAACGCCCTTGGGAAGTTTGGCTATGGGACTCTTGCGATTCATCGCGCCACGAATTACCCCATATTTTACCCAACATGTCAACAACAGAGTAAATTACAAGTTTGGAAAGCGTGTGTGCCCTAACCGGCACCCAGGGTTCGAATCCCTGCCCATCCGATGAGATCTGCCTTCAAAACGGCCCCTGGCAGGGATGAGAACCCCGGTTCGAGCCGAGCGAAGCGAGACAGACTGAACGAAGTTCAGCCCAAAGGGCGAGGCATTAGCCGAGTCAATCCCTGCCCATCCGCTCGTTACGCCAGTCAACGGCATCGACTCGTGAAACCCGCGGCACGACAGTGTTCTACGGCAGGGATGAGAATCCGCCGCGGCGCGATTCGACTGCCACGCGCGGAGCGCGAGGACCTTTTGGGCGAAGCCATTCTGCAGAGCGTGTTGAGCGCGAGCTCAACAGGATAATCCCTGCCCATCCGTCATCCTGCACTTGCATGATCCAAAATCTTAAAAGCAATGGAAATATTAATGAAAGTCACTATTGTCGGTTAGGTCGCCAATCAATCGGATCGATGACTACTGATTGTTTCCGATAGTAACGAACCGGGCCACAACAAATAGGATGATTGCAGCTATCTAGAGAAAAGTGGTGCGCCACTTGCGCGCCACTTTCTCGGCGAAAGGACGCCTCAACTCGAGGTTCAAGGGCCGCTGCTCGTGGGCTCTCATCCGCTTGAGCTCCCTGAGGCCGTCTGCCAAGAGATCCAGAGTTTGTTGCCCGCCGACCTGGTTCGCGTCCCCTTGGCGGACATCACGGATTGCCACCGCTCGGTTACAGCAGATCGAACTCGTAGTTTAGGATCACCCGGAACTGGTATCCGGTCTGCGGTCCCCCGTTGTCCCAATAGGCGTTGCGGAACCGGACCTGCAGGCCCTTGACCGCGGGCACGTTCCAGGTGAGGTCGAGATCAACCTCCCACTCGTCCGGCCGACTGCTTCCCGTCGAGGGATTCACGATGTCCGTGCCCCGCGCGTAAGCCAGGCGCGCGAGCAAGCCGGGAACCTGGAACGGGAGGAGCGTCCCGGCGAAGTCGTATGTGAGGCCGACGCCCCAGGCCTTCTCGCCGGCGTGGTCGAATTCGGTCTGGATCAAGGATAGGTAGCCGGGCCAGGTCCCGTAGGGCGACTGGATGTTGGCGTCGTCGCCTGTGACGTGCGCGGCCGCGCCGAGGGCGAGCCCCCGCCAGGACAGGCGGGCGCCGAACCCCACGTTCCAGGTGCTGAAGTCGCCAATCTGGGCGTTCCCCACGCTGCGCTGGTCCGTGTACTGGAGACCGAGCTCGAGCTTCCACTCCTCGGTGAGCTGGTGCGTGTATTCGGCTTTCCCGAAGACGGTATTGAAGACGTTCGGGACGTAGTCGTTCCCCAGGTAAACGTTTAGGGGCTTCCAGGGCGTGAGGGTCAGCGACGTCAAGACCAAACCCTCGCTGGGACCATTGCCTCCGGCCTGCTGGGACATCGAAATGAACTCGTCCGAGTTCCTGGGCTTGATGTCCCACAGGTAGCCCACGTTGTAGGCGACGAAGCCGACCTTGCCCTTCAGAGTCACGCCTTCGAAGGTGTTCGGGAGCATCCGGTTGTCCTGGCTGTTCACGTACCCGTCGTCGACCATCTGCCGGTAGCCCGTCAGCAGTGCATAGTCCCGGTAGCGGAGCTGGCCATAGGCCTGGCCGAGCACAGTGATCCCTTCCTGGCCGGGCGCGAGCAGTGTGGTCCCGTCCTTGTCGTCGGGCGCGTACAAGGGCTGGGAGGTATACCCGACCGCCCCCATGGCGAACGTGTCCCAGAGCCAGCCCGACCGGTACTCCAGCCAGCCTCCGATCGCCCAGGCCTCGTTCACGCTGTCGTCGGGGTTTATCCGGTCGAAATAGAAGGTACGGAAGTGCAGGTTCAGGTCGGTGTCTCGGATGAATGCGGGCAACTTCTCCATGCCCTCTTGGAGGCCGGGAATGTATCGTCGCAGCAGCGGCGCCGGGCGCTCCGGAGCGGGGGCTTGATCGGGTTCCAGTTGGAGTTCGTCCGGGGGCGGTCTCCGCGGGCGGGATGGCACCGAAGCGGCGGGCGTCGGAGCGGTCTGGGCGGCACTCGACGGGGGCTGGACACATGCCACCACTACGAGCACGACCAGGCTGATTGACATGGACCCCAGAGCCGTTAGACCCCGTCCCTTGCCTGTGCCCCCCATGTCAGCCCCTGTCGCGCGTGCGACTCCGTCCCTGGTCATGGCGGCATGTGTGAGCGGTTGCTTTTCGCTTATCGGCTATGCATAGCAACCCCCGGCCGTACGGCTCAAGTCGAATGTTTTTCTGCAAATTTACCGCCGCACGCGGTGCACGCCGGTGACGAACAAGCCGCGCGTTGCCGAGATCCTTGAGAGAGCGCGACGCCGCGCCAGCTGATCCCCCGTAAGCGACGTCTTTTGCGGTCGTCAAAGCGTATTCGGTGGCAAGCTTTGCTGATGGCTCGCTTGGCTCGCCTGCCAGACGTCGGTTGTGGGTAAGCGAGCCGAAATTTGCCGGTAGACGCACACCGAGATGAATACCCCGCGGGACGAACTTCCGCGCATTTCGTCGATCAATTGCCAAGTCTTGGGCGGCAGCGAGACGCTGTGAGTCTCGACCGTTGGGCCGTTGCCGGAACCGCGCGGTCGCCCCGCGCCTTCTCGTCGACCACCATGTGGCATGACGCGAGAATTCCAGCCTTGCTCAAAGAGCGCTTCGGAAGTCATTTTGCTTGCGTCATCGAAAGTAAAGGTTTCCATAATTGTTGGCCCTGAAAACCAGATTTTACGCTCGTCACCGCGCAAGGGACGATTGGCCGAATCAGGATCGATTCGCCCCGCAAAAGGACCATTGGTCGTTGGCCAGTTCCGCGACGCGGGCCGCAACGCGCGCTAAGTAATCAAATTAGCCACAGGAAGAGTCATGGAACCAATCAAGACACTGCTCGAGCAACAGCCGTTGATGGCGCTGTTCTTGACGATCGCCATCGGCTATCTTGTGGGCGAAATCAACGTCAAGGGATTCTCTCTCGGCGTGGGAGCGGTGCTCTTCGTCGCACTCGCCATGGGCTGGTTCGCGCCGAAGTCGGTGCCGTCGGCGATGGTCGGAACGCTGGGGCTCGCGCTCTTCCTCTACGGCGTGGGCGTGCAATACGGAACGCAGTTCTTCATCGGGCTAACGAGCCGCGCCGGGCTTCGGGCGAACATGATCGCGCTGACCGGCGTGCTGGCAGCAGGTGCGGTGAGCCTCGTCTTCATGAAGATGATGGACCTCAAACTCGGGCACGCGCTGGGATTGTTCGCTGGTTCGGGAATCAGCACGGCGACGCTGCAGGCGGCGGTCGCGACGCTCGGCAACGACGATCCCGCAGTCGGCTACTCGGTCGCCTATCCGTTCGGCGTGGGCGGGCCGATCCTGTTCCTCTACATCGCCTTCACCTTGCTAAAGCCGAAGATCCAAGTGCCCACGGGCACCGGCCTGGAGCTTCTCGAAATCGCCGTGCGCAATCCGGAACTGTCCGGCAAGTCGCTCGGCGAGCTGATGACCGCATTGCCCGGCGGGGTGCAGATCGTCGCGCTGCGCCGGGAGGGCCGCAACGAGCCGGCTTCGCCCAACTTCGTCATCGCCGAAAATGACGTGCTGCTCGCGACCGCTAGCTCCAAGGAAGCGCTCGCGCAGGCGGGCACGATCCTGGGCGAAGCCGCGCCACGGCCAGCCTCGTCACGGACCGCCGGGACCTCGACTATCTGCGCGTGTTTGCTTCCCGCCCGACGGTGGTGGGCAGAACACTGGGCGATCTCGACCTGCCGGGGGAGAAGGCGTCCGTCCTCGTCCAGGTCCGCCGCGGCGATACCGACATCCTGCCGCGCCCGGATCTCGTGTTGGAGTTCGGCGACCGCGTCGGCGTGCTCGCCCATCGCGGCGATTTCACGGCGATGCGCAAATACTTCGGCGACTCGATCAAGGGCACCGCCGAGTTCAGCTACATCTCCATCGGCATCGGCATGGCGCTCGGCTTCCTGATCGGCGCGATCCAGCTTCCGCTCCCCGGCATCGGCAAGCTCTCGGTGGGGCTGGCCGGCGTGCTGATCATGGCGCTCATCCTCGGCAAACTGCGCCGCACGGGCGGCATGAACTGGACCATCCCGCTTTCCGCCAATCTCGTGATCCGCAACCTGGGCCTCACGCTGTTTCTCGCGCAAGTCGGGATGGCCTCGGGGCCTAAATTCGCCGCGACGGTCACCGAGACCGGGTTGGTGATGCTGGGCTTGGGTGCAATTGTGCTGGTCGCGCTCGTGCTGCCGATCCTGATCCTGGGCCTCTTCTTTTTCCGCATGCCGTTCGACGAGGTGGCGGGCATCGTTGCGGGCGCCTGTGGCAATCCGGCGATTCTCGCCTACTCGAACAAGCTCACTCCCACCGACCGGCCGGACATCGGCTACGCCATGATCTTTCCAGGCATGACCATCGTGAAGATCCTCTTCGTGGACATCGTCCCGGCGTTTTTCTGAAGCCCCTTTTCTCTCGCTCTCCGATCCGCCCGTTGGCGTTCGGCATAGGACCAAGGTCCGATAGAAAGCCGCGCGCCCACGCCACGTGATCTGCGGCGTTCGACTCAACTTTAACGAAAACGCATCCCCATGCAATCCACCGCCGCCAAACTCTCCGCCCTCATTGCCGTCACCGATTGGGGCTACGGCGCTGGTTACGCTCGAGACTCCGACATGCCATCGAGCTTGATAGCGGTATTCGTGGATTGGCGCTCGATGATAAAGATCTGCATCCCCTTGGGATTGGATCGGCGGTCTGAAGTAATCGGCAGGGCTTTTCAAGCGCCGGACTGTTCCCTCTTCACAAGGAAGTCCTCAACCTGGTCGAGGTTTTCGAAACGCCAATTTCCCCGAGCAATCGGGCCTTTCGTAAACCAGCAAGCAGCCGTAGTCAGCGGCCCACACGTCAGTGGATGGCGATCTTCGCAGACAACAGGTAACCTAGCGGAAGCTTCCTAGCTCCCAACGGCCTCCATCGCGCAAGGCTTGAGAATCCGAGCGGCTTTCCAAAGCTTGAAATCCTCGGGATCGACAGCGCCGATGAGAGATCGATTCGCTGAAGTGAATTCTGCCTTGTAGCGTTCGATCCACTTTCCCGAGGGCTCGGCGGTGATAGCTCCTCGTTCATGCACGGACGCAGATCACAATAGAATGTGCGGAAGATCCCATTTGGAAAATCCGCCCTTTTGAAATATGTCGGGATAACGCGTTTGAGCCGCAGCACGCGGCTCCCTTGCGCCATGCTGGCGCTGTTCTGGCGTGTCGACGATATTGATGCCCTGCTCCGGGCCGCAACTTGCTGGGCCGCCGGTAATTTTCCAGGTAGCGATCTTTTTCTTCGGGCGGCACGTCAACCTTCGTCGTCCTCCTCAAAATAGTTTACTTCACACATCGTTTCCGCCAGATGCAGAGGATCGGAGCCGTCGACTTCGCCACTATTCAGGGTGTGAGGATAAAAAAATGCGCTCGCCTGAGCCACGAAGGTGAAGACGACACCTGGTTCCAAAGGTGCGTTCAGATACTTGGTCATTTTGGTGCCAGGCTCAGACTCGAACCAGAGTTTGTCGGTTCGGCCTCAAGGAAATTAGAAAGTATAACCGCCCTTCTTGTTGTCCGAGATTATGGACGCAGAAATAGAAGGAGAGGCATAGTATTCGCCACGAATTCCCCATCCCCCATTTCTAGAGATTGTGCAATGTTCGAAGACGCCTGACGAAGCCCTCAGAACTACGCCATCTTCAGGATTTTGAGTTATAAGGCAGTTCTTGAGAATCGGCTCCGACCCGCTCCGGCGTGAACTGGCCCGGGAAACGCAGAACCGAACGGCCAAGGAAGCCATTAAGGGCTTGCGATGGCTGTTGCTGCATCGCCGGGACAACTTGGAAAAGGACGCCGCCAAGCGATTGGAGCGAAGCTTGGAAATCAATCAACCTCTCCAATGCGCCTACCTGCTCAAAGAGGAACTCGGCGAACTTTGGCAGCAAGGCGATGGCGTAAAGCCTGGGCCTTCCTGCGCGAATGGGCCGCAAAAGCCACCGCCAGCGGAATCCGTCAACTCCAGGCCATGGCAAAAACTCTCCTCCGCCACGCCAAGGGAATTCTGAGCTTTTATCGCACCGGTTTGACCAACGGGAAGATGGAAGGAATCGATCGCAAGATTCGCGGTCTGCTCGCCAGCGCCTTTGGCTTCGCGACGACGATTTTCTCAAATTGCGCCTCTACGCTCTGCATGAAGCCAAGTTCACCTTTGTCGGCTAAGCCGGTACTTTTCGGATGAAGCGATTCTTGGTGAAGTTGCCCGTGAGATTGATTTGTCCGAGTTCGATAGTTGCCGCCTGCGCAACGCCGCTCAGTGGCATCGTCGAGCTCAACACGAGCGCGGAAGGCTTGAATTGCGAACGCAAGCCCTACAAGGATAAGCGTTGAGATTGCCAGGAGCACAAGTGAATTGCCTGCGTCATGAACAGCGGACAGCTTGAGATTCCAAAATCCAGTTCCCGCTCCGGTCACGAGCTCGCCGTCGCCAAAAAGGTGAGAGCGCTGAGTGAAATACACCGTGTTTCCAGCTGGCAGGATACCACTGGAGGAAAACGAATAACGGAATGGGCCGCTCTCACGCACTGGCTCGAACGCCGTGACTGGATAATCTGAAGTCAAGGGATCGTCAGAGAAAGAACTGCATCTCGGCATTAAAAAACGCTCCCATTCCTCCTGAAAGCAGGCCAGCGTAGGAACCGCCCACTTCGTAATAAACGTCCTGAGGGCCAACTGTGAACGCCAGCAAAGTCTCCGTGGCTGTTGCGCTATTTCCTTCGTGCAGCGCTGCCGTCCAAGAGACCGAAAACTGGGCTGTGTTGAAGGCGTAAAGTGACTGAAACGAATGCCTCTGTCCCTGCGGTTGCAGGTTTCCTCGATTTTGCGGGCTGGGCTGTGATAAAGGAGAAGACAGCCATGAACAGGAACAGGAGCGGTCGGCGTTACGACCGCGAGTTTAAGAACGATGCCGTCGCGCTGGTGCGCGCTGGACGCACAATCACCGAGGTGGCCCGAGATCTGGGCGTCTCCAAATGGTCGCTGGGGCACTGGGTGCGGCGGGCCGAGGAGGGCCAGATGCTCAGCGAACCCAAGACGCTGGCTTTAGAGACGCCCGAGCAACGCGAACTGCGCCGCTTGCGCCAGGAACTGGAGTATGTGAGCCGACAGCGCGACATTTTATCTCTGAACAGGTCAACCTATTTTTTGAGTGTGGCGCCTGCAAAATCGCTGTTTACGCATTTGCACATTTGAAGCGTGTTCTAAGAGCTTCATTTCTGTCAGCATTTTGGTCTCACCAACCCTGAGCTCGGAGAGTGACTTCGCAGCTGGCAGCCCTTCGTCGGTATAGACTTCATTAAGCGCTGGCGTTTTATGCACCCGTATTCCCTCGGGTTGGCTTTGCATCGGCTCGCGCAAGGGGCCTGACTTGCGCCGTCGCACCCCGGTCGCCGCAACCCGCAGCCCGGCCAGCTTGTCACGAGTGGTCGCCGGCACGGCATAACGATAGGGCTCGCGGTTTTTGAGCATCAGATGGGCGATGACGACCAGTTTTCGAGCCGTGGCGACTACGGCAATGTTGTGGTTCTTTCTGGCTTTCAGACGCCGGAAGAACACGCCCAGCGGACCGGGATGTTGAGCTACTTGTTGCGCGGCTTGGGTCAGAAGCCATCGCGCCTGCGGGTTGCCAGCCTTGGTAATACGTCCATAGTGGCAGATGTTAGCAGACTGGTGCACGCGTGGCGTCAGCCCAAGATAACTGGCGGCCACATCGCCATCGGCAAATCGCCGCCAGTCACCTAGCGCCGCCACGAGGGCTTGGGCCGCGGCTGCGCCGACGCCGGGCAGTGTCATGAGCAAGCGCACTTCTTCTTTCGGGTAACTCAACTCGGCGAGGCGTTTTTCGATTCGCTCCTGTTCAGCCTCAAGCCCTTCAAGCAAGCGCAGAAAGCCGTCGATGATCACGCGGTCGGTAGGGGTGAGCACCGCTTGGCGCAGCCACTGGCGGCCCGCCACCCCGAAGAGCGTTGGCATGGGAGCAGAGATCAGCCGCTGTGCGAGCAGGCTGCGGACACGGTTTTTGAGTCGGGTCTGATCGGCAACCAAGCCGGAGCGCCGAACACTGAGTTCCCTGAGTTGCTGGGTCTCTTGATCCGGTTGCCAGACCTCTGGCAGATAATCGCAGCGCAGCAGCTGCGCGAGCGACTCGGCATCGACCTTGTCGGTCTTGACTTTCGCCTCGGCGATCGCGCGGGTGCGCAAGGGATTAGCGACGACGATCTTGGCCGCAAAGGGCCGCAGCAACGCCGCAACCGCCCAGGTATTGGTAGTAGCCTCCAAGGCTATTTGGTCTTCGGGCCGTAGCCGTTCCCGGGCAAAGGCCAGGAGGCTCTCCTGCGTGCAGGCGAAGCGATGGCTTTCCAGCCGTTTTCCCTCTTCATTGATTAATGAGGCTTGGACGATGTGCTTATGCAGGTCCAAACCGACATAGCGAGTCATGTTTTCCGATTCCTTTCTGGTTGAGGTAATGGCAGCGAGGGCGTCAAAGGCGCAGCAAGTTTGGGCCGAACGGCAGTTATCTCTTCGAGGTCACGCCTCAACCGGGTGGGCCGTGGCGGGGGACCAGATAAAAAAGCGGGTTCGATGACCCAAAAATTTCGTCGGCCAGCCCCAAAGGTGAACGGCTTGCTGCTTTTAGTTGCGCTTCTCTGCGGATTGCTAAGTGAGAGGTTGTTCATCTCGCCCGTTGCCCGGATGCTCGCCAGTAGCGCGGCATTACGGATCAAGAACGAGACTTTATTTTCCTTTTGCTGCAATCGCTGAGCGACGCTCCCGATCAAGTTCATACCTGGTAAAAAAAGCCTTGGGCATCTTGTCGGCGGAGATGCCACCGCACGCTTCACGATGATGGAAAAGCTCCAGCATGAATATGGCGCCGACGCTCTGAGTGAGGCCCTCGAAGTGAGCGAAAGCGGCTTTGCCGCGCATCGGGGCAAGCAGGGTAATAAGGCTGGCATGACTCTTGCAGGTAATTGCAAGGAGGCCACAAAGGAGGAGGGGAACAATTTGATTTCATAGCGGACTGCGATTCTTTCTCTAAGGATTTCACCTCACCGCGACAAACAGCCGAAACCATCGATCTTGTCCAGGTCAAAGCTCCAGCCACTTACCGGCAACAACTTAGACACCGAGGACAAGTCCGACGATCATCGCCAGGCAATCCTGTACCCAGGCTTCTTTGCGCGAGTAAAGAGCACGGTCCAGTCCAAGTTCTTTTGCCAACTCCAACAGCGCATAGCTGGCACCGTATTCCTTGGAGTCGCGGATCTGGAAATCCTCTGCTGAGCCCTTGGGCACGACATCGCCGCGGAAGGCGGCCTGGAGCAATTTGAGTTGCTCTAAAGTCAGGCCGGTGACGCGGCCGTGTGCGGAATGTTTGACTTTGCCCTGCTCGCGAAAGGAGGAGCGGATGAGGCCGACTGGATTACTGCGGTGGCGCTGAATTTCGAGGTGAAGGGGGAGCGGTTTGTGTCTAATGGCCACCAAGTAAGCGAACTATCCAGTATATATCAAGTTCTTATTACACAATGTATGGCTACATATGAAATCAAAAATGCCCGCCAATTGAGCAATGATGCGGTTCCCGCGCCAAATTAGAAAAGAAGATGCGTCTCGATGGCTGTTCGCGCCGCTGCATCGCTCACGCCTGCCGGGGAGACATGCTCGGTGAGTTGACCACGACGACCTTCAAGCAAGGGGGGTTCTGGAAAAGCCAGGCAGCGTTGTCGAAGAATGCATCAGTGTGTCGGTTTGTCGATAAGTTGCTTGTGTAGATTGCGATGCGCGCCGAAAAATTTGTCGTGTTGGCTGCTGGAGGATTTTGTAAAACATTCCAACAATTTGTAATGAATTGCGACAATTCTGGATCAGTGAATGCCGCCTTTCAGCCAGACGGTGGGGGGTGCGGGGATCAACGCGAATCATGAATTTGTCATCCTCGAAGAAGAGCACGAGCTGCTCGGTATAGTTTCCCTTCGGCGTCGCGGACCGGCGCCGCATCGATGCTGCCCTCATTAGATGCCGGAGCAGCTTACCGTGCGGAGCGCGTCGGCCGGTTTCATTCTGGAGGCGAAGCGTTTCTTCACTTCTTCCATCCTCGTTTTGCCCTCGGGACTCTCCCAGTAAGCCTTGCCTTCGGCGTCCCTCTCTTCCACTCCGAGCACCTGGCGCCGTCCCTCCCAATCAATGCCGATGGCTACAAGCACCGCTCGCGAGCGGACCACGGCATTCTCTCTCACTTTCTCATACCGCGCGTCGACAATCAGGTAGGGATATTCGCTATCGAGCTTCTTGTTGAACCCACTTATCGCGCTCGCGCTAAAACTGTCCCGCAGAGTTCCTCGCTGATCGCTTTGACCTTCCTAGTCGATACTCCCTGGACGAACATCTTCGTTAGCGCCGCCACCAGCGCTTTTTCGCTGCGCTGATAGCGCTCGAAAATCTCGGTGCAAAACCGTCCGTTGCGGTCCTGGGGAGTGGGACAAGGAGTAACCCATTGGGTGACGTTTATGAATCTATATCAGCAAAAGCTCGCGTGTGAGTGGAGCGGGGCCCCTTGGAGGAGTGCAGATGGCTCGCAAGACATGGAAGACACTTAGCAGACTGTTGAAAAACTGGCCATTTTGCCGCCGTTGAGATAGAAGCGGGGATGTTTGCTAAGCGCCAGGGCGAAGAGAAGCAACAGGAGTTTTGGATCGAGCGCACGCGAGTGTCGAAGCCGCCGAGCCAGGGTTTTTACAGCAAATTGAATGAACATTTGTCAGCGATGGATTTTGCGCACCAGGTTTGGGCGTTGTGCGAGCCGGCCTATCGGGAGGAGAGCCGCGGGGGGCGACCTGGGATTGATCCTGTGGTGTATTTCAAAATGCCTTATGGTAGGCTTTTTCGAGAACCTGCGCAGCGAACGGGCGATAGCGGCCCGCTGTGCGGAGAGCCTGTCGGTGCGGGCGTTTCTGGGATATGGTTTGGAGGAGAGTACGCCCGATCACAGCAGCCTGAGCGTGATTCGGCAGCGGCTAAGTGTCTTCCATGTCTTGCGAGCCATCTGCACTCCTCCAAGGGGGCCCGCACGCTGACACGGAGGCTTTGAGCGAGCGAGTAGCCTGCGCGGTGGAAGTGGTCAACCGGATCGCAGTCAATGAAGAGGATGGTGTCGTGCGCTCGCTCACCGCGGACAACGGCTACTTTGCCATCGAGGAAATTTGCCCAGATCCAGGAGTTCGACATTCGCACAGTAATCGGGACGCCAACGCTGCCCGGCGTCGCAAGGAAAGATTGGCCGCCCCGCTGCGGAAAGCTCTTCATCGCGCCGCGTGTGCCGTTAAGAGCCAGTCTGGTAAAGCGCTCTTGCGCAAGCGCGGCATGCACCTGGAACGCAGCTTCGAGCACGTCCTTGATGAAGGCGGAATGCGCCGGGCCACGCTTCAGGGAACAGAAAATCTTACTAAGCGGCATAAGATCGCGGCGGCGTGCTTTAACCTGAGCCTGCTCCTCCGCACTCTGTTGGGAGTTGGAACCCCAAAACAGTGGATGGCAGGGGCTTACAGCTTGCTTAAGGCTCTTATCGTTTACCTTTTCGGGCCAACATGGCGGTTTGGCTTAGGAAAATGGGAGATGAAATTCCGCGCTTCAGCGCAAGAGAGCTTCTGAGAATCTCAACCCCCTGCATGAAACCACGGCGTTCTTCAACAGTCTGTTAGGGCCTGTGGGTTCCATGAAGCGGCCCGTGATCGTCAAGCGATCAATCGCTCCACAAGTGGAGTGCCTTCGCTCCTAGCGGAGCAGATGAGAAAGTAACCAACTGGTTACTCCTCCCAAAGAAACTTAGTATCTCGCAAGCTTTAGACTAGCGCAGCGGGGCTATGTGCGGCAAGGGATGCGCGCATGCCACCGAATGACAAGGGACCGAAAGCACGGAAGCCAGCGGCCGGTGAACTGAATGATCGTCAAAAGGAAATTCGCCAGCAAAATTGTGGCAGGCGAGACCGCCACGGCATCATATTTCGCATCCTTCCCACGTTGTAAATCAAAGTCAACAGCCGAGCAGGAAGGGTGCAAGCTCCTGAAAAACCCGAAGATCGCTGCTTCTATCCAAGAGCTACGAGAACGCGATGAAGCCATCTTGGAAAGCGACCGAATAGCTACGCAGCGAGAGTTACTTGAATTCCTAACCAAGACCATTAGCACCACCCCGCCCGCGGAAGTGCACCGCCGGGACAAAGCGAGCCCTCTGGCGATTGACATCCCCGCGTCTCCCGCCCGCCCCCCCCATTTCAATGCGAGCGAAGGGATGCCGTTTGAGGATAAAGCCCTGCCGACTACTCCAAGCCAGCGATCCAATCCCATAAGGGCTTCAGATCTTCATCGTCAACCGCCAGTCTCCGAATGTCCTTGTCAAGTTTGATGGCACGCCGCAGCCGAGCTTTCGTCTCTTCCGTGCGGCCCGTGACGCTCGCGTAGCAGGCAAGGTTGAAAGCCATCATGGCAACTTTGGGATGTAGCGCTTGCGCTCGCAGCAGAATGGCTTCCGCCTTCTCTACGCCCTCGACTTGTCGGACCGAATAGGCCAGATTGATCCACCAGGTCTCGTTTTCTGGCTGAACCTTCACAAGGTGGCTGGCAAGCGCTTCGGCCATCTCCCACTTCTTGGCTGCCATGTAGAGAACGTGCTCCTAGAACTTCGTTGCGTGTCTTATCCTCGGGCGCAATCTCTTCAAGGACCTGCGCCGCAGCGTCGAACATTCCCAACTCGAGATACCCGCTGCAAGCAAGAACATGCCTCTGCCAATCGCTTTTCAAGGGAATCAAGCACAAGAAGCCTCTATCAAGGCGGAAGTGACGCTCCATTGTTCCGGCGCACAGAAAAGGCTACGGACGCTGCTCCGGCCAGAGTAACAAGCGGCAGCAGCCAGGTGTTAAATGCAGGCAAGTTGGGCGCGGTTACCATGAGGAGAAGCAAGCCCACGGCGAAGCTGATTCCAAGCGCAAGTAGCCGCCCAGCTGACGGCCAGATGCCGATGCAGGCAACAGCGACGAGCGCACCTAATACGGCAGCAACCGCTGGGATCTCCTTATCCTCAGGATCGGATGATGGTGCACACGGAGGGCGACCGGCGGCTCTCCGTGTTGCTGCGGCATAAATGACTTCCCCACGCATATCCGCCGCGATCTGGGACTTCGTGAGTGCAAATGAGTAAACACGCACGTTATTGATCAATCCCGAAAAATTGAATTGGTTGGAATCGCCTCTTCTGCCGGCGTAGACCACTCCGCGAGAACTTTGCTGTACGTTGCTCGCGGAGCCGAGCAGGAAGCCGTTGTCCAGCTCTCCGTTCAAGTACCACGTCGAGCGTTTTCGCTGCGGCGTCGTAGACGCCGGCAACATGATACCAGGTGTTGAGAACCAGAGGAGTCGCTCCGTAACGTGCCATGAGCTTTCCGCATGCATCCGTCAGCTTGAAACCGATCGTGCGAGGTCCCCGGTCGATCGTTGTGTCCAACTGGTACCCACGATCGCGATGGAGCTGCGAAACAATCGCCGCGTCATCAACAGGATAGGAACTGGAGTCGATCCAGGCGCTGATTGTCATGCTTCTGGCGAGCCGAAGCGCCGTCGAGTGTCCAAAGTCGATGTAATTCGTGCCGTCAAAAACGGGCGCGTTGCCCATCACGCCACCAATGCGTTTCGGTTCCTTGTGGAACTTGCCGAGCAGTTCGTGGCCGGAAGAATCCAGGACCGCACGCCCACCGCTTTCGTCGAGCTTCCAATAGGCTTCCAGAGTTCCGGGTGAAGTGTCTCCCCGTGCGTTAAGAGGGTCGCCAGTCACGGCCCGCACGCGAAGTACTAGCGAGAGCGCCAGGAGTGCCGCGAGCACCGCCTTCCATCTTTTGACGCGGAACGCGGGCGAGCTAATCTTCCAACGCGCGCTCGCGAGAGACCCCAGCGTCGCACCAACGAGGTTCGAAACGACATCGATAAACGACGGGTCCCGGTGCATCATCACCAACTGGCTGGTCTCGGCAAACGTCGAGATCAAGCCAGCGAAGAAGACCGCCCTCAGTAGACCTAATTGTCCAAGCACAATCCCAACAGGCAGGTATCCGATAATATTTGCCATGATATCGGAGATATCGTCGACGCTGAAGTCCAGCTTTGCCTCTCCGAGCGGCCGGAACTCGATCGGAATCGCTGTCGCGGCAAGAACAAGAAAGATTGCTGGAACGGTCAGCATTATCCGGTCTGCGGGGCGAATGTTATCGGAAGGCATTGAAAGCGACTTTTGCGATTCCTTGTGTTACAAATCTGTGAAAATTTTTCGAATGCACTTGCCGATCTGTAGTGCCATCACTTTAGCATTGTGAAGATACGCATTTGGTCCAAAGCATGCCTGAGTATGCCAACCATCCGGTTGCGGCGAAGCTCGCCAGGAGTCGTTAGGCCCATCTTCGACAGTTTGGAGGCCAATTGGACCCTTTTTACTCTAAGATTGGCCCGGACTTGGTCTTCGGCCGTCTTTGGGTTGAACTCGGCTTCAAAGAGATCATCGGCGAACTGCTCAGCCACAGGCGTTATGAGTTTGAGGTGGAGCGGGCTGTTTATGGCGAGGCGTCGAGTTGATTAAGATGGAGTTCCGGCGCTTTTTACACGCGATCGTTTTATTGCCCGCCCAGATCGCGCGCAAGGGCAGACGCGTCATCTACCGTATCATGAGCTATAACAGCTGGCTGAAAGACCTCTTCGCGGGGTGGGAGCATTTGCGTTGGTTCCGCGTAACTTAGCAAAGCAAAACAATTCCAGAGAACCCCACTACAGCTTGTGTCAACAAGAGGCGAGCTATGCCCCATTACTGCCACAATGAGCCCTCGGCGCGAAACCAAAGGCTAAAATTCGCATTCAAACCAACACTCGAAGAACCCAGCGTTTGGTCCGCCCAGCACACAGCTGACAGGGCCAAGACCGCGTAGCTGATTACGCGATCCGTTAGACTCGCACGGAACTTACTGCTGAACGAACTGATTCCCGGCTCAAGACTCCTGAAGAGTGCGAGCAGTTCGCCAAGAATGCTGCAGAAAAGTATCCCAATCTAGCACGGGAAGCTCACCGAAGAGCGTTCGAGCTTCGCGCGGCCGGAGCCAACAGTGCAGCAGCCCTCGCATGCGACCGGCGCGGGCATTATTACACAACAACCGCGAGGTCCTTTGCCATGTCATTACGCGACGCAACCAAGGGCAAAGATCTTCACCGATGCTCAGATGCGGGTGCGGCAGCTTGTGTGTCACGCCGCCGCAGATGGACAAAGCTGTCAGTGATCTCGTCGGCGGAGATTCAAAGTGCGATTTGCGTGAGTCGGAGTATGGCGACATTGCGCGGCAAGTTGGCGAAGGATAAACACTTCAAGAGCACCTTTAAAAAAACTACGTGTTTGAGAATGGCAAATATCACCCTGACCCCCCACCGTGACCCACAATCACTGATGAGGGAAGCCTGCAACGAGAACCCCCGCGCATAAAAATCTTTATTTCGTCTCCGAGCGACGTTGAAACGGAGCGCAATGTTGCGCGCCGGGTAATTGCTTTGTTGGATGATCGCTGGCGCGAGCATGTGCGTTTGAGCGTTTACGACTACCGCGAGGAATCGTTCCATTCTCTCGAAGGTTTTCAGGAGCAGGTTCCCGATGTCGGCCAGTACGATCTGGTGGTCGGCATTTTGTGGAAGCGCATCGGCACGCAGTTGAATCCAGTCAAGTTTCCTCCGGACCGAGGATGGCACATAAGCGGCACTGTCTATGAGCTGGAGAGCGCGTTTGATGCGGCGGAGCGCCAGAGGCGGCCCGAGGTCGTCGTCTTCCGCAAGCAAGCCAAGGTGCAATACGACGAAGGCGCGGAGGAGCAACAGATCGAACAGCGCAAGAAACTTTTGCGGTGGTGGCAAGCCTGTTTCGGCGCTCCGGGCGAACCGGTGAAACGGGCGTCGATTTCCTTCGATGGACCGGACGACTTCGAGGACATCTTCGAGGAATGGGTCGAGGACTGGCTGCGTAAACAACAATTGATTCCCAGCGGCGCTTCATGGAACATCGCGCGCGATGGCTCTCCCTATCCAGGATTGGTTGCTTACGATGCGCGCCACAGCCGGGTCTTCAAAGGGCGTGACGCTTCGATCAAGCGCGCTCTTGCTCTACTGCGGCGCCGCGCGGCACGCGGCGCTTGGTCGCTCTTTGTGGTCGGTCCCAGCGGCTCGGGCAAGTCGTCATTCGTGCGCGCCGGGCTTGGGCAGCGCATTCTGGCCGCCGCTGGCATCGAAAGCGTCGGCGCATGGCGTCAGTTGCTGCTCGAACCCAGCGACGATCCCATCGCACTGCTGGCGCGCCGGCTGTTCAGTGCGAGTGACGCTTCTACCGCAGCTCTGCCTGAGCTCGCCGCAGGTCCCCAGTCAAGCGCCGAAAGCTGGGCGAAGCTTGCCCGCGTAAGTCCGAAAGACGCCGCTGCGAGCGTCGCCTGGGCGCTCGATCGCGTGGCCCAACAGGCCGCCGTACCGACGGCAGGCGCGCATTCGCCGCCGGCCAGGCTACTCTTAACCGTCGATCAATTGGAGGCCCTAGCCGCTACTGCGGGATTTCATGAATTGATTCTATTGCTCGCTGAGCTGGTGCGCAGTGGCGGCGCTTTGTTGCTGGCGACCTTGCGCAGCGATAGCTATGCGGTGCTGCAAGGCGCTCCGGCCCTGCGCGAGCTCCGCGGCGATGACGGGGTGTTTGATCTACCCATACCTGGGCAGCAGGAACTGCACGAAATCATCGAAGCGCCGGCCGCCGATGCCGGGCTGAATTGGGACACAAACGAGAGCGGCCAGTCGCTCAACGATGTGCTGGCGCACCAAGTATTCTCGGCCGATGCCTTGCCGCTGTTGCAGATGACGCTGCACGAGCTTTTCGAGCGCCGCGACGCGGCGCGCAATCTGCTTACCTTTGTCGGCTACCGCGCTATCGGCGGCATTGAGGGCGCCATCGCTGCGCGCGCGGACCAGACATTGCAGCAATTATCACCCGCAGCACAAGATCAACTCGACTCATTGTTGCGCGAGCTGGTGGCGGATATCGACAATGCCGGCCGCTTGACCCTGCGCACGGTAACGCGCGGCTGGTACGCTTCTGACACCGCCCGTGCGGAGTTGATACACGGATTCGTCGCCGCCCGACTCTTGGTCGGAGACGTGGACCATGTGCGCATCGCCCACGAAGCGCTCCTGCGCCAGTGGCCGCGGGCGCGCAAAAGCCCGGCGCTGCAGCAGGAAGTTTTGCGCGTCGGCCGGGTGCTGAGTCCGCTTGCAGCGACATGGGCAAACACTCAGAGCGACGAGGATCTCGTCTTGGCGCCGGCGCTCCTGGCCAGCGCGAGCGAAATCGTCGACAGTTTCCCGGGCGCCCTCGACCCAGGCGTCGAATCGTTCGTGCGCGCCGCGGAACAGTCGCTGGCGGCTAAGCGCGAGGTTGTATTGCGCGAAGGCAAGTCGCGCGAGCTTGCGGCGTATGCGCGAGTGGAGCTGGAAGTCGATCAGACCGAGGCGCTCAAGCTGGCGCTCGAAGCACAAGACGAAGCTCGGACACCCGAAGCCGTTGCAGCGTTGCGTGAAGCCATGGCACTGTCCCGCTGCCGAGCCATCCTCGGTGGTGCGCCGCTGACCGACATTGCCTTCGCGCCGGATCGTGCGATCCTGGCGACCGGCCACCAGGACGGGTCGGTACAGCTGTGGAACACCGGCTCGTTGCGCTGGCTTAGAACGATTTGCGCGCCGCGCCAATCCGGCCCACGCGTGGCATTCGATCCAAAGGGAAAACATCTCGCTACAAGCCATCTCGGCCGGGTGACAATCTACGACGCCGCATCGTGGGCCGAACTTCATTCTTTCGATTGTTTCAACGGTGTTGTCAGCTTGGATTTCAGCCCGGATGGAAGCCGCATCGTCGTCGCGCATGGCGCCAGCGCTGAGGTGCGCGACACGGCGACGGGCGAGAGTCTGCGCCGATGGAGCGGCGCCGTCATATCAAGCGCGTATTTTAGTCCGGACGGCCTGAGGGTTATCGGCAATTTCGACGACTCCTACGTCGTCTCGATCTGGGATATCGAGGAGAACCGGGCGGTGCTCCATGAATCCACCGGCGGGCGAGTGTGGAGCTCGGTAGTGGATCCGCAAGGCAAATGGCTGGTGACCGCCGGTAAAAGCGGCGTGCGCTTGATCCTTCCTGGGTGCCAGGAGCCGCGCCGCCCAGCGGTGGTTGGCAACGACGGCGACGCTGCCATGCACGTCGTGTTGATCGACAACAGCGAATTCGCAGTGGCCCATGAAAACGGTATCATCAGCGCTTGGCGTCTTCCGAGTTTCTGGTCCGACGATCCGCAATGGCAGCCGCAACTCAAACAACTCTCAGTTCTTCAAGGCCATCGCGGCGCCGTGTGGCACTTGGCATGGCATGGGTCCACAGGCTTGCTCGCCAGCGCGGGCGCGGACGGTACCGTTCGGCTGTGGCGTCGGCACTCGCCAACTATTATGTCGGACCCGAAATGGGAGCTGTTTGCCGTGCTGCGACGCCACGATCCGAAGGTCGTCAAAGTCGCTTTTTCACCGGATGGGACATGCCTTGCAACCAAGGGACTTCATAGCGACGGTCGGCTTTGGGACACTCAGCTGCTGCAGGATGGCCCAAGGTTTACGGTAAGTCGCGCGGGATTCTTCGATACAATATCCCAGCGCGGCGTCGATTTGCTCGTCTTCAGCGCCGGTAGCCGCTGCTTGCTGACGCTTGCGCGTGGAAAAACAGCCCGGGTGTGGGACGCCGGCTCGGGACGACAGATAGCGCATCTCGGCACCGTCGAATCCAAAGATAGCTGGGGCTTCAATACGACCGAAGCACCGGAAACTTGCCACGCTGCGTTCAGTGCCGATGGCGCCATGGTCGTCACCGCCCATATGGACGGCACCGCAGCGATCTGGAATGCCGAATCAGGTGAAAAATTGCACAGCATCAAGGGACATGCGGTGGCACTCAACCATGCTCAGTTCGACAGTAACGGACAGCGCGTCATCACTGCCGGAGCCGACGGCACCGTTTGTGTTTTGGATGTTCGCAACGGCGGGCGCATAAAGACGCTCGGGCCGCTTGACTCACCGCCATTGGCAACGGTGCTTAGCCCGGATGGGACGCTGCTTGCCGCAAGCCACGCCGATCAATCGGTCGGTCTCTGGGAGATAAGTTCAAGCCGTTTGATTGCGCGATTGGGCGGAGCGGATCAGCCGGCACTGAACCCGGCTTTCGACAGCACAGAGAATACGCTGCGCACCTTTGGCGAAAGGGACGGCAGCATGCAGATTTGGGACTGCGCCACCGGTGCGTTAAAGCGCCAAGACAAACTCGAGGTCGAGCGCTCAAGCATTTATGGAGCCTGGACATTGCAAGAACGCTTCTTCGTCGCCACCGATTCCCATGGCGAGGCTCGCGTGTGGGATCGCGCGCGCCCAGGCGCGCCCATGGTGCTGCGCGGCCACACCAAAAATGTCACCGCCGTGGCGATCGCGCCCGATAGCGCAACCCTGGTGACAGGCAGCGACGATGAGAGCGCGCGAACATGGGATTTGCGCAGCGGCCGCCAGCTTGCGCTTTACCAGGGGCATGTCTCCGGCGTTTCAGCCGTAGCCTTTAGTCCAGACGGCAAGCTGATCGTCACCGTAGCCAAAGATGGCGTTGCGCGCATCTGGTTCGCCGGAGCGCAGGAATTGATAGATGAGGCGAAGCGGCGCATGCCGCAGCGGCTGAGTCCAGCCGAATAAGAAGGATTAAGCGCGCGTTAGAGCATCTCTCGCAAATCATTTCCGAGCCGGCGAACAGGGATGACGCCCGCCCAACTCAGCGTTGGAGCGGCCCGGCGGCGGGAAGGCATATGGGTAGTCGGCCGTCAGGACATCGTCTTTGTCGGTCAAATAGCCGTCTTGTCCGCTGACTTAACGATGATCGAGGATAACCGAGATGCAGGAGAACGGAATCGCGGCCGCGGAGGGCGATTTTTCCCCGTAGAAATCAACCATACTCCACATGCCGGGAGACCAATTCGGTGATTTCGCGCAGCTTGAATCCGGGCACTCCCGGAATCGCCCTCGTCACCACGTTATAAGGTCGCGCCAAATACACTGCAACGCTTTGGGCCACACCTGCCCCTTTTTCGACGCCCCGTCAAATTAGAGCGGCAAACGCCACGACGTTTGCGGAGCTCGCGGGAAGCAGATTCCAGAAGTTGGCGGCGGCTTCCGGCGTCACGACGGCCCGATAATGGCGGAAGACCATTGCGGGAGAATTTCCCGTCTCCGCCGCGATCAGATTTTCATTGCGATGCAGAGCGTAGTGGTGAGAGCCGAAAGTATGGCTCAAGACATTCATCGGAAGCCGGACCCCAGCGTCAGAGGCTGCTTGCACGAACAGGAGATGCCATGTTCGACGGATGAACGGAGCCACCCTCCTCATCGGATAAAAGGATGAGAACTGAACGAACCTTGATGATTCTTGACTTGGTTTAGCGCCAGGACTTTGGCGCTTGCGGTTCATTGTGTCTCGCACGGGCCGTCGGCCGGAACTCGATGAGACCCTGTGGTCTGGAACTCCCTTTCGAGCTGGCGTGAGGGCGAGTTTTTCGAGCTGAGCACGCCGCCACAGAACGTGACGCGCGAGCATAGCGCCGGCTTCGCCTTCGAGCCGAGCGCCATCCGGCATCGCAGCGATGGCGCGAGACAGCACGTACTGGGCTTTTTCGTTCCCGGTCGAGAAGGAGGTTGGAATGTTAGGCGAGCCATTGCGACTTGCAGAGAGCAACTCCAAGAGGCTGCGATCTGGCCGAACATTAAGGCTTATGGCGAGCCAGTTTTGAAAGGCGTGCTCTGCTCTCGGCAGAAAGTCGAGGCGCCGAAAGACTAATGTCGCAAAACGTTCAGCAAGGTTGTTGCTTTTCTCGTGAAAAGGCCGAGGAGATCGAGATTGTTCTTGCCGCTCTTGCCATAGTTTTCTATGCTAATAGCCCGAATTCCGAGCGGATGAAGAGTCCCGTCAACGTCTTTTTCGCCATGCTCCGGTCGGGACGGCGCTTGGTCGAGAAATTCCTGCCGCCACGCCAGTGGACGGTGCCGGTGATTCTCACGGCGGGAACTTTCTGTGGGCTTGGGATTGCGATTCTGCACATTTCAAACGCGGACTCGTATCTATCCGACGACCCGCGCGCGTGCCTGAACTGCCACATCATGGCGCCGCAATTCGCCACATGGCAGCGCGGCAGCCATGCGCGCGTCGCGACGTGTAACGATTGTCACGTGCCGCACGACAATATCTTCCGTAAGTATTTCTTTAAAGCCATGGACGGCTCGCGCCACGCGTTCATGTTCACCTTTCACCTGGAGCCGCAGGTCATCCGCGTGCACGAGCCGGGCATCCGCGTTATTCAGGAAAATTGCATGCATTGCCACGAGCATCTGCTGCAAGACACACGGCTCTCCGTGGCGACGGGAGAAATGGCGCTGCACGGCGAGGGCAGGCTCTGCTGGGATTGCCACCGCGAGACCCCGCACGGCAGCGTGAACAGCCTCGCATCGGTGCCGAATGCACGCGTGCCTTTTGTGAGTCCGGTCATGCCCGAGTGGCTGACCGCCTTTTTGGAAAAAAAACAAACCCATGGACCGGAACGCGACTCCGGTCCGACAACAAAGTAGCAAGACTATGAGACGCATCTCCGATATCGTGAGCGAGAAGGCATGGGTGGGCTGGCTGCTGTTTATCGGCACGCTGGTGGCGGTGTTCTTGATCGGCCTTCTTGGCGCTTCAATCATCGAGCGGCGCCAGGAGGCGTTCATCACGCAGCAGATCAAACCCCTCCCTGAATGGGAGCCGCGCAATGAAGTCTGGGGCCAAAACTTTCCCCGCGAATTCGAGCGATACGAGATGACGGCGAAAACCGATTTTTTCAGCAGATATGGCGGCTCAGGAAAGATTGATCTGCTGGAACGGAACCCGCAGAACGTTGTGATGTGGGCCGGCTATGCCTTTTCACGCGAATACCTCCAGGCGCGCGGACACTATCACGCGATCACGGACATTCGCGACACATTGCGCACGATGGTTCCTCAGCCCGGCACATGCTGGACGTGCAAGAGCACGGACGTCCCGCGGTTGATGAATGAGATCGGTGTCGCCGAGTTCTACAAGAAAACGTGGAAGGAACTCGGCCCGCAGGTGGTGAACCACATAGGCTGTCAGGATTGCCACGACCCGAAGACAATGAATCTGCGCATCACTCGGCCGGCACTGGCCGAGGCCTGGCAGCGGCGCGGGCTGGACATCACAAAGGCCTCGCACCAGGAGATGCGCTCGCTTGTTTGCGCGCAGTGCCACGTCGAGTATTACTTCCGGGGCGAGGGCAAATATCTCACCTTTCCGTGGGACAAGGGCTTCTCCGCCGAAGAGATGGAAGCCTACTACGATGAAGTCGGCCACGTCGATTGGGTGCATGCGCTCAGCAAGGCTCCGATGCTCAAAGCGCAGCATCCCGATTACGAAGCCTACCGCACAGGGATTCATTCCGAGCGAGGCGTTTCGTGCGCCGATTGCCACATGCCTTATCGCAACGAGGGCGGCGTGAAATTCACCGATCATCACATCAGCTCGCCCCTCCAAAACATCGCGAGCTCCTGCGGGGTTTGTCATCGCGAGAACGAGGAGACGCTACGGCAGAACGTTTACGCGCGCCAGGACCGCATCGACCAGCTCCGCCGGCTGGCTGAGGACAGCATTACAAAAGCGCACATCGAGGCAAAGGCAGCGTGGGACGCGGGCGCGACCGAGGCGGAAATGAAGCCGGCGCTGCAACTGATTCGTGGGGCGCAGTGGCGTTGGGACTGGGTTGCCGCTCACAATGGAATGGGATTCCATTCGCCGCAAGAATGCGCGCGCGTGCTCGGCACGTCCATCGACAAGGCCGGTTTGGCCCGGCTGCAAATCAACCGCATTCTCATGGTGCATGGCGTGATGGATCCGGTACCCATCCCCGATCTCTCGACCAAAGAAAAAGCGCAGGCCTACATCGGGCTCGATATGGCAAAGCTGAATCAGGAAAAGGAAGAATTCCTGCGCACCGTGATCCCGCAATGGGACAAGGAGGCGGCTGAGCGACAGGCGGCAATGGGCAAGGCACCGCCGAAGGAAAAGAATGAAGAGCAGAACTAGCCCGGATTCGCCGCCGATTGAATTTGGCGACGCGGCACAAACGCCAGAGCCATGATCGCAAGTTGGCTCAGCACGAACGTTCCAAGCCAGAATGGCGCGCCGTCCATAAACCCGTAGGAATGCAGTCCGACGCCCAGCATGTTGACGCCAAACCACGAAAAACTTGTGATCACGTTCCCAAAAACTGTGCACGCCATCAGCGCGCGGTCGCTCACAAGCCGGCCCCAGCGAAGGTGCAGGAGTACGGCGTTCCATAGCACGATGAGCAGCGCGCCATTTTCCTTGGGGTCCCAGCCCCAGAAGCGTCCCCACGATTGATCGGCCCAGATGCCGCCCAGAATCGTGCCGACGAAGCTGAAGAGGAGCGCAAAGCAGGTAACGCCATAAACACTGCCGGCGTTGTTAAGTCCGCGTATCAGTCCGACGGCGGCGAGCGCGCCTGCCACGAACGTGGCGGAATACCCAATCGTGATCACTACAACATGCGTCGCCAGCCAGAAGTTCGAATCGAGCACAGCGCGCATGACCTCCACAGTGTCGCCTTCCGCGCCGAGGTTGAGCGCGATCACGAGGGTGAGAAAACCGATCATCGCTGCCACAGTTGCGCCAATTCCGGTTCGTTGAATGCGTTCAAGAGCAAGGCCAGCTGCGACGGCGGCCCAGCCAACAAAGATCGCCGACGCGTAAAGGCTTGTCACGGGTGGTCGCTCCTGGATATACATACGCAGAAGCAAGCCGATCGTGTGGCCCGCAAACGCCACGAGCAACAGAGCGATCGCCATTGCGCGCAGCGTGCGCGGCCACGCCAGCCACGAAACGCAAAGGGCGAGAAATGCCGCCACGTAGAGCGCGGCGCTCTTGCCGAAAAGATCCAGGCGATTGAACACTGCTTCGACCTCCGCGCGCCTCGACGCCTCAGGGAAGTGGCCCTTTAGCCAGGCGAGGAGTGAATGGACGTGGCCATTGAACTGCTGACTCGAATTCGCGGCGAAGCTCTGCACGATCTCGCTGTAAGCTACGACGTGCGGCGGCATGGCGTCATCGCCAAGGCTTCGCGTGAGGCTTTCGCCCAGTGTGATCCACTCGCCACGCGGCTTGTTCGGATGCGGGTAGGCGATGGGCCGGAAATGAGCCAGATCGGCCGCCGCGGCGTAACGCACGAGCGCTCGCTGGATAGCCGCAATCTGCTCGTCGCTCACTGCGCTCGATGCATTTTCGCGAATCCTGCGCACAACCGGCTGCAACTCGCGCTCATGGTTGTCCAAAAGCAGCGCAAGCGCGCCCGAATCGCCCGCATTCAGGCTGTGCCTCAGCCGCCAGTAGAGTGTCACAGCATAATCGAGCTTCAGCACCGCGCGCTGAAAGTCACTCCGCTCGTCGCGCCGAAGCTTACGGGCGGAATCGGCCTGCTCGCGTAGCGCAGGTCCGTGCCTGCGGATGTCATTGAACGAGAGGACACACTTTGGCCCGGCCTGCTGGCCTAGTAATGCAAGGAGGCCTGGATGATAAATCGCGAAAACAGGATAGGAATCGGCCGATTCCGGTCGCGCCAGGAGCGTGAGCAACCAGCCGGTCGCATCCAGCCGCTGCCCTTGCGGCGTCGTCAGCTTCTGTTTTCCAGACATTGTCAACAGCGCGCCGCGGGCGAGCGTGCCGAAGCACTTGAGCCGCCCGTCGGCCATCACGGGCAGACTTGCAAACGCGTCAAGGTCCGGGGCGCTGCGGGGAATGAAGTGCCAAAGGCCCGAAATCAACCACGCGCCCGCAAGAACCGCGGTTGCGAGAGCAACGCCCACTGCCTTCGGCGCCGCCGCAGTGGGCTGGGAGTCCTTTTGACGGCGCGCTCGAGCGAGATGCGAGACGAATTGCCAGATCAGCCCCGCGCCCACCATCGCGCACGCAGCGTACGGCAGGAGCCAGCCGGGATTGCGTACGACCTGGAGAATCGAGGTGCGGTCATCGTTCGCGAAGCTTGCCTGGTAAAGTGTCTCGCCCGCGTGCCGCAGCGGCTGGTTCATCGAGATTATCACCTCACGGTCTTCGTTCTTCTGCGGATCCCTTAGCCGCACACGGCTCGCGAACCGACTTGGGACTTCGGTGCCGGGGTGCCGCTCGTGCGCGAACTTGATGAGCTGGATCGAATAAGGCCGGTAGAAGCGCTCCGGCCGCATGGCGAGCCAATAGCTGCGCCCGTTGTGTTCGAATCCTTGCGGCTCGTCGATTGCCGTCGAGACCATCCAAGTGCCGAGCGGGCCGTCCGCCCCGATCAACTCGACCTCGGCGCTGACGGTATTGCGCCCGTCGGTCGAGACGTCGCGCGGCTGCTCCATCAGGCGCAGCTTCGCGCCGATGCCACGGGTCGCTCGAGGGACGCCTGTTTCAGCAACCGACGCTGGCGAAAACACCCGCGAATTTTGATAGTACCGATGAACCTTTACCCGAAAGGGCAGCGTCTTGTGCTCGATGAGGTTGCCGGCGCCGAGCCGTTTCTCCGCGATGGACCACACTCGGTCGTGCTCTGGCGACGAACTGTCAACGATCACGAGTTCTGCGTGTCGTGGCGCTTCGCTGTAGGAGCGCGACGCGCCTTCGTCGAGCGTCATTTCTGTTTCGCGCGCGAAGAGCCCGGTGATCAGCTCGCTGAGAAGCAACACAATCAGTCCGCCGTGGATCGTGATCAGCGGCGCTTTTTTCCAGGACCACGTGAAGCGGCTGGCATGCGCGGCGATCAAATTGACCAGCAACAGCCCGCCCAGCAGCCAGCCGCCAGGAAAGACGGGCAGCTCGCGCCCGCCCAGCGGCACCCAAACCACAAACGTGCGGATGTAGCGGCTCATCACCTCCCAGATACCGAGACGCGTCTGAGCCAGAGTTGCCATGAACACCAGCATCATCGACAGCGCCAAAAGCACGACGGTGAGGCGCAGCGAACACAAAAACCGAAGCGGACGCAGATTCATTGGCTGCGAAACTCGGCCGATTCCAGGACTTCGAGGAGCGCGGGCTTCTGCGCAGCAGTCAGCGCGTCGTCGCCCGTCATTTTAAAAAACCACGTCTCGCCCGGCGCCGGCACAATCGCGCCGATGACCCGCTGCCTCTTGTCCGCCGGGGCCTGCTCGTTGGCAAGATCGACGATCACAAAGTCACGCCCGGCCAGGGCCCGTCTTTCGATTATCGACTCGAGGTGCTCCGCATCGACAGCTTCGAGACCAAGCTGTCCACGCCAGCGGTTGATGTTCGCAAGCAACCCGCCCGACTCACCCTGAAAGCTCGTCACAGAAATATCCACCTTCGCCCGGTCTGCTCCCTCGACGACAAAGCTGGCTTTCCGCATCGGCGCCGGAGGCTGGCGTTGCCAACCCGGAGGCGCCTTCAAACTGATTGCGGAGGTGTGAGCGGAATTCTGCGCCTGCTCGATCTGTTCGCGCACCGCCGCTTTCTGCGGGAATGTTTCCTTCGGCGCTTCGTACTCGCGAACGTCCGCCCGCTCGCAACTCACGACAAACGCTGTCAGCGTCAGCATTAGAAACCTCTTCATTTCAGTATTTCTTTCGGGATTTGCTCTAGGATATCGATGTAAACTTGCTCGACCTCGCTTCCGCTGCAATCCATGTCCGTGGGAATATCGTAAATATTGAGTTCCAGGGCGTTGGCTCCCGCCTGCTCGATCTGTCGAGCGTAGCGGACCCAGCCGCCTTGTGTCGCGGCGTTTAAGCTGCCAATGATGGGGATGCTCACATGTGTCCCTTGCCTGGGCGATGTGATCGAGATAAAGCTCGGGCCCCACTCTGAAGTCTACAGATTTCGGGCTGGTCCGAAGCTGTTCTTCGAAGACCGAGTGAAAAACAACGGCGGCCGCGCCGGCGTCCTCAAGGCGCTTTACATCGTCGATATTGCGCGTCAGCGGCGAGGCCGAAGGCACCAGTGGGGTGCGCAAATTCATTCCAAGGTAAGTTGTGGATAGATTCATCGGGTTGTTCCAAGTTCGTATTTCCTCTGTGTTCCCGGTGTCCTCTGTGGTTAAATTGCGTGGTCACGATTTCTCCCTGGCTTCTTAACAGTGAGTGGGTGAATTGCGGCGGTGATAGAACCAGCCGTTCACAGCCAGGCACAGGAGGGCGAAAAGAGCCATGCCCGTGTAAGCCCAGGCGGGGCTGCCAAGGTAACCCATCGTCCATCCCAGAAGCAGTGGCGGAACGAAGCCTCCCAGCGCTCCCACGCAACTGACGATGCCAATGGCAGCGCCCGCCTCTTTTGGAAGTACGAGCGGGATAATCTTAAAGACGCTGCCGTTGCCGAGTCCCGCGGCCGCGCAGATGACGAGGACCGCGGCAAAAAATCCAGCAAACGCGTCCGGCTGGAGAAAGGCCGAAAGGCTGAAGCCTCCAACTGCCATGGTTCCGATCGAAATCGAGGTGATCAAGCCCGCTCCCAGCTTGTCCGCCAACCAGCCTCCAACGGGCCGCATGACGGTGGCGATCGCGGCCGCCCAAGGCGCGTAAAGCAGGGGACTCGGCGCTCCACCGGGTGCCGCAGCGAAGACCTCTTTGATGATTAGGGGCAGAGACGCGCCCATGGCGACAAAACAGCCGAAGGTAAGGAAGTAGAGTGTCGAAAGCACCCAGGTCTGCAGCCGTTTGCCAGCCACGAGCTGTGAAGAGAGCGTCTTGGGCTCGGCCGGATAGTCCTTGGTTCCGAACCAGATCGCAGCCGAACAGATCAGGATGATAGGGATCCAAACGAACGCGGCGTTCTCGAGATGGATGGGCCGAACGGGGGTGCCGGGCGAAGTCTCAGACGCACCTAGCAGGGAAAAACCGATGACGAGCGGGATGGTAAACTGGGCGATGGTCACGCCGAGATTCCCCAAGCCGTTGATGCCGAGGGCTGAGCCCTGAAGTTGCTTGGGAAACCAGAGTGTCACCGTCGCCATCGACGTGGCGAAGTTCGCCCCGGCAATTCCGGTCACGGCAGACCAAAAGAGCAGCACCCAGTAAGGCGTCTTTGGGTCTTGCACCGCGAAGCCGGTTCCGAGCGCAGGCAGGAGAAGGATCAGAGTGACTGCCGCATAGCTGCGCCGGCTGCCAAAGCGTGAAACAATGAGCCCGTAGGGGATTCGCAGCAGCGAGCCGAGGATCACCGGCGTCGCTGTAAGCCAGAAAAGCTGGTTCTTTGTTAAACTGAAGCCGGCGTCGTTGAGCTTCACCGCGATGGCCGACCACATGAACCACACGGCAAATGCGAGCGCGAGCGACACTGCGCTGATAGCGAGTGTCCGCCATGCAAGCGCGGCGTTTGTAAAGGCCTCCGCTCGCTCCAAAACCACCGGCAGCCGAATTGGCAGCGGCAGATAGCTTAGCGCCACCGCGCCGGCGAGGAACAGCGCAAGTGACGCGTAGAAAGCGGTCCAGGCGATGTTCGCGTGGCCGCCCAGCGAAGTATTCACGCTCGCGCTAAGCAGCCAGATTTGCAGGCTGACGATCAGGATCAGGACATAGATAAGCCCGACAGAAAGAACGTTGGTCTTCGCCGGATGCGCCTGGCTGAGAGCTTGTCGGGTAGCGGCCATGGCGGTTTTAGGCAATGTGCTCGCCGTGCGTCGACGGCACCACGAATATGTCGTCGCCGCGAATTTCGAGTTGCAGCTGTGGCAGGGGGCGTTGCGGAGGGCCTTGCAGCGGTGCGCCTGTGCGCGCGTCGAACCAGCCGTTGTGGCAGGGGCATTCGATCTTCCCCTCGTGCGGCTGGTAAAACACCGCGCAGGAAAGATGCGTGCACTTTTGCTCAAAGGCACGCCACTCGTCGTTGCCAAGATTAATCAGGATATATGGCAGAGCGCTGCCCGGAAGCGTGAACGCATGGGTACCGCCGACGGGCACATCCTGTTTCTTGCAGATGAGATGTTCGCCGGTAATCGGCGGATGCGGAAACAACTTGTCACGCACCGCCACCCACGCGCTCCCGGCGGCAAGACCACCGGAGACCACAAGAAGGTACTTCGCAAACTCGCGCCGCGACACGTGCTGGGCCTCGACGCGGTCGATGGGGAAATCGGCGGCCCACGCGGGCTTCGACTGCAGAGGTGCTTCGGGCTCTTTGTGCATTGGATCAATCAACAACCAGTTCGGTCCTGCCCTTGGGCATCATGACGTTCACCTTCGTTTTCACACTCTGTTTGCCGAAGCGAAACGTGTTCACGGGCGTGCTATTCGGACGCAGCTCGCGCATCTTCTCGCGCGTGCCATACCAGAGCGCGCCGCTCGGACAGACGGTGGCGCACATCGGCTTCTTGCCCGCGCTGGTGCGGTCGTAGCACATGTTGCATTTGATCATGAGCTGCATCGGCTCGGCCTTCTTCGGCACGCCAAACGGGCACGCGTAAACACAGTTCGAGCAGGAGATGCAGCGCGCGGTATTGGCGCTGTGAACGATGCCGAACTCGTCTTTCTGAATCGCGTCGGCGGGGCACACTTTTGCGCACGCCGGGTCTTCGCAGTGCATGCAGATCTGCACGCTCGTTTGCGGCGTGTAGTAGCGATCAACGTAATCGACGCTCACCATCGGTGTCTGACCGTTCGTCTCGCACTCGGCGCACGCCATCTCGCAGGCGTGGCAGCCAATGCAACGCTGCGGGTCCATGAAAAATTCTTCTTCTTGCTTGAATTGGAGGAGCATATTCAGAGGGGTTAGAGAGAGACACCGAGGCGCAGAACAACACGTGCGTGACTATGTCGTTTCATTTGGGTCTTTCGGTTTTCGGATGAGCTCATGAATCGGGGGAGGTTTCGGACTCGGGTGGCCGGGTGAGCCGCCGCTTGGTTGAAGGCTGTCTTGTTTCGGCAGTGGCGCTCGTTTTCCGAGCGGCTCCAAACGCACGGCGCTTACTTTGAACTCCGGAATCTTCGAGACGGGATCGAGATGTCCGGAGGTAAGCTGGTTGATCGATTTCTTCCCGGCCCAGTGATAGGGAACGAAGACGGTGTCCTCACGGATCGTCTCGACGAGCTGCGCGGGAAACTCCGCGCTGGCTCGTCGCGACACCACGCGGACGATTTCGCGGTCGGTGATGCCGTATTGCGCTGCCAGTTTGGGATGAATTTCCAGCAGCGGCTCGGGATATTGATCGACTAGCCTGCCGATGCGGCGGGTCTGCGTGCCGCTGAGATATTGCGAGACGACGCGGCCGGTCGTGAGGATCACCGGATATTCGGCGTCGGTCACTTCGCCGGGGTCGCGGTAGCTCACGGCATTGAAATGCGCCTTGCCATCCGGCGTCTTGAATTTGCGGTCTTCCCAGAGCCGCGGGGTGCCCGGATGGTCGAGGCTGGGACACGGCCAGAAGACGCCCATGTTTTTCTCGATCTTCTCGTACGTGATGCCGAAGTAATCGGCGGTGCCGCCTTTTGAGGCGACGCGCAGCTCGTTGAAAATGTCTTCGGAAGTGCCAAATGAGAAATGCTTCCCAGCCCCGAGGCGGCGGGCGAGTTCGAGCAGGATTTCGGTATCCGTGCGCGCTTCTCCTGGCGGCGTCACAGCCTGCCGGATTCGCGTAACTCGGCCCTCGGCGGTGGTCACGGTGCCTTCCTCCTCCTCATGCAGGGAGCCGGGGAGGACGATGTCCGCGTAGTGTGCGGTTTCGTTGAGGAAAAAATCGATCGCGCAGTAGAATTCCAGCTTCTCCACCGCTTCGCGGATCATGTTGTTGTTGGGCAGGGAGACGACGGGGTTGAAGCAAATCGAGATGAGCCCTTTGATCTCGCCCCGGTGAATTGCCTGCATAAGTTCATATGCGGTGAGCCCTTTTCCCGGCAGTTCTTTTTCGTCGATGCCCCAGACCTCGCTGATGTAACGCCGGTGCTCGGGATTTTCGATGTCACGGTTGCCGGGAAGCTGATCGCACTTATGACCATGCTCGCGCCCGCCCTGGCCGTTGCCCTGGCCGGTGATCGTGGCGTAGCCGCAATACGGCTTGCCAATGCGGCCGGTCGCGAGCACGAGATTGATGCAGGCAATCACGTTCTCGACTCCCTTGGAATGGTGCTCAATGCCGCGCGCGTGCATCAGGAAGCTGGTCTTCGCCCTGCCCCACCACTCGGCGGCACGCATGATTTTTTCTTTCGAAATGCCAGTGACCCGCTCAGCCCAGTCCAAGTCGTAGTCCTTCACCGCCGCCGCGGTTTCGTCGAAGCCGCTCGTGTAGTTGTCGATGAACTCGTGGTCAAGCCAGTCATGTTTGACGAGCTGGTGCAGGATCGCGCCATAGAGCGCTGAATCGCGGCCTGGCCGGATCGGCAAATGCAGATCGGCTGTGCGCGCGATAGGAGTCAGGCGAGGATCGACGACGATGAGCTTCGCGCCGTTGTCGCGCGCCTGCCACAGCCAGTGAGTGAGCGTAGGAAACGTCTCGCTGACATTCGTGCCGCAGATCATCACCACTTCGGCATGCTTGAGATCGGAGTAATTATTCGAGCCGCGATCGAGACCGAACGCTTTCTTGTTTCCCGCGCCTGCGCTGACCATGCACAGCCGGCCATTGTAATCGAGATTGCGCGTCTTGAGCGCAATGCGGGCGAACTTGCCAACGAGGTAACTCTTCTCGTTCGTCAACGAGACACCCGAGAGCATCGCGAAGGCATCAGGCCCGTATTGGTTCTGGATGCGCTGGATTTCCGAGACCGTGCGACTCAGCGCGTGCTCCCAATCTGTGCGCTGGAAGCCGGCGCCCTCGACTCGCTCGAGCGGATGCAGCAGCCGGTCGGGATGATTGTTCTGGAGGTAACGCTGGACGCCTTTCGGACAAAGCCGTCCTTCGTTGAACGGAAACTCCTCCCACGGCTCGAAACCGACGACCTTGTTGGCTTTGACCAGCAGCTTGATGCCGCATTGCATCCCGCAGAAACAGCAATGCGTCTCGACGATCTTATCCGGCTCGTCGCGCCCGGGATAGCCCTCGCGCGGCGGGTAATTCAAATGCGGCCCGAACTCGGCGATAAGCGCCTCAACGGTCGCGGGGAGTGTTGCCATGGTCAGAGGATCCGAAGGGCTGAGCTCCTGCAAAGCTGTGGTTTTTTGGGCCTCGCTCCGCCCCTCATGAATAAGAGCTTGGCCTTCATCTCAGCCAAAGAATTGCCCCGTTTCCTTTCGCGCCGCGAGATGAGCTTTCGCGAGCGCGGCGCGTTTTCCTTGAGGGCTGAGATCAAGATGCGAGCCGCCGTTCTCGAGATCGAAATTGAATCCGAGCTCCTTGGTCACGGCCTTGAGGTCATCCACCTGCATCTGCGACGCGAACTCCTGGCCGGTATGCGGACAAACGGCCTGCGGACCTTCGGCGCCGGCTTTGCGATAAATGGCGATCCCCAGCTGGGCGGGCCGCTGGATGATGTGGAAGAATTTCCCGAACGGAATCCATATGAGGAACAGGATGACCGTAATCGCGTGGGTCACCGCCATGAACGAATAATATTTGCCCTCCATGAAGTCGTAGTCCCACGTCAGCCCGAGCCCGGTGACAGAAATCGCCAGTAACAGGATCAACGGGAGCCAGTCGCCTTCGAACGTCTGGAGTGCGATCTGGCCAAGGTCGGTCAGCCGGCGCCGCATGAAAATCAGCACGCCTGCGATCACCATCCACGAGCACCAATCGAGGATGTGGAAGGTGTTGTAGGCGATGAAGCTGTTGAGCGGAAACTCCATGACTTTGAACCCGAAGGTGTACACCTCGTAGGTGCTGATGCCACCCGGTTTCAACCCGAAGTGAATCCAGCCGAAGGTCAGCGGGATCGTAACGGCAAATGCGATCATGCAGCCCCAAGACATGAGAAAGTGCCCCCAGAAACGGCACCGCCCGCGATGGGCGATGAAGCGCTGGAATGGGAAGTCCGCGATGAAATGCTTCACCAGCTCCCAACCGTAGGCGAAGGTCTTGCCGCTGAAAAGCAGCTCGAACGAGCGTTTGAAAAAGCGCCAAGTCGGCGGCCGCTGAAGCCACACGACGTATCGGTAAACAATCGCGAATGCCGCGAACAAAGTGCCGACGAGATACGGCACCAGCGCCGCATCGAAGTTCTGCAAATTGCGTGAGCCCACGAAAACACCGGCAATGAGCAGCAACGTCACCAACGTGGCGATTCCGAGCGCCCGCAAGTTCAATGTGCTGAACACAACCCCGATGTTATACAAATCAAGCACTCCTTGGCCTTGATCTAAATCAAGCAATTGCTAAATTATTGCTTTGTTCGCTTCTTACGGGCAGGGTGTTTTCCGGCCATGGCGAAGACTTTGCGCCTCAATCATCTTGTCATTGCGAATTCATTGCTCCGCTCGCGGATCTTTGCGGGCCTTCCAGCGGTCGACATCGCTGAGATCAGCGCCTTTTCAACAGTGAGAAATCTCGAGAAAGGTGAATATCTCTTCCGCGAAGGAGAGCCGTGCGAGGGCTTCTTCGTTGTGCAGCGAGGCGTAATCAACGTGCATCGCGTCAGCGCTGCGGGGAAAGTGCAGGTCATCCATGTCTTTCATCCCGGCGACTCCTTTGCCGAACCGGCTCTTACTTCCAAAGAAGGCTATCCCGCCAGCGCGCGCGCACTGACGCCGGGGGCAGTGATTCTTGTTTCGAAAACAGAATTCCTGACGCTGCTGCGCAAACGGCCGGAGCTTGCGCTGCGAATGCTTGCATCGATGAGCCAGCACCTGCGAACGGTGGTCGCCCTGCTCGATGATCTGACACTGAAAAACTCGGAGGCACGCTGCATCCATTGGCTCTTGAGACACTGTCCGATTCCCTACGAAAGCGCCCCCTTCGAGATTCGACTCGATCATCCTAAACGCATTGTCGCAGCCGAGTTGAACATCACGAGCGAAACGCTCTCGCGCACCCTGGCCAGGCTTCGCGACAAGCATCTCATTCGCACAACAGGAAAAACCATCCTCGTCCTTAACCCGCAACAGTTTGAGATCACCATGCGCCAGCTTCTTGGCGAAACATTAGACGAAGTGTCGAAATAAATTGCCTCTGCCTCTTACTGACAGACATCGGGATCGCGAGTCCGGGAACCAGGCGTGAGCCTCATGCTGCCTGGGCCTCGGCGCCTTCCAACTCCTGGCGCGGCCCAAAGAACTCGAAGTGAACCTGCGAGGCGGGAATGCCCCACTTTAGCAGATTATGATAAATGCCGATCATGAACGGCTTCGGTCCGCAGAAGTAATAGTCCGCGTCACGCTCTGGTAGCATGTCTTCGAGTAATTCCGCGTCGATGAACCCTTCGCTGTCATGCCACCGCATCGTGCGGTCCTCCTCTGAGGCTTCGTTATAACGATAATGGACTTTGAGGTTTGCGTGGCGGCCAGCAAGTTGGCGCACGAAATCCCTGAAGGCATGCACTCGCCCATTCAGAGCGCCATGAACGAAAAAGACTTCGCGCTCTGGTTGAGCCTTTAGCACACTCAATAGAATGCTAAGCAGCGGCGTGATGCCCACTCCCGCGGAGAGAAGCATCAGCGGACGCTCGTGTCTTTCTGTCAGATCGATAAAAAACTCTCCACAAGGAGGCCCGACTTCAATGTCAGTCCCCTCCTTGGCCGTTTTGTGCAGGAAGCCGGAAACAAAGCCCTTTGGTTCCTGCTTTACGCTGATGCGGAAGCAGTCTTCACCGGGCGCATTCGAAAGGCTGTAGTTGCGCATGGTTGTTTGGCCGCGCTCATCCGGCACACGCACCGTGATATACTGGCCAGGCTTAAACTCGGGCAATCCCCCTCCGTCCGTGGGTTGCAAATAAAATGAGGTGATCACTTCGCTCTCCGGCGCCGTGCGCACCACGTGGAATGGTTTGAAGCCCGTCCATCCATGCCGGGCCTTGGCTTGCACAGAGTAAATCTGCCTTTCCCGGGCGGTGAGAATTTCCGCGAGAAATCCATAGGCCTCAGTCCAGGCAGCAATCACCTCATCGGTCGCTCCCGCGCCAAGAACTTCGCGAATTGAAGCAAGCAAGTTCTCACCCACGATGGGATAGTGCTCCGGCAAGATGCGGAGCGATGCGTGCTTCTGCGCGATGAGTTCGACGGCTCCGCCAAGCACTTCCAAGTTGTCGATATTGGCCGCATAAGCGCAGATGGCAGCGGCCAGAGCCTTCTGTTGCGAACCAGCGCGCTGGTGAGCCGGATTGAACAACGGCGCGACTTCCGGATTGTGCGCGAACATCCTCTTGTAAAAGTGAGCGGTCAGGGTTTCTCCATGCTCCTCGAGGATGGGAGCCGTGGCCTTTACGATGTCGATAGTCCGTTGGGGCAACATATTCTGGCTCTCGCGTGAGAGCCGTAACTGTTCCTGAAAAGATTGGCTAGTACGAGAATGCCGTCCTTTGATCTAGATCAAGAGTTTCCAGATTTTCAGGCTGGAATTCGCATCCCGCGATATCTCTGCGAGTCAAACTTTTCGACAGAACATAAGGCCGTCAGCGACAGCCACGAGAACGCATTCGACACGCGAATCAGCGCAGAGCTTCTTGTTCAGGCTATCGATGGCCTTCGCGGATTCGTCTTTCGGGTCCACTACGCGCCCATGTTGGAGCATGTTGTCGAAGACAATCAGAGCATTGGTTCGCAGACGCGGAAGAACAAGCTCGTAGTACAGGTCATAGCTGGGTTTGTCCGCGTCGATGAAAGCGAAATCGAACGCGGGCTTCGCCGGCAACGCCTCGAGTTCCGCCCGGCCACCGCCAAGACGCAACTCGATCTTGCTCTCAACGCCGGCGCGCCCCCAGTAGCGCTGGGCAGTGGCCGTCCAATCCGCATTGACGTCGATGCAAAGAAGGCGTCCCTGTCGCGAGAGTCCCCTGGCAATGCAAATAGCGCTGTAGCCGGTGAACGTTCCGATTTCGACGGCGGAGCGGACTCCCAGGGCGGCCACCAGCAGCGTCAAAAAAGACCCCTGTTCGCGGCTGATGAGCATGTCGCTTATGGAGCCGAGCTTTTCGGTTTCGGCTCTCAAGTCATCGAGCACTGGGTCGCAAGACCTGCTCCGGTGGGCCGCAACATACCGGTAGAGGTTCTCGTCCAGCGCGACGAACTTCAAGGGCGGTGTGGACTGCTGGGAAGTTCTCGGTCGTCCGCCCTTGTTCCCCGATTTCTTTGACGGCGTGCCTATTCTTTTCGGTCGGGAAGCCATTGGGATTACCCTGGCATCATCGCTTCAGCGCCGTCTCGATTTCAATATCCAATTCTGGACGTGGATTCCCTATCGAGTTTTTCCTGCAGTGCAAAGTTCTCCTCATAGGCTTGAAACCCGGAAAACGCCGGAATCAGTGGGGCTGGAAAGCCATCTTCTGAAGCGAGGAAGCAGTTCGATTCGCGGTCGCGCCTTCCAGAAGCTTCGGGTATGCTGCTACGTGAAGACAGTAACATTAACTTTGCCTGACGTCGCATTGCTGGCCGGAACCCGTGCGGTCCTCGGTGCCGGAGTCGCCTTGCTGTTGGCTGACAAGCTGGATCCCAAACAGCGCCAATCAGTAGGTTGGACGCTCACCGCGATTGGTCTACTGACAACGATACCTTTAGCACTCGAGGTTTTTGGAAAAACGAGTCGCTCGGTTTGAGATTGGCGATCTCCGGAAGCGCCGCAGGTCCATATAGTGAAGGACTTGCGGCGCGCGGGAAACTTGTTGACTTTAGAGCTTTGCCTGAGACATCAAAGAACGAAATGCAACGAAAACTCACCGGAAAGGTCGCACTGATTACTGGTGCGAGTGCGGGAATAGGACAGGCTTGCGCACGCGCTCTGG
The DNA here is from genome assembly GCA_963810765.1 of uncultured Verrucomicrobiae bacterium. Taxonomy (GTDB): domain Bacteria; phylum Verrucomicrobiota; class Verrucomicrobiia; order Chthoniobacterales; family Terrimicrobiaceae; genus DASTFP01. The sequence continues at coordinate 47,665 of CAWEOV010000008.1, forward strand.
CGGCCGAGGGAGCGAAGCTCGTGCTCACTGCACGCCGCCGAGAGCGCCTGGACGCTCTCGCTTCGGAAGTTCGGACGCTGGAAAGTGACGCAGCCATCGTCACCGGCGATGCGCGTGATGAGGAGACGGCACGCCAGGCAATCGCCGCAGCAAAGAATACATTTGGACGGCTCGACATTCTCATCAACAACACTGGAGTCGGCAATTATAAGAATCTCGTAGATACCAGCGCCGAGGAATTCGACGAGATGATGGATGTCAATGTGCGTTCGACGTTTCTATTCACCCGTCATGCTGTGCCGCTAATGCTGGCGCAAGCCGCGGGCACCATTTTGATGATTTCCTCTATGGCCGGCATCTACGGCTTCGGTGGAGAGGCCGTTTATTGTATGACCAAGTTTGCTCAGGTCGGATTCGCCCAAGCCTTGGACAAAGAACTGCGTCCAAATGGCATCAAGGTTGGCGTGATTTGTCCCGGAGGCGTAAAGACCGAATTTGCGCTGGGAAAAGGGCGTACAGAAGCAGAGCGTAGCTCGAGTCCGGCATGCTGGATCCGGAAGATGTTGCGTCGGCAGTCCTACTAGCCTGCACGCAGTCCGACAAATCGCGCATCATCCAGATTCAAATGCGCACGATGGCCGAATCGCTTGCCTGAGGCTAGAAACCGTCGCCGAAACGACGCTCAGTCCCGTCTTTCACTGATTAGCCTTAAGACCGGCGCCTCGTCTTCCTCGATGCCAGGATAACGTCCGATGTCGGGATTGACGAAAAAGTTATCGTGCAGGTCGTCGTTCGCCGTCGAGACTTCGCCAATGATGCATTCGTCGGAAACAGGATAAAACTCGTGATATATGCCCGGAACCAGTGTCACTCGCGACCCCGCTTCCAGTTCGATGATGGCGCCGGAGGAAATGTTCTGCTCTTCGTGATTCACCGGAATAGCAAGAGTCCTGCTTCCACTTTTCTCGGGCTCACCCGCCCACACTTGCACCGCAAGTTTTCCCCAGCGGCAAATAATGTCCTCCTTTTTCTTTTTGTGCGCATGCGCGGGAGTAGTCATGCCCTTTTGGGCGTACATGAGCTTTTCGCAATACTCCGGCTCTTCCGCGAGGTTTACGAGAACAAGCCCAAATCTCCGCCAATCACCCAGCCCGAAATCCGTGATGTCCCAGCGCGCGTTGGGAGGCAAAGCCCAGCCGTGGGCGCCATAACATTGCGCGGCGGATTGGATGAGGGAATTGATTTCGCTACGTTTCATTGGGGTGGATGGCTGCGTTCTCGATTACCTTAAATCAATCGCGCGTTTTTCCGCGTGAGACTGAAGCGCGGCCGCAAAGAGTTCGTGGCTCAGCACGGCCTCAGCCGGCGTGACGCAGCCGAACTTTCCTTCAAGTTTTCCAGCGCGTTCGGCCAGAAACGCCGCCCACATTTGCAGGAAGCAATCGGGAAAGCCGGGCTCGAAGATCCCTCCGGTGATGGTCGGAAATGGCACTTGAAAACCCAGGTCGGTGCGCTGCCAGATTTGCTCCTTGCCGCGCTGGAACGTCCACAGCGTCTTTGGCTCCTTTGTGCTGAACTTCACGCCTCCCTCGGTTCCAAAGATCTCGATGAACCACGTGTTCGTCTCGCCGGGAGCCAGACGCTTCATCTCAAATCGGATCGGGACGTCATTACCCTCTCTCTCAACGTCGGCGTGCAACAGGGCATTATCCCATGTGTCGCAGGGGACCATCGCACCTTTTCCGTCGGGGCGTTCGTGATAGATCTTCTGCAATTGGGCATACACGCGGCTGGGTTTCCAGCCAAGCCGGAAGGGAATATGGACCGTGTGCATACCCAAATCGCCCATGACGCCGATCTCGCCGCAGGTCTTGACCTGACGCTTCCAATTGGCCGGCTTGGTGGGATCGAGATCACTGCTGTGGTGGAAACCCGAACGGATTTCGAGCAACTTGCCAACGCTGTCTCCGCGCGCAATCTGGTAGGCGCGCTGTGCTCCGGGAAGAAAAGGGAATTCCGAGCTGCAACGAACAAACCGCCCGGAAGATTCTGCTACACGGGCGATTTCGCGAGCGGCCTTCAGATCAATGCCGAAGGGTTTCTCCGCTAGCAGATCCTTTCCGGCACTCAACACGTCAAGATAAATCGCCTCGTGAAGGTGGTGAGGGACGGCGACATAAACAACATCAACTTCCGGCGTGGCCAATAATTCATGGTAGTCGGCGGTGACCAATTTGACCGTCGGCACCTGCCGGAACCACTCGCGCTGCTTATCAACCAAGTCGCAAATCGCAATCAACTCCGCCTCGACGGGAAACCTCTCCAAGCCGAACCAGCGACCAAGCGCGCTGGCGACTTCGCGCCCCATCAAACCGCCGCCGATGATGCCGATTCTTGCCCGTGTGCTCATGAGTTTGGCCTGCTAGTTCAATAGTTTGGCGGCATCGGCGGCATTGGCTCCATCATGCACGATGGCCATGAGGGCCTTCGTCATGCCTGAGGGATTTTCGTGCTGAATCACATTGCGACCATAGACTATGCCTGCCGCGCCCTGACTGGATAAGCGCTTCGGTGCGTTCCAGGATTTCCTTGTCCGGCGCCTTTCCGCCGCCCCGGACAAGCACGGGAATTCCGTCCAGCGACTTCGATAACCTTGTGATACACGCTCACGTCGTCGGTTGGATCGGCTTTGATGATGTCCGCCCCCAGTTCGACCGCCTGTCGAACGAGAGGAAGAATCTTGAGCGGGTCGCCATCCACCATGTAACCACCGGCGGTCGCATTGGTCTGAAAGACGAGCGGTTCGATCATGAGCGGCATGCAGTAACGGTCGCACTCTGGTTTGATCTTCAGGATATTCTGAATGCATTGGTCGCTCACTTCCGGCTCATTGGGGATGCGAAAGAGGTTTACCACGACACAAGTGGCATCCAGGCGAAGCGCCTGTTCGACGGGGTCTTCTATCATGCGGCTGAAGAGTGTGCGTGGGAGCTCTTTGCCGTAAACATTTGCTACGTCCGTACGAAGCACGAGAGAGGGCTTCTGACGCCCTGGCAGCGATTGCAAAAGTCGAGCCTGGCCGACGGTCAGTTGAATGGCATCGGGCGCAGCCGCCACCAGCGTGTTAACGGCATTGGCAAGGTTTTCGATACCGGCAAGAAAACCATACTCATTGAAAAATCCGTGATCGACTGCGACGTCGAAACACCGATTGGATTTTGCGTTAAATAGACGGTTTAGACGGTACGATTTCATAGGACAGCTTTTGTCGAATTCAGGCGTTAGGAGGGGGATCGAGTCAATACGATTACACAATGTCATTGGGAGTGAGAAACAACCAACTGAAGATTCGAACCGAGCGGCAATTGCAAGTCGATCGATGAACGAACTTCACGCTGACGATACCCGCAGTCGAGGGAGGGAAGTCAACAACGGGACGATCAGCGTCCCCGGACGAAATCCTGCTGACACCGTTTGCGCGTGCGTAATTGTGGAGGCTGTGCGCTTGAAATCGGCGAGTCCTCCAACCTTCTAACCTTCGTAAATGCACGCAGGAAGGGCGTGTGCCGCCGTTTGCAACTTTCCAGTTGCGCTGCCCCGCTTCCTGTTCAAGGGTGGGGGTTCCGCAAAGACTTGATCATGAATAAGAACCCCCTCTTCTCAGCGGCGCCAGCACCTGGCGCCAGATTTCGAAATCTCCACGCTGCTTCACTGGGCAGACTCCTGGCTGCTATCGCGTCACTACTTATTGTCTCGCTTTCGCTGTGTCATGCGGCTCAGAGTTGCACTTTGGCTTGGAACGCAAGTTCCGATCCCAGCGTCGCCGGCTACGAGCTGCGTTACGGGACGAGCAGCGGAAATCCGAGTCAAAGCATTGACGTCCTCAAGACGACGACTTTCACGGTCTCGAACCTGAACGACGCAACCACCTATTACTTTGTTGTGGCCGCCTACAACGCTGCGAAAGTCGAAAGCCAGCCTTCGAATGAGGTTTCTTACACGACGCCTAGTCCGTCGTCTACTCCAACCGCTGGACCTACTATCTCGATCGGAGAAACAAGCATCCTTGCCTCGCCTGACTCAGGAAACGGCAACCTTCTTGTGGCGCAGCAAGCAACCTTGACGCAGACCGCGACCATTGAGAGTCTGTCATTTTACGTTACCAACGCCAGCGGCAAGTTACGGCTTGGCATCTTCGACGCAACTGGCCCGAATGGGGGCCCGGGAACGAAGAAAGCCGAAACCGCCGAAATCACCCCTACGGTCGGTTGGAACAAGGCAAATGTCATTGCTCCAGTGTCTCTGCCTCAAGGGACATACTGGCTTGCGTACCACGCGAGCGACAACAATCTGGCATTTGTCAAAAATCTATCCGGGACGGCTAGATATTACGCCGACTCCTATGGACCGATGCCAGCGACATTTTCCACATCGCCTCAAAGCGAGGTCGTTCACTGGTCTTTATTCGCAACCCTCAATAGTTCGGGCACTGGGGGATCGGGATCCATCACCCGTGAGGTATGGACGGGGATCAGCGGCCCCACCGTCGCGAACATCCCGGTGGGTGCGGCACCGAATCTCACTGACACGCGGCCGAGCTTCGAAGCGCCAACCAATTGGGCTGATAACTACGGCACGCGTATGCGCGGGTATATCACGGCACCGGTGACCGGCAACTACACATTCTGGATTGCCAGCGATGACAACAGCGAGCTGTGGCTTTCGATCAACGATAGCCCTGCCAACAAGGTGAGAATTGGCTGGGTCTCCGATTGGACGGACCCGCGTCAGTGGAATAAGTTTTCGAGCCAAAAGTCCTCCGCCCCCATCAATTTGACAGCAGGTCAGCGCTATTATGTGGAGGCATTGCAAAAGGAAGGCGGCGGTGGAGACAACCTTGCGGTGGGCTGGGCCAAGCCGGGCGAATCGACCTCCGCGCCGAGCGAGGTGATTCCAGGTTCGGTGCTGTCGCCATTCAGTGGGACCCAATCCCCATAGCCTTGGAGACCCATCCAACGCGAATTGTCTCCCGAGTCCCCAGCGCTTTTAGCGCGTCTTGGCCTCCAGCGGGCTCGGGCTGGGCAGTTACAAGACCGCGTGGTTGATTCTCCACAAGCTGCGTCAGGCGATGGTGCGTCCCGGCCGGGAACGTCTGCGAGGCGTCGTAGAGATCGATGAAACCTACTGGGGGGCAGCAGAATCCGGCGGAGCGACCGGCCGTCTGATCTACGCCGCTGAGCAGGATGGCAAAGCCATCGGGCGCATTCGCATGGCACGGATCCCCGATTTCGACCGGGCAACGCTTCACGGCTTTATCCGATCGTCGGTCGAACCCGGAAGCACAGTTTGCACTGATGGGCTTAATTCCTATCGTGAGATGGAAGGCTATATCCATCACCGGCAGGTGCAGGGCCGCCTCAAGGACGGGGAACACTTGCTGCCCAGAGTCCAACGGAGTCTCCTACACGACGCCACCCCTGGGATCACATAAGCTGACGGTCATCAACGGCAGCGGCAGCGGATACTACACTGAAGGAACGCTGGTCCCGGTGAGTGGTAATCAGCCGGAGAAAGGGCCGGGACTGGCTATGGGACTCCAGGTTCATGGAACGGCAACAAGAATACCTTTCCGATGGCCCTCGATGCCAATGTTGAAACTCGATTCGACGGACCGACGGCTAACGGGGTCTACGTGGGCATCGACACCGCATCGAGGGCAATCGATTCGCTCGCTCGCAAGTAGCCTGAATACGTTGTCAGGCTAGAAGGGGATGTTGGCTGTAACCTCCAATAAGGACGATGTCGCATTCCGCTTTCGCCGCAGCATCGCGAATCGCCGTCGCTATCGGCCCGTTTGCCTCAAACGGCTCGGCATCAACCCCGTGCTTGCGCAGGTGTCGCCGGGCAACAGCCACAGTCTTGCGCATGGCTTTCTGATCACCCTCGAGGGTCGCGAACAAACCACCTCCGACAACTTGGAACGGGCACCGGAAATGATCTCGCTGGCGCGCAGGTGACCGCGTGCACCGGCTGGCGAACGAATCGCGGGCGGAAACTCTCACAAAAAGGCGATCACCGTCGGTGAGCAAAACTGATTGTCATCGCCCGCGCTTATGTTACCTGTCTTCGGCGAGTCCCCGATCTACAAGTTTTGGCGTGTTCGAAGGTAAGCGTGAGCTTGGGGAACTACCGCTACCTGCGTTATCTCGAAGCAAATGGCTCCTATGGAACCGTGACAGAGATCGACTCTTACCGCAGTGGAAGCCGAGGTCTCGGGAGCCGGCGGAACGCCAGGTTCGTGGGGCAATAGCGGGGCGAAGCTCGACAAGGCGTTCAAAGGGAACGCGAACACATTGTCGAGCCGACCGATAACGGTGTGTATGTGGGTATCCACAGGGTGGCGGTAGTACGGCTCGCTAGGTAGTCTGCCTTGATGGGCTTTCGAGAATTTCTTTCGGAATTTGCTCTAAACAGCGCGGGCGGAAAACCGAAGGAACCGAGAGCGTGGCTTCATCAGGACCTATTCATCGATGAGGACATCGCTCCCCTTCGGTTCGTCCTCGACAGTCTTAGCTAATGCTCTTGAGACGGTAGCATTTTAGGTTGGTTCAGCACGACCGTCATGCCTTGCAAGGTCCCCTCGTAATTTTTGGGGCTCATTCCTCCGCGATTTTGCAACCCTTATCACATTTGCTTTGTTAGAGCCGCGGGGAGCGATAATAGTTTCTTACTAGGAGGTTCCACGACGGATAGACCGGGCGAACGCCCCGGACCCAAAGGTTAGGAGAACGCCGACTTTGTAACTCCTGGTATTCCCAACGAAAGGAGGGGTCAAATATAGCGGTACCGTGCCTTCCGAGTGCTGATCGCTTATCTTAACAGACAGCGCCAGACGTTGGTGTCCGAGATTCAATAGCTGTCCGATCTGTCGCGGAGGGATGATTATTTCCCGCGCATAATGCGCACGTAGCAGGCGAGCTGATAAGCAACCCCCAGTGAATAAGAACCAAGAAAACCCCCTCTTCTTAGGCACGCTGGCACCTGCCACCGGGTGCCGAAATCCTCACCCGCTTTCATGGATAAAATTCCTGGGCGGGATCGCCTCGCTACTTGTCGTCTCGCTTTCGCTCGGTGAAGCGGCTCAGAGCGTCACACTGGCTTGGGACGCGAATTCTGAGCCTAACATCGTCGGCTACGTGCTGCGATATGACACGACCCAGGGGAAGCCCAGTCAGAGCGTTAACGTCGACACGACGACGACTGCCACAGTCTCGAACCTCGCATCTGGCAAAACGTACTTCTTCACGGTTACTGCACGCAATAGTCTCGGGCTCGAAAGCCAGCCGTCTAATGAGGTTTCCTACACGACGCCGACGCCAAGCATGGTAGGATCATCCAATCCTCCCATCGGAGAAACCAAAGTTCTTACGAAATCTGACGCCGGAAACGGCAACCTTCTCGTGGCGCAGCAAGCAGACTTGACGCGGGCCGCGACTATTCAGAGCCTGTCATTTTACGTTACCAGCGCTAGCGGCAAATTACGGCTCGGCATCTTTGACGCAACGGGCCCGAATGGGGGCCCGGGAGCGAAGAAAGCCGAAACCGCCGAAATCACCCCAACGGTCGGTTGGAACGAGGCGAATGTCATTGCTCCGGTGTCTCTGCCTCAAGGGTCGTACTGGCTGGCATACCTTGCGAGCGACAACAATCTGGCATTTGCTAAAAACCTGTCCGGCCAGGGCAAATACTACGCCTACCCCTATGGACCAATGCCTGCGAAATTTTCCACATCACCTCAAAGCGAGGTCGTCCACTGGTCTTTGTTTGCGACTTTCAGCACGTCTAACGAGGTTTCCCACGCGACGCCAGGCGTCGCAGGATCATCCGAAACGATCATCGGAGAATCTAAAGTTCTTACAGCGCCTGACTCCGGAAACGGCAACCTTCTCGTGGCGCAGCAAGCAAGCTTGACGCGAACCGCGACTATTCGAAGCCTGTCATTTTACGTTACTAACGCTCGCGGCAAGCTACGGCTTGGCATCTTTGACGCAACGGGCCCGAATGGGGGCCCGGGAAGGAAGAAAGCCGAAACCGCCGAAATCACCCCTACCGTCGGTTGGAACATGGCAAGTGTCGTTACTCCGGTATTTCTGCCTCAAGGGGCATACTGGCTTGCGTACCTCGCGAGCGACAACAATCTGGCATTTGTCAAAAATCTATCCGGGCAGGCTAGATATTACACCTATTCCTACGGACCGATGCCAGCGACATTTTCCACATCACCTAAAAGCGAAGTTGTCCACTGGTCTTTCTTCGCAACTTTCAGTACGCCAGGGCTTCAGCTACCGACGCACGCGTTGACGGTCATCAACGGGACCGGTAGTGGGAATTACACCGAAGGCACACTGATCCGAGTAAGCGCTAGCCCGCCGGTGGCAGGCCAGCGGTTCGACGGCTGGACACAGGACTGGCAAATTCTGACGAATCCCTTTATCCCGACCACGACGGCACTGATGCTATCCAGGGATTTGACGATCGAAGCGTCCTACAGGTGAGCGGAAGACAAACTCCAGTATTACCCGCGCCTGGAATATACCGAAGCGCGTTTTGGGTGGCGTTTCTGAAGGAACCAATGGCGATCCTGTCACGGCATCCGTGATGAGTGGCTTCCGTTCGCAATCGAAATGCCGATGGGCCGCCACGACCGCAAACGTGTTCTATCAACCATCCCATGCAGACCAACGGCGTCGGCTCAACGGCATATCAGCACAGGGTGTACGGTTATGCGCAGAAGTTCGTCGAGAGAACTCTTCGGCCCGAACAGGGGATGATGGCTGTATCCTCCGGTGACAATGACATCGCACTTCGCTTCAACAGCGCTATCGCGGATCGCCGTCGCAATAGGTCCGCGCCCCTCGAAACTCTCTGCATCAATTCCGTGCTTCCGCAGGTGCCGACTGGCAACGGTCACGGTTTTCTGCATGGCCTTCTGGTCGCCCTCCTTCGTCGCGAAGATCACCAGTGTCACTTTATAACGGGTTGCCAGGTACGTAGCGATGTACAGCGCTTCCTTGGACTTCGGACTACCGTCGTAGACGAGCAACGCTCGCTTTAGCTCCTGGGCAGGCCCAGGAACAAGAAGGACAGGGCGCGAACAGTGCTGAATGATGTCGTAGAGGCTCGTTTGGCTCGATGGCGAACGGTCGATCACGACGAGGTCGCTCCATCGAACGCGATCGCAAATGCCTTCCGCCAGGTCTCCCACCTCAACAGCGAGCCGTCCCGGAATGCCGGCGTCGTGGCAAGTGCGATTAAACGCGACTCTCAGCTCGGTGACTCGTTCGCCATCGACTTGGTCCGCAGAGGAAACCAGGTGCAGACCGTGAATTGTCGCGTGCTCGGCCCGCGCAATTCGGATGGCCAGTTCCAGTCCGTGCAAGCCCGGCACGGTCTCATCAACCAGGACGAGAAGATCCAGGAAAATCGAGCCGCCTTCCCGATTCGCGACCCGCTCCCGCCGCCACTCACCGACAGGTGGGCCGGCATCGAATGCGGACGGCACGACCTTCTCCAAAATTTTCTTTCCGACACGGCTGAGTACTCGATCGGGCTCGCTGCTGCGCTGGGCCGCGAAATCTGCGGCCGCATTCTCAGTCCGGATCTCCCAATGGAGTTGTTCTTCGAGTTCCGCGCGATGCCTTAAGATCCATAAATAGAGATCAGCATGCGTGCGGCCGGGAAACTCGGAGAGGATGTCGCCTTTTCGGATGACGTCGATCACAGGCGAATAAATCGTATCATACCAGTGAGTCACAGCTTCTTCGAACGGTATTTCACGCTTTTGATCGAGCCCCATGAAATAGTGATGCACTTCGATGTGCTTCATCAAATCGGCGTACGCTCCCGGCGAAGTGACGGTGATGTCAGCGTCCGGTCGGAGAAAATCGAGCCGCGTGCATTCAAGAAAATCAGCGAGCTCGGATTTCAGGATGAGGTCTTTTGGCTGAACCTCAGGCGAAAGAGGCACCCTTGTTTGGACATTGGTGACGTACGCCTCAATGTGCGTGTGACCGCTCTGTCGCGCAACCGACACGCGGTGATTGCCATCGTTTACAAAGTAGGCGTCCCCGATTTGAAAGAGTTCGACAGGGGGCAAGCCCGCGCTCTCATTGGCGAGAAACTCGACTTGGGCCCACCTTTCTCTGTCGCTGTCGCGCCGCGGCAGAAAATCGCGAGTAAAGTCCTCGTATCGCCCAACGCTTCCGACGATGGAGTCAAGCGGAACATCCTTCAGGACGCGCCGATTTCCGCGAACGCCTCGAACCTTCTGACGCACGTCCTCAAACGAAAGAAGGTCCGCCGACTTTCCGGTCAGTGAGGAGACAACTTTCTCCAAATCGGCGCGTTGGCGCGCGCGCAGAAAATCGTCTTTAGCTGATTCCTTCGTTTGTGGCATGATCCTTAAACTCTATTCATTCTTGCAAGGCAGCCGCACCGCCTAGTCCCCCTCGTACGGGTCGCGGTTCAACACCGGGCGCACGTATTGGAGAGCTGAGCCCGGACTCGCCTGTGAACCCGCCTGAAGCAGCGCGAATCCCGATATCGGGAGGGTAGAACAAAGCAGGTCCGCCTGCAACTGGAAATTCCAGACCCTTCCCCTTCAAGCCGGCGACGAGGTCGAATTCAGAAATTTCTGGCATTTGTTTTCGTATAGACGGATGCTCAGTTACGCTATGAAAGCGCAGCAGCTTAGCATTTACGCGATAGCTGACATTCATTCGCCTGATAGTTTTCGCATGGCGCAGCTGTCGCCGGAGGCGTACGATCTTGTCGTTACGCTCGGCGATATCGATGAAGGCACGCTCGACTATATTGCCTTTATGACGCATGGGATTCCGTTGCTGGGCGTGCTCGGAAACCACGATCCGCAGGTAGGAGTCGCCTTCGAAAGTCTGCACGCGCGCTCCATTGCATTTCGTGGTTTGCGATTGGGCGGCTGCGGTGGCGGACCATGCTACAAGAAGAATACCCCGAATCATTATACAGAACGGCAGGTCTCCAAATTCCTGCGGAAGATGCCCGCCGTCGACCTGTTCATCTCCCACGCACCGCCACCGAGCGCAGCTTTGAACGGCGGCCTGGTCTCGCCAACAGACTATATTCATCGCGGCTTCGACGCCTTTGACGCCTATCTGCACAGCGCTCGGCCGCGCTTCTGGTTGCATGGCCATCTCAGCCGGCGTTACTCGTGCACGGTCGACGGAACCAAGGTCATGGGAATCTGCGGCGGTCAGCCGCTAATGCTTGATTTCCGGAAATCCTAGCCCTCCGATCCTGCCCGCGAAAATCCAGACCAGATCAAGATCCAGCCGGCCTGGGGGTCAACTTTCCATGCTGGGCCGCCATGGCATTCGGCAAGGACAGGTAGAGAGCCTGAGTTTGAGAGCCGTTCTGGGGGTGCTTGTTGCCGAGCGTGTAAGACGAGCCATTTTCGGTGATGATTCCGCCTGGAAATCTCCCGACGACGACCGAGGTCCGTACGAACGATCCATCAGGGAATTTTTGGTGGTTTCGGATCGCTCCCACACAGCGAACCCCAGCATCGCTGCGGTGGAGCATCCAGCTTTCAATGATGATGGGTTTTGAGGCCATAGGCTATCGGGGGGGAAGTCCGGCAGCGACGAGTACTAAAATCAAACGATGCGGCATACTGCAAGTCTTAATTCCCATCAGCGGCAACCAAGGCAGCGAATTTGATGCGAAGCAGACTTTTTTCGCTTACTTGAAGCGCCGTCTTGCACCTGGCGTCAGGTACGTTACAGATCTCCCGCCCTATGAGTAGATTGGAAGGCAAGGTGCTCGTCGCGCAAGGCGGCGGCCCAACCGCTGTAATCAACCAGAGCGTCGTCGGTGTCACGCTGGAGGCCCGTAAGTTTACACAGGTAAAGGCGGTCTACGGCGCCATTCATGGCGTCCAAGGGATCGTCAAGGAAGACTTTCTGGACCTGACACGCGAGACGACGCACAACCTTGAGCAGGTGGCTCGGACGTCCTCATCCGCGCTCCTCTCGACGCGCGACAAGCCAGACGACGAGTATTGCGCGAGGATGTTCAAAGTCATGCAAAAGCATGACGTCCGCTATTTCTTCTATGTCGGCGGAAACGACTCCTCCGACACCGTGCGAATCGTCAACCAGCACGCCGAGCAGGCCCGTTACGAATTCCGCGCCGTCCATATTCCAAAAACGATCGACAACGACCTTCTGCTTAACGATCACTGCCCAGGATTCGGCTCCGCTGCGCGATTCGTCACTCAGGCGTTTATTGGCCTGAACCTGGACAATCGCGCGCTCTCCGGCGTACTGATCGGGGTGGTCATGGGGCGCCACGCGGGATTTCTCACTGCGTCGTCAAGCCTTGCGCGAAAATATCTCGATGAGGGCCCGCATCTCGTTTACTTGCCCGAGCGGCCTTTTTCGACGGAGAGGTTTATCGCAGACGTCGATCGGGTTTACAAAGAGCATGGGCTGTGCACGGTGGCGGTCTCGGAGGGGATTCAGGATGAGAAGGGAACCCCGATCGCCCTCGCCCTTTCAAGCAACGCAGAGCGGGACGCGCATGGCAACGTGCAACTCTCCGGAACCGGAGTGGTCGGGGATTTGCTGGCGGATCAGATCAAATCGAAACTCAAAATCAAGCGGGTGCGCGCCGACACCTTCGGCTATTTGCAACGATCTTTTCTCGGAGTTGTGTCCGACCGGGATGCTCACGAAGCCCGCGAAGTGGGCGAGATCGCCGTGCAATACGCCATGTGGGACAATGTGGACGGCTCCGTTGTGATTCGCCGGCCGGTGATGAACTACAGCGTCTCGTATGACCTTGTCCCATTGGAAAGTGTGGCAGGAAAAACACGTGTGATGCCCGATGAGTTCATCAATGCCGAGGGAGATGGAGTCACAACGGCATTTTACAACTACTGTCGGCCGCTCATCGGCTCCAGCGTTCCCGAGCCCCATCGCCTCCGGGCTCCGCGTGTGCCCGCGCTACCAGACTGAATCCGCCTCCGTTTCTCGAAACACACTTACAGCGCATGACAGACAGGCTCTTCGATCTTTCCGAGATCATCGCCTTGGTGATCGGAGGAACAGGAGTCCTGGGCGGGGCGCTGGCCGAAGCGTTGGCGACGGCGGGCGCTGCGGTAGCGATTGCAGGGCGCAATGAGGAACGCGGCAACGCCCGATGCGTGCGCATTCGAAGCAGCGGTGCGACAGCCGAATTCTTCCACGCAGACGCCTCGTCACGCGAGAGCCTGCGTGCGTTGCGAAAGGAGGTAACTTCCAAGCTCGGAACAGCCACAGTGCTCGTCAACGCCGCAGGAGGCAACGACCCTCGTGCGACCGTAACGCCGGAGAATCCTTTCGAAAAGATCTCTTCGGAGAGCTGGTCGTCCTGTTTTGAACTCAACGTTACCGGAAGCATTCTATTCCCCTGCCAGGAATTCGGGCCGGCGATGTGCGCAGCAGGCAAAGGCAGCATTGTCAATATCGCTAGCGTCGCCGGGCACTTGCCGCTATCGCGTGTGGTCGCCTATTCGGCCGCAAAAGCCGCTGCCTTGAGCCTCACAAGGTTTCTCGCGCGCGAATGGGGACGCTACGGCGTGCGTGTCAATTCGATAACACCCGGATTCTTTCCAGCCGTTCAAAACCGGCGCCTGCTTTTCCAAGAAGATGGCTCTCCAACCCCTCGCGCGGTCTCCATTCTCGACCACACGCCGATAGGTCGGTTTGGCGAAGCGCAAGAATTGGGGGGCGCGGTTGTCTTTCTAGCAAGCGACGCAGCAAGCGGCTTCGTAACGGGGGCGGATATCCGCGTAGACGGTGGGTTCCTTTCTCAGACGATCTAGCTAGAGCAAACCAAATGCCGAAATAAATTGTCCGAAGCGGTCGCAGCGCCGAGGGGTCTGGGGAGCATACGCGTCCCCGTCCGGCAGCTGCCTGGGCGTCTCGCCGAACAGGTTTTTCCGGCGGGACGCCGGAAAATTGCACGCGGGACGCGTGCGCTCCCAGAACCCCTCGCTGCGCGTCGGCCATTTTGGAAATTCTTTCGGGCTTTGCTCTAACCTCGTTGCTCGTCCAGCGACCGCACGACCCGCTACACCGCCGTCCGGACCCCCACTTCGTCCAGATGCTTCAACATGTCAGCAGGGTCCTGATAAACCCGGTAAGCACCGGCCTTTTCCAGCTCGTCCTGACCGTAGCCGCCCGAAAGCAATCCGATACCAAGCGCGCTCGCACGCCGGGCGGCCAGCAAATCCCAGACGCTATCGCCCACGACCACCGACGCGCCAATCTCCACCCCCAACCGCTGCGCAGCAGCCAAAAACAGATCAGGATTTGGCTTGGCATACTGGACCTGATCTCTCGTGATCACTGTCGTCTTGTCAAGATCCACACCGAGAATTTTCAACGCGGGTCCCGCGCTTTCCATGCGTCCGCTGGTGGCAATGGCCCAAGGAACTCCCGCCTCTGAGAGATAGGCGAGCAGTTCGCGCGCTCCAGGCAGCGGGCGAACTTGCGCGACCAACCGCGCGTACGCCTCGGCATGCAGGCGTTGCAACTGCGCGGCTTCCTCCTTGGTCAATTGATGCCCCGTTTCCCGCAGCAGGGCGTTTACGAAAAGACCGCCGCTCATTCCGATCCGCCGGTGAATACGCCACACCGACAGTTCGATGCCGGCCTTTTCCAAGGCCTCGCGCCAGGCCAGAACATGCTGGTAAACGCTGTCCATTAGAGTTCCGTCCAAATCAAACAGAAACGCCGGGGCGTCTACCGCTCGACTTTCTCGTGGTGGATTTTCGCGATGGATTCGGGCTCATTATTTGCTCTACTTAAAATGGCATCTTCGCACCGAGAGGATTCGCAACTTCGCGAGTTTTGCACAGAGGCATCAACCTTCCAAGGCTTTCTCTCTCCGGAATTCTGCCGTTGGGGTCGGCAGACGCGCACGCGAATCCTGAGGAGTCTTGTGAAATTTCAGCCGTTTCTCACGGTCGTCCCGTCCACCCATGTGCTGCCGACGAGCGTCGCGCGGGGAAAACCGGGTATGCCGCACTCGTTGTTATGAATCATTCCGATAACCATCTCGACGGCCGCCTCTCCGACTACGTCGTTGTGTTGATTCATTCCCGCCCAATCTGGCGAATCGGCGCGCCACTCCAACTGGATCAGACCGACGTGCCGGGAAATCCGAATCCCTTCATCTTCGATCCAATGCCTCACGACGTTGTAAAGCGTGAGAAGGGCGTCCGGGTTCTCTCTTTCAAACCAACGGCGAAAAATCGCCGATTCATCGCGCGCTTCTTTCAGCAGATAAAAAGGCCTCGCCCTGCACGAGACCGGCAGTGCCTGCTGCGCGATCTGCACGCCCGCGCTAAACCTCCCATCGACAAGGCGGTCGATCACCCGGTCGAGCACAAGAGCCGGACGCTCGTATCCCAACTCCAGCGCCTTTTGAAATGCCTTCAAAGCGAGCATGTGATGATCCGTGCAAGCAAAGGATAGAGCCGGATCGTGCGTTCGAACGCCCGTCACCACGGCGGGAAACTCCTCCCACGTCGCCAGAAACCTCGCGGGCAGCCGGTTTTCCCGCATCAGCCCGACGACGATCACCCCGCGAATGCCGCGAGCCCGCAGAATCTTGTTCAATCGCGGACCGTCCAGCATCGGATCGTGCAACCACAATTCATCCAAGGTATAGCCGAGCTGGCTGGCGCGCCGCTGACAGCCCCGCACGTACGTAGGAATGGTGGGATGGACACGGAAAGCATTGGGATCCGCATGCGCGTTCAGGAGGGCAAGGCCGGAGTGAAATCGAGGCGAACGCACACGGCGAAGCTCGGCAAGGAGATGCGCCACGGTGGCGTTCTTTCGGTACTTTAGCCTCCGTGCAATTTCTGTGATCCGCCTGCGAGTCCGCTCAGGAATCTGCGGGTCGTTTCGCAAGGCGAGAGACACTGTGTTCTTCGAAACCCCGGCCGCCAGAGCGATATCGCGCATTGAGACGGCTGGCGAAGGCATTTCAAACATTACTGTCAAGTAACTTATCGCTTTACCAGCGCAAATTGGCGGAGATACTCACGTTTCCTATGCATTCCTCCCTTGGTATTGATTACGGCACCAATTCCGTTCGCGCGGTGATTGTGGACTGTTCGAACGGCGCGGAGCTTGGAAGCTCTGTAGTGGATTACCCCAGCGGCCACCAAGGCGTGCTGCTCGACCGCAACAACCATCATCTTGCCCGTCAGAATCCGGCCGACTACCTTTACGGACTGGAAAATTGCGTTCGGGGAGCGATTGAGCAAGCGAAGAAGTCCGGTTTCTCGCCTGAAACTCTGGTCGGCATCGGTGTTGACACAACCGGTTCGAGTCCCATGCCGGTTGATGCCAGCAACAATGCGCTCGCGCTCGCTCCGGAATGGAAGAACGACATCAATGCTCAATGCTGGCTTTGGAAGGACCACACAAGCCATGAGGAGGCAGCAACTATTACCCGGCTCGCCGCGGAGCTTCGTCCGCAATTTATCGCAAAGTGCGGCAACACCTATTCTTCCGAGTGGTTTTGGTCTAAGATCTGGCGCTGTCTGAAAGTTGCGCCGGAGACCTTTGAAGCCGCTCACAGCTGGGTGGAGCTGGCTGACTGGATTCCTTCGGTGCTCGCGGGGGTTTCGGATCCGCTCGCCATCAAGCGGGGCGTCTGCATGGCTGGACACAAAGCGCTTTACTGCGACGAATGGGGCGGTCTTCCGGACAAAGAATTTCTTTCTCTGCTTGATCCCAAACTTGCCGGCCTGCGCGACCGGCTCTACGAAAGGGCCTACGACGCCAGCGAGTCTGCTGGAAAGCTCTGCTCGCAGTGGGCCGAAAAGCTTGGCCTGCCCGCGGGCATTGCGATTGCCATCGGGGAGATGGACGTTCACTACGGCGCCATCGGATGCGGCGTCAGCGAGGGAACCCTTGTCAAGGTCATCGGGACCTCCACTTGCGATTGTGGCGTGGTATCCGCAGAGAAGGACGTGCCGGATATTCCAGGCATCTGCGGAATCGTGAAGGGTGCGATCCTTCCCGGGTTCTACGGAATCGAGGCCGGCCAGTCCGCCGTTGGCGACATATTCAAGTGGTGGGTTGAGGTGGTTTGCGAAGGCGACAGCGCCCTGCACCAGAAACTAACTGACGAGGCGTCCGCATTGAAGCCGGGCCAAAGCGGTCTCCTTGCCCTTGATTGGAACAACGGTAATCGCACCATCCTCGTAGACCCCATGCTAACTGGTCTGCTCGTGGGTCAGACGCTTTACACAACCCGCGCCGAGATCTACCGCACGCTGATTGAGGCCACCGCGTTCGGGGCGCGGGCTATCATTGAACGCATTAAGGAGTACGGCGTCCCGGTCGAGAGCGTCGTTTGCGCGGGTGGCATTGCCGAGAAAAATGCTCTGGCCATGCAGATCTACGCGGATATCACCGGATGCACGATCCGGATTCCCGGCTCCAGCCAAGCCTGCGCGCTCGGAGCCGCCGTTTCAGCCGCCGTCATTGCCGCTGTCTACAAGGATTTTCCAACGGCCCAGGCGGCCATGACTTCCCTCAAGGATATCGCATACACCCCCAATCCTGAAAATCAAAAGACCTACAACGACCTCTATCGCCTTTACCGCGCGATGCACGACGCCTTCGGCGGAGTGAATACGAGCCCCGACCTCTCCAGACTGATGAAGGACCTCATTGCTATCAAGCAAAGACAGAACAAGTGAAGAAAAGCTATTGTCCGTCTCTCCCCTGAAACGTCCCATTTGCCAATTTTATGAAAATCCCCACTCCCGAAATCTGGTTCGTCACCGGCTCACAGCATCTTTACGGCCCAGGCCCGCTCAAGCAAGTCGCCGCCCACTCGCAGGAAATCGTCGAAGCGCTTAACCACTCGAAGAGGATGGCGCTCGCTCTCGTCTTCAAATCCCTTGTCACCAGACCGGAGGAAATCCGCCGAGTCTGCCAGGAAGCGAGCAGCGACCCGAACTGCGCGGGCCTGATTCTTTGGATGCACACGTTTTCTCCCTCGAAGATGTGGATCGGCGGATTGAACGCGCTGCGCAAGCCGTTCCTCCACCTGCATACACAATTCAACCTCGATCTGCCCTGGAGCGAGATTGATATGGACTTCATGAATCTTAATCAGGCGGCGCATGGCGACCGCGAAGCAGGATTCATCCACACTCGATTGCGTCTCAACCGCAAAGTGGTGGTCGGGCATTGGTCGGACGCTGAGGTGCAGGACCGTATCGGCGCTTGGATGCGTGTAGCGCGGGCCTGGAATGACTGGCAGGGTGCGGAATTCGCGCGTTTCGCCGACAATATGCGTTACGTGGCCGTCACAGAAGGCGACAAGGTGAGCGCCGAGGCCCGTTTTGGCTACTCCGTCAATCACTATGCGGTCGGCGATCTCGTCGAGCATGTCAACGCGGTTAGTGATGCCGCAATCAAGAACCTTTGCGCTGAATACGAGGAGTGCTACGCGGTCGCCGCCCAGCTTCGCAAGAACGGCGAGCGGCACGAATCATTGCGCGATGGGGCGCGGATCGAATTGGGTCTGCGTTCGTTTCTTGACGACGGAAATTTCAAAGGCTTCACCACCAACTTTCAAGACTTGCACGGTCTCAAGCAGCTCCCCGGCCTCGCAGTCCAGCGCCTTATGGCCGATGGTTACGGCTTCGGTGGCGAAGGCGATTGGAAGACATGCGCGCTGGTTCGCGCAATGAAGGTCATCGCCGCGGATCTCAAGGGTGGCACATCTTTCATGGAGGACTACACGTACCACCTCTCTCCGAAAGGCCGCCAAGTGCTCGGCTCACACATGCTGGAGGTTTGCGAGTCAATCGCCGCCGGAAAGCCAAAGCTGGAGATACATCCTCTCGGCATCGGCGGGAAGGAAGACCCTGTGCGCCTGGTTTTTGACGCGCCGCCGGGAAATGCCATCAATGCTTCCGTCATCGATCTCGGCAACCGGTTTCGGATGATTGTCAACGAGGTAAAGGTCGTGAAGCCCCAAAAACCTCTGCCAAAGCTCCCGGTCGCGCGTGCTGTCTGGGAGTGCACGCCCGATTTCAAGACGGCCATCGCGGCATGGATCTACGCAGGCGGCGCCCACCACACCGGGTTCAGCTACTCTGTCACGACCGAGCACATGGAGGATCTTGCAGAGATGGCCGGCATTGAGATTGTTGTCATCGATGCAGAAACCGAAATCCGGGGCTTCAAACAAGAGTTGCGCCAGAACGAAGTCTACTACCACCTTGCGCCGGGTTTGGGACGCTTATAGTGGCAATTCGCAACTATCGATCAGAAATTCGCTCCATGCGTTCGACAGGACGCCGAACGCTGCGCGGCGCCCTGAGGGGAGAAGGGACCCCTCCCCCTTCTGACGTGCGCTTCCCGATCCTCCAAACAAAATGAGCTACCAAGCCATCCAGGAAGAGTGCTACGAGGCAAACCTTCAACTGCCGAAATTTGGCCTGGTGGACCTCACCTTCGGCAACGTCAGCGTGATTGACCGTGGCAGCGGTGTCTTTGGCATTAAACCGAGCGGCGTAGACTACACCGAGCTCAAGCCTGAAGACATTGTGCTCGTTGATCTCGAAGGCAAGCAGGTTAGCGGGACGATGCGGCCGTCTTCGGACACACCGACCCATCGGCGCTTATTCCAGGGATTCGAGAGCATCCGAGCCGTCGTGCATACCCATTCGCGCAATGCGGTCTCATTTGCCCAAGCCGGAAAGGCGATCCCCTGCCTCGGCACAACGCATGCCGACTACTTTTACGGCGAGGTGCCGGTCACGCGGCCGATGACGCCCGAGGAAGTCCACAGCGCCTACGAATGGGAAACCGGCAACGTCATCGTTGAGAGATTCCGCAACCTCGATCCCCAGCAGGTCAGCGCCGTCCTGGTGCATGGACACGGCCCTTTCGCTTGGGGACCCTCCGGTCCCAAGGCGGTCGAAACCGCGCTGGCCCTCGAAGTCATAGCCGAGATGGCCATCAAGGCCCTTCAGATCAATCCCGCGGCGAATTCCATTTCTCAGGCGTTGCTCGACAAGCATTTCCTGCGCAAACACGGCCCCGGCGCCTACTACGGCCAGTAGTCTAGACTCCATCGATAGCCAATGTTGCGGCGGGTCGATTTGTCCAAGGCCCGCAACTGTTGGCGTGCCTTTTCGCTGATGAAGACCCGGTAGTGCATGAATGGACCGGGAATCGGTTCGCCGCCGCATGCCGCAGACACGCGACGCTTTCAAGTTCCTGATTGCGGCTGCATCATGATCTGCAGCTGAGAGGAAAGCGTCCGCAGCGGCGTGTTCACGCGGATCATGCCGCCGAGCGCTATTCCGATCTCGTAGGGATGATTTTCCACCGAAAAAGCAACTTCCCTCTTTTCTTTTTTCTTTTTCCTGCGCGGCCCGGAAAACATTGGAACCTTTTCGCCGGCGCTGCGAGGGCTTTGCATCATTCCATCGTAGAGACCGCAATAAAACGGCTTTCGTTGTTCGGCACGCAACGTGTTGCGCTCACTGTATTGCGTCCATAGATGCTTGAAGCGTGAAAGGATAATCTTCGCCACCGCGCGCAGCGAATCTGCCGCAGTCTTGTCAACATTGGCGTGGAGCGTCGATGCGCCCGACTTGGTCCCTTTCCAATACGAATCGACTCCAAACTTTTGCAGAAAAGCCCATTTGACATAGCTGCCAATCTCCTCGTCACCGGCTAAGATCGAAATCACGGGCACGGCGTCTTCGCAGCCGGCGTAAATATTGCCGCACGTTTGAAATAAATCTTCGGATGGTTTGTCGGACACTGCGCTGAAATCGTAACGCGCCTCCAGCTTCGCCAGTTTGGCTGCGGCGACATCCCGTTCGTGTCGCGTGCCGCGCTTGACCATCTCCCGCAGGCTGACGCGACGGTGTGAAATTTCTGGCGTTGGTGGCAGCTTAGACACAAATAAACCGTGTAAGAATTCGCCGTCGTCTGGTCAATCGTCCAGTGCGACGAAAAGGCGTTCGCAGAGATATTTGTTGGTGCGGACCATATTGGGCAGCTATTTCGAGGAATGCTCCGCGATCTTCGGCTGCGCGATTTTCGCTGCTTCGATCAGCTCGCTTTTGAGCCTTCACCGGGCTTGAATCTTATCGTTGGCCCGAACGCCCAAGGGAAGACGTCGCTCCTCGAAGCCGCATGCATTCTGCTCCGGCTGCAGTCTCCGCGTTCGAGTTCGCTGGCTGCTGCCGTGCGGTTCGGCCAGCCGGGATTCGGTCTGGATGGCCACTGGAACGAGAGGCATCTGCGCGTGAAATTTGCGAACGAGCTCAAGGCGTTCGCCCTGGATTCCAAGACGCAGTCGCGCTCCGCCGACTATCTGGCCGTCGCGCGAATATCATGGATTTCCAATGATGACATGCACCTCGTTCGCGGCCCGGGATCCCACCGCCGCCGGTATCTCGATTTTCTCGGCTCGCAGGTCGTACCAAACTACCTGCGGCACCTCCGCGCTTATGAGCGCGCACTGCGTTCGCGCAACGCCTTGCTCAAGGAAAATCGACCTCGCCAAGAGATCGAAGCATTCGACAGCCCGTTGCTCGAAGCCGGCGAAGCATTGCTATCCACGCGGGCGGAACTCTGCGCTGACCTGAGGCCGCGAGTCGCCGACGCTCTCAGACTGATTTCGAGCGGCTCGGAAACGCTGGAAATTTCTTATCAATCCGGAAGCCCGCCAGACTTCTCCGCCGCTCTTCGGGCTAGCTGCGACGAAGAACTCCGTTTGCGCACGACGGTCATCGGCCCGCATCGTGACGACATCGAGATCCTCCTGGAGAGACGCGATGCGACATCCTTCGCCTCGGAGGGCCAGCAACGCTCCATCGCCCTCGCGATGAAGCTCGGGCAGGCCCGCAGACTAGAGGCGTCCGCAGCCGGCCCTCCACTCTACCTCATTGATGACGTTTTTGGCGAACTTGATCCCGAGCGCCGCAACAACCTCGTGGCGGCGCTGCCAGCCTTCGCTCAAAAATTTGTCACGGCCACCACCCTCCACTGGCTGGAGCCAAGTGAAGATGCTTCCTTTTACTTTCTTAGGGACGGAAGAATCGTGAAGAAGAGTTGATTTGTATTCGGTGTTGTTTGGGGGTTTGGGGAGCGCACGCGTCCCCGCGTGCCGCCCTTGGCGTCCCGCCGAGGGCCTTCGTAAGAAACCCGTCGCCTGATCTGTCCGGCGGGACGCCGGACACGATCCCAAAACGGAAAGCGCGAGAAACCCGCATTGCATATCGCTCACATTGAGGGTATGGCCCGCATTATGACGGACACCGAGGCCTTCGTTGCACTGAACATGCTGCCGCATATTGGTCCGGTGCGGGTAAGAAAACTGTTGGCGGTGTTTGGTTCTCCGCAGGAAATCTTGCGGGCAAGACCAAAGGATTTGCGCAGCGTTCGAGGGATCGGGGACGATATCGCTGAATCGATCGCCTCATGGAAATTCCATTCCGATCCCGCCGCGGAACTTGAGCGAGCGAGGAAATTTGGCGCCGCGGTCATCACCCAGGCCGACTCATCCTACCCGGCGCTGCTTGGAGAGATCCACGATCCTCCAATTGTCCTCTATGTGTGGGGGGCCCTAAGGGACTGCCATGCTATCGGTATCGTCGGCACGCGCAAACCGTCCCACTACGCCGCCGAGTGCGCGAAGAAGATAGCGTTCCAGCTTGCCTATTCGGGCCTCACCGTCGCCAGCGGGCTCGCAAGGGGCATCGACACTGCGGCGCATCAAGCAGCGCTCGCGGCAAGAGGCAGGACGATAGCCGTTCTCGGCAGCGGGCTCAATTTACTTTACCCTGCTGAGAATCGCGAGCTCGCGGAAAGAATATCGTCTTCCGGCGCGGTGATTACGGAATTCCCAATGAACACCGCCGCAGACCGGCAGACTTTCCCGATGCGCAACCGGATCATCAGCGGCCTCTCGGCCGGGCTGCTCGTCGTGGAAGCCGGCGCGACAAGCGGCGCATTGATCAGCGCGGCCCAGGCCGCTGAACAGGGTCGCTCGATCTATGCCGTGCCGGGGCGAATCGACCATCCCGGAGCCATCGGCTCGAACCGCCTGATCCAGCAGGGCGCCAAGCTCGTAATGAGCGCGCAGGACATTCTTGACGACTTCGGAATGCTCTTTCCAATCACACCGGATCTAGAACGTCCCGCCCCGGAGTTGAACCTTACGCCCGCGGAACGGTCCGTGCGCGAATCCATCGGTGATGACGAAACGCCGATCGACGCGATCATTTCCAAATGCGGGTTGCCAACCCACGAGGTCTCTTCTACGTTGCTCGCCCTTGAGATGCGGAAGCTGGTCAAACAACTTCCCGGCAGCCGCTTTGTGAAAATTCAATAACATGCCAAAAGCTCTCGTCATCGCTGAAAAGCCCAGCGTCGCGGCCGACCTCGCGCGCGCTCTCGGCAAAGTTCCCAAGAAGAATGACGTCTTTGAGGACGAGGATTTTGTCATCACTTCCGCCATTGGCCACCTTGTCGAACTCTGTCTGCCCGGCGAGATGGACAAAAAACGCGGCAAGTGGAGTTTCGCGAACCTTCCCATCATTCCGGAGCAATTTGATCTCAAGCCTATCGAAAAAACGCAGGCCCGCTTCAATCTCATCAAGCGGTTGCTTAAGCGCTCTGACGTCGACGAGGTCATTAACGCATGTGACGCCGGCCGAGAAGGTGAATTGATCTTTCATTACCTGCTGAAGCTGGCGGGCAACAAGAAACCAACCCGCCGCCTTTGGCTGCAGAGCATGACTGCCGAGGCCATTCGTGACGGATTCGCCGCGCTTCGCGCCGGCGCCGAAATGGCTCCGCTGGCCGACGCTGCCGTATGCCGCAGCGAGAGCGACTGGCTCGTGGGGATCAATGGAACAAGGGCCATGACGGCCTTCAATTCGAAGGGCGGAGGCTTCCAACTCACGCCGGTCGGGCGCGTTCAGACACCGACTCTCGCCATCCTCGCCGAGCGCGAGGTCAACATCCGCGACTTCAAGCCCCGCACCTATTTCGAGGTCTTCGGGGACTTTGATGTTTTGACAAAACCGGGATCCCCGGCGTCCGGAGAAGCACGAAGCTATCGAGGCCGTTGGTTTGACGAAAATTTCAAGAAGAACGGCGGCGAGGATGCGCGGTCCGAACGCATTTGGGAAAGGCAGCAAGCCGAGGCGATTGCTACAAAGTGCGCCGGAAAGGAGGGCGTTATCGAGGAAGAAAAGAAGCCGTCCACGCAGGTTTCGCCTCTCCTTTACGACCTCACGACCCTCCAGCGTGAGGCCAATTCACGTTTCTCACTGAGTGCACGACGCACCTTGCAAATTGCCCAAGCTCTCTACGAAAAGCACAAGGTATTGACGTATCCGCGGACGGATTCGCGATATCTTCCTGAAGATTACCTCGGCAACGTCAAAGCCGCGTTCACCAAGTTTGAAAATCCCGACCTGAGCGCGCACGCAAGAAAGGCGCTTGGGCAGGGATGGGTGAGACCCAACAAGCGTATTTTCAACGATGCAAAGGTGACCGATCACCACGCCATCATCCCCACGGGGGTCTCGACAAAGAATCTCGATGAGGTCGAGATGAAGATCTTTGACATGGTGGCCCGGCGCTTCGTCGCCGTCTTCTATCCTCCCGCGCAATTCGAAATCACAACGCGCATCACACGCGTCGAAGGCGAGGCCTTCAAGAGCGAAGGCAAAATCATCATCGATCCCGGCTGGCTGGCCGTCTACGGCAAGCAGGCCGCCGGCGAAGGCGAGCAGACTCTTTGCCCGGTGGTGAAGGGCGAATCCGCCGAAACACGGAACGTCGAAATCACCGAAAACCAAACCAAACCGCCTGCCCGCTTCTCCGAGGGCACGTTGCTCTCCGCGATGGAGGGCGCGGGCAAACTCGTCGAAGACGAGGAGCTTCGTGAGGCGATGAGCCAGCGCGGTCTCGGCACTCCCGCCACCCGCGCACAGATCATCGAAGGACTGCTCCTCGATGGCTACCTCAACCGCCAGGGCCGTGACCTCATTGTCACGCAGAAGGGACTTTCGTTGATCAACCTTCTTCGCGGAATCGGCATTCAAGCGCTGACCTCGCCGGAAATGACGGGCGAATGGGAGTTCAAGCTCAAGCAGATGGAGCGTGGAGGGATGCCACGCCCGGAATTCATGCAGGGGATCCGGCGCTTTGCCGAGGACATTGTCGCCAAAGCCAAGAATTTCTCCGGCGACAGCGTCGAGGGCCAGTTCATCGATCTCGATGCAACGTGCCCAAAATGTGGCAACACCGGATTCAAGGAATCTTACAAAGCCTACGAATGCAAAAGCTGCGGGCTCATCGTCTGGAAAAGCATGGCGGGTCGCGAACTCGAACGCGAGGAGGTCAAGATCCTGCTCGAAAACGGAACCGTTGGACCGCTTGAAGGGTTTCGCAGCAAGCTCGGGCGTCCGTTTTCTGCAATCGTCAAGCTCGATGGCGAGTTCAAGCAAGCCTTCGATTTCGGCGATTCAGTAAATGGCAATGCGCAGGTGCTCGATTTTTCCTCGCTGCCCGCGATCGCCCCGTGCCCGGCGTGCAAGTCCGGCACAGTCCATGACACCGGGAGCGCCTACCAGTGCAGCAACACGGGGAAGTGCAAATTCCGAATGGGCAAGACCATCTGCCAACGCGAGATAACACGCGAACAGGTTGTCAAACTTATCGAAACGGGGAAAACTGACCTCATCCCCCGTTTCATTTCGAAAAAGGGCAAGCCATTTTCGGCCTTTCTCAAGCTCGAAGGTGACAGGGTCGGCTTCGAGTTCGAAGAACGAAAGGCGGCCGCGAAGAAGCCCTCCGCCAAAACCCGAGCGGCACAAGCCGCAGCGTAGTCCTTCATGCTCGCCCGTCATCCTCGAGTCTCCTCGGGAAATCCGGCACGACGACGAAAGACGCGTGCGAATTTCCCATTCAGGTTCCGGATCTGACCTCCGCTGCAACCTTCAGCCGAAGAGCGTTTAGTTGTATGAAGCCAGTCGCGTCATCCTGGTTATACGCTTTTGTCGGATCGGCCTCCATGGTGGCGATATTTGGATTGTATAAGCTGACCGGGCTCTTTCGACCAGCGGCGATGATGTTGCCCTTATAGAGCTTGAGACGGACTGTTCCCGTCACGTTCTTTTGCGATTCCGTGACAAGTGCCTGCAGGGTCTCTCGCTCTGGCGCAAACCAAAAACCGTTGTAAACGAGGGCGCTATATTTCGGGATGAGCGAGTCGCGCAGGTGCATGACTTCGCGATCCATCGTAAGAGATTCCATCTGTCGATGCGCAAAGTGCAGGATCGCTCCGCCCGGCGTCTCGTAAACGCCACGGCTCTTCATTCCGACGAAGCGGTTCTCGACCACGTCAACGCGTCCGACCCCGTTGCGCCCGCCGAGCCGGTTCAAAACGCGCATCACCCAAACAGGGCCGAGCCTCTCGTCGCCGTTCCCGTCATAGCAGATATCGCTCAGAATTTCCCAAAGTTGCGAGTGGACGAGACCTACGCAGTTTCCCTCTTCGAATAGCAATTCCAAATAATCGGGCTCGTCCGGCGCGTCTTCCGGCGACACGCTGAGCTTATACATGTCCTTGTGCTCGGGCGCGGACGCATCGAACCACGGGTCCTCGAGCATTCCGCTCTCAAAACTGATGTGGAGAAGATTGCGGTCCATGGAATAGGGCCTCTTCGCCGAGGCCTGCACGGGAATTTCCTTTGACTCGCAATAGGCGATCATTTCGGCGCGGCCCGGGAACTGACTCCGAAAGCGTTCGTCGCGCCATGGGGCGATCACATGCAGTCGCGGCGCAAGCGCGGCCGCCGCAAGCTCGAAGCGAACCTGGTCATTTCCTTTGCCGGTGGCCCCGTGAGCCACGGCCTGCGCCCCCTCCGCCTTCGCGATTTCCACCATGCGCTTGGCGATGAGCGGGCGCGCAATGCTGGTGCCAAGCAAATATTGGCCCTCATAAATCGCCGCAGCCTGCATCATCGGAAAAATGAAGTCTCTGGCAAACTCCTCGCACAGATCATCCACGTAACACTTGCTTGCGCCGGTCTTCATCGCCTTTTCTTCAAGACCCTCCAATTCCTCCTCCTGACCGATGTCCGCGCAGAACGCCACTACCTCGGCGGAATACGTATCCTTCAGCCATTTCAAGATCACGGATGTGTCGAGTCCACCGGAATATGCGACGACGATTTTCATGGAGGGCGGAGTCTCGCGCAAAGGACGCAAAGGACGCAAAGGATTTCATGAAAAGGATTTCTTTCACCCTTTTCGGCGTGTTTGGTCTACTTGTTGCCAAGCAATGTACGACCTTACACTGGTCGAATGGATTCTTTCCGCACTCGCCGCCATTTGCATCGGCATGGCAAAGGCGGGCTTTGGCGGATTGGGAATGCTCGCGATCCTCGTGATGGCTCGCGTCCTTCCGCCCCGGGAGTCCACGGGGGCGATTCTTCCGATGCTGATCCTTGCGGATATCTTTGCCGTCTACACATACCGCCAGCATGCCAAGGGGGGCCTCGTCCTGAGGTTGCTCCCGCCGGCTCTGGCCGGCATCGTCTGCGGATGGCTGCTCATGCCGCGCATTCCCGCGCAGAGTTTTGGGCCACTCATCGGCTGGCTCACCATTGCGTTGGTTGTTCTCGTGCTCGTCCAGAAGTTTGCGCCGCGGCTGATGAATTTCGCCGTTGAGCATCCCGGAATTGCCTGGCCCTTTGGCTGGCTTGCAGGCTCGACGACAATGATCGCCAACGCGGCGGGTCCGGTCATGACCATTTACCTCCTCGCCTGCCGTCTTCCCAAGTTCGAATTCGTCGGCACCGCGGCGTGGTTCTTTTTCGCCGTCAACCTCTTCAAGATACCTTTCAGCGCTTCGTTGGGGCTGATCAATGGGGCAAGCCTCGCGTTAAACCTCTTTCTCGCGCCGGGCGTGATCGGCGGAATATTCGCGGGACGCTGGCTGCTCGGCAAGATCAATCAGGCCGTCTTCGAGTGGCTGATGATCGTCTTCTCGCTGCTCGGAGCATTGCGCCTCATTCTTGCATAACCGGTGATTAGGTCATCAGATTGTGCTAGGTTAAAGAAGCAGGGCGGCCAGCGCTGTTGACGGCCTCGACCACAACACGATCTCCCTCCACCATCGCGACCCGCACCTTCGCGCCGCGCTCGAGGAATTCCCCGTCGGTCACGACATCCACCAGTGCGGCGCCGAATTCGGCTTTGCCCGCCGGTCGCAAGATTGTTCGGGCAACTCCTTCCTCGCCTACTCTGACGCGGGGCTCGAAAAACGCAGGCGTGCTGTTTTCCGTTGAAGGTCCTGAGGCACTTTGCGTCGCAAGAATAAGCCTGTTGAAGAATGGGAGATCGGGGAGAAACCGAGCTAGCGCGGAAACGGCGAACACGAAAAGCACGACCGCGATTCCGAGATTCAGCAACGGTCTCATTAGAACATCCAGCGAGAATTCAAAGGGCTGGCTCGGATAGAAATCGACCATCGCGAAAAGCAGCGAACCCGTCATCAGCGCCGTCCCGAACAATGCCAGGAATGTCATTCCCGGAAAAAAAAGCAGCTCGATAAGCACGAGGATCAATCCGAGGACAAATACCGCGACAACCTCGAAACCCGTCAGGCCCGCAATATAGTGCCCGGCAAAAAACAATAAGAAACAAGTCGCAGACAGAATTCCAGCGACTCCGAAACCAGGCGACTTGAACTCCAGATAAGCCCCGATCATCCCTCCCAGCAGGAAGAGCGGGGCGAGGATCGTGATCCATTGCGCGATCCGTTCGAAACCGCTTGGCTGGATGCGATCTATGTCTTTGACTCGCAAACCCGCCTTCTCACAAAGGTCGTTGAGACTCGAAGCGATGCCCTGCGCAAGCAGCGGCTTGCCATCATACTCTTTCACAGCCTCCTGCGCGCTCAGCGTTAGCAGCGTCCCTTTGGGATTGATGACTTTATCGCCGATTTTTACTTCTTTCTCTTTGTTGATGAATGCCTCTGCCAACTCCGGGTTGTAACCATTTCGTTCAGCCGCACTGCGGAAGTAACCCGAAAAATAGGAAACCACTTTTGAATTGATGGTCTCTTGCAAATCTTCTCCTCCTCCGCTGATAGGCGCCGCCGCGCCGATGGCACTCACGGGAGCCATGTAAACGCGCTTGGTTGAGAGAGCAATCAATGCACCCGCGGATCCAGCGTTGGTATTTACGTAGGTCAATGTGGGTATGGTGGATTTCATCAGGGCTCCAAGCATGTCCACGGCGGCCTTGAGACTCCCACCATAGGTGTCCATGTCGATGATCAAAGCCGAGGCGTCGGCGGCTTCAGCCTTCTTTAGGATGCGACGAAGGAAGTAAAACTGAGCCTGAGTAACCTCCCCAGTCAAAGGAATCACAACGACCGATCCCTTGCGGATATCCTGCTCTTTCGCGGGCGCGGAAGCCAGCGTCGATAGCAGCAAAGCCAACGCCAAAAGAAATCGTGTCACAAAGTGAATCTCCCTCGCGCCAAATTGGGCCGCAAGGTATTTTGAACGTTGTGTCCCGGATCTCTGAGGAAACCATCCAGCGTGTCGCTGAAGCCAATGATATCGTCGAGGTCATCGCTTCTTATTTTCCGCTTAAGCGCGCCGGGACGAGCTGGCGAGCGCTCTGCCCGTTTCATCGGGAAAAAACTCCCTCCTTTCACGTCAACCCGCAGCGTCAATCCTATCATTGCTTCGGCTGCGGTGCCGGCGGGACGGTTTTCCGTTTCGTCATGGACTACGAGCACCTGGATTTTCCCTCGGCGGTGCGCCGGCTCGCCCAACGCGCGGGAGTTCCCGTTCTCGAAGAGGCCGGGAGTGAGGAGGACGATCGCCGTCATGCAATGCGCAAGCGCTTGCTCGCATTGCACGCCGAGGCTGCCGCTTGGTTTCACAACAACCTGCTTAAGATGCCGGCTGCGCGGGAAGCGCGCAACTACCTCAAAACGCGAGGCATCTCCATCGAAATTGCCAAATCCTGGCTGCTCGGCTATGCCCCGGATTCTCGAGACGCTCTGATGGACTTTCTCCACGAGAAACATTTTTCGGGCGAGGAAATCGCCCAAAGCGGGCTGGCTGCAGGAAGGGACGAGCAATATTCACAGCCCAATGTGCAAACTCCGCAGTTGTACGCGCGCTTTCGTGGACGCGTCATCTTTCCGATCCGGAATGATTATGGAGAAGTCATCGCATTCAGCGGCCGCGTCCTTGATCCCGGCGCCAAGGCCGCGAAATACGTCAATTCGCCCGAAACACTGCTCTTCACTAAGGGCCGCGTGCTCTACGGACTCGACAAATCCAAGCGTGCTCTCATCGAGGCGAACACCGCCATTGTCTGCGAAGGCCAGCTCGACCTGATCAGCGCCTTTGAAGCCGGCGTTCAAAACGTGATCGCGCCTCAGGGCACCGCATTCACCCCGGAGCAGGCGCGCCTGCTTCGCCGCTTCGTCGAGGCGGTCACTCTGTGCTTTGACTCTGACCAGGCGGGAGAGGAGGCTATCGGCCGTTCGCTCCCGGCCCTTCTTGAGTGCGGCCTCGATGTCCGGGTTGCCTCGCTACCCCAAGGAGAGGATCCGGATTCTCTCATCCGTGGAAAGGGCGTGAGCCGCTTTCGGGAGGTCATTGATGGCGCGCCGGGCTTCTTCGACCATGCGCTTCAGCGCCTCGCACAAATGGGGACTCTCGACGATCCCGCAGGAAAATCGTCCGCGGCCCGCCAGCTTGGACCTCTCGTCGCGGCGATCAGGGACAGTGTCCTTCGTGAAACAACCGCAAAAATCATTTGCGCGCGTTTGGGAATTAGCGAGGCGACATTTACTGCGCGGATGAAACCCGGTGCCGTTCGGAGCGCAACCGCGGACATCGAAACCAGGGTAGAGCCTTTGCGTTTGGATGAGGGGATACGCCAATTGTGCCGGCTTTCCCTGATCGATCCTGAGATTAAGGCCTGGCTTGCACAGCGATCATCTCCGGCTCCGCGCGAGCTCGGCGAGGGCGGGGATCTGCTTGAGAAGATTCTTCAGTCTTCTCTTGCCCTGAATGAAGCCCCGGCCCGGGCGGCGTTTGTATCGGCCCTGACCCCGCAGCAGGAAATCACAGTCAACATGCTGGATCTGGATCGTTCTCACGAACATGCCGCACTCATCGCCCAGAATCTCTGGTTCGGCCTTGCCGCAGCCTTTTATAGGAATCAGCGCTCAGTGGCGGCCGCTCAACTCCACAAACCAGGCCTTTCTCCAAGCGAAAGAACGCAGCTTCAAGTCAGGGTTGCCGCAGCTAGCAAACAAATTCTTGACCTGCAAAGCTGCCTGAACGACGTTTAGCGGCTCTTCTCGAAGCAACCTGGCTGCGTTGAAAACTTCCTATAAATCCACCAAGTCGAAGCCGGATACGGCCTCCCCTCACCCGAAGACAGTCAACCTCCTCAAAAGACCCGTTCCGAAGTCAAAATCGGTCGAACCGGGCAAGAGGGCCATGATCAGGGCTTTTTCGTCCAGACCAGAAACATTCGCACGCCATGCATCCGTCCACGGAACCGACGGTGAGTCCAGTGTCGTTCAGGTTGGATTGGCTTCAGGT
The DNA here is from genome assembly GCA_963810765.1 of uncultured Verrucomicrobiae bacterium. Lineage (GTDB taxonomy): Bacteria > Verrucomicrobiota > Verrucomicrobiia > Chthoniobacterales > Terrimicrobiaceae > DASTFP01. The sequence goes on from CAWEOV010000008.1 coordinate 79,412, forward strand.
TCTGCGCAGGACCTGCACAAGGCTTTGCAGGAAAAGGTGCGCGACCTCATCAAGCTGGCGAAGGAACAAGGGTATGTAACCTACGATGATCTCGACGAGGCCTTGCCCGAGAGCGTTAACGATCCGGATAGCATAGAATCGGTCATTACGCAGCTTCGTGCTGTGGAAATCGAGATCATCGATTCGTCGGACGTTGACCGCGTAAAGGAAGTGCGCAAGGACGGCGAGGAGGAGGAGGAGAAGGACGAGAAACCCGATAGCAAGCTCGACATTCTTGACGATCCGGTTCGAATGTATCTCAAGCAAATGGGGCAGGTGCCGCTGCTCACCCGGGAACAGGAGGTTGAGATTTCCAAGCGTATCGAGGAAGCGGAATTCAAGGTGCAGGAAATTTTATACCAATTTGGCTTTATCGGACGCGCCCACCTCGATCTTGCTCAGAAGCTCATCGACATGCGCGAGCGTTTCGACCGCGTGATCCTCGACAAGAAGATCGAAAGCCGGGAACGCTACATGAAAACCCTGCCGCGTCTCTGCCAGCAAGTCAGGAAGCAGGCTGAAACCGTCGCTTCACTTTATCGCGATAAAATCTCCGGGCACAAAAGCCCGTCGCCGCAGTGCCTAAGGACTTACGAAAGGGCCCTCGCAACGCTGCAAAAGCTCTATCCAAAATTTTACTTCAAGCAAAAGGTCGTTGAGGATTTCGTGACCCTGGCTGACGAAAATCTCCGCGTCCTTAACACTTTGACTCACGAGCACGACCGGCCGTCCAAGAACGCGGATTCCAAGACACAGCGCAACCTGAGCCAGCAAATCCAGGAAATGCAGCTTCGGAATTGGATGACCACCGAAGAGTTAGTTGAGAAGCATCGCGGGCTGAAGAGCTGGCACAGAAAGGCCCTGAAGGCGAAGACCGAAATGGTCGAAGCCAACCTGCGCCTGGTTATTTCCATCGCCAAGAAATACACCAATCGCGGCCTTTCCTTCCTTGACCTCATCCAGGAGGGCAACATGGGCCTGATGAAGGCGGTCGAGAAATTTGAATACCGCCGAGGGTATAAGTTCTCAACTTATGCCACTTGGTGGATCCGCCAGGCCATTACTCGCTCGATCGCTGATCAGGCGCGCACCATCCGGATTCCGGTGCACATGATCGAAACGATCAACAAGTTGATCCGCGTTCAGAAACAGCTCGTGCAAGAATACGGACGTGAGCCCAGCCCTGAGGAAATCTCCGAGGAGATTCAGCTCCCGGTCGAGCGCGTCCGCGCCGTTCTCAAGATGGCTCAACAGCCGATTTCGCTGCAGGCCCCCGTCGGCGACTCCGACGACACCAGCTTCGGTGATTTCATCGAGGACAAAGGCGCGGAGAACCCCGCTGACCAGGCCGCCATCGTTCTTCTCAAGGACAAAATCAAGGACGTCCTCGACACTCTGACCGAACGCGAGCGCCAAGTGCTCGAGCAGCGCTTTGGCCTGGTGGACGGATACAGTCGCACGCTCGAGGAAGTCGGCCGCCAATTTAAGGTCACACGCGAACGCATCCGGCAGATCGAGGCGAAGGCGCTCCGCAAAATGCGCCACCCCACTCGCATCCGCCAGCTCGAAGGCTTCCTGGAGCCGCAGGATTGGTAAATGCTCCGCTCTCGAATGGCGCGGAGTTGAGCGCAGCTTTTTTTCTCCCCAGTATTCTTGGCATTATTTTTCGATCGCTGCGCTCCCGGCGCCGGCGCGCACCATCTGGACCAAACGGGGCGCCTCTCAGCCTCCGCTTGCGCTAATGGATCGCCGCAGTAAATAGTATCAGTCATGAGCTCGGAACGATCGACTCCGGATAATCTTACAGGCTCAATGCTTGTCGCTCATCCCCGACTGCTCGATCCCAACTTTCGCCGGACCATTCTCTTTCTCTCGCATCATAGCGCCGAGGACGGCGCAATCGGCCTGATACTGAACCGTCCGCTGAAGAAGACCTTTGGCGAGGTGGCTGCGCAAACGATATCCGGCAGCTTCAAGAATGTAGCTCTCTACTACGGCGGACCCGTCGCATCCGATCACCTCACTCTAGCCAGTCTGCAATGGAGGACAAATCCCGCCTCGGTGGCCTTTCAGAGTTTCATGGGAAATATTGAGGACGTTCATATTGAGCCGCAGTGGAGATTTGGTCTGCGCGCATTCGTGGGTTACGCAGGTTGGAGCCAGGGACAGCTCGAAGGTGAAATCGAACAGAAGGCCTGGCTCGTTCTTCCTCCAGCGCGCGAGCTCATAGAGATGAAGGAGCCAGACAACGCCTGGCGCGAGATCATGCGCAGTTCGGGACCGTTAATGAAGCTGCTGGCGGAGGCCCCAGACGACCCGGAGATGAACTGAACGCTTAGCAGGCTGTCGGACTCGGAAATCTGACCGGAAGTTTCCTAGAAAACCCACCGTGCAAAGAGGGCCAACCGCCTAACATCCTGCTATAATCGGCACTTCGTGCCGAAAGACCCGACATACGTGTTTTTTCCGCGAAGCGGAGTTTGAGCAGCATGTCTTAAGCGGCGGTCATTTTTACGGGGATTCTTCATCCTTCGAATTCCCGCTTCATTCCAAGTCCGACATGCTGCTACCACTTTTTCATCCGCCAGAGCAAGAAAACAAACCCCCCAGCAATAAGGGCGATGATGTTGATGAACCAGAACGGCCAGCTAGCCTCTTCCATGGGGATCGGCAAGGCGACGTTCATTCCGAAGAGTCCTACGACGAAATTGGTAAGCATGATTGCCACCGTCCAAATTGTGAACTTCTTGATCAGCTGGTTCAGATTGTGGCTGACTATCGAAGCCCGTGTCCCCATGAGGTTGCTGAGGACCTGGGTGTGGATATCTGCGCGCCTGTAACACTGCTGGTTCTCGATGATAAGATCCTCGAGAACGCCGACTTGGTTGCCGTTGAAACCGAGCTTCGCGGATAAAGCCTTCAACCTTTCCAGAAGGGCGCCGTTCGAAGTGATCGAGTTGAGAATGTAGACGAGGCTCTTTTCGAGCGCGAACATGTTCAGGAGATACTTGTTTTCCAGAGACGTATTGATTCGGCGCTCGAGGGAGTCGGAGAGCATATTGATAGCCTTGAGGTGACCTTCGAAGTGCATGGTGGACTGATAAAGCAGTCGAAGAATGACGTCATTAATGGACTCCACCGGAAAGGGAACGCGGCCCTCGAAGATCGACGAATCGTCCGCCATCACGATGACCAGATACCTCTTATATACAAAGATTCCCGTCGAGGTCAGCTTTAGGAGGAAATTATCGTCTGCGCAGAAACTTCTCGGACGCTTAAAGATGATCGCGGCGTGATCAGGCTCAAATTCCAAGCGCGAGAGCTCGTCGGGATCGAGCGACGACTGCAGGGTATGGTAATCGATGTTGTAGTGCTCCTGCAGTTCGGCTTCGTCGTCGATGGTGGGCGAAATATAGCCGATGATCTGAGCTTCGTTGGGCTCGCAAGGAACCAGACGGCCACTCTCAAGCTTGTAGAAGCTGCGACGGGACGCCTTGGTCTCCTCGATGCGCAATACTTCCGTTGCGGGCTCCACCTCGGACGCCACTTCGGTCGCGCTCTCCGCAGTTGATGCCATGCTAGACAGTCCTCTCAGTCCCAGAGTCTGTCTAGTCCGCGGCGTATGCAATCGAAAAGTTCGTCAATCTCTGCGTGCGAGATGATCAGCGGAGGCGCCAGAGCGATGAGGTCACGGATGCCTCGCACCATGGCCCCTTCCTCGCGGATCAGCGACCAGGCCTTGAGGCCAAGCATACTCGAGGGCGTGAGAGCCTCGCGACCTTCGCGCGGTATGAGCTCAAGGGCAGCAATGAGACCGTAGACGCGCACTTCCGCCACCGCGGGATGGTTTCCAATTTCTTTAAGTTTGATTTGGAAATAGGGTCCAACGTCGTTCCGCACACGCGGGATGAGCCCTAGTGCTTCAATCTCATTGAGGCTGGCCAGCGCCGCAGCGCCGCAGACCGGATGGCCGCTGTAAGTAAAGCCATGGGCAAAATATCCCCCGCCCAGCACTGCCTCGGCGACCTCGTCGCAAAGCATCGTCGCGCCGAGCGGCAGATAGCCGCTCGTAAGTCCCTTCGCCAGGCAGATGAGGTCAGGATCCAAGCTCCAAAGATTGCTGGCGAACCAGTCGCCCAGGCGTCCGAAAGCAGTAATCACCTCGTCGGCCACAAACAGGATCTCGTTCTCCCGGCAGAGCTGACGCAGGGCGGCAAGATACCCGGCCGGCGGGATGATTACCCCGCCCGCGCCCTGGACGGGTTCGACAAAGAGCGCTGCTATCGTTTCCGCTCGCTGCTCTGAAATTGTCCGGCGAGTTTCCTCGACACACCACTCCCCGTAGGCCTCCGGGCTCAACTCCGTCTTGGCGCCATAGGCATAGGGTCCCGGCACATGAAGGAAACCGGCCAGCGGAAGATCGAACGGCTGCTGACAATTCGACAGCCCAGTCATGCTCGTCGTAGCCAGCGTCACGCCATGGTAGGAGAATGTGCGAGAGAGGATCTTTTTCTTTTCCCGGCGTCCTTTCAACTTCCAATAGGCACGAATCAGCTTAAGCGCCGTCTCATTGGCCTCCGAACCGGAATTCGAAAAAATTGTGCGGTTGACGCGCGCGGGTGCAATTCCCGCGAGAAATTTCGCCACCAGGATCGGGGGCTCGGTCGTGGAGTTGAAAAACGAGGGATAATACGGCAACCGCTCGAGTTGCTGGGTCACCGCCCGCACAATAGCGTTCGAGCTGTAGCCGAGATTGACGCACCACAATCCCGCCAAGCCATCCAGGATCCGGCGTCCGCTCTCGTCAATGAAATAGCAGCCATCTCCCTCGAGGACGATGTGCGTTCCGGACTTGTACAAATCCGCATGGTTCGTAAAGGGATGAAGCTGAAACCTCCGGTCTTGCTCCTGAAGATCCAGAGCGAACGACTGAGCCATAGCAAGAATCTATCAGCTTCCGCAGGCAAAGGCGAGAAACCACGAGCGGGCGCCGGTTTTTTTACGCTTGACGGGGCGTTCGAGTGTGGGTTGATAGCGCCGCATTTCAACGGGGAGAAAAAACTTATGATGAGCGAATCGCTGGAGGCGATTTTCCAGCACGTCATTTGGAACTTTTGTTATCTGAGCGTTCTTCTCGGACTCTCGGCCTTCGGCGTTCACCGCTATTTCATTATTTATCTCTTCCTGAAGAATCGCCGCAAACGAATCAAGCCAGCTCAGAATTACCGGGAACTGCCGTTCGTTACAGTGCAATTGCCGGTCTTCAATGAATACTACGTGATCCGCCGGCTCATTAGAGCGGTCAGCCGCCTCGACTATCCGCGAGACAGGCTTCAAATCCAAATTCTGGACGACTCTACGGACGAGACCCGCGAGATTGCCGCGAGTGAGACAGCTCGCTTGAAAGCCAGGGGAATCGACATCGAGTATCTTCATCGAGACAATCGAGCGGGCTTTAAAGCCGGTGCGCTCGCGGCTGGCTTGGACAGCGCGAAAGGGGAGTTCGTTTTCATTCTCGACGCCGATTTCGTCCCTGCGCCTGATACTCTGAAACGCACCATCGATTACTTCACTGACCCCCAGGTAGGGATGGTCCAAATGCGCTGGGGTCACTTGAACCGGGACTACTCGCTGCTAACGAAGGTTCAGTCCCTCTTCCTGGATGGCCATCTTCTCCTCGAACAGACCGCACGCAGCCGAAGCGGGCGATTTTTCAATTTCAATGGAACCGCTGGAATCTGGAGAAAGTCTTGCATCTCCGATGCCGGAGGCTGGCAGCACGACACGCTCACCGAGGATATGGATCTCAGCTACCGGGCACAGATGAAAGGCTGGCAGTTCATTTACCTCCCCGATGTGGTCGTGCCCGCCGAACTTCCGGTCGATATCAACGGCTTCAAGTCGCAGCAGCATCGCTGGACGAAAGGATCCATCCAAACCTGCAAGAAACTTCTCCCTGAGATCTGGCGTTCGCGCCTCCCGCTACTGATCAAGCTTGAGGCAACCGTCCACCTCACCTCCAATTTCGGCTACCTGCTCCTCGTCCTTCTTTGCGTGCTGATTCTCCCTCAGTCGTACAGCGCACATGGCGCGATGTACGCCTGGCTGGTCGATCTTCCGATTTTTTTCGCCACTTCCGTTTCCATTGCGCTCTTTTATATCGTGGCGCAAACGCATCTCAATCCGCGGGGCTGGGTGCGCGAGCTTTGGATGTTTCCCCTCACGCTCGCTTTGGCAACTGGCATGTCCGTCAACAACGCACGCGGAGTAATCGAAGCCATTCTCAATCACCGATCGGAATTTAGACGCACGCCAAAATACGGCGTGGAAACCAATCGCTCACCCGTGCGTCATGTCCGTTACGTGCCGCTCAAATCCTGGCTCCCCCTCGTCGAACTCATCTTCGCGCTTTACTTCGCCTTCTGCACCTGGAACGCAGCAACGATGGGACATTGGCTCTCCGTGCCCTTTCTCATGATCTTCCTGGGCGGTTTCGCCTATGTGGCCTTAAAATCCGTTTTATTTTGGATTCAACAGATTGCCGCCCTGAATACGTCGCGTTCCGAGGCGTGAGGGCTCATCGGATCATCGTTCTGCTTCCGCTGCTGCTCGTCCTGGCGGGCTGTGTGACAGACACGCGCCATGTTCTTCTCATCAGCACATCGGATCAGGAAATGCTCGTGCTGCGTGACAACATCAAAATTGCCCAATACCCGGTCTCAACTTCCAAGTTCGGTGTAGGAGACGGGCCCAAAAGCAACGCCACCCCGATCGGACTCCTCAAAATCCGAAAAAAAATCGGCACCCGGGCTGCGTCCGGCGCGGTGTTCAAATCGCGGCGCCTCACGGGAGAAATCCTACCCGCGGACGCGCCTGGACGTGATCCCATCGTCAGCCGCATCCTCTGGCTCGATGGCCTTGAGCCTCGAAACAGGAACGCCTTCGGCCGTTACATTTACATCCATGGTACACCTGAGGAACGCAATATTGGTGTGGCCTCCAGCTACGGATGCATTCGCATGCGTTCAGGAGACGTGATCGCCCTCTACGACACGGTGGGAACCGGCGCCCGCGTCCTCATCACCACTCAGCCCTTCAAATGATCCGAACAAATTCGGTGAATTTGACGAATAATTTCTTGCACCAGCGAGGTCTGCGCCTAGATTGCAGCTTCAATCGCGGGGTGGAGCAGCCTGGTAGCTCGTCAGGCTCATAACCTGAAGGTCGTAGGTTCGAATCCTACCCCCGCAACCAATTTGAAGCCCCGGCAACTGAAAAGCTGCCGGGGCTTTTTGCTGATATGCAGGGATTTACAGATAAGCTATGGAAGAACACGCGGGAATCGTTTGTATTTTTAGGTACTCAATCGTTCTCATCGGATCATACCTGAATTTAGTCACTATTTAGTCACCAGATATTCTTGAAGTCACGCCGGATCGAATTTCGCAATGTATATGCCTCCAGCGCTCTACTTGTGAGAATGGACAGAAAGCGCAATGTTGATCTCCGCCTGGACCTTCCGCAGTCCACCTTCCGACAACTGAGGTAGCAGGCACGTGATGTCCGCGATAATGGAGCTCTCCGATGGCTTGGAGAGGTTCATCCTGCGCCACTCTTCGACCCAAGCGTCGATGATCTCCTTCTTGAGCTTTTTCTCACGCAGTGGGTGAGCTTCGCTCCAGTCCTGATACGCGGGGCTGGTATAGATGCTCTTGAGCCTATCGAGATAAGCATGGCTCAACGTCGAATCTCGCGAGATGTACAAAAACGTCTCCTCCACGGTCTTGTGCTCTAGAAAACCGTCGACCAGATCGCGGTAGTGGAGATTGGTCACTTCGATCAGACCCATGAAGGCCCAGCCCTGGCTCTCAAGTTCTTTCGGGACGTCCGAATAGGGATTAAAGCCTTCGGCGAGTTTCTCCTCGCTCTGGTATTGCTCAATCCTGGGAATGACGACCTTCTGCCGATACTCGATGACGAAATCCGGATCGTAGCCGGGATCTTCCCTTTCCAGAGCATGGATGCCCGCCGCGATCATTCGGTTCGCCAGTTCATTGGGTTTGACGTGAAAATATCTCGCCATTCTCCGGAGCTTTTCCGGCCAGCGTTCAATCCTATCGCTGCCCTCCAGCCCCTCTTGAACCTGAAAGACAACCTTGAGATTCGCTTCGCCCGCTTGAAACGCTCTCTCGAACTCTTTGAGCTTCGGCTGGGCCTGGCGGTACTGGGCTTGATGAAGAGCCATTGCCCGCTCGAGGGCTCTTCGGGACCGTTTGGATTCAATCGGCTTTCCTTGCCGCAATTTCCACTGATCGACAAAGGCCCATGGGTAAGGCGGCACATCGCGAAACACATTGAGTCCGCGCTCCATATTCTGGACGCAGTGGCCCACGCAGTTACTGCAGAAGCCGGCCGTGGTAGTGCTGAGCCGAATGGCCCAGCGAATTGCATCTGGAGCCAGTTCGGCCCGAACATAGATCATCAACTTGGATCTTTTTTGCATCTCTTCAGATGGAACGAAATAGGACGGAAATGATCACGAAAACATATATGGCATATATACGGTTTACAAGCTTACTTTTTATGTTTCTATTGGTATCGTGCAGAGAGAGCAACCCCCATCTCCGATCATCATCAACGGGTGCAGACCTCTGGCGATCACCAAGGCGGAGTTTTTCAGGGCCCTGCGCTCTCCCCGCATAGGTCAGCGTGCTCTCTACTGGACGCGAAGGGGACAGCCTTTTGTAAAGATTCTCCGGCAAGGAGGCCGGGGCTGCACGCTCCTGATTGACACCCTGAGCGCGGAAATCTTCTACGCCAATCTGCTGGAGGGCAATTGCCAGCCGCCGCCGATGCCTGGCGAACGCAAGGGATCTTGTCCCCAATGAAGAGGACCTACGTCTTTCGGGAAGCCTGGCCGTATCACTTCGATCCGCTCTTTGACTGGATCTCCGCCCTGCCGATCTGCTCGAGCGCAAAGCTTCTCCTGGCGCGTCTACACAACAACAATCGCACCTTGGAGCGCGTCAAACGCGGGGAATCCGGGCCATTTACCTTTCCCTGGAAGCTGGAGGAAATTGCCCGGGCGTTCCGCCGGGCCAATTCGGCGGTGACCAAATGGCGTGCCGAGTTGGAATCCTGCGGAGCAGCAAATTACGGATCGGGTTCATGGACACTTCCAGTCCCCGAGTTCTTCCGGGAAACCCGCATCACCCATTTCACTAAAGTGAAATCAAATTTCACTTTAGTGAAACTCTCTACTCTGTTGGAGGGCGGAGAAGAATATAAAGAAGAGAGAAATACATACTCGCGCGCTTGCGCGCGCGATAATGAGCCTGTAGGAAACAAGAAACTTCGAGCCAAAGCGCACGCGGTTAAGCGCCGGCTGCAGCGCCTTCATTGGGACAACTGCAACGTTCGATTTGACGAGGCTGTGGCATTTTCCTTTGCCTCTTCAGCCCTGAAAGCCGGTTTTCTCGATGCTGACATCATTGCTGCCTACGACCGCGCCCTGCACCGAAATCACGGTCTGGCAACTGACAGCCAGGATATTTGGGACATCGGTTCCACAGTGAGTGATGCCCGCCGGTTGCTTGGGCAAACCTCACGGCGCTTTGATCCCGGCCAATTCGATACCCAGGTCGCCCGCCAAGTCCGGGAGAGCTTGCTCTCAGGATCCGCTCCGGACGGACGGAAGGAACCAGACCCGCAGGTCAAACCGGGAAAGGCGTCATGACTGCCCTACGTCCTGCAAATTGGTCCATCCTCGCCATCGCTTGGCTGTTTCTCGCAGTCCGCTTGTGGCGCGACGGACAGTGCCGCCTCGACTCAGACGCCGGACGGAAGGTTTGCAAATCGGCTTTCCAGCGCGAGCAGACTACCGGCTTGGACGCCCATTTTTGGAGGCCTTCACCCAGGCTTCCGGCTCCCTTGGAAGCGGAGCCCGTATCTGTTCGAGTCCTCGGTCGGAGTCTTATCACACCTGCACAAGACTCCCTGCCACACCTCTCCCGATCCAGCGGGACTTCTGACCTTTTCGCGCCTTTTCCTAGGTCAAAGACGCGACAGGATAGCACTTTCCCTAGGGAAGTGCCGGGCGGGCCGCTGGCGCTATTCTTCCCGCTTCTCCCTTCGCGTGTCAGGCACGCTGCGGGAGGCCTCATCTGCGGCTCGTCTCATGAGCCTTTGCATTCGCAGGAATTGATCACCTTCACCTCTTAAAACCACATGGCACACCAATCAAAACCCGGAACAACTCAATTCGCTCTCGACCTGCCCTTCGAAGCGAAATTGCGCTTCGAAACCCTCCACGAGTCCTTGGGATTCAAAACAAAAGTCCAGACGTTTCAGGCCATCCTCTATTTCGTCTCAACGAAGGACAAAATCGATCCTGCTGCGCTCCAGCGAATGGAAAAGAAAATCGATCACTCCATCCACCTCCTCGAATCCCTAACATGAGAAATGGACAGATCTTTGCCCACAAGTCCACCGCCCGAGGCGGCCTCGACCTGGAATATCTTGACGAAACATCGCGTCGGAAAGTTTCGCTTCGCGAGCGGGCCGATATGGATCAGCAGATCGGCAAAAAGCTCAAGCACTTCACGGACTACGCATCGAAGGAAACGCTGGGACAGGTTCACGCCGGCGGATTTTTGCACCATAGCATCCGAATCAATCAGGACGGGACGAGCACTGCGCCCTCCCAGCTTTCCAATTCGGAGCGAAAGCACCGCATTACCGAAACCTGGCGCAAGCATTTGGCGAAATTTCCTTCGACTGCGAAGCGTCCCGTGATCGCCCATCGACTCGTGTTTTCCATGTCGAAGGAACAGCACGATGCGCTGACCGATGCGGGCATCAATCCCGACCAAGTTCTTCATTCAACGATGAAGAAGGTCATGCGAAGATTCACCGAGAGATACCATCCCAACGATTCGATCGGATACGCCTACGGCATTCATCACGATACCGCTCATCTCCACGTGCATGTCGCGATCTGTCCGCGCACGGAAAATGGGAGCTACGTCGGCTGCAGCACGTCGCGATCCATCCAGTCCAAGCACAAAAAACAGATGGACTGCATCAAATCGTGGTTCGAGGTCGAGAACTCCCGTTGGGAGAAAATTCTCGTCTCCCCACAGAAATTGGAAGAGACGCTTTCCAAGCGCCTCGACGCTGACAAGCTGGTTTTTTCGCCGAAGCTGAATCATCTGCAGATGAACGCGCTGCAGAGCGCGCAGAATTCTGACTCATTCCGACTGCAGCAGTTTTACCAATCAATTCGCAATCTGGAAGCATCCGTAGCGGCGAGACGGCAGAGCACTCGCCGCGCAGTGCAATAGCTTTTCTCTTTCGCGGCTAGTAGGACATCGGCAACCAAAGGCGACGCAGTTGGTCTCCAAAATTGCCACGGTCGTCGAACGCCGCTCGATCCGCCAACTTCAAACCCGCTTGTTCGAACTCAAGCGACAATACCGGAATTTGCACACGCGCTACTCCCATCTTTATGGGTTCCATTCGTATTCCAATCGAAACGCTCTCTCCTACCAGGCT
>CAWEOV010000009.1:0-30326 GCA_963810765.1 uncultured Verrucomicrobiae bacterium
ATCGTCGATGCGACAACAGGCTTTGCGGCATGTGAGTTCGCGGAGTCGAAGCCGACTTGCTCGTCCTTCCCGGCAATTAATCGGCCCCAGGGCCGCGTGCCCCCACTGGCGGATCGGGCGCTCCAAGTCGTGCCGTGCAGTCTCTGGATTGTGCAGGGTGGCGCGGCCTGTGGCAATCCGTCGTCCTTACAATAATGAGTATTATTGCACCCCGAGCCCCAACTCTGATAAACCCCTCCAGCAATGCGTAGAAAAGCGACATTTACCCCGGTTACAGACTCTTTTCAGGGTAAGAACCCTGATTGTTGGCCAGGCAGTAGGAAAAGAAGGGGGCAGGGGAGCGTGATGGGGAGGATTCGCTTCTTGAGCGGGTCACCGCGGCCGCCGAAGAACGGCTAGCTTTCGCACAATTCACTCATCGCCTACCGGCGCACATGGCTTAAAATAATTGCTTGGGCGGCGGGCGAAGGCCTCGTCCTCGAAACCTTCCCAGTAGAAAGGGTAGACAGAACGTGATCCGCTTGAGTTCGTGTTGGACCGCGCCAGAGACACAGGCAGAGTGTCAGGATAGCAGCGAGAATTTATCCGATGGAAAAAACCAAGGGAGGGAGCGCCGTGGGCGAGGATTCGCTTTTGCCCAGCGCATAGGACTGAAGGCAATCTTCACCACCGTTCCGTTCTGGCGGAGGAATCGATCTACTAAACTCTTGCAGTCTGGCGTTGCAACGTCCGAGAAGAGCGAGGGAAAAGCCCAGAAGAAGGGTGTTGGGGAGCAATGGAACAGATTCTGCGATGACTCCCTGTTGGTGTTTTTTCGCAATCGAGGCGAGCGAAGCTGACGGAGTGGTTGCGCGATCACGTTGCGGTTCGAAACCCAGCAGCATAAGCTAGGAGTGATCGCGCCCCTCAATGAGAAGCAGAAAATCGGCATCGTCGGCCATTTTCCCCGGAAGGAAACCGGTGGTGACTTGCGATCAATAGCGCGGTCAACCGACAAGCATTAAGCGGAAAACTCTTTCCCAAATGGCGGCTGGTGACACGACTGTTGGGTCTAGGTCGAGCGTTACCGCAACGGCGAGAAAATCAGCACTGGCTTCGTGGAATCGGCAGTCAATCAAGTCATCAGTAAACGGTTCGTAAAGAAGCAGCAGATGCGATGGACACCTCGAGGCCCACACCTCTTGCTACAGACTCGAACCAAAGTTCTCAACGGCGACCTCGAAGACACCTTCCGTCGCTGGTATCCGGCGTTTCGCAGCAAAACTGAAGCGAAGGCCGCATGACCGGATTGCCCCCGGAATTTTACACTCTCCATGAAGACGCAATTCCTGCGCCATATATCGAACTGAGCTGGAGGCGGTGGTGATAATGGACAGCGGCGAACTTTGCCCTCTGGACCGCTTCTACCTTGCCAAATCTGAGACGAATCGAGCCGCAAGGTCCGCCTGTGGCGTTGGAACTCAAGATGAAATTCGCTCGCATAAAGCTCCGGCCTGGGTCAGACTTCAGTGAATGGAACCGGCCCGTAAACATGGGCATTAAGTTTGCCGCGCAAATTATTGCGTGAACCAACGACTTTAGCTCGCCGCAAAGAGGATGATATGTCGATGACACGTTCAAACTCCACTCGCGAAGGTTTAAAAAAGCGGCTTCTCGACATTGTGAAGCAGAGCACCGGGAGCCTTATTGTGGCCTCAGCGATACTTGCTCCACCCCCAGCCAAGGCAGCGGTGAATCCTCAGCCCGAGCAGGCAGTGTCGGCAAGGGTGGAGAAAATCCAGGACCAAATCGGCCAGCCGCAGACGAATGCTGACGGACCACAAACAATGGGCTGGCAATTTCCACTGTGGGGCAATTGGTCGGACTGGAACGACAACCCTTGGCGCGATTGGGGGGACTGGGCAAACCACCCTCGGCATAATTGGGGGAATTGGGGTAACCATCAATGGCACAATTGGGGAGACTGGAATAACCACCACAAGCACCACAAGCACCACCACAACGACGATGACTAGACCACGACACGGCTAGGCCGGGCTGGGAATCCCGCCGCAGATTGTGGCTTCGTCGGTGCCATGGGTCGTACATTTAAATCAGCAGCGAGATTCGCCTTAACCTTCCAGGGCTTTAGAGGCCAATAAGCGTGTGTTACGCGCAGAATCGAATCCGGCAACCCGCCTGTCCACTTTCGGGAACGTTCTCATGAAGAATCCATGCAATCGCCCGACCGGAAAACTCGACTTGCTGGTCATCCAGCCCACGCCGTTCTGCAATCTCGACTGCGACTATTGCTATCTTCCGAATCGACAGTCGAAAGAACGTATCCAGCCGCGCGTTCTGCGCAGGCTCTTTGAGCGCGTTTTTGAAAGTGATCTCGTTGCCGAGGAATTCACCGTCGTCTGGCATGCTGGCGAGCCCTTGGCGTTGCCGATTTCCTTCTATCGCGAGGCCTTCGAGATCATCCGCGAAACCAACCGCCGAGGCGTCTGCGTCGAACACTCCTATCAGACAAACGGAACGCTGATTAATCCGGCCTGGTGCGAGTTTATCAAAGCGAACTCCCTGCGGATCGGAGTGAGTGTGGACGGCCCGGATTTCCTCCACGATCTGCATCGAAAAACGCGGAGTGGTGATGGGACATTCCAGCGTGTGTTGCGCGGCATTGAATATCTGCGGGAGGCAGAGATCCCTTTCTACACGATCTCCGTGCTGACACGCGACGCTTTGGACTACCCCGACGAGCTGTTTGACTTTTACTCTTCTAACGGCGTCCGCTCCGTAGCCTTCAATATCGAGGAGATCGAAGGCCCGCACCAAAGCTCATCGCTTCAGCTCTCGGATGCCTACGCGAAATTCACCGCGTTCATGAGCCGCTTTTTCGACCTCGTCGAGCAGGATGACTTTCGTATCTCGGTGCGTGAGTTTAACTCGGCCATAAGCGCTCTGAGGTGGCGCCCAAAGGAGGCATCCGCAAAGTACCAGCAGACGACACCGTTTGAAATCATCTCGGTCGATGTGAACGGTAATTTCAGCACGTTCTCGCCCGAGTTGCTCGGGTTGCGCAGCGTGAAGTATGGCGACTTTACTTTCGGCAACGTCGAAGCCGATTCTTTTGAATACTCCCGCAATAGTGAGAAATTCCAGGCGGTGAAGCGCGACATCGATAGGGGCATTCAGCTCTGCCGTGAGACTTGCGCTTACTTTGACTATTGCGGCGGAGGCGCGCCGGTGAACAAGTATTTTGAGAACGGTCGGTTTGATTCCACCGAAACGATGTTTTGCCGATTCTCTAAACAGGCAATCTTCGATGTCGTTCTTAACAAGGTAGAGTCGAGGATTTCGTGCGGTCTCGCGGCAAAAGCGCTGCGCCCTGCCATCCATTGAAAAAAATCGAGCAGCAAGCCGGCGCGACGCTTTCGGTCTTGCCGAATTTCCGGCCGACCCTGCTTCAACGCGAGCATGTCTTCATCAATTCCGGCGTCTTCGAGATAGACGAAATAGACGGGGTCTTTTACCCGAAGATCGACTGGCGGCCAATCTCTCCGAGCGAGTTCGCCGTTCTCACTGGCCGATCGTCGGAACAGGACGCGCAACGCGATCGCGGGGCCCTCGCGGCGGCTGGAGGCCCCCTCATCAGCCTTATAGAACTTCCCCGCCACCTGCGTGAGCGTTGGTGGTCAGTCGCCGAGCAACTATTGGAGGACCTTTGCGCGGCGTCTGGGACAGAATCCCCGGAGGCGCGCGGATTCTTTCAAGCAGTCGTGGAGTTTTTGCAATTCAAGCGTATTCCACTGAGCGCCTCCTGCACCATTGAGATCCTTGTTCGTCAGCCGGGGCTGAAATCCTCAATTTTCTATCCGTCGGGGTTCCCAGGCAGAGCTGTGCACGCGGGCGAAATCAAAGCGCCGGCTGAGTGTCCGTTCTTTTACATCATCAATCTCGGGGACGAGCCAACCAGCGTCTGGTTTTTAAGCGTCTCGAAGGACACCGTGAAGTCCAGCACTGCGGCAGTGACGCCGGACAATTCCGACGCATCCCGTCACCATTTCGTAGCACAAAACCCGGATTGCCCGTCTATCCGAATCAAACTCCAACCCGGCGAAGGACTCGCGGCATGGCCACAGTTGGCACTGCTCGGCGGTGATACGCTCGACGGAAGCGAGCCTGAAATTCTGCTGAGAATATTCCCGCGCAAGTGAAGATCATGGAAAACTGAGCCTCCCAGGGGCGATTGCAATTTATTTTCATTGGCGCACGTTCCCTCCCGTAACTCTCAACTGGGCGCCTACACGGTGCGACAACCCGGGGTTGATTGTCCGCGATGGGTCGTGGCGATCAGCGGGTTTCAGCGAACGGATACATGCGGAACGGCGCTTCCAGGAAGTGCCAGAAGGTTAGCGGTTCCGGAACGCCGACCTCGTCCCATTGGCCGGGCCGGCAGTAGAGAAAAGCGATCAACGAGCGATGCTGCGCGATCGAAAGTCTCTCGATCTTCAATAGGAAGCAGAGGGCATCTGTTGATGGAGCAGGCGCACGGGCACCTCGTGCAGCCCGCACGTCGGGATGCTCAGCCTTAATTCGGAGCCGGTGAGTGTCTCAGGCTCGCAGCTGACGATGATGTCTTCGTCGGAAATCTCCTGAACCGTCACCGGCACGGCGATTCCGCGTCGACGAATCACGCCCGGCAACTGTTGCTTAAACCGGATGGAAGTCGTTCGGTGCGGCACGTCGAACGACGCCTGCAAGCTCAGCCAGAGCAGCGTCATCGAATAGACCGACCACCCGATCGCGAGCGCGAAAATGCCCTTGCTCGGATACCACTCCGCAGTGGAAACAGCGTAGATCACCGCCGGCACATAAAGCCCGAGCAGCACGATCAGTGGCACTCCAACAAATGCATTCAGCGTGAGTCGCGTTCGCATGTCGCCTTTTTTCGAAACCTTAAATGGTTTGCCAAACGGCCTTAACAGGGTGCCGATCACCGTCAGCGTCATTGGATAGCAGAGCATCGTCTCGTACACCTCCGACCAGAACGCCGAGCGATGTCCGCCGGTCAGCCAGGAAAGCGAGAGCGCCTGGCATACCCAGTACGGCAGGAAGAAGACGAGCAGCAACTCGGCCGAAGTGTGTAGCGGAACGATCCCGAAGAAGAAATAGAGCAGTGGCAACAGCAGACAAAAAAAGCGGCCAACAAACGGAAGATAATGCATCGGCCCGCACAAGTGGATCAGACGCTGGGCAAGCGTCAGACCGGGCACGGTGATCGGATTCGTAGAGGCAAAGAATGACTGCAGCGTGCCACGCGCCCACCGCAGCCGCTGGCCGACGAATTCGCTCGTAAACTCCGCCGCCGCACCGGCAGAGATCAATTCATTAAGGTAATAGCATTTGAATCCGCGCGATTGGAGTTTAATGGAAGTCGCCCAATCCTCGCTCAACGTCTCCCCTGGAAAGCCGCCGATTTCTTCCACCGCCTTGAGCCGTACGACGAAGCTGGTGCCGTGGCAAAGTGTCGCGCAGAACGTATCACGGCCCGGTTGCGCGGCGCGGAAAAACACCTGCTGTTCTTCGGTGATGATGCCTGGCAGGCCAAGGTTCCGGCTCACCGCGTCGACACTGTAGAAGTTCTGCGGCGTCTGCACGAGACCGACCTCGGGGTAAAATCTGCGTCGAATACCGCAATCAACTCGCCGCAACTTGACGGCAGGGCTGCGTTCATATTGCCCGCCTTAGCGTCGCGGTTGTCAGGCCGGTCGCGGTAGTGGCAGCCCAGTTCCTGCGCCAGCGTCCGCATCTGCGGTCGGCGCTGATCGTCGAGCAGGTAAATCTGCTTCCGCGGATAGCGCAGCGCCTGGCACCCGAGGATCGTCCGGCGCAGCATGTCGACCGGTTCGCTATAGCGCGTATGCCAAATCTTGAACTCAAACAGTGAACAGGGGCAATGGTTGGTTAACTTCGGTTAACTTTAGGCGGGTTGGTAGCGAATCGAGCGCATGGGCTTCAAGGGTGACCTTCGCCAATGGCAGGAACTGCTGCGGATTGGAGATTGAAGAAAGGTCTAAAACATGCGACCCAGAGCGTCAAAATGAGCGTACCAATGGAGACGATTGCCGAGCAATGGTAAGCCCCACCTGTAGGCAAATTGCCCTCCGAATGGATGCTAAAAGCTCGTTCTCCGAACCTAGGGCTAGGTCGCTTTGTACGCGACAACTTCACCGGCTGTGATCTGAGGCGGGTGTGGGAGCAAAGAAACCATATTCTGTAGTATGTAGTCCGCAGCTCTCCTGTTTGATTCCTCAGCGCCAGCTTGGTCCTGAAAGACGCTGGTTGAAATCATCACGCCGCCCCCGGCGTCAACCCAGTAGTAAGCGACGAACCCTGGGACCTGGCTGATAAGCGACAGAAAGCCTTCATTCACTCGCTGCGCCGCCTCACTAGGATTGGTCACACCCTCGTACCGACGTACCGTTGCATACATATTGCCTCCTTTTTTTGTATTGATCGTCTCACGTCTTGTAGGCGGAGTAAAATTGGTTCTATCGGGAATCGCAACGAATAATGTTGCGCGTTCCAATGGATAGACAACGACCGACGCTCATCGATCAGATACTGCAGGCTAGAGGTACTCTTGAAAAGCTGCTGACCTTACTTCAATCGCGAACGATTTGTTTCTCACCTCTATCAGTCTCGAAGGGAGGACCGGCGAACATGCGAAACTGCCGGAAAGTCCGGCAAGCAAATCGAGCGGTGTGTCATCTCGACATTTCAGACCGCCGAGAGCATGGGCTTCAAGGGCGACTTTGGACAACGGGAGGACCTCCTGCGGATTGGACATTGATCAACGGGTGCCTATCGCAATCCAATCTCGGATGTCCGGCGGATCCCGGAGCTAGAGACCGCGTGTCTTACGGAAGAGAACGCTTTGTCTGCGAGAAAGCACGACGTCCTTTCCGTCCTTTAGCAGAAAAAGGATGCTTTGATCTTCGAGGAGACGTGATTGTTTCACGTGGCTGAGGTTGACTATACAACCCCTGCTGGCGCGAAAGAAGGTGGAGTTGTCTAGCCTGCGCTCGCAGTCTCCGAGGGTGCGCCGAATGAGAAGCCTGTCATCGAAGAAATGGACGAGCGTATAATTCAAGCACGCTTCAAGAAGAGAAATGTCCTCGATCCGAACGATGCAACATTTCATACCGTCAGTCAGCAGAACGAAATCGTTGCTATGAAGTATGGCGGGCTCGCTTTCCCCGCTCTCCACAGCGGGAGTAGGCAAGCCCTCCGATTCTTCCTGGACTGCCACTAGAAGTGGCGTCCGGTTTTTGGAACGAAGGAGAGAAGCTGTCAAGCGTAACGGTCGTCTTGGATTTCCTTTCGCGGTTGGTCTGCCCAGTTTCAGCAGAGTTGGTCGCGATAAACCGAAGGTCGAAGACTCATGACGCTGTAAATAGCGACGACAGCCATTCCTGCGAGGAAACCTGAGGCTAGCCAAAAGGAGTAGTCGGTAGCGGTGAGTTTCAGACTAGCTCGCGGGGTGTTCATGGGTTGGACCTTCGGCTCGCGGTCCCAAGGTCACAACCGAGGTTGTGTTAAATAAATGTCACACGATCAGAAGTGCAGATGAGACGCGGCAAGTGGAAAATAATGACATAGGGTAAGTGGGCCACGGGCGGCTCGGCTAAAGGACACCTTGGCGACAAGCCGCCCGGGCCATAGGGAGGCAAGCAAGTCGAGCGGTGCGTCATCGCGAGCTTCCGGTTGCCGAGAGCATGGGTTCAAGGGCGAGTTTCGCCAATGGGAGCACTTGCTGCGGGTCGGTGATTGAGGCCCACTTTTGTCACTCTGCGCCCGTGGAAACGCTTTCGGCTTGAGACCCCGGCCCAACGCCCGGAGGGCGAAATGCGATTTCCTATCAGTCAGTCAGTGCAAGGAATAAAGACCATGAATGCTCTTGAAGTTTCACAACGCGCCCTAGATGCCTGGAACAGGCACGATGCCGACGCCCTCGTCGCCGTATATGCTGAAGGGGGAACCTACCACACCCCCCGCAAAAGGACCACGCTCTCACGGGGCAAGCCATCGGCGACTTTGCTAAAACGGTTTGGACGGCCTTTCCTGACGCGTCGCTTGAGATCATTAGTACCCGGGGACACCGGAGGGGGCTTGGTCGCCACCCAATGGGTGTTGCACGGCACCCACACCGGCCCGCTAATGGACGGTACGCCGCCTACCGGTCGCACCGTCGCCTATCCGGGGCTTCCTTCGTTCAAGTTGAGGCCGATAAGATCCGCTCGGAGCACGTATACGTTGACCGGCAGACGGTAGCTGAGCTGCTGGGGCTCAAAGCCAAGTAAACCTCGGGCTGAAAATGGCAGTAAGTTCGGTTTGATTTCTTGATAGACGTTCATTGAGAAACTCACCGAAGTGCAAAGGACCGTCGGGCAGCTGCTGGCCCAACTGCAGGCCAGCGAGCACGACAAGTTCGCGGCTCACCTCTACCGGTCGCGGCGGGAATACCGGTCAGCTTGCCAACGTGCCGGAAAGCGAGGCAAACAGATCGAACGGTGCGTCATTTCGAGATTCCCGGTTGCGGAGAGCATGGGGTTCAAGGGCGAATTTCGGCAGTGGGAACACCTACTGCGAATCGGAGATTGATCACGGGTGGCTATCGCGATCCAATTTCGGATGTTCCGGCGGATCCCGCAGCTAGAGACCGCGTGTCTTACGGAAGAGAACGCTTTGTCTGCGAGAAAGCACGACCTCTTTTCCGTCCTTTAGCAGAAAAATGAGACCTCTGTCTTTGCTCAGTCGTGATTGTTTCACTTGGCTGAGGTTGACAATACAGTCCCTGCTGGCGCGAAAGAACATGGAGCTGTCCAGCCGACGTTCGCAGTCCTTGAGGGAGCGCCGAATGAGAAGCTTGCCGTGAGGAAAATGGACGAGCGTAAAATTCCGGTGCGCTTCGAGAAGCGAAATGTCCTCAATCCGCACGATCCAAGATTTGATATCGTCAGTCAGGAGAACGAAATAGTCACGAGAAAATATGGTGGGCACGCTCTCGCTCTCAGCGGGAGTGGGCAGCCCCTCTGATTCTTTCTGGCCTGCTACTGGACGTGGTTTGCGGTTTTTCAAATTGATGGGAAAATAGGGTTGCGGAACTCCTCATCCTTCCCTCGCGCGCGTATAGATCGTTTCAAGAAAACCTGCCTTCCCCCCAAGTCTCGCAAGCCTGGAGTTACCGTGGCTCTCGTTAGTCCCCTGCCTGGCTAGTGACAAGAAGCGGTCAAGCTGACCAATTATTTTTACGGCCACGAAATCGAGTGGCTTATTGTCTCTGTCATAGAAAATGACCAAGCAATTGATATGTTTGTGGGCGGTATCATGATGTGCAAATTGATACTACGCGCTCGTGCACAGTACTTGCGCTTGCGTGCACGAAATTTCAGTCAACACGAAGAAATATGAACTCCCGCCGTGAGTGTACGCAGTAATAGGGAGCGCCCCTTGCGCCGACAGCCTGAGGATCATCACTCGGATCGCTCCTGATGCTCGCTGTAATTGCTGGCGCTTTCCTGCTGGAACTTTCCCTAGCTAGCGCGTCAAGAAACTTTACACTCTGAGCGAACTCCGAGAGTGTCCTATAAGCCTCTTATGTACAGTTACTTGCGTGTCGGCGATGCGTTGTTCGGGTTTACTGAATGTCGAATAACTTTACAAAAAAGGATTTTTGACCAACTCCAGCATTTTCGAAACTGTCACTTTTTCTGCGCGGTAGCAACCTTGTAAATCAGTAGGTTACAGGTTTCGACCCTCATATTTCAGCAGAATGGCACGACATATGCTAACTGCGCAGTCCCCCTATGAAAACACTAAGAAATTTCGCCCTTTGTGCCATCGTGGCAATTGGCTTTGCGTGTAACGCGACCGCCAAGCAAGACGATAAGCGAAGAAGATAAGAAAGAGAATAAGGAGGAGAAGCAGAAGAAGGATAAGAAGGATAAGATAGTGGTCATCGACCAAATTCCCTATCCGACGACAGATAAGCCCTTCTCGGTTCCGGATACGGGTTCCACACTCGCCCTTTTGAGCTTGTCCCTTGCTGGCCTCGGGTTGGCGCGGGGACGGTTATTTTCGCTCCGGGAAAGGTCATAGTCTACACGTATCCGATACTCCTGCGCTCGGCTTGTCCTCGGAGGATGAGACTCGTAGAGAGCATTGGATTTGCCCACTGCTCTTTGTGTTCCCTCTCGTTCGAAAACCTTGCGCTCTTTAAACGATAATCTCTTCCCCGACATCGCTTCGATAAGCCTGGGGCTAAACGCTGAGTGTCCAGGGCTACTTTCCCCCTAAGCACAGAACAAAGGTTCGCCCCGCCTTGCGCCAGAAATGGCCCTGACGGGGTTTTCCTTTTGGTTTCCATCGAGAGGATTTGCTTCAGACTGATACCAAGTGCCGATAGCGTCTTGCTATTGGCGCAATCCCATCATGGCAGTGTTGAATCAGCGCAAGATTCGGCGTCTCACGCGTAATCAATCCCCTACGCTACGATGACAATCCACGAAGTAAGGGCAATTGAAGCGTATCTGCGCCACAGGGGAACAGAACCACCAACCATGCTACATACCGTTGAAATCATGGACAAGTCCTACGTCGTGCTAAGTGGCGTCAGGGGAATCCTTGCCGTCTACCGCATCAAGCCTGCTGGCTATGTCAGACGTTTGGTTCGGTATCCTAGGGCGCTAAACCGCATGGTGTAAGTGCAGTTCTCGTTCACATATCACGCGGAACACGGTGTTAATCTGCCAGATACACAAACGCTCAAATTACTTTGCGAAAAATGGCACGCTGATTGAGCCCGTTCGTATATCTTCACAAGTCAAAATGCCGCTCAACTACATATCGATAATCTGCACGCGTCCTCTAGGACGTATCGATAATGTTACGCTTAAGCAGCTGGGCGCTCTTCACGGTGGAATAGTTTCAACCCGTAGCTCCCCTCCTTTCTCTTCTTTCCCGGGGCGAACTTGCGCTAGCTGCGACCGCGTATCCAGAGAACTCCTTCCAATTTCTACCACTCTTTCCAACCAACGAAAATCGACCCTCGGTCCTGTAGCATGATCCCCGTCTTCGCCTTTCGTGGCGTACGGCATCAGATGGCCCTGCATGGCCTCCTGCACGTGGAGTGCAACATCTTTAGTCAAAGCTAAACCATCGACTTCGCCCGGCCTTCGGTTCAATTGCCACAGGCGGGCTTCCCCTTTCCTACAAATGACACTCTTTCTTCTAATCGTTTTGGAATCCCCGGGCATTCGGGTTCCGAGCAAATGGTCGGCAACCGGATGCATCAAGATGCAAACCAGCAATCCTGATTACCTGCAAGCGATCCGCGATCTGATCGCTTCCAAATAAATAACCCCGAGTTTTTCAACAATCAATACGGACGAACAGAATGAAACTAACAACCAACAAAGGCTTCTCTGTCGTCAAGGAGTTTCAATGGGAAGTCCCGCATATCGTGCGGAAAATCTCAGCCATCATCGCTGAGCTGCACACGCAGAACACCTCGCTCTTCGCTTCGCTGAAGGTCCTCACTCTCGACCCGCAGATCAGAGCGTGGCTGAGCGAGCACGACCCCAAGGCGCTGGAGCAGGCACAGGAATCGATCGCCAAGGTCGAGAGCTGGAGGAGCCGGAAATGAAACTCGTCACCACACTTCTACTCGCGGCCACCTGCAGCGCCTTCGCACTGGATGATGGGCCGATCTTCGAATGCGACAGGGAATGGTACGAGGGCTTCATGGCGATCTCGCTAAGGCGCGATGCAGAAGCCGCGCAGCGGGCTGTGGTGCAGGCCCACTTCGACGCTGAAAACGCACAGATAGCCGCCCAAGCGTGCCGCTGAGGAAGCAAGCGCCGAAGCCTCCCGCGCCAGCTTCGGGCCTAGGTCCGTCCAACAGTCGTATCGTGATTGAACCGGCTTCCGTTCCCCGGGCATGGCAAGTGCATCAGTGCATCTGCGGGACGGGACCACATCCGGCATCGAAGCCTAGTGAATTCTGAGTCGCCAATCCTAGGTTCCCCCTTAAGCCGCGACTGCGCGTCTTCTATCGCTAGCCCTCCACCTCAAGCTGTTTATCGAAAGCCGCTCGATCAAAATAGCACTGGTCGGATACAATCTTATCTCCCTCATGCCGAATGATGGAAGCTCCCTTGATTGAGACGCTCCGTCCCGTAGGCGGGCCCTCCATTCTTTGGCCTGTATTAGTCCCCTGCAATGACCGGTGAACGGCGACTAACTCTGGCTCGATTTCGCCACAATTTAGCAGTTCGAGGTGAAAGTCGGGAAAAGCTGTCCAGACTGCTTTCACGAATTCAGCGAGCGGCTTCTCCTCCGACTCCAGGATAGGTAAGGGCATTGCAAAATGCCGTCTTCGGTGTCACCTGCACAAAGGCAGGGTCGACGGATATTGTCTCATGCTTTCAGGGTGAGCACAGGCAGAAGACACTCTACCTCGGGCGGCCCACTCATGATGCTTAAGTGGCTGTTCGTGACGAGAATTGTTACCCTCGTCACATTAAACTCCCCTTAGCGGATCATAAATTGATAAAAGGCGCGTTAGATAATTTCCCCTATCGAGAACAACAGGAGGTTGCAGGCCAATCTGTGTGCCTCTTGCGAAGACTGAATCCCGCAGAAGCGAAAGCCGCAAAGAGTTTCTCATGCCTGTCTGAGCACTTTCCAGGGACGATACCTGGCGGAGGTACAATCCGCTCTGCGTCCACCACCTACCTGATGTGTACCTAGTGTTCCCCCTGATCGCAGCCAGCGTGCTTCTGGCTTGGGACGCGAGTCCCGACCCCGACGTTGCAGGCTACCGGCTTTACGTGGGCATCCAGAGCTTGCAGGAAGGCAACCCTCCGCTGCTCGCCTATCCGCCGACCACGGAGCCGCCGACCACGGAGCTGCAGTATCAGGTCGAGGGCTTGGACTACGGGACCGAGTATTTCTTCTGCGCTACCGCAACCAACAGCGCCGGACTGGAGAGCGGGTATTCCAACGAGGTGCAATTCACGCCGACTCCAACGCTAAATATCGGCGAAACAGCCGTCTTGTCTACTGCCGACAATGGCAACGATAATCTCTTAGTCGCTCAGCAAGCCACGTTGCCGGTTACTGCCGTGCTACAAAGCATGTCGTTCTACGTCACGAATGCTGCGGGAAAACTGCGGCTTGGAGTCTATGATGCCAGCGGTCCAGGAGGAGGGCCTGGCAACAAGATAGCAGAGACAGCGGAGATTCGCCCCGTGGATGGGTGGAACAAAGGGGCCACTCCTCCCACAGTGCTGCCAGCTGGAACCTATTGGCTCGCATATTTCGCTAGCAGTAATTCACTTGCTTTTGTGAAGAATCTAGATGGCGCGGAGGGCAGGTATTACTCGTTGCGCTATGGCCCGCTACCATCAGCATTCTCCACCGCTCCGTCCAGCACTCAATCGCACTGGTCGTTCTACGCAACTCTGCAACCATGAGCCAAATTTCGGATGCTTTTCGACGAACTCCTAGGGAACGGAGAAGCGTTCGGACTGCGCGGCACCATCGTGATTGAGGGACATCGAGAGCATAAAAGAACAAGGTGGTTTGAGCGCCTGGTCTTTTATGCTCTCCAAATTGGGAGATGTGCTTATCTCCTTGACTCAGGTCGATAGACATTCAGGGGCCCCAGACCCCCGAGGGGGTTTCGCGATAGGCTCCGTGCGGAGAAGCGTGTACGTTCTTGGGGAGAGGCGATAGCCAGAAGGCTTTCGCTGCCTGGGTTGTAGAGGCTATTGGCCGATTGGAAACCGTGCATCGCGGCGATGATCGGTATGACGGAACCTGATTCAGCGGGATAAGCATAAAGAGCGAATTGAGGTTTCCTCGATTTTGCGGGCTGGGCTGTGATAAAGGAGAAGACAGCCATGAACAGGAACAGGAGCGGTCGGCGTTACGACCGGGAGTTTAAGAACGATGCCGTCGCGCTGGTGCGCGCTGGACGCACAATCACCGAGGTGGCCCGAGATCTGGGCGTCTCCAAATGGTCGCTGGGGCACTGGGTGCGGCGGGCCGAGGAGGGCCAGATGCTCAGCGAACCAAAGACGCTGGCTTTAGAGACGCCCGAGCAACGCGAACTGCGCCGCTTACGGCAGGAACTGGAGTATGTGAGTCGACAGCGTGACATTTTAAAAAAAGCCTTGGGCATCTTGTCGGCGGAGATGCCACCGCACGCTTCACGATGATGGAAAAGCTCGAGCATGAATATGGCGCCGACGCTCTGAGTGAGGCCCTCGAAGTGAGCGAAAGCGGCTTTGCCGCGCATCGGGGCAAGCAGGATGGTCAGCGTTGGAAAGAAGACGCCGAGCTGCGAGCCTTGATCGCTCAGAGCTTTGAGCAAAGCCGAAACACCTACGGCAGTCCGCGCGTGCGGCTCGATCTGCGCGAGTTGGGCAAACGCTGTGGCAAGAACCGGGTTGCCAGGCTTATGCGCGAGAGCGGCCTGCGCGCGCGGCAGAAGCGCCGTTTCCGGCCTCGCACCACCGACAGCCGCCATAATCACAAGATCGCGGAAAACTGGCTGGCGAAGGTGCCGGCGCCGGATCGTCCGGGCCAGCTCTGGCAAAGCGATATCACCTACATCGAGACCCAGGAGGGCTGGCTTTATCTGGCCTTTACTCTCGATGCCTGTTCGCGCCGCTGCATCGCACATCACTGCCGGGGAGACATGCTCGGCGAGTTGACCACGAGGACCTTCAAGCACGCGGTGACCAGTCAGCGACCGCTCGTTGGTCTTATCCACCACAGTGATCGCGGCAGTCAATATGCCGCCGATGCCTTCCAGCATTGCCTGAGGGCCTGGGGCGTCACTCCAAGCATGAGTCGCAAGGGCAATCCTTATGACAACGCCCTGGCTGAAAGCTTCGTCGCTACGCTGAAAACTGAATGCTTCGCCGGTTCGATTCCGCCGACGCAAGCCGCCGCTAAACTAATGATCTTCGACTATATCGAAACCTTCTATAACCCTCGTCGCAGACACAGCGCTTTGGGTTATCGCTCGCCCGCGCAGTTTGAACACCACTGGCTCTGCTCGCAGCGCGAGGGTTGTTCTGGCGGTGGCAGCCTGGGCGGCGAGACCTGCCTTACTGAGCAGGTCGGCTCTAGCCGCCCGGGCTGTAAACAACTCCCACGAGTTGTTCAAGCCGCCGGAAACAACCCGCTCCAATCACCAAAGGGCTTTCAATGCAGCAGCCAAACCATTAACCTCAACTAAGAAACAAGAGTCCAGTCCGCGTTTTCGAAGAAAGATCAAACACGTTGTAATTCGTCCGCCGCAGACCGCGCCCAATGATTTGCTCCGTGAGCAAAGGCGAACCGAAGGCACGCAAGCCGAGAATGTGGCTGACACTTTTCACGTCCCAGCCCTCGGTGAGCATGGCGACACTCACCACGCAACGGACAGTCTCTCCAGCCATGCCCCTTCTTGCCGACAGTGTTCACCTTCTCACGCAAGACGGCCTCGCTTCCCTTGCTTGCATCGAACACGTTCGTATCAATCTGGATGCTGTGCCATTTGCGCCGGTCACCGTCGTCGTCCTACCATTGCGCGCAGGTGGCGAGGTGAGGAGCAGCGGGCCATCGATCAGGGACCGCTCCAGATGCATCGTTGAGGCAAAACCGCCGGAAATTTGATCCGTCCGAAATGCGGATAATGTGCGATATTTTGGTGTGAGGAAGGTTTTCCTGATCGGTTCCATCACGATGCTGATGACAGGATGCGTTGCTCCTTTTCCTCCTCTTCCCGGCTATGGCGTGGCAGGGGGCGGGCCACCGCAAGAATACTACGACGATGGGCCATATTACGGTAACCGCCCCTACTACGGCGGGCCATACTACGGTAACCGCCCCTACTACGTTAATAGGCCGTATTACAGCGGACGCCGATCCTATTACCGCAGCAACCCTTATTCTGGCAGGAACTATTATCGCGACGATCAATACAGAAACCATCACGACAAAGATAGGAAAGATAAGAAGGACAAAAAGCATAAGAAGCATCACGACGGCGATAAGAAGCATCACGACGACGATTAGGGCATCCGCATAGATAAGTTTCAAAAATCGGATAGAGCGTCCGCTATCTTTACTCTCGGGGAGAACGACCGACCATGGCGCAGGTATTGATTTCCGAGCGCAGGATCAACGACGAAGTCGAAGGCGAACCATTGATTCGAAAGTTCGAAACCATGATGGTTAAACGACTCGCGGATCCTAAGTCTTTGCCCCCTACCGCTATAGATTCTTTGGACGATTTTGACTGCCCCGCGCTGCGGAGCGGGCTCAGAAAGCGCAGGCTATCACGCTCGATTTTTACGCGAATTGTTTATCAAAAAAATGACCTGTCGCGAAAAATGTCTCGTTGGCGAGTTGAATGGCGACGAGGACGTTGCGCCTGCGCGTAAGGTCAACAATGGCAACGATTGATCAATCAGATACGGATGATACGACAGATTCTCGTAACCTACAACTCGGTCTCTATGAGCGATGGCGCGGAGCCTGCCAGAAGGTGGATCTGGCGTTTTTGGATCATATCGTCGTAGCGGTCGGCTGATCAAAATCGGTGTGGCGCAGTCCTAGCGAGCGGGTTGACGCGTTTCGCTGGCTTTTCGTCGATGCGGGAAATTTCCATCGCAAATTGCGCGATACTTTCGCCAAGAGCCGACCCGGAAGACTTCTCGAACAATTATCGAGAACGTTCTTCGAACTTCGCCATCTGGACCTGCAGGTTCAGATGGGATTCTCTTAAAGCAAACGGTCTGCGAAGTCTTCGATCGCCCGGAACGGAGAGCGCCCGTTTCGACTTCGATCTATTTCGTCGATCTTTGGATCCAAACCATCAATTGCAAGTGTTTCAGCGGTCGCATTCGCCCATCACGAAATCGAGGGAGCCAAGGATTGTGACGACGTCGCTGATCATGTGGCCGGGAAGGATCTTTGAAAGAATACTGAGATTGACGAAACTGGGCGATCGGATCTTGAGGCGATAGGGAACGCCACCGCCCTTGCTGCTGATGTAAAAGCCTAGTTCCCCTTTTGGGTTTTCTGCGGCAAAATACACTTCTCCTACAGGCGCGTCCACACCTTCCGTCACCAGAATAAAATGGTGAATGAGTTCCTCCATCTTTGTGAGCACCTCGACTTTAGGCGGAAGCGTCTGCTTGGGATCGACATAGTTGACTGGACCCAACGGAAGCTTCTCTAAAACCTGTTCCAGGATGCGCTCGCTTTGCCGCATTTCCTCCATGCGGACCAGGTATCGATCGAATGCATCGCCGACTGTTCCTACTGGGATCTCGAAATCGTAGTTCTGGTAATCGAGGTAAGGATGCTTGCGGCGGAGGTCATGCTCTATTCCCGAACCGCGCAGGTTAGGACCGGAAAGCGCGTAGGCAATCGCGTCCTCCTTCGAAATCACCCCGACGTCCTTGCAGCGATCGATAAAGATTCGATTCCGGGTCAGGAGCTTGTCGACCTCCTCGACGACCGGCTTGAATCCAGTGAGGAACTCGCGCAATTGTGGTATAAAGGGCTCGGGCAGATCACGCGTCTGGCCTCCCACCCGCGTATAGTTGGTCGTGAACCGAGCTCCAGTTAGCAATTCGAAGAGGTTGTAAATCTTCTCCCGCTCGTAAAACGTGTAGAGGAAAACGGTCGTTGCGCCAAGATCCATGGCCATGCATCCAACCCCCACCAAGTGAGACGAAATCCTGGCCAGTTCGCAGCAGATCACCCGAATGGCCTTTCCGCGCGGAGGAAGCTCCCAGCCCATCAGCTTCTCAACCGCAAGCGCATACGCCACGTTATTCGCGATCGGCGCTAGGTAGTCGAGCCTATCTGTGTAGGGCACGAACTGGTTATATTGCATGTTCTCGGCGATCTTTTCGTCTCCTCGATGCAAATAACCAATGTCCGGAGTGGCCTTGGTGATCACCTCGCCGTCCAATTCCAAAACGATTCGCAGCACCCCATGGGTGGAGGGGTGCGATGGGCCCATATTGAGCGTAAGACGTTCGCCCAGTAACTCGCCCGCCTCCTGCACCTTACGAGCTTGCTCAAGATTTCTCGCCGCCGTATCAGGGTGTTCGATTGTTGTTGCCATGTTCGAAATTTGCTGCGCTTTTAGATTGGATACCTCCCACACTTGAGAAACTCTTCACAAGCGATCTCAACCTATGATGCCGAGAGGTGGACGTCGAGAAAATGCTGGTCGGCCGCGCGGTTCTGGCACTGGGCGAACGGTCGAAGTCCACGGCGTCTCGATGCCGAGAACGACGTGGCAAATGCTTGACGAATTGCGCGGATCAACCAGTAGGGGCGTCTGGCTTCGTTGCCATATCTGGAGCGTCTGGCCATCGAGCCATCAAGGAGAGAGCGCACCTCTTCAGGAACTAACGGTCCAACGCATTGAACGTCTGAGAGTTGCACAAATCGGAGACTTCACCACCTGCGCAGCGAATCAAGTGTCAGTTTCTTCCATAAGTAACGAATCCGCAGTGATTTGTGAACGCTAGCTAGCTAAAGCCTGTTGCAAAAGTGCGTCTATTTTTTGACGCGAGCGGCTTGGAGGGCGCGCTCTTTGTTGAGCGCGGAAAGCTGCCGCAACTGTGTTTGGAGTTGGCTCCAGGCCTCGACGCCGCGGCGCACCTCGTTCTGCGCGGCTTTAGGCACATAATAGCCGCTGGTTTTTCCACCCTTCCCGCGGTAGCTGATGTATAAGTGCGGCCCGTGCTTGGGGCCCTGAGTGTGACAGCGGCAGCGCGGATTGCCACAAGTGCGGTAGGTCTCCGAGAGCGTCCCGTGAATAGCTTGGCGCGCCAACTGCGCGATCTGCTCAAGCAATCGTTGTCGGCTGGGTAAAGCTTGTTCATTCATCTTGGGCCGGCCCGGCTCATAGCCACGAGGTTATGGGCAAGCACACAAAACGCCACGTGTCTTTGGAATCCGGCTTCTCCTTTGTAGAAGGCGCGCTGCATTCCAAAGCGATGTTTGAGCGTGGCGATCCGCGGCTCAATCCCCGCCCGCCATGCCTGTCCGCGCCGGAACCAGCGCTTCTTTTGGCGGACTGCGCGCTCGGTACTCAAAGTGCCTCGGCCCGGCAAAACGATCTGCTCGACTCCCATCTCTGCAGCCAGGCGCTCATTATGCGCGCTCCAGTAACCGCGATCAGCCGCCGCGAGCCTCGGCGCCCGGCCAAAGAGGGCAACATGGTGCTCGAGCGCCGGTGCCCACTGTTGCTGGTCGGCCCGGTTGCCCGCAGACACTTCATACCCGCTGACGATGCCGTTTTCGACCTCATCGATGCGTACCAGACGTCCAAACTCGTTTGGTTTATGAGGCTTGCCTTTGCGGATCACGACGCTGTGGGGTTCGAAGAGGCTCAAAACCTTCTCTGGATAATGGCTCTGGGCTTCGAAAACCCGTGCCCGAGTCTGCGCGATCACCCGCTCGACCAGCGGCAGATAGTGGCGCAGAGAGCTTTCCTGGCGCAGCACCCGCAACACCGCATCGGGCCGCGCATTGAGTTCTCCACGGGAGAGCCTGTTCAGAACTGCGCGGGCCTGCGAAGTTACCCCGCGCGTCAGTCTCAGTAAGCGGCCATAACTCTTTTTCAGGCGCTGCTGGCCCGCCTCATTGAGAAGCCTGGCAGCCCGCGCGATCTCCAGCAGCCGATACTTGGTCGCCCGGGCATGATCGACCACTCTCCAGCCGCCCTCGCGGCAGTTTTGGCGGATCTTTTTGAGCGATCGGCTCAAAACTCGCAGAGAGTCGGCCAGCAGCGAACCGTCGCATAACTGGCGGCCTTTCGGCGTCCTCTAGCAGAACATTGCGCTCTTCGAGCGAGACGACTTCGGCTGGGGCGAGAAGACGCTGCGTACGCTGCAGCTCCCTCGAACTCTTTTGCGAGAACCAGAGAGCGGTGGGTGACGATCTCGGGTCGTGCGGTCGAGTATCTACGGTCATATCTTCCTTTAAGAGTCTCGTACGCGAGGCCCTGAAGTTTCGGGCCGTCGGCACGAGGTTTCGCAGCGGTCTCATCGCTGACAATCACGCTCGGGCGGCTTGACTCCCGGACCTTTTGACGCTCTCGTCTGGCAACGTAGCGCTTTTCATGGGTGCGGATATTGATGCGTGAAACCAAACACCAAGTAGTTCAGGCACAAATGTCCTCAGAGTTTCAATCCTCGCTCGATAAGTCCGTTACCGGACTTAAAGCTCTAATCCTAAACAGTCTTAAATTCCGGTTGGCCCGCGATACTTCGACCGCATCGAAGCGCGACTGGTGGCTGGCCACCTCCAAAGCCGTTCAGAGCATCATTGTCGAACGGATGATTGCCACCGCCACCGTTGATAACGATAAGAACGCCAAGCGAGTCTATTATCTCTCCTTGGAATTCCTCATGGGGCGGCTCTTTTCCGACAGTCTCTACAATGCCGGAGTCATCCACAACATGGTCCATGCCCTCGAGGAACTGGGTTTGGACTACGAGGAACTACGAGAGGAGGAGTACGACATGGCGCTGGGCAACGGCGGTCTTGGCCGTCTCGCGGCGTGCTTCCTCGACTCGTTGGCTACGCTCGATTTACCAGCCATCGGCTACGGAATCCACTACCAATACGGACTCTTCAAGCAGAAATTCCTTGACGGCTATCAGGTCGAACTGCCGGATGCATGGTTGCAATACGGAACCCCATGGGAAATCGTCCGGCCCGAGCAGACCACGGAAATTCAAGTTTATGGTTACGTCGAGAACGTCTTTGACGACAAAGGCAACTACGTCCCGCGCTGGATGGGCTGGAGAAAACTGGTCGGCGTGCCCTATGACATTCCAGTCCCCGGGTACGGAACCAACACCGTCAACTTCCTGCGCCTCTGGGAATCGCGGGCGTCGGAGGAATTCGACTTTGAGGCCTTCAACCGCGGCGGTTACGAGGAAGCCGTGCGCGAAAAGAACCACAGTGAAACCATCTCGAAAGTTCTTTATCCGAACGACAAGACCGAGAGCGGAAAAGAGCTTCGTCTGCTCCAGCAGTATTTTTTCGTTGCCTGTTCGCTGAAGGACATCATCCGTCGCTTTCGCAGGACGAACGATGACTGGGAAGACTTTCCCGAGAAAGTCGCCATCCAGCTCAACGACACGCACCCTGCCATCGCAGTGGTCGAACTTCAGCGCGTTCTGCATGACGAACACGGAATGACCTGGGAGAAGGCTTGGTCAATTGTCATCCGCTCCTTTGCTTATACCAATCATACCCTCCTGCCGGAAGCTTTGGAAAAATGGAGTGCGGAACTCTTCCAGAAGGTCGTGCCGCGTCACCTGCAGATCATTTTCGAGATCAACAAGCGCCTTATGCAGGAAGTGGAAGCGAAGTGGCCGGGAGACGCGAAGAAGAAGCAGATCCTCTCCCTTGTTGAAGAAGGTTCTCCGCAGATGGTACGAATGGCGCATCTTTCGGTCGTTGGCGGCCATTCGGTCAATGGCGTGGCCGCGCTGCATACTGAGCTTCTCAAGAAGAATCTTTTCCCCGAATTCGACGTTCTCTATCCGGGCAAATTCAACAACAAGACCAACGGAATTACCCCACGACGCTGGCTCTTGGTGTGCAATCCTCGCCTCAGCGGGCTAATTACTTCAAAAATCGGTCATGGCTGGGAACGTGATCTCGACAAGCTTCGCGCTCTTGAAGAGTTCGCGGAAGATTCGCAATTCCAGATAGATTTCATGAACATCAAGCACGCGAACAAGGTCGATCTAGCAAGAATCATCAAAAGAGACTGCGGCGTGGAGGTAAATCCCAACGCACTTTTCGATGTGCAAATCAAACGCCTGCACGAATACAAACGTCAGCATCTGAACCTCCTGCACATCCTCGCGCTTTATCGCCGCCTGTTACAAAACCCGGATCTCGAAATCACGCCGCGAGTCTTCATCTTTGCCGCCAAGGCGGCTCCCGGATACGACATGGCCAAGTGTATCATCAAGGCTATCAACGCGGTGGGCAAATGTATCAACGACGACAAGCGCATTGAGGACAGAATAAAGGTCGTTTTCCTTCCGAACTATCGCGTTTCTCTCGCCCAACGCATTGTGCCCGCCGCCGATCTTTCCGAACAAATTTCCACGGCAGGCAAGGAGGCCTCAGGTACAGGGAACATGAAACTTGCACTCAACGGAGCCCTCACGATTGGCACGCTCGACGGTGCAAACGTCGAGATCAAGGAGGAGGTCGGTGAAGACAATATCTTCATCTTCGGAATGACCGTCGAAGAAGTCGCCGAACTGCTTAGGAAAGGTTACGATCCGCGAGAATACTGGGAAAAGAACGAGGAATTGCGCGCCATTGTGGACTGGGTGGGGTCGAACTACTTCACTCCCGACGAGCCGCCCGGTGTCCTGACGATGCTCCGCGACAACCTTTGCTATAGCGATCCGTTCCTCTGTTTGCCGGACTTCGAGTCTTACAGCGAGTGCCAGAAAAGAGTGGACGTGGCCTTCCGGGAGAAATCGCGCTGGTCGAAAATGGCCATTCTAAACACGGCGCGAATGGGAAAATTCTCAAGTGACCGCACCATTAACGAATACGCGCGCGATATCTGGAAGGTCGAGCCGGTCCATATCTGAGGGGGCGCCGATCACCCTACTTGGGGCGCCCGAGTGACGGTTTTTCAATACGTCCCTACCCCTCTCCGCTCTTCGTCGTGTTAGTTCTGGCTCACTATCCGCATGGCATCCTTTTCAGAAAAGGACAAGGGGCGACGGGTTATGCACCCCGTTCTGGGGCTCGCAGGACCAAACAGGACAAATTTTCGCGAAAACGGCACTTTGTAGTTTTCAAAAACACGCCCTGATGCCTTGCATGCGCGAGCGGCGCGCACGCGCATGGGGCCTTTATTTATCAGGGTTTTCTGGCGATTTTGCCCAAAAGAGAAATGGGATGACCATATGGAACTCGAATCCCTAGGACATAACACTGAAGAGCTCAAAACCTTGGGCCTGTACCCAAAACTGTCCCGAGTTGTAGTCGCCTTCTAGGTTCCAAACACGTGCGGATAGTGCTTGATTACTCTGACGAGCGGTGCACAACATTCCGTCAAATCAAGTAGGATTTGAGCAAATCCCACCCCTTCCGTATCGTTGATAATAAAGAAGTTACACAGCGAAAGGCTAAACGGGCAATACCGCTGGCAATAGACACGAGAATCACGCATTGACATTCTCTGCCGACTTTCGGGATAACTCACCTTTGTGGAAGCTTACTTTCTCAAGGCTGGCCAAATCGCCACATCGCGCATGCTCCTGCTTCTCCGCAGAAAAGGGTAACAGAAGGTAACAATTTTCCCGCCAGAACAGCACTCAACTGCACATTCAAGAGAATTCGGCGAATCGCCCGCAGAGCCTTTATTCAAGCCATTTCCAGAGTGGATCAGGCCCTTTTCAAAATGGTGCGCGATATAGGGTTCGAACCCATGTTGAAGCGCCAACAGGGCTTTCGTACAATTCATGAATTTGCGTGACAATGCGTGACAAAGTTTCCGCTCAAACCGCCTTCAGCTGCACTTTCGAGGATTTGCCAAGGACGCCTGCAGAGCCTGAATTTATCAGTGCTTCAGGGTAAAATCACCACTCGGATGAGTGGCGACCCTAACGGGATTCGAACCCAGTGCTGTCGTGGCGATTCTCACCCGCCAGCCGGCCGCGCTCTCTAAAGATTTAGCCGTTATCAAGACGATGTGCCTGCGTTGACGGCAGTTCTTCCTTCTACAGCGACCGGACCTTGGTAGAATCGCTTCACGATAGACCTCGACCGAGTTTTTTCAGCAATCCTGCAGGACAAAACAGGACAAAGATATCGCCGGAACTGCATCTAACTGCGCATGCAGGAGAAATTGCTTAATCGCCAGTAGAGCCTTTATTTATGCGCGTTTCAGAGCGTTTTGACCTCTAAAAAAGGTGGGGTGACCGACGGGACTCGAACCCGCAACAGCCAGAACCACAATCTGGAGCTCTACCATTGAGCTACGGTCACCATGCTCAGCATTGGCCAGATCTGGAAGTATGCCTTAATTCGATTTTTCCGGGCACCTTGTCAACGGAGATATTCAAGGCTTCCTGAGCCTCCTCAGACCAAAGGAATGAAAACCACGCTCATTGGTTCGCCCGCGGAAACAGAGGCGGCCCTCCTTGGTTTGTAATCCAAGGAAGGCCGCACTTCTGCGGGGGAAATCAATGCCGCCACCTAAACGTGGTTCCCGGAGAATCAATAACGGGCGGCTCGGAAATCACCGGCGCCGAAACACGGTAAATCCCGGTTTCGCCATCTGAAAAAGCCGGTGAAACGTTACTGAAACTGGTGGAGGAAATGACTGGGGACGACGCCCAAACGGAGTAGGAGGGATAGTAGTACACTGGCCAACTGCGACAGACCACCGGAGGGCAGATGGGAACTCGAGGGCAAATTGCTCGCACGGGAGGACACCAAGCTCCGCCTGCGCGCACAAACACGCCTGCCCGCGGACCCGCTTCCGCCAAAGGCAACACGGCTAACAGACCCAAACTCGCCCAAATCACGACTTTCGTTTTCACGGCATCGCCATAATTTATACATTTATGCCCATGACTTCGCGTCATGCAACACCGATTGTTGCTGGGCTTACGGGAATCTTGGCCATGCTGTCCGGTTGCGCGACTGTGAATTCAACGGCAGCCTACTATACCTCGTACGGAAGCCGGGTTTATCCGGCGAAGC
The DNA here is from genome assembly GCA_963810765.1 of uncultured Verrucomicrobiae bacterium. Classification (GTDB taxonomy): domain Bacteria; phylum Verrucomicrobiota; class Verrucomicrobiia; order Chthoniobacterales; family Terrimicrobiaceae; genus DASTFP01. The sequence continues at coordinate 24,832 of CAWEOV010000009.1, forward strand.
CTGCCGCAGCTGTGATCCCTATCCTTACCAAGTTTCCCAGCAGTCCCTACACGGCGATTGGAAGGCTCGCTTTCGAGAGCGATCGAGACTGGCTTTTTCTACGCAAGAGCATGGTTTACAATGCCCGGGTTCATGGCGCGGATGCGGTCGTGCTCAAGAGTGCCACCACTCGACGCGAGATCTCTTTTCGGCAGGTTCCTCCGCAGGTGGACTAGGTGCCGATCGGGTCCCAGCGAGGTAAGCATGGCAAGATTTACTCGCATCGGGTGCAATTTGTCCGTCCGGGCTACACGAAGCGACGGGTTGGGGTCATTACAGCGATTGACGCCGAGATGATCGTGCTCGAAAAGTAATCCGATGTCTTCCGCGCTCTCGTTGAAGGATTTTCAACGTCCAATCCTTAATGTGCCAGAGGGGCACAAGAACGTGCTTCTGCATTCCTGTTGCGCTCCGTGTTCAGGCGAGGTGATCGAAGCGGTGCGCGCCTCCGGTCTCGGTCTGACTGTATACTTCTACAATCCAAACATTCACCCGCGGGAGGAATATGAACTGCGCAAGGCCGAGAACATCCGGTTTGCAGAAAAGCATTCCATTCCCTTTGTCGATGCGGACTACGATACCCACGACTGGTTTGCTCGCGCGAAGGGACTCGAATGGGAACCCGAGCGTGGCGCGCGTTGCACGGTATGCTTCGATATGCGATTCGAGCGAACCGCTCTTTACGCGCACGAAAACGGCTTTCCAGTCATTACAAGCTGTCTGGGTATTTCGCGCTGGAAAAACATGGAACAGATCAACGCGTGTGGTGAGCGCGCGGCGTCGCGTTACCCGGGGATGATCTATTGGACGCTAAACTGGCGCAAGAAAGGCGGTGCGCAGCGCATGGTGGAAATCTCCAAGCGGGAGCAGTTTTACATGCAGGAGTATTGTGGCTGCGTCTATTCCCTTCGCGATACCAATAAATGGCGTGTCGCCAACGGAAGGCCGAAGATCACGCTGGGCGAGAAGCATTACGAAACATAGCGAGTAAAGGTCGCGCACGGTGGCGCGATTCGTTTTTCTCCGTGGGGCGGAATCTGAACCGCGTGCGGAGCCAGCCCGTTCGGCTATAGGGACGACCCAATCTTGTCGCCCTTCGGCCTACTTAACTTCGGCAAGCGACTGTCTCGTTCTATTCGCCGCCGCCAGGAAGGGCTGAATTGCCGCTGAGAGCTTTCGAAAAGAGGCGAAGTCCACCTGTTGCTGGCCGTCACTCAGAGCCTCGGCGGGATTCGGATGCACTTCGACGAGCAGTCCGTCGGCGCCTGTGGCCACCGCGCCGCAGCAAAGTGCGATCACGAGGTCCGCCCGGCCGCAACCCTGGCTTGGGTCCACGATGACCGGAAGGTGAGATTCTTTCTTGGCGACGGCCACGGCTGCCAAATCAAGAGTATTCCGAGTGTAAGTCTCGAAGGTCCGGATGCCGCGCTCGCAGAGTAAGACGTTGGGATTTCCATGCGCCAGAATATATTCGGCCGCGAGCAGCCATTCCTCGATGCGTTCGTTCATTCCGCGCTTGAGCAGGATCGGCTTGCCGCTTCTGGCCGCTTCGATGAGAAGCTGGAAGTTCTGCCCGTTCCGCGCTCCGATTTGAAGGATGTCCGCGACCTCCGCGACGTGTTCAACGTCACGTTCGCTGAGCACCTCAGTGATGATCTTTAGACCGGTTTTCTCGCGCGCAAGGGCTAGCAACCGCAGGCCCTCCTTGCCGAGGCCTTGGAACTCGTAGGGGGACGTGCGCGGTTTGTAAGCGCCGCCGCGCAGCACGGTCGCACCCGCCGCCCTCACGGCCGCAGCCGTGCTGAGAAGCTGGTCTTCACTTTCCACCGAGCAAGGTCCGGCCATGAGGCAAAAGCCTTTCCCGCCGATTTCGACCCCCGCGGCGTTGACTACCGTATTGTCTGGATGCGATTCCCGGCTGGCCAATTTATATCGCTTTTGAACGCGCAGAACGCTTTCGACCTGTGGCAACGCGGTGAGCGATTCGAGGTTGGCATGCGTGCGTTCGTCACCAATCGCAGCCACCACCGTCTGGGTGGCGCCGTGGATCGGGGCGGGCGTGTAGCCGAGTTTTTCGACCTCGGAGATGACCTGGGCGATTTGTTCTTTTGACGCTCGGGGACGAATGACTATGATCATGGGTTCGGATTTTAACGCGAGCCGGAAGTGCGGTGCGACTTGCGCCAATCTTCCAGCACAAGTTTTTGTTATGAAAGCAAAAGTGAAGGACCCCCGAATCAAAGATCTCGTGGCTGAAGTCGCTCAGGGAAGACAGGGCGAGATCCTGGAAGAAATGATTGAGACTGTTCTTCGGTTCGGGAAGGACAAAACAGCCATCGCCGATCTCAAGCTCTACAATCGCGCGATGCGCGAATTGCGCCACGCATCAACCGTTTTCGGGAACTATCAAGGGATCCGCAAAGTGGCCGTTTTTGGCAGCGCTCGAACAAGATCCGATGCGGAGGAATACAAACTCGCACGGGAATTTTCCCGCCGCATGGTGGAGCTCGATTGGATGGTCATTACTGGAGGGGGCGATGGGATCATGGGTGCCGCCCAGGAGGGGGCGGGTGCCGCGAAGAGCTTTGGTCTCAACATCCGGCTGCCGTTCGAGCAGCGTGCGAACGAAACGATCCATGGAGATCCGAAACTGATCAACTTCCGCTATTTCTTCACAAGGAAGCTCCATTTTGTGAAGGAAACGCACGCCTTTGTGCTGCTCCCTGGCGGGTTCGGCACGCACGATGAAGGTTGCGAAGTCCTGACTCTCATGCAGACAGGAAAGAGCCCAATCGTCCCAATGGTGTTGCTCGACCGCCCCAACGGCCACTACTGGGAGACCTGGCGGCGGTTTGTGATCAATGATCTGCTCGAGCAAAGGCTCATTTCTCCAAGCGATCTCAACTTATTCAAGATCACCCGCGGCTTGGAAGAGACCATTCGGGAGGTGGCGCAATTTTATCATAATTTTCATTCGTACCGCTGGGTGAAGGCCAGGATGGTAATTCGGATTAATCATCGACTGCGAGAATCTGCGATTGACCAGCTCAACAAAGACTTCGACGCATTGCTTGCCGCGGACAGGATCGTCCAGAGCGCCGCCCTGCCTGAGGAAGCCGATGATACGCATCTTGCGCATTTTCACCGGATCGTCCTTACCCCGCACAAGCGCGATTTTGGCACCATCCGGCTGTTGATCGATGCGATTAACAGCGCCGAGAGGGAGAGCGATGAAGCTCCCGCTGCGTTGCCTTGAAAGAGCTGGTCTCGCCAGGCTTTGCAATCAAGGAGCCACAAACAGGCAGGCAACTCGCTCAAACGGAATTGCCAAGGGTGGCGAGGACGTCGCTAATCGACTAGCTTGTCTAAACTACGAGCACAATCTTCCCGACGTGCCGGCCGCTTTCCATCAAATCATGTGCCTCGGCAGCTTTGTCGAGGCGAAAGGCCGCAAAAACATTCGCCCGAAACCTTCCCGCCTCGATCAGCGGCCAGACGTGCTGCTCGACCTCGGTCGCGAGCGCGCTCTTGAATCCGCTTGGGCGGCTGCGCAGTGTGCTCCCGGTGATCGTGATGCGTCGTGCCATGATGTCTTGCGCGTTGAACTCTCCCCTAGCTCCGTTCACTGCGTTGATGAACACGAGCCGGCCATCCGGCCGCAGCAGTCTCAAATTTTTCGCCACATAGTCGCCGCCGACCATGTCGAGGATCACGTCCAGCCCTTCGCCTTTCAGCGCCGTCTCGAAATCTTCGTTGCGGTAATTGATCGCGCGCTCGGCGCCCGCCAACTCGCAAGCCCGGCACTTCTCGTCGCTGCCTGCGGTCGCGAACGCGCGCGCCTTGTGCGCTGAGACGAGTTGGATGGCTGCAAGGCCAATGCCACTGCTCCCGCCATGCACCAGAAAACGCTCTCCAGATTGAAGTCGCCCGCGTTGGAATACATTGTGCCAAACGGTGAACACGGCTTCGGGTAATGTCGCCGCTTCGGTGAAGCTCCATCCTCCTGGCACGGGCAGGCAGTGACCAGCCTTGACCGCCACATATTCGGCATAGCCTCCGCCCGCCAGCAGTGCGCACACGGGATCGCCAATCTTCCAGCGCCGCACATCCGCGCCGACCTTCTCGATCACACCTGCGACCTCGAGACCGGGGATATCGGCGGGCGCAGCCGGCGGGGCAGGGTAGCGTCCATCACGTTGAATCAAGTCGGCGCGATTCAACCCCGCCGCCTTCACGCCAATCAGCACCTCTGCCGCCTCAAGAAAAGGCTTGGGCCGCTCTTCGATCTTGAAAACGTCCGGCGGACCCGGACGCGAAATCACGACAGCTTTCATGCCATCGAACAACCTAGCGCATCCACGACCCTACGCTCGCAACTTTGAGTGCCGGACTCCAGTTTCTCAAGTTCCGCGCGTTGCACCCGTTGAACAAATCTCCTTTGAGGTAATAAGGTTTCGTCAAATTGGGGTGCCGCCGGCACTTCATTAGAGTGTGGGCCGCGTGGCTTGCGAATCCGCCGCCGCTACCTTGACAAGCGAGCGGATTGTGGTTTTTCTACCCAACCCGATTAAACGGCAAAATCCTGAGTAGCTCAGTGGTAGAGCGGTCGGCTGTTAACCGATTGGTCGTAGGTTCGAATCCTACCTCAGGAGCCATGCTGTAACTGACTGTGTATCAGTTGCTTATGAGCTCACGATGACCGCGAAAACCCTGAAAAAGGGCCGTTTGCCAGCGGATTTGCCAGCAGAGCCTCCGAGCGAAGTAGAATTCCTCCGGACTCTGCCGCAAACTCCGCGAGTGCTCGGTAACGGCGGAAGGACGTTCGGCGTGCTATCTCCGAACCCGAGATCGACGTCCATGCTCAACAAATACCGTCTCTTCCGGCGAGCGAACGGCATCTTCTACTGGCAGGACAATGAATCCGGCAAGCAGGGCAGCCTCCGCACCAACGACCGCAGGGCGGCGGCAAAGCTGCTTCACGTCAAAAACGAAGCGCATCGGTTGCCGACACTGAATCTCACTATGGCACGCGCGTATCTTTCCGCGCACGACGCGAAGATGAGCACGCGCACCTGGATGGCAGTCATGCACGAGATGGGTACGCATGGAATCGCGTCTTCCCAGGAACGCTGCGCGCGGGCCTTCTGGCTCGAAAGCGTTCGATCCGATCCGCCACAAGCCGCTCGTCCAGACAACCGCAGAGGATCTGCTCTCGATCGTGCACAACAACGGCCACTCGGTTGCCCATTATCTCGTCGTCTGCACAATCTCGCTTGTGACTTGGGCTGGTTGGCTTGGCCCGATCCTGGCCAAGCGGGTCTGGCCGAAGATCCGCGCCAAGCGCCGCCGCGCCGTGACCGCGGAAGAACACGCGAAAATTATCGCGAGCGAGAAGAATCCGGAAAAGCGTGCCTACTACGAATTCCTCTACGCGACGGGCGCGGCTCAGTCCGATG
>CAWEOV010000010.1:0-180928 GCA_963810765.1 uncultured Verrucomicrobiae bacterium
TTGATTTCAGCGATGTTGTTGAGACCGACAATCTTGGCGGAGCTCCCTTGAATTGTGCAAGGCGCGGCGCGCGGCCTCCGCCAGCGCCTGTTTCTTGGCCGCGTCGATTCGGTCCCGCGGGGTCTCGCCAGCGACAGGACCGATGGGGGGCGCCGTTGGCGCTTTCCGGTCCGTATCAAAGGCGTGCAGATACTCGAGCCGATACCGGTAATCAGGCACCGCCGTCAATGTGATCAGAAAACTCCTTCCTACCGCCGCTCAGCTCGTGCCTGAGCGTCGGCTGATCGCCGTCCACCGAATAGGCGGTGCGCAACCTGTTGGTCCTCAAACCGGCCCTCCCCCACGCTAAGCTTACCCGATAACGCAGGGCGGTTCCAGCCTGCATACCCTTCCGGCTTGTGCTCTGGCATAAAGATCCCTTCAAGCCATCCTCGGTGGTATGTGTACCCGTCTTGCTGATGCTCTCGGGTGCTGTCCTTTTCATTTCTCAACGCGCTAGACACCAACTGAGCGATGACCAGCTTTGCCGGCTGAGGCGCCTCCCCGAGCCGTGTCGTCGCCCCAGTAATCGAGACGGGTTGCGAATGCGTAGTGGTAGTCTCCGGATAAGATGATGACCTGACCGGTGAGGAGGAGGCATTTTGCTGAGTTGTACCACCAGCCGATCGAAGGCCAGTGAAGGAAATAGCCAGGATTCATAGAGTTCATTGTCGTAGTCCTCCCCATACCGACGGATCTGGGCCGCGGTTCGATCGGCTCGGAGCATGAGGGCATTTGTGCTGAGAACCACCAGCTTCGGCTTATCGGTGGCGGACAAAGTGAGCTGCTTGACCAGTTCATCCGGTCCGAGCAAGTCCGGCGCGGTCATGCGCCCCTTTCTTCAATAGGGTCGGCCAGGTGCGCGTGTCCGTCACTAGGATCACGTGCCCCGGGCAATCTATCTTAAAGTCGTACGGAGGGAGGCGTCTTCATGGAAGACGCAATCAGTTTCCGGTGCCTGCTCAAGCTCTTTGGCGGTATGCACGCGACAACTTGCCGGATCTCGTCGGAATTCTGTTCGTAGTTGGCAAATAGCTCGAGGAGCCTTGCGCCTGGTGGCTTAAAAGGAGGAGTGGGCAGCCGCACGTTCGGGTCGAACAGGTCGGGTCGATTTCCCCATGCCTGACAAAGAACAAAGGCGACGAGCGCGTTGCGCACCATGCGCACACCGAGCGTAAGTACGTAGACCTCCTCACAGAAGTCGCGCGTCATATTCCAATCGTCGGTCACCTCATGATCGTCGCAGATCATATACGTTGGAATGTTTGTTAGAGCCTTGCGTACCTTGGGAAGCTTTACGGAAAAGCCTTAGTCTCGTTCGCTGATCGTCGATCTTCTTTTTTACGATCGCTGATCTTCTAGCCGAGCTTGTCTTGTCCGGGGCTCCCGAGCACCGACGCTTTGATATCCTCGAATGTAGGCAAGTCGTCCATCCCTCCCGAGGACGTAGGCCACAATGCATCCGACCATCGAAGACAGATCATGGAAAGATATCTGCCAGAAACATGAGATGAGTGAGAAGGTCTTCTGAGGTGAAACCCACACCTGCGAGAATTTTTTCACGTGCATATGGCGACAGGTCTCTCGGTCTGCTCCAGGAAGCAGGGGGCGGAAAGACCAGAAGAGTTCCGTTCCAGCCAAGCAGCGTTTCACCTGCGTCGGTGAGGAGCAAAAGCAGCGAGTCGGCAACGTCGTCGGCGTAGATCTGATCTCCTGTGAGTAAAAGTTGGTGGGGCCGTTCGTTCGGCTTTTCTGCGGTGGAGGCCATCAACTGGTCCAGGATGGCCAGCGCATCCTCCGCTTCGCCGTGCGGTTTTCGGCATGACCCGTGGAACAGTCGTAGCTTGTTGGGATCCGGCGGAGGCAAACGAAGAGCTTCGGAAGCGGAATCGGGGCATATGCCAGCGGATTCTGTGTTGGCGGCGGCGCGGATGGAGCGCGTAACGCTTCCCGGCAAACGCACGGAAACACTCCGATCCAGGAATGAAGGTGCGTGCACAGGTATAGATTCCCGGGAGACAGCTTCTCTGCAATTAGAGTCGTGGTCACCGCGACGATGTGAAGATTCGCACCTATCGCGGTCGTTTTGCGGGTTGCGGCTCCCAACTTCCGTGGGAGCGGGCTAGCGGAAGCATAGATGGTCAGCGTGACATCGGCCTCCCGAAAGGGCGACCGAGACGGTCACGCTGTTGGTCGTGACCTGTCTGAGGATAGGTCCAGCAAGAATCAGTGGAAGTTTGTTCAGTCTTCCGGCAAGTTTTTCCCAGGCCATCTTTTCTATGCCGATGAGTGATTGCGTGAACAACGGGGAATCTACAACCCGTACCGCCGGACGCGTCGCCCAAAGGGGGCAGGTATGTGCCGACTGCGGGTCACGTCCAGGCTCGGAATTGCGCGCGTTATCAGTTCCCATGATGGACGGCGCGGCACACCTCGGCGTGGGGAAGCTAACGCCTTGCTCGCCCGCACAGCGCACGGCTGCCGGCTGCGGCGCGCATGTTGGAATGGTTTCCAAGCCCAACGAAGAAGATTCGTCAAGGCACATAGAAACCTCTTATCACGGAGCCGATACAGCGTCGCAATCGCTTTCGGGATTTTCTCACGCATTTCCTGTTGTTATTCGGCGTGCGGTCTGTGCCGGTCGACTGGCCCGTTGCAGCGCACGTCCAATGAATTCCTGCTCGCATGCGAATTCAGGTCCGTACAGATTTTGGTGAAGCCAAAACCGGAGAGCAAAGACTAAACCATGACGACCAATTTCACCGTCATCCTCTTCCAACGGCAGCACTTCGGCGATGACCCGGGGACGTTCAACGATGTCGAGCCCAACGTCCCATTCGCGGGTCCGACGAAGCCTTCTCCTTCGATTGCCCGGGCGTCAATCCCCGCGAGACGGCTTTCCTGATGTTTCAATCGCGTGATGTCGATCATGCGAGAAACATCGTGCAGGTCAATGGCATCGATGTCTTTGGCGGGCTGCCGGCGAGCCCGGCGAGAGACGCATGGAATGGCAACATCCTGCTGATCGAGCCGCACCACCAATTGAGGGAGACCGGCAACGTCTTCCACGTCGAATCCCGCAACTCGCGGGGCGAGGGGGCCGACGACATCGATGATTTCATCATCGACAACGTGGTCATCGTCTTCAAGACGGCCGACGTCTCCTTGCCGCTCCCCTCGGCCGCCGGCGATCTCGCGGCCTTCGTCAAGACGGAGTTCCTGCCTTCGATCACGAACGTGAACGGATCGGGCCACGGCGGACACGGCCGATCAGCACAACGAATACGTGCTCCCCACGGCATCCCAGCTGGCCGAGTGGCGCGCCGTCTTTCAAAGCCTCCTCGCCGGCTCCTGGGGCCCCGCGCACACTCCAGGCCCGGATGATCAGTTCCACCTACAACGTCGTTCAGTTTCTCGACACGCCCTCGGGCCGGACCTACTACGTCCTCATGGAGGGCGTACCGGGCCAGATCCCCGCCCCCGCGACGCATCCCTCGGGCGTGCCCATCACCGATCCCGCCGATCCGACGCGCCGAGGCTGGGGCACCTATGTCTTCGATCCGCAGCCGCAGCGGGCGCTGAGCCTCTCGGCGCCGCACCCCATTGACGACCTCGAGACGGCAGACGAAGCGATCGAAGCCTATCCTGGCCCTGCGCGCCCGCACCCTCCTCATCGCCGGGGCCGACCGGGACCAGAACACGGCGGCGCGTCCTGCGAACAGTCGAGCCGTCCCTACCTGGAGGCGGACGTGGGACATACGGCGGAGTCGGTCTTCCAGATGGCGTTCGAGGAGATCTACTCGAGCGACGCGTTCACGTGGCACCTCCAGTTCCACGGGAACGCCATCGACGTGCATGGCGGACAGTGTTCGTGAGCAACGGTGTCGAGGCCGCGCCGACCGATCCGCCACGCTCTATGCGCTCGCGGCGAACATCGCGGCGGCCTCGAGCGGCCGGGCGCCAGGCGGACCCGTACTCAAGGTTGACGTCTACGACGCGCCGGACGACTGCCGCCTTCGCGGGACCGACAACATGCAGATGAGGTTCGCCTCGGGCCTGCCGCACGCGAGCATCTGCGCGACGGCAACGTCCCGGCGGGGCCTTCGCGGTTCATTCACGTGGAGCAGCGCCGCGACGCGCGGCGCGCCTTCCCGACCGACCCTTAGGCCACGCCCGGGCGGAACCGCGCCGTGGTCATGGCCGGGATCCGGGCGACGTTTCCGTGAGGGGCTTTGCTTCGATTGTTAGAAATGCCGAAAGAAATTTCCAAATGGCGGACGCGGCTACCGGCAACCGTTACGGAAGGACTACTGGTACCCTCGTAAAATGCTTTGGATTTCGCGTAATGAGCCCTTGAAAACGGCGAGCAAACGCCTCGATGAGCACGTCCGCGACCCGGCGTTTCGCAACATGGCCGTCGTGCTTTTGCTGAATGTAAGCGGTCCACAAATCTTGCGCTGCTTCTGTGTCGCGAAGCGTCCACAACACTGGCCATTCGACCCCGACTTCGGCGAGGAACTGCTCCTGGGAGAGCCGCATCACCCTCAAAGGCCGGAGCTAGCTCCACATATGTGACCGGTGAAATGACCGAGCCCTTGCGCAATACTTGGCTAGGCACTCCGCCGAAGCGTGGCTAAATGCCGCGTCGGCCGAATGAATGTCGAGCAGCACCGAGGTATCAACCACCCACGACATCAGTCGTCTTCCCCTTCTCGGAGGATCTTCATCCATTCAGCTGTTGTAGGCACGGGCAGACCATGGCGCTTGGCGAAACCGATTGCGGCAACCGGATCGGGCTTGGAGACTCTGCGCGGCTCGATTACTACTCGACACTCCGTCGCGGAAACTTTCTCCCGAAGAACCGTCTGCCCTGGCGTGAGTTTCATTTCGCGGCGTAATTCGGCGGGAATGGACACTTGCCCATGTTCGGCAATGGTTGTGAAGAACAACCTCACCCTGTCGTTTTAGCGACAAATTCCAGATCGTCCTTTCCTAATGGATCACGCCGCGAACCTGGCTACTTTGGCACTGCCTGACGGAAAGGTTGTCCAGTAGTCAGTGATATCGGCGGAGTTTTTCACGACCTCTCGATAGTGCGCATATAGCATTCGCGCATTCTTGTGCCCCATTTGATCGGCCGAAAGGGCAGCATTGCGGTACTCGCGAGATGGTAAGAGCCATAAGAATGTCTCAAGATGTCCTCCGGCCAACCGTCTTTCCAGTTCATCGCCTGGCACAGCGCCCAGCGCTTTCTGCGGAAGTTCTCGGGTAGGATCTTTCCGGACGGCTTGCGGCAAAGAAATAACCATTCGATCAGGTTGTCAGACATATCCACAATCCGACGCTGGCCGTCCTTCGTTATTGCGGCCGGCAAGTCAATGTGCTTGCGGTCGAAGTCAATCATTTCCCATTCGATGCGTGTCGATTCAATAGGACGCACACCGGCGAAGCAACCGACCGCGATAATAGGCACCATGTCCATCGGCGGAACGAGAATTGAAATCGAGCCGAACTTCTTCCGCCAGGCCGCCTTTTCATCTTCCGCGGCTTCGACCTTGAAGCCGTCCTTGGCGAGAGCCAGAAGCTTCCGCAGTTCCGAAATCCGCAAAATCGTTGGCGGCTGCCTTTCCTTGGCGCTTTCAACTTTGATTCCCCTGCATGGATTCTCGACCATGTGGTGTTTTGACACCGCCCATGTGAACAGCACAGAAAGGTTGCGAAGCTGATTTCGCTCGGCAGTCGGTGAGAGATTGCAAGAATCAAGAAACCGCCTGACGTCCAGCTGTGCAATCGAGTTGATCGCCTTGCGCTTTTCGGCAGGGAGCCAACGCTCGAATCGTTTCCACCTCTTTCGGAGGTCTGCAACATATGACGGCCTCTTACGTCAGCTAAAAAAGCCAAGTGGGAAAGTCTGTGGGAAAATTTCCCCCGAAGTTCACCAGTTTCCGCCGATGTTTTTGATGTCTCGGTCTTGCGGCGAAAGCGCAACAGATCGAGCGGTGTGTTATCTCGACATTGCAAATCGCGGGGAGCATAGGCTCTAAGGGCGAGTTCCGCCAACGGGAGCACTTGCTGGCGTTGCCGTTGCGCTCCAGCCTTACAGCTGATTTGCAATCAGTAGGTCCCCGGTTCGAATCCGGGTGCTGGCTTTATTGAATACCAACGAGTTCCGAAATATCGCCAGATCATCGTAAAAAACTGCGTGCCGTTTTTGAGGCCCCAGCTCGCGCCAAATCAGACATTTGGGTGTCTGTTTTGCCAGTTCAAACGTTGGCTTTGCTGGCGTCGCGATTGTTGAAGTGTTCATGCATCTCCTCAGGATCTGGCTCGGCATCTACTCATCGCCGTTTATGTTTTCAGGTCGCTACACACCTAGCTCACCCAAGGCGGTTCGACCTGTGCAAGTTTATCTGCGATTGTCGGCACGCGTGCGTTGCGGGCGCAGCCTGCTGGAAAATCTGCGGCCTTCAAGGCCGGCAGACGTAGTAGTAGTTCTGGAAGTCATGGGCCAGTTCATGCACTTCGACGGAGTGAAACCCTGCTTTCTGAAGATACTGCACCGCCATCTCCTTGCCCCACATTGCGCCGAGGCCATCACCGCCTTGCGCCAACGACACCGTCATGCAGTGCATGCACGAAATCGTGTAAAGCAGGGAACCAATCGGGTGCTTCCGGTTGTGCTGGACGTCGCTCGAGGCTTTGATGTCCTGCGCCAAGTAGACTCCGTCGTCGGCGAGCGAGATCCGAATGCCGCGTAGGATATTTCGCGGGCTGGCTTGGTCGTGAACGGCATCGAAGGTGGTGATGAAGTCAAAAGTGCCTGGTTGGGCCTGCTGGTCGAAACGGCTGAGGTCGCGAGCGATGAAGCTCACGTTCTTGTTGCCCCGCTGTTCGGCCTCGACGCGCGCGAATTTGATAGCCTCTTCCGAGAGATCGATTCCGACGAACCTGCTATTAGGGAACCAGGTAGCCAGCAGGTTCAAGGCCCGGCCCCGCCCGCAGCCGACGTCGAGGATACGGATGCCGTCCTTCAGCCGCTCATCGATGCCCGACACCAGCGGCAGAATGTGGCTTTTTAGCACCGGCAGCACGGTCTGGCCGCTGTCTTCCGCCATGACCTCATGGAAGCGCTCGAATCGGGCGTAAGGTACGCCGCCGCCCAAGCGGAAGCATGCCACAACGTCGTCTTCGACCCTCCCGAGCAGAGGGATGTACTGCGCAAACACGGCCAGGTTGGCGGGGGTGGCAGCCCGAGTGAGAAAGACGGCGTGTTCGCGCGGGAAGGCGTAGGTGCCGTCTCGTGGGTCGTAATCCACAACCCCGCTGGCGACCATCGCCCCCAACCATTCGCGCACGTAACGCTCGTTGAGGCCGGAGCGCGCCGCGATCGCTTCACTACTCGCGGCCGGCATGTCTGCCATGGCGTCGAAAAGCCCTACCCGGTGGCCCAGAGAGGTCATAAGACAAAGCGCCCCGGCGTTCAAGACGCCGACCAAGCGCTCCTCGAAAGCCGCGGCCCGAGAGTGATCGAATGGAGCGAGGTCAGGCACGAGATCCTCCGTTGCAGAGATAAGATAATGGATATTTCTTCGTTCCTCAAACTCTTCAGGAACCAGTGGCGTTGTTAATTAAGCTGGAAGGAGTTGCATGTCGAGTGACTTTGCCTCGCGTTTAAGCCATTTGAGGCGTTGAAGTCGGAATCTTATATCGTATTCGGCCATGCCTTTTTCGACGTAGCGGCGCCCGTAGCGCAGCATTCTGTAGACGAGGCGGGCGAGATGATGGGCCATGGCAACGATGGCTTTGGGAGCGCCCAAGCGCCCTTTGAGGCGGCGATACTTTGCCCCGAGCGCTGTCTTGCTGTGAGTTAGACTCTGTGAGCAAAGCCGCAGCGCGTCGGCGGCTCGATTGTAAACTTTGCGCGTGGAGCGACGTAGCACTTTGCCGCCACTGATTGCGTTGTTCGGGCAGAGTCCGAGAAAGGAAGCGAACTGCTTCTCGGTGTTCCACCGGGTGATGTCCAGGCCGACTTCGGAAATAATGATCTGGGCGGCTTGCTCTTTGATGCCGGGTATTTTTGTCAGGTCTACGCCACAGATCCGATGCAATTCGCTCTTCAAGCTCGCAGGCGGGGTGTCCAACGCGGCGCGATCTTCAAATTGTGCCAGGTGCTGGCCGATGCGTTCATCGCACTGAGCGATTTTACTTTGAGCAAAGCGATAGGAGTCCATGGCCACGCGCAATGCGAAGAGCAACTCCTCGCGCCAGTTGCCATGCAGGCTTTTGGCTACGGTTTGTCGGGAGGCTTTAATGCGAGTGCTGCACAACCTCGCCAGCGCTTCGGGATCATGCTCTCCGGCCAGGATTGCCTCTAAAATACGCATCCCGCTCTCCCCGACAATGTCACTGATCACGTTGCTTAACTGTACGTTCATCTCGAAAAGTGCTGGCAATCGAGCACGTCGGTCTTGGTGCGACCAGGCACGTTCTTGACATGCCGGGCATTGACCACCCGGACTTGGAAGCCGCGCTCCTCAAGGATCTCGTAAAGGGTGATCCAGTAGATGCCCGTCGATTCCAAAGCCACCGTCTCTACTCCGCATCCCTTGAGCCAATCTGCCAACTCGTAAAGATCCGGAGTAAAAGCTTTGAAGCGATCGGAGCGGAAAAGTCGACACCCAGGGCCCTCGCTCCGCGCTCGGCCGCGGCAGCCGCGACATAACCCGGTCAGGTCGCAACGTCGAGGAGCCGAGCCCCGTGGCGCAGGTTCACTGCATCCAATAACGGCGCAACGGCCTGTCTCGTGATGCGTGTGAACGCCGCCTCGTATTCGGACGTTAGACGTCCAACCTGCGTGTTCGAAGTCACGAAACGCATCGGGATCAGGAGTTTGGTTGCTTGACATTGGCCTCTCCAATTGACGCGCGGCCTAACAAGTGATTCTGTCATTTTCGGATATCATGCCAAATCGGAGTTATTGGCTAGCGAAAGGCGCTTCTGGGCATTCATTCGAAGAACAATCTGTCTGGAGGTGGATTCCAATTCCAACGTCAAGCGTGAGATGCTCAAAACAGTCGCCGCGGCCAGCATTCAACTCCGCCAATCGTGCCAGCTATCCGGCACGCTTTGCGTGCTGCTCCACGTCCTCTCGGCCGAGCGATCACCTCAACGAGTTCCTGCTGCTCCTTGAAATTATGGTCGATTTCGTGCGCTCCGGGGCCTGCCATCCGCACATTTTGGCAAGGAGCTGCATCGCGCCGAGCTTGTTGGGGAGTTCGATCTTGCCGCTCTTCGCGTCGTAGGACTGCGCCAGCCGGTGATCGACGGTCACTTCTCCGATGGGGGTTTTCAGAATCTCCACCAGGTATTGAATCGCTTGGTCGCGAAAAACCGCTAAATGCTTGATTTTTATGAATCCTGAACCTCCCAACTTCCTTGCAAAACTCACCGGTTGTTTCGCGACTCCGGTGGCGGAAAATCCGACCGTCGCTATGGTGGAGGCCGCCTTCCAACATCACGGGCTGAACTGGCGTTACATCAATTGCGAAGTGCCTCCCGAGCGGCTGGCGGACGCACTGCGCGGCGCAAAGGCCATGGGATGGGTCGGGTTCAATTGTTCAATCCCGCACAAGATCGCAGTGATCGAGCATCTGGATGGACTCGGCGACTCCGCGAAAATCATCGGTGCGGTGAACACGGTCGTTTTGCGAGGTGACAAATACATCGGCGAAAACACGGATGGCCGCGGTTTCGTCCACGCCATGCAAGATATTATTGATCCGTCTGGGAAAATGGTGGTCATTTTTGGCGCCGGCGGAGCGGCCCGGGCTGTCGCCGTGGAAATGGCGCTGGCGGGCGCTGCACACATCTGCGTCGTCAACCGCAGCACGCAACGTGGCGAAGAACTGGCCCAGCTTCTGAAGGACAAAACGCCGGCAACGGCGGAGGGTCTTCCGTGGACGGAGCGATTCCGTGTGCCCGGCGAAGCCGACATCGTCATTAACAACACCTCGATTGGCCTATATCCCCATGTGGACGAGCGACTCGATGTGGATGCCGATTCGTTGCGGCCCCACATGGTCGTAGCCGACGGCATCCCCAATCCACCACGCACACTCTGGATTCGCGATGCGGAAGCACGTGGTTGCCGCGTGATGGACGGCCTGGCGATGCTCGTCAATCAGGGTGTGATCGGAATCAAGTACTGGACCGGCGTCGATGCCGACGTAACGGTCATGCGGAAGGCGCTCGAGAAAGCACTCTCGCTCTGACTCAAAATCGCACGGCGATCTTAACGAGCCGTTGGGGACGACATCTCTGAACTCAAGCACTGAGCAGGGCAACGGTTGGTTAACCTCAGCTAACCTTCGGCGGGTGGGAAGCAGCCGGTAGCGAATTCCGCAGGTGTGCGCTTTTCGCCAGCCGGACGGCAAGCAGATCGAACGCTTTGTCATTTCGAATTTCCAAGTCGCCGAGAGCATGGGCTTTTAAAGGGGTCTTTTCGCCAATGGGAGGGCCTGCTGCGGATCGGAGATTGATCGCGCCTCCTCACTCGCAGCTCGCAACCCTTCAAACCCGCCATGCCGATGGAGGTTTTCCAGAAAAATTTTGCATTGAATTGAAGAATATTGTCCTGTTAGACCACATGTTACCTGGTCTAGGTGCCGGGTCTGCTGAATGCGGGCGAGGCATGGAAGCGGAGGTCCGTTTTTCGTCTTTCGTTATCGTGCCGACGGGAGTGGGGGCGGATATTACCAGGCATATTATTTGGGAGGTGCTGGAGGCACAATCACTGCCCCCAAGCGGCGTCGGCGGCATTAGATCGTTTCGTTATGTTCCTGACGGTGGCTCTAACGGGAATGGTGCTCTAGTTGCTTTGAGCGTCATCGCAGCGGCGCGGCGCAAATTCGGCGCTTAATCAGAGTCGAGGCGAATTTGATATCCATCGCCTCGTATTAAATCGAGTAGGGTAGCCGCGCTTTCCGCCCAACTCCCGGTCCGTACGCGCGTCGGCGCGGCGCCGGGGTCGAGTGTCTGCAACAAGCTTTTGTGAAACGAGGCCGCATCGCCCGGGCGGAAAAAATACCCGTCGTTTGCCACAATTTCTCGGAAGATGGGAATATCACTGAGAACCACCGCCTTGCCGAAGCGGGCTCCTTCGACTACGGGCAGGCCGAAACCCTCGGCCGAGGAGGCCATGAGCACGGCTGCGCATCGGTCGTAGAGTCCGCTCAATTCGTCGTCATTCACGACGGGGAACCACCACAGACGGCGGCCAAACTCCGGATGACTCGCCAGGCCTTCGAGGACGTTCTCGGCTCCCCAGCCGTAGCGGCCCGCGATGACGAGCGCTTGATCCAACTCGCCCGTTCGCCAGCCGTGGGAAAATGCGTCGATAACAAACCGGTGATTTTTCCGAGGTTCGATGGTTCCGACCATCAACGCATAAGGTTGTTCCGGTGCGTACCAGGGCTGCACGATCCTGCGGGAGTCATTTTCTTTCGCTCCCAGTGGCCACCAGCCGATTCGTGAAAGCCGCCGCGGGAGGTGCGGATGATGGCTGACATAATCCCGCAACCTTGTGGCGGTCGTTTTCGAAATACAAACGACAGCGTCCGAAAGCTCGATAATCGAATCGAGCCAAGTCCGAAAAGTCGTGCCAAATCCCGGCGGAAACCATTCCGGGAAATCAATCGGAATGAGATCGTAGACGCAGCTAATCACCACGATATCCAGCCGGTGGCATTTCTTCAAAAACTGCCGGATGGCCGCCGGCCGTCGCCATCCGGAATCGAGCAGCAGGAGCTTCTCCATATCGAGGGCGGACAGCGGAGTTGCCGGAGCCCTGGGCCGCCATTGTCGCGCTCCTCCCGAGTGGGTGACGAAGAAGGGCAGACACCTCACCTGCGGTAGTTTCAGCGCTTCAGTCGTCAGTTCAAAAGTCACTCGCTGTATGCCGGAGATATTTCCCACTTCCAGCGAGGCACTCATATCGATCGCCATGACTTCCTCCTGACGGCGCGGTTCGGGATAAATTATCGGTTCTGTGGCTGGCGTTCGCGGCGGCGGCGCACCAGGGTCCTCGGCTGCGGGAGGCTGCCGAATTCCCCGAAGAGCAGCATCGAGCGTTCGTAGTGGTGCGGTGATCTGCCAACTCCGGCTGTGCTGGATGTCTGAGAGACGTGATTTACTTTCGGTCAGCGAAGCATTAAGACGATCTTGCCAGTCACGAAGCCGGGAGATCTCCAATTGCAAGGCTAGAAACTCGCGAAAGATGGCGGCCTTATCCTGCATTCTGAGAATCCGTTTGACCGGTCACGCTTGAATCGATACACGTTTCGGGCCGACTCGTCGAGGCGAAGAATCCACCCTGCCAGGCGTTAGCGGCGATCCACCAACGCGCATGCCGGGAGTCCTTTCGATTCTTCACCTGAATTCCTACGACGCCCACGCAGGAGCCGAACGGTTGATTTCGGACCTCGGGATTGCGCAAAAACGCGCAGGGCATCGCGTACGGTTCCTGGTCGGGGTAAAGGCCGATCCAGGATCAGAAGCCGTTGTTTTTGATCGCAACGTTGATTTCGCTTATGCCGATGCCTGCCATCGGGCCAGTCTGCCCGACTACGAATTGCGCGGCAGCGATCGACTGAAGGACCATCCGTTGGTGCGGGAAGCTGATGTCCTTCATGCTCACAATCTTGGAGGTTTCATCCATCAGCTCTCCATGGCGGAGCTCTCGCAGACGGTACCGACCGTTTGGACGATCCACGACATGCTGTCCTTTACCGGGTATTGTCACCATTCGCTTGGCTGCGGTCGATGGCGCATCGGTTGCGGCGAGTGCCCCGACCTCAACTTGCCCGGACTGAAGCTTTATTCCGACACGACGGCCTTTCTCTGGCGTCATAAGAAGACGGCCTCCGAGCATTCCCGGCTCCAGGTTGTCGGCCCTTCGGCGTGGATGACGCGACAGCTTCGGGACAGCCTGCTCGGCTGCCATCCCGTCCGGCATATTCCCAATGGCATCGATACGACCATTTTCCATGTCCGGGATCGCGAGGAATGCCGGGCACGCTTGGGTCTGCCACTGCGATCGCCGATTGTGGCGGGGATGGCTCGCGGAGGGCCGATTTCTCATCCGTTCAAAGGAGGTCGCACACTTGGCGCAGTGGTCTCCTTGCTGCAGGAGAAATATCCGGACCTTTTGTTTTTGAACATCGGGGCGGAACCGGCGGAGGGAAATCCGCGTTGCTGCAACGTGGTCGGCAGAACGCGTGAGGAGGTCGCAGAACTTCTGTGCTGCGCAGACATTTTCATTTATCCGTCCATCGCGGACACGGCGCCGCTTGCGGTAATGGAGGCTCAGTCGTGTGGCCTCCCGGTTGTTGGCTCACGGGTGGGTGGCATCTCCGAGAGTGTTCGCGATAACACGACGGGTTTCCTCTGCGCTCCGGATGATGTCGAGGCGTTTTTAAAACACTGTGTGGAACTGCTCGATAACCCGAATTTGCGACGCCGTTTTTCTGTAGAAGCTCAGGCGCACGCGCGGGAGCATTTCTCCATCCTCATGACCGCATCCGGCTACGAAGTGGCATATCGCGAAGGGATTGCCGACCAAAAGTTCGTCAAACGTAAGGCTGCTTCACACGCGGCAAAGGTGGTCGCCGCTTTGCGCGACGAGGCACGGATGACGATGGGCAAATCCAATCATAAACAACCCCGTTCCCCCTCGTTCGGAAAGGGCGTGGGAACCAAGGAGTTCATGAATGCTTTGCTTGGGGCGCTTCTTCGGCAGTGGCGCCGGATCGCCGGCGGGGGACTGTAGGCTGCCAGGAATCGGCGCCCTCGGACTATTCGGCGGCACATGGCGTGGGGATGCGTGCGACCTCATTGCCCAGGCATCGGGAAATTTCGTCCTTGAGTTCTTCCAGAGTCCGGGAATTTGCCGGCCACCCCAGGATATTTTTCCGTGCGGCCCGCCAGGCCACGCGCCAGGCAAGGGGCGAACCAAACGTCGCCGTCGGGAAAATACACGCCGCAGTCAGCCAGCGGACTATGGCTCCCGCGGCATCCGCGCCAAGAACCTCGATGAGCAACTCACTCCAGAGAACCCGCAGGTGCCAGCGGCGAAGAGCCTGCCGCAATGGCGCTGACGCACGCCGGGCGCGGGGCAATGCCAAGGCCCGGGCCTGGACCCGGGCCGAGGTAGTTTTCATCAGCACAGGCCTGGACGAAAGCTGATCGCTGCCGAGAGCGGGCCGGCGGTAACCAGCCACAATATCCTCCTGTGCCGCAAAATGGGAACTCTCCGAGATTCGCAGCCAGAGATCCCAATCCTCCGCGGTCGCAAGGCGGGGATCGAAGCCGCCGACGGCCGACACACACTCTTTGCGAACGAGAATCCCGCAAACCGGAATAAAGTTGGACCGGACCAGATCCCAGAACAGGTCGCCAGACTTCACCTCCGAGGGCCACACTTCCCTCTGCTGCGACCCGGGTGAGTCATCAAACAGAAACACCCGGCCATATGCCGCCACGGCTTCGGGGTGCGCTTGGAGAAACTCCCGCTGCCGGTCCAGGGAACCGGGCATTCGAACGTCGTCGTCGTCGAGGAATGCTAACAGATCGCCTCGGCATTTGTCCAACCCCGCATTGCGGGCCGCGGCCAGACCCCGATTCTTCCCGAGGCGAATCACCTCCACGCCCGAAAAACCCGCGCAGACTTCGGGTGTGGAGTCGGTCGACGCGTCGTCAACTACCACGATTTCCACATCGGCTCCCGCCGTGCGCGCGCTGTCCACCGCTCTGGGCAGGAGTCCTGCGCGATTTCTCGTCGCAATGATCACACTGATCTTCGCCGGCGTCATCTGATTGCCGCGAGAAGGCGTTCACGGAACCTTCCGACCTCGAAATGGGCGGCGCGGCGCCTGGCACCTGCGGCCAGCCGGTTTCGCAGATTCCCATCCTCGGCCAGAAGCTGTGTGCGGTCCTTCAATTCCCCCCACGTATTCCACAAAAAGCCGCTCACGCCATCCTCCACAATTTCGCGCTGCCCCGCCTTGTTGATCACGACCGGCACGCAACCCGCGGCCATGGCCTCTACAGTCGTGATGCCGAAGTGCTCCATGTCCTGCGGGCTATCCCGCTCTTCACGGTCGTAGCCGGCGGCATGCCAGAATATGGAGGATGTTTCAAAAAGGGCGCGCAGTTGCTCCCGGGGGACATTCCCCGTCACCTCCGATCTTGGAATCGCACGCGAGAGAGTCAGGCAATCGGAAAAGTAAGCCTGATCCCCTGCGACGTCACTCACCCCTCCCACGCAGGAGTAGGTATATTCCGGCAACACTTTTTGCAGATCCGCAAACGCCCCCAGCATTTCGCGCTGAGACTTTAGATGCCCCGAGTTGGCAAATCTTCCCACACTCAGGATGCGCGGCAGGCGGGTTCGATCGCTGAAATTCACGTCGACCGGAGGAAAAAGCAGACCGGTGTCGATCCCCCAACGTTCGCGGGTCCACTGGCGCGAAAAGGAAGAGATTGAAAACCGCCTTTGATACGTCGCCAGCCGTGTCCTCCATTCAAATCTCTCATACAGCCGCCGTGCCGGACTGGCCTCGCCGTTCCATAGGGCGCGCGGATCGAAAGTCGGAAACAGCACCACCAGCACGCCTCGTCGCGCCCGGCAGAAAGGAGGCTTCGCGTGGAAAAAACCCACAAAAACATTGGTGTCGCTAGTAGAATCCGTCCTCCACGTTTTCGCCCGCCGCCACCGCGTGAGCATACTCTCTCCTTGGTCCGCAGAATCCTTCTCGGGCTCGAAATACCGGACGTTAACCGAGTCGGGGACTTCCACGCCAAAGTAACGCGCCGTTTCCTCCATTGCGCCGAGCGGTTTGTGATGCGCGACGCGCACGCTTCCCCGTTCTGCCAGAACGCGAGCTGCTTCCCATACACATCTCTCGCTGCCCCCTGGACCTGCGGAAGTGGCTTCGCTGTAAACGGTGGCCCCAAACGCTGGTTCTTTCATTGCGTGGCCGTCTTCCGCTTTCAGTAATCGAGTCGGTAAAAACTGCGCAACGCGTCTACCAAGGGGCG
Organism: uncultured Verrucomicrobiae bacterium; assembly: GCA_963810765.1. Taxonomy (GTDB): domain Bacteria; phylum Verrucomicrobiota; class Verrucomicrobiia; order Chthoniobacterales; family Terrimicrobiaceae; genus DASTFP01. The sequence continues at coordinate 16,135 of CAWEOV010000010.1, forward strand.
TTGGTAAGCCTCGCGGGAAATGTTGCCTGCGGTCTCCCGAGCCACGACCTTCGGCTCCTTGGCGACCCGCGTACCGTACCATGCATGAAAGACTTTCCCGCTTACCGTTGGAAAATGCGGGTGGCCGAAGGAGAATCGTGCGTACGCGGCGAGCGGATGCGGAGGAGCGAGATGCCGGCAGCATTCCAGAGGCAATCCCGCAATTTCCAGTCCGCTCTCGAGAACGCGGATTGTCCCCTCTTCTCCCGTATCGGTCGTTTCCCCCCGCAATTTCTGCAAAACCACCAGCCCGCCGAAATCTGTTCGGCGAAAAACCATGTAGTGGGCATGAATGTAGTATCCGTAAGGATTCCCGACATGCCCCGCATGCACGAGGGCTCCCGCGAGCCGCACACGTTCGTTCAGGCGGCTCGCCGTGGTCCTCAGCCAATCCGCAGCCGCGGGGTGGGCGTCCGAATCCAATAGAACGACAAGGGGATGGCGCGCTTGCCGAATGCCTTCGGACGCTGCCTCGCCGTGTTGGTGGCCCGGGCCGTTCTGCGGCACCCGAACGATTCGGACATCGGGCTGCGCCTTCAGCCAAGGCAGGCTCTCGTCCGTGCTTCCCCGATCCACCACGATGATCTCATAGGGACGGTCAGTCGTCCATTCCCTCACTTTTTCCACCAGAAGGCGGGTGAAAAAATACGTGTCGAATGCGACCGTGACTATGCTGACCGGAAGGAGCGGGGCGCACTCCGTCCGGTCGCCAAGCGATCTGTCACAAACTTCCGCAGGGAAGGATGGTCGATTCACAATATCGCCAGGACCGGAAAGAACTTTCTTTGCCAACCTGGAAAGCAAACTCGCCATTCTCTTGCCAGCTTAGGGGTATGGCGGTTCGATTCAATAAACAGTTTCATCCGATCAACGGAATCACGCAGGGTCAGGCCGCAAATATGTTCGGATTTTGCAGCACATATGACGGCTGATATCTGTGATGAGAATGAACTGGTAACTGGTCTGCGCCGCGAGGGCGCCTACGTTGCCGTTGGCGGGTTTTTGAGCAAGGTTGCCCAAGTGGCGACGCTGTTGCTCGCCGGTGCCCTCCCAAGGATGGCGGGATACGCAGACACAAGCCCGCCGGCGCTGGGTGAGCTAAAAGCGATGCGAGCCATGCTGATCGGCATTCAATTCGTAGCGGTCCTCGCCGCGATCATCATCATTTGGTTTTGTCCCCTAGACCGCGAGGACGGCGAGCAATGAAGCCCTTCAACGGAGAATACAAATTACCGTCGTGACCAAGGCCGGCTATTGGCAGCACATGATATGGCCGAGGTGTTTCATCCTGAGGAGCTTGTCAATGAGACGTTCAAGACGCTGTTCTGGTCCAAATAATCAAGTGATCGTGTAATGGTTCAGCGTCAATTGGAAAAAGTTGGGGTGGCAGCTAATAAGTGGGTGTTGTTGTTTTGGTTTCGTTTAGCTTCACGGGTTTCTCTGGGCTGGAGAAGTTTTTGGTCGCGAGTGGCAAAGATGACCTCTTCGTTACCGGCAAGTTTGTCAGCTGGGGCGATGTAGCCGATCGCGGAGTGAAGGCGCACGGTGTTGTAGTGTTCGACAAAGCCAGTGACCAGGCGACGGGCGTCTTGGAGGTTCAAGGGCACTCCTGGGCGGATGCAATGGGTTTTAAGTGATTTGTGCCTGCGTTCGATTTTTCCGTTGCTCTGAGGGTAGTAGGGCGAGGTACGGACGTGGATCAGACCGGCGATGCGGATGAACTCTTTGAAGTCGCGGGCAATGAACTGCGGGCCGTTATCGGAGATGATTCGAGGTTTGGCGTGCGGACATTTTTCCAGGCCGCGCTGGAGGATAATCTCCACGCCGGCCTCGGTCATGGCTTCGCGCAGCTCCCAGTGAACGATGGCGCGCGAGCAGCCGTCGAGCAGCGAGCAGAGGTAGAAGAAGGTCCCGGAGATGTTGATGTAGGAGACGTCGACGTGCCAGTGCTCGTGAGGACTGAGCGGCTGCACAAAGCCAGTGCCTTTAAACGAGGGGTTCGGCTTCCAGCAATCCAGCAACCCGGCGCCCTTGAGCACCCGGTAGGTAATCGAGGGGCTCACCGCCACGATGTCGCGATCGAGCATCATGAAGGTAAGCCGGCGATAGCCCTCCTCCGTTCTCAAAGAAGGCTTTCTGCCACGGGTAAGACAGCGTCGGATGGAGCTTGTGCTTCTCGCACAGGTCCGACACCGGCACGTGCTCGACGAGGTGTTCGCGCAAAATGGCCACTTTCTGTTGCGGGGTAAAACTGTCTACGGGTCTTTTCCATGGGGATCCTTTCGGATGCCCCACTCAGTAGCTCACCGGCCCCCTATTTCCAATTCCGTCTGAAGCTTCACAATCGCACCCGTGAAGCCTGCGTGTGGACGGTCGGCCTGAACTCAAGCAAGAAGGTTAACTGACTTGAAGTCATCCGCCGAGGCTCGGTGCACCGTCATGGATATGTTCCCGGGAAGTGTCGTAACCGGCGTCCACCAGTTTAAGCGATGGTTACCTTTGACCCGCATCTCAACGATAACCGCGTTCAAACGGCAAATCGAGCCCACACATGACAAGCAACTACTCATGCTAAACTCGATGGTATATGTAAGCCGTTCCTGCTATACCATTTAGCGCTTAGTAGGGATGAACTGCCGCTGAAATCTGCAAAGCCGAAGCACGTCCCCGAGAACGGCCGATCCATAGGTTAAGGCGCCGCTGACAGGCCTTCCAAAATCTTCTGGATAGGCAATTCGCTGCGGATGGTGTGCGCGGTGCCGCACGGGACGAGAGACGATGTCGCCCAGTCGACGCGGACACCGTCTGGCAGTTTGCCCGGCCCATGCATTCGAAATTCAAAGAATTCGATGTTATTGATGATGATGTTGGTGACAGTTGCGGTGTTGCTTTTTACGCTTACAACCAGTTAACACGTAGAGGATGAGCGATTCTCACAAGAGCCAAGTATGGCTCAAACAAAAGTATATTAATGAACGTAAGACATTACAAGACATAGCGGATATATGCGGCACGACCAAGATGACAACTTCACGCTATGTTAAGACATTCGGAATAAAGAAAGCGGTATAATGCACGGAGCACAGAGAAAGTTTTTCGAGATAGTAAAAAAGCATTTGCCAGACGCATTTGAGTGGGCAAGTGTTTTGGAGATCGGCAGTCTAAATATCAATGGCACGATTCGAGACTTTTATAACAACTGCGCTTTTACTGGCGTTGATGTTGGTGCCGGTGACTGCGTGGACATTGTGGCTTTTGGAGAGAACCTCAAATTCCGCGACTCAACATTCGATTCAATAGTTTCATCTGAATTGATGGAGCATTGTCAAAACTGGCAGCGAGTTTTTGAGAATATGATACGCATGAGTAAGCCTGGTGGTGTGGTCGTAATGACTTGCGCCGGTCCAAATCGTCCTGAGCACGGTACAACGCGATCTGACATTGACTCTAGTCCACTGACGGTTGCAGCAGGCATTGAGTATTATGAGAATCGCGCGGGTGCAGATTTCCTACCATTCGCACATAAGTTTTGTGGGTACGTTATTGTAGACAATAAAGAGAACTATGACACATATCTTATCGGTGTTGTAGGTACTTATTCAGAGCCTAAAGTCAAAACTGCCATATCTGGTATAGGTCAAGACATTCACGATTGGCTTGGCGAAAACGGTCCGTTTCTTTCGTATCCGCATAGGCAAAGCCAACTATGCGAGGCGTGGCGGAATTTGCGATGGTTCCTCGGATGGAAACTGAAAATGGAGTGACCAGGAGGACTCGTCGGCGTTTTAGCGCGGAGGAGAAGTCACGCATTGTCGGGCTGTATGAGCAGAGTGGATTGAGACGTGTGGAATTTTGACGTCTTGGGGTGTTGAGGGAGTGATCCTGTGTAATCTTCAGCGATGGCTGGGAGAGCGCAGCCAATCTGGCCGAGCACGCTTTGTGGAAGTCGAGACTTTGGCGTTTCGATAAACGACCACCAACCGGAGAATGCGATTGAATTGATTGAGACTGGAGCCGTGGATACCGTTCAAGTGATCTACAATATTTTCGAACAAAGTCCGGAAGATAAGCTCTTCCCAGCATGTGCGCGACATAACGTCGGCGTTATTGTAAGGGTGGCATTGGATGAGGGCGGACTGACCGGAAAAATCACACCGGACACCACTTTTGAAGAAGGCGATTTTCGCAGCAATTACTTCCGGGGTGACCGAAAGGTGCAGGTCTATGAACGCATCCAAAGGATTGCTTTGGATCTGAGCATCAACACGGATCAAATGGCTGAAACGGCGCTGCGTTATGTTCTAAGCCACACGGCCGTCTCCACCGTCATTCCCGGAATGCGTTCGGTGCGGAATGTGGAACGGAACTGCGGGCTGGGTGACGGACGCGGCCTTCCCGCCGATAAGGTCGAGCGACTGAAGGCGCATCGTTGGGTTCGTAACTTTTACTAGAGTTTCCGGCATCGGGGACACGAATCGCTCGGGCTTGCCGGTGGTTGAGGGCGCCCGCCGTATAGCAGAATTATTCGTCTTCGTCGAGCGGGCTGCTTACAGCCCAGTCGAGGACGCAAGACTTCGACGTCTCATCGATTTTTTTGAAGATTTCCGCTGCGAGTATGGACGCAATAACAGGGTTTCCGCATACACCGGCAGCAAATTGATTCAGCGTCGGGTAATAAGGCTCTACTAAACTGTCGAATCGGAATGGTCTCTTTTTCATAAAATCTTACCGTTGGGCAATATGTCGCGATTGGAAGGCCGATCCTTACAAGCTCCCCGGAGAAATTTCCTTCCCGCGGAGGCAAAGGCCGAAGCCGGGGTTGCGCCCTTTCTCATGAACTTTCACCGGGCTTCGCCCGCTGGACTGGGGCTCGCGGCAACGCGGAGCACAAGCGGTTGCCGATTCCTAGCTTTTGGCTCGCGCAACCGCTGCTTGCCATCCGCCGTAGAGGTCCGAGCGTTGTGCGTCCGCCATTTTCGGTTCGAACCGTTCGAACTCCCGAGGCAAAGCAGCCACCTCGTCGAGGCCCGACCAAAACCCGACTCCCAGGCCAGCCAAGAATGCCGCTCCAAGCGGAGAGACCTCCGGCGATGAGTTTCGCGAAACCGCGCAGTTGAGGATGTCGGCCTGAAATTGCATCAATTGGTCGTTCCGGGTAGCTCCCCCGTCGGCCAGAAGGCAAAGAAGTTTGATTCCTGAGTCCTCTTGCATGGCATCAAACACATCGCGCACCTGATAGGCGATCGACTCGATGACCGCGCGCGCAACGTGCGCCTGCGTGGTGCCGCGGGTGATTCCGTGGATCATGCCCCGCGCCGCTTCATCCCAGTGAGGCGCGCCCAATCCCACGAAGGCCGGAACGACGTAAACTCCCGCCGTGTCGCTCACCTCGCCAGCAAGGGCGGCAACCCGTTGTGCCGGCTGTTCAGCGCCGATAAACTGGCCAAACCACTGCACGGCAGAGCCGGTCACCGAAATGTTGCCTTCCAGCGCGTAGGTTATATTCTTCAATCCCCACGCGACCGTGGACGATAGCCCGCGGTTGGAAATTCGAAGCTCTTGAATCGGCGTCATCAGCGAAGAGCCCGTCCCATAGGTGGCCTTAATTGAGCCCGGGAGAAATCCACGCTGTCCAAAGAGCGCGGCATGCGAATCACCAATCATACTGGCGATCGGTATCCCGGCGCTTAGAGACCCTGACGCCGCTGTCTCGCCGAATGGTCCTGAGGATGGCAAAATCTGTGGCAGCGCGGAAGCCGGGACCTCGAAAAGCTTCAAGAGTTCATCGTCCCACGCCGCTGTCCTCAGGTTGAAAAGCTGTGTGCGCGCAGCGTTGCTGAAGTCGGTTGCATGAATCTTCCCGGCCGTAAGATTCCAGAGAAGCCAGCTATCAACGGTGCCTAGGCAGATATTGTCTGCCGACTCTCTTTTAGCCTGCTTGAGGAGCCAGCGCGCTTTGCTTGCGGAGAAAAGCGGGTCAATGGTCAGTCCCGTTCGTTCTCTGAGAAAAGTCTCCAAACCCTGCTCGCGAAGGTGCTGGCAGAAGTCTGCCGTGCGGCGACACTGCCAGATCACGGCGGGTCCAAGCGGTCGCCCGCTCAAACGATCCCACGTTAGGATGGTCTCGCGCTGGTTCGAAATTCCGATCGCCGCGAGTTTCGTCGGAGAGATTTGGCTGCCGCAGTCCTCGATGACGGTCTCCACGGCTTTCCAGATAGCAAGCGGATCCTGCTCGACCCATCCCGGCTGCGGAAAGGCGATCTCCATGGGCACAGACGCCCTCGCCACGATTTTTGCTTCGCGATCGATTACGATCGCTTTGGTGTTCGACGTCCCCTGGTCAATCGCCAAGATAAAATCTTTGGGCATGGGATTTCCTGTCTATTCTCGTGTCACCAGCAGACGAATCCACCATCGACGATGAGGTCGATGCCCGTGCAGAAGGAAGCGGCCTGACTGGAGAGGAACACGGCTGGGCCGACCATCTCATCGACCGTGGCCATGCGCCCGAGCGGGGTATCGGCTTCAAACTGCTTAACCTGTTCAGCCACTTCCGGGCGAAGGTTCATTGGGGTCGCCGTATAGCCAGGGCTTATCGTGTTTACACGAATGCCCGAGCCGCTCCACTCCATGGCGAGACTCTTGGAGAGATGCATCACCGCGGCCTTCGAAGCGTTGTAGTGTGCCTGGAGGATGCCACGATTTACGATCGTGCCGGACATCGACGCAATGCTGACTATGGAACCTTGTTTTCGAGGCAACATCACCCGGGCTTCCGCCTGGCATGAGAGAAAGACACCCGTGAGATTGATATCGAACACCCGCTGCCACTGAGCGAGGGACATCTCTTCAGCCGGAGCCGCGTTCGCTATGCCTGCGCAGTTCGCCGCCACGGACAGCGGACCGAGCTCTTTCTCGAGAGTCGAAATCGCCGCGGCGAGATTGTCTGGTTGCGTCACGTCGCCAGTCAGGGCGAGTCCGCGACGGCCGGCGCCCTCGATTCGTTTGACCGTATCATTGAGACCGCTGCTTGAGGCAAGATCGAAGCATCCAACTGATGCTCCAGCTTCCGCGAAGCCCACCGCAATGCGCTGACCGATGCCGCTGCCCGCGCCCGTCACAAACGCGTTTTTTCCTTCAAGACTGAATAAGTTCATAGCTTAGTAGAGTTAGATTAGCATTTTTAGTTTTTTCCGCCGGAGGCGGAATCCAGCAGCCTGTCAGAGAGGGAAATTAGTTTCCCAACCCCCGTATATCCATACAATGAGCGTTTCGATTTCACGTCCGACAGGCTGCTAAGCAGTTGCCAGCTCCATGATGGCGACATTGGTTACTTCGGAGCCTTCGAGAATCCCCATGTTGCGGCCGCGGGCCAGGACTAGAACACGATGCGAAAGCCCCATTACTTCCTCGAGATCCGAGCTGACAACGATAACCGCCATACCGGATTTCGCCAGCGACGTAATTGTCTCGTAAATTGCGGCCCGCGCGCCCATGTCGATTCCACGGGTCGGTTCGTCGAGAATGAAGACCTTCGGTCCGCGCGAGATCCAGCGAGCGATAATGACTTTCTGCTGATTTCCTCCGGAAAGATAACGAACCAGCTGCTTGGCTTTCCCTTTCACGCCAAGACGCTTGATAGCGTCCACGGCGAAGGTCTCTACGTTGCGTGGAAGGATGACGCCGTTGCGCGCCAAGCGGTCGAAGTTTCCGAGCGCCAGATTGGTCGCAACGGTATGTGACAGGACGACACCTTGCGCTTTCCGGTCTTCAGGCACGAGGACAAGTCCCGCACTGATCGCGTCGCTTGGTGTCTTGATCTGGACGGTACGGCCCTCGATGGCTATCGAACCGGAACTAATGGGATCGGCTCCAGTAATCGCGCGAACCAATTCCGTGCGCCCCGCGCCGACTATGCCCGCAATCCCGAAAATTTCGCCCGCATGAACCACAAAGCTCACGTCCTGGAAAGAGCGGTCGGGCGAGGTTAGCCCATCCACGCGTAGAACCTCCTTTTCCGCAGGCTTTTCGATCTTTGGGAATATTCGATCGACACTCCGTCCGACCATGTTCTCGAGCAGGACGCTTACTGGAACCTGGGCAGTGTCGTGTGTTGCCACAAGGCGTCCGTCGCGCAACACGGACACCCTATCGGCAATCCGGGCGATCTCCTCCAGCCGATGGCTGATGTAGATGAAACTCACTCCCTGTTTTCGCAGTTGATCAATCTGAGCAAAGAGCCGTTCGGTTTCCTCTCCGCCGAGAGCGGCGGTTGGCTCATCGAGAATCAAGAGCTTGGCATTGAGTGTCAGCGCCTTCGCAATTTCGACCTGCTGCTGCGCGGCGACTCGCAGCGTGCGAACAAGCGTCGTCGGGGCAATGTCCAGACCGAGACGATGAAGCTGCTCCGCCGCACGGCGGTTCATCGTTTCCCGATCGATGACTACCCCGCGAGTCGGCAGCCGCCCGACGAATACATTCTCCGCAATCGTAAGGTCCGGCAGCAGTCGCATTTCCTGGTGGATCAGGACGATACCCGTATCGATCGCATCGCCCGGGCGAGTGGGGGCGTAGGGACTCCCTTCCCATTGCATCGTGCCTGCATCGGGCTGAATCAAACCGGCGATGATCGATGAAAACGTGGACTTTCCTGCTCCGTTTTCACCAAGCAGAGCGACAAGCTCGCCAGGATAGATATCGAGATCAATGCCCGCGAGGACCTGATTGCCCGAGAAGCTCTTGCTGATGCCGCGGACCGACAGCCGGGGAGCGCCGCCCTTGGCGGCGCCCCCGTCTTTCGCAGAACTTGGATTCGCTCTTGCCATTTGGCTACCAGAAGCAGCTTACGGGTGCTGCTCGATATAGGGCTTCACGTTTTCCTTCGTCGTCAGGGCGGCCTCCTGGAGCTGCTCTTTCGGCACTTGCTTTCCGGCGGCGAGGTCGAGAGCGGATTCGACCGCGAGTTTACCCATGGCCTGAGTCTTCTGTGTCATTGTCGCGTCAAGCGTGCCGCTCTCAACAGCTTTGAGACCCGCGACGTCGCCATCAAACCCGACAACCACGACTTTGTGACCGAGGTTTGCCACTTTCACAGCTTGAGCGGCCCCCAGCGCCAAGCGCATCCGCGCGACCAAAGAAGACCGTGATATCCGGGTATCTCTGCAGCATGTCCTGCCCGATCGCAAAGCCTTCATCCTGCATCCACGCGTTGCTCGGCTGCTTCGCGACGACCTTCAGATCGGGGAATTTCGCAAGGGCCTCATTGAAGCCTTTGTCCCGGTCTTGTTCCGGCGTTGTGCCGAGTTGACCCTGGATAATGGCGACCTGGCCTTTTCCGCCAGTGATCTTCCCCACGTATTCGCCAAGCGCTCGAGCAGCGCCCACACTGTCCGTCGCAATGAACGTGTCGGCAGGCACATCGGGAGGATTGCGATCAACGGCCACCACGGGAATCTTCGCGTCTTTCGCTGCTTTCACAGGCACTCCGGCGGCGGTGGCGCCTGCAGGGATATAAATCAGCGCATCGACTCCCCGGGTAATGAGGTCCTGAATCTGGCTGACCTGCGTCGCGGCGTCGTTCTTTCGCATCCACAGTGATGAGCTTGATTCCTTTTGCCTTGGCCTCACGCTCGACAGATTGCTTGATTTGATTGAAAAAATCCGCCTGAAGATTGGCGACGGCCAGGCCGATGGTCTTTTGGCTTTTCCTCCGCAAGGGCTGTAGAAGAGAAGGTGGCGTATGACCCAAATACCGCAACTGCGGCGGCAATGAGTCTAAGTTTAGGGAAGCAATTTTTGATCATGGTTGCTAGTGTGTTGAGGTTTTGGTTTGTTTGATTTCTGAAAATTCCATGCAAAGTGTGATTCGGTCGTCGATTGCATTAGTCACGCCTGCGAAGCGTGTCCGCGGCCACCGCCAATGCGATGACGACGCCGATTACGATTTGTTGAACGAAGGGTGAAACGCCGCTCAAGTTCAATCCGTTCCGGAGAACGCCGATAATCAGGACGCCTACGACGGTTCCGCGGATTCCGCCGACGCCGCCGTTCAAGCTCGCACCGCCGATGACCACCGCAGCGATTGTATCGAGCTCGTAACCGGTTCCGGCGCTCGGCTGTGAAGAATTGAGTCTGCAAGCCAGGGCGACCGACGCCAAACCCGCCAATAACCCCGACAAGGCATAGACCGACATGGTCAGTTGCCGGACACGGATGCCGGCAAGACGCGCCACCTCCGGGCTTCCGCCGATGGCGTAGAGGCTGCGACCAATCGTCGTGTAGCGCAGAATAGCCCAGCTGATAATCGACAGCACAATGAATACTGCGACGGTTACGGAGAGAAATCCGAAATGACGGACAGTGGAAAGGTTGGTGAACCAGTCCGGATATCCGACGATTTGGCGGCCTTCTGTGATGATGTTCGCCAAACCGCGGCCGACCGACATCATTGTCAACGTCGCAATGAACGGCGGCAATTTCGCCCTCGTGATGAGGAGTCCGTTAACGAGGCCGCAGGCGGCGCCGACCACAAGACCTGCAACTATAGCCAGCCCGAGCGGCACTCCCACAGACTGGTAAAGCCAGCCCATCATCATCATGGAGAAGGCCAGAATCGATCCCACGGAAAGATCGATTCCGCCGATAACAATCACTGCCGTCATGCCGATCGCAAGAATCCCCAGGACGGTAATTTGATCGATCACGTTCAGCGCGTTGCGCCATGTGAGGAAAACATCCGTGGTGAGTGAGAAAATGACGCAAAGCAGCACCAAACCGATCAATGGGCCTCCTACGCCGGTAACCCAATCGGCCCAACTCTTCTTTTCCTCTACGATGGTGCGGGGGCGGAGGAGGGATGGTGGCAGCGCCTTTGTTACTCTCGTTCATAAGCCAGATTTATCTCTTGGCTAAGAGATGGCGGGCCGTCTCTGCGAGACCCGGGCCATCAATCCCGTAGTGCTTGAAGATTTCGTTCTGACTTCCCGTCACTGTATATTCATCGGGAAAGCCAACGATCTTGAAGGGAACGCTAATTCCTCTTTGCAAGAGCAGGGAAGCGCAGGCCTCACCGAGACCGCCGTTGACGCTATGTTCCTCCACAGTGACTACTGCTCCCGTCTCCTTCGCGGCGTTCAGCACGGCGGTTTCGTCCAAAGGCTTTATCGTATGTACGCTCACGACTCTGCATTCGACGCCCTCTTTGGCTAGCAGTTCCGCAGCCGCCAAGGCAGGCGCGACCGTTTCGCCGGACGCCAGGAATGTAAGGTCTTTACCCTGCCGGATAAGGGAGGCTTTTCCCAACTCAAAAGCTGGCGAAAGCCTGGGGAGATGCGGCATGGCCTTCTTCCCGAACCGCAAGTAGATTGGAACGGACGTCTTAGCCGCCGCAAGCACCGCTTCCCGGGTCTCGAAATTGTCCGCCGGCGCAACGATGACGATATTGTGGATCGCACGCAACGCCGCGAAATCGTGCAAGGAATGATGGGTCGATCCGAGCGCGCCGTAGCTTACTCCCGCGCTGATTCCAACGACTTTCACGGGCCGATCGGAGTAACAGATATCATTCTTGATTTGTTCGAGCGACCGCGCAGTCAGGAAGCAGCCTGGCGACACTGCAAAGACGGTCTTTCCCGCTGCGGCAAGACCCGCCGCGACCCCAACCAGATTTTGTTCGGCAATCCCAACTTCAACGATCTGCCCCGGGACTGACTTGCCGAAGGGCGCGAGTTTTCCCGAACCTCGCGAATCGCTGGTCACGACCAGCAGATTGGAATCCTGGTGAGCCAGCTCCAAGAGCGTAGCCGCGAATACTTCTAAATTTGCTTGTGATTTTTCCATTATGATAATGCGGCTTTCGCTTCCTCCAGTTCCGTCATCGCCCGGCTAAATTCATCGTCGCTCGGGACGCCGTGGTGCCACTTCGCTACGTTATCCATAAAGCTAATTCCCTTTCCTTTGCGAGTCTTCGCCAAGACCAGGCTTGGCTTTCCAGGCGTAAACGGCACGCTCTCAAATGTCCGCACCAAGTCAGCGATGTCATTGCCATCACACCGGCGAACAGCGAAACCGAACGCTTCGAATTTCTGGTCGAGCGGCTCGAGCTGGCAGACGTCTTCGGTGGACCCGGTGATCTGCAAGCCATTACGGTCGACAATCGCGACCAAGTTATCCAACCGATAGTGCGCGGCGGTCATCCCGGCTTCCCAGTTCGAGCCCTCGGCTAATTCACCATCGCCAAGCAGAGTAAACACCCGATAGTCCTTCCGATCCTGTTTACCCGCCAAGGCCACACCCACTGCGAACGCAAGCCCATGTCCTAACGCACCCGTGTTCTGTTCGACACCGTTTACCTTCCGAGTCGGATGCCCGATATAATGGGAATCGAAGTGGTTTAGGGTATCCAGGTCGCTCTGGGGAAAGTAACCGCAATCCGCAAGCACGACGAACAAAGCCTCTGCGCAATGCCCCTTGCTTTGAACATAATAGTCGTGGTCCGGGTTGGCAAAGGTCTCTGGAGTCACCCGCAGAATCCGGTTATAGAGCACGTTGAGAATATCAATGCTGGAAAGATCCCCGCCTGTATGCCCGGCGCCGCTCGCCTTGATCACCCGCAGAATATCCTTTCTGTACTGCACCGATTTCAGCTTAAGTTCGCGTTCTGTTAACATGCTCATGACATTATAAGTCCCCCGTCGACGTTGATTGTCTGGCCGGTGATATAAGCGGCGTCGTCGGATGCCAGAAAGGCGACCAATCCCGCGACGTCCTCTGCCTTCCCGGCCCGCTTCATGGGGATATTTTGCACCCATTCTTGCATAAGTTCCCCCGGCTTGTAGTTGCCCAGCAGCTTGCCCCAGGCGGCATCGTTGTAGGCCCACATGTCCGTCTCGATGATTCCCGGGCAAAAGGCATTCACCGTGATGTTGTCCGGGGCGAGTTCCTTTGCGAGGCTTTGCGTGATCCCAAGGACGCCAAACTTGCTGGCCGCATAGTGGGGCGTGTAAATGAATCCCTGCCGGGCCTGGCCGGAGGCCGTGTTGATGATCCTTCCAAATTTGCGCGGCTTCATTCTCACGGCCGCGGCCTGACAGCAGAGAAACACGCCCTTGGTATTTACCGCCATTATCTTATCCCAATCCTTCTCCGGCAGCTCTTCAATCCGCGCGATCGTGATGACACCCGCATTCTGAATCGAGACGTCGATTTTGCCAAACTTCGACATCGCATGGTCGTACAAGTTCTCGACCTCGGACTTATTTGTCACGTCGCAAACATACGAAATCGCGCTCGCGCCCGACGCGCGGAACTCCTCGGCAACCGCATCGACGCTTGGTTCGTTGGCGGCAAGGACCAGATTGGCACCCTCGTCCCCAAAGCGCTTTGCTATGCCCTTCCCGATACCCCGGCTGGCTCCAGTGATCACTACAGTTCGTCCTTCGAATCGCTTCATTTTAGTATCCGTTGTGTCATAAAACTTCTTCTTAATGCCCCGGCTCGAACGCGCAGCTTCTCCTCTGCAGGCAGCAGCGCACGACAATCACCCGGGGTGCGAACGCTAGAGAAGAGGCAAACATGACCGATGCAGGGTGGGAGGAGAACCGCTTCACGAACCATACCACTTGCGTCCATAAGTGGAATGGAGAATTCCGCCTTTTGCATGTAAGATCCTGCCATGCTCAATGATGGGTTTTTCAGCTGACTTCCGCGAGGGCGTAGCTCTCGCTTTTCCCGTTTGCAGTTGATGAGCGCTCTTTGCGATATTCCGAAGGGCAGGATCCCGTATGGCGTTTGAAGTCTCGAGAGAAAAAGAAGACGTCATTGTAGCCAACCTCGTCGGCGATCTGCTTGATGCTGCTCCCGTTCTTCAGGAGCTTGGCTTGAGCGAAGCTGATCCGCTCGCGCCTCAGCCAGTTGATCGGAGAAAAGCCGGTTGCCTCTTTGAACCGCCGAAAGAAATGGCGCTCGCTCAACCCACACAGCTTCGCAAGCTCGCCCGCCCGCCATGACCGCTTGGGGTCGGCAGCCATTTGCTCAATGGCAGAGCGAAATTCAGGGTAGCCATTTTGAATATCCTGCTGGCTCAGAGGCTCTTTCGCTTCTCTGCTTTGGACCAAATATCCCAAGAGCTCTGCGACACGGCAATTCAACGCCGCATCCGCTGTCGAGGAACGATTCCTGAGCAGGTCGTTCACATGCTGAAACACTTTGCGAGTTTCCTCTTCGGGCAGCCCAGCGAATACAGGCCTCTCCACTACCGAGAGAATCGCCCACGCATGTTCCATCTGATGTCCCTCAACGCGCATCCAGAGGACCTCCCAGGGCGTATCTTCATCCGCCCACTGGGCACTGAATCCCGAAAGCCAGGCGAGATGGAATGGCTCAACGCGAAATCGCCCTCTATCCGACGCCACATAACCGCTCCCGTTGACACAGTAGAGGAGTTCGTGGCCGGGCACGCGACGCCGCTCAACCCGGTAGCTCCGGCCCGCCCGAAAATGCCCGGAATCGAGAACGACGTTGAAAACTCTCCGCGCTCTCGCCGACGGCGAATGGGACCGCGAGATCAGAAATTCGGTCTGGTCGGAAACTCCGGCCGGCGCAGCACAGCTCATAAACGAGCCCGCCCCGGAATGCATCTGCGTGGTGAGTGAATAAATATTCATCATTGAATATTCACACTTTTAACCCCTGCTGTTTCGGGTGTCAAAGGAATTTCTGAAAAAAATTTCGCGGGGGCACAAAATAGGGCGAGGACCGCGCGCCCTCGCGATTCACATATGCGCGACCATCTCAGCGAGAGATCCGGCGCAGCCTGCGCGAATGATTTTGGCCGCGGCGGGCAAGTCGATCAGCACATCTCGGTGAACGCGTCACCTGCGCTCGACAACGTGCGCCCGGCCACCAACGCCCTGGCGCGGCGGTGAGCACGGCCTCGAAGGCTCTAGCGAAGCTGCGCCTCGAACCGACGAGGATTGATCGAGCAATCCGCAGAGGGGACAGATGGACGCAGATTGAAGACCAGGCGTCTGTAATGGAGAGGCGCGAGCAATCTGCCTATCTGCGGATTCGACTAAGCGTGCGCTTATTCCTTCAAGTTGAACGCTGAATAATTCTTGACGTTTTCCGGAGTAATAAGGACGCAATCGATGGTTTGCTTCTCATCCATACCGGTTGCTTTGGTCTTGATGTACTTATCGGCCTGTTCCACGGCCATTTCGGCGAGTCGAACAACGGGCTGCAGCACCGTAGCCTTAATTTCGCCCGCCTTGATCGACTCGGCAACATCCGGGCTCCCGTCGAAGCCAACGACGATCACCTTGCCTTTGCCGGCCCCTTTGAGCGCAGCGTAGGCGCCGAGCGCCATCGTATCGTTGCCCGCGATTACGCCCTTGATGTTCGGGAATTGCTGAATGATGGTTTGCATCTTCTGGAACGCCTCGGCCTGGTTCCAGTTGGCACTCTGCGCCACGACTTTTTTCAGCTTGGGATATTGACTCAAAATATCGTTGTAGCCTTTGGACCGAATGTGCGCATTGGTGTCCGTTTCCTTTCCGAGGAGTTCAACATAGTCGCCCTCTTCGCCCATCAGTCTCACAAACTCCTCGGCGCCGAGTGTTGCCCCCTGATAGTTGTTGGAAACCAACTGGGCGACGGCAACGCCCGTGACGTTGATTTCACGATCGACGAGAAATGAGGGGATACCCGCCTTCTTTGCCTTTCCGACCGCGGCGATCGTGGCATCAGCGCCCGCATTATCCAGGATAATGGCGGCGCCTTTACGCGCGATAGCACTATCGAAAAGCTGGTCTTGCTTTACCGGATCATCGTTGTGCACCAGGGTGAGCGTGTCGTAGCCGAGCGACTTTGCTTTCGCGTCTGCGGCGTCGGAAAGGGCCTTAAAAAAGGGATTTTCCGGAGAAGGCACGACGATCGCTATAAGCTTCTTTTGCTGGGCCATTGCAGATTGAACCATCGCTCCGGCAATGAACAGGAGCACGAACCTCGTCAGCAGGCTGACGAGCAATTTCCTTCTTGGGGGCATGTGCTTAAACATAGGGTGTCTGTGATGTTTGGGGTTGGGTTGGTCTGAGGTAAGAGGAACAAGGATGTGCTTGAACATAGGAATGCTTGTGACGTTTCAATTAGTTTGGTGTGCGGTGGGAGGAAAAAGCGGTCTCGCTCACTATGCGTAGAAGAACACGCGGCGCGCCGGATGGGTGAAAGGTGATCATGCACGCTTGAGGGCGAGGCGTTGCTGGAGCCGCTCCTGCATCTGATCGAGAACGACGGCCAGAATGATGACCAGGCCGGTGATGACCTTTTTCCAGAATTCCTGCACTCCGAGGAGCACGAGGCCATTCGTGAGGACGCCCATGACGAGTGCACCGATGATCGTTCCCCAGATCGTGCCGCGTCCGCCTGAGAGCGAGGTGCCGCCGAGCACGACGGCGGCGATCGCGTTCAGTTCGTAGCTTTCTCCAGTGGCGGGGTGCGCAGCAACCAGTTGGGAGGCAGTAATCAGGCCGGTCATCGCCGCACACATTCCGCAGATCATGTAAACTGCCATTTTGACGCGCTTTACGTAGATTCCGGAGAGCTCGGCTGCGCGTTCGTTGCCCCCGACCGCGTAGACTTGGCGTCCGAAAGGCATCTTGCTCGCGACAAACGCCCCAACTGCCGCAAACAGAACCATGATCCAGATCACGATCGGAATGCCTAGAAGGATGCCGGCGCCAAGGATGGGGAAGCCGGTGTTTCCAAGCTCTGGGCTGCCGACCAGATTCGGAAAAGTTGCACCGTTGTTGCTCAACTGTGCGACCCCTCGGGCAACGTAAAGCGTTCCCAAGGTTGCGATGAACGGTGCAACGTTAAACCGCGTGATCAACAATCCGTTAAATGCTCCCACTAACAACCCCAGGCAAAGGACAAGAATGATGATGGCGGGGATATTGAAATATATCGCTACCCCAAGCGGCGGTATTTCAACGCCGCGATCGATCAGCAAGCCCGAGGCCATCGCCGCGAGACCAACTGTGGAGCCAACGGATAGGTCAATGCCGCCGGTCAGGATGACGAAGGTCATGCCCACCGCCATTATTGCGTTGATAGCGGTTTGGCCGACCAGAATAACCAGATTCTGTTGAGTGAAAAATGATGGCGAGAGGACCGAAAAAACGCCGATGAGGACAAACAAGGCGATCAAGGCCCGTAAGCGGAAAAGAAGGACGCCCAATGATAAGCCGGACGGCTTACTAAGCTTTACAGAAGGGGCGGGCGCGGCAGGGGACGGGTTCATGGGGCGAAAGGCTAGATGATTATCAGGGTCGTTCTTCCAGGGTAGGGTGATCCGTTTGTTGCCGCGCCCCGGCAGCGAGTACGAGGGCTTCCTCGGTCGCCTCTTCATGGGTGAACTCTCCGGTGACTCTTCCTCGGGAAAGAACGAGGACCCGGTCCGGGATGGTAAGCATCTCAGGAAGCTCGGAAGAGACGAAAAGAACCGCAAGACCCTGATCCGCGAGCCGGTTCATAATCTCGAAAATCTCAGCCTTCGCGCCGACATCGATGCCGCGAGTCGGCTCATCGAGCAGCAAAACTTTGGGATTTGTGAGCAGGCTCTTGGCGACGACCACCTTCTGCTGGTTGCCGCCGCTGAGCGAGGTGATGGGGTGTTGAGGCGTGCGCGCCTTGATAGCCAGATCCTTGATGAAGGTCTTGATGTCCGCCATCTCCCGCCGCCCAGAAAGCCAGAACGATGTCACAAACCGCCTCAAATTCGCGAGTGTCATGTTCTGTCCCACGGACAACGTCTGGACCAATCCCAGTCGCTGCCGATCCTCTGGAACAAGCATCAGACCGAGATCGATCCGTTGCCGGATCGTTTCATTCTGCAGCTTCTGATCGCCGAGCCGAATGTCGCCGCTGGCTTCCGGGTGGAGCCCCATGAGACATTCGAAAAGTTCCGTCCTGCCTGCACCCATGAGGCCAAAGACGGCCAGGATTTCACGGCGTTGGAGTTGAAACGAAACGTCCTTCAACGCGAAACCGCCACCGACGCGCGGCAGCGACAGGTTCTTCACCTCCAGCATCGGTTTGTCGGTGCGGCCGTTGGGCATCCGGGCACGATGGTGCGGGGCGATCACCTTTCGTCCCACCATTTTCTCGATGATCCAAGGGACGTTCACCGATCGCGCCGGGGACGTTGCGGCGAGTTTGCCGTCGCGCAGCACCGTCACGTAATCGCCGATCGTGAGGAGTTCCTCCAGCTTGTGAGAAATGTAGATGATTGCCACTCCGTGTGACTTGAGGTCGGCGATGATGCGGAAAAGTGCCTCGGTCTCGGAAGACGTCAATGCCGAGGTCGGTTCGTCCATGATCAGGATGCGCACGTTGTGAGAGAGCGCCTTTGCGATCTCGACGATCTGCTGCTGTCCCATGCGCAAATCCCTCACCGCTGTGGCGGGATCCAGAGGCTGTTCGAGCCGATTCAGCAGCTCGAGCGTGAGCTTTTCCTGCTCGCGGTGCTGGACGATGCCGCCTCGCGTAAGCTCGCGAGCGACGAAGATGTTCTCGGAAATGCTGAGGTTTGGGAAGAGTTCGAGCTCCTGGTAAATGATGCCGACGCCTGCGCGGGCAGCCTCCCGCGTGGACTTGAACGTGACGGGAACTCCGTCGAGGAGCAAACGGCCGGAGGTGGGTGGCTGCGCGCCAGCGAGGATTTTCATCAAGGTGGACTTGCCAGCCCCATTTTCGCCAACCAGCACGTTGACCGCGCCCGAGTAGACAGTGAAATCGACCTGATCGAGCGCAACGGTTCCCGGATAATGCTTTGTAATCTTCTCGGCGACCATCACGACCCTGGATCCGTTCGATCCGGCCTCGCCCTGTCCAACTGGTGCCGTCGCGTTCATATCAGTTGCTCGCCGGAGTCGCGAGGATCTTGGTCGGCGTGACAAGCACAGGCCCTTTCGAGCGCGGGTCGAAAGTGAATGCACCAAAAAATGTAATCGCCTTGTCGGGCACAGGGAAAAGGGCGGGATCGACGCTGCCGACGGCCGCCTTGATCGCGCGGCTGTTCATCTCCTTGGAGACATCGGCGTATTCGAGCTGATTGGTGAACTGATTGAACGAAACGTGGCCCGTCGCATCACGCAGCGCCGTTCCGCGGACCACCGGTCCGATTTGCAGAGTCACCTTTTCGGAGAGCCCGGGAATCTCGAGGATGACGGTTCCGGCCTGGGACTTCGTATTGACCTCGAGCACCTTGCCGGTGCCCTTGACCATGTAGTTGTAAGGGTTCGTGGCTTCGCGCCGACCGTATTTCTGCCCGGCGGCTTCGGGGTCGGCTCGGACTTCGGGCAAGACTTTGGCGATATCCTCCGCCTTGGCCTCGATGGTCGGGAGCACTTTGCTCGACCAGATCGGCTCAACGAACTTCGCAGCCGCGTTCTGCTCCTGTGTCGCGGCGCCCGGTGCTGAAGAAGCGCCGCGGCCAGGGAGCGGCTTGACAACAAACGGTGGCTTGATCACGAGCAGCAGCAACAGCACCACCACCGCTCCGGAGACCCAGAGCCAGCGCCTGTAATCGTGTGTTCGCTCCCCGGTCGATGAGACTGGAGCACTCTGGTTCATGCGTGTGAGCTCAGGATCGTCTTCATGAGCGGTTGAGAAAGAGGTCCAAAACCAGCCGCTGCGCCGCAAGCGCATCCTGCCGCCCCTGTGCGGCCTTTAGGGCTTTGAGATCCAATCGGTCGAGAAGCGCGTCAAGCTGACGCACGGTACGGATGCTCTCTTTTGCGGCAGCGACCGGATCCTCCCGGAACGGGAACTGATCAAGCAGAATCACTTCGTCCCACCCAATCGTGCGCAGAGCCAGGAGGAATTCGAGCGTCTCAATCAGGTGTACCGAGCCCACCGGCATGTCGTCGTCCCAGTCACGCCAGTTGTCGTTAACCTCGACACTCGTGAGGCGGCCATGGCGGGCCGCAAGCTGTACCGCCTCCGCAGGAGTCTCCTTCGCAAGAAAGGAGTGACCCGAATCGAACACGATTCCGACGTTGTCGACTCCCATCGCCTGAATTGCGAGCAACGTGTTTGCGACATTGCTGAAGAACATGTGCGTCCGCGGCTCCTTGAACTTGCATTCGATCCCGAACTGCATTTCGGGTGCAGAAGCGGCCACTTCGCGCACGCCTTCGACCGAGTAGCGCCAGAGGAGTTCGTAGTCAGCCTGGAAGGGATAGTCATAACCATCCTGCCCAGGCCAGAACTTAACGTACTTGGCACCGAGCTCTCGGGCAATACGGATGGCGCGCTTGTAGAGCTCGATCGCCTCGTCGCGCAGGTGCGAATCGGGGTTCGTCAGCGCACCCTTCTGAAATTTGCGGCTGTAGCTGGCCGGCGTGATCGCATGGCAACGCAGCCCATTGCGCTCGAGCGCCGCGCGGACCTGATCGACCGTTACCCCCTCGTCGAAGGGATAGTTGATGTCGAGGGCTACCAGGTCACCGACTTGTCCAGCCCTATCAATTGCTTCCAGCACGCCGACTGGGGGGCCGTAGGCATCGGTTGCATAGCGATCGACGAACTGTCCGAACATCCACAGTCCCGCTCCAAAGGTAAGTTTTTTTTCGCTGTTCATGCTAGTTTGGGTTGCTCATGTTAAAGTAACTGATTTCTGTTTGATAAGATCTTTTCTTGGGTGTCGCGCCTCGATTGCTGCGCGTTTACCTCGCGCGGCGCAGCGCGCGTTGTTTATCCGGGGACTGGCGAACGTTCGAGGGCAGGACATGACTGATGGCGGGAGAGTTCAAGATCATAGCAGCCTGCTTCCCGGAGTGAAATGAAGGATTACGCATCTTGCATGTAAACATCCTGCCATACCTCGATGATGGTTTTCAGCTTCCTTCCGTAGCTCTCACTTTTCCCGTTCGCAGTCGATGTGCGCTCTTTGCGATATTTTCTGACGAGGGAATAAATATTCAGCATTGACTAGCAATACATATATTGCTCAAATGGTTTGGGTGTCAAAGAAATTGTTGAACAAGATTTTGCGAGGCGAGGCGTTGGGGATGGCTTTTGCATCCCCTGTGATTCAGCCGCGAGATCATCCCACGAGTGATTCGGCGCGGCCTTCGCATGTGATTTCGGCGATGGAGGCGCCGAATACATTTCTATTCTTTCGAAGGAAGGTGGGCTGGGAGGGCGGCCTTTTCGAGCCGACCAACTTGTGTTAGCGTGCCCGCTTACGTCATGTCCGCTCTTCCCGAAACTCGACTGATCACGAAAGTCGCCACCCTTTATTACGAGCGAAAGCTGACGCAGACGGACATAGCAAAGCGTCTTGGAATCTCTCAGGTGACGGTATCACGTCTTTTGAAGCGCGCCGAGGAGAGCCAGATCGTTCGGACGACCGTAATAAGCCCTCCCGGCGCTTTCGTTGAGTTGGAGGACGTCTTGGAAAAAAAATTTGAATTGACTCAGGCGATCGTTGGAGAATCGCAAAGCGACTCAGACGAATCCATACAGGCTGCGGTTGGCGCTGCTGCAGCCTACTTCCTGATGACGACTCTGAGCTCGGGTGATGTTATTGGTGTTTCCTCGTGGAGCGCTTCCCTTTTGGCGATGGTGGATCAGATGCATCCGGTGCGCAAGATCGAGGGTTGCACGGTGGTTCAAGTGCTGGGAGGTCTTGGCAATCCGGCTGCCGAAGCCCACGCGAACCACTTGGTGACCCGTCTTGCGCGCCTGGTAAATGGAGAACCTTGTTTCCTGCCCGCGCCCGGCGTTGTTGGCGCCGCGAGGTCAGTGGACGTTCTGCTAAATGATCCCTATGTTCAGCAGACTGTTAGCCTCTTTGGCAAGCTAACGATTGCGCTTGCAGGCATCGGCTCGACTGAGCCTTCCTCTTTGGTCGCGAGCAGCGGAAACGTATTTTCAACGAAGGAGCTTCAAGAAATTCGAAGCCGCGGCGCGGTGGGGGATATCTGCCTGAGATTCTATGACGCAAACGGACAGCAAGTCCAAGACCCAGCTGGCAGTCGCGTGATTGGAATCGACTTGGATACCTTCGGGCGCGTCCCTAGAGCAGTTGGAATCGCCGGAGGAAAGCGCAAGTATGCCGCAATACTCGGCGCACTTCGAGGCAAGCGAATCAACATTTTGATCACCGATCAATTTACGGCACGGAGACTCGCAAAGTCCGAAACGCCCACGGGCAGAAATCACTCCTAGAGCAAAATAAGTTGTCTTCGCCCAATTCGCGCCATGAGCGTTTGGGGGGAAGCGAGAACAATCGATGATCCGGCGGAGCGGAGTCAATTTCCGCTCCGGGGTGCGTGGCGAGTATACTGCGCGCCCGACCGTTCTACATTTTGTTGATGCGCAGATAGCGTTTGATGTCGGGCCAGGCGACGACGATGAGGACGCAAAGAAGCAACAGCAAGATGTAAAACAGGCCCTTGCCTAAGGACTGATTGCAGCGGCAACAAGACATTTGGATCACCTCCTTCTAAGCCCCTGTCAGGACTTTTCCATTTGGGTTTTCATTGAGCAATCGACAAACGAGCGACTCGATCATTTTCACAGCTTGCGGCACAGCCGCGCGCACGCCCGGGCTCAGGCCGATTTCGTCGGTTTCGAGCACGCCGGGCTCGCAGCCAACGAGATAAAGCTTCCCTGTCCGGCCGCCAAGGGCTTGGATGAGCTGGAGTACCGCCATAGGATTCATGCTATGGGCATCGACGTTTCCGGGATTGCCGATTCCCTCAAGGTCCGGCTCAATCAAATAGAGAGTTCCCGGGGGCTGCCCCCGCGGTGCGACGTCAACCAGGATCGTTGTTTCGTAACCGTCCATAATTGCATAAGCGAGATCATAACTGCGAATGCCGAAATCCTTGACGCAGACTGCGCCGGGGACCGGGCGAAGCATCAATTCACGGATGACCTCGACGCCGAATGCATCGTCGCCGAGGAAGATGTTCCCGATACCCGCCACAAGAATTCGCTGGTTCATTCGTCCTCCTTGACGGGTTCGATTTCATCGACTCCATAAAAGAAGCGGTGGCCGGGCTGGCGCATCATTCCGAGATCTTTGCCCGGATCATCTTCGAGAACCAACGCCAGCTGAATGCGGTCCTCGGCATCGCACTCGAGGGCCTCGATCACGGCCGTTTTTCCGGCCAGGGCCAAATCCATCACGTCCGCGCGGCTCTTCGGCCGGATGCGGACACGGGAGCCCGTCTGCAGTTGGACGCCTCCTACTGACACCGTTTTGATTCGGGTGGCCGGGTTGAAAAAATCTTCGTCCAAGGGACGCACGCCGCGCAAAACGCCGTGCATTTTCAGGAGATGCTCTTCAGGGAGAGTTTCCGTGCGTTCGAGGATTCGCCGCGCTTGCTCGTCCGCATGGCGCATCTCGCGTTTCTCCTGGTCCGTCATGGCCATGATGCGCAGGGTGAGGATTTCGTCGATCTCGGCGGCATCGAAAAGATCACCCGGGCTCTCCGGAGCGATTTTGGGATAATCATAAAGAATGATTGGTGACGAAATTATTGCGTCCCGGTCGTTTTTTTCCTCTTCCCCGACGAGCACAGGCCATGTTCCGATATTCCTGCAAGCAGCCGCATATGCCGCCTGCGGCGCAGGAGGATCTATCAGGGAAAGAAAATCTCCGCCCTCTACCCGCAGAATGGTATGAGTTGAAGCAAGCGTGCGCATTAGCACGGCATCCTGGTCCTCCAAATACCCATTGGCCAGCAGACTCCGATTGATGATCCGCACCGTAATCTTAAACATTCCAGTATCGACCGTTTTGGCCGCTATCTCGACGAGACCCTCGATGGCATCTTGCCGGCGGAGGATTGCTCCCGCGGGGCGTTGCTCCGCGTCGAAAATGCGCTCGGCCGTTTGGCATTGGGGGAACTCAAACGCAACACTTTTCATGCCCTCCGAGAGAGAGCGAAGGGAAAGCGGCTGAACGCCGACTTCCCGCTCAACTGCTTCCTGCCAGGACTGGTAAATCTTGTCGCCCACGCGCAACTCCGGAATCGTCTCAAAGGGTCCGGGTTCTCTGTCTTCCTCGATCGAGGAGGGGAGGCGGCCGATTTCGCGAGACATTGGGTGTAGAAATCGAACCTTAACCTCCAAAGCGGGCGACCGTCCCTCGACCAGGCACTCCGTCTGCATCATGCACGGCTCAGCCCCATTCTGTGCCACGCTGTACGCTTCGGGATAGACCCGCCCAAAAGTAAAGCGCTGGCGGTTCTTTTTCGCGGACGCGCGGTACGGGTAGAGGATGTATCCTTCGTACAGCACAGCGTTGACGATTTGGTCCACGAGCTTTTCGTTCAAGGCGCAACCTCCAAATTTTCAGCAGCTGGCAAGAGCTGCTCGATGGCTTGGTCCCATGTGGCAAGGCCTCGACGCCGCCTGTAGGCGTAGAGCCGATCGAAAAGTTCCCGATCGAGCGAAAGCCATGCGGTTCCCGGATAGTGGTGATCCATCAACGCCTTCCATACGTGCACGGGCATGCGGTAGGTGCATTCGTTGTTCCAAGGGATCTGCTGCACCTGCAAGTGCCCCGCTTCGCTCGCATAGAAGACTGTGCCGCTGAACAAGAAGAGGAGCGGAACCTCGCCGCCCTCGAGGCCATAGAAATACTTCGTCGCGCTGACATTGAGATCATAGGTGCAGGGGACCGGAAGCAGAGCTTCCGTTTTATCCGAGAACGTCCGGATGCAAGTGTTTGCGTGCGTCCACAGCTTGTTGCGCAAAGTTTGGCCCCATCGATCCGGCGTGCCGAAAAGGTCTTCGAGTTTCTCTTTTTCCTGCGGGTTGTAGATCCGCTGAGGCGACTGAATCTGAATCTGCGCCTGAAGCATCACGGTGTGAATCGATTCGGTCGCTGGAGAGTTGCTTACCTCGAGTTGAAAATGCAGCAGGGGCGTCAGCCCGCGGACACCTTGATCAACACCGGCGATTCGAAAATTGAGGTCAGGCACGATTCTCCTCCGCCTCAAATGGCCCGGCGCGCTCTCTCAGCCGGGCGAAAAATCCGTTGATGTTACGCCAAACTTCCTCCCCTCCGGAAAATCCCTTCCAGTGCGCACGAATCAGGCCTACCAGCTCGAAGCACCGATCAATCGGCGCGATGTAATAGTCGCGAGCCGGCACAACGCGGTTGACCAAAAGCGCCTCGACGTCGGGCTCGATGGCTTCCAAATCGGGGTTATCGGCAACGATTTGCTGCCAGGAAGAGAGCGGAAGCAGCGATTCAGTGGCGCCGGCGGGACTTGGGTAAAGGGCCATCATTTTATTCGAGAGCGAATGGCAGAAAAAAAACGCCAGATTGATTGGCAGGGCCAGGCTCTCCCAATCCGCATCGGCGAGCCGGAATCCGGGCAAGGCGTGCGCGTCTCGCGGAATGAGCTTGAAGCGCCCGGCGGCTACCACCTGGAACCGCAGGGCGCATGCGTCGCAGGCGCAAACAATGTTCCGAGTCGCCACTTCAAGCAGATGGCGGTGTTCGGAGGGCAATGCGGCGCAGCAAAGCTCGCACCGTTCCCGCCGCTCCTGAACGATACGCGGGCTCGCGAAGCGCCGGAGCGTCGCGAAGGGCGTGATGCCGCGCCCTGATGCGACGGCACCCTGGGGGAATCGCGATTCGTGCATCATAAGTCGAACAGCTTGAAGTGCAATGGCCTCTCGCAGCCGTTCACAGTCTAACGTCCGCCGTGACAGGGATCAAGCTCGCTCGACTTTTAAACGAGAAGCTCTTTCACGCCCTCGATGACCGAGGCGACCGAAATATCTTCCATGGGCCCGCCCTTCTGTTGCGGGGTAAAGGGCGGCCGGGCTCTTGCTCGCAATATTACTGATCTGGCATGACGCGGGCACCAATGGTACGGGTTGGTCGGCCCAAAAAGGACCAACGAAGGTGTCTTCATCGCGTCGGCCAAGTGAATCGCTGCCGTGTCGACGCCGCAGAGCAATCTTGCGCCCTTGAGGACCGCCGCCAGGCCGAGCAAATCGGTCTTTCCTGAAACGTCGATGTAGTTGCACCGAAGAGCCGATTTAATTCTCGAAAGGTGCTCCCGCTCATTGGGGTCCTGTGAACCCGTCAGGATGCTCATGAGACCAAACTCGGCGTGCAGAAAGCCAATGACATCCGCCCAGCGTTCCGGTAGCCAGTACTTTTCCCGGCGCGCGGCGCCGGCGTGGACGACAACGTAGGAGTCTCCGGCTCCTGCACTTGCAAGGAGGGCGCGGGCTCTGTCGAAATCCTCCGTCCGAAGCCGCAAGTCCAACGAGACGTTCTCGCGCCTGACGCCCAAAGGTTCGAGCAGATCGGTATAATGATCGGCCGTATGCCGCCCACTGACTGAAGAGTTCACAAAATCCGTGTATAGGTATTTTCGCAGTGGCTTTTTCCCGAACCTTTGGAACGTCACCCTTCGTTTGGAGAATGAAAACGTCGAAAGATAGGCGGAGCGGTCGGTTCCCGTGAAGTCCAACGCCCAATCCGCGCCGAACGCGAATAGGCGTTGCCTTAGCCATGCGTTGGGCCCCCAGCCGGCCAGTCCCCCGAGCCCGCCGCCCTTTTTATAGACCCAGTGTTCGTCCACCGCTATGGAGTCGAGCAAGCCGGCGGAAGAGGAATCGGCTATCAATGCAAGACGCGCCTGTGGAAACTCCTCCCTCAAACATCGAATGGCCGGTGTCGTCAAAATCAAATCACCGATTCGCTTGAGTTGAAGCAGGAGAATTTTCACCGGCTGCCGTGCCGGCGCAGCACCAAATCATACGCTTGGGCCAGCCGTTCGCGAAAATGATCCCACGTCAACTCGGTTTCCGCACGATAGCGCGCCGCGCGGCCGAACTGCAGGATTTGCTTCGGCGAATCGTAAAGACGCCGGATGGCGCTTTCCAAAGCGGCAACGTCGTTGCATGGCACGATCAATCCGTTTAGCCCGTCTTGAACGACATCGCCGGATTCGAACGTTGTGATCTGAGCCAGTCCGGCGGCGCACGCCTCATAGACGCTCTTGGCGCTTCCCTCGCATTCGGAAGGAAATATGTGAACGTCGGATTGCCGGAACACCTCGTGGACACAGCTCGTGAAGCCCACGGCATTCACCGAAGGCCCGCCGAACTCCGAAAGGTAGGGTTGAATTTCGTCGTGGACGCTTCCCACAAGCGTGAGTTGCGCATGGGGAAGAGCCAGCTTGTGCCACGCCTCAAGCAAAACATGCACACCCTTGCGCCGGATGAGCGCCCCACAAAAGACCGCACGCATTGGTCGCTCGGCGGAAAATCTATCCGGCACGTCCGACAACTCGTTATTGCGAAAAAGCTCCGTGTCGACGCCAGCGCCCAGCATAAAAAGCTTCTCCTGCGGAATCCCTGCCGTAGTGAACGTCTTCGCCGAGCAAAGGGAAGGCACAAGCAACAAGTCCGCGAGATCATATTCCTCCAGGCTTCGCTGGCGGGTCACCAGGAGGCGCTTGAATAACGTCTCGGGGAAGCGGGCGTTCCTCTCATGCTTGGAAGTCTCGATCTTTTCACGAGGTTTGATTTTGCCTTTATCACGATGCCACGTGGGAATTTCGAGCACCGAAGGGATGCCGCGCTTTTTTGCAACGTGAAGGGAACGCGCTGAATTCCCGGCCCATCCGTGAAAGAGATCATACCTTCGGGTCTTCAGTTGCCGCGATGCCACCCAGTCCACATACTTCTTCTTTGCGTCGTAGTAGAAAGGGGGACTAAGAAAAGAAAGTAACCGAACCGGATGCAAGCGCAGGGACATGATATAGCGGTTCGCGATGTCCTGCTGGCGATTATCGTAACCAATGGCCCGGCCGAGGAAGCCGCGATCAGCTGCCAGAAGGAGGCTTTCGTGGGCATTTAGGTCCAACCCGTATCCACCGATCCGGGCGTTGATCGAGTAAAGCAGTGACCTAGGTTCCCGCAGGTTGCTGCGGGCAGCGTTCTCCGCCGCCCCCCTGCTTGCTTCTTCCTCTGCCATGCGTTGTTCTCTGATACGGAATCCTTCAAGTTCAACAAAGCAAATTCCTCTCGCAATGATCGAACCTGTCAGCCCCGTCGAAATCGGTCTCGTTCGCCGAGGATATTCCAGCAGCGGTGGGGCTGAAGCTTACCTGCTCCGTCTCGCATCCGGCTTGAATGCGCGCGGTTATCGACCGGCGCTTTATGCCACCAACGATTGGCCGGAAGACCGCTGGCCGTTTGGCGAACTTGTCCGATTGAATGCCAGCCAGCCGCTGGAATTTGCCCGCGCTTTTCAGCACGCGCGCAAACCCGGGCAGACCGTGCTCAGCCTTGATCGTGTTCCGGGTTGCGACGTTTTTCGTGCGGGAGACGGTGTTCACGCCGCATGGCTGCAGAGAAGATCGCACTTTGAATCCGGTTGGAGGCGCCGATTGCGGGTGCTCAATTACAAGCACGCGGCGCTTCTCACGCTCGAACGCCAGGTCTTCAAGACCGCAAAGGCGGTCATTGCGAATTCACGCATGGTGGCCGAGGAAATCGGCCGCTGGTACGATTTTCCAGCAGAAAGAATCCACGTCGTTCCCAATGGAATCGGAGCCAGTATTCCGCGAACCTGCCGCCAGGATGCCCGGCGACGCCTCGAAATTCCGGAACGGGCATTTTGTATTCTTTTTGCGGGCACCGGCTGGGAGCGGAAGGGCCTGCGATTTGCCATTGAGGCCGTAGAATCTCTTGGCGGCGACGCGTTGCTCCTGGTCGCCGGTCGCGGAAAAGCAGACCTCTATCCATCCTCTCGCGCGCGATTTTTGGGCGCTATGGAGGATCTTTCGGGCCTCTTTTCCGCCGCGGATGTTTTCACGTTGCCTACGATTTACGATCCCTTCTCCAATGCCTGCCTGGAGGCCATCGCCGCAGGTCTGCCCGTCGTCACTACCACAGCGAACGGTTTCTCGGAAATTCTTACGCCTGGAGTGCACGGAGACGTTGTCGAGCCGGGTGATGTGGAGGCCCTTGCGCGAGCTCTTGAAGCATGGAAGAGCCGGGACTCCGCCGCGACCTCCGAAGCCTGCCGCATCCTGGCAGAAGATTATTCGATTGAGCGGAATGTCGATGCGACGCTGGATGTTATCAAAGGATTAGCGCCCGAATGAGGAGAAACGCCTCTTTGCCAGACTTGTCGCGCGCGTCATTTGAGGCGCCGGAGGCGGAACCTCATGTCGCATCGCGCGGTTCCATCTGGTTGTCGTGGCCGGTAAGGCCTGTCCGCCAACACGATCGACGGCATGACGTAGCTCCAGGTCAGGACTCCAGCAATATTGCAATGACCGCGTCGGTATCGGACAGGTCATCAAACAGAAAATCCGGGTTGTGAACCTCGAGGTTTGCCCGGGAGTAGTTTCCTGTGGCGATGGCGACGGTTTTCGCCCCAACCGCTTTTCCGCACTCAATATCGCGCGGTGTGTCCCCAATGACAAAAACGCGTTCCGGTGGAAACTCTTCCCCGTGGGTTTCCAGCGCGCGAGCTCGGGCGAATTTCGGGAGCTCATTACGATCGTGGTGATCGTCTGCAAAAGCGCCAAACTCGAAATATTCCCAGACACCGTAGTGGCTCAACTTCACCTCCGCCCCGCGCACAAGATTCCCCGTCAGGAGGGCCAGCACGCAATCCTCCCGTTGCCGCAACCGATCGAGCAAGCGGACGATTCCCGGAAGAACATAGCCCTGGTGACGCGAGAGCCGTTGCCCGAGAAAGGAGAGATAGGCATCCAGCAGCGCGGTGATGTTTTCCGGCGATGCGGGGAGACTATTCTTTTCGAGCATCATCCGCGCAATCAGAGCGTCTGTCGCGCCCGCAATGGTGATCCCGTCGAGGTCCTCCTCAATTCCAAAGCGCTGCTTCATTGCGTCCTTCAGCGCGCCCTCTCCGGCCCCTCCAGAGGCGATGAGGGTGCCGTCGATGTCGAAAAGCATCAAACGACGTTTACTCGCCGGCATCGGACTCGATCGGTTCGGGCTCGAGGACTTCTCCGGCCTTGCTAAATTTCCGCTTGCGCTTGCTCGCGGGAAGAGGAGAGAGGGTCATTCCGATCGCTTTCCCAACGAGCTTGGGCTCCATATCCACGTGCCCCATGGTGGATAGGTCATTCTTCACCCGATGGACGACCTCCATTCCCAGCTCCTGATGGGCCATTTCGCGCCCGCGGAACTGCAAGTGGATTTTCACCTTGTTCCCCTTGTCGAGAAACTCCTCGGCATGCCGGATCTTCGTCAGATAGTCATGTTCGTCAATATTCACACGGAACTTGACTTCCTTGACCTTGCCGGCAGTGTTCTTTTTTTCCTTTTCCTGCTTCGACAGGTCATACCGGAATTTTCCGAAGTCCACAATCCGGCAGACCGGCGGCTGGGCACCTGGGGCAACCTCAATGAGATCGAGGCCGATGGAGCGCGCATGCCTGAGAGCCTCCTCGATGCGCATCACCCCCATCTGCTGGTTGGTAACGCCATTGATCACACGCACCTCGCGCGCGCGTATGCGTTCGTTGACACGAATGTCTCTTAAGTTTATTTGAACCTCCTAGCAGCCCATCGGTGTTGGAAATACCGGAGCTTTTGTTTCGACCGCATGCAATAATCAACAAATCGCCTCATGCGGGAAACTGACCATCGGGCGATGGACGCGAAAACTGACGGCTCATGCGCGGCATGAGTTAACTTTCGCGAGGAAGACTGTGCATAAGGGTTAGTCGAAATCCGCGTTGTCCGCCTAGGCGGACAACCAAGTGAGCTTTTAGTCAACCTTACCGCCTGCGCAAGAGGAAATTTTTCGAGATTATTGCTCTTGGCCCTCAATCTGCGCTCCGCCCGACCGGGAAGACAAGGGTTGGAATTGCCAGCGCCGTGCCGATCGCCACCAGGGTGAACGCCACGAGCATCAGATTCTCTACGGCCGCCGTAGTCGAAGAAAGCCCCTCGCCCGGAGTCTCTTTGAGCAACTCAAAGAGATTCATCAGGCCTTTCGCCGCGAGACTGCCGGGAATCATCGGGATGCAGCCAACCACCGCGAGCACCGACCCGCGCGGTGAATCCGGCTCTTCGAACATCCGGCTCAAGACCGCAAGAAGAAAAGCCGCAACAATTTCCCGATGGATAACGAGAGCCTGACAGCGTCGTCCAAGGAGGGCGGCGACTTGGCACACGTGCTCATTTCTTCATCTCTTAAATGCTCAAAGCAGCTGCCGCTGACAAGCATTTGAGGGCCCCCTGCGATCACGTCGAAGAGAGGCGCGGACGAAGTCGCGGATTGTGAATTCAAAAGAGACTCGCGTCTCTCGCAGATCGGATGGTAGGCAAGCCCTATGCCGCATCATATTGGTCTGATCCTCACTTTGACTGGAGGATTTACCGCGGCACTCGCGCTCGGATTTGCCACGCACAAGCTCAGATTGTCACCCATCGTTGGTTATCTGCTGGCAGGCGTGCTGGTCGGCCCGTTCACGCCCGGTTACGTCGCCGACAACGAAATCGCCACGCAATTCGCAGAGATCGGCGTGATCCTCCTGATGTTTGGCGTAGGTCTGCACTTTCATTTGAAAGACCTGCTCGCCGTGCGCAAAATCGCGATCCCCGGCGCCATTTTTCAGATCGCGATCGCAAGCGCGCTGGGCGCAATCGTCACGCGGATGTTCGGGTGGTCATGGACAGCGGGAATCGTTTACGGGATGGCGATTTCGGTTGCGAGCACTGTCGTTCTTACCCGAGTGCTGGCAGACAATGGGGATCTCCACACGCCGAGCGGCCATATTGCCATCGGCTGGCTCATCGTAGAGGACCTCTTTACCATTCTTGTTCTCGTGCTTTTGCCCGCCCTCTTTAGCGCGACCGGGAACACGGGGGGCGGTGTGTGGCTGACACTGTGCTGGGCACTGTTAAAACTGACCGCTTTGGTCGCCTTCGCGCTCATCGCGGGGCAGAAGATCATCCCATGGTTCCTTGGTTATGTGGCGCGCACCGGCGCGCGGGATCTTTTCACGCTCGCGGTCCTTGCGCTCGCGCTGGGAATCGCCGTCGGTTCGGCGCAGTTTTTCGGCGCCTCGATGGCGCTGGGCGCATTTCTCGCGGGCATGGTAGTCGGTCAATCGGAATTTGGCGCTCGGGCCGCTTCGGACGCGCTGCCGATGCGAGACGCTTTTGCGGTGCTGTTCTTTGTCTCGGTGGGCATGCTTTTCGACCCTTCGGGCGTGGCGGACGGCTGGCCGCTCATGCTCGCAACGCTCGGAATCGTGATCATCGGCAAGCCGCTAGCGGCGTTTATCGTCGTGCTGGCATTCCGGCGGCCTGTGCGTTCTGCGTTGTCGATTTCGGTCGCGCTGGCGCAGATTGGGGAATTCTCCTTCATACTGGCCGCGCTTGCATCAAGCCTCAATGTCTTGCCCTCCGAAGCCACGAATGCCTTGGTGGTCGCTTCCGTGGCGTCCATCACGCTCAATCCTCTGCTCTACAAGGGTATCGAGCCGTTCGTTCGCTGGCTGGAAAGCAAAGGCATTTCAAGGGAGGCGAAGCCAACCCCTGAAGCGCCGAAGATTGATGACGCCGCACACCGCGTGGTCGTCGTTGGCTACGGGCCAGTGGGGCGAACGCTGAGCCGAATTCTGCGGGACAATGGCATTCAGGTCGTGGTAGTGGAAACCAATTTGCAAACCGTGCAACAGTTGCTCTCCGAAGGAGAAGCGGCAGTCTATGGAGATGCTTCCGAGCGGGAGATCCTCCATCATGCGGGCATCGAAAAGGCTGACGGGCTCATCATTGCCGCGTCCGGCGTGCCGGCTGACGCCGTGGTGAAAGCTGCGCGCGAACTGAATCCGAACATTCGCATTCTCACGCGTACCACCTATCTTCGTGAAGCGAGTAAGCTGCGCGAGGCGGGCGCCAATGCGGTGTTCTCCAGCGAGGGAGAGGTTGCCTTGGCGATGACCGAGTTCGTCATGCGCCAGATCGGCGCGACAGACGAACAGATTGACCGGGAGCGCGACCGTGTTCGAACGGAGCTTTTTGAGTCGCAGCAAGGTTAGAGCACCCCTTCAAGGGTCTGGCAAGGCGTTCGACTTAGTTGTAGAGGTCCTTGTGCCAAGGGCCTGTGAATAGACAGGCGGTTGGCACAATCGCCTCTACATCCGCGGCATTCGGCGCGCACGACGTTCTTCTCTGGCGCGCCGGCAAGCAATCATGGAAATTGACCCTTCATGCCAAGGAGATCCAGCGACGCCGCATCGTCCGCTCGCGAAGGGGACGCAACGACAATCCGCGCACGAGGCGTGACCAAGCGCTTCGGCGACTCCGTCGCGATCCAGGAACTCGATCTCGACGTCAAGTCCGGGGAGTGTGTCGGATTGCTGGGACCTAACGGCGCAGGGAAATCAACGTTCATCGGCTGTCTCTACGGCGTTGTCCTGCGCAGCGGCGGAGACCTCAAAGTTTTTGGTCACGATCCCGCAATCGAGCCGCGCCAAATCAAACAACGCGTTGGTGTCGTGCCGCAGGAAAACGCTCTCGACGAGGAGTTGACCGTGCTCGAAAACATGCAGCTTTATGCCCGCTTCGAAGGCCTTCCAAAGCGCGCCGCGCTCCCGCGCATCGACGAACTCCTCGGCCACATGGCTCTCGACCATAAGCGGAACGCACAAATTCGCACGCTTTCCGGCGGCATGAAGCGCCGTCTCGCTTTTGTCCGCGCTCTGCTTTCGGATCCCGAGATGCTGATCTTGGACGAACCGACGACAGGGCTCGACCCGACGGTTCGGCATTTGCTCTGGGAGAAGGTTCTTTCTTTTCGGCAGGCGGGCAAGACGACGCTCGTCACCACGCACTACATGCACGAAGCGGAACTGCTCTGCGACCGTATCGTCATTCTAAACCGCGGGGTCGTGGTTGGCGCTGGCGCGCCACGGGAATTGATTGCTCGCGAGGCGCCCGGCTACGTCGGGATTTTTGCCCATGACCAGGAGCAAGTCCTTCGCGGCCATCTGCAGGGGGATTGGGATATCTACCATCAGGGCCGCCAATGTTGCATCCGGGCGCCGCGAATCGAGGATCTTATGATGCTGCAACAAACCTCCGGCACGCAAGCGCTTCAGATTCGTCCGTGTAATCTAGAGGACGTCTACCTCAAACTCACCGGAAGAGAGCTTGACGACAATGAGTGATTTCTTCGTTTCGTTACGGCTGGCCTGGCAGGTGGTGATTCGCAACTGGGTTGTTTACCGGAAGGACTTCCTGGCAAATATTTCGCCCACTCTCGCCGACCCCGCCTTGATGATGACAGCCCTCGGCCTCGGGCTTTCTCCATTCATTGGTCAAATCGACGGCCTCACTTACGCGCAATATCTCGCGCCCGGCATGGTTGCCACGACGGCGCTTTTCACGGCTTTCTTCGAATGCAGTTACGGCTTCTATGTGCGGATGACGTTCGAGTCCGTCTTCAAGGCCATGCTCACGACGCCTATCGGAGTGCGCGAGGTCGTGATGGGCGAGTTCTTGTGGGTCTTCATCCGCGCGGCACTGATGGCCGCTGGTGTCGGTCTCGTTCTGGCAGTGATGGGCCTGCTGCCAAATATCTGGTCCATCTTCGTCTTCCCATTCATCGGGGGCCTGCTCGCCGTGCCATGCGGAGCCATCGGCCTGCTCGCTGCGGCTCACGTCCGCAACATCAACCAATTCCAGACGGTTTATTCGTTTCTTATCGCGCCGATTTACTTCCTTTCCGGCGTGTTCTTTCCGCTGACCGATCGGCCTGTTCTCGGCGTGCTGGTGCAGTTCTCACCCTTTTACCATGGTGTGCGCTTGCTGCAAATGGTGGCGTGGGGGCGAGGGTCAGTCGCGGAGGCCGCGGTTCACGTGGCGCTTCTCTTTCTATTCGCGGCCGTTCTGGGTGGATGGGCATTCGAAAGGATCCGGCAAAAACTTACGACTTAGCTTTTTCGCCTACCACAGGCCCTTGGCGCAATTTCCTCTACAACTAACCCGCTTACATCAACAGGGTCGTTCAGGTCGATATTTGCTCTGACCACCGCGAGAACGCTGCATCATTCCTTGAGTTTAAATCCCGAGACGGCGAGTGGCGGGAGATCGACCAGTATGGAATAGGGCTTGTCCTGCCACGCCCAATGTTCGGCATGGCGTCCGCCCCAGTTGCCGACATTGCTGCCGCCATAGGTTTCGGCGTCGGTGTTCAGTATTTCCTCGTAGAAGCCGGGGGCGTTGACTCCCAGCCTGTAACCACCCCGAACAACCGGCGTGGCATTGACGGCGAAGACGAGTGTCTGGTTGCGGCCCTTGCGCATAAAGGACCAGACGCTGTTATCGCTGTCGTGGAAATCGATCCATTCGAAACCTTCACTGCTGTCGTCGAGCTCGTAGAAAGCAGGCTCGTGCGTGTAGAGCCAATTGAGGTGCTGAACCAGGCGCCGCAATCCGTCGTGCATTGGGCTCCCCGTGAGATGCCAGTCCAGGCTCTGGTTGTGGTTCCACTCCTTCCATTGTGCGAATTCAATGCCCTGGAAGATGAGCTTTTTTCCGGGATGCGCCCACATCCACGCGAGGAACATCCGGACATTGGCGAACTTCTGCCACGCATCGCCGGGCATTTTTTCGATGAGCGACCCCTTCCCATGGACCACCTCGTCGTGGCTGAGTACCAAGTACGAAGTGCTCGTGATACGCATAGACCATCGAGAACGTCACCATGCCTTGGTTGTAACGGCGATAGATTGGGTCCTGGCTGATGTAGCGCAGACTGTCGTTCATCCACCCCATGTTCCACTTAAACCCAAAGCCCAGACCTCCCGTATAGGTCGGCTTTGAAACCCCGGGCCACGAAGTTGATTCCTCGGCAATGGTGGCCATGCCCGGGAAGCGTTCATAACAGACCTCGTTGCAACGCTTCATGAAGGCGATGGCATCGAGATTCTCGCGCCCGCCAAACATATTTGGGATCCACTCACCGGGCTCGCGCGAGTAATCGAGGTAAAGCATGGAGGCGACGGCATCCACGCGCAAGTCCGTCGACATGGTATTCGTCGAGCCAAAAGAGGGCATTGCCAATGAGGAAGTTCTTCACCTCGTTGCGGCCATAATTAAAGATGAGCGTTCCCCAGTCCATGTGCTCACCCAGACGCGGGTCTTCGTGCTCGTAGAGACAGGTGCCGTCGTAGCGTGCAAGGCCGTGCGCATCCTTGGGAAAATGGCCAGGCACCCAATCGAGGATCACTCCGATTCCGGCTTGATGACAACGATCCACGAAATTACGGAACTCGTCGGGATTTCCGTGCCGGCTTGTCGGCGCATAAAAGTTGACGACCTGATAGCCCCACGAGCCATCGAAGGGATGCTCCATCACGGGCAGCAATTCGATGTGCGTGAATCCGAGCTCCTTGACGTAGGGAATCAGGCGGTCCCCGAGCTCGATGTAGCTCAGGAAGCGGTTTCCTTCCTCCGGATTTCGTTGCCAGGAGCCGAGATGCACCTCGTAGGTGCTCATTGGAGAATTGTACTGATCGCGGTGCTTGCGCTGCTCCATCCAGTCCGCATCGTTCCACCCGTAGCGGTTGATGTCATAGACCATGCAGCCGGTCTGAGTCCCGTGCTGGGCAAAGAATGCAAACGGGATCGGTCTTGAGCATCAATTCGCCATGCGGGCCGCGAACCTCAATCTTATAGTGGGCGCCCTCCTGAACGTGAGGAACGAAGATTTCCCAAATGCCCGACGGAACCATCTTGCGCATCGCGTGGACGCGTCCATCCCAATGGTTAAAGTCACCCACCACAGACACACGCTGGGCATTGGGCGCCCAGACGGAAAAGTGGGTGCCGGTCACGCCGCCGAGCTCCATCATGTGCGCGCCAAGCTTCTTGTAGACTTCGTAGTGCGTGCCTTCGTTGAAGAGATAGATGTCCATCTCGCCGAGCACGGGACCGAAGGAATAGGCATCCTTCTCGCGCCATGTTTCCCCGAGGTGGCTCTTCATTTCGAGCAGGTAGTCGAACGGTTGCTCAATTCCGCGCAGCACGGACTCAAAAAAACCGTCTGGATGGATCTTGGTCAGAGGGAAGCGACGGGTGTCGTCCGCCGCGTCAACGATCACAACTTCGGCGGCATCCGGGCGGAGAACGCGTCCGAACTGGCTTCCTTGAAATTCCCGGATACCCAGACAGTTTGAAGGGATCGAAATGGCGCGCTTCGATCAGGGGATAGAAATCATCGTCGGAGAGTGTCGAGGGATTCACGCTCCCAGTTTAGTGGCCGAAGACTCAAAGGCCAAGACGGAAAACAAAAAATTCCTGAAGGGTCCTGTTTCCGCCACGAAGGGCGTAGTTTCTCAGCCGGCAGCTGCCGGATTAAGGGGCTTCTTTGGAAGATGAGCGTTCGAGGATAAATCCTCTCCGACTCCCGAGTCTAGCGTTGAACAGCCTGCTAGCGCTCGTCGATCGGGGTGAACTTCTTTCCGATCGCCGGTCCGACGTATTCGCTGAGAGGGCGGTAGAGCCGATTGTCGGACAGTTGCTCAAGGACGTGAGCCGTCCATCCGCTGGTGCGCGCGATGGCAAAAATTGGCGTGAACATGTCGGTTGGAATGCCGAGCGAGTAATAAACCGTGGCGGAATAGAAATCGACGTTGGCGTTGAGGCCTTTCTTTTCCTTCATGATCTCCGCGATGCGTTCGCTCATGCGGATCCATTTCGGTTCGCCAAGCTCTTCACAAAGCTTGACCGCCATGGCACGAAGATGCGGAGCGCGAGGATCGAGGACCTTGTAGACGCGGTGACCGATGCCCATGATTTTCTTTTTCTGTGCCAGCTGCTCCTCGACCCAGGCATCCACATTGTCTTCGCTGCCAATTTCCAGAAGCATATGGATCACGCCTTCGTTCGCGCCGCCGTGGAGCGGGCCTTTGAGGGTTCCGATCGCCGAGGTGATGGCGGAATAGATGTCGCTCAAGGTCGCAATCGTCACGCGCGCGCTGAACGTTGATGCGTTCATCCCGTGATCGGCATGCAGCACGTAAGCGACATCGAGAGTTCTTTACTGCCTCAGTCGAAGGCGTCTCCCCGTTGAGCAGGTGAGAAAATGTGCGGCCTCGCCGAGGTCCGTCCGTATTGGGGGAAGCGGGAGCCCTTGTCGAGCGCGGTGAAAATAGGCCGCAATCACCCCGATCTTGGCGGTGATGCTGACGGCGCGGCGGTGGTCCGCATCCACGCGCCCGGATTCTTCTGCGAGGCCGCTGTCATAAAGACCAAGCATCGAGACCGCCGTGCGCATAACGTCCATCGGGATTAGCGCCTCTCGGAGCGGCCATGATAAAATCCACAACCCCCTTAGGAAGTTCGCGTTCGCCGCTCAGTTGAGCCTTGAGCTCGTCAAGCTGCGAGCGATTCGGTAGCTCGCCGTGCCAGAGCAGGTAAACGATCTCCTCATACGTTGCCTTGCCGGCAAGTTCGTTAATGTCGTAGCCGGCATAGATGAGAACACCTTTCTCTCCAAGCACATCGCTCAAGCTGGTTGAGTTGGCGACGATTCCTTCAAGTCCTTTCGCGATAACTGACATAAGCTAATAGAGGTTTTTAGACTATGACGCACCAAACCGCTTCGCCAATCAAAACCTGCCGCGGCCCTCGTAAAAAGATGCCATGGCGTCAAGGAAAACGCGCTGCCTGCTTGAATCGCGCCCTCGCTGCACGTTGATACGGCCAATCCGAAACGAACGCCCGCCAAGGGTTGAACCTGGCGGGCGATCCTGCGGGAGGGAAACGGATTCTATCCCAGACGGGCGATCAAGGTATCAGCCATGTCGGCAGGTGTCGGAGCAACAGCGATTCCCGCGTCTTTTAGCGCCGCGATCTTCGCCGCAGCGGTGCCCTTGCCGCCGCTGACGATGGCGCCTGCGTGACCCATGCGGCGCCCCGGTGGCGCGGTTGCGCCCGCGATGAAGGCGGCAATCGGCTTTCTTGCAATTGCTCTTTCGCCCAGGCGGCAGCTTCTTCTTCGGCCGTGCCGCCGATCTCGCCGATCATAATGATCGCCTCGGTATCCGGATCTTCGTTGAACATCTGAAGCACGTCCAAATGCGACGTGCCGTTGACCGGATCTCCTCCGATGCCGACACAGGTGCTCTGTCCGTAGCCGCGGGTCGTCAATTGCCAGACGGCTTCGTAGGTCAGCGTGCCGGAGCGCGAAACCACACCGACATTGCCCTTTTTGTGAATATAACCGGGCGCAATCCCGATTCGGCAGCCGCCGTGTGAGTTTGGACCCTCACCGGGCGTGACGACGCCCGGGCAGTTCGGCCCAATCAGGCGCGTCTTTGAGCCACGCATGGCGTGCTTTACCTTCACCATGTCATTGACCGGAATGCCTTCGGTGATGCAAACGACCAAATCGAGACCGGCATCGACGCCCTCGAGAATCGCGTCGGCTGCAAACGGAGGCGGAACAAAAATGGCGGAAACGGTGGCTCCCGTTTCCTTGACGGCCTGATCCACCGTGTCAAAGATCGGCACATAATCGGCAAAGAGTTGACCGCCTTTGCCCGGCGTTACACCGGCGGCGACGTTTGATCCGTAGTCAAGACTAAGCTGCGCGTGCCGCGCGCCGAAGCTGCCAGTGATGCCCTGCACGAGAATGCCGGTTTTTGGGGTGACAAGAATGGCCATGGTCAGAAAAACGATTTACGTGGATGGATGGTGAGGGACTTGCCGTCCGGCTCCCCGACGATGGCAAGCCAGCAGAATGGGCTCTCCGCCGTTTCCAAGCAAACAGGCGAACCGCCGGCGACGCCGCTTTATCGTCGACCTCGAGAGCGAGCTCGGTTCGCCGAGGCTGCCATGTATCGGAAGCGCAGCGAAACCCGGCTAAAGTGCTCGATCCAGACCTTTCCGCCTTCGGAGTATGTTCTTCACTCAGCTGAGTCCAAGCGAGTTCTCAAGAAGGGCCGCCGGGCGACGTCCGTAACGGTCCTCAAACGCGACTCCTTTGACCATTTCAGGCGGCTTTCTTGACCGCGGCAACGACTTTCTGTGCGGCATCGAGGATGTTCTCAGCGGTAATGAGAGTGAGGCCACTTTCCGCGAGAGTCTTCTTGCCTGCGTCGACATTATTGCCTTCGAGACGCACGACGAGCGGAATGCTGATGTGGGTTTCGCGGGCGGCATCGACAATACCGTGGGCGATGACGTTGCAGTCCATGATCCCGCCGAAAATATTCACCAGAATGCCCTCGACGTTCTTGTCGCTCAAAATGATTCGAAATGCCGAAGCGACCTGTTCCTTGCTTGCTCCGCCTCCCACGTCCAGGAAATTGGCAGGCTTGCCGCCCGCATACTGGATAATGTCCATCGTTGCCATTGCCAAACCCGCGCCGTTGACCAGGCAGGCAATATTGCCATCAAGTCCGATATAATTGAGGCCGTGCTCGGAAGCGGCTACTTCGCGGGGATCCTCCTCCGTCACATCGCGCATGGCGACGATTTCAGGCTGCCGGTAAAGGGCGTTATCATCGAAATTAAACTTCGCATCGAGAGCGAGCAGATCGCCTTTCGCTGTCACGACAAGCGGATTGATCTCCACCATGGAACAATCGCGCTGAACAAAAAGCTTGAAGAGGTTGGCGAAGAGCTTGGCCGCCTGGTTCATCAGAGGACCTGTGAGTCCGAGAGCGGCGGCGATCTTGCGCGTTTGATAGGGCATGAGCCCAAGCGCGGGATTCACGCTAATGCGCAGGATTTTTTCAGGCGTCTTCTCGGCGACAGACTCGATGTCCACTCCGCCCTCCGTGCTCGCAATGACTACCGGGGCCGACGTAGCGCGATCGAGGAGGATGGCGAAGTAGAGTTCACGGAGAATGTCCACAGCCTCCCCAACAAAGACCTTTCCGACCTCTTTGCCGTCCGGACCAGTTTGATGAGTGACCAATGTGTTGCCGAGCATTCTCGCGGCGAGATCGTGGGCTTGAAGAGGGGTATCGCAAAGGTGAACGCCACCCTTGAAACCCGTCGTAAAGGTTCCCTTGCCCCGTCCCCCCGCGTGAATTTGGGCCTTCACCACAAGCTTGGCGCCGCCCAATTTCGACGCGGCACGTTCGGCCT
Source organism: uncultured Verrucomicrobiae bacterium (assembly GCA_963810765.1). Lineage (GTDB taxonomy): Bacteria > Verrucomicrobiota > Verrucomicrobiia > Chthoniobacterales > Terrimicrobiaceae > DASTFP01. The sequence continues at coordinate 57,316 of CAWEOV010000010.1, forward strand.
CTTCAGGCGAAGTGGCAACACCGCCGGGCTGCGTGGCAACTCCAAACTTGGCGAAAAGTTCCCTGGCTTGGTACTCGTGGATGTTCATCTGACAAAAAGGAGGGGGTAGAAGGTAACTAGCGGTTTAGGGAGGACTTGCCAACGGAATATTGTTTTTTTTGCACCAATCGATGGCGGTTCTATTGCCGCCCTGAGCGGCGCGCACGTACCAACTGCGGGCAGATTCGGGATCCTTCTCAATCCCTACGCCGCCGTCGAAGCACATCGCGTAGAAGTACATACACAAGGGATTGCCCTTTGCCGCTCCGTCCCTGAAAAGCGCAACGGCCTTCATTTCATCCTTCGGTACGCCCTGTCCATAGATGTAAAGCACACCCAGATTGCCCTGGGCATCGAGAAACCCGAGTTCTTTGGCCTGAGAAAAGAGCCGGACGGATTCATCGAAATTCGGTTTCATGATTCCGGGCACACCTTTTCGGTAGAGGTCTCCCAGGAGATTTATGGCACGGGGATCGTTGAGGGCGGAAGCTGCGGTCAGCAGTTCGAGAGCGCGCTTGGGATCTTTGGGCACTCCTTTCCCGAAAAGGTGACACTCCGCGAGCGTGTACATCCCGGCCGAATCGCCTTTCTCGGCTGCCTTTGAAAACCAAGAAGCGGCCCCAAGCAGGTCGGGCGCCTCGACGCCAAGTCCGCTCGCCATCATCTGTCCCGCCATTACCATCGCTTCCGTCTGGCCGAGATTTCCGGCTGCAGAGAACCACTTGAGGGCATCGTCAGGGTCGGTCTGGCGGAGCATCTCTCCGAGCAGCATCTGTGAAGATATGGTATCGAGGGAGGCAGCTTTCTCGAGCGGCTGACGCAATCGGGCGAGATCGTCGGGCCGCATTTTGGAAGCACGCGAACGCAAGCCGGCAGAAATCATCTCCATTGCTTCCCTTGGTTGCTTCTCCTCTGGAAAACGGGCTGCGACTTCCGCATAAGCCGCCAGGGCGCCTGCGAGATCATCCGTTCGCTGAAGCTCCTCTGCAGCGACGAGAGCCTGCTGAAACGGAGAGAGCGTGGGCTCCGGTGTTGCTGGAGGGGGCGTGGGCTCCGGCGTTGCTGGAGAGAGCGTGGGCTCTGGAGTTGATGGAGAGAGCGTGGGCGCTGGTATTGATGTCGGGACGGGCTCGCGCGCCGGTGATGCGATGGCCGTCGGCGCCGGCGCTGGGGTGCTCGTCTCGGACTCGGGAGTCTGCGAAACGCGCGACCGTTGAGTCAGCTTCACTCCCTGCCAGAACACGACGCCGACGATTGTCAGCAGCATGACCACTGCTGCGACAAGCCATCTCACCGAAAACGGACGCGATTTTTCCTGTCGCAAGGGAGGCGGTGCAAAGGTCGGAGCGCGAACCGGAGCCGCCTGGGGCGCGAAGGAGGCCTCGCCGGCCAAGTCATCAACAAAGGCCCTTGCGTTCTTGTAGTTCTGCTCAGGAGTGAGTGCCCGCCTTAAGACCGAGTTTCCCTGCTCGGACAATCCCGGAATCGGCACATATGCGTCCATCGAGCCACCCGCCTTTACGCCGCCAAGCATTTCATAGGCAAGAGAGGCTACGGCATAGACGTAGGCCGTCGACGGACTACCCGCGAATGCTCCCCTGTCTTTCATGAGGGCAAACGTCGAAGCAACCATCGTCGCCTCGGGTGAAGCTGAGCTTGAGCCGAGTGCCGTTAACGGTAAAAATCTCGGCTGACACGCGGACCAGGAAGCGACTGGTTTGCCGACATCCGCTCCCGGAAGGAGAATCTCGTGCGCAGCGATGTCCGGACATCCCAACCCCGCCGATCCGAGCTCGTCAAATGCATCGGCCAGAGGCAAAAGCAGCAGCTTTGCTTCGCTCGGCGGAAGAGCACGCCGGCTTCGGAGCAAGTCTAAGAGCACCGGACCTTCAATCCATTCGAGGACAAGAAACGCATGCTCATTCGCGTATTCCAGGGAAAGAATTCGCTGAAAAGCAGCGTGCCTCAACTGTTGCAAGTCCCGCACTTCCTGCTCCAGGCCTGTGAACGCCTCAGAGCGCTCTACGAGGCCGGAATGAAGAATCAGAACGGCGACCGCCGTGTTGTCCTCGATGCGCTCCGCGCGAAACATGCGGCCATGATCGGACGCGGTAATCTCCTTCAGAAGGCGGTAACGTCCGGCAAGAAGCGCGCCAGGAGCTGCGCGGCTGCCTTCGCGGGCCTCGGGCGGAACTGGCGGCGGTCGGAGAGAATCGGGCTTTGGCCGCGGCGAACCGTCCTCTATCCGTTCGATGCATTCGTCGAGTTCGCGGCGCAAGTCGGCGGGCGTCTGCGGACGATCGTCCGGATTCTTCGCTATCATACGGCGAAGGAGGCCAACCACCGCCGCAGGCTGCCCCTGGAGCGTTCCAAACGGCGGATCGCGATGGAGGTGCTGGCTCATGACTTGAGCGGTTGATCCGCTGAAGGGCGTCTTGCCGGAAAGCATGTACCAAAGTGTCACGCCGAGGGAGTAGATATCGGAACGCACGTCAATTTCCCGCTCTTCCAGCTGCTCCGGGCTGGCAAAATGAGGCGTTCCGAGAAATCCGCCTGTCGTGAGGGTCGCCGAGTCCTCGCCCTCCGCGTTGGCATCCTTCGCGAGGCCAAAATCGATGACTTTCACCGCGATCTCGCCTCCCTCTTCGCGCACGAACATCACGTTCGAAGGCTTGATGTCGCGGTGCACCAATCCCTGTTTCTGCGCTGCTCCCAGGGCGCGGGCGACCTGTGCGGCAATTTTCAGTGCCATCAGAGTTGGAACCGCACCCTCTCGCTTGATAAAGGCCTCGACGGTCTCCCCATCGATGAATTCCATTGCGTAGAAATAATTCTCCGCCTCGCTCCCGAGGTGGAAAACGGTCGCCACATTCGGATGCCTGAGAGCCGCCGCCGCTCGCGCCTCGCGCAGAAACCTCTGCCGGGCCGTCTCGCTGTTGAGATAGGCCGATTTGATCACCTTGAGCGCGACATGACAGCGCAAGTTTGTATCAAAGGCCTTGTAGGTGATTCCCATAGCGCCGTGGCCCAGCTCGTAGGGCGAGCCGTCTTCCTTTCGCAGGACCTCGAAATGCTGGAACTTAAGAGTTTGCGCCATGTGCGTGCCTCATCTAAAGCGACACGTTGGAAAATGACAACTCTCCCTCAGATCCGGCGACGCAGCGGCGCCTGACCCGCTTCACTCGCGGCTACAAAATTGGCCTTCAGATTGTGGGGTGAGGCGGGCTAATGGCCAAGACCGTGGCAGGCATTTTCGGGAGGTCGGATATCGGGTCGGCTTGCAAGCCAGTTACGAGCGCCGCCGGACGAGCCGCGCCATCCTTTCCACGATATCTTGTCGCTGCGAAACTCAGTCAACGTCGAATCCAGCGCCAACCGAGCGCGATTCCGTATTGAAATTTCCGCTCGTGTTCGCGAATCAAGAAGGGGAGGTCTCTGGTCAATTTCAATTCAAAATCCGAATCGAGAATTTCTTTCAAGGCTTCAGAGGATCGTATACCCTCCTCCTTGCGGCCACCCAGCCATTTCGCACGTGGGGTAAATTGCTCAAGCCATGTAAATGGAGTGGTGAGCAACAATTGCCCGCCGCGATTGACAAGCTGCGAAAGGCGTCCGAGGAAAAGCCGCGGCTCCGGTAAGCGACAGATCAGATTGGCTGCAAGGACGACATCGAAGCTTCCCAGATCCCCCGGCAAATTCATCGCGTCGCCCACCTGGAAACGCGCTCGCTCGCGATCGATCCCTTCGGGCACTCGCGCCTGCGTCAGCTCACAAGCATCACCTTCCGTAAGCATCTCGAAGGGAAGAACTCCCTTCTGTTGAAGCAAGCGGGCGGCTTGGATGAAGGACTTCGACAGGTCGATCCCAAGGACGTCCACGCAGAAGCGGCCGAGCTCAAAGCTCGAGCGTCCGACCGAGCATCCCACATCGAGCGCCCGTGCGTCGGCGGGGAGAGCACCGGCATCGACGAGTTCATGCACACAGCGCATCGGGAAATCGCGCGCGTCACGCAGGGCCGGAAGCTGGCCGAAAATCGCCTCCTCCGAGCCGTAGTGAAACAGGAGGTATTCGGCGAGGAGCTTCTCGGATTCGTAGGGATTCAGCACATGTTGCGGGAGGCGGTGCGCTTCCGCCTCATTCCGAGACCGTTCCTTACCGCGGCTACTTGATGAGGGAATTCATGTATTCTGCTGGCTCGTAGTTCTCGATAAGAACCATGATCTTCCCATCGCGCAACATGCGTGCCTTCTTGAGTCGAATCTCAGGCGTTTTGTGGGGAGCGAAAAGAATGTCGTCATGCGTGGCATTCTCGCGATTGGCAAACTTCTCGGGTGTCAGATTGCCGCCAAGATGATCGCTGCGCCCCGTGGCGACGTGAATGGTGCCCCGGATCTTCTCATCCTGAATGTCACGCCCCGAGAACGGAAGGACCTGAGTTCCAAACCCCAACTCGCCGAGCTCGCCCGTAACGGGATCGTTCGCGAGCTTCTCGTTATGGGCTGCGACAGTTTCGGCGTTCCCCTTGGCGAATTCGGCCTTCTGTATTCGGCCGCCGGAGACACGCATGAGGCCAATCGTGCCGTCTTCGTATTTCATCGGAAACGTTCCGTGGGCGCCGGTCGGGACGAAATAGATCTCGCCCGCAGGCAAATTGGCGACGTCGGGGTCGTCTCCGAGACAAAGCCCATGGCTCTTTTGTGCTTCCTGCGCGCCAAGATCGAGATGAAGAGTGTGGAGCGTGCCATTGTACTCGAAATCGATTTCGACCCAATCGGCTCGGGTCATGCCCAGGCGCAGTTTTTCCGCCTCGGCGCTGACCTCCCGGTAATCAACCGCCAGGCCGCTGCTGAGAATGGTCTGGTTTACTCCATGCAAAGTAGCCCCGCGAAAACCATACTTTTTGGCGTGGGCGGTCAGTGGAGCCGTCGCAGAGTAGGTAGAGATACAGAGAATGATGTCGTAGGCCGGATAGACGTCCCGTTCGAGACTGACCTCTTTACCTTCCGGGGTGACAGCGAGATCGGGGAGGTCGAGGTTGCTGCCGCCGGTGACTTCATAAGCGAAGATGTCACCAGCGGAGAGGCCAAGCTCCTTCATCGCCCCGCTCTTGAGTCCCTCATAAAAATGGGTGATCGCATTTCGCTGGATCGAGAGATCGGGATTCTTCAAAAACTTGAAATTGACGATGTCGCGGGGATTTTCAAGATCGATGAGGATGCAGATTTTCTGGCCTGGTTTGGGTTCAAAGGTGGTTCTCAGCAGCCGAGTGAGGCTGAACGGAGGAAAAACACGGGCGGAGACTTGCTCGGAAATGGACATAGCATTCACAGTCTAACCTGTTACGTCATCGGGGGCAACGCAGATGCAGTTTCGTAAACCGTCACCCCGGATCGTCAATTTCTGGGACCGCCTGGAATCCACGCTGAAAACCTGGGGCGCGCTGGGAGTGGCTGTCTTCGCGGCCACTTATTATGCGTGCTATTATCGAAGCGGACTCAACTTCAGCGGCGAAGGCGGCACGGTCGCCCTTGTTGCCTTGCGATTGCTGGACGGCCAAAGGCCGATCGTGGACACCTTTCTTGGCTACAATGTCATGTGGTTCTATCCGGTGGTTTGGTTGTTTCAACTGACCGGACCTGACTACACCGCTCTTCGGGTCTTTTTTTTCCTGCTTTGCACGGCTACCGGGGTATTGGCGTTTTTCGTCGTGCGTCGAGTGACCGGCAGTGGATGGTACTCGGTGCTGGCAGCCTTGGGACCTGTGCTGATTCCGGGTATGCTCTTTCGCAACTACATGGCATTTCTCGCCATGTTGAACATGCTGGCGCTCCTTCAAGCGTACGTTTTCGAGCAACCCACGAAGCGCAGGCAGATTTTGTGGATGATTGGGGCGGGGGCCGTTCTAGGGCTGACCTATCTCATGCGAATCGATTTGGGCGCCTTTTTCACGCTTATTACCGCCGGGTTGATTTCTTTGTATCCCTTCGGATTGAGAGGAACCTTTGCGCGCAGGTTGCGACTTGCGAGTGTTGGGGCCATCTGCACTGTGGTGATGTTTTGCGCGACGCACGCGCCGTTTTATCTCGACGCCGTGAAGCGCGGATATTCAGCCGCTTTCGTGAATCAATACACCAGTTGGATCGGTATGGTGCGTTATCTCGCTTCCCAGGAAATGGCGAAGCCAACCTTGCGCCGGCCCGCACCGACGCAGGCTACCGAAACTCTCCCGATCTCAACGGAACCCACCCCGACGCCGACACCAAAGCCGAGGAACCGCGATGTGGATAGCGAGGGGTACTTGCAAAAGCGCTTGCTGACGGATGTCGTCCAAGCGCAAAGCCTCTCCGATCGCGCGTTTGCGCTGGCAACCTACCTGCCTATCCCTGTCGCTCTACTGATCATCATCCCGGCCGTAGTGCTGCTCATCGGCGCGCTTGCACGCGGTGATTTTGCCCTTAAGACAGAGGCCCTGGCGCTGCTCGTTACGACCGGATCGGCTCTGACGCTGTTTCCGCAGTATTTCTTTTTTCGTCCAGATACGCCGCACCTCTCGGAGTTCATGGCTCCTTTTCTGGTGGCAATCGCCTGCGCCCTTTGGCTTGCGTCTCGATGGAGGACTAGGAATCCCGTCGCCAAGATTTACTGGGGTCTGTTCACCGTGATTTGTCTAGTCGACATCGCGCTCTATTTCTTTCACGCCTTTCCGAAAGAATCGTCAGGGTCTGTCGCCGCTCGAAGGAAGCGCAAATTTGAACTTGTTGCTGAGAACGGTGTGCGTGTTTGGTTGAAGCAAAAGGAACGGGATGAAGTTGCCGAGATCTGTCGCGTAATCAATAAATACACCAAACCGACAGACTATATCGTCTGCTATCCGTATGCTCCTACGATCAATTTCATGACGAAGCGCCCATCCTATGAATACAATCTCTACGTGGATAACGCTCACAATGTCTCGGCGTTCTTCCAGGAGACGCTTGCAGAGGTCGCAAAGTACCGGCCGGCTGCAATCCTCATAGACAATCGCGCTCTCAATCAAACCGAGGACTCGCGGTTTCACAATTGGGCGGCCGAAACCTACGGATGGATCAAGTCCAATTATGCTTACGCCGGCACGTTTCGGCGCCAGGAGATTTACTTGCGGCCTGACCTTTACAAGGATGAAGAGTAACCCAAAGGATCGACTACGCCTCCCAAATTCGCTTTCTTTCAGATTGACGGCTTCTTGCATGCGCCGGTAGCTTTTCCGGTCCGCTCATGACCGGTTGCCCGCCCCGTCTTGGCGCGAAGCCGAATGGAACTCTCTTACGTTCTCATAACACCTTATTCGATCCGTAAATCGCGAACCGGGGGAATTGTTTCTCGAATTCTGTCGCGATCGGGTTTGGAATTGGTAGGAGCCCGCATGTTTGCACCCAGCAGCGAGTTGGTTCAAGAGTTTGTGGGGGACTCGGTTGCGGATCCCGACGAGCGCCATCGCCGCACACGGGAATTGCTTCGTGATTATATTCTGAAGAACTTTGCCCCAAACGCGGAAAACGTTCGCCAGCGTGTGCTTCTGCTCGTTCTCCGAGGCGAAAATGCCGTCCTGAAAACCCGGACCGTCACCGGCCACATCGTCCACGAGCGCCACGAGCGGAGAAACCATTCGCGACACCTATGGCGATTACCATTTCGAGGATGGCAGGGTCGTCTATTTCGAGCCGGCCGTGCTGGCGGGACAGGACGCGGAAACGGCGCGAAAGCATCTCGCCATCTGGGCGAAATATTCAGACGCAGACGGCGGAATGCTCGATGATTGCATCCCGTATCCAGCCGGCGCGAATGTCGAAAAGACGCTCGTTCTTGTCAAGCCGGACAACTTTCGGACCCCCAACGCCCGGCTCGGAGGCGTGATCGACCTCTTCTCGCGCGCAGGCCTGTCGATCATTGGGTTCAAGGTCCACTATATGAGCGTGGCGGAGGCCGAGGAGTTCTACAGACCCGTTCTGGGCGTCATCATGGACAAGGCGAGGGAACCCAGCGGCAAGCGCGCGCGTCTTGCCGTCGAAGAGGAATTTGGCGTTCCGATGGACGCCGCCGCGGAACGCCAGCTCGGCGAACTGATCGGTCCTATCGCTGGGCGCTACCGCTGGGAAACCATCGTCCAGTTCATGTCCGGCACGCGTCCCAGCCAGTGTCCTCCGGAGAAGCGTACGCTGCCCGGCACAGAGAAATGTGTCGCAATCGTCTATCAGGGGGTCGATGCGGTGGGCAGGATCCGCGAGGTTCTTGGCCCGACTGATCCCGCGAAGGCGCCTTTCGGAACGATCCGGCGCGAGTTCGGCGAGTCGCTCATGATGAACGCCGCGCATGCGTCGGATTCCGCTGAAAATGCCAAGCGCGAGATGGACATTCTCCGTATCGCAGAAAACAATCTTAGTCCTCTTATCCAAGACCACCTCTCCTAAACATATCATGCAACTCGCAACTCGCGTCCAAGAACTCACTCCCTCCCTCACCCTCGCCATCGACAGCAAGGCCAAGGCGCTCAAGGCCGAAGGGGTCGATGTCTGCGGCTTTGGGGCCGGCGAGCCGGACATGGACACTCCCGAGCACATCAAGAGCGCCTGCATCGAAGCCATTCAGGCGGGCTTCACAAAGTACACTCCAAGCTCGGGCATACCGGAGCTGCGCCAGGCCATCTCCGAAAAATTCAGGAACGATAACAATCTGGAATACAAACCGAGCCAGATCATCGTGAGCAACGGCGCAAAGCAGTCCTGCTTCAACGCCGTCGCTGCCGTTTGTGATCCGGGTGACGAAGTCATCATTCCTGCACCGTATTGGCTGAGCTATCCGGAGATGGTGCGGCTTGCGGGAGCCGAGCCTGTGATCGTCCAGACTACGGAGCAAGGCGGGTGGAAGATGACTGCGGAGCAGTTTGAGAACGCCATGACGCCTAAGACGAAGATGATTATCATCAATTCGCCCGGCAACCCTACCGGCTCGGTCTACACCAAGGAGGAGCTTCGCGCGATATCCGAAGTCGCTGCCGAAGAGGAGATCTTCATTCTCTCGGACGAGATCTACGAGAGGCTCACTTATCAGGGGACCGAGCATGTCAGCATTGCCTCACTCACACCGGAGGCCCACGATTTGACAATCACCGTGAATGGTTTCAGCAAGGCCTACGCCATGACCGGCTGGCGCCTGGGCTATCTCGGGGCGCCGGAGGCCATTGCGAAGGCTATCGACTCGATGCAGAGCCACAGTACGTCAAATCCCTGTTCGTTTGCACAGAAGGGTGGGCTCGCAGCCCTCAAAGGCGACCAGCAGTGCGTTGCCGACATGCGCGATGAGTTCGATATACGGCGCGAGTATATGTTCGACCGTCTGAGCAACATTTCCGGGGTCAGCGCCGTGAAACCCCTTGGCGCTTTTTACGTCCTGGTCAATATCGGCACTTACGGTCTCAAATCGCAAAATTTCGCGGATCGCCTTCTCAGCAAGGCCAATGTTGCGGTTGTTCCGGGAATTGCCTTTGGCGACGATCGCACCATCCGGCTCAGCTATGCTACAAGTCTCGACGTCATCAAGAAAGGCCTCGACCGGCTGGAAGAGTTCTGCAAGACGCTCTAGTCTAGAGCGACCGACTTTCGCCACGGCCGGGGATGGTCCGCCGCCGATGATTTAGCGGACGACGAAAAACGATCAACTCAGCCTGTCGAGGAGCTTCTGGTGGATGCCGTCGAATCCTCCGTTGCTGAAGACGACGACGACGTCGCCGGATTTCGCCAGCGGCTTGAGCTTCTCGATGATCTCATCCGCTGTCGGCTCGTAATAGGCCGGCTTTCCGGCCGCCGCAATATCTGCCACGACTCGTTCCGGGTTGAGCCGTTCGCTCTCAGGAATCTGCTCGATGCGTGCGACGCGCGAAAGGAAAACACCATCGGCCTGAGCGAACGACTTCGGCAATTCATGCTGAAAAACAGCGCGGCGGGTTGTATTTGATCGCGGCTCAAAGATCGCCCACAACCGGGACTTGCTGTAGCGGCTGCGGAGACCAGCAAGCGTTTCACGGATGGCGGTCGGGTGATGACCGAAATCGTCAATTACCGTGATGCCATGTACCTCCCCGCGAACTTCCTGCCGTCGTTTGATGCCCTTGAATGTCGCAAGGGCCTTCCGGATCTCCATTGCCGGCACGCCATAGAAGTGCGCCGCCGAGACTGCCATTGCCGCATTGCGAATATTGAAGTCACCCATCAGGGGCACTTCGAAAGTGGCGCCGAAGAGCTCAAAGGCCGAAACCACGTGATGATGACGCGGATTGCGTATATGGTTGGCGGCGTTTTCCGAAAAGCCGACCTCAACGATGGGAGCAGGGCACTTTTTCGCAACGTCCACGCAATTCGGATCGTCGGCGTTCAACAGGACCATTCCCTCGCTCGGTACGATGTTTAGCAACCTGCGAAAGCTCGTCTTGATTTCCTCGAGGTCGCGATAAATATCCGCGTGGTCGAACTCGATGTTATTCACGATGACCAGTTCGGGGAGGTAGTGGATAAATTTCGACCGCTTATCGAAAAAGGCGGTGTCGTATTCGTCTCCTTCGATAATGAAATGCTTCGAGTTTCTCAGGCACGCACCCTGGCCAAGGTTTCCAGGGATGCCTCCGATTAGGTAGCTGGGTTCAAGCCCTGCGCTTTCAAAGATCCAAGCGAGGAGCGCGGTGGCTGTCGTCTTGCCGTGAGTGCCCGTGACCACCAGATTATGGCGGCCGCGCAGGAAGAACTGTTTGAGGGTCTCCGGAAGCGAAAGATAGTAAAGCTTGCGGTTCAGCACGGCTTCCACCGCGGGATTTCCGCGCATCATTGCATTGCCGATGACAATGAGGTCCGCCGCCGGTATATCGCTCGGTCGAAAACCCTTGGTGACCGTGATGCCCTTGCTCATTAAGAACGTGGACATCGGCGGGTACATATTGTCGTCCTGCCCGGTGACAATGTATCCGCCATCGCGCATCGCTACGGCAACCGCCCCCATGGCCGTACCGCAGATGCCAAGAAAATGGGCGTGCTTGAAGGGATGATTCACAAAGCAAAAGAACTTCAGAAATAGTTAAGCCGTGATCGCTCAAATTACGAAGAACGAAAACCCCATGCCTCAATTTTTGCGAAGCAAAATCTCACAAAGCAGCGCCCGCAAAGTTCCCGATAGTCGTCGCGGCAATTTGGAAAACTCGCCGTTACTCTGCGCGCAGCCACGCTGCTTTATTAATAGACGTCCTTACGGTAGCGCTTCTGCTTTTTAAGGACGTCCACGTATTCTTTCGCCTGCTCTTGGGTCTTCGAGCCTACGTTTTCCACGATCTGGTGGAGAGCGGTGTCCACGTCCTTCGCCATGCGGGATGCATCGCCGCAAACGTAAAAGATCGCGCCACTCTCCAGCCAATCGAACAATTCGGCTGCGTTTTCGAGCATCCGGTGCTGAACGTAGATTTTCTCGGCTTGATCACGCGAGAAAGCCGTTACGAACTTGCTCAACACGCCCTCTGACTGCCAGGACGTGAACTCCTCCTTGTAAAAAAAATCCGAGGCCGCCTTCTGCTCGCCGAAAAAGAGCCAGTTTTTACCTTTCGCGCCTGCGGCTTTGCGTTCCTGCAGAAATGCGCGGAAGGGGGCGATGCCGGTGCCGGGTCCCACCATGATTGTGGGCGTGTCTGGATTCTCGGGCACCCTGAAATGTTTGGCCGTATGCACAAAAACGGGCACTTTCCCGTTGCCTTCGGCGCGTTCTGCCAGAAACGTCGAGCAGACGCCGCGATGCATGTGGCCACTGCGCTCGGGTTGGTAGCGGACGACGGCCACCGTGAGATGCACCGACTCGCCAACGGCCTTTTGGGAAGAGGCGATCGAGTAAAGTCGGGGCTGGAGCTTGCGCAAGACCTTCACAAAATCCTCGGGGGTAAACTTTGCTGCCGTGAATTCTTCGAGGAGGTCAAGAACGTCGCGGCCCCAAAGATAACCATCGAGGTGACTCTTGGATCCGGGATCGAGGAGATCCGTCAGAAAGGCGGACGAAGAATCCTTCTCCGGCAACGCCTGAAGGAGCTGCTTTGCGGGCTCGCTAATAATAAAATCCTTTGTCAGCGCCTCCCTGAGCGAGACTGTCTTTCCCTCCGGGTTGGTGACCGGCTCATCCCCTGAGAAGCCCTGATTCTTGAGTATGCCTTCCACAAGTTCGGAATCATTTTTTGGGAAGACTCCCAAAGAATCGCCGACCTCATACGCCAAACCAGAACCTGAAAGTGTGATCTCGAAATGCCGGGTGTCCTTGTTGGACCCCTCTTCGGTGAGCTTGCGATTGACAGTGAGTGTGGCAGGGAACGGATTTTTCCGTGAAAACCCTGAAGCAGATTCAGTGGACATGGCAGGTGAGTAGAGGTGAGTAAGAGAAAACGACTCCCTGTGGCAAGCATCCTTCGCGCCAAAAAAACCTGCCTTATGCTCGGGCTGTCATCAATTGCCGGCGAAATATCAAATTCAAGGCGTTTACCCGACGTTTTCAAGCCGTGAGGCGAAACCAAAGCGAAATCTTTGAGGCAGCCAGCCTCAGTAAAGGTGTTATCACTCGGACTGAGGCGGTGCGCTCTCTCGCACCCAACGCCCACTCTCCGTCCAATCATTCCGATTGGAGACGCGTGCGCCGAACGCCTCGATTCTACTTATTGCGTCACCGGGAACCTTATTGATCACACCATCGACCATCCAGATGAACTGATTGGATGTTTCCGCATTGGAACCTCGGAGGAGAATGAGCTCATCGACTTGTCCCAACCGCGATACGCTTTTCGGGATCGCTGGAAAAATGTCCTCTAGCATGAATCCTTCGAACTCGCCGGCCTTGGTCGCGTCAGCGACCGTGATGTCGTAAATTACCATCGTCACCTCCCTCCGCTGCTGCCTGCGGAGCAATTCCCATTCTTTTTGTATGCGTGGCGCAGGTTGTCAAGCTTTCCCGGCTAAGGCAATGCTCCGAAACAACGACGCGTCCACCGCCCTGTGCGTGGGACCGGTGCGCGTCCGCGTGATCAAAGGTGACAAGCGCCGAATCGAACCGCCCTCCCGGGAATTCCTTTTCCTCACGCCCCAATTCTGAATTCGTCTGCTGGGAGCGTTCTGATTACGATCTCAAGTTTTCTAAATCATGAGGGTATCGTTCGAGTTGCATGTGTCTTTGTGCCAATATGTTGCTTGCAAGCAACGCCAGCGTATTCTACGCGCACAGACTGCGAGCAAATCATTGAGGGTGGCAGCCTTCTTTGAACGTCCATGGCAATCGTGCCGGGACACGAACGATATGGCACGATGACGCGGCCGTTTCTTTTACTAGCCGCTGGAGCGGTCGCGATTGGGTTCGCTCCCATTTTTGTCCGGCTAGCGTCGACAGGTCCGATCGCGACTGCTTTTTGGAGAATGGCCCTCGCTGTGCCCATTCTGTGGATGTTTGTGAGGCGGCAGAATGCTGGTTCGTCCGCTCTGCTTCACTTTCGATCGCCTTTGGTCTGGCTGGCGGGCTTCGTGTTCGCGCTGGATTTAGCCACCTGGCACATTTCGATCCGACTCACATCGGTGACGAATGCGACCTTGCTCGCCAACTGCGCCGTGTTGCTAGTGCCGATCTTCTCTTGGTTCTTTCTTCGCCGGCCGGTCCGCTCCAGCACGATAGGATGCGGGTTGGTGGCCTTTTTCGGGATGATCTTGCTTTGCAGCTCTTCATTCCACACCGGGTCGCAAAGACTAATGGGCGACGCCCTCGCCGTGCTCACCGCCGGGTTCTACGCAGCCTACCTTATCGTAATGGCGGCAGCACGTGAACGCGCCGCGGCGTCTTCGCTGGCTTTCGCAAGTTCGCTGTTGTGCAGTGTGACTCTGCTCCCCATCGTCTTCCTGGCTGGTGAAGAGATGCTTCCAACCGCAGTCGTGGACTGGGTTTGGCTCATCGGACTGGCGGTGATCTCGCAAGTCCTTGGACAGACCGCCATCGCCCACGCGCTTGGCCGCATCCCACCAGCTCAGGCCGCGGTCGGGCTATTGATTCAACCCGTCTCCGCAGCGGTATTCGCCTGGGTATTGTTCGGAGAATCAATGTCCGGTCTTCAACTCTTGGGCGGCGCAGTGGTGCTGGCCTCCATCACCGCCGTGCGCCTTTTCGAGCGCTAGAAGACTCTATACAAGAAATCGAAAATACAGGCCGCCGCGACGAGTGCCACGGCGGCCTGCTGTTCCCCCCAGAACTTCCCCCAACCGAACGCAGCGAATATGGACTTGCCCTCACTTTGTCCCCGAAAGACCATTTGATCGTTTCGTTACGGTTGGCTTCATATAAATACAAAGGCATTCGCAACGCCGAGTTTCAAAGTTTCTCAAAAATTGTTGACGATCGATGCCCGATTCGAGAGCGGGGAGTTGCGAAATGAAATCTGTTTCCCTCTTTGCGGTTTCTGGTAGTATGTGGTGACGAAAGGGGGTTAGAAGTGAATACGGACGATAAGTCGCCAGCGAACGGTGTTGACCGATTCTGCACCACTCGCTGGAGCGCGGTGCTACTTTCGGCTCAGAGCGAATTACCGGGTTCCCAAGCGGCGCTCGCTGAGCTCTGCAAGATTTATTGGTATCCGATTTATACATTTGTGCGACGCCGTGGATACGGCCCTGACGACGCCGAAGACCTGACTCAGGGTTTTTTTCTGCATCTGCTGGATCACAAGGCGCTGCGGCAGGTTAGCCCAGTTAAGGGCAAATTCCGTTCGTTCCTAGCCGCTTCACTACAGAACTATCTTTTGGATCGCGCGGAGCACGCGCAATGCCTTAAACGAGGTGGAAACATCGATTTTGTTCCTCTTGATACGAACTTTGCCGAGCATGGTTGTCAACTCGGCAAACTCGATGTCTTGACCGCAGACAAGATCTTTGATGCCCGGTGGGCGATCACTTTGCTCGACACGGCAATGACCCGGCTCGCTCAGCAATACGCCGCCCAAGGAAAGACGTCCGTATTTGAAACGCTTAAACCCTATATAGATCCCATTAACAGCAAAGTCTCGCTTTCGTACGAGCAGGTTGCGAACACCCTGGGGGTCAGTGTGGGAGCGGTCAAGACACTTATTCACCGCCTGCGCAAACAGTACTCCTGCCTTTTGCGCGAGGAGGTTGGCCGCACCGTTGCAGACCCGGGCGAGATCGATGAAGAAATTCACGCTCTTTGCGAAGCCCTTATCGCTACTGAAGGACGGTTAGTTTCGTGAAATGGAGGACAGGCGCACATGCTTGGTTTGCGGCACGCAATTCCCGGCGAACAAAGAGTTTTGTCCTGTCTGTATTCTGCGTGGGGCTCTGGATGAGGGAGCCGATTTCGCTTCGTCTGATGAAACGCTCACGCCGATAGCGCTAGAGGCGCCCTTCCGATTTGAGCATTACGAACTGGTGAAGGACGAAACCGGCAGGCCGCTGGAATTGGGCCGCGGTGCGATGGGCGTCACATACAAGGCGTTCGACGTCGATCTGCGCTGCCCCGTGACATTGAAAGTCATCAGCGAAAAATATCTCGGTGACGAATCGGCGCGGGTTCGTTTCCTGCGAGAAGCCCGCGCGGCGGCCAGCGTCCGTCATCCCAACGTTGCCTCGGTCTTCCACCTGGGCAGAACGGGTGAAAATTGTTTCTACGCGATGGAGTTCGTGGAGGGAGAGACGCTCCAGAATCTCATCAAGCGCTTAGGACGCCTTGAGGTGAATATGGCGCTGGAAATTACGACGCAGGTCGCGGCTGGTTTGGCAGCAGTGCACAAGCAGAAGCTCGTTCACCGGGATATCAAACCGAGCAATATCATGGTGAGTATGGAAAGCGGAGCAGGTGTGATTGCGAAAATCATCGACCTCGGTCTAGCCAAACGTGTCGACGAACCGGGATATCAAACGACGCTTTCGATGCCGGGTGTTTTTGTTGGGACACTGGAGTTTGCCAGTCCGGAACAATTTGCAGGAGTCGACGTCGACATTCGCTCGGATCTTTATTCGCTGGGCGTGATGCTCTGGGAGATGGTGACGGGCCATGGGCTGTTCAGGGGCAGCCGTGCCGAGGTGATGTATCAGCATGAGCGCGCACCGTTACCATTCGAACGACTCGAAGGTGTTCCGCAGCCGATCGCTATTCTCATCGAATTGCTGCTCGATAAAGACCCCGGGCGGCGTTTTCAGACACCCGCCGAACTTTTGAAGGTGTTGCCGATGATAGCGGACGCTGTCGAGGCAGGTCGCACGATCACGCATCAGAGTTTGCGCCAGATGCTAACTGGTGATTCATACGCAGTCGCTCGCTGCCCGCCATCACGACTGGCACCAAAGAAAATCTCTGTAGCCACATTGCCGATTACAGGTAGCGATCTTTTTGGGCGAGAGGACGATATCGCTTTTCTCGACAATGCATGGGCAACCCCGGATGTAAATGTCGTTACGATAGTTGCCTGGGCGGGGGTCGGAAAGTCCACACTGGTCAACCATTGGCTGCGACGCATGGCAGTCCAACATTACTGTTCAGCGGAATTCGTTTTTGGCTGGTCCTTCTATAATCAGGGCAGCAGTGGGGACTCCTCATCCGCAGATAAATTTCTGGACGCTGCTCTCACTTGGTTCGGTGACTCAGACCCACGGATCGGCACGGCATGGGAGAAGGGCGAAAGATTGGCGGACCTCGTTGCGCATAGTCGAACGTTATTGGTTTTGGATGGTCTCGAGCCCCTCCAAAATCCGCATGGTTCACAAGAAGGACGTTTGCGTGAGCCCTCACTCCAGGCGCTTCTGCGTGAGCTTGCTGCGTTCAATACCGGACTTTGCGTCCTTACTACGCGGATGCCGGTTGCTGATATCGCAGATCACGAGCACACCGCAGCCCCGCGTCGCGATCTTGAACACCTATCGAGCGATGCTGGTGCCAAGCTACTGCGAGCAATGGGCGTTAAAGGGGATGAGGCTGAGCTTCAGAGTGCAAGCCTCGAGTTCGATGGCCATTGTCTCGCTCTGACGCTGCTGGGCAGCTACCTGGCCGATGCGTACAATGGAGACATTCGTTGTCGCAAAGAAGTGTCGGCCCGTCTCGCTCGCGATATGCGACAGGGACTCCATGCTCGAAAGGTAATGGCATCTTACCAGACCTGGCTTGGGGAAGGACCCGAGTTATCAGTTCTGCGCATGTTAGGTCTGTTTGATCGACCCGCCAACGAAAAGGTGCTTGGAGTTCTGCTGAAATCACCTGCTATCCCGAGCCTCACAGAGTCGTTAGTGGATCTGAGCCCGAGCGAGTGGCGAATGATTCTTGCCAAATTGAGAAGAGCAAGACTCCTCGCTGGAGAAGATCCCCACAATCAAGGGCATCTCGATATGCATCCCCTCGTTCGTGAGTACTTCGGTGAACAGCTTCGGAGTCACCAAGCCGAGGCTTGGAGCGAATGCAACAGACGGCTCTATAATCACTATCGAGCGCTCGCACCGCCGCTGCCCGATAACGTCAGAGAGATGGAACCGCTTTTCTTAGCCGTCATCTGCGGCTGCAATGCCGGCTTATTTCACGAAGCGCTGCATGAAGTTTACATTCCGCGGATTCAGCGGGGAAGCGCCGGCTTCGCTGCAAACATCCTCGGAGCTAAAGGGGCGTTGCTTTCGGTTTTGGTTCATTTCTTCGAAGCCGGACGCTGGGGCTCATGCGCGCAGGCGGGCGCGGAGGGGCAAAGTCTCACTGCGGAAGATCAGCTCTTCATTCTCATTCAGGCGGCGCTAAACATAACTGCAATGCGAGAAGCAGCACCGGAGGCTAAAATCTGCTACGAGCGCGCGGAGTCGTTGTGTCATTCCCTTAATCGCCCCCTGCTCCTGTATGTGGCACTGATGGGTCAGCTGCGCTATTCCGTCGTCGCTGACAAGCTGACCGCAGCGATGCCGCTTGCCAAACGACTTTACTCGCTGGCGCAGGAGCAAAATGACTCTACGCTAATGATAGGAGCATGCACCGCGGTGGGAGGCGCGCACTACTATTTGGGCGATTTTCAAACGGCGCGGCAATACATAACGCGTGCTCTTGAGATCTGGCGCTCGGGGGTCGTACGGTCTCCGTTTCAAGAGGTCGACGCGCAACCCGTGGCCTGTCTCTCCAATGAGGCCCTGCTCGAGTGGCATTACGGAGAGATCACCTCCTGCCACGCGACCATGTCAGAAGCGATTGCACTGGCGAAGGAGCTGAATGATATACACGGATTAGCTGTGGCACTAGGTTATGGAGCGGAGCTCGCCCACTTTGAGCGTAGTGCTTCGGAATTGGAATGTTTGGCATCAGATTTGATTGAGCTGGCAACACGTCACGGTTTTGTGCATTGGCTGGCTATTGGAGAGGTTTTTCGCGGCTGGGCGCGCAGCGCTTCGGGTAACACGGCAGGAGGCCTCCCATGGATCGAGAAGGGAATAGAGGACTACCGCGCTACCGGATCGATCGTGTGGGTGCCATATTTTCTAGCGCTAAAGGCTGAAGCCTTGCACATGGCGGATCGTACCCCTGATGCCCTCCGGGCGATAACGGAGGCGGAGGCGCTGGTCGAAACATCTGAGGCGCGCTGCTGGTCTGCCGAACTGTACCGGCTCCGCGGTGTCTTTCTAACGAAGCTGGGTGCCGACGAGGCCCAAATCGAGAGAGCATTCCGCGAAGCGATCAAGACCGCGAAGGAACAAAAGTCGGTCTCGTTGATCAAGCGCGCGGAAGCAACCTACGCAGAATACCGCCGCCAAGAAGCGAGCGAGTTAGGAGGACGTGGATTTCGCCTGCCTCTTTGCTAACTTAACCTCGGCACTGGTAGAACCGGTGCCGCCTCGGTCGCGTCGTCAACCGTTGACGCCATGTCAAAAAGATCCTGTTTGCCGATATTTGTCCAAAGCGACAACCGGTGCAAAGCGAAAGTCAGTGAGCGTGAGCGGTCGCGCCACACGGGTGAGGACCTCCCTCCGAAGGTGACGGTCTATGCAGCCGGACATGGCGCCGAAGACTTCGATGGCCATACGCGCTCCGGCGTGGAAGGCGGGCACCGAGTAGCGCACGAGAAGCCTCGGCATCGCTTGCTGCCAACGACGACACCCGCTTCCACTCCTACGCAATCACCGCCGCCACCTTGCGGGCCAGTGTCAGGCCAGTGAGGGCTGGATTGGCTGAGCCGGGGCCGGAAATAGCGCGAGGTCCGCAACATAAGCGTTGCTGACGTGGTGGAATCGCCCATTTTCATCCGTTGGCACGCTTGAACTCGGCCGTACTAACCATTCGCGCGCAAAGCAAACGGGGAGGCTCGGCTCCAAAACGCGTTTCAAGGTGCCACCCCTCAGAATTATGAGTTTGAAGGTTGACAATGGAGCGAGCTTTCTTTAACCCCTATTTTCACGGAGTCGTTTTTATAATGATGTTATGAGATCTCCGAACTCAGCGCTTCGGCGAGCCGATACTGCTCGGAAGGATCGGTCAGCAGCGAGGGTGATCTGCATCTCGCTAACCTCTTTAGCTAGTGTTTGCACAATTCTATTAACAAAGAATCTTACAATGCACTTAAGGTGATTCATGAATGGAAGTCTGGGTCGAGACAGAGTCTGGAATGACTATATCTGGAGTGAGATGGACAAAGCAGTTCGAGAGGAGGTCGGACGCGTCCGCGTCGCGCAAAAAGTGTTCCCGTCCACCGTCGTGAACAATGTGCTACCGGTCGCTGTGAATAGAGCTGTACCTTTTGGAGCCGGGCCACTCGTACCTAAGGTCGCGCAAGTGTAAGTAAAAGTCACAACCAACAAAACGAAAACGCCGGTAAGCAGTTCAACACGAAAGGAAAGAATATGGCAACATCAGCACGTGATCTCCTAGGATGGACGGAGCAACGCTGGGCGGTGGTCGAGGAGGCAGCCAGGAAAGCGCTTGCCAGAACCGCTAAATGCCGCCGGGTCATTCCAATCGGAGCGGAACAGATCGGCGCAAAAGGAGTAGTAATTTCTACGATTGGAGCCAGAACTTCCATAGCGTACGAACCGGACACAGTGGCTAGTCCGATCCAGATATTCGTCGATGCAACGTTAAGTGATCAAAATGCGGATGATGAGGCTGCTGTTATCCGACTGGTGGAATCCGCTGCGGCACAACTTGGGTTGGTGGAGGATAAGGAGGTAATTCAAGGTCCCCCATCGGTCCCGGCGGCACCAGTCGCCGCCGGCGCGCCGGTACCGGCTCCTCAGCCAGGGCGCCTCCCTCGGATTCCCGGGTTGCCGCAGCGTGCAAGGTTAAACAAAATACCCGACGACGACCGCGCATCAGCCGGCGCGCAACCGTTCGAAATCAGCACAGCGATACCGATCTTGGCTAAGAGAGTAGACCCCAAGGCTCCGAGAGTAGCCCCCACTGCTGCTGAAATTGTAGCGGCCGTGCGAACTGCCCAAGGGGAACTGGAAACGGCGGGCCGGCCTGGACCTTGCGGCTTGCTTCTGCACTCGCGTCTCTTCGCGACGTTGGGTGACCTTGCGCCGGGTGGGGCGCCTTTCCTTCAGCAGGTTGAGCAGTGCATTGATAGTAGCGAGATCGCCGGCACCAGCGCCTTGGCGGACGGGTCGAACCCCGACTATCAGGTCTGCGGAATTCTCTTCCGACTGGAACCACCTGCCTTCGACCTTGTCCAAACGGCGCGGCCTACCATCACTGTGCTTGGCCGAGCCCGTGGGCAAACAGAGCTGCGGGTCGAGGAGGATCTCGTCATCCGCATCCTCGACCAACTCGCCATTCACCATATCAGGTACGAGCCCGAGAAGGTGGTCCCCGAGGAGGGGGAGGGGGAAGAGGACGAGCAGCCGTCCGAGGAACGCACGGAATCGACGAAGAGGGTGAGCCGCCAAAGTCGACATTAAGTGTACTGACTCATGGCACCGGTTCGTATCACACGAGACGGAATCACTTTACGTTTCGGCGACCCGGACACACCAGTGCCTGAGGGAATTGTCAGCGCCAGTCCGCCGCCGCGAATAGTCGTTGCCGTGAGCCCGGTTGACGCAAGAATGCGGGTCCGTGTTAGGATTCGTTTCGGCGCGCGCCAACGCTCAATGGCCTTGCGTCCCGCACGCCACACGCGGAAAGAGCAATTTTTTGAGGGAGGATTTCGCGGGCTTCGCGGGGGAGACCAGGTTGATTACTCGCTACTGGTCGAGATGGAGCGCCTGGATAAGACCCTTCGCCTGGAGTTGGCTGATACTCCGGGAGGCGTGCGCAAATTCGAGGTGGTGGGAAGCGCGCCTCGTGCCCTTGAGGCCCGAAACGTGCCCCCCAGCACTCCCAGCCTGCCGAGCGCCGAAAAGATACCAGGGTACGTCAAGACTCCCAATGTCCACAGGCCAGCGGATGTGGTGGCAGCACCGCCAGCTTCGCCGCAGACTCGTACGAATCCGATACTGCCGCCTGATGCGTCATTCCTGGCCGCGCTCCAACCGGCCGATATCGACGGTCAGCCGAACTTAGGCGAGAAGGAGATGCTCCTAGCAGCGCTTCGGTTCTACTTTGGCACGGCCCAGTTTTGGAACACGGTGAGGAAGGAGCTGAACGACGATAACGACTTGGACAAACTCTACGAGACTCTCCGCACATCGGGTGAACGATACGACATTTTGGAATGGCAAACGGGCCTGGGCCCTGGTTACTTTGCCGAAGAACATCAGACTCCAGGCAAGGTCAAACTCTGCGCCGCGACCGACACGCGAGACAACCCCGACAACCCCGACCGCCTGCCGAGTTACTTCCTCTATGAGGCCAAGAACAACCTCACGTTCTACGTTGGGCCGGGTCGCGTCCGCGTTGAGGGTCGCGAGGTCCTACGGCACGTCTTTAACACCCTAGTGCTAGATCACAAGGACGATCGCAAGCACCGGCCGAGTCAGTCACACACGTTGGACTTTGGGTTCTTGGATAAAGGAGAACACGTGGTCAGTGAGATAGAGTTTTTCTCCGATGCGGCGTCCCTGGCCGCGCTCCAACCGGCCGATATCGATGGTCCGCCGAGCTTAGGCGAGAGGGAGAAGGAGATGCTCCTAACCGCGCTGCGGTTCTACTTCGGGCCGGCCAAAAAGCTGAAAGCGGTGGCAAAGGACACACCGGACCTGGTCGGCTTGAATGCGCTGCTACGGGAACGATACAAAATTTTGGAACGGCAAACGGGCCTGGGCCCTGATTACTTCGCGCAAGAACATCAGGCTCCAGGCCAGGTCAAACTCTACGCCGCGACCGACACGCGAAACAACCCCGACAACCCCGACCGCCTGCCAAGCTACATCCTGCATGAAGCCAAGAACAACCTCATGTTCTACGTTGGGCCGGACCTCTTTCACAGCCGACCGGAGATAAAGGTGATCAACACCATAAAACTGGATCCCCGGCACTCGGGGCAGGAGTCACACACGTTGGACTTTGGGTTCAAGCCGTGAGTCTTTGAGGCGAAGATGTAACAAGGATTTCATTCTATGGGTTTTGAGCCGAAGATGTACCAGGGTTTCGTCGCCGCCGATTCTCCGGCCCAGCAGCGGCTGATCCGCCAGTACGAGGGGACGGGGACCAACTTCGACATCGTCATCGTCGGCTCGGGCGTCGGCGGCGGGGTGCTCGCCGACGCCCTCGCCGACAAAGGCCTCCGCATCCTCGTCCTCGAAGCGGGGTCGTTCCTCTACCCCACGCACGTGTACAACCTCTGCCGGTTCATGAACACCAAAGTCGCGAAGAAATTCGGCTGCGGCACGTTCCGGCAGCAGAGCGAGTCGGACAACGAAGAACTCTACATCGGCGAGCAACCACAGTTGAACTTCGGCGGGCGCTCCATCTTCTGGTCCGGATTGATCCCCATCCTGCAACAGTGGGAACTCGGCTTCTTCCCCAAGAAGGTGCGGGATGCACTTGTCGGGAAGCCTGAGGATTCCAAACCGGGCCTGCTCCGCAAGGCCGGCGAGAAGATGAACCAATCGGTGTCGATGGGCCGCGTGGCCGAGAAGGTCGTGGAGCGGCTCTGCAACTCGTGGCTCGCGGCCGATTTCCTCATCAAACAAACGCCCCGGGCCCTGCACCAGCCATACCTTCAAGCTGACGGGACCCCCAAAGTCGATTTCTTCACCGAGCCCACCGGCGTGTTCAACACGGCCGAGTTGCTCATCAACCAGTTGGGGCTTCACCCCGGTACCGCCAAAGATGACGGCGCCGGCCTCCACCTGCTCCTCAACCACTTTGTCGAGGACGTGCAGAACCATAACGACCGCTTGAATCTCGTCGTCCGCAACACACTGACCGGGCAGGCCAAGACGTTCCAGGCGGGCAAGGTGGTCCTCGCCTGCGGGTCGATCGAAAGCCCGAAGCTGCTCCTCCGCTCCAGCATGTACCCGTCGCTACCGCGGGACGTGAGGGAATTGGTCGGCCGTGGGCTGACGGACCATCCCACCACTGACGAGAGCGTAACGTATGTCGATGGTATCGGCGGCATCGACCTCACCCGCCAAGACCACTTCAAGATCATCTTCTACTCCCGCGGGTTGCTGGACGGGGAGCACGAGATTCGCTACCCGTTCAACGTCGAAATGAACCTCAACCACGAGTATTGGCACCTTCGGCAGAACGATCCTACCGATCCTACCGATACCGATTTTCGCTATAATCCGCCGGAACGCAAGTCCGTCCTCGACATCAAATTCAGTTTCGGCAACTGCCTCGACGACGAGAACGAGGTGAAGGCCGCCCCGCCTTCGGGCTACGTCTCCGAGATTGTCTTCCACAACACTAAGCGAGTTGAACGCTTGGCGAAATCGCGGTTTCCCGCCCTCGCCGGCTGGAACAAAAACCCCCCCGAGATCTGGGACGTGCTCAACGATATCTCTCGCCAGATCTTTTCGCTGTTCCGTATCGACGGCAAACCGGCCGAGCCGATAAGGAATTACGGTGAAATGGGCTTCGGCTACGGCACGGTCCACCACGCGGCCGGGTCGCTGCGGATGCCGTGGTATGAGCGGTTAGACCAGTTAGACAAAGACCCCACGAAGGGGGTGGTAGATGAAGATCTCCGAGTCAACGGCACGAAGAACCTCTATGTCTGCGACATGTCGGTGATGCCGATCAGCACGGCCGCGAACCCCGTCCGCGCGCTCGTCGCCCTCGCTTTGCGTCTGTCGGAACATCTGGCCAAGCTAACCTGATGCCTTTGGCTATTCGTGGGTGAGAACGATGAGTATGCCACCACCATTGCCTGACTATGTGGGCCGTGAAGGTGCTTCTGGATTGCTCTAACCCAAGTTTCTCAACTCGTGGCGAAAACTAACGATTTTTTGGCAAGAATGGCCCGCGGAGGCGCATAAAATGGACATCAGGGTCGCCGGAAGCGTTGTAGTGAAGACCTAGGCTCTTCTCAAGGCAACTTTTTTGACTATGCTTGGGAGCCGTCATGTTTTTGAGATGCACGCAGCGCAAGAAGGACGGCAAGGAACATCGCTACTGGTCGATCGTGGAGAATCGTCGATGTGCGGGAGGCAAGATCGTTCAGCGTCCGGTGTTGTATCTTGGCGAGGTCAATGACAGCCAGCGTGAGGGGTGGTGCAGAGTCATTGAAACTTTCGACGAGGATCGCGGCCAGCAGAGAGCTTTGGCCCTATTTGCTTGGGATCGGAAGGTTCCCGATCATGCCGCCGATTACGGGGTGCAGGTGCGGCTTAAGGAGTTTGAGCTGCATCGAGCTCGGCAGTGGGGGGCATGCTGGCTGGGGTGCGAACTCTACGAGCAGCTTGGGCTCGATGAGTTCTGGGCGGCGCGGCTGCCCGATAGCCGGGAAGGCACCTGCTGGCGCCATATATTGCAAACTCTGGTGTGTTATCGGCTCATTGATCCGGGGAGCGAATGGCGTTTGCACCGGCAGTGGTTCGAGCAAAGCGCGATGGGCGATCTGCTGGACGAGGACTATTCGCTGGTGGAGAAGAACGCTCTTTACCGCAGCCTCGACAAGCTGCTGGTTCACAAGTCCGCGCTCTTCGATCATCTCAGCGAGCGTTGGAAGGATCTCTTCGGGGCGAAGTTCGACGTGCTGCTCTATGATTTAACCAGCACGTATTTTGAAAGCGATCCGCCCTTCCCTGAAGGTGACAAGAGGCAGTTTGGCTATTCGCGCGACAAGCGCCCGGATTGCGTGCAGGTTGTCATTGCCCTCATCGTCACTCCGGAAGGCTTTCCGCTGGCCTATGAAGTGCTGGCCGGCAACACCAGCGACAAGACCACGCTGAAGGGCTTTCTCAAAAAGATCGAGGACCAATACGGCAAGGCTCAGCGTATCTGGGTGATGGACCGGGGGATCCCCACCGAAGAAGTCCTCCAAGAAATGCGCAGCAGTGATCCGCCGGTTTACTATCTGGTAGGCACGCCCAAGGCCCGGTTAAAAAAGTTTGAAGCCGATCTTCTCGGCCAGCCTTGGGAAAACGTGCGCGAAGGCGTCGATGTCAAGCTCCAGAGCCAGGAGGGCGAGCTTTACGTCTTTGCCCAAAGCCGCGACCGCGTCGCCAAGGAACGCTCGATGCGTGTGCGTAAGCTCCGCGGCCTGCTGCACCGGCTGAAGGCTCTTCAAATCATGAAGCTCTCCTCTAAGAATCTCCTGCTCAAACTCGGCGAAGCCAAAGCGCGCTACCGCGCCGCCTGGCGCCTCTTTGACTTCGATCTTCCCGAAGCCAAATCCCAGGATAAGGCCGCCAGCTTTGGCTTTCGGCTCAACCGAAAAAGACTCCGGGAGGTCCGCCGCCGCGAAGGTCGTTACCTGCTGCGCACCAATCTCTGTCAACGCGATCCCGTCGAACTCTGGAGCTTCTACATCCAACTGGTGGAAATTGAAGCCCTCTTCAAAACCCTTAAGGACGATCTTTCTTTACGTCCCTTCTTCCATCGGCGCGAGGATCGCATCGAAGCTCACATCTTTGTCGCGTTTTTGGCCTACTGTCTGCACGTGACTCTGCGTGCCCGTTTGCGTGCTCTGGCTCCTGGGCTGACCCCGCGCGCCGTCCTCGACAAGTTCGCGGCCATCCAAATGCTCGATGTTCACTTCCCGACCACCGATGGACGCACCCTGATCTTGAGCCGTTACACCCAGCCCGAGGCCGACCAGAAAATCCTCCTCGAGCAACTGCGTCTCCAACTCCCTGCGCAGCCTCCTCCCCGAATTACCTCAAAAGGCACTCTCCTTCATTGATTCTGCCGCACCCAATGTAGTGAAGACCTTTTAAGCACGATCTCCATTTTACGCCCCTCCGCGGTCCGCTATATCTTCGAGTTGAGAAAGTCCGGCTAAGTGCGGGCGAACTCCGCGACGTGAGATTCTTCGACGCCTCCGGAGGGCAACTGGCAGGCACAGCCGATGTCGCGGTTCTTTCTATTGATTTCGCCCCGATGGAAATTCAAATTTGGATGCCCGCGCGCGATCGTAATAGGGTTAAGACAGAGTGTTCCCAACCTCCCTCGCGCCTCAAACACACGGCTGGCGAAGCTCGAAAAAAATTCAGGCCGCCGTGACGATTGCACACGGCGGCCTGCTGTTCCCCCAGAAATTCCCCAGAACTCGGCGAACATCGACTTGCCTGCCAAACCACCCTCGCTTTTCCCCAAGAGTCCTTGTTCGCTCCGTTCATCTAATTACAAAGGCATTCGAAGCGCCGAGTTTCACAGTTTTTCGAGATTTTCGCGGCCGGAGTGCGATCTTGCGAAGGGCTGGCGAGTATTGCGCGGTAAATTTACCTTCCTTGAGCCGCCAGCGGATGCCAATTTTTTGCGGTAGAACCGTTCTCCGCGGGCGGGGCTCGAAGCGCTTCAGCAGCACAGCTCAAGGTGCTGGAAAGTAGAGCGCGCTCGCGACCTTACTCGATCTCCGCGGTGATCTTTCCGTTGACGTCCTTCAACGTGATCGTGTCAACGTTGGTGAGCTTGACGTGGTCGAAGGTCACCGAGAGTCCCTGGTCGTCCACAATGTTGAGATCCCAGATTTCTGACTTCGCGTCGCGCTTGAACCGCACGTCGATTTTTCCTCCGGTGGCCAGCACTTTTCCGTTAAGAAGAAGGTTTGCGTCCCAATCCTTGTTGTCAGGGGCGGTGATGTAGACACCTTCGAAGCTTCGCGCCGTCTTGTTGACGAGCGTGAAGTCGAGATCGGATGCGAATGCGTTTGCGGCGCCCAGCAGGATGAAGAGAAAGAAAGGAAATTTCATGGGCGTGGGCTATTTCTTCTTTTTCTTCTTGTGAGAGGTCGTGTTCTTGTAAACCGTCTGCCCGTATTCGTCCTTCACCGTTGTGGTCTTGAACACTTTATTGCCTTTGGTCTTCTTGCTCGTTGATTCGTAATAGCGCGGCTGACGGTAAATCTTAGGCTGGTTGTAGTAGGGGTCGAAGACGGCTGGGTAGGATCGATTGTCGACATAGATGACGGGATCGGGCGCGAGCAAGGCATCGATGAGGTCAGCGTCGCAGCCAGTAAGAAGAAACGCCGCGACGACGGTCAGAAGGAGGGAACGAAAAGCCACTGCTAGCGTCTAGCGGCGGCGCTTCGCCCGGTCAACTGGAAACAAGGAGGAACGGCCAGAGCCTTGGAATGATTCGAAGGTCCTTCGGCCTGATCCACGATGCGGAAGTTCACGCCATGGCGAAGGCATTCGGCAGCGAGGGTCACACCGCCGGGGCCAGCGCCGACGATGAGCACTTGGGCTGTCATGAAGGATCGGTGTGCACTGGGTGATAATGAGGCAGGCTTCAGAGTGACGGTGACTCCGGTGAGAAGGCCCGCTAGTGCCGTCAGAAAAGCAGCGCGCGCTGTGGAGCCCGCCTGCAACTGCACGACTTGCAGCAAGCCGTTCACGCGCACGCGAAACTCGCGTTCGGTGGGCCCAATGACTACCGGATCAGGAAGATCGGCAATGCCCTCGATAGTCGCCGGCCTGGCGGCAAAGCCAACCGCTTGATCGGTGCCGTTGACGGTGAGGTTGAGAACGATGTTGCCCGGCCCGACGCCTGTGAGATCGGCCGGGAGCGGCCCGCCTTCGAGCGAAGCCGGAGCCGCCGTGGGATCGCTCACGCGCAGGAACGAACCGTCGATATACGAATCCAACTGGCCCACCGTCGTGGGCCTGGCGATCTCGGCGATGGTCGCCCGGCCGTTGACGGCCGCGCCGCCGAAACGGGAGCGAATGAACACGGACTCGTTTGCCGCCGCGCCAGCGGGAAGGCGCTCGCTTGTCGCGGGAGAGGGTTGATTGGCGACGCGCGCGACGTAGAGGCGCGAACCGCCCTCGTTGAAGAATTGGAGGACGGAATGCGCGAGATAGTTGGTGAGCACCGTGGGCGGATTAGGCGGCCCAAACGCGAGATCCTCGAGGCCGCCGAATAGGCGCTCGAAATCGCCGAAACTGGTCAATAGTTCCGGCGCGGCAGGCGGATTGCCGGCCGCATCGTTCTGGGTTGAGACAATCGGCCCTCTGCGGGTCGGGCCGACGAAGGCCGTGGTGCTGGTGCCCACGCCTTCAATGGATTTGGCGCGGAAGCTCGTCTCTTCGACATAGACACCGGGTGCGAGGTATTCGGGCATAAATGCTGGATAGTTTCTGTAGGTTGATAAAAGGGACGCTGTTGCGGCTTAAGGCATGGTCAGATGGACGGTCGATTCGCGACCAGCGCGCACGTTGAGCGGCGCGGATGGCTGGACCGCGAGTGGCGGGGGCAGATCCTCGGGCTGATCCGACCGCCGGCTGATGATGCTCGGAACGGTGCCGGAGGCGATCCTATCCAAGTCGGGAAGCTGGTCCGCATCGCCGTTGAAGTCCGTGTCGCGCGTGGCCTCCAAGTGGATCGCCTGCACCGTTTCGATGACGGTGCCGTTCGACCCCGGCCGAAACCGCGGGATGCCGGCCACGGCGACCAGCGCTTCCCCGCGCAGACCGCCCCGCCAGTCGCTCAAGCCCTGACCGATCGGCAGGTCGCTTGTCCCGCGCGGACTGCGAAAGATGCGCACAAGCACGCCCGGCAGGGGCACGCCGGTATTCACCTGAGTAACGCGCACCCGCAACACCGACCAACCGCCCAGCACCGGCGCACCAGGAGCGCGAAACAAATCCACAGTCCGTGGACGAAAAACACTCTCCGCGTCAGTTCGATCCAACGCGCGAGGCAAATCGAATTGAAACTCCCGCGGCAGGTAATGAGGCCCTGCGTTGGTAACTGCCAGAATCAGGCGCAGCCGCCGGTCAAGCATTTCCGGTGGATTTTGCGGCTCAAGGAAAGACGCTGCGTATACGTCAAAAAAAGGCGCGCGCAGAATTGCATGGAAAGCCGATCGGGTTTGGCGGATCTGGACGCCGCTTTCGTGCAGAGGAACGCCGGTGTCGGCCGGCCCATTGACCAGCGCGGCGCGCCGGACTTCCACCTTGGCCGCCACAACGACCGGCAACCGCGTCACGACATCCACAAATTGGAATGCGCCCAGCATCCGCCGATCGACGTGCTCCACGACACGGAGAAATGGCTGCGCGAGAATCATAGAGTGTCGGCAGGAACCGCGTAGTTGAAACGGGTCGCGATAACGGGCGACTGTTCCGCTGCCTCCTCGGGCTCGATGCGAACGACCCGGGCGACGTATCCCAGGCTCAAGCGGTAGGCCGGCTCCAGTGAGTCCCAAATCCTCATCATATCTTCGTTGCTCAGTTCCTCCGGAATGAGCTGCACAACGTCTTCGGTCGACCATCGCGCCTCCGGCCCGCTCAGGATGGTCGCGTCCAGCAGCGGAGTGGTATGCAATTGCAGCATGGTCCAAGCGAGCACAACGCATTCGTTCTCAGCGCTGTTCGACCAGAACGTGAAAAGATAGTGCAAGGCGACCGAGAGGGGAGGCAAAAGCATATCCGGAGAACTCAGGCGTCCGGAATTGCGTAGATGGGGATCGATGCTGACCCGGTAAAGAAAGATGAAAACACTGACCGCTGCCTCGCTTGGATCATCTTGTTCCTGAATGCGCCCGCTGCTTATGATATTGAAGACGCAGTTCGGCAAGGCGACGCCCGCGAACGCTGGGTTTAGCTCTTCATTCTTTTGCTCTTGATAGGTGCGGTTGAGAAAGTCCGCCAACGAGGTGCCAACGGAGCGAATAGCAGCGACGCTGGCCATACCGTTCAATGGCGCCGTCGTTCGCAAAAGTCGGGTTCAAAGCCGTTGCTTGGCCGGCGCCATACGGGAAAGTTCTCTTGGCCCAACGGTGAACCGAGTCGATCGGAAGTCTCAGGCCTTTGAGCCCTTGAGCAGCTTCCGGCAAGAACGAAACCTGGAACAACTCGCACGAGAAAACGTAAAGCACCGGATGTGCCAACGCGTAGCCGAGCTTGATCACTTGCGCAGTTTCAGAGCAACACTCGTCAGAACGAATTCGCTAAGAACCAACGTCTTACAAGCCAGGATCCTGACTCGGCAGCAATCAATTTCATGGGCTGCCACGAGCCTCGACGGCAACGTGAAAACAGCTGCCGGACATTATTGTCCCGGTCGCGCTCGTGATCAGATCACAATAAACAGCTTCACCACAGTTCTTCACTGATTTTGACGCGAGCAGGACACAATTGTCCTAACTCGTTCGGTAATTGTCATAGAAGATTGCGAAGGAAGGTAGTATTGGAAACCTTGGCAGCGTGGCCGAGTTGAGGGCTATCCCAAGTCGATCGCGGTGGACGACGACGCACGCTTTTGCTCGCAAGCCGTCGATGATCGGGCTTATCGAAAACCGGAAACTAAATCCCTGTCGCGCCGGACGGTTTCGCACCGCTGACGTCAACCTTCCTAAAAATTCGGACTGTTCTTAAGAGAAATTGGCCACCACTACGACAGGGTCGCTGTCCTTGCCGCGCTGCCAGACCACGACGCGTTTGCCTGCTTCGAAATCGACATGAATGAATTTCACATCATTCACCCGAGAGCGCGGAATGGGAAGTTCGCAAATGCACCAACCGCGTTCTGGAAGGGTCGCCGCATCTCATAGCGATAACGGTTAGTCCCGCCATCAAGCTTCTCGGGATGGAGAAGATAACACGGGCCGGACGGGAGCGTTGGGAGGTAGCGCCTAAAAGAATTCAGTGGCCTCCTCCGACATCGGAATCACACAGGTCTGCCTTGGGAATCAGCAAGAGGGACAAAATGCCTCTTGCCGCGGTTCATCTTGACGTAATAATACTTCGTGCCTCGCATGTACACGTTCGCCACACCAGTCGGTCGCCAAGCGTACCGCGTTTTGCGGTCGCTGACGCTTGGCTTGGAGGACCTGTTCATGACGTTGGAGTGTCACAAATTGCAAGTTTTTTTGCCTGCACATGCTCGCACAACAGATTAAATCAGAGAACGGGGTCTTAGCTCAGTTGGTAGAGCGCCTCAATGGCATTGAGGAGGTCAGGGGTTCGAATCCCCTAGGCTCCAAAAGAATATTTTGAGCGATGGGAAAGGCTCATATGGCGTCAGCTCCAGTCGGTGACAAGGCACTCGTTCTCCTGGCTGACAAGAGTTGGAAAAAGCTCTCTCCCGGCAGGTTTTCTCAGGTAGATCCCGTTTGTGCCTAGACCGAAGTTAGGCGGATGATTCAGGAAAATGGAGGAAATAAATGAGTAGAGCTGAAACCAGCGATATTCTCGATGAGCTGCATTTGCGTCCCCCGAAAACGGTTGCTGATTACGACCGTCTTGTAGCCCACCTTAGCGCCCTGATCGGTCAAGTTGGCGACGACGAATCTCACCCCTTGGCCGGATTCTTGGACCAAATTGCAGAGCAGATCGAAGAGTTCGAAGCCCAGCATATTGGCGAGCTTGCAGAACACCCCCGCAAGAAATTTCGCGGCCGATACCGGTAACGCGTTCTGCAGCCTCGAGGTCGGCGAAAATGGCCAAAAGGGAATGCCAATAGCCGTACAGGCTATTGATCATTATCTTGAAGGCGCCTTGAAGGGCGGCGAAGACCTCGTTTCCAGGAACGATTTGTAGGCGCTGCGGATGCCATCGCGCAGAGCGATTTTTGGACGCCATCCCAGTCCAAACAACTTTCTCATGTCGAGAAGCTTGCGCGGTGTTCCATCGGGCTTTGATGCGTCAAAGACCATATCGCCCTGAAATCCCAGCACCTCGCACACCGTTTCAGCCAGCTCGCGGATGGTCACATCTTCGCCGCATCCGATGTTAATGATCTCCGGGGAATCGTAGCGATCCAGGAGAAACAGACAGGCATCGGCAAGGTCATCGACGTGGAGAAATTCGCGCCGGGGGGCTCCAGTGCCCCAAACGACAAGCGTCTTCTCGCCGCGCTCCATGGCCTCATGCGCCTTGCGAATCAACGCGGGAAGGACGTGAGAGCTTTGAAGATCGAAGTTGTCGTTCGGTCCGTAAAGGTTCGTCGGCATGCCCGAAATGAAGAATTTTTCATATTCATGCCAATAGGCCTGGCAGAGCTTGATTCCTGCGATCTTGGCGAGGGCATAGGCCTCGTTTGTCGGCTCCAACGCGCCAGTGAGGAGGGCGCTCTCGAGAATAGGTTGAGTGGCGAATTTGGGGTAAATGCATGAGCTGCCAAGGAAAAGAAGCTTTTTGGTACCAAAATCCGCGGCGGCCTCGATGATGTTGTTCTGGATCGTGATGTTCTGCAGCAGGAACTCGACGGGCTGTTCGTTATTGGCAGCGATGCCCCCCACCTTAGCTGCCGCGTCGATGACCATCGCCGGACGCTGATTTTCAAAGAAGGCGCGTACGGCCGAGCGGTCCAAGAGATTAAGCTCCGAGCGCGAGCGAGTCAGGATCTCGTTGAAGCCCGCCCCTTGCAGCCTCCGCACAAGGGCGCTTCCCACCATCCCACGGTGGCCCGCTACATAAATTGATTGGTTCGTGTCCATCTTTGAAATCTGAGATCGTATCGTCGTTACGTGAACCGAAAAGCGCCTTCACGTAGTAAAAACTGGATGGCGTAGAGAAGCGAATGCGACTCTCAAAGTGCTCATCAAGCGACGAACATCAAATCACAGGTTTGCTCTAATAGAGACCTGTAGTGGTGCGGGTCGATCGGCGATTTGGGGAGAGAGCCGAAAAGTTGATCCATTTGCCCCGCGATGGAAGTTCGCCGAAAATCTACGGATGGCCAGGGAACTCACACGACGGGAGTTGCTGCGTCTCAGCGCGGGGGGGTTGCTGACACTCGGGCTGTGGCCCGGTCGGCTCAGGGCGGACAATTCGACGGCGGCCAGAGACTTTACGTTCGTTGTTGTGAACGATCTCCATTTCAGCGAGGCGGCCTGCGCGCGATGGTTCGAGGAGGCTGTCACGGCAATGAAAGCCAGCGCACCTGCCGCTGAGCTCTGTTTGATCGCCGGAGACCTTGCGGACGACGGCGCATCTGAGCAACTGGCTGGCGTTCGCGACGCATTTCAGAAGCTCGATATTCCGACCTACGCAACGATTGGCAACCATGACTACCTCACCGCGACTGACAGGCGGTCCTATGAGGAAATTTTCCGGGACCAGATCAATTACGAATTTGATCACGGCGGGTGGCAATTTGTCGGACTTGACACAACCCAGGGCGTCGGATGGAAAAACACCACGATATCGTCGACAACCCTCGCGTGGCTCGATGACCACCTGCCAAGGCTGGATAAGCGTAAGCCGACAGTAATTTTCACGCATTTTCCGCTGGGCGCCGAGGTGTCGATGCGTCCCCTCAACGCGGACGACCTGCTCAACCGTTTTCTCGACTTCAACCTTAGTGCCGCTTTCTGCGGGCATTACCACGGTCTTACAGAGCGAACGTTGCGCTCGGCGACGATCGCCACCGACCGGTGCTGCGCGCGTATACGCGGCAACCATGATGGAAGCACGGAAAAGGGCTGGTTCGTTTGTCGTGCGACGGCATCAGGAGATGTCACGCGGCGGTTTGTCGAGTTCAAGCCTTCTCTGCGAGCGGATGGCTTCTGACGCGGGATTACGCAGATGAACATGGACGAAACACAGATGAGACGGCTGGCTTTCGAGGTTCATGACACGCTGGGGTAGGGGTTTCTCGCGCGCGAAAGATGGTATGACTACTCTCGTGCGAAGGACGACATGTTCGCGGCTCCAATCTCCCAGTGGCACGTCATCTCCGCCGACGACAAACGCAGCGCCCGGGCTGAATTGCATCGCCCATTTCCTCGGCCAGTTGCCTTATTCGGAGGTCCCCGCGGAGAAAGTCGAGCTCTCCAAATTCTCTCGCATTTTTCGGGAGCATAAACAAACCGTAGTGCGGCTACCACCGTCCGTGTGTTAATCACGGCAACTGCCTCGCGCGGAACGTCCTTGTGAATCGCGGCTGGCCTTTCCATGTGGCCAGCGCGCGAACACTGCGCGACAGTGGAAAAGTTACTTCGATGGGCTTCGCGGGTCGCCTTCCAGGCAGCGTAGCTCGCCTCGCTCGCCGCCGCGGCGGCCTGATCCAGATCCGCCGAGTAAACAGGCGACAATTTCGGGAACCGAAGAATCGTCGTAAGTTATGCAAGAATAAAGGATTGTGAACAATCCTGTGATAGTTTTGGTACCTTCGTGGAATTTAACCGATACGGATAATAATAGTTAGGAGACTTACATGCTACTTGAGGCGCAAAAAGGAAATGCAGAGATCATCGGGAAAGCGGTGGCGCTGCTTCGAGGCAAAGTGCGGGAGGGAAAAATCGCCCTGGCGGAGACGTTCACCCGCCAGTATTACAGCCGGGTTGAGGCGGACGACCTAGCTGAACGCAATCTTTCCGATCTTTGCGGCGCTGCACTGGCACACCTTGATTTCATCGGGAAGTTCAAATCCGGTGCCCCCAAGCTACGCGTTTACAACCCGCAAATCCAGAAGGACGGATGGGAGTCGCCACATACGATCATCGAGATTGTCAATGACGACATGCCCTTCCTGGTGGATTCGGTGACAATGGAGATCAATCGCCAGCGACTAAAGGCGCACCTGACCATTCACCCGGTCATTAAGACGAAGCGCGACGCGGATGGTGAGCTGAATGAAATTCTGCCGCCCGAAGTGGTCCAAAGCGGTCATTCCGAGTCAGTCATGCATGTCGCAGTTGACCGGCAAACCGATCCCGAAAAGCTGGCTGAGTTGGAAGCAGGAATTCTGCGCATTCTCGGCGACGTGCGCAAGGCGGTTGAGGACTACCCAAAAATGAAGGACCACATGAACCGCCTGGTCGCCGAGATTAGAAAGCCATATCCGGCAGGGCTTATCCCGGAAACCGTTGACGAGGACAAGGCGCTCTTGACATGGCTAGC
The DNA here is from genome assembly GCA_963810765.1 of uncultured Verrucomicrobiae bacterium. Classification (GTDB taxonomy): domain Bacteria; phylum Verrucomicrobiota; class Verrucomicrobiia; order Chthoniobacterales; family Terrimicrobiaceae; genus DASTFP01. Next base: position 92,748 of record CAWEOV010000010.1, read on the forward strand.
GGACCGCCATTTCGTCTTTTTGGGTTATCGTAATTACGATCTGGTCAACGAAAGTGACGAAGACGTTTTGCGTGTCGTGCCGGGTTCCGGCCTCGGCATCTTGCGTGAGACAAGTCAGACCGAAGTTTCGAAAAGCTTTGCCACGGTCACTCCGGAAGTAAGGAAGCTCGCGCGCGCTCCCGACTTGCTGATACTGACCAAGGCGAATTCGCGCGCCACTGTGCACCGCCCCGGATACCTTGATTACGTAGGCGTAAAGCGTTTCGACGCGAAGGGTCAAGTCTTAGGGGAGCAGCGCTTTCTCGGACTTTATACTTCCATCGCATACGCCTCACCTCCGGCGGACATCCCTCTCCTGCGCCGTAAGGTGAACAACGTCGTGAAGCGCGCAGGGTTCGCTCCTAACGGCCACATGGGAAAGGCATTGGTCACAATTTTGGAACAATATCCGCGCGATGAACTGTTTCAGATATCAGAGGACGAGCTTTTTGAACATGCGATAGGAATACTGGGCCTGGGCTATCGCCAGCGCACACGGCTGTTCGTGCGGAGCGACCTTTACGGCCGCTTCCTGTCATGCCTGGTCTATGTGCCGCGTGAAAACTACAACACCGAGTTGCGAAAGCGCATGCAGCAGATCCTTATGCAAGCGTTCAACGGCATCAGCTCAGAGTTTACGCTGCATCTGTCCGACTCGGCTATGGCACGTGAGCTGATCACCGTTCGCACCAAGCCGGGAAGCGTGCCTGACTTCGATGTTCGCGAGATCGAAAAGCAGATCGTCAAGGCGGCGCGCCGCTGGGAGGATGACTTGCACGACGAACTCATCGCGAGTCTTGGTGAAGAGCGGGGTAACCAACTGTATCGCCGCTTCGGAAATGCTTTTTCCGCCGGCTACCGCGAGGACCGTTCTGCCCTTGAAGCCGTCACCGACGTCACGATCATGGACACGCTCGGGGCGGAGAAAAAGCTCGCGATGAACCTATATGCCGGTGACAAAGCGGGCATCACTCCGCTGCGGCTGAGGGTTTTTCACTCGGGCGAGCCCATCCCCCTGTCTTCAAGCCTGCCCATGCTCGAACGCATGGACGTCAAAGTGCTTGAAGAGCTTAACTACAAGGTAGAGCCCGAGGGAGCGCCGCCGGTTTATGTGCATGATTTCGGCATGAGTCACACGGGAGACATCCCGTTCGATGTTTCCGAGGTGAAAAGCGGGTTTGAGGAAGCGTTCGCGCGTGCGTGGCGCGGCGAGGTTGAAAATGACGACTTCAATCGGCTGGTGTTGCGGGCAAATCTCGGCTGGCGCGAAGTCACGATTTTGCGCGCCTACAGCAAATACCTGCGGCAGACTGGGTTTAATTTCAGCCGGGCGTACGTGGAACAGGCGCTGTCCGCCAACGCGGCGATCGCGAAGAAACTGATCGAACTTTTTGTTGTGCGTTTCGATCCCGCGAATACCGCCGAAGCGGACGTCAAAATACAGGCATTGACGGTCGAAATCGAGAGAGGGCTGGATTTGGTCGCCAACCTGGACGAAGACCGTATCTTGCGGCGTTTTCTCGCCGTGATCCAGGCGACGCTTCGCACCAACTACTTCCAGAAAGACGCTGGCGGCGCGACCAAGCCCTACCTTTCCTTCAAGTTCAACCCGGCGCAGGTGCCGGGGCTGCCTGAGCCCAAGCCCATGTTCGAAATCTACGTTTACTCGCCGCGCGTCGAGGGTGTGCATTTGAGAGGGAACAAGGTGGCGCGCGGAGGATTACGCTGGTCCGATCGCAGGGAAGACTTCCGCACCGAGGTCCTCGGCCTCATGAAAGCGCAGATGGTCAAAAACACCGTGATCGTCCCGGTTGGCTCGAAGGGGGGATTTGTCGTGAAGCAGCCTCGCGCTGACCGCGAAAGCTTCATGAAAGAAGGGGTCGCGTGTTACCAGGTTTATCTGCGCGGACTACTGGATTTGACCGACAACCTGGTGGCAGGCAAAGTTGTCGCGCCCAAGGATCTGGTGCGCCACGATTCCGACGATCCTTACCTGGTGGTCGCTGCGGACAAGGGCACCGCGAGTTTCTCCGATATAGCTAACAGCGTCTCAAAGGAATACGGCTTCTGGCTGGATGATGCGTTCGCCTCGGGCGGTTCGGTCGGCTATGACCACAAAAAGATGGCGATCACCGCGCGCGGCGCGTGGGAATCGGTCAAGCGGCACTTCCGCGAACTGGGGGTCAATACCCAGACTACGGATTTTACCGTGGTCGGGATCGGCGACATGTCGGGCGACGTATTCGGCAATGGCATGCTGCTCTCACGCCACATCAAACTCCTCGGCGCCTTCGATCACCGCCATGTTTTTCTCGATCCCAATCCCGACCCGGAAGCAAGCTTTAAGGAACGCGAGCGGTTGTTCAACCTCCCGCGCTCTTCGTGGGCGGATTACGATCCCAAGCTGCATCTCAAAAGGCGGCGGCATTTACCCGCGCAGCGCGAAATCGGTTCCGCTTACCCTTGAAGCCAAGAAAGTCTTGGGAGTGGACGACAATTCGCTTACCCCGACCGACTTGATCCGCGCGCTTCTCAAGGCGCCCGTGGACCTGCTCTATAACGGCGGAATCGGCACCTATGTGAAGGCAACTCCTCAGACCCACGCCGAGGTGGGTGACCGCGCGAATGACGCGATCAGGGTAAACGGCAAGGAACTTGCGCTGCAAGGTGGTCGCGGAAGGTGGCAATCTCGGCTTCACCCAGCTCGGGCGCGTCGAATACGCGCTTAACGGCGGCAAGATCAACACCGATGCGATTGACAACTCCGCCGGCGTCGACTGCTCGGACCACGAGGTTAACATTAAGATATTGCTCAATTCAGTGGTCGCCGAAGGGCGCATGAGCGGCGAGCAACGTAACAACCTGCTCGCGGAAATGACTGACGAAGTCGGCGCGCTGGTATTGCGCGATAATTATCTCCAAACTCAGTCGTTGAGCGTGCGCGAAAGGATGCTGCTGGACGCCCAAACTCGCTTCATCAAGTACCTGGAGAAGGCCGGTAAGCTCACCCGCGCAATCGAATTTCTGCCGTCCGATGAAGAGTTGGCTGCGCGCAAGGCGGCGAAGACTGGCCTTACCTCGCCGGAGCGCGCGGTGCTGCTTGCCTACAGCAAAATCATGCTTTATGACGCGCTGCTTGCTTCCAAAGTGCCGGACGATCCGTACGTCTCCACCGCGCTGGTGCGCTACTTCCCTGCGCCGCTTCGCGAGCGCTATCGCGATCAAATGGAGCGTCACCCGCTCAAGCGTGAAATCATCGCGACGCAGGTCACTAACGACATGACCAACCGGGTCGGGCAGCACCTTTGTGCACCGCCTGCAGGAGGAAACGGGCGCCAGGCTTCCGGACGTGGTGCGGGCCTACCTGCTCACGCGCGAGGTATTCGACTTTGAGCCCTTCTGGCAGGCGGTCGAAGCCCTCGATAACAAAGTCCCAGATGCGGTGCAGTCCGGCATGCTGATCGCCTCGGAAAGGTTGATGATGCGCGCAACCCTGTGGTTCCTGCGCTATCGGAATTTGAAAGATGACATCGCGAAAACCGTTGAGCGTTTCGCTCCTGGAGTGAAAGCCCTCGCAGCGAGTCTCGACAGATTTCTGTCCCCTGACGAGAGCGACGGCTTGCGGCAGGCAGCGGAACGTCTGACTCAAAGCAATGTTCCGAACGATCTTGCCATGCGATTGGTAAGGTTCGATCCACTTTATTCGGCGCTCGATATCGCTGAGGTTGCGACTGAAACGAAGCGCAGCGTCGGGGAAGTGGCGGGTGTGTATTTTGTCGTGGGCGGCAGACTCAATCTTTCCTGGCTGCACAAGCAGATTGGCGGCTTGCCGGCAGATTCCCACTGGCAAGCGCTCGCCAAGGCGGCGCTCAGGGACGAGTTCTCCGACTTGCAAAGAGAGCTTACCAGCCTGGTTTTGAAACTCGGCCCCCCAGCGAGGGTGCCGGATGCACTCATCAACGCAGTGGGAAGCGGAAAACGAGAGCGCATTCGACCGCAGCCGCCAGCTGTTCGCCGACCTTCAATCCGCCGGCGACTTGGATCTTTCGATGCTGTCCGTCGTGCTGCGGGAGCTGAGAAATCTGGCCTTAACCCCATCCTTAATCCACTCTGGTTAATTTCAAACCAATTACAAACATGAATAAGTCAGCCCCTCCGCTTCTGCACCGCACAAACTACAAGGCTGGTCGCCCGCTTAATTTCAGTGAGCGACGAAACTGAACTGAGCGATTTGCAGGTGCGCCTCGCATTGGCATTTCCGGGCCTTGCATCTCGCCTGGAAAGTTCGGACCCCGATGCCGATGATCCGGACGCCGATGCCGACCGTGAGAAGGCCATGCACGCCATAGCATGGAGCCCGTCCGGCCGATCAACGGGCGCCGTGGCGAATCGCCGGCAGCCTGAAACCTCTTAGCATTGCCAGCAGCACCCCGTTCGTCCACCCGAAACCATCCTGGCCCGGGTACTCACCGCCGCCGGCCTCAAGCTCCGTATCGACGACGTTATACTTTTCCATGAGTTTGCCGGTGCGTTTGAAGACGTCCGAATTCAATTTTGTCCAGCGCTCTACGATGTCGGAAGCTAACTCCCGATGCCCGTAATTTTCCAGGCCAACAACTGTCATCCAATGCAAGGGCGCCCAGCCATTGGGAGCATCCCATTGCTGGCCCGTCGTTCTTAGAGTGCATATAAGGCCGCCGGGCTTCAAAAAATCTTCCCGGATGCGGGCGGCAACTCTCTCTGCTTGTTTATCCGAGGCGATGCCAAAAAACAAAGGAAACACACCCGCCAAACTCATTCCCTCCTTTTGCTTTCCCTGCGCAAAGTCAAAGTCAAAATAAAAGCCACGCTCGGCATTCCAGCAATACTTTTGGATGGCGGCCCCTCTTCTCTCGACCATCGATTGATAACGGCGGCCGGCTTCCGGATTTCCCGCTAGCTGATAGGCCTCCCCAATCGCTCGCTCGAGGTTAAGCAGCAGGCAATTCAAGTCGACCGGAACAATCTCCGTGGTATGAATCGTTCTTAAAGAAGCTTCGTCCCGAAACCACCGGGAACTAAAGTCCCAACCCGATTCAGCCGCGGCGCGTACATGACGGCACAAGGTTTGGGGTTGCTGATTCGATTGATGGACCAATTCCATGTCTTCAAGATAGGATTCCGGCCTGGGTGTTGTATTTTCATCCCAATAGCGGCTGAGTATTTCCCCGCCTGGCAGTCTCACCGAATGATGAGCAGACGAGTTCCTTTCATTTAGACCCTCCGCACCTTTCATCCAGAAGCCGTATTCCTTCTCCAGCTGCTTCAAGTATTCCGGCAGAGTCTCGCTTGAACTAACATCAGCGAGCAACCCCACCATTAGTGAATAGAAGGGAGGTTGTGATCGTCCGAGATAGTAGGCCCGGTTGCCGTTTGGGATGTAGCCGATCGTATCGATAAGGTGAGAGAAATTGCTGACCATGCTATGGATCAGCTCGATTCGGCCTGATGCTTGCAAGCCCAGCATAGTAAAATAGCTATCCCAGTAATAGATTTCCCCAAAGCGGCCGCCTGGAACAATGTACGGAAAGGGAAGCGGTATAAGTGATCCTGCTTTTGCATCAGGCTGTCTTGTAAGGAAGCTCCAGAGCCTCTCAAGATTCTGCTCGACAGTCTTTTCTCGATCGCTGCGGTAATCGGCGCCATACGAAAGCGGCAAGCCAAAGTGCGACAGGATGAACTCTTTGAGATTGAAACCCGGTGAATCTTTCTCGAGCTGGTATTTCTTATTAATTTCGTCGAGCGGGTGTTTGGGAAGACAGTCAACAAATGTTTTCTCGTCCGCGAATATGCGGCTCGTCTGCACGTCTTCGAAGAGGGGATGGAGTTCAAATATTTCAGATCGCGCCATGGGAAGGGGGGTTGAGTAGAAACATTGTACCTTAGCACCGACGCCCGGGTTTGTCCTCTAGAGCAAATCCCGAAAGAAAGGCGCCTGTAACGTCACGCGCTGGCTGGGAGCGAACTACTGATGTGGAGCGATTTTCCTTCGTAGCCGTCCAGCGTGATTCGGAGCTTGCCGCCGTCCAACAGGTCGCTGTCGATCGTTTCGTGGATCATATCGACGACCGGACCTGGCTGCAGGTTGGGCAGCATGATCGTTTCGTCGATCGGTGTTGCGCCGAAATTGAGCGCTGTAACCTGCGTGCCTTTGCCATCGGGTAGCACGTGAACCATAGCCAGCAAACCGGCGCTCTTCACTTCGGGCACGAGGATTTGGCGGCTGGCGTACAGGCCGCTGCTTTGACGAATGGCAAGCAGCCTTTGCAGTTGGCTGGCGAATGAGTCGGGCCGCTTAAGTTGCTCGTCAATCGGGCCGTACAGCGTCGGTGCTTTGGGCAATCCCGCCTGGGAAGCGGTGGCGTCGGGGTGCACGTTTACCAGATCATACGCACCGCGCTCGATCCAGCGGGTGTCGCCCTCGGCCATGAGCTCGGAGACTGCATCCGCGGGCAGCGGCAGCGCGCCAACCAGATCCCAGCCGGATAAGGCGAAGACGCCGGGCTGGAAGGCATTGTACATCACGAGCAGCAAATGGACGCGTTGAATCTGGCGCTTTTGCTCTTCCGTCAGTGTATTGAGATCGCGGATTTTCAGGGCGGCCGCAATGACGCTGGCGGTGGTGCAGGAGACGCCGTTCGTGACGAAGCGCAGGTTGTAGGGCGCATTGTCTCCAGCCAGTCGTTCGTACATCGTCGCGCGCAGGTGCTCGCGGAGAGTCTCGCCCGTCCAGGCGTGGCCGCCGAAGGTATAGGTGTCTTTGGCGTGGAGGGTCCAAAAGTGAACCAGTTCAAGCGTGAGTTCGTCGTGATTTTGAAGCGCGTGAATGAGCGAGGCGGGATCGATGTGATAATCGCGCATCGTTTTGAGCATCAAGCGCAGAAACTCCGTGTTGCCGGTTACGAGCGCGTGGTGATAGGCGGGCCTGGTGATGAAATCATACGAGAGATCCGCGCCGCCATGGGACATCGCCGCGATGTCATCGACGGTCAGGTTAAGCTCCTGGAAGGAAAAACCGCCCGCTTTGCGCACCATTCCGGCGATCAACTGGTTGCCGACGACCGAGAGCGGATGGCCCTCGGACCACGCCGGGCCATCGGGTCGCCGCTCGACGCCGAGAAAGCCATTCGCGTCGAGTCGCAGCATCCGGGCCCCGAGGACATCGAGTGAGTGGAGCGCATCGCCGATGATCATCTGGGGGGCGGCGAACGACGGGTCGAGCCAATTGAGCGAGGGCTGGCCTTCCTTGAAGTAATGCAGATACACCCAGCGGCGCGCCACCCCATCGACACCGACGATCACACCGGTGGCGCTCCAATCGGTTTCCTTTACGCCCGGCTCGAAAAAGATCACGCGCCGAAGTTGTCCGACGATGTAGCCTTTGTCCTTGAGCTGATCCACCGTTGCCGGAGAAAGATTCACCGCGTCGCGCCCCGTGGGGACGGACGGGAGCAAATCCCAATCGGCCTTGGGGATCGCAACCATATGGTAGAGGCCTGGGTATTCGCCGAAGGCAAGCTCGGCGAGCCGGTAATCGGCACCCTTGCCCGTATGCGCCGGAACGATGTCGTCGATCACAACCGCGTTGTGAGCGGCAGCGGTGCGGCTCATAGCAACGAAGTCTTCTTCCGCCCCGAATGCCGGATCTATCTCGAAGCTCATGCGGTCGAAGTTTCCGTCGATCGTGGGCGTGTAGTCGCGGCCGCGAACGCCGCCCGAGCGCTTCATCGGCCCGGTATGCACGCCCAGGACGCCAATCGCAGACAAGGCCGCCCACAAATGCGGGTCGCCCAATGTTTGCAAGACCGACTCGCCCGGTCGCGTGACAATCGCGGCGGGGTAGGCGGTGAACCACACCGAGGCCAGCGCGGATGCCGCGCGCGGTCGCGCTTCAGCATAGGGCTGCTGCCACATGCGCCCTTGACCACCATAACGCACCGCGAGCTTCTTGGCATTGTGGAGCATGGAATGCTCGACAAGCCAGCCTACATAATCGTCGTCGGGGGGTGCCATAATTTTGCAAATGTTGATAGTTTATAGTTGATCGTTGATTGTCGTGGAGAGGGCAAATGTTGATAGTTTATAGTTGATTGTTGATTGTCGTCGAGAGAGAGGAGTTCCCCCTTGGAGGGCTATCAACAATCGACTATCAACCATCAACCGTATAGATCCTCATCGCTTCTCGATTCCCGACATTTTTGCCGCTTCCGGAAAGCTTGATTCGGTAGTGAGCAGGCTGGCAAGATAAGTGTCAGTCTGCGGGAGTGTGCGCCAGCCGGAAATTTTCTCCGGATGCTCCAATCTTGAAAAGATCGCCCGAGCGATCTTTTCACGGGGCACCGAGCTTTCGCCGAACCCTCCGGGCCGGTTGCTTGACCAGAAGCGGACAGTCTCTACGCCGTCCACCGATTCCAATCCCAGAAAGATTACCGAATGGCCGTTTTCCTTCTTCCCAACGGCATCAGTCCAAAAAATCTTCAGAAAGTCTCCGGGTCGCGCGGAAGAGAAACTCGTGAAATTGCGTCCGAGCCCGAGTTCGTAGAACAGGCGCGCCGTTCCGGGGCCATTGGCGTTCCAACGCCCCCACACGCTTTCACCGTCGGGAAGGGTGTCCTTGCCGTCCGGGCGCAAGCGAGGCACGAGTGCATCCCACGTTTTCCGGGAGAGCGAGATCCTGCCGTTGTCCTGCAAGGCTTCGAGCGTTCTCAGGAAAAGGAGGTAGGTTGCTCCTGAGCAGTAGCCGGGTCTCGCTTGTTCGGGGCGGATCGTGACGGTGTCTGCGACATTAACCGCCGACGCGAGCGCTGCGTGCGCATCGAGGTTGGTTGCATAGCCGCCCCCCTTCGGCATCGTATCAATTTCCTCGAGAACGACGTGGTTGAAATCCGCGAGAACGTTGGAAACCGCCAGAACAGCCAAAATGAGCACTCGCGAAATCATCGGCTGTAAACAAGATTCGCTTTATTATGAGCGCAAGGAGGATTTTTTTGGGCGTTCTGGCCTTCCTTTGCCTGATTGCCTGGGGGGCCTGGTGGACGGCTGATTGGAGGAAGGCGAGGCCGGTCGCCGCTTCAGGCGGTCTCTACTTTCCCGGACGTGTCGAGCTTTATGTGCCTCAGTTCTTTCAATCCGATCCGCGGTGGGGAGAGGACGCCCTTGGTGCAACGCCCGGCAGGCTTGCGGCAGAAGGATGTGCAGTCGCTGCGGCGGCGATGGCGCTGGCAAGCTACGGGGTGGATGTGGATCCTGGGCGCCTGAACAAGTTTCTGACGACATTGCCAGGAGGCTATACGCCGCAGGGATGGATCTACTGGGAGAAGGCCGCGGAATTCGACTCCGGCTTTACGTCGCGCCTATTGCCCCACTACGAGGATTTGCCCTCTCATTTCCTGATTGATCGGAACCTGCTGGAGAAGAACCCGGTGATTGCACGGTTACGCTATCCGAATGGGACCACGCATTTCGTGGTTGTTTGCGGAAAGGAGGGTTTCGACTATTTGATCCGCGATCCCGGCCGCGGCGGAGCGAAGGGAGTCTATCCGCTGAAGCAGTTCGGAAGCGGAATCGAGGCGATTCGGTTTTATCGGAAACCGTAGGCGATCAAAATTGCTGGGCAGATCCGTGACGGTATGAAGTCATGTAGCAACCGGCGCTGGGCAAACCGAGAGGATTTGGTCAACGTCCCTGGCGGAACCCGTGAGTGCCTGCAACGCGCACGGGTGGCCGAAGGTCCAAAGGTTCGATGATGACGCTGAGCTAACTGCTCCAATCTGTGATTGAACCTTGGCGGAAAGCACCATCGTGGGGCGCAAGACCCCGAATGCCTGACTGCAACCTTCCGTCCGTGGACCAATCCCACATCGGCTGCCCGCGCCGGTTGCCTTTACTTTTAACCGGGAACCGGAGAAAAAACCATGACAAAAATCTACCAACTCAAGACACGCCCCAACAAGGAAGCCCTTGGGGTCGAGACCTACTTGGCCCCGCCGCCGCCTTTGCAAGGAAAAATCATCGGCCTGGACTGCCACCCGGACACTTTCACCGCAGCGGTGTTCGTGGGCCAAACCCCGCACGACGCCCGCAAAGTTGGCAGCCGGGAAAACCTCGGCCTCCAAGCCTTGCTGGGATGGGCGGCAAAGGAGTTCGGGCCGCAGGATCTCTTCGTGCTGGAAGCGGGTTCCAACAGTTTCGAGCTCTGCACGCGGCTGCACGCCCTGGGCCTGCGCGCGGTGGTTCTGGAGAGCTGCCACGTTGGCAAGCACGCCAAGACCTATGCCGACAACGACAAAATGGCTGCCGCACGCATCGCGCTGGTCTTTCTGGCCGGCAATGCTCCTTGTGTGTGGGTGCCCGACGAGCAGAGCCGCCAGCGCCGCGAGCTGCTCCACGCCTATGGCAAAGCCGTCGCCGACCACACGGCGGCCAGCAACTCGCTGCGGGGCTACCTCAACGGCAACGCTATCCGCCCCGCCAAGGGCAACCTCGAGTTGGAGAGCACCCGGCAATGGATCCTCAAACAACGGGACTGGTCCCCCTTGCAAAGCGAGATCCTTGCCGAGCACTTCGGCGATCTCGATGTCTGCAAAGAGCGCCGCAAGCGCCTCTACCGGCTCATTGCTGCCCAGATGAGCGCGGAGCCCCTGATGCTGCGCTCCATGAAGGTGCTCGGCGTGGGCCTCATCAACGCCTTCGCGCTCCTGGCCGTTATTGGCGATGTGCGCCGCTTCCAGCGGCCCGAAAAACTCGTCGCCTACATTGGGCTCAACCCCGGCCAGCGCCAAAGCGGGACGGGCAAGAACATCAAACTCGGCGTGGGTAAAAGAGGCCGTGGTGACATCCGCCATCTCCTCATTCAAGGGGCTCAGGCCGTTTTGCGCATGGGCCGCGCTACGCTCCTGGGCCAATGGGGCTGGAAACTCTTCGCCAGAAAAGGCAACCGCAATGTCGCCGTCGCCGCAGTGGCCCGCAAACTCCTGGTCCAGGTCTGGCACCTGCTCTCGGGCAACCCGCCCACCGCGTTGGAAACCGACAAAAGCTTCACTCTCAAACTCCACAAGCTCGCCGTGGTGTTGGGCGCCTCTCTGCGCCGCGAGCTCCAACTTGGTGACACCCTGCTCGCTTGCATCCAGACGCTTAGAAGCAGAGCGCTTCAAGCTGCCAATACTGCGCCGTGAAAATGAAGGCACCAAGACAAACCGGTTTGATAGATGACATGAGAGTTCCAAGGCGGCCCTGGTAGGCCCAACCTGAACTGATCATGAAGAAATACCTGCTCAAAACGTCGGAGGGCCTTTCTGGGAGGATAATGAAAGCGGCCGGGGAAACAACAGGGGTGATTTGCGTTGCTCTGGACCTCGAAGTGGCCGGGGCTGCGATCGCGGTGTCCTTTAATGGGAGGGCGCCACAATACTTCGGCAAATCGAGTCGCGAGGAAATCCTTGGCGCAATGAAATCCCTTGCAGGTCTTGGGAACCGAGTGGCCTGCCTGCAGGAAGCCTGCGGGTTTGGATACGGCTTCCACCGAGAGCTCCAAGCCGTCGGAGTCGAAAGCCTGGTGGCAGCTCCGGAGGCTCTCAACGGGAGACGCAAGACCGACAAACGCGATGTCGGCAAACTCTGCTTGCTGCTTATTGACTACGTGGTGCGCGATCATCGCAATGTCTTCAAGGTCTGTACGTGCTCCCAGCCCGGAGCAGGAACGTTGCCGGGCTCAGTGGCGGCAGCGCTCGCAGCTCCTGAAGGCGCGGAATGTGCTAGCCGGACACGGCCGGGGCCTCTTGCAAAACTTTGGCCATTACTTGGTGCCTGAGCGCTGGTGGGGAGCTCGCATTTGGCCAAAACTGACCGCCGGGCTCAATTCCTGGATTGTTGAAATGCTCGACTCTCATCGCAAAATCATCCTGCAGATCGAAGCGCGCATGGACCAACTCGAGGAGAATGCGAGGAGCAAGCCCGCCCCTGTCATCGAAGAGCCTCTCGTGCGCGGGCTCGGCGAACGCGCTCGTGCTCAAATGCGCGCCGAGGTCCTCGACTGGCACCGCTTCACCAACCGCAGCCAAATCGGCAGCTTTATTGGCTGCTGTCCGAGCGAATACTCCAGCGCAGGCTCGCGTAAACTCGGCTCCATTGATCGGATGGGCAACAAGCGCCTGCGCTGCATGCTTGTGGAAGCCGTCTGGCGTCTTCATCAGTGGAATCAGGGCTGGCGGGGATTTCAGAAGTTCCATCATGTTATGGGCCCCGGAGCCAAAACCGGAGCAGCCGCCAAAAAGAAAGCCGTCGTGGCCTGCGCGCGCTTGCTTGCCATCGATCTCTGGAGAATCGAAACTGGCCAAATGAAGCCAGGCGATGTCGGACTGATCCTGGCGGATGCGAGCGCGAGCATCCCGAAGGCGAAACTCAGCGCCATGGCACGGAGTTAAGGCAGCCCAAACACACCCCCTGTAAGAGAGCAAACCTTTGAGCGTAAGGATACCAGGTCGGACATGCCCCCTGAGCGTCAGCCAATCATCGGACCGCTCGCCTGATAGAGTGGCCGGTGTCCGCGCTCAGCCTTCCCGTCGCATCGACATTATGCGCTCCGGTCTGCCGGATGCGCGGATAGGAGGCGGAACCGCGAAGGGTTCGCATCAAATGGAAGGTTGAGGCGCGCAAAGAACGTTGGGCAGAAAACTATGACTTAGCAATTTGGGTCACCGCATCATTTTTTCGTTGACGAATCTCATAGGGGGGCTGTGCGCCCCCAAACCCCTGCACCGCTCGCCGCGGCAGGCGTTCGGGGGGAACTTCACCAAGGCTTGCCTGCGGCAAGCAATCGAGAAAAAAATTAGAGACGCGTGAAAAAAACTCTTGCATGACTACATGCCTGTTTCATCCGTGTCCACCTGTGGCTCGAAGCCGGGATGGCCTCTGCAAATTCGCGTCAAGTATGCCACTCCTGATCCCTGGCTTCCTGAAACGCGCCGACGAACGCTTTAAGACGGCGTGGATCAAGCCGGCCGAGGAACTTTCCCTCTTCGCGAAGGATTGAGCCAACGATGAAGCCATCCGCCCAGGGCATGTATCGTGAAATATTTTGCGACGTCATGCCGGAGCCGATGACGACGGGAACGTCTGCCAATTCTTTTACGCGCCTCAATTCTTTCAGTTCAGGAGATTCCCCGGTTCGCGGTCCCGTGACGACTACCCCGTCAACGAGAAAGAACTCTGCCTGCTTGACGACGTCAGTGATGTCGAGATCACTGGTTAGTGCGTGCGAGCAATGCTTCTTATTCACATCGCCGAAGACCTTGATGTGTCCGCAGCCGAGTTCCGCACGTTTTCGAAGCAGCGTGCCTGCGCAGCCTTCGATGAGGCCGGCGCCGCCAATATGCGCGAAAACGTAACCTTCCACTCGAAGAAAATCGAGATCGGCCTCGCAAGCGATCTCCAGGGCAGACTCATTTGCGGCTTCGAGCATTTGGATGCCGATAGGACCGTCGAAGCGCTTTCGCGCCTCTTTTGCGATGCTTTTCATCAAATCGATGCCGAGGGGATTCAGCGGGGGCTTGATGTAAGGGATATCGTGGCTGTTCTCAAGGACGATCACGTCTGCCCCTGCCTTCAAATACTGTTCAACATCGGCTACAGCGTTGCTGATCACGGTCTTGCTGCTTCCGGCATATCGCGGGGCCCCAGGCAGCGGGAGAACCCCAATCATGGCGGCAAGAAACTTGTCGGGCATCATTCGCATGATTGGCGAGTCTGCTTCAAAACGCGGATATTTGCTACGCCGGATTACAGGAGCTGCTCTAGACTAGAGCAGTGGAAAGAAGGAATCGCAGAAACCGGCATCGACGGTGCTGCCACAATTCCAGCCTGAGCTGGTGAACCCTTGATGTGGGAGATCTCGTTATTCAGATGCTCAGTTCACTCGCGGACGAACAGGCGTCGATTTTTTGGCTGGGATTCTCTTGTGACAATTTGCAGTTTGCCGCATGGCTGAGCGTCCCAAGGACCTTATCTACGCGCTCAATGAAAGACCGCCTGTGCTTCAGTTGCTGGCTCTTGGCTTCCAGCATGCCGCGGTAATTTGCCCCTATCTGGTAATGGTGGCGCTCGTGGCCGGCGCAGCCAAACTTCCCCACGATGCGGCGCGCGATGCGATGGGCCTCGCCATGATCGCGGTAGGCTTCCTGACAATCCTGCAAAGTCTTCGCCTTGGTGGAGTCGGTTCGGGGTACCTTTGTCCGCCTGTCGTCTCGGCAATTTACCTCCCTTCGAGCATGGCCGCCGCGTCGGGTTTCGGATTTCCCGTCGTTTGTGGGATGGTGATGTTTGCCGGAGGATGCGAGGTCCTGGTAGCCCGGCTCGTTAGGAGGCTGCGAAAGCTTTTCCCGCCGGTGGTTTCCGGCGTGGTGATTATCGCCGTCGGTATCGAGCTCGGAAAAATCGGTCTTGGGGTGCTCTTCGAGGCGGCGATCGAACACAACCTTCACACTGGGAGGATGTTCGTGACCGCGTTTTGTGTGCTCGTTACAATGACCGGGCTCTGCGTGTGGGCCAGAGGACTTCCGAGGCTTCTTTGCGCGTTAGCTGGGATTCTTGTCGGTTACGTAATGTCGGCGTTGTTGGGGGTGTTTAATAGAGACTTCGCTTCGCAGCTGTCGGCAAGCCCGTTTTTCGCCCTGCCAGAGCCTGTGAGATCAGACTCCTCTTCCGTCTTTAGCTAAAGTCACTGATCACTCCCCCTTATTTGGAGTTCGATTTCGGGAAAACGGCTTGAAGCAACGCCTGCAGTTCTTTCCAGGATTCAGCGTCGGCTTCAGAGTTATAAGCGATATCGATGCCAAACTTCTTTCCGGCTTCGTCTGCTGCGGGATTGCTGAAGCCGTGCTTGGCGCCAGGGTACGATACGAACTTGAAGTCGGCGCCGGCCTCCTTCATCTCTTCCCTGAAAGAGGCGACTTTTTCGGGCGGAATAAACGAATCGGCTTCACCATGGCAAACGAGAACCTTTGCCTTGATTGGCTTCTTGATGGGAAGAAGAGCGCCAAGCGAGCCATGAAAACTCGCCACTGCATCAAGATCGAAACCCTGGCGCGCGGCGTTCAGGACGATTGCCCCTCCCATACAATATCCGATGGCGGCGATCCTCTCAGGATCGACGGTGGGCTGTGACTTGAGGACGTCCATCGCCGCCTGCAGGCGCGCGAGAGCGACTTGGGGATCCTTCATGACGGATGCGGCGAAAGCGCCTGCGTCTTTCGGGTGATCCGCCGCTTTGCCGTCGCCATACATGTCCACGGCCAGCGAAGTGTAGCCGAGTTCCGCCAATTGCTTTGCCCGGCTGCGCGCGTAGTCGTTAAGGCCCCACCATTCATGGACTACGAGGACCCCCGGGCGCTTGCCCGAAATTGCGTCGTCCCAGGCCAGGAAACCTTTCATTGTTGTATCACCCGCAGAGTAGGTGACTTCCTGAGTCTTGATCGATGCTTTCAGGGGAAGAGAGAAGAAAAGGGTCGCAAGGGTGCAAGCAATGAGGGTCTTCATAGTGCCAAGTTACTCGTCATTTCGGTTCCTCAAATCAGTTTCATGCGATATTCGTCGGGTCGCTTCTATGTCCGATGTAGCTTCTTGCCACCCGCATGACGATCCTAGCAAAGGTGTGATCGAGCGCCTCAATCCCGCACTGGACACGCTCATCGCTTTCTCCTCGGAAGTCGAAAAGATTTGCGAGGGGTTTATTTGGAGTGAAGGCCCTGTTTGGAAGGACGGCGCGCTGTTTTTCTCTGATGTCCCTGCGAATATTCTCTACCGTTGGACTCCGGAGTCAGGGCGCGCGGAGGTTTTTCTTGAGCCAAGCGGAGGAATTTCTTCGAATCCGGATTTTGTGGAACCGGGGTCAAATGGTCTCGCGCTCGATTCCGATGGCCGGTTGCTTCTCTGCCAGCATGGGGCCCGGAGGGTGGCACGACTTGAAGAGGACGGCCGCACCCAGACCGTACTTGCCGACCGCTTTGAAGGACGGCGCCTGAACAATCCAAACGACCTTGTTTTTCACAGTTCCGGCGCCGTCTATTTTACCGACCCTTCTTACGGCTTCAAGGGACGCGATGCTTCCCCGTTGAAGGAAATTCCATGGAACGGGGTCTACCGCATTGCTCCGGATCGGACGGTCGACCTTCTCACTAAGGATCTTCCCTTCCCCAACGGCCTCGCCTTCAGTCCGGACGAAAAGACTCTTTATGTAGCGGTGAGTGACTCTGCCTTCCCGCGCATCGTGGCATTTGACATGCTCGATGATGGCTTGCTCGGCGCGAGCCGTCTGTTTTTCGATGCTGTCCCCTTGCTAAGGCGAAGCCAGTCGGGAACATGCGATGGACTCAAGGTGGATGTTCACGGAAACATTTTCACCTCCGCGCCGGGTGGTGTCGCGGTGCTTTCACCGGAAGGCGAACATTTGGGAACGATCCGCGTCGGCATCGCGTCAAACTGTTGCTGGGGCGACGACGGCGCGGCTCTCTACATAACCGCCGACGATCGGGTTTGCCGAATCCGGACCACTACGCAAGGCACGCCGTTCCGTTCGCGATAGGAGCGAACTGAAGCAAATCACGGTTTCGCGGAGGTTTGTGTCGTGAAGTTAAACTTGTAGCCGGAATCTGATGCCGGCCTCTTCTCATTTCGGCATTTCCTGGAGTAGGCGTCCTCCGCCGGCAGCGAGTACCGCGAACAGGACGCACCATGGAATCGCGCCGATGGCGATCCATAACAGGAGGCGCACAGGCTTTTCTCCAAGCGCAACAGCGATAAGCGCGGCGAAGTACGGACCGCAGGTGACTGGCGCAAGCAAGGCGAGACCTGGCAGTCCCCAACGGGTCCAGACGCGCCAGAAGAGCTTCTCGGGATTTGGACGAGGGGAAATCTTGAATTTGCTTTCCAGCCATCTGCGCGCAGGCGTCCCAATCACCAGCATTGCCGCGGCGATGGCAGTGTAACCTGCCCAGGCACAGAGAGCGGCCGTGCCGGGATCAAGACACAGCGCGACGCCTGTGGGGATAGCGGCCAGGAAGTAAACGATTCCCAAACCGAAAACTGTCAGCATGGCCCAAACCGTTTCGCTCATGAATTCCAATCCATCGCGGAGAAGTCTGACGGCGTGATACCGTGCGCTCAAGACGGTTATGCTTTGCCGGCTTAACCTTATGGCGTAAATTTGCCCATGCCTGCCATGCTGGAGAGCGCCGTCAAGCCACGGATTCGAGAAGACAAGATCCTGCGGTTTCTTGTCGAGGGCACGGTGTCGGAAACCGGCTCGGAATTTTTCCGGGCATTGGCCCGAAATCTCAGCGAGGCGCTTCAAACCAGTGGCGCCTGGATAACGGAGTATCTGCCGGAAACGAGACGGCTTCGTGCTGTGGCATTCTGGCTCAACGGGGCCTTTCTCGAGCATTTCGAACACTCTATCGACGGAACGCCGTGCCAGGCTGTAATTGAAACAAAGTCCCGCGCACATTTTCCGGAGCGCCTGCTTGAGTTGTTTCCCCACGACGCGGATCTGGTGGCTCTCGGGGCGGTCAGTTACATGGGCACCCCGTTGCTGGACACGGATGGAACCCTGATCGGGCATCTGGCCGTGCTGGACAATCGCCCAATGCTTGCCGAGCCACAGCTTTACGAGCTGTTCGACCTTTTCGTCGCTCGGGCTGTCGCAGAGCTCCGGCGGCTGCGAGCTGAAGCCGCGATGCGCGAACGCGAGGCGCAGCTTTCGTTGTTGCTCGATACGGCAATGGACGCAATCCTGGTCTTGGACGGCGAGTTCAGAATCACACGCTTGAATCCGCGCGCCGCAGAGCTTTTTGCCTGCACGGAGGAGGATTTGGCGGGCGAAAGCTTTCTCGACTTTCTTGGTCCGGCCGCAGCCGCGAAGTTCTCGAGACTCGCCCAGGAACTTCAAGCCCGCCCGGGTGAGCGTCCTCTGTGGCTGCCGGAAGGTTTGGAGGCAATCCGCTGGGACAAGACTCCCGTTCCCGCCGAAGCAGCGATTTCGCGCTACCTCTACAATGGCGCGCCATACTACACCGTGTTTCTTCGCAGCATGAGCGAGCGATTGGAGGCCGAGCGACGCATTCGGGTGCTGGTGGAGGAGGCAGAATCCTTGCGCGCGGTTGTCGGAGAGGCGCCTGGGGAAATGGGTATCATCGGCCGCAGCGCGGGAATCCGAGGCGTTTGCAATTCGATCCGCCAAGTTGCTCCGACCGACGCGACCGTCCTCATCCTGGGCGAGACAGGCACTGGCAAGGAACTCGTGGCCCGGGCAATCCACGATGCGGGTGCGCGCCGCGGAGAAACGTTGGTCCGGGTGAATTGCGCCGCGATTCCGGAGTCCTTGATCGAGAGCGAATTCTTCGGGCACGAGAAGGGAGCCTTCACGGGCGCCACGGCTCGACGGGACGGGCGCTTCGCGCAGGCGGATGGGGGCACGTTGTTCCTGGACGAAATCGGCGAGCTCCCGCTCGATTTGCAGGCCAAGCTGCTTCGCGTGCTGCAGGAAGGCGAATTCGAACCCTTGGGAGCGTCGAGAACACGCAAGGTGGACGTGCGTGTCATCGCCGCGACCAACCGCAGCCTGGAGGACGAGATTGCCGACGGGCGCTTCCGAGAGGACCTCTACTATCGCCTGAATGTCTTTCCGATTCGACTTCCGTCCCTGCAAGAGCGTGGAGATGATATTCTCCTCCTCGCGGAGGCCTTCGGCCGGCGCTTCGCCGAGCGCATGGGGCGGCGCTTTGACGAGCCCACGGATGAGGATAAGCAGCTTCTAAAAGCCTATTCCTGGCCGGGTAACGTTCGTGAATTGCAAAACGTTATTGAGCGCGCACTTATTCTGTCTTCCGGTCGCAAACTCGATCTCTCTCGCGCAATGCCTCAGGCGAATGGCGGTGAGCGGGACGAAAACGTGCTGACCGCTTCGACCGCTCCTCAACCCGCAAAGGTGCTTTCCGCCGTCGAATTTGAGGAATTAGAAAAGCGCAACCTGCTTTGCGCATTGGAGGCGTGCGGCTGGAAAATCTCCGGCGCCAA
The DNA here is from genome assembly GCA_963810765.1 of uncultured Verrucomicrobiae bacterium. Taxonomy (GTDB): domain Bacteria; phylum Verrucomicrobiota; class Verrucomicrobiia; order Chthoniobacterales; family Terrimicrobiaceae; genus DASTFP01. Next base: position 111,891 of record CAWEOV010000010.1, read on the forward strand.
GGGCGTCTCCGCCCTCCTGGGTCTTCCGCCCTCCACGGTTTCCTCGCGAATGAAGGCCCTTCGCATACAACGTCTATAGCGAAAATTGCTGGTCTCGGATGGGAGTAGAGTTGGAATCATTCGATCCCGGCTGCGGCGAGTTTTCGTGGGACCGGTCGCGAATTTTCGCAAAGTCGCGAAATGTCGTGAATTCAGATCCAATGGCTCGTTTATATAAAATACTTATTACAAGTTAGTTAGATGTGGAGATCTCTTTTGGCACACCTCGTGATTAGAGATCTCAACACTTCTGCCCGGAAGAGGGCGGAGAAATCAAACTTTCTACTTCACTATTCAGGAGAAAAATCGATGAACGCATTAGTCACTAAATCAGTCGTGCAGCAGGCCATGTCCGTGCTCACCAGCGCAGCGCCAAGCAATTTGGCGAAAACATTCTGTGGCCGGCTTCCGGTCAGTTCGCGCGGCGCATACCGAGCTTTCTATACCGCGGCATTCAGCGCGAGTGCGCCACTTCAGACCTATCAACAACCTCACCAGCATGTTACGCACTTCCCTGAACTTGTCAGCGCCTTCGGCGAACGGACATTTACCGCATATTGGCACTGAATTAAGCGCCAGGGGAAAAAGGACCCACGAGAATAAAATATTGCTGAAAGCCTATTCCTGGCCGGGAAACGTTCGCGAGTTGCAAAACGTTATTGAGCGCGCGCTCATCCTGTCTTCCGGTCGCAAACTCGAACTCTCTCGCGCAATGCCTCAGGTGGATGGCGGTGAACAGGCCGAGAACGTCCTGGCCGCTTCGACCTCTCCTCAACCGGCGAGGGTGCTTTCCGCGGTCGAACTTGAGGAATTCGAAAAGCGCAATCTGCTTCGCGCGCTCGAAACGTGCGGCTGGAAAATCTCAGGCGCGGAGGGCGTTTCCGCTCTTATGGGTCTTCCTCCGTCTACTGTCTCCTCTCGCATCAAGTCGCTCGGCATACGGCGTTTGTAGCTGCGATTGGTGATCTCGCATACAGCGAGTTTTCGCGGGACGCTTCGCGAAATTTGGTGAAGTCGCGAAATCTCGTGACTGCCTTCCTTGCATTCGAACTCCATAATTTACTTAACATAAACTACTTGTATATAGGGTTCCTTCTTGGCACGGCTCTTGATACAGCGGAGGTCATGAAAATTCCTCTCTCGAAAAGACTATTCGCTCTCGCCAGGGAACAGCACAGAGCCAATGAGCTTGGATCTGCTCGGGCGAACGTTTCTGACACCGCCCGCGCCGGGCAACATCCATCATGGACTCCCTGCGGCCGGTTGCCCCGGAGGCGCCTGCGCTCTCGAAGGCCGGATCGCAACCCTTTCCGCCCGGATAAGGGCTGAAAACTCAAACTAACCAAACCAATAAACCAACCAAAACTATGACTACCACCAGTGAAAATACCCAAGTCAACGGCATCGATGTCGATGCCCTGACCCAAGCCATCGAAGCCATCGCCGCGGATCCAGCCAAGGGCCAGACCCGGTGGCAGGTGACCTCGCGCTGGCGCGGGGGAACACGGTCCGACAGCTCCGTTAAGGCCTACTTCATCGGCGGCCAGCGTATCGCGAAGGACTTTACCCTTCGCATCGATGAACCGTACGAACTGTGCGGCGCCAACCAGTTCGCGAATCCGCAAGAATACCTGCTGGCCGCCCTTAACGCGTGCATGATCGTCGGTTACTCCGCGGTATGCGCCTTACAGGGCATCGAACTCGAGGAGTTGCGGATCGAAACCGAGGGCGATATCGATCTTCGCGGCTTCCTCGGCATCGATTCCTCGGTAAAGCCTGGCTACGACAGCTTGCGCTACACCGTCCACATCAAGGGCGATGCGACCGCGGAGCAATTCGAAAAAGTCCACGAGATTGTCAAGGCGACGTCGCCCAACAGATTCAACGTGGCGACCGCGATCGCTCTCAAAAGCAAACTTGTGGTCGAGAGCTAACCAAAGAGGGGTTGGGGGTAGCGCCAACGCGCCGCCTCAACTGCAATCCTTGTGTCAACATTTACTCATTGTTCAGAAGAAAAAAATCCATGAACGCATTATTCACTAGACCACTCGTGCAGCAGGCCATCTCCGTGCTCATGAGCGCAATGCCAAGCGATTTGGCAAATTCTTTCCGTAGCCGCCCTCCAGCCAGTTCGCCCGGGGAATACGGGCCTTTCTGTAGAGTGGCATTCGGCGCGAATGTGTCGTCTGATATGTATGAGCGACCTCATCAATACGTTACCCACTTTCCGAAGCTCGTCAGCGCGTTCGGGGAGCGGACATTCGCTGCCTATTGGCACTAAATAGGGGCGCGAAAGAAAACTCCACGTAACGTACGCCACCGCGCAAGGACAGTCTCCCAAGCACTTCCGAAGGAATCGCTTGGGAGAGGGCTGGAGCGAACTGGGCAGCATCATTTGAAGATTCTTTCAGCATTTTTGCATAGCAATGAAGGGTTAAGAGGCGACGTCCGGAACCAAGATCGTCCGGGACGCCGCCTCGACAACCGTCATGTATTTCGTTTCAATCTCTGTTCAACCGTTATGCGCTCACGCCTAAAGGCACCAACCTTGGAACATGCCGCTTCCGTGCTGACACTCGCTTTCAGCGCGGATCCTCCCACGCGTTGGGTATTCTCAGACCCCTACGACTATGTGACTTACTTTCCGGAGTTTGTCAGGGCACTCGGCGGGCGGGCATTCGAAAGCAACACGGCCGATTCTCTAGAGGGTTGCCCAGCCGTAGCGCTCTGGCTCCCGCCTGGCGTTGAGCCGGATGAAGCGGCGTTGGTTGGGCTGATACAGCGAACTGTATCCGAGAGCCGCCTTGGAGACGCTCTTGCCGTATTCGAGCAGATGGGAGGCTCTCATCCTACAGAGCCACATTGGTATTTGCCCTTTATCGGCGTTGATCCGGCGTGTCAAGGAGCGGGCTACGGCTCGGAATTGATGAAACACGCGCTCAAGAGATGCGATGCCGACCGGATACCCGCTTATCTTGAAAACAGCAATCCGAGGAACACCCCCTTCTATGAACGCCTGGGTTTTGAACGGCTCGCCGTGATCAAGGCGGGAACCGTTCCCGAGATCGTTCCGATGCTGAGAAAGCCGCGCTGACGGTGCGGGGCGGGACGCTTCACGCCGTCTTGCAATCCTCAGGGAGATCGATAAAGTGGTCGATCCAACCCATCGCGGTTTTTGAGATATGAGTAAAAGCATCCTGGATCCGGCTCGACTCGAAGACATCGAGTTCAGTAACGATGAAATCGCCCGTTATTCGAGGCACCTCATCATGCCGGAAGTGACGCTCGAAGGGCAGAAGAAACTCAAGGCGTCCAGAGTGCTCTGCATCGGGACCGGAGGGCTGGGCTCACCGATCGCTCTTTACCTTTCCGCAGCCGGCGTCGGCACACTTGGACTCATCGATTTTGATATTGTCGATTATTCAAATCTCCAGCGCCAAGTGCTCCATGGCACGAAGGACGTAGGTCGCAAGAAGCTCAACAGCGCGCGCGACCGGATCAAAGACGTGAATCCGAACGTTCATGTCGTTCTTCACGATGCCATGTTCCGCAGTGAGAATGCCGCTGAGATCGTCGAACAATACGACTTGGTTATTGATGGCACGGATAATTTTCCCACGCGGTATCTGTCGAATGACGTGTGCGTCTTTCTGAAAAAGCCGAATATCTACGGCTCGATTTTCCGGTTCGAGGGCCAGTGCACCGTCTTTGCGCCGAGCCTTGACGGTCCCTGCTATCGCTGCCTGTATCCCGAGCCGCCGCCGCCCGGGATGGTGCCGAGCTGCGCGGAGGGTGGCGTGCTTGGCGTGTTGCCGGGGGTGATCGGCGTGATGCAGGCTATCGAAGCCGTAAAGCTGATCGTGGGAATCGGTGAGCCGCTGGTCGGCCGGCTCGTGCACTTCGATGCGCTCAAGATGAAGTTCCGCGAGTTCAAGGTCCGCAGGGATCCGACGTGCCCGGTATGCGGGGAGAATCCTACCATCACCGAATTGATCGATTACGATCAATTCTGCGGCATTCCGCAAGCGCAGGCGGCAGAAGAGGCGGAGCCACCCGTTCCGGAAATTTCGGTCGAGGAACTGAAAGCGAAAAAGGATCGCGGCGAAAAGTTTGTGCTGCTCGACGTCCGTGAGCAGTACGAATACGACATAGCCAATATTCCGGGTTCTCAGCTAATTCCACTGGGAGAGTTGCCCTCGCGCATGAGCGAGCTCGATAGCGCGGATGAGATCGTCATCCACTGCAAGAGCGGCATGCGAAGCGCCAAGGCTCTCCGTCAGCTTCAGAAGGCCGGGTTTGCCAAGTTGTTCAATGTCGGAGGCGGAATCAGCGCTTGGGCAGATCGGGTCGATTCCACGGTGCCTAAGTATTAGATTGCCGCTGAGCGTAACAGGGTGTGGATAAAGAATTGCTGGAAATTCTTTGCTGTCCTCTGACTCATCAGGCGTTGCGAGTTGCAGACGAGGCAGCGCTCGCAAAGGCGAGCGCGAAGGCCTCCAGGCTGATTTCTGAAGCGTTGATTCGCGAAGATGGAAAGATTCTCTATCCGATCAGTGAAGGCATTCCATTGCTTGTTCCGGAAGAGGGCATTCCTCTTTGATTGATCTCGTGGCCCTGTGTTCTCTGTGGTTAATTCTTCATCCCTATGACTGAAATTGAAACCCTTCGTCATTCCTGTGCGCACGTGCTTGCCACGGCGATCCTGCGCATCTGGCCGGAGGCGCAGTTTGCCGCCGGCCCGCCGGTCGAGAACGGCTTTTATTACGATCTCGACTTGCCGCACCGGATCACGCCGGAGGACTTTGCGCGCATCGAGGAGGAGATGAAGAAGGAGGTCAAGGCGAACCACCGTTTCGAACGCGTTGAAGTCTCCAGGGAGCAGGCGTTGGAGCTTGCCCGAAAAGGCCAGCTCGCAGCGCTCTCGGACAGAGCAGAGCCCTCGAGGTTCAAGCTTGATATCGTTCAAAACATTCCGGACGGCGAAGTGATCACGCTGTATCGCAATGGCGACTTTACCGATCTATGCGCGGGCCCGCATGTTTCTCATACGGGCCGGATCGGCGCTTTCAAACTCACGCACGTTGCCAGCGCGTACTACAAGGGCGACGAACGGAACCCCCAGCTCCAGCGCATCTATGGCACTGCGTTCAAAAACAAGACCGAGATGGAGGCCTACTTCAGAATGCTGGAGGAGGCCAGGAAGCGCGACCATCGCAAGCTGGGGCGCGAGATGGAGCTGTTTTGTTTCGACGAAGACGTCGGCCCCGGCCTGCCGCTCTGGCTTCCGAAGGGCGCCGTCTTGATCGAGGAACTCGAAAAACTCGCAAAGGAAACCGAATTCGCCGGGGGCTATCAACGCGTCCGCACGCCTCACATCGCCCGCAAAAGCATGTATGTGTGCAGCGGGCATCTCCCTTACTATGCCGACTCCATGTTTCCTCCCATGGAGCTACTGGAAGAAGAAGAAAAGCAGCGGAAAAATCAGCTTAGTTTAGAGTTGGAGAAAACGAAGGAAGAGAAGCGTAAGTTCGATCTTACTGGGCAGCCTGCTTACAATATATCGCGTCTAAAATACCTTAATGATCATATTGAGACAATCGAGCAAGCGCTTGAAGGCCTAGGCTCTCGCTACTACCTCAAGGCGATGAATTGCCCGCATCATCACAAGATCTTCGGCGCGGTTCCCCGCAGCTACCGCGAGCTGCCGCTCCGCCTCGCCGAATACGGGAACTGTTACCGCTACGAACAGAGCGGCGAGCTTTTCGGCCTGATGCGCGTGCGTTCGATGCAGATGAACGACGCGCACATCTACTGCACCGAGGAGCAATTCGAGGGCGAATTCAACGCGGTCAACCAGATGTATCTGAAATATTTCAAGGTTTTCGGAATCGAAAAATATCTCATGCGCTTCTCGACTCACGATCCTGAGAAGCTCGGCCAAAAGTTTGTTGGCGAACGCGATCTTTGGGTGAAGACGGAGGAGATGGTGCGAAACGTCCTTAACCGATCGGGCATCAACTACGTCGAAGTGCCGAACGAAGCCGCGTTTTACGGACCTAAGATTGATGTGCAGGTTTGGAGCGCCATCGGCCGCGAGTTCAGCATCGCAACCAATCAGGTGGATTTCGCCGTGCCCAAGCGCTTCGGGCTCGTCTACAAGGACCGTGACAATACGGAAAAGACGCCGCTTTGCATCCACCGTGCTCCGCTTGGCACGCACGAACGTTTCATTGGATTCCTCATCGAACATTATGCGGGCAACTTCCCGCTCTGGCTGGCGCCCGAGCAGGTGCGCATCATGACCATCGGCGACGAAGAATCGCTTGCGGAATATGCGAAGGCCATCCACGCCGAACTGCGTAGCTACGAGGTGCGCGCAGAGCTCGACCTTTCAACCGATAAGATAAACGGGAAGATCCAGCGCGCCGAACAGCAAAAGGTTCACACGATGCTCGTGATTGGCAAACGCGATTTGGAAACCGGCTCAGTAAGCGTCCGCGTGCATGGCAAAGGAAATCTTGGCGCCAGGCCACGGGCCGAGGTCGTCGCCGATATTCTCGCGGCAATCAAGGAGCGGCACGGGTAAGAAGGGGCTGGAAGCGATTTGATGTTTTGGAAGAATACGACAAGTCGGCAACGTGTTAGCGGGAAAATCACCTGATCCAGTTTTCCACCTGGACGCCCTCCATGTTGTGGCGACCCGGTCCGGAGCTTGGCGGCGGCGCTCCATGACCGCAGAGTTGCCGCGCAGGATGGCGACACACGTGTCCGTATCGAGGAGTTTTACAGATTTACTTTTCGTCCGCGGCTGCGCGCCTTGTAGAGGCGGTTGATTTCCTCCTGAAGTGTCAGATCGGATTTCCACTTCGCCGCCAATTCCGTCCAGGCTTCAGCCTGCCGATCGGCTTCGTCCCGATTTCCGCTAAGATCAGACAACTGGCCGGAAAACGAAGCTTCCAGGGTGGCTAGCATCTCCTGGGTTGCGCTTCGACAGGTCGATTTGGCCCTGGTTCGAAGCTGATCGAGAAGACGATCGGGAAATTTCCTTATTGTGACGGTTGCCATGCTTCTTGCATGCAAAATCCCTGCAATGTGCGGTCATGGCGAGCTGAAAAGAAACCCGATGAGGCAAATCTTAGCGGGGAAGGGAAGCGAAGGCATTTGAATCGGGGCAAACCTGTGTAATTTGTGGCTCATGGAATTTGATCTTGAAGGCAAGCATGCCTCTCGTTCGTATGCGGCGCTTGCTTCGCTGGTCACACCGCGACCGATCGCATGGGTGACGACCGTTAATGCCGAAGGCGTCATAAACGCAGCGCCTTTCAGTTTTTTCAATGTGCTTGGAGCCAGACCGCCCATTGTAGGCGTTTGCCCAGGGGATCGGACTGATGGCACGCCGAAAGACACGGCTCGCAACATTCGGCTCACACACGAGTTCGTGGTCAATCTCGTCGATGAGGACCTTGCTGAGCCGATGAATCGCACGGCTGCGTCGATGCCATACGGCGCGAGCGAGTTGGAGGCCGCGGGATTGTCGACGCACGCGTCATCAGCCGTTAGACCGCCACGCATCGCGGAATCGCCAGCCAGCCTGGAATGCAGGGAGTGGGGGACGTTGCAGATCGGCGACAACCGGCTCATCATCGGATTGGTTAAGCGCCTCCATGTGCGCGACGGATTGGTTGACCCCGAAACGTTGCGGATTCGGAGCGAGCTCTTTCACGTGATAGGCCGAATGGCCAGCCCGCATTGGTACTGCCGCACGCGAGACCGATTCGAGATGATTCGGCCGGATTGAGGCGATTCGGAACGGCACATGAAAACTGCATTGATCACCGGGGCGAATAGAGGAATCGGATACGAAGTCGCGAGACAACTTGCTGGGAGGGGATTTCACATCTTTGTTGGAGCGCGAGACCCTCAGAACGGCCGCGAGGCGACGGAGACGCTAAGAAAGAATGGCGCAATTGCGACGTTCGTTCCTCTCGATGTGTCCGATGCCAAGAGCATTTCGGAAGGTGTGCATGCAGTCGCCGAGGTCGCGGACCATATTGATGTGCTCGTCAACAACGCTGCCGTCCTTCTGGATGAGGATGTAGCAATTACCCAACTGAGCGCCGATACCGTGAACAAGGTCCTTCGAACGAACACGCTCGGCCCGCTGCTTGTGACGCAGGCCTTTTTGCCTTTGCTCTCAAGAAGCAGTGCGCCGCGCGTTGTCAACGTCTCGAGCGGCGGCGGGCAACTCAGCGAGGGCATGGACACGTGGGCGCCGGCCTATTGCCTCTCCAAGACGGCTCTCAATGCAGTCACCAGCCTCTTCGCGGTGGCCCTCCCAAACATTTCTATCAACTCCGTTTGTCCCGGTTGGGTTCGCACGGATATGGGAGGGGCAAACGCAACGCGTTCTGTTGAGGAGGGCGCCGATACCATCGTATGGCTTGCGACCGACGCACCCCAAGAGCTCACCGGGCAATTCCTGCGAGACAGAAAATCAATCCCATGGTGAAAGAAGAATACGCGAAAGGAAGCGGCGCCCAGTAGCGTCCGGCATCGGCCGCGGCGACAGTCGGCTTGCGCATTTTGCGCACAAAGATCAACTGCACCGTTTCTGGTCGGCCCAAATCGATGTTCTCCCGGATGACTTCCTCGGCAAAGTCGAGCACCTGCCGGCGAAACCCCTCGCTCATGGCCACCGCATCCTTGGTCGAAGCGAACCGGTGGCCCTTGTAGTTGCGAAAATAGGCTGCCACCCCCGGTGCGCTCGCCAACTGCGGCACATAGAGTTGGGCATTTGTTAGCCCCCATCACTGGAGAACACCAGCCGCTTTGACGGCTCAATCCGGCATTCCTCGCGGGATGCCGCTCTGCTGCTCCAACCGGACACCACCCTTTCCCAAAGTGTGAGAAGCATGATCGCACCAAGGCAGGTCCTCGAAGCCTGTAGAAGTTCGTCCAAGATCGCCGAGCCCGGTGCGAAGTGGATTTCCCAGTCAGTACCGAAGCTCCACGATCGGATAGGAACTTTTGAATGTCATTTGCTGTCGCGCGCGCTTTGCTGCTGTATGCGAGGAACACGTCCTGCGTGCCCTTCACCGCATCGACCAAGCTGAGAGAGCATCATTGAGCTGAAAGCCGAGACCGAGCCGGAGGTGTCCGCCGGGCAGAACTGCGTTCTCTTTTCAAGCGTTTCTACGCCTTGGGTCGGCGCGCCGAGAAATATCGAACAGGCATTCTTGGCCTCGCGCTTGTTCAATCCGATCTGAACGCGATGACGGAGTTCGGTGTTTTGCAGCCACTCCAGGGTAAAAAGCGTTCGTTTGATGCGACCGAGCTCGCGCAAGTCCACTGCCAGCCGGTTCTGGCGTGGGTAGGCGCCCAGCTACCAGCGGCGATGCGAAAATCGGAAGGTTCTGCAGTAGCATCTCGGTTCGCGGCCGGGTGCCACTCGATCTGAAGCTCAGCGCATAGTAGTGACGGCGATCAGATTCAGCGTCGGAACTTTTGCTGCGCCGGAGGAAATTCGAGTCACTGCAAACTTGCCGTTAGAATCCCAACGCCCGTGCGTGGGATAGGTCAGTACCGCATGAGAGCAGGGAATTCTGAATCATTGGAGGGGTCAGTCAGGTCAGTCAGTCATGCAGGGGTCCGTGCATATGTGCAAGTTCAGGATCGTGCACGGGGGCCATCTTGGGGACTGATGCTCGTGACGCGCACTATCAATCCGACCGTGCCCAAAGTCCCCCTTTTCGAATTGGTCAAGATCATCTATGGCTGTGCCACCTTGTTCGGATCAAATTCCAAGTTGCGGCTGCCGGGGTTCGGGTTTAAATAGCTTTCGAGCACCACGAAGTTGCGACTCCCTGCGTAGAAGCGAATGGAGAACCGTGCATGTCTGCCGTCAGCAAGCCTTGCAAAGTATTGCCTCGTGAGGCGCGAAGTCCACTGTTCCGCAGTGGCGGCCATATTCACTTCGATCGCGGGTTGATAACCGTCAACTGGAGCCTGAAAGTCAAATTGCCCTTTGCGTTCGACCAGACCGCCACCCGCAACACTCAACAGGTAACGCCAATCAAACGGGCGCTGTTTGCTGTCACCGATCCAGGATGCCACTTGTAGACTTCCTTGCCCGGTTCGGCCAGTAGCGAGGTCGATGCTCATGGTTTGCCCTGTCCGAGGCACGTCAATTTGACGACTGCTAACCTGGATCAACGGCTCGGTTGTCCCCCCCTTGTGCAGCAGAAAGATCGCGGGATTGTCTTTCGTGGGTGCCGCTTGACGATACGAATCAGCCCCCATGCCGTAAGCGAAACTGCCAGACGATTTCCCATTCACCGGATAGTAGCCGTGTTTTCCAACCCCAACCAATAACCCGCCTCCCTTAATCCCAGAGATTTGAAAAAGGCCTTCCGTATCGGACTTACCCGTGTAGTGCGATCCTGAGGCATTGAACTTATCCGCCGCCGTATAACCTACATCTGCGTCAGCCACGGGGTTACCATTTTGATCAATCACCCTGCCATAGAAGGCGATTGGGGTATTGAAAGCATCGGTGACTTGCTCCAGCGCTTGATTCCTGCGTTCGGCTTCGGCCGAAGGAGTTGGGGAATTGGAAACATTAGCTGCCGCAGGTGATTCTTCGAACTGTGCAATTGGACGGTTGCTTACTCTTGGCGATCTGGTCAGCCACCACAGAAGGACTGCCAGCACAACCAGCAAGCCGATCGTCGAGATGGTTCCTTTCCGGTTCATGGATTTCTCGGCAGCTCAAGCTCATCCATGAGCGTGTCATAAAACGGTTTTAACTGCTGGATGGCAAAGTTGAACTGGCCGTTCATCGACCTTTGACCCAGGGTGGCGTAAGTCACCAAGTGCGTCAGCGGCCCGACCCTTCACGCACTTTCTAGGCGCAGATTCAGTTTGATGGCGGAACTTTGTTAGGCTGATATTCGAGGTTTCGCGAACCCGTAGGATTTACGAAAAACAGGACTCTGGCCGCTGCAGAGTTCTGATACTGTGGCATGGCTTTGATCTCAATGCGTGCATAGAACCTGCCATCCGCTGATCGGACGAAGTAGTTCCTGCGAAGGTGGTTCTGCCAATGCGGAGAGTTCACATCAAACCGATAGCTGTATTGGGTAAGATAGCCTTCTTCGGGAGCCTCAAACATGAACTGCTCGGTTGATTCAATCAAGCCGGCTCCGTTCACACCGGCGATCGTCAAACTCCATTCATACTTCCTAACATCCTTTGGTGCTGAGCGCGTGATGCTGATTGCAATGTCGCCGGGGCTGGCCTTTCCAGCCGTCTGCAAATCGATAGAATGGGGGGAGCCATTTGGCGTTATACCGATTAAGGATTCGCGGACGATCAGCTCCTTAGTTACCTCTCCTTTCTTTCGCAAACGGAAAATCACAGGGTTTTGTCGATCTGGGTTATGATAGTTGGGCTCGAAAAACGCTGCGTATTCAAAGGACAAGGGATTGTCCGCGTTGGTGTAGTATCCATCCTTTTTCACGCGAACCTGTAGGCGCTTGCCCTGCACACCATCAAGTACGAAGAGACCCTGATGATCGCTAACTGACTCGATTGCTGACGTCCCTTGAGCCGACATATCAGTCCAAATAAACGAAGCGGTTGCCCCAGAGAGAGGCTGGCCATCCTCATCGACCACCTTTCCGTAAAAAGTGATGGGCATCTTCCACTCGAATTGGGGATCAAGGGCGCTTTTCTCATTCCACCAAATCCATTTGGGATCGGTTTTGTAAACGGACGAATCGCTGGTGCTTACCTGCGACGTTGGCGAGGGCGGTGTAGGCTTTGCCGCTTGCTGCGTAGGCGCAGAAGATGCGACATACGGGATTGTCGGGGGAGAAGACCCGCGGCCGTCGAAAGATTTGGCCTCCGTGATCGTCTTCGGCGCAAATAATGCGAAACTGGCCCAAATCGCTAGAGCGATGACGAACACGATTGCCGCGACGTTTGCGAGACGATGCTTTCTCATCATCGAGCAGAAAGGACCCGTAGGGCATCTCCGAGTTCGGTGTAGTAGAACCAAACTTGTTGAATACGCCTTGCTACTTGTGCGCTGTGGTCGTCAGAACTTGGGCTGAACTCAAGAGGTGCTGCCGCAAGGTCGAACTCATCATCGATGCTTCCCTGCACACCCGCCCTCGCTCCGACAGCCTTGGAGCGCGGGCGCGCGACAAGCGCCATAGATTCGTGCGGGTCAGTGACCAACCGCCCAACAATAACCGCATCGATAAGTTGGCAGCGCTGACCAGCCGGGTTAGATGGAACGTAGGTATACCAGTTTGAATTGGAAAATGAACTATCGGGCTTGTACGAGTCCTCATTGGCCTCCCAGTTGACTTCGGCACGTTCTAACAGAGCGCGGCCCGAGGCGAGCGCGTAGTCGTCGAAGTTATGAAAGTTCACGACATTGCCGGACGCATTCAAAGCTGCCAGGTACCCGCGGTAACCAAGATCGTTGGCGAAGTCCGGTGTTGGGTTGCGGGCCTCTTTGGCCCAGAAGCGGGCGTATCCGTTGATACTGTTAGGATCGTTTTGACCTCCACTCACGTCGTAACCCCCGGCAGGAACGGCGGCTTGGGTCAGAACGTAATTGTCGATGGTGAGATCATAATCCGTGAGAGCCGCACCGCAGACGATGTTGCCTTGGCTGTGGGCAAAGAGATTATTCGACGCTTTACGTATCGAGCTAACGAACCCGGCCAACCCCCGTCCGTATTTCCACCCACGGTATTCGCTGAAATTATATTCGAAGCCCGTCCTTCCAAAACCGGCAGGATTTAAGGCAGGCCATTTGTAGAATGCAAAACGCCCTTTGAAGCCTTGATGCCACAGCCGCTTGAAGACGGTTTCTGCTGTAACGATGTTTGAAATATATGCGCTATTGGCATCAACAAACGGCGCATGGATTCCATGAACAAGCACGACCAGTGAATCCGTTTCGTCGTGGGCTTCCGAGAATGGGTGGCCGTTCTGATCTTCAACATACCACGTGGGAGGCGGATTAGGTTGATTCAAATAGCTTTCGTACGGCGCATCAACGCCGGACTCCGGCGTGCCCTTTCCTCTCACATACATCTTTTTGATGTTCTTCAAATCCAGCCACACGCCCGGCCCCTCGCCGATCTCAGTTCCGTCGGATTTTTCGATCGTTAAGACAAGCTGCCCTTTGCCTTCTTGAGATCCTTCAAATAGGAGGCAGAGCTTCTCCTGGCCGCCGGAACCGCTCCAAAGATCTTTGGGTACGATCAGCGACGTTTCACCGGCGACTGTGCCGATTGCCTCGGTGTCTTTTCCGCTGATCTGTTTCAGAGCGGCTTCCTCGTCTTTCAAATACGAGTCCGAGCCGTTCGTGTCGGTCGATCTGTAAAGCCTGATTGATGGGCTTCCCGTCGTCTTCCATTTTAAGCCAATGCGGTAGGTGCCCTCGCTGATCTCCTTCTGAAAGGCGTCGAATTTCAGCCACAGCCTCGTGAAATCCTCCAGGTCGCGCGCCGTCTGGATGACACCATCTTCATGGTCAGGGGATGACGGACCAATTACATCTCCTTCAGAGTTCGGCAATCCGTCGTTGTCATCATTGCACCAAAACCTGAAAGGCGCGTCTTGGGATGTGGTGTCCCTGGCTTCTCCTGAGAAGGCAATGGTTCCGTCCCGGTTGGAATCGACTGCGATCGCAGCGGGAATAAGGTAAAGAAACAACGTGCAGCCGTCGATGTCGGGGTAGTCGCGACTTTTTGGGTCATCGTTGTAGATGATGTTCGAGTAGTTGACGGTGATGTCGACGGGTTCTCCCGGAGCGAGCACAGTTTGCAGCACTTCAAAAGAGGTTCCGATATCGGGAAGATGTTGAGCTTGCCCAAGGCGTTGATGAATCGGGCTGCTATCGACGGTCACATTACAACCGTCGTCCGAGAAGAGGGCGAGTCCATAGACAAATCGGCCCTTCTTGTCCTCCGGGAGCTCGGGCGGAGTGTATCTCCCCGAAAATGTCCTGAAATCATCCTTCTCGGAGCTTCGATAGGCGGGGCCCGCGCCCATGGCCTGCCGTTGCGCTTCAAGCCTTGCTTGCGTAATCGAGCCGTCTGCAGCGTTGCTCACGTCATGGATAAGGGCTGTCACGCTTTGACCGAAGAGGCTTGCAATTTGCCCAGGAAGGCTCAGGCCGACGAGAATGCAAAGGAAGACGCGCGAGACTCTCATTCAGGGGGCTCTCCTCTCTTTGAGCATCTGCTGCCAGGTTTCGATGAGTCTGGCTCGAGGTCGGGCGAGCTCTCCTCGCGCATCGACTCTGCGAGCGAGTTCGATAGCTTCCTTGAGATTGTCTTCAGCAGCCTTCAGTCCGGCCAGGCGAAGCACCGCGAGATCGCGAAGCCCAGGGTCGCGCGCCTGAGTGGAGAGCAACTCCAGAACACGCCTTTCTCTTTGCGGATCACCAGCCCGCTTGTAGCAGGCGTAGGCGCCCGTGACCACGTTCTCCCATGAGCAGGCGCTCGTGCGAGGCTGGCTGCGCAGCAAGGTCACATTGGGCAGCACCCACACATTGAGCAATTCCAGCGCCGCAGGCTTCGCCGCGGGGACATCCAGAAGAACCCACGCACAGTTTTGCAGATTTGCGATTGCGATCCCGCGATCATGCGGCAGGGGCGCCGTCCTTGCTTTCTCCAGCCAGTCCGCCACGTCCTCTCTGGTCATGCGGATTTCGCCGAATTCGGAGACTTCCGGGGCGATATTGCCCGTCAGGAAATCGGTGAGCGCATCGGTCGGAAACTCAGCCAGGACAGACGCGGCGGCAAACCAAAGGCTTGCGCCCACCAAAGCAGCGGCAGCCCGATTGGAAATCACGTTCGCGCCTGGTAGAACGCTTTGCACGGGCGCTTGTCCTATCACCCCATTTAATTACATCAAAACAAATTTCATACCCATGATATTTTTTTAACACCTGTATAGCTCGCAGCCATAAAGCGTAAGCGGCGCATTGGCGGGAGTTTGCGGACGGGGAATGGCAGTTTGCGTCATCGAGGAATTTTCATTTGAAATTTGTTTTTCTGGTGGATCGGGGTTCCGGGAGGTTTCGAGCAACGGTGGAGAACAGCGCCGCGCGACAGAGCGCTGCAGCGGCGATGGCGAATGCTGAATCCTACAGGGCGAGCGCAGCCAACAAATGGGCAACAAAAACCGGCCTGCCTGTTCAACCCCGGTGACGCGCCGCTAGCCTTCCTTCTGCACCCACTTCCATGTGCCGTCTGGTCCGGAAGTTTCGATCCACTCGCCTTTAAAGGAACGGTTGCGCCAGAGTTCAGCCTGTTTGGCCTGAATTTCCGGGAGAGAGGTCTTTTCGCTCTCTGCGACAGATTTCATGAGATCCATCCGGTCGGCGTTCTCTTCCTCGACCGTGACGCGCACGTAATCGCCATAGTCCCCTTCCGGTTTTGACCGAATGACGAGCAGGCCCTCGTGTCCTTCCCCGACGAGACGTTCGTTCTTGAGCTGCTGGATGTCCGCCATCCGGTTCCGGCGGCGGGCTTCCGGAGTCTGCGCAGCTGGCGGCGCTTGCGCCGGCTTTTTCGAGGCCGGTGAGGAATATTGGTAAACGTCCAGCCGCATGTTGATGTCCACCTTGATCGGTTCGGAGGTGGAGAGATTTACGCTTGGGGCCTTGCAGCCTCCGAGCGTTGAACAGGCGATGAGGAGAGTCAGCGATTGGCGGAGCGTCGTTTCCATCGTCCTTGGGGTGAATCTTCAGCGTGCAGTACGACGTCGAAATTGCGCGATCCGGCCGGTCCTTGCAATGTCAACCGCAGCTGACCCTGCGACTGCACGAACCAGAAGTCGCCGCTGGCTTTGGTGTATTCAAAGTCCCTTAGCGTCTGAAGAGCGATGCGGGTGCTGCTCTGTTTGATGAGGTTCCATGTCGGGGGAACTCTGGCGAGGAGGTCATCGATCTTTCCGATTACCATTTTGCCGGGTTTGGTCGCCCGCAATTCGCCTAGCACTCGTTCGATGTTGCGACCCTTGGCATCCATTTGCAGACGAAATTCCATCGGGCCCGTCAATTGGAAATTCTGAGGGGAGATGATGTTGGTCACCTCGCGAAGACTGACGCCTCTGCCGGACAGCCAGCCGATCCAGGGCGAGTCCGGAGAGAAGAAAAAGCTGAACCCTCCCCAAGTCTCGCCGCGATAAACCTTGCCGCCGAAGAGTCCGTTGATGCCGTTGCGATCGAATGTCACCGAAATGTAAGAGTCTGACGCCTTGTATTGCCGCCAGCGGATCCCTTTGAGCCGGACTGTGCCTACGAGATTGTTCACGTTCTTCTCCGGCGGATACGCGAAGCGCAGTTCACCCTTCTCGCTGGTGAATTCGAGCTGATAGGAATCGAAAACGTATTTTTGAGGGGGAATTTCGAGAACCGCCTGGAGTTTGAGTGCTGCGAGGTTGTCGAGGGCAACGTCCTGCGCGGTGGTTCGAAAGCTTAAGGGAAGGCCGTATTGTCGTCGTCCGCCGCTGCCGAGTGTGAGCCGTCCGTATTCGATGCCCAGGGTCTTGATCATCCATCCGGGTCCGGAGTCCTTGCCGTCACCATCCGTCCCAAGCCGTTTCTGCATGTCGTCCATGTACCAGAAAAGATCTGCGCCAACAAAAATGTTGGGACCGAGAATGGTCAGACTTTCGATTTCGCGTCGCAGCAGCCCGGCGAGCGTGAATCGCAGAAAAATGCTATCGAGCGTGAGGACCTTGGTGAAAGGGTCGAGTGGGGAGAGAATTTCTAAGTTGGCGATCTCGACGAGCTGTTGTTCGGAACCCAGGCTCGAGGCGCTCTTCGAAAGGGGAATATTCTCTAGGGAAGTATTCAGCGCAAAAGTGATATCGGATACTTCCGGCCGCTCGTCGTCGAGACGGACAGCGATGCGACGGATATCGAGGATTCCAACACTCCACGAAGCAGGGGACGGAGAAGTTTGTGTCGAATCGTCCGGGGTTTTCGGACCGGTGAAGATTTCCCTAAGCGATTTGCCCACGACGAGCGAGCCGCCTTCAAGAGCGAGAGCGTTGATGATCTGGTTCTTGATGAGACCTTCGAGATCGAATTTCGCGCGAACAAGATCAAGCCTTAGGAAGGCAGGATCAGAACCAGTGTTTGCCGTAGCATCCCAAAGAACCAATTCATGGGGCTCTGTGGGCGCCGTGGCGGGAGAGAAGTTCTTAAAGTCGAAGCAAAACTTGGTGTGGATCGTCAGGCCGGTCGGTCCGTAATCCGCAAGATTCAGCTCGCCGTAGTCGCAAACCAACCTGTGCAGGGCCCATGGAACGCCCGCTTTTGCAGAAGACTGTGCGCCCGGAGGCGTGGCGAAGGCCTCCGTCAATCTCGGCGAAGCGTTTATAACGGGTTCGACGAGGCGCACCTCATTGATTTGCCTGTGACTAAGATTGTCGAGATTGAACGTGATGCTTCCTCCGGCTAGCCTTAAAAAGGCAGGATCAGAACCAGTGCTTGCCGTAGCGTCCCAAAGAACCAATTCATGGGGCTCTGCAGGCGCCGTGGCGGGAGAGAAGTTTTTAAAGTCGAAGGAAAACTTGGTGTGGATCGTCAGGCCAGCCGGTCCGTAGTCCGCAATATTCAGCTCGCCGTATTCGCAAACGAATCTGCGCACGGCCCAGGGAACGCCCGCCTTGGCGGAAGCCTGCGCGCCAGGAGGCGCGGCGAAGGCTTCCAGAAGCCGCGGCGAGGCGCTTATCACGGGTTCAACGAGGCGCACCTCGCTGATTTGCCTGCGACGAAGATCGTCGAAATTGAATGTTACGCTTCCTCCGGCCAGGGTGAGGAGAGTGGCCCCGTCCTTGCGCGACTTTAGGACAAGCGATTCCGCCGTAAGCTGATTCGGGAAGGCGATCTCGAGTTTGCGGATTTCGACGGTCGCTCCGGGGAACGCTCTTTCCAGCGACCATTTGGCAAGTTGAGGGAGGTTCCGTGTGGCGAAATAGATCCCCCCGACTAGAACGAGGACCGACCCAAGCAACAAAGCCAGCAGAGTGCGCAGCCACCGGCGCAGACGCCGTGGCGCGCGCCTATGGCTGGACGAGTCGGTCTGCAAGGGTGCTCAGGACGAAGATGGCGCTGACGGTAGCGTTTACCTGGAAGAAGGCCTTGTTGATCGCGGCAATGGTGCCCTTCCCCGCCAGAACATGTTCATAGATAAGGCCCGCGCCTACGAAGGCGAGTCCGGCGAAATAAATCGGACCCAGCCGAGCCAGCGCTCCAAAAAACAGGAACCCAGCCAGCGCGGCGGTGTGAAGCAAGGTGGCGACAGCGAGGGCCCGCGAGATTCCAAGCCAGACCACCATCGAACGCAGCCCTTCGCGCTTGTCCACTTCCAAATCCTGCGTGGCGTAAATGATATCAAATCCGGCCACCCAGCAAAGAACCGACGCCCCAAGCACCAGAGGCGGCCAGGCGAAACTCCCGGTGACGGCGAGCCATGCCCCGATCGGGGCGACAGCCAGTGCTAGGCCCAAAAAGAACTGGGCTCGGTGAGTGAAGCGCTTTGTCAGCGAATAGAAGAAGACAATAATCAGCGCAACCGGCGAGAGCGCGAAGCAGACAGGGTTGATGAACCATGTGGTTACGATGAACAGAACCGCGGAAGTCCCACAGGCCGCGATCGCAAAGGATTTCGAGACAAGTTTGTGTCTCCCGGCCGTACGCGGATTCCGTTTGTCGATTTCCCAGTCTGCGAGGCGATTGAAGGTCATCGCTGCTGTGCGTGCGAAGACCATCGCGAGCACGACCAAGGCGAAAACGCGGAACGGTGGCAGCCCGTGAGCTGCGACAAACATGGACCCCAGCGCGAAAGGAAGCGCGAAGATGGTGTGCGAAAACCGGATGAAACTTAGAAACCCCTTGATCATTTCCGCGCTCGGCCCGCCTCCTCGAAAAGCTCTACCAGGCCGTCGTCCACACGCAGATCCACGAGCTTCCAAGCGCCCTCGGATCTATAGAAGTAGAACCGCCAGCGCAAGGGGAGGTCGGAATTCAGTGAAATGCACGTCCGCCGCAGAAGGCTGGTTCCCACCGTTTTCTCGTCCACTGTTTCGTAGCCGGACACCGGACCATAGCTGTCGAGCGCCTCCTGGGTGCGCTTTTTAAGTCCCGAGACATCTTCCCGGCGCTCCGCGATGATAGTGTCGTTTACGAGACCGTCATATGCCGCATCGACTTGTCCAGCTTTCAGTGCAAGGAAGAAGTTGTCCATGGCTTCGGAGGGATTGGCGGCCCGGCGTGAGACCGGAGCCTGCGTCGGGGAGGCGGCGGGTTCCGTCACTGGCTGGGGAAAGACCGTGCGGCCGGCGCGCTCCTTGTCGCTTCCCTGCTGCGCCAGGGAAATAGCGGACGAGGCGAGGAAGACAAACACGGCAAAGCGCATCTGCGAAGTGTCGGCGAGTTCAACTCGCTGCGCAAGAGCGCGGGTCGACCGCTTATGATCGGCCCCTTGCGAGCTTTTTCCTGGATGGAGGGCGGAAGATTAAGACTTGGCGGAGAGGTAGTGTGGGGGCAGCATGCGCCGGCCATGCCAAAGACTGATGAAAACGTCCTCGTCGTCCGGCGCTCTCTCTTTGATGAACTCGGCGCATTCCAAGGGCTGCAGCCCGACGTAGATCGCTACCTTGCGGCGTTCCTAAGGCGCGAGAACAACTTCTTCCTGCCGCGTTCGCGTGCGGAAACGGATCCCGCTTACAAGCAAATCATACCTTATGCGGTCTTTACCTTCGGTGGGAAGATCCTGCATTACGTGCGCGGGGCGAAGTCCGGGGAGAAGCGCCTGGTGGCAATGGGTTCGGTGGGGATCGGGGGCCACATCAATGACAATGACGAAAGCTTGTTTTCCTTCGACCTGGAAGCTTACCGGGTTGCGGTGCGTCGCGAGATCGAGGAAGAGCTCAAGCTGGAGGGAGCCTATGAGGATCGTGTCGCAGCGCTCATCAACGACGACTCCACCGAGGTCGGACGGGTGCACCTCGGAGTCGTGCATCTGGTTGCCCTTGACCATGCCGGCGTGCGCGCTGGCGAGAGGGCGATCGCGGAGTTGAGGTTCCTCACCCTCGACGAACTTAAGCGGCGCAGGGACAAGCTCGAGTCCTGGTCGCAAATCGTCCTGGACGCGTGGGAGACATTGTAGACCTTAGTCCATGGGAGCACCTTCTCTAACCATCGGGACTCGGGAAACGCCTTGGTATCGGCTTTTCTTCCATACTCCGCTCACCACCCTGGCGATTTTCGTCACTCTCTCACTGATCGCCAAAGAAAATTACCCCTTCTCGAACTTTCCCATGTACGCAAGCCCCGGCGCAGAAAGAGCCTATTTCGTCATCGCGGATGGCGCAGGGAATCCGATTCCCATTGGCACGCTCTCGGGCGTCACCTCATCGCAAGTCGGGAAAACGTATCGCAACAAATCAAGGAAGCACGGCGCGGAGATGAAGAAATCTGGAAAAGAGAACAGGACCGAACGGGACCGGGTCGTCGGAGCGGAAATTTTTCATATGCTCAGACAACGGGCGTCCAAGAGAGGCAAAGAGCTTCCAGAAAAATTGCAACTGCACTTGGTTGAAATCCGATTTGCTGATGGACACCTCGAAGAAACGAAACGCATTCTCTTGGCGGAGTAGGGTCACCCGGTCGCTTAGACGTTTTGCTCTGGGATTTTTTTCCCTCCCGACGGTTAGTTCGCTGGAGGGGTTCTTCCTTCGTCTTTTCTTCGCGATAGTGGTGGCATTCACGCTTTCCTTGGAGCTGCCATTTCCCACGCAACCTCATCCGGTGGGTCTCGCCCATTTTTTTGACCTGACCTGGCTATCGGACCCAAACAATCTCTCGTCATACCGCAGTGTCATCTACCTGCTCATTCTCTTCTACGTTGCGGGATTGCTGCTCCCGATCGTTCTTCCAGCGCTCGCCGCCGGGCATGCGTTGATGTTCACTCTGTTCAACTCGCAAGGCTACACGCATCACGGTTATCAAATCGTTACTCTGACTCTGATGGCGCAAGCGGCGACGGTATTGTACTACACAGCGTTGAAGGGCCTGCGGTTGCAACCGCCGGATGCTCTCCTGAACTCATGGCTTTTGGTTCAAAGCCAGGCCGTTGTGGCCGGCACGTATCTCGTGTCGTTTTTCACCAAGATTCTTGCAACGGGCGGCACGTGGTTTTGGAACGCCAACTACATCGCGATCGATTTAATCAAGACGCAAAGGCAGCATTACTTCAGCAGGTTTGATCCCAGTGATGCGGGGAATCCGGCGGAAGCGATGTGGCTGCTGGAGCATCCCTGGATCGCGCGGGGTTTTTTCGCCGGCGGCGCGCTGCTCGAAGCTATCGCGTTTCTCGCTCTTGCCGATAGGAGGCTCGGCTTTGCGATCGGTGCCGGGCTCATTCTCATGCACCGCAGCGTCTCAATCCTGATGGGGCTAAGGTTTCAATTCAACGAGATGCTTTGTGTCATTTTTCTCTTGGGGATTCCTTATTTCGTGGCGCGATGCCTGGAGCGCGTGAGCTCCCGCATCATACGGCTTGGTATCCTGATTGGCGCGGGATTGGGTGTTCCCTTGAGCTACCTTGTGCAGCCGGTTTCAGTGCGGACGTCAATGACTCTCCCCGTCTACCTCATCAGCCTGGTTAACTCGCTTAGCGTTTGGGCCAATGGGAACTGGATGGAGATTTTGAGGTTCACGCTTCCGATGTGGACCACCTGTCTCATCGCGGCGGCGGCGGGGGCAATGGCCGCCCGCCTGTTCTCAGTAGCGAAACGATCAGCGTCAGTTTTCTAAGGTGAGCGTCGCGCTCTGAAGCGAGTCTCTTTGAAAAGGAAAACGTCTTCCCGCGGATCTTTTCGCCGGAGCGGTTGAGTTTTTCCGTTGACCGGAAGAAGACACGCAAGCAGGCGCTAATTTTTGGCAAGCCACCGCGAGCGCATCTCCATGGGTTGTGGCTTAGTCGACGCATGCTTCATAGCACCGATCCGAACGATCCTCGACCGGCACTCGCAGGGAATCCGCTCGTCGCTTCCGTGCTGCGGGAGAATGTCCGTGTCGCGGAGGGGCGTGCTACCATCGGGCTTTGGGGAGGCTGGCACGCCCTGCTTGCCGAGATTCCCGCCTTCGGCAAGGTGCTTGCGATCAGCAGAAATTCTCACGCCGTGCTCGGCAGTTTCTCCGAGTATCCGGAGGTGGATTTTATGCCGTGCGGACGTTGTGGCTGTGCGGTGGACGGCTCCCTTGAGTTCGATTTCACTTCGTGGGAGCGGGCTGTTGCCATCGTGGAAGCGCGTCTGGGCGGATGGCTCTATGCGGTCGAATTCTCCGATCTCAGCGGCGAGGTGATCCATAAGATCTGCCTGACTGAGCATTCGAATTTTGAAGCATTTCGCTGCTGGGTCGAACTGAACCAAACCATTGCAGGCATCCCGCCTGGCCGCAGTAACTCGCGCCACAGTTCCTGGCTGGAGAATAGTCTCGTGTTGGGTGCGTCCGGCGCAGTTTCGCTCCAAATCGGGGCGTTGCACGTCTTCCTTCAGATTGCGGCCGCGGAGCGGTCGGTTTTTCGGGCCATCGTGGGGAACGACAGCGCGATGCAGGCTGCTCAAATAAGTCCGGCAATTTTTAGCCAGAACGGGCAGTGGATTTTTACTGGGGACGCGAACTGTGGAATCCACGTGCGCGTGGAGAGGCTGGCAGAAGTCTTCCTGCACAACGTCGGAGAATTCCTCTCGCTCAAGGCGTGCGACCCCGAGGGGCGCCTCGTCTGCGCCGTGGGGCCACCTAATGATGCGGATCGCGGGAACTGGAACGCCACTCTTCTCGGACTCGCTGAAGACTTTTCAACGAGCCAATGAAAAGGGATATCGCCATTCTCTATGCCACCATGACGGGCAATGCCCGCGAGTGCGCCGAAAGGACTGCAGCCTCGTTGAGCAAGGCCGGCTTGCCCGTCCGCCTGCATGACCTCGCGCAATACGATGCGCGAAGCTTAACGAAGGAAACGACCGCGCTCCTTCCCATCAGCACATGGGGGATGGGGAGCCTCCGGACGACGGAGTCAATTTTTTTGACTACGTCAGGAGCCTCGGGCCTTCATCGCTTTGCAACCTCCGCTTTGCGGTCTTTGCGCTGGGAGACACGGGCTATGATAAATTCTGCCAATGCGGCAGGGATCTCGACCGCATGCTTGAGGAACGCGGCGCCACGCGCCTGCTGGATCGCGTCGACAACGACATCGATTTCGAGAATGCGCTGGCAGAATGGCACGGTGAGCTCGTTGCGATTCTGCAAGATACCGTAGCGGCCTGAGGCATCCCGCGAAAAAGTGCCGCGGACCCCGGGGTGTGGGCACCGCGAGGGGAGCAAAATAACCGGCGAATTTGTTAACTTTTCCCTTGCTTCGCCCTCCGCGCTACCTATTATCTCTTTTCCCGCACCATGTCGGGGAACTGTGAGAAGCACCTCAGCGTGCTTTTTTTGTCCCCTGATTTCAGCGGAAGCTCACGAGGCAGGCAATCGAAAAAATGACACCATGGATTCCATGCAGAATTGCGGCGCTCCAAAAAGCGCTCGTGCGTCTTTGCTGCCGGAAGCGATCCCGATAATTTCCATCATAAGGGTAAACCCTCAACCGTTCTTTATTAAACATGTCCACTCCCGCCGGCCAGCGCATCCGCATCCGCCTCAAGGCCTTTGATTATCGTATTCTGGATGCCTCAGCCGCGGAGATTGTCGAGACAGCCAAGCGAACCGGCTCGAAAGTCACAGGCCCGATTCCGCTGCCGACCCGAATCGAAAAGTTCACCGTGAATCGCTCTCCTCACGTGGACAAGAAGGCGATGGATCAATTTGAGATCCGCACCCACAAGCGGTTGCTGGATATCGTCGAGCCCACCGCGAAAACCGTGGATGAACTCCGCAAGCTCAACCTCCCTGCCGGAGTCGACATCACCATCAAGATCTAGCGCGCCATGAGCATAGGACTTCTAGGCAAGAAACTCGGCATGACCCGCCTTTACGATGAGCAAGGGCGCCTCACCACCGCCACGGTCATTGAAGCCGGCGGAAATCGCATCCTTCAGGTCAAAAACGCGGATAACGATGGCTACCGCGCAGTACAGGTCGGCTTTGGAGATCAGAAGCCCCAACGCGTCAGCAAGGCGCAGACCGGCCATTTCGCAAAGACCTCTTCGACCCCCAAAAAATTCGTTCGCGAGTTTCGCCTTGCCGGGAGTGAAACGTCTCTGGAGAGCGCCGACATCGCTCTCACGGTTTTCGAAGTTGGCCAGTTTGTGGACGTGATCGGCCAGTCCAAGGGCAAGGGCTTTCAAGGCGTCGTTAAGAAGCACAATTTTGACGGTCAGCCGGCCAGTCACGGGTCGATGATGCATCGCAGAAACGGCGCAATCGGAAATCGTTCCACTCCGGGCCGCGTTTGGAAAAACATGGGAATGCCCGGCCATATGGGAGACGAGCGCGTCACCGTCCAAAATCTGAAGGTTATCCAGATCCGCGAAGATGATGGAGTGATTTTGGTCAGCGGCGCCGTGCCCGGCGCCAAGGGCTCTAACGTCATCGTGCGTCCCGCAAAAAAGAAACCCGCCAAAGCGGAAAAGGGATAGGCCATGAGCGCGACTGTTTTCACTGCTGAAGAGGCCAGGAAAGCCCAAATTGAGCTGATCACGGATCCCAAGAAGGGACGCCAAGCCGTTCATGATGCCGTCGTCGCCCTGCGTGCGAATCGGCGCCGGGGCACAGCCAGCACCAAGACAAAGGCCGATGTTAATCTGAGCGGAGCCAAGCCATGGCGTCAGAAAGGGACGGGGCGTGCGCGCGCCGGCGACAAAGCCTCGCCCATCTGGGTGGGTGGCGGCGTCGCCTTCGGCCCGCATCCGCGCGACTATTCGAAGAAAGTTCCCAAAAAAGTCAGGTCGCTGGCGTTTCGAAAAGCCCTCAGCGAACGTGTGCTCGCCGGCGATGTCCTCCTCGTTGAGGACTTCGCTGTCAAGGAGGCCAAGACCAAGAATTTTCTCGCGCTGGTCGCCGAGGCCGCCAGCAATGTGCGAAAGACCCTGATTGTCGGCGCGGCCTTTGACGAAAAAACCTATCTGGCCGCGCGCAACGTGAAAAACACTCTCCTGGCTCGTGCCGCCGACGTCAATACCGAGCAACTCCTTGCTTTCGACAAAGTCATCGTGACGAAGGAAGCCCTCTCCACTCTCTCCGAAAGGCTCGCGTGATGAAAGAAGCCTTTGACCAAATTCAAACTGTGATTCTCACCGAGAAGGCGACCTTGCTTTCCGAGAAGCACAATCAATACGTCTTTCGCGTCAGTCCGAAGGCCAACAAGATCGAGATCAAACGTGCCGTTGAACAGCTTTTCAAGAAGACTGTGGTCGACGTCAATACTGCCAACTTCGCCGGGAAGAAAAAGCGCGAGCGCACAGCGAGTTTCGGCCGCCGCCCCCACTGGAAAAAGGCCGTGGTCACACTCAAGGAAGGCGAAAAGCTCGAACTGATCTAAATACTATGGGACTCAAAAGCTTCCGACCCTTTACTCCCTCGAGCCGCTTCAAGGCCCTTCCCGACTTTTCCGAGATTACCAAGGACAGACCTGAAAAGTCGCTCACGTCGACCCGCAAGAGGACGGGTGGCCGCAACAACAACGGTCGCATTACCATGCGGCATCGCGGCGGCGGCCATAAGAGGAAATACCGTCTTGTCGATTTCAAGCGCAAGAAGCAGGGAGTTTTCGCCGAGGTCCTCGCCATCGAATACGACCCGAACCGCTCGGCCCGCATCGCCCTCCTGCAATACAAGGACGGCGAGAAGGCTTACATCCTGGCCCCGGTTGGTCTCGCCGTGGGCGCCAAGGTAAGCGCCGGGGAGAGCGCTGAGCCTTCCGTGGGCAACGCTCTCCCGCTTAAGGCCATCCCGCTCGGCACCACGATCCATAACATCGAGATCATCCCCGGCCGAGGCGCGCAAATGATCCGCAGCGCCGGTTCCCACGCCACCCTGGCCAGCCGCGAAGCCGGTTACGCATCGATCAAGCTCGCCTCGGGCGAAATCCGCAAGATCAACGAGGAATGCTACGCCACGATCGGCCAGGTGGGTAATACCGACCATATGAACGTTTCCAGCGGGAAAGCCGGGCGCACGCGCTGGCTTGGCCGCCGCCCGCACGTTCGCGGCATGGTCATGAATCCTATCGATCACCCGATGGGCGGGGGCCAGGGAAAGAGCAAGGGCGGTGGCGGACGCCACCATCCAATGAGCCCCTGGGGCCAGCTCGCCAAGGGCTTCAAAACCCGTCGCAAGCATAAGCCGTTCGAACGCTTCATCGTCGAACGGCGCAAGAGCAAAGTTAAAAAATAACTATGGCACGTTCGCTAAAAAAGGGCCCGTTCGTTGAGTGGAAACTGCTCGATAAGATCGATCGGATGAACGAATCCAGTGTGAAAAAGCCGATCAAGACATGGTCGCGCCGCAGCACGGTCACCCCCGACTTTGTCGGCCACACCTTCAACGTGCATAACGGCAAGACGTTCATCCCGGTCTTCGTCACCGAAAACATGGTGGGCCACAAGCTCGGCGAATTTTCCCCGACACGCATCTTTAAGAAGCACGGTTCTCACACCGCAAAAGTGACCAAATAAACAATGAGGCTCGCTGCGATAGCGGCGGGGCTTTTCGCTCTCCTCCCCGTTGCAAGATTGGGAGCGCAGGGCGGCCGATCTTTGACAGACTCTGAAAATCGAATCCTCCTCGCGCAGGGGGTCACCATCACCGTGCCCGCGCCCGGCGAAGAAAGCCGCGTTGACGTTGAAGCGCTGCAAGAGCAAATCATCCTGCTTCGTTCCGCCGTCAAATCGCTCACCGAAAGCCTCGCCATTTCCAACAACGAAGCCGAGACCTTTAAACGCCAGGCTGCCGATCTTACCCTAAAAATCGAGGCCCTCGGCATTCCTGGTGTGGAAAAGGACCAGAGCAAGCTCGAACAAAAGCTGCTCGCCGCAGTGCGAGACATCCGCCTGTTGAAGAAACAACACGAAAGCGCGATCGACCAGCTCGTCCGCATCGCCGAGGCGGTGCAAGTAATGATCAAGAGCACCGAGAACATCGACCCCCAGGCGCGCTTGGTTGTCGAAACGGAACTCCGCAAGACGAATGAAATTCTTGGCGCGCCGAAGGCCGCGAAAGCCGGTTCGGTGGAAGCGACCCTCGATGATGGAATGGTCGTTGATGTGAAGGAGGACCTTGCGCTTGTCGTCGCCAACATCGGCGAAAAACAAGGCGTGCGCATAGGCATGCCCTTCCAGGTCTGGCGCGAGGACAAACGCATCGGCGACGTGCGCATTGTGGACGTGCGCGCAAGCATCAGCGGCGCAGTAATTCAGAGTCTCGAATCGGAAAAAGTGCCGGTCAAAACCGGCGACCGCCTCAAGGTGGACGCCCGGCGATGATCAACCGAAATCACCCAAGAAAACAATAACAATGCAGGTTCGATCGACATACCGTCTTGCCCGGATCTCCGCCTTCAAAGCGCGTGAGGTCACGCGGGAAATTCAGGGACTTCCGGCCTCGGATGCCCTGGATTTGCTCCGCTTTGTGCCCAAGAAGGCCGCCGGCCTCGTCCGCAAGACGCTTGCCAGCGCCATCGCCAATGCCGAGAATAACAACAACCTGAACGTCTCCAACCTCGTCGTCCAGGAGGCCGTCGTTGGGGAGGGACCCACCTCGAAGCGCTTTCAACCAAAGGCTAGAGGAAGCGCCGGCCCGATTCGCAAACGCACCAGCCATATCCGGATCATTCTGACCGACGAAATTGAGATCGAGCGCCGCGAGAAGAGCGGCTCGAAAAAATCAAAGAAATCCGCCTCCCCGAAGGCTGCGGGAGGCGGGCCTGCCAAGAAAAGCACGAAAAACCAGCCGTCCGCCCCCGCCCAACCTGCAAAAGCAGCGCCGGAGGGAGAATCCAAGGAGTAAATCATGGGACAGAAAGTTAATCCAATCGGCTTCCGGCTTCCAATCAACCGCGACTGGTCGTCAAAGTGGTATGCCTCTCGCAAGGACTTTGCCGACTATTTGCTTGCTGATGGAAAGATTCGCTCGTTCCTCCATAAGAAACTCAGGCAGGCTGCTGTTTCACGCATTGTCATTGAGCGCGCCTGGAACAGCCTGCGGGTGACGATCCACACGGCCCGTCCCGGAGTTGTCATCGGACGCAAGGGCTCCGAGATCGAGAAGATGACGGACGAGATTTCCCGTCTGGCAGGCGGCAAGCAGGTAAAAATTGACATCATCGAGATCAAAGTGCCCGATATCGAGGCTCAGCTCGTTGCTGAAAATGTGGCGTCCCAGCTTGAGCGTCGCATCTCTTTCCGCCGCGCGATGAAACGCGCGGTGCAGCTCGCTATGGAGCAAGGCGCCCTGGGAATCAAGATCCGTTGCTCCGGCCGTCTTGGCGGCGCGGAAATCGCGCGCACGGAGTGGTATCGCGAGGGCAAAATTCCCCTGCATACGATGCGACAGCCGATCGACTACGGCTTCACCGAAGCATCGACCGTTGCCGGCAAGATCGGAGTAAAATGCTGGATCTGCAAAAAGCCGTCCAACCCTGAAAGCGAGGAACAAAAGCAGCAACAGCCGCGAGAGCGTCATCGCGCTCCCCGGGGAGATACTGCAACCATTTGATTAGGAGGAACGAGCTATGCCATTGATGCCCAAACGCGTGAAGTATCGCAAAACCCAGCGCGGCAGCCGTGCCGGGAATGCTTCACGCACCCTAAAGATCGATTTCGGCGAATTCGGCCTGCAGACCCTCGATCGAGCCTGGATCACGAATATTCAAATTGAGGCCGCCCGTGTCGCCATGACCCGCAACATGAAGCGCAAAGGCAAGCTCTGGATCCGCATTTTTCCCGACAAGTCGGTGACCGCCAGGCCGCCCGAAACCCGCATGGGTAAAGGGAAGGGCAATCCCGAGCATTGGGTCGCGGTTGTCCGCCCGGGCAACGTGCTCTTTGAGCTTGATGGCGTCTCTGAATCCATCGCCCGCGAATCCCTGCGTCTCGCCGCGAACAAGCTCCCTGTGCGCACGCGCTTTATCTCCCGTCACCACGCAGCAAAATAACGCGCCATGAAAATCGCCGAAATTAAGGAATTCACATTCAAGGAACTCAATGCCCGCAAGCGCGAGATCCGGCAGGAAATATTCAATTTGCGCATTCAGCAGCAGGGTGGCCAGCTCGAAAAGCCTCACATGCTCCGCTCCTTGCGCCGTGACGCCGCCCGCGTCGAGAGCGTTCTGACCCAAAAAAGGAAGACCGCGCCGGGTGATTCCATCCCCGCCGAATCTCGGACGAATAAGAAGTAGGCCATGAACGAAGTAATTCCAGACTCACCTTCGCCTGCGGCGCCTGATTCGAAGTCAACGATCGCAGAGACCAGACGCAACCTGCGCAAGACCCGCGTTGGCGAAGTCGTTTCTCATACGATGGACAAGACCATCGTCGTCCACACTGTCACCCGCGTGCCGCACCAGAAATTCGGCAAGATCATCAAGCACGTGAAGAAATTTTACGTGCATGACGAGAAGAACGAAGCCAAGGTCGGGGATCGCGTCTCCATCATGGAAAGCCGTCCGCTTTCCCGCCTCAAGCGCTGGCGGCTCGTTGAGGTGCTCAAGCACTAGGAGATCCAAGGTCTCAAATCTCACATCTTATGATCCAGCTCCGCTCTCGTCTCGATGTCGCCGACAACACCGGCGCCCGCATGGCCACGATGATCGGCGTCATTGGCAAGGCATCGATGACTGCCCGCGTCGGCGATGTCATCACGGCCAACGTCAAGGAAGCCGCTTCAGGGGGCACGGTGAAGAAGGGGGAAGTCGTGCGCGCGGTCGTCGTCCGAACCAAGCAGCCGATAAAGCGCCAGGACGGCTCCTACCTTCGCTTTGACAATAATGCCATCGTGATCATCGACAAGGATCTTAACCCCCGCGGCACGCGCATCTTCGGACCGGTGGCCCGCGAACTGCGCGAAAAGAACTTCATGAAGATCATTTCCCTTGCGCCTGAAGTCCTATGAGCAAGGCAAAATTTCACGTCAAACGCGGCGACACCGTCCAGGTCATTTCCGGGAATCACCGTGGTTCCTCAGGCAGGATCCTGCAGGTCCTTCCTGAGAAGGCCCAAGTTATTATTGAGGGCGTCCGCCTCATCAAAAAGCATCAGCGCAAAACTCAGGATCATCCCAACGGCGCCATCGTCGAACGCGAGGGCCCTATACACGTTTCCAATGTGAAGATCGTCGAGCGCGCCAATTCGGAAAAGGACAAGGCAAAAAAGAAGGCCGCCTGAAATCCGCCACAGATGAACGCAGATTTACACGGATTAGAATGGGAACTTGGTTGCTCCGGCGGCCTTGCCATCCGTGTTTCATCCGTGGCTCACATTACTTAGAGACCTATGGCTACGCAATTGGACCCAGAGCTTCTTGAGGAATACAAGATTCGAGTCGTGCCCGCTTTGCGCGAGAAGCATGGCTACAAGAACATTCACGAAATTCCCAAGGTCGCGAAGATCGTCGTGAATTCCTCCATCGGCGCCGGGGCGGACAGCAAGGAAGCCCTCGAGATTGCCAAATCCGAGATCGCCATGATCACTGGCCAGCGTCCCATCGCCACGCTTTCCAAGAAGAGCATAGCAAACTTCAAACTCCGGAAAGGGCAGGCTATCGGTGCGAAAGTGACTTTGAGGGGACGGATGATGTATGAATTTCTCGAGCGTCTCATCAAGATGTCGCTTCCGCGCATCCGCGACTTCCGCGGAGTCTCGACCAAGGCTTTCGACGGAAACGGCAACTACACCCTTGGCGTCTCCGATCAATCCATCTTTCCCGAGATTGAACTCGACAAAGTCAAACGCAATATCGGTTTTGATATCACAATCGTCACAACCGCTCGCTCGAACGAAGAAGCCAAGTCGCTCCTGAGCGAACTTGGCATGCCATTCTCCGACAAGGCTAAGAAACCCGCAGTGCGGAAAACCGAGGAGCAGCAAGAGGAGGCCGCAGAGGCGTCCGCCTAACTACTGCTGAACAGAAATGACCGATCCCATCGCAGACATGCTCACCCGCCTGCGCAACGCTGCCCGCGCGCGTAAAACGGAATTCACCGTGCCTTATTCCAAGCTCAAGAGCGAAATTGCTCGAATCCTGGAAAAAGAAGGCTACATCGCCGGCTTTGAACTCGAAACACCGGAAAAGGGCCATCCGACTCTCAAGATCAAGAATAAGTTTGTCAACAAGGCCTGCGCCATCGCCGGCCTCAAGCGGGTTAGCAAGCCCGGCCTGCGCCGCTACGTCGGAGCCGGCGAAGTTCCGCGCGTGCTGGGCGGCATGGGCATCGCCGTGCTTTCCACGTCACAAGGGGTTCTGACCGGACAGGAAGCACGGAAACAAAACGTTGGCGGAGAGCTGCTCGCTTACGTCTGGTAAGGGAAAATCCATGTCACGAATCGGCAAAAAACCCATCGAAGTGCCCGCCAAGGTGAAGGTGAACATCGGCGCGGCAGGCGCGGTCACCGTCGAAGGTCCCAAAGGCAAGCTTTCCTGGAATCTTCCGGCAGCCGTCCGCGCTCGAGTGGAGGGCAGCACAGTTTCCGTAGATCGGGACGGAGAAACCCGCCAAGTGAAGGCCCTTCACGGCCTTTCACGCGCGCTGATCGCCAATATGGTCGCCGGCGTCAACGAGGGATTCAAGAAAGAGCTCGAAATTCAGGGCGTCGGGTTCAAGGCGGCGGTCCAGGGCCAAAAGCTCAACCTGAGCCTCGGCAAATCTCATCCCATTCTTTTTGAAATTCCGACGAACGTGAAAATCACGGTTGCGGAAGGCACGAAGATCACCATTGAGGGCGCTGACAAGCATCTCGTCGGTCAGACGGCCGCGGATATCCGCGCCTTTCACCCGCCTGAACCCTACAAGGGCAAGGGAATCCGCCATGCCGGAGAACAGGTCCGCCGCAAGGAAGGAAAAACCGTCCAGTAAATCATGTCCGAATCCACCAGCAAACGCCAGTCCCGCCATCGGCGCCTTCGCAAAAAAGTCGCTGGAACGTCCGAGCGCCCGCGCCTCGCCGTCCATTTCTCCGAGCGCCACATCACCGCGCAGGTCATCGACGATACGGCGGGAAAGACGATTGCTTCCGTTCATACAACGGAGCCCGAGCTCCGCGCCGACAAGACCGCACGTGCCAATGTCGCCACCGCGGCAAAGGTCGGAAAAATCATTGCCGAACGCGGCGCTTCCAAGAAGGTGAAGCAAGTCGTCTTCGACCGCGGCGGCTTTAAATACCACGGCAAGGTGAAAGCCCTTGCCGATGCTGCACGCGAAGGCGGCCTCGAATTCTAAACCGCCTATGCCAACTCAAAGAAAATCCCAAAACAGGTCCTCCAATCCAGAGTTCGACAAAGGCGAACCAAAGGAAACGACGGAGAAGGTGGTCTTTATCAACCGCTGCGCAAAGGTCGTCAAAGGCGGACGTCGCTTCAGCTTCAGCGCGCTGATCGTTTCCGGCAACCACAACGGCCGCGTGGGCATAGGCTTCGGCAAGGCCAACGAAGTAAGCGAGGCCATCCGAAAGGCCACCGAGTCCGCGAAGAAAGGGATGGTCAACGTGGCCGTCCACGAGAACACCATCCCGCATGAAGTCTTGGGCGAATTCGGTGGCGGCCGCGTGCTGCTCAAGCCGGCGTCGCCCGGGACCGGCGTCATTGCGGGTGGCGGTGTTCGTGCTGTCATCGAGGCAGCAGGCATCCGCGACGTCCTCGCCAAATCCCTCGGCTCCAGCAACCCCGCCAATGTCGTAAAAGCGACTCTGGACGCCCTCACAACGCTCCGGCCGAGGGACGAAATTTTCAAGATCCGCGGGAAGACGCTAAGGGTCAAAACTCCCGCGCCCGCCGCGGCTTAAGCTATGAGACTGCATGATCTGAAACCCAATCCCGGCGCCAAGCACCGCCGCAAGCGCCTCGGCATCGGCGAAAGCTCCGGCCATGGAAAGACCTCCGGCAAAGGCCACAAAGGTCAAAAGGCCCGCTCGGGTGGGAGCATTCGCCCCGGATTCGAAGGCGGTCAGATGCCTTTGCACCGCCGCTTGCCGAAACGCGGCTTCAATAACGCGGCATTCAAGACCGTCTATGGCATCGTCAACCTCGACGAACTGGAGAAACGCTTCGAAGACGGAGCGGCCATCAATGAAAAGCTGCTCCGCGGCGCTGGGCTGGTTCGCGGCTCGCTGGACGGCATCAAGGTCCTCGGTCGCGGCGGCGTTAACAAGAAATTCCATCTCGAAGTGGACAGCATCAGTGCCTCCGCCCGGGAAAAGATTGAGAAGGCAGGCGGCACGATCGTAATGACAAGTCGCAAGTCCGACGCCCGAACGCGGAAATAGAGCCCGCCTTTATCGAGCTCGTACTTCCCGCTTCGAATGATCTCCGCGTTCACCAACATCTTCAAGATACCCGAGTTGCGCCAGCGTGTACTCTT
The DNA here is from genome assembly GCA_963810765.1 of uncultured Verrucomicrobiae bacterium. Classification (GTDB taxonomy): domain Bacteria; phylum Verrucomicrobiota; class Verrucomicrobiia; order Chthoniobacterales; family Terrimicrobiaceae; genus DASTFP01. The sequence continues at coordinate 145,550 of CAWEOV010000010.1, forward strand.
CACGCTGGCAATGATCGTGATCATCCGGGCAGGTTCGGCTATCACCACGCCCGGAGTGAATGCGGAAATATTGCGCGAATGGTTCCGCAATGTCGCCGATGCCCAATCCGCGGGCGGCGTCGCCTCGCTTTTCAATCTCTTCAGCGGTGGAGCCCTGGCGCATTGCGCGATCTTCTCGCTGGGGATCATGCCCTACATCAGCGCTTCCATCATGCTGCAATTGCTAACGGCCGTTGTCCCTCACCTTGGCAAGCTCGCGCGCGAGGATGGCGGCCGCCGCAAGATCATGCAGTACACACGGTACTCAACTATCGCACTGTGCCTCTTTCAGGGTTACCTGCTCGCAAAGTCCTTTGAGAATCCCCAAGCGAATCCGTTCCTGCCGGGAATCATGGATACCATCACCCGTCTGGGATTGGATCTCGTGCCTGAGCCCGGTCTTGGATTTCAGTTGATGACAGTCGTTACCATGACTGCCGGGACGATGTTTTTGATGTGGCTGGGTGATCAGATCACTGAACGCGGGATCGGAAATGGTGTCTCGCTCATCATCACCGTAGGCATCCTCGCGCAACTCCCGGCTGGTCTGATTCAAGCGTGGCGCACGTTCGTTCCAAGCGCCGCAGGCGCCCAAGCCAATGTGAACCCGATTGTGCTGGTCTTGTTGTGCCTATTCCTGGTCTTCGTCATCGCGGCGGTCATCGCAGTGACGCAGGCACAGCGCAAAATCAGCATCCAGTACGCGAAACGCGTTGTCGGGCGCAAGGTTTACGGCGGGCAGACGCAGTACATGCCGCTCAAAATCAATTACGCGGGTGTCATGCCGATCATTTTCGCGCAGGCCATTCTGCTCTTTCCGTCCACGATCATCAACATGGCCTTCCCGCAAAATCGCACAGCGCAGGAAATCGCGCACCTCCTTGCGGTCGGTTGGCTGCATTACGTGCTCTATGGCGCTATGATTTTCTTCTTCAGCTACTTCTGGGTGGCGACGCAGTTTCAGCCGGTTCAAATCGCTGACGATCTCAAGAAATACGGAGGCTTTATCCCGGGCGTCCGTCCCGGCAAGCCAACGGCGGACTTCCTCGATTTCACGATGTCGCGCCTCACCTTCGCCGGCGCGATCTTTCTCACCGTGATTGCCGTGTTGCCGCAGTTGCTGGCCCAGGCGCTAAAGGTTCCGTACATGACCGCACAGTTCTTCGGCGGCACCGGCGTGCTGATCATCGTCGGAGTCGTGCTCGACACAATGCGTCAAGTCGAGACGCACTTGCTGCAGCGGCACTACGACGGCTTTCTTCGCAAAGGCAAGATTCGCGGCGCACGCGAACAGCGTCCTCGCCTCAGCTCGGGCCAGGTGCTCGATGACAGCTCCCTCGTGCTGATCTATGCCAGCCTCGGGATTTTGGTGATCGCCGGCGTAACAATCTTCTTCGCCACCCGACACTAAGGACATGAAGAACCGCATTGTCCTTCTCGGTCCTCCTGCTTCCGGCAAGGGTACCCAGGCAGCCCTGCTGTCCGCGACCTTCGGCATTCCCGCGACATCTACGGGATCCATGCTCCGCGAAGAGAAGGCTCGCGGGAGCGAGCTCGGCGTCGAAGCCGAGCGCTGGACAATCGAAGGAAAGCTGTTCCCCGACGAGCTTGCGCTGCGCGTCGTTTGGCACTGGCTGAACGATCACCGCCGATTTATCCTGGATGGGTTTCCGCGAACTTTCGAACAGGCCAGGTCATTCGATAACGGTCTCGAAGAGCGCGGCGTGCCACTCGACGTCGTCTATTTCCTCAATCTGTCCGACGAAGTGGTCCGGCAACGCATGACAAGCCGCCTAACGTGCTCGCGCTGCGCCTCGGTCTTCAATCAGAAATTTCACAACGTCACGACCGATACCCCGTGCCCGAGATGCGACGGCGAACTCGTGCGCCGCGACGACGATACAGACGAAGCCTTGGATCGCCGTCTCGCGCAGTTCCGCGAACATACATTGGCCGTTGCAAATCATTATCGAGCCAAGGGCTTGCTCAAAGAAGTGAATGCGATGGCGGGACGCGATGCGGTCTTCAATCACCTCTATTACGACGTTCGCGAGGATTTGCCGAATGATCCCAATTAAACGCGGTTCCGAAATCGACAAGATGCGTCGCGCCGGCGAAATGGCGGCTGATATCCTCAATCGCTTGGCGGAGCTGGCCGCTCCGGGCGTGTCCACCGGCGAGATTGACCACGCTGCTGCCCGGTTCATGCGCGAAGCAGGCGTCCAAAGCGCCTTCCTCGGCTACAAGAAATTCCCTGGGCACATCTGTGTTTCAATCAATGAAGAGGTGGTCCACGGAATCGGAGGACCTAGAAAGATTCGATACGGCGACGTCGTGAAGATGGATGTCGGGATCGTCCGGGATGGCTGGATCGGCGACACCGCCATGAGCGTTCCTGTCGGAATCATAGAGCCCGAGACCGAACGCCTTCTCACTGTAACAGAACAAATTTTGGATGGTGCCGTCCAACTCGTCCAGGCCGGTCGCAGACTCGGAGATGTTAGCGCCTACGTCGAGGAGCACGCAGTTCGCAACGGCTACTCCGTGGTCCGTGAATTTGTCGGCCACGGCGTCGGACGGCACCTTCATGAAGAACCCCAGATTCCAAATTTCGGCAAACGCGGCACCGGTCCGATCCTCAAACCGGGGATGACGCTCGCCATCGAACCCATGATCAACATGGGTAAGGCCAAGGTGCGCGTCCTCGAGGACAAATGGACCGTCGTAGCCGCTGATGGCCTGCCCTCCGCCCATTTTGAACACACTGTGCTCGTCACCGACAGCGCTCCTGAAATCTTGACATGGCCAAGAAAGACGCTATTGAGGTAGAAGGCAAGGTCGTTGAGCTGCTGCCCAACACCATGTTCCGCGTTGAGCTGGCTAATGGGCACAGGATTCTTGCGCACATTTCCGGAAAAATGCGGCTCCATTTTATCCGTATCCTTCCGGGTGACAAAGTCATGGTGGAGATGTCTCCCTACGATCTCACCAAAGGCCGCATCACGTTCCGACACAAAACCGACACGCCGAAACCACAAACCGTAAAATGAAAGTCCGAGCCTCCGTCAAGCGCCTGTGCGAAAGCTGCAAGATTGTGCGCCGCAAGAACGTGGTGCGTGTGATCTGTAAAAACCCGCGCCACAAACAGAAGCAGGGCTGAAGCAATCTCAAATTCGAAATTTCAAATCTCAACTCCCTAAAACATCATGCCCCGCCTTCTTGGAGTAGAAATTCCTGGTGACAAGCGCATCGAGGCCTCGCTGCCCTACATTTTCGGCGTTGGCCCAAGCAACACCAAACGCATTCTGGAGGTTGCGAATATTGACGCAAATATCCGGGCCAAGGACCTGTCCCCGGAGCAGCTGAACGCCATTATTCACGCGATCAACTCGTTGAAAATCGCCATTGAAGGCGATCTTCGCCGCGAGGTGCAGGGCAATCTCAAGCGCCTCCAGGCCATTAACTGCTATCGCGGCATCCGCCACCGGCGTGGACTGCCCGTACGGGGTCAGCGCACGTCCACCAATGCCCGGACGCGCAAAGGCCCGCGCAAAACGGTCGGCGTACAGCGCAATCCCGACGCCAAAGCCGGCAAAGTTTAACGAACTCATATGGCTGACGAAACCGAAAACAACCCGGCGGCGCCCGCAAGCGAAGCCCACCCCACGACGGAAAAGAAACCAAAATCAGCGCCAAGAAAGAAGGATGCCGAAGTCTCGGCCCCGGTCGCTGGAAGCACGCCGGTGGCCAACGCGGAGGTTCAGCCGAAGGAAGCCAAACCGGCATCGCCGGCCAAAAAGCCGGCAAAGAAGGACGACAAGAAAGAAGCGGCTCCCGTCAGCGGCGTGGCGCTTTCGCTAGACGACAACATCGAGCCTTTGAAGATCGTCAAGGCCAAGGGCAGCAAGAATGTCGTTCACGGTATCGCTCACGTTCAGGCAAGCTTTAACAACACGATTGTCAGCATCACCGACCAAAAAGGCGCCGTCATTGGCTGGTCCAGCGCCGGCAAGTGCGGCTTTAAGGGCTCTCGCAAGAGCACGGCCTATGCCGCCCAAATGGTCGCCCAGGATGCCTGCAAGCAGGCCATGAGCCACGGCCTGAGAGAAGTTGAAGTGCGAGTGAAGGGCCCCGGCGCAGGCCGGGAATCGGCCGTGCGCGCCATGCAGGCGGTGGGTCTGGAGATCACTGTCATCCGCGACGTTACGCCCGTTCCTCACAACGGTTGCCGTCCTCCCAAACAGCGGCGGGTCTGATGCGCTGGATGCAAGCGTTCCAATTCATTATCAACGACCGCGGCTGAGATCTGATCCCAAAATAGTCAAATTCCAAAACCGAAATCCTCATGGCTCGTTATACCGGACCTAAAACCAAAGTAAGCCGCCGCTACGGAGTGCTCATTCACGGATCACCAAAGGCGTTCGAAAACAAGAACTATCCTCCCGGCCAGCATGGACCCAAGGGCTCCCGCCGCAAGCTCTCCGACTACGCGCTGGCGTTGGCTGAAAAGCAGAAGCTACGGTATCAATACGGTGTGCTTGAACGTCAGTTCCGCCGCTATTTCCAGCTCGCCTTGAGCAAGCGCGGTGTCACCGGTGAGATCCTCCTGCAACTCCTCGAGACCCGGCTTGACAACGTGGTGCAAAAGCTCGGATTCGCGAGGACCTTGCGCGCTGCCCGACAGATGGTTTCGCATGGCCATGTCACCGTCAATGGACGCAAGACAAACACCTCGTCGATGAATGTGAAAGCGGGTGACAAGATAGCCGTCAGGTCCAGCGATCGCTCCAAGCGTCTCGCTTTGAAAGCCGTTGATCAAACTTCGGCGATCTCCACACCCGAGTGGCTCGTTGCGGACAAGGACAATCTTGCCGGCACCGTTGTGCGCATTCCGACCAGGGGCGATATCAACCCGATCGTGAACGAGCAGCTCGTCGTCGAATTGTATTCCCGATAGCAGGCTGTCGGACTTGGAAGTCGGAGTGGAGTTTTCCCTCGAAAACCACCGTGCAAAGAGCGCCAACCCGCCCGGCATCCTGCTAAAATCGGCACTTCGTGCCGAAAAAAGACCTAAAATCCGTGTTTTTCTCCGCGAAGCGGAATTCCAGCAGCCCTGTCTGAAAGGGCGGGTTCATTTTTTCGACGTTTTCTCATGCTTCAAACCTCGGCTTCATTCGAAGTCCGACAGGCTGCTGGCGTTCTTTTTGGTGCCGCTCTTGTCATTCGGCGCAATCCCGTTTAATTCCTCGAAGACTATGCCGAAGACTGAAGATGCCACCTCTGCCATTGACGAAAAGGCCGCCGCCATTCGCACAAAAAACCTCGATCTGGCAATCCAGCAGATTGAAAAGGACTACGGCAGCGAAGCAATTCGCAGGCTTGGCGATGCAACGGTATCGGCAGTTGAGGTCATTCCGACTGGGAATATCCTGATTGATCGCGCGCTTGGGGTTGGGGGTTTTCCACGCGGGCGCGTGGTTGAGATTTTTGGCCCGGAGAGCTCGGGAAAGACAACGCTCACCCTCACAGCGATTGCCCAGGCGCAAAAACGGGGCGGCCTGGCGGGTTTCATCGACGTCGAGCATGCTTTGGATCCCGGGTACGCGAGAAAACTCGGCGTCAATCTCGACGATCTCCTCGTTTCCCAGCCAAGCTCCGGGGAGGAGGCGCTTCGCATTTGCGAGACACTGGTTCGTTCAAATGCGCTCGACGTGATCGTTGTGGATTCGGTTGCCGCTTTGGTGACCAAGTCCGAGTTGGAGGGCGAGATTGGCGACGCCGTAGTCGGGGCGCAAGCGAGGCTCATGAGCAACGCTCTTCGCAAGCTCACGTCTTTTATTTCCAAGGCCCGCACGGTCTGTATTTTCACCAACCAGATTCGCGAAAAGATCGGGGTAATGTTCGGAAACCCGGAGACCACCCCTGGCGGCAAGGCTCTCAAATTCTACGCAAGCATGCGGGTGGACATTCGCCGCATCGGCGCAATCAAGAACAGCGATGGCACGGTCACGGGCAGCCGCACCAAAATCAAGATCGTCAAGAACAAGGTTGCACCGCCATTTACCGAAGCGGAATTTGACATCATGTATAATGAAGGAATATCCAGCACGGGTTCGTTGCTCGATCTTGCTCTCGAAAAGGGCGTTCTGGAGAAACGGGGCTCCTGGATCAGCTACAAGGGCACCCAGCTTGCTCAAGGCCGCGACGCCGGCAAGGAAGTCTTGAAAAGCGATCCTGCACTCTTCGAGCAGATCAATCAGGAACTCCGCGCCACCCTCGATGCCGGGAGAAAATCGTAGCTGACTATTCCAATGCGAATTGGCTCAGTACCTCGCATTCTCCTCCTTGGCAGCTCCAATACGGACCTTGTCATTGTCTGCGAACGTCTTCCAGGGCCTGGAGAAACGTTGCTCGGCGGAAGCTTTCAGCGGTCCGCCGGCGGCAAGGGGGCGAATCAGGCTGTGGCGGCTGCGCGGGCTGGGGCTCACGTCATCTTCGTCGGCGCGCGGGGCGAGGACGATTTTGGTGCCGCGGCCGCGACGGGATTGCGGCGAGAGAAAATCGACATCCGGCATTTCAAGGTACACGAAGGCGTCTCGAGCGGCGTCGCCCTGATTCTTCTGGGTGGGAAATCCCGCGAAAATCTCATCGCCGTTGCCCGTTCGGCCAATGATCTGCTTTCTTCCGAAGCCGTTCGGGAAGTCCGCTCCGAACTCTCCAAGAGCGACGTGATCGTTACGCAGCTTGAGATTCCGCTGACCGCGGTGAAAGAGGCTGCAAGACTGGCGAGTGAGGCACGAAAACCCTTCCTCTTAAATCCGGCGCCTGCCCGCGCGTTGCCAAAGTCGCTGCTTCGTCTCGTTCACACATTGACCCCAAACGAACATGAGGCGGCCATCCTCACGGGCGAACAAAGTCCTGAGCGCGCGGGCGAAAAGTTGCTGAAGACGGGCTGCCGCAATGTGGTCATTACTCTCGGTGCGCAAGGCGCCATGCTTGTCGATGGATTGGGTATTCGCCGCTTCCCCGCTCCCAAGGTCAAGCCGGTCGACACAGTTGGCGCCGGGGATTGCTTTACGGGCTGGCTTGCTACGGGCATTGCAGAGGGCATGACAATGGAACAGGCCGTGGAGCGCGCAGTGCGCGCCGCGGGCATTTCCATCACCCGTCCAGGCGCCCAGGATGCAATGCCATGCCGCGACGAGGTTTGTTGAGGCCCCGAAGCGCGCAGGATCAATAAAACCGCGGTGGTTGGCCTGTAGCCTCGAGAAGGGAGAGCCAAAGATCGCCGCCGGGATCGACAGTTCGTCGCGCGGACGTGGCGACGCCGACCGGAAGATGCACGTAGCTGTTGTGCCATCGAGCAACGACCAAGGCGGTCTTGCCTGCCATGCCGGCGTGGACGGCTGCCTGACCAAGGCGCATGCAGTAGGTACGATCCTGCGGCGAGGCAGGAACACTGCGAATCATGTAGCTGGGATCGATGTATTTGAGGGTACACTCCGTCTTGCACAGACGAAAGTAATCTTCAATCTTGCCCTTGAGAAAAACGCCGATATCCCCGAGACGCTTGTTTCCGGACGCATCGGTCCCGGAAGTTTCAACCATATTTTGCCCGGCGCCCTCGGCCACAATGACCAGGGCGTGGCCGCGCCGAACGATGCGTTGCCGCAGCTGCTCGAGAAAGCCGTGATCACCCTCCAGCGCGAAAGGCACTTCCGGAATAAGCACGCAGTTGGCATCACCGCTGGAAATGGCTGCGGAGCAGGCGATGAAGCCAGAGTGACGGCCCATCAGCTTGACCAAGCCAATGCCATTCCAGGCGCTTCTCGCCTCGGTGTGTGCCGCGGCGATCGCATCGACGGCGGCGGCGCAAGCCGTTTCGTACCCGAAGCTCTTGTCCATGTAGGCCATATCGTTGTCGATGGTTTTCGGGACCCCGACAACCGCGAGCTTGTGGCCGCGTCGCGAGGCCTCCTCTCCGATGGCGCGCCCGCCCCGCTGTGTGCCATCGCCTCCTACGACGAAGAGAATGTTTACCTTCCATTCGACGAGCTGGTCCACCATGCGCTTGGTCTCCTGAGGGCCGCGTGATGTGCCGAGGAGCGTGCCCCCAAAACGATGTATGTTGGTGACGTAGGTGGGAGTAAGATTAATGAGCTTGTGCCCATAGTCCGAAATCAGGCCCTCAAAGCCGTAGGGGATTCCCAGTATACGCGGAACGCCGTATCGATAGTAGGCCTGCATGACGACAGAGCGAATGACGTCGTTGAGACCGGGACAGAGCCCTCCGCAGGTGACGATCGCACAGCAGGTGTCTTTGGGTTCAAAGAAAATCTTTCTGCGCGGGCCTGCCGACTCGAAGCAAAGCGGATCAGCGCCGCTCTCGAACGTGGCCCGAATTGTGCCTAAATTGTGATCCAAAAGGACGCGCGCATCGTCTCCGTAAAAAGCGTGCGTCTTCCCGACCTCTCTAAAGTACGCATCGAGGGGCGAGTCGATAGTGCGCTCTCCGAGAGCCTGGATTGCGAGATCTTCCGATGTGAATTCAGCCATGGGTTTGCGCCATCCCTTCGGCGATTCGCTACACGAAAACTAGGCAGGTTGCGAGAGATTTTTCTTCAATCGTATCCGATTGCGAAAGTTCTCACATCCTCTCCGGGCAATTGATTCCCAGCAAGCCGAGACCCATACTGAGCACGCGAGCTGTGACGTCGCACAAAACCAGCCGCGAGCTACGACGTTCTGCGCCATCGGCCTTGAGCACCGGACACGTTTCGTAGAAGCTGTGAAACGTGATCGCCAAATCATAGAGGTAATTCGCGAGAAGGTTCGGGCGAAAATCCTCGAGCACCAGGGGAACGATCTCACCAAACTGAAGCAACTTGATTGCCAGCGCGCGTTCCTCAGAAGCTTCGAGATTCGGAGTCTCGGGCGCATCAAACCCTCCGTCCAACTTGCGGAAAATGGAGCGGATACGGACGTAGGCGTTTTGCAGGTACGGCGCGGTATTGCCTTGAAAGGACAGCATCTTGTCCCATGAGAAGACATAGTCCGTCATTCGATGCTGGGACAGCTCGGCGTATTTGACCGCGCCCAGGCCAATCGTTCGCGCGATCTCTTCCACTGCCTGCTGATCAAGCGCCGGTTTCTTTTCCGCGATGATGGCCCTGGCACGTTCGATGGCTTCGTCAAGAAGCTCGGCAAGGCCGACGGTCTCACCCGCGCGGGTGCGCATGATCTTTCGATCATCCCCGAGGATGCTTCCGAAGGCGATGTGCTGGAGGTTTGAGGTCACACCGATGCGTCGCGCCGCGGCGAAAATCTGTTGAAAATGCAGGGACTGCGGGACGCCCACTACGTACCATATTGCCGAAGGGTTCCATCTCTTGACGCGGTAGTCGATCGTTGCGAGATCTGTTGTGGCATATAGAAATCCACCGTCGCTCTTGCGAATAATGACCGGTTTGTCCGCCAGAGAGGGAATGTCGCGGAAAAAGACGCAGAGGGCTCCCTCGCTCATCTCCGCTATGCCGCCGGCCGTCAATCGGTCGCAAAGAGGAGCAAGGGCGTCGTTGTAGAAGCTTTCGCCCAGCCGCTCATCAAAATGAATGCCGAGGAGGTCGTACAGCTTCTCGAATTCTCGCCAGGATAGCTCGACGGTGCGCCTCCAGATTGCCATGTTTTCCGCATCCCCCAGCTGCAGCTTTACAAGCTCTTCGCGCGCAGCTCTCCGGATCGCATCGTCGGTTTCCTCAAGAGTGTTGACCTTGCGATAGAGCCGGACCAGCTCTGCGATGGCATTTTTTTCGAGTGCCTCTTCATCGAGAAAATGCTTCCAGCCATAAATGACTTTGCCGAATTGGGTGCCCCAATCACCGATGTGGTTGTCCGTGATTACCTCATGGCCAAGAACACGCGCGATCCGGGCGAGACAATCGCCAAGAATCGTGCTGCGAATGTGGCCGACGTGCATTGGCTTGGCAACATTGGGCGAGCTGAAGTCGATGATGATCCGCTCCCTGTCCTTGGCAACGCTGACGCCCAACCTGCTATCCCGGAAAATCGCCGCCACCCCGAGAGCGAGAAACCTGGTCGTCAGCCGGAAGTTGATAAATCCGGCGCCCGCCACCTCAGGCGGTTCGCAAATATCCTGGACATCGAGATTGCGCAAGATCTGCTCGGCAAAGTTTCTTGGTGCGGTCTTATCTATTTTGGCCAAGACCATCGCGACGTTGCTTTGATAGTCGCCGAACCGGGGATCGGCCGCGGGAACCACCTCGGGCGTCATCCCTGGGTGGGTTTCCTCCAGTGCCAATTTGAGCCGTTCGGTGAGGAGCTCGCGCGGAGTCGCCATTAGCTTCGCGGCGACCGGCTTTCAAAAACCCGAAGAATCTGCGCGGCGTCGTGTGCCTTGCTCAGCTCATCCCGCACCGCCTTGTCGTTTAGAAATTTCGCAATGGCAGCCAGTGTCCGAAGGTGAGTTTGAAATTGATCCTTCGGAACGACGAAGAGCACGATGAAGAAGACCGGCTGCCCGTCCAGAGAGTCAAATTCAATGCCGATGGTGGAACGCCCGAACGCCGCGACCACTTCCTCCACTATGTCCGAGGAAGCATGGGGGATGGCGATGCCGAAACCAATTCCGGTGCTCATCGTCTGCTCGCGCTGCTTGATCGATTCCAGGACGAGCTCGCGTTCCTCGTCGCGGATCTTGCCGGCTTTCACGAGCACATCCACCAATTCCCCAATAGCCTCCCACCGAGCCGTCGTCTTCATGTCCGGCACGATCTGCTCGGCCGATAAGAGATTTGCCAACGTCATGATCTGAAGCGGGCAAGGCTACAAAGCAGACGGACGAAGACAAGTGGGATTATCTAGGAACCGATTGTCGCCGCAAACGCCCAGTCGCGTGCGCGGCGGACCCTGGGGGACAGAGGCAATGAAAACGAGGTTGAAAACGCAGGTAGCAGCAATTCGATGACGCATTCCTTTTGCAAACAAGAGATCCGGCCCGGCAAATGCTTCAGAGTAAATGGCGAAAGGCAAAAACGCGTGATGCGGCTATATTTCACGCGGAGATCTGTGAAAATCCACTCGTTGACTGTTTGCAAAATCAAAGATTGTTAGGGTCATCGCAGCCATGGCACGATTCGCTAAACGCCTGATCGCATGCGTCGCGCTTGCCGGCGTGGGGCTGACTGTCGCCGCGTCGCTTTTCGTTTATCCGAAGTATCACGAATACAAGCAGATTGCTGACAGCTTCGATCTCGCCGAACTGGATCGGATTCCGGCAATTTCCGAAGTCTTCGATTATGCGGGTATGCGCTACAGCAGACTCGAGGGGGAAGTTCGCTACGTCGTGCCCTTGACGCAGATCTCTCCGAATTTCATCAAAGCTCTGCTGGCGAGGGAGGACTCGCGGTTCTACAAGCACCAAGGCGTCGATTTTCCGGGAATCGCCCGGGCCGCGATGCGCAATCTAAACGCCGGAAATGTCAAAGAAGGGGCAAGCACCATCACGCAGCAGCTCGCCCGGAACACGTTTCCGCTTGGCGATGACCGCTGGCGAAAAAAATTCGTCGAAGCGCTGCTTGCTCTTCGCGTTGAGAAAAGTCTCAGCAAGGAAAAGATTCTCGAAGCGTATTCCAATCGAATTTATTACGGCGTCGGACTTTATGGTGTGGAAACCGCTTCGCGCGCATGCTTTGGAAAATCCGCGAGCGAACTCACGTTATCCGAGGCGGCGATTCTCGCGGGGTTGATCCGCAGCCCGAACCGTCTAAGTCCCCTCGAGGATACCCGCACCGCTCTCGCGCAGCGGGACCAGGTTCTCGCGCGGATGGAGGAGCTCAAGATGATTACCCCCGCCGAGGCCAAGGCGGCGCTTGCCGAGCCGATGCCGCTTTCTAAGCGGCTGCTCCCCGCTGCGCAGGAAAACTATGCGATGGACGCCGTGATGCGCGACCTGGCAATCCTTCTTCCCAAAGAGATCATCGATCGAGGCGGATTGAAGATCTACACGACCATCGACCGCCGTCTTCAGATGATCGCAGAGGACGCTGTGGAGGCAAAGCTTTCCGCAATTGAATCCGAAAAGGGCTGGCCGCATCCCAAACGCGTCCGCTCCCTGGATGCTCCCTCTGAGGATGGTCTGCCAAAGGAAAGCGAGTCCCCACACGTCCAGGGAGCTCTGGTGGCCATTGACAACGAGACAGGCGGCGTCCGAGCCGTTGTTGGTGGTCGCGACTTCAAGGAAAGTCCGTATAACCGCGCTCTGCTCGCCAAGCGCCAAATCGGTTCCACCTTCAAGCCGTTTGTTTATGCGGCGGCATTCAGCCATGGAATGGCGCCGGGAACGCTCGTTGACGACGCGCCGATCCGCGGAGGCGACATCGCGGGCCTTGCCACGTCTTGGTCGCCCGAGAATTCCGACGGCCAAAACCAGGGGCTGCAACCGGCCGCGCTCGGACTCATCCGTTCGCGGAATACCATGACCGTGCGCGTCGGCGAGTTTGCCACGCGGAGCGCAGTAAGGGAACTTGCCTTGAAGGCGGGCCTCGAGAACGTCCCGGATATTCCGGCAATTTATCTTGGGGCCTTCGAAACGACGCTCAAGAATCTTACGGCCGCCTATACAATGTTTCCAAATAATGGGGTAAGGAGGCAGCCTTACATCATAGAGTCCATCGAGGACCGCTACGGCCAGACGATTTACAAGGCGTCACGAGCCGAGCTTCGCTGCATCACACCTGCAGTGGATTACGTGATGAATGAATTGCTTCGCGACGTCATTCGAAAAGGCACCGCGACGGCAGCTGCGTCATTGGGCCTCACCGTTCCGGCGGCGGGAAAGACAGGCACCACCGACGACTACAAAGACGCCTGGTTTGTGGGGTACACGACCCGGTTGACCTGCGGCGTGTGGGTTGGGATGGATCGTCCCCAACGGATTGCAGACCACGGCTATGGGAGCAAACTCGCGTTGCCGATCTGGGTGGATTTCATTCAGAACGCTTCGGCGTGGAAATACGTGGCGCAGAACTTCGCGGTCCCGGGCAACCTTCAGACTGTCCAGCTCTGTCGGGCTTCGGGCGCGATCGCAACACCGGAGTGCAAGGCCTCAGGAGCCATGTACCAGGCTCAGCTTCCGGAGATGATGATTCCGCGTCGCTACTGCCCGGATCACGGTGGCGCCTTGGCGGGCCTTCCCACCGATGGAGCCGCACAACCGGAAAGCTACGCTTCTGTTGCGCAGATCGCTGCAGACGAAGTACCCGTTGCGCGGGCCGTTCCAGTCGATCCACAGGCTCCGCAAGGGGAGCCAGAAACCAACTATCGCATGATCCGGAAGCAGAAGGGATTTATCTTTCAGCACTAGCAGCCTGCCGGACTTGCAATCGACCCCCCGGGGAATTAAGAGAGGAAGTTTGCCTGCCTGAAAGGGCTGCTAAGATTTCGCCTCCGGCGGAGAAACAGGGGAGAATTCTGCTCCTGTGAGACCTTGGGCGAGGCTCGATTGCGATGCTTGCCACCACGGAAGGCTTGCTTTGTCCTTGTGTCGTAACCATCATCAGTGCAGGTAGTCACCGCCATGTCTGATCATCTCTTTACCTACATTCTTGCGGGGGGGAGCGGCGAACGATTCTGGCCGCTTAGCCGTTCCAAGACACCCAAGCATCTGCTCCGTCTTCTAAGCGACCGGACCCTTTTGGAGACTACAGTGCGGCGTGTCGAGAATCTCGTGCCGTGGGATCGCGTCTTCATCCTCACGAATGCCGCCCAGGCGGAAGCCATTCGCAAGGAACTGCCCTTTCTTCCACCAGAAAACGTCGTCGCGGAACCGGAAAAGCGCGACACCGCTCCGGCTTGCGCGTTGGCTGTGGGTTTCGCGCGGGCTCGCGACAAGGACGCGATTTGCGCGCTTCTTCCTGCCGATGCTGTCATTCACAACATCCCTGTATTTCAACGGCAGCTAATCGAGGCGGCTGACGTCGCCGGACAGCGCGATGCGTTGATCACTTTTGCGATCCCTCCCACCTACCCGGCGACGGCTTTCGGATACCTGCATCTCGGCGTGGGCCACGACTCGGTTCACAATGTCATTCGCTTTATCGAAAAGCCTGATCTTCCCACTGCCGAGACTTACTATCGGAGCGGACAATACGCTTGGAACGCCGGCATGTTTATATGGCGAGCCGAGGTTTTTCTGCGCGAAACCGAACGCCTGGCTCCGCCGCTCGGCGAATTCATCCGCGACTTTCCCGGGGGCGATGCGACTGGCTACCTCGCCGAGCGCTTCCCTAAACTTCCAAAGATCTCGGTGGACTATGCGATCATGGAGCAAGCCTCGGAGGTCCTGGCATTCAAGGCGGCCTTCGATTGGGATGATGTCGGCTCCTGGACCGCGCTTCCGGATCACCTCGGGCACGATGAGGATGGAAATACATTGCGCGGCGAGGTGGTAGAGCACGATTCCCGCAACAATGTCGTTCTCAGCAATGGAAGGCTGATCGCGCTCTGTGGAGTCGAAAACCTGATCGTCGTCGAGACCGCAGACGCCTTGCTCGTGTGCCATCGTGACGCTGCGCAAGATATCAAGAAGCTGCAACCACTCCTGCCACCAAACGTTCGCTAAGAGAATCCGGCTCCTCTTGCGTTGATTTCCAGGTCGCTTCGGCTAAGCTTCCACCCGTGCAATACCGCAAGCTTGGCAGGTCCGATCTGCACGTTTCCGCGATCGGCCTCGGAACGATGTCCTGGCCGGGGTGCAACTATGGGCAGAGCGGCTATGCGCCCACACCGAACGACTTCACCGCGGCGCGCGATATGGTGCAAGCCGCGCTCGACGCCGGAATCAATCTCTTCGACACAGCTGAAGGCTATGGCCTGGGACTGGCCGAAGAAATCTTGGGGAAGACGTTGGAGGAACTCGGATGTCGCGAAAGGGCGATCATCGTCACCAAAGTCGGCCCTCTTTTTGGAGACGAGCAGATCAACGGTCGTACATGCAACCTCAGCGCAGCGCACATCGCCGCACGTTGCGAGTTGAGCCTCAAGCGACTGCGCACCGATCACATTGACCTGTATCTCGCTCACTGGCCCGATCCGTTGACACCCATCGAAGAGACCATGGAAGTCGCCAACAACCTGAGAGAACAGGGTAAAATCCTTTGCTACGGAGTCAGCAACTTTCCCATCGATCTGCTAAGTGCCGCGTTGCGGCGCGGCGTGATTGTCGCGAATCAACTCCCGTACAGCCTTGCCGATCGCACCATTGATGCGGACAAACGTCCGTTTTGTATCGCAAATCAAGTAGGCATCATGGCGTATTCCCCGCTCGGCAAAGGCGTGCTGAGCGGAAAGTACGATGTGCAACACCTGCCGCCAGCAGACGACTACCGGCATACGCGCAAATATTTTGCAAAGGAGAACCTTCCGCGGTACCTCGCGCTCTCGGAGCGTTTACGCGAGCTCGCACCGCAGGTCTCCTGTACGCCCGCTCAACTTGCTTTGGCTTGGGTCCTCGCCCAGCCAGGGATTACCGTCGCCCTCCCCGGCGCGAAGTCCCCAGACCAAATCCGCGCCAACGCGGGAGCGAGCGACGTTTCCCTGACGAACGACGTCATCGCGGTACTCGATGAGTTGTCGCGAGGATGAGTTGCTCATCGGGGCGACTGCCCGACCGCGTCGGAAAGAAATCAGGCAGTACAAGGAGTTTTGAAAGTTCAATCGGCAATTGTTATGAGTCTAATCTAACGCTCGGTGCCCGCAACTCTGACTGGCGTGTACCGCGGACGCGGCATCGCGGCGACAAGTCGCGAGGGTGAAAAGCAGCTAATTCACGACGATGCTACGCTCGCCAATCGGCGCGTTCTTGATCTGTCAGCGGCAGCGGCAAGGCTTGCCCTTTCGCAGAGGATTCGATCGCTGTCTCCAACACAGCCATCACAGCGATCGCCTGTCCTGGTGTGACCGGATTGGGTGCCTGATTGAGTAAGGCATCTCGAATGCCGAAATAGTACTGGCGATGATCTCCCTTGGGCACGGGAAGTTCGAGCGTTTCGTTGTTCGAGCCGCTGTAGAAGATTCCCGGACGCGGATCCTCGCCCCAGCCCATGTCTCCGGGAACAACGCAGCGAACGAGTTGTTCTTCTTGCACATCCAAGCCGTATTTCAGCCAGCTGCCAAGGGTGCCGTGGATAGCCATGCGGGCAGTGCCTCCCGCCACCATTAGGGAACCATGGAGGATGGCTTGAAGCCGCCCATAGTCGAGCAACACGTGAAACCAGTCGTCGGTCTGCGCCTGAGGGCGCTGCTTTACGAGCTTCGCGCTTACGTTTTTGGGCAATCCAAATAGCTGCAGGGTCTGGTCGACCAAATGGGGTCCAAGATCGTACCACAAGCCCGCTCCTGGACCGGCGACTTCGCGCCACCGTTGCCGGACTTCGGAGCGGAAGCGGTCGATGTGTGATTCGAAGTGCAGAACCTCACCGAGACGCCTCTCCTCGATGATGGCTCGCGCTCCAAGGAATTCGCTATCCCACCGCCGGTTCTGGAAGACAGAGAGAAGTCGCTGCTTGGCCCGCGACAGTTCGCCAAGTCTGCGAGCTTCCGCGAGTGTGATCGTAAACGGCTTGTCCACGATCACATGTTTTCCTGCGCTCAGCGCGGCAGTTGCAAGGGGCACATGAGTTTCATTCGGACTAGCGATGACCACCAAGTCCACATCAGCATGAGTAGCCGCTTCTTCAGGATCGGCCATAACCTGTACTCCTGGCAGATCTTCCCACACCTTCTCGGGGTGGCGAGAGCTGACCACGCTCAGTTTCAGACCGGGAACGGACCGGATCAAGGGAGCGTGAAACGTTTTGCCGACGAAGCCAAAGCCGATTAGAGCGGTGCGTATAGGGTCTTTGTAATCAGTCATAAGAAATTTCCGGGAAAAAGCTTTTCCCAAGGAGGCGTGACCATTATTCGTGCGCGCGTTCGACCGCGACAAGACAGACATCGTCGTCGAAGTCCGGCCTCGAAGAAAATGTTAGCACTTCCTGCAAGACGGCTGCGAAGAGCTGATCTGCAGGGAGGTTTGCATAGCGAAGGAACGCGGAGACGAGGGCTTCCTTGCCGAATTCCTTTCCCTCGGGAGAGTAAACCTCAAAGATCCCGTCTGTGAAAAGCACGATGCAATCGCCGTTGTCGAAAGGAACGCGAGAAGTCGGGAAGGACGTTGAATCGAAAATTCCCAGGGCGGGACCGTTTTGTTTGCGGTCGGTGGCCAGCGGCTCAACGGTGACTGTCTTGCGACAGATGCGGAACGGGCCAGGGTGGCCGGCATTGGCGAAGGAGGCCTCTTTCGCGGCGGTGTCTACAATCATATAGAAAGCGGTCGCGACGAAAGGTTCCTCCACGCGCTCCAAGACGGCGCGCAAGCGGAGATTAAGAGCCTCGAGGAAGCGCCCTGCTTGGTGCATCATAGGCCGCAGCTCTTCGAGCAGAGCTCTTATGATTGCGGTGATCAGCGCCGCGCGCAGTCCGTGCCCCATAACGTCGCAGACCAGGATGCCGGCTCGGGTTTGGGAGAGGGGGAAGATGTCAAAGAAATCACCGCCGACCGCAGCTGCCGGACGGTAACAATGCGCAAAAGAAAGCGCGTTCTGGCCGGAAATGCCAAATCCCGGAAATATCGGATAATCGCGCGGAAGAAGTGCTTCCTGCACGTCGCGAGCCAATTGAAGGTCCGCTTCAAGAACGGCGTTCTTCGCTTCCAACTCGGCAGTCGTTGTCTTGAGTCGATTGCGTTCCTCCGCCAGCGCATCCTGAATCTCCTTCATCGCTGTGAAATCCTTGTTGATACCGCAGATTCCAATTACCTCCCCGCGGGAATCCAGAAGCGGCATCTTTGTCGTGTAGTCATAAGTGACCCTGCCATCGGGATGAACAAGCTTTTCGACTTTCCCGACCATCGGTTCTTGGGTCTCCATGATCCGCTGCTCGTCCGCCGCAGCCTCGCTCGCTGTCTCTGCCGACCAGAAGTCAAAATCTGTCTTCCCAATGATTTCGTCCGGATTTGCAACGTTGAGGTATTCAGCGACCGCGCGGCTTGCGCGAAGAAAGCGTCCTCTTCGATCCTTGAAGTAAACCTGATCGGGCGTGTTCTCGAGCAGGAAGTCGAAGAATTCTTCTGAATGCACGGAAGGGTCGGGATCGGAAGGAAGGGTGGAGGACATAACTCGATTCTTAGCTTACCGGTTCTTCTCGCGAATTGCTCCTGGAAAATTCGCCTCGAGCTTTTCGAAAGGCAGCGTTTCCGGAAAGTGCTCGAGTTCCAAACGCAAACCGATCCACTTTCTTCGGATGCAGGGAGGACAACGCGAAGTTTCTGCGAATGGAAACGTTCCGTATCGATCTAAGGTAGCATTTCCAGTCGGATAGAAAGAAAAGTTGCGGGAATGCGATTATGAGGATGCTTTCCCGGACCTTGTTGGAGATCGGTCGAGAATCGCTGAATGAGCGAAGAGTCTTGGAGGAGGCCGTTATTGCTGCGTATATTCGCGCACAATTGGCAAGCATGAGCACCTGCGAACTCAACGATTTCACCTTCAGCTCTCGGCAATCAACCTGTCTGGCGGCTTTATGAGCAAACCCAGAGTTATCATCGACCCGCAACCGCGCACCGTTGATCTGATTTTTGATGCAAGGGCCCAACGCCGGCTCTCCGAACTTGCCGATCTCAGGATCTTCGATACGGGTCCAATGCCGGCTGAGATGCTGGAGGAAGCGTTGCCGGAGGCGCAGATTATAATTGGCCAAACCGACCTTCCTCGCGAAAGATTAGAGCGTGGCGGCAAGTTGCGGGCGATATTTAACGTGGAAGGAAATTTTCTTCCCAACATCGACTACAACTATTGTTTCTCGCGTGGTATTCGCGTGCTGGTTGCCAGTCCGGCGTTTGCTGTCGCTGTGGCCGAAATGGCACTTGCGCTGGCCTTGGATCTGGCGAGGGGCGTGAGCAAGAACGATCGCGCCTTTCATGAAAGGAACGAGAAGTATGGTTTCGAGAGCAACCGGGATTGCTCCCTCTTTACGGGCTCTCGTGTGGGTATCATCGGCTTCGGCGACCTCGCTCGGGCGTTCCGCCCAATGCTTCGACCCTTTCGCTGTCCGGTGAAAGTGTTCGACCCATGGTTACCGGAGCGCGAACTGCTGCATAATGACTGCACACCCGCCAGTTTGGATGATCTACTCTCTACCTCTGACGCAGTGTTTGTTTTTGCAAGCGTGACGTCGGAAAATCAGGGCTTCCTGGGTGCACGCGAGCTTTCTCTCATTCGGCCGGGAGGGTTTTTTGTGCTCATGAGCCGGGCCGGAGTCGTCGACTTCGAAGCGTTAACGGCCGCGGCCAAGTCGGGCCATCTCAAAGTGGCGACGGATGTCTTTCCCGAAGAGCCCTTCTCGAAGCAGCATCCGATTCGGGACCTTCCCAATGTGATTCTCTCCGCCCATCGCTCGGGCGGAATCCAAGAAGCCTTTACGGAGATCGGAAACATGGTATTGAGCGACATGGAGTTGCTTTTGGGTGGCTTGCCGCCCTCGAGTTGCAGGGTTGCGCAACCCGAAACCGTAAGCCGGTTTCGAAGCAAAGCAGTAACTGTGTCATGAAACGGCAAGAATTACCCTATGGCTGCTGAATATTCATCCTTCGCCGGCTGGGAAAGAAATTTGAAGTTATCCAACGACTTCGTGGAAGTGATCATCACGCTGGAGGTGGGGCCGCGCATCATTTCCTATCGACCCGCTCAGGGTCGCAGCGTCTTCAAATTGGTCCGCGAGGAAGCGGGCAAAACGAACGAAGATGTATGGAAGATTCGCGGCGGCCACCGGCTATGGACCGCCCCGGAAGACTTCGGCAAGGAAGACAGTCTGTGCTACGCGCTCGACAATTCGGAAGCGGATCACGCGATCGAGGGTGAGTTTGCGGTCAGGGTTTCCAACCTGATCGACAAACCTGCAAGGATTCGCCGGGAGATGGTCGTTCGGTTGGAGAAGACGAATTCGAAAGTCACCGTGGAGCATCGAATTACCAATGAAGGCGGCAGCCCACTGGAAATCGCGCCCTGGGCGCTTTCGGTGATGGCGGAGGGTGGCTACGCGGTTCTCTCTCAGCCGCCGCAAGGCACGCATCCTCAGGATTACCTGCCCAATCGCTTGATCGTCGCGTGGCCATTCACAGACCTTTCAGACGAGAGATTTCGCGTCGGACAGCGAATGATCCTTCTGCACCAGACTCGCCGCCCGCCGTTTAAAATCGGGCTGCGCCATTCGGAAGGTTGGGCCGCATATATTCTCGGTGATCACTTGTTTATGAAAAACGTTCCGTTGATTGAGGGAGAAAGATACCCTGACTTCGGTTCGAACTTTGAGACGTTCACGAATGCGGAATTTCTTGAACTTGAGACCCTCGGACCGCTGAAACGAATTTCCGCCGGCGAAACCTTCGTGCACAACGAATCGTGGGTCGTTTTTTCAGACGTCCACCTCCCAGAGCCAAAGGACGATGCGGCCTTCTTAAAAGCATTGGAGCCGTACAGGAAACAGCTGTAGAAACGCTAATTTACGGCTCGAGTCACGAGCGCCGGGACGGTAACGGCAACAAATTGCCAAAAGGTCATTTTTCCCGCCTTGGCACGGGATAGAAAATGACCTGCGTGACGCGCGACTTTCGCGCAACGTACCAAGGCACGCCTGTTCGGGGATCGGCATGGAAGCGGCCAAGGAGCACGACCAGAGTGCCGGAATGATCGGACAGCCAGGCAAGTATCCGTCCTGCCATGGTTTGATCCCACGCCCGTTGAGCTTCGTAGTATTGACGGAGCAAGCCGACGTTGCCATGGCCGGCCATGACTCCCCGGAATTGTTCGAAGCCTCCGGGCGGTTCAGTGTAGCTCGGCAGAAATTGCATTTCTTCGGCGGTGAGCGATTCGCCGCGAGCGAGCTTGCGCGTCACCGTTTGGGGCGCATTCAAGGCGATGACGGGAACTTCGTTTCTGCGGCACCAGGATAGAATGCGCCAGTATGCAGGAGAGGTTTTACCCCATCCGCGATCGAACGCTGTGCGGCGCGCGAATTCGCTCCAGGAGATTTTTTTCTCGAGGTATTCGTCCAGCGCCGCCTGCTGTGTCACATCCACCATTTCCATGCCGACGGTTACCGGTTTTCCCTGCCCATGGAGCGAGCGGATGACTTTTTCCTCAAACTCATGATGGGAAGCGTCGTCATGTTTTTCAGCGATGTAAGCGATACGCGCTCCTTCCAAGCCAGGTATGGCTTGCGCAGCTCGGGCAAAGGAAGCGGAGTCTCGCTGCGTGACGCAACCTGTCAACGCAAGCGCTCCGAACGCGGCCCAGTGAGCAACAGTTCGATTGTGAGACAGATGACCTGCAAGCACAGGTCGGCCTCGTGTTCGTCGTTCGGTCTGGAACGTTCGGAAAATCGAGGACGAGGGACGAGGACGATTCTTCGGGTTAGGCATAATACGGCCGGAGGGCCGGTGACAGCGTTCCGACGCGGAGAGATTGTTCAATTTGGTGGTCTGGCTTGGGCGTCTCAGGCTCCATGGAGATCACTTCTCCGGCCTTGAGTGCGGCGACAGGCACTCCGCCACGCAGGAGAATGCGGTGCGCTGTGATTGCGGCGATGCGCGGGCCAGGCGCGAGTATTCCCGAAAGATTCAGCGGATCGGCGCCGCTGATCGGTATCAACTGATTTGAGAGGCGCTTGTCACCTCCCAACACGCCCTTCTTGCGAATAGAGCGAAGCAATCCGATCGCTTCGGGCAGCGCGAATTGCTCCCCGCTCACGCCGCCAACAAAGTAGCCGCCTCGAATCTCGCCTCGAGCCTCCAGCCGCCTGTAAACCCGGAGAAGTTCGAGCCATGATACCGCAAACGCTTCCCTTTCGATCATGCGCCGAAATATTACTCCATAGCGGCGAAGGAGCACTCGCGCGTAGACCTCGAGCGACTCATCGCGTTCACTTTTGGAACTCGGAGTGGACGCCCGAAGCACTGACCAGCGTCCGGCAAACTCGACGCTCGTGACGGTCCGGTGGTGCGTGCGCCGTTCTGAAGGGGCAAATGGCCGGCGCTTCTCTTCCGGGATAAGCAGGGCGCGCAACCCTTCGAAACTGTCGGCGGTAACCGAGCCCTGCGCTGTGAGCTCGGCGAGCGCCTTCTCCACCCTCGAAGGTAGCAAAGCTGTCTGCTTCACGATTTCACCGAAAAACAGCGCCCCTCCGCGATTGAGTGCTTCCAATACCTGCGTTGCGTCCGGCGGAAATTCGGAAGATCCTGCTGCAGGGGAGAGCGCTAGCCAGTGGGGAAGATTCTCTCGCGTGAAAACGGAAATCGGACTGGAGCGCACCGGTGTCGCGAGCCGTCCGTTGGCGGTGCGCGGCGAAGTCAGACGTCCCCAGCCAATCCAGCCGGTAAGACAGAGTTGGTCGAGCCAGGCAGGTGCGTAGTTCTTGACGCGCAGAGCGAGCACTTCGGGTTCCCAAGCCGACGCTGGCAATTCGTAACCATCGAGCAGCTCGAGCACGGCTTTCACACCCTCCTGTCCTTCGGCGCGGTAATCGGCGCTTACTCGCTGCCACGCGAGGAGGAAGCCCTGAAACTCCGCGAGCGAAACGGGTTCGATCTCCGCGCGCAGACGGTGGATCGTCAGGCGATGGATTCGAGCCAACAGGCGGCGATCGCACCATTCGATTTCAGCCGCGCCCGGATGAAACTTGCCTCGTAGAACAAATCCCTCAGCTTCCAGGGCGAGCAGCGCTCCGTCGATCTCGGAGGAGGGGATTCCGAAGAAACGCGCGAGAGTGGCTGCAGTGACCGGGCCGATCACTTCGATTCGGCCGCGCACAAGCTCTCGCACGGCATCGGGGCGCTCCCAAGACTCCTTGCGATCCAAGGCCGCTGCGGGCAGTAACGGCACGGAATCACCGTAAACGGCGCGGAGCATCGACAGCCTCTCTGCCGCGCCCCAGAATCCGTTCGGAAGCTCTGCCGCGCGCCTATCGCTTACCAATAAGTCCAGCCACTCCGTGGAACCACCTGTTGCCGCTCGGACCTCATTTTCCGTCATGGCGCCCATCAGCAAGATGGCTTCGTGAAGCTCGTCGGCATTCGTCGCGCGTGGCGACGCTTCGGCGCAGACTTTTTCGATGGCCGAAGGATCGAGAATCCCCAGCTCGGCGTCCGGCGAGCTTGTTGCGCGCCTCAAGTAAACCGCCTGCGTTCGACGCTCCTCGAGCGGCGCATTGTCGAGAAAAGCGTAAGGTTTGGCGTTGAGAATCTCATGCGCAAGCGGCGATGGCTCGGGCAGATCGCGAGCAATACACTGCACGGAACCGGTCTCAATTCGCTTAAGCACGTCTGCCAAACCATCGAGGTCCATGGCCTCCTTTAGGCAATCCGCGATCGTCTGCTGCACCAGCGGGTGCTCGGGAACCACACGGTCACCGGCGATGTTTTCCAGGCAGGCAAGCTGGTCCGGGAATACCGCCGCGAGCAGGTTCTCCGATTCCATGCGCTGCAGTGGCGCCGGCACTTTGCGTCCGCCGCGCTGGCGTGGCAAAGCGAGCGCTCGGGTTGCGTTCCAACGCCACCGGATTGGAAACATCGGAGCGTCCAGGAGCGCCTGGACAAGAAGCTCGTGAACGGTACCGCTTTTGAGGTAGTGAAAAACATCGTCGAGCGGAAACGAATGCTGAGTTCCCAGCGAGAGCACGATGGCATCGTCGGTCGCGGCCGCCTGCAATTCGAAATTAAAGGAGCGGCAGAATCGCTTGCGCAACGCCAGACCCCAGGCCCGGTTTATCCGAGTGCCGAACGGCGAATGCAGCACCAGCTGCATGCCTCCGGATTCATCGAAAAAGCGTTCCAGCACGAGCTTCTGTTGTGACGGGACGACGCCGAGCGCGCGGTGAATCGTGGCGAAGTAGTCCGCAAGCTGCCGGGCGCCCGAGTCGCTGAGGGCGATTTCAGCGCCGAGCCAGGCGGCGAGGGTTTCCGCGGGTTGCGTCCCGTTTCGCCTTAGTGCTTCTTCGATCTTCTTCTCCGCCTCGACGCGCAATCGCGAGACGGCGTGCGACAACTCATTCGTGCGCCCCGGCGCTTCGCCCAGCCAGAAAGGAATTCCCGGCGGCTGTCCGTGAGCGTCCTCCACCCGGACGGCGCCGGAGTTGATGCGGAGAATTCGCCAGGAGGCATTGCCAAGCTGGAAAATATCACCGGCCATGCTTTCGACCGCGAAGTCTTCATTGACTGTGCCGATGAACGTTTCGCCCGGCTCGAGCAGCACGCGGTAGTCCGAATTGTCCGCGATGGCGCCACCGGAAGTCAGCGCCACGAAGCGCGCTCCGCGCCGTGCGCGCACGCGCTGGTTTACAGCGTCATGATGAACCAACGCGCCACGCCGGCCGCGTTTGGTGCTGAATCCCTCCGCAAGCATGCGCAGGACATCATCGAACTCCTTCCGCGTAAGCTCGCGATAGGGGTAGGCCGACCGCATCAGGTCGAAAAGTTTTTGTTCGTCCCAAACCTCGCACGCCGCGCAGGCGACCATCTGCTGGGCGAGCACATCGAGCGGCTTTTGTGGCATGATGAGGCGATCGAGTTCTCCGTCGCCTACTCCGCGAAGCAATGCAACTCCTTCGACCAGTTCATCTCTGCTCAGTGGGAAAAGGCGTCCCTTCGGCAGACCGCCGCGCCGGTGCTCCGCGCGTCCGACCCGCTGCAGAAACGTCGCAAGAGAATGGGTCGGCCCCAGCTGGCAAACAAGATCGACGGAACCAATGTCGATGCCGAGCTCCAGGGAAGCGGTGGCCACCAGGGCCTTGAGCTCGCCTCGTTTCAAGCGGTTCTCCGCCTCCAGCCTCAGTTTGGCCGAGAGGCTGCCGTGGTGCGACATGACTTTGTCCTGACCGAGCCGGTTACCCAGGTGATGCGCGACGCGTTCGGCGAGGCGCCGCGTATTGACAAACACGAGCGTCGTGCCGTGAGCATCGATCAGATCCGCCAGGCGGCCATAGACTTCCTCCCAAACCTCGTTCGACATCACGGCCTCAAGCGGTGAGCCAGGTAACTCGATCGCCAGATCCATTTTGCGCTTGTAACCGCAGTCCACGATCTTGCATGGGGCTCTGTCGTTCAGATCGCGCGTTCCGGTGAGGAAACGGGCGACCTCCTCGATGGGCTTTTGAGTCGCTGACAGACCGATGCGCTGCAAGGGATGTTTCACCAGCGCTGCCAGTCGCTCGATGCTCAGGGCGAGGTGCGAGCCGCGCCGGTTGCCAACCACGGCATGAATTTCGTCCACGATCAAGGTCCGAACGGGTGTTAGCAACCGGCGGCCGGACTCCGAGGTCAGCAGCAGATAAAACGACTCGGGCGTGGTCACCAAAATATGCGGCGGCCTGCGGATGATAGATTGCCGTTTCGCAGCGGGCGTATCGCCCGTCCGCACTTCTGCGCGGATGTCCACATCTCGGCCCTGGGCGGCGCGCAAGGTATCGCGGATGGCCGCCAGCGGCTGCTCGAGATTCTTATGTATGTCGTTACTGAGCGCCTTGAGGGGAGACACATAAAGGACTCGGGTCTCATCCGGCATGTGGCTTGCGAGGCCCTCGCGAAACAACTGGTCGAGGGAGGCCAGAAAAGCAGCCAAAGTCTTCCCTGAACCCGTTGGCGCGGAGATGAGCGTATTCGCACCGGATTGAATGGCTGGCCAGCCGCGCTGCTGCGGTTCGCTTGGTGTTCCGAACTCCTGCTCGAACCACTGCATAACACCGGGATGAAACTGGAACGACTCCATTAGCCCCAAATCTAGCCTGCATTTCTCATGACGCCAGACCGACCGAGACCCGCACAGAATTTTGCGCGCCGGTCGGGGATGCGGGAAACGCGGAAGCAGCTGAAGGGTCGTTCAATGCACTGGGGAAAATACGTTTACATAACTGTGTATCGCGCCGCCGAACTCTCCCAAAGGGCGAAATGTGAATAGCCGTTCCAAAATGTGTTATCGGTCGGGAATCCCACGCTTGGCGCAGAGTTTGCACCGAGGTCAACCTCGCCCACGGTTCGCTTTTAACCTCGGCAATCGAAGAGCCGGCGGGGTAATCTCGCTTAAATTCCTCGCGCACCCATGACGACGCATCAAGAATCCCTGCGGTGATTTCTCGCCACTCTGGTCGGGTCAGAATGCCAGCGGATGCAAGGAAATCCCGGCCGCTAGTCTCACACGGGAACTGGCCGGATTCGCGCATTCCGCGGCTGAACATGGCGCAAGTGTTCTCTGACGCGAGGCCTGTTGTGGCTCGTCTATGATACACTGATAATCCTGTCCGGATTACCCCAAGACCACAAAGACTATGCATAAAACTGCCAACCGTTCGACGCTTTCGATATATTGTAGTGGCAGAGGAGCTGGTATGGACATTGTCGCCTACCTCAAACGCATCAGCTATGCTATGAGCTGAACGGATTGTTCCGGCTCTGTTGCGGGCCTTGGGCTTCAACGTCGCAATGCTTCGGAATCGTGCTGCCGGGGTTAAGTAGCAGGCAGGACTTGGCCTACCCCCAACACCGCGGACAGGCCGGTGGGCTCGGAAGACCACTCATGCACTTTCGAAGGAGTTGGTTCAAAAGAGGCTGACGGAGCGATAGGGTCTGGGGAGCGCACGCGTCCCCGCGTGCAATTTCCGGCGTCCCGCCGGAAAACCCTTGTTCGGCAAGCTTCATTTGGACTGATGAGCCCACAAGAAGCCAGTTGAATCACAGCGAAAGATCAGGCCGGGCCGTCCTTTATAGACTATGTCGTTCGTCATACAATTGTATGAAACTGAGGAACTGTATGAAGCTCGGGGATGATTTGCGTTCTCCTGCCGACGGCCGGTTTGAAACGGGCAGACCGTGCATGGAATCAGCCAGCCGGCAACCGGAACAAATGGAGACAACATGCGTAAAATGACTTTTACGAATGAAAGAGATCTGGCAAACGAAAGCCCGCCGTTGCAACGGAGAGAATGTCGGTGAGCGCAAAAATTTTCTCGCATCTGGCGAGGCAGAATTATGAGTAAAATACAAGTATTGGTCGGTACGAAAAAGGGCGCGTTCATCCTGAGGTCCGATGGCAAGCGCCAGCAGTGGGATGTCAGCGGCCCGCATTTTGCGGGATGGGAAATCTATCACCTCAAAGGCTCAGCCGCCGAGCCAAACCGCATCTATGCGTCGCAGACCAGCGGTTGGTTCGGTCAGATCATCCAGCGTTCTGACGATGGCGGGCGAACCTGGGAAGCGGTCGGCAATGAGTTCAAATACGACGGCGCTCTCGGCACGCACAAGTGGTACGACGGCACGCAGCATCCTTGGGAGTTCAAGCGCATTTGGCATCTCGAGCCGTCGCTGACGGATCCGGATACCGTTTACGCCGGGGCGGAAGACGCGGCGCTGTTCAAGACGGTGGACGGCGGCTGTAATTGGCAGGAGCTTCCCGCGTTGCGCAGCGCCAAAGGCCATCTCTGGCAGCCAGGCGCGGGCGGGATGGGTTTGCACACGATCCTTCTCGATCGGCGAAATGCGAGCCGGATTTTTGTTGCCATCTCGGCGGCGGGCGTTTTCCGAAGCGACGACGGCGCGGAGACGTGGAAGCCCGTGAATCGCGGCCTGAAGTCACAATACGAGCTCCCGGACCCGGACGCGGAAGTCGGGCACTGCGTCCATCGCATCGCCATGCATCCGTCCCGCCCGGACGTCTTGTTCATGCAAAAGCATTGGGACGTGATGCGAACCGATAACTCCGGTGAATCGTGGCAGGAGGTCAGCGGAAACTTGCCAAGCGACTTCGGTTTCCCAATTGACGTTCACGCTCACGAGCCAGAGACGGTTTACGTCGTCCCCATCAAGAGTGATTCCGAGCATTTCCCGCCGGACGGGAGGTTGCGCGTGTATCGCAGCCGGACGGGCGGAAACGAATGGGAAGCTCTCACGAAGGGTCTGCCGCAGAGGGATTGCTACGTCAACGTGCTGCGCGACGCGATGGCCGTGGACTCGATGGAACCGTGCGGCGTGTATTTCGGCACCACCGGCGGGCAGGTTTACCTATCCGCCAACGGCGGTGACACATGGATTTCCATCGTTCGCGACCTGCCTGCAGTCTTATCAGTCGAAGTCCAGAGTTTGCCATGATCCGAGTTGTGCTCCCCTATCACTTGCGCACCTTGGCTCGCGTTGAAGGCGACGTGCAGCTCGAGGTTGCGGAGCCGGTTATGCTGCGGTCCGTCCTGGATGCGCTTGAAGCACGTTATCCGGTGCTGCGCGGGACGATTCGAGACCACCACACGCTGGAGCGCAGGCCGTTCGTTCGATTCTTCGTCTGCAAGGAAGATCTTTCCCTCGCACCGCCTGAATCCAAATTGCCAGACGCAGTCGTGAACGGTTCGGAGCCGTTCCTGATCGTGGGGGCGATGGCGGGAGGATAGAGCGAAAGGCTTGAAGCGCACTGGCTGATCTATATGGGCCTCCGGGCAGAAATGAACCCGCTAAGTATTTGAATGGAAGCTCCGATCGGCAAACGCACAAACAAGATAATTCAACCAAAACCTAAACCATCCGTGAACGACACCGATCCAAATAGGCAATCAACTATGACTATCCCATTTTACGGCGGATGCGCCTGCGGCGCGATTCGTTACGAATGCACGGCTGAACCGCTCCACATGTTCTGTTGCCACTGCCGCGATTGTCAGCAGGCTAGCGGCGGTCCGTATTCCCCCGCTGTGCTGGTGCCTTCGAAGGCGTTCAAACTCACACGCGGTTCACCGAGATACTATACCACGCCGAGCGTGTCCGGCGGCACGCACACGCGCGGTTTTTGTGCGGACTGTGGTTCTCGGCTTCTGGGAGCAGTCGATCCCGCGTCGTCCTTCATAGGCATCTGTGCTTCGAGTTTGGATGACCCGAGCGCGTTTCGTGCGCAATTCGATATCTTCACTTCGGACGCGCAGCCCTGGGATCAAATGGACCCGACACTGCCGAAGTTTGAGCAGTACCCTCCTTTCGACAACTCGAAATAAGTCTCCATATCGAACGCCAGGTGCTGCCATGCGTCGCGAACCGCATCGCAGAAATCTCTTGTAAGTTCGGTTCGTGAAATACACCATTTAAGTTACCAAAGACTTCGGCCTCACTCGCAGGACTATCAGATAACCTGTTGGTGATTAGATATTTACGTTGCCTCGTGGTGTAACGGTAGCACAAGTGACTCTGGATCACTTTGTCATGGTTCGAATCCATGCGAGGCAGCCAATTGATGGATAAGTAGTTGCGACGGTAAATAGTAGAGGTGGAAAGTTTGGTTTGCCACTTGCTTGCCACTTCTGAGGCGAAAGGATTGCCGTCAAAACGCATTTCTCCTCAGGCATTCCGCCATTCACCCTTTTAATCCGCTCTATTCCGAGAGGGCATTATTTTACTTCTGAAGAAGGCAAGGTCTCTGGAGGTGTCCAGCCGGCGTAAGGTGGGTCTTGCCGTGCAAACTCGCCGCAATAGGTCGATCACGAAAACCGGGAAAGCTTACCTCGCACGAAGGTGTCGTCCAACTGGCCTCGATTCATGGCTAATCTGAACGATTTTAACTCCTCCTGATTTGTAATCAGTAGGTCCCCGGTTCGAATCCGGGTGCTGGCTTTACTGATAGTCAATGACTTGGGCACATCCGCCTCGACAAGCCAAATCCATACCTACGACTTTCCTACGACTCTTGCGGTTCCGCGCGCTTTCAGGGCCTCGTTTGCGAGTTGCGGCTTTTATGGGACGACCCGAACGGGATTCGAACCCGCTTTAGTGCGTGTTTTGGGTTGCGCAAAACCGATTTAAGTCGCGTAGAACAAGCATATAAGCGGCATTGGAGCTGATTTGCGTTCCTGCAGAAATTACGCAACTATTCGCAAACCGTATGTCAGAAAGTGTCCGAAAATGCGAGATACGCCACCAGCGGCAAGCATTGGCGAGCTTTCGAGGGAACCGACGAAATCCTGGCTCTCTCCGGCCGCTCCCGTGGCGATCGCTTTAACGAATCACCCTCACATTCGGTCTCGACTTGCCAAAAAACCGGTCCAGGATCGAGACGTAGAAATCGTTGCCTCGAAAGCCGGTCTTTACCGTGACCGGTTGCCGCTGAATGTTGGCGGTCGATCCCGCGCTGCTCAGCATGCCAGCCATCTCAGCCTCAGCGATCACTTTCAGGGCGGTGCCGCGTGGGAGGCCCAGTCGTGCATGGGTTCGTCTGCTGCAAGGCCCGTCGATGTCGTGCGCACGGTGTGGTAGTTGCAAAGCGCCTCAAGCCCGCGCTCGCAGGCCGGTATCCGGAAGGTAAACCTCGGGAGGATCTGGCGAAGACGATTGATGCCGACCCAGATATCATGAGTTCGGGGAAATCGAGTGAAGTCTCCGCTTCTTTGCATTGAATCCACTGCCCGAGCAGTTCGATATTCATCGATGCACGAGGCTCCCAGTATCTGATACTCTCGGGTTCTCACTTCCGCTGCGAGTTCCCTACCGAAATCTGTTTGAGAGTCCCATTTGGGACAGGGGTAAAGGAACTGCCTGTCCATCTAAATATCTCATCCTTGCCGTTCACACCCCAGACGGTACCATCTGAACCAGCCGATACATACTTCAGCTTTCCCGCTATTTGTCGCCAACCATTACCGGTCCAAGTAAAGATCTGGTTCTTAGCATTGACGCCCCAGATATTGCCCGGGCCTTCTTTGGCTTGAACTGAACGTGGAATGAGACTTACAACCAATACGGTTGCGATAAGGCACACCCGTGATACGGAATATGTAGAGGTGAGTATTTGCATTGTTTTGTTCATCTGAGTACGGGCGAAAGTTGGTCGGAGAATTGGATCCGCATTCACGAAGTGATTGACCGTGTAGCATTCTTGCCAGGCTCTTCCATCGCTTGGGCGGCACCGACTTCGCCCACGTCGATTGGTTGGGTGTCAAGTCCCTCGTGCGGAGGGACACGTCCGCCCTGATATGTCAACGTCAATCTGAGCTTCTTAACCATCTTACATTAGCGTGGAAGTACTATCAGACAATCAGAAGTAGAAGGCTCATAGTCTGAAATGTTGACTACCTCTGATTTTTCTGACGAAGAGGCGATGGCGAGGTGTTCGGCGCAAACAAATTGGTCTGCTCGAGCCTGTTCTTCCGCTCGATTGTCCGGTTTTTCTTCATCTTCGTAAAAGCGATAGGCGAGACGATCTGTTCGTGTTCAATTTGGGAAGGTCGTAAGTCGATCATTTTTTTGAAAAGGATCTTCAAGGTATTCGCATCTCAACGCGGTGCGGGCGGGGTCGATTCGTAGCTCGGCTCCCCATGGGAAGCGCTCTGCTCCGTTGTTCCCAAGAGCCTCGTTCGGCAGCACTCGCGCGCGAGGCAACTTTGACGTTAAAGGGATGCCGCATCGCGAACGGATCCGGCTAAGGTTCTTTACCCTCTTGAATTCCTTTTAGGTGGAGATTGAGTGCGTCTACAGAAATCCAGATTTCCCACAACGAGAGCAGAAGCGAAACGATCATGAAGGCCAGGCTCGCCGCGAAGCAGATTTGGGCGATGCGCACTTGGCTTCCAAAAAGAAGAAACATAGAAATCACGCATAAGAGGAGGCTGGTGACCCCAGCGGCCTGCATGTTGCGAATTAGAAGAATCCGGGTTCGAAGGTTCTCGATTTGCTTCAGAATAGGGCTCTCGCGGACACCAGGTGCATGTAAATTCCGTATCAAGTTCGCAAGATGAAGGAATCGCGTGGTGTAAGATATCATTAACAGTGAGGTGGCCGGGAATAGGAGCGCTGGAGTGTTTATCGTAATTTCCACTTTCCTACCTTATCGAGGTTAGATCGATACAACAGGCGCATTTTCCGTCAACGGCGATTGCTGGAGAGAATTTTCGCGGCTCCGTTCGATCGTTCGATCATTGGTCAGATGGTCGGGGTGAAGTTAGGAGATCCGCTGAGACCCTCTTGCGGCGAAAGCGCAACATTCAGGCTCGCGAGTCAGCCTATTCGACACGGTTGTTTCCCACTCTATCCTCTATCAATCCGAAGGAGTATGGGCGAACCTGCGAAACTGCCGGGAAGTCCGGCAAGCAATCGAGCGGTCTGTTATCTCGACATTTCGGATCGCCTGGAGCATAGGGTGGGACACCTCTGAGTTGCTCAACCGGCAAGGGGGACGCGCCCTGCCCAGCGACTTCGACTCAAATCCTTGATGCGATGAGACCATGATCCGCCCACCGAATCTCTTGTGTTCGGCTCGAACGATCGCCTACGCCTGAGCGCCGCTCAGGTAGTCCAGTGCGGCAAAGAGAGTCACCGTCCCACGCCGGTAGTAATCATGGGTGCGCGTGCGGATATGGCCTTGTCCGAGGGGCAGGCCGGTCTGGGTGCGCTCCAGAACCTGGCACTGGCTTTTCTCGTCACAGCACAAAACCACGGCGTTTTGTGGAGGGTTCAAATAAAGCCCGACGACGTCCCAGTATTTTTCCTCAAACTCCAGATCGTTGGACAACTTGAAGCCGCGTACACGGTGCGGTGCAATGCCGTGCGCCGCCCAAAGCCGCTGAACCGTGGATTTGCTCAGCCCGGTGTGAGCGGCCATCTCCCTCACACTCCAGGCTCCGCCATGAGCGGCACGCGTGGGCGCCATGGTCAACGCTTTGCCGACGGCCTTCGGCGAGACGCTCGCCTTGCGCCCCCTGCCCGCGGCATCACGAAGGCCGACAAGCCCCTGCCGACTCCAACGTCCCCGCCATTTACTCACCGAAGGCGTGCTTGTGTTAAGTTCTTTGGCAACCGCCTCAGCGCTCTTGCCGGAAGCCAGACCCAGGATAATGCGAGCTCGAGAGGCTTCCCGCTGCGAACTCGTCGCCGCTTTGCTGCTCTGGTTTAGTTGGCGTTTCTGCTCTTCAGTCAAGATTACAGGAGTTGGCGCTGGCATACGGTCCACAAAATGAACCTGAACGAAGATATGTAAAGTCTTTTATGGGACATCACACTAGATTTCACGCGCGTTGGAGGCCGCCCCTACGGCATTCAGGATACTCTAAGTCAACATGAGCCTTTTGTGACTTCGGTATCAGTATGCATTAGATTCGGAAAAGGCGAAGGATCCAATCAATCACTCCATAGCCTATTAGGGCGATACAGACCAGTGCGATTGTCAATATTCCAAAGAACGCGATATCCGAAAGCTGCTTTTTGTCCTGATATGTTCTCATTTTCGCTCTCTGGACACTTGCAGTCTTTTGGTCGCCATACACAACGTGGGTTCGGGTTCCCCGTGAACAAGCGGTGCCATTCAGTCACAAGCATCACGTAGACGCACTGGGTATTGACTGTCGTTACTGTCACACATCGGTTGAGAAATCGAGCCTACTTGAGGCCGTGGAGTCGCCCGTGCGAAAGTGCCGTAGTTCACTACGCACGCCTATTCGATTGAGGCGGCGTA
The DNA here is from genome assembly GCA_963810765.1 of uncultured Verrucomicrobiae bacterium. Lineage (GTDB taxonomy): Bacteria > Verrucomicrobiota > Verrucomicrobiia > Chthoniobacterales > Terrimicrobiaceae > DASTFP01. The sequence goes on from CAWEOV010000010.1 coordinate 179,161, forward strand.
CTCCCTTCGCCGCCGATTGCAGTCTTTCAAAGGCGCAGATAAATCGTTCTCAAGCCACTGACGCAGAAGCCGTTTCAACCTTCGCTTGTTGCTCTCGTGAGCTGCGCCCCTTTCATTCTTTGGCGCTCTTTTCGAGATGGGCGGCATAGAGAAGACATGTCGACATAGACAGCATGTCGAACGCGTAACGAAATGGCTTCACAGAAGGGCGGTCATTACCAGCCCCGCAGCAATCGCCAGAAGTAATTGCAGGCTGAATACAATCATTGGAAAACAAGAGAAAACGTCGGCGAATTTAATGTGGAATTGTTCATTACTAGGCATCTCTCCGGAGCGTTTAGGTACAGCCCCAATATCACTGAATGATTCCCCGAAGGCCATTCACGATCATAGCCGTCGAGAAAAGGGAAAATACGCCCACACAAGCGGTGCCTGTTCCGTTTGATTTCTTCTGCCTTAGCGCTCATTGCCTCTAAACCTTCTCCTCTTCGGCGAAGCATACCGGACTCGCGTTTGAACGACGTTCCGGATTGAAAGTGCATGGAAGCGCGGAATCGGCAAACGCGAGCAGCCCTTTCAAAATGGAGCGGTGACAGCAATCGTCTCGTTCGCAATAGCATCCGATGCTGATCGACAGATGCCGGGACAGAATTGTCACTACATCAATGACCTGACGCGGTTCCGGGCGACTCATTTCCGAGCGGTAGCGTGCGGCAAATTGCCGGAAAGTGATCCCTCCTTTTCGATATTGACTGAGAAGCTCCAACGAAGGAGCAAGCACACGCAGCCAAAGGTCGAAATAGTTCTTCGTCGCATACTCTTGATGACGAATACCGCGTGGCGCGTGCCGTGCGACTCCGATGCGAAACTCGCTGCCGCATCGCGGCTCCCCATATCGATACGTCGTAATCATCGCGGGCTGGCGAAGGGAGCGGTTGACGAACAGACTCTTGTAATCACTCTTCGTTACTCGCTCGTGTAATTATCTCGTATTGCGATATACCGATTTCATGGCGTTTGCAAGTGCTAACTTCTCCTCAAGATCGGTGCAGTCCTAGCGCGCTGAGCCGATACGCGACGGCGTAGGCGACTGAGGAGCGGTTCACTCGGGAGCTCTGAACGCCGCTTTTTGGAGTAACGCAGCCAATTGCGGTCCAACGGAACGAAGTTCTGCGCGATGAATCCGATAGAGCTTTTCCAGTATATAGTGGCCTTTTCTCGTAAGCGAGACTTGTACCCGTCGTCGATCCTGCTCGGAAGAGGTTCGCTTTAGAAGCCCTAGTCCTTCCATTCGATCCACCATGCCAACCGCGCTGTGATGCGCGATTCTCATTTGCTCGGCAAGTTCGCCCATGGTTACCCAATTTCGCCCTGGAAAGCCTTCGATAGCGAGGAGCGTCTGATATTGCTGAGGGCTTACACCATTCGCGATTGCTGCATCCTCACTGAAACCGAGAAATTTGCGGAGCGCATAGCGGAATGCCGCCAGCAGTTCATAATCTGCCTTGGTCAAACGTTCGACGGCATTATTGGACGAGATCCACAGAATGTCGTAAAAGGATATATCAAGCTTTGGCAAGATAATTTAGCTAGGCATTCTCTGTCCGTACATATCTTCAGAGTATAAATTGCCAATCGCGACGGTCGCCACGGGGTGCGCGGCAGGTGCTGTCGGTTCCATCGCAGTGCAGCCTGCGAAATGGCGCGGCGCTCGTTCGTTCGCGTGCCTGGTACGCAATTTCTTTACCCTGACCTTCCGTAGACGCCG
>CAWEOV010000011.1:0-23673 GCA_963810765.1 uncultured Verrucomicrobiae bacterium
ATGGTGCGCGATACAGGGTTCGAACCTGTGACCCCTACCGTGTCAAGGTAGTGCTCTACCACTGAGCTAACCGCGCTGGAAATTCCTACAGGAAGTCAGGAGTTGAAAAAGCTACATGATGGGCGTTCCGCCAGGCAACTTTTTTTGAGGGGACATCATTCCATGTCGTCGCCCGGCAGCAGGTTTCCGCCGTTGGTGCGGATCACCTCACGGTACCAAAACGCGGAATCCTTGAGCGTTCGCTTCTGGGTCCCGAAGTCCACATGAATAAGGCCGAAGCGGTGCTTGTAGCCTTCGGCCCATTCGAAGTTGTCCATGATGGACCATTGGAAATAGCCGCGAACATCCGCACCCTCGCTGATCGCCTTGCGTAGAGCGCGAAGATGGCGGTGAAGGTAGTCGATACGGGCGCCATCATGGACACCGCCATCCAGCGCAACCCAATCGCAGTTCGACATTCCGTTTTCCGTGATCACGATGGGGAGCTTGTAGCGCTCCGCCATGAATTTCGGCCCCCAGTAGAGAACCTCCGGGGTGACCTTCCATAAGAACAGCGTGTGCGGAAAGCCGGGGGAAAGTTTGGAATGGACCGGATTGCCATCGGGACCGGCCATGGTCGGAACGCCGGTATACGAATTGAAGCCATAGAAATCCAGCGGCTGGCACATGGTTTCAAGATCGCGCGAAGGAAACTTTGGGACAGCGCCGCCAAAGGCTTGCAGACCGTCCTCGGGATAGTGGCCCAAAACCACCGGATCCGCGTACCAGCAGTTGTTCCATCCATTCGCTACCCGCATCGTAGCGCGACGACCTGCCTCGATATCCTCGGGTCTGTTTGAAATGGGATAGCAAAACCACCCCACCGGCGCCCAGCCGACGAGAGACTTCTTTTTCGTTCGCGCTCTAATGGCTTGAACCGCCAGGCCATGCGCCAATAGGGCATGGTGAGTAGCGAGCAACACCTCGTGAAGGCCCAGCTTAACTCCCGGAGCATGGTCGCCGACAGAATGGCCAAGGTGAAGAAAGCATTGCGGCTCGTTGAGGGTAATCCAATGGCCGACGCGGTCTGACAACCGGTCTACAACCACCTCAACGTAGTCGGCGAACCATTTCGGGCTGTCCGCGTTCAGCCAGCCTCCGCGAAGGAACAATTCATAAGGATAGTCCCAATGAAAAAGCGTTACCCACGGTTCGATGCCATTCTCGAGCAGTTCATCAATCAGCCGGTCATAGAAGCCCAAGCCCTGGGCGTTGATCGATCCCCTGCCCTCGGGAAGCACCCGCGGCCAGGCAACCGACAGCCTATACGCGTTGACGCCGATTTCACGCATCAGACTGACGTCCTCCTTATAGCGATGATAGTGGTCGCAGGCGACGTTGCCTGTGTGCCCTTCCCAGATTTTTCCGGGCTGCCGAACGAGCATGTCCCAAACCGAAAGTCCCTTCCCGTCCTCATCCCACGCGCCTTCGATTTGATATGAGGCGGCGGCAGCGCCCCAGGTGAATTTATTTGGAAAATTCATGTGTTTATAGCGAGGATTTGCGAGTCAATCTTGGACTGTGTTTTTTGGATACGCGAACGAGGGGGTCATATCAAATCTGGACGGCGCGAACGGGTCAATTCGAGGGCGGATTTCCGGCGCCAGGCTTCGATAGCGGCGTGATTGCCCGAAAGCAGGACCTCAGGCACTACCCATCCGTTGAAATTTTCCGGCCGGGTGTAGTGCGGATGATCCAGGAGACCTGTGGAAAACGAATCTTGTGCCGCGCTTCCGGCATCACCCAACACGCCGGGAATGAGACGCACCACGGCATCCGTGAACACAAGGGCGGCCAGCGCACCGTTTGTCAGGACATAATCACCGATGGAGACTTCGTCATCAACAAGGTGATCGGCCACGCGCTGGTCCACGCCCTCATAGTGGCCGGAAATGATGATCAAGTGGCTCTCACGAGAATAGGCCTCCGCCATCTTTTGATTGAAGCGTTTCCCCTGGGGCGTCATCAAGAGGACCCGCGTTTCTTGACCGCGCAATGCATCGAGTGCCAGCGCGATGGGCTCGATCTTCATCACCATGCCAGGTCCACCGCCGTACGGAGCGTCGTCGGTCGTACGATGCCTGTCCTTCGCCCAGTCGCGCAGATCCAGCGCCTCAAGTGTTGCGAGTCCCTTTTCCTGCGCGCGCTTGAGCATGCTCTCATGTAGCACCCCATCGCAAATGCGGGGAAAAATGGTGAGAATTTGGATTTTCAACGTATTTCCATAAAAGGCATCACCACTGACGCAAGCAAGTGTCCAAAGTCCGCACTCGACAAAAAAGCAGGCATACCGTCCGTTCGCGCCGCAGTTTCAAGGACCGGCTTCTCGGCCTTGGTATCAAAGTGGCGGTGGTAGTGGTCCTTCTCTGGATGGTCATCACTCTCTTTTTCTATGCGTGGTCGCTGACCTTCGATCTGAAGACGATTAGCGACATGCCTCAGCGTTCGGCCGTTTACGATAAGGATGGAATATTCTACAGCCGTCTCGCCGGCGAGAACCGCGTGGTCGTTCCATTCGACAAAATCTCGAACGACTTCGTGAATGCGCTGCTCGCGCGCGAGGACACGCGTTTCTACTACCATCACGGGATCGATCCCATCGGAATCGCGCGCGCCGTTGTGCGAAACTTCGTCGCCGGCGGCTTTCGCGAGGGGGCGAGCACACTTACCCAGCAGCTCGCGCGGAATAGCTTTCCGCTCGGCGGTAAAAACCTTATTCGCAAGATGATCGAGGCCGCCCTTGCCCACCGGATCGAAACTGAGTTGTCCAAGGAAGAGATCCTGGAAGCTTACATGAACCGGATCTACTTTGGCAGCGGGTACTACGGAGTCGAGACAGCCAGTCAGGCCTACTTCGGCAAGCCAGCCTCCCTGATGAACCTCCCGGAGGCCGCGATGCTCGCCGGGCTTGTCCGAAGTCCAAACCGCTTTTCCCCATTCAACAACCTGAAGAAGGCCGTTCGCGAGAGAAACGCTGTTCTGGCCCGCATGCGCAAGCTCGATTTCATCAACGAAAAGCAGATGGTAGCCGCCATTGCCTCCACGCCGAAGATCGCGCAAAAGCGCCGCGCATCCCCTCAGGACAACTGGGCGATGGATACCATTCTCCGGGAGCTCGAGCTCGTGATCGACCGCGACCAGTTCGACAATGGAGGATTAAAAATCTACACGACTATCGACGGCGCGCTCCAGAGCGTCGCCGAGGGAAGCCTCCAGCGGCGGCTCCAACAAATCGAATCGCTGCCAGGCTTTCCTCACAAGCCGATGAAGGCCTTTTCTTCCGAAAACCTCGAAGGCGAAGATGCCGCGCCGTATCTGGAGGCAGCTGCGATTGCGATCGACAGGCACACCGGCGGTATCCGGGCCGTTGCCGGCGGACGGGACTACGACCGCAGCAAGTTCAATCGCGCTGTGCTGGGCCACAGACAAGTCGGCTCTTCGGTAAAGCCTTTCGTCTATGCCAAAGCCTTCGAGAACGGGCTGCGCCCGGGCGATCTCGTGGATGACGGCCGGCTGCGCCCCGGTGAGCTTCCTGCGGCATATGGACGCTACGATCCCTCCAACTCGGACAACACTTATCGCGGAGAACTTCCAGCGGGCGACGGCCTCGTGCTCTCGCGCAACACCATGAGCGTGCGCATCGGCGTTTGGGCGGGACTTGATTCCATTTGGGAGACCGTCGTCCGGTCGGGACTATCCCAGAATCCGCCCCGTTTTCCCTCGCTCTGTTTGGGAGCATTTGAATCCAATCTGAAGGACTTGACCGCCTCGTACACCGTGTTCGCCACTGGAGGCGTGAAATTGCAGCCTTACCTCATCGAACGCATTGCCGACCCGGACGGACAAGCTATCTATAAGGCCACACACGGCAAGCTCAACATCGTGGAACCCGAGGCTGCCAGAGCAACAGCTTCTCTAATGCAGGAGGTCCTCACTCGAGGAACCGGCGCCAGGGCTCGGCAACTCGGACTCCGTCACGCCGCGGCCGGAAAGACAGGAACGACCAACGACTATCAGGATGCGTGGTTCGTGGGCTTCGACGACCAGCTCGTCTGCGGCGTATGGGTTGGCTTTGACCAGCCAAAAAAGATCATGCCAGGCGGGACGGGTGGTGAATTGGCCCTTCCGATATGGGTGGACATCGTCGAGGCCAGACGCGCGCTCAAATAAGTCCCAGGCGGCGATTAGGGCCGGCGCAAATCCCGCTGGGGGATAAAAGAATTGCCGACAATATCGTAAGCGCGCTGCGCCGGGATGACCTTGTTGGTGACATAGTCAAGGTTCCCGTCGCGACCGATGAACGCGATCCGGAATCTCTCGCTACCCTCGTAGTCATACCCCACGCGCGGACCGTCCGCGGCGAGAACGAAGGGAATGTTCGACTCAATGCGCCCTCCCTCTCCCGTAAAGGCGGCAATGAACACGACCCTCTGCGCCGCATAACGCTCGTACATCCTTCTCAATTGTCCGAGCTGCGAACGGAATGAACGATCTCGCGGAGAAGGCGCGATGAGGAGCACGACCGGCTGGCCTTTAAAAGCCGACAATGCCTTCTGCCGCCCTGAAGAATCGATCCAATTGACATTGGGTGCCGGGCGCACGACGACCGCGGAAAGCGTCGTCACCAAAACGAATAAGAGAAGACAGCATACCTTCCACGGAGCGGGTCGCAGCGGGTTGGGGCAAGCGGGAGAGTGAACTTTCATCAGATCTTCAACAATTCGACTTCTTTCGTTTCAACGTGCTTCTCCACGGAAGCGACATATTTATCAGTAAGCTTCTGAATTTCTCCCTCGGCGTCGCGCAGCTCGTCCTCTGTCAATTCACCGGCCTTCTGCAATTTCTTGGCGGCATCCATTGCCTCGCGGCGGCAAGCGCGCACCCGGACGCGACATTCTTCGGCGAGATGCTTGACCGTTTTCGCAAGATCCCGGCGGCGCTCCTCGGAAAGTTCCGGAATGGGAATGCGAATGATCTTTCCGTCCACCGCTGGAGCGATTCCGAGCTTCGACTCATTAATGGCGCGCTCGATATCCTTCACCGTCGACGCATCAAATGGCTGAATAACAAGCAGGCGCGGTTCTGGCGCGGAAATGAGCGCAAGCTGCTTTAATTTCATCGAGCTTTCGTAGGCTTGGACGTCAAGGTTTTCAACAAGCGCGGGCGATGCTTTACCGGTGCGGATTGCGGCAAATTCGTGGATCATGAAGTCCACGGCCTTTTCCATCGCCTCCTCCGCCTCAAAAAGTGCCTCATCCAAACTCATTTGCTTTGCGAATCTTCGGATACCAGCGTGCCAACCTTCTCACCGCGCAGCGCGAGGCGGACGTTGTCGGGTTTGCTCATGTCGAAGACGATAATGGGCATTTTGTTGTCCATGCAAAGGCTGAAGGCCGTGGAATCCATTACCTGCAGACGCTTTGCCAGCGCCTCGCCGTAGGTAATGTGTTCGTATTTCACGGCATCAGAATGCTTCACCGGATCCTTGTCGTAGATGCCGTCCACCTTCGTCGCTTTTAGGATGACCTCTGCGCCGATCTCGTTCGCACGCAATGCTGCCGTCGTGTCGGTCGAGAAGAAGGGATTGCCCGTTCCGGCGACAAAAATGACGACGTGGCCGACTTGCAGGTGCCGGATAGCGCGCCGCAGGATGAATGGTTCCGCAACGTTGTTCATTTCGATGGCTGTCTGCACACGGACCGTAACCCCCGCATCTTCCAGCGCGCTCATGAGCGCCAGGCCATTGATTACCGTGGCGAGCATGCCCATGTAATCCGCAGTCGCGCGATTCATGCCGCGATGCGTTGCAGAAAGCCCGCGCCAAATGTTGCCCCCTCCGATGACAATCCCCAGCTCAATGCCAAGATCCTTGACCTCGGCGATCTGTTTGGCAAGCTGCTGAACGATTTGCGGCGAGATATTGTCACGACTGCCCTTCTCGCGAAGCGCTTCGCCACTCAGTTTGAGGATGACACGTTTGTAATGATTGGAAGCCATCGGGTTTTGAACGCGTCATAAAATCCTATCTCCTTCGCCATGAAAAGGGAAAATCTTACTCCGTCTTCCCGAGGTGCACCCCGGGAGCGATCGGGTGTCCGCGCAAGAACTCGGCTGCCGTCAGTCGCTTACCGCCTGCTATCTGCAGCTCCTTCAAAAGGATCCCGCCCTTTCCTGCCGCGACGAGGACTCCGTGATCATTTGCCGCTACAACGGTTCCAGCCGGTTCGCCGCCTCGTTCGAAAACTTCAGCTCGGTGAATTTTCAAGATCACCTGGGTATCCTGCAGAGTGACAAACGTGTAAGCGCCCGGCCACGGCGTCATGGCGCGGACTCGCCTTTCGATTTCCTCGGCAGGCTTGCTCCAATCGATTTCGCCGTCTTTGCGCGTGAGCCTCGGAGCGTAAGTTGCAAGCGAGCCGTCTTGCTTCTCTCGCGACATGGCGCTGCGGCCCAAAAGGTCGAGGCATGCCAACAGGGCATTCGGTGCCAGCTGAGCAAGCCGGTCGTGCAAGCTCCCGGCCGTCTCGCCCGGTCCGACGGGAGTGGCGACTTTGAAAAGAACGTCGCCCGTATCGAGGCCTTCGTCCATCTGCATGATCGTGACACCTGTTTCGCTATCTTCTGCCAGGATAGCGGCATGAATCGGCGAAGCGCCGCGGTGCCGTGGCAGAAGAGAGGCGTGGATATTGATGCATCCAAATGGCGGCAATGAGAGGACAGCTTTTGGCAGAATTTGTCCATATGCCGCGACAACAATCACCTCGGGTCTCAAGGTGACAAGTTCGGAATACGCATCGGAGGCGCGGATTTTCTCGGGCTGGAAGACGTCGAGATCGAGTTCTCGCGCCGCGACCTTCACAGGCGGTGCACGCAGCCGGAGATCCCGGCCTGCCGGGCGGTCCGGTTGAGTGAAAACCGCCAGCACTTGATGTGAGCCGGTCGCGACGAGCGCTCTCAAAGAGGGAACTCCAATTTCCCCAGTGCCAAGAAAGACAACGCGCATGCGCGACGGAGGGCGCTGCCTCCGATCCTCTAACGAAGAATCAGGCCGGGAGGAACTCCCTGCCTCGTCCCCTGCTGGACTTCACGTTGACCGAGCGATTCTGCGCAACCGGTGCACAGGTAGTCGTAAATTTCTTTGCCGGGAAGCACGAGCAGCAGACGCTCGCGCACAGGCATGGCGCGACCGCACTTTCGGCAGTAAAGCGAAGAAGCGCGGAAGTTCTCGAACTGTCGCACCTAATTCCCCACGGCAAAGTTGGCTTCCTCCGCGAGGAAGTCATTCTTGGGTCCGTCCACAATATGCGAAACGATCGTATTCAGGACGACGATCGGCGGCTCGGTGGCGTCGATGTTCACGATGAGGCTGCCGCCATAGTGGTCAAGCAGCGGCTTCGATTCCCGCTGGTAGGTATCCAGCCTATGGCCGATGACTTCCTCATTCGCGTCATCAAGGCGATTGTCCTTGATCGCTCGCTTTTTGAGTCGCGTGACGATCTTGCTACGATCCGGACAGCTCAGGTGAAACACCTTTTTCACATCGATGAAGGGGTCCATAAGGTCAGCCTGACAAACATTACGCGGAATGCCGTCGAGCACCAGAAAATCGATGTCGGGCTTGAATTGATGCGAGTCCACGCAAAGTTGAATGCTTACCCGCCAAAGCTCGACGGTGATCTCGTCGGGAACAAGCTGTCCTTTGCTTGAATACTCGAGAAATGCCTTGCCGAGCGGAGTGCGCGTATCGATCGAACGGAAAACATCCCCGCACGCACAGTGGAAAAAGCGCGGGATAGTTCCCAGCGTCCGGCCTTGGGTTCCCTTGCCGCTGCCGGGCGCGCCGAAGATGAGGTAGGTGCGGTATTTTGTGGGCACAATATCCCTCTCTTTAGCTCTGTATGGCCGCGATTCAATTCTTAACTCTCAGGCATCTGGCATACATTCTGCGCGCCTTTCGCGTTCTGATCGTCCGCGTTGCCCAAGTCTGAAAGTTGCCATTGACCCTCCGAACCTCTTCCGTGATCGTGAAGAGGGAACCTCCGAAGCATCGTGTCTCACAACGAAGAATATGTCGCAGAAATACTCCGGGAGGTTGGACTACTCACCCAGAGACAGGTTGAGCAAGCCCGCGTCAAAGCCGGTGCGGGAAGCGTTTTGAGGGAACTGATCGAGCAAGGCCTCGTGAGCCAGGAGGATGTTGTGCGAACGCTCGCAGCTCGGAACGGCATGGAATTCATCGATCTCAGCGCTGTCGCGCCACCTCCGGATGTCTTGCAGTCGATGGATGCCGACATCGCCAAACGCTATCGCGCCGTGCCAGTTGCGCTGCGCGACGGCACGCTCGTCGTGGCGATCGGGGACCCGATGGACATGGAAACGGCGGACACTCTTTCCTTCATTCTCAATCGCGACATTGAATACGTCTGCGCCACTCCGGACTCCATCAAGAAGTCCGTAGCCGACTTCTACGGCGCAGAAGGCGAAGCGGGTTCGAACGGTTCCGCTGATATGATGCTTAGGACCGAAGGTGTCGAGGAAAGCACTACCGCGGGCGACGCTCCTATCATCAAAATGGTTTCGACGCTCCTGCTCGAGGCTTACAACCATCGTGCCAGTGACATTCATCTCGAGCCGCTGGAAAAGAAGTTTCGCGTCCGCTTCCGCATCGACGGCGTGTTGCAAGAGATGGCCAGCCCGCCAAAAAAACTTCACTCCGCCATCACGAGCCGGCTCAAGATCATGTCGGGATCGATGAGCATCGCAGAAAAGCGGATCCCCCAAGATGGCCGAATCCAACTCAAGCTTGGCAAGAAATCGATCGATCTCCGAGTTTCGAGCATCCCGACCATCCATGGCGAAAGCATCGTGATGCGCATCCTGGACAAAACCTCGCTGGCGCTCGGGCTTCCCGATCTCGGCTTCCTCTCCGACGATCAGCTCAAGTTCGAGCGGCTTATCAGCATGCCGGACGGCATCATCCTGGTCACGGGCCCGACGGGTTCGGGCAAGACGACCACTCTTTACAGCGCGCTGCACTACATGAACAAGCCGGACCGCAAGATCATCACCGTTGAGGATCCTGTGGAATACCAGCTCAGCGGAATCAACCAGGTTCCGGTCAATTCCAGTATCGGAATGACATTCCCGGCGGCGCTCCGCTCGATGTTGCGGCAGGCTCCAAACATCATCATGATTGGTGAGATCCGCGATATGGAGACTGCCAGCATCGCCATCAACGCGAGCCTCACGGGCCACCTCGTTCTCTCGACCCTGCATACCAACGACGCCCCGGGTGCTATCGCGCGTCTCATCGATATTGGCATCAAGCCGTTTCTGGTGTCGAGTTCCGTTCGCGCCGTACTCGCGCAGCGCCTCGTTAGGCGTCTCTGCTCAAAGTGCAAAGAGCCCGGCGAGCTCACAGTGTATGAAGCAAAGGGCCTGCGCATCCATGCCAACCAAATCTCGGAAGGCTCCGTAAAAAAGGCGCATGGTTGCGAAAACTGCCGAGGCAAGGGCTTCAAAGGCCGCATGGGGATCTTCGAATTGTTTATTATTGACGACGAGGTGCGCCACATGATCATCAATGGCACCACCACCAATCAGCTTCGGGGCCGGGCTCGCGAGCTCGGCATGCGCACGCTGCGAGAAGACGGAGTTCGCAAGGTCCTCGCAGGATTGACCACAGCCGAGGAAGTCATCACCACCACGATGACGGATGTTGACTAAGCCATGGATCCCAAGCAAGTCGCAGAAATGTTCGTCGAAGCGGGTTGGATAGATTCCGACGAGGGCTATGCCCTCGCACAGGAAGCCGCGACCACCGGCAAGCCAATCGAGGACGTGATGGTGGATCACGACATCGTCACTGAAGACAAGTTCTTCGCGCTCATCGCCGAGTCCCTCGGCACAGAGGTCGTCGATCTGAGCATGTTCGACGGCGCATCTCACACCCTTCACCTTGTTCCAGGCGGGCTCGCCCGATTGCACGGGGCGCTTCCCGTCGGCCATGCGGAGAACACCATTTATGTCGCCCTCGTTGATCCGCTCAACCCCCAGATTGCGGAAGATCTCCGCTTCGCTCTCGGACGAGAGATCCAAGTCGTGGTCGCGCCATCCTCCAAGGTCCGTGACCTGATTTCGCAACATTACGGAACAGAAGCCTCCACCATGGAGGACGTTCTCGCCCAGCTCGGAGAAAACACCGAGGTTACTCTCGATGAGGTCGGCGACGACCAATTCAATGCCCAGGTCGTCGCCCAGGAAGCCAACGCCGCTCCCATCATTCGCTTTGTTGATCTGATATTGGACAAGGCCGTCTCCGCCCGCGCAAGCGACATCCATTTTGAGCCCTTTGAGACCGACTTCAAAATTCGATACCGGGTGGATGGCGCCTTGTATGAGATGGATCCCCCGCCCCGCCATCTCGCCCTTCCCGTCATTTCGCGAGTCAAGGTCATCGCCAACCTAAACATTGCCGAACGGCGCCTGCCCCAGGACGGTCGTATTTTACGGGTCGTCAACGGCAACCCGATCGACCTTCGCGTGTCCACGCTCCCGACAGCCTTCGGTGAAAGCGTGGTGCTGCGGGTGCTGGATCGATCGAGCGCCAACCTCGATCTCGAAAATCTTGGGATGCCCGATTATATCTACGACTACATTCTCGAGGTAATCGAGAAACCAAACGGCATTTTCATCGTCACCGGCCCGACTGGCTCCGGAAAAACGACCACGTTGTATTCCTGTCTGCGAAAGATCAATACCATCGACTCGAAACTGCTATCTGCAGAGGATCCGGTCGAATACGAAATCGACGGCATCATACAGGTTCCCGTCAACGAGGGAATCGGACTCACTTTCGGACGCCTCCTCCGGGCGTTCCTCCGGCAGGACCCCGATCGCATCCTGGTCGGTGAAACTCGAGACACCGAAACCGCCCAGATTGCCATTCAGGCTTCCCTCACCGGTCACCTCGTCTTCACCACCCTCCATACCAACGACTCGACCGGCGCGGTAACACGCCTCATCGACATGGGCGTCGAACCCTTCCTGATCTCGGCTTCCCTGGAATGCGTGCTCGCCCAGCGCCTCATCCGGAAAATATGCTCCGAGTGCCGCGCACCCTACGAGCCCACCGAAAATGTCCTTCGATCTTTAGGCCTCACACCGCACGACATCGGAGACAAGAATTTCTACTACGGCAAGGGTTGCGAAACCTGCAACGAAACAGGTTACAAGGGACGCAAGGGGATCTATGAACTCCTGAAAATCAGCGACCCCCTTCGCGACTTGATCAATAGCCGCGCTCCGAGCGTCGTCATACGACAAAAAGCCATCGAGCTTGGAATGACCACCCTGCACGAAGATGGTCTCCGCTCAATCTACGACGGCATCACGACCATCGAGGAAGTCGTCAAATATACCTGAAGCTCCCCCCGTCGGGGGAGCCACTCTCAACGTCTCAACCCCAAAGCAACTTCTTTGGCGAAATAGGAAATAATGATGTCAGCACCGGCTCGTTTGATGGCAAGCAGCGCTTCGTCGCGGGTGCGGTGATAGTCGAGCCAGCCGAGTTTAGCAGCGGCGTGGATTTGCGCATATTCGCCGCTAACCTGGTAGGCTGCCACAGGGAGTTGGGTGGACTCCTTTACCGCCCGGATCACATCGAGATAAGGTCCGGCGGGCTTGACCATGACGATGTCGGCTCCCTCCTCCGCATCGAGCGCGATTTCGCGATGAGCCTCTCGGACGTTTGAGGGATCCATCTGATAGGTGGCCTTGCTGATCGCATCTTTGCCAATCTTGCTGCCAACAGCATCCCGAAACGGGCCATAGTATGCCGAGGCATATTTGGCGGCGTATGATAGGATAATCGTGTCCTGAAACCCCTGTTCGTCGAGGGCTTCCCGTATCGCCGCGACGCGGCCGTCCATCATGTCCGACGGTGCGACGATATCTGCTCCCGCTTGAGCCTCCTTGACAGCAAGGCGGCGCAGGATCGAGACCGTCTCATCGTTGTCGACGCTTCCGTCCGCCGCGAGTACGCCATCGTGACCGTGGCTCGTAAAGGGATCCAGGGCGACGTCGGTTATAACCACCAATTCGGGCAACTGTTGCTTGATTCGCCGCACGGCCCGGTAGAGCAGATTGTCATCCTTGAGGCCATGCGTACCCCGCGCATTCTTTAATCCAGGCTTGATTGAAGGAAAAACGGCGACCGCGAGAATTCCAGCGGCAAGAACTTCCTCACATTCGTGAACAAGCGAGTCGAGGGAATGCCGGAGGATGCCGGGCATCGAGGAAATTTCCGCGTTCTCGCGTTCGTCATGAACGAACAGCGGATAAATCAGATCGCCGGGAAGCAGATGCGTCTCCGCAACAAGCCGTCGGATGGCGTTGGACTGACGCAAGCGGCGGGGCCGGACAGGTAAATAGAGGCTCATGACAAATTGAGGCTGCGCAAGACAATAGACATACGTGGCGTTGAAACAAATTGCGAAAACCAATCCGAAGCAACAGGCATCAGAAGAGGACGATGTCGAGCACCCGCCCGAAACCAGCCTCGGATTGTGCTTTATTCCGACGTCGTTCGCGGTAAGTTTCGCCTTGCTCGACAGCTTGATTTATCCCATCTTCTGCGGCCCTCTCTGAGACCCTATCGTCCAGTGGCCTAGGACACCGCCCTTTCACGGCGGTAACACGGGTTCGAATCCCGTTAGGGTCGCCACTGATTTAGACTGGCAAATCGCCTTCTATATCAGATAAATAGAGCGTCTAAGGACGATTCGCCAGTTCTGATTGAAAGTGCAGTTTAGTGCCGTTTTGGCGGAAAAATTGTTACCTTTTGTTACCTTCTCTGTTACCGAAAATCCGCCTTTCTCCGGGAAGACGACAGTTGAATGACCGTGACATTCAGCGCCCGAATGCAATCTCGTCACCCGTCTTGTCTTGGCCGGAAATGCGATATCTCTCCCACGCACAGGATGTACCGTGCCTCCGAAAGTCCGTAGAAACCACGCCCGAACTCGGGACGCGATTGAGAGCGACCAGTAATATTATCAAGTCTCGCTACTCCAGCCAGACCCAAAGCAAGGAACTAAAACGCCCAATCACGCAGCCCCGAAACAAGGCGAGTTACAGTTTTCATCACCCGCTGCTCGGACGCGGCATGGGACATTCGCACATCAACCATGTCGAGATCGCGGGATACGTTAGAGGCGTATTGGGCTTGGCTCGACGGCGATCTTGATTTCAAGCCTGACGAGCAAAGGCGCGACGGGCGAATCGGGCTTTCAAGATGACATTCAAAAGTGCCTTCGTCGATCAAGCATCGTGGAGCATCGAATGCCGCCGATACCTAAGTAGCGGCAAAAACGGCGAGGAGCCTGCCGGTCGTCACGTGACGAAGGGCGTCCCCGAGCGCGCGGAGACGTCTGCAGGAACGCGCACGTCGCGCCTCCCTCAGCCGCCCTGCATGCTCTTCACCTCGAGGAACTCCTCGAGGCCCCACTTGCCGTACTCCCGGCCGCGCCCGGACTGCTTGAACCCGCCGCACGGCGCGAAGGGGTTGTACTGCGCGTCGTTGATGTTGATCTGGCCCGTGCGGATGCGCCGCGCGACGCGCTTGGCGCGCTCTGGATCGGCGGACCAGACACCCCCGGCGAGGCCGTACACCGAGTCGTTCGCGATGCGGATCGCGTCCTCTTCCGTCTCGTAGGGGATGATGCAGAGGACGGGCCCGAAGATCTCTTCCTGGGCGATCTTCATCTTGTTGTCGACGTTCGCGAAGACCGTGGGTTTCACGAAGAACCCCTTCGGCTGGTTCTCCGGCTGCTCGGGACCGCCGGTGACGAGCGTCGCGCCCTCTTCCACGCCCTTCTTGATGTAAGTCCTCACGCGCTCCTGCTGCGCCTTCGAAGCGAGCGGGCCGAGGCGCGTCGAGGGCTCGTACGCGCTGCCGACGGTGAAGTTCTCCGCCACCTTCTTCGCGAGGGCGACGGCCTCGTCGTGCTTCGACTTCGGCACGAGCATGCGCGTCCACGCGGAGCAGGTCTGCCCCGAGTTCAGGTAGCAGTTCTCCACGCCCGCCTTCACGGCCTTGGCGAGATCCGCGTCCTCCAGGATCACGTTCGCACTCTTGCCGCCGAGCTCGAGCGCGACCCGCTTGACGGTCTTCGCGGCGACCTCGCTCACGCGCTTCCCCACGGCGGTTGACCCGGTGAAGCTCACCATGTCGATCTCGGGATGGTTCGTGATGGCCTCGGCGACGGTCGGTCCGTCGCCGCTCACCAGGTTGAACACGCCGCGCGGCAGCCGCACCGAATCGACGATCTCCGCGAGGATGAAGCCGCTGAGCGGCGCGATCTCGCTCGGCTTCAGCACGACGGTGCAGCCCGCCGCGAGCGCCATCGCGACCTTCGCGGCGATCTGGTGGAGCGGGTAGTTCCACGGCGTGATGCAGCCGACGACGCCCACGGCTTCCCGGATGACGAGAGAGTTTCCCGTGCGCTCTTCGAACTCGTAGGTCTGCGCGAGCTGCGCGGCCGAGCCGAACGTGAGCGTCGGGAGGCCAGCCTGGATCCTCGTGGCCAGGGGGAGCGGCATCCCGACTTCGCCCGCGACCGTCTTCGCGATCTCCGCGCTACGCTCGGCGAGGCCGGCCTGGATCTTCTCGAGGAACTTGCCGCGCTCGGCGGCTGGCGTCCGCGACCACCCGTCGAAGGCGGCTCGCGCGGCCTTCACCGCGCGATCGACGTCCGCGGCGTCGCCCGCGGGGATGCGCCCGATGAGTTCTTCGGTCGAGGAATCGACGACGTCGAATGTTCCCTTGCCCGACGGCTGAGTCCACTCACCGCCGATGTAAATCTTGTCGTACGTCTTCATGGTAGCCTCTCTGTTTGCAAATGGTCCGCGCGAGCCTTGAAGAAGTCAAGCCACCGGGCGGCTCACGTTTCGAGCACGCGCCGGGCGAGATCGGGTGGTAGCAGCAACCGTGTAAGCCGCCAACGGCTTCTTGGAGTCATTTTTCGCGACTCAACAGGCGATCGAAAAGCTACTGGCCCTGCTCGAAGCCAGTGAGCAAGACCGATTTGCGTCTCACGTTTACCATTCTCGCCGGGAATACCGCCTAGTTTGCCAGCGCACGGGCAAGGGAAACAGACAAATCGAGCGTTGCATCGTCTCGATGTTTCAGGTCGCCGAGAGCATCGGCTTCAAGGGCGACTTTCGCCAGTGGGAGCATTTGTTGAGGATTCGAGAGTAACCATCGTTGAAGGCTTCACTTCTCCGGCAAGTCCCTCAAATACGAAACAGTTCTTGGTCCCGTCCCATCGGGAAAGTACACCTCAACGCCGCCTCCACAGAGCCCATAGTTAGGAATAACAGTGCCGTAGAAAATTCGCACTCCTGGTCCGGGAATGATTTGGAAACATACCGCGCAGAAATTCGGATAGGTAATGCATACCGTCCGACAGCAGCCAACCCGCTTGGAACAACCGTCATGTCGCTTCTCGTAGTTGAGTATGATTCGCACGCTCTGCGTGACGGTCCTGACCGGATTCCGTGGTGACGCACACGATAGTCCTCAGGACTTCTTTGCCAGTTCTTTTCAAATCGCCGGCCAAAGCTACGAGTGCTTCGCTGACGAAATGGAAAGCTGCAACAACGCGGTCATTCGAGTATGGTGCAATACCCTCGATCTCGCTCTTACTTTCGCCAATCCGCTGCTCTTTGCGGATCTGCTTTATCTCGGCTCGGACATCGGCCTTGCCATCGTAGGAATGGTCCGTTCTCGTCAAAGGACAGAAACCCCGCTTTCAACTGGCAGGCCTTCCCCGGCTGGCTCCTTGCCTCGGAAATACTTCTGTGCGCGGCCGGATGGAGAACTCGGCATAGTGATCGTGGTAGGGCAAGAAGCCCGCCTCTTCACTGTTGTTGCGGGGTTCGTGATGCGAATGGACGGCCACCCACAAGACGATGTCATTGCCTTTGATAGTGTCCAGCGGTCCGACCGCGTGCACCTTTTCCAGTTCGATATCGGAGCAACCCGCTGCACGCACGCCTTCGTCTTGCTGAACGCTGTCCCCACGATACACGGTGACCCAACGCCATGGCATCCTACAGCCGGCCCCAGGCTTGCAGGATCAAGGCCTGGGTTGCCGCGGCGAAGTTAAGAATTGACAAGGATTCAAGGCCCTGGCCAAATGCTCCTACGCGCTACTTCATGCGCTTGATCACTATTTTAACCCCCAAACAAAGGCAACAAAATGCGCATTATTGTTGAGACGCTGGCTACGGCGCTTCGCACCGAAGGAGCTAACATCGGTCAGACTTACGATGGAAACGAAACAATGACACAAACGAAGACGCAAACGGGCTGTGGCCGCACCCGGTATCGGTCTAGGTCCGGCCCATTGCTTGCTTTCGCTGCCGCTCTGGTATCAATACTTGCAGTCTTCGGCATCTCAGCGATCTCGGGGAATGCTGCTGAATCCAGCGACCAGATCCTGATCGGCCTGATCACAAAGACCGAAGTCAATCCGTTTTTCGTGAAGATGCGGCAGACAGCGGCGGCGGAAGCCGAAAAGCACGGCGCGAAGCTCATCGCCCGGTTCGGCAAGTTCGACGGCGATAATGAGGGGCAGGTCGCAGCGATCGAGAACATGATCAGCGCCGGCGTCAAGGGTATCCTGATCGTGCCGAACAACTCCACGGGAGTGCTCGGCGCCGTCAAAAAAGCTCGCGACAAAGGCATCCTCGTCATCGCCCTCGATACGGCCACGGATCCAGCGGATGCTGTTGATGCAACTCTTGCCACCGACAATTTCGAGGCTGGTGTTCTCCAGGGCCAGTACGCAAGGAAAGCGCTCGGGGATAAGGCCCCGAAGCTCGCGATGCTCGACGGCACGCCAGGTGGCACCGTAGATACGCAACGCCATAATGGATTCCTCAAGGGCTTCGGCATCAAGGAAGGCGACCCGGCGATCGTCGGTAAGCAGATCACGCACGGCGCACTGGATGAGGGTCAGACGGCCATGGAGAACCTCCTCACCGCCCACCCCGATATCAATGTTGTCTACACCATCAACGAGCCGGCGGCGCAGGGCGCCTACGCGGCAATCAAAAAGGCCGGCAAGCTCAAGGACATCGTTTTGACTTCGATTGACGGTGGCTGTCTAGGCGTTCAGTACGTCAAGGACGGCAAAATTGCGGCTACGGTAATGCAGTTTCCCAAGTTAATGGCCACTCGCGGTGTCGACTACGTCGTCGATTTCGTCAAGACCGGAAAGAAGCCGAGCGGGTTTATCAATACCGGTGCGATTCTTATTACCGACAAGCCGTTCCCGGGCCTGCCCTCAAAGGATACGAAGTTCGGCATGGAGAACTGCTGGGGCTAGGCTGCAGTCCGCGCGTTCTGTCGACGCTCCCTTTTAACGAGATAGCCTAGTCGACAAACACCATGGCGCCATCGAATCGCGGCGCGGCCCTGCTCGGCCGAGCCTTGGCGACACCGACGATTGGCTCACTCGTTGTCCTGTTGGTGTTCTGCGCCATATTCTCACTTAGCACAGATACTTTCCTGGCCGCCGGAAACCTTTCGCTCGTCATTCAGCAAAGCGTAATCGTCGGAACGCTAGCGATCGGTCAGACGATGATCATCCTGACGGCCGGGATCGACCTCGCCAACGGCTCTATTGCGGTGCTCGGCACGATTGTCGCTGGTCGCCTGGTCAATGAGGGTAACAACGCGGCGCTATGCCTGTTATTCGCAATCTTGCTGTGCACGTGCGTTGGTCTTGTTGCCGGGACGCTGGTGAGCAGGCTGATGTTGCCCCCGTTTATCGTCACACTCGGTTTGCTTGGGATCGTCACCGCTGCTACGCGCCTGTTTGCGCAGGGTGGGTCCTTCCCGGTAACTGACGACTTGCTCGGCTGGACAGGGAACAGTTGGATTGTTGGCGGCACCGGGATCACGCGCGGGATGATGATCATGTTCGGTCTGTACGCCTTCGTGTGGTACCTGCTTACGCAGACCGCCTGGGGTCGACACGTTTACGCAATCGGCAACAACCGTGCGGCGGCCCGGCTTGTAGGCATCCCCGTAGAGAACAGGCTCCTTTCCGTCTATACGTTCGCAGCCTTCCTGTACGGGATCGGCGCATGGCTCTCTCTGGGCCGCATCCCCAACGCTGACCCGAATGCGTTGCAAAGTGCCAATCTCGACAGCATTACGGCAGTCGTGATCGGGGGTACGAGCCTGTTCGGCGGACGCGGGAGCATCTGGGGAACACTCATTGGAACCTTGATCGTGTCCGTATTGCGCAACGGTCTGACCCTCTCCGGGATTGACCCGCTCTGGCAAGATCTGGTGACCGGCGTCCTGGTGATCAGCGCCGTCGCGGTCGATCAGATCTCTAGAGGGAGGCAGCGATGAAGGTCGCGGTCGAGAACAACAAGGTCCCGGCGCAGGGCGAAATCGTATTGGAGGCGCGTAATATCGTCAAACGTTACGGGCACGTGACAGCGCTCGATGGCGCCAACCTGGAACTGCGTGCAGGCGAGGTGCTCGCGATTATCGGTGACAACGGCGCGGGCAAGAGCACGCTGATCAAAGTGCTTTGCGGCGCGGTTATACCAGATGAGGGGGAAGTCTTGCTGGACGGAGTACCGGTTCACTTCCGCAGCCCCCTCGACCCGCGCAAGCGCGGCATCGAGACTGTCTACCAGGATCTCGCCGTCGCTCCTGCCCTCGACATCGCGACCAATCTCTTTCTGGGTCGAGAAGTGCGCTGCCACGGGCTGCTTGGTTCCTGGTTTCGGCTGCTGGATAAGGACAGAATGAAGCGGGAAGCGCAGAAAAAAATGGAGGAGCTGAAGTTCCGCCTTCCGTCGATTGACAGCGCGGTCGAAGATCTCTCCGGCGGGCAGCGTCAGGGGGTGGCGGTGGCTCGTTCCGCCATTTTCGCTCGCCGCTTGGTCATCATGGACGAGCCGACGGCCGCCCTCGGCGTCCGCGAGTCCGGAGAAGTGCTGAACCTGATCCGGACGATCCGGGATCGAGGGCTTCCGGTGATCCTCATCAGTCACAACATGCCGCACGTTTTCGAGTTAGCAGACCGCATTCACATCATGCGCCTCGGGCGACGCGTTGCTCTCACAACTCCGCAGCAGCATTCGATGGCCGAAGTAGTGGCCATCATGACTGGCGCCTTGCCGGGCAACGAGCAGCCTCGCGGCTAGAGGCGGGTTTTCGATACTACGCAAGAACGAGAAACGTGAAGGCCACTTCGGGCACAATCGAAAAGCAAGCGCCGCTCTCCGACCTGGGATCAATCATATCGTAGGGTTTGTTCTCTTCAGGCGATGTAACGAGAGTTGCAATGCAACGAAAAGCTGCGCTATACGGGTCTGTTTCCATACTCCAGAGCCTACGTCTCAAAAGGGTGAAGCATTCAAATTCTCCTTCAACACATTTGTTCGCTGTCCGGCCTGTGCCCGAATGGTCAACCTCGAAAAGATAAAAGGCACATGCCAGTGTGGCGAGGCATTGCCGGGGCCGTTACCATAGTGGTAGTTTTTCCGCCCCCGAAGAAGCAGTCTTTAGGGCCGAAACGGCTGTCA
Source organism: uncultured Verrucomicrobiae bacterium (assembly GCA_963810765.1). Taxonomy (GTDB): domain Bacteria; phylum Verrucomicrobiota; class Verrucomicrobiia; order Chthoniobacterales; family Terrimicrobiaceae; genus DASTFP01. The sequence goes on from CAWEOV010000011.1 coordinate 19,657, forward strand.
GAAACGGCCCGTGCGCGAGTGGGAAAACCAGTGAGCATTTACAAATTTGAGTTTATCGTGAAATATCACCATATGAACCGGGGTGGCATTGAGCGGATTGAAGAAGCGCGAGAGATCCTCGGAAATTCCTGAGTCTGCTTGAATCGACACCCCTCGAGCGCGACCGATTTGTTACTGGGGGATTGATCGCGGCTTCCTTTGCCCCGTGTGCTGAATCCGCCATACTTCATTGGATGTCCGTCATGTTTTGCTTGTCATCCTTCATTCACTTCGGGATGGGGCCCAAGAAAGGACCGGACGGTACGCCGGCGATCACCCTGCCTATGGGTGACAAGAAGCTGCCTGGTATCGCGTCGAGGACATCGGCAAGTGCGCCTACGGCATTCTCCGGAGGGGTCACGAGTGGATTGGTAAAACGATCGGCATCGCCGGCGAGCATCTGACCGGCGCCGAAATCGCTGCTGCCTTTACGCGGGCATTGGGTCGGGAGGTTCGCTACAAGGATGTGTCACCCGAGGTCTATCGCAGCCTCGGTTCGCTGGAGCTGATGATCTTGGCAACATGTTCCAGTTCAAGCGTGACTTCAATGAGAGCTTCTGCGGCGCTCGCAACGTTGACCGCACCCGTGAACTGAACCCGTTTCAGGTTCCTGACCCCTTTGCCACCCAATCTTCCGAATATCGCTGGCGCTCCACGGCCTGGAAGCCGTTTTGTAGCGACGCATGTGGTTGGATCCGGTATGTATCAGTGTTTTGCGGTAAGTCGGATTTGCAGAGAACGACCGACGAGAACGATTCGGTCTTTTGACGCTCTCCTGGCGGCCCGATGCAGGCAGTTGGTGGGCCTACTTCGGCTGGGGGACGATCCGAAGGTAAGGCTTGGGTGCCTTCCAGCCATCGGGGTATTTCTGTTTGGCTTCCTCGTCCGAAACGGCCGGCAGGATGATCACGTCTTCGCCCTGCTTCCAGTTCACCGGGGTGGCCACCTTGTGGGTAGCAGTGAGCTGAATCGAATCGAGGACCCGCAGGACTTCGTCGAAGTTGCGGCCGGTGCTCATCGGGTAACTGAGCATCAGCTTGATCTTCTTGTCCGGGCCGATCACGAACACGGTGCGCACGGTGGCATTGTTCGCCGCCGTGCGACCGTCGGACGTGGTTCCCGCATCGGCCGGCAGCATGTCATAGAGCTTCGCGACTTTGAGTTCCGGATCGCCGATCATCGGGATAGTTCACTTTGTGGCCCTGAGTCTCTTCGATGTCCGCTGCCCACTTTCCGTGACTGCTCACCGGGTCCACGCTCAGCCCGATGATCTTGCAGTTTCGCTTCGCGAATTCGGGCTGCAGTCCGGCCATGTAGCCGAGTTCGGTGGTGCAGACGGGAGTAAAGTCTTTCGGGTGTGAAAACAAGATCGCCCAGCCATCGCCGATCCATTCGTGAAAGCTGATCGGGCCTTCGGTGGTCTCGGCGGAAAAATCGGGGGCTTCGTCATTTATGCGCAAGCTCATGGTTTGGCGGAAGATAGGGCCTCGTCATTCACGCGCAAGCTTTGATTCCCACTTCTCAACTTGAGAGCGAGCGCATGATCAGCACACCTTCTCTTGACGAGGCTTTATATTACAATGTCGTTTCTGGGTGGTGACCCGTGACCTTTGGCGCATTGGCCTTCTCAATGCTCTGTCATCGCTGAAAGCGTTGTCCGGTGAAGAAGCGAATCGCGGAACTCGATCGCATGAGGCCTTTTGGTCAGTGTCTTCTTGACGGGAATTCATTCGGCCATACCCTATTAAGTCAGGAGGAAAATCTCATGCCACTGCTCAGACCAGACCCCACCTTCTACCCCTCACCCCGACTTGCGATGCAGGCGCCTCCTGAGAGGCTCGCTTATGTCGCCGCGCTCAATCCACCCGGTGGGACGCTGAACGACGCGATGCTCGTGATAGATGTTGACCCCGCGTCAGCCAACTATGGCAAGCGCGTGGGGCAAACCGTTCTGCCCAATGCCGGAGACGAATTGCATCATTTTGGCTGGAACGCCTGCAGTTCTGCGCTTTGTCCCTATGCCCCGCATCCGCATGTCGAGCGACGCTACTTGGTTGTGCCGGGCATCCGCTCTTCGCGAATCTACATCCTGGATATCAAGCCCGATCCTCGGAATCCCTCGATCGTGAAAATCATCGAACCACAGGAACTCTTCGCACGCACGGGATATTCGCGCCCTCATACGGTCCATTGCGGACCGGAGGGGATCTATATTAGCGCATTGGGCGCTCCGGACGGGAATGGACCTGCTGGCATTTTCCTTCTGGATCACCTTACCTTTGAGGTCCTGGGGAAATGGGAGATGGACCGGGGGTCGCAATACCTGGGCTACGATTTCTGGTGGCATATCACTCAGGACACCCTGTTGACCAGCGAATGGGGCACGCCCAACCAAATCGAGAACGGCGTCATTCCCGAAGAACTCTTGCAAGGCCGATACGGTCATCAGGTGCATGTTTGGGATTTGCGCAAGCGACGCCACGTTCAGGCGCTCGAGCTTGGCAAGGAGTACCAGATGGTTCTCGAATTGCGCCCCGCGCACGACCCCACCAAGACATATGGATTTGCGGGTGTCGTCGTCTCGCTCAAGGATCTGAGCGCCTCGATTTGGCTCTGGCATAGGCAAGACGGAGCGTGGCAAATTGAGAAAGTGATCGAGATCCCTGCTGAGCCAGCCGATCCCGAGAAGCTCCCGCCGCTGCTTAAGGGCTTCAAAGCGGTGCCGCCTTTCGTCACCGATATTGATCTCTCCATAGACGATCGGTTTCTTTACGTCTCCTGCTGGGGCACAGGGGAAATGCTGCAATACGACGTTTCCGACCCTTTCCATCCCAAAAAGACCGGCTCGGTGCATATCGGTGGAATGGTGCGTCAGACACCACATCCCGCCGAGCCCGACAAGCCGCTGCGCGGCGGCCCCCAGATGGTTGAAGTCAGTCGCGACGGCAAGCGCGTCTACTTCACCAATTCTCTCTACTCCGCGTGGGATGAACAATTCTATCCGGCGGGCGTCGGAAGCTGGATGGTGAAACTCGATGCCGCGCCAGAGGGCGGGATCGCATTCGATACCAAATTTTTTATGCAGCCGGAAGATTACCGCATTCATCAGATCCGGCTCGAGGGCGGCGACTCTTCATCCGACTCATTCTGCTATCCGTGAACGAAGTATGGCCGTGGATGGCGCTGCTCGGACTCGGCGCCTTCCATGGCATAAATCCCGGGATGGGCTGGCTCTTTGCGGTAGCGCTCGGGCTGCAGGAACAGCGGCGCTCAGCGGTTTGGAACGCCCTGCCGCCCATCGCTGTCGGACATGCGCTTTCTGTGGGATTGGTTGTTGCCCTCGTCGCACTGATCCACGCCAGCATCCCGTACTGGGTACTGCGCTGGATTGCAGCGGCAGTACTGATCGGCTTCGGCGTCTATCGCCTTGTTCGCGCGCGACACCCTCGATGGGTGGGGATGCGTGTGGGCTTTCGCGATCTCACGTTATGGTCGTTCTTGATGGCCTCTGCGCACGGAGCTGGACTGATGCTCGTGCCCGTTTTTCTTGGGACAATGCATCAAGAGAATCTTCACGACGCCCACGCAGCGCACATGGGGCGCATCTTGATCTCCTCAACCATCCCTGGCTTGCCGCAGTCGCGGTCGTTGTTCACACCCTGGGGCACCTGCTGGTCGCGGGTCTTGTTGCAATGGTCGTCTATGAAAAACTGGGGGTGCGCATCTTGCAGCGCGCGTGGTTCAATTTCGACCTAGCCTGGGCTGTCGCGCTGGTCGTTTCCGGCTTCGTGACGGCTCTTGTCTGAACGCTCACTCAGGCAACATTGGCCGGGGTTGAATTCCGTCGCTTCGAGAATCCACGGATCATCACATAAAAGACCGGCGCGAAGATGCCGAAGATCGATGAGATGGCGTTTTAGCGTCCAAGGCCTCGCCTTGTTCCTCCTCCGCACCAATTCCGCCGATTGTCGCTTACCA
>CAWEOV010000012.1:0-669444 GCA_963810765.1 uncultured Verrucomicrobiae bacterium
AATCGAGGATGCCGCACGACTCCGGTGTTGTTACGTTCTGATAGTAAAAAGCATGCTTTTCCCACCAGCGCCAAGCGAGAGGAGGGGCATGGTTTTCGCCCGGGGCCGCTCTCCCCCGATCTAGTGGCACACACAACGTCCGTGCTGTTTTTCCCTATGGACCCACTGGAAGCGCGTCGCTTCTCAACGTATGAACTGCAAGTACCACCGCGGACCGCTCATGGATGGTATGGCAGTGCGGAGCCGGAACCCTGGCGCGCCCCAGGACGCACGTCTAGATCGATCACCGATCGAGCGTCCTCGGTCACGCCGACCAACGGCTGTGAGCTGATATGTTTCAGGGACCAATCTTGCATCGATCGGAGCTCCGCGAGGCTGCGCTCGTTGATCGCGTAGATATGCACGATATTGTTTATTCTATACCGGTAAAACACTACCCCCTAACTTTAAACCGTTATATGGAAAATTGTGCTGCCGTTTACATCGCTGCAAAGGGCGTTGAAAGAAGCCGTCACTACATGGGCGGCTTATGGACATTTCATGCTACCGGCAAGGACACTGGCGGTCGGTTTGCGCTGATGGAAGTGCATACACGCCGCGGGCTGGAGCCGCCGCCGCATATCCATACAAAGGAAGACGAGCTGTATTACCTGCTGGAAGGTGAAATGCAATTCATAGCGGGAGACGCGGAGCATGTTTTAAGTCCCGGCCAAAGCATTTTTCTTCCTAAAAATATCCCGCACCAGTTCAGGGTGCTGAGCAGCGAAGCCGGGTTCCTCGTAGAAGTCAGCCCTGCGGGCCTCGAAGAAATGTTTATCGCGCTCAGCAGACCGGCCGAAACGCTTACACTGCCGCCCATGCCCTCCGGACCGCCTCCGCCCGAGTTTCTCCAAAAACTGAGGGACCTTCAGCGGATTTATGGCATAACAGGGATTGACAATACGAAAATCGTCGCATCGTAGAAAGCGGCGGTATTATGCAGCAGCGGACGACCAGAGTTAATCCTTCGGAAGAGACTATCAAGATTGGTCCGATAGGGATCCGGTTTCTGCTTACAAGCGACGATTCTGGCGGCACCGTGTCGGTATTTGAGGTCTTCGTCCCCGTCGGGCAGAAGCTGGCGGCACCGGCCCACAAGAACGACGCCTATGAGGAGGTTCTTTACGGTGTCAAGGGCGTTCTTACCTGGACGGTTGACGGCACACCGATCGAGGTTGGTCCCGGACAGGCCCTATGCATCCCCCGAGGCGCGCTACATCGCTTCGACAACCTCGGTAGCGAGGACGTGAAACAACTCGTCGTCATAACCCCTGCCATATTGGGCCCTGCTTACTTCCGCGAGGCGGCCGAAGTAATCGGTGCCGCTGGGGGTGGCCCGCCCGACCGTGCGGAGATGACGGACCTGTTCCGGCGTCATGGCATGACATTGGTGCCCCCGCCAGCTATGTTGCAAACAACTGGGGCCGGCTAACAACCGGTTGTGACGGACGTTTGCCTATGGACCCATGTTCGCAAGGCGTCGCGGACTTGTCATCGAGCCGGGGTGCGCCACGTTGGCGGGCATGGCCAAGCAAGCCTCCTCTCCCCAAACAACGACACTACCGAAATCCGGCAAGCAGATCGAGCCTTGCGTCATCTGAACATTTCAGGTCGCCGAGAGCCTGGGCTTCAAGGGCGAGTTTCGACAGTGGGAGGATCTGCTGCGGATCGGAGATTGATCGCGGCTCCTGACCAGCTTACAGCAATTCATGGTTACCGAGCTGGCGCGCAAGCGTGCCCGGCAAGTCCACGCAAACCGGAATGAGCGAGAAGCAGATCAAGGACTTTGCGAAAGGTCCGATTAAGAAAAAGAAAAAATGATCCCAGCCTCGCCACTTTACGGTGGCGCAATAGGGGGGCGCGGCGTTGGGCGCGGCGTAACAATAGGTGGACGAGGAATAGGGCGTGGTGTCGGTCGCACTGGCGTCGGTTGCGGCGCAGTTGTCGGTGGGCGCGCAGGGGCACCGCCCGTGCCGCCGCCGTGCCGCCCGTGCCGCCCGTGCCGCCTGTGCCCCCTCCACTCGCGCCGCTCGAACCACCCGTACCACCCGCTGCGGGTGCAGCCGTTATCACAACGGGTGCTGTTATGGCTACGGGCGCTGGGGTTGGAGGAGGAAGAGGCGGTGGGAGTGTGCTAGCGTTCCGCGCAGTTTGTGCTGCTTCCGTTGTAATTGTCTGGGCTGGCTGACTTCCGGTCTGAGTCAGGAGATCATTTAGACCGGGGAAGAATTTTCCTACAACGGATGTCGATTGAAGGGACGTCTGATTACGGGCGTTTTTCTCGATGCCCGCTTGGTTGGGGAACGGTCCCATCCCGCCCGCTGCGCCAAGCTTGGAAGTGGCGAGAAGTGTCGTCAGATTGATGGTCACAGTGGCAGGCATTGTTGTGGCCCCGGCTGGGATATTGACCATCTGTCCGGGCTTCAACCCAACGCGGCTCTTGGGATTCGCTGTGAAAAAAACGAGAACCTTTCCGTCCAAGCAGATCACCTTTACCCGTCCCACGGTGTTGGAAATCAGGAAGTCTGTTCCCGTTACCGCCGCAGTGACTGCGCCCGCTTCGACTGTGCCGCCGCCGTGACCCTGCTCCGCGTGAAAGAGCATGACACCACCATCGAGAATGATTTTTCTCTGGCCTGCAAGAAAGCGGAAGATCGCGTTGGCTCCCACACGGGTGATCGTGAGGTCGGGGAATTCCAACTCGGCGCGTGAATCGCCCCCCGTTTTCAGCGCAAGATCCTTGGTGATGACGTCGCCGACTGCCGCTTTTTTATTCTTCGGCAGCACCAAAACAGCGTTGATTGTTTTGGTGACTCCGGCGCGCTCGAAGAACTGCTCCGCGCTCACGAGAGGGTTCGCGACACAAAGGAGCAAAGCGAAAATCCAACGCTTCATATCGACGCCCGAAGATCCATCATGCCGTCAGACATATCAATCGGTCCATAGACCTCAAGCTGCCTTGAAATTCAAAGACGCCGACCGTCACACAAGCAATCCATTTTCTCTTGCCCATCTTCTATGCTCCTCAATGTATTGATGGCAATTGCGGCAAATGGATAGCCATGTTCCACACGGAGATAATTTGGACCTCGTTTTTCACAGTGGTGCACATCGCAGGCCCAATAGGCGCAACCTGAAAGCTTGGCCTCGCAGAAGGGATGGGCCTCAAGAAACTCCGAACGCAGAGCCTTGTAATTCGGAGCCTCCAGCTGGCGGGCGCTGACTCATGCGCCGGACGATCTCGCGGCGGATGGTGGCCTCAGCACCGCCTCGAAAGAGAACGCCGTGCGGGAGATTGACGCGACCGTCAGCCTCCGCAGATTTTGCATGCGATCCCGTCTGTGGGTCCGCAGCGCCAGCCCTTTCCCAAGCAATTCTTTCAGAAGTGCTTGGGAGGCGGCCCGGGCGCAATGGCCTGTCTGCGGTGTCAGAGTCGCAAGGCCAAGGTCTATGGACATTGGCCTTTGACTCTTCCTGGAAGACAGGCCATTTCGCCTCGGCCATTTGGAAATTTCTTTCGGGATTTGCTCTAAATGGCCACAGCGCCTCGTCCAAAACACAAAGCTGTTGGTTATAGATCGAGACGGCCATTTTGGCTTGATCGAGGATTTCAACCGCTTCCTTGAGTTGCGGTTGGTAGGCCTTTGGATCAACCCAAAGCTTCTCCAGATTGATCCGCGTGAATCCCGTTATCTCCAAACCCATCAGCGCTACGTGATCACAGAAGGTCAAGTTGCGACGGATAAATCGGGCCAGGCTCGGCAGACGCTCGTAAGTGAGCCTGTGGATTACTATTCGTATTTCCACCCTGACTCCCCAGCTCTTCAGATTCAGACTGCCCCGAATCGTCTCGTCGAAAGCACCATCCGATTGAACGACGTGATCGTGAAGCCACGAGACGTCTGAGTAAATGGGGATCCCAATCATCAGGTCATGATGATCAATTGCGGCCAGCGCTTGAGCAAAAGCGGGCTCCTTGAATCTTCTTCCGTTCGACAGGATGTGAACAGCCGTTGAGGGGAGGTAATGCTTGAGCGAGCGCAAAACCTCGAATAGTCTATTACCCAGCAGAGTGGGTTCGCCACCCGTTAAGCCGATCGATCTCGTCGCCCTCGCCAGCAATGGGATTGCCAGCAGTATGTTATCAACGAGATAGGCATCATCGATACTCCTCGGAGGCTGCGAGCACATCAAGCAGAGGTGATTGCAGCGCTCGGTCAGGAGAAAGAAATTGTGCGCTGAACTGCGTCGATACAACGTCCTAAGATACTTTCGGCTGGGATCAAACTTTACCACATCGCCGCCTCGAAGGTAGGAGAGGTCAGGTTCGAGCAAGAAAGAATTCTTGGGAAGATTCCCCTGCGGGTGTTCGAAGTAGAGGTAGCCCTCATAACCTTCGGGAACAGGTTGCCTGAAATCCCGCACCAAGAAATACTCGCGATGACGAAGCGGTTGTATGTCTGTTCGCTCGTCCGCGATCCGCCTGATCCCGCCCGCTCCAGCCGATGCGCCGCTCAGTGGCTGAACTAACCTAGAGTTTAATTTGAGCATCTCCTACCACCACTGCACCCAGGATTCAAGAATGCTGCGAGCGCCGGCATCGTCTTCCATTCTCTGAATAACGTGGCGGAACACGCCCATGTTCTTTCTGCAGAATCCACTTATGGCTTTATGTCCAACAAAATCACCCTGCGTCGCGTAGTGATAGTCCGGATCGGATCCGCAATATGGCAGGAAGGCACACTCCTCGCACATTGGCACTGTCTCCGCGACTGTGTCTTCGATAATGCTGAGGAACGCTGGCGACAGCATCATTTCCTCATAGCTATTGACGAGCAGATGGCCCATCCGGAAGACCTTATCCCCCATCTCTGCTTTCATGCGAGCCTCATCAGACGGATACACCTCTCCGTTGTAGTTAAACACAACCGCGGCGATTCCGAGCCCCGCTGGAGATTGCAGGTTGACGAAGCCCGTATCGTATGGAGTCAACATCTTCCTAAGAATAAGGGCAGTGAAATGTTCCACGAAGAAGAGTCCCCTCCTGTTGAGTTCGATAATGTAATCGAGACCTGTCTTGCAAAACTCCAGCCATTCCTGAGTAGTGTAACCGTCAATACATTTGGCCACGCTGTCCGGAATGGATATTACGGGAAGCAGCCGCGCGAAGTAGGCATTACTCGCATTGCGCTGCAGCAGGCGGTTGAATTCATTACAACTGTTCGGATCGCGATCATCGAACCACGGGCGGCTGCCGTTACAATTGCCTAGCGGATGCGTATCGGTTTCCGCTGCCTCGAGAAGACAGCGCTTGTCGCCGCACTCGCAGATCACCCAAAGCTCTGACAAGTCACCGGTCGTGCCACGTTGTTCGAGCCATAGATCCATGAGACAGACTTTCGCGAAGCGATGCACAAAACCCCGCCAATCAATGTCGCCAACGTGTCCCTTGATGCACGCGCGGACGAAACGCACTGGCACGACCGAGAGATTGGCCCGCCCGTTCGCGTCTTTGAATTTCCCATTTCGATCTTGTCTCGAAAGACGAGGCCACGTCGCCGATGCTTGCCCTGCGTTATCTCAGCCTTCTGCACGATGAACCAATGTGGGAAGATGTAACCGCTCACTCCAGGCTGGACGTTGCCTCTTTGAAAACGCAAATCTTCTGTAGGTCTTGGTGAGGCCCTCGTTATGACGCACCATCAGCTCCGCGCGGAACTCGTAATACTTCCGCCCCGCCGCTTCCAGCGCCGCGTCCGTCTCCCAGCCCTCGGAAAACGGGAACGTCTCGAAGCAGTCGCTCGGCGTGTATTGCAAGTCGTCCTTCAGCGTCGAGCTGAAAAACACAATGGCCAAAATCAGGCGCGCTCTCGCAGAAGGCCTAAGAGACCGAAACCTTTCAACGAGGTTCGCATTGGCGTTCCTTTCGCGCTTGCAAAACGCTCGCTGGACCTTGACGCTTTGCGTGACGAGGCCACGGGGATTTGCCGGTCGAAACTCCGGTCAGTTCCCATTTCGCATGGAACTGATCTACACCGCCCGCAAGCCCTATGGCTGAGCCGAGGTTTATTCCCCCCATCGCATGGCTCGCGATTTTTTTGAGCGGCTGCGGCTCGACGATTACCACTCGCATTCAATCGGAGCCCGCATCGCCCGTTCCAGCCGCCGTGCTCAGTTACGCGCAAATCAATCGTGACGTCCGCGGGATGGAACGCGATACGGGCATTCGGATCAATCCCCGGGAATCCGATGCGGCGGTGCGAGAACTCGTTCGGTCATCAGGAACGGACCCTAAGCGTCTCGCTCGAGCGGCAGAGTTTGCGCTTGAACGAGCCATTAATTCGCCAAAATCCCAAAGACAGCATCGTGCGGGGTTCGCTTTCGCGGCTTGTGAGATCGCGTACCAAAGCTTGAGAGATTCCGGCGTTTCCGCATCCGGATGGTTGACGAGTAGTGCAACGCGAAGGGCACTCGCAATATACAACACAAGCCTTGCCATCTTCATTTCGGAGTACTCAAGAGCGTTGGCGGGAGGCGATACGACATTAAACGTTCCAACGCCGTTCGGGCCCGGAACTATGGCAGCTCGCTATTCACCTCAGAGCCGCTACAGGCCAGGATACTTCGACGATTTGATTCCCGCCGACTTCATCAAGATCGCCGGTTTCAAGAAGCGCGTTCGCGTCGAAGGCCTTGGCGTGCCGCTCGTCGGCGTGCGCGAGCGGGCAGCGGACCGCAAGAGCGAGCTACTTTTTCAGCCACCGGATCGTGGCACCTATGTGGCACTGGGATGCTTTGCAAAATTTCAGCCCAATCGAGATGGCGTTCCCCGAATGCAAATCGACATCTCCGACCTCGATCGGACCGCGAAGATGCGAATCGCTGGCGAATCGATCCCCCTCGCCGGCGATTTCACCGCTCCATTGGCGCTGTCTTTCGGGGGCATCAACGACCTAATGTTGGGGATTCGCGCCATCTTGAATGTGGGGGCGAGCGCGGACTATAACGGCATTTATCTGATCGAACCTTTCGACCCGCGACGCATCCCCGTCCTACTCCTCCATGGACTCACATCCTCGCCGCTCGTTTGGCGAAACGTCGCCACCGATGCAATGGAGAATCCGTTGATCCGGGAAAACTTTCAATTTTGGTATGCCTTTTATTCGACAGGCGTGCCAGTCCCGCAGTCAGCCGCGCTTATCCGTGAGAAAATCGCGCTGATCCGCCGCTTGGGAGATCCTCATGGCATCTCGCTCGCATCGAAGAATATCGTTATTGTCGGCTACAGCATGGGAGGACTCATCGCCAGGGTGCTCGCGACCGACATGGGTGACCGGCTGTGGAGCGCGGTCTCCAAAAAGCCTTTTGATCAGGTCAAGCTTCAACCGGACGATCGCGAAGAGCTCCGCCAATGGATCTTTTGGAAACCGGTTCCCGGAGTAAGAGAAGTCATCTTCCTGGCGACTCCGCACCGCGGGACGCGCATGGCCGATGTTTCGTTCGCGCAACTGGGACGAAGGCTTGTCGGATTGCCGGCGAGTCTGGTCCGCTTTCAAGCGCGTGCGTTTTCGGCGCTCTCAGACGCGCTCGAAAACGTGAATGTGAGCAAGCGCTCGTTTACTGGGATCGATTCTCTCTCTCCGGAAGCGCCAATCTACAAGGCATTCGAGCGCGCTCCATTTGCCCCAGGGTTAACCTACCATTCGGTTATCGGTGACCGAGGCCGTGGGGATTCCCCCAAGAGCTCGGACGGCATTGTCGGCTATTGGAGCTCACACTTGGACGGTGCCGAATCTGAGCTGATTGTTCCAACGGGCCATGATGTGCAGACCCATTCAAAAACAGAAACCGAAATCCAAAGGATTCTCCTTCACTATCTGGGGGGTCGTTTGACGAAATGTGGTTACGATCTGATGACACGTTCTCGACGGGTCGGGCCACCAGGACCTGAAACAATCGAATAAATGCCGAACTTTCTGTGGAGAAGGACCTTCAGGGGAAAAGTCAAAAGCTCCGGATTGCCAGCGGGTTATGTCGATCAATACGCTCCTTCCACAAGAAAGATCAAGTTTGCGAGATTCTCCCCGGAGACGACACGAGTTGCTCGACACAATTGCTAAGAATTTTCCTCGGAGGAAGTGATGAAGCAGGAAGTAAATTTGATCCGTGCGCGCTTGAAGACGCCGCGCGCCGCCGCCTTGGCCGGTATCCTCTTTTCGGTTTTCCTGCTTGCGGGCCTTTTGCTGTTACGGCTTTCGGTCCGAGCCGATCCGCTGGAGGCAGGGGCCTGGCTGAAGACCAGTTCGAACACAGTCGCTCTGGCGCTGAACCTGATGCCGTTCGCCGGCATTGCCTTTTTATGGTTCATCGGCGTGCTGCGCGACCGTCTCGGAGAGCTTGAAGACCGCTTCTTTGCCACCGTTTTTCTCGGCAGCGGACTTCTGTTCCTCGCGATGCTATTCGCCTCCGCCGCAGTGGGGGGCGGAATCATCACAGCCTATGTTGCAAGGCCCGCAGGGTTGCTCGAGTCGGCGACGTTCGCCTTCGCCCGCGCCGTCACCTACGAGATCATGAACCTCTATGCGGTCAAGATGGCGGCTGTGTTCATGATCTCTACGTCCACTCTCGCGATCCGTACCGGTTTCTTCCCACGCTGGATCGCGCTGCTCGGCTATGCCTTCGCGCTGTTTCTCCTGCTGAGCGGGCGCTATATTGAGTGGATTTTAATGTTATTCCCTCTCTGGGTGCTGTTGATCAGTCTTTACATCCTGATCGATAATCTCCGTCGGCCGTCTCAAGCCGGAGCGACTAGCCCCGGGGCCAACTCATGGCGATGACGTTCTCGGCCCGCAAGGATCCAAGACGACCAGGAACACCAACCCGCAGATATAGCCGTGGAGACAAGCCTAAAAGCTCTAGCGAAAATATTCTTTGCGCTCCTCAAAACGAGGAGTTGACCAATGCGAGCTTGCTGTGGCAGCGAAGCTGATGGTAGCGTGCCGGTTCGATGGAGAACCTCGGAACCACTGGCTGCTTTCGTCCGCCGCAGCGCAGCTATGGAGACTTTGAGGGCGTGATTTTTGCGCGCTAGCTGCAACAAAGCTTGCACCTTAGTTACCCCCATGACCTGGAACCGCCGCTATCAAGTCAAGAGCTACTTCCGATCGGCCCTTTGGATTATCCCGTTTGTTGCGGTTCCACTCGTGCAGGTGGCTTGGGTGCTGGCGCGCACACTCGACACCCGGTTCGCTTGGAAGGGGCTCGCACTAGGCGTCACCGGTGCGCAGGCGATGTTCAACGCTGTCATCACACTTGCCCTTTCGTTCGTCGTCTTCACATTTGGGTCCCTCCTTATAGCAATTCAGGTCGCCAGTGGGCAATACACACCGCGGATAATTGCGACGACCTTGCTGCGCGACAACGTCATCCGCTACACGGTGGGCCTTTTCGTTTTCACGTTGCTTTTCGCGATCAAGGCTGCGGACCGAACGGAGACGACTGTTCACCAATTAGTCGCGTTCGTCGTAGGTCTCCTTGGATTAGTCTGCATCGTAGCTTTTCTGTTTTTGATCGATTACGCGGCGAGAATGCTGCGCCCGGTCAGTCTGGTCGGGCGCGTAGGGGAGTACGGGCTCAAGGTGATGGAGACTGTTTATCCGGAACAATCGACGGAAGCGCAAAGCATAGCAGGATCACCGCAGAGTCCCGGGTCGGTGGAGCGGACAATCCTTCATCGTGGCAAATCGGCGATCGTGGTTGCGGTGAACGTCGAGACGCTTGTGGCCGAGGCGGAGAAAGCGAAAGGGGTGATCGAATTTGTTCCGCAAGTCGGCGATTTTGTTGGATCGTCCGAAACACTGTTCCTGTTGCGCGATGGAGCTGGCGCCATCGACGAACGGAAACTGCGGGCATCTGTCGTCCTTGGCGGCGAGCGCACAATGGAGCAGGACCCGCTCTTTGGGTTTCGCATTCTTGTCGATATTGCGATCAAGGCACTCTCAAAAGCGATCAATGATCCGACGACCGCTGTGCTTGCGATCGATCAGCTGCACCGACTTCTACGAAGCGCGGGAGAGCGGAATCTCAGGACCGATCAGATCCTCGATCGAGCCGGGAAACTCCGCGTGATGTTCCGGACTCCTAACTGGGAGGATTTTGTTCATCTGGCTTTCAGCGAAATCCGTTTTTACGGGGCGGAGAACATGCAGATCGCACGCCGGTTGCGCGCAATGATTGTAAATCTTACGGAGACACTACCAGCGCAACGTCATTTTGCCTTGCGCCAGGAACTCGAGCTTCTGGATCGCACGATCGAGAAGCTCTATGTTCTGCCCGAGGATCTGAAGCTCGCCAGCATCCCGGACTCGCAGGGACTTGGCGGATCTTCTCATTCTGCAGAGCTGAGTTAGAGTTATGCTAATATCGAGAGGGTCGGAAACAGCCTAGCCTACATAAAAAGAAGGGAAGCAAGCACTGCTATCAGAGCGATCAGCGCAGCGAGAATGACTCCAGATCAACTTACGCACCCAAGGTGGGAGCCCGGTGCGTGAATCACGCACGCCGGGATCTGTGCGGGGGGGTGCTCAGCAATGAGCATCCCTACCGCGATGGCGTAGGGTCCGCAGAGCGTTCACTCGATCTCCGATCCCTACCCGCGCGGCTCCACTCATGACCCGTTGGCCCGATACGTCTTGCCCTCAGGCTCAGCCAATCGCAAAATGCGTTGGCATCGTGCCAACTCACTCTTAGCGCAGGATGGTCGGCGCTCTGCTCAAAGTTTGGCTTCTTCCACCTTCTCCACGTCGAATTGCAAAAACCCTTGTAGTCTTTGACCCGCGTCTCCCAGACGCTGAAGAGCAGCGTTCGTTCCCGGCACGCGAACGAATCTCACGCCAAGATTGTTCACGAAAGCCTCTCCTTCGTACGTCGCTTACGGACGAAGATAGCCGCCAGTTGAGGCGGGACTTAGAGCCAACAACTCCGCAAGGCTGCGATCGTTTTTGGCTGATGGAAGCTTTTCGATGCCCAATTCGACAGATGGCCTTCATCCATTCCTTCAATGTCCGTACTGGGTTCGTTGTTCACCGTGTGTAGAGCTGAATTAATCATGACTAATGTGGCAGCGATTACGTGACACGCTACGCATTAACCATCCTCAAGTCCGGGGACCCCAGGTGCGAATTGAAACGGTAGGAAGAGGCATTGATTTCGCGTACGTTTTCGCTTCGAATAGCATTCTGCCAGACCTCAGCAAACTTGCACGACCTAATCTCCAATACCTGGAGGCCCTCCCATTGGCGAAAGTCGCCTACGTCCCATCCTCTCCGCAGCGTCTAGTGAATCCGGATTTTCTGGAGAAAGATGTCGCCTTGGCAATTCAAGGCTTGCAAGAGATTTTGCGGAAGCCTTTGGCATTCGCCGTGATCGGATCGAGGCCCAAACGTTTGAGATTGATGCAACCGTAGCATGGCCGCCCCGGTTACCCTTGGATTATTTGAAGCGGACCCTTACTCGCCAACCCGCAGAAGGTCCTCTCATTGCCGAAAGTCGCCCTTAAACGTCGAGATCAGACAAGGAGACTCACAAAGCGCGAGCGCTCCCGCTGATCCTGAATTGAAACGAGTGATCAACGCATGGCAGAAATTGCCTATCAACCTGAGGGCAGCGATTGTGGCGATCGTCGATTTGGTAATGTGAATCAAAAGGGCGGCGACAGCTAGAAACACAATCATCGCGTATTATTGTAACATTCTGCCATCGAACGACAGCGGCGCGCCAACGAGAAATGCGGTCTGCTCCGCATTCCCGAGGAAGCTGACGAAGAGCTGCACGTTGCTTAGCGCAAGTTTCGTTCCATTGCCACTGGCAGCCCTACAATGCAGATTACTATTTCTCGAGGTTCCTCGGACTGAAATACTCCAGGCGAGACGAACGACACCATGACCGATACCTCCCGCGATACGCCAAGTGTCCTGATCTTCCCCCCGCTGATCCCGCTCTCTGTTCTGGTAGTGGGGGTTGTCCTCAATTTTTTTATGCCACTGGGCCTGCTCGCCAACGTTCAATTCCTGGGACGGATCGTGGTCGGCACCATAGCCTTCGTTGTCGGCATCGGAATGGTGATCGGCGCAAACCGCATCTTTCGTCGGATCGGTACAAACGCTCGACCGTCGCAGCCCACACTGGCGCTCGCGACCACCGGCATGTTCACATGGACGCGAAATCCGATGTATGTCGGCGGTAGCCTCGCGCTCCTCGGCGTCGCAATCGGTTTCGCCCTCGATTGGGTCCTACTGCTCCTGGTAGTGAGCCTGCCGCTCGTGCATTACGGCATCATCCTACGTGAGGAGCGCTATCTGGAACGCAAGTTCGGCGACGAATACCGGCGCTACAAGACGAAGGTCCCACGGTATTGGTGGCGATTCTGAGTGAGCGTCATACCATCGTACCCGAGTACGAACTCAAGCGCATCGCGTTCTGAGCATGTGAAATAGCAGCTCAATTCCTGCAGAGCTGCCCTCGCCCGGGCGAGGAGTTTAAAGCCAGAGCCGAAAGCACTTCGAAAACTGGCTTAATCCGTGAGATTAATATGCTGGCCCCTGTCCATTATGACGATCAGGTGATAACCACCCGCCGCATTCGTCGTGGCTGCTTTCGCAGCGTCGCCGATTTGCGCCAAGCCATCACGGACTACCTCGCTCATCACAATGCCTATCCCAAACCCTTCCGGTGGACAGCTTCCGCCGACTCGATCCTCGAAAAGGTCATGTAATTGCTTGTCTAGAAGGTTTCAATGTAGTCAAAGATCATCAGTTTGGCGGCCTTTTTGGTTGGCGGAATCGAGCCGCCGAAGCATTCAGTTTTCAGCTTGGAGTGACGCCCCAGGCCCTCAGGCACTGCTGGAAGGCATCGGCTGCAAATTCCACGGCGGGCTTGCTCAACAACTGGGTCAGATCCTGGGTCAGAGCGCATTTGTGGACCGGCTACCGTTCGATTGTGATGATGTGGGCTTGAATCTTGCCGTCCACAGCACCCGAGCCGAACCGACTTGCAATTGCCGCTGTCGCAATTTCGGTGGCCTCGACTAGGCGTGAGGGACCACGCGCCTCGATTTCACTACGAAGAGGCGTGCCTTGGCAGTAGGCCACGGCAGGAATACGCGGCGAGTCCGCACGACTGCGCGCAGCGAGCGTGGCGACCTCGGGCAATCGATCGAATCCGCCGCGTGCAAGGTCTTGGGCAATGGCAGGGCTCGAAGATGAGCGGGACGAGGTAGCGTTCATAGAGCTGCGGAATAGAACCCGCGAATACTCTGTCGGCGTCGGGAGGCTTCATGTTGGTCACCTTGCGCGAGGCTGCGCTCTAACAGTAATATGAGCACATTCACCTTGTCCTATCGCATATCGACAACTAGAAAATTTTTGAAGGACAAGGCGGACGCGAACATGCTTCGACGAGGTTCAAAAGCGCGCGAGGAAGGCGGGAGGGCGAGGAGCGGCGACGGCTTTTTCGGGTGATGATAGGGCCGGAGCTGCAGAGTGGCTGCATCGGGCGGGCCGAGGTTTTCAAGGCGTTCGAAGACCGCTAAAGAATGATCGCATCCCACCACATCCGCTGTGGTGCATACGGACCGAATTCTGATTCACAGCGCCCTCCCCTTTTCATTTCATGTCCTTAGAGACGGTGTATTTCGGCGATCAGCCATTCAATCCCCCGGGTAAGCCTCAGTTTCCCTGAGCTCCACTTTCTTCATCGCGAAAGCGCGCCAGCGACGCTTCAAGCTCATTAAGTGCCTCTTGCTCATCGGGCCCCACCGCCTCGAGCGCGACACGGTCGCCGCAATTCAAATTGGCGGTAAGTATTTTCAGTAAGGTGGCGACTGAGAAATTCACCTCGCCTTTCCAAATCGTGATTGTCCTCTTGAACCTGAGCACGCTCCGGACAAACAATGCCGCCGGCCGCGCGTGCAACCCGAGCTTGTTGACAATTTCGACTTCTTTGCGCATGCAGTTCAAAGTTACGCTCCTCGGCAACACGACTGGCGGCTGCGGGCACCTCGGTAACAACCAGCACCTAGAATATACGACCTTCGCTGGGAAATTTTTCGCACGAGTCATCGAGCGTCATGACGCGGACGACCGGCACCGCGCTTGTAGGCCGTTAATAGCGGCGAAACATGCACAGTGCTCTACGTTGTGGTCCGTCGCCGGGTTCGAGGTGCTGGCGAAAATTCTGCGATTCACGCCAGACTTTCGAGAGAGAAAACGCATGCCTAGTCGCCCAGGATATGGTCCCGTCACCTTGCGTTCGGGGAACTGCGGCGGTGGCCGAGGATGAGGCAACTCAAGCGCGTGATGGCCGCGCGCTCTGCCTGCATCCAGACCGTTATTGAGAAGAAGGCCGCGTAGCCCCAGTTTAAATGCTCTCCTTATTGCACTGCCAAAGGGGTTTTCCCAATTCGCCCGACGCACTAGCACCCGGTTCTTTTATGCTCTTCTAGACGAACAGCGGAATCACCTCGAGCCGTGCGCTCTGTTCGCGCAGCGCCTCGTCGTACGGCGCCGAGGTGAAACGGCTGGCAGCGTCGAGCACCTTCGGCAGGAGATGGATGTCGCCGACAGTTGATAGGAAGATACCAGGACGCGCAAGGACCCAGTGCACAGCGGTATCGATATCGCCCTGGTCCTCGAACGGCTCATACCAAGTGGCGCGTGTATGATCGCGACCCCACCATGGGCGGCGCGCGATCGACTTGATCGTTTGCACAGCCACGTTCCGCTCGCCGCATACGGCAATGAGTCGATTGAACGCGGCAGCATAGTGGGAGTCTTGCATCATGATGTAACTGTACGGAAGCAAGACTGTGTCGAAGTCGAAGCGCTCGAGACTGCGCAGGTGCGTCGCCGCGATCTGACTGCCGTGCCCGGTAACGCCGATGAACCGCACTAATCCCTGCTCGCGCGCTTCGACGCAAGCATCGAGCGCGCCCTTCGGACTCAGCGCGATATCCCATTCGATCGGGTCAGCGAGGCTGTGAAGCTGGATCAGATCCACGCGCTCCACTCCCATGCGCTCGAGGGAATCGTGGATGTCGCGCTTGGCGTCGTCATACGTGCGCCCGCCGGTCTTGGTTGCGAGGAAGAAGCGCCCGGGGTGCTTTTGAAGCCAGGGGGCGATCCGCAACTCCGCGTCGCCATAGCCGGCCGCGACGTCGATGTGATTGACGCCATAGCGGAGTAGCACCTCGAGCGTTTGATCCGCTTCGTCCTGCGTGACTTTCGACAAAGCCGCCGCGCCAAAGATGGTCCGGGTGCTCTCGTGCCCCGTGCGCCCGAAGAGTTGCCTGGCAATCATGGCTGCCTCCCCCGTCGGGAAAGCAACATCGGTAGGGATGCGACCATTGCTATTCGAGACGTAGCTTCTTCTAGTGAAAACGTCAATTCCTTGTCACACCTGCGGCGCCGGGTCTCCATTCGCACCCTTTGGAGGCGCATCCGGGCTTCTCAGAAAATTGACGACACGACCGAGGACGACATAGAATCTCCAACACCGCTGGCATAAGCCATTCTGTTCCGCCCACTCGGGATTCAGAGCTTTGATCATCTCCACGGTGGATGCGTGGTCGTCGTGCT
Source organism: uncultured Verrucomicrobiae bacterium (assembly GCA_963810765.1). Classification (GTDB taxonomy): domain Bacteria; phylum Verrucomicrobiota; class Verrucomicrobiia; order Chthoniobacterales; family Terrimicrobiaceae; genus DASTFP01. The sequence continues at coordinate 15,672 of CAWEOV010000012.1, forward strand.
CACGCATAAGGCGTCCCGGAATTTCCGCTATCTGCGCGGAGTCATGGCACAACGGGCAAACCTGATTGCGCGGCATCTCAGGATCGAGATCCAACCCGGCTCGGCCCCGTGCAATCGATTCCCGGATGGCCTTCAGCAATGATTCGTCGCTGAACGGCTTATGCAGAAAAGCGACTGCTCCTCTCATCATCGCCGATGCTTGCTCGCTCTCTGTTGCGTGTCCTGAAATGAAAACAATCGGGCGCCCAACTTGCATCTCCGTCAGATGTCTCTGCAACTCCAATCCACCCATCCCCGGCAAACGAACATCGAGGATCAAGCACGCCGTCTCATCCCACCGGCCCCACGTGAGGAAGTCCTCCGCAGAGGCATGTTCCTTCGTGTCGTAGCCCACCGACCTTATCAAGCTGCTCAGCGATTCGCGGACGCACGCCTCGTCGTCCACGATCGAGATCAACGATTCTTTTGTTTCCTTCGCGGCCATTGGTTTCATGCAAGCAAAATTGCCCCGAACCGACTCGCTCCTCAATTATACGTTAGTATGAACCCGCTTTACTCGGAGTGCTGCGAGCGTTTTGCCGGCCGGCCAATTTACTTGCAATGGCGACCGCCCAAGCTAGCGGTTCGGTCCCAATCTCTCCGCCATCCTCACCAAGTCGGCTTCCATTTTGCGCATACTTGGCGGCACTGAATTTTCACGGTAGTCTTGCTTCTGAAAGCGGGCGCGAAGAAACTTTGTGCCTCCTCATTCACTGCTTGATCGTCCCTTTGAGCAAACAGACTACCAATGCACGACGTTGATCTACCACCGACAGTCGAAGAGACGCTGGCCGGCATGCGCCGGAATCTCCAAACCCTTTATCAATGCAATCGGGCGCTGATTCGCGCCACCGAGGAGTATGAACTGTTGCAGTCGGTTTGTCAGATTCTGGTCGATGTCGGAGGATTGCGGATGGTTTGGATTGGCTACCGCCAGTTCGATCAGGAGAATACAATTCGTCCTGTCGCAATCGCCGGATACGATGAGGGATACGTGGGAACCGTCAAAGGCACATGGGCGGATAGCGAAAGAGGTCACGGTCCTCTTGGGACTGCCATTCGAACTGGCAAGCCGTGCTGGACCAGGGATATTCGAAGGGATGCCAATTTCGCGATCTGGAAGGGCGAAGCTCTAAAACGGGGCTATGGCTCTTCCATCGCTCTCCCGCTAAGATCCGATGGCGAGCCATTTGGCGCCTTCTCCCTTTATGCGGCGGAACCAGACGCGTTCAACGAGAGCACACTCGAGCAGTTCACGGAGCTGGCTAACAATCTGGCGTATGGAGTGATGGCGCTCCGTACGCGTGAGGAGCGCAAACGCTCCGAAGAAGCGTTGCGAGCGGCGCAGGCGGAACTGGCCCGCGTTGCGCGGGCAACGACGATGGGCGAACTGACAGCTTCCATCGCGCATGAAGTCAATCAGCCGCTCGCTGCGGTCGTCACCAACGCCGACGCCTGCCTGCGTTGGCTCGCCGCTGAAGCGCCGGACCTCGATGAGGCGAGGGCGGCCGCGCAGCGGATCGTGCGGGACGGGAATCGGGCAAGCGATGTGATCGCTCGGATCAGAGGGTTTTTGAAAAAAGGAGAACCGGTCACGATCAAGCTGAGCATCAACGATGTTGTTCGGGAAATCATTATGTTAACGCAGGGTGAAGTGCTTCGGCGCGACGCATCGCTACTGACGGAATTGGCGGACGGTCTACCAGCCGTGTCGGCGGATCTCGTGCAACTGCAACAGCTACTCTTGAACCTCATGATGAACGCCCTCGATGCGATGAGCGCGGTGACGGACCGGCCGCGCGTCCTTCGCATTCGCACGAGCACCTACGAATCGGCGGCGATTCTGGTCGCCTTGCGGGATTCCGGCGTCGGGCTGAATGCGGAGCAGATGGAGCGGCTGTTCGAAGCGTTCTACACGACGAAGCCCGAGGGGATGGGAATGGGATTGTCCATCAGCCGCTCGATCGTCGAAGCGCACGGCGGGCGCTTGTGGGCCACGCCCAACGACGGCTCCGGCGCGACCTTTCAGTTCACATTACCGATCGAGCAGGGAGGCGCAGTGTGAAGCCACCCGAGAAGACCGCCAGTCCCATCGTTTTCGTCGTCGATGACGACGCTTCGGTCCGCGAGGCGCTCAGCAGCCTAATCCGGTCCATCCGGCTGCGCGTCGAAGCCTTTGCGTCCGCAAGGGAATTCCTTGCGCGCATCGCGCATCCGGTCGAAGGGGAATACGAACGAACGGCCGGGAGGCAATTCCTGCGGCGGAAAGTGCCGGAAGCGCCCGCGTGCCTTGTGCTCGACGTGCGCCTGCCGGGGTTGAGCGGACTGGACCTCCAGCGCGAACTGGCTGAGGCGAACAGTCACATTCCGATCATTTTCATCACCGGCCACGGCGACATTCCGATGAGCGTGCGTGCGATGAAGGCCGGCGCGGCCGAGTTTCTGACAAAGCCCTTCCGCGACCAAGATTTGCTGGATGCGATTCAGCTAGCGATCCAGCGCGACCGCGAAGCACTTGCACAGCGGGCCGAGTCGGCCGAACTGCAAGACCGGTACGAGTCGCTTTCACCGCGCGAACGCGAAGTGATGGGCCTGGTCGTCCAAGGCATGCTAAACAAGCAAGTCGCCGGCGAGTTGGGCACGAGCGAGATCACCGTAAAGACGCAGCGCGGCCAAGTGATGCGCAAAATGAAAGCCGCTTCGCTTGCTGATTTGGTTCGGATGGCTGAAAAACTGCGAAGCGAAACGGCGTCGTAAACGCTTCTACGCTCGCCTCCCAGCCGGCAAGCGTCGCTGATTCGTCTCAATTCTGGGGATGAGTCAGATCAAACCTAGGTATAATAGATCGCCGAGTCGTTCCGGGTTTAGTTTGCGGCCATGGAAAGCACACTTGCGGCCGAAACAACATCGCATCGTGGTCGATCGCTCCGATCGCCCACCGGTAGCACGAAGCTTCGAACCACAGCGCAGACTGCCAAATCATGATGACTCTTCGAATCGTCGCTACGTCCGTTCTGATTCTTGTCTGCTACTTCATCATCGGGCTTCAAATGGCCGTGGTGCCGGGGTTTGTCCATTGGCGGCTTGGCTACAACCCAGTGGCTGCGGGCCTAGCCGTCAGCGTGCAGTATGTAGCCACTTTGCTGAGCCGGCCCATCGCCGGCCGAATGGGTGATACGGTCGGGGGCAAATTTACCACCTGTTCCGGCCTGGTGATTTGCGCTGCGAGCGGCGGTCTCTTTTTTTTATCCGCCAATCTGAGTGATCTTCCCTTGGTTAGCTTGTGCTTGTTATTGCTGTGCCGATTGATCCTCGGCGTGGGTGAAAGTTGTGTTGCGACCGGCGCCACGCTTTGGGGAATGGGTCGCGTCGGAGCAGCGCACACGACACAGGTTATTTCGTGGAGCGGTATTGCCTCATACGGCGCGCTTGCGGCCGGAGCGCCTGCCGGTTTGTGGCTTGAAAACAGCATGGGCGCAGGCGCCATCGGCCTTGTCAGCGTGGGCACGGCGGTTGCCGGGTTTTCGTGGGCTTCGAACATTAGGGCCATTCCCATATTGCCCGGCAAGGAGCTGGGCTTCCGCCAAGTCTTTGGGAAAGTGTTTCCCCACGGACTCAGCCTTGCCTTGGCGGGCGTGGGATTCGGCACCATCGCCTCGTTTATCACCCTCTATTTTGCCAGCCGGAACTGGCAGAATGCCGGGCTCTCGCTGAGTCTTTTCGGCATCTGCTTTGTTTCCGCCCGCTTGCTCTTCGCGAACACCATCAACAGATGGGGCGGATACCGGGTCGCCATCGTTTCGCTGGCGATCGAGTGTCTCGGACTGGTCGTGCTTTGGCTCGCCTCGCTACCCCCCTTGGCCCTGGGAGGCGTTGCGCTGACCGGTTTTGGTTTTGCGCTGGTATTCCCAGCCCTAGGGACGGAGGCCGTGCAGAGTTTCCCACCTCAGAATCGTGGTTCGGCGCTGGGCGTCTATACCGCCTTTGTGGACTTGTCGCTGGGGATTTCCGGACCGATGGCGGGTGTCATCGTGAGTGAGTTGGGATACTCGCCGATCTTTCTCTTCGCGGCGGTTCTCGCTGGCTCAGGTCTGACGCTGTCTTTTCTCCTTTATCGGAAGCATTCCAGGTATCCGGCCATAGGCGGGGAGATCCGGGAGAGCCTCCGATTTTCACGGCAAAACACCGCTCTTCGCCCTTTCACAGTTCCCCGCAGGATCGTCAAAGCAGGAAGCAATTTCTAAGCGCAAACCTCATCAAAACGAGACAACGCAAACTGCCATGAAAGAATCCGCCTCATCGATTCCTACTTCTCTCTGTTCGGGCCTCCCTTTACGCGAAGGAGATTTTACTTCAACAATTCAGTAAGCGCCGAAACGCACTATTATGAACATCTCAATGTTAGGCTTAGGAATCATCGGAAGCGCGTGGGCAAAAAACCTGATTGACGACCGCCATGTGGTGCGGTGTTGGAACCGCACACCGAAGGATTTGCCGAACTTCCACGCTTCGATCCTCGAGGCCGTCGAAGGAGCGGAGGCGATCTTTGTGGTCGTCGCCGACCCACCGGCGGTGCAGTTTGTGCTGGATCAGATCGAATCGAAACTCGGGCCGGGTCAGCTAATTATCCAGTCGAGCACGATTTCGGCCAAATGGACTTTGCGGTTCGACGAACAGGTGCGGAGAACCGGAGCGCTGTTTTTGGAGGCGCCGTTCACTGGAAGCAAACTCGCGGCGCAACAGCGGCAAACCGTCTATTACCTTGGAGGGGAGCCTGCTGTCGTCGAAAAGGCGCGCCCGATTCTTGAGCCCATATCGAGCGCGATCCTGCACATCGGCCGGCTGGGTACGGCTTCTTCGCTCAAACTGGCGATGAACATGAATATCGCCAGCATTGCCCAAGCCTTATGCGAGAGCCTGACTCTGTGTCGCTCCGCCGGCATTTCGGATGAGACCTACTTCGAAGCCCTGTCTCGCAATGTGGCCCATTCCGGCCTGTCCGAACTCAAAGAGCCGAAGCTGCGACAGCGCGACTACAGTGCGCAATTTTCCCTCAAGCATATGGCAAAAGACCTGCGCCTGGCAGTGGAGACGGCACAGGATCTCTCGCTCTCGCTCGGACAAACCGAACACCTCAAAGAAGCCTACGATCAAGGCATCGCCGCCGGGTGGAAGAACGATGATTTTATCGGCCTCGTCCGGATTCTCGAAAAACAGTGAAGCAAACTGCGTCCCTTGTGTTACCCCTTAACAGAAACTCGGACCCAGATCCGTGACGACGTTTCACGTGAAAATAGTGTAATTTTTTCCTGAACTAGCGGCCCCATGGCTCGACGCCGGTGACGATGAGGACTCCCGTCGCTGCTGACTCGTCGATCGCAAGGCCGATGAGATGATCCTGGCAGCCCTGTGCCAAGGGATACGGTGCCGGACCGTCTCCGCGAGCCCACGCGCCAGTGGCTGTCAGCAGCGACGTCAGTGCGATCTCTTCGTCCATGAGCCTGAGACCTAGATAGGGATTGCGGTAAAGGACGTCACCTTCGAACGAGATGTGTTCGGTATCGTACCCATCGAGGTCAGGAGCCGGTGGCGTCTCGCTAAGGACATGAACACCGGACTCAACCAATGCGGTGACCACCTCAGGATTAGCGGATGACGGCACCGCAGCTGATCACAAAGTCCGGACGCCGGCTGTGGACCAGTTCCGTGGGAGACAGGAAGGCGGGGACGCCCCACCGCCGGGTGAGTTGTTCGGCAACTTCCGAACGGCGGACTGAGGCTCCCACCAGCGTCAGTTGATCGGAGAGCAATCGCGCTAGGCGGACGAAGAACTCCGCGCGCCAACCGGCACCGACGATGCCGAAGGTGAATGGCGTTTTCATGTGGTAATCCTCGCGACTTTTTGCTGCCTTAGTTATCTAAATTGGCAAGCGCATCCTTAGACTTAGCCGCGCTACGCACCCCACCGGCCTGAGCGGCGACCTGACGACGCGCCTCGTCAATCGTCTCCATCACAGCAACGGTCTCATCAAGACTATGCCAGGGAGACTCGGTCAGCCCTTCCCGAATGTATCGGGCAGCCGCCACTGCCTCGTAACACAGGCCGTCCCTGCCATAGATACCGCTCGCATCTTGCCAACGCAACTTGGGCTTTCCACCGGGCGCATGAACGGTAATTGCACTGGGCATCATGAATGGGCTGTCAATGCTGATGTGCCCAAGTGGCCCGGAAATTGAAGCCACCGAGGGTGTCTCAGACAGCAGGGACGCGTTGAGCAGCGATTGTGCGTTGTTGGGCGACTCAAGGATGAGAGACGCCTGTGCGTCAACCCCAGAGGCCGATGTACTACCCACGGCGACAACGGCGGTGGGAGCGCCTAGTACGAACGATGCGAACGAAATTGGGTAAACACCCAGATCCAGAAGAGCACCGCCACCCAGGGACGGATTCCACCACCTAGAATCGGCATTGTAGGGGCAAGCGAACCCAAGGTCTGCGGTCACAAGAGATACGTCACCGAGAGCACCGTCGGCCAGCAGCTGTCGGATGATGTCCGTTTGGGGTAGATACCTGGTCCACATCGCCTCCATGGCGAAGACTCCAGCCTGCCTGGCCGCATGCACGATGTCGCGAGCTTCATCGGCGGTAACAGTAAATGGTTTCTCGACCAGGACATGGTTTCCGGCAGAGATTGCCAGAAGGGCGAGTTTGCGATGTTCGCTATGCGGTGCCGCAATGTAGACAATATCCACATTGTCGTCACCCAGGAGTTCGTCGTAGGAATCATAGGTGTTGCTGATCCCAAAGTCACGACCGAAAGCGACCGCGCGGTCCTTCGACCTGGACGCCACCGCCACGACTCGCTGGTCCGTATTGGTGTGCAGCGTGTGAGTAAATGCCGCAGCAATCTCACCGGGAGCCAATATGCCCCACCGCAAAATCGGGCCGCCGGTTGTTTTGAGAAACCGGGGAGTTGGCAACGTACTGGGAAATCTATTCACGGATGTCCTCCTTTTTGTTCATGACGTGATCTTTCTTCGACCAGCTCGCACCCTCCCCCTCAGGAAGACTTCGTGGTCGATGACTCGGCGCTCCTCAAAGCGATAGTTTAGAGCAAAGTGATTCGGCCTTCTTGGATGTGAACTCGTCGTCGGAAAGGATACTATTGTGATCCAGGTCGCCGAGGCTTTCAACTGCCCTTCAGGATGTCGTCGTGAGATTGAAAGCTCCGAGCACAACCCGCTCACGGTCGCTTTGAAGCCATTTGTGAACATGTCGCCGACCATTGTCATTCCGCCGCGCATCCACTGGCCGCTGCCGCCCAGTCCGCTAGACCAAAGGCTCCTCCCATTTGCCAGATTTCGCTGAACGCAAGATTGCCTCGATTACGGCCATGTTTCTAACTGACCCCTCCAGTGGAACGGGCAAATCCGTACCCTGCCGAATGCTTGTCGAAAACGCATCCCCCTGGATCGTATACTGATCGCAAACTTCGAATTCCAAAATCTCCGCGCCTCGGCCCGAGGGGTCTGCGCCGTCGTCGATAAATATCCGACAAGGCTGATCGGGCGGTGCATTGAATGGAACCTCGATCTCGATTCGTCTCTCCGTGCCCAGGATCTGTACTCGCTGGTAAGGTACAACCTGCGTGCTACAGGTGAAAACAGATGGCCCGGAGGGAAAGTCAAGCATTGCGGAGGTCATGACATCCGTTTGTGTGTCCGGATCGTACCGGACCAGCCCGCATACTCGGCTGGGTTCTTCTCCAAAGGCGAGTCGAGACGCATAGATAAGATAGCAGCCAATATCCATCAGCCCGCCGCCCCCGTATTGGAGGATGTTGCGAATGTTCTTCGGATCCCGATTGTTGTAGCTGAAATATCCTATCACAGATCGGACCGTCCCAATCCTTCCCGCCGCGATCAGCTCGAGGACCTTGCGCCATTGAGGATGCGTACGAATCATGAACGCCTCTCCAATTTTTACGCCCGTACGATCGCGAGCTTCCAGGAGAGATCGGGCTTCTTCAACCGTCAGGCTGATCGGCTTCTCACAGAGAACATGCTTTCCCGCTTCGGCAGCTTTGATCGACCATGGAACATGAAGATGATTGGGCAGCGGGTTGTAAATGGCTTCGATATCCGGATCGGCCAGGAGTTCCTCGTAAGATCCGTAAGCCTTGCCGATACCGAGTTGTTCCGCAGCTTGCTCGGCTCTTTCAACGTTCCTTGAAGCGATTGCCACGACCTCAGACCACTCTCCGCGTTGCATGGCCGGGATGACTTTCTCTGTCGCGATACCGGCGACACCGATCACTCCCCATTTCACTTTTGTTTTCATGCTCAGGCCGGCTTCTCGCTTATTAGGCGCAAAATTGGCGGCTCGTCTTCCTGGATGCCGGGATAGCGCCCAACGTGCGGATTGACGAAAAAGTTATCGTGCAAGTCGTCGTTGGCGGTCGAAACCTCGCCAATGATGCATTCATCTGATACTGGATAGAATTCGTGATAAACGCCGGGAACCAGTGTTACCCGTGATCCGGCTTCCAGCTCTATGATCGCGCCTGAGGAAACCTCCCGCTCTTCATGATTCACGGGAATGCGCAGCGACTGGTCTGGACTTTTCGCTGGTTCGCCTGCCCACACTTGCACGGCAAGTTTTCCCCGGCGGCAAATGATATCCTCTTTTTTCTTTCTATGGGCATGGGCGGGAGTCGTCATGCCCCTTTGCGCGTACATGAGTTTTTCGCAATACTCCGGCTCATCCGCGAGATTTACGAGAACAAGCCCAAAGCGCCGCCAATCACCCAAGCCAAAGTCGGTGATATCCCAGCGCGCGTTTGGAGGCAATGTCCAATGTTGAGCTTCAAAGCATCGCGCGGCCGATCGAATCAGAGAATTAATTTCGCTGCGTTTCATAAGTATAGGTTCGGTGTATATGAGTTCCAATTGATGGCGCGTATTCCGCATAGGCCACGAACTCCTCGTCGTTTTCAAGGCATGGGTGCTCCCCGGGCCGCGGCAAACAGAGAGTACCATTCGTCGCGGCTCAGGGAAACCGAAAGCGCCTGGGCACAGGCCCGTAGTCGATCCGGCCGCGTAGTTCCCAGCACGGGCTGGATCTTCGCCGGATGTTTGAGAAGCCACGCAAGCAGGATGGCCTCCGCGGTTGTTTGGTGACGCCCGGCATACTCTTTTACCAAGGCGGAGGTCTTCTTTATGTTGCTCGGGCTCACCATCAAGATTCCCCATCAGGATGCCTTGGGCCAGGGGACTCCAGGCTTGGAGCAGCACGCGATTCGTCCGGCAATATTCCATAGTTCCCTCCCAGCCATCGGGGTAGCTCGGTGAGTTTTGATTGAAGGAAATACCGACCTCGGCAAAGCCGTGGTGCAAGAGGCTCATTTCCACCTGGTTCACCACCAGGGGGTCGGGAAGAAACGATTGCAGGTATTCCATTTGGAACCGGTTCTGGTTGGAAACGCCGAAATAGCGCACCTTGCCCGTTCTGTGGAGTTTCCCGAAAGCCTCGGCGATTTCCTCCCCTTCCCAAAGGGCGTCGGGCCGGTGGAGCAAGAGGATGTCCAACCGGTCGGTGCGCAGGCGCGCCAGGATTGCATCGACGCTTTCCAGGATGTGGTCGCGGCTGAAATCAAAGCGCTGTGGTGTTCCGGGTGGATCGTCCGCCCAGCGGATCCCGCATTTTGACTGAATCACGATCTTATCCCTAAGGGACGGTCTTTCCTTCAGCGCGCGGCCGAAAACTTCTTCGGCCCGTCCGCGACCGTAGATATTGGCATGGTCGAAGAAATTGGCACCGATCTCCTCGGCCGCATCGAGGAACTCCCGGGCCTGCCGTTCGTGGTCTGTCGTCAGTTGGGTGTCCGCGGCCCAACCTCCCCCCAAGCCCATGCAACCCAAGGCTAAGCGGGATACTTCCAGATCGGTGTGGGGTATTTTTATCATTTCCATAGGTCTATCTTTCTAAACTTTGAAGGTTACCAGGAGTAGGCCACTGGGGCCTCGCCGCCCGGACCAGGAAAGATCTCATCGAGCTTTTTCAAGGTCCCTTCATCAAGCGTGATTTCCGTGGCGCGTAGAGTCGATTCCAGTTGCTCAATAGTTCGGGGGCCGATGATGGGCGCTGTCACGATCGGGTTGTGCAAGAGCCAGGCCAGGGCTACGGCGGCGGGAGGTTCGCCCAATTGTTTGCACAGGGTCTCGTATTGCTCCAGCTTGGATCGATTCTGATTGATCTCCTTGACTGTTTCGTCGCTGGCACGCCGGCCGCTAGCCAGCTTCTCCAACGCGCCGCCCAAAAGGCCTCCGCCCAAGGGACTCCAGGGGATTAGTCCCAGGCCGTAGTACCTGCAGGCAGGGATTACCTCCAGTTCCACCATGCGGTTGTTGAGATGGTAGATGCTCTGCTCACTGCTCAGGCCGGTCAGACCACGTTTGGAGGCCTCCTGGCAAGCGGTGGCGATGTCCCATCCCGCAAAGTTGCTGGACCCCACATAGACCACTTTGCCCTGGTTGCCCAATTGCTCAAAGGCTTGCCAAGTCTCGTCCCAGGGGCAGTCGCGGTCTATGTGGTGCATCTGGTAAAGGTCGATGTGATCCGTCTGGAGCCGTTTCAGACTGCCTTCGCAGTGCTTGCGGATCTTGTACGCCGAAAGGCTGCGGCCGTCTGTGTTGGGTTCTGCCAGGTTGGCCTTGCGCTTGACAGGATTGAAGACCTTCGTGGCCAGCACTACCGCGTCCCGGCGGCCGCCTCCCTGGGCAAACCAGCGTCCCAGAATCTCCTCGGTGTCGCCCTCCTCTCCACCCCGGCCGTAAACGTCTGCCGTGTCGAAGAAGTTGATCCCGAGCTCTAAGGCGCGATCCATGATCTTGAAACTCTCCTCCTGGCTTGTTTGCCAGCCGAAGTTCATGGTGCCAAGGCAGATGTTGCTCACCAATACCCCGTGCTTCCCTAAGCGCTTTTGTTCGATTGCCATATCAATAGTCGTTGTTGTTCGCTTCCGCGATATGCTAATATTTTGTTCGTCGCTGAAATTGCCTCTCTTGTCTCGTCTACCTCGTAAGGGTCTAGGCGAGCGATTCGGCCATTGTGCGCATCTGAATCTCAATGATTCGCGATTTGGCCGACTGCGTGCAGGCAAGAAGAACTGCAGATGCGACGTCCTCAGGATCCAGCATGTTCGACTCGGCCACGCTCTGCTCGGTGCGCCCTTTTCCCAAGGCAAATTCTGTCTTCACACCTCCAGGACAGATGACGCCAACCTTGATACCACCTGGGCGCAGTTCCCTATCCAAGGCTTGCGCGAACCCCACCTGAGCAAACTTTGTCATGCAATAAACGGATTCTCCACCGAACCCGTAGACGCCAGCCATTGAAGAGATCATCAAAATCGTACCCGAAGCCTGGGCCAGCATCACTGGCACCACGTGACGCGTGAAAAGAAATGTTGTGCGCACATTGACGTCGATGAGTTCGTCGTATTCCTCGGCGCTGGTATCTATGAGGTTCTTGTAGTTGCCCATACCAGTGTTGTTGATGAGGATGTCGATCCGGCCAAATGCATCGGTCGCCGCCTTGACGGTCCGAACCGCTGTCTGCTCTTCCCGGGCGTCGCCGGTGACAGTGACGGCGTCTGTTCCGAGCGACTTAGCCTCGCTTTTCAACGCGTCGAGGCGTTCCTGGCGACGGGCGGTGAGGACGAGCCGGGCGCCTTCGCCGGCCAATGCACGGGCGCAGGCTTGCCCGATACCGGCGCTCGCCCCGGTGATGAGCGCCACTTTTCCTTGGAGTTTGTTTGTCATACTTTTCTTAGTTTTGGTTTAATTGTCGAAAACTTCGCTGAGTCTTCTGAGGTGCCATTCTCGTCAATCGTTCCCCTTTCACCTGGCGGCGGCTTCTATAAAATCGTACGGATATGGTAACGTTGGTTGGCTCGCTTCATCCAGCTGTTTCAGGTGATCGGAATCCAGCTCCCAACCAGCCGCGGCCAGGTTTGCCTCGAGCTGTTCCATGTGCCGCGCTCCGATGATTGGCGCCGTCACACCCGGTTTACGTAGAAGCCAATTAATCGCGACCTGCGCAGGCGTTTTCCCGACTCCTTTGGCGACCGCCTGCAGGGCATCAATAACACGCCAGGTCGATTCGGTGTTGTAATGTTCCCAAGCCTCGCCCCAACCTTTTTCGCTCGCGACTTCAATGCGACTTCCCTTCGGCGGTTCGGTCATGCCGCGCTGGAACTTGCCCGACAACCAACCCCCTCGCAACGGGCTCCAGGTAATCACTCCCAGACCTTCGCGAAGGGCCACCGGAACCAATTCCCACTCCGTGGAACGGCATAAAAGATTGTATTGCGGCTGGAGGCAGACAAACCTCTCCCATCCGGATTCGCGGCTGAGATCAATCGCGCGCTGTAACTGCCAGCCCGTGTAGTTACTCGCACCGAGATAACGAACGACGCCTTTTTTGACGAGTTGATCCAGGGTCGAGAGAGTCTCTTCCAAAGGGGTCATCGGGTCCCAGCAGTGGACCTGAAAGAGGTCAATGTAGTCGGTCTGAAGCCGCCGGAGGCTCGCTTCAGCGGAAGCCAGGACATGCTTACGGCTGAGTCCCGCATCATTCGGGCCCTGCCCCATTGGAAATCGCACCTTAGTCGCGACCACCCAATCCTCTCGATTCTTCTCCTTCAACCATCGTCCGACAATCTCCTCCGAGACTCCGAGCGAATAAACGTTCGCGGTATCTATAAAATTACCACCGACCTCTGCGAACCGATCCATCATTGCCCGGCTCTCTTCTTCGGTTGCTTCGTTCTCGCGACCAAAAGTCATCGCGCCGAGACACAGCTCACTCACCTGGAGCCCGGTCCTGCCCAGAAAACGGTAGTTCATATGATTTAACTTTAGTTCGAGTTTCCGCTCTACGACTCACTTTCCGTGCCAAGCGCCCGCGACCACCACAACCAGTTTGTTTTGATGTACTTACAAAAATCGAGAAAATCCGGCGAAAGGTGCGAAATTTCGAACGTTCAATTAATCGTTCGCTCGCAGCTTGGATTTTCGTTTTTCCACAAGATCTCGCTAACAGCGGCAAAGGGCAAGAGCTGAGGCTTGCATCGAGCGAAGCCGCGGTCTGCCATGACACCCGCAGCGGATAAAGCTGGCCCGCCGGAACGCTTGAATGGGCCGGACCTCGGCCTCGCAATGCTCGCCGTCGGTGCCGGCAGCATGGATGTGTTCGGCTTCTTCGCCCTCGGCGATGACGGGCAATACCGCCCTTCTTGGCCTGGCGCTGGGGCAGAGATTCGACTCCGATTCCGCGACCGGACGACAGTGCGGTCTCCTTTGACCGGCCTCTGCACATGACGCTTTCCACCACCAAAAACACTCGCTTCTCCGGCAAGATCGGAGCTGATGCGGTTTTCTTGGTCAACGTGAAAGGCCTCCGCAGCACGGCTTGGGACCGTTCAAGGGAAGGGGAGAAGATGCCCCAAAGGGCGTATTCTATGTTGCCATATGGCACTAAGATACATATATACTGGGCGATATGGAGGTTGCAATGCCAGGCCTTCTGCCAGTGCCAACGACCCCAGCGGAGTTTTCGCCAGCCCCAATCACGGACGAGCCGGCCGCGACCGTGTCTCGGGCGGCACTTGACCTGATTGGGACGATTGGCAATATCGACTTAGTGCCGCCAGCGCGCCGGGTAGGCGGGCCAGGGGCAAGTCATCTAATGGCGCCTTTCACTCACGTGAGTACCCGACCGCCCAAGCCGCTTCAGCCGGGGACGATTCGGCGTCCTCTATGCCGGACGGAATTCCAGACGGCGCTGCTTGAGACAGCTCATCATCATGCACGCTTCATGGCCAAGACAAACGAGCCAGCCAGTTGGACTTCGCAGTTTCGCGAAATCCTCCCTCAGACAGCAGGTTCCCATCCCGTCACTGTGCTGCTCGCCAACCCGGACACCAGCTTGCGCGCAGCGCTCTACCGTGAGAGCGGTTTAGTCCAATGACCCAAAGGAGCTATCGGAGGCTCGTTACCGAACATCTGCGAGGGGGTGATGAGCGGACGTTCGCAGTGACCCCGCCGGCGACCGCTCCTGACCATTGCCGCTGCCCTACAAGCCTTTTGCCAAAGGGCGTACGCTAGGGCGGTGAAACGTTAGTGGGGCGACGCCCTCTATGACGGAACTTTCCGGATACGTGCTGGAGCCGCTGCGGAAAGGCAGGGAGTTCATCCTTTACCGCGGCCGGCAACGCGGCAACCCTTTCCCGGTCCTGGTGCTGGCGCCCATCGCTGAACAGCCGGCGCCGGCGAGCCTCAAGCGGCTCGAGCACGAATACTCGCTCGCAGCCGAACTTGATCCCGCGTGGGCGGCCCAGCCTCTGGCGCTCACTCGTCACGAAGGGCGGACGATCCTCGTACTCAGGGACCCTGGCGGCGAGCCAATGGATCGGATCCTTGATCTGGGCGAGGGGCAACCGCTCGAGCTGACCCGCTGCTTGCGCGTCGCCATTGGCTTGGCGACAGCAGTCGGCCAAGTCCATCGGCACGGCCTGATCCATAAGGATATCAAGCCGGCGAACGTGCTCGTCGACGACGTCGGCAACGTCTGGCTCACCGGATTCGGGATTGCGTCTCGCCTGCCGCGCGAGCGCCAGGCGCCCGCGGCTCCGGAGGTAATTGCCGGCACCCTCGCCTATATGGCGCCCGAGCAGACCGGCCGCATGAACCGCTCGATCGATGCCCGCAGCGATCTCTACTCTCTGGGCGTCACCTTCTACCAGATGCTCACGGGCACTCTGCCGTTCGCCGCCGCCGATCCCATGGAGTGGATCCACTGCCACATCGCGCGCCAGCCGGCACCGCCCGGCGAGCGCGCCGGCGTCCCCGAGCCGCTCTCGGCTATCATCATGAAGCTTCTCGCCAAGACCGCCGAGGAGCGCTACCAGACCGCCGCCGGCCTGGAAGCCGATCTTCGACGGTGCCTGGCGGAATGGGAGACGCATGGTCGCATCGAGCCGTTCCCGCTGGGCGCGCACGACGCGTCGGACCGGTTGCTGATCCCGGAGAAGCTGTACGGGCGGGAGCGCGAGATCGACACCCTGCTCGCCGCCTTCGACCGCGTCGTGGCCCACGGCACGCCGGAGCTCGTGCTCGTGTCCGGTTATTCCGGCGTCGGCAAATCCTCGGTGGTGAATGAGCTGCACAAGGCGCTTGTTCCGCCGCGCGGCCTCTTCGCGTCCGGCAAGTTCGACCAGTACAAGCGCGACATCCCGTACGCGACGCTGGCACAGGCCTTCCAGACCCTCGTCCGTCAGATCCTCGCCAAGAGCGAAGCGGAGGTGGGCCGGTGGCGGGACGCGCTGCGAAGACGCGGTGGGCCCGAACGGCCAGCTCATCGTCAACCTCATCCCTGAGCTCGAGTTCGTCATCGGGAAACAGCCGCCCGTTCCGGACCTCCCGCCGCAGGACGCGCAGAACCGCTTCCAGATGGTGTTCCGACGGTTCCTCGGCGTATTCGCGCGGCCGGAGCACCCGCTCGCGCTGTTCCTCGACGATTTGCAATGGCTGGACGCGGCGACTCTTGAACTGCTCGAGCACCTGATCACCGATCCGGATGTGCGGCACCTCCTGCTGGTCGGCGCCTACCGCGACAACGAGGTCAGTCCCTCTCACCCGCTCATGCGCACGCTGGAGGCGATTCGCAAGGCCGGCGCGCGGGTGCACGAGATCGTGCTGGCGCCTCTCGGGCTCGACGATGTGGGCCGGCTCGTCGCCGATGCGCTGCACTGCGAACCGGAGCGCGCGCTGCCGTCTGGCGCAGCTCGTCCACGAGAAGACCGGCGGCAATCCGTTCTTCGCGATCCAGTTCCTCACGGCGCTGGCCGAGGAAGGGCTGTTCGCATTCGACCCGGACGCGGCGTCCTGGTGCTGGGACTTGGCGCGCATCCGCGCCAAGGGCTACACCGACAACGTGGTGGATCTCATGGTCGGGAAGTTGAAGCGACTGCCCGACACGACACAGGAAGCACTCAAGCAACTCGCCTGTCTCGGGAACGTGGCCGAGATCGCCACCCTGACCTTGGTTCATGGGGTGTCCGAGGAGGAGATCCACACCGCACTCTGGGAGGCCGTGCGCACAGGGCTGATCTTGCGCCTGGAGGGCTCCTACGCGTTCCTTCACGACCGCGTCCAGGAGGCGGCGTATGCGCTCATTCCCGAAGGCGAGCGCGCGGCGGCACACCTTCGGATTGGCCGAGTGCTCGCGTCACTGACGGCGCCGGAGGAGATCGAGGAGAAGATCTTCGAGATCGTGAACCAGCTCGATCGCGGCGCCGCGCTGATCACCGCATGGGACGAGCGCGAGCAGCTGGCCGAGCTCAACCTGATCGCGGGCAAGCGCGCCAAGGCGTCGACCGCTTATACCTCGGCGCTCACCTATCTCGTCGCCGGCGCGGCGCTGCTGGCGGAAGACTCGTGGCAGCGCCGGCACGAGCTCGCCTTCGCGCTGGAGCTGAACCGGGCGGAATGCGAGTTCCTGACCGGCGCGCTGGCGGAAGCGGAGCAGCGCCTGACGGCGCTGTCGGCCCGCGCCGCAACGACGATGGAACGCGCCAGCGTCACCTGCGTGCGGGCGGATCTCTACACGACCCTCGATCAGGGCAGCCGCGCGATCACCGTGGGTCTGGAGTATCTCCGGCATCTGGGCATCGACTGGTCGCCGCACCCGACGGAAGACGAGGCGCGGCGCGAGTATGAGCGGATCTGGTCCCAGCTCGGCTCCCGCGCGATCGAGAGGCTCATTGATCTGCCCTTGATGAGCGACCCGGTCTCCCTCGCCACTCTCGATGTTCTCAGTAAGATGGCCACGCCGGCCTTGTATACCGATGCCAACCTGTATCTCGTGGTCATCTGTAGACAGGTGAATCTCAGCCTGGAGCACGGCAACTGTGACGCTTCGTGCTTCGCGTATGAGTGGCTCGCAATGGTGGCGGGCGCACGCTTCGGCGACTACAGGGCCGCGTACAGCTTCGGCCGGCTCGGCTATGACCTGGTCGAACAGCGCGGGCTGAAGCGATTCCAGGCCAGGACCTACTTGATCTTCGGCGGCCTCATCATCCCGTGGACGAGACACGTCAAGAGTGGCCGCGATCTACTGCGGCGTTCCTTCGAGGCTGCAAACAAGATCGGCGATCTGACCTACGCGGCCTACAGCTGCGATCAACTGAACACGAATATGCTGGCGGCGGGCGATTCGCTCGTCGAGGCGCAGCGTGAATTCGAGAATGGGCTCGAGTTTGCGCGGAAGGTGCGGTTTGGCTTAGTCATCGACCTGATCTCCGCGGCGCTTGGGCTCGTCCGGACGCTGCGCGGGTTGACGCGGAAGTTCGGCTCCTTTGACGATGAGCAGTTTGACGAGCGTGAGATCGAGCGGCGTTTCGCCAGCAATCCCGATTTGGCGCTTGCCGAGTGCTGGTACTCCATCCGCAAGCTCCAGGCGCGCTTCTTTGCTGGCGATTATGCCATGGCCCTCAAGGCGGCTTCGACGGCGCAGCGGCTGCTGTGGACCTCAGTATCACGGTTCGAGACGGCGGAGTATCACTTCTATGGCGCGCTTTCCCACGCCGCGTCCTGCGATTCCGCAGCAGGCGAGCAGCGCCGGCAGCATATCGAGGCCGTAACCGCCCACTACAGTCAGCTCGAAGTGTGGGCGGCGAACTGCCCGGACAATTTTGAGAACCGCGCCGCCTTGGTGGGCGCGGAGATCGCCCGCATCGAAGGCCGCGATGTTGAGGCGATGCGTCTGTACGAAGAGGCCATTCGATCGGCGCGCCAGCATGGGTTCGTGCAGAACGAAGCGGTGGCCCATGAGACGGCCGCGCGGTTCTGCCTGGTGCGCGGCCTTGATACGATCGGCCACTCCTACCTCCGTAACGCGCGGAACTGCTACGACCGCTGGGGCGCGCTCGGCAAGCTGAAGCAGCTCGACGAACGCTACCCGCACTTGCACGAGGAACGAGCTCCTGCCTCTCCCACCGCCACGACCGGCACGCCCCTCGGGCAATTGGACGTACAGACGGTGGTCAAGGCCTCACAGGCACTCTCGAGCGAGATTGTTCTCGACAAGCTGATCGAGAAGCTCATGCGAATCGCGGTTGAGCATGTAGGAGCCGAGCGCGGTCTGCTCATCCTTCTCCGGGGCGACGAGCCGCGGATCGAGGCGGAGGCGACGACCGGCCGCGGCAGGCTTGAGGTCACGCAACGACAGGCGGCCGTGACGCCCTCCGAGCTTCCCGAATCCGTGCTCCATTACGTGATTCGGACGCGGGAAAGCGTGCTTCTCGACGACGCCGCGGCGCCGACCTTGTTCTCGGCGGATGCGTACGTGCAGCAACGGCGGCCCCGGTCCGTGCTCTGCCTCCCCCTGGTAACGCAAGCCAAGCTCGTCGGCGCACTCTATCTCGAGAACAATTTAACGCCGCGCGCCTTCACGTCGGGCCGAATCGCGGTGCTGGAATTGCTGGCCTCGCAGGCCGCTATCTCTCTAGAGAATGCCGCCCTCTATTTCGATCTGCAACGGGAGAACACTGACCGCAAGCGGGCGGAAGAGGAGCTGCGACGCAGCGAGGCGTTCCTGGCTGAAGGGCAGAGAATAAGCCACACCGGTAGCTGGAGCTGGAATATTTCTACGGGAAAGCTCGTCTGGTCGGAGGAGCATTGCCGGATCTTTGGCTTCGATCCCAAGGAAGTGGAGCCGACGTTTAAACTATTCTCGGAAAGGATTCATCCAGAGGATCAAACCCTTGTTCAGCAAACTCTCGATGGGGCAATTCGCGAGAGAAGCAGTTTTACACTCGAATTTCGAATCACCCTCCCTGATGGATCTAGTAAGCATCTCCACGGAGTTGGTCGCCCCGTATTAAATGCAGCTGGCGACATAAATGAGTATATCGGCACCACGGTGGACATCACCGAGCGCAAGCGGGGCGAGGAAGCGCTGCGCAACGCGCAGGCGGATCTTACACGGGTGGCACGGCTGACGACGATGGGCGGGCTCGCGGCATCGATCGCCCACGAGATCAATCAGCCGCTCGCCGCCATGATCACCAACGGCGATGCCTGTTTGCGCTGGCTTGCGAATGACAGACCGAATCTCGACGAGGCGCGACAGGCCGCGAAGCGCATCGTCAGGGACGGCCATCGCTCGGGCGACATCATCAGGAGTGTCCGCGCCCTGGCCGGCAAGTCCGAGCCCGAGATGACGCAACTCGACATCAATGACGCGATTCGGGAAATCCTCGTCCTGACGCGTAGCGAGCTGCACCGACATAATGTCTCGCTCGAGACCGCATTGTCTGGCGGTCTCGAACCCGTCATGGGTGACCGGGTTCAGCTGCAGCAGGTCATCCTCAATCTGATCATGAATGGCATCGAGGCGATGAGCGCGGTCATGCGCCAGCCGCGGGTGTTGCGGGTAAGATGTCAGCTCGACGGGCCCGGCGATTTGCTCATTGCGGTCGAGGATTCGGGTCCGGGGCTCGCTCCTGAAACCATGGACCGCCTCTTCGACCCCTTCTTCACGACGAAGCCCAGCGGCATGGGCATGGGGCTGTCGATCTGTCGGTCGATCGTCGACGCCCATGGCGGTCGCCTCTGGGCGTCGCCGCAGTCACCCTGGGGCGCCGTCTTTCAATTCACCGTGCCGACCGCAGCCAAAAGGGTTTCCTGACCAAAGCGCCGCCCACGGTGTGCTGGTGCCAACCGATCCATGGCTGATAGAATCCACGTTGGCTTTCGAGATCGCATGCGAGTTGTACAGAGCGTTCAAGAGCAGACCGCGTCGGAAGCTGAGGACTACCCCCAACTTCCTCGATCGGCGAACACGCCATGAGCGATTCGGTGCACGATGTCTCCAGTGAGGGCATTTGCGGCAATGTATTTGTATTTCGCCAAGTCGTAAGGAATCAGCGGCAGCGCTAGGTTGTGACTCGAAGCAAGTGCCAGCTTTCCGCCTACGGAAGGAAAGCTTGGATCGGTGACCAGTGGCGATCCGATAAGCGCAGACGGCGTCTGATAGATAAGTGACGAATACGGTGGATCGGCCTTTACGTCGAGCTGCGATCGGCGGGCCAATCGACGGCTCGCAGCTGCCAGCCGTACCAGGCGGTCAGTGAGAATGCGCCTGCGATGATGAGCTCCGAGAGCACCAAAAAGGGAAGGTCAACATATGGGTATTGGGGCGCCGCTCTTGCGGCGATCACCCACGTTGCAGCCGCGGCGAGGATTGCCAATCCAGCACTGCCGAGAACTGCACGGCCTGGATGAGCAATCGCAGGTCTTGGCCCGCCTCGCAGCCGGACCGCGAGGGCCGTCGCCACCGTCATGCAGAGCCCAGACCACGCCAGCGCCCCCAGCGCGTCAGACGGTCGATGCCAACCAGTAAACAGGACGGCTGTCGCAAATGTTGCGCTGAGGCAGCCTGCCGCGACTGCCAACCACGGTCGCCAGCGGGACGAGGAAACAAAAAGCAAGCTCAAGGCGAGCGAAGTGCCAATGGACGCATGTCCGCTCGGGTATGAGTTGTTGAACCGCAAGCCCTCCTCGAGCAAGGCGTCATCGGGCACAAGCGCTCGCCAGGGGAGCACGTCTTTGAGAACCTCAGCGCCCACCACCGCGCATCCAAATCCCGCCACCGCGATTACGCCGACAAGAACACAACGGCGCACGGTTCCGATGACGATTAGGACCATCGCCGCAATCAGCAGCGCCGTCTTACTCACAAGGTCGAGGACGTCGGAGTCCAACTTTACGACTTTCCGACTCAAGGCTTTGCGTCCAAAATACGCGTCGTCATCGAATTGATGTCCCCAAGGTGGGCTCACGAAGACGAAATAGCCGCCGATCAGAAGGATGGCGCAGCTCAGCGCCCCTAGCAGGAGCCGCCTCTCAATAGTCCGGTCGACACGGTCACTCATCGGGATGAGGTGCAAGCATGAGTCCCGCAGCTTCCTTTGGAAAGCAGTGATCGCACGATAACCGCGCACACCGCGTTTGGAACCGTCCTTCGCATTTCCCGAACGGTGTCCACGCCGTGTTCCTGTTGCGTGACGCCAAGGCACCAGCTGATGATGGCAGAGCGGGACTTCCTATAGATTTCTCCCAACGCCCGGATTTGCCCCTGCAACATGCCGGACTGAAGCTCCAACTCTCCCCACGAAACCGCATAAAGGATTGCCTTATAGGCATCGAAACCTGCGGTGTAGCGGTCGATAAATTGCCGGTCGATGGCATCTGGATCCGTTCGCGAGGCTTCCAATAAATGCTTTGCGACTCCTCGCATGAGCGCCATATCACCGGCAATCCTGGGCTGGATGTTCAGCGTGCCGATCCTCGTGGATTGAAACGTCGCCATGCGAGGGATCTCGTGCGGAACGATGGTGCGAGTGGAAGCCACCTCGATGAACGGATTGACGTGGACAATCTGCGCGCCGCGACGATATGCCTCCGCCAGCGATGTAAGCATCCGCGGCGCGTTCGAAGCCGCATTTACGCCCAAAATGATGAGGCAGTCCGTCTTCTCCCAATCCGTCAGATCGACGGTGCCCTTGCCTGTGCCGATGGCGGCGGCAAGCGCACGGCGCGGGCGCCATCGATCAATTCGCCCTGCCGTAGGAGCACCATGCCGACGCTTTTGGCCGCTCCCCACCCGGCCGCTGGGTGATGGTAGCTCTCCTGCGAAAACTCTCCTCCCGCGTTGGGGCCAAAGCCTACCGCCGGGACTGGGGCGGTCAATTTGTCTGTGGATTTAGAGTCAGACATTTAGGTGCCTCCGCTAGACCAGCGTCACGTAACCGGGTCTGGAAGACGCTCAAGTTCCGCGTGAAGATGTCGAGTTTCATCCATCGCGACGGCTACTTCTACGGCCTCAACGACGGCATCCTCGCATGCATCGACGCGCGCGACGGCAGCCCCAAATGGAAGGAAGGCCGCTACGGCCACGGGCAGATTTTGCTCATCGGCGACTTGCTCCTCGTGACGGCGGAAAACGGCGAAATCATCCTCCTCGCGCCGACGCCCGAGGCGCCGAACGAACTCACCCGCTTTCACGTTTTCTCCGGCAAAACCTGGAACCCGTCGGCACTCAGCGGCGATCTGCTTTTGATGCGCACCGACCAGGAAGCCGCCTGCCTGCGCCTGCCGCTCGCGCGGCAGCCTTGAGCCAGGTCGAACGGTGCAGATGGCCGCGGCCTTTCCTATCGGTCGACTTTTTCGCTTTTCCCCTTTCAGTTTTCAGTTATTACGAGGATTTCCGCCTTTATCCACAAACTGCCGCCACCGCCGCGGCCGGGGTCCTGGCGCGACCGCATGGATCTCAGCGACGTCGTTGCCCGCCAGCAAATGATCACGCAGAACGATCTCAAGAGCATCGCACGCACCTATTGGTTCAACATCTTCACCTTCTCCGACGCGCTCGGCCCACAATTCACCGCCGAGAACTACCCGCAAACCCCCGCCCTTTTCGCCGCGCTTGGATGCCGCGCCAACGTTTCAGGGGAATCATCCCTAAAGCCATGATGACCAGTTGGCCGGCGATGAAAGTCATCAGATTACCGAACGCCCGATCCATGAAGCCATAAGAGTGCAGGCCGACGCCGAGCATATTAACTCCGAACCAGGATAAACTCAGTCGATCCGGTAGCGATGCAGAGGCGTTTTGATCCGGAAACGGATCTGACGTTGATTGATCCAGCTTTGAAGTAGCAGCTTCGCAGGTTATGACCGATCAAAACAATTCCCCAACGGCGACAGGCCGCTTCGACATCGCGGCCATCGCCGACTCTCTTCCTCCCACAGCTGCCACGCTGCTGGTCGATCACTATCTGACCGACCGGGAGGTCGCGAGCGCGCGGGTTTTCCGCGTCTACCGAGGCACGCCTCCGCATTGCCACTTGCAATGCGACGAATACCTCTACGTCTTTTCCGGGAGGGGGACATTCTGGATGGGCGACGAAAGCAAGAAGGCCGAATTCGGCCCGGGGCAGCTTCTTTTCTTCCAGCGCGGCACCGTGCACGCTCTGCCGGAGATTTTGGAAGAGCCACTGGTCTTTCTTTCCATCGACACGCCGCGGCGAGAGCCGGGAGACGTGCATTTCGTAAATCCCGCCGACGGCACAGCCGCGAGCTTTATTCATGTTGATAGCTAAGCCAGCCTTATCCAAACGCGGGGTGAAATCGTTGGCAGCCGGGGACGACTGTGGGCCACATTTCAAGACCGCGGCGATCATGAAAGCGAAGCATGCCAATAGCGCCACTCAGCATGCCAAGAAGTTCACAGCGGGTATCTCTTGGCCAACGCCTTGGGGTAGCGTTTGAAACACCGGATTCAATAGGGCGACCCCATTGAACAGGCGAGGGAGTCTGAAGCCGAAAGCGTGCGCTTCCATGGGCGCAGAGTTACGAAAGTGGCCCCGGAAGCTGGGCGCGACGTGCTTCTTCACTCTCCCCCGCGACTGCATTCGCGGCAGCGTGATTGAGACGGAACCGCGTGGCTCAACGCTGTCGAGCAAACAGGGCCGCAAGATCGCGCCGCTCGATCTTGCCCGTCTCGTTCTTGGGTAATGCAGAAGCGATCCGGATCACCTTGGGCACTTTGAAATCGGCCAAGCGAGTTCGGCAGAATGCCTGCAGTCGCTCGGCGTCGCTTTCGCCCTTGAGCACCACGGCTGCCCAGACTTCTTCACCATACTTTTGGCATCCGGCACACCGAAGGCTGCCGCCTCAGCCACCGCGGGATGCTCCAGTAGCACGTCGTCTATCTCACCTCCTGCCCCCATGACCTGCCAATAGTTCGCGCGTTCCATAAACTCCAATCAGAAATCGATGCTTATATTATTCAAAAGGCCGCCTGAAAAACTTGACTCGAAAGTCATCGGCTGCCATCGCCATCGACTTGGTCCAGCATTACCGGTCTTCGGCGTCGGGAGCGGGCTGGGGAGGCGTGGTCCATTCCGCGGCCTTCACCGTGGCCAGCTCGGCCTGGAATTGCCGGTTCTTGCTGAGGATCTGGAAGAGGATTTTCGCCAGCCGCCGGCTGGCGGCGATGTCGGTCTGATAGTGCTCACCGGCCATGATGCGGTCGCTGCCCACGCGCTCCGCCGCGGGCACAATGAGCCCGCGCTGGGAGGGGTCGAGCTCCGCGAGCACGAGGGCGCACAGTCGGCCGCGCGTCGTGTGGCCGCTCGGGTAGGAGTAGCCGGGCTCGTTGCGAACCAGAAGCTGCACCTGGTCGGGGTGCGCTACGAATGGGCCCGGCCGCTGGTAGTGACTCTTGAGGGCGCTTGTGACGAAATCGGCGGTGACAATGACCCTGGCGAAAAGCGCGGCGGTTCGCGGGTAGTTCTCGGCGGTGAATTGTGGGCCGAGCGCGTCGGAGAAGGTGAAGATGTTGAACCAATAGGTGCGGGCGATGCTCTTGAGATCGGCCTGCGTGACAATGTGCTGGCGGGCAACGACGTCGCTGAGATCCATGCGGACCATTTCCAGCGCTGCGCTTTCGATCGCATGCGCCTCGGAAACATCCGGAACGATCAAAAAAAGGTTAATAGGACTCTGCAACGCGCACTCCTTTGCCGCCTTCGCTTCAAGAAGCCAAACGTCCTCGATCGGAAAAGCTTTCAGCAATGCGGCCACACAATCGTCGGCGAGATTCCGCATCGTACTCATGCAATTTAGCTTCCGAAGGCCGTCATCGAACACGGGCCTTCATGCTCAAGGGCCGGGCACGGATCACCGCGATTGACCAGCATGGTCGCACCTTCCAGGACGATGTCGGTAAGGGCGACCGAGACGCCCACCCCGCACTCGATTCCGGGACTCGAGGGCGATGGTTGCGAGTACCTGCTCGTCGGTAATTTTGTCGTTTCACTTTTTCCCCGCCGGACTCGGTGTTGCGGCGACACGTACGACTGCCCCGGTAGTAAGGGAATCAGACGGATTTACGATCACTTTGTCGGATTCGGTGACGCCGCTGAGAATCTCGGATTGAACTCCAAAGTCGCGCCCAACTTTGACATCCTGGAGTTGCACTACGCCTTTCGAGTCCACTACGGCTACTTGGAGGCTCTTGTCGCGGAATATGAGTGTGTTATCTGGCAAAGTAACCAGCTTGCCTAAAGCTACCTGCGGCACGCGGACTGTGGCATAGCTCCCAGGCAGGATTTCGTTCTTTGAGTTATCCACCTGTAACTGGATAAGCATGGTTCGGGAATCCGGTGACACCGCCTCTGAAGTCGAGATCACCTTGCCAGGATAAGTCTTCACGCTTTCCGCGCCGACCTGAACATTGAAGGTTTGTCCGACCGCAATGTTTGGCGCCTCCTGCTGAGGCATCCGGAAATAGACGCGCAGCGGATTGGTTTGCTGGATGTAAAACATCTCGAAGTTGGTGTTATTCGCGGTGATCAGGTCGCCCACATTCACGTTGCGCACCGTGATGATGCCGGCAAAGGGCGCAGTCACCTTTTGAAAAGCAACTTCCTGTTCAAGATAACGAAGGTTAGCGGCATAGGCATTCGCATTGGCCTGAGTTGTGCCCTGATTGGCAGCAGCGTTCTCGGCGTCAAGCTGCGAAATTACACCTTCTTTCAAGAGTTGCTGGTATCTTGTATTGGTGTCTTTGGCTAGCTCGAAACTTTTTTGCGCGAGTGCAGCCTGGGAACGCGCCTGATCGAGTTGTTGCTGGAGGTCCGGCACATCGATTTCGGCTAGCAACTGGCCTTGTTCAACATGCGCGCCGATGTCCACGAGCCAGCTCTTGAGATAGCCATTCACTCGCGAATAAATGGCCGCTTCCTGCCATGGCTTAACTTCAGCCGGTAAATCAAGACCTGCGGCTGGGGTGGTCGCGGTTGGTGAAACCACTGCGAAGGTTGGAATCGCCAACTGCGCTGTATCGGCCGCAGCTCTTTGTCGCTCTCGCAATTGGGGAACGAAGCCCAAGATCAATGCAATTAGAAGCAGTCCCCCGCCTATAATCGCGATGCGGCGCAATGGTCGGCGCGATTGAGCCGACTCGGGTTTGTCAGAAGGAGTCTCGGCGGTTTCAGGATGAGAAGTTGTGCTCATATATGTAAAGAGAGGCTAAATTCCAGGGATGGTCTCAGCGAGGCCCGTTGATGGGACAGTTTCTTCTTTCGGCTCTGCTGGGACAGTAGCAACAGCTTGCCGGTGTAAGAGGCTGAAGATTACGGGCACGAAAAGGAGCGTGGCGAAAGTTGCGAGCATCAAGCCGCCAATGACCGCGCGGCCGAGCGGCGCGTTCTGCTCGCCGCCTTCGCCCAGACCAAGAGCCATCGGCAACATACCAATGACCATTGCTGTGGCGGTCATGATGACTGGGCGCAAGCGGCCGGTCCCAGCCTCCCACGCCGCTTGCGCAGGGGTTTTACCTTCTTGGAGGTGATTGCGGGCGAAGGTCACGACCAGCACCGAGTTGGCAGTCGCCACGCCGAGACACATGATTGCACCCATCATCGCGGGGACGCTTAAGGTCGTGCTTGTGACATGCAGGCCCCAGATCACACCCGCCAGCGCACCGGTCAAAGCAGTGAGGATGATGAAGGGATCAAGCCAGCTCTGGAAGTTCACTACCAGCAACAAGTAGATCAGGGCAATCGCAGCCAGCATCCCGATGCTTAACCCGACATAGCTTGAGTTCATGGTCGCTGCCTGGCCGCGCAAAACAATGTTTACTCCGGGTGGAGCGGTTTTTTGCGCCTGCTCGACGATCGGCTTAACGTCGCTCAGCACTCCACCCAGATCTCTGCCGCTAACTCCAGCATAGACATCGACGACCGGGATAACGTTATAGTGCGAGTAGATCGGTTGGCTCTCGATTCGGGTAACGTCAGTCACATTGCTCATTACTTGACCGTTCGCTTTTCCCGGATTCGAGGCACTAAGCGGGATCGATTTTAGCTCAGAAAGCGTAGTCGTCTGATGTTCCGGCACACGAACATTCACCAGATATTGGATGCCGGTAGTGGGATCGAGCCAGTAAGTTGGCGTGACCTGGCTGCTGCCGCTTAAGGCCAGCAAGACTGAACCGGCGACGTCTCTCTCACTCAACCCAAGCTCGATCGCCTTTGTTCGATCTACATTGAACTCAAGTCGCTGCAAGTCGTTAGGTTGTTGCACCCGGACATCGACGGCGCCGCGAACCTGACGGATCTTTTGCGCTATCGAATTGGCGACCTGCTGGTCCACCGCTTGATTTCGTCCGACGACTTGAATGTCTAACGGAGCAGGAAGTCCGAAGTTGATGGTCTGGCTGACAATGTCGGCCGGCAGAAAGTAAAAGGTTACACCCGGGAAATCGCGATTCAAACTTAGCCGGAGGCTGCGCACGTAATTCGCCGTCGGCTTATGGCCGGGTTTGAGCGAAACCAAAATGTCGCCATCGGCCGGTCCGGATATACCGCTGTCGTTGTAGCTCAAGTTAATGCCGGAAACTGGAAGTCCGATGTTGTCGATCATACCCTCGAGTTCACTTGCCGGAATCTGCTGACGAATGGCAGCTTCGACTCGATCAACCAGCGCAGCCGTTTGTTCGATTCGCGTACCAGTTGGCGCCCGTACGTGCAGGCGGAATGTTCCCGCATCCACCGCGGGAAAGAAATTCTGACCAAGGAAGGGAACAAGCAGCCACGAACCGACGCAAAATGCCAGGAATCCAACTGCGAACGCGGCTCTATGTTCTAAGACTGTGCCTAACAGGCTGCCATAAGTTCCCTTAAACCGGTCGAACGCTTTTTCAAAGCTGTGCTGAAGAGCCGTGAGCGGCCGCACCCAAAATGGCACATGTGTTCCGGCCAGTTTCGCACGGCGGCGACGCTCGAACCACATGATCATTGTCGGCACCAGCGTGCGGGAAAGGGCGTAGGAAGAAAGCACGGCGAAAACTACCGCTTCGGCCAAAGGCATAAAGAGATAGCCTGCTACCCCGGTCAGCAAAAACATCGGGACAAAGACGATGCAGATGCAAAGGGTGGAAACCATCGCCGGCAAAGCGATTTCACCCGCACCCTTAAGGATCCCGTCGTCTAGGTTCTCGCCAGCCGCCAGGTGGCGCTCGACGTTTTCGATTGTCACCGTGGCATCATCGACCAGAATGCCGACCGCAAGAGCTAGTCCACCCAGCGTCATGATGTTGATCGTTTGACCAAGCGCGCTAAGAATCGCCAGCGACGACAGGACCGAAAGCGGGATTGAAACCGCGATGATCAGTGTGCTTCTCCAGGAACCCAGAAAGAGCAAAATCATCAAAGCAGTGAGCGCGGCGGCGATCACTCCTTCGCGCACAACTCCGCTAACTGCTGCCTTAACGAACACTGATTGATCGGCGAACTGCTTTACTTGAATGTCGCTGGTCACAGTCTTGAGGATGTTAGCCATGGCTGCTTTGACCCCTGCTGCCACTGAAAGAGTGGATGCTGCGCCATTCTTGAAAACGCTGAGCAACGTGCTTCGGACACCATCCTGGCGAACGACGTTCTCCTGCGGCATGTAGCCGTCACGCACCTGGGCCACGTCGCCCACGCGAATTACCGTCCCGCCGACGCTCTTGATCGGTATATCGTTCAACAAATCGAGACGCACCGGATTGACGTTCAGATCGATCGGCACTTCCTTTCCGCCGATCTTGGCGACTCCGCTTGGGTAAGTCAGAGCGCCGTTGCTAATGGCGGTCACTACGTCTGATTCGACCAGGTTGTTTGCTTCCAATGCTTTCAGATTAAGATCGACTGAAACAACCCTTTGCTTGCCGCCATAAGGATAGGGAATAGCAACTCCAGGCACGCTGATCAGCCCGACCCGAATCTGGTTCAGAGCTATATCAAACACCTGCTGCTCGGATAGCTTGGTGCTGCTAATTCCAAATTGGAGGATGGAAACGGTGGACGCGCTGTATTGGAGAATGAGCGGCGGCGTAGTTCCGGGTGGTAGCTGTCTCAAAATGGTTTGAGAAACGGCGGTCAATTGAGCTACGGCCGTCGAAGGATTCGTACCCGGTTGAAAGTAAACCTTGATGACGCCGACGCTGTCATAGGAGGTCGATTCGATGTGCTCGATATTATCGACTGTGGTCGTGAGCGCCCGCTCTTCGGTGTAAACGATTCGCTGAGCGATCTGGTCGGCTGGCAGCCCGGT
Source organism: uncultured Verrucomicrobiae bacterium (assembly GCA_963810765.1). Taxonomy (GTDB): domain Bacteria; phylum Verrucomicrobiota; class Verrucomicrobiia; order Chthoniobacterales; family Terrimicrobiaceae; genus DASTFP01. Next base: position 44,943 of record CAWEOV010000012.1, read on the forward strand.
GTAACTCCAGATCACGCTGACTACCGGGATGTTAATTGCCGGAAAGATATCAGTCGGCGTCTTAATTAGAACAAAGGGCGTGATCAAGAGCAGCAGCAACGCCGCTACTACGAATGTGTAAGGCCGACGAAGTGCTAAGCGAACGATCCACATGGCGTGTTATACGGTAGTCACGTTGGCTTCCGTGGATTGAAAAAAGGCGATCAGTTCCGCGAACCGCCGCTTATAGGGATCGCAGATCGGCGAATCGCCCAATGCGAAAGCCTCGACCCTGAAGCCTACGGATTTAGGCAATCGTTCGAGAGACTCCCGGACGGACTCATCATCGTCCACAATTGAGATTAGGGAAACGCTGATCATGGCAAGCTGTCTCCTGTAAGATCCGTTACTTGCGGCGGCGCGTCTATTATACCTTTGTATAGGTCTCATTCTGCCGGACGTCCTTCGGGCTTCGCCAACTCGCTAAGCTGATCCGATCAGAATACCTGTCAGGAAGACCAGGACTCCACCGACAACCACCTGGAAGGCTGCGCCAAGCAAAGGCGTGTCCATGCATCTGTGCTTCGGAGTTCATAATCGTTTTCATGCAGAGGAGAGGGCGAGTTCGGGTCGGTCGGTGAAATCGGTGCTCAGCGTGACCTGTTTCCATCGGTCAATCTCTTCGGAGAGGTGCTGGAATTTCGCGCGGGCCCGTCGAAGAGCGTCCGAGCCAAGAACCAAATGCATCGGTGGCTCCTTGGCCTCGACGGCTTCGATGATGGCGCAGGCCGCCAGAGCCGGATCCCCCGGCTGCTTCCCGGCAATTTCATGGAGATCATGAACGGTCTTTCCGCTCGTCTCCGCGTAGGCGGCGATCGAGCCGGCGGCGTTGCGGATGGAGTGCGAGGAGAGAAAGTCGGTGCGGAAGGCGCCAGGTTCAACCAGCGTGACCCGGATACCCAGAGGCCCGACTTCCTGGGCCAGGCTCTCGGACAGGCCTTCCAGTGCAAATTTCGTCGCGGCATAAATACCCGAGCCCGGCATTGGCGCAAGGCCGGCGACGGACGATATGTTGACGATATGTCCTCGGCGCTGAGCGCGAAGGAAGGGAAGCGCCGCCTGGATCACCTGCAGCGGTCCGAAAAAATTGACGTCAAAAACACGGCGGACTTCTGTGTCGCGGGCTTCCTCGATGGCTCCAAGCAATCCATAGCCGGCATTGTTGACGATCACGTCCAGCCGACCGTGGATGGCGTGTGCCCTCACGATCGCCTTTCTGGCCTGGTCGGCGGACGGCAATTCCAGCGGTAGGACGTGCAGCCTGTGTGACCCCGACGGCAAACCGGAGTCGCCGTCGCGCGTTGTGCCGATAACAATATCTCCCCAAGCAAGGACCGCCTTGGCCAGCTCGAGGCCCAACCCGCGTGAGATCCCGGTGATAAACCAAATTTTGTGACTTTTCGACATGTGATATTTCTTTTGTGGTTGTGGAGTTACCAGGGCAGCGATTCGCCTAGATGGAAATAGCCGCCGGTCGGGCCGTCTGCCGGAAGCGTGGCCAGTTGTGCGCTGGTTTTCCCTCCCTCAGCGACTTCCAGATCGGCGCTGGAACCGCCCATATCGGTCTTGACCCAGCCAGGATGGGCCGAGTTGACCTTGATCGGGGAGTCTCGCAGTTCGTGTGCGAGATGAACTGTGAAGGCATTCAACGCGGTTTTCGACGCGTCATAGGCAAAAACCTTATGGGGATAAATGTGCGAGCCGGGATCGGATTGGAGCGTCAATGATCCGAGGATACTCGAGAGGTTCACGATCCGCCCACAAGGAGCCTTTCGGACCAGCGGCAGGAGCGTCTTCGTGAGCGCCACGAGGGCGAAGAAATTCACCTCGAAGGTTTCGTGCAGGATCGCGGATGAAACCGTGCTGGTGCGATTCACGCGTGCATCGGCGGAAGAATTCTCCCCCTCCATCATGACGGCCGCGTTGTTGATCAGGATGTCCAGCTTGCCGTATCTCCGCTCGAAGTGATCGCGGACCGCCCGATGGTCCTCCGGCTTCGTCACGTCGCAGCGCAGGCTTTCGGCCGCGATGCCTTCGGAGCGGAGCGTTGCCGCGGCAGTCTTGCCTTTTTCAGGATCGCGCGAACCGATTACGACGACGATGCCAAGCTTGCCGAGTTCGCGCGCCGTCTGCAACCCGAGCCCGCGATTGGCCCCGGTGATGAATGCGACTTTCTTTTCCGTGCTCATCTTCTTGAATTGGGTTTCAACCATCCCACCCTCAGTTCCCATGCCAACGTTTCGATAATTCAAAAGTTACTTATGGAAAACAGATTGCGAAATTTCGTCCCCGCGGCCCCCCGGGACGAAATATCGGACGTACGAAGAATCGTCCGGGCTTCGTTTGAAGACTCGTTTCACGCCGCGGAACGAAGTCTCCGAATCGTCGCAGTGATGCCGGAGCGGAACACCTCTTCTATCTGCTCTTTTCTGGCGGGCGGCACCAGACCAGCAGTAGAATTCACGAACACGGCATCGTCGAACGGCGTTGAGGCTGCAAAATGGTTTCTGTCGCTCCAGGATTTTCATCCCGGCTCTGGCGCAAATAGGTCTTTGCCAGGCGGGCTAGTTCCAGCGTGACCAGCGTGAAAAACAGCTAGCGTGCAATATACCAATGGCCCTTGCCGGCGATGGCTTGGTGGTAAATCAGCAGGGCAGCGGCGACGCTTGCAGCTCGCGCAGCGCGCCGATCTGATCCTCCATCGGCACCTTGGGATCGATGCGGTGAAGTTGAAAGAGGTCGATCCGATCTAGCTTCAGTCGCGCGAGACTGCTTTCACAGCGCTCGCGCAATACTCGGGGCGGCCGTCCGGCTCCCATTGGCCCGGACCGCTGGTAACCGGCTTTCGTCGCGATGAGAAAATTTTCCGGATACGGATGCAATGCTTCGGCGATCAGTCGCTCGGAAACAAACGGCCCGTAGGAGTCTGCGGTATCGATAAGCGTGATGCCCAACTCGAGTAATCGCCGATTTTAGAGCGTGTTCATTGTCTGCTCTCAAGATGCGGCACGCTCTCGTGCGGCGTGAATATGGCGAGCAACTTCGCGAAACGGGCTTCGTACGAGTCGCACAGGGGCGACTTTCCGTTGGCGTCGATCCAGTCAGGATGCTGCCTTCGCAGGGCTTCGCGAATCTGCACGCGAAGTTCGGCGTAGGTGTGGATTTGGTGGCTCATGGCTGCGATACACTGAATGTTGGTTAAACAGCGGCGGGTGTATTGACGTCGATTTCCGGGAAAGCCCGCGGGAGCGCGGCTTTATGCCGGTCCTCGGCATGCGTCTGGCTGACGTTCGAGGTACTCGCCGACCAGGCCGCGTAGAGGCGCAAGCCTCGTGAACGGATTTCGAGCTTGCGAATTCGCGAAGTTTCTTGGCGCAGATGGTCGCGCAAGGCGCGAAGTTAGACACGCGCTTCATGTGCGAGGCGTTTGCTTATGCGGAAGGCGAGAAGGATTCTGAGATTCATGATTTCAAGCTTGAGTTTTGATTTCAAACGGTGGGGACGCGTTTGTTCGACTCCACCGGTCGTTCCTCTTCGCAAACTCAAGTTGCGTGCCAACCACGATGCATCATCATATCTTGTTGTGCTCTCACATCTTGCGGAGCTATGTCACTGTGCGAGGCTCGAACGAAAAACTGAACGTTCGAAGTTTCGTTCCCAAAAAGATGCCTGCGTCCCAAAGCGGGTTTTTTTGCAAGCTGGATTGAATACGGTGCTGGAGGCTCTTGCCCAAACGCGCTTTGTCCGGTGTTGGGACTCCTTTGGCGTGATCGCAATCGGGGAAGAGCCAGACTCAAAGGGCCGCAGATATGCCAGCAGGCGATTGACCGCCTCCTTAACTCGTCGCTATTTTCTGGATTCCGAGGGACTGCAGCGTGTCTGTGTTAAGGCTTGCGGTTACGCTAAGGCCATGGTCGATTTGATAGAGCGTGAGTGCAGCCCGTGTATCAGGGCCGAAGAGCCCATCGACCACGCCGTGGTAGTATCCTAATCTAGGCGCCGCTGTCATAGCACCACCAGTGACCGTTCCAGTAGTGCGCATGCCGCCGATCCCAATCCCGATGCCAATTGCCATCGTGGCTCCCAAAGATGTGATTGCGAGCGCTCAAAATCCGCTGATCAGACGGCCTTGCGACCGCAAAACGCGAAGCTTGCGCTGCACGATTGCCGGGCGACGCAAAATGATCCCGTTGACGATCAGACGCTCGTATTGCGCGGACGGACGGAATTACCGATCGGCTGGCTGCATCCGAATGGAAAGGCTGTCCGCCAAACTGCGGGTCTCCAGCTGAGAAGCTCGCTCGGCCGAAGCCGACTCCACTTCCGCGGCTGCCCACGCCAGCTCCGAGCGTCGCGCGTCCGCCGCCAAAAACCACCTCCGCCTCCGCCGTGTCCGCCGCCAAAACCACCTCCGCCTCCAGCGTGTCCGCCGCCAAAGCCACCTCCGCCTCCGCCGTGGCCAGCTGCCCATCCGGAGTGAGTAAGGGCGATCGATGTGATACCGACTAAACTCAGTAATCTAAACTTTTTCATAGTTTCCCGCAGCTCAGTTTCCGTGCCAGGCGCCTGCGACCACTACAAGCAGCTTGTTTTTCGATACTTACCAAAATCGAGAAAATCTGGCGAGGGGTGCGGAATTTCGAACGTTCAAATAATCGTTCAATCGCAGCTTGAATTTTCGCTTTCGCACAAGGCCTGGCCGCCGCCGGCGATATTCATGTTCCATCGCGAGCTGCAGAATTACGGGAGGGAGATGTTCCCTTCTGTCCCTCGTCTTATCCACCGGGATTTCGCCAAGTTTGCTTCTGATCAAAATGATCCACATTTGTCTCGCGGTGATCCGGGCTGTCGGACGGAAGGCCGAGAACTGTCAGGTTTACACTATGAAGGAAAACTTTTGACAGGTAAGATGGTGTAGATTCCCAGCAGACCGCCGGCCGGGCTGCACCCGGGCGATGAGCCGACAGGGCGTATAATAATGATGCGTATGTTGAGGTCTTTTCCTTCATTGCGGCGAAGGTGGGCGCTGCAATGGGAAGGGGAAAATCCGGTCGCGCTCCTAGAGACCAACAATGACATCACCGAGCGCAAGCGGGCAGAGGAGTCCCAGCGTGAGAGTGAGAGAAGATATAGACACATCTTCCAGACGGCAGGAGTGTCTATCTGGGAAGAGGATTTTTCTCAGGTCAAAGCCGCCATTGATGATCTGAAAGCCCAAGGCGTTCGGAACTTCCGCCAATATCTCGCCGGGCACCCGGAATTTGTCCGGCAAGCCACCTCAATGGCGAAGATCCTTGATGTCAATGACGTGACCGTCAAGTTGTTCGAGGCCAGGAGCAAAGATGAGCTTCTGGTTTCGCTACACAAGGTATTCCTACCGGAGACAGAGGAAGTGTTTGCGGGAGAACTGATCGCCATCGCTGAAGGGCGAACCTCCTTTGAATCCGAAACCGTTCTTCAAACCCTGAAGGGAAATAGACTAGCCGTACTCTTTACGATTACGTTGCCGCCTCGGCCCGCCAAACTTAACAGCGTACTAGTGAGCATTACGGACATCACCGAACGGAAGCGGGCCGAGGAGGCGCTGAGCAAAGCTCAAACCGAACTCGCTCACATCACCCGCGTGACGGCCATGGGGGAGTTGGCTGCATCGATTGCGCACGAGATCAACCAACCGCTGGCTGCAGTGGTCACGAACGGCAATGCCTGCATGCGATGGCTCGCGCGCTCGCAGCCCGACCTGGAAGAGGCTAGCCTGCGAGCTCAGTGGTTCCGCCGAGGCGCCTGCCGTGCTTCCAACCGCTCTCGTTCCACCCTCTCTCGTCCGCCAAGCCGCTTGAATAAAGGGCGGAAAGCCTTCCGCTAAAAGCTACGGCACCAGAAATTCCACGCGGGCTTGTTCAACAACCAGTTTTATTCCCGGAACGAAACTTCAGGGTTGCGTCGCGGTGTCGTCATCGGCGACAGCCCAATCCGTCCATGCGTCGCAAAAGGAACCCTTGCGTGGTGTCCGTATCCTCGAAATATTTGATTTTCATTTGGTTCAATCTGTGAAGTCCCGGTCGAAGAACGCGTTGTGCACTGTTTTGGCGTCGCGAGCCAGCGAGTTTCGGAAATATATCGCCAAAGCCGACTGAGGTTGAGCTGCTCACAGCGCCGCGGCGTAGATCGCTTCGAAATCGGAGGCGGTGATCCGCCGAGGATTAAACTGCGCGGTCCACTGTGCGGCGGCTTCTTCGGCGAGCTTGGCCAACCGGGATGGCGGAATGTTCAGCGCCGACAGTGAAGGCGGAATCTGACTGGCCTGGAGCAGCAACTCGAGGCGCGCGATTAACGCCTCGACCGCTTGCTCGGTGCGGTCACTCCAGGCGGCCAAGCCCGCGAACTTCGCGAGTTCCGCGTAGATCGCCGCCGCGTCTGGCTGCTGTGCGTTGAATCGGACGACGTGCGGCAGCATAATGCCGACGGCTTGGCCGTGGACAACGTCAAAGCGCGCCGTGAGCGGATTTGCCGCGCTGTGCGCGGCGCCGAGCATGCTGTTTTCGATAGCCGTACCAGCGTAGGCGGCACCGAGTTGCATCGCCGCCCGCGCTTCAAGGTTGTCCGGCTGCTGCAAGACGCAATCGAGGTTCCCAGCCGTCAGCCGGAAAGCCTCGCGTGAGTAAATCCACGACAGCTCGTTGCGTTTTTTGGTGACGGCTGTTTCCACGGCATGCGCAACGGCGTCGATGCCGGTGCATGCCGCAACCTGCCTCGGCTGTGTCACCGTCAGCGTGGGATCAAGGATCGCCACGCGAGGCGCGGCCTTGGGATCGCCGCAGGCCATCTTCTGATGAGTCTTTTCGTCGGCGATCAGGGCGAAGGACTGGCATTCGCTGCCGGTCCCGGCCGTGGTCGGCACGGCGATCAGCGGGAGCATCGGCTTGGTTGCTTTGCCAACGCCCCAGTAATCCTGCATCCGGCCGCCGTTGGTCAGAATGAAATTGCAGCCTTTCGCCGTGTCCATGCTGCTGCCGCCACCGAGGCCAATGATGAGGTCAGGGCGAACTGCGCGTGCGACTTCGAGGCACTCGTCCACTTCGCGCGTGGTGGGGTTTTCTCTGACCCTATCGAAGATCGTTACACTCACTCCAGCGGCATCGAGGCTACGGCGAGCCCGCCCGACGTGGCCCGCGGCGACGATGCCGGGATCGGTGACGAGAAGTGCGTTGGTGCCAATCGCGCGCGCGAGTTCGCCGGCTCGATCAATGGCGCCGGCGGCGAAGATCACGCGAGTGCGCGGCTGAAAATCGAAGCCGATGGGCATGGTTAGTCTATACCCGCTGGATCGCTCGCCTTTTGTAGAGCAACTCGAAAAGATTGCCTTCGTGCGGCTGGTCCCAAGAGACCTGCATCGTCGAGAGCGGGCCGATGTTCAGCCGGTCGATGTGCGGCGATTCCATGAGCTGTTCGACCAAGTGCTCGTCGCGCGTAATCGCGGTGACGACCAGGGATGGGCCGATGGATTCAACGATTTCTGCCTGAGGCACCTCGAGGACGCTGGCGTACGGGAAAAGGTACTCACGGACCGCCAGCGGGTGCGCAAACGAATCGCAGCGCACAATCGTCGGCCGCAGGTAAACCGCGCCATTGAGGGCGACCAGCCGCGGGCCCGTTCGATACTTCGCCGTCACCTCCTCGGCGCCGGCGGTATGGAGGCCGTCGTCGATCGCCGCGTTGATAAACTCGGCCATTTTCGGATTCGCAAATCCAGAGAGCACGGCGCTCTCGTCCTCGATAGGGCGCGGCTCCACCGGTCCGAGCCGCTTCGCCAGGCCATCAGCGATCTCGTCAGCATGTGCGGGCACGATGATTGTGGAAGCGTTGAGGCAGCTGCGGCCGCCATTCTGGGCGATCGATTCCACCATGAGATCGAGATGCTGGGGCCAGCGCTCGATCTCATCCGGGCCGATCAGAATTTTGCTGTAGCCTGGGCCGTGAATCTCAATCCGCGGATCTCCGGCATAACGATCGGTAGTCGCCGTATCGCCGAAAAGCTGCGCGCGTCCACAGAGCCGCAGGATCTCGCCGGCCCCTTCGTGGTCGGTGGGGTAAAACCCAAACGCTTCCGCAGGCACGCCAGCCGCGAGAAACGACTGGATCAGCCGCCAAGGCGTAAACGGCTCCTCGCGCCCGGGCTTCAGCACCACCGGCAGCTTGAGCGCAATCGCCGGCAGCCAGAGCGAGTTCACCGCTGGCGAATTGCTCGGCATGATGACGCCGAGCGAGTTGGTCGTCGCGAGATAACTTACGGCACTGCCGCCCTGTTCGCCGTAACCGTTGTCCAGGATGCTTAGATCGAGTCCGCGCGTCAGACCGCGGAGGATCGGACCGATCTGTGAGAGCACAGTGCTGATGCGATTCATATTCCGCCGCACCAGCGTATACGGCAGACCGCTCGTGCGGGAAAGGGTCTCAACGTATTGCTGCGGAGACTGTGTGTGACCCTTGTCACCGAGTGGCAAAGTGCCGTTCGCGAAGACTTCGGCCGCTTGCCTGCACATGTCGATCAATTGCGCGCACGTGAACTCCCTCAGGGCCGCACGCGAAGCCTTGAGCCGGACGAGATCGCGCCGGATGATGCCGGCATTGACGTGGCTGACCGCGGCCACCGGCTCGCCGCTGCGATGATCGCGCACGTCTGTTTTTTCGAGGCTCTCGTAGGCGCGACCGAGACGGAGCGCCGGAAGGTGAGGATGGTCCATTTGCTTTAATAAACACCTTCCACAATTGTTTTCTCTATCGCGCCGAAGGGACGCACCTCCGCGACACCGTCCCACCCGTATGGAACACGCGGGCGGCGCCGCAGGGCTTCATCGCGCTCGAGGAAGCGGGGCATGAAGAACTCCTTCGTCATCGTGGTGAGCTCGATGCGGCCCCATTGGTCGTAATCCACAAGGCAATCAGTCTGTTTCGAATCGACAACGCGCAGCACGGCACGCGGCTGCGGCGCGTAGTAGGTGATCGAGAAATTGTCCTCCGGGCGCAACGGCACGCTGGCGGCGAGACCCATGAGGGTGTTGCCGTAGGTGGGATAAAAACCGATGCGGTTTTCGAGCACTTCCTCAGTGAGGAACCGAACGTATTGCGGCGCCATCGCCGTGCCGCCGCAGAAGACGCCGCGGATTCCAGCATCCCACAGGTTGATCTTTTCGGAAAGCGCTTCGAGCAGCTTCGGTGTGGTGAAGAGACCGCTCACCCGGCGATGTTTCAAAACCGTCACCGCCTGATCGACGACGTGCTCCATGTAGGCGCGCGCCTGGTCGAATTGCTTGTTGGCGAGGACCTTTTTTACCCAGCGCGGATCGAGGTCGATGAAGTAGCACGAGCTGCCGCGCACGTTAGCCAGATGCTCGATCGCGAGGCGCAGCCGCCGCGGGCCGGTCGGGCCCATCATCAGCCAGTAATGGTTTCGCGGGAAATGCTCGTCGCTGATCTTCTCGCTGAATTCACTGTAATCGACTTTGTAATCCTCCCAACCGATCCGCTGTTTGGGCATGCCAGTGGTGCCGCCTGTCTCGAAGATATTAAACGGACGGCCCTTGTATTTCGCGGGAACCCAAACCTCGGGCTGGAGGTCGCGAAGCCATTCGTCCTCGAAGCGCGGAAAGCGCGCGATGATGTCGTCGAAGGATGTGATTTCCCCCGCGGGATTCCAGCCGGCCTTCTTCGCCCAATCGAGCCAGAACGGGGAGCCAGTTTCAGCCGAGAAATGCCAGTGAACGATTTCGAGTGCGTGAGCGTCGAGCTGTTCCTTCGCTTGTTCGGGAGTGGACGACGTCATCATCAATCGGGAAGTTGCTCGTGCTTCGGTTCCGGAAGCCAGAATGAAGCAATAAAACCGACGAGATAGACTCCAAAGCCGACGGCAGCAGCGGTGTACGCGAGCTTCCTCGGTGCGAACGCGGGGTCTGGTGTGATCGCCAGCGTCGCGGTGACCCATGCGAACAAGGTGCCAATCAGCCGGCCGCCGATGTTGGCGGCGAAGCTTTGGCCGGTCCCCCGCAGATGCACTGGGTAAACGCGCGGCAGGTAGTTTCCCCAGAAGCTGAATTGTGCGACGGTCGCAGCCGCCGCCAGGAAGATGCCGGCGTAGAGAAGCGGCAGACTCGTGACGGCAAAATAGCCGAAGACAATCGGCATCAGGATCAAACCGGGAATCTGGAAAACACGCAGCAGCCAGCGGCGGCTGATGATGATCGTGGCGAGCACGGCCAGAAGACAGCGGCCCACGAGGCCACCAATTTCCTGGACCTTCGTGACGTTCGCGGCGACGCTTTGTGTTGTTCGTGCCGCGGTGCCGCGCGCGACTTTCTCCCTTTCGCCGTCGGGTTTATCCTTCGTTGCGGCGGCGACCGCGGTCTGCACCTGCGCTTTCACCTCAGGGAGACCCGGCACGATCCGCGGGATGTGTTGAATTGCGCCGAACGCCGCGCCGTAGCTCATGGCAAACATCAGCGTCGTGACCAGCGTCGTGCGCCGCAACTCGGGCGAAAAAAGCTCCGCGAACCTCGGACGCTTGAGCGTGCCCGCATCACGCTTCTGCTGCCACGCGGGTGATTCGGGCAGGAAAGGGCGGATGATGATCAACGGGATGGCCGGAATCAGCCCCGACATCATCGTGTATCGCCATGCGGCGTGCGGGTCTTTTACGACGCCAAGGCCGCTCAGGAACTCCGGGATGTGGATCGCGGGAAGATCGTTGGCCCAGGCCACAGCGAGCCCATTCGCCATCGCGACGAGCAAGCCACCGACCGAGGAAAACGCCTGTGTATAACCGAGCACCCGCTCGCGCTGTTTGGGATGCAGGAAAAGCTCCGCCAGCCACGCGACGGCCGCGACAAACTCGACGCAGACGCCCACGAAAACAAAACACCTCAGCACCAGCAGCATCATCGGCGAGGTGGCGAATCCGGAGGCAAAGGCTGCGAGCGCATAGATGAGGATGCTCCACGCCAGTATGCGCCGCCTTCCCAGCCGATCGGTGAGATATCCGCCGAGCAACCCGAAGATGCCGCCCGCCACAGCTGGAATGTAAAACAACCTGCCCACCCAACGCTGAAATTCCGGCGAGCCGGGCGCGGCGCCGATGAGTTCCTGCAGCGCCGGACCGACGATCAGAGGCAGCATCAGCAGCTCGTAAATATCGAACGTGAACCCGATGACGGCGATCACGCAGATCAGCCATTGTGTGCCCGTGAGGCGAGGAGTGGTCATTTCCCCTTCGCGATCGCGTATAAACGCGCCGGCGTTTGCACATAGAGAACACCGTTGGCCGCCACCGGTGTCGCGTACACCGGCTCGCCGAGATCCGTCTGGCTCAGCAGCTTCTTTTCTTTGCCCGCGCTGAAGATGAAGAAGTTACCGTCTTCAGTGCCGATGTAGAGCTTGCCATCGGCCACCAGCGTTGAACCCCAGATGTGCGCTTGCGTATCGTGCACCCAGTACGGCTTGCCGGTCTCAGCATCCAGACAATGAATCTTGCCGGCGTATTCGGCGACGAAAAGCAGGCCGTCTTCGGTGATCGAGACGGTCGAGATCGAGCGGCCGATATCTTCGTAGCTCCAGACTTTTCCTTCCTGCGTCACATCGCCGGTTTTCGTCGCATCGATGCAATGCAGAATCCCCACCCCATCGCCGTGCTCGGGATCCTGGCCGATCGCAACATAGACCCGGTTTTTCCAAAACACCGGTGTGGCAATGACCTCGCTCGGGCCGTTCGCGTCAGGGTACTTCGCCTTTTTGTACTCCGGCGGGTTGCAGTCGTAACGCCAGATTTCCTTGAGCGCCTTGATGTCGTCGCCGGTCTCAGGCGGTGCGGGATCGAAGCCGTAAACGAACCCGTCGCCCGCACCGAAAATGATCTGCCCTTTGCCATTCACCTCTCCGTAAGTGGGCGACGACCAGTTTCCGTGAAAAAGCCGCGTGCTGATGCCGCTGGCTTCCTCGCCCAGGTATTCGCCGGTTTTTTTGTCGAGGCAGACGAGCGCGGGCGCCTGGGGCGAGGGAATGTTGATGTGCGACCAGTCCTGCCCATTCGATGTATTTGCGTAGAGCCGATCGCCGACGATTAGCACCGAGCTGCTCGTGATGTTATGCGGAAAAACGCCAAGTTCCTCGCGCATGTCGTAGCGCCACATAATATCGCCATCGCTCTTGCCGACCTCGATCGGCGGTTTGTCCACCCCGGCGAAATATTTTGCCTCGTCTTTGAACTCTCCGTCGTTGCCATTTTCCATCCCGTTCACGTCAGCGGCGAGCACTTCGCAGCGGTTCGTGAGAATGTATGCGCGCTCGCCTTCGATGTGCGGCGACGAGCAGATGCCGAGAAACTCCCAGTCGCTCACCTTGCCGGCGCCGAGTTTCGGGACCGCGAGCTGCCAGAGGTATTTGCCCGAAGCCTCCTCGAAAGCCATCAGCATCGAGTAGTCGCCTTTGAATTTCGGGTCGCGCGGCGACTCGTTGTTTGTGCCGACGAAGACTTTCCCGCCCGAGATGGTCGGGTTCCCGTATGCCTGCGATCCGAGCTTCGCCACCCATTTCACGTTCTTCGTCGTCGCCATGTCCACCTCCTCCGAATCGGCCTTTTTCTTTCCAGGCTCAAACGAATCTGGCAGCCCGGTCTCGGACGACACCATGTTGCGCGATGGGGTGCCGCCCCACATTGGGTAGTCGGCGGCAACGACTCGAGGAGTGACTATCGCGAGCAGCGCCGCGATTGAGCAGTGCAGCAGAGCCAATGGTGCTTTCGTACGGAGGCGGCGGTGTGCACATGGTTTCATTTGTTCGGCGTGACGGAAATGTTGTCGATGTAAACGGGGAACTGGTTCTGCAAAGCAAAGCCGTAAACGCCCGCCGCGCCATGCGGGTGCGCGTGCTTGTGTGGCACTTCAATGGTCCAGTTCTCCGGTTTCGGCTCGTCCCTCTTCCACGCCTTCGCGCGCACCACACCGGAGCCGTCAGGGGCGACATCGACGCGGCTTTCGATGCGATACCACGTCTTGGCTTGCATTGGGAAAGGGACGGCGACTTTGATGCGCTCCTGGTTTGAGAGCACTTCGAGCTGCTTGTAGTTGCCGACGAGGTTGATGACGTAACGTTGATTGATCACGCCGACGTTGGACATCATGCGCTTGTTTCCGTCGCTCATCACGTCGGCAGCGACGGTATAATTACTCATGCGCGAGTCGCCGAAGAACGTAAACGCCCGCTGGAAAAGGGGCCGATCGAGCGTCTTGTTGAATATCTTGTTACCGTCGAGCTCGCGGATGTCCCACTTGAAGCGCGCGCCGATCCACGGCAACGGCGGCCACGCGAACTTCACGCCGGGTGGACCTTCCGTCTGCTCGGCTGGCTGGAAGGTTTCGAAGTCCTGCGCATACGGCAAACTCGGCAGCACCCGGCCGCGCATGTAGCCTTTCAAGCCATCAGCGGTCAGTTCCCATGAGCCGGCGGATGGCTTCGCGTCTGGCTTCACTACCAACGCGCCACTTCCATCGAAGTCGGCGTCCATCTCCGATCTGACCTTCGCCGCGGCCGGCACGAATTTTTTCCACTCACCGCCGGAGAGATCCTTGACGAAGAGGCCGTTGGCGTCGAGCGCGCGAAGTTTGAACGTCTGCTTCTCGCCCGGTCGCAGCGCAACTTCGCTCGGCACGACCTGAATCTGCTTCGGCTCGCCTGCGACAGGCGCTGTTGCCGCCTGCGGCTCGGCTGGCAGTTGGTTGCTCCCGGATTCGGACCCGAAGCAATAGAGCTTCCTGGTCGTGTGAACGTAGATTTTCCCGTTCCAAACCGCGGGCGCGCCGAGCGCTTCGCCCTCGAGCGTCGTGTGGCTAAGGACTTCGGCGGCTTTTTCGCCGGGCCTGATCACGTGAAAGCCGTCGTAGCGCATCGGGATGTAAAGCTTGCCGTCGGCATAGAGCGGCGAAGCGTGGAGCTGGTCGGCGCCCAGTTTCTGGCGCCAGTTTACCGTGCCGGTTTTCGGGTCGATGGCGCAGAGCTCTCCGACCTTGTTCACCAAATAGATCGTGCCATTGGCGAAAGTCGGCGAGCTGGTGAGCAGGATTTCGCTGTTGCGCCACAGCTCTGAAGTTTGGTCGAGAATCGCAGGCTCCTTTGAGCCAAGCTGCAGCTCAGCGCCGGTCTTCACGGCAACCGTGCGGCCAATCACCGACGAGTCGAGGTTCTCATCCGCATGGCCGGCGACGAGCGCGCCGTCAATCGGGAGCAGCGTGGCGTTCACGCCTCCCCCTGAAATTTGGTAGCGCCAGATCGGATCGCCTGTGCGCGCATTTACGCACACCACGCTTCCGTCCCCGGTGCCGCAATAGAAAACGCGCCGCCCGTTTTCCCATGCGAGGATCGGCGTTGAAAACGAGCTGTCTTTCGGCGGGATCGTGCCCGGCGTCGATGCCCATACGATCTCACCGGTTTTCTTGTCGAACGCGTAAAAGCGATCAGCCGCCTGGCCTTGCACGCCCCAGTTGCTCGTAATGCCGCGCACGATGACGAGGTCGTCGTCGATCACCGGGGAACCGACGCGGCCATTCGGGAACGTAAGCCGTCCATAATCCTCCATCATCGAATGCTCCCAGAGTCGTTCGCCGTCGCCGGTAAACGCAACGAATTCGCCCGCGGTGGTCAGAACATAAACGTTGCCCGTCTCACGATCGATCACCGGCGAGCCGATGGAGTAGCGCTCGTAAACGGTGTCGCTCAAAAAATCGTTGAACCGCTGCTCCCAGATTTTTTTTCCACTCTCCGAATCGACGCAGCGGAGAACCTGCTGCAGATCCGGTCCTGCGCCTTCATAGCCGAGGACATAAACTTTGTTGCCGTTGATCACAGGCGTGCCGCGCCCGGGCAAATCAATCGCCCATAGAGGCGCTGACGAATCAACTTTGTCGGGCAGACCCGTCTCGGCAGATGTGCCGTCTTGCTGCGGACCGCGCCATTCAAGCCATCCGCGAACGACGCTTTCCGCTGCGGTGAGCGGCAAGGCAAAACATCTGGCAATACAGATGATCAGAAGCAGCCGCCGCGTCATGGACTCATCAAACGGCCGTCCAGACACACCAGACTTCCCTGATTATTCTTGCAATAGATCTTTCCGTCCGCCACGGCGGGCGCGACCCAGCAATGTCCCCCAAGCACCTGCGCGCGCGCGACCTCGCGATAGCTCGTCGGAGAAGCTTCCACCACGATTAGTTCACCGCGCTCGTTCAGGACAAGGAGATGCCCGCCGGCAGCGATGAGCGCGCCGCCGCCGATATTCTGTTTCCATTTCATCTCCCCGCTTGCGAGATCGAGACAACGCAGCTCGCCTCCTCCGACATTGCCGTCGATGCCATAAATGTAACCTTGCACGAGCACAGGGGTGCCGAGCTGGCTGCGCAGATTCTTGTTGCGCCACATCTCAGCCGGTTCACCCGCGCGCACCTGCACCAGAGCGCAGCCGGTGCCATAGCCCGAGGTGATGAAAATCTTGTCGCCGGAAACGATTGGCGTTGGCGCGTTAACCCCGTAGCTGGTCTTCCACGGATGACGCCAAAGCTCCTGTCCGTTCGCGGCATTCAGGCCGACCAGCGCGTCCGCTTTAAAAACAGCGACGCAGCGGGTCCCGGCCAGATCGACCGCGACCGGGCTCGAATAGCCTGCGACGTCGTCGCCCGATTTCCACTTCAGCGCGCCAGTTGTCTTATCCAGGGCGACGGTCGATGCGCCCTCGCCGCCCGAGTCGAGAATGACCAGATTGCCATCGATCAGTGGGGAGCCAGCATACCCCCAACGCTGGCGCTTGCCGCCAAAGTCTTTCTGCAAGTTTTTCCTCCAAATTACCTTGCCGCTTGCCGTGGCGAGGCAAAACAAATCGCCTTCATGGCTTAACGTGTAAACCTTGTCGCCATCAACAGTCGGCGTGCCGCCCGGACCGCCCTCAAATTGGCGAGGATCGAGTGTCTGCGGGTAGGTGTGTTTCCAGATTTCCGCACCAGTGGCGGCATCGAGGCAGAACACCGCATCCATGTTGCCGTTGTTGCCCATCGTGTAGAGGCGCCCCCCTCGAACCGCAACGGATGATACTCCTGTGCCGACCCCTTTTTTCCAGAGCTGCTTCGGTCCATCCTTTCCCCAGCCGGCCGGCGAAATCTTTTCGGTCGAAACCCCATCGCGGTTGACGCCTCTCCATTGCGGCCAGTCAGCCGCATTCGCGGCAGAATGGAGAAAACAGGATGCGAACAGCGCGAGCGAGACGAGCGAAGCCGTACTCTTCATGATTTCTAGAGGTAGGTCACGCTTCGCGCGGTGTCAACGCGGCGCCGGACTGCGAATGGGCAAGAACTACATCCAAATTTCTGCGCGCCAGTTTGTTCCGCCATGCCGGATCGCACAAAGTTCGGACACTGCTCGGCGGCCCGCCCCAAACCCTCTTGCCGGCAATTCCGCTGAAAATCTGTCTGTTGCACTGGGCAATCGAGCATTCTCGCGTCTGTGACCCAAGTTTGCTCGCAAATACTGGAGTTAAATAACTTGGCCGTGTTAAATCGGCAGTTTCTCCAGCAATAGAGAACGCGGACGACGAAAAGAATCGTTTTTCTGGGTAACCTTCAAAACAACGATCGGAATTCAGAGAGAGATATGCGATAAAAAGCCCGCACCAAACGTTTCAGGAAGATGAGCAAGAAACTTCTCTTAGTATTATTGGTAATCCTTTCCGCCGCCCGTGGACTGGCCTGGACAGACGGCGAACTCCTCATCTGGATAAGCGATAACAGAGGTCACAATGCCTTGGTTGAGCTCGGTAAGAAATTCGAAGAAGAGATGGGCGTTTCTGTAAAAGTGGAAACCCAGGAGGGTATCACCGATAAATTCCAAGCAGCCGCTCCGAGCGGCAAAGGTCCCGACATCTTCGTCTGGGCCAACGATCGAATCGGAGAGTGGGCCGATGCGGGTTTGCTAAAGCCGCTGAAGATTAGGCAGGATTTCAAGGCAGCGTTCCTTCCCATGGCGTGGGAGGCGGTCACGCACCGAAAGCGGATCTGGGGATATCCTCTCGCCCTTGAGTGTGTCTCACTAATCTGCAACAAGAAGCTCGTTGCAGGAAAACCACCGACACAGCTCTCGGAATTTTCCGCATTCGCCAAAGAACTCAAGGCAAAGGACCCAAAGTTGATTGCTATCATGTGGGACTACATGTCGCCCTACTTTAGTTTTCCGTTCCTGGCCAGCGCCGGCGCTTATTCGTTCAAGAGAACCGAGAGCGGCTACGATCTCAAAGATATCGGCGTCGATAATGCCGGCGCTCTTAAGGGTCTGAAGGCAATCATCGACCTGATCAACGAGGACGTGCTTCCGAGGGGATCCACTCAAAGCGTGATGGATCAGAAAATGAGCAGCGGCGAGCTCGCTACAATGGTCAATGGCCCGTGGGTGTGGGCTGACCTCCGCAAAAGCGGCATCGATTTTGAGCTCGCGCCGCTGCCAGGGGTCGGAGGCAATCCAGGCAGGCCCTTTGTCGGCGTTTTGACGGCGCTCATCAACCGTTCGAGCCCGAACGCCGACTTCGCAAAGGAGTTTCTCGAAAAATACGTTTGCACCGTGGACGGCCTGAAGGCCATCGATGCCGAAGCGCCGCTCGGTGTTCCTGCGCTGAAAGCTCTGGCCGACGAGATGAGTGCCACGAATCCCCTGATCAGGGGAACGTACGAAAACGCTCAGAACGGGGTTGTGATGCCTAATATTCCCCAGATGGGCAGGTTCTGGAGTGCGATGAAAGCGGCGTTCGAGATTGCAACCAGCCTCAGGGCTAGCCCTGAGGCTGCCCTAAAAGGCGCGCGGAAGAGCATGAAAAAGTAGGCGTGAAGCAGGCCTTCCTTCTTTCGTGAATATGAGCGGCGCGTATCAGCGACTTTGCAAATGCCCCGGAGCCAGCGCCCGGATAATAAGAATTTGCAAGACAATCATAGACGCCACGCCAAACGATGGAATGAGAAGTCCGATGCGTAAATCCCCAAACCGGGCCGACGTGAATCCCACCAACCAGGGAATCAGCGCTCCGCCCAGGCCACCCAGCACAAAGAAGAATCCCGTCAAGTGCTGCGCCTGTCTCCCGAAATGCCGGGTGAAGATCGCAAAAGTGGTGGGAAAGACGGCGGCCAGTCCGAACCCAGTGAGCCAGGCGCCGGATGAAACGGTCATCAGGCTGCTTCCCACCTGAATGACTACCAGACCGGCGCCTGCCACGAACAGACTGATTAACACCAAGGCCGTCTCGCTCACCCGTCTCAAAGCCGCCGGCGCGGCGGCTCTGCCAAGCAGCAATCCCGCCCAGAAAAATGAGGGCGTCATCGTCGCAAACGCGCTCGCTGACGCGCTAAGACGCTGCGCATAGGAGGCGATCCATCCGCTGGTGGCCGCCTCCGTTCCCACGTCAATAAAGATCAGCGCGCCGGACAGCAACGCATAGGGACTGGCCCGGGCGCGCAAGGCCGATCGCTCCAAGCGTGCCAGATCTTTTTGCTTCGGCTTCGCCTCATGCGATCCGGATGATGAATCCGAAACAGAGCGACGGGCAACCAGCAGGGCAATACCGGACAACAGCGCCGCCAGTCCAATCAACGGTCGAATCAGGCGTCCGTCACTCGCGAACAAGGCGACCAGCGACGGGACGGCGACCGCGCCAAGCGCCCACGCCAAGTTCAAGATATTGAGCGCCGCCGCGCGACGTTCCGAGTTGATCTTCGCAACCAGCAGATTGGTCGCGGGGGCAATCAATCCAATTGCGAAACCATAGCTGAAAACCGACACAAGGCCAACCCCCCAAGAGTTGACGCACAGAAAAACGACGGCCGCGGCCATCGCCGCATAACCGCAGGCCATCAGCCGCAACGATCCCCACCACTCGATCATCGGGCCCGATAGCGCGGAACCGATCATCGCGCCGGTAAACTGCGCGATGAACAGCGAGCCCGCTTGCGCATCATCAAGGCGCCACCTGGCGGCAAGTATGGGCAGGATCGGGCCGAGCAACGCGTGGACGACGCCGACCAACAGGAACCCGCAATGCAGAAGAGGCGCGAGCTGTCTGTCGCGCTGCGACGAATAACTGATTGACTCTCCGACGGGCATCGGATGGTTTCAGCACATTGCGGCACGCAATAGCGAGCGCGTCGTTGTCAGTCTGTTGAAAAGGCTGAAGGAAATTATCACCAGCGCCGGAGCCCAAAAGGTCACGCATAATGGAACGGACTGGCGCTATCGCACCTCGCCAGACGATAAAACTGTCTGACTCCTGAGGTAGGATTTGTCGGTGCTTCTAGTTACTTTTAAGGTACTTAAGATTCGTTTTTACCCTCTTTGTCGAGACAATTGTTCCATGTTCTTCGACTGCTCGAACGAGCGGCCAAACTTGCAGCGCGCCCGCAAGTTATGAGCGCGCGACCGCCCCCCGGTTATCGCTCGGCTCGACTCCGTCAGACCGGACCATTCTTCTCATCGCCTGTGGGAACAGCATTGAGGCTAAAGTCGCTTTCGGGTGGAATCCAACGGAGACATGCGGTCTGACGCGCGGTCCCAAAAATCCCGGATCCTTTGAATAATGACTGACCAGACACTCACCCACCGGGCGCCTTCAAACCGCACGAAACACGGTTCCCCCTCAAACAAGTGGGGAGCGTTTTCTGGTTTCGCGACAACATAGACAACGGGTTCGACAAGCTCCTCGGCCTTCGGTCTGTTGCGCAAATTGTCCTCAACCGGCTGGTGTCCGGTACGAACACGCGCGGCCAGCGGGCCTCCTCCGGTTGCTGTCAGTGCGGGCTGGCGGACGGTTTGCGTCGCGGACTGCTCATACGATACGATGGCGCCTCGGAGGTCGAGATTGCGTCCCGGGAGATAGATGTCGACTGGCGCCCCGCGCTCGAGAGAGACCTTGGAGACATGGCTCTGGGGAATCGCCGCGACGATCTCGGTGGAATCCTCGCTGCCGATTGCGGCGAGTTCCGCCCCGGACTTTTGGAATGATCCAAGCAGGTCATCGAGCCGGAACCCGATCACCTCTCCCGCTCGCGCGGACCGAACCTGGAGCGTCGAGACGTAATCGCGTACTTCCGCTGCTTGAGTGCGAAAGCCCTTCGCTCGAGCGGCCTCGCGGGCCTGCAGTTCCATGCGTCGTTCCCGACCAAACTTAAGCGCGAGAGATTCTGACCGTCTGGCCTCGGTGAGAAGCTGCGCTGCGCGGGCTTCCTCCTCAGGGTTTGAGAGGCGGAAGAGAACGTCTCCTTTTTCCACACGCTGGCCATCCTTGACCAGAATTTCCTCGACAAAACCGGGACATTTCACCCGGACGCGGTCCAGCTCGGAAAAGCAGATCAGCCCAGATGCAGGAGGAGGGGGAAAAAGCGGGGCAAAAAGCACTATCAGGATGAATCCGAGAACCAGCGCGGGTCTCCACCAAGCCCACGACAATTTCTCCGCGCGACCATCTGCGCGCGAACTCCGAAATGCTTTGAACTGGGGTATCAGCGCGCCTGCAATCGTAATGGCGGCCAGGAGGATCCCAATGCCGTGCAGAATCGCAATCGCCACAACGCAGATCGTTACGAGGACAAAAATCTGCCAGACCTTGCAGGCAATCCCATAGGAAACCAGGCCGATAGATGCTCGCGGCATGCTTCCCAAGCCCAGAACCGCGGAACGGAGGAAGCGCGAAGAAGCGGCCGACGCGTTCGCATAGAGGTTCGGAATCTCGAGCCAGTCCGCCAGAATGAAGTAGCCGTCGAAGCGCCTGAAAGGATTCGCGTTGAATATCAGTGTCGTGATAGACGCGAGGAGGATGGTGTTGGCGCAAATTGTGCGCAGAGCGCCCTCCTCAGCCCACGACCAGACTAGGGCCGCAACCGAGGCAGCCAGGATCTCCGCACCCATGCCCGCCGCGCTGACGGCCATGCGTTTGTATTTGGATGAGATTCCCCATACCGAGGTCGCGTCCACATAAGTGAGCGGAAAGAAGAATACCAAATAGAGACCCCACTCGGATATGTGGCCTCCGAAGCGATGGCAGAGCACACCGTGGCCGACTTCATGCAGGAACTTGAGGACAGACGAAAATCGCAAAGAGTGCCGGGGCGTTCTCGAGCGAAAAGACATCGCTCAAGGAGCGCACGAACGTCGAGTAGTTCATCAGGATGACGTAAAGCGCCGCAACGACCAGGCCACCCGCGGCGAAAGCGCCCGGTAACGAAAGGACGGGTCGCAAAACGCGCTCAAGGCGATCGAATAGCCCTGCCGGATTGCCAAACGGAATCTTGACAAAGAGAAGATTCGGAAGCGGAGAGGCTTTTGGGGGACTTCGAACCGCATGCCCTTTGAGCAATCCAGCGCGGGCTGCGAGCTCGAGCAATTCGCGACATTGCCTATCGCCTAATCCGGACGCTTCCCGCTCCAGAATCTGCGAGATCCTCAGGGAGCCGTCCAGCCGGCGAAGAAAGTCGGCTTCAGCCTCGCCGAGGCGAAAGAAATTTCCGGTCGCGGGATCCTCCAGGACCTGGAATGGCGTGCCGTTGAATGTTTCCGAGCGGAAACGGCAGCCGGATTTTAAACAGGGAAATTCCTCCTGCGGCGCTTCCTTCCAATTCAGCGAAATAGCCATGAGCGCAGGACTCCCCAAGGTTTCCGGATCAGAAGCCATCCGAGCGGCTTCGCCGGGGCGATGACGATGCCGTGTCCCCGCATTCCAGGACGCAGCGTGAGATCATCGTTTTCCACGGTCGCCTCCGCGACGAAAACGTTCTCGCCGTCCCGGACCTCCGACCGCGGATGGACCTGGTCCAGCTCGACGCGAAGTTTTCGATTTGGGAAGGCGTCGAGCAGAATCTCTGTGCGCTCGCCGCCCTGCACATGGGAAATGTCTCGATCCGGAATCAGGAACTCGGCGATGAGAGGGTTAAGTGGCGCGATTTCGAGCAGCGGTTGCCCGATCTGCACGGCGGCGCCCTTGGCGCGTTCCAGTTCGCCGCCGATGACCACGCCATCAATGGAGGAACGGATGAGGAGATTTTCCTTGTGGTGGCGAAGCACCGCGAGCTCGTGCGCCAGGCTTTGCGCGTCGAGTGTGCGAATGACGGCTTCGTCGTATTTGGAGGCCTCCAGATCGGCCGCGTTCTGAAGCTTGGCGGACGCGAGCTTGCTTTCGATTTCCGCCGTGCGCTCGGTGATTTCGCGACCGTTGAACCGCACGAGAACATCGCCTTTGTGAACGAGATCGCCACGCTGGCCGTGCACTTCCTCGACAAGCGCATCGAACGGCGCCGCCACGTAGCGGCGCACTGAAGGCTCGAGCACGACCGGGACACGGATACGGTCGGGAATAGGCAGGAATGAAGCCAGCAGCATCAACGCGACGATGGCGGCAAAACCCAAGACGCGCTTGTAGCGCCCCCCGATCAAAGGAGAGGAAACTTCCTTGGACCGCCCGAGCAAACGCGCAAGGCCGTTTAGTTCGGCTGTCCGTGGAGAAAAGTTTTCGGGTCCCGTGACAATTGCTACCATTTCATTCGCGAGCGGAATGCGAAAAACCTGAGCGGAACCGGTCAACCGGGCGACTTCCGAGCGGTCGGTATCAGGCGAGTCTTCGGAGAAAAGCCGTCGCAAATACCGCGACAATCTGCTGCCCTGCGACGGATACGACGGCCCGGCAGCCACGATACGCCACCCCAGCCATCCTCGCCGCGCCACGAACACATGGGTTCCTCCGACCGTGGTGACAAGCCAGGAGCCCAGACCGTCGCCGTTCGCCGGCACTTCCTCGGCTCCGAGTCGCGCGAGCGGCGAGGCATTTGCATCACTGCCCGGCATGACCGCCGCTGCGAGTCCGACAAATTGTCTTGCCAGGTTCACGGCTTCGGAGTTGGCCAGCCGCGCCCAGATCAGCAGCCACTCGCCCTGAGCGCCGCGAGCGCCTAGAAGGTGGACCGTCTGTTCAGCGAATCGGTAGGTCTGTTCGATCCGGGAAGTAGGCACCTCGGAGGTTTTCCGAGGCTGTTTCGAGCAGGTTCTTCGCGATGTCCTCAGAGGGTTCCGACCCCGCGAGACGCACCGCACGATCCTTTTCCACTCGGACCACCTGCACCGCATCAACACGCAGGGTTTCACGCAGCCTCGCACAGAACCCGTCCAACGCCTCCTGTGACGGTTCGAGGGAGCCGAAACTATGAAGGTCCGAGGGAAGCGGCGTGGCCAAGACTCGCGATCAATGTTCTCCGGATTTGGCCGAAGGCCCGCTCGGATTGGCACGAAGCGTCCGGGAAAGAGCGGTCAGAAGCCGGTTGGCGCCGGCGTGCGTCATCGCGATTCTGGTATGAATGCGCATAGTGCGCGAGTCACTGCCCTCCGCGACGACACCTGACGAAAAGTCGAGGAAAACCTCTTCCGCTGTCGCCTGCACCAACGCTTGAGAAGCAAAAAGGGCGTCCGAAGAATCATACGTTACCCGGAGGGTTACTTTTTGAGTATCGGCGCCCTGCTCGTTCATGGTTGTTTGTCGCCCACCACGAAACCATTCGCAAGGACGCATTTGGACCCGGAGGGAACACCCTGCTTTGCTGCATCGGGAACCATCACCGTCACCCGGACGGTGTTGACCACTGCCGTGGCCACCGGGGACACGAATCGGACTTCTCCGGGGAGCGTGAGGCCAAGATCCGGAAAGCTTACCTCGACACGTCTGCCTTCGCTAAGCTTAGAGGCCAGTTGAACCGGCACGTTGAACTCGACGGTCATTGGCTCCAGCTGAACGACCGTAACCACGTGCTCGTTTGGCCCAGGAACACTCTCCGCCTGCTCGTAGCGAACCTCCGTGACCACGCCCGCAATGGGGCTGCGCAGAGTTAGCCGCTCCATCTGTGCCTCGGCGCGCTTCTTGCGGAGCCGCGTGATCTCCAATTCGCTTTCCGTCCGAGCCACCTCATCCTCGCGAGGCATACCGTCGCGCCAAAAGTTTCTTAAGTTTCTCGAGCCGGCGCACCAGAACTTTGGCCTGCTCTTCGGCGATGGCGGCCTCCTGCTCCAGAACCCGTGTATCGAGGCGCACCAGAGCCTCCCCGGCTTTGACCTTCTGCCCTTCGGTCACCAGGACTTCAAGGACAAGCCCGGCCTCCGGAGCGGAGACTTTGATAACCCGTCCCGGCTCGAGAAACCCGGCGTTTTCCTCTTGCGCTCGCGCGAGGACGGCCAAACCGAAGACAAGCGCCGCCGCGAGAACCTTCACCGCCGTCGAGCTTTGCGCGGTTTGATCTCCTTTCCTTCCGACGCGACTTCACCGGGCTTTTGCAGTTCGAGAATGGGAAGCCCGTTTTCGTCCTTTCCGCGAACGATTGAGATATTCTCTCTCTGAAGAAGATTGCCCGTCGCCCTCTCCAATCCCACGATGGCGACCTGGTAGACGATGATTGATTCGGCCAGCTGCATTTCCGCGAGCTGAAGCCGGCTTTGGGAATCAAGGAGACGGTCCAGATACTCACTTCCTGTCTGGCTGGTCATCTTCGGGCGAGCCTGGAAGAGGAGCGCTATCGATCTCGCGGCGCGAAGTCAGTTGATCCAGGTCCGCGCGGCCCGCGGTAACCGCTTCGAGTTTGGCGGCGTAGTCGCGCCAGGATGTGTCTATGTCGCGCGCCGACACTTTGACCTCCAGCAGCACGGTATCGATCGTTGTTTGGAATTGATTGAACTGTTGGCGCAGCTCAAGGCTGCTGCGTGTATGCCGGGCCTTCGCGCCGTTATTTTCCCACGGGAACTCAAATGGAGACGCCGACCAGGAATCCCGGACCTCCCTGGTTGAACTGATTGCTCCACGCTCCGGGGAAATTGTAGTCGCTCTGGAGGCCCGCCACGTAACCTTCCAGCAAGAGATTGACCGCTGGAAGAAGTTCATTGCGGGTGACTTTTTGCCGGATTCCGGCGGCCCGGATCGCCTCGATTCCCTGCAGAATCTCCGGGCGCTGCGCCAGAGCTTTTCTGGACACCTCGACATAGTTGACGGGGTAGGGGCTCCGAAGCGGGTTGTCGATTGGTATCAGTTCCTCCAGCGTGCGGGCGGCGAGATCGGGATCGTTAACAAGGCTGCGAAGCCGGTCTTGCGCATTCGCAATCTCACGCATGGCGCGGACGAGGTCGGATTTGCGAAAGGCCACTGCGCTTCTCGCTCGGAGAAGTTGTGCCGCGACGGTATCCACGTCCTGTCGGGCGCCGAGTTCCGACTCAATCCTGTATCGACTCATCGAGGTAACGCCGCCTTTCGAGAAGTCCAACCCTCGCGAAATACAACGCCCAGTAGGCGCGACAAATTTCAAGCAGATGGCTTTCCGACTGCCGGATCTGTTCTTGAAATGCGCTCCGTGTGTCGATCTTGGCGATCTCCAGAACGGCGGTATTGTAGGCGATTCCGGCTCCGTTGAGCAGGGGTTGGATGATCGAGAGCTTGAGGCGGCTGTTGCCCTGCGGGTCGGGTGTGAGAAACGCCGAGTTGTTGGTTATCGTTCCGAACTCCTGCGAAAGCCGCACGTCCGTACCGGTTGGCAGCCGCTTCGCGACTCCCACCTCGTTGGTCCACTGACTCTGAAGAAAGCGGCCGCCGGCCTCGCCGGTCTGGAGCAACGAACCCACCGGGTCGTTGAGGCGCTCGAAGGCGGATTTTACGAAAGTCCGCGTGTCAAATTGCCCTTTTGCCTCTTGAATCCCGGTTTCCCGGATCAGCGGAATGTCCGAGAAGACCTTGATCTGGGTGGAATATTTGAGCGCACGCAGGTACATCTCCTCCAGCGTGATCGGCCGCCCCGAACCTTGTCCCAGAGGCTTCTTCACATCGCCCATCCACCAGAGGAGATCGCTCGCCGACTTCTTTACCGAGGGAGGACGAATCGCTTTCGAAGGGATCTCATCCCTGATACTCGCGCGGTATTCCTCGATGATTTCGTCGATGCGCTCCTCGAGTTTCGGGTCGTTTGCGTAGCTTAGTGGAATCGATAGAAACTTTCCGGGAGGAGGAGGCGGCTCCTGGCCGGGAAGCTCCGAGAGGCAACCCAGGAAGCCAACCACGAGGGGAAGAACTTTTCTCATCGTTGCAGGAAAGGGCCATTGACTATTACGGAATGTAGTTTAGTCAAGAACTTGAGTGCCAGATTCATGCGTCGGAGTGCCATGCCTAGAAACTTGTTCTCCGAGAACCAGCGGCCGGTCCGCTTCCAGCCTCTCGAGAAGCGGCTGCTTTTTTCAGCCACGCCGGCGGGCGCGGCAGACGCCCCCAATGAGGCGGCGGCGCCTGAGGACGTAAGCGCCAGCGACAGCGTTGGCGGCCCCGTAAGCAGCGATCAACCTTCGGTGGCGGACCTTGAGGCGCAGGCGGCAGGTGCCGAAAGCCTCGACAGCGAACTGACTGCCGTGAGCGCAGGGGGGAGGGAGCCGCGGTTCCCCCGAGCGCGCCCGCGAACGTAGCGGCCGCGGCAACCGCAGAGAGCCAAGTTGCGCAGGCTCCGGCGGAAACGGCACTCAATGCCACGCAAACCCCGGGCGACACTCCCGCTGCGGCGGGCGAAGCAAGCGCGCTGGCATCCCCGCTGGACGTGAGTCTCCTTGCGGTGGTCACGGACGCTCCCGCGGTTCCGACCGTGACCGTGAATGCGCCGGCTTTCGCGATGATCTCCGAGCCATTCTCCTACTCGATCACGTTCGACAACACAGGCACCGAGCCCGGTTACGGCCCTTTCATTGATGAGCGCCTTGCGCCAGGGCTGGACGCCAGCGGCCCGCCAACGCTCTTTGGGTCGCCGGTGCCCGTCGTGACTACGGTGGACAATTCCACCGGCACTGCCGCCGTAACTTTTGTGCACCCCTACACGGGAGAAACGATCACCGTAAATCCCGGCGAGGAATACCGCGTCTTTGAGCTTCCATTTGGCAGCGTTGTGCCTGACCAGCCGGCGTTCGATCTCCAGTTCAGCGCCATTACCGACAAGACTGAAGGCGCGCAAGTGGGGGTGCCACTCGAAATCGACGCGCGGGGCGGATTCCGGTTCGGATTGGATCCAGTCGAGAATCCGACGACCGACCCGCCAATTGTTTCCTTTGAAAATACTGACACGGTGACGCCCACAGTTCTCGAAGTCTCCAAGGTTGTGATAGCTCCAGAGAGCGAGACGGCCACCGGACCAAATTTCCCGAGAACTTTCGAAATTACACTCGATGTCGCGAACGGTGAAACGATCTCTGGCCTGAACATCACCGACGTGATGCCGGATAACCTGCGGTATATTCCCGGGTCCCTTGCAGTGACGGGCGGTGGTGCTTTCACGACAATCTCAGAGCCCGATGTTCCAACTGCGATTGACCCAGCCGATCGCACTCTCGAACTTACTTTCGCATCCGTGACCGGAACCCTGAGCGATTCGGACATCGTCGTCCAATATCAAGTCTTCGTCCCGGAGTTCGATGCTGCGGGCGACCCCGTCATCGATCCGGTCACCGGCCAGTCGATGCCCTCGACAAACGGTGTGGATGGTTTCGCCACTTACGATCCGGATGGCCCGGCGGGGCCGCTACCCCCGTCAACTATCAGCGACACGGTCGCGGCGCCGGCCCTATTGCCAAACACGGCAACACTCATCGACAAATCGCTGGCGACGCAGAAAGAGGTGGCATTATTCAACGATACCGGAGTAGCGGGACTTGGACCGCTGGACACTCTGCAATACACGATTAATCTGCAGGTCTCCGATTTCTTCGAGTTCGATAATCTCCTCGTCATCGACCTGATTGGCGATGGACAGCATTTTGATACTTCCTTCACCCCGACGTTCGAGCTTCAGCGAGAACGGAGTGACAACGAATGGGACGTTTACTCTGGGGTCGGCGCCGGGAGCAATTTCACGTTCGACCGCAATCTCGCAGCCACGGGCATCACAACCGCCAATTTCAATGTTTCCGCCACCATGCTGGCCCTCGGGGCGGACTCCCTTCTGACTGGCGACCTGGCGAGGGACAGCACGCTAACCTCCGGGCACGATCCTTACCATCACCTATCGACACGGTCATTGAAACCGCCTACATCGGGCCGACTCCGGAGGATCCGAGCATAGGCGCCGGCGATTCCGTCGGAAATAACGTGCAGGCCGGTGGACAGGTCGTGCAAGACAATCGGACCCCCGGAGGAAACGTGACTGACAACAGCAGTTCCTCCGTCACGATTGCACCAGTGGCATTCGAAAAGACCGTCTATGCCGTCAACGATAATCACCAGCGCCACCAGCTGCGTTCGGTCCTGGTGATCACGTCACCTTCCAGTTTGTCAGCACGGGCGCCCGGCCCGGCGGAAAAGTGGATAACCTCACCCTGACGGATTTTCTTCCGCTGCCAAAGTTCGAGGCGAGCGAAGTGACAGACCTTGACGCTCGTCTTTGTGCCGGACACCGCATCGTTTCAGCCCGTGCCCTTCAACCCCGGCGAGGTGGTGATGGTCTTCGACAGCGATTTCTATCAGCCGACCTCGGGCACGGACCCGAACAAGGAGACGGTCGACCCGGTGCTTAGCGTCGACTCGGCTGCGAATTCATTTACGATTGACCGTGGGCGACGTTGATCCCCTCGAGTCGGCGGCCACCTCCCGGATTATCACTTATGCGACAGTGACCGCGACCGATGCTCCGGCAGCCGACGGTCTGCAGTTGACAAACGAGATTGTTCTTCAGGCCACAAATTCCCAAGGCGAGCTAGCTCAGCTCGTCGATACCGTCCAGATCACGGTCAAGGAGCCAGTCGTGGATATCTACAAAGGGGTCGTGGGATACGAAACGATTGGACTTGCTCTTGGGGGCGTTACCTTTTCAGCGCCCAATGCCGCCAGCAGCTTCAGCGGGAACGGTCAATGCAACCGCCAAGGCGCAGGCGATCGACGCGTCGAATCTCACCGCAAACCAAGTCGACGGCCAGGACGAGGTTCGCTTTGCCATCGTGCTGGAAAACACCGGTCGCTGGGACGCCTTCGATGTGTAGCTTTGAAGACCAGATTCCCGAGGGATTCGTCTTTCCGACCAGCGCCGTCGGATATGGAGCTGACGGTGCGGTTGGGAGATGGCACCACCCAGCTTGTCCAGACTACTGGCTACGTCGTCACGTCCATCGATCCGGTCTCGCGGACGTTCTCCATCGAGCTGACGGATCAGCCGGGCAACCGGGACAGGGCGCGATAAACCAGGGCAAACTTCCCGACGGGACGCTGCTCACCGATGGTCTCAATTATGTTGTCGTCACCTATGATCTCAGGTTGTCCGCGGATGTGGATAGCGGCGGCGACTCTGACCAATACCGCGACGCTTACGAATTACACCGGTCTCGAGGGCAGCGACCAAAATCGAGTTCCCGAAGGGCTGACCGCTGATGCCTTTGTCACCACAGCCACTCCGGTTATCGGCAAGCAACTGATTGGCACGGAATTCATCGGGGCAAATAACAGCAATACCCAGGCAGTCATCGGGGAGAAAATCACTTATACCGTTCTCACTACGATTCCCGAAGGCACGACCGACTCCGCAAGAATCGTAGACACCCTGGATGCCGGATTGGAATTCGTCGGCATCACCTCGGTCGTAAGGAATGGGATTACTGGCATAGCACCGACAGCGACAGTCTCCGGCCAAGCCGTCACGTTCAATCTCGGCGACCTCGTCAACCCGAATGGGAACAACGCTGCAGGACGAGACGATCGCCATCACCTACGAGGTTCGCGTGAGAAACGTGTTGGGTAACCAACAGGGGACGCTGCTCAACAATAGCGCTGTGTTTAGCTGGCAAACCGCTGACCAATCCACTGACCCTCTGGCCTCCACAGATGCATCCCGCGACAGTTGGGCCGGTCCAGGCAGCGAATGTGACCGTGGTTGAACCGCAGGTCAACACTTCAAAGTCGGTCAGCCCTACCGCGGGCGCGGACGCCGGCGACTTGGTGACCTACACGATCAATTTCCAGGCGCTCGGCACCAGACCAACTGCCTTCGACACGGTTTTTAATGACCCACTGCCTGCCCAGCTGGAATCTTATGTTATCACAGGTGTCACGGATTCGGCGGGTGTTCTGGGTATTGCTAGTTTCCAAATTGCTCCGGGTAACTTGCTTCAATTGGTCCCCGGCACGACGGTGGACATGGCCCCCGGTCGATTGGTTACCGTTACAGTACAGGGTAATGTGATTTCGACAATCAATCCCAATCAGACTGTGACCAATACGGCACGAGCAGCCTGGACCAGTCTGGATGGAGACCTCCCATTGATAGAGCGCACAGACGCGGACGGACCGGGTCCGGATGCAACCGTCCTCAATAACTACGTCAGTCAAGCTTCAGTATCGTTCAACGCACAGAACGTCGCGATTGCGAAGGCGATCGTCTCAACATCCGAAACTTCGACGGCCGCCAACAATCTGCTGACGATCGGCGAAATCGTTCGCTATCGCGTCACGCTCACTGTTCCGGAGGGACAAATACAGAACTTGCAAGTTCAGGACCTGCTGCCGACGGGATTGACGTTCCTCAACGATGGCACCGCGACATACCAGACGAACGTGCAAGGAAGTCTGACGTCGTCGGACTTCAATACCCTTCCGGGACTGGGCGTGCTTCCCGGAGCGGCGACTCCTTTCGATGACCGCCACGTCGGCTCCAGTAACTCGCCGACTGCCGATCCCGACAATTTTTACACGGGAAGCGACGTCTTCTTCAAATTTGCCACTGTTACCAACGCAGATCGGGATAACGCGACGGCCGAGCAGATCATCGTCGAGTTTAACGCCATCGCGGATAACTCTATTGCGGGAACCAATGATGCCGGTGACATCAGAAACAATCAGGCAAGAGTAACGAGTTCCACCAGCGCCAATCTGGGAACGACGCCCAATGTAGCGAGCACAATCGTTGAACCCAATCTTTCGGTCGCAAAAACGGTCACAGATGCGTTCGACCTCACTACCGTTCCCCCTTCGGTGTTAGCAGGCGGAACGATCTCGTTCGACATCGTCATCACGGCGGGTTCCGGCGCGAACGCGACCACTGCGTTCGACGTCCTGGTGCAGGACGTCGTTCCTCTGGAGGTTACAAACGTCGTGGCAACTATTGCCGGCACCACCGGAACCGTTGTCAACGGATCGGCCATCGCAGCGGGGAACTCCGTTACGATAACCGCCGGTTCCATGACTCCCGGCAGCACTCTGACAGCCACGATCACGGGTCGTCTTATAGAGCCAATTTTGAACGCGGGCTTGTTTACCAATACCGCCAATCTCACCTATACCAGCCTCCCGGGATCTGACGGGACGACTACCAACCCAACGGGCAGCGTGGTTCCCGGCGCTCCGGGAAACGCTCTTGGCGAACGGGACGGGTCGAATGGCGTCGGCGGGATTCCCAACGATTACGCGGGCACAGACTCGGCCGACTTTCAGACCTTCGTTCCTATACTTGCCAAAGTATTCAGCGACACCTCTGAAACAGGCGTTGGTGATTCCACAGAAAGAGATGTGCAGATTGGGGAACAGGTTACTTATGATCTCTATGTTCAGGCGCAGGATGGAACCGTTAGCGGTCTCATCGTCACGGATTCGTTGCCTGCAGGGATGCGGCTTGATAGTTGGCAACTGCTGACCGGAGCAGGCAATGCAACTTTCATCCTTAATGATTTCAATGGAACCGTGGCTGCTCCGACTATCAGCTTAAGTCCTCCCGTTGACGGCCCCACGACCATCACGTTTACATTCGCCAACTTTGTCGCGAACGTCGGCGCCGACGGTGGGCCAGATATTACCGATAACCTTTTCGCCATACGGCTCACGACGACCGTTCTAAATGTTCCCGGCAACCAGGATGGAACAGCTATTACCAACACGGCCTCCGCGAGCTTGCTTAACAACGCTGGCGTCCGCCTCCCGGTAACTCAAGTCCCGGTTGACGCGACTGTTGATGTCATTGAGCCGGTATTGGATATCAGCAAGACGACGACCGCGACGAATATCGAGGCCGGAGATACGGTGACCTACACCGTTACCGTGCAACATACGGCCGCTTCGACGGCGAGCGCCTACGACCTCGAAGATCATCGATACGCTTCCAGTTCAGTTGCAGAACGCCAGCGTCATTTCGGCGTTTATCACGGCCCCAACGGCAGCGGCAACGTCACCGAATCCTTTGGTTTCTCGGGGAGCCAGCTGACCGTGGTCGACAACGCGGTCGACCTCTTGCTGGGTCAGACCCTGACGCTGACGATTTCGGGTCAGGCCACGAACAGCGTGGGACCCGGCGATACGATTGCTAACACGGCGACGGTCACCTACACCAGCATCAATGACGCGCTCGGAACCTCCTCATCGACTCCGGACGAGAGGAACGGCTCTGGTCTGACCCGATCCCAGTGATACTGAACAACTATTTTGACAGCGCGACATCGGTCATCACCGTCCCGGGATTGCTCAATGTGGATAAGTCGATCGTTGACCCACCCGACGCCAAGGGTGACCATTGGTCAGGAGTTGACTTATCACGTTGACGTTTCCCTTATCGAAGGCACTACCCAGAATGTCACGCTGGTCGATGCGCTCCCGGCAGGAACCGTCTTTGTGCCCGATAGCGTGGTGGTGCCCACCGTTCCGGGAGTTGTATTTGGCACTCAAACGGCAGACTTACAATCCGGTCGCCAACACACTGACGATCTCCTGGGATTCGGTGACCATTCCAGGTTCGACGGATTCCGGAGCGGGAACCAGCCTCGACACGGGTTCTTTCGCGCTGGAATACAATGTCCGTGTCCTGAACGTTGTGGCGAACCAATCAGGGATCCAGCTTCCCAACACGGTGACGGCGACTGCCGAAGCCGGATTGACTGACACCGACGACGCGCTCGCCGTGATCATCGAGCCGGTCCTCGAGATTACCAAGACGACCCCCGCGACGAATATCGAGGCCGGAGATACGGTGACCTACACGATTACCGTGCAGCATACCGCCGCTTCGACGGCGAACGCCTACGACTTCGAGCTCATCGATACGCTGCCGGTTCAGTTGCAGAATGCCAGCGTCATTTCGGCCTTTGTAGGGGCGGCAGCAGCAACGTCACCGGATCTTTTGGTTTCTTGGGAAACGATTTGACCGTGGTCGACAATGCAGTCGACCTCTTGTTGGGTCAGACACTTACGTTGACGATCTCGGGTGTGGTCACGAATAGCGTCGTCCCCGGAGATACTATCGACAACACGGCGACGTTAACCTACACCGGCATCAATGACGCGCCCGGAGCTCAGCCGACCCCGGGTGAGAGGAACGGCTCTGGCCTGCCCGATCCCAATGCGCTGAACAATTATTTTGATAGCGCGGAAGTCGTAATCACCGTGCCAGGATTTCTCAGCGTGGATAAGTCCATCGTTGACCCGCCCAATGCGGAAGTGAGCATTGGCCAGCAGCTGACATATCGCGTCGCCGTTTCCCTCATCGAAGGGACCACCGAGGATGTCACACTGGTAGATGAGCTTTCGCCGGGAACCGTCTTTGTCCCCGGTAGCCTGGTGGTGCCCAACATTCCGGGAGTGAATTTCGGTACTCAAACGCAGAATTACGATCGCGGCCACCAACACGCTGACGATCTCCTGGGATTCGGTGACCATTCTCGGTTTGATAGATTCCGGAGCGGGAGAGTAACCTGGATACCAGGCCGTTTTCGGTAGAATACAAGGTGCGTGTTCTTGACGTCCCTGCAGAATACTTCGGGACCACCCCCCTGCCGGCCACCCAGCTTCCGAACACGATTACGGCGACGGCCGAAACTGGTCGACTGACACTGACGACGCGATAGCCGAGGTTGTCGAGCCATTCCTGACTATTTCGAAGGTTGTCAACGATGCGGATCACATCGTCTCGGTTGGACAAACTGTCACCTATGTTCTGACGGTCCAGCATATCCCTTTCATCAGCAACTCCACCGCCTATGATTTTGTCCTGACGGACCTTGTTCCTGCCCAGTTGCAAAATGTCGTGGTTACTTCAATGATGGGCAGCGGCGGCGTAACCGGGCTGACCAATCTTTCCTTGGGAAATTCCATCCGCATTGAGGCGGACAGCATACCGCTTGGTGGTTCCATTACCATTGTGTTTACCGCCAATGTTTCCCTGGCGGCTGGCAGGGGGCGATAATTGACAACAATGCCCGAATTTACTGGGACTCAGCTCGGGGATGGCGATGGAAATGATCTCCTCGGCACGGGAAGGATCTCTCGATGTGGACGGGATTACGGAGCGCAGGCCGGCTTCGTCGAAGACCCGGATCCCGCCATCACCGACAATGATCACGCGCAGGACACCGAGCGAGTCACGGTGGGTTCGCTTGCCGGTCGGCGATACCGTCTGGCTGGATCAAAACCGCAATGGAGTGTTGATGCCGGCGAGAGCGGCATCCCGAATGTGCTTGGTCTTCGTCGACTTTAATCGCGACGGCCGCGAAACTCGAACGAGCCGTTCGACTTCACCGACGGCAAGCGGCTTTTACCAGATTTCGAATCTGGCTCCTGGACAGTATAGTGTTCGCGTTGATCCCGCCACGCTGCCTCCCGGCCTTCTCGAGGTGTTCGTTTTCGACGATCCGCTTATGCCGGGGACCCCTGCTCTCGGTGGCTTCAGCACCGAGGTTCTATTGAACCTCAACGAATGAGGAGCGGGCGGATTTCGGCTATTTCCTCCTGCCGCCTTCACCCGTTCCGCCCACGCCGCCGGCTCCTACTCCACCCAGTCCGATTTTCCCGCCTGCCTTTCCGGGAGGAGCGGTGGAGCCGCCCGGAACCCGAACCCGAACCGACTTTCAGCGCGCTGGACACGTTTTTCATCGACGTCTTCAACTCTGTTCTCGGAGGGCCATCGGTTATTGAAGAACCCTTGCTGCCGTTCGCGCTCGTTGGAGAACCTTCGCCACTTCCGAGCGCTGCTGCAGGAGTTCCCGCTTCTCTCGGGCGCCGCGGAACCAGGCTCCAATCTCACGCTCACTTTCTATAGCGCAACGGGAGAGCTTATCTTCTCCAATACCATCCTCGTGCCGAGCGGAGGGAATTGGGTCGCGAGCTTTCCCGATGTGGACACGACGGGGAACGTCACCGTTGTCGCCCAGGTTGCTGCCAACAACCTCACGCCGCTGTCGACCGACAACAACTTCAACTTCCGCGCGAACTACGCGACGTCGATGGAGTCGTTCTTCGTAAGCCGCTCGCTGACCACTGACAGCGTCTTCTCGGGATTGGCCTCGCGCCGGATGGGCGTTTTGGCATCCGCGGATGAGCCAATAATACCTGGCGGCTGGAACAAGAGAAATTACGAATTCCTCGCCGCGTCGGCCGTGCCCTCAAACTGATTCGGGAAGGATGTTCGGACGAAAGCATCCTGTTCCCAACTCGTCTCTGTTTCCTCCCTTAACTCCTGTTTCAAAGCTCCATCTGAGAACTGAACAGGAGAGAACGGAGGAACAGAGGGGAGGATCCTGAAGCGTTAGCCTTCTCGGTATATTCGATAAGCACGCGGGTCGTGCCATTGAGCTCCCACATCTTAAAACCCGTACCGAAGATTCCGCCATTGGGAAAAAGCTCGTTCAAACCGGCGATGGCGTGAAAGCAATTGATGGCGACTCGATCCTTTCGATAGAGGCGGTCGTCGGCCCGGTATCTAATGGTTCCTGCGTCGACGAGGCGCTTGCGCTTGACGGCCAGGCAAATCGGCCGAACAACTGGAACAGCGCCAGCGTCACCAAAATATTCGTCTGATTCGCGGGGAATCCGCTTTTTCTTCCTGCTACTCGTGCATTGCCATGAAATTGGCGAGGTCCGGGACGCTGCCGCCCAGCGCGAGCGTATCCCCTTGGCGAATCACATCCGTCGGGAGGGGAACTGGATCGAATTGCCGCGTTACGTGCTGATACCCATCTGCGGCGGCTCTCTTTATTGCGACCAGATTGATTCGAAATCGACGGCGAAGGTTTAGTGGCGAGGCCGGATTCGCGGCGGCGGTCGGCAAGAGCAATAAGAGCGTTCCAAGCAGGATCAACGCAGCAAACGAGCCGGCCAGTACCACTTCGGGCCGAACACCCGCGACGAAAATCCTCTGAAGGAGACGAAGGAGCTGAAGACAGACATTTCCCAAAAGGAAAAGTTGCACCACCACGAAAGCCGACTCGGCATCTCTTCGATGATCGAGCCCAGGGAATGCGTCTGCGAACAATTGATCCGGCAGCACTGGCCTAAGCAGGAGCAGAAGCGCACTACCTCCGAGGAGCAACAGCTCAAAGCGCCGCTCATGAATCGCGTCTTGCCAGCGCTTGGCGGTCATCAGCTGCGCCAGGAGTATCGTAACGAGGCCGAAGGCGAGTAAGACATCAAGCCAGTTGAACAGCTGACCAAAACGGCGCCAAAGCTCAAAGCCATGCTGAAGAATCAGCGATGCGACTGCCAGCGTTGCTATGGCAATTTCAAGAGTTCGCCGCGCGGTCGCCGGGTCGCGAACGGGCTGTGCCACCACAGCGGAAGTGTCATTAGCCATGCGGTGCGATTGTCTCCCGAGACCAAACAGTTTTTGACCGAAGCTTATGATCTTCCGCCATCGGCAGGAAATCGGCCGCGTGATATTCATCTCCGGTCCCCACCGGGGCAGCGAAATCGCGTCGAACCAGCTGGGGCGGTTCGCCTCCCGCCTCGTCAAGTCGCCCATTAGCCTTCTTAAGGTGGGCCAGGAAGCCGTGAAGGCGGTGACGACTCGCGGCGACTCCCTGAAAGTGGCTGGAATTCCCAACAGCGTGGACACCCTCGCGCCGAGCACCCGCTTTGTTCTTGCGATCAACACTCTCCCGATTGCCCCGGCAATTCCGTACCACTCGATCATGGGCGATCGGGGCAAGGGTGGACACAAGGACCACACCAGGCCTGTGAATTCCGACGGCGTGGTACCTTATTGGAGCAGCCACCTCGAAGGCGCGCGAAGCGTTTCATCTGCGTGCCGACAAGTTGGCTCAGGAGCATCGCCAGGCCGGTGATGACAAGGTAGAGGGGATCGTAGTTCATATAGAAAAGGCGATGAACTGAACAGGAGTTAACAGAGATCGCGGAGGCTTGTTTTGAAACTCAAGGGACTGGTTTTGGCCATTCTTATGAATCTCTGTTAGCTTTGCTTCCTCCTGTGTTTCCTTTCTTGTCTTTGCACGCTGCTGCCTGGCGATCTCGGGCAGTTTCACGGTGCCGGGCGGAATTTCCGGCGAGGGCAGGCGGACGAGCAGCCACGTCTGCGTCTGGTTTTCACCGAAGTGGACGAAGACGCTGGCGACGTCATTTTGCAGGCTGGAAAGGCCGGTCTCATAAACCGTCTGGGCTGCCTCTCCGAAGTGCCACGCCACGCGCTGGGTCTTTCTGTCGAGGCGGCCGATGATTGGCAGTTCGTCGCCGGTCATGATGTTTTTAAAAGCGCCGGCGACGAGACCGTCCTTGTCGATGCTGAGCTGCACGAACATCGTGGCATCGCCCTGCTCGTGCTGGATGAGCGCCCACACGCCGACGGGCAGCCATTCCTCGGGCTGGCCTTCCACGGTGGGATCAGGCACGGGGGTTTCCGCGACCTCGGGCATGGCGAGTTCTCTCGCGGCCTTGCGCGCTTCCGCGGCGGTGCCGGCGGGCCGTCCACGTAATAGGTGTCGTCCTCGTAAATGACGGTCACGCCAGGGTCGTAGATGATTTGCTGCGATGCGATGGTCGAGCCGAAGAAGACGCCCGCGCTCGTCCAGGCGAAAGGACGCCACCACCATCACCATGGCGATACGGCGACACCGATCGGAACGATCGGATGCGTAGTGGCCGGCAACCGCGGACGGGCAAGCGCATGTCTTCGTTGGTTTCTCCATTGAACGATGCCGATCGTGCCGCGACACGGACGATCGAGAAGGACGGAATGAAAATCGGTTTTCGACTTCGATGACATGTTTGCCGGCGGGAATCGCCTCCGTCTGCGCCTTGTAGCGCTCGATGATCATCATGTTGTATTCGTAGTTCAGCCTGCCTTGATCCATGAACAGCGTGACGCCGCCGGAGGAACCGCCGAGCGCGCACAGAACGCCAGAGGCCTTGTCGCCAAGCTCGGCTTCGACGGTCACCAGACTGCTCTCGCGGCCGATTCCCGGCGCGGTGAACTCCGGCATGCGCGTGGTCGTCGCGTCGAAGGTCCAACTGCGCTAAGGTGTCTTGACGCGTTCTTCGGGATGTGATGGAGGCCTCATTGGTGAGTCGCCCATAAAAGAGCTACGTCGTCGGCGATCGTCGGGCTCCTTATTGCGCCCACATGAGTGTGACAAGCATCCTCGAACTTCCACTGTGACGCACTCGGCGGTCGCCTTGCTTGGATCGAACCAATGTCGGGGTCGAGGAAGACAAGGCAAGGCTTACGCACTCTGCTCAGGAGGGTGATGACTGAATTGATATATTCTTTGCGACTGTGATGTTCGAAGGGCTCAGAGAATATGTGGATCGTCCTGCCGTCGTCGAACAACTCATTTATTCGCTCAAGATCGGAAAAATGGGACCATACCCGATCCGGAATAGGCATTGTGCTATCCGGCTTTTGCAGGGTTCGGTCGGTCTCATACAGGCAGAGGGTTGGATCCGTCGGGGTCCTCTCTCGTTTAAATACCACCCACACAATTATCCCGGATGCGGTATTTGCCGGAGAGATAATAGATGGCGGCCCACTTGACGCGGTCTCGTCTGTCTCCATTCCAGATTGGTTGCATTAAAATTCTCTAAGTATGATAGTTTGCTCGTTTGATGTCAGCTGCGCAAAGGTTGCTGAAGATTGACCGAATCTTGCTTTCTCCAGAAAGCGTAAAATATTTCTTATGAAGGTCGGACACAAAACGCCGGAGTGGCTGACGTTCGTCAATCACACCGCCGACGCTGGGATCGCGGTGGAGGCACCCGATCTCGCACGGCTCTTTGAGCGCGCGGCGTGTGGAATGTTCTCCGTCATCACCGATCTCGTGGCGGCGCGGGCCATGGAAACATTCCGTATCAGCATCGAGGCGCCCGATCGCGCGGCGCTGCTTGTCCGCTGGCTCTCGGAACTCAACTACCGCCACGTCTGCGAACATCGCATTTTCTCAAAATTCGAAGTCCTCGCTCTCAGCGAACATCACCTCGAGGCAGAGGTTTCCGGCGAAATGTTCGACCCGACGCGCCACACGATTTTCACTGAGATCAAGGCGGTGACCTTTCACGATCTGCAGCTCGAATGCGATGAGCGTGGGTGGAAGGCGCAGATCATTTTCGACCTGTGATGATGGACTACGACATCCGTAAGCTCACCGACTACCTCTGGGAACTGCCGAAGACCGGCGGCATGCGTGTGCCGGCGCGCATTTACGCAACCGAGGAAATGATGGTGCAGATCGTTGGGGACAAAGCACTCCAACAAGCCTCCAATGTGGCGCACCTGCCCGGCATTGTCACCGCGTCGCTCGCGATGCCAGATATCCATTGGGGTTACGGCTTCCCGATCGGTGGCGTCGCGGCGTTTGATCTCGAGGAGGGAATCATCTCGCCCGGCGGTGTCGGCTACGACATCAATTGCGGCGTACGGCTGATGTCGTCGCGGCTCACACGCGAGCAGGTCGAGCCGCGGCTGCGCGAACTGGTGAACCAGCTCTTCCGCGACGTGCCCACCGGCGTCGGTGCCGCGGGCACGCTGACCGTATCGGTCGATGAGCTGCGCCGCGTGGCGGAACGCGGCGCATGCTGGGCTATCGAGCATGGTTACGGCACCGAGGCCGACCTCGCGCACATCGAGGAGCATGGCTGCATCGCCGGCGCCGATCCCGCGGAGGTCTCGCAGCGCGCGTGGCAGCGAGGTAAAGAACAACTTGGCACGCTTGGCTCGGGCAATCACTTTCTAGAGGTCGGCTACGTCGCGGAGATTTACGACACGAAAGCCGCGCGCGTTCTCGGGCTCCAAGTTGACGAGATCACCGTCATCATTCACTGCGGCTCGCGCGGCTTCGGTTACCAGGTCTGCGACGACTATCTTGGTGTGATGGACAACGCGGTGAAGAATTACCACATCGTACTGCCCGACCGGCAGCTCGCCTGCGCACCGATCGATTCACCCGAAGGCCAGCGCTATCTTGGTGCGATGTGGTGCGCGGTCAATTACGCCTTTGCTAACCGGCAGGTCATCGCCCACCACACGCGCAAGGGCTTTGAAAAGGCGCTCGGCGTGAGCGCGGCCCAGGCCGGTCTGCGTACCGTCTATGAAGTCGCGCACAACATCGCCAAATTCGAGACCCACATCGTCGATGGGCGAGAGCAGCCACTCTGCGTCCATCGCAAAGGGGCCACGCGCGCCTTTGCGCCCGGCCGCGAAGAAGTGCCCCCCGAATACCGCGCGATTGGCCAGCCGGTGCTTATCCCTGGCGATATGGGCCGCTACTCATATGTGCTTACCGGCACCGAGAAAGCCATGCGCGACACCTTCGGCAGCACCTGTCATGGCGCCGGGCGCGCGATGAGTCGCGTCAAAGCGAGGCAGGCTGCCATGGGTCGCAACATTATTCGTGAAATGGAGGAAAAAGGCATCATTGTCCGTGGCCAAAGCCGCCGCACCATCGATGAGGAAATCTCCGAGGCTTACAAGGATGTGTCGAACGTAGTTGATGCCTGCGCCCTCGCCGGTATATCGCGTAAGGTCGCACAACTTCGCCCGATCGGCTGCATCAAGGGTTGAGCGCTTGATGCAGCCGTGTCCTCGCGACGATGAGTGATTTCACCGCGCGCCTGATCCGCGGCGAATGCCCGGTGTGCTAATCGCGCGGCCGCCCCTTTTGCTCTGTCGTCCGCGCCGGGCCGGCTGCAAGCCGGCACCGGCGAGCGTCGGATAAGGAATGACGGGGCGCGAAAAGCTCGGCGGATTCGGCCGCACATGCAGGTGGCGCTACGCAGGCATGGCAAAACGGAAACGGAAGCAGATTCGCTTCGGCGCGGGCTATTCACCGGCGGACAAGATATGCGCAACGTTCAGCAATAGGTGCAAAGCGGTGAGCCGTGGGGCTGATAGAGTTGTGGCGAGAGGACAACCAGCCCCGATGCGCGATAAATCTGAAACTGACCTCGGCACCCGACGCGACCGGCTGATGCACGAGCATATTCACGATTCCTACAAGACCACGCACAAGCTCCCGGAGCCGACTGTCTGCCCGGATTGCGGCGCGGTCTTTCACAAAGGCCGCTGGCAGTGGATCACGCCGCCACCAAAGGATGCTCACCTGACCTCGTGTCAGGCCTGCCATCGCACCCGCGATAATTATCCGGCGGGTGTCATCACGTTGAGCGGAGGTTACGTGCCGCAGCACCGGGATGAGTTGTTGCGAATCGTGCGCAATCGCGAGGCCGAGGAAAAGCAGGCACATCCGCTTCATCGCATCATGAGCATCGAGGAGCATCCGGATTCGCTGGTCATCAAGACGACCGACATTCATCTGCCGCACCACATAGCCGAGGCGCTGCACCAAGCACACCAAGGCGATCTCAAGATCCAATATGACGAGGAAGGATACTTCGCCCGCATCGATTGGCGGCGCGAGATCTGACTGCGAACTCTCATCCAACCCGGATCAAACTCCGGCCATTTCAAGACTCAACCTCACACGACCATGATGGCAAAATACA
This sequence comes from uncultured Verrucomicrobiae bacterium, assembly GCA_963810765.1. Lineage (GTDB taxonomy): Bacteria > Verrucomicrobiota > Verrucomicrobiia > Chthoniobacterales > Terrimicrobiaceae > DASTFP01. The sequence continues at coordinate 86,773 of CAWEOV010000012.1, forward strand.
AAATCGAGTACGCGGTTCCATTTCGCCGCCACGACCAACCGCACCACTACGTGAGCGACGATCCTGTCGCCTGTGAAGAATTCCTCACCGAGTTGCTGGAGCGCGGGTTCAAGATCACGGGCATCCTGCACGAAGGCATCGCGCTGCCAAGAGTGGACTCCGACAGGATGATCAAAACGGCGGTGGGCATGCTTGCGACCAAGCACATCTGCCGTTCGCTCGGCATCGACACCGCCGAAGCGCATCATCGCTTCGGGTTGCCTGCGTAGCGCGCCCATCACTTCTGGAGGCTCTCCCCCCTGTAGGAAGTTAAAGATCGACTGCGAATACATTGTGCCGCAGGGGTTTATCAGAGGCGCTCACGAAATTGTAGTTTTGAGGTTTCTTTCCCCCTTTGCCGCGGCCTTCGCCGCCTGAATTGCTTCCAACTTTCTCAGAGAAACTTATGCTGAGAAAGGCGGCGCTCTTCGGCGGCCGCCGTCCGATAAGGGAGCATCTGATTGCAGCGTCCCTCCCGTTGGCGCTGTGTCTATTACCTCGTCTTCCACACTCCCGTCTCTGTTACCTCCCTTTTAACTCCTGTTTCAAAGCTCCATCTGAGAACTGAACAGGAGAGAACGGAGCAAACGGAGGGGATCCTGAAGCATTTCAGCGACTTTTTGTTCGACTAATCCCGACTCGTCTCTGTTACCTCCCTTAACTCCTGTTTCAAGGCTCCATGTGAGAACTGAACAGGAGAGAACGGAGCAAACGGAGGGGATCCTGAAGCATCTCAACCACTTGTGATCGAGAGCTAATCCGCGAGCGGGATCGCTGGAGCATCTCAACCACTTTTGTTCGACTAATCCCGACTGTTCTGGCGGCGGCAGCCTGGGCGGCGAGACCTGCCTTACCAAGCAGGTCGGCTCTAGCCGCCCTGGCTGTAAACAACTCCTCGGAGTTGTTCAAGCCGCCGGAAACAACCCGGTCCAATCACCGACGGGCTTTCAATGCAGTAGCCAAACGATTAACCTCAATTAACAACAAAAGCCCAGTCCGCGTTTTCGAAGAAAGATCAATCCTGAAGCATCTCAGCCACTTTTCGTTCGACTAATCCCGACTTGTCTCTGTTACCTCCCTTGACTCCTGTTCAAATGTTCAAAGCATGCACCCGCTCTTTCGAAAAGGCTCTGCGCTGACCGAGCACATCATCGCGGCTGCGATCGAGGTGCATCGAAACATTGGCCCGGGCCTTATCGAGTCGATCTATGAATGGTGCTTGACGAAGGAACTCGAACTCCGACGGCTTGCCTGCGCCGCGCAGAAACAAGTGACCATCGAATATAAAGGATTCGTTCGGGAAGAGATTCTCCGGTTCGACCTTCTCGTTGATGAGTCAGTGCTGGTGGAGATCAAGGCTGTGACGCAAGTCCTGCCCATCCACAAGGCGCAACTCCTGAGCTATATGAAGCTCCTCGATATTCCGATCGGGCTTCTGATCAACTTCCACGAACTCAAGCTGACCAGCGGCGTGCATCGATTTATCCTGGTCGGCGCCAACAACGTTGGGGAAATTGAACAGGAGAGAACGGAGGAAACGGAGGCATCCTGAGCTGATTCCCGGCACCGTGAGCCAAACACTTGTATCTCTCTCTCCGTTCCCTCTCTTTCCTCCTGTTTGAAACAGACCAGCAGCTATGAAAGCCTCACTTTTGATCTCCCTCCTCCTCGCTCCGTTGTCGCCGCCGAGAAGCCCAATGTCATCCCGATCTTCGTGGACAACTTTGCCTAACGGAGAGCTCTGCTGCTACGGCGGCGGCATCACCCGAGGCGCGCCGACGCCCATCTGACAGCGAAATCAGCTTTTGAGAGGAGGTTTGCGAAGAGACCCATTGGAATAAGTGGTTGAGATTTTTGTTACGGGGAAAGCGTCGTGAATTCGCGAGCTCTTTCTAAGTTAGCGATGCCGGAAACCGAAGCGTGCGCCGAAAGGCTTAGCTTCTCGCACTAAACTTTCACACCGAGTGACGAAGCCAGTTCGTTGATCGCTGCGGTTTCCGCCGCACTGACCTTTTCTCCACCGAATCCGAAGAATCCGCCCTCGGTCGAGGCATTGGCAACTTTTCCGGCAATGGCCACGAGCCAGCTCTTATATCCTTCGGCCTGGTCCGCTGGCACCTTGCCTTCCAGCACGGCGGAAATTTTCCCAAGTTGGGCCGCCACTTCCGTTTTTATTTCCTCGGGCTTCTTGCCGGCTACGCTTATGGGCGGTTGAAGTCGTTCGCGCTTTGCTGCCATCTCTTTGATGCTGGCGACTACTGCTGCGACGACAGGATTCGAAGCTCCGGCCCCGGCTTCCATGATGGCCTGGGACGGCGCGAGGCCCTCCTTAATGGCTCCAAAAATGCCCGAACGAAGGTCGGAAAGAGTTACCGACAACCCTGCCAGCAATGGCGCCGACTTGAGAAGAGCCCAATCTTCCGGGGAGAAATTAGCTGAGATATTTGCATTGTCGCTCATAGTCAGGTAATTATGCACGAAGGCCAGCCTCGATGTCAAAGGGAATCATGACTTGCGGTGGTAATAAACTCAAGGGGCAACAAACCCATTCGCGCCGCAGAGTCGTCCTCCAGACCATTCTCGAGGAAATCGCCAGCGGCCTGCTGGCCGAAGACTTTTGAGAGGAGGTTTGAGAAGAGGCCCATGGAGGTAACTAGTTGAGGTTTGTTTTGGTTGGGAAAGTGTTTTGCGCGGCCCGGATCCGCGAGCTCTTTTGTTAAGTTCAGGATTCCGAAGGGCGAATTTTTGAGTCAGCCGCAGATTCTATTTTTCTCCGCCGAGGAAGGTCTGCAGAGCGGGGACGTTGGCTGCGAGTTGATTGATAGCATCTGGGCCCACAATCTCCTTCACCTTCTCGAAGAATCCCGTGGCGAATGGGAGAGCTTTGTCGGCGGGGACGCCCGCCTCTTCGAGAGCGGAGATGGCCTTGGTTGCTTCGGCGCCGCCGCCTCCAATGAGGTCGCTCGCCGCGCTAATTAGTCCACCCAATAATCCTCCGCCCCCGGAGGCTTCTGTCCCCGCAGAGGAGGCCATCAGTTCTTTCGCCCCGGGCAGCAGCCCGATGAAGCTCTCAAATTGTGAGCCAGTCGCCTTTTGTTTGATGAAATTCAGCAGCACGCCCGCGGCGGTGCGAACAACGCTCTCGGGCAGATTCAGTTTCTGGCTAAGGAATTGTATGATCTCATTCATGGTTTGTCAGGCAGGTAAGCAATCCAGGACATTTTGCGCGTGGGGATGGATGTGTCCATACGCTTTGAAGCGTTGGCTAGGATCGGAGGCTATTATCATTAAAATGACGCGACAGTCAAGAGATGTCAGAGGAGGAATGGCGCGCCGGAAAGGTCGCATCGGTCGCTTGGAAAATTGTCTAACGGAAATTTCGGCGGTTTGGGCCTGCAAATCGACAAGTCGTTTCTAAGCTTTTTTGCGGGTCATGGCGAGTTTTTCTAGCCGAGCGCTACCCACAACTCCAGCTAATTCAATGCGTCGCCTCCATAGAACTCCCTGCCCTCCTTACCGCCCGACCCGTACCATTAAAGGATCGCATTACGCCTGGTGTGTTTGGCGAGATGGATGCCTGCTTACTTCATCGCGGACCAATGGTCGCCCCTCTTCATGCCAGAGTGACTCGTGCCAGTTGCACGCAGCGAGCTGGAGCTCCGCTTGCAGCCAATGGTCGAGCGCCCGTCCTACCGGGTTGCCTTCCCGCTCCCAGATGCAATAGGCGCATACCGCGATTTCTTGTTCGGTTGCTTCAGAACGGGCGGCGACCATAATGCTTTTTGCTGCGCCCCATCTATTCGATAATGCTTCGGCGTGCTTGCGTCGTTTCGCGGCCATTCAATACGTCCCTCAGCGGAGTAGACCAATCATTCCACGCCAATTCGGGCACAAGCCGTTTCAGCCTCAGCTCATTGGTCTTGTACCTGGGTAGCGCGGCGCCTCGGAGTTCCGGCCGAGGGTGGGATCTTTTGTTCTTTGTCGTTCTCTTTACGCATCTTCTTTTTTAATTTGGCGCGGGAACCGCATCATTGCTCAATTGGCGGGCATTTTTGATTTCATGTGTAGCCATACATTGTGTAATAAGAACTTGATATATACTGGATAGTTCGCTTACTTGGTGGCCATTAGACACAAACCGCTCCCCCTTCACCTCGAAATTCAGCGCCACCGCAGTAATCCAGTCGGCCTCATCCGCTCCTCCTTTCGCGAGCAGGGCAAAGTCAAACATTCCGCACACGGCCGCGTCACCGGCTTGACTTTAGAGCAACTCAAATTGCTCCAGGCCGCCTTCCGCGGCGATGTCGTGCCCAAGGGCTCAGCAGAGGATTTCCAGATCCGCGACTCCAAGGAATACGGTGCCAGCTATGCGCTGTTGGAGTTGGCAAAAGAACTTGGACTGGACCGTGCTCTTTACTCGCGCAAAGAAGCCTGGGTACAGGATTGCCTGGCGATGATCGTCGGACGAATCGTCTATGCCGGCAGCAAGCTGGCACTCTCCAACCAGTGGAAAAACACCGCCCTGTGGGAACTCTCCGGCGTGGAAGGCAAAGTCGATGTTGACCAACATTGTTATCTGCCGATGGATCGGCTGCTGGAGCGCCAGAGCGCCATTCAGCGCACATTGGCAGCTCGGCATCTCCAGGATGGTCACTTGGTGCTCTACGATATTACAAGCAGCTACTTTGAAGGAGCCTACAGCCAGAGTGATATCGTCACCTTCGGCTACAATCGGGATGGCAAGCGGGGTCACGAACAGATGGTGGTTGCCTTGCTCTGCAGCGCGGAGGGTTGTCCGGTCGGAGTCGAAGTTTTTGCCGGTAACACGCAGGATGCCTCCACCGTGCTTGAAAAGATCGCGCAATTGCAGCGCCAATACGGCTTGAAAGAAATTATCTTTGTGGGCGACCGGGGCATGATTACCAAAGCGGTGGCTGAAAAGATCAAGGGGACCGAAGGTCTGCACACCATCTCGGCATTGACCCATCGCCAGATTGTCGAACTGCTGGAACGCAAGGTCATCACAGCAGAGCTTTTTGATGAGGAAAAGATCGTCGAGGTCTTTGATCCCGAAGATCCCAAGCGGCGCTACTGCCTATGTCGCAATCCGCAGACTGCCGGACGTGAAGGGACGACGCGTGAGCGACTTCTGGAGCGCACACGCGCAGAGCTTGAAAAAATTGCCGGGTCAAGACGCCGGGCTAGCGCACAGAGGCTGGGAGCACGCGTAGGCCGGGTGCTGGAGCGTTCCAAGATAGGCAAATTCGTACGCTGGGATGTTATCGATGGGCGGCTCTCATGGAGCTTTGACCAGGACAAGATCGTTGCCGAAAAACTCTTCGACGGCTGTTACATTGTCAGCGGTGAGGTGCCCAAAGAAAAGATGGCCACCGCCGAAGTCGTTGCCTCCTACAAAAAGCTCGGCTTGGTCGAAGAGGCGTTCCGCAATCTCAAGACCGTGCAACTCGAAGTCAGGCCCGTCTACCATAAGACTGATGATCGAATCAAAAGCCACGTGTTCCTCTGCACGCTTGCCTATTACTTGCAGTGGCACCTCAAGCGGCGTCTTGAACCTTTATTTGCCGCCGATGGCACCCACAAAGATCGACAGTGGACTCTGCGCAACGTGATCGAGCGACTGGGGGCAATCCGCCGCGAGAAGATCGTGATGGGAGCCGTCGAGTTCGAGAAAGTCACTACCCCTGAAGCGGACCAGCAAACGATCCTCGACTATCTTAAAGTGCGTTTGTAGCCACATTCCTGAAATCTTAAATCTGTTTAAGATCCTCTTAAACAGTTAGTTCCGCGGCACACAAAAAAGAAAACGCGTCTTTAAGATAGTTGGCATCGGCGCCCGTTTATTCCACACCGCGCGCACATTCTGAAAGCGATCTATGACCAATATAAAATCTTTGAGTTCCAATGGTCCTAGCGTAGGGCTCAGCGTCTCTCGCGCGCCCGCATGAACCGCATGACGTAGTAGAAAAGCTGCCCGAGCGAGGCGAGCGCGCCGACGACATAAGTCATGGCCGCCCAAAACAGCGCGTCCTTGGCCTGCTTGTGGGAGACACCCCGCGCGGCGCCGCTGCGATCCAGCCACTCCAGCGCGCGGCGGCTGGCGTCGAACTCGACGGGCAAAGTGACGAAGGCGAAGAGTGTGGTGCCGGCGAAGAGTAAAATGCCAATCAGCAGCACGGTGAGATTCTGTCCTGCGACCGCGAGCGCGAGGCCGGCCATCAGGACAACAGGCGCCAGTCTGCTGCCGATCTGGACAACCGGCACGAGGCCGGAGCGCACAGCGAGCATCGGATAATGTTTCGCGTGCTGGACGGCATGGCCGCACTCGTGCGCGGCGACCGCGGCGGCGGCGACCGTCGCCGACCCGTAAACGGGTTCGCTCAGATTCACGGTCTTGCCAGCCGGATCGTAATGGTCGGTGAGCATGCCCTGCGCGGCCCGGACCTGGACGTCATTGATGCCGTTCTCCCGCAGCATGCGCTCGGCGATTTCGCGGCCCGTGACGGGCATCGGCTCCTGCGAGTATTTGGCAAACGCGCGTTTCATCTGCGAGCCGACCAGCTGGCTGACGAGCATCGCGAGGCCGGTGATGACAAGGTAGAGGGGATCGTAGTTCATATAGAAAAGGCGATGAACTGAACAGGAGTTAACAGAGATCGCGGAGGCTTGTTTTGAAACTCAAGGGACTGGTTTTGGCCATTCTTATGAATCTCTGTTAGCTTTGCTTCCTCCTGTGTTTCCTTTCTTGTCTTTGCACGCTGTTGCCTGGCGATCTCGGGCAGTTTCACGGTGCCGGGCGGAATTTCCGGCGAGGGCAGTCGGACGAGCAGCCACGTCTGCGTCTGGTTTTCACCGAAGTGGACGAAGACGCTGGCGACGTCATTTTGCAGGCTGGAAAGGCCGGTCTCATAAACCGTCTGGGTTGCCTCTCCGAAGTGCCACGCCACGCGCTGGGTCTTTCTGTCGAGGCGGCCGATGATTGGCAGTTCGTCGCCGGTCATGATGTTTTTATAAGCGCCGGCGACGAGGCCCTCCTTGTCGATGCTGAGCTGCACGAACATCGTGGCATCGCCCTGCTCCTGCTGGGTGAGCGCCCACACGCCGACGGGCAGCCATTCCTCGGGCTGGCCTTCCATGGGGGGATCGGGCACGGGAGTTTCCGCGACCTCGGGCATGGCGAGTTCCCTCGCGGCCTTGCGCGCTTCCGCGGCGCTGCCGGCGGGCTGGCCGTCCACGTAATAGGTGTCGTCCTCGTAAATGACAGTCACGCCAGGGTCGTAGATGATGGGCTGCGATGCGATGGTCGAGCCGAAGAAGAGGCCCGCGCTCGTCCAAGCGAAAGGACGCCACCACCACCACGGCGATACGGCGACACCGATCGGAACGATCGGATGCGGACGCCACCAGCAGGAGCCCCACCAATGGATGTCGAAGCAATTATTCCAATAGGGCCGGCGAGTTCCCCAGATTTCCTGAGCGCGGCCGATGCGGAAATTCCGCATGTCACTGTGCCATCTCAGGTAGTCGGGGGCGCCGTAGCGGCCCGCCCAGCCGCGCTCATTGTAACGTGTGTTGATGCTGTTCCAGTGGTTCGTGCGATTGACCCGAAAGTTGTTGATGTGCGCGTTGTTGTCCTGCCGCCATTTGTTCCATTGATTGTTGTTGTTATTCTGGACGTTCTGCCATCTGTCCGGGCGTTCGGGGCGCGCCGGACGCGGCGGCTTGCCGGGACGGTTGTCGAGATTCGGATGACGGTCGTCACCCGGACGGTTGTCGCCAAGATTTGGATGGTTGTCACCGAGACCGGGGCGATTCCCGACGTCGGGACGATCTGCGCCACCAGGCCTGTTCGCAATACCTGGACGATCCGGGCCGCCGCCGTTGCCGGGGCGATTGGGAGTCCGCTCGCCGACATTGCCTGGAAGGGTGGTGGGGCGGTTCACATTCGGTCGATTGCCCTCAGGCCGGCTGGCAACACTTGGACGATTTGCGCTGGCGGGTTTGTCTGGACGCATCCCGATGAAATCGCCGCCGCCCTGAGGCCGCTGCGTGGGAACCTGGGGCCGCTTCGCGGGGAGATCGGCCGGACGAGTGACTGGACGAGTCTGGGGCCCTTGTTGATTGCCAAGATTGGGAATCCCTGGACTGCCCGACGGGCGCTGCGGTTTCACGGCTGGCCGTTTTGAGGGCATTGTGCTGGGCAGGCGGCTGCCTCCCGTGGAAGGCCGGGAGATCGAGGGCTTGCTTCCTCCGCCACCTGATGGCCGGAAGCTCCCGGAACCGCCGCTCGGTCTCGGTGCCGCATGGCCGCCGCCCGATGGACGGGATGCTGCGTGGCCCCCCCCTCCGCCACCACGATGTCCACCGCCTCCACCGCCCCCGCCGCGCCCCGCGAAAGCGAACGGCCCGAACGCTAGCGCGCAGAGCACGATTAGAATGAATGCAAATTTGGGTTTCATGGTTCCCGGGGGGCAGTTTACTGCTCCGAGGTGCGGACGACTTCGATCTTGTCGATGTTCGGCAGCACCTCGCCGTCGCTCTGACGGTTGACGCTTTCCCAGGTGTATTTTTTGTCGTCGATGTAGGTAATGATGTGCTGCGCGGAGGATGTGGAACCGTCCGGCGCGGTGGCTGCGAAGGAATCCATCCATTTGTTGCCATCGCGCTTCCAGACGCCCTCGCCGAAGCCGCCTTCGGAATCGAACATCCATGAGCGGATCGCGCCCGCGACGGGATCGTAGCCGATCACTTCCGTGGCCACGGTTGGGTCCTCACCCTCGCGTGCGATCGAAATCGAGCGGCGAAGGAAATGGTGGTTGTTCGTCCAATCGACAGTCGACGTCACTGACACGCCGGGAGAGTTGTCCTTCCACGAACCTACCATCCAGGCGAGCTCATCGAGCGCCGCGGCGGCGGCATCCACGGGTGGGAGCGTCGTCTCGTCCAGTTCCGAGATGAGCCAAACACCATCCTTCTTCACGTAACTGCAGACGTAGCGGGTGGTCTCGTCGTTGACGGTGGCAAAGCCTCTTTCGAGGAGCACGTCGGGTGTGAGGAACCGGGCGGAATCAACCCGCACCTCGAGTTTCGCGCCCTTGTTCTTCGCGAAGAATTTCGTCAGGTTTTCGAGCACCGCCGCGCGCCCGACGACGGCAACCCCCTCGTCGGACGTGTATTGCGTGTCCTCGGCATACAGCGCGGCGAGCGCCCTTGCGTCGCCCTTGTTGAAGGCGGCGACGTAGGAATCCACTTGTGACTGCGAAGTCTTGTCCGCGTCGGTGGGCTCATTTCCCTGCGCCGGTGCGAGCGCGGCAAGAGTCAGCAGGACGAGGGGGATGAGAAATCTAGGTTCCATGGCGTTTGGATTTTCTGGGTGGCGGGCTACTTCAGATCAACTTTCACCTTTGCGATCTTCCCGTCGAACTTGAACGGGCGCCGCTCCGCATATTCGAGCGCAACAGGGGCGCCCAGGTCGGTGCCGACATCGAAGGTTTCGCTCGCCGTGAAGGCGGCGGGCACGGTGCGTTTGACCGTTGTGCGGGCGGCTTCCTTGCCGTCCACGCGAATGACGACCTCGGCGGGTGAAAGCGGCCTTTTGCTGGTGAAAATAGTTTCGACTTCGATGACATGTTTGCCGGCGGGAATCGCCTCCGTCTGCGCCTTGTAGCGCTCGATGATCATCATATTGTATTCGTAGTTCAGCCTGCCTTGATCCATGAAGAGCGTGACGCCGCCGGAGGAGCCGCCGAGCGCGCAGAGAACGCCCGAGGCCTTGTCGCCAAACTCGGCTTCGACGGTCACGAGGCTGCTCTCGCGGCCGATTCCCGGCGCGGTGAACTCCGGCATGCGCGTGGTCGTCGCGTCGAAGGTCCAACTGCGGTAAGGCGTCTTGATGCGGTCTTCGGGATGCAGGCGCAGCCAGATGCCGGCGCCGAGCGGATAGACCTTGTTCTCCTTCGCCTGGGCGTCGAATGCCTTTTGGAGTTCAGCAAGGCGCTGCGGCTCCTTTTCGCCGAGGTCGTCGGCCTGCGAGAAGTCGGTGTCAAGATTGTAGAGTTCCCATTTGTCCTTGTTCGCATCCCAATCGGCCAAACCCGGCGCGCCGGGCAGCCAGGGGATCAACGGTCCGAAGGTGCAAGCATCCCAGCCGTCCTGATAGATGCCGCGGCTGCCGTTGTTGTCGAAGTATTGCGTCTTCTTGACCTCGGGCGCTTTGCTGTCGGCGAACGTCGAAACGAAGCTCACGCCGTCAACTGGGTCCTGGTTGAAACCATTCACCATTTGCGGCGGCTTGATGCCGATGATGTCGTAGAGAGTCGGAGCGATGTCATTGACGTGCAGGAACTGGCTGCGCGGGGCCGTGTCCGGCTTGATGCCCTTGGGCCAAGAAATGACCATCGGGTTACGGGTGCCGCCAAAGTGCGAGGCGATGAGCTTGGTATGACGGAACGGCGTGTTGCCCGCCCACGCCCAGGCGGCGTGATACATGTTGTCGGTCTTCGGCGTGCCGATCGCCTCAAGTCCGCCCAATCCATCGAGCGCGGCGAGTTGTTGCTCAATAGTGTTGGGTATGCCGTTCTGCGCGAGCAGTTCGCTAATGGTGCCATTCTGGCCTTCGGCGCTCGCGCCGTTGTCGCCAAAGATATAGAAAACGATCGTGTTGTCGCGGATACCAAGGTGGTCGAGTTCGTCAATGACCTTGCCGGCCTGCGCATCGGTGTGCTCCACGAAACCGGCATATACCTCCATCAAGCGGCGCTGGAAGGCCCGCTCGGATTCGGGAATGCTGTCCCAGGCAGCCATCGTTTCGGCGCGCGGTGTCAATTTGGTATCCGGGGGAATCCAGCCCATTTCCTTCTGCCGCTTGAAAACGCGCTCACGGTAGGCGTCCCAGCCGTCATCGAACTTCCCCTTGTATTTGTCGGCCCACTCCTTTGCGACATGGTGCGGACCGTGCGCTCCACCGGTTGCCCAATAAAGGAAGAAAGGCTTATCTGGAGAATAGGCGCGGTGGTTGCGCAGCCACGCGATGGCCTTTTCTGCAAGGTCTTCGGTAAGGTGGTACTTCTCGTCGTGCGGCGGCTCAACGGGGTTGAGATTTTCAAACAGCCGCGGCTCCCACTGCGAGGTCTCACCGGCTAGGAATCCGTAGAAATAATCGAAACCGTGTCCGGTCGGCCATCGGTCGAAGGGTCCCATCGCGGTGGTTTGGTCGGCGGGCGTATTGTGCCATTTGCCGAAAGCGGCGGACTTGTAGCCGTAATGGTGGAGCACCTCCGGGATTGTGGCCGATGTTTTCGGGATCACGCCCGTGTAACCATCCCAATCCACCGCCCGCTCGGCGATGGTTCCATTGCCGACGCGCTGGTGGTTGCGCCCGGTGAGGAGCGAGGCGCGGGTGGGCGAGCAGATCGAGGTCGTGTGAAAGCGGTTGTAGCTGATGCCCTGATCGCGCAGGCGTGTGAGAGTTGGCGTATGGATTTCGCCACCGAAGGTGTCCGCTTGACCAAATCCGACATCGTCGAGAAGGATTATGAGCACGTTCGGCACGTCGTCGCTCAGGCGCGTAGGTTCGACGCGGCGAACATGCTTCGATTCCTGCAGGGTCTTACCGGCGATACTGGCCGAAGGTGTTGGCGGGAACGGCAGCACGGAACCGTCGTCTGGAGTGGCTGCGTTCGCGCCAGGCGCAAGAAGTCCGCATGCGGCGGCAAGGAGAACAAGTTTGGTCTTCATGGCTTCGGTTTCAACGGCATTCAATAAGGGGGAGCAGAGAACTGGTTGATCACTTCTGCGGCAGCGCTGGTTTTTCGTGCGGCAGGCCACCGTCATCGATGTCGTAGTCCGGATCGAAAACCGTCTTGCCTTGTTCGCCGACGAAGGCCGGCTGCGCCTTGATCCACTCACTGGGCTTTTGCTCCTTCGCGTAGGCAAGCAGGCGCGCTTCCAGATTGCGGACAATGTCGGGGTATTGGTCGGCGACGTTCTTTGTCTCACCGGGGTCGTCGGCCAGATTGAAAAGCTCGGTCTTGCCGGGTAGCAGGGGAATCTTGACAAGCTTCCAGTCTCCTTTGCGCACGGCGCCGCGGAATGCCTCCACGTTGATCAGGATGTCCTCATTCGGCGTCGGCTTTCCCTCGGCCAGCACAGCCCAGATGTCTTTGCCGTCCATTGGATGATCCGGGCTGCCTGCGCCGTCCGCCAGGGCAAGCAGCGTGGGCATGATGTCAACCATGTGAACCGGCTCATTGACCACGGCGGGCTTGAGTTTTGCGGGCCAGCTGACAAAGGCTGGCACCCGGACGCCGCCTTCGTAGAGACCGCCCTTGCCGCCGCGAAATAGTCCGTTGGAAGCAGGGGCTTTGGCCGATTGATCAATGCCGCCTTCCTCGTGCTCACGCTCTTCCTTGCTCTTGGAACCGCTGGCAAACATCCCGCTGGTCGCGCCGCCGTTGTCGCTTGCGAAGAGGATGATCGTGTTGTCGCGGAGGCCTTTCTTGTCGAGGGCGGCAACGATGCGACCCACTTCGTCATCGAGGCAACTGATCATCGCGCAATACTCGCGGCGTTGCTTGTCTTGAATCTGGGGATAACGCTTCTGGTATTCCTCGGGCACCTGATATGGCGCGTGCGGGGCCATCGAGGCAAAATAGAGGAAAAACGGCTTGGACGGATCCTGCTCCTCGATCAATTTCACGGCCTCGTTGCCGATCAGATTGGTGTAGTAACCTTCCTCCTTGATGAACTCGCTGTTGCGCTGCCAGTCGATCATCCCGCCGCGCTCGCGAGTAAAGTAATTCACCTCGCCCACGAGGTTACCGTAGAAGTGATCGAACCCGCGGTTCTGCGGCCAATACTTCTTGTCGGCATGCCCGAGGTGCCACTTGCCCACCATGTAAGTCTGATACCCCGCGTCCTTGAGTGCCTGTGGCAGAGTCCGTTCATCGGTCGGAAGGCCGTACGTGTGGCTTGGGAAGATCACCAGTGTCTGTAATCCAAGGCGCATCGGATAGCGTCCGGTCATCAGCGCCGCGCGCGAGGGCGTGCAGACAGGCATGCCGTAGAACGATTCGAGGCGGACGCCTCCCGTCGCGAGCTTGTCGATGTTCGGGGTCTTCACCTCGCCCCCGCGGTAGCCGAGGTCGGCATTGCCGAGGTCGTCAGCCATGATGAAAATGATGTTGGGTTGGCTCGCTGCGGATGCAGCGAGGCAGAAGATCCCGCAGAGGACAAAGAGCAGCGTGAGTAAGGTTTTCATATTCAATTCTAGAGTTGGCGTCGCAGTATCGAGGTGTTTGCCTACTTGCTGCCCGCCCCCGATGTGGAATTCATCAGTGCTTCCATGGCCTGATCGATTGTGAAGCTGGCCGGCTTCTGGCGGGGTGGAAAGTCTTTGAAGGTCATTAGCGTCGTGCCGACGATGTTCTGGAGCGGCACGGCGAGGAACGCGCGGCGATACCACCAGTCGTTGTAGTTCATGCCTTCCTGACCGCGCTCGAAAGGATCAACCTCGAGATCAAAGAAGATGGGCGCACGGAGGGTGGTGAAGGGGTGGCGCCAGACGTCGATGCCGGTGGCCTCCTGGATCATGAAGTGAGCCTTGACGCGCTGGTAGCGCACGGCGAGCAGGTCGCCGTCGTCACTGAAGTAAAAGAATTCGTCGCGATTTCCATTCGGGTTCTTTCCGGAGAGATAGTCGATCTGGTTGTAGCCATCGAGGTGGACCTTGAACGTCTTGTCGCCGAGATGGTTCTTGCCGAACTGGCCGGTCATGTAGCCGTGCGGTTTGAGCAGTTCGGCGATTGTCGGATCCTCTTTGGAATGCCCAGGTCAGATCCAGGCAGTCCGACTTTGCTCAGACCGGTTCGAAAAGGAAGCTGGCCGGTGATGAAGGCCGATCGCCCGGCGGTGCAGCTTTGCTGGGCGTAATAGGTCATGAACTGGCCGCCTTCGGCTGCGAGGCGGTCGATGTTCGGCGTGCTATAACCGAGGAAGCCCCGATGATAGGCGCTGATATTGAAGATGCCGATGTCATCGCCCATTATCACAAGGATATTGGGTTGCTTATCGGCCGCGTGAAGGGCACGCCCGTCGATCAAATACACGCTGAGCATAAGACCCAGGAGGGTGCCGATTTTGGCTGGTTTCACGGGTGCGCGTGGGTGGGTTAGTGGATTTTGGGCGCCTTACGGAGAAATGGAGAGGTTGAAATCATTATGATGGGGATGGGGGATTTTGGGGACAATGGAACAGAAAACCCCTGCAGGTGTCTTCAGTCGCTGCCGCGAGCTAGCCAGCGCGCAATCAGGACGCGGCACGTAGGAATTCTCCCCGTGTTGAATATGAAACAACCACTCCTATATGACTCTCCGAATATTGGCGAAGTCTGACCTCTTTTTGTTTCTTGTTAAAGAATCTCCGCTGCCGGCTGCGTCTCAAGCAGGGACACTGCTGGTTGTTGTTTGTGGATGCCAGTATCGTATGAGCGTCGCCTTGCGGGAGCGCGAAAAGTTGCGATCCCGTTTCAACCGACTTTTTTCCGCCGACGGTCCGATAGCCGGTCATGAGTCTGTGAGTGCCAATACGTGAGTTGATGCGGGGCTATCGATCCGTGGCGCGACCATGCCGTGCTGCTGATCTTCTGGTGCTAAGACTTCAATCCGAACACCAGCCCGACGTCGAAGGTATGATGCAGCCAGGCACTCGAGGCGCCAGCCCGATCCGGCACCTGCGAGGCTGGGCCAACTACTTCTCCAAAGGCTATCCGGCGAAAGCTTATCGGCAAATCAACTACTATGTGGGGCTGCGAGTGTCCCGACATCTGGGACGGCGCAGTCAACGACCATGGCAAGGCCCGGAAGGCATAACCCTCTACGAATATCTCCATCACCGTCTTGGACTGATCAAACTGTGAATGAATCATGCAATAGCGCCATGCGAAAGCCGGATGCGGGAAATCTGCATGTCCGGTTTGACGAGGGAGAGGGAACGCGGCGGTCATTGGCATTACGCCTCTCATTCCGTGCGTCCCTCTCTACTCTACCGGACGAAATAGCCGGGCGAGTTCAAGGCTCTTCGGCTTCGTGCTGGCCAGCATCACGGCCAGAGGAACGGTGAAATCCGCCGCGAGCGAGAAGGTGCGGCCCTGGAGAATCGTAGTCTCAGTCGCCAACGGATCTTCGAAGGAAAGCGTGCAGCGGCGGCCGGAGAAGTTGGCGACGGCGGTGACGCCGTAATAGGTGCGCGGAATGGCGAAGTTTTTCCGAGCGTCGAGATTCTTTTCGAGACCGACAGCGACCAACGGCGCGCCGACGCCCTCCTTGATACTGCGCCTGGAAACGTAGGTGCCCTTGACGTCGAATTGATCCGCGGGAGTGAGCCGGTAGAGCGCGGGGTTCCATTCCTTGCGTTTATCGTGCCGGTAATCGAGCACGTAGCCGCCGTCCGCTGCTGGAAGATGCAACGCCTGCGTCCACGGATCGAGCTTCGCGTCGCGGATCGTCGTGATCACGCGCGCAACGGCGAAGTTGTAATCGGCGCGAGCGGTCGCGTCTTTCGGGTCTTTTGCCAGTTGTTGTGATGCGGTATCCGCCGCAGCCAGGTAGCCGCCGAGCGCCGCCATGGGATTGCGACGTTCGCTTTTGAGGGCGCCGGCGATGCTCCGCTCGACCGAGGCGAGGGCGCCGACGGTCGCACGGATGGGACGGAAGCGAGGCTTTGTTTCGGAAACCGTCGCATACTGCGCGCAGCCGGTCAGCAGCGCAGAGCGAGAATGGGGATGAGGTGGCAGTGATGCATGGAGAAATGAGGTGTTATGCCTCCGGGGAAGGTTCCGCGGCAGGCGGCAGGGTGGCGTCTGCGCGGTCAACCGGACCGCGTGCAGTCTTGAGCGAGCCGATGAGCAGAGCGCTGTTCCAGTCATTGCCAGTGAGGTGTCCGACGAGCACGCCGCCTGTGAAAGGCAAACCATCTCGGCGAAAAGCCGGCCGGTTTTGGGATGCTTCGCCGTGGTGATCCAGTCGGTGACGGTCTTCTCGAATTCCTCGGTCGTCATGCCCGCGTGGGTGGCATGACCATTTCGAGCAAGGCGTGTTCGCCACCGGCCAGCGCGGATTTCGCATCGCCTTTGAGCACGGAGGCGAACGGCTCCTTGTCCTTCCACTCGGGATGCTGTGGGGCCAGTTGTTTGATCCGGTCGAAAACGAAGAACGCCTGAAAATACATCGGCTGCTCGGACCAGAGCGTGCCGTCGTTGTCGAACGTGGCGATGCGCTCAGCTACTGGGACAAAGTCCGGGGACCCTTCCGTGGTGACCTTCGCCACGAAGTCCACAAGGGACTTCTTTGCCGCACCGTCGTTCCACGAAGGTAATGGGTCGGCGGCGCGAGCTGGGCTTGTGGTGAAGGCCAGCGCGATCAGGAGCGCGGTGGCGAAGAGGTTTGTTGAGCTGGGGAATTTCATGAGTGTGGCTTCCTAGATTCGCATCGGAGCGCGGATTTCAGACCGCTCCAACGCGCGGGCGGCGAAGCGTCTCCAGGATTGCGAGGTGAGTGTTTTCATTCGTCCGTTGAGGAGATCTCGCGCCACGTTCCACGATGGGTCGAACCCGGTTGGAACGGGTGCGACCCGGCCTGTTGATTCAGCGGTTCATTTCTGCGGAAGATGTCTTATTGTTCGCTCCGGTTGTTCCCGGCGGCTTCACGCAGCGGAAGCCGAGGTGATTGCTGGCGGTGCGCACTTCGCCCTTGCCGCGCGTGCCGACCATGTAGCGGGTGCAATACTGGTCGGTGCAAAGAAACGAGCCGCCGCGATGCACGCGCTTCTTCTCCGTCGGCTCGGCGGGATCGAACGGCGTGTCCGGGCCTTGCGGATTGCGCGCCACGCCGCCGGCCAGCTTGAGCCGCGCGTAGGTGTCGGGGCGATACCAGTCGCTGCACCACTCCCACACGTTGCCCGCCACGTCGTAGAGGCCGTAGGCGTTCGGCGGAAATTGCGCGACGGGCGCGATGCCTTCGAAGCCGTCCTCGCCCGTGTCGCCGCCCTCCACGGGAAACTTGCCCTGGTAGATGTTCGCCTGCAATTTTCCGCCGGGCTTCAACTCATCGCCCCACGCATACAGCTTGCCGGCCAGCACCGCCGCGCGCGGCGAACTCCCACTCCGCCTCCGTGGGCAGCCGCTTGCCCGCCCACTTCGCGTAAGCCGCCGCGTCTTCGTAGGCGATTTGCACCACCGGATATTTCTCGCGGCCCTTGAGGTCGCTGTCCGGCCCGGTGGGATGACGCCAGTTCGCGCCGGGCACGTAGCTCCACCATTGGAAATAATTGTTCAGCGGCACCGGCTGCGGCGTCGGCGTGAAGACCGTCGAACCGGCGACGAGATTCTCCGGCGGCGCGGTGGGGAACTCTTCCTTCGTCGGCTTCTGTCTCGGCGACGGTGACGTAGCCGGTGGCCTTGACGAATTTCTCGAACTGCTCGTTGGTCACCTCCGTCGCGTCCATCCAGAAGCCGTCCACATAGACGCGATGAATCGGCAGCGCGTCGCGCGTCACGCCCGGCAGGCCGCACAACGATTCGCTGGCGGCGTCGCTGCCCATCGAGAACTCGCCGCCGGGAATCCACACCATGCCCTCCGGCGCGGGTGCGGGCGCGGGAGTTTTGTTGGGAACGGTCGGAGCGAAGTCCGCGCTGGTCGGGGCGGCATTGTCCACCAGATCCGCGCTGGCCGTGGCGGACGAATGCGCCCGCGGCAAACCGAACACCGCGAACGCCAAAACTCCCGACAAGACGAGCCCGCCAGCCACGACCCAACGAACCCGCTTCGTTCCGTCCCCTGCGGGTTTCCGCGCTTGGTGACGAGACTTGTTCCGCTGGCTCATGGATGGATTTTTTTCCAGCCGTCTTTCATGCTCACCGACCAGCCTTTCGCTTTCGCCTCGCTGCTTCCGTTGCCAGAAGGGTGGCGGCCATGACGATTACGAAGTTGTTTCATGGCGTGTTCTTGCGTATGAGAAAAAAGGGGCCGCCTTTCCAGGCGGCCCCCCGTTGGTCTTCTCTTTAGCTACCTCCGGCACCGGATTCGATCTGCTTCTGGATCTTTTCCAAGTTGAATGAGCCGGGCGTTTGGCTGGACGGAAAATCCTTCATCGACATAAGGAACTTACCGGCGAGCTGTTGCAACGGCACGCAAACGAAGGCTCGATCGAGGAACCAGTCGTTGTAGGTGTTCGCGTTGTGCTGCGCCCTCTCGAAAGGATCGCGGCGCAGATTGAAGAGCAGCGGCACGCGCAGTTCGGTGAACGGTTCCCGCCATACGCCGAATGCTTCGCCACGGTTCTCGAGGAAGACGACTTTCCAGTCCTCGATAGCGGATAGCCACCACCTGGCCGTCGTCGTTCACGTAAATGAACTCTTTCCGCGGCGACTCCTTCTCCTTGCCATTCAAGTAGTCGAGAATGTTGTGGCCATCGATGTAGTTCTTGTACGTGCGTCCGTTCAATTCCACGCCCGCCTTGAGCTTCTCCGCGATGTCCGGCGCACCGGCGGCGGCGGCAAACGTCGGCAGCCAGTCCTCGTGCGACACGATGCCGGTAAGCGTCACGCCGGCGGGGAAATGCCCGGGCCAGCGCACGAAGCAAGGGACGCGGTAGGCGCCTTCCCAGTTGGAGTTCTTCTCGACCGGAATGGGGTGGTGCCCGCGTCGGGCCAGGTGTTGAAGTGCGGGCCGTTGTCGGTCGAGTACTGGACGATGGTATTGTCCGCGATGCCGAGGTCGTCGATCAGCTTGAGGAGTTCGCCCACATTCATATCGTGCTCGACCATGCCGTCGTGGTATTCGTCTCCGCTCGGGCCGGAGATTCCCTTGTGCTCTTCCCTTACGTGGGTGCGAAAGTGCATCCGGGTCCCGTTCCACCAGCAGAAGAACGGCTTGCCAGCCTTCACCTGCCGCTCGATGAAATCCTTGGCCGCGGCCACGGTTTCGTCATCGATCGTTTCCATTCGCTTTCTGGTCAGCGGACCGGTGTCTTCGATCTTGCCATCGGCGGTCGTTTTGAGGACACCGCGCGGACCGAATTTCTTGCGAAACTCCGGGTCCTGCGGGTAGTCGCGATTCTCCGGCTCCTCCTCCGCATTGAGGTGATAGAGATTGCCGAAGAATTCGTCGAACCCGTGCTGGGTGGGAAGATGCTCGTCGCGGTCGCCCTGGTGGTTCTTCCCGAACTGCCCGGTGGCGTAGCCCTGGCTCTTCAACACCGTGGCCATGGTCACGTCGGTCTTCTGCCAGCCTTCCTTGGCGCCGGGCAGGCCGACCTTGGTCATGCCCGTGCGCACCGGCACGCTGCCGCTGATGAACGCGGCGCGCCCGGCGGTGCAGCTTTGCTGGCCGTAGTAGTCGGTGAAGGCGACGCCTTCTTTGGCGATCCGGTCGATGTTCGGCGTCTGGTAGCCCATCATGCCACGGCTGTTGTAGCTGATGTTCCAGGTGCCGATGTCATCGCCCCAGATGACGAGGATGTTGGGTTTCTTGCCTTCGTCCGCCGTAGCCGGAGCGGAGGCTGGGTCAGCGGCGTGGACCGGAGCGAGCGCGCCAAAGAGCGCGGCAGCAGCCGTCAGTATCGACAAACCGTAGCTTAAGAGTTTTGGTTTCATGTGTGTGGTGGTGTTTGTTGTGGAGGATTTGATCAAAGGAGTTCAAGTGTGACGAAGAGAAGTCAAAACGTCCACGAGGCGACCAGCGAGGCCACGCTGCCTTGGAAGCGGTTGCCCACGTCGAATTCGTAGAGCCACTGTCCGGAGACCGAGAGCTTGTTTTTCCAGGTGTATCCGATCGAGGGGCCGACGGCATACGTTCCGGCGAGTCCCGTTGTGCCGTTGCCGCTGTCGGCTGTGACCTGCTGATAAATAAAGCCCGTGACACCCACGGAAAAGCCATACGGCAGGTGCTGGGCGAGAAGCCACTCGATGTTCAACTGGCACCCGGAGTGATAATCGGTCGCCGCGTTTACCGTATTGGCATCGAAGGCAATCTGCAGCGAGGCTTCCTGGCCGTATTTGGTATTGAGATACGTGGCCGCCACGAAGGGCTCGAACGTCCAGAAGTTCTTGCCCAGCGGCGCAAGATCATTCGGACTGTATTGTCCAGTGGGCGCGTAAATGGAAAGGCCGGTGCTCCAGTGAAAATTGCCGGCGCTCCATCCCAGAATGACCGGCGTGACCACCATGTCGCTGAAACCGAAGTCGTCCTGCTGAATGCGCGCGGATGCCGATCGCTTCGGGCCGCGCACCTCCACTGTGGCGGTCGTCCTGACGTAGAGGAACGGCAGGGAAACCCCCGTCACCACCCGCGTGCCGAGGGGCTTCCATGGCAATTCGTAGAGCAACGTGATGGTGGAGATGTTTTGCACGGAGTCCAGGGCAAGGTTCACGTCGGTGGCTTGGACGCGGTCCTGAAGCTGGCTGGCCAGAATGGCGACTCTGGGGGGCAACTGTGCATTGCCATTCTTGATCGCGCTGAAGATCGATCCAATGCCGTCGTTGGTTTGCGCGGCATTTTGCAGAATGCCGGAGAGCGGCCGGGTGCTTTCAGCGGAGCCCGCGTAGAGCCAATCCGAAACCCGGACGGTGAACCCAGGCTCGGCTGGGAGCACCCCGGTGAGGAAGACTCCCGAACCCGGCAGGTGATGGCCGGTGCCGCCCTCCTCCGCGCGAACCAGCGAGGAAGTTATGGCGCAGAGAATTGCAGCAAGGGTAAGGGCGAGGAGTCCGACAAGCTTCTTTCGATCGGCGATGTCGGCGGCCTTGGAAATCACAATGATCTCGTCCGGCTCATCGAGGGCGTTGGGCAGCGTCTCTTTGTTGACGCGGAAGTACCGGGTTTCCTTCTCGTTGGTGGTGACGAGGAGTGAGTTGATGGACTTCATAATCGATGGCAGTCTTAGTTTGCGTCAAGGGAGAGCCGGGCGCCGCGCGGCGGATCGCTTCGATCACTTCGGAGCCTGAATCATTTTTCCGGAAGTAGCCCGTGCAGCCCCCGGCGAGCGCCTGCTCGCGTGCCTCGGGTTCATCGTGCGCAGTGATAAAAATTACCGGCGTTCGCTCGCCGGATGCAGCGAGCTGCCGCTGCAATTCAATTCCCGAAATCCCACCGAACTGCACGTCGAGCACCAGACAGTCGAACGTCGCCTGTCGCGCATCCCCGAGAAACGCCTCCGCCGATGGATACGCCACCGGCTGCATCCCTGCCGCGCGCAACAACCGCCCGAGCGAACGGCACAGGCTCTCGTCGTCGTCGACGATGGCAATGGAAAGTTGTTCGGAGCG
Organism: uncultured Verrucomicrobiae bacterium; assembly: GCA_963810765.1. Taxonomy (GTDB): domain Bacteria; phylum Verrucomicrobiota; class Verrucomicrobiia; order Chthoniobacterales; family Terrimicrobiaceae; genus DASTFP01. The sequence goes on from CAWEOV010000012.1 coordinate 108,149, forward strand.
TTTCACACGAGAAGGGAGAGCAAGTCTACCGGCCCGCCCACCCGCGCGACTACTGTCCTTTGGGGAAATTGCAGGCTTGCTGCGCGAGTTGGGTGAGTTCCGCCACCGATTGCACGCCAATCTTCGTCTTGATGCTAATACTAATGCGGTGCAGTTTAACCGTGCGCTCGCAAATGCCGAGGTCGTCGGCGATCTGTTTGCTGAGCGCGCCGCGCAGGACGTGGTCGAGAACCTGCCCCAAGATACCTCGGACGCTCCGAGCGCGCTTATCGGGCTAGCGTACGCGTTGGGGTGCGGGAGCGGCGGGCGACGCAACAAAACACTCACTTCTGTAACACGCTGACGGCGACGCGGCGGTTGCGGGCTCGGCCTTCCTCGGTGTCGTTCGAAGCGACGGGATGTTGGGAGCCGTATCCTTCGACGTCGATGCGCGAGGCGTCGATCCCCATCGAAACAAGGGCTTTCTCGGTCGCCTCGGCCCGTGCCTTCGAAAGCTGCACGTTGTGCGCCTCGTCGCCGGTGTTGTCCGTGTACCCGCCGATCTTGATCCGCATCGTGGGATAGGCCTTCAGGATCTCGACGATGTTCTGCAGCTGCTCCTTCGATTCCGACATCTGGATCGTGGCACTGTCGGTTTCGAACGTAAGCCGGTCGAAATTGAACCATGCCGCCTCGCCCGGTGGTTTCGTGCTTTCGGCGAATTCGACCAGTTGCCGCTCGATCCCGTCGGTTCTCCCCTTCATCTCATAGCCAGAGCTGAGCTTCCGGGCGAAATCGAGCGTTGCGCCGGCGGCAGCCCCGGCAGCCCTGCCGGCCTGGCTCGTGGCGGCAGCCACTGCGGAACCTGCATCGCGGGCAGCTTCGCCCGCTGCGCGCTGGACGTCGCCTGCCGTCTCCTTCGCGGCGGTGGCCGCGGCGGTCGTGGCACCGGCCACTGCGGAACCTGCATCGCGGGCAGCTTCGCCCGCTGAGCCCGCTACGTCGCGTGCCGTCTCCTTCACTGCGGCGGCCGCGGTCGCCCCCATCAGCTTGTCGAGTTGGCCGAGCATTTCGTCCACGACGGGTTTCACTTTAGCGCCGACGATGGGCAGAGCGAGCACAGGCTGGGCGGCTTCACGGAGTTTCGCAATCAGCGGACGAAGGGCATCGCTGACGGTTTTCTGAAGGGGCTGGGGAAGCTTGGACCACTGGGAGTGAAGTCCACCGAGCTTGGTGGTGATGTCTCGCAGTTTCGGCAGGGCTGCTGTGGCGCTGGCCTCGTCCTTGATGGAAGCGACACCGTCGCTTGCGTCTTTGATCAGGACGGTGGCGTCACTGATTAGCTTCGTGCTATCGTCCTGAGCCGGGATCGCTTCGGCCGCCTTTTCTTTCACCACCGGCGCGGTTTCAGTAGCCGGCCTGCACATCTTGGGCAGGAGGAAGAATGCAAGAACCAAGAGAAGCAGAGGGATCAGCCATTTCATGACCGACGAACCTGCGGCCTCGGCCTCCCGGGCGGCTCCCCTTACCTCAGTGGTCGCAGTCCTGGCCGCCGAGGAGACGGCGCTCGATGCGTCTCCAAGCAGACTGCTGAGACCGGGCACCGCCGAGGAAAGCAGACTGCCGAGCCCCGATGGCATGGCGGACGCAATATTTCCCTTCTGCTCCGCGAGCATACTGGCAATGCCTGCGGCATCCTGACCCTTCGATTGCTTCTTGATTGCGCCCAACACGATTGGCGCGAGCAAGCCTAGCGATTTGTTGATGGCACCCTCGCTCACTCCGGTAAAACGCGAGAGCACGCTGGCGATTTGGCCCAAGGCCCCCCGCCAAGCCCGCCAAGGAGCGAGCCCAGGATATTGGAGCCCTTTGAGGCAGCAGCAGCACCGCCACCGGAGAATAGACTCGAGAGGTTGTCGAGCACGCCGGAGTCTTGCTTTGCCAGCACGTTGGCGAGATCGGCTGCTCCTCCCGGTTTGGAAGCGGCTCCAGTCAGCGCGGCGAGCAGGGTAGGCACGGCAGCACTAACGGCCTTGGCTGCCTGCTCCTGATTGATTCCGAGCGCCGAAGCAATCTTGCTTAGGTTGTCACCGCCGGTTAGCAGCTTGAGGATCATTTGCACGATATTCATAGTGATTTAGTAGTAGTTGCGTGTTTTCGTTGTGACTAATATTTCGAGTGGAATTGGAACTTCGTTGCTTCGCCGGCCAGGACATCACCTTTCACGGAATCAATCGCGAATGCCCCAAGGAGGAACCAGAGTGGGACATGGAAAGATAATCCGACGAACAGTCGAATCGGCAGCACCGCGACGACCAGGAGCCACCACCGCCGCGGCTGGGTGAGCAGAAGGGCGCAAAGCAAAACCGAATCCGGAAACCAGAAGGGAGCAGCGCACGCCTGGCTGAAAGACATACCGTAGCGATAGGCGAAGTAAAACGCCGTCTCGAACAAGCAAAACCCGAGTAGATTCTGAAGCAGTGGCCAGAGAGCGATCAGCCCGAAACCAATCCGCGGAAGCCTCTGATTGCCCTGCAAATATTCGCGCACGATGTTCACGTTGGACGAGGCACTCTCTCGGCTTCCCGCGCCGAGTGAAACGGCTGCACCGCAAATCCGCTCGCCTGCGGCAGCTGCGTGGCGCAAGAGACGCGGAGCGTTGAAAGATTCAATCTTGGCAGCGCTCCAAAAGGCAGGCAGAGGAGAGTATTCACGCGCGCAACGCCATGATCTCGCGGCGCCAGCCTGCAACCAGCTTGTCGGCCTCGGGGTCGCCGCCTTTGGCGCGCACGTAGCGCTTACGGAAGGCCAGCTCGTGCTGAGCGTTCACCAACGCCGCTGAGCGCCGGCGGTCGACGCGATCAACGCGGCGCGTGCGGAAGATCCTGTCGCGCTGGATGGCCGCGAATTCCTCGGGCGTCACGGCGCTACCCACCTCGTCCGCCAGCTGTTCCTCTATCACCCGGCGCTCCCATTTGCCGCTGCGCCGCAGCGCCACGAGCATCACGATCACAAAGGGAAGGAAGACGACCAGATTCTGAATGCTTGTCTGGACCCAGGCCTCGAGGAACGGCACCTGCGGCGGAGGACCGGGCTCGGGCATTTCCTCGCCCGCACGACGGAGCAGGATGGTGATGATCAGGGCGAGGCTGTTGTTGAGGGTGTGTGCGAGGATCGCGAGCGCGAGACCGATGACCGGCGCCGTGATGCGAAGCCACAGGCGCCGCGTCTGGCGGGCCACGCCAAGGAAGGCGCCGAAGATGCCGGTGAACATCGCGTGGCCACCCAGACCGAAGAGCGCGAAGCGCGCCCCGAACTGGAGCCCCCACGGTGCAACCCCATGCTCCGCGAAGCCTTGGGCGACGTACAGCGGAGCCTCGACAAGGTTGAACCCGACCCCAACAAGCGCACCGTAGACGAAGCCGTCACGCATGTTGTCGAACTCGGCGCGCAGCAACGCGAAGAACAGGATGACGCCGAGCGCTTTTGTCGCCTCCTCGACAACAGGCGCCGCCAGGGGGGCACCCAAAAGCATCGCTCCGTGCGGGCCGAGAAACTGGCCGATCTCCGGATATTGATTAAGCCAACGGCCAACCGCGACGATGATGCCGGTGTTCAAGGGCAGGGCAAGCCCCGTCGCGATCAACGCCCCCCAAAGGATGGCGATAGCGAACAGCCACGGCGACTCACGCTCGCGCCGGTCGAGGTATCGCAGGATGAACACGGGAACAGTCGAAAGCATCGCCGCGAAGAGGAGCCCGATCAGGAATACCCGCACCGCTGCGGCGTGAAGCGAACCGACCGCAAGCAGGATGACGGCTGTCGAAAGCAGGAGCGCGGCGGCGAGCGCGATGATCACCCATCGCGCCACCCACGGCTTGCGCAGCGGAGAGCCGACGAGCAGGCGGTCAAGCGTCGAATCGACGGGGACGCGAATTTCCCTGCTCATGGGAGCATACTCTTACGAAGGGCTTGCTCTTGGCAAGGTGGAGGCTCAGGCCGCGAAGTTCGGTGCCGTTCGAGCGTGCCGCCGCGCGGTCATGTGCGGACGGCATCACGCCCGGAGGCAGGCAGCGACGCTTTCCGGTCGCTATTCTCTCATCGCCGAGACCCGCAGACCAGCTTGTTTGCAAGCTAACTTAACCAAGCTGACTTTTCCGGAGCCCGATATTAAGCTGTGCAACAAGATTTTGTCCACCAGCGGCCGATCGCGACGGGCATGGGAGTTACCAGGAAATGCGTTCGAGGTTTTCCACGGCGTCGAAATGGGTGTCGCGCGAAAGAACGGGGAGCTGGTGCTGGCGGGCGAGAGCGGCGATCCACGTATCGTTGACGGGGATGGGTGTGCCGGCTGCCTTCAGCGACAACCGGATGTCGGCATACGCGCTGGCGGTCTCCAAACCAATGGTGGCGCATTCCACGAGCGGAAGGTTTCCGGCCAGCCAATCGGTGTAACGCTGTCGGTGGCGCGATTGGCGAATCCCAAAGTAGAATTCACCAAGGACCACTGACGGAACCACCAAGCGGGTGGCGGACCGGAGCGGTTGCTCAATGCCTTTGGTTCCATCGGCCCATGCCGAAAGCGCGTTGGTGTCGAGAATCATCGGACGTCATCCGATTCGATCTGTTCAAACTCGGCATCGATCAGGCTTTGAATGTGCGCAGTTTCCTCGGAGAGATCGGAGAGTGCCCCGAAACCACGCATCCACGGCGGGGTATTCGCCCGGGAATCTTCCGAGGGGATTTGAATCTTGCCACGCAACGCCTCGGCAACGAATTGTCGCATGCTCATGCCTCGAAGAGCCGCGGTGGCTTTCGCCTTGCGGAATAAATCATCCGGGATGTCAATGGTCGTCTTCACCCTGGCAACTGTGCCGTATTTACGGTTTTTGCGCAATGCTGTATTTACGGACCCTATTGTTGCGTATAGGAATTCGCGGATTGTCAGACGATCGGTTGCGCGCCCCTCCACGGTATTCGCGCCTTAAAGCTGTCTGGCTCCTGAGGCAGGATTGGAATTTTATATCGCACTATTTTTAAGTCTTTTACATCATATTTTACTCTGTTTGCAAATAAAAGGCTGACGTAGCCTCCCACTATGACAGTTGCCTTAAAGTAGCGCGTCATCCACTTCACCACAGAGGTTGAACGCGGCAAAACGCTCCAGTGCTGCGCGCAAGGCCTTGCGAAACTTTCGATTCCTTTCGTAGCCGGGCTCGAACCAAAGCCCTGTGAGCGCCAATTTCGACCGTTCGCGCAGCGCCTTGGTTTCCAGGCGCGCTGTGAAACGCTCGCCCCAAAGCACCGGAAAAACGAAATGCCCGTAACGGCGCTTCACCACGGGCACATAGGATTCGAGTTGATAATCGAAGTCGAAGAGCCAGCGGAGACGCTCGCGTTGAACGATGAGATTGTCGAAGGGCGAAAGGATTCGCGCCTCTGTAGGTTCGACGCGATCCGGCAGGAGTTTCAGCGTTTCGGGTAGCGCGTAAGCCGGCTTGTCCAGGTCCCCAACCGCTTAGCGATTTCTCCGTCTCCGCGATGGATGCAAGAGACTTTCCTAGGCCTTCTCGGGCTCGACCCGGAATTGGCGGACCGCTGCGATGCCCAACACGATAAAAAGCAGCAGCACGATGCCCTGCGAGATGGCGAAGGGCGGTTCAGTTTGGGTTGGCGCGAGCTCCTTCAAGGCGGGAGTTTTTTGGAACAATTGTGCGACCAGGACGAAAAAGTTCAGGTAAAGGGCAATGAGGGCGTTGATAACGTATACCTTGCTCCAGACACCGGAGAGCCGACGCAAATAGAGGGCGTAGCTCGCCGCCGCCAGAACAAAGAGCGAGATTATGCCAACCCCATAGGCCGGGGTGAAACCGCGGAATGGGAAAAAGAACCCGGTGACGCTCGTCGTCACTGTCGTCGCAAGAAAAAATGCCGTCCACCCTTGAAATTGTTTCCCGGCAAGCCATCCGCCAAGGACGACGAGGCCCGAAACGATGCCCGCGAGACTGATGAGGATGTGAATGAGGGTGAAAATGGACAGGCCCATCGTGGTTCTCCGTGATTAGGATTTCAGAAATTGCAGCTCGCGCGCCACCACAGAGCGAACGGACGCTCGCTTCATGCCCTGACTACGAAAGTATTGAACGAATCGGGCTGCAACGCGGCAGCTATCACCTTATCCCCGGCTTTCACGCGAACAGGCAGTTCCTGACAAAGGTCATTCTGCATTGTAATGACGACACTTTTGTCGGGGTTCGCAAACGCCAGCAGGTTCTCGTAACCCGTCAAGCTGAATGTATCCAGACGCTTTGCGCCCGGCTGAACAAAGTGGCTGAGATGCTTTATTAAATAGTATTCGTAGTTGTACTTGAACGTCTTCGCCGCCGTATCGACCGTCACCAGAGAATTCTGGGCCCATCCCCATCGGCTTATCCCACCCTGTTTCAGGGAGATATTCCAGTAGTGGTAAGCGCTGGCACCGTTGTTCAGAAAGTCCTTCATCAATGTCCAGGCGTAGCGACAGTATCGCCAGTCGTTCTTGCCGTCCCCGCACTCCTGTTCTGTTTGGTAAAGCTTCAAGTCGGGATAACGCCGGTGGAGGCCGGGAATGGCTCGCTTACCCGCCCACTGGCATCCCATCCCCTTAATGTATGTGCTACTCTTCGGGTCGAGCAAAGGAACATCAACGAGCCTTTCGTCCGGACGTTCCATAGTCCCGAAGAATACGTCCACACCCAGCTTCCGCATCTCGGGCCCAAGGAAAGAGATAAATTTGGCGAGCCCTTCGGCGGTCCAACAGCAACTCGGGAACGGCTGAGCAGAGTTGAACTCATTCTGAGGCATGACCATGCCGATGTTGATGCCCTGGCTTCCATACTCCTGAACGAACCGCGCAATGTAGGCGGCATAAGTGCTAAAGTAGCGATCCTCCTGGATGAACAGGTCACTGCCTTCCTTTCCCACCTGGTCTGATCTCAACCCGTTGGGTGGCATTTGTGGTTCGGACATCTTTGCCGCGTAGTGCTTGTTGTATTTCATCCAAGCGGGAGGGCTCCAGGGCGAGGCCCAGATCTTCAGATTTGGCTGATATCTTAGCGCGTTTTTAATGAATGGAACGAGAGTCCCGAGGTCATTGGAGATACTGAAATGCTCCAAAGCAAAGTCGCCCGGCACCTCGTCGTAGGAATACCAATCAAGTGAAAAATCGTTGGCGCCTATCGGCATGCGACAGATGTTGAAGTTGGCACCGACGCCCGGGGCGAAGAGTTCTTGGAAAATGGCTTCTTTGTCCTCACTGTCGAGGGCGCTCAAAGAGGCCCACCCAAGCTCATTGAAGCACGGGCCGAACCCGTCGATCGTCTGCAGCGGTTTGTCGAGTCGAGCTTCAACATCCCACTCGGCGTTCAAGACGGGCGAGGTCATTACTTGTTCCTTCGTCTGCCATTGAGACATCTGAGTCGTGGCGACCCACTCGGTGACAGCGGCTGCTTTATTCATTTCGTTAATCATTCTGTGTAGGTTCGCTTTTGAGGTTCGGCAAAAACGGCGACCTTCATTTGTTCAAAAAAGCGGGCGGCTCGCAGATAATCGGCGCCTATGTGATCTGCGCCGATCAGACCTACCGTACGGATACCGTAGCTTTGTTCATCTCTCTCCTTTTTCAAGTCAAATCAGTTCGTTGACGGAGTCCTCCTCGCAATTGGGACAGTCCCTGCGCGATTTTGCCCGAGGATCGCCGCAGCTACTTTGGACACCTGACATACCACTTCGCCACCTCGCTCTTTTTCACCGGTTGCCGGTTTCACGAGTGGGCACAGCTTTTCACATCAATCGAATGAACTTTGTTTCGACTGTTGACAAACACCTTGCTGGGAGTCCATTGATTGATGCGATGGCCACACCGAGTCTAATCCGTCACATTAACCAAACTCGCGTCTTGAGGTTGCTCAAAGAGGAGGGAACCCTTTCAAGGGCTGAACTTGCACGATCTCTGAATCTGACGCGATCCACTCTAACCTCTGTTGCAGACGAGTTAATGGAGATGGATCTGGTTATTGAGGCTGGACAGTCCTTCGTTACGCAGGCAACGGGCCGGCCAGGCACCGGGTTAAAATTAAACCCGGAGGGAGCATTTTTTCTCGGGGCGGAGATTAACGTCGAGCACATTCACCTCGTTTTGATTAATCTTGAAGGCTCGATCATTCATCGAAAGTCTACAAAGCTGCGGTCCACAAAGCCAGAGGCCGTTTGTCGAGAACTCGTCGGTCTTGTTCGGGCGGTGTGGTCTGTTAAGCTAGGGAGTTCGGATCGCTTGCGAGGCGTCGGCGTCACCGTATCGGCACTAGTCGATACACAAGGGGTGATTCGTAGCGCACCGACCTTCCGCTGGCAACATGTCGATTTGAAGAGCGTCATCGGATCTCAGTTGAACATCCCGATATTTGTCGAGAATGACGCCAACGCAGCGGCATTGGCCGAACTTTCGTTTGGCCGCCGGAAAGGTCAAAGCGATCTTTGCCTGCTCTTTTTGGATGTTGGAGTAGGAGCTGGCATGATTTTCGACAGGAGAATTTTTCGAGGCAGCGACGGCCTTGCCGGAGAAATCGGCCATCTTACCCTTGACCCGGCCAGCACCGGCCACGCCGAAGGCATGGGCTTTCTTGAAACTCATCTAGGCCGAGATGCCCTGCTCGCGTCTTACCGGAGCGTCGGGGGAAAAGCCAAAAAAATCGAAAGCCTTCTACGGGACCTTGGGAAAGAGGTTCCGAATGCCCGAAAAATCGTCAGGATATGGGGAGAGTGGCTTACCGTGGCGATCAGAAACCTCGCCGATTTATTCAATCCGAAACGTGTTATACTGGCCGGGTCGCTATCCGAACTTTTTCGTTTCGTAGAGGATGATGTCAGACGGCGCCTTCGCGAGCGGTGCTTTCCGACGGTTGAGAATTTGGAAATCGACCTTTCTTCATTTGGCGAGGACAGTTCGGCCCTTGGGGGAGCGGCCCTGGTGTTCGACCGGATTTTTAGTGTGCCGGACAGCAATTTTTTGAAGGATTTCGATTTCACGAATCTTCGCCGAAAGCGCTAACTCGCCACCCCGTTGAAAGCGGGAAGCCGCGCTAGCCTTTTGTCGCTAGTGCAACAATTACTGCTCATAGCACTGTCGCGGCTGCAACTGCCCGCCCGTCAAAATCGCATTTTCCGGGGCTCGAAAAAACCGTTTCGGAAAAATCTCTAAAAAAAGCGTTGACTTGGTTTGTTATCATGACAAACTAACGCCCATGCTCTCAGAACGGTTATTGAAATCTTGCAAATCCGTGCACGGAGCCCCGCCCGCCGGCATTTCGAGGAAAGACAGATTTGGCGCAGTCCAGTAGCGTAGCCCACAGTCCATTCCCATTTAGTTTCCAGATACCATTAGACCCTGCATCCAACATGAAAGCCATTGTTTACGACGCCCCTCGACAGTTTACATACCGTGATATTGACACCCCTAAGATAAGCTCCGATGAAGTTCTGCTGCGCGTGCACGCGTGCGGCCTCTGTGGCACCGACCTGCACGTCCACGAGGGTGACTTTGGGCCACGCTTTCCCCTCACGCCGGGGCATGAATTTTCCGGTGAAATCGTTGAGCTCGGCTCCGAAGTGACCGGACTTAAGAAGGGTCAGCGAGCCACAGCGAGCACCACCATCCCTTGCGGCAAATGCTTCTACTGCCAGCGCGGCGATGATCTGTTGTGTGAAAACCTCGGCGGTATCGGAGTAGAGATCAACGGCGCCTTTGCAGAATACATCAAACTTCCATCCGATCGCGTGTTCCCCATTGAAAAGCTCTCAGTACGGGAAGCAGTCATGATCGAGCCCACCGCTTGCGCTTGTCACGGCATGGAGGTCCTCGCAATGAAGCCTGGTAGCGACGTCCTTTTGATGGGCGCAGGTCCAACGGGACAAGTGGTAGCTCAGCTGCTCAGACTAAATGGTGCAGCTCGTGTGATCGTGGCGGCCCCGGCGGGACCGAAACTGGATCTCATTGCCCGCTTGGCTGCCGACGATGTGGTTGCGGTCGATCGCAAAGACCCAGAGGTTCATCGCCGCCGCCTGCGAGAGCTTAGTCCCGGCGGATTCGATTACATCGTGGAGGCGACCGGCTCAACGACACTGCTCGAAGATGCTCTCAGTTTTGTACGCCGCCGCGGCACGGTCCTCGTTTACGCCGTTTATCCTGACGACGCCCTTGCTCGCATCAAACCAGCCGATATCATGCGGCGCGAGGTAACGATCAAGGGTTCCTTCGCGCAGCTAAATTCCTTTCCACGGGCACTAGAATACCTTGAAAACGGAAAGGTCAAGGTGGACGAGCTCGTGACCCACGAGATTCCTCTGGCAGAATATAGCAAAGCGCTTGAACTCGCGTGGGCCCGGAAAGGCATTAAGATCGCTATTATTCCGTAGTATCGTTTGGCGAAGCGCAATTCACCAGGGGCGTATCTAGATGCCGCTCAATTCGTCATGGATTCACGGCGTAACAGCCCATCAAGGCCCAGTAAAACACTACGCGCGTCTAAAAATATATTCTCACGAGATAAGTTTTGCTCGACCGCGAGCTTAAGATCCAGTATTCGCCAATGCAATTGCCCGGTGTTCTTCCGGCACTCCCTCCATCAATCTATCCAGCCATGCTTCCACACCAAAGTCGTGCAACACAATCACATTCACCAACGCTCAATCCAGGACAGCCCAGACAACGAGGCTCGTTGCTGTACGTGCTCATTTAGGAAGGAAACCATGAAACGTCGTTTATTTGTAAAGATAGTGGGCGCAGTAACCGCTGCCGCATTCACCTCGCTGATTGCCGGGCAGGCATCGGCGCAAGAAAAGATCAGGATTGCTCTTATTCCCGGACTGACGGCTGACGGTTTCTATGTCACCATGCACCATGGTGCCGAAGCCGCGGCGAAGGCCGTCGGTGCCGAACTCATCTATCAGGGTGCGGCGGAATGGAACGTCTCTCTGCAGGTTCCCGTTCTCGATGCGGTCATTGCCAAGAAGCCGCACGCCATTCTGATTGCGCCCACCGACAAGGTTCAGCTGATCGCACCGTTGAAGAAGGCACACGATGCCGGCATCGCGATCGTCTGCGTCGATACCTATATCGGCACGGGCGTGTTCCAGACGGGTGCCGGTGACGCGGACTTCCCGATTTCCTATGTCGCTTCCGACAACGTGCTCGGCGGCCGTATGGCGGCGCGCGCGCTTGCCAAAGCCATCGGCGAGAAGGGCAAGGTCTATGTTTCCAATGTGAAGCCCGGAATCTCGACGACCGATCAGCGCGAAGAAGGGTTCAAGGATGAAATGAAGAAATATCCCGGCATCGAAGTTCTTCCGACCCAGTTCAACGATGACGATGCCAACAAGGCCGCCGCCCAGGTGCAGGCCGTGTTTGGCCGCGTGCCGGATCTGGCCGGTGTTTTCGGTGCAAACCTGTTCTCGGCCGCCGGCACCGCCAATGGCGTCACCCAGGCGGGCCAGGCCGGCAAGATCAAGATCGCCGGCTTCGACGCACCGGAATCGATCGTGCCCCAGCTCAAGGATGGCACCTTCTCACTGACCATCGCCCAGCACCCCGCCGAAATCGGGTATTTTGGTTTCATAGTGGCCTACGCCCATGCCACCGGCAACCCGGTTCCGACCGCCATCGGCACTGGCTTTACGGTGATGACCGCGGCCAATATCGACGATCCGAAGGTCTCCAGGTTTCTTTACAAGAGCAAATAAGCATACGTGCCTAAGCGAGCTGGCCGCCGTCCATTGCATGGGTGGCGGCCAGTGGCATACCTTGACCGGCGAAATCCTTCATGGCTGGAGCGACAACCCAAACCAACGGCAAATCGATCCTTATACGCATCGCCGAGTTGCGGGCGTGGCTATTTCTGATCTTCCTCGCGGTTTTCTTCGAGACATGGTCGCGAATCGCCTATGGCCGGAGTTTTGTTTTTAACATCTATAATTTGCAGTCGATTTCCGTCTTCGCCACGGCTCCGCTGATGCTGGCGCTCGGCCAGACCTTCGTGATTATTTCAGCAGGCATCGATTTGTCGCTCGGCTTCATCATGGGGCTGGCCTCGGTGATTGCCGCCCACGTGGCCAATTATGTTGCCCTCCAGCTTGGGCTTGGACCTTTTCCGGCCATGCTGATCGGCCTTCTCGCCGGCACTTCGATTGCCTTCATCCCCGGCCTCGTCAATGGCTGGATGATTGCCTATTTGCAGGTGCCTGCCTTCATCGGCACGCTTGGCATGTACGGCGTGGCTCGCGGTTCGGCCTTTCTCCTCGCCGGCGGCATGACCATTCCGGTTTCCAATCCTTGGTACAGCTATATCGGCAACGGCCGGGTTCTCGGCATTCCGGTGCTCGTGATCATTACCGCCGTCGCTTGCCTGATTATGCATTATCTTCTGTCGCAGACCCGCTTCGGCCAGCACACCTATGCCATGGGAGCCAGCAAGGCCGCCGCCAGCCGCGCCGGGATCAATATCAAGAAGCTGACGATGAAGATCTATTTACTCTCGGCGGTCACGGCCGGCATTGCCGGATCGCTCTATTCGGGCCGCTTTTCTGCGGGCGCGGCACAGGCGGGCGAACCGCTGCTGCTCGATTCAATCGCTGCCGTCGTCATCGGCGGCGCGAGCCTGTTTGGCGGCTCTGGCACCATTTGGGGCACGGTGGCGGGCGCGCTGGTCATCGCCGTCATCCAGTACGGCCTGGTCTTCATCAATGTCCCTTCGTTCTGGCAATTCATTGCGGTGGGGTGCGTGATCATCATTTCCGTGCTGGTCGACCAGAGCCAGCGGCGTTTCCTGGGAGGACGGCAAGTTGAGTAATCCGGCTCCCATCCTTGCGGTCAAGGGCGTCTCGAAAAGCTTCGGCGGCGTCCGTGCAATCACGAAAGCCTCGCTCGACATTTTCCCCGGAGAAGTCGTGGCCCTTGCCGGCGACAACGGTGCGGGCAAGTCGACGCTGATCAAGGCGATTTCCGGCGTGTTCCACTATGATGAGGGCGATATCTATCTGGATGGCAAGCGAATTGCTTTCGCCACGCCGCAGGAAGCCCGCGATAATGGCATCGAGACGATCTATCAGGATCTGGCGCTGGCCGACAATTTGACCATCGGCGACAACATTTTCCTCGGCCGCGAGCCGATGAAAAAGCTCTTTGGATTTCTCCCCGTCATCGACCGTCCGCACATGGCGAAGGTGGCGCAGGAAACCATGCACAAGCTGGATTTCCATGTCATCCGACTTGATGCGCCGGTCTCCGCCTTTTCGGGCGGCCAGCGTCAAGCCGTCGCTATCGGCCGGGCCATGTACTGGAACGCCCGCCTGGTCATCATGGACGAGCCGACGGCGGCGTTGGGTGTGCCCGAACAGCGCAAAGTCATCGCGCTGATCCAGTCGCTCAAGGCGCAGGGCAAAGGCATCATTTTCATTTCGCACAATCTCGGCGACATTTTCGAGGTGGCCGACCGGATCGTGGTCTTCCGCCGCGGCAAGGAAGTCGGTGAGCGCAGACCGAAGGAAACGACCGGCGACGAGATCGTCCGCCTGATGGTCGGCAAGTAGGCTTCAGCGGAATGCTCTGATAATCACACCTTGAAAGTTGTGTTGAGCCAGGCTGCCACCGCTGCCATATCCAGTGGACGGGTTGTGTTAACGTCGAAGAGTGGAAATCTTCCGAGGGGCTGGGCGCGCTTCGCCAGCTCGACGAGTTCGGGAATATAGGACACACCGAGGTGGCCCGAGTGGCGCTGTTCGATCCTGGCCCGGTAGCGTTCACCCAGCACGTCCCCCGGTGCGTGACACCAAATCTCGGCGGCTTGAGTTATTCCCGCCCGGGCAAGATGGTCTTGCAGGACATCGAGCGGCTGGAAACCGAACCAAGCATCGACCACCACGGTTGCGCCATCCGCGAAGTCTGCGGCGAGGGCGAAGATTGCCAGATAGCTAGCCTTGCCGAGCTTCCGGTTGTACTCGCGGTCACCGGTTCCCAAATGAGCGAAGAAGGCCTCCTTGATGGTGTCAAGGGTCAGCAGAGGCCACCCCCTGGTGTGCGATACGGCTCGCGCCACAGTGCTCTTGCCAGAGGCGGGAAGGCCGTTAACGAGAACCGCCCGTTTCATGAGTTTCGCGCCAGTTTCGTCAACGCGCTGAGACCCGCGCCGATCACCCCGGCGCGATCGCCGAGTGCGGCCGGTTCCACCGGGCATTGGTACCACGGCGCCAAGGCTGGAAAATTGGCGAGTGCTTGATGCATCGCAATACCAAGGCCGCCACCAAGGATCACCAAATCGGGATCAAAGGCCGCAACCGTGGTGTCAATGGCAATACGCATCGGTCCGGCCCAGGCGGCCAGCACAGCAGTCGCGATTGCATCTCCACCCGAAGACCGCGCCAAAAGATTTTCCACTGACGTCGTTGCATCGAGTCCTACTGCAGCAATATGGCGGCTCAGCGCTGTCCCCGAACTCGTTGTCTCGACGCAGCCACGCCTGCCACACAAACATTGCTCGCCGCTAGTATCGACGGTCATGTGACCGAGTTGGCCCGCTGCCGCCCGGCCGCGCAGCACGTTCCCGTCCATGATCGCCGCGCCACCTATCCCTGTGCCGATAGTAAACATCACGGCATTGGCAAGATTCCGGGCCCGGCCGATGGTGTGTTCGGCGACCAGCGCCATGTTACAATCATTGTCGATGAATAGGGGCCGTTGAAACGAGTCGTGCAGGACCGAGGCGAGCGATATGCTCGCGAGATCGACGTAACCGCCTGACAGGATACGTCCAAGGCGGGCATCGACCCGTCCAGGGATTCCTATTCCGATTGCCTTGACGTTTTTGTCATCCAACGACCGCACCAGGTCGCCTATCTGGGCTGAAACCATTGATGGCCGGCTCGCCGTCGGATGAGTCGCCCATTCGAGAACTTCGCCAAATGAGGAAATCCGTGCCGCACGGATATTTGTTCCGCCTATATCAACGCCGATTGCGGTGACATTTGACATGCTCAGCCGTTGGCTGCCCGTTGCAGACTTCGCGGGTAGCGCTCCAGTATTGCCTGAATCTGGTTGAGGCGCGGTACGGCCTTTCTGACCAGCAAATCCCGCTGCTGGGCGCGGTTCAGAGAAACGCAATCCTTCCACAGGGAGCGGCCGGCGATGACGCCGGAAGCCCCGTTCGCCATGGCAATTTCGACCTGACCGATGAAGGTCTCGTGATCGACGCCAGCCGAGAGAACCGACCATGGAACAGAACCGCACATGGTGGTGATCGCCGCACAGGATTGCGCCGTCCCCGGGTAGGGAAGCTTGAGCACCTTTGCTCCGGCGTCGAGGCAAAGCCGCGTGCCACCTTCGATCAATGAGGGAAACTTGGTTTTGTAGGCCGCCGCGTCCTCGCCGGGGAGGGCGTAGGTCAGGAACTCGACGACAAGCAGCAGGTCTTCCTTGGCAAAGTCCTCGATGCATTGGTGAAGGATCGCCATGTTGTGGCGGCTGGCTTCTGGATGGTCGGCGCGCAAGTAGACCATGATCTTGCCGCCAGTGCCGCCGAGTTCGCGCACCTTCCTGGCATTGATGCCGGGGGCGAGGCGGGAGAGGTAGTGACCGGAGGCATCGGTGTCATAGCCCGAGGCGTCGAGCCCGATGAGAAGCGCCACATCGCGGGGCAGGTCCGCCTCTTCCACCACACGAGGAACAGCACAAACAGGATCTAGCAGCACGCAGGGTGCCTGGCTTGCCAGATATCGAACAACATCCGACTTGGTGTCGCCCAGCATGGTGTCGGTGATCTTAGCCTGTTCTGCGGGCGTGCTCGCCAGGATCTTGCGGATGCCGCCGCGCTGATCGCAGGCAATCACCATGATCGAACCGTTTTTTCCACAAATCTGCTGGTAGCCTCGAAGTTCAGCCGTCGTCAGGGTGGTCATGCTGCCTCCATCTTACAACCCGGCCCGGTGGACAATGCTTTTTGCTATCCGTCGACAACATTTCTTACGCGCGTAAAAATACTGCAGCGTCTTAATTCAAACCCGTATGAAAACAATCGCAGTCGATATGGACGGAGTTCTCGCCAATGTGTTTCAACAATATGTGGCACTGGATGAGAGACACACGGGCAGAAAAAGGTCGGCTGAGGACGTCAGGGGGATTCCCGAAATGGAGGCATTTGAACGTGCCAGGGAGTATATACTGACGAGGGGCTTCTTCCGGAATGCGCCCGTTATCCAAGACAGTCAGGACGTTCTATACCGTCTTCACCAGGTCTATGACGTCTATATTGTCAGCTCTGCAACGGAATATCCTAATAGTCTCGCTGAGAAATATGAATGGCTTCAGGAACACTTTCCGTTTATCTCGTGGCAAAAGATGGTCTTTTGCGGGTCCAAAAACATTATTCGAGCAGACATCATGATCGATGACCACGTTAAAAATCTCGATTATTTTATCGGAGTGACCTATCTCTTTTCGGCGCCTCACAATCACTTCGTATCTTCAGATAAGCATATACGCGTTCACTCATGGAGGGAGGCGGCGGAGATTCTACTATGAATAGGTCAAATCGAGCGGACTGGGTGGACAATGAGGTCCAATGGGCCCGTTCATTCTTTGCTGTCCTTAGGAATATCTTCGATTGCAGCACCGATGGAGTCTTAGCGGGGCTAGCCTTCAATGCGTTGGAGCGCCAGTTCCTGGAGAGATCGACTTGCGAAGCCTCCCTCGCTACCGATGATGTTCGCGAGGCGGTCGCGCAGAGGCCGTGAGGACGTCAGCCATACATCCGTGCTTGGGCCGGCCTGTTGAATCGAAGAATCGGTTCCATAGTGGACGGTATTCGGGTGCAATTTTCTCATTGCGGTATTTCTCCGCAAACTCCTCCAAGGTCCGCCTTTCGGGGTAGAGGTCGCCATCGTCGTCGGAGCTTCCCCCTTGGCCGATTACCGCATCTGCTAAATCTGGCAACCACGGCGGGGCTATTTCCTTAAAGTCGTCGTCCTTCCACTCTGCTGTCTCAGCGACTTCAAGCGACCACAAGCGGACTACCGTGAAATTGCCCCAAGTCGGCCCGGACCAAGTGAGCAGGCTCTTCCCATCGGCGCTGAAGGCTGAAAAACCTATGGACCCCTTGAACTTGATCGGCTCTCCGATGCGGCTTAAGTTCCGCTCTGAATAGACTTCGACACGCCCTCCCATGCTAAGCGCTATGCGCCTGCTTCCGGTTGAGCCCATGGGCGACATGACCGCTCGCATGACTTGGTCTCCTCGATTCAAGGCGAAGCCCCGTGATTCCTTGCCCGTGAGCACATTAATTATGCGGAGAGGCTGAGGACTCCAACTGACCACGGTGAGTTCATTTAGGCCGGGGCCGGATAACAGCTGATTAGCCTTGCCCGGAAGGGGATTGTCAAGGCGCAATGTCTTCTTGGGGAGCGACGCAGCCGTTGAGGCATCGAACATCGAGATTTCATTGGGGCGATCGGCAATCACGGTTGCTATTATTTTGCCATCGTCGCCAAAGCCTGCGGCCTGAATCGCCTTTTTCAGGAACTGGTGGCGCCCGCGACTGGAATAATCATACATGCCTGACTCCAAGCGGTACAGGACGCAGCTGGGGGCATCCCAACGGGTGACCATGAATCCTTGCCCGTCCGGCAACCAAGTTACATTGTGGAAGGGCGCACGATCCGTAACCTGGACGACTCCGACAGGATCATATCGATTCTCCGTCCATTCCCAGATCTGGTATGTGAGTGGCCGGTCCTTGGAGTTCTTCGATTTCAGATCGGGCACATGGAAGACCGCAAGGTGCTTTGCATCGTCCGAGAACGATGCCGTTAAAAAAGCGATGCGTGGCACGTTCTTCGCGAAGTCGGGATCGAGATTGATGCCACCCGTGTCCCTTGGCTGTTTGGCCGATTGCTGCTGGATATTGCTGGATCGAGCGTTCGAGGTCCGTTCGTCATTGCTAGTCGGACTTTTAGGCGTTCGCGATTTATCGAAAGCTGAACTTAGAACTGGAGAAACTAACTGACTCGGCAGGAGTGGTTGCTTGACCTCGAATTCTGGTTCGCCCTCCTTCCGGACCAGGAGCATGCCGTCCCGGGTTACAGCGTAGATTTTCTTGTCTGGGCCGATGGCGGCGCAGAGGAGAGGAACTCCGGGTGGCGCCGTAATATTGGGCGTAAGAGGTCTGAGCCAAGGATCTTCAGCTAAGGACTTGCAGACAAAACGGGCGGCCTCCACCGAACTGCGATCCGCTCGCAGGGCATTGACATAGTGGCGCATGGCATCAACCGTTTTGAGGGCGACCGCTTGCGGTGCGCGTTTAGCCAGAGCAATTTGGTCGTCCCTACGCTGATCCCAAGCTTTTCGCAACTCCTCGACTAGGTCGTCGGCAGCCTGAAGGTTTTTGGCTCTGTCGTGCGCAGTTTTTGTCGCCGCGATCGCAACGGTCGCATTCGCCTTTGCCTGCTTTGCCTTGAAGTTCGAGTATATCGCCGCCCAACCTAGGCATATGACGAACAACGCCAGAAGACCCCAACTTAGGCGTCTAATCAGTGAGACGCTGGCCCTGCTGTCAGAGATGAAGTCTTCGATGCATTTCCAAGTTCCTTTTCCGTCTAGATAGCGCTGCGCCCAATCCTCGGAGGGGCGGTTGCGTTCTTGCCACTCTGCCACCCTCGCCAAGTCAATGTTGTCCAAAAGGTCGCCGCGGCCCTGCGCATGCAGTTCGCAGTCCTGGCGCAGGCGCAGGAGTTCCGTGGCCGCGTCCCTTTCCTCCGCCAGCCAGCCACGCGTAGCCCTGGCCATGTCGGAGTTTCGCTGTTGCCCCGTATGGATGAGGAGCCACTTCTGCAGGGATCTCCATAGTCTATTGGGTCGCCTTGTTGGAATTAACCTCAGGCGCCACCGGCGCTTCAAGCGCGGGAGCCTCGCTTGAGTTGAGCATGCCCCATTGGCGGAGCAGAGCCTCATGGCTGACATCCAGGCGCGTATTTTGGGTGAACTCACCCGTGGGCCGTATGACGATGAAATTACGGTTGTCCCTCTGGAATGCCTCCACAATGGTCTTCACCTCGTTGACAGAAGCTTGGGCCACCTTCATCACCTCATCGACCGTGGGCCTGCGGCGGGTGATTTTTCCCTCAGGAGACACATCGCACAACAGAAGGAAGAGACGGCGAGCGATGGCGGCTTTGCGCCCGTCCCTGTCGTCATGGGTGAGTTCCGCGAACGCGGCGTCCGCATGCTCGGAAAGTGCCTTATTGATGCGACCGATGGAGTCATAGTCTTTCTCCGTCAGACGGATCGTCTCAGCGTCCCCTTCCTTCGCGCGCCGGGCCGCGATTGTCCAGGTGCGCATGAGCGCGTGCTGCATGAGCGGCAACTGATCAATGCGGGTGCCTGATTCATTGACGATGATAGAGATCAAGTCGTCGTCGAAGGTAAAGGGGCTGTAGGTGGCTGCTTCTATCTCGGTGGCGAGCGACGGACGAATGATGGCCTTCCTCTTCTGCTCGGGATCAAGGACAGGAACGAGGAACTGACTCTCGCTGACTTTCTTTGATAGGGAGGGAAGAACCGGGATAATTCCACGATCACTCGTGCGTAACACGGCGCGCATTAGATCGGCAGCGACGGACATTTGCTTAGTGTCGGAATTGTCCTTCATCCGGTGGTCCGCCGCGACCAATCTCCGGGCCAACGAACCGCAAGGATCATCACCGGGACGGCAAATCACAGTGATCCACTCTTCTGCACGCCGCATGACCTTGTGATCTTGGAGGAGCGGGAGAAGGCCGGCCTTGACGACAGAAGACTTCCCGGAACCGCTCGACCCGACGACGGCGACGAACCTGTTGGTCTCCAGCCTGTAAAGCAGTTCGTTTGACAAGGATTCCCGACCGAAAAAAACCGGCCAGTCATCCTTTTCGAATGGGCGAATGCCCACGTAAGGGGCTTCCACCTTTTTCGCTTTCACGCAAACTCTCCGACTCACGGCCTGCGGTTCTGACTTGAGTAGCGTTGGACCGCAGCCACAAACCCCTTAAGAGAGGTATCATCCCGGGAAGAGATAATCTCCATGTCAGGCAGAGAGACATTAATGGCCTCTGCCTTATTGTCGGGCGGGGGATCAGCCAGGAAGACAGCCATGGGTGGCCAATAGCCGCGCCTGATGCCGCATCCCATCCACAATTCTCTCCATTTCTTCAACACCTGCTCAAGACGCTGAGTGTAAATTTCGTTTCCGAAGACAGCCACGAAACCGTGCTCCTTGTCGAAACACTGGCTGAGATCTGGAGTATCCTGGACAGGCAGATAGGAATAGACAGACTCCTGCTTCAGTCGGTCGGAGAGCTTCTTGCCCAGGGAAGTGCGCTCTTGAGACGACACGCTCAAGGTAATCGCACTACAATTCGCGCCGACGGTTTGTCGATGCTCCTTCTGTCGCTCCGCCTTTACCAAAAAATTGTCGAGCCATCGGCCTATCTCCTCTTTAATCGCCGGCATTGAGCGCGCAGCCACGTCATGATCCTGGAGCCACTTCTTGTGCTCGGAACTTGAGGTAAGTGCTGCCAAGTGGAAGTCATCGCTACGATAGCGGAAGAACGGTTTCTTGGATTCTTCCGTCTTCTGCAAAGTCGAGAGCTGCCTGAAACTGGATGCGGTCAAGCTCACTGGGCCTCCAGGGAAACCGACTAAGCAACTGAATGAAAGCCGCGGCATCCTTGCAGAAGGCCTTGGTCGTCGCTCCGCACCTCTCGATGTCCGAGTCACACACATTCCGCTCGGGCAGCACCCGCCAGCCCTTTCCGGTGAGAAAATCGGCAAGTTCTGTCCGCCGGTCTTCGATCTCTTGCAGTTGGGTCGCACGGGCGACGCCCAATGGTTTTTCGACGCGCAAAGACTTCGCACTGGAGATCATCTGGCCGATAAAATTTCACAGGCGCTGGACGGTACACGTCTCCTCGTAGCATTGGTCTCACCGGGTTATTTCCATGAGGAATCCTGGTGCAAGATGGAGCGCGAATACTTCTTGAAAAGTCTCGGACCCGATCCAGCCCGAGCGCGGCGTATGTATGCTGTCCTGCTGGATGAGCACATGCGAAGCGAGTGGCAGAAGCATGGCTTGGCTGAGGCGCTCGACTTCACCTTCTATGACAAAAACCGGCTACCGACCGTAGCATCCGCCTTGGTGGCGAAGGGAGGATATCTCCAAAGTTCATGGAGAGAATCTCCACCCTTGCCACGGATATTGCGACGAGGATCAAGGAGCTCAGGGTATGCGACGGATCTTCTCCCCAACTATCTCTGCCCCGGCATGGCACCATCGTCGTCGCTGCGGTTCCGGGAGTCCACCGCCTGCTGGAGAGCCACCTTGAAACCCATCACCCAATGCGTCTGATTCGCATACGGCTCGGCGAGAGCCGTATTGTCTACGCTAGCGTAGCTCAGAAAAATATCATAAGTTTTGGACATAGACCTTCCTCTAATTACAAAGGCATTTGAAGCGCCGAGTTTCGCAAATTTTTTGGGAAATTTGTCGCGCAAACCCCGTGTCCAGGGTGGCGGCGATAGAGACGTGCACCTCGTGAGAGCGTCGCCAGATGCTCCTTTTGAACCCAAATCCAGAGAGTTTGTGTTTCGGTTATAGCCTGGGAGAAAAGGAAAATGACCAAAGAGAAGAAGCCTCGGAGTGGATCTGAGTGAGATGCGCTCTGGCTCCAGCAAACCTCGCAGCGCCAACCAAATCAAACAAGGATTCCTATGTCCGCCACCAAACCTGACTTCCGTAGCCGTGATTTCCTGCTGGGGCATATCCAGCATACGATGAAATTCTACCATCCTCGCGCCATAGACCCGCGAGGAGGTTTTTACCATTTTTTCAAGGAGGACGGTACCGTCTATGATGCCGTTATTCGCCACTTGGTCAGCAGCACACGTTTCCTGTTTACCTATTCGATGGCGTATCAATATTTCCACCAGCCGGAGTATCTTGAAGGGGTGAAGCACGGTGTGGAGTTCCTGCGTAACGCGCACCGTAATCCAACCACCGGAGGCTACGCGTGGACACTAAGGTTTCTCGAGGGCAAAACCGAGATTGAGGATGCCACCAACCATTGCTACGGGCTCGCCTTTGTTCTCCTAGCCTACGCCTACACCCTTCGCGCAGGCTTGGCTGAGTCGAAGGAACACGTCAAAGAGACTTTCGATCTCATGGAGCAGCGCTTTTGGTCGCAGGAGCACGGTCTCTATGCGGATGAAGCGACCGGGGACTGGAAAACTCTGTCCCCGTATCGCGGCCAGAATGCCAACATGCACGGCTCTGAGGCCTTGATCGCAGCGTTCGAAGCGACGGGGGAAGTCAGCTATCTGGAGCGCGCCCTGCTTATCGCTCGTAACATCACTTTGCGTCAGGCACAACTCGCTGGCGGACTCGTTTGGGAACATTACCATTCCGATTGGTCGGTGGATTGGGAATACAATCGCCATGACAAGACCAACATTTTTCGGCCTTGGGGTTATCAACCTGGACATCTCACCGAATGGGCAAAGCTCCTTTTAATTCTCGACCGTCATAAGGATCATCTTAAAGAAGATACAAACTGGTTAGTTGCTCTCGCTGGCGAGCTATTCTCCGCGGCAATGGCGAAGGCGTGGGATGAAGAATACGGTGGTATTTACTACGGTTTCGCTCCTGATGGAACCATCTGCGACAGTGACAAGCATTTTTGGGTGCAGGCTGAGTCGCTTGCTGCCGCGGCACTGCTCGCTGCTCGCACGGGAGGCACACATTACTGGGATTGGTATGAGCGTATCTGGTCTTACAGTTGGGAAAACTTCGTTGACCACAGGCACGGTGCTTGGTTCCGCATTCTCTCCCGGGACAATCACAGGTACAGCGACGAAAAAAGCCCGGCCAGCAAGGTGGACTATCACACCATGGGCGCCTGCTACGAGGTGCTTAACGTTCTTGAAGCAGCTCCAGGAGAGAATGCCCTTTTTCAGGGTTTTCGCTAGCTGTTGTTCCTTAAATAAAGTAGTTACAATATGTTATAGCAGAGAACGTCTCCTTTTTTGATACGTTGGCCATCTTTGACCAGAATTTCCTCGACGAAACCGCTATTTACTACGCGGAAGGAAATATCGGTTTCATCTTTATAGCGAATTTGAAGAGAGCAAAAAATTTGGACACGCCCCTCCTAATGCGGCGAGCGTAGTGAATGATTTGCGTGCTACGTTTTCGTGAGCTGACGGGTGCGGCGTTAATGATGTTCGGGGTCACGGTTGGATGCTTTTGGTAAAATCGCATGCCCGGATTGCGTAGCGCTTTTTTCCCCGGTCTCGTATCGACCATTGACGCTGGTGCCGACCGGCGCGTCGGATGGATAGTCTTTCGCCTGGCTGATGTCCACATCATGCGGGAGATTGCAAGCTGAGGCCCGATCCTCAACATCCGCAGGCATGGGCGCGGGCGCCATTTGCTCAGCGAGCGTCGGCGCATGTTTCGCAAGCTGCACGACAGCATCTTCGAGAGTTGTCACAACTTCGTCCGCGCCCGAATCGCGCAGCCGTCTGGCCGAGTCGGTCACCCCTTGGGTCGTGCCCCAGAGCCCGATAACGATCTTCAGTTGAGGGAAACGCTCTCGTAGTTTTACGCAGAGATAACGCGCTTGGATGACGGTCGAAGGCGAGACTACCGAGATGCGAGCCGCGTCCACACCCGACTTTTCCACAAGATCGAGCAACTCGCCGGCGGCGAGTTTTCCCGGGGCGTTCTGGGCCGCGAAGCCTTGCTGTTGCAGCAACTGCGTGAGCATCGCACCCGCGAGTTCATCGCGATTCGCCCGCGCGGGCAAGCAGTAAACGCGAAACTGCGGCGCTGGGCCAGGCGACGGCGTGTCCTCAGCCACGGCTTTGTGCGCGTCGATCTTCGATGTGACCTGCGGACGTGTGCCCAAGTCTTCGATGATATCACGCAGACTTTGCTCGATCAGCAATCGCTGCTCGTCGTCGAGCAGCTCGAGCCTGTGATCCGTCTCAGTCGCAATGATCACCGGAATGAACACAGAGTCGTAGAGCGCCGTGAGCGAATTTGTCTTCAAATACGCCTCCACAAACTCCAACTCATCCTGCTCGCCGACCGTCAGCAGGCGATGGTAGCAGTCTTCGGCAGGCGTGAGTGCCTCCTCATCGCTTAGCAGAACGCTGAGAAATGAAAGGCGCGGAACGTATCGCCCCATGACGACGAGGCAGACCGTGAGCGGCGTCGAGAGAATGAGTCCGACAGGGCCCCAGAGCCATGTCCAGAACACTGCAGCGACGATGAGCGCAATTGGAGTTACTCCGGTGCTCGAGCCATAGAGCCAAGGTTCCATGACATTGTTGCTCAATAGTTCGAGCAAGACGAAAAGGCCGATCGTGAGTAACGGCATCATCCAGCTAGGCGAGACGGCCAACGAGAGTGCGACCGGTATCGCAGCGGCGATCCACGGCCCGATATACGGAATGAATCGGAGCACCGTCGCACATGCGCCCCACAGCACAGCATTGGGCACACCGATGAAGTAAAGGCCAATCGCCACGGGGATGCCGTAGCTCACATTGACCACGAGCTGCATAAACAGATAGCGAAAGACGCGCGCGCCGGCGTCGTCCATCGCGTGCGTGGAAGCGCTAATGCGGCCCTTGCCAATGAGCCGGATGAGCCGGCGGCGCAAATCTTCGCGCCGAAGCAGCATAAATATAACGAGCAAGACCACGAGCGCTGCCTTCCCAAGCGGACCCAGTAGCGGCGCGATGAGGTATTGCACGAGCACCATGGGATTTACTTTGGAAGTCTCCACCACTTGCACCGGCGCGGCGGCGGGCGCGGCGCTCGGAGGCGACACCGCCGTCTTCGGCTTTTCTGCAGCCGGCACCACGGTCTGAGTCGACGCCTCTCTGCCGGGCAGATCTCTTTTCAGCTCCTCGACCGTCTCCGAGAATTTCGTGAACACGCCCCCGGTCGGAAACTTGATAGAACGTAGCTTGGTCTGAATGTTTTCTTTATAGTCCGGCAGTCTCGTCGCGAGATCGACCAGTTGCCGGGTAAGCACCCAGCCCGCCGCCCCGGTAGCCGCGAAAACCATCGTCCCGATAAGGAGCACCGCGGCTATCCGCCCCAGCCAGCGCTCGATTCTCGCGACCAATGGCGACAGGAGAAAGGTGAGCAATGCCGCAAGCGCCAGCGGGATTAAGAAATCTCGCGCAAAGTAAAGCGTGGCAATGACGAAGGACGTCAGCGCGACGGCCCAGAGGCCGACAAGCGCGTCAGCGGCCGCGGTTTTGCCTATTGGTGTTTGCATTTAGAAGAGCCGAGACTGACATACCATCGCCTGCGAAAAGCATTATCGACAAGAATGCCAGAATCGGTGACAACGTCCTCATATCGCCCGAGGGCAAAGACGAGGAAATGGATGGCGAAGGATTTTACATTCGCGACGGAATCGTCGTTATCCCCAAAAATAGTATTGTAATATCAGGAACTCGGATATAGGGACCGGGAAAAACCGGGGGCTGAGAGGGCAGCGACAGGATCGCGGTCGGGGCTTCTTTCGCTCTGCGGCTCTGCCAACGCGCTATTATCGCCTCGGTAGTTTCCAAGGCTCTGATAACAGTAGCCTTACGGCATTTGCCGCTGCTCAAAATTGCTTTCTTCGTCGATGATGACGCAGGCGCTGAGGATGGCATTCTGGCAGTGCAGGCTGCTCCTGTATCCCCTCCTTTCTCCTCGTATGAAGGCATATCCGGCTTTCCCGACGTGACGCAATATGGTATAGAAATTTGTGGAAAATCCCGACCGAAAATCGACCAAACAGCCTTCGAAACGCGTTAAAGAAGTCGCTTGTCAGGAGCTAAAACCGCTGCAGGCGAAAAGTTTGCTCAAAGAAGCCGGGGAAAAGATGAGATTGCTTGATACCAATCGATTACCGGTTGCATCAGGTGATCATCTGGTTGGGGCCGTGGAGGGCAAGCACCCGGAGCGGAAGGCTGCCGGCTTTGGCCATGATCCCGAGACGGCGCTTGTTCGAGGAATCATGGTAAAAAAAGCGTATTATTGCTTCGAAAATCAGTCGGTGGATGAGGCACGGGAAATTATGTGCGAGCATCATCTCGAATATCTGCCGGTTGTGGACGAAAATATGCGCGTCATGGGTATTGTGGCACTGAGAGATCTCGAACAAACCGCCAGCGACGAAATCACGGAGGCAAAGGAGTTAAAAGCGAGCAAAGGAGACGAAGCCAAAAAAGGGTGAGCCGGCGCACCCACAAGCAATCGCGGATCGCATCCTGCTGCCAACCGATTCCCAATCAACGAAATATTGCGGGCGCTAAGCAGCCGTAGAATCCTTGAAGAACAGCTGAAGGGAGAACGTGACCTCTCAACCACCCTCTTCCGAGATCACTGACGGCATGCTGCGCATCGCCGCAGCATCCGTCCTGGAAGCGCTTGCGGTCGAGGACACGACCGGGATCAGGGGCTTCCTGCGCTCGAAGACTGCCGATGCGGCATGCTTCCTCGAACTGCCGCTGGGGCGGCTTTCGGGCATGATCCGCTTCACCAGCTGTCACCGTTACTCGCCGTTCTGGACACTCACACTCGCCATGCTGACAGGGATTCAGCCTTCTTCATGCAGAGACGGACAAGGAGGCGCTCGGCAAGTTCACCGCTCGGATCGGAGACAAATTTTGGTCGCCTCCCGAGAAGAGGCTGGTGCGGGCCACGATTTACAAAAAAGAAAAAGGCGCGGACGACGGCTGCGGAACGAGTTCGAAAAAAGCATCGCGGCATCGAAGCGCCCGCGGATCCTCTTAGCGATTGAAAGAACCGAGTCCACCGGCGCGAAGGAGACAACCTCGTCGACCTCAGGAATCGACTTCCAGAACGCTCCGAGCTTGGCGGGAGTAAGCACAGCAAGCCGGGCGTCGGGGCGGCCGTGCTTGAATGCACGCAGGGCGCGTAGGCTCATGACGGCGTCGCCCAGCTGGTTTTCATGCTGTTCGCGCAGGACCGTGTGGAGGTCTCCATGCCCATCGCTCCATGACGTCGCGGGTACTTCCTCATCAACGGCGAATCTGGACCCAAGGGGAAGCCAAAGCGGTGCCAATAGGTGATGTTACTTCTTTAGAGCCAATCTCGTCAAAGTTCGATCCGCTAAGCTCGCAAGCACGACAATGAGCCCAACGACAAGGATGTACCATTGGGGTTGGACGCCAAGGAGGATCAGAAAACTCTGGATGCCACGAAGCATAAAGGCTCCTAAGAGTGCACCAATGAGAGAAATTCGGCCCCCCGCCAAATGGCATCCGCCGAGAACTGCGGCGGCGATCGCAGAAAGCTCCATCGTTGCGCCAAAACTGCCGTCCGCATAGCCAATGAAAGCAGCATCCAACACACCGGCAAGCACTGCCAGCAGACCGCTGACGACAAAAACTCCACATTTTATTTTGCTAACCTTTACTCCCCGGGAAAAGCTCGAGACGGCATCGCCACCGACGGCAAGGATGCGATTTCCAACCCGGGTTTCGAAGACCACCAGTTGAAGCACCACGAGGACGACGAGTGCCCAAAATACGCTGACGTTGACCCCGGCGAAACCGCCGCCACCGACAGCGTTATACATAAACTCCTGCCTAACTGCCTTAGTCGCGGCAAAAGAAAAACCAGAGGTGACGGCATAACCAACGCCCTGAAAGAGAAACAGCGTACCCAGCGTCACGAGCAGGGACGGTACGCCGAGGAATGCGACAAAAACACCATTGAACGCGCCGATAAGGATCCCGCAGGCGAGGGCGGCGAGGAGCGAGAGACCACTGCCCACGACGGGAGCTAGCCCGAGAAACACCAAGGCCCCGATTCCACAGACTGAACCAACAGATATGTCGATTTCGCCCGTCGCGATTACGATTGCTTCTCCGAACGCTATCACCGCCAACACCGCCGTGAGCTGTGATAGCGATTGCATATTGCCAATCGATAGCCAGCTCCCCTGGGTGATGATCGCGAAGCTTAAAGATATCAGGACAACCATGCTGACTGTGACCGCTTCCGGGTGCCTCCGTACAATCTGCCGTAGGCGCTGCCTCATGACACTCTGGGTCCTTTCGAAGGTGTGCGGCCACCCTCCCGGATGATTTCCTCCAACGCTTCCGCGCTCATTGCATCTCGGGGGACATCCGAAACTTTGCGGCCGTTCTCCATAATAACAATCCGGTCAGCGATTCGATGAATTTGGAAGATATCGTGAGTGATATAAATCACGAGCAGCCCTTGCTGTTTCAACTGCACAGCCAACTCGTTCACATGAGCCCGTTCGCGCACCGAAAGATGATTGGTAGGTTCATCCATGATAATAACACGATTGCGGAAAGTAACCGCTCGGGCAATTTTGAAGGTCTGCTTTTCGCCCCCCGAGAGCAGCGCGATCTCATCATCCACGTCGATAGTATCCCGCAACCCGAAGTCATGGACCACTTTTGCGCTGGTTTCTCGGATCTTTTTCTTGTCAAGAAATGGCACACCAAAGAAGCGCTTTGTCGGTTCTCGCCCCAGGAAATAGTTACGTCCAACGGATAGGTTGTCGCATATTCCAATCGTTTGCTGGATGCATTCCAGCCCTAGATCAATGGCTTTCTTAGGATGGAACTTCGTGACTCTTTCCCCATCAAAATAGACCTCACCAGAGGTAGGGGGTATAATGCCTGAGATAATTCGAATCAAAGTGGTCTTGCCTGCTCCATTATCTCCTACCAGACCGACCATCTCTCCTTGATAAAAGTCGACGCTTACATCGGTTAGGGCCTGAAAGTTTCCGTAGGAAAGCGAAACATTCCTGATACTGATGAGAGGCTGTTTCGAGTCAGTAGCTTGAGCTTCTGTCGCCATAGTTTCACTCCTGTTAGCATGTAGTCTTCTTATGAGGCTTCTGAAACGCCTGACATGAAAAGATAGCAACTATGCGCTGAAATTGCGAGACAATGGGGATACCGGGTCCCTGGTGCGATTGATGCGGCAGCGCCGGACTTCTCCCGGTCGTTCAGACCGGACTGTTAGGCGGCTTTTAGTCTCTTTGCCAAGACGGTATTAATAGTCACGACGAGGAGAAGAGCGATGCCAACGAAGGAAATATACCAGGACGGCGGGGCGCCCAGTGCGATCATTTCCGAGCGAACTGCAGTGAAGAAGAACGCGCCTAGGACAGTGCCAAGAATGGTTCCCCTCCCGCCAGTAAGCAGGGTTCCGCCCACGACTACGGCGGCAATCGACTCCAGTTCCATGCCACTACCCAGGGAAACATTGGTCTGGGGTTGATTGGTGAGGGTCACAATCGCCGACAATCCTGCGAAGAACGAACAAAGACAGAAAGCCCAGGTTCTTACCCGGTTTACCGGAACGCCCTGAGACTCCGCGCTAGCCGGGTCTCCGCCCAACGCCAGCAAATGGTTTCCAAATCGCGTCTGACTCAGGGTGACGGCGCACAGAAAGGCAAGCAGTAGCAGCAGCAAAAAGCCATTCTCAATCCGAAGCCAGTGGCCACCTAGGAGTTGCGCAAGCCAGTTCTCCCGGGCGGCCTGCGGCACCCCGGTGACCGCGCCATGGGTCGTCACATAAACCAGCCCGCGATAAAAAAAAAGACCGCCAAGCGTCACGATCATCGAAGAGAGCTTCCCGCAAATTACGAAGACGGCATTCACCAGGCCGATCATTAGCGCTAACAGCATTGCCAAGATGAATGAGACAAAAACGCTAACATTGCTATTCTCCAATCCAACGAAGGTTATCCCCACGATTCCGTACACAGATCCAACGGAGAGATCAATTTCGCGAATGAGAATGACGAACGTCTGTCCGATCGCCAGGAGGCCTAGGATTGCGGTGTACTGGCCAATGTTGCTAATTGTACCCCAATTGAACCATTGTTGGGGATTCCAGAGGCTAAATAGAACGAATACGAAGACGCAGCCGATGATTATCCCGATATCTGTCCGTCTAAGTAATTTCCGCATTTGGCTCGCAGGTCGATGCCGTTTCCTTGAGGGCGAGGCAGGGCTATCTTACCCACACGGTCGCACCCCTTGATCGTTTACCAGGTGATCTGCTTCTTGTAGGCCTCTTCGCCAATGATGTTTTTTACGAATTTAATCCACTGATCAACGTTACTTGCATTGATGACAATCGGTCCGGTTATGATGTCATTGAGGGGGTGCATTCCCATCTTCTTGTTGAAGTAAAGGATCTCCATCGGGAGATAGCCCTGGAGCCAGAAACCTTGACTATGCGAGGCGAGGATTTTTCCCTCTTTGATGCCTTCGAGGGAGTTGGGGCTATCGTCCACACTGACAATTGTCATCCCTTTGTCAGCGAGCTTCGGTTTCAACCCCATCTGATCGGCGACACTGTAGGCCCATGGGCAGGACAATGTGCCCAATGTAAAGATGTAATTGACATCCTTATGAGTGCTCAGGTAGGACTGCATGGCGCTGCGCGCCCGGGCAGGATCGGCGCCGATGACAAGTTCATCAACACTCACGCCAATTTTTTTCATCGCATCCGTCATTCCCTGGCACCGCGCCTTCAGGCCCTGATGGGTGGCATCATGGTTAGCGCACATCATCTTGGTTGGCTTCGGAATCTTGCCCGCGTTCGCTTGTTCGATGACATACTCTCCCAGCTTCATGCCCGTGAGATACTCATCTCCGCCCACGTAGGTAAGATAGTGGATCCGCTGGTCCGGAGGGCGTGGATCGGCAATGTTGAAGGCGACCACGGGAATGCCGCTACTGATCGCTTTGTCCAGGATCGGTTGGAGAGCTTCGCTATTGAGGATTGGGACAGCGATGCCGTCGGGACGAGTCGCGATCGCCTGATTCAAGATCGCAACGAAACTTTGCAGGCTGTATTCGTTCGTCGACAGGTATTCCGTCTTCACTCCGGGGTATTTCTCATCGAAGGTTTTCATCGAAGTGGTTAACCAATTCATGTTCGGATCGTTGGAGCCGATATGAGACACCATGACGAACCGATACTGATCGCCTTCGGCGGATACCGCTTCGGAAAACGGGAAGGACAGAGACAGCAAGAGCGACAGAGCGGCCAGGAAACGCTTCATTTTGTGAGCCTTTCGATTTTGTAGACAGTTGCAGCTTAGTTCTCCTCGTTAAGCCGCGAGCTGACGGGGGTTTGTTTCTAATATATAGCAGAAGACGCGCTAAGAATCAATCAAATTGATCGAGGGTCCAGGACCGTATTGCGTGTGCGTGCACCCGCTCGCGCGAAGAGAAATTGTTGGACAAATTTCGACGGTATCTGAGTACAAGTAAATGCCGGACAACATCTTACAGGGCGGGCTTCGAATCCGCCTGGAGTCCGCCACTAGCTCCGAGTGACGAATCGCTTCTGAGTCCCTATTAATAAACAAAGCGCGTTGGGATCAGTTGTTGGACATTCTGTTGCGTGTCTATCGGTTTTTCTTCCGTTTCGGTATTTCCTTTTTGTGCCCACATCTGAGGTAAACGAGCACGCTATCCGACTGCTCGGGCAGCTTAGATTCGAAATCACCGACGGCGAAAAACTGGGGAGCCATTGCGGGAGGTCATCTAGCATCGGGCTTACGTTTACTCCGAAATACAGCAGATAGTGCGTTATGAAAATGGCTGCCTTTCCATCTTCGCGCACTGGCATTCCGACATCCGATGATCTGGAACTCGCCCGCGATTCCAGCCGTCGTCTTGGCATAGCACCGCCTAAAGCCTAAGGGGGCTCTCACTATCGGATGTGACGATATCACCCTGGTGCGCTATTCACCGCGTGCGCGGTCTATGTTATGTTGAATTCAATGTCGCGGATGCATTCTACCACGGTAGTTCCGTTGGCTTGGCATCCATTTGTTGGAATACGACGGCGACTACCGCCCAGAACGGCTTAAACAGTAAATCACACGAACCGACATCTGCTGTCACCGATCACCGATTTATCTGTAGTGCTGTTGAGCGCTTCGAATTCGATGCCGCGCCGGGCCAGCTGCCCGTTGAGATACTCGTGCCCGTTGATGCAGAGCTTGCCCGTGTAGGGAAAGTATGAGCAGAACTTGATGAAGAAGGGTCCGAAGTCTTCGTCCACGCAGTAAAAATAATAGTGGTTAACCATGGCCGTAGTGTAAGCAATCCACGGGATGGTGCCCTCGCCCTCCCCGAAGCGTTTGCGGATGGTGCGCGGCACGCGAGCCTTTTCCTGGGCGATGCCGATAAAGACGACACAGCCGCGGAAATAGGCTGCCACCCCCGGTGCGCTCGCCAACTGCGGCACATAGAGGTTCAGATACATTCGGTCGATGCATTCCAACTCGAAGACGACATTTTCACCCTGGAGTTCCGCGACGTTTTTTGGCAGAGTCATGGCGGTGTCTGGCTGGGCATTTGTTACCCTCCATCACTGGAGACCACCAGCCGCTTTGACGGCTCAATCTGATACGCAAGTAATTTATGAAGAATAAGATATATGTTACAGCCCGACAGTAATCTGGCCATACTGACGGGGATGCCTCTCTCCTGCATGTCGTTTGGCGGCTTTGCTATCGCCTAATCGGCGCCATGGTCGAAGCCGCGATCATCATGGGCGGCCAATCTCTGAGACGGATTTGCATCGGACCTGACCGAGACGTGCTGCAGCGGTCCTGTCCAAGTCGGCGATTCTGCAATAGGGTGCAAGAGCGGCCTCAGCCATGGACATGGCTTCTCATTCCACGCCGACCGCAAGTCGAGAAGCGGCGCTTCTCGAGCTCGCGCTCGAACTGTCGCGAGAGCTTCATCCCCAGAGGAAAACGCGCTTGCTGACGGCAGACAGCTTGATTGAGCGCGATGCGGGGCTGGACTCGCTGCGCGCGTGGAGCCGCTGCTTCGGGCGGAGAAGCGGCTGGGAGTTCGGCTGCCGGATCACGCGGTTTTGTCTGCGGAGACGTTTCGGGACGTGCTCGCCGCGGTCGAGGAGGCGCCCGCGGGTAAGCCAGCCTCGGCGCCGGCGCCCGCGCCCGAGTCCGGGGCGAGCGCGGAGGAGGAGTGGCCGGAGTCGGCGAAGACGCTCGTCGAAGCGCTGGAGTGGCACGCGCAGCGGCACCCGGACCGACCGCAAATTCAGTATCTCGCAGACGGCGAAACCCCAGAGGCCATCACGTACGGCGAGCTATCGGCGGGCGCGCGGAGGATGGCCGCGGGGCTGCGCGCGCTCGACGTCGAACCGGGCCGCCCTGTGGCGATCATGCTCCCCTCGGGACGTCCGTACTTCGAGACATTCATGGGGACTCTGATGGCATCCTGCGTGGCGGTGCCTCTCTATCCGCCGACGCGCATCCAGCGACTTGAGGAGCACGTTCGCCGGCAGGCGCGCATCATGGCCAACGCGCAGGCCTCGGTGCTCGTGACCTTCGAGGAGGTGAAGAAAATCGGCGGGCTGCTGAAGTCGCTTCTGCCCGACCTCCGAGCCATCGTGACTCCTGCCGAGCTGGCGTCTGAGCCCGGCGGCGAACGCCTGCGGGCGCGCGGCGGCGATCTGGCGTTCCTGCAGTACACTTCGGGAAGCACCGGCGAGCCGAAGGGGGTCATGCTCACTCATGCGAACCTCCTCGCGAATATCCATGCGATGATCCGCGGCTGCGCGGCGACGCCCGCGGACACGGTCGTGAGCTGGCTTCCGCTCTACCACGACATGGGCCTGATCGGGGCGTGGCTCGTGGTCCTGTGCGCAGGCGCCCGCCTCGTCCTCATGTCGCCCGCCACCTTCATGGGCCGCCCTGTGCGCTGGCTGCGCGCGATTTCCGCCTGGAAGGGCACGCTGTCGGCCGCCCCAAACTTCGCCTACGACCTCTGCGCGACCAAGCTTGACGACGTCGACCTTGAGGGTCTCGACCTTTCGAGCTGGCGCGTCGCGTTCAACGGTGCCGAGCCCGTCCACCTCAAGACGCTCGAGCGCTTCGCGGCTCGCCTTGCCCCTTACGGCTTCCGGGGTGAAGCGCTGGCGCCCGTATACGGGCTCGCGGAGAACTGTCTCGGAGTAACGTTTTCGCCGCCGGGGCGTGGGCCACAGGCGGACCGCGTGAAGCGGCGAGAGTTTTTGGAGAAGGGAATAGCGGAGCCCGCCGGGGCAGACGAGGCGCACGCGCTCACGTTCGTCGGGTGCGGGAGGCCACTGATAACGGTGGAGGTGCGGATCGTGGACGAAGCGGGCCGCGAGGCGGCCGACCGCGAGCAGGGGCGTGTCGAGTTCCGAGGCCCTTCGGCGACGGCGGGCTATTACCGCAACGCGACGGCGACGCGGCGCGTGCTCGACCGCGGCTGGATCGACTCTGGGGATCTCGGCTATATCGCGGAAGGCGAGCTGTACGTGACGGGCCGCGCGAAGGACCTGATTATCCGCGCTGGCCGGAATATTCATCCTCAAGAGCTCGAAGAGGCGGTGGGGGTGGTCCCCCGGCATCCGCCTCGGCTTTGTCGCCGTCTTCGGCGTGCACAACGCCAGATCGGGCACTGAGCGCCTCGTCGTCGCAGCCGAGACGCGCGCTACGCGCCCCGAGGACCTCGAGAAACTCGTCTCAAAGATCCGCGACCTCTCAAGCGAGCTGCTCAACGCCCCGCCTGACGACGTCGTGCTCGTTCCGCCGGGCGGCGTTCCAAGGACGCCGAGCGGAAAGGTGCGGCGCAGCGCGTGCAGGGCACTGTACGAGAAGGGAGAGCTTCGCCGTAAGCGCCGCTCCGCCGGGCTCCAGATGGCGCGGCTCGCGCTCTCCAGCCTCGGCCCCGGACTCGCCCGCGCGGCGCGCGCTGCGGAGCGCGTCTTCTACGCTGCCTGGTCGTGGGGAACCGTATTCGCTTTCGGGGTTCCGCTCTGGCTCGCGCTTGCCGCCGTCCCCGGCATTGCCGTTCGCCGAGCCCTTCTCCGGTTATCCGTCCGTCTCTGGCTCCGTCTCGTCGGCATCCGTGTGTCCGCCGCGGGGCTGTCGAACATCCCCACCAAACGCCCTTCCGTGCTCGTCCCCAACCATGCGAGCTACCTCGATTCCTTCGTCCTGGTCGCGGTACTCCCGCCGCGTTTTATTTTCCTGGCCAAGAAGGAGTTCGACCGCAACGTTGTTCCGTCCGTCTTCCTCCGCCGCCTTGGCACCCTCTTCGCCGAGCGCACCGACGCCGAACAGGGCGTCCAGGATGCCGCGGCCGCCACCGACGCCGTGCGAGCCGGCCAGGGCCTCGTTGTTTTCCCTGAAGGCACCTTTCATCGCGCGCCCGGCCTCCGTCCTTTCAAGCTCGGCGGCTTCCTCGTCGCGGCGCAAGCCGGCGTGCCGATCCTGCCCGTCACGATCCGCGGCATGCGCTCGATTCTGCGCGACGGCCAGAAAGTCCCGCGGCCGGGGCGCGCTTCCATTTCCATTGGCGCGCCTCTCATCCCCGAGGGCACGGACTGGAACGCGGCGGTGAAGCTACGCGACCACGCGCGCGCGGAGATCCTGCGCGGCTGCGGGGAGCCGGATCTGTTGGAAGAGTAGGAAAAGACACCCGAGGCCTCCCGTTGTCCCATCAAAGGGCCGATCCCTAGCGAGAGTCGGAGTGACTTTCGTCTTCTGACGGCCCGGGCCGTCCCAGGACTGCAGGACAAGCTCAACAATCGGCCACGGAAAATCCTTGGCTATTCGGTCAGGATCTCATCCATCCCCGAATTCAACGCAGCTCGACGGTTGGCCGAATCGCGGTCGCGCGCTCAGTCGATAATGACGACGACGCCCGTTGGCTCGCCCAGCGCCTCCACCGTTCGTTCGGCAGCTCGGTCGATGTGAACCCGAGGTTCCTCGGGTGGTTGCTGCTCGTTATAGGTGCCGGGCCCGTAGAACTGTTTCACATAGACGGGAAGCCAGTCGCAAGGCATGTCTTCTTTGACTCCACGAGCCACCTCAGGTGTTCGATGGTGATCTGGCGTTTTGGAGGGCGTTGAAATCAAACACGGTGCAGAATAGGGCTACTAAGATATTGGCCCACCGCGACCGCTGGATAGGTTCCAGATCTTTCGGGCATACTCGTGAATCGCTCGGTCGGAGGAGAATTTTCCCATTCGCGCAGTATTCATAATCGACATTCGAGTCCAGTGCACGTCGTCTTGAAAAGCGCGGTTGACCTCTTCTTGGCGATCGACATAAGCGCGGTAATCCGCCATCAGCAGATACTCGTCGTAATGAAGCAGATGATCCGTAAGCGGCCGGAAGAGCTCGGTGTCCCCGTGGGCGAAGAGCCCGCTGTTGATGACATCGACCACGTTCTTTAGCTCGGCATCGCGATGATAGTAGTCCCGCGGGTCGTAACCTTGGAGTTTCAAGTTGTTCACCTGGTCGGCGGTGAGTCCGAAAAGGAAGAAGTTCTCTGACCCCACTTCCTCGCGAATCTCGATATTGGCTCCGTCGAGAGTCCCGATGGTCAAGGCTCCGTTCATTGAGAATTTCATATTGCCGGTGCCGGAGGCTTCTTTGCCGGCGGTCGAGATCCGCTAGGTCGCGAACGTCCACTGCGCTGATGCGCGCGCCACCCGCAGCAGCGAAGAAGGCGCTCTTCTCCTGGATACTCTGCCGGAAGTTCAGTAGGCCTTGCATATAGATATTCGGGCGCAGAAAGGTGAATGTGAGGCCGGACGCTTGGACGGCCGCTTCGACCGCCGCGTGATAACGAAGGAACCGTCCCGGCGAATCCGTGTCGGCGTGCAACTGTGACAGCTTCACGATGTGCCGAACGCCGCTCTGTTGTGCCACGCGCGTGAAGACGATCTGTAGGTGCTCCGTGCGCTCGGTCGAATTGGTCAACAGAAACGCCCGGTCCACGCCGGAGCACGCGCGGCGCATCGAATCGACATCCTCGAAGTCGCCTTGGACGAATTGCACGTGCGGGAGCCGATTCGCGTCCGCTTTCCGCGGATCACGTGTGAGCGCACGAACTTGTACGCCGCGGGCAGACAATCTCTTGATGACCTCGCTACCGACCGTCCCGGTCGCCCCGCTAATCAGAATCATTGCTGTTTCTCCTCTAGCCGAACCTTAGCAGATTTTGGCAGTTTGAAAATTTTTTGCGCGGCTTTCAGGGCGGTTGGCGTCACGTCGGTGATCGGCGACGCTTGTGGAGTCTTCGGAAGACACCACCATGAGTTAAAGCCGACCTCACTCAAAGTTGAAAAGATGACTGGCTGGAAGTCGGGACGCCCTTGACCATCGTTCACCAATCAATGAATCGTCGCTACGCAAAAGCGATGATCGTGCCGTCGGCGATTTCAAATTGCGGAAGCAGAGGTTCATCAACGCACCAAGCCCGATTCGCGCCTGCCCAAATTTAACCGAGAATTTCAAGGAGATTTGCTGGCCAAGGGAAAGGGTTCGAGTACCTTTTGAGGAGCGACGGGCCGAAGGCAACGAAGGATATCCTGTTACGCATGAGCAGCGAAACCAAACCTCCTGGCGAGTCAAAGTCGGCGCCGCCTCAGCAGTCCAAAGCAGCCGCGGTCGCGCCTAAAGCGCAAGCTGCGCCCCGGTCCAAGCGGCCGAGGCTCAAGCTTTTGATCGCTGGGTTGGTCGCCCTCTTAGTGCTTATTGTGGCAGTACAGCGAATAATACGAGGTTTGAATACAATCTCGACCGACGATGCCTACGTTAATAGCCACGTCACCTTTGTTGCGCCGCGCGTTTTGGGACAGGTGATGCGGGTGCTTGTTGACGACAATAGCCGGGTAAGCAAAGGCGACGTTCTCGTTGAGCTCGATCCCGAACCCTTTCGCGTAGAGGCGGCGATAAAGCAGTCGGCTGTTGACGTTGCCAAGGCGAACCTTGTTCTGGCCGAGGCAAACGTGCGGGGATTAATCGCTCAGGCACGCAGCCAGCGATTTAAGTTGACTCACGCCATCGAGGACGTAGACAACCAAGTCGCTCTCATCCGCCAACGCGTGGCGACCTGGGAGGAAAGCAAGGCGAGCCTTGTGCTGGCGCAGCAGGAGTTTGACCGCGCAAAGCATTTACTGGCGAGCAAGGTCGTGAGCAACGAAGAATACGACCAAAAACAGGCGGCGCTTGCCGTGGCGACCGCGCAAGTCGCCCAGGCGCTGCAAAATGTCTATCAGGCGCGGGCAGCCCTCGGCCTGCCAGCCGTGCCGCCTGCCGGAAATAACCTTGCCGATGTGCCGCCCGATCTCGACCAGACGTTCTCCTCGGTGCGCCAGGCGCTGGCGGACCTCCTCCATAGTGCCGCACAACTTGGAATTGCGCCGTCTTCATACGATCTTACGCCAAAGGATATCATCGCGGAATTCTACCGGCGCGATCCGCAAGGCGACATCAACAAAATTTATGCCCAGGTAATGCGCGAGGCCCCCAGCCTGAAGCAGGCCCAGGCAAGTCTGGAACAGGCGCAACGCGATCTTGATCAGGCGAAGCTCAATTTGAGCTACTGCACAGTTGCGGCGGAAATCGATGGGGTTATCACCCGGCGCAACGTGAATCCCGGCAATAACGTCCAAGTTGGCCAGAGCCTCATGGCGATTCGCTCACTGCGTGACATCTGGGTGGACGCAAATTTCAAGGAAACGCAACTCCGTGATCTGCGCATTGGCCAGCGCGCCGAGCTGAAGGTGGACATGTATGGTAGCAGGCAAAAATTCGAGGGGCGCATCTCTGGCTTTACCATAGGCACAGGCTCAACGCTGGCACTCTTGCCGCCGCAAAATGCGACCGGTAATTTCGTCAAAGTTGTACAGCGGCTGCCCGTCCGAATCGATATCGTAAATTACGATCCAGACAAACTCCCGCTGTTTGTTGGCTTGTCGGTTGAGCCATCCGTCGATCTGAAGAGCAAGCCGACTGGGCCGAATGCCGGCAAGTTTCTCCAAGAAATAGTCCAGCCCGCATCGGTGACGAGTCCGTGAGCACGGCAGAAGCAGGAATGGCGGTCCCGGGCGTGACCGCCAAACCGGGCGTGATCAATCCGTGGATCGTCGCGCTCGCGGTGATCATTCCGACGTTCATGGAAGTGCTCGACACAACGATCGCCAATGTGGCGCTGCGCTACATCGCCGGCGGACTTTCCGCACCGTCGAGCGACAGCGAATGGGTCATCACCAGCTATCTGGCGGCAAACGCGATTATTCTTCCGATGTCGGGCTGGCTTTCTGTGAAGCTGGGGAGACGTCGATATTTTCTTCTTTCGATCACGGTCTTCACGCTCGCCTCCGCCATGTGCGGGATGGCGAGGAGCCTCGAAATGTTAATCGCGTCCCGCGTGTTGCAGGGCTTGGCGGGCGGAGGGTTGCAACCCTCGAGCCAGGGTGTGCTCCTCGACGCGTTTCCGGTGGAAAAGCAAGGCGCCGCGCAGACGTTGTTCGGCATCGCCGCGCTGTTGGCACCCGTCGTCGGACCGACCCTCGGTGGCTACATCACCGACAATTATGGCTGGCGCTGGATCTTCTATATCAATATCCCCACCGGGCTCTTCGCCCTATGGTTCTGCAGCAAGGTCGTGTCGGATCCGGACTATTTAAAGGCCCAACGGTCCGCAATGCGCAAGAAAGGTGCTCCCTTCGATACCTGGGGTCTCTGTCTATTATGTCTCACGATGATCTGCTGGGAGATCGTGCTCAGCAAAGGACAGGAATGGGATTGGCTCGGAGATCCTTTCTATCGCGTGCACGTGCTGCTGGTCCTATTCGCCGGCGGATTGGTCACCCTCGTCTGGCGCGAACTGAGGATTTCGAATCCGCTCATCAATTTTCGAACCCTGGCCGACCAAAATTTTCGCTGGTCCTGCATCATTATTTTCTGCGCCTTCGGGGTCCTCTACGCAAACACCACCACGCTGCCCACGTTGCTGCAATCGCTCTTTGGTTACGATGCCACCACTTCCGGATTAGTCCTCTCACCAGCCGGCGTCTTCGCCATCATGGGCCTGATATTCGCCGGAGCTTTGATATCACGAGGCGTAGATGCGCGCTATTTCATAGCCGCGGGCTTGATCACGATGGGCATTGGCAACTATTGGACGTCACAGTTGACGCTCGAGATCAGCCCCTGGCAGGTGGTCTGGCCGCGCGTTGTCGTCATCGCGGGACTCTCCATGGTCTTCGCGCCGCTGAACGTGGCCGCTTTTCTCTACATTCCAAAGGAACTGCGCGGCGCGGCTGTCGGTCTGCTAGCTCTGCTGCGCAACGAGGGTGGCAGCGTGGGCACCTCGATCGCGAAAACGATTCACGAGCGGCGCGACCAATTCCACAGTCTGCGCCTCGGCGAATATCTCGATTCGCTGAATCCGGCCCTAAATTCCTTTTTCGAGCAGGCACAGTCCTACTTGCTTCAGCTCACCGGCGATCCCGTTGCCGCCCGGCAGATGGCATTGCAGTTACTCGACAACCTGCGTCAGCAACAATCCTCCGCTCTCGCCTATTTCGATACCTTTTTTGTGTTTGCCGCGCTCTCGATCCCGCTCGTCGCACTCGTGTTCATGATGAAGCGCTCGGTTGCGCAAAAGGGTGCGCACGTCGCGGCCGACTGACCAGGTAATTAGAGGACCTCGAAACCCATGCTGCAGCCGCTGCGCTCATCTGCTTTGACGAGGGCGGTTCTTACGACGCCTCGTCGCGACTCGCCGGTAACAACCCTCCACTTTAAAGAGAGAAACAGCCTCAGCGCAGAAATAGACCCACCATGAGAACGACGAAAGTCATGCGCTTTAACGATTTCTCCGATGCACCCGCTTTGATCGCGCGCACAGCTCCGGTGCCCGAGCCGGGCGGCGGGGAACTGCGTCCTTACGCCGACGGAATTGCGGTGGTATCCGACTACCCACGCCCTAGATGGGGGAAGGAGAACAGGGC
Organism: uncultured Verrucomicrobiae bacterium; assembly: GCA_963810765.1. GTDB lineage: Bacteria > Verrucomicrobiota > Verrucomicrobiia > Chthoniobacterales > Terrimicrobiaceae > DASTFP01. Next base: position 149,098 of record CAWEOV010000012.1, read on the forward strand.
GATTCCAGGGCACGAATTCTCAGGCGTCGTTGAGGCCGTAGCGGCGGATGTCGATCCACACCAAATCGGTCGCGAGGTCTTCGGATTGAATGACTGGTTTGCCGATGGTGCCACTGCGGACTACTGCCTAAGCGCCTTGACCTCCGGTAGCGGCAAAGCCTTCCCGATTGAGTCATCTGGAAGCGGCAACCGTTCCCATAGGAGCCTTGACGGCCTGGCAAGGTTCGAGCGCTCGCCCTCCTTTATCATGTTCTCGGTTCACCAAATCCCTTTGCGCAGTGTCCTGCGCCAAAGTTCGCCCCCGAGAAAACCGAACTGCGCTACCATACCGCTTCGCAGATCGGGCAACTCCTGCACGAACTGCGTAAAGATCGCCGCAGCTACTTTGGCCACCTGAGTTATCACCTGGCGACTGCCCTCTTTTTTACCGGCTGCCGATACCATGAGTGGGCTCTTTTAGACGGTCGATAGGCTGGTGCGCGAGCCGGGTGGGATGATTATCGCTGCCCGCCTCCAGGTCAAGGGCGCCTCGTTTCGCGATCTGCCTCTCACAACAGAACCCGGCCCTCGAGCGCGCTACTGGGATTGCGGGAATCCTCCCGAGCAAAGGGAAGAGTCCCCCGCGCCGCGTCGATCGACTCCCTGCCCGACACCGATGCTTACATCGTCCACCCGCCCTGGGAGGACACCTCCTGAGCGGGGCGGAATCTCCCGGCGCCCCGTCGCGGTTTTTTCAAAGCTCTCCGAATCACGGAATCAAGCCCGAGCGCAGCAAGCCCGGACCGGCGGGCTGCCGTTCGCCCCCACCACGGATGCGCTTCACATCATGCTCAGCTTACCCCTGCGCCTTCTCCCCCCTGAGGCCCTCCGAGGGTCTCCCCACCCGCGCCCCCCCATACCCAGCCTCCCATCCCAGCCCTCATCTCATCCGAGCGCGATCCGAGCCTTGACCTGAACCCCCCAACGGGTTAGAGATGCATCGAGAGTTCCTATCACGACACCATTTTCGGCTCTCTTCGGGGAGAAGGCTCCATGTCAGCACAGGCCACTAATCTCTTCCTCCTCGAGGATCTCGAGGACTCCAGCAGGACGGGGAAGCTCGCGGACAGTGATCTGAATGCGCTTCACGCCGTCGCAGACTGGATCAAGACTTTCGTGCCACGCCTAACAAGGATCTCGGCCGCACTGGGCCCGTATGTCCCTTCGTGCCTGGGGCCTGCGAGCGTAAGACACTTTGGCTCGCTCCGGAGCAGATCGCCAACCGTATCGTGCCAGATGTTGTCGAGCTTATTAACGGTTACAAGAGACTGCTCCTGCGCGCTCAACCTATTGAGGGCGACGACGCGAACTACAAAGCGATCATGGTTGTTTTCACCGATTTGTCGGCGGATCGTGCAAAAGATTACGTGGACGACGCCCAAATACAGGATCTCAAAAAGCCATCTTATGCGGAAGAAGGAGTAGTGCTGGGAGAGTTCCACGAAAGGAACGAAGGGTCTGCGGTTCGCAACCCGAGCTTTCATCCATTCAAAGCGCCTGCACCGTTTTTACTAATGAGGCTTGCGGTCATCGGCGACTGGGTGTTCTTTTTGGACGACGAAGACTGGCTCAGCATTTGGGCGCGTCGCTTTGGAGAGTCCGCAGTCCGGGCTCTTGCTGAGGAACTACGCCGCACCGACTGGCGACAGCTCGAATCGTGACGCGGCCGGCGGAACACCTATGAATCAGTCGGAGCCCCCGACGGTAGCGGGAGCCGTTGGTGATGTCTGGAGTCAACCTGGCCTGTGCGGCGGCGATGGGAACGTAGGCCGTCTCACGGGTCGCCTCAACGCCTGACCAAATGAAGGCCTCCTCCCGCGGGCTGAGCCTTCATGTAAAGTCGCAAATTATTTGCGAATATAGGCTACTCCGCGCAAATTGAGTGCGAACCGAAGCACATTATTTGCGAATGTTGGATCGGCTGCGGATGAGGTTTCTGTCTTGGCGTTGAAGCATTTAAGCTGGACTTCCTCGATGACAGCCGCGACATCGGGCTGTTCTGCCGTGAGATAAATCTTCTTGATGGCAGTTTCGAAAAAGGCGTTCACTTTGCTCGGGAGTCGGCTCTTGCCCCGATCCGAGCACTCCTTCCGCAGGAAGACCGAAAAGGCGCTTGGCGCGCTCGTAGTCTTGTATCCATCGCTTTCATTCGCAAATAACGAGTTCACGTTCGCAAATAATTTGCGACTTAACAGGGTTACTGGCACCTCCTCCGCGCCTAGCGCGAAAAGTAATACCCTCGGACTTGATCTCGAAGCCGTGCGAGCGAAGCAATTCCGGCAAGGAGATGTCGCGCATGCGTTCGGCCGCGCTGTAGTCGCGTGGCTGGTGTTGTGTCATCCGCTCGTTCTCGTTCATGGATGTCATGATGTGCCGGAGCAAACCGGACTATGGCCCCAATTCGGGGCAACTTTGTCGCGGCTATGATTTGATGATATTGCCCCGGCTCAGGGGCCGAGGTGGCGTGATTTCGGGACATAATCCCGTCATCAACTGATGCAAGCAAAGGCACATCGAAGGCCATTCAGCACGGAACGATTAGCGTCCTTCAATGGAGATTCAGCTTGCCGCGCTTTGCAACGCCACATCGCTTCGGAGAGTGACGGAAATCGGGAATTCCTGCGAGCCAGGGAGGCAGCCATCTGGCTCGGTGTTCCTCTGCGATCACTCCACCAGTATGTTCAGCAAGGTCTTCTTCCCAGCTACAAGCTAGGCCGCCATCGCCTCTTCCGAAAGAAGGAGCTTCTTTCCGCTCTTGGCGCGGACTGGACTGCCAGTCGCAGCGAGATTTCGCGCTAGCTTCCTTCCGCTTGGACGCTTGCCGTTCGGTAAAATTCCAAAGTAGGCCAGAGCGTCTTTTTCGGTCACCAACTCGCGGTAATTCTCGAAAAGCATTTTCGGGGAATTGCCGGCTTCAAGGGCAACCTGAGCAGCGGATTTCGTGACGGCAAGGCGATAGGAACAAAAAGAATGCCGCAAGCCGTTGTGAACCATTCGCACGAACGGCCTGCCCTCAGTATCTATCAGTTTGTCAGTTTCGGCCTTGAAACGTCTCGTGAAATGAAATTCGTCTCGGACATTCGGAATGACACGCCCGGATGATTTGGCGTGGGGTTTTAACCACGCTTCCAGAGCAGGCAGGATAGGGGGAAGCCGTCTTGTGGCTGTTTTCGCTTTGTCCTTGCCTACCTCGATCACGCCTTTGTCGAACCAAATATCCTGCCAGTCCAGGCGGAGGATTTCGATGCTGCGAAGCCCGGCGAATCCTCCCAAGGCGACAAAAGGCAGGAATCCTTCATCGATGTTGGTGAGCAGAATTCTGAAATGCTCGGGCGTGTAAATGCCGATATTTCCGCCTTTGTCATCGTAGCGTGTAGAAAATTCCGCCTCGGTTCTTTCTCCTCTTGGCAGGTGCCTCTTGTCCCTGGCGTAGGAGAAGAGGGTCAGAAGGGCCATGCGATAGTTGTTCTTCGTGCGACCGCTGGCTTCCGTCATGCCCGACAGCAATGCATCAATGTCGTCCGCTCGTATCTCTCTGATTTGACCAGAGAACGCTCTAGAGGCTCTTTTTGCCCCAAGCTTGGATCAATGATGGGCAACGTCGCCGCCGCACAGGCATTCCCGAGGAGGTGGTATTTCGCAGCAAGCCCGAGATCGCCCTGGATCTAGTCGGCGAGTTAATCGGATCGGGAATGCAGCCCTCGCCGCTGTTGGGCGATTGCCAATATGGCCACAGCGGGCCATTGCGGCAGGGATTGCGAGATGCGGGCTGTCCTTACATGCTTCAAGCCGAATCGGCGCTCAAGGCTTGGGTGGAACGCCCGCAACTGCGGCGGGCACGCAAACGCTGGGTCCCCAGGTTGCGCGGACCGCAGGCCCAAACCGTGTTGGAAATTGGCCGCAGCCTGCCGGACTCCGCTTGGCAGCCTTGCCGGTGGAGCGGTGCCGGCGGCAGGACATTCTCAACCAGAATGGCTTGGATCCGCGCATGGATGGTCTCCGATCTTGCTGAGGACTCCAGTGAGATTCCCGAAACCTGGTTGGTCTTCGACTGGCCGCAGGGCCAGCCCGAACCTTACCATATTTACACCGCCTGGCTCGATGGACCTCCGGAACGCATCTCTCTGCTGCGCCTGAGCCGTCAACGCTTCCAAATCGAACAATACTTCCAGCGCGACAAGGATGACCTCGGTCTCGATCACTTTGAGGGACGATCTTGGCGCGGATTCCATCACCACCTCGCCTTGGCTGCCACCGCCTACCTCTTCGTTCTTCTTGTTTTTCTCAGGGCAAAAAAAAACTTCCTCCCTCACGTGGGAAGAGGCGCTCCGAAGGATCCGGCCATTCTTAATTCGCTCGCGCGGATTTTGCCCCTTCTGTAACCACCTCTTCCAAATCAAACCGCCGTAGAGTAACTTAACGTAGTAATACTAGCCGCCTTTTTGACTTTGGTGTCCAAGTCGATCACGTATCGTTTCGATTTCTTTCCCCGGATCGCGCCCATGAATTTTTCAAAGCCCACCGCCACCTGAATATGGAAATGCTTCGCGAACAACGTAAGCAACTCCAACTCCTGGAGGCCGCCTAACGTGGAGGCGACGGCTTCTTCACAAACCGGCAGCTCTGGCTGGGCGCCAGCGCCCGAGCTCTTTCCCTCCGGGGCTCAGGCTGCCGCTACCTCGCCTCCGGCGTTTGTGAATAAGCCTCACCCCTTTTTCAACTGCTACCAAATCCCCTTTTTTTGCTGAACTTGACGCACACAACTCCAAATACCGCCCCACTGGCCAAGCCGCCGCACCTCAAAGCGGAGGAATCAACACCTCACCGCCGGTGCTCGAACTCCACCCCGAAGCGAAGGCGCAGGCAGGTGGCCCGCCGCCAAACATGTGACGGCCCATGATGGTCGCGCCGACGTTCTGGAAGTATTCCGCGGCAATGTCGTCGTCAGGACCGGTCGTGCCGCCCTCCATGCCATGCATTGCGCGGAAGGTCCGCACCGCAAACGCCTATTCGTGCAGCTTCTCGCCGCCTTCGCCGAGCGGATCCTCGACGCTCTGCTTCAGCCCGGCAACATAGCCGTCGAGCGACATCGTGATGTTGAGCTTGAGAATGCTCATCGTGTCGGTCGGTCTCGGGCGAAAATGCCCTGTGATGAACCGAGCAGGCTCATCACTTGGAGCTTGTGAGCACCCTCCAGCCCGCTGTCATCCCTTTGCTTTTGAAATGACTTGAAGGATTCCACGGTGTCGCGAAAATACAGAGATCATCTTATCGCCCTTGGTTTTCGCGTGCATTGGGGTCGCCCATGATCAGCAACCAGTCGCCGTTAGGCTGGCGGCGGAGAACCTCGATTGCCTTGTTGCGGATCGGAACGGTTTTTCCCGACGCGTCCACCGTTGTGCCTTCAAAGTCGGTGTGCAACTGAGCAATGTCGCCAACTGTGACCGCCCTGATAACCCGGCTATGAAAGCGCGTTTTCGCGTCGATCATGCCGCCGAGCACTTTACGAATCTGGTCGCGGCCGGCTAGTGTGTCGCCGGACCGGGCAACGAAGTGAGCTTCCGGTTCGCAAAGGGACATAACCGCGTCGAGGTCGCCGGCATTGAAGTGACGCTCGAACACACTTGGCCATTCTTCCGGTTTCTGAGGCAACGTCATGGACTTTTCTACTTTGCTGCTTTCCTGCGCAATAACAGGCTCGATCAACAATGCCGTCATTACCAGCAGCGCCGCGGTCGCGACGGTGAATCGGTCTGTTTTCATTCTACTAGAAGTTACGCGCGCCCCGCGGCTTGCTGACGTGTCGTGGCGGAAACTCGTCGAAGGAACTCGTCTCGGTGTTTTTGGGCGTAGTCACGCCACAGCGTCGGCTTACTCATAATGATCTCCTCCTTTGATGTTCTGTTTCACATGTTCCGGTCTTGTGATTGGTCATGGTTTCTCTGCTTTCTTGTCGTTGGAATAGCTTGGTGATCTGGCTTGTCCTGGGTGCTCATAGTCGCCGTCAGTTTGGATGACGCTCCTGGTTAGATTGCTTTCACCTCACCGCTACGCTCTCCGCAGAGCGATTGGGGTCAGAGGCAACGCCGAAGGCCCGCAGCTCGCCCTGCCAATTGGTGCGTTTCAGGAACTGTTCCCAGGTTAATGCCTGCGGATCGATTTTCCGACTCCACGTCAGGTCGCGCTCAGGGGCGTAATAGCCGTATTCGACGGCGTATTCCACCATGCCTACCAACTCGCGCACGAAGTGCTCGTCGGCGCCAAAGGCCGGAAAGTGTCGCAACAACTCTTCGCGCGTGTAAGCGGAGGCGTAGCGCGCCGGCTGTCCGGTGACGCGCACAAACGTGTCCACCATGTCTTGCGGCGAGAGAATGTCGCCAATCACCGGCAGGGCTTGGCCGGCGTATTGCGTCGGGTGATCGAACATCTCGCGTACCGCCGGCCCGGTGGCGCTGAGCGGATCAACGAACGGCATGGGGACGTGCGGCGGCAGGTAGATGGCCAGCGTCAGACCGTCGGCCCCGCGTTGCGGCACATAGTATTCCATGATGTTAGTGTAGAAGAATGCCAGATACACAAACGAGCTGCGGATGGGCAGGCTGCGAATGTAGGCCTCCACTCGCGCCTTGTCGGTGAAGTGCGGCGCCCACTTGGTCCCATGGGTCCGCGCTTCGACATTTTCGAGCCCGCTGAATACCACGTGCTCGACGCCGGCTGCGACCGCCGCATCGGCCAACTCCTGGCCGAGGGTAAACTCATCATCCGCCGGTGGCACCCTGATGATGGGCGGCGTCATTAAATACGCCCCGGCCGAGCCGCGCATGGCCGCCGCTAGCTCGGCCTGCGTGCCGTGTTGCAGGGGCACGACGACCACCTCGGCACCCCGCTGCGCCAGGACTTGCGCGGGCTCGCTATCGCGGCGCCGAGTCAGGGCCCGCACCCGGTAACGCCCGCTGTCGAGCAAGGCATGGGCGACGCTGCGGCCTTGCTTGCTCGTGGCGCCGACGACGGTGATCAAAGGCTTGTCGGTAGTGGCAGGTTTCATGTCAGGTGTTTTCATTTGTTTTGCGCTGCGGTGTGTTTTCGCGTTGGAGATTCATAGTGAAATCGGGGTTCAGAACGCTTTCACGTAGCCCCCGTCCACGCGCAGATTGACGCCATTGATGTAGCTGGCGCGTGGGCTGGCGAGGAACGCAACCGCGTCGGCGATCTCTTCGGGCTGGCCGAAACGGCGCACGGTGAGTTGAGAGAGAAAGCCTTCCATCATTTGCTCCTTCGAGCCGTCGCCTTGCTGGCGCGCCATCGTGTTGAAGAACTCGTCCGATCCGGGCGTGCGAATCGGGCCGGGGCTGACTGTATTCACCGTCACGCCGGAATCGGCCAGTTCGAGGGAGAGCGAAACGGTGGCGAGGATATTGACGATCTTGGTCGCCGCATAGTCAGCCATCTGCGCGCTGGGCAGAAGGCCCAGGCCGCTGGAGATTTGGATGATCCGGCCCCAACGACGCTCCCGCATCGGCGGCGCCAGGGCCTGAACCATTCGGACCGAGCCAACGACATTCTGGTTGTAGATCTCGAGCCACTGCGCGGGCGTCGTATCCCACCAGCCGCGAGCGTGGAACGCGCCGGCGTTGTTGACGAGGATGTCTAGGTGACCGAACGCGGCGACGGCGGCATCGGCGACGCGCTTCGCCTCTGCGTCGCTGGCGAGATCGCCGATGGCGATCGCGGCGCGGCCACCGGAGCGGGTGATTTCGTCGGCCACGCGGCGGGTTCTCGTTTCATCGCGTCCGTGGACGACGACAGCCGCGCCTTCGGCGGCGAGCGTCTTTGCAATCGCCTCGCCGATCCCGCTGCTGCTGCCGGTGACGAGGGCGTGTTTGTTTTCGAGTTGGAGATTCATGCGCCTCCCAGGGTTAGTTGAGTTGCCTTCATTTTCGTTTCACAGGATCGAACGCACGACGCCGCCTTCTGCGCGCAGAGCTGCGCCATTGGTCGCGGCTGACAGAGGACTGGCGACGAACGCGACCAGCGCCGCCACTTCGTCCGTGGTGGCGAGGCGCTGCAACAGCGAGCTCGGTCTCATCGTGTGGATAAACTCCTGTTCCAACGTGGCGGCTGTGGTGTTCTTCGATTTCGCCAGCTCGGCGAGGAATGTTTCCACACCCTCCGAGCGCGTCGGTCCTGCCAGGACCGAGTTCACAGTAACGCCTGTGCCCGCCGCGGTTTCGGCCAATCCTCGCGCAAGCGCCACCTGCATCGTCTTCGTCACCCCGTAGTGAATCATCTCCACCGGAATGTTCACCGCGGACTCGCTCGAAATGAAAATGATCCGCCCCCAGTTCGCCTTCTTCATTCTCGGCAGGTAGTGACGCGAAAGGCGCACGCCGCTCAGGAAGTTGATTTCGATGATCCTGGACCAATCGTCATCGGTGATCTGTTCGAAGGGCTTCGGCTCGTAAATCCCCAGGTTATTCACCAGAATGTCCACGTCCGGAAATCGCCTCGCGGTCTCCGCCGCCGCTTCGGCTTTCGAAAGGTCCAACGCGAGCGGTTCGAGGTTCGCGGATGGATTCTTGACGCGAATCGAGGCAATGGCTTCCGTCACGCGTTTTCCGCTGCGACCGTTGATGATGACCCGCGCACCTTCCGCAGCCAGAGCTTTCCCAATAGCGAAGCCAATACCCGCGGTCGAACCGGTGACCAGCGCGAGTTTGTTTTCGAGTTGAGTATTCATAGAGTTCGATTGTTTGCGCGCGCGGATGCGTCATCCGAGCCCGGCTGCTCGCGCGATCAGAAATACCCCCGACGCCGATGGCCCCGATGGCTCGCGCGACGGCCTCACCGTCCGGCGCGAGACGTTCGACGGCGATGGCTGCCGCCACGACAGCCATCGGGCGAAGGTCCATGACCCCGATGACCAGGAGGATCGCCGTCAGACCTGCACAGCAGCGCGCGCAGTGGAGACCGAGGCGCAGGCCGTGTCGCCAGGCCGTGCGGGCGTCGGCCGGCAGCGTGCAGCCGCGCCCGGGCGACTCCCGGCAGCAGGCAAGGTGACGCGCCTTCCACGCGGTGAGTTGGAGCGCGCCGGCGATCAGAAGGACCACGCCGACCGCGATGGGCACGGCGCGCGCCATTGCCGGCTGCTGCATCTCGACCGCCGCCAGCGAGACGCCCAGCGGAAAGACGGCGATTCCGAACACGGTCCACACGAAGAAGTAGCCTACGCCCACGAGCGCGGTCAGTCGGCCGAGGCGCGTCTCGCCTCTACTGCCAACAGCCTGGCGGTAGCGCCACAGCATCGGGACCAGGGACGGCATCATCATTGCCACCATCATCACGACCCACATGCCGAGGAACGCCGCCGCGGCGCTGGGCCACGTCTGTCCGGGCATCCGCATCCACGCCATCGACATCGTCCAGCCGCCGGGCATTGGCATCCCGCCCATCGCCGACATGGATGCGCACCAGCCGATCGTCACCGCCGCGCTGGCGGCGAAGACCAACGCGGAGACTCCGAGAAACGCTTGCTGGGAAGCTCGCTCGGAAGCCATGCGTCGTGGGACCTCCAGTCCCGCGGTTGCGTCACGACCAACATGACTTTGCTCAGCGCTTGTCATACTCGTCGCGGCGGCGAATCCAGAAGCCGGTTTCGTTGCGCCCACGTGGCGCGCGGTCGAGCCACTGATACAATCCCCAGAGACCGTCCAGTCCGCGCGCGTAGGCGGAGTAGGTGTGATAGACAATGCCATCCACAAGTGCGAACGCGCTCATGCCGGGGGTCTCCCGGATGTAGGTTGGCCAGTCCGTGCCGACGCTTGCGGCAAGCCCAACGTGAGGGCCTTCCGTTGCGTCGCTCGCGGGAATCGCTCTCGATTCCGATCTGACTCCGCTGTGTTCGTAGTTGTAATTGACGTTTCCCGAACGCTGCTGCTCCTCCGTAAATGAGACGTTGAAGTCGTAGTTGAAGTCGCTGCCCGCTGAGGACGCCCACGGGAAGCTCCAGCCCATTCGCCGCCGGTATGCCTGCAACTTCGCGAACGGAGCACGCGACACCGCCCAAAGCATCACATCGTGATTGGCCAGGTGGACGGCGCAGCCGTTGAATCCGTCCGCAATCGCCGAGCAGTTCGGACACCCCGCCGTGTAATCAGGCCCGAACATGAAATGGTAAACGAGGAGTTGCGTGCGTCCCCTGAAGAGATCAGCAAGGGACACTTTTCCTTCGTCGGTCTCGAAGCGGTAATCCTCTTCGATTCGAACCCACGGCAACTCCTGCCGCCGCCGTGCCAGCTCGTCGCTGCGCCGCGTCAGTTCTTTCTCCGCCTTGAGCAGATCGAGCCGCGCTGCGAGCCACTCTTCACGTGTTCCAGTCTTATGATTGCTCATCGTTTTTCTCCTTTCACTTGGTTGCTTTGTATTCGTCGTGATAGCGCACCCAATCTTGTGGGCTGGCCGGATTTTCGTCGCGACCTTTCGCCGTCAGGTCGAGGAAATTGTAAGTGGTGTTCATAAGGTCAATCCCGCGCTCGTAAGACGAGTAGGTGTGGTAAATGTCGCCATTCTTGTCGCGGTAAAAGGCGCTGACTCCTTCCTTCTCATCAATATGGCACTGGTATTTGCCGTAGTTGTAGGGCAGCAGCCCGCTCTTCACCTGCTCGGGCGTGAACGACACGTTGAAATCAAAATTGAAATCCGTTCCGAACGACGATAGCCACTCAAACTTCCAGCCCATGCGCTTCTTGAAGGGCGCGATTTCCTTCCACGGAGCGCGCGAAACGACGGCAAAAGCTGTGTCGCGCTGTCCGATGTGAATGTTCACGCTGTCAAAATGGTCGGCCCAAAACGAGCAATGCTCGCATCCTTCCTTCCAATCTGGTGAGAACATGAAGTGATAGATGATGAGTTGGCTCTTGCCGCCGAACAAATCGCCGAGAGTCACCTTTCCGGCCGGCCCGTCGAAAACGTATTCCTTTTCGATTTTGACCCAGGCCAGCTTGCGACGTTGAAGGTTCAATTCGTCGCGCAGCTTCGAGAACTTCTTTTCTTTCAGCAGAAGTTTCTTGCGAGCGACAAGCCATTCTTTTAGCGACACGACCTCACGGTTTTCGCTTCCGCGGACGGTTTTGATTTTCGGCATAATGTTCTCCTTTGCTTTTGTGTCCGGCGATCTCAACGCCACGCCACTGCGACGCGGGCCGAGGAGCGGTTGTCGAGGTCCCGAGTCGCGATGTGGCAGTGGTGTCGAGTGTTCACGCGTGCGCCTTCGCCGGCTGGCAACACGAGCCGGCGTTGTGAGGAAGCGATTCCTACTCGTCGTGACGGTGCCACCAAATGCCCGTCTCGTTGCGCCCCTTGGGGGCGCGGTCGAGCCACTGGTACATGCCCCACAGGCCGTCCAGTCCGCGCGCATAGGTGGAATAGGTGTGGTAAACGACTCCGTCCTCGAGCACGAACGCGCTCATGCCCGGTCTCTCGCGGATGTATGTCGCCACGTCGACTCCGGTCCCGGCCGAGCTGTCGGCGACAGGATTCCCCTCCATACGGTTCGCCATCCCCCCGTCGTCGCGCGCGCCTTCTCCTCACTGAGCAGCTTCAGCCGGGCTTCAAGCCACTCTTCTCGCGATCCGATGCGGTGCTCTCGGACCTGATTCTTTGGTTCAGATTCCAATACATTTGTGCTCATAATTTCCTTTCTTCTTTAAGGCTGATCCTTCGATCAACCGTTGGTTTGGTTTCAATGTCCCGACGAACGAGCGAGCGTTTTCACGACAGGTGTATCTAATTATTCGCGGTAAAATCGGACTTGGCGCGGGTCGAAATGAAGACATCCAACTTATTCTCCTTAGTTTCAGCGGGGAGCGTTGGCGGTGAGCCGAACATGGATGCCGATGTGGACTGCGAAGAGCAGTGGAACCAGGAAGCCGGGGATCAAGAGCCAGGGCAATGTGGTCATGATGGCCGCGCTGGGTTCGCCGAAAAACAAGCGCACCGGACCGGGGGAAGAGGTGGCTCCCAAAAAGACCGCATCGATCAAATCCAACGCTCCGACGATGTTCCAAATCCACAAGATTGGCCGGGAATTGTCGGGCTGCCGGTAAACGAGCCATGCGACCAATGGCGCGACGGCGCCGACAAAAATATCGCCCAACCCGCAGCCGGCGCGAAGGGCGCAGGCAAACGGCCGGCAGCGTGAAGCAACAAGAAGCTGAAGCCGAGCACGCGCACCGTTTGCACGCTGATGAACAGCGGCAATGGCACGCGGTGCAGGGCTTCGCGCAACGATTCTGTGCGCGCGACGACAAGGCAGATGATCACGATGGGGAGCACCACCGCGAGACCAAGTCCGGGCGTGCCGATTCCATGCTCGTAGTGCAAGGCCCGCGTCGCCGCCAGGATGACGACGAGAACGAACCATGCGCTGAACCAAGCCGCGATGCGAATGCGTCCCGCCGTGTCGCGGCCGAATGCGCTCGATAGAGCCGCGATCAGAGCGCTGCGGAAGCCGTGAGTTCGATGGCACTGATGAGATCGAAGTTCATGGGAATTGCGGGTTAGTTGCGCGAGGCGCGTTGTCCGGTGCCGGCTCCGCGCAACTCGCGCGGAACCACGATGACGAAGATCTTGAGCGATGTGGGAGCCTCAGCTTCGTCATGAATCGCCTTTCCTCAGTGTTGTCATGATGACACGAATGATCGCTGCGGGCCGACTATCCGTGCAATGAATCGTCGGGGGAGATCCTGTTCGTCCAACTCGTCGTCAAGGCCCTAGTAAAAACTTTCGTGTCTCATCGCGAACTGGTTGCCCTCCGGTGTCGTGTGACAGCAGCATATTTAGAGGGCCACTCATCTAGCAGATGTAACAGTTTTACGGTCAAAGACCAAGCATTCGCAACCAATTCCAGACGGCTTTCGAAACCCGGTGCACTGCCGCAATAAGCTAGACGCTGCGTTACGGGAACCTTCGACCCGGCAAATTGCCCCGAATCGGGGACTAATGCCGGCGCTTTCGGGCTCATGGTGCGCATAGAAAACGATGCGAGCAATGGCACATATGAAGCGGTCCACCCGACAACTATCTCCTGACGCCGACTCAGCTTACGGCAAGGTTCAACTGAGCATCGCTTCCGAGACAGAGAATCCTGGGAATCAAGAGTTTCTGCGCGCTAGGGAGGCAGCCACCTGGCTCGGCGTTCCTCTGCGATCACTCCACCAATATGTTCAGCAAGGTCTTCTGCCCAGCTACAAGCTAGGCCGCCATCGCCTCTTCCGATGAGGCGGCGGACACGGTTTCCCAACTCGTAGATGTATTGCCCGTCACGGCCCACGGCTTGCAGATCGGCTACGAAGTCGGAGAGATGCCTTCCAAGCGGCGTTTGCGAGGCCGCGCGGGTGGCATGCGGAGCAAGTAGGCCGACCGCCTCCATTTGCTTCTCCTTCACGATTTGCTCAATGCGCTGTCGAGCCACGCGCCTGTCTGTCGTGTGAAGAGGAATGTCTGTGATCTTCTCTTCTCCATCGAGGCGGTATCTGCCGCGATAGGAGCGACCGATGCGGATTTTGCCGTTCTTGATTCGCTTGGGACGAAAGACGGTGAGAATCATGGGATGTGAGAGCGTGAGAATTTTACTTGGCGATGGAAAGCGGCACGAGCGGGAGGCTCACGGCGGCGACAAGCTTGCGCTGGCGGTGGTCAAAGCTGGCGAATTTCTTGGCCCCGAGGACAAGGGCGGACGCCACATGCAGAATGTCGAGCGAGCGGCAGGCGAGCGCGGACGTGTGCTTCTTGGAAAGCTCGCGAGCCTTTTCGTAGAGCTTGATTTGATTGAGGGCGGCGCGTTCGAGTAATCCGTCGGCTTCGTCGGTGTCGAGGTCGCGAATAATGGCGTCATGGGCGGATTGATCGAAGGACGCATCTCCCAAGCCGCGCCGGAGCGCGTTCAAAAGTTCGAGTTCGCCCAAAAGCGTATAAGGAATTGCGTCGGTGAATTTGGCCGCTTCCTTGCGGGCCTGCGGATTGAAAACGTCCGTGGGCACGTAGAGCGAGGCCAGAAAGGATGAGTCGCAATAAGTCATTCGCCGCGATCCTCGATCAAGGTTTGCGCAATCTTGGTGGGCTTGCGGGGCCGGGGCAGCGGAGTGCCGAAGCGTTTGGCGAAGGCGGAACGCGGAGAAACTTCCGGGGTGGGATCGGCCTTGGTCAGCATGGCAATGCGCTTGCCGGACTTGGTAATGGCGACAGATTCCCCTTCGGCCAGCCAGCCTTCCACCACGGGAAAGCGGGTGCGCAAATCGCGAACAGTGGCGGTTTTCATGAGTATGTGAATCATATCATGGTTCACGGTTAATGCAATTTTCCTTGAAACAAATCGCCCGCCGAGGCGCATAAACCCTAGCGTTGCCGGGAGGGACGCTTGTTTTTCAAACGCTCCAAATACGCCTTTACTTCGGAATGGTAGAGCCTTGGCGCGCTCAGCACCTTGACGGGCTGCGGCAATTCGCCGCTGGCAATCAAACGGCGCACCGACCGTTCGGAAATGTCGCCCAGCAGGTGGGCGCAGGGCGGGCCGCAGAACGCGGTAGTGATCTGCGATGAGGCAGGATTGAAGTCCAATCGCCAGGGAGCGGCGCTCCTCCGGATGGCACAGAAACACAACATGCGCGTGCTTATCGTTGGCGATGTTCGTCAGCATGTTTCCGTGGAAGCCGGCGATTTCTTGCGGGTGCTCGAAGCGCACAGTCAACTTGGGCTTGGCTGTGTCGTTCACCTGGGAAGAAAACCATCGATTTACGGAGTCGATCCGCAAAGGCTTTAAGGAGCACGGCGTCCTCCCGGTCGAAGCAGCGCGCGTCACCGTCCATGAATCGCTGCTCTGGACGAATCAGCAGAAGAGGGATTGGCAGCGCTATGGACGGGGACAAGTGGTGACCTTTGCCCCTGCGCGCAATCGCCACATCCCCTCCGCAACGGTCGTGCGAGTTGAAAAAGGTAAAGTCGTAGTGGTCCTTCCTTCTAGGAAAGAAATAGCACTGGATTTGCGCGGCGCTGATTCGTTCGATGTCGCTCGCTCGCGGCAGATCGAAGTCTCCCCCGGTGACAAGGTGTTCATTCGAACCAATGACAAGAATTTGGTCTCGTCAATGGACAGGTGTTAACAATTTCGAGGATCGCGCCAGATGGCGCGCTCCAGACTAAAGAGGGAGTGTGTGTTCCCGCTGAGTTCCGGCAATGGTGCCACGGGTACGCAGTCACCTCTCACAAGGCTCAAGGGACAGGACGGCGGATCATGTCGTAGTGTTGCGGCGGATCGCCTTACCGCCAAAGGGGCCTACGTGGCGTGCTCCCGCGGCCGGAAGTCCTGCATCATACATACCCGGGACAAAGCGCGACTGATGGAAAGATTGCCGGAGGGAGATCGTCGCGCCGCATTAGATGTGCTTTCAAAGATACGGACGACAGATGCGCCTGTTCTCAACCGTGTCTCGGCGTGGAAGCAACTCGCGGCATACCTGGCGCTGCAGATCGCTAGCCGACTAAATCAACGCTTGCCTGACAGTGTTCAGGACCAGCGTCATCGGCAGAGCAGAGCAATAAAAATTTAGAGTGGGGCGTCACTATTTCGGTTCGAAAGCCTATTCAATGCCACTGCGGTTTTGGATTTGTCTTTGTCTATTATTGTATCCCGAGCCTGCCTCTGACAAACGCCTCCGCCAAATGCGCACATAGCCGGCCTTTACCCTGTTGCAGGCCTCTCTGCGGGATAAGAGCGCAGCCGTGAGTGAGAATTCGCTTTTAGTTTAGAGCAGATCACCGCAATTTGCGATCAATCTCCACCGAGCTCCGGGAAGGTGGCTTGACCCCGAGAATCTCCCGTTCTCCTCGTTGCCCGCCGAGGCATCGGACCGGCGGTGCTCCTCCGCCGCTAGACTCGCCGTGGGCGGCGTACGGACGGAACGTCCGGCTGACCGATCTGCTCACGCAGCATGCGGTGCGGAGAGACCTCTGGAGGAGGGGCCGGCTCTTCCAGAGCACGCCGTTCCTCGTCGTCGAGCTCCATCTCGGTAGCGCCGAGCAGGTCCTCCAGCTGGTTGAGAGTCCGCGGACCAATGATCGGCGCGGTGACCCCAGGTACACCGAGCAGCCAGGCAAGGGCCACCTGGGGGATAGGTCGACCGTGCCGCGCTGCAATGGCCTAGGCAGCGTCCACGACCCGGAAGTTGCGCTCGATCGCACGCCTTGCCGCCGACTCCAGCCCATCGAGCGCGGCGAGAGTATCCTCCAGCGGCACTGTCGGGTCAGGCGCGTGCACCTGGTACAGGTCGATTACGTCCACACCGAGGCGGCGCAGACTCGCATCACAGGCAGCCCGGATCCGGTCCGGGGCCAGTCCCTCGCTGCGCGGGTCGGAGACGGGGAAGCGCACCTTCGTCGCGAGTACGACCCTTTCGCGGTGCCGGACCAACCAGGGCGCAAGGGTCCGCTCGGACTCAACGTCGCCATACACATCGGCGGTGTCGATGAACGTGCCGCCGGCACCGAGAAACCGATCCAGCATCTTTTGGGCCTCACTGGCGGAGGTCGCTCCACCCATCGGCATGGTGCCCAGGCAGAGCCGAACTGACGGTCAATGGGCCCAGAGTCATGGTCTGCATGCGCATGCGCATTCTCCTCCCGCACTCAACCATCAGGAAAACGATAGCTGGCGAACCAGGCACGAGCAAGATTACCGCGAAGATTCAGCTCGGCCAGGTGGACGCAAAATGGCACCCGACTCGCTGGCCGTCTTGGTAACGATGCAGGAGAGATTGGCACTGGGCCGCTAGCCGCTACCTAGGACCTTCGTCAATGCAAGTGAATGCCCGTCGCGGAACGCTCGCCGCACTCCTAATATTGGAGTGATACTAATGTATAATTGAGGAGCGAGTCGTTCGGCGCACATTTACTTGCATGAAACTGATGAATGAAGCAAAAGAATCGCTGATCTCGATTCTGGACAACGAAGCGTGTCTTGGCGACTCGCTGAGCAGCTCAATAAGATCGATTGGCTACGAGACGAAGAAGCATTTCTCTGCGGAGGACTTCTTCATATTGGGACGCTGGGATGAGACGGCGTGCTTGATCCTCCGCGTGCTTGGTTAAGAAGCCCGCCTATTTTTGAACAGACGTTGATTCCGAAGGAGTCGCTGCACCCTCTCCACTAACAAAAGCGTTCTATGAAAATGTTTACGAGATTTTTGTGTCTAAGCATCGCCGTTGTGTCGGCCACTCACCAAAATTAGACCACATGAGTGCCATCGCTACCGCTAGCCCGTTAGATCAACTCAAGCAGTGCAACACTGTCGTCGCCGATACGGACGACTTCGAATCCATTAAGAAGTATTCGCCGCAGGATGCGACGAAGAACCCGACTCTCGTCTTCAAGGCGGTTCCCGTGGCACAAGACATCGCTACTATCACGGAAGCGTTGGAGACAGGAAAGCTTTCGGCGACGAGGATTTGTCTTGCCCTTCTGGCTCTTGCCTTGGGCGGATTCGCGATAGGGGCGACCGAGTTCGTGGCGATGGGGCTGCTGCCGAATCTCGCCAGTGACCTGCTTCCAGGCCTCTACGCGGAGAGCCATGAGCGCGCCAACGCGCAGGCGGGCTGGCTCATCTCGGCCTACGCCCTCGGTGTGGTCGTTGGAGCGCCGACGATAGCCGCTGCGGCGGCGCGGTGGCCGCGCAAGAAGCTACTGTTATGGCTGCTCGCGGCGTTCACGCTGGGAACGCTTGCGTCCGCTCTTTTGCCGACGTTCGGCCTGGTAATGGTCGCACGATTCGTCTCCGCGTTGCCACATGGCGCTTATTTTGGCATAGCATCGCTCGTGGCGGCATCGCTCATGGGACCAGGCAAACGCGGTCGGGGCGTGGCTTTCGTGCTTTCGGGCCTGACAATTGCGAACGTTGTGGGAGTGCCGGCAATCACTTGGGTGGGCCAGAATTTCGGCTGGCGCGCATCCTACATCGTGGTCGCGGCGATCTTTGCCCTGACGTTTGGCGCGGTTTTGGCTTTGGTCCCGTGGCAACCCGGCAACGCGGCGGCCACCATGCGCAACGAGCTCAAGGCATTCGGGCGACTGCAGGTCTGGTTGACCCTGCTGATGGGCTCCGTGGGATTCGGGGGTTTGTTCGCTGTTTACACCTATGTTGCGCCGCTTGCGACGGAACACACTGGCCTGTCAGCGGGCGCCGTGCCCTGGGTTCTCCTCGTGATCGGTCTTGGAATGACGGTCGGAAATCTGGCAGGCGGGCGGTATGCCGACAGGAGCGTTGCGGAGGCGATGTTCGTGTTTTTCGCTCTGCTTGTGACCGGGCTGATCGGCCTGGCATTGACCGCCCAAACGCTCGCCGGACTACTGGTCTCCGTGTTCGTCGTCGGGCTGGCATCCGCTGCGGTCGCGCCGACCATTCAAACACGTCTCATGGACGTGGCGCGGGACAGCCAGTCAATTGCCGCGGCGCTAAACCACTCGGCGCTCAACATAGCGAACAGCCTAGGCGCCTACCTTGGCGGGCTCACGATTGCCGCCGGACTCGGATACATCTCGCCTGTGTGGGTTGGCGCGGTCTTGAGCATCGCCGGCATCACTGTCGCAGCCTTCAGTTTCGCCCTGGACTCTCGTCGCCGGCTCGCGAAGATCGACGCTCCTGGCACCGAGTCTCTAGCTTCTTCAGGAACCGCTTGCTGATGACTTGAGATCTACGGTGGACTCGACGAAACTCGTGCTGATCGCAGTCTAAGTCAGCACTAATAGTATCTGTAGAATGGCAATCTGTTTCAGGCTCTCCGACACCTGAAGTTTGAGGAGATTGATCTAGAGGGTACTCCTCTCGAGCCAGAAGTAGGCCACGCGCGAGTTGCTCAAAGGGGTTGCGGAATTCAGCACTTATATCAACGCAATCGCGGCTTTGTCCCAAACTAAGTGAGCGTTATCGAGATGGTAACACGCTCAGCCGCACGTCACTTGGAACCTGTCGAGCAGATGCTCGGCTTACGGATTTGAGTAGAACTGCAAGCTGGTACGTCCTTGCGGCCATCTGATAAAGACGGCGCTTGGGGCATTCATCATAGCCCTGCACAAATCCGAAGCACTTATTCGATTTTTTGCCGACCAGCCAGAAGGAGCAGCAAAACAAGGCGGACGTTCTCGCGCCGAAACTTTAAGACACCTTTGCCGGCAATAACCGTTCTCACAAAGCACAGAAATGGCGGTCGGTCGGTCGGCGCAACGCTTACTGCACTCCGGTATAGCGGTTAATACTAACGTATAATTGAGGAGCGAGTCTTCGGGGCTATTTTGTTTGGATCAAACTGATGATCGCAAATCAAACAAAAGAATCGTCGCTGCACTCGATCCGTAGAAATCGAAGTCTTCGCGCCCGCTGACTGCAAACCTTTACCAAACTGGAATCATGAACACCGTAATCGCGCATAGAACAAGGCCAATGAAAATTGGTTTTATCGGTCTGGGCATCATGGGCAGCCGCATGGCGTCAAACCTGCAAAAACGCGGCCACTCCCTTGTCGTCTTCAACCGGACTCGTGAAAAGGCGGACCCCTTGGTGGCTGAAGGTGCGAGATGGGCCGACTCCCCCGCCGCTTTGGCGCAACAGGTGGAGGTGATCTTCACGATGCTTGCGCATCCCGACGCCGTTGATGAAGTGGTCCTGGGCACAGACGGAATTCTTTCGCATCTAGGGCCGGACCAAATGTGGGTTGACTGCAGCACTGTCAACCCGTCGTTCTCGAGAAAGATGGCCGCACAGGCACAGGCGAAAGGCATTCGTTTCCTAGGCGCCCCGGTGACTGGCTCCAAGGGCCAGGCGGCGGGCGCGAAACTCACTTTTTGGGTGGGGGGCGAGGCAACCGATTTGGAAACATGCCGGCCTTTGCTGGAATGCATGGTTCAGCCAGGGTAATGAACACCTCAACGAGTCTCATGCGTTGCCGAGCCAGCCAAGGAGGACCGTCGATGCACATCACGTTTGAGCAGACGTAATGTCTGTGTCGCCGATGCGTGTTAGGCGTAATATTACAGCCGCTCGCCCGTCCCTAATCCTGTCACTTCCAAAAATTGAAAATTTAGAAAACATAAAGCACTATGACAACGAAAACGAGGAAAGGACTATGGCACGCGTAGTCGTTACTGGAGGCAGCGGCAAGTTGGGGCGCGCATGTGTTCAAGATCTGGTCGAGCACGGGTATGAGGTCATCAACGCGGACATTTTCCCACCGAAGGAGAGTCAGTGCCCTTTTTTCAAGATCGACTTCGAGAACATGGCTCAGACCATCGACCTCCTTTCGGCGATGGACTTTGAGCATTCGCGGGGCGTGGACGCGATCGTTCACCTGGCGGCAATTCCGGGGCCAGGTATCGTGCCGAATGAAACGGCGTTCAGAGTCAATGCCATAAGCACTTACAACGTTCTCGAAGCGGCGCGCAGGCTCGGAATCAGAAATGTTGTTTGGGCGTCAAGTGAAACGCTCCTCGGGCTCCCGTTCGACGAGCCACCGCCCTACTTCCCAGTTGACGAAGAGTATGGGGCACGGCCGCAAAGCGGCTATTCGCTTTCCAAGTTTGTGGGCGAGGAGATTGCAAAGCAGTTCTGCAGGTGGGCTCCGGAGCTCAAAGTCGTTTGCCTGCGGTTCTCCAACGTTATGGAACCCTCGGACTACGCAGCTTTCCCTAGCTTCGACACAAACCCAGCGGGGCGGAGGTTTAACCTTTGGGGCTATATCGACGCGCGCGATGGAGCACAGGCGATTCGAAAATCGCTCGAAGCGCCGCTCAAGGGCGCCAATGTCTTCATCATTGCGAACGCGGACACCGTGTTGAGTCGGCCGAACGCGGAGGTTTTGGCTGAGTTTTACCCGGGCGTGCCGTTCAAGAGAAAGATCGGTCCCAATGAGACGCTTCTCTCGATCGAAAAGGCGCGCCGCCTACTCGGCTACGAGCCGCAATACAGCTGGCGGAAAGAGGTTTCACCCTGAAAAATTCAACTAGGTCAGCCTATGCAGCCCTCTGAAACGACTCTTTCCTTCGCTCAGCAATCGGTGCCGATCGTAGTCGCCCGCCTCACGCACGGTCACGTGGGCTGGATCCTCGGGCGCGCCGAAAAGGGTGACGTCCAGCTGGTGGGGATCTACGAGCCGGACCGTGAGGTCGTGGACCGCTACGCCAAGCAGTTCGGCTTCGACGCGCGCCTTGTGCACACCGACTTCGGGAAAATGCTGGACGCGGTGAATCCCCAGGCCGTCGCGGCGTTTGGCTCCATCGCTGAGCACCTCCCGGTGGTGGAGGCGGCCGCGCCGCGCGGCATTCACGTCATGGTCGAGAAGCCACTGGCCTTCAGCGTGGAGGACGCAGACAAGATGGAAGCGCTGGCGAAGCGCCACGGCATCCACGTGCTGACCAATTACGAGACCACCTGGTACCCGAGCGGGTACACCGCTTTCGAACTGGTGCACGATGGCAAGGCGGTGGGGCCGATCCGCAAGGTGGTGGTTCGCGACGGGCACTTCGGGCCGAAAGAGGTCGGAGTCGCGCCCGAGTTTCTTTCCTGGCTCACCGACCCGGCACAGAACGGCGGCGGGGCGCTGATCGACTTCGGATGTTACGGCGCAAATCTGTTGACCTGGCTTATGCACGGTGCCGCGCCTCTGACCGTGACAGCCGTAACGCAGCAACTAAAGCACGATTCCACCTACGCTCGGGTGGACGACGAGGCGACCCTCATCCTCACCTACCCGCAAGCACAGGCGATCATTCAGGGCTCTTGGAACTGGCCCGACCACCGCAAAGACTTGGAGATCTTCGGCACGCACGGCTGCATCTTCACTCCGGACGGTAAGAGCGTCCGTATGCGCCTGCGGGGGCAGCAGACGGACCGGGCGTTCACACCCAAGGAGCTGCCCGGCAAATACGGCGACGGCTTCGCCTACCTTGCCGCTGTGGTGCGCGGCACGGAGAAGGTGGCGGACAATGACCGCTCGTCGCTGGCCAACAACCTCACTGTCGTGCGCATCCTCGATGCGGCGCGTCGCTCCGCCCGGACCAGGCAGACAATTAGCCTGGAGTGGTGAACTCCCTCACAGCGATGCAGGAACCGCAAGGCGCTGGTATACGGTCAGTACCAGCTGACAGATACGTTGTGGTGCGGGCGCCACAGATGCCGAATAGCAGGACTGTACTCTCGCGGCGTTGTGCATTCGCCGCAAAGGACCGACGCAACAGAATGCCCTTAAACGTCAATACGGACAGAAAGCTAAAATGAGCAATCGATAGATTCCGAACAGATGGCAATCACGGTAGATGAATATCCTAACGAGACATTTGCTGGAAAGATAGCAAGAGACGCCGGGGCGTTCGATCCAAGTTCGCGGACTCTCCTATTGGAGATCGACGTTCCAAACCCGGACGGTCGCCTGTTCGCAGGCATGTGCGCCCACGCCAGATTCTCACTGCCGAGCCCGACGGCGGCCCTATTGATACCGAATAACGCAATTCTGATCGACGCGAAAGGATCTCGAATCGTGGTCGTCGATTCCTCTAACAAAATCCGTATCACATCCGTAAAATTAGGCCGCGACTTTGGTACCAAGACAGAGATTCTCAGCGGACTCAACGCCCAGGACAGAGTGGTTCAGAACCCAGCTGACGACCTAAATGAAGGGATGCCCGTATCGATTCAGAGCACGGCGCAAGGTGCCCAAGGCACGACCGGTAGTTAGCGAAAAGCGTATCACTAAATAGACAATAGACTTTGCAGATGAAACGATGATGCGAGGAGCGCCTTGTGGAAGGCTTTGCCAAAAGCCAATGGGGCGAACCGGAAATGACCGCATCGCCTCTTCAGCCATGGCCAAGCAACGTTTGGACGACACCAAATCGCGACAAATTGATAGATCGTGTTCCTCGAAACGACAGCCGAGCATCTGTCGCTTGGGGCTGACGGCGTCCTTCTTGGACAGAACTGTCAATTTTATGCCGGAACGATCCAGCCACGGCGGCTGGGCCAGTCACTTCAATCAGGAACTACCAAGTCGGCAAAGAATGAGGTTACTGACCTCCGTGAGAGCCGCCTATGGGGACTTGAGGTAGCGAAGGCGATTTTTCGGCAAAGTGAAACGTCTACCTTGCCGGAATTTTGAGCTTCGCTACCTTAAGGTCAACTAACCGCAGCACACGAAGCCGCTACCGGTGTGGATGAGAGAGGACAACTCGAAGGACAAGCAATGAAAGTAGCATTTCTAGGTCTCGGGAACATGGGCGCGCCGATGGCCCGCAATCTGGTGAAAGCGGGCCACCAGGTGACAGTTTGGAACCGCACCCGCGAGCGCGCAAGGGAGGTATCGGGAGCCGCGGCCGCAAACACTCCGACACAGGCCGCAAAAGATGCGGAAGTCGCCGTCACTATGCTTGCTGATGATCAGGCGGCCGAAACGGTAGTGTTCGGCGAGAACGGGTTACTGCAAGGCCTACCGAAGGGCGCCATCCACATTTCGTCGAGCACGATCAGTGTCGAGCTTTCGCGGCGGATGTGGAAGGCGCACGAAGAGCGAAGTCAGCGTTACCTGGGAGCGCCGGTTTTCGGGCGTCCGGAGGCGGCAGAAGCGGCGAAGCTGTTTATCGTTACCGCCGGGGCGCCCGACGTAGTGCAGAAATGCGAGCCGCTATTGAGTGCAATCGGACAGAAGACATTCGTGATGGGCACGGAACCACCGCTGGCGAATGTCGTGAAGCTCAGCGGTAATTTCCTGATCGCCTCGATCATCGAATCGCTCGGTGAGGCGGTGGCTCTGACCCGCAAGTATGGGCTGGATCCGCAGACTTATGTGGACTTCCTGACCAACTCGCTATTCTCTGCCCCGGTCTTCAAGACATACGGCGGCCTTATCGCAAGCGGCAAATTCGAACCAGCCGGATTCAAGCTGAAACTCGGATTGAAAGACGTGCGGCTCGCATTGGCGGCCGCGGACGCCGCTAATGTGCCACTGCCTACGGCGAGCTTGCTGCACGATCACGCGCTGGAAGGCGTCGCGAATGGGATGGGGGATCTGGATTGGTCGTCGCTGGCGAAGGTAGCAGCGATGAATGCGGGGTTGAAGTGAATCGTCTTCCGACCGATCGGGCTCGGCGCCGATCGCTGAGAAGCAGCGTCGATCTGACGAGGCGCCATGCTGCCGCTTCGCTCCTCAGTTTTGGCCTTCGGCGTGACCCGAAAGCGATCTTTTAGCGTCGCAAAAGCGACTACGGCGCGATCGGGCGAAGATTCACGCTGCGATTGGAACGATTATTTGAACGTCCGAAATTTCGTCTCCGCCCCCGCGCCCGAAACAATTCAGTAAGACACTGCGGATCAGAATGTCAAGCTAGTGTATGTCTGTTGGCACAAAAGCTGAGCCAGGAGGAATCGAACTTCATTCAAATCCGAAAAAAGGAACAACCTCATGAAAATTACCAAATCCGCCATCGATTCAGCCACCGACGCGAGGGTCAACCGCCAGGTGTGTGCTTTCCTCAGCAGAAGGCTAGATTCTGCTGTGGGATTCATAATCTTGGCGTGCTTTCTGACGGCTGCCAACTCTGCAGGGGCGGAGCAACCGAATTTTATCACGGCGCTGCCGCCGGTGGCGACTTCCTCACAAGCGCAAGGACCTCTGAGAGCTTCGGCCGATCTGAATCAGGGAGCCATGAGCCAGATCATCAATCAACTCAATCAAAGCCAGTTCAGACTCAGTGCCGCCGCCGCGCAAACTTCCACGCAGCGCTCCGTGTTCGTGCCTCAAATCACTACCCTAAGGCGTGCGAAATGAGGCGGAGACGATGGGTTGTTGAAACGGAGAAGCATGCACAACGCTCAAGGAGAGCTGGAGGGGTTTTGCCAGGTACATTGGCGTTCAAAACCGCGGGGACAACCTGAGGGCATGACCAAAGCATTTTCCGAATTGAGCGAAAGGGAGATTTTGGCTCTGGCTATTTCCCTAGAAGAGGATGACGCGCGCATTTACGGGGACTATGCCGACCGGCTGAGGGCGGATTATCCGGACACCGCGAAAATGCTCAAGATCATGCAGGACGAAGAACTAGTGCATGCCCAGCGACTCATGGAGACCTGCCGCGCCCAATTTGGAGAGCACATTCCTTTTATCCAAAGGCAGGACGTCAAGGGGTTCCTTCGCCGGAAACCTCTTTGGCTCGCAAGAGCCCTGAGTGTTCAGCAGGTGCGAAAGGAGGTCGAGCTGATGGAAGTCGAGTCGATGCGTTTTTACCAAACCGCCGCCAAGCGAACGACAAACCTCTCCGTGCGCAAACTGCTCGATGAGCTCGCTACTGCTGAGCAGGCTCATGAAGATATCGCGGGCAAACTCAACAGAGAATTGGAAGAGTCCGGGGCAAGGAAGGCAGAGGATCAAACACACCGGCGGATGTTTGTTCTTCAGGTCATTCAACCGGGTCTCGCGGGACTCATGGATGGATCTGTCTCGACGCTGGCTCCCGTCTTCGCGGCGGCCTTTGCCACGCGGGACAGTTGGGATGCCTTCCTGGTCGGCATGGCGGCTTCAATCGGCGCCGGCATTAGCATGGGTTTTGCCGAAGCACTTTCCGACGATGGCGTGCTCAGTGGACGCGGACGTCCTGTCATTCGGGGGATAGTTTGCGGGCTCATGACGACAATGGGGGGCGTCGGTCATACGCTGCCCTTCCTCATCACCAACTTTCATGTCGCAATGATGGTCGCTGTCGTGGTCGTGGCTCTGGAACTCGCTGCCATCTCATGGATCCGGCACAAATACATGGACACGCCTTTGCTTGCCGCGGCCTTCCAGGTGGTTGTCGGCGGAGTCCTGGTCTTTCTGACAGGCATCTTGATCGGATCGGCCTAGAGACGCTTAACTTTTCCAATCGTAACCAAAGACAACGAAGAAACCTTTGTGTGTCAGGCAGGGACTGCTCCGAAGAAGTCGCGGCCCTCGGCGCCGTGAAGTCTCTGACGGGTATCCTCTCCGATACTTGAGACTGCGGATCTCGGTCAATAGACCGTTTCTCCGGGTCGGCGAAGCGTGAATTGGCGTCCGGCAGAAGGATACCTATACTAAGGTATGATAGACGCCAGGCCCGAAGTACTGCATGGTGCTCAAGACAGTTTGCCCATGATCAGCGTTTCTCTAGTCTCAATTGTGGACGATGACGAGTCTGTCCGAGAGTCTCTCGAAGGATTGCTGAAATCCGTAGGCTTCAGGGTCGAGGCTTTTGCATTGGCCGGGGATTTTCTGAATTCGAAAGCGCTGCACGCCACCGATTGTCTGATTCTCGACGTGCGGATGCCGGGCATGAGCGGTCCCGAACTTCAGCGGAAGTTGATCGCGAGCCAGCATTCGATCCCGATCATTTTCATTACGGCGCATGGAGACGAGATGGTTCGCGCGCGTGTTCTCGGAGACGGTGCCGTGGACTGCCTTCTCAAACCCTTCAACGAGGATGTGCTCCTGAACGCGGTCAATGCGGCGCTGGGCGAGGCTCGAGCGGAACCCGACACTGTTCTCAAAAGAAGCGAAAAATAATGCGCTAAATCATGCCGGGTCGCGGCGAAGCAATCTCAGCGAAATGAAAAAGACCGTTCCTCCTGTTTGTGTTGTAGATGATGATCCCGATGTGCGCGAGGCTGTGGAGAACCTGCTCCGATCCGAGGGGTTTGAGGTCGAGACTTTTGCCTCGGCCCAGAGATTCATGGCACGCGCAAGAATGGAGCCACCGGCCTGCCTGATCCTGGATGTGAATTTACCCGGACTCAGCGGGCTGGATCTGCAACAGGAGCTTGTCGACGCGGGTATCCCGATCCCGATTATTTTCCTAACCGGCCACGGCAGTATCCCCATGTCGGTGCGGGCAATGAAGGCGGGCGCAATGGAGTTTCTCACCAAGCCCTTCAATGCGGATGACCTGCTAAACGCGATTCAGGAAGGAATCTCGGGGACGCATTCCACGGAGTTGGAAACGAAGAATGACTCCACGGACATCGTCGGTGAGAGCAGCGCGTTGCGCGCGGCCTTAAATCGCATCCAGGTGGTGGCGCCGACGGATTCGACGGTGTTGATTCTGGGTGAAACGGGCACCGGCAAGGAGCTGATCGCCAGGGAGATTCACAGGCGGAGCAACCGGAAGGATAATCCGCTCATCCGCGTTAACTGCGCATCGATTCCGAAGGAGCTGTATGAGAGCGAATTCTTCGGCCATGTGAAGGGTGCTTTCACAGGCGCGTTCAAGGATCGCATCGGACGCTTCGAAGCGGCCAATGGCGGTACGCTGTTCTTGGATGAGATTGGCGAGATTCCCTTGGATCTTCAGAGCAAACTCTTGCGAGCCCTTCAGGAGAAGCAGTATGAGCGCGTGGGTGACGATCAGACGAAGCGCGTCAATGTGCGGATCGTCGCGGCGACCAACCGCAATTTGAGGGAAGAGGTTGCCGCCGGCCGGTTTCGCGAGGACCTGTATTATCGATTGAACGTTTTCCCGCTCGAGGTGGCGTCGCTTCGGGAGCGCCATGAGGACATTCCGCTTCTCGCGAAGCATTTCGTCGATCTGGTCGTGAAGGAAACGAAATCCCCCAAGCCACGACTGACCGCGGCGGGCATTGCCGCGCTCCAAAACTACGACTGGCCGGGAAATATCCGGGAGTTGCGCAACGTAATCGAGCGTGCTGTCATTCTAGCGCGCGGCGGCCCCTTGGAATTCGACCTGCCGATCACATTGCCACCACAGCCCGCCATTTCCGTCGATGAAGAAATAGCCGCACCCGAATTCTTCACCGAGCCCGAGATGCTGCGGCGGGAGCGGGACAATCTGCTCGTTGTCCTCGAAAAGACCGGCTGGAAGATCAAGGGAGCCGATGGCGCTGCCGAACTTCTGGGTGTCAAGCCGACGACGTTGCTTTCTCGAATCAAAAAGATGGGATTGAGGCGGGAGGAAAGGCCAGGGTCACAAACGGCGGCGATTTTGAGCCTCTCGGACGAGACCAATTTTCGACGAAATTCGAGCGCCATTGAAACTGTCAAATGAAGGAATCGACGCAGCGTCGAAACCAGCGAAGGTGAGACTCGCCAGATCGTGGCGGCATCGCTGGCCGCTGCTGATCCGTTACGCAATCGCCTTGTTCCTGGTTTTGGTGGGATGGGCGATCACTTTCACGCTGAGGACTTCCGTGGATGCCCCGACCTTCCAGACGCCTTTCTTCGTTTGTGCAATCGTCCTGAGCAGTTGGATCGGCGGGTTCGGACCGGGCATTCTTGCCACCGTTCTGTCCATCTTTGCTCTGGAATTTTGGCTCACGCCGCCCTTCTTCACACGGCAGGTCTCGCTTAGCGAAGTGCCGAAGTTTGTGGTGTTTTTCTTCACCGGAGCTTTTATCAGCTGGCTGGCTCGCCGGCAACGCCGCGATGAGGAAGCGCTGCTGCGGGCAAGGGAGGGGCTCGAGGAAAAGGTGCGGGAGCGCACGGCCGATCTCCAGGTGGCCTATGAGAAGCTGACCGCCGAGGTCGCGGAGCGCGCCCGGGCCGAGAAGGAACTTCATCGGATCAATCGTGTGTGGCGGGTGCGGAGCATCTGCAACCGAGCGATCGCGCGGAGCCCAGACGAATCGGAATTGTTGACGCGTGTATGCCAGACTATCGTCAAAGCCGGTCGGTATCGCCTCGCATGGGTGGGCTATGCTCAAGCCGACTCGGTCATCCCGGTGGCGCACGCCGGCCACTCCGGCATACCGGATCACAAGCCCGAATGGGCCGCGGGAGGATGCGGGGATGGATTGTCGCGGGCGGTAATCCGGGATGGCAAACCGACGCCTTGGAATCAGCGACGCGGCAAATCTGAGCACCTTCCCTCGAACGAATGGGCGGATGCGAATGAGATCAAAGCCGTGCTGGGATTGCCGCTCATCGCGGACGGCGGCCCTATCGGTAGCCTGCTGATCTATTCGAACGAATGGGAAGCCTTTGACGAAAAGGAAACGGAGTTGTTGCAGCAGGCCGCCAACGATGTCGCCCAAGGCATCGTCTTACTGCGCGCAAGGATCGCGCGCCTCAGTGCTGAAGAAGCGCTGAAGAAAACCGAGGCAGAGCTGACACGGGTCGCGCGGGTGACGACGATGGGGGAATTGACGGCGTCCATTGCGCACGAAATCAATCAGCCGCTCGCCGCGCTCGTGACGAACGCCAATGCCTGCCTGCGCTGGCTCGCCGCGGAAACGCCCAACCTCGATGAGGTCCGCGCCACGGCGCAGCGGATTGTCCGCGATGGAAAACGCGCATCGGAGGTCATTGCGCGCATTCGCGCGCTGCTCGGAAAGGGGCAGCCGATGCGACAACGATTGAATATCAATGACGTGATTCTGGAGATCCTTCCTCTCCTGCAGGCGGAGTTGTTGCGTCGCGAGGCGAAACTGGAAACCCAACTCGCGGACGATCTTCCGGGGGTCGAAATGGATCGCGTGCAAATCCAGCAACTGCTGATGAACTTGATGGTCAATGCTCTCGATGCGATGAACGCGGTCACGGATCGTCCGCACGTTCTTCGCATTCGCACCTCCGCGCACGAATCGGAAGCCGTCCTCGTGTCCGTGCAGGACTCCGGGATGGGATTGAGCCCGGAACAAATGGAGCGGCTCTTTGACGCATTTTACTCCACGAAGGCGGACGGCATGGGAATGGGCCTGTCCATCAGCCGGTCGATCGCGGAGGCTCATGGAGGCCGCCTGTGGGCCGAGTCCAATGATGGGCATGGCGCTATCTTTCGGTTCACGCTGCCGACGGACGAAGGGCGATGAAGCCTGAGGCAAGATCGGATTGCGAGCCAGCCGGCTCGATGGTCTTTGTCGTCGATGACGACAAATTGATGCGCGAATCGCTTTGCGGCCTCATACGCTCCGCCGGATTGAGCGTCGAAGTCTTCTCCTCAGCGCGCGCTTTCCTGCGGCATGACTGCCGCGGTGCCGGCGTGTCTGGTTCTTGACGTTCGCATGCCGGGCTTGATCCCTCTGCTCAATAAACAGGTGGCCGGGGAACTCGGCACGAGCGAAATCACCGTCAAGATTCAGCGCTGGCACGTCATGCGAAAGATGGGAGCCTCCTCCCTCGCCGATTTGGTCCGAACGGCTGAGAAGCTTGGCGAGGATGGGTGAGAATAGGATCGGTTTTTCTCCCAGCCCGCGCTGACCCCATCGGTCGCCCTTGCCACGCTCAAGGCGCACGCTCGGTCGGGATTCCGACCAATTGAAAATTCGAATGGTCCCATGAGAAAGGGAAGAGTGGCGCGTCTATCCTTGATGTGCTGGTCTGCGAAGGAAGGTGCAAATCGACGTATACCTCCCCTTACATGGACCGGCCAAATCTGACAGTGCTCCTCAGGGAGACGAGACTTCGAACGTTCGAAATTTCGAACCCGACCCGCGCGAGCTTATTGCAACGCAACCACCGTATTCAAAGCAACTTAGAAAGATAATAGAACTTGGCTCGAAAGCTGATTGTTGAATTTTGAACATTATCAGCAGCGCAGGACCGATTGAGATCATGCCACCTGCCTTAAGCAACGCAACCTGCAAGAGGAGAAAAAATGAGAACAATTCAGCTACTCGCGAAGTATTCGTCCCTCGTGTTATGAACGGGTATCTCTCCAGAAGGAGCGAGGAGCAAATGCTCGGGGAGACTCGCAGCCGTGCCGCCGAATGTTTCTTTAACGGCACTTGTCTCGCTCGGGCGGTGTTCAACCGGAAATTCCGGAAGATCCCATTTTTCCTTCGGCACCTTTGGTGTGCCCTCGCCGGGTGATGAGAAATGAACATGAATAATCCGAATCTCCCCTTTGTGTCGCTTTGCGACGCTACAGATCGCTTCCGGCGTCAGGCCTGGGAGGTCAAAATTGAGGAGCGAAGCGGAAGCATGCTCCTTCGCCAGATCGATCCTGCCGGCTCGGCGAGCTTCTCGGCCATTCTGACAAGGTCCACGAATGAGGCGGCTTCGATCTCAACTCTCCTCGAGCGTTGGGCATGCTTCCCTTTTCAACAACTTATTTTGCACGCCTCATTGTGGCAGCATTGCCGACGCTGCTTCTCAGCGATCGGCGCCGAGCTTCCCGGCCATTCAGACGTCAACAACCACGAATGCGATGGAGTCGTTTTGGTCATGCCTCGACGTCAGGACTCATTGGGACGGTAAACTGGAATGTCGCGCCCGATCCGGCATTCTGGGTCGCCCACAGGCGGCCGCCATGAGCCTCAATAATAGAACGGCTGATCGATAACCCCATGCCCATCCCCTCTGTCTTGGTCGTAAAGAACGCTTCAAAAAGGCGCGTGCTTCGGATCCAGTCCGATGCCGGAATCGGTCACACTGATCAGGACTTGCTCCGAATCGTCCCCTTGCGTTTTGATCAGCAATTGTCGCGACTCATCGCTGACCGAGCTCATGGCTTCAATGCCATTCATCATCAGGTTGAGAATCACCTGCTGCAACTGGACGCGATCCCCCAGAACCGATGGCAGGTTGACCGCAAAGTCGGTCCGAAGCGAAACACGGCGTCGCCGGGCTTCGTTCTGTGCGAGAGCCATCGTCTCTTGGATGACTTCGTTGATATCCAACAGGAGCCTATTCGTGGCCGTTCGCTTCAAGAGGGCACGAATTCTGGCGATGACCTCGCTCGCGCGCTTGCCGTCGCGAATGATGCGCTGCGCGGCTTCTTTAGCCTAGACTATAGCAGTGTGAGAAGGGAGTTGGACGACGGGAACTCCCATTGCCCGAAGGAGCGAACGGGTGCGATCCTTCCAGCCGCGCCCGACGCCGGGGAAAGAGCCCACCGATCGCTCGCTCCCGCTCGGCTCGCCCTGACGGGCCCAACTTCGCCGGCTCCATCTCGACGTTCTCAACGTCTCGGTTCAAAGCGCTAACTCATGCCACCCGTCTTCACCGGCTCAATGCTAAGTCACACCGCGCAAGCGGCTTCGTTCAACATGTGTTTAGGGAGATCCTGTGCTTAATTGTCTAACGGTTGTGATGCTCTTCCAAAGAATCATCCTCATGTTGCTGGCGACGGACACGTTTGCTTTGCAAGCTTCGTGGCCGATGTTTCGCGGCCGGCAGGATCTGGCTGGAACAGCTGCCGGCAACTTGCCGGATTCGCTTGAATTGCGCTGGAGTTTCAAAACCGGGGGCCCGGTAAAATCATCCGCCGCCATTGACGGCGAACGCGTTGTTGTCGGATCGGATGACAAGCACGTCTATTGCCTCAATTCGGTCACCGGGGAAAAGATGTGGGCATTTGAGACGGCTGACGCGGTCGAGGGCTCGCCGCTAATTTTGGGCGACCACGTTTACATCGGCTCAGCTGACGGTCGCCTATACAAACTCGACGTTGCGACCGGTGCGCTGCGGTGGACATATGCCACCGGCGACAAGATCCTCGGGGGGGTAAACTGGATTCGACCTCCAACCGGCAACACTGAACAGATTCTCGTAGGCAGCTACGACTCGAAGCTGCATTGCGTCGATGCGGCCACCGGCGAAGCGGCGTGGACCATCACGACCGACAACTATGTGAATGGCGCGCCGGCCGTGGCTGGCGAAAAAATCGTCTTCGGCGGCTGTGACGGACTCCTGCACGTCGTCTCCGCGGCCGATGGCAAGGAGGTGGCGAAGATCGAAGCCCGCGCCTACATCGCCGGTTCCGTCGCGCTAAAGGAAAAATTTGCTTATGTCGGCCATTACGGAAACGAGGTCATCTGCATCGATCTCGAAGCCCAGACCGTCGCCTGGCAATACAAGGAGCGCGCCTTCCCCTATTTCTCCTCGCCAGCCGTTACGGACGAGCACGTGATCATCGGCGGACGCGATAAGCGCGTGCATTGTCTTGACCGCGCGACGGGCAAACAGATCTGGGAATTTCAAACGGCCGGAAAAGTGGACAGTTCGCCAGTCGTCTGTGGCGGCAAGATCGCATTTGGGTCCGAGGACGGCCGGCTCTACATTCTGAGCATGGAGAGTGGAAAAGAACTGTGGTCTTACGAAATCGGCAAACCACTCACCGCTTCGCCTGCCATAGCGAACGGGATGGTCATCATTGGTTCCGAAGACGGCGCGGTGTATGCTTTTGGCGCGCCGCTCAAATGAGGAAATTGGGATCATGAAAACTGAAGTGGAACCGCTCACTGCCGGCGCTTCTCCGAGCGCTGCTCATCACCCCACGACCGCGGGCAATTATTTCGTCTCAAACTATCCGCCATTCTCGTTCTGGCGGCCGGACGCGGTGGGCGACTTCTTCGCAGCGCTCCAGCGTCCGCCGCAACCGGAGACCCCGCTCGGCATCTATCTGCATATTCCGTTTTGCCGCAAGCGCTGCCACTTCTGCTATTTCCGTGTCTACACCGACAAGGACTCCGCGGCGATCAAGGGCTACATTGACGCGGCGCTGAAGGAGTTGGCCGTTTACGCGCGCCAGCCGGTCATCCGCGCGCGCAAGCCGAGCTTCGTTTATTTCGGCGGCGGAACGCCTCGCTATCTCTCAGCGAACCAGCTCCGGCAACTGACCGACGGAATGAAAGCGCTCCTGCCGTGGGATGAGGTCGAGGAGGTGACGTTTGAATGCGAGCCGGGCACGCTGACGGATCACAAGCTCAAGGCGATTCACGAACTCGGTGTCACGCGTCTTAGCCTCGGCGTGGAAAACTTCTACGACCATATCCTGGAGATCAACGGACGCGCTCACCGCTCGAAGGAAATCTGGCGGGCCTACGGCTACGCCCGGGAGCTCGGCTTTCCGCAGATCAACATCGATCTCATCGCTGGCATGGTCGAGGAGACCGAGGAGAACTGGCGCGATTGCATTCGCAAGACCATCGATCTCTCGCCCGACAGCGTGACCATTTACCAGATGGAAATTCCCTACAACACGACCATCTACAAAGAAATGAAAGTCGAGGGCAGGCTCGTCGCGCCTGTCGCAGATTGGGAGCAGAAGCGCGATTGGGTCGATGACGCCTTCGCGGAACTGGAAAGAGTTGGTTACACGGTCGCCAGCGCCTACACCGCGGTGAAGGACAAAACGAAAACGCGCTTTGTCTATCGCGACAAATTCTGGGCCGGCGCGGATCTGCTCGCGCTCGGCGTCGCGAGCTTCGGCCACATCGGCGGGACGCATTATCAAAACCACCACGACTTCGACCCGTACGTCAGTGCGGTGAACTCGGGCAGGCTGCCGGTCTATCGCGCACTCACGCCGACCGACGATGAGCGGCTTATTCGCGAGTTCGTTCTGCAGCTCAAGCTCGGGAGTGCGAGCACCGAATATTTTGCGAAGAAATTCGGGGTTGACCCGCGAGAACGTTTTGCGGAGCCGCTCCAGCGCCTTCGCGATTGGGGCTTCGCAGAGATCGACGGTCAGCGAATCAAGATCAACCGCGAAGGGCTTCTGCAAGTTGACCGTCTCCTCCACGAATTTTTCCTGCCAGAGCATCGCAATGCACGCTACGCCTGATGCAGCCTCACTGCTCAAGCCGCTGGCCGACTTCTACACCGGTCGCGCGCTGCCCGAGGTCCGGTTCATTGAAGCCGTCCGCATCCCGCAGGCGTATCGAGAGCTGTTGGATCACTCGAATGACATGACGTCCACCTTGCAGCGCTTCCACGACGAGGAGATTCGGGTGCACGTGCTCGAGAGCCGGCGGGACGACACCTATTACGAGCGCGAGGTTTTGCTGGTTACGCGCGACACGCGCAAGACGGTCGAGTTTGGCGCGATCAAAATTTTGCTCGAGCGGTTTCCAACCGGCGCGCAGCACGAAATCTTCCGCGCCGAAATGCCGCTGGGCGCGATCCTGCAATCCTTCGGCATCGAATACAAAAGCAAGCCGCGAGCGTTTTTCGAGATCGAGTCCGACGACGTTATGAACGCGGCGCTCACACTGTCGCACACGCAGACTCTCTACGGACGCTGCAACGAGATTACGAACAGCGAAGCCCAGCTTCTCGCTGAGATTGTCGAGATTCTGCCTCCCGCAATTGCCCGCCGCAAAAATGTCTGATCAACCAAATCACTTCGACGCGATCGTCATCGGCGCCGGCCCCGCGGGCTCCGCGAGCGCCGCCGTGCTGGGCGAGTATGGACATCGCGTGCTCATCCTCGAGCGCGAAAAATTTCCCCGCTACCACATTGGCGAATCGCTTATCCCGTTCACCTTTCACCCCCTGGAACGGCTCGGTCTGATCCCGAAGATGAGATCCTCGGCGTTCGTGAAGAAATACAGCGTCCAGTTCGCCGCGCCCTCCGGAAAAGCGTCGCAGCCGTTCTATTTCTTTACTCGCTACGACCGCGAGACCGTCGCGCAGACGTGGCAGGTGCTGCGTTCGGAGTTTGACCAGATGCTTCTCGACAACGCCCGCGACAAGGGCGCCGAAGTCCTCGAGGAAACGACCGTGAAAGAGTTGATCTGGGAAGACGCTCGTGTCGCCGGCGTGCTCGCGCAGGACAAAACCGGCACCCTGACCGAACTTCGCGCACCGATCACGCTCGATTGCACCGGCAAGGAGGCTTTCACCGCCGTGCAGCAAGGCTGGCGGATGCGCGATCCATATCTGAACAAGGTCGCGGTCTGGACCTACTACCACGGCTCGAAGCGCGATCCCGGAATCGACGAAGGCGCTACCACGGTCGCCTACGTGCCCGAGAAAGGCTGGTTCTGGCACATCCCGCAGCACAACGACATGGTCAGCGTCGGCGTCGTGGCCGAGGGCAAATATCTCACGCGCGACGGCGTGAAGTCGCCCGAGCAAATTTTCAAACGCGAGGTCGAGCAGAACTCGTGGATCAAAGATCATCTCTCCGTGGGCGAGCAGGTCGGGCGTTATTTCGTCACCAGCGAATACACATTCCACTCGCGCCACTGCGGCTGCGAGGGCCTGCTGCTGGTCGGCGATGCGTTTGCGTTTCTCGATCCGGTTTTCAGCAGCGGCGTGATGCTCGCGCTCAAGAGCGGCGTGCTCGCCGGCGAGGCCGTTCACAAGGCTATCGTCGAACGAAACTTCTCGCCCGAGCACTTCGCGTCCTACGCGCGCGACCTCCGCCACGGCGTCGAGAACATGCGCAAGCTGGTTTATGCGTTTTACGATCCGGAGTTTTCTTTCAAACGCGTCATCGACAAATACCCCGACGCGGCCGGCGAGATCACCGATTGCCTCTCCGGCGACGTGAACAAGGACTTCAGCGAGCTATGGAAAAAAGTCTGCGAGTTTGTGCCGCTGCCCGAAGATTTGCCGGTGGGGGCGCCGCTTTCGGACCCGAAGAGATCGTAGCTTTCTTTTAATAATTGTGATTTAAGCATCTCATTTTAAGCATACTGAGATATTGGAAGAATATGCGTAACTATATCTCATACAGCATGCTGGAATAGTATTTACGCTCTTGCGATGGGATCGCAACTCGCCGTTAGGGCCGGGAATTTTGCTCTTTTTCGAGCACTGTAACTGACGCATGCTAGAATGGTGATCGACCGATTAGGCACACGCAACGGCGAAACTTCACTGCTGGTGGTCCAAACCCCCAATAGCCGAAAGCTCTCCCATGGCGCGAGGATTTCCTTGCGTTCTTGAGGGAGGTCGTATATTGACTAGTCTAAACAACCGGTCGATATTCTATGCGTGAAATTCAGGCTTCTGAGGCGAAGACCCATCTACCTCAACTTCTCGACGAGATTGAGCGTGGCGAGACTGTTATTATCACGCGCCACGGACGACCGATTGCGCGCCTGATCCCCGAGGCCAGCATCAACCGTGACCGACGAGTTGAGGCGGTCGAGCGCCTTAAGGCTTTGCGGGCAACCATGCCGAACGTGCCACTCGATGAACTGCGTGCCGTGCGTCATGAGGGGCACAAATACTGATGCCTTTCGTTGTCGATGCTTCCGTTGTCGGCTCGTGGATGCTTCCCGACGAAGATCATCCGGAGGCTATCACCGCGCTTGAAAAGCTCAAAGATGATGAAGCTTTTGTCCCCTCATTGCTCTGGTTTGAGCTTCGGAATCTCTTGCTCGCTAATGAACGCCGGCAGCGCATTACTCCTACGCAAACGGCTGCAGCGCTCAACCTCCTCCAAGAACTGCCCCTGCGATTCGATAGTCAGCCGGACAGCAACACGACTTTGCAACTGGCGCGTGAGCACCGGCTGAGCGTTTATGACGCGGTTTATCTGGAGCTCGCAATCCGGCGGCATTTGCCATTGCTGACCTTCGACGCCGAGCTTGCAGAAGCGGCCAAACGCATGAACGTCGGCAATCCGTCCGGTTAGCGCAAGGGTGGCCGCTTGTAAAGCAATGCGTCTTGTTCACCTAACTGCCGGCACCGGGAGTTTCTTCTGCGGCACGTGTCTGCGCGACCATGCGCTGGTTAAGGCGCTGCGGCGGCTTGGGCATGATGCGCTCATGGTGCCGCTTTACCTGCCACTTGTGCTCGATGATTCCGGTCGCCGTGGAGAGTCGCCGCTCTTTTTCGGCGGGATCAACGTCTATCTGCAGCAGAAATCCGCTTTCTTTCGCCGCACGCCTCAGTGGTTCGACAAGCTCCTTGATTCGCCGGCGCTACTGCGTCAGGCAGGGCGAAGAGCCGGGATGACGAACCCGCGCGAGCTCGGCGAGATGACGCTCTCGATGATCAAAGGCGAGTTCGGGCACCAGGCAAAGGAGTTGGACAAACTTGTCGCGTGGCTGATCGAGCAAAAGCCCGATGTCGTTTGCCTCTCGAATTCCCTCCTCATCGGCGTAGCGCGCCGCGTGCGCGAGGAATTGCGCGTTCCCATCGTCTGCTCGCTGCAGGGCGAAGATGCGTTCCTCGATTCTCTGCCGGAGCCCTACCGCGAGCGCTGCTGGCAACTGGTACGGGAGCGTGCCGCGGACGTGGATCGCTTCGTCGCGCCCAGCCGGTATTACAACGCGCTGATGCAGGAACGCCTGCGGCTGGTTCCCGAAAAGATTGTCGTGATTTACAATGGCATCGATCTCGACGGGTTCGCACCGGCAACCACGCCGCCAGAGTTTCCGACTGTGGGCTTTCTGGCGCGGATGTGCCCCGACAAAGGCTTGGATACACTTGTCGAAGCGTTCATCAAACTGGCGCCGCGGGTGCCCCATGCGCGGCTGAAGATTGGTGGCACCCAGACGGATGCAGATCGAGCGTTTGTGAACGATCTCACAGACAAGCTGGGGCAAGCCGGCATCGCGAACGCAGTCAAATTCCTGCCGAATCTAAGCCACGCCGAAAAGCAGCAGTTCTTACGCGGGCTGACCGTTCTGTCGGTGCCCACGCGTTCCGGCGAAGCTTTCGGATTGTTCGTGATCGAATCGCTCGCGTCCGGGGTGCCCGTCGCGCAGCCCAGCAGCGGCGCGTTTCCGGAACTGATTGAACTGACCGGAGGCGGTGTCCTTTACGCGCAGGGCGACGCCGGCTCGCTCGCCGACGCTCTGGAAAAGTTGCTCCTCGATCCCGTACGCGCGGCCGAGGCCGGCCGCTGCGGCCGTGAAATTGTCAACGCGCGCTTCACGAGCGATGCAATGGCGCGTAACTTTGAGGAACTTTTCAGCCAGCTATGAAAATCGTCATGCGCGCCGCAGCACTGTTTCTCTTTGTCGCCGTGCTGACAACCGGCTGCTCCTCATTCGACCGCGCGTGGCGGAATCCGCCGGCACAATCGGCAGGCATTGCCGGACGGTGGGAAGGGCGCTGGCACAGCGAGCGCACTCGGCACAACGGCAAGCTTCGCGCGATCATAACACCCCAGACAGCCGGGCAATACGACGCGCGGTTTCACGCCACGCACGGTTCGGTGCTGTCGGTTCAGTACGGAGTCACGCTCCACGTGAAGCAACGCGGCCGGCGGTCTGAGTTTCGCGGCGCAGCCGACCTCGGTGTTTGGGGACGATACGAGACTTCCGGCTACGCTACCGCCGCGCAATTCCACGCGACTTACAAATCGAAGTTTGACTACGGTACATTTGAAATGCGGCGAGTCGTCGAATAAATAAGCCTCTAGCAGCCTGCCGGACTTGGGATCCAATCCGGAATTTGAAGCATGAAAAACCCTCGAAAAACGAACCTGCCCTTTTTGACAGGCTGCTGGAACTCCGCTTCGCGGAGAAAGGCTCGAATTTTCGGCCTTTTTTTCGGCACGAAGTGCCAATTTCAGCAGGAAGTCGGGCGGTTGGTGTCTTTGCACTGTAAGTTTTCGAGGGGAAATTCCACTCGGACTTCCAAGTCCGGCAGCCTCCTAGTCTAGACTAGTGACCGACGAATTTCGCACGACGCGCATGGTCGAATTCTTTGAGACGGACATGGCCGGCATCATGCATTTCTCGAATTTCTTCCGATTCATGGAGTCCGCGGAACACGCCTTCTACCGTTCGATCGGTTTCTCGGTGGACGAGGAGAAGTCGATCGGGCTCGGCTGGCCGCGCGTGAAGGCGGAATGCGAATACCGGCACCCGCTGCGTTTTGAGGACATCGTCGAAATCACCGTTAGGGTGCGCCGGCTCGGGACTCGGTCGATCACGCTCGAGTTTCAGTTTTTTAAAACCGAGGACGGCCGCGAGATCAGCGTTGCCACGGGAGCAATCACGGCGGTGTGCGTCGAGCGCGATCCGAAAACCGGCGGTTTTCGCCCGGTGCCAATTCCGGAAATAATTCGCGCCAGAATCCGAGCCGATGCAAACCTCTGATCCGCAGCCCGGCCTTGCCTGGCTCATTTTCTCGCTGATGACGGTGATCTCGTGGGGCGTTTACGGGGTGCTGCTGCATAGCGGACAGGTGGGCATGAACGATCCGATCAATGGCCGATACAAAGCATTTCTATTCGTCGGCATCGCGTATTTCCTCACCGCGGTGCTCGCGCCGCTTGCGGTGCTCGCACTGAATGGCGCGTCGTGGAGATTCCCGGTGTCCGGCCTGTTATTGTCGCTTGTGGCAGGCATCGCCGGCGCGTTCGGCGCGTTCTGCGTCCTGCTGGCGTTCGGCGCGAAGGGATCGCCGGCAGCGGTGATGTCGATTGTATTCGGCGGGGCGCCGGTCGTGAACTCGGTGGTCGCGCTGCTCATGCATCCGCCTGCGGGCGGCTGGAGCGCATTGCGCTGGCAGTTTTTCCTCGGCATCGCGCTGGCTGCGATCGGCGGCTGCCTCGTCACGCTTTACAAGCCCCCGCCTTCGAAGACACCTCCCGCAGTGGTGAGCGGCGCGAAATGAAAGCTGTGCCGAGAAGCGGCACTCCAAATGGCCGCGCCGTCGTCGAAGCTGAACAGCTTGCAAAGCTACGCTCGCTGCTGAAGGCGATCGTCCCGGCGAATGCCTTTTACACCGCGAAACTCCGCGATTGTGGAGAGATCGCGAGCCTCGAAGAATTCACAAGACTCGTTCCATGCACGACCAAGACCGAGCTGGTCGAGGATCAAAAGGCACATCCGCCATACGGCTCAAACCTCACTTTTCCGCTCGAACGTTACACCCGCTTTAGTCAGACCAGCGGGACGAGCGCTGCGCCGCTGCGCTGGCTCGACACGCCGGAGAGCTGGGAATGGATGCTCGACAACTGGCACACGGTTTATCGCGCGGCTGGAGCCGGTGCTGGCGACCGCGTCTTTTTCGCGTTTTCATTCGGGCCGTTTCTTGGATTTTGGACATCGTTTGAAGCGGCCGCGAAACTCGGTTTGCTCTGCATTCCCGGCGGGGGACTCAGCAGCGAAGCCCGGATGCGGGCGATCATTGAAAACAGCGCGACGATTCTTTGCTGCACGCCGACCTATGCGCTGCGGCTCGGCGAAATCGGCAGCGCCGGATCACGCGTGCGCACAATCATCGTTGCCGGCGAGCCCGGCGGCAGTATTCCAAGCACTCGTGCGCAGATTGAAAGACTCTGGCCTGGCGCGCGCGTCTTCGATCATCATGGCATGACGGAGGTCGGCCCGGTGAGTTACGAATGCCCCGAGCGGCCCGGAACGCTATGCGTTATCGAGTCGGCGTACTTCGCGGAGATCATTGATCCGATCACGGAACAGCCGGTGCGCAGAGGTGAAGATGGCGAGCTGGTCCTCACTACG
Organism: uncultured Verrucomicrobiae bacterium; assembly: GCA_963810765.1. Taxonomy (GTDB): domain Bacteria; phylum Verrucomicrobiota; class Verrucomicrobiia; order Chthoniobacterales; family Terrimicrobiaceae; genus DASTFP01. Next base: position 190,290 of record CAWEOV010000012.1, read on the forward strand.
CTTGGTCGCACAGGGTCGCCGCTGCTGCGCTATCGGACGGGAGACGTTGTTAAGAAGGGTTTTGTCAACGACACGCTTGTGTTCGAAGGCGGGATCCTCGGCCGAAGCGATGACATGGTGATCGTGCGCGGGGTCAATGTTTATCCGACGGCCGTCGAGCGAATCATTCGGGAGCACGCTGATATCGCTGAGTATCAGGTGGAACTGCGCAAAAGCGGCGTAATGGACGAGATCGCCATCACTGTCGAGCCCACCGACGGGTGCCCCGCAGCGGCCCCGCTCGCCGCGGAACTTGAATCCGAACTCAAGAGCGCCTTCGCGCTTCGCATCCCCGTATCGATCGCGGCGCCCGGCGCGCTGCCGCGTTTCGAGATGAAGGCGAAACGATGGGTGCGTCTATGAAGACCGGGAAACTTTTACTCGAACTAAACGGCGTATCGAAAGACTACGGCGACGTCGATGTGCTGCGCGACGTCAACCTGCGCATGGACGGCGGCGAAGCAATCGCGATCGTGGGGCCGTCCGGATCAGGCAAAAGCACGCTGCTGAACATCATCGGAACTCTTGATCGCCCAACCTCCGGGACGGTGCTTTTCGACGGCGACGACCTGCTCGGATTGAGCGCGGACGAAGTCGCTCCCGTGCGCAATCGCAAAATCGGTTTCGTCTTTCAGCTCCATCATCTCCTACCGCAGTGCACAGTCCTTGAAAACGTGCTCATTCCCACACTCGCCGCCGCGGCCAAGGGCAGGAACGATGCGCGCGCTCGCGCTGAGCGCCTGCTCGACCGTGCCGGCCTCGGGCCGCGCAAGTTACAGCGTCCGGGGCAGATCTCGGGCGGCGAACGACAGCGCGCCGCGGTCGTTCGCGCGCTGATCAATCAACCGAGGCTGCTCCTCGCTGATGAACCAACCGGCTCGCTCGATCGCGCATCGGCCGAAAACCTTCGGAAGCTGCTTATCGAGCTGAATCGCGATGAAGGCGTTGCCCTCATCGTGGTTACCCACTCGATGGAACTCGCGCGCGGTTTGGACCGGATCTACGAAATGCGCGACGGCTCGCTTGTCGGGGCGAAGTTATAATGAGTGTCTTCAGCCTGGTCCTGCGCAGTCTCCGATTTTATTGGCGCACCACTCTCGGCGTTTTTGCCGGCGCGGCGCTGGCCAGCGGTATCCTGATCGGAGCACTCGCGGTGGGCGATTCGGTTCGCTACACCCTCGAACAGCAGGCGATCGCGCGCGTCGGCCGCACACAGCTCGCGCTCAGCGCTCCGATTGGCTTTTTCCGAGAAGATCTGGCGATCGCCCTGATGGACGATCTCGCCGCACCGGTGGCGCCGCTGCTCGCGATCCGTGGCACAGTCTCGAAGCCCGACGGCACGCGCCTTGCCGCCAACGTGCAGATCGTAGGCGTGAATGACCGCTTTTGGCAGTTGGGCTCCGACAAAGGCTTTTTCATGGGAGCACATGCCGATGACGCCGTAGCGAACGAGCACCTGGCCCTCCGGCTGGGTGCGCATGCGGGCGATGCGCTGGTCGTGCGCGTGGAAGAACCTTCCTACGTTTCGCGTGACGCGCCGCTTTCGGGTGGCGCTGACACGTCGACCGCTTTCCGCGTTCACCTGCAAACGATAGCCAGCGAGGCGCAGTTCGGCCGCTTCAGTCTGCAAGCCAGCCAGATCCCGCCGATGACGCTCTTTTTGCCGTTGCAGGCTTTGCAGACCCAGTTGAATCGTCCCGGTCGAGTGAACACCCTGCTCGTCGGCGGCGATGCCACGCCACAACGTGCCGATGCCGCGCTGCGCAAGGGCTGGACACTCGCCGACGCTGGCTTGGAGCTCCGCGAAATCCCCGGCGGGCCGGAGCTGCGCGCCGCGCGCATTTTTCTCGATCCGCCCATCGCGCAGACCGCGAAACTAGCTGTTCCTGGCGCGACCGGCGTCCTGACTTACCTTGTTAACGAACTGCGCTTCGGAGAGCGCGCGACCCCCTACTCGATGGTTACGGCGACGGAGATCGCCGGCTTGCGCGACGACGAAATCATCATCAACTCCTGGCTGGCCGATGATCTCGGCGCAAGGGTGGGGGACAAGCTTACGCTCAAATACTTCGTAATTGCCGACCAACGGAAGTTGAAGGAGGAAAGCCGAAGTTTGCAGATTAGCGAAATCAAGCCGCTCGAATCGCCTGACACGTCGTGGACGCCGCCATTCCCCGGCGTGAGCGAGGCGGAGAACTGCCGCGACTGGGATCCCGGTATTCCCATCGACACGAGTCGTATCCGGCCAAAGGACGAAGATTACTGGGACAAATTCCGAGGCACACCGAAAGCATTCATCAACCTCAAGACAGGCCAGGAGATGTGGCAGAATCGCTTCGGAAATCTGACCGCCATCCGTTATCCGGCGTCGCAGGACGCGGCGGAACTCGAGCGGATGCTGCTGGCGAAACTCGATCCCGCTCAGCTCGGACTCTCATTCCAGCCGGTGCGCGACCAGGCGCTCGCAGCCGCGCGGCAGTCGATGGATTTCGGGCAGCTCTTCATCGGCTTCAGCTTTTTCCTAATCGCTGCCGCGCTGCTCCTCATGGCGATGCTGTTCGTGTTTAACCTGGAGCAACGCTCCGAAGAGGCCGGGCTTCTGCTCGCGCTCGGTTTTCGGCCAGCGCAGGTCAAACAGATTTTTCTGCTCGAGGGCATCGCAGTCGCTGTGCTCGGAACGGCGGCGGGCGTGTTCGCCGGAGTCGTCTACACGAAACTCACGCTGTGTGGCCTTGCGACGGTCTGGAGAACTGCTGTGAATGCCGCGTCGTTTCAGTTTCATGTCCAGCCCTCAACGTTGTTGATGGGCATTCTCGCTGCTGCGTTGGCCGCGATTGCGGCGATGTGGTTTGCCGCGCGCGGCCAGGCCCGTCGTCCGGCCGCGCAGTTGCTGGCGAGCGGGGCTGAGCGCGAGATCGCGCCGCTCACCGATTCCCGCGTCAAGCTCATCGCAGCGGTCGGCGTGTTGAGCCTGCTGGGCGCGCTCGCGTTGACCATCAGCTCGGGGTCTGCGCGAAATCCCGGCGTCTTTTTCGGCGCGGGAAGCCTGCTTCTGATTTCCGGAATCGCGTTCAGCCATACGCTGCTTTCCGCGATGGCTCGCACGAGTCGCATTGCTACCACACTCGCGCGCGTCGGCATGCGTGGCGCCGCGCGACTCCGTGGCCGCAGCCTGACGACGGTCAGTGTGCTTGCTGCCGGCGTTTTCATGATCGTGTCGGTGAGCGCATTTCGCCACGATCCGCGCGAGCACGCCCCTGAACGCAGTTCCGGCACTGGCGGCTTCGCGCTTTTCGCGCAGGCCACGCTGCCGGTCTACGAAGATCTCAACTCCCCTGAGGCGCGAGCGGCATTTGGACTCGGCGAGCAGGTCATGCGAAACGTGAGCGTCGTCGGCATGCGGGTGCGCGACGGGGATGACGCGAGCTGCTTGAACCTTAACCGCGCGCAAGAGCCGCGCTTGCTGGCGGTCCGCCCAGAAGAGTTGCAACAGCGACGGGCTTTCGCCGGCGAATGGGCACTGCTCGACCAGCCACAGGCAGACGGTGCCGTGCCGGCGATCGGCGACGAAGCGACCGTGCGATGGGCGCTCGGGAAAAAAGTCGGCGACACGCTCGCGTACGTGGACGAGCGCGGAAACACGTTCCGGCTTCGGATCGTGGCCATGATGCGAAACTCAGTGCTGCAGGGCAGTCTGATCATCTCCGAGAGCAACTTCATCGCGCGATTCCCGTCGGTCGCAGGGCACCGCGTGTTGCTGGTTGACGCGCCGCCGGAGAACTCGGCCGGGGTTGCAGGCCAGCTTTCCCGCGCGCTGCGCGACCGGGGGCTGGAGGTTGTTCCCGCGTGGCAGCGGCTTGCGGATTTTCAGGAAGTCGAAAACACGTACATCGCGATCTTCCAGTCGCTCGGCGGTCTTGGCCTGCTGCTCGGAAGCTTTGGCCTCGGCATTGTGGTGTTGCGCAACGTGCTGGAACGGCGCAGCGAACTGGCGCTCCTGCAAGCTGTTGGTTTTCGACGCGGTGAATTGCAGCGTCTGGTGCTGAGCGAGCACTGGCTGCTGATCGTGCTCGGGCTCGCAATTGGCGTCACCGCGGCGTTGCTGGCGGTGCTGCCCGCACTGCTCTCGCCCGACACAAAACCACCTTGGGCCATCATTGTTCCCGTGCTGGTCCTGCTCGCTGCCGGCGGCATGCTTTGGACATGGCTCGCCGCCCTTGCTGCATTGCGCGGTGCGCTCCTGCCGGCTTTGCGCAATGAATAATCGGTTCATCGTCATCGCCGCAACGATTGTTGCGCTTGCCGTCAGCGCGCAGACGCCCGCTGACACGGTGCTTTACAAAACAGATTTCGAGTCGGCTAACGCCGATTCGGTTCCCGAAGAGCTGATGGTTCTAGCCGGCCAGTTTTCCGTCAAAGAGATCGATGGAAACAAGGCGCTTGAGCTTCCCGGCGCTCCGCTCGAAGACTTCGGCGCGCTCTTTGGTCCTGCGGAATCAGACGGCGTCGCCGTGCGGGCGCGCATTCGTTCCGAACGCACCAAGCGGCTCGCATCCCGCTTTGGCGTTGGCTTGAGTGGCGTCTCCGGTTATAGGTTGCTTGCCTCGCCCGGACAAAATGCCCTGCAATTAATGAGGGACCAACAAGTCGTGGCGTCAGCACCTTTCGAGTGGAAGCCGGGCGCATGGACATGGCTGCACCTGCAGGTCCGCAAGATTTCCGAGGGCAAATGGAAGATCGAAGGACGAGCGTGGGCGAACGGAGTTGCCGAGCCAAAAGATTGGTTGATATCCTTTGAAGTCTCGGAAGCCCCACCGACGGGCAAAGCTTCGATCTGGGGAGCCCCCTATTCGGGCAAGCCAATTTTGTTCGACGATCTGAGCGTCATCTCGCTGCGACCTTAGCGCCAACGGCGCTGCTTCATTACCAGTCTGGGGCAACGCCTAGGAATTTTGACGGTATTCTTCCTGAAAGGTGCGGCTGCGATGGTGTTCCTCCTGGGTCTCCACGTATCTGAGGGGGGCGTCGAGCTGGCTCGGGCTCACCGAAAACGCGCCGTAGCCGCGCTGCCAGTAGAAGTGGCGATAATCGGGAGCGGGACTCTTGATCTATTTGGAGGATTCTTCTTCTGCCCCAGGGAAAACCCAGGCTGGCTGTTATGCTCTCGTCGCCCCATGAAATCCCTATGCGCATGGGTTCATTGCGGGGACCAACGGTTGGAACAAGGGAATGCGGCGCACAGGTCATCCTCACCCAGCAGGCTTCCGCCGAAGAGCTGGCCCACCCATCATTTGGAGATAGTAGTGAGTGAGATCTGGTGGAGGCGACTCGTGAAACTCGGCCGGTATTTCCACCTCATAAGCAACTTGATCTGCCGATAGGTTAAAACCTGTATATGAGGGGGCACCCTCAGTTTGTATACCGGGCCACAGGGCAGCAAGAATGTTGCCCGACTCGTCTGCCACGACAAGCATCTTATTCCTTCGCATTAACTCTTCCATCTTAACCCACTCTTACTCCAATAATTACAAAGTTTTTCCCTTCAGGCCCTCGGTTGGCGATGGTTACATGGTAGGTTACCTTCTGGGGTGCGGCGAATCTCGGTTCGGTGTGAATGCCGTGGCTGACGATATCCATCCGTGCAACAGTGCTCCCCCGGGGCTCAGCCGCTATGAATTGCAGTCCCTGGGGCATGTCCCCAAACGAAATGACGATATCCATGGATTGTCCCGCCGCCAGGTAATACCAACCATGTTCCCAATACTGCTCCATTAGTTTACCTCTTCTTTCTCTTTGAGAGTTCGAACGAATATCTAAGTCAAATCTTTTTGGCATAAAGAGGCTCCATTAGTCCATAAATTTCGACAAGACAGGACGTATGAATCGCGAGTTACTCAGAGTTAGCAACCCCTACAAAGGAACTCTTAGCGTAGCCCCGGCACCCGACATGCGAAAAGAATTGACAGGGTCAGTCCGAAGATCTCGCCCGGACAAAACGCCGTGCAACTACTGAAGGACAAGCAGGTCGTGGCGTCGGCACCTTTTGATTGGAAGCAGGGCACATGGACATCCCTGCACCTGCAGGTCCGCAAGATTTCCGAGGGAAACTGGATCATCGAAGGACGAGCGTGGGCGGATGGAACTCCCGAGCCGAAGGATTGGCCGATATCCTTTGAAGTCTCGGAAGCCCCCCTGCGGGCAAACCTTCGATCTTGGGAGCCCCCTATTCGGGCAAGCCAATGATCATCTCTTTTAACTCTCTGTATCCGAAAATCACAGAATCACTTGTTAGGCGGCGATTCTCGTGAGTATCCTTCGAGCCGAGTGTGCCTCGCAGGAGGCCATGGGGGATCAGTGATGGCACGGCTATTCATCACTTGCAACAACAAGGACTTCAGGTTGGGCCGTCAGCTTCAATCGGCGCTTGAGGAAAAGGGGCATCGGATGACGTTGCCCGTGGACGCCAAGGCCGCCGGCAGATGGGAGGAACAGCTGCTCCGCGGTCTGCAAACAGCCGACGCCCTTATTGCCATCCTTACGCCCAGGGGCCTCGAGTCGAAATGGGTCGTCGGGCAGACAGCCATGGGGATCGCATACGAGCACACCGAGAACATGCTGGTCCTTCCGGTCCTGACAACCAAAGAGATTCCGAATTTCGTGACTGCATTTCATTGTTTCTGGCTGGGGACAGGTGAGAGGGCGATTGCGGTCAAGAAACTCGCCGCCGAGTTGCACGACGCGCTTGTTGCGCATGCGGCAGCACGGACACCGCGCCTCTTCATCAGCCACCGCCACCACCATCAGGACATTGCCCGCGCGCTGATCGGTCTGCTGGAGGCTGGGCTCGAAATCAAGCCCGACGACATACGATGCACGTCCGTGCAGGGCTACAAGCTGGCGGTCGGATCGCAGTCCGCAGCCTCGCTGCAAGCCGATCTCGAAGGTGCTGAACTCGTGATGGGCATCATCGGCCCAGAGACGTCGAAGTCCGACTACGTACTTTTCGAGCTCGGTGCGGCTTGGGGATTGAACACGCCGACTTTTCCACTGCGCGTCCGAGGCGCAACGTTTCAGCACGTTCCCGAGGTATTGCGCGAAAAGAGCAGCCTGACGCTCGAAGACCTAAGTCAGTGCCTGCAGCTCCTTGACGACATCTCGAGGGTCTGCGGCATACCACGACGGACCCGGCGCCGCGGTGGAAAGGTATTGATGGACGTGGCACGCCAGGTCCGCAAGCTCGCGCACGTCTCCAGCGTAAGCGGTCGGCGCTCTAACAATTCGTTCAAGGCGAGGCCACCTCGTGCCTCGCCTTAACTCAGACGTTAGACCGCCCGCGATTCGGGTTGCGTTAGCTGCTTCAAGATAGACGTATATGCAGACCGAGTGACGCGCAGTTTTTGGAAAGCGGGGAAATGTGTGGCCGCTGAAGGCACGCCTAACTTTCCGGAGGAGTTCGCTGTGAAATTCAATGGAGAATAATATCCCATACGAACAGATCGAAAACGGCGCTCTCATTCTCCTGCTTCTCACAAAAAGCAAAACCTGGGAAGAATTGTGCGGAAGATATGCTCACGCCAATCCCGCAAAACTCAGGACCAACACAAACGCCATGACTCTACGCGACAAGCTGATTGAGATGCGAGATCTTGGGCTGATTAGCTTTAAAGATGAGGAAACGGAAGGTGGGAAGAAACCGGTCGGAGAGATCAAAGACACGGGCCTCTGGTCGAAGATTCGTGTATCCTTTGGCGGCATGAGCCTGTCCGAGGCAGCCATGCTTTCTCGACACTCGACGGGAATGGCAGTCACCCCTGTCTTCGGACGGCCGAGACAGCCCGATGAGAAAATCGACGTCTTCGTCCTGATGCCGTTCAACGCCAAAATGGAAAAGGTCTACACTAACCATATCAAAAAGATGGGCGAGGAGTTGGGGTTGATCATCCGGCGCGCGGACACCCTTCGCGCCAGGGCCGTTTATGGAAAAAGTCTGGGATGGCATCTGCGCGGCGCAACTAATCCTCGCCGACTGCACCCAGAAGAACCCGAACGTATTCTACGAGATCGGCATGGCTCATACCGTCGGAAAGAAGGTTGTGCTCATCACTCGTTGGGAGAAGGACATCCCGTCCGACATTAAGCACTACGATTACATTCCCTATGTTTACGACCCAGAAGGCGCCCACCAATTGATTGAAAAACTGAGGACATTCGTCAAAGCCCACTTCGGGCTTTAAGCAACTGGGAAAAGCAGCAACCAATCATTGCACCCGACCGGCATGGCGGTCGGGGTTTTTCCTGAATCAACGTCACCCCGGCCCTGCCGGCGGGTGAATTTCGTTCATGGGCCCACAAGAAGTCGCCATTGGGTTAGCCAGAGCGGGACGGTTTGACGATGCCCGCGAGATCATTCGCCAAATCATGTATGAGTGGAGAGGCCGAGCCAAAATCGCCTTAGTGAACAGGCAGAAGGTCCAAGTGAAGTATTGGCCGTTGTGTCGATGGAGGAAACAGACGCAGAGAGCAAGGCTGGAACGCCGAAGCTCGATCTGTGGGGCAGCGGTCGGAACCCGCAAGCACACCGGTCAAAGAGCGCGACAAAGCCCACGGTCGCGACGGGAACGAAGACAGCCGCAGGCGAGGTGACGATAGAAGCCGTTATCGCCAGGGGAGCATGCTGCGAGCATTGCGCAAAGTGGAGTGCAACCCGTAGATTTGTTTTGGCATTTGCCTAAGACTCTCGCACTGCTACGAAGTGCTGATGAATCGAGACACAGCGGTCGCCCAGATTCGCAAGGCATGTCACGGCATTTCCCTGGAGTTGATGAAAATCAATCCTGCGGTTTACGCGCTCGACGACAAAGACGCCCAGGACGAGATCTATCGGACGGTTTTCGAGCTGACCAAAGAGGTCGAGACCATCAAGAAACGGCTGGCAAAACTCGAGCGCTCGGACGAGAGCCGCGACCTTTGAGTTGTCGCGACTGGGCGAAGTAATCCCTGGCCCTTGCGAGCGCCGCGACCGTAAAAATCATCGGGTAAAGCCGCTCGTAATACCAAAGTTTCGCGAAGTAGAAGCCGATCGGTGACGGGCGCAGCCACTCGGCGGACTCGATCTTTTCCATGAGCCAGCCAATACCGGCGCTCACGGCCGCCTCGGTGTCGCCATCGCAGGGCAATGACGCGAGCGCCTCAACCGCGAGCGCAGTTTCCTCGACTGACGGCGAACCCTTCGGAAACCCGCCCCAGCTCCCATCCGGATTCTGCGCGTGCACCAGCCATCCGCGCGCTTTCTCCAGCATTTGAGCCGCCGGCGAGAAATGCCCCGCGGCCAGTTCCTGCAAACCGAGGACGACGCGCGCCGTTCCGTACGTCGGGTTGATGTCGTCGGGCGCGTGCTGATTTCCGAACCACAGGGGTATCCACGCGCCGTCATCGCGCTGCGTTTTCGCAAGAAAGGAAACGGCTCGCTCCATCGCGCGCCTGAGGCGCGGCGCTTCAACGGGCAATTCCTCCAGCCAGACGCTCCAGGCTCGCACCGCGTGCGCGGTAAGATCGGGGCTGCTGCGGTCAAACAACAAAGCGCCCCAGCCTCGGCAGAAGGTCGGAATGCCTCCGTCGCGGTTCTGCAAATCAAGCAGCCAGCGAATGCCAGCCAATGCCGCGGAGCGGACCTTTGCGTCAATGTCGCCAAGATTATGCAGCGCCAGCACTGCGCCGGCGGTGTCGTCCGCGTCGGGCACGCCGCCGGGAAGATCGGTCCAGGCCCATCCTCCGGGCGCCGCGTTGGTGTACGGATGCGGCGAGCGAAACTGTTGGGCGAGCAGCCAGGCGCGTAGTCGCCGGCGGTCCTCGAAATCGAGTTGCTCTGGCATCGCGTTGATCGAGAGCGTTGTCAGCCAGGTTGAGAGATTCGTATCGATCGGCCAGCTTCCGTCGTCCTGAACGGACCGCGCCAGAAACTCGATGCCTTTCAATGTCACGGAGTGATTCGCCAGGCCGGCAGCCGAGAGGCTCATCGTAACAAAACTCGTGAGCGGCGTCGCTTCAAGGAAACCTCCGTTCGAAGGCTGGATCTCGGAGAGAACTCGAATTGTCGGCTCGCGGGTGATGTTTCGCAGCCAGCGCGTGAGCGGATTCAGCGGCGGTCTGTGGTGATGGATTACCTGCCCGAGGGCAATCAGAGCGGGAAGGGCATAGCTGACGACCGGCAGACGCATCGCGCCGAACCACTCACGCCGCAACGCGCCGAGTTCAAACGGCAGGGGCCGAATGTCGCGCCACGCTTCGGCGTCTCTTCCGAATCTTCCAGACAACGCGCACGTCACCAGGATCGGGGCCGAAAATGTGCGGTCGTTGCCGTAACGAGCGATGAGCGCTCGAGCGATGGCCTCCCGATCAATACCGCCCGCCGCGTGTCGGAGATAATCCTCCGCGCGGTTCACTGTCTGCGCATATCTTCGGCTTTCATCCGCCGCGCCGAACGCCGCCCAGCAAAGTGTGGTCGTGCTCAAATTGCTGATGCTCATGTCCGTGTCACCCCAGCCGCCGTCAGGGTTGACGCGGCGCGACAGCCAGTCCAGCCCGCAATCAATCAAGGGCGCAGCCACGACAATTTCTTCAATGGCATGACGACGGTGAATCGCAAGGGCGCAGACAGCCGTAGCCGTAGAGAGGGCGCTGCTCGAAAGCTTGCCTGTCCAGTGCCCGTCGGGCTGCCGCTCGCCGAGCAATGCGCTGCTGGCTTTTGCCAAAGCCGCTGCCAACGCATCGGGGCTCACAAACTCAAGTGCCCCAGGGCCAGCAACGCGTAGAAAGCGTATTCGCAATCGGTGTATTCATCGCCCCAGTGGCCATGGAAAGCGCCCTGGTTCGTCCAGAGCGTATCGATAAAATCGAGGCAATCCTCTCGAACAGCCTCGAACGGGACCTCCATGCCTGCGAGCGCATGCAAAGCCGTGGCCGTGGAGAGCAGGTCTGGCATCGGCGCTCCAGGCGCGGCGACAAAGCCTCCCTGCGGATGACGTCGCGCCAGGAGCCAATCGCCGACGGAACGGTTTATCGGCATCGACAGGTTTCGCAATAAAGTCACCGCCGCGGCCGTGGCATTCGTCGAACCGAACTTTCCGCAGCGGTCGTTCGCCCATGCGCCGTCTTCGGTTTCGAGAACCTTCAGACATTGCACCACCCTTAGGGCATCCGGCAGCTCGCGGCCAAGGTCCTGATAGGCTCCAAAGGCCAGGAAACACGCGTAAACCGTCCCGTGCACCTGATCCGGCAAAGGATTGAAGCCTCCATCACGAGAGCGAAATTGTTCGATCCGCTGGACGATCGTTCGGCAGTGATTTTCGTTCTGCAATCCGGCAGAAGCCCGGACGCGCGCAAGGCAACAGAGGTGGACGAAATCCAAATGCTCTCCATCGCCGAAGCCCAGCGCGTACGACCGAATTCTCTCCACCGGCAGCTCGGCTTGAAGCGCCATCAGCCCATCGATGCCAAAGACCGTGTAGTAGAGATCGCTTCTGCCGGTGCGATCGGTAAAGCCTCCGTTACCGTTGAACTGTCGAAGCAGAAAATCGCGCACGAGCTGGGCGGACTCTTGTAGGACTCTCGGCGCGAGCCGAGCCACTTGGAGCATCTCCAACCGCAGGCTCATAAGTAGTGTTCGGAACCGCGCTTATCTTAGCATCATTCCGCGTTAACCTTATTCACCGCCTCGAACTCCTTGCACCAGCCTTTGATTTCCGTGTCGCTGAAAATCTTGCCGACCACGCGGCGGAGAAGACCTTTCAGGTTCGCGTTGTCCATGCTCTGCAGAGAGCGGATGGCTTGTTCTTTGTAGGCCTCGAAGAGCGAACGCGCGCGCTCATCGGCATGGAGCTCCAGGCAAAGGGCCGCGATCTGATGTGCTGAACCGTCGGGCAGCAAACGCCGCCAGGCGCGCTCCAGAAGGGCCTTCTTGTCGCCCACGGCCCGCTGATATGCGACGGCGAGTGGCAGGTTCATGCGCATAGATTCGATGTCGCTGCCGGACTCGGCGTTCAGATCGTCCAGGTCGTCGCGAATCTGATACGCAATCCCGAGCGCTTCGCTGTAGGCGTGAAGCGTTTCCCGGACCTTCTCCGCTTTCCTGGAATAAATCGCACCAAGCTGCAAAGCGACCTCGAAAGCAGGAGCCGTTTTTTGACGGAAGATGTCGAGCACCTCGATGGCGGATAGCGGCTCCGGGCGTCGAGCCCAGCAGAGTTCCGCGCCCTGGCCCAGGCAGAGCCGACGATGTCCGCTAGCGGCCGACACGGATCATTTCCGCTTTCTGTGCCGGTGTCGCCGCGGATTCCGCAAGCAGTCGATAGCCTTCGCCGACGAGCAGATCGCCGACATTCAGCGCGACAGGCACTCCATAGTCTTGGTGCAACGTCTCCTCGCCATAGCGCTCCTCATCCTGGTCCTCAATGTCGTCGTGGACCAATGAAGCCTTGTGAAAGCACTCGACGGCTACAGCGATTTTGCGGATGTCCGGCGGCAGCGGCGCCTCGGGCGTATCGCGCAGAGCCTGGAAAGTTGCCGCCGTAAGGAATGGCCGCCAGCGCTTTCCCGCACGCTGGAGCCATTCGCGCGCAATGTGCTCAGTTTCGCCGCTGATTGACCCCATGATTTCTGCCAGCGACTCCGTGGAAAACCACGACTCGACCTCATCCCGCAGCGCTCCCAGGTCGAGCCGGCGGGTTTTGTCATCGCTGGTGAGATGGATGTAATCCCACACCCAGTCGAGATCCACGGTCGTATCGATGCAGTCATCCTGCAGCAGCGGAATCGCCACGCCGGGAATCGCCGCTGCCTCCATGTAGGGAAACGCGCGCTCAAGAACACTGATGCAGCTCACACCGACGATCGCCTCGATCTTCCCGGTCTGGATCAGCGACATTACGATAGCTGAGCCCTCCGCGACGAGCACGGCGTAGCCGAGCCGCTCGGCTTCACTTTGCAGATCCTGGATTGTGCAAAGTCCGCACTGCTTGCAAAGCAGGCCGAACTCGTCGAATGGCGCGGGGCATTTGCTCTCCACGCGCAGACATTTTGGCAGAAGCAGCAACCGACGGCTGCATGGTACGGTGGCGAGGATCTCGCGCCACATCTCGTTGTTAATCAGGATTCCAATGTAGTCGCGATGCACCGGATCACAGCCGAGAAGGGCAACCATCGCGTCGGCATGAAGCTTTAATTCCTCCAGCGGCAACGGCGGCACCGGGTTGTGCTCGGCTACGTATTGACGCACGCGTTGCAGAACATAGTTCCGCTGAATCGCCGTCTGCGGGATGTTCCTTTTCGGGGGACGGAACCGTTGTGTCGGGAGCGTCCGCGGTAGGGTCAGCGTGCTGCTAGCCACGGGTGGGAATAAAAGAGCGATGGGAGCCCCGGTCAAGGGATTTGGCGGAGGTGTTGCCGGCGTGGCCCAATGATGACTCAAACACCGCGTTCAGATCCGCAGATGACGGGCACAGACGCAGATAAAGAAAAGAACAATCAGACTCGGCGCGAGTTAGAGCGGCTCTATGTCTGGCGAGGCTTCGAACAGTTGTAGAGGTCCTTGTGCCAAGGGCCTGTGGGCAGGTGGTTGGCACAACCGCCGCTACAACGGCACCTTGTCCGCGATTCAAACCGACCCACTACCGGCCTGCCGAGAGTAAGCGCCGAAATCGTTGAACCAGTATTTCTTCGCGAGCCGATAAAGCCACTGCTCCTCGGGAATTTCGGCACCCGGCAAATACTGACTCGGTCGCGGTGTCATCGATTCGAGCTCGGTCATCGCCGTTCTGCGCAGGGTCGTGTCGTGCGCGCCGTGCTTGATGACCAGCTCACGAACGAGGTCCGGACGCTCCAGCACGACGCATCCGCGCGTCGCGCGTGCAGAGAGTTCGCGGAAATCTGTTAAAAACGCGGAACCTCGCATGAGCTGGAAGATGCTCTCGCCGTCGCGGATGTTTTCCGTGGCAAACTGGATGATCGGACAGGGCTCGATGTCGCCACGCGGGCTGATGTGATGGCTGATTCCCGTTGCCATTGGGCAGAGCGCCTGCCCGCGATCATCGTAGTACGCGTCGATGATGCCGATCGCCATCCGGGCACGCATTCGGACTATGAATTGCCGCACCTGCACGAGCTGGTCGGGACGAAGCGCGAGGTCCTGCGACATTCTGGGGCCGACGGGCCGGTACGTGTGATACCAGACATAGTGCACACCGCGGGCGATCAATTCGTTCAGCCAGGATTCGGTGAGTAGTTCGTCGATGTTTGTCTGGCAAACACTGGTGGCCACACCTGTCAGCAACCGCGCCTCGATGCAGTGATCGAGGCCGCGCAATGTGCGACTGAGCACGTTCTTGCTGCCACGGCGTTGGTCGCTTGCGATCTCGCGTCCTTCGATGCTAATGAGTGGCGTGACGTTGCCCAGACGGCGCAGCTCAGCGGCCACTCTCTGCGTGATCATCTGGCCGTTGGTGAAGACCTGAAAATAGCAGGCCGGATGAGCCGCAAGAAAATCGAGCAGCTGCGGGTGGAGAAACGGCTCACCGCCCAGGACGCCGAAGAAGCTGTTGCCGTGTTTTTTCGCGTCGCGGACGAGCTTGTTCAGATCATCGATATCGATCATCTCGCGCGGCGACTCGACATCGACCCAGCAGCCCTGGCACCGCAGGTTGCAACTGTTGACAATCGAGAGATAGAGAAACGGCGGGAAATACTCGCCGCGCTTAAGTCTGCGTTTGAAGCGCTCGACCGAGAGCATTCCTTTCATCCCGAAGTTCCAGACGAACTTCCAGAGCAGGCGTTTGTCGGCGGTGCGCAAAATGCGGGCACCGAGCCGGAGCAGCGGATTCATCAGCTCCGCGCCGCCTGCGCTTTGGCGGTTGCTTCTTCCGCCCGGCGCTGAATTTCCTCGGGCGAGGGGAGAGCCATCAGAACCTCGGTCGGGATGTCGCCCATCTCCGCGAGCTTCGCGAGACATTTCTGACGCTCTTTCAGGGCCTTCTCCGCGTCGCGTTCCTTCGAAAAGCGCGACTGCGCCCGCTGGCTGCGGTCGCGGAGCATCTGGAATACGTCACCGCCGAGCAGTGAGGAAATATCGACCTTCATCTTCTCCCGTCGCAGGTCGTCGGCGCTGACCGCGTCGCCATTGATCGGGCCGGATTTATATTTTGGAAACATGATCGCTGCCTCCGGACAGACGCGGGAACACGCGGGGCAATTGGTTTTACATTTTTCCTGGTTCTGCACCTGGATTTTCTTCTCGGCGTCCACGCCGTAAACACCGAACAGGCAGAAGCTCAGGCATTGCATGCAATTGGTGCAGCGATCGTAATCGATGACCGGAAACCAGGGCTTCCAATCGCCGCGTTCAGCGGAGCGGCTTTCAACGCGGATGATTTCGATCTGCTCGGTTTCCGAGCCGTTGAGAGGGACGGTGCGAGAAAGCGAACTCCCCTTTTCCAGCAGTGCAAGAATGGCGGCAAAACGGTCGGCCGCGTCGATGGATCGCGTGCTCCCGTCTTGCTCGATTGTGATGCTGGCGCTCATTGGGCTGCCGCTCGTGGCGTATCGCGGTCCAGCGCCGCGCATATGGTGTCGGCTTTATCGACGCGCATGTTGAGAATCTGCACTCCGTCCGGTGGCAGCGGCGCGCCGGCGGCGTCAAAAAGCCATTTCACGGCGCGCGGATAACAGGCGGCGATCTTGATGGGGCCTCCTTCGGCGAGGCGCTTTAGCGCCGGATCTTTGCGCGCGGACATCTCGCAAAGATCGGCACACGCTTCGAAGTTTGCGCCCGACGCGCACAGCTTTTCGAGCACCGCATCTTTCGTCGCCTTCGGCACGACCTGCGCGTAATTGCAGTGGCAATAGAGGATGCGTGTCATGCTTCGGAGCGTGCGCGAACGACCGATCGTAGCCCCACTGCATACATGCCGCAAGGCGAAAGATCTGCGATCACCCGAGCGCGGTCGCGAAGCGATGCGTCGGGGTTGGGCGACCCGGTCGAAAAGTTTCCATGTGCTCGAGCCTTGCCTCTACGCCGGACAGCGCTCGCAGTGACTCCGTGACCGTCTCGCGCAGCAGCTCGGGTGCGGCTTCGGCGCGCAAGTTAAGGATAAGCTGTCCGCTTTGCACCCGGTCTTCCAGCTCCAGCGACAACTCGGGCACCAAATCATTGCGCACGAGACTAATCGCCGCGATGGCGCCGCCGATTGCCTGGTCCGGACTGAGCGTCATTTTCAAGTGCGCGATCTCGGCTCCGTGCGACTGAACGCGCTGCTGAATCCGCGCGGAGATTGCGCTCAGGACCTCGCCGGCGTCGAACGGCTCCGAGGCGGAGAGCTGCGCGGTGCAATTGAGCCAGCCGAGCAACGACTCGCCCTCGGCGTAAACATCGTAATCAACTTCCATCGCTTCACGCGCTTGCTGCTCCGAGCTGGTTATCTGTTCGAACCAGCCTTCGAGGTTCACAGACTCGCGCGCTGCGATCTCCACGATTTCGGCGTGGGAAAATTCCGCCGCGAGCGCCTTGCGCAACGAGCTCAGCCGGGTGGCATCAAGGAGGTCGATCTTGTTGATCACGATGATGTCCGCCTCCTCGAGTTGCTTGCGGTAGATGTAGAGGACTTTGCTGGAAAAGTTGCCGCCCCCTTCGAGTCCGAGCACACGCTGCGCGCGCACCGGATCCACGAGTACGCTCACCGGCGCGATCGAGAAATCGTCGCCGTAAATGCGCCGCAGCGGGTAGGTCACCGTCGCGATGAGATCGGTGCAACTGCCAACCGGTTCCGCGATGAAAACGTCCGGCCGCGTCGCCGCGGTGAGCCGCTGGGTGGCTTCCATGAGCGAATTGAACCGGCAGCAGAAACAGCCGCCTGGAATCTCCTCGGTCGTAAATCCACGCGCCCGCAGCATCGCCGTGTCCACCAGTTCGCTCCCCTGGTCGTTCGTGATCAATCCGACACGGAGTCCGCGCGAAGTCAGATGTTGCGCGAGCCTCGCGACAGCCGTCGTTTTCCCGGCTCCGAGAAAGCCGCCAATCATAATGTAACGGGCTCGTGGTTTCGTGCTCACGCGTCTTCGGAGTATTCCTGCTTCTCGAGCATTTTGTCAATTGTTGCGTCGAGGAGGCCGGTATAGCCGTGCACATCCATGCAGCGCGGATCGGGCTTGCCTTCGATCGCGTAAAACCATCCCGCACCGTACGGGTCTTTGCCGAGCAACTCGATATTTTCGGTGAGCGCCGGGTTCCCGCCGGCAAACTTTCCCTCCGCAACGCAGTAAATGTCCGAGATAGCTTTGAACCCTTCGATCCAGCCGATGATCTGCCCGGACCCGACAGGCGCGCCGAGTTCCACCTGAAACTGGTGCTCGACGATTTCCCCCAGCATTCGCGTGGCAAAACGTGTAAAACCGACGCGCCAGATGCCGGCTTCGTGCTCCGCGATCCAGAAATGCGAGGGGCTGTAAAGGCGACCCGCCGGCAAACGCGTGACGAAACGCGCGCGTTTGTAGAGTATTGTATCCTCGCCGGCAGCCATGGGCGCACACTACGCGATCAGGCCGGGCGCTTCTTAATGTATTTCGATCACAACGCCACGACTCCGCTGCTGCCCGCTGCCCGGCAGGCGTGGTTGGATGCGACCGAGCAGTTTATTGGGAATCCGTCGAGTCCCCACCGCATCGGAGCGCGCGCCGAGAATGCACTGAATGCCGCGAGAGAGAAGCTGGCTGCTTTCCTGGATTGCGGTCCGCTCGAGATCATCTGGACCTCTGGCGCGACGGAATCAAACAACACCGTGCTGCATCACCTCGCGCAATCGCTCGGTAACGAGGCTGAGGTCTGGATTTCCGCGACAGAGCATCCGTGCGTGCTATCGGGCGCCCGTCACTATTTTCCCGGCCGGCACCGGCTCATCCCGGCCCGGCGGTCGGGCATTGTCGATCTGGATTGGCTGGAAACCAACCTGCGCTCAAGCCGTCCGGGTGCCGTCGCAATCATGGCCGCGAACAATGAAACGGGCGTCCTGCAGCCCTGGCGTGAGATTCTTTCTCTGTGCCGGCAGCACGAGGTGCCGCTGTCTTGTGATGGCGCACAGTGGATTGGAAAACAGCCCGCTCAAGGCCTCGGCGCATGCGAGTATGTCAGCGGGTGCGCGCACAAATTCGGCGGGCCCAGAGGCGTGGGATTTCTAAAGGCGCCGCGACGCGGACGATTTTACCCGCTCGTGCGCGGCGGTGGGCAGGAAGCCGGGCGGCGCGCCGGCACGGAAAACGTCGCTGGCGTCCTTTCGATGATCGCCGCACTCGAACAACGTGAGCGCGCTTTAGCGGAGCACTCGGTTTCGGAAAAGATCCGGCTGCGAGAAGACTTCGAAACAAAGCTTGAAGAGACTGTCCCAGGAACGGAGATCGTCGGAAGACACGCCAGCCGGCTCTGGAACACCGTCTCGGTCCTAATGCCGCCGGCTGAGTGCCGCCAGCGGTGGGTGGTGAAGCTCGACAAACTCGGCTTTGCCGTCTCCACGGGCTCAGCGTGCGCCAGCGGCACCGAAGAACCTTCGCACGTTCTGGCGGCAATGGGGTATGCGCCCGAGGAGGCATTTCGCGCGTTGCGGTTCAGCAGCAACTGGGAGACGACTGGGGAGGACTGGGCTGCGCTATTGGAAGCGCTCGAGAAGGTCCACTGCTCGCGCTAAATCTATAGTTGAAACAAGTAGCGTGAAGAATCGGTTGATGAGATCCAACGTAAGAAAGCCAAGTGGAGGAGGTGTTGGAACAAAGGGGATATTGCTCACTCTCATGGTGTCCGGCGTGTATCTCCTGCACCAGGATTTCTGGAACTGGACGCGGGTCGAGCCGCTCCTCTTCGGCTTTCTGCCGGTCGGTCTCTGGTATCATGCAGCGTATTCGCTGCTCGCGTCGGCATTGATGTGGCTGCTCGTAAAATTCGCCTGGCCGAAATCGCTGGAGGAAATTGAGCGCAGACTGCCGGAAGGCGACATACGATGATTTCAGGAATCGTCGTCCTCGTCTATTTGGCGGTCGTTCTTCACATCGGGATTTTCGCGTCCCGCCGAGGGAAGCCTTCGAGCGAGGACTACTTCGTCGCCAGCCGCTCCTTGAGCCAGTATGTGTTTTTGCTCGCGTTGTTTGGGACGAACATGACAGCGTTCGCGATCCTCGGCAGCTCGGGCGTGGCGTATCACCGCGGCATCGGCGTTTTCGGCTTGATGGCGTCATCATCTGCTTTGGTGATCCCGCTCACGCTCTTTTTCATCGGCAC
Organism: uncultured Verrucomicrobiae bacterium; assembly: GCA_963810765.1. Taxonomy (GTDB): domain Bacteria; phylum Verrucomicrobiota; class Verrucomicrobiia; order Chthoniobacterales; family Terrimicrobiaceae; genus DASTFP01. The sequence goes on from CAWEOV010000012.1 coordinate 209,638, forward strand.
GCGACTCTGGGCGATTGGGAAAAGGCTTGGCCACATGACGCAGGTGCAGTTTTTTCGCGACCGCTGGGAATGCTCCGCCATCGGCACGGTGATTTTCGCGCTCACGATCGTGATGTTCGTGCCTTACATCATCATCGGCGTGATGGGAGGCGGTCGGGTGCTTGAGGCGGTGAGCACCACGATCGGGCCCGACGGCGAACCGCGCGCGTTTTTCAGCTATGAAATGGGCGGCGCGCTCGTGGCGCTGGTCATCATGAGCTACGTATTCATTGGCGGAATGCGCGGCACCGCGTGGGTGAATGCATTCCAGACGTCACTTTTTCTGAGCTTTGGCGCCGCAGCGTTCTTAATGATCAGCCGCAATCTCGGCGGCCTTGATGAAGTGATCGCGAAGCTCGCTGCCGAGCCCAAAACCGCGCCCCTTCTCACGAGGCAGCGGATCCCGTTCGAGGAGTTCTTCAGCTACACGTTCATCCCGCTGTCCTCGATCATGTTTCCGCACATGGCGATCATGTGCTTCACGGCGGAACGGGTGACGCACTTCAAGAAGACCGTCGTCTTTTACCCGATCTGTATGATCCTGCTCTGGCTGCCGTGCGTCTTCCTTGGCGTCGTCGCGGCGAGCCAGTTCCCCGGGCTCCGCCCCGGAGAGTCCGACGACGTCCTCCTGCGGCTTCTGACGGCGAATACGAACGTCTGGCTCGCCGGCATTCTGGGCGCTGGGATCATGGCATGCGTCATGGCCACCGACAGCCAGATTCTGGCGATGTCCACGATGTTCACCGAGGACATATTTGCGCATTACGGTGGACGGAAGCGATTCGGGCCGCAGACGGAAGTCTGGACCGGGCGGGCGTTTGTGGTCGGCGTGACGGTCGTCGCTTATCTGATCGCGTTGCAACTCAAGGACAAAGCCGGCATCTTCGAGCTGGCGATCCGGTTCGCGTTCTCCGGGTTCGCAGCGATGGCACCGGTGATGATCGCTGCGCTCTTCTGGAGGCGAAGCAACAAATGGGGCGCGCTCGCCGCCACGCTCTGGGTCGCCGCGACGATGTTCGGCTCCTGGTACCTCTACAGCGCGACACTGGAAATCGCGCCCAAGCCCGGGCAGCCTTTCGTGCAGATCTTCCCCGCGCTAGGCGATATATTCCAGCGCAGCTCGACGAATGTGCTCGTGCACGGGTATCTCCCAGTCCTGCCAATGTGCGTTGGCTCAGCGCTATGGATGATCGTATTTTCGCTGCTCACTCCGCCGCCCGACCGTGCCACAATCGAGCGATATTTTCCCACCTGATGCTGGAATTCTCCGACATCCCAAGGGAAAGCTTTGGCGCGCGCCGGGTGCCTTGCCCATGTGCGTAGAGGGGGCTACTGAGCGAACGTCGCCGTCGGCAAGCTCCCGAGACATAGATGGCGTCGCGAAGACGCGTGAATATTAGATTGCCTAATTTATTTCTATTGACTCAGTAGATGCATCAGTTATTCTTTTAGCAGTCGGAAGAAGAACTTTCCGAAAAGTGAAGGGACAGCGGGATCGCAGGGGGAAATGCGGTGTCGCCGCGGTGTCGTAAGAGACGCCGCGGCGACATCGCTAAATCGTAAGTGACTTATGTGCTGGACACTATGGTAGTATTTACGCGTTTTGGATTCATAGAAGACTCAATCCCGCGAGCACCGCGACCAGGTCAACGTAAAGATCATGGCTGATCGCGTACGAAAGAAATGTGTGACCCCAACGACAATCCCTTCAACTGCAAGCGCATGGCCTACGGGGGATTCAAGACTCTCGTCCAACCCTGAACGGGCACTCGAGGGAGCGCCCGCCCTACGCTCGCCGAGGTTGCGGACGCCTTCGTGAACTGACTTGCGGCTTGCCCCCGTGCGGCTTGGAAAAGGTTCCCTTGAGGAAGCTCCTGGCGCACAGGAGATGCTGGCCGTGCGCAAGGAGTGATTCGCCGGGTTCCGGGCGAGTTGACATCAATGCCGCGAAACCGCAAAGTTCTACGCGAATCGATGGCCGCCGAACCATGCGCAAGACATTGCTAGTTCTCGCTTTCTTAGGCCTGGCAGCCTGCGACCGGCTGACAGGCTCGAAGACCGCAACCCCAACTCCGATGCCGTCGCCGACTTCGACGCCGGACGAAGGCTATGCGGATCAGGCGGAGCAGTCTTCGACCCCCGTTTCGTCGGAGCGCGAATCGGAAGCCACCGGTGACGTTGAAGCACCGGTCGAAGTAAACATGGACGCCGCAGACGCCGAAAACCAGCTGGTCAAGGCCGAGGTTCTTGCGCGCATTGACGTGATGCCCAGGCTAACGCCTGAGGAAAAGGATAAACTCTATGTGCAGGTCGAGCGGGCTCGCGGGATGGGAAAGATCGTCACCATACCGTTTGGGACTGGCAAGATAACGGTCGGTCCGGCCGAGCTGGCAGCCCTTGGGGAGAAGCTCAAACTGCCGCAAATCCAGAAATTCGCGGAAGATCCGACCGTGGTCTTCGTTGTGCTGGGTTTTGCGGACAAGAAGGGCAACAACGAAAAGAACCTTGCCATCTCGTCGCAGCGTGCTGACAGCGTCGTCAAGACCCTGAAGGATCGTGGCGCCATCATGAACGTCATCCACGCGGTGGGCATGGGAAGCTCCGACATTTTCGACGCCAAGGATTTCGATAAGAACCGCGTGGTGGAAGTTTGGGCGGTCCTGCCTTGAGCAGCGAGACGCCGGCCACATCTGGGCTCGCGCCGATTGCGCTGCGCGACGGTCTGATCCTTGGGAGGGGCGCCGATACGGGCGCGATCCTGCCGGATGCCTCAGTATCACGACGGCACGCCGTATTGCGCCGAACCGAATCCGGCTGGCGGGTGGAAGATTTGGGTAGCCGCAGCGGTTCGTTCCTGAATGGGCGATTGTTTAAAGCAGAAGAGCTGGTTTTTGGAGACCTGCTGCGTATCGGTCCATTTAGTCTTCGCTTCGACGGACGCTCACTGCGAGAGGCGGCCGGCACCACTGGAGCGCGGCTTGATGCACGCGAGCTTAAAAAATCCGCCTTGGGCGTCCCGGTTCTTTCGGATGTCTCTCTGAGCGTTACACCGTGTCAGTTTGTCGGCGTGATAGGACCGAGCGGAGCAGGCAAGTCCACACTCCTCGACGCGCTTTGCGCCCTGCGGCCGGCGGACTCGGGATCCGTGATGATCGACGGAGCCGACTTGTATGCCAATTACGAAGCGCTACGCCAGGAACTCGGGTATGTGCCGCAGGATGATATCGTGCCGCTGGAGCTTTCCATTGAGCAGGCACTCTACTTCAGCGCGCGGCTCCGTTTGCCGCGGGGAACGCCGGCTGCGGAGATGCGCAAGCTGGTGTGGCATACCATGCGCGTGCTGGGACTCGAAGAACGGGCGAGGACGCCAGTAGGGAAGCTATCGGGCGGGCAACGGAAGCGCGTTAGTGTGGGTGCCGAATTGCTTTGCCGTCCCCGGCTCATGTTCTTGGATGAGCCGACCTCCGGACTGGATCCAGCCGCGGAATTCCGGCTCATGGAATCCCTTCGGCACCTGGCCGTGACAGGATGCACCATTCTTTGCACGACGCATGTCATGGGCAACGCCTTTCTCTTTGACCGTCTGGCTGTCATGTGTGGCGGGCGTCTGGTGTTCTTTGGAGAGCCGGCAAGTGCTTTGGAATACTTCGGCGTCGAACGGTTGACGCTCCTTTATGACAGCCTCTCTGATCGGCCGGCTGCGGACTGGCCCGCGCATGACGAAGGCCCTCCGCTTGACACCGCCCGAGTTCTTCCGCAGCGGCACAAACGCAGCGCAGCACTGCCAATCCTCCTCTTGCGCCAATGGGCGATCTTTCGTGCGGACTGGAAGAATATTTTGATCGCGCTTGGCCAGCCGATATTCATCGGATTGCTGGTTACATGGGTGAGCAAGGAGCCTCCGTTGGTTCTCTTCTTTGCTTATATCGCGACGCTGTGGTTTGGCTGCGGAAACGCGGCCCAGGAAATCGTGAAGGAACTTCCCATGTTCCGCCGAGAACGCCTGATCGGGCTCGGACGACACGCATATTTGCTCGCGAAATTCCTTTCGCTTGTCCGCATCACCGTCGTTCAAAGCTTGCTGCTGTATGGCGTGATGCAACTCTGCACCGGCGGCATCGGTGGCGCTGCCGGGTGGCAGATTCCTGGATTGGTGTTGGCAGCGTGCGCCGCCGTAAGCATCGGACTGGCCATTTCAGCGTGGGCGAAGTCCGTTCTCCAAGCGGTGATGATTGTTCCTCTTGTATTGATTCCGCAAATTCTTTTTTCGGGCTTCATGCCACCGGCAGGTGACATGAAGGCCGGGCCGCATTTCGTTTCCCGGCTGATGCCAAGCGCAGCGGTGCAGGGCGTAATGGACATAAGCCTGTTCTGGCAGAGGAAAATCAGCGGTTCGATGCGCGTGGACTATCCGTCGGCGTTCTCGAATCTCAACCGCGACAAGTCTCTAAAAAATGGACAGGTATATGTGAACGCGCAGCCCGCGTGGCGGGGGCTTGGGACCCTTGCGGCCTGGGCAGCTTGGCGCCTATTGGGCGGCGTGGTTCGCGCTTCGAGGCAAAGAGCGAGGATAGAGCGAATGTAGAAACAGATCCGCGGCTATGCTCTAAACCATTCCGAACAGGCGCACGGGCTGGTATTTGCCTTTCAGTTGGTGCTCGCCAAGATCATTGAAGCCGATGTCCGAGTTGGGAAGAGTGCTTAGAAAATCCTGGGATGCTGCCAGTGTCTGGTTGAGCCGCTTCATGACGCTTTCAATGCGGAAGACCGTGTTCACGGTGTCACCAATGATGGTCGCGTCGCGCTGGGCGACGAGCCCCATGTTTCCGCAGGTCACTACTCCATGATGGAGCGCAACGGCGATCTTAAAGGGCCTTTCCTCAGGCACAATCCAGCGGCGTCCGGCGGCCGTCTTCAAGAGCCTCAAGGCACTGTCCAGGGCGCCGCGCGATTCGCGGCCATCCTGGGTCTCGCGCGTCCAGTAAGCCAGGATGGCGTCGCCGATGAATTTGTCGATGGTGCCACCGGTCTCATGCACGATGTTTCCCGCATCTCGAAACCATTGGCCGAGGGTGCGCGCGAGCTCTTCCTCTGCAAGGATTTCGGACATTGTGGAGAAACCGCGTATATCGCAAACCATTACGGCGACGATGGCATTCTGATCGTTCGTTGCGTCGGTGCCCGCGGCGATAGTTACATCGTAACTCGCGTCCTGTGAGGATTGTTCGGATTGTTCGAAGATAAGTTCGTTGTTGGTGATGCGGATCACCGCCCCATCGGTAAGAATAGTCGGAGTGATGACGCGGCGTCCGTTCACAAACGTGCCGTTGCGACTGCCGAGGTCCATGATCTGGAACTGGTAAGCATTGTGGCAGCGGATGACTGCGTGCTGGCGCGAGACGTGCGGGTTGGCGTACAGGCTGACCGTGTTGTCGCGGCTCCGCCCGATGGTGGCGGTATTGCCGACCTCGACTTCAAACGCCTCGCCTTCTGCGGGCCGCACTTTCAATTTTGCTGGCATAAGAACTCCATTTCTCCGTCAACGCACCCACGCGCGGGAGGATTTCGCCTACCCGACGCTTCCGAATATATCGCCGACTGAGTTCGCCAGATCAAGCTCGCGAAATTCATCCAGGACCCGGCGCGGCAGGACCAGGATCCTTCGGAAGGCTCGCAATCAACGGACCTTGGCCAGGATGCGCTCCGCATACTTGGCCAGAATATCAAATTCCAGATTGACTTTGTTTCCTTCAACCAGTTCCCCGAGGTTCGTTGCGCTGCGTGTGTGTGGGATGATCCAGACGGCAAAGGATTCTTCTCCGAGTTCGGCCACCGTGAGGCTCACTCCGTTCACGCATATAGAACCCTTCCATGCCACATAATGCGAAAATTTGGCCGGTAGATCAAATTCAAGCTTTAAGTCGCTCCCGCGCTCTTCATACGAAAGCAATGTCGCGGTGCAATCCACATGTCCTTGAACGAAGTGTCCGCCGAGGCGCCCGTCGGCTTGCAGGGCGCGTTCGAGGTTGACTTTGGAGCCTTGATGCAAGTCGCCTAGGTTCGTGCGCAGAAGCGTTTCCTCGAGGACGTGAAAATCAAGGTGCTCCTCGAGGCGGGAAGCAACTGTGAGGCACGCGCCGTTCACCGAGACGCTGTCGCCAGCAAGGATCGGGTGCGAGATTTTTGGTGCCGCGAGGGCCAGATGAATCGCGCTCGCACTACGCCGCAGCCACAGGCACTCGCCGATCTCCTCAACGAGACCGGTGAACATCAACAAACCCTCCATTGCGAACAATACGGAACCTACACACGTGCAGATGGCAGTGAGATTGGCGGATCATTGCGGATACTGTAACCGAAGATCCTCGTCACACCAAGAATGGTCGCGCCAACATCACTTTAAGAAAGAAGCGGCCGATGAGGATCACGCACAATTGCGCCGAAAAGGGATCACGATGGCGCCGAGATCGAAAGAGAGAATTAGTTGTGGCCGACAACAAAGCGACAACCGTATTTTTTCATGGACATCTTCGTTTTCACCCTCAAGAAGGAATGAGATTTTTCCCGATGGGATACCGATGCCTCTTTCTCCTTCTTTGCGCGCTGCTTTGTTCATGCGCCTCGGTGAGTGTCAAGAAGATCGAACTACTCACAGCACGCCCGCCCACAAAGGCTCCTGAAAAAGTTCTCGTCAAGCCGCCGACTTTTTATGATCCCGGTCTGAACGTTGATCGCAGCGGACCCAAGCTTGTGACACTCAAATACGATTTGCAGGAGAAATTCACGCGCAACCTAATACGGCGTCTTTCCAAACACGTCTCGCCTGCGCAGGCAGTGGCTGCGACCGCGCCGTTGCCGCGAGGAAACTACTGGCTGATCACGGGAAGGTTCGACAGAGTTAACCAGGGCAGTCGCCTGCTGCGCTCTGTCCTCGGGTTTGGAGCAGGAGGGACCAAACTCGATATGAGCGTTGTAGTTTACGATCTTTCGAAGACGAAGCCGCGCTCAATTCTGCTGATCGAGACAACGGGAGGCTCGAATGCGACGCCTGGCGCGATTGGCACGGCAGCCTATTTTGTGACGGGGGTAACCGCGCTTTTTTCGGCGGGGAATCTTTTGGAGGGCGTACGCTCAGGACTCACGTTCGATACGATTCGAACCGCGCGCGAAATCGCTGCGTCACTGTCGGAATTTCTTTTCGATCGGGGTGCTCTCTCGCCAGAGAGGGCTATTCGTCCCAGGCGTCTCCGGAACTCGCCGCCCGGTGCACGGCCACTTGATCAGCCGGAACGGGGCGCGATTAGGGCTGCTCCGGCGAACCCGCAGACATAGCTTCTCCAAGAAACGGGATTTTGATCAATCACGTCTCGTATGGCGGGTTTTGAACGATGGGTGAGACCGAAGTATTGATCGTAGGCGCTGGTCCGGTCGGATTGTCCCTGGGGATCGAATGCCTCCGGCATGGATTGAAATTCCGCCTTATTGACAGACTTCCCTTTCCGTCCGACAAATCGAAGGCGTTGGGCATTTGGAGCGCGGCCCAGGAGGTGTTTTCGGCCATGGGTGTTATTGAGCCCATTCTGCACGCTTCCCTTCACGTCAAGGCAGGCCGCCTCTGTCGCGGCAAACACACGCTGCTCCGCATGACGCCGGGCGACCAGGTGGATACACCGTATCCAGACGCTCTAGTTCTTCCGCAGTGCGACACCGAGCGCATTCTTACCAAGCGATTGGAGGAACTAGGTGGGCGGGTCGAGCGTGGAACGGAGCTTGTCTCCTTTACGCAGGATCTAGAGGGAATCACGGCGGCACTGAAGCAGTCCGACGGTCGCGATGAACTCGTCCGGTGCCAATTTCTCGTCGGCTGCGACGGGGCTCGCAGCACCGTCCGGCAATTGGCTGGCGTCACCTTTGGCGGAGAATCGATGGATGAGATCTGGGTGCTTTGCGATGCGGAAATCGCGGGGAACTCTTTGGCGCCCAAAGAGGCGCATGTCTTCCTGTCTCCCAAGGGCCCGCTACCGTTGTTTCCGATCCGGGGAAACGTCTGGCGCGTCATTAGCACACGGCCGGCGAGCACAGGTCTTGACTTGCCGACCCTCTCTGAAATGCAACAACATCTGAACGAGCGCGGCCCAGGCGGTCTCACTCTGAAGAACCCTACGTGGCTCTCGTTCTTTCGTATCAGCGAACGCCAGGTGAACCGCTATGTCAGCGGCAACGTCCTGCTCTCCGGCGACGCCGCCCATGTTCATAGCCCGGCAGGCGGTCAAGGGATGAACACGGGTGTCCAGGATGCCTTCAATCTTGGTTGGAAGCTCGCCTTGATCCTAAGGGAGGGCGCCGACCAGGACGTCCTGCTGAAAAGCTATCACGCCGAACGCCATCCCGTGGCGGCAATGGTAATCGCTCGCGCCGCCGCGCAAACACGAATGAACATGATTCACAGTGCAATCGGACGACTTGTTCGCGACGGTCTGCTTTGGTGCGCCGGCAGGACACAACGAGCGCCGCGCGCTGTGGCTTTCGCCTATTCGGGACTCGACATTCGATACTCGAAAAGTCCAGTCCTTTCCGATGATACCGCTTGGCATGCGAATTGGCGCGCGCATGGTTTCCGGCCCGGAGAGCGTCCGCGAGACGTGCCGGTTTATTGTCCGTTGCAAAAAAGAACTGTCTCACTCTTTCACAGCCTCCATGGCACTCAACACGTCCTGCTTCTCTTCTCAGGGAAAAAGCCGACTTTCGGGGATCGGGGAATGCTGGAATCCATCCGCCTTGTTGTATCAGGACACGAGAGCATAGTCAGGGTTCTTCGTCTATGGGCAGGAGATCAGCCACCGCAAGAAGATTGGTTTCTGGACGGCGACTTGGCGGCACATCGTCGCTACGGAGTCGATCAGCCTGCGCTCTATCTCATACGCCCTGATGGCTACGTCGGCGTACGGGCTCAGCCGGCCGTCATCCCGGCCGTGGTAGACTATTTCAGAAGGCTGCGGCTGTCAAAGTTCTCGTTTGAGCGAGGCATTTGATCGCGATGCCCTGATGGCCTATTTCGGAAATTTCTTTCGGCGTTTGCACCCTGCGTTTGAAGCAAGCGAGATCACGAAAGCCGAACGAAGTCGCGCAGGAATTGAAACCAGAGATAAAACATTCCTCGCATGGTGTAGCGGATGAAGTGATCTCCATCTTGGACCAACAGGCCCAGGGCGATGTTGTGAGTGATCTGGGCGTGCATTTCGCTTTGCATGGTGCGGATGGTTTCCTCTGGGGAGGGATCCAGGAGGACAGCGGGATTTACGTGATGGGAGAGCAAAAACTTTTCATGTGCGGCGTGCATTTCTGCGAAGGGTCCCTGGCCGAGAAATCGGTTTGTTGAAAGATGCGGCTGCAATTTCAATCCGTAGGAAAACGGGTAATTCCACGTCATGAGAACGCGGCCATCCGTGGTGCGCGACGTGATCGTCAGGTAGTGAAAAGCCATGTCTTGCTGCTCAGAGAGGCAGATACTCGCCTGGGTTCTGAACTCTGGTTGATGGAACACACGATAGAAGTGGCGGTTTTCTTCGTAGTCCCAGCCGATGTCCTCCAGATGCACAAAGCCTCGGCTTTCGATTTCTTCAGTCATTTCCTGAAAGCCAGGAAACGAACTGCGGGTGGGGGGAGTTCGCGGCTCGAGTCTCCGCTCGATGGGTAGACGCAGGCGGCGCACTTTTGTGAGGATCTCCAGCCAGGGCAGCAAGAGCCAGCTTGCGGCCAGGACGACTCCGAGAGCGAGGCTGCCACCGAGCAGCCAGCCAGCGAGGAACGAAGTCGCTACGATGCCCAAAGTGCCCAACCGAAAGAGCAGCGGATTCTGAAAAGAGCGGAGGGCTGCGCTAAGAACCGCGGCTCCGAGGACCAAAAGCAGATGAGAGATGATCAAGGTAGAAGAGCGTTCTTTAGCATGAACTTCTCGAGCTGTGCGACATCAAAATCGGGCAGGACGAGGCCGTCTGAGGTTTCCAGCGTCGGAGTGAGTGATTGACTCGAGATGCGGCGCATACGCTCATATGCGATAGGATCGGAAAGCACATCGATCTTGTTGAATTGGTAGCCATTCTCTTCGAGCCACGCTACGGCCTCGATGCACCATCCGCACCATGGTTTGATATAGAGGGTGAATTCCATGCTCGCACCTATTCGATCACTTGTCGCTTGTCAGCTTCAACTTGTGGTTTAGATTTCGAATTCTTCAAGGCGCATTCGTCTAGAGGCCTAGGACACGGCCCTCTCAAGGCCGGTACACGGGTTCGAATCCCGTATGCGCTGCATACGTGTCGCGAAGCGAATCTACTCTGCAAGCCGCATGAATAAAGGCTCTGCGGGCGTCCGTTTATAATTGTAAACTTGCAGTTGGTGCCATCTTTTTGCAGAAAGTTTGTCACCGGTTGTCATCGGATAAAAGGCTTGTAGGTCGCCCGCGCCGATGGTGGAAAGAAAGCCCCATGTGTTCGCTAATCTCTAGTCCAGAAATCTGGGCCGCGCTTATTGGCACAGCAGGAACTTTCATTGTTATGCGGCTACAGGCTCAGAGCACCGACCGACGAGACCGCGAAAGCCGCTTAAAGGCGTTCCACGCGTTTCTTATCAAAGGGCGCAAGATGCTCGAGTTCGAGACGGATACCGAGAAAAACGTCCAAAACCACAAGAACAATCTGCCGGAATTCTATAAGGAAGCCGCGCTTGCGAGAAGAGATATTGCCCGAACCGAAAGCAATTCGCCTATCTCGTAGAAAAGGCGGGAAGCTGCCGTCCAAGCGACATTCAGGACTAATTCGCGACAGTAGGGCGCTCTCGTGTCATCAAGATCGAAACCGAACCAACTCCAAATCCTAAGCGCAAAAACACCGACGATGGTTGCGATAAAGCCAGGGTGAGGGTTGCTTGTAGTATGCCTTTCATGCTACAAAGCTTGAACGGCGAAATTCGTTTGCCTTGAAGAAGCGGACCAATATCTCAACCTGGACCTTGTTTGGCTGGTGGGATTCACCAAAGAAGGCGAAAATGTCAACAAAGCGAAACTCGCGATCATAGGGCAAGAGAACGAAGAGGTTCTTGAGGGAAAGGATGCTAATAATCTTGCGGCTCATTTGCGTAATCTGGGAAGGTATTCTCTTCATTGAAGTTGGGCCCATTGACCCTTGGAACACACTTCGAGGGCAAGGCGAGGCGCCTGTGCGCAAGTTTCACGGCGTTTGCGTGCTGGTTCGAGTCCCTGCCTCAACAGCCCTTCCGTTCCTCTTTGCTCAACCTATGCCCACGTTCCCCGAGCGAAGTTGCACACTTCCGGTTGCTCAATCGCGACGAGGATGCAGGAGACAGGGTCACGCTCTAATTTTGCGAGCGCTGGCGCAAGCTCCTGCGGGGATGGCCAAGTGGGAGGAATCAACGGCTTTTTAGCTTCAGCTTCTTATTCTGCAAAGCCTGCCATCTATCGCGGATGTCCTGGTAGATCCTCAGAGCATCGTTAACGGCCAAGTCTCCGGCCTCCTTGCTCGTCATCGTGTAATGCCCGCTGGCGAGCAAGCCCGAGGCGATGGTGCAGATGTTGGTGATGTCTTGTTCGTGTGTATTCATAGGGTTATCGAGGGTAGGAGTATTTCAAAACAGTGGGCTTGGAAAGGTGTGCCGGGGAACTGATTGAATCGCCGTGCGGATGTCGTGCCCACCAGTCAATGAGGCTTTGAGGAATTGGCGCGGTCATCAGTTTATGCAGCAGGAGGGCCTTTTTCGCAGTGGAAGCATCCCTTGCTTCATAATGCTTCGAGTTTGCTGGTTTTGCCCTGCGGTGAAGAGTCGAACTCGAATTGGATTTCCGGACTAACGGCGTGGTAGCTAAGTTTCTCGGCGTCTGGATAGTTTTCGTTCCTCCATTCGGCCCATCCCGGTGGGTCCGTCGTTGCGCCCCATGACCATTTGCTCGTTCGTTGGCTCTGTCCGCTTGGAATGTCCTCCCATTTTCTCTCGGTGAGCCATCTTGCCGGGGAAGGGATAAATCTGTCTCCCTCCTGTTGCCATTGGCGGGTTTTCTTATGGGCTCGTATCACTTGAACAATATTGTCGATGGGCGGCTTGCCATTGCTTTGCGTCCACGCCTCGCGCGAGGATATGCGGAACACGAAGAAACGTAGATATTACTGGCAGAAGAAGTCGCCGCGCTCAGTGCTTGGACGCACCCGCAGAGCGGTAAGGGAAATGAAGTTAGCCCGTGATCGGGCGGGCATTGATGACATCAAGAATGCGATCTCTCTTTGGAGTCGTGCCAACGACTCTCTCATCCTCGCGAGTCTGGTGAACAGCCATGCACGCGGGGTGTTCTTGCTATCGCGGCGCACTATCTGGTGCGCCCCCACTCGTCGCGTTCCAGAAAATCACATACGCTCGCGAGCATCTATAGTGGGCAGATGGGCGAGCTTCTCAAGCAGCTCTACGACGCCGCCGCAAAGGAAACAAGCTTGCCGCCCTGAGCCGCCGGCATGACGGCGAACCATCGCTCAGCCTGCGCGCGCGTAGCTAGCTCTCGATAATTCTCGAACAGCTTTCGGGGAGAGTTTCCCATCTCGAGCGCTACTTGGCCGGCGCTTTGCACGTCGGCGAGACGGTAGGACGCGTAACTGTGTCGCAGCCCATTATGAACCAGATCGACTTTCAAGGGTTGAAGAGCTTGCCGAAAGGCACGGAGTAGGGGAGCATCCCCAGAATACTGCGGCACCACGGGTCCGGTTTCCTTGGCGCACGGTTCAAGCCAGGCTTTCAAGGCTGGCAAGATCGGCACAATGCGTCGTTGTCCCGTCTTTGCCTTCTGCTGACCGACAACTATATGTTCACCGTGAAAGTCGATGTCCTCCCACGCGAGACGGTGAATCTCGGCGGTGCGTAATCCTCCGAAGGCGCCAAGCGCTACTAGCGGCAGGAATTTCGCCTCGATGCCGGTCAGCATGACGGAAAGCTCTCTCGGGGTGTAAATGCCAATCTCGCCGCCACTGTCGCTCGCCTTCATCGTCATCTCGGCTTCGGTGCGCTCATTGCGCGGCAGGTATCCGCGGGAGCGAGCGAACGAGAACAGGGTGCAGAGCGTGGCACGATAGTTGTTTCGCGTGCGGCCAGTAGCTTTGATGGAGTCGAGCCACGCTTCAATGTCTGAGCTTGTAATTCTCTGGAGGTAACCACGGAAGCCCTTCGCCGCTTTGGAGAGACGGCTTGTGCAATCCTCGATATATCGATCTGAACGTCCTTGTGCCTCGATGACCTTCAAGAACTCGTCCACGACCACGGGAAACTTCACGGCGTGCATGGTCCGTTGGCGCTCGAGGTAGGCGGCATAGTGCTTTGCGGCTTCTGCGATCAAGGGCTGCCTGCGAAGAACCTTGAACGCTTCGACGTATTCACGCGCCACTTGTGAGAGAGAAACACCTACACCTTTGAGAAGATCCACCGCATCGACGACCGCAGCGATCTGGCGGGGTGTAAAAGATCCAACGTGGGCGGTTCCTGAGGCAAGTTCTTTGATTCTCGCCCTGGCCTGCGAGCGCGCCTCTTCAATGGAATAAAAGCGCTCACGTTTACGTCGACCATCGGCGTAGTAGCTAATCATGAAGCTTTGCCTCCCATGATGAATACCGGCGTAGATCGGGACTTTAGACGTTTTGGATTCGACAACTTCAATCGGGCCGTTTCTCATTTGTCACCAATTTGTCACCGAAGCCCCCAGAAGTCAAATCTTCTCTGTAAAACACACGGGTTCGAACCCGTATGCACTGCCAGCGGCACTGGCAGGCAAATTGTGCCGACATGTTCGACTCTGCGACAAAGAAAAACGTTCGGAAAGCTCGATAAGCTGAAACTGCGCTAACAAGCTTCATGGGAGTACGCAGCAAAGATCGGAGTTTCTCTTAGACCTTCGAGTAACGCAACAACTCCGCGTCCGTCAACCATCCCCTTACAGGTTCACTCGGCAGCCCGTGCTCGGTGACAAAGACATCTTGACAGTTCCTGGTCTTCTCCATCCTATCATTTGCCTCCGAAAGTACCGCACCGATCGGCACAAAGGCCATCGAGTCCTGAACCAGTTCTCTCATGCCGGGCACCGCCAGAAAATGTGCGAGTGTGAATTTCTCGGCCCCGAATGGCGCGTTACTCCGCGCCGCCTCGATGCTTCTGGTCCGCGAGAAACTTGTACAAGAGGCTCTCGTGTATGACGCACCTCACGACATCTGTGTGATCCAACACGAGGCTCCTTGTGACGATCCCGCCCAACATGCGATGCAGTGCGGCGATTTGCACGTCTTGGTCCGCGTGCCCCTCTTCAATCACACATGCCACCATCTTGCGGCGGTCGATCAAGGCTAGACTCGACAATTGAGCGTAGTTGCCGCTTCATCGTTCAGAAATCGCCCTTAACCCTTGCGCTTTGTCATACCCAGGCTTGACCTTCCTTGCCTTATTCGCAGAAGATCAACCCTTAGAGGCGCCTTTTTCACCTATAGTGGCCGGTGAGGATTGTTTGGACGCTTCAACGCGACACAAAAGCAACTTTGACAATGAGGTAGCACGATGATCAAAATCGCAAACGCTCCTTGCTCTTGGGGCGCACTCGAGTTCGACCTGGAAGGGGAAGCGCCCGGCTATGTCCGAGTGCTGGATGAAATCGCCGAGACGGGTTATGCGGGCACCGAGTTGGGAGATTGGGGGTTTATGCCTACCGACCCGCAGAGCCTGGAGCAGGAAATCCACGGACGGAATCTTCTGCTGCTGGGAGCGTTCGTGCCTGTGTCTCTTAGAGATCCGTCCGCCCACAATGCAGGCGTCGAAGTCGCTGTGAGGACTGCGCGCTTACTGGCCGCAGTGGAAGGCGAACTCCCTTTCATCATCCTGGCCGACGAAAACGGCAAGTCCGCGGAGCGCACAAGGAATGCCGGGCGGGTCACTCCTGAAATGGGCTTGAGCGACACCGAGTGGCAGATTTTCGCCGAAGGCGCGACGAAAGTTGCCGAGGCTGTCAAGAAGGAAGCAGGCCTGCGCACCGCTTTTCACCACCACTGCGCCGGGTATGTGGAGACTCCGGCTGAGATCGAAAGGCTCATGTCGCTAACCGACCCGCGCCTCCTCGGTCTCGTGTTCGACTGTGGTCACTACCGCTTTGGCGGCGGAGATCCCGAGGAGGGGCTGCGCAAGTGCGGTCAGCGAGTCTGGCACTTCCACTTCAAGGATTATGACCCGGCGGTGGGTAAGCAGGCGGCCGAAGAAGGATGGGACTACTTCCAGGCGGTGAGACACGGCGTGTTTTGTGAATTGGGCAAGGGCGACGTGAACTTCCCGGCACTCTTGAAGCAGCTCCAGGAACTCGACTTTGACGGCTGGGGTGTCGTGGAACAGGATGTACTCCCTGGCATGGGCTCACCGAAGGAATCAGCCAAGCGCAATCGGGAATACATCAGTATGCTTGGTTTCTAGCTGTCAGCGAGACCGATTTTGGCTTTTTGGCCGCTTGCCTCCTCGTGTCGTGCTCAATGTCGGTATAATTCCGAGCTAACGACGTGGGTAGTAAATAAGCTTGAAGCATCCGTTCGTTTGGCGATACGGGCGAGATTCGGCGATTCGGGCGCGAGACTTATCGACCACCCAACCGATGCGAACTTTTCGCTTTACCGAACACACTGGATAGTGATTTGATTCGGTTGGTTAGGTTTTTTTAATTATAGCGCGTCTTCTGCTAATCCTCCCGGTACTGCAATCACACGTAACCCCCGGCAACCCGCTCGTCTGTTCGCGGCTCACCGCGGAGAAAACAGCGGCAACCCAATCTACACAATCACAAGGCTTACAAGATGAAGCGATTGTACCCGCCTAAGGCGATTACTATCGGCTAGTCATGGTGACCCACATCCACTGCACAACACGAACATGACTTGGTTAACCAACAGCGATCCGCGATATCACCTGCACGGACGAGATGACTATCTCTCGGGCATGAACGTGGGGGATACCATCGAGCGATTACGCACTGCCAACGGCCTGAATTTCACCGCAATTTCGCAAGTTTTGAACGGAGGAGGATTATGATCGGGATCGCGTTAATGGGCGCAGGTCGTATGGCCCGCGTGCATGCCAAGGCCATCGGTGCGGCCGGAGGACGACTAGTCACTGTTTACGATGTCGTCGAGTCGGCGGCCAAGTCTCTTGCCTCCGATACCAACGCATCAGCGGCGCGCACTGTCGAAGAGGCTTTAGAGCATCCTGACGTCGATGCCGTTCTGGTGGTGACCTCGTCGGACACACACGTCGACCTCATACTCCGAGCGGTTAAGGCCGGAAAGGCCGTCATGTGTGAAAAGCCGCTTGCGCCCAATCTCCCAGACGCGCAGCGATGCGTCGATGTCTTGGGCGCTCAGGCAAGCAATGTCTTGCTGGCGTTTAATCGGCGTTTCGATTCCGGGCATGCCGCGCTCAAGAAGGCGATCGACGAAGGCGAAATTGGCAGCCTCGAGCAACTGACAATCACCAGCCGCGATCCCGCTCCGCCGCCTCTCGATTACATCCCGAAGTCAGGCGGGCTCTTTCGGGATATGATGATCCACGACTTCGACATGGCCCGATGGATACTCGGCGAAGAGCCGGTCAGCATTCATAGCAGTGGCAGCTGTCTCGTCGACCCTGAGATCGGAAAACTCGGCGACATCGACACGGCTTGCGTGACGATGGTCACGTCGAGCGGTAAGCAGGCCGTGATCCTGAATTCACGGCGGGCGGCTTATGGATACGACCAACGGATCGAGGCCTTTGGCTCCGCTGGAATGGTCATCTCGGACAATCCAAGAGCCACCGGCACCATGCGATATTCAAGCACAAGCTTCGGAGCGCCGGACCGTATTTTCACGTTCTACATGGACCGTTACGGCGGCAGCTACCGGATGGAAATCGAAACATTTCTTGGCTGTGTGGCCGCAGGCACGCCACTCCCGGTAAATGCCATTGACGGGCTGCGAGCAGTCTATCTGGCGGAGGCAGCGGGAGCGTCTCTTCGGCTCGGACAGGCCATTGAACTCAAGAGCAACTGCGAAGTAACCTGGCATGAGTGACGAATCCCTCCCAAGGAACCGATCGACTATCGCGGTAATTACCGGGGGCACGCAGGGCCTCGGGCTCGCCATAGCCAAGAGGCTTGCGCTTGAGGGGTCTCCTGGCATCGTCATCAGTGGCCGAAACGTTGAAAAGGGTGAAGCCGCGGCAGCGAGCGTCCGCTCCCTGGGGACGGATTGCCTGTTTGCAAAGGCTGATGTCTCGAACGCGGAGGACTGCCACAGACTTGTCGAGAAAGCCTTGGAGTACTTTGGCAGCGTCAACGGCCTCGTAAACTCTGCCGGCATAGCGGATCGTGGCACGCTTCTTGACACCAGCGTCGAGCTTTGGGAGCGGCACTTCAATACAAACGCGCGCGGCCCCTTCCTTACAATGCAGCGCGTGGTCCGGCATTTGGTCGAAACCGGAAGGCCCGGGAGCATCGTGAACATCCTATCAATGGTGGCGCACTGCGGGCAGTCTTATTTGACACCTTACTCGGCGTCGAAAGGGGCGCTCGCAACGCTCACGAAAAACGTTGCCAATGCCTATGCCGCCAAACGCATACGATGCAACGGCATCCTGACCGGGTGGATGGATACTCCCGGCGAGAGCGCGACTCAGCAGAAGTTCCACGGCGTGGGCGATGACTGGCTGGCGAAAGCCGAGGCCGCCCAGCCTATGGGGCAACTGGTCAAGCCGGAGCAGTTAGCCGGACTCGTTGCCTACATGCTGAGCCCGGAGTCGGGCGTGATGACCGGGGCTCTGGTTGACTACGACCAGAATGTCGTGGGGGCCTATCCTGAGTAAAGGAGCGCCTCAACATCACTCGGCGGGCTCAACAAGCCTTTTTCAGGCCATCGAGATCGATCTCAAGAACAAATAAGGAGTCAAGAATGAAGTCCGAATCTCTTCCAACCAAACTCAGAGTATGTGTTGTCGGCGCCGGCAAAATGGGCGCCGATCATATCGAGCGTCTTACGCGCCGAATCGTCGGAGCCGAGGTTTCGGCAGTTGTCGACGCGGACGTTTCGCGCGCAAAAAAGGCTGTCGAAGCGATTCCCTCAGCTGCGGCGGTCTGCGATATCAGACAGGCTTTGGACCAGGGGGATGTCAACTCAGTCCTTATAGCGACCCCTGGTTTTCTCCACAGGGACATGTTGCTTCAGGTTCTGGAGCGGGACTTGCCGATTCTGTGCGAGAAACCATTAACCCCGGACGCGCCGTCCTCCTGGGAAATTCTGGAGGCAGAGCAGCGACTTGGAAAGAAACGTATTCAAGTTGGCTTCATGCGCCGCTTCGATGCGGAGTATCAGCATCTGCGAAGCATAATCACGTCCGGCGAACTCGGGGACCTGTTGATGCTCCACTGTGCGCACCGAAATCCCGAAACGCCGCCGGGATTCACCAACGAGATGCTCATTAATGATTCAGTCGTCCACGAATTCGACGTGATCCGCTATCTCACCGGTGAGGAAATCAAAAACGTTCAAGTCAGGCTTGGGCGGGCTACGCGTCATGCCCCTTCCGGCCAGCACGATCCGCAACACGTACTCATCGAGACCGAGAACGGTGTGCTGGCCGATGTTGAGATCTTCGTCAATGCGAAATTCGGCTACCAGGTAGCGACTCAGGCTGTGTTCGAAAAAGGTATCGTTAACATTGGCGAGGACGGAGGGGTTTACATTCGCAGTGCAGGACGTTGGGGTGGGGAGATTACGCCGAGTTTCGTCGAGCGGTTCAAAGGCGCTTACGATATCGAGATACAGCGTTGGGTCGACGCCGCCAAACGGGGCGAGGTCGACGGGCCCACCGCCTGGGATGGCTATGCTACCGCGGCTTGTTGTGAGGCAGGTGTGGCTGCGCAAAAGAGCGGCGAGAAGGTCGACGTTTCCTTGAAGAACAAGCCCAGCGTTTACTGCTGATCGCCTGCAGCAGCTTCGGGCGGGCTTTCGGATCGCCCTTACCGTTCATTACCCCTGGTAGTTGCGGTTCTGTTGTTAATCGATTCGCTCGCAAGCGCCGATACGATTTCCCCTCAATCTCGGCCTTTCGAGTCCAACGTCATTTACGAAAATCCAATTGATTACCTGTTTTGGCGCTCTCGTAAATTCCATCCAATAACCTGCTCAAAAGATATCCGTCGTCTGCCGTAACAGGAGGTTTGGTCCCATTGAGAATCGCATCAATAAACAGACGGTCTTCTTCCACATATCCCCATTTCTCCTCAAAGGGAACCTGTTTAAAGTCACTTTCCTCCGTTGCCAGCTTCAGGCCTGGGGCATAGATTACTTTCTCCATATCCTCCACAGCGATGGTGGAGTATTTGCCATAAATCTCCAACCTCTGAAAAGGATAACTCCATCCCGCATGAGCAGAGGTTACAAAGGTACCAATAGTCCCAGATTCAAACGTAAGCAGGACGGCGAAATCATCGAATTCAGACTGTGAAATGCTCTGTCTGGCTTCGCACTTAACGGTCGCCACTTCCCCAAATAGGTATCGACATATATCGAACAAATGAATCGGCGTCTCATAGAGAAAACCGCCCGTCACTTTA
The DNA here is from genome assembly GCA_963810765.1 of uncultured Verrucomicrobiae bacterium. Lineage (GTDB taxonomy): Bacteria > Verrucomicrobiota > Verrucomicrobiia > Chthoniobacterales > Terrimicrobiaceae > DASTFP01. The sequence goes on from CAWEOV010000012.1 coordinate 229,337, forward strand.
GGGTCCGCCGTCCAAGGCGGATTCAGCAGCTCTCCACGATTGAGCTTTACGTTGACCATATAAGGCGTCACCTCTCCCGAGTCTATTAACTGCTTGACTCTCTTGAAGACATAGCCATACCTCATGTTCATCCCGAGATTATAAATCCCTTTCGACTTTGCGCGCTCCTCTTTGATTTGTCCCGCCTCACGCAACGAAGTAGCCATTGGCTTTTCGCAGAATACGTTCACGTTGTTTTCCAGGCATTTGAGAACCGGTTCAACATGTAACGTATTGGGCGTTGTAACGTAGACCGCGTCTACCTCATGTTCGAGCAATTCGTCCAAAGAACTGAAAGCGTTCGCTTGAGGTCCCGCTTCCTTGGCAATCGTCTTAGCTTTATCCAAATACAAGTCGACCACACCAGCAATTTCAACTCTTTCATCATTCTTCAAATTTCCGATATGCACCTTTGCAATAAAGCCTGCACCCAAGATTCCAATCTTTACTCTAGACATCTCTTTGATTCCTTCCTGGTTGAATTTTAGCGCCATCTAACACACAAACGCCGCCCGCAATAGATGAGTCAGGCAATCTTTAAGCAAACCACTCTCTTAGCTTAGCGAGTGATTCCTCTGCATACTTTGCCATAGTGCGCGTGGTCGTTGATGGTGTGCGATAATTGCGTGTAAGGCTAGCGCCTCGCTGCGAACGGAAGGCCCGCCGGCCTCGCGGATATCGACCCGCCGGCCTCGCCTAGTTTGGCGGACAAATCAACGTAACGTGCGTGCATCGTGCGCCGCGGCTCGGCAGGGACGTCAACCACCGGGAGGGCCTGGTATTGCATAATCGCTGGGCTCACCGATCAAGACTCGTTCCAGAAGGTCAACCGACAGGCGCATTCCCTCCATGCGCGAAAGAACGATGTCCTCATGCTCGATGGACAACCAGCCGTCATAGCCGTAGAGACGCAGCCGATAGCAGAACTCACGCCACCATTTTTCGCCATGGCCGTATCCCACAGTGATATAGCTCCAGGCGCGATCTTTGACGTTCTCGTGTCCGATGGTCTCCAGGCAGCCAGTCACTTTGAGCGCAGCATCGTTCATCATTGTGTCCTTTGCGTGCACATGATGAATGGCGTCACCGAGGACGGGAATGGCTGCAAGCGGGTCGGCGCCCATCCAAAATAGATGACTTGGGTCAAAATTTGCGCCGACGACCTGCCCAATCTCCTTCCTGAGTTTCAGGAGTGTGGGAACGTTATAAACAAGCTGGTCGCCATGCATCTCGATACAAAGCTTAGTTACCCCGCAATCTCCGGCAGCCGCGGCAAGCTTTGTCCAGTAAGGCACCAGTTTCTCGTTCCACTGCCAGTCAAGAATCTCAGCATGCTCAGGCGGCCAGGCGCAGGTAATCCAATTCGGCCTCAGGTCCGCCGGCCCCCCGGCTGGCAGACCAGACATCAGAACAATTGAGTGCACATCGAGCATCTCAGCGAGTCGAAGTGTGTCGTAAACAACCTTGCTTTGCCGCTCTCCATCGACCGGGTGAAGCTGATTGCCACTGCAGTTAAGTGCCGCCAGTGCCAAGCTGTTTCGCTCAAGCACAGACAGAAAGTCCCGACGCTTCTCCTTGCTTTCCAGCAACGATTGCAAGTCTGCGTGCGGAGCCCCGGACCAGTTGCCCATGCAAACTTCCAGGGCTGCAAGCCCAAGTTCCGAAAATGCTTTCGCAGCCTCTTGAAATGGAAGGTGCCCTAAACCGTCTGATACTGCACAAAGTTTCATTTGGGAATCGTTACGGCTATTGCTTCGCTAGGAGGGGCAAGGCCGCTTGGTCACGGATTCATTTTTGGTACGCTGGTGGTCCGCTAGAGTCAATCACAATAGTGCTGCCAACCGAAAAAGGCGTCGTTTCTCGAAGACCCGCTTCGTGCTTTCCTGATGTAGCTAGCAATAAAGATTCGAAGCGTTTGATGGCGCGGCGTTAGTAGCCTGATCGGAGCTATCAACCGTTCAAAGGACTGCAGGCTCATGACTTCAGCGCCCCTTTGAGCACCTTTTTCTCGTCAAAGTCCGCGAGGCAATGAGGGAAAAAGCTAAGGAGCTTGGAGTGGAGATTCAATTTGAGGACGCATCGGGGGATATCGGAAAGCAGCTTAATCAGATACAAAACTTCATCACCCAGGGGATGGATGCGATCATCATTAACCCTGTCGATACCACGGCGACGCCTAAGATGACGAAGCTTGTCACCGCTGCCAGCATTCCTCTGGTTTACGTCAACCTTAGGCCTGCTGAGGATACCCTTCCCAAGGGGGTCGCCTACGTTGGCTCAGACGAGAACGTGTCGGGCAAGCTCGAGGGTGAGGCGATCGCCAAATTGCTGAACAACAAGGGCAACATCGTCATCATGATTGGCGAACTTGCGACCCAGGCCGCCGTTCTGCGTACCGAGGGCATAGAGAAAGTCGTCGCCCAACATCCAGAGATGAAGATCGTGGGAAAGCAAACTGCCAACTTCCGGCGGAATGAGGCCATCGATCTCATGAACAACTGGTTGGTTGCCGGAACCAAGATCGATGCCGTCGCCGCTAACAACGACGAGATGGCAATCGGGGCGATTCTTGCGCTCCAGCAGGCCGGCAAGGATCCGAAGAAACTGGTCATCGGAGGGATTGACGCAACTCCGGACGCGCTCGCTGAGATGGAGAAGGCTTTGCCAGCCTGGGCCGATCGCTTTAGGTAATCGACGTGGGTGTTTGTCGACGTGCAGACAAACACGGCCTCCACGTCCCTGTTGTTAAATATCTCCGCGGCGTCGGACACTGCTTTGTTCCAACCTTAGGTATTAGGTTTAGCTAGATTCTATCGCAGTCCATGCGCCCCCGGCTGCGTAAGAGCGCATCGCTCCCTCCACAAAGGCCACGCCTTTGAGCCCGTCTGACACATCCGGAAACCCCAGCTCCGATTTCGCGTATGCCTTTCCCTCCGCTTTGGCGAGGAGCGCATCCGCAACCTCAGTATAGAGATTTGCAAACGCCTCAAAAAAGCCTTCGGGATGTCCAAGTCCCGCACGGGTCCATTTCGCGGCATCCGGTGAAAGCCAGGCAGCGCCCTGCGCCAGAATTTGGGGCGGGCCATCTATTGGTGAGTAGAGCAGGTGATGAGGATCTTCCTGGTGCCAGGCCAAACTGCCGCGATCTCCATAGACGCGGATTCGCAAACCGTGCTCATTTCCTACCGCGGCCATCGAAGCCCAAAGACTTCCCCGGGCGCCGTTGGAGAAGCGGAGGAGCAAATTGGCGTTGTCCTTGATGGCTCGTCCCGCCACGATCTGACTCAATTCTGCGGCCACTTCAGACACTTCAAGTCCGGTAATAAATCGGGTCAACTGATGGGCGTGCGTTCCCAAGTCATAAAGCACGCTGGCGTCGCCCAACAATCCGGGGTCCATCCTCCAGGCGGCCTGGGTATGGCCTTGATTTTCGAGCAATTTCGCGGCCCACCCGGAAGCGTGTTCCGCCTGAACGACCTTTATATTTCCCAAGTCTCCATTTCTGACCATGCGCGCGGCGTGGCGCACCATGGCATAGCCTGAGTAATTGTGCGTCAGGCAGAGGATTAACTGGCCCTTTTCTGCCAGCGCTTTCAAGTCTTTGGCTTCCTCAACGGTGAGGCACAACGGTTTGTCGCAGATCACGTTGATTCCCGACTCCAGAAAGCGTTTTGCAATCTTATAGTGGCTGTCCGTTGGAGTAACGATCGTCGCTGCGTCGACGGCGTCTTCCCGCTTGCCTTCAGCCTCTGCCATTGCTTCGTAGTCGGAGTAAACGCGGTCCTGCGCAATCCCAAGCTGTTTGGCAGCGGCGACAGATTTCTCGCGATTTCGTGAAAAGACGCCCGCGACGAGAAGATATCGATCGTCGAGGCGCATCGCGGTCCGGTGGCTACCTGCGATGCCCGCGCCGGGCGCCCCTCCAACCATTCCCACTCTCACTTTTCTCTGATTGTTAGCCGGCATATCTATCAAATCGCGGACCGGCCGCTGTCTGTGGCCACCGGGAGCCGAGTTCCCGTCGACGTCGGTCTCGCCACGGTGTTGGGCGGGATCTCACTACAACACTGCACTTCGCAGTGACTTTGCAGATGCATCAAGCCTTCCTGCGTTTCCGCTGGCGGTACATATCCGTGGCGACCGCGGCGACAATGATTATACCCTTCACGATATCCTGGTAGTAGACATCGACGCCGAGAAAGGTGAATCCGCTCGTCATGATACCGAGAATCACCATGCCAATTACGGTGCCCCCAATGCGGCCGATTCCACCGGTTAGGCTCGTTCCGCCAATGACCGTCGCAGCAATCGCATCGAGTTCATAACCCAGGCCCATACCGGCCTGGCCGGTCGCGGCGCGCGCCGCCGTGACGACACCAGCGAGCCCGGAGAGCAACCCCGCAATCGAGTAAACGACAATCAGATGGCGTCCAACGTTAATACCCGAGACGCGCGCCGCCTGCGGATTGGCGCCGATGGCATAGGTAAACTTGCCGTAGCGCGTATAACGTAACGCAATGTGGAATATGAGCGCGGTCACGAGGAAGATCACTACGGGCATGTAGCCAGAACCAATCCAGGTGAACTTCGGCGACAACATACTGATCGGTTGCCCTGCCGTATAGGCACGAGCGACTCCACGGGCGGCCACCATCATACCAAGGGTCGCTATGAAAGGAGGAATTCCCGTACGCGCGATGAGGGTTCCGTTAGTCCACCCCGCAAGAATGCCCACGCAAACACCTGCAACGAGTGGAATGACAAACGGAAGATTGGTAAGCGCTGGGTAAACCGCACGAGTGTTTTCCGGGGTTTGAGCCAAACTCGCCGCCACCATCGCTGAAATTGCCAGCACCGAGCCGGAGGACAGATCGATCCCGCCAGTGATAATCACCTGAGTCACGGCAATGGCAAGCAAGCCAACGACCGATACCTGAAGAACAATGATGAACAGGCGCTGAGGATTGAAGAGGAACGTGTCACCCTTGAAGACCCAGCCCAAGATTTCGAAGAGCGCTGCAATGCCAATCAAAATAAGAAGTATACCCACTTCGCTGGACAATTTGCGGCCTTGTTTCTTCTCTGGAACGGCAGCGGCACTTGTCGCTGGCCCCGCCTGTGTTTTGACCTCGTTGCTCATTACTGTTCCTCCGATTTCATGGTATTGCTGAGTTATCCTGATTCCTACGGGCTGGGGTCACGAATCAGCCTGAGGCAAGGTGCATAATCTTGACCTGATCCGCCTCGGAGCGGTCGAGAAACCCGGTCGCATGACCGTCGTGCATGACCATGATGCGATCACTCATCCCGAGAATCTCCGGCATTTCGGAAGAAATCATGATGACAGCGAGACCCTCGCCGGCGAGCTTTGAGATTAGCCTGTGGATCTCCGCCTTTGCGCCGACATCGATCCCGCGGGTTGGCTCGTCGAGAATCAGGATTTTCGGCTGGGTGAGAAGCCAGCGACCGATCAAAGCCTTCTGCTGGTTGCCTCCGCTCAGGTTCTCGATGCGCTCGTCAAGATCAGGCGTCTTTATCCTGAGCATGCCCTTCAATTTTTCGCACTCGGCATTCAAGCTTGCCTGACTCACGAAGCCATTCTTGACGTAACGGTCCATGAGTACCGCGATCTCCATGTTCTCGAGAACGGAGAGCACCAGGAAGCAGCCGGTGTCTTTGCGATCCTCGGTCAAAAACGCCATCCCGGCGTGCATCGCGGTCAGCGGAGAATCGACAACAAGCTTCTTACCATTCACGAAGATCTCTCCCGAGGTGGCCGGAGTTACGCCAAAGATGGTCTCGGCGACATTTGTTCGGCCTGCGCCTACCAAGCCAGCGAGGCCGAGGATCTCGCCCTTGCGGAGATCGAAGGAGATATCTGAAAAGACGCCTTCCAGGGACAGATTCTTAACGGAAAGCGCCACGTCGCCGATAGGGACAATCTCCTTGGGAAACATGGCGCCGAGTTCGCGGCCAACCATCTCCTTTATCAGTATGTCGCGGTTGATGTCGCTGGCCCGATGAGTAGCGATGTATCGACCGTCCCGGAAAACCGATACATCGTCGGCAATAGTGAAAACTTCATCCATCTTGTGGGTGATGTAGACGATGCCGACGCCATGCGCTTTTAAATCCGAAATGATGGCGAAGAGGTGGTCCACTTCGCGCTCGGTAAGCGCCGAAGTTGGTTCATCCATAATAAGGACATCGGATTCGAAGGATACCGCTTTGGCGATCTCAACGATTTGCCGATTAGCGACGGTGAGATATCGAACCTCAATCTCCGGGTCCAGGTCGATATTAAGGCGCCGGAACAGATGTTCCGTCATGCGGCGCATTTCCGCATGATCCACGAAGCTTACAAAACCCATCAACCCCTTCATGGGTTCGCGTCGAATCCAGACGTTCTCGGCCACCGTCATATAGGGCATGAGGTTCAGTTCCTGATGGATCATCGCGATTCCCGCATCGAGGGCAGCGAGGGGCGTCGTCAACTTCACGGGATTCCCCTTGAGCTTGATCTCCCCCGTGTCCGGCTGATAGACGCCGGCGATAATCTTCATCAAGGTCGATTTGCCGGCCCCGTTTTCTCCCATTAGCGCATGGACGGTGCCAGGCCGAACTTTCAGGCCCACGCCATCCAACGCGACGACACCGGGAAATTCCTTGCGCACTCCCTCCACCTCCAGCAGATAAGGCACATGCGGCAATACTCCGGCCACTTGGGTTTCGTTGAAGGGCTCTTGGGAGCCTAAAGGCGTCATAGCTAACTTTCCAGGTGTTTTTACGACGAGAGAAAAGATGCGCCGGCGTTTTGACGCCGGCGCAGAAAACACAATTAGGGGTTGAACTCTTTGTAGTTCTCCTTGTTGACGAGTTGGAACGGGATGTAGACGTATGGAGACTCGAACTTCTCCTTCTTGGCAAGCTTAAGAGCGGAATCTATGACAGCCTTACCCTGACCTTTGGCGTCCTGGAAGACTGTGACGGACAAGGTTCCCTTATCCATCTCAGACAGCGCATCTCGAGTCGCGTCGACACCGCCGATGATGACCTTCGACGGATCCTTTCCCGCCTGCTGAAGCGCCATGATCGCCCCGATTGCCATCTCGTCGTTGTTGGCAGCGACGGCATCGATTTTCGTGCCTGCAAGCAGCCAGTTATTCATAAGATCCATTGCCTCGGTGCGCTTCCAGTTGGCGGTCTGCTTCTGCACGACCTTGATATCGGGATGCTGAGCCAAAACCTTCTCAACGCCCTCTGTGCGCAGGATGGCAGCCTGGGTCGCAAGTTCGCCCATCATGATAACGACGTTGCCCTTGCCATTCAGCATTTTCGCAATCGCCTCGCCCTCGAGCTTGCCCGACACATGCTCGTCGGAGCCGACGTAGACGATGGGATCCTTAGGATCCAATGGTTCGAGCGGCTCCCGATTGACGTAAACTGCAGGAATTCCTGCTTCTTTGATAAGCTTGGTCATCTGCGCAGTTGCCGAGCTGTCGACAGGATTGACGACAAGCACATCAACCTTCTTCGCAATAAAGTTTTGGATCTGACTGAGCTGCTTGCCGATGTCGCCTTGGGCATCCGCGTATTCGACTTTTACGTTCTTCTCCTTGGCCTGCTGCGTCATGGCCTCGCGAAGATTTGTGAGGAAAAGATCGTCGAAATAGGCCATGCAAACTCCGACCTTTATACTGTCTGCTGCCATCGCAAAGCACGTCATGATGGCGGTTGCTACTAATGCTATTACTAAGCGTTTCATTTGTTTTCTATTCTCCTGCAGTGGTGCCCGGACTATGCGGGCTGGTAGAATTTGTTATGATTTTTAGGGGAACTTTTGTTGTGAGGCCGAGGCAAACCGGCCGGTCTTGAGCGGTACGTTCGCCGCTGACCGAGGTTTGCCGGACCCCCTCAAGCGTTTTGTAGGATAGAAGAGGCCTCCCTGCAAGAACAATATCCCAAAAAATCCAACCCGGCAGGAGCGGCTTCGGACGAGCAAACTGGAATTCAAGGTTAATTCTTAACATTCCATTTAGCGGCCGGACGCCCCATTGGTCGGAATGACTCGAATATCAACGTCGTGCTGCTTGAACTCCCGCAAGACCTTTGGAGAAATTCCGGAATCTGTAAGTGTAAGGTGGATATCCGAACATCTGGCGAAGCTTACCATGCAGTTGTGGCCGAATTTCGACGAGTCGGTGAGGACATAGGCTTTGTCAGCAATTCGGATCATCGCGTGTTTCATCTGGGCATCCAGGGAATCGGGCGTGCTGAATCCGTGCGACAAACTGATTCCGGATGTCCCCATGAATGCTCGATCGACGTGAAAGCTCTCCAGATTCTTGACACCCATCGGGCCGATTAAGGCCAGGCTATGACTGCGGACTTGTCCCCCAACCAATAGAAGCTCGTAGCCCGACTTGGACAATTCCAAAGCGACCGGCACTGAGTTTGTGATCACGAAAAGAGACTGAAATTTGCCAACCAATGCCTGGGCGAGCGACAGAGTCGTGGTGCCCGAGTCCAGAATGATTGAATCTCCTTCGTGGATATAGCTGACGGCGGTTCGAGCAATCAACTCCTTCGCCGGTGCTTGCATCTGCAACTTCTCCAGAAACGCGATGTTGAAGCGGCTCTGCTGAGAGAACACCGCATTGCCGTGGCTTCGTTCGAGCAGTCCGCGTTTTTCAAGTGTATCCAGATCCTTCCGGATTGTGACCTGGCTCACCTTGAGTCGGTCCGCCAAGTCCTCTACCCTGATCTTACCCTCTTTTTCCAGGAAGTTGACGATGATTCCCCGGCGTTCGTCCATCGTCAACGGGGGCCTTGGTTGTGGCTTTCTTGCCGTCCGCCGCATCGTGTTCATCGCTTGGTGAGTCCGCGGAGCGATCGCGTTATTTTGCGCTGCGGATTTCACGTTGCCGCAGGTTTGAAGTGAACGTTGGCCCACGACCGCATCTGCGCGGGATTGCATCATCATGCTATCGCTTCATCTGTCGAGGCCCCCGAAGCAGAGGTATTTTGTTTCAACGAAATCATCGATACCGATAGTGAGATCCTTCGCGACCAAGTCCCGATTGTTTGACGCCGCCAAAGGGCGCAACCTCGTTCGAGATCAGGCCGGTATTGATGCCGACCATTCCGCATTCGAGCGCCTCTGCCGCCCGCCAGATACGACCGATATCGCGGCTGTAGAAGTAGCTGGCGAGACCGAATTCGGTATCGTTGGCCATTTGAATTGCTTCGTCGTCGGTTTCGAAACGAAACAGTGGCGCCAGCGGACCGAAGGTCTCTTCCTTGGCGACTTTCATTTGTGGCGTGACGTCCGCCAGCACGGTTGGTTCAAAGAATGTCCGGCCGAGAGCATGCCGCTTGCCGCCGAGCAAGAACGCGGCCTCCCTTCGAAACAGCGTCTTGAATATGCTCCTCCACCTTCTCCACGGCGGCGTAGTCGATCAAGGGACCTTGAAGGACTTCCGGCTCGAAGCCATTGCCAACCGTTAGTTTCCCTACAGCGACGGCAAGTTTCTCCGCAAAGGCATCATAGACGCCGGCCTGGACGTAAAGCCGGTTTGCGCACACGCAGGTCTGACCGGCATTTCGAAATTTGGAGATAATCGCCCCTTCGACTGCGGCATCCAGATCCGCATCGTCGAAAACGATAAAGGGCGCATTCCCACCGAGTTCCAGGGAAAGTTTCTTAACCGTGGCAGAGCTCTGCTTCATGAGCAGGCGACCGACCTCCGTCGAGCCCGTAAAGGTTATTTTGCGAACGTCCGGATTGGAGGTCATTTCGCCCCCAATCCCCTTGGCATCACCGGTCAAAACGTTGAGGACTCCGGCGGGAATTCCGGCGCGTTCCGCCAGCACGGCAAGGGCCAAGGCCGAATACGGCGTGGACTCGGCGGGTTTTGCAACGACGGTGCATCCGGCCGCCAAAGCGGGTCCGGCTTTGCGCGCGATCATTGCGGTTGGAAAATTCCAGGGTGTGATGGCAGCGCAGACCCCAATGGGCTGCTTGATCACTACCAGGCGTCGATCATTCCAGGGCGACGGAATCGTGTCTCCATAAACCCGCTTGGCTTCCTCGGCAAACCACTCGATAAAGGAAGCGGCATAGGCGACTTCACCCTTTGCTTCGGCCAGCGGTTTGCCCTGTTCCGCCGTCATTAGCGCCCCGAGATCATCGACGTTGGCCATGATCAAATCATGCCAGCTGCGCAGCAGGATGCTTCGTTCTTTGGCTGGCTTTCGGCTCCAGCCAACAAAGGCGTCCTTCGCCGCCTCGATCGCGCGCCACGTTTCGTTTGCGCCCATCATGGGCACTGTTCCCATAATCGTCCCGGTTGCGGGATTGTTAACCTCCAACGTCGCACCGCTATCGGCATCGCACCAGCGCCCACCAATGTAGGCTTGGCAACGAAAAAGGTCCGGATCTTTCAAGGAAAATGCCGTCATTTGACTTGATCAGCTGTCGAGCCCGCCGAAGCAGAGGTATTTTATTTCAACGAACTCATCTATGCCGTAATGAGAACCCTCGCGACCGAGGCCTGACTCTTTGACGCCGCCGAACGGCGCGACCTCATTCGAGATCAGGCCGGTATTGATGCCGACCATTCCGCATTCGAGCGCCTCTGCCGCCCGCCAGATGCGTCCGATATCCCGACTGTAGAAGTAGCTCGCTAGACCAAATTCGGTGTCATTGGCCATTTGAAGCCCTTCCTCATCCCTCTCGAAACGGAACAAGGGCGCAAGCGGACCAAAAGTTTCTTCTTTGGCGACTTTCATTTGCGGGGTCACACCGGCCAGCACGGTAGGTTCGAAGAATGTCTGACCAAGAGCATGCCGCTTGCCTCCGAGAAGAACCTTGCCGCCTTTCGAAACGGCATCCTCAATGTGTTCCTCCACCTTCTCTACCGCGGCGTAATCGATCAACGGACCTTGCTGAACTCCCGGCTCAAGGCCGTTGCCGACTTTGAGTTTCCGGACCGCGGCGACGAGTTTCTTGGCAAAGGCATCATAGACTCCGGCCTGAACGTAAAGCCGGTTCGCACACACGCAGGTCTGACCGGCGTTGCGGTACTTGGAAATAATTGCCCCCTCGACCGCGGCATCGAGATCAGCGTCGTCAAACACGATAAACGGCGCGTTGCCGCCGAGCTCCAGCGAAAGCTTCTTTATCGTGGTGGCCGATTGCTTCATGAGCAAGCGGCCTACCTCCGTCGACCCCGTGAAAGTCACTTTGCGCACATCGGGATTGGATGTCATTTCGCCGCCTATCGCCCTTGACTCACCGGTCACCACATTGAATACGCCGGGTGGAAGACCCGCCCGTTCGCCCAATACCGCAAGCGCCAACGCCGAGAAGGGCGTCGAGCTGGCTGGCTTGGCAACCATGGTGCAACCTGATGCCAAAGCGGGGCCGGCCTTCCGTGTGATCATGGCCGCGGGAAAATTCCATGGCGTCATGGCCGCGCAGACCCCAATCGGCTGCTTGATCACGACCAGTCTGCGGTCGCTCCACGGGGACGGAATGGTGTCTCCATAAACCCTCTTGGCCTCTTCAGCAAACCACTCAATGAACGAAGCCGCGTACGCGACTTCGCCTTTCGCCTCCGCAAGGGGTTTGCCTTGCTCCGCAGTCATCAGCGCTCCCAAATCCTCAACGTTGGCAATGATTAAATCGTGCCACCTTCGCAGGATAATGCTCCGTTCCTTGGCAGGTTTACGGCTCCAATCAACAAAAGCTTCTTTCGCCGCCTGAATCGCGCGGCGAGCTTCCGAGGCGCCCATTTTGGGCACCGTACCCAGAATCTCCCCCGTAGCCGGGTTATTCACTTCCAATGTCGCGCCGCTGTCAGCAACGCACCACTGGCCAGCAATATAGGCCTCTTGGCGAAACAGATCCGGATTTTTGAGAGAGGGAGTGGCTTCAATGCTTAAAGTTTGCACGAGTCTTACTCTAGCACATTCACTTTCAAGTGAAAGTACAAAGTTTACGAATTTCACTCCGCTGACGCAAATGAACCGGCGCTCTTAGAACGTCCGTCCACCTTGACTACGAATTACCTTATCTACAGAATGTTGTAATGACATATCCGCCTGCGGCAAAATGGATCAAATTTAATCGATCGTCATTCAAAAACGCGATTTCATGGAAATGTTTTCTTGACGTAAGAGTTACATATAGATTACGAATGAAGGGAGAAAGCAATAACCAAAAACGATAAATATTCAGTCCGGGCAACCAACCATGCCGGGCAAACTTATTTCATCCTGTTCACATAATATAGATGAGTCGTATATGGGGTTTTCACCCCACCTGCTTCCGCAGGCCTAAGAGGCCGGTAGAATGCGCGCAAGCACCCGACAACCCCCAAGAGCACATGAAAAGCCTCCGGATTGACTGTATCAAATCGTTGCGCCGCGGAGTTCGCGACGTGTGCGAGGGGGACTTTCATTGTCTGCATGCCGCTTTGCATGAGGAGGTTAGGAGATGACGAATCGCGCTCAGACTTATCCAGCGGCCGCTTCGAGAGGGCAAACGAGTCACCCGAGGGTCCTTTTTTCGACCAGCGTGAAATCAGCCGGTGACAATCGATTCTTGAACTAAGAAAATGGCAAACTTGGAAAATTTGAAAACACAGGTCCGATTGGGTGTTAGTCCGCTGAGCTGGACTAACGACGTTCTGGCAGACTTGGGAGGGGACGTTCCTTTGGAAGTCTGCCTGACAGACGCGGCGGAAATCGGCTACGAAGGCGTGGAGTTGGGACGGAAATTTCCCAAGGATCCGCGAGTGCTGTCAGCCAAGCTCTCAGAATACGGGCTTCAATTGGCCGCTGGCTGGTACTCAGGGTTCCTCGCAGACCGATCGCTGGAGGCCGAATGGGAGGCGGCCGCAGACCATGTCCGATTGTTGGAGGGCTGCGGCTCTCAGGTACTCGTCTACGGAGAGGAGGGAAAAACGCCCGACGGCTTTTTGGACGTGCCCCTGAGCCAAACCCCTGGTTTGAAATCAATTGATCTTCCGGCATACGCCAGGAAGCTCGAAGGGTTCACAGCCCGGTTGAAGGAGCGGGGCATAAAATTGGCTTACCACCATCACCTGATGATGCTGGTGGAGACGGCCGAGGAAATCAGCGCGTTTTGCGAGGCCACCGACGATGCAGTGGGACTTCTGCTCGACACGGGCCATGCGTACGCCGCCGGCGCGGACTACGGCGAAATCCTGCGGCGGTTCGGAAAGAGGGTGGTGCACATTCATTTGAAGGACGTGCGCCCTAACGTCTTGGACTGGGTGCGCAAGGAGGATGTGAGCTTTAACGCAGGGGTGAGAGAGGGGCTTTTCACGGTTCCGGGCGACGGCGCCGTGGACTTCTCGGAAATCGCGAAGTTTGTTCGGACGTCCGGTTACCGCGGCTGGGTTGTCGTCGAAGCGGAGCAAGACCCCGCCAAAGCGACTCCAAGGCTATATGCGCAAAAAGCATACCGCTACATGAAGGACCTCATGTTCTGAGAGCCGATGGAGAGATCACCTATGTCAAACACACTAAATATTGGATTGATTGGATCGGGATTCATGGGCCAGGCCCACACAGATGCCTACCGGAGGGCGGGAATCTTGTACAGAAACCTGCCTCGAACTCCGGTGTTATATGCCGTAGCCGATCAGAACGACGCTCTGGCGGAAAAGTCGCGCAGCCGGTTGGGATTTGAGAAGGCTTATGGCGATTGGCGCCGATTGATCGAAGACCCGAACGTGGATGTCATCGACATTACCACGCCGAACAATTTGCACGTGGAACCCGCGTTGGTCGCCATCGAGGCGGGCAAGCACGTCTATTGCGAAAAGCCGATGTCCGTGAAGGTCGAGGATGCGCAGCGCATGGCCGCAGCCGCCAAAAAGGCAGGGGTGCACACAATGGTGGCGTTCAACAATCTCAAAACACCAGCCGCGCTGGTTGCAAAGCAGATCATCGAGCGGGGAGAGATTGGAGAGCCCGTCCGTTTCCGCGGGAGATTCGACCAGGGATTTTTCAACGACCCCTCCTTGCCTTGGTCGTGGCGTTGTTCGAGGGACCTTGCAGGCACTGGAGCCCTGGGGGATCTTGGCGCCCACGCGGTCTCCGTGGCCCAATTCCTGATGGGCGACGTGACGGAGGTCTCTGCTCAAAGCCAGATAATTTTCAAGGAGCGCCCGGTGCCTGAGTTTGATGCGGGTTACGGCAGCAAGGTTTCGGCGGACGCGAAGAAGCGGGTCGTCGAAAACGAGGATCAGATCCAATCTCTCGTGAAGTTCGAATCAGGAGCGGCCGGCGTTATTGAGTCCTCCCGCGTTTGCGCGGGGAGAGTTTTCGGAGTTTTTTGGGAAGTCTCCGGCACAGAGGGAACGATCTATAACAATGGGGAGAGGTTCAACGAGCTTCAGGTCTTTCGAATGGGTGAAGAAAAGCGCGATCGAGGATTCAAGACCATCTATTGCGGATCTCAAGTGCCACAGTACTCCGCATTCTTTGGCTTCGATTTCGCGGGGGGCGGACTCGGCTATTTTGATATGAAAGTCTTCGAAGTTCACGATCTCGTCCAGGGGATCGGAAAAGGAACGGGATGTTTCCCGGATTTTAGCTTTGGCGCAAGGAATCAAGAGATTCTCGAAGCTATGGATCAGTCGACCCGTTCGGGCGCCTGGGTATCGACTAAGAGCTGATTATCTTATGCACTGCAAAAATCATTAGCAAAGAAACAATTATGAGCAAAAACACGGACTATGAAGACCTTGAAGCACTCGCTCGAAGAGCACGGTGGCTGGCGATCAGCACCGTTGCGGGAAGCGGCGCGGGGCACGTGGGCGGGCCATTTTCGGCGATGGACCTCCTGGTTGCGCTGTACTTTCGAGTGATGAACATCAAACCGGAGGAGCCGCGGTGGCCGGAGCGAGACCGGTTTATTCTTTCCAAAGGTCATTCTTCCATCGGTCAGTACGTTGTGATGGCACTGCGAGGATATCTCCCTATCGAAGAGCTTAAGACTTTTGATAAGGGTGCATCTCGGCTGCAAGGTCATCCGGATGTGACGAAACTTCCGGGCCTGGATACTTCGACAGGGTCTCTGGGTCAGGGGCTCTCGGTCGGGCTGGGCTTTGCCCTAGGCGCCAGGATGCGAGGACAGAAGTTTCATACTTTCGTCGTGATGGGGGACGGCGAATTGCAGGAGGGGATGATATGGGAATCGTTGCACATCGCACCAAGATACAAGCTCGGAAACCTGACTGCCATTCTCGACTGGAACGGCCTGCAACAATTCGGCTGGGTGCTTGCGGTCAATGAACAGCATCGTGGCGACCGCCGGGATCCGTGGTCGGGAATCGATTTGCGAGGGGTATTCGAGAAGCTCGGCTGGCGCTGCATCGAGATCAACGGGCACGACTACTCGCAGGTTGTTCCCGCCCTGGAAAGTGTGAAGGCCTCGGGAGACTCCGATCAGCCGACGATGATCATTGCCCACACGGTCAAGGGCAAAGGGGTGCACTTTACCGAGGGCAAGCATGAATGGCACTCCAAGGTCGCGACAAAGGAGGAGCTGAGAATTATCGCCAAGGAACTTCGCATTGAGGAGGTAGTATCATGAAGGCGTTACGAGATGTGTTTGGAGATACATTAGTTTCCCTGGGCTGGACCAATCCTAATGTGGTCGTATTGGACGCGGACCTGGCAAATTCGACGAAGGCAGATAAGTTTGCCATGGCCTACCCTGACAGGTTCCTTCAGATGGGAATCGCGGAGCAAAACTTTGTCGGTGTAGCTGTCGGCTTAGCCTCATTGGGTTTTGTGCCTTGGCTATCCACTTTCACAGTGTTTTTTACCCATCGGGCCATTGATCCGATCCGCATGCTGGTGGCTCAGACCCACGCGAACGTGAAGATCGGCGCTGCCTATTCCGGACTGCTGACGGGCCTGACGGGCAAGACGCACCAGGATGTTCAGGATATTGCGATCATGCGGGCCATGCCCGACATGACCGTCCTGGCTCCCGCGGATGCCATCGAAGGCGAAGCCATTATTCGTTGGGCCACCGAATTTCACGGGCCTGTCTATCTGCGCCTGGCGCGGGACGCGTCGGCGAACGTCTTCGACGAGAAGTATAGCTTTGTGCCGGGCAAGACGATTTTGCTGAGAGAAGGCAGCGACGTCTTGCTGATTTCGACCGGTCCGCAAAGCGTCCGCTGCCTGCAAGCGGCCGAGCTGCTCCAGGGTCAAGGGGTTTCCGCCGGGGTGCTGCATGTTCCGTCGATCAAGCCCGTCAACAAGGAGGAAATCGTAAGTGCATCCGAGAAGGCCAAGCTGGTGATCACGGTCGAAGAGCACACCATCTATGGCGGGTTGGGCGGCATGGTTGCCGAGATTCTCTCGGAAGCCTCGCCGCGGAGGGTCGTCCGCTTCGGAATCGAGGACCGGTGGGGGGAGTCAGCGCCGAACGATTATCTGCTCGATCTCTTTCAGATGTCCCCGCCACGCTTAAGCGAGCGGATCAAAAAGCTCGTTGGATAAATGCAAGCAGCAAACACGATCGGAGTGGCCTTTCTTGGCGTGGGACGCATGGGCGTGACTCACCTGAGAAATTTGGTGGGATTGAGCGGGGTGCGAGTTGTTGCAGTTGCCGACCCGAATGGAGAAGCGGCCGAGCGTGGCAAAGTCCTCGCTAGCGCTGAAATTGCCCTGACGGATATCGAAAAAGCGGTTAGCCATCCCGGCGTCGATGCGGTTGTCATCGTTACGCCAACGGAGACGCACGCCCGGCTTATCGAGATTGCGGTTGAGGCCGGAAAGGCCGTATTCAGCGAGAAACCCATTGCGCTGGATCTGGCGGAAACGTCTCGAGTAGTACGGCTCGCACAAGAGAAGGGTGCTTCGGTCCAGATTGGGTTCATGCGCCGGTTCGATCCCGGATATTCCACAGCCAAAGCCAAGATTGCCGCAGGCGAGCTCGGTAAGCTCGAGACATTTCGGGCGCTGAGCCGCGACACGTATCCGCCGAGCCTCAACTTTCTGCTGAGCAGCGGCGGTTTGTTTCTGGACATGGCCGTGCACGATCTTGATCTTGCGCGATTTCTCGTCGGCGAAGTCGATGAAGTTCAAGCATGGGGATCGGTATTGATCGACGAGCGCTTCGCTCAAGCCAGTGACGCCGATACGGCGGTAACCCTGCTGCGTTTTAAGAATGGGGTTTTGGGCGTGACGGAAACATCCCGACGCTCGAACTGGGGCTACGATATTCGGACCGAAGTCGCGGGATCAATCGGAAAAGTGGTCATCGAGGCGCCTCAGAAAACACCCCTGCTGTTTGCCCGCGATTTCGCGTCATCATACGATCATTTCGAAAATTTTCCGGAGCGGTTTGACAAGGCGTATCGGTTACAGCTTGAGAGTTTCTTTCAGGCTTTGCAGGCGGGACGAAAGCCGTCGCCGGGGCCCGAAGACGCTCTTGAAACTCTTCGTTTGGCGATCGCGGTTACAAAGAGCTGGAGGGAAGGCCGGCCAGTTAAAGTTTCAGAGATCCAATGAGTGAGCCGTAAAATCGCTAAAGGGGTCTCAGAGATGCTGGCTGTGTCAGCCCGCTACACACCATGACGTCACCGAACGTTTCCGACTTTCAGCGCCTCGCGTCTGAGCTCGACGGTGCGCTTCACTTTGATGCGACGATGCGGACGCTCTATGCTACGGACGCATCCGTGTATCGCGAAATGCCCCAGGCGGTGGCGCTGCCGAGGACCGAGGAAGACATTCGCAAACTCGTTCGTTTCGCGCGCGAACACGGCACATCGCTCATACCCAGAACGGCAGGTACGTCGCTTGCGGGACAAGTCGTCGGATCGGGTATCGTTGTCGATGTGTCGCGTCATTTCACTCGCGTTCTGGAGGTTGATGCCACTCAGCGGCGCGTGCGCGTGCAGCCTGGGGTTGTGCGCAATGAGCTCAATCTCGTGCTTGCTCCTCATGGAGTTTTCTTCGCGCCCGAAACCTCCACGCAGAACCGTTGCATGATCGGAGGCATGGTCGGCAACAATGCCTGCGGCGCCAACTCTGTCGTCTACGGAAGCACTCGCGAGCACCTCGTATCGGCGCGCGCGGTGTTGAGTGACGGTTCGATCGCCGAGTTCGGCCCGGTGTCAGCGGAGGAATTCGAAGCGAAATGTTCGGGTAACACGCTCGAGGCGTCGATCTATCGCGAGGCCAAAACACTGCTCGGAGATACCGGGAACCGCGCCGAGATCGCGCGCGAGTTTCCGAAGAGATCCATCCACCGTCGCAATACGGGCTATGCAATCGACCTGCTTGCCGATTGCGTACCTTTCACGTCCGGCGGCCCGCCGTTCAACTTCTGCCGCCTGCTCGCCGGCTCCGAGGGGACGCTGGCGTTCTTGACTGACATCACGCTG
This sequence comes from uncultured Verrucomicrobiae bacterium, assembly GCA_963810765.1. Lineage (GTDB taxonomy): Bacteria > Verrucomicrobiota > Verrucomicrobiia > Chthoniobacterales > Terrimicrobiaceae > DASTFP01. Next base: position 247,816 of record CAWEOV010000012.1, read on the forward strand.
GCATGTGAACCACTGCCGCCGCGAGAATCCGCCGTCGTCTGCGTCCACTGCTCCAGCATTGACGAGGCGCTCCGGGCGAACTTGGCGGCTCTGCGCCACGCGCCGCGCGCGTGCGAGTTGATGGACGACAATATTCTCGAGTGCACGAAGACGAATCTCGAGCAAAGTAAGAACCGCTTTTTTGTTCAAGGAGATCCCGGTGCAATTCTTGCGGTCGAACTGGCCGCCGGGACGCGAGAGGAAGTCGCCGCCGTTGCCGCGCAGCTTGAAAGCGAATTGCGCGCTGCCGGCCTTGGCTACCACTATCCGGTCGTATGGGGCGCAGACCAGAATCGCATATGGAACCTCCGCAAAGCCGCACTGGGCCTGCTGGCGAACATACCGGGAGATGCAAAACCGGTGGCTGTGATTGAGGACACCGCCATTGACCCTGAAGATATGCCTGCTTACGTGCGTGAGTTCGACGAGATCCTCAGCCGTCACAATCTCACCGCTGTACATTACGGGCATGCCGCCTCGGGCGAACTGCATCTGCGCCCGATCCTGAATCTTAAACTTGAAGACCACCGCAGGCTCTTCCGCGTAATTGGCACCGAAATCGCCCGCCTTACCAAGCACTACGGCGGGTCTCTCAGCGGCGAACACGGTGACGGTCGTCTGCGCGGTGAATTTCTGCCGCTGATGGTCGGCGAGAAGAACTACGCTCTCTTCCGCGCGATGAAACGCGCTTGGGATCCCTCGGGTATCTTCAATCCGGGCAAAATCACCGACACGCCACCGATGGACGCAAGCTTGCGCTACGAATCCGACCAGGCTGTGCGTCAATTTAAGACCGTGCTTAGGTTCTCGGAAGCCCGCGGTATCTTGCGCGCCGCAGAGCAGTGCAACGGGTCCGGAGACTGCCGCAAGTCCCATCTCATGGGCGGCACGATGTGTCCAAGCTACATGGCCACGCGCAACGAGCAGGATACAACACGCGCACGCGCTAACATCTTGCGCGAGGTCCTTACGCATTCGACAAAGGCCAATCCTTTCGACAGCGACGAGATCGCCCCCGTCATGGATCTTTGCCTCTCGTGCAAGGGTTGCAAATCCGAGTGCCCGTCCAACGTTGATGTGGCCCGTCTTAAAGCGGAATGGCTCCAGCAACGCTACGACGCTCGAGGTGTGCCAATGCGCGCCCGGCTTATCGGCGGCTTTTCACGCGCTATGGCTTTGGCCTCAATCGCGCCCCGAGCGTTTAATTTTATTGTGACGAATAAGGCAACGTCCGGTCTGTTCAAGCGGTTTGCGGGCTTCGCGCCGGGGCGTTCGATGCCTAAGTTGAATAAGATTCCGCTGCGGCGGTGGCACCGGATCCATGCGAATAAGAATGGCCCGTTTCCGAACGGGCGCGTACTTCTCTTCTGCGACGAATTTACGAATTTCAATGACGCGGAAGCCGGCATCAAGTCTGTGCGGCTGCTGAATCGACTGGGCTACGAGGTCGTCATTCCCAGGCACGTGGACAGCGGCCGCGCGCAAATTTCCAAGGGCCTGTTGCGCGACGCGCAAAGATTGGCGATCCGCAATGTCGAACTGCTAAAGGATGTCGTCACTTCTGAAACTCCCTTGGTGGGAATCGAACCCTCGGCGATCCTGGGCTTCCGGGACGAAGTGCCCGATCTCGTTCCTGAGCGTCTGGTTGAGGCAGCAAAGGCGGTGGCGAAGCATGCTCTTTTGATCGACGAGTTCATTGCGCGAGAGGCTGACAGGGGCCGTATCCGGCGGGAAGCGTTCACGCAAGAGGCGCGCAATATTAAGCTCCACGGTCACTGCCATCAGAAGTCGCTTGCGTCGCTCACGCCGACCGTCAAGTCACTCGAACTGCCTATTAATTACAAAGTTCAAATCATTCCATCCGGATGCTGCGGCATGGCTGGATCGTTCGGCTACGAAAAGGAGCATTTCGACGTATCAATGAAGATTGGCGAACTCGTACTCCTGCCAGCGGTGCGCTCGGCTCCGGCAGACACGATCATCGCCGCACCGGGCACGAGCTGCCGGCACCAAATAAAAGACGGCACAGGACGTAATTCGCAGCATCCGGCCGAGATTCTGCACGACGCCTTACTTCCAAAGGAGTTGATTCAGAAGGGGCCGCGATAGGTCTGGGGAGCGCACGCGTCACCGCGTGCAATTTTCGGCGTCCGCGAAAACCCTTCTTCGGCGAGACGCCGAACACCACACGCCTCACGCGGCGGGGGCGCGCCGCAATGAGTCGCGTTCCGCGTCAACGCGGTCTCGCGATATGTTCCAGCGCTGCCAACATTTCGGCAATTCTGTATTTCAACCGTTTAGCTGGGTAGACCGCCACGCGAGGACTGAACGAACTTTGGTCGCATATGCGACAAAGATCGGTCGTTTTGGTTAGCGCCTTATTTACCCTAAGTCTAAGTAAGTAGCAGCTTGTCCGCGACGGCGTCTCGCTAAAGGAGAACCTCTGAGCCCAAAGAACAGCTCTCTAAGTCCAACAATCTGCTAGTTTGTGGGCATGACGAATTGTGCGCCAGTGGAGGTGTCGCCTTCTGTACCGGAAGTGTAAGTAAGCTCGATGCTCGAGGGCTCGCCTTTTGGCCAGCGTTGCATGACACTTTTGTAGCGAGTGTAGAAGCGAATGCCCTCCTCGCCATAGATGTGCTGCCCGCCGAAGAGCGAGCGCTTCCAGCCTCCGAAGGAATGCCAGGCCATCGGCACGGGAATGGGCACATTGATGCCCACCATGCCAATCTGGATGCGCCGGGCAAATTCACGTGCCGTTCCTCCGTTCCGCGTATAACAAGAGACACCATTGCCGAACTCATGCTTGTTGATTAGTTCGATTGCGCTGTCGAGGTTGGGTACGCGGACGACGCACAAGACGGGACCGAAGATCTCCTCCTTGTAGACGCGCATGTCAGGGGTAACGTGATCGAACAGAGTGCCGGCAAGGAAGAACCCGCCCTCGCGACCGGGCGCCGTGAATCCACGCCCGTCGACGACCGCTCTGGCCCCGGACTTCACGCCATCCTCAATGTAGCTTTCGATTTTCGCCTTGTGCACGGCTGTGACGACCGGACCCATCTCGGCCTCGGGGTCCATGCCATCGCGAATCTTGAGAGCCTCCACGCGCGGCTTGAGCTTTTCCACGAGTTTGTCACCGGTCTTTCCTACGGCAACGGCGACCGAAATCGCCATGCAACGCTCTCCGGCCGAGCCGTAAGCCGCGCCGAGAAGGGCGTCGGCCGCATGATCAAGATCAGCGTCGGGCATTACGACGAGATGGTTCTTGGCGCCGCCGAGGGCCTGCACGCGCTTGCCGCGCTTGGTTGATTCCCTGTAAATGTATTCAGCGATCGGCGTCGAGCCCACAAAGGAGAGCGCTTCAATTTGCGGGTGTTCGATCAGGGCATCGACGGCCACCTTGTCGCCCTGCACCACATTGAAGACGCCATCGGGCAAGCCGGCTTCCTTGAGCAGTTCCGCGATCCGTATTGAAGGTGACGGGTCGCGTTCGGAGGGCTTCAATACGAAGGTATTTCCACAAGCGAGGGCGACCGGAAACATCCACATCGGCACCATGACCGGAAAGTTGAACGGGGTGATGCCTGCCACCACTCCAAGGGGCTGGCGCATGCTCCAATTGTCGATTCCTCCTCCGATTTCGTCGCTGTATTGACCTTTAAGCAGATGCGGAATGCCGCAGGCGAACTCAACGACCTCCATGCCGCGAACAACTTCTCCTTTGGCGTCGGACAGAACCTTGCCGTGCTCACGAGTGATGAGCCCTGCCAGCTCGTCGTGATGCTCCTCGATCAACGCTTTGAATCGGAAAAGAAACCGCGAACGCCTGAGTGCCGAGAGCTGCGACCATGCAGGATAAGCGGCACGCGCGGCGGCAACCGCCGCGTCGACTTCCGCCGTGGATGCAAGAGCAACCTTTGAGGTGACCTCACCCGTGGCGGGATTGAATACGTCGCTGGTTCGCCCGCCACCATGAACGTGCTTGCCATTGATGAAATGCTCGATGCGGGCGGGTGTGGAACTCGCAGCCGGCGGCTTGGTTGCTTCTAAGGTTTTCGTTGACATAACGGGTGAACTTTCAAGTTGAAACTCGGGCTCAAGCGGCAGTTAGGATCCATTCGTGAGCCGGGTCATTGTAGAAGTGCCAGACGCGCTTTGGGCCCGCCATGACGTTGAAGTAATAGGATTCGTAACCGTGAGGGACGACGACGGGATGGTAACCGCGAGGCACCAGAACGACGTCTCGATCCTCGACGGCCATCGACTCGTCAAGGTCGCGCGAGTCGCTGTAAACACGCTGGAAGACAAAACCCTGCGGCGGATTGATGCGATGGTAGTAGGTTTCCTCCAGCAGGCTCTCATTGGGGACGTTGTCTATGTCGTGTTTGTGGGGGGGATAGCTCGAGGAGTTTCCGCTCGGTGTCTTGACTTCGACGACCAGGACGGACTCGGCGGGTTCATCCTGGGGCAGAATGTCGCAGACATATCGGGTATTGGCGCCTTTGCCGCGCGCGCTGCGTCGCATGGCTCCCGGCTCGATGAGCCTGACGGGAAGTTCACCTTTTGCGGGACCGCCGGCCACGCCGAGCTCGGCATTAGTCTTGGCGGTAATGGTTAGCTTTGCGCGGGGGGGAAGATAGACCGCATACGGAGCGGCGTCTTCGAAAACGCTCATACGGCCACCGAGTTCCTTCCAATCATGGCCCTCGGTCTGGGCGGAAACGATCCCGGTTAAAACGACCACGCAAAGCTCGTTGGAGTTGTCGGAAAAAGTGAGGGTCTCACCGGGAGCCAATTGGTGCGCAGAAAAGCTGATATAACGCCAACCCGCCGAGGCGGGGGTCACCGAGACGATCTCTTGGGAATCCCTCTTAGGTTTGATGAGCAGATTCATTATCGTTTTTGGTTTTCTTTTCCGCGGATATAGTCAGCGCGAGCCTTGCGCACCGATTCGCTGGGAGATTCCTCGGGAACGGCGACTTCCCACCACCAGCCCCCTTCCTTGGTTGTGCGGGTGTCGTCGGTGTCGATGCAAATCAGGTAGGTGCGATTGGCCGATCGGGCGCGCTCAAGGGCAGCTTCCAATTCCGGAATATTGGCCACCTTCTCAGATAGGGCGCCGAGGGAGGCCGCGTTGGCAGCAAAGTCAATATTGGGCGCGCCCTCCCCAAACTGCAGGCTGTCGACAAGCATATTGTTGAAGGGCACTCCTCCGCAATGCTGCTGGAGGCGGTTGATGCATCCGTAGCCGCGATTGTCGAGCAGGACAATGATGAGCTTTTTGTCGAGCATCACTGAGGTGGCGATTTCGTTGTTAAGCATGAGGTAGCTGCCGTCTCCCACCATTACGATAACTTCGCGATCCGGCCGGGCCATCTTGACGCCTAGGCCTCCCGCAATCTCGTAGCCCATGCACGAATAGCCGTACTCCATATGATAGCCGCCGGGGCTCGAAGTACGCCAGAGCTTGTGCAGCTCGGCGGGAAGTGTGCCAGCGGCGCAGACCACGATGTCGGTTGTCGTGGACTGTGGGCTGGAGCGCTGCACCGCTCCGATGACCTCACCGTCATAGGGCAGCTCCCCTGGGCCAAGATCGCGGCGCCGGGTGATCGCATCCAGCGTGGAGCGCCATGCGGCGCCCTCGCTTTTCGCTCGTTCGGTCCACGCGGCCTCGGCCTGCCAATGAGGCAGCGCTTTGCTTAGTGCCTCCAAGCCCAAGCGCGCGTCCGCCCGCAGAGGGATCCCGCGCGCCTTGGTCGCGTCGAAAGCGTTGACGTTGAGAGAGACCAGCCGGGCCTTGGTGAAGAGCGAATTCGAACCAGTGGTAAAATCCTGCAAGCGAGTGCCCACCGCGAGGATCAAATCAGCTTCGCTGGCCAGGGCATTGGAAGCGGGTGAGCCAGTGACTCCCACCGAGCCCAGCTGCAAGGGGTGGTCCCAGGGCAGGGAACTCTTGCCCGCCTGTGTCTCGCAAACCGGCACACCGTGACGATCAGCAAACTCGCGCAAGGCCCCGCAGGCCCCGCCGTAAAGCACTCCGCCTCCCGCGATGATCACGGGGCGCTTCGCTGCCATCACCGCGCGCACCGCCCCTGCCAATTCGCCCTCGCTCGGAGGCGCAGCCCGGAACTCCACGACCGGGCTCTCAAAGAATTCAGCGGGGAAATCAAAGGCATCGGCCTGCACGTCTTGGGGCAGAGCAAGAGTGACCGGCCCGCACAGCGCGGGATCAGTCAGAGCAAACACGGCGCGCGGGAGTGACGTGATCAATTGGGAGGGGTGGACGATCCGGTCGAAATAGCGTGAAACCGGACGAAAACAGTCGTTGGCCGATACCGTGCCGTCGCCAAAATCCTCCACCTGTTGGAGCACAGGATCCGGATCCCTCGATACAAAAATATCCCCGGGGAGAAAGAGCACAGGCAAGCGATTGACATGCGCCAGGGCTGCGGCGGTGACGAGGTTCGTCGCCCCGGGCCCAATTGAACTCGTGCACGCCATCATGCGACGTCGAAAATGCGCCTTGGCAAAAGCGATAGCGGCGTAGGCCATTCCCTGCTCGTTATGCGCCCGATAGGTGGGCAGCTTGTCGCGATACTGGTGCAGGGCCTCCCCGATGCCTGCGACGTTGCCGTGCCCGAAGATGGCGAACACTCCGCCGAAGAGCGGAACGATTTCATCTCCCTGCGGGCCTTCAATCCGCGTGCGCAAACCAGAAAGGTAGCGCACAACGGCTTGCGCCGTCGTCAGCCGCACGGTGCCGCGCTTGGCTGTGCTTGGGTTCTCTGTAAGGGTCATCGTTTCATTCATGCTGGGCATTCCTCAAGGATTGGGTTGGCAGTTTCCTTGGCTGGTGCGCTGGTCTTGCTGTGCGCCTGCCGCCAAAGTCTAATTAGGCTCTCAAAGGTTTCCCGCGTGCGGGCTATCAAAGTCGCGTCGTCGATCTCTCCCGCAAGCCACGCAAGGCTGGGCTGCTCAAAAATCGTGCGCCCCACCGCAAAGCCGCGGCAGCTGGTCGATCCCGCCGCCTCTTTGAACCCCTCGGCCAGCCTTTCAACCGGAGCGCTCAGCCCCAGAAGCAGCACCCCGCGGCAATACGGATCGTGCTCGGCAATCACTCCATCAATTGAGCGCCATTGCGCGGCCGTCATTGACTCAAGCTTCCACCACTCCGGCCTGATGCCCAGGTCGTAAAATCTCTTGAGGGACCGGCAAACGGTATCGGCCTGCGTGCGATCCTTGGGCGGAATGATCTCCAGCAACAACTCATGTCCGCTTGCCCGTGTGGCCTCATAGAGCGCGCGCACTTGAGCTTCCTGTTCGAACCGGTGATCGTCCGGATCATCGGGATGATAAAAAACAAGGCACTTGGCCACGTGTTCCTTCGGCCAGGAGATCAAGTTCGTTCCAATGGAGCGGCCGTGCTCGAATTGCAAGGGATTGGAGCCGGGAAGCTCCACGGGTCTCCCGATCCACCAGCCGCGCCCGGTGGCAGCGTTGAGCGCATCCTGTCCGTAAGTCTCATCGGCAAGAATGCCCAATTTGCCCGCATACCCACCCTCCCGCTCCACCGAAGCCACCGCCTCGACTAGCAGCTGCTTGAGCACCGAAATCCGGCTCTCCGGAGCCGCAACCCGGCGGGCCAACTCCGCAAACTGGCTGCGGTGATCGAAGGCAAAAATGTAGAGCTCTTCCCAGCGCGGACGCGGGACCGTAACCCGGTGCAAATGAGCGAGCATGCTATCCCGGTCCGGACGGCGCATACGCTTCGGATCCGCTGCCGCATTGCTCAAAAAATAATCGAGCTCCACGGGAGTCGGCATCGCAGGCGCGCAGCCGTGGCGGGAAACGACAAGTGCCCCGCAGCCATTGCCTCGCGCCGCGCACACCTCGTAATCCTCCCCGCGCAGCCAACCGCTCAGAAAACCGGACAGAAAGGCATCACCCGCTCCAAGTACATTGAGCACTTCGACCTGCACGCCGCCAAATGTGGGAGCCTTGTCAAGCGAATCAGGAATCGCGTCCTCGAATACCGAGCACCCAAGCACCCCGCGCTTGACTACCAACGTCGCCTTGGTCACCTCGCGCACTTCCCGCAGCGTCTCAATGAGATCTTCCTTGCCTCCGGCGATCCCAAACTCCTCAATCGTGCCCACAATCAGATCGAAAAACGGCAGTATGCTCCGCAAGTGATGAGTCACGCCTTCGCTGGAGACATAGCGTACTTCTCCCTCGGCTTTGCCCGTCAGTCCCCAAAGGACCGGCCGGTAATCGATGTCCAAAACCGTTCGCACATTGTTGCGCCGGGCGAACTCCAATGCCTGCCGGCTGGTTGTGTTCTCCTGTGCGGTCGAAAAGTGCGTGCCTGTGATCAAGAGCGCGCGACTCGAAGCAATGAAGGCTTCGTCAAAATCGGCAACGTCCAACGCCATGTCCGCACAGTTCTCCCTGTAAAACACCAGAGGAAAGGTATCCCGATCCTTAAGCCCAAGCAAAACGAGAGCCGTCAACCGATCGGGATCTTTGACCACGTGGCTAACGTCGCACCCCTCCTTTGCCAGCGTCTCCGTCAAGGAACGGCCCATGTGATCGTCGCCAACCCGGGTAAGCATAGCGGACCTCAATCCAAGTCGCGCCGTATTTGCCGCGATATTGCCCGAAGAACCCCCAAGATACTTCGAAAACGTGCTCGCATCCTCAAGCCGCGAACCGATTTGCTGCGCATAAAGGTCGACCGCAAGTCGTCCAAGACAGATCACGTCAAGGTCGCGTCCGGATTCGAAGTGGGTGGAGTTCTTCATGATTATATTACCTGCCAACTGGAGGAACACGCGCATCCGCCCCGTTGCCGGCCATAATAGCCGGGTTCTCAATTTTGGTCATGTTTTCGTTGCGCAACGCGCGCGGGGGGCACTCGAACTTCCACATTGCAACGGGGTTACCAGTGCCGCTCGCACTACGGTGATCCATTCTGAGGACTGCCTTTAAAGCCGTGTTCATGCTCCGAGGGCCATTTGTTGATGGCTACAGTAAACGACCGGCTTCCGCAATGCAAAAAATATTTTATTCGGCCATAATATAGAATATTCGTTCTATTTCTCTCGGCTTTTGACCCATGAGTTCCTCTTTGCGAGTTCGAGAAGCCGGTCATTGCCGAGAGAGGCGCGTCTGCAGACTTCGGATGAACTCAGACAGAAGTTTTTATAGAAATGTCTTGCCTGTGAAGAGAAGGTTGTGTGAATTTTTTTTTTGCGGAGGCAAAAGGCCTGCCAATAAGACCCCCACAATCGCGCGCGCGCCGCGCCAGAGGCGGCAAAGAACATCCCGATTCACGACGAGTTTCTCTAGAATCAAGTTTTCTCGGCCATCCGCGAACGTGATCTTCTAACCAGCTCCTGCAATCGACAAACTTACCATGCAAACTGTAGACTCTCTTTCGATCAATACAATACGAACGCTTTGCATGGACGCTGTCCAGCAAGCAAATTCAGGCCATCCGGGTACCCCGATGGCCATGGCGCCGGTAGTCTACGTGCTGTGGCAGGACTATCTGCGATTCGACCCGGAAGATCCGATATGGCCAAATCGCGACAGATTTATTCTCTCTGCCGGCCACGCTTCCACTCTTCTGTATTCGCTGCTGCATTTGACAGGCGTGAAAGCGGTAAATCGGAAATACGAGACGCTGGGCGAACTGGCCGTTCCGCTTGCTGATCTCAAAAATTTTCGCCAGCTCGAGAGTCGATGTCCTGGGCATCCCGAGTATCGGTGGACCTCCGGGGTGGAGACGACCTCTGGGCCTCTCGGCCAGGGAGTGGCAACTAGCGTAGGGATGGCGTTAGCTAGCAACTGGCTTGGCCATCGATATAACAAGCCGAATTTCCAGATGTTTGATTTTGATGTATATGCCCTTGCGGGCGACGGGTGCATGATGGAGGGCATAAGCGGAGAAGCCGCTTCTCTGGCAGGTCACCTGGGCCTTTCGAACCTTTGTTGGATCTATGACAACAATCACATCACCATCGAGGGACATACCAGTCTTGCTTTCTCTGAAGACGTGGCGGGACGCTTCCTTGCCTACGGGTGGAACGTGGAGCGCGTGTCGAATGCCAACGACTTGGACCTCTTGCGGGAAGCTTTCGATCACTTCAAGAAGACGACAGACCGCCCGACGTTGATCATCGTCGATAGCCACATTGGCTACGGGGCACCGACCAAGCAGGACACCAGCGCGGCGCATGGCGAGCCGCTTGGCGAAAAGGAGATCAGGGCCACGAAAAAGCGCTATGGCTGGCCGGAGGATGCGAAGTTTCTTGTCCCCCCTGAAGTCCCTGAAGACTTCAAAGCGAAGCTCGGAGAACGCGGGGCAAAGCTGCGCGGTGACTGGATGGCTTTGTTTTCCGCTTATCAGAACGAGTATCCGGAATTGGCAGCTGAGACTCTTGCCATTCAGCGTCGCGAACCGCCAAAAGGCTGGGACGCAGAAATCCCAACCTTTCCTCCGGACGCGAAGGGTATCGCGAGCCGGGATTCTTCGGGCAAGGTGCTCAACGCGATCGCAAGGCATCATCCATGGCTGATTGGCGGTTCTGCGGATCTCTCGCCGTCGACCAAGACGCGCCTTACCTTCGAGGGTGCCGGCGAAGTTAGCCGCAATTCGTTCGGGGCAAGAAATTTTCACTTTGGAGTCCGGGAGCACGCCATGGGGGCGATCCTCAATGGACTGGCGCTGGCGAAGCTGCGGGCCTTCGGCTCCGGTTTCTTGATTTTCAGCGACTACGGAAGGGGTTCGCTGCGGCTGGCCGCAATCATGGAGCTTCCCGTCATCTATATTTTTACGCATGATTCGATCGGCGTGGGAGAAGACGGCCCCACGCATCAACCCGTGGAACAGCTTGCCTCGCTGCGAGCAATTCCCGGCTTGGTCGATATGCGGCCCTGCGATGCCAACGAGGTCGTTGAAGCCTGGCGCGTTATTATCGAGATGAAACACGAACCGGTAGCGCTTATTCTAAGCCGGCAGGCTCTGCCGACATTAGACCGCACAAAGTGCGCACCTGCTTCGGGCCTCCGGAGAGGCGCGTACATTCTTTCCGATGCCGCCGATGGGAAACCGCAAGTCCTGTTGCTCGCCACGGGCAGCGAGGTTTCCCTCTGTGTGGGTGCCCAGGAAGCGCTAAAGAAGCAGGGGGTGGAAGCGCGAGTAATTAGCATGCCGTCGTGGAAGCTCTTCGAGGACCAGGACGAAGCGTATCGCGAATCGGTAATACCTTCAAATATTAGAGCCCGCGTTTCGGTCGAGCAGGCGGCAAGGTTCAGCTGGGAGCGCTATGTCGGGCTTGATGGAGCGCGAATCGGGATGCGAACCTTTGGGGAGTCCGCACCGCTCCAGAAACTCATGCAAAAGTTCGGCTTTACCGTCGATGCCGTGGTCGCCGCGGCCCTTGAGCAAATAAATAAGGGAAAGCATTAATCTTATGATTGAATTAGTTAAAAATAATCGAATTCAATCATCTCAGGGCTCGGAAAGTCTAATATCTTTCTAATCCACCCGAAAGAGGGTTCTTCTGGGAATTCCGTGGGATTTTGAAATGAGGTGTCTGGAAGATACGAGAGAACACAAGCAACCCCCAGAGCATGAAAGCCTCAAAACAAAAGCGCCGCAGTTTAGTGGCATCTTTGGTCCTCTCGGTTACTCTCGCAGTCACTTGGTTGAGCGTTCCGCGAATTGCGAACGCTGCAGATTTCGACTGGAAGCAGGCGGCAGGGACATCGATCACCGTTTTCCTCAACCAGCACCCTTATGCGAATGCAATAATTCAGCGCCTTCCGCAGTTCAAGGAGCTGACGGGAATCGATGTCAAATACGAGTTGACCCCTGAAGAGAACTATTTCGACAAGGTGAACACGCAGCTTTCGTCGAGCACGGGCGTGCCGGATGTCTTTATGACCGGGGTATATCAAATGTGGGACTACGCGAGTGCTAAACGCTTGGAGCGGTTGGACGACTATCTCAACGATCCTGCGTTGACCAGTCCGGATTATAACCCGAAAGACATCTTTGAAGGAGTCTTCAACGCAGGGAGATGGAATTTGAAGCCAGGGTCACCTCCCGGGACGGGCAATTTGTGGTGCCTTCCGCTGGGCTTCGAACTCTATTGTCTTGCATACAACAAGAAGTATTTTGATGAGAAGGGCCTGAAGCTGCCGACGACCCTGGCTGAGCTTTCCGAGCTTGCCAAGAAGCTCAAGGATTGGAATGGGCCGGGATCATACGGGGTCGCCGTTAGAGGCACCCGGAACTGGGCGACGATCCACCCCGGATACATGAGCAGCTTCCGCAGCGCCGGGGCAAAGGATTTCGTGATAGAGGGAGGAAAGCTGATGTCCGCCTTAGGCTCGCCTGAGGCGGTCGAGGTGACCAAGAAGTTCGCGGAAATGATCAAAAATGGAGGACCCCCGGGATGGTCGAACTACACATGGTATCAATGCGGCGCGGATCTGGGCGCTGGAAAGGCTGCAATTCTCTATGATGCGGACTGCAATGGTTACTTCCAGAATGTTCCTGGAAGCACAACCCAGTCCGGTAACATTGGGTTTGCGCCTCCGCCGGTATCAAAAGCTGGTGAGCAGCCGCTGTCCAACGAATGGGTATGGCAGCTTGCGATGAACAGCAACTCGAGGAACAAGAAAGGGGCATGGCTATTCATGCAATACTTCACCGGTCCGGAGTTTGAACTTTGGGCGGCGCTGAACGCGAAGACGGTGGACCCGGCGCGTCAGTCGGTGTGGGACAATCAGGAATTCAAAGACAAGATCGCCAAGGTCCCGGGCTACTACGAAACCTTCACGAAGACGATTCCGAATACGGCCATTCAGTTCACCCCTCAACCCTACTTTGTCCAGTCAACAACAGAGTGGGCGGCGACTCTGCAGAAGATCGTGCTATCGGGATGGGATCCCGAGAAGGCGATGAAGGATCTGGCGAAGAGGATTAGCCGCGACACTTCGAAGCTGAAGCTGGAGTAAAGAACTTATCGCTTTGATGGGGGGTTGAACAGGCCGAGATGCTTGCCCACCGCCTCTAAGAGGAGAGAAAAACCCGTTAATGCGCTGTCATTAGATATTTCGCCCGCATTTCCGAGCAACTAAAGGAGCGATCATAACGGGCATGAGCACAGCAACGTCCCCTTCAGCACCGGCGGACCAGCCGCCGCGAACCAATCTCTCAGCATTGGGGGGGAAGGTACGCACGGCAAAAGGCTCTTCGCCCGTATCTGCTGCTCGCGCCGTCGTTTCTGCTTACGATCGGTATTTTGATCCCATTTCTCGTGGCGCTTTTCTATTCCCTCACCGATCTCACGCTGCGGGGCTCGGAGTATCAAATGGCCGGTTTCCGGAATTACATAGACACCTTTACCAATCCGGACTTCTGGCACTCTGCAGGCATAACGCTGAAGTATGCGTTCATCGCCACGGCGGTAGAGTTGGTTTTGGGTATGTGTATAGCGCTCTTGCTCAATCTCGAGAGCGCGCTTTCGAGATTTCTGCGTCTGGTGCTCGTGTTTCCCCTTATGATCGCCCCAGTGATTGGAGCCCTAAGCTGGCAACTCACCACCAGCCCGGCGGTGGGCATTCTTCGCATACCGCTTGGTTGGATTGGCCTGGGCGACTTTCGATGGAGCGCCGACCCGGATTGGGCATTGTTCTCGCTCATTGTAATCGATGTGTGGATTTACACCCCCTTTGTGGTGATCCTGCTCCTGGCCGGTCTTCGCTCGTTGCCAAAGGCTCCGTATGAAGCGGCGCTGATTGACGGGGGTTCAGCATGGTTTGTCTACAAGAACCTGACCCTTCCCATGCTTGCACCTGTGTTACTGATTGCGTTGGTATTTCGCTTAATGACTTCGCTCCAGGAGTTCGCGATCATCTTTGTGACGACAAAGGGCGGGCCCGGAGATCGCACATTGAGCATTGCGGTTGCCGCCTACAATGAGGCCTTTCCGCGTTACAACCCTAGCGGAGCCATACCGATGCTGCTCTTCTTATGGTTCATAATTTATGCCTCTTGCTTTATCTTGATCGGGTTTTGGCGCAAGGCACAAAAAGCAGCATCCGGAGCAGTGTAGTTTATGGATAAGGACAAGAGACTAATCGGTTTGCCAGGCACGCTTTCAAGAAACGTCCTGCTCGTTTTCTATGCTCTCTTCGCGCTGTTTCCGCTGATCTGGATGCTCATCCTCTCCTTCAAGCCGGACGATCAGATGTCTACGACGACGTTCATCTTTTCGCCGACGCTGGACAACTTTCGAGCCGTACTTGGACAGGAGGGGTTTTTGAAAACACTTTGGAGCAATCTGCTTGTTAGCAGTCTGGCAGTGGCGCTGTCGCTGATCGTTGGGGTGCCCGCGGCGTATGCGTTGGGAAGGAATCAGTTCAAGGGGAGGGAAGATATTGGCTTCACGTTCCTCTCTTTGCGTTTTCCTCCGGAAATCCTTGTCATCATTCCCCTTTATTTGATTTATCAGAAGCTGAACCTGATCGATAGCTTCTTTGGTTTGATCTGGGTATATCAGCTCATTAGCCTTCCTCTCTTGATTTGGGTACTTCGGGGGTTTTTCGAAGACATCCCTCCGGATATCGAAGCGGCTGCTCAGCTCGACGGTTATTCCTGGTGGCAGGTTTTCTTCAGGGTGGTCTTGCCGCTCGTCAGACCAGGGATCGTCTCGGGAGCGCTGCTTTGTTTTATCTTTTGTTGGAATTCATTCACTTTCGCCCTGCAGCTCGGCGGGGCTTCAACGCGGACTTCGACGGTGTCAGTCACGAGGCTTCTGGCCTCGGACCCTGTGCACTATGGCTGGGTGGCGGCGGCGGCCCTCCTTTCAGCGCTTCCGGCAGTGACTCTGGCGCTGTTGATTCAAAAGCACCTGGTGCGAGGCTTGTCCTTTGGTGCCGTGAAAGGCTAAGCTATGGCGACCGTTGAAATACAAAGCCTAACCAAATGGTATGATCGAAAGCGTGCGGTTGAGGACTTAAGTCTTGAAATAAAAGACAAGGAGTTCTTGGCGGTATTCGGGCCGGCCGGGGCGGGAAAGACGACGGTGTTGAACCTTATTGCAGGGATCGTTACCCCGAATCGCGGAAGCGTCAAAATTGAAGGGCGCAATGTCGATGGCCTGGAGCCGGCTGATAGAAATCTGGCGATGGTTTTCGAAAGTTACGCGCTGTATCCTCAGCTGAACGTCTTTGACAACATGGCCTTTCCCTTGCGCAGCCCGAAATTTCGAATGCCGGAGGAAAAAGTCCGGGAACGGGTGACCCACCATGCCAAGGTGGTGAGGATCGGTCATCTGCTGCAGCGACCGATTCAGGCGCTAAGCAGCGGACAGCGACTGCGAGCCGCCCTTGGAAGGGCGCTGGTGCGACAGCCCGATCTCTTTCTTCTGGACGAACCACTCAGCCATTTGGACGCCAAGCTAAGGCATTCGATGCGCGCTGAGCTCAAGGAGATGCGCATGCATCTCGGGACGACGATTTACGCAACCCATAATTGCCTCGAAGCGATGAGCCTGGGAGATCGCGTCGCAGTGCTTAGCGAAGGGCGCCTTCTGCAATTATCCACTCCGGACGACGTCTATCTTCGGCCTGCATCGACTGATGTTGCCAAATTGTTCGGCGATCCTGAAATCAACCTCCTTGATGCGACTCTGAAATCCTCCGGGGGCTCGCAGGTCAGGCTGGAGATGCTTGGGGAGAATATTCCGTTGCCGCTTCCGGCGGACGTCGCGCAAATTCTCACCGAGATGCACGCCCGCAGAATCCGAGTGGGGGTGCGTCCCGCAGATGTTCGCATTGTACCCGTGGGAGACAAGCAGGCGTTTCACGCGATCATTTACAGCTTCGAACCGCTGGGAACCAAATCGGTCCTGACCTTGAAGACAGTGGACGGCAGTCTTATGCGAGCTTTGGTGGATGGGCATCTAACGTTCGAAACGAATCGTCGAACTCAATTTCGAATCGATCCTCATTTGCTCGTCTTCTTCGACGCGGAAAGCCAAATGTTTCTTGCGAGATCCGAAGAAGGCAATGATGAGATTTTCAATGGCTGAGCTTTTATACAAGAAGCTGCTAAAGCAATACAGGCCGGATCTGCCTCCTGCGCTGGATCGACTGGATTTGAACATACGGGATGGAGAATTTGTCGCGTTTCTGGGACCCACGGGCTGTGGGAAATCGACGACGCTGCGGATGACCGCGGGCCTGGAGTCCGTCTCGGATGGCCAGATAGTCATCAAAGGCAAAGTGGTTAATAACACGCATCCGAAGGATCGCGGGATAGGTCTGGCCTTTGAGGACTATGCGCTCTATCCGCCGCTAAAGATTCGCGACAACCTCGCCTTCAATCTGCGGGCGCACGGAGTCAAACAGGCGGAGGTCGACAAGCGAGTGGCCGACATCGCGAAGTATCTTCATTTGGAAGAATTGCTTGATCTGAAACCGGCCGCTTTGAGCAACGGCCAGAAGCAGCGGGTCAACATCGCGCGCGCGCTGATTCGGCGGCCGGCGGTGCTGCTGCTGGACGAACCTCTGAGCCACCTTGACGCGGCGCTGCGGGCCAGAATGCGCACGGAGATCAAGCGGCTTCATACCGAACAGCGACTCACCACCATTGTCGCGACTCAAGATCAGCTCGAAGCCATGGCTCTCGCCGACCGAATCGCGGTGCTCAAGGACGGCAAGCTTCAGCAGTTTGATACCCCCTTGCAGGTCTTCAATCATCCCGCAAACGAGTTCGTCGCCGGGTTCCTGGGCGAGCCGCCAATGAATATGTTCGCGGTGATTGTCGATGGCAATCGTCGCTTGGTAGTTCCCAATACGGATTTTGCCTTGCCAATAACGGACTTCGTTCAGCGGCTACTGGGTAACCGGACCGGAGTGCGGCTTGGAGTCCGGCCCTGGGGCATCCGTGTCAGCCCGGCTGCCACGGAAACCAGCGTCCCGGGAACGGTTTCGGTTGTTGAGAATCTGGGAGACGAAACCCGGGTGGGCGTCCGGTATGGGGATGTGCTGATGATGGCGAGCACCGGCATGACGAAAGCCTACAAGCCGGGGAGCGCGGTCAATCTGATTTTCGTATACGAGGATCTCAATCTTTTCGATCAAGACACAGGTGAACGACTCACTGGATAACATCCGCCACAGGCTGGATCGGGTCGATTCGTTGCGCAGAATGGGAAACGCCGAGCCGGATTGATATTCCAATGAGCATTCAGACCAGCAATCTATTTTTGCAGGCGTTCGCGGTCCAGGTCACGAACCCGAGGGCGCTCTTGTTTTTGCCGGCACTACTACCCCAGTTCGTGGATCCCGCTCGCGCTTTTTCGTCGCAGCTTGCCATCCTAATGATCTGCACTGTGGTGGTGGATGCCGCGGCGTTGATATCATATGCTTGTCTTGCGGAGCGAGGCATACGGTCGCTTCGTTCTTCCCGATCTTTACGATAGCCGAGCGCGCTTTTGGTGCCGCGCTCGTCGTCTTCAGACTTCTCTTTTCGCGACGTTGAGTCGCCGGGTTCGGCTCTGGAAGAAGGTCCTGAGTCGAGCCCCACTTTTTTGGAATTTTCTTGCGTCCGAAATCGTTATACGATGCGAAGCTTCGAGCTGATGACTATGTCTTTGCCCCCGCTCACTCAATTCGAGAACGCCTTGCCGCACTACGGAGTGCGATCAATCGCTCGCGAGAGCGCAGGGGGAGCCCGTGGCCTGGCGTGGCTGGCGGGAGGTTTACGCTCCGCAGTGGTCGCAATGGCTGCCACTTTGATCTTGGGCGCAGTTGATAGCGATGACACGCCCTTTGGGCAGGGCGAGGACTTTGCGTTCTGCCTGCTTGCCTCGGGAGGAGTGCGATTCGCGATCTCAAGCAGCTGGTCTGTCTGGGCCGGGCTTCTTTGGCAGCACCTATCAAACGCGGGCATTTCTGAGCCACGGAGGCGGAATACCGCATTGGATTCTATCGGACCCGTTGCGGGAGTTTCGTATGCGTTCTAGACCACAATTTGATCAAAGAATCCGCAGACGACGGATTGACGCCGATTGAAGAGCAAGGGATGGAAGGTGGAACGACGGGCGAGAACTGCATTTAAAACGATGTTGAATGCAGCTTCGTTCTAGGCTAGATAGCAAGCTTCCCACACGTTCAACCCTATCTGCCCCCCCGCATCTCTCTTGACGAGGACTCGCTGTTCGTTCCTGGCCTCTCTGCTTCTGTCGCTAGAGATTCGGAGGGAAAGATCCAGTTGAGCAAACCGCGTCTCGGAACCGATTTTGAGCGTGTTTTCAGCCCATGATGTGACCTCGCGAAACCTTAAGAATCGATTGGCCCCCGTTGGTCACTTCGAGACCCACGTGCAACAATTCCAGAAACCGGCCGAAACTCCCGTGCTTCAGATGCGAAACATCTCGAAATCCTTCGGCGCGGTTCGCGTCCTCACGAATGTGCATCTCGAGCTTCGCAGGGGTGAGATTCATGCGCTCATGGGCGAAAACGGAGCCGGGAAAAGCACATTGATGAAAATCGCCTCCGGTCTCATCGCCAGCTATGAGGGGGAAGTGTTTGTTGAAGGCGAGCGGGTGCATCTCTCATCGCCGCGCGACGCCAGCCGGCATGGGATATCAATCATCCACCAGGAGCTCAGTTTGGTACCTGAACTACACGTGGACGAAAATATCTTCCTGGGCCAGGAGCGCCTTCGCGCAATGTTTTTCGTGGATAGAAAGTCCCAGATCAAGTCCGCCAGAGAAGTGCTGGCGCAGCTCGATTATCGTGGATCGATTGAAACTCCCGTTTCCAAGCTCCGAGTCGGTGAACAACAACTGATCGAAATTGCAAAAGCGCTCGCATCGAAAGCTCGAATCCTGATCATGGATGAACCAACCTCCGCGCTTTCCATTAATGAGAGCCATAGATTGTTCGAGGTGATTCGCCGATTAGTCGCGGACGGAGTTGCGATCGTTTACATCTCGCATCGGATGGAGGAAGTCTTCTCTCTCTCCGACTCCGTAACAGTTCTCCGCGACGGGAATCTGGTCGGTACCCTGGCGGGAAAAGAAGCGACTCGCCGTGATCTGATCCGCATGATGGTCGGACGCGAACTCCAGGATGCCGCACGCGTCGAAAAAGCTGTTGTTCAATCGGCCGGTGCGGTCCTCGAAGTTCGCAACTTGTGGTTGGAAAACCCAACGCCGACACCGTCGCGGGAAAGACTTGTTACCGGTGTGAATTTCACGGTTGGTCACGGTGAAATTCTGGGCATAGGCGGATTGCTCGGCGCGGGTCGAACGGAGACTTTGCAAGTCTTATTCGGTCTTCATCCCGGCACGTCCGGCGCGGAGATCAAAGTCAACGGCAAGCCGGTGCAAATCACAAGTCCGGTACAAGCAAAGGCGGCCGGCATTGCGATGGTCACCGAAGATCGGAAAGGAGATGGGCTGGTCCTCGGCGCGACAATCAATCGAAATGTCGCCTTACCCGTGACAAGCATTCTCTGCCAATTGGGTGTCGTCCAAACGGTTCAGGAACTGGATCTCGCGAAATCGACCATGAAGAAACTCAATGTCGCGGCTTATGGTCCTGATCAAGCCGTCGGCTCGCTAAGCGGTGGCAATCAGCAAAAGGTAGTCCTGGGCAAATGGCTTGCGACACTCCCGAGCGTTCTCTTGCTGGACGAGCCGACTCGCGGAATCGATGTCGGCGCGAAAGCGGAAATCTACAAACTCGTTCGCGAACTGGCCTCCGAGGGACTCGCGATCGTCCTGGTTTCCTCGGAACTTCCTGAACTTACGTTGTTGAGCGATCGAATCCTCGTGATGCGCGAAGGTCGTCCGACCGCAATCCTGGATCCTTCCAACTTTGATCATGAAACGATATTGGAGTTCGCTTCCCCCGGAGGGGCGACTCAACCGGATTTCGAAAACGTAGATAAGCGCTCATGAAAAAATCTGGTTTCCTGCATTTTCTTGCACAAACGAAACTCTTCTGGGGACTGGCGGTGATCTACGGTCTTGGCATCCTCCTTTCACCGGTTAATCGCAAAGGCGTAAACATCTTTTTGAGTGCCGGAAATCAATCGGATGTGCTGAGCCAGGTCTCAATCATTGGAATCGTCGCCGTCGGGATGACTCTCGTAATTCTAACCGGCGGCATCGATCTGTCGGTTGGCTCTCTTCTTTCGCTTGGTACGATGTATTCCGCTATGCTTTTCACCTTGAATGGTTGGACAAGTGCTTCGGCCACGGCGATTCCCTTGCTTGCCATAGTCTGTGTCGTCTTGGGCACGTCTTTGGTTCCGCTCGTAGCGCGGAATTGGGCGCGCGACAAGCTCAAGGCGTCCGCAGCCGCCCCGCCATCCGTTCGGATCGCAGGCATCGTCGTCGGGTTGGTACTCGCTCTTGCTGCAGTAGCTTGGACGGTAAGCCAGCTCGGTTCAAAATTTGGAGTTGCAGCCGTCCTGATCACGGTTCCAGCTGGCGGATTGGCGGTGGGCGCTCTTACCGGTGTCATCATTGCGAAGGGCAAACTTCAACCGTTTATCGTGACCCTGGCCATGATGGTTGCGGTGACGGGTGCGTTGCGTTTGATCGCCGGTCCAACTGCGGCAATTTATCCGATCTATAGCGGAACAAATGCGCCTGCCGAAGTTGATTTCTTGCGCGGTGATCTGTTGGGGATATTACCAATTCAAGGAGTGTTTTTCCTCCTGCTCGTGATCATCTTCGGGTTCGTTCTGAAATACACTTCCTTCGGACGTTATGTTTATGCCATCGGGGGGAACGAACAGGCCGCTCGTGTCGCGGGCATTCGCGTCGATGCTGTGAAGATCACTGTGTACGCGCTTTCCGGAGCGCTCTCTGCTTTGGCGGGAATCCTCTACGCGGTGCAATATCGCCAAGGCAAACCCGAAGCCGGCGCCGGCGCAGAATTGGATGCAATCGCAGCCGTCGTGATCGGAGGAACCAGCTTGGTCGGAGGTAAAGGCTCCATGCTCGGAACTCTTGTCGGGGTTCTCATTTTCGGCTTCCTCGGGAATATCCTTGTCCTCAAAAACATCGACAGCAGTCTGCAGCTTGTTCTCAAAGGTGTGATCATTCTCAGCGCCGTTTTACTTCAAGAAGGCCAGTTTGGAACCTTGTTGAAACGGATGCGTCTCAATTTTCGTTTATCTCCCGCCACCGTCCCAGCTGCCACTTCAGAATCCCGCTAACTCTTTCCCGCTCTACAAACCGACAGATACACCGAACGCGAAATCACGCTCTCGTCAGAGCTTGTGAAGCGTTCTTCACAAACCCCACTAAACATGAATAGACGCTCATTCCTTAAATTTGGTTCCGCAGCCTTGGCTGCTGGAACGGTGCTCAAGCCATTCAACATTCGAGCCGAATCGAAAAAGTACGTTTTCGGCTTTTCCCAAGCTACGATCGCCGAGTCGTGGCGTGTCCAATTCAACAAGGACATGAAAAAAGAGGCCGAGAAACATCCAGAGGTAGAACTGATCATCACCGACGGACAGAACTCGGTCGAAAAACAGGTAGCAGATGTCCAGAATCTGATCCGTCAAGGCGTTGACGTGCTAATAGTTAGTCCCAAAGAATCCGCCGCTCTGACAGGCGCAGTGATTAAAGCGACCGAAGCCAAAATTCCGACAATCATTTTGGATCGCAATGTGGATACAGACAAATATACTCAGTTCATCGGCGGCGATAATCTCGCGATCGGACGGGCAGCGGGTGAGTATGCCGTAAAGCTTTTGGGCGGTCCCGGAAACGCAAAAGGAAACATTGTTGAGATTTGGGGTGGCATGGCCTCCCAACCCGCTCACGATCGCCACAACGGATTTGCAGAGATCGTCGGCAAAGAATCGGGCATCAAATCGATCCTCAAACCAATCGACACCGAATGGAAAGAAAAGAAGGGATATGACCTGATGCAGACCGTTCTGACGGCCAACGAGTCGATCAATCTTGTGTACGGTCACAACGATCCTCTCGCTCACGAGGCATATCTGGCAGCCAAGGATGCGGGCCGTGATAAAGGGGTGTTTTTTCTCGGTGTGGATGGTTTGCCCGACCAAGGCGTTGCGTGGGTCTGCAAGGATGAACTCACGGCCACATTCCTCTACGCGACACCGGGGGCGGAAGCTATTCGTCAAGCGCTGAAAATCATGAACGGAGAGAAGGTCGAAAAGACAATCACCCTGGAAACGCTGGCCATCGACAAGACCAACTGCGAGACGATCCTCAAAGAACACGGAATCGGTTAGTACATCTGTTATCGTCCGATTTCTTTTAGACAGGCGTCCCTCGCTCCGTGTATTCCCTTATTCACGGAGGCCGTGCTACGCTGATTCGTCGCGAATACCGGACAATCACATTAACCATCGATCCATTGCAGCATACGATAAGAAAGTGCGGCCCGCTCCCGCACCGATGCCTCTCACAAGCGAGACAACGAGCGGAGGTACGGTAGCGCTGCCTCGCTATTTCTTATATGTGATCCGCCAGATGGTATTGTTTCCATCTTCGCTCACGAGAAGTGCGCCGTCTTTCGCTACGGTGAGTCCCACCGGACGACCCCATACATTTCCCTCGGGCGTGACGAACCCTGTCAGGAAATCCTCGTATTCCCCCCGTGGTTTACCGTGATCGAGGGGGACGCGCACTACCTTGTAGCCGGTGCGTTTGGCTCGATTCCAGGAGCCGTGGAAGGCGACAAAGGCGTCGCCCCGATACGCGGCGGGAAACTGTTCGCCGTCATAGAAAATCATGTTGAGCGGGGCTGAATGCGCCTGCACCAGGACATCCGGTACGATCACCTTTCCAGCCAGGTCGGGGCGCGCGCCTTTATGACGAGGATCCTGATGATTGCCGAGATAATACCATGGCCAACCATAGAATCCACCCTTCCGGACTCGCGTAATATAGTCAGGAACGAGATCATCGCCGAGTCCATCGCGCTCGTTGACGGAAGCCCAAAGCTCTCCAGTTTCCGGATGAATAGCGATGCCGACGGCGTTGCGGATTCCCCATGCGTACAGCTTTCGGTCTGATCCATCCGGTTTGAACCGGAAGATCCGAGCTCGCTTGCGCTCCTCAGGTTCCCTTGTCTCATCGTCCACATTTGTCTTTGATCCAACCGAGGCGTAGAGCTTGCTACCGTCCTTGGAAAAGACGATGTCCCGAGTCCAATGCCCGCCGCCGGTCAGCCGGCCTCCGGAAGAAAGGTCAGCGATGCGCTCCGGCTTGCCCCGTGCCCGAAGATCGCCATTGCGGTACGGAAAACGCACGATGCTGCCCGTATTGGCGACATACAGAAATTGAGGGTCTTGACCGGCCGGGTAAAACGCGAGACCGAACGGCTGCTTCAGGCCCGTTGCGAATCTCTTATTGATCTCGGGATGGCCATCCCCGTCGGAATCGCGCAGCACACGAATTGAGCCTGCTGAGCTTTCCGTCACGAAGATGTCGCCGTTCGGGGCGGTAAGCAAATAACGCGGATTGGCGAAGCCGCTGGCAAAGAGCGCAACGTCGAAACCTTTCGGAACACTGGGTGTTGCCCCATTCGGGGGATCGACAACCTTTGACGTATTGTCTGCTGACGGTGTCGCGAAGTCGGGTGGCAAATCGGATATGGAAATTCGATGTACAACGCCTGGCGCGTCCGATTGCCAATCTCCTGCCGCACCCTGGCCTTTCAAAACAGAATCTTGACCCATGCATGCTGCCGCGACAAACAACGAGCTTGTGGCGACAGACAGCCCGTTCCTGAAAAGGCTCATTGAAGTTCTGAGCCTTATTGATCCTTAGGATTTCGCACTCCGATGACCCCCACAGCGATTCGATCGCCGGCGTTTCCCGAGGGCTGGCCTCCGTCATCGGGTTTCGCGTGCACGACGAGCCCGCGTCCGATAATAGGGCTCAAACGTCCAGCCAGCGAAATATTGTCCACGACCAACTGCATGGTGGCGTTGCCGTTCGCGTCCGACTCGAGATTGCCAAAGTCCCCGGCATGACGCACTTTCTCATCCGGGAGGGCGTGTTTATGACCAAGGGGATTGTAATGGTCTCCCGCGCTCTTTCCGTCTTTTGATGTCAGGTCTCCGTACTGATGGATGTGGATAGCGTGCTTCGAATTCGGAGACAGGCCCGTTAGGTTCGCCTTGACTTCCACTTTGCCTTTGCCCGCGGATTTGAACGTCACGACTCCGGCCGCTTGATTTCCTTCGGTTGGTGAAAGCACCGCGACCAGCTCGGTGGCATCAACAATGACTGGGGCTGAACTCATTGCTTCGTCGGTTACTTCTTCCGCCGCGCGCGATTGCCAAAGCGGCATGATCGCGAAGGTAATAGCGGCAAGAATTCCAGCGAGATTGGATTGCTTCTTCATTCCACTATGCTCGCAATCCTGGGTCACGAAAGCAACCGGTACTCGCTACTATCTCGCTGCAGGGGATTCTCCTGATGCATCGCGAAAGCTCAATCGAGATGGTCGCCTGTCCAATTCTAGCGCTGCGGGTCGAGCGCATCTCGCAGGGAATCTCCAAGAAAATTCAGCGCCAGGAGCGTCACCGCCATGGCCGCAGCGGGGAAAGCCACCAACCACCAACGAATGAAGATCGGATTGAGCGACGCTGCACCATCGGCCAGCAGGGAACCCCAACTTGCCGCCGGAGCCTGCACTCCCAGTCCCAGAAAACTTAGAAAAGATTCATCGATGATCACGGCGGGAATTGTCAGCGTCAAATAGATCAAGATGACTCCCAGAAGGTTCGGCAACAGATGCTTGAGAAGGATATTGACATGCGACTGCCCAAGCGCGGTCGCAGCCGTGACGAAGGCCCGGCTTTTTAGCGCGAGCGTCTGTCCGCGAACGATGCGGGCCAGAGTCAACCACTCGATGATGCCGAGGGAAACAATGAGGATCGCGATGCGGGATGACGAAATCAACCAATCCCATCCTATCTCCGACGCAAGCTCCTGGAGGTGCGAATTGAAGGCGTTGATGCAAATCAGGATGAAGATCAATCTGGGTACGGAGTAGAGGATGTCCACGATCCGCATCATTACATCATCGATTTTCCCTCCGAAGTAGCCGGCGATCAACCCGTATGCGGTGCCGATGACGAGGCTCACGAGCGCTCCGCACAATCCAACCAGCATTGAGATGCGGCCACCCGCAAGCACGCGGTAGAGGAGATCGCGTCCGTTAAGGTCGGTGCCAAAAGGATGCTGCAGGGTCGGAGGAGAGAAGGAGAGGGGACCAGGCTCGGCATGGGTGGCCGGAAAGAGGAGCGGACCGATGATCACAGCCAGGATGATCGCGGTCAGAACGACGGCCGACGTGACAGCCACAGGACTTTTCAAAAACCTTCCGGCTGCCTTCCGATCATGCATCGATCCGGATCCTCCGGTCGAGCAACGTATAAATCACGTCCACCGCAAGATTGAAGACCACCAGCATCGTGCAATAGACGATGACCACGCCGCCCAGGAGAAAGCCGTCTCGATTCAGGATGGAATTCACAAAGAATCCGCCCGCGCCGGGAATGTAAAAAATGGTCTCCACCACGATCGAACCGGTTAGCAGGTGGGCTGCAAGGGGACCAAGGAAGGAAACAACCGGAAGAATCGCGACTCGCAGTGCATGCCGGTAAAGAACGACGCGTTCGGCCAGGCCTTTGGCTCGTGCCGTGCGAATGAAATCCTGCCCGAGGGTCTCCATCATGCTGCCGCGCAGAAGGCGCGCAATATAGGCAACGTAAGGAGCGGCGAGGGTAATGGCGGGCAGAATAAGCGCGCCGAGGCTTCCCCATCCGCCCACCGGCAGCCATTTCAGCCACAAACTGAAAATAAGGATCAACACAGGCCCGGTGATGAATGCCGGCAAAGAAATCGCTGTCAGCGCAATGAGCATGGCGAGCGTGTCCTTCCAACTCCCGTGTCCTGCGGCCGCGACGACGCCGAGAAAGACGCCACCCGCAACCGCAAGCGCGAATGCCGCAGCGCCGAGGGTTATCGTAACCGGCAGCGTCTGTGCGAGGATTTCCGCCACGCTTCGATTTCTGTATTTCGTGGAATCGCGGAGGTCTCCGCGCAACAGATCGCCGAGATAGCCGAAGTACTGCTGCAAGAGCGGACCGTCCAATTTATACTTTGCCAAAAGCTGCTTCTCGATCGCGGGCGGAATTTTTCGCTCGGCGTCAAACGGTCCACCCGGCGAAATTCGGATCAGAAAGAACGTGATCGTGACCACGCAAAACAGCACGGCCACCAGACCAGCCAAACGGCGCACGAGGAAAGCGATCACCCGCTTTCATGTAGTTTGTAGAGGCGCTTGTGCCAAGCGCCTGATTCGTTTGTATAGGCGGTTGTGCCAACCGCCTGACGAGCGATGCTCAGCGTTGGCTATTTATCCCGTCTTAAAATACGCCAAAGTGCCAGCGACTCGACTAATCTCGGGAACATTCTCGAGAAGCTCGGCGATGGCATCCCATCTTCCGCGTACCAGAGCTTCTCGCGCGTGATCGGGAAGCGTGGCTTTGAAATCCATGTCGGCGGCGGACATCTTTCCCTCGAGGAGGTCAAGCGTGGCGAGCAAAGCAGGATCTTCTTCAACCAACCCGGCGAGTGCAACGATGTCCTGGCGAGCCATGACCACGCAAGGCATCCCGAGCGTGGTGGAATTGCCGAAAAAGATTTCGGCGAAGCTTTCTGCCGCGACCGCGCGAATACCGAAGCGGTACAGCGCCTGCGGCGCGTGCTCGCGAGAGCTCCCACATCCAAAATTCGATCCGGAAAGAAGAATTCTTGCGCCCAAGAATCGCGGGTCGTTCAAAGGATGCGACTTATCCGACCCATCCGCATTCTTGCGCTCATCGTAAAACGCAAACTCACCAAGCCCGTCGAAAGTCACGCATTTCATGAATCTCGCGGGAATAATCCGATCGGTATCGATATCTTCTCCAGGCACATATACCACTCGGCCAGTTACTTGCGTTATTTGTTCTAGTGCCATAGTAAAAACTTAGCCCAGCGTGAAGATCTCTCTGGCATCGGTGATTTCTCCGGTCACGGCTGCCGCCGCGACCATGAGTGGACTCATGAGGACAGTGCGCCCTGTCGGGCTGCCTTGACGTCCTTTGAAGTTGCGGTTGCTTGAGCTGGCGCAGAGTTGGTCGCCAACAAGCTTATCCGGATTCATACCCAGGCACATCGAACAGCCCGCGCCTCGCCATTCGAACCCGGCTTCACGAAAGATTTCCGCGAGCCCCATTTTTTCTGCGATCTGCGAAACGCCTTGGGAGCCGGGGACGACGATAGCCTTCACCCCACTTTTGACTTTCCGGCCTTTCAGGTGACGCGCGACTTCTGTGAGGTCGCTCAAGCGGCCGTTCGTGCAACTGCCGAGGAAAGCGACGTCGACCTTGGTTCCTTTGATCGGCTTTCCCGCCTTCAGGTGCATATGAGCGATAGCCTCTTCGGCAGTGGAGCGATCCTTTTCGGGCAGATCCTCGGGAGATGGCACCTTTTCATCAATGAAGATTGCCTGGCCGGGATTGATCCCCCAGGTGACCGTGGGCGCAATATCGGCAGTGCGAAAGGCAACAACATCATCGTATGCAGCGTCGGGGTCGGAAGCGAACGACTTCCAGCGAGTGACAGCGGTCGACCATTCTTCGTTCCCGGGTGCAAATGGCCTTCCTTTGAGATAATCGAAGGTTGTCAGATCCGGATTCACGTAGCCGACGCGCGCGCCACCCTCGATCGACATATTGCAGACGGTCATGCGTTCTTCCTGCGTAAAGGCGTCGAATGTCGAGCCGCCGTATTCGTATGCGAATCCGAGGCCGCCGTTCACTCCGAGTTTTCGGATGATGTGCAGAATGACGTCCTTGGCGTACACGCCAGGCGCCAGGCGCCCGTCCACATTGATACGGCGGACCCTCGGCTTGCGAATGGCCATCGTTTGTGTAGCCAGCACGTCGCGCACCTGGCTGGTTCCTATTCCGAAAGCGATTGCGCCGAAGGCGCCGTGCGTGGAGGTGTGCGAGTCCCCGCAGGCAATGGTAGTTCCCGGCTGCGTGATCCCTTGCTCGGGGCCGACGATGTGCACGATGCCCTGCCGGCCGCTCGGAAGGTCGAAGAATGTTATACCGAATTCTTCGCAGTTTCTCCGCAACGCCTTTATCATTTCATCGGCTAGATGGTCGGAGAATGGCTCTTCGCGCTCATCGGTGGGAACGATATGATCCACTGTGGCAAAGGTGCGCTGTGGATAAAGCACTTTAAGCCCGAGATCCCGCAGCATACCGAAAGCCTGCGGACTGGTGACTTCGTGAATAAGGTGGGTGCCAATCAGCAACTGCGTGGCTCCGTTGGGCAATTCGCGCACCCTATGCGCCTCCCATATCTTATCCAACAATGTCTTGCTCATAGCATTTGGTGATTCGCGATTTCCCAGCGAGCCATAAATCATCGCTCTCGGCTCTTCCGGGCGCAAGTTCCTTGTCATTTTTCCGTCGATTGGCCAAGTTTGATCATGAGAGGGCGCGCTCAACAATGGCCATTGAACATTCCGAAAACTGGTTCTTGAGAAAGCATGCTAGCGGAGAGATTTTCGGGCCGGTTCCGTTTGAAAAGATTCGCGAGTGGGCGCATTCCGCTCAGGTCAATCCGCAAGACATGCTGTCAGTCGACCAGGAGATCTGGACAAAAGCGCCAATGATCCCCCAGATGGAGATGGATTGGCTGATCGTTGTCGGTGAGAATCTCCTTTACGGGCCCACTACTGCCGAAGCACTTCTTGAATTTGAAAAGCTCGGGGAGATTAATCCCGCGACTGCACTAATCAATTGCAACACCGGACAGAGCAGCACTTTGGGCCAAACGCCGTTTTATCAGGCTTCCTCATGGGATCCGTTGTCGGGGAATCAATCTCCCTCAAGTGCCTTGTCGGCCCCAGTTCAGCAGCCCTCCCAAGGCGGAAGTTTACGCGCCAATCTTCAACAGCGCATCCGTGAGCTCGAGAATTCCCTTCTCGACAAGAGTCGCAAGCTCTTGGTTGCCGAGGAATCCATCGTCCGCCTTGAAGGCAAAATCCGGGAATTGGAAGAGCGCATTCGCGACTACAGCGGTTTCCGCCGCAGTTGAGGTTTGGTCTGGTCCTGGCAGCCTTAGTCCGACAGCCCGCTAGCCGCGTCAGTTCAAGTTCTGAAGCGCAGGAATGCCGTAATCCTGCATGAGTTGGCCTTTGCTGTTTTCTATCTCGGCCGCATCCAGATAAATAAAGGTCGGATCTTCCTCAAATTCGATCTTGTCAAAGCCATCCTTCGGAAAGGTGACCGCTTTTGCAAGATCATTGAGGCTCTTGATTGGAGTGCCGTTGACCTTGCTGACGACGAGGTGCTCCAGGTTTTCATAGCCGAGGGTATTTGGCGTGGGAAGCACCTGACTAAGGAAAACGATCTTGCCGCGACCGGGTGGAAGTTCGTTTTGGAAAGCATCCAAATACACAAGCCGCTGAGGTGCATCCTTGGCCCAGTTGCCGCCCCACTCTTGCAGATACGGGCGCGAGAGCTCTTGAAAGACCAGACCGCCTAGGATGAGGTAGCGCGGCTGGCGGTCAAATTCATAAGTATCGCTGACGCTTTGCTCATTATTGACCGCAGCAAGTTTCACGAGAATCGTCTCGTGTTTGCCGTTGCGCAGGATCGTGAAACTCACGGTGTCGCCGACATGCGCCAAGGTATTCGTAAGATGGCTGAAGGGAATCTTGCCGATGTCGGGTTCCTCGTAGTTGCCATCTTGATCAACAGCTTTGTTCGCTACGGCAAGAATTACGTCTCCTTTTCGCAATCCGGCTTTCTCGGCGGCACTTCCGGGACGGACCTCCGTGATGTAAACGCCGCCGTCTTCGTTCAGCCCGATGTAGCGTCGAAACTGCGGGTCGCGGGTGGGCGCAAAGGCCAGGCCGGCCCGCGGAAACCCTGGGTAGCTTTCAAGGTTCGCATCGGCAAGAAAGTGCGAGATTACCGGCGCAGGGATTACATCGGCCGTCTGGCTGCGGGCGTCATAGCGCATGAGAAGACCGAGCAATCGTCCATTGCGCAGCGCGGGAATGGTGAAGCTTCCTTCGCGGTTCTGAAGCGGAGCGCTGATCCGGTAGGTCAAGAGTGAGACATGATCGAGAGGATATCCGGCGACCGTGATGGTCGTAATGATACCCGGTGTGTCTGCTATCTGCCCGTTGGATTCGAATTGAAGAATTGAAATCCTGTCTCCGACGCGTGCGCCGGAATCGAGTTGGATCGGCTTAGAGTCTCTCAGAAAGTCGGAATTTGCGGGTTTAACGAGCGCAAGATTGCAATCGTAATCGACGACTATCACCTCGGCCGGGGACTTTTCCGCCGAGGCGGCTTTCTCCAACTCCACGTAGGTCCGGTTGGCCACAAGCTCCGCCGTGACAAGGACCTGGCCGCCCGGCAGCACGACACCTAGCCCGCGGCGGAGATACGGCGCCTCTTTCGTCCAGGGGCGGAAAAAGTCGAAAGCCTGATTCGTGGAATTGACTCGTACGAGTGAGTCGCTGCTGATAGGAAGGACGGCCGCAGCCGGCTCGTTCGAAACGGGCAAGGCGCTCGCGCGAACGGCCACGGCGGCGAAAATCAGCAAGAGACAAACGGTGGGGATCTTCATTTTTGCAGGTTTTCCTCGGTGGTAACCCGATAGCGCGCGCGGATGCGTTCGCTCGCTTCCTCCACCGCCTTGCGCTCAAGAACAAGCGGTCGCCCGTTTCCAACCATCTCGATAACATAGTAATCGGAGGGTTTCTTGAGGGCTTCCGCCACATCGTCAATGCGCTGAATCTTCCGGTCGTTAATCTTATCGACGATATCATAGCGGAAGTCCGAGGAATAAGCGTTCACGGGATCCGCAAGGACGTTGCTAAGGACGACGATCTCCTGACGTTCCCGATAGATGTTCTGAGAAATAAAATGATCAAAATAATAGCGCAATCGCAGATCGTCGGGATTGTGCGCGGAAATGAAATTAGCGTCAACGGGTTGGAAGACCAGTCCGCCGAACACCACGAACCGGGGCTTTTCGTTGTAGGCATTAGCCTGCATGGAAAACGGCCACGCATGAGTTAGCGGAATATTTATCTTTATCTGGTTGCCATCGCGCAGGACCTTGAATTCGACTCGGTCCCCCTTGAACTTGCGCTCGACGACCTCAGCCATTTCCACGGGCTCGCCGTCCAGGTTTACCGTTCCATCGCTGGCGATCGGAAGATCGTCGATCGAAAGAAGGACGTCTCCAGGCTGAAGGCGTCCCTCTGAAACTCCGCCGCCGTAAACGCTTGCAACAAACACACCCGAATCGCCATCCGTGAGCCCAAGGGCTTTGCGCATCGTTGGATTATGCAGAGGATGGTAACTGATCGTCAGGTCCATGTAGCTGTCGTAATGCCCATCTTCCACATCCTTGAGAAAACGACGGATGACCGGCGTGGGAATCATGTAGCCGACGTTTTGCGCAACATCGCCGCTGTAGCCCTGAAAGGCGACGCCGACCACCTTGCCATCCTGCAGCACGGGTCCGCCGCTGTTGCCAGGGTTGATGGCCGCATCGATTTGGATGGTCAAATGGGAGTCCACGCCGGAGTGCGAATACGTTTGGAAATCAATGCGCGATACCACTCCCCTCGTGACCGAGAGCCGATCACCGCCGATGGGATATCCGTACACAGATACCGTGCTTTCGATTTCGGGAATGCCGCCGAAATGCAAGGGCGTGGTGTTTTTGAAAAACTGCGGGTTGTCTACCGTGAGCAGCGCTAGGTCGCAATCGTGCGCAACGTGCACCACCCGGGCTGGATAGGGCTTTGGATCGCCTTCCTTGGATACCGCCAGGAAACGGGCGTTGCTGACAACGTGCGCGTTGGTCATGATTCGATTCTCAGTGACGATGAATCCCGCTCCGACGCCGCTCGCAACCTCTCCAGCGCTCCACGGCGCACGGTAATTCGGTTCCTGCGAAGTCGCCTGAATCCGGACCAGGCTGTCGGCGACCCGCGCGGCTTCCGCGCAATGAGCGAGCAAGAAAAGCACGCACGCAAAGCGCGCGAAACAACGAAGCATGGGCGAGAACGTATGCGGGCCGGTCCGTTTGACAACCCGGAAAATGCCGGGTTCCAATTTGACAGGCGAGGGTTGCCAACGGAGGCGTCACTTCGCTAGACA
Organism: uncultured Verrucomicrobiae bacterium; assembly: GCA_963810765.1. GTDB lineage: Bacteria > Verrucomicrobiota > Verrucomicrobiia > Chthoniobacterales > Terrimicrobiaceae > DASTFP01. The sequence continues at coordinate 280,151 of CAWEOV010000012.1, forward strand.
TCTTTCACGATGGAACCAGCCAGTGATTTGATCGCCGTTCGCCGGCAAAAGCTAGACGCTCTGCGTGCCGCCGGCGTGGCGCCTTTCGGAAGGAAATTTGAAGTCGAAGGCCGGATTGAAGAGGTCCTCGCAACGTTCAAGGAAGGCAAGGCGATTCGCGCCGCCGGGCGAATCACCGCTCATCGCGACATGGGGAAGAGCCGGTTTCTCGACGTCTCCGATTTTTCAGGGCGCCTGCAAGTCTTTATTCACGCCAAGGAAATTGGCGACGCAGCATTTGCCATTTTCAGGCAGCTAGACATCGGCGACTGGATCGGAGTGGAGGGCGAGTGCTTCACCACGAAGACCGGTGAGCCAACAATTCGTGTGAAAAGATTTGCCGTTCTTTCGAAGGCCCTGCGCCCGCTGCCCGAGAAATGGCATGGCGTGCAGGACCCCGAGACGAAATACCGGCAGCGCTACCTTGATTTGATTGCCAATACGGAATCGCGCGAGGTATTCCGCAAACGCATCGCCATCGTTCGCGAGATTCGGCGGTTCCTGGACGAACGGGGCTTTGTAGAAGTCGAAACGCCCATGATGCAACCGATTGCCGGAGGCGCCGCTGCGCAGCCCTTCAAGACGCATCACAATGCCCTCGGGATGGACCTGTATCTTCGCATCGCCCCGGAACTCTATCTCAAACGGCTGCTCGTCGCGGGATTCACGAAGGTCTTTGAATTGAACCGCAACTTTCGCAATGAAGGAATTTCTCGCCGGCATAATCCGGAATTCACCATGCTCGAGGCCTACTGGGCCTTCGCAGATTTCGAGATGATGGCCGGTCTGGTGGAAGATCTGATCTGCAATCTCGCGCGGACGGTGTGCGGCGGACTCCTTATCGAACACAAGGACGCCGACGGCAATTTGGTGAGGACGATCGATCTGTCGCCTCCGTGGAGGCGAACGAAATACGCTGATCTCATCCGCGCCGTGATTCCGGAATGGTACGAATTGTCGTCCGAACAAAGGCGCGCGCGCTGCGCGGAACTGAAGCTCGATGTCAGCCATTGCAAGGAAGACTTCGAGGTCACCCAGCACGTCTTCGAGAAGTTGATTGAGGAAAAGACCATCAATCCGCTTTTCGTTACGCATTGTCCGAAGGAGTTGGTGCCACTCGCAAAGCAAAATCCCGAGGACGAATCGGTGGTCGATGTTTATGAACTCGTGATCAACGGGCAGGAGATTTCGCCAGGCTACTCCGAGCTAAACGATCCCGACGTTCAGCGCTCGCGCCTCGAACACCAAAGCGGGGGCGAGACGCAGAAGCTGGACGAAGATTTCCTCCGTGCGCTCGAGTATGGCATGCCGCCCGCGGGCGGCATCGGAATCGGCGTCGACCGGTTGGTCATGATGCTCACGGGCGCCGAAAGCATCCGCGACGTGATCCTTTTCCCGCATGCCCGCGAGAAAGGATAGGACGGCGTGGCGGAAGTGCCACCGCCAAGGCGGAGCACGCTCAACTTCGGCGCGGATTCTGCGGGCCGGACCGACGGCACTTTCCTTGCTCACGATCGTGTCCTTCGCCGTGAGATCCGCCAGTGCGCCACGACAAGAATCGTTTAGAGAACGAAGGCGAGGCCTCCGCGGGCGCAATCGCGTTGAGCAGGCGGCGCTCCGTGCGCAGCATACACGCCATCGGGTTTCCAAGCGTGCTCTGGCGAATTGCTCGCCATGGGCTATGCTAGGCGTTCTTTTGTGAAGACTGCTCTCCCGCGAGGTACTTTCAACGCGCATTGGTTTAGTTTGTTCAACGCGGTTTCCTTTCAAATCATGATGGGAGCGCCGGTCATTCTTTACGCAAAGTCCCTCGGAGCGTCCTCCACCGTGCTGGGCATCATCGCCGCTTTCACGCCGTTGATGACTATCTTTCAGCTTCCGGCGGCGCAGCATCTCGAGCGCTACGGCTACCGGCAATTCGTTTTGATGGGCTGGGGGATGCGGACCGTGCTAATCTTCGTGGTCGCAGCGATTCCTCTTGCGGGTTTTCTCGACGATACCTCGAAGCTCGCCGCATTGCTTGCCGTGCTCTTCTTTTTCAATCTGCTGCGCGGCATCTCTTCCGCGGCGTGGATGCCTTGGATTACACAATTGATTCCTGAGGAAGTGCGAGGGCGATTTCTCTCGATCGATCAGTTCTTCATGTACGGGGGCTGCTTGTTATCTTTGCTCGCGTCCGCGCTGGTCATGGCTGGACGAGTAGACCCGTGGGAGTACGCGCTTGTGTTTCTTATTAGCGCGATAGGTGGGACTGTGAGCTTGGGTTTCATAAAGCGGATCCCTGAGGTGCCGGCGGATGAAGCGACGAGCCGCAGCTCGCAGAATGTGCCGTGGCGCGAAATCCTCGCTTACCCGCCGTTCCGCGAGTTGCTCATATTCAATCTCATCTATGCTACGGTGCTGGGAAGTCTTGGTGTCTTTACTGTCGAGTTTCTTCGTGAATCTTCACATTTCGATGTGAGCAGCGTGCTTTATCTTTCTGCGTTTGCCTTTGCGGGCGCCCTCGTTACGCTGCCATTTTGCGGACCGGTCGTGGACGCGACGGGCAGCAAGCCCTTGATGCGAGTGGCGACAGCGATGTTCGCAATCGTTATCGCAGCATGGAGCCTGATCGCCGCGAATGTGCTGCCAACTTCGCTTGCGCTCGTCGCGGCGCTCAATTTCCTGACAGGCGCCGCGTCGGCGAATTTCAATCTGGCAAATGTCCGCATCACGATGGCTACGATGCCCGAGATGGGACGCAACCATTTCTTCGCGCTGTTTACCGTAATTGCGAGCTTGGGTTTGGGCGGGGCTCCTGTCGCCTGGGGGATGATCCTTGACGCAATCGGAAGCTACGAGGCGGTGACAGGCTTCTTCCACTGGAGGCGCCACAGCATCTATTTTCTCGCCCTGCTGGCGCTCAATGCGATTGCGTTTGCCTACATCCCGCGCCTGCACGAATCCGCCCGCGCCCGAGGAGGAGCGTCCTTGCTCGCCTCTGCGCGATCAAATCGCGAGTCCCGCTTCTGGCATCGTTAGTGTGAAAGTCGAGCGTGAAATGAACGCCGCGTCGCTTCCCGAATTTGCGTGCACAAAAGAGGGCGCTTTCCTTGCAGTTCCGTCAACGTGATAGTCCACCATGCCGGCCCGTCGATTCAGCCTCTTTCTAGCGCTGCGCTATCTCAAACCGAAGCGAACGTTCCTTTCGATCATCACGCTCGTTTCGATTCTCGGGGTGACCCTTGGCGTGATGGTACTCATTCTCGTCATCAGCGTCATGACCGGCTTCGAACGCGAACTGACCCGCAAGGTGGTCGGTTTCGACGCGCACCTCATGGTCTCCAATTCGGGCGTGATGGACGATTGGCCGGAAGTGATGGAGCAAGTCTCCGCGAATAAGGAGGTGACTGCCGTCGCACCATTTGTGCAGGGACCGGTGCTCGTGGAATTTCAGAACCGGCGCATGGCCCCAAAAATCCGCGGCATCGATCCGGATCTCGAAGGAAAGGTCACCAATATCCGCGATTTCATTATCGCGGGCTCCTTTGATCTCGATGGCGACAAGGCCGTGCTCGGATCAGAGCTCGCCAGAACGCTTGGTGCCGCTGTTGGTGACAAGATCAACATTTACTCGCCGGGCAACCTCAACGAGATTCTCGACGAGCTCAACAGGATTGAGAAGGAGGGCGACAAGGCAAGCGCCACGGCGCTCAAACAAATGATTCTTCCCACCGAGCTCGAAGTTACCGGGATCTTCGAAAGCGGGCGCTATCTTTATGACAGCGAGTTCGTCCTCGTTCCTCTGCACATTGGGCAGGAGATCTACAATCTCGGCGGAGGCGCGCACGGGCTTAGTGTCAAGACCACGGATCCCTTCATGGCTCAGCAGGTCAAAGACGAACTGAATGAAGCTTTGACGCCCCCTGTCATGGCCCTCACCTGGATAGATCTCAACAAGCAGCTCTTCGATGCTATTCGTATGGAGCGCAACGTCATGTTTTTTCTGCTTCTCTTCATCATCCTCGTGGCAGCCTTCGGCATAATGAATACTCTCATCACGGTCACTGTCCAAAAGACGCGCGAGATTGGAATCATGAAGGCGCTCGGCGCTCGGACCATTCAGATCATCGGCGTGTTTCTTGCGCAAGGCGTCGTCGTGGGGGTCTTCGGCACGTTGACCGGCCTCCTGACAGGCATCACCCTCGTGCAGTACCGCAATCAAGTGAGCGATTGGCTGGCTTCGACACTTGGCATCGAAGTCTTTCCGCGCTCGATCTATCAGTTCAGCGAAATTCCTGCTGAGGTGATCCCAAGAGACGTGGCGATCATTTGCATTAGCGCATTCATCATTTGTTCGCTCGCTGCTTTGATCCCCGCGTGGTTCGCGGCTCGACTTGATCCGGTGAAAGCGCTTCGATACGAGTGACCGTTATTTCGACGGACCCGGAAGACTGTTCACGTATTGAACTGTGAAATCCGGGAACGAGTCCACCCACTGAATCTTGTAATCCGGGAACGAATCCACCACCTGCCATTTCCCCGGAGCATCGGGAAAATTCTCCACGATCTGCACCCTGAGATCGGGGGAGCTTTCCACTGCCTTGACCTTGTAATCGCCAGAATTTTCAACGAACTGAATACGTCCGCGAATTTTCGAAAAATCGACTTCCTTTTCGCCGCCTCGCAAGCCAAGGACGAGAAATCCCATGATCGCCGCGATTGCGAACGGCAGCAACGCATCGGGCTTCATACCAAGTACTACGCTCCAGGAGCGCGTTCTTTCAGAAAAAATCCGATTTGACGCCTCAGAAAAAGGCAGATCTATTTAGCTGCTCTAGAAGCAGCCGTAGCTCAATTGGATAGAGCATCTGACTACGGATCAGAAGGTTTGGGGTTCGAGTCCCTACGGCTGCGCTGTTGATAATAAGTTAGTTACAACGATTTCTCGTGGGCAGAGAAATTTCACCCTTGCACTTTCCTTGCACTTCTCCGGTGAACCATTGCCAAAATCGCGGAGACATCCCTCGTGCGCGATAAGTCCGCAGGGCACATGGTCACACTTGATAACTCATGCAGTATCGTGATGTTACACGATATGTGAACCGAGCGGCGCTCATTGATCAGATCCGGCAGGCAACAGAATCACTCGAAAAGCTGCTGACCTTACTTCAATCGGCACCCGTCGAGCGCGATCGGCGCGCAAAATCGGCAGCCCGCCCGTAAAAGGAACCCCTGTTTCTTTGATGGCTGTCTCGCTCGTGGAATGGAAACATTACTATGCATAGCGGCGGGCCGCTTGAATATCGGGATCGCCCCTGATTCTCGTTCCAGGTTCAAGCGACCGTAGCGACATCTTGACTGCCTCACGCGATTCTGCGCCATCTCGCCATCGTTAGGTGTATCAGCATCTGGCCGCAAAATCTCATTTCGGCGTCACGAGACGGCGGGCAACGCTGGTCATGGAGCACGGTGCGCGTGTCCGACGAACTTACGTGGTGATCGAATGCAGAAGCGCAAGGATTACTTAACGCTCCTGTTGGGAACCCGCATGGCCGAAGGTGAGGCAAGTCGGCGAAATGATTCACTGGTTGTTTTCGGGCCGCTCCATCAAAGGAGGCAGCAAATGGGTCACCTGAACCATTGACCGCTACGCGCAGTAGGACGAAGAAATGCGAGCGAATGAGCACACCAAAAACACCACAACGAATCTCTGGCGTCCTATGCGACGTTATACTCGACAAAAATGGCTTTGTAGATGTCATCATTCAAGGCGAGGAAATCCCTCCGCATCTAAGCGAGGAGGAGCGTCATGAGAAGTTCACCAAAGGCGAAATACTCCTCTGTGAGTGGATAGTCAGAGGGGCGATAACCGAAGAGGAAGCCATCCGTCTGGCGGAGGGCGTTATCCATGTGCGCCGCCAAGGGTTCCATCTTCACCACGACGTGGAAGGTAGGATTCTCAAATACAAGACACAGCCCGGCGCGGAAATTCACGAAACGAAGGATTACGACCGTTTTGAATAGAGGAGGCATCATGAGATTCACGCAACTAAAGAAAAAGGTCATCTCGAATTTTAACTCGAACCGCACTCTTGGGTTCCGAAATATCCTCACTGGCATGAACTCTGGAAGAGCCGCCAACGAAGCGGAGTAGCGACACCCCTGGGCAATACCGTGCCGGGGTTTCTTTTGCCCGCACCCTTGAGACCCTCCCATGAACTCAAGAGCGCGTGGCGCTCGACAATAGCGCGAGTCAAAAAAGGCCAGCTTACCTCGCTTCAGGACCATTCGTACACGAAAAATAGCTATTGGTCACTACGCACTTCTCGAGGGCCCGTTTTCGAGATACGAGGGCTCAGGGTGGGCTCTGAAAACGTGCTACGCAATCATCAAAACCCGTATCTCATACGGTTCCGAACCAAGTATCTCGCTCGTCTTGGACGACACCGGATTAACTCACCTTAGCTTCTCGAGTCCAGAGGAGGCAAGGGCGTGGATTCGACGGATCGCGGGCCGAAAGGATTATTTCGGCCGCAACGAAAGCACTCCGTCCACCTACGCGGTTACCAAAGTAGGAAGCGAGCGCTTCTGGGATGCGCACAAGCGCGCTTGACGCTGCGCAGGCCAGCCTTAAGACGGCTTTGGTGGCTTTTCTAACGCGCCGCCGGCATCCACCGGGGAAGGGGAGTTTGATTCGTTTCATGATTTCAACTAAAGTCCGCCCGAGACCGCCGGGAAGTCCAGCATTGAGCGGTATTATCGCGAGCTTCCAGATCGCCGACACCGTGGGCTTTAAAGGAGAGTTTCGCCAATAGGAAGACCCTGCTGCGGATCGGAGATTGATTTATTAACCATTCCTGCCCAGGCGGTCGAGATCCACGCCCCGGCGACACTCCGCTCTTGTTCGCGGAATTCCAATGAATCAAAGGTCGTTCGAAGAAACGCGCAAAATGTTGTTTTGTTCCGACCTGTTTCATCATTTCGGCAACGTCGAGGCCGTCACCACCTCGGATCTGATCGAGCCGACGCGGAAAGCGATGCAACAATTGCAACAAGGACCGCTGGCCGGCTACATGCCATACACCCGCCAGACCGAGGGAGTCCTGCGCTCGCTGGCGGATCTGAAGCCGGAACTGCTTGCCGTGATGCACGGCTCGTCCTACAGCGGACAGGGTGACAAGTTGCTCATCGACCTGGCCGGAGTCATCAAGGAAAGCTTCGATCAAGCCTAACCCCGAAGTTTCAGCAAGGCGCTGGAGCGAATGCCGGGAGCCTTATAGCCCCGCCAGCGATGCCGGAGCACAGCTGCTCCGAGCACTGGGGGTAAAGGGAGATGAAGCGGAGCTGCAGAGTGCCAGCATTTCTGCAATTTTTTTCTCAAACACTCCGATTGATCTATATGGGAGAGAGGCGCCCCCGGCAAAACCCGGCCCGCCCATGGCGCGTCGGCGTTTCAGAAAAAGCATGCTTTTTGACGCATCATCAGGGAGTATAGCCAGGCCGTATAAGCTTGATGAGCCCGGACGAACTTATCCATCGAATCTATGAGACTCGCTCGGTCGTGGGGCGTAGCGGAGAAACTCATTACCTCCATTCGGAGGTCGATCACGAGGAAGGGGCTCTGCTTTTCAACACCATCCGGGACGATCCTAGTATCGGCGAGACTCTGGAAGTGGGATGTGGCTTCGGATTGTCATCGCTGCACATATGCAAGGCCCTTCACGGCCGCACAAAAGCCTCGCACACCATCATTGATCCATTCCAAATGACACAGTGGGACGGTGCTGGCGTCAAAAACTTGGAAGAAGCCGGTATCAGATTCTTCAATCTTGTTGAACTTAGGTCTGAGTTCGCACTGCCACGAATTTTAGAACAAGCTGAAGGTAAGTTCGACTTCATTTTCATAGATGGCTGGCATACTTTCGACCATACGCTTCTGGATTGTTTCTATGCCACCCGGCTTTTGCGAGTGGGTGGCTATCTCGCGATCGATGATGTCATTTTCAACTCTGTGCGGCGGGTGGTTGACTTTTTACTCAATTACCCTTGCTACCAGGTTTTTCGATCGTTAGGCAGAGTTAAATCAAGATCCTGGAAGAGAGTCGTTGCTCGGACTGTGCTGCGTCTGATGCCCGTCAGAATGCCAGCCGAGCTTTTTTCGCGGAAGGTTTATCGGGGGATTTTCGAAGATACGGATCTAAGAATGGTCGCCCTGAAGAAAATATCAGAGGATAGCCGCAGCTGGGACTGGCACGATGACACATTTTGACTGCGTGGCCAGCGTACAACAGCTTCCAGCGGATGAAGCTCGCTTTGAATTTCCAAAATTTCTTTTTCGGATTCATCGATTGATATATTACGGACGGACCGGCCCCCAGCAAAACCCGGCCTCCCCCTTCTCGAAGTTTCCCAAAAAAAAAGAATTCCTTTCCGACGCGTGACCACTGACGCGCCGACGACGCAGAGGACAGTGCCGGTGTTTTCACCATTGGGAAGACAGTGCCGTCCCCCGCGAGAGGCAACACCGAGTCATGCGCGGCCCCGCTACTTCTTCTGCGGCGCCGTCACCGGCGCAGAGCGAGCGGCTGCGTCGTCTATCGGAATGATGGTCCGTTCGTTCTTGAGCAGATGCCCGAACCCAAGACCGATCGCGTTTTGTTTTCGACAAACCGAAGTGACCCGGACCCGAATGGCGCTAAGATAAGGCCGTTTTGGGATGATTTTCTCGACGGCGTTTTCTGACGCCTGGGACGGATTGTTGGAGGACGCGATCACTGATTTGGCGCATTTGAGCCAGGATGGCTTCGAGTTTTCGGTGATCGGCAATCGCTGCTTTATAGAGGAGGACTTGTTGCTCGGATAGAGCGATGCTGACAGTCTTTGCTTTGACTTTGCGCGTCAGACGCCAAGCCCGAGGCGGCTGTGGCAGCACACTGCGCTCAATCCGAAATATGCGACCGCCTGCAGAAGCCGGGGTAACGCCAAGCGAATGAAGGGCGACATCGACGGTGCAATGGCGACTTAAATCGTGCCGTCAAGCTCGGTTCACAACCTGCCGACGAAATAGAAATAGTTCTGGATTGAGCGCGATTGTCTGGCGTTTCTGGGTGATGAGACGAGGCTCCTGAGAGCGAGTTCGACCGTTAACATGCCTCACCGCATAAAGCTCACTTGGCAAAATTTCGGCGATAGTCTGTCGGCATCAACTCGGAAGCTGACACAGTGCGCAACGAGTGAGATAGCTCGACTCAAATCCTCTAACCTTCCTATCGGCTTCGAGGCAAAAATCTTATCGGGCGAATAGCCACAATGAAGCCGTTTCTTCTCCCCATCCTTCTGGATTACCATGGCTTGCCGCAGGGCGAGCCGATCCAGTGTAAGCCGATCACGGGCCTGCCCATGGAGGGGAATTGGACCTTTTTGAGATCAAATTCGACGTTTACTGCTGCATTGTTGTGAAGCGCGGGAAAGAGGTCACGCTTTTCTCGCCGCGCAAGAAGGTGCTCGGTAAGCGTTTGCCTGGAATCCTGGAGGCTTTTGCCTAGCTCGATCCATTTTTCCGCGGCCGCAAGGCGCTGGAAAACCTGCCTGCGGGGAGCTTTACGCTCCCTACTTGGGAGCTTCGTTTGAACCGATGTTGAACGACCATCGAGCCTCGGTCTTCCTTGCGTTGACTATTGCACTCACGATCACCGTGACTTGGCGAGCGTAAATCTTCTTCGTCATCTTGTAGGAAATGAGCTTGGTCTCTGGATCATAGGTGGCCGGAACCAAGCCGAGCCCGCTGATCCGCATGGTGACGCTCTTGGGATCCACATTGCCCAACGTCGCTAGGTTGGCTTTGATTTCAGGAAGCGAATCGCTCACGGTCTCACCGTCCATCGGCTGGGTGACCATCGTCGCCCGAGCAGGCATTACGCCCGCATTGCCGCCTTCGACGGCCCCCTTGAAATTCAGAGCTTCCTCGAAGACCTTCGGCTTTGTGGACTCGATGGCATAGCGTCCGATAATCATCGGATCGGCCCCATAGGCGATTCGTCGACCCCAAACGGTAAAGGCCGCCTCGTAGCCCGCCTGTTTGACGACGTCGCGGACGGTCTGATTATGGAGTCCATAGGGATACGCGAACGCCTTGATCTGAATGCCAAGGTTTTTCTCGAGCATTTCCTTTGAGCCGACGATTTCACTTTTCAGCCAGGCAAGATACTGTTCGTCGGTCTTTTCCTTTCTCGCATTCAGCGAGCTGTGGGAAACAGTGTGGCCCTCAATGTCCACCGCCGCGTCGCGCATCTCGGCGAGTTGATCCCAACTGATGGATTGTCCTCCGGATTTCGGTCCTCCCTTTATGTAGTCCGTGTAAATGAACATCGTAAAGGGATACCCGAATTTTTTGAGGATCGGCCATGCCACGTTGTATCCTGAAAGGTATCCATCATCGATGCTAATGATTGCCGCTTTTTCCGGGATCCCTTTTTCTCCGCGCCGCCAGGCGAGGAAATCGTTCATCGAGATGACAATGATCCCGCTATCTTTAAGCGCCTGCATTTGGGCCTCGAAATCGGCGGGCTTGATAGCAAGGCTGTCTTTCGGCCTATCCTCAAATCGGTGGTAACAAAGCACGATGACCTGTGATTTTAGATTGATCGATTCCGGGACGGGCGTCACGGACGGAGCCGGTGTGGCTTTGGCAGCTTCTTGGGCAGCGGGAGCCACGAGCTGAGCTTTCTTCTTGCAGGCGGTGAGAGCAAAGCAAATAGCGAGCGCAGCGCTGAACAAACGCATTGATCGTTTCGATAGCATCCGCAGCTGTTTTTTCCCGTTTCGCCAGCGCATCCCGGGATAAACAGCAGGAGGTCCGCCGGATGAGACGGTTGCCAGCGCCCTTTCCATCGCGTTACAATATACCATACTACATCCACACAGTGGGCATCATTAATTGATTCTCAATCGCCTACATCTACCGCGTATTGCTGATCACGGTTCCCTTGCCAGCAATCGCGATTCAGAGGCCGGTAGCGAGGTTTGGCGCAAGAGCTTTTGGAGAGTTCCTGGTTTGTCGCATCGCAGAAGACGCCGCCCGCTGCATCGTGGCCGCATGCGTGCCAGACAAATTCCGAATCTTCCAGAATTTCTGAAAATTTTTCTCGCACACCCCGATTGATCAATTAAGGGGGAGAGGCGCCCCCGGCATCAGGTGATCACCCCGTCCGTGTAGCTTCTCAACAACTGCCTTGGATTATCAATAGGCTCGTCGTGGACGCAGTGATGAAACGCGAAGGTCTGTCGGAGTGTTTGATCTCATCAGCACTCGAAGTTGCCTGATGTCATGGACGTCTTTCGCTCTGAGCGGCTGGCCGGCAGGATGCTTCCGAAAGTTCTCTTTGGATTCCAGCTGCCCTGCGGGACTGACGATCGGAACGTCCAGATCACCGATGTGCCCTCGATGGCTGCCGTTCGGCCGGATATCGTCCGCCGTCATAAAGTAGAGAGAAATCCGGAGCGCCAAGTTTCAGTGTTTTGTGAGAAAGGTGCCTTCGTTGGTCCACTTTGAAGGCCCTCGATTGTGATGCCACCGGGTGGACTAAAATAGATGCCGTCGGTGTCGAGCTCGATGATGCACTCGGCCTCGAAGCGGAACGCCAGCTTGTTTTCCAGATAACAATCCAGCCCGTCCATGCTTCGCGTTCGGTGTAACAGTCCAAAAAATTTCATTGGCGATGCGCTCTTCGCGCTCGTCCTATCGCGTTGGGAAATGCTGGGATAGTGATTGTGGTATTGGAGGCCTACAAATCGACGCAGGAAGTATTCGAGGTCCTCCGGATATGGGAGATTTGTCGTGGCGGGAACGCATTTCGATTTTTTTGGATCTTCCGTTGAAAAGCATCGGACAGATCGGCGCAGGACGGCGAAAACGGACCGGCAGTATTGACGTTGCTGTGCTTCAGAGCGTGAATTGAAAAGGGGTCGTGGAAGATGTCGTGGCCGATATGGGCAGGTTATCGTGGATGAATGCCATCACCTCTCAGCGTTCAGTTTCGAGCAGGTGCTCCGTAAGGTGAAGGCGCGTTATGTGCTCGGCTTGACGGCCACGCCCTTTCGCAAAGACGGCCATCATCCGATTATCCTGATGCAATGCGGCGGCATTCGATATCGCGTGAGTGCCCCATGAGCAAGCCGCCGCCCGGCCGTTTCGTCATCTCGTCCTCCGCGTCCGACAACCCTTTCGGCTTCCCATCCAGGCCGAGAAGCCGCCCATTCACGAAATTTATGACGCGCCGACCCGCGACGACTCGCGCAATGCCCTCATCGTCCAGGACGTGTTGAACGTTGTCCGTCAAGGCCGGTCTCCGCTGATCCTGACGGAACGGATAGACCATCTCGATATTCCTGGATGACCTCTCCGATCAATCCCTCGGGTAACCGGGAGAAATCCCATACGGCTTGAAGTCGGTAGTGAATCGGCGCGATGACCGATTTCCCACGACAGCCCTTGGTAGTCCTTTGGCTTCGAAGCGGGAAGCAATTTCCAGAATTTTTCCGCCGCCTTGGCGCAGCAAGTCTATCAAATCAAACGATCGAGAACCGCAACACGGTCACCAACCGCTGGGCCCCGGCACGCCCGCCGAGCCGCTCTGATACGAACGGTGCGTAGTGAGCGGCCGGCTGCCGATCCCTGAGGATGCCTCTCGCGCGAATCTCGCTGCCGGAGCTAGAAACTCCTGCCACAAGCAATCCCGCGGGTCGATTTTACGGCTAAAGCTACACGGGTAATCCCTGCTCCTTCAGGACCTGCGCCGCATTCGATTTGTCGATCGTCATTGTCGGCAGGATAATCTTTTTTTCGACCTTCTCGCCTTTGACGATCTTCAACCCTTGTCGTACACCTTCCGCCCCCGGCGTCGGATAGAGGAACGTCGCCGTCAGCTGACCTTTGTGGACCCAGGTGACTCCCTCGGCGGGTAGCGCATCGATACCGAGGAACTTGATTTCTTTTTCCCGCCCGGCATCCTTCGCCGCGAGGTACGCCCCGTATGCAACTGGGTCATTGTGCCCGTAGACGACGTCTATTTTGTCAAAGGATTTCAGCGCCGTCGACATCACGTCATATCCTTTCGACTGCTTCCAATCAGTATCGATCGGTTGTAGCAACGATTTGATGCCAGCTTCCTTGTCGGTAAATGCGTGGAATCCGGTACTGCGATCGTGGGCCGGCTGCGTGCCCATACCGCCCCAGAGCTCGATGACGTTACCCTTGGCGTTGCCCGGACCGCCGAGCAGTTTGACCGTGTATTCTCCGGCCGCGCGGCCTATCTCCACATTGTCGCCGCCGATGAATTGCGTATACTTATCCGTATCGACGTTGCGGTCGAGAATGATGGTCGGAATTCCGGCCTCAATCGCTTTGAGGGTTACCCCGGTCAGCCCGGCCGACTCTTTCGGGCTGATTAGCAACACATCGACACCCTGACGAATCAGGTTTTCGATATCGGCCACCTGTTTTTCGGTCTTGTCCTGTCCGTCCGTGATAATCAGTTCCAGGTCGGAATGCTTTTCCGCCTCCTTCTTCATGTCCTTGTTGAATTGAACCCGCCAGGGTTCAACGATCGTAACCTGCGAGAAGCCAAATCGAAGTTTCTTCGACTCGGCTCGCACATGGAACGGTCTAAATACCGCACTCGTCGCAGCCGCGGCTGCGCTTATTTTAATGAATGTCCTTCTTTGCATAGGTGGGTTCGTTGTTATGGGGTTCTTGTTTTTATCTCATCGCTGCCACGTGGCAGGATTATTCTAGAGCCGTTACGCTTTTCTGGCTTGAGTTTTTGCGTTGCCGCTTGCACATGGAGGGGTTCTGGCGCTGAAGTCAGCAGGAGCCCGACAACTGCGTCCTAGTCTTGCGGAAATCTGTTTTTTTCTCACATCAGCCTTCACCGTTCATTGCCGACTGCCTCCACAGTGGCCTTTTGTCCGGGAGGCTTCTCGACGCGGGGGCGGAATCGCCTCACCCAACCAGCCATCTGACCCTCCTGCAGCAGCACGGCGCCCAGGATGATCAGCCCTTTCAGGACCAGCTGCGTGTTGCTGTCGATGTTCTTGAGCAGCAGAATGTTGCCCAGAAAACCGAAGATCAGCACCCCGACCAGCGTGCCGGTCATGGACCCTCTGCCGCCCATGAGGTTAGTACCGCCAATCACCACCGCTGCGATTGCATCCAGCTCTGCTCCGGTTCCGGCGTCCGGCTTACCCTGGCGGTACTGCGCCGTGTACAGGACACCGGCCAAAGCTGCCAGCATCCCGGAGATCGCGTAGACGGCGATTTTGACGCGATCCACCCGGATACCGGCGAGTCGCGCCGCTTGCTCGTTCCCCCCAAGGGCGTACACGTACCGGCCGAACGTACTTACCTTCAAAACAAACCCGAAAAGGAAGACGGCGCACAGAAAGAAAATCCCGGGAACAGGCACGATGTTAAACACCAGCGCCCGCAACACATCAAAGTCTTCCGTTGCATTCGAACCCGTATAGACCGGGTAAACAGCCGCGTATTGGCCGGCCAGCAACCGCGCCAGCCCCAAAATCGCGACCATCATCGCCAGGGTGACGATGAATGGTTGCAGGCGGCCCTTGGCGATGATGACGCCGTTCAAGGCACCGAGCGCAAGTCCGACGGCCGGCACGGTAACAAGCACACCGGGAACACCAAATTTCCGCTCGAGCTGCCCAATCGACCAGGCGACGGCGACCGCAGCCAGAATGATGCCCGCAAAAGCGCTCGCAGCGACGATCTTTGTGCCCGGCTTCTCGGCGGTGCGATGCGCCGCGCCGTGCACGTTCATGGCAATCAAAGGGATCAGATACAGACAAAGCATCACGCAAACGAGGGCCAGAATCGGGATGGAAAACAGCGACGCATTCGTCCACCCCTGCTGAGTCAGAAGCATGGCGCAAATGACCGAACCAAGCGCCATCATTGAACCGACCGAAAGATCGATTCCACCCGTCAGAATCACCAGCGTCATACCCACGGCGATGATTCCGTTGTTGGAAACCTGTCGCAGCACATCGGCCTGGTTACCCGCGCTCAGGAAGATGTTTACCCCCTTGTTATTTACCGGCGACAGCACCACGCCGGTCGCGTAAAGGACTGCCAACCCCCAGAAAAGCTTCGTCGTCAGAAAAAACTTGAAGATCCGCCCGAGCACGGTGCTCACGCCGCTACCTCCGCAAATTCAGGTTGAACCCGCCCGCCAGGCGAAGCGTACTCTAGAATGGTCTCATGTGAAAAATCCGATCGATTCAATCGCGCCGTCGGAAGGCCTTCCCGCAAGACCAGGATACGGTCGCTCAACAGGGTCAGCTCGGGCAATTCCGACGAGACCAGCACGATCGCCAGACCCTCTTCGGCTAGTTGTTGAATCAGGCGGTAAATGTCCGCCTTTGCTCCAACATCGATCCCGCGGGTTGGCTCGTCCAGAAGCAGAATTTTGGGAACAGCCTGGAGCCACTTTCCTATGACCAGCTTCTGCTGGTTACCGCCGCTGAGCGTGCCCGCGACCTGCTCCGGGCCTTTCGCGTGAATCCCGAGTTGCCGCATGGTCCGCAGAGCAACCTCGCGTTCCTCGCGCTTAGAGACGACCCCGAAATTGGAGATCGAACGCATCACCGTCAGCTCGGCATTTCGATCGATGCCGGCGCCCAGAATCAGGCCGTCGCGCTTCCGATCCTCCGTCACCAGTGCAATCCCGTGCTGCTTGGCTTCGGCCGGATTTCGCAACGAGACTCGCCGGCCGTTCACGAAGACTTCACCTCCGCCGAATTCGGGATGAAGACCGAAAAGCACCTCTAAGGTTTCCGTTCGCCCTGCCCCGAGCAACCCTGCCAGCCCGAGCACCTCGCCGGCCGCTACGGAGAACGAAACCCGATCTGCCAGCATCGGCCTGCTTGGGGTCGGGGCTGGGTGTTCGAGCCATAGGTTCCTGACTTCGAGAACCGGTTGGCGAGTAGGCGCGTCGGCTTTTCCGGAGGCCAGGACCTCTTGCAGTTCGCGGCCCACCATCATGCGGATCACTTTGCGCCGGTTAGCTTCCCGTGCGGCCAAGGTGCCGATTAAGCGTCCGTCGCGGAGAACGGTAACCCGATCGGCCAGGGCGAGGACCTCTTCCATGCGATGGGAAATGTAAACGATTGCAACACCCTTGCCAGAAAGCCGCCGGATCACCGCAAATAAACGCTCCGTTTCGTGAATCGATAACGCTGAGGTCGGTTCGTCCATGATCAAGATCCGCGCCTCCGATACCAACGCCTTCCCGATCTCCACCAACTGCTGTTCACCCACCCGTAGCCGGCTCACGGGCTGATCGATCCGCGCCCGGAAATCCAACGGCGCAAGTACCGCCCGCGCCGCCTCGATCTGTCGCCGGCGATCTACCAGAAACAGGCCACCCCGTTTCTCCCGGCCGAGAAAGATGTTCTCGTCCACGGCTAGCTCCGGCACCAGGTTCAATTCCTGATGGATCATCGCGATACCCGCCCGCGTCGCTGCCCGCGGAGAGTTCAGATGCACCGGGCTGCCCCCGACTGCAATCTCGCCCTCAAAATCATCGATCAGCCCGGCGGCGATCTTCATCAAGGTCGATTTACCGGCGCCGTTCTCCCCCATCAAGGCATGGATCTCGCCTCTACGCAGCGCGAAGTTCACTTCAGTCAAGACTTGAGTCGGGCCGAACTGCTTGGTAATGCGGCTCATCTCCAGGATCACCTGGTGATTGGTCTCCGGTCCGTCTGAATCGGCTACATCAAGGGGGAGCATGCTTCTTCATTACAGCAACTCTCTGAACAGCTCGCAACGTGCTTCTGGTGAACGTTTCTGGTTGATGGTTTCTCGTTCCCAGCCATGTAAAGCGCCTGGCCTCACGTACCGATAAGGCGAATCGGGAACTTCTGCGGGGGATGCTGATCATTGTTTGAACATCGATACCATCTTTACGCGCGAAAAGATCAGCATGACCCGCTACAAATACGACTATCCCAGCGACGCCACTTCCGACCTGGGGAAAACCTACTATTGAAAACCTCATAAATGACGTGATAAGTCCACCCTACATTCAGCGATTTGAAGTCTCAAAATATCATAAAATGGTAGTAGACCCGCGATTGCCGCGGCTTCTGGAACAGTCAGGCCCGAAAACACCGTCACGGTTAATCGAGAAATCCCGTCGCTTGACCGCGCCAGAAGAGCTAGCTATTAGCAAAAGGGATGTTTCTTGGAAGCGGACTGGAAGTTTCGTGAAATACGACCCTAGGAAAAAGTGAGCGACCAGAAAAAGATCATCCTTATTCAAGGAGCCAATCTGACCTACCTTGGCAAAAGAGAACCGCACGTCTACGGCACGACGAGGCCGGAAGAACTGAATGCGACGCTGCTGAACCACGCGCAGAAAAACGGCCTTTTCCTGGAGATCTTTTATACGAACGTCGAAGGAGTGGCGATCGACAAGATCTACCAGTGCGCGGACGATGGATTTGACGGCATTGTAATGAATCCGGCGGGCTTTTCATACGCCGGCTATGCCTTAAAGGATTGCATCAAGGGAGCCGGGCTTCCGTACGTGGAGGTCCATATATCCAATATCGCAACGCGAAATATCCATTGCGTATTGTCGGAAGTGTCGGTCGGCCTGATTACTGGATTCGGCCTCTTTGGCTACCAGCTTGCCTTGGATGCCATGTTGCATCACTTGCGGGGTTAGTTGGATGCGCGTCAGTCTTGACGAACTCGGGGACTTAACACGACGCTTGTTCTTGAAGCTCGATTATCCGATTGAGCAAACGGAGATCATTGTGAGCATCCTCGCCTATGCTCACTGCCGCGGGAATTTTCAAAGTCTCATTCAAGAAGTCGCCTTCGGCACACCTCGCTTCCAGGCGCGACGGGAAATTGTCGTGGAAAAGGAGACTGCACTTTCCTGCATGATCGACGCCGGTGGCAATATCGGCATGTGCGCCATGCAGTTGGCAACAGATCTGCTGGCAGAGAAAGTGAAAAATATTGGGCTTGCGATCGCTGGCATTCGGAACAGCAGCCCGCCGGGAACCGGGCCCGCCGGTTACTATGCGGAGAGAGTCGCGCGCGAAGGTTTCGTTTCCCTGGTGTTTTGTGGTTCAAGCAAAATGGTGGCCCCCCATGGCAGTTGTGAACGCGCGTTTGGAAGCAATCCGATCGCCATTGCGATACCCACCGGCGCTGAGCCGATCGTATTGGACATGGCGACTTCCGTGATGCCTGTTTTCAAAGTGGTTGAGGCTCTAATCAGAGACGAGAGATTGCCTGAAGGCAGAGGGTATGATGCGCAAGGGACGCCTACTCAGTCTCCCCAAGCGATTTTGAAAGCTGGCGCATTGAGGACGTTTGACCTTGGACCGAAGAGTTCCGGTCTCGCATTGGTTGTCGAGATCCTTTCAAACGCTCTTACCGGAGGATGTCTGGCTGATGATCCCAACAACGAAAACTGGGGAAATCTGGCGCTGGCTATTGATCCGGAGCTGCTTGTTGGCAAGGAAGCCTTTTTAAGGAATGTGAATCGGCTCATGACGCATCTCAAAGGCTTAAGGCGGACAGATCCCGCAAGGGCCATTTCTCTTCCCGGCGAGGTGGCAAATCTGAGAGCGCATGAAGCGCTCGCCGCACAAGAAGTTGAAATCAATGACAATTTGTTCTTCGCATATCGAGACAAGATTTCTTTGAAGTAGCGGCCGTGGGCCTCGCGAAACTACGCCGCGGTGTGAGTGCGCTCGCGCCTGCCGCGCACGGGCCTGTGATTCGTTGATCACGCAGAGCTGTAGATATAATTCAAAAGGCATGCGCCCCAAGAAATCCGATCGCTTAGCAGGCATCGTCTTCGGCTCATTCGTGCCTACTCCGGCGGCCCTATTCTCGGTGAGCGTGAGTATCCTGCAGGATGCCAGGCGGAGGTCGTCGGGATCGCCGCATGGAACCTAGAATGGTTTCCGGCGGCAAGCCGAACTCCTCGCAGTCCGAACGCTTGATTCATACGAGCGCCGCCAAGGACGCGCTACTCGACATTCGGTCTGACTGCTGGATCGAGAGAGGGCCGATGTCCCACATATGTATGCGCAAGAGCGGCTCTGTCTTTTCCACCCGTCCAAGAACGAGTGGAGCGCCAGGAAGCTTCTGACTCATACTATCGTGCCGTGGGCCGCGCTCTGGCTTTACCACTATGAGATGTGGCATTCAACCGGCGAGTGGCACGGTGGCGGGGAGCATCCTGACGTTGAACCGATGATCGACAGGCAGCAACCCGATCCGAATCGGCCAAGCAGCCGGGCTATTCACCCACCCAAAAGTCGATCTCTCGCAGCGCCTCGCTTCCGGCTTTGAGGTAGCCTTTCTGCCAGGCGTCGTCGTCCTTCAACCCTTTCCACTGTTTGCTCTTCGGCTGAACCTGTCGGCGGAAGCGCCAGCGATACTGGTTGTAGATCGCCATGATGTTCGTCGCGTAGGCCGCTGCCAGTCCGGGAGCGTTCCGAATGATCAGGAGGTTCTCGTCATTGATGCCACTCGCCTTGGGTCCGAGGTTGTGAGAGCCGGTTAGCAGCACCGGGCTCTCGCTGAACGGATCGACCAGCACGACCTTGCTGTGGACCATCGCAAAGGTGCCCGGCAATTTTCTCAACTCCTTTTGCCAGAAGGTCGTTACCTCGTCGATAGCTGCCGGAAGCACGACCTCGAAATCCGCCTTCTCCGAGTTGGCGTGCTCGAACAACTCCACCGGATTCGCCGAAGTGCTCGGGTCCTGGTTGATCGCCCCGTGGATGTAGAGCCGCTTCCCCGCGCTGCCAGCGCGCGCCGTCTTGATGATTTCGTTGAGAAGCGTGTCCTTCGGCCCCGGATTGAACATCAGGAACAGGATGGCCTGCTTCGCTCCCGTGATGATCTCGCGCGCCTCCTCCAGATCGACCTGCCCGACCGTGGGCGTGAACCACAGCCGCACCGGCGTACGGCTCACCTTTTCGTCGCGCGGCTCGCTGTTGCCTGTCTTCAAATCGTCGGGCGTCGCGTCGGCGGCCTCTTTCAATAAGGTCCATTGCGACCTGTATTCGGCGGCGAGTTGAGGATCGTCGATGAGCACGGAATTGTTCGCCTGGGTGCAAAGGCCGGTCTTGGTCCAGTTCTGGCTTCCTGTCCACACCCAGCGCGGCTTCCCGTCCTCATCGCAGATGACCAGGAACTTGTTGTGTCCGAGTGCGCGCGGCGAAACCATCCGGTCATGCAGGTCGATCTTCTCGCGCAGCCGGTCCCGAGCCTCGCTGTTCTGGTCTTCTCCCTTCTTCTTCACACTGCCGTTGGCGAGGACAACATGCGCGCGTCGGCCAATCTTTTCGAGCGCCGCTTCGAGTTGCTCGTCCTCCAGTTCATAGAGCGCGGCGAAGATTTCCCGGTTATCCTTCGCCATGTCATCCAGCAGGGCGAACAGCCGCGCGCCCAGCGGACCGGTCAGGTAATTGCGAAACGGATCGTCCGGCGTTTCGATAACCTTCCGCAGCTTCGCCGCCTTCGAGTCCTGCTCGGTGATGCCGAGGCGGCGCGAGACCCACTGAGCGGCCACGATCCCGCGGTTGAAATACGCCTCGATCTTCGGCGTGACTTCATGCGTCAAACTAATCTCCGGGGTCCACTCGCTCGCCGTGCCGGGGTCAGGCCGCAGGCTCCTCTTGTCCGGCCCAACCATCGGCAGCACGCGGTATTGCACCTTGTCGCCGGGATTGGCCATGTAATCGGTCCACTGGTATTTCTGGATCGGCCAATTGATCGAGGCGCGCCGCTCGCCCTCCTCGTGCTCGTCGTCCTCGAACCCAACCCAGGTGCTCACGACTTCCTCAAGGCCGTTGCGCTTTCGAAGCAAAGCGAATCCGCGGCAAAATGGGATGAACCCCTCGGGCTTCCATGCAATGAAAACGTCGTCGCCGTTATGATAAACTCTGACTTTCATAGGTGGTTTCCCGATGTTGAGATTTTGGGGAATGATGTTGTGCAAGCATCTCCAGCGCGTCGCTCGCTTACAAGGCATTTGGCGGCGTCGAATGTTACATTGGCGTCACATTCCGAAGGCTTGCGGAGCCATGCATTACCGAAGCGGCTACCGATAATTCACTCACCGACAAATTTCGCCCTCGCTCCCGACGGCGCGAGCGAAACCATCACGATCAAGGCGGAGAAGGAAAACACTGCTCCGACGCAGAATGTCATCGACGGACCATACGCTTCCCACAGCCCACCCGCGAAACCACAGCACCTGCCGGATGTCGCTGGAGCGTCATTTCGAGATAGGTTCCGCCGAAGGTGTGGCTCTTGCCGGTGGTGAAATTACTGAAAGACATCTTGTATGTGCCGTCGACCTTGGCTTCCAGGTGATGAACTTTGCTCGTAAATCCGTTCGGCGGAAGCCATTTGGCCATTGCGTCCGCATCGAGGAACGCCCGATAAATTCTCTCCGGCTTCGCCCGGAGGACTCGGTGGAGTTGGATGGTGTTGGTTGGCATGATCTTCGTTGGCTTTTGATTTCGTTACTACGACGAAGGGAGCGGGCGCTTCAGGACATCCGTCGCACGCCGCCTCCATTGCCCCCGAATCACGGTGAATTACCGGGAGGAGGGTCGTTCTGTCCCATGTTCCTGGAATTACACTGCACGACATGACACTGTGGTGCTACGCGCGGTCTTGACCTGCGGTCACCACATCCGGATGGCCCGTTGCAAGAAGGTCAATAGACCAAATCTCAAATTGGTGCTTCCAATAATATCGCCATTTTATCTGTGCCCCGAAGGTCGCCTACAATAATGACTATTACTTCAGTGTAAAAACTTAACAACTTTAGGATCAATCAGTTGAGTAAATCCGCGGAAGAATTCTCCACACTTTAGACTCATTTTTCTGATTTGAGCCGTCGTGCCTTGCGCGGTTGCCGTGGCAATGCACCCACGAGGTCACTAGCTTGGTTGAAGTCCAAGGATGCCGGTTTCGCGCCCAGCCTGCTGCAACCCTTTTCCAACGCCCAGCTTTGGGCGAATCTTGCAGTCAGACGCATCGTCCGGCAACTTACGAAGGTTAACGAAATTATAACATAAGAACCATGAAACTTATTGTCATTGGCGGCACCGGGCTAATTGGAACCAAAGTCGTAAAGGGCCTTCGCGAGAAGGGCCATGAGGTCGTGGCGGCCTCACCTTCGCAAGGCATCAACTCTGTCACCGGCGAGGGACTTGCCGAGGCGCTCGTCGGCGCTCAGGTCGTCGTCGATGTCTCGAATTCACCCTCGTGGGAGGACAAGGCCGTCCTGGAGTTTTTCGAAACGTCGGAGCGCAACCTCGCAGCCGCGGAAGCCGCCGCTGGCGTCGGCCATCATGTGGCTTTGTCGGTTGTCGGCACCGAACGCCTGCTCGCCAGCGGCTATTTCCGCGCGAAGATGGCCCAGGAAAACCTGATCAAGGCGTCCTCGATTCCTTATACGATCGTGCGTGCCACTCAGTTTTTCGAATTCGTGGGCGGCATTGCCAAGGCGGCCACCGAAGGACAGACCGTCCGGGTTCCCGCGGCTATGATGCAGCCTATCGCATCGGACGATGTCGCCGCCGCCGTGGTCGATGTGGCCCTTGCGGAGCCGTTGAACAGCACGATCGAGCTGGCTGGTCCCGAACCGATCCGTCAAGACGAGCTGGTTCGGCAATTCCTGAGTGCAACAGGGGACCCACGGACGGTAATCACCGATCCCAAAGCCCTGTATTCCGGCGCGGCAATCAATGACCAAAGTCTCACGCCGGGCGAAAATCCTCGCCTGGGGCCCACAGGCTTCAGCGAATGGCTCGCACGCTCTGCGAAATAACCTCAGCCCACAGATATGCCCCTCGGGAGGTCGTCAGCGACCCGAAAGCACCCTACTTCGGAGTGGAAATAAACGACCGCTCACTCAACGCCGGGGGAAGGCGCCCGCATCGCCGCGACTCATTTCGACGACTGGCTGAACACCTCGGCCCAAAAGCGAAATCGAAAAATCAACATCTCGAACTCGACTTATGAAGACTCACTCTTGCTTTCGCCTTCTCACGAATGCCCTCACGGGTGCGATACTGTTTACCACCACTGCCCTTCAGGCAGAGGCAGCCGATCAGGTTAAGGTCACGGATCTCATGACCAAAGACTTGGTGAATGTTCCTGGTAAGGAGGTAACCATGATCACCGTGGACTATCCGCCCGGCGGCGCCGACCCGGTGCATCGCCACAACGCGAGTGCTTTCGTTTATGTTCTGGAAGGGTCGATCGTGATGCAGATGAAAGGCGGAGAAAAAGTGACGCTCCATCCGGGGGACACGTTTTACGAAGACCCGGAAGGCATTCACCTCGTCGGGAAAAATGCGAGCGACACGAAACCCGCGAAATTCCTCGTCTTTCTGGTCAAGGACAAAGGCGCACCACTTCTCATTCCTGTGAACGAATAACGCCATGCCGGGGGATTTCGGCAGGTTTTTTATCCACTCTGAGATTTCTTTCTTGCGGCTATCCGTGGGCTGCGAAGCGAACCATTTCTCCGCTTCGCTGGCAGTCGCCACCTGCTGGCCCGCGGCTTCGATGGCGGCCTCAGCTTCGTTGGAAGGAAATGCCGGGTGCGTCCTCCGATTGTAACTATTAAAAAGCTTCATATTCAGAACCCCATATCGTAAGCTCGCCCAATGCCAGCAAGGGGAGGAAGTGTGGAGATAGCGGTCGCGCTCGGAAAACCAGTCCTACGCTATCCTAGCGCAGCTCCCGGATGGCCGATTTCGCTCCGTTTATCATCCCCGAGATCGACGCCGAGATGAAGAAGCGAGAACAAGACGGCCTAATTAAAGGGGAAGTCCGTTCAAGCATGGTTTGAAAGAGGACTCGTGCCAAAGTGCCCTTGGTAGCCAGTCTTCGTGGTTGCTCCGGCAATGGGCACTTGCTGGGCAAAGGCCGGGGCGGCGGGGAGGAGGCCGCACAGGGCGACGAGCCGTGTGTGTTTTGTTTTCATGGTAGTTTTGAGTTTGAACAGCCGGTGTTTTCAGAATGTCCATCAAGTATTGAACCGCCAATGTTTCGCAGACTGTCCTATGGGAAGCTGAAATCCATTGTTGAAGAACCGGTAGCGAAGGACCGCCGGTGCCTTGCACCCGCCGCCAGATCCGCGCCGCGATCGTGAGTCCGCGTTCAAGTTAATAGGTGATTTCCGCGATTGCCGCGGCTTCTGGAACAGTCAGGCCCGAAAACACCGTCACGGTTAATCGAGAAATCCCGTCGCTTGACCGCGCCAGAAGAGCTAGCTATTAGCAAAAGGGATGTTTCTTGGAAGCGGACTGGAAGTTTCGTGAAATACGACCCTAGGAAAAAGTGAGCGACCAGAAAAAGATCATCCTTATTCAAGGAGCATTCTCTGGCCGAGTTGATCGACTGCGGCCCGCCTGTGAAAGATCAGGTTGTCGCAATACTCCACTTGCGAGAAGAAGAGCCGATGCTGACAGCCTGCTTGCCTGCGTTCGCTTTCTTTGAAGAATGGGGCAGATTCGCACAAACATCCGACCCCAGCGTTGGTCGTTAATGTAAAAGTTGTACTGCACGATCCAACGCTGCGCGAACTGTAAATGCCAGCGCTCTTCTGTGCCGATCGCAATCATGATCCGGGCCGGTTCCCTGGCTTTGAGAATCGCTACCACCTCATCGCTCTTGGCCTGCTTGAAGCAGGGGCCGGCGGCGTTCTTGTCACGATCACTTCTCGACCGACCACTCGGTCTCCCCTCGTTTTGACGACTTCCTGCCTGACCTCCGTGGTCGTTGTGGTAACAACGGGCTCAGTCTCGCAGCCGGCGAATATCAGCGGCGCGAGCCCAATAAGATAAAAACTCTTTTCATAGTGGGCAGCCGCTGAGCTCGGCGATAACCTCGCGCAGGCCAAGGACGACGCGGCCGCAGCGCAGGTAGTCGATCCTATCCGGAGTGTCAGTCGCCGTGTGGTAGTGCGGATAGCGAAACGGCGCGGTGTCGGTCACCATGATCGCCGGATAACCTTCCTGCCAGAAAGACCAGTGATCGGACCAGCCCACGCCGGGAATGACGCTGGGCACCGCGGCGCCTTCGGAGGGAAACGGTGTCCGCTCGCGGAACACGCGGAGGGCCTTTCGGACGAGGTCGCGGGAGCCAACATTTCCCACGAAGGCGATGAAGTTGCCCTTCGACGGGTAGAAGAGACTGAACGGCGGCGGGTAACTCTGCGAGCCTTCCGCGTCACTATAGAAGCCGATGGTCTCGAGGCTGAGCATCGCGGCGACGTTCTCGCCGCGCGCGCGGCAGTTCCGGGCGCAGACGCGGCTGCCCATCCCGTCGGTCTGGAAGTGGGGCGGCTCCTCGTTGGTAAACGCCGTGAAGCGTAGCGTGCGGGCGGGGGCCGACGTCGCGAAAAGCTCGGCGAGCGCGACGACCGCCGCCGTGCCGCTCGCGTTGTCGTTAGCGCCAGGGCAGCCGGCTACCGAGTCGTAGTGGCCGCCGATGATCACAATCTCGGATGGCGTCGAACTCCCTCGGATTTCCACCGACAGATTCACGTAAGCCATGCTGCCGACGAAGTAGGTCTCGCGGAGGACCTCCGGGTAGCCCGCCTCCAGGAAGCGGGCCTCGATGTAGGTGGCGGCTTCCAGGAGCTTAGCATACGCGAGGTGGTTGCGCGGGCCGATTTGGCCGGCGAGGGTTTCGACGTCTTTCTTCAGCCGAGATGCAAGCTTCTCCTCCGCGGGCAGGAATGGCGGCTGAGGGCCTCCGAAGGTGCGCCCGGGCATACGGATCATGCAGGACCAGCTCCCGTGAGCGGCAAGGGGGAGCAGGCCTGCAAGGACTGCGAGGCGCTTTAGCGCCGGGCGGGAGATAGAGGTTAAGTTCACGACACGCGAATTGTACCACGTCCAGGCCAGTCCCTGTCGAGATACTTGTCCTTCCGACGGAAGGAACTTGGCGTGGAAGACTGCTTAGCGATACCGGTCAATCTAAGGACCCATGGCGCAGCGAATCCGCAGTCATGAAACTTCGCGCGCGATCCCTTCAATCAAACTATCGCCTGCGCCAGTTGCTCTCTTACGCGCTGGGAAACCGGACAGTCGCCCGTCACTTCGCGGATTTCGATTGTCATCCCAAAGTCCAAAGCGGGATGTCGTTTTGCGATTTGGACAGCCTCCTCCAAATCATCAACTCGCAGCAGAAGATAACCGCCGATGGCTTCCTTGGATTCAGCGAAAGGCCCATCGACAACCGCCCGTCCCCCTTTGACGGAAACGGTTTTTCCTCCTTCCAGCAGCGGTTGGCCCGCTTTGACTTTTCCTTGTTCATCGAGGCTTTCCAACCACACCGTGATTTGATCGATGACCTGCTGGATTTCTTCCAGGGAGAGCCCTCTGTCCCAGTTCGCGTTTCGGAAAAGAAGCAAGTATTCAGATGAATGCGCTTGTGTGTTCATATTTAGGGTAGCTGTCGTAGATTCTATTTCGGTTTCATTGATACGACGAACGAGGGGCGATTTTCAGGACACCTCGCGGTTCAAATCGAGGCCGTCGAACCGGATAGCCTCGTCCATGACGCTCGCAAGCGCACCCGCTTCGAAGTGAATCCACGGCGCGCCGAGACATTCGGGCATGAGGCCCACCAGCCCTATCTGAGACTCCCGCAGAGCCTTCAAAAGCTCTTCCAACCAACGGCGCCCCCTTCTCGATCTCCGACGACAGAAAAGGAGCCACCCCATCGATGACGCGGGGCAGCCATACGTGCAGCGCCTCGGCGAGCGCCTTACTCGTCCGCGCGACCAGCAAATGAAGATCTTCATGTGGGTTGAGGTGTGAAGCGTGGTCTCCTCGATGACGCCATCTTCGGGCAAGGGGCCCGCCGGTCAATGGACACGCTATAGAGTCGTGGTTGTTCGCCGGCGCGCAGCCTCAGGAACTGACGGATTTGAATGGCGACTGGCAAGAGCACGAATGTTCAAATTATTTGCACAAAACTGCAAGTTCGCTGAGTCCGCTCGTATAGCATCTCTGAAAACCAAAATGCTGCCCCATCACATATCCGATGATTTGCACACGTCCACTCGGACGTATCGATAATGTGGCGCTTAAGCGCTGGGCGCTTTTCACGGTGGAATAGTTTCCACCGTAGCTTTCCCTCTTTTCGGTCCCCGCAGCTCTGGCGCTAGTTCATGCGCTTGTTGGGACCCTCGTATGCAGAAAAACGCCTTTTCGACCCATTTCCAATATTCCTTGCCACCAATGAAAATCGACCCTCGGCGCTGCAACATGCTCGCGGCGCCTTTGCCTTTTGAGGCCTGCGGCGTCAGGATGACGTGGAACCTCGTTGCCGGAGTTCCCGATGGCCGCGTGGTTCTTGAAACCGGCGGAGATCGGCCCCGCATCGTAACGCAGCACGCGGCATCGGAGATTATCAACCGGTGCCGGAGCAACCATGGTGCGGATGCCTCTTAACGGGCCGTTGGGTCTTTCAGCAGAATCACGAATCCCTTGAGCAGCAATTGGCAGATGCATGTCCTCGCTTCGAGCGGGTACCTCGAACTGGGAATGTTCGATGATGCGGCGCTTGCGCTCGAAGAGATTGCGCCCCCGGACAAGATACGCATCGAAGTCTTGGGTGCGCGCCTCAATCTCTGTATGGCGACCAGGAAATGGCGAATGGCCGCAGCGGTCGCCGATCATCTTGTGAAAATCATGCCCGAGAACGCCTCTTGGTGGATTTCAATGGCCTATGCGGTCAGGCGGTCCGAGACTATTGAGAAGGCGGAGGCAATCCTGCTCCAGGCGCGAGAACTTCATCCTAGGAATGTTATAATCATGCTCAACCTAGCCAGCTATGCGAGCGTCACCGGCCGCACTGAGGAGGCAAAGGTTCGATTGCGGCATGCCATTGATCTCGATAAGGGCACTCGGCGATTAGCGCTCGACGTTGAAGATCTTCGGCCCTTGTGGGATTGGATCAGTGAGTCGGACTAAGCATAGCCGCACGCCCAGGGGAAACCTCTAACCTCTCTCAAACACATCGATGATGTGCGCAACATTGTTGCTCTCTCTTTCCCGAATCGGTTTGAGAGCAGCGACGGTCACCGGCGAGATGATCGCTTCGCCAAACCCGGCCACCAAGCCGTCATGCACCGGCGTCAGCAACTGCGCCGCCGCGCCGAGACGAACGATCGTCTGGGCGCTTCGCCAGGCCTGTCGTCGGGCTCGGCGAATGCTAAACCCCAAGACGATCTCCTCGGCGTCGCCACCCAGCGTGTCGAGCTCGTGAAACAGCGGTGACACTTCGCCGATGCGCGACTCGATGTCCTCGATCAGCCTTCCGAAAATGTCGTTCACATCATTGAAGTCATTCTGCATAGCCGCCAGGCCGCCGCTGTTCCGGGCCACCTTCGCCGTCGAGATGGCCAAATCGAAATTGATGTGCGCATTCATGCCCAGGAGGAGATGCTGCACGATGAGGAGCTGATCGTCGCCCGCGCGCTCAAACGCGGATCGCCAGCACTCGCTCAACTCGGCTTCACCTCGAAAAGCGTCCAGTGCATCGAAATATCGAGTGGCAAAGTCCACGTCCAAATCGACCATGGCCGCCGGGTTTTCGAACAACCCTTGGTCGATCCGCAGCTTGATTTCCAACGTCACCCGACGATACAGCGAGGCAAAGAAACCTATCCGGCTCCCCGTAGCCTTGGCTGACGCGATCTCCGCCTCCAAACGAGCAATCACATCTTGCAGATTCGTGGCCATCGTTCGTTCCTTCCTAAAGAGCACTTCCGCAGTCCAAGCCGAGACCGTTTCGTTGGGTAGTCAGTCATAACAATCACCTTTCCGCTGGTTGGGGCACTTGCCCCGAGACCTGTTCTAGGAAGTGCATTTATCGGCAGATGCTCGCCGAAGAGCGCCAGGCGCGTCAAGGCAAGCAGGATGGTGATGATAAGGCCGAGGCTGTTTGCGAAGATCGCGAGCGCGAGCCCGACGAGCGATGCGGCGACGCGGAGCCATCGCCACGGCGTCTGGCGCGCCACGCCTGGCATGAAAACATCACCCACAAACCTCAAAGAATCAGCAGGGTTCGCTTTTCCCTGAGACACTGAACCGCGCGTTCGATCACGGCCGATCAATTCGCCGACTCCGGCTTACGCAAGAGCTGGATTCGTGGAAAAGGGTTGCGATCTATCAACTATCATCTCTCAACCATCATCCTTTTCTTTCCGGGCATCTACCCCAAACAGGATATTGGACAGCGCGCCTTAGAATTGAGATAGTTTTCCTGGTAAAGGCAATTCTGTGGATGAGGTTCCAAGCAGCGGTCCGGAATTTTTTGATATCCGTTACGCTGCAGGCAAGATGCCGTGGGATTTCGGAGGAGTTCCGCAATCGCTAAAGGTGTTCCTTGAGCGGCAGCGCGGGCCGGGTCGTGTATTGATCCCCGGCTGCGGCTCTGGCTACGAAATCGAGGCGTTTTTTGCAAAGGGCTGGGACGCTATCGGAATCGATTTCAGCAGACTCGCTGTCGCTCGAGCCCGAAGTTTGCTGGGTCCATTGGCGGGCAAGGTCTACGAGGGAGATTTTTTCGCCTGTCCCTTAATTGAAGGGTGCTTCGACATAATCTATGAGCGTACTTTTCTTTGCACGCTTTTGCCGGATTTACGGCTTCGCTATGCCCAGCGGATTGCCGAACTGATTGTCCCGTCGGGTGTCCTTTGCGGGTTTTTCTTTTTTGGTCCAGAAGACGAACCTCCGCCCTACCCAATCTCGCAGTCCCAACTTGAGCAATTGCTTGGAAGTTGGTTTGAGAAGATCGAGGACAGCGCTGTGGAAGATTCTCTGGCGCTCTATGCGGGTAAAGAGCGCTGGCAAATCTGGAGGCGCAAGTAACGACTGTTAGCAGAGGGAACTATTACCACAGAGAGCACAGAGGACACGGAGAAGCACTTGAGATGGCAAACGTTCACATCGCGGGATCGAGCGAGCGCCAAAGATACCAGGTTGCGACGGAGCGGTGTGGTTGCCAGCGCTTCGAGTGACGAAGGATCGCTTGAGGCTTCACTGGGCGGCCGCGGCGATAGAGAAGACTGAAGGCCTTGCGAATCCCAAAATCTCCCGTGGGCATAACGTCGGGGCGGCCCAGATAGAAAATCATTAGCATATGCACCGTCCAGGGGCCAATGCCGCGAACCTTAGTGAGATGTTCGATCAACTCGTCGTCGCTCAGCTGGGCCACGGCGCCGGCTGTCGGAACCGTGGCGTCGAGCGTTCGCGCGGCAAGATCGCGCACCGCGAGGAGTTTGTTCGCGGAAAGACCGGCGGCGCGGAGCGAGGCGTCAGGCAAGGCTTGCAGCGCGGCGGCGTTCGCAACGGGCATCATCGCGAGCACGCGCGCGTGAATCGCCGCCGCGGCCTTGCCATGAAGCTGCTGATAAATAATCGAGCGGAGGAGGGCTTGGAAAAGATCGATCTCCGGCACTGGCATGAGAGGGCAGGGGCCCACGCGCTCGATAACTCCCGCCAGCACGGGATCGCTCGCGGCGAGCTTGCGGGCTGCCATTTTCCGATCGACGGGGAGTCGCTGCGTCATTCGGCGAACAACTCGGCGCCTTCGAGAGCGAGGAGACGCAGCTTGGTTTTGATGCCCCCGGGCGCGGAGAATCCCGTCATGCGGCCGTCCGCGCCGATGAAGCGGTGGCACGGAACGAGGAGCGGCCAGGGATTTTGGCCAAGCGCGGTGCCGACGGCCCGCGCCGCTGCGGCCGGCTGTCCGATTGCTGCAGCGAGCTGACCGTAGCTCCAAGTCTGGCCGGGCCTCACCTGTAGCGCTGCTTCGTAGACCGCGCGTTGAAACGAAGACACCCGGCTCCATGCGTAGGGCAGGTTGGCAAAATCCTGCATTTCGCCTGCGAGGTGAC
Organism: uncultured Verrucomicrobiae bacterium; assembly: GCA_963810765.1. Lineage (GTDB taxonomy): Bacteria > Verrucomicrobiota > Verrucomicrobiia > Chthoniobacterales > Terrimicrobiaceae > DASTFP01. The sequence goes on from CAWEOV010000012.1 coordinate 311,167, forward strand.
GCCATGCCCGCGCAATGATCGCGTCCACCCAAGGCGACGGCGGATCCTTTGAATTCGCGGCCTGCGGCAATGAAAATCCCGTGATCTCATCCGCCTCCCAAGCGATCGCGCACCGACCGATGGGCGTGTCGAAGGAGGTCGCTGGCATACGATAATATCGCTTAGGCAGGGCCGAACGTCGAGCACGCGTTGTGTAGAGCAAATCCCGAAAGAAATTTCCAAATGGCCGAGGCGAATGGCCTGTCTGCCAGGAAGAGTGAAAGGCCAATGTCCATAGACCTTGGCCTTGTGACTCTGACACCGCAGACAGGCCATTGCGCCGGGGCCGCCTCCCAAGCACTTCTGAAAGAATTGCTTGGGAAAGGGCTGGCGCGGCGAGAGGTCTTTGGCTGTGTTGCGTCGGCAGGCCAAGCCTTGGTGGGAAGAAAGGGTCCCACCCCTTTCTTGGGATTGGCCTGCCTCCGCGCCTTGGCCAGAGACACCTCGGCGCTGCCACCATTTCGGAAATTTATTTCGGGATTTGCTCTAGTATTACTACGTTAAGTTACTCTACGGCGGTTTGATTTGGAAGAGGTGGTTGACAGAAGGGGCAAGAATCCGCGCGAGCGAATTAAGAATGTTGCCGGTCCTTCGGAGCGCCTCGTTCCCACGTGAGGGTTTCAGGAAGTGTTTTTTTTGCCCACGAGAAAAGCAAGAAGAATTTCGAAGAGGTAGGCGGTGGCAGCCAAGGCGAGGTGGCCTGATGGAATCCGCGCCGAAGATCGTCGCTCAAAGTGATCGAGACCGAGGTCATCCTTGTCGCGCTGGAAGTATTGTTCGATTTGGAAGCGTTGACGGCTCAGGCGCAGCAGAGAGATGCGTTCCGGAGGTCCATCGAGCCAGGCGGTGTAAATATGGTAAGGTTCGGGCTGGCCCTGCGGCCAGTCGAAGACCAACCAGGTTTCGGGAATCTCACTGGAGGTCCTCAGCAAGATCGCGAGACCATCCATGCGCGGATCCAAGCCATTCTGTGTTGAGAAGTCCGCCGCCGGCAGCCGCTCCAGCCGGCAAGGCTGCCAAGCGGAGTCCGGCAGGCTGCGGCCAATTTCGCAACACGGTTTGGGCCGGCGGTCCGCGCAATGCCTGGGGACCCAGCGTTTGCGTGCGCGCCGCAGTTCGCGGGCGTTCTCTACCCAAGCCTTGAGCGCCGATTCGACGTTGAAGCATGTAAGGACAGCCCGCATCTCGCAATCCCTGCCGCAATGGCCCGCTGTGGCCATATTGGCAATCGCCCACAGCGGGGAGGGCTGCATTCCCGATCCGACTTAACTCGCCGACTAGATCCAGGGCGATCTCGGGCTTGCGCGAAATACCACCTCCTCGGGAGATGCCTGTGCGGCGGCGACGTTGCCCAGTCATTGATCCAAGCTTGGGGCAAAAAGAGCCTGGCAGCCATGGGGAGCGCAGGCCTCCCCGTTCGCTCAAGGCAATGTGAACGCTGACCTGACAGTTGGCCTTCTTGCCGACCGAGCCGCGAGTATTGGTGAGCCACTCCAACAGACTTGTCGCCCTGCTTGATCCAGCTCTGTCTCGTCAACAATCCAGGAAGCTCGATTGGCCCCAGAACTGGCTAATCTTTTCATCTCGGCGCGCACTGCTTCCCAAAGGGCCTGAGACTCCCACGGACTATCGCTGACAAACTGCTGGAGCTTCTGCTTATCAACCCGCAAGGCGTTGAGCCATTGGCTCCACGCTCTTGCGGCCTCCAGGCAGCAAGAGTCCCTGCACATAAAGCGCGTGCTCCTTCGCGACGCTCCTGCCGACCTAATCCTCCCACCAATGGCTCCATGAACTTCGCCGAAGAACTCTACACTGCGTTGCCATGACGCGTTCGTTCCAGTCGCATGGAACCTCGAGCGTGCCCTATCTCTAGCGAAAAGGTCAATACTTCGAGCACGTAGTAATACTAGTCTAGTCTAACGGCAAAATCGGCATCGAGGGCGCCAGTCACTTTCCCGTGCCGCCTGGGACCCAACTCGGCGGGGCTCACGGACGCCGTCGGCGCGTGCTCTTGCGGCGTGTTCTCCTATGCGGCTTTGAAATTGGACTCTTCGTCTCGCCGGAAGTTGGCGGTGTGCCGGGGGCGACAATGCGAAAATTCGGATCGCCGTAATGCTGATAAGCACCCCAAGTCTGCATACCGCCATGTCCGTGCTTGGTAGCGATTTCCTCACGCGCGGCTGTCATCGCCTCGTATGCAGATTCCGGCGCACGGCCTGGTCCTAGCAGACCAAGCAGGCCGCGGTAAAAGCGGCACGCGAAAGCAAGCGCAGCGGCATCGTCCACTGGCCACGCGGTGCAAAGAAAATTCGAGACGCCGCGGGCGAAGAATGCTTCGGCGAAGCTCGGCGCAAGCAGGGCGTTTCGCGCTGAAGCACGGTCAGGGGTGATGCCCGATTCGCATGCATTCGAGAAAACAAAGCGGGGCACGCGGTCAATGCGACTGAGTTCGTGGGCGGTGAGCACATGCTGCGGGTCCCGTTTGAAAAGCCAGCCCGACTGCGGCGGATCGGCGGAGTTGAAGACGCAGTGGCCGCAGTAATGCAACACGTCAAAGCGGTGATTGATCAACTGATCGAGCACGGCCACGCGGGTGGCTTCTCCGGGGCCAAAAAGCCGCACGACTTGCACGAACGGCAACCGGGTCTGGTGGGAATCTTCGGCCAGCCGTTGAAATTCCTCGAAGATCGCCGCCACAGAGTGGCCCTCCTCCTGCGCGCCAGGAAGCGGGGCGTCGCCTGCCGGGTCGGCAACGACAAGCACTCGCAGAGCGCGACCGGTAAGAATTGGCGGCTCGGGCAAAGGCGCGAAGCCCGTGCGCAGTTGCCGAGTGAGCCGGCATGCGGTGCCCAGAAAAAGATCGGGAGCAAAATCTCTCGCTCGAGAGGCTGGCGCAAGCGAGATCATTTCCCAATGAATGCGAGCCGTCGTCGCGTCCACAGTGATCACGAGGGGCACGCCGGGACGCATAATAGCTTCCCGCAAGTCGTATGGAAGCAGGAGACGCCCTAAAAGATTTCCGCGGTTGAGCTGAACGACAAAATCGTTGGACTCGGGTAACTGGTTGTTGACTTCATCGATGAGTTGCGGGTTGATCTGTGTGACCCGCTGGGGCACGGAAGCATCCTCGGTGAGGGCCGCGAACTCGAAGGTGTCGCCCTGCAGGCGAATTGTGAGGCGAATGGGCTCGACGCTAGCGGGTGCGCTTGACTCGAGCGACCTGCGCAGATCGCGAACTCCCTTCTTGCGGGCTTCGGCTTTTGCGGCTTTCTCGGCGCCGGCGATGACCTCCTTTTTTGGGTCGGAATAATCGATCTCAAGGGCTTCCGAATCGTGCGCAAAGGCTATTCGGGCGTTGACCAGCGCGCGGTGGATGAGCAGGAAGTTCGTCGGAGAGATGTCCGTGAATGTAATCACTTTGAGGTATGGATCTTTCGCGGCAGCCGCATCGTAGAGTGCTCTCCGCACTCCGCGGAGCCAGGCGCGGACGGCATCTTCGACGCGCAGATTTCCGGCACCGGAGCCGATGAGAACCGTCTTCAAATGCTTGCAACCGGAGCGGCCAAGCATCCATACGAGCTCGCGGGCAAGCACAGTCAACTCTGCCTGGCCGAAGGTGCCCGGCTGGCCCATCCCTGCGAGCACTATCACTCGCGACGAATCGCGCGGATCAATGAGCTGGATGTTTTGACCCAGCTGACCCGAGATGGCGCCGCGGCGATGCAGCGCGGTAATGAGCAATTTTGAGTCGATTCCAGTGTCTGGCCCGGACCCGCTGATCGCGCGGTCGAGTGCAAGCTCGGCATTCTGCGGAGCAACGCCCACGTAATGTCCGACGGAAACTGCGTTTACTTTCGGGTGGCCTCGGGACGTTTCTTCAATGCCAGCCTGGACAAGCTGGATGTTGATCCTCACACTCGTCAGCGATGTCTTTGCTTCGCCTGGCGGAGGAGCCTTGAGGCTGGGCAGGCCGATGGATGGAGCGATCGCGCGATCCTGGGCGACGTCGTCGGTTGCAAGGAAACTGCGCACGACCAGCTCCTCCGCTTTGACTTCCTCGGAGGAGATCTGTGTCTCGCGGCTCCCGCGCTCGCGAACGCTGATGCGGCGGCTGAGTTTGCGGAGATGTTCCTCCTCAAGCTGCTCTCGGGCGTTGCGCGCTTGTTCAAGGACGGCAGCATTTGGAAGCCCTCTGGGCCTGGGCGGCTGCTTCGGCAGAGTGCATGGCCCGCCGGCGAGAAGTTGGAGCGTGCCCGCGATGACGTCCGAATTGTTTGGGAGCGCCCCGTGCTCGCAGTCGACGAAATAGGTGGGAATCCGCTGGGAGCCCTCGCTTAAAAAACCGAGGATATGCGGTACCGTGCCGTCGCCGTCGAGCGTAACCGCGTAGCCCGCGGACTCGTCCAGGCGCTTCCAATCCGACACATCGGATTTTGTGGGCCGGTTACATCCGGCGATGTAGGTCATCCGGCTGCCGTCGACCACGGGCGCCAGCCGCTCGTGGCTGTGCTTGGACTCGTCGAGCAACCGCTGCTTGACGGCGAACCCGCTCCATGTCGCTTCGTCATACATTGGCGCCATATTTGGCATGACAAGCGGAGATGGCAGCATCTCAATCGAACCCGGAAAAGTATTGAGCACGTCGAGCAACTCACGGCGGGTATGGGTTAAGTCGAGAAGCGCAAGTCTCCGAACTGTGTCGAGGGCGCCAGTAATAACTTGTGGTATAGCGAAAGAGCCATGGTTGGGCGTGCCTAGCATCAACAATTGGCCACCTTCGGCCCAGCGATGCGGATGCCGAAGGATGTAAGTGCGTGCTACGAGGCCACCCATCGAGTGCGCGACGAGGTTGACGGGCGAAGTTGGTCCAAACCACCGGTCGATCTGTGCTCGCAACGCGTCGGCAATGCTAGCAAGGTCCAGCCGCCAATCGAACCAAAACGCTTGTACATTCCACCGGTCGGCAGCCAAATCGAGCAGCATCTCGGAATACCACTTCTTCAAGATGCCTGTAGCTCGCACGTCGAACTGCGACCCAAGCTCCGGCGTCATCCGCAACCAGCCTAGGGCGCCGATTGCGATGCGGGGCAGGTCCAGCCAGACATTCTGGCTCGCTTCGTTTTGTGGACAGACCATCAACTGGCCTCCCATGATGCCGTGCAACACGACGGCGTTGCCGCGCGACGCTCCGCGGCGTGCGCCACTCAGCGCAAGGCGTCGCAACCTTTCGAGCCGGGCAGGGCCAAAATAGGCCTCCAAGAGCCGCTGCTCATCTGCCGACGGACGCCGGAGAATGTGCGAAAGCTCCTCGGTATTAGCCGATTCGAGGTCGGAGAGGAAAGCGCGCTCGTCCATGAAGGCGGACGGTCAGGAGTCTAGCGAGACCGGACCCCCCATGAGATTCGCTTGCTAACTCTCAGTATCCACATAAAATATTTTCGCAATCTCCTGTTTCTCTCTGACGCCTCCGCTTAGAATCGATGGCCACTTAGGCCTGCGGAGCCCTCGCCAGGCCGGCGCCGACATCAAAGGGATCGAATCCGGCCTTCAACGCATCGACTGCCGCGGAACCGATCAACCGAGAAGTCAGATGCAGAGCGGTCAGCGGTCCACCACTTTTGATTTTCTGCGCCCAAAGAACAGCCAGTCCGGCGACGTGGGGAGTGGCCATGCTGGTTCCGCTCAACGTCCTGAGGCCTCCCCCAACTTTTGCCGAAACTATCGCGACGCCGGGCCCCGAAACGTTCGCTCCGGTGTTTGAGAACGATGCCACTGTAAGACCTTGAGCGCCCTGGCCAAGTGCCGCGACGGAAATGATCCCGTCAGATACGGCCGGCGGGCTCACAGCGATTTCGAAGTTCGGATCGGCATCTCGCCGGCTTTCGTTGCCTGCTGCGGCTACGATTACGGCTGCCTCGGAAAATGCTCCCCGAGCTTGAACCAGCGAAGCGAGTCGTTCAAAGAGCAGCACGTTCAAACGGTAGCCCTCGAGCGCGCGGGAGGTCGCCAAAGCCGGAGGAAAACCTTGACGAACGAGTCGCTCGACGAGACCGGGGAAGTCGATTCCTAAAGACATCGAAATTACGTTTGCGCCGTTATCGACGGCCCATTGAATCGCGCTCACGATAGCTTCGCTGGATCCGCCTTCCTCCCCGAGCACCTTGCCAATCAAAGCCTTAGTCACCCCCGGCGCCACACCAATCCGTGTGCCATCCGTGGTTCTTCCGAACACGGTCCCGGCACAGTGCGTTCCATGCCCATTTTGGTCGCCATTGCCCTCGCCGCTGAAGTCTTTCTGGACAACGTCGACCCCTGAAAACGCAGGATGTCCCGCGTCAATGCCCGTATCCAACACAGCGGCAATCACGCCGGCGCCATCGAAGGGGGACGAATCGGCGCCGACCGCCTTGACTCCCCAAGCTACCGTGGTTGAACTTTCTGTAGCCTCGACTTGCACTTCGACCGGTTCGATAAGCTTCATCGGAACGACAGGAGCTACGGCAAGAACATCCAGATTCCGAGTCAGCACCGGAATCTTGTTCCTGTCGATCTCTTCGACATCGACAGATAGGCTCGCAGCAGCAATTTCTAATGAGGCGGCTGACGGTCCGCGGAATGAATCTCGGGTCACACCGCGAAGGGACCGGAGAACGACATGTTTTTCTTTCATAAGTTTTATTGTGGTGATTGAACTAATCGGAAAGCGTATCCACGATCTGAATGAGGGGCATAGGAACCGCGCCAGGTTGGGCTCGAAGAGCGAAGTGCCAATCTGTGAGACCGCTCGCGCGCGATGGAGCGAACATAACGCTTGTATTGCAAATTTCTGCCGGCGTGTCAATTCATAAATTGACCGTCAATATTAATGAATTGTCATCAGGATATTCGATGCGCTCTGTAGATGACTAAGTGGGAGTCGGATAGACCCGCAGACTTAGAGAGGGATTATTGGTCAACTTAGCAGACTTGACAGCGGCACCCTGCAGGAGATTATGGAATGGGTGGAAAATACGACCTCCGATGTGAAGTTGGCGATGGGAGACCTGCTTGCCGGCCTGGAGCAGCGCGAGCTGAGATATCTTGGTGTGGGCGATGCGTTCTGAAGGTCAACGCAAGGATTCCGCCGCCAGTCCGCGCCCGGTTTCGAATTTCCGTGTAATTGGCGTCGAACCTCCCCCGTTCGTTGCGGTGAATTTCACGGATACATCACCCGCCAAGATGCAAGAGCGCAAGTTGGGTGCGGCGTTGATCCGTCCTGAGTTCTCTGAAAAGATTCGGCCTGAAATGGGGTGGCTCGCATCAAGGATCCCAATCCCGCGGCCCGCCTTGCCGCGCGAGAAGATTGCCGGGCCGCTCTCGCCCGTGCCGGATCCAACCGACGAGACGCTGTTCGAAGACGCGGCAAAGCCGGAGACGAAATATTACCTGCCCCGGTACCGCGTGGCAGAGCAGACGGTCTCGGGAAAAGCGCAATTTCGGATCAAGCTGGACCAGCGGGTCCAAGGCGGAACATTGACTGTTTTTTTGGAGGGATTCCCGGCGCCAAAGCTCGAGGCGATTGCCCGCCAGGCAGTCGAGATACCGCACTCGGTTGCCGTGAAACTTGTGGCGCGCATTCCGATCGGCAATTCACAAATTCTACAAGAACTGGTGTTCCAGGAGATCACCAAGGAAGGACAACTGCTGAAGGCGGTGCTTCGCCTGGAGCAGCTCGCACAGCTGACGCAGGTCTATCAAATCTTGACGGAAGCCTCGTTCGCCGGCGCCTTAATGGTGCTGCGCTCGGCCAGTGTGGCCGTTCCGGCAAGCAACAGTGCGGAGACGCAGCAACTCACCATCCAAATTCAGAACTTGCAGCGAGAAATCAACGACCTGACCACGCGGATCACTGCGCTCAACGCGCGGAAACAGCAGTTGGAGAAGCTGGGTCCGGCGAACCCGCGGGTGCGCCGAATGTTGCAGGCGCTGCAGGTTCAATTGAACAGCCTGACTACACAACGCACCGCCAAAACGACCGAGCAGCGGCAAAAAAGGGTGCAGCTGGCGTTGCTACGGAAACAAAAACTGTTCCGGGTTGTGCTCAAGGTGATGGACTGGGCGGTGGGCCCAAACCCGTTTGTCTTCGCAAAGGACCTCCATCGCTACATCTTCGGAAATGTCCTCCCTCCTGAGTCCGGGAAGATCGGCTTTGTGCTCCGCCAGGTTGTCTGGAAGGAGCGGAGCCACACCTATTATCAAGAGAGCCTTGAACCCTACCGGTTCCATTTTCTACCCGACTCATTCAAGGTGGCCAGGAGGCCCGAGACGCCACACCACCCCATGCTGGCGGTGCGGTTTCCCAATCCGGACGCTGCGGCGGATTTGATGCCCGTGACGATGGAGTATGGGGCCGGGCCCTATTTCGACGCGGAGCGGCTGGAAGCGGCTGCGACGGAGATGAAGCGCAAGCTCCCGGAACTGGCCGGCAGCGACCGTCAGATCGAGTTCGAGCCGCTGTTGTGCGATGCCACGCGCTTGTTTCTCACGCTGCCGCGCGGAGAGGCAGGCCCGCAGCGTGAGGAGCGAGAGGGAGCCAAGATCGACCTGCGCGCCGGGATCCTGGATGCCATCACATTGCCGATGAAAGATTTCCAGGGTCTCTTCGACGCGCTATTTGGCGATTCGGCAGTGGTCTTCCAGGGTGAGGTGGTGGTTGAGATCGACAGCGGCCAAGGAATCCCGGCGGAAAAGGTCCCGGTAATTTGCAGGCTGGCAGACCTTATCGGCGACATATTCGACGTGGAAGTTGAGCAGGATGTGCCAGCGAGCGGCGTTCGAGCGACGCTGCGCAATGGAATCGAAAGCCCGGCGGAGATGCGCGGTCTGACGGCGGTATTGGCACGCGGCGACGCGGATGCGGATGGCGTGATCGCCGGGCTCTCCTTTGAAGCACCGATCGTCGTGCGGCCAGGGGAGGCGGTTAATTGTCAGGTGGCGCCCGCGACCGCGCTAGGCGGAAGCGGCGAAGTGGCTGTCTCTGTTCAACTTCGACCGGGTGGCCGTCCAGCCCGATGCGGACGCAGTTTGGGAAGCGGTTGTGGATCAGACGCGGCTGCCAGAGTTCACCAGAACCATCAAGGTGAAGACGATCAAGCAAACCTTCGAGCCGCGACCCGATCAGTCTTCCGATCCCGTGTTTGCCGTCGTCGTCGATTTTGAGCGCGGAGATACTGTCGAACTCAATGCGGATAAGCTCGAAGCGGACGCCAAAGTCCGTCTGTCGCTGGCCGACTACATAATCCGGCGGCTTGGCACCGGCGAATATCGTTATGCGGTAACGGTCATTCGAGCCAGCGGCCAAAGCAAAGACAGCGAGTGGCGGACGGACCGGATAGGAATTCTGTTCCCGCCAGTCATCGAGCGTGCTACCGAATCGCAGTAAATGGAGCGAGCAATGTCTCCCGGAAAAGTGACTGAAACAGCGGCTTTGTTTCCCTCTGGCGACACTCCGGGACCTACCATCTCGCTCCGGCTTCGCGCCGTCGTGGACGGGGCGACCGCAGCGGCGCCGGCGGCCGCCGGGGCAACCAAGACAGCGAAACAGCCTACTGCGCCCGTGAGCCCGGCCGATCCACCGAGCGATGCGATGATCTTTCAAGACGCGGCGGATCCCGCAAAAAAATACTACCTGCCGCGTTATAGACTGGCGGAGGAAAGCGTGTCTGGCAAGGCTCGCTATCGGATGGCGCTCGAAACCAAGGGCGCGGGATGGTGCTTTACGATTGTGTTCGAGAAGTTTCCGGCGCCCGAACTCGGTCCGTCGGCTCGCAGTGCTCAAGAGCTGCCGCATAAGCCAGACTTTGTTCTGGCGCATCGAATGTTCCTGGACGGCGCTCCGGCTGGAACCAAGGAGAGGCTGTTTCAGGATGTAGCGGCCGTGGAAGGAGGTATCCGAGCGAGGCTGCTGCTGGACAGCCTTGATGAGCGAGACTTGTTGTATCGAGCGCTCACCGAGCCAGCGTATGCGACCAATCTCATCGTGCGGCGAAGTGCTCTTGTGGCTATTCCCCTCTTGCTGGCGGACTCCGCAGTGCCCACGTTGTCCTCCGGAACGATCGTGCTTCGACCGAATCAGGGGCTTGACCTGGTGACTGGATCCGCCGGTGAGGGATCATCCGGGCATATTCGATGGACTTCGGAGAAGAAAATCGCCCCGCTCGGCGGCGTTCAGTTTGCCCTGCTCGGAAAGCTGGATTTCGAGCAGGTCGGGTTTGGGATGTTAAAAGCAGCGCCCCACGCGCGCACGGAATTGTCGAGCGCGGCGGGGTGGGACGCGAACTCGGTGGTAAACGTGACTCCGCTCTGGAATCCTCATGGAAAAGGCGGCGTTTATGACGCGAATTCGCTGGGAGTTTGGTACACGGGCTCGGCGTGGTCGATCTTCCACCAGAACTTTCAAGCGATGGTGGCAAACGCAGGATTTGTCGTAACGAACTCCAAGCCGGGCTCCGCCGCCTTTGTACACCGGGCGCAGGCCTCGCTGCCGCAATGGACCGCATGGGCTTCGCTCGGCGCACCTGCCCCGGGGTTCTTGAACGCGCCCTCGGCCTTGTCTCGCAATCCCCAGGTCTGCAACGTGTACGTGCGCGGTGGCGACCGGGTATTGTGGCAAACGGCATTTTATGATGGGCGATGGCACGGCTGGGCGAAACACGACGGGATTCTGCTCGCCGAGCCCGCCGTGGGTTCCATGAACCCAAACCACGAGCACGTGTTCGGACAAGGCACCGACGGGCAGCTCTTCCAAAAGTGGTGGGCGGCTGACGGCGGCTGGCGCGGCTGGTTTCCATTGGGCGCCCCTGCGCCCGGCTTCGCTGGCCGGCCGGCGACGGTGTCGCGCAACCCGCAGGTCTGCAATGTTTATGTTCGCGGGAAGGACAACGCACTGTGGCAGCTGGCGTGGTACAACGGGCGGTGGAATGGCTGGGGCAGGCACGCTGACGGCGTGCTGGCTTCGCCTCCGGCTGTCGGATCTATGAACTCTAACCACGAGCACGTGTTTGTGCGCGGTACGGATGGGCAGGTTTGGTTGAAGTGGTGGCTGCAGGGTTCCGGATGGAGCGCGTGGACCCCGCTAGGCGCTCCGCCGGCGGGATTTAACGGCGGGCCGGCGGTGTCTCAAGGCCCGGTCACCTGCGATCTGTTTGTCCGCGGCAACGATAACGCTCTGTGGCAGAGAAGCTACAGATCCGGGGTCTGGGGTTCGTGGGAGCGTCACAACGACGGGGGAGTGCTGGCAGACGACCCCGCTGCAGCATCCATGCAGCCGAACCAGCTGCAAATTTTTGTGCGGGGCACGGACGGGAAGGTATGGCAGAAATTTTGGGGTGGTGGGAATCAGGCTGGGGGGAATATTAGCGGGAACACAACCTCCATCGATCACCCATCCCTCAACGGAAACCCAAACGCCCTTTGCCAGGCAACCCAGAACTGGAATCCGGGTGGCGGTGGAGGGACTTATAACGCAAAACACATCGGCATCTACTTCACCGGGAACCGATGGGCAATCTTCAACCAGGATATGTCCGCCATGCCCGCCGGAGCTGGTTTCAACATTCGCGTTGCGCCATCAAATCGGAGCTTTGTTCATCGCGCTGCGCCGGACAACATTCAGGGGCATGTAACGACAATTCGGCGTCCGGGTCTGGACGGTAACCCGGAAGCGATGCTGCTGATAACTCCCAACTGGAACCCCGGCGGGTCTGGCGGCGTCTACAACGATCATCCGGTGGGCGTCTACTATACCGGCTCACAGTGGGCGATCTTCAACCAGGATCTGAAACCCATTCCGGCAGGGGCGGCGTTCAATGTTGAGATCGTTGGCGCGCCTGAAGCCTTTGTTCACCAGGCACGACCGGAAACCAACTCATCCCACATCACTGTTATGGAAGCCGCCGCTGAGGGCGCCGTCACAAAAAGCCAGGTGATTTCGGCGCGCTTGGAAGACGAGAGTATGGCGAAGCTGCTCGTGCTCGACTGCGCCGAGGTATTGAGTTTGCGCTGGGCAACGTATTCCAGCGCTCCGCAGTACAGGGAGGAGACAGTCACTCTCGAGCTCTCCCGCCTCCGAGAGTCATTCGTCTTTCCGCCGAGCTTGTATCCCTATATCTTTCGGGGAATCGAGGACGTCTCCGACGGCCGGTCCGGTCTGGTGCGTCGCACGGTGGAGTGGAAGGGTACTCAACAGCCTTACTATCAAGACGAGACGCAGCGGCGTCTTTTCTACTACTTGCCGGATGCTTTCAAGATTGCGCGGACTTCAGGTCCTGTGCGGTCTCCGGACATGACCGTGCAGGTAACCTCGCCGGATGGGTCGCTGGAGAAGACGGTGGGCTCGCTGGGCTACGTTGCCGTTCCAGTGACCGAGGCTGCGCGCTTGGAGTCAGCGCGCCAGCGGTTGAAGGGGCACGTGCCGGACGGCGGCGGAGAGGTCGTGCTCGAACTCCTGCCTGCCAGCAAGCTCAGCTTCAAGCTCGGACTGCCAAAACCGGGAGGCACGGCCGTATCGTTCACCGAGCAGAAGGACGCACTGCTTACCATGACCAAGTTGCGGCATTCGGTCGAGCTTCCGATCGAGGCTCTGCAAGCTGTCTTCGAAGGGATCTTCAGCTCGTCCAGCCTGATCTTCCAGGGGCAGATAGAGGTGACTCTCGGCGAACGGGATTCCATTCCGCCTATCCCCTTCGAGGCCCGGATGAATGACCTGTCGGGAGATCCGTTGGAATGCACTGTGCGGCGCCAGGACTCACGGATTGAGGCGTCGTTCCGAAACGTCATCGAAAGCCCGCTGCGAATACGGCAAATGGAGGTGACCCTGCGGAGCGGCAGCAAAACCATTTCCGCGCGGCTGGAAGGTTTGATGCTCCCCTTGGATCTGGCGGCAGGGCAGAAGGTCTCTTATCAGTTACTTCCCGCTACGCCTCTTGGGGCCACCGACGAGGCGGAAGCGCATTTCGACCTGCGTGAAGTGGAAGTGGTTCCCGACCGGGACGCGATCTGGAACGCTGTTCTGGAAACCGCCGCCCAGCCTCAGTACGTGAGGAGGATCGGTGTGAGGACCGTCGCCGAGCTCTTTCACGGTCCGGAGCCACGAGTGAGCCTGATTCGAGTCAACCTCCAGCGCGGGGGCGGCCCGATTGTCTCGGTGGACTTGACCGAACAGCAGCTGGCGGCCGAGGCCTATGTTGAGCTCACCGTTACGGGATTACGTATTGGGCAGGGCTGATCCCGGTGTATTTCAATACCAGGTTTTGACGGTGCGCGGAGGTATGCGAACGCCTACCTCGGCTTGGAGAGAATCGTCCACCAACCTGATCATCACGACCGAGGATCTGGCGTAACATGTCGCTTCTTGGACTGCCCGACTTCCAACGGCCTCTGCACGGATTCAAATACCAGATCTACTATCCGTTCGAAAATTCCGGCAGTTTTGTTGTCGCCTCCTCGCTGCTCGAAATCGGCAGCACAAAGTTCGGTCGACCTGACTTCGTGCTGGAGATGGTTCGCGGAGTGAGTCCGGCGATGCCGCCAAAGCCCTATGCGGTTCTCGATTTCCGCATTCGCGCTGTTCATCCGGCCGAGGACGCCCTGGCGTTGGTCCGCAGGGAGCACCCAAACGCAACGGTTGCGCCGCCCGTGTTCCGCGGCGGTTTTCTTCGTTTGCATCCGGCAGCCAGCACCGGCGATATGCCGGAGGAGCTCTGCCAACCGGTGCCTCTCTCGGCGAACGGACTGGGTGTGGCTCGCTTCGTCATGCGGCTGGGTTCGGCCGCCGGGGCGGTGATCGAGGGGGCCCTGAAGGGCGAAGTGCTTGGACTGCTTGCCTGGGCGGAAATGGAGATGGAGGGTGTGGCCCCCCGCGTACCGGTGAAGGTAACATTCGATCCGGCTAACCTGCTGAATGCGCTGGCGGGGGTGGCTGCCAATCCATCGGCTCCGGTGTTGACTCGCGATCAGCTCGAAGAATTCTTCGAGCAAGATCTCAGCAAGCTGCCGTTGCGGTTCGACGGACCGCTGGAGGAAACCTCTCGGCGCGACTTCGTGGAAGCGATGGCGGATTTCGTTCGGGTCCGTTATGGCGACTTTGTCGCGTCGCAACGAAGCCCGGTGGAGTTTTCGATTTCCTTGCGAATGCAGGAAGCATCCCGCGGGCAGGTCAGCTTGGATCTTTCCGAGCCCTTTTTGGCGCCCCGGGCGCTCATCGCGAGCCTGGATCCGTTCGACGCGGCTCGCCAACTTGTAAAATCCGAAGGCATCGCTTCCTTCGTCAAGCAGACCGTCGTACCGCCGCTGTCGAGCGGGACCAGGAGAGTGCACGTTGCGGCAAATCTACCTTCGGTACGCACAGGCGTGTTAAGCTTGGGAGTGCATTTGAGCGCGCCGCCCGCACCACCGCGCCGAATGCAGGCGATCCAGGAGACACTCGAGCTGGTCCCGCCAGCAGATGCCGGCGTCGTGACCCTGAAAATGTCGGTGGCAGAGCCGCTCGCATACGAATTCGCCACTTGGGCGGTCGTGGAGCAGGCGGGCGCGGTCAAGCGCGTGGAGAATTCCCGCATCAGTCACGGTGGCGAAACGCTCGACCTCAGCGTGGACGATTTTCCCCTGAGGTTTGTAACCGTCGAAGCAACGGAGGCACTTCTCAATCTGGCGGCCATTGCTGGCGTTTGCAGGGGCGACGGAAAGGAAGGTCTCTTCGAGAGGCGCTTCGAGCTGACTCCCGATAAACCGGCAGTCGGGATTGGAGTTCCCTCGGAGGCGAGGCTAGCTCCACTGCAGGTCGAGGCGCGCGGGCGCGGAGGATCCAAGCTCTTGCGCCTGACGGTGGAGGCTGCGCAAAGCGCGCAGCTGGACCTGACCTCATTCCGCGAGTTTGGGCCGCATCGGGTCAAAGTCGAATGCGATTTTGGCGAGGGCGCCTCTTTTCTGGCAGTGGACCTTGTTGCCGAAGGCAGCGAGGAATCGCTGGGCGCGGTGCAAACACTCGCCCTTACACCGGCTGCGCCAAGCAAGGAGTGGGGATATCTCGCTTCATCCCCGTTCTGCGCCGGCTACCGTTATCGGATTCACGCAGCTTCCGGGGATTCACCGCCTCCTTGGTCTGAAGTGCAACCGCCGGCAGCCCCGCTTCGGCTAAAAAATATCGGCGGGAAATCATGGGAGGCATTACCACCCGCCCGACGATGAAAGGATTTGTGTTTGATTTAACGGGCTATTTTCGAGAGAAAAGGAAGTGGCGGATCTTGAGCGTTTATGAGAAAAACGGGAAACCTTTATGAGCAAGAAAGAAAAAAAATCAACTAATCCCCACGAGCCCGTAGCGCCGGCGGAGGCCGAGCAAAGATCCAAAACCCTCATTCAGCCCGCCGAAATCGGGGCGGGACTAGAGGTCAACCCAGTCGGGATGGGCGGAATCGAGTATGTCAAAGGATACGAGTCAAAGTCTGCTCCTCGCGGGATCGCCGCGCTGCCCAACATCGCCGAACTATCCTACGCTGCACCTCGCCGTATCATCGGCACTGATGACCGCGTTCAAGTTAATCAGACCAACGTCTATCCCTGGTCGGCGATCGTGTCGCTTTACATCGAATCTTCCGCCGGCAACGGCATGGGGACGGGATTCTTCATCGGACCCAAGACGATCGCGACCTGCGGCCATTGCGTCTTCATCCGCCCGCGGGACAATTCCGCCTCCGCGGACTGGGCAACGAGGATCACCGTGATGCCGGGGAGAAACGATTCGGCGACCGCACCGAACAACCTGCCATTCGGGTCGGTAGTGGCCCCCAGGTCGTCGCTTCGGTCGGTGCAAGCGTGGACCCAGCGAGGAGAAATTGACTACGACTACGGTGCGATCATCCTTGATACTGAGCTGGGTCGGCGGACCGGCTGGTTTGGCTTTGGAGCGTACACCGATGCGCAGTTGCTGGCGATGACCGCTAATCTCAGCGGATATCCCGGCGACAAAGGCGGCGGCACGCAGTGGTTCCACGGCAGCAACGTAACCAGCGTGGACGCGCGCGAAGTTTTCTACACCACCGATATGATGGGTGGTCACAGCGGAAGCCCCGTTTTCACCGCCGTTGACTGGGCGCGCTACGCTTTCGCGATCAACGCTTACGAATGGGCGGATCACGACAACTTTGGCACCCGGATCAATAGCGAAGTCTCCGCCAACCTCAGTAGCTGGAAGGGCTGAGATCATACCAAGCGCACGAGGAGTCTGTCATGACGACCGCGGCGGAGAACCCGGTATCGAGGTTCCCGGCATCTTTCGAGATTGATGGTGTCACCCTCTACGAAGAGGAGGGGGAATCGAACACCTGGCGGTATATTCCCGGCAGGCCTATGCCGGAGATGGCCAACAATGGCCGGCCCACACTGCAGTTGTACGCGTCCGCCTCGGGCGGGATCCTGCAACTCGGCGCCCAATGGACAGTGGCGCCGGCCTTGCTGGAAAAGCTGAAGAAGGAGATCGCCCGGCGCGCCGGGCGAGAGGAAGCCGAGATCCGACTGCAACCGGCGACGGCTTCCGTAAAGCAGGTTACGGTTGAGACCGGTGACGGAAAGGGTTCAATGGTTGGAATGGCCACGTCGAGTTCTTCAGGTTTTCCTCCTTACAATGCGATCTTTCGCGCTCCAGTGGACACCGAGAAGAAAAACGCGGTGGTCGCCGCGTTGAATGGGAGGTTGGGGTTTCTGGCTGTCCGCTATCATGCTAGTGCAACACTGAAGATCTCCGTGAGCGCAGTGATGGAAGGCGACGTGCGTCAGGCGTCTGAGACTCTGACATCCTCTTCGACGCTGGAAGAGATTGCCGACTGGATAAAGGCGTCCGTCGAAGGGGGCCGGCTCAAGTTGACTGTGAAGGCAATCGGGGGGGATGACACTTCGCTAATGTCGAAGGCGCGGGAGATGGTGATAGAGAGATTCGCGCTGGCGTTGCAGACTAGGCTAGGCCACTCGGATCCTGTGCCACTCGACGAATCGCTGCTCCGCGTCGAAGCGTTGCTGAGCGAATTGGCCGAAAGGGACCTGAACCGCGGCGCAGACGTCAGCGAATGGTTCGAGCTTGGCGAAGGGCAGCGACACATCACCGTTCTGCCAGGTGGCGATCTTGGACCGCAGCCGTCCCCTGCCGAGGTAAGGGTGGGTCTCGGGTTCCCACCGGTTGAACTGCCGGTGGCGTTCGTCGAGGCGCGTTCGACCGACAGGAAGGCGCTGCTTCGTCCGCCCGGTTTCGATCCCGTGGTCTTGACGGCAACCGGGAGCGTTCTCCAACTGACGACACACTACACGAGGGGTCAGCCGCCGTACAAGACTCGAGTCGAGCTGGGCGAATCCGCGCGGCTTGACCCCGCCGCCCTGGGGCTGACGCAGATCGTCGTGGACGGAACCGGGCGCCGCGATGCGGGTGTAAAGGAAATTCTCCTGCGTTTGTGCTTCCTTCCAGCTGACCAGGGAACGCCCGAGGATCGAATCTTCCACCTTCGCGGACAGGAGTGGATCGCATCCTATTTCGTGGCGACTCGCGGCGAGCCGATCGCCGGCGAGTTCGATTTGGAGTGGACAGAGACGACCGCCGAAGGACAGCCACGGCACCGGCAAGTCAAGGCGAAGGACCGGGCAGTGTTTGACCTTCAGGAAATAGAAAATGTGCAAGGAACCTAAACTATGATTCGCATCGACAAGCAATTGACATTCCCAGAAGTGCCGGATGTGACCGTCTGGCAGGACCATATCCGTCGGAACATGTTCTACGCGCTGCCGCAAAGCCCTCGATTTCGATTGCAGAACGGAGTGCCCGTCTTCAAGCAAATCACCTATCGCCTTCCGATCGACCGGCCGGGCGGGAAAAAGGGTGGTGGCTATGTCTTCTTCGACACGGAGCTGGCGATAAATGAGGAAAAGCTCACCCAACTCACGAAGGTTCTCGGAGACCGGGTTGCCGAGGAGCACCGGCGACTGAAGTTGCAAGGCCCGCCTCCTCCACCCGAGTTGGGCACCCTTACCTTCACCAAAGGCAAGGTCAACATGCTCCTCGAAAAGGACGGCGTGCTGATCGAGAAGGTCATGGGGGCTGGCAAGCCGTCGCTTTACGGAAATAATGTGGCTACGTTCGCAGTGGAACTCTCGCCGGAGGGCGCCGCGGTGTTTGAAGCGGCGATGCAAGGCAAGGGAGCCTCGATGGTCGCCGTCGTTTACGACTTGTACTTCTGGGTCAAGCTGCCGCCGCTGACGGCCACGGTGTGGTTTAACTCAACCCAATTCTATTCCTTCTACCAGTCCATCGACACGGATTGGCACCTGTGGAGGGAGGACTCTTACCGGGAAACCATCCGAGAAAAGTTCAAGGAATCGCAATCGGGCGGAACGGAGATTAATTTCGATTTCACTTTGCCCGACGCCGAGCAGGATAAGAAACTGAAGGACAAGATTCGGGACTGGGCGGAGTCCACGCTGGAATCCATGGTCGAGAAGGGGATGATCGAGTCGATTGCGCCGGTGCCCGAAGACAAGCGCAAAGCTCCCGAGGGCATTGAAGATGTCACCCGGGACATCAAGACGACCAAGGCAAAGAGCTTTCGCCAGACATTCAAGGAAAACGGCGCGGCCGAATGGAATCTGATTCCGCAAGGCAACTTGGGAACTTTGACCGACATGAAGGACAGCCAGGGCAAGCCGCTTCAGTGGAAAGACTTCTCGATCACGGTAGACGCTGATCATCCGTTCTTCCGCACGCTCAGCGTGACTATTCAGACGAACGCGGATTTCGCCCGGCTCAACCTGTTCAGCATCGAAGTAAAGGTGAAGTATCAGGTGGGCCAGGTTAACAAGGTCCAGGAGTTCCGATTCACCAAACCGGACGATATCGCCAAGTTCGAAACCTTTATCGAAAATAATGTACGCAAGTACAAGTATTCCTACCAGGTGAACTACAAGGGATTCGCGCAGGCGTTTCAGTCGCCGGAAATTGAGACCGACGAAACCCAGTTGACCATCAACGTTGACGATCTTGGCTGTCTGATCGTCGATATCAAGCCGGGGGACATCAATTTCGAACAGGTGAAGCAGGCTCTCCTGACCATGCAGTACGAAGATTCCGGTGTTCCAAAATTCGAGCAGCAGTTCGTCATCACCAAGGAGAAGCCCGACCACCAATTCCGCAAGGTCATCATGCAGCCGTGGCGCAAGCCGTATGCCTACCAGCTGAAGTACTTCATGGAGGACGGCAAGGAGTTCAGCCTGAAACCGTCCACCGGGTTGAGCCCGGACCTTTTCATAGGCGACCCGTTCACCGGAACCAAGACGATCAGTATTCGCGCAATGGGCGACCTGGACGGGGATATTGACACGATTTTCGGCGATTTCAAATACTCTGACGAGCCCAACGTCTACACCAAGACGACATCGATCGCGCTGAACAAGGCGAATCCATTCTTCGACTGGTCATTCCCGGCAATCGATCCCGCATCCGGAAAAGTCTTCTATTCCGGCAACATAAGGTTCAAAAATGGCCAGGTCGAGGAGATCCCCGAATCGGACACCACCAGAGACACCATTCTGATCGGCAAGAAGGTCGAAGATACGCTGGAAGTCGAAGTGCTGGCTGATCTGCTGGACTTCAGCGTGGTGCGGCTGGCCAAGGTATCGCTCAAATACGAGGATAAGGACAACGTCATCAGCAAACAGGGCGACAACGTCTTCAAACAGGGTGGCAACACAAGCTTCAAGTGGAGTGTAGAGCTGAAAGACAAGAAGAAGCGTGAGTACAATTGGCGTGTCGAGTATTTCCTTGCCGCCGGTAAGAAGTCCACCAATTGGGCGTCTAGCAGCGAGCCGACCCTTGTTCTAGAGATGCCGGCGTAAGAGAGGTTTCGTCAATGCTCTATCTGAATCCTCCATTCCCGATGATCAACGGCGTGTCGCTGTTTCCCGATCACGCGGATCCGAACCTGTTCTACTACCTGCCAATGTCGCCGCACTTCACCCGCTTGAAGGACCCGAGCAGCGGACAGAAGGTGCCACAGTTTCAACTGATAAAGTATCGCGGCGACACTGGTTCGGGAGGATTCCTGAACTTCGATGTGAACGTCGGTGTCGAGCCGGCACTGCTCGAAGATGTAGCCAGCGAATGCAAGCGGATGCTGTCGCTCAAGAAGAAGCCCGTGCTGAATCCGGTTCTGCTCCTGGACGGGACGGTAAAGATGATGTTGTTCGGCAAGGAGAGCGGAGACAAGCCCCCGGAGCCAGGCGACACCAGGCCGCAATTCGTCCTGAAAATCAACCACCACGCCAAACCCTCGCTCTATGGGGAGAATCAGGCGGCTTTCTCTGTTCAGCTCGACCCGGAAGGCGTCACTGTGCTCGAAAAAGCTATGGAAGGCGAGATGTCGCCGATCGGAATTGTTTACTCGCTCGACTATCTGGCTCTCCGTCCGGCCTACAACGTTCAGATAAACGTGAACTGGGATCGCGTCCAGAAACACATGGAGGAGAGCTTCTCGGTGAACACACCCTTCTTCGGCTCTCAGATCGATAAGATTGTCGATGAGTTGATCGAAAAGAGACTCATCGAAATCCAGGTGGATACATTCATCCCGGAAGGGGACGATTCGGCCAGCATTATCGGTCGGCGCGACCAGGCGGTGAACGAAATCCGTGACATGATTACCGATGCTTTCTTCACGCCCAGCCTGGATCCCTGGCAGGAGAAAAAGGACGGCTGGGACAAGGTCGCCGATTTTCATTCGCGCATGACGCGGATGGGCGCCTCGGGACCGGGCTCTGACCCGCTGTTCTCCTACAGGAAGCTCGACTATAAGCGAATCGACAAGAAATCGCTGAACGTGCGGATCAACGAGCGGACCACGGTCAAGCGGAGCATCTACCCGCAGGGACATCTAAGCGGGCTGTTCCGGTTGCTAAAGAACGAAGGTTTGGACCTCAAACGCTTCGTCCTGGAGGTCGACACAAACCATCCGTTCTTCAAGAAGCGCACGTTGAAGGTGATTTCGCGCGCAGACTACGCCACCGACAGCATCGCTTCGCTGAACGTGTCGGTGCAGTACGGCAACGACAAGAAGAACCTGGTTCTCGACTCCCAGAAATCGGATGGTCAGGCCGAGTGGCTGAGCATTGTCGAGAACGGCGCGATGAAGCGCGAGGTTACCGCCAACTACAAAGTCACCTTCCGCAACGTGGACCGGCTGGACCGGCCGATCACCCTCGAATCAAAGCCGGACGTGGTTACCGGCGATGCGCTCGAACTCAGTCCGCGCGAGCTTTATTCGATTTTGCCCATCAAGGCGATGGTGCTCAAGTCGACGTTCCCCTGGGACCAAATCCCCAACGTCGAAGTGCAGCTGCGTTACAGCGATCCGGCGAACAAGATCCAGGCGGCGGAGACCTTCTTCCTTGACCAGGACAACAAGGACAAGACTTGGACGCTATTCCTCCTGGATCCCACAAGGCTCCAGTATCAATACAAACTTGTTTACCACGTAGCCCAGGGACGGGACATCGAGCTGGCGTGGGCTGAGACAGATCGTGAGCAGATCCCAATTCCAAATCCGTTCTTCAAGCAACACACTGTGTCCGTTTCAGTCGCCAGCGCCGTTTGGAACGATACAGACCGCGTGTTTGTCGACGTTCAGTACGAAGACCAGGACAACGCGATCAGCGAGTCCAAGCCGTTCAAGTTCCAATCAGGCGACGCGGACCAGTCCTTCCTTGTGAATCTGGTCGATCCGAAACGGACCGTCGTGACCTATTCGGTCGTCTTCTTTCTCAAGGATGGCAAGACAATCGAGATTCCGGAGTCTGCCACCCGGCGCTCGTTCATCACAGTCAGCCGGAACATGAAGGGCCATCGCATTGTGACGGTGAAGCCAAAGCCGGTCGATTTTGCGCAGAAAAAAGTCAGGGAGATGAAAGTGGACCTGGAGTACAAGTCCGCTGACGAAGACTGGGCCGATCAATTCAGCTTCGAATCGAAGGATGCGCGGGACTATTTCGAATTCAACTACTCCGACGCTGCCAAGACGCGCTACAGGCATAAGGAAACCTACTTTTTCACGAACGGAATGTCGCGGGAGACTGATTGGAGTGAGTCTGACGCGAGTGAATTGACGCTACCGGTCGGCTAGTCCGAGACCTGGAGATTAAGAGGAGTATGCTTCTGCTTTCCAACGCAAGAACGATCACCGTGGATGGGATCACTGTTTTCCCGGATCATGCGGATCTGAACCAGTTTTGGTATCTGCCGGCGCCAGTAAGCCTATGCCGCCGGGGCGCAGATCAGAGCGCGCAGTTCACGCTCATCCTCTACAAGCCTGCTGCCGTAACGGCTGTCGCAAGGGGCGGCGGATTCCTGATGTTCGAAACGGGTCTCCGCGTTGACAAGTCCACCGAGCAAAAGATCCTGTCACGGCTTTCCTCGATTGCCAAGAAACCGCGGTTGACAGCTGTGCAGTTCGACGAGGGCACAGTGCAGTGCATCGCGTTGAATGTGCAGGGCGGAGGCGGCACGGGCGCCGGAACTGCGCCCGACGGCAGTTTCAATGCCGTCGAAAAGATCCTTGGAGCACGCACTCCTTCGCTGCATGGAGACAACTCTGCAGCTTTCAGCCTCCAACTCAGTCAGGAGGGTGCAACGATTCTGCGCGAGGCCTTCAAGAAGGAGGGTGCTCCGGTGGGCGTGCTATACAACCTCAAATTCACCGGAATCAGACCTGCGCTGGAAGTGAAGGTCACCGCCGACATGAAGCGCGTTTACAACCATTTCAGCGCGAGTCTTTCCGGCCAGGTCTACTTTGTGCAACTTGGCATCGAGGCAGGTATCGAGAAGCTGAAGCAGTCCGGCGCCCTCAATATAGAGGTGATCCATTTCACCTCGGATGCCGACCGTGGCGAGAAGGAGAAGCAGGCCCTCCAGTTCTTCCGGGACACCCTGCTAAAGGACTTCTTTACCCCAACTTTGACGCCGGGACAGCTCATGGGCGGCATTGGAGGTCAAACACCGCCGGGCCAAACACCGCCGGGCCAAACACCGCCGGGCCAAACACCGCCGGGCCAAACACCGCCGGGCCAAACACCGCCGGGCCAAACACCGCCGGGCCAAACACCGCCGGGCCAAACACCGCCGGGCCAAACACCGCCGGGAGGCCAGCCACCGACACCTCCGTCGGGAGGTGGAGGTGGGGCGGGTGGAATCTCGGCGCCCACATCGGAGCCTCTCCATGCCAGAGCAGCTCGCCCATTGGATGCCGGGCCGCTGGATACTCCTGTGCCCTCGCCAGTCGACACCTCGCCCCCGCCTGGAGACGGAGTTTCGCCGGGAGCTCCAACTCCCGGTCAGCCACCACCGGCAGGGCGACCACCGCCGGGAGGCCAACCGCCACCGGGAGGCCAACCGCCACCGGGAGGCCAACCGCCACCGGGAGGCCAACCGCCACCGGGAGGCCAACCGCCACCGGGAGGCCAGCCGCCACCTGGAGGCCAGCCGCCACCGGGAGGCCAGCCGCCACCGGGAGGCCAGCCGCCACCGGGAGGCCAGCCGCCACCGGGAGGCCAGCCGCCACCGGGAGGCCAGCCGCCACCGGGAGGCCAACCACCACCGGGAGGCCAACCACCACCGGGAGGCCAACCACCACCGGGAGGCCAACCACCACCGGGAGGCCAACCACCACCGGGAGGCCAGCCGCCGCCGGGAGGCCAGCCGCCACCGGGAGGCCAGCCGCCACCGGGAGGCCAGCCGCCACCGGGAGGCCAACCACCACCGGGAGGCCAACCACCACCGGGAGGCCAACCACCACCGGGAGGCCAACCACCACCGGGAGGCCAGCCGCCGCCTGCAGCCGGCGGGTCTCCGATCTCCATTTCCTTCAAGCTCAAGTTCATCAAGCAAGAGGAGTTGCGCCAAGCAAGCTACTCCTACAAGAGCCAGGAAGCGGTTCAGCGTGAGTATAATCCCCAGGGGTTTATCGGCTTGATGACTCAAGACCTCGACAAAGCGAAGCATTTCATCGAGGTCGATCTCGATGATCCGTTCTTCCGCCAGATGGCCGTCGTCGTGGATGCTCCGATCGACTTTGCGAAGATCGGTCTCCACTCAGCGCAGGTCGCCCTCGACTACGGCAATCCGGCAGATCCGAGCAACCACCGCCACAAGGACATGGTGTTCGACAAAGACCACGCCGGAGAGCAGAAGTGGGAATTCTTCCTGAACAGCAAGTTCGAAACGCAGTTCGCCAGCGCGGTGCAGTATCATTTCGACCCAGGTTCCAGTTGGGAGGGGGAGAAGTTCTCCTACCAGATTCCGGCAGAAAAGGGTGAAGACCGGACGCTCTACATCAACCCCTTCGAGCGTTTCCGGTTCCTGGAATACGTGGTCACTCCGCGCGGAATCGATTTCGGCGTAGTGGATTTCACTGAGGTCCTCTTGCGTTTTCAGGCGCCGTCGGGATGGAAAAAAGAGAAAACGCTCTCGTTGCTTCCGAACGCCACTGAGCCCCAGGTGTGGAGGCTGCGAACGCCGGCGGACGCGATTCCGACGATCTTCTACAAATGCCGGCATCATCTTAAGGACGGCACGACCCTCGAAAGCCAGGAGCTGTCGACGACTCAGACGGCAATTCTGGTTGATGATCCGTTCCCCGGCGCTCTTGAGCTGACCTTTTTCCCGTTCCTCGACTCCGCCTCGGTGAGGAAGGCAATTGTGGACGTCGAATACAAGGATAAGGAGAACAAGTACGAACGTAAGGAGCGTCTGGAAATCCCTGGCGCGGCGACCGACGAGGTTCGGCTGCGGATCGCAATCATGAACCCCGCCAAGCGCAAGTTCAAATACAAGGTGACTCTGGTGAAGGCGACCGGGGTCAAGCAAATGCCTCCGGTGGAGACAGAGGAAACGCTGCTGTCAATCTCGGAAGGCTGATGACTTCGCTGGGTGTCATCCCACCGGAACTCGCCGCAGCGTTGAAGGCGCTCGATCGGTTTGTTCCGCGGGCGTCACGGCGTGCCGCCTCCTCTTTGGAGATGATTCTCGCTCGCTGGCATGCAACCCGCAACGGATCGCACGACAGCAAGCTCACCGGAGACGGTTTCCCGGTCGAGTTTGTCTTCTCGAGTCTGGACACGGCAGTTCGATACACCTCCGAAGTGGCCGGCCCCGGGCTCGCTCCGGGGCTGCTCCTTCGGCGCGCGTGCGATCTTCTGGACGCCTTGGGACAGCCGGCAGTCTTTCCGTTGACGACGCTCCAGGAGGGGTGCGCCGGCCTCCGTTGGGGAGCATGGATAGGCGGGCGCCACACATCCGCATCTGATCGCTACAAATTGTACGCCGAGGCGCCCGAGAACCTCACGCCTGCTGCACGAAGCGAGCTTGACGACGCGCTGGGCGGATATCGCACTTTGCTTGAAAGCCGTGCCTATGTCTTGCGCATGACGGGATTCGATCCCGCTTCGGGAAACCTCGAGTTCTATTTCTACTGCCGCGCCATGGAGCCGCAGGAGCTCCGCAAGCTATTGTTTTTTTCTGGACTGGCCAGCCAGGAGGAAGATTTCTTCTCCCTGCTCGGGGAGGCCAGCCAGCATCCGGCACGGTTGCGGCTTCCCGGAACTCAACACGGCTTCAGCGTCTCGCTCGCGCGGGGAGGAAAGGTCGAGACTTTCACGTTCTTCGTATTCGCCAGGTCTTTGTTTGGTACCGACCTCGCCACGCGCTCCTCCCTGCTGACCTTGTCGGAACGCCGTGGGTGGAATCTCGAGCAATACGCTGCTGTGAGCGCCTCGCTGCCGCACCCGCGGGCTCCGGGACCCTGTCACGGGATTGTTTCCTTCATCGTCAAACGGGGGAACCCACTGGGCGTTTCGGTCGGATTGCGGCCGTGGATTTCCTGAGCTGTGCGGACTGCCATCGTCTCCGACCGTCTGGCAGACAGAATCGTCTCGTCACAGGAGATCGATGGATCGTTCCCATCGGTGATTCTCTCGAGGAGGGGCGCTGTCACGGATCACAACGCATGCATCACCGGCCTGGTTGTGCGCGCGTTAGGGCGCGAAGACTTGCCACCCGGACTCCACCGCGCAAGAGAACGCGCTCTCGACTACCTTGAAACGTGCGAAAGGTCCGCCTTGCCGGGCGCCTTCGGGTTCTGGCCGGAGAAGAGCCAGCAGGCGGAGGGAACTGGGCGTCCTGGCGACGCCGACGACACGGCGATCATAGCGATCGAGCTGTACCGCCACGGGCGGCGCTCCCTAAAGTGGCTAAGGCACGTCGCCTTGCGCGTCCTGATGCCGTTTCGCGTGCAGCCCTCCGAGGAAGTGAGACCGGAGTGGATCCGGGTTGGCGCTTTTCTCACGTGGTTGCTTCCCAGCCCCGCGAACGTCGTCGATTCACTGGTCAATGCCAATGTTGCGGCGTTGTTCGCCCTGGCCGGCCTGCGGCACGTTTCGGCATACGGCAGTGCGGTGGCGTTGGTAGAGGCGGGGTTCGCCTGGACCGAGGGATCGATTCCGAAAGCCAGGATGGTAGCGCCGTACTATCCGCATCCTGGTGAGTTCTATCGCACTCTGGATTTCGCTCTCGGTTGCGGCGCCATCGAGTTGCAGCCGTCCCTTAGCTTGGTCGAGCAGTGGTTTGGATGTGACGAGTTCCTCGACGAAGACCGCCCGGTATGCAGCGCTCCTTATGGAGACACAATATGGGCTGCGCCCGTGCTGCAATTGACAAGACAATCTTTCTTTATGTATGACAGAGCGTTTTCCGCTATTTTTGCGACGCAGTGGCATGTTTTTGTAGTTCTTTCCGCGTTGCTACTTGCAGCGTCGGAAGCCGGCTTTCGTGTCGGCCTGCGGCATTTCAGAAGACCAGATATAAAGCGCAGGCAAGGTCAGGTGGGTACGCTCGAGGGCGGGTTGCTCGGCTTGCTGGGGTTGTTGCTGGGCTTCACCTTCGCCATGGCGGTTGCGCGGTATGATGCGCGCAAACAACTCGTCCTCGACGAAGCAAACGCTGTCGGCACGACCTGGCTTCGCGCGGCGCTTCTCAGCCCGAAGACGTGCGAGGAGGTTCGCGTTCTCTTGCGAGACTACGTCCAGGCACGTCTGGATCTTTTTGCGCCGGCTGCCACTGAAGAGAACCGAAAGACTGCTCCTGCCCGGTCGGAAGCCGATCAGGCCGAATTGTGGAAAATCGCGGCGGCTGCTGGGCAAGCGGCGCCATCTCCAACCACGGCCCTCTTTGTTGAGTCTCTCAATGAAATGATCGATCTCGATGCAAAGAGAGTTGCAGGCGCTCACAATCATGTGCCTTCCTCCGTATGGCTCCTCTTGATGGTCGTCTCGTCTACGGTGTGCTGGTGCACCGGCTACGCGACGGGCGTCAGTGCGGGAGAACGCTTGGGGATATCGCTCGTATTGCTGCCAGATCTCCGGTCAGCATTCGCTGGCCCGCTGACCCATGGAACGCGGTTGGGATACGACTGTTGACCAGGCGCTTCTCAGCCTCTCTTGCTGCAGGGCCGCTAAAAACCCAGCCGTGCTGCCGACTACTCTCGATCTCAATGGGACTCGAATTTAGCCAACAACTGACCGCCCGCGGAGTGATCATTATCCTTGCCGTAACGGTCGCAAGATCGCGAAAGTGAGGTGTCTATGAAAAGAAGACTGAAAGCTGGCATGGTCGGAGGTGGTCGCGACGCGTTTATCGGCGGAGTCCATCGAATGGCGATGCGATTGGATGGAAAAATCGAATTGGTGGCGGGCGCTTTTTCTTCAAATCCGGAGAAATCCAAACTCTCGGGCGAGGATCTGTTTCTCGATCCCAAGCGGGTCTATGCCGATTACCGCACCATGGCGGCGGAAGAGGCCAAGTTGCCGGTCGGTGAACGCATTGACTTCGTTTCGGTTGTGACGCCGAACCGAACGCATGTGCCGCGGATCTATCGGCGCGGGAATGACTACCTCAGCGACTTCACCAGGCGCTTTACCCGGGTCCCCGCTGGTCACCCGGAGGCCTTCATTGAAGCATTTGCAAACATTTATCTTGAAGTAGCGCGAGCGATTGAAGCGGTGCTGGACGGGCAACCTGTTCCGTCCGATTGCGACTTTCCGACGGTTGATGATGGCGTCAATGGTATGGCCTTTATCGCAACCGCGGTCAAAAGTGCGAAGGCTGGCGGAGTCTGGACGAAGTTGGCGGAAGCGAAATCATAGCAACGAAAAAGTATGCGTACGTCGGGAAGTTGTGATGTTCTTTTCTGCGACGAAACGATAGAAGAAGCAGTTTTCTGTTATGGCCAGACCAGTCACACTATTCACCGGCCAATGGGCCGATCTTCCACTAAACGAGCTCGCACCTTTGGCAAAGAAGATGGGCTTTGACGGGCTCGAGCTGGCTTGTTGGGGCGACCATTTCGACGTCTACAAAGCTGCGGAATCGGGCGACTACTGTCGCGAACGTTGGAAGATCCTTGGGGATGCCGGTCTCACCGCATTCGGTATTTCGAATCATCTCGTCGGGCAGGCGATTTGCGATAACATTGATGAGCGCCATCGAGGAATTCTTCCGCCGCAAGTCTGGGGTGACGGTGACGCGGAAGGCGTTCGCGAGCGGGCTGCGGAAAACATGAAGACCGCGGCGAAGGCTTGCCGCCAGTTCCTTGATGCCAAGCCCAACAAGGATCTGGACTTTCCGGCGGTGGTGAACGGGTTCACCGGTTCATCCATTTGGCATGCCTGCTATGCGTTTCCGCCGACGGGCCAGGACTATTTGCAAAAAGGATACGACGATTTTGGCCGGCGCTTTATGCCGATTTTGGACGCCTTTGAAAGCTCAAACGTGAACTTTGCTCTTGAAGTGCATCCTACTGAAATCGCGTTTGATATCGGCTCGGCTCATCGCGCGCTGGAGGCGGTGAAGCATCATAATCGCTTCGGTTTTAACTACGATCCTTCTCACCTCGGTTATCAGGGCGTGGACTACGTCAAATTCATTCGGGAGTTCAAGGACCGCATTTACCATGCGCACATGAAGGACGCTTGGTGGGGGCACGGCAACGGAGATGTCGGCGTCTTTGGCGGTCACACCGATTTCGGTGATCATCGCCGCTATTGGGATTTCCGCTCCATCGGGCACGGCGACATCCAATTCGAGGAAATCATCGTTGCGCTCAACGATATCGGTTATCGCGGGCCACTCTCGATCGAGTGGGAGGACATTCGGATGGATCGCGTGCACGGCGGCACCGAGGCATGCCGGAACATCAAATCCTTCGACTTCACTCCGAGCAGCACGGCTTTTGATGCCGCCTTCGAGCGTGAGAAACGATAGTTTGGGGAGCGCATCGTAAGACCGCGTTGACGCTTACTGTGCGCCGCAGTGAGTCGCATTCCAGCGTGCGGCCACAACGCGGTCACGCGATTGGCCACGCGGCAACGTGGTCTCACGCGGCGTAACGCGACTCACTGCGGAGCGTCCTCTTCTGGAAGCTGCCGGAAGCGTCCCGTCGAACATGAGTTTCAAACTCGCCCGTGCGGCGAGACGCCGGCCGGCACACCCGGGACGGGTGTGCTCCCCGACTCGCTCGCTCTTATATCCGCCGAGCGTACAAGGAGTATCTTTCGAATCTCTCCACAGCGGGAAAGCCGACTGAGTTTGAGCAAGCAAAGTGGGAGCAGGAATACGACTTTAGGGAAGCTTACCAGCAGCCGGCATTGGACATCTCGGCGATCGTGTCGATCGCTCGCTCTCTCAAGACGAACGCGTCGATCCAAAGGGTCTACACGCGACTTTATTCGGTGAGCGGCCCGCCTGGGTTTGATAGCCACACTTTGTCCACTTACAGCTGCGCGATCCTCCATACGACGCTGGAGGAGTTCGAGAAGTGTCAGCGTGCCAACGGTATCCAGACGAAGACGCAAGGCGCGACTGGCATGCAACGCATTCGACACCGGAAAACCCGCCGCCGGCCACGACGAACGTCAGGAGGCTCTTGCGGCACTCGGGATCGCTTTCCGCTTCCGCTTCTTCAAGCATGCGGACGAGTTGATTGCGGAGATACAAAGCATCACCGAGATACTTGAATGGACTCGCATGCTCGCGCATCCCCGGAATCTTCGAATAATCGAGCCGGGTTCCCATGGCAATCACGAGATGATCGTAACTTAGTGTGAGTGGCGTCGGACGAACGCCCGGACTCAGCGTTACAGTGCGCGCGACCGGGTCGATGGACTCGATGTCGCGCGTGTAAAGATTTGCCTGCGGCGCCATCCGCCGGATCGGAGCGATCACATGGTTGAGCTCAACCGACCCGGAAATTACCTCCGGTAGTAAAGGCTGAAAAACGATATAGTTCTCCCGGTTGACGAGCGCAATCTCGGTCTCTTCCAGCTCGCTCTTTGAAAGCATCTTGCCGAGATGGACTGCGACATAGACTCCGCCGAATCCGCCGCCCAGAATGAGAATCCGCTTTTTTTTCACACTGATTTGTCGCACGTCCTGAAAAATCCTTACGGGGCTCAAACGCGCAACGCGTGGAGCGCTCGCGCTTCAGGGGAGCACGCCCGTCCCCAGGTGTGCAGACCGGTGTCTCGCCGGACGGAAATTGCATCCATCTGTTCGGCGAGACGCGCCGACAGCTGCCGGACGAGGAGGCGCCCCAGTGTGTCGCGTCCACGTTGTGGCGCCGCAGGGGGTCGCGTTCCGCCGCGTGCGGCCACGTTGCCGCGTGGCCAACGCGGCTCACAGTGGCGCCAAAGCGGTCACGCGATGACGTACGCGGCTCACGTGGCGCGTCAGCGCGGTCTCGCGATGCGCTCCCCAAAACTTCGCGCTGGAAGCTTGGGGTTGAGTCGCCTGAAAAGTTAGAATTACTTCGACAATGAGACGTAGACGCCGTGCCAATCCGGCGGTGGCGGCGATTGCAAGAAGGCCGTGCATCTGTCGATCAGCACAGCACTTGGAGCATCGCTGCGGTTGTTTTCCAGGACGGCTAGAGCCTTCTTGAAATCTCGGGCTGCATAGGCCGCAAACGCGGCTTCGTATGCGGTCACGATTTCGCGATCGCCCTCTGCTTCGCCCTTATTTCCGAGCACCTCATAAATGGCGATCGCGTCGCTTTTCCCCCTTACTGCGACCACATCCAGAAGGCGAAAATCGAAAGCGCCGCGAGCGCGCTCGACGATGCTTTCACTCGCGATGATCGAGGTACCGTATTGTTTGTTGAGGCCTTCGAGCCGCGAGGCGAGGTTGATTGCATCGCCGATCGCGGTGTAGTTCATGCGGTCGCGCGCGCCGAAATGTCCGACGAGGGCATTCGCGCAATGCAACCCGAAGCGTGTTTCGAATGCAGGAAGCCCGCGCCATTCGGGCGTTTGTGCCAGAGCGCGTGAGGCGTCGCGGCAGCGCAGCGCGGCGAGGCACGCCATGCGGGGGTGATCGGTCACCGGCTCCGGTGCGTTCCAAATCGCCATAATGGCGTCGCCTATATACTTGTCGATCGTGCCGCGGGTTTCTCGCTGGATAATGCGCGACAGCGCGTCGAGGTAGAGACCGAGCACGTCAGCAAGCTTGTTGGGGTCGAGCTGCTCTGAAAACGTGGTAAAGCCCTTTATGTCGCTGAACATGATTGATATCTCCATCAACTCGCCTCCAAGCACGGGCTCGCTTTTTTCACGATAGAGCCTTCGAACGAGATCAACCGGCGCGTACTTGCTCATGGCGCGCATCGCGGCCTTTGCTTTCTCCAAGCTTTCGAGCACTTGGCTCACGTCACGGAACGCAGAGTCTGTCGGGGCCGGGGAAAATTCCAACGCGTTCATTCTCAGGCTTTCGCGTGTGATCTGCCCCTGCGCGCGCTTCACGCTGCGTAAGATCGCTATTCCCGCCGCAACCAGCAGCACCATGACGCCGAGCGAGACGGCGAGCAGGTGATTGCGCATCGCCACCAGCTTTCCCAGATAGAACGCGCGGGGTACGACAATGCCGACGGTCCAATCTTGCGTTCCGGGAAGGGCGCGGAAAGTGGTGAGAAACTCCTGGCCATTGTGGCGAGAAAGTCCCGATACAACCGGCTCGTTCTCGCCAACGGCTCTGAGCTGGGGTTCGGCGAGCGCCCTGGCGATTTCTGGCGGCAGGTCAGCTGGCGCGATGCGCAGATCCTCACCCGAAACCTCGACCCGGTCTGAGCCGACGCCGCGCGTGATCAAGCGGCCGTCGCGATCAGCCAGGAAGATGCGATGAGGATCGGGCTCCTGCGCTGGCGTGAGCTTGAGCTGCACCGCCCGGTCGAGCTGCTGGGCAAGCAATCCAACGCGGATCACGCCGGCGAATTTGTCCGATGCGTTCGCGATCGTCTGCTGGACACTCACTTCGATCTCTCGTTGCGCCTGATCTGCGTCAAGCTGAGACCAATGCAGATCGCTCCACAGGAGTTGTCCGTAGAAATCCCTGCTCGCCGGTGTGGTAAACGTGAGGTGAGCTGTCGGATCGCTGACGTTTGCGATCCTTTCGCGGTGGGGCAACGCCGGGGCAAGAGCCGGTTCAAAAGTGCGAAGGTTAGCGACGAAACCTGAACCTTCCTGATGCACGTACCGGCTCCACAATAGCTCGTCACCCTGCGCATTGGTTGACCGAACGACACTGACCTGCCATCGAGGCACTGCGGCGAGCTGGATTTCGCCATCGGCATCGAAGCCGGTCTGTTCTGCGTAAGTGACCGTGATTTCGCTGACATCGGCGTTGGCCAGCAGCAACTCAAACAGCGCGGACTCGACCGCCTTTGGGTCAGCGGGATCGACGAAGCCGAGCTTTACTTGGCGTTGGAATACCGCGACGGTATCCGGTGCCTTCTTTAGGAAGCTTGTCACGCGTTCGCTGATCTCGCGGCTCGCCTGGTCGCGAATACGCTCTGAGCTTTCCATGATCGTTGCGCGTGATTCGTTCAAAACGAACGTGAACAGGAGGCCGAGCGTGGCGGCGAGCCCGACAAGGCTCAGCGCGAGGACCTGTCCGAGCGTCGGCTTCATCTTGGAAATCCAGTTGCCAATTCGAATTCGTATTACACCGACCGCATGCTGCGAGCCGAGAATCAAATCGGTTGTGGTTGGCAGAGTTCGCTTTGACGAATAAATGGGGTGATGACTGCGATCGAGGCTCTCGTGGCTTTCCTCACTCCGCCAAAGTGGCCCGAGCTCGCGCGCGAGGCGGAGGTTCGTTCCGCCTCCATCTCGACACGCCTGCGGCTCGGGGAAGCTGGTTTGGCCAGGGGCGGAGGGGAAGAAATCGAGGTTTACGCGTGGGGCGATGGACCACCCGTTTTATTCGTTCATGGTTGGGGAGGGAGGGCAACGAATTTTGCGGCGTTCATAGCTCCCGTGGTGGCGGCAGGTTTTCGCGTTGTAGCCTTCGATGCTCCCGCGCACGGGCAGTCTTCAGGGACGCTTTCCAGCGCGCCCGCCATCGCGGCGGGCATTCAGGCTGTCGAGACCCGCGAAGGTCCCTTCCACGCGATCGTGGCGCATTCTTTGGGTGCGCTCGCGTCGACCTGCGCGCAAAGCCGCGGCGTCAAGGTAGGAAAAGTCGTCTTTCTTGGAGCATGCTGTTGGGTTGAGCCGCTGTTGGTGAAGTTCGTTGAAAATTTGGACATGTCGGACGAGGCCGTCTCCGAGTTATTTGAGAATTCCGCGGGCGAATTTGGCTTGGAAGAGATCTCAGCGGAGGCAGTCGCGCCGCGTTTGGGAGGAACCGCGGCTATCCTGATGCATGATCCAAACGATTTGGAGATGCCCTACGACCATTCGGTGGCAATCGCGGCTGCATGGCCGAACGCGCTCCTTGTGCCGGCGCACGGAGTCGGCCACAGGCGAATCTTGCGTTCACGCGATATCATCGCGCGGACCCTTAAGCATATCGAAAGACAGAGCTCCTGATCCTATGCTTAACGGCGATTCAAACTGCCAGGAACCAGGCAAAGGCAGAGGTCCCGAGGCTCGCCGAGGCTCGTTGCGATGACCTGCGCCATAGCTGTCCAATCGCTCGGGTACATCTTGGTAGCCTTGCCAGCGGGCGATGTGAGAAATGATCGCCGCGGGGATGTCAATGTAGCGAACGAAATAACCCAAGCGCTCAGGCTCAGAAGCTGAGCGAGCAACTGAAGAAAGCTGGTTTACGCGCCTGGTTCGACCAGATTTCGCTAGAACCGTGTGTCGTTTGGGAGCAGAAGATTCGGAGCGCGATCCGTAGCTCGCGTTATTTTCTTCCGCTGCACGGACTGACCCTGTAGCTCGATCCGGGATCCGGCGCATCGAGATCGGGCTGCCGCCCGGCGTTCAGTCCCAGCACTATATCAAGCGGCTGGCCGGCCTTCCTGGCGATGTGCTTAGTTATCCGCGCTCCGTACTTGTTCATCGATGGGCGCGAGGCCTCTGAATGGGTCTTTCAGCGCGTAATGAGCGGCAGAGACGGATATCGAGGCTATTCGAAAATGCAACAGTTTCCTTATCTCTCGACACCGGACGAAACGCTGCTTCACTGATCGCAGCCGCATTTCGACGACCTGCTTATCCACGGTAATCCTCTCGATAACTCAGCTCCCGGCGATCAAACAATTTGCCTTGCCCGCCTACAACGAGCGAAGTCTGCCGGGTCTGGCCGCCTGCCGCGCATCCAGAGTTTCGGCGGCGCACAGCTTCTGAGCTTCGAACTACTTGACCGGGATCCTTGCGTCACTGTATGCTTTGAGAGCATTCCGTGACTTCTCCATGAAGAGACAGGTGTTGTACATCTTTACCCACGGATCGCTGCATGGCCCCGTATGGTATCCAAACGCCTTGTCGAAGGCCTCCCGTGCGCTGGCGAGTAACTCGAAACGGTCGTCTGAACTCTCGGCATATTCGAGGCGCACGCGGAGCTCCGCCATGCGATCGGCGACCCAAGATTGTTCGAGGTCCGAATGGCCCGACAGACTAGCCCCGCCCCCGGGAGCGATCGTAGCCGTGACCCAGTCACCCCAGGGATGCGCACCCTCATTGCCAATATTGAATCCCGCCGAGTCATTCCCGCTAACCGTTCCTCCTTTTTTCTTCAGGAACGTTTGTCCGAATCGGATCAGGAAAAACTCACCCCGGAAGCCCTCGGCCACGTTGCAGCCGTGGAATTCCACCTCGGCTTTGGCATTGAATATTTGGTCGTATCCCTTGCTCATGAACCGTTCCAGCGTCTTGAAGTCCAAGTCATCCCCGCCGAGACTAATCGATCCGGGGCTTCCATGGGTGTGGAAGTCCGCTTTGTCGACGTCAATACTGTCGTAGGCGAAGTTGTGGAGGTGTAATTCCAATTCGACGAGCCCATGGACTTCGAGAGCGAACCCTCCCTCCTCGTCCGCGTGTCCCACGCCACCGTCCTCGAAGGATCGACTGAATTTTCCGGGGATGTCAGACCAGAAATGAACTGTGTAACCCATGATATCTCCCGCGTTAGACTGCTGGATTCCAAGGTCAAGCGCAAAGTGAGGCCCTTTGGCGAGCCTCCTCTCGTAATACCGCATTGCATGATCTGAAAGGTGTTGCGGGCGATACTCTACGAGGCGATGCGACGCAATTGTGGTTTGCGACCAACGACGCCGAGACTGCAGCTTTCGCACCTGCGGTCCGATGACATTCCAGCGCCTCATAGCGTTTGCGCTACGCAGACACCAATTGCAAAGGGTCAGTTTGCCCTCAGCTGCTTGTGTCGAATCAAAGAGCGCCTCTTCCATCAGGTCCTTAGTGCATCAGGGAGTCCCTAAAACTCCCTGACCAATCTCTTCGCCCAGCCACGGCATGGCCCGGTAGAGATGCTGGAGGGCCAACTCCTCGGCTCCCGGGATGGAATAGTTTTCCTTCCACGCTTCGGCGGCTCGGTCGCTGCCCGAGACAAAGAGCCGGTGGAGCACCGTCAGATAAACGCCGCTCGGCGGCCAACTGGCTAACGAGCTCTCCAATGCCCATGTCTTGCCACAGCCTCCCGAAAACCAACTCCGGTCCGATCTTGACTATAGACACCGGCTCGGTCTCTCCGGCGGCATGAGCGTCGAGCACCTTGACCTGGCGGCAATAGCGAAGCCCGCTTCTTAGCAGAGAAAATGCCAAAACTTCCTCGAATCTTCTGCAGGAGCACTGTTGGCAAGCGGGACGGCGGGGAGGCGCTTCGTAATCGCTCGGAAATTTTCGGCGCCCTGACTAGCACAGGACCATGCAAGCGCCGAAACCGTTGATTTACATCCTTGCCTCGGTCGGAGGTTTGGTGGACGCCGTGGGGTTCCTCGTTCTGGGCCATTTGTTTACCGCTCACATGAGCGGAAACAGCGCTGCGCTCGGGGCGTATTTCGGGCAGGGCCATTGGTCATGGGGAACACCCCACCTTTTTGCTATCCCGGTTTTCGTCCTGGGAATCGTTGCGGGGCATCTTTGGCTGGCCTTCGCGCCGGGCGCCCGGGGCGCCTCGTTCCTTCTGTTGATCGAAGCGGGGCTGCTTGCTATTTTTGCCATCGTCCACTTCTTCTTCGGATCCCCAGCTCGGGATACGCTTGGTTATTTTGCCTTGTGTTTGCTGCCGTTGCTGGCAATGGGCATCCAGAACGCCCCGACCAGGACCATCGGAAAAACGACATTCCATACCACCTATGTCACCGGGGTGTTGGATACCCTTGGAGAGTCGCTGGCCAGGTTTTTCATTGGCTGGCGAAAAGGGGCTTCCGAAGGCAGCGAACATCTCGTGACAGCCTGGCGCGCAGCAGCCGTCTGGATGTGCTATGTCATTGGCGCGCTGGCCGGCAGTGCGGGATTGTTGTTCCTGCGGTCCGCGATCCTGGTTGTCCCGATCTGTCTGCTTGTATTCGTGTCCGCGGTTCTGGTGCGAATTCGCCCTACAGTTCCACCGCCTTCCGCACCCGCTTCATGACGTCTTTCAGCTGCGACCGCGGTCTCGGAAATTCGAGTGGTTTATGCGACTCTATTGGCAATCGAGAACGAACAACGAGGATCTGAGTCAGGCGGTGTTTTCCTCCGATCGTGTCACGAGGACAGCGGCGCCCGTGAGACGGCCTGAACGAAGACGCTCCAGAGCCTCGTTTGCCTGGTCCAGCGGGAATTTCTCAACTTCTGTGTGCACGGGGACGCGCGGAGCGATGGCAAAGAATTCCTCAGCGTCGCGCCGGGTGAGATTGGCAACTGAGCAAAGTGTCCGCTCCTCCCAGAGCTCGCGATAGGGAAACGACGGGATATCGCTCATGTGGATTCCGCCGCAGACCACAGTTCCACCTTTTTCCACGGCGCGGAGAGCGCACGGAACAAGGGGACCCGCGGGCGCGAAAATGATGGCCGCATCAAGCTTCTCCGGAGGCGATTCGTCGGAACCCCCGGCCCAAACCGCGCCCAACCGGCGGGCAAACTCCTGCGCCGCCACGTCGCCAGGACGCGTAAATGCGAAGACTTGGCGTCCTTGAAACCGCGCGACTTGCGCGATGATGTGCGCGGCGGCGCCGAATCCGTAGAGCCCGAGGCGTTGCGCGTCACCCGTCTTGCGCAGCGAACGATATCCGATTAGTCCCGCGCACAGGAGCGGGGCGGCGGACGTGTCGTTAAACGCATCCGGCAGCGAAAAACAAAAGGAGGCGTTGGCCACGGTGTATTCGGCGTATCCGCCGTCGAGTGTGTAGCCGGTGAAGCGCGCGCGACTGCAAAGGTTTTCACGATCCGAAAGGCAGAAGGGGCATTGGCCGCAAGTCCACCCCAGCCACGGAATTCCCACGCGCTCGCCCGGCCGATAGCGAGATACGCCCTCGCCGATACGCTCGATGCGCCCCACGATTTCATGCCCGGGAATTAGCGGAAGTTTCGGATTGGGCAATTCGCCGTCCACCACATGCAGATCGGTCCTGCACACCGCGCATGCCGCGATACGCACAAGCACCTCCCCGGGGCCTGGCGTTGGAACAGGAAGTTCGCGCAAAATCAGCGGCTGGCCCGGCGCTTCAAGGACCATCGCTTGCATGCGATACTTCTCACGCAGAACCCGGGAGGCCGCAACGACGATATCGGAACAGGTGAACAGGGGCGCGCTGCGATTCAAGGCGAGGCAGGTTCTTCTGCTCAGCAACCCTGCTCCGCGCTGCGGAGCAATCTCAGCAGCTTGTTCAAAGAGGCCATCCCATTAGAACATACCCCCCCTTGAGCAATAAATCCGCCCTCGCCGCAAGTCCGACAAGCTGCTAGCGAACCCTGACGAGAGCTTCTTCCTCTTCCGTGTATTCGGCATTCTCGATTTCCTCCAACGGCGCAAAGCGGTCGCTGCGGAAGCCCATTTCTTCTCCGGCTCCATCGCGCATGTAGGGATCGTCAGGATTGTGAAGCTCCTCGAGGAGCACGAGGTAGGAAACGGCGTCTCCGCCTCCCGCTGCGCTCGTCACGTTCACGCGGCCGATGCGCACCTCACGAACCGTGTAGATTCCATCTTTTCGCGGAAGTTGTCTGTAGAGGTGTCGGACGGTGGCCGAGAAGTCATCATTAATGCAGGCAAGCTTTTGACCTTTGTCGAACATGAATTTTGAATCGATTTGTGGCGAGTCTACGTTTTCTGGCAGCTTTTGCCAGATTTTCCGCCGATGCGAGCGGGCAATTTGAATTGGAGGTTCAAAATAACTCAAGTTGCGTGCTGAAGGTGAGGTGAAGTAATGGCGGAGCCGGAGTAGAGTATCGATATGCTGGCTTCGGTTTCTATCGCGCGCGCTCCAACGCCGCGAAAATGGTATGTCTGTGCAAGTTTTGCCGCAGGGGCCGGCGCTGTGATTGGGCTGGTGGTTGGCGTCCTTGCCCGGCAGCCCGAGCACGCCTTTTGGATTGCGCTTGTGGTCTCCGCTCTCATGGTGTTCGCGTTTCTGGTCCTTGATCGTTCGAAGCATGTGCGTTATGAGATCGCGGACGGCCGTTTGTTTATCCGGGGTGACATCTTTTGCTGGCGGTTTCCTGTTTCTTCCATGAATCTTGGCCCGGCTGTTATTCTGGACTTGACGCAGTGGCCCGAGTTCAAACCGCGACGGAAAATCATCGGGACGAGCATGCCTGGCTATCAGTCGGGCGAGTTCTTCCTCCGGAATGGCCGACGGGCCATTGTCTTCCTCTCAGACCTGCGCCAGGTGCTTTGTATTTTGATGAATGACGGAAAGTTTCTTCTCCTGAGCTGCGCGGACCCCGAGGGGCTTCTAGCGCTTCTCATCGCAGAAAAGCACACTTAGAGCAAAAACCTTCCTTTCGGCATCCTTATCCGCGCAGCGTTTGAGGCCGCAGCCGGGCATCCAGTGTCCTTCCCAGCCGCACGGCGATCTCCGGCACCGCCTCTACGTCCGCTGTGCCGGTGTAGAAATTCACGATGCAGGCGCGTAGCGCATAACGACCTTGGATGACAGCGTTTGAAACGAATGTCTCTCCTCCGCGTTGCATATGGTCGAGCAGTTCCTGGTTCAGCAAATCGAGATGGTTTTCAACCATTTCCTCGTTCAACCTGTTCCGAAGATCGGCCGGCACGTACCTGAAGGTCGTGATGCTCAATTCTTGAGTTATGAATTGCAGCTCGGGATGCCGAGCGACCGCCGCGGCCATCACTCGCGACAACCGGATGTCATCCGAAATCATCCTGCGATAGCCGGCCGCTCCGGCGTGCCGGAGAGCGAGCCAAACCTTGAGCGCGCGGAAGCAACGGGAATTCTGCGGGCCGTAATCCACGTAATTCGTGGCCTGCTCTTCGAAGTGATAGTAAGGCGGGTGATACGCGAAGGCAGCGCGCAGCTTTTCTGGATCGCGCACAAGCGCGCACCCGGCTTCGAGCGGGGCGTAGAGCCACTTGTGGGGATCGACTGCGACGGAATCCGCGTCGCTCAAAGCGCGCAGATCGTCAGGCGCCTCTGGGACCGCCGCCGCAAAGCCACCGTAGGCACCGTCCACATGGAACCACGCGTCGCAGTCCCTGCACAGCGCGGCAATCTCCGGCAGGGGATCCACCGCGCCAGTGCTCACCGAGCCGGCGTTGCCCACGACGATGCACGGGATATCCCCCGCCGCGGCGTCCGCGTCGATTTGGCGGCGCAGTGCAGCGACCTCCATGCGGAGGTTTGCATCCGTTGGGATCCAGCGGATGGAAGAAGTGCCGAGGCCCGCGAGGTCCGCGGCCTTCTGAATCCAGGTGTGCGTTTCCTCGGAGGCATAGACGCGAAGCCGGCGCCTCGAGTTCCCGGTGACGCCTTCCTCGCGAACGTTCCAGGGGGCCTTCGCAGCACGCGCGGCGAGGAAGCCGACGATGTTAGCCATGTTGCCGCCACTGACGAGAAGCCCGCCGCAATCGACCGGGTAACCGATCAGCTCGGCGATCCATCGCACGGTCTGCGACTCGATTTCAGTGGCAGCGGGCGACAGTATCCACGCGCCAACGTTTGCATTCACAGTTGCGGCGAGAAAGTCACCGAGGACGCCGATTGGGGCAGGTGGCGCCGTGACGTAACCGAAGAAGCGAGGGTGAGCGTTGAAGAGCGAATGGTCGAAAAGGAGCTGCGCTGTCGCTTCGAGCAGAGGGCCGGGCTCGGCGCCTTGCTCCGGTAGCGACCCCTTAAGGTCGAGCGCGTCGCGAACTGCTGAGGGCGATTCGTCGTGGGTTACGGGACGGTTCGGCACCGACTCGAGAAACCCTGCCAGCTGATCGACTAGCCGATGTCCAAGGACACGAAACGCCGCCGCGTCCATCGCAAGCGGCGATTGCCGCTCCGGCGAGTGCGTGATCTCCTTCGCCTCGATCCGCACACGATCTCCCGAAGTGCTCAAGAACTGCTCCCCTTGCGTTACGCTGTTTCTCGTCTCCAGATGCGGATTCCTTCAAATTGATTTTAAGAAAGAAAAACTTGCCCGTCTTCAAAAAGTCGCAGGGTGTCAGATCGGCCGCCATCGCCGTAATCCCACCATCCGGGCGGCTAGAAACCGATTCCCCACGTGAAGGTGGCGCGAATCCAGACTGCGATCAATTCGAAAATCCATGTGCCATTCTCAACAAATCTCCGCGAGCCAATGAGCAGAAGGAATCCTTCGCCTCAAGTCTCAGCGATGAACGAAGCTCAAAGGGGGACGGAATCCAAGTGGGATCCGATTGAAGTTTGCCGTGCGGGCGGGCGACTTGGTCGCGCCCGCGCCGCGCGGAAAGTTTGTTTATGGCATGAGCACTTCGTCGACGGCGTGGATGACGCCGTTACTCGCGGCGATGTCGGTCTTCACGACGTTGGCGGAGCCGGCTTTAACCTTGCCGGAACTCACTTTGATGGGGAGTTCCTTGCCGTTCACGGTCTTGGCCTCACCGGTGGAAACATCCGCGGCCATTATCTTGCCCGGGACGACGTGGTAGGTCAGTATGGCTACCAGTTTCTCCTTATTTTCCGGCTTGAGGAGGTTATCGACCGTGCCTTTGGGAAGCTTGGCGAAAGCTTCGTCGGTGGGTGCGAAAACAGTGAACGGACCTGGGCCGCTGAGGGTTTCCACGAGTCCGCCAGCTTTCACCGCAGCGACGAGAGTGTCGAATTGCCCGGCTCCTGCCGCGACCTTGACGATGTTCTTCTCCTCAGCTGCCGATAGTTTGTTTGATGTTGTCAGCGAGAGTGCAGCAATGACTGCTGCAATGTAGGCTACGTTTTTCATTACTTTGTTAATTCTGTTTGGAGTTGTGATTTTGGAGATTGTTTTTCTCCACACGAAGCGAAACGCTGCTGCCTCGCCCCCGGGTGCTGACTTTAATTCCTCAAATTCGTGTTGCGTGCGCATCCGAGTTGAGCCGCCAAACGTTCAACGGCGTTTTGAGGGCGCAGTTCGCTCGGGAATTTACAAAAAATGCCGCCTGCCGGAATCCAGTTGAAGCTTGCAAGCGTAGCATCGGGTGAATATTCCACTTTGAGATTTTATTTTCCTAATGCTTAGCGAACTCCTTCAGG
Source organism: uncultured Verrucomicrobiae bacterium (assembly GCA_963810765.1). Classification (GTDB taxonomy): domain Bacteria; phylum Verrucomicrobiota; class Verrucomicrobiia; order Chthoniobacterales; family Terrimicrobiaceae; genus DASTFP01. The sequence continues at coordinate 353,247 of CAWEOV010000012.1, forward strand.
ACCAAGCTGCACTCTACGTTTCGGGGGTCATGACAGCGGAGCAGCGGGAGCAGTTTGAGCTCATCGTCGAATTCAACGATGAGCTGCGTCAGTTCGCGGGAGCATTGGCCGAAGTCGGCACCGCCGTGACGCTCGCCACACTGCGGCGAGGCGGTGAGGCCCCTTCACCGGCAACTAAAACCCGTATTCTCGATGCGATCGTCGATCATCCGCAGCAGACCAAATCGGAAGCGTTGGTGATGTCGGGCCCGGACGGCCTGGTACAATGGATTAATCCGTCCTTCAGCCTCATGTGTGGATATACGCTCGAAGAACTGCGGGGAAAAAAGCTGGGACCGATTCTACAAGGCGAGAGAACCGATCGTGAAGCGGCGGGCCGGATGCGGCGCGCTGTGCACGAATACCGGCCTTGCCGCGAGATCATTCTCAACTACCACAAAAACGGAACTCCTTATTGGGTCGAGATAGCGATCACGCCGATCTTCGGCGATGCTGGCGAGCCGCTCTGGCTCGTCGCCCGCGAACGTGAGGTGGCCGATCGCGTAGCGGCGTAAGCAGGGCGGCCGGTTTTGGCCACTTCTCTTCTCTGCGAGCAACGCTCACAATTGCGGGCCAATCATATCCCGCAGCGCCATCATTCCGCGACGGATGCGCGCTTTGATCGTGCCGAGCGGCGCATTGAGATGTTCAGCGATTTCCGTCTGCGTCATCGAAGAAAAGAACGCGAGTTCGAGTGCCTCGCGCTGGTCCTTCGAGAGCTTCTGAATGGAATCCCGCACCAGTTTGCCGGTCTCCACCGACGCGACCGCGTCGAAAGAACTTCGGTCGTCGAATTGCTCGAACGTCGCCAGCTCGTTCTGGACGTTGTCCTGAAGGTTTTCGCGGCGTTGCGTCGAGCGCAGAAGGTCAATCGCTTTGTTGCGCGTGAGCGTTATCGCCCAGGTCATCGGCCTGCCGCGCGCCGGATTGTACAGCGGCGCCTTCTTCCAGATTTGAATGAAGACATCCTGCAACACATCTTCGGCGGCTTCCTGATTCTTCAACATGCGATAAGCCGTGGAAAACAAGACCCCGGAAAAACGATCGTAAAGCTCCTCAAAACTCCGACGGTCGCCTTGGCCGATTCGTTTCAAAAGCTCGATCTCGGCTTCGAGTTCGTTCGCCGGATCAGGTTCCATACGAAGCATTCCCGGAGTCGTTCCCCATCCCGACTTCTAGTGACTGATCCACACTGGTGCTCCCACCTTCACCGCGTAGTAAAAGCGTTTTGCCCAGCGATTCGGCAGCCTGATGCATCCGTGAGAAGCGGGGTAACCGGGCACGTGGCCAGCGTGCAATCCGTAGGAGGGAGCAATCTGCAGATAGTAAGGCATTGGCGCTCCGACAAACACAGCGCCAGGTGGTTTGCGGTCCTTTCTCACGTCGACCCCCGCCTTGACGACGCGGCCATTCAGCACATATGCGCCATAGAGGCTCGATCGGTGATCGATATCCTTGCCGATCACCCGATATTTGCCTGTCGGTGTGTTGTAGCCCTCTCTTCCAGTTGAAGCCGGTGAAATTGCGACGACCTCGTCTCTATTGTAAAGAAAGGCCCTTTGGTCGGATAGCCGAACCACAATCGCGCGACCACTTGTCCCACCATCCGTGAACATGCCAAGTTCGGGAACTGATTTGGTCACTGAGTTCAACGACCTCCTCCCGAACTCAGGAACCGATCGCGTCACAGAGCCCAGGGAAGCCGTGTAGTCGCTGAGATCCGGCAAGGACGAGCATCCAACCAGAAATAGCAGGGTGCAGGTGAGGAGAACGGATGGCAGATCCTTGGCGGAGCGGATAATCATCGAGAGGAGACGCTTCATTGTCGAGCCTGAGAAGGCAATACTATCCGCGGCGATCACGCTAGGGCAAAAATTCGCTATTGATTGGCCACGAGTAATCTTTCTCATCCACACCGATAATCCAGTAGTCGCCCGCGAAGAGACCGAAGAAGTGCCCTTCGAGGGCATTCTGGTTTACGAACCCTCCGACCGGCGATAGAGTAGCGGTTTGAAACTGCAAAAAAGGAATAGAAGGCCTGGAGCGCTCGCAGCACGAGCAGCGTTCTGTGGCTGAACCGGAAAAATCCCTTGGAAAAAGTCATCAAATTCAATTGGTTTCATAGTGAACTTCCGGGCCTCGCCTACGAGCTTTCAAGCGTTCGTTACGCTCAGCCGGAGGGTTGGAGGCCCGCCATGAATGCCTATCGTTGCGAGGGTTGCATCCGGGTGTGTTTTGACCTCGCTGGCGTTGACAGGGCCAACATCGATTTAAGAATTGAGCCCAGGAAGCTGATTCTTCGAGGGACGCGCCCGACTCCGGAGCCGGCCTCATGCGAGGGGCGGTCGGAGCAAATTCTTGCCATGGAGATCGACAACGGACCTTTCGCCCGGGAATTGCGTTTCCCGGTGGAGGTGGTTCCTGCAGAAGTCACGGCCGAGCAGCGCGATGGCCTGCTTTGGATCAAACTGCCATTACGTTCCGCTCAATGAACGAGGAACCCTTCATCGTCAAGGAAGGAGCGGGAGCGACGCCTCCCGAAGGAGGCTTGCCGCCGCTGACTGGCAGCGTTGAAAAGGACAACCAGCCGGTGATCCCCGATGTTTTGCCGATCCTGCCTATCAGAGAAATGGTCGTTTTTCCAGGCACGGTAGTTCCGCTAACAGTTCGTCGAGAATCTTCGCTCAAGCTGCTGGATGCTTCGTTGAGTGCGAGCAAGGTCATCGGGTTGGTGGCGCAGCGCGATGCCACGAAGGATAATCCGGCGCCGGAGGACCTGTTTGACGTCGGCACGGCGATTACCGTCCTGAAGCTGTTGCGTCAACCTGATGAGACGGTCGTTATCGTCGTCCAAGCCCTCCAACGTATCGCTACTACCAGCTTCATTTTGACCCATCCTTTTCTCAAGGCTGAGGTGCGCCCTCTCGAATCCATTGCGCCGCCCGAAAGCAAGCAATGGGAGGCGGAAATCAAGACGTTGCGCGAAAATGCCATGAAGATCATTGAGATGTCTCCTGACATTCCGGATCAAGCGCGCGCGATCCTGATGAACATTACTGATGGGGGGCAGCTGGCCGATTTTCTTGCTACCAACCTGAACGTGGATATTGCGCAAAAGCAGGCTCTGCTCGAAGAGATCGATGTAGCGAAACGGGTTAAGGCCGTGCAGACGCATATCGCCGCGCAACTCGAGATCGCGCAGATCCAGCAGAAGTTGCAGAAGGATTTGGCGTCGCAGTTTTCGGACGCGCAGCGGCGCACATATCTTCGAGAGCAACTGAAGGCCATCAAACGCGAGCTCGGCGAAGACGACACGGGCGCGGAAGCCGTGCAATTGCGAACGCGACTCGAGGCGGCGCATCCTCCGGCAGAAGTCATGGCGCAGGCCGAGCGAGAGTTGAAGCGCCTGGATATCATACCGCCCGCAAGTCCCGAGTTCTCTGTCATCGTCAGCTACATCGAAACGCTGGCCGATCTGCCTTGGCAAAAGACGAGCGAGGACAACCTCGACCTTGACGAGGCTCAAAAAATCCTCGACCGGGATCATTACGGGCTCGAAAAAGTCAAACGTCGATTGATCGAATACCTTGCCGTTCGAAAATTGAACCCTCAGGGTCGGGGTGCGATCCTGTGCTTTCTTGGCCCTCCCGGGGTGGGAAAAACCAGCCTGGGACAGTCGATTGCCGATGCGCTCGGTCGCAAGTTTTCCCGCATGAGCCTGGGCGGGATTCGCGATGAAGCGGAAATCCGCGGTCATCGCCGAACTTACATCGGTTCCATGCCTGGCCGCCTTATCCAGGAGCTCCGGCGGGTTGGCACGCGCAATCCTGTGCTCATGCTCGACGAAATTGACAAGATCGGCGCCGACTTTCGCGGCGATCCATCCAGTGCCCTGCTCGAAGTGCTTGATCCGAGGCAGAACAATGCGTTTGTGGATCACTACCTTGATGTTCCTTTCGATCTTTCGCAGGTCATTTTCATCGCCACGGCAAACTACATGGATCCGGTGCCGCCGGCGCTCCGCGACCGGATGGAAGTGATCGAGATTCCCGGTTATACGGAGAGCGAGAAGCTGGAAATTGCGCGCCGCTATCTCGTGCCGCGCCAGCTTTCTGAGAACGGCTTGAAGCCCGATCAATGCCGATGGGATGACGTTTCGCTCAAGCGGATCATCAGCGATTACACGCATGAGGCCGGTGTGCGCGAGCTCGAACGTCAAATCGGCGCGGTGTGTCGCGGCGTAGCCGCCGAGATCGCCCGTGGCGAGCAGCAATCCGTCGTCGTCACACCAGACGTGGCAACGGTCTTGTTGGGTCCTCCTCGTTATGTCCGCGAGAAGCGCTTGAAAGCGGATGTGCCGGGAGTAGTTACCGGGCTCGCGTATACGCCAGCAGGGGGTGAAGTCCTTCATATTGAAGCCATAAAGTATCCAGGGAAGGGAGGAATTACGCTAACCGGACAGATAGGCAACGTGATGAAAGAGTCTGTTCAGGCCGCGCTGAGCCTTTTGCGCAACCGCGCAGAAGCCCTGGGGATCGACGGCGATGCTTTCAAAGATACCGATATTCATGTGCACGTGCCGGCAGGAGCAGTTCCGAAGGACGGGCCGTCCGCCGGCGTGGCGATGTTCACCGCCCTTGCATCGCTCTTTACCAACCGGCGTGTGCGTGCCGATGTGGGGATGACGGGCGAAATTACCTTGCGCGGCTTGGTCCTGCCGATTGGCGGGCTGAAAGAGAAAAGCCTGGCGGCGATGCGGGCCGGATTGGAGACCGTGATCATTCCGAAGTTGAACGAGAAAGACCTCCCGGACATCCCTGCCGAGGCGCGGGAAACGTTGCTCTTCATCCCGGTGGAAAATGTCGATGAAGTGCTGGCGAACGCCTTTGTCGAACATGCGACCGGGCATAACTAGCCTGGATCGTTCTGTGTAGAGACAGCCATTCTTCAATCGTCAGACGATTCAATTGCGTGAGCGTATTGTTGCGAGTTCTGGTCGGCGCTCTGGGAGGTCTGAGCGCAACGGGTCCGATGACGATTGCCATGATTTTGTTACATCGCTGGTTGCCCGCGAGGCACCGCTATTCGCTGCCGCCTCGTGAGATTACCATGCATCTGGCGAAAAAAGCCGGCGTTAATAGGAAACTGGGTCCGGAAGCCCGCGCGGCCTTGACGCTAATCAATCATTTCGGATACGGGGCGATGGCGGCCACAATGTATTCCCTGGCGGAAGCGCGATCTCCTGCGCCGCCTTTGCTGAAAGGTCCGATCTTTGGGGCGCTCGTATGGGTGGTGAGCTATTTTGGGTTCCTTCCGGCGGTGGGTATTCTCGACCCAGCCACGAAGCATCCACCCTCAAGAAACGCGTTGATGCTTGCTGTCCATCTCGTGTGGGGTCTCGTCGTCGGCGTGTTTATCGATACTCTCTTGTCCGAAAAGAAGAGCGCCTTCGGTGCGTTGCTCGCGAGCTCGACCCTGCGTCAAAGGGATAGACAGTAAACTTCTCGCCTTCCCAAGGAGGCAAGCACCAAGGGTCGAAGCCGAACAGGCTTTTTAACTTCGACAGCTGCTCAGGACCAAAAATTCAGCTTTTTGCGAACATCCTGAGCCTGGCCAAGAAGATCGTCTTGAATGGCGCGCGCTTGTTTCTTCGCCTTGGGCCATTTCGCAGAGAGGTCGGCCAGAGTCTTTTCGAGCCAGTCACGAACGGCCTCTACGGGATCGGGTTCTTTGCGTGGGGGTGGACGCAGAAGGGCACCCAAGGCTGCGCCGATAAGCAGCACGCCGAGAATAACCGGGATCGGATTGTCACGGAGGTATTTTTCCCCGGTTCGCACGGCATCCTGTGCAGTGTCCTGAGCGGTGGAAAAGGCCTTCTGAGCCTCATCCTTTGCGTCGTCGGGCCAGTTTTGATTTGTCATGGTAGCGGTTTTGTTAAGTGGAATCGGTTGACAGTACGTTTGCGATTGTATCGCAATCGCCGCTTATGGCAACAAGCGCCGCAGGCGTTCAACATCCGCCCGGTCCTGTTCCCGGTATGTTTGTTTGCTTCGGATGAGATCCTGCAGCGAAAGATAGGGAACTTGCACGCCTTCGATGACAACCATCTGTGCATTTCCGATGGCTTCGGAATAGGTGACCGTCCAAGCTTTTGTGCTGATGTCGACTTCGACTTCATCGGCGATTTTGACGACAACGTTTTCAGCGATATCCTCGGGCTTGAGTTCCCGTGCAGCGCCGTCGGCAAGATTGGAAAGGCCTTCGATCACGCGGCGAAAATTTTCGGTTGAGTCTTCGATCAGGATATCGACGTCCTCGGTTGCACGGACGATACTGTTTAGGATCATCGCGTAGGCGCCGGCGACGAGATATTTGGCGCCGGCTTCGTTAAGCAGACTGCACACCCGCAGCAAGGGGCCGGTCTCACGCGAAGGGTTCACCAGAGGCGGGGGTTGGTCTGTGCTCGCTTCCAGCTTTCATAAGCCTCCCACGTCTTTGCTTTGAATACGAATCCCCGGGGGCGGGGATGAGGGGCAAGCAAATCAGCTTCGCCAATCAGGCGCTCGGCGCGTCGCAAAGACTCCTCCGGCGAGTCCGGCGCGCGCCGTTTACCGACAACTTTCATCACAATCATTGTCTCAGCGAGCAAAGGCCAAAGCAAGTGCGTCCGGCACCATCTCCGCGCGAAGCGTTACCGCGTCTCGGCGTGTCAAAAACTCAGTGAAAGTCATGGGAGACCGGTGTGCCGAGGGTGTGGTAGGGCAGGGGATCGATGCGGCGGGCCTGGACGATGGTGGTTCCGCGGGTATTTTGGACTTTGCCATGAATGGAGAGGAACGGTTCCTGGGTGATGGTGAGGCGTCGTTGTTCGAAGAGTTGCGGGGCAACGATGGCGTTGGAGACGCCGGTTTCATCTTCGAGGCTGATGAAGACGAATCCTTTGGCGGTGCCGGGTCGCTGACGGCAGATGACCAGTCCGGCGATGCGAACCTCCAGTCCATTTCGGGACTGCGGCAGATCGCTCGCCAAAGTCACGTCTGGAAGTCGCTCGCGGATGAGAGCCATGGGGTGGCGGCCTGTTGTCACGCCGGTGCCCGCAAAATCGGCATCGAGACGCTCAAAGGCATTCATCGAGGCAAGAGGCGGAGGGGTTTGTGTGTCGCTGTCATCGAGACCGGGCAGATCCTCCGGGCGATGAGGTGTTTCGATTTTCCAGAGTCCGTCACGGCGATGTTCGACCAAGCCATTGAGCGCGCCAACGCGGGCCAGCGTGCGAAGCGCCGGTTTATCTGGGGTGACACGATTCTCAAAGTCCTGCAACGAGGCAAACGGACGCTCGGCCCGCGACGTTGAGATTCGTTTGCCGATGACGGAATCCATCCCCTTGACCATGGAAAGCCCTAAACGGATTGCTCCATCGTCTTCGATCGTGCAGAGCCATTCGGAATGCAGCACAGAGATCGGGCGCACCACGACTCTGTGCGCCTTGGCGTCGCGAACGAGCGTGGCATTGCTATAGAAGCCCATCGGTTGATTATTGAGCAGGGCGCAATAGAACTCCGGGGTTCGGTGCACTTTCAACCAGCAGCTCGCATAAGCGATGAGGGCAAAGCTGATTGCGTGGCTCTCGGGGAAACCATAGACGGCGAAGGATTGCACGGATTGGACAATCTTTTCCGCCACCTCGGGGTTGACGTTTTTGGCGGACATGGCGCGGCGCAGTTTTACGCAAACTTTTTCCATCTTTTCCTGCGAACGATGGAAGCTTAGCGCGCGGCGCAGTTCCTCGGCTTCGCTGCCGCTGAAATCCGCCATGACCATGGCCATTTTCAAGAGTTGTTCCTGAAACAAAGGGACGCCCAGCGTGCGTTCGAGGGTGGACCGCAGCCGTTCGTCGATGTAGGTAACCGGCTCGGTGCCTTCGCGCCGGGCGAGATAGGGGTGCACCATGCCTCCCTGGATGGGGCCGGGACGGATGATCGCCACCTCGACGACCACATCGTAAAAGCATTTCGGTTTCAGACGCGGAAGGGTGGCCATTTGGGCGCGGCTCTCGACCTGGAAAGTGCCGATCGTGTCGGCGCGGGTCATAAGATCGTAAACCGCCGGATCATCCTTGGGAATGGCGGCAATATCGACGGGACGCTGGCGTTCCGCGCACAGCGTCAGGGCGTCCTGCATCGCGGCCATCATGCCAAGGCCAAGAAGGTCCACCTTGATGATGCCGAGATCTTCGCAATCGTCCTTGTCCCATTGCGCTACGACGCGTCCGGGCATGGAGGCATTTTCGAGCGGGACCATCGAGCTGAGCGCGCCCTGGCAGATGATCATGCCGCCGGAGTGTTGTCCGAGATGGCGCGGCAGGCCATAGATCTGCGTGTAGAGCTGGATGGCGGCTTCTGCGCGAGGGTGATCGGAAGGGATTCCCGCCTGTTGGAGCTGGTCCCGCAAGGCAATGGTGTGGGGGAAGTCCCCATTGGCATACAAACTCGAGAAGCGATCGATGATATCGGGCGAAAAGTTCAGCGCTTTGCCGATCTCGCGCATGGCGCTACGGCCGCGATAGGTGATGACATTGGCAGTCATGGCCGCGCCATGCTTGCCGTAGCGTCGATAGACCTCCTGGATCACGCGCTCGCGACGGTCGCCGCTGGGAAGGTCCAAATCGATGTCGGGCCATGTCTTTCGGCCTTCGCTAAGGAAGCGTTCGAAGAGGAGATTGCTGGCGATGGGATCGCAGGCAGTGATGCCAAGGCTGTAGCACACGACGCTATTGGCCGCGCTGCCGCGCCCCTGCATAAAAATGTCGTTTTGGCTGCAATAGTTCGCGATGTCCCAGACAATGAGAAAGTAGCCGGAGAAGCCGAGGCGGCAGATCAAGTCGAGTTCGAAGTTGAGTTGCTTGAGCACTTTTGCGCTGAGGTGGGAATACCGCGCTCGCGCTCCGGCGAAGGCCACTGTGCGCAGGAACGAATCCATCGTTTCACCGGGAGGCACCGGGTATTTCGGAAATTCGTAGCCGAGATTTTCGAGTGTGAATTCGAGGCGTTCGGCCACAAGCGCCGTGTTTTCGACGGCTTCGGGCAGGTCGGCGAAGAGGTGCTCCATTTGCCTGGCGGATTTGAGATGTCGCTCGGCGTTGATGCTTAGAAGGCGTCCGGCGGAATCAAAAGATGTGTGATGCCGCGCGCAGGTGAAAAGATCCACAACGCGGCGTCCGTCGGGTTCGGCGTGAAGCACGCCATTAGTGGCCACAAGCGGGAGTCTCTGTGCGCGGGCCAATGCCACGATGTGGTTGTTGCGCCAGGTTTCTCCGCGTCGCAGGTGGCGCTGGATTTCGACAAAAACATTGTCCTTTCCAAAGATCGCCACCAAGGTCTGAAGTTTTTTAAGGACTTCCGGTTGGCAGGGATTTTTGAGGATTCCTTCTTCGCCGCCTGTCAGGACGAGGAGCCCTTCCGCATAAGCGGGAAGTTCCCTCCAGAGCACTGCGGATTCCGTCTTTGTGCCGCGCAATCTGGCTTCAGTGATGAGGCGGCAGAGGTTTTGGTATCCGGTTCGGCTGGCAACAAGGACAGGAAGGACGCTTTTGTCTTCGAGAGTGAGTTCCGCGCCGACCAAGGCGCGGGCGCCATGTTCCATTGAGGCTGCGTGCAGGCGGGGCGAGCCGTAAAGTCCATCACGATCGCACAGAGCGAGCGCCGGAAGACCGAGCCGGGCGGCGGTGCAAACGAGGTCCTCCGGATTCGATGCGCCACGCAGAAAGCTGAAGGCGCTGCAGGCGTGGAGTTCGATGTAGGTCATTGCAACGCGGAAGACCATTTTGAACAGAAGGACGCAAAGGGAGCAAAGGGATGGAGAGGTCTTTGCTTTGGAAAATTCTTTGCTTCCTTTGCGAACTTCTGTGAAACCCGTTTTGTAATTTTTTCACCCTTCATAGCAGCCTTCGATTTTCCAGATGGTCTCACGACGTGAGAGGCGGTAGAGGCCGCCATTGGCGAGCGCCACATCCCATTCTTCTTGCTGCCAGCGCTCGCTGTCCCACCAGTTTCCCGAAAGCCGATAGGGGCCGGCGCATTCACGGATGATGCCGCGCGCCGCGGACGATTCCACCGAGGCCGGGCGTCCATTATTGATGCGCACGGCGCTTGGGAGGGCGGGGCGATAGCGGCGCAGGGAAAGTCCGCGCGGCGGTTCACTTGGACATGTGGGCTTTTTTCCGGTTTCCGTTTCCGCAGCAAAGCAATCCGCCAGCATATAGGAATTTGGCCGGTGGGTGTTGCTTCTGGCGGGTATACCGACGCTGTCATTGCCGAGAAACGCCTTCAATTTTGCGAGCGTTTCGCCGAACCGATTCGGGTCCCGTAGTGCGCTTTCGAAGAGCCGAAGTTGATCCTTCGCGGGAAGCGCCGCGTGGATGCTCAGCCGTATACCTATCGGCCGTTTTGCGAGCTGCAAATCTTCAAGGTGCGTATGAAGAATGCGGAAAAGAACATCCACCTCGGCTGTTGGCACAGGGATGCAAAAAGTGCGTTCGTGGCTCGAACCGTCCTCCAGCGGCAGACAGAGCACAAGGTTTTGCGCCACACGGTAAACGGCCCGAAGCCGTTCGCACAGCCCATCCAGAAATCGCCGCAGCAAAAACAAGAGCGGCTCAATAGTTTCAACCTCGCAGTCGAAATCAAAGGCCTCGGCATACTCCGGCACCGCGCGAACCAAGCGAAGCAGGCGCTTATTGCGTCCGGAGACCTTGCGCCGCAAAGCTTCCGCTTCAGGTCCAAGGCGCTCGATGGTTTCCACTTTTGGCAAGGCAAGAAATTCGCCGACGCGGCGAATCCCCCAGCCGTGCAAAATCTGAAGAAGGTTTTCCGAAGGTTCGAGGGCCTCAATGGGCAAGCTGCTCGTGAAAGCTCCAGCATCGTAAACAATAGCCGAAGGTTGCGCTCCACGGGCCGCAAGATTGGCGAGGTCCGGCGTTGGAGCAATGCCCACCACAGCGCGCAAGCCCTGCGCGCGAAAGTGCGCGATTTGCTGATCGGCCAGTTGCTGCCAGCAGGTTGCTTTTCCAACACGGCGGAGGTCGGCCACGCACGCGCCGTCGCAGCTCAGCTCCACATCTGGCGAGAGCGTGAGTGCGGTTTGAACGAGGATTTGGTTAAGGCATTGTTCTTGGGCCGGAGAACGTGGCCGGATCACTATGCCCGTGTCTCGCGCCATGGCTTGGGCGGAAGTCATGCCTGCGGCGATTCCTTTGGTTTCCGCTTCCTCGCTGACTTCCGAAACGACTCCTTTCAACGTGGCTTCGTCCACAACGACAGCCGGACCTCGCACATCGTGCCAGCGCAAAGCTGACTGGAGACGGAATCTGGGTAAAAAAATGCAGCCAAACATGGTGCCTCATGCGGATTTTTGAAAGACCTCCACGAACGCAGCAGTGCCGCGCTCGAAGATCTGCACATCAAGACGCTCCCACAGAGCAGGGCGGGGAAAATGCATTGCGTCCATGGCGAGGTCTGTGTGGATTGCCATGCGGGTGGCAGCGCCTTCCACCATCGGCTGCGGCGTCAGTACCGTTAGCACAATGGCGGTCGATTCGATGATGCGTAGAAAACGATGCCACGTGCTTGCCGGGATGCGCCGCAACTGTGCCATCGGCAGCATTTGCAGATCCAAAACCACTACCGGCAGATTGCCATCTCGCAGCAGAATGTCCGCCGCCCTGATTGCCGGGCCGGCCGAATCGCACATCACCCAAAGGATGCGGCTAAGGTGTTCATCCATCCAATCAGACGGCTCTAACGAATTCGCGGCGTCGATCAGGCCGACGAAAAATCCATCGCGCACTGCCGCGTCCACCACAGCGGCCAGAAGCAACCCCCCGCCTGCGATGGAGCCACAAACTTCAGTAACCGCGCCCCGGAGAAGCCCTCCTTTTTGATCAAAGGCCTTGCAGCCTATGGGCAGCCGCCCCTCCTGCCTGCGTGAAGATTGCGGGAATTTTTCCGCCACCAACGCCCGCAACTCTTCCATCCGAACAAGTTTGGAATCATGCGTTTGCATGCCGGATCAGCCCACGAAAAATGCCCGCCACCTTCACGTCCTCGGCCTTTGCCACCAGATCGGTATAACGCGGATTGCTCGCACGCAGGATGATCTCGGACTTCTCCGGCACCAAAAGCACCCGCTTGAGTGTCGTCTCATGCGCCTCTCCCACGAGCACCGCCGCTATCTCGCCATGCTGGACTGTCAGATTCGGACGCAGCAAGACCCAATCGCCATCCAAAATTCCGTCGCCAATCATCGAATCCCCATGCACCCGCAACAGAAAATCCCCCTCCCGGTAAGGCAGGAGATTCGCGGGTTCCAGCACTTCCTCCGCTTGCGCAAGGGCCTCTTCCAAGGGGCCGGCGGGAATCGCTCCCAAAAGCGGAATGCCACCCGCGCCTAACGCGAATCGCGCCTTGGCAGTCAGCCTCACCACCCGCGGCCGGCCTTTTTCCCCGCCGCCCTGGATGACAACGAGTCCATTGCGCTCCATGATGCGCAGAGTCGCGGTCAGACTGCTTTCGGCCGCATACCCGAGCCGTCGCACCAAGTCGGACACAAAAGGCGGTTCCTCCCTCTGCTCGAAGGACAAAACCGCTTTCGCAATGCGGCGATGAACGGAAGAAAGCAGGCTTTTCATATCGTGTAAGTTCATGATAAATCCTTTGATTCGCAACTCCTTTTTCTTCCGGGCACGGATGTCTTTCACGATGAACGTGATGACCTCGGAACCGTCAGGAAGGCAAGAGCTTCCGCAAGCGCGCCGTGGCCTCGTCGCGCTGGCTGCGACATCCAAGGCGAGAGCTTCCCATCCAGGCCCATCAGGCTGAGATGGCATTTCAGATCGCGAGGGTTGCGGAATTGTATTACAATCGGCGATCTGCCATCCAATCAAAACCCATGAGGAAGCGTCTCACCAGCCAACTACTGAAGGCATTCTTCAATCACAAACTCAAAGAATACGGCAAAATGACCACGCTTCATATCGATACCCAAGCCAAGCATATTTCGCTTACGGCGAATCTTCTTGGTGAAACGGAGCCCATTGACGCCAGCATGAAGTACATGCTCGAGGAAAGCGATGGCCGCACGTTCTTTGTTCCCCAGGAACTCGATTGCTCGCGCCAATGGCTCTCTCTGCTCGCCCAGCAGATGCTCAAAGACAATGTCATTCGCTTCGAAATTCCCGACGGCATTGCGACCACCGTTCTCAAGATGTTGAAAATTTAGAGCGAACGCCGAGACAGGGTTTCCTTGGACGCCGGTAAAATGCTTTGCAAGGCAAGCATCGCGACGAGGGGTGGCAGAGCGACGACGGGCGTGTGACTGTAGAAGATCATGTTTACCTGGCCACGCATCCGCTTCTGGCTTTTTTTTGTAATCGGCGCTGCCGTTTTGATCGCCGGGTAGCTTGCAAAACCCCAAGGAAGATCTGAGCCCGCGTGTCGCCGAGCTGCTAAAGAAATCGCCGGGAGCAGCTGTCGGAATCTTTATTCGTCGGATGGGCGAGTGGTTCGAGAAAACATTGGGCGGAAAGTGAGCCGGGAGCACACCGTCATGCTCGAGGCGGCCGCGTTCTCCTGCACTCAGACGGAAGGCTGACGCCAAAGCGGACCTTCTTCCCTAAGGAGAAAGTGCTTCCCGAATGAGACGTTTAGAAGAGTGCCAGGGAAGGGCGGTAGAAGAATAGTAATGAGCCCAACCCTAAATACCATTAAGATGATGCCGCCCGACTCAGGCACAGTCCGAGGCTCCGCATAAATAAAATCGAAGCTCTTCCTCGACGAGGACTGCTTGCGCACGTTCCTGCCAGAGTTGGGCTAAGGCTGGCGGGATTTGAGGGCAGGCTTGCTTGGACGTGAAATGCGAGCAAGGAGAAGACAGACCCATGAAACTAACAGGATCGGACTGAGAACCAGCACGAGCGTCAGGCCGAGGACGGTCGCGAAAGTGAAGCTCAGCCGGTCACGCCACTCAAGTTCACGAAACGCCGCTCCGAAACGCATTATGGACTGTTTTGCGAAATCAGAATCGCATCTTGTTTGCGCAGTGTCTGAGCAGTGCTGGTCCTCCCTCGTATTGGTCCTATTCTGAAAGACGTTCAGTTTGCTCATTTCAGCTGATTCGATTGCCGGTTTGCCCTCAGACGCTCATTTCTAACGATTTAACTTTGTGACAGTTCAGCGAAGACGCGATCATGGTTCGGCTGTTGGGCGCGAGAGAAAACCGGTTGAAAAGGTCTCTGACACGAAAGAGACATAACAGAACGATCCAACGAATCAATTCTTCGCGTTGCTTGCATTCTTTGAGGAGGGCACGGTCTTCTCCGCAATTGCCTTTTCGCCGGAGAGCAAGCAAGGTGGGGGGTCGCAAAGTGGACACTTTCGAGCATTACCAGCTTCTCAAGAACGACCAGGGAAAGCATATCGAGCTTGGCCAAGGCGGCATGGGCGTGACTTACAAAGCCTTTGACACCAGTTTGCGCTGCCACGTGGCGTTGAAAGTCATCGCGGCGTCGCTTCTGGGCAGCAGCACGGCTGAAGAGCGGTTTCTTCGGGAGGCTCGATCGGCGGCGCAATTGCGGCATCGCAATGTCGCCTCGGTTTTTCACCTCGGGAAGCGCGGCGACAGTTACTACTATGCCATGGAGTTCATCGACGGGGAAACCGTGGAAGAACTTGTGAAGCGTGATGGCCCGCTGAATTGCTTGCCGGCCCTCGAGATCGCTGAGCAGGTCGCGTGCGCGCTCATCGCGGCTGAGAAGCGCTACCTTGTGCATCGAGACATCAAGCCGTCCAATCTCATGCTGGTACGCGAGAGCGACGGGGACGTGCTAGTGAAGGTGATCGACTTCGGTCTCGTTAAGTCCGCAATCGCTCAGAACGCCTCCGTGAACGGCCTCACAGCGGGTGGGTTCGTGGGCACGCCATATTTTGCCAGTCCGGAACAACTGGAGCAAAAGGATGAAGACGCGCGTTCCGACATTTACTCCCTGGGCGTGACGCTTTGGTACATGCTCACCGGCAAACCGACATTTAGCGGCTCCCTGGCCAGCGTCATTGCGCAGCATCTCGATAAGGCGCCTCCTTTCGAAACACTGGCTTCGCTTCCCTCGGCAGTGGTCGCCTTGCTTCGCCGGATGCTTGAAAAGGACGTTGCGCGGCGCATTCAGTCACCCGCCGAGCTGCGGGTCGAGCTGAAGCGCTGCATCGAGGAGTTGCGGGGCGGTGCTTCCTCGGCGCGCGGTATTCCATCAGACAGAGCGTACCAGACCGTGGAGCTGAGCAGTTCCCGCGGTCTGAGCTCGCAGCCCAGGGTTGGCACGGTGCTCAAGGGTCGTTATCGGTTGATCGAAGACCTCAACGCCTCGGAGCCAGGCGCAGCTTTTCATGCAGAAGATGAAAGGTTAAAGCAACGTGTGGCGCTGCGCATTTTGCGTGGTGATTCGGCGGCTTTTTCCCTGGCGGGTCAGGAAGCTGCTCAGGCGCAAAACGCGATGCATCCGAATTTCGTCAAGGTTCTGGCCTTGGAACGCGAAGGGGATTTCGGTTTTATCGTACTCGAGTGGATGGAGGGATTTTCCCTCATCGATCTGGTGCGTGCCCGTCGGGAATTGTCGCTGAGGGAGGTTCTCCAGCTCGTTTCGCAGCTGGTTGCCGCCGTTGATGCGGCTGCCGGCCTCGGACTCAAGCCCGATATCAGTCTCTCCGGGGTCTTCGTTCAATTTCCCGAAGGCCTGGAAGCCTCCTCGACCGAGGTGCTCTTGAATTGTCCCGTTGATGAGTGGCCCGCCTGGCTGGCAAAGGTTCACGTAGTGGCCGGCGCGCGCGAACTGGACCCCTCAGCGACCGTCGCGGCCAGCCAGACCGTCTCCTCCGACGAAAAATCCGCGACGGTGAGCCGCCTCGCCGCGCTAACTTATGGATTGCTTGGCGGCGACCCGAAGAACTTTATCCCGCTTGCGAAGCTCGACTGGGAGACCACCTCAGTGCTGCGCCGCGGGCTATCCGTCGATCATGGTTTTTCGAGTGCCACAGACTTCTACGAGGCATTGAGCCGGGCGCATCCATCTGACGGCGGTCCGCGGCGGCTCGTCGCGCCGCCGGTCGAATCCTCGATATCTGAGATAGCGCCGCCGGTGCTTGTTCCGGTGAGACAAAACACCGGATCGTCATCGCTCGCCGGGTCGGCCCCACGTCGATGGCTGCGGATATCCGCGGCCATCCTTGGGGTTTCCGCGCTTTGTGCCGGGTCCTGGGTGGTGTGGAAGGCTCTCCAGCCACAAGCGGTCGCTGTGCCGGCGCTTGTACCTTCACCAGCGACTGCTTCGAATGGCGCGGCAGCGGCAATCTCTCCGCCAAGACCCGGAAAGCCTTGGACAAATACGCTCGAGATGAGCTTCGTGCCGGTCGGCAACATTCATATGGCGGCCTTTGAGACGCGCGTTCGCGACTTCGAGGCGTTCGTGCAATCAACTCGCTACGACGCCGAGGGCGGAATGAGTTCCGCGATGAAGCAGGAAGGCTTCCAGCGCCGCAATCTGAGCTGGAAGTCACCCGGTTTTCCGCAGACGCCGAATGACCCGGTTGTAGGCGTTTGCTGGGAAGATGCGGACCAGTTCTGCGCCTGGCTAACAAGGAAGGAGCGGAACCAGGGAGCAATCACGGCGTTTCAACGTTACCGCCTGCCTACCGACGGCGAATGGAGCGAAGCCATTGGGCTTTTGCATGAGGAAGGCGCCACACCTGAAGAGCGAAGCGGGCGCTCGAAGGGGGTGTATCCATGGGGTGGCGCCCTGCCGCCCCCAGAAGGCGCGGGCAACTACGCGGGCGAAGAATCCCGACAGGGCGCTCCAGCATCTTGGACCTTTCTGAAAGGCTATCGCGATGCCTTTCCGCGCACTGCGCCGGTCGAGGCGACGCGCGCGAACGCCCTCGGGCTTCACGCTCTCGGTGGCAACGTTTGGGAGTGGTGTCTTGACCGTTTCAACCAGTCCACCAAGTGGCGTGTTTTGCGCGGCGGCTCATGGGCGACGTCACGCTCAGAGGAAATGCTCTCGTCTTATCGGCGTGGCTATGATCCGCTCTTCCGGATGGATGACGCGGGATTTCGCTTTGTCATTGCCCCTGAGGGAAGCCAGCGATGAAACTGCTAAAATTCAATCTGATCTTCATTCCCCTGCTTGCCGTATGCCTTGGTGCGGTGGGGTATATCGCAAGAGAGCTGCTTCTGGAGAACGCACGCCAGCAAGTGATCCAGAATGCTCGCATCATGATGGAGACAGCTCTCTCCAGCCGCACCTACACCACCAAGCAGGTCGCACCACTGCTCCAGCAAAAGAACTTTAAGCTGGAGAGCGCTATCGCCGAGCTTCAGAAGACGCTCGACGAACTTCCGAAGACGGTCGATGTCGAGGCGGCCAAAGACGTTCGATCCAACGTGAGACGCGGCTTCCTCCTGGCGCAGCAGCGCGCGATTGAAGCCCAGCAGAGACTTATCGATTCGATGAAGGACAAGCCCGGGGAACTTCTTGACACCGAGTTCCACCCGCAGTCCGTTCCGGCCTTTGCCGCCACGGAGATCTTTGGTTACTTGCGCGAAAAGTTTCCCGATTACTTTTACAAGGAAGCCACACTCAATCCAACGAACCCGCGCAACCGGTCCACCGATTGGGAAACCGACGTTGTGAACCAGTTTCGCGCCGCGAACGCGTCGAGCAGCGAGTTCATGAGCACTCGGGAGACACCGGGTGGAACATCCCTATTTCTCGCGCGGCCAATCAGGATCAACAACGTGAGCTGTCTGCAATGTCATAGCACGCCCGACAAGGCTCCTCCCGAAATGATAAAACTCTATGGGACTGCGAACGGCTTCGGATGGAAGATGGATGAAGTGATCGGCGCGCAGATCGTTTCCGTGCCAATGTCGCTCCCGCTGAATATGGCGGACCAAACTTTTCAATCGCTCATGAAATGGCTCGCAGGAGCCTTCCTCGGCATTGGTATGATCGGGAATCTCGCGGCGGCGATTGTTGTTCCGCGAAAACGCCAGTGATCTTTTTGGCTCTTGAGGTCCGGTATAGAGCGATTGAATTTTTCGAAGGGAGATTTGGTTCAGCCACGCCAGCTAAAGTCCGCCCGATCTAATGGCGAGACTTGTTGATTTGTTGCGCTCTGTGGGCTGGCATGAGTTTGTGCTGTTGCTCGCGGTGGCTGCGCTTTGTGGCGGCATTTTGACCTTCGTCGGCGTGACCGATCTGGTGAGCGAGAACGAGCTGCATGAAACAGAGGTCCGTTGGATGCGGGATCTTCGATCTGCAGAGGATTTGTCGCGTCCTATCGGGCCGCCGTGGCTGGAGCGTTGGAGCCGGGAAATCACATCACTGGGAAGCGGAGCGGTGCTTTCGCTGATGACGTTGCTAGCGGTAGGATATTTGTTGATCGAGCGTTTGTACGCTTCGGCTGTGCTGATACTTGTGTCGGTTGGCGGAGGGACATTGTTGACCGCCGGCCTAAAAGGATTCTT
This sequence comes from uncultured Verrucomicrobiae bacterium, assembly GCA_963810765.1. Lineage (GTDB taxonomy): Bacteria > Verrucomicrobiota > Verrucomicrobiia > Chthoniobacterales > Terrimicrobiaceae > DASTFP01. The sequence continues at coordinate 371,856 of CAWEOV010000012.1, forward strand.
TGAGCGGGACAGGCCGAATGTCGTTCCCCATCTGACGGACGCTCTGTTTAAGAGTTATCCGAGCGGACACTCCATGATGTCTTCGGTGGTCTATCTGACGGTGGCGGTGCTTCTCGCGCGCACGATGAAGGGGTGGCGGGCGAAGATCTATTGTGTGAGCGCGGCGCTATTTTTGAGCTTTCTCATCGGATTGAGCCGCGTGTATCTTGGCGTGCATTACCCCACGGACGTTGTCGCCGGATGGGCCGGCGGCACGGCCTGGGCCATGCTTTGCTGGCTCACGGCTTATTGGCTCGAGAGGCGCGGAAAGGTCGAGCCGGAGCGAAAATGATTCGGGTTCTGCATTTTGGATAAGCGCGGCAGCGCTCTTACCGGCGATTCCCGAGCATGAGGTATCTCAGCAAACGCGCCGCTCAAAGTGGAAAGTTGGGTTGGATTGTCCTGTGGCTCCTAGGGGTGCCGATCCCGATCCTTCTTTTCCTTTTCTTGATCCGCGGCTGCACGTGATAACGCCTTTCCAAGGGAGCTGGGGAGAGATTTTTGAAGAACCCACGCCGGATCAAGCCTCGAATGGTGATTCCCAAGGATGCGCCAATTTTCGGCCCTCGCTACGTCGCAAATGTTACCGTAGGCGTCGTGGGAAAGTGGGGATTTAAGCGTGCGTTTGAGTTTCTTACGATCTGCTGAGAATCAACAGCAACGTAAGGCATGCCTTTTTTTTCCAGCATTCTCCCAGGCGGAATTTTCATGTATTTGCGTTCCCTCTTTGCCCGCGATATCTGCGACCGTGATTAACTCGCTCGCGGAGAAGCTTTGACGGGATGCTCGAAGCATGGCACTACGACCCCTTTGGGCACGTATGCAGCAACAACCGCCGATCCTTGAATTTATCGCTGGCGCTGTCCCGACGCCGGCTCTATGAGCGCGACCGACAAAATGGCCAAGCCGCGCTGGCGCCGCTGGCTTAAGCGAATCGGTCTCGGACTGCTCTCGCTTATCGCCCTGCTGGCGATTTTTCATCGCCCGTTGTTCTTCGAAGGCACGCGTTACTTTATCGTTCGCGCTGCGCAACAGCAGCACCTCGATCTAACCTATGAAATAAGCGGATCGATCTTCACGACGCTGAGTGTATCGAACTTGCGTGGAACTCCAACCGAGCCTGGGCCGGTTCAGCGGTTGGAGATCGGCACACTCAATCTGCGCTACAGCCTGATCGGGCTGATCCGCCACGGCCTCCCAGGGTTTCTCAAGCTGGTTGATGCACGCAATGTTTACATCGAATTGACCCCCGGCGAACCTTTGCCTCCGGAAAAGGAGAAAAAGCCCCAGCAATTCAAGTTTCCGGCGTTGTTTCCCGATTTGCTGAATCTCGAGAACGTAAATTTCATAGCTTACGGCCCGAGGGGCAACACCGAGCTTGCCGGCCTTTTTCTCAGCCTGCTTCCAGATCGCCCAGGGATCTTGAAGATTCAGACATTGGACGTTCCAGGCGTGCACCGATGGACTGAAATTTCCGGCGCAACCACATTTCGCGGTCGTAATTTGATGCTTACAGATCTTAGGATCGGATCCGAGATCTCGCTCGATAAATTCAATCTCGACGCTTCGAAGCTCGACGATGGCGAGCTTGGTCTCGGCCTAAGCGGCACCTTTTTCGGCGCGCCAACCGCGGTCACGGCGCGGGTCTCCGATCTGAACGCGAGCAATCGCCTGGATGTCAAAGCCGAAAGTTCGGGTCTGCGCTTCGATCAGGCTTGGAAATACCTCAATCTTTCCGTCCCGCTTCAAGCAACACTGGATCGTCTTACAGTAACGTTTGAGGGCGAGCCCGGCAAGCCGTCGGGCTGGTCCGGGCATGCGGAGGTGCTCTTGTCGGGCGCAGCTTTCGAACGACAGACGATCGGCGACATTACGCTTGGCGTGGAAATGAGGGACAAACGCGCCAACGTGAAGATCGCTGACCGTCTCGACCAGGATAACCGCATCGACCTCCGGGCCGAAGCGGCTTTGCCCGAAACGCTCAACGATTTCGCCAGGACATCCGCCTCCGGACGGCTTGAGATCTTCACGCCGGATCTCGCCGCCCTCATCCTTCCGCTGGACATCATCGGCGACCTGGCGGTGAACACGGATTTTCACCTCGTGGATGGAAAGCTTTCCGCCCAGACTGTGCTCGATTCTTCCGGTCTGGCATTTTCCAACATCGAGCTCACGGGAACACACTTTTCCTTAAACTTAGAAAAGGATCTGGGAACCAAACCGGACTCGCCTATTTTTGAAAGTCTCGTTACCCAGCTCGACGGTGGGATAAAAACTGTTCGCTTCCAGAATTATGTCATCGATTCGTTGAATCTCGCGCTGGCCACGCAGGGGTCGGACATTTCACTAAAGGGTTTGACCCTGGCGAAGGCCGCGAATACCGCTAGTCTCCAGGGAAGCTACCAACTGCCTGCCGATCTTAAGTCGTGGGACGGCCAACCGCTCGATCTTGATCTGGTCATTGACGCGCCGGAGCTAAGCGCTTTTGTTGCACCCGAGAGCGGAGCGAACCTTAAAGGCACGCTGCGGATCTCGGGAAAGGCAAGCGCGCGAAATCGCGTTTACAAAGGGGACTTCGGAATCACCGGCCGCAATATCGAAGTTGAGGGATTGCCGGTCCGTGCAATCGATGGACGCCTCGAGGTGGTCGAGAATCAGGCGCGGCTTTCGCCGCTCGATGTCGTCTTCGATGACAAGAACGCAATCCGGGGCAGCGCGACCATGCAGCTTGCGGAACCGTTCGACTACGGGGGTTCACTCAACATCCAACTCAACGACTTATCGTTCTTTCAGCCGCTGCTCGATTACGAAGCAATGCCCCCGAAAATTGGCGGGTCACTGCGGCTTACATGGCAAGGCAAGGGCGATCTCCGTGCGCCACAACATACTGGTGATGCTCTTATCGAGCTCGCAGCAGGGCAGTTTGGCGATCTGAAAGATCTCAGCGCGCGCGCGACGGCTTCTTACTCCCCGCAATTTATCAACGTGCCCGATCTTCGAGCCACGGCGGGAAAATACGGCGAGGCGACGCTTTCGCTTTTCTGGAAGGACAATCGCCTGAGCCTTTCCAATCTCTCGGTCCGCCAGAAGAAACTCACGCTTATCGAGGGCTCGCTTGAAATTCCGCTTCATCTCGCCGAGGCGAATCAACCTGACCGTCTTATTCCCGACAGCGAACCTCTCAAGCTTGCGCTGCGGACCAAGGATCTCGATCTGCGCACGCTCTTTATCCAGTTGGGAGAAAAGAAGCCGCCCATGACCGGAGTGCTAAATCTGGATGTCAACGCCGAAGGAACGCTCGACGACTTGGTTGCCAGGGCGACGCTGCGCGCAACCAGGATGCAATCCACAGAAGCTGCACAGTTCGCCCCGGCTGATGGTTCGCTCGATCTTGAGTTTCGCGGGGACCGGCTGCGTCTTAATGGTGAGGTTCGACAGAAGCTGATCGAACCCTTGCGGATCTCCGGGAACGTTCCCTTCGATATTCCTGCCATCAGAAAGAACCGGCAGATTGATCCGCAGACGCCAATCGATCTTCGTGTGTCCATGCCGCGCTCGTCGCTGGCTTTCCTCAGCACGTTGGTTCCCGCGATCCGTCTAAGCCGCGGAACCGCGACCGTCGATGTGAACGTCGCAGGGACCTTTGGGCAGCCGAACCTTACTGGCGGAATCGTGGCGGACGTCTCGGCGCTGCGCTTTGCCGACCCGATTCTGCCTCCAATCGCAAATTCAACGCTTCGGGTGAACTTCACGCGCGATCGCGTGACAATAGATCGCCTGGACGTTGGACTCGGTGGCGGATCGATCAGCGCCGGTGGAAGCATCAGCCTGACGCCCCTCAACAATCCGGTTCTCGACATTCGCCTGAACGGTCGCAACGCCCTCGTTGTTCAGAACGATATGATCAGCGTGCGGGCTTCGGCCGATCTGCGATTGAGCGGGCCTCTGAATGCGGCAAGCGTAACGGGAAATCTCTTTGCCACGAGAAGCGGATTCTTTAAGGAGATTGATATCCTGCCCATCGGCTTGCCCGGGCGCCCCGCTCCACAGCCTCCGATGCAACCGCTCTTGATCAGCTTTCCCGATCCGCCCCTGCGTGATTGGAAGTTCAACGTCGCCATTCGAACGGCAGATCCCTTTCGCATTCAAAGTAACCTCGCCAATGGCCGCATCACCGGGAATCTCACATTCGGGGGAACTGGTCTTGAACCATGGCTGGACGGAACCCTCTACGTTGAGAAACTCACAGCGACGCTGCCCTTCAGCCAGCTTCAGATCGATTCAAGCGTCATCTATTTCTTACGGAACGATCCCTTCATGCCCCATTTCGATTTGCGGGGAAGGTCCATCATTCGCGACTATCATGTAAACGTTTTGATCACCGGGCCGTTGACAAATCCGGAAGCGGTCTTCAGCAGCGATCCGCCCTTGCCCCAGATGGAAATTGTTTCCCTGATTGCCACCGGCTCGACCACTCAAGAGCTTTCCGGCGATCCGAACGTGCTGGCCGGGCGCGCGGCGATCCTTCTCCTTCAAAAGATCTATCGCAGCGTTTTCCGGCGGAACAAGCCTCCGGCGGCCAGCGATTCGTTTCTCAGCCGGGTTCAGTTCGATCTTGGAGCAATAGATGCGAGAACGGGCAAACAGACCGCAACTCTGAGTGTTCCGCTGTCGGATCAACTTGTCCTTGTCGGCGGGCTTGGTGTCGGCGGTAATTTTCGCGGGCAGATCAAATACCTCTTGCGATTCAAATGAAGCGCCTCTGCCTGATTCCGGCTCTCGCGATGGCAGGGTTCCAGGCTTTTGCTCAGACCGCTGCGCCGCCGGAGTTGGAGCAGCCGCCTGCCTCGGGTAGCCCGACGCCGGATGTACCGTCATCTCGCAGACCGGGAAAGCTTCAGATCGAATTTGAGGGTAACTCTGCCTTCAAAGGCTGGCAATTGCGCGAAGGGATTGCCCGCCAGATTCAATCCATCGAGGAGTTTGGGCTCGATGAAGCGAATGTTTACGACGCCGTGTTCTTCCTGGAGTCGTTTTACAGAAGACATGGCTATTCTCAGGCGGAGGTGACATCGAATGTTCTGGGTCCTTGGCGGCTGCGTTTGACTGTAAATGAAGGACCGCTTACGCGGGTCGGCGCCATCACGTTCATAGGCAATCATGCCTACGATACGGCCACGCTGACGAATTATCTGCTTGGCCCAATCCGTGAACGCTATCCTCGAATCAGGCAGGATACGCGTCTCCCGTTCATCGAGTCGGACATGTTTTTTGGAGCGGAACTTATCAGGCGCCTCTACGCAGCGGAAGGCTATCTGAATGCCGTGGTCAATCCTCCCGAGTTCACATTGAATTCCGACAACACCTCCGCGGCAATCTCTCTAACTATCAAGGAAGGCATCCAGTTCCACTTTGGCGCGATTCACTTTGAGGGTCCAGTCGTCTTTCCCCGCGAAACATTGCTCGCAGAGATCGCCGAGGACACAAAGGCTTTCTACACGGCGGGAAGGCTCGCCTCGGCGCGACGGAGACTCGAGGACTTTTACAAAAAGCGTGGGTATTTCACGGTCAGCGTCGAGGCCAGCGGAGATCCCGCCTCGGCTCGCGACGGAAAGGTGCGTGCCGTCTTCCAAATCGAGCCCGGTCCCATCTACCGATTCGACGGCGTGACCGTGAGCGGGACTCAGGGTGTAAAGCCATCATTGATCGAAAAACGTCTCCGTCGACTGAGAGGAAAGGTTTACAGTCCCGCGCTGATTGACCGTCGTTTTCGCGAGCTGATCGAGACCGGCCTTTTTCGGGATCTGCGAATCACACCCCAGGCTATCGAGAGCGACCTTGTGCGGCTGGATGTGCGTGTTGAGGAAGCCAAGTCGAAAGAACTCGGCCTCGGCCTCGGCTACGGCAGTTTCTACGGCCTCATCGTTGACCTTAACTATACCAACCGGAATCTCTTCGGCACCGGGCGGCGGCTAAGCATTACGCCAGAATGGAACCAACGTGGCCTCAGCGGGGAAGTGATCTACACCGACCCGTGGCTCTTCGACAGCGATTACCGTCTCAAGCTGCGCCTTTACGCGCTGACTGCCACACTAAAGGGTTACTCGAAAGATGAAGTCGGATTTTCACCCAGCCTGTCTCGCCAAATCACCGATCATTGGGAAGTATCGGCTTTTGTGCTCGGGAAATACGTCGCTCTCACGGAGATACTGATCAACCCTTCCAGTCTGGTGGGGCCCGAAGATTATTCGGTCGTCGGTATCGGAGTTTCTCAGACACTCGACTACCGCAACAACAAAGTACTGCCTACCAGGGGCTTCATCTTCGACACTTCGCTTGATTTCGCTCCCAATGACATCGGGTCTATTTCCTTCATCCGCGGACGTGTTCGTTTCTCCTATTACGTGCCCGTGACGGCGAAATCCTCGCTTGCGCTCGGGGTTCGAGCGGGTCTGATCTCTCCATTGAGCAGCCAAGAGCTCCCGATCGATGAGCGATTCTTCAACGGAGGCGCCACAACCGTGCGCAGCTTTTCCGAGCTGACCCTGGGGCCCAGAGATGACGCGGGCTATCCTCTCGGAGGCGAGAGCTTCACCGTTTTTAACATTGAGTATACATTTCCGATCTGGGGTGACGTTTATGGCGCGCTGTTTGTAGATGCCGGGAATGTCGTGCAGGATGCGGCAAGCTTCGGAGTGGAAGACATGCGCTACGCGATCGGCGGCGGCCTGCGATACAATCTCCCCATCGGCGCGATTCGGTTCGATTACGGACTGAATCCTTCGCCAAAGCCGGGCGAGGCGCAGGGAGCCTTCCATTTCGCAATCGGAGTTGCGTTCTAGTCTAGTCATCGCTGACAGAAGAAAGCGAGCCCTCAGGCAACCGGCGATGTGGCAGCCGGGCACCGATCGGACAATCCGCAGATTGCGCAGATTGGCGCGGATTGAAGACCAAACCCCTGCAATCGAGGCGACCACGAAACTATGTAAGAGCCCTCGGCGAAATGGATGAAACTCCGAGAAGGCATAAATGTGCGTAATCTTCTCATTCAGAAAATTATGTGTGGTTTGTTACTATTTTACTCGACAGTGTTTTTCTGCCCCGCCAGCAGGCTCACGGTTGTGCCTTTGATGATGTCCGGCTACTACGACGAACCCCCGCTGACCCTCAGAGGTTAAGACCGCCGCCGCAAGTAGCAGGCTCGGAAGACGTGAGAAAAATTGCGCGATTCGACCGGTGGGAAAGGAGATTACCGAACTTCAACCCGTCACTCCCAAAGAGCCTGGAAACGAAGGTTCACTCCTCGCCGTTATCGCGACCGATGCGCCACTGTTTCCCCATCAATTGAAACGGGTTGCCAAGCGCGCGGTGCTCGGCATGGCGCGCACTGGCGCTATCAGCAGCAATTCGTCCGGCGACTTGTTCTTCGCCTTTTCTACCGCGACTCCTGGGTTTGCCGATGGCCGCCAACAGTGGATCGTCCCATTCGATCCGGCGAACTCAACTCAGCCAGGGTCAAGCAACGCTCGATGTCGCGTCGCGAAGCCAGCAGTCTGAGTCGATAACGATTCTGGCGATCAGTTGCAGCGCTTGTTTCCGGCGGAGCTTCTGCATAAGGAAAGGTGTCGGCGAGGACGACGGCTCGACTCGGCAGGTGCAACCCTCGGGGCGATGATCGACTCCAACTGCGTCTAGCGAGTTTCTTGGAACGGTGGCGACGCGCGTCCATCTCCCGGGCGCGGCATGTAGGAGGTCGTGATTTTCGCTACAAGTATGGCGTGTTAGCCCGGACCGTTCACAAAATTTCACGACGGACGGGCATTTTTACCGATATTGGATCTCATGCCTGGCACTGACGCTTTCACTCATCGTTTCATTCCTGTCGGAAAAAAAAGTCCAGTCCTGCTTCTCCTACACGGTACTGGTGGAAACGAAGACGACCTGCTTGATCTTGGCCGGTCGCTACATCCTGGCGCTGCTTTGCTCAGCCCAAGAGGAAAGGTCCTCGAAAATGGCATGCCCCGGTTTTTTCGCCGCCTTGCAGAAGGTATATTCGACGAGGCTGACCTGATTCGGCGAACTCACGAACTCGCCGGCTTTGTCGCCGCCGCTACTGCGGAGTATGAGCTTCAGACACGGAAGATCGTTGCCGTTGGCTATTCAAATGGCGCAAACATTGCCGCGAGTATCCTTCTCTTGAGGCCAGAAACTTTAGCAGGCGCGGTGCTATTGCGGGCAATGCTCCCGATTGTTCCCGAGAACCTACTAAGTCTTGCCGGGATTCCGGTGTTCCTCGCAGCTGGGAGAAGGGACCCCTTCATTCCTCCGGAAGGCACAGATCAACTCGCAGATCTGCTTCGAAAAGTCGGAGCCGACCTTACCCTGCGATGGAGCGATCGCGGCCATCAGCTCGAACCCGAAGAAATAGACGAAATAAGAATTTGGATAGGACGTCAGTTTTCCTCATAGACTGAATTGGTATATGACTCATAATAGGCAATTAAGCTACTTAAATTACTAACAGTATGTATTGTCTTTTGGCCCGAGAAATTTCGACACGGAAAGGCATCGGCGCGTGAACTGCCTGTTGGAGATGCTCCAATGAAGAAACACGGCTCCGAATTCTCGTTATCCGTGCTCGACTTGTGTCCTATTCTCGCCGGGGGCACGCCGGGGGACGGCCTTCGCCGCTCCCTTGATCTCGCGCCACACCGAAAAACTTTGTTTCCACCGTTTTGGGTGGCCGATCAAGCGACAGTGCGGTTCCTGCGTCGAAATCTGGACACCGCAGACGAGGATTTTCCGCACAGACTGGAAGAACTCCGGAGTTTCTTCAATCCGCCGGCACCAGGAAAGCGTATTCGCGCTGTTCCGGGAAGCCGGGCTTGAGATCCCGATCTGGCTTCTGGGATCCGGCGGGTCCAGCGCACAACTCGCAGGGGAACTCGGATTGCCATTCGCCTCGGCGGGCCTTTCCGACAACATCTCCACGACATCGCATTTTCAAGCGCATTTTCATTCGATGATCAGCCGGACAGAGCTTTGAGCCCGGGCGTCAATCGAACCGCAGCGCGCGTTCCCCGCACTAAAACTGAACAAGGGTAAAAAATCATCGCGATCCGATGCAGCGAGACAGGCGTAGTAGATGTGAAAACCCGTTCGATCATGTTGACCTGCGTTACGATTTTTGCTTATCGCTTTCGCAAAGCGCGGCTGACAAGCCGTACGTCTGAATCTCTGTGGGCAGCTCGGCGACTTCTTCGCACATACCGATCTGCAAGGATATTCCCGGCAGTCGCGCTGTGCGTGAGCCTCCTGTCAACCGTCTCTTTAGGTCTCGGCGAGGGCGCGGACGGAATGGCCGCAACCTCCGCTACGCGCCCCGGGGACTCTGCGAAGACCCACCCGCAATTGCGGGCCTCGATCTCCTACAAGATCGCGATGAGCCCGCAGCCAGGCGGGGACCCGCTTGATCGCGACATTGAAACCGTCCAGCGGCGCATCAGAGAAACGCCCGAGCCGCGGCCGTTCCTGGAGAAGCTTGGCTGGTTGTATGTCGCCAAGGCGCGATCCAGCTACGATCCGGGATTCTACAAACTCGCGGAGCACTGTGCCGCTGCGCTGGAAGTGGCTGACCCCAAAAGTTCCGAGGCGATGCTGCTGCGCGGCCATGTGTTTATCAGCTTCCATCGTTTTGCGGAGGCCGAGGCCATCGCCCGTGAACTTGTCAAGCAACGCGCCCTGCCATTCGATTACGGGTTGCTCGGCGACGCGCTGATGGAACAGGGCCGTCTCACCGAGGCCGTCGCCGCCTACCAGCACATGGTTGACCTTCGGCCCGATCTTCAATTTCCTGGGCCGCACTGCTGGGCGTGGATACCTGTCCAATGGAGGGCCTTGATCCCGCTGCCTATGACAAGGCGCTCGGGGTGGAAGGAAGCGGATTCTGGACCGTGGCGGACTGCCCCGCCGGCTATCGCGCGCAAGAGGACAAGCAGTCCGCGCTTCCAAAGGTGCGATTTTCGAAAGAGGAAATAATTAATTACTTGCCATGAATCCCGCGCTTAAAGGTCTCATTCCTGTCGTTATTATCATCATTCTAGTTGGCATTGCTTTGAGTGGCATAGGTGTGGTCGTTGAGGCGGGTCATGTCGGAGTTCTGAGGACACTTGGAGCTGTTCAGCCCGAGCCTCTTCGGGAGGGCTTCCATTTGAAGAAGCCCTTCATCGATCAGGTGGAGCAGGTGGACATCCGGCTCACCGCGAGCCATGCCCAAGCTAGCGCGGCCTCCCGTGACCTTCAGACAGTGAGCACACAGGTCACGACGCAATACTCCATGAATGGCGAAATTGCGCCGCTTACGTATCAACGCATAGGCAACCTTGGAAAGGTCTCTGCCACGCTGGTCGAGCCGGCCATCCAGGAATGCGTGAAGTCGGTCACGGCGAAGTTCACGGCCGAAGAGCTCGTAACAAAGCGTGAGGTCGTCAAACTGCAGATCCAGCAGAGCCTTGTCGCTTACATCAACAACACGCTCAGGGAAAAGGGCGTCGAAAATGCAATCAGCATCGCAAACCTCGCGATCACGGATTTCAATTTCTCACCGGAGTTCAATCGCGCGATCGAGTCAAAGGTGCAGGCAGAACAACAGGCCTTGCAGGCCAAGAACGAAAAGCTCAAGCGAGTGACGCAAGCCGAGGCCGCGGCGGCGGAGCGGCAGTTGTCCGCAGATGCGGAGGCCTATTCCACGGAGGTGCAGTCCAAGGCGCGGGCGGATGCCATCCGTCGCGAAGCCGACGCGCTTAGGCAAAGCCCCGAGTTGATCCAGCTCCGCACGGTCGAGAAGTGGGACGGTGTTTTGCCGCGCGTGAATGGAAGTCAGATGGTTCCGTTTCTTAATCTCGGCTCCGAGATCGAGCAAAAGCCGGTGCGTTAACAGCGGTTATCGAGTGTGGCGCATGGAAGTTCCTTTCAAAGGTCCCGGACCAAAAATCCGATAGGCGCTCTTGGAAACCGGTCGTTCCTTGAGGATGATGTTTGGAACTTCCCTGACGGAATGCTGGAGAGAGCTTCTCGTGATGGCCGCCGACTGCGATAGCCTCTCTCGAGGGAGCAGGTAAGGGCGGACTCGCCGTCGACCCTGTGTCGGGGAGACGAAGGTGATCCGATTGAGGCCGGCCGATTCTCGTCGCATATGCGACAAAGTTTCGTTTCATTCAGCCAGGCGCTGCGATCAAGAGCCAAAACAGCCACGTGAGGGATCTCTCATCTCTTCGTCCTGCGGAAGACCTGCAGCGCACCCTTCTTGCACTCGACATCGAGCGGCCAGAAGTCTTTCTGCGGGGAACCGTCTAGGTGAACCGGCAGTTTTTGCGGGCCGTCGACTTGCAATCTCGCAACGCGAAAAGCGATGGATTTTGGAGAGTATTCGCGCCGTCCGAAGGCAATAGAGGCAAAGTGCCACCAGAGTTGACGTTTGCTGTAGCGGCTAAAAACCGAAACAGTAAGAAGTCCGTCGTTCATGCGTTCATCGGGCGCGACGGCAAAGTTCATCCCGAAATATGGGCCGTTGGAGATGATAAGCATTAGGGCCGAGAGGGTGAGACTGGATTTTCGATTCCGTCCGAGAAAACGAATGAGGCGATGGCTTTCGTTGATTGATCCGCGCGCGAGGGCGTCAGAGACCGGTCGATCCAGCGAGAGCACGAATTGCTGGCGCCGATAGCGGTAGGCGCGGCGCAAGAAATCGATCAACCGGTGAACGCGGCCCGACTTGATCTCCTCGCCGAGTGGATACAGCGCCGCATCCAAGCCGGAACCCAGGCATTCGAAAAACGGTCTTCCGTTCGCAAAACCGACATCAGTCGGCCGGGCATTGCCTGCTAAGATGACTTCGCAAGCTTCCATGGGATCCAGAGGCAGATCGAGGCTTCGGGCAAAATTGTTGAATGTGCCGGCGGGAATGATGCCCAGAGGAAGTGTCGCGCCAACCAAAGTAGCCGCCACGCTCTCGACCGTCCCATCTCCTCCCGCGACGGCGATCCAGTCGTAACTATTGGCCTTGGCGTAGCGCAAAGCGTTGTCTGCTTGTCCGAGTTCCTCGATGCTAGCTGATGCCACGTCGCCGAGCGCGGAAACAAGCTTCGGAATGAGTTTCGCGTCGAGCGATCCCGCCCTAAGATTGTGGATAAGAAGGCCTCTTGGCATTCCTGAGGACTTCGCCCCTTTGGCGTAAAGGTCAACCGTCTTTCGCGAACTGGAGCAGGCATGGGTGCAGGTGGCTGCCCGGCTATTCCTCGGAAGCTATCGTCCGGGAGACAATTCAGAATACGATCTTGATGCCCGCGTACCAATTTCGGGGCATGGCGGGATCGATGCCATCGGAGCGGATGCGCGCACAGTAGAGGCGATTTTGTCGCGCGCGCGCTCACCTATGCGTTAAGCCATCGGGATAAGTCGGCCTCAGACGCCCTTCTTCGCGCGGCCGGCTTGGAGCTCAAGCGCTTCAATCGCGGAATCTCCATTCTGGACACCGTGATCAACGCTGGCTCCGCTTCTTGGTCTGTTGGGGACGGTCACGGGCATGATCCACTCCTTTGGTCTTGTCGGTGGCGAGGAGATCGAAGGTCCGCAAGCCATCGCGGGAGCCATCGCCGAAGCGTTGATCGCCACGGCGAGCGGTTTGGCCGTTGCCATTCTTGCCCTGTTGCCCTTCAACTACCTGAACGCGCAGCTGGAGGAGGCTCGCAACGACATCCAGGACGCTGCGACGCATTTGGAGCTGCACCTCACTCATCGAGGGGCAGGCAACGCCCTTCAAGACCCCGAATTGGCTGAGACATGAACATCCCTTCGCCAAGGGGGGTGCGCAAAGCGCGAATTGAGATATTCCGCTTCAGCCTGAATCGCTGAGGAAGGTTTCTATCACGCTCCCAGCGCGTTGCCAGGAACGCGCGGTGCGACCTGCCGCCTGACCCATTCTCCAGCGAGGTCAAGAACGGTAACCAGACACAGAATGAAGATCAGCACCGCGGCAGAGCGGTCCCACTGATAGTATTCCTGATAGATATGGAGCAGGACGCCTACGCCTCCCGCGCCCACATATCCCACAATGGAGGCCGAGCGGATGTTATATTCGAGCATCCATAGCGAATAGCTCCAGACCAACGGACGCGCATTTGGCCAGAGACCGTGCTGGAAGGCCTGGATGCGTCCGGCGCCGATTGCGCGCAACGCGCGCGCCACTTCAAGGTCAACCGATTCGAACGCATCGCTGAAAAACTTTCCCAGGTAGCCCAGGCTGTAGAAAGTGAGGCCGACCACACCGGCCAGCGGATGCGGACCGACGATGGCCACGGCTATCAGCGCCCAGATCAGGCTCGGGATCGTGCGAATGCAGTTCATGATCATTCGCGCGATGGCCACGAGCCAGCGAGGAGACAATGTTTGCGCTCCAGCTGCGGCAAGCGGAAACGCCAATATCAGCGAGAAACAGGTTGCCATCACGGCAATCTGTACGGTTTCGGTCAGCGCTTCGAGAATCTGGCCCGCGACCGAAAAATCCGGTGGGAAAAAGCGCTTCAGAAACCGGATCAGGTTTGCGGTGTGATCCAATTCGCGTCCGGAACCGCGCATCGCGGGAAGCGAAGCCACGATAGCGATCAGGAAGATGAAGAGTGAAACGGTTGTGACGTTTACCCGCTGATGCCAGGCAAGTCTGGGCAGGCTTTCTGGCTCTGTGCTCGCGCGGCTCTCACCGTCCCGTCTCGGTATTGTCATCGTCGCGTTGCAGGGCGCGAATCGCCCATCGTTCCGGCTGATCGGGGTTTAATTTGATAACAAAATCGGCGAAGCGTTCGACGAGATTGGAATCATGCAGCACGCATACAACCGTCCGGGACTGCTGGCGGGCTTGTTGTCGGAGGATTTCCAGGACGAGGGATGTGAGATCCGGATCGAGGTTGGAGACCGGTTCGTCGGCGAGGAACATCTCGGGCTCCTGGAATAGAGCACGGGCGAGCGCTGCCCGTTGTTGCTCGCCACCGGACACCTCCGCTGCGCGGCGGTAAACGTGGGAAGCGAGACCCAGGTTGTCAAGGATCTCAAACGCCTCGGCGCGATCCGTGCGCGGGAAGCCCGCGAGGGTTCGCCACCATGGATATCTTCCAAGCCGTCCGCAAAGCACGTTATGAAGCAGAGTTCCATTCCCTATGAGCAGGAAATTCTGAAAGACGATGCCTAACCGCTTGCGGAAGGCGGGCGGGGAATGGCGGCACCCTTGCGCGCATTGAAAGACGACTTCTCCCTCCGAAGGGACAACGCTTCCCGCGAGACATCCCATGAGGCTGGTCTTCCCGGCTCCGGAAGGCCCTACGATCGCAATGAACTTCCCTCGTGGCACTTGGATATCCATCCCGCGAAAAAGCCAGCGGTCCTGCCTTTTCAATCCCAATTCGCGAAGGGTTACCTGTTCGGACCGGTCAGTCATTCACTTCCCCGTTTGGCAAGCGCTATCGAGTCCTTCAATGAGCCAAGGTGGGAAGCCGCATCCACCTCTACGAGCCGGGAGGTAAACACGCGATCGCGAAGTTCCGGATTTCCTTCATCCATAGCGATCAGCGCAGCGCGCAACGCCGCGCTGTCCGCATCCGAAATTTGTGAGCGGATAGCGATGACATGTGTCGGCACCGGGCCTTGCTCTGCCAGCCGTCGCAGTCTCTGGCGCTGCTCCGCCGTCAAATGCTTGTCCTTGTCCAGAACATAGTAGCTAGCGTGGGAGAGGCTGCCCGCGTTTGCGGAACAATCCAAAATGCGGCGAGCAAGGTCATAATGACACAGGAGGAGGCTTTCATATTTCCCTTATTCCTACTGAGACTAAATCTCATTTCAAGCTGCATTCCGGTGAAGGTTTGAATGCCTTCAAAAAAAGGGCGAAATGAATTCTCGGCTTCCGAAAGTCTTCATCGCGAAGCCTGGGAACTCTTAAGCATCCGGCGAATCTTTTTCCACGGCTCCTCCATGGCCGTCAGGCTTTTTTGCTCCATCTCCCGGTAGCAGGCTAGTACGTGGCGGCCGTAGCTGGTCAGGTGCGCTCCTCCTCCCTTCGTTCCTCCGCGTTCCGCTTGAACGAGCGGCTTTTTGTAGCTGCGGTTCATGACCTGAACGAGCAGCCAGGCCTTCATGTAGGACATTTTCATGCGCCTTGCCGATTCGCTCAAGCTTCCCGTCTCGGCAACGTGGGTCAGGAGGTCCGCTTTTCCCGGACCCATGACGATTTCGCCGCCCAGGAGAATGCGGATTCGAGGATGTAGTGCGAGTTTTGTTTTGTCCGAATCAGGCATCGAACCACAAACAGGCGAGGTTGAAAGCGATCATGGCAACCTTGGGATTTATCTTTTGCGCACGCAGCAGAATGGCTTCTGCCTTCTTTATACCCTCGATCCGCCTAACCGATAGGAGAGATTGATCCCAACGGTCCTCGTTTGAACGCTCAACCTTAAAGGTGGCTCGCAGCCGCCGCGGCCATGTCGAGGTTAACGCGCCCGCCCAGGAGTTCGTTTTTGGTCTTTTCTTCGGGCTCAAGGCTGTCGGCAGGCCGGAGTTGGCTGTGACTGCAATTGAAGGATCTTTCTTCTCGGGAGCTCATTCGCTAGTTGTGTTTGATGGACAAGTCCTCCGGACGCGCGCCTTCCAGTCCGACACCACTTTCGGTCTGGCCGGTTGCAGTGGGAGGAGTGATGGGAATTCTGCTGGGGGTAATTCTGGGCGACTACGCGCATTCTCTTCGTCCGGCCGGACAGCTCTATGTCATGCTCCTGGAAGTCGCCGTCTATCCCTACCTTATATGTTCGCTGCTGCACGGGCTTGGAAGCATGGCGCCCGCGCAGGCGTGGAGGCTTTTTCTTGCGGGCTGGAAATTCTACGCGGCACTGTGGGTGGTTACTTTTGGGCTCTTAATTCTGCTTGCGCAAGGAATCCCTCAGGCGCTTCCGACGAGTTGGCTGGCTGACCGGGCTGTCAAGGATTCTCCCAGTTTGCTCGAAATTCTTATTCCGAGTGACCCGTTCACCGCGTTGTCCAGGAACTATGTGCCGGCTGTCGTGCTTTTTTGCCTGTTCTACGGAGTCGCTTTGCAACATGTCCCTGAGAAGACGGCCCTGCTTTCCGTTCTTGAGGGGATTCGTCTGGCAAGCCTGAAATTCTGGAATGTCGTGGTACGTTTCGCCCCCTTAGCCGTGTTCGCTCTCTTTGCGGATCTGGCGGGTACCATAAGGCCAAGAGCCATGGAGGAGGTTTCGCTCACCGAGGATCGCCTCCTCCAATTCAAGGCTTCAACGCCGTATCTTCAGAGTCCGCTAGCCTTGTTCATGTCCCGCGAACGCGTCGGTGGTTTTACGAGCCGCGCGAAGATCGTGGAGCGCGAAGGCGTAAAGATCGGGGTCTTTGACGACCCAGTGCTGGTTCCCAGGCTCAAGCGCACCTTTCCCAACGCAGAGATTGTCGTTGTGCCGGACTACCGGCAGGTGCCGGATTTCTCAAAGATTGACGCGGCCATTTGGACACTGGTGCAGGCCGAAGCTGCTGGCTGCTGCGCATCCCGGGCTGATAGCGGTGGCTCCCTCCGATTTGGGAAATCCATACCTCCTAGCTTATCTTATGCCGCCGGGCGCCGAGGAGTTCGAGAATTTCGTCAGCTATTGGCTCAATCTGAAGCGCACCAATGGCTTTGAAGCTCGCCAGCGCCTTTTGGGTCGAGCGGATCCCTCGCGCAGATCCAACGCCGCGATGGTCCATTTTGAGAAACGTCTTCGGGTTAGGGCGCATGGTTCCAGCCTCCGGCGCGCACGGTGTTCGACCCGATGACACGTGACAAAGCCGCCCGTCACTGACCCAAAAGCCAAGTTCAGTGTGTAGCTAGAGAAGCGCGAAGCGCGGCGGCGAAGGGAGCCCTCGCTCGGGCGCGGACTCGAAAAGAAGAACAAGATCCGCGCGTTGCGGATTCTGGACCTTCGGCGACCGGCGCGTGGCGAAGCGAGCCCTCTTTGAGATAGCACGCCATCGCTATTTTTTGTTAATTGGTCACAGGCAATTACAATTCGCTACAATTGATCCAAGGACTAAACCTGACATACTTGAAAACAGAAAATTTCTATGTCCACTCCTCTTCACGTCACCGTCTGGGGCGAATTCCGCCACGAGAAAAAGAACCCGAAAGTCGCTGAAATCTATCCGCAAGGCATGCACGAAGCCATCGCTGCCTTCCTTCGCAAAGAGCCGGGCGTCGAAGTCCGCACTGCCACGCTCGATGAGCCCGAGCACGGTCTGACGGAATCTGTGCTCGAGAATACGGATGTACTCGTCTGGTGGGGCCACATGGCTCACGGCGATGTCAAGGATGAGATTGTCGAGCGCGCCAAAAAGCGTGTCCTTGAAGGCATGGGCCTCCTCGTTTTGCACTCGGGCCACTACGCAAAGCTCTTCAAAGCCTTGATGGGCACAACCTGCTCGCTCAAATGGCGCGAGGCCAACGACAAAGAACGCCTCTGGAACATCATGCCCACGCATCCTATCGCGCAGGGCATTGGCGAATACTTCGAAGTTTCCGCCGAGGAAATGTACGGCGAACCCTTCGGCATTCCCGCGCCGGACGAGTTAATCTTTCTCTCCTGGTTCACCGGAGGTGAAGTTTTCCGCAGTGGGTGCACATGGTATCGCGGCAACGGACGCATATTTTACTTCCGTCCCGGGCACGAGACCTATCCGACCTACTATCACCCGGAGGTCCAGCGCGTTATCGCCAATGCGATGTACTGGGCGCGCCCCACAGTGCACATCCCGGACGCCTGTCCGAATTCTGCTCCGCTTGAGCCACTCCCGCATGATCCCGAGGCGGACGTCCGTTCCGGGGTCGGCCACAAGTGATCCTTATCGCATCTAATATGAGCAAGATTAACAAGAAAACCGTTCGCCTCGGCATTATCGGCACCGGGCGCATGGCCGACTACCACGCCGAGAAATTTCAAGCGATCAAGAACTGCCAGATCGTTGCTGCCGTCGACGTTGATCCTGCCAACGCCGAAGCCTTCTGCAAGAAACACGATATCCCTGCTTCTTATCCCAGCCTGCAAGAATTGCTCGCTCGCGGGAAACTCGACGCAGTTAGCAATGTCACGCCGGACGCTTTCCACGCCCCTATTTCTTTGCAGTGCCTCAAGGCGGGCAAGCACGTTCTTTGCGAGAAGCCTCTCGCCCTGAACTATCCCGACGCCCGTAGGATGGTCGCCGCGGCACGCAAGGCCGGTCTCATCAATATGGTTAACTTTTCGTACCGCGACTGGCCCTGCATCCAGGCCGTCGCTGCCCTCGTACAGCGCGGGGGCCTCGGTGAGTTACGCCATATTGAGGCAAACTACCTCCAATCCTGGCTTCCCAGCAAGATTTGGGGCGACTGGCGCACCATGCCGACGTGGCTCTGGCGCCTCTCCTCATTCCACGGGAGCAAAGGCGCTCTCGGTGACGTTGGCGTGCACATCATTGACTTCACCACCTACCCGGCCGGCCATATCTCCTCGGTCTATTGCCGGTTAAAGGCCTTTCGCAAAGCTCCGCGTGACCGTGTCGGCGAATACGTGCTCGATGCCAACGATTCCGCCGTGCTCAGCATCGAGTTCAAAAACGGCGCGCTCGGCACCATCCACACCACTCGCTGGGCCGGCGGTCACATTAACCGCCTTTACCTAAAAATCTCCGGAACCAAAGGTTCCATCGAAATAGATTCCGAGCGCACTACGGACGGATATCGCATTAGCGTCGGCAAGGATCTAGATACGGGCTTATGGAAGGAAGTGACCTGTCCACCGGTGCCCAACATCTACGCGAGATTCGTAAAGTCCGTCTTGACCGGCATTCAGGACCAGCCTGACTTCGCCCGCGGCGCGGAAGTTCAAAAAATCGTCGACGCGTGCTTCAAATCTGACACTGAGCAAAGGCCGGTGAGAGTTTGATACGGACCCGGCTATCGAGCCTCACGTTTCGCAATAGCGATCCCCGGCATCGCCAAGTCCTGGAACGATATAGGCGCGTTCGTTCAACTTCTCATCGAGTGCGGCCAGGAATACGGGCACTTCGGGATGTTGAGTGTGGAAGAACCTGGCGCCAGTCGCGCAGCCAATCAACGCGATGAGCCGGAGACGCTTGGCGCCGCCAGCCTTTAATTGAGCCGCGGCGTCTGAAGCGCTGTTGCCCGTGGCAAGCATGGGATCGACAAGATAGACATCGGAGTCTTTGAGATCGAGCGGGGTTTTGAAATAGTAGCTCATCGGTTCGAACGTCTTCTCGTCGCGAAAACTGCCGACGTGGCCCAGCCTTGCCTGAGGCAAGACATTCAACATCGCCTCGGCCATGCCAAGGCCCGCGCGAAGGATCGGAACGACGGTCAGTTTCCTGGAAAGACGATGTCCTTTGCAGCGCTCCAGCGGGGTCTCAATGTCGATCTCCCCCACCTCCAGATCGCGCGTGGCTTCAAAGACCAGCAAAGCGGTGAGCTCATGAAGCGTGCGCCGAAACAATTCCGTATTGGTATCCCTATTCCGCAGGATCGTGACTTTGGCTTTGACAAGAGGATGATCGACGACGGTGCATTCGGGCGGAATAAGGTCACTCATATCGAGAAAAGGTACATGATTCGCCGAAGGAGGACAGAAGACTGTCGAAAGGCGGCTGAAGAATTGGAGGTAACCGGCTTGGCGCAAGAGTTTTCTACCCCTGGATCTCAGGCGTGACATGCGCGAATTTTTCAGCAGACTCTGAAGCAGCCATGAAACCGAAAGTGAAATGGGGCGTAATCGGTGTCGCAGGTATCGCGGTAAAAAAAGTTTTCGGCAAGCATTCGACAGAATAGGGAGCTGCCAGTTTCGCTGGAGGGCTCAATAAGAAACATGGCCGTAATCGAGGCAATCTTCCGCTCTGCCAAATCTGGCAAATGGGAGGAGCCTTTGCCTAGCCCTAGCCCTAGCCTAGTGTCAGTGTGCATCTCTTGCATGACGGTAATTTCGTAGCTCAGCGAGCGGCCTTGAGGTTCAGGCTGCCACCGGAGAGACGCGGAAGGCCAATTGGACCGTTCTTCCAAACAAATCGTTATCGTGCTCAACGGGCTCGCCCACGCTCAACCCAATCCGCAGGTGCAACGGGGCGCCGGAATTCTGAACATTATACGCCGCGAACGCCCTCTGAATGGCTATCGCACATTCCAAAGACTGGTCGATGGAAGCAAGCGACGCCATGATTCCATCGCCTAAGTGCTTGACCTCTCGCCCCGTGTGTTCTCGCAACGCCTCTCGCGTTAGAGAATCGTGTGTATGTAACAGTTCCATAGCCTTCGCGTCTCCAAGTCGGGCGGTCATGCCAGTCGAGTCCTGCAGATCTGTAAACATGATCGCACGCGAGGCCGAATCAAGATGGGCCATGCCTCCGGTATCTATCGGAGGCGGATCCGTGACTCTTCCCAAGAACGCCTCGACCGTCGCGGGATCGACTTCGATTGGTTGAGAGGAAATGACATGATCGTCCTTTGCCCTGCGGGCTACGGCGGCGAGGGGTTGATGTCTCCTTCGCCAAGGCTTCGGCGCCCGGGAGTTGGAAGTTGATGAAGGAAAGATGCCCGGCGGGGACGCCGGGCACTACACCCGGGGACGGGTGTGCTCCCCAAACCGCGGCGTCGCCGCCGGAGAGTCGTTGATCGTTGATGGTCCGGCTGGCGTCGGATGGAGAGTACTTAGGTTACGGATGATAGTTAATTAATCCTCCTTTCCTTCCGCATGCCCTCCCTGCCGGGGACGCCCTACCCACGCGGACGGACTGTCGCAGCGATCCCTTTGATTAAAAGGGGGTATAACGTTGCGCTGGAGCTATCAAATCTGCGCGGCTCCGCCGTCGACGAAAAGCTCGATGCCGTTGATGTAGCTGCTTTCATCCGAGGCAAGGAAAAGCACGGCGGCAGCTACTTCTTCCGGCATGCCGGTGCGGCCGAGCGGGGTGGCGGCCGCGGCTTCGGCCTTGAAGCCTTCGATTTGTTCGTCGCTCAAACCGAGTTCGCTCTTGTATCCCGGCGTAACGATTGTGCCCGGAGCGATGACGTTGACGCGGATGTTACGGCCTTTCAAATCGACCGCCCATGTTCGGGCGAACGAACGCAACGCCGCCTTCGTCGCGGCATAGACGCCGAACGCCGGAATGCCTTTGATCGACACCATTGAGCCGTTGATGACGATGCTGCCGCCTGACGGCATGAGCGGCAGTGCCTTTTGCACGGTGAAAAGCGTTCCCTTAACATTAATGCCAAAATATTTGTCGAAATGCTCCTCGGTGACCTCCCCTAGAGGGACGAATGCTCCACCTCCCGCGTTGGCAAAGAGAATGTCGAGACGACCTTTTTTCTCTTTGATAACGGAGAAAAGATTATCGAGGTCCGGCAATTTCGAAATGTCGCCGCGAACCCCGAGAACGTTGTTTCCGATCTCCTTCACGGCGGCGTCGAGTTCGGTTTGACGGCGCCCCGTAATGAAGACAAAGGCGCCTTCGGAGACAAAGCGTTTGGCGGTGGCGAGGCCCAAGCCGCTGGTTCCTCCGGTGATGAGGGCAATCTTATCGGTGAGTTTCATTAGATCGAGTTGTTGAGTTGAGATCCTGGAGGCCAATGAAGCTGGCGCTGGTCATGTTGTCTAATGGATTACGGTGAAGGAGGCATGGATATGGTCGATCCTCCTTCGCTACGGTCCTGCAGTGGAGCGTCGCCGGTGGGGACACCGGCGCTACAGCGCGACCGCCGTGTGGGCTACGGCGGACAGTCTCCTT
Source organism: uncultured Verrucomicrobiae bacterium (assembly GCA_963810765.1). GTDB lineage: Bacteria > Verrucomicrobiota > Verrucomicrobiia > Chthoniobacterales > Terrimicrobiaceae > DASTFP01. The sequence continues at coordinate 393,747 of CAWEOV010000012.1, forward strand.
CGCCGAGGCTTCGGCGCCCAGGGGGGTTGATGGAGACGACACCTCTGTGGGAGTAGTCATCGCACAGCGCTATGGGCGCGCAACTTGTGCTCGGCGGGACGCCGAGCACTACACCCGGGGACGGGTGTGCTCCCCGAACCTGCCGCGCCGTTGGCGGTCAACTTATGCCCGAGAAAGAACATCGGCAGCTATTCGACGTGGAACTCTCGCCCAGCAACATAGCCCCAAGCCCCTTCTCATTTTGCTTTTCCCAGTGACGCCGATTGCTAAGCGGGATACTTTCTGGTCGGCTGGGGTGGCATTTGCCCGACATTGCCAAGCTCCCAGACCACGCCGAAAACTTTCTCGGTGTCCATGTAATAAAACTCATCCTGTCCGATTCTCCCGCTCTGAATGACTTCGAATCCTTTTTTCTGCAGGTCGGCGACTGCCTTTTGACAGTCTTGAAAGAAGATTTTGACGTGATGAAAGCCTCCCTTGTTCTGTTCGAGATACTCGTTGTAGATGCTGTAACCCTTGACCGGCTGCATCAGTTCAAGCTGGATTCCCTCCACCCAGGTGACCGCCACGATATATTCGTGCGTGGCCGGCTTGCCCCGATACATTGATTCCCGCAAGAGCGGGGTCTTGAAGTCGTAGACGTCCCACGGGCCGTAGCCGAATGTTTCGTAGTAATTTCTCATGGTTTCGTCGACATCCGTGACGACGTGGGCGATTTGGATAATGTCTCCGTCTTTCATTTTCGAGGGCTGGTTGAATTCTAAGGTTAGGCAAAAGCGTGGGGCAGGCCTTCTAGATTGGTATGATTTTCCTGCATGGCCTCAATGGAAACATCCTTTCGCTCGATGAGGAGCATCACGACGATGTCCGTAAAAAGGAAAAGCGCCTGTTCGAGGAGAGAGGCCATCGGTTGAATGGATTTCACTTCGTCTGGTCCGCCGAAGATCTGGCCGGGAACGCGAACGCAGAGGTCCGCCAGTTGGCCATGTTCATTCTCCGGGTGGGCAGTGAGCAAGGCAATCCGCGCGCCGGCGTCCTTAGCCAACCGCACGACATTTAACTCCACGTTCGTGACGGCGCAATGACCGATGAGCAGATCGCCCGGCCGGATTCTCGGGCTGGTGGTATCATAGACGATGTAGGTTGGAATTCGCATGTGCGTCAGGCGCATGGCGAAGGCGCGCACGGAAAGTTGCATGCGCCCCATCGCATAGAGATGAACTGCTTTTGCCTTGAGGATCTCGTCGATTAGCTGATCGACGGCCTTGGGATCGACGGCACTGAGAACCTGTCGATTTTCTTCGAGGACGGCTGAGATCAATTCGGAATATTCCATAGGTAGTGGTTTGTGATTTCGTTTACGTGCGATGCTTGAGAAAATGATTGATCGTCATCACCAGCAGGAGGATCACCCCCCACATCATGATGGCAAAAAATGGGTCCATCCCGAGCAAGTTGAGTCCGCTGGCCATCATCTGCAGCATGACCACGGCCAGGACAACACCGGCGACTTTGCCGTATCCACCACTGGCATTGGTGCCGCCGAGAACCGCGGCGAGCACCGAAATAAGAAGGTATGACTGGCCATAGTCCGCCTTGGCGGAGTTGAACCGCGCCATCATGACCAGGCCGGCAATAGAAGCGAACACTGAGGAGAGCAAGTAGGCGAAGAGAAGTGTGCGGGCGTTATCGATTCCGGCGAAGCGTGTGGCGATTGGATTTGTGCCAAGCATGTAAAGATTGAAGCCGAATGTCGTGCGCCGAAGCAGAAGGGCAAGGATCATGGCTGAGACGAGAAAGAGCAGCAGAGGCACTGGAATTCCCAGCACGGAGCCATTTCCGATGAGGAGGAGCGGAGCGGGCAATCGGGAAATCGTTGAGCCTCCGGTGACCAAAATACAGGTCCCGTTGACGAGGGTCATCATTCCCAAAGTTGTCAGAATTGAGGAGATGCCAATGTAGCCAACGATAATACCATTCGCCAATCCGATGAGGAGCGACACGCCGAAACCCGCCAGAACGCCTGTGACAATGGCGGGCCACTCACCCCCCGCGGGCTGGACGGCATGGACGACCAAGGCGGTGATGATCCCGGTGATGTTGGCGGTCCCGATAATGGCGAGGTTGATGCCTCCGTGGAGCATGACCGTCATCATGCCCAATGTGAAGAGGCCGATCTCGGGCAACTGGAGAGCCATCGATCTGAAGTTTCCGGGAGTGAGGAAACGGTCGGGACTCAGGATGCTCATCAATACCAGGACGGCGAAGAGCATACCGACCAGGGCAAAAAGTTCGCGATTCTGTTGGAGGAACTTGGACATCGAAAACTTTCAGGAAGTCCGGATCGGTCGCCGCTTCCAAATGGCCAGGATCTCCTGTTGATACTTGCTGACAGTGATGCCGACCAGGAGAGCCAGGCCGACGGTCACTCCGTTCCAATACGACGAGATGCCCATCATCGTCAGTCCATTGCCGATCACGGCCAGGAAAATGACGCCCAGGCAGGTACCCAACAAAGATCCTGAGCCGCCCTTGATGCTGGCGCCACCGAGGACCACCGCGGCGAGAACATCGAGTTCCTTGCCCACGATCGAATTCGGAATCGCCGATTGAACCAGGCTCGTATGCACAACGGAAGCGAACCCGGCCAGCAAGCCCATGAACGTGTAGACGAACAAGCGTGTTTTCAGCACGCTAAAGCCGACGCGCACGGACGCGGTTTCACTGCCCCCAAGGGCGTAGATGCTTCGGCCAAGCACCGTGTAGCGCAACATCCAACCGGTGAGCAGGACGACTCCCAGCCACAAAAGTCCCAGCACGGGAAATCCGCCCGGGAGGGTCGCCTCGGAGAGCTGGCGGTAGAATGGCGCCACCTCGAAGATAATATTGCCCGCGGAGAGCACATAGAGCGCGCCGAAATACAGATTCAACGTTCCAATCGTGGTGATGATAGGGGGAATGCGCACGAAATGGATGAGCACACCGTTGAAAGCGCCGAGCAAAGTTCCGATGACGAGGCCCATGGCCAACGCCAGCCAAAGATTGCCGCCGTGCTGAACGATCCAGGCCACGGTGACGTATTGAGCCACTTGCGCCGTCGCCGTGAACGAGATGTCGATTCCGCCGGATAAGAGCACCACGAAGGCGCCGACTGCCAGAATCCCAAAGAATGAATAACTCTTAATGAGGTCGAAAACATTGCCGAACGAAGCAAACCTTGGATTGGCAATCGTAAAGATCACGGCTAGCAAAACGATCAGCAGACCGAGGAACAATTCGATGCGTGAGCCAATCCCTTTCACGGTCGGGAATATGCGGGGGCTGCGCGCGATGGCATAATATCAGGCGGCTTCCAACCGTTTTTGAACCGACATTTCATCTTCCTCCGCCGCGTTCACCTCCGCGATGATCCGCCCGGCGCGCATCAGGAGCAGGCGATCGCAGTTGGCCAGCGCTTCGTCGATCTCGTCAGTGATCAGGAGGATGCCCACGCCCTCGTTGGCTAAGCCCTGAATGAGTTCGTGGACGCTGCGCTTAGCCCCGACGTCGATGCCCACCGTCGGTCCGTCCAGAATGAGCACCCTGGGACGAATGGCCAGCCAGCGCGCAATGACCACCCGTTGCTGATTTCCACCAGAGAGGGTCTCAACCGGCGAGTCGGGGTGAGAGATTTTTATCTTCAGGCGCTCAATCCAACTCTGAATGACCTTGGCGCGCCGGGAACCGTCAATCAGACCGAAGCGGTTGAGCAATCGGTCGCAGGTGGCCAGGATAATGTTGGCTGCAATCGACTGCCCAATCACCAGCCCCTGCCGAATTCGATCCTCCGGAACGTAGGCGATGCCCAGGCGAGTCGCCTGAGACACGGTGCGGATGCGGACCGGCTTTCCGGAGATGGACACCTCGCCCTGATCCGGATGGTTCATTCCGAAGAGCGCCAGCGCGAGCTCGGTTCGCCCGGACCCGAGCAAACCCGTCAACCCCAGAACTTCTCCTTCGTGGAGCTCAAAGCTGACTCGTTCGAATTGATCTTGCTTCGAGAGATTGCTTACCCGCAGAAGCACCGGGTTCTGTTTGGCTTCCGACGAGAAACGATGGCTTTCAATCTCCTGGCCAATCATCATGCTGCTGAGGCGCGGAATGTTGAGTTGAGCACTGTCGAAGGTCCCTAAGCACTTCCCATCGCGCAGGATGGTGAAGCGCTGCGACACTTCAAAAACTTCGTTCAGCTTGTGGCTGACAAAGAGCACGGAAATGCCCTTCGTCTGCAGATTTCGGACAACCCCGAGCAGAATTTCCACTTCGTGACGCGCCAGGGCGGTCGTCGGCTCGTCCATGATTAGGAGCTTCACGTCCCGGCTCAGCGCCCGACAGATGGCGACGAGTTGCTGCTGAGCAAACGACAGGCTTCCGACCAAGGCATCGAGGTCGACGTGGAGTTGAATCTTTTCCGCGGCCGCGACGGCCTGCTCTCGGATCTGGCGCCAGTTCACCGTTCTCGCCCGGTTCGAAAGGATCAAAGGCAGAACGATGTTTTCCGCCACCGTCAGATTCAAGAAGAGCGAGGGATCCTGGTAGATGACCTGCACGCCGTGCTGGATAGAACCCTGCGAACTCCCGGTGCGAATGGGATCGCCGTCGAGCGTCACTTCCCCGGAGTCCTGTCGCTCCACGCCGGCGATGATCTTGATGATCGTTGACTTACCCGAACCGTTGGCACCTGCCAGGCAGTGCACTTCGCCCTTGCGGACGGCGAAGCTCACGTCGTCCAAAGCCTTCAATCCGCCGTAGCGCTTGCTGACGTGGCTCACGCGGAGGACGTCCTCTTCCTCCCCACGGCGCTCAGCATCCATCCGCAGCAAACAGATTAGGAGCTTGCTGCCGGAGTCTCCGGATGAACGGCGATCCGGCTTGGCAAGTTCGAGGTTGCTTAGAAGTCGTATTGCTTACGGTTGGACTTATCGACTGTCAATGGCTTGTTGTAGGTGATGGTGTTTCCCTTGAGGGAAGGAATCTTTCCCACGGTAGGAATTTCGGCTCCTTCGGCGACGTCCTTCTTTTCCAAAGCCTGCTTGGCCAGCCAGACCATTGCGTAACCCGCCTCACCCGGGTCCCAGAGGACGGCTTTGGTCATCGTGCCATCATCCAGATATTGCCCGGCTTGATTGGGGGATGTTGTGCCAATCACGGTGATCCCCTTGGCTTTCTGCTCGCGGATGGCCTGGGAGGCTCCGGGCGCTCCTTGACTGCCGAAGGCCAGGACGCCCTTGAGCTCCGGATAGGTGCGGAGTAACTCGAGTGTCTTCTGGCGCGCGGCATTCTGGTCCTCGGAGACTGGGAAGCGATCGGCCACCACCTTCATATCCGGGTATTTTTCCTTGATCCGCTTGAGGGCGGCGTCAGCCCAAATGTTGTGCGCCGGCACGGTCAGCGATCCGACGAAGACGGCAAACTGGCCCTTTTTGCCCATGTTTTCGGCCAGCTGCTCCGCCGAATATTCGCCGAATTCCTGGTTGTTGATCATCTCGATGTCAAAGTTGGCATTCTTCTGGTCAGGACTTTCATGCGTCAGGACAACGATGCCGGCTTCCTTGGCCTGGGCAAAGACGGGCTCCAACGATTGGGCATTGTTCGGCACCACGAGGATCGCATTCACCTTGCGGCTGATGGCGTCCTGGATCAGGCGGACCTGCTCGGCTTCATCGGCTGACGCCGGGGCCTGCATGTTGACCTTGACGCCAAATTCCTTGGCGGCTCTTTGCGCACCGACATCCATCCGATTGAACCATGGGGCACGCAACTTCGGAATGATCGTCATTTGGTAATCGGCGCCAATGGCCGGCGTGAGAACTGCAGCTAACACGACGGCGATCGACATCAAACGGGGGAACATTTTAATTTGCATAAGTTATCTCAGTTACTGACGGCCCGATCGCCCGTCAATAGGAAGTTTGAGCCGAGGATCCTCTTTCGCTGCGGTCCTGCGGTGGAGCGTCGCCGGTGGGGACACCGGCGCTACAGCGCAGTCGCCGTGTGGGCTACGACCGGGGATTTGAGGTTGATAGTTGGCTGCTGATGGTTGATAGACCAAGCTCGCGCGAATCGCGCTTTCTGCGCTAACGGCTCGTGTTGCTCGCCGCTCGCGCCGCTCTTCCGCAACACCTCGTCGTCATATCAATAATAAATGGCGATCCCTATTCATCCACATTCTTCGCGAAGTCATCAAGGATGTGACGTCGCCGCCACGCCGGCAGTGGGCGCACGACTCAGGCAGCTCCGCCAATGCGAGACCGGACTCTTGGCAGCCAGCCCGGGAGAGGATAGAATCCTTTGATGAGGCGCGCAAAGCCATCTCTCAACTGTCCGATCCACAGGTAATGGCCGATCTTGACGCCGTGGCGGCATACGTTGCCAAGTTGCCGGCGTCTAATGGCAAGGTCACCGCCGTCGGGTTCTGCTGGGGCGGAGGCACGGTCTTCAAGTTTGCCAATCACAACCGAGATCTGGAAGCGACCTACGTTTTCTACGGCCGCGGCCCGAGCGATCGCCTGGCGCGGAGAGTATCCAAGGACCGGTATACGGTTTTTATGCAGAGAACGATGCACGGGTGAATGAGACTCTCCCCGAGACAACCGAGGCAATGAGAGCCGCGGGCAAAACCTTCGAGCCGCAGATTTATCTCGGCGCGGGGCACGGGTTCATGAGAGCGGGCGAGGCGCCTGACGCCTCCGAGGCAAACCTCCAAGCGCGCGCCGCTTCGTGGTCACGCTGGAAATCGCTTCTGGAGCAACGCTGAGGGCGGCCGCTTGATTCAGTTGATGTCGCCTTCGCCAAGGCTTCGGCGCCCGGGGGCAGTTGAGGAGAGGTTCGCTCGCGCCCTCAATTCCGACCGAGCGGCATCGAAGCGCCAACGGCGCGGCTTCATCATTAGTCCGGCAGCAGCCGGGCACCGCCCGAGGAACAAGGATGTTTCAAACCCAGCGCTGAAGGCGCGACTCATGGCGGCAGCTGATGCTCCTTCGCCAGCGCTTTGGCGCCCAGGCCTCCTTCGCCAAGGCTTCGGCGGCCACGGGAGTGACGGGCGGCTGATGGTTGATAGTTGATAGTAGACCAGGTGTGATTTGTTGAGCGCAGGAGCGTCTAGTTCCGTCCTTGCCTTGCCATGAAGTCCTTTGTGAGACGGATGATTTCCTCCGGCTTCAAATCCAGCGCGAAGTGCCCCGCGTCCAAGATGTGGATTTCGGCTCGGGGATTGTCCTTCTTATAAGCTTCCCCACCGGCTACCGTGAACGAAGGATCGTAGCGCCCCCAAAGAACAAGGAGTGGCGGCTTGTTGTCGCGAAGCCACTGCTGCCATTTCGGGTAGGACTTGAGGTTATTCTGGTAGTCGTAAAAGAGATCCAGCTGAATATCGCCCTGTCCCGGCTGGTTCAGGAAGTAATACTCGTCCACCCACAAATCGGGGTCGTACTGCGCGGGATCTGGCGAAGTGCCGACGTGCCTCTTGCGGGTTGCTTCAAGGGACAACAGGTTGCTTCGCACCTCGGCCTCATGAGCCGGCCTGTCCTGCCAGAAGGACCGCCGAACTGCCCAAAGAGGAGAGAGGCCCTCTTCGTGCGAGACGGCATTTTGGATGATCATCGCCTGAATTCTTTCGGGATGAGCCAAGGCCATCCGAAAACCGACCGGGCCGCCGTAGTCCTGCATGAACAGGGTGTAGCGATCCAGATGCAGTTGCTCCGTAAAGTCCTGCATGACCTTCGCCAAATGATCGAAGGTATAAGCGAAACTTTTGGGATCCGGCCAAGACGAATGCCCAAAGCCGGGATAGTCCGGGGCGATGAGATGGTATTGCCTGGCCAAGTCCGACTCCAACAGTCGCTGATACATGCGGGAGGATGACGGCAGCCCATGCAGAAGCAGAATGGTAGGTCCATCTTTCGGCCCGGCCTCTCGATAAAAAATATCGAGATCACCGACGCGGACTGTGCGGTAGGCAACTTCGCCGAGAGCGTTTGCGATGTTCACAATGAGGATAACGCCGATCAGGATTACCGAGGCCCGTTTCATGGAAGGCATACATTCCACCGAAAATCAAGTTTGATCGTTGGCAGCCCAGGCCAGGTAATCTCTGTGTCGCTCGATTTACTCACAGGTGTCTTTTCTTTAGGAAGGCAAAGTCTAGCCGTTACTTGATCTTGAAGATGACCTCTACGATGACAGGCGTGCCGATTGGCAGACTTTGAACACCGTAGACCATCCGCACATGACCGTTTTCGGTGCCGAAGAGTTGAACGAACAGATCCGATGCGCCGTCAGCGACGGCGGCGTGCTCGACAAACTGCTCGGTCGTAGCCAGAACAACGCTCAGCTTCACCAGCTTCTTTAGGCGATCCAGGTTGCCGAGATGCTGCTGCGCGACTGCCAAGGCGTTCATGGCCGCAATCCGCGCCGCCTCGCGGCCTTGCTCGACAGAGAGGTTTTCTCCGAGCCGTCCGATCAGGGTGAGTTTGTGATTCACGAAAGGAAGCATCCCGCTCAGAAAGAGCAGCGAGCCGACCTCGGAAGCCGCGACATAGGCTCCCAAGGGCGTCCGGGCCTTGGGGAGCGCCAGGCCGAGTTCACGCAAGCGCGAACCTGGTTTGGCGATGGCGGACTTCTTATCGACCGGCATGAACCCCTCCATCCACTCGGATGTTTTCGCCCGTTACGAAGGTGGCGTTCTGGAGATAGAGCACCGCGTCCACGATGTCAGAAATTTCACCCATCCGAGCGAGGGGATGAAACTTCGCCAGCGCCGCATGATCATCGTTGGCGTGCATCGGCGTGTTGATGTTGCCGGGCGACACCGTGTTGAACCGGATGTTGTTCGCCGCGTACTCCAGCGCCAGCGCCTTACTCACGGCCGGCATCGGCGATTTCGACAGCACCGCCAAAAGTGCGGGAACGGCGCCGCTCGGTTGATCCGCCAGGACTGTTGAGATGTTCACCACATGCCCCGAATGTTGCTTCTTCATCTGCGGAATCACTTGCTGCGACATATAGAAGAAGCTGGCGACGTTCGTATTCATCACCAGATTGTAGTCATCTTCGGTATAGTCAGTGAACGCTTTCGGAATGAAGATTCCGGCATTGTTGACCAGAAGATCAATACGGCCGAAATGCTCGAGGGCTGCTTCCACCACCTTGACGGCGGTTTCCTTTTTGCTGACCTCTCCATCCACGAGGACGAGATCGGGCGAAGGCTTCAGGTCCTTCGATTTGCTGATCGTGCGGGAAGTCCCTACGACACGCCAGCCGCGTTCGAGCAGCGCCTGTGTGACGCCCAGGCCGATACCGCTCGACGCGCCCGTGACGATGGCGACGGGTTGTTGGGCTGCTTGCATAACGACAACATATCACCCCGGGGAACCGCTGAGAATGATTTTGGGCCTTCCCGTAGCCTCGAACGAAAAGTTGCGCTAGGTGACCCGCAGTTCTACTCCAAAATTGCTCCGCGCGTGGTGCGACACGGTTTGGGCCGTCGCACTCCAGTTTCAGTCCAATCATGAAGGAGACGACGGATGCCCGCGCTCCTTGAAAGGCCGCCGCGGCCAACTGTGCATCGTTCCGGCCAGGCTCAAGGCTGCCGCGCCAGCGGCAGGCGCAGGCAGGCGACTTCCTGGTCGGTGCGCATCAAAAGCAGATCGCCGCTGAGTGCCGGGGGATTCCAGGTTTTCCCGGAGAAAACGCGGAAGCGGGTGAGTTCGTTCGGCGCCTCGGACGTCGGCGCGAGGAGGATGATTTCGCCGTTTTCCGCGGTCACGAGGAGCAAGTCACCGACGAGCAAAATCTGCCCGTGGCCGTAGCGGCCTTCCTTCCATTTGGGGCGGCCGTCGCGCGCGTCGATGCACGCGAGGATGCCGTCGTCGAGGCCGTAGAAGTAGCCGTCGCGATGGATGAAACTCGACATCTTCACGCGGAACTTGAGCGTCTTCCAGACCCGGTGCGCGCTCAGCTTGCCCGCGTCGTCCTTTTTGATCTCGAGCAGCTCTGTCCCCACGCCGTAAGCGCTAGAGAAGGCGACGCGATTCGGCCCCACGGGCACTGGCTGGGCGATCTGCGGCTGGCGGACGCCCCATGGATACTCCCAGAGCACGGCGCCCGTTTTCGGTTCGTGCGCGGTGATGTTGGTCATGTTGAACATCACGATCTGTGGCACGCCCGCGAGGTTCAGCAGGCAAGGGGAGCTGTAGTTTCCCGGCTGTGAGCCGTCGCGCCAGACGATTTTGCCATCGGCCACGCTGTAAGCGAAGAGCGAGCGCCGACGCGATTTCCCGGAGCTGACGATCACTTTGCCATCGAGCACGAGCGGCGAGCCGGCGTAACCCCACTCGGGCCGGCCTCCTTTTGCGTCTTTGTAAAGATCGCGCTGCCAGACCAGCGCGCCGGTGTCGAGCGTCACGCAGCTCACCAGTCCGGTTGCGCCGAGGGTGTAAACGCGGCCGTTGGCAATCGTGGGCGTCGCGCGCGGCCCTTCACCGGAGTAGGAACCGTCGAACCGCGCCGCGTAGCCGTAGGCCCAGAGCTGTTTGCCGGTGAGCACGTCCAGGCAGGTCACCGTTTCCTGCTCGCCGCGCTGCTCGAGAGTGACCGCGCGGTTGCCGACGATCGCAAAGCCCGACCACGCGGTGCCGATCGGTTGCCGCCAGAGCACTTCCGGCGGCTCTTTCTGCCAGTCGCGCGCCAGCGCCGGACCGTCGCTGATCACGCCGTTGCGCTGCGGACCGAGATACTGCGGAAAATCCGCCCGCTCGCTCTCCGCGGGAGTCGTTCGAGGTTCCGCGGGAGGCGGTGTCGGCGCCGCGTGGCGTCCCCAGCGCGGCTCGAGGATGGGGACGAAATCGCCCGTCACGCCACGCCACCCGAAGACCGCGCTCAACGCACCCCCCAGCGCGAGCACAACGGCGAAGACCGTGAGGCGCATCCGCCACGGCGCGCGCGAGAACAACAGCCACCAGATCGTGAGGATCAGCAGCGCGACCACGATCACCACGAAGATGGCGACATTTCGAATCTGGAAATCCACCGACGACCACAGCCGCGCGACGCCGATGGCCACCGCGCTCACACCGAGGATCACAATTGCAGGCCACCACCGAATCGGAGGAGGGCTTAAGGAATCATTCATCGCTTCCGTTTTGCGGAGACTAGCCCTGGGAGGCAGAGGCCGCAATCAAGCCGGTTCAGATCATAGTGTGGAAGGATCGATAAGGTCACGGGATTTCCAGAGCATGAGGAGCAAATACGGCGAGCTTTCGTGCGACAGCGAAGACGGCCCCTTCTTCGCTCTTGGATGTTTCCTCCCTGGCGAGACGTAGCCCGTATTGGCGCAAGTCACTGTCGGCCTCGAAGGTCCTGGGAACATATTGCGCGCCAATTCCTGGCTCAAGCGGAAGGCGGCATCCGAGGGTGGATGGGTCGAACATGGCAAAGCTACGACAAAATCTGGAAATCAACCTAGCCGAATCGCATTCGCGCATCCATCGGGGCACGTGCAGAGTGCTTCCTTCACGACGGCGCTACATCTCAAAATCCGATCGGCGCAACGCCCGCTGGGCATCACCGTGCGGGAAGATCAGCTCGTTCAATGCGCTGCGGTGGAGGTGTTGGATGCAATCTGCGAAGACTTCCTGGAGTTCTCGTACGGGTTTCGGCCTGCACGCGGTCAGCACGATGCGCTAGACGCTCTGGCTACCGGGATTACCCGCACGAGTGTGGGTTGCTGGCGTGGCTACACTGGAACGAAATCGTCGTTTACTATCCCCCGGGCAGCCCAATCCCGGCGCTCGGCTATCCGATGCGGGTTGGAATCGCGGCCGGCCTTGTGAGCTGGCTGTTGCGGAGAACCGTGATCGACACCGTCGCGAAGGCCGCTGCGCATGCCCAGATCGTACGCCTCTTCGGCGAGCACGTCTCTCCCGGAGTGGTGGCCGAACTCCTGGCAAAACCCGACGGGGATTGGTCGGAGGTGCGGCCATCCGCCGTCCTGGTCGCGGATTTGCGAGGATTTACCCGGTACGTGGAAACGCGTGCCCCCAGCGAATGCGTTGAAACCTTGAACGCGCTTTGGGCGGAGATGGTTACCTGCGTCGAACGGCGTGGGATCATCAACAAGTTTCTGGGGGATGGTTTCCTCGCAGTGTTCGGGGTTCCGTCTCGGTTGGAGCAGCCGGCCGCGGCCGCGGTTGCATCGACGCATGAGTTGCTCGAGATCGTCGCGAAGCCTAAGGGATCCTCGTTTTGCTGATCTCGATATCGGCCTTGCGGTGCACTACGGCAACGTACTTTCGGGGCTCGTGGGAGCGGCAAACCGCCGCGAATTCACGGTCATCGGGGATGTCGTCAATCTGGCGTTTCGGATGGAACAGGCAAACAAGGAGATCGGCTCTCGGCTGGTGGTTTCCGCCGAGGCCGCTCAAGCCGCTGGCATTCGGGATCCCGTTCCGTTTTCCGAGCTTCCCGTGCGCGGCCGCAGCCTCCCGGTGCGGCTGTGCCGTCTGGCCTGATCCTGAACAAAGAAAAGTGGCCGGTGATCGTCACGAGAAGTTTCGGCTACTGAGCGTTCGGGGCGTTCGGCTTCTGGGCGGTGGCTTGGGAGCCGCCAACTGGTTTAGCGCCGGACCTGGGCGCGGTCACGACGAGTTTGGGTCTCTGTAAATGACTCCCAAAAATCTCCAAAAAAAACACAAACCCGCGTCAAACTGCGAAACTCGGCTAGGAGAGGTGCCCATTTTTCTCCCCAACAGATCGCGCCGATTTTTGGCCCTCGCTCGACGGGATTTATGCGAGGCGCAACAGAAATTCGGCAATATCATCGGCGGCGGAAGGGCGGCTGAGCGAAGAGGCGGCCTGCTGCCACGCGATCCACTGGCGGGCCCCGTCTGCGAAGGCTCCGCGTGCTGAGGCTGAAATTTGCGGAGGCGTTGTGGCGAGGGCTCCGGCCTTTCTCTCCAAAATAAGGCGGGCGTTTCCTTCCTCTTGCCCGGGCACGATCTGAGTGATTATCATTGGAGTCTTGGCAGCAAGGGACTCCTGCACGGTCGCACCCCCGGCCTTGCTGATGAGCAGATGGCTCTCCGCCATCAAACGCGGCATATCAGGAGTCCAACCAAAGACGTCCACTGTTTTTCCCGCGGCCGCCGCAATAGCGCAAATCCGGCGCGCGAGAGGTTCGTCGTGCCCGGTTGTCACTGCGAGATGCACGTCATCCATTTCCAGGAGGCGCCTGACGATTTCCGGTGCCATATGGCGTCCCGAGTTGATCACGTAAAGAATGCGCCAGCGGCCATCCGGCGGCGGCAGAGGGCGCGACCCGTCGAGGCTCGCGAAGATTCTAGGAACCGGAAAACCGAAAATGCGGATCTTCTGCTCCGGGATCCCAGCCCTCACGAGGACGTCCGCGGTCGCTTCATTTGCGACGAGGAAAAAGTCGCTGTGTGCGCGGTACCAGACGGAGTTTATTGTGAGGGAATCTGTGATGATCGTCACCATCCGGAACGGGCGCTTTAGCCTTTTTCGGTAGATGAAATCCAGAAGGTGGTTGCAACCTGGATAGGTTGAAATAATGACTGAGGGCTTGCGTTCCGCAATGAGTCGCGCCAATCGCTGCGCGGCAGCTCCGCAAATGCCTATATGCCGCTCAATAATGCGTGTGCGGTCGAGTATTTCAAAAGCCTTCTGCCAGAAGTGCGGCAGGCGATTGATTACCGTGAGGTAGCCCTTCTCGGCGAGCCGGATTAACCATCCGTAGGCATCGACAAAAATATCACTGACTAAGACGTTTGTCTGCGGTGAGTTGACACTGATTGCCTCTCGGAGATTGCGCGCCGCGGCATTATGGCCTTCGCCAAAGCCGGCGGTGAGAATCAGGAGCGACTTCACAGCCAGTTCTTGCGTTTGAAAAAGATGACCATGCCCGTCGCAACGCAGGCCATGGCCCCGAGACAGAGAAGGTAGCCAAACGGCCAGTTCAGCTCCGGCATGTTCAAGGGATGTTCGGTGTTGAAATTCATTCCGTAGACACCCGCGAGGAAGGTGAGGGGAATGAAGATGCTCGAGATGACGGTCAGCACGCGCATGATTTCGTTCGTGCGGAAGCCAAGGCTCGAAAGATAAACATCCATGAGCCCAGTGGCGAGATCACGATAGCTTTCCAGGATATCGATAATTTGCGCAGTAGATCGTAACAGTCTCGGAGAAAAATCTGGGTTTCCTTCGTGTTTGCTCTCCTCCTGAATCGTTATCACATAAGATTTGCCGAGAAAGACGCTTAGCTGTTCGAGGGCGATTCTCCGATGCTCCTCTTTATAAATCATGTCGCCTTCGGCGTGGGAAACCAGCGTGGCCGGAGGAGTGCCCGGGGCGTGATACTTGATGCGGATCATTCGGCGCCTAGCTCGCCTTACCCTGAGGCTCCTGGCAACCGAAAAAGTGATCGAAGCCCCTGGGCAGTGCCGTTGACGAAGCTTCCGGCTCGGTGAGGCGCCCGATTTCCGTCAATCGAACCCTGGGAAACATTTCCCTCCAACCGCGGCGCAATTGAGCGGCCAGGCGCGGATCAACCGCAATGAGCAGCTCGTAGTCCTCGCCGTCGCACATCGCCTGGACGCTGTCGCAACCGCGGGTTTTTGGCAGAGCGGCGGAATCGATTTGGAATCCACATTTGCTTGCTGCGGCAAGGCGCGGCAGGTCGGTCGCCAAGCCGTCGCTGAGGTCGATCATCGCGCGGGCATATCTATGGGAGCCGAGCCAGCGTCCCTCCGCGATGCGCGGGACAAAATTCAGATGCCGGCCGCCGAAAGACCCGCCGAGCGTTCCTGTGACGAAGAGCAGATCGTTCGGCCGGCCGCCTGAGCGGGTAATCAGGCGCGCGCCTTCGACGCGTCCAATTAGCGAAACGGATATTGTCACACACTGCGAGCGCGAGGTCTCACCCCCGACAATTCCGACTCCGAAGCTTTCTGCGGCCTTCGAGAGTCCCTTGTAAATTGATCTCCAGTAGGCAATGGTTCGGTCCTCCGGGGACATGATGCTCACCAACGCATGGAGCGGCTCGCCGCCCATCGCGGCCACATCGCTCAAAGGACGGCAAAGGGCTTTCCAGCCGACTTTCTGTGGATCGTCTTCGGGCATATAGTGAACGCCTTCGACGACGCAATCTGTTTTCAATAGGAGTTTCCCGCGGATTCCGGGTCCTTGGACGACCGCGCAATCGTCGCCGGGACCCACGAGTGTGTTTCGTCCGAGAGGAAGGTCAGCAAGAAGGATTTCCAACAACCGGTCTTCGCTCACGTCCCGCAGTTTCATTTCATCGAATCCGGCCATGCAAGAGTGAGAATCACGGTGAGGCCATTGAACAACGAGTGCATCAGAATCGGGGCCCAAAGCGATCCCGCGCCCTCGTAAACGAGCGTGAGAGCGACAGCGAGCACGAAAAGGCCGGCTAGCGAGGGGATGTGAGCGTGGATCGCCGCAAAGACCGACGCACTGATCAACATCGCCCACCATCGCCCGGCGTAACGCCGAAGCACCCCAAAAATATAACCTCGAAAAATCAGCTCCTCCGCGATCGGCGCGATGACTATCGCGATGAGAATCAAAAAGAGCTTGTCTGGCAAACTCGGATTCCCGGCCAAGAATTGGATCAGCGGCTGGGGCTGGGCATCTGCGCCCATGAGGTGGAAGCTCAGCGTATGGATAAAATAGATTGCTGGCAGAGCGGCCGCCAGCCCCCAACAACCCGCCCTGAGATTCCGCCGCCAGCCGGCGTTGCGCAGACCAAACAGATCAAGGGGATTTTGGGACCGAGCAATCAGGAAACTGAGCAGAAAGGCGCTCAAGAGAAACCAGAGGATCGCCCCGGCGATGAGCAACCGCGTGTTCACGACCACCACCCGATTGGCTGATCCCAGAATATTCGTAAGGAACCACAGAACCAGCACCGCGGCGAAAATGGCGTCTGCAATCCCATAAGGCTTGAGGACGGCCGGCGATCTGGGCTGCAAGTCAGATCCCGTAGCGAGATGGAAAAAATAGACCGCGCTGCCGAGGCTGAGGACTCCGGAGACGAGCAGTTCCACTAGAAGAATGTCGGGCTTCGAACTCCGAATCGGATTCTTTTGCGAAATAAGGATGCTTCCATTCCGACAGTCTTCTAGGGAGCGAAGGAGGGCGGGAGCAGGTAAACGCGGCTAGGTTCAAGCCGGGGGAATTTCTCAAGGATATCCACCTTGACCGAAGGGGCCTCTGCCTCGCTGAACATCCTCAGCAGGCTCGCAAGAGTTATCGCGCGCTTGTAACGCACGATGCGCGCCCCTGTCGCCCCGGAAAGTTCCCCCGCCTTTTCGTAGGCGTCCTCGATATAACCGAGTTGATTGACAAGTTTTGCCGCGAAGGCATCGGTCCCGCTCATGATCCGGCCGTCCGCGACGCCATTGCGCAGGCTTTGCTCATCTAAACTTCGCGCCTTGGCCACGATGCCAACAAAACGGTCATAGCTCTGCATCACGAGGCCCTCCACGTAGGCCTTTTCCTCGGGGGTCATCTCACGCGCCCCGTTGAGCATGTCTTTGAATTTTCCGCTTTTGAAAACGACGGACTGCAGGCCGATCTTCCCGAAAAGGTCGCGATAGTTGAGCGTGGAGATAATTACGCCGATCGAGCCGGTGAAGGTCGTCGAGTTGCACATGATATAGCTTGCTCCGCAAGCGGCGTAGTAAGCGCCGGACGCTCCGATCGAATTGAAGTAGATCACGGTGGGCTTCTCTTTGCTAAACTCCTTGAGGCTGTTGTAGAGCACATCAGACGCCGTGATTTCGCCCCCCGGGCTATCCACCGAAATGACCACTGCCCTGACTTGAGAGTCTGCCCGCGCTTGATCCAGGGCATTCTTGAACCCCTGCACCATGTCTTCTCCGAGTGCGCCCGCTTGCCCATGCGCAATGATGCCTTCCAGGGGGATCACCGCGATCTTCTGGCCTGCTGTGGTCCCCTCTTTCACTGTCACTTCTTCAAAATCCCTTTCGCGCAGCGCCCTAACCGCAGCGACATTTGCGGTTCCCTTTACCCCGACGAGCGCAGCAAAGAGCAAGAGATTGACGAACATGCTCGCACAGACGGCAAGAAAGAGGGCAATGATGGCACAGCCGGACTTTTTCATTTGAACAAGCTATTACGCTGCCTCATATCGGAATCTGCCTCAAGCGATGATTTCGCATTGGAGCGACAGCCTATTTCTCCCTGTGAATAACTTGGGAAAAAATCACACACTTCTGGATGACTTGTTCACTGGTCATTTGTGAATGAGTCAGGAATTTCTCTTCCCAAAGTCGATGAATCGCACGGAAATCCAGAATGCGCTGAGCCGTCTTGGCACGCGCCCGCGAAAGAGCCTGGGCCAGAGCTTTCTTCATGACACAAATCTCGCACGTTGGATCGTTTCGAGACTCGGTATCGAGTCTGGTGACCACGTTGTGGAAATCGGTCCGGGTCTTGGCTCGCTTACCGGACTGCTTGTGCGCGACGGTGTCTCACTTACCCTTCTCGAAAAGGATCGGCGAATGGTCGAATGGTTGCGTGAACGCTTTGGTTCCAAGCGTGTGGAACTGTTCCACATCGACGCGCTCGATTTTGATCTCCGCGCGTTCTACGGCACGGGGCCTGTGAAAATCATAGGCAATCTTCCGTACTACGTCTCGACGCCGCTGATCGCGAAGTATACATCGGCTCTCTCACCCGCATCAATCCTTGTTCTGACCCTCCAACGGGAAGTCGCTGAGCGCCTCGTTGCCGTTCCGCGCACGAAGCAATTTGGCGCGATGACCGTTTGCGTCTCGCGTCGCTGGAACATACGCCGCGCGAAAACACTTCCACCCTCGGTTTTTTACCCTAAGCCTCAGGTTTCTTCCGCCGTCGTCATCTTTGACCGGAAACCCGCGCGCGATATCGCGCCGTGTGATGAGGTCTTGTTTGAAACGCTTGTGCGCCGAGGATTCGCCGAACGCCGAAAGCAACTTCGCAATCTGCTTGCCGAACATAAAGACCACTGGCCAGCAATATGTGCCGCTCTGGGCGCAAGAGAAACGGTCCGGGCGGAGGAACTCTCTCTCGGGGAATGGGAGAGGCTTGCTCAATGTCTGCAGCCCGCAAAGGCTCAGCATGGCGAGGAAATTTTTTGTGTGGTGGATGCTCAGGACCGCGTCGTAGGTAGTGAATCGCGCGCTCGGGTGCATGTGAATAACCTGCGGCATCGCGCGATTCACGTCCTCATCTTCAATCAGCGCGGCGAAGTTTTCCTTCAGAAGCGTTCGATTTGGAAAGACACACACCCGGGAAAGTGGGATTCTTCTTCGGCCGGCCATGTTGATGCCGGCGAAAGCTACGAGGAATCGGCCCGGCGCGAACTGCGCGAGGAGATAGGTATCGAGTGCCCTATGGAAAAGATCGGGAAACTGCAATGTTCCGCGGCGACCGGCTGGGAGTTCATTGAGGTGTTTCGCGGTATGCATGAAGGACCCTTTCGCTTCGCCGCGATGGAACTCGAAACCGGAGCCTTTTTCCCCGTTGATCAAATCCGGACCTGGCTCGAACGCAGTCCCGAGGATTTCAGTCCGGTCTTTGCAATGTGCCTCGGCCTCCTTTCGGAATTGCAGTGAATATCGTCAAATTCGAATAGGGCGAACTTTTCAAGGTTTGCCAAAGCAGCGACCGAAGCTGTGCGCGGCTAAGCTCACTCTTTTCAATTGCTAGCGGAGCCCGCCGTGGCGATATTCAAGACTCTTTGCCCGATGGTGTAACGGTAAGTCGAAATAGCGCACTCTTCCACAGGTTTTACAGAGAAAATCCCACGATACACCACGATAAGCCACTTGAGGTATGTGGGACTATGTGGGACACTGGCCGCATGGCTTCCTTGCGGAAATACAAGCGGTCTCCCTATTGGTATCTTCGTTATCGTGATTTGGAAACCGGCAGATGGTGCGAGGAGGCCACCAAGATGCGCCATGACGATCCGAAGGAAACGCGGGATGCGCGGCGGTTGGCGGAAAAGTACTCGGTCAAGGAGGCGCAGGTTGCTCCTGATAACTCCGGCGAATTTCGCGCTTGGGTTTCGGAATATATGGCGAGCCACTACCAGCGTGCGAGCACTCATAAACGGATGATGGCCGCTTGGGAAACGATCAGCGAGTGGCTCAATCTGCGCAATCTTCAACACCCTCGCCAGATTCGGTATGAACACGCTCAGGACTATATGCGTTGGCGAAAGGCCACCGCGATGCACAACACGGCGCGTCTGGAGTTGAAATTTTTCTCTTTCGTCCTGAATGAGGCCATCCGCCGCGAATATTGCGAACGCAATGCCTTGGCTCAAGCGAAGGTCGAACGGCAAGCGCCGCCCGAAAAGCCGGAACTTTCCGATGCCATGATGATCACGGCCCGGCAGGCTCTTGCCAATGAAGCACCGTGGATGGGCATTGTCTTCGAGATTATGGCTCATATCGGTTGTCGTTTCGCGGAGTCCAGCATTCGAACGGAGCGGATTGATTTTGAAAAAATGATTCTGTGGGTTGAGGACTCGAAAAGGAGGCCGGATGATCCAAAGAAGTTGTTTGCGGTTCCGATGACGGAGCAGTTGAAAAAGATCCTTCTCCCATTGAGGACAAGGGATCGCACCGTTCCGTCGCTGACGGGCACAATGAATCAGCGGTTCAACGTTGTGCTCAAGCGGGCGGTAGGGACAACATCTCATTCGTTGCGGGTGTCCTTCATTTCGCGATGCCACCGCGCGGGATTGACCGAACAACAGGCTATGCGTCTTGTTAATCATTCGAGTCGACTGGTGCATCGGATTTACTCCCGTTTGAATGTTGAAGATGCCCGGCAAGCGATGGAGAAGGTTCCGTTGCCACCGCCCCCGCCCGTCGTGAAACGAAATCTCTTACCCAACGCACGGTAGTCTTCCGTCCGTAAAAAGGGCAGCCTCGCTTCTTCAGGAATGTAATCTCGTTTGATGACAAGCCGACTATCGGCGCAATGGTTGACGGGAATTCCAGCTTGTCAGGATCGGTCGTCGATTTTCTGCTCATCTCTCGCTCTCTGGTTAAAATTGGAATGCACGCCGGAATTGGGGAAATCCGACGTGCGGCTGTGTCAGCTGATTTTGATACCCATGTTGCGGATGTAGTTCTTGGCCTGATTGACGAGCGCTTGGGCCTGTTGTTCAGGCTTCATGTGGGGGCTGAGGGTGGCCTTCAGGCTCTCGGCCAGTTCCGCCTGTTCGGGCTTATCAAGCCAGGCTTTGACCTTTGTGTCATAACCGTGCTTCTGTTGCTGGTCCCGCATTTTGCGAAGCAGAAACTTTCGTTCGAGTTGTTCGCGTGGCAGTTCCTTAACGAACTGCACCAAGCCGGGTTCCGCCTTCATAAAGGCTTCGAGCCGGGTATCGACATCGGGGTTGAATTTAAACTGGCGGACCAGTTCTTCTTTGTTTTTTGGTGATGCTATTGCCATATGACTAGCGATTTCAGCGCACGGCGTTTCGGCCAAATCGGCACCGTAACCGTGCTGGTTGACGGTTGTTCCTCATCAGAAAGAGTGTTCATTCCGCTCCCGGTGGGGACATGCTTGGAATGGTGTCATCTTCCTCCTCATCGAGGTTTTGGCCGGCGAGCGCTCCGACCTGCTCCATGACGGATTTAAGAAATCGTTGAGCGATCTTCCGCGCCGAAAGCCGGGATATCTCAGCATTGATCATGGTCTGGACGAGCTGGCCCGTGGGAACACGGATGCCTGCTTTAGAAACGATTTCGGATGCGTTCTGGAAGACGAGGTAGGCGTCCTCGTCGAGGGCGATGGAAATTGTGGTGGATTTACTCATGAGCTCAGGCGGATTTGACCGCGGTGGACTTTGGAGGGGTGATGTCGGTGAAATGATCTGCCAGAATGGAATAGGTTTCCCGGTTGGTGTCCGGGTTCTTGTAGTAGGCGAGTTGGCCTTCCACGACGAATGCGACGCCTTTTTTCAGCTCGACTACGATCGTCTTAGCCAATTCGTTGGACGCCTTGACCGTTATTGGGATGGCCTCCTTATCTCCCCTGCCCTGACTGGTTAGGTTGTGGAGCGAGAAGACGGATGCAAAGGTCGGCAAGCCGGCCTCCTCTTTGATGGTGCGAGGATCATCCGCCGTCCGGAGGCTGAGTTTTATCTGGTTCATGGGTTTTTATGGGTGGTTAGTGCGAGGTAACTACGAGAAGGGGAGCTAGGGCCGAAAAGGACCTCAAACCTGCGTCGTTCCAAGGCGCAGAGTTCTGCAGACAGCTCGTCATTGAGCCGCATCTGCGAAATGAGGAACGCCTGGTAATCGGCTTCGGATCTTGGAAAAAGCATGATTTCGCTCGGATCGGTGAAATCCAGAGTGTTTACTTTCGAGAAATCGTCCGGTTTTGCGGATGATGGGTCAGGGGTCTCGCCATTAGGCGGCGCCGATTGCTGCGACGGGCGGGATTCGAGTTCTTTCTTTAGCCGTTCGATTTCGCCTTGAAGATTCTGGATTGTGGAGTCTTTCTGCTGAAGCGCATCGATCCGCTTCTTGAGTACTTGGTTCTGCTCGAGCAGAGCTTCGGCATAGGCCTTCTGCTGCGCGTTAATCTGCTCTGCGTCGGTCCTCGCGTAGTTGGATGGAGACGGATTGGATTGCGCAATCACGGGACCAAGTGGCAGCGCATAAGGCTTGGATGGCCGGTAATTCCACTCAGCCGACTGTTCGCGGCGATAGAGCGTGTGCCGCTCGTGCATCTCCTCCGGGAAATTCGGATCGGTGTAGCGGCCCAGCGGATAGGCCTTCACGGTTTCCGGCGTGCGAACTTTCGGCAGATTGTTGGCCGCAAGCGAGGTACCTGGGACTTCGACGCGCTGCACGGATCGGACCTCCTTCTTCGTGGCGCATCCGGCAACCAGCGATAGGAGGAGAATGGAATGGAGAAACTTCATGGCTGTTTGGGGCTGCTGGAGGGTGCGAGCGATGCGGAAAGTCCCACCGTGGCTTTGCCTAAATCCACCGTTTGCGTGATGTAGAGGTAGAAGGTCGCACCGGCCGGAACGCGAACGTAGAACGGGTTTTTGTCGAGCTGTTCCAAGAGACGCTTGGAGTAGATTTGCCCTCCGGCCTGGAGCCCGGCGGAAAAGGCGCTTTCGATCCCTCCGCTGTTGATTTGCGTTGCGCCGCCAAGCGGCGAGAGAAGGGTGGTCGTTTGAGGAAATGCACCCGCCCCCGCGGAAATCATCGC
Source organism: uncultured Verrucomicrobiae bacterium (assembly GCA_963810765.1). Lineage (GTDB taxonomy): Bacteria > Verrucomicrobiota > Verrucomicrobiia > Chthoniobacterales > Terrimicrobiaceae > DASTFP01. Next base: position 416,073 of record CAWEOV010000012.1, read on the forward strand.
AGGCAAGGATCGCCTTCGCCTCGGCATACTTGTCGGACTTGACGAAAAACCCTCGCAGTCCGGCCGAGCCGTCTGACTCGTTCCAGGCATTGGGCTTCTTCGGATCGGGCGCGTAGTCCAGCACAGTGCCGGAGACGGGAAGTTCTCGTCCGTCCTGAAAGACCAGGAACCATTGCCGGTCGGAGCCGATGCGTTCGCGGACGGCAGATTTTTGGGCGACTCCATGAACTTCCGTGCCAGCCGGGATAATAAGCCGTCCGTCGTTCCAAGCGTCCTCGATGACCAGGCCGATGATGGGAGTGTCGATATTGGTGGAATCGACTGTGTTGACCAACTCGCAACGAAGCAGGCGCCCGTACGGCAGAGACAATTCGCTGACGGACTGCTCCTTCGTGACGAAGATCGTCTGTGGAATGGGTGGCGGCGGTTTTGGTGTTGGTGTAGCGCGAGCCGCCTTGTCGTACGTTCGCTCCGCTGGCGTGGACTGCGCACGGGGCGGCGGCGGAATGTCCTCGTCGAAGGAATAGCTCTTCGCCTGCGTGGCCTGATGAGCGACTTGCGTGTTGTCCGGCTTTGGTTGAGGTCCGCGCCGCAGCAAGATAAAGGCGAGGAATATCCCGCCGATGAGCAGGAAGAGAAGCAGCCTGCCGGCGGGCTTTTGAAAGATCTCCGTCCATACCTGGCGCAGATTCATTTCGACTCCTCCAGTTGCTGTTGGCCCTCTGCGCGCACCACCAAGACGTTCCATTTATTGTCAGGGGCGAGATTGTTTCGTCCGCCTTGGCCGTTGCCGGTGACTGCGAAAAACGCGGGCGTGGTTGATTTCGGCGGCATCACACCGGACGCATCGGCAATCGACTGCGTGTAGATTCGATCCTCCAGCCGGACGGCAAGGTCCTGTGGCTTGTAGTAGATCGTGCTGTCCGAGCTATTTTCCAGCTCAATGCGGAAGACGAGTGTGTCTTCCTGCTCGAAGCGCCATACATCACGGATCAACAACTTGAATTTGTCATAGTAGTTGGTCGCGTTCGGCGCGGCATGGAGGACGCCGGCGAGCGCATCCGGATAGTCCTTCTCGAAAAGCGGATAGGCTTTCGCCTTGTCCATCAGAGAAAGCAGACGTTCAGGAACGACGGGGCGCGCCGTGCCGCGATAGCTCGCGTCTTGGAAGAACGTCACGGCGTAGAACGGCTTGTCGGAGGCGCTCAGACGCAGGACGTACGCCTTCCGGTTGTAGATGACAGTGAGATGGTCTTCGGCCTCGCGTTTCAGCGCGCGGACGGTGAAGTAGTAGTTGCCAGGCGTGAACGAGATCAGGAAATCTGCGTTCGGCTGCTCCTGAATCGCGATGGACTTTGCGTAGAGTCCCGAGATTGCGGAGGGAAAAAGGACGGTGGTATTTCCCGATTTGAAGGCTATCGGCAGATTGTAGATAACTAATTCATCCAGGGGTTTTTGAACGATTTCGCGCGCTGGGAGGGACTGGACAAGAAGCCCGAATGCAAGGAAGGTACAGACATGAAACTGACCGCTGCGTACAAGCAGGTGGGTGATTGGTGGGCTGCCTGGGTGGAAGAAATTCCGGGGGTTAACACCCAAGGCAAGACTTTGGAAGAGGCTCGCGAGAACTTGAAAGATGCGCTTCAAATGGTTCTGGAGGCCAACCGCGAACTGGCCGAAAAAGAACACGAACCCACGCGGCGCGAGGAATTGGTGTTTGCTTGAAGCGCGCCGAGCTCGAAAAGCACCTGCGCGCACACGGCTGCCAGCTTTATCGGGAAGGCGGCAAGCATTCGGTTTGGTGGAATCCCACCAATCGCAAGACGTCGACCGTTCCCAGGCATCGGGAAATAAACGACTACACAGCGCGAGGCATTTGTCGTTCGCTGGAAATTCCTCAACCATAGACATCATAAGGGGCTCTCCTTGTATTTGAAGTCCTGCACGACGAGCGGAAGCCGTCCGTTCCCGAGCAGGTCAGGGTTGCGAATGAAAAGGAATTCGACCGTGAACTTCACCGGTTCCCGGAACTCGAGTTTATTGACGGTTCCCGTGCGGATGAGATTCCCTTCGGCGCGAACGGTCACGGCCTCATAGGATTGGCCAGCCCCGTCGCTGATTTTTCGGGTGTCGAGAATGTCTATCTTGCTGACTTCGACCTTCTGGTGAATCTGCTTCTCTTTGAACTCGGCGTTCTGCGCTTGATACAGGGCAGCGGCCTTTTTCCGCGCGGGATCGAGATAGAGGCGTTTGAGCAGATCGGAAAGGTCGGGGCCGATAGGATTGCGTTGTAAGAAAGCGAGGCAGGCGAGTCGCACGTGGTAGGCATGAAGCTGACCAGCCTCTTCGAAACCTAGAAGTGGCGCATAAATGAGCGTGCCGCCCGGATCAAGGATGACGACCTTCTCCTTGGCCCGCATTGCCAGAACCGTGAAATACGGCGAACTCACAGCCAGGCCCGCGAAGAGGATGGCGAGGAACATCCAGAATCTGGCGGCAACCAGATTGTTAGTGATCGCATCGATGGCAGAAAACTTCATTGCTTTAGACGGATTGATCGCCTTTGGAGTCAGCGGATGCAGGTAGCGGCGGCGGGACGGCCTGAATCGGCTTGGCATGCGCCGAGTGGGAATTGAATGCGGCCTGAGCAGCTTGTGGCGTAAAAATGTTTCCCCGATGATGGGAGATCGTTCCCTTGGCTTGATCAATCACTGCGAACGAATTCGGAGCGGTCTGATGCGCCGCGAGCGACGGATGGGATTCGCTATTCATCCGCTTACCTACCGGGGCGGGTGTCAACGGAGGCGGTGCCGGAATATCCGCACTGTCTTCGCTGCCTTGGGCATCCTGGTCAAATCCACCGCGGATCCCGCCGGAAGAATCGTTGGCCGTTCGCCCCGCTGAACTTGCGGTACCCACCGCGAACTTCGTTCCTTCAATAGCAGCCTGGGAGGCAGCGGAACCTCCAAAAGTGGCCGCCGCTCCCGCGACCGTAAGTCCTGTGCCCACGACCAGTCCTGCAGCCTGCATTGTGCCATGGACACCGGCTTGCATGGAGGCGGTTGTTCCGCTCAGGCCTTTCATCACGGCGGATGCCACAAACGGAACGGAGAGATAGAAAAACACCGTGAGAAAGGCGGCAAAGGCCATGATGAATGGGAAGTGAAGCCAGTTTTGAACTACGATCATGTTCTGTGTCGCCTGAACGAGGCCGCCTGTTGTGATCGGCAGGAAAAGCACGTCGCTGATAAGCTGAATTGTGATGTCCACCAGGCAGATGGCCACATGCCAGAGCAAGACAGTCAGGGAGGTGACGCCGAAGTGGATGCCTAGTGATTGCGTATAGGAAAAGAAGAGAAAACCGATAAGGAGCGGCGAGACGGCAATGAGTCCAGCGATCGCAAATTCCTGAAAGAACCGGAGCACGAGCAGCATGAATCGACCGATGCCCTGGAAGAAATACCCGATGGCGGCGGGAACGATCTTTCCGATGTTAGTGATTGCGTCCGAGGGCTGGTTCTGGACGGTGGAGCGCAGCAATTGCACAAACTTCGCATCCCGGGAGTTGGTGAACTTATTGCGAAGCTCAATGAACGAGGCCTGGCCGCCCTTCATGATGTCGGGATAGCCGGCAATGAGTGTCACGATGACAATGCACTTGAGGAGGGCGCCCAGGATGGCTCGCGAATCAGAACCCGCGCGCCATCCCATTTCTCCAATACCGATGACGCAGAGAATGAACGCGAACGGCATGAGCAGCGTTCGGATTTCGCCGGCGGCGTTGTAGAGATTGTTGAACATGGATTAAAATCCGGATGGAAGGTCAGGATTCGGTTCGTTGAAGTCGGGCAGGGCGGCTTCCGCTTCCGCGGCGAGCCGGGCGAGCTCGCGATTTCGTTTGCGGCTAATTTCCTCGGCAGCGACTTCCTCCTCGGCCTGACGATTCTGATTGAGCACGTGCAGCATCTCGACTTGCCGGTGCGCGGAGTCGGAAACGTAGTCGATGTCGTCCAAGGCGGTCTGCGCCGTCGCCAGTGAACCCACGAGCTTTTGCACCTCTGCGTCGTCACTGGCATTCTTGAGTTGGCTATTGAGCCGGGCGATTTGGAGATTGAGCGTCCTTCGCTTGTTTTGCGCCTTGCCGATCAGGATCTCCAAACGCGAGTATGCGTTCTCGACAGCGCGGAATCGCTTCAATGGATCGCTCGAGTCCCGAAACGAGGCACTTCCCTCAAATGAGACAAGAGCGTCACTGGACAGATTCGCCCAAGCCGACATGTCTATCGGCTGGAATAGTTCTTGTATGGTCGCCGATAACTGAACGCCTTCCTGGGCGATTCCAGCGAGGTCGGTAAGCGTGTCCGTGATTCCTGAATCCTGCAGAAAGTCCGAAAACAGCCCGTTATCAATTAACGCAATAGCGGCAACAGGATCGCCGATGGCCTGTTTGACCAGGTTGGCTGTTTCCAACTGCTGCCGCACCGTGGTCAGCGTGTTGTGCAGCGTTGCGAGCTTGTCCGCCCATTGGGTTTGCTCCCAGGCGTATTTGAGCTGGTCGAAGATGTTCTTGTGTATAAGGGCTTCTTCGGCAATGGGGTCGCTCACGATGTCGCCGACACCGAGAACGGCATGGGCGTGAGGTTGCGCCGCGAGTATCGCGGCAATTGCGAAACTAAGGATTGTTCTTTTCATGGCTAGGTGTCTCGCGGCGGGCTGCGGCATCATTCGTAAATGGGGATTGCAATCTCATAAGGCACGGTTTTGACCGTCGCGTTCGGATCAGGTGTAACTGGTATTCGGTAAAGGGTGAGCCGATAGGGAGACGCCTTGGACTGCCCGGCTTTCTGCATGTTTTGCTGAATCCAATACTGCCGCTTCACAGTGTCACCCGAGCCGCGCTCGTAGCCTTTCTGAAATTCCTTGCGACCCGCGCAGGCTGTTAGCATGACCATCGCCACGGCGCAGTGCATGAACGCGACAAGGCGCACTGTTTTTTTCCTACCAGCAACGAATCTAATGAGGCTTTTCATAGGCCCTAAGGGTTCGAAGGAAGGGCGGCTTCCGTAAGGATCCCCTTAATAATGTCCGGATAGTTTCGAAGCTTTCGGCTTCGTTCATCGAAGTCGTTGCCTGTCGAAGAGGAGCAATAGCGCATTTCCTTTGAGGCCCGATTGATGGATTGTCCCGCAGAGAGGCTGCTGAGCGTCGAGTTGGTAATAGGTCAACGCGGCATACTTGCTGTGGTCGGGAATATGTTCCGGCAGCGGGTAACGGGAAATCGCCTCCTTCGTTGCGTCGGACAACTCAAGGTCTCGTGCGACATTCTCAATTTCCTGGCGATCGTTCATCCGGGTGAAGAAGAACTGTTTGGCGTTGCCGAAGACGATGGGGCGAATGCCCGAGTGCTGAAGGCGGCCGTATTGCTGCAGTATCGAAACGATCCAGGTCGAGAACTTGGAGAGCTGTGCGTAGAACTCACTGACGAGCCGCTCGCCGCCTGGAATGTCGAGAGTTCGCGCGACTTCCTCGAAGATGACACGCTTCCGTTTGCCTCGCGGCAGCGTGATGATGTGTTGGCGGCCGTAGTTGGCGATTAGGAATCCAGCGAGTTCCTTCAATTGCCCATTGGATTCCGGGATATAAGTCAGGTCGAAATGGGCGATCCTGCCGGTAATAGACATGGTAGAGTGACCGGAGATAAGCCGCTGTTCGTTCCACGGATCGAGCAAGGTTACCATGTGGTCGACTTCTCTTGGGTCATGTTCCGGAAATGGAGCGGTCCGCATCAAATGAAGTAACAAGTCGTGCGTCGGATAGTCTGTTGGCTTAAAGAACGCGAAGGCGGTATTGCGCACGTAGCGCTCGGTATCCGGGAGATTTCAGAAAGCGTGTAACAGCCTCCGGCGTGGCTTTGGCGACGAGCGACTGCCGCTCGTCCTCAGATGCCACATGTTGGAATTCCGTCCACGCTTCCAGGAACGTCGCGGTGAGCGGCAAATGCGCGGCCTTGTATTCGAGAGTGGCCATGGCATGGCGTGCCACCATGTCGAGACGCGAGGCGTCCTCAGAGATCCATTCGTTAAAGCGGTCGGTGTAGAGCTCTTCGATATATTGAGTGATTTGGGCGAGTCGAAGATTACGGCGATCCTCATCGGCCGGATGGCCCATCATTTTCAATACAAGCGCGGCTGCTGTGGTGATTTGGAGGTTGGTCAGCGGTCCTCCGTGGGTGTCGAGATAGTTGATCGTGAGATCACCATCCGGTTGAATGATTATGGGCGTTGACCCCAGCGCCTGTGTCCAGATGCCGTAGGAAAGCCCCTCCTCAACAATAAGGGTGAAATCGTAGTAGGGATCGGTCTGCGAAAGCAGGTCGCATATGAAAGCGGACTTTCCCCCTCGGGTCATGCCGAGAACCACGGCAAGCTGCGGCGTACCGGACAGAAAATTGCGCACGCCAATCAGGTTGTGGTTGGACCCATCATAGAGAGCCTCCGCTCCATCGAGGTGACCGGTGAAGCTTGAGGAAAGCGGCAGGATGTCGGCCAGCCATTCATCCATGCCGCTGTCAGCGTGGTGATCATACTTTCCCCACAACCAACCCGGCCAGGTCTGATACCAAATATTCTTCGTCGTGGCGGCCGAGGAAATGTTCGATGTCCAGCACTGAGCATCCTCCATCTGGCCGAACGCGGCTTCGATCTGGCGCGTCTTGGAAATCAGACCGTCCTCGGTTCCGTCCCAAACGTGAACAACGAAATCGTATTTGAAGGGTGTAACATCTCCTCGGGCGAGTTCGTTGATCCGCTGTTCTTTGACTTCCTTGGATGTGAGGAGGGAATGCTTGCCTTCGGCGCGATAGTCGCCACGAACGCGCTCCAAGGATTTTTCCGTCCTGTCGATCTCCTTTCGGATATTCTGCGGGTAGAGATTGACGGTGATCGTGTAATCACGAAATGGGAGCGAGGTGAGCGCCCAGAAGATCCCGCGCCGGGTGCGCTGCGGACGGCGTTTGAGGATGACGAGATTGTGATAGAATCCGTCAGCGAAAAATCCGAAATTCCTTCCCGCCTGAACACCTTGATGCCAGCAGTTCTGCTGGACTGATTCGTCCTCTCGAAATTGTCCGATGGGGTCGTAGTTGTCGCGCTTGAGGTAGGATGGGTTGAGGAAGGTCGCGTAGTAGCGGAATAAATCCTCCGTCGACATCGCGGAGATGCCGCAGCCGTGCGGTTCAAAGAGGGAAACAATAACGCGGCGATGCTGATCAAATGCCTCATTGAATTGCGCGAGAATTCGCCGGTAATGGTCCGCGATGGCTGTCTTGCTTGTCGTGGCTGGAGGATTTACGTCAATGCGCTTGGAAAGGAACAAAACGAGCTTCTCCCGACGCAGCTTGCCGGACTGCATGGCTTGCCAATAGCGGTTGAACCGTTCGTTGCGGGCGATCGCAGTCCAAGAATCCGGTTCGCACCGCTCGTCGGTGATCGCTTTGTAGGATAGTAGTTCTTCGCGATAATCCGAATCCACCGACCAGCGGAACTGTGCCCGAGTGGATTCCTCGAGCGTGTGCAGGAATTGCCGCACGGACTCATAGAAACTGTTTAGCGCCCGGTCACCTGCATGGCGAAGGTCGGGCACTTCCAGAACGAATCCTTTCGCCACGAACCCGCGCTTATCGAGTTCGTTCCAGATCAAGAGATCGTGCGAGATCCAGCCGTTAGGCGCGTTCATGGAGGGTAAAGTGGATGGCGTGACTGCCGGTGGGCTGGCATCCACGCGGTGCCGGAAGTGAATGTCTCCAGCAAATCGGTGTCGTAGCTCTTGGGCTTTCCCTGGCGAAGTCCGAAGACGTAAGCGACCATCAAGACAAGCGGCAGGGAGCCAACCCCAAAGCTAACGAACACCGAATGCGCCTGTTGCCGGAAGAGCATCATTGAGAGGCCTACGCTGAGGATCAGCCCCGCGAGAATAAGCAGGATGTTCATCCCTTCGATGCCCCATATCTTGCCATCGCTGTCGTCTCCGGCGTGGGTATGGACGATTGCCTTACTCACGGGGCGATTTGGATGGTGGGCATTCCGCCCGCGTTAAAGAGCGCTTCGGCGATGAGGACTGCGAGACCAAGGAGCAATCCGCCGACAAGCGACATCTTGGCCATGTCGGCGTTGCCTGAGCGTACCTGCCAGCCGCCGTGCGCGATAACGATGACGGCGACAATGAAAAGAAACTTCGCGATGATCCCGAGTCCTGTGGACATCGCTCCATCAAGCGAAGCGGATTGAGCGAGCAGCATGTTCATGATCTTTTTTGAGTTGCGGGCTCGAGTATTACATGGATTTGGAAAACACCGGTTCCGCGTGCGGAGCAAAATTACTCTGGAAAACGAAAATTCTTTCGATTGAGCACACTTTCGATAGATCGGCGCCGGACGTTGGCCCGCGGAAACAATTCACCGACCCCGACCTGGAGAACCTCCGCCAAATAGAGCACCTGGACGTCGAGGACGCCGCGAACCCGCGATTCGATCTTGGCCACGGTTGCTCGGGACACAGTCCAGCCGCAATGCTGCAGCTTGGTCGCAAATTTGGTTTGCGTCCAACGATGCCGATACCGCAGCTTGCGCACTTGCGGTCCTATGACATTGTGGTGCCTCATCGCGTCCTTCGCGCTGAGGAACCAAGTCGCCAAGGACTAGCGGGGCTTCATCTCTCTAGTGACAGACGTCCGCAAAGCGGTGTCGAAGTGCAGCATTTGTGACGTTCGTCACAGGCCGCGCGAGAGCCGTAGGGCTTTGCGTAAGCGGGCGGCGGGCCGCTGTCCGAGCTTAAACGAGTGCGGGCGGCCTTCGAGCTTAAAGGAAACTTCGGCGCGCGATTGGAGAACCAAATCGCCCACCGCTTGCAGATTGACAATGAGTGAGCGGTGAGGGGTAAAGAAAGGCGGCTTGGGCAAAAGTTCTTCCCATTCTGAGATCGTGCGCCTCATGAACACCGTACTTCCGTCTGCGACAAGTACGTCGGTGTAGTTTTCTTCCGCCTTGATGCCGCTAATGTGCGAAACATACACGACTCGCGCCGTTTTGCCGGTTCGCAGCAAGATCCGATCATCGGGCAGAAACGGCTTCTTCGCGTTTGCGGAGGAGCGTGAATAATTCGCTGCAAGGCGTCGGCCAGGCGGTGAGGATTGACAGGCTTGATGAGATAGTCCACCGCATTGACCTCGAATGCTCTCACGGCGTACTCGTCGTAACCGGTGACGAAAATGATGGCTGGCAGCGGGTCAAGCTTTGACAAAAGAGAAAAGCCGTCTCCTCCTGGCATCTGCACGTCTAGAAAGATAAGATTTGGCTGCAAATCGCGGCACAATGCGGCGGCAGTGGCGACCGAATTGGCTTCGCCAACGATTTTTACGTTGCAATGACATTCCAGCAACTGCGTCAAATGCTCTCGGGCAGGCGCTTCATCATCAACGATCAGCGCGCGCAGTGTCTCTTCGCTAATCATTTGGCAGGGATGCAGATTCGGACCGAAACGCTGTCTTCCTTCCTGGTTATTTCCATCCGATGCTGACCGGGGTAGAGCAAGGCAAGACGTCGTTGCAGATTTTCCAAACCGACTCCACCGCTGGTGCGGTGGTTTTTGTCTGTTTCGATCCAATGTCCGGAATTGCTGACTTCCATCTGGAGCTCAGGGCCAGCGCGAAACACATGAAGCCTCAGTTGCAAGGGAGAGGGCGAGGTTTCACGGCCGTACTTGATGGCGTTCTCAACCAGCGGTTGAAGAATGATGCCTGGAACCAGGGCTTTCCGCGCTTCATTGTCGATTTGGCAATCAACGTTCAATTTCCCGTCAAGAAGAGCTCTCTCGAGAGTCAGATAGCCCATGAGGGCGTCGTACTCTTCTCCCATGGGGACAAAGTCGTCATTGCGATGGGTAAGGGAATAGTGAAGATAGTCAGCCAGTGCCTGCACCATGCCGGAAACATTCGGCAACTGCTTTCCCAATCCGGCCTCAATGGCGGTGAGTGAATTAAAAAGAAAATGCGGGTTCATCTGCGCCCGAAGCAATTTTAGCTCCGCTCCGCGCTTCTCGGATTCGACCAAGCTCAGCCGTAACTCACGTTCCATGCCATCGCGCATTTGCTTTATGCCGACATAGAGCAGGCTCCAACAGACGAGAAGGGCCGTCCGTTCGTAAAAAAGGCTGAATTCAACGGACGTGATAAAGAAAACTTCCTTTTCCAATGGGAAAATGTCGTGAAAGAGAAGAAGGAATGCGGTTTGCAGGAGTCCGGCCGTCAGGCAGACAACGGTTACAAGCGGAACTATTGCGCGATATCGGTTTTGCTCATTTAAGAACCTGCGGTAAATGACCCGCATGCCAAGCGTCAGTGCAAAGCTGCTTCCGTCGCGAATGAAGGATAGAAGGAGTGCTCCTGGAATCGTGCCCGCGAGCACGACCTTGAGTGGAAATGTCAGCGGGACGAATGCCGCCCAGCCCGCGAGTTGGAAGCGCCAAAACAATGGGAGACGCGACCAAATGGCACGCAAGCTTCCAATGTTGTGGCAAGGTTCGCCTGAGGCTTGCATCATGCTATCCTCGCCGGCCCCTCTTCTTGGAGATCTCCTCTCCGAAAACATCGGCAAGAGAGAAGAGCAATCTCGATGGCAACCTTCGATCTCTCATTGGTCAGCAAGGGCGACAGGAATCTAGTATTCATGCCGGAGTGATTAACAAGCAGCGGCAAGATTCAAAGCGTACGGTGACCAGTGGATCCCTCTGCGGTACAACAGGTCCTGTTGAACAGCGCGCTGGACCTGGTGTTGAAGCTCATCGCCGGGGACAGACCAATGTTCTGCACCTGAACACTCGACATCAAAGCCGCGCAAAACAATCATGCCTCCAATGACCATCGAGGAGGCGATCGAGACTACCAAGATTCACAGCATCTGCGCACTGCTCAATGACAACAACTCCTTCTGCACGCCAGGCCCTTCCGCGCTCCCCATCATACGGTTTCCGACGTGGGCTTGCTTCGGGGCTCGACGAATCCGAGCCCCTATGAAGTGAGCCTTGCCGCACAAGGGCGTCCTCTTTCTTGATGAGCTTTCCTAATCTAGGCGGTAAACTCTTGAGGTGCTGCGGCGGCCGCTAGAGGACGGTAGGTGACGCTCAGCCGCTCGGTCGGCACGGTGACTTTTTCGCCCACGTGATGTTGGTTGCCGCAATGAACCCATGCGCATAGGGATTCACATGGGGGCGACGGGAGCATAACGGCCCGCCGGGGCTTTTCCAGCGGGCAAAGGACGTTTCATAGCGCCGTTATGCTCGGAGATTAATCGGCACTTCGAGTCCATCCGGAAAGACATCTTGGCGCGACAAGACTGCTGCATTCCGATGCTACTCCAGATGCGTCTGTGGTGGCGGCCTTAACCGTTTTGCGCTTAATAAGAGCGGTTATTGCAAAAGAGATCCGACTGTGTAACTCCACACCGCTAATGGGTAAATAGCCGAGGCTTTACTCTCTCACAGGCCTCGTTGCAGGATGAGACGGCCGTCGTTGTCCGCAAATTCAGAGACAGTAGGAAAAAGAAGCGAGGGGAGGGGAGTGATCGGGGGAGGATCGTGTTTAGAGCGTCACCGCCGCGGCGGAAGAGGGAGAGCGTCAAGAAGTCGGGCGTCGCCGGATTAGTGTAGGCTGAGGGATGTCGGTTCAGCTACCGCGGCGACCATGGAATTCACGCCGATCGACCCCCGACCTTTTTGACGCTCTCGCTCACTACCATGGAGTTTGGCAACAGCACAGAAAACCGACTTAACGGCGTTGAGTGGTCAATTCTGGGTTCCCGGTAGCAATGGAAGAGGCCGCGGGCACGGACCGCGAGGATGCTTTCGATCAAGCAGCGGCCGCTTTCGGGGTGGCGGGCTGCTCGTCCGCCAGCGGCGTTCCGTAATTCCAGAACGAGTCCGGCAACGGCGAGCCGGTCCAGATAGCGCCGACAGCGGGGATCTCCGATCCCTTCCAGACCACGGTCTTCCAGGCCGGATCGAAAATCATGTAGCCGGGATCGCCCATGAGCTCGATGCGATTGCCCCCCGGCTCCAGCATGTAGAGAAACGACGCCCCGCCGATGCCATGCCGGGCGGGTCCGTGTTCGATCGCGATGCCGGCTTCCTTTGCCAGTTCCGCCACATCGAAGAGGTGCTGCACGGAGATGTAGTGAAAGCAGACATGGTGAAACCGCCCGCGCATGTCCGTCGGCTCCGGCACGATCGCGATATCGTGCGAAAGGTTGGTGACGCTCAGAAAGCTCGCCACCACCGATCCGTCGTCGTCGCTGACGACCCGCTCACGTTCTCGGAAGCCGAGAATATCGACCATGAAATCGCGAACCGCGCCGGCGTTGGCTGCCAGCAGGTTGAGGTGGTCAATGCGGCGAACTGGCACCCCGGTTCGCGGGCGCTTCTGCGGACGATTGCGCAAGGGCGTCTCCTGCCCAGCTGACGCGGTGACGTAGTCCACGTCCCAGAGCAGCTCCATCGGGTGGCCCTCAGGGGTGTCAAACCGGTAGGCGCGGCCATGTCCCGACGTCGCCATCGATCCAGCCTCGCCCGAGCCCGGTCGCCTCGATGGCTGCGACCCGCCGCTCCAGGGCCTGTGGGCTTCGGGCACGCCACGCGACATGTCCCAGTCCGGCGCGCGGCGCCGCGGTCACCTTCAGCGAATGATGGTATTGCTCCTCATAGCCGCGGAGATAGACCGACTGGGCCCGCCGCTCGGTCTCCTGCATGCCCAGCAGGTCCTTGAAGAAATGCAGCGTGCCCTCGAGGTCGGGCGTCAGTAGTTCGACATGCGCCAACTGGGCAACGTCGAAGATCGGCTCATTCATGTTCAGCGGCGATATGTCGTTCATTCTCCTCCTAGCGTTCAAACGCAGGGTTGTAATGTTTTATGCTCTTTTCTTCCTTTTTGAATCACAGATCTCGGCCTGCAATAACGAGATCGCACTTCACCTAAGTACTCACGGATTGGGGCCGCCCGAGTTTCAGAAATTCGAAGAAATTCGGATAAGCCCCAACCTCGAACGATTTCTCGGCTCTCTGTTGGCGGAAGGTTTGGCTTCAAATTTGGGATGAACGTGATAACTAGCGCCTTGAGGGCTGAAAGTTGAAGGAGAACCAAATCTCGCTCGGGGACGATCAATACCGATTTCATACGACTCGGTGGAGCATGGTGTTGCTCTCCGCCCAGAGCCAGGCACCTGGTTTCCAGGCAGCGCTCAGCGAGCTTTACAAAATCTACTGGTATCCACTCTATGCGTATGTGCGCCGCCGCGGTCACACTCCGGAGGAAGCCCAGGATCTGACCCAGGGGTTTTTCCTGCATTTACTCGAGCACAAGACGCTGGGACGCGCGGATCCGCTGAAGGGCAAGTTCCGGTCGTTTTTGCTCGGGTCATTGCAAAACTATCTTTCGACCGAGGCAGAGCGGGCTCGCTGCCTGAAGCGAGGAGGAGGAGTGGAGTTTATCTCCCTGGATCTACAAAATGCCGAGAACCGCTACAGATTGGAACCGATTGATACGCTGACACCGGAAAAGGTATTTGCCGCCCGCTGGGCCGTAGCGTTGCTGGGCGAGGCAATGAACCGCTTACGTCAGGAATACGCGACCCCAAAAAAGGCGGCGACGCTCGAGGTGCTCAAGGCCTTTTTAGATGTTGATAATAGCAAAGCTGCACCCTCGTACGAAGAAGCGGCGGCAACGCTGCAGGTCAGTGTGGGGGCGGTAAAGACGTCTGATACATCGCTTGCGCAAACAGTATGCGCTGCTGGTGCGCGAGGAGGTTGAGCGCACGGTCTCAGACCCCGGCGACGTCGACGCCGAGATTCATGAACTTTGCGAAGCTTTAGTAGTCGCCGAAGGATGGATCGTGCCATGAATGCCGAGTCCCGAGAGAGACAGGAGGATTTGGTGGCTCGGGAAATACGTGCCTGCAAGGTCTGCGGCGCAAATTTCTCCGCGACTCAAGAGAATGAATTTTGTCCCGTTTGCATGCTGCGAAGGGCTCTCGCTGGCGGAGTTGAGTCCGGTGAGTCTTTTTCTGAGGATGCGGCCAGTTCGACTCCGAAGGACGCAGCGCAACGCTTTGAGCATTACGAGCTGGTGACGGACAAAGACGGACAACCAGTCGAGTTGGGTCGTGGTGCGATGGGTGTCACCTACAAGGCATTTGACGTCGATCTGCGTTGCCCGGTGACACTAAAAGTCATCAGCGAAAAATATCTTGGTGACGAGGCGGCGCGGCTTCGTTTTTGCGGGAAGCGCGTGCGGCCGCGAGCGTCCGTCATCCAAACGTCGCCTCGGTCTTCCACCTTGGGAGGAGGGGGCGCGATTACTTCTACGCGATGGAGTTTGTGGAGGGGGAAACTCTCGACAGCCTCATCAAGCGCTCAGGACCGCTTGAAGTAAAGCTCGCTCTGGAAATTACGAAGCAGGTCGGCGCCGGTTTGGCTGCGGTGCACAAGAAGAAGCTCGTTCACCGGGACATCAAACCAAGCAATATCATGGTGAGCTTTGAGGACGAGGGCGCTGTGACAGCCAAGATTATCGATCTCGGCTTGGCCAAGGTGGTCGATGAATCCGGTGCTCAAACCACGATCTCGGCGAGCGGGGCCTTTGCCGGAACACCAGAGTTCGCCAGTCCGGAACAAATTGTAGGAGGAGAGGTGGATATCCGTTCGGATCTCTACTCGCTTGGTGTTTCGCTCTGGCAGATGCTGACCGGTCAGGTGCCATTTCGAGGTACTGCCGCCGGAGTTATGTCTCAACATCAGCACGCTGCCTTGCCGCTTGAGAAACTCGAAGGCGTTCCGCAGCCGGTCGTCAGCCTCATCGAAGTGCTCCTCGATAAAGATCCCGGGCGGCGTTTTCAGACGCCGGCCGAACTTCTGAAGGCGTTGCCGACAATAACGGGCGCTATCGAAGAAGGCCGCACAATCACTTATCAGAGCTTGGGGCAGATGCCCGATGGAGATTTCTACTCCGTAGCTCGCAAGCCGCCAGCAAGACAGGGACCGGAGAAGATTTCAATAGCCAGATTGCCGGTTACCGGAAGCGATCTTTTTGGTCGAGAGGAGGATATTGCTTTCCTGAATGACGCATGGGCAAACCCGGATGTGAATGTCGTCACAATAGTTGCCTGGGCTGGTGTCGGAAAGTCCACGCTAATCAACCATTGGCTTCGAGGAATGGCTGCCCAACATTATCGTTCTGCGGAGCTCGTTTTTGGCTGGTCCTTCTACCGGCAGGGTAGCAGTGGGGGCACCTCCTCCGCGGATGAATTTCTTGACGCTGCTCTCAGCTTGGTTTGGAGATCCAGATCCACGGATCGGAACGGCGTGGGAGAAGGGCGAAAGATTGGCGAAGCTGATCTCGCATCGTCGAACCTTACTGGTTCTGGACGGCTTGGAGCCGCTCCAAAATCCGCCTGGTCCACAAGAAGGACGGCTCCGTGAGCCTTCCCTCCAGGCGCTTTTGAAGGAGCTTGCTGCCTTCAATACGGGGCTTTGCGTGATTACCACAAGGCTGCCGGTCGCTGATATAGCAGATCACGAGCGCACCTCAGCCCCGCGTCGCGACCTGGAACACCTCTCCAGCGATGCCGGTGCAAACCTGCTCCGAGCGCTGGGCGTTAAAGGCGATGAAGCGGAGCTGCGAAGTGCCAGCGACGAGTTCGGTGGCCACTGTCTGGCCCTGACGCTGTTGGGCAGCTATCTGACCGATGCCTACAATGGAGACATTCGTTGCCGGAAGGAAGTGTCAGAACATCTTGGCTCACGACGTTCGACAGGGAGTTCATGCGCGAAAAGTGATGGAATCTTACCAGACCTGGCTTGGAGAGGGTCCGGAGCTATCCGTTCTTCGCATGTTAGGTCTGTTTGATCGACCGGCGGACGAAAAGGCGCTTGAAGCCCTGCTGAAGCCGCCTGCTATTCCTGGCCTTACAGAGTCGTTAACGGATTTGAGCCCGAGGCGAGTGGCGAACGATTCTTGCCAGACTAAGAAGAGCGAGACTTCTCGCTGGAGAAGATCCGCACAATCCTGGGGATCTCGATACGCATCCTCTCGTTCGTGAATACTTTGGCGAACAGCTTCAGAGTCAACGAACCGAGGCTTGGAAGGAATGCAATAGGCGGCTCTTTCATTATTATCGAACGCTTGCGCCCGCAGCTGCCGGAGAGTTTTAGGGAGATGGAGCCACTTTTCTTGGCAGTAATCTGCGGCTGCCATGCCGGTCTGTTTCGTGAAGCGCTGCATGACGTTTACATTCCGCGGATTCAGCGGGGAAATGCCGGCTTTGCGGCTAACGTCCTCGGAGCCAGAGGAGACATTGCTTTCGGTTCTGGTTCATTTCTTCGAAGACGGACGATGGGGGTCACCGGTGGAAACCGGCGTCGAGGGACAAAGTCTCACGCCGGAGGATCAGCTCTTCATCCTCATGCAGGCGGCAGCATACCTAACAGTCACGCGAGGAGTCGGAGCACCCGAGGCACGAATTTGTTACGAACGCGCGGAATCCTTGTGTCATTCGCTTAATCGTCCTCTGCTCCTGTATGTGGCGCTTATGGGTCAGTGGCGCTATTCCTTACGTCAGCTGACAAGCTGAGTGCAACGATGCCGCTTGCCAAACGAGTTTACTCGCTGGCGCAGGAGCAGAATGACTCTTCGCTAATGATAGGAGCCTACATCGCTCTGGCGAACTACGCACTACTATTTGGGCGATTTTGAAACGGCGCGACAATACACAACGCGTGGTCTTCAGATCTGGCGCTCGGGCGGCGTACGATTTTCGTTTCAAGAGGTCGACGCGCCAATCTGTCGGTTGTCTGAGCCATGAGGCTCTACTCCAGTGGCATTTCGGAGAGATCCCCTCTTGCCACGCGACCATGGCAGAAGCCATCTCGTTGGCGCGAAGAGCTGAATGACATGCACGGATTAGCCGTGGCACTAGGTTATGCAGCGCGTCTCGCCTATTGAACGAGCTCGCGCGCTCGAAGTGGAACGCTTGGCATCGGATTTGATTGAACTGTCAACTCGTCAGATTTTGTGCATTTTGGCTGGCTATTGGAAAGATTGTTCGCGGTGGGCGCGCAGCGCTTCGGGTAGTACAGCTGAAGGTCTCTCGTGGATCGAAGAAGGAATAGATGAAGTCCGAGCAAGCGGAGCGCTCTTGTGCGATGTCATATTTTGCTAGCACTGAAGGCTGAAGCCTTGTACCTTGCGAATCGTACCTCTGAAGCTCTTCAGGCGATAACGGAGGCGGAAGCACTCGTCGAAAGTACTGAGAGGGCGCTACTGATCTGCCGAACTGCATCGGCTTCGCGGTGTGTTTCTCGCGGCTATGGGTGCCGACGATACCCAAATTGAGACTTCGTTCCGCGCAGCCATCAGCACCGCCAAGCAACAGAAGTCGATTTCACTAGAGAAACGCGCAGAAGCAACCTACGCAGAATACCGTCGCCAAAAAGGGAGCGCGTTAGGCAGGGCACGGATTGCGACTACCGCTTAGCTAACTCATGAACTTTGCGAAGCTTTGGTAGTCGCCGAAGGATGGATCGTGCCATGAATGCCAAGTCCCGAGAGAGAGACAGGAGGATTTGATGGCTCGGGAAATACGGACTTGTATCGTCTGCGGTGCAAGTTTCTCCGCCACAAGGGATAGCGAATTTTGTCCGGTTTGCATGCTGCGCAAGGGCTCTCGCCGGCGGAGTCGAGTCCGGTGAGTCTCTTCTCTGAGGATGCGGTCAGGTCGACTCCGAAGGACGCAGCGCAACGCTTCGAGCATTATGAACTGGTGCTGGACGAGGACGGCCAACCGGTCGAGTTGGGTCGAGGTGCGATGGGTGTCACCTACAAGGCATTTGACGTCGATCTGCGTTGCCAGGTGACTCTAAAAGTCATCAGCGAAAAATATCTTGGTGACGAGGCGGCGCGGCTAAGATTTTTGCGGGAAGCGCGTGCCGCCGCGAGCGTCCGACATCCGAACGTTGCCTCGGTCTTCCACCTTGGGAGGAGGGGACGCGATTACTTCTACGCGATGGAGTTTGTGGAGGGGGAAACTCTCGACAACCTCATCAAGCGCTCTGGACCGTTTGAAGTAAGGCTCGCTCTGGAAATTACGATGCAAGTCGGCGCCGGTTTGGCTGCGGTGCACAAAAAGAAGCTCGTTCACCGGGACATCAAACCAAGCAATATCATGGTGAGCTTTGAGGACGAGGGCGCTGTCACAGCCAAGATTATCGATCTCGGCTTGGCCAAGGCGGTCGATGAATCCGGTGCTCAAACCACGATATCGGCGACCGGAGCCTTTGCCGGAACACCAGAGTTCGCCAGTCCGGAACAAATTGTAGGAGGAGACGTGGATATCCGTTCGGATCTCTACTCGCTTGGTGTTTCGCTCTGGCAGACGCTGACCGGTCATGTGCCATTTCGGGGTACTGCCGCCGGGGTTATGTCTCAACATCAGCACGCTCCCTTGCCGCTTGAGAAACTCCAAGGCGTTCCGCAGCCGGTCGTCAGCCTCATCGAAGTGCTCCTCGATAAAGATCCCAGTCGGCGGTTTCAGACGCCGGCCGAACTTCTCAAGGCGTTGCCGACGATAACGGGCGCTATCGATGAAGGCCGTACAATCACTTATCAGAGCTTGGGGGAATCGACCTTCGACTCCGGCTCCACTCCTCCCGCCTGTACGCTCCAGATTTGGTTGAGTCCCCGATTCGTCTGCGTGGCCAGGCGCTGGCCATCGGGACTCAGCGCGATGGATAGCAGGAGCGACTCATGAGGAGCGTTGAGAATCGGCTTTCCCGTGGCGACTTCCCACACGTGTGCGTGGTGCGTATTGCTGCCAATCCCCAGCCCATCCGCCGCGGCCAAATATCTCCCGTCGGCGTTGAACACGAGGAGCTTCACCGGGTTCTCGTTGGCGATCCGCGCGACTTCGCGACCGTGCTCCACGTCCCAAATCTGCGCCATGTAGGTGTCGCGTTTGGAATGGATCGCGCCGCTGCCAGTGGCCAGTAGGCGGCCATCAGGGCTAAACGCCATCACCGCAATGGGCGCGGTCGCGGGAAAAACCGCAACACTGCGTCCAGAAGGAAGCTCCCAGACGCTGACGCCCTTCGCGGTGTCAGTCGCAATGAACCGGCCATCCGCACTGAAGGCGGTCTCGTAAATCTCGCCCCCGACAGAAATGACGCCCGCAGGACGAGGGAGCAACCGAAGTTGCGGGCGCAAAACAAGGTCAGCCTCGAGGGTCGGGGTCCGTTTCATCGACTCCACGGAAAGCAGCACGCTGCGTTCGATCAAATGGCGGCCTTGGTTGCGGACCAGCTCTGCCTGTGCCGCCAGTTGGCGCGCCACCGCGACGATCCTTTGCCCGACGGCCTGGCGCCAGAAAAACAGACTTACGATGGTCGCCGTAAGCAGGGTAAACATCACGCCGGCAACGATTCCACGCGTGATGCGGCGCCGGCGCGCCTCCCTGTGCTTCTCGCGTTGCTCAATTTGGCCTCGGCTCGTTCCGTAGATCGCCGCCAGCAGGGCGAACCACTGAGCCTGGAAGGCACCCTTGTTCACCTTGTCCTTGCGGGCGTCAAAGCCGCGATAGTCGATGGCCAGCGGCATCTCCAGCACGCTGCAGAGCGCGTCGGCGAAAGCCATCTGGTCTTCCTGCCCCGGTCGGGCCTCGTTGTTTGGGAGGCCAGCGATAAGCATCGGGATGATATCGTCGGCGCTGCGCAACGCGACGAAGTCGCGAATTTCGCCATTTACGTACTGGCTCTGTCGGGAATGCGGCGAGCACACTAGAATGAGCCGCCCGGATTCCCGGAGATGGCGGCTGACGGCAGTGTGATATTCGACGCCGGTGAAATCCTCTTCGTCGCGAAAGATATCCAGGTGACGCTGTGCTACGCCGAGGTCCTTCGGCGGCCGATAGTTTTCTAGCGTGTCGCCGAGCGCACGCGCGAACTCCCGGTCGCGTCGCGAATAACTGATGAACGCGTCGTGCCGGGTATCGGCCTTTGGGTTCGACTCGCTAACCGACATTTTGTGTTCCCGGACTCAAGCCTCCTTCCAAGGGCTGAACTACGCCCGGCGCTCTTTGATCGCCGCGAGCAGGTCGGCCACGACTTCCGCGCGCGCTTGCCGCCGAGGTTGCCTTGCCGTGGACGCGGACGGGGATGCTGCCGGCTTCGAGGTCGCGTTGGCCGATGACGAGCATGATGTGGACTTTCATCGTTTCGGCCTGCGATCTTGGCTTTGAACGGGTCGCTCGTGAGGTCGATGTTACTTGATTGAACTGACAGGAATTTGCTTTAGGCTTCGCGGAAGAGGGAGACTTGGTTTTGTCGGAGAAGTGGTTTTTCCAAGCATCCGCCCCGCGTTTGCGTGGGCAAGGTTTTTTCTGAGGTGTTTCTGAGTCGGTTTTTCTCATAAGCTAGATCCGACTCACTGGGCGGTTTATTCGAGGAGTTGATCCGGCTCACATGGGGCGATTGCCAGAGGGTGGGGGAGGAGATTGTCGTCCTCGGATCAAGGGCAAAGGGAGCGTCTTCCAGGATGTGCCGGTCACTGGGCGCTTAAGCGCGGCGCTCCTCGAGTGGAAAGTTCTCCAGGAGAAATTCAAGGGCCGACGGATCCTGGCCCCCGGCGGGATCGCCTTCGCGGGATCACATTTTGTGTTTGCAGGGCATTCGGGCGAGCCGTTTTCCAATAGCGCGTGCAACCTGCGGCTGCGGGCCGCTTGCAGAGCGCTCGGGGTAGGGGAGATTACCGCGCATGGGTTGCGCCACTCCGCAGCGACAATCCTCCTCAACCAGGTGGGAAAGGATTTGCGGGAAATCCAGGAGCTACTCCGCCACAAGAATATCCGCACCACCGTGCGCTACACCCACGTCGGCTACGAACAAACACGGCAGACTGCGGAGGCACTCAGTGACGCTTTGGAGTGAAAGCGACGTCCTCCAAGAGTTGGATTGCCGCAAGCGTCGCGGCTCCCCGAAGGGATTTTCCCGGCGGGTTACAGCCCAGCCGTTGGCAAACCATGGGAACGTATTTTGCCCCCGGAATTTAACGCTCTCCTAAAAGGAGAAGTTTGGATTTAGGAGGCGGGGGCTACCCAGCTTGTACGTGCCGCACATCGCGTTTTACATTGCCGAATCGGAAGGCGTGCAATGCACTGGCTAAAAGATCTTCGGCCCGAAGGCCTCTTGGCTCCGGCGAGGCGGCGAAATCCGCTGCAGACCTCTGCGACAAATCTTAAACCTCCCTTGAAGGAAACAATGAAAATGCGCTTAATAGTCGCCCTAACGCTGAAGCTCATAGCATTTAAAAGGCGGAGGAAAAGTAATGCCAGCAACAAATCTATTTGACCTGAGCGGGCGCGTCGCTGTCGTCACGGGCGGCAACGGCGGCATTGGTCGCGGAATCGCCATCGGCCTGGCTCAAGCCGGGGCTGCGATCGCCGTTCTGGCACGTAATGAGGAGAAGAACCAGCGTGTCATGAGCGAGCTTCGGGCGCTGGGAGTTGCTGCCTTGGCCGTAAAAGTCGATGTCACCGCGCGTGGGGAACTGCAGCCCGCCCTCGAAAAGGTTGAAGAGACGTTAGGGCCCATCGCTATTTTGGTCAACAACGCGGGTATAGGCGTCATCGCGGGCGTCCTCGACCAGACCGTAGAGGATTGGGATAAGGTAATTGAGACTAACCTCAATGCCTGCTTTTTGCTTTCGAAGCTTGCGGCTCAATCGATGGTTAAGCAGCGCCAAGGAAAAATCATTAATATCGCCAGCATGTATTCCTTCTTTGGCTCCGGACTTGTTCCTTCTTACAGCGCTGCGAAGGGAGCTTTAGTACAACTGACCAAATCGATGGCGATCGAGCTGGCGCCGTTCAATATTCAGGTGAACGCAATCGCACCTGGGTGGATTGAAACCGACATGACGGCGCCCGTGAAAACGTCACCCCTGTACCCGGAAATCATTACACGGACGCCAGCCGGCCGTTTTGGTAATCCCGACGAATGCGCCGGAACCGCTGTTTTTTTGGCGGCGCGAGCATCCGATTTTGTCACCGGTGTTACCATTTGCGTTGACGGCGGTTACGCCATCCGGTGAATCCTGGCGGAGCCTATCGAATCGCTCCAATCAAGCTGCATGGCCTCCGACGCAAAGGACTCGAATCCTTGCCGCCGTCCAATAGGCGAGAAATTGTTCGGTCGACTCCGAGCCCCAGATTTTTTCATTTTAAAGTGAGTATTTAATCCTAATATGAATGTTTGTTCACTTCAGGTCATGACAACCCCATACTAAGAGCAGAGAAAAGATGGCAAAGGAATTAGAAGGTAAGGTCGCCGCTGTCACCGGCGGGGCGTCGGGCATCGGACTGGCCAGCACCGAGGCGATGCTTGCGGCTGGCGCGCGCGTGGTGCTGGTCGACCGCGATGAGGCGGCGCTAACGGCACTCCGCGAAAAGCACGGCGACGCGGTGATTCCGCTGGTCATCGATCTGCTAGACGCGAAGAGCTGCGCGACGCTGATGCCGCAGATCCTGGAGAAGGCAGGCCAGCTCGACATCCTGCACGCCAATGCCGGTATTTATATCGGCGGCGACTTGGTCGATGCCAACACGGACGCGATCGACAGGATGCTGAACCTTAACGTCAACGTGGTGATGAAAAACGTCCACGATGTCCTGCCGCATATGATCGAGCGTGGAACGGGCGACATCGTGGTGACGAGTTCGTTAGCGGCCCACTTTCCCACGCCCTGGGAGCCGGTCTATGCGTCGTCCAAATGGGCTATAAACTGCTTCGTCCAGACTGTACGCCGCCAGGTCTTCAAGCACGGCATCCGCGTTGGCTCGATCTCGCCCGGTCCCGTCATCAGTGCGCTTCTCGCCGACTGGCCGGAGGAGAAATTGAAGGAGGCAAAGGAATCAGGCAGCCTAATCGAAGCAAGCGAGGTGGCCAATGTGGTGATGTTCATGCTGACACGGCCACGCGGGATGACCATTCGCGACGTGGTCATGCTGCCCACCAATTTTGACCTCTGACTGTCTTTAAGGCCCGAAATCGCAAAGAACGAGGCAAGTTTTTAGGCGGCTTTTGCAAGGAGGCGAGCGTTTTCGAGCATGTGCTGGATTTCTTGATCGACGCGGTGGAGGGCGGCACGCAACGGGTGAGGAATGGAGGAGGGGTTTTCGGGTTCCAAGGCGGCAAAGCCCGGGCGTAGCAGCCGGGCGTGGAGGCGGGTCAGAAAAAGGCTGACCTTCAATCCGTAGGGGGTGAGGTAACCCCGGGTGCTGCCGGCGACTCTGCGCAGGTGCTCGTCGGAGAAAATGGGCAGACAGGGATGGTGAAAGGAGCGGAGGCCGCGACCGTGAGTGCTGACTCCACCTCGGTGATGTTCAAGTAGGGCATTTGAGATTCCTTCTTAGGCGACTGCCGCGGAAATCAACGGTCTGTTTATAGCGGTCGCCCTGCGCGTTCAGACGCTAGAGCCGCCCTGGCGCCACAGTTGTCCACAGAACTCCAGAAATATGCTTTCCACTCTTCAGTCCTGGTACGTCCTGGCGGATGCGAGGAATATTAGAAGAGCATAGTTTACCAGAGAAGCGAGCCCAAAAAGCGACTTAAGCACCCGGTTTTTTATGCTCTCGCAGTAGGAAAGAGAAGGGGGACCAATTCGGGGAGAATTCGCTTTTAGAGCGAGTCAGCGCGACCGCAGAAGAGGGCCAGCTTGTCAGATTGAGCCAGCCCCCGGTTTGAAATGCTCTCGCTCTACTCTTCTCTGGAATTGTGCATGCTCAATGCCTACACTTCAGATATGCAGCCACCGAGCCGTCCCCCGCCTCTTGTTGCCAAGCAATCGAGAACCCCTGCGTTCGAGAAGGTACCGTTCGAGGATGCAGCATCCATCCTTTGGAAGCATGTGACTGCGCGAAGGTTCCGGTTTGTTTATCATTACCATCCTGAAATCGAGTTGATCTATTTCGTGCAGGGTGGAGGGATCGAGTTCGTCGGCGGCTCGGGCCAAGTGTTCAATCCGGGCCACCTCGTTCTCCTGGGAAGCAACCTTCCACATCTGTGGATAAACGACGCAAAATGCCATTATGCCGAAATTTGCGTAGTCCAGTTTAAAACTGAACTGTTCGGCGAGCATCTACTGGTTCTACCCGAGCTCTCTCGCTTGAAGGTGCTGATCGATGCCGCTTCGCGGGGGGTTGAATTTTCAAGTCTGATTGCCTCTCAAATTGGACCTCTCTTGATGCGTTTGGGTGCGGAATCCGGCGCGAAGCGCTTACTTACCCTGTTTGAAATCCTGGTTCTGCTGAGTAGGGACACACAAAGCCGCACGCTGTGCACGAATTCCTACAACAACCAGCAAGAATCCACGGTCGAACAAAAGCGCCGCATTAATCAGATTTATCATTACCTCAACGAGCATTTTCGAGAATCCTGCTCTGTAAAGGAAGTGGCCAAATCCGCAGGGATGAGTCCGGCGGCCTTCAGTCGCTTTTTCCGTCATGAGACCGGACGCACCCTCGTCGAAGTCCTGATAGAACTTCGTATCAGCTATGCGTGCAAGCTTCTGAGAGATACCGACAAAAACATTGCGGAGATCGCATTTGACTGCGGCTATAGCAACCTTGCCAATTTCAATCGTCAGTTCCGCTGGCGATGCCGCATGGCGCCAAAGACATACCGCAAGCATTGGCCCGAAGAGGAGGCTGCTTAACGGCAGTCTTGATGTCGAAAAAGTATCAGATTTGGCGACTTTCCTTCTCCACTGATCGGTATTTTCGCCAATCGAGGCGAAACCGTAGGTCTCGAAACGGGGCCGGGCGGGGCCTCGTTATAGCGTCGGGCTCTCCAATCTTCTCTTGAGCACAGTCGATACCCTTTTCAAGGGCGAAAATCTTGTGCGGGCGAAGGAACGCTTTTCTTCCACAAGTATAGAAAAGTATCATTAATCGATAGTTTACGCGGAGACCGCTCTGGACGTTTCTGCAATATTTGGCTCGTAAAACAAATAGCAACCTCTGCCCTCACATGAGATTCACATCCCTCTTCTCTCAGCGTCTGTCGAACACCGAAGAGTGTCGGTGCGGTAACATCCATAATATTAAGAGTCACTGTCGGAGTATAAACGCACCTGAACTTAGAGCAAAGAAACCAAAACAATGAAAAAACACCTGACCATTCTGTTCGGTATGCTGCTGACGGCGTTGACCGTGTCTACGACCCGAGCCGACACTACTGTGAGAATCCTGCATCTTCAGGACAACCCTAAGAATCTGGAGGTCTGGAAGCAAATCGGCGCTGACTTTGAAAAACAGAATCCGGGCGTCAAGATCGACTGGCAGTTCCTGGAAAACGAAGCTTTCAAGGCCAAGCTGCCCACGACGCTGCAATCCAAGGAGCGTCCGGACCTCTTCTATAGCTGGGCTGGCGGCGTGTTTTTCGATCAGGCCCGGGCCGGTGTCCTCAAGGACATTACCACGTTCATGCAGGGTGAATGGGCAGACTCATTGAGTCCCGCCGGAGTGAAAGCCTTCACTTATGACGGCAAAGTCTATGGTGCACCGATGAAGACCTCGCTCGAGATCCTCTGGTATAACAAGGCGTTGCTCGAAAAGGCTGGGGTCGATCCTGCCAGCCTGGGAACTTGGAAGGGTTTTCTAGAGGCCGTGAAAAAGTGTAAGGCAGCCGGGATTACACCTCTCGCTACTGGGGGGGGCGACAAGTGGCCGCTGCACTTCTATTGGACCATGCTTGCACTGAGAATCGGCGGCCAGGAGGCGTTCGAGTCCGCTTTTAATCGCACGGGCGAGGGTTTCGATAGTCCCACGTTCGTGAAGGCGGGCGAGATGTTCAAGGAATTGATCGACCTGCAGCCTTTCCAGCCGGGCTTCCTGGGGGCAAAGTATCCGGACGCTGCCGGCTATTTCGGCGACGGCAAGGCCGCTATGTTCTTCATGGGCGACTTTCTCTACGCCGGTCAGAAAACAAACAGCCAAAGCGGCAGGGGCATTCCTGATGACCAACTCGATTTCGTTCCTTTCCCGGCAGTGGAAGGAGGCAAGGGCAATGACGCCATCCTGGGCGCGGTGGAAGGCTGGCTAGTTTCCAAGGGTGCGCCCGATGACGCCGTCAAGTTCCTGCGTTTCTTCTTAAACAAGGACAACCAAACCAAAATGGCTGCTGCGGGGATTCACATCCCCTTGACCAAGGGCGCGGAAGCGGCCTTGACCAACCCGTTCTATCGTCGAGTCGCGGAGCTCTTCAACAAGGCACCGTATCTGCAGATCGTCTACGACCAGTTGCTGGGCGCCAACGTGGGCAGGGTTGTCAACGACGTTTCCGCGGATCTTGCTGCTGGAGCCACAACCCCTAAGGAAGCGGCCCAAGCAGTTCAGGAAGCATGGGAATCTGAGAAGTAATTGGTTGGCTAATACCCAAAAATTACGATGTCCAGCATGATATCTTCCGTAGCGCGCAAGCCCTGGATCGCAAAGGCGGCCTCTGACAAATATGTCACTGCAGCTCTATTCCTGATCCCGGCGCTGGCCCTTTTTACCCTCTTTGTCATGCTGCCAATGATGGAGGCGGGCTACTACAGTTTCTTTAACTGGAACGGCTACGGCACTCCCACCGAATTCGTGGGCCTGCGCAACTACGAGCAGTTGATCGGACAGAAGATCTTCCATTCCGCGCTGTGGAACAACGTTCTGGTCGTCGTGGTCTCCCTTGTGGTGCAACTTCCTCTGGCCATAGCCATGGCTCTGATCGTGGCCGAAAAGATGCCGGGTAATTACCTATTCCGGACGATCTTCTTTTTGCCATACATCCTTGCCGAGATCGCGGCTGGTCTGATCTGGAAATTCGTTTATGACGGGGAAAACGGGTTGCTTGCGGCAATCTTCGGATGGTTTGGCGCACAGGCGCCGTTCCTCCTTGCCAGTCGTGAGTGGGCCTTCAGCGCGATCCTGGTGGTCCTAGTGTGGAAGTATTTTGGCTGGCACATGATGATCTTCATTGCCGGAATCCAAAGCATTTCAGAAGAGGTTGTCGAAGCGGCCCGGATGGACGGCGCCACCCGTCGGCAGATCAACTGGAATGTCAAGATCCCCCTGCTGTTTCCGACGATCCGGCTGTCGGTCTTCTTCTCGGTGCTCGGCTCCCTACAGCTCTTTGACCTGATTATCCCGCTCACCGGCGGTGGACCGGCCAACTCAAGCCACTCAGTGGTCAGCTATCTCTATTACTTCGGCATGGGACGCATGAGGATCGGCTACGGCAGTGCGGTCGGAGTGATCCTCTTCATCCTTTGTGTCGTGTTTGCCTTCACCTACCGCAGGACATTGATGCGCCATGACTAAATTGTTTCGCTCGGGCAGAACGCAAAACCGTCTGCCGCAATATCTGGCCCTGTTTCTGGTTGCTGGCTTAGTGATCATTCCCCTTTACGCTACCGTCGTCGGGGGCGTTAAGAGCGTGGGGGAGTTACGCACAAATCCTTTTGGACTGCCCAGCGTTTGGATTTGGAAGAACTATTGGAGTGTGCTCAGCGATCCGCGGCTCTGGCACCTGCTCTTCAACTCGGTAGTAATCGCCGGGTTTAGCGTGGTGCTAACGCTGCTTTTGGCATCCATGTCGGCGTTCGTGTTTGCCCAGATCCAGTTCTTCGGCAGCAAGATGCTGCTGAGCTACCTGATGCTGGGCATGATGTTTCCAGCGGCAACCGCCATCCTGCCATTGTTTATCAAGATCCGCGATTTCGGCCTGCTGGATTCGGCATGGGGGGTAATTCTGCCTCAGGTAGCGTTCGGCTTAGGCTTCAGCACCGTGCTGTTGCGAGGCTTCTTCAAGCAATTGCCTGCCGAACTGTGGGAGGCCGCGCGGATGGACCGTTGCGGCTATGCCCGCTTCTACTGGTCTATCACCCTGCCGCTCTCGCGACCGATCTTGGCAACAGTGGCCGTATTTACTCTCGTGAGTTCTTGGAACAACTACCTGCTCCCACTGGTAGTGCTAAACCGCGAAGACGCCTATACTTGGCCGCTAGGCATCATGCGGTTCCAGGGACAATACAGCACCGACTGGCCGTTGGTCCTGTCATTTATCACCGTAACGATCTTGCCGGCGATCATCTTCTTCCTTCTGGCCCAGAAGCACATCGTCGCCGGATTGACCGGCGGTGCAGTCAAAGGCTGATCATGGCGAAGTGAAAGAATAACGACCGATTAGAGAAACGAACGATTATGTCCAAGCAATTTCCCAAAGGCTTTATTTGGGGCACGTCGACCGCCAGTTATCAGATCGAGGGTGCCGCTGAGGAGGACGGCCGCGGACCGAGCATTTGGGACACCTTTAGCCACACCCCCGGCAAAGTCGCAAATGGGGATACCGGCGATGTAGCCTGCGACCACTACCACCGCTACTCGGAGGACATCGCTTTGATGCAACGTCTCGGCATTTCAGCCTATCGATTTTCCACGGCCTGGCCACGTATCCTTCCAGAGGGCAAAGGACAGATCAATCAAGCCGGTCTGGCATTTTATGATCGCCTCGTCGACGCACTCCTTGCAGCGGGTATTAGCCCGTGGCTGTGCTTCTATCACTGGGACCTGCCGCAGGCGCTTCAGGATCTGGGCGGCTGGCAGAACCGCGATATTGCAGATTGGTTTGCCGACTATGCAATGATCGTGCATCGGCGGCTGGGCGATCGAGTCCGCCACTACGCAACCTTCAACGAACCCAATGTGATCTCCGTTCTTGGCCATGCCCTGGGGATTCATGCACCCGGCCTGACCGATCGCGAGGCGACGTTCAAGACCATTCACCATATCAACCTGTCACATGGCAAGACGATCGCAGCCCTGCGCGCGGACAAGAAGGATCTCATCCTGGGGATAGTTAACAACCTGGGACCGGCTGTTCCCGCCAGCGAGGCGGAAGCCGATAAGAAGGCGGCCGACTACGCGGATGCTGTCTGGAACCGGGCCTTCGCCGATCCTCAGTTCCTGGGCCGCTATCCGGCACTCCTGGAGGAGGATCTGGCGCCTCACCTGAAACCCGATGACCTTGTCACAATCCATCAGCGGCTCGACTACTTTGGAGTCAACCATTATTCACCAAATTACATAAAGCACGATTCCGATGCAGTGCTTGGTTACTCGAATCCCCCTCCGCCTGAAGGCACGTTCGTGACCGGTATGGGCTGGGAAGTCAGCCCGAGAGCGTTTTTCGACCAGTTGATGGACATCGAGAAAAGTTATGGGCCCATCCCCATTTACGTCACAGAAAACGGCGCTGGTTATGAGGAGACCGCGAGTCCGGACGACCAGGTTCACGACGACGACCGGGTCGCTTTCCTCGAAGCCTATCTCGGCGCTATGCGCGAGGCCATCGCCGCGGGCGCGGACGTGCGCGGCTACTTCATCTGGTCGCTTCTGGACAACTTCGAGTGGGCCTTCGGTTACGCCAAGCGCTTTGGGCTAGTGTATATCGACTACCGGACCCTGAAGCGCATACCCAAGAAATCCTTTGAATATTACCGCAAGGTTGCGGCGGCCAATGCCGTATTGCCAGCGGCTCAGTCCGAAGGAGAGCCCGCCCTGCCATGACGACCATCGTTGGGATTTTCGACAATGCCCGGGACCTGGATCAAGCCGTCGAGCGGCTTGCTGAAGCGGGCATCGAAGACACCGTCTTCGATGAGGCCATCCTAGCAGGAGAGGCGGGCAACGTCGGTCCAGTCTTTGGGCCGGGTAGTTCGACGTCGGGCATTATTGTCAAACCTGAGTTGCCATCCAAGCCGGACCGGCACGCCATTATCCGGGCCTTTAAGGCCCATCTTGCCGATTATCACTTGCCTGAGGACGTAATCGATGGCTACGCCACGACGTTCTATCACAAAGGCAAGTTCGTCCTGGTCAGAACCGACCCTCAGCGCGCCGAGCAAGTCATCCAGATCCTGCGGGGCTGCCGTGCCTCGCAGGTAAATCGGCATGGTTAATCAATCACCATCATCACTTCCACAAGGAAACCAAATATGGCAGAAGTCATCCTGAAAAACATCCGTAAAGCCTTTGGCGAGGTGGAGATCATCAAGGGCGTTGACCTTGAGATCAAAGATAAAGAATTTGCCATCTTCGTGGGCCCCTCCGGCTGCGGCAAGTCCACCCTTCTGCGAATGATCGCTGGGCTGGAGGATATCACCTCCGGAGATCTTATGGTCGGGGGGGAGCGGGTCAACGACATGTCGCCTCCAGACCGGGGCATGGCCATGGTCTTCCAGAGCTATGCTCTTTATCCGCACATGACGGTGCGGGACAACATGGCCTTCGGCTTGAAGCTGGCCAAGATGCCCAAAGCGGAGATCGAGCGCAAGGTGCAGGAAGCGGCCCGTATCTTGAAACTCGAGCCATTGTTAGACCGCAAGCCCGCGGCGATGTCCGGCGGCCAGCGCCAGCGTGTCGCCATCGGTCGAGCGATTGTCAGAAACCCCAAGGTGTTCCTGTTTGACGAACCGTTATCCAACCTGGATGCCGCGCTTCGGGTGCAGATGCGCATCGAGATTGCGCGCATGCACATCGAGTTCAACGCCACGATGATCTACGTGACGCACGACCAAGTAGAGGCCATGACCATGGCCGACAAGATCGTGGTGCTGCAAGCGGGGATCGTCGAGCAAGTGGGCTCTCCCCTGGAACTCTACCACCACCCGCGCAACCTGTTTGTCGCCGGCTTCATTGGTTCGCCGACCATGAATTTCCTAAAGACCGAGGTCCGCGCCACTCAAGCCGATTCGGTTACTGTCGCACTGCCAGGCGGAGGTTCCATCAGCGTGCCTGTCAAGCCCGGAAAATGCCGGCCCGGCGACAAGGTCAGCTTGGGGGTGCGCCCGGAGCACCTTCTCGAAGGCGGAGGTGGAGACGGAGAGCTTACGGGCGAGGTGCTGGTGGTGGAACGCCTCGGCGGCGCTACCTATTGTTATCTGAAGTTCGAGGATGACACAACCTTCACTGCTGAGGTCGCTGGCAACAGCCATGTTAGGGTTGGCGAGCGGCTGACCCTCGGCGTCAGCAGCGAGACTTGTCATCTGTTTGATGCTGACGGCTTGGCCCTGGAGCTGACCGAGCGTCACCCCTTAGCCGATGTCGGTCGAGATCGGCCAACCGCGCACTGAATTTATGAAACCCGCATTTCCTGATATCAACAAAATCCCCTACGAAAGTCCGTCTTCCAAAAACCCCCTCGCTTTCAAGCACTACAATGCCAGCGAAGTCGTCGAAGGCCGGACCATGGCCGACCACCTTCGCTTTTCCGTAGTCTATTGGCACACCTTTCGAAACGTCTTGAGCGATCCATTTGGCGTTGGAACGGCGATCCGTCCCTGGGATGACGGCTCGAATTCCATCGAGAACGCTTGCAGCCGTGCACGAGTGGCATTCGAATTTATCGAGAAATTAGGAGCACCCTTCTATGCCTTTCACGATCGGGATGTTGCACCGGAAGGCGCCAGTCTCGCCGAGTCCAACCGCAATCTCGACGCGGTCGTGAAGGTGCTAAAGGAAGAACAGCAGCGTACCGGAATCAAGCTCCTGTGGGGCACGGCCTGCCTCTTTATCAATCCGCGTTTCTGCCACGGAGCGGCAACCAGTCCAAATGCCGATGTCTTCGCCTACGCAGCGGCGCAGGTAAAGAAGGCATTGGAGGTCACCCATGAGCTGGGCGGCGAAGGCTACACCTTTTGGGGAGGTCGCGAGGGATACTCAACGCTCTGGAACACCGATATCAAGCGGGAGATGGAGCACCTTGCCAAGTTCCTGCACATGGCCGTCGATTACAAGAAACAGATCGGCTTCAAGGGACCCTTCTATATTGAACCAAAACCCAAGGAACCGACCAAACATCAATACGATTTCGACACGGCAGCCTGTCTAAATTTCCTGCGTGAATACGGGCTGCTCGAACACTTCAAGCTGAATCTCGAAACGAATCACGCCACACTAGCCGGCCACACGATGCATCATGAATGCGAAGTAGCAGCGGCGGCCGGAGCGCTCGGCACAGTCGACGCCAACACAGGCGATGAATTGATCGGCTGGGACACCGATCAGTTTCCCACCAGTCTCTATCTAACCACGCAGGTGATGCTAACGGTCCTGAAAACGGGCGGGTTCACTACAGGAGGACTCAACTTCGACGCGAAGGTGCGACGCGAAAGTTTCGAGCCGATCGACCTCTTCTATGCCCACATCGGCGGTATGGATGCCTTCGCCCGTGGATTGAAAATCGCCGCAGCGATTCGCGCTGATGGTCGCTTGGCTGAGTTGGTGAAAAATCGCTATGCGTCATGGGACAGTGACATTGGTGCCAGCATTGAAGCGGGCAAGGAAGGTTTCGCCTCCCTCGAAAAATACACTCTGAGCAGGCCAGATCCGGTCCAGCACGGGAGCGGACGGCAAGAACTTTTCGAAAACATCGTCAACGAGCTGATTTGACTTAAAGCGGATTGCCTAGGGAGAGAGATGAAAAAAACTGCGAACCCACTACGTGTGGGTCTGATCGGCGCAGGTCACATCAGCACCGATTATCTGCGAGCCGCCCGCTTTTTCGAACAAATGACGCTCGCCGTTTGTGCCGACCTCAACGCGGCCGCAGCCGAGCTCGCGCGCGCGAATTCAACATTGAGTTTGCCTCTTTGGCGTTCCACGTTTTGGAAGTAATGGAAGCCATCCAGTCCGAGCAGTATTACATGCACGTCGATCCGGGCAATGAGGTGCTTGCGACGACAACGTTCGGCGGTGAGCATTGCGAGTGGATTGAGGGTGTCGTCATGCCGGTAGTGTGGAAGCGGCGCCACGGCGCGGGCAAAGTCTTTTATTGCTCACTGGGTCATGTTGCAGCGGAATTTGAGGTGGCCCCGATGCGGACGCTGATTCTACGCGGGATGCTTTGGGCAGCCCGAGATCAAGCAAGGACAAATTAGTCACGCTAAGCCGCAGTTCATCAGGAACCGAAAGCGAAACCTACACAGAACGATTAACGAAATGAATACGCAAGCAGCCCCTGCGACCGAGTGGGTCGCCACGACTCAGATGTCTCAATGGCAGAGGAAGGATCAAGTGATGACCTCTTCCCCTTTGGATAACGATTGGGATGTTGAAGCTCAACTGGACAAACCGCTGCAGACGATCGACGGGTTCGGCCCGTGCTTCAATGAACTCGGGTGGGTTTCCTTGGGCGCCCTCGGCAGTGAGGACAGAGATACCATCTTCCAAGAACTCTTCGCTCCGGGCGTCGGCGCCAACTTCAACATCTGTCGCATGCCAATAGGGGCCAACGATTTTTCACTTGATTGGTATTCCTACGACGAGGTGCCGGACGACTTTGCTCTGGAGCATTTTAGTATCTCCAAGGATCTCGAGACTCTCGTCCCATTCATTAAAAGCGCACTAAGATATCAGCCAAATCTCAAGATCTGGGCCTCACCCTGGAGCCCTCCGACTTGGATGAAATACAACAAGCACTACGCTGCCAAGATGGCCGAACCGCGGATGCCACCCAACGGGTTGAAACCAGACCAGGAGGGGAAGGAAGGCAGTGACCTGTTCATCCAGGAGGATCTCTACTTTAGCACTTATGCTACCTACATTGCGCGATTCATTCAGGAGTACAGGAGCCAAGGCATCAACGTCGACATGGTCATGCCTCAGAATGAGTTCAATTCCGCCCAGCCCTTCCCGAGCTGCTGTTGGACCCCTGAGGGGCTCGCCAGATTTATCTCGTTCCTTGGGCCCGAGATGCAGAAGCTGAATGTCGACGTGTTCTTCGGGACTATGGAACGTCCAAACGAAAGGCTCGTTGATGTTCCTCTGCTCGACCCGAAGAGTAGCAATTACATTAAGGGAGTGGGATGCCAGTGGGCCGGCAAGCGAGCCATTCCCGGCATACACCGGCGTTATCCCGACTTGAAGCTCTACCAAACAGAGCAGGAGTGCGGGGACGGCAAGAACGACTGGCGATACTGCCGATACGCCTGGACCTTGATGAAGGACTTTCTGAACAACGGTGCAAGCGCTTACCACTACTGGAATATCTCTCTGAAACAGGGCGGGATAAGCCGATGGGGATGGGCGCAGAATTCTCTCGTGACGGTCGATATGACGGCGAAGACGTTCAAATACAACTACGAGTACTACTTGATAAAGCATCTCAGCCACTTTGTTCAGCCGGGCGCAAAGCGTCTGGATACATTCAGTTTGACGGGTTACGAGAACCTGCTGGCGTTTGCTAACCCAGACAAGAGTGTCGTCATCCTGATGCAAAATGATCTCTGTCAGGACTTGCCAGTTCGAGTGAAAACCGGGGACAAGGTGATAGCTGCTACGTTGCAGGCCGACTCATTCAATACGTTCGTGGTCAGGACATGATGCTATCCTCGCACCTTGTGCTGAAAGGGTCGAGCCGCAAGCAGCGGCCCGGCTTGGAAGAATCTGGCGGTGGAAATTTACGCGCCCATCCGCATCCAAAAAGGCCACATCGTCCCGGCGTTACCGAGCCGCAAATTGTGTGGGCTCAGCTCGGATCGAGGAACGCGAGATCGGCGAGCGGTGACTAAGAACCGAAGTTCGCGCGTTGGGCATTGAATATTGTGCCGTCAGGTCGATGACCACAGTCAAAAACGGTCGCTGGATCGGTTGTCGGTGCTCCTCATCGACAACGATGACATCCATGGGCGTATGATCAATTTGGGCCACGGCTAGGGGATAGTCAGCGCCAGGGAAGTGGCCCTTGATAGGCTCGTATCTTCAGCCAGGCTGTGCGCCAGCCGTGCGCAGGTGTGGGCTGACGCTGGACGTTCGGTAGACGAATACCCAGATTGCCTGTGAGAAGGCGCTTATGAGGAGAAGACACGAAACGGAATTTAAAGCACGTTAAGGACCGCGCGGCGAACCTGGCCGAGCGGCCCCAGCGGGTCAGTTCGGTGACGAGGATCACGTCGACCTTGCGGGCCTGCGCCAATGCCAGGACCTTTTTGCGTTCGGCGCGCTCCTGCTTTGCCCCGGAGGCGATTTCCTTCCAGACCCCGACGACTTTGTAGCCAGCCTTCTTGGCGAAGGCGCGTAGGTCCCGTTCCTGGCGGGCACAGGTTTGGTCGGCGGTTGGAGAAGGTGGTCAGTTCTCAACGACCGTTAAAGGGTCAAATTTAGACGACCGCTGAAAACCTACACAACCAAGGGCACCATCCGGCATCCGGTTGGCCCATTTGTCGCCACTCGGCTGGGAGCACATCAATCTAACCGGCGATTACCACTGGGACACATCGCCGACCCTCGGTCCAGATGAACTTCGGGGCTCCGCACCCATGCACATGACTTCGCCGCAGCCGCTTAGCGTGCTTTAAAGTACGAATCGTGTCTTCTCCTCCAGAGGGTGGGGGAGGAAATTGTGGCGCTACGGATTAAAGGCAAGGGGAGCGTCTTCCAAGATGTGCCCGTACCAGGGCGCTTAAGCCAGCGAGTGGAAGGCCCTCCAGGAGAAATTACAAGGCCGCCGGATCATGGCTCCCGGCGGAATCCTTCGCGGCGTCGTAGTTTATGTTTGCAGGATATTCGGGGGCGCCGTTTTCCAACCGGGCGTTCAATTTGCGGCTGCGGGCCGCCTCTAGAGCCCCGGAGTAGGGGAGATCACCGCGCATGGGTTGCACCACTCCGCGGCCACGATCCTCCTCAACCAGGTGGGAAAGGATTTGCGGGAAATCCAGTTGTGTACGTCAAGTTCAGCAAAAAGAGATTAGGTAAGAGTCGGGAAAAGGGTAAGGCTTGTTCATAAACGCCTGGCAGGGCGAGGTTGCGGCAGCCGGAGCCCCGCAGGGGCACAGCTCCGGCGCTGGCGCCCAGCCAGAGCAACCGGTTTGTGAACAAGCCGTCGCATTTCCTTTAGGCAGCCTCCAGCAGTTGAAGTTGTTTACGTTGTTCGCGAAGCATTTCCATGTTCAGGTAGCGGTGAGCCTCGATCCAATCCTCGTGGATTTCGACTGCCGGGCTCGGATCAAGCGCCGGCAGCTTTCCTCGTTAGGAAAGATTCGGATGACATGGGTACGGCGTTTGAGTTCCTGGTTGATCCGCTCAAGCATATTGGTGCTCTTAAGATGTTTGTGGTGCTCTCGGGGTAGTCGGTAAAAGGTCAGGGTTTCATCAATGTTTTCTTCGACCCACGCGCAAAGTTTGGGATATTTCTCCTGCCAGCGAACCAGCCATGCCGCCAGATCTCTGCGGGCTTCGGCGGCGTCGCGCCGATCATAAAGCCATCGCAATTCGATGAGACAGTCGTCACCGCCTTTGCGCGGTAGATAGTCGAG
The DNA here is from genome assembly GCA_963810765.1 of uncultured Verrucomicrobiae bacterium. Lineage (GTDB taxonomy): Bacteria > Verrucomicrobiota > Verrucomicrobiia > Chthoniobacterales > Terrimicrobiaceae > DASTFP01. The sequence goes on from CAWEOV010000012.1 coordinate 452,508, forward strand.
CGCGTTGCGCAAGAAATGCACGTAGCAGCGCTGCCAGTAGGCCTCCGGCACCACTTCCATGATAGCGCGTTTGAGTCCAGGATGGTCGTCGCTGACCGCGAAAATCACGCCACGTAGGCCCCGTGTTTTAAGTCCGAGTAGAAAGTCTTTCCAGCTCGTAGAACTCTCGCGGTTGGCTATTTCCACTGCGAGCACCTGGCGCCGGCCCTCCCAATCAATGCCGATGGCCACAAGCACCGCTCGCGAGCGGATCACCGCGTTCTCTCTCACTTTCTCATACCGCGCGTCGAGGATCAGATAGGGATACTCGCAGTCGAGCTCCCGGCGGGCAAAGCGCCCAAGCTCCTCGTCGAGCTTCTTGTTGAATCCGCTTATCGCGCTCGCACTAAATCTGTGTCCACAGAGCTCCTCGCTGATGGCTTTGACCTTCCGAGTCGATACCCCCTGGACGTACATCTCCGTTAACGCCGCTACCAGTGCCTTCTCGCTGCGCTGATAGCGCTCGAATATCTCGGTAGAGAACCTTCCGCTTCGGTCCTGCGGAACTCTCAATTCAAGCTTGCCTACCCGGGTGATCAAGCTCCGCGGGTAGTAGCCGCTTCTATAGCTCAATCGCCCCTCGACTCGCTCTCCCTTTTCGGCTCCGACGGCCTCGGCCATCTCCGCTTCCAAAAACTCCTGGATGACTGCGTGCACCAGCGGGCTCAGAAAATCGCTGTCCTCGGCCACCATCGCTTTGATCGCGCTATTGTCCTGTTACTATTCTTCGGGCAATAGTTCGATATCTCAGTTGGTTGATTCTCGCTCCCAACTGCTTACCATGACCTTCCTTTTTTGCTGAACCTTCGGCACCCTTCCCCCTGGAGCTCCCATGAACGACCGAAGCACCCCGCACCTGCCTTCGACCCATCGCGTAATCGAGGTTACCACGCCGGGGAAGCCCGAAGTGCTCAAGGTTTGTACCCGCGAGCTCCCCACGCCGAAGCCGGGCGAAGTGCTGATCCAGGTCGCCGCGGCGGGTGTGAACCGGCCGGACGTGCTGCAGCGCCTCGGGAAATATCCGCTGCCTCCGGGCGCCTCGGACCTGCCCGGGCTCGAACTGGCCGGAACCGTCGCGCGGCTGGGCGAAGGCGTGGCCGAATGGAAGGTGGGCGACAGGGTCTGCGCGCTCACCCCTGGCGGCGGTTACGCCGAATACTGCATCGTGCCCGCGTCCAACTGCCTGCCGATCCCCAGGGGGCTCGATTTCGTGCAGGCCGCCTCCCTCCCCGAGACGTACTTCACGGTGTGGAGCAACGTCTTCGACCGCGGTGCGCTGAAGCCGGGGGAGACCTTCCTGGTGCAGGGCGGCTCGAGCGGCATCGGCGTGGCCGCGATCCAGATGGTGCGCGCGATGGGAAACCGCGTCTTCGCGACCGCCGGAAGCGCGGAAAAATGCGCGGCGTGCGAGCAGCTCGGCGCTGAGCGCGCGATCAACTATAGGACCGAGGACTTCGTCGAGGCGGTCCAGGCGCTCACCGGCGGCAAGGGCGTCGATGAAGTGCTCGACATGGTGGCGGGCGACTACGTGCCGCGCGAGATGAAGGCGCTCGCGGATGACGGGCGCATCGTGATCATCGCCACCCTCGGCGGATCGAAAGCCGCCGTGGACCTGATGGAAGTGCTGCGCCGGCGGCTCACCCTGACCGGCTCGACGCTCCGGCCGCGATCCGTAGAGTTCAAGGCGGAAATCGCCCGCGCGTTGCGCGAAAAGGTGTGGCCGCTCGTCGAGGCCGGAAGGATGAGTCCGATCATCTACGCGACGTTTCCGCTGGAGCACGCGGCGAAAGCCCACGCGCTCATGGAAAGCGGCGAGCACATCGGCAAGATCGTCCTCACCGTTCAATGAATGTTGGCGAGGCAGTAGATATCATGCCCATCTTCTACAGCAAGGAACTGCACTAGGAAACCTCGATCAGCAGCTTGCCGAAGTTGCGCCCTTCCAGCAGGCCGATCAGCGCCTGCGGGGCGTTCTCCAAACCCTCGACCACGTCCTCGCGGTATTTGACCTGGCCGCTTTCGATCCAGCCGGCCATCTCGCGATAAAAAATCGGCCGCTGGTCGGCGAATTCACGTTGAATGAAACCGCGTATCGTGAGGCTCTTTGCCAGGACCTGCCGCATGACTGTGGGCAGACGGTCGGGCCCTTCGAACGGGCCAGTGCTACTGTACTGGGCGATCAGGCCGCAGACGGGGATGCGCGCAAAGGGATTGAGCAGGGGGAAGACCGCATCCCATACCGCTCCGCCGACGTTTTCAAAATAAACATCAACGCCGTCCGGGCAGGCGGCAGCCAGTTGTTCGGCGAAGTCCAGCGCCCGGTGATCGACGACCTGGTCGAAACCCAGCTCGTCGCGCACGAAGGCGCATTTGCTCGCACCACCCGCGATCCCTACGGCCCGCGCCCCCTTGATCCTGGCGATCTGGCCTACCGCCGAACCGACTGCCCCGCTTGCCGCGCCCACCGCGACGGTTTCGCCCGGCTGCGGCTTGCCGATGATCAGCAAACCGGCCCAGGCGGTAAAACCAGGCATGCCCAGCACGCCCAGGGCAGTCGAGACAGGCGCGGCGGTCGGATCGAGCTTTCTCAGACCTTCGCCATTCGACAGCGCGTGGGTCTGCCAACCCGAGTAGGACAGGACGATATCTCCGACCGCGAAATCGTGATGGCGGCTGTCGATCACCTCCGCCACTGTGCCTCCTAACATCACCGCGCCGATCTCGACTGGCGCGGCGTAGGACTTGGCCGCGCTCATTCGCATGCGCATGTAGGGATCGAGGGAAAGATAGCGGACTTTGAGCAATATCTCACCGTCCGCCGGGCGTGGGACGGTCGCTCGCTCGATGCGGAAGTTTTCAGGGACCGGCGTCCCTTCCGGGCGGCTAGCCAGGACGATGCGGGCAAGCGTCTGATCGGTCATTTCTTACCTCCAGTTAATTGGCGTGGGGTCTTCGGCCTAAATCTTTCCCGCTCACTATGGTGTTGCGCTGTTGCGCTTATGTTCTCGGCCCTTTCGTCATAGTACTGATAGAAATCGCCTTTGGCCCTCCGGGGCGCTGGCCGGGAGTCTGAAGCCGAAAAGCGTGCGTTTCTATGGGCGCAGAGTGACAAGAGTGGACCTGGAAGTCAACCCGCCGGAGGGCTGGGCCGCTGAACAAAGGTGCGAGAGGCGCACTTGGGCACTGCCGGGCGTTTCAGGTGACGGATCGGTCCGCTCTGTGAGGATTCGCTTCTTGAACGGGTCACCAAGCGGGGCGCAGCAGCTAAACATATCGATTTCCACAATGGATAATTCCATAGCGCAACCTCCATCAGTCATGGCTCCGGGCGGGCCGTTCAAAAAATGGCCAGAATGCTCGAAGGCTCTGAAAAAGCTCCCACATCCCGCTGCCGACGCTGAACGACAGACTATTCTTGAGCGGATCGGCGATTCCCCGCAACGAATGCAAATAGCGTTCGAGATTCTATCCGCGCTCAAAGATACGAAATTCGCCTCCCGCCTTGGATGGCTCGAATCGCCCATGCTCAACATTCTTGGAGGCGGCGAGGACGAGCCGGATTTGGAGGCGAAGACTGTCCCAAGCGAGGCCAGGACCTGGGTATTCCGGGAATTTAAAGAGGTCCGGACAATAGCGGACTGGAAGCGATTCCTAGCGACCGGGAGACATCTTTGGATTCTCCATGCGATTCTGAAAACTTCCAGCAACAAGCAGATTTTCATCGAAGCCCTGACAGCCCTCGCCGAATGCGCCGAACATTGTCAAAACACGAGTGCCGAAGGGAAACCCAAGAAGCACGCTGTCTCTGCGGCAGACGCGAAGTGGATCGCGAAGATCATCAAGTCGAAGATCCCAGTTAAGCTCGATTTGCCAAAGGCAGTGCTCGAAATCCTATTCGCTATCAATGCGACAGCCGACTTGAGTGAGGAGCTTCGTCGAGAGAGTAATGGACTCTGCTTCCGCCTGAAAGAAACAGGAGATGAGCTCGAAAATGAGAGAAAGGCGAAGTCTGCAGCGGAAGAACGTGCTCGCTCACTTCAATCCGACTTGGAAGCGACTCGGGCATCACTCGCGCAAGCGCGAAAGGATTTAGAAGAGGAGCGGTTGCACAACACCCGCCAGGGCGGCTTCAACGAGGTGGCGAAAACCGAGACTATCAACAAGGTCATGTCGATGGTTCGGCAGGGCGTTGTTCACCGCTTGGAGAACATCATTGCCTATGCTGATCGAGCGAACCCAGACGGGGAGGAGATCATCGCGTTGGTTCGTGAGATACAAAAGCGTCTTGGCGGAATCGAGGAGGCGGTCAGCAAATGAAAAGGCTCGGCATAGGCATCGACTTCGGAACTACCAATTCCCTGGCGTCTGTCTGGGGAACTGATGTGATCCGGCTTCTCGGGGATGAAGGGGCGGCACAGAAGCCGGTGGTATTCTGGTATAAGGATGGCTTGGCCGGAAACCGTCCTCACCCGTCTGTGGTATGGTTGAAGCCCGATGATTCCGTGGTTGTCGGGTTCGACGCCCGTCGGAACATGCAGGAACTCTCGGGAACACTTGGCCACACGTTTGTGAGGTCGGTCAAGAGGGCGCTGACATCGACCGCGGAAACGGTTCACGGTGGCAGACGACTGAAGCCCTACGAGATCGCAGCGCACGTATTCGAGCACTTAAAAGCGAATGGCTCTTCCCACCCAACTCTCCACGGGCACAGTTTCAAGTCGTGCGTGGTTACCGTTCCGGTCAGTTTCAGTGGCGAACAACGGAGGGAGATCCGGAGAGCGATGGAGAAAGCCGGCTTGGAGTTGCAGGGCTTTGTCCACGAACCGTTCGCTGCGATGGTTTCCCACTTTTACCATCCGGAACGGAAGCTGTCGGCACTCCGCGGCAAGCGAGTTCTCGTGTTTGACTGGGGTGGTGGAACCCTCGACATGTGCCTTGCAGAAGGATCGACAGACGGATCGACGCTTTTTGAACTGGCACACGATGGCATCGCCGACCATGCGGGTGACGATTTTGACCGTCGCATCATGATAGACTTGCGCGGGCGCTTTTTGGCTAAACATCCCAAACTGACGAATGACGACATCGACACGCGATCCCGTGCTCATGATCGCTTCTGGATTAACTCCGAACTCGGGAAGATCGAGTTGAGCCGTGACGAGAGCGTTCGAGTTCGTGTGCCCAACTTCCTTGACGGCAATCCGCCGCTCGACCTCGCGGAAACGCTGAAGCGCGCGGAGTTCGAGGAGATGATCGAGGATGAAGTCAAGGCGGCAGCAGCATGCACATTGCGTTGTCTTCAGCAGGCTCGTCTAAGCCCAGCAAGCGTAGATTACGTCTTAATGGTCGGCGGGACATCCTTGATTCCGAGAGTTCGTCGGCAACTCGAGGAGATTTTCGGAGCCAAAGTGCAGATGACATTCGAGCCGGATGCCGCCATTGCTCGCGGGGCTGCGCTTGTCGCCGCAGAGGAGTGGAAGCCTGTCAACGCCGTAACGCTCGGTTGTGAGATGGCGAGAGGAGAGTTCTTCACGTTTCTGGAACGGGGAGAACCGCTGGTCGCATCGGCCAGCAAGAAGTTCATCTTCTACTGCACAGATCCGCGCGATGGCACGGCGAACTTTATCTTCTGCAAGAAACCGGTTTTGGGAGACTCGAATACAATAGTGCCAACTGGCAGCATTCTTCAGGTTCCGATAGCAACCGAAAGACCCACAGACTACCGCGACCTCGATAGGCTCATAACAAGGGTAGCTGTTACAGAGGACGCTACCCTCCTTATCGACGTTCAACACACGGGCATGGGCCACAAGGCGCAGCACGAGATCTCAGACGTTTCATTCGGGCTCCAACTCACATCGCCATGACTCGATCTCCAAAGCCCAACATTGCAGTAAAGGCCAACATTTGGTGCGAGCCGCAGCAACTCGATCCGGATGCTCCGCCCTATTTCCTTCAGGAGAAAATTCCTGGAGACCTACTTGTCGAGTTTATCGGGACGCGAGATGTGCGGACGACGCGCGCTGTTCTGACCCGTCAACAACATCTGGAATTTGAGCAATCCCGCTTCTTCCAGCAGCATGGACAGGAAGGGGTGGCATTCGACCGATGAAGACGGATTCGCTTCTTGAGCGGGTCACCGCCGCCGCCGAAGAACGCCAGCTTTCGCAGAATTCACTCCTCGCCTACCGGCGCACCTGGATTAACTAAACCTCGGACTCGGCCGGGGGATCGCTTTCGCGAAGTCCTGCTCAAGTCCGGGCGTTGCGACTACTTGCTGCTCGTAGATCGCAAACCGCTCGGAGTCAGGTCCGCAGATTGCAGATGGGTCTTGTGATGTTTTCCTGAGTTCCTGATTTCCTCATTTCAGTCTCATTCTTATCTCCCTTTGGTATTAGTGGAGGAGGGCGATACTGGGGGACAGGCGGGAGCTGCGCCAGGCGGGATACAGGCCACTGATCACCCCGACAACGACGGCGATGGCGACGGAAGTGAGCAGAAGCTTGGGGCTGAGGTCCGGTTCGAGCAGTCCATGCAAGTGGGTGGTCAGCCCCAGGATGGTGAGTCCCGCGGCACCCAAGGCGACCCCCGTGATCCCGCCAAGCAGCCCGAGCAGGGCGGATTCGCAAAGCACCATGGTAACAATGCGCCGTCGTTTCCATCCCACGGCCAGAAGAATGCCGATCTCGTGGGTGCGCTCGAACACGGTCATGAGCATGGTGTTCATGACGCCGAGGACGCCGACGATGATGGCCAGTAGCGAGGTGCTCCAGCTCATGGCCCGGGCGATTCGAAATCCCTGGCTGGTGCCCACCACTTCGCTGGCTTCCATGGCGCGGCCTGCGGGGAAGATGTCCTTGATCCGCTCGCGCAGCCGGGCCACCTCGTCCTTCGTGGTCTTGGGAGTGAGGCGGATGTCCACGAAGTTGACCTTGCCTTCGTTGCCGGTGATTTCCTGAAGGACGCGAAGGGAGAGGATGATGGCTCCGTTCTCGACCACGGCCTGGCCGTCCACGATTCCCACCACGGCCAATTCATCGGCCTCGATTTGCACCGTGTCGCCGACCTTCTTCTTCAGCACCTCGGCGGCCATGCGGCCGAGCACAACGGCGCGTTCGCTGGCGTCCTTAGGCATCCGCCCCTCCAGGACCCGAAGTTTATCCCAGGTGAAGCCGCCCCACTCGCGCCCGGACACCATCATCATCGGCGCATCCTCGACGCTAAGCATGAGCATGAGAACGGAGGTGGTTTCCTTCACATTCGGAAGTCCCGCCATCCTGGTCTGGAGGGACTCGTCGAAGACCTTGGGCAAGATTCCGCCGCTCATGTTGCTCACGACCATGTCGATTCCGATCACGTCCAATTGCCTGACGATGCTCTTTTCATAACCCCAGGCCATGCCGACGAGGGCCACGACCGCAGCGATGCCGATGGAGATGCCCACCAGGGTCAGACCCGTGCGCACCGGACGCCGGATGAGGCCACGGATCACGATGGTGAAAAAAGTCATGTCAGCGGGATGTTTGCGTGGCCGGGACGGGTGCTTCGACGATCCGTCCGTCCTTCATTCGGACGGTGCGGGCGGCCAGCGCTGCGATAGTCAGGTCGTGCGTCACGAGGATCAAGGTGGTGCCCAACTCCTTGTGCAGGCGCAGGAGAAGCTCCATGACATGGGCGGCATTTTCGCTGTCGAGGTTGCCGGTGGGCTCATCGGCGAGCAGGACGGAGGGGCGATTGGCGAGGCTGCGGGCGATGGCGACGCGTTGCCTTTCACCGCCGGAGAGTTCGGAGGGAAAGTGCTTCAAGCGATGCTCCAACCCAACGTCCTTGAGCAGTTCCAGCGCCCGGCCCGCGCGCTCACTTCGGGACAGTCCTCCCTCGAACATGGGAATCTGGACGTTCTCAACCACGGTGAAGGTGGGAAGAAGGTGAAACGCCTGAAAAATAAACCCAATTTCCCGGGCGCGGTATTCGGAAGGATCCGGCAGGTTCGCGATGGATTTTCCGCGATAGGTCAACGTGCCCGAGCTGGGTCGGTCCAGGGAACCCAGGAGTTGGAGAAACGTAGTTTTTCCACAGCCACTTGGCCCGACGACGGCCACGAATTCTCCTTCGCGGACATGAAAATCAACGCCACGCAGCGTGGCGACGCTGCCGCCATCAAAACTTTTTGTCAGACCGCGTGCTTCATAAACCAAGGCTTCAGAGTCGGGCGAACCCTTTTCCATCATGGTTAAAGCGCTATGGGGTTGCGCCGGCTGATTTCCCCGCCGTGGAGTCGGGCCAGTGGCTCCACCACACGCGGATCGGAAAGCTGGGAGAGGAGGTGCCCGATGGCGCTCCGATAATTGGGGAATGGCGTGATTTCGCTGCATATGCTATTTACAATCCGGCGAGGTCGCCGTCCGGCGCGGCGCGAAAAGTAACAAAAATCCCCGGCTCCTCAAGGAGTCTTGTCGCTGACCGTTCGATTTCCCCAACCCAATCCTTTTCTCATTTGAGGCCCGCGAGCGCCTCGCGTCCGCGCCGTTTGACTTCGGAATCGCCCTTGTCCACGTTCGGCATGGCGAGTCCCTTTTCCAGGCGTGCCCGAGCCTCGGCGTTCCGGCCCCTGTGGATTTGATTGGGGGCTGTGCGCCCCCAAGCCCCGCACCGCTCGGCGCAACAGGCGTTCGGGGGGAACTAAGGATCAACGCCACAAGGTGGCAAATAAACGAAAACCAAAACACTAAGAAACCCGCAGATCGCGATGATCTTCTCATCGAAGCCTTCAAAACGCTTCTGCCCTTTGGCAATTAGCGCAGTTAAAAAAGCGGGTTGTGGAGAGAGCGCTGGCCGGGGAACTGACCCATCACCTTTATTGGACGGTTCTTCACCAACTGCGCTGGAGCGGCACACAGCTTTACCGTGGCGACGGGCAACCCTTCATATAGACCACCACATCATAGATGTGACCCGAGCCGACCAAACGCGGCACATCAAAACCTGCGGTAGCCAACAGCGCCGACAGGTTCTCCCGATGCCGGTAGTCAAACCTCCTGCCGAAGAGTTCCAGAATGCGCGTGCTGGCGTGGGGCCGGTAAGTATTGACGATCAGCACTCCATCGGCCGCGGTGATTTGACCCAGCCGGGCGGCGAGATGTTCGGACTGGACAACCTCCTCCAGTTGGGGCAAACGGAGACTTTGCTCCGTCGTCTGGCATGTGAAGCCCGGAAGATAGTCGAGAATTCCGACCGCCGTGACGACATGGTACTTTGCCTCCTCCATCGTGCCCGACGCCGCTGGTTCAACAAAAAGGTCTTCCGTTCCGACGGAGATGCCACCCGCGGTTTCCGCGGTCGTGACATTGTTTCGGGTGGAACTCAGTTTCGCCAACAATCGTTGGGTTTTATCAACACTTGACCTGTCCCGATCCGTAATCCGGACGGTCATTCGGGCCGGGTCATAGCCCTCGTTGACCAGTCGGTCATAGGCTAGGATCATGCTCAGACCCGTTCCCGCGGCGACGGCTTTCATTCGAATGGATACTCCATTTTCCAAGCGGGACCGGGCCGATTCATACGTCGCCTGTGTCTCCCGCACGAATCGCAACTGCACATCTTTTCCTTGGACAGAGTGCATGAGCAACCGATCCCATAGATTGCTCATGCCCAGGATCTCGGGCGAAATCATCATGTAGGGACCGTTCATGGGATCACCGCCCTCCATCAAGGCCTCCGTGTCTCTTGTCGATGAATTGAGTAACGCTTGGGCATAGGGATGCCCCGTCCGCTCGAGGATCGGGTTACGGTAGAAGCCTCTCCCGCCGCTTTGGTCATCTGTTTTCTCGTAGGTCGTGGTCCATTTCAAGACGCGATGGCTGAGCCGGGAAAACAACCTCTGGAACAGTCCGGCCGGCGCACCGGATGCGACACCGAAGAGCGCGCGGCTGAGGCTCGCGATGATAGCCTTCGACAATTCGACCTCGCCGTCCGAGTAGAGGGCCGCGACCGCATCCATGGGCCTGATGGGGAATTTTACCGTGGCAGACCGAAGCCGAAGGTCCACCCCGCACCCTGCCGCCGTTCGGTCGGTAGACAGGCGGTGCGCTTTCAAAACACCGGACTTTAGACGTTCCAAGCGGGCCTTGTCAAAAGGAACGGTTTGGGCGCGGCATGGAGGATTTCGGCGCAAGCTGAGATGGATGCTTTTGCTCTAAGGCTCCAAGCGACAGCGATTCGTCCTCCATCACTATCGAGGGTCGCGCAAGCCGGACCCAAACAGAATCATTCTCGGCGGCCCTGACCTGCTAGACTTCGAGGGCCAAAGGGCTCAAGTGGAAGTGTGTTTGGCAGCAAGCGGTATCCTCTCGGGCTTTGCGCCCTTGAGGATCTTGTCGACGTAGATGGCGGCGCCGTTGCCGATAGGAAATCGCTTTTGGCCCTCCGGGGCATTGACCCGGAGTCTAAAGCCCAAAGCTGGCGTTTTCGTCTCGAGAAAGCCCCGGCTGCCGAAGACGCAGCGGCAGTAGCCCGGGTTTATAGGATCTTTTCCTGAGTAAGCATGCACAGGGCGGTCATCACTCGACTGGTCAAGTCAATAATCAGCCGCCCGCATCACCGTCCAGCGTGTCGACGCAAAAGCACCAGAACGTTGACCGCTCCCAAAGCTCGTCTCCTCAACCGAACAACGCTGCGCACCCCTCGAATGGGCAGAAACACCAGCAGAAACACGCCTCACGGTCTGCGCCTTCGCAAGCGACGCAAAGCAAGCCGTCACAGCCACCACCTGCGGCAGCGCATCACGACCAGCATTCGCAGCGCACCGCGGCTGCTGCCCACCAAAACACTGCACCGCAGCCTTCTAATGCATCCCAAGGCAAAGGCAAGGGTAAGGGCGGCGGGAAAAAGAAGTCCGACGAGAAGAAAAACGAAGGCGGCAACTGAGCCCGTAGGCTGACTCAGTGAACAAGAGAAATATTTCGGCTTCCTGCGGCGTTGGCCAGCAACTGGCCAAACTGGTTAAATGGGAAATCATCCTAGTACGGTCAACGGCCTAACAATGTTGAAAGGGTGGCGCCGGAAAACTCTGGGTCCTTCCTCCATTCAGTCATCGTATCGGGGTTGATCCCGGCAAGGACGTGTGGAGCCAGCTGGCTGCCCTGGGCTCGGGCGCGTCAAAGATGGCCTTGCTGGCTCGAAAGGATTGCCAGCGAAATCTCGCAATGGCCTTCCGAATACAGTGCGGCCACCGCCTCCATGGGCCGGACGGGAAGCCGGTCGCCGATTCCTCCAACGCCGCCCGCCTTGTTCGCAATTCTCTTTATTTTTTCCGGGGAGTTCATTTCAACTCTCCCTTATCCATGAAAAACCCTTCCTCCTGCAACGATAGACTCCGTCGCAGGGCCACCCTCCTTTCCGCGCTGGCCCTCGCAATCTTCGCCGCGGACTGCGCGAGCACGCCGGTCGGTTTGCCGAAACCCCTGCCCGACCGCGAGGCGCGGATGAAATACGGCTACCTCTATTACCTGGATGGCGCGGGTGGCGGGACGGCGAAGAACAACTGGGCTGCCGGCGTGCGGGAGGGTTTGCTTGCGGCGGGATACCGCGGAGCGGGTGAAATGTTCTCGTGGGAAGAGGGCCGGGGACTGCTGGTGGATCAGGACGCCAGCGTCAAATACAAACGCGGCAAGGCGGATTTGATGGCGAAGGAACTCGTGCGGCAAAAGAAGGCGTTTCCCAATGCGCCGGTGAACATTCTGGGTTTCTCGGCGGGCACCGCCGAAGCCATATTCGCGCTCGAGGCGCTGCCGGAGAATGTGCAGGTCGAGCATGTGGTGCTCCTCGGCTCCGCGCTGAGCGAGAATTACGATCTCACCAAGGCGCTGAAACACGTGCGGGGTCATCTCTATATCTACACCTCCACCCACGACCTGATGCTCGGTGTTCTCATGCCATTCTCCGGAACCGCCGACCGGAAATTTGACGACCCGGGCGCGGGGATCAAGGGATTTGTCCTGCCGCGCGGCGCCACCGCCGCGACGCGGAAACTCTACGCCGACAAAATCATCACCATCCACTGGACCAAGGCCCTGGAAAAAGACGGCGATTACGGCCACCACTTCGACAACATCAAGATGAAGTTCATTCGGGACCAGGTCGCCCCGCTGCTGATGGGCGAACCGGTCCCCGGACTCGCCAGGCGGGAAGTGATTGAACCCAATCTGTTCATCTCCGGGATTTGCGTGGTTAGCGAGCGAATTCGTGGTTGATGGGTGGGGTTGGCATCCCAAAGTCGAGATGAAAGCAATTTGGGTTCGGAGTGAAAAGAGAGTTGTAAGAGCTTGGCGCGTGCAGGGCGCTTACTGTTCGATCCGTCGGTAAACACGTGGAACGCCAAGAATTCGTTCGCGGACTCCCGGCATCTTCATTAGCTGGTCTGCCCGGACATCCGCGTAACGCGCATCCTTCCCCGCAATCGCGCGATAAGAGTCCGAGCCGGTCTTCCCGCTTGCTCGAAGCTGCGCAAACCGTTCATGCCTTGGGTTTTCCAAAATCGGCATGCCGGCAACTTGGACCTGACACCCGTCGAACGCGTCGCGCGCATGCTGGGCAAAGGTTATCTCTACGGTTCGCACTTCCTGCCGCACGACGCCTTGGCCACGCAGAAGAGCGGCCGGACATTTCTCAGCGAGCTAAACGAGGCGGGGCTGGTTAACCTCAAGGCGGTGCCGCGGACCGATGACGTCTGGGTTGGTATCAACCGACTGCGACAGATGCTGCCAAGGTTCAGCTTCCGCGTACCCAATGTGAGCGAGGCTTGGAGGCTCTCTGCAATTATCGCACCATGCGCGAAACAAGCACTGGCCTGGCCAGAGACGAGCCCGTCCATGATTTTTCGAGCCATGCATGTGACGCACTCCGCGTGGTTGCCGAGGCAGACATGGCACACATGTTGAGCAGTGCCGGCTCGACGGGCACCAGCGCGCGCAGGCAGCCGGTCAAGGTAATCTTCGGTTTCCGTGGCGACGCTGCTGATCCCGAGCCGGACCTCCTGGACCGCTTCTTCGGCGGGCTGCAACGAGCGCGTGTGATTAGGTGACGCGTGAGCGAAGAAGACTTACCAGACGCAGAGCAATTCCGGCTTGAGCCGCACGTGGCATTACGCATACGATAAGCACGCCTGTCATCAGACGGAGGATTCTTCCCCGCTAGGTTCTTCGCCTCTTTCAGGTCCGTAATGGCAAAACGAAGATGGCGGGGATAGGAAGAACCAAGTGAAACGAATCTTCTTCATAATGATCGGTGCCACAGCGTTGTTGACGTTGATGGCTGGGTGCACCACCACCACAACGACGACCAGTACACAGGACGAAGCGAGGAGCATGCTCGTAGCCTCCGGCTTTAAGATGATTACCCCCAAGAACGCCGCGCAACAGCAAAGGCTCCAACAACTTCAAACTGGCCAGGTAGCCACGATCCAGAAAGACGGGAAGACCTACTACATCGTCGCGGACCCGCCTCGGAACGTGGTCTATGTGGGTGGACCTACTGAGTATCAGGCTTATCAACACCTTCGCGCTCAAAGGCACCTTGCGCAAGAGGAGGCCGAAACTGCTGACGTGTATGAGGACGCGGCGATGGACTGGGGTAGATGGGGTGGCTGGGGGCTCGGCTGGGGAAGAATGGGTTACGGACCACGCGTTGGGATTTATTAAATATGGCGTCATGCGATCGACTCCAAAACTTTGCGTAGCCGATCGCCTGGCCAATCGCTTTCGTTCCTTTATACCACAGGCGGCCGAAAGGTAGTGCCTCACTGATCAGATCCCCCACGCTGCGTTTATCTTGTGTGATTCGCTCTTCAGCAGATGGCCGAAGCCTAAGACCGAGCGCTGCTTGTTCTCGATGTAGTGCCGGGCGGTCACGGACACGCCGCCGTGGCGCAACGCTTCGCTCGCGGCGAGCAGCCCGTAGCGGGCGTGGATCTGGCTTCCGAACTCCTTGCGCAGCGTGTGCAGCGGCTTGCTGGAGATGACGCCGTGGGAGCGAAGCCACTTGCATCGCATGCCCGACAAGATGGCGGCAGCGCAGCTGCTGGTCAAGATGTGCGGATGGGCGAACCCGGAGCGTGTTGAGCTATCGACCAGGGACACACCGGCCGAGTTTGTTCAGAGCATTCGCCAATCGGGTGGACTGGGGCAAGTGCACGGCAACGGTTTTCGCAACTGACAGCGAAGTCAACGTGCGAGTCACTGTCGCGTGGGGCTCCCAGCGAGACCAAACCGAGGCTTCCTTCGTAGGAAAGCTTAGCTCAACTTCGCTACAGGAGCCGTGAACATTGAAGAGAAACAGCGATAGCGTTCGATCGGCCAAGCTAAACATTCGCGGGAGCTCCGGCTGATATGATTGGTGCATAATCGCAGCGCAATGTTCCTGTCCAAGACTGATTTCAAAGTCGCGCGCACCTGCGCGACAAAGCTCTACTACAAGAAGCTGAAGTATCCATCGACCTTACAGGAGAACGAATATCTGCAATTCCTCGCAGACGGCGGATATATGGTTGAGACCATCGCGAAGCTTTGCCAACCAAATGGAATTGAAATTGGATTTGAAGACGGTCCGCAACGTTCTGCGGAGAAGACTGCTTCTGCATTAAACAGTAACGAACGAGTCGTTCTCTTTGAGGCTACACTGATCTCTAGCGGCAGAATTGCTCGCGTCGACATCTTAAAAAAGAATGGCGGGACTTTCGAGTTGATCGAGGTCAAGGCCAAGTCTGTTGATACGTCAACGGGTGAGAACCCATTTCGCGGAAAGAAAGGCGGGATTAGTCCCAACTGGGCTCCGTACCTGGAAGACGTAGCGTTTCAATTCGCCGTCTTACAGGAGCTCTTTCCAGACGCCCATATCATTCCCTACCTTTGCTTAACGGATAGGTCGAAAACGACAAGCATCGATCAAGTCTTCGCAAAATTCGAACTGCTTAGACCCAAGGGCGATGATCGGGATTTTTGTCGACCGCTCGTCTCTTACGTTGGTGATGTTAGCGAGCTCCGTAAGGATGCGTTTCTATCGATTATCAATGTTGCATCTGAAGTGAAGGAGCTGCTGCCTGAGGTAGAGAAAAGCAACGCGGTGTTCGTAGAGAGCCTAACGAACGGTCTTAAAAAAATTGAGGTGCCAATCAACGTGGATTGCCGCAAGTGTGAGTACCGATTTATTCCAGGCGGAGATGCGAGGCGAACAGATTGGACGAGTGAAGGCTTTCGGGACTGCTGGGGGCCTCTAGCCGACGTAGACCCGAACCTCCTGGACTATTACCACGTTACAGCGATCCAGCGCAGCCGGGGCATTATAAATCCTCTGATTTCGCGCGGACGGGTGAAGCTATCTGACGTCGAGGAACCTGATTTGGTCAAGGCGGACGGCACCGTAGGACCAATCAACGAGAGGCAACGAATCCAACGGGAATATACGCTAGCGAATCGGGAGTATTTCGCCGCTGATCTGAAGCGACGACTTGATGAGGTGCGTTATCCCCTGCAGTTTATTGACTTCGAGACCTCCCGCGTAGCCTTGCCGTACCACGCTGGTATGCGGCCGTATGAACAGGTGGCATTTCAGTGGAGCTGCCACACGATTCGAGAACGAAACGCTGAACTTGAGCACTCCGAATGGATCAACGTCGTCGACGCGTTCCCAAATTTTCAGTTTGCCGAGGCGCTGATGGAGACTCTTGGAACGGAAGGCACGTTCGTAATCTGGTCTATGCACGAAAACACCGTACTGAATGACATTCGGCAACAGATGGACAAGTATAAATACAACAGTTCCGGCCTAAGGGACTGGCTTCATACGATCGTCAAATTCGATGGGCACCCTTCGGCTCACATTGTCGACATGTGTGACATTGCAAAGCGATGCTATTTCCACCCAAAGATGAAAGGCAGGCTGTCGCTGAAAGTTGTGCTTCCCGCGATTTGGGAGACAAACGAATCACTCCATGCGGAATTTTCGCAGTACTACAGACGTGAAGGCGGGCAGCTTATCGATCCCTACGAAACATTGCCACGCCTGCCCTTTGGCTACCCTGAATCTGACGAAGAGGAAACTGACCAAGCCGTAACAGAAGGAACCGGCGCTATGCGAGCATACCAGGAAATGCTGTACGGCCTACATCGGAATGATGACGCCACAAAGGAAAAGTGGCGACGGCTGCTTTTGCAATACTGCGAATTAGATACGGCTGCGATGGTGATGGTTTGGATGCACTGGAACCAACATACTTCGATCTCGTTTTAGTGGGTACCGTACCAGCAAATAAGCCGCCCGCGCTGCCGTCGGACTTCAGCCAAAGAACACGTTGTCGCGATGCGAAATCTCGCAAATATAAACAGAGTATTAATGCAAGTTGTTTACCATTAATCAAGCCAGCCTATGCTCCACACGATCCGAAATGTCGAGATAACAGACCGCTCGAACTGCTTGCCGGACTTGCTAGCAGTTTCGCAGGTTCGCCCATACTCCTTCGGATTGATAGAGGATAGAGTGGGAAACAACCGTGTCGAATAGGCTGACTCGCGAACCTGAATGTTGCGCTTTCGCCGCAAGACCGAGACATCGAAAACATCGACGGAAACTGGTGAACTTCGGGAAAGTTTCCCCGCTGATTTTCCCACTTCACTATCTTAGAGCTTCGTATCGCGAATTTCTAAAAGCCAGATAGGGCGTTTTTGGAAGGGCCGCAGGAGGAGAAGTCAAGTGAGCGCGGTCGGGAAGAAATAAAACAATGAAACAAGCAATATGACCGAGCGTTTTACGTGCTCGATCTGTAAGAAAGAATTCACGGGCGGGAGTAACAACGCACAACCGGTCAACCCCGGTCGCTGCTGCGACGACTGCAATCAGAGACTCGTCATTCCTGCTCGTATCCAATCTGGAACGCCGAAGAAGATCCAGCTCCTGGCTTTGGCACCGGAAAAAGTCATCAGCTGGCAAGCATTGATTCTTGACCGTTTGCCGAAAAGGCAGCGGCAGGGCAGCGACTCAACTGGCCAATGACGAATCCTTTGCCGACGGCCTCTGACGAGCGGCCAATGACCGACTGGAAATCGGCCACCTGTTGGCCGTTCCAAAGAGAGAAAGGCGGATTTCAATACACGACCGTCCTTGGCGCACCGTCAACCATCGAACGCTGGACCCCTCTCGCAAAGCCCTAAAGCCAATGCGAGCTGCGCGTATACGAGGGGAAGTGCAGGTTGGTTAAGGGCCGACGGCAGCGGCGGTTTTCCGTCATGGCGGAACCCCCGGTCGGCTATGAAATCTTGCTCGGACGCTCTGAGGTCAGGAAGACGGCAAGAAGCGCAAGGACGGGGTTATTCGAAGACCGTGGCGGGCCTGCCGCCCGCTATGTTGACCTTCCTCGGAGGTCAGAGCGTCTCTTCGGACCCCCTTCGAGATACGGACGGGGCCTTTCCGTGCAGGAGCAGATGGCGCTCTAGCCGATGACGAATCCCGAGGGGCCGCTACCGCCTCCCAGCTCGATCGGCTTGGTGAGTGAGCGGACCTGCTCGCGCTCCAGCAGCCGCACGATGACACACAGCCTGCGCCAGCCCTCCGGACCGTCACCGGCATTGAGCAGCAGTTCCGGCGCGATGACCGCATCCATGGGACTCGCGTAGAGCCAGACCCAGCCCCCGCGCAGGGCGAACCGGTAGGCGAGCCACTTGCCGCAGAGTTCGAGGGTGCAGTCCTCGGGAGAATCCGCCCCGCGCCCGATGGAGAGTGTTTCCAAGCCCAGCTGATCCTCGCACCAGACAGCAGCGCGAACCATCGCCGCCACACCAGAAAAGGATCGTAAAAATGCAATCATGGAGCGAGATCACTCACTACGCGGGCTTCGACTGGGCAACCGATCATTATGACGTGGTCATCGTAAACCCTTCGGGCAAGATCGTGGCGGACTTTCAGATCGAGCACACAGCAGAAGGCTGGCAGCGCTGGCGCGAGCAAGTCGCCGTTCTAGGCCCTGGGGTGGCTGCCTGTGTGGAGACCAGCCAGGGCGTTGTCGTCGAGCAACTACTGGAAAGCGGCGTCGCTGTTTACCCTGTTTCGACAACGAGCGCCAAACCCTATCGCCAACGCAAAGTACCCAGCGGCAACAAAACCGACCATGCGGACGCTTGGAGTCTCGCCGATGCCTTACGCGTCGACGGTCACGGCTGGAAAGCGCTGGCCAAAGAAGATCCTTTGGTGGCCGAGTTGCGCTTGCTCTGCCGCGACGAGGTCGCCCTGATCCAGGAGCGTCAACGTTGGCTAAAAATCCTCTGGAAAATGTGGCAGACCGGCACGCGCTATGACGCGGAACTCCACCCCCGCAACCAGCTCAAGCATGGCTCCTGGGTCCTGAAAATCCAACACGCTTAGAGAACAACCGCCATGTCAATAACTCCTACGAAAAAACCAGTTGAAACCCAGAGAACATCTACTGCCTTGGAGGCCTATCGGTTCCTGGGCGAGGGGAAGAACGCCGCTAGCCTGCGCCGTCCTCACGTCGGTCCGGCCTTGCCCATGATTCCGCGGGGAAGCCGTGCGCTCCGTTGCGAGCGGCCCAGATCATCTCGACGAAATTCATGACCGCTCATCGCTGCATTTCGTGCGATCATTCCAACACTGAATTCAAACCCATGCCGGCCGCTCCTTCCGAGAGGCCAACGGCTTTAACCAAACGAACCACGATGAAACCATGGAACCAATGTCCGGGATGAAACCAATGTCACCGATGAAGCCCATGAAAGCGCCAGAGCGCTGGTGGCCGGAAGAGCTTGGCGGGAATCCCAACTCAGCCGGTGGCCAGAACGAAACGCGCTACGCCTTTTTCGGCGCTCAAAAGCGTCTGGCTGTCGATACCGGTGATGGAAAAGTCCAACTGTATGACACCGGCGACCATCGCATCTCCGGCGTGCAGCAACACCAGAGCGGCAGCGGGAGAAAGGTGACGTTTACGAGCCAGCACGGAGAGGTGGATCTAGCGACGCTGAAACCCGCCTGATGAAGCGCGCGCCGATGACTGCTTTGAGCCCTATCGCCCGCAGAAACGGCGCACGGCGGCCTAGATTAGGTTTCACGCACGATGGCGGCGGCTTTCTTGTCATCGCGCATAGCGATGAAGGTGCAATGCCGCAGCTTCGCCCCATCTGTCCATTCGACGAACGCGACTTGGCAGACCAGCTTTGGCTTAAGCCATCGGCATTCCTTCATCTTCTCGGCCGTGAGCGCCTCTCCCCAGCGGGACGCCTTCTTCTCGGGCAGGTTGGTGAAGGGGCAACTCTGCGTCGCGAGCTTCTCGAACAGCGGGAAAATCTCGTCGCGATTACGGGCCACGAAGCCATTCCTGATCTTCGCCACGTAGAGCAAACGCTTGGCTTCATAAACGCCGACGAGCAGCGAATCAAAGCCGTGTGCGCCGGGCACGTAGCCGGCGATGACAAACTCTTGCTCGCGATTAGTGCGCTGCTTGATCCACGCCCCGGAGCGATTTCCGGATTCGTACAGGGAGCCGTTGCGTTTGCCGACCACGCCTTCGAGTCCTAGCTTCCGTACCGCCTTCAGCACTTGACCGGCGGGCGCTTGCAGCAGTGGTGAAAGCCGCAGCGGATCACGCGACTCGGGCAGCAGTTCTTGCAAGCGTTCGCGGCGACGCTCAATGGGCTCGGCCTGCAACGCCTCGCCGTTTCGATTGAGCAGATCGAAGGCGTAAAGATAGACCGGGAGCGCTCGCGAGTGATTGTTTTGCAGAAGCTGGAAGGACGGCTTTCCCTGCTCATCAAGGGCCACGATTTCACAATCGAGCACGAAATCGCCGTCAATCGCGCGGAGCGCTTCAACGACGTCTGGAAAGCGGTGGTTGAACGTTTTTTCGTTGCGCGAAAACAGCGTGACCTTGTGACCGCTCTTCACCGCGATGCAGCGGTAGCCATCGAACTTAATCTCAAACGTCCAGTCCTCCTCCGCAGGCAGCGCGGTCACGGCTTTGCACTGCATCGGCTCGACGAAACCCGGCTTCACGATCAGGTGGCTCGGAGGTGGCCGTTTGGCGTGCTTCTCCGCTGGCGTGGTGCTCCTCCATTGCGCGTCATTGTCCTTCGCAATGCGTTGCATCGTTCGCCCGCTGATCACCGAGCGATCATCGACTTTCTCGGTAATCGGCGGCATCTCCTCGCCCGCTTTGATGAGCAACCACTTGTTGCTGTCTTCCTCGCGGCGATCTTTCACCAAAATCCATTCTCCCTTCAGCTTCGTGCCCCGCATGATGATGTGCATCTTGCCGGCGTGAAAAGCGGCTGCTGGATTGCCGGTCAGGTCTTCGTATTCGCCGCGATCCCAAACCATCACCGTTCCCGCGCCGTAATTGCCCGGCGGGATCGTGCCCTCGAAGCTTTCGTATTCGAGCGGATGATCTTCCACATGCATCGCCAGCCGCGCCTCGCGCAGCTTGGTCGGTGGACCTTTCGGCACAGCCCAGGAACGCAGGACGCCCTGCATTTCCAAGCGCCAGTCGTAATGGAGATGACTCGCCTGATGCTTCTGAATGACAAATCGATGCACGCCTTTCCGCGCTCCCTCTTTCGTCGATTGCGCCGCCGGCTCTGGCGTGCGCGTGTGATCGCGCTTCGCCGCGTATTCCCGCAAGCTCTTGTCGTGATCCCGACCTGACTTGTTGCGATTGCGCGGCCACGACGAGAGCTTCGGCGGCGGTCCAGCGGCCAGCGCTTCCGTGAAGACGGAGGGCAGTGTTTGTTTCAGCGTCAGCACCGGGGCGAATAGATCGCCAAGTCGCTTGATGCGCTTCACGGCTGCGGTTGGCGTGAAAAAGAGCACATCTGATTTTCGGCGCTTTACCGCTTTCGCCAGTTCCTCCCATGTGATCGGCACTGAGATGAAAGGCCCGCCCTCCTTGGCGCGCATCGCATACACGCCCACCGTTGTTTTGAAGTCCGAGTTCTGGCTCCAGTCGATCAGCACCTTCCCGCGCCGCAGCGTCTTCGCCATCTCCGAAACCACGCGATCCGGCATCTGCTGCGTAGCCAGCTCCGCGATCGTTTTGGCAAAAGGCTGCGTCATTTCGTAAGTCACCTCGCTGTTCAGCGGCACGCTCAGATGAAGTCCCTTCGAACCGGAGACTTTGACAAACGACTCCAGATTCAACGCCTCCAGAACGGCGCGCAGATGTAGCGCCACTCGCCCGCAATCAAGGATGTCCGCAGGTTCGCCGGGATCGAGATCGAAGACGATGGAAGTTGGACGACCCACATCCGGCGCTTTTGCGAGAAGTACATGCTTCTCGATGTCACCGAGGTTCGTGACCCACACGAGCGTCGCGCGATCGTTGCAGAGCACGTAGTTGATCTTCGCTCCGTCTTCGCTGCGCGGAACCGCGAATCGCTGCACCCACAACGGCGTGTGCTTGGGCGCGTTCTTCTCGTAGAAGTGCTCGCCATTAATCCCCTCCGGGAAGCGTTTGAGCGTCAGCGGTCGGTCGCGCAAATGCGGCAAAATCACCTCCGCGATTTCGGAGTAGAACGCGATCACCTCGCCCTTGGTGAATCCGCTCTCGGGAAAGTAAACCTTGTCCACATTCGAGATTGCCAGCTCGCGGCCTTCGACTTCGATGAGTTGCTTCTTCGGCATTGGGATTAACCCACGGTCTTCGAGTGCTTCGCGACGAACTTCTGGATCACCTCCAAAATGCGCTTATCGACGTTATCCTGCGTTTCGCCGCTCGCCTTCAAATAGCTGCTCTTCGTGACGAGCAACGAATGATCGCGGCCTTCTACGACATGCAGCTCATTGACCGCCTGCATCTCGCCACGAACGCCCGTGAGCACCTCCAAGGGACAGAGCGAATCGCGCGTGCCTTGCACGAACATGATCGGCTTGGACAGGTCGCGCAGCTTACTGCAATCACCTCCGCCGCGTGACGGTTGGGAAGTGCGAACTTGGTGCAATGAATTGCATCATGTCACCGAATGCCAGAGGGGGGAAACTTTGAATGAGGAACTTCGAGGGCCGTGCGATGGAGATGCGGAGAAGGTCGGACGAGGGCGGACTGTGACGGAGACTTTCTCACTTTCCTTCCAATTTTCCGATTTCGCCCTACGCGTTACTTTGTAAGTGCATTATATTACACGAAATAACTGGTGGAGAGAATCGGCCTCCCAGGTAGTATCCGGTCATAGATTCGCCGTTATGCTGGTTTCGCCCCCGCTTGAATCCGCACGCATAGGGATTTACATGGGGGCGACGGGAGCATAACGGCCAGCCTGGGCTTTCCTGACGGGCAAAGGCAGATTCGTGGCGTCGTTATGCTCGGAAGCGATTTGCACTCCCAGTCTCACCTTGAAAGCATCTGCCGCATTCCCATGCTGCGCCGCCACCTACCTCTGACAGACACTTCTCACCTCTATTGCAGCAGCGGCGCGATGCGGTTATCACCGCATCGCATGAGCAGTTTGGATAGCGTCCTGCAGTCGATCAGCACAACTGTTTTGTTTCTGTGCGACCGGATTCTCCTGAGGCGATATCGTACGTTTTTGCCGTTTCCGCGAACCGGACTTTTAGCACTTTCGTGTCTTAGTATCGGAGTCAAAATGCGGCTGTGCGCTGAAAGACCCAAAACATTTCGTTTCTTCTCCGTTATTTCAGGTTGATGACGACCTTCCCGATGGTGCGGTGAAATGGTAGACTCCATAGACGTTCCCAATATGCATTCAGTCACTCGAACCGGATCAGGGAACTCGTAATCTCCTTTGATGATCACCTCCTTCGGCCCATACATCCGGGAAATGATGCTCATCGGCCTGGCTCAAAATCCGGATCTTTCCCTCTGTGCTGTACTTCTTGCCTTTCATTCGTCTGGTAGGCGCGCGCAATCGATCATCTCTTATTCGCCGCTCCCGCGTTCTTTGACTTCAACACTTTCAATGCGCGGGTAATCAACGGATCGATGCCGTTTTCAATATCGGTCTTCTTGTTGAGTAGCTTGATGTCGACTGGTACGCCCTTGCCTTCGTAGCACACCATGTCTGCTGAAAAGTACTTCTGGTACGACAAACAGTAACGCCAGCCATTCGGGAGTTTCTTCTCGAGTTGATACGAGAATATGCCGTTGGTATGATTACCTATGATCGTAACATGAGGCAGTTGCTTTATCGTCAGCGCAAAGGCTTCACCACCGCTGAAAACAGAATCACAGGTCAAGAGTATGGTTGGCCCGGTGAATTGTGCGTCACCTTGCGGTTCGATGTGCCAGGTCTTCAGGCTTGTAAAGTCATCTTCGCCTGGGCCAATCTTTGTCTTCCTACGGAAGGCGACTCGCTTGCGGTCGCAAAACCGATTGATGATCGTGATTGCAGTACTATCGTCACCGCCGGGGTTGTTGCGGATATCGATGATGACGCCGTCCAAGTCCTTCAAGCCACCGGCAATCTTGTCCAGAGCGGCAGTCAAACTCCCCTTTTTAACGCCTTCCAGCTCGAGAATCCGGATGTAACCAAATGCCCGTGACCTGCAATAGTGAAGCATCCAGGCCTGAGTCTCTGTAGGCTGCCCGAAACCGTTGGCGACAAGAGTCTTCTCGGTCGTTTTGAAGAACTGCTTGATCTCTCGGCTCGTGAATTCCTGCCAAAATCTGGGCTTTTTCTCTGGGGTGAAGTATCGTTTCTTCCGATCTCCACTTGCTTTGGCTATCAGCTCGACATGCCCGTCATGCAACGGGGCGAGCATTTGGCAGAAAATATTGAAGAGCTCACCATCACTGGTCTCCCTTGTGACTTTTGGTCTGTAGGTGTCATACTGTTTTTTCCAATCAACATTCCTCAGTTCGAAAAATGGATACCTGTTGTGGAAGGTCTTCCACAACTCTTCGAAATTCTTTTCAGGGTTACGAATGATCATGGTAGTGTCGATCTTCGCTGCTTCAAACGCTTTCCGTAGATCCGTTCAAGGACCCTGAATTTCGGCGCGAACTCCATAGCGGTTCTTATGATGTAAGCAACTTAGCCGCGAGGGCGGGCCAAACAGGGTAACGGGAGGGGATTGCCGGAGAACCTGGCCGGGTCTGAGCCCACGGCACGGTCAGAACAACGATACGACCGAAACTTGGGAGATTCCGGGTCTCGGGCTGCCGGCAGTGTCCCTGAAGGTTCAGCAAAAGAGGGGTCATGGTAAGCAGTTGGGAGCAAGTAACAACCAACTGAATATCGAACCATGACCCGAAAGGATAGTAACAGGACAGTTAAAGAGATCAGACGATGACGAATTTCTGCGCCCGATGGTGCGTGCAGTCGTCCAGGTCCCGGCGAGTCTCCCCGCGTTGCGCATAGTCCGCGAAGCCGTCGGGGGTCGATCCGGAGCTGATCGGCGTGGACTCATTGCGGGACGGATTCGGAGCTGGTCAAGTCGCGCATAACAAGAAACAAAAAGAGGTCAAACTCCGCCAATATTCGGAGAGGCATATAGGAGGGTTCCTCGTACTCAATCATTAGGAAAACTGATATATGTATCACAAACTAAAAGTCCTGATTGCCCGCTGGCTAGCTCGTCGCATCGAAATGCGCAACCGTAGGCTCCGCCGTGCTCTGCGCGACTTTCAGCGCGGCGAGTTGCAGCGTATCCAAGCGGCCAATCGCCGCGCCCGCGGCCTGCGGCTCTACGCCGCATGGTCTCTCAAAGAGAACGAGGCGATAAGCTACGGAACGATCGTGCAATTGCAACAGCCATCCGGTGTCGGGGAGCAAGTGAATAGAAAAGCCGCATAAGCAACGGTTGCCGAGAGGCGGTGGTCTAAGAGAGTGTTGGCCGGAACGCGGACGCATCGGGGATTTCATCGGCTTGGCGTCAACCTTGCCGTTTAGCGGATAGTTCCTCGATTGCTCGACCAACTTCATGTCCGCCGTTATGCTCAGAAGCGATTTGCACTCCGGGTCTCACCGTGAAAGCATCCTGGTGAACAGGGTTACCGCATTTCCATGCGCCGCAGGTGCGGCACCTGCCTCTGACCGTGGTTCAGCAGCGAAGGAGGCATCGAATGCGGGTGCAACGGGAAAAGTTTCTTCATAATTTGCCTAGAGCATTCTTTTTTGAAAAATGCGCGTCGCGTTAGCTCACCCCGATCCCAACTGCGGCGGATCGGGCCGCCAGCCCATTTCGGCTCTAATCTCGAAGATAGTGTTCCCGGCATTCGTTCTCGCGTTCACGCACGATGCGTTTCCCCTGGAGCGGGCCGAATTCGGACGTGATGATCGTGCACTGGCGGTCGCCTGACGCGCCGTCGCAGTAAAGGACCACCCAATCCTGCGTCTTCTTGAGTTCATGCGCCCGGGCGGTGTTGGAGAAAAGCGCGGTGTATTGGCGCGGGCCGCGGGTGGTGTGGAAGACCGGCAACCACGCCTCTCCCGAGGGATTAAAGCGGCGTGGGGCAATCTTCTTCAGCGCTCCAGCGGCGACCTCCTCACGGTATTGGCTGTCAACGTCGAGCAATTCGGCAATGGGTGCATCCTCGCGCTGAAGGGGCGCGGACGGTTCATGATGAATGCGGCCGAGTCGTTGCGCGAGAGAATCGCGGATTCCGGCGACGCGCTTGACGCCCATTCCTGGGAACCGCTCAAGCCGTCCGTCATGTGCAGCGGCTTCAAGTTCCTCCAGGCTTTCGATGCCCAGATCTCGTAGAGCTTCCATGCGGTTACCTTGCCGACGCCGGGCACAGATCGAAGCAGTGCAAGGGGGTCGTGTTCGCCCCGGAGTCGCTGCAACATGGCCAGTTTTCCGTGCAAGAGGATATCCCGGATCGAGCGCGCAATGGTTTCACCCACCCCCGGAATCTTCTCCAGTCCGCCGATTCCTTCTTTAGCGAATACCTTCCGAAACCGGGCATGACAGCCCTCGTAGCGCAGTGGCGGCGTGTTGATAGGCTTGAACGCGGAAGCGGTTTGCTTCCTGTTCGGCGAGAATCCTCGAAACTTCGTCCAGCCTCCCGGCGATGTCTTCGTTCAATGCAATCGGCATGGGGTTTCCCTTCACCATTCACCACCGGCGTACGAGATGCCACTGCCCGGAGTCCAGGTGCTTTAGCGCGAACTGGTCACATCCAACCGAAAACCTGGTGTCCTGAAGGTTCAGCAAGAAGAGAGGTTAGGGTAGGGTAAGCAGTGGGAGCGAGAAACATCCAACTGAATATCGCACGCTGGAGACAAGCTTGCCGCGTAACAGATCGGCCAGAATCCGCGCGTCCACCTTGTCGGTCTTGATCTGCGCCTCAGCTATGACGCGCGTCTTGAAGGGATTGGCCAGCACGATGCGTTCGGAGGATAGCTCCCTCTCCAAAATTTCAAAAAGCCAGTGCCAATTCATACCCGCTTCAAAGACCACGCGGCATCCCGGCCATGGTCGCACCAGCGTGCTGAACTCCTCCGGATGAGCGTGATCGATGCGACCTTGTCCCAAGCTCTCGCCTTGCACGTCAAGCACGTTATAGACGCTGTATGCCTTGTGATAATCGATGCCGATGAACACCGGCACCTCCTCTGATTGAACCGGTTGCCTTTTCATGGAGACAACCTACACCATTGAGTTTATGCGCCTTGCCGAGCCGCCCCTCGCGCCGATCAAGCATCCATCGGCCTTTCATGTCGCCTTATTATTGTAATCTGGTGCGCCGGGAGATCGGCAAGGAGTAAAGAGTGAAAGTCTCTAACAGGAAAGGAATAGCAAACCAAACTGGCCCCGAGTCATGCGTAGCGCATCGCGAGGTGCGCGACGAAGCGTTGACAGGGGAGCCTGCAGGCCAGCCATCGAGCCGCGAAAGCAATAAATTAGTTCAGGGTGCCGACGCTGTCAGATTGGCGGAAGGCAACACGGACAGGCGCGATAGTGCGAGTGCCTGGATGACCCTGCGTGGTCTAGTCTAAGACCCTGGCATGTAGGTACGCTCTTTGCACGAGAACCGGGAGATCTCCTGCTTGGCCGCCCAAGTTGTAACGGAGCGGTTCGCATCGGGAAGACGAGGAGTCGAAGCCGATGAAGAACGAGCGGGAGAAGTCAGACCCTTCCATAGTAGCGAAGAGGCCGGCGAACAAACCGAAAGTCGCAGAGGTCGACCTCTGGGCTTGCGGGGCGGAGTCGGCGGAGCCAAGGGAAGGGACCGAGGGAAACACGGGAGAGCAACACACGTGCCGGACACCGAGCCGGGAAAGCGTGTCCCAGGGGCTTGAACGTGTACGAGAGGCTGCAAAGCAAAGAAAGAAGGAACGGTTCACTGCGCTGTTGCACCACGTGACAACCGATCTGCTGAAGGACGCTTATTCCTTGCTCAAGCGGGAGGCGGCGCCTGGGGTAGATGGGCGAACGTGGCAAAGCTACAAGCAGAACCTGGAAGTCAACCTAGCCGAATTGCATTCGCGCATCCATCGGGGCACCTATAGAGCGCTCCCTTCACGACGGCGCTACATCCCAAAACCCGATGGGCGGCAACGCCCGCTGGGGATCGCCGCGCTGGAAGATAAGATCGTTCAACGTGCTGTGGTGGAGGTGCTGAATGCAATCTACGAAGAAGATTTCTTAGGGTTCTCGTATGGGTTCCGACCTAGACGCGGTCAGCACGATGCGCTGGACGCCCTGGCTGTCGGGATTACCCGCACGAAGGTGAGCTGGATAGTGGACGCCGACATCGCGGGATTCTTGGAAGCATGTTCATACTACACCCCTTCTGTGGAATGAGTGTTAAATAGATCGGGAACCGTGGTTGGTATTTTGATTCGCAAGCCCTTGCGACGTCCACAGTGAACGTGAACGGCCTCGAGCTCGCCGCGCTTTACACGCTGCAAGATAGTTTGGCGCGAGACGCCGAGGATCCGAGTTGCATCGATCATCGGCAGATAGCCTTCCGGCGCTTGCTCGACAAAACGTGCCCGCAACTCCGCGGTGAGTCGGATGCGCCAAGGGGCGCCAGGGGTGACTTGCTCACCGGCGATGAAGCCTTCGTTGAGCCAGCGATGCAGTGTCGAGGCAGCTACGCCGAGGGTTTGCGCAGCGCGTTCGATGGTCACGCACTCTCCTTGCTGAGGTTGAGATGCGGGTTGGAAACAGGGAACGTTCCAGTGGGTGCGAAGACTGCTGACTCGGTTGGCGTTGAAGGGCAGCTCTGTGGCGGTTTTGGCATCGATCTGGCAGCCACCGACGCTCAAGCAGTATTCGCCTCGCCCGTTAACGATGTTTTTTCCGGCGCAGTGATAGCCGGGCGCCGAGTGACGGCCTCTGTAATGCACGCGCAAGCGCCGCCCGCAGTGCCCGCAGATGGCAATGCCTTGCAACAATGCCGAGCCTTCTCTCACGGCGCCTCGGGACCGGTGTGGGCCGGGACGGATGTTTTCCCCGATGCGCCGCTGGTTAGCCTCAAAGGTCTCCCAGTCAATGAAGCCCGGATGGTGATCGTGAAGGAAGACGGGCCATTCGGCACGAGCCCGCTTGCGAACGCGTTTGCGCAGGCGTCCATTCTCATCGATATAGCGTTCGTGGCGTGTTTTTCCATAAGCATAGACACCCGCATAAACGGGATTAGTTAACACTTGGCGAATCTTGGTGTAGGT
The DNA here is from genome assembly GCA_963810765.1 of uncultured Verrucomicrobiae bacterium. Classification (GTDB taxonomy): domain Bacteria; phylum Verrucomicrobiota; class Verrucomicrobiia; order Chthoniobacterales; family Terrimicrobiaceae; genus DASTFP01. Next base: position 481,172 of record CAWEOV010000012.1, read on the forward strand.
GGGTGTTACCCACTGCACTTCCTGGACATTGTGGCTCTGCAGCGGCCAGCGCAAGCCCTCCGAGCAAAACCACAACCACACTCGGCGCACCGAACCCATTTCAGTAAACCGGGCAAATACCGCGCGGATCGCTGAGGTGACGGCTTGGTCTGGATGGAGCAGCACTTCGCCGTCTTGCTCGCCCCAGATAAAACCCACCGGCAACCCGCGGCGGAGTTCACCGCGGGCCGCCTTGTTGCGGATCCCGCCGTTGAGCCGCGCTCGCAGGACATGCAGTTCGGCTTCGGACATGGTGCCTTTGAGGCCCAACACCAGGCGGTCGTTGAATAACCCCGGATGATAGATCCCGTCAGCATCGCCGATGAGCGTGTCGGTGACTCCGCACAGGTCGAGCAGCCGATACCAATCGGCGTTGTTGCGAGCCAGGCGCGAGACTTCAAGCCCCAAGACCATGCCGACACGACCGAGCGCTACTTCGGCTGTCAGGTGCGCAAAGCCGGTGCGTTCGGCCAGGCCGGAACCGGAGATGCCGAGGTCCTCGTCGAGGACCGTGACATCCTCGCGGTGCCATCCCAATTCGACGGCGCGTTCGGCCAGTTGATACTGGCGCGCGGTCGATTCGCGATGATGCTCGATCTGTCTCAAGCGGGTGACGCAGACGAACGATCGTTACTCGTTTGGGATAATCACCGAGGAGGTGGTGGTGGGTAGTCTGTGATGTCTTTCTTCGATGCCGTCAGTCACGAGTGGCTGATGCGCTTTGTCGAGCACCGCATCGGCGACCATCGTATAAACCGCCTTGTCCGCAAGTGGCTAAAGGCAGGGGTGATGGAAGAAGGAAAACTTGTGTCGGCAGAGGCAGGCACGCCCCAAGGGGCGGTCGCCTCGCCACTGCTGGCAAATATCTACCTCCATTACGTCTTCGATCTCTGGGCAGACCGGTGGCGCAAGCGCCATGCCCGAGGTCGAGTCATCATTGTGCGCTTTGCCGATGATATCATCATCGGGTTCGAGCACGAAGGTGAAGCCAGACGCTTCCTGGCGGATATGCGGCAGCGGTTGGAAAAGTTCGCGCTATCGTTGCATCCGGAGAAGACACGTCTGATCGAGTTTGGCCGTTATGCGGCCGAGCACCGAGCACGGCGAGGTCTAGGCAAACCGGAGACATTTAACTTCCTTGGGTTTACTCATATCTGTGGGCGATCCAGTCGGGGCCTCTTCCAGCTCAAACGGCAGACGCGTCGAGATCGGTTGCGAGCCAGACTGAGAGCCATTAAGGAAGAACTGCAGCGACGAATGCACGAACCTATCCCACTACAGGGTAAGTGGCTGCGACAAGTCGTACGGGGATACTTCGCGTATCATGCTGTGCCGACAAACTGCAAAGCTCTGAGCACCTTCCGGCACTATGTTATGGATCTTTGGCGACGAGCGCTCCAGCGCCGGAGCCAAAGAGACCGGTCGACATGGGAACGGATCGCTCAACTTGCAAGGGAGTTCTTGCCTTTACCCCGTATCCTTCACCCTTGGCCGAGCAAACGCTTCGCCGTCAAATATCCAAGGTGGGAGCCCGGTGCGTGAATCACGCCCGCCGGGATCTGTGCGGGGGGTGCTCAGCAATGAGCATCCCTACCGCGATCGCGTACCTCTTTGAAGGCCCGCCTCTAGCGAAGCTGGAGATAATTTTTGGTCATCGTAGTAATGGTCTTGTTCGTGTTGCGAACTGGCGTTGGGCGAAACGAAGGCGCGTAGCGACACGACCACCCTGAACGTTATCGGCGGTAAGAAAGGAGCTGAAGGCCTTCGAATCAGCTGCTGAGTCAATACCGATAATGATGACCTTCTTGGCCGCCTCGTCGATCGGTTGGCCCAGGGAACTGGGGGGGGAGCGATGACGACGGTGGCGGGTTTGCCGGAGACGGCATTCTCGAGGATCGAAATCTGGCCATTGATGTCGGATTCAGACTGCGCTCCGAACTCCGGCACGTTCACGTTGAGTTCCCGGTTTCCCGCCACAGTCCTGCTCAATGAGCGCGGAGCCGCCAAGGCAGTCGTCCCAGTCCTCTTCTCAACGGGAAGAAGCTTCACGGTAGACGGGCTTCGCGAAAAGCTGCGCGAATTCTTCCGCAATGAGGCCGTGCAGAAATACGCGCTGTGGCGGCACCTCAACAATGTGGAATTGATCACAGCGCTTCTCGCCTGCAACCGGCAGCTTGCCCTGGTCGGCCTTCAGCTCCGCATTCTCAACGGGGTTGATTTCGCTCCTCACTACCGAGGTCCCACGTGGCCGCATATCTGAGCGAACAGGGCACTGCGAGCAAGAACCTCACAACATCCGCGCAAAATTTTTTGACAAGGTGAAGTTTCTATTATATTTCTATTCGAAAGTTAATAGAAAGTGAGCAGGCCTTCAAGAATCCGAATCTCGGAGAAGAGATCATGAGGTCGCGGAAGACCGATTCATTCAAGTTTCTTTCAAAAGCCAGATGTCAAAACCAAATTATTATGAGTAAATCGATCCGTCTTACTGTTGGACAGGCATTGGTTCAGTTCGTAGCGAACCAGTACGTGGAGCGTGATGGCCGCCAGCACAGGTTTATTGAAGGTATTTGGGGTATTTTCGGCCACGGCAACGTGTCCGGACTCGGCCAGGGCATTGTAGAGTTCGCAGATCAGTTCGGATTGCGCTTCTATCGCCCGCAGCATGAGCAAGGCATGGTGCATATTGCCGCGGCTTTCGCGAAACACCGCAACCGTTTGTCGACGTTTGCTTGCACAACTTCAATAGGCCCGGGTGCGCTTAACATGGTGACCGGGGCCGGGGTCGCCACCGTCAATCGGCTGCCAGTATTGCTTCTACCAAGCGACTATTTTGCGAATCGGGTCCCTGACCCCGTGCTTCAACAGATCGAACACCCGATGGAACGAGATGTCAGCGCGAGCGACGCGTTTCGACCAGTGTCGAAATTTTTCGACCGGATCTCGCGCCCGGAGCAGTTGCTGGCCAGCCTACCCGAGGCGTTTCGAATCTTAACTGATCCGGCGGAGACCGGAGCGGTTACAGTTAGCCTTCCAGAGGACGTGCAGGCGGAAGCTTTCGACTGGCCCGCGGGGTTTTTCGAGAAGCGTGTTTGGCAAGTACGTCGCCCCGTGCCGGAGCCTGAACTCATTCAGAAGGCAGCCGAATTGATCAAGAAGGCAAAACGACCGATCATCATTTCAGGGGGCGGAACAATCTATTCGGATGCGTGCGAGGAGTTGCGGAAGTTCTGCGATGAGTTTTGTATTCCTATTACGGAGACGCAAGCGGGCAAGGGGGTTCTCGGGTGGAGCTATCCATGGAACGCAGGCCCGATCGGGTCGAATGGAGCAGTTTCGGCCAATCAACTCGCCAAGGAGACGGATTTAATCATCGCTTTAGGCACACGTTTGACCGATTTCACAACAGCCTCCAGAACTCAATTTGAAAACCCTGCGGTGCGATTCATTGGAATCAATGTGACGCCGATGGATGCGAGCAAGCTCTCGGCGCTTCCGCTGGTGGCTGATGCCAAGCGGACCCTCGTTGACTTGGGTGCGGCTTTGAAGGATGCGGGTTACAAGGGGGCCTCGGAAGACTACCGTTCAAAGGTTTCGAAACTGAAAGAAGAGTGGGATAAAAGAGTAACGGAGATCCGGACTCCGAAAGACAGCAACGATGTGACTGAAATAGAGGCTATCGGGTTGATTAATGAGGCCGTAGGTGGAAAAGCCACGGTTGTCTGTGCCGCGGGAAATATGCCCGGCGAGCTGTTACGACTGTGGCGTCCGGAGGAACCCAAGGCGTATCATCTCGAATACGGGTTCTCCTGCATGGGCTACGAGATTCCCGGCGGGATTGGCGTGAAATTGGCCGAACCCGAAAGAGACGTGGTCGTGATGATCGGCGACGGCACATATCTGATGATGAACTCAGAAATCGTTACCGCGGTAGCTGAAGGGCTCACACTAACGATCGTGATCATCGATAATCATGGCTACCAATGTATTCTTGGGCTGCAGCGAGTCTGCGGAGTTTCCGATTTCGGGAATGAGCTGCGGTATCGAGACCAAAAGACGGGAATGCTTACGGGAGACTATGTTCCGATAGACTTCGTCAAGCACGCTGAGTCTATGGGCGCTCACGCAGTTTTAGCTAACACCGCAGCCGAAATAACGTCGGCCCTTAAGGAGGCAAAACAGAGGAAAGGCGTTTCTGTGGTATTAATCCCGGTCGATCCTGAAAAGCGCATGCCTCCGCTGGGTACTTGGTGGGATGTGCCTGTGGCGGAGGTCAGTACGATCGATAAGACGCGGCAAACCCGGGCGAACTACGAGAAAGCAACCAAAAAGCAGCGCACCGTATTCGCATGAAACTTGCCACAGCGCCTGTTAATTGGAATAGCCCGGACGTCCCAGAATACCGGGAGTATACGCCTTATCCGCAATTGCTGGACGAAATGGCAGCCGCGGGCTATTCGGCTACCGAGTGGTCAACCATAATGCCGAGAGATCCGAAAGTCCTGATGCAGGATTTGCAAGCTCGCGGAATGAGAATGCTAGGTGGTTTCGTAGGTCTGGAACTGAGAGACCCGACGAAGCGGGCACAAGAAATAAGCAAAGGGCTGGAGATTGGGAACTACTTCAAATCCCTCGGAGCAAGCTATCTTATCGCTGCTGACACTGGTGACGTACGGCGAATCGAGGCGGGAGGCCATGTTGACGCTAGCATTGGCTTAACAGACGAGCAGTGGACTTCATTGGGTTCCGGCCTCAACGAATTGGCAACGGCGTTGAAACCAGTGGGAGTTCAACTGGTATTTCATAACCATGTCGGGACGTATGTTGAAACAGAGGAGGAAACGTGTCGATTGCTGGATGTAACGGATGCGTCGCTTGTCGGGTGGTGCCTCGACTGCGGACACCTCACGTATGGCGGCGGAGATACTCTGAAGATGCTGCAAAAATACGGCAAGCGCGTAGGCTATGTCCATATCAAGGACGTCGACGGGGAGATCTTGCAGCGCTCACTTCGAGAGCGATGGAGTTTTCACAGTGCGCTTAAAGCCTTTATCTTCGCGAAGCTTGGCCATGGGATTGTGAATATTCCGGCGGTGATTCAAGCACTCAAGGATTATGGGTATGATGGCTGGGTGGTCGTTGAGCAGGATACAACTCCAGGCGATCCGACCCGGGTGGCTCGAGAGAACCGCAGTTACCTCGAGGGACTCCTACGATGAGAACGCGTTGTTTAGAAAAGCCGAGTGTCTAAGCGTGTCGGCTTGTCGAGGTTGTTGAACAGAGAACGAATATGAGTAATAAAGAAGCCGTTGGAGTTGCCTTTTTAGGCTTTGGCCGAATGGGCGAAACGCACCTGAGAAATCTGGCTGCGATAGCGGGCGTTAAAGTTGTGGTGGTTGCGGACGAGCGGGCGGAGAGGGCTGACCTCGGAAAGGCGATGTCAGGGGCGGAGTTTGCGACGACTGACCAAGTGGAGGCAATCAATCATCCCTCAGTGGACGCGGTTGTTATTTCCACGCCCACGGACACGCATGCTCGACTTATCGAGTTAGCTTCTAAAGCTGGGAAGGCTGTATTTAGTGAGAAACCAATCGCACTGGACTTGGCCGAGACGCAGCGAGTGGTACAGATCGTGAAGGAGCAGAAGGTTCCGGTGCAACTCGGGTTCATGCGACGCTTCGATCCGGGTTACGCGAAAGCGAAGGCCATGATTGAGGCGGGCGAGCTTGGCAAGTTGGAAACGTTTCGGGCCTTGAGTCGCGATACCTATCCCCCAAGTTATGAATTCCTGCTGGGGAGTGGGGGACTTTTTCTGGATATGTCCGTACACGACCTTGATCTGGCGCGGTTTTTGGTAGGGGAGGTCGAGGAGGTTTATGCCTGGGGAGGCGTATTGATTGACGAGCGATTCGCAAGGGCGAACGACGCAGATACTGCTGTCACGCTTCTTAAGTTCAAAAACGGTGTATTAGGGGTTGCGGAAACCTCTCGACGTTCCAATTGGGGATACGATATTCGGACGGAAGTGGCGGGCGCGAAAGGTAAGGTTGTGGTCGAAGCGCCGCAGAAAACGCCGATCATGTTTGCCAACGACTTTCGGAGCTGCTTCGACCACTTCGAAAACTTCCCGGATCGATTCGAAATGGCATACCGTTTGGAGTTAGAGGCCTTTTTTGATGCCTTACGAAAGAATCGGACTCCGAGCCCGGGTCCAGAGGATGCTCTTGAGACGCTCCGGCTGGCTGTTGCTGTGAGTAAGAGCTGGCGTGAAAAGCGTCCCGTAAAGGTGTCGGAGATCACTGCATAACTAGGAGAGCTAAGTTGAAAAGGATTTACTCATCTGATCACAATAGCCAGGTCTTAATCGACATCACGCCTGAAATTGCGGGATGGAAATTCATATCGTTTAAAGTGGTGCGACTTGCCGAGGGGAAAACGATAGAGGCGGAGACTGCCACTAATGAGGTGGTAATTGTGCCGTTGGTTGGTTTTGGCAGGCTATCATTTAACGGCAAGACGCACGTTTTGGTTCGCAACGACCTCTTTCGTGAGCTTGCGGATATCGTCTACCTGCCTCCACGAACGAAGTACGAGGTGGAAGCGATTGGGCCATTCGAGTTTGCAATTGGCGGCGCACCAGCCGAAGGACGACTTCCGGCGCGAATTATTCGGAAAGAGGAGATTACGACGGCTGTTCGCGGCGGGGCTAACGCCGCAAGGGGAGTCAGCACCTTGCTGGATTCGGACGATGTTGCGGAGCGTCTAACGGTATTTGAGATTCATACTCCGAGCGGGAACTGGTCGAGCTTCCCGCCGCATCGGCATGATACTCGGGACAATTCCTCTTATCATGAGGAGACCTATTACTATCGGCTTCAGCCTGCGGACGGTTTCGCAATTCAGCGCATTTACACCCGAGATACTGATTTGGACGTGGCGCTCCCAGTCCACGACGGAGATGTGGTGTTGATTCACGAAGGCTATCATCCGGTTGTAAAGGCCCCAGGTACGAATGCCTATTACCTTAACTTTCTAGCAGGAAATGTGCGGAAGATCTCCGCAGTAAATGATCCCCACTATGATTGGGTGAGTAAGAACTGGAGCGGCAATCCCATCCGGATTCCGGTTAAGGGCTGACATTCAGGCGCCCGTTTCTCGAGGAAGCACCGAGCAATTGCAAAGTCGCATGAGCGTGGATTACTCCCTGCTTAGAGACCCTTGATCCAAATGACGGCTCAGATTAGGATCTCTCAACATGTGAAAACAGAACAGCGCCGTCAGCAGATACTCAACCTCCTCGAAGAAACGGGTAATTTGAATGTCAGTGAGTTGTCCGCCCGGTTTTCTGTCAGCGTAGTCACGATTCGCAAGGATCTGGACGACTTGGAGAGCGAGGGCCTTCTGCAGCGCACATTCGGCGGTGCTGTATTTTCCCATCGCAGTCGCTTTAATAGATCATTTCTGGAGCGCGGCCAGCAGTATCGTCGGGAAAAGTGCGCAATTGCTGCCGCTGCCCATAGCTACATAAAGGACGGCGATACCATCATGCTCGATGCTGGAACAACCACACTCGCTTTGGCGGAGCATTTGAAATCCCACATCAAGTCTGCACTCGTTATCACATGCTCCGTTCCAGCAGCTCTCGAGTTGTCCAGCGCCGGTTATGATATTCTTCTGCTGGGCGGCATGGTCAGAAACAAAAGCCTCGCTTTGCTTGGTCGCGAGACGCTGACGATCATCGAACGGTACCGCGCGGATAAGGCGTTTCTTGGCAGTTCGGGCTTTACCGCTGAAATGGGCCACACCACTCCAAACCCTGAAGATGCGCAGGTCAAAGAGGCGATCAGGCGATCTGCGAATGAAACCTACGTCCTTGTAGATTCCTCGAAATACGGTCACCGTTGCCTTACCAGTTTTGCTCGTCTTCGCGACGTGGATCTAACCATAACGGACAGTGGGCTCTCCCGGAGTAAAGTTAAACTCCTTGAGGCGGCAGGCGCGACAATTCAAATCGTTAATCCGGATAAGGCGGACGTAACCTTTGATTCAGAGCAAGCGATCTTGAATCAAACGCCATCGCGAAACAATTCAAGACCTCTTCACCAGATGCGTTAAGAGAGGCCAAGCGATAGAAAGTCTGCTCGGGAAAGTCCTCAGAACCTGTGAAAAAATTACAAAGTGCAGGCGATTTTGATTCCGCTCGACACGGGCTCGGGCACCGTATATTACACGATCGCCCGCATCGGGTGCAAGCCAAGCCTAAACGGGCCCGGGCGACCGAATTGGCGACCGAATTGACTCAAATGAAAGGACACCGGAGAGGGGTCCTGTAAGAGGAGGTAAAGAGATACGTTGCCTCAGCGAAAAGGACACCATGGAGGGTGTCCTTAAGAATGAGCGCGGCGCGGTTGCCGCTTCGCGCTTTCCTGCGATTTAGCCGGAAGCCAAGGAACTCGAAGCGTCTGCCATGGATGCGATCATTAGCGTGGATGCCGTCCTCTGCCGCCCGGACCTACGCCAAAGTCGATTTAGTCGGACTGCGCGCGGTCGCCAACTTTCGTTTTGATCACCTCGCGTTCCGCGACCCCGTAAACAGCTCGTCTCTTCCCGCCTTCAACTGGTATCGGGCAGCGGTGTTGCCACCATGATTCTCGAAACAGACCGCGACATTACCGAGCGACGCAGGCTCGAGCAGGAGTTGCCACCTTTGTTCCAAAACTCGACGCCGCCGGGTTGCCGCCAGACCAGGATCGCGTCGAAAGAAAGGTCGATGAGCCCGGCTTGCCGTTGGGAAATGGGGTTTGATGACGCGCTGGTAACTGGTGGACTTCTTCCCCGCGGACCAACCCCAGAGTTTCTCGATGACCTCTCGTTCGCCGATGTTCTTCGAAGCAATGACCGCACTATCGTGATTTGCGCAGGTAAAGATGAGTTCGTTGCTCAAATTGAGCATGAGCACGTCGGCGTAGCGTCTATCGAGGGAACCGAGAATGGACGTGTACGCCTGGGTCGCCAGAACAATGGTAGCGCGCGCTTCGCGGATGATGCCCGCTGCGCGATGATCGGCGAACGCGGATTCCGCACCGGTGATGATCTCCTGGCCCTCGTCCGCAAATAGGATAATGAGATTGTCCTTCTCCCGTTCTTCGGCCGGTTTGTCGAACCGATTCAGGGCGTGGAAGTAATACGAGAGCTTCAGGATAGTGTTGATGTAAAGCCGCTCGGACTGGAACTTCTGCGGCATGGCGATGCAGACGATTTTTCCGGCGTCAATCTGAGCAATCGAAAACGTCGGCTCATTCGCGCAGAAGATCTCGGCAATTTCCGGGTTGATAAAAAACTCCAGATATGTGCTGAGCGTTCCCTGCACACCGCCAAGCTGCTCGGGCGGCTGACCAAAGAAACCATCGCGAAGGGCGAGGACCAATTCATGCGAGCGCTGGTCGCCCTTGTTCATCAGCTTTTCGATGGCAGCATTGGCGTCCGCCTCATTAAGCAAAAGTTGGTAGACGTTTGGAATCGTGACATACGCCTCCATGTGCCGGAGGACCTCGAAGCCGGTTTGAATAGCGAGCTGCGCTTTGGTCGGGAAGAATGGGTTTTGGCCGCGGCCTCCGGTCAGCGATACCGCCGTATCGACAATGACCTTGGCATACGTGGAAGCGGGAACATTCGGGTTGCCCGTGATATTGATGGTGTGCCCGGGCCGCCACAGGTCATCTTTTCCTAGAGGCCTTGTTTGCAGTAAGACGAGGTCACCTTCACGCCCAAAGTGGGCGGCCATTTTCACAAGAATCTCCCAATAGAGTCCTTTTTGATCGAGACAGACGCCGCCCCAGTGCGGTACTTTTTCAAAGATTTGGTAGGTGATGGAATTAATAGCGCATTGGGTCTTGCCCGATCCAGTACGCCCGGTGATAAGCCAGCCGCGCACAAAATCCTCCATTGACCAAGACAGTCCAGCGAGCCGGAGAACCGCTCTACTTTCTGGATCCGCTGCGAACCACGTCCACGCCGCAAATATTGCGCAGATGCCGACGGCCGCCCACGAGAGCGGCGGCATGAGCAGAAAATGGCCGGCGAGCGCGCCCGAGATGCAGAAAACGTAAATCAGCACGTCAGTCGCTTTCATCGGCAGGCTTCGGTTTGAGTTTGCGGATGAGGAAATCGAATAGCCGCCGCTCCGGGTCGGGAATCGTCTGCGTATAGGATTTGAAGTTGACGGTGGTGACGGCGGCACCATCGTCATACCTCTCGTGCGAGAAGCCATCCACGGTGGAAGGCCGGAAGACGAATTCCTCGCAGAGAACGAATTCAGAGTGCGTTCTGCTGGCGATGGGCGAATTGGATGGTGCTTCGATTGGCATATGAATTGAACCCGTGAATCTGTGCGTAGCGTTGGTGGGCGGCACGGTATTGCCGCTTGATCTTGAAAAGGAGGTTCTGCATTTCCCGCAGCGAACGGTGCTCTACGGCGGCGGCGAGTTTTTCTACAATGCGCGCGACCTTTGGCTTGCGTTTGGCAAGCAGACGGGAAATGAACTGTGCGTCGCGCTTTCCGGCAAGATACTGGCGTTTCCCCGCGATGGACGCCTCGAGATTGCGGATCGCTCGATCGAATTGTTGCAGCCGGATCGCATCCGCTGTTTGCGTGCTCCGCAACGCATTCATCTGGGAATGATTCAGACGCGGAGCAAATATGATCTTGTCGCAGTCGAGCCTCTTGGAAAGGTGCTCTTCCAATTTTTGCGGCGCAGCGAGAATCCGCGCCCAGCGTTTGTTCTCCTGTTCGAAGCACGAGCGCAGATAGTTCATCTGGTCCTTGTGGCCCGACGCTGGAGTCCGTGCCGTACTACAGCCGACATACGTGCCTCTCGCGGTGCGCGGGCAAAGCGCGACATGGACGTGAAGGTTGTCCGTGTCGTGATGCAAACCGTAGGCGTATCCGACCGCGTCGTTCGGGTGAAATCGCTCGGCGAATTTCGCCATCGCCTTCTTCATGGTAGAGTGGACGACGCGGTCAGGATTGATGCCGGACGCAACGAGCTTGTCGTGCAGTTCGCCGGACATCGAGAAGACCAAGCGGTGTTGAATGACGGGGTTCTCCGAAGAAGTGGGAAATTTTCGGAGGTGGCGACACCATGATTCGGAGATTCGCTTCTTCCTCTCGTCGTTCGTCAGCTTCGACGGCGCGGTGCTTGTTCCGTCCGCGTTGACGCGAATCAGATCGTGTAGAAATCCGCCTGCATGAACCTGGCCGAGCGTTTCCTTCGAGGCGTAATCTGCAAATTGCACAAGCGGTCTTACGTGCGAATCCTGCGAGCCGTCCTCGTGCCGCTGACGCGCAGAGACTTTCCGATTGGAGGTCTCGTCGAGATATTCGAGGTCTAGTCGGCTTCGCCACGTCGACTTACGAGCGAAGATGATTCCGTCCTTCATATGCTATCGTCGAGACGTTCAAGGAAACGATCGAGTTTGCGCTCGATGCGCTCGACTGCCGCGGGATCGATTTTGTCCCTCGTGGAGACCGCGTAAATAATCGCCTCAAACGTTTCCGCCTTCGTCTTGAATCCCAGCGCGTCGTGCAGGCCGGCAAAGCGCAGTTTCGCTTCCAGCGAGATATCGAGCGAGAAGGAAGCAGTGCCAGGAGTTTTGCTGCGTGGCATATCGTTCAAGCGGCCGAAGTCGATCGTTGGTAGAAGGAAAATAAATTGACTCGTAGCGCGCCTGACGCGCGGAGAGCGGAGATTTTTTGCGAGTCAAAAAAGCGCTCTGCGATTTCCCATGGGAAATCGCTATCCTGTATTACATTTGACCCAGGAGCTTGGTCGGAGAGGTCAGGAAAAGCTTGGGTCGTTCGAGGTTTCTGGCAGGTGGCTCGGGAGGTCCAGCCGCCGATTCGTTCCACCCGCAGCCGGGTGTCAGGGGGCCACGGCGAGGACGGAATGAATGGGCGGGCGAAGCCGAGCAGGTCGGAAGAGGTGCGCTCTTTTGCAGCCTTTCCGAAGGCGGGCGCGGCAAGGACTCGCCGCCCGCCCTGCCTGAGAGAAGGACGCAAATGAGCGCGATCCAAGCGAAGGTGCGCCATGGTGTGTCGGATGACTTCATTCATAGCGACAAGGATTGCCTGTGCTGCGGTCGGGAAAGCCGGTCAATCGGCCTGGTGCTGTGCTTCCATTCCATGAGCGTTGAAACCCCATCACCATCCTGGTCGTGATGGGCGAAGCCGGGAATCCGGGTGTCAATGCCATGCTCCCGCGCCCAGGTGAGCGGCATTCCCTCGGGCGAAATCTGGCATTCCTGGAGCGATTCCTTGTGAGCGATTCCCATGATGAAATCACTGCTCCGCTGGGCCTGAGAGGCCGCGGAGACGATCATGCGGGGATCGTTTTCGAGCTTCTGAATCCACGAGGCGAGGTAGGCTGCCGAGTTCTGGAAGCGCACCGAGTCCAGTATGCCGGCCTCGTTCGACAAGAACGCCGCTCCCAATTCGCCAATGAGCTCCTCCTTACAATAGCGCTCCGAACCAAATCTCGCCCGCTGGGTGACACCCTCGCGGTCGAGACGCGAGGAATGACCCGCGGCATGAATCAGCTCATGGTAAAGGGTGTGGTAGTAATCCTCATGGCTATGAAATGTCGAGGGTGCCGGGATGCGGATTACGTCATCTTTGGGCGAATAGCAGGCAGCAAATCCCGCGTGGTGGATGGGGCAGAGCCTGGCATTTTCAACGATTGCGGCCGCCTTATCGAGCGGCTGTGACGCGCTCTGACTCGCTGTGAGAGTAGGCGCCTGGATGCCTTCGGTCTGGTCGAGATTGAACACATTCGCCCATCGGACGAACGGAATGCGAGCGAGCCTGCCGTCCTCGCCCATGATTACCTTCCCGGCTTTGTCCCGCTTTTCGAGGATCTTGTAATAGATGACCGGGGTGGATTTCTCGCCCTTCTTGACATGGCCGCCAAGCTCAAGCGACTGCTTGAAGCTGATCCAGAACGGGGATTGATAGTCCGTCGAGCCAAGCAGCAAGGCGTTGATTCCGCGGTAGGGTTTTCGCGAGACGATGTTCTGAACGGCGAACCAGGGCTTCTGCCACGGCACGGTCCCGCGCTTCAATTGCTCGATGAAGCGCTCGGTGATCGCCTGATAGATGTCGCGGTTCATAGCGCAACCTCCTTCCGGGCAATCTCGATGGCGGATTCGGCCTCGTCCGGTGGAAGGCCGAATTCCCGCGCGACAACCGCCGGGAGCGGTTCGCCGCCGTGAATTCCGGTGAAAAGAGGCGTGTCCGCCGTGGCATCGCCGCGGTCCACGAAGTCCCAGAAATACTTTTGGAGGACGGTCTCGTGCGCGTCGTTCATAAGAGCCCCACCTCCCGGAAACTAGAGTAAGGAGCGCAGCCCGCCTTCGGCACGCCCGCAATCACGTGATCAAGCAGACTGATCTCCATGATCGGGCCAGCCTCATGAATCTTCCACGTCAACCGTCGGTCGGCATCGCTCGGAGCTGGATCGCCCGAGGGGTGGTTGTGCATAAGAACGTGCGCGTAGGCACCGGCCAGAATCGTCGCGCGGTATATCTCTCGCGGATGGGCAATCGCTTCGCTCAGGCTGTCCACGCTGACGATGTGATTGCCGATCAAGCGCAGCTTGGCATTGAGAAGCGCCGTCACGAGATGCTCCTTCTCCGGTTCGTGGGAGGGGTCTTCCGCGAAAAAGCTTGAGTCGGCAAAGCGTATCGAGACGAGTCCCCTGCAGGGGCGGCGAGAGGCCGGGGCTGGATTGCCCGAGCCTGGATTACCCGGAGGAAATAGGCGGCACTTATGAAGTGGTGATTCATAGCCGGAGTGAGGAGGTGATCCTCGGCTGTTTGCCGGCGACATAAACCAAGTCGTCGTTCCAATCCTTGTATGTCGGGCATTCCGACGAGAGCCTGAATCCCGCCCAATCCACGGTGTCATCCCACGCCTTCGCCCAGCCGCGTTCGCCCGCGGCGTCGTTGTCGAGGGCGACGACGAACGATTGCCGGCGGTCGCATGCCTGAAACATCAGCTCGTAAGGCACGGTCGATCCGGCGCAACTCACGATCGCCAACGCGTCGTGTCGGTTCGCGAAGAGGCTATAGTAACTGAGGGCGTCAATCGGGGATTCGACGGCGACGATGCGGTCAGCATTCGCGAAATTCCCGACCGCGAACCACGCGGTGAGCTTGTTTCCAAGGCACGGACGGAACGCGGACTTTTGTCTGGTATCCCGAAGGGTGGCTCCGCGCACTTTGCCGTGCGGGTCACGATGAAGGAAAACAAGGCTCGGATTGGGCCGGTGATCGTTCGCGTAGATCGAGCCGACGGCGTGCAGCTCGTCCACGATGGCCGGATCGATTTTCCTCGTTTCGGTGAGGTAGGCGCGGGCAACCGGCCAGTTGGAGTCGTACCGCACCGCGTAGATTGCCGCCAGTTCCTCAAAGGATTTCTTCGCGGTCGCGGGCTGGCTTCGCAAACTTCTAGGGAACGAAACCTCGGACTGAGCTGCCGCAAGCGGGCGGAATTCATCGGCCAGAGACCGGCACGCAGCGGAGAACTCCACCCGGGCGATATGCATGACCAGGTCAATCGCTCCGCCCCCGCCGACATTGGCTTTGTTGTCGAACCACCGGCTGCCCGTAACAACGATGTTATGCTGCTCGGTCTTCGCGCGGAGCGTCGTGCCTTCCGGCTTGGTCTCAAAGCCGTAGTGCTCCAGCACATCACGAAGCGGAATGTCGCGGACCTGGTCTGCGAGTTCCGAGATTTTCATCGTTTGATCGGGCCACCCCAATGAGCGGCGAAGCTCGTTAAATTTTCTGGTGACTTCCTCAGGTGAGGGCCAATCGGACAACGCATTCGTGGCGCCAAATTCTTCCTTCCTAGCGGCCTTAGGCTTCGGTGGTGGATCGTCCGGTGTGAACCCAAGAGCCGCCTGGTGGGCGGCGAGTTCGCCATGAAGCTGCTCGGCTCTTGCGCGGTTGTCTTGCTTCAAAGCGGCAGCGATCTCCATGCGAAGTTCACCGATTCGCCGTTCGAGGATGATTTTCGTCGTGTCCGACAGAACCTTGGGAGGCGGCGATGCCACGGAAGACGCCTTCGATAGGCTGGTAATCGAAGAAGTTGCCGGTACCTTCCCCCTATAGTTTATTCTCTTCTTATTATTCTCTTTGGGTGAACTGGGGATCACTAGGGGGGTGATCTGTGGTTCACCAGGGCTGGTGTCCTCCAGTTCGCTAGGGCTAGTGAACTCCTGATCATCAGGGGTAGTGATCCGCGGTTCACTATGGGGCGTGGATGAACGGTCAGACTCCGCGGTCGGAAACGGCGCTTGTTCTTCGCGGAACCACCAAGCGGAAATCACCATCCTCGGCAGTCTGCATCCACGGATGCCAAAGAAATTGGTAATGATTCGTGCAGTGACCTTTTGCTGGGTTGTTGACGTGAGTGGCCGTGATGAGGCCGTGCGCGGAAAGCTCCTGTACCAGCTTGATGACATAGCGGCGAGAAACGTGGAGCTTCTCGGCCAAATGATTGAAAGATGGCCAAGCATAACCTTTCCCGCCTGCGAAATACGTCAGGTAGGCATAGAGCTTCTTTGCCTTTTCGGAAACCTCTGGGCGCTCCTCAAGCCATTCGGGTAACCAAACCCCGTGGAATAAGCGATGGGGATTGATGAACTGAGGCGCTTGTCGTCCTCGCCACGAGGCAGAGTGATTTTTCATTCCGCTTGACCTCCTCTAGCGGCTGTATCAGGACTCGCACTCGGGAAAATTTCTTGTAACTTCAGCCCGTGAAATACACCATGCTTGTCACCAAAGATTTCGGGGACACTTGTGGGACAATCCCATAAGTAAATGGTGGTTAAGTGTTTATATTGCCCGATGGTGTAACGGTAACACAGAGGCCTTTGGAGCCTTCATTCATGGTTCGAATCCATGTCGGGCAGCATCTGGAAATTAAGGACTTACGATGAGTGTGCCCTCGATAGTTCAGGCCAAGAGCAGCACGCACCGCGGCAATTATCAACCTCACCGCCTTTTTCATGGCGTGTGGATACCGCAATGGCTTGAGGAACCAGGTCGCGCCGACGCAGTCCTTTGTCGTAGAACCAAAGGTCCATTGTTCGAACTTACAGCTGATGCAACCCTTCAGTCACCCTGCGGGTAAGGTCATGCAGCCCGAACCTAGCGGCGAAGGATGAACAGTTATGACATCGTCTTCAGTCGTTGCTTGAGATGAACCGGCAAATGCAGTTCGACCTGGGGTGGGGAACCGCAAATTGCCGCAGCCGGTGACGGCTCGGCCGCGGTTGGACAGCATTGACTTGCTCCGGGGATTGATCATGGTCCTTATGGCGTTCGATCACACTCGAGACTTTTTGCCTGGAGCGCGATGAATCCGCGCGACGTGCATTGATCCGGCATTGTTTCTGACGCGGTGGGAGACGCACTTCTGCGCGCCAATTTTTATCTTTCCGGAATCCGATAATGCACAAGCCAGACGGATACGGCGTGGGCCTTCCAGTTGTTTATGTCTTTTGGCTCGGGATTGTGTTCGCGTCGTATCCGCTCTGCCGCTGGTTCGCCGCGCTGAAGCAGCGGCGCAAGGACGGGTGGGCTGAGCTAGGTTTGAGCAGTGCCAAACCTCATGCAACTGGCCGTCTTCGCGCGGGAGTTCGACGACGTGGTCCAGTTGGACAGAGTGGTTTCTACCGTTAACTGCCCAATGGACCGCAAATTTTTTGAGGCGGCCGGTCTGGAGGCGGCGCCGCTGCGAAGTTCATCGCCACTGGGGCGGACGATAAGGAAGCGGCAGCGTGGATGAGTGCGCACGCGAAAGCGCCGAGGGAGAACTTCCTCCGTTGGTGCCGTCGGTTCCGGGCGAATCCGCTGTGGCGGTTGCTCGAATTCGAAGATTGGCTGCATCGGCGCCGTTACGCCAGAACGCAAGGCTGAGAGCCCATCACGATCTCGCGCTGGATTCGCCAACATGTCGCGTTGCGGTTCGTGAGCTATTCATTGGCCTCGGCCTCGCGAATAGTATCCCAGCTCGGAAAGGCTCGATGCAGTATAATAGACCGATGAGACCACTTCAAAAACCCTTGACTGCCTTCTCAGGGAACTCATAAAAATCAGAGCAAGTGAAATCCGGCACAAACGGCGAGGTTGAGGGTGCTGTCAGAGCGCGAAGGGGCAAGCTGCGGGAAGAAGTTCGCCAGGCATCATCGCGGGAACTGGCGATCATGGCGCGAACAATTGCCGACCAGGTCTGAAAACCTGGCCTTCAGATGCCGTTCTAGATGCTCGCGATCATTACAACGTCATGCGGGTTTCAAAGAAGGCGGTTCGAGCGTCTAAGCGATTGGCGCGATCTGTGACGCGCTTGTATTGAAACCACCAGCATGAAAACGAAATCCTATATATGAGTAATCAAAACGAAGAGAAATTCCCGACATTCAGTGAATTTATGGAGTCGCTGACTGCGACGAAAAGAGAGGATTACATGGCGAAGCCTTCGACCAAGGTGGCGACTGACGATCATTTCGCCGAAATGAAAAGCTATCTGCTAGAACATTACGATGGAGTTTCTGCAACCCACAGCTTTGCCGATGAGGACGGCCAAGTATTCGATTGCGTTCCAACTGACCAGCAACCTGGTTTAAAAGGGGCTGAAAAGATCGCAAAAGCACCCGACCAACCTGGCGCGGCAGAGCCTAGTCATGAAGTGCAGGCTCAGTCGCAATTAAGCCCAGAGCGCAAAGACAAATACGGGAATTCGATGTGGTGCCCTCCCGGCACCATAGCCGTTCGGCGGATCACGATGGATGAACTTTCGCATTTTAAGGATATGCGAAATTTTTTTCAAAAGAGCCCGGCCGGCGGACGCCATCCTCGTCTGGGCGATTCTAACACTAGGGCCGTCTCCGGGACACATCAATATGCGCATGCCTTCCAGAACGTCAAAAATCTGGGCGGACGCAGTAAGCTTAACATCTGGAATCCGGCGGTAGATTCCTCGATTCACACGTTCTCGCTTTCGCAGCAGTGGTATGCGGCTGGCTCGCCGGTCCAAACAGTAGAGGTCGGGTACCAAATATACCCCCAAAAATACAATACATCTAAGCCAGTGTTCTTTATTTACTGGACTGCTGACGGTTATAACAATACCGGCTGCTATAATTTGGACTGTTCCGCATTCGTACAAACCAATAGCAGTTGGATTATCGGCGGCGCCCTGAGTACATCAAGCATCAGCGGGGGAACACAGTATGAGATCGATGTTTCATATTATCTCTATCAAGGCAATTGGTGGCTGTATGTCGGGGGAGGCGCTGCGAGCAATGCGATCGGCTATTACAAGGCTTCGCAGTTTGGCACCGGTCCGTTGGGAACGCATGCGGACAGTATCGACTACGGTGGTGAAGTGGTGAATATTACATCCTTTCCACCGATGGGAAGTGGTGCGTTCGCAAGCGCGGCCTGGCAAAGAGCAGCCTATCAGAGTGGGATCGAATACTTTGCGGCTAGTGGTGGCAAAACTACGGCAAGTCTTGCTGCGTCCCAACCGTCGCCCGGATGTTACACTATCAACTTGCTTTCAGCGGCCGCACCTTGGTCTAGTTACTTCTTCTATGGAGGACCGGGTGGAGCAACCTGCTGAGGCGGGCCCCGGCATGGACCCGCGGGTGAGACACTTTTAACTGGAGTTCTGCGGATTCCTAGTGTTTTGGTTTTGGTTTGTTTGCCACGTTGTGGCGTTGATGAGTTCCCCCCGAACGCCTGCCGCGGCGAGCGGCGCGGGGTTTGGGGGCGCGTAGCCCCCATCAAATTGGTTCGCCAGTGCCTCGAGAGCATGTGGACGGAGCAGTGCCCGCACGCGGGCATCGTTCTCACCGCTGGTTGCGAACAAGCCGTTCGTGGGCGTTCAGACGGCAATGATAAACCGTTCGAGCCCGAACGCTGACTTCGCAATGCAGCTTCTCGAAAAATACATCTGCACCAAAGAGGGTCTGAAGGCCATCGATGCCGACGCACCGCTCGGTGTTCCCGCGGTGAAAGCGCTTGCCGACGAGATGAGCGCCAAGGATCCCTTAATTAAGGGAACGTATGAGAACGCTCTAAACGGTGTCGTGATGCCCAACATTCCTCAGATGGGCAAGCTTTGGACTTCGATGAAAGCGGCATTCGAGACTGCGACAAACGGTGATGCTACCCCTGAAGCCGCCTTGAGGGACGCCAGGAAAAACTTGGAAAAGTGATCCAGAAACGTTCGGCACCCTCGCTAGGCGTCTGCTATTACCCCGAACATTGGGACGAAACGCGCTGGCCCGAGGACCTGCGAAGAATGCGCAGCTTAGGGATTAAATACGTCCGTGTAGCCGAATTCGCTTGGAGCAGGTTCGAGCCTGAACCTGAAAAATTCAATTTTGGCTGGCTGGAGCGATTTCTAGAAATTCTTAAAAATGAGGGGCTTGCCGCGGTGATCGGAACGCCGACCGCGAGCCCTCCGAAGTGGCTGGTTGATTCAATGCCCGATATGATTGCGCTTGATAAAAACGGACTTCCCCGAGCGTTCGGTTCACGGCGCCACTATTGTTTTTCGCATGAGGCATATCGGGTCAAATGCCGGCAAATGGTCACTCGCCTGGCCGAGGCTGTGGGTGCTCACCCGGCGGTTTACGCTTGGCAAATCGACAACGAATACGGCTGCCACGACACAGCGATTTCGTACTCTCCCGCGGCCCGGTCACGCTTTCGAGAGTGGCTGCGAGGGCATTATGATGACGTCGCGGCTTTGAACCACGCTTGGGGCAATGTGTTCTGGAGCATGGAATACCGGGACTTTGATGAGATCGACTTGCCCAATCGCACACCCACTGACCCGAATCCGGCACACAGCTTGGATTTTAGGCGCTTCAGCTCCGACATGGTCCGTGAGTTTCAACGGCTTCAAGTGGACCTTCTGCGTCAGCTTTCTCCTGGGCGGCCGATCACCCATAATTTCATGGCCGGTTTCACTGATTTCGAGCACTTCGACGTTGCTGGCGATTTAGATTTTGCGAGCTGGGATTCCTACCCACTGGGCTTTTTGGCGTCCTTTCCTCTTTTTTCTGAAACCCACCGCAAGCATTTCTGCGCTCCGGCGACCCGGACTATGTCGCCCTCCATCATGACCTCTATCGCGCCTGCGGCCAAGGCCGCTGGTGGGTCATGGAACAGCAACCGGGTCCTGTGAACTGGGCTCCATACAATCCGGCTCCTCTTCCCGGAATGGCGCGTTTCTGGGCTTTGGAGGCTTTCGCTCATGGTGCCGAAGTCGTCAGCTTTTTTCGCTGGAGGCAAGCACCCTTCGGGCAGGAGCAATATCACTCCGGGCTTAACCTCCCTACCGGCGAACCGGATATCGCTTGCGCCGAAATCGCCCAACTGAAACAGGAGCTTTCCTTATTTGAGGGAGAGGCGCCGCAACGAGGCGACGTTGCGCTCGTATTTGACTATGAATCGGCGTGGGCGGCTAGCATCCAGCCGCAATCCAGTGAGTTTGTATACATCAGGGAGGTCTTCAGGTTTTACCGCGCCGTTCGCAGGCTGGGATTAGACGTCGACGTCGTCTCTCAGAGAAGAGACCTCGCCGGCTATCGGCTGATCCTGGTTCCGCCGCTTCTGATCGTGCGCCCTGAGTTTCTGGATGCGTTACGTCGCTCGTCGGGACTGGTCCTCTTCGGCCCCCGCCTAGGCTCGAGGACTGCAAACTTCCGGATTCCCGAAAACCTGCCGCCCGGCCCGCTTCAAGAATTGCTCCCCTTGAGGGTGTTGAGAGTCGATAGCTTACCCCGCTTCGCGCCGAGGTCGCTGCAATGGAACGGAGAGTCTTATGCAGCCGAAACCTGGGTAGAACAGGTGGCGAGCGACCTTGAGCCGGTCGCCCGGTTTGAGGACGGGCAGGGCGCGCTGTTCAGCCACGAACGGTTTCTCTACTTGGCCGGCTTGCCCGACGACCGGTGGCTTGAAGACTTAATAAAGATGGTGGCCAGTAAGCAGAACCTCCCGATCATGGAGCTTCCGCAGGGTGTACGGACCCGGCGAATCGGCGTTCTGCGCTGCTTTTTCAACTACAATCCGTTCACGGTCCAGCTTCCAGCGTTGGAAGGTCTCGACATCCTGATCGGCAGTGCAGATTTGCCCCCCGCGGGCGTTTTGATCGGTCGCGAAGAAAGGACCATCAGGGTCTTTACCGCGCCGACGCCGCGCGCTGTGCTACTTCACCATCAAGATGCGCGAGCCGATGAAACGCCGTAGGTGCTGCGAGGCTGGGCATCGCCAGTTTCGAACCGAAGCGGTGGAGCGATTGCTGACATCGCGAGAGATTGGAGTTGCTTCTCGCGAAGATCGATTGAAGCTTGCCAATCCCCCTCTCATCTATGGCGATTCTAAAAGCTCGCCCCACGATTCGTGATATCGGGCGCAAGACCGGTTTCCACTACTCGACGGTGTCCCTGGCGTTGCGAGACCATCCGCGCATTCCCGATGCAACGAAGCAGATTATCCGGGAAGCCGCGAAGAGACTTCGTTACCAACCAGA
Organism: uncultured Verrucomicrobiae bacterium; assembly: GCA_963810765.1. Taxonomy (GTDB): domain Bacteria; phylum Verrucomicrobiota; class Verrucomicrobiia; order Chthoniobacterales; family Terrimicrobiaceae; genus DASTFP01. The sequence goes on from CAWEOV010000012.1 coordinate 502,818, forward strand.
CGCTATGCTCAACGCGCTTTGTGCGTATCGGCTGACTAAAAGGCTGCCGACGGAACAGACTGTGATCGCCTGGATAACGAACTACCGCGCACGAAATGGCTGGAGAATGTCGGCCTGTACGCGGGACTATTTCGAGGGCGCATCGCACCGTGCAAAGGAGCGCGGTTACCGATTGGAAACGTTATGGCTTTCTGAGCCGGGGATGACCGGACAGCGAATGAGCAGAATTCTTTGGACTCGAGGAATTCAAGGCGTTCTCCTGCCACCCCAGGAGCATTTGACCAGAGTCGATTTAGCCTGGGAGAATCTGTCCACGGTGACGTTTGGGTATACTCTCGTGCACCCGCGTTTGCACCTCGTGTCAAACCATGAATATCGAACCATGGGCACGCTGTTTGCCGAGTTGGAAAAGAGATCTTACCAACGAGTCGGCTTGGTGAATCTGCGTGAACATGACAAACGAGTCGATAACAATTGGTTGGCCGCCTATCTCGTTGAACAGACTCGTCTGCACCCCGAAAATCGATTGCCGCCACTGGTTTTTGAGCAGTGGAATAGCAAGACGTTCCTGTCTTGGGTTGAGCAGTTTCGGCCGGACGCCATTGTAACGAGGCTTCCGGAGGTTCTTCTCAGTCTCAGGCGTGCCGGTTACAGCGTGCCGGATGACATCGGTGTCGCTTACCACACGCTGGATGAAAAGAGCTGTTGCCTGTCAGGAATGAAGAAAAACTCTTTTCAGATCGGAGTGATGGCGGTGGATTTGCTAATCGACATGCTCCATCGCAACGAACGTGGAATACCAGTCCGCCCATACCTGCTCATGGTTGAAGGTTCCTGGGTTGAAGGAGATACTCTGCGAAAGGCGTCTGAGCTTCGTGGAGTGACTCTCGAGGCATGCAATCGAAGCGCTGCGTAACGATTAGTCAACAGTTTGACCGAGATATCGTTTTAGGTCTGCTAAATTGAGTAGTATAGACTCTATCGACTACCAGCACCAAAGATGAACACCCTGAACCTCCTTCAGGTGGAACGTGCCTTGCAAACGATTGCCCGCATTTCGCTCGAAAACGAAAAGTACTTTTGTGATCTTGATGGCGAAATGGGCGACGCGGACTTCGGAAAATCGATTGGGGACGGTTTTCGCGCCGTGCTCAGAGAGCTTCCCTCGATCGATCGGGCTGACATAGGAACTTTTCTCATCAAGGTCGGCACCGTATTCGCCTCGCATGCTGGCGGGACATCCGGACCCATTTGGGGCACGGCATTTTTAAAGGCCGGCTTGAAGGCGAAGGGGAAAACTGAACTTATGGCAGTTGAGCTCGTGCAAATGGGTCGAGCCGCCGTTCAAGGGATCATGGCTCGCGGCGGCGCGCAGGTCGGCGACAAGACACTGGTCGATGCGATCGTGCCGGCCTTGGACAAGGTTGAAGAACTCAGCCAAGGGCAAGGAGATCTCAAATCGGCGTTTCAAGCTGCATCCGAGGTCGCGACCGCCGCCGTCGAAGGAACTCGGAATTGGCCCGCTAAACGGGGCCGGCAATCGTACGCCGGTGACCGGACGATTGGCACACTCGATCCCGGAATCGTAGCTGTGGCGATGATGCTGACCGCCGTTGCCGATGAACTTGACTAGATTTGCGGCTTAAAACCGATGCGACACGAAGAATTTCCACTCCAACCCGTAAAGTCAGAAACCCATTTTCCCCCACAACCATGAATAAATTCGTTAACTCCCCTGATCGCTTCGTCGCCGAGATGCTTGAAGGCATTGTCCTCGCAAACGACAAGCTGAAGTATGTGCCGCGCTACAACATCATCCATCGTGCGGATCGACCTAATGACGATTTTGTGTCGATCATCCAAGGTTCCGGCAGCGGCCATGAGCCAGCTCATGTGATGGCCGTGGGACCGGGTATGTTGGACGCTGCGTGCCCCGGCAATGTGTTCGCAGCACCTCCGATGGACTACGTCCTCGAATGTACGAAGTTGATGAATTCAAAAAAAGGGGTGCTGCACCTCATCAATAACTACACTGGCGATCGCGCCGCGTGGGACATGGCGCGGGAACTGGCGGAAGCCGAAGAAATCAAAATTGGTGTTGTCATGGTCAATGATGACGTGGCGGTGATGAACAGCGCTTACACCGTCGGTCGCCGCGGCGTTGCGGGGAACTTTTTCGTGATCAAGGCCTGCGGCGCCGCGGCCGCCGCCGGCGCCAGTCTTGAAGACTTGGTAAAGCTAGGTGAAAAGGTCGTGAGTGTCGTGCGCACGATGGGCGTTGCCATTTCCGGTTGTCAGCCGCCCGGAAAAGACAAACCAATCTTCGAGCTTGCAGAGGGGGAAATGGAGATGGGAGTCGGGATCCACGGCGAGAAGGGGCGCCGCCGCGACAAGCTTCCAAACGCAGATGCCGTGGTGGACGAGTTATTCGACGCCGTCTCCAAAGACCTGCCCTTCAACAGTGGCGATGAAGTCGGCCTGATGATAAATGGCCTCGGCGGCACCCCGCCGAGTGAGCTCTACGTTCTCTATCGCCGCGCGGCTTTACGCTGTAAGGATGCGGGACTCAAGGTCGTGCGAAACTATGTCGGGGAGTATTGCACGTCGCTCGAGATGGCAGGTTTCTCGCTGACTTTGATTAGGCTGGATGGCGAACTCGCCCGCTTGCTCGACGCACCAGCCGAGATCGCTTGGCGGGTCTTTTAAGCACAAGGCGACAGCGGAGGATTTACGTATGCCAGTAGTCTCGTTGAGAGAAATCTTGCAGCCGGCCTTTGAGGCCAGATACGGCGTGGGAGCATTCAATATCGTGAACGATCTCACGATGGCGGCAGTCTTGGATGCCGCAGTGGAAGCCAGATCCCCCGTGATAATTCAGGTCTCGGTCAAGACGGTGAAGATGTGGGGAGCCAAACTGCTTCAACAGATGTTCGCGGAAATGGCTTCCCATCGACCTGTTCCGGCGACGTTGCACCTGGATCATTGTCCGGATATTGAGATGATCAAAACGTGTCTCGATGCGGGATGGAATTCGGCTTTGTTCGATGCGTCGAGCTTGAGTTACCAGGATAACCTCAGACTTTGCAAAGAAGTCGTTGCCTTTGCCAAGAAGCATGGCGCAGGCGTTGAAGGTGAGCTCGAAGCCGTTCGCGGAATCGAGGACGACGTTGGCAGCGACGTCGAAGGGGAATTGGTTCCAATTAACCGGTGCGTCGAATTCATCGAAGCGACGGGGATTGACTGTTTTGCGCCGGCGATCGGAACCGCGCACGGCTTGTACAAGACAGAGCCGAAAATCAATTTCGAACGGGTGGAATCGATCGTTGCCCGATGCCCGACGCCGATCGTTCTTCACGGGGGAACGGGCCTTTCGAGCGGCACTTTCAAGAAACTCATCGCCGCGGGCTGCGCTAAGGTGAACATCTCCACGATGTTGAAAATAACCTTCGCGGATAGCTTCAAGAACTATCTCGAAGCAAAACCAAAAGAATACGATCCGATGAAACTCCAGAAGGCCGTTCACACGGAACTGGTGAAGGTGGCAAAAGGGTTTATGGAGACCTTCGGCAGCGCGGGACGAGCGTGAGGAGTGCATGGAGCGAGGCCTGATTTTCGACTGTGATGGTGTCCTGGCGGACACAGAACTCCATGGACATCTCGTGGCGTTCAATCAAATGTGGAAGACGCTCGGTGTTAACTGGCAGTGGTCGCCCGAGCAATACGCGGAAAAGCTTAAGATCGGCGGTGGCAAAGAACGAATGGCGAGTCTGTTTCCGGAACAGGATTTCCGGCAGGCATTTACCGTTCCGGAAAGCGAGGCGGATCGCAAGGCTGTCATCACGAAATGGCACAAAGAGAAGACCGCCATTTACCAGCAAATTATCTCGTCGGGTGCGATCCCGCCGCGGTCGGGGATCAAGAGAATCGCGGAGGCAGCCCTCGCCGCCGGTTGGAAGTTGGCGGTGGCATCGACTTCCGCAAAGCCATCGGTGGAGGCCGTGTTAAACCATGTCGTGGGTGAACCCATCGCGAAACGGTTCACGGTGCTTGCCGGCGACGTCGTTGCGGCAAAAAAGCCCGCGCCGGACATTTACCTGCTGGCAATCAATAAACTGGGTATCGCTCCCGGGAACTGCGTCGCGATCGAAGATTCTCGAAACGGTCTCTTGTCAGCGAATTCTGCTGGCATTCACGTGCTGGTGACAACCAGCAGCTTCACCACGGGTGAAGATTTTTCGGAGGCTCGGCTTGTGGTTTCGGCTTTGGGCGATCCTGGTGGCGAGCGGTCGAATGTCCGTGAAAACCGGACCGGGCGTCCAGTCGGAGAGTATGTCAAATTAGAGGACGTCGAAGCCGTCCTGGCAGTGTGACTATGCAATCCATGGCGTCCAACAGCCGCCTAACGAGATAGATTCCTGGCGCAATGCTGCCGTCTGGAAGCGTGCGCCTTCATCTTACGATATCGGTCCCTTTGACGCTCCAAGTAACGTCGCAATCCTTTCAAGTGCGACCTTTCTCGTTTGCGGGACCTGGGGACGATCCTTTTTCCTTGCTACTCCACGGCAATCATGACGCTTGAAGCCTTGATCACCGCGAAGGCGTCCCTGCCTTCGGTCAAGCCGAGGGATTGCACCGATGTTTTAGTGATCATGGAAACGAGTTCCACCCCTGGGGCAACCTCCAGGGTGACCTCGGAGTTTACCGCTCCTTGGACAATCTTCATCACTCTGCCTTTGAGGATATTCCGTGCGCTGATCTTCATAATTCAAGATTGTCTTTTCAGGACTGTGAGCTGGCAATTCGATTCGCAGAGCGGTCCTGGGACCGAAGCGAGCCTTGACGCCCCGATATACGCAGGCGCTCGCGCAACTTTTGGTCTATCCTTAGCGCCCCGCGCTTTGTCGCTCCGCGACAATCCCGGCGGCGACGCGTTCGGCCAAGCGCTGGCGATACTTAGCGTTTTGCACGTATCTGTTGTCCTCCGGGTTGGAAAGGAAGCCGAGTTCACAGAGCACCGCCGGGCGGCGGTTTTTGCGGAGGACGCGAAAATTGTTGCGTTTGACTCCACGGTTGTAGGTGGGGTAAGCGCGTCCGGCTTGTCGAAGGATGTTTGAGGCAAGACGCCATGATCGAGGACTGAAGTAATAGACTTCGATACCGCGGGCTCCCCTGCGAGGCACCCAATTGTAATGAATGCTGACGAAGATGCAGTTCCACGTGGAGTTGGAGACCGCAGCGCGCGATTCCAACGGGACAAAGACGTCGCGGGTTCGCGTTTCGATTACGCGGAAGCCTTTGCCGCGGAGAATCGGAGCTAGCCTCCGGGCTGTGTCAAGCGCGAGGACCTTTTCCGGAGACCCGGAGACCGATCGACCGCCACGATCGTGTCCTCCGTGTCCCGCATCGATTATGACCGTGTCGAACTTACCAGCGCCCTGCCGATAGGGCGAGGCGCAGCTCGCCAGAAGAATTGCGATGAGCAAGGTTGCGCAAGAGAGCGAGAGGCGAGGGATGTCGGGAATGTGGCGGCGATCTCTTGCTTTTGTCATACCAAATCGTTCGGAGCGGCTCGCACCGCAAAGAGTCTGCGCAAGGTAAGAGAGCACCGAGTCAAAGCAACAAATTAGTCTCGCGTTGGGGTAATGCCCGGACGAAAGGTGATATCATGCTCGCTAAACGGATAATTCCCTGTCTCGACGTGACCGGCGGACGTGTTGTGAAGGGCACGAAATTCCTTGACCTTCGTGATGCGGGTGACCCGGTCGAATGTGCAAAGCTTTACGATGCACAAGGTGCGGATGAGCTCGTATTCCTCGATATTACGGCATCAAGCGACGATCGCGCGACAATGGTGGACGTTGTTGCGCGCACGGCGGAGCAATGTTTCATGCCGCTGACCGTTGGTGGCGGAATTCGTGCGGTTGAAGGTTTCCGAGCCATGCTGCTTGCGGGCGCGGACAAAGTGAGCGTGAATACGGCAGCGATAAGAAACCCGAAGCTGGTCTCGGATGCAGCAGAGAATTTCGGGTCGCAGTGTGTCGTAGTAGCCATTGACGCCAAACATGATGTGCCGGGCAAATGGCGGGTTTACACACATGGCGGCCGAAACCCCACCGAACTTGATGCCGTCGCCTGGGCGCGCGAGGTGGCGCGCCTCGGGGCGGGCGAGATTTTGCTAACGAGCATGGATACCGATGGCACCTGCGGAGGATACGACATCGAACTTACCGCCGCGGTCAGCGCGGCGGTGGACATTCCAGTGATTGCCAGCGGAGGCGCGGGCGAACTCGAGCATCTGGCCGAGGTTCTTACCCGTGGCAATGCGGACGCCGTCTTGGCTGCCAGTATTTTTCACTTTGGCACCTACAGCATCGCCCAGGCGAAGCAATTCCTCGCGCTACGGGGAATAGCAGTCCGCTTTTAATGCTTCCCTGTTGAGGTGAGGCGCCGGTTGCCTTAGAGATTCTCCATGAGCGAGGAAGCGCAGTCCTTTTCTACTGAAGCCATCTTGAACCGACTGCAAAGCGAAGGGCTGCGCATCACAGCTGGCCGGCGCAATATTTTGAACGTTCTCTTCAAAGCCGAAAAGCCGCTTTCCCTTCAGGAGATCCAAGACCTGGCGGCCGCCGAAGGCGGTGGGCCCGATTATGCCACCGTGTTCCGCATGATCGCGCTGCTTGACCGTTTGCATATCGTCCACAAGGTCAATCTTCAGCGTGCTTGCAGCTATTATGAGCTAGACGATCCGTCGAAGCACTATGATCACATTGTCTGCACCGGTTGCGGTAAGGTCGTCGTGATTGACATTCCTTGTCCGTTGGCGGAGGCGGAGCAACGGGTCGCTGAGCGCTACGGCTTCCGCAATCTAAGCCACTCGCTGGAATTCTTCGGGCGATGTCCGGACTGTTTTGAGAGGTGAGCAGCCTCCATATCGACCGCGATCAAGATTTTGATTTGATTTTTGTGAGCTTCGTGGATTACCCTCCCCGCTCTGCACGCTGTTCGATGTGACGAGGAAAGCGGCGTCGCGAGAACCAATAAACGCCGACCATGTCGATCAATGGTTTCCACCAAAAAACGGAAAGCCCGTATTTCGATTGGCCGCGCGTTCTCGGCCGGTGAGCCACTTCGAGCTGGCAGATCCGAAATCCCGCGGCTACTGCCATCGCGCCCATGAATGAGTACAGGGTGCGGATGGGAATGAAGGATTCGACGACCTCACGGCGAAACGCCTTCAGCGCGCATCCCGTATCGCGCAGACCGTCCCTCAGGAGGCTGGACCGCACTCGGTTCGCGAGCCGGGACATCGTGAGACGAAGCCACGAGTCCCGGCGCCGTGTGCGCACTCCAGCGACCATGTCGAAGTTGTCCAGTGCGACCAGAAGCCGTGGAATGTCGGCGGGATCGTTCTGGCCATCGCCGTCAAGAGTCACCAGAATTTCGCCGGTTGCCTGTTTCATGCCAACGAAAAGAGCGGCGGCCTGGCCGTTGTTCATCTGGCAATGGATCGGCCTCGCTTCGGGCCAATCCTTCGTCGCCGCATCGAGCCGCCGTTCCGTAGCATCCGTGCTTCCGTCGTTGACAAAGATCGCCTCGTAGGCCTGTCCGAGCGCGTCACAGACTGCACGAATCTCTGCCAGCAATGGGGCGACATTCTCTTCCTCGTTGAAGAAAGGCACGACAATCGAAAGCTTCATCGCTCGAAGATCAGAGCGGCGTCGCGTTTTTCTCAATCAGCGAAGGCTCAGAGATCACGCTGAAATTCTGGTCGCCTGGTAGGCGGTACAAAATGCGCCGGGGAAAATCCATGGCCCAGGCTCTCAAAACTCCGCTTCGTATTTCTCCGAAGCTTTTCATCGGGAGGTCGATATTCCACTCTCCGCGCTTTTGCGGGCCCGACACAGCCAGGAATTCCAGATCCATACGTGTGCTCTTGTCCAGATATAGTGGAGCGCTGAGCGGGGTGGCTGCCGCAATGGCGATCCATTCGCCGGCGGCGTTCTGCACGGCAAGAATGACAGCGTCCGCCGACCGTCCGCCGCTGGAAAGCGCGGAACCGGAGGCGCGCCATCCGTTTGTGCCACATGTGGTCAATCCGTCGAATCGCCCCCGTTTCACACCGTCGGGTATGACTTCCCGGCCCAGAGCTGAGATCCGCAGATCCGCGGCTCGCGGTGGCTTCAGCATGCCAAGTCTTTCCAGCTTTTGCGTCATGACCTCAATGAATTCCTCCCTGCCGCCGAGCAGATTAGGTCCGACAAAGATCGGAAGTCTTCCGAGAAAATGCAGCCTCGCCCGAGCATGCCAACGAGTCAGCCGCCACTCTTCCATCAAGTCGTAGCCATAGGTCCAATTGACGCCCTGGATGCAAAGATAGAGCCCCACCAGCAAACCTTGAGTCCAGAAAAGGGCGCTTCTCCCGTTAACAGAAACGGAGGGAGACCGATCAAGTTCTTTTGCCAGGCGGGAAAAGGCTGAATACAGCAAGGCAATCAGGGATACGATGCACAATGTGCCAAAAGTGGTGTAGCGCGGAGTAAGCGGTTGTAAGTTCCCGCGCCACACCCGCCCTACGCAAACGAAGGCTGCCGTCAGAAAAGTGAACAGGAGGAGGCACGCCCATGGTAGAGCGCGATTGAAAAAGAGTCCGCGGCGCAAAGCGACCGCGAGCCCGATGAAGGCCAAAATGAGCACGATTGAGCCGCAGATTTGAGTGAAGACGAGATTGTTGGATACGGGGAACCCGCGCGCGATGGAATTTCCAAACATGCTCAACACGAAGAGGCCCATGCGCGAGATCGTGTTGAAAGCGTCTTCCTGGAGCAGGCGCAAAGTGCTCAACGTGGGCGGAACGCCCTCGTGACCATACGCGTAGTCCGGAGCGGCCGAGTTGTGCTCGAGCCCGAGGAAATACAGCGTCACTGCCAGCGCCCCAAGAGCGATCCATGCTATGGCAAAGTTTCTTCGAGCACCTTTCGAGAGGATATCCGGGGCAAACAGGATTATCGGCAGGGCGGCAGGCCAGATCAGGTTGCCCTGGACGAAGCTGTAATTGCCAGCCAGAGCGAAAGTGGCCGCTACCACAAACTTAGGCGCCGCCCCAATTCGCGCATATAACGTGCAAAAACAAAGTGCCAGGAAGGTGTAGGGCAGGAAGTAGGCAAACTGCATTGGCCAGAGCCAGTTGTGGAACTGGATTGGCGAGAAAAGAGCGATGTTTGCCAGTGCCCACGCCCACAACACGCCATTACGATTCCCATTGAGGCGCATCATGAGCCAGAGCAGGCAGGCCGAAATGACCGCCACGACCGCGAAGGTAATGTAAGACTGCGTCCGATAATCGCCGCCCGTCGCGAGCATCGAGGCGATAATGATGATGCGCGGGATGAGAAGCCTGTGCTCGTCGTGGGGCGCGCAAAGTTCCTCGAAAGTCAAAGTCCCAGTTTTTGCCTTCTCCAGCAGAGGAACAAACTGCCAGTCGTCCATGAACGGGATGTTCACTGCAAAAGCGCGGATGTATGCAAGCAGAGCAAGCGCCGGGAGAACACCAAGGAAGATCAGCAGCGCCTTTACGACGATGGGTCGAGCAATAGCCGCACGGAGCAGTCGGCCGAAGCCGGACTGTTGCGCCTCAGAAGAAGCATGCATGAGTACAATCGCGCCTGCCTACATCGTTCGCCGAGCCGTGCCTAGTGAAATCTTCTTCGTCCAAAGTCCTGTAAACTGTCTTCCAACAGGACAATAAACGCCAGCGCTGCGAGGAATACGTCTCGCATGAGCGCAAGCATCATTTTGGCAGCCGACGGTCGTTCATCTTGTCCGAAGCAGGAACAGTTCACGATGATCCCGTTGGCCAATGCCCATCCCAAGGCGGAGGCGAAGGCGAGGCACAATCCCAGAACGAGGAAGGCGCCAATAGGTTTGGTCCGCGGCACCAGAATCAAGGCAGCGCCAGCAATCTCTGCGCAGGGCAGGAGGACTGACAACGGACGGAACCAAGTCTCTGGAATCAAGGTGAATGGGGCAAGTGCCACAGCGAACTGCGCGCTGCTCGAAGCCTTGATTATTCCGGAATAAAAAAAGATTCCCGCTAGAAACAGCCGGATTACGAAGACGCCGCGTTTCATCCGCCGCGCAAACGCTGAATAGATATGATCACCCGCCACGCCATCTCGACGTTGTGAACGCGAAAAATGGACGCCCCGCGCAGCATGCCCGCAACAATACAGGCCGCAGTCGCCGGATCGCGTTCCCAAGGATCGGATATGCCGAGGACGCGTTCAATCATGCTCTTGCGCGAGACCGGGAGGAGGATTGGACGTTCAAATTCGAGGAGGGATTCCAGTTCGCGGCAGATGCGCAGGTTATCCGCGGCCTGCTTCGCAAAGTCGATTCCCGGGTCCAAAACGATTGCGTTCCGCGGGACGCCTGCCCTTTCGGCAAGAGAAATCTTCGCCCGAAAAAATTTCAGCAGCTCGGCGATGGCGTTCTGGTAAGTGACGTGTGTGTGCGCGATCTTGGGCGAACCAACGGAGTGCATAATGAGCAACGCCGCGCCGGCTTGAGCGCAAATCCGGGCATTCCGGTCATCCGGCAGGGCGCTCAGATCGTTGAGCAAGTGCCCGCCAGACGCCAGTGCATTGACGGCCACTTCCGGCCGCCAGGTGTTGATAGAAATCAGAGGGGGGAAGACCTGGTGAGCGTCCCGCGGCTCCAGGTTGTTCCAAGCGATGGGAAAGGCCTCTAGAAACGGATTCAGCCGGCCTAATTCCTCTTCGGGCCGTATTGCAGGGCGATTCGTGCGCGCGCTTTCGGCGCCAACGTCGATGATATCCGCTCCCTGCGCGATAAGCTCTCGCGCCTTTTCCAGTGCCCAACGGCAATCAACCCGCCCGTCGCCACAGAAAGAATCGTCATTGATATTGACGATACCCATGATCAGCGGGCGGCGCGGAAATCGTATGCGTCGATCGCGGGCAAGCAGTTCCATCTTGTTTTGAGAGGCATTCTCTTTCAGGCTAGGTATCTGTTGCAACAGCCATGAGTTTCATTGATACAATTTTTGCCAAGCTGAAGGGGGCTCCGAAGCGCATCGTCTTTCCCGACGGAGAAGATCCGCGCATCGTGCGCGCCTGCCATGCCTTCTATGAAAAAAAAGTTGGGATTCCGGTGCTGATCGGAAATCGCGACGTTATCGAGCGGGTCGCGCTTGCGGAGAAGGTCAGCCTCGACCACGTCGCCATTATCAACCCCGAAACAGCCTCCGATCTGCCGGTCTTCTGTGAGCGCTTCGAAAAGATCGAGCACTACAAAAAAATGGGCGTCAACGACACCAAGGCGCTGATGACAAATCCGAATTACTACGCGGCAATGATGCTGCAATTCGGGCAGGCCGACGCGCTGGTCGGAGGCGTGAACAGGGCGCTCTTGCACCCGCTCATCCAGCTCGTCAAGCTGCTTCCCCATGCTTCGTTCGTTTCGGGCTGCATCGTTGCCGAAATGCCCGACAAAAAGCTTGGCGACAACGGCGTGCTCTTCCTTGCAGACTGTGGAGTCGTGCCGGATCCCGACGTTGAGCAGCTTGCCTCCATAGCCGTGCAGGCGGGCTTGCTAGCGCAAATTTTCGGGACGAGTCCTCGCATCGCGATGCTTAGTTTTTCGACGAAGGGCAGCTTCAAGACAGACTCGACCGAAAAGGTTGCCCGTGCCGTCGATATTGTACGCGACCTTGCTGGCCGGCTCGGCGCGGAAATCGTGGTAGACGGCGAGATGCAAGTCGACGCGGCGCTCGTTCCTGAATTGGCTCAACGCAAGATGGCGTCGAGCACAGTCGGCGGGAAGGCAAACGTTCTTATTTTCCCTGATCTCAACAGCGGCAATATCGCGGCCAAGCTCGTCCAGTACGTCGCTGGCGCTCGCGTATATGGCCAGATTATGCTTGGTCTCTCGCGTCCCGCTGCCGCCCTCTCGCGCGGAGCGGATGTTGACGAAATTGTTGCCGTCGCAGCATTGGTTGGTCTGCAGGCAGTCGAGTATCGCAAGCTCTATCCACCCGAAGTGGTAGAGCCGGACATCACCTGACCGGGGTTCCCGCGTGCCGGAGCGGCGCGGTCAGGTCGCGTTCGCATCAACCGCGCCCGTTCAATACTGCCAGGTATTCGCGTCCCGCCTGATCAGCGACGGTCAATTTATCCAGAAACATTGACAGAGGGGCGATGCTTGCTTCTAATCCCGACCCATGAGGTTTCCTCTGCCACTGACGGCGAAGATAGCCAAGTATATCATCGGCAAAAAGCTGCAAGGCGTGGAAAAGTTCGCCACTGTCCTGCAGCTTGAGCCCCTGCATACCTGCAACCTCACTTGCACGGGGTGCGGACGAATTCGCGAATATTCAACATCGCTTAAGGACGTGATGAGCCTCGAGGATTGCCTGGGCGCAGCTCAAGAGTGCGGAGCGCCCATGATTTCCATTTGCGGGGGTGAACCGCTCATCTATCCCCAAATCGAGGCTCTCGCGACTGGTTTGCTCGGCCAGAAACGCATCGTCTATATATGCACGAACGGCATGTTCATGCGCAAAAAAATGCGCGACTATTTGGCGCAAGAATTCGCCAAAGTTCACGCTTCCGGCGGGACCGAAAGTGATTTGAACAGAAAACTAAACACGCTCCTGTCCGAAGAGCTTGTCACTTCTGCCCAAGCCGAGGAAATTCGGAAGCCGAACGGCAAACCCGTCCATCCCGTCATTTCTCCCTCACCGTGGATGTATTGGAATGTCCATCTGGACGGTTTGGAGCGCACACACGACCTGATCGTCGAGCGCGAAGGCGTTTTCAAGGAGTGCATCGCCGCAATTCGAATGGCGAAAATTCTTGGTTACCAGGTTGCGACCAACACCACGGTGTACAAGGAGACCGAGATGGCCGAGCTCGAAAAGATGTACGATTACCTCTCATGGCTCGGAGTGGACGGACATACCATTTCGCCCGGCTACGACTATGATTCCGCAAAGGAGGACATGCGCAAAAGGCTAAACCTTCAGCCGGAAAACTTTTTCCTGACGCGCGCAATGACCAAGGAAAAGTTCAAGAACGTTCGCGAGTGGGGCGATCGCTACACGTTTTTTGGAACGCCGATCTATCTCGATTTCCTGGCCGGCAAACGTGAGTTGACCTGCTCCGCCTGGGCTATCCCGACGCGCAATATCCGCGGCTGGAAAGCCCCTTGCTATCTGATGACTGACGGCCACTATTCGAGCTATCGCGAACTGCTCGAGAAGACCGAGTGGGAGAATTACGGCGTAGTAGACGGCGTGGCACGCGACAAGCGTTGCGAAAACTGCATGGTGCACTGCGGCTACGAGCCCAGTGCCACTCTGGGTCGCTGTGCAAAACGCGGGGACACCTGGCAGAACATCACGTTTAACTTTGCTCCCAAGCCCGCACCCCGCGCCGAAGGCGCGGCCGTCAATCCGTTCAACGGCGTCACCGCCGGAAATGGCCACAAAACGGGACGTCCCTCCACACGACAACCCGCGGCGGCATGAAATGATCCGCAGATTTCCCCGGCCGCTTCGGAGTCGACTGAGTCTGCATCAGTCCGGGTAAGCCGTGGATAGCTCCCATCCGCGATGAGTCTCGCCGCCTCCAAAGTCCTTCCATTCGAAGTTCCGGCCCTCTCCGTTCTGCCGGAGCCACTCTCCGTCGAGGATTGCATCCGCCGCGCTCAGGGAAATCTGCTTCGCCTCCAAAAACCCGACGGCCACTGGGAGGGTGAGCTTCTCGCCGATGCGACCCTTTGCTGCGACTACGTTATCTACATGCACTGGCTTGGGAAGGTGGACGAATCCCTGCAGGACAAATGCGCTGCCCATATCCGTCGCCGCCAGCTCGCCGACGGCGGCTGGAATATTTTTATCGGCGGCCCGAGCGAAATCAACGCCTCCGTCAAGGCCTACTTCGCGCTCAAGCTCGCCGGAGACTCGCCCAACGCCGCGTGGATGCGGGAGGCCCGCGCGAATGTCCTCCGCCTCGGCGGTATCCCGCAAATAAACACATACGGAAAGCTTTACCTGGCCCTTCTCGGCCAGTTTCCGTGGCAATACCTGCCCACCGTGCCGCCGGAAATCTTCCTCTTCTCGAAATGGTTTTTTTTCAACCTTTACGAGATGTCTTCGTGGAGCCGCACGATCATCGCGCCGCTGACAATCCTCAATCACTACAAGCCCACGCGCCACCTTCCGTCCTTCATGCAGCTCCACGAGCTGTATCCCGCCGGACTTGAAAACACCGATCTCTCCCTTAAAAAGCATCCGCGCTTCTGGGCCTGGCAAAACTTTTTCTTGCGTTGCGACAAATTCCTCAAACTCTACGACAAAGTCCCCATCCACCCTCTCCGCCGGCGGGCCCTTAAGACCGCCGAAACATGGATGGTCGAGCGAATGGGCGAGGGAAGCGAAGGCCTTGGCGCCATCTTCCCAGCCATGCTCAATGCCATGATGGCATTGCGCGCTCTCGGCTACCCGGACGATCACCCGCTCGTAAAGAAGGCCGACCGCGACTTTGCCGGCTTCTTCGTGGACGATGGAGACGATTTTCGTATCCAGCCCTGCCTCTCTCCTGTCTGGGACAGCGCCATCACCACCATCGCGCTCGCCGAATCGGGTCTGCCCAAAAATCATCCAGCTTTGGAGAAATCCGCCGCGTGGTTGGAAAAAAAGGAAGTGCGCTTCAAGGGTGACTGGGCTGTGCACGTCTCGGGCGTTGAACCCAGCGGCTGGGCCTTCGAGCACGAGAACAAATACTATCCGGACACCGATGATACCATGATGGTGCTCATGGCGCTTCGCCACGTGACACCCTCCAATCCATCGAAGCGGAGAGAGCAAAGCGACCGCGCCTTGGCTTGGCTGCTCGCCTTCCAGTGCAAGGATGGCGGCTGGGCCGCCTTCGATAAGGACGTCACCGCCCGCTGGCTGGAACACGTCCCGTTTGCCGATCACAATGCCATTCTCGACCCCACCTGTTCTGATCTTACCGGCCGCGTGCTCGAACTCCTCGGCACCATTGGTTTCGATCGACACAGCATGCTCGTCCGACGTGCCGTGGAAATGATTCGCAGCACTCAGGAAGCCGACGGATCGTGGTACGGCCGCTGGGGAGTGAACTACATCTACGGCACTTGGCAGATCCTGCGCGGACTCGCCGCTATCGGCGAGAACATGGACCAAGAATGGATCCGCCGCGCCTGCGACTGGCTCGAAAGCTGCCAGAACGACGATGGCGGCTGGGGCGAGACCTGCGAATCCTACAACTTTCCTGCCCTCAAAGGTCGCGGTTCCAGCACCGCCAGCCAGACCTCCTGGGCGGTTATGGGACTCTGCGCCTGTTGCGACCCGAACCGCGACTCCATCCAGCGCGGTGTCGAATACCTCCTCCGCGCTCAGAACAAAGACGGATCCTGGACTGAAGACTACACCACAGGCACCGGATTTCCTCGCGTCTTCTATCTCAAATACGACATGTACCGCCAGCACTTCCCGCTGCTTGCGCTGGCCACCTATCGGAAGATGCTAATATAATGCTCCCTTCGATTCGGCGAGTGCCAACTTATTGGAATTGCTTGCTAGTCGTCAATAGCAGCCAATTGAGGCTTGCGAGCGTCTTCCTTCGGAGTGCTCTCAGAATCTAAGGGTCTCCGGGCCAATGCGCGGCGAGGGACCACTGGGAGGTGTCTTTGGACAGCGCAGAGCAGGTAGAAAACCCAGACCATGCAACGCAAGCGCCATCCGAGGTTCGTGTTGCCAGCGACGAGATTGTTGACGGCGCGTTCGACGTCGCGCGGCGGCTGGGGAGTCATGAAGACTTCGAAGCCGCTGTTATCGTAGAACATCTTGATCATTCTCAGAAAGACCTTGCACATCCGCCCGACACGGCGCGTGTAACGACGCTGGGCGCGGATAGACAGAGACGTTTGACTTTCATCGGCCGTCAGGACCTCGTGGGCAGCTAGCCGGCCGGATTTCACGGCAAGCATAACGCCGGAAGAAAAGATGGGATCGATAAATCCCGCGGCATCACCGATGAGCAGCCAGCGCGGCCCGGCGTTTTGCAGGTATCGGTAGGTATAGTCGCCGGCAAAGCGGTACTCGGTAAATCGGACGGCATTGCTCATCCTGCGTCGAAGCTCGTGCGTCGAGGCGACAAGACGTTCGAAGCACTCACCGGGCTCTAAACCGGTTGACTGGAAATGCTCGAGCGTTTGTACGAGTCCAACGGACGTCTTTTCGGCGTCCAGCGGTATGATCCAACACCAGCCGAACTCAAGCCGCACAACGGTGATGTGCCCATGGGAGGGGGGTTCGTTTCGACGCACTTCGAGAAAATGCGCAAAGGTGGCAAACTTTTTTGGCAGGCCAAGATCTGTTTTTGGAAGCTTGAGCTGTTTTCCAAGCAGCGCATCGCGTCCGCTTGCGTCAAGGAGCCAGCGAGCGCGCGCTTCATGCGTTTGACCGCCGCGGCTGCAGAAAACCGAGGCACCATCGGCGTCCACCGAGACAGACTGGACGCGTGTCTGCTGCCACACTTCGCAGCCGGATGATTCGGCATGATCAAGCAGGATCTTGTCGAAACGCGCGCGCTCGACCTGAAACGTATTGGCGTAGTCCGACGATAGGTAACGGGCGAACAAGATGCGGGTGGATGCTTCCGAATTTCCAAGCACGAACTCCGCTCCCAGCTTGGGCATGAAGCCCGCTTTCTCCAATTTATCCCAGACTCCTATGGCTCGAAACTCCTCGTTTGCATACGGGATCAGGGACTCCCCAATATGAAACCGCGGAAAACACTCTCGCTCGAGAATAAGAACCTTCTTTCCGGCTTGAGCCAGTGTGCTGCCCGCTGTGCTACCGCCGGGACCACCGCCGATAATAATCGCGTCGTAAGAGTTCATTGCGGGATCTTTGCTTTGAAAACCCGTTCTCGCGCTCTTTTGGGTTCGAGCCGAGCTTTCCGCGTGCGGTTTGATGCCCGTATTGCGCCGATGACCATTCTTTTCGAAGAAAGGCAAATGAGGGGTTTCGCGCCAGAGGGCAAGTCCCAAATGGCGAATCCCGAGGTATTTTGCGGCTTACAACCATCGACGAGAACTCAGCGGCTCGCTACAGGAATCTCTCGATCTCCTTGAGCGTCTCCCTTAGCGCGCGATAGCCGAAATGACCCTGTCTCACCTGCAAAAGCTTTGCGCCGGGCCAGCGATCCTTAAGATTGAGAAGTTCCCTTGCCGGGGAGACGCTATCGTAAACGCCCGCGGTGATGACAACGCGGTCCCCTCCGCAGAGCGGCACGCCGTGAAGCGGCGAAGTCAAATGCGCATGTCGTTCGCTTTCGCCGGGTAGAACTCCTCTTGAGCGCAGGAACCTTCGCATCAGGATCGAGCCGGGGCTTTGCCAGATCGCATGCTCGATGTTTACGATCGGCTGGATGAGTGCGACGAATCGAAAATCGGTTTCGAGGAAACTTAGCAGCGCGCCATTCCAGCCGCCGAAGCTCGTGCCGAGGATGCCAAATTCCTTACAGCCTCCTTCCCTTAGCATCGCCATGAGCTGACGAAGCTCGATCACTCCCTGCCTGAGTGTTTCGCCATTGCGAATCAAATTGGCTGTGATCGCGAGCTCGCCATTCAAATAGCCTCGGGGCGTGCGCGAGTAGTGGAAGGGAAGATGAGGAAAAACCGTGTTCCAGCCGCGTTCATTGAGTCTTCGCGCGACCCGGAGGTATCCAAAATCATTTGCGCTCATGAGCGCATGCAGAAGAAGGACAGTCGGTCCCGAGCTTCCCCGGCTCCCCAGTTGGAGTCGCACCCGCGGCCGGTCGTTTTCCGGAAACCCGCTCAATATCGGTGTCTCCCATTCGATCCAATTTCCGTCCCGGCGTTTGCCAGACGTTGGAGGCACCCGATAAAACTCCTCGCGCGAAAGCCCGGAGCAAGCCGAGAGATAGGACTGAAGTTCTTCCAGGGAGCAGACATTACCCTTATGCCGCCATTGCAGCACATTCATCGTGCTGCACATGGCGCCATCCATGACGTAGGCGAGGGCCCTCTCAAGCGCGCGCATCATAAGTGCCCCAATGTGGCTCTCGACGCCAGTCTTACCCGCAAACCGATCATCCTGGAGGTTTACGGTTCTCTCATGCGCTGCCTGGGAGGGCGTGGCAGGTCGGCTTCCGTCAGGCCGAAATCTTCGCAGAGGCGCTCCTTCAATTCCAAGATTTCCGAGCCGAACAGCTTCCGGACGTAGTCTTTCTTGTTTTCGCCTGCCACGTGTCCTGATGGCAAAATGGGTTTGCCGTATCCGACAAAAACCTTCGCCCGGCGCCACGGCAGCCAATGCCGAAAGTTATAAAGACGGTCGCTTCCGAGAATCACGCAGGGGATGACCGGCGCGTCCGAGAGCGCGAAAAGCAGGCTGACTCCCTGTTTCATTTCCGCTCCGTTAACTATGGAGGCGGCGCCATCCCTGATACCACCCTCTGGAAAAATCCCGACAACCCGCCCTTCCTTGAGTCTCCCCGCCGCGGTACGCAACGCTGCGCGGTCGGGGCCGTTGCGCTCGATCGGAATCACATTGAGGTCGGAGAAAAGCCGGCGCATAACGCGGCCACGAAACAGGTTCGACATGGCGATCCAATCGATCCTTCGCGGAAAGGAGAGCGTGATGATCGGCGGATCGAAGTGGCTGATATGATTCGAGGCGAGAATAAAGCCGCAATTCTTTGGCAGATCATGATAGAAGTTCACCCGGATCCGCGCGCCCGTTGCCAAGAGTACAAACAGCGTCCTGGTGGCAAACTGCCAGAGGCATTCGCGCCAAACACGATGCGCAAAACTCACGCCCGTAGCACTCTCACGGTTACTTCCATTTGGCCCGGATCCCGCCGCACACGAATACACGAGCCGGCAAGGCTTTCTCAACGCCGCGCGCGCCCGCAGTGGAAACGTGTTCCGTTCCGGCGGAGCTATTGCTTGCGGGGTCAAAACCGCACCAATTCACGCCGGAAATGTGAGATCTTCGGGCTCGTTTCATGGCTCGTTTTTCGTGAAGAATCTTCGTTGCTTTTCGGTGATCGATTTTCCAAGCCGTTCGAGGACCTGAAGCATGTCCTCCCAGACTTTGCGCTTTTCCGAAATCGACTGGTTGCGGAGCAGATACGCTGGATGGTACGTGGCCATCACCGGAATTCCGTGAAAATCGAGCCAGCGCCCGCGCACCTTGCTCAACGGGGTCGTGGCGCCTAGCAAGCCCTCGACGGCCGTGGCACCGAGAGCGACCATCACACGGGGTTTGATCAAAACAATTTGCTTTTCCAGCCAAGGCAGGCAGGTGCTCATTTCCTCTGGCGTCGGCTTGCGGTTTCCCGAAGCGCCGGAAGGCATGTTTGGACGGCACTTAAGGACGTTGGCGATGTAAACATCCTCGCGTTGAAAGCCCATCGCCAGGATGATCTTGGTTAGAAGCTGTCCCGCGCGACCCACGAACGGTTCGCCTTGGGCGTCTTCGTCGGCACCCGGAGCTTCACCGATGAACATCAGCTCGGCCTTGGGATTGCCAACCCCAAAGACGACCTGGGTGCGGGATCTGACGAGGTGCGGGCACTTCACGCAAACAAGGGCTGCTTCCCGCAGGGCTTCGAAGGTCCAGTCAGCCGCCGCGTGAGAAGGCTGGTCCGGCGGAGGCTCCTCGGTCGAGCAACGACTGCCAGTGCCGCTGATTCTCAACTTTTCCAGCGAGGCGACAGACGCGGTCGGATAGGGACCGAATCCCTCGCGAATTCGGTTCAATATGGGCAACGCTTTGTCGACGGCTTGCTGAAAGGGGTCGGGCACTCGCGATCTTTCGCAGATTGAGCGGCTTTGACTCAAGTATTCTCGGGGAAGAACAGACGAAATTCCGGCCGGGGCGTCGGGTCAGTAGGTATCGACGAGCGATCGGGTCGTGAGGGCTCGCTTGATTTCCGCAATCATTGCGGCCTTCTCCGTGCAAACTCGCACTTTGCGCGTCTCTCCAGGATGCAGATCAAAGAAGTTGTCTGCAAACTTGTGCGCGATTCCAGGCAAATCGATCTGAACGGCATGGTGGAAACCGCGCGAATGGAATCCCAGCTCAAACTCCCGCTTTGCGGCACGCTCGACCGTAGTAGATATCGGAATGCGGGGAAACTCGATGAAGCGCGGTGCTATCAGAAAGACCGTGTCCTCGGAGATCGCTCCGTCGTCTGTCTCAAGCCGGATACGAAGGTAGATATTGCGCGCGCCGTGAGTCTTCATGTTCTTGGACAGATCGAGCGTCTTTTGTCGGTGCGATTGTCCGTATCCGAGAAAAACGCTCTTTTCTCCGGCCTCCAGCAGCCGGCCATCGAGGTGAAAAAGGGTCCAGCTCAATGACCCGTTGGTCTTGCCCGGAGCGTCGCAGATTGTATGGAGATGAATCTCGCGAATGCTGCTCCTCCATATGTTCCCCATACCCATCCGCTCGTCACCAGGAACATGAGCGGAGACCAGGACCGGGGCAAAGAAGCGTCTGGCGGCGAAGTGCAGCGCTTTCCAGCGTCCTCCAAATTCCAGGCTGCTCCACGAAAATCCGGGCCAGCAGTCGTTCAATTGCCAGTATAGGGCGCCCATCGTGCGTGGCATCGAGCGGCGAAAATGCTCGACGGCGACCTTCATGCAATAGGCCTGGTTGATCTGCGAAAGATACGCGAGCGAAGGGTAGTCCGTGGCGAGGCGATAGCGTCGAGAAACGTAGTCCCTGATGATGAGATTCCCCGCCAGGTTTTTCTGATGGCTTTCCATCGCGGGGCCAAACGCGTCCCACTCCTCAGGGAGGCAAAACGCCGCGGCGATCTCCGGTGAGCTTAAAGATTGCATCCCGAATTCCGAGCAAAACCGAAAGCCCTTTTTCTCGTAGTATTTGACCGGGTGTCGCGCGTGCCACACATCCCAGAAGTGGCTGTCGCCCGCCTTTTCATTGTTGGGTCCCCTCTCATAGCCATCCGGATTGTGCGGCGAGCTCGGCCAGTACGCGGTCTCTGCGTCATAGCGGGCAACGGCCTCCGGCAGGATGCCGTAAAAAATGTCGTCGTAGGCTTTTTTCCTCTGCTTGGTTCTTAGAATTTCTCCCGGCATCTGCTCGATTTCGTTGTTGCCGCACCACAGCGCCAAGCATGCGTGATTTGCCAGCCGCTTTACTTGGTGTTCGGCCTCGGCCTTGACAGAGGCGAGGAACTCTGCTCCGCCCGGATACACAGCGCATGCGAACATGAAATCCTGCCAAACCAGCAGCCCTTTTTCGTCGCAAAGATCATAGAAGTCTTCCATTTCATAAATTCCGCCGCCCCAAACGCGGATCATGTTCATATGGGCCTGCACCGCGCTCGTAAGCAAATTGTCATAATCGGAGCGGCTGACCTCACTGACAAAACTGTGCGCAGGGATCCAGTTCGCGCCCTTAGCAAAGATTGACCGTCCGTTGACAGTGAATTGAAAGGTTTCTCCGAACTCATCGGGATGGCGGTCGAGAGCGATTGTTCGCAGACCGATCCGTCCGTTCCAGCGATCCAGGATCTTGTCTCCTTGCGCGAGCTCGAGCCGCACATCGTAGAGTGGTTGAGCGCCGTGGCCGTTTGGCCACCACAATTCGGGATTCGAGATTTCAAACTTCAGATTGGAAATTTCTGCGACGACTTGGTCGTTCCTGCAGACGACGCCGCGGATTTCGTCGCCTTCACGGGCGAGTTGGGTTTCAACGCTTGCCGAGACGCAGCCGGCTTCGTGTCGCTGCCGGATTCGCACCGATTCAATGCGGTTGTCTTGCCATGCCTCCAGACAGATTGGCTTGTAAACGCCGCACGTGGCGAAGCGAGGGCCCCAGTCCCATCCAAACGAACATTGTTCCTTGCGAATGTGCGAACAACCTCCCACCCGGTCGTTCCACTCATGGAAGTCGCCTGGTTTCTTGCGGGCGCGGATATAGAGCATCGGACTGCCAAAGCGGATCTCCAGAATGTTGCGCCCCGCTCGGAGCGCCTGCTTCACGTCAAACCGGTGTCCGAGAAACATGTTTTCCGTCCATCCGATGTTGTGTCCGTTCAAACGAATACTTGCGATCGTGTCGAGGCCCTCGGCGACGAGCTCAATGTGTTCGCGATCGCAAAATTCCGGTTCGGCGGCGAACCTGCATCGGTACTCCCAGTCGCGCTCCTCGATCCACTGAAGCTCTTTTTCGTTCGATCCCCAGAAAGGATCCGGAATTCGCTTGTGCCTGAAAAGGTCGTTATGAATGCAGCCGGGAACTCGGGCTTTAAGCCAGTGACGCAACCTCGGCTCAAAGAAGGACCAGGAAGGCAGGGGGAGCGTTTCCTTCTGCATTAGGAGGATGAGCTAAGACCGGCCTCGGCCAGGCAAAAAGGCAAAAACAGCTGGCCGACGAGGGGCTTTTCTTTTTGCGGGGTTGGTGTATGTGTTTGCGCGTAAGTTATGTCTCTTTCCTTCTCTCATTTGGTCGTTGAGCCTGACGACGGTATTCCTCCGGTGCTCGATTTCATCAGTTCCGCAGAGAAAACTCTTCTAATCAAGCAATTCACATTCTCCGAGCCGAGCTTGCTGCAAGCGGTAGCGGAACGCAAGAACGCGGGGGTCGAGGTGCGCGTGATGCTCAATCCAAAGCGCTCGGGCGGCGATCGTGCCAATGATGAAACGTACGATTATTTCAAGAAGAACGGCGTCAATATCCGGTGGGCGAACCCGAAGTTCTACGTCACACATGAGAAGTCCATCGTCGCGGACGGGAAAGCCGCGCTCATTGCAACGTTCAATCTTTGCTTGAAGTACTTTACGCAGACCCGCGACTACGGAGTGGTGACCCACGACCCGGCTCGGGTGGCGCAGGTCATTGAAGGGTTTGAGGCAGACTGGGAGCATCGCGACTGGCTGCCCGATCCCGAGACCGGGTTGCTTTGGAGCAATGCGAATTCGCGGCTCCGAATGTCGCATTTTATTGATGCGGCGAAGCACAGGCTCGATGTCCAGCATCCGAAGTTTGTCGATGCCGTCATTCTCGACCGCCTTCTCGATGCGGCTGAGCGGGGCGTGCACGTGCGTGTTCTCTGTGGAGGAAAGCATGGAATCAGCGATTGGGACGTTCTCGACACGTTCTCTTCGCTGCGTGTGCTCAAGCGTTTTGGCGTGAAGGTGCATAAGCAAAAGAATCTGCGCCTCCATGCCAAACTCCTGATTGCCGACAATTCGCACGCGTTGATCGGCTCGATGAATATCGATCGCAGTGCCTTTGACCTGCGCCGGGAATTGGGCACAACCATCACGGACGAAGCGATTGTCAAGCGTCTCACGGAGGTCTTTGATGCGGATTGGGAGCTTTCGCACAGCTATGATCCGCCGGACCCTCTCGATCCGTCAAAACACAAGGAAACGGACTTCCCGCACGATCACGAGCTTAGGCATGAGTGAGGCGGACCTCCCCCCAAGGCCAACGCTTCTCGAGCTTGCGTGGACCTTCAACCACATCGCTTTGGCTTCCTTTGGCGGTGGTCTGTCCGCATGGTCGCGCGAGGTGATCGTGGTCGAGAAGAAGTGGATGGCTGAGGAGGAATTTCTCAGCGCAATTACGATGTGCCGGATCTTACCGGGAGCCAATCAGGTGAATTTGGCCGTTTTCGTGGGCGCGAAGTTTCGTGGCATGGCGGGGGCTTTGGCGGCGGTCATCGGTCTTTTACTAATCCCCATGCTCATCATTCTTGGGCTCGGCTACGCATATTTTCAGTTTCACCAAATTCCAGCGCTTCAGAGCGTCCTGCATGGAGCGGCCGCCGCGGCGGTGGCGTTAACGCTTGCCATGGCCATTAAGACTGGGCGGAAATGCTTGCAGGGCATCGTTCCGTTACTTCTTTTCGCGGCGATTTTTGTGATGAATGGTGTTTTGCGCTGGCATCTGCTCCCATGCCTCGCTCTCCTGGCGCCGCTTAGCCTCGTGTGGGGGTGGCCGAAGACGAAGAAGCCGTGAACGTAAAAACGCTCCTGCAAATCGTGTTGTTGTTCAGCTCGCTTTCGCTGCTCTCAATTGGCGGGGGCAATACGGTCCTGCCCGAGATGCACCACAAGACCGTTGGCGACTACCATTGGATGACGGATAGCCAGTTCGCGAATATCTTCGCAATCTCGCAGGCGGCGCCGGGACCGAGCATTCTAATCGTTACCTTGATCGGTTATAAGGCGGGATTGACCGCCGGAGGAGAGTTGATGGGCGTTTTTGGCGCCATTCTCGCCACGGCTGCGATGATTTTCCCGGCCGGATTGCTCGTCTACTTTGTCGTGCAGTTCTGGGAGCGCGCGAGGAACTCACCCGTGCGCCATGCGATCGAAAAGGGATTCGCGCCGCTCACCGTTGGCCTCGTTCTGGCAAGCGGCTATGTGATGAGCAGGGCTGCGGATCACGATTGGCGTGCATATCTTCTTACAGGGGTCTGCACGCTTGTCTTTGTCTTCACCAGGATAAATCCACTGATCGTTGTTGCAATCGCGGGCTTTCTGGGCTGGTTGGGTCTTGTCTAAGAAGAGGCCGCAAGTCGTAGAGGGCGCCATAGGCATTCGCCGCAGGCGGATCTCCCGGCGGTTTTGCGGGTGGCAAATCCTTGTTGCGCAGGGCGAGCCATTCGACGTCCAGCAATGGTGCGCTCGAACGCCAGCTCACTTCTCCTTTCAGCGATTTGCTTAGAAGCTCCAATCTCTTATGGTAATCGAGTCCGTGGCTCCAAAGGTGACCTTCATAGCCGCATGCCACCTTGCGGCCAAGAAGGATCAGCGGATGATTGTAATCGGAAACGCTTGCGAAGCGAACGTCGGGCGGGATGCTGGCAACGGCGTGCTGCCAGGCGGCTAGTTCGGACCTTTGCGCGATGGCGTATCCATGGCGAGTGTCCAGCCCGCCGATCAGCGATACGCCTCCCGAAAAAAACAGGACAACGCAGACGGCGGCGCGTGCCGGAAGCTTCAACGGCGCGAGCATCTTTTTCCAGAGATAGGGTGCGATCACAAGCCAGCTCCAGAGCATCAACTTCATGTTGTCCCATTCCCAAGGAGCGAAGATAAAGACGCAGCAGGCGGCGAAAACGGCGCTTGCCGCCCATACGAAGCAACGCGCCTCGATGTCTCTGTCGGAGTAAAGAGCGACCGCGAGCAGTAAAGACAAAGGCAGCGCGAGGCCGAAATTCCAAATCCAGACCCAGAGGTTCCACCCGCTCTCTCCCACTATCCAGCCGGGAGACCACCGGATGCCCGAAGACGCCGAGAAAAATCCTGTGACAAGCAGGATGCCGACGGTGGCGGGAAGGGCAGCCGAAGCGACGAGAATGAGTACTTCGCGGACTGCGCCGGCTCCGTCTCGAACAGGATCGCCTGGTCGCGCTGGCTGTGCAGCGATCGGAGCGCCGCCCTGGCTCGAGAAGCGTCTTTCCTTGCCCGGCTTTCGCGCACTGAATAAGGAGGCTATGAAGATTGCGGACAGAACCAGACTTAGAAAAAGAAAAGCGTGAACGCTGAATAGGGGCATGCTGGCGTAGACCAAGAGCTCCAGCCAGAAGGAAACGACGCGATTCCCGGCACGAAAATAGCGCTCGCGCCACACATATAAGAGAAGCAGCCCGCCTGGGAGCGCGAAAAGCAGGCCTCGTTGTGTGACAAACATGGACAGGAAAAGATTCTTCCAGACCATGTCGCGCTGGAAATCGTCGATTTGCAGCGTGCGCAACACCGCAAATCCAGCTAGTCCGCCGTTGAATAGAAACGCCGCGACACCGAAGGGGCCGCCCCACGACCAAAGCGCATATCCGGTCAGAGCCGCACCGGCCAGTCCCGTCCAAACCAGGCCACGGATTGTATCCACGCCGCAGATCTCAAGGAGGCCGTTCATGAGGTCCGCGCCGAGCGGATAGCTTAGAGGTGCATTGCTCAGAATTGAGCTTTCCGGCCAGAAAGCGACTCCGCTTGCAAGATAGCGAATAAGGTTGAGATGGAGGGAAAGGTCTCCGAGGTTATTTGGGGAGAGTACGCAAATCTCATCGCCGCGCGGATAGATAACCCACAAGAAGGCGCGCAGCGACGAAAGCGCGAAGACCGTAAGCACCAGCCAGTCCCAGAAACCCAGTGGTGCTCGCGGATACGGATTGGTTGTCGGCCAGGCAGCAACCGCCGCGAGAGTGCCGCATCCAATCGCTAGCCAGGCCGCCAAAGCGTGGATCCCGGAAAACATGAAGGCCAGGAGTATCGCCGCGACAACGGTCGTGGATGAGAAGGCCAGCATTGAGGAAAGGCACTTCATGGCTTTCCGCGAAAGAGAGGAGGCTCGCCATTGAACCACTTTTCGAAAGTTTTCCTGCGAAAGTACACGACGCATTCCTCTTGCGAATCGCGGAGGCGAAAAGGTCGTTTGTAATACTCGCCGGCAAGTCCGGATTCGATCTGCTCCATTTGACTCTTCTGCGCAACAACAAAATCCGCATCGTAAGCCTCGGGTGGCGCCTCTTCTTTGTAGTAGCCGATCTGCGTGAAGTCGCCGAGCATCCACGGCAGTGGATAGTAGCTGTCCAACAGTATTTGGCCATGAACGTGATAATAGCGCGGATCCTTTCTCGCCATGGCAAGGAGCGGCTTGGTGAGTGTTTCGATCTCGGGAAATGTCTGCACGTAGACGTAGGGCTCCTTCTCATTTGTGAACTGCAAGAAGTTGAGGCGAACGCAAAGGAAGGCGCTGGCCGCGAGGCTGCCTGCAACTACAAACCGAACAAGCGGGGATGCCAGCCGGCTAACAGATTGCGCGCTCGGCGCCGGCATCCCCGAGCCTAGGATCAAATAGAAAGGCCAGAGAATGGAAATGATGCACCAGGGCGTCTTGTATGGGATGAGCGAGTAAGCGACAACGACGCCGCAACCGTAAATCGTAAGATATCTAAGACGCGCGTCGGAGGGCGCGACATATCGAAGGCAAAGCATGAGTCCAAGCAAGGCGGGCCATTCATAACGCGCCATGAGTGCCACCCAGTAGTAGTTCAAAGGTCCGATCTGATGGAGTTTCTTTTCGTGTCCCGCCGCCTCAACGCCCGTGTGAAACCACGCGGCAAAAGTCTCGTAGATTCCGCTCAAGGCCTGGAAATCCATGAAGGTTCCCGAATAGAAGAACACGATTGCGAGCAAGGCGATCGCCCCGCCTTTCGTTAGATCCCTCCAGGTCCATTGCTGGCGCGCCAGCGGCAGCTCCGGGCGCGAGGGCAGGAGTTTTTGCCAAAGCCCCAGCACGATTCCGGCAAGCAAATAGCTGCCGATGTGCAACACGTAGGTTTCTTTCGTGAGAATCATCCCGCTTGCTGCGGCGAGCAGCGCGAACAGAAACCGGCGCTCGCCCCTTTCCCACAAGCCGAGCAATCCCCAGAGGAAAAGCGTTGAAAAGAAGACCATCCACGACTCGTGGATCGAGTAGCGACCGTAAAAGACGCAGGCAGGTGAAACGGCCATTGCGAGGGCCGCGACGCGAGCAGCCTGAGCGCCGAAATGCTCTCGGAAGCGTAGCATGGACCAGACCGCAAGCACGCTAGCGACAACAGCCGGCAAGCGCAGCGCCCAGAGATTGCGCCCAAGGAGAGTCTGCGAAAGGAAGAGCGCGTAAAAGTGCAGTGGCCCGTGATAGTTCGTCGGGTCGTAGCGAAAGTAGCCGTTGCGCGTCATTTGGTCGGCAAACCAGCCATTGACACCCTCGTCGAAGTGCGGTGGCTTGATGTCGAGAAAAGCAACGCGCAAGGCCGCGGCGGTTGCGAGAATGCCGATATCAATCCAGGGAAGCGTTTTAATCCTACGCAAATTCACAAGGATCTTTAGACCAATATATTGCGATCTGTGCCAATCACGGTGAATGGACGTGGTTACAAACGTTTCCACGGCGCCCTGCGACGTCCCAGGCAGTTAGATTGCTTTCACATCGGTTTGAGGTCATGCGACGAAGTTTGCAGACTCGCGTAGTCTCTGGTAAGTAGCAACCGAGGACAGCGTCCCTTCTTTGTCTGAGAGGTTCCACCTGAGCCGTGAATAAAGTGCTCACCGTCACAAGTGAGCCGCCTTGTCGCGTGACCGCGTTAAGACGCGCCAGGTGAGCCGCGCAGGCCTCCCGCGTGACCGCGTTGCAGCCTCTGTGCGCCGCCTTGGCCTTCGCGTGACCGCGACTTTCACCCGGCGGCAACGTGTCGCTCACGCGGGAGATTCGCCCTTCCAACTCTCCCTTCGCAGTTCTAAGTGACCGTTTTGCGCTTGTCACCCGTCGCACAACTCTTGATTCATCCGATATGATCAAACTCGGAGTCAATATCGATCACGTCGCGACACTGCGTCAGGCCCGCTATCGCGAGATGCCGGAATCGCCGAACGCTGAGCCGGATCCTGTTGCGGCAGCTCTGGCGGCGGAGCAGGCCGGAGCTCACGGAATCACAGCCCATCTCCGCCTTGACCGGAGACACATTCAGGATCAGGACATCCATAATTTGCGGGAGAGAATCGGCACGAAGCTTAACCTGGAAATGGGCAACTCGGCAGAAATTGTTGAGTTCGCCTTGAGCATTCTGCCGCATGATGTTTGCCTGGTCCCGGAAAATCGCCAGGAAGTGACAACGGAAGGCGGACTCGATTGCGCAGCGCAGAAGCCCTCGTTACGCCCCACGATTGCCTGCCTCAAGGAGCGAGGGATCCTGGTAAGTCTTTTTATCGACCCCGAGGAGCCACAGGTTGCGGCGGCGGCGGAGCTTGGTGCGCAGGTCGTCGAGTTGCACACCGGATCATTCGCAAATAGCTTGGGGGCGGACCGGGAGATCGAGCTTGCCCGGCTCATCAAGGCCGCGGGATTGGCGCATTCCTCAGGATTGAATGTCAACGCCGGGCACGGAATTAACTACGAGAATATCCATCACATCCTCCGGATTCCCCACCTTGTTGAACTGAACATCGGCCATTCCATCGTTTCGTGCGCGATTCTCGCCGGGATGGACACAGCGGTGAGGCGGATGCTGCATTTGATGAATGGATGAATTTCGATCAGTTTCTCATAAGCGAGCTCGAGTGCATTCGGGATGCGGGCCTCCGCCGTTTCTTGCGCATACTCGATTCCCCTCAAGGGCCGGAGGTGTCTTGCGGCGCACGGTTGCTGGCAAACTTCTCTTCCAACGACTACCTCGGGCTGGCGGCGCATCAAAATCTTCGCAAGGCGGCGCATGACGCGCTCGAAGAGGCCGGCGCGGGAATGGGCGCCTCGCGATTGGTTTGCGGCACACACAGGCATCATCAACGCCTCGAGGAAGCGCTGAGGCGATTCAAGCAGACCGAGGCCGCTTTGAGCTTTTCAAGCGGCTATGCCGCGGCGCTGGGAACGATCCCCGCGCTGGCTGGGCAGGGCGACGTGATTATTTTGGACAAGCTCTGTCACGCTTGTCTCGTGGATGGCGCGCGACTGAGCGGAGCGTCGATGCGGGTCTTCCCGCACAATCGGCTCGAGAAATTGGAAAGCCATCTGCGGTGGGCAGCGGAGAAGCACCCCGATGCGCGAGTGCTCGTCCTCATCGAGTCCGTTTACAGCATGGACGGAGACCGCGCCCCGTTGGCCGAAATTGTTGAGTTGAAGGAGCGCTTCGGGGCATGGCTTCTTGTTGATGAAGCGCATGGGATCGGCGTAGTTGGAAAACAGGGTCGTGGCCTGGCGGATGAGTCCGGGGTTTCCGCCCGGATCGACGTGCAGATGGGTACGCTCGGGAAAGCGCTGGGATCCTCTGGCGCCTATATTTGCGGCAGTGCCGCCCTGCGTGACTATCTGATAAACCGGGCTCGCAGCTTCATTTTCTCCACTGCGCCACCGCCGCATTGCGCGGCAGCTTCCTGTGCGGCGGTCGAGCTCCTCGAATCGGACGAGGGAGGAGCGCTCGTGAGGAAGCTTCAGGAAAATATGGCAGCGCTCGCTTCTGGTCTGCTCGCGCCCGCGCAAAGTGCCATCTTTCCAGTAATCATCGGTGGTGAAGAGCGAGCGATGGAGGCTTCAACAACGCTCTTGGCTGAGGGCTTTCTCGTTCCCGCAATCCGATATCCTACGGTTGCGCGAGGTTCCGCCAGGTTGCGCATCACGGTGACGGCCGCTCATCAACGCGAGATGATCGAGCGCTTCGTGACGGCTGTCAGTTCTGTCCTATCCACGCACAGAATACTGTCTGCAACAACAAACTAGCCTAGCCGCATCGGCGATCCCTCACACCTTTGGAAACTCGGGTTCCGGATTGAAGATCACGATACGCCGTTACGGCGGCGACGGCAATCCGGCAGCACCTGTGGCCGACTGGATAACCTGCCCTCCACCGGGAACCGCGGGCTGCATTGCCGATACCGGTTCAATCACTGAACTGCCTAATCCCGAGAAGGGCTGGGGAAGCGGACCTCCCAAACCTGGCTCGGAAAACATGGGCCTGAATGGTGTGTCGGATTTGTCAGACTTCTCCTCGGGCTTGCTCGGCGTGATCGATTCTTCACTGCTCTTGGAAGCAAGGGTCTTCTCGTAGGCCGCGATGAAGGGTTGAAATGCCGAGATTTCTCCCAGCCGGATCTCGACGGGAGATCTTCCGCCAGATTTTTTATCTCCAGCAGACTTTTGTTCTCCGGCAGACTTTTGTGATTCTTGATCTTCCTCGGAAGATTCAAGCGCCTCCTTGCGTTCGTACCAGAAGCGTCCGTCTTTTGACCGGTCTTTCTGGAATCCGTATTTTTGGAAGTCCGCGTCACCAAGCTGGGTGATCGGAAGTCTGGTAATTCCCGAATCGTTCGCAATGCGGATCGTGTAGTCATCCGTCACCTCGATGAATCCGAAGAATTTTGTTCCGTCGAGTTTTGTCACCGTGTTCTTTTGGGTCTTTGCAGAGCTGTTCGTTTGCTTTTGGGCAGTCGCGGAGTTGTCCGTCTGCGACTGGAGGGGAGCGCAGAGCGTTGTCGCGCAAGCCGTCATAAGAAGCCAAGTGCGCATGTTCATTGCCATGCGTCAAAGATTCTCCATTATTTGATGAATGGCAACGATCCTGTCCAACATCTTCGTCGATCGCGCTCGTAGATCCTGAAGGAGACTGTTTGCCAGCCTTCGTTTCGTTGTCTATGCAGGAAGGGATGCAGGACAGTTACGATGTCGCCGTGATAGGTGGGGCGTTTTCCGGCGCGGCAACCGCTTTGCTGCTTCGACGCGAAGCTCCCGATCTTCGTGTTGTTGTCATCGAACGATCGGCGCACTTCGATCGCAAGGTGGGCGAGGCGACCACAGAGGTGAGCGGGTGTTTCCTTACCAAACGCCTGGCGCTTACGCATCACCTCTGCCATCACCATGTTGTAAAAAACGGCTTGCGCTTCTGGTTTTCGCGAGGGCCCGAAGATGACTTTGACCGGTGCGGAGAGCTGGGAGCGTTTTATCAGGTGCGTTTGCCATCTTATCAAGTGGATCGCGAGGTGCTCGATGAGCATGTGCTCTCGCTCGCGAAAGAAGCCGGCGCGGACGTTTGGCGTCCTGCAAAGGTCGTCTCGATCGAAGTTTCAGAAGCCGGTCCTTCCCGTCTCACGGTTCGCGACAACGGCGGAGAGCGCGAACTCTCTACCCGCTGGTTGGTCGATGCGAGCGGTCGGGCGGCATTGCTTGCACGCCGGATGGAACTCTTACGCAGTCTGCCCGAGCATCCTACGAATGCGATTTGGGCGCGTTTTCGCAATGTGAAGGATTGGGACGGTTATGATCTTATGAGCCGCTTTCCGAGCTATGCTGGTTCATGCCAGGTCAGCCGGGCATCGGCAACGAACCATCTCACAGGCTACGGCTGGTGGTGTTGGATCATTCCGTTGCGGGGAGGGGACTACAGCGCTGGATTGGTCTATGATTCACGTCTCTACAGCCCGCCGGAATGCGCGCGCTTGGGCGACAGGTTGAAAGCGCACTTGCTGACGCACCCCGTCGGGAGGCAAATTTTCATGGACGCTGAATACATTGAAGGCGACGTCAAGGCGTATTCGGCGCTTCCCTACTATGCCGAACGAATTGCCGGGCCCGGTTGGCAGATCGTTGGCGATGCAGCCTCTTTCTTGGATCCGCTTTACAGTCAGGGACTCGATTATTGTTCGTGGACAGTTTCCTCCGCCGTGGACCGCATCACACGCGAAAGTCGGGGAGAGTGCTGCGATTTGAAAGACCTGAATGAGCGGTTTTCGCGTTCGTTTTGGGGCTGGTTTAGGGCGCTTTACAAGGACAAGTACCATTACCTGGGCGACCAGGAGTTGATGAGCGCTGCCTTTCTCATGGATCTCGGGTTATTTTTTTTTGGTCCTGTTCGCAGCGTGCTCCGGTGCCCGCGCGCCGGATTTACAGAGTTTCCCTTCGAAGGGTCGTTTGACGGAGTGATCGTCAGCCGCCTGATGGCCTTTTACAATCAGCGCCTTGCGCGCATCGCGCAAAAGCGCAAGGCGGCCGGTGTCTACGGCTCGATGAATCTGGACTCCCGGACATTGCTAAAAGGTTTCGAACCGAATCGGCACGTTTGGAAGCTGATCTTGCGCGGCGCGCGGATCTGGTTGCGTGCCGAACTGCGCAGCCTCTCCCTGCCGGCGACCAGCCCTGCGCCAATCGGTCATCCGGTCTCAGCGGTCTGATATGGCGTTTTCCTCCTTTCGGGACTTTGTCGAAGCGCTTGACAGAGCCGGCGAACTTATGCGTATCAGCCAGCCCGTGGCAACCGAGCTCGAGATCACCGAGCTTGCAAACCGCGAGATGAAGTCGCCGGCGGGCGGCAAAGCCATTTTGATCGAAAAACCTACGATCAACGGCGAAATAAGTCCGTTTCCCGTCGCAATCAACACGATGGGCTCCTGGAAGCGAATGGCCATGAGCATGGGCGCGGACTCTGTGGATGACGTTGCTGCCGGGCTCGGCGCGCTAATGAAGGCCAAGCCGCCTACAAACCTTCGGGAAACGCTGAAATTGCTGGGCACGGCGCTGGAGATGCGCCACGCGAAACCCAAACGGGTCAGTAGCGGCCCGTGCAAGGAGGTCATTCACGAAGTTCAGAGCGAGGAGCTGAAAGTTGAGGGTTGGCCTCCGGCGCCGGACTGGAAGAATCCCCACACTTTCAGCTCGCGACTCCCAAGTCTTCTTAATCTCCCGATTCTCAAGTGCTGGCCGCTCGATGGCGGACGCTTCATCACGCTGCCGTGCGTGGTCACTCAGGACCCGGACACCGGGGAGCGCAACGTCGGAATGTATCGCATTCAGATCTATGACGAGCGCACAACAGGCATGCACTGGCAGCTTCAGAAGGTTGGAGCACGCCACGGACGCCGGTATTACGAAACGGGCACTCGGATGCCGGTCGCAATCTTCCTTGGCGGCGATCCCGCTTTTCCCTTTGCCGCCACCGCTCCGCTGCCCGATGGACTCGATGAATTTTTACTCGCCGGCTATCTGCGCAAAAAATCCATCGAGCTCGTAAAGTGCGAGACCAATGACCTCGAAGTCCCCGCCAATGCGGACTTTGTTATCGAAGGCTACGTCGATCCGCGCGAACCGCTTCGCGAGGAAGGACCGTTCGGCGATCACACAGGCTACTACACTCTGCCTGAGCCTTATCCCGTCTTTCATATCACGGCCATCACGCATCGCAGGGATGCCGTCTATCCGGCCACCATTGTCGGCATCCCGCCAATGGAGGATTTCTACATGGGCAGTGCCTCGGTGAAACTGTTCCTGCCCGTCTTCAAAATGAACTTTCCCGAAATCGTGGATATCGCGCTGCCGGCCGAGGGCGTTTTCCACAACCTTGTTTTCGTCAGCATCAAAAAGACCTACCCGATGCAGGCCTATAAGATTATGCACGGCCTCTGGGGGATGGGGCAGATGATGTTTACGAAGTACATCATCGTGGTCGATCACGACGTGAATGTGCACAGCACAAGCGACGTTCTCTTCCGCCTATGTGCCAATACTGACCCAAGGCGCGACAGCATCTTTACCAAGGGGCCCTCTGATGTGCTTGACCATGCCACGAGCGAAATCGCTATCGGCAGCAAACTTGGCATAGACGCAACGAAGAAACTTCCCGGTGAAGGCTTTCAACGCCGCTGGCCGCCGCTCATTGGCATGGACGAAGCCGTGCGCAAACGCATCGATGCGCTTCTCAGCACAAACAGATAGGCATCGAGTCCAGCGACGGATCTCCAAACCATTGCGCCATCTCGCAGGCGGAAGACCTCCGTTCCACGCCATTTCGCGATATGAATAAACTGTGGACGACATCATTAATTCCGCGTGCCGCTACGAAACAAGAACCGGCACGGCCAGCAATGGAGTTAACGGCGACCTTCTCGCGGCCGCGTTGCCGGCGCGCGCCGTGCAAGAGACGGGCTCGGGTTTGACGCCTTTTTCTATCTGAATGTCTGTAATTGCCGACCGGCTTCTCGGAGTACCTTGATCCGGCGCCGCCACGCGCGCTGACCGAGGTATTCGGAAGGTAGAATTCTTTCTGGCAGAAGCGGATCGTTGCTTACTGCTTCCAGCCAAGCCTTGCGTTCCGCCGCCCCCCAGTGCAGCAAAGCATTCGCGGCGGCTTCGTTTCGCAGCGCCTGGGCTGGTCGATCGTCGAGGATCTTCAAATGCTGCGCATAGCGCAGATTGATACGCTCGAAATCCCACGCGCCTTTCACGATTTCCCGGTCGGATTCCCCTGCGCAGGGGCGAGCGTCCAGCAGGATAAGCGATTCCACGTCGACCTTGCCACCGACGAGAATCTGCCTTTCCTCTTCGAGCGCATCCGGCGTGATCCAGACACTGTTTTGGAGACATCCGAAGCCCCTTTTGCGCAGGTAGCGCCGCAGTTGCGTGCGACGGGTATTATGGGTCGTGGGAATATCGAATAATACGAGGCGCCAGCGTCCGTCCCATTTGCGCGACCAGCGTTCCCCTGGGTCGCGGCCACCCAAAGCGTGCAACGGCCGCGCTCGGTAAGGCGATAAATTCGTTCGTCGCGCCACGCCGCATCGCGCTCGACGAATCGTTGTTTTTCGAGGGTGTCAATCTGACGCAACAGACCATTGTGGTAGGCCCAGGTTTCGTAAGAATCGGTAAGATTGCGGAAAGTGGGCCGCAGAAGCATGTCAGCGGACCAGAGCAGAAGGTTCAGAAACTCTTCGGTCTTTGGCTTCATGAATTGTAGAATATGACGAAATATTGTCGCATATGCGACAATATGTTGCAGCAACAAGCGCTGGGTGACTGCAGGATTGCCGGCCGCGTGTACTGCAGGTTTGCGGTTTCGTGTTGAGGGCGGGGGGAGGGCTGGAGCGTGGAGTGTGGACAGGCTCAATGGCCGAAGATAAGGCTTGTTCGATGAGTGAGATGAATACTCCTCGCCGACCGATCAAGGCGCGCGACACATTATGGGCAGCGCATGTTGCGGCTTGGCTGGCCCGCGCTGGCGTTCGCCCGAACATTATTTCCCTTGCCAGCGCGCTGTTTGCGGGCGGGGCCGGGCTTTGCCTCGTGCTAGCCGGCAAGGTGACGGACCACTTTCAGCCGTGGCTTTTTCTAACCGCCGGTTCCTCTCCTGGGCAGCATTACCGTGGGCTCGCCGATCGAACTCGAATCCGGGGAAACCAAAGTCGATTTCCTTGAGCGCGCGCGCAATGCTGTCTGGAGCCTGCATCTCACATGAACCTGACTTACGACAGCGAAACCGGACTGTTGGTGGCAGGCGTGATTGCGGTTCTCATCCTCGCGAGCCTAATCGGCCGGATTCTTGCGCGGCGGCCGGGCAACGACGATTACCGGGCAACCATTGCAAACCTCAATGCGCGCACGCGGGCTTGGTGGTTGATGGTCGCCATCTTTCTCCTTGCCATGTTGAGCGGAGGAATCGGCTCGGTCATCTTATTTGGGCTGACGTCCTTTCTGGCCCTTCGCGAGTTTATTACGATGACTCCAACCAAACACGGCGACCATGGCACATTGCTATGGCTTTTCTTCGTGATCACTCCGATTCAGGCGAGCGACGTTTTGCAGTACATCTGGGGAAAAGCCCTCGGCAAACACAAGATAGCCCCGGCGGTGAGTCCTAACAAGACCTGGGAAGGCTTTCTCGGTGGCGTGGCAACGGCAACGTTGCTCGGGACCCTTTGGTGGGCGACGCCTTTCACGCCGTGGCAGGCTGCGGGCATGTCGTTTGCCATTACGCTGATGGGATTTGCGGGCGGGTTGGTGATGTCCGCGATCAAGCGCGATCGAGGCGTCAAAGACTACGGTACCCTCATCAAGGGGCACGGCGGGGTGATGGATCGAATCGACTCGCTTTGTTTTTCAGCGCCGGTCTTCTTTCATCTGACACGCTATTTTTTCACGTGATGAGATCGGGATTCCCCGTCGAATCAGAAGTCGCGCACGTTGCATGCGGGGTAGCGATGGATGACGGACTACGCATCCGCCGGCGTGCTCAGCGACTCTGCGGCTTTGTTCCAGGCGACGTTCGCCATTTCCAATTCTGAGGTCACCGCTGAAAGCTCGCGGTGGAGTGCAAGCGGCCTCGCCGCGTCGTCGTAGAGATCAGGATGCTCCAGTTGCATTGCAAGCTCCTTTTGTTTCGTTTCGAGCCTGAGGATTGTGGCCTCCAATGTGCCGAGATCCTTCTCTCTCGCACGGCGCTCCCTTGTGGATGCCAGCGTAAGTTCGGCGTCGGCCTTGCGGCGCTCGCGGATCTCCCGGAGGCCGTGTCTGCGCTCTGGAGAAGCATATTGTTTGATGCGCTCATCGCCTTTGGCTAACGGGGCTATCAATGCGTCGCGTTCGGAGGTTGCCTGGGACTTCTCGAGGTAATAGTCGTATTCGCCTGCGTAGGGCGTGAGGTGTCCCGCGTCGATGTGAAGGACAGTGCTGGCGATGGAGCGGATGAAGTGCACGTCATGGCTGATGAAGACGAGAGTGCCCTCGTATTGCTGGAGAGCCTGGATCAAGGCGTCGATGCTCGGCATGTCGAGATGCGTGGTCGGCTCATCCAGAAGCAGCAAGTTGGGCGGCTGGAGCAGGATCTTCACGAGCGCAAGACGGCTTTTCTCACCGCCGCTCAGCACAGCGACGCTCTTAAAGACATCATCACCGCGGAAGAGAAATGAACCGAGGACAGTGCGAGCAACTTGCTCTCCGATGTTTTCCGCATCCGCCACCGCCTCCTCAAGCACGGTGCGTCTTTCATCGAGGGTGTCTGCCCTATGCTGCGCGAAATAGCCGATGCTGACATTATGACCCGGCAAGCGCTCACCTTCCTGGATGTGAACAAGCCCGGCGAGGATTTTCAGAAGTGTCGATTTGCCGGCCCCGTTCGGGCCGACCAGGATCGTGCGCTGGCCGCGCTCGATCGTAAGGCTGAGATCTTCATAGACCGTATGATCTCCGTAGGCTTGTAGCACGTGCTCCAGTCTCATCACGCGCAGGCCGGCACGCGCTGGTTGAGGAAACTTGAATTTGACGGTCGCCTCCCTGCCTTGCGGCGCTTCGAGGCGATCCATCTTTTCCAGACGTTTGAGCCGTTCCTGCGCTTGAGAGGCTTTGCTCGCCTTGGCACGAAAGCGGTTAACGAACTCCTCGAGGTGCGCGATTTCGCGCTGCTGATTCTTATAGGCGGCGAGGTGGTGTTCCTCTCGGGCGCGTTTTTGCGACAGAAAATCGTCGTAGTTGCCAGTGTAGCGTTGGAGGCGCTGGCGAGAGATTTCCACAATATTCCGGCAAATGGCATTGAGAAATGCGCGATCGTGAGAGATAGCCAGGATCGCTCCCGGGTAAATTTTGAGGTAATTCTGAAACCATCCAAGAGATTCGAGATCGAGGTGATTTGTCGGTTCGTCGAGCATGAGCAGGTCGGGCTCCATCACGAGCAGTCGGGCGAGATGGGCTCGCATGATCCATCCGCCGGACATCGATCGAGCCGGTCGGTTGAAGTCGCCTTCGCGGAAGGCCAGTCCGGCAAGGATACGCTTGGCTTTCGCCTCAAGGTTGTAACCGTCCAACTCGACATATCGCGCGACGGCTTCATGATGCTCGTCCGAGCTTTCATCAGGGTTTTCGCGCAGCGCCTTCTGCACTTCGACGAAGCTCTTGGAAATTGCCATGGCCAGCTCAAGACCGGTTTCGTCGCCGCTGGGTGCGCTTTCTTGCGGAAGGAAGCCCAAACTGACTCCCCTCGGAAGCGAGATCGTCCCCGCATCCGGGGAGATTTCACGAAGAATGAGCGAAAAGAGCGTGGACTTGCCCGCACCGTTGGGTCCGATCAAGCCAACGCGGTCGCCCACATTAATTTGCAGCGCCGCGTCCTCGAAAAGAACGCGTCCGGCGTATGATTTGGTCAGCTGCGAAACCGTGAGCATGGCAAAAGGCGCGGAATTTAGCGCGCTAAGCCAGCATTCGCAAGCCCTCGTCTATGGCGTCAGGTAGAGGACGAGGGCCGTTGCCCCCAAGCTCCGCATCAACGCGTTCGAGCCGCCGAATCAAGTCGAGAACCTCTCGCCGCGAATAGGGTCCTCCCGCGGCTTCGCAGAAATGGGTGCGACAGGCAAAAGGACGCGCCTGATAAATGAGGCAGCGCAAAGTCTTCGGATCCAGAAGGGGACACGCCCCGTTCTTGCGATCCGGAAGCTTCCGGCGCCCCGAAACTCGAAAGGCTTTCGCGGCGAGGAGCGCTTCTCCCTTGGTCAGAAACGGAGTCAGCCCGGTCAGCTTGAAGTGACAGCATTCCGTGCGCAGCGCGCATCGGCGGTCAATCGGCCGCGCGGCCAGATCGGAGTAGACGGCACGCACCCCGGCCAGGGCAGCATTGCGCTCGGCGTCACGAATGCGGCATGAACTCATTGAGAAACCTTAGCGATGAACGGTTCCTAGGCAACCAATCCCGCCGCATTCCCGCTAGCCCAGGCCCACTGGAAATTGTATCCGCCGAGCCAGCCGGTCACATCGACGACTTCCCCGATAAAAAAAAGGCCGCGCACGCTTCGGGATTCCATGCTTTTGGAGGAGAGTTCACTGGTGTCAACTCCGCCAAGAGTGACTTCGGCTTTCGGATAACCCTCGGTGCCTGAGAATGTAAGAGGCCAATGGTGAAGCAGTTTGTCGAGGTCGCAGAGCTCCCGGGCGTTGTAGTGTAAGTAGGGTTTGTCCGAAGCGTATCGCCGGGCCCATACTTCTGCGAATCGGCGTGGCCAGTGACGGCTGAGCAGTGCGACTGCGTTCGGAATACGTTCGGCGGAGAGCAAGCCTGAATCCTTAATCTCCGGAAGGAGATCAAAGGACACTGCTTCGTGGTCCCTCAAATACGATGAAATCTGCAGGATCGCGGGGCCGCTCAAACCCCGATGGGTGAAGAGCATGGCTTCATTGAATGACGCGCCGCCGGCGCTGGCAATGACCGGCAATGCAACGCCGCTGAGCATTTGAAAACTCGCCCTGTCCTCATCATGGAAGGTAAGAGGCACCAGGCCGGGCCGCAGCTCCGTCACGCGCAATCCGAACTGAGCGGCCGTCCGATATCCAAAGTCCGTAGCCCCAAGCTTGGCAAAGGACAATCCACCGGTGGCGACTACCAGCGAATCGCAGACGAGACTTCCTGTGTTTGTCTTGAGCTGAAAGCGATCCGATTTTCGCACTTCCGTCACGTAGCAGTTACAGCGGATATGCGTCTTTGCCGCACGGCACTCCTCGAGCAGCATCGCAATGATCGCGCGGGAACTGCCGTTGCAGAATTGTTGGCCGAGCTTCTTTTCGTGATAGGCAATCCCGTGACTTTCAACGAGGCCGATGAAGTCCCAAGGCGTGTAGCGCGCCAGCGCCGATCGGCAGAAGTCGCGATTCTTCGAAAGAAAATTGTCTGGTGCGGCGTGGATATTCGTGAAATTGCAGCGTCCTCCGCCGGATATCGCGATCTTCTTGCCTACACGATCATTGCGCTCCAGCAGGGCCACTCGGCGTCCGCGCTGCCCAGCTGTCAGTGCGCACATCATCCCTGCCGCGCCGCCACCGACGACTATGACATCGAAGCTCGAAGAAGGTTCCAAAATCTCGGGGTTCTCAGCGCGAAGAGACCCTTGGCGCGGGAGTGCTCGAGAATTCAGAGCTCAGCGCCAAACTGATCCTGCGCGGCTTTCAGACGTTCATAAAGCGGATGCAACGCTTCGGGGATGATGCGGGCGCCACCGACAACCGTCATGAAATTCGCATCACCCACCCAGCGCGGGACGATATGAAGGTGGAGATGGTCCTGGACTCCTGCGCCCGCGGGTTTTCCCAAATTCCAGCCGATATTAAAGCCCTGAGCTTTGACGCACTCCTTGAGCAAGCGCTGGGCATGAATGCAGAGATGCCAAACTTCCAGCACCTCGTCATCGGTGAGCTCAGTCATCTCGGAGACCTTGCGATAGGGCACTGCCATCAAATGCCCTGCCGAATACGGATACTTGTTCATGAGGAGAAATGCGGCCTTGCGGCGAGTGACGACGAGATGGGCGGCGTCGTCATCGGCTTGCGCGGCTTCGCTAAGGAAATCGGATCCGGCTTGGTGTTCCGCGCGGAAATACTCGACGCGCCAAGGCGCCCAGATGGATTCGAGATGGGTCTTAAGAAAGGACTCGTTCATGCCGGTTTTCTGATTGTGAAGGTACGAGCGCTTTCGGTCTTCCCCTTGAGGGAAATCTCTCCCACCGGCTCGAAGGGGAAGCGGCTGCGCGTGGCGACGTATGTGAACTCACTGACTAGGATGTCCACTTGGCGATCGCGTGTGGCCTGTTCAAGACGCGAGGCGAGATTAATTGAGTCGCCGATGGCGGTAAACTCCATGCGTTGCTTGGAGCCGATATTTCCCACGATGGCAAGGCCGGTATTGATGCCTATGCCTATGCGCAGGGAAGCCAAGGCGTCTCGCGCCCTGCTTTCGGAGGTGGCCCACTTTTCCTGCAGATCCTTCAGAGCGGTACGCATGTCGAGCGCGGCTTGCACTGCGTGTTCCTCCTGGAATTCGTCGTCCCGCAGGGCTCCAAATAGCGCCATGAGGCCATCGCCCATGAATTTGTTCAAGTGCCCAAAATTCTTGAAGACCGCTTCGATCATTTTCTCGAAGTAATCGTTCAACATCGCGACTGTTTCCTCCGGACTTAACTGCTCGGAAAAATTGGTGAATCCACGCACGTCGGCGAAGAGCGCGGTGACTTTCTTGCGTTGGCTGTAAAGTTCGGAGGGTCTGCCGGCGTAGATGATTTCGTTGAGGATGTCTTCGGATACGTACCGCGCAAGCGCGCTCTTTAGATCCTCTCGTTGTTGCAAACCCAAGGTCATCTTGTTGAGAGCGTTTGCAACTTCCTCGAACTCGTCCTTCGAGGAGAGTTTGAGCGTTTGGCTGTAGTCGCCTCCCGCGATGCGCTCGACCGCGTTGCGGATGGTGATCAACGGTCGAGCGATCCTCTGCGACGCGAAGCTGGCCAGGAAATAGGCTGCGATGAGAGAAACGCCGAGAGCCAGAGCGCCGTTCCAAAACAAACTGTTCAGGCGCTGTATGGCTTCCGTCGCGCTGATATCCACGCCAACCGCTCCCACCGTCTGATTGCTCGCATCGCGGATCGGCGCGTTAGCGGTAAGCCAAAGTCCCCACTGATCGCTCACAAACTCCTCGTCGGCTTGAAACTCATTGAAGCGGACAAGGTAATTCGGGTTCGTGGTCTTATAGACGTCGCCGACGTTCGATTTGTTCACCCCATCTTCCTCGGCGTCCAAAACGAATTCGGCCATTTTGGGATCATTAGGGTAGGGGCGCATGGAGTAAATGTACTTGACGTAGATGTCGCGGCGCCGATTCGCATCGCGAGCGCGCCTCAACTCGCTTTCGAGCTGCTTGTAGGCGGGAGTATCCTGGTCGGAACGCGTGCGGATTCCATTGTGAGAATCCGCGTCCATCATGGCGGCTGCTGTGGCCGCGATGGAAAGAACGTTGGTTTGCATCAGATCCATGAACAGCTGCTTCGTCGGACGATACATGAAGGCGGCGATGAGCAAACCGGTCAGGATAGCCATGACCAGAAAGAGGGTGAAAACTCTCGTCCGGAAGCGCATTGATAAGGTCCGCGCGTAAGAATCTACCGAAATTCCCGAAAGGAAATCTTGAACTCGGGAATTTTATCGGAGGGCGTCGAGAATCGCTTGGGAGGCGCGGCGGGTTGCGCCTTGCGCTTCGAGGGTGGATACGATTTCGTTGACCTTCGCGACAAGGCGGGAGCGATGCTCTGAATCATTCACCAGGAACAGGGCCTCCGCGGCGAGGGCCTCCGGCGTGGCAAGGTGCTGAATGAACTCGCGAATGACGTGGGGCGCCGGTCTTGCGGGCAGACGGGGGTCCCCGGGCGGGTTCTGTTTGTAGTTGTTCAAAATATTGATAATGCCAAGGCAGTCGACATCGACCAGGCGACGGCCCACCTCGAAGGTCAGCCACGCGACCCGATAGACGAGACAGTAAGGAAGGCCAAAAAAGGCAGCCTCGAGAGTGGCGGTGCCGGAACAGACAATGCCAGCGCAAGCACGCTGCATGAGTTGATGAGCAGTTCCCGAATGGATCTCGATAGGCAAGTCGCCGGCCATTTGCCGCATCCGAATTGCATGCGCTTCGTTGGCTGCGGCGGCTTCAAAGCGGACGTCCGGTTTTCCTTTCCGGATCAGATGGCCGGCTGCGACCATAGCGGGGAAAATGCGCTTCACCTCCCGTTCGCGGCTGCCCGGGAAGAGCCCCAGGAGGTTTTGGTCTCGGTCGACGCCGGTTTTCTCTGCGGCAAGCGCTTCGAGAAGGGGATGACCGGCAAAGATCGTGTGCAGCCCGCTCGCTTCGTACATCGGCTGCTCGAACGGAAAAACGCAGATCATCAAGTCGAGAAAGCGCGCCATTTTTGGAATCCGGCCGCGGTTCCATGCCCAGACTTGAGGGCTGATGTAAAAGAGGATCTTTCCCGGAAAGCCGCGCGCCCGCAGAGCTTTCGCCAGGCGGAGATTGAATCCGGGATAGTCGACCAATACGACCGCGTCCGGCTTTGTTTCCTCGATCTGATCGAGCATGCGGTGGAATTTTTTCCGAAAATAACCGTAATGCTTCAAGACGTCCCACAATCCCAGCACGCCGGCCTGAGCGATCCAATCGTCGAAGGGCTCCGTTGCGAGGGCGCGCATTTTGGGCCCTCCCGCGCCAAGAAACCGGAGTTTAGGGGCGAGCGTGAGCAAAACGCTCATCACCTCGGCGGCTCGGGCGTCCCCGCTGGCCTCGCCGGCGACGAACCACAGGGTGGTCATGGAAGCTGAAGATCGACCTTCGTACGGGGATCCGCTTCCTCGATGCGGCGTGTGATTTCCAAGGCAATGTCGAGGGCATCTGCAGCCTCGTGACCGGACACCTTGGGCTTTGAACCCTCGCGCGCGCAGTGGATAAAGGCCTCCAGCTCGATCTTGAGCGGTTCCCCGCGCCGAATCTCGACCTTGTCGCGGATGATCTCCTTCCCCTTCGGGCCATCGTGCAGGCGGTACATCACACCGTCCTGCTTTTGATAATCCAGCGAAAGATAAGCATTCTCCTGG
Source organism: uncultured Verrucomicrobiae bacterium (assembly GCA_963810765.1). Classification (GTDB taxonomy): domain Bacteria; phylum Verrucomicrobiota; class Verrucomicrobiia; order Chthoniobacterales; family Terrimicrobiaceae; genus DASTFP01. Next base: position 546,559 of record CAWEOV010000012.1, read on the forward strand.
AACACACGGATTTTTCGCACTTTGTCGCGACTGATTCGGCTGGCGGTGACATTGGCAACGCAGCCGCTCTCAAAGCGAAAGCGGACATTGGCGATATCCTCACCCTTGCTCAGCACGGCAATGCCGACCGGATCCATGCTGACGATCGGCGAACGGACTATGTGCAGGATAATCTCAATGTCATGGATCATCAGATCGAGAACAACGCCGATATCGGTGCTTCGGTTGGGATACGGCGAGAGACGAGTGACTTCCAGAAAACGGGGGTTATTGAGTTTGCCTTCCAGCGCGGCGAGGACCGGGTTGAATCGCTCGATGTGTCCTACCTGCAGCACGCAAGAACGGTTCGTAGCGAGCTCAGAAAGCGCGCGGGCATCAGCGGGTGTGTCAGCGACGGGCTTTTCCACAAGAAGGTGCTTGCCGCGTTCCAGGAGAAAGGCGCCGATCTCGTAGTGGGTGACGGTGGGCGTGCAGATCGTTGCCGCATCCACGAGCCCCGCAAACTCCTCCAGTGAGCTGGCGGCGTGCGTGCGGTACTTTCTTGCCACGTAACGCGCGACGTCATGATTCTTGTCGTAGACGGCCGAAAGGGTGCAGTTCTCGAGTTGCGAATAGACGCGCGCATGATTGATGCCCATATGGCCGACGCCGACGACGCCCGTGCGGAGAATGCTCATTCTGAAATGCCGTAAAGAGTAATGCCGCCTTCCGAAGCTGCGCGGCACACTGCGGGACTATCAAGCAGAAGGGTGCAGTTCGCTTCGCACGCGATGATTTTCAGTTTTGCCTCGCGCGCCACCGCGATGGTCATCTCGCCGATGACCGGAACGTCAAAGCGCATGTCGTGATTGGGTTTTGTCACCTTAACCAGGACTGCGTCCTTGCGGCCGAGGCTGCCGCCGCGGCGGATGCATTCGTTGGTGCCTTCAAAGGCCTCGACGGCGAGCACGGTGCCAGCTTTGACGATCACGGTCTGTCCGATATCTAGACGGCTGATTTCCTTGGCGATGTCAAAGCCGAAGCGCATTTCATCCATATCACGCGATCTGGGCCGAGGTCCCGCAATATGGCCCGAGCGAACAATATGGGCGTCGAGAAAGGTCGTAGCGTTCAGGAGCTCCACGCCCGCCTGTGCGAGCTGCTTCGCAACTTCTCCAAAGAGTGTCTCGGCATTGCGGCGCTTCAATCTTGCTAGGAGGATTAACGCGCGAACGTCCGGACGCAGATTGAAAAGGTTGGCCGGTGCGAGCTGCCCTGCCATCATGGCATGGCGAGCTCCGGATTTTCTCGCGGCATCGAGCAGCTTGCCGAGCTGGCCGACCCGCAACCAATAGACTTCATCCGCGTTGGCGCTTGTGGCTTCAGGCGTTTCACCTTCGAACGCCGCGACGGAAATCTTCTTCACTCCGGACGCCCGTGCAGACTCGATTACGAGGGAGGGGTAGCGGCCTCTTCCGGCGATGAGAAAAAGGGTTTCAGGTATCGTCAACAAGCGCTGTGTACTCGGGCTGACTGGCGGTGACAAGCGGCGCGTGAGGAAGAGCTAATTGGAGAAGATATCGCTGAAACGATTCACGCGGAACGAATCCCGCTTTTTCGACGGAACCGAGGCAGGGGCCAGCATTGGGCTTTCTGATTCCTTGGGTTGGGGGCGCGCCGTCGATTCACCCGGCGGCAGCACCGCACTTGCCTGGACGCTGAATGTGTTGACTGCCACGAGCGCGCTGCGGCCGGCTCCGTATAGTTTGCGCCGTTGGGCGATGAATGAACTAGGGACGTAGTAATTGGAATAGTCCTTCCCGAATCCGCGCTGGTTGTAGCCAATGAAAAGATTTTTCCGGATCTCAAAGTGAAGGTGCGCCGTGTACATTCCGCGATTGGTTCCGATGGTGCCGATTTGCTGTCCCCGGACGATTTGCTGTCCCTCGCGCACGAGGATCTTATCGAGGTGGGCGTAAGCGGAATCCGCCATCTTCATTTGTCGGTCTTCAAGAAAAATGTGGCGGACGATGATTAAATTTCCCCAACCCATTCGCATATCGCGAGACAGAACAACAAGGCCGTTAGCCGTTGCGTAAACGGGTTTGCCCAAGTCTTTGTTGCCCCCTTCAAGGCCGTTCCAGTCTTCGCCCATGTGGTATTTTGCTCGAAACCCGCGCGAAGTATAATATCCGGAAGCATCGGGTTTTCCAACAGGTTGATCGAATCCATCAGCAAGGCGCGTTCTGGCCGTGTCCGGGGAAGGAGCACTGACCAAAACGGTGACAAGGCAAAAAAGGAAGATCCAGAATGCATATTTACGGAGGAACCGCATTGTTCGAACTTTAGTATTTGTAGGGTGGTCGTTGCAACTTTTTCGGTAGCCGCAGCTTGTCGAGGGAAGTCAAATCTCCTACGGGTTCTGACAAATGTCATCCGTAACTTTTCTTGGGACGGGGCCGGGAGACGTGGCTGCCGGGCGTTTTCAGTCCAGCGTCCTTCTCGAAGTTGAACGCACGCGCGTGCTCCTTGATGCCGGTGAGCCATGCGGTTCGCAACTTCTTGAGATCGGCGTCTCCCTTGCTGAGCTTGATGCGGTTTGGATCACCCATGCGCACGCCGATCACATCGGCGGGTTACCGCTCTTGCTGCAGGCAAGCTGGCTGCACGGGCGGCAAAGGCCGCTGCCGGTGGGCGTGCCGCGCCATGTTTCAGCGCCTCTGCGAGCATGGCTCGACGCCATCTTGCTGCCGTCTGAAATCCTTGGATTTGTTATCAAGATTTTTTCGTGGGAGGCGGAGACCGCAGTTGCCCTCGATGGCATTGCAGTCTTGCCGCATCGCACAACGCACCTGGACCGCGCTCGCGAAAAGATCGGAAATCTCAACATCGAATCGTTTCTTTTTGAGGTTCTCGCGGCGGGCAAGCGATTCATTTACTCGGGCGATCTTGGATCGGCTGAGGATCTTCGCGGCGTTGTGGAGAAACCCGTCGATGTTCTCATCTGCGAACTCGCCCATTTTACTCCCGAAGAGCTTGTTGCCGTGTTGCGCGGCGCCAGCATTGGAACTCTGTGCCTGACTCATCTTTCCAGAGAGCTTGACGACCGTCGGGGAGACCTTCAAATGCTGTTCGAGCGCGAACTCTCGAGCATAGATGCCGTCTATTTGCCGGAAGACGGTGAGAATCTCGAGGTTTAGAGCATTTGCTAGTGACTCAGCCAGCCGCTCAAAATCAAAAAAGTAACGACGATGGCGAGCGCAATCCGGTAGTAGCCGAAAATCTGCATCCCGTGCTTTTTGAGATAAGCCACCATCCATTTGACGGCGAGAACCGCGGAGACCCACGCGCCGAGGAAACCAAAGAAGAGTGCGAGCAGGCCAAAGGAGCGCGCCATTTCCTGGCCGTACTTCAAGCCGTCGTAGGCGGTGGCGGCACTCAAAGTAAGCAGTCCGAGCAAGAAGCTGAATTCGACTGCCGCCGGCAAGCTCAATCCGACAATGACGCCTCCAACGATAGTGACCAAGCTGCGGCTGACTCCTGGCCACATGGCGATACATTGGATCAATCCGACGACCACAGCCATTCTCCAGGTAAGAGAATCCAGGCCAAGACCCGATTTGTGGGTCTTCGTTTGACGTGAGGACTGCCACCAGCTCACTGCTAGAATCGCGACTCCGCCGAAAAACCAGGCCGCGACAATCGGCCAGAGTCCCCATGCCTCACCTCCAAAAAGATATTTCTTAATGGGCTTTTCAAAGAGCAGTCCAAAAAAAGCCGCAGGCAGAAAGGCGGCGATGACATTGAGAGCCATTTGGAATCCTTGGGGATCCCGGCCGATGACGCCGCGGGCCATTTGGCGAACGCGGGAAAAATAAAGCCCGAGGACTGCGACGATAGCACCCGACTGAATGCAAATTGCGAAGGCATCCGCAGATTCGCTCTGGGGAATTCCCAAGGCGCGTTGAGTCAAAAGGAGGTGGCCTGTTGAGCTGACCGGAAGGTATTCTGTGACACCCTCAACAATACCGAGAATCAGCGCCTTCCACCATTCCATGACCAACAATAGGCAGCGATTGACTCAAAACTCTCGCGCCTCTTTTCGTTTAGATCGCGTTCTCTCCGGTCTCTTCGGTGCGAATACGGATCGCGTTCTCTATGGGAAGCACGAAGATCTTGCCGTCACCGATTTTACCGGTCTTGGCGGAATCCGAGATGGCCTTGACTGCTTTTTCGACAATGCTGTCGATGACGACGATTTCGAACTTGACCTTGGGCAGAAAATCGACGGTGTATTCGCTGCCGCGGTAAATTTCGGTGTGGCCTTTTTGGCGTCCAAAACCCTTCACTTCGCTGACGGTCATACCCTCGATGCCAACTTCCGCGAGAGCTTCTTTGACGTCCTCCATTTTGAAGGGTTTAATAATGGCCTCAATCTTCTTCATACAGCAGAGTGTTTAAGCAGCTTAATGACCCTTGGCAAGCGGAGATGCGGAGGAAAATAGCCCGCCGTTTTTCGCCCGGATGAAGCCTCGTCATTGGCGGCGGAGTTCGGCTGGGCCTTACTTGCGGCTTCTTCCGCGCATAAAGCAATTTCGGGGCACGTGGCTGCATCGCAAGCTGGGCGACCGCTTATTCTCGCTCGAGATGTGGCAGCCTGAGCGTGCCCGCTTCGCCTCGGGATGCGCGATTGGCGTCTTCTTTGCGATGATGCCTTTGCCTTTCCAGATGCTCGCCGCAGCCCTAATCGCGTATTTGACTCGCGTGAATATCCCGGCGGCCATCGCCTGCACCTGGATCAGCAACCCTCTGACGACACCGCTCTTGCTCCTGGCGCAGTACAAGCTTGGAAATGTGCTTATCGGAAGAACTCCAGCGGAAGAGCCGGCCGCCGATGTGCTTGCGTTTCTTTCTCGAGCCCCGCTGCCGCTCCTGATCGGCGCCTTCCTCTCCGGAGCAATCGTTTCTCTGACAGTCTATCCGCTTGCTCTCAAAGGCTGGGATTGGTTCAGCGGACGGTTTCTTAAAGGCCGCTCCGAAGAGTCCAGAAAAAAACCTCACGCAACACCCAGGAATTCTGTTTAGTTCAACAAGAGGGGGGCATAGCTCAACGGTCAGAGCAGGCGGCTCATAACTGCTTGGTTCACGGTTCGAATCCGTGTGCCCCCAATTTCAGGAACAACGAAAGTGGCATGCGTTCGCTTCTTTTTCTTGCCACCGCCTGTTGCGGACTCATCACTTTCTTTCGATGACGTCTTGGCTTCGGCTTCTCGCGAAAGGCAGTTTTTTACTCTGTGTGCTGGCGCTGCTGGCGTTAGGGCTGGTTTTCGCGTGGTTTGCGTCGTGGCGCGCGGACAGGCTTGCAGCCCTGGATTCGGCCAGCGAGATTGCGAAGACCGATTTTGGACCGGTGGAATTTCTGATCCATGGGGAAGGGCCGGCGGTGCTAGTCTTTCACGGTGCGCCGGGCGGCTACGACCAGGCGATGATGTTGGGTTCTTTTTTCGCGGAGGACGAATTTCAGATCGTCGCGCCGTCGCGTCCCGGTTATTTGCGCACGCCGCTAGCCACCGGGCTTTCGCCTGAACAGCAAGCCGATGCGATGGCAGCTTTGATCGACAAGACGGGAATTTCCAGGGTGGCAGTTCTGGCAAGTTCATCGGGAGCGCCCGCAGCCATCCAATTTGTAGTTCGGCATCCGGCCAAGGTCTGGGCTTTGGTTCTTATTGCCGCTGTGACAGCGAAGTTCGATCCCGCTGCGAATCCGCAGCGGACCGAGCCCGGAAGGATCGTCCTCAATGGATTCGGGAGTGACATCGGCGCCTGGGTTTGCGCTGAGGCGACAGAAAGAGATCCGGCCAGAACGCTTTCGTGGATTCTGAAAGCTCAGAACAGCGGCACCGAGGCCCAGCGTGATGCATTGGAAAATCATGTCCTTGGTGATTCGGATCAGCTCGAATGGTTCCAGAGCTTTGTAGGAACATTCGTCCCGTTAGGAGCTAGAGAGGCCGGCATCCGCAACGACCTGGCTCAGATTCGCGCGATGTTGGATCTTCCGCTCGAGACCATCAGGGTCCCCACACTTGTCGTGCATGGCACCGCGGACAAATGCGTGCCAATTGAGAACGCGCAGGCGGTCGCTGGCAGAATCCCTGGAGCGATCCTGTATCCGATCGAGGGCGCTGGGCATCTCGTTGAAATTGGTCCCTGGGGTCCTGAGTTGCAGAAAAAGATCGTCGAATTCCTTCGCCAACACTCCGGAGGCCAATCTCGACCCTGAACGTTGGAAAGGGGCGAGAAATGAAATGGATTCCGCCGGCGCTTGCCCAAGAATTTGCTTCCCTGGGGACGGACGCCTATCGAATCGCCGACGGCGAAGAATGCCGGATCGAGCGCTTTGGCGATGGCGTGATCATCTCTCATACCGCCGAGGAGCCGCCCTCAGGCGTTCTGGAACGGCTCGCAGCCTGGTGCGGAAAAGCGGCTGTGCTGATAGAGAGGATGTATGCCCGTCGCCTCGTCATAGGTCCCGGCAAGGACGACACGCCACGGTCGATTGGGCGCAGTCCGCGCCAGCGCACCTCCGTTGTCCACGAAGAGGGCCTTTGTTATGAGATCGACTTCCTGGCGGGGTATTCCTGCGGTTTGTTTCTCGATCAACGCGCCAACCGAAGGAGGCTGCGTGCATCGAACGTCGAGAACCTGCTGAACATCTTCGCTTACACATGTTCGTTTTCCCTGGCCGCAGCCACGTGCGGCGCCCGCACACTAAGCATAGACCTGTCTAGGGCCGCGCTCGAACGCGGACGCCGCAACTTCGCGCTCAACGGACTTTCGGTCGAAGGACATCGCTTCATAGCGGACGATGCCTTTGACGTATTGCCCCGGCTCGCCCGGCGCGGTGACAAATTCGATGCGATTGTTCTGGATCCGCCGACTTTTTCAAGAGGACGGCGCGGCCGCCTCTTTCGCGCGGAAAGCGATTATGGCCGCCTCATCGAAATGGCGTTCGATTGCGCGGCTCCCGGCGGGATCATTCTTCTCTCGACGAATTGCTCAACCCTAGACGCATCGCGGTTGCGAACTCTTGGCACGCGTCATGTTTCGGCGCCCGTAACTTTCTCCGCCTCGCCGGCGCTGCCTGACATTCCGGCAGGGCATGGCGCTGCGACGGTTTGGATGGAACTCAGTCAATGAGGAAGTCCGGGTGCTGCGTGGCCCGTCCTGAAATCGTCATCAATCCCTTGGCGCGGATGCCCGATGAGACTTCGAACTCGCCCCGTTTGAGCGGGCCGACGGGACCGGTTCGAATTCATGGCTCGGATTCAACGGGATTGGTCAGCCTCCCGATCTTTTCGATATCAATAGAGACACTGTCGCCGGGTTTGAGCCAGCGGGGCGGATTCGCAGCCATTCCGACCCCGTGCGGCGTTCCTGTGAGAATCGTCGTGCCAGGAAGCAGCGTGGTGCTGCCGCTCAAAAACTCGATGATCGCGGGGACATCGAAGATCATGTCGTTCGTGTTCCAGTCCTGGACCGCAATACCATTCAAGATGGTTCGGATGGCCAGGGCGTTGGGGTTGGGAATTTCGTCGGGAGTTACCAGGCACGGACCGAGCGGACAAAAGGAATCAAACGATTTTCCGCGGCACCACTGACCGCCGCTCTTCTTCTTCTGCCAGTCTCGCGCGCTCACGTCGTTGGCGCATGTGTAGCCGAGCACAAAATCCAATGCATTCTCGCGGGACACGTTTTTGCATGGGATTTTGATAACGACGGCAAGCTCGCACTCGTAGTCGACCTCCTCACTGGCCAGATGCGTCGGAATGAAGATCGGATCGCCCGGATTTTGGAGGGTATTTAGACTTTTGGCGAATAGCACGGGAAATTCCGGGACTTTCGCCCTGGTTTCTTCCGCGTGCCGACGGTAGTTCAGCCCGATTCCGAGAATCTGAGATGGCTGGAGAGGCGCGAGAAGTTTCCTCAGGTCGGCCGGACGGTTCGTGGGTTTCAGTTCGGAGAAAAGCGTGCCGGTGAGTTCGATCGCCGAGCCGTCTTCCTGTTCCGCGCCATAGTGTTCGCTCCAGTGACGATCGAGGTAGCGAATAATCTTCATGGGTCCGGTTGGAGATTGCCGGTCTTTGCCTTGGTCGTCGAGTGAAGTGTCGACAAAATTTCATGGAGGAATGAGCCTCGCTGACGCACAATGCCTTTGAGCAAGGCTTTTCCCAATCCGCAAATGAAAACGCACACCGTAACCCTCATTCCGGGCGATGGCGTCGGCCCCGAAATTGCAGACGCCGTTATCCAGATCTTCGAAGCTGCCAAAGCGCCCGTCCAGTGGGAGCGGCAAATAGTGAGCACCGAGTCCGTCGAACCCGGCGGACAGCTCATCTCCGAGGAGGCGCTCGCTTCCATCAAAAAGAACACGGTCGCACTCAAAGGACCTCTTGCCACGCCGATCGGCACCGGCCACGTCTCGCTCAACCTCACACTGCGCAAAGCATTTCAGCTCTACGCGAACCTCCGCCCGTGCCGAAGCATCGCGGGATTGAAGACGCGCTACGACAACGTCGACCTCGTCGTGGTTCGCGAAAATACTGAAGGCGAGTATTCCGGACTCGAGCACGAGGTAGTGCCAGGCGTCGTCGAGTCACTCAAAGTCATCACGCGTGCTGCGTCTATACGAATTGCCGAGTCGGCGTTCTACTACGCCGCTACGCAGAACCGCCGCAAAGTATCCGCGATCCACAAGGCGAATATCATGAAAAGGAGCGACGGGCTTTTCCTGAACTGCTGCCGCGAGGTTGCAAAAAAGTATCCACAGCTGCAGTACGAGGAAGTCATCGTCGATAACTGCTGCATGCAGCTTGTCATCAATCCGCGACGCTTCGATGTGATGGTGCTGCCCAACCTTTACGGCGATATTGTTAGCGATCTCTGCGCAGGCTTGATCGGCGGGTTGGGGGTCGCGCCGAGCGGGAATATCGGTGAGAGTGCCGCGATCTTTGAGAGCGTCCACGGCACAGCGCCGGACATCGCAGGGCAAGGCAAAGCCAACCCAACGGCCCTCTTGCTCAGTGCCTGTATGATGTTGCGGCACCTTGGCGAAATCGACCTTGCCGGCCGAATCGAGCAGGCCTGCTATGATACAATCGCCAGCAAGCAGCACATCACCTTTGACCTTGGCGGGAATGCCACGACAACCGAGTTTGCTCGAGCGATCATTGAACGATTGTAGCGCATGCAGCGCCGGCAAGCCTTCGGTTGGTTGCAGAGGCCCTTTTGTAAAGGGCCTGTAGACAGGCAGGCTTCGCTGCTGAACTGTGTACTCTCTGCAAAGCGGAGGCAGGCCTTTCCTCGCAGACACCCGATTTCGCCTCGGCGATTTTCTGCGCTAGGGTTTCCGTGGACGCCACTGCAACCGCGATTCAATGAAGCGCACCAGCGGCACGAACTCTTTCGGGACTTGTCCCAATACCAACGTGAGCCGACGCGAGCCCTCAGCAGTAGCAACCAAGATAGAGATAGTGCCCCGGTCAGCAGCGGAACGATCCGTGACGGGCTCGGGGGCATGCAGAAAGTTGCAACTCTTCAACAATCGTTCGATTTCGGCAATTTCGCCGGCTGAAGCCGCGGCGGAATCGAGAGACCAGGCTTTCGGCACCGGCACTTGCAGCCCCGTTTGGATTGCTTCGATCTTGAGCATCACCTCTCGCGCGGCGTACTGCGCAGCTCACAACACCTTCACGTCTTTCCAGGCCTTGGTGACGGCCTGTTCCTCAAGACTGCCGGCTCCAAATTCGCCTCGCGCGGCCTGGACGGTGGCTTGGGCGGCGCGAACGAAGGTGGCGTTTTCGCCCAGAAGATCGCAGAGGGTACGATACCAGATGAGACCCGCCTTTTTCCACGCGTAGCCTCCGAGCTCAATAGCCGCGAGATAGAAGGCATGATTGGGAATGCCGGAATTGATGTGCACACCGCCCTGGTCGTCCCAGAGCGGCAATTCCTGGAAATCGTCCATGGTCGCAGGCTGCGGATCGGTGCCGAGCACAGGATGATTCACGTAGGCGGTACCGGGAGCCTTAAGCGAACGGAGGACGTATTTCTTGCCTACAATAACGTTCTCTCCCATCAGCCAGTTTGCCGTTTTGGCGTCCTCGTTGGCGGCGCGTTGCTTGACTAGGGAGCCGAAAACATCGGAGAAGTGCTCATTGAGCGCGCCGCTCTGAAACTCGTAAACGAGCCCGGCTTCGTGCTGGGTCACGCCATGGCTGAGTTCGTGGCCGATGACGTCGATGTCAGAGGTGAAATTGCCGAAAACGCTGCCGTCCCCGTCGCCGTAAACCATTTGTTCCCCGTTCCAGAACGCGTTTTGATAGGCTTGTCCGAAATGAACGGTCTGGATGATCTCCATACCGCGGTCGTCGATGGAGTTGCGACCGTATTCCTCGCGATAGAGTTCGTAGGTCGATCCGGCGCCATCATAAACGGCGTCCACCGCAGCGTCCTGGGTGGGTTTCGCGCCCTCGCCACGGACGAGTTTGCCGGGAAGCTCTTCAGCCCCCCCGGCATCATAGACTTTTCTGATCAGCCTGTCGGGAGCAGCAGTGGCTGCCGCGCCAGCAATGGCGCGGAAACCCAAAGCTTGAAAGGCATCCTGCGCCTCACGTCTCCTGGTGCGGAAGTAGCGCGAGACACGAAGTGATTTTAGCGCTTTGTCGCGAGCGTTGGCGGACTTGCCCTTGGAGGCAAGCCTTTCGAGCATATACGGCGGGATTACGCAGTGCAGCGGGTTATGGTGGGCGCAGGACATATGTCGTGATTGCGGTTTCGTTTGAGGTTGCCGCCTTTGTGGGACGGTTAGGGTTATCAAATGAGTAAGCGGGACGAGCATCTTTAAAAAACAGATGAGAGCCTCTCTATCCGTCTCTAGCATACGCGACGAAGACTATCGTGCAAGGCGCCTGGTGAAATAAGCTCGTCACTTCGCCCCTGTTTTCTGGCTCCTGCCTGCCGCTTGCGGAATTCCGCAACTTTATGGCGGCTACCGCAAGCCGCCTGACTGCACCCACTAACGCCGATGGTTCTTCGTGTCCTGGCATTCGATGAAGCCGTCACGAAGGAGGAGGGGCTGCGCGTCGTCGAGAATGCCGTCGCCACGAGCGGCCAGGCCGTCGGCGTCGATTACGCGGGTGAGTCGCGGCAGATTCGTCGTGAAGGCTCGGCGCTCACCGTCAAACTCGGCCCACTTTGCAGGGCTTTCCAGGGCTTTCGCCTCCTCCTGGCCCGGCGGCGAGGTTACGAGTTGGAGGCCACCGAATGCTGGGTGGTTGCCGATACCGGTTCCACAGCAACTTCCTGAGGCAGAATAAACTCGGAAGTCTTTTTTCGACTAACGGACAGCGGATTGGCACCAGGAAGAGCCGTAGAGGCCCTTTCCTGCTCCCTACTCTGGCCCAGGAGGGCGTTTTGGTCCGGCAGGCTCCCAGTGGTAGCCAAAAGCCTGTGATGGCGCTTCCGAGGAGGCTATTTTCAACCGGCGGCGTCGGGGACCGGTGTCTGTGATGCTGCCCGGCGACGTTTTGCTTCTCAGAAGGGTAAGGTCCCCTGGAGGCGGACATTGGCCGCCGCCTCGCTCTTCGCCACCCAGGGATGCTGGCATTTGGCATTCGCCACCAGCCTTGACCTGTGCGGCCAGGAACTCGTTCGTGCACAAGTTCGGCGCGAAGCGACTATTCCGATCGTACGATCGATACGTGGATCCCGCCTGCCCGGCGACTGCTCGGAACAGAATTCGGTCGGAGCGTTTCTTTTTCGGAGACGAGGCGCGAACGGAAAGTGATCGGGCCTCGTGCACACAAATCATCCCCTCAATCGAGAGGGGTGTTTCAGGGTCCGAGGTCACCTAAGGCTTCCTGGAGCGATTACCGGGCGTGCCAGAGAGCACAAGAAACGCTCATCGTCGAACGCATCAATGCTGGTCTCGCCGCCGCGAAAGCTCGCGGAGTCAAGTTTGGGCGGAAGTCGACACTCGACGCGTACCACAATGATGTGGCAAGGCTCAGTGCGCAAGGCAAGACGGGTCGTGCCATTGCGGCGGAGCTTAACATTCCCAGGATCGTCGGAGGTAGCGCGGAACCACGCTTGAAAAACCTGGTACTTTCGGACCCTGGAATCCCGCTTCGCCATTTGCTGGGGTTTCGGGATCTCCCAGTTGCTTCGCGCATACTGCACCAGGGGAGGAAAACAAGACAAGCCTCGCCCTGCCATGGTGGGGTGGGCCAGCCAGGCCGAACGGGTCTGCAGTCAGGGGGCCACCGGTGGTGCCATAACTAAGTATATCACTAAGGGAGTGAAAACTATTTTTGCCTAAAATATTTGTTCGCAAAAAACTGGTTGGCCTCAACCGGGGTTGGTCGCTCTAAGCGTGGCTGTGATTCTATGTTCCGCAATGAGGTTTGCCGTCGGTTCCCGGGGCGGGCGCTGAACCGTAGGGTAGCAAAACTCGACCCGGCCCTGATTGGATCTTTAGTTCCATTTACGGCGGGGCACTTGGTGGTTTACGGATGTGCCGTGCTTACGACAAAGAATTCGCAAACAATTGCTGCCAGCAGCGGAGTGAAGAAGTTGGGACCTAAGGAGGGCCGGACAATTCATGTCGGAAATGCTCGATTGACTTGGAAGGCTACGGGCGCAGATACCGGATATGCTACAAGTCTCTACGAGGCGGATCTGGCCCCCGGCATTGGCATGCCGGTGCATAGTCATCCGTACGCGGAGGTCTTCTATGTAATTGCGGGACATACTGACTTCCTGCAGATCGATGAGCACGGTCAAGAAGAGTGGCTACGCTGCGGTCCGGGGGACACTCTGATTATTCCCGTAAACGCGCTGCACGCGTTCCACAATCGCACGGAGAAGCCAAGCCGCTTTATCAGCTCGTCCGTTTACTACCACGAGGTGCTATTCGATTCGTAAGCTCAGACTGTTGACGGATCAACGATCCCGCCTGAGAAAGAGCCCACCAAAGCAGCCGAGCCGATGACCTCAGCCAGATCGCACGCCACAATAGCGATTTCGCAAAGAATCCACAGTATGAGTGCAATCGTCCTGGGATATTGAGCCCGGCAGGCCTGAGCGAGATCCAGGCCAGTGACGACTCCCTGAACATCGCTGATAGTCTGGCTTGGTTTGAGTGCCGAGCCTTGGGGAGTTTAGGGATGCCCCACGGCGCCATACTGCGCTGAAGAACGACGCCGCTCTGCCGGGATTCGTACGCGAACATAGCATTGTGGGAGAAGCGGCTCAGTCAGCGAGCCGCCGATTGCGCGAAGCGTTCGCAGGCACGCGTGCGAACGTCGGCGCTTGCCCGATCGTCAAGCGCGCCTTGATCAATCGCTCTGACGTACGATTCCAGGACGAGTTCCGCTTTCTCTTCGAAAGAGAGCTCGCGGCGAGCTAGGCTTAGGCCGGCGCTGGTAAGGTTCGCACAGAGGGCCGGGTCTGCGAGCAGGCGAAGCATTGCCGCCGCAAGAGCATCATCGTCAGCCGGCTGAACTAGCAGCCCGTTTTGCTCATGTCTAACAAGTTCAGGAATGCCGCCTACCAGCGAGGCAATCACGGGCTTCCCAGCTGCGAAAGCCTGCGGGATAACGATCGTCTGCGTCTCATCCAAGGACGGCACAACAACGAAATCTAGTGCAGCCACCACCTGCGAGAGATCCTCTCGGTAACCCGTGATAGTGACGGGGGCGGGGTTTTGCGGGAACGTTCGGCGGATCTTTTCATATAACCTGTCAACATAAGATCCTCCGCCGCCGCCAACGATGACGAATCGCGCATCGGAAACCCGTCCCAGCACCTTGGCAGCCGCTTTGATAAAAGTCCGCTGACCTTTTTCGCGGCGCATCATCGCGATCACTCCAAAAAGGGGGGATTTCGGCGGAATCTTGAATTCAGCACGAAATCCCCCTCCATCCGACCCAGGATGGAACTCTTCGAGATTCGCGCCTTCCCCCACCACGTCGATGCGCGAATCTGAAACTCCAGCTCGAGCGACCAAGTCTCTCTTTACGACTTGAGCCGCGGCAATGATCCGCCTGCAGCCGAAGCGGTATCTGATAACATCACGAATCGGAACATGCTGGGGAATTGCCATGTGAAGCGAGGAAACGACCGGCCGGCCCGCGAGATGAAAATAAGATGCCCAAGTGGAGTCCTGCCCGCCTCGCGTATGGATGAGATCCGGCTGCGAGCGTCGGATGATTCCGGCCAGGCGCAGAAGAGCCCGGGGACTGCCCCATGAGCGAACTTTCTCAACGCGGATCCAAGGCGCGTTCCGTTTCAGATTTGCTGCGAGCTTGCTGCTTTCCCCGCATAAGATGATGACCTCGTGTGCGCGCGCGTGAAGCCATACAGCTTCGCGGACCAACCGGTACTGCTGGTCGCCCCAACTTGGGCTCGCATCTGTCATTAGCAACTTCAACGTGGACTTTTCGGAAAAGGACGTCAGAGAATTCATTGCATGAAGGGTTCTTCTGGCAGCGCTAGAGGAAGCCTTGCCTCAAGAGTGACTACGGTTGCTTCACGGCTCATTCGACGCGGCAAACTAGACGAGGGTGCCCAGCGTGTCTGTTAGACGAGAGATGAAAATTGTGTAGGGCAGAATCCTACACCCGCAACGAGCTATCCCGTCGCTTTGTCGCGCTGATCCCAGAGAATTCCGGTGCTCGCCGCCGGATCTCCCGCATAGCTTCCGACACGCCTTCCGGTTCGCCGCAAAGAGTAAGATCGACCTGCAGATTAATGAGATGACCAAGCCACTCCCTGACAAGGCGATGATCGTCCACCAGGAATATCCGCTTACGACTTTCTCTCAGATCACTGGACGTCATCGGATGCAGAAGGAAGTTCTCCGTTTACGGGAGAGCCCGCAATGCGCGAGAGGCGCTTCGTGGCTGCTTCGGCGAGCAACTCCCTCATGGCTTCGAGCAACAACGGGATGTCCGGCGGCTTCTGCATCAGCGGCGCGACTCCCCTCTCCATCGCGACCCGGATAGGCATCCGACCGCGCTGTGATGACGATAATCGGCAGCAAAGGATTGATGGTCGTGAAGCGAAGGTATCCCAGCCGCCTCTGCTTGGCACGTTTTCGGCGAAGGATCGTGTCTCGATGGCGTGTTCTACGACCGCGGCCCGAGCGTCTGGTCGAGTCGCAGCGCGACTGGTGCCGCGGGTGCTGCACCTGGTCGGGATCTCGAGCCGCGACGAGATCCACGACAACATCGTCGCCTACTGGTTTCGGAGCAGCCGGTCGCGCCGGGCTCGCAGAGGTTCGAGTACCGCCTGCTCTGGCTCGCCGGCGAGCCCTACCCGCCGACTGCGGTGGCTCGGTCCGCCAACACCCGGCTTGGCCGAGGCGAAATCCTTGGCCAGCCGCCGCTCGCGGGAGTGCGCAAGTTCGTGATCGACTTCGAGGCCGGGCCGCTCGTCGATCTCGCGGAGCAGGGCCCGATCGAGGTGGTCGTCACCACCTCGCGTGGCTCTACGCCGACGGGCCTGAGTCGGGCGAGCTGCGCTGTTTCCTGCGGCTCGACCTCCGCCCCTGACCGAGACCTGGTTCTACCGCTACATCCCGTTCAGTTA
Source organism: uncultured Verrucomicrobiae bacterium (assembly GCA_963810765.1). Lineage (GTDB taxonomy): Bacteria > Verrucomicrobiota > Verrucomicrobiia > Chthoniobacterales > Terrimicrobiaceae > DASTFP01. The sequence continues at coordinate 562,186 of CAWEOV010000012.1, forward strand.
CGCGCCGGTGTGAGGCAGGATTTGGAAAGGCCGGCGGAAGAACTGCCGCGCGCCTCCCAGGAAGTCAGGGGAGGGCGGCACGCAGCTGAGCCACCATCCGACCGATCTTGCGGTTGGCGTCAACGGCGCGAGCCGTCGGCGGGCTTTCGGGCGGCTTGTTCCACTCCTCGATCCGGGCATCGATCCGGTCGAGGAGGTCGTGCAGCCGTAGCCGGTCAGGATCGGCGACACCGCGCTTCTCAACCGCCTCCAGGGCGTAGTGGAGGCCGACCAGAGTCGCCGGCTCGTCCCGCGCCTCGAGCAGGCTCAGCTCGCGCTTAACGCCGGTGAGCAGATCGTCAACCGACGGGAACGCGGTGGCGCGAGCCCCGTGCGCATAGAACACCAGCCGATCATACAGCCAAGGGCTGGTCGCGGCCTGCCGCAGCTGGCAGTCCCTGGCCATCGCGGGATCGGGTCTACCGCCCGCGCGCTGCGCGTCCAGACGCTGCTCGAGCGGGTGGATCAGGCGGATCTTGCGCTCCTCGAGGTTGGCCAGCTCCTCGTAGACCCTCGCATCGTCGAACACCGGGGGGATCGGATCCCTGAGGCGCAGGTACGCGGCCTGAATGGCCTGGCGCCGCTGCTCGCACACCGCGAGCCTACCCTCCGCGTCGGTGAGACGCCCGTCGTGATCGCGCCCGAACTCCCCGCTCCTCAAGGAGCTGGCCGCCGATCGCCATGGCGTAGCTGTCCACGGCAGCGCTCAGACGGTCGTAGGCGAGCTGCGCGCCGGGTGGTAGCGCCGCCGCGATCCGTTCCTTGTGCCGCTCCATCTCGTCGCGCGCGCTGCGGCTGCCGGCATAGCGGTCGAGCCAGCGCTGATCGGCGCAGTCTTCAAAAGGCTCCTGAAAGGTTTTGCGCTCGAACAGCCGGGGAAACCACTCGAAGATCGAGACCACCGAGGCTGGCGGGATCTGGAGGACCGCGGTCGCGAAGATGTCCCAGGGATCGGGGGCAGGGGCGGCGACGTCGTCGGGTGCCGGCGGCTGGGCCGAGATCGAGCTCGGGGCTTGGCGGAACTGGTTGACGTGATTCACGATGCGCGAGAGCAGATCGAACGTCTCACGCTTGATCGCAGCGGGGTCGCGCTCGATCACGGTGGCCTGGACCAGAGCGAGCGGACCTTCCATCGCCGCAGGCGGTAGATCGAGCAGCACAGGGAAGAGGGCGACCTGGACGTCGCAGCGAATCAGCGCCCCGGCCTCGAAGAGGAGCCATGGCGAGGCGACGTTCTCGGGCGTGACACAGATCACGCCGGCGCGCGCGTGCTCGAGGAGGCCCGCGAGGCTGGAGAACCAACTGCCCCCCTTTGGGAGGTCCTCGGACAGCGTGACCACGTGGCTGCCGGGACCGAGCGGCGATGGAGGGACGAAGTCCCGATCGCGCAAGACCTGGCTCATCAATTGGCGGAACGCCTTGCCAAACGCCAGACTGCGCTCCTTCGACCACGAAATGAAGATCTCAGACATGATGACTATCCTTTACAACACTCTGTAACTCTGATGCCGCCTGTAGCGACTCTTGCCCAAAAAAGATCGAGCCTTCGCCCGCCCGGCGCAAACCGGGCAAGAGTCACGAACGAGGAGGCATGGCGGCGCGCTTGCGGGTTGCGAGCAAATGGGAGGGCTGCAGGGGCTGGACCAAAAGATTCAATATTCAAGTCCTTCTCTGAAAGAGGGCGGAATGAGGCTGTCAAGGGGAAAGTGTCGGGAATTTGGAAGCAAGTGAGATTGTCGCTTAGCTCCTAAGGGCACGTGCCATGCGGGTAGGCAAAAGGGAAAATATACCTTGAAGAGAGAGCCGAGAGGAGAAGCGTTGTGATCTTTCTCTTTGAGGTAATGCAGCGAAGGCAGCAAGTTGGGCCGAACGGCACTTATCACGTGTTCGTTCACGAACTCAACTTCCAGGGTGAGTTCCTGCAGCACTGGCATGAGTGCAATTTCCGCGGCACGAAGGGCTTTGGGAGCATGGCCTTTAAGTTCACTGCGCAAAAAGGAAGCGGCTGCCTTTGAGATGAAGCTCGCTGGGTGCGGGGAGCGTTGTGGTTGATTCGGTCCGACTCTCTTCTCCTGGTCGGCAAAAATCGTGTAAAAGTTAACGGTATCCTTGCGGCGAAGTCGTGGCATGTTCACGCCAACTGGTATCGGGATGCATAGAAAACGTCTGCTTGCGGTGGCAATCATTTCATTGATAGCCTTTCGCTTTGGGATTGTTGCTGCGTCGGAATTGGCAACAGCGCAGCCTGCGCTAGCAGAGCCGACACCGACGCCATCCGCAGCACCGTCTGATGCGCCGCAAAGGGCGAGCTACAGTTCATGTCGAGTGGACGGTCCGTACATCGCGATGACATTCGATGACGGTCCGCACCCGGTTCTCACGCCTCGGCTTCTCGACATGCTTGAAGCGAGGGGCATCAGGGCCACGTTCTTTCTGATTGGCGAGAACGCCGCTGAGTATCCCGATATCGTGCGCCGCATCGCCGCCGAAGGGCACGAAATCGGCAACCACACTTGGAACCATCCTCAATTGACAAAACTCAGTCCTGGAGCCATACGAGAAGAGATTAACCGGACATCCTCGACCATCGCAGAGATTATCGGGAAGCCGCTCCTCGTCATGCGACCGCCTTACGGTGCAACCAGTGCCTACATCAACCATTGGATGAACCGCGAATTCGGAATGAAGGTCATTCTCTGGTCCGTGGATCCGCTCGATTGGAAATATCGCAACTCCGCCCGCGTCGAGAGCCAGATTCTTGTCGGAGCGCAGCCAGGTGCCATTATTCTGGCACACGACATCCATGCCACAACTGTGGCGGCCATGCCTGACGTTTTTGATAGCCTCCTCGCCAAAGGTTATAAATTTGTCACTGTTTCCGAGTTGATCGCGATGGACAACCCCGCACCGCAGGTGGGACATAAGGAGCCAGGCGCCTCACCGACGCCGCGGTAACGCCTCGCTTTTGAGGTACGTCAATTTTCTGGTTACTCCGCGGCGACGTGCGCACCCTTTTGGGCAACGGAGCGCTTCATCATGAACACGAGTGCGACGAGCGGGACGGAGAGCGCAGCAAGGGCGACGAAGATGTCGAAATAGGCGAGCGCGGAGGATTGTTGCTGGCGCAGATTCTCGAGCAACTGCAATGCCATCTGCCGGGCACCAACGGGATCGCCACTGAGCTGAAGCAGGTAGGACTGCGCCTGCTCGAGAAAAGAATTCACGGTCGGATTCAGCGAATCGAGAAATTCGCCGAGTCGCAGACTGTGAAATTGGTCGCGCCGCTCGTGAATGGTCTTTGCGATCGACGTGCCGACGCTGCTACCTTCGTTGCGCAGCAACGCGAATAGTCCGACGGCGGCGGCGCGCAGGTCCTTCGGAATGTACAGAAACGCAGCGACGTTGAGCGGCGCGAAGACCATCGACAGCCCTGCGATGACGACGACGCGCGGCCAGACGACCTGCCACGGGCTCACCTCGAGGGTCAGCCCCGACGTCCAATAGTTTCCAATTCCCATCGTGATCGGTCCCGCGGCCGTCAGATAGCGTGCATCGACTCCGCGCGACAGCGAACCTCCGACGACGACCAGCGTCATCACGGCAAAGAGGCCCGCAGGCGAGAGCACCATTCCTGACGTGGTGGCATCGTAACCAAAAAGCGATTGCAGCAAGGCGGGCAGCGTGGTGGTGTTTGCGTAGAGCACGCCAAACGCACAGAAAATAACGATGCACGACCAGCGAAAGTTTTGGTCGGCGAGCGTTCGAAAATTGATAAGCGGATTTGGGATCCGCGGTTCACGCCAGACGAGCGTGACGAGACCGAGCACGAACAAGACCAGCAGCGCGTGCATGCGGTAGAACGGATCGCCGAGCCAATCCCACTCCTGTCCTTTACTTAGCACGATCGCCCAGCAGATCATGGTGAGGCTCAGCAAACAGAGACCAATTGTGTCGAACGCCGCGCCCTTCTTGCGCATCGCAGATTGTTGGGCCTTTAAGTAGTCGGGGTCGTGCACGACCATGCTGCAAAACCATAGGCGAGGAGGCCGACGGGAATATTGATGAAAAAGATCCAACCCCAGCCATAGTTATCGGTGATGTAACCACCGAGCGTCCGCTCGACGACCGGTGCCAGCAGCGCGGCGATGCCGAACAAAGTCATCGCGGAGCCTTGCTTTTCCGGCGGAAATGCGTCGAGTAGCACGCCCTGGCTCGATGGTTGCAACCCGCCACCGGCAAGGCCTTGCAGCACACGGGCCGCGATCGGGATTTCGAGGTTGGGCGCCATTCCGCAAAGGACCGAAGCGAGAGTGAAGACCGCAATCGAGATTAGAAAATACCTCCGTCTTCCCAGCCTCACGGAAAGCCAGCCCGACATCGGAAGAATGATTGCATTCGCCGCGAGATAGCTGGTGATGACCCATTCGCTGTCGCTGGACGGAGCGGAAAGTCCGCCGGCGATGTAGCGCAGCGCCACATTGGCGATCGTCGTGTCGAGCACTTCCCACCTTCAGCTCGGCGCGCTGGCCAATGCGCAGATCACGGAGTTGGGTCTCCTTGAAATTTTCGTCCACCCAGATGTCACGCAAAATCCGCCGCCCACCACGATCAGCTGCCCGGTAATGTAACTGGACGCTGGCATGGCTGGAAAGGCGACAGCGCGCGCGAACTCTTCGGGTTCTGCAACTCCGCCCAGCGGTGTGGCCTCAAGAATCCGCCGGGACCACTCGTCTAGCGCCGTAAAAGGCTCGTTGCGGCAGCGTGCTCAGACCGACTACGGAGGAAACATTGATGATATTGCCCCGACCATGGGCACGGAACGCGGTGTGGGCGACTCGGCTCAGGTCAAAAGCGGCGAGCAAATTCATTTCGAGCGCTCGGCAAAACTCTTCGATGTATGACTCGCTTGCTAGAGCGCCCGCGTTGTTGACCAGAACACGGCGACGGTCCGGTCGAAATCCGCGAGCGCCTGCATTTTCGTTGTCTCGTGCGGGAGCACAAGTTTGGCAAACTTTGGATCGCATCTCAAGGGAATTCGCCGGGCGCTTTTCCTTTCCGATTCTGCTGACAGGAATAACCAGCTCAATGCGGTTAAGTATTTGGCTGACGAAGGCGAAAATGGTGCGGAGTTGCGGAGTCTCCCGGAGCGCGCCCGACGCATAAAGGGACAGCGGAAGGATACGGCTTTTTCCGCAAGGCGATTTCCGTACGGAAATCGCTATCCTGTAGTGTACTGCTTCTGAGATACGAGCTTGCTCGGCAAGGTCAGGAAGGGCGGGGGTCGATCCAGTATCTGGCCCGGTGGCTCCGCAGGTCCATCCGCCATTCGGTCCGCCCAGAGCCGGGTGCAAGGGCTGCGGGGCGAGGACGGAATGAATGGGGCGGGCGAAGCCAAGCGGGTCGGACGAGGTTCGCATTTTTGCAGCCTTCGAAGGCGGGCGCGGCAAAAACTCGCCTCCCGCCCTGACTGAAGGAAGATGCAATTACCAGGCAAAGGACCGGGACCTTGAATCCTGATCCAGGAAGATGGCGGCAGTCCGGATTCGGCACTTGCACTTCGGTACGCAGGGTGCGCGTGGTGGGATCGAGGGCACCAGAGACATTGATAATGCGCGCCTCGAATTGCTCTCCTGGAAACTCGACAACGTCAGGTAGGCGGTTGTGCCGGCTTTGACTGCTGCCGCGGCTGATTCAAAGTCCGCGCGGTTGTGGCCGAACTCCTGCTGGATGGATACTTGTTTCGCGAGCAGTTCTGCGGGCGCAGAAAATTGATTCGTTCGATCTCGACTCTGGCCTGAGACTGGGCCAGATTGGCCTTCGCCTGGTTCGATTGCGCATCCACATCTGGCGCGGGAATCTCGGCCATGAGCTGGCCGGCGGCGACCCTGGCGCCCAGGTCAGTCTGCCAGGCCTTTAGGTAGCCGTTCGCACAGGCATAGAGCGAAGCCTCGCTGAATGGGGTCCAGGTTGCCGCGAAGAGTAATCTCGACGTGCGAGGGTCCGGTCTGGGGAAGCGCGACCTGAACCGTCGGCAGATCCATCTTCTTTGTCTCCGACGCGAGTTGGCGAAACTCAAGCGAGCGCGCGGCGATGAAAATGCCAGCGATGAGGGCGCAACGATGAGGAGACGAACGAGCCAGCGGCTCGCGGCGTGGCTGAGACGCTGTGAGACCTCTCCCGGCCTAAACAGGGCCGGTCCGGTGCTGCGATGAGGCTGCGCGGGTTTGTCGATTGTAATCATGCCGGTTGAAGTTCAGGAATATTCTCGCCCAGGGCGCAACACGTTTCCATTGCCGTCGCGCGTGGCGCGGATAGAGCCTCACCACTGAGCGGAGCGTGAAAAGGTCCGGTAAAATGCCTTTCACCGGATGGAAGTCTCCGTGAATGTTTATTTTATTTCCATTTCACATAATTAAAATAGAGAATGATAAAAGATGTTAAGTTAAAAGTAGTAGCGGTAAAAGTTTCGATTGAGATCCGTGCTCTAGCAGTTGGCCGGACTTTGATAGCGAGCTGCCTGTTGCGAGTCGCCGAACCAATTGAAATAACGGGGGGTCACACTTAACGGATGAGGCCCCAGCGCTTGCTAAATGGCCAATAGACAAAGAGGCCTTTGCCGGTCACGTTTAACTCCGGAACCGCGCCGAAATCCCGGCTATCCTTCGAGAAATAGCTATTGTCACCAAGGGCAAAGTAGCCGCGTTCGGGCACCTTGAATGTTTGATCCGGCGTTGAGAGGTAAGGAAACTGGTACATATTTGAATAGCCACGATAACCATTCTGGCCACTCATCACCCGCTGGAAAACCCACTCATTGGCCTTGGTCCCATTGATGAACAAATAGGGAGCATCGATACGCAACACGTCGCCCGGGATACCCGCCAGCCGCTTGATATAGTGCTGCGATTCAACGCCGAGCGGAAGTCCGATCTCGATTCGCCTAATTCCGTTTGTCTTGAAAACAAAAACGTCTCCTCGGTCCGGACTCGTGAAATGATAAGACATCTTGTCGACAAAGACTTGGTCTCCGGTCTCGATATACCCGCGCGCAATCGTCTCACCCTTTCGATAAGTCCTGCGTGGCTGCACAGCGAAGTCGCGATAGAGGGTGTCGCGAGGAGCAAACACCGTGTATTTCGCCCTCTCCCCGATAATCGTGGTAAAGGTGAAAAAGTTCAGATAGGTGGCTTCTTGAAGCTCCAGAATGATTTCGTCTTCCTTCGCTGTGACATCAATGAAGTTTCGGCCGAGCCAGACGAGCTGAACCGCGCGGGCGAGGGGATTGGGTGGAGGAGTTGCAGTTGGGGTTCCGACAATGCCGAAAAGCGTGGGCTGCATCGATCCCGTGGGAATCTTGAAGGGCTGAAGAAAATATGCCCGTACCCCCGCTGCAACGACGATGGCTACCAGGAAGACCTCCACGTTCTCCCGCCAACCGGCATCTCGTGCGGGAGGGGCGATCCGCCCTACAGCCCTTTCAATCTCGTCGCGAACCGCATAGATTTGATCCCGCTTTCTGCTCTTGAGCGCCCCCTTCAGTTTGACGAGCAGGTCGCGGAGGACCGCCAAATCCCTTTCTGGCAAGATGTCCTCCTTATAATGGATCAGTCGCTTGAGGGCGTGTCTGTAATGCTTGCCCTCCCTGATGTGTCGCGGCGTGAAGAACATCGAAGCTAGCAGGCGGCCGGATTCCGAGATCCGGGTTCAACGATTTTGAGAGAACTCGGGGCGCAGTTCGAGCTAGTTGAGCGGCTAGCTGCTAAAAACGAACCTGCCATCCGTTGGAAAAGGCATTGGTCCAGCCCGCTCGTGAAGCGAACATTGGCAGATTGTCGTCGTGGCACGGTCATAAGAACGAGGATCTCGAGGAGCAGTCTCAGTGATGGCTCCTCAGTCCGACAAGCTGCTAACTGGTCTTTAGAACCTGAATGAAGGCCTCCTGGGGAATGTTGACAGACCCGATCGCCTTCATTCGCTTTTTTCCCTCTTTTTGCTTTTCCAATAATTTTCTTTTTCTAGTAATATCACCACCATAACATTTTGCTGTTACGTTCTTACGCAGCGCACTGACATTTTCTCGGGCGATGATTTTGCCACCGATGGCGGCCTGGATGGCGACCTGATAGAGTTGGGCTGGGATAACCTCTTTAAGTTTGGCTGCGAGCGAGCGCCCGCGCGCGTCGGCCTTGTCGCGGTGGACAATCGAGGAGAAAGCGTCGACTGGCTCGTTATTGACTAGCATTTCGAGTTTGACGAGATCGGCCTCTCGATAGCCTGCCGGTTCATAGTCCATCGAACCATAGCCGCGGGTGAGGGTCTTGATTTTGTCGTGAAAGTCCACGAGGATTTCGTTGAGCGGCAGGGTGGCGGTAATCATCACGCGCCGCGAGTCGATGGATTCTGTGTGTTCGACCGTGCCGCGTTTGTCGAGCATGAGTTGCATCATGTCGCCAATATTGCCGTTTGGCACCATGACGAAGCATTTCACGATCGGTTCGCGGATTTCTTTGACGACGCTCATGTCCGGGAGGTTCGCCGGGTTGTCGACCTCGATGTGTTCGCCGTTGGTTTTGATGACTTCGTAGACCACGCTGGGGTAGGTGGCGATGATGTCCATGTTGTATTCCCGCCGGAGGCGTTCCTGGATGATCTCCATATGAAGGAGGCCGAGGAAGCCGCAGCGAAAGCCAAAGCCAAGAGCGACGGAGCTTTCGGGCTGGAAAATGAATGCGGAGTCATTGAGTTGGAGTTTTGACATTGCCGCTTTGAGGTGCTCAAAATCCGCGGTATTTATGGGGTAGATACCGCTGAAGACCATGGGATGGACTTCCTGAAAGCCGATTAAGGGTTCCTGAGCGGGTTTCCGGGCGTCGGTCAAGGTATCGCCGATTTTGATGTCGGCCGTGCTCTTGATGTTGGCAATGAAATACCCGACATCCCCTGCATTGAGGCGGGGTTGTGGAAACATTTTCGGGGTAAAGACACCGACCTCTTTGATCTCGTAATTCTGGTTGGTGGACATCAGCTTGACCCCCATGCCGGGGCTGACGCTGCCGGTGGCGACCCGGATGTACGCAACAACCCCACGGTATCCATCGAAAACGGAGTCGAATACGAGGCCACGCAGCGTCTCGTCTCTTGCGTGGGGCGGGGGGATCCTATCAACGATGGCTTCCAGAATTTCCGTAATGCCTAGTCCTGCCTTTGCGCTTGCTTCGATGGCCTCGTCGGAAGGGATTGCCAGAATGTCCTCCAGTTGTTTTCTCACCGTGGGGATATCCGCGTTTGGCAGGTCGATTTTGTTGATGACCGGTATGATCGTCAGGCCTTGTTTGAGGGCGAGATGAACATTCGCCACGGTTTGAGCCTCGACCCCTTGAGCGGCGTCCACGATGAGCAGCGCGCCTTCGCAGGCCGCCAGACTGCGGGATACCTCATAGGCGAAGTCGACGTGCCCGGGAGTATCGAGTAAGTTGAGCCGGTAGTCTCGTCCGTCCTTAGCCCGGTATTTCATTGCCACCGGATGCGCCTTGATGGTGATGCCACGTTCGCGCTCCAGATCCATTGAATCGAGCAATTGGTCCTGTTTGTCACGTTCGGCAATTGTACCCGTGCTCTCGAGCAAGCGGTCAGACAGCGTCGTCTTGCCGTGGTCGATGTGCGCGATGATGCAAAAATTGCGCGTGCGTTCGATGGACATCAGGAAAGGTGGGGGAATATCCTAGACCGAAACCGCCCGGTCAACATTGCAAACTGAAGGACAGAAACAATTCCGAATCAATCGGCAGGTCTGCATCGTGCTCGTGACAACGCTTATTGCCCTGGCGCTGCCGCTCGCCGGTGTGATCTTAACCTTGCAAAGGTTAACGAAAGCCGGGGAAGCGCAAGCACCGCAAGAATCCGAATCGGGCGTTTCCGACGCATTGGAAAGCATGCTGGAAGGAATCGCCGACGAGAAGCTTGCTCCGGAGGAGCTTCGAAACGGCGACGCTAGAATCGAGCTCACGACGGGTGAATTGAATGGGGAGAGAGTGCGCATCGAAGGGCTTCTCAAGTCGTATGGCGGGTTTGCCATTCCGACGCTCGAAAGCGAAGCTGAGATTAGGCTTCTTGTCCAAGTCCCTGCGGAGCATCTCGAGGAGTTCCGAGTTTCCTTGCGCGACGGGAAGGAGAGGGGACCGGTCGATGATGCTGGCGGTCTTCTGAAAGTTGTGATTAAGAAGACCAACTCGCAATGATAGCGATCGCTTTCGCATTGGAGTTTGAGAGCGCATGTTTTCGTGCAAGACACGATCCGCGGCTTCGCGTCGGCGTTTGGCTTCTCGGAGCGATGGGCGCGGGGGCTGCGACAAGTCTCAGGAGAAAACTCGATATCAGCGTACCGGGGCTCTTGATTTCCGCAGGCTTCGCGGGTGGTCTGCAACCCGGCCTCAAGGCTGGCGATCTGGTTTTGGGCGAGAACCATTCCGATCCGGACATCGTTTCAAAGCTTTCTCTGGACAAACGATGGCATGTTGGCGGTGTGAGCACTGCACAAGCCATTCTTGAGCGAGCAGAAGATAAGAGATACCTCGGATTGGAAACCGGGTGTCTGGCGGGCGATTTGGAAACGGCGCAACTCGCCGAGGTGTGCGCCGAACGCGGTCTATCCATGCTCAGCGTGCGCTGCATTAGTGACGCGTTGGAAGACGATCTGCCGGTGCCTGCTGACGTTCTCCTAAATCCCCAGACGGGCCGTCCGAATCCCTTCATGCTGTTCCGGTATCTAGTTAGTCATCCTTCGTGCGTTGCGGGCTTCAGCAATCTGTTGAAGAATTCACGAACGGCACAGGTTCAGCTTGCGGAGGGATTGGAAGAAATTCTGCCGCAGCTTGTCAGGATGGCGTGAAGCGCTTTTGTAACGAACTCGCCGAAGGAAGTCACGCCTGTCCGGCCGCCTTTCCCAATTCGTCCAGGCGTTCCCGGATGAGCGTTCGGAGTTCGTCGCGCTGCTGAGCGGTAGACTTGTTGCGCCGAATCGCTTCGAATATCCTTTCGCAGGCCTTTCGCTTTTCGTCGCTCCAATGAGAGGAACTCGCATTGTAATTTTCGAGCACGGCCTTGAGTTGCGACGCGCCGAGAGTGGCTTCGTCGCGGCGAGCGTGTGTGCGATTGATGAGGTAACAATAGACGCCGATGGCACGGTCGAGCAGGATCCACGGAAAGTTCACAGCGCGGCACGGACCGACAGAAATCGTGCTGCCGCCGAGTTGCACGTGCTTTCCGGGCGCCAACGGAAACGATCCAGGCAATTTGGCCTTCAATTCCGGACGTTTCTTTCCCATGAGAAAAGTCGAAACGGCTCCGCCTGCAGCGCCGAGTAGCGTGGGCAAGCCGATCGAGTGCCCTGCGGTGGCGAGATCGAAGAGGGCGCCCGCCGCCGCGCCGCCGATCGTTCCGGCCACTACCAACTGCCTTTCGTTCAATCCGAACAAGCGCCAGGTTTCCTCACTGAACAATCCCGCATCGATGATCTGATCGATCGCATGACCCGGTTTCACACGGTGATGCTCGAACAGAAGGATCAGCTCCTTGTGCGCCCTCGCTTCGCGCTGGCTGACGGTATGCATGAGTTGCTCTTTGAGCTTTTCGCCGACTGCTCTTCGCCGCGAGGCTAGCTCTGATCCTGGTGCGGTCTCGTAATGGGTGAGCGCATCGCCAAGCAAATCAAAGATGATGTCCGCGCAGTCATCGAGCCGCTTTTCCCATTCCTCGCGAAAAATTGCCACCGCAGCCATGAGCTGGGGTTTCCAACGCTGCTCGATGCCGGCTAGAGTCTCTAGCAATTCGACCCGGTCTGAAAAGCTCGCGTAGTGGGCATTGAATTCACGCACCGCATTGAAGTGCAAGCCGAGCCGGCGCCTCCATTCCACCAAGTGATCTTCAGCCTTCGTCCGGTTGATGATGGCGAGTCGGGGCTGGCCTGTGAGCCGAAGAATTTCCATTTCGGCGATGTGGATTTCGAGGAGGGGCTCCGATCCATCCACCACATAGATGATTCCGGCGTCTTCTTCAATAATCGGTGCGAGAAGACGACACTCGGCTTCAAAGTCCGGTTGGCCTCGATGCCGCGCCAGGAAACTGCGAAACACTGTCAATGGTTCGCCGGCCCTTGCGGCTGGTTCGAGCTCACGGAGCGCCTCAATGGCGTTCTGGAAACCAGGCGTATCATAAAAAGCGAAGAGATCACGCAGCCAGAATCTCTGGCATGTGACGGTTTCTCCGGGCATCGAGCTGATTCGCACCTGGTCGTTTTCAGCGAGTGTCGAGACGACGGACGACTTTCCGTGGTTCACTGCCCCGACAATGGCGAAGGTTGGGACGGTGTCGCTCATGAACGCCATTTTTCCAGGCCGAAGCGAAGATCGTGAATCGCAAGGAAATTGCGCCAGGTGTTGAATTCACCGGTCTCCACGGGCTCATGGGAATTCACTTTGCCCACAAGCACGACGAGAACCTCGATTTTTCCGCCCGCTGCTTCCGCAATTTTACGCAAAACCAAAGCGATGGCGCGGATCGGCGCGCGGCGCGCCCCAATCAAGACCGCAATGCCGGCAAGCGAGGGAGCCTCGCGAGCAATTCTCTCCAGCTCGGCGGCGTTTCCACCGGGGTCGTCAATGCGAACGGAAAGCACTGGCCTTGAAAGCCGCCAGCCGAATCCCGCGCTCAATCCCGCTTCGATCTCATCCTCCTGAATCTCAAGCTCGCTCGCGATCAAGGCGAGGCAAGCACCACTAGCGTTGTGATCGACCGATGGGAAGGATTCAGGTAACGCAGGTTTCTCAGTTTCGGGATTTCCTTGAATGAAAGGTCCGGTGAGCCTGCGAAAAAGCGCGTTGCAGTTCGCGTGGTCGAAGGAAAAGCCGCGCAACGCCGCGCGCAAACTCAGACCGCACCAGATCAAGAGAACCAACCGAACAAGAAATCCATAAAAGAATGTGGCGTAGAGCAGGAAGGGCCACCACGAAGTCATTGCCGGCAGAGAAAGCGATTTTATCCCCTCGCTGTAGGAGAACCGGCTCTGCTCGATTTCCTGGCGGGCCGGATGGGCGTTGGGCAAGAAGGACCACGGGGCGGCGATCGAGGAAACCAGCCTGTAGACTGTCTCCGGACTCGTCTTAAGAGTCGATTGCCACCCGAAGGCGACATCCCTGCCCAAAGGCAGCAAGAGAGCGATGAGCACACCCGCATTGAAAAAAACGCCAAAAATTTGAGTGATCATTAGGAGCGGCCATAGCAGCAGCTCGAAGACCTCGCCTTTGTGTCGAATTCCTATGAGCCTTGCCCGAATGTGTTCACGCCGCTCGCCCGGAAGGCGATGCAGCGCAGTGCTCAAGGACCAAAGCAACCCGGAAAGCAGCTTGCGCAAAGGACGAAAGTTTTCGAAAAGGTGCGTAGAGCGTCTCAGGAGCCAGATGCCCAGCGCGGCGGCCAAAATGAGCCACTGAATGCCTACTGTACACGCGAAAAACCAGGCAACATTTACCGGTTCGTCGCCCCTGTATGTCAAAAGCACCGCCGCAGCGACGCTTATTCCAATGGCAGCACCAACCACCGCGGAGAGCACGCTCAGCGTCTGCCAGGCCGTAAGAAAGTATTCGCCCGGGGGCATCTCTGAAGTCTGACTCCGCCTGATTTCCAGCCAGGCGCGGAATATCTCCTTGCGGCTCTTCGCCTGGCCCGACGCGATCGCCAGAGAGATTTTTTCAAAGATCTGGCGATCACGAACTCGCAATGCCGCATCGTCAACATCGCCGTCTTCAGCGAGGAACCATTCAAAGTCGATAACGTCGGCAATTTTCCAAGACACGGCACATGGTGCATACCACAGGGCGCTCCGTTGGAGCAGAGCAAAAACGTGCTCTGCCGGCAGAGGCCGTGACGTCCCATAAATTCAACACAGAGGACACAGCGTTCCTCAAAATAGAGACTCTGGTTTTCGGATCCGAGGAATATATGCGCAAACCCGTGCACGAAACCGCTGGGATGCGCGGCATTGCGCGGCGGTTCCTGCACGTCACTATATATGACATATATTATATGATGTTATAGATATTCGATTACGCGAGATGGAGTTCGATCGTTGTGAATAACTTCGGAAGAACGTTCGAGCATGCGAAACGCCGGATGCGATGGATCGCCCGGGTATTTTCTCTTTTCGTGGAGCTCTGTGTTCTGTGGTGAACGAGGGATTATCTTGCCAGCGCCCGCCCAGCGGAAGATTGTTCGCAGCCGCCGTGAACGTTCGAAGGATTTCCCGCCGCTTTGAGGAACTCGCTGCTCAACGAGTGAGCGGCTTTATTGCCTACGTAACTGCAGGAGATCCATCGCCTGACGCAACTCTCGATGTTGCCCACGCACTCGAATCTGCCGGCGTGGATATCTTGGAGCTAGGCATCCCATTTTCGGACCCTCTCGCCGACGGTCCGATCATTCAGGCAGCTTCCAATCGAGCGCTTGAAGCGGGAATGACGGTGTCGGGTTCGTTGGAACTCGTGCGGCGCTTCCGAGCGAATTCGGAGCTTCCACTCGTCCTGTTCACTTATCTTAATCCCATTTACGCCTATGGATTCGAGCGGTTTCTCGCCGCTGCGGTCACAGCCGGCGCGGATGGGTTGCTGATTTTGGATCTCCCTCCCGACGAGGCGGAGCAAAATTCTGAGCTCAATTCCTCGGGCGGTTTGGATCTGATCCGTCTGATCGCCCCGACCACTCCTCCCCAGCGTATGGCGAAGATAGTCGCAACTGGCCAAGGGTTCATTTACTACGTCTCCCGCGAAGGAGTGACCGGTGAACAAAGCCGGCTGTCGAATAACATTTCTGCCCAAGTCGGCGAGCTTCGCAAGCACACTTCGCTTCCGATTGCCGTGGGATTCGGCATTTCAACGCTGGAGCAGGCAGCCGCTGTGGCCAGGCAGGCCGATGCGGTGGTCGTCGGAAGTGCGGTTGTGCGGCAAATTGCGGAGAATGCGAATTCTCCCGACTTGGCCAAACATATCCGCGAGTTCGTTCGACCCCTTGTGGAGGCCTCAAAGTCAGTCTAATTTTGGCCGCAATGCAATTTCCCTTCACCAAAATGAATGGTGCTGGCAACGACTTCATCATGCTCGATAATCGCCATGAAAAGCTTGCGCTGGATTCTGCCCGCATCGCGTTGCTGTGCGACCGCCATCGGGGCGTCGGCGCCGACGGTGTGCTTGCTGTCGAGCCCCCTGTGCGGGGAGCGGACTTTCGAATGCGGTACTACAACGCGGACGGCGGCGAGGCAGAGATGTGCGGCAATGGAGCGCGCTGCTTCGCGCGCTTCGCGCGCAGGTTGGGCGCAAACAAATCCGTGATCAGCTTCGAGACCCTGGCCGGGATCATCAGGGCTTCCTTTCCTGACAATGAGGTTCGCGTCGCTATGAGCGACCCCCACTCCTATCGCCCGCCGGTCAGTCTTGATATCAACGGACGCAGCCAGGAAGTTTACTTCGTGAACACGGGCGTTCCGCACGCAGTGGTCTTTACGGATGACGTCCAGGCAGTAGACGTTTCGAAAGATGGCGCGGCGCTCCGCTATCACCCCGCATTTGCTCCTAAGGGAACGAATGCAAATTTTGTTCAGGTGCTTTCCCCGGAATCGATTGCGATTCGCACCTACGAGCGCGGCGTGGAGGGTGAAACTCTCGCGTGTGGCACGGGCGTGTGCGCGGCGGCCCTGATTCATCATCTTCGCACGCGTTCGCCATCTTCTGTTCACGTGAAGGTTCGTGGTGGAGATATACTCCAGGTCGCATTCGAAGCGTCTGGAAGCGGTTTTCGCAATGTCACGCTTACCGGTCCGGCGGATTTTGTTTTCGACGGGACGATTTCGCTGTAGTTCTCGACGTCCCATGTCATTTGCCGGAACACATACCGCCCTTGTCACACCGTTTCGCAACGGCGCTATCGATAGCGACGCGTTTCGCGAACTCATTGAAGCTCAGATTGCAGGAGGCGTGGAGGGGATTGTTCCCGTGGGCACCACGGGAGAGTCACCCACCCTCACCTACGAGGAACACACCGAAGTGATTCGTGTTGCGATCGAAACCGCCAAAGGTCGCTGCAAGGTCATCGCTGGAACGGGTTCGAACTCCACAATGGAAGCTGTTTCCCTCACGGCGGAGGCTGAAAAGCTCGGAGCCGACGCCGCCCTGCTTGTGGCTCCGTATTACAACAAGCCTTCGCAGGAAGGTCTCTATCGGCATTACCGCACCATCGCCGAAGCGGTGAAAATCCCGATCGTCCTTTACAGTATTCCCAGCCGCTGCGGGATTGAAATCGGAGTGGAAACGGTCGTGCGTCTGGCGAGCGATTGCTCCAACATTGTTTGCATCAAGGAATCAGGAGGCACCGTGGAGCGGGTAAGCCAGCTTCGGCAAGCACTCCCCGAAGCCTTCGAAATCGTGTCCGGTGACGATTCGCTTACGCTGCCATTCCTTTCCGCTGGCGGAGCCGGCGTCATCAGCGTCGCGTCAAATCTGATACCGCGCGAGCTTTCAGACTTTGTGCGCGCGTGGCGGGCGGGGCGCACCCAGGAAGCTGTTGATGCCCACCGGCACTACTATCGGCTGTTCAAGGATTTGTTCATTGAGCCGAATCCCGTTCCGATCAAATATGCGCTCTTCCTTAAGGGTATCATGAGCGCCGAAGTTCGCCTGCCGCTCTGCGAGATGAGCGATTCCAACAAGGAAAAATTGCGTTCGACTCTCTCCGCGTTAAAACTGCTATGAGAAACGCGGCTGCAATCTGCTTGCCGAACTGATTTCAAGCGACCACCGGACGCTTCTATGACCCCGCTCAAACTGCTCATCAACGGCGCCAAAGGCCGTATGGGCAAAGCCCTCATCTCTTGCGCGGCGGCCGATTCGGAGCTTGAAGTTGCCGCCCAGGTTGATGTCGGAGACGATCTGGCCTCCGTGCTCCCGGAATGCCACGCTGTAATTGATTTTACGCAGGCAGACGCCACGGCCGCGGTGGCTCAAATGTGCGAACAAGCCGGAAAGATTCTGGTTATTGGCACAACTGGTCAAGACGGTCCGAGCCGTCGCAGCGTGGAAAATTCAGCACGGAGAATCCCCATCGTCTTCGCTCCCAATTTCAGCGTCGGCGTCAACACGCTCTTCTGGCTTACGCGCAAAACCGCGGAGATTCTTGGCTCAGATTTCGATTTGGAGATTATTGAAATGCATCACCGCCTGAAAAAAGACGCTCCGAGCGGAACGGCCAAACGTCTTGCCGAGATCCTCTCTGAGATTCGAGGCCTGAACTATGAGAGTGACGTCCGCCACGGACGCGCAGGGATGGTCGGTGAGCGAACCGAAACGGAAATCGGAATGCATGCCCTGCGTGGAGGTGACGTGGTGGGTGACCACACGGTCGTTTACGCCAGCCCTGGTGAGCGGGTTGAACTCACACACAGGGCTTCTAGCCGGGAAACTTTCGCAAAAGGGGCGCTTCGCGCGGTCAAATGGGCGCAGCGTCAAGCCCCGGGTCTATATGACATGCAAGACGTCCTCGGACTAAAATGAGCCTTGCAAGCAGAGAAGACCAGCCTTCGCTGCTCCTCACCGCCTTACTGAAAACATGCGCGCCGGAATCGCACTTGGGTCCAATATCGAGCCTCGCCTCTTTTATCTCCAAGCCGCCCGTCGCCGCGTTTTCAGCCTTCACGATGGAACGCAACCGGTACTTTGCTCCAAGGTCTACGAAACTTCTCCCGTCGGCTGCTCAGCAGGATCGCCGCCGTTCCTCAACGCCGCGCTCGAATTTTCCAGCGAAATGCGGCCGCACGAACTTCTCGATAGCTTCAAAAACATCGAACGAGACCTCGGCCGGTCGCCCAATCAAAAGAAAAACAGCCCCCGGACAATCGACATAGATTTGCTCTACTGCGACGACATCGCGCTTTCAGAACCCGACCTTACCATACCTCATCCTCGAATCGCAGGACGTCGCTTCGTGCTCCGACCTCTGGCTGATATCCGGCCAAAACTCATTCTTCCGCACCTCGCCAGAAATGTCGAAGAACTGTTCGCAAATTTGACAAGCGATGAAAGCGTAGAAGTGTATTGCAACGTAATTTACTGACCCAAAGTCTTATGGGAAATGTTGTTACTAATAAAAAGCAAATAAGCCCAATTGCGAAAGCTTTCGTTTCGCGTAAGCGGAAGTCCTGGAGGTTCGCCGCATTGACTGCATACGACTATCCGATGGGGAGACTACTGGATGAGCTGGGGTTGGATTTCCTCTTGGTTGGTGATTCTTTGGGCATGGTCGTTTTGGGTCATCCTGACACAACGGAGGTAACCTTGGGTGATATGGTCCACCACACGAAGGCGGTTGCGAGGGGAGTTAACAAGACACCGTTGATCGCTGATCTTCCGGCACACAGCACAGAGACCGAAGCTGTGGGTGTGCTTAGCGCTCGCGAGCTGATCGAGGCGGGTGCCAACGGAGTTAAAGCAGAGGGCGGAGAAGAGCTGCTGCCCGTCATCAGAGCAATTCTTGGCGAGGGGATCCCTGTTCTCGGCCACATTGGGATGCTGCCGCAAAAAGTGAAGGAGGAAGGCGGCTATCGAATTAAGGGAAAGACTCAAAAGCAGGCGGAGCAACTCATGGAAGATGCGTTGGCTTTGGCCGATGCGGGGGTCTTCGGCATGGTACTCGAATTGGTTTCGCCTCCGGTTGCGGAGGCGATTTCGCAGAGGATTCGAGTACCCACGATTGGAATTGGCAGCGGACGTGGCTGTGACGGTCAGATTTTGGTCACCTATGATCTATTGGGAATGTTCCCCTGGTTCAAGCCACGTTTTGTTCAAGCAAAGGTTGATCTCGCTTCACAAATTCAATCGGCGGTTACCGAATTCATTCGGGAATCACGGGCTGGAGCTGAGAGCGGCCAGTGACATTGAGAATTGGGCTCCCGAACAATGACCGCAGTCCGTCGAGTTCAGTAGGATTCGTTCATTTACCCGCTTTCATAAAGCTGCTAAACCCGAATGGGCATGAACTTTCGCGTACTTCTGATATTTCTCCTCATTCCGGCGTTGCATGCGGAGCTTCCCCCGTCAGCTTACGAGTCAATGCAAGCGAAGGCGCCCGAGTATGTTAGGATTGAGGTTCTGCGGGTGGATGTGGAGCCCGGAGAATCTCCGACGCAGCAAAGAGTTCATGTAGTGGCCTTGACGACAGAAGTCTTTCGCACAACCAGCGGTCTGAAACCCAATGAAATTGTGAACATCTTTTATTCGGTGACAGAGCATCCCCAAGGTTGGGCCGGACCCGGCGAGGTGCCGATTCCAAATGAGAAGGAGCGATCCGTTGCCTATTTGGTCAAGACGGAAGGCGGCGATTTTGAGCCAGCCGCGGGTAGGATGAGCTTTACCAATTTCTAGGTTTCGCCAGCAAAGGGTGATCTTGTGGATTCGGTGGAACGCCGTGCGAAGGAAAGCCGCGAACTTTTGCTGGCAGGCATTATCGTCAACTTGGTCCTTGCTCTCACAAAGATCGCAGGCGGTCTTTTTGGTCATTCACGGGCGCTGATTGCCGATGGTATCGAGTCATCGCTGGACGTGTTGAGTTCCATCATGATGTGGGGAGCAATCAAATATGCGGAGCGACCGCCAGACAGCGATCATCCCTATGGTCACGGCAAGATGGAATCGCTGGCAGCAGTCGCCGGTTCCCTGTTGCTCGTCGTGGCAGGGGCGGCGCTTGGTCTGCACAGTTTACGCGATATCTTTCTTATGCAACGCTCTGCCGATCTGGATAACGCTCCGGCAGGGTTTACGCTGGTTGTTCTTGGGGCGACCATCGTGCTGAAGGAGGGGCTCTTCCGATGGGTCAATTTGCGCAGCGCGACCATTGAAAGCAAGGCCCTTCAGACTGACGCATGGCACCATCGCTCCGACGCGATGACCTCCCTGGCAGCGGCTGTGGGTATTTCGGCCGCGCTGATCGGGGGACCCTCCTGGGCGCAAGCGGATGATTGGGCGGCGCTTTTTTCTTGCGCAGTAATCATTTTCAATGGTCTCGGAATGCTTCGCGAATCGATCGGCGAAGTCCTGGATGCGCAGGCCGCTCCGGAATTGGTCTCGGAAATTCTGGTGGCCGTTCGCGGGGTGCCGGGCGTCACGAGCGCGGAAAAGTGCCGCGTGCGCAAGAGCGGCTTCATGCGATTTGCGGACATTCATGTACGAGTGGCTGGCGAATGCACGGTCCGTGAAGGCCATGACATCGCGCATCGCGTGAAGAACCGGTTGCTCGACGGCGGTTTTCACATGGCCGACGTTGTCATTCATATCGAGCCGGAGACCTATGAAGACCAGCAAGAGCTCACGCCGCCCGGGTCTTGACGATCTTCCTTCCTGCAGCGACGAGCAAATTGCATGCTTCCGCGCAGAGCACAGGAATTTCCTTTTCTGCTTGCTGCACTTCAGATGCCCGGCGGCTCAAAGACGTGGGTCTTCCGGGTGAGATCGACCAAAGGATGTGACGCAAGCATCCATCCCTATGATTGCATGTTCTTGCGACCAGTGATTCCGCCTGTTCGTCGGTGACCTTCCTCACGACCGCGTACATGCCGGTCTGACGTGCAAGCGTTTCGCGGAGATCCACAGCTTTGAGCTCGCTTCGCGCAAATGCAAGGGCGGTACCCAGCGCGGCTGGGTAAAGAAAATCCAATGCGAGCGATGCTTCATCGAGATTCTTCAAATTGAGCCGCCAGCCGTGCCTCAAATTTGGAGCAGTTTTGAGCGGCCGGTATTTCCCATCGTCATCGTACCTGGCGATTTCTATGGCATCATGCGGATTCGTGAAGGTATCCAGTTCCGGCTTTAGCGCATCCCCCACATGGGTCAAGGAGTAGTCGGGAAGAATGCGGACCTGCCCGATGAGGCACGGTCCGCTGCTAAGCACGCTGCCAAGGACCTTGCGAATCTCACCCGACATGCCAAAACCTAGCGGATCCCTCATCCGCTTCAACTATCGCCGGATCACGCTTGATTCCGAGCGGTCAGCCCGCGCGGCGGCGTTTGACCCGAAGCTGAGCATACGACTTTTGAATTGCCGCCTGCACGGCGGCATAGCCCTCTTCATCGAGGTGCTTGCTTTTCATGGCTTCTTCGGCCCGTCGAATGGCGGCTTCCGCGGCTGCTTCATCGATTTCCTCTTCGAGGACGGCCATATCGGTCAGTACAGAGACCGATTGCTGTGTGACCTCGACAAAGCCCGCCCCTACCGCCAACCGGGTTTCCTGGCCACCCTTCATAATCCGAAGCTCTCCAGGAATGATCTCCGTCATCAAGGCAACGTGTTGGGGAAGGACGCCGAACTCTCCCTCAGCACCCGGGATCACAACGGAATCAACGTCGTCTGAATAGGTCTTCGCTTCGGGAGTGACGATCTCAAGTCGGAGAGTGGACATAGGAGTCAGCTTTCAGGAGTCAACGCTACTCCTTGATCATATCGATGCCACCCTTCATGTAGAAGTTGCCTTCGTTAACATCGTCGTGCTTGCCGTCGAGGATTTCCTTGAAGCCGCGAATGGTTTCAGATGTGGAAACGTATTGGCCGGGTGTTCCCGTGAAGACTTCCGCCACATGGAAGGGCTGGCTCAGGAAGCGTTGAATTTTGCGCGCTCGAAAGACAGTGAGCTTGTCGTCGGCGGACAACTCGTCCATCCCAAGAATGGCGATAATGTCTTGGAGGTCCCTATACCGCTGGAGCACCTTTTGAACGCCGCGGGCCACGGCGTAGTGTTCCTCTCCCACGATCTCGGGAGCGAGAGCTTTGGACGTCGAGGCAAGTGGATCGACTGCCGGATAGATTCCCAGTTCCGCAATGGAGCGCTCCAACACGATGGTCGAGTCAAGATGCGCGAATGTGTTGGCCGGAGCGGGGTCGGTCAGATCGTCGGCGGGCACGTAAACAGCCTGGAAAGAGGTGATTGAACCTTTGGTAGTCGATGTGATCCGCTCCTGCAGATCGCCCATTTCCGCCGCGAGTGTGGGTTGATAGCCTACAGCGCTCGGGGTGCGTCCGAGCAAGGCAGAGACTTCGGAACCTGCCTGCGAAAATCGGAAAATGTTATCAATGAAGAGAAGCACGTCCTGGTTCTTTTCGTCGCGGAAATATTCTGCCATGGAGAGGGCGGTTAGGGCGACTCGCAGGCGGGCGCCTGGAGGCTCGTTCATCTGTCCGTAGACGAGCGCGACTTTGGAATTTGCTATGTTTTTGAGGTCGATGACGCCCGCTTCGCTCATCTCCCCGTACAGGTCGTTTCCCTCGCGAGTGCGCTCACCCACTCCGGCGAAGACCGAGTATCCGCCGTGGCCCTTGGCAATATTGTTGATGAGCTCCATGATGACGACCGTCTTACCGACACCGGCTCCGCCAAACGCGCCGACCTTGCCACCCTTGGTGAAGGGACAGATGAGGTCGATGACTTTGATGCCCGTTTCGAGGATATTTGCCTTGGTATCCTGCTCAACGAGCGGAGGAGCAGGACGATGAATTGAATACTTCTTCGTAAATTCCACCGGACCGCGCTGGTCGGTGGGCTCGCCGACGACATTGAAGATGCGGCCAAGCACACCATCACCAACCGGAACGGAAATCGGCGCGGCGGTGTTAAGCACTTCCATTCCGCGTTGGAGTCCTTCGGTGGAACTCATTGCAATTGCGCGCACCCAATTTTGGCCAAGATGCTGCTGAACCTCGAGGGTCAGCTTGACGGGTCCTTTGGCCGCCTTAAAATTGATTTCGAGAGCGTCGAATATCTTGGGAAACCCTTCTTCCGGATTGAATTTGACGTCCACGACGGGACCGATTACTTGGACGATTTTTCCTTTGTTGCTCATGGTGATGACGGGTTAGCCGAGCGCAAGCTGCGCGGTAGTAATTTCGAGAAGCTCCTTTGTAATGTTCGCCTGACGGGCCTTGTTGTATTCGAGGGTGAGGTCCTTGACGATCTCCTTGGCGTTGTCGGTGGCGCTCTTCATTGCAACCATTCGGGCACTGTGCTCCGAGGCTCGCGTGGCGAGAAGCATCTGAAAAAGCGCAAAATGGACGTAATACGGTACGATGTTCTCGAGGATTTTCTCCGGGCTGGGCTCGAAGATGATGTCGCCTTCAGGCTCGGGAATCGGCGCCTCCGTGGCGCCTGTCAATCCCGCCTCTTCAGGACTTGTGATCGGTAGCAGGGTCAAGGCCGTCGGCTTTTGCGTCAGCGTATTGACGAAGCGAGGCCAGAGCACAGTGACTTTGTCCACTTCGCCGCTCAGAAACCTCTCGATGAAAAATTTGGAAATGACCTTGGTCTCGAGAAACGTCGGCTGGTCTTTCAACGGGAAGTCGGCGATCATATTCCGCTTTGTTCGCGCAAGGAACTGAGTGCCTTTGCGCCCGACTGATATGAACTGCGTCGTCTGCGTATTGAAGTTCGTCACTTCGCGGAAGAGATTTGTATTCAGGCCTCCGCAAAGGCCCTTGTCGGTGCTTAGAACGACAACCATCTCGTTCTTGACCTCACGCTTCTCCAGCAGGGGGTGCAGATTCTGATCGAGACGGTTGCGCAGCGAGACGAGCACGCGATTTAACAACAACGCATAGGGACGCCCGTTGAGAGCGGCCTCCTGGGCTTTGCGCATTTTTGACGCAGCCACCATTTGCATGGCTTTGGTGATTTGCGCCGTATTTTTTACGGACTTGATGCGCCGGCGGATGTCTCGAAGGCTCGCCATAGAAGATTACTTAAAGAGGACCTTAAATTCGTCGAGAGCAGCCTTGAGATCCTTTTCGATCTCCTCATCGATTTGCTTCTTGGCGAGAATCTTGTTCAGCACTTCCTCCTTGCGCGTGCTCAGGAATTCCTGGAGCTTCAACTGGAATTCCTTGATACGGTCAACGGGAATGGGATCGAGATACCCGTTTTGCATCGACCAGAGGACAGCCGCCTGAAGCTGCACATACATCGGCTGGTATTGCGTTTGTTTGAAGAGCTCAACGATGCGCTGGCCCCGGTCGAGCGTCCCCTTGGTTTTCGCATCGAGATCCGAGCCGAACTGAGCGAAGGCAGCGAGTTCTCGAAACTGCGCTAGGTCGCCTTTGATCTTGCCGGCGACCTGCTTCATTGCCTTGATTTGGGCGGCGGAACCGACACGCGACACCGAGAGGCCAACCGAGATGGCGGGGCGAATGCCCTGATAAAACAAGTCGGTTTCGAGGTAGATCTGACCGTCGGTGATGGAGATGACGTTGGTGGGGATGTAAGCCGACACGTCACCGGCCTGGGTCTCGATGATGGGAAGCGCAGTGAGCGAGCCATTGCCGAACTTTTCATTGAGGCGGGCAGATCGCTCAAGAAGGCGGCTGTGAAGGTAAAAGACGTCGCCGGGATACGCTTCGCGGCCCGAGGGCCGCTTGAGAAGAAGGCAGACCTGCCTGTAGGCCGCCGCATGCTTGGTCAAATCGTCGAAGACGATCAAAGCGTCCATGCCATTGGACATAAACCACTCCCCCATCGCGGCGCCTGTGAACGGAGCAAGGTATTGATCTGCCGCGGCGTCCGAGGCGGCCGCCGCAACGATGATCGTGTGCCTGAGGGCGTCATTCTCTTCGAGAACACTGACCACGCGAGCAATGTTGGAGTTTTTCTGGCCAACAGCCACGTAGATCGAATACATCGGACGGAAATTGGGATCCCCCGCCTCCTCTCCAGCCTTGTTGATTTTGGCCTGGTTGAGAATTGTGTCGATGGCGATGGTGGTCTTGCCGGTTGCACGATCGCCAATAATCAGCTCACGCTGTCCACGGCCAATCGGGATCATTGCATCGACTGCCATGATTCCAGTCTGCACCGGCTGACTTACGCTTTTGCGCTCGATGATGCCGAAAGCGATGTTCTCGGTCGGATAAAACTCCGTGGCTTCAATAGGTCCTTTGCCATCGAGGGGCTTTCCCAACGTATCCACTACACGACCAAGCAAACCTTTGCCGACCGGGGTTTGCAGGAGGCGTCCGGTGGTCTTGACCTCGTCACCTTCGCTGATGCTTGTATAGTCACCAAGAATGATTGCGCCGACCTCCGTCTCTTCGAGGTTGAGCGCCAGTCCATAAAGGCCGCCCGGAAATTCGAGCATCTCGTTAAGCATTGCGTCGCTGAGGCCTTCAATCTTAGCCACGCCATCGCCGATTTCCCGGACGATGCCGACGTTGGCTTTAGTGGTTGAAGCGCTGTGGATGCTTTCGATTTTGCTTTCGAGTTCTTGCAGAATGTTGCTCATGGATGGACCGGTTTAGAGTTGCTGGGAGAATGCGGCGAGGCGGCTGTTCACACTGCCGTCCCAGACATCGCTGCCGAGCTTGACGCGCAGCCCGCCCAGAAGTGCCGGCGAAGTGCGAAACTCAATGGTGATGTCGCTTCCGAATTTTGACTTGAGGGTGTGTACGATGTTCGAGGCGCTCGTCTCATCGAGAGGCTCGGCGCTTTCGACGATGGCGTGGCGCCGGTCGAGTTCGAGGCGCACAAGCCGGCTGAGCTCCTTAAGGGCCTGGAGATAACCGCGTGGCTTTTCAGTGACAAGGCGTTGGGAGATCTCTGAGACGCGATTCGCGTCAAGTCGACCGTTCACCAAGCTGAGCCCGTACAACTCGCGGGCCATGCGTCGGGCTTCCCTGCTAATCTTCATTATCTCAGGCTGCGAGCTGCTTGGCGGTTTCTTCTGAGAGACGTTTCTGATCCTCGGGCGTGATCACCTTTCCAACGACCTTTGCGGTAGTCTTGACAACGAGATCAACCATCTCTTTTTTGACTTCGGAAACCATCTTGTTGCGCTCTTGCACAATGGTGTCCTGGGCCTTGGCAATGATTCCCTCGGCGTCCTTGATCGCCTGCTGAAGCTGCTTTTGGCTAATCGCATCGCTGCTGGTGCGAGCCTCTTCAAGCAATCTGCTGGCGTCCTCGTTGGCTTTGCGCAGGACTTCCTGATAGCGCAGTTCCGCATCTGCCAGCTGCTTCTTGATTCTTTCGGCGTTGTGCTGACCTTCCTCGATTCTGCGGCGGCGCTCGGTGAGCATCTTAAGAACAGGTCCGAAAGCGTACTTGTTTAAGACCCAATAAACCACAAGGAACAAGATGACCTGCGCAATGAACTTCGGCCAGGTCACCCCGAAGTCCGAGAAAATCTGTGTTATAACGTCCATGTCCGAAGAATGCTTGGGCCGCCCGCTCTTTGTTAGGAGCGGACGGCCAGATGAGCTTAACGGCCCTGGAAAGCGAGAATCAGCGCATAAATCGCGATGGATTCCGCAAGAGCCATGCCGAGGATGCTGAGCGTGAGCACGCGCCCGAAGGCGCCCGGGTTGCGTCCCACAGCTTCAGCCGCCTTCGCTCCGACGAGGCCGATTCCGATGCCGGATCCGAGTCCAGCCATGCCGAGGGTGAAACTGCCAGTTATACCCGCTGCGGCCGCTTCTGCTGCAAGAATAGGAAGGATCATAATGTGAGTTTTATTTTTGTGTTTGTTTTTCTCACCGTCCGCAGACTTGCACGGTCCCGGTGGGAAATCTGTTAATGCTCCTCTTCCTCATCGTGAGTCGTGGAGAGCTGGATATAGACGGCGCAAAGAAGCATGAAGACCAGGGCCTGCAATAGTCCAACCAGCAGTTCAAGAAAGTAAAAGGGCACAGGAACGATGAGACTCATGATATAGGTGACAATAGTCGGAAGGCCCAGCGTCTGCCCCAGAGTAATCATCGATGCCAAGAGAGTCTCACCTGCAAACACGTTGCCAAAAAGCCGCAGCGACAGGGAGACAGGCCGAACCATGATGGAGACCACCTCGATAATTCCGACAAAGAAAAAGATGACGGCGAAGATGAGCAGCATGAGGCCTTTGAGTCCGCCTTTTGGTCCGAAGGTGTGAACAAGAAATCCCCAGACGCCGACTTCGGTGACTGTCCAATATATCCAAAAGCACATGAAGACGGCTGCCATCCCAAGCGTCATGTTCAGATCCGCGGTTGTGGGCCGCAGCAGCGGTACAACCACCTCAAAGCCGTGGCCCGGCACATCATGCCCCCATCCGATTGATCCCACGCCCGGAAGGAGCCCAAACCAGTTGGCGACCAGAATGAAGATAAAGAGGGTGGCGAGCAGACTGAAAACGCGTGCGACCATGTGCTTGCCCACGATGCCCTCAAGCGTGTCGTACAAAAACTCGACGACCGCTTCGAAAGAATTCTGCGTCGGGCCAGGAACCACCTGCATCGTCTTGGTCGCTTTGCGCGCCCATAAAACGACGGCCGTAACGACGATAATTGATGCGACAATCGAATTTGTCAGCCACTCCCAATACGTAACCCCGACTTCGCTGAAACTGGGAGCATTCAGCGTTAAACCAGCGGCAATGAGAGAGAAGGATTGCATGGGAGAGAAACGTCCTTTGCGCGCCCAATAGCATCAATGCCATCACTTACTGTCAAGCGCGGTGACGATGATATTTCTGCCGGGGCGAACAAACGACCCTTTTATCGGCCGGGCTGGAGCGCGCAAGCCCTATTCGTGGGACGTTTCGCAAGCTAAGGCCGGGCTGCTTTCGAGGCCGACAGCTCGGCGAGATGTCCGACGCTGACGAGTCCGACAATCTGTCCGGAGGCATTGACGACAGGGAGCAGCGGTTCGGAAGACTGTTGCATGAGTTCCAACGCCTCTTCAAATCCGGTATTCGGGTGCACAGCGGGAATCTTCCGTGCAATGCAGTTTGCCGGGGCCTGGGCCGGGAGTTCGTGAGCCGCCTTTTGCAGTTCCTCCCGGCTTGCGAAGCCATAGAGGCGGAGGCGTTCGTCCACGAACGGGAAAACCCTTTGATTGCTTCCTGCCAGGCTGGCGGCAATTTCGGCCGCTTTCAAGGAGGTCGGCAAGGTCTGGAAGCGGGTGATCATCGCCTGTCCCACGCGCAAGCCCTGCGCCGTCTCTCGCAAACGAGCGTATGCCAGTTCCTGCTGCGCACCCAGGAAAACAAAGGCCGCGATTAGAGCGAGCATTGGTCCGCCCCAAGGCGTCAGGCTCGCGACGACGAAGAGCACGGCGATGACTTGCCCCACCCTCGCCGCCAATTGGGTCGCGGCGGCATAGCGCATCTGTGTGGCCAATAGAGCGCGCAGCACGCGTCCTCCATCCATTGGGAAAGCTGGAATCAAATTGAAGGCTACCAGAAGAACGTTCACAAATAGAAGCTTTGCCAGCAGGTTTCCGCCCGCGCTGTCGATCAGTAAAAATTCGTGCAATGGCAACACTCCTCCGATAAGGAGAAACACGACGAGGGCGATCAAGACATTGACCGCCGGACCTGCGATCGCGATGACCAGTTCCTGCCAGGGATTGGCAGGCATTCTCTCCAGGCGCGCAACGCCGCCAATCGGCAGCAGCGTGATGTCCGGAGTCCGGATCCCAAAAGCCTTTGCCGCGAAAGCATGGCCGAACTCATGCAGCAGCACGCAGAGAAAGATTAGCAGCGTGAAAGCAACACCATACATTGCCGCTTTCGGGCCGCCTTCCGTATAGTAAATCCAAGCGTAGAAGCCGAGGAGAAGCAAAAACGTGAAGTGGATTCGCACCTGGATGCCGGCAACGGTTGCTATGCGAAAGGACCATTTCACGCTTCCGGTACGATGGCCGAACAAGCCAGTGAGGCAAGCGTTTTCGGGAAGGATCCTCGTGCGTTGGAAAGCGATCGGAAGGGTGGCGACTAGCACCTTGGGGCTGCAATCGGGTGCCGGGAGCAGATTTTGACATCCTCGATATGTCCGCATAGTCTGGGAGGCTCCATGCAAGTCCCGAGAGTTCTCGTCGCCGATCCTGTGTCGCAGCGGGGATTGGATGAGATTGCCGCTGGCGGCGAGCTTGAGGTCGTTGTCAAGACGGGTCTGTCCGAGGCCGAGATCATTAAGATCATTCCCGAATTCTCCGCGCTCGTCGTTCGCAGCCAGACAAAGGTGAGTGCAGCGATTCTTGAAGCGGCTAAAAAGCTCAAAGTGGTCGGTCGAGCCGGAGTGGGCGTCGACAACGTCGATGTGGACGCCGCAACCAAATGGGGGGTTATCGTGATGAATACACCCGGCGGGAACACGATTTCCACTGCTGAGCATGCCTTCTCCCTTCTCGTCTCCATTGCGCGCGCCATACCCCAGGCGGATGCAAGTGTGAAAGCCGGCAAATGGGATCGCAAGAAATACGAGGGCGTCGAGCTCTACAACAAGACGCTAGGCATCCTTGGAATGGGTCGCATTGGAACGGAGATCGCCCGGCGCGCCATCGCCTTCGGAATGCGCGTGATCGCTTATGACCCATACCTTTCCGCCAGCAAAGCACGCGGCCTTCAGGTCGAACTCGTCGAGCAGATCGATGAGCTTCTGCCGCTCTGCGATTTTCTTTCGCTGCATATGCCGCTGACGGATGAAACGCGCCATATGCTCGATGAGCGCCGGCTTGCTCTCTGCAAGAACGGGGTCCGGATCGTCAACTGCGCGCGTGGCGGTCTCATTGACGAAGCCGCACTCCGAATCGCTTTGGGCACAAAACACGTGGCCGCAGCCGCGCTCGACGTTTTCGAAGTCGAGCCCCCGCCCGCGGACTTTCCCTTGCGAAATCTGGAGAACATCGTTTTCACCCCTCACCTCGGGGCGAGTACGGCCGAGGCGCAGGAAAATGTGGGCATTGAAATTGCACAGGCTATCCGCGCCGCCCTGCTTGACGGGGAAATTCGCAACGCGGTCAATATGCCAAGCATGGACGCCAAGACTGCAGCCATCGTCAAACCGTACCTCACCCTGGGCGACAAGCTCGGCCGCTTTGCCGCTCAACTCGCGCCGAACCGCAATGATCGCATCGTAATCACGTACGGGGGAAAGGCCGTCGAGTTGCCATCCGATGATGCCGTCACTCGCTCAATTCTCACCGGTTTCCTTAAGCACACTGGCGGCGAGGAAGTCAATAGCGTCAACGTGCGCTCCGTGGCCGCCGCCCGCGGCATCGCTGTCCAGGAAGTCAAATCCACCGAACAAACCGATTTCAACGAATGGTTGCATGTCGCGGTCTGGAGTGGGGATACGAAGGTCTCCATTGGAGGCACTTTTTTTGGCGCAAGGAACGAACCTCGGATTGTCAGGGTCAACAGCAATCCCGTCGAGGCGACGCCCAGTGGAGTGATTCTGCTTCTCGAGAATCACGACGTCCCTGGAATTGTCGGCAAGATCGGCACAATCCTTGGAACCCACAACGTAAACATAGCCAGCATGAGTCTGTCGCGAAACGAAGCCGGAGGCAGGGCGCTCACTTTGCTCAATCTCGATAGCGCGCCGGGCAGCGAGCTGCTTTCCAAGCTCCTTGAGAGCGGCGATATCTTCTCGGCCCGTGTGATTCAGCTGTAGGATCTCGGCTCCTTGGAGTGCTCGGGCGGCGGCGGCACGAGCCCCGCAACTCTTCTGCCTTGCAGCCGGACACTGCGTAAGGCTTAATTGCAGCCGCAATGTCCGAACTACCCTTGACCGGCCACGAATGTCCCGGCGACCCTTGCACCATTGTGATTTTCGGTGCATCCGGCGACCTCACAAAACGAAAACTGCTGCCTGCCCTTTACAATCTCAAGGCCCTGAAATTGCTCCCCTCCAATTTCGCTGTCGTTGGTGTCGCTGTGAGCGAGGGAAACGACGAGATGTATCGTCAGACAATCACCGAAAACATTAAGCAATTCGCGACCCGGCAGGTAGACGACAAGGAGTGGAACGACTTTTCCAATCGCAGCTACTATATCAAGGGCGATTTCAATACGATCGAGACGTTCAAACATCTCGCGGCGAAAATTGCCGACGCGCAAAAGACCTGGAACCTGCCAGGGAACGTCCTGTTCTACCTCGCGGTGGCGCCGACGTTTTTTGCGAAAGTCGTTGAGCAGCTCAACGCGGTGGGACTCACCACGCAGACGGCCAAGGCTTGGCGGCGGATCATCATCGAGAAGCCCTTTGGCCACGACCTGGCAAGCGCAAGGGAGTTAAGTTCCGCGCTCAGCAAGAATGTCGAGGAATCGCAAATTTACCGCATCGATCATTACCTCGGCAAGGAGACCGTACAGAACATCATGGTCTTTCGCTTTGGAAATTCCACCTTCGAGCCCATCTGGAACCGGCGCTACATCGAATACGTTCAGATCACGGTGGCTGAAGAGCTCGGGGTCGAATTGCGCGGCGGATACTACGACCACTCCGGCGTTGTTCGCGACATGGTGCAAAACCACATTCTCTCAGTCCTGTCGCTGATCGCAATGGAGCCGCCAAGCTCCATCTCCGGCGATAGTGTGCGCAACGAAAAAGTGAAGGTGCTCGAGGCGATCCGGCCGATGGAACCGGAGGAAGTCATCGCCAACACCGTGCGCGGTCAGTATGGCCCTGGCGAAATAGACGGCAAGAGCGTCCCGGCTTACCGCACCGAACCCGATGTCAATCCAAGTTCGAACACGGAGACTTTCGTTGCCATGAAGCTGGAGGTGGAAAACTGGCGTTGGGCGGAGGTTCCGTTTTACGTTCGCAGCGGCAAACGCCTGGCCGCCCACACCACGCAAATCGTCATCGGATTCCGCCGTGCGCCGCTTCTTCTTTTCGGCGAAGACGTTCAGAGCAACATCACCCCCAACCGCCTCGTCATTCACGTTCAGCCCGATGAAGGGATCACACTCGATATTCACGCCAAACGACCCGGCCCCCACATCTACCTAGCCAACGTTCCGCTAGAGTTCAGTTACTCCGATTTCGGCGAACACACTGCCGCCACGGGCTACGAAACCCTCCTCTACGATTGCACCGTAGGTGATACGACGCTCTTCCACCGCTATGACAGCGTGGACGCATCCTGGAGGATTGTGAACCCGATCCTTGATGTCTGGCAAGCCCTTCCAGCCCGCGATTTTCCCAACTATCCCGCAGGCACTTGGGGTCCCGAAGCCGCAAACCACCTCATCGAGAAAAACGGGCATAACTGGCACCACTATCAGCTCAAGCGATAACCGAGGCAGAATTCTCTGCGCTGCCAGAGACCGGCATGGCAAGGCTGACTCCGTCCCGCATCCTCCAAGCCAAGTAATACCGCATCCCCATGACCGAACAATCCCAACTAATCCTCGCCGGTGACATCGGCGGAACTAAGAGCAACCTCGCCATACTATCCGTCAATGGCGATACGCTCAGCATCAAACGCAACCATCGATTTCCAAGTTCCGACTATCCCAGCCTCAACGCCATCATCCAGGAGTTTCTGCAGGATGAAAAGGGTCACATCCCTGCCGCGTGCTTTGGCGTGCCGGGCCCTGTGAAATACGGCCGCGCCAAACCAACAAATCTCAATTGGGGTGTCGATGCCGCCGAGATTGAGAGAGAGTTTTCGATTCCTCAGGTCAGCATTTTGAACGACCTCGAAGCCAACGCCTACGGGATCAGTGAACTCAGTCCAGACGATTTCTCGGTCATCCAGGAAGGTCCAGCCGCGCTGGGAGGCAACCGTTGCGTCGTTTCTCCGGGCACCGGTCTGGGGGAAGGCGGGCTGTTTTGGGACGGCAAGAGAAAGAAATACCGCGTGTGGGCTTGCGAGGGCGGCCATACGGATTTCGGTCCCCGTAACGAGCTTGAGATCGCTCTGCTTGAATACCTCATCAAAGAATACGGGCATGTCAGCTATGAGCGCGTGGTGTCCGGGATGGGCTTGGAAAATATCTACAAGTTTCTTCGTGATACAGGCCGTGGACAGGAACTTCCTCAGGTCGCGTCGGAAATGAAGACGCACAATCCCGGCTTGGTCATCTCCAAGTATGCGGATTCCGGCGAATGCCCAATGTGCGCTCAGACAATAGAAATCTTTGTGTCCTCGTTTGGCGCGGAGGCGGGCAATATGGCGCTCAAGACGATGGCCACGGGCGGCGTCTACCTCGGTGGTGGCATTCCCGGCAAGATGTTCAACGCTGCCCGGAGTGCCGACTTCATTAAGTCGTTCAATGACAAGGGCCGCCTCTCAGGACTCATGAAAACGATGCCAGTGAAAATCGTCTTGAACGATCAGGCCGCGCTTCTTGGCGCTGCCAGCTACGCTCTAGACCGAGTGAATGCCTAGCTCGATGCGCTGGTTCACTTGAGTCGCGACGGCGATGTCCCATCCCCGACCAAGGAGAAATAGTTGCTGGCATTCGCCGTGCCCCCCCATAATTCTCTTAAGTGTCGCGTAATATTCCTGAATAGCTATTCTGTTCGAACGTTCGAACTAAAGGAGATGGGCCAGATACCCAGGGGCGCCTTTGTCGGCGGAGTTTACAGTCCTGCAGCTGTCCCCTCGCCTATCAGAAGTGATATTGGTCCACTCGCAACGTAATGGGCGCATTCCTCAAGGAATTTTAGAGGTTTGTCACATTTGAGTTCTACGCAGCGAGCCAAATCCCTAAATGCCTTGGGTTTGTGGGAGCTGAGAGTGGCCAAGGGCGGCAGTTGGAAAGAAGAAACTCCTCGGCCTTGGCAAGGAAAGCCCGAATTAGCCTTAGAACCCGCTCGCTACACACTCAAGGAATAAACAGCGGAAAGCATTTCGAGAAATGGACGCAAATAACATCGCCGCGTTTGTGATCGACCGCGCAGTTGAAATCCACAGGAAGATCGGACCGGGACTTCTCGATTCCGTTTACGCGACGTCACTCGTCGACGTCCTTGCAGAGAGTGGTCTTATAGTGGAGCGGCAGGAGTCAATTCCCATTCAGCTTCGCGGAAGGCGTTTCACCCAGGGCCCTCGAGCGCCCCTTGTGGTAGGGGGAATGGTGCTTGTCGAGTTGAAATCTCTCGAATTTCTCTCTCGGGTTCACAAGAAACAGATGCTCACGTATCTGAAACTGTCCCGCCTGAGACATGGACTGTTGATAAACTTTGGCGGCGAACTCCTCAAAGGCAACATTGAGCAACTTGAGACTCTTGAACTCAGGTCGTAAGACTCGATCGCTGCCCGCATGCGTGAAGCGTCACACTCGCGATCTGATGCCGGCTCGAGCTTTTTTTGGGGGAGACATGCGTCCCGCGTGTGCCAGTTATCACTTCCGCAGTCGCTGGGCGTCAGCGTCGTGTCCGGATGTGCCGACTGGAGTGCCAAGTTGAGGCGGCAGTGTGTTCGGCGAGGCGTCGAACACCACACGCGAGGACGCATGTGCTCCTGTGACAGGAGAGCAGGTGCCTAAACAAACTTTAAACTTTCGGGATAGTTCGATACGTCGTTGACGGGGTCTGAGTATCCTCGAAGAAAATTCTCCGGTTGCTTTCTGCTTGTTAGTCTAACTTTCGACGAACGTCTCGTTGAGCCTCCAGAGGCGAAGTGCTTTTCCGCTGGACTCCGCGACTTCTACGATCACCCCGCAGAGGCGCACAGGGCCTGCGGCAACCGGGAAGTGTCCGGGAAGGCCATCTATGAAACGCTTGATTATCGGCTGATGGTCACGGCCGAGGCAGGAGTCGTCGGGACCACACATTCCGACATCGCAAATAAATGCCGTTCCGCCAGGGAAAATGCGCTCGTCGGCTGTTTGGACATGGGTATGGGTACCTAAGACTGCCGAGACCTTGCCATCGAGGAATCGGCCCATTGCGATTTTTTCGCTGGTCGTTTCGGCATGCATGTCCACGATGATGACAGGTGTTTCTCGTCGCAGACGTTCGACTTCGGCCATAGCGGCAGGGAAGGGATTGTCGAGAATTTGTTGCATGAAGGTGCGGCCCTGGACATTGAGGACGGCCACTTTCCCTTTGCCTGTCTCCAGAACGAGGCTCCCCTGTCCTGGCGCGCCGTTGGGATAGTTGATCGGACGCAACAAACGCGGCTCTGTGGAGATGTATGAGGCGGTTTCCCTTTGATCCCAGACATGATCGCCTGTTGTAATGACTGCCACACCGCTGCGAAGGAGGTCTATTGCGATCTTCGCCGTGATCCCACGACCGCCCGCCGCATTTTCGCCGTTCACGATGACGAAATCCACCCCGCGCTCCTTGAGAAACACGGGAACGGACTTCAACACGGCGCTTCGTCCGGGCTCGCCGACGATGTCGCCCAGGAATAGAATGCGAATCATTTGTCGTTTCTATCGAAATTTCCTCGCTGCACAGTGTAAAAATTCCCGCATCTTGAAAGCCGCCCAAGTTACCGTCGCCTTTCTGCTCCTCGCAGCGTCACTCAACGCGGCCCTCAGTCCTCTGGCTCCTCAGCCGGATTGGTCGAAGCTTGACGCCTTTCAGGAGACCATCACGCGCCAGGATTTTGTCTCACTGCTGGACCAAGTGTATGCTCCCGCCGGCGTATGGAAAGAAACAATTGCTGTGAAGGATGATATGGCCGTCATTACGACACGACCCGATATGTCTCCGTTTCTGTTGCGCTTCGCGCTATCCCGCGACGCGGCGAAATCGATCCCTAGGGTCCTGGCGCGGGCGCGCCCAGCTTCCCGCCGAAGAGCCTGGGAAGCCTCTTGCGGGTCTGAGGATAGCTCTGGACCCAGGCCATATCGGCGGCTATTGGGCGAAAATGGAAGAGCGTTGGTTTCAAATCGAAGACTCCCCTCCTGTGACCGAGGGGGACATGACGCTTACTGTGGCGGAGATTTTGGCACCGCGACTGGAAGGGTTCGGCGCCCAGGTGTTCCTGACCCGCGGGAAACGCACTCCGTCCACTTCTCTTACCCCCGCCCAACTTGAGAATGCCGCAATCGCGTCACTCTCCGAAAAGGGTATTCCCGCTGACGAAGAGAATCTCCGCAAGGAAACCGAGCGACTTTTCTATCGCGCAGCAGAAATCCGCCGGCGGGCAAGGCGAATCAATGAGCTCATCCGGCCCGACGTCGTGATTTGTCTTCACTTCAATGCCGAGCCATGGGGCGACGCGACAAACCCACAGCTCGTCGATCAGAATCATCTTCATTTCCTGATCTCGGGCGCTCTAAGCGAACAGGAACTTGCCTACGAGGATCAGCGCTATGACATGCTCGTCAAGCTTCTCAACCGTTCGTTTCTCGAAGAGTTGGCCCTGACAAATCTTGTCTCCCGAAAGATGGCGGCAGCCACCGGTCTGCCGCCGTATTTCTATCGCAGCGGCACAGCAATCCGGGTTAACGACAACCCCTATGTCTGGGCGCGTAATCTCCTCGCCAATCGGCTTTTCGCTTGCCCCGTCATCTATATTGAACCCTATGTAATGAACAGCCGGCTTGTCTTTGCCCGCATCCAGGCGGGGGATTATGAGGGGCGCCGCAACTTCGGCGGAGTCATGCGCAAGAGCATCTATCGCGAGTATGCCGATGCGGTCGCAGACGGAGTCGTCGCGTATTATTCGAGGCGTTCCCTGTGAAAATCATTGCTGTCGCCAATCAGAAAGGCGGGGTGGGTAAAACCACAACTTCCCTGAACCTTTCTGCCGCGCTGTCCGAACGTGGCACACGGGTTCTCCTGGCCGATCTTGATCCCCAGGGCAACGCCACCAGCGCACTTGCGTTGGGCGAGTTTGGCGGACAAAGTCTTTATCAGGCCATGATTGGAGCGCGTCCCGTGCAGGAACTTGTCGTTCCCACGCGCTTTCCAAACCTTTTCGCAATTCCCGCTGATCTCGATATGGCCGGCGCAGAGGTGGAGGTGGCCCGCATGGACGAGCACATGCTTCAGCTTCGCCGCGTTCTCGAGCCCTTGAGAATGCAAAGCGAATTCGAGTTGATGTTCCTCGATTGCCCTCCCTCACTTGGAATTTTGATGTCCAATGCCTTGGCGGCGGCCGATGAAGTTCTTATTCCCATACAGTGCGAATACTATGCTCTGGAGGGTCTCGGCCTATTGATGCAGGTGACCGATCAGATCCGCGCTTGCGGGGCGAATCCGGGGCTCTCGATTTGCGGACTGCTCATGACGATGTTTGACAGCCGCACAAACCTCAATCCTGCAGTGGTCAGGGAGGTGCGAAATCACTTCCAGGAAGTTGTCTTCGAGACGGTGATTCCGCGAACGATCCGCTTCGGTGAAGCTCCCAGTCACGGCCGGACCATCCTTGAGCATGACCCCTCCGGCTCCGGCGCGGCAGCCTATCGCGCGCTGGCCATCGAGTTCATGGAGCGGCAGCGAAAGGGGCTTTCCTTCATCAATGCCGGAACTGGCGAAGCTGCGGCTCAAACAGACGGGGATTGATCGGCTAGCTGCATCAACATTCCGCCAGAAGAGCTGGCAGCGCTAGCATGGGTTTTCCTCATTGCGGCGGATATCCAGGGCATGTTACACACCCCGCATGCGTCTCCTTGTCACCGGTGGCTGCGGGTTCATCGGCAGCAATTTTGTGCGCTTCGTGCTCGAGCATTACCAGCAGGAATTCGTCTCGAATGTTGATGCGCTCACCTACGCGGGAAATCCGGACAACCTGGCCGGCGTTCCCGAGCGTTACGGCGAACGTTACGAGTTCTTTCAATCCGATATTGCCGACCGCAACGCGATGGAGACCATCCTGGCCCGGCACAAGTTTTACGCGGTGGTGAACTTCGCTGCGGAGTCGCATGTGGATCGCAGCATTTCCGAGCCGGGAAATTTCATCCATACGAACGTCGGCGGCACGGAGGTGCTTCTCGAGACAGCGCGCAAGCATGGCGTGAAGCGGTTTCTGCAGGTTTCGACGGACGAGGTCTATGGCTCGCTTGGGCTGACCGGACGCTTCACGGAAACCTCTCCGCTCGATCCGAGTTCGCCGTATTCGGCGAGCAAGGCCTCCGCGGATCTGCTTGCGCTCGCGGCGCACAAGACGTTTGGGCAAGAGGTCGTCATTACGAGATGCTCTAATAACTACGGGCCGTATCAGTTCCCGGAGAAGCTGATTCCGCTAATGATCACCAACGCGCTGGCGGACAAAAAGCTGCCCGTTTATGGGGACGGGTTGAACGTGCGGGACTGGATTCATGTCGAGGATCATTGCCGCGCGGTCATGGCGGTGCTTCTCGACGGGCGGGCAGGCGAAGTCTATAACATCGGCGCGGACGCCGAGATGGAAAATATTGCTGTCGTTGAATTGATTCTTGAGACGCTTGGCAAACCGCACGACCTGATCAGCTACGTCAAAGACCGGCTTGGACACGACCGGCGCTACGCGATCGAATCGGCGAAGATCCGATCCGAGCTCGGCTGGGAGCCTTTGCACACGCCGCGCGAGGGTATCCGCCAGACCGTCCACTGGTATCTCGAGAATCGTGATTGGTGGGCGCACCTTTGCCGCAGCCTTTAGAGGCACAATGAACGAAATCGTTGACCTTTTCCGCAAAACCGGAGCGCTTCTTCAGGGTCACTTCATTCTCCGCTCCGGCCTGCATAGTCGCCAGTTTTTTCAATGTGCACTTTTGCTGCAGGACGCAACCGTCGCCGCGCAAGTCTGCGGACTGCTCGCCGCAAAGCTCGGGCAGTACCCGGCCGCGACGATTATTTCACCCGCCGTCGGAGGGATCATTGTCGGCCAGGAAGTTGCCCGCCACCTCGGAAAAAAGCATATCTTCGCAGAGAAAAATGACTCAGGTGGTCTTGTTCTCCGGCGTGGCTTCACTATCACGCCGAACGAGAAATTTCTCGTTGCCGAGGACGTCGTGACACGGGGTGGCCGCGTTCAGGAAGCGATTCAGATAGTTCGCGAACATGGAGGAATCGTCGCTGCGGCAGGCGCCATTGTTGATCGCAGCGGGGGCTCGCTGCCCGATTTTGGATGTCCGTTTGTCTCGCTGGTGCAGATGGACGTAGAGACGTTTCAACCAGACAAGCTACCGCCGGACCTCGCAAATATTCCGGCCGTAAAGCCTGGAAGCAAATAGCCGCTGACCGGACCCCACGACCTTCATGCGGGCTGTGCAGTCAACGGCCGATTTTCCTCAATGGGAGACCGGACATCAGATTCCGTTCGATCTTCTCGAGCGAAACGCCCTTCGTCTCCGGAACGAAGAGCACGAAGAAGATGATGAACAACACGTTCATGCCGCCGTACAGCAGAAAGGTGCTGCCAGGTCCAAAGGTATTGATCAAGGTGAGAAAGGTCATGCCCACGATGGCGTTGACAATCCAGTTCGTACCAGTGCTGCAGGTCACACCAAGGTCACGTCCAGCGAGCGGATAAATCTCGGAGCAGAGCACCCAGATGATCGGCCCCGCGCTCATTGCAAAGCCGATTATAAATACAAGCAAAGCGAAAACGGCCGGGAATGCAAAATCTGAGCTCCTTAGGATTGTGACTGCCTCCATAACACCTTCATCGTTAGGCATCGTCCGGGTTTCTCCTCCGACTAGGAAGAGAGCGCCCACCGTAAGCAGAGCCGCTCCCATGGTCAAGAAACCCGCATACATGATCGGTTTACGACCCAACTTGTCTACAAAGGCGATCGCGATGAACGTGGCCAGCACATTCGTTATGCCGATGACTACCGTGCCCCACAATTGCTCATTGGTGCTCTCAAATCCCGCCATCCCGAAAATGCGCGGCGCATAATACATGATAACGTTAATTCCGGTGAGCTGTTGAATGATCTGCAACCCGACTCCGAGGGCGATCGCACGGCGAAAGTTGCCGTTCGTTTTGAATAGTTCAAAACCGTTCTGCTTCACCTTCACACTGTCTTCGATCTCTCTAACCTCGCTTGCGATTTCCGCCTCATCGAGTTTCATGAGTCTAAAGACTTCGATTGCCCGTTCGCGGAAACCTTTGAGGAACAGCCAGCGCGGGCTCTCCGGCAAAAACCAAACACCGATGAACATTATGGCCGCCGGGACGGCGATCACGCCAAGCATGATGCGCCAATGGCCGCCGGTTGTGCCATCGATAATGGCATACGTCGCCAGAAAGGTGTTGCTTAGGAAGGCAATAACGATACCGATCGTGATCATCAATTGATACATCGATATGAGCGAACCGCGGACCGACTGAGGTGCGACCT
This sequence comes from uncultured Verrucomicrobiae bacterium, assembly GCA_963810765.1. Lineage (GTDB taxonomy): Bacteria > Verrucomicrobiota > Verrucomicrobiia > Chthoniobacterales > Terrimicrobiaceae > DASTFP01. Next base: position 602,286 of record CAWEOV010000012.1, read on the forward strand.
CCGACAGATAAAGGGGTGCAGTGAAGGATGCGACGCCCACGGCGATGCCAAGGACAAAGCGCGCGCCCATAAGCACATGCTCATTGGGCGCGAAAGCACACAGCAAAGCGCCTATGACAAAGTTGATCGCGCTAATGAGGATCGTCTTGCGGCGCCCAAGACGGCTGGACAACACCCCGCTGAACAGCGCGCCAAAGGCCGCTCCCCAAAGAAGCGCGCTTACAATAAGCTGGATTGCGTCATCCGAAACCTGGAAATCCTTTTGAATGAATCCCTGCGCGCCCGATATCACCCCGACGTCCAAGCCAAAGAGCAAGCCGGCGAGAGCCGCGGTGAGCCCGATGAAATAGACGATGGGTTGAGGTCGGCGAAGAGTCTGCGAAGAAGCCCCGCGTGCGCGGGGTGAAGGCAGTGGCGAGGCCATGCGCGGGACGCTGACTTATTTTCTGTAAATTAGCAAGCGTCAAAGGACGAACTGCCCGGCGCCCCGTTCTTTAGAATGTAACTACTCGACTAGTGCGTCGATCTTTCGGTCATTCCCTGCAGCGACTCGGTCGACGCCTGCGAGGCTAATATTGCGAAACGTCGCGGATCCCGCATCATTATCAACGGATACTGAGGTCGCATTTCCATGAGCTTTGCGTGCCAGTAAATCGCAATTTGACGGTTTAAGGACGCCAGCGCGGCGGTCAAGCCAGGCAAAGAAAAAATCAAGAAATTCTTATGGTGCGCCGCATTATCCTCCCTGAACAGCGACTGAGACGGTTTGCCCGATGCGCAATGGGACGGGAGGAGTGCCGGTCACACGAATGCGGACTGGAAACCGGTTGGGAAGCCGCACCCAGTCGATCGTCTGGCTGACGGTGGGCAGCAAATCAACGGTCGAACCATCCTGCAAGAAAATACCCCATGCTACGCTGACGACCTCGCCTTCAAATGGATCAAAGTCATGACCCATCAACGTGATTTTTGCGCTTGCTCCGTCGCGAATGTGTCTAAGCTGCGTTTCCTTAAAATAGGCGGCGATCCAAAAGGAGCTCGAATCGACCAAAGCAAGCAGCTGCTCGCCCGCGTTGACATAGGTCCCTGGGCTGGTGTTGACGTTCGTGAGATAACCGTCCACGGGGGCAAAGACTTTGGTATAACCCAGGTTGAGGGTGGCCGTTTCCAAGTTTGCCTGAGCGGCGGCGCTGTTGGCGACGGCCGAGGCATAGTTGTCCTGCGCATTTTGCACGTCACGCAGGTCATTGGTTTTCGTTTCGTATAGCGATGTCTGCCGGGCGAGTTCTTGCTGCGTCTGGATCTCCGCCGCTTGAGCCTGCTTTAGCTTTGCAGCCGCGTTATTGACTGCGGCTTGAAAGGTCGATGGATCGATCTCGAACAGAAGGTCCCCCTTCTTGACCGCCTGATTGTCCTTGATCGGAATCTGAATAATTGGCCCAGCCACACGCGGAGCAATCCCGACAACATTCGCTCTCACCTGACCGTCGCGCGTCCATGGCTTCGTTGAATATCGCCAGTAGAGGATGAAGGTGGCGACCACCGCGAGCGCTACCATCGCGAACGTAACGAGATGGGGGCGCGAGATCTTCACGGCGCGAAAATCAAACCGGCGACGCATCCTAGAAAAACGGCCAATGCAACAAAGAAAAGCGGAAGATGCCAGATTCCGCGTGTCCATCCGAGCCGCTCCATCGCGGCAACTGTGATCCACGCTCCAAGAAATCCCAAGGTGCCGATGACCATTCCCCACGGCACAAGGAAATCACCGAACCGCAATTCGGGAGTCTTCAGGAGCGTGAAAAGGTCCATGGGACACGAGGTTTTTTCATGTCTTTGCCGCCGACGCAAGCCACCATGCAGGCTGAAGACCGTTTACCGCCCGGCAATTCTTCGCGAGGGTGCTTGAAATACGACAGTTGACGAGGCGAAGCTTCGTCCCCCATGGCAGACGCGGCGACAATGAATGGCAGAACTTCCGGACTTCGCGTCGGATTGAGGACGCTGGGGGGACGAGTCGATCAGATCTTCGGCAACCTGGCTGTTCGACATGGCATAAAGTTCGGCCTTGCGGGTGTGCTTTCCGTATTTATCGCCCTTTGCCTCCGGTTGCCTGATCCAACATGGGCCCTGACCACGGCATTTGTGATAATGCTCGCTCAATTCGTCGGAGCGGTAGCAGAGAAATCTGTGATGCGACTAATTGGAACGGCGGCGGGGGGCGTGATCGGGTACTTGCTCACCGCCAGACTTGAGCAGCAGCCGATTCTGTATCTCCTGCTGATAGGCGCGATCGTCGGTTTTGGCACGGCGATGTTTGGATACTCCAAATATCCCTATGCGTTCCTGCTTTGCGCGCTGACCACGATGGTTGTGGCGAGCAATGGAATGAACGATCCGACTTTCTCCTGGAGGCCCGCCCTCGCGCGAATCGAGGAAGTCAGCGTCGGTGTGATCTCGGCTATGCTTGTAACAAGCCTTGTCTGGCCCCGGTATGCCCGCAAGGAATTCCTGGAAAAGATGCGTCTGGCGTTGGGCGAACTTCGCAAGGGTCTGGCGACGCGCTCCGCTCTTCTCTTTAAGGGATTAGCTAGAGATACCGACCTGAGCGACAGGAGTTTCGCGACGGCCATTGCGGGACTGCAAAGCCTCCTGCACTTAGGAGCGCTGGAAAGCCAATATTTTCGCGCGAGACTTCCCACGTTTGCGGAGATCATCTTCAGCCTCAACCGGATTTCTGCGGCGGTCGAGACGCTTGTTCAAACCCTGCCGCAGGGGGCGGTCTTCCGCCGCCACCTTCGTGGTGAGCTTGAAGCGGCACATGCCGCGATACTCGATTGTTTGGGTGTTTTCGCCGATGCCGATGCGGACTCCTCGACCCGCGCGTCTGCGGTCTCGGAGATGAACGCGCTTTGCGCAAAGTGGCGGGACAAACTCCACGCTCTTCGCCAGACCGATATTCCGATCTCCATTCCCGTCGAGGAGGTCCTTGAGTTTTCCGGCCACGCGCTGTCCCTCGACGAGATCGCAGAGCAACTCCAGAGACTCAATGCCCTGCTCGACTCGCTTCCGGCAAATCCCCTGCAACCCTCCAGCGAAGCAATTTCACCTCCCTCCCCGCCCCTCGATCCTTTCTGGATTCGCAACGGTGTGAAAGCGTGTGTCGCGGTCACACTGGGATTGTTCGTTCAAAATTGGCTGAAACCGCCCGGCGGGTCTATGATCGTCCTGGCCACCTGGGTTTTCACAGTTCTCTCTCGATTGTACCCGGGAGGCCAGGGCGATCGCCGCGCGTTCCACTGCATCGTTTACGCGGCTTCCGGTGGCATTCTTTATGTCGTTGCAATGCTGTTCCTGACACCGGCGCTTTCGGACTATCTGGTCTTCAATATGCTGCTTTTCGTAGTGTTGTTCCTATTCGGGTATCTTACGCAGGCGATCCCCGGGGCCACTTTTGGCATGCAAATTACTCTCCTTGCGACGGTCGGTACCTTGGGGTTGAATGCCCAGCAGCCTGTGACCTTCCAATCCATCATGGGGGTCTACTTTGGTGTCGTGCTGGGGTTGACCTTGTCGGCTCTCGTTCAGAGGTTGCTGTGGCCCGTGCTTCCGCAATGGGAAATTCGCGATCGCGTTCTTGAACTCCTTCGTCTCTGCAGGATGATCCTGCAGTTTCCTCCGGATCAGCGGCCCCGCTGGCTTCATCAACGCTTGGCCCTCATACCGGGGGAGGCACTAAACTGGATCGCGGTAATGAACAAGTCGGATTGTCCGCCTGACGAGCCGCCGCGTCTTCGCGAATACCTTCAGACGCTGCGTCGAGCGGCGGGACATCTCCTGATGTCTACGGGCCAATTGCTTCCTCTGCTGCCAGATCAGCAGGCGGAGCAAGGGCATATTGCGTTGCAATCGCTCCGAGAGATCTTGAGTTCCGAGTTGTCCTCTCAGAGCGATCTCTTCCAACTGCGCGAAACTTCTGCCCCAACTAAAAAGGCGCTGGAGGATGCTCTCGCACAGGTGCATCAATGGGTCCAAGGCCTGCGCTTGTGGATTCTTGCGAATAACCTTCCCGTCGAAGAGTCGATACGTCTCCTCGGATTGGCCGACCGGTTCGAGATGGCAGGGAAGGAACTTCTAACGGCTTCCAGACAAGCTGCCGCTTTGCGCCTGCGGCTCTATTTGGGCGATTACGTGCTTTGAGAGCGCCCACCAACCATCATCCACGTAACGGGAAAGGAGTTTTCAACCACGGCATCAAACGCGTCACCGATTCCGCCTAAATAAGGCACCGCGATCAGGTCGGCGTGAGCGCCGGCGGTGATTTCTCCCAGTTCACCCGACAGGCCAATGGCCCGTGCCGGGCGCCGCGTGACCATATCGAGGATTTCCGGGGAGGAAATATGAGGAAAATTCCTGCGCAAATGGCGCATTTCCTCGAAAAGATTGAGCGACGTGTTGCTGGCGAGGCTGTCGGTGCCCAGGCAAACGGAAATTCCGATGGAACGAAATCGGTCCAGTTCAAAAGGCGGACGCCCGAAATACTCGTGGCATTTCGGACAATGGACTACGGCGATATCCCTCGCGTAGGACGCCAGGAGCTTGTAATCGGAGTCCGCCAGACAATTCATGTGCGCCAGAATGCCGCCTCTCGGCACCGCGTGATCGTTGAAGAGTCGGGCCACAGGGGTGATTCCGCCGACATCGTGCATGCCACGGCCCAACTCCCAGAGAAAATCATGCAGCGGACCAGAAGCCTTCACAAACATTTCGAATTCTTCGTCCGTTTCGGCCAGATGCGTCGTCCAGGGCATCGAATATTTTTCGCAGCAGAATCTTGCCAGTTCGTAGAGCCTCGCTGAGGTCGTGTATGGGGCGTGGGGCGAGAGCCCAAATCCGCCCATCCAGTTCGGATGCTTGTCGAAAAAAGTGAGCGCGCCAGCCACAACATCTTCGGTATGGATGCGGTTGCGGACGTCGATGAGCTCATAGAACCACCACGCTCGAATCGGAGGAGGCGGCATTCGCACCATGAGTTCGGGGAAGGACTCGATGTTGAATACGCTAGTAGTTCCCCAACGGCGCAATTCGGTAAACCCGTCAGAGATGGACTGCAAGTAGTCGTCGTCCGAAAGCGTGCGCTTCAGATCATTGATCCGGCGCACCCAATTGGGGAAATTCTCCTGCTGGAGAATGGCGCCGCGCATGACCGTGAAGTCGAGATGGCAGTGCGCATTGATGAGCCCGGGGATAAGGATGGAGTCGCCGAGGTCTTCGACCTCGCCGCCGGTGAGGTCTCGCGCTCGTCCCACCGCGGCAATCCTGCCCGCATCGACATGGACCACGCCGTTTTCGATTGGCGGGCCCGCCAGCGGCAATACGATGCGTGAGCGAAGAGTCTTCAATTCGATTTCAAGCTGCTAGCGGCAAAGCAAAGCAGGAATCGCCGCCGGTTCAACGAAGGTTTGCCGGCATTTCGCTGAGGACTTGCAAATGGAGGAACCGCGGTAAATTGTCTGCACCATGCCGCCGCCTCTTACTCCCGGAGATTGTGCCCCAGACTTTTCCGCAATCGCTGTCGGAGGGATTTATGGCGCCGGCCAAACCATCAGGTTGTCGGATTTCAGAGGCAAGACAGTCGTGATCTACTTTTATCCCAAGGACGACACGCCTGGATGCGCGGTGCAGGCCTGCGCCCTGCGCGATAGCTACGAACACTTGATCGGAACGGGCGCCCTGGTTTTCGGCGTGAGTGTTGATCCGCCGGAGAGCCACACCAAATTCATCGCCAAGCACAGCCTTCCGTTCCCACTGATCAGTGACGAGCGGCAGGAGATAGTCCAAGCCTATGGTGTATGGATCGAGAAGACGAAGGAAGGCAGGACCTACATGGGAACGGAGCGCAGCACTTTCGTCATTCGGCCCGACGGCCGCATCAAGTCGATCTTCCGCAGCGTTAAACCCGAGGAACACGCCGAAACTGTCATCGAGAATCTTCGTAACTTTGAACCGTGAAAATCTTCTGAGTCTGTATGAGCGGCTCACCAAGCTCGTGGAGAAGCTCCCGGGGGGCCTGCAGAAACCGGTGCTTCGCGAACTCGTGCCTATCCGCGAGCTCTTCCTCGAACAGCGTCCGGCAAGAATCGTACTCCTTGGCGGCTCCGGAAAAAGCGTCCCAGAGTTCTTTCGTTTCGTGGCGGGTGTCTCAGTCGAGACCGGCGGGAGCGACAACGCTTGGCGCATTTACCGCGTGCCGGACCGCGGCGAGATTCTGATTCTTGACGCCAGGCTGGACACCCCTCAGGCGGTCTTCGACTCCGCCCTCTCTCGATTGGCGCCCGATGCCGCGTTGCTCCTTGTGCAATCGCCGGACGACGAAGCCGTCTTCGAACTGGCCGCTGCGCGCATGGCCGCCTGTCCGAAGGAAACTCCGCTTATCGGAATTTCGTTTGGCGCAGATAGCTCGCGGGCGCGCCTTGCAGCGCTCCTGAGCGGGAATCGCGAATTCTCAAAGCGGCGGGTGACGGTTTGCGCGCCGGAGGCTGGCGACTCCGTAGCGGAGGCGGTCTGTGCGGTTCTGCCCAACCCTGCCCGGCTTGAATTCGCTCGTCTTACCGGCGCAAAGGAGGCGCAGGCCCATATTGCGGGCTCGCTGCTGACATCCTTCACCGCGGTATGCGGCGTCATTGGCCTTCAACCCATTCCCCTCGCCGACATGCCGGTCCTGACCACGCTGCAAACGCTCATGGTCGGCCTCATCATCTATACCACTGGAAAGCCCGTCACTGCGCGGACGTTTGGGGAATTTCTCGGCGCTCTCGGATTTAATATAGGCGCTGGAATCCTCTTTCGGGAAGGCGCTCGGGCGATCATAAAGATCGTTCCGGTGTGGGGCAACGCTGTCTCGGGAATGGTTGCAGGAGCCGGAACATACGCCGTGGGTCGCGCCGCCATCGCGTATTTCATTGAAGACATTCCCATGAGCGAATCGAAAAAGCTCTTTCACAGGCTTCTGCCGGGATGGGACGCGTTCAAGCGCCGGCGTCTCCCTGTCTTGACCCGAAACAAGAAAAACGGTGACAAATGATTGGATCTAGCCCGCTTGTCTCACACTCGGTGGTTCAGATTGCGTAATACTTTGGTCGCCCGGGGGGTGAGGACGACCAAGGCATATCCAAGTCGATATGGTGCCGGAGGACGAATCCGCTGGCGGCCAAATGATTAGTAAGATGGGCCGCCAGAGTGTGATCAATGCGGGCTAGAAGCCCATTTGCCTGCCGTGCTCGTACACCCTGTCGAAAGTTCCTGGCTCTTCGTCCTCAGCGTTCAATTCGTCCGCTTGATTGTCTGCGGCAGCCTTCTCTCCGGAGTGTTGCTCCGGTGGAACAGCATCCTCTTTCAAGGGACCTTCCGTTTCCTTGAGCGGCTGGTCCTGCGGACCCGGCTCTTCTCCACTGCGAGAGTGTTGTGACGTTTCCATAGCCACAATATCGCTCATGCGCTTGCATTCTGCACGCTCGAATGGCCCTGCCTCTTCGTCTCATGGCTACAGTTTCAAGCTGCTGCGGATCGGATAGGCTAGTATTCTCCGGCGCGCAAGCTCCCGAAGGCCGCGCCAAGATGATTGACAACCGAACTCGCGCAAAGGGATTCCGCTGAGCCGAGCGGTTCGAAGGCTGCGATTTCAGCGGAGCGGCCGCACAGCCAAGCGCCGAGGACGGCGCTCTTGAGCAGATTCCTTTCGCACAATTGAGGTGTCAGAGCAGCGCAAACTCCCGTCAGCACATCGCCCATGCCGCCGCTGGCCATACCGGGATTTCCCGTAGTGTTGATGAATCGTCCCCCTTGCGCGTCACCGACAAGAGTTCTGGCGCCTTTAAGAAGCAGCGTAACAGGGCGCTCCGCCAGAAATTCCTCCAGCCATTGCTGGCGTGTTCGGCCTTCTTGTGGATAAAGACGTTCCATTTCCCCGGGATGAGGTGTGAGCAGGCGCGGACTGTCGCAATTGTCGAGTAAAGAGACATCCTGGGAAAGCGCGTTCAGTGCGTCGGCGTCCACCACCATAGGTTGTGTCGCCTCTCGGATGACCGAGAGAATTTCAGCGGTGTGCGCCAGGCCCAAGCCCGGCCCGATCGCCAGTGAATCAAAACGCAGATCATGCACTTCACGATAATTCCCGACCGTTTTGACCATGACTTCGGGGAGGCACGAGGTCGCCAATAGACTGGCGGTATCAGGCTTCGCGAGGAGCGTGACGAGCCCCGCCCCCGCCCGGACAGCTGCCGCGCTGCATAGACGCGCCGCGCCGGTAAATCCCGGAGAGCCGGCGATAATTCCTACTCGGCCGCAATCACCCTTGTGCAGGTCGAACGGACGCGCAGGCAGCCAGGTTCTTAACGCTTCCGCCGTCGCCATGCGCCACAGGCCGCTATCCGACTGCCGGAGTTCGCCGAGCTCGACAATAGCGAGCCGTCCGACGACTTTCGTCGCCGTATCGGCCACCAAGCCAGTCTTCACGCAGGCTATTGTCGCAGTGAGATCCGCCTCCACACAGGTCGAGGCCGGCAGCCCAGTATCCCCGTTGAGGCCGCTCGGAATGTCGATGGCAAGGACCCAGGCGCCTTCATTGCGTCGCATGCGGTTTAGCGACCGGATCGATTCTGCTATTTCTCCGCGCGGCTCTCCGCGCGCTCCGATCCCGACTAGACCGTCCAGAAGGATCTTCGAGTGCCGAGCCCGGCCGGCGCGACGGGGTCTCGGGAGCTCGTTCAGCTTTTTAGCCGTGAGGGGAGACAATGCTGATTCCGGGTAGGCCAAATTCACGTCGATGCTCCATCCACCGTTGGCCAGATACCGCGCGGCAACCAAGCCATCTCCGGCATTGTGGCCTTTGCCGCAGAACACGACGCAGACCCCTGGCGAATGGTGAAATTGCCGCACGATCTCGGCAATCGCGCGGCCGGCCTCTTCCATCAAGTCTTCCGCCCGCACACCCCGTGCGAATGCCGCCTCCTCGGCGCGCTTCATTTCTTCGCAAGTGACGAGCATTGCAAGTCCGGCAGCCTGCTAACTGAAGAGGTCTCTTAGCCGATCCGTGAAGCTCTTGTGCAAAGGAGTGTTATCCTCTCCGCAAAGTTGTGCGAAATGCTCGAGCGCCTTGCGCTGTTCTGCGTTGAGCCGCGTGGGCACTTCGACTTGCACGCGGGCAAGGATGTCGCCGCGACTGGAACCTTGCAAAGAGGGCATTCCTTGGGCGCGAACCCGGAAGACGCTGTCGCTCTGCGTGCCAGAGGGAATCTTCAAATTCACCGCGCCGGTGAGAGTGGGAACGCGAACTTCTCCGCCCAGCGCCGCAATGGAAAAGGGAATCGGCATCTCGCAGTGAAGGTCCATCCCGTCACGCTGAAAGATGGAATGTTCCTTGATATGAATGACAACGTAAAGATCGCCGGAAGTGCCGTTACGCAAACCCGCCTCCCCCCCGCCGGCGCTTCGCAGGCGGGCGCCCTCGTCGATTCCCGCCGGGATCTTCAACTTCACCCGGGAAGTCCGCTCCACACGGCCATCGCCATGACATGTGTGGCACGGTTTCTCAATGACACGACCCGTGCCCTGGCAGTTTGGGCACGTCTGCGCGACCTGGAAAAACCCGCGCGAGGCGACGACCTGACCACGTCCGCGACACACCGAGCAAGTGACCGCATGTGATCCCTTTTGGGCACCGGAGCCTTCACAAGACTCGCAAGCGTCCAGCTTTCGAATCTCTATTTCTTTTTCACAGCCGCTGGAAGCTTCTTCCAACGTAATCTGCATGTCGTAGCGCAAATCAGAGCCGCGCTGGCGTCCCGAACCATCCGCCTGCCCGCCGCCGAAGAAATGCTCGAAAATTCCAGCACCCCCGCCGGCCGTCCCAAAAACCTCCCGGAACAGATCGAAGGGATCGTGAAAGCCGCCGCCCGCTCCGCCGAATCCGCCCTGTTGGAACGCCGCGTGGCCGTAGCGATCATAAGCAGCGCGTTTCTGCGGATCGCTCAGGGCCTCGTAGGCCTCGCCAAGTTCCTTGAAACGATCCTCGGCTGCATGATCACCCGGGTTCTTGTCAGGATGAAACTTCACCGCGAGTTTGCGATAGGCCCGCTTTATATCCTCCTCGCTGGCCTCTCTCTCGACCCCGAGCACTTCGTAATAGTCGCGTTTTCGGGTCATCAGGCGGGCGGTCCCTTCGAAACGACCACGCTGGCAGGTCGAATCAAACGATCCTTCAACTTGAAACCCTTGCGAAGCTGCCGTACGACTGCGCCCTCAGCCACCTCGGGATTTGGCTCATGGGCCACGGCCTCGTGAAGGTTGGGATCGAAGGGATTCCCCACCGCATTCACAATCTCGACACCGTGGTCGCGAAGGAAATCCTCGAGCTGCTTGCGTACCATTTCAAGTCCTTGAATGATTCCCGCAGCGTCCGTGGCATTCTTGGCCGCGTCTAGGCCAAGCTCGAAATTGTCGAGAATGGGAAGCAGACTCTCCAGGAGCGAGTTGTTCGCATAACGAATAGCATCCTCCTTCTCGCGGGCGACACGCTTTCGATAGTTATCAAGGTCCGCGCGCGCGCGAAGAGCGGCATCCTTATATTTTTCCAGGTCCGCGGCTAGAGTCGCCGCGGCATCAAGCTGCGGCTCCTCGGCCGGCTCGGCCTGGCTCTCGGGTTCGATTTCCGGTTGGCTATTCATCGTTTACGGATGGCAATCAGGGTAATGTCGTCGTGCTGGGGGAAATCCCCCGCGAAATTTTTTACCTCCTCCGTGAGCCGCATTATGATGCCGGGTGCCCCCCGCGCGGCACTGGATTGCAGAGCCCGCACCAGCCGGGGGAGTCCAAACTCCATGCCATCTTCATCAAGGGCTTCCGTCGCTCCATCAGTATAGAGTAACAGGCAATCATCGGTCGCCAGCTCAAAGGAGAAGTCCGCGGTGACTCTATTGAAGACTTCTCCGCTGTCAATGCCCAGGGCCATGCCTTTCGGCGTGATCTTTTCGACGCTTTGGTCTGCAGCCCTGAACCAGAGCGGAGCATCGTGCCCGGCCCGCGCAAGAGTCACATGGCTGCTCTGTTTGTCGAGGATTAGGTAGGCCATGCTGATAAACATGTCCTCCTTGATGTCGGGATAGAGTTGCTGGTTCACGCGGCGCAGTACCTCGGCGGCCGATGTCTTCCCGACTGCCTCGCTACGAATCACACTGCGGCACATCGCCATAATCAAGGAAGCGGGCACTCCTTTGCCAGAGACATCGGCGATGGCGACACCCACCCGCTGTTCATCCACTTGGATATAGTCATAATAATCTCCGCTCACCTGGCGTGCCGGAACGTTGATGCCGCTCAGTTCGTAGCCCGTCACAACCGGTGGGGACGATGGCAGCAGGATCGCCTGGATTTCCCGAGCGATTTGGAGATCGTGGTCCAGACGCTTTTTTTCTCCCGCTTCGAGATAAATCACTTCGTTGTATAGGGCGAAGGCCGATTGTTCGGCAATCGTCTTGAAGACCGTGAGATCCTTCTCGGAAAACGGAGTGCTCATGGGGCCATTGGCCAGACCCAGGACGCCCAGTATCTTACGGCGATAGGCAAGAGGCCCTACAATCGCCGAATGCGCGATCAGGTCGCCGGGCGACAGGGCATAGGCGAGATCTTCCTCCGAATAGAGCCGCGATTGACCGCTTTCCAGCGCGGCCCCGATAATCCCCTCGCCACGTCGCACGGAGCTTAGCCGTAAGTAGCTCTCCAGCGCAAGGTGATTGCCGGCAGCCTGGTCGAGGACATGGATCGGCACTTTGATAAGTGCCGGGCACCCCTTCGAAATAAAGGCAGGAACAAGAATGGGCTCCGTCTTGTCCATCAGATAAAGGGCCCCGCCATGCGCGTTCAGTATACGAATCGCGCTCTCGACGATCAGACGATGAAGCTCGGTAGAGCTAACACCCTCGGAAAACGCCTCTCCCAAACCGTGAAGGAAATCGAAAACGCGATCCTCTTCGACCTGAAGATCCGCGCGCTGGCGCTCTAACTCACTTATGCGTCGCGTGAAGGTATTTAGCACCACGATGAGGGCCATGAAGGTGCCGAAAAACAGCGCAAGGAAGATATATGTCCACATGGGTCAGCATGAGGCAGAACCCTAGTGATCCGGCGTCCTTTCCGAATCAGATACGTTCAGCTCATGCCGCATGTAATCAAGGACATCCTTAAACTTCACCTCGTTTGCAGCATCCGCCTCCACGAGAGCCTCGTGAGCCTCCAGCACGAAGCGCTTTTGCTCGTCGTGACCCGCTTTCTCTTGCGTGGCCTGGCGAAGTTCCAGCTTCTCGGCTGACCCTCGACAGCGGCCGCCGCACCCTCCACGTGGAAAAGTTGATCCAGTCCGAGGCTGCTGAGCAGGCCGGAATTGCGGTCGTTCACGTTGATTGTGCGCAAGCCTCCCTGACCGAGCTCGCGCAGGCGAAGAGCGACCCCGGCGAGAGTACCCATAAAGGTCGAATCCATCTGCTCGCAATCGCGCAGATCGACCACAAAATCCCTGTACCCGCGTTGGATCATTTGTTTTACAAACTCCTTGAGGCCCGCGCTATTCTGGAAGGTTCCGCGGCCTTCCACCTTTACCCAGACGGCGCGGTCAACGCAGCCGACGAGGACAGATGATATCGTGTTCACGCTATTGGGAGAGACTAGCGCAGTCCAGCGACGGCTGTCAAATCCCTCCCCTCATTAGCGCCACATAAACGATTGCCGGAGCGCAACGATCCGGCCGTCGACAATGAGGAGAACTCGCCAGGAAGTGACGCGGCCAGACTCCAGATACTCGTCGCCCGCTGTGTTGAACTCCGACCTGTAGGAGCCTTTCGCCTGAGGATAGTAGCGTTCCATTGCCATGACATAATTGCCGAGGGCGGACTGGCGATATTCCAGCCGGACGGTTACGTCGGCGCGCTCCGAAGCGCGCCAGAAGAAGGTGTAGTAGTTTCCGTATCGTTCTTCCAGCTGGTACTGATCCACTGCCCCCCACCTAATGCGCTGGCGTTCAAAAAGGACCGGCTCGCTTTGCGTGACCGGAACGGGATCCCTACTGAAGAAGGATTGTTGAATCTTGCGGAACTGGAAGTTGTCGTTAATTTCCAGGGGCAGGACCCCGGCCCTTTCCAGCTTGGTAGCCGGCCCTGGCGGGGTCGAGCACGAGAAGAAGGCGAGCGATAACAAGGCGAATGCGAGGGATGTCCTCATTGCGCGGGATACAAGCGGCTTTGGCGCCGCGTGTCAAATTCTCGCCGTGCTTGACTCTTGTCTGTTTTCCCACTCGGATTCTCCGAGCGACCCAGGCAGCCGACAATGAAAGCCCATGAAATCCTCCAGCGACTGCCTAATGAGGCTGTGAGCGAAATTTTTCTGTATCTCCACCAGAACGACAAGCCCGCCTACCGTGCTTGCCTGGAGGTGCTCGCTTCGCGCCGAAAACTGCGTCCCGTCATTCTGGAGCGAAAAATCCTCGCCGAACGCCATAGTTGGATGCGCGCTGAAGTGGCCCGGAAAGCCAATGATGACGCAGCAACCGAGGTGCTTCAAACATGGCTGCTTGGGGCCCACCAGCAATTGATATGCGGTTTTCTCGACAGCCTCGGCATTACGCATGATGGCCGCGGATTGCTTGACGCACTCCCTCCTGAGCCTCAGAAAGAGCGCCTGCAGGAGGCCATTGACCGGCTCCTCGAAAATCACTCCCGATCCGCCGCGATCGCCTACCTCCACCTGTTCTGCGAAATGGACATTGCAGATTGGCCGATTCTGAAAGAAATTATCAGAGAAGATTCCCGACTGTGCCTCGCACCGCAACGGCTGGCCGCCTAACGCTATTTCAGTCCTCGCTCAAGGAGGCTCTCGATACCTTCGAGACTTTGCGCGCCCTTGAGGGTGATTTTGCGCAGGCGGTGGATACTGTGCATGACTGTCTGAGGAGCGGCGGCAAGCTGCTCATTTGCGGGAACGGTGGAAGTGCGGCCGACAGTGCGCATATCGCGACGGAATTCGCCTGTCGTTTCAAGGAAGACCGTCGTCCCTATCCGGCAATGGCCCTGAGCGCCGATGGCGGACTCCTCACAGCCATTGGGAACGACTACGGTTTTCAGGACGTTTTTTCGCGGCAGGTCTGGGCCTTCGCAAAGCCCGGCGATGTGCTGATCGCCCTTTCGACCAGCGGCAAGTCGCGCAATGTTTTGTCCGCGCTTGAGGAAGCGCGCCGGCGCGAGATGAAGACCATCGCTTTCCTGGGAAAAGGCGGCGGCTTTACAGCGGGCGCCGCCGACATCGACTTGATTGTCCGCTCCGGCTCAACAGCGCGAATTCAGGAGGCCCAGAAGTTTCTTCTCCACGTCCTCTGCGAGATGGTCGAGTCGGCACTCGCAGGAGAATGAGAGAGGCAATTCTTCCCGTCTTCGCGGCGGTGATTGGCGGAATCGTGGGATCGTTCCTTAACGCTTGCATCTACCGCATGCCCCGCGGTATCCCGCTCAACGATCCGCGGCGCTCGTTCTGCCCGGCATGCAACTGCGTAATCCCCTGGCGCGAGAACGTCCCTCTCTTTAGCTGGGTCCTATTGGGCGGGAGATGTTCAGTCTGCGGGGCGAGGATTCCCTTTCGGTACCTTCTGGTTGAATTTCTCACCGCAGCGCTCTTTGTCCTTTCATGGACCCGCTACGGTCTTCCACTCGCACCGGTCTATTGGATTTTTCTCGCATTGCTGATCGCTGCCACGTTCATCGACATCGAGCATTTCATCATCCCCGATGAAATCACCCGGGGCGGAACTGCGGCAGGACTTCTCTTTAGCATTCTCTTTCCGCAGATGATGCAAACGCCCTCGCGGCTTGAGGCCTTTGGCTTCTCGCTTGCAGCGGCCGCCTTTGGCTATGGATTGCTCTGGCTCATCGTGGAACTCGGGAAACTTGCGTTTGGCAGCAAGCGGCATCGCTTTGAGAGAGGAGAGCCATTCGCTTTGCGGCAAAACGGAGACGACGTGACGCTGCAGATCGGAGATGAAACGCTCTCTTGGGAAGAGATCTTCGCCAGGGAATCCGATGAGCTCGTGCTCGAATGCTCGAGCGCCAGCGTCGGCGGAGCGGCTCCTGTCCTTCGCTTTCGCCACGACCGGATGATCTTTGCGGACGAGGAAACACCCTTGGGGGAGTTGAAAGCGATCACTGGAACATTGCACGCCGTCGTCATCCCGCGCGAAGCAATGGGCTTCGGCGACGTCAAGCTTATCGCCGCAATTGGCGCGTTCCTCGGATGGAAAGCGGTCCTCTTCACGCTGTGCGCGGGTTCGATCATTGGGTGCGGGGCAGCCTTTGCGGGCATCTTACTCGCCCGTGACAGGACCGGCTCACGGGTTCCTTTCGGTCCCTTTCTCGCTCTGGGCGCCATCATCTGGGTGTTTGGAGGGGAAGAAATTTGGAATTGGTATTTTGGAATTCCCGGGGCGCACGCATTTTAGATTCGAGCGGCCGGGAAAATGGTATAAAGGTAGATCCTGATGGCCGATAAAAAGAAACTGCCCTTCTTTGAACTGCTGCGGCAGGGCTGGAGGCCGTATTTGAAGCTTGCGCGGTACATGAAGCCTTACCGGGGCCGGTTTGTATTCGGGCTTATTTGTGGAGTGGCGGCGGGAATGCTCAATGGCGTTTTCCCCCTCGTGGTCAAGGTCGTTGGCGAAAAGATTTTCCCGAGCGGACAGAATCCGAACACCTACAAGGTGCTTATGTCGAGCGGCCCGGATTCCGGGCCCGGTATTGAAGGGGTTCTCTGGATCAGCCTTCTCATCCCGGTGGCGATGGTCGCGCGCGGCATTTTCTCCTTCTTGAACGGTTACTGCATGGCGTGGGTAAGCTTCCGCGTGCTGCAGGATCTTCGCACCGAGCTCTTCCGCCATGTGATCTCGCAATCGCTCGAATTCTTCAACAAAGCCAAGTCCGGCAAACTCATTTCCCGAGTGCTCAACGACACCCGTATGGCCCAGAATGCCCTCACATCCATTGCAGGCAATATCGTGAAGGATCCGATTGCTGTCATTGTCGGCGTCTGCGTTTTGGTCGTTATGGATTGGAGATTCAGCCTGACCACCCTCGTGCTCTTTCCGATCTGCATCGTTCCGGTCATGATCTTTGGAAAGAAGGTGCGCAAGGCCGGCACGGCCGAGGAAAACGAAGCGGGCACGATGGCGGTCATTCTTCAGGAAAGCTTCGCGGGCGTTCGCGTGATCAAATCCTTTGCCCGCGAGGACTACCAGATCGAGCAGTTCGACAAATCAAGCGCGATACAGTGCCATAACAGCATGAAAGTGCGCAGGAGCACCGATATCGTGCAGCCGCTGATTGAGTCAGTTTCGGCCTGCGGCGTCGTTCTCGCTCTGTTCTACGTTTACTACTTCAACATCAGCTTCATGAAGTTCATCGCGTTGTGCTCAGGAATCTTTTTGCTCTACAATCCCCTCAAATCTTTGAGCAGGATTCCAATGCACATGCAGAAATGCCTCGCCTCCACGACAAACGTCTTCGACCTCCTGCATCTCAAGCCCGCCATCCAGGATGCACCCAACGCGATGGTGCTTACCGAATGCCGCGGCGGGATTACGTTTCGCAACGTGAATTTCTCTTATGGACAGGACACGAAGGCGCTCCAAGACGTCAACCTGGAAGTCGAACCTGGCAAGCAATATGCGCTCGTTGGTGCGAGCGGCGCGGGCAAAACGACTATGCTCTCGCTCATTCTGCGCTTTTATGATCCGCAGGCCGGCGTCATCGAGCTTGATGGGCGCGATCTTCGCAGCATCACGCAGCGATCGCTCCGCGAACACATAGGAATCGTTACTCAGGATACGTTTCTCTTTCACGACACGATCTACGAAAACATCCGTTACGGGCGTCTCGATGCCACCGAGGCGGAGATCCACGCCGCCGCAAAGCTGGCTTTTGCCCACGATTTTATCCTGGCTCAGCCGGATGGTTACGACACGATTGTTGGAGACAAAGGCTGCCTTCTCTCAGGGGGTCAGCAGCAGCGGCTTGCCATCGCGCGCGCGCTGCTCAAGAACGCGCCGGTGTTGTTACTGGATGAGGCGACATCGGCGCTTGATTCCGAATCGGAACGCATGATCCAGGCCGCTCTCGAGCGGCTCGCGCATGGCCGCACCGTCATTGCCATTGCGCATCGCCTCTCGACGATCCTCAATTCGGATAGCATCGTCGTGATGGCTCACGGCCGCATCGTGGATACCGGCCCCCATGCGACTCTGCTCGAGAAGTCGCGCCTCTACCGCAAGCTGTACCAGCTTCAATTTCATCACGAGGAAGCCGTTGCCGCGTAAGAGAGTCGTGGAAATCTAATACGCTCTCACTTGCGCGCGCATCGCAGCGGCAATCTCTCCTTCTCGGCGCCGAAAGGAGGCTATTTCTAGGAAGTCGTGGGACCTTCTTCTCGAATTTCCATCGTGCGAATTCGGCCAAGTTCTGTCATGTACACATGCTGAACGAACCTATCCATAAGTAGCTGCCCCTTCACGTCCCGCACGACCTGATGAACTTCGACGATCACGCGACCTGACGGGTCGGCTGTAAATTTGAGCGGCTCAACGTGAGGATCAAGGAGCTGCCACTGACGAGTCCAGTATGCACGCACCGCCTCGTGACCATGAACGTAGCCGCCTTCCATCCCATTCGGCCATGCAACCTCAGTGTGCATCGTCGCCAGCGCGGAGTCGATATCCCGCGCGTTAAATGCGGAGTACGAACGTTCCAACAGTTCACGAATCGTGTTATCAACAGCGCTCATTCTCGGGTCTCAGATGTCACGTTTTGACCTCAACGTAGCGAAGCTCAAGGATTCGGCAAGGTAGACAGAGCGCAGCTTCAAACCCGACGACTTGGTGGACTATCGTCTGTTCAGCTCCTCGTTTGATGTCGAAATGGCTTATCCATCTACTTCACGCATAAGGGTATTTCCTCTGCTAATGCGGTTCATAAAGCAGCAACGGGCGCTGGATACATCCCCTGCAGGCGTCACCCCAACTCTTGCGGTCATGGGGTTGTGTTCAATGTCGCCCAATCTGGCCGCTGAATCATCTCCGGCGGTAAGGTCAGCGATGAATTTCTCGAGCGGCTAAACACTATCTTGGCGGAGGACTCTTTTCGCGAGACGCTGCGCCGGGACGGCAAGAAGGGCTTTCACCTTGTCCGCTCACCCTGTGAGCTTCACGGAGAAAAGCTCGCTCTCGCCATTCTCGCTCGCCAGATCGCCCTCTTCCTGGCTGAGGCGAACTTGAGCTATCTCCATCGGTGCGCCAACACCACCTCCTGCGTGCTCTATTTCTACGACACGACAAAGAATCATCGACGTCAGTGGTGCAGCGTCGCGGCCTGCGGCAATCGGCACAAAGTAGCGGCATTCCGTCAGCGGCAGGCCAAAGCCAGGAAATAATTGCCTTTCGCTCGGCGAAGTCGAGCACCTGACCGCGAAACCCCTCGCTCATGGCCACCGCCTCCCTGGTCGAAGCGAACCGGTTCGTGAAATAAGCAAAGAGCCGGTGGAGCACCGTCAAATAGACCGAGCGTTCCAAGTCAAAGCAATAACGCACACTGTCTTCTGGACAAAACAAGATTCCGAGTTACGGAGGAGCCATGATCCCGACCAACGCTACTGTCATCCGTAAGGCGTACGACGACTTCGCCAAGGGTGACATCCCCGCCGTCCTTGAGGCATTCGACGCATCGATTACCTGGCACGTGCCGGGCCACAGTCCGCTGTCGGCCGATTACCAGGGCCACGACGAGGTCGTCGGATTTTTCAAACATACCTTGGCGCTTTGCGGTGGTATCTTCGCCATCGAAGTTCATCATGTCCTTGCCGAAGAAGATGTGGTAGTAGTGCTCGCGACCGTTAAGGCGGAACGCAACGGTCGCTCCGCGGCATTCCCGGAGGTGCATGTATGGCGGCTTGCGAATGCAAAAGTCACTGAGTTCCGCGAATTCCAAGGGGACGAGCAGACAGAGGATCGCTTCTGGTCCTAGAGGACGTTGTTAGGTAGGCCACTGCCGGGCACATGTCCTGCTAAATGAGGGTTTTCCTCCAGTTAGCTCACATCAAACTTGTGAATCACTGAAGCGAACAGGACGGCGTCCCGGTCGCCCGCTACGGTGAGTGCGCCATCCTGGTGCATCTTCACGAGTTAGGCCGCGATCCGGTGATCCTCGGCAAGCTGCTCAAAGGTTAGTTCATCGGCGCCTTGGCTTCCATGGGCTTGGCTCGCGCTGGAGGAACAGGCAAACTTGGCTTGGATTGCCTCATCTCGCGGGCCGCCCTTCCATCCCATTCGGCCATGCGACCTCAGTGCATCGCCGCCAGCGCGGAGTCGATATCCCGCGCGTTAAATGGGGTCTCCCAAGACCATCACAGACGGCGCGAATCTCCGCCAGTAACGGTGCGACGTTTTGCTCTTCGTTAAAGAAAGGCACGACGATCGAGAGGCTCGGCCTCATCTTGCGAGAATCAAAGCTCTTTGAGGTTCTTGTTCCCTCACAGCCGGCCTTTCAAAGGGCTTTTCCATCTCAGAGACCACAGCGAACTCTTGGCCGCCTGGAAGCTGATACAAAACCTGCCGACGAAAATCCAAGGCCCACGCTCTCAAAACGCCGCTTCGCTGTTCTCCAAAGGCGTTAGGCGGAAGATCGATCTCCATTCTCCCCGCTTCTGGTTCCCGGACAGCGCGAGGAATTCCAAATCCATGCGCGTGTTCTTGGCGAGATATCGCGGCGGGCTGACAGGGGTGCCCGCCGCTATGGCCACCCATTCGCCGTCGGCATTCTGCACACCAAGAAGCACGGCGCCCGCCGAGCGTCCGCGAAGAGAAAGCGCGGAACCGGAGGCGCGCCATCCATCCTGGCCTCGCATGGTCAGCCTGGACGCAAAGATAGATTCCCACCAGCAAACCTTGCGTCCAGAGAACAACCTTACTCCAGCGAATCGGAACGGAGTCGGATCGACTTAATTCTTTCTCAAGGCCGGAAAAGGCTGAGGACAGCAACGCGATCAGGGCAACGATGCAGAAGGCGCCGAACGTCGTGTGCCGAGGAGTAAGCGGTTGGTAGTCGCCGCGCCACACTCGCCGGACGCAAACAAAGGCTGCCGTCAGAAAAGTGAACAGAAGGAGACACGCCCATGGGAGTGCATGATTGAAAAACAGCCTGCGTCGCCACGCCATCGCAAGCCCGATCAGGGCCAGAATGAGCACGATCGCGCCGCAGATCTGGCTGAAGACAAGATTGTTGGAGACCGGGAATCCGCGCGCAATGGAATTTCCAAACATGCCGAGGATGAAAAGGCCCATGCGGAAGATTGTATTTGCAGGATGTTCTCGAAGCTGCCGCAAGGTGCTTATCGTCGGGGGGACGCCATCGTGACCATACGCGTATTCGGAAATGGCCGCGTTGTGTTCGAGTCCCCAGAAATAAAACGTCACCGCGACCGCTCCAAGGATGACCCACGCGATGGCAAAATTTCTGCGGACATCCTTTCTTAGGATATCCGGGGCAAACAAAATTATCGGAAGAGCCGCAGGCCAGATCAAGTTGCCCTGAACAAAGCTACAGTTGCCAGCCAGAGCGAAAACACCGGCCAGCACGAACTTGGGCAGCGCTGGAATGTGCGCATACAATGTGCAAAAGCAAAGCGCGAGGAAGGCATAAGGCAGGAAGTAGGCAAACTGCATCGGCCAGAGCCAGTTGTGGAACTGGATAGGTGAGAAGAGAGCGATGTTCGCAAGCACCCATGTCCACAATGTGCTGCTCCTGCCCCTATTGAGACGCACCATCAGCCACAGCAGACAAACCGAAATGACCCCCACCACCGAGAACGTGATGAAGGACTGCACGCGGTAGTCGCCCCCGGTTGCGAACATTGCGACAATAATGATGATGCGAGGAAGAAAGAGCCTGTGTTCGTCGTGCGGAGCCCAAAGCTCTCGAAAAGTCAGTGTCCCATTCTTTGCCTTCTCCAAAAGGGGAACGAACTGCCAGTCGTCCATGAAAGGGATG
Source organism: uncultured Verrucomicrobiae bacterium (assembly GCA_963810765.1). Taxonomy (GTDB): domain Bacteria; phylum Verrucomicrobiota; class Verrucomicrobiia; order Chthoniobacterales; family Terrimicrobiaceae; genus DASTFP01. Next base: position 623,408 of record CAWEOV010000012.1, read on the forward strand.
TTCACGGCAAAGGCGCGGATGTCCGCGAGCAGGAGAAGCGCCGGCAAAACGCCGAGAAAAACTGACAAAGCCTTTCCAACGATCGGACGAAAAATGATCGTCGGAGCGAGACGGCCGAAGACGGGCTGCTGCGCCTCTGGAGAAGCTTTCACGAACTAGTTGACCCGCGCTCGATCAGCAAGCTGGGCGGAGCCTTGTCCGCTGACGTGTTGATCTCCCCTTCCGGCAACTGAAGCAGGACCGGCGCGGCGAGATAAGTGCTGGGCTAAGCGAAGGTATGTTAATGGCACGCTTTCGGCGCACGGCTTGTTAGATTTTACTCTGCGATTCGCCCTGGATCTTTGCCGACTGGATGGGAAGCTCACGATCGCCTTTAAGATGATAGTAGTAGTTGCCCTCGAGAAATCCAGCGCCCAAGCCGAGACGGCGTTTGAATCGCGCATTCCAGCGTCTTGTCCGAGCTTCGAGAGTCGCAAATCCGTGGCTCGCGGGCGATTCAACATCCCCAGGCTCTCGAGAATTCGCACCAAGCCCTCGCCCAGATACCGGACCAGGCACTTGGCGGCAGGGAGCCCACACTGCGAATCGTTCTGACGAATATCGAGCAGTACAGAAGTATCAACGACCCAAGCCACCTACTCCTCCTCGCCTTCTCGCAGCTCCCGAAGCACCTCGTCAGAAGGGCGCTGCGGAAGACCGTGCTCCTTGGCGAAATTCAAAGTTCCCATCGGATCCGGTTTTATGACTGTGTTTCCCTTTAGAAGAAACTCCGCCGCCTGCGCAACGTCCTTGTCGCCTCGTCCAGAGAGGTTCACGACAATGATTTGATCCGGTCGCATTTTTGGCGCGACCTTGATTGCATGAGCCACCGCATGCGCCGACTCCAGCGCGGGGATGATCCCTTCGGTTTCGGCAAGCGTGCGGAATGCCGCCAGCGCTTCATTGTCGGTCGCGTAATCGTAATCCGCGCGGCCGATGTCGCGCAGATAGCAATGTTCCGGCCCGACCGCGGCGTAATCCAGTCCTGCCGAAACCGAATGCGTCAATTCGATCTGCCCGTCATCATCCGCTAGCAGCCAGGTTTTTGCGCCTTGCAACACACCAAGCTTACCCCCCTGAAAGCGCGCTGCGTGCCGTCCGCGGACGATTCCTTCGCCGCCAGCTTCAACTCCCGTCATTCTCACGGCTTCATCACGGAGGAAGGGATAGAAAAGCCCGATGGCATTGCTCCCGCCGCCGACGCACGCGATAAGCAGATCCGGAAGCCGTTCTTCGCGTTGCAGCATCTGGCGCCGGGTCTCATCGCCAATGATGCGATGAAAATCGCGCACCATCATGGGATAAGGATGCGAGCCGTAAGCCGTGCCTAGCACGTAATGGGTCGTGCGAACGTTGGTGACCCAGTCCCGCATGGCCTCGTTGATCGCTTCCTTGAGCGTCGCCTGCCCGGCCGTCACGGGAACGACTTTCGCGCCCAAAAATTCCATCCGCGAGACGTTGAGCGCCTGGCGCTTCATGTCCACTGCCCCCATATAAACAACGCATTCGAAGCCGAAGCGTGCCGCCACGGTCGCCGTCGCCACGCCATGCTGTCCTGCGCCGGTCTCGGCAATCACGCGCTTTTTCCCCATCCGTTTGCACAAAATGGCCTGGCCAACGGCGTTATTGATTTTGTGCGCGCCGGTGTGCAAAAGGTCCTCGCGCTTCAAATAAATTTTGGCTCCGCAAAGTTGCTGAGTCAGGCGCTCCGCGAAATAGAGCGGTGTGGGACGCCCGCAATAGTTAGCCAGAAGAGACGAGAATTCTCTGCGGAACTCAGGGTCGCTGCGGGCCTTCTGGTATTCCTTCTCCAACTCCTCGAGCGCGCTCACAAGCGTTTCGGGAACAAACCTTCCCCCGTACGGTCCAAAGTGGCCATGCGCATCGGGAACGAGAGCGGAAATTTCGGAAGGCATTACTTTCCATTATGAACTCGAGCCAGCATTGCTGCAACTGCGCGCCGATGTGGAGAGGGCATGGGCGGAAGCCCATCGGGAACGTAACCGGCTAACGAACGATATTTTCGAGATTCGATGAACACTTCCATTGTCACGCGAAAGCGCGTGATTGCATAGACTTCCACGTGATCGGCCCGTGAGTTCGTCGATTCGGCCGGCGGAAGCACCCAAAGGCCGCGCCAGCGAGCGCCCTGCGATGGCTCAAGCCACAGTTTCCCTTGCTCGAAAACAAAGGCCCGCTCCTCGGAAATCTCTTCAATGCCCTTGCGCGGGCGCTTGACGGGCAGCCACCCCGGCTGCTGTGCTGAGCAATCATCGCGTATTGGGCATTCGCGGCATCGCGGATTTTGTGCGACGCAGATCAAAGCCCCAAGATCCATCAACGCTGAATTGTGCAAGCGGCCACTCTTTCCTGGCAGCAGCCTGCGCGCGACGTCTCTGAGAAACGTACGGCCGGCCGCGTTATCCACCGGGTTTGGCCAATTCCACAACCGGGCAAGGACTCGCGCGATATTCGCGTCGATCACCGGCTCTGCGGCATCGAACGCAAAAGACGCGATGGCCGCGGCTGTGTATTCACCCACGCCCGGTAGACGGCGCAAGGCCTCCACACAACGCGGTACTTTCCCTTTTCCTCCCTCCATCATCGCTTTGGCTGCCTGGTGAAGATTACGCGCGCGGCTGTAGTATCCCAGCCCCTGCCAGAGCCCCAGCACGTCTCTTTCCGCAGCCCGGGCCAGAGCCTCGAGGGTCGGGAATCTTGCCATCCAACGCTGAAAATAGGGAATCACGGCCGTCACCGTCGTTTGCTGCAGCATGAATTCCGACACCATCACCGCGTAGGGGTCGCGCGTCTGGCGCCAGGGCAAGTCGCGTCCATGCCGCTTGAACCAAGATTGAAGCTTGCGCCGGATTTTTTTCTCTGCGTCCCGGCGTGCCTGCGCTTTACTGATTCTTCCCGTGCCCGACAAAGCCATCACCCTTTACAATACTCCGTTGACGGCCGCGCAAGCGGCGAAATTGAAGCTCTTGCTACGGGATGAAGGATACAAATTCGAAACGCGTCCCTACACCCTTTACTTTGCGCAGAAGGACAAGCTGACGATCGCTGTTTATGAAAAAGGTCCGAAAGCGGTGATTCAGGGCCGGGGCACAGAAGACTTTGTGCGCTTTCGCCTGGAGCCGGACATTCTGGGCGAGGCCAAGCTAGGCTATGAGGAGGTGCTCAATCCTGAAATGTTCGAACCGCACTTCGGCATCGACGAAAGCGGCAAGGGTGACTTTTTCGGCCCGCTCGTCATCGCAGGAGTTTACGTGGACCGCGATTTTGCGCGGGAATTCCAAGAGATCGGGATCACTGACAGCAAACGCATTGCATCCGATAGGCGCATCCGCGACTTCGCGACGGCCATCCGCAAGTCCGGCGCGGCGCAGAGCGTGGTCACCATTGGACCCGACCGTTACAACGCGCTTTTTCTAAAGATCGGCAATCTCAACCGCCTGCTCGCCTGGGGACACGCGCGCGTCATCGAGAATCTTTGCGCGCTCCGCCCGGAATGTCCGCGCGCCCTTTCCGACAAATTTGCTGACGTTCGCGTGCTTCAGCGAGCCCTGATGGAGAAGGGTCGCAGCATCGTGCTCGACCAGCGAACCAAGGCCGAATCGGACTACGCCGTCGCCGCTGCTTCCATTCTCGCCCGCGAAAAATTCATTGACTGGCTCGATGCCGCCGGAAAGCGCGTTGGAGTTTCCCTTCCCCGCGGCGTCTCGGCCCCTGTCAAGGAGGCCGCTAAGAAGATCGCAGAAGGCGGCGGACGCGACGCCCTGGCTGCCGTGGCCAAAATGCACTTCAAGACCGCCGCCGAAGTGCTTGCAAACTTCTGAAGAGCTCAAACGCGAGCTGCACCCTTGCGATTTTGCAAGCGAGCCTAACATTTCGGTCTGCTGCTGCGTTATCCTTGAAACGACATCACATGAAAACGCCTTTGCTCCTGTTCCTGCCACTCGCCGCATTCGCCGCCAACCCGGCTCTCACGATCTACAACCAAAACTTCGCAGTAGTGCGCGAACGAATTCCGCTGGAATTGAAAGCGGGAGTCAATGACGTGAAGTTTGCCGAAATCACTGTGCATCTCGAGCCTGAGTCCGTCATTCTTCGAGATCCCTCAGGAAAGACGGAGCTTCAGATTCTGGAGCAGAGTTTTCGCAACGATCCGGTCAATCAAAGGCTGATGCTGTCACTTTTCGAGGGCAAGGAGATCGATTTTCTCGTAAAGGAGCCGCAGAAGCCGGACCGCGTGGTCAAGGGCCGGGTCGTCCGCAGCGGATATACCCCTCACAATCTCTCGGCGATGAGGCGGTATGGGGAAGCCTACTATCAATCGCAGGCGGCCATGGCGGCAGATACCGCGGAGCCTATCATCGAGGTGGATGGGCAACTCCGGTTCCAACTGCCAGGAATGCCGGTCTTCCCGGCGCTCACGGATCAAACCATCCTTAAGCCCGAATTGAGTTGGCAGCTGCAGTCCAGCAACGCCGGCAAACTCGACGCCGAGTTGTGTTACGTTTCCGGAGGCATGAGCTGGCAGGCTGACTACAACGTCGTATCCCCGCAAGATGGCCGAGAGCTTGATCTCATTGGCTGGGTGACAATCGACAATCAGAGCGGAAAGCACTTCGAAAACGCTCGCGTCAAGCTCATGGCTGGCGATGTCAGCAAGATCCAGCGAGACGAACAAATGAGAGCTCGAGCCACAGCACTTTCCTCCGTGGCGGAGGGCGCCGGCCCGCCCGTGACCGAGAAGACCTTCGACGAGTATCACCTATACACGCTCCAGCGTCCTATGACGCTTCGGGATCGTGAAACCAAGCAGGTCGAATTTGTGCGCGCATCCGGGGTCAGTTCCGAACGGCTGTATGTTTATGATGGCGCATCGATCGATTGGAGCCGGTGGCGCGGGTACGATCCGGCCGTCCTCAGGCAGAACGAGAGCCTCGGCACCGAATCCAATCCAAAGGTATGGGTCATGCGCGAATTCAAGAACTCAAAAGATAACGGTCTTGGCATCGCGCTACCCAAGGGCCGGGTGAGATTCTACCAGCGCGACGAGGATGGACAACTCGAATTCGTGGGCGAGAACAGCATCGACCATACGCCCAAAGACGAGACAGTTCGCATCTACGTGGGCAACGCCTTCGACATCGTCGGGGAACGCAAGCGGACCGCCTTCAAGGTTGACAACGCAAACTCCTGGGCCGACGAGTCGTTCGAAATCATCCTCCGCAATCGAAAGAAGGAGGCCGTTGAAGTGCGCGTCGTCGAGCATTTGTTTCGCTGGGTCAACTGGGAGATCCGCGAACACTCAGACGCTTTCGCAAAGCTCGACGCGCAGAAAGTCGAATTCCGCGTCAAACTCGAGCCGGACGAGGAGAAGAAAATCACCTATCTTGTGCACTACTCCTGGTAGTGCGTAAGCTCATCACCGTTCACTTAAGCGAAATTGTAGAGCCGGTTGTGCCAACCGCCTGTCGGCGAGCCTCATCGTCGACCGAACGATACATTCGTGGCATGTTTGGACGAAGACTTCGGCGCGTTCTTCACGTAGACTCGTATAAGATTAGACTTATGGAACTGAATGATTGGACAAGGAGTCTTGGAGCCATCTACGACAAGGCCGTCATCCTATATCGCGACGGAAAGCGAAATGACGCCACCTACTTTACCGACGATGAGAGAAGCTTCCTCGCTTCCATCGGGCTCAGGCCCATCAACGTGTATGACTATGCGGAGGACTTCGTCACTTTCGGTGAACCCGATTGGGAGACCTTCCTGCTCATCGCCGCAGCCCGCCGCGATTACTTTCTCTTCGAACAGAAAGGCCTCGCCAATCCGGCGGAGATTCGCGCCGACCAACTGCCGCCGAAGCGCGCCACGCTCGATGACATTCCCTGGTTGCCGCGAATCATCCAAAAAGGCCGCTGCTTTTTGGAAGGGGCACTCTGCCACGACATCATGTACGGCTGCGGCGGAGACCGGCACTTTCTGAAGGAACATGGGCTCCACCCGGCTGACTTCCTCAGGGCAGTTTGGTCAGCAAAGGGTGACGATCAAAAAATCCTCGCCTTCGTGTCTAAAGCGACGCGAGGTAAGCGCGCCAGCCGCCAAAGTTCGTAATTTCGCGTGCGCCGCCAAGCGCAATTTCCTCACACAGAAATCCCTTCACCCAAGCGCCTGAGGCCAGTTTGACATTGCCAATCAGGAGCGGTGACGGGATGGCTGCGACGAACATTCCGAATTCCGCCGCCGCCAGTTCCCAAATCTCGACCTCGACGGATTTCCCGTTTTCAGAGCGAATCATTCCCGGCTTCGGAGGGGACGTGTTCGCCAGAGTGAACAATCGATAGATTGGAGCCGTGAGCGTCTGGCTGACAAACTGGGCATTGCGCTCGATGAGTTGGTGATTCAAAGGCTGGCCGCGCAGATGCGCCCCTACCACAGCAAGTTGGATTTTCATTTGTCTCGCATTGATCCCTTGGTCAGCGCCAGCTCAAACGGCCCGTCAAACCGCCGGGTTTGGCGATTTGAAGAAACCAAGAGCCTCAGCCCGCGTCGCAAAGATCGGATAGGCCGTGTCGAAGCACGCCAGTTCGAAAACGCGTTTCACCTCGCCTCGCAGCGAACAAACGGCAAGCCGGCCGCCCTGGCGGCTGATCTGTCGTCCAGCGAGAAACAACTCGCGGAAGCCCGCGCTCGCCATGTAAGCGAGGTTTTCCAGATCAACGAGTAGATCGCTAGAATTCTCGCCCTCGGTCAGCGATTGGATCGTATCTTTCAAATCTTTTCCGCTCTGCGGATCGAGCCGGCCTGAGATGGCGAGAATCCTCACGTTGCCATCAATGCTTGTCTGAAACGCGGCCATGAGAACAGACTAAACGAAGACTCCTGGCTTCATAACGAATTCTTCTTGTCCCGAGCAAATGCGTTTTCTTCGAGGTACTGGCGAGGCCGAACTTCATCTCTCCATTAGTTTTGATCAAATGCCGAAAAAGTTGCCAAATGGTGGCATTGTCGAGGCATCCCTGGCAAGGGCAGCTTTAGCCTTCGAACTCCCGCGCAAGTTTGAAAAGAGAACGCTCTCGCCATGCAGGCGCAACGAAAGTCACCCCAAATGGTACGTTGTCCGAACGGAACCCAGCCGGAACCGCAAGCCCGCAGAGGTCCAAGAGGTTCATGAAGTTGGTGTATCGCCCAAGATTTGTGTTGAGCTGAATCGGGTCGGCTAACATTTCTTCAACCGTATAGATCGTCCCGGCTGAAGGCAGAAGAAGCGCGTCGAACGATTCCCAGGTTCTTTCGGTTTCTCGCGCGAGAGCGGCGAGGCGATACTGCGACTCGAAAGCATCGACGGCGGAAAACTTCCTGGCGCTCAGGATGACGGCGCGAACCGCAGGATGCACGGCATTCGGGTTTGTTTCGACGATAGACTTGGTGGCCGAAAAGCGTTCAGCAACCCACGGTCCGCTATAGAGAAGATTCGCTGTGTCACGAAAGGGGCGATAGTCGAACTCGCTTACGCTCCAGCCTAGTCCCGCAGCCCTTGACACAGCCTCGGTATAGAGACGGGCATATTCGCCGTCGCCGAAAAACTCTCGCTCTGTGCCTGGTAGTACGCCAATTCGGCGAAGCGCCCGCGGGGCGGACTCAACCGCTCTGCGCGAATAAGGATCGTTCGGATCGAACCCCCTGACCACTGCATCGATCTCCTCTGCTTCGCCGAGACTCTTAGTGATTACAGTTATGCAATCGAGGGTTCTGCACGCGGGCACGAGACCGCCCGTAGACCAACTGCCCCGGGTGGGCTTAAAGCCGACCAGATTATTGAAGGCCGCGGGCACGCGGCCGGAACCGGCAGTGTCCGTTCCCAAAGCAAAATCCACCAGCCCTGCCGCCACGGCAATCGCTGAGCCGGAACTCGATCCGCCGCTTATATAGGCCGAATTGTAGAAATTGCGCGGAAAGCCGTAGGGCGAACGTGTACCGTTCAACCCGGTTGCGAACTGATCGAGATTCGTCTTTCCAATCGGGATCGCGCCTGCATCGATCAGACGTTGAACGACGAATGCACTTTTCGCCGGGGTGTAGGCGAAGTTCGGGCACGCGGCGGTCGTCGGCAGTCCCGCCAGGTCGATGTTGTCTTTAATGGCGAACGTTCGACCTTTCAAGGGAAGCTCTGCGGGGTCGGACTCGAGTTCTTTGGCACGCTTGAAGGCCTGATCCTCCGGCTCCAACGAAATCCAAACGCCGTCGTTGCCGCGTTCGCGAATCCTGCGAAACGTTTCAACAATCTTGGCAGCAAGCGTGCTCATTTCCCGACGATGATTGCGATTGTCTGCCCCGGCATGACCATCTGTCCTTCTGAGCAACAAATGGAGTAAACCGTGCCGGTGACCGGCGCTGCGATCGCCATCTCCATCTTCATTGCTTCGAGAATCACGAGCGTCTCGCCCTCGACGACTTCCTGGCCGGAAGTTGCGGAAACCTTCCAAACACTCGCAACGACATGCGCATTCACCGCGTGGCCACCTTCGGGCGTATCCAACTGGGGTTCCGGGGCATCCTCCTCCGGAGAATCCGCGGCTTCTCCGTCAGCCGATCCCGTCAACGCCCAGCGTTCCCGTTCCTCGTCGAAGGCTCTTTGCTGTTGGATCTTGAAGGAGGCGGCCTCTTCGGAAATGTCAGCGAGGAATTCTCGATATTCTCGAAGACTGAAAGTCTCCTCCCTGATGTCCAATTTGAATTTGCCGGCCGGAAATTCCTCACGCAGCCGGAGGAGTTCGTCTGCGTCCACAGGATAAAATTGAATCTGGTCGAAATGCCTCAGCAGCCAAGGCTGTGAAAAATCGTCGGTCCTCCGCCATCGATTCCACATTTGGATCGTGCGGCCGATGAATTGATAGCCACCCGGACCTTCCATGCCGTAGACGCAAAGATAAGCGCCGCCAATACCGACGGCATTTTCTGGCGTCCATGTGCGCGCAGGATTGTATTTGGTCGTGACCAGGCGGTGGCGTGGATCGAGCGGTGTGGCGACGGGCGCGCCGAGATACACGTCGCCCAGCCCCATCACGATATAGCGTGCCAAAAAGACTATCTCCTTGACCTGCTCGATGGAGTCGAGGCCATTGATTCTCCGAATGAATTCAATATTGCTCGGACACCACGGGGCATCCTTTCGCACGGACTGCATGTATTTCTCGATGGCAAATCGGGTGGAGGGATCGTCCCACGAAAGCGGCAGCCGGACGATACGCGTTGGGACTTCGAGGTCATCCAACGCGGGGAGCGTGGATTCCGCCGCGACGAGAGTCTCCAGCAAGCGTTCACGAGATAGCACACGGCTGTCGTAGTGGATCTGGAGCGAGCGAATGCCCGGAGTCAGATCAAGGATTCCCTGTTGCGGATTCTTTAGCAGCCAATCCATCAATGCATGCGCGCAAAATCTTAGGCTTAGATCGAGGACTGGCGGTCCGTATTCGATCAGGAGGTATTTGTCACCGGCCTGCCGATAAACGACCTGGGGATTTGCGCCGGCGGCCGCAACGCTGTGAACGACGGGGAGCGCACCCTTCCAGGGTGGTGCAGTGCCCGGCGGCTCGCCGAGCGCGTTCCCGTCACCGCGCAGCGTGCCCGGCCGCGCACTCTGGAAGCGCAGGGGCGAGTCGCTTTCCCAGGTGCGGCCACGCTGCCCCGACCTACGCGGCTCATGTGTCGCATCAACGCGGTCTCGCGACGCGCTCGCCAGAAACTCATCCTGCTTGCGCTCGGCGGTGACCGACTGCTCTGAAGTCCAGCAGACGAAGCGCAGCAGATCACCAGGACGAAGTTGTCCGATCTTCCAAAGCTCCGACTGGACGATCGTCACAGGACAAACGAATCCACCAAGACTCGGTCCATCCACAGCGAGGATCACCGGCATGTCTCCCGTAAAGTCCACTGCACCGATGGCGTATGCGTTGTCGTGAATGTTCGAGGGATGCAATCCAGCCTCGCCGCCGTCCTTGCGGGCCCATTTTGGCTTCGGTCCGATTAAGCGAATGCCCGTGCGCGAGGAATTGTAATGAACTTTCCAATCGGTCGCGAAGAAGACCTCGATATCCTCATCCGTGAAGAAGTCCGGAGAGCCATGCGGGCCGTAAAGGACGCCGATTTCCCAGCGATCTCCGTAGCGAGGCGGGTCATCGAGCTTTGCAAGAGTGCCCCCAAACCCCGGCTCTGCCAGCTTCAAGACGTCGCCGGCACGAAGAATCCTTCCTCCATGGCCGCCGAACTTCCCAAGCGTAAACGTCGCCTGGCTGCCAAGATAGTGGGGAATGTCAAAGCCGCCAGCCACCGCAACATAGGCGCGGCAACCCGCGCCTTTGATCGTTTGAAGCTTGAGCGTTTCACCGGGCGTAACCTCGAACGCTTCCCACATCGGCTGCAGGCGCCCGCCAATCTCAGGTTGCATGTCCGCTCCCGATACGCAGACAATGGCTCGATGATGGAACTCTAGTTTCGGACCCGAGACCGTGCATTCGAGGGTGGAAGCGCCTTCCTTGTTGCCAACGAGTCGGTTAGCCAGCCGCAATGCCAAATGGTCCATCGGTCCGGATGGCGGAACACCGATCTCCCAGTAGCCGATCCTGCCGGGATAATCCTGGATTGTCGTGTGGGTTCCCGCCTCAACCACGTCGATCGTGCGAGGATGAAAGACAAAGGTGGACAGGTATCTCGTGGTGACACCGCCCTTCTTGAAACTTTCTCCGGCGAGGATAGCCTTTAGGTAGTCGAGGTTGGTCTCGATCCCGTCAAGACGCGTGCAAGCGAGGGCGGAGTAAAGTTTTCCAATCGCTTCGTCGCGAGCCGGCGCATGGGCGATCACCTTTGCAATCATCGGATCGTAATGGGGCGTCAGTTCGCTGCCGCGTTCGACCCACCCGTCCACCCGCACACCGCCGGGAAACCGCACTTCGGTGAGCAAACCGCAGCTCGGCTGGAAATTCTTGCTTGGATCTTCCGCGTACACACGGGCCTCGATGGCATGGCCGTTGGGAATATGACGGTATCCGGCGAGCGGAAGCGCTTCGCCGGACGCGAGACGGATCATCCATTCCACGAGATCCAAACCGGATACTTCCTCGGTTACGCAATGCTCGACCTGCAGACGGGTATTGACCTCAAGAAAATAGAATTCCTCTGATTCCGCATCATACATGAACTCGCAGGTTCCCGCGGAGCGATATCTTGCAGCCTGACCCAATCTTCGCGCGGCTTCGTGGAGCCGCTGACGAACCGGCTCGGCCAGGCAGGGCGCCGGAGTTTCCTCGATAACCTTCTGATTTCGGCGCTGCGCCGAGCAGTCGCGTTCGCCCAGCACAGCCACAGCCCCCCTTTCATCTCCAAAAATCTGCACCTCCACATGGCGTGCGGAAGCGATGTACTTCTCCAGGAACAAACCGGACGCCTTGAAGTTGCTCTTGGCCAGCCGCCGGACGCTCTCGAATTTTTCTTCGAGCTCATCTGCAGTTCGCGCCAATTGCATCCCGATCCCTCCTCCCCCTGAAGTACTCTTGATCATCACGGGAAAGCCGATGCGCTCGGCTTCCGCTCGCGCGTCAACCAGGGAATCGAGCAGGCCCGAACCAGGTGAGACCGGCACGCCGCTCGCAATCGCGAGTTCACGGGCCGTGTGCTTCAGACCGAAGTCCCGCATGTTCTGCGGTGTCGGCCCTATGAATGCGATTCCCGCCGCCTCGCACGCGCCGGCAAAATCGGCGTTTTCACTGAGAAATCCGTATCCTGGATGAATCCCCTCAGCGCCTGTCAGCGTGGCAGCGGAGAGGATCCTCTCGGCCTGCAGATAGCTTTGTGCCGCCTGCGGTGGTCCCACGCAGACTGCCTCGCCCGCTAGGCGGACATGCGCCGCGTGGGCATCGGCTTCGGAATAGACCGCAACCGAAGCAATCCCAATTCGGTCAAGGGTGCGGATGATCCGACAGGCTATCTCGCCCCGGTTGGCTATGAGGTACTTTGGAAAGCATCTCAACCTCACAGGACACAGGGAAAACGGAGGTCGAGTGAAATACTATGTCGCATTCTGCGTTCGATCTGTCCTCCGTGCTAATTCCATATTAGCACTCTGATCGGAGTGGGATTGTAGGCGTTGCAGGGGTTGTTAAGCTGCGGGCAGTTCGAGATGAGACAAAGCACGTCCATTTCGGCGCGCATCTCGACGTATTTGCCGGGCTCGGAGACGCCGTCCGCAAATCTAAGGCCGCCATCCGGGGTGACTGGCACATTCATGAAGAAATTGATGTTGTGAGCCAAGTCACGCTTGGTGACCCGATAGCCGGAAAGCGCCATTTGGAGCAGAAACGTGTCGCGGCACGCGTGCATGAAGCGCTTGTCAAGCGAATACCTGACCATGTTGCTCTCCGCGGCGCAGGCGCCGCCCAGCGTATCATGCCAGCCGCAGGTATCCGCGGTTATCGTGAGCATTTCGCGACAGAGGTTCGACTTCAGTTTCGTTCCGGTCGTGAGATAAATGGAGCCCTGATCGCGAATGGTGTCCTGCGCGCTATAACGCTCCGTGACGTCGTCGGCGTTGAAAAAAAACGTATCCGCTGCCTGATTTCCCTCCAGGTCGACGATTCGCAGAGTCTGGCCTTTGTTGATCTGGTGAAACCAACCGTCTCCAGCCAGAATCGTTAGACTAAGAACCGCAGTTTCCTGCTGAAGAGTGCTTTCAGTATAGATGAGTGTGCTCATAGGAAGAGTCGCTCCGTCAACGCCAGCGTGCGGCCGCATTCGGGCCGGAAGTTGCGGCAAAAATCATCTTTGTCCGGCGGTTCGCATGGAAAGATCTCGATCTGCACACGGGCGCGGGGGTATTCGCCGGCGGGCGCAAGGGGGTGAGGGCAATTCGCGAAGACAAAGAGGACGTCCATCTCGGTTCGGAGGTCGATGCGCGCGCCGGCTGAACAGTGATCGGGAACAAATTGCATGCGACCCTCGTTATCCACCACGACCTTGCTGAAAAAATTGACGTTGGCAACGATGTCAGCAAGGCCCAACCCATGCTTGGTGAGTTCGACGAGAAAGCTATCGCGGGCGTTTCGATAAAAGTCGTTGCGAAATTGCTGATAGCTGTGCTCGCCAAACTTGGCAGCGACCATCGACGCGGTGATATGGCCTCCGAGCGGATCATGCCACCCAAGGCTGTCCCCGACAATGGATACCAAAGCGTTCCCCATATCAGTCATTAGGATATGGCCGTGCGTCAGCTTAGCCGTGTGCAGTGCCTTGAGCGTGTCCGGAATGTTGAGGCGATCCAGCGGCTGGTTCGCGTTGTAGAACAGCGTCGAGAGGTTGGCGCCGGAATCCAGAGCGGTAAGGTGGACCAGGCGGCGGCGCTGAATGCGCATCGACCACATGGCGCCACTTGGAAGGATCTCCGAATACAAGGACGCGGAAAGAAACTGGCTCATGGCAGCTATGAGTTCGGGTTGAGACGGATAAAGGGATCCCGTCTCAAGGCAGGCGCCGAATGCACTTGGGGAATAACGATATCGGTAAGGGTTAGCTTGCACGAGAGCACGCCCTTACACGAAAGGATCTTGTCCGTAATCTCCTTGAGAATGCGGACGGGGCCCTGCACGACAACTACTTCCATGCGATGATTTTCTTCGAGTTGGACGTGCAAGGAGCTGATCACTTCCTTTCGATACGTCCTCTCCAATTCAAATAGTCTCTGGGCCAGACTGCCCCGGCACTCATCATAAACAAGGGCAATCATGCCGGCCATGACCGGATCGCCGGAAGCCTCGCGGCGCTCGAGGACAAATCGCGATATCATTTCAGCAATCGCCTTGGAGCGATTCTCCAATCCCCTCTCGGCGACCATCTGATCGAGCTCCCGGAAGATCCCCTCGGGAAGCGAAACGCTGATTCGCTGCACGCTTCCGGCGCCACGCCTGTTTCCGAACTTATTTCCGGTTTTCATCGGTATCACTAAGTAATACCAAAAACACGATCAGTAATACCACAGCTAAGCCGCGAATCACTCTTTTCATTCCACTTCGTCTCCGGCAGCGGTCATTTTAACAACGGGCAGGCGGTCCTCCTCGGAGTCTTGCGCCGGGGCGTGGATCAATTCGTCGAGCCGATGTTTCAGAGCCAGGAATTCCGGCGTCAGAAGCTGCTGCGGTGTTCGCGGGCGCGGGACAGGGTTCTCGATACATTCGCGAATTCCTCCGGGGTTCACCCCCAGAACGAGTATGCGGTCCGAAAGATACACCGCTTCATCCAGATCGTGTGTAATGAAGAGAATCGTGATGTCCACCTTTTTCCAGATCTGCAGAAGATAAGCCTGCATCTTCGCGCGCGTCAGCGCGTCGAGCGCGCCAAAGGGCTCATCCATGATGAGGATGCGCGGTGCGTTTGCGAGGGCGCGAGCAATGGCAACCCGCTGCTTCATGCCCCCGGAGAGTTCGTGCGGATACGACTCCTCGAAGCGACTCAAGCCGACCATCTCGAGCCACTCTCTAGCAGTGCCCTCAGCATCGGCTGTGCCTCTGCCCTGCATTTCGAGGCCAAACATGACATTTTGCTTCACCGTTCTCCACGGAAAAAGCGTGTAACCTTGAAATACCATCCCGCGGTCCGGACCGGGGCCAGTAACGGGCTTGCCATCCAGGAGCATTTCGCCGCCGGTCGCTTCATCGAGTCCGGCCGCAATGCGGATAAAAGTTGATTTGCCACAACCCGAAGGCCCGATGATTGAGACGAACTCCCGGCGATGGATGTCGAGCGAGACGTTGTCAAAAACGATGTGCTGATGGTCCGGGGGACCGAAGGCCTTCTGAAGATTGCGCACGGAAAGCACCACTGGGCGTTCCCGGATGCGCTTGAAGCGTTCTGCAACCTGCGGATCCTGCCTGTGGTAATCGGGGAGTTCGAGGGACGTCAGCATGGAATCAGGATTGCAGAGGGCTTGCGCTGGCGTCACGTGCCATCGGCGGTTCCAGCTTGCCGAAGTTCTCCAGAACCGGCGACGCGTCCGGTTCCTCCTCGACGGGTTGGGTTTCCCCGCGATTCTGCTTTGCCACCATCGAGACAGTAATCGGCGCGGATTTTCTTGCACGAGCCTTGCGCTTCCACGGGAAGAGTCCCTTTCCAAGCCATGCGAGCGCCATGTCGGTTGTCAAGCCAATGATGCCGATCATCATGATGGCCGCATAGACATTATCGAAATTGCGGTAACGCGCCTGTTGGTTGATGAAGAAGGTGATTCCCGACATCGTGCCCACGACCTCCGCGACGATGAGGTAGGTCCACGCCCAGCCAAGAAGGATGCGCATGTCGGTATAAATGTCCGTGATCGAAGCAGGAATCACAACGCGACCCATCAGGCGCAATCCGCGCGCGCCAAGCGTCTGCGCCGCTTCAACGAGTGCTGGATCGACCTTGCGGACGGTATTCGATATGACGAGCACCTGCTGGAAGAACGTTCCGATCACGATGATCGCGATCTTCGGTCCGTCGTCGATACCGAGAATGGCTACGCACAATGCGCCGAACGCAGGGGCGGGCAAGTAGCGGAAGAACTCGATGAACGGCTCCTGAAGGCGGGAAAAGAAGCGATAGGTCCCACAGAGAATTCCCAAGGGAACACCAATGATCGATGAGATAAGAAATCCAAAGAAAATCGTTCGAATGCTGTGACCCAGACTTTCATGGAGCCAAGGTTCATTGGGAAGGCGTGGCGGGGTAGTGAACGCGGTATAAAACGCCTCAATCACTTCGTGCGGGGGAGGCAAATAAACGGGATTTACTCGATGTCCCCGCGGCGGGTCCCCTCCCTCAGCAGTCGCTTGCCTGAGTTGTTTGGCAAATTCCGCGTTCGGGACCTCCATCCCCTCCACGAAGTATTCCACGCTTCCAGGATCTGTAATGCGTGTCAGGGGATGCCATAGGAAAGTAATGTAACTAACTGCGCACCAAACAACAAGAGGGAAAATGAACGAGAAAACCGTGAGAATGAGTCGAAGCCTCTCCGGCAATTCCTCTTTAAGTCCGAGCCAATCGCGATGAGCCATCTCCCGGTCCCTTTTGTCCGCTTACAGAGCCTCGACGATACTTGGCGCCAGGTAGCTTGCCGGCTTCTGCGATTCCTTATACACCTTGTTATCAAGGTTGAATTGGTTGCCAATCGTCATCGAGCCATAGATTGAATCGAGACCTTCGCCTTTCTTAAACGCCGCCTTTGCCTCGGCAAGCGAAAGAAAGTGAGTGCCGGGAACATTTTCCGCGTATTCGTCCAAGTCCGCCCCGGCTCTTGCCGCCATGATCTTGATGGCATCCTCGCGCGTCTCCGGATTTTTGATGTAATCAACGCACTTGTAAAAAATCCGGACGATTTTTGCCCAGTCGTCCTTGTGCTGCGCGAAGCTCACGGGGTTTACCGCAAGCACGTCATAAATCAGACCCTTCGCGTCAGAGCTTGTGAACAACTTCTTGGACCCTGGAACCTGCTTGAGCGCCTGACTGGAAACCGGATACCAAGCGCCAACGGCCGCAACCTTCCCTGACGCAAGCGTCTGCGGAGTTTCATTGGTTGCCGTATTAACAATCTCGACGTCGGACTGCATCATTCCATTCTGTTTGAGCGCTTCGAGTAACAAGAGGTGCTCGACTAATGTCGCCTCGATGCCGACCTTCTGATCCTTGAGATCCTTGATTGAATCGATACCCGGCTTGCCGATAATCATGTCACTCCCGTCGCTGTAATCGAGAAGGGCAACAATCTTGCTCTTTGCGCCATTGGCTCCGCTGACGAGCGCATCGGTTGCGACGGCCGTTACGGCGTCCACCTTGCCTGCAGCGAAGGCGTCCAGCGAAGGAAGATAATCGAACCAAATCAGATCCACATCGAGACCGGCGTCTTTAAACCACCCCTTTTGCTTGGCGACCTCGAAAATTGTGAATCCTGGCCAGTCACTGTAGCCGATCTTCAGCGGTTCGGCATGGAGGGAGACAGCCAAGAATGCGGCGATGAATCCCGCCTGTAGGCTCAGAAACGTTTTCTTAAGTAATTTCATAAGGAGATTGGGAGTATTACGACCACTTGGCTTGGTAATACTAGGTACAAGCAAGTGCCGTGCCACGCGGGCGGATCGAAGGATCCTGCTCCCTCTCGGCGCGCAGTGCCGCTTTATGAGGACGCCGGGCGTGCGGTCGCGCTGCGAGGTTGCGGGATTTCCTGACGAAAATCCGCCACCGACTTCCAAGTCCGATAGGTTCTTAGCACAGCAACTCCGCCCATCGACTAAAGACTGTGGACGCCGTTTCTCGCAGGACCGGAAGGCACTGCTGCCCTTGTTGCCAAATCATGTCCGCATCGACGCCGGACTCGACGAGCAGGCTATGCGCTCTCGCGACAGCCTCCTCGAGCAGTCCGGGAGTCATTTCCAAGTGAAATTGCAGGCCATAGAGTGCGTGACCGTAGCGGAAGAGCTGGTTGCGGGTAAGGGCCGATGACGCTAGTCGCATACCCCCGGGCGGAATGTCGAAAACGTCTCCGTGCCAATGAGTGGCAACGAATTTTGCAGGAACTCCACGCCAAAGAGGGTCATACTGAGAAATGGGATCCAGGGTCACCTCGAAGAAGCCGACTTCACGATGTCCCGGCTGAACCCTCGCGCCAAGAGCTGACGCCATCAGTTGAGCGCCCAAGCACAATCCGATAACCGGCTTGCCTTGAGATGCTGCGGAACGTACTAGCGCGCACTCATTGGAAAGGTAGGGATATTTTCCCTGCTCGTAGGCCCCCTGTGGACCGCCTCCCAACACCAGACCGGCGAAACCATCAAGCGAGTCGGGGACCATCTGACCGAGATCGGGTCGAATTACTTCCAGCGGGAGGCCCATTCCGCCGAGAGTTTCGCCAAGGAGACCTGGCCTATCGACGTCGCTGTGCTGGATGAACAAGACCCTCCTCTTCCTCATAAAAACCTACCACACGGGTCTCGTCCCAGCTCGGACCATCGCTTTGCCAATAAACTCCAGCCAGCAAGATGCACCGAAGAGAATGAGAGATTGATTCCGGCCCTTCTCGATTGCTGAATTTCGACGGGCTTCATGGCCACATAGTGTGCGGGTTCGGAGTAATTCCCGCAATAGGAAGGTCTTCCTATCTATCCGTCTTTTCCCGGATGATGATCGCGCTGCAGTGCCGCTGCCGCAGCCCAACGGTTTTCGACCCCAAGTTTGCGGAAAATCTTGTCGATATGGTTTTTTACCGTATGAGCGCTGATCCCTAAAATAATTGCGATCTCCTCGTTGGACTTGCCCTGTCCCAACCATTCCGCCACTTCCTGCTCGCGGGGACTTAGGTCAACCGAAGACCCAGTCGGACAACCGTCCTCGACCTGTTCGTCAACGAGCAAAAGAAAGCAGCCCGCGTGCGGATGGCGCGTGAATCGAACAATGAGCTTGCGAGATCCGTTACCGAACGTCCATGCACGCTTGGGCTTGAGGCTCTCCGAAAAGAAGCGCCGTCGCAGCTTCTGAACGACCAGATCGTGAAGAGGCTCCGGAAGGCGGCGTTGGGAACCGGCTTTCCCCCCGATATACCGGCAAATCAAACGACGCGTGGCCCGGCCACAGTAGCGCACTTGACCGTCTTCCCCGAGGAGTACGTGTCCGCGACCGATAGCCGCTTCGATGGACTCGAAGGGTCCCGGCTCGTCCATGGCTTCGAGCAGCCAGTCCATATGCACGTCAAAACCCACGACGCCCACGCATCTTCCTGCGTGAAGAATCGGCGCCGCCGTGCTGGTGATGAAAAGATTCTTTCCAGCAACTCGATATTCGTAAGGATCAATCAAGACTTCCGCTTTTCGGCGGGTTGGCGCGAAATACCAGTCGGCATCAGGTTTGTCGTAGTCGATGTTGGCCTGAAGCTGAATTTGGCCTCCGCTGCGATGCCAGAACGGTACGAAACGCCCGCTCTGGTCGTGGCCCGGCGCGCAGGCAAACATCGCATCACGGCCATCGAGAGCGTCCGGCTCCCAAACCGTCCACACACCAAGCAAACGAGGGTTTGCCACCAGGACCCCGCGCATGATCTCATTGAACAAGCCGCGGTCGGTAAGACCTAGAGTCTTCAACGAGGAAAAGACTTTCGCCAGTTGACCGGCCCGGTTCATTGCCTCCGCCCGTTCCAAAGTCATGCCTAAGCTGTGAAGCAACTTTCATACCGTTTTCTCCTGCAGCCTTTGTCGATTGACCTGAATGCCCTCTCAACTTAGCTTGGCCGACTTAAAAACCCAAGCAGGCGCACCGAGAAATACGAATGGCCAAAGTAACCCTTAAGAACGTCTATAAGATTTACCCTGGAGACAGAGGAAAGGATGTCACGGCTGTGGAGAATTTCAGCCTCGACATTTTTGACCGCGAGTTCGTGGTTTTCGTCGGCCCGTCCGGCTGCGGAAAATCCACAACCTTGCGAATGATCGCCGGTCTCGAGGACATTTCGAAAGGTGATGTCTTGATCGGCGGCAAGCGCGTCAATGATTTTCCTCCGAAGGACCGTGACATCGCGATGGTTTTTCAGAACTACGCGCTCTACCCGCACATGAGCGTCTATGACAATATGGCGTTTGGCCTGGAGCTGCGGAAGTATCCGAAAGCGGAGATCAAGAAGCGCGTCACGGAAGCTGCGGGCATCCTGGGCATCGAGCAGTTGCTCGATCGCAGGCCAAAGGCCCTTTCCGGTGGCCAGCGCCAGCGCGTTGCGGTCGGGCGCGCTATCGTGCGCCAGCCGGAAGTTTTTCTCTTCGACGAGCCGCTCTCGAATCTCGATGCCAAGATGCGCGTTCAAATGCGCACGGAGATCACAAAACTCCATCAGCGCCTCCAGGCCACAATGATCTACGTGACGCACGATCAAATTGAGGCCATGACTATGGGCACGCGCATCGTCGTGATGAAAGATGGTGTGATCCAGCAAGTGGATACCCCGCTCAAGATCTATGACGAGCCAAAGAACCTTTTCGTCGCCGGTTTTTTGGGCAGTCCCCCGATGAACCTCGTCAAAGGTGCCTTGCACGGGCAGAACGGTGCGCTCGTTTTCAAGGAAGTGCAGGGCGGAGTGATTAAAGTTGAACTTGGAGACCGCAAAGCTGCCGCCGGTTACGTCGGCAAGGAAGTCGTGCTTGGCGTCCGCCCAGAGAATTGCAACCTTGTTCCGTCAGGAGAATGCTCATCGAACAACTGCTTCCAGGCCGTGGTGGATATCGTCGAGCCCATGGGTGCAGAAACATATTTCCACCTTCAAACCGGCGCGCATCTCATGATCAGCCGTAGCCCATTCGGCGCACGACAAGCCGACGCGGGCCACCGGTTCAAATTCCAGATCAACGCAACAGTCGCGCATCTCTTCGACCCGGTGACGACACACCGAATCGTGTAACTTTCAGCCGTAGACGGCAGTCTTGTAGGAAAAAAGATCCCCGTAACGATGATATGAGCAGTCCTGATCTCAACGTTCGCCATGTCGCCAGGCTGGCACGCATCGCCTTGGCCGAGGAGGAAGTCACCACCTTTGAAGAGCAGCTCGGCCGTGTGCTGGAACACGTCGAGCACCTAAGCAAACTCGATGTCTCGGGCGTCGAGCCGACCGCCCACACCTATCCGATCTTCAACGTGACGCGCCAGGATTGTCCGCGCGCCAGCATGCCCCGCGAAGCGGCTCTGAGCCTCGCGCCGCGCACCGCCAACGCCCTGGTCATCGTTCCGAAAGTCGTCGAATGATGGATCTCGCCCGCCTCACCGCTTCCGAAATTCAGGAAGGTTTCCGTGCCAAGGCCTTTCACCCTGTTGATCTCCTGCGTGCGCTGGAATCGCGAATCCAAGCGGTGGACCCTGCCGTGCAGGCATTTCTATCCCGTGATTTTGAGGCCGCCCTGCGCAAAGCCGAAACGGCTGACGTTTCGCTGCCGCTCGGAGGAATCCCCATCGGCATCAAAGATGTCATCAATGTGAAGGGTGATCCTTGCACGTGCGCTTCGAGAATCCTGCAGGGCTACACCGCGCCCTACGACGCAACGGTCATCGCGCGTCTCAGGGCCGCCGGCGCCATCCCATTCGGCAGATTGAACATGGACGAATTCGCCATGGGTTCCTCGACCGAAAACTCTGCCTTCCAGACCACACGCAACCCATGGGACACCACGCGCATACCGGGCGGCTCGAGCGGCGGTTCGGCGGCCGCCGTTGCCGCCTGCGAAGTTCCCGCCGCGCTGGGTTCGGATACCGGCGGCTCGATCCGTCAGCCGGCGGCGTTATGCGGATGTGTGGGGCTGAAGCCAAGCTATGGGCGCGTTTCGCGCTATGGTCTTGTGGCCTTTGCGTCTTCGCTGGATCAGATCGGTCCGGTTGCGCGTTCGACGCGCGACTGCGCGCTGTTGCTCAATGCCATCGCGGGGCCCGACCCGATGGACTCCACCTCACTGGATCAGCCGGCAGAGGATTTTACTGCAAAACTCGGTCGCGATCTCAAAGGCGTCCGTCTGGGCATCCCAAAGGAATATTTTGTCGATGGCATGGACGCCCGCGTGAGATCCACTGTCGAAGCCGCCATTCAACAATGCGCGGAACATGGTGCCGAGCTCGTGGAGCTCTCCTTGCCTCATACCGAGTATGCGGTTTCGGTCTACTATATCATTGCAACCGCTGAAGCCTCGGCCAACCTCGCCCGTTTCGACGGTGTCCGTTATGGCAGGCGGGTTGACCAGCCCAAGGATCTCATGGACCTGTATGTTCGCAGTCGTGAGCAGGGATTTGGCAGCGAAGTGAAGCGCCGTATCATTCTCGGCACCTACGTTTTGTCCAGTGGATATTACGACGCCTACTATCTTCGCGCGCAAAAGGTCCGCACCCTCATCCGCCGGGACTTTACGACGGCCTTTGAGAAGGCAGACGTCATCGTTTGTCCCACCTCACCCGATGTCGCTTTCCCGATCGGCGAACGCACAAGCGACCCGCTGAAAATGTACCTCGCTGACATCTTCACCATCGCGGCAAACCTTGCAGGAATCTGCGGGATCAGCGTGCCGTGCGGGTTCGTTCGCGAAGGCGAAAACAAGCTTCCCATCGGTTTGCAGTTCCTTGGAAAATCCCTCGCCGAAACCCGCCTGCTCGGTATCGCCGACGCCTACGAACGCGCTTCCGGCTGGAGCAAAGAAAACGCACCCTTATGAGCTTTCATCGGAGTAGAACTCCAAATGGCAATGCTTGCACTCTGCGCAAATCGAGAGAGGCTGGTTTTTGACCTAAAAATTCAGCCCGACGGGCAAATCCGATGGGCTGGACATCTTGACGGTTTTCCTTACCTTCAAACTTCCGAATGAGTCTTCTGTTCTTTAAACGCGTTCTCGCTAATCCGCTGCGAGTCGGTTACGTGGTGCCCAGCTCGCCGTTCCTAACCCGGCAGACCGCTCGGCGCATTGATTTTTCACAGCCCCGTGTCGTCGTCGAGCTCGGTCCTGGTGAAGGTTGCCATACCCGCCAGATCGTCAAACGCATGAATCCCGACTCAAGACTCATCCTCTTTGAGCTCGATGAGGAATTCGTTTCGCATTTGCGCAAGCAGTTCTTTCGCGACCCTCGCGTTACGGTACTCAATACCGATGCTTTGCATCTGCCGGAGACACTGAGGGAGATGGGCCACCCACACTGTGATTACATCGTTTCCGGTCTGCCGTTTTTTGTCATTGAGCCTAAGACCAAGGACAAGCTGCTGCGGAGCATCGCAAAGGCAATGGACAACGATAGCCGTTTTATCACCTACCAGGTCACCACACAACTCTGCGATCAGGATCATCTCTTCGAGCTTGCCAGCAAGGAATATTGCCCGTTGAACTTTCCTCCGATCAACGTGCTCGAATTCCGTAAGGCTTCAGCGTTGTAGCGTATGGGAACGGCCTTCAAAGCCGTCCCTCAATTCGAACAATCACGAATACCCCTTCGCCACCTCCTGTGCGAGGATGGCGATTCCGTCTCGCACAGAGGCCTCATCCATGGCGAAACTCAGCCGGATGCATTCGTGGCCATGCAGCCAGTCTTCCGCGCCGACGCCGAAATAGTGGCCGGGAACAATGAGGACGCCGCGCTCCTTGAGGCGGGAGTAAAGTGTTTCCGCCGAAATCTTCATCCCGCGAAACCATAGCCACAAGAACAGCGCCCCCTCGCTCACATGTACATGGTAGTCGAGCCCGTCGTCGAAAAACTGCGCGATCCACCCCTGCGCCAGGCGAGATTTTCGCTCGTAGAACGGACGCACGACTTCGCGCCCCAAGCGGAGGATCTCCCCGGATTTCACAAGTGGCAGGACGATAGCCTGCCCAATTGAGCAGTTGGCGAGACCGACGATTGCCGTCATGGAGGCCACCGCGCGGATGATCTCCGGACGCGCCACGACGATGCCGGTGCGCGTATTCGGGAGCCCGAGCTTGGACAGGCTCAGCGTAAGGATGATGTTCTCGTCCCAGATCGGATCTGCGTCGCGGAACAAGATGCCGGGAAACGGTACCCCGTAAGCATTGTCGATAATCAACGGCACGCTGGACGCCCGAGCAATGGCAGCCAGCCGATGAACCTCGTTATTGGTGAGCACATTGCCCGAGGGATTGGTGGGGCGCGAGACGCACAGCGCTGCCACGTCCTCGGATACGGCGAGCCGGCCGAAATCAACATGATACTTGAAACGGTGTCCGGGAAGAAACTCGATGCGCGGCTCCACTGCGCGCAAGAGCCCGGGAGCCAGCCCCTGGTTCATATAACCGATATATTCAGGCACGAGCGGAAGCAGGATTGTCTTTCGTCTCCCGTTGCGGAATTCCCCGGCCAGCAGGTTGAAAAGAAGAAAGAACGCCGTTTGTCCGCCCGCGGTGATGGCAATGTTCTCCGGAGTGAGGTTCCATCCGAACTCCTTCCGAAGCAAATTTGCGAGCGCGGCGATGAAGCGCGCATTGCCGACGGGCGGATCATAGTTTGTCATCATCCGATCAAACGCGGGCGGATCGGCCAGAATCGCCGCCATGCGATTGCGCCAAATCGCCTGCATCTCCGGAATGTGCGCCGGGTTGCCACCACCAAGCATCCGCACCGGCCCATGTGCGCCGGCCATTGCGCGCCCGAGATCGTCCATCAATTCCTCGATCCCGCTGCCGCTGGCCAGCCGCTCGCCGAAAAGGGATTTTTCAAACACTCAAGAAATCTAACCACAGGGGACACAGAGAGCACAGAGTCAATTCTGGGAATCCTTGACTCCTTTTCTTTGTGTCTCGAGCGCTCTGTGGTTAATTGATCTCGGCTCGATCAAGATTCATGCCATTCTCTTCTGAAATCACTGATCTGCTCCGCGATAAAACTCCGCTTCTGCGGCAATTTGAGGCGTTGCTTGCTCCGCGCTCGGATTTGAATCTCGAGTTGCTGGCGCGCGAATCCGCCGCGATCACCCGGCGCTACTTTGGGCGCACCATGCGACTCTTCGCCCCGCTCTACCTCTCAAACGAGTGCATCAACTCGTGCGCCTATTGCGGCTTCTCGCGTGAAAATGCGATCTTGCGCGTGACGCTGGAAATCGAAGAGGTCGCGCTCGAAGCCGCACACATCATCGGGCAGGGTTTTCGCAATATCCTTCTCGTGGCCGGCGAGCATCCCAAATTTGTTTCCGGCGACTACCTAAAGCACTGCATTCGACGGCTGTCGGCGGCTGTTCCGAGCATCAGCATTGAAGTCGCTCCTATGGAGGTCGCGGACTATTTGCCGCTCGTCCATGCTGGCGCTGAAGGTTTGGTCGTTTACCAGGAGACCTATCATCGCCAAACCTATTCCAAGATTCATCTTTCGGGACCGAAGAAAGATTACGACTGGCGGCTGGATTGCCCAGAACGCGCCTACGAGGCGGGCTTCCGCCGCATCGGCATCGGCGCCCTCTACGGCCTCTGGCATTGGCGGGAGGAAGCCATGGCTCTCGCCGCTCATCTCGAACATCTTCTGCGCTCGTGCTGGAAGGCCCAGATCACCGTCAGCCTCCCACGTCTCCGGCCCGCCGCTGGCGGCTTCCACCCGACGCATCCCCTGCCGGACCGCGACTTCGTCCAGCTCGTTTGCGCTTTGCGCATCACGTTTCCTCAGATCGGAATCGTGCTCAGCACGCGTGAGCCGGCCGCCCTGCGTGATGCAATCGCTCCGCTCGGTATTACCATGATGAGCGCCGGCAGCCATACGGAACCGGGCGGCTACACCGGCCAGGGAAAACAAAACCTGCACCAGACAATCCGTGGCCGCCAGATCGCCGCCGTGGGAGAAAACGCCGAAGGCCAATTTGCCATCTCCGACGAGCGACCGCCCCACGCTGTCGCTGTCCGCTTGCGAGAACTTGGACTGGAGCCGGTCTGGAAGGATTGGGACGCCGCCATTCTTAACGCCGCTTAGGATTATGAATCTTTTTTTGAACGGTCAAAGAGAGGAAGTTCAGGCGGAAACCGTTACCGATCTGATAAACGAACTCGCTCTTGTCCCCGAAACGGTCCTCATCGAACACAATGGCACTGCCCTTCTGCGCTCGGAATGGGAGCATACGCCACTCGCCGGCGACGACCGGCTCGAAGTCCTGCGAGTGGCCGCCGGAGGATAGGCAACCGGTTTCAACGACTCCGTCGGGGCTAACCGAGGGCTAAATCCCGGATGCGCCGCTCAAACGTTTGCAGGGCGTCTCGCATTTTCCAAAGCGCCGGCCTTATTGGATCAAACGTTCGAGCAAGGCATCGGGAGCGGCTCCAAGCGCTGTGGCTTTGGCATAATGCTCCTTGGCGAGTTGGAGGGAAGGCGGTTGCGTTGTTGCATAAAGGACTGCGAGATTGAAGTGTGCGTCGGGATATTCCGGTTTGAGTTCAATCGCCCTCTTCAGTTGAGTTTCCGCTTCGTTCCACTGTTCCCTTTGACCTAGACACGCGCCAAGATAGTTATGGGCTACTGCGTCCTCTTCATCGGATGCGATTGCTTTTTGTAGAGCGCCAATCGCTTCGCCGAACTTGCCCTGCCGGCTGTAAGCAATTCCCAAATTGGTGTAGGCATAGGAATCACCGCCATTAATTTCGACGGCTTTCTTAAGCGCTACTTCAGCAGCCGAAAGCTTGCCACCTTCGATTTGCACGGCACCTAGATTGGACAGCACGAAGTAGCTATTGGGAATTTTCTCGACGATCTTCTGATAAATCTTCTCGGCCTCGATATAGTTTTTCACGTCGAAAAGCTTCTTGGCCTGCCCAACGAGATCGCGAACTTCGTCGGGCAGCGACTCGGACTCTGCAGGCTCTTGGAGAATCCTTTTCGCTTTCACCTCCTCGGCCCCCGGCTTGCTAATCGCAACGGTCACCTCGAGGCTTTGTGTGTTCGCTTCGGTAAGGAGAGCCACAGGATCTTTGAAAAGCGAGCGTTCTTCGGGCGTCAAGTGAAGCACGGGTGCTCCAAGAACGGCGAGTTGCTGTGTAATGACCTCGGAATTGACATCCAACGTCCCAATTTCTTTTTCGATGAGTTTCTTTGCATCGTCGCGCTTAGTTTGCTCCTTGATTTGACGCAAGATGATTCCCCGCAGAAGCTCGTTCTCCATGGCCAACTTCTTCTCATCGCTCGGGTTCAGTTCGAGTTGAGCAAGTTGCCCAGACGTTTCATCCAGTTGCTTGCGCAGCAGATCGAGTTGAGCATCCCCTTTACTGGCGCGCGCCTCGGATTCGAGCAGCTCGTCGTTCGCAGTTTGCAAGCTGCTTTTCAACGAGGCTATAGCCTTATCCTTCTCCGAAATTTCATCGGGAGATACACTCTCTGCAAGCTTCGCAGTGAGCACCTTTTTCTCAGCGGCAAGCTTCTCGAACTCGGCCTTGCTCACAGTATTCTGCGAAACTGTTGTAAGCTTGGCTTTCAGCTGCCTGTTCTCCGCGGCGACGCGTTCGATCTCCGCTGAATTGTCCTTGATTCTTTTTAGTTTGGCGAAAGCCTTGTCCCGGGCGTCATCAAGTTCCCTGCGTTCAGCGAGCAGGCCAGTCCGAATTCGATCGCTGCCCGCGATATATTTTGAAGCTTTCTCCAGCTTGGTCAGCAGGCGTTCGTTTTCCTCCTGAAGCACTTCATTGTCAGTCTGCAGATCGGAGAAGCGCTTGAAAATACCGGCATATTTTGCCTCGAGCCCTTCGCGGATAGCGGGGAGGGAAACGCCGTCCTTCTTCATGTCCTCGAGAGAAGAGGTCGTCTGTGCGAGCTGGGCCTTCAATTCGACGACACTCACTTTTGTTTTGTCGACTTCGAGGAGCGCGCTTTGGAGATCAGCCGACTTCTTCAAGAGCCGTTCATTCAAACTTTCATTCTCTGCCCGCGTCTGGATGAGCTGGCTGCGCAGATCACGCAACTCGCGCTCAGCAACGCTGAGACCACCGCGGGCTACGGAACGATCGAGAGAGGTGGAGCGGACCGGTTCGTTTACACCGCGCTTCGGAGCCGGCGGCGGCTTGACCGTCACGACCGGCCCGGCGGAAAAGGCGCGAGGCAACGGTTTTTCTTTTTCCGGCTCCGGCAGGTTTCCCTCGAGCGGCTCAGTCGATTGCGGCATGCTGGCCAAGTCGTCCTCCAATCGGGTGAGGCTTTCCTGCGTTTTCCGCAGGCGATACTCGACGACCAGAGGCTGCCAGTCCGGAGCCAATTTGCTGATTTGCTGGAGGATTTGCTGGGCGGAGCGATACTTCGCTAAAGCTTCCCGAGGTTTCGCCTCCCGCTCAAGTTTCTCGCCGGCTTGGAATTCTTTGTAGCCTTTGAGAAAGAGGTCGGAGGAGTCCTCGGAGAACGCCGAGCATAGCGTCACCAGCGATGCCCCCAGGACGATTAAATGGAATCCCAACCAGTGCATTGAATTAAGGGAGGGTTACTATCATGAACTTTGCAGCCAAATGCAAGACCCGAAAGGCTTAAAACCGCTTATCCTAAGTGCCATGTAATAAGCGCGTTGCACGTTTTGACAAATTGCTCACAAGTGTTGACAAGCACAAGAATCGGATGATAGTTTGCGCGCAAATTTCTTCGGCTGCGTGAGGTGGCCGCGAAAAGATTCCACATGGAGGCCCTCTTAGATCAGCCCGTTCTCGTGCTCAACCGCTTATGGCAGGCGGTTAACACATGCTCCGTGCGTCGAGCTTTCACACTCCTATATCAGGGGCACGCACAGGTGGTCTCAACGGATGGAAAGAATAACTTTCTGACGCACGATTTCTTTAGCTGGCAGGATTTCTCGCAAGCGAATCCCGAGCCGGAAATGGTTCGCACGATTTCGGTGAGCATCCGCATCCCGCGAATCATCGTGCTTCTGCTTTTCGAGCGCTTGCCAAAGAAAGAGGTCAAGTTTACGAGGCACAATGTGTTCGAGCGCGACAGGAATACCTGCCAGTACTGTGGCACGGTATTTGAGCGAAACGACCTGAACCTTGATCATGTCCTTCCAAGAGATCGCGGGGGCCAAACGACTTGGGAAAACATCGTCTGCTCATGCATCCCCTGTAATACGAGGAAGGGCAACAGGCTTCCGAACGAGGCCGGACTTCAGCTGATCCGCAAGCCGAAACGTCCGAAATGGCGGCCATTTGTAAACATCAGCTTCTCACGTCATCAGCACGATAGCTGGAGGCATTTCCTGGATCTCGCGTACTGGAACGTCGAGTTGGGCCAGTAGGCTGCCCCGCTACGCGGAGGCTTACATCGTTAACACGAAGAACACCGCCGCTCCAAATGACAAAAAAGCGAGAGCGGCCAGGCCGTAAAACGCCGCAGCAAAGGGGTCTCTTGTTGCGACGTCCTTTGGCGACGGTGAAGAGCTGACAAAATTCTCCGGTCGCAAGCTTGACGTCGCGACCTCAGGGGACGTCGTAATAAAATCGGGACGCGGTTGAGAGAGAGCCGCATCTTCATCGCTCACGAATAGACCTTCGACGTTTCCAAAGCGCAGTTCGTCTCCGCCCCGAAGAATCGCGTGGGTGACTTGCTCGCCGTTGACAAAGGTTCCATTGGTGGAGCCTGGATCGTGGAGATGATATCTGCCTGCCTTGAGGAAGATGTCGGCATGGTGGCCCGAGACGGACAGTTCGTCGATTTGCAGGGCATTGTGTGCGAGCCGCCCGATGGTTACCCTTTCTTCGCCAAAGTCAAAGTCGATCCGGTTATCCTGAGAGAGGAAAATTTGGAGCTGGGGCATCGCGACGGTTTTTTAGGATTTTTTTGCGAACGTCTCAACCTCTCTGGCGAATTCGGCGAAAAAATACGATGCATCGTGGGGTCCTGGGGAGGCTTCAGGGTGATATTGGACGCTGAATGCCGGATGCTCACTGTGTCGCAACCCGGCGACCGTGCCATCGTTCAGGTTAATATGTGTCACCTCGACATCCTTCGGCAATGAATCGGGGTCCACGGCATAGCCGTGGTTCTGGGAAGTGATGGCCACCTTTCCGGTGCGAAGGTCTTTGACGGGCTGATTGGCGCCGCGGTGTCCAAATCTCAATTTGAACGTCTTACCGCCAAGGGCTAGCGCGAGAATCTGGTGTCCGAGGCATATGCCAAAAAGGGGCCGCTTTCCGATCAATTCTCTCGTTGCGTTGTGCGCGTAATTCAGCGCGGCGGGATCGCCGGGCCCGTTGGAAAGAAAGATTCCCTCCGGGTTCATCTCGAGAACCTCGGCGGAGGGCATGGATGCCGGGACAACCCTGACGGAAAATCCGTTTCGGCGGAGCGAGCGAAGAATGTTCCTTTTGAGTCCGAAATCGTAGGCAACGATTTGACGCGAGGCAGGAGGCAGCTCTTCAAAGAGATTCCCTTCCTCGTCGCCGGCCGTATTGGGATCGTTCCGCGAGAGAGTCCATTTTCGGCTCGCGCGGTTCTCGATGTCCCAATCGTACGGGGAGCGGGTCGTCACCTCTTGCACGAAATCTACTCCTTCGTAAGGAACGGTCTTTGCACGGGCAACGGCTTTCTCATCGCTCAGATCCTCCATGGCGATGCAGGCACGCATTGCGCCTGATTTGCGCAGCCGTCGTGTCAGCGCGCGGGTATCAATGCCTTGAATTCCCGGGATATCGTGTCTCAAAAGGAATTCATGCAGGGTTCCCTGAGAACGCCAGTTGCTTGCAAGGGGACTGAGCTCTTCAATAACGAACCCGCGGACTTGGGGCGCCGCGCTTTCCACGTCGAGGAAGTTGACGCCATAGTTGCCAACCAGCGGATACGTCATGGCAACGATCTGGCCCCGGTAGGAGGGATCGGTAAGCACCTCTTGATAGCCGGTCATCGAAGTGTTGAAACAAATCTCGCCGGCTTGCGTCTGAGCTGCGCCAAATGAGGCCCCTCGAAAGATTGTTCCGTCTTCGAGGGCAAGTATTGCATCCATCACGCCTACAGTAGAGATTCCCGCACCGCGCTCAACGGCAAATCGTCCGCTCAAAGGGTTTTGGAGAGTTTGTTTACGAACTCGTGCGACGCGAAACGCTTTGTAAACCATACCCCCTCGGGAACTTGCCGCGCGGTCGGTGTAAGAAAAACGGCCTGCTTCAATGGAAGCAGGCCGTTGGAAATTTTGCCCCGCAAGTGCCGTTCCGACGCATATCCCGTTCCCTCAGTAAGGGTGGATGACCGCCGCAAGGCGCGCTGACTTCCAGTGAAGGCATGTCATTGCGCCTCCCGGCCAAGCCTCCGGGATGATTTGATTTACAGTTCGGGAGCTTGCGTCGTGCAATCGCGAACACCACAGGGCAAATCGGTGTTTTTGCCTTTCGGCGAACCAAAAATTTTTCGAGAGAACTATTCCCGGAAATCCACTGCCAGCTTTGCCTTCAACTGCTGCTTCAAGCGGTCGCAGGCAGCGTTGACTTCCTCGCTGTTCAGCGTCCTCTCCTGCGCGCGGAATGTCAAGGAGATCGCGATCGATTTGCGATTGGCGGGCAGTTTTTCTCCGGAAGGATCCACATAAATGTCAAACGGTTCGATCCTCACGAGGAACTTTTCGTTCGCATTCCAAAGCTCGCGTTCGAGGTCTCCGTAGGGCAAGGCGATTGGACATACGACGGCGATGTCCCGCACGACGGCGGGGAACTTAGGAATGTCGTGGAACACGGGAAGCCGGATTGCCCGAAGCTTTTCGAGAGCGATTTCTCCGACGAGGACTGGCTTGATGGCATCAAGCGCGCGAGCGAAGGCAGGTGCCAATTGGCCCAGCACTCCGATGCGTTCTCCTTGCGCAAGGAGTTCGACGGACAAGGCCAGCTGAGGCCCCTCTTCCTTGCGGATACACTCCAGGGGAACCGGCGCCAATGCCTGAACGATTCCTTTCGCGTCATGCCAGTCGAATTCTCTCGCCTTGTCCCCACGCCAGCTTCTCGGGGCAATTTCTCCATAAAGCGAAAATGCCAGGGTTTCGTGCTCTTCGGATGCACCGGCGTGAAACACCCGGCCGATTTCGTAGATGGCGACGGAGCGCGCGCCATGCCGAATGTTGCGTTCCAAAGCCGCGATCAAGCCAGAAAGGAGGCTTGTGCGTAAAAACGCCTGGTCTTCTCCCAAGGGATTGCGCAAGCGGAGGGGTATTCCTTCCTGCCACTGCATCCTCTCTGGGACAAGCGTGCTGGTGCGGGTCTCGCTCAAACCCAAGGCACGAAGGTGCTGCCGCACTGTCGCTTGAAAGTCGTAGACCTCATCCGCTCCGCCGGGTCTGGCGGGCGTCGCCGCAATCCGACTGGGAATCCTTTCAATTCCGGCGACGCGAGCCACTTCCTCGATCAGATCCACTTCGCGAGACAGATCGCGCCGATAGCTCGGAATCTTCCATTCCACGGCGTCTTCGTTTTCGGCGGCTGGTGCGAGGCCCAACCGGAAAAGAGCGTCACGAACTTCATTTGCCGAGACATCCGCACCGAGAAGCGAACGACATCTCGACAGACGGAGGGCGACCACATCGGGCGCGGAGGGCGGAGCCCCGGCCACGAACACCATTTCGTCGCCCCGGCCGCCGGCAAGTTCTTCGATTAGCCGCGTGGCGCGAGCCGAAGCAACCAGCACGCCTAGCGGGTCCACTCCCCGCTCAAATCTATAGCTCGATTCGCTTTGCAGATTGTGAAAGCGAGCAGAGCGCCGCACCGAAGATGGATCAAAAAAGGCGCTCTCCAATAGAATCTCAGTTGTGGCGTCAGCCACGCCGGATTTTTCTCCGCCCATCACACCAGCAAGGGCAACAGGGCCACCGGTATCGGCGATTGCAAGATCCCCGGTGGAGAGAAGGCATTCACTCCCATCGAGCGCGCGGAACTTCTCCCCCTCGTTAGCCCGCCGCACGATGATCCCACCGTGCAGCTTGCTCGCGTCGAACGCATGGAGAGGCTGACCGAGCTCCAGCATCACGTAGTTCGTGATGTCCACAACATTGTTGATGGATCGAAGGCCGACCGACGCCAAGCGCTCGCAAAGCCACTGAGGACTTGGCCCTACTTTCACGTTTTGGATTCGGCGGACGGAATAGAAGGGACATAATTCCGAGGCTTGAACAGAGACCAATCGCTCGTGCGCATTCTCAATCCCGGGCATATCGACGGAAGCGAGTCGAAAGGTTTTTCCGGAAAATGCGGCAATTTCACGGGCCACGCCGACATGGCTCAGCCAGTCGGAGCGATTTGGAGTGATCTCCAATTCAAGAATTGTATCCGGTGGAAACAGCTCTGAGAGTGGTCTTCCAACCGGCGCCTCCTTCGGCAGAATCAGCAGACCCTCCGCTTCTTCTGCGATACCAAGTTCTTTTGCGCTGCACAGCATTCCCTCGCTCTCGACTCCACGCAGTTTGCCGATCTTGATCTTAAACCCCCCTGGGAGCACTGCCCCCGGTAGTGCCAGCGGCACCTTGTCCCCAGGCTTGTAGTTCCTTGCGCCGCAAACGATCTGGTGCAGCTGGCCCGTTCCGCTGTCGACCCGGCAAACGCTCAAGCGGTCCGCATTCGGATGCTGATTGGATTCGAGGATCTCTGCGATCACGATCTTTGGAAACTCTGCTCCCCTTTTCGTGACGCTTTCCACCTTGATTCCGGCGCGCGTAAGCAGCGCGTCCAACTCCGCCGCAGAGCCGGTCCAATCGACGAAATCGCGAAGCCAATTGAGGGAGATGTTCATCGGTTCGATGCCCCAGGGCTGTGATCCTTCATCCTCATGGCTGGTCAAAACTGCCTCAGAAATCTGAGGTCGTTTTCCACCAACATCCGAATATCGGGAACACGAGCGAGATTCATTGCAAGCCGGTCGAGCCCGAAACCGAAGGCAAATCCGGTGACTCGCTCCGGATCGAAGGCACGGTCGCCCCGCTTGTTGCAGATCTGCTCAAAAACGGCCGGATCGACCATCCCGCACCCGGCGAGCTCCATCCAGTTCCCCCCGAGGGCCTCCGTGCGAATGTCGATCTCGTAACTCGGTTCGGTGAACGGGAAAAAATGTGGACGAAACCGAACTTTGGTTTCCGGCCCGAATAGCTCACGAAAGAAAAATTCGAGCGTCCCTTTGAGGTCTGCCACCGAAACATCGCGATCGACAAAGAGCCCTTCCATTTGTGTGAATTGGGCAAGATGGGTTGCATCGACCTCGTCGCGCCGATAGGCAGCGCCGGGAGCAATCACCCGCACGGGTGGATTCTGCGATTCCATGACGCGAACCTGGACGGTGGATGTGTGCGTTCTGAGCAGGCGCCCGTCGGGCAGGTAGAAGGTGTCGAGCTCGTTGCGCGCCGGGTGATCCGGAGGCGTGTTGAGCGCGTCAAAGCAATGCCATTCGGTTTCAATGTCCGGTCCCTCAGCCAGCGCGAACCCGAGCCTGCGAAAAATCCTTACCGCCTTGTCGAGCAGCTGCGTGAGCGGATGGATGGAGCCAAGTTCGCGGTGCGTCCCGGGCAGCGTGACATCAATCGTTGAGAACGCGCGGGCATCCGCCGCAGCTTCCAGGCTCCTTTCCTTTTCTTCCAGCGACTCCGAGACATCCTGTCGCAGCTGATTCAACAGTTTTCCAAGCCGCGGGCGATCCTCCTTGGCGACCTCTCGCATTCCTTCACTGAGGCGCGTAATTTCCCCGCTCTTGCCGAGATATCGGACGCGCGCTGCATCGAGCGATTTGGGATCGTTGACGGCCTCAATGGCTGCGACCGCTTCGGCCCGCAGCGATTCGATCCTGGACTCCATCGAAGAACGTGGCTATGGGCGGCAATTTCCCGCGCGGAGCCGCGAAGGAAAAGATCGCCCCTTGCCAGATAGCTTTCAGGCGGCCTTTGCCCCGAAAGCCGCTTTCGCTTTTCCGACGATTTGTTTAAAAGCGGCTTCATCCTCGATGGCGAGGTCCGCGAGAACCTTCCGGTCGAGCGTGATTCCGGCCGCCTTGAGACCTTCTACGAAGCGGCTGTAGGTGATGCCTTCTGCGCGGACCGCTGCGTTGAGCCGCGTAATCCAAAGCGAGCGGAAAGTGCGCTTGCGAGTTTTTCGATCGCGGTAGGCCCAGTATTTGGCCTTCATCTGAGCGTCCTTTGCGTAGCGGAAGAGCTTGGAACGGCGGCCGCGATATCCTTTTGAAGCTTTGATCACCCTTTTTCGGCGAGCGCGGCTCGCGGGCGAATTGGTTGCACGTGGCATGTCATGTCCCCCGCCGTTGTTGAGCGGGGCTCCCTGGAGCTGGCTGTTGGTTTGTTGTGATCCGCGAACTCACCAGTTCCGTAAGCCTCGAAATCTCGAAGCAGTCCGGCGGATCAGCTTTCCCTAAGCAAAGGGCAGATTGGCCTTGATGCGGGCTGCGTCCGACTCGTGCACGAGGACCGACTTGGCGAGCTTGCGCTTGCGCTTCGACGATTTGCATTGGAGCAAATGCCTGCGGCCTCCGCGTGTACGCAAGATCTTGCCTGTGGCGGTGACCTTGAAGCGCTTGGCAACCGATTTACGCGTCTTGCTGCGTGCGATGGGCTTTGGCATGGGAAAAGGGGCAAGAAATTAACCCATCAGCGAATTCTGGCAATGAAAAGTTTTGAGGCGACGGCGAGGCACGAAGGCGGGCGTTTCTCGCCAGCCAATTTCCGGCCGGGTGAGAACGGACCTTGACCCCGAAGGCGCAACATCGGTTTGATGGAGAAATACCCCCATGAAGAAGGCCATTGTGATCCCCTCCTATCGCGCAGAAAAGACTTTACCGTCCGTGCTTCCGCGCATTCCAGAAGCGTTCTGGGACAATGGAGTCGCCATTATCGTCAATGACAAGAGTCCCGACAAGACTGGCGAGGTGGCGGAAAGTCTCAGGAACCGATGGCCCGGGCTTGATGTCGTTCACCATGAGATCAACCGAGGCTACGGCGGAGCGCAAAAGACCGGTCTCAAGCGAGGGCTCGATCTGGGCGCGAGCGTGTTCGCGATCGTGCATGCCGACGGTCAATACGCGCCGGAAGTCGTCCTCGATCTCATGAAGCCGATCCTCGAGGGCAAGGCGCAAATCGTCCAGGGTTCGCGCATGGCTGGTGGTGGAGCGCTTAGCGGCGGCATGCCGTATCGCAGATACATCCCCAACCGTGTTCTCACGTTCATGGAGAATATTGTTTTCGGAACGCAAATGGCCGAGTTTCACAGCGGCTACATGCTTTACTCTCGGATGTTGCTCGAACGCGCGCCCTTTGAGCAACTTCAGGACAATTATAACTTCGACGCTGAAATGATCGTTGTCGCGCACCTTCTTGGCATGGAATGCGCCCAAATCCCCATTCCGACCCGCTATGACGACGAGGTTTCAAGCCTCGACCCCATTCCATATGGGATGAATGTTCTTAAGATGATGGCTCGACACCTGGGCGGTCACTATCGAAAACTCGTGATAGAGAAAGAGAAGTCCGTCTCTATCCCTTTAGAGAAAAACGATTGACGCCGAAGGCCACTCAATCGTAAATGGGAAGTTTTTCATGAAGATCCTTCTCCTAGGGGCCGGTGGATTCATTGGCGCAAATCTGGCAGAGCGCCTCGTCAATGACGGGAGGCACGAAATCACGGCTCTTGATATCGAACGCGAGAAGCTTGATGAAACCATGAAGAGCGGACAGATCAACTACATCCATTTCGACATTCGCGACAACGAAAGGGAACTTGAACGATTGACGGTGGAGCATGATCTGGTCGTTGACCTCGTCGCCATGGCAAATCCGAGCCTGTATGTCAGCAACCCCGTTGATGTCTTCAAGCTGAACTTCTCGGAAAATCTTAAAATTGCTGAGTTCTGCGTAAAGCACAAGAAGCGCATCGTCCAATTTTCGACGTGCGAGGTGTATGGCATCACTTCCGCGCGCGCGTTTGGCAAGGATTCATCGAAGTATCCGACGCCTTTCACCGAGGACGAGACGCCTCTTATCATGGGCCCAGTGAAGAATCATCGCTGGATATATGCCTGCGCCAAGCAGCTTCTCGAACGCGTCCTTCACGCCTATGGGCTCGAAGAGGGCCTAAACTACTCGATTATCCGGCCTTTTAATTTCATCGGTCCGCGCATTGATTATCTGCCCAGCGAGCAGACGGGCAATCCTCGTGTCTTCAGCCATTTTATGAATGCGCTTCTCTATGGAACGCCGATAAAGCTGGTCGATGGTGGAGTGAACTACCGAGCCTACACGTATATCGACGATGCGGTGGACTGCATTTCACGCATCATCGAGAACCGCGGTGGTGTTTGCGACCGCCAGATCTTCAATATCGGCACGCCCGAGAACGAAGTGACCATTAAGGAACTGGCCAGCAAGATGTGTTCAACCTTCGACAAGCATTTTCGACAGCCGGGCGATCCCTATCCGGAGACTATCTCGGTACCAAGCGAGGAGTTTTACGGCAAGGGCTATGAAGACTGTGACCGCCGCATCCCCGATGTGACGAAAGCGCGCAAGCTCGTTGACTGGCGATCCACGCATGATCTCGATTCTGTGTTGTATCACACGATGAAGTACTTTGTTGAAAAGCACCGTTCGAAACAGCCGGTTGCCGCGTAAAACTCGCTAGGAGCGGCGGAATCGGCGCTCGTTTTAGCTCCATAGAAACACAGCGCAGACGATCAACGCGCCCGAATATAACAGCCCCATCCAAGTCGCAGTCCGATACCGCGAAGTCCTGTCGGTGAGCCATGCGATTTGGTCACGCATGAGCCACGGCATGCCGACCCAGAAGAGGCCGTTGATGATCCACCCGTAGGAGAGCAGGACGAGAAGCAGGCGTGTTGTTTCATGGCGCATAAAGGCGGCTTCGAGGAGCGGCTCCGCTGCGAGCAACGCCAGCATTCCTGTCGCTCGCACCGCCAGAAACTCTTCCACATATTTCCAGGTGAGGAAAGCTCCTGCCACGATGGCGGCAAGCATCAGATTACGCAGGCGGGCAAACTCGCCGAGATCCATCCCCCAAATGAGCAGGAAGCTCCAGATCGCTGCGAGCGCGATCAAGACGGTTCCCATCGCGCGCGATCTTGGAAATTGCTTCAGCCATCTCTGCGACTCCTCGGCATGCCGCAACGCCATGAAATGCACCACCAGAAGAGCAACGCCTGAAGCAAGGCCGGCCCCTTGCAGAGTGAGAGGATAAATCATGTTACGGCACTGGCAGCGCGGGCTGCCTCCGCCTTGTGCCTTCCCATGTCTTTCGGGTGAGCGCATCGCTGGCCGCCGCGACCTGCGCCTGCTTTTTGCTGAGTCCTTCGCCGCGTCCCAGTTCGGCACGATTCCAAATGACGCGCGCCACAAATCGCTTTGAATGGTCCGGACCGCTTTGTTCAAGCACTTCATAGATCGGCGCGCACGGTTCGATGGCTTGAAGGATCTCCTGCAACGCTCCTTTAGGGTTTACTTCCTCGGGATCTCGCGCGATGCGCTCGAAGTCATCCTCGGTCGCGCGCAGCACAAAATTCCGCGCCGCGTCGAAGCCGCCGTCAAGATACACAGCCCCCACTACGCTCTCGAAGGCATCCGCAAGCGTAGAGGCTCGTTCACGCCCGCCGCTGGCTTCTTCTCCACGTCCCATCATGAGATACCGGCCAAGGTCCAGTTCCAGCGCCCGTGTCTTGAGCGCCGCCCGCGAAACGATCCGGGTGCGCAGTTTCGTCATCGTGCCTTCGCTAAAATCCGGATAGAGCCGGTACAGATGCTCGGTGACGACAAGCTGGATGACCGCATCGCCCAGAAATTCGAGACGCTGGTTGTCGAACGGGTAGTTCTTTCGTTCGAGCGAAATGCTGGGATGCGTCATCGCCTCCGCAAGGAGAAGACCATTGCGAAACTTGTAGCCCAGGCGTCCTTCGATCGGATTCATGATCGAGGCTGCGTGGCGGATGGGATCGCTATGGTTCATGGATACGGAACGCGTCTTTCAGTAATTCAGATCATTTCAAAGCTGTGCCCTGAAATGGTTAAGATGACAGGTAATGACCACGATTCAAGATCGCGGCGCGTTTCGCTGATTCAGCCCTCCAGCGTGTCATCCAACGCCTCCAGGAGGCCGCCTATGGTATCCTCGGTTTCGTCACCCATGTTGGAAATGCGGAAGGTCTTGCCTTTCAGCCTTCCGTAACCGCCATCGATCACCATGCGGTGTCTATCGCGCAACCGCGTGATCCATGTCGAAAACATCGACTCCCCTGGTATTTTTCACGCAGGTAAGGGAAAGGGACCGATAGCCCTTCGTGGCAAAAAATTCGAAGCCGCGTTCCTCCACCCAACCGTGGACGATGGCGTTAAGCTTACGGTGCCGCTCATATCGAGCCTCAACCCCTTCGGCAGCAATCTCGTTGAGTTTCGAGCGCAGGGCATAGATGAGCGGAATTGCCGGCGTGCTCGGCGTCATATGCTGCTCCTGGTTTTTGGCAAACTCCACAAAATCAAAATAGTAGCCACGATCTGGCGTGGTTTGAGCCCGTTTGATGGCGCGCTCAGAAACCGAAAACAGCGCCAGGCCTGGAGGGAGAGCGAGCGCCTTCTGGCTGCCTGAGAGAAGCACGTCGATGCCGAGAGCGTCCATTGGGATGGGCTCCGTCGAGAAGGAGGAGACGATATCGACGATGAACATGACGTCCGGGAACTTTCGCATGACATCAGCGATGGGCGGGAGGGGATTGCGCACGCCACAGGAGGTTTCGTTGTGGATGAGTGTGAGCGCATCGAATGCTCCGGTCGAAAGCCTCTCTTCGATCATTTCGGGCAAGATGGCCGTTCCCCAGTCAACCTGCAGCGCATCGGCGTCTTTGCCGCACCGCTTGCTGACATCGAACCACTTGTCCGAAAAGGCCCCGCACATGCAGTTAAGGACCCTGCGCTGAACGAGATTGCGGATCGATCCTTCCATTACACCCCATGCCGAGGACGTGGAGAGAAATACGGGCCGCTGTGTCCCGAAGAGGGCTTTGAGTTTGGGTTGAATGCCTTGGTAGAGTGCCTTGAAGTCAGCGCCGCGATGACCGATCATCGGTTCGCACATGGCGAGAAGAGTCTTCCCGGAAACTTCGACGGGTCCGGGAATGAAGAGTTTGATGTGCGGCTCTCGCATGGAAACTTCTCTTGTCAACCGCGACCTATCCATAAAAATGGAAATTCTGTTCCAAGTCCGATGGCCTGCTAGTTGTCCC
Source organism: uncultured Verrucomicrobiae bacterium (assembly GCA_963810765.1). GTDB lineage: Bacteria > Verrucomicrobiota > Verrucomicrobiia > Chthoniobacterales > Terrimicrobiaceae > DASTFP01. Next base: position 663,182 of record CAWEOV010000012.1, read on the forward strand.
AAATAAAGTTTTCCAGGCGCAATCGATTGACGCGATCACGGGCTTCCTCGGCACGGGGGCCATCAACGCTGCCGATCTTTTCGTAGACGGCGATCGCTTCCTTCCAGAGTTTTTGGGACTCCAGGAGCCGTCCTGCGTCGAACCCCGCTTTGTAGAACCAGAAGTATTCAGGCCCGCCTTTCTGACCCTGGGAGAAAGCTCCGTAGTAGCAATCGAGCGCGGCGTCATAGTTGCCAAGCTTTTCGCAAGCGGCTCCCATTTTGGCAAGGGCTTGGTGGCTCCACATCTTCGGCGCAGCGGGATCCTCGGATACTTGCTTCCACGATGCGATGGCCGACCGGTAATTCTCGGTATCTTGCGCGCCCTGGGAGAAAAGCGTGTCCCCCTTTTCAATGAGAACCGTGTAACGAAGCTCCGGATCGGGCTTCGATTCGAGGATGCGATCAAGGACGCCGAGAGCTTCCTCGGGACGCTTGAGAGCGTTCAAAAGGCCGGCTTGAGCAAGCCGGGCGCGCAAAGACAGCGGGCCGCCCGACTTCACCACCTGTTCGAAGATTTCGATGGCTTCCTCCATTTCTGACGGGTCGAGCGAACGCACCATGGCTTGGGCGGTTAGAAAGACGGCCTTCTCAGCTAATGGCGAGTCCGGAAACCTCTCAGCGACGATGCCAAATTGGCCCCTGGCGCCGAGATAATCGCCCCGCCGGTAAAACGTCTCCCCCAATTTCATTCGCACATGGGCTTCGTACCGAGAGTCCGGATACTGCGCTATAAAGGCTTCTGCAAGCTTGGCGACCTGAGCCTCGGATTCGCGATCTGCCGTGTCTCCCTGGAAAATCGCGAGGTAATCCGTCCTTTCCTTCGTCGACGGGTCGTCTGTGGAAATGCGGCGCAGTTCAACACCTGCGTCCTCGGCCGAGATCTCCAAAAAGGCCCATTCTGCAAGAGCCAGCCTCGCGCGTTGACCATATGCGGACTCGCTATCTGCTATCTTGCGAAGGAGATCCCGCGCGCTGGGCGATCTTTTGGCCGCCTGGCGCATGGCTTCGAAAAAGCGAATCCTTTCCACGGTTGACGCGAAACCGGAACGCTTGATCAATCGACGCATCGCTTCGTTTTCGGCTTCCGGGATGCCCGCGAGCAGAGCGCAAATGGCGGAATTCTCAAGTGCCGCGGCCTCCAACTCAGGCGCGCCGGAGGCTTGCAGAAAGGAAGCCGCGGCCTCCTTGTATCGTCCGCCGGCGGCTTGCGCCTGTCCGCGCACGAAGCTGTTACGAAAGCCCCGGCCCGCTTGCGCGGTCTGCAACGCCTCCTGCGCACGGCCCGCGGCAATCTGTGACGCGGAAAGCTCAGCGCGCGCCTCATCCGCGAGGAAGTGGCTTGGATATTGGGCGAGGAAATCGCTGAAAAGCTGCCGGCTCTTCTCGCCCTTGCTCGAACGCGCTTCGTTGCGCGCCAGGTAGAATAAGGCGAGAGCCGAGCGTTGTCCATTTTTGGAGTCCGCCGTCCACCGGCGCAGCTCCGTGCTCGAAGCTGCCCCTTCATAGACATAGACTCGGTCGAGCGCCGCAAAAGCCGCAGGCAGGCCGGGAAGACGCGAGTTCTCCTCAATATACGTTTCCAAGATTTTCTCCGCCTCGCCGGCATCTTCCTGCTGCAACCGGCATTCGGCCAACGCGACTACTACGCCAGCGGCAAGCCGAGCAGGCGGATCCTTGACCGTTCTGAGCTTTTCTTCGGCCTTTGCGGATTCTCCGGAAGCCAGCAAGGCGCGCGCGACGAGGTAGGCCGCATCTTGTTGCTGTTGCGGAGAGAATTCCCCTGCCGACAGGACGTCTATCGCCGCGCCGGGATCTCCAAGTTCCAGGCGGATCTCCGCGAGTTTCAAGGCGGCTTCGCCCGAAGAGGGATTTTTCTTCAAGAAGCTCGAGAGCGCCTCGGAGGCCTCGGAAGTCCGGCCCAAGGCGTCGAGCATTTTTGCCGCTCCGACAGCGGCCTGGGCGGCGAAGCGTTCGTCCTGGCCCAAACTTTGATAGAGTGGCAATGCCTTGGCGGGCTTGTTGAGCGCCGCGTAGGTCTCAGCGAGCCAGAATTTGGATTCCCCAACCGAATCACCCGAGTTTTCCAGCAACGAGGCGCTCTCGTCGAAGCGCCCAGCCGCAAAGAGCGCCCGCGCGAGCAACCGCTCCGCGGCCGGTTGGTCTTCCTTGGCAAATTTTCGGCCCGGAACTTGGCGCAGCTTGTAGATGGCGACCTGCGGCAAACCGTCATCCAGCGCCTGGCGCGCATCATCGAGGCGCAAATCAGCCCCAAAAGCAGAAAAGGCGAGCACGAGACATGGCAGAAACGCTTTCACGGTTACAGAGCCCGGGAGAGATAGCGGCCGGTGTAGCTTGACGGCTCCTGGGCAATCCGCTCGGGCGGTCCATCGCAAACCACGCGCCCCCCTTCTTCTCCGCCCTCGGGACCCAGATCGATAATCCAATCGGCGCATTTTATGACTTCGAGATTATGTTCGATGACAATGAGAGTATTGTGTGCGTCACGCAATTTGATCAACACCTCCAGGAGCTTGTGGATGTCGGCGAAATGCAGTCCGGTCGTCGGTTCATCGAGCAGATAGATTGTCCGCCCCGTGGCGCGCCGGGCGAGTTCCGAAGCGAGTTTGAGCCGTTGCGCCTCTCCGCCGGAAAGCGTTGTGGCGGACTGGCCGAGGCGCAGGTATCCGAGCCCGACATCTTGCAAGGTCTCGAGTTTCGATGAGAGCGCGGGAATGTTGCGAAAAAACCGGGCGGATTCATCCACCGTCATGTCGAGGACGTCTGCGATGTTCTTTCCCTTGTAGGTGATCTCCAGCGTTTCACGATTATATCGGCGTCCCCGGCAGATCTCACATTCCACGTAAACATCCGCGAGAAAATGCATCTCTATTTTTATGAACCCATCACCCTGGCAGTGCTCGCATCGTCCCCCTTTTGCGTTGAAAGAGAAGCGGCTGGCATCGTATCCGCGCACCCGCGCGGCAGGAAGATCGCTAAACAGATCGCGGATCGGTCCGAGCGCTCCGGAATAAGTTGCGGGGTTCGAGCGCGGCGTGCGGCCAACGGGTGTTTGATCGATCACAACGACTTTGTCGAACTGCTCGATGCCGACAATACGGTCGAAGGCACCCGGACGCTCCTTTGCGCCGTTGAGATTCTGAGCGAGCGCGGCGCGCAGGATGTCGTTTATCAGCGTGGACTTTCCGCTGCCGGAAACACCCGTCACACAGGTCAAACATCCCACCGGTATTGCGGCGGTGATGTTCTTTAGGTTGTTCTCGCGGGCTCCAAACACGCTCAGCCAGCCGTCTCCAATCTCACCCGCAAGCCTGCGATCCTTGCGTGGAGGCACTCGATGTCGAGGCACGGAGATTTTCAGAGTTTTCTTCAGATATTGAGCTGTCAGCGAATCTTCGCTTTGCAAAATCTCTTGCAAGGACCCCTGCGCGACGATCCTTCCGCCCCGCGGACCCGCACCGGGGCCGAGATCGAGAATGTGATCCGCCGCGCGGATCGTGTCCTCGTCGTGCTCGACGACGATTACCGAATTGCCAAGATCGCGCAGCGCGCGCAGCGTCTCAATGAGGCGATCATTGTCCCGCTGATGAAGGCCGATGCTCGGTTCATCAAGCACGTACAGCACACCCGCAAGGCCCGATCCAATCTGCGTGGCCAGCCGGATCCGCTGCGCCTCCCCTCCGCTTAGTGTGCCGCTTTCCCGATTGAGTTGCAGATAGCCGAGGCCGACTTCATTCAAGAACCCCAATCTCTGCCGGATCTCCCGCAACACATCGCGCACGATCTCCTCTTCCGCGCCGCTGAGCGCGATACGTCTCAGAAGCTTCCCCGCCTCGGAAATCGGAAATGTGCAGAACTGGTTGATGTTGTGCTGGCGTCCGTCAACCTCAGAGATTGTCACGGCGAGAATTTCGGGGCGCAGGCGCGCTCCCTCGCAGACGCCGCAAACGCGGCGCCCCTGAAAAGCGCGCAGGCGCTTCTTTGTGAACTCGCTTTCGCTGGTCTCAAATAGCCGTTGCATTTGCGCGACCAAACCCTCGAATGGTTTGGAGATCTTCCGCTCGGCGGAAATCTGAACGGTGATCGCCCGATCGCCACTTCCGAAAAACAACAGCGACTTGAAGTACACCGGAAGATCCTTGAACGGCACATCGACCGGCACGGGTGTATCCTCGATGAGGCCATTTAGGATCGCCCCGTAGTATTGTCGCATTCGCTTGTGGCCCACCCGCCAGGGCTTGATAGCTCCTTGATCGAGCGTCTTCGTGCTATCCACCATCAGCTCAGAATCGAAGAACAGCTCCGTTCCGATTCCATGGCAAGCCGGACAAGCGCCGAGGTGGCTGTTAAAGGAAAAGTGTTTCGGCGTGAGTTTCGGCATCGTGAAACCTGTGGAAGGGTTGCAGTAATCTGTGGAGAACTTTTGCTCCGTCCACTTTTCGGTTCCCGGTTCCATGCGACTGACCGAGAGCATTCCCCCTCCCCATCGCAGGGAGGTCTCGATCGAATCAGCAAGTCTCTGCCGGATCTCGTCCCGAATCGACAGACGGTCTACGACGGCTTCGATCGTGTGCGAATTGGTTTTCGCAAGCTTCGGAGAATTCGCCGTGCCCAACTCAATAATCTCTCCGTCAATTCGCAGGCGCACAAAGCCTTCCCGCCGGGCCTTTTCGATCACATCGCGAAATTCTCCGGCTTGGTTGGTCACAAGCGGTGCGAGAAGCATGAGCTTTGTGCCTTCGGGTGACGAGAGGATCGCATCCGCGATTTGTTGAGGCGTCTGACGGACCACCGGTTCCCGGGTGACTGGATCATGGGGACGCCCGACGGCTGCGTACAGAAGCCGCAAGTAATCATAGATTTCCGTCGTCGTTGCTATGGTTGAACGCGGATTTGCTGCCGACGTGCGCTGCTCGATCGCGATGGCCGGTGAGAGCCCCTCGATGTAGTCGACCTCGGGCTTCTGCATCTGGTCGAGAAACTGGCGCGCGTACGCCGAGAGGCTTTCCACATACTTCCTCTGCCCCTCCGCGTAGAGCGTGTCGAAGGCCAGCGAGGATTTTCCCGATCCGCTCAAGCCAGTAATAACCACAAGCTTGTTTCGCGGAATTTCCACGTCCAGGTTGTTCAAATTATGCTGACGCGCTCCCTTTATGCGTATGAAGGAGTGATTGCCGGAGTTCATGAGCGGTGTGCCAACGTGAATCCGCAAGCTTAAGCTACGGCAAACTATTGGCGCAAGAACTGGGAATCGCCGCGTGGTGCGATCGGACGCCGATTCCGTCGCAGTGTCGTACGGGAGGTGAAGTTTGCGGGGTCAGATCTGGCCCGGCAGGTTCAGAGACTTTGAAAGATCACTTCTGGGCGACCAGAGTGAGACGTGGCCACCACCAGATCGTCTTTCCCTCCTCCTGCGCGATGCGAAACACCTTCCGCGCTGAATCTGGGGCGTTACGGACGAGGTCTTGAACTTTTTGCCGATTTTCTGGCGATGTTCCCGCGGTCTGGAAATACCAATCGAGATCGGGCTGTTTCAGGGGAGCGGTTTTGCAATGCAAGACACGCAACTTGCGCCGCTCGCACAGGGCGGTCCAGGCGTCAGGGGACAGGAAGCGTCCGTGGCTCGGATCGCGCAGCTTTTCAACCTTGTGGATCCACTCCTCTGCATCTGGCTCGCCATCAGGCACGCTTCCGTCGATGAGCAGAAAATGACCGCCGGATTTAAGGACCCGAGCCACCTCATGCACAAAAGCGTCCCTGTCGCTAAAATGATGCGCCGCCACCCGGCAGCTGACGAGGTCGAATGATTCGTCCAAATAGGGAAATTTTTCGGCCTCATGCAAACGGGTTTCGATGGAAAATCCGCGTTCCGCCGCGAGCTTGCTCGCGTTTTCGAGCATAGCCTGTGAAATATCTGCGGCAGTCACGGAGAATCCGCGGCTGGCGAGGTAAAGCGCCGTGTGGCCGCCGCCTGTGGCGACGTCGAGCGCCGCGGAGCCTGGCGGCGCTTCGATTCCGGAAAGCGCTGCAGCCACGTCGTCCGTATTGGCAAGAATGTGCGACTTGCCGTAGTTGGCGCTTTGCTTTTGGAATTGATCGCGCGCTGCTTGTTGGATCGGATCGAGAGTCATCAATCAGAGGATGGGCATGTGCCTAAAGATATCGCGCCACTTATCAGAGCCGGCTCAGGTTACAATAATAGAA
>CAWEOV010000013.1:0-130201 GCA_963810765.1 uncultured Verrucomicrobiae bacterium
TACGAGGGTGTGACCAATCCTAGTGAGGCGGCGCAGCGAGTGAATGAAGGCTTCCTGTCGCTTATCAGCCAGGTCCCAGGGTTCGTCGCTTACTACTGGGTTGACGCCGGGGCGGCGTGATGATTTCAACCAGCGTCTTTCAGGACCAAGCTGGCGCTGAGGAATCAAACAGGAGAGCTGCGGACTACATACTACAGAATATGGTTTCTTTGCTCCCACACCCGCCTCAGATCACAGCCGGTGAAGTTGTCGCGTACAAAGCGACCTAGTTCGGAGAATCCTGAGCTTTTAGCATCCATTCGGAGGGCAATCTGCCTACAGGTGGGGCTTACCATTGTTCGGCAAACGTCTCCATTGGTATGCTCATTTTGACGCTCTGGGTCGCATGTTTTAGACCTTTCTTCACCCGCCAATCCGCATCAAATGTTCCCATTGCCGAAAGTCACCCTTGAATCCGAGGCTCTCGGCGACCTTAAAGGTCGAGATCAAACATCGTTCGATTTGCTTGCCGCTTTTGCCGGAGTGATCGCACGCTAACCGGTATTCCCGGCGCGACTGATAAAGGTGAGCCGCGAAAGCGTCATGCTCGCTCGCCTGTAATTGGGCCAGTAGATGTTCGACGGTCTGTTGTATCTCCGTGAGTTTCTCTATGAACGCCGCACGATTCATCATCGTGTAATTAATGATATCGACTTCGCAGGGAAGAGCTTCGCGCCCCGAATTACTAGCCAGGAAGTGCGGGTGGCGCCCGTCGAGCCATGCGGGCAACCCCGCTTGTTTTGGCACATCAAGAAGGTTCGCATGAGGTCTTGGGACCGCACGATTGCATAGCAACTGCAGAGCGCAATTTTCTCCTCCAGGCGGAAGTTATCGTAACTCGTTGGCGTTGCAGCCAGCACCCGGATTCGAACCGGGGACCTACTGATTACAAGTCCGAGCAGCTTCGAACTGGGGCACTCGGATGTTATCAATTGCCGGAGCAAGATTTTCGAATATCCGGATTGACACGCGTGTTAGACTTTCTATATGAGAGCACGTTCCTTTGCAATTTTAATGGCGGCGTTCGTCGGTGCTTTCGCCCTGTTCGCGACCCCGGCCGAGGCTCGCGGAGGCATTATCCTGAGACACTGCTGGTTCCGGTCGCTATCACCGAGGTGGCTACGGGTTATTTTCGGCCGTATTACGGAGCTACGGGTATTATCGGCCGTATTATGGGGCTAACGGCTATTATGGCCATCTATGGGGGCTATGGGTGTTCTAGGCAGCCTTCGGGGCTATGGTCCAACCTTTTACCTTGCCGTACCACCAGTTCAGATCGCCATCGGCGGTGGCGGATACTGATAACCCGACGAGATAGGTAGAAGGGATAAAAGCGCCGAGGGGCACGCACTGGGCGCGGCGAGGAGTCTCCGTCACTCGCAGAGAGCAGCGCTCAAGAGATTTCCGTACGCACTCTGTAGCAACCGTGTCCAAGGAAGTCATAAAGACTTTCGACAATTTTGCCGCCAAGGCTTGAAGGACGCGTTGAAAGAGGCGTGGTGAGCTCGTTGTTCTTCATGGCCCAGTAGCAGGGGCCGGAGCCCCTTTACTGTGTGCACCGTGTTAGTGTGCCATTGGAAGGGCATCTAGGGGCATTGAACAGCTGCGTAAATAACTTGTTTCGGCTACAATTGAAGGCCGGAGCGCAACGGCAACGCCAGCAAGTGTTCCCATTGGCGGAACTCGCCCCTAGAGCCTATGCTCCCGCGATCCTGAAGTTCGTGATAACGGACCGCTGATTTGCTTGCCGGACTTCCGACAGTATTCTGCGAAAGGATATCTTGCAAGATTCGGGAGTGACACTTGTCGGCGCTGTTCATTGCCCATGATTGCCCATATGTAATTGAAACAACTTCCGGACAATCTTCACGATTGGATTAAATCGCAAACGTTCGCGATTTGCGATTTAATGGCGTTGCCGAAACAGCCCGTAAGTGTGGAAATGTATTGGATTGGACGGAAAATGAGAGGGGTGAGGCCATGTTTGGCATCGACCTTTACGGGTTCCTTGAAGCTCCGCCAGGACGTCGAAGGTTCGTTTAAAAGCGATGGAGGGAAAAGAAGGACGATTTCCCTCGGGTTCTGGTTGTGCGCTCGGACAGCTTGACTCAAGCATTAGCTGCCAGTTTATTTTAGAGTCCGGTTTCACGTGGTCGTGTTTGGATTTGGATTCCATTGATCCCGGAGATGCTATCTTCGAAAAGTGTTCTTGGGTGTAAAGAATGAAGTATCGCTCATCTAGCTGAACCTGGAGTATCGCCAAAGCCGTTATCCACCGACTCGCAACAGTTCCTCCCGTTGGCGAAACTCGCCCCTGGTGCCTCTGCTATCCGTATCTTGAAAGCTCGCGATCACACACCGCTCGATTTCCTTGCCGGATTTCGGTAGTGTCGCTGTTTGGGGACAGGGCTTGCTTGGCCATGCCCGCCAACGTGGCGCAACCCCGGCGCGATGACAAGTCCCCGACGCCTTGGGAACATGGGTCCATAGGCAAAAGACAGTGGTGCCGCCCTGCATAGCTTCCTGCAAGATATTGCAGTCCGTACGTTTAGAAACGACGCGCTTCCATGGGTCCATAGCTCGCACGATGCCCGGCGGCACCACCGCATGAAAAGCCGAGCGCCTAGGCGACCTTGCCACGGGAGTTGGTGAGGATTCTCGCACCGAGTTCCTCGCGCATCCGGATGAACGTGGCCCTGTCCAAGATTTCTCCGTCCTCGTCGACAAGCCTGCCGTCCTCAGTCAGGCAGAGTGGGTGTCTCCCGCCGAGCCACGCGAGCAAACCCGCTTGCCTGGAGAGTCCCAGGAAGGTCCGCATTCCTGACAGTTCGATCAGGTTTTTTCTCTTGGCAAGCTCCAAGGCGCGTTCACCGCTGAGAGAGCGGTCCAAAACGCTACCGGCGGCCAGCAATGCGCTACGAAGTTGCGGCCGCTTCGGGCTCTACGACAATGTCGGCGCGGGTGCTTTCGACGATTGCCTTTAGCTCGGCCTGCTCCTGCGCGGGGACTGTGAACTTGTCAAGCGTCTGCTGAAAATCGTCCATGAACGCGTCCCATTCAGCCCCGGTGATTTTCATGTCTTTGTGCGACTCGTACATGGAGCGTCCGGTGTATTTTTGCGGGCCACCGGCTGCCCAGCAGACCATTTCCGTGACCAGGTATTTGAATCCCGCCGGGGGCACGCGATGGTGCGCTTCATCGACCGGGGATTCACGTTCAATCGCGGGTCGACCATGATGCGATCAATGAAGTCATCGACGACGGTGGCGATAGGATAGACGCCTCCGAGGCGTTCGTAGAGTTTGGGGGGCTGTGACATATCGTGTAATGTCACGGTACGGTGCGCCCGCGCAACCTTGGTCGATCAACGATTGGCTACCATTTTGCCGCTGCTAGGGGTTGGCACGAATCGTGCTAAGAGTGTCGGAACATGAAAATTCTCACCAGTGCCCTGCTTGTCTTTGACGCAGTGATACTTGGATACGACTTGTACAGATAGCTTCGTTCGTGTCACTCTCGGCATGAAGAGCAAGGCCAGCGGAGGCTGAACTTCGGCGGAACTGCCTACGCGCATTGGTTCGGGTTCGAGTCGATACTGCGCTGCTGATTATCAGGCTCTTAGGCAAAGCATAGGCATCTGAAGACAACTTGGTGCCGTTACCCAGTATCCCGGCTCCGCAAACCTATTTTTCCCATCAATTTCAAAAACCGCACACCACTTCTCGTAGCAGTCCAGAAAGAATCGGAGCGCTTGCCCGCTGCCGCTGTTCAGAGCAAGAGCGTGCCCACCATATTTTATCGTGACGATTTCGTTCTCCTGACTGACGATATCAAATCTTGGATCGTGCGGATCGAGGACATTTCTCTTCTGGAAGCGTGGCGGAATGTTACGCTCGTGCATTTTCCCGACGGCAAGCTTCTCATTCGTCGCTCTCTAGGGCACTACGAGCGCAGGCTGGACAGCTCCATCTTCTTTCGCGCCAGCAGACGCTGTATTGTCAACCTCTGCCATGTTAAACAAGCACGACCCCTCGAAAGTGAAGGCCTCATTTTTCTGCTAAAGGACGGAAGAGAGGTCGTGTTGTCTCGCAGACAAAGCGTTCTCTTCCGTAAAACACGCGGTCTCTAGCTCCGGGATCCGCCGGACATCCGAGATTGGATCGCGATAGGCACCCGTTGATCAATCTCCGATTCGCAGAAGGTCCTCCCATTGGCGAAAGCCACCATTCCAGCCCAGGCTCTCGGCGATGCGGAAGCCCACAATGATGTAGCGACAGTGAAGGGGGAACGAGTATAAACTATCGTCTGTGGACGTAGGCAGACGATCAAGGACAAATTCGGGTGTGCTGTCCCGAAGTCTTGTCTCACTCGGCTTTGAGTAGGTGCAATCTGGTCGGACAAGGCTGATAAATACAGGATCTACGGGTGGAATTAGTATGAAGCAGGATTCGCGTGCCTGACGCCAACTGCTACATTTTGGGTGATTGATCGCCTCCCGGCTCGCGGCGCGGAGGCGAAACTGAGTTTTGAACCGAATTTTGACCAGTCGAGACCCTTATACCGGTTTTCTGTTCCGTTGCTCCCCAAACCCCAATTACCAGGCCCCGATGAGAGCGAAAGGCAACACAAAGGCGGCTCCAATACGAGTGCTGAGCTGACGCTTAGGCAGCGGTCAGAAACTGGTAATCGGCGTCGGCGGATACGCCGTCTATGGCCTTCTGGATCTGGGCCCATGTCAGCCACGTACTCGATCCCTGATTCACCGGCATTGGATCGTGAATAAAGACGCCGGTATCAGCGACGCCGCAGATCACGATAGCGTGCGAATAGTTATTTCCGCTCCAGTTTTTCTGAACGCTCGTGAAGACCGGGCCGTGCTTCGCGAGAAACGTATTCACGGTATCGAAATCCATAGTAAGACTCGAGAACCTTTTCATATTGAATGCTGTCGCCATGAATCCATTCTTTCCGCAGTACCAGTCTCCGTTGTCCGCAAATCGCTTGGCGAAGCCGGTATCGTCATCCGGGTTTGTCATTGAGCCGTTTCCAGTGGCCTGCGACCACTTGTAACACATTTGCACACTCGCCCACCAGCAGACGCCGTCCTTCGGCTGAGCGACAAGCGGGACGTTTTGGACTTTAACAATTGCCATTATATTTATGCTCCTTAAATTGACTGTTTATCAATTCCCGCGACCGCATTAACCGTTGTGAAAAACCGCGCAAGACGACGCGAATATCTTTATTGACGCTCGACGCGAGCAATCTTGCATAAACTGATAGGAAATCGCTTTTGGCCCTCCGGGGTGTTGGGCTGGGAGTCTTAAGCCAAAAGCGTGCGTTTCCACGGGCGCAGAGTGACGAAAGTCAAGCCGGAAGTCAAACACGCGCTGGGTTCTCAATCACCAATCCGGAGCAGGTCCTCCCATTGGCGAAAATCGCCCTTAAAGCCCATGCTTTCGGCGACCTGAGCTGTTCTTGTATCAAAACTTGGGTAAACCGCGTCCGCCTTTATTCCACCTGCGGACTAATCGTTCCCACCGGGGCTTGTTCCGCCTGGCCCTCTCTAAAAATTGTGATTAAACCTACGCCGCAGCGCCCTCACCATATACTCAGTTGGAGAGGGATGAATCGTCGAGATATTTAAAAACGACTCCATCGGCGTGTTTGTAGAGAGCCAGAAACAGGCCAGGTTGACGATCTCGCTAGAATCGGGCCCGATCGCCAAACAGCTCAAAAACCGGCGGCTGCTATGATCATAGAGCAGCTTGATCACGTTCCCCCTCGGCTCAATGCCGCTCCGGGTAGACTCCGAAATCACGGTCACCACCTCGTAGGATGATTCGCCGGAAGCCTTCGCCTCGGCTTCGGTCAAACCCACAAACGCCGCCGGGGGGTTCGTGTTGATCGAACGGGGAACCAGCCACAAACGCAAGGCCGTAGGGTTTCCCACGATATTCTGAACAGCGACCCTAGCCTGGGCGTGGGCGGCGCTATCAAAAAGCAAGAGCCCGTTCGCGTCCCCAATTACGTAGATATTCGAGAACTCCGAACCCCGTATCCGCAGCTCCGGAGTTGTCTGAATAAAGTGCCCCCCTTGCAGCCCAATCTGCGACAGGTTGAGATCCTTGGTATTACCCAGCCGCCCGGTCGCCACCAGAACCATGTCGCAGTCCGCTGGCAGCATTTCCGGCTCGAAGGTATACCCGGTCTTCATCGTGACCCCCGCTTCCGTCAGACTCTCTGAAACTTTCTGCCCGACCAACGGATCCCAGTCCCACAGAACCGTCGGCTTCTCTTCGACCAAGGTCACACGCGAGCCTAAAGTCCTGTAAATCGAGGCCAGCTCACATCCGATATACCCTCCTCCTACGACCACTAAATGGATGGGAGGCACCGAATTTTCCAGGATCTGTGTGCTGTTAAAAACCTTTAGACCTTTGCGCTCCTTTAAAGACGGAAAAGTGCTGCCGTCTCCAGGATAGGAAGGCTCCGAACCGGTGGCGATAATAATATTATGAGCCGTAACCTTCTCCGACGTACCGCCCGAGGACGAAATCTGGATAGTGTGATCGTCCAGGAATTTGGCGCTCCCCGTCTTTACCGGGATCTCGCTTTTGGCCAGCTCCTCCTCCAACTCCTTCACTAACCGGCCCGTCACTTCCAGACGTAGCTTGCTCCAATCTGACCAACCCTCGGTTATATACCCATAACCAATACCCAGATTCTCCGGATTCTTCTCCGAGAACCCACTTGCCCGAAACGACTCGGCGCACCTCTGCAAGGCCCGAATCACATAACAACCTTTGTGATAAGAAGTGCCTCCCAGTTTTTCTTTTTCTATCAACAGGGTTTCTAACCCAGCTTGGGCCGCCAGAAAGGCCGCATCCTTTCCGGCGGCTCCTCCGCCAATAATCAAGACATCGTAGTCCATGGGGGTCCTTTCATCTGTTTTTTCCTCGCTATTCCCAAAAAAGCTAGGAAAAAACTTTACGTCTTCATCCGTCATAACCCCTTGAAACCGTTTTGTTAGTCGGGAAGAGGGACAGTCGACGAGGGCGTCGAAGCCTTCTAGACCGATTTTAAGGGCGACATAAGGGCAACGCAAACGGGGTGTTTGGGCTTCTCGTTCAAGAGAAAGGAGTTGCGCGTTTCTCACAACAGCTTTCGATCGAGTGCCTTCAACCGAACTCAGCCACCCTTCCGTAGAATTACTCTCTGATTTCTGGAACGAAGGTTACTATCTGCGCATTCATCTCTATCCAGCGGTTCCCCGTCCTCATCGACAAGCCTGCCGTCCTCAGTCAGGAAGAGCGGGTGGCGTCCGTCTAGCCATGCGGGCAGCCCCGCTTGTTTGGGGAGTCCAGGAAGGCCCGCATGAGGACAAGTGGCCCCACTTCGCAAGCTTGAGGACGCGAAGAGAAGCGGCAACGTTTCGTGGCTGATAGCAGGAGTGCCACGCACCACCTTCCGCCGCAAAATTCCCAAGCAACTCCCAAACCCGATTTTCTCTCCCGAGACATCTTTTTGCGCAACTCGCTGATTATCAAGATAAGCCAGCACCCGGATTCGAACCGGGGACCTACTGATTACAAATCAGTTGCACTACCGCTGTGCTATGCTGGCGACAATTGGGGAAAAGAATGGCACGGTTGGGTGTTGTGGGCAAGGCGATCTGTATTGTCAGCGGAGGACAGACGGGAGTGGATCGGGCCGGTTTGGCTTGGGCGGTGCGGCACGGGTTTCAACACGGCGGCTGGTGTCCGAAAGGACGGCGGGCGGAGGATGGCCAGATACCGACCCGCTACAAGCTGAGGCCGACGCCGCTGGTGCGCCCTGCCCAGCGCACCAGCTGGAATGTTCGGGACAGCGATGCCACCGTGATTTTTTCTCAATCAAGCAAGTTGTCGGGCGGTTCTCTGAGGACAGTGGAGGCGTGCCAGGAGTTCGCGAAACCTCTGCTGCACTTGGCGGCCGAGACGTTCACCGTGGCGGAGAGCGCGATGCGACTTCGGAAGTTTCTCCGCGAGTATCGCGTTCGCATTCTCAACGTAGCGGGTCCGCGAAAATCTCAGGAGCCTCGTGCTGGAAGCTTTGCGCGATCCGTCCTCCATGCCACTTTCGGGTTTACCTCGGACGCAGGGAAGAGGTACAGGCGGCCTGTGAATCTGAGGGCTTGGTTTCTGGCATTGCTTGGCGGAGTGCTGCTCAGCGGGTGCATTACGCCTCCACCGGCGCCTCGCATTGTCCGGAAGGATGAATCGAAGCCGCCGGACACGGGACCATTCTGGTGGGGCATCTCCTCGAGCGCCTTTCAGACCGAGGATCGTGGCGAGCGCCCGGACTCGCCGAATTACTTCCGGACAGATTGGGATCTTTTCGCCGACGCCAAGCGCGTACCGCCCAAAGGGGACAATGCCGAATTCAGCTGGAGCCATTTTGACAGAGACCTCGAAGCGCTGAAGCAGATTGGCGTGAACCACTATCGCTTTAGCATCGAGTGGGCGCGTGTCGAACCGCAGCCGGGCCGCTACAACGAGGCGGCCATCCGACGTTATGTGGATATGGCCAGAAAGCTTAAGGCAGCCGGCATTGAGCCGGTTGTGACGCTGTGGCATTTCACGTTTCCGAGCTGGCTCGTGACCGAAGGCAAGGCAGGGAGATCGCGCTGGCTGCATCCTCAATATCGCGAACGCTGGCCGCTTTACGTGGAGAAAATGACGAGGGCGCTGGCGCCCTACGTGCGCGTCTATGCGCCGCACAATGAGGCGAACGGCGATCTCGCGCTCGGCTATATTAGCGCGACGTGGCCGCCCGGCCTCTTGCTCGATTTCCGGAAATTGGGCGCCGCCATGGGACAAAGCGTTTGGGGCTTTCGGGAGGCTGCCAAAATCATCCGCAAGAATCGCAAGGACGCTCTGGTCCTCAGCGTGACCGCGCAGCCCTTCTGGTACTGGGGCCTCTGGGATCCGACGCGCGCCTACTTCAACTTCATGCAGCGGCTGAACCTGACTTATCTCGATCGGACGTACGACGTCTGCGACCTGATCGGCTTCAACTACTATTACAGCGAATATGCTGACTTCACGGCGCTCGTCGCCCTGAAGGCACGGCGAGGCCGCAACTACAGTTTGCTTGGCTGGGTCATCCAGCCCCGTTCCCTCTACAAGCAAATCCAGACACTGAGCCGCCGCTATGGGAAGCCGATAATCATTACGGAAAATGGCATTGCCACGTCGAAGGACGTCAAACGTGTGCGCTATCTCTTCAATCACATGTTGGAGGTGAAGGAGGCGATCGACGATGGCCACGACGTGCGCGGCTATTTTGTCTGGACGCTGGTGGACAATTATGAGTGGCACCACGGATATAAGGCGCCCTTCGGTTTGTCGCGCATGGATCCGCTGACGAAGCGGCGGCTCCTGCGCCCATCGGCGCTCTTCTACAAAGGCATCATCGGGACGTCCAAGGAAGCCTCGATGCTCGACGAGGTCTCTACTCAGCCCGAGCTTCCCCCGGGGTTCATCGAGCGATAAGATCCTAATTGCCTGTATTGAGACTAAACCGAAACTCTCATCGGCATGAGGACATAGAGGAACGGAGTATTGATCTTGATCACCCCGGGACTCATCTCATCGATGAGATCAAGATGGACCTCGTCGTTTGCAAGATTTCGCAACGGGTCCATTAGAAACTCGGGATTGAAAGCGATGGAAAGGTCTCGGCCTCGATAAACGACCGCCAACGCTTCCCGCGCCTCGCCCACCTCGGGTGTGTTGGCCGTAATGTCCAGGTTGTTCCTGGAAAAATTAAGGCGAACCGAGCTCGTCTTGTCATTACTGAGCAGGGACACGCGACGCACGGTATTAAGAAGGGCCTCACGCTCGATGGTGACGCGCTCCTTGGCCTCGCCGGGAATAACCTGCCGGTAGTTCGGATAGTTTCCTTCGACGAGCTTCGAAACAAGCTGCGAGCCGTTCAATTCAAAGGAGACGAGATTCTCGCCAACGGAAATCTGAACTTCCCCTTCCTCGCCGAGCAAACGCTGAAGCTCGGTCACCGCCTTCGTTGGGACGATGAAATCGCGCTCATGGCTGTGGGGAAATTCCAGGTCGCTGTCAAAGAGCGCAAGGCGCCGGCCATCTGTGGCCACAAGGGTGAGCTTGTTCTCCTTGAAGGAAAATAGGATCCCGTTGAGCACATAACGAGTTTCATCAACCGAAATCGCATAGGAGGTCCTGCGCAAGCCATCTCGAAGCTCGGATTGCCTAATGTTATAAACCTTCGCATCCTTGAAGGACGGAAATGCCGGGAATTCCTCCTTCGCGAGCCCGAAGATCTTGAAAAAACTCGAGCCGCACCGCAGCGTCGAGATGTTCTTTGCGTCGGTTTCGAGCGTGATTTCCGAAGCGGGAAGCTCGCGCACAATGGCTGAAAGTCGGCGTGCAGGCAACGTGGTGGCGCCCGCCTTCTCCACCTGGGCAAAAATCTCGCACCGTACGGCGACCTCCAGGTCGGTCGTGGTGAGGCGCAGGCCGGTCTTTGTGGTTTCAAGGAGAGCGTTGGTCAAAACGGGCAGCGTGGAACGTGTGCTGACCACATTTTGGACGCGTTGCAGACCGTCAAGGAGGGATTCTTTGGTCACTGCGAACTTCATGTTCTTGATTGAAAAGGTCTCATTTATTGAGGCGACCTTGCGAAGTCAAACATTAGTCCAATGCGGGAACCACGATCACGAGAAGACGGCGCAGGAAAGGGAGATCCTGATCCTTGCCGGTTACCGCTGAAGCTGGCTGTCAAGGAGACGGAGAACGTGACGAGTCTGCTCGTCCTCTTCGATGCGGCGCTTAACCAATTTGCACGCATGTATGACGGTACCGTGGTCTTTTCCACCGAATGCGTCACCTATGTCGCTGAGGGAGCAGTTCGTCAGCTCGCGAGAGAGGAACATGGCAACCTGGCGCGGGAAAGCGATGTTTGCGGGACGCCGCTTGCTGGTCATGTCCGCGAGGCGCACATCGAAATGCTCTGCCACCTTGCGCTGGATTTGCTCAATGGTGACCGCGCGTCGAGCCTGCTCCTGAAAGATGTCTCGCAGCAAGTTTTCGATGACTTCGCGGGTGATTTCGCGGTCGCTCAGGGATTTGTAGGATGCCACGCGCATGAGGGCTCCCTCCAGGCGCCGGACGTTGTTGCGGATGCGGTCGGCAAGGAATTCGATCACCCACGGATCGAGCGCGATGTTCAAGCTTTCAGCTTTCTTTTTCAGAATTGCAATGCGCGTCTCGATGTCCGGAGGCTGTAGCTCGGCCGTCATTCCCCACTCGAACCGCGAAACCAGGCGTTGCTCCAGCTTTTCGATCTCGCTCGCAGGGCGATCACTTGAAAGGACAATCTGCTTGTGGCCGTCGTGCAGGGTATTGAAGGTGTGAAAAAACTCCTCCTGGGAGCGCTCCTTGCCGCCAAGAAACTGAATATCGTCAATCATCAGTATATCCGCGTAGCGGTACTTCTTGCGGAATTTCACCAGTGTGCCGTGCTGGATGGCATCGATGAACTCGTTGGTAAACTGCTCGCTTGAAAGGTAAACGACGCGCGCGGCTTTTTGATTGTTGATAACGTAGTGGCCGATGGCCTGCAGCAGGTGCGTCTTGCCCAAGCCGCTTCCGCCGTAGACAAAAAATGGATTGTAGGTCTTGGCCGGCGTCTTGGCGACCGCCATGGCGGCTCCGTGCGCAAACTGGTTGTTCGATCCCACGACAAAGGTGTCGAACGTGTTCCGCGGATTCATCCCGGAGGATGTTTGACTTTGCGCACGCTCGGAGGCGGTAGCCCGGGAAGGCGCGGACTCTCCATTTGCAACCGCTGACGGAAACGGCGATCCATCGCCATCTCCCCCAGGAGCGATAAACTGGATCTTTCGCGGACTCCTGAGCACCTCCGAGGCGGCCTCCTGAACGAGGCGCAGGTAGTTGCTCTCGATAAAAAACTGATGGATCCGGTTTGGCACCCGGAAGACGAGTTTCAGCCCGTCATCGGAAATCACATCCACATCTTGAAACCAGCGTTCATATCCGTCGGCGCTGATCCGCTGGCGGATCACCTCGGAAACCGACGTCCATATATTTCCGCAATTCAATGTCATAGAAAGTTATGCACGAGATTCCCAGCCAGCCCCACAAGACAAACTCGGCAGCCTGACCACGGCAACAACAAACGAAAAAGCCGCAGGAGCCAAGTTTTTTTCGGGAATTCTCTTGGAGTTTTTCATTTTAATCTGCTGTATATAAACAACTTACTATGTCTCGCGCTTTTGCTTCTCCCGAAGCTAATCCCAGGAAAACATTCCTCCTCCCCAGTCGCACGTCGCGCGCGTTTTTTTTCATTGAATTGGGGGATTCAACATCTTCACAAGTTGTTCACATGCGGTCCGCTCTCGTATGCCGCAAAGCGGCGCCAGAATAAAAATTTGAGTGAGGGAACCTCAAGAAAAAAGGGGCGAACGGTTCAAAAGAAAATTTGGCGTTTGCCGGGTAAATTGCTTGACGAGCCAGCAAGTCAAGAAGCCATGCGGCTTTGACGGCGGACGTATTCCTCGGCGGCGAAAACCTGCGTCTCGGGTGTCTTGAAACAAGCGGCGACAGCGAAGGTCACGACCGCGCCGAACGCGATGCGCCAAGGGAATTCGATCCGGGGCAGCCAGGCGGGTGACCACAGCGGGGGATGGACGACGCCTGGAGTTGTGGGATGCAGGAGAGTCCAAAGATCGTTGTGCAGACCGCTGAGAACTGCGACGACAAGAAATCCGCAGATCATGGCAAAGAGGTTGCCCGCTTCGCTGCCGCGCCGTTTCGTGAGCAGACCCACCAGGAAAACGCCGAGCAGCGAGCCGTAGGTATAACCAAAAATTCCCAGCACGATGGGAATGATACGCGCATTCAGGACGATCTTGGCGTAGGCAGTTGCAGAGCCGATTAGGATCAACAGCACCGAAAAAACGACCGTGCTGATGCGCGCCGCCCGAACGATTTGGGCTTGGGAGGCGTTCTTTCGGACGTAGGGGCGATACCAATCCTCGGTGAAACTGGTGGCGAGCGCATTGAGCGCGGTGCTCAGCGAGCCCATCGCAGTAGCGAAGATGCCCGCAACAAGCATCCCGCGCAACCCGGGCGGAAGCTCATGGACGATGTAATAGGCAAACGGCGCGTTCTTGCCCGGCTGCTGGTAAAAGGCCCAAAGCAAGATTCCGACCAAAAGAAACGCCATGACGAGGGGCAAATCCGCGAACCCAGAGAGGATCAGCGAAAGGCGGCTGCGGTGATGGTTCTTTGCTGTGAGCATGCGCTGAACCATATCCTGATCCGTGCCGTGTGTGGCGAGCGTCGTGAACGTCGAGCCAATAAGCGCGGCCCAGATGGTGTATTCGCTTTCGAGGATGCCACGAACATTGTCCCAAAAGCTTCTTTCAGGCTCCAAGCCGCTCGAGAAAAACTGCCAATCTTCCGGCTGATTGAGCGTTTGGGTCACGCCCTGCCAGCCGCCTGGAATTGCATTCAACAGCGACCAGATGGCAAATCCAAGAGATCCAAACATGATACAAGCCTGGATGACATCAGTCCAAACGACAGCCTTGATGCCGCCAAGGGCGGTGTAGAGGGCCGTCAGCGCCGTGATCCCAGTCAGCGCGAGAACATAAATCCAGACTTGCTGCCAGATGTTAAGGGTCTCTCCGGTCACCATTTCATAGCCCATCACGAACACAATGGCCGCCACGTAGAGGCGCGTTCCGCTTGCGAGAGCGCGTGTAATCAGGAAGATCGCCGATGCGGTGTCCTTCGTCCGTATCCCGAAGCGCAGTAGAAGATACTCGTAGATCGAGACGACGCGAAAGTCGTAATAGGGCTTGATGAATACGTAGGCGATGATGACGCGCGCGAGGATGGTCCCCAGTGCAAGCTGTGCGTAGGTAAAATTGCGCTTTTCGTAGCCTTCACCCGGAGCGCCAAGAAACGTCGCCGCGCTAATCTCCGCGGCAAGGATCGAGGCCAGGACGGCCCACCAGGGAATATTCCGATCACCGACCGCAAAACTCTCGAGGCTCTTACTTCCGCGGCCCTTGTAGAGCCCGACGGCGATGATCACAGCGAAATAAAGGAAGACAACGGACCCGTCAATCAACAAGCCGGCTGTCGAATTTGACGCCATATCACTTCGCCGCCTTAGGAGACCGCTGAGAAACCCACGCATGTCACGCGTGAGCTATTTGGGGCGGATATCGGTGAAGGGACGAAGGAGCATCCCAAAAAGGGGCTGTCACTGAGGAACGACTTCGAGAGATGCCCCAAAGAGCTCACGCCCCCCGGGTCGCGCCAATTTTCGGCCCTCGCTATCTCGCCAAGCTTGCCCGTAGCGCTGCGGCTTGCGGGGAGATGGGGACCCCGCAACCCCATCAAGCCCGCGCTTGGCTTCTTGCGATTTTCCGAAAATTGACGGCAACGAGGCATGCGTGAGTTTCTCAGCAGTCTCCTAGTTGCCCGCGGCAATCGGCTTGACGAGAACCTTCGAGTTGCGTCCGCTGGCTTCGTATTTGAGCAGGCGTTTCTCTGGCAGCGTTTCGGGAGCTGTCTCGAGGAAGCCGCCTTTTTGCTCGAGATAGCTGAACGCCTGCGTAGAAAGGGCGAAAAGCCGCTTCATGCCCTTCTCGCGCGCGAGATTCTCCGCGAAGGCCATGAGCTTGCGGCCATACCCCTGGTTCTCATGCGCCTTGCTGACATAGAGGCAGGCGAGCTCGCCCGCGGCATCTTGAGGATAAACATGCAGGGCCACGCACGCGACGGGCGTGCGGTCAACTTCGAGAAGCCAATAGTCCTCCAGCCGCTCGAGGATCTCCGCGCGCGTACGACGCGCGAGTTCCTCGTTTCGCACAGATTGCCGGATCAGCGACATCACAGCGCGGACATCCTTCTTGAAGATGCGCCGGATCTGCTGGTATTCGTTTGAATAGACCATCGTGCCAAAGCCGTCGTAGCTGAAAATCTCGGTCAGCAGCGCCTCATTGACTCCTCCGTCGAGAAGATGCACCCGCGGCACTCCCTGCACGCAGGCCTGCGCGGCGCACTCGAGCTTTGATACCACACTCCTCGAAAACTCCTCGCGCTGCTTTTTCAGCAATTCCCGGGTTTCAGCCACGGAGAGCTGCCGCGACAGGCCCGGGTGCCCCGCGAACGCAGAGTTTGGCGCCAGGTAAATGATCTTCGCCGCCGAGAGCTCCTCGCCGACCTCGACCGCCGCTGCATCCGAATTCACCCTGTAGGTGCGGCCTTCGCCGTCGAAGCCGAGCGGCGGAATCACGGGCACGATGCCCTCGTCAAGCAGCAGGCGCAGCGCCTTGACGTCCACGCGTTCGACACGTCCCGTGAATTGGTGGTCCATCCCGCCCAGAATTCCGGCGGGATGCGCGATGATTGCGTTGACATAAGCAGCGCGCAAGTCCACTGCGGAGAGGCCCTCCATGATTTGATTCGTCAACCGGATTGCAGCGTCGACGCTGACCTGCAGCGTGATCTCGTCGGTAACGCCGGTTCCATCCGAGTTCGTCAGCTTGACGCGTCGCTCCTTAGCCAGCCTAAGAATTTGGTAGCCTGCTCCGTGCACGAGAACGACTTTGACGCTCAGGGAACGCAGGACCGCAAGGTCCAGCAGAATGTTGGGAAAATTGTCCGAAGCGATCACCTCTCCGTCGATGGCAATGACAAACACGCGCTCCCGGAAACGGGGAACGTATTGGAGGATTTCGCGCAGATCGGAGACGTTCACTTTGATGACGGAAGCTGCCGGAATAGCAATTCAAGCTGCGCCCTCAAGGCGAAAGTCGCCGTCGAGTTCCGCCTCAATAAGCGAGGTCAACGCGCTCGGCGCCTCCAACGCCGCGAGAATTCCGCAATCCGGCACGGGCACGAGCCTCGCGCGCTTCAGCATCCGCAACATCTCTTCTCCGGCCGAGCGAGGAAAGCCCGAAGCGCGGTCAGGCCAAAGGATACTCACCGGATGCGGCACCCTATCCAGGCGCGAGTCGATGTCGAAGGAGAGCTGCCCCCGAAGAAAGCTGAAGATGGCATGCTCCGCGCCGGGCTGCTGGGCGCAGGTTGTCAATGCGCGCACCATTTCCTCGTTCACCCGCGAGGGATCGCCCAGCGCAAACTTGGTCAACCAGCCCCTGATGAACGGGGCGCGAGAAAGATAATTGCGATAAACAAAGCGGTTGAGTCCGGGCAATCCAACCAACGCGACCATGCCCGCAGCGCTCCATTTGCTTGATTCCTTTAGCCCCGTAGGCAGGAGAAGAATCAACCGCTCTACACGGTCCGGGTGGCGTGAGGCCATCAGCAGGGCGATGCCCGCGGTCAGGCCGCTCGCAACGAGCACCGGAGGCCGGTCGCCGCATGTGCCTCGCAGAAACTCGACGAGACTCTCGGCGTAATCGGTCGCGTCCATTGTCGCACCTGGCCGCTCGGACTCTCCGAAGCCAATCAAGTCAGGGGCAATGATTTCCCTTCCCATTGTAAAGTGCGGATAGATCTTGGACCACTCATACGAAGACGCTCCGAGATAGATTCCATGCAGAAACACGACGGGATCACCGTCGCCGGAAATGTGATAAACCATCTCTCCAAACGTCGTCTCGGCGACGCGCGTCGCGAAGATCGCCGGCGAAATGTCATCGGGTATTCGCTCTCTCGGCGCACGGCGAAATCCGTAGCGGGCAGCCAGAGCCACCGCACCGACCATACCCATGCCAATCCCGATTCCGAGAACCGGCTTTCGTTTCCAAAGATTCAACACGCTTCGTTCATACCATGAAAACGTTGATAACAATAGAACACTCTTCGTCGCGCCGAGCCGGCGCGAGACCGCTCTCGCTTCCCGTTAGACCAATACCACGGTCTTTGCACCCTCAACGATTTCTCCGATGACACGCCCGCGAGTTTGGCGCACGGCCTCTGCTTCCCGCCTCTTTTGCACGATCAGCACCATGCCGATTCCCATGTTGAAAACGTTATACATTTCAGACGCGTTTACGGAAGCAGCCCGTTGGATGATCTGAAAAATTGGTGGAACCCGCCAGGATCCCCTCCGGATATTTGCTTGACAGCCGTCAGGAAGGACACGCGGGAGATTATCTATCAGACCTCCTCCTGTGATATGCGAGGCGGCATGGACCAGGCCCGCCGGAAGCGATGCAATAAGCGGCTGGTAGTTTCTATGCACGCGAAGCAGTTCCTCACCGACGGTCAGGCGAAGTTCCGGCAGACGGCAGGATGTCTTCAAGCTCATATCCTCGAATAGAACCCTTCTCGCCAACGAAAAGCCGTTGGTATGCAAACCGTCCGAAGGAAGGCCGACGAGAACGTCGCCGGGCCGGACCAGTGAACCATCGAGCATCTTCGGGCGGTCCACAACGCCGACGATGGTGCCGGCCAGGTCGTACTCGCCCTCCCGATACATGCCTGGCATTTGTGCCGTCTCGCCCCCGACTAGCGCGCAACGGGCGGCCTTGCACGCTTTTGCCAGACCGCCGAGAAGCTGCTTGAAGACAGCGGGTTCGAGCTTGCCGGCCGCGATGTAATCAAGAAAAAATAGCGGGCGTGCCCCTAGCACGGCAATGTCGTTGATACAGTGGTTCACGAGGTCCTGACCGACCGTGTCGTGACGCTCCATGGCAAAGGCGACCTTTAGTTTCGTGCCCACGCCGTCCACGCTGGACACGAGCACGGGGTCCTTCATGCCTCTAAAATTCGCCCTGAAGAGCCCGCCGAAGCCGCCAATTTTGCCAAGCACCTCCGGGCCGTGGGTTGAACGGACAATCGATTGGATCCCGCGCTTGAGAGTGTTGCCAAGCTCGACGTCCACACCAGCCCGCGCGTAGGCCTTTGCTGGGTTCGCCTTCATAGCAAACGCGGCTCCTCTTTTTCGAGCAGTCGGACGCGGCCAAGACGCTTTTCCATGATCAATTTGTCGAAAGCCACGTCGTAGGGCACAGGATAGTCGCCGCTGAAACATGCGGTGCAAAACGTCTCGGCAGGCCGCCCGGTAGCGTCGATCATTCCCTTGAAATCCAGGTACCCGATGGAATCGGCGCCGAGGTATCTGCGGATTTCATCTATCGTGCATTGGTTTGCGAGGAGCTTTTCGGGATCAGGAAAGTCGATGCCGTAATAGCAGGCGAATTTGTGCGGCGGACAACTGATGCGCATGTGCACCTCCTTTGCTCCCGCTTCGCGGAGAGTGACGACGCGAGAGCGGGCCGTTGTGCCGCGCACAATGGAGTCGTCCACGACAACAACACGTTTGTCCTTCACGGCCTCCATGATGAGATTGAGCTTCACGCGGACATTGAAATCGCGGATGCGCTGGGTGGGCTGTATGAAGGTGCGGCCGATGTAATGATTGCGGACGAATGCCGGATAATACGGAATGCCGAGTTCCTCGGAAAAGCCAAGCGCGGCGTAGACGCCGGAGTCCGGCACAGGAATCACGAGGTCCGCTTCGACAGGATGCTGACGCGCGAGCTGGCGTCCCATCGCGACGCGAGCCTTGCTGACATTGACACCAGAAATGGTGCTATCCGGCCGGGCAAAGTAGACATACTCGAAAATGCAGAACGCGCTGCGCGTCGAAGGGAACGGCCATTCGGAGCGGATGCCGGAATTGTCTATGATCACCACCTCGCCAGGCTCCACTTCGCGGAGATATTCGGCTTGGATCAGGTCCAAAGCGCAACTCTCCGACGAGAGGACGTACGCGCCGTCTTTCCTGCCGATGCAGAGTGGCCGGAAGCCGTAGGGATCGCGAAAGCCGAGGATCTCGCGTTCGCCCATGAGCACGATGGAGAACGCGCCCTCGATGCGCCGCAACGCGGAAAGCACGCCTCCCGAGCCGCGGGGTTGCGCGAGCAGGTGAAGGATGATTTCGCTGTCGACTGTCGTTTGGAAGATGGAGCCTTTGGCTTCGAGTTCCTCTCGGAGCAGAGCGGCATTGACGAGGTTGCCGTTGTGGGCGACCGCAATTTGGCCGCGGCCTGTATCGACGACGAAGGGTTGAGCGTTTTTGATCGTGCTTGATCCGGTCGTGGAATACCTCACGTGGCCGATCGCTCGAGTGCCAGACACACGCTC
Source organism: uncultured Verrucomicrobiae bacterium (assembly GCA_963810765.1). Classification (GTDB taxonomy): domain Bacteria; phylum Verrucomicrobiota; class Verrucomicrobiia; order Chthoniobacterales; family Terrimicrobiaceae; genus DASTFP01. The sequence goes on from CAWEOV010000013.1 coordinate 19,215, forward strand.
GAGGGCCTCCGAAGTAAAGACCTGGGAAACGAGACCCATTCCCTTATGAACCGCAAAGGGACCCTCCGAACCTTTGGCGGAAACGATGCCCGCGCTTTCCTGGCCACGATGCTGCAACGCAAAAAGGCCATAATACACGATGCTCGCGGCGTCAGGATGCCCGAAAATGGCGAAGACACCGCATTCGTGGGTGGGTTTGGATTTGTGGAACAAGGGCTTGGCCGGTGGACGAGAGCGGGAAAATGGAGCGTTCACGCCGCGTTTCAAGGCTTGAATGAACCGGCACGTCCGCTAAGCCAGGCTTCCTCAATGCTGTCGAAAAGCTTGCTCAGCGATTCCCTGTCGACAAGCCGATACTCGACAGTGTGTGAATGTGTGGTGGTCGGATAACTCTTGACGACCTTCGCCCGGACATCGTCGGTTTCCACGCGCGCGCTCGCTTCTTTTGCTTTGTTCTCGATCGCACTCAATACTTTTTGACCCGCTGGCACGGGCGCCTTGGGCGGGTAGGGCTCGATAAAGTAAAACCTCGCCAGCTCGGAGCCGGACGTCGAAATGTTGACTTCTGCAACGCGCGCGGCGCCATCGAGGACGTATTCATGCAGGCTCACTGAAGTTATGGCCGACAATCGCACAATGTACTCACCGCCCGGCAACTCGGCCCGCCAGATGCCCCGGCGAAGCTGCTCTGGTGTCGGCGACGTCTCCTGGGCCGTCACGCTAGCCAGCGGCAGCGCAAACGCAAACCCAGCGAGTCTCAACTGCTTCAAGGCATCCATATCGGGTCAAAAGCGATTTCGTTCGGGCTCACGCACACCAGCCCTAAGGTACAAGGTTCCCAGCTTTTTCCCTGGCACGCAAACCGGAAGTCACGCAGGAGCGACTCGGCGCACCGGACCAAGGCCGTCGCGCCCTCGAACGCGGACCTTCGATTTCCCGCAGCGACAAGAAAAACATAAGCGTTGTTTCGAAATCCCGCCCATCCGCAAAACTGCGCTGGCGCAACGCACGATTCCTGATGCATAAACTCAATATGCCTGCCTATCGCCCGAATGCCGCGATCATTTTGCGGAATTCCTCCGGGGAAATCCTCGTCTGCGAGCGCAGCGACTGGTGGGGCTGCTGGCAGTTTCCACAGGGAGGAGTAAAGAAGGGCGAGACCTTGCTCGATGCGCTGCACCGTGAAGTGGAGGAAGAGCTCGGCCTCAAGCCTTCCGATTACCGCGTTATTTCGAGCAAGGGTCCTTACAAGTACCTTTTCATGAATGGGCGGAAAAAGGACGGCTTTGACGGCCAGGAGCAGCACTATTTTCTCGCGGACCTCACAAACCCGCAAGCTGTCATCCGCTTTGACCGCTCTCATGAATTCCGCGCCGCCCGCTGGCTTCCGCCCGCCTCTTATGACCTCAGCTGGATCGGTGGGATGAAACGCGATGTCTATGCCGGCGTCTTTCGGGATTTTTTCGGGATTGAGCCCGCTACTCAGAAATAAGGAAATTCTGTTGACTTGCCGTGCGAATCAAAGATTCTCCGCGCGTCCTCATGTTCACACTTACCGCCTTTGTGGTTTTATTCGCTGCTCTCATCGGAGGCGTCTGGTGGGTTTGCCGGGATGATTCGGATGCTACCTAGTCCCGATCGATGGCATGATGAAGATTTCCTGGCTTAGATTTGAATGGGACTTGAAGAAAATTCCGAACGACGAGCTAAGGGTCCCTTCACCGTTTATCCTAAGCCGCGCGCAAAAAGACGACCACGATGCCGTGCAGAAGGTCGCAACAAACGCCTTCAGCATGGATACGGGCTGGAGCGACATTCAGAAGATCTTTGAGGAGACAATACTAAAAAATGTCAGCGGCGGCTTTGAAAGGGATCCTCCCGACTGCATGATTGTCCAGCATGGCAGCCGGATCATCGGCGCGTCGATTGTTAACCCTTGCGCCGGCGCGGAAAATCACCTGGTGACCGGTCCATGCGTGCTGCAGGAATACCGTGGCAGAGGACTTGGCACTGCTCTCTTGAGCGTCTCGCTCCGCGAACTGCGTGATGCGGGGCTTGCCCGCGCCTACGGTGTTGCCCGTGACAAGACGGCTGCGGCGCGCTTTGTGTATCCAAAGTTTGGAGGATTCGGCGGGCGATGGCCGCCTGATTTTGAGGTTGCGCAGAAATTAGCCGCGTGATGCTATTGCGCCTCGCAGGAAGGAGCTACACTGGCATGGGAAGGGAAATGAAATGAACAGGTTGTTCAAGGAATACGAGATCGGAGATTTTTTCGATGAGATGTTCTCCGCGCGCGGAGTAGTGCGCCCGCACTATCAGCGCCTCGCGCGGCGTTTTTCGGAGATGGAGGATGGCGAGTTCGATCGCAAGAGACTTCTGGCCGAAAAATCCTATCTCAATCAGGGCATCACCTTCACCGTTTACAGTGGCGATGAAGGCACTGAACGAATTTTCCCATTCGATCTGATCCCGCGCATCATTCCCGCCAAGGAGTGGGAGCACATTGAGCGTGGTCTTATCCAGCGGCTCATGGCCTTGAATTTGTTCCTTCACGACGTCTACCACGAGCAACGGATCCTCAAGGAGAAGATCATTCCTGAGGAGATTGTGCGCAGCGCGAAGCACTTCCGGCCCGAATTTATGGGTTTCGACGTCCCGAGGAACATATACATCCATATCTGCGGCACAGACCTTATTCGCGACCGCGACGGAGTCTATACCGTACTCGAAGACAACGGGCGATGTCCGTCCGGCGTTTCCTACGTGCTGGAAAACCGGCAGGCAATGAAGCGCGTTTTCCCCAAGCTCTTCGCAAGGTATCAGGTGCGCCCCGTCGATCGCTACGCGCAGGATTTGCTTGCGGTCTTGCGCCATGTCGCTCCGCATGAAAACCCCGATCCCACCGTGGTCGTTCTCACGCCGGGGATCTACAATTCCGCGTATTTCGAACATTCCTTTCTCGCCCGTTCGATGGGGATCGAAATCGTCACGGGCAGCGATCTTCTCGTGAAGGATTCACGGGTCTTCATGAAGACGACCAAGGGACTCAGGCAGGTGGATGTCATCTACCGCCGCATCGACGATGACTTCATCGATCCGACGGTATTTCGCAAGGATTCCGTGTTGGGTGTGCCGGGTATCATCGAAGCTTACCGAAAGGGGAATGTGAACCTCGCAAATGCCATCGGCACGGGCGTCGCAGATGACAAGGTCACCTACTACTATGTTCCCAAAATGATCAAATTCTACCTGGGCGAAGAACCGATCCTTCCGAATGTCGAAACCTATCTTTCTGCGGATGACACTGACCGGAAATTCATTCTGGAGAATTTGGAAAAGCTTGTGGTGAAAGCGGCAAACGAGAGCGGTGGCTACGGGATGCTCATTGGCCCCCATGCCACCACCGCGCAGATCGAAGAATTCCGCGCAGCCATATTGGCGGAGCCGCGCGGCTACATCGCCCAGCCCGTCGTACTCCTGTCACGTTCACCCTCCTACTGCGACATTAGCGCCGAAGGCCGCCACATCGACTTGCGCCCATACATTCTGTGCGGCGAGAAAACGAGCATTATTCCGGGAGGTCTCACCCGCGTGGCCCTGCGCAAGGGCTCGCTTGTCGTCAATTCCAGCCAGGGCGGCGGCAGCAAGGACACGTGGGTCCTCGACGAGACAGACGAGCCTGAGTCCCAGTCTCAGACCCAGGTCCAATAGCATGCTTTCAAGGGTCGCCGATTCCTGTTTTTGGCTAAGCCGTTATATGGAGCGCGCTGAGACCAATGCGCGCATCCTTGATGTCAACATGCAGCTCATGCTCGACTTCGAGGATCAGAACCCAAATATGCTCCACCAGCACTGGCAGCCGGTGCTTGCCACCCTGGAGGATCAGGAGCTCTTCAGCAAATACCACGAGAAGATCACGCCGGAAGCGGTGATGGAGTTCGTCACTTTCGCAAAGAAGAACCCTGGCGCCATCATCTCCTGTATCGCAGCCGCAAGAGAAAATGCCCGCACCGTGCGGGAGCAAATTTCGAGCGAAATGTGGGAGCAGATCAACCGCACCTTCCTATACCTCCGCGATGGCATGGCGCGCGCGGACTTCCAAGACAGTCCCATCGACTTCTACCGTGGGTTGGTCGACAAATTGCACGCCTTCCAAGGCACCTCCGACGCGACCATGATCCACGGCGAGGGGTGGGATTTTCTGCAGCTCGGCAAGTACCTCGAACGCGCCGACTCCACCTCGCGGGTTCTCGACATCAAATACCACATCCTTCTTCCGAGCGGAGAGCAGGTTGGTGGTCATGTGGACATCACGCAATGGATGGCGGTCTTGCGCTCGTGCAGCGCACTCGAAGGCTATCTTAAAACCAATGTCGGAGAGGTCACAGGCTGGCAGGTGGCCGAGTTCCTCATCCTTCATGGCGAATTTCCACGTTCCATCCGTTTCTGTGCCAATCAGCTCAACAGCGCGCTCTACAGCATTTCGGGTTGCGAAACGGGATACTTCAGCAACGAAGCCGAGCGACTGTCCGGAATGCTCCGATCAAACCTCAATTACACGACCATCGGCGCAATTTTTGAGACTGGACTTCACCAGTTTCTCGACCAAACACAGCTGAGTCTCATCGATATCGCCAGCGCCATCACGGAAACCTATTGCCATTGGATGGACGAATGATCGTTTCGTCGGACCTGTCCGGCTTGCGCATCAAAACCTGGCGCTCGATTGACTGCTAAGTGCACTCGTTTTCGTATCGCAACGGCGTCCTCCACTGCGAGGATGTGAGTCTTGAAGAACTGGCAGCCCGGACTGGCACGCCGGCCTACGTCTATTCAGCAGAAACGATCCGGAGCAATTTTCGCCGGCTCGACGCGGCCTTGCAGCCTCTCGATCACACGATCTGCTACGCCGTGAAGGCATGTTCGAATCTCGCAATCCTGAGCCTGCTGGCCAGGGAAGGGGCCGCATTCGACATCGTCTCCGGAGGTGAGCTCTTCAGGGTCCTGCGAGCCGGAGGCCGCGCAGGTTCCTGCACGTTTGCGGGCGTCGGAAAGACGGAGGAGGAAATCGCCCTTGCCCTGCGTGAGGGAATCCATTGCTTCAACGTCGAAAGCGAGCCCGAGCTCGAGCGCATCAACGAAATTGCCGGACGACTGAAGACAAGAGCGCCGGTGGCCATTCGAGTGAATCCAGACGTGGATGCTAAGACGCACAAATACATCTCAACCGGAAAGAGCCGGAACAAATTTGGCATCGGGCTCGATCGCGCGCCGGATGTTTACGCTCGCGCGGCTGAGCTTGCGCACCTCGACTTGCGAGGGATCCAAACTCATATCGGCTCGCAAATTCTCGAGCCTGAGCCATTCGCGGAGGCCGCCGCAAAGCTCGTCCCGTTCGCCGAGTCTTTGCGCGGCCAATACGGCATCGATTTTTTCAGTATCGGTGGCGGCGTGGGCATCGTCTACGATCCGGCTCTCGAAAGCGGCAATCCGCATTGGTGGAACTCCGCCGATCACGTCAAACGCATCACCCCCGAGGATTATGCGGCGGCGATCGTGCCGATCTTGAAACCTCTCGGAATGCGCATCCTCTTCGAGCCTGGCCGATTCATGGTGGGAAACGCAGGCGTCCTTCTCAGCACCGTTCAGTATGTCAAAAAAACGCCCGCCAAAACCTTCACTATAGTGGATGCGGCGATGAACGATCTCATTCGTCCCGCGCTTTACGAAGGCTATCATGAAATCGTTCCGCTCCGCGAGAGGCCCGGCGCCGGAACTCTCATAATGGACGTCGTCGGTCCGGTTTGCGAAAGCGGCGATTTTTTTGCCCAGGATCGCGAAGTGGCGCCGCTGCAACAGGGAGATCAAATCGCTCTGATGAGCGCCGGCGCCTACGGTTTCGTCATGTCATCCACCTACAACTCCCGGCCGCTTTTGCCGGAAATTCTCGTCGATGGGGATCGAGCGCACGTCGTGCGTAAACGGCAGACCTACGCCGACCTCGTGGAGGGCGAGGCGATTCCAGATTAAGAGCCCGCGGGGCCTCAACTAATTGCCGAGGCGACTGCTGCCATGCGCTTCTTGCGCCGGCGCTGGGCTTCGGCAACGAACTCAGCTTGCGCGTCGAACGGCGGCTCGTTCGTCTCGCGGAGCTTGTAAACGCCGTCCGGTTGCATAACCTTCGCTTTCACGTTATCGCGCCAGAACCAATCGAGGATTTCGTCGATGTGCTCCTTCATTCCGGGCGTTACGACAGGAAACACGGTTTCCACGCGGCGAAAAAGATTGCGCGGCATCCAGTCTGCGCTGCCGAGGAAGATCCTTGGCTCGCCGCCGTTCTCAAATCGAAAAATGCGGCTGTGTTCGAGGAATCTGCCGACAATGCTGCGCACCTCGATGTTCTCGCTCACATTGACGATGCCAGCCCTTAATGCGCACATGCCGCGCACCATGAGCTTGACGCCCACGCCCGCGACGGAGGCGCGATAGAGGGCTTCGATCATGCCCTCCTCCACCAAGGCGTTTACCTTGACGTAGATGCCGCTCGGCCGCCCCGCTCGCGCATGCTCGATTTCATTGTCGATGAGCTGCTGCAGCGAATCGAAGAGGTTGAAGGGCGCAATGAGCAGTTCATGCATTTCGGGAAATTTCGACACTCCTGTCAGGCAGTTAAACGCCTCCGCAAGCTCCTCAGTCACCGCGTCCCGGCAGGTGAATAGGCCGAGATCAGTGTAAATTTTCGCCGTTGCCGGATGATAATTTCCCGTCCCGAAATGGGCATAGCGCCGAATTCCGTCGCCTTCGCTGCGGACGACAAGAGTTGCCTTGGCGTGCGTCTTGAGGCCCGTCACACCATAGACGACATCCACCCCCGCCTCGCGCATTAGGCGAGCCCATTTGATATTCGCGGCCTCGTCGAAACGTGCCTTCAGCTCGATGATAACCGTCACCTGCTTGCCGTTGCGCGCCGCCTCGATGAGTTCCTGAACAAAGGGGGAGTCGGAACTTGTCCGGTAGAGGGTCTGCTTGATGGCGAGCACGTGCGGGTCTTCCGCAGCCTGCGCGAGAAAGTCCACCACGGTTTGAAAGTTGTCGTAGGGATGATGCAGGAGGATGTCTCCCCGGCGAATGTGAAAGAAAATGTCCGACTCTGTTTCGAGCGAAACGACCGTATTGGGCGAGAAGCGTTTGTAGCGCAAATCGGGCCTGTCGATTTGGAGCGCCAGAGGCATTAGGCGAACGAAGTTGAGCGGCCCGTCGATCCGGAAAACGTCTTCCTGCTCGAGGTTGAAAATATCCAGCAGACGCTCGACGGTGTGTTGAGGGCAATCCTCTTCAACTTCCAGACGGACCGCGGCGCCGCGCTTGACCTTGCTCAGCTCGGTTTCAATTGCGTGCAAGAGGTTTTGTGCTTCCTCTTCGTCAACATAGAGGTTGCTGTTTCTTGTGACGCGGAAAAGGTGCGCTCCTTTGATGCGCATCCCGTGAAACAGGCTCCCGACGTGATTCAGGATGATGTGCCCGAGAAAAACGTAGTCGTCGCCGTTCTCCTGTTTCGCGAACGGAACGACCCGAGGCAGGATCCGCGGAACCTGAACGACAGCGATGTCAGTGCTCAAGTCCTCACCCTCAAGTTCGACGATCACATTCAGGCTCTTGTTGAGAAGCTGCGGAAACGGATGGGCCGGATCGATCGCCAAAGGTGTTAGCACCGGGTAAACGCTCTTCGTAAAGAAGCTCGCAAGATGCTCCTGCTCGCTTTTCGGCACGTCGGGATAGGAGTGAAAGCGCAGGCGTTGGTCTTCAAGTTGCGGCTGGAGTTGATCGCGCCAGCAACCGTATTGATCGTCCACCATTCGCCGCACCCTGGCACTGATGGCGGCCAGCGCCTCGCTAGCCGTCAGACCATCCGGGCCAGTTTCAAAGGAGTGCATCTGTTTTTGCTGCTTGAGGCCCGCTACGCGCACTTCGAAGAATTCGTCCAGATTCGAGCTGACGATGCACAGGAATTTCAGTCGCTCGAGAAGCGGATTCGATTCCTCAATCGCCTGTTCAAGGACGCGCTGGTTGAATTCCAGCCAGCTCAACTCGCGGTTGATGAAATAGGCACCATCCGTAAACTCCATCCCCGCATCGTCCGTCTACCTTCCTCAAGGTCAAGGGAGATTTTACATTCTGCTTGGCAAGATGCCGGTCGCACAGGCTGCACTGCGAGTTAGACTTCTCGAGAGACGATTCGACTCGGTTTCAAAGCCCGGCAGCCTGCTAGGATACCTTCGCAAGCCAGGCGATTGTCCCGTATTTCTCAGAGGCCAGCTCTTGTGTGCGCGCCAGTGTGGCGAGATCCGGTGAAAACCGCATCGTCCTAACTGCCAACAGTTTAAGAAGCCGGACGGCAAAATCCGCCGGCAGTCGCAGATTTTGAATGCTTCCCTGGTGCAGAAAGCCTCTTCTGGTCCTTCGCTGCGCGCCTCCGCAGAGTTTGCACCGGTCCAGGCCCATCACGTCGTGCCTGGCCGGAGAGGAGAAGCACGCCATTCCATCCGCGCACTGCTCCGATCCCGCGAGACGCGCAGGATATCCGAGCTCGTTCAGCACCGCCGCGATGTGGGAATGAATCGAGCGATAGGTATCCTCAGGACGCGCCTTGGCAAGCGGCTCGCTGGAGGGGACAATCAGCGAGAATGTCCAGTCGCATCCGTGCTCGACGATTCCTCCGCCGGTCCATCTGCGCACGGACGGCAAGGGGGGAATCCTCTCACTTACTGCCGCGAGGGACTGCGAATAGCCGAAGGAGACTGCCTGCCCGGCCCATCGGTACGATCGCAGCACGGGGCGCTCCGCGTATTCGAGCAGCGCTTCGTCAAGAGCCATCTGCTCGGGCCCGCAGCGCTCAGTTTCGTCGGGAAAGAGATTGATTGCGTCGAAGAGCGGCATTGCAAAATCAACAGCGTCCTGCGTTCATTTAGTTAATTACGGCCATCCGGCCCAGACCGATTTTCCTACCATGGCAAAACCCGCACTTGGCAAAGGGCTCAGCGCGCTGATCAATACTCGCGTCGCCGCTCCCGCCCCGGTCGAGGAACTCGGCGAGCGCATTCAAACGCTGCCCCTCGACCAAATCACGCCCAGCCCTCTTCAACCAAGGCAGGAATTTCGAAGCGAGCTCTTGCAGGAGCTGGTCGAAAGCATTCGCGAGCGCGGCATCATCCAGCCGCTCATCGTGCGCAAGGTCGATGACAAATACGAACTCATCGCAGGTGAGCGCCGGTGGCGCGCCGCGCGCGAACTTCGGATTACCGAGGCTCCCGCCATCATCCGCCAGGCAAGCGACCGGGAGGTGCTCGAACTTGCGCTGATCGAAAACCTCCAACGCGAAGACCTGAATCCCATCGAAGAGGCCGGGGCTTATGCACGACTCCACCGTGATTTCGGCCTGACCCAGGACGAGATCTCCAAACGCGTCGGAAAGAGCCGTGCCTCGATAGCCAACGCCATGAGGCTCCTGGATCTGGAGCCCGACGCGCAGACGCTTCTCAAGCAGGGCCGGCTCTCCGTGGGCCACGCCAAGGTGCTCCTTTCCCTCAAATCTCATGAAGAGCAACGGCTTCTGATGGACCTCATCGTCCGCCAGGGCGCTTCCGTGAGGGTGGCGGAGAAGCTCGCCGCCCAGCAACTCGCCCGCGCCGGCAAGTCTGCCGCGCGGCGCTCGGGGGCGTCCGACCCCGCGCTCTCACCGGCCGTCCAAAGGGTGCAAAACCTCTTGACGCACCGCTTTGCAACTCGCGTCGTCATCCATCATGGAGACAAGCGAGGGACCATCTCAATCGAGTATTACGGAAGCGACGATCTTAATCGCATTCTCGGCGAACTCGGAATCGCTTCTGAGTAGAGGTCCTCCCGATGAAATCCTATCGGAAAGAACTCTGGTTCGAGATTTCCTGCCGGCGCGCCCTCATCAACATTACCGGAGAAGTTGAAAAATGCCTCGCAGAAAGCGAAATCCGGGAGGGACTTTGCCTCGTCAACGCCATGCACATCACAGCGAGCGTCTTCGTCAACGATGACGAGCACGGCTTGCATGCGGACTTTGAAAAATGGCTGGAAAGGCTGGCTCCAGAAGAACCTCACGGACAGTACCTCCACAACCGGACCGGCGAAGACAACGCAGACGCCCATTTGAAACGGCAAATCATGGGGCGGGAAATCGTCGTAGCCGTCACCAAGGGAAAGCTCGACTTTGGCCCATGGGAGCAAATCTTCTACGGCGAATTCGACGGCCGCCGCCGGAAGCGGGTGCTGGTCAAGATCGTCGGGGACTAGCCACCGATAGTCACGGATGAAACACGGATCATAGATAGGACCATTCGTTTGCAATTCACGCAGCCATCCGATCCGTGTTTCATCCGTGATCAATCTGTGGCTGACCTTCTTCTTTAGCCCTGATCTTCTCCCAGTCGCGGTGAGAAAGACTGCGTCCTTTTCGACGACGGCACAAAGCGCAGATCTTGAAGGAGCCCGTCGGAAAGCCGATAGACCCAGCTGTGAAGCTCCAGGGGTTGCCCATGCTTCCAGGCGTTTTGCACAAAGCTGGTTTCCTCGACATGCCGGGTTTGATCCAGCACGCTGAGTTCGCAAAGCAGGTCTTCTTTGCCGGCCTGGCTCAAACCCTCGAAGCGCTCTGGCTCGCGCCGGTAAACGCTTCGCACGTGGCGAAGCCAGTTGTCGATCAAGCCGAGTTCCTGATCGAGCAATGCCGCGCGCACGCCTCCGCAGCCGTAGTGCCCGACGACCATGATGTGCTCGACCTTCAAGACGCTCACAGCGTATTGGATGACGGACAGGCAGTTGAAATCCGTGTGATTGACCACGTTTGCCACGTTTCGATGAACGAAGACTTCGCCCGGTCTCAAGCCGAGAATTTCGTTCGCAGGAACGCGGCTGTCCGAACAACCGATCCAGAGATACTTAGGGGTCTGGACGTCGGCGAGTTTACTGAAAAAATCGGGCTCCCGAAGCAGCATTCGCTTGGCCCATTTCCGGTTGGAGTCGAAGAGGTTTTCGAGGCTCATAATCGAGCTTTAGCAGAGGTTTGTGCGGAATGGGCGAGAATAGCGTCGCCATAAATTTCTTCGATGGCGGCGACTTGGCGTTCCTTCGAGAATTGCTCGTGAACCGAAGCGGAAGCTTGCTGAGCGAGCGTTCGATAGAGGACGGAATCCTTAGCCAGTTGCAGGAGGGCTGCGGTCACCCCCTCCGCGTCCCTTTCCGCGCACAGCAAACCGTTCCTCCCGTGCTGGATGGCTTCCGGGATACCGCCGTGCCGCGTCGCGACTACAGGCAACCCGCTCGCCATCGCCTCGAGCATCGCGTTGGGAACTCCCTCCACATCGCCGGCCGCGGTTTCGCTTGGATGAAGGAAAATGTGCGATCTGGAGAAAAGATGTTGCAAGTCGTCTTGCGGAATAAATCCGGCGAATCGGATTTGGCGACTGATCCCGATTTCGTCAGCCAGTTTTCGCAACTCTGTCTCCATCGGTCCGTCTCCAGCGATGACGAAGGTCGCTTTGGGATATTGGCGACCAAAGGCTGCGAAGGCCTGCACGGCTGTTGCAAGCCCCTTCTTCGGGACCAATCTCGCAGCCTGCACGATCTGCCATGCCTCATCAACGGGCGGGTCCCTTTGGACGAAAGGAAGATCTGGAAGCACGGTGCGCATCAGCCGCGCCTTGGTCTCGGGGCAACCCAGCCGGACGACTCTTGAGACAAGTTGTTTCGAACGGCACGGCACCACTGTCGCAAGCCCGAAAAGTTCCGCGACCGCTCCCGAATACCCTGCAGACGCCATGGACCCCGCAACGTCTGAACCGTGAAAGGATATCACGACTGGAACTGGGCACCGGCGCAGTAGCGGCAGCAAATGGACCGCGACATTCCCGAAAAACACGTGCAGCAGCGCGCAGTTCTCGTGCTCGATCACCGCGAGAATACGGCCGGCTTCCGCATTCGAAATCTGCCACGGGCGGCCGGATCGCTTTTCCGAAGCGCGCGCCAGAAATCGTCTCGGCGAGCGCTTGACGATTTCGATGCGATCGACTGGCCAGTCTCCTTCGCGCTTTTGCGCTATGACTACGGGCCGAAAGGATCTCAACCCGACGATGTGCCGGTGGATATGCAACATTTCTGGTTTGAGAAATGTTGCGCAAAACAGCGCGACCGGCAGCGGAGTGGGTCCCATTCGCGCCCGCCCTTAAGTGCGCGCGCCAGGGTAAACCCCAACTCCGGGGGAATTCACCATTCCACGCTGGCTACGACCAACCCCGTGGAATGAAACGGTGTGCCCGCACCAAAGTCTTTGGACACCATTTTTTTGCCGCTTCCATACTGGGCCGGCGCGGCCGGATTCACAACCTGCCATGGCTTCTTCGTAAAGACTTCCTTCACGATGCCTTCGATGGTCGGCCTTTGCTGGACAGGTTCGACCGGGACGATCTCGCTGGGTTCCTGTTCGGGGGCGATAAACTCCTGCGCACAGAGAGAGCCACCGAATAGCAGCCCGATCACTAAAGTTTTCAAGGCTTTGCTCATGCTTTACCAATACCATCCCCGGTTGTTTGTTGCAAGTGCGTTGGCCGATGTGCCGACCTCTCGCTTGTGCTCATTGCTCGGAAATCGCCGGAAAAATAGCGGACGAGCACACGGCTAATTTATCCGGCCGTGGCTGCTTGTCTTTTTCTAGGTCGTGGGATCGAGGATCATCAGGAGATCTTTCGCATCGACCGTTTCGCCTACCTGAACGAGTCTCTTCGTGACCTTGCCCGTTACAGGCGCGTATACCGTCGTCTGCATCTTCATGGCTTCGATCACGAGCAGGCGATCTCCCTTCGACGCTGTCCCTCCAGTCTCGACAAAGATCGTCGTGACGGCGCCGGGCAACGGTGCGCCCACGTGACCCGCATTCGCCGGGTCGGCCTTGGCCCGCTGCACCTTCTGCGCCTTTAGCGATTTGTCTTGAACGCTGACCTCGCGAGGCTGGCCGTTCAATTCGAAGAACACGGTGCGCTTGCCTTCCGGATGCGGTTCCCCGACGGTGAGGAACTTGATAACCAGCGTCTTTCCGGGCTCGATCTCAGCGGTGATCTCTTCTCCGTGCTCCATGCCATAGTAGAACTGCGGGGTCGGCAGCACACTTACATCACCATACAGTTGCCGCGCCTGAGCGAAGGCCAGAAAGACTTGCGGATACATCAGGTAGCTCAACAAGTCGGTGCGGCTTGCATCGTTCCCAAGCTTCTCTTTGAGCATCACAGCAGTTTCTTCCATGTTCACGGGTGCGAGATGTTCCCCCGGACGTCCCGGTTTCGGCAGTTGGCCGCGAAGGACGACTTCCGCCATCCGCCGCGGCCAGCCCCCATCGGGTTCTCCGAGAGCACCCGAGAACATCTCAACGACAGAGTTAGGCAGCGTGAGCGTATGGCTTGCGCCGAGCTGCTCCAATTCATGGATCGTGGTCCCGTGACTCACGAGAAAGATAGCCATGTCGCCGACCACTTTGCTCGAAGGAGTTACCTTCACAATGTCCCCGAAAGCCATGTTGACTTCTGCGTAAGCGCGAGCGATCTCCGGCCATTTGTGCCCGAGGCTCATCGCTTCTGCCTGTTCCTTCAGATTGGTGTATTGCCCGCCGGGCATTTCGTGGAGATAAACTTCGGCGGTGCCGGACTTTGGGCTGCTGTCAAACGGAGTGTAGTAGTGGCGAACAGTCTCCCAATAATCGGCGCATCGATTCAAGCTGTCGAAATTCAGACCGGACTCGCGCTCCGTGTTGGCCAATGCGGCCACCAGCGAATTGAGATTGGGCTGGCTTGTAGTCCCGCTCATCGATGCGATCGCCGCATCGGCCACGTCCACTCCGGCTTCGCTGGCCTTTAGAATCGAAGACGCGTTGATGCCGCTCGTGTCATGCGTATGGAAATGGATGGGGAGAGCGATCTCCTCTCTCAGGACCCTGACCAATTTCTCTGCGGCGTAGGGTCTGCAAACCCCCGCCATATCTTTGATCGCGAGGACCTGAGCGCCCATGCGCTCCAGTTCCTTGGCCTTTCTGACGTAATAACTAAGCGGATATTTCTCGCGCTTCGGGTCCAGGAGATTGCCCGTGTAGCAAATAGCGGCTTCGCAGACCTTGCCGCTGTTTCGCGCTGCTTCAATGGACACCTTCATATTAGGAAGCCAGTTCAACGAGTCGAAGATGCGGAAGATGTCTATTCCCTGCGCCGCGGCCTCATGGATAAACTCTTCGACCACGTTGTCCGGATAAGCGGTGTAGCCAACCGCATTGGAAGCGCGGAGCAGCATCTGGAAGCAGATGTTCGGAATGGCTTCACGCAGGCGCTGCAGCCTCGCCCAAGGATCCTCAAGCAGGAACCGCAGAGCGACGTCGAAGGTTGCGCCGCCCCACATTTCCAGGCTGTAGAGGCCGTGCAGCTTGTGCGAAACGAAGTTTGCGATAGCAAGCATGTCGTGGCTGCGCATGCGCGTGGCAAAAAGCGATTGGTGCGCATCGCGGAACGTCGTGTCGGTCAATAGGAGTCGCTTTTGATCCCGGGTCCACTGCGCGAAACCCTCCGCGCCAAGTTGCTCGAGGAACTGGCGGGTTCCGGGCGGCGGCGCGGAAGTGTCGTGCTCGGGAATCGAAGCGGGCCGCATGTTCATCGGCTTTGGCTTGCCCGCTACTTCCTTGTTCCCATTGACAATGATCTCGCCGAGGTAGCCAAGCAGTCTCGTTGCCCGGTCCTTGCGCGGCGTGAACTGGAATAATTCCGGTGTGTCGTCCAGGAACCGCGTGGTCGCCTCGCCCGATTGGAAGGTTCGATTGTTAACCACATTCTCGAGGAATGGGATGTTGGTCATCACGCCGCGGATGCGGAATTCGCGGAGTGCGCGGTCGATACGCTGGCATGCTTCCTTGAAGTGTCCGCCCCAGCCAGTGACTTTCACGAGCAGCGAATCGTAATACGGCGTGATTATCGCGCCGCCGTAAGCCGAGGCTCCGTCCAGCCGGATTCCGAAGCCAGCCGGCGACCGGTACGTGTGGATCTTTCCGTAATCCGGGACAAAATTATTCGCGGGGTCTTCCGTCGTTACACGGCATTGAAGTGCATAGCCGTAGAGCGGAACGTCCTCCTGCTGGGGGAGATGCATCTCGGAACCGTGCAGCGCATGCCCCTGAGCCACGAGGATCTGCGAGCGGACGACATCAATACCTGTAACGACCTCGGTGACCGTGTGCTCGACTTGCACGCGCGGATTCACTTCGATGAAATAGAACTTGCCGGTATCGACGTCGACCAGGAACTCGATGGTTCCGGCGTTGAAGTAGCTGGCCTCGCGAGCGATTCGGACCGCAGCCTCACACAGTTCTTTGCGAATCGCGGAGTCAAGGTTCACGGCGGGAGCTACCTCCACCACTTTTTGATGGCGCCGTTGTACGGAGCAGTCTCGCTCGTACAGATGGAGGATGTTCCCATATTGATCCCCCAGGATCTGCACTTCGATATGCTTTGCGCGCCGGATAAAACGTTCGAGGAAGACCGCGTCATCGCCGAACGCCGCGGCGGCTTCCCGCCGGGCTTCCTCAATCTTGGCCTCGAATTCCACCCCGTTTTCGACGATGCGCATGCCGCGGCCGCCTCCGCCGAACGCAGCTTTTACGATCAGCGGGAAACCGATCTCCTCTGACAACTCGCGCGCGGCTTCTGCATTCGCCAGTGGTTGTTCAGTACCTGGAATCACGGGCACTCCGGCCCTCTGTGCCAGGCGGCGGGCAGCCGTCTTATCGCCCAGCAGTTCCAGTAGTTCAGCCGACGGACCCACGAACTGAATCCCCGCCGCTTTGCAGGCTCTGGGAAGAGCCGGGTTTTCCGAAAGAAATCCGTATCCCGGGTGGATGGCGTCCACGCCCTTTTCAGCTGCCAACGCAACGATGCCATTCGCGTCCAGATAGGCCTGCACGGGACCTCTTCCAGCGCCTATCAGGTACGCTTCATCGGCTTTGAAGCGATGCAGGCCCAGTCGATCTTCCTGCGAATAGACCGCCACCGTTCGCAAGCCCAACTCGGAGGCAGCGCGGAGTACACGGATGGCGATCTCACCGCGGTTCAATGCAAGCAATTTTTTCATGGAAGGCCGGTTTCTGGGTTCCGGGTAGCGGAGACTAACGTTTTCCGTTTGTAAGGATCGCTTTTTTCATATTCCTGGATACTGTTTGACGAAATCCTATAGCACGGAAGTAGCAACCCAAACTCTTGCGCGGCAATACGGCAAGCTTGGATTTGATACGCCAGGCCGATATTTTGCGACCCCGTGAAGATCGCATTCCGGCTCCTGCCATATTTTTATCTGATCCTTGCGGCGCTTGTTTTGGTCTCGCTGGTTCTTGTCCTGATGAACATGATCTCTTTATTCGAGGAAGCCGCGCATCAGGCGCCGAACTCGCGCGAGCTCGCCACGCTCGTCGTTTTCCTTTTTATCGCCGTTGTATTATCAACGGTATATGCTCTCAACGCGATCTTTCTTCTAAGGAGGGTAAAGAGGAAGGCATCCATTATTCTTTCGCTCATATCCTGCATAGGCTTTCCCTTCGGAACAATCCTTGGCACACTCAGCCTGTTCGTGCTCACGCGCAGCGAAATTAAGAATGAGTATTCCTAAGAAACTGCTCGCGCCGGCGATCATCTCCTTCGCTTACTGCTTTTCCCTGTGTGCAGCGCTGGCGCAAATCGAATCCCCGGTGCCGCTGATTCCGGAGAGGTTTCGGTGGCTAAGTCCGCCAAACAATCCCGCCCTGCAGTACGCGTGGCTGTTGGGGAACGAGCAAAAGCACGGCCCTTACATTCTCCGTGTGAAGCTCGCCGCTGGCGGAAGAATCCCTCCGCACACACATCCCGACGAACGGATTAGCACGGTCTTGTCGGGCACCATTTATGTCGGTTTTGGAAAAGCGTTTGATGAATCGAAGGTCGTTGCCATTCCGGAGGGCGCAGTTTGTGTCATCCCTGCTGATGTCCCCCATTATCTTTGGGTGAAAGACGGTGACGCGATCTACCAAGAGTCAGGTACCGGCCCGACGGCGACATCATTCATCACACACTAGGCAGGAAGTCGTCTTGAAGCGAAGATCATCGGACGACCAGCGCGAGGTCACTTTTTCTTTGTTGCACCGTAAAGATAGTCCTCTTCCTTGCCGGTTTGCATGAATTCCTCCAGCTCTTTTGCCAGACTGCGGTTGAGCTTCTTGAGGAGGGCGAGGTCCGCCTGGGCGTCCGCCTTGCGTCCCATTTGGGTATAGAGCACGCCGCGATACATGTATGCCTCGGCGAGTTTCGGCTTGAGTTGGATTGCTTTGTTGTAGAACGCAAGAGACTTCTTGAAGTTCGCAGACCCCTGCTTTCGCAGCGTAAACGCCAGATTATTGTAGGCCTCCGCAAAGTCTGGATCGAGTTTAACCGCCTCCTCGAACTTGCTTTGGGCCTGCGCGAACTGCTTGTTCGCCATTAGCTCGACGCCTTGGTTGTACGCGGCTACGGCGGGACTTTCTTGCTTTACGACCGGCTCGTCTGAGCTGCCTGCAGGCGCGCTCCCGGCGCCGAATGCTGGCAAAGCCGCCATCGCGGCGATGAGGCAAATGCTTAAGAAGCGTTTCATAAATAGCTCTCCGCTAACCGGACCGCCTTGCCATCGTCATCGCAAATTTGAGCGGACATACCAGGTGATTAAATGTTCGGCGAAGAATACAACGGGCCAGAACCCTGTCAAGGCGAGGAGACTGCTGAGAAGAAATCCGGAGGGAAAGCTCGGCAATCGCAGTAGACATCCCATCCGATATGGAGTTCATACTTCACCGGTGAAGGATAGGCACCCAACGCGATTTGGAGCAAGAGCGCCAGTCACCAAAACGCTCTCCCACACAACAGGGAATGTGCGACAACGATGCGACTCGACGCGGTCACTCGAGACAACCCGCCCAGCACAAAAAACCGAGCGCGATACACTTCGATGAGCCGCCCGTTCGAGTTCACTGGTCGCATCAGGAGCTTTAAATACGCCTTTTATGGGATCGTTCACCTGATCCGATCCCAACACAACGCGTGGATCCATGCCTTGGCCACGATTTTCGTGGTATCGGCGGGTCTTTATTTCCATCTCACCGCCGCCGAATGGTGCTGGATTGTGCTGGCTATTACCTCCGTTTGGACCACCGAAGCGCTAAATACCGCCTTTGAGCTGCTTGCCGACGCCACGGCGAAAGATTTTCATCCGTTGATCGGCCGTGCCAAGGATGTTGCTGCCGGTGCCGTATTGTTGACTGCTCTTGGTGCGTCAACAATTGGCCTGATCATCTTCTGGCCTCGGGTTTGCGCGCTCCTCCTTGATGAGCGATTCGGTCAGTGATGCAGCGCAGGATCGGGGCGATTTTGATCCCCAAGGATCTTCGCAACGCACTTCCTATGAAAATTGAGCATGTTGCAATCTATACAAGGGACCTCGAGTCCCTGAGATCTTTCTACACGAAATACTTCAAGGCGGCTTCAAACGAGCTTTACGTCAACTCCAGAAAAGGATTTTCCTCCTATTTCCTCTCATTTTCCGACGGGGCGAGACTCGAACTCATGCAGATGGAATCGATTCCCGATTCGCTGAACGATCCGATAGCACAATCCACGGGCATCATTCACATCGCATTCTCTCTGGGTTCACGAAACGCCGTCGATCTCATGTCGGAGCGGCTTCGCGAGGATGGTTTCCGAATACTTGACGGGCCGCGGCAGACGGGTGATGGATATTACGAGTGCGCGTTCCTCGACCCCGACGGCAATCGGATTGAGATCACAGAATAAAGGCTCCCCATGTAATGAGCATCACAGTCTCCGAACGGATCGAAACAACCGATCGTGTGTAGAAACATCAAGACTCTATTCAACTTCGAACCTCCCGTGACGGAGGAAGAGATTCGTGCGGCCTCGCTACAATTTGTACGAAAGGTCAGCGGCTTCAACAAGCCGTCGAAGGCCAACGAAGCTGTGTTCTTTGCCGCCGCTGCCGAGATAGCAGCAGTCTCCCGCAACCTTCTTGGCTCGCTTGCGACGAACGCGCCACCGAGACACCGCGCGGAAGAAGCTGCCAAGGCACGAGCACGCGCAGCTCAGAGGTTTGCCAAGTGAAGGTCCGTTTGATCTTTTCAGCTCCACCCGCTCGAGGCGGGTCACCGCGTCAGGCCAAGCCTTAAGCCTCCAGTTCGAGCACACGATCGCGCCGACCACCGTTACGCCAACGGTGGGTAGCCTCGCCTCACATTCCTTCGGCGAGCAGTCAAAAAATAATTACGAACACCGCGGAATTTGGATTGACTATTTTCATTGTCAGTGGTGAAAAGTGGGGCGTTGTGGCGAAAAATGTCACACAGAACCTAAGTTCGCATGAGTCAGGACTCAAAGACGCTCTATTCAGGGACCTTCGAGCGTTCGATGGACGCGAAGAAGCGCGTTGCCGTACCTGCACCCTGGCTTTCAATGGATGGCGGGGAAGTTTTTCACATAATTCCGCATCCTTTGGAGGGCTATCTCATGGTCATGCCGCCCGCGGAATTCGATCGATGGGAGCAACGCATCCAGGAATCGCAAGCGACTGCCGCGGAAAAGCGGATGGCAATCCGGAAATTTTATAGCGAGGCCCACACCGCGACGACCGACAAGCAAGGGCGCATTCTCTTAAGCGACAAACATTGCGAGCGCGCCGGGCTCGCGGGCGAGGTCGTGTTTGCAGGCGGCCGCAGCCGCTTCGAGATCTGGAGCCGGGAACGTTACACGGCCAACGATGGCGGTCATTCCGACGCCTACAAGCGCGTCGCCGACGCCATCGGCCTCTGATTTTTAACACCAAATGTACCCACCATAACGACATGAACAAACCCTTCTGATGACCAGGCGCGGCCGGCTGTATCTGCTTCGGCTTCAGTCCCTCAAGAGCTTCCGACGGAAGGCCCCAAGGTCACGCCGCCATCAAGATCCGCCCCCGCAACGCTTATGAACTCCTGGGACTTCGACGACCCCGCACTCCAAACCTTGGAAAGGCCTGACGATTCGTACCATGTTCCGGTTATGGCCGAGGAAGTGGTGGCGCTCCTGCGCCCTGCCCCGGGGCTTATTTTCCTGGACGGCACAGCAGGCGGAGGTGGCCACTCGGAAAAACTTCTGCAGCACGGAGCCGAAGTGATCGCGCTCGACCAGGACTCGGACGCCATTGCGATGTGTCGCGTGCGGCTCGCGCCCTACGCGCACCGCCTGCATCTTTGCGAGGCGAACTATGAGGATTCGGGCCTTGTGCTCGATCAATTTGGCGTTGCGTCGCTGGGAGGTGCGCTTCTTGATTTGGGTGTCTCCTCTTACCAGGTCGACACAGCCAGCCGAGGCTTCGCCATGATGAAGAATGGTCCTCTGGACATGCGGATGAGCCGCAAAAACCCGCACACGGCGGCCGACATCGTGAACACAGCCAGTCCGACCGAGTTGACCCGGATCTTCCGCGAGTACGGCGAGGAGCCGCGAGCCATACACGTCGCGGCACGCATCGCCGCGGTGCGCGAGCATCGTCCGCTACGCACGACGTTTGACCTCGCGGCTGCCGTTACCTCAGTGGTCCCGCGGACTGGACCACGGCATCCCGCCACGCGTATCTTTCAGGCCCTGCGCATCGCCGTCAATGACGAGCTTGGCGTCCTGACCCGCGGGCTCGAAGTCCTCGGCAGCCGGCTGGCGCATGGCGCCCGTTTTGGCGTCATCAGCTTCCATTCGCTGGAGGATCGAATCGTTAAGACCTTCTTCCGCGAACGGAGTGCCGAATGGATCGACCGGCCCGAATGGCCCGAGCCTCGCCGCAACCCCGCCCGAATCTTCCGCCTCCTCACGCCACGCCCGATGGACGCATCGGCCGAAGAAATCCAAACCAACCCCCGGGCGCGCAGCGCAAAGCTGCGCGTCGTAGAACGCATCTGATTCCCCATGACTGCCATCGCCAACCACCGCAAATACGTCAACCCAATCCAAATCGCTCCGCTTTTCAAATGGCTGATGCTCGCCTCTTTTGTGGCGTGCTGCGGTCTGCTCTTCGTCTTCATCAAGAACCAGCAGCACTTCCTCGGCGAGCAGACTCGCGAGGTCGAGCGCCAGATCCGCGATGTACGCGCGCAAAACGAAGTGCTGCTGGCCAGGATTTCCGCGCTTTCCTCGCGCGCCGAGCTTCAACGCAAACTCAACCAGGGTCTAATCGTGCTCCAGCCGATCCAGGACCACTGCATCGCTCGCGTCGGACAGCCTGTGACTGCTGAGAAGGATGGCGTCCTGCGCACAGCTGCAAACGAAAGGTTTCGTCCGTGAGATGGAAGGCACGTCGACGGGCCGTAATTGCCTGCGGGCTCATGGGGATCGTTTTTACCGGCTTTTCGGCGCGCCTGATCCAACTGCAGGTATCCAAGCATGAGGAGTACACGGCGCTCGCGGCTCAGAAACATTCCATCCGCCTTACAGTTCCCGCGCATCGCGGAATGATCCTGGATCGAAACGGGGAGATCCTCGCCGCCAACATCCCGGTGCGCAAGGTGGTCGTCGACGGCTCCCACGTCAAGAATCCGGAAGCATTGGCAACTCTTGCCGGATCGTTTCTCGGCATTCCGAAGGCCACAATTGTGAAGGAACTCCAAACACGCAGCAAATACAAAGTCCTTCTGCCCGACCTCGAGGAAGAGAAGGCGCTCGCCATGCAGCGAGCCATGGAGGAAAAATCGCTGCGCGGCATCTATTTTCACCAGAATACCACTCGCACATATCCAAACGGCCCGTTGCTGAGCCATGTGTTGGGATTTCTCGCCCGCAAGGACCCCAATGATGAAAACGTCGTCGGCGTCGAGGGCATTGAAAGGAGTATGGAAAACTACCTTCGCGGGATCGACGGCTTTCGCCACATCGAACGCGATCGTACCGGGCGCGAAATCATGGTCTACCGGGGCCAGGAGCAGGCACCCCGCCATGGGATGAATGTTCAGTTGACCATCGACATGGGCATGCAAGCCATCCTGGAGGCAGAGCTCGACAATGCCTTTAGGGAGTTAAAGCCCGACAACGCGACGGGCGTCATCGTAGATCCGAAGACCGGTGAGATACTGGCAATGACGAGCCGGCCTACCTTCGACCTCAATCAGATCAATTCCGCCAAACATGAGGAAATGAAAAACCGCGCGATCTTCGATATGGTCGAGCCGGGATCGACATTCAAGATCGTGGTCGCCTCCGGCGCTCTCACTGAGCGCGTGGTCACCCAAAAAACCCTCATCTACTGCGAGAACGGAGCGTTTTCCTACGGAGGCCGCATTCTGCGCGATCACCACGGTTACGGCCAGATGAACGTTCATGACATCCTGATGAAGTCCTCGAACATCGGCTCGGCCAAGATGGCCCTGATGATGGGGGACCAGAAATTCTACGAGTACGTGCGGCGTTTCGGCTTCGGCGAGCGCACGGGCGTCGCCCTTCCCGGTGAAATCCCGGGCCTCGTTCATCCGCCCGCCCGTTGGGACAGGCTTACAATAACGCGCATGCCGATGGGTCAATCAGTGGCAGTCACCCCTCTGCAAATGGCCATGGGCATGTCGGTGATTGCAAACGGCGGGAAGCTTATGCGCCCGCAGATCGTCAAATCGATTCAGGACAACGATGGTCATGAGGTTCTTTCCATGAAGCCGGAGGTCGTTCGGGAGGTCATCCCTCCGGAAACTGCGCGCTTCGTCGGCGGAGCGCTCACCGAAGTCGTCAGCGAACGTGGCACCGCGGCGCTCGCTCGTGTCAGCGGTTTCACCGTCGCGGGCAAGACGGGCACGGCTCAAAAGGTCGATTCCAAAGGTGGCTACGCTGCGGGAAAGTATGTGGTTTCTTTTGTTGGTTACATTCCGGCCGAAGACCCGCGATTTGTCTGCCTGATTCTGATCGATGACGCCAAGCTGAGTTCGGGCCTCAATTACGGCGGTCTCGTCGCGGCTCCCATTTTTTCGCGCGTCGCCGAAAAGGTCGCCCGCTACCTCGATCTCGTGCCGGCGCCTGGCGCAACAGCCAGTCTTCCGGTTGCGTTAGGGCAAAGCGATGCTACGAAATTCCGACAGTGAGTGAATCTCTCTTGAAGCTTCTTGACGCCACCGAAGTTATTGAGTCGAACGCCGACCCGCAAACACGAATCGAATCGCTTTGCTGCGATTCGCGGCAAGCCGGTCCCGGCACGCTTTTTTTTGCGTTGCGCGGTGAACGGATGGATGGCGCCCAGTTTGTCGCGCAGGCCACCGAAAAAGGGGCGGTTGCCATCGTCTCTGACGCTGCCTTACCGGCCTGCGCGCCCTTTCTTATTCGCGTGCCCGACGCGCGCGCCGCGATGGCCGATATCGCCGCCGCGTTCTACGGCAACCCAGCCGACAAACTCAAAATCGTGGGCGTCACCGGCACGAATGGCAAGACGACCACGGCTTTCCTCGTAAAGCACCTTCTAGACGCCGACCAGCGCCGTTGCGGCCTCATTGGAACCGTCAAATATTGCATTGGGGAGAGCGAGATAGATGCTCCGCGCACCACTCCCGAATCCCTGGACCTTCAGGAAATGCTCGCCCAAATGCTCGACGCCGGAAACAAGGCCGTGGCCATGGAGGTTTCGAGCCACGCGCTCGTGCAGCATCGCGCGCGCGGGATCGACTTCGACACAGCCGTTTTCACCAACCTCACACAGGATCATCTCGATTATCACAAGACGATGGAGCAATACTTCGAGGCCAAGGCCGCGCTTTTCGGAGGCCTCGCTGTTCAAAGGAAAAAAAAAGGCCGCGCTGTCATCAATATTGACGACCGATACGGGCATCGCCTCAGCGAGCGCTTCAAAAAAAAGTTGCAGGTGATCACCTACGGACAGCGCGTCGGTTCCGATTTCCGCGCAGGCGATGTGCGCTTCGACGCGACGGGCAGCGCTTACCATCTCGAAGCCAAAGGCCGAAGCTATCTTGTCCGGCTCCCTCTCATCGGCTCGTTCAATATCTACAATTCCCTTGCTGCCATCGCCGCCGCTGCTTCAATGGGCATGGAAGTCCGCGCCGCCGTCGCCGCGATCGCCAATGCCCCGCAGGTTCCCGGCCGCCTGGAGCGCGTCCCAGTCAAGCGCAGCTTCCAGGTCTTTGTGGATTACGCGCACACCGAGGACGCCTTGCGCAACGTGCTGCGAACGCTCAAAGAACTCAAGCCGAACCGTCTCATCGCTGTGTTCGGGTGCGGCGGCGATCGCGATCGCTCCAAGCGTCGGCTCATGGCCGCTGCCTCCGAGGAGTCCGCCGACTGGTCAATCCTCACCTCCGACAACCCCCGCAGCGAAGACCCGGCGAAGATCATTTCAGAAATGCGAGCCGGCCTTCGAGCCAGCCGGCACGAGGAGATTCCCGACAGGACCGAAGCCATCCGGAAAGCCATTAAACTCGCGGGCGCCGGCGACATCGTTCTCATCGCTGGCAAGGGGCATGAAACCTACCAGGAATTCGCCGACAAGAGGATTCCCTTCGATGATTGCGCCGTCGCCCGCCGCGCCATCGAAGAGAGGCGCGTGGAGATCGAAGAAGACAATGACGGGAGCGTGCGTGCGCGCGGTGACGACACCCGGCAATCTTCTCGTCCGTCATTAAAACGCTGGAGGGAGCCTTGATTGTGGACGCCCTAACTCTGCTCGAGATTGCCGACATGTGCGGAGGCGTGCTGCACACTGCCAGCCCTTCGCAAACCGCCCGACGCATTTCAAAGGACACGCGCGTGCTGATCCCTGGCGATCTCTATCTCGCGCTTCACGGCGAAAACCACGACGGCAATCTCTATGCGAAAGATGCCGCGGCGAAAGGGGCAGCTGGCGCGATTCTGGACGCCCCCCCTTCGGACCTTCCCGCCGGATTCTCGTTCATTCTCGTGGATGACTCACTTGCTGCGCTGCACCGGCTGGCGGCGGCATGGCGCGACCGTCTCGCCCTCAAGGTCGCGTGCGTCACCGGAAGCAGCGGGAAAACGAGTACCAAGGAGTTCACCGCCGCTGTTCTGTCTGTGCGCTACCGTGTGGTGAAAACGGAGGGCAACCTCAATAATCACATTGGTCTCCCCCTTTCGATTCTTTCTGCGTCCATCACGGACGACGCCGCAGTCTGGGAGATCGGCATGAACCACCCGGGAGAGATCGCCCCGCTCGCGAGGCTCGCCCGGCCCGACCTTGCGATCATTACCAATATTGGCGTCGCGCATATCGAATACATGGGCTCGCGTGAAGCCATCGCCTCGGAAAAAGGCGCACTGGCGGAGGCGGTCGGCTCAAATGGCTCTGTGATCCTTTCAGCCGAGGACGATTTCGCGTCGCAAATTGCGAACCGGACTGCTGCACGGGTTGTGCCCACGGGTCTCTCGTCAGGGGCAGTCACTGCCTCGAACATCGCGATGAGCTCAGATGGCTGCCGCTTCACTGTTCGCGCAGGGAAGGAAACCGTCGAGGCCAGGGTGTCCGCTCCGGGCGAGCACATGGTGCGCAATGCTCTTCTCGCAGTCGCTGCGGGCCTCGAATTCGGCCTCCAATTGGAAGAATGCGCCGAAGGACTCGCCGCCGCGCGCCTTACAGGCGGCCGGCTGACACGCCGAATCCTTCACGGCATCACGGTGCTCGACGACACCTACAACGCGAATCCGGATTCGATGGATGCCGCCCTGGATACCCTTGGCGCGCTCCCGGTCGCGGGCCGGCGCATCGCGGTACTCGGCCGCATGGGCGAACTCGGCGAACATGCCGCGGCCGGCTACCAGCGTGTCGGGCGCAACGCGGCAAAAATTTTGGATGCCCTCATCGCCGTCGGGCCCGAGACTGGACCGCTTTCAGAAACGGCCCGCGCCGCGGGGCTCAAGGAAGTGCATGCAACGGCGGATACCACCGAGGCGGCCGGCGTGCTCCGTCAACTCGCCCAGCAGGGCGACATCGTCCTTGTAAAAGGGAGCCGCGCCGCGCGGATGGAACGCATCATCGAAGCCTTCTGATGCTCTACTATCTCTACGAGCTCGGCGAATGGGCGCGAAAAGCGGGCTACGAAAGCGACTTTTTCAAGGCGCTGAATGTTTTTAGTTACATCACATTCCGTTCGATCTGCGCCGCCTCCACCGCCTTCTTGTTGTCGATCATCTTTGGAAATTGGACGATCCGGCGACTGATCTCCCTGAAATTCGGCCAACCCATTCGCACGAAAGACGAAGTCGACAAGCTTTTTGAGTTGCACGGGGCGAAGAAGGGAACTCCCACAATGGGAGGAATTCTCATCATCGGTTCGATCCTTATCTCCACGGTATTGTGGGCGAAACTGGAGAATCCCTTTGTGTGGCTCGTGCTCTTCAGCACGCTCTTCCTTGGCGGCATCGGCCTCTACGACGACTGGCTCAAGGTTACAACGAAAAGCTCCAGGGGGATCAACAGCCGCCTCAAGTTCGGCCTTCAGTGCGTGCTCGCAGGAATTTTTACCGCGTTTTTTCTTA
Organism: uncultured Verrucomicrobiae bacterium; assembly: GCA_963810765.1. Classification (GTDB taxonomy): domain Bacteria; phylum Verrucomicrobiota; class Verrucomicrobiia; order Chthoniobacterales; family Terrimicrobiaceae; genus DASTFP01. Next base: position 45,839 of record CAWEOV010000013.1, read on the forward strand.
ATAGTCCAAAACTCGCGGAGATCGCGAAACAACTTTACATCCCGTTCTTCAAGGAGCCGGTAATCTTCAGCCTCGGCTGGCTGACCTTCGTTTTCTATCTCCTTGTCATCGTTGGAACCTCGAACGCGGTCAATCTCACCGATGGCCTTGATGGACTGGCGACCGGCTGCACGGCCACAGTGGCGTCTGCGTATGCTGCGCTTGCCTATCTTGCCGGCAATGCTCGCGCGGCTGAGTATCTTCAAATCCCCTTCGTGCCATATTCGGGCGAGCTTGCCGTTGTTTGCAGCGCCCTGCTGGGCTCATGCCTGGGCTTCCTTTGGTGGAACGCTTATCCTGCCCGTGTATTCATGGGCGACACCGGCTCGCTCGCCATCGGTGGAATGCTCGGCGCCGTGGCCATCTGCTGCAAACAGGAGATCCTTCTCGTAATCGTCGGCGGCGTGTTCGTCATGGAAGCAATGTCGGTCATCCTGCAGGTCGCAAGCTTCAAGATCACCGGCAAGCGCATCATCAAGATGTCACCGATCCATCACCATTTCGAACTCAGCGGCTGGAAGGAAAACACGGTAATCGTCCGCTTCTGGATAATGTCCATCCTCTTCGCCCTGTTGGGCCTTGCGACTTTGAAGCTGCGATGATCTATTCTGGAAAAAGAGCGGTCGTTCTCGGCCTCGGTCACAGCGGCGAGGCCGCAGCAATCCTCTTGCGTGAGGAAGGCGCAGAAGTGACGATCTGCGAGAGCAGCGACAATCCCGGCCTGCGCGATAAGTCATCCAGGCTCAAGGGGCGGGGCATCGAGGTTCTCCTGGGTCCCGGGGCGGATTCCGACCCCGCTGCCTATGACGTCTGCGTTCTCAGTCCAGGCATCGATCCAGCCGTTCCGCTCGTGCAAAACGTCCTTCGCAAGAAAATCCCTGTGATTGGCGAACTCGAGCTTGCCTTTGAGGAATGCATTTGCCCTGTCGTCGCCATTACCGGAACAAACGGCAAAACGACCACTACCGAACTAACCACCGTAATGCTGCAGGGTTCGGGGGTGCGCGCCATGGCCAGCGGAAACATCGGCTTGCCCTTCGCGACCGCGGTGCAGCAAAGCAACGAACTCGACGTAATGGTCTTGGAAGTCAGCTCCTTCCAGCTTGAAACCATAGACGCTTTTCGCCCGCATGTTTCAGTCTGGTTGAACTTGAGTCCCAACCACCTCGACCGCTATAGGGACATGGACGAATACCGCAGGGCAAAGCTCCGGATCTTCGCGAATCAGACATCGGAGGACTATGCGGTGGTCAACGCCCGCGAAAGCCTTCCCCCGATCGCCGCGCGCCCCATCACCTTCAGCGCCTATGTCCCGGATGCGGATTTCTCACTTCGGGGCGGTGTCATTCACTACAGAAACGAGCCCGTGCTCGACCAGGGCAAGACGCGTCTCGCCGGAATTCACAACGCGGAAAATCTCATGGCCGCGCTGGGCGCCGGACTGGCCCTGGGTTTGGACTTCGACAAAATGGCGGCCGCTGTCGGCGAATACACGGCCCCGGTTCACCGCTGTGAATTCGTGCGAGAACTCGAAGGCGCGCACTGGATCAACGACTCCAAGGCAACAAACCTGGATTCTGTCGAAAAGGCGATTCTCTCTCAATCCCGCCCGATCGTGCTGATCGCGGGAGGTAAGGATAAAGGATTTGAGTTTGACTCCATCGCGCCGCTCGTTCGTGAGCGTGTGCGCGTCGCTGTCCTGATCGGCGAAATGAAGGAGCGCATTGCCCGTTCCTGGAGCGGTGTGGATTGCCGGATTTCCGCATCTCTTGAGGAGGCCGTTGAAGTCGCGCGTGAAGTCGCAAACGACGGCGACGCCGTGCTTTTTTCACCCGGAACGTCGTCGTTCGACATGTTCCGAAATTACGGCGAGCGCGGCAACCGCTTCAAAGACGCTGTGAACGCTCTCAAGTAACAACGAGAATCAACCAAACCGCACATCATGAAAATGAAGAAAATCCTGAAAATGCCTCTCCGGCGGATACCGCGGCGTCCACCCCCTGCGGAATCGCTGCGCGCGAAAGCCGCCGCCAACGCCGAGACCTGCGACAGCGAAGACTACGACGCCGAAGAGGAGCCGAACATGAAGTTTTCGCACGCTTTGGTGGTTGTCCTGGCCCTCCATATCATCGCTGTAGGCGGCGTCTTCGCCTTTAACTCGATCAAGGCCGGACAAAGCGCCTCCAACAAAGGCGCAACCTCTCCACCCGCGGCGCAGGGAGCCGCTCAGTCGAAGCCTTCCCCCGCGAAGGAAGTTGTCGAAGGCTGGGCGGGCAAAACGCACACCGTCCAGGCGGGCGACACGCTTAGCCGCATCGCCGCACTCTACAAGATCAGCGTCGAGCTTATTGAGAAGGAAAACGGAATCACGACCTATTCGATGATCCGTGTCGGCCAGGTCCTGAAAATTCCGGCTTCAGCGAGCCCCGCTGTGCCCAAGCCGGCGACAGACCCTCTAACGGCAGCTGCCAAGCATGCCTTTCTCGCAGCCAAGACGGACATCGCAAAACCGCCGGCAATCGACACCAAGACGGATATCGCGAAATCGCCAGTCCTTGCCGCCAAAACCGACACCGCGAAACCGCCGGTCGTTGCCAAGACGGACGTTGTCAAGCCGCCCGCGGCCGCTGCTGCAGCGCCAAAACCTGCAACCCCGCAACCATCTCCAAAACAGGCTGAAGTGCCTTCTGCCACCACGGACAGCGACGTTTACGTCGTGGCCAAGGGTGACAACCCGTACAACATCGCGAAGAAGCTTCATGTAAGCTATAATGACTTGATCGCGATCAACGAGATCAAAGACCCCACGCGGGTTCAGATAGGACAGAAACTGAAAATTCCCGCCAAGAAGAATTGAAACGTCAGGATTCGCGACGAGTGCGGGCCTTGTCGCGGTCAACGCTCCAAAATGCAGCGCAACGCCATCTACGCTCTTCTGCTGACCGTTGTCGGGCTTACCGCCATCGGCATCGTCATGCTTTTCAGCACAAGCGCGTTTGCTCAAGAGAGCCATGGCGACATCTATTTCTTCGTGAAACGCCAGGGCTTCTGGCTGACAATTTCTCTCTTCTGCGCGCTGGTCGGCGCGCTAGTCGATTATCAATGGTGGAAGAAAACATGGTGGATTTTCTTCGCCCTCGCCTTTGCGCTGCTGATCCTTTGCTTCGTCCCCCCAATTGGATTGAAGATCAATGGCTCGTGCCGCTGGATCAACATGGGTATCGGCACCTTTCAGCCCAGCGAGCTTGCCAAGCTGGCCGTTCTGTTTTTCGTCGCCTGGTGGTTTGAAAAATTCGAAAAGGACTCCGGCCGCCTTTTCAAGGGGTTTATCTATCCGATGGCCATCGTCAGCATCATTCTCGTGCCGATCTCTCGCCAGGAGGATCTCGGCTACACCGCCCTGATTGGCGCGGTGGTTCTTTGTGTGATGTTCGTGGCCGGGATGAAACTGCGCTGGATCGCGCCGATCGTGATCGCCGGGATCGCGGGCATCCTATATTTGGCGACGCATATCAGCGAGCGCCGCGACCGACTGCTGGCCTTTCTCAATCCGGAGGATTACCAGGCAAGTGGCGGTTACCAGCAGTTGCAGGGCCTGATTGCGATCGGCTCAGGTGGAGTCGAGGGCCTTGGCCTCGGCGAGGGCCGGCAAAAGATGCTCTACCTTCCCTACGCGCACACCGACTTCATCTTTCCGATGATTGGAGAGGAATTGGGTTTGCGCGTCACCCTGTTGATCGTCTTGGGTTATTTGCTCATCTGTCTATGTGGAACGCTGATTGCCATGAACGCCCGTGACCGTTTCGGCATGGTGCTCGGCTTCGGCTGCACAATGATGATAACCCTCCAAGCGATCGTAAATATCGGTGTGACCACGTCGCTGCTGCCAAATAAGGGAATGCCACTCCCGTTCATAAGCTTCGGCGGCTCTAACCTCGCTGTCTGTTATTTTATAGTCGGAGTCCTCGTCAATATCCACCGGTGTGGAAACCCGCTGATCGAGGTGGCATCGCCAGTTCTGCGCCGAGTACGAAGCTCTTGCAGGCTATGACGGCGTTCCGTGTTGTCATTGCCTGCGGAGGCACAGGCGGACATCTCTTTCCCGGCCTCGCTGTAGCGGAGGCATTGAAGGAACGTGGACACGAAGTGCTGCTAATCGTCTCTGAAAAGGAGATCGACGCTATCGCTCTGAAAGCGCACCCGGAATTCCGCGCGGAGAAACTCCCCTCGATCGGCATGCCGTCCGTGCTTTCTCCGGCCTTCGTGCGCTTCCTGCAGCGTTCGTGGGAGGGCTTTGGATACTGCAAGAGCGCATACCGGAAATTTCGTCCTTCGGTCGTCCTCGGGATGGGCGGCTTCACCTCAACGGCGCCGATTCTTGCGGGACGCCAGCAGAAGCTGCCTACCTTCATCCACGAGTCCAACGCGATTCCCGGCCGTGCGAACAAGCTCACGGCGCGCTTCGCCACCCGTGTGCTTTTGGGCTTTAGTGCGTGTGCTCCGCATTTTCCAAACAAGGAATGCGTTGTCACGGGCACGCCAGTACGGCGCAATCTCGGCTCATCTCTTGACCGGAGAGCGGCACTGGCCGCATTTCACCTTGAAGAGCACCGGCGCACGCTGCTGATAATGGGTGGAAGCCAGGGAGCTTCCGGCGTAAACCAGGTGCTGTTCAAATGCGTCCCCCTGCTCAAGGACCAGCCCCTGCAAATCATTCACCTAACTGGAGAGCACGACGACCGTCTCGCGGCCGCCAATTACCAGCGCGAAGGCATCCCCCAATATGTCGCTCCGTTCCATCATCGTATGGAGGAGGCCTATTCCGCGGCGGACCTCGTGATTTCGCGCGCTGGCGCCGCCAGCCTGAGCGAGCTTTCGCAATTCGGCCTCGCATCCATTCTCATCCCCTATCCCTATGCAACCGACGACCACCAAACCTTCAACGCCAAGGTTTTCGCCGACGCCGGAGCCGCCGAGATGCAACACGAGCGCCAGGTAATTCCGGAAACCTTCTCCGCGCTTGTCTTGAATTTGCTGACTGACGACCGCCGGCGCGAACAGATGTCCGCCGCCGCCCGCACCATCCTCCCTCGCCATGCCGCCGACAATGTCGCCAACGAAATAGAACGCGCCGCGGCGACGCCTTAAATTGCTTTCGATGAATCTCGCGACTCTGACGGAATTTTTCACCGGCTCTTCGCGCCGGGTTCATCTGATCGGCGTTGCGGGTTCCGGAATGAGCGGAATCGCAGGGCTGCTGCTCGCTCTTGGTCATCGCGTAAGCGGCTCCGACAAGGTGGACACCGTCGAAGTCGGGCGACTGAAGAAAAAGGGGCTTCGCTTCCACATTCCCCACCAAGCCGATGAGGTGATAGAGGCCGAGCTGGTCGTTTACTCATCGGCCATCAAGGCGGGCAATGTCGCCTACGACGCGGCCAGGAAGCTCGGTTTGCCCATGGTGCGCCGAGCGGATGCGCTGGCCGCCATCATGAACTCCAAAAAGGGCATCGTGATCTGCGGGATGCATGGCAAGACAACCACGTCATCCATGGCGGCCCATGTGCTTCGGAGCTGTGGCCTCAAACCTTCGCACTACGTGGGAGCGGAGATCCCCATCCTCGGAACCAATGCGCGCTGGGACTCCGAGGGTGAATACTTTGTCGCCGAGGGGGACGAGAGCGACGGAACGCTCATCAACTATCATCCCGAACACGCGATCGTGCTCAACATCGAGCCCGAGCATCTCGATTTTTACAAGGACATCGCCGCCATCGATGCCGTCTATGCCAAGCTCGTCGGGCAGACGCGAGGAAAAGTCGTCTACTGCGGTGACGACCCCGGGGCGACGCGCGTCTGCTCGCCGCGCCCCGGCGCGATCAGTTACGGACAACTCGCAGGCAACTGCTACCGGATTGGCGACATCGCGGCGGAAAACTTTCGCTCACGCTTCCAGGTCTTGAAGGAAGGCGAATCGCTGGGAACAGCAAGCCTGAACATCCCGGGCATACACAACGCGGTGAACGCTCTGGCGGTGATCGCCCTGGCCGTCGAAATCGGACTCTCCTTCGATAAGATCGCCGCCGCGCTGGAAAACTTCCGAGGCGCAAAACGTCGCTTTGAAATCTGCTACGAAACACAGCGCAATTTGGTTGTTGATGACTACGGGCACCATCCCACCGAGGTTGCCGCCACGATCGCTACCGCTCGCACCGGCGGCTGGAAGCGTGTGCTGGTGATGTTTCAGCCCCACCGCTATACGCGCACGCTTGCTCTTAAGGAGGAGTTCGGCAGGGCCTTCGACCAAGCTGATGCCGTCTTCATCGCCGATGTCTATCCGGCCAGCGAAAAGGCGATTCCAGGGGTGTCAGGCCAGATGATCGTGGACGCAATGCGCACCCATGGGCATCCGCATGTTGAGTTTCAACCCGATATACGGCGCATTCACCAAAACGCCGGCTTGGAGATCGAGGACGGCGATCTCATTCTGAGTCTTGGCGCCGGGAACGTTCACGAGGCCGGGGCGCGCCTGGTCAGCAACCTGGCTGCACGCGACAAGCTGCTTTCCGCAATGGGTCCTGGCACGATCCGGCTTTACGAACCGCTTTCGCGACACACCACCATGCGCGTTGGCGGCCCGGCGCAATTTTGGGCGGAGCCCGAAACTGAAGAGGGCTTTGCCGATCTGGTCCAGCTCTGTTTCGACGAAGACATCCCGTTTATGGTCATGGGTCGCGGTTCAAACCTGCTCGTGCGCGATGGGGGCGTGCCCGGTGTGGTGGCTCATCTTTCCAAAGGCGAATTCTCCCGCCACATCGTACATGGCAACGAAATTACCGCAGGTGTCGGCCTAAAGCTCAAGCAAATCACCGCCATCGCCCGCAACGCGGGCATCGGCGGCTTCGAGTGGATGGAGGGCATCCCGGGTAACCTCGGCGGCAGCCTGAGAATGAATGCCGGCGCGATGGGCGCAGAGACGTTCGAGCAAGTCGTCAGCGTGCGCTATTGCGACCAGGACGGCAATATCTTCACCCGCCCCCCTGCTGAGATGGAAGTTCGTTACCGCGATGTGCGCACCCTCCACCAAAACTATGCCCTTTCCGCCACGCTGCGCGGGACTTTTGCCGACACCAAAGACATCGAAACCCGTATTGCGGATTCAGAACGTAAACGCCGCGAATCCCAGCCGATTGCTGCAAGCGCAGGTTGCATTTTCAAAAATCCGAATCAAACTCCCGCTGGGAGATTGATCGAGGAGCTCGGCTTCAAGAATTTCACCGTGGGAAGGGCGCGCGTTTCCGAAGTGCATGGCAACTTCATCGTCAATGACGGCGGAGCGACTGCAGAGGAAATTCTCACCCTCATCGAGGAAATCAAAGCCGCCGCCGCGCGCGAGCGCGGCATCAATCTTGAAACCGAAGTGCAGATCGTTGGAGTGGATGCATGACTGGAATTCTCAAGAGCAAGAAAGTCGCGGTGCTGCTTGGCGGGCCGGGCTCGGAGCGCGAAGTGTCGCTGCGCTCGGGCGCCGCCGTTGCTCGTGCCCTGCAGGCCCTTGGCGCGATCGTCGAAGAGGTCGATGTGAGGGACCCAGGCTTTTCGCTCCCTCCCGACGTGGATCTCGCCTACAACATGATCCACGGCACGTTCGGCGAGGATGGCCAGATCCAGAAGATTCTGGAGCAGCGCGGCGTGCCCTATACCGGTGAGGGGATTAGAGGCAGCCTTCTTGCATTCGACAAGATTCTCAGTAAAACGAGATTCGATGAGGAAGGCGTTCCCACTGGACGATGGCACGTCATCACTGACGGTGAACCCCCGCGTCTCGATCCCCCGTTCGTGGTCAAGGCTCCTCGCCAGGGATCAAGCGTTGGTGTGCACATCATCAAGGACCCCGCCGGTCTTCCCGCCGCCCTCGAAGACTGCTTTCGCTTTGGAGAGGAGGTGCTCGTAGAAGAATTTTTTCCCGGACGCGAACTGACCGTCGGCATACTTGGCGATGAGGCTCTGCCGATTATCGAGATCGTCCCCCGGGAAGGATTCTACGATTACCAGCACAAATACACCAAGGGGGCGTCGGAATACTTCGTTCCCGCCGAAATCGGCGATGAAGCCACCAAAGCCGTCCAGCACGCCGCTCTTTCGGCCAAGCGCGCGCTCGGGCTCGAAGTCTATTCCCGAGTCGATGTTCTTCTCGCCCCGAGCGGCCGCCTGAACGTTCTTGAAATCAATACGATTCCTGGCATGACTGAAACCAGCCTTCTTCCCAAAGCCGCTGCGGTGGCCGGACTCGATTTTCCGGCTCTCTGCGAACGCATTGCCTCACTTTCACTCCAACGCTCCCCGAACTGAATGGCCAACCCGCGTCCACCTCGCAAGGTCAACCGCAGACTGCGCAACACATTGGCGCGCGCCCATCTGCTCGACGTGCGCATGCGCACTGCAACCAGCCGGCGGAGACGGCGAGAGACGATCGTCCGCTGGATCTCCAATTTCCTCCTCATTGCCGCAATCGGCACAGCGGCGTTTTTCGGGCTTCAGGCGGCGCTCGACAGGTTCTTCTTCAAGAATGCCGAATACACCTTGCGGCGAATCTCCTTCAATCTCGACGGAATTCTCACCCGCGAGGAAGCCCTGGCGGCAACCGGTTTGCGCGAAGGCTTCAACATCTTCACCGTCGACCTCGAGAAGGTGGAGGCCACACTCCGGGCAATCCCGCAGGTCCAGGACGTGCGCCTCGACCGAAAGCTCCCGGATCAAATCGACGTCAGCATCACCGCGCGTCGTCCGGTTGCGTGGGTTGCCGCGGCCGGCGAAAAAGGAGATCCCTCCGCCTCGGAAAAGTCGCTGCTCGTGGACGCCACCGGTTTTCTCCTGCGCCCGAGGCGAGTCATGGCTGAATATTTTCATCTCCCCGCTATCTATGGCGTCAAGAGCGACAACGTCCGCAATGGAGAAGCACTTCCCGGTGAGGATCTTTACCTTGCAATTCAACTGATCGAGACACTTTCCCGCCATCCGGAATCACTGCTGCACATCCGCACTATCGACATTTCGCGCGGCTACTGCGTCGAGGTTGTCAACGATGGCAATGCGCGCATTCTTTTCGCCATCTCAGATTTCGAAGAACAACTTGCCCGTTTGCAGCAGCTTCTCGCCCATTGCGGCGAATCGGGCCGTGCTCTCGAAAGCGTCAACTTGATGGTCAAGCGCAATACACCCGTGACTTTTGTTGCTTCCGCAACACCGCCACCGGAAGATCCCGCTGCTTCTGCTGTTGCCGTCCCGCAGCAGCCAGCGCCAGCGCCTAAAACACGGAGGAATTAATGGCTCGTCCCGATATTCTGGTAGGGGTCGAGGTGGGCACGTCGAAGGTTTGCGCGGTCGTGGGCGAGATCGGACGCGAGGGCACGCTTCGCATCCTGGGGGTCGGGCTGGCTCCCTCACGCGGCGTGCGCAAAGGCGAAATCGTCGATCTTGCGATCGCAACCGAGTGCGTTCACGACGCCCTTGCGGACGCAGAGACCAACAGCGACGCTGAAATCGGAAGCGTGTTCGTCGCTACGACGGGGAGTCATATTCGCAGCTTCAACAGCCGTGGCGCCATTCTCATTGCTTCGGACCGCTACGAGATTGACGACGATGACGTGCAAGAGGTGGCTGTGAAGGCCCGCGAAGTTAATATCCCGACCGAGAACCATTTTCTGCATTCCATCATTCAGCACTATTACGTGGACGGCCAGCAAGGCGTTCTGAATCCGATCGGGATGGTAGGACGAAAGCTCGAAGCGGACTTCCATATCATTCACGGCGTGCGAACGCGCATGCAGAATACGTTGCGCTGCATCCGGGAGAGCGGGGTCGAGATCGATGAGATTGTCGTCAACTCCCTGGCCTCCGCTCAAGCCGTGCTCGACGAACACCAAAAAGAGCTTGGCGCGGTCGTCATAGACATCGGCGGCGGAGTCACCGATTATATTGTCTACGAAAACGGCGTCGTTAAGCATAGCGGGGTGCTTGCCGTGGGCGGTGACCATATCAGCAACGACATTTCACTGGGGCTGCGTATCCCGCTCACGCGCGCCGAAAAACTCAAGATCGATGAAGGCTCCGCCGCTCTTGGAACAGGCACCCCTGGAGAAAAGATCACCCTTAAGAACGATGCCGGATTTGCCGGCAAGGAGGTGGAGCGCGAAATTCTCAACACCATCATTCACGCCCGCGTGCGAGAGAATTTTGAGCTGATCAAGAAACAGATCGAGCCTGAGGCCTCGCTCCGTATGCTCGGCGGCGGCGTCGTCCTCACGGGCGGCTGCAGCCTGATGCGCGGAATCAAGGAGGTCGCCGAGTCCATTTTCGAGCTTCCTGTCCATCTTGCCCGCGACACCGGCGTTTCCGGTCCCAAGTCAGTTTTAAACAATCCCCAGTATTCCACCGCCATTGGCCTCATCAAATTCGCTCAGGCCCTGCGTGCCGAAATTGAAAAGCCCGGGATAATCGGCTCCGTTCTTGAAAAAATCGGCGGTATTTTTCGGAAAAGAGGCTAGAGCAGCCAGTCGGACTTGAGATAGAGTGATGAGTTTCCAAGAAACCGCATCTCCAAATGACGTCGCCCTTCCAGACAGGCTGCTCAACCCTTCTTCCTCCAAACCCGACAAACTGTTAGCGTCATGATTGCCTATCCACGGTCTGATACATCTTCCGAAAGCCTTGAGCCGCCGAGCGTCCGCATTATCGGGCTAGGGAACGCCGGAGTCCACCTCGCCGACCGGTTGCAAATGAATGGACACGCCGATGTGGTCGTCATGAACACAGACGCCCAATCGCTCCTGTCGTCCATTGCCGCAAAAAAGATCACTCTGGGCCAGAAGACCACCTACGGTCTCGGAGCGGGCGGGGATCCGGAAGTCGGCTTCGAAGCCGCCCAGGAATCACGCGGCGACATCCGTTCGGCCGTGGAAGGGGCGAATATCGTTTTCTTGTGCGCGGGACTTGGCGGAGGCACAGCCTCAGGAGTCGTTCCAATTCTGGCGCAGATCGCGCGGGAAACCGGAGCAGTAGTCTTCTCAATTGTCACCTCCCCGTTCAGCTTCGAGGGCCGCCGCCGCTCCAAACAGTCGGCTGAAGCCCTAGCCCTTCTTTCCAAGCAATCCAACGCGCTGATTCATTTCGAGAACGACCGGATGGCAGATATCTCATCGGCACGCTCGGGCATTGAAGAGACGTTCGCCGCCGCGAATTCGATGCTTTGCGCATGCGTTGGCTCGCTGATTTCCATTCTCCAGGGCGGCAGCCCGATGCCTATTGGCCTCGCCGACCTTCTCGCCGCCGTTGGGGGCGGCGGTCCCGCCGGTCTTTTCGGACGCGGCGAGGCCACCGGCGACAACCGGGCTCACGAAGCTCTCGAGCGCGCCTTGAAGAGCCCTCTGCTCGACCGCGGACGCCTCATCGGCGAATGCCACGCCGTTATCGCACACCTCGTAGGACCAGCCTCGCTCTCGTTTTCGGAAGTCGCCGCTGTAATGCGCGAGGTGAGACGGCACACCGCTGACGACGCCAAATTGTTTCTTGGCGTCACTACGGTCAGCGATGCCGACGCGCCCCTGAGCGTCACTCTCTTCGGTAACTATTCCAAGATCCTGTCGGAGGAACCCAAGGCGGTTCCTGCGCAGGAGCACGCGCCAAGCGCCGGTCCGGCCACCGTCCCCGCGGAATCCGCACCGCTCGCAGATGCTCAGGCTGCGCCAGAAACGAGTGCCGAGCAGCCCACGCCTGGGGAGGCTGACGTTCCGCACGATCCCAACGCTCCGGCTCCGCAAACCTCCAAGACGAAGGTCAAGCAGGAAACCCTCCAGTTTGAGTCCACAACCCGCGGACGCTTCGACAAAAGCGAACCGACCATCGTCGAAGGAGAAGACCTCGACGTTCCAAGTTTCCTAAGGTCACGAAAACCAGATTGACCGAGGACCGGTTACAACGCGCTCCGCCGTGCTTCGGATCTGAAAGTGCAGCCTTTCGGACCAATCCGCCGCAGTGTCTTGGTTTCGACTCGTTAGTCTGACCAAACCTAAGCTTGGATAGAGGCTTCGAATTCGCTTGCCCCAGCCGTGGATCCTTCTAATATTAAATTCAAAGGAGAGCATCCCCCGTATGAGCTTTACTGTGACGAAAGTGGATATTTGGACTTCCAAGATTGAGGATAAACCCGGCGGTCTGGCAAAAGTCCTCGGAGCGCTCGGAAACGCAGGCGGCAGCCTCGATTGCGTCATTGCGCGACGCGATCCGTCGAAGCCCGGCACCGGAGTGGTGTTTCTTACGCCGGCAAAGGGAGCTGCTGTCCGAAAAGCTGCGCAATCAGTAGATTTGGCTCCCTCCAAAAACGTCGCGACGTTGAAGGTCGAAGGGGACGACGCGGGTGGTTTGGGAGGTCGGATCGCTACAGCAATTGCCGACGCGGGAATAAATCTGCGCGGTGTTTCCGCGGCGGTAATCGGCAGGAAGTTTGTGGCGTATTTTGGCTTCGACAGCGGTGCGGACGCGACAAAAGCGGCTCGCGCATTGAAAGACTTGGCCAATCCGAAGAAATCGACAAAAGCCAGGCGCTGATGGCCGCGCCTTGCTAGGAAAGAGATTCGGGAGGCTCAATGCCTCTTGCGCACCAGCATGAACTCGTTGCCCTCGGTGTCAACGCACATGGCAAGGTGCGGCGGTTCGCCGGCCGCATCCGACGCCGGTTCTCTGAGGAGTTGACCGCCGGCCGCCACCACCTCGCGCGCTCCCTCGACGACGTCTCCCACTTGGAAGCTTAGCCCCGTCCACGTCCGCTTTCCGTCGCCCCCGCCGTGGATGCCGATGACCGCGCCGGCGATCTCCACTTCGCTGATCACATCACTCCGACGCAGAATCGCCGCCTCCAATGTGCCGTGATAAAATTCCACGGCGCGCCGCATGTCCGCCGCCCAGATGATGTATTTTGCACGCTCGATTTTCATGAGAAGGCGACAATACGTAACCAACCTGTCGAGTTGAAAACTAAATCCAGGTTTCTCGCGCCGAGTGGCAGTCGCAAGGTTCTCAGCTCCAGCTCAGGCTGGCAAACCTTCGCGCGGCCTCTTCCGCATTGGCGCGACTATTAAATGCAGAGATGCGAAAATAGCCTTCGCCGGCGCCGCCAAATCCGCTGCCGGGTGTCACGACGATGTTAGCTTCGTTCAAAACACGATCGAATACCTCCCAGCTCGTGGCGTCTGCCGGACCGCGCACCCAAATGTAGGGCGCATCCACCCCCCCGTACACTGCCAAACCGCTGCCGGTTACCGCTTCCCGAAGAATTCTGGCGTTCCCCATATAGTGCGAGACCAGGGATGCGACCTGCGATTTTCCGTCGGGAGAATAAAGGGCTTCCGCGGCGCGCTGCGTGACATACGAAACTCCGTTGAATTTCGTGCTGAAGCGACGGTTCCAGAGCGGATGCAGCGGACGTTTGTCACCCTGAGAGTCTCGGCACTCGATTTCGTTGGGCACCACCGTGAACGCGCAGCGCACACCGGTAAACCCGCCGTTCTTGGAAAAGCTGCGAAATTCGATCGCGCACCTGCGAGCGCCAGGGATTTCGTAGATCGAATGCGGAATACCAGGCCCGCCGATATAGGCCTCATAGGCCGCGTCGTAGAGGATGATGGCCTCGTGCGCGAGCGCAAAGCTCACCCAGCTCTCGAGGCGCTCCCGTGTTGCCACCGCGCCGGTGGGATTGTTGGGTGAGCAAAGGTAGATCAGATCAACGCTCTCGCCGGGCACTTCAGGCATGAAACCATTCTCGGGGGTGCAGGGCAGATACAGGAGCCCTCTGTAGATCCCAGCCTCATCCGCCGGCCCGGTGTGGCCAACCATAACGTTCGTGTCGACGTAGACGGGATAGACTGGATCCATCACCGCGATGCGGTTGCCGTCGCCGAAAACGTCGAGAATGTTCGCGCAGTCGCATTTTGAGCCGTCCGATACGAAAATCTCGTCGTCCGTGACCTCGATGCCACGGGACCGGTAGTCGTTTTCCGCGATGGCGTGGCGGAGAAAATCGTAGCCCTGTTCGGGTCCATAGCCGCGAAAACTTCCGCGCACGCCGAGTTCATCGACCGCCTTGTGCATGGCGGAGCGCGCGGCGGCGGGCAGCGGTTCGGTCACGTCTCCGATGCCGCAACGGATCAGACGCCGCTCAGCGTCCGGATTCGCTTCGGTGAACGCTTTGACGCGCCGATTGATTTCCGGAAAGAGGTAACCGGCTTTGAGTTTGAGGTAATGGGAGTTGAGGTGCGCCATGGAAGCGGTTCAGTATGGAGGCAGAAAAACCCGTCGTCCAAACTGGAATTGGAGGAGCAACCCGATCCTGCCCGGCTGCGCCCGCCGCGAACGCATGGAAGCCGCCGCCCCAGAGCTGGAAGCGGCGGCGTGGAAGGTCTGGTTCTTTAGCCCAGAGCGGCTTCGTAGTTCTTCGCAGCGGCGCTCCAGGAGACGACGTTCCACCATGCCTTGAGATAGTCGGGGCGGCGGTTCTGGTAGTTGAGATAGTAGGCGTGTTCCCAGACATCCACCCCGATCACCGGCGTGCCTTCCGCACCGGCGATGGCCTTGCCCATGAGCGGGCTGTCCTGGTTTGCGGTGGAGACAACTTCAAGCTCCTTGGACGTGTTGACAATCAGCCACGCCCAGCCGCTTCCAAATCTTGCGAGGCCGGCGGCTTCGAGCTTGGCTTTGAAATCATCGAAACTGCCAAACTTCGTCTTGATCGCTTCGGCCAGCTTGCCGGTCGGAGCGCCGCCCGCGTCCGCTGCCATGATCTTCCAGAAAAACGTGTGATTCGAGTGGCCTCCGCCATTGTTTCGCACGGGTCCTCGAATGGCTTCGGGCACGGCGGAAAGGTCGGCGATAAGCTCATCCACCGGCTTCTTCGCCAATTCCGGGGCGCTTTCTAGGGCCTTGTTGAGATTGGTCACGTATGTCGCATGATGCTTGCCGTGGTGAATTTCCATGGTCTTTGCGTCGATGCTAGGTTCGAGAGCGTTGGTGGGATAGGGCAGGGGTGGAAGTTCGTATGCCATAAATTATCGAGGTTCGCAGAAAACCTAGACGCTTCCTCAGTCGCTTCAAGCTGGAATGTGATTTTGGATGAGTGCAAGAGGGGTGCCAGGAGACTGGACAGCCGAAAACTAATATCACCACAAAGGTCCCGGTAATCGAATCGGGCTGGGCGAATGACGGGTTGTCAAAACGATCGGTAGTGGTTGGTCTTCCGCCAGGAAACTCGTTTCGGGATCGGATGGAAATTATCGCAGGTCCGGACAGTGTACTCTCCGGGTTGAACATAATGGTGAAATGCAAAGCATTTCTACAGCGCTCCGGGATGCGCAAGTCGTCACTCATGGTGTGGCTGAGCCTTGAGGCGAGACGCGCTTCGCCGAGGTTGGGGCAATTCATCACTGGCTAAGCGGCCGGCGCTGCAGCTTTACCTCGGCGCTTGCGCCTGCGGCGTAGGTCTCGAAGTTCTTGTTAAAAAGGTCTGCGAGCTTCTTCGCGGTGGCGTCGTAGGCGGTCTTGTCGGCCCAGCTTTAGTTCGGACGCAGGATCTCCTGCGGCACACCCGGGACTTCCGTGACGATCTCGAATCCGAACACCGGATCGCGCTCGGTCTTCGCCTTCGCGAGAGCGCCGCTGTGAATCGCGTCGATGATCGCGCGTGTGTTCTTTAGGCTGATTCGCAGCGATTCTCCGACGCAAAAGAGATTTCCACTGCGCAAACCGATGGTCGTCATCGGGCACAGCATGGGCGGCTGTATCAGCCGGCTCCTCATTACCGACACCGGCGATAAGCTCTGGATGGAGATTTTCAAAAGCCGCCGGGCGAAGTGCTGCTCTCGTCGGAGAGCCGGACGATATTCACCGAGGCGTTGATCTTCGGGCACCGACCGGAGGTGGGCCGTGTCGTCTTCATCCCCACGCCGCTCAAGGGCAGTGATCTTGCGAGAAATTGGATCGGACGGATCGGCTCCAGCCTTAAACTTCACGCGCGGCAAGCAGAGCAGACCGCGCCGCGGCGCGCAGGAACGTAGGACTTAGGTCCGATAGCCGCCAAATGCGGCGTCTAGAAATATTGAGCGATTGAATCTTCCTGTTCAAGTCTATATTCTAGACGACGAGCCGTCGGTTTGCACCGCATACGCGCGCCTCGTGCGTTCGGCGAAGATGCTGCCACGGACCTTCGAGTCAGTGGAAGACTTCCTGCGCGCCGATTTGTCCGACGAAAATGCGTGCGTGATCTCCGACGTGCGGATGACCGGGACCAGCGGCCTCGAACTGCCCGTTCTGCTCGCTCGCGCGGGACGCCGCCTGCCGGTGATTTTCATCACCGCGCACGACACACCGGCGGCGCGCGGTGGCGGATGCTGAGATTGATCCGCGACTAACTATCTAACTGCACGCGGGTCTTAAACATGAAGCCGGTGGTTTCAGCATGACTGAAGCCGCTCGCGTTGTCGCGAGGATCGCACTGCTCGCATTCCTCGTCAGCAGCATGCTCGCTGCGGGCCTCAGCCTCACGCCGCGCGCGATCCTCGCGCCATTGCGCAATGTGCGGCTCGTGTTGACGGCAGTTGCTCTGAATTTTGTGGCGGCGCCTGTGTTTGCGCTTGTGCTCACTATCGTTATTCCGCTCGAGCGCCCGCACGCAATCGGCCTGCTCCTGCTTGGTGGCGCAGCGGGTGCGCCGTTTCTGCCAAAGCTCGCGGAAAGCGCCCATGGCGACTTCGGTTTCGCGGTGGCGCTCATGACGCTGCTCACTGTCGGTACGACGCTCTTTATGCCCTTCGCTCTGCCCTTGATCATACCGGGTTTGCAGGCTAGCCCTTGGAGCATCGCGCGGCCACTGGTCGAGTTCATCCTCACACCGCTAGCGGTGGGGATGCTTTTGTAGAGCCGGGTGCCAGCCTTGTCTGCTGCTTCGCAACCGGTTTTTGCGAAACTCGGAAACATCTCCGCCCTCGTGCTGCTAGCGCTCCTGGTTGCGCTCCACTTCCGTGACCTGCTGGGCGTTGTGGGCAGCGGAGCCATAGCTATCTCCGCGGTCTTCACCGTTGGACTTTACGTTGCGGGCTACCTGCTCGGTGGATCCCGGATGGAGATAAAAGGGATGCTCGGCCTCGGGACCGCGGCGCGCAATGTCGGCGCGGCCCTAGTCCCCGCGTCGCAAAGCTTCTCCGATCCGAAGATCATCATCATGTCGTTGCCTCCACCATCGTGATGCTCATAGTGCTCGTCCCTGCCACGCGCTGGCTACGGCGGAAAGCGCCGGGCTCAGCGAGCCTGCCCAGCCATGTCTTGGCTCGCCAGTGGGCGGGCCGCGTTCGGTGAAGAGCAATTGTCCGGACGACACTCCCGCGAGGCAATGCGTCAACGGCACTCCCGCGGCGGATCCAGCAACAGCTCTGCAAAGCGGGCAGGGTCAATGTTACCGCCCGAGACAAGGACGCCGATCCTCTTGCCTCTTACATCGATTTTCCTCTGGAAAACGGCCGCTGCCGACAAGCACCCGGTCGGTTCCACCACCAGCTTCATGGGGTTGGCGAAAAAGCGCATTGCTTCCACCAGCTCGGCGTCACTGACCGTAATCACGTCGTCCACCAGTTGGCGGATCACCGCGAACGTGTGAAGTCCCAAATGCTGAGTCTGGGCACCGTCCGCTATCGTCCGTGGGACATCAATGTGGACAATGGTGCCGCCGCGGAAGCTGCGCTGCCCGTCATTGCCCGCTTCGGGCTCAACCCCGACGATCCAGCACTGCGGATTAAAGGCGCGGGCAGCAACGGCACAGCCCGAGAGCAACCCGCCTCCGCCTAACGGGACTACAAGCGCATCCAGCGGGCCTGCATCCTCAAACAATTCCTTGGCTGCGGTGCCCTGGCCGGCCATCACGTGCGGATGGTCGTAGGGAGGAATCAAGGTGAGGCCACGTTCCTCCGCGAGGCGCCGTCCGAGCGCTTCCCGGTCCGTTGAAAGGCGGTCGTAAAGGATCACTTCGCTTCCGTAGCCGCGAGTGGCGGCAATCTTGATAGCCGGTGCGTCGCTAGGCATCACGATGACCGAGTTGATGCCTTGGAGCCTCGCCGAGAGCGCAATGGCCTGCGCATGGTTGCCTGAAGAATACGCGATGACGCCTGCTGCCCGTTGCCCGGGAGAAAACTGGGCGATGGCATTGTAGGCTCCCCGAAATTTGAAGGCGCCAACACGCTGGAAGTTCTCGCACTTGAAGAACAGGCTGGCTCCAACCGCATCGTTGGCAGTTGCGGAGGTCAGGACAGGCGTGCGATGGGCAACGCCGCCGATGCGCTGGTGAGCTGCGGCTACATCGTCATAGGTAATCGGGAGTTTGCTCATGCTTGCACGGATCTTGTAAACCGGGGTTCCTTTCGGAACGAGGCGTTTCCGCCTTGCAGGGACGCGAATACGCCTCCACCGAAGCCTTGGCCGCGCACCCGAAAATCGCCCGCTTTGTCGAGTGGATCGCCCGCACGCTCTTTCACGCCGCAGGTTCGCAGCGGGGCGATGACGCATCAGACGCCTTGGCCCGCCGTTGTGATGCCATTCTTCGGATAACCGCGCTACAAGGCTACCCGGCGTGCTCGCTTACCGCGAAGCAGTTATCAAGCTCGGGCCGTTGACGAACCCTACCGAGATCTCTCTTTAGACTAGCTGCGGACTCTCTCAAATGGCATAGGCATCGGTTAACTCCGATGCGGAGACTTTTCGCACCTCCACCTCGATGGGCTGCACATGACTGATTATGTAGGATCCCCGATGCGCGTCGCGCTGCATCGGCTGCAGGTTGCCACGCGCATCTGCCGCCCGCGCCATGAGGGTGTGGGCCCCAGGCTGTGCCGGCGTGCGCCAATAGTATTCCCATAGACGCCAGGCATACGGTAAGGACTCACCCAGCAGTTGCGCTTGCTCCCAGCTGTTTCCCGCGTCGGTGCTTACTTCCACTCTGCTTACTTCAGTCTCTCCCGTCCACGCCGCGCCGTAAACGCGATAGATTGCGTCGGTCGGGACGATCTCATGCAAAGCGGGTCGCGCAATTTCAGCCTTCACCTCAATCTCTGTCACGGGAAGCAATTGGACGGGCAATTCGTCGCGCTGCTCCCAGAACGTGTAATCCGAAGTCTGAAAATATCCGCGGAAGGCAGTGTCAGTGACGATGATCCGCGTAAGCCACTTCACGGAGGCCATTCCATACCAGCCAGGTACCACGGCTCGCAGCGGAAAGCCATGCGAATGGGACAACGGCTCGCCGTTCATGCTGTATGCCAGAATCACCTCCGGCATCAACGCCTTTGCGAGCGGCAAGCTGCGCGCATAATGAATCTTTCCTGGTGACACCGGCTCTTTCGCGATTGCGCCGCTGTCGGCTCCTTCGAGCACAACTTCCACTGCCCCCGCCTTCACTCCTGCTCGCTTAAGCACGGCGGCCAGAGGCACGCCAGTCCATTCTGCGTTGCCCACCGCGCCGAGCTCCCATTGTAAGCCGCCGACCTTCGGGGAGAGGAAAATGCGGCTGTTACCCGCGCATTCCAGCGTCATCGTCAGTGTTCGGGACGGCATCAGAACCAATTCGTCGAACGCGAACTCGCACGGCTGCCTGACGCGTCCCTTGATGATGAGCCGCCAAGCGTCGCGCTCTAACTTTGGCACGCCGAAGTGGCTGCGCACAAAGAATTGTTCGTTCGAGGTGACGAAGCTATTCAGCGCAGAAAACGGAAACTCGAGGTTTTCGGGATTCCGCTCTCGGACGATCAGGCCGGCAAAGGCTTGCGCCTCAGAGCTTCGGTTGGATCGCTCGCTCGACTGCATATTCCTCATCGCACTCTGGTGCTCAATTCTCTCTGCGGCGCCAGGTCGGTAAAGACCAAATCCCGCGAAGGAAGACGCGGTGGCTTTTTCTTGTGATCGTCGGCCAAGACGCGGCTGCAGAGAGCAAGGCCGATGGCCGCGGTTGCCAGCAGCGTGAGAAATCGGCGAGAGGTTGTCTTCATTTTTTCAAGATTTAGCCAGACATGGAAGACAGCCTAATAGACGGAACAAGATGGCAAATGCATGCCCGATTCGACCAGAAAAAATTGCCTCATTTGTTTACGGTTTTCACCATTGAAGACAAGCTGGTGTCCCGAACGCCGTCTCACGTTCGTCATAATATTGAAACAAGCCAATCCGAGCCGGTCTTAACATCTTCGGCGGCAGCCTCTCTCATTCCCCAATCACACAGCACAAGCCAACTCAACTCGCATCAACATGGCCACCAAAATATTCGTCAATCTGCCGGTCGAGGACCTCGGCAAGTCCATTGAATTCTTTAAGAAACTCGGAGTCATGAGCTCAAAAAACAACAGAAACATCGCCACCGAAACGAACTTGAAACTCACGACTCCCAGCGACCGCGAGATCGCGATGACACGCGTCTTCGGCGCGCCGCGCAGTCAGGTCTTCGACGCCTTGACCAGGCCCGAAGTGCTCAAGCGCTATTTCGCCACACCCGGCTGGTCGCTGGTGGTCTGCGAGATCGACCTGAAGCCGGGTGGCGCCTATCGTTACGTGTGGCGCAGCGATGACGGAGCAGAAATGGGGATGGGCGGCGTCTATCACGAGATTGTAGCTCCTGAGCGGATCGTCAGCACCGAGTCATTCGACGAACCTTGGTATCCCGGAGAGGCGCTGGACACGACTGTCCTGATCGAGCAGGGCGGCAAGACCACTCTCACGCTCACCGTGGTCTACGAGTCTCGGGAGGCCCGCGACGCTGTCCTCAAAACCGGCATGGAGCAAGGTTTGTCCGCGATCTACGACCGGCTTGCCGAGCTGTTGGCCTAGAAGACTGTTGAAAACCCCGCGCATTTCACACGCGAGTATTAAAAGTCGCAGCCCGAGTCGCTCCAGCGCTGCCTATCAGGCGCCGCAATTGGAAACCATCCTTGCTCTAATTCGAACAACTGATTTTATCCCGCGCTCATGAGGTACGCACCTACTATCGCCGGCGCCTTGCTTGGCTTTCTCTTCGTAGCATTCTCCCTGATGGTCCTCCTGAAGCTTGTTCCGACGCCGCCTCCCCCTGCTGACGGCTCGCCCATCGCCCTATTCATGGGAGCGTTCATACCAACCGGCTACGTCACCTTCGTGAAGATCTTCGAATTGATCGGCGGCATCCTCGTCGCGATTCCCCGCACGCGGAATTTAGGGCTTCTTGTGCTCGGCCCGATCATCATAAATATCGTCGCCTTCCACACTTTCATCGCCAAAGGCGCTGGCCTGTTCAGCCCACCGCTCGTGCTCATCGTATTGCTCGCCGCCTTCCTGCTTTGGTCCGAGCGCAAAGCCTTCGCCCAGCTGATTCGACGCAGCGAATCCCACAATTGATCTGACTCCATCACCGTCGATGATCTCATACACTAGCTTGACTTCCATCCTGACGCTCGTCACGGCGCTGGGCTGTGGAACAATCGCCGGCGTCTTTTTTGCTTTCTCGACCTTTGTTATGAAGGCGTTGGCTCGACTTCCCGCCGCCGACGGCATCGCTGCCAAATGCCCGGATAATTTCCGAAACGATATGGATCGTCTGCGGACCATCTTGCGCGAAAAAAAGCGTCTTAACGTGTCCGACCAGCACTCGTTCATTCGTCGATTCGTTGGACGGTCATAAGACGGGCCGTCACAAATCTTAAACAACCAGACGAAGAAGCTATGAATACGAACACCGTAACCGAAGACGAAAGAACAAAGCCCGCAAAGAAATCAAAAGTGAAACCGATTCCAGACGGGATGCACGCGGTGACGCCGCACTTGATTTGTGCGGGCGCGGCAGACGCCATTGAGTTTTACAAAAAGGCGTTCGATGCCGTGGAAGTTGCACGGGTCCCGGGTCCGGAAGGCAAGCTCATGCATGGCGCTATCCGCATTGGCGATTCGGTGGTGATGCTCGTCGACGAATTTCCCGAATGGGGCTCGCTTGGACCGAAATCACTCGAGAGCTCGCCGGTTACCATCCACCTTTATGTCAACGATGCCGACGCGGTCGTCGAAAAGGCGGTGCGAGCGGGGGCAAAAATCACGATGCCGCTCGAGGACACTTTTTGGGGTGATCGCTACGGCAAACTCGAGGATCCCTTTGGCCATTCCTGGTCGGTTGCCACGCACATTCGCGATGTCAGCCCTGAAGAAATGCAGGAAGCGGCAGCGAAAATGTGCGGCTAGAGCGGAGGAAAGCAGACGAAAGGCTCCCCTCTCGAAGGGGAGCCTCTGGGCGGGCTGTGCTGAGACTTTCGCCAGGACCAGCAGGCGAAACCCGGACAAGAGGTTGTAGAGGCGGTTTGCCAACCGCCTGTCTACGGGCCCTTGATACAAGGTACAAGGGCCCCTACTAACAAAATCGACTGCATTGTTATAGACCGTTCAAGGGAGTGATAGGGCTACCCTTCTCCGAGTGCTCACGAAGCAACCTGCTCTCGCTTTAGCAACGCTCGTTTCCGTTCGACGCCCCAGCGGTAACCCGAGAGCTTGCCGTCGTTGCGCAGCACCCGGTGACAGGGAATTGCCACCGCAATCGCGTTTGCGGCGCACGCTTGGGCAACAGCGCGGACTGCCTTGGGCAACCCGATGCGGCCGGCGATTTCCGAATAGCTCGCGGTCGAGCCGGCCGGAATTTCACGAAGCGCGTGCCATACCCTTTGTTGGAATACGGTCCCTCGCACATCGAGCGGCAAATGAATACCGATTTCTGGCGCTTCGACGAATCCGACAACCTTCGCCACCATCTTTTCGAAATCGCGGTCTCCGCCGATCAGGTTGGCCTTCGGAAAGCGGTCTTGAAGGTCTTTAGCCAGTCCATCGGGGTCGTCGCCCATCAGTATTGCACAAACGCCGTTCTCCGACGCGGCAACAAGGATCGAGCCAAGTGAGCACTCTCCGATCGCGAAGCGGATTGCCTCTCCCTTTCCGCCGCTCTGATAATCTTTCGGCTTCATCCCGAGCATTTGCGAAGAGTTCGCATAGAAGCGACCGTTGGAATTAAATCCCGCTTCGTAAATCGCCTCGGTTACCGTGTTGCGTTTTGATAACTCTTTCCGCATCCGTTCGGAGCGGCGGGCCTCCGCGTAAGCTTTCGGTGTGAGACCCGTTGTCGCTCTGAAAATCCGGTGGAAATGAAAGCGGCTCATCCCGGCCGAGCTCGCCAGAACGGTTAGGCCGGGCAATTCCTCGGCTGTTTCAATGGCACGGCAAGCGGCGGCCACGATTGCCGCGTTTTGCCCGGCGAGTGCCGGTCCCCTCGGCTTGCAGCGTTTGCAGGCCCGGAAGCCCGCCCGCTCGGCATCCTCGGCCGATTTGTGAAAGGCGACGTTCTCGCGCCGCGCCGGACGCGCCGGGCAAGAGGGGCGGCAATAGACGCCCGTGGTCTCTACGGAGAAGAAAAATTTGCCGTCGGCGTTGCGATCCTTCTGAACGACGGCCACCCACCGTTCCTCGTCGCTGGCATACCGCGCCCGCCCGTTTGCAGATGTATTCATGATGTCCTTTTTCGTTTCTGAGAACACAATAAGACCTCCGTAATCAGAAAAAACTCCGGTTCTTGCTTTCAAATTCAAGATTTCTCAAGAGTCCGTTTTCCCCGGGGAGAATTTAACGCGCATTCTCTTAAAAATCATCAAATCGCCACGGAGGAACTTCTTCGCGCAGGTCGACTGCGATTGCGCTTTGCCAGCGGGGAAAACGCCGCCGCGGGCCGACTTCGGTTGACAAAGCGCGGTTCAGGAGAAAATTCCCAGCTGAGTGAAAACCGTTTCGCTGATTGACGCTGGAGGCGGGACGGCGGGAAGAACTCGCGATCCGATACGATACGCCACGACGTGGATTCTTGCGCTCGCGATGGGCGCGGCTCTCTCAGCGTGCGCGTCACGGAAACCGTCCGCTGCGCGCCGGTTGGGTCCCGCGATTTGCAAGGAAGGACCGCCCAGTTGGTGGACGTCCGATGGTCGCCAGATAATGTATCGCACGTGGGGGCCGGCGCATGGCCGGCCTCGCGCAATCGTAGTGGGCGTCCCGGGTTGGAATGGCACGGCTGGTGACATTGAGCCGCTTGGCCGCTACCTGGCGCGGCGCGGCATCCGGATCTATTCGACAGGCGTTCGCGGGCAGCACGGAGACCTTACAGCGGCATCCCAGCGGATCAAAGGACACGCCGACAATGGGCGATTGTGGGAGCGGGACTTTCACGAATTTAGTGAATGGGTGCGGGGCCGCCATTCGAGCACGCCCCTGTTCCTGTATGGCCAGAGCATGGGCTCACTTACCGCAATCCTGGTCGCAAAGGACGGAATCCGCTCCGGCCCCATCAAGCCGTCCGGGATCATTTTGCATTCCCCGGCGGTCGCGATGATGTATGCCTCGCCGCTGCTGCGCCTCTGCGTCCGCGAGTTACGAAGTCTTAATCCACGCGGACTCCTCTTCAACGTCGGTTTGATCCCCGGAGATAAACCGGCTCTGACCAACGATGCAAAGTTCGACCGATTCTGGGGCAGATCAGAGGACAGAGTACGCCCGGGTTTCACGTGGTCGTTCTTTGATGAGACGCTCAAATTGGGCGCGCGAGCGCGAACGGCGGCGGCCCAGACGAATTTGCCTGTCATCGTCCTCACGGGCGACAAGGATCCAATCGGAACGGCCGGAGTGGGCCAGCACGCCTATGCACGCCTCATGCGACGCATCCCGGCTGAAGGAAAGGAGCGACAGCGCTTCGCGGACGGCTATCATGACCTTATCCACGACAGCAACGAACCGCAGGCGCTCCAGTGCATTGGCGATTGGCTGGATCGCCGGCTTGGAAGGCCGGGAGCATGATGCAGCCGCGCGGGCCCATCTCTCCTCCCTACGCTTTCTCCGTGATCCTGGCACGGGTGAGCCGTCGCTCGCTTTCGTTTTGTTGCGACGTGGGCGTCCAGGTCAGGTAGGTTGTTGTCTCCGTCGAACCGAGGGTGAAGTGGCCCGAATCGAAATAAAAGTTACCAGGCTCAGGGAAAGCGCTCCACGAGTTATTTGCGAACTTCCAAAGCGTCCATGTGTGGCCGGCTGCCAGAAGCTATTCCCGCTGTCAGGACCCTGCACGCGGCTGAAGTCCAAGTAAACCCACGCCTGATCGGATTTGATACCAACGGAGATTCCAGAGGCATGAAAATGCAATAGACGATCGTAGAGGGATTGCTGGCCGTGTTGGGAGCGAGCTGAGTGGCTAGCCAGTCGAGGCCTGGGTGGTCACTGCCCGTATAAACGTACTGGTCCGGTGGGATCCCGCAAGCGGAGAAGTAGGTGGCCATGCCTTTCACCATGCCCCCATAGGTCCCCCAGTTCACCGACGTGTGGATCAGCCCGATGATCCTTTCCAAGTTAATCGCCCGCGGGTCTTTCTGTCCGCTGTAGGTCTGCGGTGCAAGTTGCGTAAAGCCATTGTTCGCCAGCCAATAAAGCCCCATCACAAGGGAGGTAGGCGCGCAGTACATCAAGCCGTCGCCTGGTAGATTTCGCCCGTAGGGCCCAAAGTCTATCTGAACGATGGAGGGTGTATTCGCGACAGGATCGCTCCACTGGGCGACGCTGGAACCACCAGAACAAGCCCCCGTGGCGGGGGCAATTCTTCAGTCCGGCTGTAGAGAGAGGGGTATTTTTGGTCATGGTATCTGTGCGTCTAAACTTCCTGACTCGGGTAATTCAGCCCACGCTAACCGATGTCATTAGTTTTTGGTGTTTTCGAATCGGCGCTCTTGGCTTGCTCTACAGTCCAAGTCGCTCTACACGGATAGCGTTCTTATCACGTGCACGATGTGGAATGATTCAAATGTGACCAACGCTTCGAAATTCTTGAGGAACGAAGCCGAAGAACTGCCAGACGGACTTCGTCAGGTTACAACTCGGCGTTCGTCAGTATCAAACGACAGCAACCAGTCTCAGGCGCTCCTGCGCGTCGGCGACCGGGTGGATCTGCGGCTCACGGATGGCCTTCCGAGTCGTTCCGGCGAGAACAACTCAAACGGCTAGATAACACATCGAACGATAGGGAAAATTGACGAAATGAACTACAGAGAACTCGGCAAAACAGGACTAAAAGTATCGGAAATCGGCTATGGTGCGTGGGGAATCGGCAAGTCCGGCTGGATCGGCGCTTCTGACGATGAGTCAGTCAAGGCCCTGCACAGGTCCGTCGATCTGGGACTAAACTTTATCGACACCGCTCTGGCTTATGGAGACGGGCACAGTGAAAAACTCGTCGGACAACTCATAAGAGAACGCTCCGAACGGATTTACGTGGCCACGAAGATTCCGCCGAAGAACGAAGTATGGCCCGCGCAATCCGGAACACCGGCGGCGGAGGCGTTTCCTGCTGAACATGTCATTGCATGCACAGAACAAAGTCTTAAGAATCTCGGGTTGGAATCAATCGACGTGCAGCAATTTCACGTCTGGTCGGATGAATGGGTCAATCAAGGGGATTGGCTGGAGGCCGTCCGAAAACTTAAGGAACAGGGCAAAATTAAGCATTTTGGCGATTGCGGAGCCCGGGTCGTTACGGGTTGGGATTTGAAGGGGGAGCGTGGCTGGAAGTGCAGGCGGGCTTTGAGGAGCGGGAAGTTCGGGTTGGCGTGACCCCGCGTGGGAAGTATCCGAAGTTTTGTTTTTCGCGTCGATTTATCTTGCTTCGGTTGGCGCCGATTCGCCAAGGCGCGGTGGCGCCCAGCAGTTCCCCCCGAGCTGCGGGCCCCATTCCAAAGGCGTCAGCCTCATTTGTTAAATCTCTGTCCAAATTGGATGGCAATTGGTTGGCGGCTATCTGCGCCCATTTTACACGCCCTGGCAAGGGCTTCTCACTATTTTGGCTCGCAAACCCTTGTCTGCACCCAGGGACCTCGCCATAAATCAACGCCGCAGCACAATACTGGTATAGCAAAAACCTGCCTCCAGAAGCGGATCACGACGCCGTTTCGACGCCGCCGGGCATTTCCGCCAGCATGGCATCGCCAGGAGCAGGGTAACGAGCGCGCCCGGCAAGGTCGCCACAGGCCCTCATTGTCTTTCTTCGGGAAGCTCCAATTCCTTTAATTTAACACCGATTGGCAAAGGCACGTCCTTGCTTCGAGCGGCTATCTCGAGTGGGCCGAAACACGCAAGTTCCGAGCGTGTTTTCGCGGCTTCTTTTCTTAAAGGGGGTGAAAGCACATGCGGGAGGCTTATTCACAAACGCCCGAAGGGCGAGGTTGCGGCAGCCCGAGCCCCGCAGGGGAAGAGCTCGGGCGCTGGCGCCAAGCCAGAGCAACCGGTTTGTGAATAAGCCGGTCGAATTCGATCTGCGTGTCGCATTTTGTTCCCGTTCCCGGCAGGAACTACGCGCCCCTACTGGACCGTTTCGACGAGGATAGGCTCTGGAATTCCTTCTAGGATCAGGGTTTTTGCCATGCTTTTCCGCCACTCGCCAATGCGGCGTTGCAGGGTACGCAATTGCTTGACTTGAAACCGACCAGGGTAAGCCTTTTCCAGTCGGCACAGCAGCGATTTGGCGGTGCAATCCGGGTCGTGCTGAAGCCACAACAGCAAGTCAGCCCACACACCGGCAAACGCATCTTCATGGGTGCGCCAGTGCCGTGCTTTGGCGGATTCGCGCCGGTGGGTTGCGCGAACTTCTCCGCTCTTCCACATCTCGGGCAGCTTCGCCAGGAAGTTGCTTAGGCTTTCCCGCTCCGGCCCGTTTCCAAGATCTCCCTGGCTCAGCGCCGCAAGCGCCGATTGTCCTTGCCGAATCCGGTGCAGCAAGGCCACCGGATCGAGTTCGATGAGCTGCTTTCGCAAAGTCTCCCTAATGATTTGCTCCACCGACGGATGTTCTAACAGCCGTTCACATGGAGTGGCCGGAGGATGGTAACTCTTCTTCATTCTGCCCGCCTCGCGGACCCTTTCGCGAAGCTTGAACGACGGCTGAAAACAGTTCACATACAGCCGCAGGACCTGAAAGAACTGCGCCAACGTCTGACCTGCCACAATGCCCGAGAGCCGGCCGTGGCCGATCATGCGGCGAATCACCGCTCCGTTCTTTTGCTCGATCCAGGCCTGATCGTTCTTATGGTAGGCGCGTGATCGTGTGAAGCTGATCTGCTCCCGTTGGCAATAGGAGGCCACGGTGTCATTGATGAAGGCGCCATCATTGTCCGAGTCGATGCCCAGGACCGCAACCGGCATCTGCCGGCGGATTCGCTCGATTCCTTCGACGACCAGCGACTGCTCCCGCGCAAGCAACGCCACCGCCTCGGTCCATCCCGAGTACACATCGGTTGCCACCAGGCTGTGAAGATACTCTCCGGCCATCGACCCCCCGCCATGAACCACGAAGTCGATTTCCAGGTATCCCGGACCGCAATCCTGCGAATCGTGGAATGTCCGGATTGGAATCTCCTTGCTTACGCGCTTGATCGGCCTCTTTCTCCGGCGACTGCCAGCGCTTTTTCGCACAGGGATAAGCAGCCGATCGATGCTCGAGGCACTGACCTTCAACAACTGCTCTCCAACGGTGGCTTCCAGCTTCAGGTGCCCATGTCTTTCCATGCCACCCAATAGACTCGGGATCAGTGCTTTCAGTCTTTTGCCACAGATCCGATCCGCTGCTTCCCACAGCACAACCAGCGCCTGCCTGACCGCCTCGTGATAAATGCGCCGGCCGCCCACCGCTCGTCGGATTGCCGCTGATACCCGTGCCTTCAATATCCGGATTGCATGTTTCCGATGGTAACCTGATATCGCCGTGAACTCCTTCAGTATCAGGCCCTTCGCCGCTCTGTCCGCCGCTCTGTAACGCTCGCGGAGTGCTTCCACCAACTCGTTGCGGGCTTCTTTGCTGACTCTTTTTCGCATGCGTGTGCCTCCAGGTGTTCGGTAACATTCCTGATGAGGCAACGGCCCCCCGTCGGTAACAAAAATGATGAGTCAATGCGAATTGGGAAAAATAACTGTCGCTTGACACGTTACCCCTTGGCGGCCCGAAGAAGCGATCCAGGATGCTCGGTTCCGCATCACGTGCGTCCCCGCGAAAGCCGGTTCGAACCGTGACCGGTCGTCGATGCACGTTCGCCGTTGAACCTGCGCTGTGGAGCATTCCCGCTGCCTCCGCTTCGGCTATCACTCGCCGAATCTCCGTAATGACTTGACCAATCATGCACGGGCTCGTCTAAAGCCAAGCCGGTGGGTGGATGCCTGGTTGGCCCGCAACGGTTGCTGTGGCCGCTATCATGCCCTTTCGGTGATGCTTTTAGAGCCAAGTTTGAGAACCAACCAGGCAAACCCGCCGGCCCATTGCGTGCTTTGGCGACCTGAGTGATCCGGTCCCAGTAGCGGAAACGATCAAGGGTGTCGACGCGTTGTTCCTGCTGATTGGCAATGTCGCCGATGAGTTCACGCAAGCTCTTACCGCTTATGGCTTGTCAAAGAAGGCCGGTCTGAAGCATGTGACGTACCTCTCAGTCTATAAGGCGGATCAGTTTCTCGAGGTGCCGCATTTCCTTGAGCCGGCGCTCATTCTGAATGAAGTACCCTGGCCGCAGAATCGTATAAGGCATCCCGCCTCCACGAATCGCTTCCTCGACGGCATACTTCGCAGGTCTAGCGCTGGGATTTTTTTTGTGTTCCGAGACAAACCGCGCCGAAGAGACGAACATTCCCCCAGACCCACATGCGGGATCGAGGATGCGCCCGTGGTAGGGTTCAATTATTTCGGTGAGGAGGCGGACGATGCAGGACGGGGTGTTTAACTCGCCGCCTTTCTGGCCCTCCGTGCGGGCGAACTCGCCGAGGAAGAATTCGTAGATGCGTCCGAAGGCGTCGTAGTCCACGGTGGCGGGGATCTCGGAGACTTTTTTGAGCAGTTCCTTGAGCAGGGTGCTGGTGAAGAGGTTATAGGTCTTGGGCAGGACGCCGGCGAGTTGCGGGTTGTGCTTCTCGATGTCGCGCATGGCGTCGTTGATGGCCTTTCCGACATCGGCACCTTCTGGAAGCGAAAGAAGGTGCTCGAAGCGGGCCTCCGCCGAGAGAAAGAGTACGCCTTCCGCGTGATACGCCGTGGCGTCGTCCACGCGGGAAGCGCGACGGGATGAGACGCCACCCGCATCGAGCCGGGCGCGAACCGCGGCGAAGCGAACGTCCGCAAAGCGGAGGAAGATCAGGCCCAAGACCGGAGAGGAGTATTCCTGCGCCTTCAAGCCAGAATTCGCGCGGAATTGATCGGCGGCATCCCATAGACGCTTTTCGAGTGTGCCGTTGGCGGAATCTTTTTCGGAAGCAGCGATCCAGTGCATGGAATGGCGTCAGGCTGTAAAAGAGGCGATCATTGGTGTGGGTAAGGCGCGCCACCGCCAGGCTCAGACAGCGCCATTGGACAGCGGGGGGTGGCGTCGATCTGGCGGGGATTTAGGTCAACCTGAGCGTCAGCCAACGAGGCCGCGAGTTTGCCACCGCTGGCAGAGGGGCAGCGCCTGGTCAGCTTGTGGGGAAAATACTTGGCATGGTAGGCGGTCATCCGGGTAAATCC
Source organism: uncultured Verrucomicrobiae bacterium (assembly GCA_963810765.1). Lineage (GTDB taxonomy): Bacteria > Verrucomicrobiota > Verrucomicrobiia > Chthoniobacterales > Terrimicrobiaceae > DASTFP01. The sequence goes on from CAWEOV010000013.1 coordinate 76,518, forward strand.
AATGCGATTTGACGAGGGAAACACAAGATCATCATATAACATACTGACGCGTGTCGGCTTACGAACGTACGATAATGCTCGAAAATCACCGCCGGCGAATTGCCGTTTCCACACCGCAGCCGTCAGAACTGCCGTCCCTGCGCCACCCAGTAGTGCCAATCGGCAATGGCCTCGGCCGTTTTTTCGTCCACGCCAATGCCTTTGATCTGCACAAGGGGAATTCCCATCGTGCAATCGCGCCATTTGGCCTCGACCATCATTTCTCCGAGGCCGTCTCCTTCGTCGTCATCCAGCATTCCCAGCACGGTCACCCGCTCACCGGGTTTCAGCGGGGACATCTTGCGGGATTTCACGCATTCGGCTTCGAAGGGGAAAGCCAGCGTATTCTCCAGATAGCAATACCAGCCCGTCCAGACTTCACTTTCGTTGTATGCGTCCACGATGATTTCCATCGTGATGCGTTCCTCACGATCGTCGTCGCGTTTGGGCCGTTTCTTGTTCATTCTCGGAGAGAGATATTGGGATGCCGTTTGCGATAGTAGCAGCCTTTAAACCGGCGCAGGAGATATTCGACGCCGTCCGCGCCATTGGTAAGAAAATAGAGCTTTTCGAGACCCGAACTTCCCACTTCCCGGATGACGCGGCGGACGAAGGCCGGACTGATGGCGTCCTCCTCGACGAATGCCTGAAGGATTTCCATCTCGTCCGGCGTCAGCGGTTCGTCCTGTTTTTTCAAACCGGAAAGCAGAATACCGTAGCCGGTAAACATTTCGACTCCCTCACCCTCATGGTAAAAGACGGCCACTCCCTTTTCGTTTTCGACAAACTTGCGTGGATAGTCGCCCTGTCCCGGACGTTTCACGCCATGTTTTCTGAGGATTTTTTCCAGATCCTCGCCAGCCTTGATCTCGGAGAAAACGCGCAGGCGTTTTTGTTCGGCAGCGGCGGCCGACAGCCCGTCGGGAAAGAGGGCGAGATCGGAGCCGTGAAATCGCACGAAATCCGCGAAATGCTCCGCGGCGAATTCCCGCGCCCGCTGCGCCAGGTCCGGACAATACCGGTAAGCGATGAAAGAGCTTTTTTCGCGAAACTCCCGCTTCACGGAAGAAAAGTCCCTGGGCGGATTTTCCCAGGTTTTCTGTGCCCCCGACCAATACCATTCATCATGCCAGGGCACGAGGCTGCCATAAACCATCTGGCCGGATTGAAATACGCATGTCTTCCGCTCGACCTCGACCCGGACGCGATATGTCTGGTCATTGATGAGATTCACCGCATCCAGAGTTTCCACTTCCGAACCTCGAACGTTTAAAGATTCGATCCGGTAAAAGGCGGCATGGCGTTCATACCAGCCGCGCAGCACGGCGCGGTCCGCATCCGGCAAATCCAACGCCGCAGCGAGGATATCCACGGCTCCCAGTCCCGACCATTCCGTGCATTGCTGGCACAGAAAATCGTCGGTGGCAGTGATTTCTTCACCGGGTTTGATCTCTTGCCGGCGCACATAGTCGTTGAATGCAAAACGGAAAAGAAACGAACGGGTTCCCAGCCACACGAGCTTGCGTTTCACCTCCCAGCCCCGCCGGTTGGGCTTGGCCAGGAAGTCCGCCACCGCGGACCGCTGCGGCTGTGCGGCGAAAGCCTGGGAGAAATACTTGCTTGCGAAACGGGCGATGGCCTGAAACCCGCGATGCTCCGGGGAAACGATGTGATCCGGTAGAAAATGTCGCCACACACTGTAGAGAAAAAACTGAAAACGGCGGGCGTCGAATGTCTCGCAACGCGGGATCGCCGGGCCTGCGCAAAAGCGGTAGCGAAACGCCGAAAAACTCTTGATGATACGCCTCCAGGCTTCTCCAAAGTCCGGCGTCCGCGTGCAGGTCCTCGGCCAGCTCCGTCAATGCGATGGCCAGCTCGTCAAGTTCGTCTTCATCGAGAAGAAACGCGTCCGATTCGATGCGTTCGAGACAATCGTCGAGCCCGTCTCGAAACCGGAGAGCCGTCAAAAATAGCGCCTTCGTTTCGCGTTTGGCAGCGCCGGGAGGACGGACGGACTCGACTTTATCGCGAAAAGGTTGGAGTTTCGATCATTTCCGGCCCCTGGCTTGCGCGATGAATCCGGCAAGAAAATCGAGATAATCCCGCGATCCTGGTTCGCTTCCCGTGCGGAGGCTGCACGATTCCTTGATCGCTCCAAGGGAGGCGACCCACTCGGCAGCGGACAGCTCCTGGTGCTCCGTAGTGCCGTCCGGCAACTTCTCTTCGACAGCCAGGGAATCTTACAGCCATCAATTCCTCAAAAAGCTTTCCAAGGAATTTGTCCTTCGGATTGGCGAAGTCCTGCGGCGCGGGTTGAGGTCGTTTGCCCTGAGAGGCGTGTGATGCCTTGATCACGAGCGAACGAACGTTCGAATCGGTCAATTTCACGCCCTGTGAAGCAGCCAGCCGGTCGCCTTCATGGATTTTGCTTTCAATCGCAAAGAGAATGCCGGCATAAAGGATCCTTCATCAGATCGCCATGTCGCATGAAAATCTGAATAAGGCGAAGCCTTCGGCATGACAATCCATCAGTTTCCGCCTACCCATTTCAGAGAGAATGAAATCGGAGGACAATGGAGATCGCCTGGCCGCCGCATTGGTCGAGAATGACCGTTTGCGTTCCGAAAATGAGCGCCTTCGGAAGCTTTTGCGTGTCCGGGAAGTCTGTCCACAGATCATCTCGGCTTTCGAAATGGCTTGACGGCCACGCCTTTTCGAAAGGATGGCCATCATCCGATCATCCTGATGCAATGCGGCGGAATTCGTTATCGGGTGAACGCCCGTGAACAAGCTGCCACCCGGCCCTTTCGGCATCTTGTCCTCCCGCGTCCGACAACTTTTCGGCTTCCCCCTCGGGCTGACAAGCCGCCCATTCACGAAATTTACAATGCGCTGGCTCACGACGAATCCCGCAATGCCGTCATTGTGCAGGACGTGTTGAACGCTGTCCGTCGAGGCCGTTCCCCACTGATCCTGACGGAACGGATCGACCATCTCGATTTTTTCGCCGGGCGGTTGGAAGGCTCGGTCAAGAATCTGATCATCCTTCGTGGCGGCATGGCAGTGAAACAACGCCGGGGCGTCATGGATCGCCTTGAGCAGATCCCGGCAGCGGAAGACTGCGTGCTCCTCGCGACGGGACGCTACATCGGTGAAGGATTTGACAATGCGCGGCTCGATACCCTGTTTCTCGCGATGCCGATCTCGTGGAAGGGCACCCTCCAGCAATATGTTGGCAGGCTCCACCGGCTCCATGCCAACAAAAAGGAAGTCATCGTTTACGATTATATCGATGATGCTGTGCCGATGCTGGCCGCCATGTTTGGGCGGCGCTTGAAGGGATATGAGGCCGCCGGATATTCGGTGGAAGGAGACGAGCTGCCTTTATCTTCGGTTTGAAGGAGCCCGTAAAAGCTGCTTCGCGCGAGCGCACTCGGCCAGCTCAAGCTTCCACCAATATTTTTGGATTCTTTCTGGCGATGAACAGCAGCTTTCTGGCGGCCCCAGAAGGGCGGCGGGTTCCATATTCCCAACTCATGACGCTTGCGGGCCTGACGCCAAGATACGCAGCAAACACCGCCTGGCTCACGTTGAGCTTGTCGCGAATGGCCGCAATGTCTTTTGGCTGAAGCTCGGGTTGGGCAGAAACGTGAAAAGTCCGCAATGTAACTTTCTTTCGCCCGGTGAGAGCGTCGGCAAGTCCTTGGGCAGCGGAAACCAAGGCGGGGCCGCTGAACTCCATTTCATCGAGCGCGGCGAGAATTTCGGATTTGGTCCGCAGCTTTCCGGAGGGCGTTTTCTTCTTCACGGGTGAGGTCTTTCTTTCGGCTCTTTCCATAGATCATCACGAGGTAAATGGTTTCCTGTTCCGGCACATGGAGGTAAATCACCCGTGCTCCGCCGCTTTTGCCAATGCCTGCGCTGGGAAGACGCATGCGAGCTTTTCGAAAGCCGCCGGTTCCGCGCACGAGGTCGCCTTGCTCCGGGTGAGCCGCCAAATCTCCCTGAAATGCCGCGTAGTCACTGTCTGGAAAGCGTTGGATTACGTTGGTGAAATTAGGTTCTTCAACGAATTCCATATTACATTGAAATATATTGCATTGCAATATGTTTCACGCCGCCTCAAGCCGAATTAATTTGCCGGAAAGTTCCGGCGTCAGTTTCCAGTACTCCTCGATCACCATGCCGACCACAACCTGGATGAATGGCTGGCCGATCTGCTCCCGCTCTCCTCCACATTTACGGGGCATCTCGACGGGGCCGAAGCGCTTTACGACGGATCGAATCACAACCTGATCGGTGTCCGCAATTTCGTTTCCGACACGCCGCAACTAGCCGTTCTGCTCGGTATGACGCGAGGAGGAAGTCCGCCTTCATGTGTGACCTGCTTTCCAAGACCGATCCCTACTATGATTTAACCTTATCGTTGAGGAGGGGCTTTCCTACGGGAACTGGACGCAGGCGCAAGGGTCGATGCGGGCCATCCGGCGGACGAGGATCGCCGCAATCTTCGACTCGCACAGGTCACGCAATATGTCGAAGCACTCTACACCGAAGTGTTCGATGAATGGATTTCTGAAAATCCTTCGCGTCTCGACGTGGTCGCCCGCTATGCCATGGCGACGCTCGAATACAAGGCTACTCACCTGCCGGCCACGGCAACGTTCCTAGAATCCTGGATCGAATTCCAGCACGTAGCATCCGCAGAATGAGCGGGAGTCCCTCATAGCCAAACCAACGCCGGAGGCCGTTACGCGTTTTTTAAAGTCCCCCGAGACCGAACACCACGTACGCAACATCGCTTTCGCATTCAGGGCGACTTGCCCATTTCGATCTGACCTACGTCCAAGAGTCTAACGAGCAACTGAAGGAACTCGCCGGATTCCTGATCGCCAATTACGGCCGTCAGCACATCATCACGCTGCCGCGAGGCAAGCGAAAGCGCGTCATCTTCGAGGAAGTCGCACGAACTCTCGACGTTCCCGTTGCGGCCGTCGCTTTGATTGATAGCGGGTTGTTTTCCGAATCCCTGCAGGATTCCGGAATCACGGACACACTTAGTGACCTTGCAGGAATCGCCGAGGAAGGCGTTGAGTTGTCCGCGACGATTCAAGAATTGTTTCAGCTGATCGACATCTCGGCCTGGAGTGACGTGTCGAGTTGGACGCTTGCCCCCTTCGAGGGGACCGCCTCCTTCCGAGACTCTAACGAAGATAGACATTCTCGACACCCGAAAGATCAGGGACGGGGCCGGCCAATCATATGAGGCCGTCGCCGTTCGCGCAGAAGGCAACCTCATTCGAACCGGAACCGTCAGCAAACTCGAGTTCCGGGAGCCGGTGAAGTTCACCGTCGAATTTCTCTTCATTCGCAACACCGACTTGCTCGCCAACGGACGACTCCCGCTTGTCGTGCAGGACTTCAAATACAAGGAGGAGCCTCTCTAGTCCTTTGGACGTGGAATAATCAACCCGTAATATGAACCAGCCCTCATTTGATTCACTGCCTTGGCAATTCCGAGACATGACGCTCGACCAAGGGCCAATTCGTTTGCGTCAGTGCAAGGACTCCGATTCTTCGTCCAGTCACTTGTTACTGGAATCTCATGCTCGCGTCACAGGTCACGAGAAGATCGAAGCCATCGGCTTCCGCCAAATCCAGCAATTCACCATTCTTTCTTTGATGCCAGCCGCAGTGATAGGCAGAAAGTACCTCGTGCTCCGTCAGATGCTTGCGAAGTGGCCAAGGGACATCGTTGTCGAAAAGGATTCGCATCAGTGGCTCGCGGCCACTCCTGGACGAAAGACAGATCTGATGCGCCGCAGGACTTCCAGGCTGGCGCCCGGGTACCATTCGAACACTTGCTCGGGCGTTGCGCCGTCTTCATAGCACTGAAGCACGGTCAGCAGCCGCAACCTCGTTCCAGTCAGCACGGGTTCGCCCCCGAGAATTTCGGGATCACTGGTAACGAAGCTCTCAAACTGCTTTTCGCCTGCTGTCATATTCTCATTTTCGTCGTGGCCGGCTGGTTTGTCCAGACGGCACACGCCGGAGAAATCGTTCAGAAGCCCCTGGATGAATTCGTTATCTACAATCTGCCGATCGCCTTCAAGTCGGGTAACACAACAGTCCTCTTTCCCTCCGCAATCTCGGGACTCTACGCGAAGTCCGTCGCCGTGCACGAGCAAGCGAACGCTGATTTTCTGATCTCGTTCACGCCTGGCAACTACTACTTCACGATCCGCGCGCCGAGACCAGAGGCCAAAGATCATCTGACTGTCATTTACAACCGAAAGGTGTACGCGCTGCGTCTTAACGCCTCCGAGAAGCCGTTCTACGCGGTGACGTTCTTTCAAGATTCACGTCCGGTCGTGCCTGAACGCTTGCTTTCTCTCACGGACGAAGCGAAAGCCTATCCGCTTTTCCAGAACGGCTGGCCATGGCGGACGAAACAATCTCGCCCCTGACAACAAATGGAACGTCCTCGTAGTGCGCGCGGTAGGCCAACGGCAACCGGAGGAATCGAAATGAACCTGCGCCAGGTTTGGACGGAAGTCTTTCAGAAGCCTGCCGGGTCGATTTCTTCTCTTCCTGCTTATCGGCGGGATTTTCCTCGCCTTCACCCTCCTCCGGCGCGAACCCCAAGCAAAGCCGGACAATACGCAGGTCGGTAAACCCGCCACAAAGACGAAGGCCTATTCCTTTAACGAAGAAATTTCGCCGCCCACTCGTGCGCAGGCTACGCCAGCGGAGCGAGCGTTGGACAAGATGGCTCGCGCGACACCACCGCTAAAGCTGCCGCCGTCGATTCCACAAACAATCTTTGCCACCACGACATCGGACGCATCGGACGGTTCGTCTCGGTGGCCAACCCCGGGGCCCCGGACGAGGAGCTGCTCAAGCGGATCGCCTGGCGCACGAGCTCATGTATTTGTCACGTGGCAACCCCTTCTTTTACTACGGCGACGAGCAAGGTTTCACAGGGGACGGCGGCGACCAGCTGGCCCGCCAGGATATGTTCCCGAGCAGGGTCGCCGAGTATAACGACGATGATTTGATCGGCACTGACGCAACCACCGCCGAGTCGAACTTCGACCGCAAACATCCGCTGTTTCAGAGCATCGCCAAGCTCGCGGTATTGACAAAGAAACACAAGACCCTGCGCAACGGAGCCCAGCAGCACCGCTACGCAACTGATGGGCCCGGCATCTATTCCTTCTCGCGCATCGGCCTCGACCGCTCGGAGTACGTGGTCGCGCTCAACAACTCTGAGCAGATCCAGACGGCGACGATTCCGACCTTCGCGAACGGAGGATGGTGGGCGCCTGGAGGTCCGCACAGACGTGGGCGGCCACTCGTTCTACGAGGTCACATTCCAGGCTCGCGTGGGCAACGGTGAATGGAAGGACATGGGGACCGACGACAGCCGGCCGTTCCGCGTCTTCCGTGACGTGTCCGCCTATTCGACCGGCACCGCGGTGCAGTATCGCGCCTTTGTGCTCGACAACGCGGGTCACACTCGCAGCACTGAACGCTTCAGCGCGACCGTACCTGCCCCGCTCATCACGCTGAACTCTCCAGAGAACGGAAGGCGGGTAAGAACCGAGGTGTTACTGCTCGCCACGGCGGATCCGGAACGTTCAAGCCAAAGCGTCCGCTTCGAACGGCGCGTCCGGGGCGGCGATTGGGTGACCATCGGGCTCGGTACCTCCTCGCCCGCCTACACATTTACCGATAACCTCTCCGGCCTCGGCCTCGCCGAAGGCGACCAAGTTGATTATCGCGCCGTGCTGATCGAGGCTGGCGGCAACGAGGTCGTCTCGGAGACCCGCTCAGTTGTGGCGGCCATCAAGCCGGTCACCTCGGTGACGATCCACTATCTGCGGCCCGGCGGCGAGATCGATCCGCAGATTCTTCTGCGCATCGAAGCCAAGCTCGACCAGGTCCTCGGAAATTTTGACAACCTATGGTTTTTTCGCTTCCTCTTGGATCGTTTTGTCTTTTGTGGCACATGCGGTCATGTTACGGGCTTATGCTAGCATTTAAGCGGCAATGGCGGTGTGAACCTGGTGTTCGTCAGGTCCGAGAACCATTAGTTTCATTAGTTTTTGTTCGGTCGCCTCGTTTGCGGGCGTGTCCCCGGTAATGCGGCCTTCCTTTACAGTGACAATGCGGTCACTAAGTGAGATGATCTCCGGCAGTTCCGAAGATATTACCGTCACAGCAGCTCCTTCGGCTGCCAGTTTGCGCAAAAGCTGATGAACCTCCGCCTTCGCACCGATGTCGATACCTCTTGTTGGCTCGTCGACGATGAGCAGCTTCGGTCTAAATGCCATGCAACGCGCAAGAATGACTTTCTGCTGATTGCCTCCGGAAAGCGTGCCTACAACGATATCCTGATGCGCCATCCGGATGCGCAGAGCCTTGCGATAGGTTTCAACAAATTGGCGCTCCGCGCTAAAGTCGATGAAGAAGCGCCATTTGAGGAGGTTCTTCAGATTTGGCAGCGACATGTTCTGCGCAATCGAGTGGGATAGGAACGAGCCCTGTTGCTTGCGTACTGCCTGATCGCGGAGGCAGGACCTAAGATGTGTGCAACTTACTGTCGGATAACGGCGGGACCGATAGATCTTATGGAGAAGCCTCGAAGAAGACTTTCCCAGCCGCTCCAAAATAATACTGGTTGGTCGCTAAGCCGAGCGCTTTGATGACGCGCCTTCAATAAGGATGGAGGGCTGGGGACCTGATCGTCATAATGGACGGGGCCCGCATGGCCCGCCCCGCAGAGAAGTGTGGTCCTACCATCATCCGTCCTTGCGCCCTGAAAACGCGATGGTTTACTCCCAGGATGCAAGTCTTGACTGGACAGGCGATGTGGGTGCCGAGTCTTGGTTCGCCCTGTGGCATTGCGGAGTACGCCACGTTTTTATCGCAGCACCTTCCCGACCTGCGAATGGTCACGAGAGCAGCCGATGCCGTGAGCGCAAAGTTGCTCCATGTTCAGCATGAACATAAGCTTTTCGATGCCGACGAACTTCAAGCCTCATTGGCCCAACACCGTTTACATGGGCCCGTAGTAATTACGGAACACACGATTACCGAACAACGTGAGCCTTGGGAGGCAGAGGCGGATGCGCTGGTGGCACTCACCCGACGGGGCACCGAAATGCTCCGGCGGAAGTGGCCAGACAAAAGGATTGCGAGAATTCCTCATGGCTGTCCAACTTGGTTTCCGTCGCGCAAGCCGTTCCCTGGCCGCGTGATCGGCGCTTTCGGCTTCCTTAAGCCGCACAAGGGGTTCTGGAAGCTCCTCGACGTTCTGCGAGCCTTGCCCAACACTGAGTTGTTGATTTATAGCTATGCACGGTCACGCGCTGATGAAGCCGGCTGGACGGAGGCCGCCGCCGGTCTCCCAGTGCGCCGGATCACGGCGTACGTCGGGGCCGAAGAAATCGTCGCGGGGTTGGCGAGGGAGGCTGATATCCTGGTATACTGGTATGACGACTACCCGGAGGCTGCCGTGACCAGTGGCGCCGTTCGCATCGGCTTGGCATCTGGTGTGCCTGTCCTTACTTCGCCGACTACGTGGTTTTCTGAATTGCGCGAAGTCACGTACCAGCCGAAAAACATGACGGAGGGTATTGCGCATTTGCTTGAAGATTCCGCCTTGCGTCATGACCTCTCCGCCGCAGCTGCCGCTTATTGTTGGGCTCACAGGTGGGAGATCATCGCCGCACAATATGCGACGTTGTGGTCTTCTCTGCACTAAAGCTCGAACTGATGGCCTGGCCACTCATCACCCTGGTCGGATACACCGAGTGGTGGCATACGAATCGATATTCCTGGAGCGCATTCGCGGCGATATTCCGGCACTTGGGTTTCGACGTGGAATGGACAAGTGCGCCCGCGCCTTCCTCGCGACACAGGCTGTGGATTTGCTGGCGGCGCCCTTCGGCTGAAGCGCTGGTCAACTCGGGTTTGACTGTGCGGGGAGACATCGTTCTCCAAAAACTGCACGCCTTCGAGGACGAAACGGAAATCGACTACGGGGACGACCCGGAGGCTTTCTTTCGCACCTGGCATTGGCCGGTCTATGCGTCGATTGAAAGATTGTTGGAGGCAGGTGTCGAGGTATATGGCTTTGGCTGCAAAACCAGTTTTGCGGAGTTCCCTGAGAAAGCGCGGATTGTGCGGAAGTTGGGGCCACGAATTTTTTGGATTCCGTACGGATCGGCGCACGTCTGGCCGGACGATCTCGCGCGAATGCGTCCCGTGATGGACGAATTTTGCTATGACATCGGGTATGTGGGCTCCAGATGGGGACGGCCGGGCATGGGGAACCTTGAGGCAATGGAAAGATTTTTGGATCCGCTGCTCGTCGGAAGGACGCAGGTCGTTGCAGGAAACTTCGGGAGCGATCTCGGCCAGGTCGATGAGATAGTGCATCGCTCGATCCTAACAAAAAGCAAGCTCTGTCCGATTGTCCATGCTCCGTTCTGGCGCGCGGAACGTGGCATCCAGGACCGCTTTTGGACGGTATTTTCTTTTGGTCGTTTCGGCGTGGTAGATAACGAGGGTGTGTACGACTTTTTTGATCGGGGCGAAGTCGTCTGTGCGCCGGAGGCCGGAGAGTACGTCGAGCGTTCGTTGTATTTCTTAACCCATCCGGAAAAACAACGGTCCTACATCGAGCGAATCCAGGCTCGGATCGCGGCCGAGTACAACTTGGTAAACAGTTGGAAACGTATCTTGACTAGCCTTCGTGCTTTTGGGCGTTAGCCATCGCGCTCCAGATTAATTCGACCCGGGCGACGAATGCGGCTGGAGTCATCGTCTGCGCAGCGAACAAGCGGCTACTTTGGGCGAGGGAGGTTCGAAAAGGCTCATCTGCCAGTAATTGGCGGACGGCACGCGTGAAGGCGTCGAGGTCTCCGCAGGGAACGATCAGACCAGTCGTCAACCCGTCGACAATCTCGCCGTTCGCGCTCGCCGGTGCATCGAACACAACTGCGGGCAAGCCTGCGGCTTGACTCTCCGAAATTATCTTCGCCTGGCCGTCGAGCAAGCTAGGGTAAACTAGGACGTCCGCGCTCTTGAGATAGCCGTAGAGGGTGTCCCTCGTAGCGAATGGCACCGTTCTGATGCGGCGACTCTGCGTCTCGAAATCCGGCCACGAACGTACATCGACATTTTGCGTTCCGATCAGCGCCAGCACCACGTTTTCGGCTGGGACCATCTCTTGGACACGGCGCAACACTCGGGGCAGGATTTCTGCGTTCTTGGTCGGGCGGCCGGCGTAAATTAAAACGCGTGCGTTCTTCGAAAATCCGAGTTCCATTCGCACGTCACGCCGACGCGCGTGGAGGATTTGGTCGAATGCGATCGGTCGCGAAACGTATTCTACCGCGGTGCGGAGACGGCTGGCAACCATCATGGAAGCCAGCGATTGTGTCTCCGAAAGAATGACGTCTACTCCGCGCAGGCGCGTCGCCGTCTGCTCGAGAGTCTCCAAATGCGGCTCCAGCATTTCGCTGATGGCAGCGTCGATTTGCAGCGTTGAAAGCTCGCTGCACGGCAGGTTGAGCAGGCGTGACACGAAGTTTCCGGCGTAAATGACGGATACATCCAATGCGTTGGGAAACTGGGCTCGGCTGAATTCACCGACAAGCATCTCGAAGAAGTGTACGAGATGTGCGCTTCCCGATTTCACTTCGCGAGCCACCGCGTCAAAATTCTCGTCCTTGATCAGCTCAACGATCGGCGAGCAAGGCCCGCGTTCAGTTAGCGCAGACACGCTCAGCCGAACGACACGCCGCTCTCCGACGGCCGCTTTGACGAACATGTGTCGCACGCCATCGAAGTAACGGTGTGAAAATACCTCTTCCTTGACGGTGACAATCGAAACGTCGTACCCTGCTGCTGCAAATCCGTCCGCCATGTCGTCGACGTGGACCCCGAAATGGGAAGGATAGTACCACAAGGAAAAAAGAAACAGCGGTGTGGACATGCCTGCTCCGGAAAATCGGTTCGTCTATTGCGTCGGGAAGAAGGCGGAGATTAGCTGGCGACACCCGAGACGCGCGCATTTTCTTTGAACGGAGTTTCTGAGATCTGAGATCTCTGGGCCATAACGACCTCCTCTGTGAAGCGCTGGAGCGACTCTAGGCTTCGTTCCCAGGACATGCAGCCGAACTGCGGCATGAGACAAAAATCCGTAACGCCGAGCCGGCGCCACTTGTCGATCCGCTCTGCTAGGTCTTCGCTGCGTCCGAAAAGAACCTTCTGAGGATAGACCTTGTCGAAACTCAGCGCCTCGAAATGTTTGGCTTGGCTTGCCGCGTCCCCCCGCCTTGAAGTTGAATTCGCTGCCTCAGCCAACGCCTGCAGGTAAGAATTGAACTCGGCCACCAGTGCCGTGTCGATTTCGCCGCAAAAGAGGTGTTGGACTGCCGTGATACGCGCCCCATGCTTTGGCAATCCGACCTCTTCGCGAGCGGCAAAGTACGTGGTCAGACCTTCGGAAACTTCTTCCGGCGTCCTTGTGTACGGATTAATCATCAAGTGATAACCGTGGCGGCCCGCTGTTTCGAATGACTCTCGTGTTCTGGAGGCTGCCACCCAAATGGGCGGTGGGCTCTGCACGCACTCTGGGTACACCTCGGCTGCTTCATAACGGTAGAACTTTCCTGAGAAAGTAATCCAACCTTGTTTCCACGCGGTAACGATCACCTCGAGGGCCTCCTTGAATCGTTCCCTACTCTCGGCCCGATCGATTCCAAAAAGCTCAAACTCATGGGCGAGGAAGCCGTGGCCGATCCCCATTTCCAGCCGGCCCTTTGACAACTGGTCCAGGAGGGCATAACGCTCGGCGAGGTGGCGCGGGTCGTGCAAAGGCAGCACGCAGATGGCCGGACCGATGCGGATTTGGGCGGTACGCGCCGCTAGATACGCACCGAATACCTCCGGGGCGCTAATTATTCCTCCGTACCGCGCACCGTGATGCTCAGCAAGCCATACTTGGCTCCAGCCGTGCTGATCCGCGTAGCAGACCTGCCGTTCGATCGCCGCGAGGCTCCCAGCGGCCGTATCTGTCGTGCCAAGCCCCAACACTGGGAGATAAAAAAGACCGAAACGTGGGGGCGCGGAGATTTCAGTGCTCGATTGCGTAGGCATAAGATTTGCATGGAAAGTAATCGCTCTTCGCATTGCGGATCGCCACGTCAATGAGGTCTAAGATACCGCGTCCAGTTTCCTCCAACATCATGGGAAATGCGCTGCCATGACCCAATCCAGGAATGCTGTTGCATTCCAAGTAGTAGAGCGCATCCTCTTTCGCGTGGTGGATGAAATCGAAGCGCGCCATGTTGGACAGTCCAATGCGTCGGAACAATTGCTCGCTGGCTGTCCGGATTCGCCGGACCACCGGATATTCGTCTGTGACAAAGCTGGCCTGCACCTTGCCCCGGGAATGCTTCTCTAGGTGTCCGAGGAAGTTACGCTCAGTCCTCGCGTGGATAATCGGGAGCGCTACGACGCGGTCGCCTTCTTGCAGGCACCCGCACGTGTATTCGTCGCCATCGATGAAGGCCTGCAGGATCGCTTGACGGTCGAACCGGAGCAGAAGCTGCAAAGCTTGCCAAGCGACCTTCTTCTGCGTGCGACGGAAACGCTCCGTGAAAAGTGAGGCCCCCATCGCGTTTGGCTTCAGGACGAAGGGGCCGCCGATTTGCTCGATGGTCTGGCTCAGTTCGTCGGGTGTGGTGTGTTTGTCCACTATCCAGGTTGGCGGCGCTTGCACGGCCTGGTTGGTGAGGGCGGCGGCGGCAAATCCCTGCGCCCATTTGGACATCGTGAAAGAGGCCGCGAAGACGCCGCCGAAACTACCCCGGATTCCGACGATTTCCGCCAGGCCCTGTACGCAGCCATCCTCGCCTTCATTCCCATGCAGGAGGTTGAACCAATACAAAGCTTCGACTGCGCAAAGTTCGAGGAAGTCGGACCAGCGGATTTCCTCCACGCAAGCATAATCCTTCATCGGTTCTCGCAATTTCTCTGCCGTCAGCCAGTGCAGCTTGCCTCCGCGGTCCACGAACACCGCGGCGCGGAACCGTCGTCGATGGACCTGGCTGCCGTTGATCTGATCCAGGAAGGCCGCAAAGGAATGTATCGACGCATCATGCTCCGTCGATCGGCCGCCGAACAGAATCCCATATTTCTCTGTCATTTTGCTTGTAAGCGGATCGGGTGCGCCTTGACGTAATGCGTTGTGTCTGTTTGTTCGAGTTCCCGGATGGTGAATGTGGTGGCGAACAGGTGCAGCACGTCGGCCAGGGTCAGGCCGAATGCTTTGGCGGTGAATGGCTGTTGGGCCAGCCACTGCGGATCCTTCGGCTTAAACAAGCGCGAGAGCAGATACCCCTCAGCGGACAGCACCCGCGCGATTTCCCGGATCGCCGGCTGCTGGTCTACCTTGGGCAGACAGTGCAAGCAGCCGACATCCAGCACCGTGTCGAACGCCGCGTCCGGCCACGGCAGATCGGTGACTGACCCGGCTACGAATCTGTCAGGCCGCTGCACGATTTCGCGGCAGCGCCTGATGGCGGCGGTTGCCAAGTCAATACCGTAAACTTCAAACCCCAGGTGTTCGAGCAGGACGGCGTTTTTGCCAAATCCGCAACCTAAGTCGAGCACCCGAGGATTTTTACTCTGATACGGGTCAATGTCGATGTATCGCAAAAGGTCCGCTTCGATCGGGACGAAGTTCCATGGGATCGAAAATGGGTCGGAATAAACCGCTTCCATGTCGCCCGCTCTCGCGGCGGCTGGTCGAACGAAAACCGTCGGCGCTCGTAGATAGTCGCCATCGCCGTCGCGCTCGAAGCCGTCTTCCACGCAGAGGCCGTGGTCGCATGCATGGCGCGAGGCACCACGAATCCTAAGCGGCAGGCGATAATCGCCCAGACGGACGGCGATCCTACTGAGCAGCCGCCACGTTTCCAGTTCGTCGTTCCCGTCCGCCTCGCCGTTCCTCTCAAGCGTCAGGAGCGCCTCGCCGTTCGCAAGGGTCACGCGGGCAATCGCTCCGCAGGTGGCGCCTCGGTACGCCAGCAGTCGCAGGTTGGGGGGCTCGCCGCCGCCTTCCGGAGGCGAAAGAAGATGAACCGTCGGACCCACTGCTAGAAATCGAATGGTGGAAAGAGCCGTGCGCAAAGTCATCACTTGCGGGGGAATTTTTTCCGGTATCGTTCCAGGAGGTCGGGCTGTTTCCGCAGAAAAAGCACGTCGTGCGGAGCTAGGTTGCGGAGCACCAGCATGGGATGGGGAGAACTTGCGATCACGAGATCCCGGCTTTGGATGCTCCGATCGGGGTTCCCCGGGTAGAACTCGCCAAGGGTCAGACCGGCATCGAGCAAGTCCGGTTTTACCCGCTCGCGCGCAATCTTTAAACCGTCGTAACTAGGCTCGCTCCACGCCGGGAACATGATCAGCAGCGATGCCAGCGACCTCTTGTTCCGGTCCGGGTCGTCCAATCGAAAAAAAATGCGCGCCTGCGCTCTGATTAGCGCGCATATTTGTTCCTCCGTGGGTTGCTCGAGTTCGGACAGGAAGACGTGGATTTCCTTCTGCTCGAGCGCATATGCCACAAACGGGCAAACTGCGTCGTTGCGTTTCAGCAGCGGATGTCCCCGAGCCACGAAGCTTTGCATCCATTCCAAAGTTGCGCGGACAGCCTCGACGGCACCCGCTGTCCCCGGATCGTTCCGCATGACACCTACGCCGAGAACTTCCTCGGGCAATAGGCAACGGTTGTGAAGTAAGCTAGTCACACTCCCGTAAATTTGGAAGAACCCATCGTAGGTGCCTATTAATCCTGTGCGACGCAAGAAGCGGTCAGTTCCTCAAGCGAATCAATGACCGCTAGCCCGGCGCTTTTGGCCTGCGCCGCCAATAAGAACAAATCAGTACATCCGAGAACGATGACGTCCGTATCCTCGCCTAATTTTCTCATCGTTGTCAAGATTTCCTCGTCGCGGATCTTGGCCGCTGCCCCTACGAGTTGCCCGATGATATAACGCGCCAAAGTTTCCTGTTCGGACGGCTTAGGATAATGACAAGCTGCCCCTAATGGCTCCAGTGCGTTCTCGAACAGGCGCAGCTTGCGCGTCGCCGTAGACGCCAGGATTCCGACCCTCCGGTGTCCGTCTGCTTTGACCCGTCTGGCCACCGCGTCGACCGGGTTGTGGAACCGTCCCTGGATCATTGGCCGTGCATAATGGGTGAGCGTGTTGCAAGGCAGCGCGACTTCGCGCACCCCTTGAGACCGCATCATCGCCACGCCTTTTTTTAACTCAACGCGAAGTGCCGCGATGTGCTCTTTGCTCATGGACCCGGAAATCATGCTGCTTTCGATCTCCGAGGTGACGGGCAGGCTGTAAAGGTAGATGGCGGGGCTTTGCCCTCCGGAGCGGACTCTGCTCTCGGAAATGAGCATTCTGTAAAGGAGGCAGGTTGCCTCCGGTCCGACGCCGCCGAGGATGCCGATGGTTTTTATGGTTCCAAGTCCCAATCGGAGTTTACGATGAAGGAGAACAGGCTTTCGTCCACATTGCCCCCGCTCAGGACACAGGCGCATTCACCGCAGGATTCGTTGCGTTTAAGCGCGGCCGCAAGTGCCGCCGCGCCCGCCAGTTCGCATTGAATACCATTGTGGTGCCAGGCAAGCCATGTCGCCCGCTCCATCTCCCGCAGTGTCACCAGCGCGATTTCCGGTTTGCACCGCATCCCGGCCTCGAAGACTTTATTGCCGATTTGGGGAACGCTCAATCCCTCGACCGCATCCGGCTTCGTCGTGACGGTCACGCGGAATCCGGACGTTAATGATTGGAGCAGCGCCGGTGCCTCGCTGTACTCGACGCCGATTACCCGGCACTGAGAGGACACATGCCTCAAGCACGCCGTCAATAGTCCGCCTCCACCCACGGGAACGAATAACATCGGCAGATCGGGCGCTTCCAGGCGGATTTCTTGCAGCAGGCTCGCGTGTCCCTCGATTACTCCCTCTTCCTCGAAGCTGTGGATGAATTGGAACCCGTTTGCCTCGGAGAACTGCCGCGCCGCCACCTCACAATCCTGATAGCTGCCCGCGACTTCGCTCACCGTCGCGCTCGCCGCCCTGAGGCGTCCTTTCTTATTGTCTGAGATGTGGATCGGCACAAACACGTGGGCTGACAGGTCGGCGCTTCGGGCCATCATCGCCACCGCTGTGCCGTGATTGCCCGTAGACGCGGTGACGACGGAGGTTTGCGGGCAGGCGTTTGCGAAGTAGCTGGCCACCCCCCGGAACTTAAAAGCTCCGGAGAGCTGCGCGGTCTCGTCCTTGAGCCAGACCCGACTCCAACCCGGGTGAGGCCCCTTATACTCGACCAGAGGGGTTTTGACGTGTTTGAGTCCTTTCACAGGCGTGTGCTTCTTGCTCCCCTCTTATCTCTTATTCCAATCGTGGAAATGCAGTTCAATTCCAAACGCCAAATTGTGATAAGTGGGCCCTGAGTGGGATAAGGAGTCTTCCAGGCAGGTAAAGCGCTAGTAACTGCGGAACTCGCCCATGCGGAATCGCGCGGCGGGGTCCCATTTTGCCGGAATCCTTGAGGGCTTTCTTTGTCTCCGGGAGCCGGGGAGACGGGAGGGCATGTTCTTCCGCGTTAAATGCTTCTGGCATCGCGACGCCTCGGTCTGGGCAGCAGTTTTGGAGCACAATGTCGTACCGGACGGAAGTGTTCTCGTTCCGGAGCCTCTGCGGGAATACATGGGAACTGACCGAATTAGTTCTTGCTGCCGAACTTTGTAATTGATATCAAGTCGCGTTGAATCTGTGAGAAACTAAGTGATGAAAATGCGACAGACGCAGAAAAAGGCCGAACAACCAGCATCCCAAAATGCGCTCCTTGTCTGCGGTTCTCTAGGAAGCGGAGCGCAAGATTAAAATCGATATTTTTGGTCTCCGTACCTGCTGCGCGGATCCGCGCGCTAGTAAATGACCTAAGATTTCTACGAAAGGATCAACATTGTTGAGAAGAAGCTTTTCGCCTTTCTTCTCGGGCGCCGGGTGATCGAGCCACGCGCACATATCCTTGATCTTTTCCGCCGAGAGGATTTTGACCCGTGTTGCGAAGGGATTCTCCGGCTTCATCTGAATGAATTGGCTCCTCAGCTCGCTGAGCCGTTGTTTCGGGAGATTGCATCGCGACTAACTCCGAACGTCTTCAACACTTATCCAGATCTCTCGCCGCAGTACGAGAAGCTAGCGAGGAGCCTCAGAGTTTCTGCGGAGCAACTGCTGTTTTGTCATGGCGCTGCCGGGGGAATCCGGCATGTCTTCGACGTAATCTGTGATCCAGGCGACCATGTCGTCTTAGTAGAGCCGAATTTTGGACTTTACCAATTCTACGCGCGGTTGCATCAGTTACCGGTCGGGATCGCTGAATATGAGCTCCCGCATGAGTTTCCGCTGAATTCAGCCAAAGGATCGGTTGGGTGCAGAACGAAACTCGTTATCGTATCGAGTCCTAACGCGAAGCTCGGCCTGACCGTGGGCGAGAATGCGCTAAGGCAATTGCTCAGCGCCTGCCAAAGGAAGGGCGTGGCAGTTCTTTTGGACGAAACGTATGCCGAGTTCGATTCTTCAGCTTGGCACGCGAGTGTAGATGAATTCGACAACCTGATAGTGCTTCGATCCTTTTCGAAAGCAGGTGGGCTCGCGGGACTGAGGGCAGGCTATTTGCTTTCCAATCGGAGGTGCACCGGCTTATTGCGCAAGGTCCGTCCATACTGTGAGTTGAACGGTGTCGCGGCGATAGCTATCGATTACTTGATAGAAAATCCCGAAATTATCCGAGACAATGTGGCCCTTGTAGCTTCTGGAAGAGAATATCTTGCGAGTCGACTTAAGGACATGGGGTGCATCGTCATCAGCGGAGATGCCAATTTTGTTCTCGCCGATTTTGGAATACCTCCCAAAACGGTTCGTACTGCATTGGCGCGGGAGGGTGTCCTGATCGCGGAGGCAGGACCTAAGATATGTGCAAGTTACTGTCGGATAACGGCGGGACCGATAGATCTTATGGAGAAGGTTCTGGCATCAATCAAGCGGTGCCACTTCTCAATTTGTCACTCCGCTGAAAAGTGGTAAAGTCCGCGCGAACACGAGAGAAAAAAGGGCACCATCTACAATCGAAGCGATCGGATGGTGCGGCTTTGGATCGAGATGTTCAACCGCGGGGGTATCGATGCCTTGGCCAGCAAGCCACGGAGCGGACGGCCTCCTAAGATCAAGCGGGACTAGATTCTACGCTCCGCAGTTATCACACGCTGCGCGCCGAGAAGTAGCGATCCTGGATTCTCCAGGCGCCGCGCAGGCTGCCGGGCAGGTCTTGTTGCCGCGCCGCTTCGTGCAGTTTCTCGAACAGCGGGCGGAAGTCCTCGCCGATCTGGGGCAGGAACCTGGCTGCCTCCGTTCCGCCGAACAAGTGCTCGTAGCAGTCCAGGTGCGCTTCATCAAAGGCCTGCACGGACTCCGGCTCCAAATCCGCATAGAGCCGCGTGCCGGTGTCCCAGAGATGCTTTTCCCCTCCGACGTTCCACTCGAACTGTCGCCACGTGGCAGCCTCGGTGACGGCGGGCAAAGCCAGGCGCAGCCGGCGTTGATCCGGCATCCAGAGGAATGAGGAGTGCAAGCGGCGATGGATCACGCTCTGCTCCACGTCGCAGCGGTGGGTGGGAATGAGCCGCCCGGCGAGTAGGGTCGTTTCCGGGAAGCGCCAGTTCTCCACATTTTCCCAGAAGCAGATGTCCGGGTCTAAGATCGCCGCCGCCTCTCCGTCCGGCAGGTCGGAGAGTAGCTTGGCAATGAGGTCGCCGTGAGACATCGGACCAGCCACGCGCATCTCCGCTCCACAGCTCTGCACCGCCTCCATAATCCGCAAGCGGGCCCAAGGCCGGCTGCCGTTGTCGGTCACGATCACGCACGCCGTCGGAAAACCGATGCGCAACGAACGGAAAATCAGAAGGTTGGCGTAAAGCGCCGCCACATCGGGACAGCAGGTGATGATGCGAACTTGCATGGCGATGTTCCTTTCGAGCGATCCATGGGCGAACGGGCCGGTCAGCAAACAAACGGCAGCCGACGCTGAAGAGGCAGAAACCCCTGGATCGCGATCCGGCTCATCGAATAGAGCACCCATTTGATGCGGCCGGGGGCTTTGTCGAGCCAGCGGAACTTTTGGTAGAGCATCTGGAGCATGGAGGAAGCGAGCACGTGGCTGCACACCGCGTTCTTTTTGCGCGCGTATTCCGGCCGGAACACGTCCACGATGAGAATCATGCGCCGCTGCCGGGTCCGGTTCCAAGCCCAGTGCGTGTGCGCGTCGCAAAACGGCAGAGTCTTCCCTTCCTCCCAGGAGCGGATCTCCGGCCCGACTTGAAAGCCGCATTCGGGCAGACTGGCCGGGATTGAAAGGCCAAGGTGGCAGCGGATGATGGCATCGGTGTCGCCTTGATGCGGATTGATGTTGGAGCCGGGCTCCAGGACGCTCAGCGAACACGCGGTGAGATTGGGGATGGATTCTAGGATCCGAGCGGTGTTCGGGCAGCGCCGGCAATTCTTATGCATCCGCAAGTTCCAGAAGAGGAGCCCCATGGTCTTCCAGTGGCGGGGTGGAAAGGACATGGCTTTGTTGATGAAGTAGGGCTTCAGCGAGCTGGCGTGGTCTTCCAGCAGCGCGAGCATTTCCTGCCGAATGACGGCGGCGTTTTCCTCGAGCGTTTTGGTCCACGGAAGGTCGGCGCGGTTGTAAAAGAACGGCTGGCCCCGGTCGTAACGACCGCCGAAGAGATTGTACCACGGCTCGGTGGATGAGGATGAACGGTTGGCTGGGGGCGTCGTGCCAGGCGCGGGCGCGGCTTCTTTGGAGGTGATCATGGTTCGGGATGCTCCGGTCGCCACAGGTCGCGGATCGCGGAGATGAGTGGCTGCGGCTGAGTCTTGGGAAAATGGTGGGTGCCGGGGAATCTCCGCAACGTGAAATCGCCGGTGGTCATGGCATGCCAGCGCATCACGCTTTCCCGCGGAGTGAGCGGATCCTGTTCGCCCACGCACACGGTGATCGGGCAGGCGACGGGGTCCTCCCCGCCGGCCTCGAAACTCTCGAGCATTTCAATATCCGCCCTGAGGATCGGCAGGAGGGTCCGCGCAATTTCCCGCCGCTCTCCGGTCAATGGCTGGTCGCCGATGTGTTCGGTCAGCGCGTCGAGAAATGGTTCATCGGCGAGCCCGTGCAGAGATTTCTTCTCCTGTGCCGTGGGCAGGCCGCATCCGGTGAGAAAGATGTGTGCGGGAACCGGGCGGCCCCGTCGGCGGAGTTCCCGGCACAGCTCGAAGGCGGCGAGCGCGCCGAGGCTGTAGCCGTGAAACGCGAATGGCGCGAGTTCCTCCGGCATCCGGTCCGCGAGGGCGACGGCGAGTTCCTTGAGCGAGCGCAGGGGCGGAATCGCGGCCAGTTCCTCGCGGCCGGGGAATTGCACGCGCACCACGTCCGCCCATGGCGCGGCGGCGTCAACCCAGCTTGCATACGACGACGCCCCGGCACCGGCGCCGGGAAAACAATAAAGCCTGGGCCGGCTCCCGGCGGCGCATTCGGGCGGATACAACAGCCAGTGTTCCGTGTCGCTCGCTTCCCCGACAGGCGTGTCGGGATCTGCCAGCATTGGCTTGATGCGCTTTTCGGCGAGGAGCAGTTCGTAGAGATAATCCCGCACCGCGCGCACGGTTGGGTAATTGTAGGCGATGGTGATGGGGAGGCTCAGGCCGAGGGCGCGTTCGAGTTCGGTGGCGAAAGCGATGGCCATGAGCGAGTCCACCCCCACGAGATTGAAGGTCTGATCCAATTCGAGCGGCACCTCGGTATCCACCACCATCACGGAGCCGAGGGCTTTTCGGACAATGGCCTCGAGGGCGGCGAGCGGATCGTCGGCGGTAGCGAGTTCCGCGTCGTTGTTCGATGACCGGGCGATTTTTCCGGCAGCGGGTGCCGGTGGAGCGGCAACCCGATCGAACAGCGACGGGGAGAGCGAGAAGTCGATGAAGGCCCTGAACTTCTGCCAATCGATATCCGCGATGACGGCGCCCGGGCGTCCCGCGGAGGTCGATTGCTCCATCGCCTCGATCGCTCGCTCCGGTGGCAGGAGACGCAGCCCGAGCTTGTAGCAGCAGCGCGGATTCGCTCGCTTTAGCGCTCATCCCGACTTCGGCCCAAGGGCCCCAGTCGAGTGCCAGGGCCGGCAGTTTGAGCCCCGAGCGATGGCAGGCCAATGCGTCGAGGAAATGGTTTGCGGCAGTGTAGTGGCTGAGGTCCACCGAGCCCCACAACGCGGACACCGAGGAGAAGAGGATGAAACAATCGAGGTCATCTTCGCGGGTCAGCTCGTGGAGCTTCCAAGCCGCGGAGACTTTGATTTTCATGGTGTCGAGGAACTCCGCGGCGTCGAGATTCCGAATTTTGCCAAACCAGTTGACGCCGGCGGCGTGAACGATGCCACGGGGCGCGCGGCCGGCCTGTCTCAGTTCGGTGAACAGGGATTCCAGCCGGCCGGAATTGCGGACGTCGATGGCGCGCGGCTCCACTTTTGCGCCAATTGCTTCGATCGCACGGATGGCCTCGACGGCGGGGCGGCTCGGCTCGTTTTCGCCCAGCGAATCCCACGTCTCGCGTGGTGGAAGGCCCGTCCGGCCGAGGAGCACAATGTCGCGGGCGCCTCGTTCGGCGAGCCAGCGGGCGCATCGCAGGCCGAGCCCGCCCAGGCCGCCGGTGACGAGGTAGGCGCCCGAGGGGCGCAGCTTGACGGGCACCCGCTGCGCCGGCGTCGCGAGTGGCGCGAGTTGTGCGATGTAGCGGGCGCCGGAGCGGAACGCCACGGCATGCTCGCCATCGGGAGCGGTCGCCTGCCGCAGGACTTGCTCCGCCGCGGACTTTCCGTCCACGACGTCGATGTCCATCAACCCGCCGCGCAATTCCGGGTGCTCCAGAAAAAGAGTCTTGCCGAGTCCCCACAGCGGAGCCTGTGCGATGCTGACCGACGGGGCTTCGTCGCGCCAATCCGCCGCCTGCACGGATTGCGCGCGATGGGTCACAATCCACAACTCCAGGATGTGGCCCGTGCCGATGATTGCGCGAGTGAGACGCAGGGCGTCTCCGGGGCCGTGAAGGTCCTGATCGCGCTCGATGCTGGCGCTCGTGGCAGTGGCCGTTTCGCCGGCATCCAATCCCGCGAGGTAAAGAATCTTCCAATTCTCCGCGCCCACTTTGGCGGCGAGCGTAAGGATGTGGAGGAGGATTTCGCCATAGGCAGCGCTGTCGCATCCCTCGGGAGCGGAATAGCCTCGCACTCCGGGCACGCCCGTGGGCTGCGATGAAATCCAGAACGTGGTCTGCTTCTCCGTCCTCAGCGCCTCGACGAGAAGCCTTCCAAAGCCCCGTCCATCGCCCACGATGATCCAGTTCGCGTGCGTGGCGGGAGCCGTCGCGCCTTCGATGCGATGGGCGCGCTGGAATGGGCGGGCCACCCATTCCACTCCGAAGATGGCTGGCGAGCCCTGCGGCGATTCCGCAGCCGGGACGAATGTGCGCTCGGCAAAGATGTCGACCGCCCGCGATACGTCCTGCGAGGTGCCGTGTTTCATCCAGTAGCGTTGGCGCACAAAAGGATGACCGGGGAGGTCGAGACGCCAGCCGCCGGCGGGCGAATGCGCGTTGATTTGCGCCGCATGATTTGCCCGGTGGACGACTCTGTCCCCGGTGCTCCCATTTCCAGAATGGGCCAGCGATTCCAGATGCGCGGCCAGCTCTTCGCGGGAGCCGATCTGCCAGGACTCCTGGATGGGAAACACCGTCCGAGTGGCAGCGTGCTCCACGCAAATCGCAGCGACCGGGACGCCGGGGTGAGCGCCCAGCCAGTCGAGCCATTCGCGGGCTGAAAGGCGGAGCGCCTCGCGCGATTTTCCAGACAGGGTGAAGGTGGGAGGGCCATCCGGGGATTGCATCGGGGCTTCCGGTGCGGACTCCGCTGCTTCGAGGATGACATGCGCGTTTGCACCACCGAACCCGAAGGAACTCACAGCGACGCAGCGCCGGCCAGGGCTTGGTGGCAAAGGGGTGCGCTCCACTGGAATCGACAAGCGCGAGCCGTGCAGGTCGATTTTGCGGTTGATGTTCCGCACGTGAAGCTGCGGCGGAGCCTCGCCGTGCTGAAGCACCAGCACCGCCTTGATCACGCTGGCAATTCCGGCCGCGGCCTCGAGGTGGCCGATGCTCGCTTTGACGGAACCGAGGTAGCAGCGCGGCCCAGAGGGGTCGGCGCAGTACACGGATTTGATTTGCTCCACCTCGATCGGGTCGCCCGCGGTGGTGCCGGTGCCGTGGGCTTCCACATACGCGACTCGCGCGGCGTCGATGCCAGCCATTCGCAGGGTCCTTCGGAGCAGCGCTCGCTGGGCTTCGCCATTGGGCGCGGTGATGCCGGGGCTGCGCCCATCCTGGCCGATCGCCGTGGCGCGCACGCAGGCGAGGATGCGATTTCCGTCGCGGATCGCGTCGCTCCGGCGCTTGAGCAGCACCAGTCCGCAGCCCTCCGAGCGCACATAACCATCCGCGCGCGCGTCGAAGGTTTTGCAGCGGCCATCGGGCGCCATCATGCCAAATTGGGAAAGCGTGATGGAGGGGCCGGGGGACAAGATCGCATTCGCCCCGCCGGCGATGGCCATGGAGCACTCGCCGCGCTTCACGCTTTCCACGGCGACGTGAAAGGCGGTGAGCGAGGAGGAGCACGCGGTATCGACCGCGAGGCTCGGACCGTGCAGGTCGAACAGGTACGAGAGCCGGTTGGCCGCTATGCTGTGCGCGTTGCCGAGGCCGGCATAGGCGTCAAAGGTCTCCAGCCCCGGCGTCAGCTTGATCTTGGTGTAGAGGTAGTCGTTGGTGGAGATGCCGACGAAGACGCCGGTGTCGGATTTTTCGAACGCCTCCATCCTGAGTCCCGCATTTTCAAACAGCCGCCACGATGTTTCGAGCAGCAGGCGTTGCTGGGGATCCAATTCTGCG
The DNA here is from genome assembly GCA_963810765.1 of uncultured Verrucomicrobiae bacterium. GTDB lineage: Bacteria > Verrucomicrobiota > Verrucomicrobiia > Chthoniobacterales > Terrimicrobiaceae > DASTFP01. The sequence continues at coordinate 101,708 of CAWEOV010000013.1, forward strand.
GCTTCTCTCGCGGAGATGCCGAAAAAAGACGCGTCGAATTCATCGATGCCGGCGAGGAATCCGCCCCACCTGGTGTTCAGTTTCCCGGGAATCGCGGGCCGGGGATCGTAAAAGAGCGCATTGTCCCAGCGGTCGGCCGGGACCTCGGAGATGGCGTCGATCCCATCGGAGAGCAGTTTCCAGAACGCCTCGGGGTCATCTGCGCCCGGGAAGCGGCACGCCATGCCGACGATCACGACCGGGTCATCGTCGTCGCGTGGGCGAGCGGCTTCAGCCGGAGCCGCGGTCCCTTCCCCAGCGGTCGCAAAGCGGGCCCGGCATTCGGAGCGCGAGACCTTCCCGTTGGCCGTGCGTGGCAAGGTGCCCGCGGGAATCAACTGGACCGCGGCCGGGGCTGCGTCGTGGGCATCGACGAGCGCGCCGGCGATCCTGGCACGGATCGCTTCGAGCGCGGTGCGGGCGAGCCCGCGGCGCACTTCCTGGACCACCATGAAACTCTCCGCATCGGCCTTTTCCACGGCGAAGCACGCGGTGGAATCGCCGGGCGCGAGGTCCGGATGGCAGTCGCGGATCGTGTGTTCGAGTTCTTCCGCCGCACACTTGGCGCCGCGGATGATGATCAAGTCCTTGGTGCGACCGAGCACGAAGAGCGTGTCATCTTCCAGCATCCCCCAATCGCCCGTCGGCGCCCATTTCTTGTCGCTGCCCGGCAGGGTGATTTGTGCGGGTTCCCATCCGCGGGCGGTGCGGCTGGCGGCGGAAACCGGATCGCCCGAAATCCAGATTTCACCCGCTTCCCCGTCCGGCTGAATCTCGCGCGTTGCTGTCGCGACGATTCGGACATCAATGAACGCGGGATCGCAGGCGTAGCCAATCGCCGGGCGGGGGCGCGTGGAATGGAGGGAGGGCAGTTGCCTCGTGCGCCAATGCGGCGTCCCACCGGCCACGAGCAGCGTCGCTTCCGCAAGACCGTAGCAGGGCCGGAAGGTGCTCCGCTGGAATCCGCGTTTGGCAAAAGCCTCCGCAAAACGATCCAGCACCGCGGGCGCGACCGTCTCCGAGCCCACGAAGGCGCACTTCCACGTGGAGAGGTCGAGGCTGGCATCGTCCTGCGCTCCCCGGCGGACGCAAAGATCGAACGCAAACGGCGGCGCGGCGCACGCGGTCGCGCCGAAGCGTTGGATGGCCCGGAGCCAGATGGCTGGGTCGCGGAGGAAGGTCGTGGGCGCCATCAGTGCGCTGAACCCGCCTTCGTAGAGCGGGCGCAGCACGTGGCCGGTGAGCCCCATGTCATGGTGCAAGGGCAGCCACCCTGCCCCTCGGAGCGGCCGATCGGGCTGGAAGGCGCGGTGCATGAAGGCGAGACTCGCCAGCACGTTGCGATGCGTCAGAGCGACCCCGCGCGGCTCCGCGGTGGAGCCGGACGTAAACTGCAAATACGCGGTAGCGTCGGGGCGCAAGTTCATGGGCCGCCACTCGTCCCCCGCCGCCGTGCGAAGGCATTCGGGCGTGCGCAGGATGGCCAGAAAATCCGGCGCTCCCGCGCACGTTGCGCGGAGCAAGCCGAGCGTAGCGTCGTCGCAGATGACGATGGCCGCCTCGGTTTGCGCGGCGACGTGCTGGACCCGCCGGATGGCGGATTGATCGCGCGGATGCCGTGGTTTTTGCACCGGCGCCGGAATGGCCCCCGCCAGGATGCACCCGAAAAATGCCTCGATAAACGCCAGTCCCTCAAGCCCGGCAAGCACGACGACATCCCCCGCGTGGATCACTTTCTGGAGCGATCCCGCCGCACGGATCGTGAGCTGGCGAAGCTCGCGACGGGACACGCTCGCTTCGAGCTCGCCGCCGCGATCGAGGAAGGCAAAAGCGGCTTCGCTCTCGTGGTCGTGGGGCGGGTGCAACACGAGGTCCCCGACGTTCTCGAAAGCGTCCGCTTCCGGCTCTCCATTCATCGCGGCAATCTCCAAACCCGCTGGCACGTCACTCACCGGGAGTCACGGTCAGATAGCTTCGCACAGTCCCGCCGGTTCCCGTGGCCGTCAGGACGTACTCGGTCGCGGCGTTGATGGTGAGAGGCTGGCTCGCACCCTTGGCCACCTGATTCGAGGGAATGTTGACCGGCGGTCCCACGGCGCTCGTGAGGGTCAGGCTCGTGGCGCCGTTGGTGAACCATTGGAGCGTGAACGGATTCCCTACGGCGACCGGTCCGCTCGGGCTGAAATAGCGAATCTCGAGATAGGGCTCGTTGCCCGTGCCCAGATATTGAGTCAACGGCCCGCCGGGACCCTGAACACACAAGCGCTGCACATCCGGGTGCGTGGGGTCGGGACCCACGACCGTGCCTTGGGTCGTAGGCGGATCGGTGAGCCAGCTGACGTTTGAAAAATGGTCACCCTTCTCGTCGGAGGTCCACTGCGTGAATTTGAAATACAGGATGCGGATCGGGTTGTAGTTGACGGTCCTCGGCTCCATGGCGGCCCCATTCCAGCCTGGTGCGGTGAGGGTGACCACGACGGTGTCGTCATTCAGCGCCAGCGCGGTGGAGGGATCGAACGCGTACTGCGTGATCGCGGCGTTGGGGATGTTGGCCGAGCCGTAGCTCAGGATGATGCCCGTGGGATCGACGAAGAAGCATCTCCACAGCGCGGTGACTTGCTCGCCGTAGTTGATGGTGATGGATGGGGCCACGCTGTTGTCCGGCTGCACGAATCCGAATTGGGAAATGTAGGGCTCGTGCAAATACACCTGCACCGTGATGGCCGCGCCCTGCTGCTGGTGGCCCGGCTCGGCATAGAGCGTGACCGTGTAAGGGTAGTGGCCGCCGGCGCCGCCGCCGCTGTCCAGCGTAGGATTCACGGGGGTGTACGTCTTGCCGCCGACGGGGAAATCCTTTTCGGTGCTGCCGCCGGTCGTGAAGCCGGAGACGACGACCGTGCTGCCGCCTTGGGAAGTCCAACGGAGCGTGGAGGTGGCATTCAAGGCGACCGACGGCGGGTCGGCCCACGCGATGACGCCGGGGGCCAATTCCTGTACGGTGATGGGCAGTGAGGTGGAACTGCTTCCCGCGCTGGTGGTGACCTGGATGGTCACGGAAGGAGTGCTGACCGTCGAAACAATGGACAGGCCGCGGAATTGGAACTTGAACGAGTCCCCGGGATTCAGGGTCCTGGTGTTGAGCGTGCGGATGATGAGCTTCCCCGCCTGCGGGGTGGGGTTGGACCATGTGGCATCCGGCGGGGTGGTGGTGATGCCATTCAGCGTGGTGACCAGCGGGGTGGGCGGAGGATTCGTGGCGTCGGCGGCGGGAAAGGTGACGGCGATGCCGTTGGTCGGCGTCATCGTCACTGCGGGCGAACCGATGGGGACGCTGACGATCAGAGTGAGCGTGGATGTCGAGGACGCGAAAACCGAGGCCGGCTGAAAGACCAGCGAGAGGCCGGCGACCGGCGGGGCATCCATCGGTAAACTTTTGGCGATGAGAGGGTCCATTTAGGAAGGCTCCTGGCTTTTGCTCAGCACGAGCCAGCCCTCGCGCAGACGGAGCGGGACATTGCCCATGCTGGGAATGGGGGACGACTGCGCGGGCTCCGCCGGTGGGGCCCAGAGGGTGACGCTCTGGCGCTCCATCCAAGCCCAGTCGCCGTGCATCTCGGAAGGCAGCGGCATCCGGATCTGAGTAGGCTCCAGCAGGAGCGGACCGACACGGAAGGAGATATTCATCTGGTCGAGCGCGGTGGCGACCGGGCCGGGAGGCAGGTCGCCAAACAATACCGGGAAGCCGCCGGAGACCACCGGAATGCGCCCGGCGGGATCGACGAGGATGGTGAGGTAAATCTCGGAGGGCGCGAGGGTTTGGCCGGACTTTTGATTCGGCGCGAGCGACAGCGGCTGCCCAGGGACTACATAGTCGCCCGAGGCGGCGGCCGGGGCCGGGGAGCCGAGTTGCGCGAGGGCCTCCCGGGCGCTTCCCCCGGCGGCGACTCGCCGGCGCAGCGTCGCGTGGCTCGTGGGATCGGCGGCGACGGAATGGAACGTCCCGTAGTCGTCGTCGATGAAGTAGCCGACGGCGGAATTGGTGGCGAAGTTTTCATTGCCCACCTGCACGGAGAAGGCCGTGGCGGTAAAGTCGGGCGGGCGCGCGGGCGGGTAGGAATTGCCGGTCGTGGAGATGTCCTGGTTCACGGCCAGCAGCGGGTCGCCGAAGAGCTTCATGTCGAGCCGCGAGCGAACGACCGCATACGGCCTGCCGGCGAGCAGGGCGAGGTTGCCCTGGGCGGTCGGGGCCTGGCCCAGCGTCTGGGGTTTCCACGACGCGGCGTCGAGGACGTCGAGCAATTCGCGCATGGCGTCGCTGCCGTTGGCGCCGGCAAGGAGCATGGCATTGATGAATCCGGCGAGGTGCTTGTTGTCGATAGCTGGCGCGGCGCCCAGCGGTTGCGCCAAGCCCGGGGCGGCGTCCCAGCGGAGACCGGTCTGACCCTCGTCCCTATCGATCACGATGACGGAGCCGAGGTTGTTTCCGGCGGCGTCGAAGACCATCAGCGAGTCGTCGAGATGATTGGACATGACCCAGCCGCAGATCGGGCTCGTGGCGTCGGCCGAAGTGCTGGCGAGCTTGTCATCGTTCGCATCGATCATCGTGAAATTGAGCCGGGTCGATTGGTTGAAGCGCGGCGGGACCTGCACGTAGTCGGCGAACCGGGCGCCGGGAGTTTGCAGGGAGCTGTTGGCGCTAAAGTGGACGCAGGTGTCGCCGGTGTGCTTCGGGCTGAGCACCTGGCCGTAGGCATCGACCACCCACAGATTGGTGATCCGGAAATGCCCCGAGCGGATGGGGAAATATGGCGGCGGGCCCCCGGCGGGAGTTTGCACCACGGGCTGGATGCCCTGGGCGTTTTGCACGGTTTGCGTAACGGTAGGATTGATCCCGCTGCCAAAGAAATCCGACGGCACCGGCATGCTGGCGGCGTTGAGGCGCGTGAGCCATTGCTCCGTGATCCCGCCGAACGACTGGGTGATGAAATCGAACTTCTGGATGTAGGTTTTGATCTGATTCAGGTCCTCCCGAATCGACGTGGGCAGGAGGGCGAAATCCGGATCGGACGAGACGAAGTTTTCAAGTTGCTGCGCGATGTTTTGCGAGGCCAGCGGGTCCACCGAGGTGCGGCCCTGATAGATGACGGCGGGCTTCTGCGGTATGTCCGTGCCAGTCCATTGGTAGTCGAGGCCGGAGAGCTGCCAGTCCGAGGCGAGCCCGCCCGCGCCGAGCGGCGAGGGATGCCACTCGATCTCCCAATCGATAAAGAGCGGCGACCACGGCTGCGTGGAGCCATCTTCAAAGGCCACCGGATTCGGCGGCGTGCCGGCAAACTGCGCGGCGGCGGCAATGGCACTGATGGGCACGCCGAGCGTCGCCGGGTCGTTCCACAGCGCGGTCTGCTGGGCGACGATGAGCTGCGCCACAGCCGACTGGGAAATCGGCGGGGCGGCATGATACGCGGCCTGGTATTTCGCGGCAAAGACGCTGGCCAGCCAGGCGCTGCACGAGCCGTCCGCGAGCAGCGCTTCCAGCCACAGGTCGGCGAGTTCTTTCGGGATTCCCAAGGACGACGGGCTCGCGCCGGCGCCGGGAAAAATGAGCGCCGATTGCAGGTCCGCGACGTCGAGCCTGACTGCGTTGGCGGGACCGGTGGACTGGCTGATGGTGAGGGCCGTGAGCGTCTGCCCGGTGAAGCGGGTGAACGTGAAGCCGTCGGTGCCATAGGCGCCGGGCGGGGCGTGCTTGGTGTCGGCTTTCGCACCGGCGACGAGGACGACGGGATCGACCGGCCGCGTGAAGCTCACGTTGTTGATTTGTTTGACGACGAAGTCCTTCGTCGTTTTCTCGGCGGCGAGCAGTTGCTCCAAATTGGCCTTGGCGGCGGTCGCTGCCGCCGTGCCATTCGCTGCCGCCTGCTGGGCCTGGCCGAGGAGGCCGGCGATCGGCCCCTGGTTGTTGACGGCGGCGGCCCCGATGAGGGCGGTGATCGCGTCGGTTACCTGCTGCTGGTAATCGGAGAGGGTGATTTCGTTGTACCAGAGCTTGTAGTAGAGCGCCCACAACTCCCACTGGATGGCTTGAATCTCGCGGTTGGCGGCATCCGCGGCGGACTGCGCATCGTTCAGCGCGCGCAGGGCGGCGATCTGCGCCTGCGTGAGCGGGATCGTGGCATTGCCGCTGCCGGTGGCGTTCGCTTCATTCGCGGCTTGCTCGGGGCGGACGACGACCCAATGCGTGCCGCCGTCGTTGCCGCCAAAGCGCGCCGCGTGCAGCGACGCCGCCGTTTCCACGGGCTGCTTCGCGAGGTCGAAGATCAGCCCTTTTTGGAATGCCTCCAGGGCGGTTTCGATTTCGGCCACGTCTTGCTGGCCGGTCTGCTGCTCGATCCAATTCGCCATCCACGCAGCCACGGCCTCGGCGGGCGTATTGCCGGCCGCCACGGTGGCGCTGCCCTGCGGCGGCGCGCCGGAGGGGTAGCCCCAGTTGTCGCCCTTCCATTGGACACCGAGCACGGCCCCGTGGCAGAGCGTCTGGGCGGGGAGCGACAACTGCGCGGCTGGCACTGAGCCGGAGCCGTTCGCGGTGAAGTAGGCGCCCCACTTGGTCATGAGCGCCGCGAGCTGGCCAGGAACGGTGATGCCGGAGGCGTTGAAGATCCCACCGGCGAGCCCGTGGGCGGTCTGCCACGCCTGCCACGAAGCCTGCGCCGCCGTGATCAAGCCCGCCGGGAGGGCGTTCTCCTGGTCCTGCCCCACGCCCCAGCCGAGCTTGCCCATGAGCGTGAGCCAGTCGCTTTGTGTGGACCACTTTGAGAGCGGATCTGAGGCCGGGTCGGCGTACCAGCCGATGACCTGGTAGCTATAGAAGCCGGGCACGCGACCGGTGAGATCGTCGCGAAAGGCAAAGACGTTGCGGATGTTGTCGTACGCCGCGCTCCACGAGACGTCGCCGGGCCCGGGCACCTGCAGGAAAGCCGGGCCGGTGGTGCTGCCGTCCCACATCTCCAGCGGAACGTAGTCGCCGATGCCCTTGATCACGCCATCGCCGGGGTACGGGGAATCATTGCTACCGAGCGAGTGCAGCGAGTCGCTCCGCAGGATGCCCGCGGAGAGCACCGGCGGCGTGGCGCTTGGCTGGCTCGGATTTTGGGTGGATGGCGGCACGAACGAACGCAGAACGGCCCAGCGATTTGGCGTCATGGGGAAATTGACGCTGCCGTCTTCGGCCTGTTTTGCGCTGCGGATGGAATACGGCAGAGTCCACAACAAGTGCGCGCCGACGAGCGGCGCGACCTTTTGCTGGAAGGGAGTGACGCCCGCGCCGAGCTGATTGAGGTTGCCGTAGGCAACGCCCGTTTGAGCCCAAAGGGCGGCGGGGACTCGGTTGGGGGTGCCGACCAACAAGGCATCGAGCGTGATGGGCACGAGGAGGGCCGGGCCAGGCCAGACGGGAGAGTATTGTGGCGTGGACATGGCGGCTTACGAATTTGCTCCCGCTTTCACGTCGTAGGGCTGCACCCCGGCGGAGAGGACCATTTCGATGGCAAACTCGGCGCTGGTGAAGACGGAGTTCGGTCCGAGGCAGGCGGTGCCGAGCGTGGTCGTGATGAGGCTGGCGGTTTTGGTCACGTCGATGACGCCCGGCGGCTGGCTGGCACCGGTGCGCATGGGAGCATCATTGAGCTTCAATGGCTGGGTCGGCGGTTGGTGCGGTGGGACGTTGAGGTCGATTTGATTTCCGGCCACGTCGGCGCGCTGGAGGGGACTCGAATGCCCCAACCAGCGGAGGAAGAGCGTGAACACCGACGCACCTTTCGCCCGGCTGATGCCGAAGTGCAGGCCCTCAGGCGGCTGGCGGATTTCGACGTGGTCGGGCACGCCATTGAACAGCGCGAGCATGATGTCGTTGGAGACGCGGTCGAGCCGGAGGATCGGCACCGGATTTCCCGCAAGAGTCGGGACAACCTCCAGCCCCGGATAGCCGGCGACGACTGCCGAGCGGAACAGGAAGCCCGAGGTGGTCGCGCCGACGGTGATCTGCGCGGGCTGCTCCGCGCCGCGCAATGTCTGGCGGACGCGCGGAATCGCGGCCTGGACGGCATCATAGACCTGCTCGTAAAAGGCTTCGTTGAATACGTTGTCGCGCGATGAGGTGGTGCCGATGCTCAACGCGCCGTCGATGGCGCGGCGGATCCAGTTCGGGTCGATGTAGAAGAAGCGGATCGACTCGATCGGCAGCAGGCGGACGTCGGGCACGAGATACTCGAACGGCATGCCGTAGAGCAGCGAAAGGTTGGCGAGCCAGTCCGCGACGTCGGGGGGCAAATTGAGCGGGACGGTCGCCCCCGCCGCGGTCGTGCTCGCGAGGGCGGTCGCCGCGCCGGGAGCGGCGGCAGGAGCCGGCCGGGCGGCCAGCGCCTGGGTGCGAACCGTCCGCAGCAGCCGGTTGGAAAGATTGAGGTTGGCGATGTTCATCGAGCAGTGCGGGTGTTGGTTCCGGCGGCGGCCAGTTTTTGCCGCAGCGCGGCGAGGGGGTCTTCGCCGGATGCGCGGAGTTCCTCGATTTCGGCGGGCGTCAGGAGCCCGGGCGTGTCCGCCGAGGCCGCGTGGAGATGGCGCGGTTGCACCGACGGAATCTTTTTCGGATCGCCCAGCAGCGGAGCGCCGATGGTGCCGTGCCAGAGGCTGCGGACGGTGTGGCGCATTTGGGCGGTGGCGCCGGCGTTCGCGGGCACGGCTGCGCCTTCGGGCGAGGCGGCGACCGCGGAAAAGGCCACGGCCTGTGCGAGCGGTTCCACTACGACCGATTGGGTGACCGTGTTTTGCGTGCGGTAAAAATAATCGTTGCGCCAGCGCACGAGCGCCGCGGCGAACGAGCCGCTGGACAACCCGAGCAGCCGGCCGACCTGGAAGGCGGCGGCGTAGGAGAGGTTGAACGTGCCGAACGTCGGGTCGTAGTGAATGGTGCTGTCGGAGTAGTGATACGGGCCGTACGTTTTGTCGGTTGCGCATGGGGCAGCAGCGCCGGGGCCGCGATAGTAGGAGGTCGTGTTTTCGCCAATCCGCAGATCGTTGGTGAGAGGCACGTAACCGAGGGCGAGCGCCTGCACCGCTTGCGCGGCGGGATCGGTGTCGGGAGACGCGGTGGCGCCGGTCGCGGGAAGCCGGAGAAGATCCACTTTGAGCTGCTGCATGAGATACAGAAAATCGCCGCCGGACGGGATCGCCGTGAACGTCCAACTGGCGAGGACGACCAGGCGGATCGACATCGTGTCGTTGGCGGGATTCGCCGCATCGGAGCCACCGGGCAGGCGATCCCAGTGGCCTTCGAGCGAAACGAGCACGGCGGTCTGCGTGTCGCCGTCCTTGAGCACCCGATTGCCGACGACCACGGAAAAAAACCCCTTCGCCTGCTCGCCGACCACGGCCTTGCCCTCGGTGTTCACTTGGCGGCCGTGGGCGAGGAAGGGCAGGTCGGTCTGGCTGGGCGCGATGCCCTTGAAAAAGGGATAGGTGATTTCCACGACCATCGCCTGCTGCGAATTCTCCGCGGTGGTCGGCTGAATTTTTGGCGTGAGGATGTTCGCGCTCGCGGCCACCACGTCCGGGACGTTCATCGTCCTGGGCGGCGAGACGGGGCCGGAAGGATTCGGGTTCACCGGGTCCTTCGGGCGCTGGATGTCCGCGGAGTAGAAGGTGAGCACTGCGAGCCAGGGCGTGGCGGGCGTCGGGACCGGGCTGGGGTTTGGTGTGATGGCCAGATCGACGATGCTCCGGGTCCACGGAAACGAGCGCTGGCTCAGGACCACGTGCGGCAGATGGTCGATGAACGCGCCTTCGCTCCCGGCCGGCGGATACATGGAAAAGACGTTCCGGGCCGACAGGCTGAAGCGCGGCCCGGTGATCAGCACCGCCTGATCCGGCGCGGTGTACACAGGGTCGGTGCCGTTGTTGATGTCCTTGACGCCGCGGACCGTCTGGGACGTCGAGATGGTGTACTGGCCGGCGGGCAGTGGCGGCGAAAAGCGATCGTAAAACTGGATGTCGCCCGATGGGATGGTGACGGGCGCGGCGCCGCCGGTGATAATCGGAACCGGATTGCTCATGGAGTTGCGGAAAGAGTGAGGCGTCCCTGCGCCGGAGCGGCGACCGGCTGGGCGGCGGCGAAGAGTCTGGTGTGTTCGTGTTCGGGCGGCGTCCAGGCGTCCATCCACTCGGCGGGCGCGGCGACCGAGGCCCAAACGCCCAGGATTCCAGCCTCCGCCGTGAGCGCGCGCGCCCAGACGGAGAAGTGGCCGCTGCCCGGCTCCGGCGCTTTCGCATCGGTCGTGTAGAAATGGATCGTTTCGTTTTCGAGTTCGAGCGTTGCGGCCGGAGTGAGCGTTGTGTAGTCGCGCACATCCGACGGGCGATCGGGGTAGGAAACGCTGACGGCGATCTCGTCCGAGCGAACGCCTTTGGGCACGCGGATGGCGGCGGTCCGCATGTCGCCGGAGAAGATCGTGTCGATTCCTCCCTGCTGGCCGCCGGAGACCTGATTCGCGGCCTGGATGGCGGAGATGTCGATCAGCCCCTGCCGCAACGGACGGCGGCTGCGCCGGATGGCGATGCACGCCTGAGGCCGAAGCGCGAATCCGTCGCCGACGAAATGACGCGTGTTTACCCGGAGCACTTCATCAGCGAGATTCCAGCCGGCCTGCTTCAGGCCGGCGAAGCCGGGCTCGATGCCGTGGGCCGCGACGGCCTGGATGCCGGGCGGCAGCGTGAGAGGGCCATCTTTGTGGCCGTGGAAATCGGCGACCAATTCGTCGTTTTGATCGAAGCAGGTGAAACGGGCGGGAGCCTCGCCGGTGTAGTCGAGCCGGGCAATCGGTCCCTCCCAATGGGTGATGCAGCCGGGCTGAAGAACAGAAGATGCCTCGGCAGCACGGGCGACTGCCGGGGTCGTGGTGCGGCGGGTTTCCGTCCACCGGCCGGCGCGGGTGGCGCCGAATCGGTGCCGGCGCAGCGTGCCGGTGAGCTTGGGTGCGACTGCTGCGGCTGTGGCGCGCACGGCTTGCGGGGCCACTGGCGGCGGCTGGTTCGGAACGACGGTCCCAGGTTGTGGGGCCGCGGCGAGAAAGACGCCGAGATGCGCCAGCACAGGCGGGGCTTGCACCACGAGGTTGGCGGCTGCGCTCATCACCGAGAGGCTCGGATTGTTCACGACCGCGATGCCAAACTGCGAAAGCGCCTCGAAGACCTGTTCGCGCCGCCCTGCGACCGTGCCATCCGTGATGGTGCTCATCATTTTGGACAGCGCCTGATTCTGGCCGGCGATGGCTGCGGAAGGCAGGTAGGTCGGCTTGGCGTTGAAGGGCAGTTGCGAGGCGAACGGCAGCAGCTTCGTCGTGTTGTAGGTGAAGGCGAGATTCTGTACGGCAAACGGTCCCACCGTGCTCGTGGACAGGCATTGGTCGCCGATGATGCGGACGGTTTTCAGCGTCCCGTCGATCAGCATGTCGGAACCGTCGGGTGTCTGATCGTGGTTGAAGGCGGATGTTCCCCATGTGGCCTTCGGCGCGGCATTCTGCACCGTGTCGAATCGCAGCGCCGACGCGCCCAGGTCCACGGCGGTTTTGTTGACGTCCTTGATGGTGACACTCAGCGGCGTGTTCACCGCGGACTTGTTCGCCGGCTGGATGCCGACGGTCAGGCCCGCGGGGAGTACCGGGGCATTCGGGTTCGTCACCGTGGCCTGATCGATCGGGATAACGCTATCGATCCGCAGGATGAAGGGCTCGGATTGGAGCGTCCACAGACTGGAGTCCGCAGCGCCGTTCACCAGGCCGGTGTCGGCGGAGAGCTTGAGAACTTGCTGTTCGCCCGAGCCCGCGGCGGCAGCGCCCAGCGGAGACGGGGCGGCCAACGCGGCGGCGGCAAAAACGGGTGCGGGCGCCGGCGCTGGAGCCGGGCTGGGCGCGGGCAGGAACTGTTTCGCGAAATGCGTCCAGTCGAGCGTGGCCGTCGCGGGTTTGGCGCCTTTGCCGACCGGAATCGTGAAGGAGATGACGTACCAGTGGACCTCGACGTCGCCGGCGGTCGGCGGCCCATGAAGGTGCAGGTTGGCGCCGAGCGAAACGGTGAGCGTGATGGACACGCCCGAGATCGTCGTGCCAAACGAGACGCCCACGTCCACGCCGATATCGACCTCGAAATAGAACGGCGCCCACGCGATGAAGAAGTCCGCGTTCGCATCGAACCAGGCCTTGATCGGGCCCATTTCGAACATCGCCTTGAGGTAACCGCCGGCCATGACCGCGGAAGGCGTGAGGGCGAAGTAAGCGCCGCCCGAGACGTTCAAGCTGCCGACGCCGATATCGATCGGCCAATCGAACCCGAGGCGCGGCACGTCGGGATAGTGCGCGGGTTTTTGGAACGCCGAAGCGTAGCCGCCGAGCGTCACCACGAAGTCGCCCGCCGCAATCTGGTCGCTGCCCTGCGTCTGGCTCTTGAACCAGAGGTAGAACGCGAATCCGCCCGTCAGCTTGCACTCCTTGGCGATGACGAACGAATTCGGCGTGAGCCGCGCCTCGACGGAGACGAAGCCCTGCCCGGGATCGATGACGACCTTGAGGGCGAGCTCGACGTAGGCGAGGGCGCTGCTGCGGTCGCCCTTCGGCAGGGCCAGGCTTGCGACTCCGAGCAGGGCGATTTCAAAGTTTCTCCCAAATTCGATGAACAGCAGCGCGAATCCTTCCAGCATCTGGAAGGACGTGAATTTGATCCCCGCCGCGAGCCAGTATTGTCCGATCTCGGGATAGACGGCCGTGGAGAGTTGCTGGAGCGCGTTTTTGGCGCCGGCCGGGTCGCTGCTGAACGATCCCGCGACCACGCCCTGCACCAGCGGGAACGTCTGGACCTCGGTGATCGACGGCAGGATGAGCCCGCGGTTGTAGCTGAAGCCGGCGGCGATGCCCGTGACGAAGAATGCCGGCACGCCGCCGAGCGGGGCGTTCAGCGCGCCGAAGATGAAGAGCGACGTGGCGGTCGGCGTGGGAGCGGGCGGATTGGTCGGCACCGCCGCGTAGGAGCCCACGCCCATGATGGAGAACTGCGGGACCTTGAGCATCGCGAGGCCCGAGTACTCGGTCACGCCGCTCACTGGCGTCTTCAAAAACTCCGCCGTGAGCGAGACCGGCCCGCCCTGGAAGGTCAAGTCGAACCCGTCGAGCGTGAGTTTGTATTTCGAGAACTCGGTAATGTCCGAGCTGACGGGAATGCCCACGCTGAGACCGATGAGGTCGAGCTCGAAACCAACGAGCTTGACGTTGCCGTCGAACAGCAGGTCGAAGAGCGGCGGAGGCGGAGGCGCCGGCTCCCAACCGACGCCGATCTTGTTGACGTAGAGCGGGCCGAAGCCGCGCTGCACCGGGAACCAGACTTTCTTCGCCGGCTTTCCGTCCCCGTCGAGCAACGCGACCGAGAGCTGATCCACGTAAGCCGCCTGGACCGAGAACGACGGATTGGCTGGCGGGTTCTTGCCGGCGTCTCCGCTGCCGTCGGAGGTTCCTCCCGCGCCGAGGAGGTTTTGCGCGACGGGATTGTCCGATCCCGTCACCTGGTTGGGCGCGAGCGAGAGCGCGATGGAATCGAGTTCGAACGCGCCGCCGAAGGTGACGTGAGGCGTGCCCTTGGCGAACGCGAGCTGGAAGAGCACGCGCGGCGAAACTCCGCCCAACTGAAAACGCGTGAGGTCCACGAGCGGGCGGCCCGACTTGCCGGTGAAGTCCACGCCGACATTCACGAGGTTCACCGCGGCGCTCGTGAAGTCGGGCTTGTAGGATTGGCCGGCGTTTTTTTGATTCGGAACGTAGAACGAGAGGCCGGGCTCGACCTGCGGCGGAGTCTTGCTGGCCTTCGTGATCCAGTCGTCGTCCGACGCGCCGAGTTGGATGGTGAGATTCGGCACCGCGCTGATTTGCAGGCCGGGCGCAGCCACACGCACGCCGAGCGTGTCGGTCGTGCCTTTCTCCGGCCCGATCCAAAGCCCGCCGTCGGTCTTCTTCTTCGCATCGCCCCACGACAGGACCTGGATCTCCTTCTGCATCAGCGCGTAGAGCAGGCCGCCGAGGAATTGCTCGACGGTGAGCTTCGCCAATTGATCGAACGGCGTGAGCACGTAGATCGGCGCGGCGTTCGTGCCGTCATTGGTGATCAACTGCGACCCGAGCAGGACCGTGGCGGCAGTGGGCGATCCCGCGGCGCTGGCGATGAGCGGCGCTTGAAGCCAGCTCTTCACAGCATCCGTGTTGAGCACCACGGCGGAGACATAGCGCGGCAGGACGTTCTTCATCACGCCCAGCAGCCAGATCTCCAGCGCGGAGGTGGAACTGAGCGAGCAACTCGGGAAGAGCTGGATCGCCAGCGCGGACTTCGGATTGGCCGCCGCGGAGTTGTAAAGCGGATCGAATTGACCGACGAAACGCGACGAACCGGCATCGAACGCGAGGCTCAGCCACGGGCCGAAGCTGGGGCCGCCTGAGTCGGCCGCGCCTTTCTCGACGGGCATTTGCAGATCGATGCCGAATTGGAACACCGGCTTCGGGCCGGTGCTGAGTTCGGCCACCGGAAAACCGACGCCGGTGCGCTCGATGGTGGCCACGAGCAACGAGGTCTCGGGCAGGCCGAGCCCGGCCCAGATGCCGAGGCAGGGCGTCGCTCCGCCGGAGACGCCGAGATACACCGTCAGCGGAACGGACTTGGCCGGCTTGTAAGTGACGAGGCTGGCGTCCGCGCCGGTGCCGACGGCGACTGTCCCCGGCAGCTTGCCATCGAGCAGTGCGACGATCGCCGCCGCGGTGGAGGGCGAATTGGTCGAGTCGAAGCGCGCGAGCAACCATTTGACGACTGCCGCTTCCACCGTGTCCGCGCTGAGTTGCGCGATGGGAATCGCGGTGATGCTGGAAACGAGCGATGCGATCTCGATGTCGGTCCCCGCCGTTTGCAGGCGTGTGACGAAATCCGTCAGCGTGCGGCGAGCCTTGCGCTTTCAGCGCCGTGACCAGCTTCGGCACGAGCGTATTCAACAGCGTCGCCGCCGCCATCTGCACGGCCTGGCCGATGACCGTGCCCCAGCCCTGGAATGGGACGAGCTGAAGCGTGAGCGGGCTGCCGGTATTTTTCTGGCCGACCGCGAAGTTGAAGCCGCCGTTGAAGCCAGCTTCCGCAAAGAGCGTCAAGTCGGAGACGGTCCCGGAGATGCGCAAGTCGCCGACGACGCCGGGCTGGAAAGTCGGGCCGAGCGTGAGTCCGCCTTGCAATTTCTCGACCTTGCCCACACCGCTGGCGATGGCGAGGTTCTGCGTCTGGAGCAGGAACTCCGAGGTGGTGCTGCCGTCCGTGGAAATGATGGCGCCGAAGCCGTACGGGAAACCGTAAATCTCCACGCCCGTCTGCCCATTTTGCGAGTAGGGCTTGATGCCGATTTTCAGCGCCGCGACCTCCGCCGCCGGGATGCGGGTCAGCACTTTCTTGAGCGAGCCGAGGCTGAAATTCCCGGACGCATCGCCGAGCACAACCGTCGAGAGCAGCCAGCCTTTCGGGTCGTCGAGAAGCCCCAGCAGCGAGGGCATCTGCCATTTGCCGCTGGTTGAATCCTTGGCCGCCAGCCCGAGCGCCTGGAAGATGAACTGGGCGAGCGGGTAGGTGTTGAGGACGTAATTCTCCAGGACCTGCGAGACGACCGTGGAGAGAACGTAAGCCGGCGCGAGCCGCGACAACTGGTTGACGAAGTTGGTCGAATTGAACGGAAACAGCGTCAGCGACTCGGGCGAAGGCAGGGTGCCGTCGCCCCACACGACCGCGAGCCCTGGAGCCAGCGAGCCGCCGATGGTGTAGGAACACGAGGGCTGAAGCGCCAGGCGGATGACGGGATTGTAGAGGTCGATCTCCGCACTGAGCGTTTGCTTTTGGAGGTCGAACGCGACCGAGCCGGAGATGGTGACGATTTCGCCAATCGAGAAAGCGGCGGACTCGGGAATCGAGAGCTGGATTTGAGTTCCCTGGACCGCGCGGAAACTGAAGTACTTGCCGAAGGGTGTGGCGACGACGCTTTGATTCAGCGCGCTCACCAAATCCTGCGCGCCGGCCGAGAGCGCACCGCCGGCAAACAGCGAATCGAACTGCGCCTGGAGCGAACTGAACGGGCTCTGCGCGAACTGCAAAAGCGCCTGCGGCCGGAGCGGATAGCCGTGTGCTTCGTCCCCGAGAAAGCCGAGGGTGGACAGCGTCTGGAGCGCCAGCGGCGGCACCGTGGGAAGCTGAATCCCGAGCGTATTGGCCAGGAATTGGAAGAACGTCTTCCGGTGCGCCGGGTCGGTGAGCAACGAGAGCAACTGGCTCTCCGTGTAGCCAAGCGGGTCCGCCAGCAGCCCCTGCCAGCCGCCCGGATTGATGCCGTATCCCGTGCCCACGCCCGCCGCGACGGGAAGCGTGAGGCCGAGCACGGAGAGGAGGTCGTAGGCGGTGGAAAAGGCGGCCTTCGCCGAGGGTGGGACACCGTTGCCGAGCAGCGCGGTGATGACCGTTTGCACCGCCTGGTTCAGCGCTCCTTCGAAGCCCTGGACCAGGTCGCTCTCGATCGTCGCGAGATCCTGGAAAGTGTAATCGCGCGCGTTGCTTTGCGAGGGGAGCTGAGTCCCCTGGAGCGTAACGATCGGAGCGAACGTGAGGCTGCCGCCGACCATGCTCGCGGAAAAGCCGAGCACAAGGCTCTCCACCACGGTGTATCCGGCGCTGCCCGCCGTGCCGATTTGCACGAGATTGCCCGCGGGATTTCGCAGCGTGGTCGTGAATTGCAGCGAGGGCCAGCCATCCTGCGGCGCGAGCTGGCCGGTGGCCGTGGAAAGCTGCACCGCGGCCAGCGTGGTCTGGAGGTCGATCGCCAGCGTCGAGGCCGGCGCGAGATGATCGGTGCGCCCGAGTCCGAGGCCGAGCAGCGATTGGCTCGGCTGGTTGCCGACGACCAGCTCGAAGTTGCTGCCCGCGAGGGGAACGCGCCACGGCGCGCCCGCCGCACCCGTTCCGGCCACAGCCGGCGGATTCGCCTGCCCCGGATTCAGCGCCCAACCGAGCAGCCCAAGCACCGCTGACCCATTGGCCGGGGACGCAAAGTCGTTGGCGAGCTTGGCGCAGATGTACGGCCACGGATTTCCGAGCGCCGTGATGCTGAGCGGGGTGAGCGTGGCCGCATTCCACGCGGACTGGAGTGGCGCGGGGAAATTCGGCACGGACGACGGCGAGGGCAGCAACCCGAGCACGCCGGTGAGCGCCGTTCCGATGCGCGTGTCGCGGCTCGTGAGCGCCACGCCGATGACCCCGACCAGCACCGGCGCAAAGCTGGCGGCCGATTGGCGCACGAGGGCTTCCAGCGAGGCTTGATCGTTCCAATTGAGATCGCCGGAGAAGGGCAGCTTGGTTCCGCCGATGGTGAACGCGGGGCCCGCGGCGAGCAGCGACCACTTCCAGCTATCGTGGCGGCTCCAGCTCGCGGACAACGACGCGTTGGCGACGGAGAAAAACGAGTTCGCGATCGTGGGCGTCTGGAAGCCCTTCGGGAGATTGAAGGAAATGGAAGCATCGGGCAGCCAGTCCGCCGTGATCGCCGCGGAAATGCCCGGCGCGGGGAGGTCGATGCTGAGGAAGTGCATCCCGGCCAGCGGCTGGAATTGGAACCCGCCCGGCAGAGTCAGGGTCGGGCCCAGCTCCAGCCCGAGGAAGAGGCGCGTGATGCCTTGCGACGGACTCGTGGTGTAAACGGAGAGCGCCGCGGGCAACTGTGTATTTGCCACCGACAACACGGCCCTCCACGGCGCGGCGGCCGTGCCCGAACCCGTGAGCGCCACGCTGGCGCCGCCCTTTTCCTGGAAGAGCGACGCCATTTCCAGCAGCACGTAATAAAATGGGACCTGTCCGCCGACCTGCACGGAACTCGTCAGCAGCGCCTCGTAGTAACCGGCCAGCGCGCCGATCGGGTCCGCAATGGATTGCGCGATTTGCGTGGCCGAAAATGGAGGCTGCGGCGCATTGGCCGGCCACGCCGTCGCGGCAGGTGGCGCGATCACGCCGATCAACGCCGCGAGGTTGGCGGCGAAGGGGACATCGTTGCCGCCGGTCACCCCCAGCATCTCCTTGAGTCCGCTTTGCACCAGCGAGAGCAATTCCGCCGTGGCAGTCGAGGCGAGCTGGCCCGGCGACGTAAGGTCGATGACGGCAAAATTTCCGGCCGGCGATTCGACGCCGGTGAGCTGGCACATCGGCGAGACGTCGCCCGCCGCGTCCACCGTCAGGCCCGCTTCAAATTTCCCGAAGACGTACGGGTCGCCGCCGATCTTATCGCTGAAGAGCGGCTTCTGCGGATCTCTGTTTTGCAGCGCGATCGTGGTCTCGAGCCGCAGCGAGGAAGGCCCGGCGAATTGCACCGGCTGATTCGCGTATAACTTGAATTCGGCCAGCTCGAGCGTGGTCTGAAACGTCAGCACCGCCGGCCCGCCGAGCACGATCGGCGTTGCCTGGAAGCTCAGGCCCGGATAGAAATGGCGCAGGCCGGTCTCGTCCAGGCTGGTGGCCACCGACAGGAAGATCGTGCCCGGCAGAGCGCCGCCGGAAATGAGCGGCGTCTGGTAGGGGTTCTCCCGCGTCCCGGTTCCGGTCACGGTCGTGGCGCTCAGCGGCGTCACGCCCAGCAGCCCCGAGGCGCTGTAGAGCCATGCCTTGCTCAGGTCGCCGCTCGACGTCACCGTCGTGAACCACTGGATGAATGGCGCCGTGACGTTGCCCCCGGCGATGGCGAGTCCCGCCAGTTCCCACCACGGCAGCAGCGGCATCCGGGTGTCGAGGCCGGGGATAAACTCCGAGAGCCCGACTAGCGGGAGAAAGTAGGCGGCCTTCGCCGCCGCGTCCGTCGAGAGGTCGGACAAAGCGGCCACGAACAACGTCGAGGCCACCTGCATGATTTCCGAGGCGGGCAGTGCTTCGAGGTCCGCCAGCGAGCGGTTCGCCACCTCCTCGCCCGGCAGAACCATGTTCAGCACCACCAGCGAGACATTCACCGACGGAGTCACGAGGTCGATCTCCGCGCTGAGCTTGATTCCCTCGAAGCTGAATTCGTTTGGCACCGTGCCGGCGGAAATGATCGGCGCCGCGCTCCCGTTCGCCTGCCCCTCGACCGCGACGCCCACCGTGATGGGACAGTCGGAATCCGCCAGCGCGGCCGAGAGTCCGTTGACCCGGTCGATCTTGAGCAGCGGCAGCAGCGCCCAGGCCTCCACTTTCACGCCATCCGGCCCGTGCAGCCCGCCGCCTCCTCCCGCCTGGAGGTCTTTTCCCCACGCCACTTTCACCCCGAAGCCGAAGATGGTGTCGTCGCCATGCTTGTACGACACCACGTAGAAGTCGGTCGGCTGGTTTGCGTTGGCCGGGTTCGGGATCGGAATCCACGTGCCCAGCAGCGCCGGGTCCGCGGCCGGCACGCCGAGTGCGTTTCCGCCGATGCTCCCGAGCGCCCGCGTCAACAGATCGGTCAGTTGATCCGCATTCTGCCGCACCCCTTGCTGCGTCGCGCTGATCGGATTGTTGAACCAGTTGGAATTGAGCGTGTAGGCCTCCCCGGCGGCCTCGTGGAGCAGGCCCGTCAGCAGGCCGATGTCGGCTACGATGGGGTCCAGACTCTCGCCATTGAGCTGGCCGGAGGTGCCCCTGACAGCGGGAACGACTGCGATGGACATAACGCGTGGCTACTGCGCCTTCAGCAGGACGATGTAACTGGTGAGGCTGTGATTGATGTTGTCATCGTACGGCGTGCCGCCGATGAGGTTGAGCGCGGCGCCCACCGTATTCGGTCCGCCCGAGACCGCCGGGAGCCCGGGGAACGGATCCCCATTGCGCGACAACTGGAAACTGGAGATCGCCGAGCCGGTAAACTGCGACGAGAACGCGGTCTGAAAATTGGGGTCGCCACTCGGGGGCGCGCCAAAGGTGTAGATCGCGACTGGGGCGGTGATCCCGCCGACTTGGGTCGCAAAATCTAGCGCCGCAATATTCGCGAGCGAGCCGCCGACGCCGTGCCCGGCCATCACGATGGCGGTCCCGCCGACTTTGCCCAGGCCGCTAATGACGCTTGCGCGGAACGCCGGGCGCACGGCGGCGTAGATTTGATCCATGCCGGGCGCCACCGAGCACCCGTTGGGCAGATAGGTTGGATAGACGAGCCCGATCTGGGTGAGCGCGTTGACGGACTCCTCGAAGCTCAGTTCGCCGCGAAACACGACCAGGACGCGCTTGTTGGCGTTATCCAGAAAGATCGCGCCCCAGCGGGTGCCGCTCGGCGTGGTGATGAACGAGTCCAGCGGATAGGCCGGGATGGGGCTCGGTTGGGCGCCAGGATGCTGCGTCTGCTGATACGCCACGGCGATGAGTTGCGTGAGGTTCGCCGCGAGGTCGCCGCTATAGCCCTGAGGCGGCGCCAGCACATTTCCCGGCGTGGTTGCCCCGGAAGCCGGGCCGCCCAGCAATTGCGTGTAGTAGGCTCCGCTGCGCTCGCGCCACGGGTCGTCCACCGGTTGGTTGTTCAAAATCGACAGCGTCGGGATTTTGGCGGACAGCGCTTGCGGCACTCCCGCCTGCACGGCGCCCGGGAAGGGCTGCGGAGGATTGGCAAAAAAATCGACGGCGGCGGAGACGTTGAACGCCGCGGGGATCGTCTGCGTGAAGAGCGTGGCGAAATTCGAGTCGCCCATCGGGGGCGTGCTAAACGTGTAGCAGGCCGCGGTGTGCAGATTGGCCGGAATGTCGCTGCGCGATTGCCGAAAGGCCATGGCCGCCAATTTGGCCAGCGGCGCGCCCAGCCCATGGCCGATGACGATGAGAGGAAGGCCGGCTACCTGGGTCGCGAAACCGGCCTGCTTCAGGATATTGAAAATGGCCGGTTCCGCGTAATTGGTGTACTGCGTCTGGAAGGCGTCGCAGAAGAGTGCCGAATTGGCCGGCGGCGGCGCGCCCGCGGGGGGCCCGCCGAGCGTGAACTGGAGCACCGATAGAGCGAAGTTGTTCACCTGGCCCGAGAAGTAGTTGGCCAGAATTCCCGTCCAGAGCTGCCCCATCGCCAGCACGGCGTACGTTTGGTCCGGGTCGGACGGGAGTGAATTCGTGACCAGCAGTGCCTGAATGCCGGAGGAGGAATCGGTGATCGCCTTGATGATCTGCCAGCCGCCCGGGATGAACGGGATCGCCATCACGTTGCCGTTTGCCAACGAGGCGACCGGCTGGAGCGCCAGGGCGTCGAGGGGCTGATAGGTGGCGGGGTACGCCGACATCGAGGTGTGCCTCCCTGGATTCCCTGGTGCTAGGTGGGCGGCAGAACGAAGCACGCGACGTTCCCCGGAACTCCGGACGGGCTCCCATTCACGCCCGCATGGCCGTCCACATTGGACCGGCCGCTGGCCTGGCGCACAGGCGGATCGGAGCCGATTGCCTCGCACATCCCGCCCAAACCAGGCTGGCCCCGCTTGCCACCTGCGCCGCCGAGGCCGATGGAACCAGGCGTCGATTGCCCGAACACCTGGTAGACAGCACCGCCGGGCGAAAGGCTCTGGGATTCCGCGTAATAAATGTAAAGATCGCCGCCGTCCCCACCGCCGCCGCCCGGGAGGCCATCGCCGCCTCTGCCGGCGTCGCCGCCCACCCCTCCCTGGGCAGGGGTGCATGGGGCCTTGGAAAACCAACCAGCTTTGAGGCAATAGGCGACGTTCGTGCCAGCGTCCTGGCCTTGGCCGCCATTGGTGCCGTTGCTGCCCGCTCCCCCGGTTCCGCCCTTTCCGCCGACCGTTTGGACCAGGAGATCGCTGACCAGGCGGCCGACGATGATGCAAAGGGTCGGGGCCTTTGGTGGGGTCGCGCCGCCGGTGGCGCCGGGATTGCCGTTGTTACCGGAGCCGCCGGACTTTCCGTTCTTTGCGCAGATGCAGGTGTCCCGGGAACAGGACCCATCTTTCGCCGCGGGTTTGTTGGAGTAGTCCACGCTGGCGGCGGCGGGCGGGTCGCCCGCTGTGCCATCTTTCCCCGTAGGGCCCAATACGATGATATCTGGTTTCATTTACGGAAGGTTGGTGATGGAATCCTAGGACTTCTGTTGGAAATAGATGACGCCGGGATTGCCGTTCGTTCCAGGGTTCCCATTGTTGCCGACCGCCCCGTTGCCGCCCGGGCCGTTGGTGTAGTTCGCCGGGACGTAGGGCGACGGCATGACGCCCGCAGGGTCGGCTCCGCCGGCTCCCCCGGCGCCTGGCAATCCCCAGCCTCCGGGTTGTCCGCCGTAACCGCCCACCGTCTGGATGTTGTACGAGAAAGGCTGCTTGATGGACTTGTAATAAAAGTAGGAAGTCGATCCACTGGCGCCATTGCCTGGGATGCCCCCGGTGCCCCCAGTTCCGCCCTGGCCACCTTTGGCGGGTCCTTGATTGCTACAGAATCCTCCGGCGCCTTTCACGCCGTCCCCGCCCTGCCCGCCAGTGCCTCCCTGCCCGCCCTGTCCCCCATCCTGAGCGTTGCCGCCGCCGGCGAGGAAATTGTAAGTTCCAGTCACTTCGCCCAGGCAGGCAATGACCGGGGGCGGAGATATGGCTGGCGATCCATTGGTGCCGGTGCTGCCAGTGGTCCCAGTGTCGCCGGGGGTCGCGGTCGAGGAGACAGTCGGTGCATCTCTTAGTGTCCGCGACACCCGCGTAGGCGCTATTCGCCTGGGGTTTTGCGGGTTGCGGAGGCGGTGTGACTGGGGGCCCCGGTTTCGGTGAATAAATCTGAATATTGTTGGTGCCCGCATCGCCTACCGCCAGCGCGTTTTCCGATATCGCCATGGCATGCACCGCCGGGGCCGCCCCGACAACCGTTTGCTGGATTTCGAGCGCACAGGGGGAGGCAAAGGCAATCGAGCCGCCCGGTTGAATCGTGAGGACGCCGATGACGATCGTCTGCATCACCTTGTCGCCTGGAGTGCCAAAGGTGTGGGTAGTGCCGGGCGCCACGTTGATGTTCTGCACGGCGGCCACGGAGCCGAGCGCGGGGAAGTGTACCGCATTGATCATGTCCACCATCGGCGCGCTGATTTTCTGGGAATTGCCCACCACGTACGCGAGCCAGCTATTCCTCACG
Organism: uncultured Verrucomicrobiae bacterium; assembly: GCA_963810765.1. Taxonomy (GTDB): domain Bacteria; phylum Verrucomicrobiota; class Verrucomicrobiia; order Chthoniobacterales; family Terrimicrobiaceae; genus DASTFP01. The sequence continues at coordinate 124,937 of CAWEOV010000013.1, forward strand.
TCCTCGTGTTCGTCCTCCGTCAGCCGATCCTTGAGCCAGCAAAGGTTCGGCGCTTGCGCGAGCAACTGGGTGCGGTGATCGGGCAGCGCCTGCGGGTAGTTCACGGTCCGATCGCGCATCTTGCCGCTTGCGAAGCTCTCGTCCGGGATGCCCACCAGGCTCTTCATGTGTTCCACGCTGGTGATCGTGAAAGGCTTCGTTTTCACGTGCGAGCCGGGATCGCTCCCGGAGATGAACGTCTGGGGGCCGATCTCGCGCGTGTCGATTTCCGGATGAACGTCCGCCGGCGTCATTCCCCATTTGTTTACCCTGGCCCAAAAATCAGCTTTCTGCTGCTCGGAGAGGTCGTCGAATTTTGCGGGCATAGTGGTCGTCGGGTTGTGATTGAGATGCGTTCGGAATTTTGCGGTGAGGATTCTCGTGCTTCGCGGCGCTTCGCCTTCGGGGGAGCGCTCCGCGTGTGGCGATCGCTAAAGTCGTTAATCGTTCGCCGAATACGCCACCTGCACATTGACAACGGTGTTTGCCGTCGAAGCGATCTGCGCTCCTGCGCCGATGCTCAAGCTGCCCAGAACCAGCACGACATAGTTCCCGCCAAGCGAGAGCGTTGCCCCGGGCGCCAGCGTCAGGCTTTGGGCCGCCACCACGTCCACCTCGATCGGGTAGAGCACCGCGTTGACCAGTGCAAGATTGGCCGTGGCGCGCGAAGAGTCCCCAAACACATGCGCGTCCGCCGAACGTTGCAGATGCCGGAATTGGGCCGGCGACAACGACGCCCCCAGATCCTCTCGCGAACTAGCGGACAGATTGAGCCCCCCAATCGCCTCAGGCACCGCCAACGCGGCCGCTGCCGCGGGATTTTGAAAGGGCGAATTCGGCGTCCCAACGAGGGCATTCAACTGTTCCACAGATTCGACTTGAATCGTCGTAATGTAGTTCGATGGAATGGAGCCGGAGGCGGCGACGTCGATGACATTGTTCCAGGCGGCATCGGGATCCAGACCGGCGTTGGTGACCGCTTGGTTGAAACGCTTGCGCTCACTCGGTGTGAGCACCAAAGCAGGGGCAGCAGGGGCAGGCATATAAGTCAGACCACTATGAAGGACCGGGGAGGTCCATGCGATAGTGACGAGTGAACTCCCGGCGATGATAAACGTATATTAAAGCAATGCGAAGGGCCTGCGGGCCCACGAAGATGAGGCACCCGCTCGCAATCTGGGTCGGAGACGGCGGTAATCGGCCAGTTTCCCAGGCGCGAGGATCTATCGGACGTTCCGCCTGGCGGGGAACTGTCTAGCGAACGGCGCGAAATCGCCGGCCCCATGCTGCCGTTGCTGCGCGCTGACATCGTGTCCATTAATGGTGTTATCCACAATCTGACGCTCTGATAACTTCGGTCGCGGTTCCTGACATCAGATTGGTGAATAGCACCATTTCCAGCTATAAGGGAGAGGGCTCCGGCGCTGGCGCCAGGCCCTACTATGAACGATGTCAAGTGGGTTTGGAAGAATCCAGTTACATAGGGGTTTTTGAATTCAGCCAAAGGATCGGTTGGGTGCAGAACGAAACTCGTTATCGTATCGAGTCCTAACGCGAAGCTCGGCCTGACCGTGGGCGAGAATGCGCTAAGGCAATTGCTCAGCGCCTGCCAAAGGAAGGGCGTGGCAGTTCTTTTGGACGAAACGTATCTCGATCACTTCGAAGGTGGCGATAGCCGTGATCTCAGCGGCGCCCGCTACCGACAAATCGAAATATTGTGACTGCAGTGCAAATTCAGCGCCGTACTTAGCAATTCCGGTCAGATAAGGCGCACCGTATTCGGGTGGTTTTTTTTGCCGGCAAGGATACACGCATTATCCGGAGGATTCGGGGATGCGTAAGGGAGTAAAAAAGGTCTCCACTCGAGTGCGGTTTCCCAATAGTGTCTTAAATTTCTCCACGAAGGCAGACTTGTCGGCGAGCCCCAGTCGCGCTGTGCCTCCCTGGAGCGTCGTCGCCCACGAGCGCTCCAGGACATCGATAGTGATCGAGGTCACGACGCCAAGGCCACCTAAAGATACCCGGGCAAACTGCAAGGGCGACCAACCGGCAACCGCTGATGACTCCGCATCGATCCTCGTTACCGTCCCATCGACCAGGCATGACGGAAGAGCCCGTTTTTGATCAAAGGGCAGAGCTTTCTCAAGCCGAGTGTCCACCTTCCATTCGGCACGGCCGTGAAGTCGTATTCATAGCGGGATCGCTCGCCACGAGCAAACGCCGCCACACCAGCGGACTCACGACGCGAATTGTAGATCGTGATGGATGATACAGAAGGTTCAGACATGCCCGGCAGCTCACCCATGCCCACCCTCAACGTATTGCCTCGAATTTGACCCCCCCGGAATCTCGCGCTCTCCCTAAGAGAGGTTTTCGGTTGGTTGTGGCCAATCCGCGCTCAGGAGAAGAGAGAGGTCGGGGGGTCAAGCGGTAACACCTGTTCATCGACGTTGCACCGCTCTTTCTGGTAGGAAAACGCGTGCCTGAACACTTCATCCACGTTGATTAACTCGCCGAATAGTTGCATCCGCCTTGATCTTCTCTTGAAGAATATGCTCCGTCGTCGGCAGGCGCTCTGCCTGCTCTAGAATCCCAGGAGCCTGTGCCATTGGTATGACGACCACCCCGTTGCCGTCGACAACCACGACGTCTCCGGGCGACACCGCCACCCCGCCGCACCGGATCGAGACGTTGACGTCGCCATAACCGGAGATCGATTTGGTTCGCAACTTTCCTGAGGGTGTTCTCCTTCCTGGTGAGGTCTTTCTTTTGGCTCTTTCCATAAATCATCACGAGGTAGATGGTTTGCTGCTCCGGCACATAAGGTGAATCACCCGCGCTCCGCCGCTCTTGCCAATGCCCGCGCTACGAAAGCCCATGCGCATTTTTCGGAAGCAGCCGGTGCCGCGGACAAGATCACCTTGCTCTCGTGTCTGTCGGACCGGCGGCTGCCGCAACAACTGGTGCTTAAGCTCTGCCCTAGACACCTGTTCCTCCATTTGTTAATCCAGCGTGGATCGAGCGGTAATTAAAGGTTTGAGCATCGACTATTCAAAAGTGTCCGACGCCTGGGAACGAGGCGATCCTTATGAACAGTATGTTGGCCGATGGAGTCGACGGGTTGCACCACGGTTCCTGTCTTGGCTGGGCATTTCCGCGGGAAGACGCTGGCTCGATGTTGGGTGTGGTACCGGAGCGCTATGCGCCTCGATACTTGATCATTGCTTGCCAATTTCTGTGGCAGGCGTGGATCCCTCCGAAGCTTTTCTCGAAAAGGCAAAGGAGCAGCTCGCCGGTCGCGTATTGCTTAAGCGCGGCAGTGCTGCGGAAATCCCGCTCCGCGATGCGTCCGTCGATGTGACGGTCTCGGCGTTAGTCTTGAACTTTGTCCCGAATCCCCGTGCGGCGCTTTCTGAGATGGCGCGCGTGACGGTGAGTGGTGGCACAATTGGAGCGCATGTCTGGGACTACGCTGGGAAGATGGATCTCATGCGGTTCTTTTGGGATGCGGCGATCGAAATCAACCCCGATGCGGCTGCGATGGACGAAGGAGTCCGATTTTCGATATGTCGTCCAGGGGCGCTTGCTGATCTTTTCGCGACCTCTGGACTACAGGGAGTCGAAGTAGCGGCTATAGACATCCTTACGCCCTTCAGGGATTTTGAGGACTACTGGCGCCCGTTCTTGGGCGGTCAGGGACCCGCGCCTGCGTACACAATGGCGCTCGATGAGACAGCTCGGGTGCGCCTGCGCGACCGGCTACGATCACGAATCCCGCTGCAGGCTGATGGCTCGATCTGCTTAACCGCTCGCGCCTGGGCGGTACGAGCAATGGTCGTGAGATAACAAAGTCTCGAAAAATTCGCGAAATCGAACGTCGACGCAGGAACCCGACAAACAATTGACCTTCCCGGAAGTAATGGCCCGGAGCAATTCGCCCCCTGCGCGAATGTCTGCCGGGTTCCGCCGCGGGCTTCCATCATTGACTTCCGCGCCGTATCACCTCAACCTCGCCGCATTAAGCGCCGCTTCGGACTCCAACGTGCGAACGAACGCCTTGAGGTCGAAAAGCAATTTCTTATCTGTGATCACATGATCGACACGGGCATCGCTAGCGGGCCTTCTAAGAAACCAATGCGATGGAAGTCATGGGATTGACGACGTCGAAGCCAAGTTCGCGTGCCCCGCGCTGAAGGTTGCGGAGAGTGCGTTTTTTGAAGAGTTTTTCATAGGCTTGCTGTCCGGTTTCAACATAAGCCCAGACCAAGCGGGGCCAGTTTGTGTGTTTACGGCTCTCTAAATCGGTCCCGCAACGCCTGCGTAGCCGCCCGTAACAGACCCTGATCGCTGCCGACCGCCACAAAGCAGGCCCCCTGTTCCAGGTAACGCCGAGCGTCCGTTTCCACTGGGGCCAGAATACCGACCGAACGCCCGTGGCGCTCCGCGCAGGCAAAAATGTCCCCTATCGCTTGCTTCACGTCGGCGTGATTCGGGTTGCCAAGATGGCCTAGAGCGGCTGCGAGGTCGGAAGAACCGATGAAGATGCCGTCAACTCCCTCCACGGCGCAGATTTCGTCAAGGTTTTCCATGCCGACGCGGCTCTCGATCTGCACCAGCACGCAGATCTGATCGTTCACGGTGGTGAAGTAGTCAGGCACAGTGCCATAGCGATTGCTGCGTTGCGCGACCGACACACCCCGGATGCCCGCCGGCGGGTAGCGAGTGGCAGCCACAGCCCGTTGGGCTTCCTGCGCGGATTCCACGAAGGGAATTAGAAAGTTGTAGAATCCGGCGTCTAGCAGCCGCTTGAGTATGACTGCGTCATTGATCGGCGGGCGCACCACCGGCGCGCTCGGGCTATCCTTGAGCGCCATGAGTTGAGGGATGAGCGTGAGCACGTCGTTGGGCGAGTGTTCGGCGTCGAGCAGCAGCCAGTCGAAGCCGGCAAGGCCGAGGATCTCGGTCGTGATCGGGTTCCCTAGAGAACACCAGCAGCCAATGAGACGTTCGCCAGCGAGAACGCCCTGGCGAAATGTGTTGGGAAAAAGAGTGTAAGTCATAACAGGATGGGTAGCTGCAGGGATTCTGATTAAATTACGGACTAGAATCACGTCAGCGTGCCGGGAGACTACTCAACAGTAAATGAATAGCATCACTGGCGAGAGGCGTCATGGAGCCTTGAGTCGCCGCGGCGAGAGTCACCAAGCAAGCCGCTGAAGGGCCTTA
>CAWEOV010000014.1:0-19133 GCA_963810765.1 uncultured Verrucomicrobiae bacterium
CGACCAAGGCATATACGCGGTGATACGGTGCGGAAGGACGAATCCGCTGGCGGCCAAACGATTAGCAAGATGGGCCGGCAGAGTGTGAGATAAGCGGGCTAGTCCTTAAAGAAGCGTGGTTTGAATCGTAGGGGCGACGCAAAAGACTCGAAAAGAAGCTCTCCAGCTTGACTGGTATTCTCTAAGACTGGCACTAAGAGGTCGCGTAAGCGTTCCAGTTTCACCAAAGTCGTGTGCACTTGGAAAATATGAAGCCGAAAAAACAAACGCCCCGGGCGCGGCGCAGAAGCGGATTCTGGTTGTGGACGATCATCCGATGACGCGAAATGGCGCCCAATGGTGGATATCAAATGTCGGATCGTGCGGATCGAGGACATTTCTCTTCTCGAAGCCTGTCAGAATCTTACGCTCGTGGCAGTGCAGCAACTCAAAACGCCTCCGCGCAGATGGCTCGTAGCGAAAAGTCATAGGCTTCGGGTCTTGTTGCCTTTGGCCGCCAGGCAGTCAGTAGTAGGTGCTATTTCCGATGCCACCAAGTGTCGAACGCTTTCCAGTCAGGAAAACATTTGGGATACGGAGCAACTCGGGAAGTAATCGCGAGAGCGAGAAACACCACAAATATTGCGATTAGTAGTTTCATGATCTATCGAAAAGCAAGCTACGTGCCATTTGCCTATTTTCTTTTTTCTCGACATAGCTTAGTTTGTATAAACTGATTACTATAAGGGTAAAGCAAAACAACACCACAGGCTCGATCCCAGGGCGCCCGTTATCTTCGGTGTAACATTCCGCCAGTTCCTCCCGGCTCTGGGCTAACAGCGGCCAGATCTTTGTGGCGAATAGCTTGTATCTATCCGAATCCTCAAACAGCTCTGCTGCCATCGATCCCAAACTCTCAAAGAGCGAGCCCTGTAGGTCAAACTCAGGCAAACTCATCGCCCCCTTCTATCAAATCCTATCGTCCCCAGCTATTCCCAACTTCCTTTCAAGAGGGTTTTTCAGCAGAATCGAGATATGACAGTCGTGAAATCTTCTTCTCGAGGATCTCGAACGCTTGGGCGAGGTCGCGATCTTCTTGAATCCGCTTCTCCATCGATAATGTTCTCGTATGTTTTTAGGAAGAGACTCGAAGGCGTGAGGTCTGCGCGGAGGAAGGTTAGGAATGCCGTCGGATGTGTCCGACGACCGTACGAAGACGCTCGGAATGGGAGCGCGCGTAACGCGGCCTTTGTGCCCCCAGGAACGCTTCCATGGGTTGACAAATACAACATATGGAGCCAGGAGACCTCGACATTGAAAAGAATCACGGAGGACCGGCGCAAAGCGATCGAGCAAAACATCCATGTGATCAGCATCGAAGACTTGAAATCCCTTGGAGAGGAACTCTTTCCGTTCCTGGATCACCCATGGAGGCAGCCGTTTTTCCAGCTCCTCGAGGAGAACGGCGGCAGCACATTTTACCACGCCACGACAGATGATCGATTTGAAGTCATTTACAGCCCCGCAAAGGAGAAAGGCATGTGGTTCACGCGGAGTAGAGCCATGGGTCCATTGCCGGCGCAGGGAATTGAGGCCATGAAGGAGATCGTTGGGAAACGATAGATCGTTCGCGCATACTGATATCGCTCGGCGCGACGCACCGCGCCGTGCGGTGCGAAATTAACCTCGGCCAATTTGCGGTGCGGCGAGGGTGCTACTTGACGCTCGATCCGGACGTCTCTGGTATTGCGTGATCTCGTATTTTCATAGACGCCATACTGGTTGACACGATATCCACGAGCGGCCCAATAATCCATTTCAGCTCCAACACCTTGATAGCTTTGTGTAAAGCCTGTTGTTACTGATGCTAATAGAAATTTGCAGAAAAATCCGGTTTCCTGAAAAGAAAAAGGGCGCACCAGTTTCCCGGTGCGCTTTCGCCTTTCCTTTTGGATGTGTCGCTTTACAGAGGCTTCTTTCTTTGCCGATAACCATCAAAGCCTTAAGCTGCCGCCTGCGAAAGTCCCGCTTAAAGCCCATGCTCTCGGCGAACTGGAAGCTTGAGATGATGACGCACCGCTCGATCTGCTTGCCGGATTTCCCGGCAGTTTCGCACGTTCGCCGGTATTCCATCCGGGGCTGATAGGGGTGGGACATAAATCGGTCGCGCTCGACGGGTGCCGATTGCAGCAGGTGACTCACAAGCTTCTTCAAGGTTTCTCTTGCCTGTTCGATCTGGTCAATCAGAGCGGCGCGGTTCTCATGTAATATCGCCATACGGGATCAAGGAGGGACCGTGCATCTGGCAGGAAGAAACTCGTGGATCGGCGCGCCGCACAATCTTTCTTGAAGGGAAGAAGAATAAGAGCCAAGTTATGCAGGCGAGAGGAGAAAGGGCACGATGCGCCTGCTTGCTGACGACAAGATACTGTTTCCGGAGCTGAAACGCTATTTGCGCGATTCCATGCCGCAGTGTGCGAACATCTCTGTAATCGTAAATAACCTTGTCGCGTTCGGCGGCTTCAAGACTGTCGCGCATGCCCGCCACGCCCTTAAGTGGGGGACCAATCCATTCGTGGTTCCAAGGCCTCTATCCAACGAGTTTTGCGCCAACCGGTCTGGGCATGCGAAGTGTGCGTTTGAAAGCGGTACGCCGGATTTCATCGAAATCGCCGTGAGCGATATGGACAACTTTACTGACGGCGTAGGTACCGGCTTTACGGCTGACGGTCGAGCCGTGCCCATCGTCGGCGTAGCACTCCTCCATGCTCTCTGTCACTGGGGAAACTTTGATAACGGCGTGACGGAAACCTCGGAAAGGGGCTTCGACTTCGAAAGAGCAACGTACGGAAGAGTTATCGGCTGAATAGGCCTCAAGACGCTTAAGCCGTTGATTGCGGCGACTGGCGTCAGTTCAAAGATGCGTCGTTTCCCGGTTTTCTTGAACGACCTATGCGCGCGCGAGCAAGCGCGATGTGGACCTCGCTAAAGGCCGTGCACGGTCATTTCGAAGTACTCGTTTTTGCTGTAGAATGCCACGCCCGAGTCGACCAGCTTCTGGACCTCTTCCACGGACGGGCCTTCCCAGATGCAGATCCCCGGCGAGTGATCGTTAGTCGCGCCGCGGATCGGGAGTTTGAACTCCGGCGGCGGTTCGTTCTTTAGGGCCTCAGCCTCGGCGGCAGTCGTGAAAAATGGCGACTTCCTTTGATGGATTTCAAGTGCAGATGGACCGAGACAAGGCGGTCCCTCTGTTCCACAAGCAAAAGCTCAACTTGTCTGGACCCCGCTCGAACGCAACTCAAATACGCGAGAGACGTGCGCCCGAGTAGGACTTCGCCCTACAGGATTATCATCCCGCCCTGCAGACACGTCTACCCGCCCTCACTATAGTTAAAAAATGGATCAGCAGCTTTCCCGATGCCAACTCTCATCAAAAAGAACGACAAAGAACAAACCGGCCTACGCTCAGGAGCGCAACAAGCAGAGATTGAAACGGCTTCTGCGTCAAATGGTTAGGAATGATTTCTTTATACTCCTAAATGAAGTAACGAACGGCTATGCAGCGACACCTGCGCGCCGAAGACTCATCGAATAAGAACGCTCGCGCGGGCCGGTATTAGTTGCAAACCCCTTCCTGATCCTCAGGGCAGGCCCATCCTGGTTAGGGCGGGCAGGGATACCCGGTTTTTTGAGCAACCTGTGCCCGTGAAGGGGGGTATCAGTAGGCTGTGGGGTTTGTGGGCCGTTCCCTTCAGTGTGGATTAGGTGTTCGCCTGATTGCCTTGAAGATGAAAGTGATATAGCCTCTCCGCAGTCTAATTTCCCGAAGCACATCGCCTGTAGTTCAGATCAGGCACGACTTGGCCAGCGGGGCGGCACTGTGTGGTGCCTCCTCGATCCCTCGCGACGAGATTGGATCGCGAGTGGGCAACCGCGATCAATCTCCGATCCGCAGCAGGTGCTCCCATTGCCGAAATTCGCCCTTGAAGCCCATGCTCTCGGCGTCAGGAAGCGGTTGTGCCGCCGCCTGGGCAATAAGAAAGAGCCCGGCCTTGCGGGCCGGGCTCTTTGCTTTATCGGGACTTCGAATCAGGCGGCCGTGGTGCCTCCTGCCAATCGGATGGTAGGGCACGTAGTTATCCCGCGCCCACCTGGTCATCAACGCGGCGCGCTTCATGTGGCGTGTAATATTACGATACTCTCTGGATTAGGGAGTCCCGGGGTATCGAGACAAGCTGCGCCGCCGAAATTGCGGGGCGCTGCGTCGGCTAACAAGACCCTCGCAATCCTCAACCGCATGTTGGCACGGATCGTGCTTTTTTGGCGAGGCGGAACATGAAAATTCTCACGGCTGCCCTACTTGCCTTTGACGCGGTCATACTTGGATACGACTTGCTACAGATAGCTTCGTTTGTATCACTCTGGGCATGAAGAACGAGGCCAGCGGACGCTAAAAACTTTGCCGAACCGGCCTGCGCGCATTGGGTTCGAGTCCATACGCTGCGCTTCTGATTATCAGCTTCTTAGGTGAGGCATAGGCACCAAAAGACGACGGGCAAAATGCCCGAATGGGTGCCCTAAACCAAGTATCCCGCCGCGAGTCTTAAGGTTGAACGATCTATGGGCGCGAGAGGGAAGGATGAGAGTCACGCAACCGTCCCGCAACCCTATTTTCCCATCAATTTCAAGAACCGCACACCACTTTTAGTAGCTGTCCAGAAAGAATCAGAGGGCTTGCCCACCCCCGCTGATCAGAGCGAGAGCGTGCCCACCATACTTCATCGTGACGATTTCGTTCTCCTGACTGACGATATCAGATCTTGGATCCTTCGGATCGAGGATATTTCTCTTCTCGAAGCGTGCCAGAATTTTACGCTTGTCCATTTCCCTGATGGCAAGCTTCTCATCCGGCGCTCTCTAGGGGCCTTCGAGCGTAGGCTGGACAGCTCCATCTTCTTCCGCGCCAGCAGGGACTGTATAGTCAACCTCAGCCACGTGAAACAACCACGTCTCCTCGAAGATGAAAGCATCTTTTTTCTGCTAAAGGACGGAAGAGAGGTCGTGTTTTCTCGCAGACAAAGCGTTCTCTTCCGTAAAACACGCGGTCTCTAGCTCCGGGATCCGCCGGACACTGGCAATTCCAGACTTGCAAGCAAGAGCGCCTGGTGCTGCGGAGACTGCCAGCGGCGCGGTTGCCCGAGTATGAGGAAGAGGAAGTGCGGGTGAACCATGAGGCCATCACACGGGTGGGCAAACAGGGCTACTCGGTGCCGGCCCGATGGGCGGAACGCAGACTGCGGGCGCGCATCAGCGAGACCAGGATCGCCTTCTACAACGGGACTGATCGGGTCGTGGAAGTCGAGCGGCACCGCGGCAGCCAGGGCGTTTACGTCGACTGGAGACATGTCTTGCCGCAGCTTCTGCGCAAGCCGGGAGCTTTTGCGCGCTGGAGACATCGCGAGCACATGTTCCCCTCGCGAATGTGGCGCTTTACGACGCGTTGCTGAGCCGTCAGTCCGGAGGGCGCGCCGAGAGGGAGTATCTGGGCATGCTCGCCTTGGCCCTCGAACACGGGCTTGAGAAGATCGAGGAGAAAATCCTGCGTTTCGGTGTGGCCGGTGCCGGGCTCGACGCAATGCGCCAGGAACTCGACGCGGCCAGCAAGGTCGTGGTGGTGGACTTCCGGGCAGATTTGAGCAGCTACGACGCGATGATCGCCGCGGCAGGGCAAGAGGAGGTGTGTCATGGTTGAGGCTGACGCCACAGGGCTTCTTCTCTCGGGTTTTGGGCTCACGACAATGGCCCGGCAACTCGAGGACATTGAAGAGCGGGCCCAGGCTGGAGGATGGAGCTTCCGGCGCACGCTACGCGAACTGCTGGAAACCGAAGCCGCCGAGCGGGGGCAACGCCGGTTGCTGCGCTTGCTCAAAGACTCCGGGCTGCCGGAAGGTAAAAGACTGGCCGCCCTGGAGGAGAGCCGTCTGAGCGCTGCCACCCGCCGACAGTTGGCCGAGCTCTGCGAAGGCCACTTCGTGGAGTGCGCTGTCAACGTCTTAGCCTTTGGATTGCCGGGCAGAGGAAAGACGCAAAAGTTCCCCCCGAACGCCTGCCGCGGCGAGCGGTGCGGGGTTTGGGGGCGCACAGCACCCATCAAACCAGTCCGTTCTTACCCACACATTCTCTCGAAGAACCGCCTTTTCTCTTAGGATCTCAACCGTGCCAGCTTTGCTCCAGGCCTGTTCGCGTGCGAAAAATGCTGGATTTTAATCGATTTTGGGCTTCCCGTCACAACTTTGGATGTGAAGCGAGCCACTGAGCGAGGTATGTTTTTCTAAGCTTCCAGACATCACAAAATTTAACAGCGCCATCAACAGCAAGATGTTGAAATGGCTAGATGTGCGCCTTGTAATTGTGGAAAGACGCACCGAACTCGCTTCAAAGCATTGCAGGCGCCGCTGGGTCATTGGACGCGGCTTCGCTCGGTTGAGTTGCCTTGCCAGAGACGATGATGCAAAGAAGAATCGAGCATACTTCAGCTGCCTATGTTCTTATGGCTCGCAAACGCGTTAAAGGTGAAACTTTCTGGCAGTTATTTTTTTGTTTGCTCGCTACTGAGCGGGTTCGTTTTCATCACAGCAGGCGAAGCTCAGCTTCCCGGCGTCAACCTGGGTGCCACTAGCTTTCTCGACGGACTGCCTCCACCCGGCGGACCGGGCTGGTATTTTGAGGAATATTTTCAATACTACAAGAGCAGTCGCCTGCTCGACAATGACGGGAACGAGGTCCAATTGCCGACCTCACGCGGCTCGTTTGAGACTCCCCACGTGCAAGCCTGGGTGATGCTCACCCAATTGATCTATCAATCAAACCAGCAAATTTTACCAAAAGGCCGGTGGGGCCTCAGCCTCACGGTTCCCGTCGTAGTGACCGACGTGAGTCCTGACGATTTCATTGGGTTCCAGGAGCAATCTTACTCTCTCGGCGATATCTTCTTTGGCCCCTTCATCCAATGGGATCCCACCGTCGGAAAACGGGGACCGTTTTTTGCTCAGCGCCTCGAGTTCGACGCGGTCTTTCCGACGGGAACCTATGACTCTCTCAAGCAGGTCAATGCCGCCAGCAACATTTTCAGCTTGAATCCCTACTGGGCCGCGACTCTTTTCCTGCATCCCAAGTGGAACGTGTCGTGGCGCCTTCATTATCTGTGGAACTCGACGAATCCCGACACGAACGTCCAGGCCGGACAGGCGATTCATCTCAACTTCGCCACCTCGGTCGAACTGCTAAAGGGCAGGCTGCACGTGGGCTTTAACGGCTACTACCTGCAGCAGATTACAGATTCGCGCCTCAACGGCTCGCCAATCCCCGATAGCAAGGAAAGCGTGGTTGGCATCGGGCCGGGCGCACTCTACATCTTTTCGAACAAAGATGTGCTTTTCTTTAACACCTATTTTGAGGTTGAAGCGCGAAACCGCACGGAAGGAGTGCGGCTCAATATCCGCTGGGTCCATAAGTTGTAGACTGCGTGCTTTCCGGGGAATCCACAGATTGGGGGCGCACAATGCCGTTCTGCGAGGAACTCACGATCACCGAGAACGTCTTGGCAGCAGCAGGCCGTGGCGACAACTCAGCCAGCAGGCGCTCGAAAGAAGTGACCTGGCGACATTGCTCGACGATGCGGTTGCGGTCGCGTCGCAGGTGGTGGGCGTCGAATTTTGCAAACTGTTCGAACTGCTGCCCCACGGGGCGCTGCTCTTGCGCGCTGGCGCGGGCTGGAAGAAAGGACTTCTGGGGCGCGCAACTGTGCATGCGACAGCCGGGCAAACTTGTTCAGTGCGCACTGGAGCGTCCGCTCCTACATCAAGGCCAGTGGGCACTCTACCCTACCGCGGACTCCCGGCCTCCTCAGTGACAATGCCGCAGACGGCCAACGTCTTCGCAACGGGAAACACCGCAAGCGTTGTAGCTGGGCCACGGACGACCGTCGCATCGCAGAACCGATTGCCTGGATGGTCTCTCATCGTCCGTGTTCTTTCGAAACCCACTCCGCCTTATTTCGATTCCAGTTTCCTCGTCCATCAGGCTCAAGCCAAGGGAATTAGGTTAGATGCGGCAACTGAAAACGCCTCCGCGCAGATGGCTCGTAGCGAAAAGTCATAGGCTTCGGGTCTTGTTGCCTTTGGCCGCCAGGCAGTCAGTAGTAAGTGCTATTTCCGATGCCACCAAGTATCGAACGCTTTCCAGTCAGGAAAACATTTGGGATACGGAGCAACTCGGGCAGTAATCGCGAGAGCGAGAAACACCAGAAATATTGCGATCAGCAGTTTCATAATCTATTGAAAAGCAAGCCACGTGCCAATTGCCTATTTTCTTTTCAATTCGGATTCGAGTAATCGTGGATCGGTGAAGGGTTGATCGGCCTCAGCTGAAGCAGCGGGTCGCATTCGACAGGGGGGTCGCATTGCGAGCACCGATGGACATCGGCGGATTTCATTCTGGCAAACTCACGAAGGGTGCGAAGCTTCCCGCCACCGGTTGGTGCGCGCTACTTCGGCTCTACGACCAGCACATCGCGCAGCACCTCAGCCGCCTTCGCGTTGTCGGAGGCCACCAGGCTTGCAACGGCCTTCCCCGGGTCGCGGCGCAGGATATGCATGGAGCGCAGATCCAGCCCGGCATCCTTGAGACGCACGGCGATGGCGGCCAGCGCCCCCGGCCTCAAGGCAATCAAGAAACCGGCGCAATCTGAATGCATTGTCAAAGCCGTCAGCAGATACAAAGGGGAAGAGTGGGAGCAATTTGTCAACCGCCGAGGAGATTGGGGGAGGGACATGGTGCTGCTGCTTGCGAGAAAAAACACCATGATAACCAACAGGGAATTGGCGGACCACATCGGCAAACCGGATGATTCCGCTGTGGCCCAGGCCGTTCGACGCTTGGAGAAGCGGATTCAAGACGATCCGCGCCTCGTCAGGGCGTTCGAGATCCTCCAAAAAGCGATCTCAGAAATGTCATATATCTATATCAAGACGTGACACGCCCTAATGGGTGCCCTCTTGACATTCGCCCTAATGGGTGCCCCCATGACGGGATCCCCATGGCGGGATCGAGCTTTCAGTGGAAAGAGACGGGGAGCCTGAGCGATGTGCCCTGGCAAGAGATCGCGAAGATCGTCAAAGGCCCGCTTCAAGGGACAGACGGCTGTGTGCTGAATTTTGTAGGCTTTCAGATGAAGCCCGAAGACCGGCGGAAAATCGAATCCATAGTAGGCGCCACCCACGGAAAAATCCGCGAGATCGAATAGGTTCTTTTAGACGGCGATGCGACTTGGGAAGAAACCTTCAAACCGCGAAAATCTGCGAAGGTTCGGTAAGGCGCTTTTCTGGACAGGATTAACAGGATGGACAGGATTAACTAAGAGGCTTGCGGCGAAGCCATCCTGTGAATCCCGTGCATCGTGTCCAAGAGCTTCTCCGACGACCGTCTTTCAGAGAGGATCAGCGGGATGAACAGGATCACTATCGAAGAAGGCGAACTGACAGAGACGATTATCGGTTGTGCTATGCGTGTTCATTCGGCGCTTGGACCCGGTTTCCTCGAGTCGGTCTATCAACGGGCATTGGAGCATGAACTGCTGAAGACCGGTTTGCAGGTCGAATGCCAGAAACCGGTCCTAGTTCACTACGATGGCGTCATCGTAGGCGACTTCACCGCCGACTTGATTGTCGAAGGGAAAGTCATGATCGAACTGAAAGCCAACCAGGCACTTGTAGTGGCAAATGAGGCTCAGTTGGTGAATTACTTGGCCGCCACCAGGGTCGAAGTCGGGTTGCTGATCAACTTTGGAGCGCAGCGCCTTGAGTTCAAACGGAAGACACGCACCTACCGCCCGAAGACACCCCAGCAAGATATCATCCTGTAAATCCTGTCCATCCTGTCTAAAACTATTCCATTGAGACTTCGAACGGGAAGTGAAGATCTAACATACGCGGTGCATCGCCTTTCTTAATGCCATGACCAATTTCCAGAATTCAGCGTTCGTGTTATTTCTGCGCAGGTAGCTTACTCTATTGATGTACGCCCCCGCGTCTGTAAGGAAAAAGCTGTGGCCCGGCGCAAACAATGACGCGCGATAGCTCGTTCCCATCTCCAACTGCGCGCCACTGCCAATTTTCGTTCTATTGCAAATGTTGGCAGGGTCGGAGCCGTTTAGTGCGGGGTTTGTTGTCATTTCCGCGGGTATCCCGGCTAACGTCAGTTCTTCGAGGAGGATTTCATCAAACTCGGTATCCAGCCCGCCGATTTGAATTTTCCCATTAGCATCATCATCACTGCAACCGTGCACGGAAATGCAACGCCTCGCATTTTCAACCAGTTTTAAAGCGATTGGATCATCGTAGTTTGCAGAGGTGACATGCAACTCACTGTTACCTGCATTCAGGAGGCCTTCGAAAATCCACACGTCATGAAATCCCTGGCAATCCGTAGCTGGAGCAAATGTGGCGGGATGATAACCTGCGGCTGCCAGAGCGACTTCGCTTGTTCCTCCTTCAATCCCGCCACCATGGATCGCGAGAACGACTTTTTGCGTCTCAGGATTGTCGGTAGGCTGTGCTTCCGCGAGTTGACTCCACTCGCGGCGCTTCCAGCGCTTTCCGTACGTGATTCCTTCGACATTCAGTGGATCGGCGTACAGTGCTGTCATCGAAGGGTATTTGTCGGGCATAACCTCAAGCCAGTGAAGCTATCCTCAAATCGAGGTTTTTGGACAGGATTTACGGTTCATCCGGAAAGTTTGGGCAAAGGGAGGGGAAGCCGGTAGGAAGAAAAGATGAAGAGCCTTCTTTATCATGGATTTGGAATCAAAGGTTACCGGTATCTTCGGACGCGGTATGAGAAGGGGGAGATTATCTTTGAGTTGGAACCGGAGAAGGAGCCAGAAGTGCCCACCGGGCAGAAGCTGCGACGGCATGGATATCGATGGCGCACGGTGCGTAGCGTGTCGATCGGGCTGAAACCGGTGGTGCTCAAGGTGAAGGTACCGCGATGGTTAAACACGACGACAGGGGAGGAATTCGAGCAGAACCCCCCTTTGTCGAAGCCTACACGAAAATCACGCGTCCGCTCGGGAGATTGATCGTGGATCTTGCCCGATTCATGACCTTGGCCGACATCGCCGGTTGGCTCTTGTTGAGTTGGGACACTGTAAAAACAGTGGTACAAAGACGGCTGGAAAAAGATTACCGGCGCATTGGTTACCGAAAGGTTCGCGCAATCGCCATAGACGAATTGTATCTGGGGCGTGCACGCAAATACATCACGCTGGTCATCGATCTGGAAAGCGGCCGGATCATCTGGGTGGACCAGGGCCGTGGTGGCCAAGCACTGCGGGAGTTTTGGCGCCGCTTTAAGGCCAGTGGAGCTCGGCTCAAAGCGGTGGCTATGGACATGAGCGGGGCCTATGCGGCCAGTGTTCGAACTCATGCCCCGCACGCGATTCTGACCTTTGATCGCTTCCACGTTATCAAGCTGATGAATGAACGGCTCGACGATCTTCGACGAGAATTGGTCCGAGAGGCCCATGACGACAATGCCAAGCAAGCCATCAAGGGACTGCGCTGGCTGCTTTTACATCGGCGCGACAACCTGGAGAAGGACGCCGCTCGGCGTCTGAAACGCGGACTCACTCTCAATGCGCCTTTGCAATGTGGCTACCTGCTCAAGGAGGAACTCGCAGAACTCTGGGAGCAAAGAAACGGACACACTGCCTGGGCGTTCTTGCGCGAATGGTGCGCCAAGGCAAAAGCCAGCGGCATCCGCCAGCTCCAAGCCATGGCAGTAACCCTTCTTCGCCATGCAAAGGGCGTACTGAGCTACTACAAAACAGGGCTGACCAGTGGAAAAATGGAAGGCATCAACCGAAAAATCCGTGGCTTGCTCGCCAGCGCCTTCGGCTTTCGTGACCATGACTTCCTAAAACTACGTCTCTACGCTCTCCATGAAGCCAAATTCAAATTTGTCGGCTAAGACAGAACTTTCGAGATGAAGCGGATTTACAGGATGGACAGGATTAAACTAATACGCTT
Source organism: uncultured Verrucomicrobiae bacterium (assembly GCA_963810765.1). GTDB lineage: Bacteria > Verrucomicrobiota > Verrucomicrobiia > Chthoniobacterales > Terrimicrobiaceae > DASTFP01. The sequence goes on from CAWEOV010000014.1 coordinate 12,069, forward strand.
GCGGCGAAAGCACGTCTCATCCTGGAAGTCCTGTGCATCCTGTCCAAAAGCTTCTCTGGCGGCGGTTTTTCAGAGAGGATTATTGGGATTAAGAGGATGGCTATCGAAGAAAGCGAACTGACAGAGATGATTATCGGTTGTGCGATGCGGGTTCATTCGACGCTTGGACCCGGTTTCCTCGAGTCGGTTTATCAACGGGCTTTGGAGCACGAACTGCGGAAGACCGGCTTGCGGGTCGAATGCCAACTGCCACTGTCGGTTCACTACGACGGCGTCATCGTGGGCGACTTCATGGCCGACTTAATTGTAGAGGGGAAGGTCATGATAGAACTCAAAGCCAACCAGGCACTGGTATTGGCAAATGAGGCTCAGTTGGTCAATTACTTGACGGCTACCAGGATCGAAATCGGGCTGCTCATCAACTTCGGAGCACCGCGTCTCGAATTCAAACGGAAGACGCGCACGTATCGCCCGAAGACGTCACGGCAAGAGATCATCCTGTAAATCCTGTCCAAGACCATTCTGTTGAGACGGATCCTCAAACCGCGCTTTTTGGACAGGATTAACAGGATGCACAGGATCAAAAAGTACGAAGCTTGCCTCCAAAAACGCAATCTCATCATGTAGATACCGCACAACTTTAGGAATGGAAAAGCTTCTCCGACGGCATTCCTCAGGGAGGATAGGCCACCTGATTGTGGAAGTGTGGAAGGAAGGTCATGATCGCATTTATCGCCCGAAAGCGTCCCGGCAAGAGATCATCCTGTAAATCCTGTCCGGAACTGCTGCATTGAGACAGGATTAAGTTGATTGCGCGACCGAGGCCGCAGACCGGACGAGGTCTATTTATCGGCCACTCCAACTCGCCGATTCGCGACGCTTTATCAAGCAGACGTGCAGGCAAAATGCACGCTTTACTTTTGGGGATCTGGGGGAGGGCGTTCCAAGAGGATTCGCTCTCCTGCATTGGTTACCTCGACGGGTTCGAACAGCGGATTGCCGTTCGTATCTAAAATCTCGGCGGTGGAATTGCCAGTGTACGTGTTTTTGGAATCCAATGTATAGATCCCTCGTACCTTGAGGTAACCTATCAAGCTGCCGTTGAGGTCTGAAATCAACTCGAGTTGCGTGTAGGCGAACCTACGCCTGTTCAGTTGCGTCCAAGCGCCGTTTCCAGCACTGAATACCGCCCCTGTTACGCCTGTCGGCGGACCGTTGGGCGGGTCGAGGGCAACTGTGACGTTACCTTGATCGTATACTGCCAGGGTTCCGTCGTGATGAAAGGTCACCAGTCCCTTCTGTTGCGGACGGCTGCCCTCAGGCAGGAAAGTGACGGTTTCCAACCAGCTGCCAACCAGCGAATTCGCCCCTTGCATGGCAGTTCTGGGGGCGGTTGCAGTCGATCCCAGCGGCGACTTTGCGACTCGACTCCCGGCGGCGCCGGACATCATTCGGTTCAACGTTTCGCGATCGATCCATTGAGCGCTCGCGACGCCAGTTGATGCGACTGTCATCCCGACAGCCAGCACTGCCCAAATAGCTTTCCTTTTTGTCATGGTATGTGCTCCTTCTACTATTGCGCTCAGCGCGTCTTAAGCGATTATTGCGGGAGCCACGGGTTATGAAGGAATCCGGCGTTTGCTGTCACTCCCCCGAATGGGGGAGATTGTCGCCGGCGATACGCTTTTCCATCTAAGCATTCGAGCTCTGGCACGCCTCAGCGAAGCGTGCGTTAAACCAACTTAGCTGGCATCAGGGAGAATTTGTCTTGGTAAGGCGCTCGACTCCCTGCCGGGCGAAATCGCTGGCGGGGTATTCGCTTTGGGCCTTCAGAAACCAGGCGAGGCTGGAGCCGGCTTGGTCCTTTTGTTCACGTTCCTCCGCCTGCCGGATAGCGTGGACGAAATCCGCGGCTTTCGTGGTGAGGTTGGCCCGAACCTGGTTCAGCTTATTGTCATCGGGAAAATTGCGGAATGCCTTTTCTGCGCTTTCCCATGCTCCCGCATAGTCGCCGCGTTTCTCGATTTCCTGCGCCTGAATAATCGAGGTCTCGATGACCTGCATATCTTCGAGAACCTTGCGGAGCTGCTCTTGTTTCTCTGGGATACATCGAGGTCGCTGCGATGAATCGCATCCTGTCGTCAAGAATTTGGCGGTAATTTTTCTGGCTGAGAAGCTGATCAAAATCGACGAGAGCGCGGGATTGGACGTCTGCTTGAGAAAAGATCATTTGCGAGACCTCGCTGAGCGCAGGATTGCGGGGCCAGATTTCGGTTGCCGCCTTCAACTCGGCTTCAAGAGTTTCCTTGTCTCCACTGACCGCGGCGTTGCGAGCTTTGGCGATGTGCATGGCGGAGATCTGTTTCGCCGTCTCAATAGCTGCCATCGGCTTTGAAACGTCGAAATCTTTGGCCGTTTCGCTCAACTCCTTGACCAGCTTTTCCGCCATCGAGAAATCCTTAACCTCAATCGCGCTGGTAAGCTGGTTGGCTTTCTGCACGAAGGCGAGAGCCCTTCGCTTATCTTCGCGGTCCAGGGTGCGTACATCGGGCAGGTATTCTCCGATCATGAAGGTCTCGGCAAGCCGCTTCGACGCACTTTGCAGTTCATTCTTGTCCAGCAGAAATTTGAAAGCCTGAACGCCTTCGCGCGTGTCGCGCAGGATTTCATTCGCCAGCGAATCGATCGTGCCCATCGTTGGGGGAAGGCCGCTGGTCTTGGCGAAAAGGTTCTTGGCATCCTCTCCCACCCGGAGCTGGCTGTCGCCATCGGCAAAGATACTGCGATAGAATCGCGTGCCGATCAGGGCGTGCTGGAAACGTCTTTGAAGGAAATGCTGAACGATCAGGGATTGAAACTCGATCTTGACCTGAAGCTCGGCCACCTCGCGCTTGAGTTGATTGGCTCTGATGAGCGCCGTCACCTCTGCAAGCCTCGTGAGAATGGGCTGCATTTGCATTTCGCGACTAAGTTGCTGCTGTTGCCGAACTTGTTCGTTGACGGCGCCATCCTTCGATTTTCCGGAGCCGCCGCCCTCGAGTTTGGTGCCTTCGGCAGTCAGTCTGGCATTCCATTCGAGGCGCTTTCTCTCGTCTTCGAGAGCAGTGCTGGCCGCATTGAGCCGGTCGTTGTTCTTGCGTGCGAGCCAGGCGGAGTAAACCTGGTTTGCAATCGAATCGCACAGATTGGCGTCCTGCTGGTATCGCGAGGCCCTTGCCAGGAGTTGGAATGCTTCATCAGTGGACCGGGGTGTGATCCTGCCGGGCGAGAGCTTGTCCATGATCTGCTGAAGCAGAGCCTGGTAATCGGTTTCCGGCGGCGTGATAGCCGGCGGGGCGTTCAGATATTTTTCGAACCGAGCCTCGAAAAGCGCGTTGTTGGTGATATTCCAACTTTTGCCATCCCAGGTAATGATATTGCTGCCGGGATCGAAGAAGGGTACGTCTTTTCCAAGAAAGCTCGACCCTCCAGCATTGGGGTTGGATTGGGCACCTTGGTTGGCCGCGCCGCCGCCGTTCTGAACGCCAGCAGGTGCGGGCTGCGCAGGCGCAGGCTGAGGGGGGATGGGTTGAGGATTCTGGGCCGGCTGCTGAGGCTCCTATGACAGAACTTTCGAGTTGAACCGGCAATCTACACCATCGACTCAATGCAGCTTGCCAAACCACCTCCCGCGGATCAAGCAACCGTCAGCGTTTCATGTCGCCTGATCCCTTTGGCCCCCCCGTGTGAAGAGGCGCTCGAAAGCTTTCCGGCGCTATCGCCTCTTCTGATCGTACGCTAGAGTCGCCGGGTTGGTCTTGCCGAAGGTCAAATACCACCCGCTTTGCAACGGGCCTTTTGGAAGTGGATCCGGTTGATTGTATGGGGGTACGATTACTTTGTAGCCTTTGCTCTTCTTGTTGCGAACGTCGTATCGACGCACTTCGCCGGTGCTGTTACCGAATGGAGTCCCAGGACCGTCTGTACCTGGGTCCCGGGCCCGTAATCGGCACGTAGAGGAATCCATCAGGGCCGAACAACAACGCCTGCGCAGAAGCGCGATCCAGTCCATTGCTCGTGGTATCAAGATCGATCTGATAGAGGAAGGTCCCCGGTTTACGCTGATGCGGTCCCGCAAAGACCAGAATCTTGTCTGTGTCGTCTCCATGTGCACCGGTCAAATCTGCAAAGCTGGTCACGTAGAGGTTTCCATCCGGACCAAAGACCAGGCCTTCCGGACGGTTAAAATCTTCAAAAGCTTCATTGCTGGTGAACACTTTATCAAATTCCAGTGTCCTAGGATTGTAACGCAGAATCTGACCACCCAGGTCTCCGTGCGGATTTGCTTGCGTAGGTGTGATTGGGGCGTTGGAAACATAGAGCATTCCGTCAGGCCCAATCACAACCGCGCGAGGATGGAAGTGCGGCTTGGACGCAGGACCAGCGAGAGGGGCTTCCAGCCCAGGAATGACCGGCACTCCGTCTCTCGTATAGACCCAAAGTTTGCCGTTCCCGTTGGATTGATCTTCCCCTTCGGTGCTGGCTACAAACAAATAGTTCCCTAGAACGATGCCACGAGGTGCGACGGGCGCTTTTTCGAGGGGCGTAAAGTTTACAAGAGGCGCTATAAAGGCACCGTTGAAGCCGTCGTATCGCAAAATCGCGCCATTCTGGGCCTGATTCGCGTTCTGATTAGCGAGCCATAGTTCTCGATGAAAATGTTTTCCACGTTCAACAAAATTAGCTAGCCGCCCTTCCGGGAGGGCAAAGATTATGCCTCGAGGACCAATTATGGGTTCGCCAGGCTGCATGCCACTGCTGTCCGACGTGACGAACACGTCGATGAACGCTCCCGTTTGTGCGTCGAAGCGCTTTACGGTATTGTCGCCGGCATCGCCAATATAAAGAAAGTCTTTGTCATCGCCGCCAGCGCGGCCGCTGATGCTGAATCCAGCGAGCATCAAAGCCGTCCATGCAACGCCCACTAAGCGTGCTTTTGCGCCGAACGGATTAAGTGCGCTTCCCCAATGCGATCGTCTGCGGTCTGCGTTATTTAGCATATAGCTTTCTAATTTGTGGTTGATAGGGTGCGTTCGTCTTCAGCATTCGTCGCCAAGCGTAGATAGGATATGTCGCCTCGATCGTTGCAATCGCTTTGAGCATTTGCACTATCCCGCCCAATGTCCTTTAAACGTCGGAGAGGAATTGACACTCACCGTAGTGTAGGTCGCGGTGATCTTCACCGCCATGAACGGAATCGTCGCGGTCGTCGTGGGTAAAGATGGGTTCGCCAGGATCTCTACGTCCCCCGTCCAGCCCGCAAACTGAGCTCCAGCCTCCGGCGCGTCCGCACTTACGGTAACCAGTGTGCCTGCTGCATAGTTGCCGCTGGGAATCCCATTTTCCACGGTCAATGAAGACGTAGTCGCCTCGTTCGCAGCGGTCGTTGTCTCCTCACCCGGAAGGACGGAAATTGTCGCCGCCGCAACCGTCATCGCGACGAAAAGTAGCTTGTTAGTTATTTTCATAGTCATTCGGCTCTGGTGGTCCCTTGCTGCAAGGATCAACGTGACGCTGCGGGTTATGACTGAATTCGGCTCGTTCTGTCACTCCCCCAAATGGGGGAAAATTTCTGAGACATTTGCGCTTGCTGACGAACGGACTTTTTTTCACTCTGACCGGAGAGTAATTAGAGCCTGCGGTAGAGGAGGATGCAAAAAATCACTTCTGCAGATCAACGAAAGTTGTCCAATTTCGTAAGGGGGCTTTATGGCCTTGATTCCGTTCAACGGACCTTTGAACGGGTCGCTGAAGGCCTTGGAAGTCTGATTGGGGCGGAGAGTGTGTTTGTGGCAAGGGCCGATTCCAAGAGGAGTACGGTATCGCTTTTAGCGGATAACATTGGGCCAGAGCTGCGGAACCTGTGGCCGAACCTGGTCGCTCTCCGGCACGAGAATCCTGCCATCAGCTACCACATGTCCCATCCCGAGGGGCCAGCTCTAATGATTGAAGATCTGCTTCCGATGTCACAATGGAAAAGGACCGCGGTTTTCAACGAATTCTATTCGAGGCTGAAGATGCGCGAACGGCTTAGCCTAAGTTTAACCCTTTCTCGTCCCGACATTACAGGAGTCGTCGCACACCGCCAACGGGCGCCATTCACGGAACGGGATCGCTCGATGCTGAATCTACTTCGTTTTCATGTGTCGGAGGCATGCAGCACAGCGAAAGGATGTCCGGCTCTTGCACTTCCGTCGGTGCTGGAGGCGCTTGAATCGCTTGTTGGAGGGAGCATCGTTACGGTGGACGGTCGCGGCAAGGTTCAGTTTTGCTCTGATCTCGCTCAGCGATATTTTGAGAGCTTCTTCCCGAATGAAGGGCCGGTTTCGGATGGTCTCCCCGCGTCCGTAAGGGGCTGGATTTTCAGAGAGATTACGCACTTTGAGAGTGACGACCTCGGGATTCGCCCGCCGCAGCCTCTCCTAGTCCGGCGAGGCGAGAGGACGCTTCACATTCGGGTGGCGAGGATAAGAGAGGGGGTTGGGTTTGTTCTGTTGCTGCGTTCCGAGGATCCAGCCTTTGAGTTGGAAAAGCTAAGTATTCTTGGGCTTGGAGCCCGCCCAACCGAGGTCCTTTATTGGTTGGCCAAGGGTAAGACAAACAAGGAAATCGGGATCATTCTGGCAATGGCAACTGAGACTGTGAAGGCTCATCTGAAGAGCATTTATCATCGTCTGGAACTTGAGAACAGAGCGACCGCTGCATCGATGATTTCAGAACTTCTCGTTGGCGCTTAAGAATTTTGCGGGCAAGGCACGGTCATATCATTTGGACAATGATGATCTTGACGGCCCTCCTGCGCCGAAGATCCTCAATTTTGGGGGAGTGACAGCAGAAGCCGGATTACATAATGCCTTGAGCCGCTTAGCTTAACCTTCGTATCTGTTGAGTGCGAATGATTGGGCGGGCGTGGGGGTCACATCTTGATATAGATATATGACAGTCGTGAAATGTTCTTCTCGAGGATCTCGAACGCCCCGGACGAGGTTGTGATCTTCTTGAATCCGCTTCTCCAGGCGCCGCACA
>CAWEOV010000015.1:0-167521 GCA_963810765.1 uncultured Verrucomicrobiae bacterium
ATGTAGTTACTGGCCGCATAACCGCATGAGTTTCGTCTCCTATGCACAGAATCTGGAAGATGTCATGTTGCGCCGCGCGCTGCGCGATGTTCGCCGAGGTTTCTATGTTGATGTAGGGGCCGGAGATCCCGAAGAGCTTTCCGTAACCAAGGCCTTTTACGATGCAGGCTGGCACGGAATCAATGTGGAGCCCGATCCAGACTATGCTCAAAAGCTTCGGACGGCACGCCCACGCGACGTCACGTTGCAGGCAGCGCTGGGCGCTAGACCCGGTCGGTTGGTCCTCAACCGGATTGCGGGTACCGGACTATCGACCTTCGATGCGAAATTCGCCGCACGCCATGCGAATACTGGCTTCAATTCGACGCCTCTCGAAGTCGAGGTTACCACCCTTTTCGAGGTTTGCCGCGCACATGCTCCGGCCGAGATTCACTTTCTCAAGATCGACGTAGAGGGTGCGGAGCGCGCCGTGGTAGAAGGAGCCGACTTTTCGATGCATCGTCCTTGGATCGCCGTTATCGAGGCAACTGAACCTTTCGCACCGACACCAAGTTACGAGGCCTGGGAATTCATGCTCCTAGCGGCTGGCTACGTTTTTGTCTGGTTTGACGGCCTGAACCGCTTCTACGTCGCAAAAGAGCGCGAGCAGGCGCTACGCCCGGCCTTCGGGGCGCCGCCCAATTTCTTCGACGAATTCCGTCGCGCTGAGGAGATCGCCCTCCACGCCGCGCACGGTAACCGCCGAAGCTCGCGCCCATGCTGCGGACGCGCGGGCCGCTGAAGCCCACGCGCGGGCCGCGGAAGCCCAGATCGCTCAGAAGCAACGCTGAGCCCAGGCTCACACTGCAGCCGCCGCCAGCGAGATTTCCTCGCTGCGATCCAGCAGATCATGGTGTGTTACTGCACCGCTCAGAGTCCTCGACGCGCTGGCAAAAGGAAGACTCAGGCATGCACTGAGCGAGAGCGGACTTTCTGATGAATGGATCGAGCGTCTACGAAATCCCTGGAAATGGTTTCGACGCCGTTGATCGATATCATCTTCTCTGGGTCGTTTCGGCCTGTAGGCCCTAATAACTGGAGTCAAGCCTCGCTGCCCGATCAGTGAATGGGCTATCTCGGCAAACGGATGTATGTCGGCGCGCCTCGGGCAGGTAGTCATTCCAGTGCATTGAGCTGACATAGTTCCCGAACAACGCGCTCAAGAGTGCGAAGTGACTAAGGAGTTAGGCGAAAATGGGGATGCGTTTGAAATCAGAGATTCATCGGATGTCAGGCCGAATTCGACGCGGCAGGCATCAACCATCATCCGGGCCACATCTTCCATCTTATAACGGGGAGACCATCCCAATTTGCTGGCTGCTTTCGATGCGTCGCCCCGACCTATCATGATTTCGGTCGGACGAAATAGACTCCGGTCGACGACCAGATAATCTTTCAATTCCAATCCGAGATGCTCGAACGCGACTGTCGCGAAGTCTGCCAGCTTGTGACTTTCTCCTGTGGCAATGACAAAATCATCCGGATCCTCTTGCTGGAGCATCAGGTGCATCGCTTCCACATATTCGGGAGCCCATCCCCAGTCGCGTTGCACCTCGATATTCCCGAGTATCAGGCTTTTTTTGCTGCCGGCGGCGATGCGGCAGGCGGCTGCCGCAATTTTTTTTGTTACGAAGTGCTCCGGACGCAGCGGCGATTCATGATTGAAGAGAATTCCCGAACACGCGAACAACCCATAAGCTTCCCGGTAATTTGCTACCTGCCAAAAGGCGGCAGATTTTGCGACCGCGTACGGGCTCCTGGGTCTGAACGGCGTCTCTTCATCTGCCGCCGCACCATTTAGGTCGCCGAAACATTCGCTGGAAGAGGCGTTGTAAAACCGGATCTCTCTTCCAGTGAACCGGATTGCCTCAAGCAGGTTCAAGGTCGCCACGTAAATGCTCTCCTGGGTTTCGACCGGTTGCTCAAACGACAGTGATACAGAGGATTGCCCGGCCAGATGATAGATCTCGTCCGGTTGGACCTTAAACAGGACTTGAATAACGCTCCTGAAATCGTTGAGCGCAACGGACTCCAATTGCACCTGGTCGCGAATTCCAAGTCGTTCGAGGTTACTGAACGTTGACATTCGTGCGTCGCGCGACGTGCCGCAGACGCGGTATCCTTTCCCAAGAAGCAGCTTCGCCAGATAGGCTCCGTCTTGACCCGAAACTCCTGAAATCAACGCCGTCTTCATAACATGAGTAATGATCCAAGGTCGTGACTAACCCATATTCTGCAGCTGTCGAGGATGTTTTCAGGAACGATCCGGTGCAAAAGGGGCTTCACAGAGGATAAGAGTATCGCGCATTGAAAGGCAATGGTGAGAGAAGGCCGACCAACTATACACTCTCAAGCAACGACGCGGCGTCCCAGAAGGCCCGTTGTAGAGGCGGTTGCGCCAACCCGAAGAGGACCCGACACATCTACAACCAAGTCAGTCGTTTCATCCATCTGCGTGAATCTGTGCGTCCATCTGCGGATTGCATCCAATTTCATTTTTTCTTGAAATTTATGAAGTGACTTCAGATTTTCCCGCGATGCTCTTCAAGCATTCCGAAGACAGGGAAAAGAATCCGCGTCCCGCAAGGCTCTCCGAGTTGGAGATCGAGGCAATTGAGATGTTCATCAATTTTTTGCGAATTATCGGATTACAAAAATCGATCGGCGAGATTTACGGCCTTCTATTCGTTTCTGCCAAGCCCCTCTCCATGGACGATATCATGAACCGGCTGGACATCAGCTTGGGTGCGGCCAGCCAGGGCTTGAAGCTTTTGCGAGGAGTGGGTGCAGTCAAATCGGTATATTCACCCGGGGACCGCCGCGATCACTTCGCAGCCGATCTCGAATTGAGCAAGTTTGCCACCGTTTTTATCAAGGAGGAACTTCGCCCCCGCGTCGAACGGGCCCTGGAGCGAATCCAGCACATGGAATCGCTCCTTGCGGAGATGCCGGCTGAAGAGCGCCAGGCAACCAGGCAGCGTCTGATTCGGCTCAGGCACTGGCTTGAGAAAGGCGAAAAGATGCTGCCGTGGGCGCTGAAATTCCTCGTGAAGTGAGCGCCTGAATCCTTACCAGGTCCACCGCGACAACTGCGTCGCGCGCCGACGTTCCGAATGGTCGGAACCAAAAATCGAAACGAGTTGAACGGTCTCCCTCGAAATTCGCGAGAAATGACCAAGGGCGGCAGCTTGCTCCGGACGTCCCGCGCAAAAGAAAGAACGCAAGAGAATGCCTTTCTGCCTCTGAGACTGCTGCCCAGCTTTACAGCTCTTCCCCTGCGTCCTAGCGTCCTTTGCGCGAAACCCAGCCTCTGTTCTCGCGCAAAGAGCGCAAAGGAATCTCGGCATTTTCTAACTCTCTTTTTAACCGCTGATTAGGCGGATGATATTTCTGGAGTTTAAACCGTGAAACTGAGCTACTATCCAGACACCGATTCCCTTTACATCGACCTTTCTGCGAGACCGAGCGCCGAGAGCCGCGAAGTTTCGGAGGGGGTTGTGCTAGATTACGACGAGGACGGCAATTTGGTTGGCATCGACATCGATAACGCCAGCAAGAAACTAGACCTGTCGGAGGTTGTTACGAGTCATATCCCCTCTGCGTAAAGATGTGTCTCAGGGTCTTCGGCTGGTTGCAACCGCCGCACCACTCTGGCCGTACGTGCGCTCTCAACTCAGTTCTTCGACAGCCGCAGAAACCCGTTCGTAGGGTTCTTCAGCTGGTATGCTGCGAGAATGCGAGCATAAATCGATAGTTCACCCCGGCCGCAAGCGGACCAGTTTGCGAAACTCGAACAACAGCCGCTTTCCAAACGGTCCCGGCCTTCCTGACCTCCGCGTCAGCGGCCCTTTGCCAACAACGCGGCTCATCGCGCTGACTTCTGATCTCGCTTTCAGCGTTTCCTCTAACCCTTGGCGTTCTTTGCGTCCTTTGCGTAAGACTCAGCTTGCCGTCGACGCCGTTTCGGATAGTTTCTCGGCGTGAGTTCCTCGTTTACTGCTATCACCAAGAAGGACGGTGATTGGTGGATCGGGTGGATCGAAGAGGTTCCCGGCGTCAACGCCCAGGAGGCAACAAAAGAAGAATTGATTTCCTCTTTGCGGGAAATCCTCTCCGAAGCTCTCGAATTTAACCGTTCAGAGGCGCGACAAGCCGCGGAGAATAACTATACAGAAGAACTTGTGATCCTTTGAAGCGCCGACTCTTCCTGAGGCATCTTCAGGAGCATGGATGCGTTCTCATCAGAGAGGGAGGCAATCACTCGTGGTGGAGCAACCCAACCAAGAACAGGCGCTCATCAGTGCCCAGACACACTGAGGTTCCCTGAAATACCAGCTTTTCCTCGGACTCTTTGCGTGCTTTGCGTCCTTTGTGTGAAACCCTGCTCTGACCTCCGCGTGAGCGGCCTTGGCGCAACGCGGCTCATAGGGCTGACCTCGCTTTCAGCATTTCAGCTCAGTATCCGTCAGATCCGTGCAGGTTCGCGGTCAAGATGACGCTCCATCGGTGTTTTTCAATCTGCGTCGAGCCGTTTCAGAATCTTTTTGGCCAGCGGCTCCTTGATCTCGTTGTGTCTTGGAACTGCTTCTATAATGCCATTCTTCGGATTCATCCAGATTGAGTGGTTTCCACCCTCGCGCTTGAGAAAACAGCCAGCAATGCGAAGGCGTTGCTCCAGATCTCTTCTCTTCATCCGACAAGAATCTTTTCCTGTATCGCATCCTCCGGAAGGCCACGCATGATGTCCGACCTTCTGTCTTCGAAGATCAGTTGTATGGCCTCTATTAAGTTTCGTTTTGCTTCCTCAACCGTCTCACCCTGCCCATTCGCACCCGGCACCTCAGGACAGATCGCCCAATAACCACCTTCGGGAGCAGGCTCAATTATCGCTGTCAGTTCAGCTTTCATGGTGTGTTATCGTTGTTGGCCGAACGAGTGCGGTGAGCGGCGCGCGTCAGCACGTTCGATCGCATGGTTCATCCTCTACGTGGGCGCATCCTACTTCAGCGGCTTCACCCTTTCAAGGGGCTTGCCACGCCCAGCCAGCTCCCAGTCACGGAGATAAATAGAACTATCCGCAGATGTACAGGATGGGCGCAGATGGAGAACCGTTCTGACTTCTGATCTCCGACCTCTGATCTCGCTTTTCTGCCTTTCGGCCTTTCAGCTCAGTATCCGTCAGATCGGTGCCATCCGCGGTCAAGATGTACGGTCTCAATCCTCTTCTTATCTTGTCGCGCCTCTCGGGCTCAACGTCAGGAGCTGAATCCAAAATGGAGAGCAGGTCCTCTGCCGAGCCACGAGCGGCCCTCTGCTTGAGGTAGTCCACAGTCCGCAAGGATGACACCTTCTCGGCAAGCGCCAACGAAATGAATTGATTGATGGAAACACCATCCTCCTTTGCGAGTTGGCGAACCTCGCGGTGGATCGAATCTGGAAGTCTCACGCTCAACGTCGGCATATCTCATATCTCCTGTAGAAGCTCCGCTGGGGTCACGATCCGCAAGCCGAAGGAATCGGCCCCTCGGAAGTGTTTTTTATTGTGGGTAACGAGGTGGCTGGCGGATGCGGCCACCGCGAGTTCGAGAAAAATCTCATCATCTGGATCGGAGAGCATCGGTCTCCATGTGAAGTATATATCCTGATGGCGGGCGACCCTGCAGATGCTATCGAGAAAGCGTTGAATCTGCGACTCATTGAATCCAGGCACTTTGCCCGGTCTGAGGAGGACGTCCTCGTATTCGAGAAGAGCAGCCACTGATACCGACAGGGGGACAGTGCCCAAGGCAATGATGCGCAACAGCTTGTTGGACGCTCCCCTCTTGGAGCGCAGTGCCGCAACCAAGACGCTGGTGTCCAAAACAAGATGCACATACGGTATCGTATACGACGCCATCTCGTGCCAGCGATAGGTCTTGACCAGCCGTCAGTTACAAGCTCCTTCTGAATCAGGATCCCATACTCACGACGTGACGGGGAAATCAGACGAATCGCCTCAGCGAAGTCATGGACCGATCCACGGATGCACGAACGGCGCGGCTGTAGCGCACGGAGTTGGTCAGAATGCAGTTTCAGCTTTTCCTCGGACTCTTGGCGTCCTTCGCGTCCTTGGCGCGAAATCATCCTCCCTGCTCCCTGCTCAAAATCAGGTCTCACGCAAAGATCGCAAAGAAATTTCGCTTCCGGACCTCTGACTTCTGACCTCTGACTTCTGACCCTGCTCCCTGCTCCTAGTTCCTGATGTCCAAAACTGACGAGATCCCAGACGAAGTGACTTCCTCCGGCTCGGGCTGGGTTTCGGTGATTACGCCGAAGAAACCGCTGCTCCACCTTCCTTTGAGGGAAATCTGGCGCTATCGCGATCTCATTACGCTGATGGTCTGGCGCGATTTCATCTCGCTGCATAAGCAGACCATCTTTGGCCCGCTCTGGTATTTCGTCCAACCGCTTGTAAGCACCGTCGTTTTCCAGATGGTTTTCGGGAACATCGCGCGGATCCCCACGAACAACATCCCGCCGTTCCTTTTCTACATGTCGGGAATTGTGATTTGGTATTATTTTTCGGCCTGCCTTGGCCGAACTTCCAATACCCTCGCTGCCAACTCGGCACTCTTCACCAAAGTTTACTTTCCCCGGCTGACCATCCCAATCGCGGACTGTGTCAGCAATATCTGGCAGTTTCTGATCCAGCTGTCGATCTTCCTTGGTTTCTACCTCTTTTTCCTCGCGAAGGGCGCTCCCATACATCCCAGCTACCGGATCATCATTATCCCGTTCCTGGTGTTGCAGACGGCGCTTCTTGGGTTCGGGGTCGGATGTCTTATTTCAGCGCTCAGCACCCGATTCCGAGATCTGCAGGTGGCCGTCGCGCCAATGATTCAGCTCTGGATGTATGCCAGCTGCATCTTTTATCCACGCTCAATGGTGCCTGAGAATCTGCAATGGGTCATGACTCTTAATCCCGTTGTGCCCATCATTGAAGGTTTTCGCTTCGCCCTCATGGGACAAGGACAGGTTGAGATCTATCAGTGGCTTTCCAGCCTCGCCATCACGTTAGTCCTCTTGCTTGTGGGCCTCATTGAATTCAGTCGCGCGGAAAAGACCTTCGCCGATACCATTTAGAAGGTCGAATAATCCGCAGATGCACGCAGATGGACGCAGATGGAGAGAAGGATAGACAGACACATGCGGTGATCGGGGCTGCCATGACGGTGCATAGTGAACTAGGACACGGGTTTCTAGAGCCAGTATACCAGGAAGCTTTGGAACGCGAATTCGTTGAGCAAGCGATTCCGTATGAGCGTGAGCATGCCTTGCCGATTATCTATCATGGCAGGCCTCTCATCACCACTTACCGGGTGGATTTCGTCTGCTTCGGTAGTCTGATTGTGGAACTGAAGGCCCTTCAGAAGCTTTCAGGCATTGAAGAGGCTCAAGTCATCAACTATCTAAAGGCCTCTCGCTTTACCAGGGCTCTGTTACTCAATTTCGGGGGCCCGCGCCTCGATTACAGGCGTTTGGTCTTCAATCTGCGTCCATCTGCGTCATCTGCGGATTGAATGATCCTATGATCCGTGTTCCATCCGTGCCCATCTGTGGCTCAATTTAGCACAATGTCTTTCGCCATTTCTGTCGACAACGTTTCCAAGCTCTATCGTCTCGGCGAGATCAGCCGGGGCCAGCTGCTCGCGGATATTCATCGCTGGTGGATGAAGCGAATGGTGCCGCAAGACCCGAAAAGGGGATTCTCCAACAGAGCCCGAGCCCGAGGAAAAAGGCGATTTCTGGGCTTTGAAAGACATCTCCTTCGAACTCAAACAAGGGGAGACCATTGCAATTATCGGAGCCAACGGCGCGGGAAAATCCACACTGCTGAAAATCATCTCTCGAATCACGGCGCCGACGACGGGGCTCGTGAGGATCAGAGGGCGGATCGGTACTCTGCTGGAAGTCGGAACAGGCTTTCATCCCGAGCTGACCGGTCGTGACAACGTCTTTCTCAACGGCGCCATCCTCGGAATGAACCGCAACGAAGTGAAAAGGAAGTTTGACGACATTGTCGGCTTCGCCGGTCTGGAACAGTTCATCGACACTCCGGTAAAGCGCTATTCAAGCGGCATGTATGTGCGACTCGCATTCTCGGTCGCGGCCTTTCTCGAGCCCGAAATCCTCATCATCGACGAGGTGCTCTCTGTGGGTGACGCAGCAGTTTCAAAGCCAATGCATGCAGCGAATGGAAAAAATCATTAAAGACGGCAGAACCCTCATTTTCGTCTCCCATGGGGCAGGTGTCGTTCAACAAGTCTGCCGTAGGGCGATCTTCCTCCAGCACGGTAACATGGTCTTCGACGGCGACACGGGTAGCGCCCTCGTGGCCTACGGAAAGTCCGTCAACCAGGACCTTGGGATTATAACTGAGCCAGCCGCCATCAGCGGGCCCGCGTAAGAAAGCGAAAAACAAAATGCTCGTTGGCCATTCCCGGAACCTTGCTGAACAAGAGGCTCGAGATGTGGACCACGCAGGAAGCTCTTTTTTCCAGCCTTGGTTCGAACTGGTCAGGGAGGTACTGGATATGTGAAAGTCACGTTCGATGGGAAATGAAGGCCTCTTATACAGCATACTTCGCGTGGAACTCAGTTTGAAATATGCCGCTTTACCTTGACATAACCAGTACGTTCAATCACTGGAGTGGGAGCCCGACCGGGATCCAGCGGACCTTAACTGGATTGGCCCTTGCAGCGCGGGAATGCGAAAACGTGCTCCTTGCTGCCAAGGACATCGAGAAACCCGTTTGGTACAACGTGCCCTACGACTCTTTTCTCGCCATCTTTCAGCGCACGGCGCCACTTAAGAGGTCTGAGAACCTCGCGAAAGCGGCAGATCGTCAAGCTTCGAGGACGAATCAAAACGGCGAGAATCGTGATTCGATTTCCGAACTCAAACCTCCGGTTCCTCCTACGATTGTGTTTCCACCCGTTGGCCAGGTCGCCGGAAAACTGGCAAGATGGCTCTTCTGGCAAATGGTCCCCGCCGGCCTCTCCAGGAAGTGGAATGAATTCAACCAGCCGCGAACTTTGCCCCTTCACTCGGAGTCTCGGAGACAAGTCCATTCTTCGCAGCTAGGGAAACAAACCCTCTCGACTCCTCTGAGAACGCACGAGAATCATCTGCCAATATCATGGAAAGAGGGCGACACGCTCTTAATAGCAGATAGCAACTGGACTGTCGAAGGCTACTTTGAGGCGCTAGGGACAATCAAGGATCGCGTCGGAATGATCGGGTTCGTATACGACCTCATTCCGATTGACTACCCACATTTCGTGCCCGAGGCGGCGACGGAGATGTTTCGAGATTGGATTATTCATCTTGTAGCGAGCAGCGACATTATTCTCACCGATTCCGCATACTCCGCAAGCCGTGCGGGGTTTTTCGTTGCGGAACACGCACATTTATTTTCCAAAGCTCCCACGATTGCTCCGGTCCCTTTTGGGAACAAGCTCTCAGGAGAAGAACTTCCTGCTGGCCGAGAGCAATATCGGCGGTCACTCGGAGCCTTGATGGTTGAGAATGCGATCGATTACCGGAATCGGCCCGGGAGTATCCTCAAGGCTGAAGAGTGGATTCTCTGGTTTAGTTCGATCGACGTTCGCAAGAACCTGGACGTTGTGCTCCTTGCTTTTAAACACTTATACGGTAAGCGCTTGATTTCAATGCCCCTCATCATTGCAGGTCGCGAGATGTTTGGATTTGATCATTACATCCGGAAAATCTCCCTGGATCCCGATTTGATCGAGAACGTGGCATATTTCAAAGCGCCTTCTGACAACTTCGTGCGCAGCCTTTTCGACGGCGCGAAGCTCTTTGTCTTTTCCTCATGGGCGGAAGGTTATGGCTTGCCCGTGGCTGAAGCCCTTCAACATGGAGTTCCGGTGATCGCCTCCAACACAACATCCATTCCAGAGGTTGCCGGAAATCTCATAGATTATTTCGAACCGTGGGATTCGTCCGCTCTCTCTTCTCTAATTCTCAAGTATCTGACCGACGACGATTACTTTGAAGCAATGAAGGAGCGCGCCAAGTCGTTTAAACCTACCTGCTGGAGCCTTACGATTGCAGATATAAAACGAAGGGCTGTCGAATGCGTGAAGTCCGACTCGGCACCAGGAAATTAATCTCTCGATTGCTCTGCCAGAGTGATCTGCGCAGAATATGTCTCCGGACATCGGTCCGCCCGCTCTCAGGCGAGATTCGCTCTCGTATTTGCATCGATGCATCTCACATCCTCGAAAAGGACTACGGGTCCGGCGTACAAAGAGTTACCAGAAACGTTATCAAATGCGCGCTCAAAACCCAGCCCAAGGGCACTGTTTCAGCTGTCAATCTGGCACGAGGCAGAATTGAGGATGTCTCGACGAGGTTTTGGCATCAGCCCGGTCACTGGTTGCGCTTTAAGCAAACGATTTCGGAGCTCGACATGCTCTTTATGCTCGATGGTTCTTGGGAATTGTACCCAAAGCTCGATAATATTTTCTGCCAATGCCACGCAGCCGGAATTCCGATCGTGACATGCGTGCACGATCTGATTCCCATCGATCTTCCCGAAACTTGTCACCCAGGGGTTCCCGAGCTTTTCAGGATATGGCTCGATTGCGCACTGACCCATTCCGAAGCCTTCGTCTGCAATTCGGAGACAACAGCGCGCCGCTTGCAACGCCACATCGAGGATTCACGCCCCAATCCTCGGACGCACTATAAAATCGGTTGGTGGCTGCTAGGCGCGGACTTCAGACCTTTCAGGGAAGGCCGCGATCGGCCGCCGCCCGCTTTGATCGACGGGATCTATGTGCTCGTTGTGGGCACTTTGGAACCAAGAAAGAAGCACTCGTTCGTTCTCGAATGCTTTAAGAACCTTTGGGTGGAAGGAAGCTCGATCAAACTTGTCTTCGCGGGCCGGCAGGGGTGGAAGATGGAGTCATTCGTCGAAGAGTTCCGAGGCTCGCCGGAATACGGCACGCGACTGCGTTGGTTCAACGGGCCCTCTGACGAGGAGCTTCACAGCCTCTATTGGCATAGCGCATGCGTGGTGATGGCTTCGTCGGCAGAGGGTTTCGGCCTGCCGCTCGCCGAAGCCGCTCACTATCGGAAACCCGTCGTCGTTAGCGATATTCCTGCTTTCAAGGAAATAGTGATCAGCAACGGTCATTTCTTTAGCAACGACAGCCACACATCATTTAGAGGAGCGCTGAAAGACGCCCTTGAGGGCGACCGCGCTCCGGCAACGATCCGTTGCACAACATGGGAGGAAAGCGCCGGGAGCTTGATAAGCCTACTTCGCAACGACAGCTTTCAAATTCAGCTCTCCGATTGTTGATAGAATCCGCAGCTTCGCAGATGGACGCAGATTGAAGAACAAACGCCTGTAATCGGCGCTCCGGCGGACCGCTATGTGCTCCACCGCCCGCAGTTCTCGCTCGCTTAGTAGCTGATCGAAAGGCCACAGATGACACGATTAAACACAGATGGACACCGGGAGAGACGGGCATATAAGCAATTGGGTCCTCCATGACTTTATGACGCAGTTTCATGAGCTGTCTTGACAAAATCCGTGTTCATCGGTGTTTCATCCGTGGCTTATGGAAGCCATATCAGAGGCAGTTGTGCCAAACCTCCTGTCTATCACGGGCCCTTGGCACAAGGACCTCTACAAGTGTTGAACGCCTCGCCAGACATGGCCGCTCCACCTCCAGCGCAGTCTGCCTATCCCTTTCTTCATCAGCGTTAATCTGTATAATCCGCGGTTAAAGAAAAAACTCTTAGACGGTGAGAATTGCCTACATCGGCCATAGTCATCACCGGAAGACAGGCTCCACCAGGTTCTTCCTCGACCTGCTTGACGAGTTGGGCACCGTGGATGTGCACTGGGATGATGCCTGGCTTGGAAAAGACAGTGTCGACCTCCGGGAAGTCGTGAGCCGTGGATATGATTTGACTGTCCTTTTTCAAACGGAGCGCCATGCCAAGTTCTTGAACGACTCGGGACAGAGGGTGCTCTTCGTCCCCATGTACGATTCCTGCCTGCCATTTTCAGAGTCTTTCTGGCGGGAGCTGACAGATATCGAAATACTTTGCTTCTGCCGGACGTTGTTCGAACGACTCCGGAGCTGGGGATTGCGTGCAAGATATGCGCAATTTTTCCCAGACCCAGCGCAGTTTGTGGTTGAACCCGAACCGCAGTACGCCGGCTTCTTTTGGCAGCGACGTCAGGAACTGCAATGGGAGACCCTTCGAACGCTCGTCGGAGATTCGAAGCTGTCCTGGATCAACCTGCATCAAGCTCCGGACCTCCACTCGGCGCCTGTAACTGACATTCCAAAGAGCGATCAGGAGCGCTATCGGCTGCGCTTTAGCGCATGGTCGGAGGACAGGAGCACGTACGATGAAGCCTTGCGCCAGGCCGGCATCTACTTTGCACCTCGGCTTTACGAAGGCATCGGGCTGTCCTTCCTAGAAGCGATGGCTATGGGAAAAGGAGTGGTGGCTCCCGATCATCCGACCATGAACGAATATCTCACGCACAATGTGAATGGCTACCTGTTCAACCCTGAGAATCCACGCCCCATCGCCTTGACGGGCTTTCGGGAAATGGGAAAGATGGCGCGCCAAAGCATTGAACGAGGACACCCCCGCTGGGAGCGAAGCAGAGAGGAAATTGGCGCATGGCTTCTTTCGGGAACCTCGCCGAAGCGGCGTCCCGTTGGATCGCGCCGCAAGGCCGATTCGCCCGCAATAAGCGTGATTTGCCTGCCTTCGTCCAATTCCGCAGACCTGGAGCAGACATGTCTTAGCGTCGCCGCACAAGATTACTCCAATATCGAATGCCTCGTTGCCGCGCCCACGCCCCAAGCGCCTAATCCTTCCCTCCGTTACATCTCGGTCCCCAGTACCTCCAACCGGTCCGAGACCATGAATACCGCAGCCTCTCTGGCGCGAGGCGAGTGGCTAATCTTTCTCAATGCGGGGGATACGCTACTCGATGAAAACGTGCTCAGCGAGGCATTGGAGGGTCGCTCAACATGCAGCGATTTTGTAGTTGGCCACTATCTTGAATCGCGGGGCGACGGCGAGCACATGCACTGGGTCTCGGATTTTGACGACACTTGGGAGCGTTTGAGAGCCGGAAAACTGGATCCCACTTGGTTTGCAAGACTACCCGCTCTCGCGGCCACGCTCATCAATAAACGCATCCTGCAAAAACACCACTTCTCGAGACGTTTTCACCACGCCGCACACCTCGATCTATTCCTGCGTTGCAGACGCGACTCAACTCGTTTTCACCACGCTAATACGACCATTGCGAGAATAGCCGCCAAACCTCGCAGGCAATCGTTGATAAGAATTGCGGAGTGCCGCAGGATTTTCTCCAGAGAGACAACTAATGTGCCATCCGTTAGAGTCCTCAGCGAATCTCTTCGTGCGACAGAATGCGAGCCACTGCTGAGAAGCTGGATCCAGTTGGGACCACAGAAGCTCTGCGCCAACTTAATGCGAGATCCACGAATGGCTCAATACGCAGCCGATCGGGCATGGAGGCGTCTATGCTTTCTAGGAATACGCGGAGTTTCATTGAGACTACTACTTCGACTCCAGTTGAGACCTCGTGCGTAAAGCAGATGACCCGGCCGTAGCGAACCTCAATTGTTGCAGCCCTCCACCGCCGGGCGATAACTTCATTTCGGCATTTGCTCTAACAATCCGCAGATGACGCAGATGGACGCAGATTAAAGACCAAACGCCTGTAATCGAAGCGCGGGTGCCCGTACTCTACCGGATTCGATCATAGCGAGGAAATGAAGCCTTCATCACGGAGCCGGTCGCCTTACGCCCAGTTGCATCGCGATCCATGAGAAACACGAGTTCTCGCAAGCGAAGCAGTCGATTCCTCCCGCCGTGGGAGTCGACACGGTGCGCTTTGGTTGACTACCTCGAACAGAAACTTCTTCACCTCCGATATTTCGTTGGAAAGCTCGCGTTCAAGCTGCGCTGTTGGAGCTGCGAGCCCCTTCAGCTTTCACACTGCATGCGCCGGCTCCATGCGGTTATGCTAACGTTTCATGGAATGGAGCTCGGCATCCTGCGCCAATACCGTCCTCGCCCGATTCGGGCTTTCCCACTACTGCTTCCAAGCCGAAGCAAAAGAGGATTGCCCACGATCGCGATTGTCACTCCGACCTACAATCAACGCGACCTTATCGCGTACACCTTGGAAAGCGTGGTAGCACAAAACTATCCGCGCCTGGAATATGGTGTCGTGGACGGCGGATCGACAGACGGGACACCCGACGTCATAACGAATTACCAAGATCGACTCGCCTACTATGTAAGTGAACCTGACAATGGCCAGGCCCATGCCATCGCAAAGGGGTTCAGCAACCTGAACGGGGAAATCATGGCGTATCTGAATTCCGATGACCTGCTCATGCCCGGAGCACTTCGTTTTGTGGGCGGGTTTTTCGCTGAACATCCGGAAATCGACGTAATTTACGGACATCGGATTGTCATCGACGAGCGTGGACGAGAGGTTGGACGCTGGATCTTGCCGCGCCACGACGCCCAAGCCATTCGACACTTTGACTATGTTCCCCAGGAGACGCTTTTCTGGAGACGGTCACTTTACGACAAAGTAGGCGGGATCAACCCCTCGTTTCAATTTGCGATGGACTGGGATCTTCTCCTTCGCTTCATGAGCGCCGGGACTGCCCGCTTCTATAGGGCTCCCTATTTCCTGGCCTGCTTCCGCGTTCACGAGAAGCAAAAGACAAGCACTCTCCTGAAAACCGTCGGGGAATACGAAAAGGCTCGACTTATCGCGCGCGAACACCCGAATGGACGCTGTTCGAAACGAGCGAGAGAACTTGAGAGCTCCTATCGCTTGCGATCGAGCCTTTGCGCCGCTCTTCTCAAATGCGGGATAAGGTATTGACTTGGTCGCTATTCAGACCGACTTCGAGCGCGCATGCGGATCGGTCGAACTCTCAAACCGGCCGCAGGCTGTAACTCCCATATTTCACGCGAAAATGGATTTTGATCGCTACGCAAAGACGTATGAGCGCGAGGTTGATGCAGCCACACGCTTCGCCCGGCTACCGACTGAGTTTTTTCTTGAGGTTAAAGTGACCCACCTGCTGGGCAACGCTTCGACAGAAGTTTGAAGATCTTAGCCGGCTCCGGGTGCTCGATGTGGGTTGCGGCGTCGGTTTGACTGATCAGCTTCTGAAAGCTCACCTGCCGCATCTGGTCGGAGTGGATATTTCAGGCAAGTCTCTTGATGTTGCGCGCGTCAGAAATCCCCAGATAGCCTATCATCTCGCTCGACCGATAGCAACCTGCCTTTCGTCAACGGCTCGTTCGATGTTGTCTTCGCAATCTGTGTATGGCATCATGTTCCACCCAATCAGTGGACCGCCTTCATATCGGAGCTCTCCCGGGTCATCGTCCAAAAGGGACTTCTTCTGATCTACGAGCATAATCCGTGGAATCCTTTGACCCGGTTGGTTGTCTCGCGCTGCGCGTTTGATGAGGATGCCGTGCTTGTGTCCGCCTGTCAGGCCGCAAGGAAGGTTCGTCAAGCTGGCTTTGGAAAGATAAGCACGGACTACCTCTTGTTCCTGCCGTTCAAAAGCGGCATCGTACGACGCTGGGAGACGGCAATGTTTCGGAAAATTCCCTTTGGAGGCACAATATGCCCTCTGCGCCACACGGTTATGACAAATAGCGTAGCGGGCAGCGTCTCCGTCGTTGTGCCGACATATCGGCAACGCGCAGGGACTGGAGTCTTTGGCAGAGGAGATTTCGAAAGTCCTTCGAACAGGAAAATCGGAACGTTTGAAATTCTCTTTGTCAACGATGGCAGCCCAGACGCTACTTGGGATGCCATTCAACGGATCAATCGTTCGCATCCGGAGGTGCGAGGCATCAATCTGATGCGTAATTACGGGCAGCATAATGCCCTGCTTGCGGGCATCTTCAACGCGCGGCACGAAGTCATCGTTACCATGGACGACGACTTTCAGACGCCTCCAATGGAGATTCCAAAGTTACTTGGCAAGATTGATGAGGGATTCGACCTTGTCTACGGCGCCAGGGATAGGGAACAGCACGGCTTGGCAAGGAACCTGGCATCCTGCGTGACAAAGTGGCTAGTTCAGCACGCGATGAATGCCCCGCTCGCGCGTTCCATAACTTCGTTCCGAGCCTTCCGGACGGACTTGATGCACGATTATCCGCGAAATGGACCGCCTTCGGTCTTTATTGACGCTTTGCTGGATTGGACCGCCCAGAAAGTCACCTCGGTCTCCGTCCAGCATCGCCCTCGTGGAACCGGAAAGTCGAACTATTCGTGGAGAAAGCTCATGACTCACGCGGTGAACATGGTCACGGGTCTTTCCGTTGTTCCCCTGCAATTGGCCGTTTGGCTGGGGTTTCTTATAACATGTTTCGGAGTCTGCCTCCTTGCCTTTGTCTTGATGTCCTACTTGTTGCACGGAAGCAAAGTTCCTGGCTTCACTTTTCTCGCCGTGGTCATCCTCTTGTTTTCGGGCGCGCAGCTTTGCGTTCTCGGCATTATCGGTGAATACCTTTCGCGAATTTATCTCCGCCTTCTCGGGAAACCTGCGTTTGTAATCAAGGAAATCCTTTGAACGTTGCGCCTATTCTCGTGGAATCCAGCCCGAGCCGTCGCGCTTCCATCATCTATAGCCATTCGCTTATTGCGGTTGATCAAGGACGTCTTAGCCGCAAAGATGCCTGCCACGTTCTGCGAACGGCGGGATTCCTTAGCCTTTTCTCACAATCCGTATGGACTCGTCGCTCGTCCATCTCGTCATTCCTGCGTACAACGAAGGGCGCCGCTTGCCCGATTATCTGCCCCGCCTCTGTGAGGCTCTTTCCAAGGTTCCGTTTTCATGGCGGATTACGATCGTCGACGATGGCTCGCGCGACGAGGATTCGCGCAGGATGCAAGAGTGTGTGCGCCTTTGCGGTTCGCGAGTCGAATTTCATCGGCTCCCAGTTAACTTAGGAAAAGGCGGAGCGGTCTATTCAGGCTGGGATTCGGATCACGAATCGGAATGGCTTGGACTGCTGGACGCAGACGGCTCAATCCCGCCCCACGAGGTGGTGCGTCTTTTGAATTCCCTGGGACAGGATGATGCGCCGGACGCCTTTTTTGCCTCTCGCTGCAAGATCCTCGGTCGGACGGTCCAGAGATCCTGGCGCCGGCATGTTGGCGGACGCGTATTCGCGACGCTTGTTTCCGTCGCAACCGGAATCCCTGTGTATGACTCACAATGCGGTTTCAAGCTGGTACGACGGAGATGCTATGAGACGATCCGGAGCCGCCTCCGCGAAAAGCGATTTGCCTTCGACGTCGAACTTCTTGTTGCCCTCAGACAATCCGGCGCAAGAGTCATCGAAGTGCCCATCGACTGGTGCGATGTGCCCGGCAGCAAGTTGCATTTTCTATGGGACTCAGCGCAAATGCTTTCAGCTGTCATCGGCATGCGGATGAGACGAGATCATGACGCTAGCCACAGATGAACACGGATGAAACACGGATGGGGCAGATGGGTGGGGGTGCTTGTCAACTTCGGAGGCACGCGCCGTATTGAATGATCCTATGATCTGTGTTCCATCCGTGCCCATCCGTGGCTCGATTTAAGACTAAGTGTAGAGGCGGTTGTGCCAACCGCCTGTCGTTTGCTCCATCTGCATAAATCTTCCTCATCTGCGGATCTTATCTTTGCCGATCATGGGAGGGGTCGCGCCAAATGCGGGCAACGTGTCCCCATCGTCGACCGTGAGGACACGGTCGCTACAGTTTTAAGCTTATGAGCGAATCTATTCTCGTAGCCGGCGCCGGTGGCTTTATCGGCGGACATCTCGTCGCCAAGTTGTTGCAGGATGGACATCAGCGTGCGCGCCGTGGACAGAAAGCCGCAGAGGCAGTGGTATCAAACCCACCGGGCTGCGGAGAATCTCACTCTCAATCTTGAGGAAAAAGACCCGTGTCTCACTGCCGTCAACGGCTGCGATCAAGTGTATAATTTGGCCTCCGACATGGGCGGGATGGGATTTATCGAACTCAACAAGGGCCTGTGTATGCTCACCGTCTTAATCAACACGCACATGCTAATGGCGGCTCGGGAATGCGCAGCGAAGCGTTTCTTTTATTCCTCATCGGCGTGTGTCTATGCCGGTTTCAAACAGCAGCGTCCCGATATTCCGGGCTTGAAAGAAGACGACGCCTACCCTGCCGATCCGGAAGACGGTTATGGTTGGGAAAAGCTCTTTAGCGAGAGGATGTGCCGCCATTTCCGCGAAGACTTCGGTCTCGAAACGCGAGTCGCGCGCTATCACAACGTCTATGGTCCCCACGGCACCTTCAACGGCGGGCGAGAAAAGGCCCCGGCGAGCAATCTGTCGAAAATGTCATCGCCGCGAAGCTCTCCGGCCGTCACGAAATCGAAATCTGGGGCGACGGCGAACAGACCCGCAGCTTCATGTACATCGATGACTGCTTGCACGGGACGCGGGCGCTCATGGAAAGCGACATCGTCGATCCGATCAACATCGGAAGCTCCGAGATGGTCAGCATCAACCAGCTCGTGGATCTCGCCGAGGAAATCGCAGGCATCAAGGTCAAGCGCAACTACAATCTGGACGCCCCAAAAGGAGTTCGCGGCCGAAGCAGCGACAATACGTTGATCAAAAGCAAGCTCGGCTGGGAGCCTTCGGTCCCCCTGCGAACCGGCCTCGAAAAGACCTACGCATGGATCTTCGACCAAATGAAAAACGGCCAATCATCCGCAGCCAATTTTTAGCCACCGATGAACACGGATGAAACACGGATTGGGCAGATGGTTCATTAGGGAGACCACCTCCCAAATCATTGGCGCTGCATTTCTAAAATCCGCAGATGACGCAGATGGACGCAGATGGAGAGAAAGATAGACAGACACATGCGGTGATCGGGGCTGCCATGGCTGTGCATAGCGAGCTGGGACACGGGTTTTTGGAGCAGCAGTATACCAGGAAGTCTTTGGAACGCGGATTCGTTGAGCAGGCGATTCCGTATGATCGCGAGCAATGCCCGCGGCTCGATTCTGTAGCCACTGATGAACACGGATGAAACATTTCGGATGGCAGATGGCTCATGGCATCAACGGCCGAAACGAACTAAGGGGATGCTTGCTGAACTTCGGACGCGAACACGTTCAATACAAAGAATGATCCTATCGATCCGTGTTCCATCCGTGCCCATCCGTGGCTCAATTGTTAGGACAGCTGGATGAAAATCTCCATCGTCACTCCCAACTTCAATGGCGCGGAATGGCTGGAGCGCGCCATTCATTCGGTGATTTCGCAGGATTACAAGAACATCGAGTATATCGTGATGGATGGCGGCAGCTCGGACGGGAGCCTGGAGATCATCGAGCGACACCGGGCGCATATCACTAAGTTCGTTTCCGAGAGGGACAATGGCCAGTACGACGCAATCGCAAAGGGCTTCTCAGTGGCGACGGGCGATATTCTCTGCTGGTTGAACAGCGATGACGTGTATTTTCCGTGGACCATGCGCGTGGTGGCACGAATTTTTTCTGACTATCCGCAGATTCAATGGATCATGGGCGTTCGCTGCGAACTGCGCGATGGAGCGGTGCAGGGGATTTCGAGTGTCATACCATTTCCGCGCGATGTGATTCGCTCGGGAGCATTTTATCCGCTGCGGCCTCGGCTGCATCATGCAGGAAGCTTGTTTCTGGCGGCGAAGTCTCTATGAGAAGGTGGGAGGCATTTCGGTGAGACTGGCCGTTCGCGGGCGATTACGAACTCTGGATTCGATTCGCCGGGCAAACGGATCTGGTGGTGACGACCGCTCTGCTCGGCGGGTTTAACCACACGGGGCAAAACCGCTCGATGCTCAATCGCTAAGTCATGGCAGGAAGAAGTCGTCGCGATCCGCCAGAGAATTCCTGCCCCGCTCCGCAGCGATGGGCGATCGTCTGGTGGCGCGCAAGGCGTTTGCCCAGAAGTTTCTCTTTGGACGACCACGCCTCAGAAGATACCTGCAGTCCTGGCTCTGCCTGACGATGCACCGCGGGCTCGTGCTCGGATATGACGCTCCGGCGGACCGCTACGTGCTCCACCGCCCGCAGTTTTCGCTCCTAGCAGCCTGTGGGGCTTGGAATCGAACGCGCATTTTATGGGTAGATCACGGCTGACAAACGTAGTCTCCCTGACTGACAGGCTGCTCAAACTCCGCTCGGCGGAGTCCTGAAAACGTTCCGTCTTGGAACCAAGGCATTCCATCTTTCTCTCCGCGCAGCGGAGTTCCAGCAGCCTGTCTGAAAGGGCGGGTTCATTTTGTCGGGGATTCTTCATGCCTCATACTCCGGCTTCATTCTAAGTCCGACAGGCTGCTATGTTCTTCCTGATTTACCTTGCCTGCGGTCTTTACCTATGGCTTTTGGGCGCCGCTGTTTTCGGCGGGTGGGAAACCGGGCGGTCTCTCTTCAGAGCGCCGTGGCTGGGCTATGCTGTCTTGATCGCGTGCCTGCAAATCGCCCACTTTGTCACGGCGCTGAGTCCTGCTTTTTCCCGGGCCTTCCTGGCGGCTTCTTCGCTCTGTGCCGCCGGCATCGTTGCCATGAGGTGGCGCAACGTTCCTTTCAAAACGAAGGAACTCCCAGCGATGCCGTGGCTCATGTGGTTCGCGCTTCTCATCGGTGCGGCGTGGCTCGCCTTCCGTCCGGTCTTCAACATCACGACCCAGGAAATCGTTCACTACGATGTGGGATATTACTATCTGCAGACGATTGCGTGGACCACGACATTTCCCATAGTTCCCGGTCTCGGAAACCTTCTGCTCAATCTCGGTTTCAACCAATCTCCCTTTCTCGTCGCGTCACTTTTCGATTCCTTGGGCCCTCATCTCTGGGGCTATTCTCTGCTTGGCGGACTCCTGCCCTGGCTGGGCCTCACGCTTTCGGGGTTCGCACTGCTGCAGGGCGTGTGCGCGGTAATGTCAATCAGGAAACGGCTCGAACCGATCGAGAAGGCCTACGCGATTTCCCTGCCGGCCTGGATCTACACCGTGCTCGTAAACAACGTCTCTAGCAATTCTCCAGACATTCCTTCGGCTTGCCTCCAAATTCATCTTTTCCTCTGCTTTGCAAGCTTCCTGGCCGCTGCCAAAGAGAACGAGGCCATCCTCAGCGAATTCGGTCAGATGATGGTTCTTGGCGCGCTTAGCCTTTGTGTAAAACTCAACTCAATCTTCTTTGTTGCGGCGATCGGATTGCTCTCTCTCGGAGTCGCCTTGACTCGCATCGGTGCGCCTCGGCTCTTGGGAAGCAAACAATTGCTTTACGCGGCTCTCGCAGCGCTGGTTCTTTGCTTGCCGTGGACGGCGCGCGGAATTGTCATTTCGGGATATCCGCTCTTTCCTTCAACCATCCTCGCCGCACCCGTAGCGTGGAGAGTTCCGAAGACTGACGTCTCCCATTTCTATGACATCACCGTTTATTGGGGAAGGCAGCCCTATTATGATCTCGCGAAGGTTCAGAGTGGATTCGCCTGGGTGCCGGAATGGCTGCAGAGGATAGGGGAATTGAAGGATCAATTCGCACGGCCGCTGACCCTGGGCCTCTTATACACCGTGCTCCTGGCGATCTTCGCATGGAAAACTCGAAACTTTCGGGAAATCTTCATCCGCTTGCTGGTGATCATTCTGCCAGTGGCATTCAGTTTGGTGATGTGGTTTTTTACCGCTCCAGATCCGAGATATCTTGGGTCAATTACCTGGCTCATTCCCCTCGCTGCGCCGCTTGCCTTGCTTTCCGAAGCCTCGCTGGGAGCGGCCGCTCTTATCGCGTTCATCTTCTGCGTCAATTACTTTGCTCTTGGCTCGATGCGCTATAACACCGAGTGGGCCTGGAAGAAACGGGCTCCAGGCTTCCCGGAGATTCGCAGAGTAGATATCCTCGAGGGAGACAATCCCTTTGGCGTGCGTCTTCACTATCCAAGCAAAGGCGATCAAACGTTCGATGCCCCTCTCCCGAGCGCGAAAGCCTTGCATCCCTCGCTAAGGTTTCTCGATGAGACACGAGGAATGGCCGCCGGTTTTCGTGATGCAAGAATCGACGACCGCGGCCGGGAATTAGCCACAGATTGACACGGATCGACACAGATGGGGAGACGGATAGACAGGCGGTTGGCACAACCGCCTCTACAACAAAATCTGTGTTTCATCTGTGTTCATCCGTGGCCCTCACTACGGATTATAGATTGAACCAAGCATGACAGCCCTTTGGCTATGGCCTTCGTATTTGGTTTTCCTTTTCTTCGGGCTCTATGTGTGGGCGCTCGGAAGGGCTCTATTCAGCGGCATGAGAGGGATCGGCGGGGTGTTCCAGTTGCCTTGGCTGGGTTACGCCGTGCTGATCGCCCTTCTACAGGTCACGCATTTGTTTTTCCCGATTGATCGATCGTTCTCGGCGGGATTTCTAATCGTCACCTCGGTAGTCGTCGCGGTCATCCATCTTTCGAGGGCGCGTCACCATGGAAGAGCGTCAAGAAGAGTCCTCAAAATGTGGCCTCGGTTGCTGCCACTGGGGTTGGTATCACTGCTGAGCTTTGTCCCGGTTTTCAATGCCTGCACAAAGCCTGCCTGCCACTACGATCTTGGGCTTTACTATCTTCAAGAAATCCGCTGGATGGAGACATTCCCGATCGTGCCTGGTCTGGGAAACCTAATTTGGAATCTCGGTTTTAACCAAGTCGCTTTTCTCGTCACGTCGTTCCTTGACTCCCTTCTTCCACAGAGGATCGGCCTTTGGCTTGTTGGCGGCTTGTTGCCTTGGCTTGGGCTTACGCTATCGACGTATGCATTGATAAGGTTGTTTTTCAAGCGCAGAGGCCGGCGCTCTCGGCTCGAGATCGCCTATGCCATCTCTCTGCCTGCCTGGCTCTACACGCTCCTCGGCAATAACATCTCCAGCGGCTCACCGGATGTCACCTCTTCGTGCTTGATGATTCAACTTTTTCTTACCTTCGCAGCCTTCATTATGACGGTGGACAAGGCGGAGAGGGCGCAATTGTTTGGGACTCTCTTGCTGCTGGGCGCGATCTGCCTCTGCGTAAAGCTTAACACTCTTGGAATGGTAGCCGGGGTGTGGGGAGCTGCGATGATCTTTCTCATTCTGGAGAAAGATATTTCCTGGTTCCGGAGCACCAGAGCACTGGGCGGAGCTGCCGCCGCTGTGTTCTTGATCGGATGCTGGGTTTATCGGGGAGTGCTTATAAGCGGTTATCCGCTCTTTCCATCGCGAGCGATCGCGGTCTCTGTTGCATGGAAGATGAAGGAAAGCGACGCGGACCAGTGCCGTGAAGATACGGTGTATTGGGCCCGCATCCCCTATGGAGATAGAAAGGTCGCGCTCGAAGGATTTTCCTGGCTGCGACCATGGTTCAAGCGTGTGGTTGCGATGGACATTCAGTTCGACTGGCCGATCGGAATCGGGCTGACAGGAGCGGCCGCTTTGTTGTTGGTGTCCTGGATGGAGATTCGCCTCCGCAGGGGCTTTTACTTCCTGGTGCTTCTGTGCGCTCCGCTAGCGCTCGATACGGCGTTCTGGCTTTTGACCGCGCCCGAGCCACGCTATTTCGGATCCGCAGCATGGCTTTTTGCGATTGCGCCGATTCTTGGACTGATCGCTGCGCAAGACTCATTAGTATTGCTGGCCGCGGTAGCGAATCTGTACCTTTGCGCAGTTCCGATGGCAGGCCTGTTCTGGGAAACCAAATGGATCTGGGCGGCTCCTGATCCGAGGTTTCCGGATATCCCGCAAGCTGGATTGGTCGAGCTACAGAACAGCTTCGGCCTGCGCTACTATGCGCCGAATGAAGGAAATCAAAGTTTCGACGCCGCGCTTCCCGCGTCCAACAGAAGTCTTTCCGACATCGGGCTGCTCGATCCAGCAGCAGGAATCGCTGGTGGCTTTCGGCCGATGAGCGAAGAAGCGCGCCGCTGAGGCGAAATGATCAGCACCAACTACTTTCTCGGATTCTTCCTGATTTTTGCCGCGTCGGGGTTGTTTCTTTGGCTGCTCGGAGCGGCGGCCTTCTACCGGTCCCTAGGGATAGAATCGATCTTCCGCGCACCGTGGCTCGGATACGTGTTGCTTGTTGGGCTCCTGCAAATCGGCCATTTGTTCTTTCCCATTCACGCACGTTTCGCCGTCGTATTTGTCTCGGTGGCGGTTCTTTTGGCAGGTGGCGCACTTCTCTTTGGAGGCGCCTCAAGAGTGATCACGAGAGACCGGATAGCCGCAGCCCTCGCGTGGACGGTTTTTCTTCTAGGCGTTTCGCTGTTGGCATTTATCCCGGTTTTCAATGGCTGCACCAAGTCGATGTGTCACATCGACCTCGGACTCTATTATCTGAAACTGATTCGCTGGACCCAAACCTTTCCGATTGTACCGGGTCTGGTAAACGTGCAAGAGCAACTCGCCTTCAACCAGAACGCGTTTCTCGTCACGTCTCTCTTTGACTCCCTTGTCCCGAATCGTTGGGGCATTTTCCTGATCGCCGGTTTCCTGCCGTGGCTTGGGCTCTCGCTTTCCGTCTTTGCAATCGTCCGGCTTCTGCTTTTGCGGCTTCAGAGGCGCGAAAGGGCGGAAGCCATCGAAGTGGCGTATGCTATATCGCTGCCAGTCTGGATCTCGACGCAGGCAAACTTCTCGATTTCCAGCGCCTCACCGGATTGCATCATCTCCTGCCTAAGCATTCACTTCTTTCTTGTCTTTGCATGCTTCGTCGTCTCGAAGGATGAGGGACAACGGACGCGCAATCTGGGCGAAATTTGGATTTTGGGAGTATTGTGCTTTTCCGTCAAGTCGAGCAGCCTTGGTCTCGTCCTTGGAGTTTGGGCAGTCACGATCGTGCTCTTAGTGATCGAAAAAAGACGCGATTTCTATTTGGTTTTCCTTCAAAGAAGAGTTGCCGCGATGTCCCTGCTGGCCGCAGTGCTCCTCGCTACGTGGATGGGACGAGGAATCATGCTTTCCGGATATCCATTGTTTCCTTCGACTGCATTGGCGATGCCCGTCCCGTGGCGAATGCCCGTCAAAGGAATCATTGAATTTCAGGGGGAGATTCTTCGATGGGCGCGCGATCCGGATCCCGGCTCGGATCCGAAGAAAGTGATCAAGACATGGCGCTGGTTGCCGGGCTGGTGTGAACGCATTGTTGCCATGAGGACGCACTTTGCCTGGCCCGCGCAGATCGGAATAGCCGGCTCAGCGGTGCTTGTCTCGTTCTCTTTCGGCATGTCCGCTTTCCGCCGTAGCGCGCGCAATCTCCTGCTTCTGATCATCCCTTTGGTGGTCTACTCAGTCTTCTGGTTCATCAGCGCTCCGGACCCACGTTATTTTGGTTCAACAATGTGGATCTTTGCGATCTGCCCGGCGCTGACCTTCGCCGCTGGTGGCCTGCGGATAGGCCTCGCCTCGATGCTGGCGAGCCTCGGCGCAGCCGCAATCCCGATTTCTCTTCTCTTGTGGGAATTCCGGTGGGCATGGACCTACGCGGAAGAACGCCTTCCCACATTCACGGTAATGGAAACGCGGCCTGTGACAAATCCGCACGGTGTGGTCCTTTGGATGAATCCTTATGGCATTCAAACCTACGATTCGCCGTTGCCCAGTTCCTGGAAACCGAGGCCTTTTCTCGCGCTGTTGAATCCGGATAAAGGAATTGCCGGCGGGTTCAAGCATCTCAAAGTTGAGAATTCTCCGCAGCCCTGACTGGCTGTGATCCGCAGATTCTAAAGCCAAGGATTAATCTAACAATCCGCAGATTGACGCAGATGGGCGCAGATGGGAGAAACATAGGCAGACTGCGCAGGAGGGTGGAGCGGCAATGTCTGGCGAGGCGTTCAACGCTTGTAGAGGCCCTTGTGCCAGGGCTTGTGATAGACAGGCGGTTGGCACAACCGCCTCTACAATGGCTTCTATAAGCCACGGATGAAACACCGATGAACACGGATTTTGTCAGGACAGCACATGAAACTGCGCCATATAGTCATGGAGGATCCAATTGCGTATATGCCCGTCTGTCCCTCTGTCCATCTGTGTTCAATCTGTGTTTCATCCGTGGCTTTTCGACAGCCCTGCTAAGCACGTTTCCGCAGATTTAGTTAAGCTAGCTACAACCCCGAGGCCACATGAGTGCCGGTTACTTCCTCCCTTGCTTTGTCCTGTTTGGTCTGTCGGGGATCTTTCTCTGGCTGGCAGGCGCCGCGTTCTTTCGCGAAAACCGGCTGGAATCGCTCTATTGCGCGCCATGGCTGGGGTTTGGAATACTTGTTGGCGCCCTTCAGCTCACACACTTATTCTCGCCGATTAACCGGAACGCCTCGACCATCGTCCTTGCCATGGTCTCCGTGCCCGCATCTGCGATCTTGCTGGCGCAATTGCTTAGAATGAAGCCTGATCGGCGGAGCGTAGTCCGTTGGGCGATGTTGCTCGCTCTTCTCGGAGTTGTCGCCCTACTCGCGTTTATCCCCGTTTTCAATTGCTGCACGAAAGAGGTTTTTCCATACGAACTCGGGCTCTACTACTTGCAAGCGATCCGCTGGGCGGAAACCTTTCCCATCGTGTGCGGCCTGGTCAATTTGCAGCCTCATCTCGGGTTCAACCAAAGCGCCTTTCTTGTGACATCCGTTTTCGATTCCCTTGCGCCCAATCGCTGGGGAATCCTCTTCATAGGTGGCCTCCTGCCATGGCTTGGACTCTCGCTCTCTCTGTTCGCCATGCTCCGGATCGTTATTTTATTGTTTCGGAAGGACGCCGGCACGCCGATCGAGGTCGCCTACGGAATGTCCTTGCCTGCATGGATTTTCGTGCTGCTCGGAAGCAACATCTCCGGTGCTTCGCCCAACAGCATCTCGTTCTGCTTGATGCTCCATTTCTTCCTAATCTTTTCGTGCTTCATCGTCTCCCGCGTGGAAGAGGAGCGGCTCAGGAGGTTGGGTGAGATTCTCTTCGTCGGAGCGCTTTGTCTCTGCGTGAATTTGAATAGTCTGGGGCTTGCAGGGGGAGCCTTGGCGGCTGTCGGCGTGAGTCTCGTGCGAAAGAAGGAAAGGCTTCGGTTTCTTCTGCAGAGACGGCTGGCCGTCATGGCCGCGCTCTCGACAATCCTATTTTCAACCTGGATGGGACGCGGTGTGTTGCTCTCCGGTTATCCTTTTTTTCCATCAAGTGCCCTGGCTATGCCCGTGCCATGGAGAATGCCGGTTAAGCAGGTAAATTCGTTTCGAGGCGTGACCATCGCGTGGGTGCGCGATCCAGCTTCCGCAAACATCAAGAGAACGCTCAGGACGTGGCGCTGGCTGCCGGGCTGGATTGAGCGTGCCCATTCCTCGATCAATCAGCTGATCTGGCCCGCACACGCTGGCCTTGCAGGTTGTGTTGCGCTCGCAGTCGCTGCAGCGATGGAGCGGTCCCTATGGGGAAACTTCAAGAATCTTCTGATCTTGGCCGCGCCTTTGTTTGTCCATTCGACTCTCTGGTTTCTGACGGTCCCCGAGCCGAAATACTTTGCCCTGGCAGCCTGGCTCTTCGCTATTTGCCCGGCTTTGGCCCTCCTGAATCAGGGGCCGCGTATCGGCTTCGCTGCGAGTGCTGCAAATCTCTGCGTGAATGCACTGCCGATATTCCTTCTGCTATGGGACTTCCGTTCGTCGTGGGTGAGACCGGAAGCCCGGCTGCCGCAGGTGAAGCTCGTCGATACCGTGGCTGTCGCGAATTCACACGGAGTGCAAATTTGGATTCCTGTGAGTGGAAACCAAACATTTGATTCTCCTCTTCCCAGCAGCCACGGACCCGCTCCGGAACTGGCGCTCTTGGATCCACAGAAAGGAATTGCCGGCGGCTTCAAGTGTCTCAAAGTTGAAAACCCTCCGCAGCCCTGACTGGCTGTGATCCGCACTAAGACCCCGAGGCCACATGAGCGCTGACCACTTTTTTCCGTTCTTCCTCGTCTTCGGAGGATCCGCGCTCTTTCTTTGGCTAATTGGCGCGGCCTGCTTCCTTCGATTCGCCGGGCCACGTTCGCTCTTTCACGCACCCTGGCTTGGTTACGGCTTGCTCGCAGGATCGCTTCAGATAACGCACCTTTTTTCAGCCATCGACCGGAGATTCTCGGCTGTCTTCGTCGCGATCAGCTCATTCGCGGGGCTGTGCGTCCTGATGAGGAGCCTCCTTGGCAAAGGCCTGCCCCGAAAAGCGGACGCATTGAGAAGCTTGGGCTGGCTGACAGTTTTGGCCGCCGTGGCGTTGATCGTTTTTGTCCCGGTTTTCAATAGCTGCACGAAGGAAATGTACCGGTACGATCTGGGTCTTTACTACCTCAAGACCATTCGGTGGCTCGAAGGATTTGCCATCGTGCCTGGCCTGGCAAATGTCCAGGATCACCTGGGCTTTAACCAGAGCGCCTTTCTTGCGACGTCGCTCTTCGACTCATTGATGCCGAACCGCTGGGGGCTTTTTCTGGTGGGCGGAATCTTGCCGTGGCTCGGTCTCACGCTTTCGCTTTTCGCAATCATACGGCTCGCTTTCTTAAGGTTTGTGCGAGACGACAACGCGCAGCCCGTTGAGGTGGCATACGCCGTGTCGTTGCCGGCGTGGATTTTCATTTTTGTGGGGGCGGACACCTCGAGCGCCTCTCCGGACTCTACTTCGGCGTGCCTCATGCTTCATTTCTTTCTTATCTTCGCGTGCTTCGTGCTCTCTCACGAATCGGAGCGTCGCGACTGCCTCGGAGAAATTCTATTCCTCGGAGCGCTTTGTCTTTGCATCAAACTCAACAGTCTTGGATTGGTAGCCGGGATTTGGGCGCTCTGCATTGTGATGCTTTTGCTGGGAAAGCAGGGCGCACTTCTCTTCCAACGACAAATAGTGGTCGTCGCGGCTGTTTCGATCCTCATGCTTGCGACATGGATGGGGCGGGGTATCCTGATATCCGGCTATCCATTTTTCCCGTCCAGCGCCGTGGCAATGCCGGTCGAGTGGAGAACGCCGGTGACTCGGGTGAATGGTTTCCGGGATTTGATCATGGGCTGGGCGCGCGATCGGGAGAATTTCACGGAATCCCTGACAACCTGGCTCTGGGTGCCTAGTTGGTTCAGCCGGGTTGCTCCCGAATTGACGAACCGATTCACATGGCCTGCGCAGACTGGCTTTACGGCCTTGATCATGCTTGCGACTTTCGCTGTATTCGCACCTGCTCTGAGGAGAAACCTCAGGAATTTCCTGCTGCTCGCTATTCCGCTGCTCCTCTACATGATCTTCTGGTTTCTGACGGCTCCGGAACCCAGATACGTCGGAGCAAACCTCTGGATCCTTGCCATGTGCCCGGCCTTGACGTTCATTGCCTGCGGCTCGCGCACCGGGCTCGTCGCCAGCACGGCCAATCTCTGCCTCAACGCAATACCGATTTTCTTCGCCGCTTCGGAGTTCCATTGGTCGTGGTCCCGGCCCGAGCCGCGTCTGCCGCAGGTCAAGGTCGTGGAGACTGCTCCCGTGGCGAGTCTTCATGGAGTAATGGTCTGGGTTCCCGCAAAAGGCGATCAAACTTTCGATTCGCCGATCCCAAGTTCGCAAGCGCCCGTGCCGGAACTTGCGCTGTTGAACCCGCAGAAGGGGATTGCGGGAGGATTCAAATATCTCAACGTTCAAAACCCCTCGCCGCCCTGACTAGGAATCCGCAGATGACGGGATGAAACACCGATGAACACGGATTTTGTCAAGATAGCTCATGAAACTGCGTCATATAGTCATGGAGGACCCAATTGCTTATATGCCCGTCTCTTCCTCTGTCCATCTGTGTTCAATCTGTGTTTCATCTGTGGCTTTTCGACCAGCCTGCTAAGCGAGCGAGAATTGCGGGCGGTGGAGCACATAGCGGTCCGCCGGGGCGTCGATTACAGGTGTTCGGTCTTCAATCTGCGTCCATCTGTGACGGTATCTGCGGATTCCATCACAGTCTCCTAAGCCGTCGTGAAGCCCCGCGTCACCTTCCAGTGGATCGATCCCTGCCCGAACGAGAGGCTCCGCGTCGCTCAGCAGAAGCTGCTCGAGAGCATTGAGGGCCTTGGATTGGAGCCCTCACTTTTTCATGCGGGACCGGACATGGTGAAATTCGCCGACATCCTCCGGCACGCTCGGCAAAATAGCGTCGGAAAGAGTTTCGTCTGGTGCCATTCCGACGTCTTGCTGACGCAAAACCCATTCACCCTCGCTGAGCGCGGAAAGGTGCAGGGCTTCCATCGCACGGAAGTGCCCTCGGGCGAGATTTGCGCAGGTGTCGACATGTATCTCATCCCCAATGCCATCTGGGACAACTACCTTTCGAGGGATATTCCCGACCTTTGGTGCGGGGCTACGCATGTGGACTGGTGGCTGACGCGCGCTGCTGCGCTCATCGGAGGCTATGAGTCCCACAGCGGCTTTATCGACCATCCCTCCCATCCGGAATCGGGCGCCTCAAAGCGCGCAAACGATCCTCATTTTCGTCACAATGTGCGTGAATACAATGCTTGGGCCAGACGGAATGGCGTGGGGATCCTTAATTTGCCGGCCCGCTTGCCTTTGATCGGGGCCTCCATGTCTCCGATTACAGATTATCTGGCGTGGGCGCGAGGACGGATCCGGAGAAATCGCAAGCCGTGAAATTCAGCATCGTTACGCCCTGCCGGAATTCCGCATCGCACCTTCCGGAGACAATCAGATCCGTCGTCGAGCAAAGCGCCTTGAAACTGGGGATTGCTGAGCTGGAGTACTTCATCATCGACGGCGCCTCCACGGACAGAACTGCGGAGGTTGTCTCCCGCTACCGTCACGAGCCGGTCGCTTTTCTGTCAGAGCCGGACGCCGGACTTTATGACGCGCTGGTCAAAGGATTCACCAGGGTCACGGGCGATGTGGTTGCCTACTTGAACGCGGGGGACATCTTCCACGAGCATGCCTTCCGAGTCGCATCGCAGGTCATGAATCACGAAGGAGTGAATTGGATTTGCGGCTATCATCTCAAGATCAACGAAGATGGCGAAGTCATCGCCGTGTCGAAACCTCCCCGCTACAGGCGAGAGTTCATATTGAACGGAACCTATCTGAGGGGATTCCCTTACGCAGGCATCCAGCAGGAAGGCATTTTCTTCCGCCGCAGCCTGCTCGAAACCGTGAACATGGAAGCCCTGAAACGATTCCGTCTCGGCGGGGACTATTTTCTTTGGACCCAGCTTGCAAAAAGCACCGAACTGCACTCCGTCCTTAGCTTTCTTGGCGCCTTTCGTGTCCACAAAGGGCAGTTGAGTGAGGGATTGTCAGCCTACCGGAATGAGGCGGTAACCTGCACGCGAGCTGAGACCTTTCGCGAGAAAGTCACTCGCTATTGGGAATACCATAGCCCGCCCTCGCTGAAAGGCGTGCTTTGGAATTTCACTCTCAGACAATCTCCTGCCCGCATCTTTCGCTTCGATGAGGCGGGACAGCGATGGCTGGCGCGATAGTTGATCTAACTATCCGCAGATGAGCAGATGGACGCAGATTGAAGAACAAACGCCTATAATGAAGACCCGGGCCCCCGAGGCAGACGAAATCCACCCGGTAAGTGGTGATGAGAGGCCCACAGCGGTAGAGAATCCGCAAGGCATGTCATGTTTTCATTTTCTCTAGAAGACGTCCAAGAGCGTTTCGTCTCGGCGGAGCAACTGATGCGCGCATGCGACCAGGTTTGGAGCGCCGACAGCCGGGCGGACATCAGCCTCGAGCGCGGCCAGCCTCTTGCGGGATCATGTGTCTACTGCAAGGTCGATCATCTTATCGGACTGTTCGATCAAGTCAGGCAGGTCCGTAACCGTGTGGTTCTTGTCAGCTCGGAAAGCGATCGGCCGATCACCAAGGAATTTTTTCAAAGACGCCCGCCGCAGATTGCGCATTGGTTCAGCACAAACATTCAAACGAAGGACGAGAGATTGAGCGCCTTGCCGCTCGGTCTGGCGAATTCGTACTGCGGCATCACTCTCAAGGCGCCACTCATCGCCATGCATTCGCGCCCATCCGGCCAACGTTCGCGCTGGCTCTATGTTAACTTTCGAACGGCGAGCAACCCGGCTGTACGCGAACCGGTGATGCACCATTTCCGGGGCTTGAGAAATGCGGATTGGGTAACCGTCCAGGAAGCCGTGCTCAGCTTTGAAGCCTTTGTGGAGGAGATGACGTCGCATCGCTTCATGCTTTGTCCGCCAGGCAACGGTGTGGACACGCACAGGCTCTGGGAGGCTTTGTATAGCCGAACGATCCCCGTCGCGCTCGCGAGCCCCGAGACGGATGCATTTCGCGACCTTCCCATCCTGTTCGTAGAGGATTTCAGGCAAGTGACGCGCGATTCTCTCGCGATTGAATATGAGCGTATCACTTCCTCGAAATGGAACTGGCAAAAGCTTTTCCTGCCATGGTGGCGCGACCGGATCCGCGAGCAGCAGGAGAAGATCAAGGGCGCCGGCGCCATGCTGCCTCGGGGTGAGTTCCTTCGCGAGGCCGCCGGCGCGCGTGTGGCCGCACTGAAACGACGCGTTCTGCGGATGCCATGAGGATCACGATCAGTAGTCCGGACGGTTTGGGCGATTTCGTTCTGCGCATGCCGTTCTTCGAGGCGTTGCGTGATGCCGGGCATGATCTCCAGATTTTCATGCGTCCGCCGGCGCTGGACCTTGCCGCGGCGGTGCTGCCCGCGGCGAGAATCGAGAAGATCAGCGAAGACCCTTACGCCCGCCTTGTGCGGTTCCGCCGCAATCCCTTCGCAGTCGAGTTGAAGAAGATCGGCGCGTTTGCCCCCGATCTGCTTGTGATCGCACTTTTTCAACACAGTTTCTTCGACGAAATCTGCTTGTCCAAGATTCCCAAGCGCCTTCGAGTGGCCGGCTTTCGATCCACTGACGCCTTTTGGGGCACGCAGGCAAACACGGCGCCGCAGGAGCTGGCCGAGCGCTTCGATATGTGGGTGGAGGTAAGCACCGGCATCCCCGAATTGGAGAAGAACCGGTTGCTGGCCTCTGCAATCCTGGGATCCCCTGTCCCAAGAAAACCGGCGAGGATCTCTCCGCCACAGAAAGCATTCAACGATGCCCGATCGATTCTTCGGGAGCACAAAATCAGCGAAGGTGAATATTGGGTCGTGTGTGCCGGTTCCCGGCCCGGTCTTGAGATCAAGGATTGGGGCGAATCGAATTGGGTTGCAGCGCTAGGCCAGATTGCGCCGGAAACAAAGGCTCCTTTCCTGTTCCTGGGCAACGAGGCGGAAGCCGCGTCAATAGAGCGAATTCTGAGCGGCTTGCCGAGCGGTTCGCGCCATTTCAATCTCGCCGCCAACCCGCCATCTATCCTTGCCGCGTTTGGGATCATCGCCCTGTCGGCCGGTTTTGTCGGGCGCGACTCTGGTCCGATGCATCTCGCAGCGGCGTCTCAGCGTCCGGTTCTGGCCATCTCTCAGCGGGTGGCTTTGGGGCCGATTCTTCCCCGAGACAGACGGTGCCGTCATTGTCTCGCGCAACGTGCCATGCCAAGGATGCCTAGGTTACTGTCACTTGCCCGAACCATTCTGTGTTCGGCGTGTCACCGTGCAGCAGTTTCTTGATGGATGGAAACTCCTCCGAAGCGGGTCGCTGCATGAGACTCGCATCGTCGAAATTCCAATGGATGCAGATTTGAGCCGGGAGATCGTCGAGACGGCGCATCTTCGCTTCCCAAGACTTGCGCACGAGGCGCGGCGGCAGATCTTTGAGTCCGGCCGCGCAGTGAACTTGCTCGACAGCGCCGGCTTCGCCCTGCGCTCGCTGGCGCGCCGAAACTATCGGAGGAGCTAGTGCTCGCTAAGCTTACTCTAAAAAACCGTGGGAGGGCGGAATTATCTGTTGAGCGCCAACGGCGCGGCTTTCATATGAGCCTGGGGCAACGCCCCAGGGACTACGCACGCACACGAGCCAGCGCTGAAAGCGCGATTCAACCAAAAGCCCTTTTCGCCTATCGTCCCTCCATGCCGCAGTCGCTCAGCAAGGTCATCATTCACATCATCTTCAGCACAAAAGACCGCTATCCATGGCTGGACGCCAACGTCCGGCCCCGAATGCACGCCTATCTTGCGACCATCTGCCGCGACGCGGGCGCGGAAGCCTTCCGCGTCGGCGGGGTGGCCGATCATATCCATCTGGTAACGACACTGCCGCGAACTCTCTCCCAAGCGGACATGCTCGAAGGGCTGAAGAAAAAATCCTCGAAATGGATCAAGAACCTCGCCCCCGACTATCGCAGCTTCTACTGGCAGCTCTACCGGATTCTATCAGCAAAAGTTGCCTCATTTTTACGGTTTCCAGAATTGAGGATATGCTTAGCAGTTTGCTGAACGGGCGTGCTCGCCTATGCGATTGATATCCGAAGTTCCGCAGTACTTTCATTCCACGTTCCGCAAACTGCTAGAGGCTCATCGCATCCAACGCCTTCTGGAGTGCGGCGGGATCCACCGAAATGTTTTCAAGAAAATAGCGCGAGTCGTTCACGTCATCGACGACTCCCTCTTCGCTTCCAAGCAGATAATAGTAATCGGCCTCAACGACGCTCGCGATTGCCCAGTAGCACAGATTCACATAGAGCGGAGAGAAGATCTCCAGGATCTTTGTTTGAGGCGCGCACCAAATAAGATTGGTGAGACCCGCCCCATGAGGCGCTACGACGGCCTCCGCCTCGGAAAAAAGCGCAATCTGCGCACTTAGGCTCATTTCCTCAAGCTCGATGCGCGCAAAGCCCCGGCTGGCAAGGATCGGAAGAATTTCCTCCTCGTTGGCAATCTTGCGCCCCGAAGCTCTCGAGCGACTCACATAAATGCGTCGCTTCGACCTTGGCAATGGAGACGATGTCAGAAATTGTTTCCTTAGAAATTCGATTGCCCACGGAGGGATATTGCCGGGAGCGCCATGAAACGATGGAACCATCAGCAAGTCGCATGCAAAATGGGTGTCTCGCCGTGTGACGACATGCTTGCTGTCATCGAAACCGAGGAGGCGAAGCGACTCGCGAATCGCGCGACATCCTTCGCCGATCAAGAGGTGATCGATCCCGTTCCAAGGTATCGAACCAGCCCTTTGAAGAATCTCGAGCCTTGGCAAAGCGTCGGTCATCCAATGAAAGAAACCCGCGGATTCCGAAGTTGCCAGGACAGCCGACACGCCCGGCAATCTTTCCGCCCTCGGCAGTTTCTTCTGATGGAGCAGCGGATGACGCCTCGCGTCTCGCGGGCCAGCCGACCAATCGACGGACACATCGTAGAGCAATTTGTCATCATGAGTGACGACCGCTCCCTTGCCGCCGGCCACCCGGCCTCCAGGAATGCAAACGACGAAGGTATCCGGATACTGCCCGCGCAGGTAGGGACTCGCCGGATCGAACAGCGGATGCTTCTTGTGCGAGGTTTTTGCAGGCTTCCTCGCATTTTCGCACGCTGACGCCCACTCTGTGTAGCGCAGTCCTTCAAAAGGCGGTCTGAGAGTGCTGAAATGCTCGAAGCAGGCCTTGGAAGAGAGCCAGAAGTCCGATGGGGAATTTGGCCTGAAGCTGAGAAAATCCCTGAGACGGCTCAACACGTCATGCACGCTAGCACCCTGTCGGACTTGGAATGAAGCCGGAATTTAAAGCATGAAAAGCCCCGAAATAATGAACCCGCCCTTTCAGACATGCTGCTGAAACTCCGCTTCGCGGAGAACAAACACGGATTTTGGATCTTTTTTCGGCACGGAGTGCCGATTCTAGCAGGATGTCAGGCGGTTGGCTCTCTTTGCACATGGGGTTTTCGGAGAGAAATTTCACACGGACTTCCAAGTCCGGCAGCCTGCTAAGCGATGCGTCTCTTCAAGAACACGATTGTAGCCGCTCATAAATTGCGCGTGCAAGCGGGCAATCTACGCCGGTGCCTGCGTACCGACCTTCTCCTGCATGTCATCGATCCGCTGGCGGAAAAATGCCGTCCCTCCGGCCTGACTGGCTTCGTTAAGTCTCGGCTGGGCAAGACAATTGCCCCAGGTAATCGGAAGCGAGATCCCTCGCCGCGACCATCGATTTTCGTTTCCTATGCCACCAGTGAAGACTTGAAGGGCAGCCATCGCTATTGTGGCGGTGAAAAGCTCCTGAATAACCTTGTTTTATTGCTTCGCCGGCA
Organism: uncultured Verrucomicrobiae bacterium; assembly: GCA_963810765.1. GTDB lineage: Bacteria > Verrucomicrobiota > Verrucomicrobiia > Chthoniobacterales > Terrimicrobiaceae > DASTFP01. The sequence goes on from CAWEOV010000015.1 coordinate 36,365, forward strand.
CGGTTACGACGCTTACATGGTCAGCCTGGATGGCATGCATGCGAGCTGGCTGGTCGAGCACGCGCCTTTTCTCTCACTTGAGGAATTCATCCGCCGGGCCGCGGAGGCACAAGCCGTGCGATACGTCACCTCGTGGGTCCTGGCCGAAGCGTTCCTGGATCGCTGCCCGAAGTTCTATTTTTGGGATCAGGAACTGGCCACGACGACGCGCAGCCATTTCCCGACGCTGGCGCGCATGATGCGCAAACAACGCATCCTGGCGACCGCCGGATTGAACCGCTCGATCCAGGCCTGGCACATGGCGGTCTTTGAGCGCCGGGCTTCCCTTCTGAGAACCCTCGTGGACGAACACCATTGGCAGCCGGACGAACATCGCCGCCTTCCGCATCGCGTCGGCTACATGGACGAAGGCCCGCTGACCGGCGTATTCATCGAAACCATCAAACGCATTATGGTCGAAAAGGGTCTCAATCTCGAGTTTTTGCGGCTCGAGGGAGTCGAGACCGAGATCATTCGCGGGATGCAATCCTGTTCGGTTTTTCTCGCATTGAACGTGGGAAAAAGCCCGCTGTGGGGAGAGGGGGGTCCGATGACGCCTCATGAAGCCATCGCTTGCGGGACCGTGCCGATTTGCTTCGATATGAACGGCCCATGGGAGCTGATCCAGCAAGATCACAACGGCGTGGTGTTGCCGGACATTCGACCTGAGCTCATGGCTAGCGAGCTGATTCGGATATATTCCGAGCCAGGGCGCCTCGAGTTTCTTAAGAACAATGCCCTCGCTGTGTTTCGGACAAGCCACACGATGGAATCCCGTTGGCCGTCCGTCTGCCGGTTCCTTGACCTTCCCGAGGAACCTGTCGCGTAGCAAGCCCGGCGACTCGTTTTCAAAATCACGCCGCTTAACTGCAGCGTCAGCCCAATTTGCTTGCCATGCTTCCGCTTAGCCGCTTGTCTATTTGAAAACAGGATGTTTTCTACGAAGCAAGGACCTCATTACTTGTTTGAGACAAAGAGGGAGCCAAAGACACCGTTAGTTGTCCCGGAGAATGCGTCGTCTGCCGACATCCGCATTCCCGTGGCGGCTCCCGATCTTTCCGGCAACGAAGTGAACTATGTCATGGAATGTCTGCGAAGCACGTGGATCTCCTCGAAGGGTCATTTTCTCGACCAATTCGAGCGCGGCTTTGCCCGATTTTGCGGCGTGAAGAATGCCATCGCCGTCTGCAACGGGACCGCCGCGCTGCATATTGCGCTCTGTGCTCTCGGCGTCGGGCGCGACGATGAGATCATCGTTCCAACGCTAACCTTCGTCTCCACCGCCAATGCGGTAAGTTACTGCCAGGCCACACCGGTGTTCGCCGATTGCGATCCAAGATCTTTCAATATTCGCTTTGAGGGGCTGGAGTCCCTTGTCACAAAAAAAACAAAGGGCATCATCATCACGCATCTCTACGGTCACCCCGTCGATTGCGATCCCATCCTTGCTCTGGCGAAAAGACACGGCCTGTTCGTGGTCGAGGATGCCGCCGAAGCACACGGTGCGCAGTACCGGGGCCAGACCGTGGGTGCGATTGGAGATTGCGCGACCTTCAGCTTTTACGGAAACAAAATCATCACGACCGGTGAAGGGGGAATGGTCACCACGAACGACGACGCTCTCGCAGAGCGAATTCGCCTTCTGCGCTCCCAAGGAATGCAGGCGGACAGACGCTACTGGTTTCCCGTCATCGGCTACAACTACCGGATGACAAACATTTGCGCGGCACTCGGACTGGCGCAATTGGAGCGAATCGAACAAGCACTGGCCGCCCGGAAGCGCGTGGCTGAATGGTATTCGCACTATCTTTCGGGAAATGCCGGCTTCATTCTCCCTGCCACAGAGCCCTGGGCCACGCACGCCTTCTGGATGTACACCATACTGCTCACGGACCGCGTAACGAAAAGCCGTGACGAAATCATGAAGCTTCTCGACGAAAAAGGCATTGAGACACGGCCTGTATTTTACCCAATGCACCAAATGCCACCTTACCGCAGCGGCAATCAACACTTCCCCAACGCGGATTACTGCTCTTCCAGAGGCATTAATCTTCCCACGCATTCCCTGCTGACCGAGGAGGATGTCAGCAGGGTCTGCCAGGGGCTATCCGACGCGACCGCGTAGAGGAACCGACAACTCCTCATCCAGTCGCGCGTCCGACCGATGCTCCATCTTGGGAATTGTTGAAAGAAATTCCCGCGTGTCTTTATCGGCATCCGATTCCGACAAGCGGCGGATTTGGTTGGCAGATCATTTGCTGCACGATCTGCGCGGACACCATCTCAACTACAACTTCACTCTCGCAGCGGCCGCTCGCTCGGCGGGATGGCAGACTTCCATCCTTTGCCGTAAGGCTTACGATTTTGATGAACCTGAGGGAGTCGATGTCGTCGGCATTTTTCGAAAGGACTGGCGCAACGAGCCTGCGCCCTGGCTTTCCTCGAATCGCCGCGCACTCGATCTTCTTGAAGCGGTTTCGCGACGGAGATTTTACTCTGATCTTTGGTCCGGATTCCCGGCCCGCCAAGTCAATTCCTCGGATATTGTTTTTGCTCAGATGCTGGCTCCGAGACATTTGGAGGGCTGGCTGCGCTGGCTCGGAAAATTGTCTAAGGCCCGCGCTCCGGTTCTCGCGTTGCACCTTGGCTATGATCCCTGGCGCTTTACCCACGACCGTGGAGTGCGCAGAGCTCTGGCGCGAGTCAATAGGAGCCATCCCTCCCTGGTGCATTATATAACCGACAGCGAGCGACTGGCGCCTCATTACCAAAAGATTCTCGGCTCCCAAGTTGATGTCCTCCCTCACGTTGTTCCTAGCGGTCTATCCAGCAGGCCGCCGCGAATTCGTACCGGAGAAATCGTCTTCATGTGCCCCGGGAATCCGCGCCGGGAAAAGGGGTTTGTTGAATTCACATCAGCGATCCAACGGATTCTTCATGACGAGCCTTGCGGCGCGCGTTTTGTCGTCCAGACCAACGACCCCGATTCGGTGTCACTGAAAAGTGTCTCGATTCTCAAAGCGAGCAGGCTTTCCGGACTGGAACTCGTGGAGCGCCGGCTTTCTGAACAGGAATACCTTAACATGCTGGATGCCGCGGACGTAATTGTGCTTCCATATCATCTCGACAAATACCGCGACCGGACGAGCGGTATTTTTTGCGAAGCGTTAGTCTCCGGGAAACCAGTTGTAACGACGGAGGATTCCTGGATGAGCGCCGAGCTTGCGCGCGCCGGATCGGGCTGGTTGGTGCCGGAACGAAACGTGGAGGCTTTGGTCGAGACCATCTGCCGCGCCGTCCGCGAGTATGAAGTGGAAGCACGAAAATCCCTTCGACTCGCACCGCAATATCGCGCAAAGTTTAGCGGAGAGAATTTTATCGAAAATCTTGCCCGCCTCGCCGACAAAAACTTTGAATAGCGCCAAAGTCGCCGTTCTTTATCCATGGACAGGATTGCCAACCATGAACCGCGGCACGGGCCGGCGAATTGTGCCTCTCATCGAATTGCTCGCCGGCCACTTTCGCGAAGTGACGGTCCTTTCTCCTGGCCGCATGGCCGAACAGCGGCACGGCAATATTCGCTATCTTTTTCATCAACCTGCGCCCATTGAGAGCGTTCTTACGCAGTTTGCATTTCGCCTGTTCGACGGGCTGACGTATCATTTCTGGCGCGGAAAGCTAAGTATCCGCGAGCGGCGTCAATGGTGGCATTATTTGCAGCCGGCTTTTCAGCCTTCGCTTGGCCGGGCGATTCGCGATGTTACGCGGCGAGCCGACATAATTCTTCTCGATTACCCATTCTGGTCTAGGTTGGTTCATCGAAAGATTAGGCGGCATCCGAAACCCGTCATCCTGTCAATACTGGATCTTCTTTCGGACGCCGCTACTTCTCACTCCTGGTTGAAGAATCGCGTTCTACAGTACGAATTGGAAGCCTGTCGCAGAGCACAGGCTATCATCTGCGATGCGAAATTCGATAACGAACGGATTCGCGCTATGGGGTTTGATTCCGAATTCGTTCCGCACGGTTTCAACCTCTCGGCAGCGGTGGACGAAACCAGGACGAAATTTGGACCCGAGTTGGAGCGGATTGCAGCCCATCGTCGTAACGGAGGAATGGCCTGTTTCTTCGTCGGAAGCAGTCTGATACCGAACCGCGAAGCCGTTGAATACATCGCGCACATGGCCAACCAACTGAAGAGTGAGCCTTCCATTCTTTTTGTGGTTGCCGGCTCCTGTTGCGGACGAACGAATCCTGGAAAAAACATGATTTCCCTCGGACCCATCTCGGAATCCGAACTCAACGAGCTTTATTCGTTGTGTGAGGTTGTGCTGGCGCCCATCACGTCGGGGACGGGGTCCTCCTTAAAAGTGCTTGAGGCTTTGGTACACCGGCGGGTTCTTGTCTCCACAAACTTTGGCGTGCGCAGCCATGGGCTGGTTCCCGGAAAGCATGGCATCATTTGCGACGATCTCTCGGAGTATCCGGGCATCATCCTCCGACTTGCAAAGAACCCGGGTGAGCGGAGGCGGCTTTCGGAGGGCGGATGGGAATTCGTGCAGGATTTTGATTTCAAGAAAGTCTATCAAGCCTACGTGCGAACGATCACCCGTCTGCTCGCGGGATCGCAGGAACATTCGTGACGATCAGTGTCATCATTCCCGCATACAACGGGGCCGCCACGCTCTCCGGCGCCATCGAAAGCATTCTGCGCCAGACTCGCGCGCCGGAGGAAATCATCGTCTGCGATGACTGCAGCACCGATGCGACCGCCGACGTCGCTGCGCGCTACAGCGGACGCGTTGCGAGCATCCGTCGCCAAAAGAACGGCGGTCTTTCCGCCAACCGAAACACAGCCGTGCGAGCCGCCCGAGGCGACTGGCTTCTTTTTCTCGATCAAGACGATGAATTGCTCCCGCACGCCCTGGAGGAACTCGCCACGACGGCGGAAAGGACTAAAGCGGGCGTCGCATACGGCTACGTCCTCCTCCGAAGCCGCGAGCAAGCCCGCCTCCATGGCCTGACATGGGCAGCAGGAGAGCCGCCGGTTCCCGCCAAGGCAAATTTCTGGTGGACGGCCGTCACAACCACCGGCTGCGCTTTGTTCCGGCGTTCATTGGTCGACCAGGTGGGCGAGTTCGACGAGACGATCTGGCAGGCTGAGGACTGCGAGTTTTGGCTGCGCTGCGGGATGACCTGCCGTTTTGCGCATTGCGACACCGTTGTGCTGAAAAAGCACACGATGGCAGGCTCGCTTGGCTCGCACACCGCAGGCAGCATTTGGTGGCGCCTCTACCTTCAAGAAAAGTTCCTGGCCTGGTGCGCCGCGCGATCCCTTGATACAGCGTTTCTTGATGTCACTCCCGCGAAGCTGACCGATCACGCGTTGAAGCGAATCTTCCACATGAAGGCTTGGCGTGTTCTCACTCCGGTTCTAGGGCGGGCGCGCGCTCTCAATGCCAAGACGCCGTGGTACTACCGGGGTGTCCTGACTGAGAGATTTCTCGCCTTGCGGCGAGTCCCGACTTCGCCCAGCAGCTTGCGCACTTATTCGTGCTGACCCGCCTTCGTTCCGCGGCAAGACGCCAACTCGCGTGGATCGGGCGCCACGCGATCAGCCCGCTCGTTTTCCGGCTGCACAGGCGCCCGCGCGGGATGGAGGTTCCCGTTTCTGTGCACATGCTCGTCTCGTCGGAGACGTGGGACGCGGGGATCTTGGCGGCCATAAGCCTCGAAAACTTCAGCGGCCGCCGCTGGCCGTTGTTTATCCACGAAGACGGCTCTGTCACGAAACCCCAACGAACGGTCATTGAGAATATTCTCCCTGGAGTACGGTTCGTCCCGCGGCCGGAAGCGCAGAAGGTCATGGAGGCGCATCTGGCAAGACACCCGAAATCCCTGTCCAGCCGCAATCGGCACAATCTTTTTCTTAAGTTTTTCGATTTCCCGGCCTACGCGCCCTACGACCGATTCGTGGTGCTGGACTCCGACGTGATTTTCTTCAAGCGCCCCGAAGAAATTCTCAGCTGGGTAGATGCCGGGAAGGAAGAATGCTGGTTCAACGAAGACACCAAGGAGAAGTATTGCATTCCGCGTCCGCGGATCGAGGAAGAGCTGCGGATGAAGATTTGGGAGAGGGTGAATACTGGAATCTGCCTCATGCCCAAGAGCGCCATCTCGCTCGAACTGGCTGAACGCTTGATTGCAGCATTCGAGACCAGCGCGCATCACCCCCAGTTTTTCGAGCAGACCCTCTACGCCTTGATGGCTTCCGCCCTCAACAAGGGCGGCATGCTCCCTGCCACCTACAACATTAGCTGGGGATACTTGAGGGCCCCGGGCAGCATTTGCCGGCACTACGTGGGCGCGTTCAAACACGACTTGCTTTACATCGAAGGCGCGCCCAGCTTGCTTGCGACGCTGGCAATTTCCAGGACTTTGCAAAGAAACTGATTCATGGCGTATTTTCGCGACCTCGTTGGGAAGAAGCCCCGCCCGAAATTCTGGGTGAAAACATTTCTGCATCTCGTGACTCCCGGGGGGATTCGGATACATCCGCAAACTGCGTGCCGGACGCGATGCAAGCTACGTTCACGAGCGCGACAAACACGAGGTGCGTCACAAACATCACGGCGGAGGCGGGTGGAAAACGGAAAGTGAAGGCGGCTTGGTCAAGCGGGACTACGCCAGTTACGATGAGTATCTCACACACCAGAAGCTCAAGCTCGACGAGATGGTGAAGATGAAGGGTGGCTTCAGCAATTTCGACATTTTCGACTATCGGGTGAAGTTCTACGTGCGGTTCCGGCTGATTGCCAGGCTCCTGCCTTTCGATGCCAGGATTCTGTGCTGTGGCGCGCGGCAGGGTACCGAGGTGGACGTGCTCCACGACCTCGGCTTTATCGAACGCCCATGGCATCGATTTGAACCCCGGGCTGGACAATCCGCTCGTCAGCGCAGGGGACATGATGAAGCTTGACGATCCCGACAACTCCGTCGACTTGCTTTATTCGAACTGCATTGACCATGCCTTCGACCTTGATCAAATGATCGCGGAGCATGCACGGGTGCTGAAACCAGATGGCTATCTTCTTTACGACATCGGAATCAATCTGGAGGAGGGTGGCGGGCCGTTCGAGTCGATTTCATGGGATCGCACCGAAGATGTCGTCCTGCGGCTCCTCGAAAAATTTCGCTCGGTCATTCGCATCGAACGCGAGAGACAGTGGCTTTGGGTCCTCGTCCAAGGCAAGCAACGCGTTTGAGCGCGCCACGCATTGTCGGAATCGTTCTTGTCCGCAACGAGGACGTCTTCGTCGAGACCGCGGTGCGGAACGTTGCCGATTTTTGCGATGAGATCCACGTCGCCGATCATTGCTCGATCGACCAAACGCCGGTTATTCTGCGCGCGCTGGCCGGCGAGCTGCCGAAAATGCATCATAAATCCATCCGGCATCCCGCCGAATCCCATGGCCTCATCCAGCATCTTGCGGGCTCGCCCACGTGGGTTTTCGGCGTGGACGGAGATGAGATTTACGAGCCCGATCGGCTCGCCCGGCTTCGGGAAAAAATCCTCTCGGGAGACTTTGACAAGCATTGGATGCTCCTCGGAAATGTCCTGCACGTGACGAAACTGGACAAGGACCGCCGCACGGCGAGTGGCCATCTCGCGCCTCCCTGCCGGAGCATGACCAAACTCTATAACTTCAACGCCATCGAATCCTGGGACGGCTATACGCCGGAACGTTTGCATGGCGGCAGGGTGCGCTTTCGCGCCGGTTTCACGCGCGACGATCGCCGCATGCTTCACGAGGAGGCCGCCTGGCCAGAGGCAGATTTCCGCTGCCTCCATCTTTGCTTCCTCAAGCGCAGCAGCCGCGACACTGAAAGCACCAACCGCCGCAACATCATTGAGACTTTCGGCCCCACGCGGCTGCACACGCTATGGTATTCCGTCGCAGGCATGCTCGGCTTTCGAAAAGCTGCCCGGTGGAAACGCTCCCGCTACATGCGAGGCCCGGAAGCAAAAGTTCCGGTCGAAGCATTTTTTCCCGGAAGGGCATGAATTGGTTCTTTCGCAAGCGGCGGCCGGTCGCCACGGTCGCATTCAACATGATTCCGCGTCGAGGTCCCTACGGCGGCGGCAATCAATGGCTGAACCAGCTCTCCTCCTATCTGAAGAGCTGCGGCTATGCCGTGCAATTTCACCTCGACGAGCACGTGGACTGTGTGGCGGGAACGCACGCCGGTCTGAGTGGCGGGCTCGCATTTCGCTACGAGGAAATCCTGCGCGCAAAAGCGAAAAATCCCCACCTCGTCTGTATCCAGCGGATCAATGACAACGACGCGCGCAAAGGAACAAACGGAATGGACCGCCAGCTCGCCGAGGCGAATCACGCGGCAGATCACACGGTCTTCGTCTCTGAGTGGCTGCGCGATTATCACGCCTCTCGCTGGTTCGAACCGGCCAAACCCCACTCTGTGATTCTGAATGGAGCCGACCCAGCGGTCTTTCATCCGATCGGCGCTGCGGCATGGAGACAGGGCGCACCTTTGCGTCTCGTCACGCATCATTGGTCGGACAATATGAGCAAGGGTTTCGATCTCTATCAAGACATCGACGAGGCGATTGCTTCAGGGGCCCTGCCGGAAGCGGAACTTTGGGTGATCGGGCGCTGGCCCGCAAAGATCGCATGGCGGAAAGCTCGGACGTTTCCACCCTGCGTGGGACGCAAGCTGGCCGGGTTGCTGCGTCAGTGTCATGGTTATGTGACCGGGTCGAGATACGAACCCGGAGCCATGCATCCGGTCGAAGGACTTCAATGCGGGCTTCCATTGCTCTATCACCCCGAGACGGGAGGGACCGTGGAGCTTGGCCGCAGATTTGGCATCGAAGTATCCCACGATCCCGTGATGGCATTCACGCGTTTTCGGGATGGCTACCACGAGCTTCGGCAAAAGGTCCTGGCTGATCCCCCCTCAGGGGATGCGATGTGTCTTACGTACCGTCGATTGATTCAACGCCTCATCGCGGAGGCCCGCCGACGCCGGTCAGAAATAGGCTCTTGAACCGCAAACCTTGCAAGAGCTGGGCGGTGCATTTTGCCGGCGGGCAGGAGATCAAATGGGCGCTCGATGAGGATTTGCGCTGGGCGCAGAAGGCATTGGATGGGGACCTGCGCCTGACTTCAGCCTGGCAAAGCCGGATCGTGCACGCAGCATGGTGGCCCAGCGCCTGGCTGCTGGGAACCGATGTCTTGAGAAGCCGGAAAGTCGTTTGCTTTTCTGACAACGCGCCTTCTTTCTACGCACGCCAACCGGAGTTTTACGCTGTGCGGCCATTCGTCGATAAGTGGATAGCTCGGTCCCGCCAGGCGGTGCGCGAGTTTTTGAGCTTGGGGATCGAGGCGGAGCTGGCGCCATATTGCGTGGATCCGAAGATTTTTTTCCGATTGCCTCAGGAGGATGGGGATTCACAGGCGTTGCGCCAGCAACTGGGATTGCCGGCAGACGCCTATGTGATCGGCAATTTTCATTCCGACACGGCGTTCACCCTTGGACCTGACCGGCCGAAGTGGCAAAAGGGGCCGGACGTGTTCGCGGAAATCGTGCGGCGAGTTCACGAGGCGGAACCCCGCGTCTGCGTCCTTCTTGCAGGCCCGCGGCGTCATTGGCTGCGCCGCCGATTGAAAGCCTGCGGCGTGCGTGTGTTTTTTGCTGGTCGCGAATTCAAGGGGGATGATTTCGCCGCCAACATCTTGGAGCGCTCCCAGCTCAATCGTCTCTATAATTTGCTGGATTTGTGCCTCGTCAGTTCGCGGTGGGAGGGAGGACCGCATTCCATTCTCGAAGCTTGTTTCGCCAAGACCAAGGTATTGAGCACACGCGTGGGCATTTCGGAGGATGTCCTTGAGGAGGCGAGTTTGTTTGACACGATCCCCGAGGCTGTCAGCTGCATCTGCGACGACATCCGGAGTCGAATGCTGGATGCGACCCGGGAACCTCAATACCGGCGGGTGCTCGCTGAGAATAACCCGGAGAAACTCGCTGATACATTGCTCCGCATTTACAGAGGCTTTCCCCAGGAGCCGCCGATAGCAATTGCAGAGGCGATGCGCGCCTGGCTGCGCGCGCAGACCAAGGCTCACCTCCGCCGGCGGTCCAAACCTCCTGCTGTCATCGGATTGCTAGGCGGGAAAACTCCGGGAATTCTCTTCGATTTCCTCCGCGAGACGTTACGGCAGAGCGAAGCCGTTATCTTGCGCGAGACAACTGCCGCGGACTGCCGATCTTATCTGGCGGACGAAAGCTGGCTGAGTTGCAACGATGCGAAACGTTTGCCGGATCGCACGGTAGTCTTGGTCAGCGATGACCCGCCTGCCCGGGCGTCCCTGCCCGTCCCCGCAATAATTGTCCCGTCCTTTAAATCGCTAAACTCAATTCGCAAGGAAAATGCCAAGCAGCTCGCGCTGGTCATTCCACCGGCGCTGGACGGGAAGTGTTTCGGCCCTGAGGTTCCCGTTCCGGAGCAATTGACTTCGACAGTGGCTGGAGTCGTCCAGGCCGTCCGGCAGCTGTTCCTGGTTTTGAGTGCGCCGGAAGACGTCCGCTGGCTTGGGTTCCGGTAAGCAAAACCAATCAGGGACCCCGCAGCGGCAGGATTTTCGGATGGAAGAGCCCCTCAACTGCCTTGCCAAGGATTCTGGCGGCGAGCAGGCTAAGCGAATCTATTTTGTAATTGCCGGGCTTCATTCCGCCAAGATGCACCATGCCGCGCGTGAAACCGGAGTAATTCTCGTCGAAAACCAAGCCATTGGATTCAATTACATCGACCCGCTCAAAGACTCTCGCTGCGTGCGCCGCCACAATGCATGTGCCAAGGCCGAAAGGTTCCATCGGAGCGAAGTCGTCCATCAAGATCTCTCCGTGCTCGGCAAGGAGCAGCCCGCCGTAAGCGAAATCGTGGAAGACCGAATAGACGTCGTGTCCCGCATCAATGAAAACGAAATCGAATCTGCGGCCTTCCGCGACCAACGCAGGCAGAACCGCGGCCGTAGCGCCGGTACGCAGTGTGACGAGATCTTTCAACTCTGGAAGACTCCGACTCCAAATCTCTTCGACGGAGCGGGATTGCGCGCTGTATTCACCGTCGATCAAGATCGGCCAATGTTGCCTTGTCCCGGGAGGGATGATGTCCACAGACACCAGTTCCGCTCGGTACTCGAGGGCTCGGACCTGGTCCGCCATGCAAAGAATGCCCAAGCCGCGGCCGGTGCCGAGTTCCAAAATGCGTTGCGGCCGGCGGCGGCGGACGATTTCCCGCAGGAGAAGCCCCCGCTCGAAATTCGCCGGATAGTAGCGCCCGGCGTCTTCTCTCAAACCGGTCAACCGCCCAATCTCGAGAACGCGGGCTTTTTCTGCGCCGTCATTAAAATCACGCAGCCAGGAGGCGAGAATAGCAGTCGAGATAGCCACAATGAAGGATGATTGACGGCGGGAAATTCAGGTTTTCCACGTGCAAAGGGGGACACCATGCAACTTGCCTGCTACAGCTGCAAGCCGCGAAAGTTCCTCAAAAAAGATTGTTCACATTTATTGCCTGATCCGTTAATTGCACACAAATGAAACCGCTGCGCATAGCCGTGACGGGAGGGCGTGGACGTCTATCTCCCTTGATATCAGCTCATCTGCGCGAAGACGATTCGGAAGTGGTGTCCTTTTCGCGATCGGCTGGAGATGATTTTGAGGAGATCTCGGATCTCACCAAACCCCGAACGCTCGCGGATTTCGACACACTTCTTCACCTTGGTTGGAGCACTGTGCCATTGACTTCCGAACAAAGGGCAGGGTCTGAGCAGGTGATCGACCTGCCCCTGTTGCACGACATCTTGAATGCCTGCGCCGCCGTCCGGCGCCCGCCACATCTTGTTTTCTTTTCGACGGCGGCCGTTTACGGGAACGCGACCGTGCCCGCCACCGAAGAAACGCCTTGCAACCCCCTTGGCGGCTACGCGCGTGCGAAGCTGATGGCGGAAGAGGCCATTTGCACCGCGTGCCGCCGTCATCGCGGTCTGCGGTGCGGCATTTTGCGGATATCAAATGTTTTCGGTTCGACCGCCAGTTCAACAAAGCCACAAGGAGTTATTCCTCGCATTTGCAGGGCGATTCATGACGACACGCTGATGTCCATCTGGGGGGACGGAGAAAACACCAAAGACTATCTTTTCCTCGCCGATTTTCTTAACGCGGTGCAAGCTGTTGTCACGCGTGGCCTGACGGGAACCTTCAACGTGGCATCCGAGCAATCGCTGTCTGTGAACGATATCGTCTCTCTCGTTGAATCCCTTATGGGCAAAAAGTTGAGGCTCGCGCACTGTGCCGCTTTTTCCTGGGATGTTGCGAAGAGCCACGTCTCCGCTCGAAAGCTCCGTAAGGCAACAGGATGGCACGCGCGATACGATCTCGCGGAAGCGATCCGGGAGTTGGCAGAAGCAGAGCTGAAGTGCGTCTAGCGCCTGTCGGATTTGGAATGAAGCCGGAATTTGAAGCATGAAAAGCCTCGAAAAGATGAATCCCCCCTTTCAGACAGGCTGCTGAAGCCCCGCTTCGCGGAGAAAAACAGGGGTTCTGGGGTTTTTCGGCACGAAGTGCCGATTTTAGTCCGGCAGCCGCTGGATCAGGCGACTGGCCCTCTTTGCACGGTGCGTATTCGAGAAGAGACTCGGACTTCCAAGTCCGACAGCCTGCTAAGCGCTGTCCGTGCCGCGGTGCGCGACGCGCTCGCGCTCCCGGCCCGTCTGTCGCATGCACGCCGGCTCTCCGTCGTTCGCCGCAGCGATAGCCGCACGCCGGTAATTTCCTTTGGCGGAGTACTGGAAGGACGACACCTGGTCCATGGCGGAGCCGTCAAGCTGCTTCATCTACGCGACGCCTACGCCTGGGATGAACGGACGTTCAATCTCCTCTATCTTGTCAGCAGCGCGCCGCCGGCCTTTGCCGAGGATCTTCTCAATCACTGCGAAAACCAGGGCATTCCCCTCGTGTGGAATCAGAACGGAGTCGCATACCCCGCATGGGCCGGCAAGGATACGAACAGATACAATGGTCCTATGCGGCGATTGCGCGCGAGGGCGAAATACGTCGTTTATCAGAGCGCGTTCTGCAGGGATTCCGCAGAGCGCTTCCTGGGCCATTCCGGCGCGGCGAGCGAAGTTCTGTTCAATCCGGTTGATCTGCAGAAGTTCCATCCCGCGGCAGATCCGCTACCGGCCAACCCGCTCAGGCTGCTAACCTTGGGCACGCATGGATATGCCGAGCGCGTGCTCTCCACGATTCGCTGCGTGCGCGCGCTGAAGGACGCCGGCATCGACTGTTCGATGACCATCGCGGGCCGGCTCGGCTGGCCCGGAGGCTCCGCCGATATCCATCGTGAAATCGCGACGTTGAATCTCGCAAGTGCCGTCACGGTGTTGCCCTCGTTTTCCCAGGATGAAGCGGCTGAGCTTTATCGCCGCCATCACATCCTGCTCCATCCAAAATATCTTGACCCCTGCCCCACCGTCGTTATCGAGGCGTTGTCTTGCGGACTCCCGGTGATCGGATCCGCCTCGGGAGGTCTTCCGGAGTTGGTCCCGCCCACCTGCGGGGTGCTAATTCCCGCGCCGCTTTCCTGGGAAAAGTTGATCACGCCCACAGGAGACCAACTCGCGGCTGCCGCGGAATCTCTTCTGCCCAGGCTGCAACAGACCGCGCGCGCGGCCCGGTCCCACGCCGAAGCCGCCTTTGACGGCGCGAAATGGGTGGAAAGGCACGCAACCATCTTCAGCAGCGTTCTCGCATGAGCGAGCCTGTCGTCAGCGTCCTGATGACAGTGTTCAACGCGGGTCGCTTTCTCGACCCATCAATCCGCAGCATTCTCAACCAAACATTTCGCGATTTCGAATTTCTGATCATTGACGATGCTTCAACGGACGGATCAGCGGAAATTGCGGAAGCCTGGGCCGGCAAGGACCCACGCATCCGCTTCATCCGCAACGCGGACAACAAAGGCCAGACAACATGCCTGAACCAGGGGCTTCAGCTGGCGCGCGGACGGTGGGTCGCCCGGCAGGACGCTGATGATCTCGCGCACCCCTCGCGGCTTGCGAAACAGCATCAATTCACAACCATCCGGCCCGAAATCGTGCTCCTGGGCAGCAACGGCAGGATCATCGACGAACACGACCGGCTTGCCGGGCTGCTCGACGCGCCGCTTTCCCAGCAAGCCATCACATGGACGTCGCCCTTTCTGAATCCCTTCATGCACACGTCGGTCATGTTTCGTAACTGACGTCATCCGCGACCAGTTTGGCGGGTACAACGAAGCCTACCGGATCGCGCAGGACTACGAGCTTTGGACGCGCGTCATTGCCGAACACGAAGGGGCAAATCTTCCCCAGCGGCTCGTCTGCTATCGGCACCTCACAACATCGCTGTCAAAGTCCCGAAAGAGCGTGGCCTTTGCGGAGGCCGCACAGGTTTCCGAACGAGAGGCCAGGCGGATTTTTGCGCGCAACCTGACTGAACACGAGACCGGCTTGATTGCTTCGTTTCGCGAGGGGCTTGATCCGGGCAACAGGCGGGCGTTCTGGCAGCTCTACAAAGGATTGCTCTCGAATATGAATGCCCGGGGCGGCGATCTCCCCCGCACAGTGGCCATGCACCACTTGAAGGCGGCGGGAGCGCTTTCCTCCAAAGCTCTGCGTCCGGCGGCAGCGGAGATTTTGACAGCATTGCGCACCGATTTCAGAGCAACCCTTGGATGGCTTGCGACGCGGTACATCAACGCCTAAGCCGTGCGTCGAACCATGCGCTGGCCGTCTGGACCGTATCAAAAATGCGGCGAGCGGCCGCGCCCCTTCTTTGCCAGCATTCCGCCAACCGTTGCACAGTATCACCCAAAAAATGCCTCCATCGGCCAAGAATCGCTTCGGATGTGAAGTTCCTTCCCGCTATATTGCCGGCCGCGACAAGCCGGTTGCGCAATGCGGGCTCTTCCTTCAGCTGGCGGATATGTCCAAAAAGCTCGTCGGGTGTCGCCGCCCGCAGAAAATTCCGCCCTGGTTCTCCATCCTCTGCATAGGCGGAATCCATCCCTCCAATAAAGGGAACTCCCGCCAGCCACGCATTGTAAAGTTTTGTTGCGGGCTTGTGAAGATACGTAGAGCGTCCGAACCCGCGCACGGCAGCCACGCAATCGGCCTCGCGATAATCGTGCCAGCGATCCGCCCCACAGACAATAAAGTTGACGCCCAGTTCGTCCTTGAGCTTCCTCTGCCACCGTTCGTCGGCCATTTCACGCGCAAGATTCGAACGATCGCCAAAGAAACAGACGTTTTCAAACCGGCCGGAGCGCGCCGGATCGCGCGGTATCAGGTTGGGATGCGGCCAAAGCGGAATGAAAGCAGCATTCCACAATCGCCTCGCGTGAGCCGCGTTTTGGACGACGTGCAGCTGCGCGCGAGGGTGAGCGAGATAATCCGCCACGATCCCGACAAAGAAAACGCGATCCGGAGGTCGAAAGTCGCTCTCCATGCAGCTGGTGAGGGTCACCAGCACGCCATCCGATGGCATCGAATGAGTGAGACGCGCCGGAAAGCCGCTTCGTTCGAGGGCAAGCCAAGTCTGGAAAATCCAGCATTGCGCACATGCAATCTTGCCGCCTTCCTCAAGCCGGGTGATTTTTCCGGACCTCCAGGCTTCCTGCCGGTCAGAATCCGGAAGATACCTCTCCGGAAGATAAAAATGAACCTCCATGAACATCTCGACGGTAAATGAAAGCCGGGATCCTTCAAGATTGGGGGGCAAACGCGGGGAATTGGAAGAGCCGAAGCGCGTTGCTCCTTTACCGTGCCGCCCAGGCTGTTCAGCGAACGCGACCGCCACTTCGCTGGCTGGGAGCTCCTATCGTCGTCCTCTACGTGCTCTACGTGGAATGGGGACTTGGAATCGAACTCAACCTCAAGTCTAAGATCGGATCTGGCTTGCGACTTTATCATGGGACAGGGCTGGTCGTGCATGAAGCTGCGGTCCTCGGCACCAATTGCGCCCTTCGGCACTGCACAACGATTGGCATGAGGAGCGGCCCCTCGGACTGTCCGATCATCGGAGATAACGTGGATATCGGCTCGAACTCCGTTTTGCTTGGCGCCATTAAGATCGGCGACAATGCGGTCATCGGCGCCGGCGCGGTCGTTCTTCACGACGTCCCTCCCGGGGATGTCGTTGCGGGCAATCCCGCACGCTCGATCAAAAAGCGGGCGTGAAATTCCTCTTTCTTTCGGGTCATGCCCACCTGGCGCTCGACCCTTCCTCGCAACGCGCCTCGGGCGGAGCGGAGCTTCAAGTCGCTCTCCTTTCGCGGGAGCTCGTCGCGCGCGGGCACGAGGCTGTCATTCTTGGCGCGGACACCGGTCAGAGCGATGGAATCGTTTGGGAAGGAATACGGATCCGCACGGGCGGACGTTTTGATACCGGGCGCCCCGCGCAGGCACTGCGTGCCTTGCCCCGCCTTTTCCGCGTTCTGCGGGCGGAGCGGCCCGATTACGTGGTGGTTTACGGATGGACGGCCTGGCTTTACATACTCTGCTTATTGCGCGCGCCGATTCAATTTCGACTTGTGTTCGTGTGCGCCCTGGATGCCGAAATCGACGGTGGTTTTCGCCGGGAGAATCCGCTCCGCGGTTTTCTCTTCGAGCGCGGCATGCGCCTTTCGGACGCCCGATTCGCTATTGCGGAGCATCAAGCGCGGCTCTTCCGTGAAAGGGGCATGCCTTGCGCGGTGACAAGACTGCTCCTGCCGCAGACGAAATTTGCCGCGCTCGAGGTAAAGTCCATCGACTTCCTCTGGGTCGCGCGCTGCCATCCGGTGAAGCGCCCGCACCTCTTTCTCGATCTCGCGGAACGCTCGCCAAAGGCCCGCTGCCGGATGATTTGCTCAGTACAGGACGAGCCGCTTTGGCGATCCGTCAGCACCCGCGCACGGGGACTGCGAAACGTGGAGTTTCTCGAGGCCGTGCCCTACAGGGAAATTCAACGCCATTTCAACGAAGCGAACATTTTTGTAAACACCTCAGAACTCGAAGGCGTGCCGAATACCTTCATCCATTCGGGCCTCGGTCACGCGGCCATCTTCTCTTTGGCGGTGGATCCCGATGGAATGTTCGGCAAATTTCGGGCGGGCTTCTTCGCGGCGGGCGACTTCGAACGGCTCGTGAACGAAGCCGCGGGAATGCTTGAAGACGGCAAGCGGCTGGCTGCTGCGCAAGATGAATGCGCGCGCTTCGTGCGCGAGTGGCACGACAACGGCGCAAACGTCGAAGCCTTCCTTGAAGGCTTGCCGCGATGATACGCGTTCTTCACGTCATCGATCACCTCGATCTCGGCGGGGCGCAGACCGCGCTGCTGGACATGCTTCGGCATCGCGATCGATGCGCCTTTGATGTGGAAGTGGCCGTCATGCATGGCCGCGGACCGTTCGCGGAAGCCATCGAAGCGCTAGGCATCAGCGTGCATTCGCTCGCCGGACGAAAATGGCCGCCCAGCTACGTACGAGAATTCGTCAGGCTGCTCCGCAACGCGGATTTTCAGGTTATTCATTTCCACCTGCAAGGCGCGAACTGGGTTGCCAAGCCGCTTGCCGCGCTGGTTGGGCAGAGGGTCCTGATCGCACACGATCATACCAGCGGGGATCTGAGGTTTCGCGGTGCGGGTTCCCTCTTGCCGGACGCCTGCTCGCATCTGTTCTCTTCACGGATCATCGCTGTTTCAAAGGGCGTTCGCGATTTTCTTACGCGCTGGGAAGCGGTACCAGCGGACCTGATCGAACTCGTCCCAAATGCTGTGGACGACGAAATCTTCCGTCCTTGCACGGAAGAGCAAAAATGCGCGGCGCGGAGCACGCTGTGCATATCGAAAGAGGCCTTCGTGGCCGGCAGCATCGGGCGGCTCGCGCACGAAAAGAATTTCGCTCTCCTGCCGCGACTCGCAGCATTGCATCCGGACATCGTCTTCGTCATTGCGGGCTCCGGTCCCGAACGCGCCCGGATCGCTGCATTGGCTTCGGAACTTGGAGTCGACACGCGGCTCCTGCTGCTGGGCACGATCCTCGACCGTTCCTCCTTCTATGACGCGCTCGATGCCTTCATTCTTCCCTCACTCTACGAGGGTCTGCCGATGGCCATACTCGAAGCGATGTCCTCCGGCGTTCCGGTGCTATCCTCGCGGCTCGAGGGAATCTCAGCTGTAATAACCGAAGAAAATGAAGGACTTCTTGCGCAGGCTGGGGATGTCGCTGACTTTTCGAGGCAGCTCAGACGCCTGAAAGAATCGCCGGAGTTGGGCGGGCATCTTGCCCACGCCGCCCGCAGAAAGGCGTCGATCCATTTCGCAGCCTCGGTTGCGGCCCGCCGCATCGAAAGCATCTATCGCCAAGAGCTGGGTATTGCGAATGCGAATGCTCCTGATATGAATCCGCGATAATGAATTTTCTGCGAAATACCCTGCTCTTGGGAGGCTTGCTGGTTCTTTCCGCCTGCGCGACGCAGACTATTAAATCGGATCAGGCCCTCGAATACGTAATTACCCGCAGTTTCACGCCTTTTTATCAGGAGCTTCCGAAACAGGGAGCAACGACGGACACTTCGTTGAGCGAAAAAACCCGGGTGAAATTGCTTCGCCAGGGGACGAGATACAGCTTGGTTCAGCTTGAGGATTCCCGCACTGGCTACATCTCGAACAAAAACATGGCCGTTGCTCCGCCGAAATCCCAGAGAAAACCCGCCGGCTCGCCAGGCGACGAGCGTCCGACCAAGCCACGCCGAAAAACGCGCGTCAGCCCCGGCGCGAAACCGAGCCCCAGCCCCGTCTCGCAGGCGGAAAAATTGGACGCCATCCCGTCGCCTGCCGTAACTGCGCCTTCACCCACACCTCCGCCCGATCTCCCGGCAACGCCCCAAGTCGTCCCCGCGCCCACTCCGACACCAACTCCACAAGCCCCCGAAGAGAAACCAAAGTTCCGCCTTTAAGGCAAAGCCCGAATAAACTTGCGAATTGTCGAGGGTGAATGGCCTGTCTGCCAGGAAGGGGCAAAGGCCAACGCAGTGCAGGGGGAGAAAGGCCCGGCTGTAGAGGCGGTTGTGCCAACCGCCTGTCTATTCACAGGCCCTTGACAGGACATCTACAACTGAACTCGAACGTCTTCAGCGACCCTGGATACTGAGCTAAAGATCTCCGTATCGTTTCTGCCCTTCTATGAACGAAAACTGGAACCTTCATTTTCCAAAACAGCTGTCAAGAATTCTCAGGGAGACCGAGGCGGCCGGGTTTCGAATGGCTTCTGACGTGCATGATGAGAAATACGCTGGAGCTTGAATCGATGACAGCCAATAAGAAGGATTATAAGAACTCAACGCGTAATCCGACGCGTAACAACCTGCTTCCAATTCTGATCGCCGGCGGTCTCTTCACCGCTTTCGCTTTGCAATGGTCTTTCCTAAACGGAAGGCTTACCAGGGATCCTGGCTTCGACGATGTGGTATACTTTGTGGATGGGTTGGAGCGTACGCGGGTCTTCTACGCCCAAGGGTTCGAAGGTCTCCTTCGCGACCTCTTGAAGAATCCGCCGCACAGCCCCTGGTCCACCGGCCTGGCCTTCCTCGCATTTCTTATCTTGGGCGTACACGATTGGGCGCCTTACCTGGCGAACGGGATTCTAGTCGTCTTGTTTCTCGGCCTAAGCCTGGTTGTCGCTAATGCCAGGGACACGGCTCTTAAGGTGCTAATCATTTGCTTTGCCTGCTCGTTTCCCTGGGCCGTGCGCGCAGTGCAGGACTTTAGACCTGATTTTGCCGTTGCGTTATTCACTGCCAGCGGGGTTCTCCTCGCCATTCCGAAGCACCCTCCCGCATTGTTCACACGCGAGACCAAGGAATGGCTATTGCTGAGCGGGTTTTGCTTTGCGATGGCGTTTATCACCAAGCCCTCTTTTGTGCTGCATACTCTTCTTTTGTGCGCCTATTCCTCAGCTATTGTGGCGGGTTGCCATTTTGCCTGGCGAGATAGCAGTCGCCCGTTGACTCGCAGGCTCGTCCCCACGATCAAACCAGTCCTTATACTCCTTGTGCCGGTCGTTTGCCTGGCTATTCCGTATTATGCGTTGGACTGGAAGCATGTAGCCAATTACATCTGGAGCAACACTCGGGGTGACGAAGCACATCTTTGGCGACTTCCCACAGGCTATCTAGGCTCAATTTGGTTTTATCTAGCAGGACCTCCTGCTCGCGAGATGATGAAATCCCATCTTGTAATCGCTCCCTGCCTGGTGATGCTCGGAGTCGCCATCGCCGTCGTCCGTAAGGAATATCACCGGTGCTGGTATGCATTGTTGGTTCTCGGCGCCGCCGCTCTTTCCTTGATAACGTTTGGAATAGCACGAATGGGCAATCCGTTCTTCGGCCTGACGTCACAGTTGCTCGTATCCTTGCTAGCGATTTATTTCATTGGGAGCATTTGGAACGTGCCGGAAAAGTGGCTCCGGCTACCCCTTCGTGTGATTGCCGTCATCGCTGTTCTCATGGGAATCGCTGGAATGTTACCAAACCCGGCAACCGATAGACCGCTGCAGACTCCGGTGAATGCCGTGGATTTCAGCATGAATCGCGACATCGTCCAGACCGTAAATGGCTATGCGCACGACAACGATCTTCATGGGACAGAAGGCTTGAAGGTGCTGCTTACATTTGCCGGAGATGTGAATGACGCCGCAATGACATGGGTCGCACGAAAAGCGCGGTTACCATACCAATTTTCCAGCCACTCTTTTTCAGAATCCATCGACTCCTATATCAACGCTAGCAAAACAGCTGCTTTTCTCGTCGTCGCTGACCAAGATGTCGCCGGCGTTGCACCTTGGATTCCCTCCAACAAGATCGCAGATCAGATTCTGACCTGGGTGCGCGCGCAATCCGATTGGTCGCTTCTCCGAGAGATCGAGGCTTTTGATGGACTCAGTTATTTTGTTTTCGTCAACTCCGAAAACGTTCGCCCGTTTCGCAACGCAGTCCGCCTGGGGGAGCGGACTAACGGCTTTTTAGGGATCGAAGGCCCTTACCCTGGCGGACTGGGCCTGGTGAGATGGGGGATAGCGCCAGAATCCACGACTATTTTTAGTCTTAATGGCGCGGAGAAGCGGCTGTTGGAACTATCTGCGCGATCGATTCCTGGGCAGATTTTGACAATACTTCTCAACGGATCCGAGCAGGTGCGGCACGCCTTCAAGACGGAAGACTTTGAAGATATCGCGGTGCCCCTTGACATGACGGAAGGCGACAATCAGCTTACGCTTCGCTACACAACCCATTTTCCGGTCAGCTCGGATAATTTCAAAAGAGCCGCTCTCTTTCGAAAGATTTTGCTCTTGCCCGAAGATTCTGGGCTGCCCCCCAAGTGAGACGCACCAAATCTGAGGCACACTTTTAGCTTGCCGTACCGCGAAAGCACGAGAACCGTCTGGAATTAAAAGGTTATCTAAGCGGCGAAGAGCCAGAACAAATCAGCTTGTTCCGTGCGGCTTGAATAGCTCGTCTGGCATCGTCCTCATGAGCAGCGGGATATCCAAAATAGGCTAAGATACCGTCGCCGAGATCGAGTCATCGGGCTCTCCGCATTGCAATCCTTGCATTTCATCAGAAGTGATAGTGTGACGAGGACTTTCCAACATGGTATACATCTTGGCCCGTGCAATTCCATTTGGAACTATGGACGAAAACTGGAACATTCATTTTCCAAAACAGCTGTCAAAAATCCTCAGGGAGACCGAGGCGGTCGGGTTTCGCATGGCTTCCGACGAACGTACTGGATCGCTTTTGCGCACCCTCGCTGGCTCCAAGCCCAAAGGCGCCCTGTTGGAGCTTGGTACCGGCACAGGTGTGGGCACCTCATGGCTCCTTTCCGGAATGGACGCTTCCTCAACGCTTGACACTGTTGACAACGACAAGGCTGTGGTTGATATCGCTCGCCGCTACCTCGGGCATGATTCACGCGTTTGCTTTCATGTTGCCGACGGTGCCACGTTTCTCGTGGACCTTCGCGACCGCCGGTTTGACCTCATCTTCGCCGATGCTTGGCCTGGCAAGTTCGATCACTTGGATGTCGCGCTTTCGTTGCTCCGACCCGGCGGCCTGTATATCGTCGATGACCTGCTGCCGCAGCCTTCTTGGCCCGAAGGACACGCCCCGAGAATCCCTTGCTTCCTCAGCGCGTTAGAGCGCGAAGACCTCCATGTTACACGCCTTGTTTGGTCCACCGGACTAGTCATAGCGACCAAACGTTCGCCGGAAACCTTTCCCGATGGCCATCCGGGCTGATTCTCACTTTTCGCTTGCATATCGCGAAAGTCATGGTGACCATCGAGTAGTTACTTGTTCGAAATTAGCCGTGAAAGCAGCGACTATCGTATTGTCCCTAAGCGTGGCAGCCTGCCTTGGGCTTCTGACTTATCAGCACTATAGTTATTCTGCGCTCTACGAACGGCAGAACCAAGCGATTGCTCTCGTTCAAAGGCAGTATGAAGCAAGCCTTCGTGAGAACCAAGCTCTCAAAACGGCAAGCCAGATGGAATCGCGCTCGCGAATCGCTTTGTCACAGGCGCAACCAATCGCCGCTCGCTACCAGAGGGTATTCAAGGCGCAGGTCAACGGGCGTCGGTAAACTAAACCGGTCGTCAGCTTTTCACGCCGGATCGTATATATAGGTCTGTCTGTTTTGATTTCGGGAACGATGAGCGGTAGTAGCGCGCCTTATTGCCTTTGCGAGAGGGAGCGAGGCCGAGTGAGTTCGGTCAAACGTGGCAACCGCAAATCAATGCCGATATTCAAACTCGCTGTGCGCCGCGCCCGAATGCGCGAGTCCATCTGGTCGAGGGCCGATTGCAGATTTTGATCCGGCGACTCGTTCTGATCCGATTCGTAGGAGGAGGGATCCAACGGATTGCCCAACAATTCGCGGATTTCCTCATTTGTAAGCACCAACCCCTTAAACTGCTGCAGAGGATTTACCGGAGACCCATGCGGCTGACGTGGCAACCGGCAACCAATCAGCAAATCCAAGCGCCGGAGCTCATCCGAGATATGATCCAAAGCCCTTCAGGTCCCGCCCGCGAGCTAGTCTACGTCCGGGGCGAGGGTCTCCCTCAAAAGGGCGATGGCTGTGTCAGGGGACACGAGGCGACCCTCGTGCGAGTCGTATAACGCATTCCATAGCAAAGTCCGCTGGTCTGCGGCAAGGCCTGGCACGCTGCCTTTCATCGTGCCCATTTGCGCCCGAAACTGTTCGGCGGTCATCTCTACCCCGGCGCGCTGGAATGCGCGATCGACCACCAGATCGTGCACCATGTGAGAGCTCATGCCGTGTCCCCGACCGATGTTCACGTCATAAAAGCGAGGGCCCCAAGGGGTTCCAGCCTTGATGAATTCGTAGCCAGGCGTCTTGCCGGGGGGAGTCGCGATGACCTTTCCTCCAGGGCCGGAAGCCTGTTCCGAAAGATTCCAGACGGCCTGGGTATACCTTGAACGGATTTCCGGATGGGAAAACCGGCCGGCGCAATTTTCTCGGCTTCGCGTGCGATATCGCCGAGAACTGCTTCCCATATGTCCCGGTTGTTCATCCCGTCATACGCAATTCGGTACAGGGAACGGAATTTGGAGTTTTTCGGCAAAGCAGCAATAACCTCCGCAAGGCCCGCGCCTTCCGTCGCCAGATTTAGTGTCAAGGCCTCATCGAAGGTATGCGTCGAGATGGCTCCAGAGCGCACCGCCTTGCGAATCTTGGCCAGGATCGGTTCGAGCGTGGTCGTTAGGCGCCGCGCTTCGAGCGTTCGTCCCAAAACCGTCCGGGCGCTTTTCTCTCGCAGGCTTCCCGGCATGCCTTCCACGAGCCGCAGCAGCCGGGGGAAACGCTGCAGAAGCGGCTGCAGGACGGGCAGAAGCCGCTGAACAATCGACGAGGCGACCACTGCCGGCGCACCAACAAATGCCAGAATGATGTAGACGATCGTCGGCCCGATCATCCGGCCGAGATCGAACGTGAATCGAAACAGATTCTCTCCGGCCATGGCCGCGATACGCGCGCCGTAGGACCGGCCTACCTCAAGCCCGATGGCACGCCCGATTACGGCCGATTCCGGACTGAGAATTGCACGAGTGACGGTTACTACCCCGTTAACGAACTCGCCAAGGTTCGTAATGAGGTGATAGATGCCCTTGATGGCGTCAACGATGTCCTCGACGATTCCGACGGCCGTCCCCGACAGAAATACCGGCGGGAAGACAGCGTTCAGCAGAGGACTCTGAAGCATGCGATTGGCGAGCTCGGCGCGCTGCTCGTCATTGAGCGATCCGGCAAGGCCTTAATCACGCCAGAGATGAACGCACCCGCGCCTTCAAAACCGTGGCTGATCGCTTCGACCGCGGGAACAAGCGGCCGGGCAACATTGGATACAGCCGGAAGGACCACACCCGGGCCGTGCTGACCATACGGCCCTCTCCGCGGGACTTGGGTCAGCTGCCCCACGCGCCGGGCTTCCGGGTCGATCTCTGCAATCGTGCCAGTGACCCGCCCGTGAAAGTTGGGCATGGATCGACGCGCACCCGCGTACATCTGGATCCGTTGCTCGTGGTTCATTGCGTGAGCGCGCGTGCGGATCTCATCGTCGTCGTATCCGTTAAGCAGTTCGGCCGCCCGTGCCCAATTCCGGCCTTCGAAGGCCGTTCGGTATTCCGCGTTGAGCCCGGCCACTCGTTTCCGCTCCTCGGCCGCAGATTGGCGCTGGACGCGCGGGACGCCGATGCGCTGTTCCGCGGCGTGGGTAAATTCGTGGGCCAGAAGCCGTCTTCCCGCAGCCGTCTGGGGCCGGTAGGCGCCGTTGGCGAAAAAGATGTCTCGCCCCAAGGTGAACGCCAGCGCATCGACCGAAGACGTCAGTCTCGCTGCGCGGGAATCGGTGTGAATTCGGACGTTGCTCAAATCGTGGCCCAGCCGCGAGCCGACAAATGCACGGGTAGCGTCCTCGGATCCGACAGGCGTACCCTTGCGCGCAACCTGCTCGGCCACCAGCCCGGCCACACGTTCCGACGCCCCGCTTTCCATCGGAGATGCGACCTCACTTGGCTCGCCAGGAGGTTTCACGGCGAGTTGGGTTGGCGCGCGCGGATACGACCGTTGCATTGCGAACTGCAGCCTGGATTGTTGCGTTCTCTCTTGAGGGGTAGCAATGCTGGCGTTTTTCCTGAAGGCGAGGAATTGCTGACATCGCATTTCTACAGGCACTATATGGTGCCGATGCGCTGGAGGCATGCTCTTAGCCTCTGCTTCTGGGAAGAACCGTCTTTGGACGGGCTTGACTGCATTTTCTCGATGCATCGCACCGAAGCGCAGGGCGATTTTTCTGCGGCTGAGACCAGGTTGCTGAAAAGCCTGCATCCGTTGATCGACAATGCGCGCCGACGGGTCGATAAGCTCCAAATCGAACGATCCAAACTGCACAGCCTCGAGGAGTTGATTCGCGATCTTCCATTGGCTGCTGCTGTCCTCGATTGGAATTTGCGCCCGGTCTATCACAACTTAGCGGGTCGCAACGAGTGCGCGCTTTGGCGACAAGGTGAGAATGCACGGGCTATCAAGCACGATGGCAATAATTTCAACGTGCCCGATGATCTCCTGCAAGTCTGCCGGGAGATGAAACGTGAATGGAGCGACATTTCTCGTCTTGATGCTCATTCGGGTCGCACAATGAAGCGCGAGGCACGCAACCAAATGAGTTTGCGAGCGCTGATCTCTCTCATACCGCTGAATGGCTCAACCTTTGGTAAACCGAGCTTCTTACTGCAGTTTGTGACGCTTTCCAAAGAAAACGCGCATCCGGAACCTCGCACAAGAAACCTGTCTCTGCTCGCGCGGCTTACGCGGGAGGAACGTGAGGTCGCCGGCCTCGTTTGCGAGGGCAAAAGCAACGACGAAATCGCAAGCAGCCTGTCAAAGAGCGTATGGACGGTAAAGCGCCAGATGTGCTCGATTTTTCGAAAGCTCGATCTGAAGAACCGAACTGAGTTGGCAATGCGATTGCTCACCTATTCTGCCAAGTTATCGCTTTGAACAATTTGTTCACGGGTTTCGGCCTAACTCGAAGTTGCGAATCTCAGCCAATCGAACAGAGGACCAGCCGACTTTAAGTACCGAATACTCCGGTGCTTAGCGACTACCTTGGGTTGTGATTCTTCGGGATGCGACACTATAAGCCGGCCATCTGCTTTATCGTAGCTAACTCGGTGTTTCTTCAGGCATCTCAGAAATCTGCACTCCACCGGATTGAGCTCACACAGTTGCCCTAATCCCGGGAGTGGGCGCCATTTGAGTCAATTGGCATTCGAATCTTAGTTCAAAAAAAGCTTGAAGTGGGACGTGCGATCCGAGTAGCGTAATGATTAGGGAAGGCAATAAGGATGCTTAGGCGCGGTCAGCGGAACGGATCTGAGGGGAAAGTGAACGCTTTCCAGTGGGCGTTCGCTCAAAGGAGATCATTTCTACTTTCAGGATCACCCGGCGGTTTTTTGTTCCTCGTCGGCTTGCGATATTCTACGCGGCAAACCGCAGCAGGGAGAAGCCTTCTTTCTCCCGCGCCCGATCTCCAAAGCCATTCTCTCTCAACAGAAATTAAACAGTCCACACATACACAGCCATGCCTGCTTCACTTGAACACATCTCTAGTCAGACTCCGATGGGTGCAAACCTCACTAATGGGGGCGCCACCTTTCGCGTTTGGGCGCCGAACGCACACCGCGTCCATGCGTGCGTCAACGGCGCGCCAGCCGACAAGACAAACTTGTTGACACGCGACAGTGAGGGACACTGGCGCGGTTTCTTGCCAGCGGTGCAGGATCGCGACCGCTACAAGTTTTTTGTGGTCGGCGATGGCGGCTCGGGCCCCAAGCGTGATCCTTACGCGCGCGAGCTGGCGACTCCGTTCCCGAGCGACTGCATCATCCGCAAGACGGATTTTCCGTGGCACGAAGTCGGGTATGTCACGCCGCGGTTTCCTGATTTCGTCATCTATCAGCTGCATGTCGGCGTGTTTTTCACGCCGAACCTTCCGCACAAAGCAGGGACGTTTCTCGATGTCGCGCGCAAGATTCCGTACCTCGCGCGTCTCGGCGTGACGGCGATCCAGCTCATGCCGATTCAGGAGTTCCCGACGACGTTTAGCCTGGGCTACAACGGCGTGGACTATTTTTCGCCGGAGATGGATTTCGCGGTTGAGGACCCAGACCTCGGACCTTATGCGGCGGAGGTGAATGCCTTGCTCGACGCCAAGGGCTTGGCACGCTACGAGGTCGAAGATCTGCGAGGGGAGATGAATCAACTAAAGGCGTTGATCGATCTTTGCCACATTTACGGCCTCGCGGTAGTGCTGGATGTGGTTTACAACCACGCCGGCGGCGATTTCGGCGATGAGAGCATCTACTTTTTCGATCGACAATCGACGCAGGGCGGAAACCGGAACTCGCTTTACTTCACCGACCGCGGGCACGCCGGTGGCCTGGTGTTTGATTTTGGCAAACCGGAGGTGCGCGAGTTCTTGATCCATAACGCCAAGTTCTTCTTGGATGAATATCGTGTGGACGGGTTTCGCTACGATCAGGTGAGCGTGATCGATCACGACGGCGCGCCGCACGGCTGGAGCTTTTGCCAGGATCTCACCTCAACGCTGCGATTCCATCGCCCGGCATCGCTGGACAAGGCGGAGTACTGGAACGTGAACCCCTATATCGTCAAGCCACCGCCGGAAGGGGCCGGCTTTGACACGACGCTGACTGATGGATTGCGGATTGCCATTCGTGACGTGATCGGCAATGCAAGCGCACCGGACGCACGTCCATTAAACCTCAGCGGATTGGCCGAAAGGATGTGGCCGGACGGCTTTAGTGAACACTGGCAGTTCGTTCAAGGACCGGAGAATCACGACATCGTCAAAGAGGGGCGCGAGCAGCGGATCGCGCGGCTCGGGCATCCGGATGATCCGCGCTCGTGGTTCGGGCGCAGCCGGGCGCGCGTAGCGACGGGGATCGGACTGACCGCTCCGGGCATTCCGATGTTGTTCATGGGGCAGGAATTCCTGGAAGACAAGCAGTGGTCCGACAATTTCGTCTTTCACAAAGGTCTGCTGCTGCATTGGGCCGGTCTCGATTCGGACGACAAGCAGATGCTCGATCACGTCCGCTTCACGAGCGAGCTGATCGGCCTGCGCTGGCGCTATCCTGGTCTGCGCGGACAAGGTTTTCGTGTTGTGCACGTCCACGATCAAAACCGTGTGCTGGCGTTTCATCGCTGGGTCGAGGGTGAAGGGCGCGACGTGATCGTGATCGCGCATCTCTCCACGTTCAATCGCTTCGGCTACCGCATCGGCGTTCCGGGCGGCGGTCGGTGGCGCGAGGTGTTCAA
Organism: uncultured Verrucomicrobiae bacterium; assembly: GCA_963810765.1. Lineage (GTDB taxonomy): Bacteria > Verrucomicrobiota > Verrucomicrobiia > Chthoniobacterales > Terrimicrobiaceae > DASTFP01. Next base: position 64,935 of record CAWEOV010000015.1, read on the forward strand.
CAGCGATGTGTACGAGAATTGGGTGAATCCCGGCGTGGCGGGAAATGGCGGCGGCGTCTTCGCCGACGGGCAAGCGATGCATGGCTTCGGTCATTCGGCCGCGTTCGTGCTTCCAGCCAACTCGATTTTGGTCTTCGCTCGGTAGGGCGAATTAGCGCATCGAAAAAAATCGCTCTTGGCTTGTTCTAGTTTCTCGTCGTCGGCTGAACGCTGCTTTCAATAACTCCCGCGGCGATGGCGTAACGAGTTAGACCCGCGATGTCGTGGATGCCCAGCTTTTGCATGAGGTGCTGACGATGCTTTTCCACGGTTTTGATACTAATCCCGAGTTCGGAGGCGATTTGTTTGTTGGCTTTGCCTTCGGCAATCAGCTGAAGCACTCCTTCTTCGCGGGAAGTGAGGCACGCGCCTTTTCTTTTTAGCAGAACGGCCGTGTGAGGTGCGTTCTGATAGTGTTCGCGAAGATATTTGGAAATCGATGGGCTGAAAAAATTCTTCCCCTTGTGCACCTCGCGAATCGCTTCGACGAGAATGTCGGCTGAGGTTTGCTTAATCAGAAAGCCCGCTCCGCCAAGCAAGACAACCTGCTCGACGTATTCGGGATCGGCATGTGCGGAAAGGATGAGCACCCTCGTTGCGGGCGCCATTCTGAGGATCTGGCGCGTCGCTTGAAGGCCGTTCAGCATCGGCATGGCGATGTCCATGACGACGACCTTGGGGTGAAGCTGCAATGTCATCTCAACTGCTTCACGTCCGGTTTTCGCCTCGCCGACAACTTCAATGTCTCCTTCGATCTCGACCAGCATTCGCAGGCCTTCGCGAACGACTATGTGATCATCGGCCAGGAGGACGGTAACTTTTTCCATATCATGAGAGCTTGAATTGACAGAGAACCTTCGTTCCCTTGCGATGCGCGCCCTCGATGGTGAGGGTCGCGCCGATCGTGTCAGCCCGGTATTGCATAATGCGCAGGCCCATCCCCTGGACGGTGCGAACGTCTCGTGGGAAGCCAGCGCCATTATCAGCGACGGCCAGAGTGGCGCTGCTCCGCGAACGGCTCAAGCTTACGACTACGGAGCGGGCGCGCCCGTGCTTGACCGCATTGGTGATCGCCTCCTGGGCGATCCGATAGAGGTGTGTTGCGACCGCGTTGCTGGGGACGAGGACAGGTCGCGGGCAATCGAACCGGCAGCCGATGTGGAAGAGCTTGCTGGAGTTTGCCGTCAGTTCCCGAAGCGCGGACATGAGTCCGTGGGATTCGAGGGTGACCGGCGACAACCCGCGCGCCAGCATCCACGCCTGGCGAGCGCCATTTCGAATCAATTCGACAATCGAGGCGGCGTGGCCGCCCTTCACCGGGTCGTGGGCGAGTTGCTTGGCCAACGCCGCGGTCTTGAACTCGACGCCCGCGAGGTGCTGGCACAAACCGTCGTGCAAATCCTGGCCGATCCGCCGCTGCTCGTTGCTGCTGATGTTGAGCAATTCTTCCTCCAACTCCCTGCGCTCGATCGCTGCCGCCAGCACGTTTGCGAGCGATTGCAGGAAGTGAACGTCGTCGTTCGTGAATCTCCGTCGTCGCGTCGTGTGCGCGGCGAGAACTCCGTAGGGCTGGCTGCGGCCGTGAATGAGCACGCTCAAACCGCTCATGACATGGCCATCGAACAGGAGCGGCGGGCTGCGAAAACGCTTCTCTGCGCGCAGGTCCTCGACGATCACGGGCGCGTTTGATAGCAAGGTGAATCCCTCCTGCGACCTCCGGCCAGCCGCAACCTGCACGGAGCCGACAGCCCCTTTCTTCCAACCCGATCCCGCCCTAAGTAAAAGAGCTTTGCCGGTGGGAAGCAATTCCATGACTTTGCAAAATTCGCAGCCGAGAACTGCCCGAACGAGACGCACCGCATCATCCAACAGCGTTGCCAAGACTGCGCCTTCGAGGGCGCGCTGGCTCAGTCCCGCCAGGGCGGCCTGCTGGCGTGCACGGGTTTCGAGCGCAACCACGGTCTTCGAGCGCTCCGCGGACAGCTCCGCTGTGCGCTCGGCGACGCGCGTTTCCAGCTCATCGCGCGATTGGCTTAGTGCTTGCTCCACCTGTTTGCGTTGGGTGATATCCCGCACGGTCGCAATCATGCCTTCAGCTCCCGCCAAACTCAGCGGGTTAAGCATGATGTCCACGGGAAGCGTCGAGCCGTCCTTGCGTCGGGCCACGAGCTCCAATGCGACGGCCGCCAGGGATCCTGCGCGGCGTTTTCCGGGTGCCTTGGGGAACTGCCCGGGCATCAGCTTGGCAACCGGTTTGCCAAGGAGTTCGCGACGGTCGTAGCCGAACATTTTTTCCGCCTGCCCGTTGACCCGCTCGATCCGGCCGGCGGCGTTCACTGTCATCACCGCGTCAGGGGCGGATTCAAAAAGAGTCGCGAGCGTTTCGCTGAGCTCTTGCCTTTTCTTCTCGGCTTCCTTGATCTGATCGACGTTGACGAGAAAAATTACCGCTCCTTCCACTTCGCCGTTGTTCGTTAGATAAGGCCGAATGCGCAGCGAATAATGGTGATCGTTCGCCTGCACGATTTCCTTTTCAATCCCCTGCCGCCTGCGCATGACCCGCGCGGCCAGCTTCGGCAGATCAGGCACCTCCGCCCTAAGAATGCCGATCCGTTCGCCGACCTCGCCGTCTTCTAGCTTAAACATCTCCGCAGCCCGGGAACTAAACCGCCGCATGCGCAGGTTTTTATCGAGCATGATTACGGGCAGATCGACGCCGCTGGAAAGGTTGTTCAGGTCGTTGATAAGCCGCGTCAGTTCGGTGTTCCGCACTCCAAGCTCATCGTTCAGCGTGGTCAGCTCCTCGTTTGCGCTTTGCAGCTCTTCCTTTGCAGTTTCGACTTCTTCGTTGGTGCTCTGGAGCTCTTCGTTCGCCGACTGCATTTCCTCGTTGACGACCTGCATTTCCTCGTTCGCCGCCTCCTTGTCTTCCAGCATCGCTTGAAACGCTTCGCGCATGTTGACGAGTTGCTCTCGCAGGGACGCCACGTGCTCTTCGGCAGCCTCGGCCCCCATATTCTGCTGTGGAAACTTTGTCGCCGCCCGAGGGTCCGCGCCGTTCTCTGCGCGGAAAAGCACATGGAAAAACCATTCTTGCGAGGGTGGCGCGCGGAAGGGAATCACTTCAATAGTGACGCGCCCCGATTGTCCGGAGTCACCGAAGACCGTGTTCCGTTCCACCGGCTCCTCGCTTTTCATCGCCTGCTGGAGCGCGGTGCGCACGTCGATAAGCAAGTCCTCGCGAATCATGCGCAGGAAATCGAGGCTGGCCGCGCCAGTGGGTTGTTCAAGATAGGGGCTTGTCCGGCCACGAAATTCCAGCACGCGCAACTCGGAGTCAATAGTGACCCCGCATGGACTCAAGCGCCGGAGCAAGACCCGGTCGCCGGACTTGCGGACGTCTGGCGGGTTCACCGGGAGCGCCTTTGCCGCATCGCTAGGGTGCTCGGGTGCAGCCAGGCGCACAGACCGTTGAGCGATCGGAGCCAGCCGCAGCGTGCTTTTCTTCGCAAAGATCTTTTGCTTCGAGTCCACCGCGTCGAAGAGATCGTCGAAAGCGTTCGGGCCCTCCGACAACCCGAGCATGAGATAACCGCCGGGATTCAGCGCGTAGTGCAGCGTGGGCACAACCTTCCTCTGCAACGCCGCATCGAAATAGATAAGGAGATTGCGGCAGCTGATCAGGTCGATCCTCGCGAAGGGCGGGTCGCTCGCCACGTCTTGCCGGGCAAAGATGCAGGCCTCACGCAGCGCCTTGGTGACCTGGTAGCCGGCGGGGCACGGCGAGAAGAAGCGGCGGAGTCGCGTGGCTGATACCTCTCGGCTAATCGATTTCGGATACACCCCCGCCCGCGCCCGTGCGATCGACGCTTCGCTGATATCGGTCGCATAGATTTGGATCCGGGGCCGTTCGACGTCCGAGGGCAAGACTTCAAAGAGGCAAATCGCAAGCGAATAAACTTCCTCGCCCGTCGAGCATCCGGGCACCCAAAAGCGAATCGGCTCGCCGAGCGGCTTGTTTTTGACGATCACCGGCAGCACCCTTTTCTGGAGGGTATGAAACACCGCGGGATCGCGGAAAAAGCTCGTCACATGAATGAGCGCATCGCGAAAAAGCGCGTCCAATTCCAGCGACTCTTTTTCCAGCAAGCGCAGGTACTGCACCTCGTCGTGGACGCCGCGCAGGACCATGCGGTGCGCGATTCGCCTGTGCAGCGTGGATTTCTTGTAGTGCGTAAAATCCACACCCGTGCGGACGCTGAGCAGCCGTAGAATCCTGGCTTGCAGCGCTCCGCTTTCCTCACTCCCGGTCTCCTCCTCTGTGGGAGCCAGCCGGTGCCGGAGCCCCGGATGCCGAGCGATGCGCGCGAGTTCGATGCCGATCTTCCCGGGTGAAAGAACGAAGTCCACAAACCCGCTCGCGACAGCATTTTCCGGCATCGCGGGAAACCGTGCGCTGGCGGAATCCTCCGCGAAGGTGATGCCACCCGCAGTCTTCACCGCTTGGACACCGGCCGTTCCGTCTGCGCCTGTTCCAGACAAGATCACGCCCACCGCCAGTTCACCGCGATCCGCCGCAAGCGAGCGTAGAAAGCAATCGATCGGCAGCACCGCATCCCCGCGCGGCGCGAGAACTAACCGGCCAGAGGCCACGGTCATCAGCACGTTGGAGGGCATGACGTGGACCCGATTCGGCCGCAAGATCAACCCGTCTAACGCTTCGCAAACCGGCATTTGGGTGGCTTTTTCCAGCAAGCCTGCAAGCCGGCTATCGTGCTTGGGATCCAGATGCTGCACGAGCACGAAGGCCATGCCTGTGTCCGGCGGGAGCCCTTTGAGCAATTGCACGAACGCCTCCAATCCGCCCGCCGAGGCCCCGATCCCGGCGACCGGAAAATTCGGCTCCGATTTGCTCCCACTCTGCTTGCGAGCAGGCTTCACAGTCACGACCTGTCGTTCTGGCACATCCAGAAAAGTTTTCCGAGGAACCGCCGGTTATGTGAACCGGCGGGGACCGTGGCGCGAAGTTCGAAGCGCCAGAGTGAAAAAATCGGTGCGTTCAAGGCAGTCAATGTCAATCAATGAATAGTGGCCGAGAGAATCACCTCCACTCTCTTCAGTGGGATGTCGTGAGAGCGGTGTCCGGTTCAGACAGTCCTATCCACCGATTCCCTATAGTCTATTTCCGCGCAGCAGCCAAGCCGGTTTGCTGGCCGTAAGTGGAAAATGCCGCCTCGGAGATGAGAAAATCTTTTGCTGCCAGGAAATGCCCCCGCGACCGGAATTACTCCCCCGCATTTACCGTCTCGGTCGCGGGCACTGGCCGAGCGCCGAGGGTGTCCGCGTTGCTTCTGCCGCTGGAGGCCGCAAGCTCAGCGCGGAGAATCGCGTCGGCAGGGACGCGTCGCAACTTTTTTGCCAAGCCGATTTTTGAGAGCGCCCAGATGATCCACTTCGTGGGATCGAACTGCCACGGCTTCACGCCATTCCGGTAGTCGTATGGAAACTCATGGTGATAATTATGGTAGCCTTCGCCGAACGTTACGAGGGCCATCAGCCACGAGTCGCGCGCACTGCACCTGCTCGAATAGGTCTGTTTACCGATGTAATGGCAGAGCGAGTTGATGCAGAAGGTGCAGTGTTGCACGACAACCACACGAGCCACGCCGGCGATGAGGAACGCGCCAAGCGCCGCCGTCCAGCCACCCCACGCATAACCGATCGATGCCGGCAGCGCAAACGCGACGGTCGCGCCAATCCAGTGAATGTAATTGTGCTGCCACATCACGAGACGGTCTTTTTGGAGATCGCTAACGTTGTCAAAGGGAGGCGGCGTCTTGAGCTTGAAAAGCAGCCAGCCGATGTGCGCCTGGAAAAGCCCCTCGCGAATGTTGTAGGGGTCGTCCTCATGATCAACGTGCTTGTGATGCGACCGGTGCTCGCACGACCAAAGCAGCACCGAGTTTTCAAATGCCGCGGCGCCGAAGATCAGCGTGAAGAGCTGTACGCTCCAGTGCGCCTGAAATGTGAGGTGCGAGTAGAGCCGGTGATAGCCGAGCGTGATTGAAAATCCCACGGCGAAAAGCATCACCAGGAAGAGCGCGACTTGGAACCAGTCGAGCCCAAAGTGCCAGATGTATGCGGGAACCAACGTTAGCGACAGGAGGAAGGTGCCGATGAGGAAGGAGCTCGTTGGCCAGTTGACTTTATCGAATGGAATGCGGCGGAACATCCTCGCCGCGATTCCGGCGCGACGGACGTCAGCTGGCATCGCGGACGGGGTCTTCGGAGTGACTTTGTGTGCTTGCACGGTGTATTAGCACTTTTCTCTCGATTCGAGGAGGTTCTCGGGAAAAGCGATCCGGCCGCCCCTGGCCGAAAAATGATGCTATGTGCTGGCTTTATCTTTCCGCTCAAGAGCGATTTCGTTGATTTGACCAATCCCCATAGAGGGTGCGATTTCCACACGCTCTACGAACGCTCTAGGTTGATTGCGCCAAATCGAGGCGGCGAATCCTTGTTGTCTAGCACGAATTCGATTGGCTTCCATAGGCCACATTTTCCACCAAATCAATGCGTCCCGCGATGGGGTAAACACCCCATTTCCAAGCGGTCGCAGGCGTGCGGTCCTCCGTTGACCGTCGCGGCTTGGAGCAGAAATTCGGTGAACAGGCAACGGAGAACTTCGGCGAGGTTTTTCTGGGAGGTACTGGGCGGTAGAAGAATGTCTTCGAGTTTGGAGGGTTCGACTCACTGGGGGCTCGACTATCCACCGTCCGAGCGAAGACAAGGGCGCAGGATTTCTTTCATCCTTCTGGACAAAAACCGGTTATCTTCGACGATGGAGACGTTCAAACGGTGAGCCCACAATCGCATGAACATCGAAGAAATCCGGCATGATGGGAGCCCGGTTGCTTAGGATATTGAAAGGCGGGGCCGTGCTGCTCGCGGTGAGCACGATAACCTTGCTGGCCATCCGCGCATACGATTCACAGCGCGGCAAGCCCCTTGAACCCTGGCACACGTACGTGCCTCAGGAATTGAGCGTTAAGGAACTCGATCACGCCGGTTGGGCCGAATACCTGAAGGCCGAGGACGCGGTCTTCGAGAGTGTGCGGACCGAGGTCACTCAGGAACTGGATCCGGAAGATCGCATTCCCATCAATCGTTATTTTGATGGCAGTCCGGTCTATCCCGGGCATTTCTCGGAGGACTGGAACCGCTCTTACATACTTGAGCCTGCCGGCTCACCGGTCGGCGCGGCGGTTTTCCTCCATGGGTTGACCGATTCACCCTACAGTCTCCGTCACATCGCCCGTCGCTATCGCGAGCATGGCTACGTCTCGATAGCCATGAGGTTACCTGCTCATGGCACGGTTCCGGGCGCCCTGACGGAGGTGGAATGGGAAGATTGGCTGGCGGCCACGCGGCTCGCCGTGAGAGAAGCCCGGAAACGCATTGGTCCGTCGGCTCCGTTGCACCTGGTCGGGTTTTCGAATGGCGGTGCGCTTGCCTTGATGTACACGCTCGACGCGCTCGACAACAAGGAGCTGGCACGACCAGATCGCATCGTGCTGATTTCGCCGATGGTCGGAATCACCAGTTTCGCGCGCTTCGCCGGGCTGGCCGGGTTGCCTGCGTTATTCCCCGCCTTTGCCAAAGCGGCCTGGCTCAGCGTGCTGCCAGAGTTCAATCCGTTCAAATACAATTCGTTTCCGATCAACGGCGCACGACAATCATACCTTCTGACGGATGCTCTCCAAAGGAAGATTGTGCGCTTCGCTCGCGACGGCCGGCTGGTCGATTTGCCTCCCATGATCACCTTTCAATCCGTGATGGACTCGACCGTTAGCACGCGGGCGATCGTTTCCGCGTTATACGCCCATCTGCCCGCAAACGGCAGCGAACTCGTGTTGTTCGATCTGAACCGAAGCACAAAGTTCGGCCCGCTCTTGCGTTCCGCATCCGATACCCTTCTGAATCGCCTCCTGCCCGCACCCCCACAGCAATTCAGGACCACGATTATCACCAATGAAAGCCCCGACAGCAACGAGGTAATCGAGCGCGTCACGGAGGCTGGCGCGACTACTGAGCAAACGCGGGAGTTGGGGTTGGTGTATCCGATTGACGTCTTCTCGCTCTCGCATGTCGCGCTGCCGTTTCCGACGAGCGATTCCCTTTACGGATTGCAACCCGATCCCGCCGAGAATTTCGGCATTCATTTGGGCGCGATTGCTGCGCGGGGAGAGCGGGGCACGCTCATTGTCAATTTGGATTCCCTGCTTCGCATGTCATCCAATCCATTTTTTCCCTATCTGATTGGACGCATCGAGGAATCCATAAAACCAGGCGCTCCCCGTGAGCCGCAAACGCCCTAGGGTAATCAGCTCTAGGAGTGGCCGCCGGCGGTTACCTGCGGCGACGGATCCGCTGACGCAACCAGTTCAGAACTCGCCGAACGGGCTTTTCCGGCGGGACGCCGGAAAATTGCACGCTGGGACGCGTGCGCTCCCCAGATCCCTCGCCGCGCCAGCCCTTGGAAATTTCTTTCGGCATTTGCTCTCGTCGCCGGCTGCTGTTAGCCAAATAGCCTCGCTATGAGTACTTCTTCGTGCGTATCGACCGGCCACTTGCCGCCCGCTGAGCGTGTGAGGGCGCTGGTGGCTGAGGCACACGAGCGGTTCAAGTCCATTGGGGAGGGAAGGAACGCCGACTACATCCCGGCTCTCGCTCAAGTGCCCGGTAATCTTTTCGGAGTGTGCGTAGTCGGGACCTCTGGCACCGCCTACACCGCAGGCGACACCGAGTATGAATTCTCGATCCAGAGCGTGTCCAAGCCTTTCGTGTTCGCCTTGATTTGTCAGGCGATAGGCGAAGAAGAGGCACGCGAGAAGCTCGGGGTAAACAGCACCGGGCTGCCATTCAATTCTGTTCTAGCTATCGAGCGGACCGACGACGGAACGACGAACCCTATGGTGAACGCCGGGGCGATCGCCGCGGCAAGCCTGGCGCCGGGCACGACCGCCGATGCCAAGTGGCAATTTATTTGCGACGGGTTGTCCCGGTTCGCCGGAAGGAGCCTTACACTTAACAGCGAGGTGTATCAGTCCGAGACGGCCGCCAACCAACGCAACCAAGGTATCGCCAGCCTGCTTCAGAGTTACCAGCGCATCTACTTCGACCCGCTCCAAGCTACTGACGTTTACACCAAACAGTGCTCGCTGAACGTGACCGCCAAGGATCTCGCCGCAATGGCTGCGACCTTGGCCAACGGAGGTGTGAATCCTCTCAGCAAGCAGCGGGTCATTGACTCCGTCCACTGCCAGCACGTCCTGAGTGTAATGGTTACGGCCGGACTGTACGAGAATTCCGGCGACTGGCTGTATGAAACCGGCTTGCCCGGAAAGAGCGGGGTCAGCGGCGGGATCGTCACTGTCTCCCCCGGCAAGGGCGGGCTTGGCACATTCGCGCCGCCACTCGACGCCGCCGGCAACAGCGTCAAAGGCCAGCTTACGGCCAGGTTCCTCTCCGAGCAGCTTGGCCTGAACCTTTTTGCGTCGCAACCGAAGCTCTAACTTGTCTTCGATTGTGAAATTGGAAATCAACAGTTTCGTCTCGTTCACGCTGGCGATCATCCTGCTGTTCGTCGGCAAGATCGCGCTGAATCGCTCGGAGACCCTGCGCAAATACAGCATCCCTGAACCAGTGATCGGAGGTTTCCTTGCGGGGATTGTGGTGGCTGTTATCTATTTTACGCTGAATCTTGAGGTGACCTTCCTGCTGGAGGTTCAACCCTTCCTGTTACTCTATTTCTTTGCGGGCATCGGACTCAAAGCCGATATCCGGGACCTGCTCACCGGCGGCAAGCCATTGCTCATCTTAACCCTGCTCGCCGCAGGCTACATGCTGATGCAAAATTTCTTCATCGATATCATCAATGCGTTGGCGATTAATTTCCTTGCCAACCTCTAGGAGCCTCGTTCTCCGACGCCATGAATCTCTTTTTCGCCGCGCTTCCAATCGTGTTTCTGATCGTCGTGATGACGATGAAGAACGGGCTTCCGTCAACAGTCGCCTTTGCCCTCGCTGCGCTGATCGCTTATGGCGTTCGCATTTGGTTTTTCGGGACGAGTCCGAGCCTGGCCAATGCGGCCGTCGTGAGCGGGCTGCTCGACGCGCTAACGCCGATTTCCATCGTCTTCGGCGCCATTTTCTTTTTTGTGGCGCTGGAGAAGTCGGGGGCCCTGAACCTATTGCAGGAGTGGCTTCGCGAGATCTCGAGCAACCCGGTGGCGCAACTCATGGTCGTTGGATGGGCATTTGTCTTCCTCATCGAGGGCGCCTGCGGTTTCGGAACTCCTGCGGCGCTGGCAGCTCCGATGCTGGTCGCGCTTGGGTTTCCGCCTATTCGCGTGGCGTTGCTGTGCCTTATTTTCAATGCGACTCCGACGGCCTTCGGCGCAGTTGGCACGCCGATGTGGTTTGGCTTCGAGCTTCTCGAATTGCCGCAAAGTGAGCTGATCGACATCGGCGTGAAGACCGCGATCCTGCAAAGTATCGCGGCTCTGATAATTCCCGTAGTTGCCCTGCGATTGGTGGTCGACTGGGGCGTGATTCGCCGCAACCTCGGTTTCATTTACCTTTCGATCCTTTCATGCGTGGTCCCGATGCTGGCGGTCGCTTGGATCAACTACGAATTCCCGGCTGTCATTGGCGGGGTGGCCGGATTGATCACGACGATCCTGCTCGCGCGATTCGGAATCGGCCTCGAACGGCAGGAGGCTGGCGGCCCACGGCGGGGCTCGCTTCTGTCCGCGCCGGTCCTCGTGGCCCTCACGCCTCTGATTGTTACGGTCGTCATCCTTCTCGTTACCCGCATCCCGATTCTCGGTCTCCGCGGGCTGCTGACATCGCACACGCCGAACCTTCCGATTTCGCTTGGCCGGCTGGGCGAACTCACCATCAGCCCGTCTCTCGTTGTCCAGCTTCGCAACATCCTTGGCCAGGGCCTCGATTGGTCCTACGCAGTCCTATACGTTCCCTCGATCAGCCCGTTCCTACTCACTTCGGTGCTCGCTTTTCTGCTCTTTCGCTCGCCAATGAGGACGCTGCCCGACACGCTGCACGAGACCACTGGACGCATAGGCAAGCCTGTGATTGCCTTGTTCGGCGCACTCGTCTTCGTCAACCTCCTGATGATCGGTGGCGACCAGGCGTCAACGATAATACTCGGTGATGCGCTCGCCAGCGTCGCCGGCGGGGCATGGAAGTATTTTGCCCCGTTCCTGGGCGCACTCGGCAGTTTCTTTTCCGGGTCCACCACGATCTCGAATCTCACTTTTGGAGGAATTCAGGCGTCCATCGCCCAGGATACCGGCTTGGATGTGGGTACGCTGCTCGCCTTGCAGTGCGCGGGCGCCGCGATGGGCAATATGATAACAATTCACAACATCGTTGCCGTCTGCGCGGTTCTTGCGCTTGTGAATGTCGAAGGCGAGATCCTCAAGAAAGCTTTTCCTCCGGTCATCCTCTATGGCATCACGCTCGCGGCGGCAGCGGCAGTCCTCTTCTAGCTTGTCTTCAAGCTGCGTTTCGGAAATTCATTTCGGTATCTGAGAAACGGTGTCCGATCAGGCGACCTATTTGCGGAGGAATTGCTCTTGTAATCCCCTCGGCGGCCTGAGACGATACCTGCACTATGGATTCAGGCAAGCCGCTCGTCGCTGTTTACGATACAAAGCCATACGATCGCGAGTATTTGAGCAGCGCAGCGGGCATAGAGGAATTAGATTTGCGGTTTCACGAGTTCCGGCTGGAGCCAGGCACCGCCTTCTCAGCGCAGGGAGCGACAGCGGTCTGTGTGTTTGTAAATGATAATCTCCGGAAGCCAACTCTTGAGAATCTGGCTCGGAACGGGGTCAAAATGGTGGCGCTGCGTTGCGCGGGGTTCAACAATGTCGAACTCGAAGTGGCCAAGGAATTGGGTATCGCCGTCACCCGCGTGCCGAGCTACTCGCCCCACGCTGTGGCTGAGCATACCGTTGCGCTCATCCTCACGCTCAATCGGAAAATTCACCGCTCCTTCAACAGGGTGCGAGAGCTCAACTTCTCGCTCAACGGCCTCGTGGGATTCGATCTCCACGGCAAGACCGTCGGCATCATCGGCACCGGAAAGATCGGACGCATCGCCGCGCAAATCCTCAAAGGGTTCGGCATGCGCGTGCTGGCTTTCGATCCCTACCCGAACTCCGAATGGGCAGCGCAAAACGGCGTGGAATATGTGAAACCCGAGGCGCTCTTCAAGGAGAGCGATATCATTTCCCTGCATGTCCCCCTCACCCCCGAGACTGATCACATCATCGGGATCGAGTCCATCGCCCTCATGAAACCCGGCGTGATGGTGGTCAACGTCAGCCGAGGACGCTTGGTCCACACCACGGCGCTGATCGAGGGATTGAAGTCCGGAAAGATTGGCGGCGTGGCGCTGGATGTCTATGAAGAGGAGGAAGGGATTTTCTTCGAGGATCTGTCGGGCGCGGTGCTCCAAGACGATGAGCTGGCGCGTCTGCTCAGCTTCCACAACGTGCTCATCACCTCCCACCAGGCTTTTTTGACCGACGAAGCCCTGCGTGAGATTTCCCGTGTCACGGTGGAAAATATACGCCGGTTTGCGACCGGACAGCCGTTTCTAGAAGGAACCGCGCTGTAGTTCGGAGCCGCACGGGAGGGCGCGGGAATCCTTATGCCTTGGATTCTTACCGTCGTTTTCCTCGCGGTGGAAACCCTCGCTGTGGCCAGCGCAGTGCACGCTTTGTTCACGGTCCGGACCGCTCAGGGGACCATCGCCTGGGTGATTGGGTTGATCGCGTTTCCCTGGCTGGGATTGCCGCTCTACTGGTTTTTCGGAAGCCGGCGGTTCGAGGCGCACTCAAAGGTGATGAAGCAAGCCCTGATCACACATCAGGCAAAAATTCACGAAGTGCGAGGGGAAATGGAGCCCTTTCAGGTGCCGCGCCCGGAAGTCCGGCCTAGCGGGGCCGGGGATCTCGCAGCGGTGGCAGGCGAGCAGTTTCTAGGTGGAAACCGGCTCGATCTGCTGATCGATGGCGAGGCTACGTTCGACGCGATTCTGGCCGAATTTGCCAATGCGAAGCGGTGTATTTTTGTGCAATTCTACATCATGCGGGAAGACGGCCTCGGGCTTCGTCTCCTGGAAGCCCTGGCGGCCCGCGCCGCGGACGGGGTCGAGGTCTGCTTCCTTTTTGACAGCCTGGGGAGCGCCGCCATGACGCCCGCCGTGATCGAAAAATGGCGCACTCGCGGCATTCGACTGGCTACATTTTGCGCTCACAGCAAATGGCGCGACCGATGGCAGCTCAATTTCCGGAACCACCGGAAGAACGTGATCGTAGACGGAAAGGTCGGCTTTATCGGCGGCCACAACGTCGGCGACGAATATCTCGGGATCAATCCGAAATTTGGACGCTGGCGCGACACGCACGTGCGGGTCGAGGGCCCTTCCGCGATGCAGCTGCAAATGGTCTTCGTCGCCGACTGGTTCTTTGCCGCAGGCGAGGTGCTGGCCGGGCAGTGGGACGCCAGCGCGTGGCCGGAATTTGAGGGTCAGCGGGCGCTCGTGCTCGCCTCTGGGCCCTCCGACCAATTCGAGCGCTGCACCCTCTTTTTCCTGAATGTGATCTCGATGGCCGAGCGAAAGCTTTGGATTGCGAGCCCGTATTTCGTGCCGGACGAGGGGATTTTGCAGGCTCTTCAACTGGCTGCGATTCGCGGGGTGGAGGTGCGAATCTTGCTGCCGATGAAGCCCGATCAAGTGCTCGTCTGGCTCGCCTCGTTTGCCATGCTCACCGAGCTAACGCATCCGAACATTCACATCCATCGCTTTACCGGCGGCTTTCTGCACCAGAAAGCCTTGATGGTGGACGATGCCTTCGCCGCGATCGGCACGGCCAATTTCGACAACCGCTCGTTCCGGTTGAACTTTGAGATCACGCTCGCCGTCTCCGACACCCGGTTTGCGTCGAAAGTGGCCCGGATGTTCGAAAGCGATTTTGCCGAGTCGACAGAAGTTGGACGCGATGACTACGAGTCCCGGCCCCTTTATTTCAAGGCCGGAGCCCAGGCCGCGCGTTTGCTTGCGCCGATCTTGTGACAGGTTTCCCCGTCGTTTTCCTGTGCAGAATCGCCATGACAATAAAAAACTGCTGGCCTTTTTTCGTTCGACAGCTTGAAGATCCTTCGCAATGACGACCAATCTCTCTCCTGCCACCGCCGCAGAAGGCCTTTCAAAGAGCCGTGGCTGGCTTATTGCCAGCGGCATTCTTTCCATCTTCGTAGGTTTTTTGGCGATGGGCTCGCCGTTGCTTTTCTCCATCGTGATCGCCCAGTTCCTGGGCGCGTTCGCCCTCGTCAGCGGTGCCATCTCCCTCTTTCTGGCCATCTTCAGCAAGGAGGTGACACACCGTTTTCTTGAGGCGCTCTTCGCCCTGATCCGCATCGCAGCCGGTTTGGCGCTCTTCGTTTGCGTTGCATCGAGCATCGCGGTCATCACGCTCATCTTCGCAGTGTTCCTGATTGTTGAGGGAATATCCCTTCTCGTGGGCGCCTTCAGGCTGCGAAAGCATAAGGGATGGAGCTGGACCCTGATCAACGGCGTTGCCGCGCTCATTCTCGGAGTGATGGTCTATTCCCGGTGGCCCTCGGATTCTGCCTGGGTGCTGGGACTTTTCTTCGGCATAAACCTCCTCTTTAGCGGGATGTCACTCCTAATGCTCGGCTTGGCCGCTCCCAAGCCCACGGCCTGATTAGCCAGTTCGCCACTAAAAATCGAACCGCAGAACACGCACCCCTGCCGACGAACGAAATTCCCGGGCGATCATTGCCCTTCAGTCGTCCGAACTGAAAAAGGCCTTGGCAGAAATTGACGTGCAAACCTGGAGATGTCAGTTTCCCGGGCGTCAATGGTTTGAAATGAAAAAAACTCGCTGCCCGCTTTGAGCATTCGATTTTCCGCATTCCTGATTCTCTGGCTGGTGCTCGACGGCGTGAAGCCGGCCGGGCTTTTGATCGGGCTGCCTGCGGCGGCGCTGGCGGCCTGGATCAGCCTCCTCTTGCTTCCGCCCTCTCGGAACCGCCCGCGCTTGGTGGCCCTGCTATCGCTGGGATGGCATTTTCTGTGGAGTTCCATCGTGGCTGGGGTGGACGTGGCAATCCGCGCTCTTCATCCGCGGCTGCCTCTTCGCACGGGCTTTGTCACCTGCGAATGCGGGATTCCCACAGGCTCGCGGCGCGATCTTTTTCTGGGCATGGGCAGCCTCATGCCTGGCTCGCTTCCGGTCGCGGAAGACGAGGACGGGCGGATCGTGTTGCACTGCCTGGATACGGAGCAGCCGCTGGCCGGGCAGATGGCTGATCACGAGGCCCGGCTGGTGAGGGCCTTGGGAGGCAACACGGCCGATGCGTGAGTTCCTTCTTTGCGCGGCGGGCTTTGTGCTGGCGATGGTGGCGCTCGGGCTTGTCCGTATCTTGCGCGGACCCGACGATGCGGACCGGATGATGGCGGCACAGTTGCTCGGCTCCGGAGGCATTGCAGTGCTCCTTCTATCCGCCGGAGGCGGACTGCCGGCGGCGGCGGATGTGGCGCTGATCCTCGCCCTTCTGGCGGCTTTCGCCTCGGTGGCGTTCGTCAAAAGCGGCGGCGCTCCGCGGGCGGACGAAGCCGAATCGGAGAAAGAGGAGTGAACGAGGAGACGGAAAAAATTGAACCACAGAGACGGAGGGCACAGAGGAAGGTCCCGGAACAATCGTTTCCAAAGAGAATTTCTCATGTTTCGGGCTCTGTGATCTCTGTGTCCTCTGTGGCTAGTCAACTGCTGTCTTAGGATGAGCGTGGCGCTGAATGTTTTTACGATCGCGGCGGTTTCCTTCGGCGCGTTCTTTTTTCTCGCTGGCACCGTCGGCTTGCTGCGCTTTCCTGACACGCTTACGCGCCTGCATGCTTTGACCAAGGCTGACAATCTCGGTTTGGGCCTGATCATGCTGGGCCTGCTGCCGCATGTGGCCTGGCCGTTCGACGCGTTGAAGTTGATCGCGGTCTGGGTGCTCGTTCTGGTGGCCAGCGCGTCCGCCTCGCGACTCATCGCGCGCAAGGTGCACGACTCGTGAAGGTCGAGCTGATTTTTTCCTTCGGGCTTGCGCTGCTCATCCTCGCAGTGGCGGGTTTTGTCATCGTGGCACGGGGCAGCTTTGCTGCGATTGTTGGATTTGTCGCTTACGGGCTGCTGCTCTCGCTCGCCTGGATGGGGCTTTCGGCCCCTGACGTGGCGCTCACCGAGGCGGCGCTGGGCGGCGGTGTGACCGGGGCGCTGCTCCTCGGGGCCTGCACCCGGCTGCGCAGCGTGAACGACGTGGAAAAGCCGCCCGGGCTAATCGGGCGTGGCGCGGCTCTGGTACTTTGCCTCGGCGTCACGGCAGGTTTGGCCGGCGTCGTGCTGGGTCTGCCGGATCCCGCCCCCACGCTTGCGCCAGCGGCAAAACAATCCCTTGCGGCAACGGGTCTGGGCAATGCGGTGACGGCGGTTTTGATGGTTTACAGGGCTCTCGACACGATGCTGGAAAAAGTGGTGCTGCTTTTGGCGCTAGTGGCTGTCTGGTCGCTGGCTCCGGATCGTTTCTGGGGTGGGCGTCCGGCGTTTGGGTTTCGTCGGGAGAAGGGCGGACCATTGATTTTCCTCGCGCGGGTGTTGAGTCCGATTGGCCTCCTTGTGGGCATATATCTTTTCTGGGTGGGCGCGGATGCTCCGGGGAGCGCGTTCGCGGGCGGGGCGATCATTGCCGCCATGGGAATTCTCGGATTTCTTGCGGGCGTGTGCGCCGTTCCCGCCGTGAGCGGATTTCGCCTGCGGGTTGCTCTCGCGGCCGGGGTCGCGGTCTTTCTCGGGGTCGGGGTGGCTGGTCTCGCCACGGGCAATGGTTTCCTGACATATCCGGAGAATTTCGCCAAGACGGTCATCGTTCTCATTGAAGTGGCCATGACGCTTTCCATCGGAGCCACGCTTGCTTTGCTGGTGATTGGCCCGCCCGGAAAATCCTCCAGACCATGAGCATCGCTACGATTTTCGGAATCTGCGCAGCGTGCCTCGTGGGGCTTGGCCTGTACGGCTTGATCGCCCAGCCTCAGCCACTGCGGAAAATCGTCGCCTTCAATATTCTCGGAGGCGGGATTTTTTTGCTGTTCGGCGCGGTGGCCCGCCGGGGCGCTGCGGCGGGAATGGGCGGCGATCCCGTTCCCCAGGCGCTGGTCATCACCGGCCTTGTGGTTGCTTTTTCGGCCACGGCGCTGTGTGTCGCCATTCTGCTGCGGCTTTTCGACGAAACACGCGGAACGTCCCTGCAGAATGACCCCAAGGAATCCCAGTCGAAGGAGACGGATTCCTGATGCCGCCGGAAGCACTCGCTTCGCCGAATTCCGGCGGATTTCTCGTGCTGGCCCTCGTCTTGCCGGTCGCGGGAATTCTGCTGGTTCTTCTGGCCGGCGGACGATACGCGCGCGGCATCACGCTTGCCCTGCTTGTGGCCGGGGTTGGCATCGCGGCGGTCATCGCAGGCGGCGTCTGGCGGACAGGCGACGCGCTAACATATCTCTCCGGTGGATGGGCTCCACCCCTCGGGATCAAGCTTCGCGCCGACGGGCTCTCCGCGGCGATGATTGTGGTGACATCCATCGTGATTCTGGCCGCCGGTTTGTATGCGCCGCAGGAGTTTTACGTGCCGCGGGGAAGGCCCGAAACCCGCGCCTCGCTTTGCTTTTGGATCCTGCTGCTCTCCGTCTGGGCGGCGATGAACGCGGTGTTCCTGGGCAACGACCTTTTCAATCTCTATGTCGCACTGGAGCTCGTCACCTTCGCCGGCGTGCCGTTGGTTTGCCTGAGTGGCAGCCCCGCGACATTGACCGCCGCGTTGCGCTACCTGCTGTTTGCCTTGATTGGTTCAGCGCTTTACCTGCTTGGAGCCGTCTTGCTCTATGGCGGCTACGGCACGCTCGACATCGGCGTGCTGGCTGCGCAGGTTCGCCCCGAGCCGGCGCTGTGGCTCACGATTTCGTTGATGACTGCGGGGCTCGCCGCAAAGACCGCCTTGTTCCCGGTTCACATGTGGCTTCCCCCGGCTCATTCAGGTGCGCCGCCCGCGGCCAGCGCCTTGCTCTCGGCTCTCGTGGTCAAGGGCTCGTTCTTTCTCATCGTTCGGTTGTGGTTTGACGTGGCGCCAGGAATGACGGATGCAATCGCCGGGCAGATTCTTGGCGCGATGGGGGCGGGTGCCATCGTGGTCGGCGGCGTGGTGGCGTTGCGGCAGGCACGGTTGAAGCTTCTCATCGCCTATTCGACAGTGGCGCAAATCGGCTATCTGTTTTTGATCTTTCCGCTCGCGGCAGAGCCGAATGCCTTGGCGGGCGGAATGTTCCAGGCGATTTCGCACGCGTTTGCCAAGGCAGCGATGTTCATGGCGGCTGGCCTCATGGCCGGGGTTCTTGGGCACGACCGGATCGCCGATCTGCGCGGGATCGGGCGGGCGTTGCCGGTCACGGTCTTTGCCTTCGGGCTCGCGGCGCTGTCGCTTGTCGGCGTGCCGCCTTCGGGCGGGTTCTTCACCAAATGTCTGTTGCTCTCGGCGTCGTTCGACTCAGGGCAATGGTGGTGGGCCACCGTCATCCTCGCCGGCGGACTCCTCGCCGGGGGTTACATGTTCCGCGCTCTGGTGCCCGCGCTGGCCGATTCCGAAATCCCGCTGACATTGGCGGTGCCCGTGTCGCGGCTTCGCGAGATCGTGGTGCTAGCTCTGGCTGTCTGCGCGTTGCTGGTGGGAATGTTTCCGCAGAAGCCGGTCGAACTCCTCCAGATCGGCCGAGTGCAACTCCCGGAGGCCACGCGACCTTGAATCCCGAACTGCTGCTCCTCTCCGCTCTGGCGCTGCCGGTCGCCATGCTGTTGGCGTGCCTGTCCGCGAGCGCGAGGAAGATCATGCCGAAGCTGCTTTGGGTTGCTCCCGTTCCAGCGCTGGCTGCCGCGCTTATTGGCACTCTGAATTCCCCTGTGGTGCTGAGCGGGGAGCCCTACCACGTGATGTTGATGCTCGACGCCTCCGGCTCCATGCTTTTGACTGCGGCATCGCTGCTGTGGATCGCGGCGGGATTTTACGCACCGGCGTTTTTCCGTGGAAGAACCATCACTGGGAGCTTTACGGTCTGCTGGCTCTTCACGCTCATTGGAAGCCTGGGGATTTTCGTCGCGGCGGATCTCCTGAGCTTCTTCCTTTCTTACGCGCTTGTCAGCCTCCCGGCCTATGGGCTCGTGACTTACGATGGGACGCCCGCCGCGCGCCGTGCAGGCGCCATTTACATGGGCTTCGCGTTGCTCGGCGAGAACCTGCTCTTGATGGGGTTTGTGCTCCTCGCCGCCAACACGCCGGATGGCAGCCTGAGGATAGCTGACTCCGCCGATGCCCTGCAAGCCGCACCCTCCCGGTATGTGATCCTTTCGCTGTTGATAACCGGCTTCGGAATGAAAATGGCTCTCCTGCCGATGCACTTCTGGATGCCGCTGAGCTACACGGCATCGCCGATTCCGGCCGCCGCCGTTCTCAGTGGTGCCGCCGTCAAGGCCGGTGTCATCGGGCTCATTCGATTTTTGCCCTTCGGCATGGCGTTTCCGGGCTGGGGAGAATTGCTGACCATCGTGGGCCTTTGCGGAGCGTTTTACGGCGTAGCCGTGGGCATTACGCAAACCAACCCGAAAACCGTGCTCGCCTACTCCAGTGTAAGCCAGATGGGCTTCCTCGCGGCGGTGCTTGGAATGGGGCTTTCCGCGGGCGACGCCAGCGTCGCTCCTCTCGCCGCCTTTTACGCCACCCACCATGTCCTGGTAAAAGGCGCGCTATTCCTTGCCGTGGGCGTGGCCGCTTTGACCGCTTCGCAGCGCATTGGCATCGTTGTGGTGCCCGGGGTAGTGGTAGCGCTCGGTCTGGCCGGGCTCCCGCTTACCGGCGGCGCCTTGGCCAAGCTGGCGGTGAAGGACCCGCTCGGATACGGCATCGCAGGGACACTCGCGACATTATCGGCGTCCGGAACAACCCTTCTGATGCTGCACTTCCTGCACCAGCTCGTATTGACTGGGGGGCGAGACCCGGACAAGCCGGCGGCCGCCAGACTCGTCGCGCCGTGGCTGGCGATGGCAGTCGCTTCCATCACGGTCCCCTGGATACTGTATCCATTTGCGGGAATCGGTTCCCTCTCCGACGCGCTGGCTCCTGCAGCGCTCTGGAAGGTGCTATGGCCGGTTCTGCTCGGCGGGGTGCTGGCTTTCGGGCTGCGGCGTTGGGGTCACCGTCTCCCCCGCATCCCGGAAGGGGATGTCGTGGTCGCGAGCGGGGTTGTCGCGCGCGCCGCCGCCGCCTGCGGCGCGGCGCTGGAGCGCGCAGATGGCCTCCTGCGACAGTGGGCGATCGCGAGTCTGTCGCTTCTGATGGTGGCCATCCTTCTGGCCATGGCAATGCTGGCTGGAAGTTAATTAGAGCAAATCCCGAAAAAACGAGCCTCTGAAATGGCAGCGCCGCGGGGTCCCTGGCGAGGCAGTCAGGAGCACAAGTCGAGTAATAGGCATAGGCTAGGATGCAATGTCGGGCAACAGATATCGACAGGCGGATGCCGAGCGAAACCGGTCCCGACGACTTGCCGGTGGCCGCGCCCGTGAGGGCCTCGAACAGACAACTACGCGCGGAGGCTTCCCGGTTTCCAGCATTTCGATGAGGCGGGGATAGACAAGCCCGACGCGCTGGTTGGGCTGGGCCGGGTCAATGAAATCGTGGGGCACGTCGTCTTTTTTCGGGAATTCGTATGTCGCGACGGCCTCGGGACGGCGTTCCTGCCAGTTTGCGGCGAGACGGGCCGTGAGAGTGTTGTTTGCGGCGAAGTCGGAGGCGCTCGTCACGAGCAGGATGGAGCCGCAAGCGGGCGCGGATCGCCTGGAGGCGCTCAGAACGTCCAGACCCAGCAGCATCGTTTCTCCGATGCTGCGCGTGGAAAAACGGGGGTAAACGTAGGGAGGCCGCGGCAGGTTGTCTTTCTTAGTGGGATCCCACCAAAAGAAGGAATTGGGGAGCCGGACAAGCAGGTTGCTGAGCGGCGAAATGGCCCATTGCGGGAGGCCAAAGGGAGCGATGAACGGAGCGAGCAGGACGACGCGGTCCGCATCGGCGCGGTTCTGCGCAATCCAGGCAGCGGTTGTGCCATTGATGGAAAGCCCGGCGACTGTGACACGGCGCCCCAGCCCGCGCGCAAGGGTGACGGCTTCGTCGGCGGAATCGAGCATGGCCTGCGCCGTAAACGCCCCGAGCTTGTCAGTCATCAAGTCGGCCTCTCCATGTCCGGGCATCAGCGGAAGGACAACATTATGGCCGCGCTCGAAAAGGATCTGCCCGAGCTTGTCGAATTGCTCGGGGGCATTGGTCAGCCCGTGGAGGAGGACGAAGACGTCTTCGGTGGGCTGATCGTGGAGGAAGGCCCTCGGGCGGCCGGCGCGGGAGAGGGACTGCGGCGCGCCGGCGAACTGTTTTTTGAGCGCGATTTTGGCTGTGTCGTAATTGGCGGGCGGGAAGCTTGCGGGAACAGAGAAGCTGACGCGCATCGGCAGGTAGGCGGTGAGCAAGAGAGCGGCAAGGCACAGGACAAGGACGAGCGTCGCGAGGCGCGTAATGACTCCTGCCAGCCGTCGAATTGTCATCGTGTTTGCAGTGTGCCAGAGACGCTGATAGACGAACAGCCCATTATGAAGAATCCCCTGCCGTGCTGGATCGTAGGGGTCGTGCTCGCGAGCGTTTCGGGCTGCGCGCCACTCTCACAGTTTCCGGCACCGCCACGGGTGCGGGAGGGCAGCCTCACACAGGCCCGCGAGTGGGCGGCCTCCGCCCGGCGCAATCTGAACGCGCAAGCGGCCTCGGAGCAGTGCCTCGCGGCCCTGCGCGCTGCGCTGCCGGTAGACTCGCCGCAGGCCCGCGACATCGCGAACGTCGCACTCGGGCGCTTCATTGAGTCCAACTATGAGGACGGGAAGCTGCGTGTCACGGAATTCACCGGACCAGACGGCATCGTTTACCACGTACGGATTGCCGCTGAACGTGGTGAATGGCCGGCGTCGCTGCTGAATGACCTCGACCCCATACGTCCCGCGCGAACGCGGGCGTCCGCTCCTCTGCAATGGGCGGGCTGGGGTGTGCCGATGATTGGAGTGAGCGAGCCGGACCGCGTGAAACAACCCTTCGAGCCGCTTCAGGGATACCGACTGCCGGTTACAGTGGTTGCCGACGTGCGCACACGCGGAGGCGCGTGCGAAACGACCATCCACTTCCTAAATCCCGAGAACACAAAATTTGTGTCCCTCGCAGGAAAAATCCGCCCGGTCGCGGGGGACCTCTACGCGCCCACCATCGCGACGTTCCGCCGGGGTAATCCGCTTCTGCTCAGCCTGCGGTGGCTTTTTCAGGTTGATCGCTTCACTTATCCCACGAACCTCATTTTCATGCAGCCGTATGATTCGGAGCGGATTCCGGTCGTGCTCGTGCATGGCTTACTCTCCACTCCGAGCATGTGGGGAGAGGTCGTTCGGCAACTGGAAGCGGATCCGTTCATCCGCAAGAACTTCCAATTCTGGGCGTTCTTTTATCCGACCGGACAACCGATTCCAGTTTCCGCAATGGAGCTGCGCCGGGATTTACTGGCTGTCGAGGCGCGTTACCGGCCTCCCCGCGGCATAGTGCTCGTCGGGCACAGCATGGGCGGCATCACTGCGCGCGCGCAGGCATCGAGTTCCGGCGGCCCGGCGCTCTTCAACCAGGTTTTCGGCGAGGATGCGCCCCATGTGGCCGGGCGGCTGCCGAATGCCCCGATTCTGCGCGATTCGCTCTTCTTCGACCGCGTCGAAAGCGTGCGCCGTGTCATCTTCGTTTGCGCGCCGCATCGCGGCAGCCGCATGGCCCTGGCGGGCCCGGCGGGATTTTTCGCCACGCTCATCCGGCTTCCGCAAAATATCACCGGAACCATCGCCGAGATCGCGGATGTCGTGACCACGATGGACCTCCGGAGGCCGCCGACAAGCATCCGCGGTCTTTCCCCCAAATCACCGTTCCTTCAGGCGTTGAACCAACGCCCCATCGAGGCGCCTCATCACACGATTATTGGCGATCGTGGACGCGGGGATTCACCGAACAGCTCCGATGGCGTGGTTCCCTACTCGAGCGCGCACTTGGCCACGGCGGAATCCGAACTCATCATTCCTGCCGGCCACGGAGCGTTCCGTCATCCGATGGCGATCGCGGAAATCGAGCGGATTCTGCGCGAGCATCTGGCCAGGGTCACCGGGCCCGCGCGCTTCGAGGCAGGGGCGCGTAGAGCGGAGGAATCCAGGGCACCAGCAGCACGCTGACAACGCCTGTTTTCATGCCCTGAATTGTTTCCTTCGGGCGCATTCTAAAGCCAGAAGAAATACACCGCCCTCTCGCCGCCCTCTGGCAGCCCTCTGGCCGCGAGAAGGGATAATTTGCTGGCCCTGTCCTCAGGATTCCACGAGGCTCAGCAAAATTTTTCGGGTATGCGTCACACTGTTTCTTTGCGGATTCTTCTGCGCGGGATCGGACTGCCAATGATCCTGGCATGGATGGCCGGGTGTTCTCCGAAAGAAGAACCCGTTCCGGTTATTCCGCCCGTGCAGACCTTTATTCTCGACACGACAACTGAGGTGCCGTTCCGCCGTTTCCCCGGCGAGGTGGCCGCCGCCGACACGTCCGACATGTCGTTCGATGTTCCAGGGCGGCTGATCGAGTTCCCCGCCACGCAGGGAATGACTTTCAAATACGGGGCCCTGCTGGGGCGCCTGGACGAAACCAATTTTGTCGCCCGGGTGGACGCCGCGCGGGCCGATTTCAACACCGCACACACCGAACTCGCGCGACGGCGGCAACTGCAACAACGCGGCGTGATCTCCCGGAGCGAGCTGGACGGATTCCAGCGCACGCATGATGTAGCGGAGGCGGCCCTGCGCGAGGCCCAACGCGCGCTTGAGGATACCCGCATGGTGGCCCCTTTTGACGGGCGGGTCGCCCGGACGCTGGTCAATAATTTCCAAAACGTGCAGGCCCGCCAGGTCGTGCTGATCTTCCAAAATACCACGACCCTGGAGGTGGATATCCAGGTGCCAGAGGCGGACATGTCGGCGGCCGATCGCGGGATCACCGCCAGAAATGCCCGCTATCTTCTTGAAGCTAAGGCCGAGTTTCCCACCATCCCCAACCAGCAGTTTGATCTCGAACTCAAGTCCTTCAGCACCGAGGCCACCGCGGTCACCCGCACCTTCCGGGTCACCTTCAACCTCTACCCGCCCGAGGATCAGAACATCCTCCCCGGCATGACCTGCACGGTCCTTCTGCGACTGAAGAGCCGGCTCAGCGCCCAGCCCCCCGAAGAAGGCGTCTTTCAGGTGCCCGTGCGGGCGGTTTCCACGGCGAGCGGAAAGAGCTCTCTCTGGAAGCTGAATCCCGCGTCCATGAAAGTCAGCCACGTGGAGGTCGAAATGCTCGGGGTGACAGGTGATTCGGTGAGGGTGCGTGGCGCTGCCCTTGCTCCGGGCAACGAAATTGTCATCTCCGGCGTCCGCTTCTTGTCGGACGGGATGAAGGTTCGGCGGATGCAAACGAGCAACCCCTGATCTGCCGGCCATGAATATTGCCGAGGCGTCCATTCGCAACAAGACGGTCACACTGGTCTTCGCCGTGCTCATGGTCGTGCTGGGGATCTGGTCCTATATTCACCTGCCGCGGCTGGAAGACCCCGAGTTCACGATCAAAGACGCCCTCATCATCACTCCCTACCCCGGCGCATCCGCGGAGGAAGTGGAGAAAGAGGTCAGCGACGTCATCGAACTTGCAGCCCAGCAACTCGAACAACTGGAGCGAGTGGTTTCGCGCTCCGAACGCGGACGCAGCACAGTGACCGTCACGATCCGGGACCAATACGACGCAAAGTCGCTGCCGCAGGTGTGGAATGAACTCCGGCACAAGGTCTCCGACGCCCAGCGCCGCCTGCCGCCGGGCGCCGGGCCGTCCCTTGTGCTCGATGATTTCGGTGATGTCTTCGGGATTTTCTTTGCGCTCACGGGGCCGGAGTTCTCCGACGCGCAGCTCTACGACACGGCAAAATTGCTCCGCCGCGAGCTGCTCCTCGTGCCCGACGTAAAGAAAATCGAGATCTTCGGACACCAGCAAGAGGTTATCTACATCGAGCTTGCCCGCGACCGCATGGCCCAGCTAGGAATCCAGCCCGAGACAATTTTTGCGGCACTGCGGGAGCAGAACCTGGTGGTCCCGAGCGGAGCCGTGGATGTCGGTCCGCTCGCGATCACGATCAATCCCACCGGCGAATGGACAGGGGTGGAAGATTTCGAGAATCTGCTGATCCGGGGAGGGGGTGATCGCGGCGGCGAGCTCGTCTATCTGAAAGACATCGCGACTGTCCGCCGGGATTACATTGATCCCCCAAGCACTTCTCTTCGCTACGACGGAAAGCGGGCCATCGGCATCGGCATCTCGACGGTCGGCGGCGGCAATGTTGTCACAATGGGCGCGGCGGTCGAGCGGCGCATCCGCGAGCTCGGCTCGCAAATCCCGCTTGGGATGGAGCTGCACAAAATCTCCTTCCAAGCGGACACCGTGACCGAGGCGATCAACGAGTTTATTGCAAACCTGGGAATGTCGATTCTCATCGTTTTTGTCGTGCTGCTCCTCGCGATGGGACTGCGCAGCGGACTCATCATTGGGGGGGTTTTGTTCATCACGATGTGCGGCACGATGATCGTGATGAATCAGACGGGGCTGATCCTCGAGCGCATCTCACTCGGCGCCCTCATCATCGCCCTCGTGATGCTGGTGGACAATGCCATCGTCATCACGGAGGGCATGCTCATCGCGATGCAACGGGGCGGGGATAAATTGCAGGCTGCGAAGAATGTCGTTTCCCAGACAGCAATCCCCCTGCTGGGCTCGACGGCTATCGCGGTGCTCGCCTTCGGGGCCATCGGTCTCTCGGACGACAGCACGGGAGAATACTGCCGTTCCTTGTTTGTCGTTCTCCTGATTTCCCTCGGCCTGAGCTGGATCACCGCGGTGACGATCACCCCGCTGTTCGGATACTTGTTTCTGAAGGCGGCCCCGCCCAGCGCCACCGAAAAAAAGAGCGACCCCTACGGGGGAGCCATTTACCAAGGCTACAAAAAGATCCTGCTCGCGTGCATGCGGGCGCGCGGCGTGACGATCGCGGTGCTGGTGGGAATGCTCGCTCTGTCCATTTATGGATTCGGGTTCCTGCAAAACAGCTTTTTCCCGGACTCGACGCGGACGCAGTTCATGGTGGACGTCTGGCTGCCGGGGGGAACCCGGCTGGATCAGACCGATCGTGTGACCACAGAGATGCGGAAGTCCATTGCGGAGATTCCTGGCATTACACACATTACAACGTCCGTCGGCCAGGGCGCACTGCGGTTTCTTCTCACGTATTCACCCGAGCGATTTGACCCGTCCTACGCGCAATTTCTCGTTGATGTGAAAGACCAGAGCCTGATCAATGTAGTCCTGCCGCGCGTGCAAAAGGAGCTCACCGAGAACTATCCCGACGCACAGATCATCACGAAGCGATTCCTGCTGGGGCCCGGCGAGGGCGGACGCGTACAAGCGCGGTTTTCCGGTGAGGACTACGGCACCCTTCGTTCGCTCTCTGCGCAGGCCATGGAAATCCTGCGACAGGACGGTGGGGCGAAAGGGATCCGGATTGACAGCCGCGAACCCGTTCCCACACTGCGCCCACAGTTTTCCGAAGTGCAGGCGCGCCTGACTGGAATCACGCGGACGGATCTCGGCACAACGCTCGAGGCCGCCTTCAGCGGCCGGCGCATTGGCGTTTATCGCGAGGGCGACGAACTCCTGCCCATCATAGCGCGGGGTCCAGAGGCCGAGCGGGCCGACCCCGACTCGATCCGGGACGTGCAGGTGTTCAGCCCGGTGGCGGGCCGCTTTCTGCCGGTAAGACAGATTGTTTCTGATTTCACCACGGAATTGGAAGACCCAATTCGCATGCGAAGGAACCGCATGCCTACCATTACCGTGCATGCAGACCAGACCTCCGGCCTCGCAAGCACAATGCTCGGGCGGGTGCGCGAGAAAATCGAAGCGATTCCACTGCCGCCGGGTTACCGGATGGAATGGGGCGGCGAATACGAAGATTCCTCCCGAGCGCAGGCTGCGCTCGCCGGCACACTTCCCCCGTTTTTGCTGATGATGGTCCTCACGGTGATCTGTCTCTTCAACTCTCTGCGCGTCACGCTCATCATCTGGCTCACCGTGCCGCTCTCCATCATCGGAATCGTCGTCGGTCTGCTGGTTTTCAATCAACCGTTCGGGTTCATGGCCCTGCTCGGCGCACTCAGTCTTTCGGGCATGCTCATCAAGAATGGCATCGTTCTGATTGACGAGATCAACGCCCAGCTTGCCGCCGGCAAACTCCCGTGGGATGCCGTCGTGGATGCCTCCGTCAGCCGCGTGCGCCCGGTTTCCATGGCTGTTCTCACGACGGTCTTCGGGCTGATCCCGCTCATCTTCGACGTTTTCTTCGGCGCGATGGCGGTTACGATCGTCGTCGGCCTCCTCTTCGCCTCGGCCCTCACCCTCCTCGTCGTCCCGGTCCTTTACGTCACTTTCTTCAAGGTGCGGCCCGAAAAGGCAGCGTGAAGCATTTGGCGATAGTTCAGCAAGAAGAGGAACGGCCGTTCTTGAGAAATCAACGCGCGAAAAAACGCAGCAATCCGGCACCGACAAAGCCAATGGTCGTTAGCGTGCTGGCGCTGGAGGAGTGTGCCGGTCTCAGGCGGTCTTTGGTTCTGTGACCTTGGGGAAGGCCCAGCGGATGAGGATCTTTTCCAACTCGACGAGCGTGAAGAAAGCGAACCCGCCCAGGAGCAGCCAGCCCCAGATGGAAAGCGGGAGCCCCTCGGTGCCGAAGATGGCCTGCATGAACGGCGCGTAAGTGAAGAGCAGCTGCAGGATGATGACCCCGCCAATGGAGATCGGAATCCATTTGTTGCCCGTCAGGGCGCGCAAGGAAAAGCACGAGTCGAGCAGGAAGCGGCTGTTCACGAGGTAAAAGACCTGGCCGACGATCATGGCGTTGACCGCCGCCGTGCGGCTCAGTTCCAGCGAGGCGCCGTGTTTGGTGAGCCAGAAGAACGTGCCGAAGGTGAAGATAAGCAGGAGAAGGGAAATGAAGGCAATCCGCCAAATCCCAAACCGATCCAGCAGCGGACGATCCACTGTCCGGGGCGGACGCTGCATCACCCCGAACTCGTGCGGTTCGAACGAAATGGCCAGCGCAAGGGTGACAGATGACACCATGTTGATCCACAAGATCTGCGGCGGCGTGATGGGCAGCGTGAGTCCGAGGAAAATCGCGGCGAGGATGGTGAGCGCCTGCCCCCCATTGGTGGGAAGCATGAAAAGGATCGCCTTTTCAATGTTGTTGAAAACCGTGCGTCCTTCGCGAACGGCGGCCGTGATGGACGCGAAGTTGTCGTCCGCGAGCACCATCTCGGCGGCCTCTTTCGAGACTTCGGTGCCCTTGATGCCCATGGCCACCCCGACGTCGGCCTGCTTGAGCGCCGGCGCGTCATTCACACCGTCACCGGTCATGGCGACGACCTGATTCGACGCCTGCATGGCGCGAACGAGACGGAGTTTGTGCTCGGGGCTGGTGCGGGCGAAGACGTCAATCCGGCGGCACTTGGCCTCCAGTTGGTCGTCGTCCATTTTCTCGACCTCGGCTCCGGTGACGTAGGCTTTGCCATCACCGATTCCAAGCAATTTGGCGATACTTGCTCCGGTAACCGCATGGTCGCCGGTGATCATGGTCACCCGGATTCCGCCTTCGTGGCATTCTTTGACGGCGGCGATGGCTTCTTCGCGCGGCGGGTCAATGATGCCGACCAGCCCGAGCAAAACGAGTTCGCGGCTGAGGCCTTGCGGATTGAAGGTGGCGTCGTCAATCTGAGCCTGCGGGAGCCACGCGAGAGCGAGCACCCGCTGACCACGACGGGCAATCTTTTCGTTCTGAGCCTCCCAATAAGCGCGATCCACTGGCGCTTGTCTGCCATCGGCGAGCTCCTGCCGGTCGCAGTAGTTTATGATCACGTCAGGCGCCCCTTTGACGAAGAGGACGGGTGTGCTGGCTGTTCCGTGGAGTGTGGCCATGAATTTGTGCTCGGACTCGAACGGGATCATGTTCGTGCGCGGCAGCGCGGCGGTCTCAGTCTCCCGGGAAAGGCCAGCCTTGGCGGCAAACGGGAGGAGCGCTCCCTCGGTCGGATCCCCGGTGAGCTTCCAGGTGCCCTGGTCTTCATGGATCTCGGACTCATTGCAGAGCACGGCGGCGCGGGCCATTTTTTCGACCACGGGGTCGGCGTCCGCCGGCTTGTCCTCCTGGCGAAGCTCTCCCTTGGGCGAATACCCCTCGCCGGTCACCTCGTACGATGAACCGGCGGTGACAACGGCTGTGACCACCATTTCGTTGCGGGTAAGCGTGCCGGTTTTATCGGAGCAAATGCGCGAGACCGAACCGAGCGTCTCGACGGCTGGCAGGCGGCGGATGATGGCATGTCGCCGGGCCATGCGCTGCACGCCGAGAGCGAGCGTGATCGTCACCACGGCCGGCAAACCTTCGGGAATGGCGGATACGGCGATGCCGACAGCGGCTTTGAACATGTCGGTGAAGCTCTTGTCAAGAAAGAGCCGGCCATATGCGAAGGCGATCACGCAGACGATCAGGATGACAATGGTGAGCGCTTTGCCGAACTCCTCGATCTGCCGAAGCAGCGGCGTCTCCATGGTCTTGACGCCGGCGAGCATTTTGTTGATGTTGCCGAGCTCGGTCTCGCCACCGGTCGCGACGACGACGCCTTTCGCGCGGCCCGAAACCACGAGGGTTCCCGAATACGCCATGCTCTTGCGATCTCCGATTTGGGCATTTTCCGCGACCGGCTCATCGGTTTTTTCGACCGGCAGCGACTCTCCGGTCAGCGGAGCTTCTTCAATCCGGAGGTTATTTACCTCAACGAGGCGGAGGTCGGCGGGAACCTTGTCACCGGACTGGAGCAGCACGACGTCACCAGGCACGAGTTCCTCGGCCGGGACCATGCGCGACTTGCCGTCGCGGAGGGCCATGGCCTCGGGCGAAAGCATGTTCCGAATGGAATCGAGCGCCTTCTCGGCTTTCCCCTCCTGCACAAAGCCCAGGAGCGCATTGATCACGACCACCGCGAAGATGATGCCCGCGTCCACGAATTCCCCGAGGAGGATCTTTCCCACCCCGGCAGCGATAAGCACATAGATCAACATGTTGTTGATCTGCATGAGAAATCGCATGAGGGGCCCCCTCTTGCCGGCGGCCGGCAAGCGATTCGGACCGTGTTTATCCAACCGACGGGAAACTGTGCCGGCATCAAGACCAGACTCCAAATTGGTCTCCCATTTCCCGACCACTCGATCAGAAGGAATCGAATGCCAGGCCAAGCTTGCTTCCTCCAAAGCTTTTTCCATCGGGATGAGAATAATGCGTCCATTCCTGCTTAGGCAAGAACAAGCAGGGTTCGGCCGCCAACCGGGTTCCCTCATCTGCAGAAAGGAGACGTTTCCGAACCTCCGGCCCTTCAATCTTGACAGCCCGTGGCGTGCTCATTACGCCCCGGTAATGGGGATTCTGGTTTCTGACTTCGACGGCACGCTCACGAGATTTGATTTTTTCGACCGGGTTCGCCAACGCTGGCCGGTTCCCCTGGAGGATGATCCTTGGGAGAAGTACGTCGCGGGAGAAATCACCCACTTCGAAGCCCTGGCCCAAATTTTCCTCCGCATCCGCACAAGCGAAGCCTCGTTGCTCGATCTGGCCGATTCCGCGCAACTCGACGCGGGTCTCGCGGAGTCCATCCGAGTCTTGCGAGACAGCGGCTGGGACATCGTGATCGCCTCCGCCGGATGCGCCTGGTATATTGACCATCTGCTGGCCAAGGCGGGAGTGTCGGTGACTGTCTATGCCAATCCGGGAACATTCGACCCCGAGCGCGGCCTCCAGATGTCTTTGCCGGAGCGGTCACCATTTTTCAGTCCCACCAAGGGCGTGAACAAACTGGAGATCGTGAAGGATGCATTGAAGCGTTCCGACCAGGTGGCCTTTGCTGGCGATGGCCGGCCCGATCTCGATCCCGCCCTGCTGGTGCCGCCGCAGAGACGTTTTGCCCGGGGCTGGCTGGCCAAGGCCTTGCGTGAACGCGGTGAGGGATTCTACGGTTTCGAGAAGTGGTCGCAAATCGTAGAGCGCCTCGTATGCTGACGCCGAGGCAAACCGCCATCCCGGCGGCGGTCCGCGTAAAGCCCGGCGCGCTGGATCGCATGGGTCTCTACGCCGAACGCCATGGCTTCCTCCGGGTCCTCATCTTATTTAGCAAGGATCTTGCTCCGCACCTGATGGCCCGGCTGGCTGAGTCGCTCGCGTCCCGGAACGTCGCCGTGCCGCAACAAACCCCGGTGGAATCGGCCAGCTTTGAAGAGGCGACCGAACTCTTTCACCATCTCCCGAAACAGGCCGATGCGATCATCGGATTCGGCGGCGGCAAGGCGCTCGATGTCGCAAAATATATCTCCTATCTTTCCCGGCTTCCTTATCTCGCCGTGCCGACGTCCCTGTCAAACGACGGCATTTGCAGCCCGCAATCCAGCCTCACCGTCGGAGGCCGCCGGCGTTCGCTGCCTTCGGCCATGCCTCTGGGCGTGTTTATTGATACTGCCGTATGTCTGGGCGCGCCGGAGATTCTCTGGCATTCCGGGATCGGCGACGTCGTGGCGAAGTTCACGGCTGTCACGGACTGGAAGCTGGCCTTTCACGCCGTAGGAACGCCAGTGGATGATTTCGCCGCCCTGCTTTCCGATGCAAGCGTCTTTCAATTTCTCGGCCGTCCCGCAAGGGATCTCGAGGGAATGAAATTGCTCGGCACCACTCTTCTGCTGAACGGCATTTCCATGGCGATCTGCGGATCTTCCCGGCCGGCCAGCGGCAGCGAACATCTCGTTTCGCACGCGCTGGACGGCATCAGCAAGCGTCCCCGCCTCCACGGGCTCCAAGTCGGCGTCGCCACCTATCTAATGAGCCTCATCCAAGGACTGCACTCCGAACACATTGCCAGGCTGTTCGACGCGACCGGCTTTTGGGACGCCATCGCGAACGATCCCCTCGACCGGGCGGAATGGCTGGCGGCCGCCCGCACCGCACCCTCAATCAAGTCCGATTTCTACACCGTCCTGTCCTCCCGCGATTGTGTGCCGGAAATCGAAAGCGCGCTCGATTCCGACCCTAACTTGCAGCGCTGCTTCCAAACATAAAGACTCGCCGCGCGAGCAACTGGATCGCTACAGCGGACTTTTCGGCGAGTCTTCCAATGCCACGACCTGCACTGAGACTTCCATGCGCTCAAAGGCGTCCGCTGGTCCCTCCCAGGAGCCGGAGAGCGGCGAGGCGTCTTCGGCGGAGGGAGCCACTCCGACAGAGATGTGCTCGTCTCCGGCGGGCTTGTTGTTCGTGGGATCGAATCCCTGCCAGCCCGCTCCGGGAATGTAAATTTCCGTCCACGCGTGCGTGGCGCCGTGCTGACCCTCTCCCATCTGCACATAGCCGGTGACGAATTGCGCCCCAAACCCCCAATGGCGGGCGGCCTCCATCATGAGGACGGCATAGTCGCGGCAGGATCCGCTTCCCAAAGAGATCGTCTCGAAGGGCCGTTGGACGCCGGGATCGTGTCGCTGAGTGTATTTGAGAGACTCGAAAATGTGCGTGTTCAGATTATTCAGCAAATCGAACGTGTCAATCAGCTGGCCCGGATGGTAAAGGTCGCGCAGCCAGCGTTGGAGGGCGGTGCCGTCATGTGGATAGCTGGGGAGACGGTAAGGGACCAATCCCAATTGCTCGTTGGCCGAGTAGTGGAACGGAAACGCGCGGGCACTCGGGTCGATCTGGCAGTCCGTGAGCTTGTCTTCGAAGAGATCGACATGCACTTCGCTGCAAACACGCAGCGTCGCTGCGGGCTCTGCAAAGGTAATGATGGCGACGGAATTCGCGTCGAGATCGCGCAGCCAGCGCACGGTGGCTTTCGGTTCGATGTCAAGTCGCCCGCTCTCGATATGCACATCGTGCCCCTCGCGGGGCCGCATCAGCGCGCGATGGGGACCGAACGTGACCGGCTGGTTGTAATAATACTCCGTCGTGTGGTTGATGCGGATGCGTTTCATGAAAGTTTTGACACGGGCCAGGGTGGATGGGTTCAGGCCTAATCGTCCGGCGAGAAACCCGCAAGCCAGTTGCCCTATTCTTTTGCGAGGCTGTTTTGGTCGAACAATCCGCAGATGGAACAGATGGACGCAGATTGAAGATCGGTCGGTCGCCCATCTTGAAGCGAAATTCGGCGGTGAGAACAGCCCGGCCCGTGTCTTTGGTGCCCCGCCCGATGAGCGTCCATGAGGACATGAAGTCGAGATCACCCGCCGCTCCGTAGCTGCCGCTGAGGTCGCCCGTGGTTACCTATGACTTGTCAAACCAAAGCCAGACAAGAGGATGACTCTTCCTGCCCGTTCCACTACACATCGACGAGCAGGTGGACTCATGCTCTACCGGTTTGCCAGCTATCCGTTTGACTCCGGCTCTTGAGCGTTACAGGTCCGGCAAGCTGATTGCGACCTTCTTCTGAGCCCGGTCATAACTGGCGAATGACGCGACAGGGACTGCCGGCAGCGACCACATTTGCCGGCAAATTCCGTGTGACAACGCTTCCGGCGCCAACCACCGTATTCGCCCCGATGGTGACGCCCGGACAAACTACGGCGCGTCCGCCAAGCCAGACGCCATCCCCAATCGACACGGGCAGCGCGTACTCGATACCAGAGCGTCGTGCAGCGGCTTCGATCGGATGCGTCGCCGTGTAGATGTGGACACCGGGCGCGATCTGCACTTCGTCGCCGATCGTGATGCGATTGCAGTCGAGAAGGAGACAGTCATAGTTGACGAACGTCCGGTCTCCGATGGCTATGTTAAAGCCGTAGTCGCACCGGAGAGTGGGCTTCAACACCGTTCCTGCGCCAATCCTTTCGAACAATTCCATCAGCAGAGTGCGCCGTTCATCATCGGCCTCCGCCGGGGTCGCGTTGAACTTTGCAAGTATTGCCTGGGCGCGAAGGTGGGCGGCAGAAAGCTCGGGATCGCTAGCCATGTACATTTCGCCTGCCAGCATCTTTGCTTTCTGCCCGGTGAAGGTAGACATCCTGATTTCTCCTGCCCGACGTGCTTGGGGTGAAACGGAGGTTAGGCAATCGCGTCGCGTTGGCAAACTCAAACCGGCGAGGATAGGTCGAACAATCCGCAGATGGAATTGTCTCTTTTCCATCTGCCCGCCCATCTGCGTATCCGACCAGAAAAACAATTTGTGCGGTTTTTCACATTGAGCAGTCCTCTCGATCCGCTGCGCGATTCGAGCGCTTCAGTTGTTTTTCCTCTTCGGCCGCAGAGTGAGGGTGTCGTCGAACTGCTTGCGCCTGATCTGTCCCAAGGCAATCAGGCTCAATGGAAATGTTGTCATTGAGACGATGCCTAACGGGGCAGCTGACGCCAGGATGGCTGCTTTTTCGATGCCTTCGTTCCCCTCGATGAGAGCGGCCTTGCTTCTTGAAGACTTGGTAAGCGTGCTCCTAGTCATATTGGATTGGTTTGCGCTCTGGGGAAATTCTCTCCTTACATAAAGCTTCGTCGCGACGAGCGCGGTCTCGGCCGGTCGAAGTTGCGGCGGTGATCAATGCCAAAGTTGCAGTGCATGCGGTAAATTCCACTCGGTTCAATCATGTGACGAACGAGCCAGCTGATTTGGGACACCGTTTTTGCTCCATCACAGCCTGCCGGTCTCGTGGTCGAGCGCGGCGGTCGGTTCGTCGCAGAGGATCAGGCGGGGCTCGTGCACGAGCGCGCGGGCGAGCGCGACCCGCTGTTGCTGCCCGCCGGAAAGCGCGCACGGCAGCGTGTCGAGCCGGTTCTCCAGGCCGAGCCGAACAAGCAGATCCTTGGCTTGCGCAACGGCCTCGCGCCGCTGCATGCCGGCGGCCAAGAGCGGGACCGCCGCGTTTTCGGCTGCGGTGAGCGCGGGCAGCAGATTGTATTGCTGGAAAACGAACCCGAGATTTTTCCGGCGGAAAAGGATGCGTTGCTCCGGCCGGAAGCGCTCGACGTTTTCCCCGAAGAGCTCGACCTCGCCGCGGGAGCTGTCGAGCAGGCCGGCGACCACCGAAAGGAGCGTCGTCTTTCCGCAGCCGCTCGGCCCGACGAGGAAAGTTGTCTCGCCGAAGCGCACTTCGAAATCGACGCCGCGAAGCGCGCATACGCGGGCCTGGCCAGAGCCAAACTCTTTCGCCAACTCGCGGCAGTGTACGGCGGTGTTCATGGAGGGATCAGCGGAAGACAGCCGCCGGCTCCAGAACCAGCACGCGCCGGATGCTGAGCAGGCTGGCAACGATAATGATAACGAAGATGCAGCCGCCGGTGAGCGCCACGCTTTGCCACATTAGACTAGAATGAGCTCGCGCGTGGCGAGCTTCTGCAGGGTGAGCTCGAAAAAGGCGGTGCCGATGCCAGTGCCGATCGCGAAACCGATGGCGCCGACGGTGAAAGCTTGCAGCAGGATAATTCCGACCAGCCGGCGGTTGGTGACGCCGATGGCTTTGAGCGCGCCAAACTGCTTCAAATTCTCGACAGTGAAGAGATAAAACGTCTGCCCCGCAACGACGGTGCCGACGATGAGCGCGACTGCAATGGTGATGCCGAAGTTTACCGGTATGCCCGTATTTGCGAGGTAGTAGCGGATGCAGTCCCAGCGGAACTCGTCGGCGGTGCGGGCACGCAGACCCGTGGCTGCCTCGATTCGCCGCGCCAATTCCTCAGCGCCGACGCCCGGATCCGGACGGGCCAGAACGAATGAGAGCTGTTTGCGCTCGCGACCCTGGAAATCGATTGCCTCGCTGTAGCGCGTGTGGATCACCGGGAAGCTCACGAACGGCGCTGACGCGTCGGAAATGCCAACGATCGTGACCTTGTGATCGTTCAACTCCAGGGTGCGGCCCAGCTCCAGCGGTTGGCCGGGGAATAGGAGCACGTAGCCGGCCTTATCGATCACGATAGAATCGGGCTCGCGCAGACGTTCCCACGAGCCCAGCAGCATCTTGCGTGGCGCGCCGGCCAGCGTCGCATCATCGAGCCCGAGCGCGATCGTCTGCGAGAACACGCCGTCCGGCGCCCGCGCGACCGGTGTGCCTTTGAAAAGCCGCACCGCATAGCGCACGCCTGGCACGCCGCGCACTCGGAAGAGAATAGCAGGCAACGGGACCTGCCGCGCACGGCTAAATGCTCCGAAAAAGGCAGACCGACTGGTCTGTATGTATTTGCGAGATTTTGTCGCATATGCGGCAAAAGAATGGTCCTACCCCGCTCGAACCACCTTCGTCCCACCGCAAGGGTCCGTCGGCGAGCCTGGGGACGCGTGCCTTCAAGGCTGCTAGCGCAGCATGGCGAGCAGCGGCTGCGGGAATATGCCGAACAGGATGATTCCGGCGCAGAACAGCGCGATAAGAAATTTGCTGGAGCCCGGAACGGGAATCGCCGATGCGCCATCGGCCGCGGGTTGCCAATACATCGCGCGCACCACCTTGAGATAATAATAGAAGCCACTGGCGACGGTGACGGCGCCGATCAAGACGAGAAGGTATTGGTGGCTGCGCATGGCGGCTTCGAAAATAAAAAACTTCGCCAGGAAGCCGACAGTGAATGGAAGGCCCGCGAGCGAAAGCATGGCCAGAAGCATCCCGAGTGCAAGCACCGGAGAACGTCTGCCGAGTCCATTGAAGTCTGAAATATCGTCACCGCCCGATGCCAGCGCGACGTGCTGCAAGACAAGAAAGGCGAGAAACGTCATCAGCAGGTAGCCGGCGAGATAAAACGCAATTACCGGACCGGTAGCGCCGCTGGCAAAGCTTGCCACGCCGACGAGAAGGTAGCCGGCGTGCGCTATGCTCGAATACGCGAGAAGGCGTTTGAGATTGGTCTGGGGCATCGCCGCGAGATTGCCGTAAATCAACGTGAGGGCTGCCAGTACGGTGAGGACGATCAGGAGCTTCCTTTCGATGCTGGGGATGACAAAAAACGGCTCGAGAACTCTCAGGAGCACAGCAAAACCCGCTGCTTTCGATCCGACGGAGAGAAAGGCCGTAATCGGAGTTGGCGCGCCCTGATAAACGTCTGGCACCCAGAATTGGAACGGCACGGCGGCAATCTTGAATCCCAGGGCGACGAGCACGAGACCGAGTCCGAAGAGCACTGCCACAAGATAGCCTTGCGAAAGCAGCGGCAGCGCTTCGCGAATCTGGCTCAACGCAGTCTGTCCCGTGATCCCGAAAATCCAAGTGATTCCGTAGACGATGAAGCCCGTGGAAAGCGCGCCAAGGATCAAGTATTTCACACCAGCCTCAAGGCTTCCTGTGTTCTTACGCATGCTCGTCACGAGCACGTAAAAGCTGATTGTCACCAACTCCAGCGAAACGAAGATCATGATGAAGTCCGCGGCGGAGACCATCCACATCAGCCCTGCGCACGTGAAAATTGGCAGAATGAAAAACTCTCCCACACCCGCTTGCGGGCCGCCGGATGGGATGAACCGTTCATAAATCGGCGCGTAATCCATTGCCAAACCGATCGTTAGCATGGTCGAAATCAGCACGAATCGCTTAAAGAAAAGAGCCGGCGGATCCGCGAGGTAAAAATCCTGCGGAATCACCCCCTCGGGCATTTGTCCGGTCAAGAACGATAGGATCAGAATGGCCAAGAGTCCTGAGATCGCTGCCAGCCCAAGCGATCGTTTGTCGAGTTTCGTGAAGCAATCCAGCATCAGCAAGAAGATGCCAATGCACACCACGCAGATTTCGAGGGCGAAAGGAGGGACCGCGTTCATGGCCAGATCAGCGCGGGAGCAACGTAGTTGATGAGGACTTGAGGAAAAAATCCGGCTACGAGAAGAAGCAGGATTAGCCCGACGACACAAAGCCGCGGCAGCGCGGCAATATCGGGCAAGGCTTTCCATTTCTCGACGATCGGCCCCATGAAGATCCGCCGATAGCAGCGCAGCATGTAAACTGCGGAAATTACAACGCCCCATACGGCAATGACTGTCGCGATCTGGAACTCGTTGAAGCCGGACTTGACGGGTGTTCCGGCTGAGAAGGCGCCGAAAAAGACCATGAGCTCGCCGGCGAAATTGGCAAAACCAGGAAGGCCAACCGACGCCATGGCAGCGAATCCGAATAACAGCCCGAAGGCCGGCATCGCTTTTGCAAGTCCCCCGAGCTCCGAGAAATCGAGCGTTCCAGTGCGTTCGCGCAATTCCCCGCTCAGCGCGAAGAGCGCGGCGATGGAAAGCCCGTGCGCGACCAGCATGACCGCGGCGCCAGTCAGGCCGAGTGTCTTCCATGACAGGATACCCAGGAAAAGGTATCCCATATGCATGACGCTCGAGTAGCCGAGCATGAGATCCAGCTTGCGTTGCGAGATCGTCACCAGGCCGACATAGAGGATGTTGCCGAGAAGGAGAATGAGAAGAAAGGTATTGAACGGCTCCGCTATTTGCGGCGGAAAGACCGGCGTCACCAGACGGAGAATGCCATAAAGGCCAAACTTTTTCAGCACTCCCGCATGGAGCATGGCAGCGGGCGCAGGCGCGGACGCGTAGGCCTGGGGAGCCCATGTGTGAAAGGGAAAGAGCGAAACCAGAATCCCGAAACCGAAGAAAAGCAGCAGATAAACTGCGCCGCTGGGCTGGACCTTGCCCAGCGAAGCCATTTCGGCAATCCCGCGCATGTCGAAGGTACGGACATCCTCGGGCATGCTAAGGTAGAGACCGATCAGGCCGATCAGGAGAACGAAGCTGCCGAAGGCAAGGTAAATCGTAATCTTCCATGCCGCAGCCTGCCGGTCACCGGAACCCCAAATCCCGATAAGAAGAAAGGTCGGAATGAGGGCCAGTTCGTGGAACATATAGAAAAAGAATGCGTCAACAGATGCAAAGGCTCCTATTGCACCGGCGGAAATGAAAAGCAGACTCGCATAGAACCAATTCCCGTTTTTCGGAGGAGTCCGCGTTATGCACACCGCGGCCAGCGTTACTGCGGTCGATAGCAGCAGCATCGCCACGCTTAGACCGTCCGCACCCAGCGCGAAATGAATGCCGAGCGAGGGCACAACCGGGAACGAGCTCAGAAACTGGTAGCCGCCATCGGGTTTACAGGAACCGAAGATGATGACACTCGCCAGGAAATTGAGCGCCGCCGCCGTGACGGCTGTCTTTCGCGCCTGCGTTCCGGCGATGATCAGAGCCGCGCCTGCCACGGGTAGGATAATGAGGCAAAAGAGCGGGCTCATTGTGCAAGCAGGATATAAATCAGGCCGATGACTCCCGCGGCAAAGAAGAAGGCGTAAGCTTGGATATTCCCAAATTGAAGAAAGCGCAGGATGTATCCGCACGCCCACGTGAACCGGCTCGGAATCTGCACGACGAAAAGGTCAACAACCCAGCGGTCCACCCAGCCGCTCATCAAGGCCAGACCGTCCTGCACGTTCTTCACCAGCCAGTTGTAAAAGTCGTCAATGTACAGCCGATTCGCGAAAAGCGGTATGAAGACGGGATCTTTCGCGGGGTTGCGATAAAGAAATAGCGCGAGGCCGGCTCCGACAAAAAACATTGCCAAAAGGACGTAATGCAGGACGTGGGGAACGTGCTCGGGTTCTTCGAGGTGGAAGAAGAATTTTTCGACCTGCCCGTAACCGGCCGCCCAGGCGGGGATGGCCAGGAGGATCAAGGGGATGACCATTACCGCAGGTGATTCGCGGGCATGCTCGGCATGGTCGCTGCGCGGCTTGCCAAGAAAAACCACAGCCAGGAGCCGGAACATGTAGAAGGAGGTCAGCCCTGCCGTAAGAACAGCGATCCAGCCGAGTATTGGCTTTTCGACCACTGCCCATTCGATGATGAGGTCTTTGCTGAAATACCCGCTGAAGCCCGGGAACCCGCTCAAAGCAAGGGTTCCCACTATGAGACAGGCGAACGTCAGCGGGGTCTTTCCTTTCAGTCCGCCCATGTGCCAGATGTCTTGCTCATGGTGCAGAGCGACGATCACCGATCCGGCGCATAGGAAAAGAAGGCACTTAAAGAAGGCGTGCGTAAAGAGGTGAAACATCGGCACGTCCGGCACCGGGGCGACCCCCGCTCCCAAAACCATGTAGCCCAATTGGGAGATCGTCGAGTAGGCAAGGATGCGCTTGATGTCGTTCTGCTGCGTCGCCATGAGTCCGGCGGCCAGACAAGTGATGGCGCCAACCCAGGCAATGACATCACGCGCAATGGGAGCCGCAACGAGAAGAGGGAAGACCCGGGCGAGCATATACACACCTGCCGCGACCATCGTCGCCGCGTGGAGCAGCGAGGAGACGGGCGTGGGGCCTTCCATTGAATTGGGAAGCCACACATGAAGCGGAAGCTGAGCGGACTTCCCGACGGTGCCGCAGAAGACCAGAATGCAAGCAATGGTCAGGTAATGGCCCTGGGACTCCATAAGCGGCACTTTCGCGAATATTTCTCCAAAAACGACCGAGCCGGTCGCAAACCAGAGCATGAGGATTCCGAGCATGAAGCCGAAGTCGCCGATGCGGTTTACGATGAACGCCTGCTTGCAGGCATCAGCAGCGGATGCCTTGCTGTAGTAGTGGCCAATGAGAATGTACGAGCTCAGCCCGACCAGTTCCCAGAAGATGAACATCATCACGAAGTTGTTGGCGAGCACGATCCCGAGCATGGAACACAGGAAAAGCGCCAGGCCGCCGAAATAGCGCCAGTAGCCTTCCTCGTGCGCCATATAGCCGATCGAATAGATAAAAACCAGAGGCGCAATCGTGTTGACAACCACAAGCATTGTCCTGCTCAGCGGGTCGATGGTCATGCCGATGGGAACGGCGAAGACCTCGGGGATGTTGATCCAGAGAAGCTGATTGGGACCCACTTCGCCGGGTTGAAAGAAAAGCCACCAACTCAATGCGCAGGAAAGCAGCGCGGCGCCGATGGCCAGGCCCGCGCTCAATTCTCTCGAATATCTGCCGAGAAAGAGGATGAGGGTGGCCGCGACTAGGGGTGCGAACAGGATGATCCAGGGAACCGTCGCGGCGCTCATTAGAATTTCAGGCTGTTCAGATCCTCGACGTGGGTTGTCTGCTTGGCGCGGTAGAGGGCTACAATGATTGCAAGACCCACGGCGACCTCCGCCGCTGCCACGGTGATGACAAAGAATACGAGCACCTGCCCGTTATAGTTTGGCAGACCCGCGGTGGTCAGATTGTAGCGGGAAAATGCCACCAGCGACAAATTGGCTGCGTTCAGCATCAGCTCAAGGCACATGAATATGATCAGAATGTTTCGCCTTAGAATGACGCCGGCCAGTCCAATGGCGAAAAGCAGGCCGCTGACCGCGAGGTAATGAGCGAGCGTGGGGGTCATTTCAGTTCCTTGTTGCTTAGGATGACGACGCCAACGGTCGCCACCAAAAGGAGGACGCCGATTATTTGAAAAGGGAGATTGAAATACCGGAAGAGCGTCACCCCGACGGCGGAGACGTCGCTGATTTGAGGAGTCGAGATCAGCGGCTTTTCCATGTCGAATCGCAGTTCCGATGACAGGACCTTGCCCAAAAGGCCGACAAATCCGAAAACGACCAGTCCCCCGCCTGTCCATGCTCCGATATTAAGCGGCCGCGGCCGCTCGCTGCGAAGATTCAGCAGCATGATGATGAAGAGAAACAGCACCATCACGGCGCCGGCATAAACAAGCACTTGCACCACCCCGATAAAGAAGGCATCCAGCGTGACAAAAAGAGCGGCCAAAAAAACAAAGGACATGACAAGGCTCAATGCGTTCGAGACCGGATTTCGCAGAAAAACAACAGCCGCCCCGAAAAGGAGCATCAACGTGGCGAAAACCCAGAAGAGAACAAGCTGCATAAGATTAGCGGGAAGCGGATGGGTTTTAGCAGTGCCCGCTACACAGGGCTATTTTTTTTCGTTCCACTTATAAACCAGCCCCTCCATTACCCCGCCCATCTCGTAGAGCTTTTCCTTGTCATGCACCATCTCCCTGCGGGTGTAACCCGTAATCGAGTACTCCTTCTTGAGGAAGATGGCCTGCTCGGGACACACTTCTTCGCACAAGCCGCAATAGATGCAGCGAATCATGTCGATCTCGAACTCTTTGGGACGCTTCTCGACCTTTGCCCAGGGATCCGCAGGGGGGATTTCTTCGGGCACGATGGTGATTGCCCGCGGCGGACAGATGAATTCACAAAGCTGGCAGGCGACGCAGCGTTCTTTGCCGTGTTCGTCCTTAACCAATGCCGGAGCGCCGCGATACCACGGGGGAAGCTGCGAGTCCCAACGCTGTTCGGGATACTGCATCGTCACCTTGGTCTTGCCCGAGACGAGTTTCCTGAGATGCTTCAAAGTGATCGTCAGCCCGGCGACGATCGCGGGCAGGTAGAGCTGCTCAGCGAGACTCAATTTCGGACGTTTGACGACCAGTGCCATGCTTGACTTTGAACTTGTATAGAACGTTTCTCACAGGCAAGCCCATATGTCACGAAATCGCGTCGCAATTCGCTGCTCGCGGCCCTTCGCATCGGCTCTTGCATGTGTCACGTTTCATTTGTCACTGCTGGCTTGATATTGATTTGTGGAACTTACCGAAAAACTTCTCCTTTCCATGGGAGGCTGGCAGGCTTTCAAGGAGGCCCGGTTGCTGCACGCGGCAGGGCGTGTGACCGAAGCGGTTTATGACCCGCCGGTCTTGAAAGGTAAACTGAACGAGGGGGGCAGACAATTTCTGGCCGGCCTAAAGCTGCGAGATTCCATCGACGTGGAAAACCTCTGCTCGTGCCGCGATTCGCGAGTGAAAGGAATCATTTGCGCGCATTCGCTGGCTGTCGGTTTGCACGTGATCAAGCCGGTCCACGCAGCGGGCGCCTCTCCACGCCCGGAAACGGCGATTGGTAGATCGTCGCTGCAACAGACTGACGAAACACCTCGCGTGGAACTCAATCTCGAGGGCTCACTCCGGCATCTTGAAGCGGAAATCCGCTTTCGTTATCAACAGCCCAACGTAGGGAATTCCGCGAGAGAGACCGAGGTGCTGGCGCGACTGTTCGAATGCGGGTTTGCCATCGACAAGGGTAAAGCGGTGCTTCGCGGTGAGGAGGCGGTGATCGGCTTTTTTGCGACAATGCTTCCAAAGCTGAAGGAGACCTGGCAGGTGAAGGAGGGCGAGCGTTTCCGGCACGTAACTCGCGACCTGGTGCGCATCGAGCCGCAATTCGCTATTCGCGAAAAAGGCGACGGTTGGCTGGATTTTCATGTCCATTACGCGGCGGGAAAGGATGCCGTCTTCTCCTCCGCCGACTTGAGTCGATTGCTCCAGACAGGCCGGGGTTACATGCGGCTAAAGGATGGCCGGGTGGCTGTGGCGGACGCGGCGCTCGCCGCCGATCTTGAGGAAGTCCTGCGCGACTGCAATCCTCGGCAGGAACGCGGCGGCTACCGTGTCCCGCCAGCCTGCCGCGGCTATCTGGAAGCCAGCATCTCGCAGTGGAAGGGTTTCGCGGCCTCGCAGGGACCCAACATCCGCGGCGGCCCCGGATTCGAGCTCTGTGATGCCCGCTCTCTGCGCGTCGAGCTTGGAACGTTGAAGCGAAAGCTTCGCCCGTATCAGGTTCAAGGTGCGGAATGGCTTCTCTCCAGGGCGCGCGGTGGGTTGGGTGGCCTGCTTGCGGACGAAATGGGTCTTGGAAAGACCGTCCAGACCCTCGCGATGATCGAGTGCCTGCAAGGGACAACGCTGGTAGTGTGCCCCTCCTCGCTGGTCTGGAACTGGAGACGGGAGGCACACCACTTCCTGCCGGAGCTTACCGTGCTTTCGCTCGATGGGCCGGACCGTGAGAAGCGCTTCGGGTCGATTCCCGTTCACCATCTGGTCATCACCAGTTACGCCCTCCTCCGGCGTGACATCGAGCGCTACAAGGGAATCAACTTTTCTGCGGTAGTGCTCGACGAGGCCCAGCATATCAAGAACCCGGACAGCCAGAACGCCAGGGCCTCTTGCGCTCTCTCGGCTCGGAGCCGCTTCATCCTTACCGGCACTCCGGTGGAGAATTCCCTGCGCGACCTCTGGTCGCTCTTCGAATTTCTCCTGCCCGGCTATCTTGGCGGCAGGCAGGACTTCAAGGAACGATATGAAACACCTCTGTTGAACGGCGAGCGCAGCGGCGTGTGGCGGCGTCTTTCCCGGCGCCTTCAGCCGTATCTCCTGCGCCGCCGCAAGCAGGAAATTCTTACCGAGCTTCCAGACAAGATCGAGCAGGTCATCGAAGTCGAATTGAGCCCCGAGCAAAAAGCCGCCTACACGCAACTTCAACAGGCCGCGCGCGCGCAAATC
This sequence comes from uncultured Verrucomicrobiae bacterium, assembly GCA_963810765.1. Classification (GTDB taxonomy): domain Bacteria; phylum Verrucomicrobiota; class Verrucomicrobiia; order Chthoniobacterales; family Terrimicrobiaceae; genus DASTFP01. The sequence continues at coordinate 109,724 of CAWEOV010000015.1, forward strand.
GATGAACTGCGCGACCGATCTTCCGGCACCGCCCGCATGCGCGTGCTCACGGCCTTGCTCCGTCTCAGGCAGGCTTGTTGCGATCTGCGGCTCCTCGGCACGCAGGATGCTTCGTCTTCGAAACTCAATGCCTTGCTCGAACTCTTGCAAGAAACGATCGATGGCGGTCATCGCGCTCTGGTTTTCAGCCAATTCACCGCCATGCTCGACCTTATTGCCGCCGCGCTTGAAGAGGCTGGGATTTTATTCTGTCGCCTGGATGGCTCGACGCAGAACCGGGAAGCGGTCGTGGACAGTTTCCAGAGCGACGAGCGAATCCCCGTTTTCCTTATCAGTCTCAAAGCGGGTGGCGTGGGACTCAACCTCACCGCAGCCGACACGGTCATTCATTTCGATCCGTGGTGGAATCCCGCCGTTGAGGCCCAAGCGACGGACCGCGCCCACCGCATCGGCCAGAAACGGGTCGTCACTTCGATCAAGCTCATCGCCCGCGACACCGTCGAAGAGCGGGTCTTGCGGATGCAGGAGAAAAAGCGAGAGTTGCTCGAGGGCACGATGGACGCCGAGGCGGCGTTGGAGGGGCTTACTACGGAGGATCTGCAGGAATTGGTCGGCGCCTGAAAGAGATCTTTTTCTGTTGTGCGCCTGCGCTCGCGAGCGGAAGCTGCGGGATCTACGACCATGTACGAGTCGCACAACTCACAGCTCATGAACAGTCAATCGTTATTGCCAGCGCCCGCCCTAGACCTTGCAGTTCGCGTGGGGTGTGAGCTCATTTACGATGCCACTGCCGAAGCTCCGACGCTCGTAAACCTCAAGCCCAGGCACGGCGCTTTGCAATCCATCCGCCAGGAGAGCTTCCACTTCGAGCCGGAACTCGCGGCCACCGAATTCGAGGATGACCACTTTAATATCGTCTACCGCCTCATTCTCAAACCCGGACGAAACGTGCTGCGCTATGATGCCATTGTGATGGTGCCCAGCCTGCGCGAGGACTTCGCATGGCTTGACCAGCCCATCCCACCCCACCAATTGCCGGCTTCCATCTTGCGTTACACATTGCCGACGCGCTACTGCGATTCCGACAAGTTGCTCGACTTCGCATGGCAAAATTTCGGCCATCTCCCCCACGGTATTGAAAGGGTTCTCGGAATCATCAATTGGCTGCACCGGAATATCGAGTATCGCACGCTCTCAGGCAGCCCGAATCTCTCGGCCTATGACATCATCCAACGGGGCTATGGGGTCTGCCGTGACCTCGCCCACACCGCAGTCGCACTGTGCCGAACCTTCAATCTGCCCGCCCGCTACGTGAGCGGTTACGTGCCGGATATCGGCTTTGAGGACCCTGGCACTCCGAACGACTTTCACGCCTATTGCGAAATCTATCTCGGCGGCCGGTGGCAGGTCTTTGACGCCCGATTCAACCAGCCGCGGGTGGGCCGCATTCGCATCTGCTCCGGCTACGACGCAGTGAACTGCGCCTTTACGACCGTGTATGGACAGGCGCTGCTCTCGAACTTTGAAGTTTGGTCGTATCAGGTTGACCCCACTGATGTAAGCATCGGTGATCCGGTTGATCTCTCGAAGCGGCTTTGCGGCACGCCGGATATCCGCTATCCCTACACGCGCTGAACATTTGCTCTAGCCGGCGGACCGCGTCGCGTTCGACCGGCTGTGGGCTGACACATTGCGGATTGGACAAGACGACCGGCCTTCTGCAAAGCTCCCATAATGGATCTCAGAAATTGTTGGATAGTCGCATGAAGAAACGATCTTTTGGCAAGACCGGTGAAAAAGTCTCCGAAGTAGGCCTCGGCTGCTGGCAACTTGGCGGTGCGGAATGGGGAGATGTCTCGGATGAGCAAGCATTGGCGATCCTCGGTGAGGCGCTGGATACCGGCGTTACGTTTTTCGACACCGCTGACGTTTATGGTGGCGGACGCAGCGAGAGTCTGATCGGGCGCTTCTTGAAGCGAGGTGCAAAGGGCGTGTTTGTTGCTACAAAACTCGGCCGCATGCCGGACCTCTATCCGGACAAATACACTGAGCGCGGGGTTCGAATGGCTGTCGAAGCTTCGCTCGCCCGGCTCGGGGTCGAGGCAATTGATCTCATCCAGCTTCACTGCATTCCAACGGAGGTTATGCGCCAGGGCGAGGTCTTCGAGTGGCTGCGCAAATTGCAGAACGAAGGCAAGATCAGGAATTTCGGCGCGAGCGTTGAGTCCATGGAGGAGGCCCTGCTTTGCGTCGCGCAACCCGGCCTCACTTCGCTGCAGGTCATCTTCAATATCTTTCGCCAGAAGCCGATCGAGGCTCTCTTCCCGCAGGCGGAGGACAAGGGCGTGGCCATCATCGCGCGGCTGCCGCTCGCCAGCGGATTGCTTTCGGGCAAATTTACTAAAGACACCAAATTCGGCCTGAAGGATCATCGCTATTTTAACCGCGACGGGCAGCAGTTTAACGTGGGCGAGACCTTCTCAGGCATTCCCTTCGAAAAAGGAGTGGAGCTTGCCCAAGGAATAACGCCCTTCGTTCCGGAAGGCTTGAACATGGTGCAGCTGGCACAGCGCTGGATCCTTGACTATCCTGCCGTCACAGTGATCATCCCGGGCGCCAGCTCCGTGCAACAGGCCAAGCAGAATGCAAGCTCCTCTGATCTCCCCCCGCTCACGCGCGAACTTCATGAGCAGCTGGAAAACTATTACCGGAGGGAGGTCGAGCCCTTCATCCGCGGTCCCTATTGATTCTCAGTATTGCCCAGCACCTCATTCTGACTTAGTGGTGGTTCCATGCGAATTGCATACCTGATAATCACCGTAACGCTCGCCTTCTCCACTTCCGTAGTGGCACAGTCCGCTCTCGAAAATGGTCAGCGTTTCCTAAAGGAAAACGCCGAAAAGCAAGGCGTCAAGGCGACGCCGTCCGGTCTTCAATACAGGGTCCTCCGCGAAGGCTCGGGCAAGAGCCCGAAGGCTACGGACGTTGTTGTGGTGAATTACCGCGGCACGCTAACAGACGGCAAGGAGTTTGATAGCTCTTACAAGGCTGGTCGGCCTATCGAATTTCCCCTCGATCGAGTCATCCCCGGCTGGACCGAAGGTGTCCAACTCATGAAGGAGGGGGCGAAATACGAATTTTTCATCCCTTCGAATCTCGCGTATGGCTCGCGCGGCGCAGGCGGAGTCATTGGACCCGACGAAACGCTAATCTTCGAGGTCGAGCTGCTCAAGGTGAAGTAGTTTGGCTGGCCCGCCGGGACAGCCGACAATGACTAAATCCTCAGTTTCACGGATCCTTCGGATTAGAGGCCTCCGGTGTCTTGCGGGTGCGGTTTTCGTTTGGGCGGGGCTTGTGGGCGCGCCCTCGCTCCCAGCCGCGGATGGCCTTCGGCCCGGTGATGTCGTCGCAATCTGCGGCGATTCCATTACGAGGCAAGGCCTCTATTCCACGTTTATTGAGACTTATCTTCTCGCATGCCAACAGGTGAAAGATGTCCATGCGCATCAGTTCGGGCTGAATAGCGAGCGATCGTGGGACTTCTTGACTCGGATTGATTCGGAAGTGCTGCCATTTGAACCGACTGTTGCGACACTCTGCTACGGAATGAACGATGGCGGATACTCGTCCGTCGATCCCAGGCGCGAGGCAAGCTATCGCCGTGCCACGACCGAGATCGTGCGAAAACTCAAAGAGGCGGGCGTTCGTCTGATTGTCGTCGGTTCGCCCGGAGCGGTGGACAGCAGCACATTCGACAAAAATTTCTTAACGAGTATGAGCGCCCAGGAGTACAACACCGAAACTTTGGCCGGCCTCGCCAAGATTGCCCGCCAGGTTGCCGCCGAACAGAGAGTCTCGTATGCAAACGTTCACGGACTCTTTTCCGAGATCATGGCCAGGGCGAAAGCCAAATATGGCGCCGAATATCATGTTGCGGGCGCCGACGGCATTCATCCAGCCGCGAATGGCCACCTCATTATTGCTTACGCCTTTCTCAAAGCTCTTGGATGCGATGGAGATATCGGCACGATCAACGTCGATCTCGCCAAGCAATACGCGACGGCTAGCGAAGGCCACCGCGTGCTCTCGTTCATGAACGGAACCATTGAAATCGAATCAACGCGCTATCCGTTTTGCTTTTTCGGCAATCCCAGCGATCCCGACAGCACACGCGGAGTCGTTGAGTTTCTTCCCTTCAACACCGAGCTCAACCGCTTTCGCCTTGTCGTCAACGGGGTCAGCCCGATGAAAGTCACCTGGGGAGAGGCTTCGAAGACCTTCTCTGTGAGCGAGCTGGCCAAGGGCGTCAACCTCGCCGCCGAGTTTCTCGACAATCCGTTTAGCGAACCATTCAAGGCGGTCGAATACGCCGTCAGGAGGCAACAGGAATATGAGACACAAGGCATGAAGAGCATTTGGAACTCGAAAGAAAACCTTCCGGAGGATCAGGCGGCGCTCCAGAAACTCGCGGATGGTGTTGTGAAGAAAGCCCGAGCCTTCGAGGCAGCCGCGCACCTTGCTGTCAAGCCCGTGAAACACACGCTGAAAGTCGAACCCTTTCCGTAATTCGCTCTGGCTCCCTCGTCTCTGGCTAGTTCAGACATGATTCCCCGCTCTTCGGAAACGTGTCAATTCGTCAGACGATAACAAAGCTCAAGCCGGTTGCCGGCAGGATCCTCGAAGAATACGGCGTAGTAAGCGGGCGATTCGTCGTAATCAGGACCCTCGATTTTCCTCGCTCCGATTTCGTGGAGAAATCGCGCGATATTATCGACCTCTGCGACACTGGACGCCCAGAAAGCGATCCGATTGTCGTTTGGCATATGAGCGCGCGACTCCGTCACGCCAAAGAATTCGGTCGCGCCGTCCCCCTCGGCACAGTATTGGAGCCAGCCGGGCACTGTAATCTCCTTTTTGAACCCCAGGGCAGGAAGCAATTTTCGATAGAAGTCGGTTACCTGCGCGAGATCGGGAACGCGAAGGTCGACATGGTCGAACCGCCGGGGCATAGCCAAATTATCAGCAGGCAAAGGCATTCCCGCAAACCTTTCGATCAGGTTGCGGCCGCGCTGGTCAGAAATTCTATCACCCGCCCTTCGGCCCAGGTTTGGCCGGAGTTCCAGGAATCAACAAAACCAAGATGCCCGCCGGTTTCAGGGGCTTCCAGAGAGAGCAGGGCGCTTTGCTCCGCCTCCGCGTAGGGAAAGGACTCCGGCGTCAGAAAAGGGTCATCCTGAGCGCTCAATATCAAAGCCGGCACAGTGATCGCGGGCAAGAACTGTCGCGAACTGCATTTCGTCCAGTAGTCCTCAGCATCCCGGAACCCATGGACGGGCGCTGTAAATCGGCCGTCAAAGTCCTCGAATCCGTGAATGTCTCGAGCGTGGCTCGCGTCAATGCGTTCAGGGAAATGCCTGGCCTTGGCTTTCACCTTGCGGACAAGGCTTGCGATCAGCCTTCTCAGGTAGATGCGGTTGGTCCGTCTCTGATCCAGCGCGCGCGCGCTGGCGGCAAGATTCACCGGAGGCGATAGAGCAACGGCGCCGGCCACTGTTGGATGGGGCCGTGCTTCTCCAAGATATTTCAGCACGAGATTCCCGCCCAGGCTGAATCCGACCAACGCCAAAATCGGAAAGCGTTGCGCTGCGTGTTCAATGATCGTCGCCAGATCGGTTGTTTCCCCGCTGTGATACAGCCGGGGCAGCCGGTTCATCTCCTCGCTGCAGCCGCGATAGTTCCACGCAAGGACATCCCAACCGGCCCGGTGCAGGGCTGCCGCCATTCCGCGCATTACGGCGTCGCGAGAAGAACCTTCAAGACCATGCGAGAGGATTGCAAGCCGCCGGCCTCCCGATGGCAGCCAATCAAGGTCCAGAAAATCGCCGTCGTCGAGTTCAAGGCGCTCGCGCTCGTATGTGACGTACGTCCGCCACCCCAAAATGGCTGGCAGGATTGTCTGCAAATGTCCGTTCCGCAGGGGCCAGGGCGGATCGAACTGCGAGCTAATGACAGGCATGCGGCGCGAGGGCGGACCTCATCCCGCGCGATGAATGACATCGCAATAGCGAATTGCTCCTCTCGGGGAGCGACGACAAGAAGTTCTCACTTCACCTCAACCGGCGTGCCTTTTGCGACGAGTTGGCTAAGCACGAAGGCATCCCAATTTGCCATCCGAATGCAGCCATGACTTTCGTTTCTGCCTATTCGGTCTGGAGTCGGAGTTCCGTGCATACCCACGCTGGGACGGTTAATCGCCATCCAAACGATGCCGACAGGATTGTTTGGCCCCGGCGGCAGGTTGTGCGCGTTCTCGCTGCGCACTCCACTTTCAAGGACTGATTTGTCCCATCGGAAGTGCGGCATTAGAATATTTGCGGTGACCTTCCACGTGCCTGTCGGGACGGGCACCTCACGCGAGCCGGGAGTGCACGGAAAGCAGCCAACGAGTCGGTTGTCTTCATAAAGCTCTATGAGCCGCTCGCCCCGCAGCAGTTCCATGCGACGAGCAGAAGGGCTTGGAGAGGGCGCCGGTGCTGGAGGGCTTTCAGAAGACGAAGAATTATCATCCGTCTGCGCTTTGCCGGCACCTTTCTTCACTTTTTCCTCGCGGAGTCGCTTCTCGAGCGCGGTCACCTCGGCCATCTGGAATTCCGTGACATCCGGCACACGGAAAATGGTGCCAGCTCCCAACTCCCGGTCAGAAACCTTCGGATTGAGCTCGTGGAGAAAATTGAGATCGCAATGGAACCTCTCTGCCACCAACTCCCAGAGATCCGCATAAAGCATTGCCTTCAGCTTTTCCTGCTCGGGCGGTTCCGAAGCCTGGGGACCGATCCATTGCAAATCCTCCTCGGTGGCGGTGTATTCGCGATAGGGAGCCGAAATGCCGGAAACATCGAGCAAGGTTCCCGCGGGCAGATTGTTCGCCCGGCAATAGCGGTCGGCGGCCTTTTGAGTAAATTCTCCTCCCAGCCCATCGATTTTGCCCGGGCGGAAGTTGGCGCGATCAAGGAAAATCTGGACGCGTACCATCTCCATTCGTTCCGGGGCGTCGGGGGATTGCTTCTGCAAACGCGCAATCTGCGCCTCCATCGGCGAGCGGGCGAATAGCGGAGTCCAGCCGCCGGATACCAGCAAGGCGAACAAGAACAGCCGGAAGGCGAGGAAAATGGTCGGACGCACGGCAAAGGCACTACACTCGCCGGGAAAATTACAACTGCAAGAGGCAATCGTGCGCCATCGCCGCCCCCACATCGCGGCAAACACGATCAGCCGATTCGATTCGGATCTTCTGGTTCTGATTCGCGACTTGCCGGATGAGGATTTGTCTTGCCGGATGGAAAACTCTGCGCTCACAAACCTCGTCCAACTACAAGCAACGAACCGCTATGTCATCAGCGATTCCACCTACCCATGGCCGAGATCGATAAGGGCCTCCTCCGGACCCGCAGCGGTCACGCTCACAGTAAGGTTACCTTTATCGAGCTGTTTTTCGACCTCGTATTCGTTTTCGCAGTCACACAGCTTTCCCATCTGTTGATGGAGCACTTCACCCCCGCGGGAGCTGTGGAAACTCTCCTTCTCATGCTGGCAGTATGGTGGGTCTGGATTTTCACGTCGTGGGTAACGAACTGGCTCGACCCGGAAAAGTTGCCGGTGCGGTTTCTTCTTCTCGCGATCATGCTTGCCAGCTTGGTAATGTCCTCATCGCTTCCCATGGCTTTCGAGTCGCGGGGAATTGCGTTCGCAACGGCATACGTTCTGATCCAGGTCGGGCGCACAGCTTTCTTTCTCTGGGCCGTGAAGGGGCACCCCGGAATGGTCCGCAATTTCCAGCGAATTCTCGTTTGGCTCGTCATCGGTGGTCTGTTCTGGCTCGCAGGGGCATTTGCGCACGGCCCGACACGGCTTGCTCTTTGGGTGCTCGCGCTCGGATTGGAATACGCGTCGCCGTCGTTGGGCTTTTGGGTGCCGGGTCTTGGGCGCTCGGCCACGAGCGACTGGAACGTCGAAGGTGGACACATGGCCGAACGGTGCGCGCTTTTCATCATCATCGCCCTTGGAGAATCCATACTTGTGACGGGCGCTACATTCAGCGGTTTAGGTTGGACTTTGCCGATTCTCGCAGCCTTCGTTGTCTGCTTCGCGGGCAGCCTCGCGATGTGGTGGCTGTATTTCGATACCAGCGCGGAGGCTGGAAGCGAGACCATCTCGCGTTCAAGCGATCCAGGGAGGCTGGCACGCCTTTCCTACACCTATATTCATCTATTTATCGTGGCGGGAGTGATTGTTTCGGCGGTTGCCGACGAGTTTGTGCTGGCCCATCCGCTCGGACACACCGAGACGAAAACTGCGATCGCCGTCCTGGGAAGCACGGCGATATTTTTGGTCGGCAACATGCTGTTCAAGTGGACGATCGCAGGGAGAGTGGCTCTGTCGCATTTGGCCGGGATAGCCATCCTGGCGCTGTTGATGCCGGTGGCGGCTCACTTCCCACCCTTGATCCTGGCGATGCTCGCTACCCTGGTGCTTGTAGTGATAGCTGCTTGGGAGCGAAGGACACGACACGGCTCCCTCGAAGCTTCTCTCGATAAGACATGAGGACATCCAAGCGCGACCGTGAAGCAGAATGCGGCCAGTCCATCTTGAAGCTCCGCTCCGCTTACGATATTGAAAAGGGAGATAAGGCACCCGTAGCTCAGTGGATAGAGCACCGGTCTTCTAAACCGATGGTCGCTGGTTCGATCCCAGCCGGGTGCGCCAGTGTAATACGTTGAAGGAAGGTATGTTATCATGATATTCCTACGGAACCGTAAATGCATAGATTTGCAGGGAAATGCGCCAAATTGCGTCAATTTTGAAGATAAAAACGCTTACAAAACGCTTACATGGCTGAGCTTCCTTTCAGATGCCGATTAGTGGAGCCAAAAGTCCGTGCGCATTTCCTCGCGGCTCAAATGGAAAAACGGCGGGCTTAATGGACGAGATTCGGAAGGGCGGCAGCCAATTCCAGCGCATTGCGGCCAGCAGCCCAGAGCGAATCTCGAATGGCTGACGACCCTCCTTTAATCGGACCCCCATCAAGCGCGACCGATTCGTTCCCTTTGTTGGTCGGAAGTATCGTCGGACGTGCGAAACTCCTGGAAAATCCGGCAAGCGACTCGAGCGATGTGTCATCTCAAGCTTCCAGATCGCCGACAGTATGGGCTTCAAAGGCGACTTTCGCCAATGGAAGACCTCTGCGGTTCGGAGATTGATTGCGGCTCCTGACCAACTCTTCGCCAACCTCCAACTCCGGCACGCCGTCGATGCCAAATGTGCTGGAAAGCTGAAACAAGAATATCACGACGTCATACGTTAGGTGTCGCTCGAGTCCCCTGGAAAAAAACGCTGTGACCGTGTCCCAAATGAGCCAATCCGTTCGTCGAGTCATGAAACAAGCACACCGAGAACTACATCAAAGCAACTGAAAGGACACACACATCATGCTCGACACACCACACATTACTCAGACCACAACCCAACTCACCGCCGTCATTCACCTCACGATTCCGCGTGAAGAGATTCAGAACGTCATGGGGCCAGGCATCAGTGAGTTGATGGCCGCCATTGCCGATCAGGGCATCAAGCCTACCGGCCCGTGGTACGACCACCACCTGAAGATGGCCGAGGACACATGGGATTTCGAGATTAGCGTGCCCGTCAGCGCGCCGGTAGTCGCAGCGGGTCGGGTGAAGCCGAGCCAGTGGCCGGCAATGAAGGTGGCGCGGACCGTTTATCACGGGCCTTACGAGGGTCTCGGTGACACTTGGGGCGAATTCCTGGACTGGATTACCGCAAACGGGCACACACCAGCCCCAGACCTCTATCAGTGCTACGTCGCGGGACCCGAGTCGAGTCCCGACCCAGCCAATTGGCGCACAGAGCTCACCAAGCCGTTGACCAATTGAGGCCGAGCTATCGTGCCAGCGCACGCTGCAACAACCGATGACCGCAACGCCTAAACATGCGCTGCAGCGAACCCGGCCGTCGCGCTCCGGTGCAATCGCGCCTCCTCGCGGGCCGCCCCCCATGGCCGGAACTTCACCGGCGAACTAGCCGGCAACCTAGTTCAAAACTTTATGAACGCGACGTAGTCGCCAAACCAGCCCACTGAAATAAACGGGCTACAACGCATATCCCAACCAAGGGCCGGGATTCTACCGCTACGTTGACCGCGACAGCAGTCGACGCAATTACTACCTTGGTCGCCCCCGTGGGAGCGCGAAAAGCTTGGCAGCGAACTGATGCAACCGAAGAGCCCGGACTGCAAAGCCGGGCTCTTCTTATTGCCCAGGCGGCGGCACCGGGATCCGCTTTCCGCGCAATTCACGAATGTGAACACCTACAGCTGATCAGTGATTGAACTCGGCTACGGTTGCCCGCATTCGTCATCCAGCAAGTCCGTCGATTCCCGCCCTTGTTTACGGATGTCCAATCGCGGATTGATTGAGCGTTATTACGGACCAGACCCGCTGCCTGGACATTGAGAGTTGCACGGGCATGGAAGCAGGAACGCGGCGGCGGAAGGCTTTGCGCTCGTCGAGACGGCTTCGATTTCAAAGAGAGAGGTTCCCGAGAAGCTACGAGGTTAGATCGAAGACCGAAGCGATCACAATGAGTCCTGACGAATCGTTCCCGCGACACGCATCTCGACCTCGACCGTTTCGTTCACATGGAGAAGAAAGGTGCTCGGGTCTTTCATACCCCACTTGACGTAGGGGATTGACAAATGCGAGGTCGCGGTGAAGCGACTGTTTTCGACGGATACTTTCGCGGGTAAGGTGACGTCATGATCCTGGCCATGAATTCGCAAGACCCCGCGAACACCTACCTCGCTTTGGCCCTCCAACGCCAGTTGACCGGTGAGACGGTTCGGCGAAAAAACCGCCTCCGGGAATCGCGCACTTTCCAGAACGTCCTGGTGCATGCTGCGATCACGTTCACCATCCCCTGTGTTCCCGCTCCTCACATCAACTACGATACGGCCACTGATTTCGCCGGAGGCAACGTCTAGCCGAAGCGTCGCCTCCTTTACCTCGAACATTCCGTGGACGGTGTGCAACACGGCACCCAAGGTGAAGTCGATCTTGCACGTGGAGCGATCGAGATCGAGCGTGACCTGTCTGACAGGCGGACTGGAATTCGCGAACTCGCGTCCGGATAAGCCGAGGATAAATAAAAGCAGCGCAAACCGAATTTTCACAGGAGAGACGCCTCGTGCCGCAAAAGATGTTGAGTGACAACGAACACGAAACCAGGGAGTAAATAACGTCAGGGAGCCCACAGCACGGCCTCCCGGACCCCGGTCATGGGAAGACGCAGTCGGGCACCTCTCAAAAGGGACTTTGGCACTGGCTGCGCCGCCAATACATCGAAATCCTTGAGCTTCCCGAAATCAATGCCTGAACGTTCCTCCAATTCCAACAACGTTATTTGATTCAGTGAAAAACGGCCGGGATCGAATGGCGCTTTCGGGATGGGCGCTCCCGGCTGCGGTGGCATCACCCTGGATTGATCCATCTCGAATGCGGTCACTCCGAGCTGGCCTTTGGCATCATCAACCACTGCAACCACCTTATAGAATGCTACTGGGACCTTCACTCCTTGATACACGGGATCGGACTCTCGAAAGATCGGACCGGTAAAGACCGACCCCTTGCTGTCCCGGCTCCCGCTCCTGCGAAAGGATCCAGTCTTCCAGGTTGCCCCACGTGGTGTCATTGAACGAATGTACCTGCGGGCAAGAATTGGTGTAGTGGTGAGTGTCCGCGTTGGCCAAGACAGCGGCCCTTTCCTTACCCCACACGGGATCGAGTCGGCGCACCATATGTCCGCGATCGAAAACCGTGGGGATATAGAATTCCGCGCCATCTATCTGTGCCGCCTTGGGAAGGCGGGGGTCTGTCTTCAAGCTGTCCGAGCGCACAACCAGAACCCGAGGGGAATCGTCCTTCTTTTCTGTCCATCGCTTTTAAACGAACCTTCGACGTCCTGACGGAGCTTCAAGGAACCCGTAAAGGTTGATGCCAAACATGGCCTCACCCCTCTCATTTTCCGTCCAATCCAATACATTTCCACACTTACGGGCCGTTTCGGCAACGCCATTTTGGCGCAAATCGCGAACGTTTGCGATTTAATCCAATCGTGAAGATTGTCCGGAACTTGTTTCAATTACATATGGGCAATGAACAGCGCCGACAAGTGTCAAGGCTTTCCCGAATCTTGCAAGATATCCTTTCGCAGAATACTGTCGGAAGTCCGGCAAGCAAATCGAGCGGTGCCTCATCTCAACGTTCCGGGTAGCCGAGAGCGTGGGTTTCAAGGGCGACTTTCGCCAATGGGAGGACCTATGGCGGATCGGAGATTGATCACGCTTTGCACTAGCGATCCCAAACTTAGCCATGTTGAGAGGGGAATCTCGCGAGACTTTGCCGCACGGCAAACGGAATGTGACGATCGGATTTTGCGCCAGGATGGCCTCCATGACCTTTCTCTGCGACGGCAAAAGGCCCCGCCCCTGCCCAGGTGAGCTGAGCAAAGGTCGGGGGAAAGTTGCTTCGGTTTCCTATCGCTTGAGCAGCCGAAGGTGTAGTGAGATCACGCTCCGTGTAATGATAGAGTATTCTGGCGACCAAGAGCGCCCTTGCGCGAGCGCTCAGTGACGAGCGAACAATTTCGTGGTCGGGTGGCACCCAGGAATGTCAAGAAGTCCTCAACCCGATACCAAAGCAAGGGACGATGCCGTATTCAAACTAAATGCGGTAATGGTAATCGTGTGGTATTCCACAACCGAGGGAGCGCTCCTCAAAGATGTGGGTCCTTCAACAACGCGGGTGCCAATTTTTTGAAGCGCGGGAGGCTGTCAATCCTATGGCCAAACGCGTATCTCCTGGATGTCCTGCGGAGCTTGAGTCCGCTGTTAAAGACCTCGTGTCGCACAAAAGAGAACGGTTTGTCTCCGAGAAAGCACGACCTCTTTTCCGTCCTTGAGCAGAAAAATGAGGTTTTCGTTATTGCTCAGTCGTGGTTGTTTGACTTGGCCGAGGTTGACAATACAGCCTCTGCTGGCTCGAAAGAAGGTGGAGTTGTCCAGCCTGTGCTCGCAGTCCTTGAGGGAGCGCCGAATAAGAAGCTTGCCGTGAGGAAAATGGACGAGCGTAAAAGTCCGTGTTCGATCAGGATGAAGCGGTCGGACGGCTTGAGAACCCGCAAGATCTCCTCCATCACGGCACCGCGGGAGGCGGCGGGAATGTGATGAAAGACGCAAACCGCATAGCAGAAATCGAAAACCTCCGATCGAAACGGCAGGTGCAACCCGTCAAATTGCACACGGGGAGACCGGGACCCGCCGGGGGATTTGAGCATTTTTCGGGACGGATCGACGCCGCAGATCAGGCGGAAATGGGGCGCGAGGAGCTCCTGCATTTTCCCGAATCCGCAGCCCAGATCGAGTCCGGCCCACTGGTGCAAGGATGCCTTTGTCCGGCTTCAACAGCCGCAGGATCGCCCTCCTCTTCGCTTCGTAAAGCGTCCGATGTCCCGACCAACCCCATCCGCTCAGAGCCCGTTTGATCTCCGCGTTGTAGTGCTTTGCGATGGGGTGGAATTCCGACGGCATGGTAAGGGAAAGCCAAATTGCGTGCTGTCTTGTGGCCCGGCACTATACGTTCGTGATTTCCTTTGTCGAGCTGGCCTCTTTGATCATATTGCTTTCAAAGCGGAACCGGACGTTCTCCGGAATCCCCTCGGCAGGACGCATCCGATTGCGGTTAGGCCTTGTCACCAAGGGATTGCTGACCTCTGTTTCTCCTGCCACTCTGCCCCCATGAATCCCAGTAGATTTACCTACCTGGAACTTTCGATGGGAGTGATCCCGCACGGACGACGCCCTGCCAGCGTTGGAAGTGCTGTGAAAAGGCCAGGCTTCCCAAGTTCAGTTTTCGGAAGTTGGACGGAATGACGAGATGTCGGATGATCGGGGCGGTCGGCCGCGTTTTCGCTGAATACGATAGAATTGTTTCTTACATTTTGCTAAAAGTGGACTCGGTCGGTTGGCTGCACGCCCTTGCGAAAATTCTCCACGTCAGATTTTTTGTCCGATGCGCCCTGGAACTTGTGCCTATTGTCAGGTGTCTTCCCGGAGGGAAATACAAGTACAGGGTCAAGTCCCTGGACTCCATTTTGCTCGTTGACGAAATATTCCATAGCAATACGTATCGGGAAGCGATCACCCAGGATGTGCGAACCATTGCAGACGTCGGATGCAATGTGGGCTACTTTCCGATCCTTGTCGCTCAGACCGTCAATCCTTCGAACCTCGCGGGTCTCATGGTGGATGCCAATCCGGAAATGGTTGAGGAGGCGCGGCGGAACATCCAGTCCAATCATTTGGACAATCTGCACATCCTGCACGGTATCATTGGGGCTGCCGGGGATAGCTTTTATCTGCACCCTTCCGATCTGGCCTCCTCGCAATTCGCCATCGATGAGCCCGGAAAATCCTGGCGGGGAGAATGGAAGGAAATCAAAGCTCCGAGAACCGAACTCGAGAGGGAGTGGCGGGTTCGATTCGGCGACGCGAGATGCAACCTCCTTAAGGTCGACATCGAAGGGTCCGAAGGCAGGCTTTTTCAGCAGGAGCGGACATTTCTCGCGAGAACGGACCAGATCGTTCTCGAGTGGCATAAGTGGGTCATTACGCTGCCCGAAATCGAGCAAATTCTCAACCCATTAGGTTTTATGATAAGGAAGATCATCGGCGAGGAGGAAAACAAAGGGATAGTTTGGTTTACCAGGAACTGATGGCGATAGGGGGAAAGGATATCATCGGCGGACGACAAAAATGCGATGGTGAGCGAAGAAAGATTTTATCAACCCTTCGGGCAGGTGATCAAAAGTGGGGTGGCGAGACAATTTTTTCTCGAGATTGCGCAGGGCTTCGGATGTCTTTTCAAAATAAGGAAAACATTCGAGGCCATAACAATGGTTGTTGGGCGGGCGCCTTTTTGAGGAAGTGGGATTGGGTTTCGCTCCAACTTGTTTAAGCATCCAGCTTAAGACCGTATCGCCTGGTCCGCCATAAAAGTCCGGCCACCACGGCGCGTCGAATGAGACTTCCTCCGTAACTTTTCCCAAATCACCAAGATGGCGGCGGAAGAAGGCCTGATCCGATGTCGAATGATCGAAAAGATCCAAGCCCTCGCCGGATGAAGGCCGGATTTTTTTGAGAAGGCGGCGAAAGATGATTCCATAGGAATTACGGCTGCATACGGAGACAAGAAGATACCGCGTTGAAAGCTTGGCTGTTTGAGCAAGCAACCCCGTCCAGTCTTCGACGAAAGGAAATGGGTTGAAGAGAAAAGCGAGGTCAAACTGCCGTCCGGCCAAGGCATCCGGCTCCCGCGCTATGACTGTCTGCAGCCGCGAGAGCAGGCCGACGCGGTCATAAACGCCCCGCACTTTTTCCGCCATCTCCTGATTCCGGCAGGCCACGGTGACGTGGCCGCCTGCCTCCGCGAGAGGCATAAGATGCAGTCCGGGCAGGCCGGCGAAGCTGTCGTAAAATCCTTCCACTCCCGTAAAAGCGGCGCCATTCCATTTTTTCAGCGTAGCGCGAAGCCATCCATACAGGGCGTTGCGCTCATAGGCCGAGCCTAATCCAAAATCGCTCGCCGGCAAATCGGGATAACGTCCGATCATCTCAAAATCATCCTCATTTCGACCAACCGAGCGCGGTGCAGGTTTTCTCGATTCCCCCGACATAGCCGGTTGGTGGAGCCCAGGCGAGAAGGCCGCGCATGCGCGAGATCTCATAAGCCCGGTCAACGGTGACCATGTCGATCTTTTCGTGGGTCACCAGAGGTTCTCCGCGCAGGACACCGAGAGACTCGAGGAATTCGAAACCGGAGGCGGCCAGCCGCGCGAAAAAAATGGGGACGTTCGGCCAGGGGGGCCGCTGGCCGAGGGTTTTTGCGCAAAGCGCGCAAAGGTCCAGCATCGAAATCGGATTTTCGTAAGTGCAGAGGAATTCGGCCCCATCCAATTCTTGCCGCAGGGCCGATTCCGCGATCGCCCAAGCCAGATCGTCAATATAAACCAATTGCACGCGGCTATGTCCGGAGCCGACAAGGCGAAAAGTTCCCGCTTTCATCAGCCGGAACAGTTTGTCGATCATTCCATTGGTGTCCCCCGGGCCGTAGGTGATCGATGGCCGGACGATGGCATACGGATGGCCGGACTCGCGGACCTTCTTTTCGCATTGAACCTTGCTTTCCCCGTAGGGACCGACAGGTGCATACGGGTTTTCATCGCTGATGGGCAGTTTTTTCGGCCAGCCGAAAACCGCGATGGACGAGACGAGGACGAAACGCCCGCTTCCGCTGCTTTTGGCGAAATCGAGCAGCCGTCCGGTCAGCGCAGTATTCTGGATGAGGTAATCCCCTGCGGGAATGCCATGCCGGTGGCGAATGGCCGCGGCGTGAATGATCGCATCGAAGCGACCGCCGGATTTTTCCAGCTCTTCGATGGTTTGCCAGGTCCAGTCCGCTCCCTTGGGCTTTTCCGTGCGGTGGAGCGCGACGACGTCATGCCCCCGCCAGGAGATTTCCCGGGCCACATGGGAGCCGATAAATCCGGTCGCGCCGGTGACGAGCATGCGTTTGGGGGAGTTCATACGCTGTCAGGTTTGCGAGGCATGCAACGGGGCAGGGCAAGCGAGTCGTAAAGGCCGTCAGGAAGATGTGGGGATGCGGTTTGGAAAATCATGCGGTCGGCCGCAGGTCCCTTATCGTTCACAGACGATGACGACCGAATCTTGGTCTTCGTTCAAGCGCAACAAAACGCGAAAGCCAAGGGCATCCAGCTGGCCGAGAACTTCGGCCTCCGGAACCAGCCATTTGTGGCACTCGATGATCAGGCGGTTCGACTGGAGAAGCAGGCCGGGATTTTGTCTGATCAAATCGAGTTCGGAACCTTCTATGTCAATTTTCAGCAGGTCAATCTGCCGGTTTCCAAACTCCCCCTTCCAGAGCTTTTCGACATCGAGAACCGGCACATCCACGGTCTCCAACGGGTCGGATAATTTTTGGCCGGGATGTCTTTGTGCGAAGGCCGAGGAAAGAAAAGAAGTGGAGTTCAGATAAAAGGGTTTTGACTCCAGGTTTCCCCCTCCGACCAAACCATGCCGGGCCCGGATTCCCCGGAGGTGATTTGTCTGCAAATGCCAGCCGGTTTCCTCCGCCATTTCGGGATTGGCATCGATGCAGATGCCCTGCAACCGGGAGTTTGCCTCGTTTCCCGGGGAAATTTCCGCCAACAGCAGGGGAAAGTAACCGGCGTGGCTTCCCAGGTCGAGGAATGTGGAGCCGCGAAATCCATCGGCCAACGCCGGACGATAAACACTGTAGGTGAAGAGTTCCTGAGCCATCAGCCAGCTTGAATAGGAGGCGATGCGATAGGTCAGTCCGGACTGCGGAAGCTTCCGCCGCACGGGATGCCTTCGCAGGAAACGGTCCAGGATTTTGTGAACCTGCAGGCTTTTTGCGAAGGTTTGGACGAGCCGGTATTTGCTCAGCCGCTGGAGCGGACTGTGCTTCAGGCCGATTTTCTCCGCGGATTTTTCACGCATCTTGAGATTTTTTGGTTGAGGGGGCGATTTTCCAGACGGCGTGATTCTTTTTTCCGGTCACGGTGTCCGCCAAGGCGAGAATGCGGGCCAGCGCTTCCAGAAAAATCAGCGCCACGGCGGGCAGCGCCTGCCCCGGATGGTTTTTGACGTGGCGCCCCATCAGGCGCATCAGGGACCCGTTGTGCGAGGTGGCCACGCGATGGCCATGTTTCCGTGCCAGCCAGCGGTGTCCGTAGGCGATGCGGCGGCGCTGCCCGAGCCACTCGGCGAGGGAGTCCGGTCCGCGATTGTAGATGATCGCCTCTGGAATGTAGCGGAGGCGGAAGTTTTGCGCGAGGACGGCGGCTTCGATGCTGGCCTCATCGACCGGACTGTCCTCCGGAATGGCCGTGACGAGGGCGGAGCGAAACAAGACCGTCTCACCCAGTTTCGGGTTTTGCCGCGCGATTTCGTGGTGAAGCTGCCACATCAAGGCCGCCATCCGTCCCGTGAGGTTCGTTGGAGGGTTGATGGGCGTGGGCCTTCCGCCCGCCATTCCGACGCGCGGGTCGTGAAATGCCGCTACGAGGGCGGCGAGCGCGTCCGGCGCGGGCCGCACGTCACCGCTGGTCAGCAGGGTCACGTCGCTGGCGCGGCGCGCGGCGAGAAACGCATTCACCGCGGCCGACTTGCCCCGTCTCTCCGGCTCCACCACCAGCTCGATGCGCGGGTCGTCCGCCGCCGCCGCACGCACGATGTCATCGGTCCGGTCGCGGCATTCGGCGGAGACGACCACAATTTGCGCAAGGCGGGAGCCGCCGTTTTCCGGCGCGGTGAGAGCCGCGAGCAGGGCCCCGATGGTCTGCTCTTCATTGCAGGTGATGACCCCGGCGGAGATCGTCATGCCAAGGCGTATTTTCGAATCAGTTCCAAACGAGGTTTCTCGTCACGCGGGCCAGCGAGCCAAAAGACAAAAGCAAATTGGTGTAGCTGGCATTGGCCAGGGGGCAGTGGCATTCCTTGCGAAAGACGCTACGCCGGAATTTGTCCGTCTCGGGTGAAAACCACACTTTTCGCATGTCATAATCGTTTTCGCGCAGATTGCCGACATTTTCGGCGCGGACGCAGCAGCCCCAGACGTTGCCATCCGGCGCGATTTGCGCCGAGGCCCAGCCCGCGTAGCAGGGGATGACCTGCTCGCGGCTGGTCAGAATGTTTTTGACCAATTCGTAATACTCCAGACGGAAACTCTCGACCAGGCGGCCCATGGGGTGTCTTTTGCGTTCCTTGCGCATCTCCTCCATGAGAAAGTCCACCGCTTGGGCGTATTCATTGGGCGCGGGGGAGATGGATTCTCCCATGGTTTTCAGTTCCACCCGTTCCTCGGCGATTTCCGTGATGTAGCTGTCGGGACCAAGTTTTTTCAATTCGGGATAGATTTCCCGGATGCGGTTGACGTTGAATTTCGAGATCACCGTGTGCATGCCGATGGTGACGTGCGGATTTTCCTTCTGCAGCTCGCGCGCGAAGCGGTAGAGATGCATGATCTTTTGGAAATTGTTCCGATGGCCGCGGATCTCGTCGTGCCGTTCGCCGATGTCGTCGATCGAGAGGTTCAGGATGAAGCTCGACCCGCGGGACGCCTCCACGATCCCGGGAAGCTGCTTTTCGATCTGCTTCGTCAGAATGCCATTCATCGGCAGATTGATGATCTTCGGGCGCAGAATGCCGCGGATGAGGCCAAAAATTTCCGGCAGGTCGCAGCGGACAAACTGGTCGCCGCCGGAGACCGTGACCCAGATCGGGACGCCTTCCATCGAGCGAAAAATCCGCTCGTATTCTTCGGGCCGGAGATCATCGACTTTTTTCTGCCAGATGTTGCAGGTTTTGCAGCGCGAGGGGCAGGTGTAGGTCACACTGACGGTCAGATTGATCGGGAGGAGTTTCGGCCATCCGAATTGATGGAAGCTTTTGAATGCCGGGATGAGCAGCGGCAGCGGCAGCTTATTGAGCGTTTGTGCCAGTCTGGAAGCACTCATGACTTCACCTTAGCGCAAACGCGTTCACAATTCCGGGATTTTCCGTTTTCCAACCGGAATGGGAAGGAATGGGGTTCCTCAAAGGCGTGGAGAATCCATCTCGCGCAAGGCCTCCGCGTGTTTCATCGTCCATCCGGTCAATGAACAGAATACCTTCAAGATGGTCGTGTTCGTGCTGGATGGCGCCAGCAGGCCATCCGCCTCGAATTCGACAATCTGATTTTCCAGGCTTCGGGCTTTCACCCTGACCGAAAAGGGACGGACGACACGCCGCGGATTCCGGGCATGCTCAGGCAGCCTTCGACGCCGGCGCGTTTCCTTCCGAACGTTTCAACCTCGGGATAACTCAATCTCACGGATCCAAATGGCGGCTCGTGACACGACTGTTGGGTCCAGGCGAAGCAGCAACAGATGCAGTGGACACCGCGGGGCGCACACTTGCTGTTACAAACACGGACCAAAGTCCTTAACGACGATCTCGAGGACGTCTTCCGCGATTGGTATCCGCAGTTTCACGCCCGGGCCGCTTGACCCTTCGGTGACTTCGATGTGAATCAGACCGGTCCTGAAGTCCACCTGACGCCAGAGCAAGTATCGATCTCGCCGCGTCTCAACCCCGCGCCGAGCGCGAGGATCAGCGCCTTGAACGCATCCGAGTCGGATTCGGCAAGTTCTTGCGAAGCCGCCTGCAAGAGTGCCACTGGGTCGATCTTGGAGTGATACCGCATCGACTCGCGGGGATAAAACTCGACTTGAGAGAAGGGGATCGGTTCGGGAAGCGACGCGCTTGTGAACTTCAAGATCTTTCTACCGAAGAGAGCTTTCGCGGCGCGCAACGTCGAGTTGCAAGAAATCCTCGCTGCGCGTTGTCTTGCCGGATTATTCCCGACCTTCGCGACGTAGCTGATTCTCCAGGCTTGGATCGATTCGGGCGTCAAGATCGCGAGCGAGAAAGAATCGATCTTGCGTCGGTAAATCTCGGCATGGTTCTGAGCAAACCGTTGCTGATTCTTCGAGACAGCGAGAATCTCGGAAGCAATCAATCGGACCGCATTCGCGTATCCCCGAAACGTTGCTGGCTTTCCTGCGAAGACTTTGCTCGCAGATTCGATCCAGTCCCGATGGTCAAGATCGGCGCTTCTTCGTCGCCGTTCTTGAACATCGTTTTGCGTTCTACAATCACGGCGTCGAGCCCCCGATGGAGGATGTCGTTGTAGAGCGCGACGGCGCGTCTCGACGCGGCATCTTTGTTCGAAGTCCGGAGCGTAAGAGCGACCCGCTTCGTTGCTTGATTCGCACGGTTCACTGTCGCTCATAGGCGCACTTTAGCGCTCAAATACGAATACAGCAAAGCACCTTGCTGCGCGCTGATTTGTAATCAGTAGGTCCCCGGTTCGAATCCGGGTGCTGGCTGTGATTAATGGGAGGACTTGCTGCGGGTCGGTGATTGAGAATTTACGGGCCCGCCCCCGCAACCCGAGAAACCCGTGTTTGACTCCCGGGCCCACTTTTGTCACTCTGCGCTCATAGAAACGCACGCTTTCGGCTCAGACTCCGGGCCAACGCCCCGAAGGGCCAAAAGCGATTTCCTATCAGTCGTATGAAGAAAAAGCCCCCCATAACATTTCTTAGCGTCCTGGCCATTCTGTTCTTTGGCTTCGAGTTGTGTCCCGCGCAGGCGGAAGAGCCCGGTTTGCTAGATGGCATGAAGTTCGAAGGTTCTTTGACGGAGGATGGGTCGAAAGGCGCCCCGTTCGAAGAGACGCTAATCTTCGAGAACGGTGAATTCCTCTCGAAGGCTTGTATTCCCTACGGCTTTGGGAAGGCACCCTACAAGGCAACCAGGGAGGGGGACAGAATCAAGTGGAGCGCTGTAGTGCCTAATTCAGATTCTGAGGGAGACAAGGCGGAATGGAGCGGGTCTGTTGTCGGTGACAAGCTTACCGGCAAGATGATATGGTCGAAGGCTAATGAGACCATCGAATACACCGTCGACGCTGAAACACCTCGACTTTAGAGCCCAAGTATTTGGAACTCGGGAACCTGGTGAATACTCACTGCTCTTGCAAGGTCGTTCCGGTTGCTTGTTGATTTCCTATCAGTCAGACTCCGGGCCAACGCCCCGGAGGGCCAAAAGCAATTTCCTTGCTAGGATTTTGCCGGACTAATAGGGAGGGAGCAGATGCCAATCTTCCTGGACCGTCACGATGTGGTCGAATCTTCGGCGACGGAAGTTGCCAAACTGCACGTCAAGGACCTGGAAGTCCAAGACAAATACGGAGTGAAGTTTCTGACGTATTGGTACGATGCTGAACGCCGAACGACATTCTGTCTTTTGGATGCACCAGATAAGGAGACAGCCGACAAGGTCCATGCAGAGGCCCATGGACACGTGGCCAACGATATGATCGCCGTGGATCTGTCGGCTGTCGAGGCTTTTCTCGGTCGCATCCAGGATCCGCTCTCGGCAAAAACGGTGCCGATCAACGAATCAGCCTTCCGCGCCATCATGTTCACGGACATGGTCGGTTCGACCGAGATGACGGTGCAACTCGGCGATACGATGGCGGTGGAGCTGCTCAGGGCTCACGATGCGATCATCCGGCGGTGTTTGGAACACTATCGCGGCTCCGAGGTAAAACATTTGGGCGACGGCATTATGGCGTCATTCGACGACGCACCGGCTGCGGTCGCGTGTGCAATTGAGATTCAGGAGAAACTCGCATCCTATAACAAAAACAGTGGGAGCCCGATCCATGTAAGGATCGGCATACATGCCGGTGAGCCCGTCGAGGAAAGCGATGATCTTTTTGGTTCGGCGGTGCAAATGGCGGCTCGAATTTGTGATATTGCCCAAGCAGACGCGATCCTTGTATCTCGTGAGATCAGGGATGCGTGTACCAGTGTCGATCTGGAGTTTGCGCCAGCGGGTTCTGAAACGCTGAAGGGATTTTCAGAGCCGGTTCCGCTGTTTTCCCCAGCTTATTGATGCGGGCACCGCTCTCTGAAACACGTGAGAAATCGTCGGCGCGAATGTCCGGATGTGGCAGATTCTGTTGAAAAAGGGGCTGGTTTGGAGGCCTGAGGCGGCCGTTTAGCCGAGCGTGCCACACACGACGTCCGCGCTGTTTTTTCCTATGGACCCATGGAAGCGCGTGGGTTCTGAACGTATAAATCTGCAAGTGAGTTGCAGGAAGGGGACTTGTCGTCGCGCCGGGGGTTGCGCCACGTTGACGGGCTTGGCCAAGCAAGCCCCTCTCCGAAAAAAGCGACACTGCCGGAAAGTCCGGCAAGCAAATCGAGCGGTGCGTCATCTCGAGTTTCCAGGTCGCGCAGAGCTTGGGCTTTAACGGCGACTTTCGCCAATGGAAGCACTTGTTACGGATCGAAGATCCGTATCGCCAAACTGGCTCGGCAGCAATATCTCCCAATCGGGCCGAAAAATCTGCATGATCGATCACTCCTACTGGCTAAAGATTCTTCCGGTGCTTATTGCGCTAGCCATCGCGTTGATTGAATTATGGAAGGCTAGAGAGAATAAAGGCCGCCTGCATCTGTGGGGAGTGACCACGCTTTACGTGGCCGCCTTCGCCCTCACCTGTCGCATCATTTGGAATGATCAAATGGAGGCGCCGAAGTTGACGAACGACGATACGGCACGGAGGAATTGGGTGGGGGGGAAGATTGGTAACGAGGACCTGACGCAAAATTACGTCGACACCGTTCGGCAGTTACACCAGGAACTGATCCGCAAGAAGACAGGAACGGTTATCGACAGGTTCTTCGCATCGGAACCAGAAAGAGAGAAACGTAGAACCCAAGTTGAACAACTCAACGCCAAGGCGCTGTCCGGGTACAAAATTCGATTCCAACCGCTCTATGATTTCGTGATAGCAAAATTCGACTATTGGATCGAGGAAGTTAAAGAACGCGGAATTGCTGTAGACATGAAGATCAATGAAGCTGTTGCAGTCAACGTAGCGGATCGGAGTACTAGCTTCACGATTAGAACAGCCACTTTTGGGAACGGAGACGAGGTCCAGCTGCAGTTTGTTCCAGCGGTTATTGAGGACGGGCGTATTGTACAAAGTCTTCATTTTCAAATGCCATTTTTCAGAGACGGAGCCAACACCG
Source organism: uncultured Verrucomicrobiae bacterium (assembly GCA_963810765.1). Lineage (GTDB taxonomy): Bacteria > Verrucomicrobiota > Verrucomicrobiia > Chthoniobacterales > Terrimicrobiaceae > DASTFP01. The sequence goes on from CAWEOV010000015.1 coordinate 133,544, forward strand.
GTGAGGTCTGGGCAATGACCGTCGAAGAGAGGGACTATCGAGTCAGAAATCAGAAACCCACTAGGTTCAAGTACAAGGATTATCAAGGTAGCGCTGATAATCCTATTGAGGATAGGAACCTCATCGACGTGCTTAACGATTCGCTCGATGAGGTTATGTCTTACGTGGTGGCGGAGGCAACTCGCGAAAGTAATCGCCCCCATTCGCAATCTGCCGATCAATCGCCTCCACAGCAGCAATAGCCGAGCAAGCCTAGTGTATCGCGAGATTCGAGTCGGCACCGGAGCTGCTTTCATGGTAAGGGTCGGCGTATCATGGATCCACACGACCCAGAAATTCTCGAGCGGGCAGCGCCTGGAAAAGCAGGGCATGGGCGAGGTTGCTCCGGATGAAGATTAAGTTGTCGCGTTCACTTTTCTGGACCCCGTCGCCGATCTCATTAGCCAGCCTTTGAGCCTCTTCGCACCGTGTCTGGGCCTCCGCGAACTGGCTATTTAAGACCAGGTTGAAGGCAAGACGGCCGAGCGTAGACGCCAACCAGTAACGTGTCAGATCGTCAGGCTGATAGGACATCACGTCCCGAAGCAATTCAACCGATTCTCGTTGGCGTTTCAGGCGTTGCTCTCCTTCCAACTGATGGCCAAGCCTCCCAAGCGCGATGCTCAGATTGGTCTGGGTCGCGGCCCAATCCTGAGGCGACTCTCCACGCTGATTAAGGGCGAGCGTCCCCCGACAAAATCTCCGCTGCTTCTTTCGGTTCGACCATGATGCCTCGCTTGAAAAGGAACCATGCGAGGGCGTTCCGCGGCTCGGCCCAGAGGCCAGCGTCACCTACAACCTTGCGGTATTTGTCCTCGGCTTCCTCGAAGCGCAATTGCTTCTCAAGCAAAGAGGCGGCGAGCAGTTCCTCTTGGAGCGGCTTGCGCAGCTCTTTCTCCTCGCGATCCCGCCGCTTCTTCTGCGCCTCGATCAGTTCCTCTTGCTGGCTGCTCTTTGCCTCCAGGAAGGCGAGAGCTTCGCCGACGCCCTTTTCCTGCAATCCTCGCGGCTGCGGACAGGGGTGTGCACGAACTCCCGCTCGGCAACCTGCTGCCGATACGCCCGCTGGAGCTCGCGTTTCTCGTCCCTTTCGGGTCGCCACACAGTCGGTTGGCTGCTCCTGAAGTGATTTTGGGATTGCAGGACCTTCTGTTCTAGAACCCCATGACATCTGCTCCGTTTCGATGCGATGCGACACGAGATGCACCGATGGCGTGTCTACACAACGAGGTTTGAAGTTATAGCGTGTGTTCGTGCCCGATCACGGATCTCGTTGATAGTTCGTTAGATACACAAGCATTCAATCTGCTAGACAAATTCTGCAAGTTCGCCGGGTCCGCTCGTATATAGAGGACCTATAAAATGCCGCCCGTTTTCGCATATCCATTGATTGCCTACGTCACTTATCGACCTATCGATAACGTGGCGCTTAGGCGCTGGGCGCTGTTCACGGTGGAATAGTTTCCACCGCAGCCTTTCCTCCATTCTGTCCCAACGTTCCCCAGCGCGAACCGGCGATAGTTGGGTTTCAGCACGGTATTTCGTCTTCACAATGAAAAGATCTGTCGCACTTTTATCGATTATAGCCGCCTTCATGTTAGGAGGATGCGCCCAGCAATATTTATCCTGGCAAGGAGGAAGGGTGAATCCTGGAAGCGTGGAAGGCGGAGCGGTCAAGCGCATCGAGGGCATAGATTTCTGGGAAGCGGGCACGCCAAATCGCCCCTATGTAATCGTTGGACTTATACAGGACGAGCGCCCAGGAGGACCGCTCTTTATGATGCAGCGTACCCCACAACTCGCCGCTCTCGCCTGCGAGAAGGGTGCGGATGCCGTCATACTCAAATCGAGTTCAAGCGAAATGGCCGGAGCCATTGGGCTCAATCCCACCATGCCAGTTGGCAACATGAGGATAAGCGGTGCCACAGCAATCTATCGAAAATCAATCGAGTATCTGTCGGTCAAATACGTCAATTGAGGCAGAAACTCCACCACTCTCCATTAGTCCAACAATCCTTATGACAGAAGACATCGCAGGCCAGATCCATCGAGATAAATGTGGCCGCAGCGACAAGGTAAACGCGCCGGAAAATCAAAGCCACGAGTTCCGGGACGGTTACCGTGCGGGCGTGGAAACGCTCGGCCATGAGGCTGTCAAGATGATCAATGAGGAGGGGCCGAAGTCGGCGACGATTTGGGCGAAGGAATGGCCGAATGCGTGCGTGGCTTCTGGGCAGCACGCTGTCAGATGGCTGCGGCTGGAATCAAAAAGCGAAAAAGACGATGATTGACAACGAAGCGAACCCTTCTGGCATCAAACGCGAGTTCCGCGTCTGGTGCGTCAGACACCAAAACGGCGAAATCGAGATGTTTTGTGTGTGCGCAGCGTCGACCAGTTTCACGAGATGATGCGCGCCCTTTACAACGAGTTCAGCAGGACTTTGTCAGAGGACAAAAGTTCCGCAATTTGAATGCAGCCTGCCTCACAGAAGATAAGTGATCAGGCGATGGCCTATCGCGAAGCAGGATACACCGTCGCCTGCTGGAGCCTCGGTTTTCGTGTTAAACGAGCCACGATCACCTCACACGATAAGCCTTCAGAATTGCTCACCTGGCTTAGAGCAGCCCGGTTTTCATACAACAGCGGCCTATCAAGAAGAAGCATTTTGCTCTACCATGACCGGATTGTTTGTGCGCTCGCCGGGCTACATGCACAAAGGCGTGTTGACCCCCAAAGCATGAGACGCCGTGATGCAAATGGTGATGAGGCCATCGCAGCAGACTTGCTGCTTCGCCTGCACGGGGAAGACAGGGAACGCAACTGCGCGTTTAAATACCTGGAGGCGAGAGCACGGAATCTTGTTAGTCATCACTGGCGCACGGTCGAGGAGCTGGCGGAAGTAATGCTCAACTATCAGAGCATCGCAGGCAAGGAAGTAGCCAACATTCTGAGGGCGAGCAGACTTGCTCAAATGCACGAGGACTCGGCCCCTTAACCCGTCACTTCTTTGCGGCGCTTGAGCCCTGCAAGTTTGCGCCATCCCGATTGTATATCTTGAGGGCTCCCTGCTTACCCGGTCAGCCCGTCGGTGCTAGAGTCCTTGAACCGACGAAGTCGGTGTATTTGAGTCAAGTTTTTCAGGCGGCCTTTTGGATAATATAAGCATCGATTTCTGATTGGAGTTTATGGAATGCGCGAACCATTGGCAGGTCCTGAGGGCAGGAGGTGCTGGGGATAACGGAGAGGCCCGGGCGGATGATTCTGGCATAGGTGCGTTGATAGAAGACCACCGTGCGCAGGCCCTCGGTGGTCAAGCGATATCGATGAGTGCCTTCGATGCGCTTAATGAGCCCGTGCAGACGCAGGCGGCGCAGTTCGTAACTCACGCGGCCCGCACTGATGTTGCTTTCTTCCAACCCGAGCATCTGCGCAAGTAATGGCCGCAGTTGCCGGTTGCGGAAGCCTTCGAGCTGGAGGCAGAGCAGCAGGAGCACGGCGAAGAGGCACTGCACGCGCGCGTCGCCAAAACGCAGAGCGCTGGCGCGCTGGTCCTCAACGGTAGCCGGGCTTTGCAGGGCTTCGAATGTTTGCGCGCCGATCCGGCAGTCGTGGCTGGCTTTTTCGACCTCGAGCATGCGGCGGTTGGCCGCAAAGCCGATCTCGCGCAACTTGGGCAGGTTGCCCAGAAGGCGCCCTACGCCGAAGTCGTAGCTATTGTTAATGGTGGTTTCGGTACGCAGGCCCGCACCGCGCCCGACCCTCTTGTGATACTGCTTGAGGTGCGTGTTTTTGTAATAGACGTGCAGCGAAGGGATGACCCCCTCGGTAACTATGCGCGTCCGGCATCGGCCGCCGGCGACAGTCGACTTGCGCATTTTGCGCGCAAAGATCAACTGCACCGTTTCTGGTCGGCCCAAATCGATGTTCTCCCGGATGACTTCCTCGAAAAACTCCCTCCCGTGCCGCGGGTGATCCCAAATCTGAGTGAGGGAAAACTCCGCCTGCAACACCGAGAGCCGGTAGCGAAAGCCGGCCTTTCGGTCTGCCGCTGGATAGGGGTGCGGCAATACTGAGAGCCATTTGCGGAAAAATCTCTCGATCTTCTTTTCATCGAAAGCCTGCGCAATGCGCTGCGCCGCCGCCGGGTCCGCACAGCGCAAGAGCCCGTTGTCGAGCGCTTCGAATTCGATGCCGCGACGGGCCAACTGCCCGTTGAGATACTCGTGCCCGTTGACGCAGAGCTTGCCCGTGTAGGGAAAGTAGGAGCAGAACTTGATGAAGAAGGCTCCGAAGTCTTCGTCCACGCAGTAAAAATAATAGTGCTTAACCATGGCCGTGGTGTAATCAATCCACGGGATGGTGCCCTCGGCCTCCCCGAAGCCTTTGCGGATGGTGCGCGGCACGCGAGCCTTCTCCTGGGCGATGCCGATAAAGAGGACACCCTCCCGCGCTTTGAACTTCCGCAGCCGCTTGTGCATGATATCGTCTTTGCGCATCCCTTTCTCAAACCGGATAATCGGGGTTGCCTTTCGCTCGGCGAAGTCGAGCACCTGCCGGCGAAACCCCTCGCTCATGGCCACCGCCTCCTTGGTCGAAGCGAACCGGTGGCCCTTGTAGCCGCGAAAATAGGCTGCCACCCCCGGTGCGCTCGCCAACTGCGGCACATAGAGGTTCAGATACATGCGGTCGATGCATTCCAACTCGAAGAGGACATTTTCACCCTGGAGTTCCGCGGCGTTTTTTGGCAGAGTCATGGCGGTGTCTGGTTGGGCATTTGTTAGCCTCCATCACTGGAGAACACCAGCCGCTTTGACGGCTCAATCCGGCATTCCTCACGGGATGCCGCTCTGCTGCTCCAACCGGACACCACCCTTTCCCAAAAGGAGACCGAAGGAATCACAAGCCGAAATTTTCTAACGAGGCGGGGGCATCCGGCGTCTCTTTCACGCAACCCTCCCGCTCTGACAATACATCTCGCCTGGTCTGAGGCCCGCCTCGTTAGAGATATGACGAACAAAGGATACTTAGAGGAGATGCTGAAAATAGCTGAGCGAAGGCATGGCAAGAACGCTCGCGTAACGCAGGAGCTAAAATTCCAGCTGCAGCGCATAAAGCAAGAGGCGCCCTCATGCGAAAAGCCGCTGATACAGCAACTTCAAGGATTTTGTACGTCCCGTCGAACACGCTCCCGTTTGCGGCCACGGTCGCGAGGTCACCGGTACCGCATGCGGACTACATCGGGACGCTCGCTCCGGTCGAGAGGTCGAGACGATGCAGGGAGTGCCCATCTGGAAACCGCTGTATGGACGCATCACCGCCATCGATCTGAACACGGGCGACCATCGGTGGGTGGTACCGATGGGCGGTCTTCCGCCCCTCGGGCGAGCCGCGCGCGGCCACGTGCTCCTGACGAAGACTCTGCTCATCATTGGCCAAGAGAGCACCACCCGGCGCGAGAGGCGCCAATCTGCCTGCGGAATTTATCGCGTTGTGCCTGCTCTGACACAGGCGGCTTGCATCACTTGGCCTGGAGTGCAAGTTGGAGCTTGTGAGCATTAGTTGAGCAGGTCAATTATCACAAAAAGGGCCAGCCCGATGAACCGGAAGAGCATCAAGATGATGAGTATTAGATTATGAAGAAGATACCCAGCGCAAAGAAACAGTGGATCAAGCCCCGCATTAAGGACGTGCCAATCTTTTTCGAATGCACCTGCTATGCGGGTGCGGTCTGAAGAAGCCTGAGGAGGAGGCGCGAAGATTCGCGTTCGATTGCTCGGAACTTCCGCTGGCGGCGGGCTGCCACAGTGGAATTGTGCATGTCCGAATTGCCGCGCGGCGCGCGCCGGCAGAATCCCCGCGCGCACCCAATCTGGCGTGGCGGTGAGCGCTGATGGCGTGCGCTGGTTTTTGATCAATGCTTCGCCGGATTTACGCGCGCAAATCGAGAGCTTTGCGCCGCTTCAACCTCAATCGGAAGCACTGCGGTACAGTGCTATTGAGGCCATCCTTTTGACGAATGCTGATCTCGATCATGTTCTCGGCCTTACGCTTCTGCGCGAAGGGGGCCCCGTTGACGTCACGGCCACCGCTGCGGTGTGCGAGACGCTTTCCCGCGCGCTTCGTCTGGATGCGCTGCTCACTGTGTTTTGCGGAGTGACTTGGCACGAGCCCGCGAGGGAGTTCTCGCCGCTCGCTCTGCGCGACGGCTCGGGGAGCGGGCTTTCCTGCCGGGCGATTTTTCTACCGGGCGCTCCGCCATTGTTTGCGGGAAAAGAGATATTTGACAAGGAAGGCCATAGTATCGCCTGGCAGATCGCGGATGGACAAACCGGTGCGCGCCTTCTCATCGCGCCGAACATCGCCGAGGTGACAGTCGAGTTGGAGCAGGCGCTCAATGAGTCCCATGCGGTGCTTTTTGATGGAACGTTTTGGTCTGGCGACGAGTTGCGCTGCATAAACCCGGAGGCACGCACGGCGGATCAGATGGGGCACTTGCCGATTTGGGGCGGCAGCCTCGGCATGCTTCGCGATGTGCCAGCACGACACCGCATTTACATTCACATCAACAACACCAACCCAATTCTCGCACTTGGCTCACGCGAGCGAGCACAGGTGGAAGGAGCGGGGATTGTTGTCGGCGAAGACGGAATGGAGCTCGAGCTTTGATGCAATCGCAGGAGCCGTGGGACCAGGAGACGTTTGCGGAAAAGCTGCGCGCCATCGGCGCGCGCGCTTATCACGACAAGCATCCCTTTCACGTGCTGATGAATGAAGGCAAGCTCTCGCGCGAGGCTGTCTGCGGCTGGGTGGCAAACCGTTTTTACTATCAGCGCAGCATCCCGCAGAAAGACGCGGCAATTCTTTCCAACTGTCCGCTGCCCGAAGTGCGCCGGCTGTGGCTGCACCGCATCGCGGATCATGACGGCGGAGACGGAGATGAAGGCGGCGTCGAAGCCTGGCTGCGGCTCGGCGAGGCGTGCGGGCTTGCGCGTGAGGAGTCGCTCGACGGGCGGCATCTCGTGCCCGGCGTGCGGTTCGCGGTGGATGCTTACGTGAATTTCGCGCGCATGCAGCCGTGGCCGGTGGCCATAGCATCATCGCTCACCGAGCTGTTTGCTCCAGACTTGATGGCGAAGCGACTGGAAGCCTTCGAACGGCATTACACGTGGGTGGACCCATCGGGTCTTGATTACTTCCGGCGCAGACTGACCCAGGCGCGCCGCGATTCAGACGAAGCGCTTGTGCTGACGCTCAGGCATTGCGCCACGCACGACTTGCAGGAAGCCGCGCTGCACGCGCTCGCATTTAAATGCGACGTGCTCTGGGCAATGCTCGACGCGATCTATTGGAAATATACAGCCGATCTGGCGAAGACATGAGCGGCATCGACGTTAAAAGTCAGCCTGCACTCGCGGCGCGCGCACGCTTGCAGACGAACGCGACGACAGGGCAACCGGTGCTGCTTTTTCCCGAAGGCATCATCGAGTTGAATGCGACGGCTCACGACATTCTCGTGCGCTGCGATGGGAAGACAACCCTCGACGAAATCCTCGCCTCGCTCGCCGCGGAATACGACGTGAGCCACGAAGACCTGCGCGAGGACGTGTTCGCCTGTCTCCTTGAGCTGCGTCGCCGCAACCTGATTGTCTTCACGCCGTGAGCTTCCGACCGTACGCGCTGCTTGCGGAAGTGACCTATCGCTGCGCGTTGCATTGCCCGTATTGCTCGAATCCGGTACGTTATCCGGCAGCGCGCGATCTGGCGACATCGGAATGGACGCGCGTGATCTGCGAGGCGGCAGCACTCGGCGTTCTGCACGTCGGCTTCTCCGGGGGCGAGCCATTGCTGCGCGTGGAGCTGGCGGAACTGATCGCGGTTGCGCGGTCAGCGGGCCTTTACACGAATCTCATTACGAGTGGGGTGGGCCTGGATGAACTCCGCGCTTGCGAGCTGCGGCGTGCAGGACTCGATTCCGTGCAACTGAGCTTTCAAGCCGACGAACAAGAATTGGCCGATGCTATCGCGGGCACGCGGGTGCATGAGCGCAAGCTTGCAGCAGCCCGGCTGGTTCGGGAAAACGGGATCGCGCTAAGTCTAAATGTCGTTCTACATCGCGCCAACCTCCCCCGACTGCGTGAAATCATCGCGTTCGCCGCCTCGCTAGGCGCGGAGCGGTTGGAGTTGGCAAATGTGCAGTATTATGGCTGGGCTTTTCTCAACCGTGCTCACTTGCTGCCCACGCGCGACCAGTCGCGCGAGGCATTCCAAATCGCTTTAGAAGAAAAGGCGCGACTTGCAGGGCGGATGGAAATTTTCTATGTGCCGCCGGATTACTACGAGGAGCGGCCGAAGCCGTGCATGAACGGCTGGGGCCGCCGCTATCTTACGGTGAACCCGGGGGGCGAGGTGCTGCCATGTCCTACGGCCTCTAGCATCGCCGGCTTGCAATTTGAAAACGTCCGGGAGCATTCGCTCCAGTGGATCTGGTCGGAATCGGAAAGCTTTAACCGCTTCCGCGGCACCGAGTGGATGTCGGAGCCGTGCCGCTCGTGCCCGCAGCGCGAGATTGATTTCGGCGGCTGCCGCTGCCAGGCGGCACTTCTGACAGGAGATGCGGGGAGAACCGATCCTGTCTGCTCGCTGTCGCCGCAGCGCCGGGTCGTCGATAAGATTCTCAGAAAACTCGACGAGTCCCAAAATTTTTCGAAATGGATGCCACGGCGGAATCCGACAAACGCTGTGGATGGGCCATCGGCAGATTGCTAGCCCAACCCTTGCAGGTTGAAAATTCCCTTGGGAGCGATGCAATCGAGCGCCGCGCCATCGGGCTCCGATGACGTGATCCGGGGATAGTAGTTGACCGCCTTGGGTGCTGCCAGCAGGATGAGCTTTGCCTTCGGACTAGCCAGCTTGGTCTGGCGGATCAGTTCTTTTCCGATACCTTGTTTTTGATAGCCCTCATCCACCGCCAGATCGGACATATACGTGCAGAACGCAAAATCCGTGAGTGACCGGCCGACGCCGACGAGTTTTCCGTTGTCGCGTGCTGTTACGATCAGGTTACCGTGCTTTAGCATACCATCGATCCGGTCGGGCTCGCCCACCGGCCTTCGCTCCGCCAGGGTTGACCGGTTCAATACGTCGATAAATTCTTCACGGCTAAGGCTTTCGCTGAATCAGGTGCTTCAGTGGCGTTGGCAGACTGGAATAAGAAGGCAGTGCGTTCTGCAGCTGAGGAACTGGCTGCCCAAGGTCACAAAGCACTCGCGACCCGTTGCGACGTAGCTGATGACGCTCAGGTAGAAGCAATGGTTGAGCAGACTGTCACCACTCGGCCGGCTGGATGCAGCGTACAATAATGCTGGCGTTCAAAATATCGTTGGGGAAACCGCTGATGCTCAGCGCGGGCATGCCATGCACTCGCCACAGATTGCGCATCCGCCAGCAATTGCTTTACTGACGCGCCGCACTTTCCGCTTCGGCGACTCTCTGTTAGCGATCAAGCGCGTGCCTCGCTCTCCGAAACGTTCGGCTCTGACCGGTCTTATTTACGCTCTCCTCGCTTACGCGAGTTGGGGACTTTTGCCTCTGTATTGGAAACCCTTCGGGAGCGCGTCGCCGGTGGAAATCGTGAGCCATCGGGTGATTTGGTCGCTGATTCTTTTGGCAATTCTAACGGTCATGTATCGGCAAGTGGACGAGATGCGTGCCGTCTTGCGAAACGGCAGACGCCTGGCGGTGCTTGTGGCGACGGCAAGCCTTCTTAGCGTGAACTGGGGCCTCTTTATCTACGGGGTTGTTTCAGGTCAGGTCGTCCAGACCAGTCTTGGCTATTTTCTTAATCCGCTGGTAAGCATTCTTCTGGCCTTTCTGTTTTTGAAGGAGCGACTGGGTCGCGTGCAGATGGTGGCCGTGGTTCTTGCAGCCTGCGGCGTGTTACACTTTGGCTGGCATCTGCGACAGTTGCCTTGGATCGCCCTAGGACTCGCCTTCTCCTTCGGCCTGTACGGGCTTCTAAGAAAGATGGTCGCCGTAACGCCGCTCGTCGGCCTCCTGGTAGAGACAGCGGTCATGGCTCCGGCGGCCCTTGCTTTGATTTGGAGCCTCTCCAGTCAGGGCCGGGCGGAATTTGGAGGTTCGACTCGTCTCACGATCCTCTTCCTGGGCGCGGGAGTAGTGACAACGCTGCCTTTGCTTTGGTTCAACAGCGCGACCAAACTTCTGCGGCTTTCCACTATGGGATTTCTGCAATATTTGGCGCCCACTTTGCAGTTGCTCGTTGGGGTGATCGTCTTCAAGGAACCCTTTACGAATCGGGAGGCACTCTCCTTCGTTTTGATTTGGACCGCCATCGCGATTTATCTCTATTCGCTCCTCCGGTCCCGCGAGTATACGCTTCCGATGCCTGATCCGGATTGATCCGTTCGCCGCGCACGGCGCCAGCCGGAACTGCTTCATCAATAAATCGCGGTTTAGAAAACGGAGCTTGCGTGCCTGAAAAGCCGCAAAGATTCTGCCTCGGAGGAAAAAAATAAGGAAAATCCTTCCTCTTTTCGGCACGCAATGCCGTTCTAGCAGGATGTCGGTCGTTTGGCACCGCTACGCTCAGAATTTCTTGAGGCGATTCGACGCGGACTCCAAGTCCGATAGACTGCTATTGAGAATCGAATTGCGGATTGCGACCGTCCTGGTACACAGAATGCGCCTGCTTCGGGGCGTAAAAACGGGGAGGCATATGACGGCCGCAGCGCTTGCCACGCACTGAATGAAGAACCGCTCTCTGTTTCGTCCAAAGCTGCTCGAGATTTTCACCCGGCCTTACGGACGGAGCGATCTGCTCGCGGATGTCATGGCAGGCGTAACCGTCGGTCTCATCGCCCTTCCGTTGGCTCTCGCGCTCGGGATTGCCAGTATCCCTCCCGGAACGCAGACGCCGTACCCGCCGCCAGCGGTCGGACTATTCACCGCAATTTTTGCCGGCCTTGTGATCTCCAGTCTTGGTGGAAGCCGCGTGCAGATAGGGGGACCGACTGCGGCATTCATCCCGATTGTCCTGTTGATCATCGAGAAATACGGCTACTCTGGCCTCGTCCTTGCCACGCTAATGGCCGGAGGCATCCTTGTCGTCATGGGACTGGCCCGAATGGGAAACCTTATCAAGTTCATTCCTTGGCCGGTCACGAGCGGTTTCACCACCGGCATCGCGGTTTCCATCATGGCGACGCAGGCGGCGGATTTTCTTGGAATCCGCACCGCAACGCCGGCACCTCGCGAGTTCATTCACAGGCTGCAGTGGATCTGGGAAAATCTCTCGCTTTTGCATCTCGCTTCGTTGGGACTGGCTTGCGCCTGCGTCCTGCTCATATACTTCTGGCCCAGGCTCGGTTTCAAACGCATTCCCGGTTCCATTGTGGCGATGCTGGCGGCGGCTGTTGGCGTCGCGGTCTTCGGCCTGGAGCAGAAGCTGGATCTTCCAACCATCGGGTCGAAGTTTGGATCCGGCGCCATCCCGTTAGGATTGCCGCCATTTCAGTGGCCGGATATCAGCCTCGAGCGCATCAGATCCCTCATTGAACCGGCGATGACGATCGCACTCCTGGGCGCCATAGAGTCGCTGCTTTCCGCGGTGGTGGCCGATGGGCTATCCGGCGACCGGCACGACAGCAACACGGAGTTAATCGCGCAGGGCATCGCAAATATCGTCTGCCCGTTCTTTGGAGGGCTTCCGGCCACTGGGGCGATTGCCCGGACTTCAGCCAATGTCAATAACGGCGGACGAACACCGGTAGCCGGGATTATCCACAGCCTCACGCTGCTGCTTGTGGTGCTGGTTTTTGCCCGCCATGCCATCTACATTCCCGTGGCCGCAATGTCTGCTGTGCTCGTGATGGTGGCTTTTCGTATGGGCGAATGGCACGAATTCCGGCGTCTCCACCTCATGCCGCTCAGTGATGCCGTGGTGCTCGTGGCGACCTTTGCCCTTACGGTAATTTTCGACCTCGTCGTGGCCGTCAAAGTGGGCATGGTGCTGGCTGCGGTGCTGTTTATCAACCGCGTTTCAGAGACGACTGAGGTGTCGCAGGTGACCGACGAGGACGTTCTCGAATCGCCCGAGCAAATCGCCCAAGGAAAGATCATCCCGAAAGGTGTCCTCGTTTATCGCATCTTTGGCCCGTTCCTCTTTGGCGCGGCTGAAAAAATGGAGGATGCCATGCAACGGATTGGCAAGCTACCGCGCGTGCTGATTCTACGATTGCATCTTGTGAGCGCGATGGATGCCACCGCACTGAACGCCTTGGAGAGCATCGTAGAGCGCATGCATCGTGGAAAGGGCGTCGTAATCTTGAGCGGTTTGCACCGTCAACCGCTCGACATGCTCCGCAAGGCCGGTTTTGTCGAGGTGGTCGGACGCAAAAATCTCTGTGCCACTTTCGATAATGCCCTGGAACGCGCCAAACAGGTGTTGGCAGAAAGTGTCAACACATGATCGCCGCAAAGGAAATTTTAAAAATCCGGCGTTGCGAATTGATCAACGACTCTTGCGCGGCTGATTTGATGGGGATTGACATGAACCTGGTAAGTTGGCATGGAAGCTGCCTGCGCTCTTTGATCGTGAGCCGAACGCCTTGACCGTGAGTTGCTTCTCTACAATACGATTTTCGCTGATCGTGATCTTGTTCACCGTGTCTCAGAATCTCTCGAGCATCCAGGGCGCCGAATTGCGTCCGCGTGTGGAGATCGTGATCAGCGTAGCGGAGCAACGACTGGCTCTCGTTGAGGGCGGGGTAGTTGTGAGGAAGTTTCCCGTGTCGACCTCGAAATTCGGCCTTGGCGACACCTTCGGCAGCTACAAGACTCCACTGGGCCGGCTTCACGTGTGCGGAAAACTTGGTGACGACCTGCCCGAGGGAGCGGTTTTCAAACATCGAAACTTCAGCGGCGAGGTTGTTCCGGTCAATGCGCGGGGCCGCGATCCCATCGTGACGCGGATTCTCTGGCTGGAAGGAGCGGAACCCTCCAACCAGAATGCCCGCAACCGCTGCATCTACATTCACGGCACCCCGCAGGAGCGCAGCATTGGAAAAGCGACCAGCTACGGCTGTGTCCGGATGCGCTCTCGCGACGTTGTAGAGATTTTTGATGCCGCGCCTTTGGGCACCCCTGTCACCATTATCACAAAGAAGCTGCCTCGCATTCAAAAGTCGGAGTCGTTCAAGCTCGTGGTTTTTCTCGCGGAACTTCGAAGCCGAGGAGGCTCGTAATGACAGCTCTCCAGGAAAACAAACCGGATTGACTTGCGCGCTTTTAGCCGCATAGCGCAGCCGTCCGATCGGGGAGGCGCTGGCAAAGTCAGACCGACTGACCTTCAACTCACGACGCGCCAATTGAATCCTGGATCGCTCCCGCGATGCGGTCCGCATGACCGTTGATCACCGTCTCGTCGCGACCTTCAATGAGAAGGCGGATCTTTGGTTCGGTTCCTGAGTAACGCAGAAGGACACGCCCCTTGCCGTTGAGCCTTTGCTCGGCCTCTTCGAGCAACTTCTGCACGGCACCGAGGGTTTCCAGGGCGGGTTTTTCGCGGACCTTGAGATTGCGCTGGGCCTGCGGGTATTTCTTAAGAACCTTTTTCAATTCGCTCAGCGGTTTTCCCGTTTCCATCATGATGCGCAGAATCTGCAGAGCGCTCACGATTCCATCGCCGGTGGTGGCGTAATCGCGGAAAATCATGTGGCCGCTTTGCTCGCCACCCACATTCAGGCCGTCACGCATCATGGTCTCAATGACGTACCGGTCCCCGACCTTCGTGCGAAGGACCTTTCCCCCGCCGGCGGCCAACGCTTCGTCAAGGCCAAAATTGCTCATGACCGTTGCCACCAACGTGTTGCCGGCCAGCCGTCCCTTTTTCAGAAAATCCAGGGCTGCAATCGCCATAATCTCGTCACCATCGACCAAGTCACCGTTCTCGTCGCAGAGAAGCACGCGATCCGCGTCACCGTCGTGAGTGATTCCAATATGAGACTGCGACTCCCTGACGGCCCTTTGGATTTCGGAGGGATAGGTGCTTCCGCAGGTTGCGTTGATGTTGGTGCCATTGGGAGCGTTGTGGACGACGTAAATTTCGGCGCCGAGTTCTCGCAGAATGCAAGGGGTGGATTTGTAGGCGGCGCCGTTTGCGCAATCGACCGCGATTCGCAACGATTCCAGCGTTCGCCCGCGCGGGAAGCTTTGCTTGGCGAATTCGACGTAGCGGCCCAGAGCGTCGTCGATGCGGAAGGCCTTGCCGATCTTCGTCGCTGTGGGTCGTATGTTCTCGATCTCTCCGCTAAATACAATGTCTTCGATGCACTTTTCTACTTCGTCGTCGAGCTTGTATCCGTCGTGGCGGAAGAACTTTATTCCATTGTCTTCGTAAGGGTTGTGTGAGGCGGACAGGACGATCCCTGCGTCCGCGCGAAGCGATCGGGTTATATAAGCGACGCCCGGTGTGGGCAGAGGACCGATGATAAGGACATCGACGCCCAAGGAGGTGATTCCGGCCACGATGGCATTCTCGAGCATGTAGCCCGAGAGGCGTGTATCCTTGCCCAGGACGATTTTGCGTCGGTCAGGGGGATGATGCGAATTTCCTGGTGCCGTGCCGAAGACATGCGCGGCCGCACGCCCCAGCTTAAGGGCGGTTTCCGCTGTGACGGGCTCGATGTTCGCGACGCCGCGTACGCCGTCCGTTCCGAAAAGCCTTCGCTGGGCCGTCATACCTTGGGTTTCGAGAGTCTCGAGGGAGGAGTTCCCTGTTCAAACCGCTGCGGATTTTTCTCCACGTTCTTGCTGATGAGGTACCACAGGGCGCACGCGAGAATCAGACAGGTGACCTTCGGTCTCCAATCGTTCGTCACTATTTCTTTGATCATGTTCATGGTGAAGAAGGAGCTGGCTGAGGCGGCGGCGGAATTTGTCAACGCTCAGATTGCGTTCGAGGATACCGTTGTGACAAATGGAAACTTGGCCTGTTTCCTCGGAGACAACAAGGGCGACTGCGTCCGATTCCTCGCTCAATCCGAGGGCTGCGCGGTGGCGGAGGCCGAGGTTGCGGTCGAGATCCTCGCGTTGGGTAAGAGGAAAAATGCAGGCCGCCGCCACCATGCGATCGTTGTGAACGATGAGTCCCCCGTCATGCAGAACCGTTTTGGGATGGAAAATTGTCAGCGAGAGCTCCTTCGAGAACTCGGCATCGAGTCTGACGCCGGTTTCGATGAATGGTTTGAGTGAGATTTCGCGTTCCACCGCGATCAGGCTGCCGAAGCCCTTGCTTGCGATTTCAAAGACCGTATCGGTGATTTCTTCGATGGTTTCGCGCTTTTCGAAAGCCGAAGTAAAGAACGGATGGCTGCCAAGATCGGTCAGCGCGCGGCGAAGTTCAGGCTGGAAGATGACGACCAAGGCGATTGCGAGGAAGACCGACAGGCTTCGCAGGATCCAGCCGATAACAGCGAGGTTCAAGAGCTGGGAGAGGAAGGTGAGACTAAGGAAGATGAGCGCAAGGCCGATGAGAATGCGCGCGCCATGAGTGCCGCGCAAATAGATGTAAATGTAATAGAGAACCGCCGCGAGAATGCCGATCTCGACCGGAATGCGCCAATACTGCGCGACAAATTTTCCGATGGTCTCGAGCATTAGCAGTTTGTTGGATCTTGAGTTTGTATCGCGCTGGAAATCTTGAAAATGGCCCACCGAAGCGGTGCGGCCCCGACTACGGCGGATTTAACCACAGAGAACACAGGGGACCGGAGATGAAGGAGACAAGAAAGGGCGGCTTCATTTGCCTCACCAGGACTTCGCCGTAGGCCGAGGATAGCAATCTGCCGAAGGGGCACGATCCCTTCATCCTAAATTGTCCGCATCGCACTTTCCGTTTGCATTTTCAAGCCTGGCAGATTGCTTCGGTCATTCGCAAGGCGTCGCAGTGAGGCTTGGGCTCGTGCACTCGGAATATCCTCGCGCCTTTTTCACGGCAAAAGCTCGTGAGTGCCACGCCCGGCCAAAATCTTTCCGTGGTCGACGAAGCGTCCGCCAGCCAACCGAGGAAAGACTTCCGGGAAACGCCTACCAGGACGGGGCGGCCGAGCTCGGCGAGCCTGTCGATCGCTCCAAGAAGGGCAAGGTTATGCTCGGGTTTCTTCCCAAAACCAATTCCCGGATCAACTGCAATTCTTTCCTCGGCCATGCCGTATCCTATCGCGGCGGAAACCCGCTGTCGAAGAAATTCAGCGACCTCGGCGACCACATCGTCATAATGAGGATTCTGTTGCATTGTACGAGGCTTGCCTTGCATATGCATCAATACGACGCCGGCTTCGGATCTCGCCGCGACGTCCGGCATGAGCGAATCGCCCAGCAGCGCCGTCACGTCGTTGATAATATCCGCCCCTTCTCTGAGGGCGTCGTGCGCCACAACTGCTTTCGAAGTATCGATGGAGATGACGACCTGGCTTCGTGCCCGGAGGGCGCGAATCACAGGAACAACCCGTCTCAGTTCCTCCTCCGGCTCCACCGCCTCGGCTCCGGGGCGAGTGGATTCGCCGCCGATATCGATGATCTCGGCGCCTTTGCCTTCCATGCGCAGCGCATGAGCCACCGCGGCGTCGGGTTCGAGAAAATCCCCGCCGTCGGAAAACGAGTCCGGCGTCACATTGAGCACTCCCATGATAATCCCGCGATGAGTCAGATCGAACGTGCGGCGTTTGAGTTTCCAGATCACTAAGTTTCGATCAGTTCTTTACCACAGAGGACACAGGGGCACAGAGATGAAGAAGAAACGAAAAACAATGGTGAGAACGTCTTCGTTCGCTGAAAGAAAGAAATTTCGGCGCTTTATTTTGTTTGTCCTTTCTCTGTGTCCCCTGTGGTAAAATCCGCCTTGGGCTTTAGCTCAATCGAATCGAGGCCGAACGCCCGTGGGCATCGAGACCTTCTATTCGGCTGAATGTTTCAATGACCGGGAGCGAGGCGCGCAAAGAGGGCTCGTCGAACATCACGACGCTAGTTCGGCGCTGAAACTGATCGGCGGTTAGCCCTGCAAAGCTCTTCGCCGCGCCTCCGGTAGGAAGTTCGTGGCTTGGGCCTGCGAG
The DNA here is from genome assembly GCA_963810765.1 of uncultured Verrucomicrobiae bacterium. GTDB lineage: Bacteria > Verrucomicrobiota > Verrucomicrobiia > Chthoniobacterales > Terrimicrobiaceae > DASTFP01. The sequence goes on from CAWEOV010000015.1 coordinate 150,713, forward strand.
GAAGTCGCCTCCCACAACCGGGGAGATTCCTCCCAGGAAAATGGCGCCAGAGGTGGTAAGTTGAAGGGCAATTTCGCCGGGACGCTTCGTGGCGATGGCCACGTGCTCCGCAGAAAACTGATTCGCGAGCGCGACAGCCCCTTGCAAGTCGCCGACAAGAACGAGGCTGGCGTTTTTCAAGGCAAGAGCCAGTTCCTTTGGACGCCCGGAAAGGCCGAGTTGCCGGTCCACGGCGGCGGCGACGCCGTCCAGCAGGCGCGGGGAGTCTGTCAGCAGGATAGCAATGCTGCCCTGGCCGTGTTCGGATTGGGCAAGCAGATCCGCCGCGATCCACTCGGAATTGGCCGAGTCGTCCGCGATGACGAGAATCTCGCTTGGACCGGGCAGCAAATCGATCGCGACCTGCCCAAAGACCTGGCGTTTGGCTTCGACGACATATGCGTTCCCGGGCCCAAATATCTTTTGCACCGGATGGATGGTCTTTGTCCCAAACGCGAGCGCGGCAATGGCCTGGGCTCCGCCCACGCGATAAACTTCGGTGGCGCCGCATTCGGCGAGTGCGCCGAGCAAAGCCGGTTGCACCGAGCCGTCCATGGTTGAAGGCGTGACGGCGACGATCTCGCGAACGCCGGCCGCCTGCGGCGAGCGTGCAGGTCATTACGGCCGTCGAAACGAGGGGAGCAGTCCCGCCCGGAACGTAGATGCCGACGCGCTCGAACGCATCGAATCTCTCGCCGACGACCGCACCCTGCTTGTTTTTCATGAACCAGGTCTTGCGCAGACTGCGTTTTGCGAACGCGCGAACATTGGCTCGTGCCGAACGAATTGCCTTTCGAACATCCTTGGGCAGCTCAGAGCGGGCTGCGCCGAGCTCCGCAGGAGTGACCCAAAGCCGCGAGGAATCCAGACGCGGACCGCCAAATTTTTCGGTGAAACCAACGACGGCTTCATCGCCATCGCCGGCAACGGCTTCAAGGATTTCCGACACTCTCTCGCGCACCTGCGGATCAGGCGCTGAACGGCGGTTGAGCCCCTTCAACAATTTTTCGTAGCCGCGATCTCCGGGGCGAATCACCTGCATCGCCAAGAGTTAGCGTGACTTCGCGGCTCGCGCCAAACCTTTCCTTAGGGTTACTGCGCTGCGAAAAAGAAAAGCGCTGTAAGCGCTGCGTTTGCCATGAGCATCGCGATGATCGAGACCACCACCGAACTTGTGGTGGACTGGCCGACGCCTTCCGCCCCGCCGGTAACCTCAAGCCCCGCCTGGCTGGAAATCGTGGCGATCAACCACGCGAAGACAAAGCTTTTCACGATACCCGCGTAGAGATCGACGGGATGAGCACTTCCCACCAGGCGCAGAATGTAGGCGCTTGTATTCATATCCAGCGCGAAATAGCAAATGCTCCAGCCGCCGACGAAGCCGATGTAGTTTCCAAACACCGTGAGCACCGGCAGCATCACAAGCATCGCAAGAAACCGCGGTACGACCAGAAAACGGACGGGGTTGATCGCCATTACCTGAAGCGCTTCGATCTCCTCCGACACCTTCATGGTTCCGATTTCCGCCGTGATCGCGGATCCACTCCTGCCGATGACAACGACCCCGACTAACAACGGGCCGAGCTCGCGCAGCAGCGTGAGCGCCACAAGGTCCGGGACGTACGATGCCGCTCCGAATTTTGCGAGCTGATAGGCCCCCTGCATGGCCATAGTCAGTCCAATGCTGAAGGCTGTCAGCGAGGTCATCGGCAGGGCCTGCACACCAATGCGCACCATCTGATGGAAAACCTGCGAGAATTTGAAACGCGGTTTTCCGCGCAATGGCGCCACGAAAATCCAATAAAGAATCTGCGCGTTTAGCGCGAAATAGTTGCGCAGCTCGGTCACGGGGGACTACTTCGCGGCCAGGGCGGCCACGGCCGCATCGGCCGAGTCTGTGATAGTAAAGAGCTCGTTGAGCCGCACGAGATCGAAAATCGTGCGAACCTTCTTCTTCAATCCAAAAAGGGCGATCTTTCCCTTGTGCGCCGAGGCGTCGCGCAGGTATTCGATAAAGGTCGCCAATCCCGACGAATCAATGTATTCCACGCCGCTAAAGTCCACCAGGAGCACCGGTGTCTTCTCGCTGACGCACGTCTGCAGCTCGGCACGGAGCTTCGGGGAGGCATGCAGATCAACTTCTCCCGATACCGTGAGCGTCGTGACGCCATTGTTCTTAGACTTTTCGATCTGCATGGATTGCAAATACCCGCGGCAACGCCGCGTGGAAAGCCCGATTTGAGGCGCACCTTGTGCCCGCCGCCGAACTCGCTTAAGTAAAGGCTATGGAGTCGATCGATCAAAGGCCCTGGGAGGCGATCCGCAAGGATTTTCCGATCCTGGCACAAACGGTCAATGGACATCCGTTGATCTATTTCGACAATGCGGCGACCTCTCAGAAACCGCGCGCGGTCATCGACACCCTGGCGCATTTCTACGAGCACGACAATAGCAACGTCCATCGCGGACTCCATGAACTAAGCAATCGGGCAACTGCCGCTTATGAAGACGCCAGAAAGCGGCTGGCTGCCTACCTTGGCGCGGAAGCTGAAACGATCATCTTCACACGCGGCACAACCGAGAGCATCAACCTGGTTGTCCGCGCCTGGGGGGACGCCAATGTGGGCAAGGGCGATGTCATCCTTCTCACCGAGATGGAGCATCACAGCAATCTCGTGCCGTGGCAGCTCCTCGCCCGCCGCAAGGGAGCGACGCTCCGGTTCGTTCCTGTGAACCCCGACGGCTTGCTCGACCTGGACAATTTTGACGATCTGCTCGATGGGCCCGTGAAAATGTTTTCCTTCACGCACATTTCGAACACGCTGGGCACAATCAATCCCGCGGCCGGCCTTTGCGCCCGGGCGAGGCGCGCCGGGGTGACCACGCTGGTCGATGCCGCGCAGAGCGCCGGCCATCGGCCGCTCGATGTGCGCGAGATGGGCTGCGATTTCCTGGCGCTCTCCGGACACAAAATGTGCGGACCGACAGGAGCCGGCGTCCTCTATGGGCGCAAGGAAATTCTTGAGCGGATGGAGCCTTTTCATGGTGGCGGCGAAATGATCGTGAGCGTGACACTCACTGAGAGCGAATTCAAACCTCCGCCGCATCGCTTCGAGGCAGGCACACCCGCGATCGCCCAAGCCATCGGCCTTGGAGCATCGGCGCGGTATCTGGACCAGATCGGACGCCAGCGCATATTCGATCACGACCAGGCGCTTGCGCTGCAGGCGATCGCGTTAATTGAGGAGATTCCAGGGATTCGCATTTTTGGGCCTCGCGAGGCGCGCGCCGGGCTCGTCAGCTTTGTGCTGGAATCCGCTCACGCGCACGATGTGGTCAGCATGGCCGACCAGTACGGCCTCGCATTGCGCGGCGGTCATCATTGCACTCAGCCCCTTCTGCGAAAACTTGGGGTACCGGCGACGGCCCGGGCAAGTTTCTATTTTTACAACACGGCGGAGGAGGTCATTCGCATGGCGGAGATCCTCCGCAAAATTCATGCCTTCTTCGCATGAACGTCGAAGAGCTTTACCAGGAGGTGATCCTCGACCACAGCAAGCGACCGCGAAATTTTGGATCTCTTCCCGACGCAACGGCGACCGTCCGGGGTGACAACCCGTCGTGCGGCGACGAGGTGGAACTGGCGGTCAAACTTACGCCGCAGGCCATTGAGGCCCTCAAATTCACCGGTCATGGCTGCGCGATTTGCATGGCGTCCGCTTCGCTGATGACTCTCAAAATGCGTGGCAAATCCCGCAACGAGGCGCGCGCCACGATCGAGGCCTTTCGCAATATGCTTACGGCGCCGGAGCCGGGCGAGCCGCCGCTTCACTTTGGCGACCTGCTGGTCTTCAGCGCGGTGCGGAGGTTTCCCCAGCGCGTCAAGTGTGCCACACTGGCTTGGAGGGCGCTCGAACAGGCCCTTTCCGCTTCACCCGGACATGCCGTCACTACCGAGGATTCGGAATTGTAGACGGCTCGTTTCTGCCGGTTTCTCCGGCCCTTTCAAAAATCTCTTTATTTTCTTTCTTCCAGAGCCGCTTGCGCGGCCGCGAGTCGGGCGATTGGCACGCGAAACGGAGAACAGCTCACGTAATCCAGACCGATCGCATGACAGAATTTCACGCTTTTGGGCTCGCCTCCATGTTCGCCGCAAATTCCTAGCTTGATGTCTTTGCGGGTTTTCCTGGCGCGATCGCGAGCGATCGTCATGAGCTCACCGACGCCGTCCTGGTCAATGGAAGCGAACGGATTTGCCGTGAAGATCTCATGTTCGAGGTAGGCGGGCAGGAAACTGCCCGAATCGTCCCGGCTCATCCCGAGAGTGGTCTGCGTAAGGTCGTTTGTCCCGAAGCTGAAGAACTCGGCATCTTCGGCGATTTTTTCCGCTGCGAGTGCCGCGCGCGGGATCTCGATCATGGTGCCGACAAGATACTTGAGCTTTGCCTTCTTCTCCTTGGCGACCTCTTTTGCCACGCGGTTTACGATCTCGATCTGAAGCTTGAGCTCCTTGGGAAAACCAACGAGCGGAATCATCACCTCCGGCCGCACTTTGATGCCTTCGGCTTGGACTAGCGCGGCGGCCTCAAAAATCGCGCGCGCCTGCATTTCCGAGATTTCCGGATAGACGATACCGAGCCGGCAACCGCGATGCCCAAGCATGGGGTTGAACTCGTGAAGTTCGTGCACCCTTTTGGAGATTTCGTCCTGAGAAATGCCGAGTTTGGCAGACAACGCGCTTTGTTGCGCGTGATCGTGCGGCAAGAACTCGTGGAGCGGCGGATCAAGCAGCCGGATGGTCGCCGGAAGTCCATCCAGCGTGCGAAAGATGCCGATAAAGTCGTCCCGCTGGTACGGCAGCAATTTGGCGAGGGCTTTCTTCCGGTCGTCGGTATTGCGTGCGAGAATCATTTCTCGCATGGCGTCGATCCGGTCGCCTTCAAAAAACATGTGCTCTGTACGGCAGAGACCGATGCCTTCGGCACCGAAACCGATCGCATTCTCTACCTGCTCGGGCGTGTCGGCATTCGTGCGAATATCAAGCTTGCGGCATTTGTCCGCCCACTGCATCAGCGCGGCATAGTCCCCGTAGTTCTTACTTTTCTCTGGCTGGAGAGTTTTGCTGACGAGGACTTGGACAATCTCGGACGGCGCGGTCGTCACCTCCCCGGCGAAGACTACGCCCGCCGTGCCATCAATGGAGATGAAATCGCCTTCCTTAAGCGTACGGCCGCTGGCCGTGACCGTCTTGCTTGCGTAGTCAATGCGCAATTCGCTGGCGCCGCAAACGCAGACCTTCCCCATCTGGCGGGCGACCAGGGCTGCGTGCGATGAAACGCCGCCGCGCGCTGTGAGGATTCCTTCGGCGGCGATCATGCCGCGAAGGTCCTCGGGCGATGTTTCGATGCGAACGAGAAGGACGCGTTCGCCCCGATGGGCGCGCAAGACAGCCTCTTCGGCGCGCAGCACGAGACGCCCGCTCGCCGCGCCGGGCCCGGCGGGCAGCCCGGTTGCAATTTTGGCGGCATTTTTTGCGCTCTCCTTGTCGAAGATGGGCGCAAGCACGTGGCTCAGCGAATCAGCTGGAATTCGAAGAAGGGCCTCCTCCCTGCTTATGAGTTTCTCCTTGACCATGTCCACCGCGATTTTGATTGCCGCGAGACCGGTACGTTTGCCATTGCGGGTTTGCAGAATGTACAAGCGGTTGTCCTCAATGGTGAATTCGAGATCCTGCATGTCGCGAAAGTGCTTTTCGAGAAGCTCACGCACCTTCAGAAGTTGCTGGTGGGAGTCAGGCATCTCCTTGCTAAGTTGAGCGACAGGGTTCGGTGTCCGGACGCCAGCAACAACATCCTCGCCCTGAGCGTTGATGAGGTACTCGCCGTAAAACACTTTCTCGCCAGTCGCCGGATCGCGCGTAAAGGCCACGCCGGTCGCGCTGGTTTCGCCCATGTTGCCGAAGACCATCGTCTGCACATTGATGGCGGTGCCCCACTCGTGCGGAATGCCGTATTTCCTCCTATAAACGATCGCGCGATCGTTGTTCCAGGAACCAAAGACAGCGCCGATAGCGCCCCAAAGCTGGTCTTTGGGTTCCTGCGGAAAGTCTTTGCCGGTGCGCTCGCGAATCAGAGCCTTGAAGCGGGAAACAAGTTCCTTGAAATCGTCAGTGCTGAGCTGGGTATCTGGAAAGTGGTGGTTGCCATATCGCTCGTCCTTGAGTTGCTCGATGGTGCTTTCGAACGGCTCGTGATCCTCGTCGGGGCGCTTCTGCACGCCCATGACAACGTCCCCATACATCTGCAGGAAGCGCCGGTAGCTATCCCACGCAAACTTCGGATTGCCACTCTTCGCGGCAACGATATCAACCGTGGTGTCGTTCATTCCAAGATTGAGGATCGTGTCCATCATGCCCGGCATCGAATCGCGGGCGCCGGAACGAACGGAAATCAGAAGCGGGCTTTGCTCGCCGCCAAACTGCTTTCCGACCGATTTCTCGATCTTCGCAAGGGCTTCATCAACCTGCCTCGCAAGTTGTGGAGGGCAGGTGCGTTTGTGTTCGTAATAGTAGGTGCAGACTTCAGTCGTGATGGTGAATCCGGGCGGAACTGGAAGACCGATGCGGGTCATTTCGGCGAGGCCGGCACCTTTGCCGCCCAGCAGAGAACGCATTGTGCCATTTCCGTCGGCACGACCGTGACCGAAAGAGTAAACGTACTTTCGCTTTGGAGGGGAGACTTTCGAAGGCTTTGATTTTGTCGGCATAGGAGGAAAAACGCTGTGAGGAACCCAGCCCTTTGGCAGAGGCAGGGCACGCGCCAGCGGAACGCGAGGTAATGTTCCTTGAAAAGGTTCGTTAAAACGACGTTAGGGGCGAGCGCCCACAGCGAGCACTTCATTCAAGAGGCGTTCGAATTCCTCGAGCCCCGTGCTGGGGATGATCACCGTATTCCGGCGTCCGTGGGCTTCTTCGGTGATACGCAAAAAACGACCCCGGTCGTTCTCACGAAACTCGATGAAGAAATGCTTGCGCTCGACCTGAACCTCGCGCGACTCAAGTATGGTATCCATCAATATACAAAGTTGGGAACATTCTCATTGAAAATCATCTCACCGCGGGTCACAACTTAAATCTTTAGCCTTTTGATGAAATCTCTCGGGTGTCAGGCGGGGCGAAAGTCCACCTGCTGCTTGAAAAGATCTACCCGTGCGACGTGGACCTGGATTTCGTCGCCGACCTGAAAGACGCGGCGGGAGCGGCGACCGACGAGCCGCGCTCGGGGCGCATCGAGGATGTAAAAGTCGCCATCCAAAGAGGAAACATGAACAAGCCCGGTCATCAGAAAGTCGGGCAACTCAATGAGCAAGCCGTAGTTGCGCACCTCGAGAATGCGTGCCGAGAAGGCCTCCCCTTCGCGGCGGGAAGAAGCTTGGTCCTGGAAATACTCGAGCTTCTTGAGCTTCACCGAGTCTTTTTCGGCATCGGCAGCGATGCGTTCGGTCGTCGAGAGATGTTCGGAGACGGAGGAGAGTGCGGAGGAATCCGGTCCTCGCTTTGTGAGTCCGAGCAATTGGGCTAAGGCGCGGTGAACCACGAGGTCGGAGTAACGACGGATCGGGCTTGTGAAGTGAGTGTAGTTGGCTTTATTCAGACCGTAGTGGCCCAGCGGTTCCGGGGCGTATCGAGCGCGTTTCAGGCTCTTGAGGAGTCCGAGTTTGATTGCGTATTCCTGCGGCTTGCCGCGAATGGAGGCGAGCAGTTTTTGAAGTTCAGGGCGGTGGGACAGGTCGCCGCAATGAAGCCCGTGAACCAGCGTTGTTTCGCGAAATTCAAGCAGCTTGTCCGCATCGGGCTTTTCGTGGACGCGATAGATGGACGGCTGCCGACGTCGCATGAGCTCGCGGGCGACGAGTTCGTTGGCCAGCAACATCAACTCTTCGACAAGTTGGTGGGAAATGTCGTTCTCGATTTTCTCGAGGCGCAAAGGCTTGCCTTGCGCGTTCAGCCAGACCTTCACCTCGGGAAAATCGAGATCGAGCGAGCCGGCGGCGAAACGCTGGCGACGCAGGAGTGACGCGAGTTCCCAGGCCGCGTGGAGCTTGCGCGTGAGATTGTCATGGGGCGGGCGCTTCAAATGGGTGAAGGCCTCCTTGTACGTGAGACGCGCCGCGCTTCGGATCACGGTTTTTGCAAAGCGCGCGGAGTGGATCTTCCCCTTGCGGCTGATTTCCGCGAAAACCGAAAAGGTCAAGTGATCTTCATGCGGGCGCAGGCTGCAGAGTCCGTTGCTGAGCGCTTCGGGAAGCATCGGAATAACGCGGTCCGCAAGATAGACGCTGTTTCCGCGCGAGATCGCTTCGCGGTCCAGCCCGCTTTTCAGGGCGACATAGTGCGACACGTCGGCGATGTGGACGCCCACACTCCATCCTCCATCCGTGGGTTCGACCTCGATCGCGTCGTCGAAGTCGCGAGCATCGTCGGGATCGATCGTGAGGGTGAACCGGCCGCGCAAATCCTCGCGGCGTTCGAGTTCTCGTGCGTCGATTTCAGAAGGCAAGCCCTCCGCCTCGCGAAGGACCTCCCGAGGAAACGGGCCGGGGAGCCGGTATTTCCTGACGATGGAAAGCATATCAACGCCGGGACTGCCCGCTGGCCCCAGCACCTCGACAATGTGTCCTTCGGGGTTGACGTGACGCGATGGCCAGGCGTCGAGCCGTGCCACAACCTTGTCCCCAACCCCGGCGGTAAGCGGCGGCGCTGGCGCGGGAACGTAAAGGTTGTGGACAAAACGCGGATCATCCGCGACGACAAAAAAAAAGTTCCGGGATTTTTGAAGTGTGCCGACGATTGTGTCGCTTGCGCGTTCGAGGATGCGAATCACACGCCCCTCGCGACGAGGCGGCTTTGCCGGACGTTCCAGTTTCCATTCGGCTAACTGAGAAGCTTCGGTGACGAGGCGGGCCACAACGCGATCGCCGTGCATCGCCGTGAAAGTGTTCTCGCCGCTGATGTAAAGATCGGCTTGGCCGGCTTTTTCACCGAGAACATGGGCCGAGCCGCTTGCGTGGAACTGGATAGCCCCCGTTACCAAATCCGCGACTTCCGGGAGAACGTAGCGATCCTTGCGAATTCGGGCGATATCCCCGCCGATTTCCATGTCTCGGAGCAGCTCGCGGAGCTTGGCACGCCGTTGGACGGGCAGGCCCAGGGACTTGGAGATCTCGACTTTGTCTAGGGCCTTTTCGGCGAGAAGCCCCAGAATCCGCGAGCGGAGTTCGTCGTTTCCGCGCTCACCGGATGGTTTTTTTTCGCGGGCCACGTCTACTTTTCGCGCAAATGTCGGTCTTGGCGCAAGAAAATGCTTGCACCCACAAATATCCGGTTTCACTTTTTCGGTCGGCATGCGTGCTCTGAAATCTCCCCAGGGCTTCACCATAGCTGAGCTGATGGTGGTCGTTGCTATCATTGTCATTCTCATGAGCTTGCTTTTCCCTGCGGTTCAAGGCGCGCTCGAAGCCGCGAAAAGGGCGCAGGCAAAGAACGATGTGACGCAGATTGCGACGGCGATCGTGGCTTATGACACCGAATACGGCCGGATGCCTTCCGCGAATCCTGCGCCGCAAGAACTGACCGGGGACATTCTTGATGCCCTCATTGCCAGCAACGACACATTGAATCCGCGCAAAATTACCTTTTTGGAAGTTCTCAATTACAAGAGGGGCAAGGGCGGAATTTTGAATCGCGTTTTCGTTGATCCGTGGGCGAAGGCCTACTACGTTGCTGTCGATAGCGACTACGACAACCAGGTTGGCGTTTCAGCCAATGGAGGCACGACAGGAGATTTGAATATTATAAAGAAAGTAGGCGTCTGGAACAACAACGCGAACAAGCGCCAGCAGGTTCGCTCGTGGGATTGATTTGATGCGGGTGTAGTTCAATGGCAGAACGCCAGCTTCCCAAGCTGGACACGAGGGTTCGATTCCCTTCACCCGCTTACATTCTGATTATCAATTGGTTGCATGACAGCATATCAGATATTCAGAATATAAATCAGAATTCGTCCTCTGGTTTCCGCCAATGTCCGCGGACGTATTTTTCATTGACGACGGATTTGTTGGGTCCCGAGCAGTCTGACAAGGTTGCCGCGATCAATCGCCGATCCGTAGGAAGTTCTGCCAAGTGGCGAAATTACTCTTCGTGATCCCTGAAGGCAGCGGCGACACAAAGTGAGGGCCAGCTCAGTTCAGTTACCGTGATACGTGACGATATTCGCTTTATTGTTTGTGGGCTAAAAGTGCTTTGCGCGTGACGCTGCTGGTCACTGCGCTCGCAAGGCGGCTTGCCGCACTGCGGGCAGCCAAAGCGCTTGCCTTGCTCAAAATCCAGCTTCAAAAGCAGCTGGCGGGGCTCACCTTCAAATCGACATTCGGTCACTTTCCATCCCGCCTCCAGTTGCAGGGCCGCAACACCTATGGCGCATTTCAAAGCTCGTGCTGACCAACTCGGGTCCATAGTTCGAGAAGACCTTCCAGGAACCTCTTCCACTCTTTAGGGTCTTCAATCCCGGCCAGGACCTCCTCGCCTCTCTTGGCCCGGCCCGGTATCTGGTCGAAGGCCAATTCTAACTGAGAGAGACCGCTGGTCGCCATCATCAGGCACAAAGGTCTTGCTTGCCGTCAGGATCGTCGAGGCGTTCGCTGGTATGCTCACCACCTGCGAGCGACCGATTTTATAGAGCGAAACGTCTAACCCATTGGCGACACGAATTTCTACCGGACCGAATCCTTTGGGGCTAGCCCAACCGGTGATGCGGAGCTGTAGGGGTCGGCCTTGCGTCACGATCTTAATCTGGCGCCCCATCCAGCTCTCAGAGCCGTCCTCCGGCCAGTAATCTCCCACTACATAGTAGAAACGTAAGCTATGCCGATCTGGGACCCGCACGACCCTCACGCCATGATTCGTCGTCTGCGGCCAATCCAGCGCGTCCAAGGCTACTTCTAAAGGAGCAGGCGTGCCGGGCCCGACTAGAATGGCGGATACAAGGTGGGTTGCGCAAAAGGCTGAGACGTCATTCTCGAAGGAGGTCCCAGGGGAGCCCGTAGAGAAGCGCTGAAGCGCGGCCCAGTGCTGTTCCGAAGGCGGAACGAAGCCTAGGTACCCGCCGGACTGCGTGTAGCCCATTCCGGACAGGCACTGCCAGACCAGGCTCGGTCCTGTAGTGGCGTATGGAAGTACGGATCACATTCGCGTCGCGTCCCAGCGAGGACACGACGTTCTCAGGTTGGAAGAACGGTGGTAGCGGCAGCGGAGTCCAGTGGACCATTGCCGGGTTAGGCATGAGGCAGAGGCAAGCGAGTGCTGCCAAAATGAAGCGCCTGGCTCTATCCCAGCCGCGGTTGGCCACGGAAAGCCACAGCGCGATGGCCAGCGCAGCAATGAGCGCGACATACATGGAGAGCCGGGTCGGCAGCGCGGCCCGGATGAGCGGAAGATGGAGAGCCAGACGCCAGGGGAGCCAGAGATTCGTGGCCACGCCGGCGAAATGCAGGCTTGGCCCAAGGCTTAGGACCACCATCACTAGCAAGCTAACCAGAAGCGGCTTCAGATAAGGGCGCCGCCGGATATCGCGGAGCTGGAGGATCAAAATCAGGATTAGCACCAAGCCCAGATAGGCGCCCTGCTCGGAATGATTGCCCGTAAACCTGTCAGCGAACTGTCCGAAGAAGCCGCTGCCGAGCCACGTCACGTTGGTCGGGATGAGATAATTCAGAAGGTCAGCTGAGAACTTCTCCGGGGAATTGATTACGGACGGTATGTCGGACAAACCCTTCACAATGAAGAACAGAAACGGTGCTGCCAGGTCACGGCCATGATCCCGGCTGCTAGGATGATCTCCAGCGCAACCCCCCACAGCCGCCGGCGTTCCTCCGACGCAGCGAAGGCGAAAAAAATCATCCAGGTGATGGCACCGCAGACGCACGCTGTGGCCAAAATCTCAGTCGAGAGCCCAAGTTGAAGAGCCAACGCGACGGCTAGGGCGGCCACGAAGCGCCGTCGTGAAAGATTGCCTTTAGTTCGGCGTACGACGAGCAACACGAGCAATGGCACCATGAATATTAGGTCAAGATTGAGGTGCCCCAGCATCTGCCCGAGTTCATAGGATGAGAACCCGAACAGGTAACCACCGATGAGCGACGAACCCGTATCCCGAGTTAAGAAGCGGGCAAGCAAAAATGCCGTCCAAGCGGACAGTGCAGGAGCAAGCAGCGACAGGACATTGTAAGATACCACTGCGTTGGTGAGCCAGGTTACTGGCAGTATCAGCAGCGCGGCGGTCGGGACTGAGGTGGCCCAAGTCAGGTTGAACCCTCCCGGATTCCAAACGTAATAGGTGACGAACGGATTGAGCCCATGCGCGATCGCCCAGGGCCACCAGTGAAGAAACCAGATAAAGGCGGTTGGATCCGCTCCCTCGCCTAGATACTTACGGGAGTAATCGCCCATGCTTCCGAAATAGATCAGCGAAAGGATCACGTACAGAACAAGGGCAACGCCCGGCAGCAGGCAGCCGCTTCAGGATTTCGGTTGGTCTCACAAACGATATTTATCATTGGGTCCTTTAGTTCTAGAAGCTATCCCAAAACCTCCTTCAGGAGCAAAAGAGCGCAGGCCATGTGAAGGAAACCTTGGAAAGCGAGATGAGATTTCCCACCGAATATAGAGCCAGGGCGCATCGAGTAACGCTGCCGTCTGTTGCACCAACTGGCCGTCGCTAAAACCCTCGACGGGATGACAGAAGCCAACCAGGCTCCCCAAGACTGCCATCACTCTCGGGTCTCCGAAACGCAGTGCCGGGGCATAGAGACCATCTTCACTATTGGACGGTCGGGTAACCTGGTGGAAGGTCACCACGTCGGGAGCTGGTAGAGCCTAGCCTCTGCGCTTTCGGCGTCACACAAATGCTTGCAGTGACTCCTGCGGCTTTCCTACTGGTCGTCTGGGTGCCCACAAAGACGGTTTTGTCTTTCTTCAAGAGTCTCCCATCCCTTGAAAACCGATTGGCGAAGACATGTCCTTGCTTCGAGCCGGCTATCTCAAGCTGGGAATGTTCGACGATGCGGCAATGGTCCTCAGAAGATTGCGCCCCGAGGACAGACTCCGCAATGAGGTGCTAGGAAGACACCAACATGATACACGTGGGTTTCGCAACATTCTTCTAAGGCAAAATGATGAGCGCCGCTTACTTTTTCCCCTTCTTCCTTCTGTTTGTTGCGTCCGGGCTGTTTCTTTGGTTGCTTGGAGCGGCGGCCTTCTACAGGTCTCTCGGGATGGAGTCGATCTTCCGCGCTCCATGGCTGGGTTTTGCTTTACTCGTCGGACTCTTGCAGCTCGGACACCTGTTCTTTCCGATCAACAACCGCTGTTCCGCAAGCCTTCTAGCGGTAACCGCCTTGCTAGCGCTATTTGCACTTTTGTTCAGCGTTTTTCGCGCCGGCTGGACCCGGCGATGCTACGCTCTTGCCAGCGCGGCCCTGGTTCTTCTCGCCGCGATTTCTCTGCTCGCTTTCGTCCCTGTGTTCAACTGCTGCACAAAGGAAATGTGCCACTATGATCTAGGACTCTACTATCTGAAGACGATCCGCTGGACGGAGAGCTTTCCTATCGTGCGCGGCCTGGTCAACGTGCAACCCTATCTGGGGTTGAATCAAAGCGCGTTTCTCGTAACTTCCTTTTTCGATTCGCTTGTGCCGCACCGAAGGGGTCTTCCACTGATCGACGGCATCCTGCCATGGCTGGGGCTTTCGCTCTCGCTCTTTGCCATGGTCCGGATTGCTCTCTTGCGCTTTCTGAGAAATGAAAGCGTCCGGCCCATCGAGGTGGCCTACGCCATCTCCTTGCCAGCTTGGATTTTCGCGCTTATCGGGGGGCTAGGCGCATGGAATCAGGCATCCTAGCTACATAGTTAAAGCCAAAACCGAACGTGTCGGCCTGTCGATGCCTAATCTTCAATTTTTGATGCATAAAAAGGTCACCACGGCCATCCTGGCGCAATTGCGGGGTATGCGAATCGCCTACCACAGTGGCCAAATGGTGGCAACGCACCACTTCATGGCGACGCAAAGTTGCCCCAATGGAGTGGAATTGTCGAATGCCCCTGGCTTTGGCCTTCGCGCACCATTCGCCCAGAGATCCCCCAGGCTTCGCGTCAGTCCTTTTGCTAGTCGTTCGCAAACAGATCTCCTCAACCCAATGCCGGCGTGGGAAATACGTAACAGGTTTCGCGCTTGCCACGTTGAGTCTCGGTCACTCATACTGTTGGATTGCTACACACATCAATGCCATGGAACTAATCTATATTACTAGCCAAAAAACATATTATAATCTCGCTCGTCTACTCAGAATGCAATACCAACCAAGTAAGGATGAGATATTGGAAGGTGAGATCCTAAATTTGGAAGGAGGTCGACATTTTGATGATAGAAAACGCACCGGTAGGTTTACATCTACTTCACACTTAGACCTTACATTCAGTGCCGAGCCTCTCGATGTTGTTCAGCTTACAGGTGAGGAAGCCGATAAAGTCTATGAGGACATAATGAGCATGTCTCCACTGACTAAGAGTCCTAAAAAAGCGGCCCGCTAAGTATTCATTTGACGGCAAGGTGAGAATATTGATTTTCATCTATACCTTGCCGAAGGGGATGAATTTTTCAGGGACACCAAAGCTTCTCTTGCGAAGCCAATACAAAGGTTTTCCCGCAATAACATCAACCTTGGACGCAAGCACAAAGTCATCGCCGCGCTTGACGAATGAGTTCACCCGCTTAGGCTGCCGAGTCGCAGGCTTAGAGTCGATGTCGTCAGCTTCCGCTCGTTGCTTTTGCAAAGGATCATCAACCGCATACTTGCGCATCGCATCCGATAATAGATTATCCGGAAAATGTTCGCCAGCTTTGTATTACCGCCCTTTCGTTATAACATTGGCGCTTAACTTCATTGCGGAGGTTCAGTTGTTGGACCTGTCGTTTGCGAAGGTTCATTAGAATCTGTCGCTGCCTCTGCCTCTGTTGTTGCTGTCGCGGCACTTGATGGCAAGTTCGCTTTTCGGAGGATGCGTTCGTGGAAACCAACTGCACTTGACCATGCGTGCCGGGAGCACAGATTCTATTTCGTAGGTGCTTCACCAAGAAACCAATAAGGGGACGATCCGGCCTCCTATAGCGATGCGGAGCCGCAGGCGCTCACTGAAGAGACGCTTCGGTATTTCTCGGACAAGCCCGGATTTAGCCTTGGGCAGATGAGCTGGTATCAACGGGCCCGTACTCAATACGGCATGTTCATCAAGCGCGAGTTTCCGACGGTAATCGAGGAGTTCTGTGAGGAAAGAAGAAGACGTTTTCTTCGAAGATCTCTCGGGACAGATTCTCCAAGATGACGAGCTGGCCCGCCTCCTCACATTTCCAAATGTCCTGATCACTGCGCATCAGGCATTCCTGACCTACGAAGCGATGGCGGAAATCGCACGCGGCTGGCGACGATCCAACTCGCGGAGTTCACAGTAACTTTCTTGCAGCAAGCGGCCGCAAATGAGAAGCTGGGCTTGCCATGCACAGCAGTTTCCGTCCACCAGCAAGCGGATCCGCAATTCGCGCATCGGAGGTGCCGATAGTCGAGGTTCGATTGCACCCACGGGGCACGCCGCAGGGGGATTCCTGCACGCGCGACTCACACACGGCTGACACGCCGCATTCCGGCCGGCCTCCCTGTCGCCGGCAGCCAACTACTAAGGAAAACCATGCACCAACAAATCAATTACTCCTGGCGCGGATTCAAACCGGGCCTGTGGCAGCGCGACGTCAACGTGCGCTGGTTCCTTCAGCCAAACTACACGCCTTACGATGGCGACGCTGCTTTCCTCGCCCCGGCGACCGAACGCACGCAACGCATCTGGAAAACGCTGGAGGCGATGTTTGTCGAAGAGCGCAAGAAAAACGGTGTGCTCGACGTTTCCCAGGTGCCGAGTTCGATCACGGCCCACGCGCCGGGTTACATCGACAAGGACAACGAGATCATCGTCGGCCTGCAGACCGAAGCACCGCTCAAGCGCGCCATCATGCCAAATGGCGGTCTGCGCATGGTGCTCGCTTCGCTCAAGGCCTATGACTACGAACCGGACCCGGCGGTGGTGGAGGCGTTCAGCAAGTATCGCAAGACGCACAACGAGGGCGTGTTTGACGCCTACACGGCCGACATCCGCGCCTGCCGCAGTTCGCACATTCTCACGGGGCTGCCCGATGCCTACGGACGCGGGCGCATCATCGGCGATTACCGCCGGGTGACGCTCTACGGAGTCGCGCGGCTGGTCCAGCAGAAGGAACGGGAAAAGGCGGCGCTCGACGGCGCCATGTCCACCGACGCCATCATTCGCGATCGCGAGGAGTTGAGCGAACAGGCGCGCGCGTTGCACGAACTGCTCGCGATGGCGAAGAGCTATGGCTTCGACATCTCGGAGCCGGCCCGCAACGCGAAGGAAGCTGTCCAGTGGCTCTACTTCGCCTACCTCGCGGCCGTGAAGGAACAAAACGGCGCGGCGATCTCGGCCGCGTCTCGACGTTTCTCGACATCTATTTCGAGCGCGATTTCGCGGAAGGCACGCTCACCGAGGAGCAGGCGCAGGAGATCATCGACGACTTTGTCATCAAGCTTCGCATCGTCCGTTTCCTGCGCACGCCGGAGTATGATGACCTTTTCGCCGGTGATCCGACGTG
>CAWEOV010000016.1:0-23895 GCA_963810765.1 uncultured Verrucomicrobiae bacterium
GCTGCTTGGCGGTCTTTTCCTGGTAAAGGCAGAGCAGCTTGCCGTAAGGATTCGGGAGCTGTGGCGCGGCTTTTTCCATCGCCGCAGCATCCTGGAAGCGCCCGCCGCGGTTGAGGACATGAACGACCTTTGCCCAGTTCGCGTCGCCGACGATCGCTTTCCAGCGTGCTGCTTCAAACACGGCGGGCGGCAGGTGGCGGCGTGATTTTTCAAACAGCTGCAGCTCGCGCGCATCGGCGTCGGCCACGGCGTCGCCAGGCTTTGAGCCCGCGGCGATGTTCGCAACGGCGCGGAGATAAAAAGCATCCATGTGCTTTAGATCCTGGCCTTGGCCGAACGCGTTCGGGCCAAACGCGTTGACGCCGAGCTTTTCTCCAAGCGCCATGAGTAGCGATTCCATGCAGATCGGCATCTGCTCCCCGAACACGGTGCAGTTTTCCGGAATCGGCGCCATCACGGGTTGACGCACAGGCTGAACCTGGAGGTTCATATTCGGATGCGACCCATGGAACTCCCAGCGCTCAAGGTAAGTAAGGTCGGGAAAAATGTAGTCGGCGTATTTTGAGGTCGCGCCCACCAGAATGTCGCAGTCAACAAAGAGGGGGAGCTTCTGCGTGTCGCAAAGGATCTCTATATTAGTGTGGCCGGCGGGCAGCGCGTAGGTGGGAGCGCCCATGTAGAGCAGAAGGGCTTTCGTCGGATACGGGTAAGCATCGCCGATGCTCGGGATAATCTCCTCGTAAACATCGCTGGCAAGCGGGTACCAGTTACGCTTTGACGGGTAGCCTTCAAAGATCGTGGTCTTGTCGTAGCTGACTCCGTGGCGGATGATGCTGATACCGAATGGCGGGATTTTTCCAGGGACGACGGAGAGGTCGAACGGGCCGCCCTTCTTGCCGTCGTAGCTGTAAGTCTTCAGCGCGGACATGCCGCCCTGCCAGTCATAGTTGCCCAGAAGCGCATTGACGGTGTACCAGGCGAGCACGTTGTAGAAACCGTTGGTGTGCTGGCTGACACCGCGGTGGATGTCCACGGCCGCCTGCTTTCCGTGGCTGGTCAACTCGTGCGCCACGTCGGCGACAGCTTCAGGTTCGAGGCCCGCCTCTACGCACCAATCCGCAAAGCTGCGCTCGAAGGCGGCTTCCTTGATGAGCTGGAGACCCGACTTCACGCGCGTGCCATCGGGCAGCGTGGCATCAACGAAAAGATCGCCTGTGACCGGCGTCTTCGTGTCCTTCGGATCGACTGCGACCAAGGTGCCGTTCACCATCACGACGACGAACTTTTCCTCGTATTCCACATCGCCCTTTTCGGTTGTGTCGGTGCGTTTCTCCGCCGCTGCGAGCCCGAAATCGGCCGCGCGGGCAAATGCGCCCGGTTCGCCGCTCTTGGGGTCGAGCGCAACGAGCCATGTGGCGTTGGTCCACGTCTTCTCGCCTGCCGCAGTTGCGGCGGCCTTGTTCGCGGAGGCGAGGAATTTCTTGTCAAAGCGATCCTGCTCGATCATCCAGCGGATGAACGCCATCGCAAGCGCGCCGTCAGTGGCCGGCTTGATCGGCAGCCATTTCCACGCCTTGCTGGCGAGCTTGGAAAAGCGCGGGTCCACGACTGCGATGCGGGTGCGACCCTGGGCAATGTTGTCGGTGAGTCGCACCGCGCGGTTGGGCGGACCGTAGTTGGCCTCGAAAAGGTTCGCGCCCACGAAAAGGATGAAGCGAGCGTTTTCCGTGTCGGCCTGCCAGTAGAACTTCTGGCCGTCGGTAAACGTGCCGCCCAGGTATTGCTCGCTCATCGCTTTGCCGGTGAAATAGAGCGAGCCCTGGCAGACGGTTGTGTGGCCGTGCAGATTCGTGGTGCCGAAAGCGTCGCCGAAGCGCTTGATGAAATCACTGCGCCCACCTTTGAGGCGGCCCCACATCACGGTGAACTGGTTGTTGCGCGGCCCGAAATCCGGATGCTCAGGGTCGATCAGCTTGTCGAGATGTGCGGCGTGTTTGCGGCGAAACTCCTCGATGAGAGCCTTCTTCTTCTCCTTGTCTTTTTCGTTCCAGAGCGCATCGACGTCCTTCGCCATTTCCTTCGCTACGGCGGAATCGCGGAGCGCCATGAGCCCTGCCAACCCCTCGACGTTGCGGTTTTCCTCGCCCGGGACGTTCGCGAAGAGTTTGCCGCCCTCGACGATCTCGCGAACGGCTTTATCGAAGTCAATCGTGACCCATTTGTCCTCGCCGCGCTTGCCGGCGCGCTTGAGCACCTTGCGAATACGATAGGGATCATACGCGGTTTGCAGACCGGTCTGGCCTTTCGGGCAGATGCCGCCATCGACATAGACGGCGTCAAACGGCGACGCAGATTCCGGCAGATGGGGGAACAACGCCCAGGGGTTGTAGGGATTGCCGTCGATCTTGGTGACGATGCCATCCTGAATCTTCGCTTTGATGCCGCAGCCGGTATTGCAATTGAGGCACACCGAGTAGAGGCAGTGTTCGGGGTCGGCAAAATCGTATGGAGCATCAGGCCGGCCATTGATCATTATCGCGCCGGTTTTCTCAGCGCCGAACGCGCGCGAGGTGGCGGCGGATATGAGCCCGCTGCCGAGCATCGCGCCGCGCGCGAGGAAATTGCGGCGGGAGAAGTTGGGTGAACTGGAATCCTTAAACATGTGAATCTCCTAAGCGGATGCAGGACGGGTCGAGTGAACCGTGAGTGGCAGGAAGTGGTATCCGAGGTAAAAGAGGGCTGAGCCGAAGGCGACGATGAACATCGTGACCTGCCACTCGAACCAGCTCGGCACATACCAAAAGACGAGCCGGTGATCGAGAAAGGCATTCTGCAAACCGCGCAGATGCGGATCGAGCAGACCCGGGATGACGATGTTCAAACGCACCGTCATGAACGTGACCGCGATCAGCAATCCCGCCAGCCCCACGGCTCCGGTCCGGTTGCCCCACAGCGTGAGCAGCGCAAGCGGCAGGAGGGTTCCGAGTCCGACATGCAGACCCCAGAACACCCATCCGAACTCGCCGAAGAGGATGCGCATGAGGAGGTCGTATTCATGGCCGACGCCGTACCACATCGGCACGGAGAACTCGGCCCATTCGAGCACGACGTCGAAGACCAGCAGCCCAAGCACGGCACGCCCGATGAAGGTCACCATCTGCCGATGCTCTTCGTTTCGCTCCGGCCAGAAAGCCGCCACCACGAACGCCATCAGCCCGCCGCCCGAGACGAGCGCACCGGTGAGAAAGAGGATCGGCATTAGCGGCGTATGCCAAACCGGTCGCGCCGAGAGCGTGCTGAAGAGGGCGCCGACGCCGCCGTGAAATGCGACGGCAAGAGGCACACCCACGATGGCGAGGACTTTGAGCCAGTGCTTGGACCATGCATCCTGCTTAGGCGTCAGCGGCCCGCGGGAAAGCGAGAGCGTGCGTCCCATCAGGCCGCGCAAGCCGGGCTCGCTCTGCCACAGCGAGAGATCCGCGCGCATGGCCAGCCACAGCTCGACCAGCATGATGATCGTGTAGCCGGTGTAAAGCCACACCATCCAAGCCATCATCGAACCGAAGTTCGGACTCGTCATCACACGGTAGGCGCGGAACATCTGGCCGAGATCGCACCAGATGGAGAGGAGCGCCATCATCAGCGTGACGATCGCTGTGAATAGTGCGAGCCGTCCGATTTTCTCCAGCCGTTTGACGCCAAAGACATAGATCATCGAGGAGAGAAGGAATGATCCCGCCGAAAGGCCAATGAAGTAGATATATGCCGACACCCAAAGGCCCCAAATAATGTAACTGCCATAGTTCGCCTTCGTGTGGCCGATGAAGACGCGCTCGACAAACCCGAACGTGCCGATGGCGGCGATGATGATCCACACGATCCAGAGAATGAGACGCCAGTATTTTTTCATAAGACGGGTTTCTCCTAGACCAGATAGACGACTTGGGGTTTGGTGCCTCGTTCCTCGAGGAGGCGCGTGGCGTTCGGCTTCGCTGCGAGCTCGTTCACCAGGCTTTTTTCATTGTTGGCGTCACCGAAAAACGTCGCCCGCCCGATACATGACGTGACGCACTGCGGAAGCATTCCGTGTTCAAGCCGGTGCAGGCAGAACTGGCACTTGCGGGCATTGCCTACGGGCGAGCGGTGGCCCTTGCGGTCCCAATGCTTGCCATATTCAAAGTTCGGCTGCTTTTCATAAGGCTGAATCGCAGGCGTGCCGTCGGTGTAGTTCTCACCGAGATCGCGGGTTCGCGCATTGTATGGACAGGCTGTGACGCAGTAGCCGCATCCGATGCACTTGTCGTAGTCGATGGCCACGATGCCGTCGGGTCGCTTCCAGGTGGCTTTGACCGGGCAGACCGGCGTGCATGGCGGCACCTCGCACTGCATGCAGGGCCGCGGAGTGAATCGCATGGCGACGTTCGGATAAGTGCCGAATTCTTCCGTCACCACCGGCCGATAGACCACGCCTGGCGGTAGCTTGTTTTCGACCACGCAGGCAATGGTGCAGGCGTGGCAGCCGATGCACTTGCGGGTGTCGATGACCATCATCCAGTGCCGCTGCTCGACCGGCTTGGCCATGGCGACTTCGAGTTCCTTCTGCATTCGCAGCAGCGGATCGGAGTCGCGCGTGACCGGAATGGTTTCCTTCGCCGGCAGCTTGCGGATGCTGGCGTCGCCGATGGGTTCGTTGGAGATCTTGGTGTTCTTCGCATTGACTAGCGCACCCGCGCCAACGGCGGCAGCCGTGCCAAGGATCGCAGCCGCTTTCACAAATGCGCGTCGGTCCAGATCCCGTTCCTCGGCGGGAGGTGTGGGAGATTCGGTGTTCATAGAAGGTCAAGGGTTTCGTGCGGGATTGAGCGAAAAACGGGACGATAACGCTTTGGCCTCTCGAGATGGTTTACTTTTCGTTGCTTGCCTTTTCCTCGCCTCAAACTCGATCACTTCGGCGAGGGTGGTGCGGCGAAGTGTGTCGCGGATGTCCTCCCGCGTTTTCTTCCAGAATGCATGCGCAGGGCACGCTCTGGCATCGCTGCACGCCTCCAGCCCAATGAGACAACGGTCGAAGTCTTGCGGCCCATCGATTGCGGCCGCGAGTTCCAACAGCGTGATTTCTTCCGGCAAACGTGCGAGCTGCACCCCGCCCTTGTAGCCCCGCTTGGACTGAACAATGCCGGCCTCGGCGAGTTTTCGCACCAGCTTGGCCAGATAAGGAGCAGGAACGCCGGAGCACTCAGCGACTTCGCGGATGAGACGGGACGAACAATCCTTCTCGCAGAGACACGTGAGCGCCCGAATCGCGTAGCCGGTGCTGCTCGAGAACGCCTGCATGAACATACAGTAGCATAAAGGATACGATTGTCCAGAATATTGTGGATAAGCATATCTTTTTAGTCTCAGAGCTTGATTCCTGAGCGGCGTGCGGACTGTTAGGGCTGCTTGGCAGTGTGCTGACTGATTGGCCCTAACAACGGGAACATCTTCCACCAATTCTATTGGGACTTTGCGTAAAATGCCCTGGGACGCGGACCCAGTTCGAGCGACCTCAGAGCCGCCCCGGACGCAATCCGACAGTTGTCCGCTGCGTCGGCCGCAGCGTCCGGGAATGCGGAACCGGTTGATCGATGGCCCAAATTTTAGGTTTTCGAGGGCAACCCCGCACCGAGGACATCTTCCACCCACGTCATCGCGGCCATCATAGCCGGAAAGCCGAGAGTCGTCGTGACGAGCAGCACAGCGTGACGGATTTCTTCCGGCGTGGCACCAGCTTCCAACGCGCGACGGGTGTGGCTGTGCGTGGCGCCTTCGCTTCTGGCACCGATGGCGATGCCGAGCTTGACGAGTTCTCGGGTCTTTGGGTCGAGCGGCCCGGCTTCCTGTGCGGCGGCGCCGAGCGCTTCGTAGGCGCGCATCACAGCAGGATATTGCTGGTCAAACTGGCGGAACCGTGGAGGCAACTCAGTCTTGGAAGCAGCGGAGGACTCCGTCTTCATGCCAGCCTTTTACCGCACCAAGGCAGGCAACTTAAAGATGGAAATTTGTCACTTCGGTTTTCTCATGGGCGAGCAGCTACCCACTTTCTTTTCGTCAAGGATCGGACTGTTCTGACTGGGGAGATTCATGGATGGCTCCCCGTTTCGGCCCACTGGCCGGAGCGCTACGTCTCCGGGTTTCAGTCTCCTGCGAATGGTCAACATCCCCGCTGCCTCCGATGTCGCAAGGCCCTCGGCTGAACGGAATCAGGCAGCGCGTGCGCAAGTGCCGTCTCCAGGGCGATGTGGTGGGCGCGGACCCTCTTCGCCATCGGAAACGCCAGAGGCGTTTCGCTACAAAACGTATGCGCCGTGTGGTGGCGGATGAGGTGAAATTCCAGCGGCCAGAGTCGGCGGCGTGCCAGCACGGCCCGCGTCGCAGGTGAGCGCCGGACGCAACCCCGCGCGGCGGATTTGCGCCCATCGAGTTTGGGAGCATCCCAAATCGGAAGGACGGACTCGACCGCGGCAATCACCTTCTCGCCCGCAAAGGGCGCTCGCGTCTTGATCTCGCAGATGTAGTATCCCGGCGCATCGGAGTCCTCGTGATAATCCATCGCGAACACGAACCGTCGCCCGGCCAGCGCGTGATGGATAAATTGAGTCTCAGCGCAACACTCGGCGAGGCGGAAGCTGCGATTAAGATCGCGCTTCGAGGAAGCGATCCGGCGGTCGTGCAACCAACCGCACGGGTTGGCGCATGGCAGCACCAGCCAGTGGACCGGCCACCGCTCGGCCCGCCCCGACTCCATCCAGGACACTGCAGCTTCGACGCCTGCCGGTTCATTGCCATGGATACCCCCGACTACCAGCACTTGCGGAATGCTCGCATTGTCAGACGAAGGCCACTCGGCAGCGAAGAGCGGCAGGCCGCAGATCTCGCCCTGCTCGCGCACGTCCCATCCGCGCGCCAGAAGCGAGCGCACGCGCTCCGCAAAGGCGTCGTAATCGCGGATTTGTTGGTCGGTAGGAGGGAGGGTAGCGATTTTCATGGGAACCGGCAGCCTTCGTGAACGAGTGCGTCGGCATAAGGAAAATTTCAAGTGATTTCCTCGAATGCTCCCCAACACCCAAGTATGGAGATAACTGAGGGGAAGTCGGGCCGCATTATAGCGGCCATAGCGGCGCTTGCTCGACGGTAAGGAAGTCTACAGGCATCTCCTGTTCGTCTGCTTCCGTCAGGAAGGCGGTCCAGGCCGAAAAAAGGACAACCTCAGACTCAATCTGGCGATAATCGACTAGGCTTAGGCTAAGCGTAACTTTTCGTTCCATTTCCACTGGGAGCCCCACAATTCCGTTCAGCTGGATTTCGGGCTTTGATAGGCTGATTCCGATTTCGTTGCGCGAACATGAAGCTCACCTTCCTTGGCACTCGCGGGGAGATCGACGTAAGAACACGGCGGCATCGCATGCACAGTTCGCTGCTGATTTCGTATGGCGGTTCCGACGTGATGATCGACTGTGGCCTGGACTGGCTGGGCAAAGTCCATCGTCTGTCTCCCGCCGCGATCGTGCTTACGCATGCGCATCCGGACCACGCCTGGGGTTTGAAGGAAGGCGCACCATGCCCGGTTTATGCTTCGCAGAAAACGTGGCAGACGTTGAAAAACTGCCGGATTGAACACCCTCGACTGGTCAATGAGCGCATGCCTGCGAAGATTTGTGAAATCACCTTTGAGGCGTTTCCGGTCGAGCATTCGATCCGTGCACCCGCGGTCGGCTACCGCGTGAGCGTCGGCGGAGCGAGCGTCTTCTACTCGCCGGACGTAGTTTTCATCCACGGACGAGGCGAGGCGCTGAAGAGCATCGCGATTTACATTGGTGATGGCGCAACGGTCTCACGCCCCCTTGTCCGCAAGCGCGGCGAAGTGCTGATCGGCCACGCGCCGATCCGGACGCAGCTCGGCTGGTGCATGAAAGAGCGTGTGCCTCGCGCGATCTTCACGCACTGTGGCACGGAAATCGTTACTGGCGATGAACGCAGACTCGCAGCGAAACTTCGGTCAATGGGGGCCAAGCGCGGTGTCGAAGTGCGCATCGCCTACGATCGCATGGAAGTTGCCCTCTAACCCCTACCTGCCTCGAGCAGCCGCACGAACTCGCCTATTCCATTGAGCACGAATTGCACGGCGAGCGCCGCAAGCAAAATGCCGAGCACACGCGTAATGACGTGCAAGCCGCCAGGGCGGAGCAACCGCATCAATCGCTCAGCGCCGAAGCCGATCACGAAGCGCGTGAGCAGGAAGACGAGCGCTAGCGCGCCTGCGATTGCAGCGAGCTTTGCAAAGCTGCCGCGTGCCTGGGCGGTAAGCAGTAGAATGCTCGTAATCGTACCCGGACCGGTAAGAAGCGGGATCGCGAGCGGAAAAATCGCAATATCCTCGGGCCCGCTCTCGTTTGTCTCCGCCGACTGCAATGCCGGCCTCTGGCCAAAGAGCATCGGCACCGCTGTGACAAAAAGCAGAATGCCGCCGCTGATGGAAAACGCGTGTACCGACACGCCCAGAAAAGCGAGTGCACTGTGCCCGGCCACAAGGAAGAATAGCGAAATCATGAAACCGAGCAGGACTGCGCGTGTCGCAATGCCACTGCGTTCCCGCGGTGATCGGTTTTTAGCGAGTGAGATGAAGATCGGGAGCACGCCAAACGGATCGACTACCACGAGCAGAGTCGCGAATGCGGTAAGACCAAACTTCAGTAGTGCGTCGTCCATCGCGGATAAAATGGGAGAACTGTCCCATATGGTCATTCGTCATCACTCTGTGCCAGAGTTGCCGAGGCGAGAAGGAATATCAAGGATCGGGACACCGGCCTCCGAAGAAGCGGTGACGGCACACCTGCTCGAGGTGCGCGGACATCGTGGAAAACGTTAAGAGCGAGCAACCGAGCCCACGCGGTCTCCCCATTCCCATCCCCGATATGGCCGAACTGCCATTCCGTCGCTACAAGTCAACATCCTGATCGATCTCGGCGCTGAAACGCAGTCCTTCCCCAGCTTCTCCGCCTTTTCACTTCAGCGCCACGTCGAGGATCATCATCACTGTGAAGCCTCCCAAGGTACCGAGCGTCGACAGATCCGCGCGGCTGTGCTCGCGATGCGATTCCGGGATCAGTTCCTCGATCACGACGTAGATCATTGCGCCTGCCGCAAACGCCAGTGCATATGGCAGAAGGGGACGCACGGCCAGCACTGCAGCGGCTCCGACGACAGCGGCGACCGGCTCGACGAGTGCGGAGAGCTGCCCATACCAAAAGCTCCGCAGCCGGGACATTCCCTCGCTCCGCAACGGCATCGAAACAGCAACGCCCTCGGGGAAATTCTGCAGCCCGATTCCGATTGTCAGGGCGATGGCCGCGCCGAGCGTTCCGGCGCCACCAGACTCAACCCCGCTTGCGGAGGCGGCACCGAACGCTACACCGACTGCGAGCCCCTCGGGAACATTGTGAAGGGTGATCGCCAGCACCAGCAGTGTCGTCCGTTGCCACGTGGTCCGCACTCCTTCAGCCTGGGAGCGTTCCCTGCCGGGGTGCAGATGAGGGAGCAAGGCATCGCCGAGCCGGAGAAACACGCCGCCTAGGAGAAAGCCTACCGTCGGCGGAACCCAGCTCGGCATTCCCTGCGCCGAAGCCATTTCGATCGATGGTGCGAGCAGCGACCAGAAGCTGGCGGCGATCATCACGCCAGCTGCAAACCCGAGCATGATATCGAGCAGCGTCTGATGCACTGAGCGGGCAAAGAAAACCAGAGCTGCGCCCAACAGTGTAACACCCCATGTAAAACAACCTGCCAAGGCAGCCTGTGCGACCGGACCTAGCTGCTGAAGCCATTCCTGCATGCGCGTCAATCAATACCAGATTCGTTCCGCTAGGAGTTCATCCCGACGCCAGCTCCGTCGCTCCTGATGTCGAGTAAATTTGAAGCGCCATAGCCTTCGTTGATCGGCTGAGAGTAGCAGGAACTGATCGGCCAGGCGAGCCAAGGCGCCGAGAAATTTACCTTGGCGATGTGGATGACCAGATCAGTCCGTCCGGCGTGAGATGTTAGATTGCGCTCGCAGGGAAAGCGAGCCCACGGTCGATGAGCTTCCTCTTCCCTGAACATCCTTCCGCCGGACCAATCCGCCGAGCGCGCTTTGGGGCTATGGTTTTCAGGTGGGCGATCAGCTTGCCGCGGGCGGTATTGATGATCACCACGCCGGGCCGGCATTTGGCAAAGGCCTCGCGATTGAGAATGTGATAGCTTGAATGGTTCAGATTCGCGTGTAACGAAATGATGTCCGAGCCCGCAAGCAATTCCTCGAACGCAACGTATCGAAAGCCGAGTCCTCCGGTCAGTTCCGGTCTGGGCCGAATGTCGTAGGCGATCACGTTCATGCCAAAACTCCTGGCAATGGGAATGGTGCGCAGTCCGATCCGGCCCGCACCAATGATTCCGAAAGTCTTGGATCGAAGCTCGAAACCCCGCAGCGCTATCGTAGGAGAAATGCGAATCGTCGTTCAAAGTCATCGACTTCCGCAGTCGGCGCGTCACCGCGAGCAGGAGCGCGAAGGTGTGCTCCGCCACCACATGATCGCCGTAGCTGGGAACGATGCACATCGTCACGTGCCGCTTCGCGCAACTCTCCAATTCGAGGTGATCGTGGGTCGTGGAGCGGGTGGCGATTAATTTCACAGCGGGATGTCGGTCGAGAAACGGCCCGTCAATTCGTGAGTAAATGAAAGTTGAGACGACTTCGGCGTCCGCTTCAATCTCCTCAAGGCCGGAGACAAAATGCAACTCATGGTTTGCGAGTTCCGACTCGAAGAGCCGGCGCTCCGAAGATTCCACCTCGACGAAATAGATCTTCATTCCGTGTTTCCTCTCTCTTTCACAATACGGACATTCGGGCGGGCAACCAGGCTTAGATTGCCATATTCTTCCATCGTGACGCTACAGTTGCTAACGCTGATCGGCTCCGGGCCAAAAGCCCGTGTTTGACTTGTCACTCATCCGTCCGAGGGTAGCAGTATGAGCAAGGACTTCGTGCAGATCGCGGACGACGTCATGGCCGGCATCGGACTGTTGCGGCAGGGCGCGCCGGACACGATAAAGGCATTTGCCGCTCTGTCGACAGCCGCGACAGCCTCCAAAACCATCGACACCAAGACCAAAGAGCTCATGGCGCTCGCGATCGGCATCGTGGTCCACTGCGATGGCTGCGTCGCCTACCACGCCAAGATGGCTCACCAGCATGGGGCAACCCGCGAGGAAGTTGCCGAGACGGTTGCGCTCGCCATTTACATGGGCGGCGGGCCAGCGGCAGTTTACGGAGCCGATGCCTTGCGAGCATACGATCAGTTGAGCGCTGCAAAACCGTGATGTGAAATTAATGAGCACCGACTCTAAGGACATTGTGAGTTACCGCATTCTCTCGATGCCCAGTGCGGTCATCGACTGAAGTAGCGTCCCAACACGCGTGCAGGTTAAGCAGTGGCTTTGAACGCAGCGTTGTGGCCGTCTCCTACATCGCGCAGGAATTCATCGCGCCCGGTAAGTGTGCGGTCGGCGAACCGAATTGAATTCGCACTGCGAGATCGAATAGTCTTGCGAGCGATCTGATGCAATTTCTTCTGAACGCACCGCGCTTTCTTTTCTTTACCGGCAAAGGAGGCGTGGGCAAAACCTCGATTGCCTGCGCCACGGCGATTCATCTGACTGAAGATCGCAAGCGCGTCCTGCTCGTCAGCACCGATCCAGCTTCGAATGTTGGGCAGGTTTTTGGCGTGAAAATCGGCAATGACATTACTGCGCTCGACGCCGTTCCGGGGCTCTCTGCCCTGGAAATTGATCCAGAGGCGGCCGCACAGGGATATCGTGATCGTATCGTGGGGCCGCTGCACGGTGTTTTGCCTGAGGAGGTCGTTAAAGGGATGGAGGAACAACTCTCCGGCGCCTGCACGACCGAAATCGCGGCCTTCGACGAGTTCACTGGCCTGCTCACGGATGCGGCGCTTGTCGCAAAATTCGATCACATCGTGTTCGACACCGCGCCCACGGGACATACGATCAGGCTGCTGCAATTGCCGGGCGCGTGGAACGACTACCTCGAAGCCGGCAAGGGCGATGCTTCGTGTCTCGGACCGCTTGCAGGTCTGGATAAACAGCGAGCGCAGTACAACGCGGCGGTCAATGCCCTTGCTGATTCACAGCGCACTCGCGTAATCCTGGTGGCGCGCGCTCAGCCGTCAGCTCTACGCGAAGTTGAACGTACGCGAGAAGAACTCCGGCGGGTCGGGCTGAATCAGCAGTACCTCGTCATCAATGCCGTCATGCCCGAGAACGAAACCCATCGTGATGCGCTGGCTGCCGCCATTTACGCCCGTGAACAGGCGGTATTGGCCAGGATCCCGGATGCTCTGCGAACGCTGCCGCGAGGCCAGGTGGACCTGCAGTCGTTCGATCTCGTCGGTGTGCCGGCGCTACGCAAGCTGTTCGTCTCACAGGTCACGCAGACGTCGGCCAACGCCGACGAACCTCCCGTTATTGATCTTCCTGCACTTGCGGCGCTCATCGATGACATCGCCGCGGATGGGCATGGGCTGGTCATGCTCATGGGCAAAGGCGGCGTCGGCAAGACGACGATCGCCGCCGCTGTCGCCGTGGCGCTCACGCATCGTGGGTTGCCAGTGCATCTCACCACCTCGGATCCGGCGGCGCACTTGACGCAGACGTTGGCCGACAGCGTGAGTGGCCTCACAGTCACCCGCATCGATCCGCCTGCCGAAACGGAGCGCTATTGTCGGGAAGTGCTGAGCACCAAGGGCGCTAAGCTCGACGCTCAGGGCCGTGCATTGCTGGAGGAGGATCTTCGCTCGCCTTGCACAGAGGAGATCGCGGTGTTTCAGGCGTTCTCGCGCATTATTCGAGAAGGCCGCAAGCGGTTTGTCGTGATGGACACGGCGCCGACCGGCCATACGCTCCTACTGCTAGATACGGCCGGCTCCTATCACCGCGAGATGGCTCGCAAGATGGGATCCACTGGATTGCGATACACGACGGCGTTGATGCAACTGCAGGATTGTAAGCACACGAAAGTGATCATCGTTACGCTGGCGGAATCCACGCCGGTACTCGAGGCCGCGAACCTGCAATCCGATCTCGAACGAGCGGGAATTCATCCATGGGCCTGGGTAATCAACAACAGCATCGCGGCGGCCGCCACCAATGCCCGAATCGAATCGCTGACTCTGCGCCAGCGCGCACGCAACGAACTACCGCAGATCGCGGCTGTGGCGCGACGTCTTTCCCCACGCTACGCCGTCGTCCCCCTGCTGCCCGAAGAGCCGATTGGTCTGCGCAGACTCCTGATCCTCGCGGGAGAGCACGAAGCCAACGGTCGCCAAACCCATCTTCGACAGTTTAGAGGCCAATTGGACCCTTTTTACTCTGTAGAGATACCATCGGAGTCGAAAATGTAGTGCCATAAAGTGCGGGAGTATTGCTTTTATGTATTGATTAAGTAGCGGTGATGTGTTGTCTCACTGTGCCGAGGCAACCGCTATGTTCTTCCGCGTCAAAGGCAATGGTAAGCGAGAGTATCTTCAAATCGCCGAGAGTTATCGGGATGGAGAACGGGTGCGTCAGCGTATTGTGGCGACCTTGGGCCGGCTCGATGTCCTGCAGGCCAGCGGACAGCTTGAACGACTTTTGCGTTCGGGCCTTCGCTTCTCGGAGCGCTTGCGGGTTCTCGATGCCCATGGGGCCGGAGAGACTAAGCCGGCAGCCATCACTAGGATTGGCCCGGACTTGGTCTTGGGCCGTCTTTGGGTTGAGCTCGGCTTTAATGAGATCATCGGCGAACTGCTCGGCCAGAGGCGTTATGAGTTTAAGGTGGAGCGGGCCGTTTACCTCACCGTGCTGCACCGGCTTTTCGCTTCGGGCAGCGACCGGGCCGCCGAGCGCTGGCGAGAGTGTTATCGAATTCCAGGAACCGAGGACCTGGCCCTCCAGCATCTCTACCGGGCCATGGCGTGGCTGGGAGAACAGATCGCGGAGGGAATGCTGGGCAGCCCGCGTTGCACCAAGGATGTGATCGAAGAAGCCCTCTTTGAGCGCGAGCGCGATCTCTTTAGCGAAGTGGGCCTGGTGTTCTTTGATACGACCTCCATTTATTTCGAGGGAACTAGCGGGCAAAGTATCGGCCAGCACGGCTATAGCAAAGATCACCGACCCGACCTGCCCCAGATGGTTGTTGGCGTCGCCCTCGATGTGCGCGGGCGTCCCCTGTGTTGCGAAATGTGGCCGGGCAACACCGCCGACGCCAAGAGTTTCCTGCCCGTCGTCGAACGCATGAGGGCGAAGTTCCGGGTGCGGGAGATCTGCGTGGTAGCCGATCGGGGCATGGTGAGCGAGAGAACCCTGGAAGCCTTTTCCAAGATGAAGCCACCGGTTCATTACATTGTGGGTGTGCGAATGCGCCGTACCAAGGAGGTCGGCGAGGTGGTGCTTAAGAGCCGCGCCCCCTGGCAGGAGGTTACCCCGGAGCGCCAGCATGCAAAGGATCCCGCTCCGCTGAAGGTCAAGGAAGTCACAGTCGAGGGTCGCCGCTACGTCGTCTGCCTCAACGAGGAGGAGCGGCGAAAGGACGCTTGAGGTTTCCTCGATTTTGCGGGCTGGGCTGTGATAAAGGAGAAGACAGCCATGAACAGGAACAGGAGCGGTCGGCGTTACGACCGGGAGTTTAAGAACGATGCCGTCGCGCTGGTGCGCGCTGGACGCACAATCACCGAGGTGGCCCGAGATCTGGGCGTCTCCAAATGGTCGCTGGGGCACTGGGTGCGGCGGGCCGAGGAGGGCCAGATGCTCAGCGAACCAAAGACGCTGGCTTTAGAGACGCCCGAGCAACGCGAACTGCGCCGCTTACGGCAGGAACTGGAGTATGTGAGTCGACAGCGTGACATTTTAAAAAAAGCCTTGGGCATCTTGTCGGCGGAGATGCCACCGCACGCTTCACGATGATGGAAAAGCTCGAGCATCAATATGGCGCCGACGCTCTGAGTGAGGCCCTCGAAGTGAGCGAAAGCGGCTTTGCCGCGCATCGGGGCAAGCAGGATGGTCAGCGTTGGAAAGAAGACGCCGAGCTGCGAGCCTTGATCGCTCAGAGCTTTGAGCAAAGCCGAAACACCTACGGCAGTCCGCGCGTGCGGCTCGATCTGCGCGAGTTGGGCAAACGCTGTGGCAAGAACCGGGTTGCCAGGCTTATGCGCGAGAGCGGCCTGCGCGCGCGGCAGAAGCGCCGTTTCCGGCCTCGCACCACCGACAGCCGCCATAATCACAAGATCGCGGAAAACTGGCTGGCGAAGGTGCCGGCGCCGGATCGTCCGGGCCAGCTCTGGCAAAGCGATATCACCTACATCGAGACCCAGGAGGGCTGGCTTTATCTGGCCTTTACTCTCGATGCCTGTTCGCGCCGCTGCATCGCACATCACTGCCGGGGAGACATGCTCGGCGAGTTGACCACGAGGACCTTCAAGCACGCGGTGACCAGTCAGCGACCGCTCGTTGGTCTTATCCACCACAGTGATCGCGGCAGTCAATATGCCGCCGATGCCTTCCAGCATTGCCTGAGGGCCTGGGGCGTCACTCCAAGCATGAGTCGCAAGGGCAATCCTTATGACAACGCCCTGGCTGAAAGCTTCGTCGCTACGCTGAAAACTGAATGCTTCGCCGGTTCGATTCCGCCGACGCAAGCCGCCGCTAAACTAATGATCTTCGACTATATCGAAACCTTCTATAACCCTCGTCGCAGACACAGCGCTTTGGGTTATCGCTCGCCCGCGCAGTTTGAACACCACTGGCTCTGCTCGCAGCGCGAGGGTTGTTCTGGCGGTGGCAGCCTGGGCGGCGAGACCTGCCTTACTGAGCAGGTCGGCTCTAGCCGCCCGGGCTGTAAACAACTCCCACGAGTTGTTCAAGCCGCCGGAAACAACCCGCTCCAATCACCAAAGGCTTTCAATGCAGCAGCCAAACCATTAACCTCAACTAAGAAACAAGAGTCCAGTCCGCGTTTTCGAAGAAAGATCACAGTCTCCAATCCGCAACAGTTCCTCCCACTGCCGCAACTCCCCTTTGAAGCCCACGCTCTCCGCAACGCGAAACGTGGAGATGACGCAGCGCTCGATTGCTTGCCGGACTTTCCCGCGCGATCGCAAGGTATTCCGGCGCGATATCACGAATAGAGTGCAAATTGGAAGCCTTGACGGTTTGACTACAGCAACGGTTCAGGTGCCAAAAGGTGCCAAATCTGCAGTCCCTTTCGTGCATCGCCTTGCATAGCGATTCATTTTTGGTGCCAATGTGGTGCCAACAATTTCGCCAAAATCGCCGTTTTTGACGCTTCGCAGTGCGTTTCCATGCATTGCCATGCTTGATGGCAAATCACCCGTATGGCTTGTATTTACGAGGCTTGGCAGGCTTTTGAAATGGTGCGCGATACAGGGTTCGAACCTGTGACCCCTACCGTGTCAAGGTAGTGCTCTACCACTGAGCTAACCGCGCTGGAAATTCCTACAGGGAAGTCAGGAGTTGAAAAAGCTACATGATGGGCGTTCCGCCAGGCAACTTTTTTTGAGGGGACATCATTCCATGTCGTCGCCCGGCAGCAGGTTTCCGCCGTTGGTGCGGATCACCTCACGGTACCAAAACGCGGAATCCTTGAGCGTTCGCTTCTGGGGTCCCGAAGTCCACATGAATAAGGCCGAAGCGGTGCTTGTAGCCTTCAGCCCATTCGAAGTTGTCCATGATGGACCATTGGAAATAGCCGCGAACATCCGCACCCTCGCTGATCGCCTTGCGTAGAGCGCGAAGATGGCGGTGAAGGTAGTCGATACGGGCGCCATCATGGACACCGCCATCCAGCGCAACCCAATCGCAGTTCGACATTCCGTTTTCCGTGATCACGATGGGGAGCTTGTAGCGCTCCGCCATGAATTTCGGCCCCCAGTAGAGAACCTCCGGGGTGACCTTCCATAAGAACAGCGTGTGCGGAAAGCCGGGGGAAAGTTTGGAATGGACCGGATTGCCATCGGGACCGGCCATGGTCGGAACGCCGGTATACGAATTGAAGCCATAGAAATCCAGCGGCTGGCACATGGTTTCAAGATCGCGCGAAGGAAACTTTGGGACAGCGCCGCCAAAGGCTTGCAGACCGTCCTCGGGATAGTGGCCCAAAACCACCGGATCCGTGTACCAGCAGTTGTTCCATCCATTCGCTACCCGCATCGTAGCGCGACGACCTGCCTCGATATCCTCGGGTCTGTTTGAAATGGGATAGCAAAACCACCCCACCGGCGCCCAGCCGACGAGAGACTTCTTTTTCGTTCGCGCTCTAATGGCTTGAACGGCCAGGCCATGCGCCAATAGGGCATGGTGAGTAGCGAGCAACACCTCGTGAAGGCCCAGCTTAACTCCCGGAGCATGGTCGCCGACAGAATGGCCAAGGTGAAGAAAGCATTGCGGCTCGTTGAGGGTAATCCAATGGCCGACGCGGTCTGACAACCGGTCTACAACCACCTCAACGTAGTCGGCGAACCATTTCGGGCTGTTCGCGTTCAGCCAGCCTCCGCGAAGGAACAATTCATAAGGATAGTCCCAATGAAAAAGCGTTACCCACGGTTCGATGCCATTCTCGAGCAGTTCATCAATCAGCCGGTCATAGAAGCCCAAGCCCTGGGCGTTGATCGATCCCCTGCCCTCGGGAAGCACCCGCGGCCAGGCAACCGACAGCCTATACGCGTTGACGCCGATTTCACGCATCAGACTGACGTCCTCCTTATAGCGATGATAGTGGTCGCAGGCGACGTTGCCTGTGTGCCCTTCCCAGATTTTTCCGGGCTGCCGAACGAGCATGTCCCAAACCGAAAGTCCCTTCCCGTCCTCATCCCACGCGCCTTCGATTTGATATGAGGCGGCGGCAGCGCCCCAGGTGAATTTATTTGGAAAATTCATGTGTTTATAGCGAGGATTTGCGAGTCAATCTTGGACTGTGTTTTTTGGATACGCGAACGAGGGGGTCATATCAAATCTGGACGGCGCGAACGGGTCAATTCGAGGGCGGATTTCCGGCGCCGAGGCTTCGATAGCGGCGTGATTGCCCGAAAGCAGGACCTCAGGCACTACCCATCCGTTGAGATTTTCCGGCCGGGCGTAGGCGGATGATCCCGGAGGCCTGTGAATGAATCTTGTGCCGGGCTTTCGCATCACCCAATACGCCGGGAATGAACGACTACGGTATCCGCGAACACAAGGGCTGGCCAGCGCACCGTTGTTCAGGATATCACCGATGGAGACTTCGTCATCAACAAGGTGATCGGCCACGCGCTGGTCCACGCCCTCATAGTGGCCGGAAATGATGATCAAGTGGCTCTCACGAGAATAGGCCTCCGCCATCTTTTGATTGAAGCGTTTCCCCTGGGGCGTCATCAAGAGGACCCGCGTTTCTTGACCGCGCAATGCATCGAGTGCCAGCGCGATGGGCTCGATCTTCATCACCATGCCAGGTCCACCGCCGTACGGAGCGTCGTCGGTCGTACGATGCCGTCCTTCGCCCAGTCGCGCAGATCCAGCGCCTCAAGTGTTGCGAGTCCCTTTTCCTGCGCGCGCTTGAGCATGCTCTCATGTAGCACCCCATCGCAAATGCGGGGGAAATGGTGAGAATTTGGATTTTCAACGTATTTCCATAAAAGGCATCACCACTGACGCAAGCAAGTGTCCAAAGTCCGCACTCGACAAAAAAGCAGGCATACCGTCCGTTCGCGCCGCAGTTTCAAGGACCGGCTTCTCGGCCTTGGTATCAAAGTGGCGGTGGTAGTGGTCCTTCTCTGGATGGTCATCACTCTCTTTTTCTATGCGTGGTCGCTGACCTTCGATCTGAAGACGATTAGCGACATGCCTCAGCGTTCGGCCGTTTACGATAAGGATGGAATATTCTACAGCCGTCTCGCCGGCGAGAACCGCGTGGTCGTTCCATTCGACAAAATCTCGAACGACTTCGTGAATGCGCTGCTCGCGCGCGAGGACACGCGTTTCTACTACCATCACGGGATCGATCCCATCGGAATCGCGCGCGCCGTTGTGCGAAACTTCGTCGCCGGCGGCTTTCGCGAGGGGGCGAGCACACTTACCCAGCAGCTCGCGCGGAATAGCTTTCCGCTCGGCGGTAAAAACCTTATTCGCAAGATGATCGAGGCCGCCCTTGCCCACCGGATCGAAACTGAGTTGTCCAAGGAAGAGATCCTGGAAGCTTACATGAACCGGATCTACTTTGGCAGCGGTACTGACGGAGTCGAGACAGCCAGTCAGGCCTACTTCGGCAAGCCAGCCTCCCTGATGAACCTCCCGGAGGCCGCGATGCTCGCCGGGCTTGTCCGAAGTCCAAACCGCTTTTCCCCATTCAACAACCTGAAGAAGGCCGTTCGCGAGAGAAACGCTGTTCTGGCCCGCATGCGCAAGCTCGATTTCATCAACGAAAAGCAGATGGTAGCCGCCATTGCCTCCACGCCGAAGATCGCGCAAAAGCGCCGCGCATCCCCTCAGGACAACTGGGCGATGGATACCATTCTCCGGGAGCTCGAGCTCGTGATCGACCGCGACCAGTTCGACAATGGAGGATTAAAAATCTACACGACTATCGACGGCGCGCTCCAGAGCGTCGCCGAGGGAAGCCTCCAGCGGCGGCTCCAACAAATCGAATCGCTGCCAGGCTTTCCTCACAAGCCGATGAAGGCCTTTTCTTCCGAAACCTCGAAGGCGAAGATGCCGCGCCGTATCTGGAGGCAGCTGATCGCGATCGACAGGCACACCGGGCGGTATCCGGCCGTTGCCGGCGGACGGGGACGGTCGACCGAGCAAGTTCAATCCGCGCCTGCGCCTGGGCCACAGACAAGTCGCTCTTCTCCGGGTAAAGCCTTTCGTCGACGTCAAAGCCTTCGAGAACGGGCTCGCCCGGGCGATCTCGTGGATGACGGCCGGCTGCGCCCGGTGAGCTTCTGCGGCACATGGATGTGACGATCCTCGATGGGACAACACTTATCGTGGAGAACTTCCAGCGGGCGAACGGCTCGCGCTCTCGCGCAACACCATGAGCGTGTGCATCGGCGTTTGGGGTGGACTTGATTCCATTGGGAGACCGTCGTCCGGTCGGGACGCTATCTGAGAATCTGCCCTGTTTTCCCTCGCTTGTTTGGGAGCAGTTCCCCAATCTAATCTGAGGACTGACCGCCTCTGCACCGTGTTTGCCACTGGGAGGCGTGAAATTGCAGCCTTACCTCATCGAACGTATTGCTGACCGGACGGAAAGCTATCTATAAGGGCGACACACGGCAAGCTGACATTGTGGAACCTAGGAGGCTGCCAGAGCATAGCTTCTCTACGCAGGCAGGTCCTCACTCGAGGAACCGGCGCCAGGGCTCGGCATCTTGGACTCCGTCACGCCGCGGCCGGAAAGACAGGAGCGATCAACGACTATCAGGACTACGTGGTTCGTGGGCTTCGACGACCAGCTCGTCTGCGGCGTATGGGTTGGCTTTGACCAGCCAAAAAAGATCATGCCAGGCGGGACGGGTGGTGAATTGGCCCTTCCGATATGGGTGGACATCGTCGAGGCCAGACGCGCGCTCGGAGAAGTCCCAGGCGGCGATTAGGGCCGGCGCAAATCCCGCTGGGGGATAAAAGAATTGCCGACAGATCGTAAGCGCGCTGCGCCGGGATGACCTTGTTGGTGACATAGTCACAGGTTCCCGTCGCGACCGATGAACGCGATCCGAATCTCTCGCTACCCTCGTAGTCATACCCCACGCGCGGACCGTCCGCGGCGAGAACGAAGGGAATGTTCGACCCAATGCGCCCTCCCTCTCCCGTAAAGGCGGCAATGAACACGACCCTCTGCGCCGCATAACGCTGGACATCCTTCTCAATTGTCCGAGCTGCGAACGGAATGAACGATCTCGCGGAGAAGGCGCGATGAGGAGCACGACCGGCTGGCCTTTAAAAGCCGACAATGCCTTCTGCCGCCCTGAAGAATCGATCCAATTGACATTGGGTGCCGGGCGCACGACGACCGCGGAAAGCGTCGTCACCAAAACGAATAAGAGAAGACAGCATACCTTCCACGGAGCGGGTCGCAGCGGGTTGGGGCAAGCGGGAGAGTGAACTTTCATCAGATCTTCAACAATTCGACTTCTTTCGTTTCAACGTGCTTCTCCACGGAAGCGACATATTTATCAGTAAGC
The DNA here is from genome assembly GCA_963810765.1 of uncultured Verrucomicrobiae bacterium. Lineage (GTDB taxonomy): Bacteria > Verrucomicrobiota > Verrucomicrobiia > Chthoniobacterales > Terrimicrobiaceae > DASTFP01. The sequence continues at coordinate 21,303 of CAWEOV010000016.1, forward strand.
TTCTGAATTTCTCCCTCGGCGTCGCGCAGCTCGTCCTCTGTCAATTCACCGGCCTTCTGCAATTTCTTGGGCGGATCGATTGCCTCGCGGCGCAAGCGCGCACCCGGACGCGAGCTTCTTCGGCGATCTGCTTGATCGTTTTCGCCAGATCCCGGCGGCGCTCTTCGGAAAGCTCGGGAATGGGGAGTCGGATGATCTTTCCGTCCACCGCTGGGTGATTCCGATCTTCGACTCTTAATGCGCGCTTTCGATATTTTTCACCGTCGACGGCGTCAAAGGGCTGAATGACGATCAGGCGCGGTTCTGGCGCGAGATGACCGCAAGCTGCTTGATTTCATGGTCGCGTTCGGTAGGCTTCGACGTCAATGTTTTCCACAAGCGCGGGCGATGCTTTTCCGGTGCGGACTGCGGCGAACTCGTGCGATCATGTAAGTCTACGGCCTTTTCCATCACTTCCTCTGCGTTCAGCAAAAGTGCCTCGTCCGGATCATATGCTTGGATTCTGTGGTCACCAGCGTGCCGACCTTCTTACCGCGCACCGCGGTCGGACGTTGTTCGGGTTTGCTCATGTCAAAGACAATGATGGGCATTTTGTTGTCCATGCAAAGGCTGAAGGCCGTGGAATCCATTATTTTCAGACGCTTGGCCAGCGCCTCGCAGTAGGCGAGTGATCGTATTTTATGGCATTTGGATGCTTCACGGGATCCTTGTCGTAGACGCCGTCCACCTTCGTCGCTTTTAGAATGACTTGTGCGCCGATCTGTTCGCCCGCAACGCTGCCGTCGTGTCGGTCGAGAAGAACGGATTGCCCGTGCCGGCGACAAAAATGACGACGTGCCCCTTTCCAGGTGCCGGATTGCACGTCGCAGGACGAACGGTTCCGCGACGTTATTCATTTCGATGGCGGTCTGGACACGGATCGAAACCCCCGCTGCTCCAGCCGCTATGCAGCGCCAGACCATTGATGACCGTCGCGAGCATGCCCATGTAATCCGCAGTCGCGCGTTCATGCCGCGGTGGTGGCCGCTAGCCCCGCCAAATGTTGCCTCCACCGAAGAACCATCCCCAATCTCGACTCCCATAGGTGCTTGACCTCGCGGATCTGTTTGGCAAGATGCTGCACGATTTCGGCGAGAGAATGTCACGACTTCCCTTCTCGCGGAGGGCTTCGCCACTCAGTTTGATTACGACTCGTTTGTAATGATTGGAAGCCATCGGGTTTTGAACGCGTCATAAAATCCTATCTCCTTCGCCATGAAAAGGAAAATCTTACTCCGTCTTCCCGAGGTGCACCCCGGGAGCGATCGGGTGTCCGCGCAAGAACTCGGCTGCCGTCAGTCGCTTACCGCCTGCTATCTGCAGCTCCTTCAAAAGGATCCCGCCCTTTCCTGCCGCGACGAGGACTCCGTGATCATTTGCCGCTACAACGGTTCCAGCCGGTTCGCCGCCTCGTTCGAAAACTTCAGCTCGGTGAATTTTCAAGATCACCTGGGTATCCTGCAGAGTGACAAACGTGTAAGCGCCCGGCCACGGCGTCATGGCGCGGACTCGCCTTTCGATTTCCTCGGCAGGCTTGCTCCAATCGATTTCGCCGTCTTTGCGCGTGAGTCTCGGAGCGTAAGTTGCAAGCGAGCCGTCTTGCTTCTCGCGACATGGCGCTGCGGCCCAAAAGGTCGAGGCATGCCAACAGGGCATTCGGTGCCAGCTGAGCAAGCCGGTCGTGCAGTTCTCGGCCGTCTCGCCCGGTCCGACGGGAGTGGCGACTTTGAAAAGAACGTCGCCCGTATCGAGGCCTTCGTCCATCTGCATGATCGTGACACCTGTTTCGCTATCTTCTGCCAGGATAGCGGCATGAATCGGCGAAGCGCCGCGGTGCCGTGGCAGAAGAGAGGCGTGGATATTGATGCATCCAAATGGCGGCAATGAGAGGACAGCTTTTGGCAGAATTTGTCCATATGCCGCGACAACAATCACCTCGGGTCTCAAGGTGACAAGTTCGGAATACGCATCGGAGGCGCGGATTTTCTCGGGCTGGAAGACGTCGAGATCGAGTCCTCGCGCCGCGACCTTCACAGGCGGTGCACGCAGCCGGAGATCCCGGCCTGCCTGGGGCGGTCCGGTTGAGTGAAAACCGCCAGCACTTGATGTCAGCCGGTCGCGACGAGCGCTCTCAAAGAGGGAACTCCAATTTCCCCAGTGCCAAGAAAGACAACGCGCATGCGCGACGGAGGGCGCTGCCTCCGATCCTCTAACGAAGAATCAGGCCGGGAGGAACTCCCTGCCTCGTCCCCTGCTGGACTTCACGTTGACCGAGCGATTCTGCGCAACCGGTGCACAGGTAGTCGTAAATTTCTTTGCCGGGAAGCACGAGCAGCAGACGCTCGCGCACAGGCATGGCGCGACCGCACTTTCGGCAGTAAAGCGAAGAAGCGCGGAAGTTCTCGAACTGTCGCACCTAATTCCCCACGGCAAAGTTGGCTTCCTCCGCGAGGAAGTCATTCTTGGGTCCGTCCACAATATGCGAAACGATCGTATTCAGGACGACGATCGGCGGCTTGGTGGCGTCGATGTTCACGATGAGGCTGCCGCCATA
>CAWEOV010000017.1:0-18117 GCA_963810765.1 uncultured Verrucomicrobiae bacterium
GAGCTGCTCCCACCGGAGGTGCGAGAAGCCATCGAGCTCGCTTTCTTTGGGGGGCTTTCGCACACCCAGATCGCCGAAAAACTTTCCGTCCCCCTCACCACGGTCAAAAGCCGCATTCGTCGCGCCATGATGCAGCTGCGACAAACCTTGAAACAATACGCATGAGCTCGGAAGAACGAGATGAATTGGCCGCGCTTTATGCCCTGGGTATGCTCGATGGAAGCGAGCTTGCCGCGTTTGAGCGTGAGCTGGCGGCTCACCCCGAGCTGGCAGCGCTCGTCGCTGAATTCGAGCAAGCCTCCACGCTCCTGGCTACGTCCGTGCCACAACACCCGGCTCCCGACTCCTTGCGGCATTCCGTTTTGAACAAAATCAAGGATCGCCCGCCGCCGGCAGAGCCCACTCCTCGATACCAAGAGCCGGCTCCTCGAACCCCGTTCTCCTTCCTCTGGCTGCCATGGGCGATCGCCGCGGGATTGGCCGTTTGCTGTGCTTTGCTCTGGAATGAAAAATCCAGGCTCACTGCGGCAATCGGAAGTCTGGAGAGCGAGAATCAATCTCTTTTGGTCCGGATCGCTGGTCTTGATGCCGAGCGCGTTCGCCTCGAAACACGCATTAGCGCGCTCTTGGATGAAAAGGATCAGCTACAGGTGCGGATCGCCTCCCTCGAAGCGCGCGACCCTCTTAGAGACATTCAACCTGTCGTGCTCGCCGCACAACGAGGAGCTCCTGCCGGAGCCCAAATCATGGCTTTGTGGGATCCGCAACGGCAGGTAGGAGCCCTTCATCTCGCAAAGCTCCCAAATGCAGCACCCGACAAGGATTATCAGCTTTGGATCATCACGCCGGAATCGAAGCAACCCATGGATGCTGGCGTGATCCCTCCCTCTTCGCAGGGTCTGACATTCCGCGCCGCACAGCCCATCGGCCAAGTCGCAGCTCTGGCGATCTCTCTCGAGCCGAAAGGAGGCTCAGTCATCCCGCGCGGCCCGGTAATTTATCTGGGGAAATTGTAATCCGCGTTTGCGAAGTTGAGCGACGCGCAGAGGCCCATTCTGAGGGGCTTGGTTTCAAGAACCGCTGAGCCCGGGCGCAGGTGGTAGCGAGGTCAGGATACACTGAGGCGTCTGGGGAGCATACGCGTCCTCGCGTGTGGTGTTCGGCGTCTCGCCGAACAAGGGTTTCCGGCGGGGCGCCGGAAATTGCACGCGGGGACGCGTACGCTCCCCAGACCTATCCCGGCGCAACCCGGATCCGCTCAATTCACCAGCGTCCAGCGCACACCGCAATTGGAATGGGATTCCCAGTACGGATGCAGGCTGAGACCGTTGTTCTTGGTGACAGCCTTGTCTTTCCCGTATTCCACACTTGCGCCCTCGCCGCTGCCGATCTTGAAGATAAAACCAAAGTTGGTTCCTGCCTGGAGCTTGAGATCCGCGAGCTCCGATTTTGGGATCGCCATTTCGTAGACGTAAACGCTTCCGTTGCGTTTGACCACATGGCGCGCCTCCTTCACGACTCCCGTCGTCTTCTCCCCGCGGGGTTGGCGCGGAAAGTCATGCATGCGCGGCACGCCCGGCGCCAGATGACGCCAGAGTTCGCTCTTTCCCCCATCACAGCCATAGAGACTAAACTCGTAATCCGTGTCCGGCACCGCATGGAACCCATAAGGCACCCGGTCGGCATCCCCGTCCATGCCGTGCCAGCCCTCGGTCACGTCGAAACCGACTTGCAACCGGTCTCGGCGGAACGGCAAGGCCGGGAGGCCCGGCTGGCGCGGGCTTTCAGGATTGTCGGCATAGACGTACGGCACTTCGGCGAAGCTTCGACCAGGCGCGTTCTTAGCCAGCCAGCTCTTGTACGGTTCGCGCTCGTCGGAAGCCTTGCTATGAAAATACTTGTTCTCATCGCGACCTTCCATCGGGACCGCGTTCTTCTGGTCCGTGGGATCGTTCGCCTCGGCGCAGAGGTAGAGATTGTCTTCGTCCCAGGCCATCTTGAGGCGGCCCGACACAAGGCCCGGATGCGCCTCCTTCAGCGCAAGCCACGGACGGCGAAGAACCTCGATACTGTCCACGCTCTCGTCCTTGCCAAGGACCGTCACCCCGGGAATGTCCTTCCACTCGTCGAGATTGCCATCAACGGTGATCGTCGCCTTAGGCGCCACGGCGCAATTGAGCGCTTCTCGATATTCGGCGTTGCCGGCATCGGAAGTAAAATTGAATTTGAAGGGATAGGCGCCCGATTCCTGGGGCCTGGCTTCCTTAACCGGGAAACTCAGGCTCTTGGTTTCGCCCGCGGCGAGTTCGATCTCCTGGCTGTTGGACTCAAGTGTGATCTCCGACGGAGCCTCGACCGTCAGCTTGCCCTTGATCGTACGGTTAAGGCAATTGTGCAATCCCACAGCCAGTGCCGCGTCCTTTTCCGTGAGTCGAGTCGTGAAATCGCGCGGCAAAATCTCGACAGGACGTTTCCCGCTGATTTGCGTCTTGGCCAGGCGTTCCGCGGCGGCCTTGGGCCCTTTCGCGCAGGTGATATAGGTGGGGAAGACACTCATTGGCAGCTTCACCTCCTTCTCTCCAACGTAGGACGGGTTGCCGCTCAAGTCGTAGAACTGGAGGAGCCCGTCAGCGTTGTCGATGATCATTTCGCCACCCGGCGAACCATCCACTTGCGCCCACAGCCGGTCCCTGGCGTCGGTCGAGCCGATGCTGACAAGCTGGCCAAAGACCACGAGCAGAGCTTTGGGGTCGTCGTCCTTCCCGAACTGAAAGACCCATGGCAGATGATTCTGGAAGACGATCTTCTCGAATGGCCGGCCCGTGACGAAATAGTTGAACGCAGCCGTGGCGGCTACCACGGGACTGGGGATGATGGATTTCTCGTTTCCGCCGGGGACATCTTCAAAGAGAACCCGCGGATGCCACGGCGACACGTGATTCTGGCCGGAGGCCAAGATCTGCGCCACGCCTTGGGGCAATTGATACTCCGTGCCCACAAACCAAGTCTCCGTCTCCATCGACTCCTTGCCGCGGGCGCGAGCCACCATTGGCCCGTAACAAGCCTTGGGCACCACGTAATGATCGGTAAAGACATCGATATATTGATCGAATTCGTCGGAGCCGTCTGAATAGAGTTTATCCTCAGTGTTCATGATCGAAGACGTGCCGAGAACGCGCACCTTGGGGTCGACCGATTTCACCGCGCGATATATAAGCTTCTGAATCTCGCGGTATTGGAGGCAATCCCGCGCCCAGCCGGAAATTCCGCCGCCTTCCCAAGGTTCGTTGTAGTTTTCCACCCCCCAAAGCGGACCGTTGCCGTTATCCCAGTACCGCTTGACGAACTCTTTCATCCATTTCTCGTATTCGGGATAATATTTCGGATCGCACACCCAGTCCGACCTGCCGCCATACGGGCTGCCATCCCAGCCGGGCTCAACCGACGCCGGTGTCTGATGGGGAGCAAACGGCCAGCTCCAGTCCGGGGTCGCCCCTGGCGTAGACATGATCTTGCAACCTGCCTCTTTGGCTGCGGCGAACATGGGATCGTACTTTTCCCATTCCGGTGTGCCGTCCTTCCTTGCTTTCCAGCTTCCCTCCGCCCGCCAGCCCCGAATACCCATGCGCGCGTAGACTTTGGCTTTCCACGGTTTGTCGACAAATCCGCCCTCGCCGAAAATCGGAACATTGTCGATCGTGCCGTCAGCCCGCGGGGCGGGCACGCGGGCCACCGTGCCAAGGAACTGGCGCTCGCTGCCTCGGCAAAGGATCAAGGCGTAGGTACCGAATCGTTTTGGCACAGGAAGATTCTTGAGCTCGACCGGAATCTCGTCTCCACCGCCGAAATCCACCGTGAAATCGTGCTTCACCGGAGCGCCGATCAGGTCGAAGAGCGGCGCCTTGCCGCTTGTATCCATCCATCCCTTCATGCCCCCGGCGACTTTCCCCTGGGTCCGGGTGCCAACCTCTTGAATCTCCAGCGAGAAGGGAACGTTTCCGTTCAAATCACCCTTCTTGAAGGCAAGCTTTAGATCGATCGTTTCGTCGCTCAAAAATAGCTGGCCGGGCGAGTTGCTTTCCACAAGACGGAAGCGATCATTCGGAAGCGAGCATTTCAGCTCCTTCATGTTTTCTTCCTGGATCATGATGCTTTCAGCCCGGATTCCGACGACTGATGCTAAGCAAACCGCGCCAATCAAGAGAGCAACGCAGATTGTCGGGGAGTTTCCTGCCTTGCTCATGGGCTTCATTCGTTGACTTTTCATAAGATTAATTTGGTTGACTTAGTCTCCGTGGGTCGACGCCGACGCAAGGGTCGTATCTATCGATACGGTCCGAGCCAGCGCTTCGACTTATCTGCCACTGAAGCCAACTTGAACGTACCGCGCGCCCGCCTGTGTCGTTGTCACGGGCGCGCTTCAGGTTGCCTTAGCGTGAACTCGTCTCCCATCAACCGCGCGGGACGTTCGCAACCGCTTGCCAATTCAACATGCCTCCCCTCACGCGAAGCGTCATGGATAGCGTGCATAATATCCAACACATGATAAGCCAAATCGCCGCTTGCCCGGTGGGGGCGCCCGTCACGCAGGGCCAGCGCCATATCAGCCACGCCGAGGCCACGCCAGTTTTCCACGAGTTCGCTGGCGAGTGGCATTTCGCGCCATTCGCGCGCGTCGTGCCTCCAGAGACGCACCGGTCCGCCAAAACCATTGGGATCGGGGATGCTCAGCGAACCCTCCGAACCGTAAATTTCGATTTGCGGGAGATTCGCGTCCCACACATCGAAACTCATGATCATGGAGCAAACCGCCCCGCCCGCAAAATCGATGACAGCGGCGACGTGCGTCGGCACTTCAACCCGGATCTTCGTGCCGGCCTTGGGCTGGCTTGTAATCGTGCGTTCCGAAAAACTGATCCGCGCCGATCCGGTCACGCGCCGCGCGGGTCCAAGCAACGCCACGAGCGCTGTCAGGTAGTAAGGTCCCATGTCGAACATCGGCCCGCCGCCGAGCTGGTAGTAAAAGCCGGGATCGGGATGCCACCTCTCATGACCGCGGCACGTCATGAACGCTGTTGCGCCAATTGGTGTGCCAATCGCCCCTTCATCCATTAGTTGCCGGCACGTTTGCAGGCCTGCACCCAAAAACGTATCGGGCGCGCAGCCGATCCTGAGTCCTTTTGCGCGCGCCAGTTCCAGCATTCCGCGTCCGTCCTCGCGCCGGATTGCGAGCGGTTTCTCATTATAGGCACTCTTCCCCGCTTCCAACGTCGCTAGAGCAACCTCAGAGTGCGCTTTTGGGATCGTCAGGTTGACTACGATGTCGACTTCCCCCTCAGCCAGCAACTCGGGAATAGAGAGCACATTCGGGATCCGAAATTCGTCCGCCCTCGCTTGCGCCCGCTGCCTGTCAAGGTCCGAGACGGCGACAACTTCAATATCGGCAAGCCGCCGGCTATTTTTCAGATAGATCTCGCTGATATTTCCGCAGCCCACAATTCCGACTTTGGTGCTCATGAGGAAGCTCCTTCGCGAGTTGCCCACAGCAAGCCTCGCCGGACGATCTCACGAACCTCCGGCACGTCAAAGTCCTTCGCCACATGCCCGAGCGAGCAATAAAAAACGTTGCCCCTTCCCCATTTCCGCTTCCACACCACTGGCATGATCACACCTTCGATCCACGAAAGAATGTCTCCCTTGAACGTCGTCGTAGCCAGCACCTCGTTCGAAGGGTCAACGTGCATGTAATACTGCTCGGAGTGCATATAAAAATCAGGGATTCCGGCCGTGATCGGGTCTTGCTGGCTGACAATGTCCACCCGATAGTCGATGATATTGCCAGGATGCGCCACCCACTGTCCGCCGACCATGAATTGGTATTCCGTATTGTTGCGGAAGGAATCGGCCATGCCACCGTGCCATCCACCTAGCCCGATCCCACTCTTGATCGCGTCCAGCAGCCCTTTCTCCTGATCATTCGTAATCGTTCCCATCGTCCAGACCGGCACAATCAGGTCAAACTTGCCAAGTTTCTCCGGATCCAGAAAGACATCCAGGGTCTCAATCACCTCTGTTCGGTATCCCTCTGCCCGGAGGCAACCGGCTAATATCCCGGCTGTCGATTTTGGCTCGTGGCCATCCCACCCACCCGCTACGAATAAGGCTGATTTCATCGAAAACCTACTTGCTCATGAAAATGGACCTGGCCCGGCAAGTCCGCGCAACTTGACGCGAGGCGCGCAAATGTATCCGTGGCCCGAAAGAGGTGAGCTCCACCAGTTTTCTTCCATAGTTGTGCGAGATGATGTTCATGAGACCAACGAACGCTGCGTGGAGTTAGGATAGATGCGATCGAGGCGCGAGCCTCAACCCGCATGCCTGTGCCTGAGAACGCTTTTGGAGCGGAAATCACTCGGCATATCCAGCGCCGCTCCCTATCCGGAGCGATCTACTGCCAAGAGAAACCGGCCACTAGCGGACCGCGAGGCCAAGTAAAATGTCTGGTTTTGGATCTGGAGGGATGGAACTGGTTGGTAAAGGGTTCAAAAGCATTTTAAACATGAGAATGTGTTGAAGCAGCCCCACGAGTCAAGCGGGCATTGCGCAATCGAACCACCACAGCAAGCTTGTGTCTGTTGCCGTTCCTTGCCGTGCTCAATCTCTTTGCTGCGGCTAGCATTCCACCGAATGGGGCCCGCGAGGAATGTCGGACTACCCCACGAGATTCTCCCTTTGGACGAGTCAACGATGCATCAGAGACCGTTGACGTTCAATAGCCCACGACCAGCCAGTCCATTCGCAGCTCCCGCATCTGTTTCGAGTCCAAGGAAACCTAGAGTAATCACCCCGAGAGGGCGGTTGCAGTCTGGGAAGAACGAAATCACGCATTGACGTTTGTCGCCTCACGGCTATGAATATTGACCGAATCACGCGGGTGTAACTCAGTTGGTAGAGTGCAACCTTGCCAAGGTTGATGTCGCGAGTTCGAGCCTCGTCACCCGCTCCAGTTCCTGATTATCAGGACTTTACGGGTACTTTGGTTTCTCCTAATGCCTTAGTCATAACGCAAAGTCATAAAGCGTTCACCGATTTCCGCCGATGTGCGCGGATGTATTTTCTCGTGATGCGAGTATCGTGATATATCACGATAATAAACCGAGGTGCCCTCATTGATCAGATTACCGCAGGCCAGGGTGACCCTCGAAAAGCTACTGACCCTACTTCAATCGGCACCTGTCGAGCGCGACCGATTGGTTTCTGACCTCTATCAGTCCCGGCGTGAGTAATGGGCGGACGTGCGAAACTGCCGGGAAACCTGGTAATCAGACTTAAGACCCTGTCTTATATAATAAATCGCAATAATTGGCAATCACTTCGTATTACTATTAGACGATCTACTATAACAAATTACCTACCGCACCCATACCAGAATTGAAAAAATACATCCTACTCGCCACCATCGCAGTCTCCAGCCTACACGCCGACGATCGCAACGAATATTACGATTCTCTGCTCGCAAAAGCAGGGGCAACACCCGCTGGCAAGACGGTCGAGAAGACCACCAGTCGCGATGAATATTACAATTCGCTTTTCGCAAAGACGCAGACCAACGGTCCCGGCACGAGCAAGTCTGCCATCAAAAAGCAGCCTAAAGGCCCTGAGCCCTCTACTGATGCGATCTACAACGCGTACCCCAACCAAGGGCCGGGATTCTACCGCTATGTCGAGCGCATTAACGGTCGCCGCAATTACTATCTTGGTCGTTCCCGCAGCATCGCGGCGAAATGAAACCCTGGAAGTCGGAAATAACGCCCGTTATTCAGGAGTGCCAGGAGGCGCGATAACCGCGTGATCTAAAGTCCCGATAAGCAAAGAGCCCGGCTCGCAAAGCCGGGCTCTTTCATATTGCCCCGGCGACGGCACTATCAACCGCTTCAAGATCGCCGAGAGCATGGTTTTAAGAGAGAATTTCGCCAATGGGAGGACCTGCTGCGGATCGGAGATTGATCAACGGGTGCCTATCGCAATCCAATCTCGGATGTCCCGGCGGATCCGCAGCTAGAGACCGCGTGTCTTACGGAAGAGAACGCTTTGTCTGGGAAAAAACACGACCTCTTTTCCGTCCTTTAGCAGAAAAATGAGACCTCTGTCTTTGTCTTTGCTCAGTCGTGATTGTTTCACTTGGCTGAGGTTGACAATAAAGTCCCTGCTGGCGCGAAAGAACATGGAGCTGTCCAGCCGACGTTCGCAGTCCGCAAGAGAGCGCCGGATGAGAACCTTGCCGTTGGGAAAATGGGCGATCGTAAAATTCTGGTGGGCTTCGAGAACAGAAATGTCCTCGATCCGCACGATCCAATGTTTGATATCGTCCTTCAGCAGAACGAAATCGTTACGAAGAAGTATGTCGGGCTCGCTTTCCTCGCTCTCCACAGCGGGAGTAGGCGATCCCTCCGATTCTTTATGTACTGCCACTAGACGTCCGTGCGGTTTTTGAAATCGATGGGAAATAGGAGTGCGGAACTTCTTTTGCGCTCAGGGAGCCGTAATCCCGATTGAAGTCATCAGTCCATGTTCTTCATGCCCAAAGTAATACCCACGAAGCTATCTGTAGCAAGTCGTATCCAAGTATCACCGCGTCAAAGGCAAGCAGGGCAGCTGTGAGCATTTACATGTTCCGGCACTCATAGCACGATCCGTGCCAACGCGCAGTTGAGTTGCGAGGGTCCTGTTAGCCGACGCCGCGCCCCGCAATTTCGGTAATATATACACTCTTTCGAGTTGAAGCACATTTTTCCGTGCAACAGATACGGAGAGGAACATACTCGGTCGAACTTAGTGGGAATTCATCGTAATGATTTCCCCTTTTCCAAAGGAGGCTCAATATGAGTGATAGTATGAGTGCATCGACACAGCAGGTGTCGGAATGGCTTTCGGACCTTGGTACCGCACTTGATCGTGCTGATTTCGACGCTGCGGTGCAAATGTTTGAGGAAGACAGCTATTGGCGCGACTTGGTGTCCCTTACTTGGAATATCAAAACGCTTGAGGGTAAAGAAAATATCAAGGCGATGTTAGAAGCGACGGTATCCGATGCGAAGCCCGGGCAATGGCGGATAGAAGGTGATGCCACCTCGGATAATGGCCTGATAAACAGTTGGTTTACCTTTGAGACCGCTGTCTCAAGAGGGAAGGGACATATTCGTCTGAAAGATGGCAAATGTTGGACGCTATTGACCACGATGACGGAGCTAAAGGGGTTCGAAGAAAAAAGGGGAGCGACCCGTGCTAAAGGCGTTCAACATGGTGTCTGTCCAAATCGTCAAAGCTGGCTTGAGCGAAAGAGTCAGGAAGCGGCGGAATTGGGCGTTACCAAGCAACCTTACTGTCTCATTATCGGTGGTGGACAAGGTGGCATTGCCTTAGGAGCAAGACTAAAGCAATTAGAAGTACCTACCATCATTATTGAAAAAAACCATCGACCTGGGGATTCCTGGCGCAATCGCTACAAATCACTCTGTTTACATGACCCAGTATGGTACGATCACTTGCCCTACCTGCCGTTTCCAGACCATTGGCCGATCTTCTCTCCAAAAGACAAACTCGGCGATTGGCTGGAGATGTACACAAACGTCATGGAGTTAAACTATTGGCATTCGACGGAATGCAAGAGCGCCCAATATGACGAGCAAACACGAGAGTGGGCTGTGACTGTGGATCGTGGTGGAGAGACGGTCGTTCTTCGTCCCAAACAGTTGGTTCTTGCTACTGGAATGTCTGGGATGTCCAAGTGTCCCCGAGATCCCAGGCGCTAACACATTTAAAGGGACACAACATCACTCCAGTAGGTACACCAGTGGTGAAGAATACAGCGGCAAGACGTGTGTTGTGGTGGGTTCGGGTAACTCGGCTCACGACATCTGCGCAGACCTATGGGAGCACGGCGCAGATGTTACGATGATTCAGCGCTCATCGACGCATGTCGCTAAATCAGACACGCTAATGGAGTTGGCCTTAGGTCGTCTTTACTCCGAGTCCGCTGTCAAATCCGGCATCACGACAGACATAGCGGATCTAATTTTCGCATCAGTACCCTATAAGATCCTGCCTACGTTCCAGATTCCTGTCTACAAGCAGATAGCGGAACGAGACGCGGAGTTTTACGAGCGTCTTACGAAGGCGGGCTTCCTACTTGATTTTGGCGAAGACGGCTCAGGACTTTTTATGAAGTATCTGCGACGGGGATCTGGATATTACATTGATGTGGGGGCTTCTGAATTGATTGCCGAAGGGAAGATCAAGCTAAAAAGTGGAGTCAATATAGAGCGAATCAAGGAACATTCTGTGGTGCTTACTGACGGCACCGAATTACCAGCAGATTTGATTGTCTATGCGACTGGCTATGGATCGATGAACGGTTGGGCAGCAAGGCTTATTTCCCAAGACGTTGCAGACAAGGTGGGCAAATGCTGGGGTTTAGGCTCCGGCACCACTAACGATCCCGGTCCGTGGGAAGGCGAATTGCGTAATATGTGGAAGCCAACCCATCAACCATCGCTGTGGTTTCATGGTGGCAATCTGCATCAATCGCGTCACTACTCGCAATTCTTATCTTTGCAAATCAAGGCCCGTATGGAAGGAATTTCGACTCCAGTCTATGGTATGGGCGACGTACACCACCTAATGTGACGCGTGCCGGTCTTAAAGGTGTATCAATCAAACAGACGGGCTTATTTTGACCGCGAAGTGAAGAACGGTTTTGTGCCACGAATTCCGACGGAGATCCCTTCCTCGCTCTCAAGAAGCTGAGAGTTGTCCACTGCCCATTCAAAAATCTGCCCGAGAAGAAGGTCTCGCGATCGGGCGAGTCGTTGACTGCGGAAAATATGAAGGAATGCTACTGGGTCAAACCGAAGCTGGTCTGCCAGGTGGCATTCCTCGAATCGACAGATGCCGGGCACCTGAGGCATTGCAGCTTCGTCGCCATACGCGATGATAACAAGCCTGCGGAGGTGGTTCGCGAACCGATGTCCGATGGGTTGGCCGCCGCCTGGTGCGCCAGCATAACTGCTTGTCGCCAAGGGTTTAACTGGAAATCTCTCTTCGGCTTGCACCCCATGCAGTTTTGCATGATTTTGCAGAAAATAGCACCATTTTGCAGGAAAATGTGCATGCAGCTTGCATGCACCAAATGAACAGCGGTTCGCACGTATGCCCGCAAATTCGAAATTCTTGCACAAGATTTGCCCATTTGCGCGTAACTATCATTCCCTATGAAGCCTATAGTCGCTTTGATTGCGCTCCTTCTTGTTTCGTGCCAGGCATACTGCTTAGCCGAAGCACCCTTGCCCGGCCAGTGCTCCGTCACCGTCAAGAGTTCGTCTGGAAAACAGGTAAAAGATGTTCAGGTGTTCCTCGTTCTCAAGGAGGGTATTTTTCAGAAGGGGGTGCCTGATGAAGCGGGCAATTTCAAATTTAATAAGCCGTCCAAGTCGGGTTACTTGCTAGCCGCCGCTCCCGACCACGAAGGAGAGAGAATTTCGTACACCGGCAAAGATGAGGTCGCTATCACATTAAAAGAGTCTACGACTCGCAGTTCAGTAATCGGTGCTTCTGGAGCCGAGCTACTGGGGAAGGGCGGATCGATTCAACCTTACGGGCTGAATTTCATGTATTGCTCGGGAATCGTATTCAAGAACGGCGTAACGACTACATTCGTTCTCAACCGGCCGGTGCAGGCGATAGACGCGGACGGAAAACAGTTTAGAATTTACATCAAGGAACAGTTCCCGCCAGTCTACCTGATTGAGTACACACATTGAGGATGGCTGATCGGCGGCACCGCCTTTGCCGATTCCTATCGGGTCCACTATTCGATTCGCGGTTCGGGCCGTGACATTACCGTTCAAGCCGAGTCATCGAGCGAAGCGCGCCGGACTGTCATGGACATGTTTCCGGGTGCTGTGGTGACTGGCGTCAGCCGCATCAATCGCTGATGATGCCTCGGATATGCGATAGGAAAAGGTGAACGTGCGTGAGAATCTAGGCATCAAAACACGCCCATGAATGTTTTACTTGTCATTCTCGCAATTGTTGCCTGTTTGACTTCCGCTTTCTTATCTCGAACGGAAGGTAACCGCTGGGAGCGCATGGCTTGGTATATAGGTCTCGTCGTGGCGGTTTTGCTGATCATCATTCAGGGCTGTGATTCTGACAAGAGCGCTCGGACGATTGAAACGTTGCGGGGCAAGCTATCTGATCAACTTCGAAGGTTCAAAGTCGCTTAGCAAAGACTACAGTTTACCTGACTCCTTGACAGGATGGAGTAGCGGATACTTCAAGCGAGAAGCGGGAAAGTTGTTCGTCAGATACGATGATGAGGCAATCGTTCGCTACAAGGAGATGATCTCCCGCGATCCCGTATATCCTTTTGGTTACTATATGATGGCGGAGGCGTTGCACTTGAAAAAGGATCCCGCGTGGATCGATTACGCATTGCGAGCCGCAGAGATCTTGGAGAAGACCACCGCGATAGTGAATCACTCGCCTGACCACGATGACGCCATTCGCAACATTCGTGAATTGCTTCGAAAAGAGGCTGAGAAGAGAGGCGAACCAGATGGTACAGTGAATGGGAGCCAGCCGACTCGCTCAGAGACAAATCGAGCATCAGCGGTGGACGGCTCCCGTCGCTGACCTTTGCCGCAGCACCTTCGAGCACCTTCCTGATCTCGCGGACACCTTCAGGCTGACCAGCCTGCGCGCGCCAAAAGGGTCAAGCGATCTTCCCCCTGGCTCGCAGATCTCGCATCGTCTGCGTCTTCTTCTGACGGCGAATCTTCTCCTTCTCCTGCTCGTGCTTGATCTCCACTCCGCTTGACGGGCGAGGAGGCTTGCCAGTGCGTGGCACCTCACCATCGGGCTTCGAGAGTCTCAAGCCAATCGGGATTGATGCACTTCTCGGAAAAACTGGCCAGTTCGGTCAGGAATTCATGAGTCGCTTTTGTGAGAATCTGCTTGGCTTGGTGCCGTCGGCGATCCCCACCACGCGGCGCGCATAGAGGGTCGGGATTTTGCCGAACGAAAAGTGAGCCGCATGGTGCGGTTCACTCCGGTCTTGCTTTCCGGCTCCTGCCTATTTCGGCGATTCATAGACGAGCATGTGCATTTTGTTTTCCCAGACCTTCTCGGACGCGAGGCTCTGGCTCATCGTCCCGCACAGGGAGAAGAACGGGAAATCGTCTTTGGCCACGGGACTACCGTTCGGGAACAGCTTGGTGTTGTCCAG
Organism: uncultured Verrucomicrobiae bacterium; assembly: GCA_963810765.1. GTDB lineage: Bacteria > Verrucomicrobiota > Verrucomicrobiia > Chthoniobacterales > Terrimicrobiaceae > DASTFP01. Next base: position 13,286 of record CAWEOV010000017.1, read on the forward strand.
GCGGTTGTCCAGATCGAAAGAATCGAACTCCGCCGGGATTGGCACGCGGTTGATGCTGGTAATATTCGTGCAAAGCTCCTGCCGATTGAAATCCTCGACATGGGTGACCGTGTCTCCCCCCCTTGGCTCTTTCCAGTGCACTTCGAACACGTTGGGGGCGATTTCGCGGGCCTGGTAATCGACAACGCCTGTGGATCGCCGATGCGCGCCTCAGGGCCCCCATCATTGTGATGTCCGCTCGGAAGCAAGCCACGTCTAGTCGCCTCTCTCAGGGTTGTCGGTTTGTCCGAAGCGGGGACATCAGAAAGTTCCGGGGGCTTTTCCCCGGTCATGCCCCATATCAGTCGCTTCACAGGATTTGAATCGGTCGCTCGGAAATCGACGCAATGAAGTCCCTCAAGTGACCAAGGCAGGCGAGGTGGACCCGATGCCAGGATCACGGGAATGACGGGACATCCTCGCCTATCGGACTGATTTAGAAGAGCTATGATCTCGCGATTCTGCCACGCACCGACGCCATTCTGACCAACGAAGACGGCAGCCGATTTTGCTGTTTCGATTTGCTGCCCAATGACAGCGTGCCAGGAGCTTCCCGCTCTAATTTCCTCTTCATCCAGCCAAGGTTTGATATTTTCCTCGGAGAGTTTCTGTGCAATCTCACGGACGACTGGCTTGTCCTCGCTGTTGTGGCACAGGAAGACATCAAAGATTTCCGCCTTTGGGCTTGATCCGCTCACGCTTCTAGAGTCTTCGATCCAATCCGAAACCCCTAGCATTTGCCAAGCAAAACAAGCGGCATCGTGCCGCAGCGTAACCGCCCCCGCGACTTCGCGCTCTCAAGCCCAGAGACTTGAAGCAGGAGCTGCCCAGGTAACGTTGTGAAGCGGTGTCTATTGAAGGCGGACGAATTTCTCCGTCGTCCTGTCTGGCAGACAGCGATTCGTTGACTGATCCGCGAGCTGGGTAGCCTCTTCGAATGGGAGAAAGACGACCTTACGCCGACAGCCTGCCGATCATCATTTCGGATCGCTCATGGTGCTGGCTATTACGGCTGGTGCCTTCCTGGTCGTAGCCTGGGTGGCCACGAAGGCCCTCTTCGTTTTCCTTCAAGAGTCTCCAATCCCTTGAAGGCCGAATGGCAGAGGCACGTCCTTGCGTGCAGCGGCTATCTTGAGCTTGGAATGCTCGATGATGCGGCGGTGGCTCTCGAAGAGATCGAGCCCGAGGACAAGACCCGAACCGAGGTTCTAGGAGCGCGGGTTGTACCTTTATACTGCGGCGAAGAAATGGGACATGGCCGCAGTGGTCGCCAGTCATCTCGTAAAGGTTGAACCAGAAAACGAAGCCTGGTGGATCAACCTCGCCTATTCTGTCAGGCGGAGCGAGGGCATAGAGCAGGCAAGCGATTTTACTGAGGGCACGAGCGATACACCCAAGGTTCATTTGAGCTGAACTAGGAGCAGGCCATCACCCGCCTTCCTCAGTATGCCGTTTTCGGAGGCTTCAAAACCTGAGAAAAGGTCTTGAAAATGATCCATAAATCGAGAGGCAGCGACCAGGTCTCTATGTATCGGATGTCCAGCTTTGCCTGGTTCGCGACGTCCTCGTCATTTTTTGCTTCACCCCGATATCCGCTAACTTGCGCGAGACCGGTAATTCCAGGTTTAGCGAAAGTCCGCACATGATATTGATCCATGATTTCGCTGAATCTTCGATTTTGGATGGGCGTATTTGGTTGCGGGCCCACCACGCTCATCACGGCAGAAATCACATTCAGAAATTGCGGCATCTTATCAAGACCGGTTGTGCGCAAAAGTTGCCCCATCGGATATACCCACCGATCGCCGCGTGTCGAAGCATTATCGTCTTTATGGAGCCGCGTGGTCCGGAACATAAAGATGCGAAACGGGCGAAAGGCCAAACCGGCCCGAGTATCTCTATGGAACAGCGGGCCAGGAGATTGAATAGCCTGAAAGGTCTTCACCAAAATGCACAGCGGCGGCAGAATAAAGATCACAATAGGCACGCTCACCAAAACGTCTACCGTCCGTTTGAGGATGCGGTTTACGGGGTCTTCCAGGGGTTGATTTCTCAAACTAATAAAGTCTCTGGAATGGAGGCTATAAAACGTTATATCATGCCGAAAGATCTTGGAGAGATTATTTACAACATGCAGACTAACACCTGCCTTGTTTGCGACGGTGACGACGAGAGAGAGCGTTTCCGGATCGAGGGGAATCTCTAGCAGAATGATCTGCTTTATGCCTTCATTCTTGATGATGCGCTCAAGCATCAAAGCGTCCGACACAGCTGTTACATGCGCTATCCGTGATTTACCCTTCTCATCAATCACGGAACCGCTCATACCGAATCCAAAAGCCCCAGTCTCTTCGATCCATCTGTCCATTTCCCGCGCTTTGTCAACCGGACCGATCAGCAACGTTCTTTGCTCGGGTGCCTCCGAGAAGAGGTCGTCGGCCAGCTTGCGCGGCAGCAAAAGATGGCAGATCAGAAAAACGACATAAACGGAAAGCAAGAAACCGATTACCAGCGCCAGCTTCAGGAGCCGGGACCCTGGTGGATCGACGGCGGCCAACATCACAACAAGGATTGTTACGCCGATATACGCGGTCTGCTTGAAAGCGAGAGTGTGAGCGTCCACAAAACCTCCCGCAAGCATTGTTGCCGCAGCCTCTCGTCCGCGAATCGCGGCCACTCCCAGACCGACCACTGCAGCGAGATTGTACAGGATGAATCGCTGAGACGCCTGGACGTCAGGGTATCTGAAGACGAAAAACACCATCGCAAGGTACAACCAGAAGACGAGAGTAAGAATAACTGCCAGCAGAGCATGGTAGACGTTCCACAACCCTCTGATGCGATGCCAAAGCATTAGCTAGTGAAAACACCCTGAATTATTGGTCACCAGTCCCCGCTTTTCAACACTCAGGGGAAGGTCCCCTGAAAACACACCGGCATAGACAGATAACTTCGAACGATTGACAAGCTTCCATTTTCTTAACTGCTCCTTAGTCAAAAGAGCCCCAGTTGTCTTAATAACGTTATGCTTGCCCGACTGGGGCAAATAGATAAGCCTAACACAAATGATTCTGCTATTTGCGGATATTACGCCATCGGAGTCATCAGAACATTTCTTGGCGAGGAAGGGACTCCTGGCATTCATTCGGAGGGCAATCTGCCCGCAGTCGTTGGGGACTTTACCTCTGAGACCAGCTTGAGGAAGCGCGTTCATGGCAGATGATGGGTCGAAGAGGTCCGGCGCGTAAATTGGATAGTGACGAGTGAGACTCTGGCGGCGATAAGGGGATGTCTGAAGAGATGGATGGGAGGACGACAGCATAGCGACGGCTGACGATCTGAGCGTCTATCATCTCGACGCGGCCCAAATCTGCTGCGCTGAGATTCTTCCGTGCGCCGACAGAGTGACGATCAACATTTTCTGGTCGCTCATAATGCTCTCAGTGACTGCGGGGGCTTTGCTGCTGGTCGTTTGGGTGGCCACAAAAGCGCCTTTTTGTCTTTCTTCAAGAGTCGCAAATCCCTTGAAACCCGACTGGCAAAGGCATGTCCTTGCGTCGGGCTATCTCGAATGGGAAATGTTCGATGCTGCGGCGCTGGTGCTCGAAGAGATTGCGCCAGAGGATAAGACCCGCAACGAGGTCCTGGGCGCACGTGTTAACCTCTACATTGCGGCCAAGAAATGGGACATGGTCGCGGCGGTTGCGAGCCATCTGGTAAAAGTTGATCCTCAAACCGCAGGATGGTGGATCAGTCTCGCCTATGCGCTTAGGTGCACCGAAAGCATTGAGAAGGCGGAGGACATTCTGTTGAGCGCACAAGCGATACATCCCAAGGTTGCCATGATCGCATTCAACCTGACCTGCTACGCGAGCGTCACAGGTCGCATGGAGGAGGCCAAGGAGCGGCTTCGGAATGCCATCAAACTTGATAAGGACATTCGAAAATTGGCGATCGACGATGAAGATGACGCCATTGTGGGATTGGATCGCTGGCTTGAAGTAGTCGGCAGGGTTTTTCCTGCAACGGCATCCCTTCGCTCGCATCGAAATCGGAGGGAGGGCGCGAGGGACGCGGGGATGTCAAGCGTCGGCCTGTTCCCTCTTCGCAAGGAAGTCTTCAACTTGGTCGAGGTTTTGGAAACGGCGCAACTCCCCCGAGCAATCGAGCGTTTCATAAACCAGAAAGCAGCCGTAGTCGGCGGCCCACACGTCAGTGGATGACGATCTTCGCAGACAACGGCCAAAGGACCGTTGCTTTGTTGCCCAACTCACCCTCTCTGATCTCGTCGGGTGTTGCCATAGTGAAACGCTCGTCCCGCTCTAGGCGAGTGAACAGTGGAGGTGTAATCGGCGTCTGCGCAGAGCGCAGCGATTCGAACAATCCGACAAACAGAGCCTCAAAGCTACGCGCGACGCACGCATGGAACTTCCTCCTTATTTGCGTAAGGGGAAATCGACCTTCGGAACTACAATGCGCAAAATAACTTCCTGTCCGTTGCGGCTTTGGCGGTTGATTCCGCTTACAAAGACAAGATGAGAGCGATCTGTCCTAAGGCCATCTATGAGTCTAGCCGTTGAAAGGAAGTTGAAGGATCCACGAATAGTGAAAAGCGCAGTAACGCGAATAATCTAACTCCAACGGATTCGCACTAATGCTCATTTCCAATGACATCTTCGCCGCCTTTCTCAAGTGCGAAACTAAGGTCCACCTGTACTCCACCAGCCATATCGGTGCGCACTCCGAATTCACTGATTGGCGGGAGCATCTACAGAAGGAATTCAGCAAAAGGG
>CAWEOV010000018.1:0-18806 GCA_963810765.1 uncultured Verrucomicrobiae bacterium
CGATTGCTTTGCTTTCACGGCGTCTTGGGCCGTCATCGAGTAATCCCGCCGCCCGTCCAAAGTTTCCTGCCACCAAAGAGACAGGCCAACAGCCAAGTCCGCCGAACTTGACCAGACCAAGCAGCGCGGGCTGCATGTTGTTGACTTTGCCGGCGTTGACGGTGAGGAGGGTGCAAATATCTCCCTCGTTCCCTCGGGAAACGCGCGGGGCCTCAATTAGAGGTGCCTCGGAATTCGAGGCAGGAGGCTTAAGTTTCGGGTTCTTAGGTTCTGATTTTTTTGTTTTCATATGATCTGGGATCTTGTTTGTTTCTGTTTCTCTTGTCGTCACAGCCTGGCCTCCGTAGTGTTTTCACGCTCTTCCGCCAGTTCCAGGCGAACTCGAGCTGCACCGTTGGATTGACGGCCAGCCCGGAACTATGCAGCGGGGGTCTTTTTTTCGCACGCGGCGGCCCGGTGTCGACTTCCGCAGGAATAGGTTTCATCGCGCTGCCTCGACCTTCCTGGCTTTGTCTCTCGGTCCGATGAACACGAATCGCGCAATGTAAGCGTCCAAATCTTGCGTCCGAATTCTTACAATCTTACGCGAGAGGCGAACGACAGGAATTCGGCCTTTGGCAATTTCGCTATCCATGAAACGTTTTTTGCAGCCTGCGATCTCCGCGGCTTGGCCAACGAATAGGAGTCTTTTGGGTTCGTTTGGAGTGGCGGGCATGAATTTGTAGCTATGCACAAAAATACATACCACATCCAACTTGACGTGCAAGCACAATTCTATTTATTTAAATGCATATACGAGCCGAGCTATGCCCAAAGCGCCGTTCAACCAGTATGAGCCGAAGACACCTCTTGCTCGCCTGCGCCATGAGTTCCTCTTCCGCCCGAACGGAAAGCGTGTTTTCCGGTCTCAGTTGGCGCGAGAGTTGGAACTATCAACAGTGCGCATCCAACAACTGGAGCTGGGCCAGGCAGAGTTGCCGGAGAAGCATGCCCTGGAGCTCCAGGAAATCTACGGCATCTCTGCTGCATGGTTGCTTGCTGGTAATCCGAAGGCAAAGCCGGTGACTCCTGCTGGCACGCGTTACTCTAAGGTGATCGCGTCCTATCGTCGCAAAGTTTACCAGGTCCGGGTTACAAAGGGAGATTCGGCCAATCTCGCCGGAAACTTGACGTTATCATTGGAGGCTCTCCTTTCTGAGATACGCACCATGATTATTCGGGAGAACCAGGAAACGGACTCATGGCGGCCGTCTCACTCTTCTCTGCAATCCGTGATGTGGTTATCCAGCCGCTCAAGGCGGCAAGGCCGGCAACATCGATTGTCTCGAGCCTGTATGATGAAGCGACTCGCCTACTTATGAGCACCGATCCCCATGAACGCCATCGCCTTGATCTAACCGGACAATGCCTTGGCGTGGATGATCTCCCGATATTTGACCATGACGGCAAAGAAATTAAGCTTCCAGAGATCTCTGAAAAGCGCATCGCCGCTGAGATCAAAAAAGCCGCAAAGGCCGCTGCGCAGAGGAAGTCCCGCAATGCTGTTCCTCCTTCCGATCCGTCGACGAAGCGTGCCTAGCCTCCTTTTGCTCAGACGGGCCGTGTTTTACGCCCGCCCCGTGCAGCCCGATGCGTGCACAGAAAAGGTTTCTCCTCGAAAGGAGACCAACGTGTCCGTCAGCGTAGGCTGCTTAGCCGCAATGGCAATGTGGAGCCGGAACATGATGCGAGCAGCATAACCATTTGACGTTAAGATGACTTCCGGCACCGAATTCGTCTCTCCGTCTGGCGTATTGAGCCTTCCGCCGAACGCCCACGGCTTCTTGCTATGCAAGGCAGGATAAAGGCGATCCACGTCCAGGATCACGGCGCCGCTCATGGCCTGCGGCTCTATGAGGCGGCTTCGATTTTGGCATTTTTGAAACAGGCACCGCGAGAAGCCGGCGGGAGAAAAACGAAAAGACTAAGGTCGAATGAGAACCAAGCTTCCCACGAAAAACGATGCGCAAGACGAGTTTCTCTCCCGGCGTGATCTCTGCAAACGTTGGCACTGCTCGCTGGAGACGATCAAGAGGCGCGAAAAGGCCGGTGCCATCCGCTCACTTAAACTCGGAACACTGGTGCGGTATCGACTCAGTTCGATCATGAAGCTTGAGCAACAAGCGGAATCCTGATCCGCGCGCGCGACGGTTTTACGCGAAGCAAAACCGGCCTAAAGAAAATACACGCTGCTCCTAGGCCCAAAATAAGCGAAAAACCGATCCGAAGCGGCGCCAGCAAGCGTCGCCTGGTGACATTTTACGAGCGATTTCTTACTACCTCCCACCCATATAACAGCCACCCGCCACTCGCCGTGGATCAACAAGAGCATCAAATAGATCATGGCGCGCTTTTGGGGCATAAGGTATGGCCTGCCGTTGACTATGAGTATATTTCGGCTGTTGCCATTGGCTTGCTTTCCGCGGCTTGGTGCGTAATTGCCCGTTGACGCACAAAGCTGGCAGGCGTTTCAGGATCTGCTCGCTTTTTTGTTTGCTGTTTTCGTAGCGGTGTCCGGCGCAGCCTTTGGCAAGGCAATAACGTTCTGCGGCTCGAGCAATGCCCCTATACGGACAGGTACGCGTCCTCGCGGTCTGCATAGTATGCCGCGGTGATCTGGATGTCGGCATGGCGCAGGAACCGGCTTGCGGCATGAATGCCTGCTTCGGTGGCGACGAGCTGACCTGGTCCCTCCTCTTCGCAACGTGTGAAGCGGTCGAGCGCCTTCGACACCATGTTGACGCAGCCATGGCGTGAGCCGGTCAAACACGTCCGTGCAGCGGTAGCGCTGCCCCCATGGGAGTGACGCTGTCAATCCGGTGCCTCCCTCAAGAACGAAAGGGCCATGCGACCTGGCCTTCATTCCGCGCAGGATCGCAACGAGTCCCTCGTCAATCGGGACGACGCCTGCCGAATCTGGAGTCTTCAACCCTCCGGTTTCTGTAGCTTCAATCCGAATCAGCTTTGCATCGAAATCGAGTTGCCGCCATAGCAGCTTATCAATTTCGCCCCTTCGCAAACCGCCACCCAGGGCGAGAATAAGCGCCTTGAACACCTCGGGTTCGCAACTGAGCAGTTCATCATGAGCAACCCGCAGCAGCGCCGAGGGATCGATTTTGCTGCGGTATTTTCATCATTCCTCGGGGAAGAACTCGACACTGGAGAAGGGTAGGGGAACAGGCACGGCAACGCCTGAGACGGAACTTCACTATCTTGCGCGAGAAAAGCGCCCTGGCCTGCCTGATCGCGCAGCTTGGCCGAAATTCGCGCTGGAGCGTTGCTTCGCGGGATTTTCGCCAGCTTGCTTGACGTAAGCGATTCGCCATGACTGGAGCGCGGCGGGCGTGAATATTGTCAAGGGGATGGAGTCGATTTGCTGGCGATAATTCTTGGACTGTGTGCGACCGAAGCGCTTCTTAGTCTTTGCGTTGCCAGAATCTGACTGGCAATCAAGCGTAGAGCGCGGGCATAGCCGCCGAACGTCGCAGGCAATCCGTCAAAGATCTTTTCAGCCGCTGAGATCCAGGCGCCTATCGTGACCTCCCGTTTTGGGACATCGTCTTTCGGTCCTCGGTGCTTTTTGATAGTTGCATCGACGCCCAGTTCGACGAGATCCCGAAAGATAGCCGCAGCGCGTTTCGCTGCCGCTTCTTTGTTCCCTGTCCGGAGCGAAAACGTCAGTTCCCGCCGACGGAACTCAACCCGCATGCCGTAGTTTGGACTCCCATGCCGATGGAAAACCCGAGATAGCCAGAAACGGCTATCGTCCTTTGGGAAGGTCCCGGCTTTTGTCCGGCTTTTTGGGTTCTGCGCCGCGCTCGAATGCGCCTGATTGTTCTCTTGCCTCTCGTTCGGCATGCCCTGTAAACATGCCGGAGACGCGGCGAAAGACAAGATCTTTCAGGCGCTTTTTGGCACAGGGAGGAACACTTCACACGTAAGGATTCGTAATCGATAGGTCACGGGTTCGAATCCCGTCGCTGGCTTGGTTTATAGTCAGGGATTTATAACGTAAGGCCCTTTTGTGTAAAAAAGTGGTTTGCCAGTTGCTTGCCACTTTGGCGGCGGAAGGGACGGTGATTCGACCAGTGGTCTTACCTGCTGCAGCTAGAAGTTCCCGGCTTATTCGGAGTAGATTCCTTGCATGAGTATGAAAGTCCCCCCAACTCGTATTCCGTGGCTCCACAGACTTCATTAGCCTCGCAGAACAATTAAAAGCCGATGTGGAACAGCTCCGCCTCGAAAAAACAAACTGCTTTCGAAACCGGAACTGAGGAGTGGCGCAACAGTGAACAGGGCGACCGCCTCGCGGACGAGATCGCGCTCCTCGAAGATCTTCACGACGCCCTAAAGACCGTCCTCCACCAAGTGCACGATCGATTCACCCTCGAAACCTAAAGCGAAAGGCTTAATCCTGCTTCTGGCGGACCTGTTCCGGTTCCGGGGGTCCCTCGCCAAATTCGACGATTTCCTCGGTGTTGTGAAGGATGACCATCCGTAGCTCAGAGCGTTCTCGCTCGGTCGTTACAGCCCAACCCGATCAATCTCGCCCGGATACCAGAGACCATCCTTGGCATTGGCTCAGACCGAGGACTCTCTCATCCGTAAACTTCGCGTAATGCCAAACTCGAGCGGCTTGCAGATCTCGGCGTCTCATAAGACGCGATGCCGCTGCCTTCGCGACGGCCACGCTCTTTGCCTTGGGTAACAACGCACGCTATCCCTCATAGACCCAGTAAGACAGCAGGGCCAAACCCTTTCAACCCATCCGCCCGAACCGCGGCCGCATCTGCCCGATGATGCCGCGCGCAGCCTCGCGGCGACGCTTTGACGCCAATTCGCGCTCTGTCGGCTCAAGGGCAGCCAGCTTCTTTTCTGCCTCGGCAATCATCTCTTGCAACCGCGGCGCCTAGTCCGTCACGCAATGCTCACCCGGTCCGGCAGCTTCATGTTAACGGAGCACCCGTACGTGCGGCCTGCTCGGCCCAAAGAATCTGTCCAAAATGTCCGGGCCCGAGCTGTCATCGCGGCTATTGCCCCGGAATCCGGTCCGAACCGTCACTGGCTGCCGGTGAACATTCGGTGTCGAACCTGCGCTGCTCAACATATTGGCCGCCTCGGCCTCAGCGAGCACTCGAAGTGCGTCGCAGGCGTGCGAACTCGCATCGTGGCAACCAGTGTAGCCCGGCCGCCATGAACTTTGAAATCGGGACGCCAGCCCGTTCTTTGCATCGGGCAAGAAATGGGGAGGTAGCCCGCCGTGATGACAGTGCATCCAACTTGAACGCGCATGGCATAAACAGATTGCGGGGGATTTTGCCCCGCTTTAGTTTTCGCGTTCCGGAATGTGAGCGCTGGGCGAACGTTTTTGATGGAACTGAAGGAAGCCGGGTTGGCTAACGTCGTGAGCGAAGGATTCGACAGAACCTTTGCTCCTGACCTCGTGTCTGTTAACCAGGAACCGAAACCAGACCAAAACTCCAATGAAACTAACGAACCGCAAATTCATCCACCGAGCCTTCTCCGGGGCTATCGCCGCAGCGGCTTTGCTCATGACGAGTCTCACGGGCCATGCGGCTCCGATCACCGAGGGAGAGGCGCACGCCATCGCTGTCAATGCCTACCTCTACTTCTATCCGCTCCTGACGATGGACCTCACGCGGAAGCAGTCCACGAACATCGAACCGGGCAAGGAATTCGGGAAAGGTCCGATGAACATGTTTGTGAACATCCCGGAGTATCCGCCCGCAGATTTCAGGACCGTCGTGCGTCCGAATTTCGACACGCTTTATTCCATCGCGTGGTTGGATCTCACTAAAGAGCCGATGGTCGTCTCCGCGCCAAACACCGACGGGCGGTATTACCTCCTGCCGATGCTGGATATGTGGACGGATGTCTTCGCCTCGCCAGGTTGGCGAACGACCGGCACGGAGGCGCAGAGTTTCCTGGTGACGCCTCCCGGCTGGACGGGCACGGTGCCGGAAGGCTTATCCCAGCTTGCTGCGCCTACGCCCTATCTCTGGGTCATCGGCCGCACCAAGACCGATGGCGTTGCTGATTACCCCGCGGTGCATGAGATTCAGGCGGGTTACAAAGTCACGCCGCTCTCTCGCTGGGGCAAAGAACCGGAGCCAGCGACGGTGAAGATCGATCCGACGGTCGACATGAAGACGCCGCCGAAGAGACAGGTCGATACCATGTCCGCAGCCGAATACTTCGCCTACGCAGCGGAACTACTGAAGGTGAATCCGCCGCACTTCACCGATGAGCCGATTCTTCCGCAGATGCAGCGGATCGGCATCGAGCTGGGCAAGAGTTTCGATTTCGACAAGCTCGACCCTGCCGTCAAGAAGGCGCTCGAAAGCGCGCCCGGGGACGCTCAGCAGCTCATGAAGTGGAAGGTGCCGACGCTCGCCCGGATCGCCAACGGTTGGTCCATGAACACCGATACCATGGGCGTCTATGGCAACTACTATCTCAAGCGCGCCATCGTCGCACAGCTTGGCCTTGGAGCCAATCTTCCCGAGGATGCCATCTACCCGATCAACCTCTTCGATGACACCGGCAAGCCGCTCGACGAGGCGAACAACTACATCCTCCATTTTGACAAGGGCGCGACACCTCCAGTGAACGCCTTCTGGTCGATCACCCTCTACGACTCCGAAGGCTTTCAGGTGGGGAACGCTCTCAATCGTTTCGCGGTGAGCAGTTACATGCCATTTAAGACCAACACCGATGGGTCGCTCGACCTTTACTTCCAAAACGAAAGCCCAGGCCACGACAGGGAAGCCAACTGGCTGCCCGCGCCGAAAGGGCCATTTAATCCTTACCATGGCCTCTCTATTGGCCGAAGGCAGCGCGACTTGGATCGCTCCGCGACTTCGGCAACGCAAATAATGCAAATGGAGTTTTGGTTTTCAACAAGTCGAGCCGAGTGAAGCCCGCGTCACGGCGTTCTGTGGCTAAGCGAACGCCCACGGAGCCTTCCTTCATTGAGCCGATGCAGTGCGAACCGGTGACGGCGCTGCCGACCGGAGAGACGTGGGCGTTTGAGGTCAAGCTTGACGGTTACCGCTGTATCGTGGTGAAGCGCGGAACGGAGGTCACTCTATTCTCGCGTCACAAGAAGGTGCTCAACAAGCGTTTCCCCGGAGTTGTGGAGACCCTCGCCTTGCTCGATGGTGACTTCGTTCTCGACGGCGAACTAGTTGCTTTGGATTCCCAAGGTCGGCCTTCATTTCAACTCATGCAAAATAGTCTTTCGCAGTCGCTTCCGATCTATTATTACGCATTCGATTTACTGAATAGAAATGGCGAGCTGTTTGTGAAATCGCCTCTTTCGCGTCGGCGTGAACTGCTTGAGGACCTGCTTGTCGCGCCCAGGGATCCGCTCCGCCTCTCTCCGCTGTTGCAGGCGCCATCAGAGCAGATTCTCGCGGCGGTGCGCAAGCTCGGCCTGGAGGGCATCGTCGGAAAACGAATCGATTCGAGATACGAACCCGGTGAGCGATCGGGCACGTGGATTAAGCTCCGCACCAACATGGAACAAGAATTTGTCATCGGCGGTTACGTTCCAGGAGCACGCGGGTTCGATGCCTTGCTTGTAGGCGTTTACGAGAAGAAAGGATTCATCTTCGTCGCGAAGGTGAAGAACGGCTTCGTGCCGCGAATTCGCGATGAGCTCACGCCGGCACTTATATTGTTCACAGTGGATTTTTCATTTGGGGAGTCGCGGAGATTTTGAGGATAGTGCAAGAGGCAAACTTTTGGGCTCATCTGGGTTATCCGGCTTGGTGAGTATCGCGGAGTGGGTTCCTGGGGGTTTGCTTGCCTCGACGATGAGAGTTTGTGAGCAGGGTCCTGCGTTGGCTGAAGCCAGCTCGCTTTCTTGTGTCAACAAGAACTCTTTGAAGTTCAGCCCGCCGGCATTGCGCAGAGGTTTGCACAGGCGCGCCGGAAAGTTTCCTGGTAGGGATAGGCGCTGGCTAACTCCAGATGGATGCGCCGGCAGCTGATCTTGATACGGGCACCGATCTTGAAGAGTTTGAGCAGGATCTGGCCCAGGGTAGCGCTTGCCAGATCGGTGCCGCGCAACACCTCTGCCCGCAGCACTGAGAGCATGAGATGGGCGAAAGCCGAGAACCAGAGCCGGAGTTGGTTGGAGGCCATCCAGCTCGTGCTGGTGCGATCGGCAAAGAGGTCCTGCTGCGCCTCCTTGATGCGGTTTTCCATTTCTCCGCGCGCACAGTAAAGCTTCTCGTAGAGTGGGCGAGCTGCAAAAGCGCTCTTCGGGCTCGCCGGCGAAGCCTTCAGCGGGAAGGTTGGTAACCACAAAGCGCGGATTTTGCCCTTTGTCGAGGATCTCGGCTTTGCCCACCACCCGGCGCGCGCGGCTCCAGCTCTTGCGCGTGCGATACTCAAAGTCCTCAAAGCGGCGGCAAGGCACCTGGATCTCTCCGGTTTTGATCCCCTCGTAAAGTTCTCCGAAGCTCTTGCCCAAGCGGGCGCCCAGCCGCTTATTGCGCGCCAATCCCAAGCAGTAATAGACTGCGTTTGCCTCGCACCATGCCATGATCTCCTCACGGGCGAACCCGCTGTCGGCCCGCACAATAATGCGCACCTTGCGCCCAAAGCGCTTGCGAATGGCGCGCGTGATTTTCTCGAGCGCCTCCACCGTGCCGCTACTGGCATCGCGCTTGGCGTCTCGCAGTTGCGCCAGGAGTGGAACGTTGCCGCAAAAGCAATACAGCGGCAGGTAACAATAGTGCCGGTAATAACCGTGGAAGAAAGCTCCTTCCTGGTTGCCATGCAAAGGGTCATCAGTGGCATCAAAATCCAAGATGATTTGATTCGCTTCGCTTACCCCTGCGGGGCTGCCTGCGGCAGTCTATCTCCGGCTTCGCCTCCGGTTCCCGACTCTTTCGGGGAATGGCTTTGACTCCTTCTTTAATTAATAAGGCTTCGATCTCTTCGGGCCTAGCGATGATCTTCTTGTAACGACTATCTCCGCCCAGGGCACCGAGCTCAAGCCGGTTTAAGGTCGAGTGGGCCGCCAGCGCCTTGCCCCTGTCCTCTTGGCAGAGCCGGTCCTCGCCGAGCACGTCGGCCTTGCCTGCCAAGAGCGCATGGAGCGGGTCGAGCCGCAGCCGATCGTGGTCGTTGAGGTCTTCGTAGCCAAGAGCCAATGCCCCGATGCGCTGACGCAAAAGCTCGCTCACCTTGTGTTCGACCAGGCACGGCAGCCGATAGTCGCAAAAACACCCCGCCAGTCTCTCAATGAGTCCCATCTTCAAGTCCACCCCTCGCAAGAACACCGCCCCGCCATCACTGCTAAGGTAACCGCCGGAAAAATCCCCCGTCACTTTGCGGCTTCCATGGACTTGAAACTCGAAAACCTCCTGCTTACATTCTGTCATAGCGAAGTTCCTTTGGTTGATTATTCGAACACCAACAACCTTAGCGGTTTAGGCCGTGAACTTCGCTACTTTTTTTGCCCGCGTGTGATTTTTCCGGGCTAGGTCCAAAGACGGCTCCTTTCGCGATCTGCCTCGCACAACAGAATTGTCGGATTCACTTGATGGAGTGGTTCGCTTTCCTGGGAGGGTTCAAGGCGTCCGGCTGCAGCCGAGTGGTGCGGGGTCCACTTAGCGGGATGGGCGCTCGTCTTTCCTGGCAAGGGATGGCGCGCCGTTTAGCAACAACGCAATGAACGTATGCATCAAGCTTGACTGCCAGCGCGCGCGGGTGCCGGTTATTTCCGCGAACATCCTGCGGCATACGGCCGCCACCCTCCCGCTCAAGGAGCGGCGAGCCAGCCTCTGCGACGTGCGGGCACTCCTGGCTATAAGAATATTGCAAAACCGCCCGCTACACGCACATCGATTCCAAACGGCTGCGCACAGTCGTGGGGAAACTTTTGGCTGCGCTCGTGAGCTTTTTTCTGTCCCATGAGCCAAGTCCGGCCAAAAACCGGGAAAATGGGTTGGGAAGATCGCCGACAAGGCCGTTGTTCAACTCGTTTTCTCGCGGTTGCTTCCGTATCAAGGATTCGTAGCCTATCAGTCATGAAGTCTTCAGATTCCAACTTTGGTTACACCCGCCGCGAAGCCTTTCGCCTTGGCATGAGTTCTCTTGCCGCGGTGTGGTTTGGCAGCCCGCTAGCGTCCGCTCTGGCTCAGACGACCACCGACCCGGCTCCGGCCGGCCCCTACACGTTGCCGCCGCTTCCTTATCCCTATGAAGCGTTGGAGCCTCAAATCGACACGATCACCATGCAGCTTCATCATGATAGACATCACAAGGCTTATGTAGATAATGCCAATAAGCTGCTTGCCGACCAGCCCGAGTTAGCCAAGCTTTCGCCGGAGGACTTGCTCAAGAATCTTAGCAGGGCCCCGGAAGCTATCCGCACTGGCCTGCGCAACAATGTGGGCGGGCATGTCAATCACTCCTTGTTTTGGCAGATGATGTCGCCGAAGGGCGGAGGCAAGCCATCGGGGGGACTCGCCAAGGCCGTTGAAAAGGAGTTCAAATCATTCGACGAGTTCCAAAAGCAATTCAATGACGCTGCGGTAAAGCGTTTTGGCAGCGGCTGGGCGTGGCTCGCAGCAAAAGAGGGAAAGCTCGAAATTTTCTCCACTGCCAATCAGGATTCGCCGGTCACGGATGGACAGGTGCCGCTTCTTGGCCTTGATGTGTGGGAGCATGCCTACTACCTGAAGTATCAGAACCGGCGTCCGGATTATATTGCGGCCTGGTGGAACTTGATAAACTGGGACTTCGTGAACGAACAGTTTACGAAGGCGTGAGCAGTTTGTCGGATTTGAGAAGAAGCACGCCTGCCAGCACGCGGATTGCCGGTCATTTCCGCCCACGCGCTGAGACATACGGCCGTCGCGTTTCTTCTCAACGAGAGCGGGCCAACCTGCGCGACGAGGCGCTCCTGGGCTATAAGAGCTTGGAAACCACTGCTCGCTACACGTTGATTCCGCGCAGCTCCGCCCGCTCGTGGGAAACCTCTGAGATCGCCGCAATGGCAGTCGTGCAGCTTCTGTTCTCCCACCGGAAAGAACTTCACGGTGGATGGGTTCCGAGCGGCGCAAGAATGCACGGGTTGCTACTGCGGCGCGGGTGAGGTACTTGGTTCTGTCTGCGCCACCTGCCGTGGGGTTTTGTCCATCGCGATCAACTCGGAAACAGTGACAAATTTATAGCCTTTGGTTAGGAGGCTATCAAAAACGTCCGGCATCGCCGCCACAGTAGTGGCATGGATATCGTGTGACAGAATGATCGCACCCGGACGCGCTCCGGCAAGAATCTGGCGTTCAACGCGGGCCGAGTTGCGATATTTCCAATCAAGCGGGTCCACAGACCAAAGAATGACCTTCATCCCAAATTCCCGGTTTATCCAATGGTTGATGTAGGCACTGGTTGCGCCGTAAGGCGGTCGCATGACAAGGATCGGCTTTCCGATAATCTCTGCGATAGTTGAGGACGTCCGGTCGATCTCTTCCCGCAGGGCTACAGGACTGAGTTTTGTCAATTGAGGATGGTCCCACGTGTGGTTGCCTATTTCGTGTCCCTCGGCGGCAATGCGGCGCACAATATCAGGATATTCGGCGGCGTTTTCGCCAATCAGAAAGAACGTGGCTTTGATGCCCCTCGCTTTGAGCATGTCAAGAAGCCGAGGTGTGAGGACCGGGTGCGGGCCGTCATCGAATGTCATCGCGATATAGGGACCATCCACTCGACATAAACTGTAGCTCGCCTTTTGCGGGGCATCAGATGGTGCTACGGATGGCGTCGGTGTCGGCTCTGCAACCGCAGGCTGCTCTGTTGCCACTTGTGCAGCGGCAACAATCTCGTAGCAAAACGCCAACAGCGAAAAGATTGCCAACCCAAGCAGACGTTCTCTACGCATGTCGATACCAGCTGCTGTGAAGATGGCACTACTTCGCAGCAACGATAGCGATAAATTTTGAGATGGGGATTTGAGGAACCGACGCAGGCCGATGATGAGATTATGGCCGAGTTTCGCCGCGATGCTCGCGGCGTGTGGACTTCGTGACTGGCATTCTTATGGAAGTCCCCCCTGAGCGTCCATGAAGAAATTGCGCACGTGACTTTGGAGATCGACCGTTGTCCGGGTTAACCAAGCAATTGCGCTTCGGTATGTTGAACGGGCGTTCCATGGCGGTCCCGAGCAAGAGGTGCCACGACTTGCAACGGGTCGCTCCGCACCGCTTCGTCCAAGCCTCCGGCTTGCGAAGCGGGCCCGCAAAAGCGCCTTTTGGAATGCACCATTTGGAAATCGCTGTTGACAGAGCTGACCGCCTGCGCGAGTGACCTCTATCTCGATGCATCGAAGAGACGAGCCTCCTGCGTTCTTGACACCTCTTGTCATCGGCCTTCTCGCAGCGTATCTTGCGATCCTTGCAATGGCGGTTTGCCCGTCTTTGCACGTGTGGCTGCACCACGATGCCCACGAGCCTGATCATCAGTGTGCGGTTACGGCTGTAATTGCTGGGCAGCTTGACAATTTCATCGCAACGGTGGTGACCTTCCTCCCTTTTGCTGTGGGATTCGTCGTAACGCGCACGCTTGTCCGAGTTCCACGGCCTTTCTTTGGCGCTTACGTCCTCGAACACGCTCCTCCAGCCGGCGTCTCTCGTCGCTAACGACACGCAGCAATACCAAACGGAAGTCTATCTGCGACGATCGCGGATCGCAATGGCTTACCGAGTTTGAAGAATTTAGGAGCAGAGTCATGCAATGGTTTAATTTCAATTTACAGGATTTCTCTGTATCATTCTTGAGCATCCTCTTCGAAGGTGCGCCTTTCATGTTCATCGGAACATTGATCGCGGGATTCGTGGATGCATTTGTTCCTCCACAAATGATGGAGCGAATCCTTCCCCGCAACACGGGGGTCGCTATTGGCCTGAGCGCTCTCTTGGGCATTGCTTTTCCGATGTGCGAATGCGGTTTGGTACCGGTGATTCGTCGAATGATCGGCAAGGGAATGCCCATTTCGTGCGCGCTCACCTATTTGCTGTCGGCACCGATCGTGAATCCGATCGTTGCCGTGAGCACAATTGCAGCTTTCCGCGGACAGCGTCCGATACTGACTGCTTCCCTACGGCTGGGAATTGGTTTTGTCGTGGCATGCATTGTCGGACTGATCGTAGCGCGCGTGTCATCAAGACTCGTTCTAAACCCGGAAATGCAAGCTTTCTTGCCGAATGCGAAGCGTCACTCAGTGCCTGGATCGCTTGGTGGCCCTGACAGTCCCTACTCGATTGAACCTCATTCCAGTCGTTCTGAATCCTCCAGTTTCCAGCAAAAAGTACTCGGCGCCATTCGTTGCGGAGGCCACGATTTCCTCGACGTTGCATTTTACCTCGTCATTGGGGCGGCTATCGCGAGCATTTTCAATACCGCGATTAATCGTGAAGTGTTGATTCCGCTGTCTTCTCAGGAAGTATTCGCTACCACAGCTATGATGGGGCTGGCATTCATGCTGTCCCTTTGCAGCACGAGCGACGCATTTATCGCGGCAAACTTCGTTATGTTTCCCTTGGTCTCCAAATTGGCCTTCATGGTCTTTGGACCGATGATGGATGCGAAGCTGCTGCTCATGTATGGACTGGTGTTCCGGAAGGGGTTCACGTTCTTTCTGACTCTAAGCTTGTTCATACTAATCGCCGTGATCTGTCTGACATTCGGAGCGATGAAAATATGACAAGTTCTCTCTCCAAATATGCATCGTCTCTCATTCTCCTGGAATGGGGCGCGATCATGCTGTATTTCAACCTCAGCGGACGCGTTTCAGCCTTTCTCCATCCTAATTTTCGCCCGTTGCTTTGGTTGGTTGGTGTATCGCTGGCACTAACTGCCGTCATCATCGCTTTGGCAGACACATCGGAGTGTTGTGGGGCCGATGAGGCACCATCGACTCATGATCATAGTCGCGGGGCAAATCATCACGAACATTCGCATCACGGAGATCAGGCTCACGAGGGACACACAGCCGCGAGCGTAATGAGCTTCCTCGTTCTATGTGTTCCTATTGCGTTGGCCGCAGTAGTCTCTCCTGACAGGTTTGGAGAAACCTTCCTCCGCAATCGCGGCACAATCGAAAGCGTTCGGATGCTGCCCGGCTCGGAGGCCAAATCCGCTCCTCAGCCTGCTGCAGAGGACAACTCTGTCTCAGCAAATTCAAACACAAACGCGCCACCGAGCCTGACCGACAACGGCATCGACGCCGCGTCCACCGTACCAGTCTCCGCGGAACCGATGCTCCCGACCTCAGACGAAGACCCCGAGGAATCGACCGCTACTGAGTATCAGAACCCAGCTCTTCGACCCGATAAGGAAGGTAACATCCATGCGGAAGTAATCGATCTTCTCTACGCCTGCGAAGACCCGTCCATGCGGAAAGATTTCGAGGGGAAGCAAGTCGCGATGATCGGACAGGTTGCACATCGAAAGAAGGCGCAACATGAGCGAGGCCCATTTCAACTGGTGCGTTTCGTTATGGTCTGTTGCGCTGCCGATGTTCAGCCTATTGCAGTTATGGTCCAGTATCCGAAGTCTGCCCCAGATTTCGTGTCTATGAGCTGGGTCAAGGTAATCGGCAAAGTCCGGTTTCAAAATGTCGGCGACCACGTCGAGCCCGCTGTCGACGCCTTGAAAGTCGCTCCCATCCCTCAACCCTCGGATCAATATCTGTACTAGGAAGCCGCTCAAGGAAAATGAAGATGATCTCCATGCTGGCATTAGTTGCGGACTGTTCTCCGGATAGTTGTCTCTGAACATTGGCACGATCTCGCCTTAGAGCCTAAGAATCGATTCAATTCTATGACACCTCTTATTCTCATCGTCGGATTCCTCGGCGCCGGCAAAACGACCTATTTGAGGCGGCTCCTGCCGCAGCTTTCCCAACTCGGAATCGAGGCCCATATCATTATAAACGACTACCAGAATGCCGGGGTGGATGCCGAGTTGCTTCAGAACTTGACTGAGGTGATTGTGCCAATTAGCGGGAGTTGCGTTTGCTGCGGGTCGCGCGACAAACTTCTTACTGCGCTCGAGGATTTCGATCATCGAGCGGGGAGAGTGGTCGTTATCGAACCAAACGGTACAACCGATTCGGAGGAATTGATCGAGTTATTGTCGCTCGCCCCCGAATTGGAGCAATTTGCACCACCGACCCAAGTGTCGGTGATTGACGGAAGGCGATGGCAGAAGCGCTTTTGGCATAACGGTCTGGAACTCGATCAGGCCAAAACGGCCAACCACCTTTTTGTTTCCCGCACGGATGAGATTGATGAAACGCGTCTCCGCAAAGTAAACGAATCGCTGCGCCATCACGGCCTGCCGGAGACACACCTGGACTCCAGTCAAATGGCTTCCCTGTTGGGCAAACTAACCAACGAGCTTCAAGGAATATCCGGCCGAAGCGACATCGCCCGAAAGAAGCACGGCCCCCGCGAGCATCATGACAATGGGCATGACCACAGCGGGGAAGGGCATCATCATGGTGAGCACCACGCCTCCGAACACCATTTCGCTTCCTTTCAAATTGATCTGCCTGAACTCGTCGCTCGGGCCAGCCTTGAGAAGTTCCTGGGCCTTTTGCCAGATACGGTAATCCGGGCAAAAGGAATTGTCCGGCTGGTCGATTCCCCGGACGAGTATTTCGTCTTTCAAAAGGTGGATCGCTTTGAAAACGTGCAACTCTTTCCTGTCGGGAAGTCCGTCCGGCACAGCCATCCTTTGGCCATCTTCATTGGGCCGGCTATTCCTGAAGAGGAAGTTCGGGCAAGTGCCGAGAGAAATCTATTCTGACCCACGAGACATGGCGATGGGAAATCAGTCGGTCTATATTTCTCGCCATGCACATGACGGACCTTTCCTCCTGGCAACATGCCCACCACTTCCACAGCGCAAATGTGCTGGGGGAAAGAAATACGAGACGGGTGGTGGTGCTGACTGCCGTAATGATGGTGGTCGAGATCACCACCGGCTGGTTATTCCATTCGATGGCGCTGCTGGCGGACGGCTGGCACATGAGCTCGCATGTGCTCGCGCTCGGCCTCACCGCCGGCGCTTATGCACTCTCGCGGCGATATGCGAACGATACACGCTTCGCATTCGGGACATGGAAAATCGAGGTGCTGGGTGGTTTTACGAGCGCTATTCTACTCGGCGGCGTCGCGTTGTTCATGGCGTTGGAATCGATCGAGCGTCTGTTCCATCCGGTCGCGATCTTGTTCGATCAAGCCATTGTGGTCGCTGTGATCGGATTGGCGGTGAACGTCATCAGCGCCCTGCTGCTGCGAGATCATGACCATCACCATGGACATTCCCACGGTCATGCTCACGCGGACCTCAACTTGCGAGCCGCATACGTGCATGTGATAGCGGATGCCAACACATCCGTGCTTGCGATTGGCGCGCTGGTTGGAGGAAAATTCCTGCACTGGAATTGGCTGGATTCCGCGATGGGTATTGTCGGCGCAATCGTGGTGGGCGTCTGGGCGTGGGGACTCCTGCGCGATACGAGCCGCGTGCTTTTGGACCGGGAAATGGACTCTGGCGTGGTCGAAGAAATCCGCGAAGTCCTCGAATCGGACGGAGAAACGCGGGTGAGCGACCTCCATGTCTGGCGCGTGGGCCGGAATCGATTCGCCTGCGCGGCAAGCATTGTGACGCACGAGCCGAAGGAGCCCGGTTTCTACAAGTCTCTTCTGAGCGTCCACGAAGAAATCGCGCACGTAACCCTGGAGGTCAACCGTTGTCCGGGTTGAGCCAGGCAATTGCGCTTCGTTGCATTGAACGGGTGTTCCCCCCATTTGGTCAAAACAAGACTTATAATGAACGCGAGACGGCTTAGACTCGGAATTTCTCTCCTCTTGGCCTTAGGAGCCGCAGCGGCTTCGAGGGCTCGAACCCGCTCCCCGCATACCGCTCAAGGATTTTTTCGATAATCCGAAGATCAGCAGCGCAGCGATCTCGCCCGAAGGGAGGCAGCTCGCCTTTCTGGCACCGGAGGGAAACCGCATGAACGTCTGGGTCGGCGATGACCCGGAAAACTTGGACTCGGCCAAGGCGATCACTCACGACACGCAGCGCGGGATCATGCATTTCGCCTGGACGCGCGACAGTCGCTATGTGTTGTTCGAGCAGGACCGGGAGGGCGATGAAAACTTCCATCTTTTTCGCGCCGATCCACTTCACTCCGATGCCAAGCCGGTCGATCTCACACCGATGGCGGGTGCTCGGGCCGAAATCATCGATCTTCCGCGCAGTCGGCCCCAAGAGGCCATCGTCGCGATCAATGGCCGGGACAAGCGCTACTTCGATGCCTACCGCCTCGATTTGGAGACTGGCGAGCTGCAACTCATCGAGAAGAACCCTGGCGACATCGATAGATGGCACGTCGATTCACACGGGGACATCCGCGCCTGCACGGCCCAGGTGGGGACCAA
Source organism: uncultured Verrucomicrobiae bacterium (assembly GCA_963810765.1). Lineage (GTDB taxonomy): Bacteria > Verrucomicrobiota > Verrucomicrobiia > Chthoniobacterales > Terrimicrobiaceae > DASTFP01. Next base: position 17,532 of record CAWEOV010000018.1, read on the forward strand.
AACGGAAATCCGCGTGCGTGACTCCGCCTCGGGACCGTTCCGCACGTTGGCTACCTACACTGACGAAGAGAGCCCGAGCGTGCATGGATTCAGCGCCGATGGGACCTATCTTTATTTTTCCAGCGCGCGCGATGCGAACGCCGAGAGGTTAGTGAAGCTCGACCTGAAGACCGGCAAGGAAACGCTAATCGACGCCGACCCAGACTACGATCTGAGCGCAGTGCTCATCAGCGATCGCACCAATCAGCTCCTCGGCGTTGCCTACAATAAGGACCGCCTGATTTACAAACCCTTCGACAAACAATTCGCTCGGGATCTCGAAATTCTCGGCAAGCTGCACGAAGGCGAAATCCTTTTCCGCAGCAGCACGGACGATGAGCAGAAGTGGATCATCGCCTATAACTCACCGACCGATCCCGGCGCGACCTATCTCTACGACCGTGCGACCGGCCATGCAAAGTTTCTCTACCGTCCGCGACCGTGGCTGCCGCATGAGGACTTGGCTGATATGCAGCCGATTTCGTTTCAGAGCCGGGACGGGCTGTCGATTCACGGCTACCTCACGCTGCCAAAAGGCGTGGCGGCAAAGAACCTCCCTACCGTAATCGTCGTGCACGGCGGTCCGTGGGCGCGCGATGAGTGGGGCCTATCGATCCCGAGGCGCAATTTCTCGCGAATCGGGGTTTCGCGGTGCTGCAAATCAACTACCGCGGCTCGACCGGGTAGGGGAAGAAGTTTCTGAACGCGGGCAACCGCGAGTGGGGTGGCAAGATGCTCGACGACCTGATCGACGGTGCGGATTGGGTCGTAAGCCAGGGCATCGCGGACAAGAAGCGGCTCGGCATCTATGGGGGGAGCTACGGCGGCTACGCCACTTTGTCGGCATTGGCATTTCGGCCGAAGGTCTTCGCCTGTGGCGTCGACTACGTGGGGGTATCGAACCTGCTCACCTTCATGGACACCATCCCGCCATATTGGGAAACCTTTCGCGAGCTGATGTATAAGCGGATTGGCGATCCGAAGATTGACCAGGAATTGCTCCGCACGCGCTCGCCGCTTTTCGCGGCGAACAAGATCGAAGTGCCGCTCTTCGTCGCCCAGGGCTACAACGATCCCCGAGTAAACCACGCGGAAGCCGAGCAAATCGTCCATGCGCTCAAGGTCCACGGCAAACCCGTCGAATATCTGGTGAAAATGGACGAAGGTCATGGCTTCGAGAACCCGGAGAATCGGCTGGATTTCTATGAAAAAATGGAGGCATTTCTCGAAAAGCAT
>CAWEOV010000019.1:0-325903 GCA_963810765.1 uncultured Verrucomicrobiae bacterium
CTTCTGCCAGCGCGAGGCGATTGAGACGCTGATTTACCTGAATGAAGTGCGCGGCTGCGCGTGCGCTGTCGCAGATTCGATCGGCGGAGTTTGGCGGGCCGGATCGCGGAGACGGCGGCGCTGGGCGTGCATCCGGAGGAGGATCGCTGGGCGCGCTACGCGTTCAAGCTGGCGACCGGCGCCGGCAAGACGAAGGTGATGAGCCTCGCGATCGTGTGGAGCTACTTCCACGCGCTGCGCGAGAGCGATTCGCCGATGGCGCGGCATTTCGTGGTCATCGCGCCGAACCTCACGGTGTTCGAGCGGCTGAAGGAGGATTTCAAACCGGCGAGGCGGCGGCCGGATATTTTCGACCGCGATCCGCTCATTCCCGTGGCATGGCGCGGCGACTGGAATCTGTACGGTCGTGCTGCAGGACGAGGCGAGCGGCGCGGCGACGGGCGGAACGCTTTACCTGACGAACATCCACCGGCTTTACGACACCAGCGAACAGCGAACAGCGCGAGACGGAGACTTACGACTGGATGGGGCCGGCGGTCTCGCAAGGCGAAGGCACTGGATACCGGCGCGGCGCTGCGGGCGCGCATCACGAGCACATCGCGCGGGTGATGGTGCTCAACGACGAGGCGCATCACGTGTGGGATCCCGGATTCGGCATGGAACGAAGCGATCGCCTTTCTGCACGAGACGCATTCGCAAGCGCTACGGACGACGGCGGGTTAGCTGCGCAGCTCGATTTCTCGGCGACGCCGAAGGACAATGCCGGGCAGCGTCTTCAAGCACGTCGATCTGCGACACGCCGCTCGGCGAGGCGGTGGACGCGGGCATCGTGAAGACGCCGATCATCGGGCGCGGCAAGCGGTGGGCCGAGCGACCGAGCCAGGACGCATCTGAGCGATATCGAGGAGCACTCACGCGTCGGCTACGAGCGCTGGCTCAAAGTCGAGGAGGAATGGGAGAAGAGCGGGAAGAAGCCGCTGCTGTTCGTGATGATGCGAGGACACCGAGGCGGCGGATCAGATCGCGCATCGGCTGAACAGCGATCCGGTTTTCGAGGAGCTGAACGGGCGCACGATCAACCTGCACACGAACCTGAAGGGAAAGATCAAGTGGATCGGCGGCAAGCAAGCACGGGCTATCCCGAGTTTAGTCGAAAGCGAGAGCGAGATCAGCGACGACGACCTGAAGGCGTTGCGCAAGCTGTCGCGCGAGATCGATTCTGACGCGAACCCCTACACGCTGCATCGTGCTCGGTGCTGATGCTGCGGGAGGGCTGGGATGTTCGGAACGTGACGACAATCGTCCCACTGCGGCCCTACAATGCGCCGGCCGAACATCCTGCCGGAGCAGACACTCGGGCGCGGATTGCGGCGAATGACTCCACCGGCCGCGGAGACAACGGTGCATGAGGTCGTGACGGTGGTCGAGCATCCGGCGTTTGCCAGCCTGTATCGCGAGCAGTTGCATCAGGAGGGGCTAGAGATCATCGAACTCGATGTGGAGGAAGTCACCCGGACGACCGTGACGATTTTTCCCGACGCCGCTCAAAAGGACCTCGCGGCGCTGGAAATCGAGCTCCCGAGTCTTACTGGCGGATTCCTGCGTACAGCTAAGGTCGACGCGCTCAAGGTCGAGGAGGTGTGGAAGGCGTTTGCAAAATATCGTCCGCTCGCGCTGGGCGAAGTTCGGACAGAAACGTTGCAATACGAAGAGCGACATTTATTCACGGACGAAGTGGTGAAGCGAATGGAGATCCGCCTGCCGCTGCTGGAAAATCCTATCGGTGCCATCGCGTTCTTCCGCGAAGAGCTCGAAGCGATCACCGCGCTCAAGGGGACGCATGCCGTTTTGGCGCCACTTCTTGAGACGTTTTTGACCGAAATCCTGTTCGGCCAGAAAATCGATCTCTTCGATCTGCGCCTCCTTAGTCGGCTATCGCAGCATCACGACGTGCGCGAGCATATCCGGGCGACTTTCGTGCCGCTGATTGTATCGCGCACGACGACTGAGATGAAAAGGATGAGCACCGGGGAAGCGGTGCGACTTAGCGAATGGAAGCCGTTTCAAGTTACGCATTCCTCGGTACATCCTGCGATTCCTGCGGCGCGGACGCTTTTCAATCTCGTGCCGTGCAATCGGAAGTTGGAGGTGGCCTTTGCGCAGACGCTGGATCGAACTCTGCAGGACGTTTCCGCGTTTGCCAAGAACGCGGGGCCGCAGGCACTCCGAATCGACTACCTCACAGATCAGCGACGCCTGTCCCTATACACTCCGGATTTCCTCGTCCGGAGAACCGACGGAAGCTACGTGCTCGTCGAGACAAAAGGCCGCGTGGATAAAGACGTGCCGCTCAAAGCATCGGCAGCCTCAAGCTGGTGCAAGTCGGCGTCAGCGAGCGGAGCGCGTTGGGAATACCTCTACGTTCCGGAGGGAGTGTTCCTCGAATTTGGCGGCGCCTCGCTGGCCGACCTGATGAGCATTTGCGCGCCGCACCTGGCAGACCTGATTGCGGAAGGCGTCGAGCCGCAGCTCACATTGGCTCTGGGCGAATCTGCAGCCGATGCAGGTAGTCTGTCAGGATTTCTATCGGCGGAAGACGAGGCAGTATTGCCCGAGCGTGTGAAGAAACGAGTAGCGCAAGCCGTTACGGTGTTTCGCTTTCTCGAGAAGAAAGCGGAAGCGTCCTTCGCCGATGCATTCACTTCTCTGCTCGGGCCGATAGATGAAGCGGCGAAAGCTCTGCTGCGCGAGTTCCTTTCGAGTGCGGTGCCGACGGCAGAGCCGCAGATTACAAGTTTCTTCGCAGGCGACTTATCGATTCTTCCCGCTGAGGAACGGAAAAGCGTCGAGTGGAATGGATTAAACCTGCGCAAGCTGCTGGTGGACGGCGCCGGTGCGATGCCTATCGGCGTGCTGCGTTGGGCGCTCAAATACGCGAAGTCGCCGCGACCAGCACTCGGCGGAATCTTCAGCACAATCAAGGAGCGAATGACGGCGATCGCAACCCGAGAATTCACGGGCCGAATTATTGCCGTCAGCGAGTTTCGCAACCGCTACATTGCTCACCAAGAGAGGGAGCTTTCGGACGTAGAAGTTGCGAAACGAGGATTGGAAGAGTGGATCGCCGCCTTAGCTGAAATGCTCCGAAAAGCGCCGCCTCCGGTCTAGCAAACAGATCGCGTTCTTCGGGGTCGGCTGAGCACCGGGTCAGGAAAATACGGTCAGTGTGGTCAGTGTGCAAAGGGTGCGGAGGTTATTTGAGGTTTCCTCGATTTTGCGGGCTGGGCCGTGACAAAGGAGAGCATTTGAGGCTACAGACCAGTCGAGATTGACCGACTCCCCCCGAGGGGGCCGTCGGCCGAATTGGCTCGAGAGGAAATCGGCGTTTGGCTGGCAAAAGCGGTGTGCTACACTCCGACAATGCCGACGCTGGAGCAATACTACATACAATTGCAAACGCGCGAGGGCATGCCCCCGTCACGCTTGGTTGCCCCTTGGACTGCTCAGGAGATTGACGCCATCAGCGGCGCATTTTGCACCCTGTTCGATGGTGAGGGGATCCGAGGTGCGGCCGTCCCGATACGTGGTGAAAGCACGAATCAGTCGATCGGTAATCAGGTGGCGGACTTTTTCGTTGGAATACTTTACAACCGACTTCCCGAGCATCAAGTCGTCCCTTGCCCCGGTGCCGGCTACCCGGACAGAGCCCTTCACTCGCAGGCGACCGGCAAGAGCTTTCCATTCGAGCTTAAGGCAACGAGCAATTGGGACCCTTCAGACTCAAACCGCCGCGTTTTAACGTCATCATCCCGAAAACTTCGGGAGCGGTTTCATGATCCCATCAATCATGTGCTCGCCACGGTGATCTATCAGCGCGCGGGGGACGTTTATGAGGTGAAAGGGTTGCGTCTGGACTTTCTCGAACCGACGACTTTGGTGAATGTTCGTCTTGAGGGCTCAGTGAGTCACCGGCTCCTGACCCGAAGTGGCCATCGTTCACTCACAATCTAAAAGTGTCATGCAACTGGAATTGAAGGGATTCGCTCTTTCTTCTCGCTCACTCTATCACGATTCGGCTGAACTTTTCCGTTCTGAACTCGAGCATTTTCACGCCTTCGGCACGTCAACTAGCGTGGGCGACTTGACTGTCGGTTCTGGGCAAACGATCTCGATTTTCACAAACGAGTTTTGGACGTCCAAACAGAGGGCTGCGAGTTCTCTTCACGAAGTGTCCTACCGCGCATGCTTCAAACCTCAGTTGCCGCGCTTCTTCATCGAGAGGCTCACTCAACCTGGAGATCTCGTCTACGATCCTTTTATGGGGCGGGGGACAACGTTGCTCGAAGCCGTCCTTCTCGGCAGGCAGGCTGCCGGGTGTGATATCAACCCACTTAGCGCCATCCTTCTCAGACCGCGGCTGGAGGATCCTGGGCTTGAGCAGATTCGGCGACGGCTGGGTGAAATCGAGTGGGACTATGAGGAGCCGCTCCCGCAGGATCTTCTGGTTTTCTACCATCCGAAAACCCTGCGGCAGATTTGCGCCCTTCGGGATGCGTTGCGTTCGAGCCGGTCTTCTGTTGATGGATGGATTCGCATGGTGGCGACGAACCGTCTCACTGGACACTCGAAAGGATTTTTTTCCGTTTATACGCTGCCACCCAATCAAGCGGTTTCCGTCGAAAGCCAGCGTCGGATCAATGAACAGCGGAAGCAGGCACCAGACCCTCGCGACGTGGCCGAGCTCATCCAACGCAAGAGCAGTTCGCTATTATCGAAGATCTCTGGAGGCGATCGCAAGATGCTGTCCACCTGGGGGCCAAAATCGATCGTAATGACTGGTTCATGCGATGAAACGCCAACGATTCCCGATGAGAGCGTCACTTTGGTGGTAACTTCACCGCCGTTCCTTGATGTTGTGGACTACGAAACCGACAACTGGCTCCGTTGTTGGTTTAATGATATCGATCCAAAATCGATCGATTTGTGGATGTTTAAACGCGTTGACGAGTGGTCCCAGCGAATGACGATAGTTTTTCGCGAATTGCACCGCATCTTGAAGCGCAATGGTTTCGTGGCCTTCGAAGTCGGGGAGGTCCGCAATGGCAAGTTGAAACTCGAGGATTTCGTTATTCCGGCGGCCGAACAGGCGGGGCTGAAACCCCTTCTGGTCCTTGTGAACCAGCAGGAGTTCACCAAAACCTCCAATTGCTGGGGCGTAAGCAACATGAGCAAGGGAACAAACACGAACCGCGTCGCCCTGCTTCAAAAGCAATGAGAAGTCGGCGTGAATTGCCGTTCGACGATGCCATCGTCGCCCTCGACGAAGAACTTTCGCTTTCCGACGAGGCGAAAATAGGGTCAGTCCGTGGGTCAGTCCGTGCATATATGCAGAACTGGATTGGTCGGCAATCAAAGGCATGGCCTTAAGAGGGGATGCCGCGTCGAGCACGCATCCAGTGCGCTATCTTGCGCAGACACCTCATCGAACACGTGCCGGTTTCGGACCTGTACGACAGGCATAAGCTCCTCTTTTACTCGGAAAGCAAGGCGACGACCGCATGTCTCGCTTACCTTGCAGCTCTCGATACGCGGGCGTCGCTTAAGGAGCGCGGCGCGGTGAGTCACAAGGCCGCAGTTTACGCCGGCACACGCAAGATCGATTTGGCGATGGTCGCCATTCCGATGGGCGAGAAAGTTGACGAAATCGTGGACCAACTTGGCTCCTGCAGTAAGGAATTGAAGTCTACGACCGCCGCAATCGCGTGCAGCGTTCTCGGGGAAGACATTCGAGCGGTTCAAGTGCCACCAGTAGCGCGGGCGATGCGCTGTTCCCGCCAGAGGAGTGCGGTGTCCTTTGGATAGTATCGTGGGTCGTGCGGGAGCAGAATGGATCGTCCGTCGAGCATAATGAGATCGCGCTGCCCCTCCAGACGGTCATCCAGAGACGACGTTATGTGCCACCTGCGGTCGGTGCCAGGACCGATTAGATTTCGATCCATCGCCCAGTGGTGATTCTTGCAAAGCGCAATTCCGTTGCGCGGATCGTCGTCATGAGACTCGGCGAATGGGATCAAGTGCGCCGCATCAACAATGTATAGGCCGCCTTCCAGAACGACCCTTAAGCCGCATGCCGCGCAACGGTAATCGTACGCCCGCCGCACCACGCGACCGAACGCAGCGTCGCGTATCGTTTCGAGAATATCGGTGCCTTCGGCGACGCGGCCGCCTTCATCAAGTTGCCGCTGATATTTCGCGATTGCGGATTCGCGCTCGGCAAGCGCAATGACCTTCGCGCGCCGGTCGGCAAAGTAGCGATTAATGAGGACGGAACGCAGTTGTGAGCGAGCGACGGGATCGCGAAGCAGGGCGAAGAGTTCATCGTCCAGAAAGACGTAGTCCGAGATGGCTTGGAATGCCTTGATCCCCGGCGGCGCGCTGAGCGCGCGGAGGACAGCATCCTGGCCGGGGCACGGATGATGGTGCCAGAACCCGTCTCCCCGCAGGTAGAAGAAAGGATTGATCGGAGTTGGCTGGTCATTTTCGGAGCGCACCGCATCGAAATACTCTCCAAAGAGCTCCAGCAGTTCTGGCGAATACGTGATTCTGTTTTCCTTGATCAGCCCTTGCTCAAAGAGGTCGAGCAGCGCAAGGAGCATCACCGGCTTGTGCGGGCGCTCGTGACCTGCAACCCGTCCAACATTGAGCTGGCTGAATTTGTCCGCGTAGGTAGCCAGTGACATCGCCAAGAGTTAAACGACAAGTGACAGAAAATGGAATCGCGGAACGCGCTGGGTTAATGTGAGACGTTGCGGCGTCATGATGCGATCTGCAGGTGGGCGAAGCTCAGATTCATGCGACTTTGCGAAGTCTTCCGGCGAATCCCAAGGTGACGAAATTCAGGATTCCCGGCGAATCCGAAGGTGAGGATATTCAGGAGGCCGCGATGCCGCCGACGAAGCTGATCCGCACCTCCAAGCTGTTTCGGCTAGAATCAGCACCGGCTACGAACATTTGCGCGAGGAACTGCGAAACGTGAACGCGGTCCTCGACCGCCTGCTGAAGAGGTAACGCATGCCGGTCTTTCACCGGCGCGAGCAACCGCCGACGCTCAGCGACTACCACGGATACAAGCCGTATCTGCGGCGTGACTTTCTCAACCGCTGCGCATATTGTCTCTTACACGAAGGAGATGAATTCGCGGGCGGCTCCCACGCCTTTGCCATCGACCACTTCAGACCTAAGGAATATTTCCCGCACCTGGAGGCGACTTACGAGAATCTCTATTACGCCTGCCGCTGGTGCAACCGCGCGAAATGGGACATTTGGCCAAGCGAAGACGAGTTGGGAACGGGCTATTGTTTCGTGGACCCTTGCCAGGAGGACCTCTACCTCGAACACAGCCGCACAGATCGGACGACGGGCCTGCTCGAAGCGCGCTCCAAAACAGGGAGGCGCAGGCAGAAATCGACGAGTGGCCGCCAAGATCGCGAAACTCAGGAGACCGCAACCTACTGTAGAAGCAGTCTTTCCGTCGAGCACACAATCCCGTTTCGGCTGCCGGCTTTTCGAACGAATTTTTGACAACACGCCTCCGCTAGGTTATAGTTTGTTCAAGCATCAGGAGTGATTCGGGAAACCGGATCCGGCAACCTGCCGTTGGAGACGGTAAGGTGCCTTGACCCGCAAGGGTCGATGTGCGGGAGAGCTATCACCCGAACAAAAATAATCTCCACGGAAATATCCGCCGCCTGATGAAGGTCGGCGGATTTTTTGTGCTCTTGGTGCGTGATCCGTAGCCCGCATACCCAATGAGCACCCGTAAAACTCCCGCCAAATCCGCCGAGCCCCGTTCCGCCCCCATCCAGCGGTCAAACACCGCAAAATCCGTTCACTGCTGACCCGCCCGCTCGGCCTGCTCGGCTGGGAAAAGCTGGAGCCGGTGCTGCTGGCGGCCCTGACGACCAAGGAGCCGCTTCTCCTCATCGGAAGACACGGCACGGCCAAGAGCTTCCTGCTGGAGCGGTTGGCCCAGGCTCTCGGTTTGGTCTACCGGTTCTACAACGCCTCGCTCATCAACTACGACGACCTGGTGGGCATCCCGCTGCCCGACGAAACCCAGACCTCGCTGCGCTACATCACCACGCCGACGGCGATCTGGGATGCCGAAGTAGTCTTCGTCGATGAGACTCAACCGCACGCGGCCCGATCTCCAGAACAAGCTCTTTCCGATCATCCACGAGCGGCGCGTGCAGGGGGTGGAACTCGAGAAGCTGCGCTATCGCTGGGCGGCCATGAACCCGGCCGCCAATGGCGACCACGACAACGAAGAGCAGTATCTCGGGGCGGAGCCGCTGGATCCGGCACTTGCCGATCGCTTCGGCTTCCTTATCGAGGTGCCTGACTGGAGCGATTTGAGCGAGGCCGAGCGCACCGAGGTTCTGCTGGACCAATTCCGCGGTCCCCATGAGTTCCCTGTGCAGGTCCCGGCCCTGGTGGAGCGGAGCGTCGCCATTTTTCGGGAACTCTGCGCCCGGCCGCCGGCACAACTCTGTGGCTACTTCCTTGCTCTTGAATCGCAACTGCGCGGCGCAGGCACACGGTTCTCCAGCCGGCGGATGACGACCCTCCTGCGAACTTCGCTTGGCATCCATGCCTCGCGCATCGCTTTGTGCATCGAGGCCGGGGAGAAATCTCCCAAACCGGAGTGGCAGGAATCGCTCTTCCTTGCCCTGGCCCACGGTCATCCGGGATTGGCGTCGGGTCCAGTGGATCGTGGGGCGTTGCTTGCGCTGCACCGGCAAGCCTGGAACATCGCAGGGCTGAATGAGGACGATCCCTGGAAGGAACTCCTCAAGATCGCCGATCCGGTGGAGCGGGCGGCGGTTGCGAGCAAGACGGGCTTCCCGCTGACGGAAGCCGATCTTTCGAGCGTGATCCTCGAGGCGGTGGCTTCGCGACCCACCGAAGCACAGCGGGCGGCCATCGCGCTGGTGCTCTATCTCTCACTCCGCTCCTCCAGGCGCATCGCGGCCACGGCGGCGGAGACACTTGCCAGCCAGCTCACGCGCGTGCTGCGTCCATTCACGACGACTCATAACGTTTACGGGAAGCAGCTCCAAAGCTGCCGGGAAGTCGCCTCGCTATGCAGCGGCTTAAACGATACGCCCGGCGACAAATACACGCGCAATCTGCTCAACGCTTTCCTGCCGGATGGTTATGCGGATATCACCCCAAAGGAATTGCACGCCGAGTTCACCAAGCTCTGGGAGCGCTTCGGGGTGACGATTGCCGACGCGAAGAAGGGATCGTGAGCACGCTCCTCCACAACATGAGCGTTCCTTCGCGCACGGAGGTGCGAGCGGAGAAGCGCGGAATCGCGGATCGAATTGTCGTCTTTTCCCTGGTCTACGCCCTGACCGTGCGTGGATTTCTCGAGCCGGGCGAGCGGCCGGAAAAACTGCCAAAAGGGAAGGAATTTCAGGCAGTTCCACGGGATTGCCCCTCCGACCCGTGCGTCACGATCCGAGAGCGCTGGCCATCACCTGGCGACCTTTTCGCCCGAATCGGCGATCCCAAGCCTATCCAAATAACAGCCGATTTCCTGATCGGTTGGCGAGTCGGCATCTTGACCGACGGCTCCTACTTCTGTCCCGATCCGCAAATTGTTGCCGGAGTGCAAGCTCGCTGCTCGGGTGATCTCTACCTCTCCCGCCGCGACCCCGATCTGAGCTGGGAAAGGCTGCTCTCAGCACCGATCGCCTTTGACGAGCCAGCCGTCAGCGCTCTCTTCCCATGAATATCCTCTTCAATCGTCCATCCACACCGGAGGCAGCGGCCATCCGGGAACGGATCTTCAATGTCTTGCCCGCCGCGAGCTATCAGATGGAGAAGCTCTTCGGGCTGTTCGATATCGAGTTCAGCGATGAGACGGAAACCGCCTGCGTGGAATGCCGCACGACTCCCCGGTTGCTGCTCAACAAGGGGTTCCTGGACGAATACTGCCGGGATGACGGAGATCTTTTCCTGCTCATCCTGCACGAGCTCTACCACGTGATCCTCGGTCACACCCGGCTCTTCCGCCGAGTCACCCCGATTGACAACATCGTCTTCGACGCGGTGATCAACTCGATGCTCTGTCGCACCGTGGGACGGACGGTCGGCACAAGGCTCTTCACCCGGATCAACGGCTACGATTCGCTGCCCGAGCGCCTGTTGCGCCCGCCGCCGGGCTGGCCGGACGAGTTCAAAGGTGCGCTCACCGCACTGCCTCCGGAGGAGCAACGCATCATCGGCCTGCTCTACGGTGCGGACGAATCCGGCAAAATCACCTACCTCGACATCTACGAGCTTCTGCGCAAGGAACTGGCCGGGCGTGACGTTCCAAACGTTTTTCTGCTCGGCTCCCACGGACCAGAGCAAAATGCGGATGGTCTGCTGAAAGAGGCCGTGCGGCGAATCGTGGAGGGCTGGCCACCGCCCCCCTTCCGAATCGCGGGACGCGACCAGGGCCGAAAGCGCGGAGAACTTTTGGCTTCGACCCGCCGACAAGCCCGGCAGCGCTTTCCGAAAGGCTTTCGAGAGCGCCCTGCGCAAGTGCGGCGTCCATGCCGGGCGAGGCCCGGCCGTTTACCGCCGGCAGGTGACCAGCAGCCAGCGGACCGTGGAAACGGTGCTGCCAAACGCCCGCGACCGGCGGATCCCCGCGCTGCGCTCGGTCCTTGGGCACGCGCCGCTCTTCTACCGAAGCGAGTTATCGGAGCGAAGACCGAGGCCTATGCGGGTTCCGATCGTGCATCTCTATCTGGATGTCAGCGGGTCGATGACCGCCTGCCTGCCCTATCTCTCGGCCGCGTGCCGCGAGCCCTTCAAGCGCGGAGAGCTCAAGATCTTCGCCTTCTCGACTGTCGTGTCGCAACTCAAGGGCCACGATCTGACCAAGGCCCCGATGCGGAATACATGGGGAACCGACATCAACGCCGTGCTCGAGCACGTCACTGGCATTCCCGCGAGACGCCGGCCCAAGGTCATCCTGATCGCCACCGACGGATACGTGGGGCCGAGGTCGCAGCGACCTGATTGCCAGGCTCGGTCGCACGCGGGCGGTGGCTGCCCTGACTCACTCCGGGCACGCAGGCGACCTCCGACCATGGGCCCACGAAATGATCCAACTCCCTAAACCATGAACCAACACGCCGAATACGTTTCCCCGGGACATCCCGACCGGCTGGCCGATGCCATCGCGGAATCGATCGTTACCGCCGCCGTGCGGCAGAAGCCTGATGCATTGGTCGGAGTCGAAGTAGCCGTCCACACTGATTGCGTTTTCGTCGACGGCAGGATCGCAGCCGGACCGGGAAGCATCGACATCGAGAAGATCGTCCGCGATGTCTATCGTGCCGCCGGCTACGGGGCGCCTTGGAATCCGGATCCAGGGAAGATCCGAGTGACGACCGACCTCTGTCAGGAGGTATTGTCGGCCGAAGAATCCGACATCCGGACATTCTCCGATGATCAGAACATCGTCATCGGCTACGCCTGCGGCGACGAGCGGACCAATTACCTGCCCGCCGCTCACTGGGTCTCCGGTGAGCTGGGCCGTCGCCTCTTCGCGCGGCTGCGCGGCGACGCGGATCTGTCCGCGACCTTTGGACCGGATTTCAAGATCCTTGCCTCGTTGGAGGTGAAGCCGGGCAAAAACCGGGTCGAGTGGCGGCGCCTCATCCTGAGTATTCAGCACATTCCTAAACTGTCTTACGAGCGGCAGCATCGAATCCTCTTGCCTATGCTCGAGCAGATCCTGAGGGACTTGGAGGCCGGAGGGCTGGAGGGAGTAGCTTCGACCTTCACCTCCGACAAGCTTATCCTCAACGGGGCAGGGGAATTTGCCATCGGCGGCCCCGAGGGCGACAACGGGCTTTCAGGAAAGAAGCTCGTTATCGACCATTACGGACCGGGCGTGCCGATCGGCGGAGGAGCGCTTGTCCGGCAAGGATCCGCACAAGGTGGACAAGTGCGGCGCGCTGCGGGCCCGCCAGTTGGCCAAGAAACTCGTTCGCGCAGGAGTCGACGAAGCCCGCGTGCATTCTGGGCTGGGCGCCGGGAGGTGATGCGCCGTTCCTCATCGAGGCGTCGACCACCCAGGGAGGCGTGAGTCTGCAGGTGCCGAGGAGCGAGTTGCCTCCGAAGGAATGGTTCACCATCAAGTCGATCGTCCGCGACCTGGAACTGGAGGAACGCGATTGGGCGGCTGATCTGCTGGCGGGTTATTTCTGCCAAAGTTTGGCTCCGTGGGAGCGGTGACAGGACTGGGAGGGCAATCCGCCTATGCGCGATCCCCGCATGAGCGGCACTCAGGAAAGGGCGAGCATTGCGAGCGCCCGTATCTCCCGACATGCCTGTTCCGCTCCTCGGGTGGCTTGCCACGATCGAGACACCCGCCATAGATTAGACCCATGAGCGAGATCATCTTCGAGGTTCGCGAAGACGAAGTGGATGGTGGTTATACGGCCACCGCATTAGGTTATGGCATCCACACCCAGGGCGACACGCTCGAAGAGTTGCGGGCGATGGTGAAAGACGCCGTCGATTGCTACTTCGATGAAACCATGGAAGCACCCAAGCTGATCCGGCTCCACTTTGAGCGAGATGAAGTCCTGTCGCGGTGAAGATGCCCCGCGACTTTGACGGACCGCAACTGGCCCGAGCGTTGCGCGTCCTTGGTTGCGCGGTAACCCGGCAGAAAGGTTCCCACACCCGAGTAACCACGCAGCAGGATGGCGAAAATCATGAGGTTATTCCCTATCACCATCCGATCAAGATCGGAACCCTCGCGGGAGTCCTCAAACGCATCGCCGCCCACCATGACCTGACGGTCGAAGAGCTTTTGCAAAAGCTTGGCCTATAGACTGCGATTTCTGAACTTTGCCCAAGGGTGCGTTCAAGAACGGGTCGATGAGGCCCGCGTGACACTGCTGGGCGCCCGGGGATGAAGCCCCGTTCTTGATCGAGGCCTCGACCACACAGGGAGGCATGAATCTGCGGGTGCCGAGAGAAGAGTTGCTGCCCGAAGAATCGTTCACCATCAAGGCGATTGTCCGCGACCTGGAACTGCAGGAACGCGATTGGGCGTCTGATTTGCAGGCGGGCTATTTCTGCCACCCGCTGGCGCCCTGGGAGCGGTGACAGGTTTGGGAGGGCGAACCTCCCGGTGAGCCGATTATCTACGGCTCGGGTCCTTGGAACCGTCCGTCTTCCGCGATCACAACCATCTAGCCGATCCAAATTTGCAAACTTTCCGGCCCACTTTTCTACACACCACTTTTGCCTCTCGCTCCGCGGCACAGAGTGACGCGCCACAACGCGCTTTGGTTTAAGTAGCCTGCCTCTTTTGGACTCCGGAAGAGCATCAAAGTATGAAATTTTGATATTGATATGGGAAAAGGGGATGGATAGGAGGAGCCCCGTGCATGCCATTCTCCCGGATGCGAAGGGGTCTCCAACCGAGCAGTCGCCGCCCTGGCGCTCAAATGCCTTTGGGTTTTGCGAATGAGTCAGAGTTCACGCGACCCCGTGCCAAACTGGTGAGGACCTTGCAACATAAGCTCGAAGGTAAGAGAGCGCCAATGAGAGTTGCGCGTCTCATCGCTTGCTTGGTAATCGGCGTGGTCTTTCCTGGGCAACTCACAAGCCTTTTCGGCCAGGGCGTGGCAACCCTTATTCATGACGTCAGCGACATGGCAGACGGCTCGGTCACGCAGGCGCGGATCGAGGCGCAACGCCAAGCAGCGAGCGGAGACCTCGCCTACCGAAGCTACACGAAGGGTGATCCCAGTTCATTTTCCGGAAAATACACCCCGCCGGAACTCCCCGACGACAAGAAGGGTCGATTTGTCTATGGACTCGCCTTGTTCTCGGACGACGGTTGCAGTGTGACGGTTAATGGCAGCCTGATTCATCAACGCATGGGGCAGGGTCAGCACCTGCCCAGTATCGGCGACTCTTTTCACGTGCTGCAAACTGCGCTCGCGCCCGGAGAACCCATTGACATCACCGTCGACTACTCGAACATCATCTACGACGATGACCCCCATAGTCCCGGCTACCCCGACATCGACGGCTGCACGTTGTTTCTTTACCTCCTTCCTGCCGGAATTGCAGTCGATGCCAACCGGGATGGAACGATTGCCTTTTCCGAAGAAGCCAGGGACATTACATCCCAAGACACCCCTTTTAGGTTTTGGATCAATGATGACAACGACGGATTGCCAAACTCCGAAGGAGACGTAATTAATCCGTCCTTCCCCGATTACGAAGATGGCGTCATTCAGACAGCGCGTGATTTGGAGGATTTTGCCACGCTTCACTTGTTCATCGATGCATTCCAGAAGGAGTTGACTGAGGGCACGTTCAGGATCGGTCTAAAGTTCAAAGATGTCGGAGGCACAACTCCCAGGATAAATATATACAGATCGACCGATAACGAAGGCTCAGATTCGTATTTGAAGGACGAGCAGGCGGCCTTATCCCAAGTTTCCGGCCGCGATGCAGGAGCCCTCGGCGAAGTGACTGACGGAAATCCCATGATGGTGCCTCAGGACTTTTGGAGGGGCAACAATGCACAGGACTCGAAGAAATGCCTGCTGTTCGAAGCGGGAGCTGAAGGCAAGGGCCAACTGATAATGACGGTTAATAAATTCGACGGCACGCAAATTGCCGAAATCCCCGGCGTGTGGCTGGATTTGAAAAACATCAAAAAGATGTATTACCGGGGCAAGGCGCAGCCGGAAAATATCGCTGCTCCCAATGGGAATGTTGTCGGGCCGTTTACTGGCCCTGTGTCCTGGGTGCCTGACCCCAATGAGCAGCCATTCCCTACCGAAAAGCCGAAAGGTGAAAATGACCAGGCTGTGATTTTCCTCCATGGTTGGAGCATGGATTACAACGATTACATCAGTTTCAGCGAAACCATGATGAAACGCCTGTGGCACGCGGGCTTTAAGGGTCGGTTCTGCTCGCTCCGCTGGGACCCCTTGGTAGTGACAGAGATTTTTGGACAACCGGCGAGTAATGGCGAATACAATCGCAGTGAGCAGCGGGCTTGGCTTTATGGCGAATCGTTGAAGCAGTTCGCACAGTCGATCAAAAATCAGGGCTTCAGAGTCAGTCTGATTGGTCACAGTATGGGCAATATCGTTTGTGGATCGGCTCTGCAAAAGGGCTTCCAAGCGCAGAACTACCTTCTTATGGAAGCCGCGGTTCCGGCGGGATGTTTTGATTCAGGAAGTGGCGTTAACAACTATGCGAGGTTCCTCAATGCAGAGCAGAGCGAGCCGACACCGGATTATCACGAGGCTCCGAATGGCGACCTAACCAAAGGGTATCGCGGGTTCATGTCGTCGATTAGCGCGAACGTGGCGAACAGCGTTGTAAACTTCCGCAATCGATTAGATTATGCGCTAGCTACCGGCTTCAAATACGGAATCGAGGCGAACTGGGAGAGAAACCAGATCGATTATAAGCCAGACGGGAACGTCTCCACAGATTGGCATTACCATTATTACCCGAATAGAACCAATCTTAACGAACGGGCGACGCAGGAGTTCACGTTCTTTGTGGGCCGTTTTGTGACGGACTCCCATGAAATGAAATCATTCGTGGCTCGACCTCGTTCCAAGGCCGTAGGCGCGCTGGAAGGAACTTCTGCAGCGCCCAACGGAGTGATCGATGTCAATCTGGAAGCGACTTATCATTTTGATAGTCGTGACTCTGATCACAGTGGCCAGTTTAAGCGTAGGATACAGGAAGTAGACGATCTCTACTTAACCGTCGTGAGCATAGTGCAACCTCCACCACAGCAATGAAGGGCCCCATTGTAATCCTGGGTTCCGCTACCGTTGCTTTACTTTTGGTCGCTTTATGGTGGCTGAACCGCTCCATTCCTGCTCCGCCGCCATTCGTGCCTCCAGAAGTCCCAACAACGCCGCCTTTGACTTACCAGGTTCCCGGCAAAGGCGAATACCAGGGGCTAAGCGATCCGCGCTGGAAGTGGTGGAACGAGATGGAAAAGAGAGACACGGCGTTTGAATGGAAAATGCCGATCAGCTTTTATGCCAAGCTTGTTGATCAAGATGACCGCCCAATAGCAGAAGCGAAGGTGCGATATGGATGGAATGACGTCGAGGGTAGCAAGGAACGCTTTGATCAGAGCGATGCCAACGGCTTGTTCTCACTGACAGGGGTTACGGGAAAGGTTTTGAGCGTAAGGGTAGAAAAGAATGGTTACCATGCAGGGAAGGAAGCCTTCGGAGCATATGAGTATGCAGCCTTTTTTGAGCCTCACTACCACGAACCCGATCCGAACAATCCGGTCATCTTCCGGCTATTCAAGAAGCTCGACGCTGAGTCGCTGGTCGTGCACAGCACATTTAACAGCCTGTCTTACGAGCAAGGCACCTATTATTTTAATCTTCAGCGCGGGACGATCAGCCGGCTACCGCCCGCAGGCGAGGGCTTGAAACTTACCATCACGCGCGGCCGGGCGACGCAAGGACAGCCCTTCGATTGGACGTGGACCGTGGAAGGCGTCAACACAACGTTGCAGGTTACCACTGACGAGTTCCCACAGATCGCGCCTACCGATGGCTACGTTCAGTCATCGACAATCGGGCAGAAAGCCGACGAGGAAAGGTTCCAGAGACAAGCGCAGGTGCGGCTT
This sequence comes from uncultured Verrucomicrobiae bacterium, assembly GCA_963810765.1. Classification (GTDB taxonomy): domain Bacteria; phylum Verrucomicrobiota; class Verrucomicrobiia; order Chthoniobacterales; family Terrimicrobiaceae; genus DASTFP01. The sequence continues at coordinate 16,715 of CAWEOV010000019.1, forward strand.
TATCTTCGCACGCGAGAAAATCATTACGGCCGAGTGGATTTGGAGTTGTCACATCCCAATGCGCGAGAAGTGGGTCCGACGCTAAGCGCAAAGTCTTACCTCAATCCCAGCGGCTCGCGTAATCTCGAATACGATCCGGCCAAGGTAACAACTGCCGCAAACTAACCATGCATGCGGTATTCTCCCTTTTTCAGTTGCATCACGCGAGCAAAGGGGTCACGCGAGCAAAGGGGTCCGAGCAAAGGGGTCCGGACTGAATGGCACGAACTTAAGGCCGATTTAGGATGAAAATCTGCGGTCTCTCCTACGAGGGCCGGGAACAGACAAGAGCAGAACCTCTTGGGTAATGGCTCGCATCTGGCGAATGATCTGCTCGAGTTGGCGGTGGTTGCTTATGGCTTGCTTGAAGAGTTGAGCCTGCTCTTGGGAGAGGGCGACCGTTATGGTCTTAGCTTTCTCTTTGCGTGTCCAGCGCCACGCGCCGGTGGAACCCGGGGTTACGCTTCCCTGGGTGACCCATCCGAGTTTTGCGATGCGGGCTTTGAGTCTTTGGTAGCGGGCCGTTAAGCCTTTGAGTTGACGGGCGGTGAGCGGCTTGGCCTGTGAAAGTTTTTCTGGACTCATTGGAGACGTATATATACGTCCTTATGCGTGAGACATACAACCCCTTTTTTCAAAGCCTTTGGACCCCTGCTCTTCGGACGCCCCAAACCCGGCGCCCTGCGCGGGTTGCTTGGCCGCATCTCGGAACTCTCAAGCTTGAGCAAATTGGAGCAGGCCTTCGGCTACCTGATTCCCGAGGCTCTGCTGGCCCGCGAGAAGGTCGCTCCCGCAGGCCGGGATCGCATTTTTACCCCAGCCCTCACCTTCTGGGCCTTTCTGGCCCAGGTTCTCTGCAGGGACTCTTCGTGCCGGCACGCCCTGCTCAAGATTCTGGCATGGTGGAAGTTCGAGCTGCCCTCCCAGAGAAAACCCTCCGCCGACACCAGCGCCTACTGCCGGGCACGCCGGCGCCTGGCCGACGATACCCTGGGCTCTATCAACGCCCACCTTGCCGGGCGCTTGGAGCGAAAGGTTCCGCAGCACTGGCTTCACAAGGGCCGATCAGTGAAAGTTGCCGATGGCACTTGCCTCTCCATGCCCGATACCCCGGCCAACCAGAAGCGCTGGCCCCAGAGCAAGGCCCAGAAGCCTGGGTGCGGCTTCCCCATCCTCAAACTCACCGCGATCTTCTCGCTTGCCAGTGGGGCCCTACTGCATTTGGCGCACGCCTCCAAGCATGTGCACGAGAGCGTGCTTTTGCGCTCGCTCTGGGATTGCCTGTGCCCGGCAGACATCCTTCTGGCCGACCGCGGCTTCTGCTCCTTTTTCCAGATCGCAAACCTCCTGCAGCGCGGGGTGGACGCCGTCATGCGCCTTCATCAGGCGCGGCCAACAGACATGCGCCAAGGAAAACGCCTAAAAGCCGGGGAGCGGCTTATCACCTGGATCAAGCCCGCGCAACGCAACGCGAACTGGCCGCAGCAAGAATACGATGCCCTCCCAGAGGCTCTGGCTTTGCGTCTGATCAGCTACCAAGTCTCCACTCCGGGCTTTCGCACACGCCAAGTGATCCTTGTCACCACCCTCCTGGACCACGATCTGCATCCGGCTTCTGACCTCGCCGCCCTCTACTTTCAGCGTTGGAGCATCGAACTACACTTCCGGGAAATCAAGACTCTCTTGGGCATGGATGTGCTGCGATGCAAGAGCCCTCAGATGGTCCTCAAGGAGGTGCTCATGCATCAGATCGCTTACAACATGGCGCGCGCCCTCATGCAGGAGGCCGCCCTGCGATACCATTTGGATCTCTCCCGGCTTTCCTTCAAGGCAACCCTCGACAGCATCGCCCACTTCTCCAATGCTATCCACGCCGCCGATGGCAAGCCTCGCAAACAGAGAGCTCTTCTGGACACTCTCATTGAAAGCATCGCTAGCGATTTGCTGCCACACCGCCCGGGCCGCGTCGAGCCCAGAGCCAAGAAGCGAAGGCCGAAAAACTACCATCTCCTCACCAAACCCAGGCACCAAATGCGCGTCCCTCCGCACAGAAATCGCCCAACCTCGCGCTCGGCCTAATCCTCTTAAGTTCGTGCCATTCGGGTCCGGACTTGAATATTGAATATTGCAGCATTTTGTGACAGACATTCGAGGCCGACCCAAGGTCGAGTCTGCGGGCGATCCATCCGAGGGACACCGTGGTTTTCGTGCGCATGGTCCCGGTGATTTTCCAGTTGAGTGGCTCGCTTCGTGGCCGGTCCCTCAATGCCTTCTCGGTCAGATCCGCGGCCCGCAGTTCTCGAATGAAAATCCTTGCCGCCTGCTCTTCTGCGGCATCCCTCATGATCACTGCGCCTAATAGTGTTGCCCCTGCTCACTCCGGACATCCGCATCCGTTTTTGGCAGTAGCCCAAGTTCGTCAGTGGTGAGGCGGATTTTTGGTTTCATCAGAGGAATGGGGGCGTCTAAGGAGCGGTTTTCTCCACTACATTTTGCACGATTTTCGGTGCGCTCGGCAGTTCGAGTCCGAGGCGGTGCAGGAGTTCGGCCACCGGGCGATCAGGGCGCGCGACGATCCGCAGGCGCAACTCGCGCGTGGCATCGCTGTCGGGTTCCCGCACTGGGAGCACGACGTCCATGCTGCGCACGGTGGCGACCTCCTTGAGCAGCTGGCGGGCGCAGTCGCCCAGGCCTTTGCCGCGCATCCACATCTCCAGGGTGCGCCACAGGGCCAGGCTCAGAAAGCAGACCAGGATGTGGGCTTCGACCCGTTCGGTCTTTTGATGAAACACCGGCCGCAGGCTCAGATCGCTCTTGCTGATGCGGAAGGCCTCCTCGGCCTGGCTAAGCTGGATATACCAGCGCCAGAGTTTGGCCGGATCCTTCTCCGTGCAGTTGGTGCGCAGCAAATAGGCGCCGTGGGCGTGCGCGGCCCAGGCGCTGCGTTCGCTTCGCTCGGTGATTTTCAGTCCGCAGGCCTGGCCTTGCGCGTCGCGTTCAACCTCGACTTCGATCAGACGTTCGGCGGCGGGAAAGCGCCCGAGCCAGCGCCCGATCCGCCGTTCGATCTTGCCCGGCTCTTTGGCCGGACGGCGCACGAGGCTCGCGTGGGTCTTGTCCAATTGCGCGCGCAGGCGCTGGCGCTGGCCTTCGAGCATGGCCACTTCCTTCTCCCGCCGCGCGCTCGAACGGCACAGCACGTATTGCTCCTCGGGCGGGCCGTCGGGATGGGCCACCAGCTTGACTTCGACGCCGGGCTGGACTTCCGCCCAGTTCTCCTGCTCCAGCAGCTGGGCCTCGAAGGCCTTGAGCTGGCTCTTGGGCGTGCCCACGATGTAGCGGGCGCCGCGCTCGCGCAGGAAGTCGATGTTCTCTTCGCTGATCATCCCGCGGTCCATCACCCAGATGCGTTTGGCCTGGCCGTATTTTTTCTCCATCAACTCGACCATTTCCTCGACCGTGGTCACGTCGGCGGTGTTGCCGGCAAAGACTTCGTAGCCGATGGGCAGTCCCTCCGGCGTGACGACCAGGCCGATGTTGACCTGCTTGCAGTCGGGACGCTGGTCGCGCGAGTAACCGCGCGCGGCCTTCTTGTTGCCCTCGGCTTGGCCTTCAAAATAGGTGCTGGTGACGTCGTAGAGCAGGAACTCAAACTCGACGCCAAACCAGCTCTCGTAGCGCTTCTGCAGATGCGCACAAAGGCCTCCTTGTGCGCGTGGAGCACGTCGAGGCCACGGTAGAGCCGCGCATCGTTGACGCGGGGAAAAGGCACGCCCAGGAGGTCTTCCAGCGCGCTGTCGGCATACCAGCGCTCGGCCACTTCCAGTTCGCTCTTCTGGCCGCAGAAGCGGGCCACGGTCAGGATGCAGGCCGTCAGCTCCCACGGCACCTCCTCCCGGCCAGGCGCGATCAACCCGGCAAGCAAGGTATGCAGGCCCAGCCGCCGCCAGAGCGAGAGCGCCAGATAGACCTGCCCGAAGTCGCGCACCCGCTCCACGCGCACGCCACGCAGATCGACCTGCGCCCACTGCGGCCGCGGGCGCGCCCGCGGCAACTGCTGACCCAGCTGGCCTTGCCTCGGCGCGGCATTGCCGCCTTCGAGCAGATCGGCCACCTCTTCCCAGCCGTGACGCGTGCCACTGTCCAGTCCGGGCTCTTTGCCAAGATGGCGACCATTTCCTGGCGCGGACCCTTGGCGGTGCGCACCGTTTTGCCCAGCGTCCAGTATTCGTAAGTCTCCCCATCGACGGTCCGGCGATTGCGGCGCAGGAACATGGCCCACATCATCGCCGCCAGCAGCTCCCCCCTGCAATGGGCTCTTCTCCACTACACGCCCCAACCGCGTCGGTTACCCTCCCATACAGAGACTCCCCTCGCGATTACCCTCAAATATCCCCGAAAAAACTCAACGGCTGACGAACTTGGGGTAGGGCTAACAATCGTTCTCCGCCTCAGAGAGGCCCCGTGAATAAGAGTTTCAAACCGCAAAAATCTGCGAAAGTTCGGTTAGACTATTTTAACAGGTGACGGGCTTCATTCCGCTAATTCCGCGAGTTCGTCTTCGGGCAAAGGCAGCTCGGCGCTTGGTGCAACATCGAGCAAGCCGAGTGCGGCGAGATTTCGGATATGGCTTGCGACTTCCGATTCGGACAATGGTGGGCGGCGGCGCTTTTTCCACTCCATCACGGCTCGAAGAACATTCATTTCTGACGGCTTGCCCTCCCCGTCCCGGATCAGCTCACGGCATGCAAATCGTATGGTGGCGACGATCTCAGCGGTCTGCGTATCCACGCGCATAAATAGGTCGGTCGTTTTGCGGATGGCTGACTCGTAGTCACGGAGGTTGTCCGCGTAGGCTTTGCGGGCGTCTTCGAAAGTCTCTCCTGTTCGTACCTCGATCATCCGGCCCAGTCGCTGCTCGCGGACGAGGCCGTTGTTCATCAGGCACCCAATGACACGCTTCAGCTGCTCCGCATAGGGCCCATAACTGCTGCGGCGGTATTCGAGGCCCGTATCCACGCCGAGATCGGTGAGTAGATAGGCGATTTTCTGGAACGTAGTGCGGCCGACCGGGGGGTGATACGGCTGGGACTGGAGTCGCCGAAGCGTATCCACGATGGCTACCCATCCAGGCCGGATGAACTGGGGCTCGGGGGTTGACGGCGTGAGATCGCCCGATTGACCGATGCTTCCGAGGAACGATGGTTGCAGCTCGGCATGTGGGGTGCCGTGCGGGGCGTAGAGCTCCACCGGGATATTCATCCGTTGAAAATGGCGGTAGAGAGTGGGGCCGACGATCCGCCATTCGAGCTGGCCGTTTCCGCAGCCAAGCGGGGGCACCGCGAGCGACGTGATGCCCCATTTCTTGTAGTGTTCGAGCAAATACTCTAACCCGGCGATGACATCCCGTAGGTTTGTGACCTGACGCCAGTGCTGTTTAGTAGGAAAATTGAGTATCCAGGGCTCCACGAGTCGTTTGTAGAGATAGGGGTTCCCTAGGCGGACCTCACCAGCACGGCAGCGAGCCTCGTAGTCTGTGAACATATCGGGAAAGCGCTTCTTGAATTCGAGCGCGACCCCTTTTCCCATGATACCCACGCAGTTGACGGTATTGACCCATGTTTGGGCCTCGGACTGGAAAAGATTACCTAGAAGCACGCGAATCATGACAGCTCCTTTCATCGGAGAAAAACATCTGGGTTAATTACGCACGGAATGTTTGCACCTGTCGCTTGAAAAAGGGCCTGGGTCGTCGCGTGGTGGACGAAAGCTCCGAAGATGTACTCCGGGGGTAGTTGGTGGGGAACGAGCAACTCGGCGCAAACTTTTGAGCCGAGACGCCACTCACGGATCTGGTCATTGGGAAACTTCCAGGAACGAACGAAGACCTCATCGTAATCCAGCTTCCGCAAGCCCGCCGGTGAGGCCATAAAGAGGGCGTATTTTGAAGATGCGTTTTGATCGGCAATAACTCCCCCCTCGATTTCCAGCGCAGCTGTTCGCACTCGTAGCACACAGATTCGGTCGTGGAGAGGGCGACGCTTCGCCATCATCTTGTTTCGGCCATTGAAGTACAGATTGACGTAATCGTGCAGCGAAAGGCCTCCTGGGACATGCTTCTTTGCTCGTGTGTCCTGAACCTCCTGCATCGAAATATCGATACGGGAGAGTCGCGACGCCCGATGGTGCGATAGTAGCCCACGCTCCATGATCGACCTAACGTTGGCGATCGGAGCCAGGTAATGCAACTCTGTAACCTCGGTGCGGTCCATACTGGAGAAATCATTGACCGAAATCCTCGATGACCTCCGGAACGAGCCGCTCATCAAGGAACTCAAAATTCGCGGCATCGAAAGGCTCCGTTTCCGGCAGTGTGGCAAGCTGGGCAGCGGTCCGGATCGGTTGGTAAACTTGATTCGTCCGTCGACCTTGGCCGATAATCTTGACGGAGTCGCCGAACGACAGCGTGGTGAGCACCAGCACCGCTTCCGGAAAGAGCGATCCTTGCAAGATAAAATTTGGCTTCAGTTTGTCCGCGGTCATCGAGATTCAGCACCCTATCAGGAACGGCGGGACAAATGCAGTCTTATACGCGACTGTCCAGGCCTGGCGGAAGATTCACCCTGAACAGTCGCCGATACAGAAGAAAGTGTCAAAATGCGAGCAAAAAGCGGCATTTCGCAACTGCCTTCCGACCGCACATTGGATCTCCGGTGAGCTAGGACGCCGGCTCTTTGCACGACTGCGGAGCGACGCAGAACTCTCCGCGACTTTCGGTCCGGATTTCAAGATCCTCTTCTCGTTGAGCGTAGCTCCAGGCGCGACTCGGGTCGAATGGGATCGCCTGATCCTGAGCGTCCAGCACCTCCCAAAGCTACCTTACGAGCGGCAGCACCGGATTCTGCTGCCGATCCTCAAGCACATTCTGAGGGAGTTGGAGAATGGAGGACTGCATGGAGCTGCTTCAACCTTCGCCCAGGACAGGCTCATTCTAAATGGGGCAGGGGAATTCGCGATCGGCGGTCCCGCGGGAGACAACGGGCTTTCGGGGAAGAAGCTCGTTATCGACCACTACGGACCGGGCGTGCCGATCGGCGGCGGAGCGCTGCCAGGCAAGGATCCGCACAAGGTGGATAAGTGCGGTGCGTTGCGCGCCCGCCAGTTGGCCAAGAAACTCGTTCGCGCAGGAGTCGACGAAGCCCGGGTGCTACTGGGCTGGGTGCCGGGAGGTGATGCGCCGTTCCTCATCGAGGCGTCAACCACCCAGGGAGGCGTGAGTCTGCAGGTCCCGAGGAGCGAGCTGCCTCCGAAGGATTGGTTTACCATCAAGTCGATCGTCCGCGACCTTGAACTGGAGGAACGCGATTGGGCGGCTGATCTACTCGCGGGTTATTTCTGCCAAAGTTTGGCTCCGTGGGAGCGGTGACAGGACTGGGAGGGCAATCCGCCTATGCGCGATCCCCGCATGAGCGGCACTCACGGAAAGGGCGAGCATTGCGAGCGCCCGTATCTCCCGACATGCCTGTTCCGCTCCTCGGGTGGCTTGCCACGATCGAGACACCCGCCTAGATTAGACCCATGAGCGAGATCATCTTCGAGGTTCGCGAAGACGAAGTGGATGGTGGTTATACGGCCACCGCATTAGGTTATGGCATCCACACCCAGGGCGACACGCTCGAAGAGTTGCGGGCGATGGTGAAAGACGCCGTCGATTGCTACTTCGATGAAACCATGGAAGCACCCAAGCTGATCCGGCTCCACTTTGTGCGAGATGAAGTCCTGTCGCGGTGAAGTTACCCCGCGACGTTGACGGACCGCAACTGGCCCGAGCGTTGCGCGTCTTAGGTTACGCGGTAACCCGGCAGAAAGGTTCCCACACCCGAGTAACCACGCAGCAGGATGGCGAAAATCATGAGGTTATTCCCTATCACCATCCGATCAAGATCGGAACCCTCGCGGGAATCCTCAAACGCATCGCCGCCCACCAATGACTTGACGGTCGAAGAGCTTTTGCAAAAGCTTGGCTTATAGACTGCGATTTCTCAACTCTGCCCAAGGGTGCCTTCGAGAGCGGGTCGGTGAGGCGCGCGTGACACTGCTGGGCGCCCGGGGATGAAGCCCCGTTCTTGATCGAGGCCCCGACCACTCAGGGAAGCGTGAGTCTGCAGGTGCCGAGGCAGAAATTGCCGCCGGATGAATGGTTCAGGATCGAGGCTATCATCGGCGATCTCGAGCTGACCGAGCGGAATTGGGTGACTGATCTGCGGGCTGGCTACTTCTGTCAGCCGGGGGCTTCTTGGGAGCGGCGGTAGGCTGCGGGATTGGAGTTTACAACTACATGTCCCCGTATAATTGACGGCGTCTCCCTTGGCTCTGTGTTCTCGGTGCCCTCTGTGGTGATCAGTTGTGCGTATTTCCATGCTCGATTCGCCTGAATGACTTTGCCATTGAAGAGGACAACGACTGAAAGCCATGCATATACTTGAACACACGATCGAAGTCGAGCGGTTGGCCCTCATCGCGGTGCAGTTCACCAATGCCGCGCAGTGTCCAGAGGTGGGGTTGGAGAAAGGCCTTCCAGGAGGCACTACCAAAGGCATTGCGGCTGGTGGAACTGACCGAAGAATTCCTCAAACAAAAGGACGCCGACATCATCATTGAGGTGCGCGAAGACGAACGCGCTGTCCAAAACGCCGAAAGATCCGGCCAAATCCTCGACGTCCGCGGTTTCGTCAACCCTCAACCCTCAACCATCAACTATCAACTCTCAGCCATCAACCTCTTCGTATGGGCCTTGACGACGATCGAAACTGGGCATCGAAGATCTATCAAGAGCGCGCTGACGTTATCGATGCGGATCGAAACGTTACCTACTTTTTTCTAAAGGACTACCGGGAGATCTGCCGATACATGCGCACGATCGGCTACGGGTCAAAGGGCAAAGCCGACAGCGTGGAGAAACAGGTGGCGCGAGAACTTGAGACAGGGCGCTACTGCTCGCTCCGGACTACTGTACGAGGAAGGCAATCCGCGCAGGATATCGCCCTTTTCATTTATCATGATTCCGCCGCTGATCTATCGGGCTCCGGCCTGGTGGTTGTGAGCTTCGACACTGGCGGCGAACTCGCAAAGCTATTCGCAGACGCCTGGTTCGAAAAGACCGACGCGTCATTGAGGAAAGAGGATTGATACAACAATCCGCAGATGAAACAGATGAGCGCAGATTATCGTGGCAAAAATCACCGGAAAAAGAATCTCAAACATCCGCCTCCCGTGCGCACATGAGTCGCAACAGCTGCGCCGAGATAGCCCGTCAATAGAATCGCGCCAAGAACGCCGGCGCGCGGAGTCAGATAGAGAACCGTTCTCACCGAGCACGAGCACCTTCGTGACCAGCCACTTGCTGTGGAAGCGATAGGCTACCGCGAAGGTGCACAAGCCCTGGACGACCAGCTACAGCGCGTTGATTTGCTCGCCGCGGTAAAGGGCGGAAACGGCGACCGCGACTGCGCCGAGAGCCGAGATGCCAACCCAGAGAAGGATGAGAAGAACCCGGGACATCAGGGCAAGTTTACCTTTACAAAAGATGCCAGCGGGAGGCAAATGCCGAGATGGATGTTGTGAGCCGCTCCCATTTTTCCCGCCTGAAATGATGAAGAGGCCACCTAGTGCTCGAGGGGAGAGCTTTGTTGGGATGACTAGCCAAAGCGGCAGAATTAGGTCGCAAGCGAGACCGCAAGCTTACCGCTGTATTCGGGGCGTCTTCCTATCGTTCCTGACGATCGCCGCACTGGCCAGCTTTGACCTTCAGAACGTGGCGTTGGCAGCGGAACAGTCCAAGACCGGCGCGCCCATTGAGGATCGCGTTCAGACGCTGATCCCGGAATTCGAGGCCTACATTGCCAGCGGAATGAAAGGCGTTCGACGTGCCGGGCCTGGCCATCGGGATCGTCGTCGGCGACAAGCTGGTATACGCCAAGGGCTTCGGCGTGCGCAGCAAGAGCAGTAGCGTGCCCGTCGATACGCGCACGATCTTCCAGATCGGGTCAACGACGAAGGCATTTCTCGCTACGACCCTGGCCATCATGGTCGATCGCGGGAAGTTGCGGTGGGACGACCGCGTTGTCGATCTCGATCCGGACTTTCAGTTAAGGGACCCTTGGGTGACGCGCGAGTTCAGGGTCTTCGACCTGCTCGCTCAGCGCTCGGGACTTCCACCCTACGTGAACGATGGACTTGGCATGGCTCGGCTTTGACGAGGCGGCGTTGATCCGCTCATTGCGCCATGTCGAGCCGGTGTCCAGTTTTCGCTCGACCTTCGCCTATACCAACATCACGCATCTCTTGGCCGGTCGCATTGTGGCCAAAGCCGCGGGGGCTGCGAATGGAGATACGGTCCTTCAGCAGGAACTGCTCGATCCCCTGGGCATGAAGGACTCCTCCTACACGGCCGCGGCCATCGAAGCTGCGACCAATCATGCCCAAGGTTATAGCTGGAGCCCCGAGGGCACAACCGAGGTGCCCTTCACCCAACTCTTTCCTTACGACTTCGGTGGAGCCGGCGATATCAACTCCACAATCGAAGATATGGCGCGCTGGGTCCGCTTGCAGCTCGGTAACGGCACCTTCGAAGGACGCCGCATCGTCTCGCCCGAAAATCTTGCCTTTACTCACACGCCGAAGGTGGCGATCTCCGACAAGTTGTTCTATGCCCTGGGCTGGGTCATTCAACAGACACCGAACGGCAACATCATTTGGCACGACGGAGGAACCAGCAGCTTCGGCGCCTATGTCGGCATGGTGCCCGATAAGAATCTTGGCGTTATCGTCCTCACCAACGAGACAAATGTGGGTTTTCCGGATGCGATTGGACTCTGGACTTTGGACCGGATTCTTGACAATCCCGAAGTCGACCGCGTGGCGGAGACGCTTAAGGCAGCGACAGCCAGATTCGAGACGAATGCCAAGCTGTTTGCCAAGCCTGCCAGCCCGCGACCGTTCCCGCCGCTCGCACCGCTCGCCGGCAAGTTCGTCAATCCGAGCTTTGGCGCGGTGGCGGTGGCGCTGGAAGGCGATGCGCTGGTCATGGAGATTCAGGCCACCGGCGCCAACCTGAAGCTCGAGCCGTGGGACGGCGACGTTTTCACGGCCAAGATCATGCCGCTCGGTAGATTCGCCGCAATCGCAGAAAATCTCGGCCCTCTGCCGATCGGATTCGCCCAATTTCAGATCGACAAGGAGGCTAAGCTCAATTTGCTGCGCCTTTCCTATGATGACGGTCAGGCTTATGAATTCCGTCGAGAGTAGAGCCTGCGGTAAAAGGGGCGGGCCTATGATTTACATGTCACTGACTTTATAGCATCATCAGCTTCGGGAAACGTGCGCTGCCGGCGCCCGTCGCTGCGCTTGGCTTTAGAGACTGTTGAAATACCCACGCATGTCACACGTGAGCTATGTGGGGCAGATATCGGTGGAGGGACGAAGGAGCATCCCAAAAAAGGGGCTGTGACTGAGGAGCGACGCCGAGAGATGCCCCCAAAGAGCTCACGCCCTCCGGGTTGCGCCAATTTTCGGCCCTCGCTATGTCGCCAAGCTTGCGCGTAGCACTGCGGCTACGCTCTGCGCTCGGCTCCTTGCGATCTTCCGAAAATTGACGGCAACGTGGCATATGTGGGTATTTCAACAGTCTCCTAAGGCCCTTTAATCAATGCGCGCAGGCTGCGACGCCGGCGTATTCCAGTTCCATCATGACCCACTCGCGCCGCGCCGGGCCGAAGCGCTCGGCGATTTCGCACAGCGTGCGGTCGAGCTGTTGCACCGGCTTGAGCGCCGGCGCCAGCGGCAGGCGCGGTTTGCCTTGGGCAGCCGGCTGCGCCGCTAGCACCAGGCCGCTGCGGAGCGTCACGGGACCCGAAGCCGAGGCGTCGACGCTGACGCGCCCGGTGCGCGACCAGGCGTCCGCCGCGAACGCAAGGGCGATGTCGTCCATGCCATCCCGGACGTCGACGCTCCAGCGCTCATGGCGCCAGAACGCCGCTTTGTTGAGCAGATAGCTCCAGGCCCGGCTGGCATTCAGCCCGAAAAGCGAGCTGTCGTGCGCCGGGCTCCAGGAGTCCACACCCAGCTCGGTGGCGAGCGCCTGCGCCTTCCCGCGTCCGTCGATCGCTTCCACCAGCGCGAGCATGGCCGGCACCGACGCGGTGATGCCGGTCGTCGTAGCGACGGCGCCGTCGATTACATAGCGCTGGTGCGGCACATACACGCAGCCCGGATGGCGCTTAAGCAGGGTCTTGCGGTAGTACCAGTGGGTCGTGAAGCGCCGACCATCGAGGAGGCCGGCGCGACCCACGACCAGCGCACCCACGCAGACGCCGATGATGCGGGCGCCTCGATTGGCCTGCTGCTTCAGCCAGGCTGCGATCGCAGGGTTGTTGTCGTCGCGCATCGCCGGGACGACCACGTAGTCCGCGCCCGAGGGATAAGCCCGGTCGAAGCTGGCGAGATCCTGCGCCACCTCGACCTGCAGCGCGGGGTACAGGAAGACACGGCCGCGACGAGGCGCCACCACCTGCACGTCGGCAACGCCGGCACGCTGCAGGACCGCATGCGGCAGCAAGAAGTCGGTTGTCTCGGTGCCTTCATTCAGCGCGAGGACTGCGACCACCGGCTTGCCCGAGCAACGCGGCTTCAAAGCCTCTACGAAGGCCTGCGCCTGGCATTCGGTCATCGCTGCATTGACCGGCGTCGGCGCCACCGGCACGCCGGCTCCACAGTCTGCCAGCGCCAACCGCCCCATTGACCGGCCCGGTCAGCGCGTAATTATCCGATGTTCTGTGGAATCGCACGGAGAAACCTATGCTTGCCCGCACCGCGCGACAAGACGAGACCAAGCGGTCGACGCACTCGGAAAAGTTCACTGCAGAAGAAGGGCCCTGCTCGGACGTCCTCGGCGCTCGCATTGAGCTCGACCTGGCGGCAAGACGGAACATGGCGGCTGCTGTGGCGGAGTGAATGGGGGTGTTGGAGTTGATTCCGCCAAAATTATGGAAGAGGGAGCAAAGAAATGCTACATAAGGGCATCACTGAGTGAAGATGCCGGTACGATCATTAAAAACTTTCGACCGTCCTGAGATGAACCAAACTATGCAAATACTCACCTCTACTTGTTCCATATCGCGGGGGTGCCTTATCGCCGCCTTATTACTTGTAAATCTAATTCCACGTTTAGTTCAAGCCAACGAAGGCCCCGGCAATATTTGGGGCGTCAATGCTAAGAACCAGATCTTCACATGGACCGGGGATGGTTGGCGACAGATCGCGGGAGAGCTGAAGTATGTATCGGCTAGCGCAGATGGAGCGGTCTGGGGTGTCAACAGCAAGGATGAGGTCTTTAGGTGGACAGATAATTCCTTCACGCCTGTCCCGAACGGGAGACTCAAACAGATTTCGGTGGGAAACCCCAAGAATATCTGGGGCGTCAATGCTAAGAACCGGATCTTTACTTGGACCGGAAATGGTTGGCAACAGATTGCGGGAGAGCTGAAGTATGTATCGGCCGGCGCAGATGGTAGCGTCTGGGGTGTCAACAGGAAGGATGAGGTCTTTAGATGGACAGATAATTCGTTTACGCCTGTCCCGAACGGGAGACTCAAACAGATTTCGGTGGGAAACCCCAAGAATATCTGGGGCGTCAATGCTAAGAACCAGATCTTTACTTGGACCGGGAATGGTTGGCGGCAGATCGCCGGGGAGCTGAAGTATGTATCGGCTAGCGCAGATGGAGCGGTCTGGGGTGTCAACAGCAAGGATGAGGTGTTTAGATGGACAGGCAATTCGTTTACGCCTGTCCCGAATGGAAGTCTCAAACAGATTTCGGTGGGAAATAGCAGCCGAGGTCATCCTGTCAGGTCGCGAGCGAACTGAGGAAGAGTTTAGGGAGCTTTATGTGGCGGCGGGCTTCCGTCTCAGCCGAATCATACCTGTGGGCGGCTTTCGGGGACGTCCCAGTATGAGGCGCCGGCAACGCCCTAAACGAGCCCTCGCTTCGAGTCGGAATAAATCAATCCAGAACTGTTGCGTAGACCGGTCCCCGGAGGATTGAAGTCCGCCAACGGTGGCTCGCAAGGCGACGGGTTGGGTTCGAACCGTAGTTCGACATCCGCGCTCAAACGGCTCCTTGGGCAGAGCCGAAATGGGGAGTTCCGCGCAGCGGGGATAATTTTGCGCTGCGCTGCTGATCGCGCGTTCCGCCTGCGAACTCAACAGGCAGTGGCAGGGTGACGAATCTTTGTTTAAGCACTAAGCCTCCATACCAGGGCCGTTGCGGTTTTTAGTTTTTGCCGACCGGGAAGTGCTATATGGTTCTTAATGAGTTTTCGCTTTATCGGACCGATGCTCGCAATCTCTTTACTGGTTTTCGGATGCGTGAACAGTCGACCGCAGTCTGCTAGTGAGGCGCGCATGTGGCGCACACAACTCGCACGCCAGCAGGAAGCGGTTCGCAACCAGCAGGGTCGCATTGGCTATATCGGCTACGAAGGGCCGTCATCCAGGTGATATCTACCTGCTACACTCCGATGCGGGAAACTGAACGAAGTCTGCTGCAGGTGAAGGCGACAGACTTGTGGATTGACCGTGAAGTCGCCGACGAAGATAGCTGTCTGGACGCATGCCGGTAGATTCCGTCGCGCGTTCAGACCGCACACGCCGCACGCCCGGCGGCGCTGAGCTGCAGCAGCCGCTGGTCGGCGCCGCGGAGGGCGCTGATCAGGTCCTGGTTCAACGCGGCGAGGAATTTCAGGGCGGTGTGGGAGCCGACGGAGAGGAGGGTTTCGCACGGCTTGCGCTCCAACTCGAGGATGACCCCGTCGTTGGGCATCGAACACGTCGCGGTGCGTGCCTCGCCGCTGATGAGGCTGACCTGACCGAAGATGCTGCCGGCGGGGAGTTGGGCAAGGAGTTGCTGGCGGCCGCGCACGCGCACGGTCACGTCAACGCTGCCGCTGACGATGATGAAGCAGCTGCCGCCGGGCCCACCTTCGCTCACCACCACAGTTCCCTGCGGCAGGTCCCAGCGGCGCATGAGCCGCAGCAACTGTCGAAGCTCGCGATCGCTGAAATCAGCAAAGAGGGGAAAGTCGCGCAGCGCATCCGGCTTGATCGTCGACCCCGGCTGCGAGGTCATCCGCTCCAGCGTCATGGTCGAAATCTCCGGCGTTTCGCCCGGGACGCTGGTCGCACCGTAGGTGCACTCGAAGGAGATCTGTTCGTTGACCACGATCAACCGCTTGCACAGCGCCTGTGCGATTCGCCAGAGATTATCCTTGGACGAGAGGAACAGAGGATGTTTGCTGAGGAATCGGCGCGGGGAGAAGACATCCTGCGGCGTCCAATCGGGGGATTCGTCGGTGAGCGCCATCTCGGCGCTGGCTTGCCCGGCAGCGGTGGTGTAACTGCCGCCATACCCGTTGAAACCGGCGGCGAGGATGACCCCGGGGCGAACAAATCCGACCGCCGGCAATGCATCCGGCGTGAAGGCCATCGGCCCGACCCACTCAGAAGTCGGCGGCTGTCCGCACAACTCGGGATAATATCGATCGCGCAGCCGCAGCAGCAGATTGTGAATTCCAAGCGATCTGCGGCGTGACGCGGGATTCTTCATTGGTCGATCGTTGCCGCCGCCAAACAACAGCGGGGCGCGTCCGTTGCGTGCTCCGGCGCGCGGCTGATTGAAGAAGGCTGGGCCTTGCTCGGTGGTGATGGTGCGTCCCCGCGCGCGATCCAGCGCGTGTTCGGTGAGCATGATCTGGCTTTGCCGCGGCGAGATGCTGCGCATCTCCGGCAGCAGTTCGCGCGTGAATGCGTTGGTCGCGACAATCACGCGCCGGGCGACGATGCGGCCACGGTCGGTTGTCAGGTAATGACGATCGGGCGACATCGATCGAATCCGTTTCACGCGCACGCGCGTATACAGCTCAACGCCACTCTTCAGCGCTGCGCTGATCACGCCGCAGACATATTTGAACGGATGATACGTTCCGTCGCCGGGGATGAACCGGCCGACGAAGTCGGTGCGAATGTCGAACTCCTCGAAGATTTTCCGCCGCGACCAGAGCTCGATGCGCTGGCCGTGCTGGGCGGCGAGCATGACTTCCTCGCACATTCCCTGTTCTTCGCTGTCGGTGTGGGCGAGGTAGATCCATCCGCGCGGAGAAAAATCGCAATCGATCGATTCGTCATCGATGATCTGCTGAAGTCGATCGCGGTTGCGAAGGGCCATTCCCAGGACCAGCGACGCCTGCCGTTCGCTTTCGGCGCGAAGGACTTCGATCGGCACAGAAGGGTAGACGTGCAGGAGAAACTGAAGTCGCTCGCGCGCCAGACCCCCGTACAGACCGACGGAATTCTCGGGAAGCAGCTCGAAGTTGCCGCCGTTGCGTCCGCTAGCTTCGGTGGCGGGATCGCCGCGATCGATGACGGCGACGTGCAGGCTGCGATCGCGCACCGCCGGCCCGAGATGATAGGCCGCCGATGCGCCGGTCAGCCCTGCGCCGATGATCAGCACGTCCACGGATGGGGGCAATGTCGGCGCCGATTGATAATTCGCCAGCGGATGCCCGGCGCGAAACCAGAAGGGTTGATCGCTGATGGGCAGAGAAATTCCCTGTGTCGAAGCGACTCCAACGCGCCCGAGGAGCTCTTCAAACAACTGCCGGGATCTGGGAGTGAATCGGCAATTGCGCTCCAGGGCCTGGAGCTTGCGCCGCACCGCCGCGCCTGCGGGGTGTTGGCTGTATCTCGGGACCAACTGTCTGGCGAGGCGTTCCACCGCATCGGTGGTCAAGACGCGCCCGGGGCGGGACGACGTCGAATTTTTCATGCGAGCTTTCGATTACACAATGCATTAGTCACACTTGGCTTGGCTCCCTTCACACCTTGAGTCGGGGGGCGGTGCATTTGGTTGCGTTGAATGTGAATGATTTTAGGCTGAAAGCTAGAGTGTTTCTGGGCCGCTCCGCAGCGCACTATGAGACCGAGTTTCCATAGAACGTTCTCGTAGCTGTAGATACCCTATTCCCAGATCCCGCGGATCGATTTCTGGATGTCCGCGACGCGGACTGAGGCTGAGATCTTGGGGGGGGAAGCGCCCTGAGCTCGGCGGTCGAGCTGGAAACAAGACTTCAGTTCGCGAGGGATGAAGCGGGTTAACTGCGAATATATGTGCGCGTCGCCTCGCCGGCCTTTCACATAGTAGCGCAGAGGATGCAACACGTAGAGATGCTCTCTGGCCCGCGTGCATGCAACGTAAAGCAACCTGCGCTCCTCCTCAATCTGATCAGCGTCGCCGGTGGCCATATCGCTGGGAAGGATTCCGTCGGAGACGTGGATCACGTACACTACATCCCATTCGCATCCTTTGGCCGAATGGATGGTGCTGACGGTGAGCCAGTCATCATCCTTCGAGGGCGATCCCGCAAAATCGCCGGTGGCTTGAGGCGGATCCAACGTGAGTTCGCTCAGAAAGGCCTGCCGGCTGGAATAGGCGGAGGAGATTTGCTCGAGCTGCTCCAGATCGCGCTTACGAGGATCCGCATTCTCGTAAAGCCGCTCGATGAGAGGATCGTAAAAAGACCGAATCCGTTCGATATCCGACGCTACGTTTTCGGTGGTGTTCTTCCTGGAAAGCGACCGGATCAGGTTCGCTAGTTTCGTCAGCTCGGCTTCCACGGGAGCTGGAGCGGGGACCCGTTTCAATGCTGCGACGTCGCCCCCTGACTCAGCAACGGCTTCGCAGGCGCGCTTGGCAACGGCCGGGCCGACCCCTTCGAGAAGGCGCAGGATGCGTGTCCAGGCAAGCTGATCGCGCGGATTCTCGAGCACCCGCAGGAAGGACATCAGATCCTTGATGTGTGCAGCTTCGAGGAATTTCAGGCCGCCATATTTGCGATATGGAATATTGCGGCGGGTCAGCTCTACCTCAAGATGATCCGACCAATAAGCGGTGCGCACCAAGATCGCCTGGCGCCGGAGACCCAGGCCGTTCTCATGGTGTTCAAGAACCTTCTCCACCACGAAGTCGGTCTGATCCTCCTCCCGCTCACACGTGATGAGAGCCGGCTTGGGGCCATTACCTTTCACCGAGCGGAGTTCCTTCGCATGGCGCTTAGGGGAGAGGCCAATGATGCGATTGGTGGCGTCGAGGATCGGCTGGGTGGAACGATAGTTGGTTTCGAGCGTGACCACCGTCGCCTCGGGAAATTCGGTCGGGAAATCGAGAATGTTGCGCACTTCGGCGGCGCGGAAGCTGTAGATGCTCTGCGCATCGTCACCCACGACGGTGAGGTTGTGATTAAGCGACCGCATGCGATGGAGAATGGAGAACTGCAGCCGGTTGGTGTCCTGATATTCGTCCACGAGGATGTGATCGAACCGTTCGTTCAAGAGAGTGACGAGCGTCTCGTCGCCAAGCAGATGAAACCAATAGAGGAGGAGATCGTCGTAATCGAGCACATGCCGTTCCTGCTTTGCTTCGGTATACGATTTGAAAAGTAGCCGCAGTTCCTGCTCCCACTCGATGCACCACGGAAAGAACGCCGCCAGCGTATGATCGAGGCGATCGGAACTGTTGACGCAACGGGAGTAGATCGAGAGACACGTCTGTTTGCGGGGGAATCGTTTCTCTTTTGAGCCCAAGGCGTGATCATGGCGAGACGCGTCCATCAGATCCTCGGCATCCGACTGATCGATCACGGTAAAATCCGGATCGAGCCCGATGGCTTCCCCGTAGGTGCGCAGCAGCCGGTTGGCCACGGAGTGAAAGGTACCACCCCAGACGGTTCCGAGCGTGCGGCTTCCGGTCTCACCCAAGGCTCTCCTGGCCCGGCGCAACATCTCGTCCGAAGCCCTGCGCGTGAACGTGAGAAGCATGATCCGGCCCGGATCGATCCCCTGCGACACGAGCCAGGCCACCCGCGACGCAAGAGTTTTGGTCTTGCCCGTGCCGGCCCCGGCAATGGTAAGAACCGGGCCCTCGCCTGCGGTGGCAGCGCGGAGCTGTTCGGGGTTCAGATCGTCAATCCGCGATTCGGGCATGTCCCCTCGAGGATACGTGCCGCCACGCCCGACGTCCAGCCAATGAGGGAAAGGTCGAAGTAAGATAGCAGAAGGAAGAATGGCCAGATCCTCCGACTCGCAGCAATTGCACTTGACCTCTCCCGCCCAGATAGGCGCGTTTTAGCGCACGTGCTTGGACAGATACCGGGCAAACCACGAGACGCTCAGATTCACGATCAGATAGGCGACGAGCGCTACAAAGAACACCGAAAAGAAATATCGGTCACCGTAGAAGTTCGACAGATTCGTGATCTTCTTCAGCAAATCCTCATAGCCGATGATGTAGGCCAGCGAGGTATCTTTAAGCAACACCACCAGCTGAGCTACGATGATGGGCGTCATTTGGCGCAGAGCCTGGGGCAACTCGATGATTAGCCTGACCTGTAGACTACTAAGCCCAAGAGAGAGACCTGCCTCGCGTTGTCCTCGTGGCAAGGACCGGATTCCCGAGCGGATCGCCTCACCGATAACGGCGCCATTATAGAGTGCTAGCGCCGTCACGACCACCCAAAAGGTGGATATTCCGAACACAAGCAGGATGAACAGCATCATCAGCAGTACCGGCATGCCACGGACGAATTCCAACATCACGGTGGTTGGCACTCGTACCCATGCTCTCTTTGCGAGCCGCAAGAGACAGATGACCAGCCCCAAGGACATTGCCAGCACTGCGGCGACGGTCGCGGCACCGAAAGTGGCCATGAGCCCGCTGAAGATGCCATACCAAACCTGAAAGGGACTGTAGCCCTGGAAGGGCTTGTAGAAAATGTTCCAGCGAGAGGCGTCGAATAATCCGGGCTGCACCAAACCCTGCTGGGTTTCGCGGGGCGCCGCGAGGATCGCTACCACCCACGCAACTCCACCCATGATCACTAGAAGGCCGAGGATCGAAACGATGCGGGACAGCCGGCGCGTCTTGGGACCTGGCGCGTCGTAGAGAACCGAGGAGCTCATCGGACCAGTGCCGCTTTGCGTTCCAGGCGATGGGACAGCTGGCCGAGCGGAACCGTAATTAGAAGATAGAAGCATGCCACGCCGAGCAGAATCGGAACCACGGCTGAACCATGCAAATTGGCCAGGCGTTTGCCGACACTGAAGAGCTCAAAGACGAAGAAGCCACCAGCGACCGAAGTGTTCTTTGTCAGCGCAATGAGCACATTTATCAGCGGAGGAATGACCATACGAACGGCTTGAGGCAGAACGATGAGGGTTAGCACCTGGTCAAATCTCAGACCGATACTGCGAGCGGCCTCGGCCTGACCGACGGGCACGCCATTGATTCCCGATCGCAGGGCTTCTGCAACGAACGGAGTCGTATACGCCGTCAGCGCAATTATCGCGGAAAATTGGAAGTCCAGGATAACGCCGAGTTTCGGAAGAACGAATACGCAAAAAAAGAACACTAAGGTCAGGGGCGTATTCCGCAGAATCTCGGTATAGGTTGCAGAAAAGGCGCGAAAGGAACCGAATGGTGACACACGCAATGACGCCATCACGGTGCCCAACACGAGTGCTCCAACGCCCGAGACAGTCAGTAGATGCAAAGTGGAAACGAAACCGAGCCAGAACAGGCCGAAATTATCAAGGACAACATGCAAGAGCGTGGTTCCTCTTAGTGATCTTGTTTCGCCATGGAACGAGCGCTCCGGCCGGGTGCTTCGTTAATACCGGTCAATGGTCGGCGGATTGGGCGTTGGCAGAACCTTACCCGCAGTCTCTTCCCAAAGCCTTTTCCACGTCCCGTCCTTCTCGGCCTCCTCGAGGATGTTGTTGATAAATGCACGGAACTTGTCGTCGTTTTTCTTGAGACCGATCCCATAAGGCTCTTTCGTGAAAGGTTCGCCGGCGAGTTTGAACTCGGGGTTTTGGTCGACAAAGCCGGCGAGGATGACATTGTCGGTTGTTACAGCTGCGACTTGGCCATTGCGCAGCGGCTCGAGGCATTTCGAGTAGGCGTCCGTTGCTACGAGCCTGGCTCCGTAATCTTTTACAATGCGAGCCGCGGGTGTGGAACCCTCAACCGAGCACACCGGCTTGCCACGGAGATCCTCGGGACCCTTCACCTCATTGTTCGATTTCAGAACCATGAGGGATTGGCCTGCCTCGTAGTACGGGCCTGCAAAGTCGATGACTTTTTTGCGTTCGTCGTTGATCGTGTAGGTTGCCACCACGATGTCCACCCGGCCCTGTTGAACGAAGGGCTCGCGGTTGACCGAGACAGTCTCGACCCACTCGATCTTTTCATAAGGAATTCCGAGCCGGGAGGCGACAAGCGAACCGATTGCCACATCAAAGCCCCTAGGTTTGTTGTCGGGGCCCTTTTGGCCGAACAGCGGTTGGTCAAACTTGGTACCAATGGTGATCTTTTTGGCCCTGGAGAGCTTCTCCATGGTAGTATCCGCCTCGAATTTGGGGTCTGTGGCGATCGTGAGCTTATAGGGACCATTCGCTCCAGAATCGCGATCGCCCGACGGTTGACTCAAGTCACATGAGCTCAAAGAAAACGCGGACGATACCGCCAGGGTGAGGACTCTTAGGAGTTGATAGCTCATATTTTCTTTCCCAGTCTAATTTGGCTTTTTCTAGGGCTTAGTGCGAAAGTATTTTCGACAGAAAATCCGTCGCTCTTGCAGTCGCAGGACGTGTGAAGAACTCTGCCGGGGGAGCTTCTTCGAGGATCTGTCCGTCCGCCATGAACAGCACCCGGCTGCCGGCCTTGCGGGCGAAACCCATTTCGTGAGTGACAACTAACATTGTCATGCCTTCCCTGGCCAGCCCCACCATCACGTCCAGCACCTCGTTGATCATTTCGGGATCAAGGGCGCTGGTCGGTTCGTCCAACAAGATCAATTTTGGATTCATTGCTAGCGAGCGGGCGATCGCAACACGCTGCTGTTGTCCACCGGAAAGCTGGTGGGGGTACTTTTTTGCCTGTTTTGCCACGCCCACGCGCTCAAGCAGAAGCATGGCCTTTTCGAGAGCGTCTTGCCGTTTCATGTTTCGGACTTTGATCGGCCCGAGCGTCACATTTTCGAGGGCGGTTTTGTGCGCAAAGAGGTTAAATGATTGAAAAACCATTCCAACGTCGGCACGAAGTCTAGCGAGCTCCTTGCCCTCTTTCGGGAGCGGTTCGCCATCGATAAATATGACCCCGGAGTCGATAGTCTCAAGCCGGTTGATGGCTCTGCAGAGAGTGGACTTTCCGGAGCCAGAGGGGCCGATGACCACTACTACCTCGCCGCGGGCGACGGTCGTATTAATGTCTTTGAGCACATGAAGGTCGCCATAGAACTTGTTGACCTGTTCGATGATCACCAACGCGTTCTTGTTTGCCTTACTTGCTGGGACGGCCAAATCCACAAGGACCACATCGTTCAGACTAAAGGGCATCGTCAATTCTAAAGAACGGCTCTCAAGCATGACGACCGGTCTCGGGCAATTTAACTACGCCTACGATCCTACGAGGGGGGCGGATTGGAGTCTCGCAATGTTTGGCGAGCAAGTCTTGACAGTTTTCGCGATTCGTAATTGGTCAACAAGTGAATGCCGTATCGCTTCGCGAGGGCCTCCATCCTTTCTGCGTGTCCATGGTGAACGCCAATGCGTTTTCGACCATCACGTGAACGCCGCGCGGCGCGGCGGCCTCGACAACCGGCAAGTGCTCCGCGATGGAGCCGAAGGCCACGACGGCTTCGGGCTTGATGGCGTCCAGCATGCTCTCGAAGCCGGTGTGCACGAAGCGCCTGTCGAAGCCGAACTGCCTGGCGTAGCGCTCCACCAGATCACCGTGCGGCTCGTAGATGCCCGCCACCCGGAGTGCGGGCTGTGGTTTCCCGTTACCTCGCCGACGCAACTCGCAGAGCGACATCGCCGTATAGTGCCGGCTCCGTTTCGACCTTGCAGATGACGCGGTGTTCTTCGGGGAAGAGACGAGCCGCACGGTCCGCAAGGTAAAGGAACGTCTCCATCCCCTCGGAGCATTGAAACAGTTCGGCCATGTGCCCGAGCATCTCTTCCTGCGCAGTCGGATCGAGCAGGCTGAAATTCCAAGCCAGCGCCGCGAGTTTGAGGAACGATTTCCTTCGACTCGTAATCCGGCGCGGACTCCAGCAGCGGTTCGGCCACCAGCGAGATCATGTCGGAAACTTTGCGACGCCCCGGCGGATTGATCCGAACCTCCATGCCGGGCTCGCTGGCTTGCAGCCGGGCGGCCATCGCCTCCAGCCCTGCTCGACCGACGGGACCGGTGATGGAGCGCCCGCCGCATTCCTCCGCGCCTTCGAGCAGCCCGAAGTCATCGGCGGCGACGATGTAGTGGTAGCCGCCTTCGCCGCACCGGGCTTCGAGCGCGCGCAGAATCCCCGCGGCGCGCGCCGGCGAGTCCGACGGCCCCTGGATGTAGAATGGTTTGTCGTCTTTGCCGAACACAAATTGCTCATTGCAGTCCGCCGTTGTGATGCCGCCGAAAACGCGGCTCGCCTTCTTGTAATCGACGCCCGGCGAAAACCCGAGCCCTCTGGCGTAGCTGACCGCATCCTCGGCCAGCTTGCGCGCTGCCGCCGGCGTCATTCGCACCGGGTCCTCGCCGCGGAAGAGCCGATCGAGAAGGCTTTCCTGGTAATCGGCAACACTGTTGAACCGGTGAAAGCCCGCGTCCTTCACACCCAGGCAAAACACGTCGAGCAGAAAAAAGCCTGCCTCAACACGCCCATCGGCTTTAAACCTGCTCACTACAAGATAGCCGCAGCCGGAATCGAAAAGTTTGGCAGAACGCAACGCTTCGGGAGAATGTTTCATGCGCGCCTGAAATACAAGATGTAGCGGTAGAAGCGCAAGAAAATATCTACGGGTTGTGGTTGAATTTCGCTCGGACCACTGAAAAGCTGGCCGATCTCCAAACACGCGATATCGATTGAGGAACTCCGAGGGAAGCGATGGCGGTCGCGATCTTCACGTTCGGTCATCCAATCCGCGCATGAAGGCCATGGTCCGAGTGCTGATGCCTGTCGTCGCCATCGTTCAAAGAATACCTAAACGAGGAGGTATCCTGTTGGACTGACGTCCAACACGCTCCACAATTATGGCTTCGCTCTGAGCATTTCGCGCTGGTGCGCGGTGGTCAAATTCGCCGCGGCGAATTCTCATCCCTCCCGAAGCGCGGGACGTTTCCCTACGCGACTGGCTCGTAGACTCGCTTCAACCCTCAACCATCCACTGACCTAAGGTGAGGGAGGTAACCGTCAGCCGCGGGGGCCGGCGCAGTGACTTTTCCTGCCAACCGCATTCTCAAGGTCGCACGCACAATCGCCGATCTCGCCGGGAGCGGGCATATTCAGCATCGCATGTCCTGAAAGCAATGGACGCTTGAACGGAATTTATACGCATGTCCTGCGGCGCTGAATCCGCCGTTAAAGACCTCGTGTCGTACGGAAGACAACGGTTTGCCTCCGAGACAACGCGACCTCTTTTTCGTCCCTTAAAACGAAAATGAGGCTTCCATCTTTGATGAGTCGTAGTCGTTTGACGTGGCTAAGGTTGACAATGCAGCCCCTGCTGGCGCGAAAGAAGATGGAGTGGTCCAGTCTGCGCTCGCAGTTCCCGAGAGAGCACCGGCTGAGAAGCTTGCCGCCGGGAAAATGCACGAGCGTAAAATTCCGACACGCTTCGAGAAGAGAAATGTCCTCGGTCCGCACGATCCAACATTTGATATCGTCAGTCAGAAGGACGAAATCGTCACGATAAAATATGGCGGGCAAGCTCTCCTGGCTCTCATCAGCTGGAGTGAGAACAGGTCGCTCAAGAAAACGGCCGCTCTTCATCTGCGATTGGGTCAATGACGCTGCGGCAGGGAAAAGTTGTTCTGCCAACGGGGAATTCATACCAGCTACTTTACCTCTGCGCCTCAACGCGGGACAATTGGGCGTTCTCCGCGATGCGCTTAGTCACCCTTATGACCCGGCTAGGAAAATTTCCTAACTGCTAGAGCAAAAATCTGATCACGCATTGTTGTAGAGGCGGTCTGTGTTGAGAGTCCCTGGCCGATCAACTGGAAAACTTCAAACTCACGGTCGCTGAGTTGCCCGATGATCGAGCGTGGCGTCGCCGTATCAACGCACTTTGTGCAAGAATCGCCGGCGGCCCTTCACGCATGCACGGATTCTTGCAAGAGCGAGCGAAGCGTAGCGAGATTGACGACATCCTCCGCCATGTCCCGGCCCTTGGGCGTCTCGAGGACTTTGGGAATGCTACGGAAGCGCGGCTCGCGCATGATATACCGGAACGCGTGCAACCCGATTTTTCCTTTGCCGATGTGTTCATGACGGTCCACGCGCGAGCCGGCTGCGGCTTTTGAATCATTCATGTGAATCGCGGCGAGCCGCTTGAAACCGATGAGCCTTTCGAACTGCGCAAACGTGCGCGTGATTCCCTCTTCGCTGCCAAGGTCGTAACCGGCCGCGAAGAGATGCGCGGTATCGATGCAGGCACAGAACCGCTCCGGCTCGCGGCAGCCGCGCAGGATGAATACCAGTTCCTCGAAGGTCCGGCCTAGCGACGATCCCTGGCCAGCCGTCGTTTCCAGCGCAATGCGGGTCTCAACTTCAGGAATCATGCCGCAGATCGCGTCAAGACTCGCCACAACTTTCTCGAGTCCCGCCTCTACGCCCCGGCCCATGTGCGCGCCAGGATGCAGCACGAGAAAGGGAAGGCCAAGCTGGTTTGCCCGCACGAGTTCCTCGCGTAACGAGCGCATCGAGTTCTCGTGAAAAGCGGGGTCGCTGGCGGCGAGATTGATCAGGTATCCGCTGTGGCCAAAAACGGAGCGCAGAGAATCGCGCAGCGGATGCTCGCGAAAGGCCCTGATCTCGGCCGCGCCGAGCGGCTTCGCAAACCATTGCATGTTGTTCTTCACGAAGATCTGCATCGCTGTGCAGCCGATCGCGCAAGCGCGGTCGATGGCGGACGCAACCCCGCCCGCCGTCGAGACGTGCGCGCCGAGGAGCGGTTCCTCGTCCCGCAATCCCGTTCTGCGTTTGCGCGTCGCCGGCATGATGAGGCACAACCTCTACACCGTTCGCGCAAGGGTGGAAATCTGTGAATTCAGCGGTGTGTTTTTAACGGCTGATCCAGCGGGACGCTGGATAAATGCACGCGGGGACGCGTGCGCTCCCCAATCCATTCACCGGCGCGACGCGGCGCGAACTTCCAGATCGCCCTCCTGCTTTGCATCCTGGCCGTCGCTCTTGCGTTATTCTCTTGGGAGCGAATTGCGGCCGATGTAGTTGCACTGGGTGTTTTGCTGGCACTGGTGTTCACAGGGCTTCTGCCAAAGGACAGGGCCTTCGATGGCTTCGGCAGCGACGCAGTGATCATGATCCTCGGGTTGCTCATCCTCACCGCTGCCCTCGAACGAACCGGTGTCGTCGAGCTAACCGGGCGAGCCGTGCTCCGCTACACCGGCAACGATTCCGACCGTCTGTATCGCATCGTGATCGTGGTCTCCGCCGGTCTGGGATCCGTCATTAGCAACACGGCCTCCACCGCATTCTTTCTGCCGATTGTCTTCGGCCTTGCAAAAAAGGCGGAAATCAGCGCCTCGAAACTCCTCATGCCGCTGGCTTTTTCCGGCATCCTCACCAGCTCCGTCACCCTGGTAAGCACTTCGAGCAATATGGTGGTCAGCGGGATAATTAAGAAATATGGAATGCCGGAGATGGGGATGTTCGAGCTGGCGCCCGTTGGCATCTCCATCGCCATCGTTGGTCTGATTTACATCTACTTGGCGCGCAGGTACATCCCGGAGCGGGAGCCGGCGGAAAAGCTGACCGAGGAGTTCGGGCTCGGGAACTACCTGAGCGAAGCGGTCATCATTGAGAATTCTCCGCTGGTGGGAAAGACGCTCGCCGAGGCTTGTCCCAGTCCACATTGCGGTAGATCGGTTTCTTACGGCTTTGGAAGCTGCGTTTCCAGGCAAGACCGAAGAAGTGGAAGTGATGGACTATTTTGGGCGCGATGAAGCGCTTGCGCATCTTTGCTTTGCGTGCGCCGAAATGCTCTCAGCGGTTGCTTCGGGCAGCGACGGGGTGACGCTAATCAAGAAGCTGGGAGCCGACGCGGTAATCGACGGTCACAAGGACGACATCGCCGCCGCCGCGCGCCAGTTCGCGCCGAACGGACTTGATGCGGCGCTGATCACCGCGGGCGGACCCGCAGCCGACAAGGCGCTCACTGCGATACACCCGAGAGGATGTGTCGCGTATCCCAACGGCGTCGAACCCCACGCCGGCGCCGCCGTTTGGAATTGACGCTAAGGCCTACGACGGAATGCCGGACCCGCAGGCGATCGAGAAGCTTAATCGACTAATAGATTCTCCCGGGCCGCCGGGGACGGGGACATTTGAGGTCCATGTCGCGCGGAGCTTTTCGCTTGAGCAGGCCGCCGAAGCGCATCGGGCACTTGATAAGCACTATCTTGGCAAGCTCGTCCTGCAAACGGCTTAGCACGAGCCTCGGAGAGGCACCTCGATCAAAAGAAGAGCTTCGCGGGCAAGGGATCGATGATCGCGATACCCGGCAGGTTGACCGGCCCGAAGGTGACCGCAGGCGATGGAAAGAAAGGAAGATCGCCATGGAATACGCAATTCATAAAGCACGATTGGAGTCCCTCGGCAAAAGAGCAAGAAAGGGCTGGTTTCGCGCAAGGACCGTGCCGAGGATCGGCGAGTGCGCCAGGTGGAATTGACAGCGAAAGGACGGGCGTTGATTACTCTCGGGTTTAGGGAGCACGCCGCAGCCATGGAAACTGCGGTTAGCGTCCTTTCAAAAAGGGAGCGGCTGACATTAATGCGGCTTTTGAAAAAACTGGGAAAGCACGCGGCAGAAACTCGCAGAATAGTGGCGCGCGGGGAAAAGCCCACGACGTTTGTGAAATGATGGATTACCAGCACGTGGGAGTCGCTGCCACGTTTTCGCCGACATTTACCGGTGTGTTTGCAGAGGCTAAACGCTTTGCCAGCCATTGCGGCGCCGACTTGGAGATCGTGCACGCGGGGGCCTTCGACATCGAAAAGGCGGTTTCTCGAAGCGCTTGGTCAACGAGCTGCAATTTCGCTGGGTTGAAGGGGAAACGGCTGCCAGCGCCATCATCACGGCGGTCGAGGATTTCGCGTATGATCTTCTCGTCGCCGGAACGCCTCACCGCCATATGGACGACAAACCCTTCGCCGGCGACGTTGCGCCGGAGCTGTTGCGCAATGCGCCCTGCGATCTCCTGAGATTTGAGCATCTCGAACAAACGGCGTTTGGGCTTGGTGTCGTAGCGATTCAAGCATTTCGAAGATTCGCTGCCCTCCGAGAGCATGGACATAACCGCCGTCGATTCCAACGATGAGCGGTGCGGCTGGGTCCGGCAACTGGTCGTGACAAATTCCGCTTGACTTTATACCAACCAGTCAGTATATATTGGACCTGAGATGAAAGCGAGTCAGTCCAAAGAACGTCTCCTGACCGCAGCGAAAGAATTGTTCTTGGCCCGTGGCTATGCAGCCACGACTGTGGATGCGATTTGTGAGAAGGCCGCGCTGACCAAAGGAAGCTTTTATTATTTTTTTGATTCGAAGGAGGAGTTGGGCCTCGCGGTTTTGGAGTGGTCTCTGCGGGGAAGCGCGCAGATACTGGCGGACGGACCTCACGTCCGGATGACGGATCCTGTTGAAAAGGCGTTTGCCTTTCTCGAGCATTTGGAGAAGTGCTCTCCGAAGCTTTGGAGTGGCGGGTGCCTTTTGGGTGTCTTCTCGCAGGAACTCGCCGAGACGAATCCCCGCATGCAGAAAGCCGTCGCGGGCATGTTCCAGGCGGTCGCGGACGACTTCGCGGAAAAACTTCAACCCATCGCGGCTCAATTCTCCGGGAAGCAAGCTCCGACAGCCAGCGAACTTGCGGATACCCTTCTTGGCACTGTCGAGGGCTCCATCATACTCGCCAAAGCCCATCGTGATTCGACGCGCCTTCCCAAGGCCATCCGGGGATTTCGACTCTCATTGGCTACGCTAGTCGCCCAACCCGCCTAATCTTTTTTTTGTTCTCAAATGTATACTAACTAGTTGGTATAACACAACAGCCAAACCAGAAAAAATGAACACAACAACTCCACGCGAAATGCCGGCCCGCGGCGTCACCTCTTCCTTGAACGCCGCCGTTGCACTCAAGCAGCTCAGCACTCCTGTTGAAAATCTAAGCGGAAAAGCCATATCCAAAGAGACAACCGAGACTCTTAAGAGAAAGGTGAAGGGCCATATCGTTCTTCCGAGTGACCCGAGTTATGACGAGGTTCGCGAAATTTGGAATGCGATGATTGATCGGCGGCCCGCTCTCATCGTGCGCTGTGCAGAAGCCAGTGATGTTGTCCACGCCATCTCGTTTGCGCGCGAGAATGGACTCGAGATATCGATTCGAGGTGGGGGACATAACATTGCCGGGAACGCTTTGTGTGACAATGGCGTAATGATTGACCTTTCAACAATGAGGCGTGTTCGCGTGGATGCCGAGAAGAAGCGCGCCTATGTTGAACCTGGCGCGACACTGGCCGATTTCGATAAGGTGGCTCAATCACACGGGCTGGCTACGCCGGTAGGAATTAACTCCACCACGGGGATCGCGGGTCTCACGCTAGGCGGCGGATTCGGTTGGTTAACACGCAAGTACGGCATGACCGTCGACAATCTGGTCTCTGCAGACGTGGTCACCGCGGACGGCAAGAGGATCCGAGCCAGCGAAAACGAAAATGCCGATCTGTTTTGGGCCATTCGAGGCGGTGGTGGTAACTTTGGGATTGTCACCCAATTCGAATTCAACCTTCATGAAGTGGGTCCCGAAATCCTGGCGGGGTTGATCGTTTTCCCGTTCGACCAGGCAAAGCACGTGCTTACTCAGTATCGCGAATTTGTAAAATCCGCACCGGAAGAGCTCAACGTGTGGGCTCTCTTGCGCAAAGCTCCCCCCTTGCCATTTCTTCCAGAAGACGTGCATGGCAAGGAGGTGGTTGTGCTCATCATCTTCTATTGTGGGGATGGTGCACAAGGCTGGAAACTGATTGAGTCTTTGCGCCGCTTTGGCGTTGCCCACGGTGAACACATCGGTGCCCAGCCGTACACGCAATGGCAGAAAGCTTTTGATCCTCTGCTTACGCCTGGCGCGAGAAACTACTGGAAATCCCATAATTTCACAGAACTAAGTGATGGTGCGCTGAACTCCATGATCGAGTTCGCTGGCAAGCTGCCCTCGCCACAGTGCGAGATCTTTATCGGGCTCATCGCGGGCGCAGCCAATCGCGTTCCGGCCGACGCCATGGCGTATGGTCATCGCGACGCAAAGTTTGTGCTTAACGTGCACGCGCGCTGGGACGAGAGGAAAGACGATGAGCGCTGCATTTCTTGGGCACGTGCGTTTTTTCAAGCATCCGCACCATTTGCCTCCGCCGGTGCCTACGTGAACTTCATGACGGAAGAAGAGAGTGGTCGCGTGGCCGCTGCCTACGGTGCCAACTACGATCGCCTGGCACAGATCAAAAACCATTACGATCCAGACAATCTGTTCCACCTGAACCAGAACATCAAGCCGTCGCCTCGACAGGCTAGTTCGTTATTTCGCGGAGTAATGCGAGTCTTTTCTCTCCTCGCCGCCAGTGTGGCTCTCGGCCTGTCCAGTTGTTCCAAGGAGCCGCATATTTCGGGGGCAAAGTCACCTCCGGTTGTCACGGTGCGCGTAGAGACGATCGAGGCGAAGCCGCATCCTGTCACCGAAGAAGTAATCGGCACGGTGCGCGCGAAGATCCGGGCTGCGGTCGAGGCGAAGGTCAGCGGGCGCATCACCCGCATGGCTGTCGATCTCGGGCAACCGGTAAGAGAAGGGGACCTTATCGCTGAGATCGATGCGCAGGAGATCAAGGCGCGGCTGGATCAAGCGCTCGCCACCCGGGAACAGGCGGGCCAGGATTTGAAGCGCTACACGGTCCTGCTTGAAAAGCAGGTGGCAGCAAAACAGGAATTCGACGCTGCCCGGGCCCGCTTTCGCGTGGCCGATGCGGCGGTCAAGGAGGCACAAGCGATGCTTGGCTATGTAGAAGTGCGAGCGCCGTTTGCCGGCGTGATCTCGCGCCGGCTGGCGGACGCCGGCGATTTCGCTTCGCCCGGCAAACCATTGGTTGAAATTGAGAACCCGGAAGTCCTGCGCTTCGAAGCCGACGTGCCTGAGGCGCTGATCGACAGGATTCGGCGAGGAGAGGATCTCGCCGTGCGCATACCTTCGATAGATAGCGAAATCAAAGGCCAGGCGGCCGAGATTGCTCCCTCGGCCGATCCGAACAGTCGAACGTTTCTTGTGCGAATCGACTTGCCCACCGTTCCCGGACTGCGAGCCGGCCAATTTGGTCGGGCGGCGATTCCGGTCGGTGACGCGCTCAGCTTGCGCGTGCCTGCGTCCGCCTTGGTTGTGCATGGCCAGCTGGAGATGGTTTTCCTTGCCGAGAATGGGACCGCCCGGCTTCGCCTCGTCAAGACGGGCAAACGATTTGGCGACGAGATCGAGGTCCTGTCTGGCCTCGCTCAAGGCGAGCGCTTCGTAAGCGAAGGCGCATCCGGACTCTCCGACGACCAGTCTGTGAGTGTGCTGCAATGAAGCCGGACGATTCTTTCACTCCTTTCTTAGGTGTCGCAGGCCGCGTGGCCCGTCTGTTCGTTGACTCAAAGCTGACCCCGCTCATCGTCGTCACCTCCGTGCTTCTAGGCCTCTTTGCGGTGATCATGCTTCCTCGCGAGGAGGAACCCCAGATCAAGGTGCCGATGATCGATGTGCTGGTGTCCATGCCTGGGTTCAGCGCAAAGGAGGTCGAGGAGCGCGCCACCCGCCCGATGGAGAAGCTGCTCTGGGAAATTCCGGGTGTGGAGTATATCTACTCGACCTCGCGTACCGGAGAAAGCCAGCTCATCGTCCGTTTCCTTGTCGGCGAAGATGTCGAGCGCAGCCTTGTGCGGCTCACCGAAAAGCTGCGTTCGAACTACGATCGCATCCCCCCAGGTGTGGGCACTCCACTCATCAAGCCGAAGTCGATCGACGACGTGCCGATCCTCACGTTGACGTTCCACAGCCCGAGCTACGACCACCTCACGCTGCGGCGCCTGGTCGCCCAGGTGGATGACACGGTAAAGCAGGCGCATCAGGTCGCGGAAACCACGATCATCGGCGGGGCTCGACGGCAATTGCGCGTGCTGCTCGACCCGGCAAGGCTCGCCGCGCGCCATCTTACTCCGGCGGGGATCGTTCCCATGCTAAGGCAAGCGAACCGCCAGTTCGCTTCGGGTGGAATCACCAGCAATAACAAGGAGATTGCGGTGGAAACCGGCGGGTTCTTGAAGAATGCCGAGGACGCCGGCAATGTCGTGGTCGGCGTTTTTAACGGCAAACCCGTCTATCTGCGGGAGGTTGCTGAGATTCTGGACGGGGCAGAAGAGCCTTCCCAGTATGTCTTCTTCGGCCGGGGCGCGGCTGGCGGTGTGCCGGCTGCCGATGAACCCGCTGTTACGCTCACGGTGGCCAAGCGGCCTGGAGCCAATGCGATCTCCGTCGCTAACGATGTCCTGCGCCGGGTGGAGACGCTCAAGGGCAGAGTGATTCCATCGGATGTCGAGGTGTCCGTGACGCGGAACTATGGCGAAACGGCTGCGGAAAAGTCCAACGAGCTTCTTTTTCATATGGCCATCGCTGTGATTGGTGTGTCACTGCTCATCCTCTTTCTGCTGGGCTGGCGCGAATCGCTGATTGTTGCGATTGCCATACCCTCCACGCTCGCGCTCACGCTGCTCGTCTTCTACCTCCTGGGTTTCACGCTTAATCGCATCACCCTCTTCGCCCTCATCTTCAGCATCGGAATTCTGGTTGATGATGCCATCGTTGTTGTGGAAAACATCGTGCGGCACTTTCATCTTCCGCACAACCGTGGACGAAGTTGGCCGCTCATCGCGGTTGAGGCCGTCGGCGAAGTTGGCAATCCGACAATTCTTGCTACCTTTGCGGTCATCCTGGCTGTTTTGCCGATGGCCTTTGTCGGCGGCCTGATGGGGGCATACATGCGTCCCACTCCTATTGGCGCAAGTGCCGCGATGTTCTTCTCGCTGGCCATCGCCTTCATCGTCACCCCTTGGGCGGCGGTCCGCGTGCTCCGCTGGCGCCACGGCGAACGGCGCCTTGTCGCACACGCTGCCGCTCCTGGGGGCAGCGGCCCGCATTCGCGTAGCGAGCACGAGGAGGATTTTTTCACACGGTTGTATCGCCGCGTTATGGGACCGCTCATAGGCCACCCGCGAGCAGGCGGAATCTTCCTCGCTGCCATTTGCGGACTACTCCTTGCCGCGATGGGCACAGTGGTCATCGGCTGGGTAAAGGTGAAAATGCTGCCATTCGACAACAAAAGCGAATTCCAGATCATCCTGAACATGCCTGAAGGCAGTTCGCTCGAAAGCACCGCGCAGGCCGCCCGCGAAATCGCGGCCGCTGTACGCAAAGAGCCGGAGGTCACTGACTACCAGATCTACGCGGGAACGGCGGCGCCCTTTAATTTCAACGGACTCGTCCGCCACTACTTCATGCGACGCGGAGCGAATGTGGCCGACTTGCAAATCAATCTTGTCTCCAAGCATGACCGGAAAGCACAGAGCCATGACATCGCCAAACGCGTTCGCCCGCTCGTGGCGGCAATCGCTGAGAAATACGGCGCGCGCGTCGCCGTAGCCGAGGTGCCACCCGGTCCGCCTGTGCTGCAAACTCTTGTCGCCGAAGTTTACGGCCCCTCGGAGGAAGCACGGCTCGCCCTCGCGCAAAAAATCATAGCGATCTTCAAACAAACTCCAGGCGTGGTGGATGTGGACTGGTATATCGAGTCCGACCAGCCGAAGGCGCGCTTTGTCATCGACAAGGAAAAGGCCGCCCTGCACGGAATAAGCGCGGAAACCATTTCCCAGACGCTCCGTCTCGCCGTTGGTGGTGATCCCGTGGATTTGCTCCATGTGCCCCACGAGAAGGAGGACATAAACATCGTCCTGCAACTTCCCCGCTCCCTGCGCACCACGCCCGAGGAACTTCTCGCCCTGCGGGTTCGTTCCGGCGATGCCAATGCATTGCCGGAACCCGGCTCGGTCACAGGCACTCCGCCGCTCATTCCCATGCGAGAGCTCGTACACATCGAGGAATCCACGATAGAGAAAAGCCTCTATCACAAAAACCTTATGCCCGTGACATACGTCATCGGCGACGTGGCGGGCATGGTCGAAAGCCCCGTCTATGCGATCTTCGCCATGAACAAAGCCTTGCAAAAACTCGACAGCCGCGAGTTCGGTGGGGGCGGCTCGGCGATCGCGGTCTATAACGCTTCTCAGCCCTTCACCGACGCAAAACCTGCCTTGAAATGGGACGGCGAATGGCACATTACAATCGAAGTCTTTCGCGATCTCGGGCTCGCCTTCGCCGCTGTGCTGGTTCTCATCTACGTCCTGATGGTCGGCTGGTTCCGTTCGTTCCTCACGCCGCTCGTCGTAATGGCCGCCATTCCATTTTCGCTGGTAGGCATCCTGCCCGCGCATGGACTCCTTGGCGCATTCTTCACCGCGACGTCGATGATTGGATTTATGGCCAGCGCGGGCATCGTCGTACGCAACTCGATCATTCTGGTGGACTTCATCGAGCAACGTCTGCGCGAGGGAGTTTCACTCGATGCAGCTGTTGTAGACGCGGGCGCCGTCCGCTTTCGGCCAATGTTTATTACCGCAATGGCAGTTATTGTGGGTGGCGCAGTCATTCTCTTCGACCCGATCTTCCAGGGATTGGCCATCTCTTTGATGGCTGGTGAAATCGCCTCACTGCTAATCAGTCGCATGGCGGTGCCTGTCCTTTACTTCATGGCCTACGGACGAACTTCCCAAGGCCCGACCCCTGCCCTTCGCGATCAACCAATCGGAATAAACCCACGAAAGCTCTCCTCATCGGGCTCCTCCCGCCGGAACGCCACCACACCCTTGCCGGCGATCACCTCGACCACCCTTCTTTGTGAGCCGCTCGAACGAAGCCTCTGAGGTTTCCTCGATTTTGCGGGCTGGGCTGTGATAAAGGAGAAGACAGCCATGAACAGGAACAGGAGCGGTCGGCGTTACGACCGGGAGTTTAAGAACGATGCCGTCGCGCTGGTGCGCGCTGGACGCACAATCACCGAGGTGGCCCGAGATCTGGGCGTCTCCAAATGGTCGCTGGGGCACTGGGTGCGGCGGGCCGAGGAGGGCCAGATGCTCAGCGAACCAAAGACGCTGGCTTTAGAGACGCCCGAGCAACGCGAACTGCGCCGCTTACGGCAGGAACTGGAGTATGTGAGTCGACAGCGCGACATTTTAAAAAAAGCCTTGGGCATCTTGTCGGCGGAGATGCCACCGCACGCTTCACGATGATGGAAAAGCTCGAGCATCAATATGGCGCCGACGCTCTGAGTGAGGCCCTCGAAGTCAGCGAAAGCGGCTTTGCCGCGCATCGGGGCAAGCAGGATGGTCAGCGTCGGAAAGAAGACGCCGAGCTGCGAGCCTTGATCGCTCAGAGCTTTGAGCAAAGCCGAAACACCTACGGCAGTCCGCGCGTGCGGCTCGATCTGCGCGAGCTGGGCAAACGCTGTGGCAAGAACCGGGTTGCCAGGCTTATGCGGGAGAGCGGCCTGCGCGCCCGGCAGAAGCGCCGTTTCCGGCCTCGCACCACCGACAGCCGCCACAATCACAAGATCGCGGAAAACTGGCTGGCGAAGGTGCCGGCGCCGGATCGCCCGGGCCAGCTCTGGCAAAGCGACATCACCTACATCGAGACCGAGGAGGGCTGGCTTTATCTGGCCTTTACTCTCGATGCCTGTTCGCGCCGCTGCATCGCACACCACTGCCGGGGAGACATGCTCGGCGAGTTGACCACGAGGACCTTCAAGCACGCGGTGACCACGCCAGCGACCGCTCGCTGGTCTCATCCACCACAGTGATCGCGGCAGCCAATACGCCGCCGATGCCTTCCAGCATTGCCTGAGGGCCTGGGGCGTCACTCCGAGCATGAGTCGCAAGGGCAATCCTTATGACAACGCCCTGGCTGAAAGCTTCGTCGCTACGCTGAAAACCGAATGCTTCGCCGGTTCGATTCCGCCGACGCAAGCCGCCGCTAAACTGATGATCTTCGACTACATCGAAACCTTCTATAACCCGCGTCGCCGACACAGCGCCTTGGGTTATCGCTCGCCCGCGCAGTTTGAACACCACTGGCTCTGCTCGCAGCGCGAGGGTTGTTCTGGCGGCGGCAGCCTGGGCGGCGAGACCTGCCTTACTGAGCAGGTCGGCTCTAGCCGCCCGGGCTGTAAACAACTCCCACGGAGTTGTTCAAGCCGCCGGAAACAACCCGCTCCAATCACCAAAGGGCTTTCAATGCAGCAGCCAAACCATTAACCTCAACTAAGAAACAAGAGTCCAGTCCGCGTTTTCTGAAGCCGCTCGAACGAAGCCTCCGTCAATTCCAACGGTCATCTGCCGTTAATGAAGTGGGCGATATCTCTGACGAGATGCAGTCCCTGCATTAGTCCCGCTTACAATACCCTATTATTGTAATCTAGAACCCCCTCTGATAGAAACCCTCGGCAAGGTTGGTGTCGATTTGCGGTGGGATTGACTGGCGGTGAGGGAGGGATTATCCTATTGGGTTTCGCCCAACACGCTCCACATCGAGGCTTCGCTCTGAGGGTCTTGCGCTATCGCGCATGGTGGTCAAACCCTCCTATCGGGTTCTCATCCCTCCATATCGTGAGGTGATTCCTTGGGGGAAGTTGGAAATCTTATGAGCAATTTAGCTCCCGGTGAGGGAGGGATTCGAACCCTCGGAGCCCTTTTGGAGCTCGGAGCTTTAGCAAAGCTCTGCTTTCGACCACTCAGCCACCTCACCTCGGCGAGCCTCAAATCAAAAACTATCTGGAGATTTGTGGAAAACGTCAAACGCCGAATCGCGCGCAACGGAGCGCTGGCCAGTGCAAACAACGTCCTTTTCTGTCCGAGCCGGTCTCACTACAAGCTAGGAAGGATGAGCGTCGTTCGCGTCAAAGTTCCTGCCTCAACCGCTAACCTCGGCCCGGGTTTCGATTGCCTGGGGATCGCCCTCCAAATTTACAACTGGATCACCATTCAGCGCGAGGTTTCTACCCATCCTGATAGCATGGTGGAAGCGGCGTCTGCGGCGTTTTTTCGCCGCACGGCCGAGCGGCCGTTTTCCTTTGGGTGGAAGATCACTGGGGAGGTGCCGCATTCACGCGGCCTCGGAAGCAGCGTGACCGTGCGGCTCGGAGTGCTGCATGGTCTAAACGAGCTTGCAGGCTCACCGTTGAACCGCCAGGAGGTGTTCGAGTTGTGCGCGGAGCTCGAGGGCCATCCCGACAACGCTGCGCCGGCGGCGTTCGGAGGCTTCACCATCGCGCGCGCGGGCGGCTACTTTCAGCGCTATCGGATCGACCGCGCTTTGGGTTTTGCTTTGCTCATTCCCAACTTCGAGGTGTCCACGTCGGACGCCCGTCGCGTGCTTCCGAAAACCCTTCCCCTCGGCGACGCGGTGGTCTCGATTTCCAATGCCTGCGCCATCGCCGGGGCGTTTGCGAGCCGGGACTACCAAAAGCTTGCGGAATGTTTCGAAGATCGCGTGCACCAACCGTATCGCGAAAGGCTTGTTCCGTTCTTGTTCCCGGTGATCGAAGCGGGAAAAAAGGCGGGCGCTCTCGGGGGGTGGCTCAGCGGTTCGGGATCCACCATAGCCTGTCTCACGCTGGGGAAGGTGGAGAGGGTTGCCGGTGCGATGCTCGCGGCGTGCGGAAACCCGGGCGCGAGGGTCGTGACGACACGGGCGGACAATAAGGGTGTGCGGATCTACCCTCGGGGCTGACACATGCGACGCTGGCTGGAAGGTCTCGAGACGTTTGCGATCGACGTTATTCTCGAACGCCGATACGGGCGGCGTGCCGATGTGCTCCGCTGGATACTGCACGGGTTGGCGGAGGTTTATCGTGTCATCGTCCAGATCCGCCTTGCGCTTTACAGGAATCGCTATTTCCGCCCGCACGGGCTCGGATGCCTTGTCATTAGCGTGGGGAACCTCACAGTGGGCGGAACGGGAAAGACGCCTGTCGTGGAAATGCTTGCCCGGGCCTTGCAAGCGGGAGGGCGCCGTGTGGCGATTCTGAGCCGCGGATACAAAAGCGTTCCGCGCCCGCTACTTCTGCGGCTATGGGACGCCGCATTCAAACAGAAGTCGGTCTTTGCACCCAGGATTGTCTCCGACGGAAATGCGTTATTGCTGGACTCTCGAACGGCCGGGGACGAGCCCTTCATGCTGGCAAACAATCTGCGCGGGGTAGTCGTGCTTGTGGATCCTGACCGTGTGACGAGCGGTCAATACGCCATCGAGCATTTCGGGGCTGACACGCTGCTTCTTGACGACGGCTTGCAGTTTGTGCGCATGCGCCACGGCATCGAAATCGCGCTCATTGACAGCCAGGCACCGTTTGGAAACGAATTTCTTCTGCCTCGTGGCACGTTGCGCGAGCCACCTGGGAATCTTCGCCGCGCCACACACATCTTTTTGACGAAATGCGCGGGTCCGAACAACGCCGAGTTGGTCGCTCGAATCCGAAAATATAATCGCACGGCGGACATCATTGAATGCGCCCATCGCCCGCGCCATCTGCGCAATTTTGTCACTGGCGAAATCAAGCCGCTCGAGTTCCTGAATGGCTTGGAGATTGGCTCTATCTGCGGAATCGCTATGCCGGAGAGCTTTGAGAGTGCGTTGACTGGCTTGGGAGCCAAAATTTCCGTTTCAAAGTTTTACACGGACCATCATCGTTTTAGCGTCCGGGAAATCGAGAATTTCATTCGGCGGTGCGGTCGCCGAGGGCTGGCAGCCATCATCACCACGGAAAAGGATGCGGTGCGCATTCCCAGAATTCTTGAGCCGGAAGTCCCGATATATTACCTGCGGGTCGAGATTGAGATTCTGGCCGGTCAGGATAGCTGGGTTAGGTTTGTCGAGCGGCTGACGACGAAGCAGCCGGTCGTCGCGCCGCTGAGATTCTAGCCTTAGTCTCTAGCGAAGCTGCGCCTCAAATCGACGAGGATTATCGAACAATCCGCAGATGACCCAGATGAACGCAGATTGAGGCAGACGGATTCGCCCGGTATGTCCTAATGAGAGTTGGTAGAGAATCGGCAAGGCATGCTCGTGTTCACGATTGAACACAAGCTAGTCTGGCTCAGCATCCGAAGCGCCTTATCGCTTGGGATTTCCAGGTTCCGTCTTACCGAGAATCTCCAGGTAGGTCCGGTTCAGGATTTTCTTGGTCTCGGGATCAAGCGTTTCCACGCGCATCTGCTTGAGCATCCACTGGCCGTCGATTTTCTGAGCCGAGATGACTTCAAAACGGCGAAGCAGTTTGCCGTCCCTGTTGTAGCCTTCAATGCGCAGGAGGGCGCCGCTCTCCTGATCGATCCAAAGCCGCGCGACGCCATACTGCGACGAGGCGCGGGCGCCCTGGATCTCCATTTTCCAGGCCTTGCGAGAACGGATGGTTTCCTCGCCGAGAATCTTCGGATCTTTCCAGTAGAGGAATCGCAGCGAGAGGTCTTCGTAGGTGATGCCGGTGCCGCGCACCGAGTCATCGAAGCGGGCAGCTCTGACGGGCGCGGTTTTGCCGCCCAGGCGTTCGGAGAGCGCGGAGGAATTCTCGCGGAGTTCAAGGATGAGCTCCTGATCGGGATTCTCAAAGCGGTAGTGAACGGCATCATCCACCATAATTTGAAAGGGGGTGTTCGAGGAAGCGGTCCGCAATTGAGCCTTCAGCGAGATGCTTTGGCCCAGGGGATTGACGCGCGCAGCGCGGAGAATGGCTTCGGCGTCGGGTTCCGCGCGACAAATCGTCGTGAAAGAGAAAACGATCGCAAGCGCAAGCGGCTTGCGAAATCGCGCGGAACGGAAAATCATCCGGGCACGCTAACCAAGGCGACCCATGGATCAACAGCTTCTTTTCCTCGTGAATCACACCTGGACGCATCCGGCCCTCGACCGGTTGATGGCCGTGATGTCGAGTTTGGATTTTTGGTGGCCGTTCCTGATCGCTCTGGGGCTCGTCGCGGCGCTCCGGGGCGGCTTTCGCATGCGAATGATGTTGCTGACGGCCGGATTGGCAATTGCAATCACGGACGCGGTGGCTGTTCGCACGCTTAAGGATTTTGTGGGCCGCCCGCGACCGCACGAGATGCTCGAGGGCGTTCGCACGCTCGATCTGGCCTTGGCGAGGCCGCGATTTCTTGCGCTGGCTATGCCGTTAAAGGAGGAATATTCGGTGGCCCGAATTAGGCCGCCACGCGGGAGTTCGTTTCCTTCAGGGCACGCGGCAAACAACTTTGCCATGGCTGCAGTGTGTGCGGCTTTCTTTCGAAGATGGGGGTGGTTGATGTTCCTGCCTGCGGTACTGGTTTCCTACAGCCGCGTCTATGTCGGCTCCCACTGGCCTCTGGATGTGGCCGTTTCCTGCTTGCTGGGTGCAGGTGTGGGCCTGTTAGTGGTTGCCGCTGTCGAGGCATTGTGGCGTCGCTGGGGCGGACGTTGCATTCCCCTCTTGCACGCGAAACATCCAAGTCTGCTGACAGCGTGAGCGGGTGGAAGACGCTCCTCTTGTTTGCGATGGTGGCGACCGCAGCCCGTATCGCGACCGTGTGGTTCACCGACCCCTCGCCGCAGGAAGCGTACTATTTTCTCTGCTCGCAAAGACCTGCTCCCGCCTATTTCGATGGTCCGGGTGGCACGGCGTTTTTCACGGGCCTCGCAAGCGGCGATGGAAAATCGGACATTGTTTGGCGATTGACTGCGCCGCTTTGGGCGCTTTGCGCGACATTTGCCTGTTTTGGCTTGGCACGGCAGCTTGCCGACACAAAACGTGCGGTCTGGACCGCGCTGTTGTTGAATGCCGTTCCGGCATTCAATTCTGCCGCTCTGCGTGTGGGACCTGAGCTCCCGGCCTTGACGTTTGCCCTGTTGGGCATGCTTGCGGCATGGCGGGCTTCGGAGGCGAAGAGCGGCAACTTGGTTTGGTGGACCGGGGCTGGCCTGTTTTTTGGCGCAGCCTCCTGGTTTGCCTACGCGGTGGTTGCGATCCTGCCGGGCGTGGTTGTCGTTGCCCTATGCGAGCCTAAGCGCCGCCGAACCGTGGATTTCTACGGCGTGTGCGTGTTGCTGGGCATCCCCGCGCTTTGCCTCGCGCTTCCGCTGATGTGGAATTCCGAGCAAGAGTGGATTCCCATTGCAGGCGGAACGTTTCGGACCGCTTGGGAATTCAATTTGACGG
The DNA here is from genome assembly GCA_963810765.1 of uncultured Verrucomicrobiae bacterium. Lineage (GTDB taxonomy): Bacteria > Verrucomicrobiota > Verrucomicrobiia > Chthoniobacterales > Terrimicrobiaceae > DASTFP01. The sequence continues at coordinate 58,302 of CAWEOV010000019.1, forward strand.
GTTTTCTTCACTCGCTTTCCAGCTTGATTTGGAGTCTTTCGCCGCTTTTGTTCCCTGCGATTCTTCTCGGGTGGTGCCAGGCGTTTTTGGAGTCGCAGAAGGGCGACGCGCGGGCGCGCTTCGTATTTTGGTGCGGACTCCCTTGTGTCCTGCTGGGGCTTTATTTCGTTCTCCGCGGCGGCTCGGGCGTTCTCTATTTTCTGCTTGTCGCGCCTCTCCTGTTGCTAAGGGCGATGGATTTGTTTGCCTCACGCCCGCGTCTTGCCGCGGGCTTGCGCTGGTCGGCGGTCATCCTGGCCGGCATTTTCTCCTGTTTCGCAATCTTCGATTCGGTGCAAGCCGGTAGAGGCTGGCGGCATGCGGCGTCTGAGGTGGGCCGCGTTTTCCTTGAAAAATCTGCGGAAGGCCAGGATGACCTGTTTCTTATCGCGGAGAATGCGGAACTTGCGTCGGTACTTGGCTACCATTTAAGGAACGATTTCGTATCCCCCGCCGGCCACCCAACCGTCTACGTTCGCGAGTCGCAGGATATTTCAAACCAATTCGCTTTTTGGCCGAGTTATGCCGATTTTACCGAAACCGGCAGAGTGACGGATGAGTATTTCACCGAGCAACAGGCGGAGAACGCCTTTCTTGGCCGCAGCGCTCTTTACATTACGCACGAGCGTTCCGGCGATCTGCCACAGTCGATAAAAGCCGCCTTTGACTCGGTGATTCTCTTCCGCGAGCTTTCCGGCGCAGGGGACGATGCTCGCCCGCTCTATTTCTATCTCTGTCTGATTTACCAAACGCTGCCTCTGTGAATAGTCCGGACTTTTCTGTTGTTGTTCCGCTTTTCAACGAGGCCGATAGCGTGGCGATTTTGCAAAAGGAGATCTTTGCCGCCCTCGAGGGACGAAACTATGAGCTGATTCTTGTGGATGACGGTTCAACAGACGGCACGATCCTGCGCATCAAGCGCGGCCCGAATGTAAGAGCGCTTCAGCTCAGGAAGAATTCCGGCCAGAGCGCGGCGTTGCTTGTGGGGATGCGCGCTGCCAAGGGCGAGTCCATTGTGCTTCTTGACGGCGATTTGCAAAACGATCCGCGGGACATTCCCAAGCTCCTTGCCGAGATCGAGCGCGGCGCTGATCTCGTCTGCGGCTATCGTGTGCTTCGAAGGGACACGCGGCTCAAGAGACTTAGCAGCCGTATTGCTAATTTCGTGCGCAGCCGCTTTGTGGGCGATGGAGTGCGCGACACGGGCTGCACCTTGAAGGCCATGCGCCGCGGTTGCGTGCACGCCCTGGTGCCTTTCAAAGGCGTGCACCGTTTTATTCCCGCACTTATCAAAAACGCGGGCTTCTCAATCGTGGAAATTCCGGTTAGCCACCGACCTCGTCAATTTGGGGTTAGCAAGTATGGTCTGGGCAACCGTGCCCTTCGCGCGACTCTCGACATGTTTGGAGTGCGCTGGCTGCAATCCCGCCGGCTTGATCTCGGCTTCGGCGAATGTCATGGGCCCAATTCCTCCGCGAAAACATTACGGTCCGGCGGCTAGCGCGTCCCTCTCGCCGCCGTCTGGCGGGCGATCCCAGAAGTAACGTTTGAGGAGGACCTTCAACGTTGCGGTGAGCGGGACCGCAAGCAGCGCTCCCAGGAGACCGCCGAGGATCAAACTCCAGGCAAGAACGGAAATAATCACAGTGAGCGGATGCAGTCCGACGGATTCGCCGACAATCTTCGGCGCGATGATCCATCCGTCGATGCTATTGGCCGATACGAAGATGATGGTGACCAGCAGGGGGTGCCACCAGTCTCCAAACTGGGCGGCGGCGATGATCACCGCGGGAATCCAGCAGATCATCATGCCGAGATAGGGAATGAGTCCGAGAAGGCCGACCATCAGTCCGATAAGCAGGGAAAACTCGAGCTGCACGATCACGAGAAGGCAAACACCGATGATCAAGCCGTCGATCAGGCTCACGAGGAGCTGGCCTCGGAAAAAATTGATGAGGTAATTATTGATTTCGCTCAGAAGAGAAACGATCTCGCTCTTGAGCGGAGAAGCCCGCAAAGGAAGATAATTGCTCCAGTTCTCCGAGATGGAGTGGCCCTCCTTGAGAAAAAAGAATAGAAAGATGGGAACGAGGACGAGGCTAAGCAGGAACCCGAAAACGCCGAGGAATCCACCGACGCTCTTTTGGAGGAATTGGCCTGCTGCGACGGCGATGTCAGGAAGTTTTTTTTGCAGCCAGGCAACGCCTTCATCGATTGCCTTGGCGATATAGCCGCTGAAGATACTTGGGTGCGCCACGGGATCTTCAGGCCTTTGGAAAATCGGCAGTTCACTGAGCCGCTTCGCGTTCTCGATCGTGTCGTTGAAGAGCGTCTGGGCGCGCGCGGTGTATTCCGGCATATTCGTCGCGAACTGCTGGCCCTGGTTGCCGACGGCGGGGATGATATAGATGAGGATTCCCGCCACTATTGCAACCGAGACGCTGAAGACAGCAATCACAGACATGGTGCGGGACAGGCGGCGGTTTTCCAGCCACTCGACGAGAGGCTCGAGCAGATAGGCCAGGATGGCCGCAATGGCGACTGGAATCAACAAGGGTTGAAGGTACGAAATCGCGCCGACGATGAGCCACCCAAGGAGCGTCGCCACAGCGCCCATCGCTACAAATGAGACCGCCGTGATCGCCGCCCAGAATATCTTCTTCTGGAAAGGCGTCGGTGACATGATGGCAAATAGCCGAATTAGCGGCGAGAATCCAAGACAAAGCAAGCGGCCTGCGGCAGGCGAGCTTCCTTGCCGCAATTGACGGTGCGCGCCGAGCGAACTTCGGGTAGGCTCGCTCCGGATGACTATTTTCGAGTTCACGTTTGTGGCGGGTTCATGAAAAGCCTATTGCGGTTTCTAATCTTCGTGGTGATTGCTGCGGCCGCCGTCGGCGGGCTTTATCTGTGGAAGAATGCGCGGTCGAAGCCGCTGGCTGAGACCACTGATTCCGCTGCTCGGAGCAGTCGTTCCCTTTTGACTGCGCTTGACCGGGAATTCACCACGCTCGTCAACCAGGTGCTGCCCTCGGTCGTGAGCATAGAGGCGATTCCGGCGGACATTGTAGATCCCCGGCTTCAAATGTTGCGTTTGCTCTTTGGGGGAAACGAGCCGGGCGCCCGCCCGAGTGGATCGGGCGTGATTGTATCCGACAAAGGGCACATCGTGACCAACCTTCACGTGGTAAACAACGCAAGCGCAGTTCAAGTTCAGCTTGCCGACGGGCGCACCTTGCCCGCGAAATTTGTCGGGGCAGACGGTCCGTCGGACATCGCTCTATTAAAGATCGAAGCCGAAGGACTCCAGCCGTTGCCGTTTGGAAACTCGGACAAGGTAAACGTGGGCCAGATGGTGTTCGCGGTTGGCAACCCGCTGGGCCTACAGGAAACTGTCACCCAAGGCATCATCAGCGCCAAGGGCCGGCGGGCATTGAGCGAGGCGGCCAATGAATTCTTTCAAACGGATGCCGCCGTAAATCCCGGCAACTCAGGAGGGCCGCTGGTGAATTTGGAAGGCGAGATCATTGGCATCAATAACTCGATTTCGCCGCAAGGGCAGGGGATCGGCTTCGCGATTCCCTCCAATACGGTAAGGCGCGTTTTCGAAAGCATCCGGGATCATGGGCGCTTCATTCGGCCATGGTTCGGCGCCTACATGCGTTCCTTGACTCCCCAGCTGGCCCAGCAACTCGGCCTCCCGGACGCATTGGGCGTGCTGGTTATGCTGACTTACGAAGGATCCCCCGCGGAAAATGGCGGCGTGAAATCCGGCGATGTGATCATCGAGTTCAACGGGAAACCCATTCTCGACCTCATCGATTTGAGAAACCGTGTGGCGGAAACGGATATCGGGCAGCAGGTTTCCATGCGGGTGAGGCGGGGTGGGAAGGAATTGAGCCTTCAAACGGTCCTCTCCGCGGAACCGACCAGATAGCGCATCGGACTTTCCTTTTGACAGGGCTTTGCTAACCTTAGGTTTTGTGTCAAAGGCTACAGCACATACTCCGATTCCCAGGCAGCCGATAGGCACCACGTTCGTCGTTGCAATCAGCCTGCTTGGGGTTCTTGCGATCATCCAGTTGTTTGCGGTGGCCTGGCACTATATTCCGCTTGCGCGTCAGCAGGTCGCCGGGACGGCGCAGCCGCAGGCGGCTTTGCAGGAAGCCGCGCCCACGCCCGCCCAGCAAACGCAGCCGCCGCCCGTTCCTCCTGCGGAAATGCTGAAGGCGCAAAAACTGCTCGCTGACGCGGATCGAAGCTCTCGTGTGGGGGATTTTGAAGCGGCTCTGAAGACGTTGGACGAGTTGGGAAAGCTATTGCCCGGCGACCCGAGTGTGCTCTTGCGGAAGGCGCTGGTTCTCGAACGCCTCGAACAACCGGCGGAGGCAATCGTGGTTCTCGAAGAGGTCTTAAAGTATCCCGGACTCCCTCCGGAAATTCGCAGTCAGGCGCAATCGAAGCTCGACGCGCTTGCGCAAACTCTCGCTCCGACTGAGAATGCGTCAAGGGATGTCGCGCGAGCGGCTCCGGACTCCGCGGGCGCGGACATTCGGGATGATATTGGTTTGCAACCCGGAGCCAGTCTCGGAATCGTTGATGACCGGCTGCGCGACGGAAAACCAGGAACCAAAGCTCTTCGCCTGGCCGTAAAGTCGCGTCCCGCGTCATCCATCAACGTGCAGGACGTTAAGATTCATGTGTACTTTTACGAACAGAGCGAAGACGGGGATGTGGTTCTCACGGAGTCAAAGGTCATCTCGCAATGGCTCAGCCCACCAGTGGACTGGACCGCGAACGAACCGGAGTTGCTCGAGGTCCAATACACGCTACCCGACAGCGGGCTTCCCGGCAGCGCCGCGGAAAACGGGGCTCCGGGAAAGAAATACTTCGGTTACCTGGTAGGAGTATATTACAACAATGAGTTGCAGGACTTCCGTGCGGATCCCGCGAGCCTTGCAAAAGATTTCCCGCTCCAGCTGTATCTCAAGGAAGGCGGAGAGTGAATATACTGATTGTCGATGACGAGCCTGGTCTTGCCGCCGGGCTCGCCGGATGGCTTGAGGAAAATGGCTGGGGCGCGCTCGGAATAGCCACCACGAGCGATGAAGCGGTTGAGTGGATCAACCGGAACGGACGCGTCGATGTGCTCGTCTGCGATGTCGCGATCGAACCCGCTGACGGATTCACGCTTCGAGAGGCCATTCAGCCGCATCTGCCAAAAATGCGGACGATCTTTATTTCCGCCTATGATCTTGCCGAGCACTCCGCGCGCATGGAAGGGTGTCATTTTCTTCCAAAGCCAGTGACTGGGGAGGCGCTGGACGGCGCGATTCGGGGTCTTTTTCAGCCGAAGGTGCCGAAACCGCTGATGCCTCCGGTAAACCCTCCCGTTGAACCGGTGCCAGGGAGTGACGGTGTGGCCACTCCTCGGGCGATCGCGGCCTTTCCGAGAGCTGTCGCGTCGCCAGGTGTGCCCAAAGTGGTCTCTGCTGCCGGTCGGGCGGGGCCGAGGCCCACGGTGGTTGCGCGGCCGGCGGTCAAGCTTTCGGCCTCGAGTCCGAAAGGTCGGCCTCCAACCGCCAAGGCGCAAGCTTGGTCGGAGACGGAGTTGCCGCCCGATGAGCTCGTTGGAAGCGCTTTAGGGAACTATCAAATTGAGGCCAGAATCGATCAAGGCGCTCAAGGTCCGGTTTATCGGGCCGTGCAAGCAAATATGGGCCGGCAGGTTCGTCTTTACACGCTCGATCCGAAGCTGGCGAAGGACCCCTTTGAGATCGAGAGATTCCTTTCCAATGCCAGCGTCAAGGCCAACGTCCGGCATCCTTACATTCTTGCCGTCTACGAGGCCGGCGAGAGCAACGGCGTCTATTATTATTCCTGCGAATTTGTTCCCTGCCGTTCTCTGAAATGGTTGCGCGAGGCGGGAGTTTCTCTGGATGAGCGGACGGCGCTCCAAGCGATGAAGGTCGCGGCCGAAGTGCTGGCTTATTTTTCGCGCGAAGATATCGCGCACAATATCCTCTCCGAGAGCACAGTCCTTATTGACCCGAATAACAGGCCGCGGATAGCCAACATCGCGGCGCATGAAGTCGCTAAGAGATTTGGCGTTGTTGAAGAAATGCGGGGACTGGGCAGGATGATCGCAGGGCTGGTTTCCGAAACCTCGCAGGCGCTTGGGGTCCGCAGGTTCGCGAGCTCCCTTGCCTCTGGGGAAACGGGTGCATTTCCGGACTGGAGCGCTCTCTCGCAACAGCTCACTGCCATGGAGCCAGCCTACGCTCCCGAAGACGCCTATAAGCTTGAAGCGCATGAGCGCGCGACCAGCCACATTGTTGAAGCGGCAAAAAAGCGGCAGCGAAGAAGCCTGCTCATCAGCTCCGCTGTTTCGCTGTGTTTGTTCGGCCTGGCCCTCGGTTCTATTTGGTGGTTTTTCTTTCGGCCGAAGGGAGGCGACGTCCGCAATTTCAATCGCATGATTGAAATCTCCGGCGGCGAGTTTATTTATCAGGACGGACAAAATCGTAGTCTGCCAGCATTCTTTATCGACGAGTACGAGGTGACCATCGGCCAATACGCCGAGTTTCTAACATACCTGGAGCAGCATCCCGGTGAGGCCGCAAAATTCGATCACTCCGAGCAACCTAAGGGCAAGTCGCATGTGCCCGTCGCTTGGGCGGATCAAAATCTGGCGACCGGACCGATGCAGGGCTACTACGTCCGGGCAAAGAGATGGGGAAGGTATCGCGACGCTTCGCTTGACGTGAATTGTCCGGTCTTTGGGGTGGATTGGTTTGATGCCTTCGCCTACGCGAAATGGAAAGGTCGCAGGCTGCCTACCGAACAGGAATGGGAAAAGGCCGCGCGGGGAACCCGTGGCTTCAAATACCCTTGGGGAAACGAACCTGACGGGACCAGGGCAAACAGCGGCAGCGACTTTGATCCCAATCCAAAGAAAGGCGGTGAGCAGGACGGTTACAAACGCTGGTCGCCGGTGGACGCCAGGAAGGGAGACAAGAGTCCTTTTGGCGTGATGGGCATGGCGGGAAACGTTTCGGAGTGGACTGCCTCGCTCGACACCGATCCTCGGATGCCAACTCAGAAAATACCGGTCATCCGCGGTGGAAACTGGAAAAATCCCGACCAGAGCGTTACTCGCCGCGTTCTTCTTCTGACGGATCTCCAAGCCGATGACGCTCTGGGCTTCAGGACAGCATCGAATGTTCAACCGGGTAAGGCGCCGAAATGACAGGAAACGCTAGCAGGCTGTCGGACTTGGAAGTCAGTGTCGAATTTTCGCCGGGTATCTCGTCTCGCGGCGCAGGCCCCACGCCCGACATCCTGCTTAGGCATTGGACACGAGCAACGCGCCGTCTCGATCTGTTTGCGCTTGCGGTTCTCCTCTTCGTTGCGCTGGCAGCGCCCAGCCGCGCCCAGGTGAAGGTGGATGTTGCCTTCAAGCGATCCCTTTACATGCTTTATGAGCCGCTTATCTGCGCGGTGACCATTACCAACCTCACCGGAGGCACGCTCAGTCTTGCGGACACCCCGCGCGAAAAGTGGTTTGGTTTTCAGATCGAGACGGTGGATGGCCGCCCGCTGCCGCCGATCGATCCCAACTACCGCAATCAACCCGTCGAGATCGAGCCGGGTCAACGCCTGACGCGCCTCATCAACCTGACTCCACTCTACCCGCTGAGCGAGTTCGGAACGTACCGCGTGAGAGCTGCGATTTATCCGGCCCAGATCGGAAGGTATTTCGTCTCGCCTCAACTCAACGTGGAGATCACTGAAGGCCGCCAGCTCTGGCAGCAAACTGTCGGCATTCCGGGGGGTGCGGGAGAGGGCAAGACGCGGACCTTTTCGATCCTTGCGCATCGTTTGCCTCGCACCACAATGCTCTACCTTCGGGTTGAAGACAAAGAGGCGGGGATTATCTATTGCACGACCCAACTTGGGCGTTTCATCACGTTTGGAACTCCCGACATAGAGATCGATGGAGGGAATCAGATTCACATCCTTCAGAATACCGCGCCTAAGGCATTTCTTTATTCGCACTTTGACGTCAATGGCAAAGTAATCAAGCAACAGGCCTATCAAGTCTATGATTCCCGGCCCTACCTCGCCAGAAAACCGGACGCCTCAGTGATTGTAGTTGGAGGGGCGCCTTACGACCCTAAAGCCACGCCGCCTGAGCAGCAGTTGCCGAAGCTTAGTGACCGGCCTGTGCCCCTTCCAACTCCGCAGACGAAGGAGACTCCGCAGGATAAGCGGCCAGAAAATCTACTTTCGCGCTGAGTTCCGGGACAAGGTAGCGATCGGGATTTTTCACTTGCACCTTGACTTGCAGGGTGCCCTTTTGGCGGTTTGCTTCCGGGGCGATTTCAGCCACGTAACCGTCGTAGACATGCTCGGGATAAGCCTCCGGCGTGATGCGGCAGGGCTGCGCGAGTGATACTTTGGAGAGGTCGGCCTCGTTGAGATCGACCTCAACTTGAAGATCTTTGGGGTCCGCCACCGCAAGCAGCGCCGTACTGGGACCCTTGTCGCCTCCAAAGCTTTGCGGTGATACCAGTTCGTTTTCGTCGGCAAGCTTTTCGAGGACGACGCCGTCGATGGGTGAGCGAATGATCGTCCATTGCAATTGCCACCTTGCAAAGTCCAACAAGCCTCGAGCCTCTTGCAGACCGGCTTCGGCGGCACTGAGTTCGGCGAGAGCGTCGTCGAGTTGCTGTTCGGACTCGACGCGCTGTTCGCGCAATGTCTTGAAGCGATTGAAGCGGGTTCTCGCGATTTGCGAGGAAGCCTGGGCGCGGGCAAGCCGGCCTTCCGCTTCACTCAGCCGCGCGCGCTGCTCGGAATCATCGAGGAGGACAACGACTTGACCCTTTTTCACCGGGTCTCCTTTTTTCACGCCGATCCATCGGACGGTTCCCACGAAACGCGGGCTGAGTTCGATCCGTTCGCGATTGATAATGTATCCGCTCGTGGTGAGCAGTGTGTCACCCGGCGCCGGCGCCGGCGCGGGCGAAGCGGGAGCTTGAAGGGGAGCGGGAGAAGCTGCATTAGCTTGATAAGGCTTGGTCTGGACGACCAGGCGCTTATTGTCTGAGGCACGCGGCCACGCAAACCAGGCGGCGATGATCAGGACAACAGCAACTGCGCCGTAGATCAGAGCGGTGTAGATGCCGCGGGAAGAACGCTCGCTTTGCGGAATCCGCAGTTTCTCGAGATCGTCGCGTTTCATGGAAGAAAGCGAATGTTCATCCGCTTCGGTTTCTTGTCACATCGCTTTTAGCGCGGAGATTACCGGAAGCCTGGCGGCGCGGATGGCTGGCAGCAGGCTTCCAAGCAAGCCGACCACCACGGAGAACGCCAGGCCCTGTACGACAAGCCTGGGTGTAATGCGAAAATCAAAGACCGATTCGCTGAATGTCTCGAAACTAAGCGTCCCCACGCTCCAGCCGTTAAAGACAAAAGAAAACGCGCAGCCCAGCATGCCACCGAGGAGCGCGAGGATGGCTCCCTCGATGAGAAAGCCGGCGAGGATGCTCTTCCTGCGGTATCCGAGCACGCGGAGTGTGCCGATCTCCCGCGTTCGAGCTCCGACCGCCGCATACATCGTGTTCATCGCTGCAAAGACCGCACCGACGGACATCGTGGTTGCCAGGAAGCTGCCGAGGATCTTGATGAGCTTCACCGCTCCGGTCTGCTCCAGATAGTAGTCTACTTCGGGCAGAGCACGAAGCTTGAAGCGCTTGTCGGCGTCCAATTTGCGGATGATGTCCTCGCGTGCAGAGTTGCTCTCCGGCCGGAGCAGCACGCTGGAGTAGTTTTCCCGGTCAAAAATGGCGCGCGCTTCATTCGCGTCCATCCAGATTTCCGAATCGAACGCGCTCCGATCCCCATCAAAATGGCCGACGACGGCGAGGGTGACAGGCCCCGTCTTGAAAGACTCTCCGATTTGCATTCCGGCGAGGCGGGCGGCAAGGCGTTCACTCACGACAGCCTCGCGTTTTCCGGGCGTGAACCAGCGACCCTTTGTGAGGCGGACTTGCGGGCGCAGTTTCGCTCCTAACGGCGACACGCCGCGGACAATCGCGTTCGCCTCGCCGCCGCTTGCCCGCGGCACGTTGATAACAAGGCTTAGATCGCTCGAGGCCAGCGGCACGCCGGACGCGTCGCGCGCGATGCCCGCCATATAGCGGATGATGCGGTATTGCTCGGGATCGATCTGGCTGGTTGATTCCGCTGTGGCCCCGCGCCGAATCACGAGCAAATTTTGCGGGTCACCGGTGTTGCCGCTCGATTTTTCCAAACCAACCGCCAGCGACTGAATGACAACATACACGGCCACGACAAGGGCTGTGCAGAGCACGGTGGCAAGGGTTGAGCGCCAGCGGACGAAGACGCTGCGGACATTATACTTGAGGGGAAGCTTCATGGGAGTTCGATTCAAGTCGGAAAGGCAGCTTAGGAGGCTGTTGAAAAACCCACGCACGTCACGCTCACGCCCGCCGGGTTGCGCCAATTTCCGGCCCTCGCTACGTCGCCAAGCTTGCGCGTAGCGCTGCGGCTACGCTCTGCGCTTAGCTTCTTGCGATCTTCCGAAAATTGACAGCAACGCGACATACGTGGGTTTTTTCAACAGTCTCCTAGTCCAGAGTCTTGAGTCCCTCGACGACGCTCATTCGCGAGACGGACCATGCGGGGGCGAGCATGGAGATGACTCCAAGCAGGCCGGCAATTAGGAAGGCTAAGCCGGCGATCCGCGGGGTAAGCTCGAAAATCGGGAAGAAGCTGAATTTTCCTGAGCTGAACAGAATAGCGGCGCCGCCCACCCCGGCAAGGGCTCCGGCGAAGGAAAGGCCGAAGCTTTCCGCAAGGATGCAGGCCACGAGTTGCCGCCGGCGGAAGCCGAGCGCCTTCAAGACGGCGAGCTCGCGGAAGCGTTCCCGAATGGCCATGCTCATCGTGCTTGCCGTCACGAGCGCCAGGGTGAAAACGACCACACTGCAGATCGAGTTGATCAGCAGGCCAATATTTCCCCACATCGAGACAAAGCTCATCTGGAAGGCGCGCTCGGTCTCGGCGCGCACCTCGGCGGATGTGTTCGCGAAGGCTGCGTTGATGCGGCGGAGAAGATCGGGCACCACCTCGGCGTTCTCCGCCCTGAGCCACCACATTCCCACCTGGCCCCAGTTGTTCATGGCTTCATCGAAATATTTTTGGTGAAACCACATGTTTGTGTCGTCAATCGTGCCCTCATAGATCCCTGCAATCTTCAGCTCGAGATCAACGGGATAAATCTTTCCGACAATTGTAACCCGGTCGCCTACTTTCAGACCGTAACGTTTCGCGGTGTCCTTCCCAACGATGCAGGAGTCTCGTGTGCTCTTCCACGCCTCGAGTTGGTCGGCAGAAATCTTGGCCTCGCCGAAGAGTTGCAAAAACTTTTCCGGATCCACCGCGAATTGCGCAAAGCCGAGGCTGTCGTCATCCTTGAATTTCCCGCCGAAAAAGGTGAACGGTGTCACGGCAGCAACGCCGGGCATGCGCGATATGCTCGAGAGTTGCCGGGCCGGCAGAGGATTGGCCAGGGAAATTTTGTTACGGACGGCGATTCGAAGCGAGGCGCTGACATCCTCGGGGGGAATGGTCATCTCCCTGATGGCCACCTGCAACGTTACGAACAGGAACAAGCTGACCGCAACGCTGGCGGTGGTCAGAAACGAACGGCGCTTATTGCGCAGAGCATTCCTTAGTATGAAGCCGCCGAGGGACATTACGAGAAGGGACGGCTGTCTTCCTTCTCCGTCAAGAGGCGTCCTTTTTCCAAGTGTAGCGAGCGCGTTCCCCGGCTCGCCGCGCGCGGGTCATGCGTGACCATGATCACGGTTTTTCCCACTTCACAGCTTAACGCGCGCAGGATCTCGAGGACGGATTCCGCGGAATGGGCGTCGAGATTGCCGGTAGGCTCGTCAGCGACGATCAGATTGGGGTCGGTGACGATGGCGCGGGCGATGGCGACGCGTTGCTCCTGGCCGCCGGACAATTGCCCGGGCAGATGGCGCGCGCGATCCGAAAGACCAACGAGATCGAGCGCGGTGGCGACCATCTCCCTGCGTCGCGGCGGAGCAACGGCGGTTAGTAGCAGCGGAAGTTCGACGTTCTCCGAGGCAGTCAGCACGGGGATGAGATTAAACGTCTGGAAGATGAATCCGACGTTTTGGTTTCGCCAGTCAGCCAGTTCAGACTCGCTGAGTTTTGCGACGTCCACTCCCTGCACACGGCATTCGCCTTCGGTGGGCCGGTCAATGCCCGCAATAATGTGAAGCAAAGTGGATTTTCCGGATCCGGACGGGCCCATCAGAGCGAGAAACTCTCCGAACCCGATGTCGAGACTGACGTCGTCCAGGGCGCGAATCTCTGTTTCTCCCGCACCGTAAATCTTGGACAGCCGGCGGATGGAAACAATGGCGTTCATTTGCGCGAGTCAATTGAGAGGGCGATCCGCCCGGCGAGCTTATTATGCATGGCTCGTTCGAGCGACGAAAGGGCCCGCTCCCTTCGAAGCGTCGTCCTCGCGGTTCGAGGCGTCGCCCTTCCAGCGCAACAGCAGAGCTTTGCCGGGCGCGAGGCTCCTTTTCGTGCGAAAGTCTACGTTACTCCTCCCATTCCTCTGCGTCAGCCGGCGTCATCTGCGGATTTCAAATTCCCTCATTATACGCTAGACTGGCGGCTGGAGGATGCGAACTTTTGCATCTTTCTGCCGCTCTTGCATGTAAATGTTCGGAGGATTGGTTGATTTCACCTCGGCGCCAAGGAAGATAAACTCCGGATAGAAGCCATTGCTTGCCGGCTCATAAACGGTGTCGCCGGAGAAATAGCCGGTGAGACGGTATTCGTAATTGTTGTCTGAACCAATCTTGCTCCGTGCGCGATCCGGGGCCAGTACGCGTTGTTCGTTTAGCATGACGAGCTTTGCCGTGCTCCAGGGTTTGCCCGGTTCGCGCACCCAGCCCCAAACCTTGTACTCCACCTTGTACATGCGGCGTCCGATGAAATAATTCCCGGCGGGTTCCCTCCGAATGGCTTCGTTCATGGCGGCGCGAGAGGCCGCGCCTGTGTCGATGCTTTCGCACCCCGCCAGCACGACGGCTACGCCAAGCGCAAGAGCTAGAACGCGCAGCCTCACGGGATGCCGGCCTTTTCCAAGAACGGAGCGATCCATTCTGCAAGGGCTTCTTCCGATTCGATCTCGAATTGTTCGGTCAGTGGGAAAAGATGCCAGGTTTCGTGATGGTTGGCGGATGCGCCCGGCTGCAAGGTGACGAGAGGGCCCAAGGATTCAATTTCGAGCATTTCGGAATTGGAAAACGTCTCGAAATTGCAGCCACTATCGGGATAAGTTGCGGCCGGATCGTAATGGAAGGTCTTTATAAACAAAGTGTCGCTCAGGACATAGGCGATCCACCTCTCGCGATGGGCCAGGCCGATCTTGATCGGCGGGTAGCCGGCGGCTTGCCGGAGCAGCCAAAACTTCGTGCCTAGCGTCAGCCTGAGATCTGAAATATCGGTGTAGGTCCAAAGAACAATGGAGCGGTTTGGCAGCAAATCACGTGGATGCTCGCCCAGGGGGGGCTGAGGGATGATTTCCAGGCCTTGCGGCTGCATCACAGTGAGAGCCCACAAGGCGAGCACGATGGATTGGTCGCCTTCGTTCACGACGGTGTGGCGCAGGGAAACACGGGAGCCCTGCGCGGCAGATAGGATTCCGAGCGTCTTGCGAATATGCTGCGGTCTTTCCTGAATGCTCTCGACCACCACTTCACCCGAGAAAGTATCGTAACGCCAGGAGGCCGGACCGTTGTCGAGATGGTAGCTGAGCACAGCGTCCTCGGGCGCGAGCCATAGGCGGTGTCCACCCCGAATGCGCCAGTCTTGCTCTCCGGATGAACCGAGTTGATCGTCAAATGTTTTCAGGACGTTCTCGCCGAGCGGGGTCTTGTAAACGAGAATGCGGGGGCCGACATCCGTTGTAACGAGGAGCTCGATATCGTTATTCGCGAGCCGCAGGGTGTTGCCCCAGCCGCGGTAAGAGATGATTTCAGGATTCATTGGCTGTCCAGTTTGCGAATGCGTTCGAGATGATCCTCGACAAGAGCAATCCGCTTCGGTTCGGGGGCGGAAGTTTTGCCGGCCATCAGGGAGCGATTAGCCACGGCGCGCTCCGTGTGTCAAGATCAGTCCCGCCACTTGCCTATTACATCCGATCGTTGTCACCAGCGCGTCGCCGCCTCCGGATTCGCGAAGTCCCAGGACGCCTGCGATGACCTGTTGCACGGTGGAGCAGGCGAGTGATTCACCGAGGACCGACTTCGGAGTGAGAACCTTCGCGTTGGGAAGAAGTCTTTCCAGACAATGCTTCTCGGCAAAACCCAGGCGCGTTCCGGAAGCACATGACACGGAAAGGGCAACGTGCGAACCTGCCAGGAGATCTTTGACCACAGAGTCGAGCCGTTCTTCAGTTTCTTTTTCGGTCCGGCAAGAATAGCCGGGATGTGTCGCCGACACCCGGCAAGCATCCGAATCGCGAGCCAGGACAATCGCAGCGGCTCCTTCCGAAAACACAGATGCGTGGTTAGAGCCGTCCCCGATCAACCCCCAACGAACATACGCCTCGCAGGTAATCCAATCGATCTCCTGGGCAGCGGCAACCAGGCAAAAATCCGCCTCGCCGGCCGCGAGCAGTTCGCAGCCCGTTCGGATCGCAGTCAAGCCGGCAGCGGCATCGCCGACGAGCGTGAGGACTTCGCCCTGAAGTCCCAGGCGCGCCGCAATGTGACTGGCAGGTGCGTTATAGACGGTCTCCGGGAAAAGCAGCGGACTGCCCGATCCCTCTCCGCGCTCGACCAGATCGGCATAAAAGCGCCTCGTGTACACCACTCCGCCGTCCGAGGCGGCAAAGATCAGCGCCGTTCGCGCCAGCTTGTCCGGGGTCATTCCCGCGGACGCAGCGGCATCCGTCGCGGCGGCGACGGCCAAGTGCGAGATGATGCTGGAACGGCGTAATCGGGGGAGAGCTGCCGTATCGCGCGCGAGGTTTTCCGGCACGCGCAGAACCGGAACAAGTCTCTTGGAAACGGGGTTTTCGAGCCAGCCGGTATCCGGCCGTCTATTTTCGCGGATGGCCTTCCAAACGGGATCGAGATCGCGTCCGAGCGCAGTGACCCAACCCATGCCGGCAATGCTAGCAGTCATCATGGACGGCGTTCGATCACCACCGCGGCATTTGCGCCTCCGAAGCCAAAGGAATTCGAGATCATCCGCCGTGCTTTGAGCGGCCGGATTTTGTTGGCCACGATGTCCAGCGGAAATTCCGACTGTGTAAAGTTGATGTTTGCGGGAAGGAATTCGTCTCGCAGCGCCACGCAGCAAAATGCGGCCTCGATCGCTCCCGCGGCACCAAGGGCATGACCTGTCATGCCCTTGGTACTGCTGACGGGTGCGTTGGGACAAAGATCAAGGATGGCACGGGCTTCGCTCGCATCGTTCAGCGGTGTGCCAGTTCCGTGCGCGTTAATATAGTCCACGCTCGCGGGATCAGCGCCCGCGGTTTCCAAGGCGCGTTTCATAGCATTCAACGGCCCGCAGCCGGAGGGGTGAGGTTGGGTCAGATGATGGGTATCCGCGCAACTGCCGTAACCGGTGACGCAGAGACCCGAATCGCCCTTTTCCAGACAAAAGACGGCGGCGCCCTCTCCGAGGGAAAGTCCTGTACGGCCGGCATCGAAGGGCCGGCATTTTTCAGGCGTTGAAGCCCGCAAGCAATCGAAGCCGGCGAACACTAGCTCCGACAACGCATCGTATCCTCCGGCTAGCACACGGCGAGCCGCGCCGGCTCGGATTATCTGGCAGGCAAGACCCAAAGCGTTAGTTCCAGAGGCGCAGGCATTCGAGACGATCCGGATGGGCGAGTCGAAATGGAAAATCGACATCGCCTGCTTTACGGGTTCATGTGGCACGTAAGCGCGGACCCTTCGGTTCGCTGACCACGCGGGCGAGCCCGACGCCAGCGCCCTGTAGAATTCTTCGCCAAGCAGCATTTCTCCACTGGTCGTGCCCATGACAACGCAATCGGGAACGAAACCGGGTCTGGCCGCCAGAGCCTCCGCCAGCGCGGCAAGAATCATCTGCGCGGCGCGCGTCCATCGCTTTGATCGCACAGCGATCGCAACCGCCGTTTCGCGAAGGCTTTCATCGATTTGGCCGGCCGTCTTCGCGTGACACTTCGCAACAGGAAATAGCCGGACGGGCCCGATTCCGTCTCGTGAATGACGCAGGTTCTCCGCGGTTGACCTCAATCCAATCCCCAAAGGGCTTACGCAACCAAATCCCGTAATTTCTATGGTGGGGAATGTCACTTGCATGAATCCTGGCAGCTTGATCTAAAATCGGCGTACAATCGATGAGTTGGTTGTCCGTCGAAAGGAATTTATGCGTGCTTTATGCGCAGAAGAAGGCGCGCGACAAGTGCCGCCGCGGCGAGAGCCAGGCCGAATGCTTTCGGAGTGCCGTTGTCTGTGGTCGGTTTAGTTTTCACACGCCGATCCTACCGCACCAGCGGCACTCCACTCCACTTCGGTTGCGGCTGCGCCGCGCTGGGTTCATCCGTGGCGTGTTTGACCAAGAATCGCCGGCCTGCGGGGCAAGTTTCGAAGTTGCTTTGAGCGCCAGTGCTGCGGCGCCTGTCCGAAATGCTCCTTGAATTGCTTTGAAAGCTGAAAAGCAGAGTGGAAACCGAGAATATCAGCGATTTCCTGCACAGAGCGCGTCGTGCTTGCCAGGAGTTCCTGAGCCTTTTGCAGGCGCACCTGGCAGTGATACTGTTTCGGGCTGAGGCCGATCCGTTCCGTGAACGTTTGCCGCAGATGCGAATAGCTCACGCCGAGTTCTGCGGCGATCGCAGGCAAGCTCAGGCGCTCCTGGCAGCGAAGCGCGATGAGTGCATGGGCGCTTTCGATCAACTCATCGATGCGGCGGTCGAATCGTGGAGCGTTTTGCAGGTAACCAATCACGGAAAGCAGGTGCGCTCCCATCGTCGACAGAAGGTGCTGGTTAGCAATTGCGCTCCGACCCGCCAGGGCGTGGCACCGCTCGAAGCACCGCAACAGATCGGGCTCCAGCCCTGTGTGCAATATAGGCTGAGTTGGTTGCACGATTCCGCTGCGAACGGCATCGTCAAAAATTGGTCCTTGGCACTCGATCCAGTGTTCCGCCCAGCCCACAGCGGAGTCGGGAGCGTAACGGTGCCAAACGCCAGGAAACAAGATGAGCAATGTGCCGGAATCGACAGTCCGCGCCTCGCGCGTGTGCTCGCTTTCAAAAACACCTGCGCCTTCGGATATGAAAATAATCTGATAGAATTGGAGGACCCGTCCGCGAGACCATTCGAAATGGTGGTCTGCCGGGTGGCGGGCCGGCGGATACTTGGTGTGCGGCCTTGTTCGTGCGAAGCCGACCGAAGTGGCTGTGCACCCCCAGATGTTGCCCGGCGGCTGTTGCGGAAGATAGACAAAATAGTCGCGCATACGACTGCGAGAAGCGGTGTCAATTTATATATGGCAAACAGCATTCCGTCCATTCTCCATTCGATATCAATCGGGGTAGGTTCTCGAAAACCTACTTTCCTACTCCATGTTCACCCTTAAGAGAAAAGACCGCTTTCACACCGATGACTTTCCAATAGCCGTTAAACGGCGCGACCCGCAGGAGCACTTTGAGCTGGAAGCGCACGATTCCTACGCGATCGTGATCGTAGTCGGCGGTCGCGCTTTCCATGTGACCCGGCTCAACTCGCGGCCCCTTGGGGCTGGCGACGTATTGATTGTCAAAGCTTCAGAGGCGCGAGAATACCGCGAGATCAAAGATCTCCGTCTGATCAACATCCTCTTTCGCCCAAACAAGCTCCACATGGAGCTTCTGGATCTCTCAGGTGTTCCCGGCTATCAGGTACTTTTCTCGTTTGAGCCCTCAGGACGCGAGCGCGACTCGCAGAGAAGGTCCCTCCAGCTTTCTTCGAAAGAGCTAAGCGTCGCACTCAATTACGTGGAGACGCTTGATCACGAGCTCAAAATGCGAAATCCCGGCTTCGCGTTCATGGCCTGCGCGTGGTTCATGCAGGAACTGGTTTAGCGTATGAAATCCGCAGATGACGGATAACGAAGTATCAACATTAGCCGTCGCTCCGACGAAGGCACCGCAGTTTCGGAACCCAATGCGATCGCGGATGCTGATCTCCAATCTGTGACCCATCTGCGGATTCATCGTATGTCCAATCGAGGAATGAAGAAGGCCCGTCAGACGCAGAGAATGGTCAGTTTTTTCGGTCCATGTGCACCGAGGACGAGAATCCGTTCGATATCGCCTGTTCGGCTTGGCCCGGTAATGAATGAGATGAAGCTTGGATAGTTGGAATCGTATTTCCTTTTCAAGAGGGCGAACGCCGCCGGCAAATCCGCAAGGAGTTGCTCGCGCCGCGCGAGAACGACATGGTGAGGGGGAAGCACCGAAAGCGCTCGCCCGCCGGCGCTTCTGCTCGACACCAGCACGCTGCCAGTCTGCGCGATAAGCGCGTCGCATGCACTGATGCCCGCATCGCAGGACTCGAGCTCGTTGACATCGTAGCTCTGATCGGTCGCAAGTTGAGGCAACGCCAACGCAGCGCACGCACGATCGGTCAATTCGCCAGAGTGGCTCGCGACTTTTTTCCAGTCCTGTGCAATCGCGAGTTCGCGAAGATGCGCCTCCATTTCTTGCAAATTATCAAGCAGGTGGAATTCCGCCCTTAGGTCCAGCGCGTTCTCGCGAAACAGTTCGACCCTGTCGTCGAATGAGTCACCTACCGCCGGCAGCCACTCGGAGATGTGCTTCGCAGCCTCGGCTTCCGATACGACATGTGCCGGTTCCGTGCCGCGCTTGTGATCATGCGCGCCGGGAACGGGAGCGGGCACCCGAAGCGCCTCCCGGATGCGACCGAAGATATTGTCGCGTTCGCTCATCGCTTTCTCGACCGCCAGAATTCCTTGAAAGTTTGCTTCGCGATCAATGGCAGCTCGCGCGAGCGTGTCCAAGCGCGGGCTGGATCGAGGCGTGTGCCTTTTACGAGCGGATGAAGCTTTTCTCCCACGCGCCCAAATTTGCTTGCCAGCGCGACGAGCCCGGGCCGGTTCATCAGGAAAGCGAAGCATTTGAACGCGAATTTTTCCCACCAGATCGGCCGCTGGGCCATCGCGTTGCGGCGGCTCTGCAGGAGGTGGTGATGCAGATCGATCTTCACCGGGCATGTCTCTGTGCAGGCTCCGCAAAGAGAAGAGGCGTACGACAAATGCTTCCAGTTTTGAAGTCCGCGCAGATGCGGCGTGATCACCGAGCCGATCGGACCCTGATAAGTCGTTCCGTAGGTGTGTCCGCCGACGTTACGGTAGATGGGGCAGACATTCAGACACGCGCCGCACCGAATACAATGGAGGGCATCGCGTTGCTCGGCATCGGCGAGCAAGCTGCGTGCGCTTGTTGTCCAGCAGCACCAGATGGAATTCCTCCGGACCATCTGATTCGCCCGGCTGGCGTGGGCCGCCATAGAGCGAGTTGTAGCCAGTCAACGCCTGTCCTGCGCCCGCGGTGGCGAGCATTGGCAGGAACAGCGCGAGATCTTCAAGCTTCGGAAGGACTTTTTCGATTCCCATCAACGCGATGTGCACTTTCGGTAGCGCGCATGTGAGCCGGGCGTTTCCCTCGTTCTCGGTGATCGAAATCATCCCGGTCTCAGCAATGGCGAAATTCGCGCCGCTAATGCCGACGTCGGCAGTGATGTATTTGCCGCGAAGCACCTGACGGGCGATCATCATCAGCTCTGCGGGATCGTCGGTGGGCTTTGAGCCAAGTTCTCTCTGAAACAGATCGCTGATCTCTCCGCGCACGAGATGCATTGCCGGGAACACGAAATGATACGGCGCTTCGTGGCGGAGTTGGACGATGTATTCGCCGAAATCGCTTTCCACCACGGCGAGCCCGGCTTTTTCAAGCGCCTCATTGAGATGGATCTCTTCGCCGGTCATCACCTTGGACTTGATGATCGAGCGCGCGTGTCTCTCGCGAATGATGCCGAGGATTATCTGTCGCGCCTGCTCGCCGGTGCTCGCCCAGTGCACCTTTGTGCCTCGTGCCTCAAGTTTGCTGACGAATTCCTCAAGATACGTGTCCAGATGATTGATCGCATCCCACTTGATTTCCGCTGCGGTCTGGCGCGCCGACTGCCAGTCCCTGTAGCGCGACTTCCTTGCGTCGCGGGCCACCTCGTATTTCTTAAGCGCGGTCTGAATGAGTGAGCGATGCCGCAGGTCGTGCGTGAGCCGCTCGGCATCGTGCCTAAACTGTTCGACTGCTGAGCTCATCGCGTATTGAGCACCTCTGCCAGGTGGATCGCGCGCAGCGGTTGACGCTGGCGGTCGGCCAACCCCTGGATGTGCATGTTGCAGCTCGCATCGTTCGACACGATGTACTCGGCGCCGGTCTCGAGCGCCGAGGCACATTTGACCTCTCCCATCGCCGTGGAAATCATAGGAAACTTTACTGCGAATGTTCCGCCGAAACCGCAGCACGTCTCCGCTTCGCTCATCTCGACCAACTCGAGCCCCTGCACCTTTGCGAGCAACTCGCGCGGTTGTTTCTTGTTACCAAGCTCGCGCAGCCCGTGACAACCATCATGAAACGTCACGCGATGCGGAAAACACGCGCCAAGCTCGGTGACGCCAAGCTTTGTCACGAGAAAATCGCTGAACTCATAGCACTTCGCCGCCAGCGCCGTCGCGATGCCGGATTGAGCGGTCTTCGCGAAAAGATCCGGGTAGAATTTCTTGATCATCGCCCCGCACGAGCCGGAGGCGATTACGACGGCCTCGGCATCCTTTAAGCGGTTCAGCACGCGCGAGGCGACCAGTCGCGCCTCGTTCCAATACCCTGAGTTGAATGCGGGCTGCCCGCAGCATGTCAGCTCTTCGGGATAATCCACGGTATGCCCCAAGCGCTCAAGAATCTGCACAATGCTGATCCCGACCTGCGGGTAGCACATGTCCACAAAGCAGGGGATGAATAGAGTTATTCTCAAGAAGGCTTAGTGTTGACTGTTATTCAAAGCCCGGCAGCCTGCACGGTTTAGCCTCGGAGAGAGAGTGGGATGGAAAACTCCCCAAGAAATCGAGGGCATTTTGCCGGGCTTGTTACCACGCGGAATAAGAGCAAGCTTGTCGTGATCGACTCTAGCAAGTCGTGCGCTCATGTGCTCCTCCATCTTTTCATTGACAGCTTCTACCAATGTTGCTCCGCGTCGCGGAGCAATTTCAGCAGCTTGTCGAAATGGTTGCTCCGCTGCAGGAAGCGCTTTCGGGCAAAGATCGGCATTCACCACGAGTCCGACAAGCTGCTAGCGCAAGAAGGCTTCATGCAAGCCCCCGTCGACAGTAATGACCTGACCGGTCGTTTTGCTAAGCCTGTCGGTAACCAAGAGGAAGTACGCCTCCGCTTGATCGGCGGGCGTGATAGGTGACCTTGTCAGGGTGCGGTCCGCGTAAAACTGCGCGAGCTTATTCACGAGCGATTCGGTTTCTTCGTTGTCGGTGTAGGGAATGTTGTACTTGGCAAGGGACCCGATGACGCGATCGCGAGGGAACATGGCGCTGCCTTTGACAACCGTTGCGGGCGCGACGCCATTAACGCGCACCAGCGGCGCAAGCTCGATGGCGAGCTCGCGCACGAGGTGATTCGCGGCGGCCTTTGAAGTGTCGTAAGCGACGCTTCCTTTCTTTGCAACCGCGGCATTCGCACTGCTTGTGAGCACAAGCTTGCCGCGCAGGCCCTGCTCTTTCCAGGTCTTCGCCGCTTCATCGGCTACAAGGTAGCTGCCAGTGACATTGATGTTGAATGTGAGCGCCCATTTATCGTCAGGTATGTGTCCGGTCGTATCACTGGGCACGAAGATTCCGGCCGTCACACAAATCGAATCGAAGCCGCCATAGGCAAGCGCAACCTGATCGAGCATGTCGCGTATGGAATTGCGGTCGGTTATATTTGCCGCCAGGCCGACCGCAGGACCGCACCCCGATATTCCACTTCCCGCCACGCCAATGCCCGTCCCGTATTTGCTTTCAATCTCCCTGGCAGTTGATTCAGCGGCTTCCTTGTTCAAGTCGACGCTCACGATGTGCGCGCCGTCCTTGACGAGCCGATGTGCCGTCTCCTTGCCAATGCCGCTGCCTGCGCCGATGACGACGATGACCTGGCGAGCGAGTTCCTTTTCCGCCGGCATGCGCTGCAGCTTCGCCTCCTCGAGGAGCCAGTATTCGATGTCGAACGCCTCCTGCTGGGGCAGCGCAACGTATTCGTCGATCGCTTCGGCGCCGCGCATTACTTCCACCGCGCAGTTGTAGAACTCTGCGGTCACGCGCGATTCGGACTTGTCCTTGCCCCAGGCGATCATGCCGAGGCCCGGGATAAGAATGACCGTCGGATTCGGGTCGCGCATCGCCGGAGAGTTCGCGTGTTTGCAGCGCTCGTAGTAATCGGCGTAGTCCTGCCGGTATCTAACCAAACCCTCGCCAAGCTTCTGCTTCAACGAAGCCACATCTTCGGTCTGGGGATTCCAATCCACGTAGAGAGGCTTGATTTTTGTGCGCAGAAAATGATCCGGACAGCTCGTTCCGAGCTCCGACAGGCGGGGCGCGTCATTCGAGTTCACATAGCGTAGGATTTTTTCATCGTCCTGGATTGTCCCAATGAAGCGCTTCTGCTGTGAGACTTTGCCACGCAGCCACGGGAGGATTTGGGCGAATGTGGCGCGCCGGCTGGCCTCGTCGAGCGTCTGGTATTTCGGGCCGCCAAAGGCCTTCGCGTCGCCGCCTTTGGCTTGATACTTTTCCTCGATATACTGCGATGCCTTTTCGATAAAGCGCAGCGTTTCTTCATAACAAAGCTTGTCGTCATCCTGCCATGAGATAAAGCCGTGCTGGCCCATCATGATCGCGCGCACACCCGGATTTTTCTTAACGATTTCCTGCATCGCGAGACCCAGCTCAAACCCAGGGCGCATCCAGGGCACGTAATCCATTTCATCGCCGAAGATTTCCTTCGTGAGCTCTTCGCAGCGGCGGCTCGCGGCCACGGAGATAATCGCGTTGGGATGCATGTGATCGACATGCTTGCCAGGAATGAAGCTGTGCAGGGGCGTATCGATCGAGCTGGCGCGGGGATTGAGATTGAATGTTGTGTGAAAATACATGGCGACCATGTCGTCTTCGGCTTGTGACTTCACACCCTTGTCGCTGCGTTGGGCATAGAGCTTTTGAAGGTCGAGCAGCTTCTGCTGGTAGAGCGATGAAAAGTTCTCGCGCTTGGAGGTCCGCAGATCGCCACCGGATCCCTTGACCCATAAGACTTCTGCGTCTCCGCCGGTAAGCGGGTCCTTTTCAGTTATTTTGGAAGAAGTATTGCCGCCGCCTGTATTCGTGATTCGCTGATCACTCCCCAGGAGATTTGAGCGGTAGACAAGCCGATCGGCAGGATTAAGTTTTGACGCCACGGCGTCGTCCCAAAGGTAATTAACAAATTTGCAGGTCATAGTTACGTCGTAAGGTTAAGTTGAGTGAAGCGGTCATACGCCTCTTGCCAGCTTTCTGCGTCGAGGGGCCCGAAGGTTTGGAGAGGAAAGGAATTGCGAACGATTTTGCGCAGCGCGGCAAGCGACTCAACCTGGCCGAGTGAGATGGCTTGAATGAGGATGTTTCCTGCCGCGGTTGCTTCGACCGGACCGGCGATCACTTGCCGTTGAATGGCGTTTGCGGCAAACTGGTTCAGGAGCGCACTCTGGCTGCCGCCGCCAACGATATGAAGTCGCGAGATTGAGCGCCCGGTAATCTGTTCGATTTCGCTCAGCGTCGTGCGGTAAGACAGCGCGAGGCTTTCCAAAATGCAGCGTGTGTACTGGCCTGGAGTTTCGGGTGCAGGCTGACCGGTTTCACGGCAATACGCGGAGATGGTTTCCGGCATTTCGCCTGGCTTTGCGAATCGCGCGGCATTGGGATTAATGAGCGAGCGGAACGGCTGGGCCTTTTCAGCTTCCGCGGTCAAACTCGCGTAGTCCAGATTGAGTCCCTGGCGTGCCCATGCTCTTCGCGACTCCTGCAGGATCCACAAGCCGACAATGTTCTTCAAAAAACGTGTCGTGCCGCCGTAGCCCGCCTCGTTGGTAAAATTGTGTGCGCGCGCCTCTTCGGTGATGAGAGGCCGTTCCAATTCGACCCCGATCAGTGACCAGGTGCCCGAAGACAGAAAGGCCCAGCCGCCATCTTGTGACGGCACCGCCGCCACCGCCTCGCCCGTGTCGTGCGAGCAGCTCGCAATCACCTGCACATCAGCCAACCCTGTTTCGGCAGCCACTTCCGGCAAGATCTGTCCCAGAACGGTGCCCGGTGGCACGAGTTCCGGGAAAATCTTGCGCGGCATGCCGCACCGCTCGATGAGCAACTCCGACCACGAACGCGTGCGGGGATTGTAAAGCTGAGTGGTGCTGGCGTTGCTTTCGTCGACGCGCGGCACACCGGAGAAAAGATAGTTAAAATAGTCGCCAATCATCAGGAAGCAGTCCGCCAGCTCGAGCAGAGCCCGACTTTTCTCGACGTCCGAGGCGAGATGGTAAATCGTGTTGATTGGCATGAACTGGATGCCAGTCTCTTCAAAGATAAGCTTTGAACCGACGCTTTCGCGGACCTTTGTGTATGTGGACGCGGTGCGTTCGTCACGGTAGTGAAACGGCGGCGAAAGCATCGGATGCACGGCATTGACGAGCACATAGTCCACACCCCATGAATCCACGCTGACACCCGCAATCGGCAGGTTGCGTCTGGAGATTTCGCGCAGACCCGTCTTCAATTCCTCGTAGATGCGAAGGACGTCCCATCGCAGCGACCCCAGAACGCGGACTACAGCGCTCGGAAACCGATGGATCTCCTCCAAAGCCAGGCGTCCATCTTCAAGCCGCCCCAGCATAACGCGCCCGCTCTCGGCGCCAAGATCGCAAGCAATATAATAATGCGGAGTCATTGTCTTTCTAAAGGCCCGGGAATGCGGCCAAAAGGTCGCGGGTGACTTCGTCAGACATCGGGCTCATTGGCCCCAGAGGCCGGCTTTGGATGATAGCTGCGGCAGTGGCTTCGAGCACTTCGAGACGATCAAATGCGTCGAGAACCGTGCGTCCGGCAACCATTACGCCATTGTGCCTTAGGAGGGCTACGGGATTCGCGGGCGTGACGGTTTTTGCCACTTCTGCTCCATCGCCGAATAGGTGCTCGAAGGCAATCGTGCCAACATCCTTCAGAAACAAGTAGCTCTCGGGGATCGTGCGGGTATCAAGCAGAAAATCGCTCACGCAAAATGCAGTCGCGAAAACCGGCAGCGCGTTCACGACAGCCTGAATTTCCGGGTACCGCTCGTAAATTGCAGAATGCAGCCGGGCAGCACGGCTCGGTTTCTGCCCCGCTACGTAGCCGCCGCCATGAACGGCTACGAGGTCGCTCGGCAAGATCTCCTGCCGATCAGCGTGAGAAGGTGTTATGACAAATGAACGACCATCGATGCGCGCCGAGAAACTCCCCCAGGTGCTCGTCATCAACCGATGCTCGTAAGCGCGGTGGACAAAATCGGATATTTCCTTACGGAGTTCCTTTTCGCGGCTCGTCATGGATCGCGGCTCGCCTTCGGGTAGCAGGTCGCGTCCACTATTGGAGAGTTCGATCTGCTCATCGCTCAGGTAATGGACCTCTCCAAGTTGCATGGCATTCAGTATGGTCTGTGCGGTGAACTCGAGGGTCTCGAAGCGTTGAAACGCCTCGGCTAAATCTCGTCCGCCGACGACTACTCCGTGGTTTTCCAAGACGACGCAATTCGGTCGTCCTTCGGAGCCAAACTCCGCGGCTATTCTTGCTCCGAGCTGCTTGCTGCCCGGCACCTCGTACCGAGCAAAGGCTATCTTTCCACAGACATTCCACGCTTCGGGGAAGAGTCTGGTGTCCGGCGCCTGGCCACAAATACTAAAGCTTACCAGAGCGCCAGGATGCGCGTGAATGATTGCGCGGATATCCGGTCGTACAGCGTAAATGCTCAAGTGGAACGGGTTTTCCGAAGAAGGAGGATGCAGTCCCTCACACGCTCCATCCCTTCCTATGCGCACGATATCCTGGCGGCGTAGACTGCCTTTGTCCACACGCGCAGGCGTCATCCATTTGTCGCCATTCTCATCATGAATGGAAATGTTTCCTCCGGACGTGGTCGTCATGTTTCGCCCGTAAATGCGCTCCATGGTCGCCACGATCTGATCACGGGGATGAAGACATGAGAAATTCATAAGTCGTTAGGTATGTTGCTCGAAACTTGCTACACACTCGATGAGCTGCTCCGCATCACTTCGCGGCTGGAATCGATATGAAAAACCTCCTTGAGCTCGCGCGAGACCGGGCTGTCGTCGGGATTGCTCGGCATGAGATCTTTCATGTGCGCCCACCATCTCTTGCAAACGGCTGTGTTGGCTATCGCTGCCCAGCGTTCTTCATCTTCGATTTCCGCGTAGCCGAAAAGCTGTCGAGTCTCCGGGTGGAGAAAGATAGAGTAGCTTAGCACGCCGTGTTCCTTCAGCGCAGATTCCAGCTCAGGCCAGATAGGCGAATGGCGCTTTTCGTATTCCTCCTCCATTCCGGCATGCACGGACATCACGAAAGCTTTGCGCTTCATAGTTGAACCCTCCTTCCTCACGCTCGTTTTGAAAGCACAACGCTCTCGTAGGACTTGACGTCCTCGAGCCACCTTGCTCCGACGGGGACATTTTGCCGGCGGCAATATTCGTCCCAGACCGTACCGAACGGGAGTGTCTTGATCTCTTCCAGCAGCGCAAGGCGTTGCGTGTAATCGCCTGCTGCTTCCAGCTCCCGCAGTTTCGAGGTCGGTTCCAGCAGCGCAAGAAGGAGCGCCTTGATGGCATTCCGGGTTCCAATCACCCACGCCGCGATTCGGTTGATACTGGCGTCGAAGAAATCAAGCCCGATAGAGGTGCGGGAGAGGAAATCCCCCCGGACGAGCTCCTCCATGATCGCCTTGGTTGCGTCGTCGAGAGATACGACGTGATCGCTGTCCCAGCGCACACCGCGGCTCACGTGCAGGAGCACGCCTGGCACCCATCGCATGACAGCAGAAATCTTGTCGGCGAGCGCCTCAGTCGGGTGAAAATGGCCGGCATCCAGGCAGTAGAATTTCTGATTCTTGATTGCGTAGCCCAAGTAGAACTCGTGCGAACCGACAACATAGCTTTCGCTGCCGATCCCAAACAGTTTGCTCTCCACTGCGTCCAGATTGTGCTTGGGATCGATGGGTTCGGCAAAAATTTCATCCAGCGCCGCTTCCAACCGTTCGCGAGGCGCTTTGCGATCGATCGGCGTATCTTTGTAGCCGTCGGGAATCCAGAAGTTGGTAACGGCGGGCGTGCCAACTTGTTTGCCCATGTCGGCTGCGATGCGACGGCAAATCTTTCCGTGTTCGATCCAGAAGGAGCGCGCCTTCGCGTCGGAGCTTGAAAGGGTAAATCCATCGTTCGCCAGAGGGTGGGAGAAGAAACTCGGGTTGAAATCAAGACCCAAGCCGCGCTCTCTGCACCAGTTGATCCAGCTCTGAAAATGAGCAGTCGTGAGCTCATTGCGCGGGACCGCCTTTTCCTCGCTGAAGTCGGCGTATATCGCATGGAGGTTCAGCCGATGCTTGCCTGGAATGAGCGAGATGGCCTTGTCTAAGTCCTGGCGCAATTCATCAAGCGTGCGCGCCTTGCCGGGGTAGTTGCCGGTGGCTTGAATGCCACCACCGCTAAGTGTCCCGCCTTCATGCTCAAATCCGCCGACATCGTCGCCCTGCCAGCAGTGCAGAGAAATGGGAATCGATTCGAGCTTTTTCAAGGCAGCTTCGGTGTCGGCACCCCAAGAAGCGTAGATCTCGCTTGCAGAGAGGTATTGTTCGTTGCTCATGGTTTTTGAATTGAAGACGGTAATAAGCAAGGCCAGCCTCCCAGGGGCGGAATGAAGCACCACCCCTGGGGACGCTTAGTTCCTAGAAGTTAAACTTGTCGATGTTCTCTTTGAGTGAAGACGAACGGTTTTCCGAGAAGCACGTTATCGCCTTTGACTTCGAGCGCTCCAAGGCGCCCCGCGTTTAGCGATGTTACACCGGGTTTAAGGGTGCCATCGGCCAGAGCTTTTGCAGCATAGACGGTCAGATAGCCGAGATCCTCGGTGTTCCACAAGACAACGCCCGGAGTGATACCGTCGTGCACGTAGCGCTTGTTCTCATTGGGCAGACCCAGACCGACGACTTTCACATCCTTTCGACCGCTTTGCTTGACGGCTTCGGCAGCACCGGGAACCGCTGGTGAGCAGACTGCCATGATGGCCTTGACGTTGGGATTCGAGTTGAGAATAGCGGTCGCCTCGCTGAATGCCTTGTCTTTTAGATCGTCACAGGGACGCAACGCGGCCAGCTTGATGTCGGGATATTTTTCCGCCAGACGCTGCTTGATGTATTTGATCCACTCGTTTTGGTTCGCCGCGGTCAGAGAGGATGTGATGATCGCGAACTCGCCCTTATCGCCGAGCGCTTTCGCGGCTTCATCCATCAATGTGTAACCGATCCCTTCCGGAGTCGCTTGATTAATCAGGAAATCACGCGCGTCTGCTTCGGCATCCGCATCCCAGGTGATGATCTTGATGCCTTTTTCCTTGGCTTTGCGAAGCGCCGTCGAGAGACCTTCCTTGTTTTCAACCGAGACGGCAATGACATCCGCACCGCGTGTAATCCAGGTTTCGACGATTTCGTTTTGGCGCGCGGGATCGGGCTCAGTGGGGCCATCCCATAGCAATTTTACACCCAAATCCTTGGCAGCTTGCTCTGCGCCTTTGCGGCAGGAAATGAAGTAGGCGTTGCCTTTACTCTTCGGCATCATTGCAATGGTGAGCTGCTTGTCGGCTGCGCTGCTGTTTTCCGCGGCGACGAACACAAGAGACAGGGATAAGAAGGAGGATAATAGTTTTTTCATGGAGATGCGATGTGTGGATTGTTTTGTCGTTTTACTTGGTAATGCTAATTGAATTGAGGAACGGTGGTTCATGTCTGAGGTTTAGGTTGGGAGGTTGGAATCGCGGGTTTTGGTGCCGGCTGTTTGCGTCCGCGAGAGAGACTCTTTGTGAGGGCTTCGCCAGCAAGGACGCATAGCAATAGGGCGCCAGTGAGAATGCCTGCGAGCTCGCTCGGCATGTCGGAGAGGGTGAGTCCATTCTTTAGAACCGCAAGCACTGCCAATCCGAGGAGGGTGCCGTGCACTGTCCCGATCCCGCCGAAAATCGACGTTCCGCCAAGCACGACGGCGGTTATCGCAAGCAGTTCGTAGCCGGTTCCCGCATCGGCTTTCGCCTGTCCGACGCGGGCGACATAGATCAGCGCCGCCAGCGCGGACAGTACGCCCGACAAGACATAGACGAGGGCCACTCGCTTATCGACCGGAATACCGGCGTAGCGCGTGCCCTCTGGAGAAAAGCCGATCGCTCGAAAGGAACGGCCGAAAGTCGTTCGATGGACAAGGAGCCAAATCCCGATGGCCGCCAAGACCAATATGGGCAGCTGCGCGGGAATCGATGCCGAAGAAATAGCCCTGGCCGAGAAACAAGAAGGAGGGTGGAAAGCCCGTAAAATTGTCAACCCCGCGTGTGATCGCTTCGGCGAGCCCGCGAAAGAGCGAAAACGATCCCAGTGTGACAATGAGCGGCGGCAATTTCAGCCGGGTAATTAGCAACGCATTCAATCCGCCGGCGGCTGCTCCGATGAGCAGCGTGCAGATTGCCGCGAGCGCGGGCGGCAGACCGCCATCGCGCCAAAGCTTTCCGAAGGAAATCGCACAGAGTCCCAGTAGAGAGCCCACTGAAAGGTCAATGCCTCCAGTAAGAATTATCGGCGTCATCACGAGCGCGAGCAGCCCGAGTTCCACGCTTAATCGGATGATCTCAAGTGAATTGGTCGTCGTCGCAAAATTCTCAGCGGTGCTGGAAAAGATGATGATCTCCGCCAAGAGGACTGCCACGAGCAGTGTCTCGAAGCGCAGGAAAAGTGCCTTCCAATCAGTTGATGAGTGATTCGTCATTGGAGTGACGTTCTTAGTCTTTCTTTCGGAGAGAGCGCCAACCGTCAGCAGCGACGGCGAGCAAGATGATCAAGCCCTGAAGGGCTTTTTCCCACTGCGGCTGCAAATGTAGGAATACCAGCGCCGGGGCAATCGATGAGAGGAGGAGGACACCAGCAGCGACTCCCCACAAATAGCCGCGTCCGCCGGATATCGCGACACCGCCGACAACGGCAGCCGCAATAGCCTTTAGTTCCAGACCCTGACCGGCTTTGGGATCCACGTCAGGAAAGCGCACTGCAGTGAGCAACGCGGCGAGACCGGTGAGGGCGCCCATGAGGACAAATACGGCAAAGGTCACCTCCTGCGGATGAATGCCCGCGAGCCTGGCTGCCTCCTTATCCGAGCCGACGGCATAGACAAAACGTCCGGCCGACAGGTGCTTTAGTGCGAATGCAAGGAAGAGGAACAGCAGGACGGCAATGCCGATAATGGTGAACTGCCCGACTTGCTGGCTCAGGCCGAACCATTGGAAGGTGTCGGGAAGAGTTGACAAACTCGCCCTCTCGCCACCAGCGCAATGCTTCACGCCAGGTAACCATGGTTGCGAGCGTCACGACAATGGATGGAATTCCGAGTCCGGCCACCATTACTCCGTTGAAAGCGCCCATTGCTGCGCCACACAGAATTGCCACGACTGCCGCTACGGGCATCGGCAAGCCATTGCTCGCCGCCAGTCCTGCAAAGACACTGCAGAGGGCGAATTGCGAGCCGATGGAAATGTCAATCTGACGGCAAATGATCACTAGCGTCATGCCGCATGCGGTAACCAACACCGGCACCGCATCGCAGAGCATCGAAAGGAGCTGAGCGGGCTGGAAAAAATCTGGTGCCCGGAAAGCGAGCAATAAGAGAATCGCCAGGAAAGCAAAGAAAACTGACCATTCGCGAAAATAACGTTTCATTTCTGTGCAGCTTCGTAAGAGTTAAGCATCGACAATGTGTTCACACTCGCTAACGTCGTTTCAATGCTCGCCGGGACGCCCTTTCCGTTGCTTGTTTTACTCTGGCCGAGCGCCGCAACCATTACGTCCTGAGGGTTGGCTTCCGCCCCTGAGAACTCTTTCACAATTGTCCCGCCGTGCATTACGGCGATTCGATCACTCATGCCCAATACCTCGGCTAGATCAGAAGAAATCATCATCACTGCCAGGCCCTCATTAGTGAGCCGGCGAATGATTTTATGGATCTCTGATTTTGCGCCTACGTCCACACCTTGGGTCGGCTCATCAAGAATCAGTACTTTTGGCTTTGTCGCCAACCAGCGTGCAAGGGAGACCTTCTGCTGGTTGCCGCCGGAAAGTGCGCCGCCAGGAACGTCTCCGGATGGCGTTTTCACGCCGAGATCGCGAATGTAGCCATTTGCCAAGTCGCGCTCGGTTCCGAAACGCAACCAGCTCCAGGGAAAGAATGTCGGATGGATGGCCATCGTCATATTCGCGGCAACCGGCATCTCCAGAATGACGCCGTGGCGCCGCCGGTCTTCTGGAACGTAGCCGATGCCGTGCTCTACCGCTTCGCGCGGAGACCGAATGGAAACGGCTTTTCCGTCCAAGGAGATCGTCCCTGTGTCCGCGGGTGTAATTCCGAACAACACGCGAGCCAGTTCCGTGCGGCCCGCCCCGACTATTCCAGCGAAGCCCACAACTTCGCCGGCGCGCAGATCGAGATTGACATCGTGAACGCCAGAAACTTTGCAACCGAGACCCCTTACCGAAAGCTTGACGCCTGCGGGAGCAGTCTCCGAAGGCGGATAAAGGCTGGAGACTTCCCTCCCGACCATCAATTTGATGAGGGTGGATTCATCCATGCCTTTGGTGTCTTGGGTAGCTATGCTTTCACCGTCACGCAAGACGGTCACCCGATCAGCCAGAGCAAAGATCTCCTCCATCCGATGCGAGATATAGATCACGCCAACGCCCTGCGCGCGGAGATCTCGCACCACAGCATAGAGCAAATGTACTTCGTTTTGCGTGAGCGAGGCCGTTGGCTCATCCATAATCAGAATGCGCGCTCCGGCTCCAAGCGAGCGCGCAATTTCGACCAACTGTTGTTCTGGCATCGAGAGCTTGCGCACTTCGGTGTCCGGATCAATCTCGGCACCCACTCGCTTTAGAAGTTGCCTGCGCGCGAGTTCTCCGCTCAGCCCAGCGTATGCGACTCCCGATCGACGGGGTCTCCAGACCGAGCGCCACGTTTTCCGTCACGGTCAGATCGGGGAAGAGCGCTGGTTGCTGGTAAATGGCCGCAATTCCCATGGCCCTCGCGGAGGCGGGATCGACCCGCGGAATTGATTTTCCTTCGATCTCGAGGCTTCCGCCATCGGGCTGATGAGCTCCTGTGATGACTTTAATGAGTGTAGATTTGCCCGCGCCGTTCTCGCCGAGCAACGCGTGCACTTCGCCTCGGTGAAGATCAAAGGAAACGCCCCTTAGCGCGCGCACAGCCTGGAAGGACTTTGTGATGCCTTTTAGTTGGAGTAACGGGGGGGCTTGCATGTGGTAATACGAATGTGACGAGTTGTGCTTTGAACTTTCTGTTCCTGGGTGGTTGATCGATTGACGTTACTCCACGGACGCTAAGTGAGCAATACTACGAACTGCCGTTTGAGATGTGCAAATTGACGTCGCTTGTTTGCGCTCATTTGCGGCTAAGCTATGCGAATGTATGCACCGGCGCCTTCACAATAGTGCCAATATCTAGCACAAAAGCGCCACCGATTTTTCTACGCAAGTCTGCCCAGCCACACACCTTTCCCAGATTTCCACGAGATCCACACGTCCGGCCTTCTGAGTTAAAACCAGCTCTTCAACCGCGGGTAGAGATCCAGGAAGCGGCGATAAAGGGATTCGTAGACCTCGGCGTTTTGCGGAT
Source organism: uncultured Verrucomicrobiae bacterium (assembly GCA_963810765.1). GTDB lineage: Bacteria > Verrucomicrobiota > Verrucomicrobiia > Chthoniobacterales > Terrimicrobiaceae > DASTFP01. The sequence continues at coordinate 91,531 of CAWEOV010000019.1, forward strand.
CTGGCGCGGTCATGACGTCGAATTTCGGAGCGAATTTCCGTGCGCCGGCGTACCCGTTGATGGCGCCAATCCCGATTCCCGCGATCAGGGCGGCACCGACTCCTGCGCGTTCGGTGGCGTGTTTGTCCCTGCCTTGGCAAAGCGGCCGGGCCAGGACGTCCGCGAGGATCTGGCGCCACAATGGGCTTGCCAGCCCGTTGCCGGAGGCAACCAGCCGGCTCAGCTCGGCGCCGCAGCCTACCATGGCGTCGATGATCTGCCGCAGGGCGAAGGCAACCCCCTCCAGAAGAGCGCGGACCATGTGCCCCGGACCGTGCCGCAGCGTCAAGCCGACAAAGCTTCCTTTGGCTCGCGGGTCCATGATTGGCGATCGTTCGCCAACCAAATAAGGCAGGAAGACCAATCCTTCCGCCCCAGGCTCCACTTGAGCCGCGATGTCGTCCATTTGCGAATAGGACCATCGATCGCTACCCAGAGTCTCGCGCAACCAGCGCAGCGCCATCCCGGCCGAGAGCATTGCGCCCAAGAGATACCACCTCGCTTCTGGCGCGTGGCAGAAGGTGTGCAGCCTGAGTTGGGGGTCGAACAAAGGGGTCGCCAGGGGTACGAAAACTTGACCGCCAGTGCCTATAGTGACGGAGCCAAGCGGGGGATCGATCAAGCCGTTGCCGACCGCCTGCGCGGGCTGATCGGCACAACCGACCGAGACCGGAATTCCCGCAGTCAATCCCAGTTCATTCGCGGCGGCGGCGCTTAGCGTGCCGGCGATTTGCGCCGAGGGATGCGGTTCCGGGAAGATCGATCTCGGAAACTGGAGTCGCTCGATCACTTCATCCGCCCAAACACGCTCTCCGACGTTGAAGATTCCGCTGGCCGCCGCATCGCTTGCGTCGGTGCCGAGCTCGCCGGTCATTCTGAAGCGAAGGTAATCTTTTGGCATCAGCAGCGCCTCTGTGCGCCCGAGCGTTTGCGGCTCATGCCTTTGGAGCCAGAACAACGTGGAGATCAGGAAGCCTGCAGCGGGCGCGGTACCGGTGGTGGCCAGCAACTCCGCGCCTACTCGCTCCATGATCTCTGGCAGTAACGGCGCGCTGCGCTGGTCGGCCCAAATGATAGCCGGCCCCAGCTCGGTTTGGCCGGGCCCCATCGCCACAAAACCATGCATCTGGCCGGAGAATCCGATTCCAAGCACCTGCGGCCTCCTCGCTTGCTCCAAAGCTTGCCGCACGGCGCTCACCGTCGCCCTCCACCAGTCGGCGGGTTCTTGCTCGGCATGACCGGGCAACGGCGTGAGGATGGGATACTCCGCGGAGCCGATGCCTTCAGGGGCGCCCTCCAGCGAGCAGACCACCACCTTGACGCTCGAGGTCCCCAGGTCGATGCCCAGAAGTGCGCTCACGCCAGTCCGGCCTTCGCGGCATTCTCTTTCAGAAATTCCAAGCCGCGTGTGGCCAGCTCCTTGGGTGAGTATTTGCTGGGATGCCAGAGGCAGGTGGCGCCGATCAGATCCGGGTTGATCGCGGTGGGCGGCGCGCCCGTGAGAGTGCCCAGATTGCAATAGGTGCAGCCGTATAAAGTTTTGCCGCCGAAGTCGGCTATTCGGTCCACCGCCTTCTTCAAGAATTCCAACGCTCCTTTCGGGTTTATGGGCATATGCAACTCTTTGGGCACGCATAGGGAGGTGACTCCCTCGATGCCGGTTGCGAGAAAGCTCTCTTCCGATTAAGGCTGAATCGAATTCGTCGAGGCCGCAATAGCGGGATCTCAACGAAGTCGAAGCCAAGCTCGGCGGCTTGCGCGATCACCCGCGGGGCAATTTCATTGTTCCAGCTTCCTTCCAGTAAAAAGGCATGTACTCCGTATTTAGGCATAAAGAGAGCTGGGTTTGAGGTATTTAGGTTTGTCTTAGGTACGATGTTTTAGGAAAATGTCATTTCGGGTTTTCTGCGCGCGTCACGTTCGTTTCAGCCAAAGGCGGGCCATCCATTTGTCGCGCACCAGCGCGATGGCGATGGCGAGAATCATCGTGGCGCCCCAGATGGCTTGAGTCAGGTGCGGGCTAAAGCCCAGCAGGTTGAAACCGGTTGAGATCAGCTGAAGCAAAATGAGTGACAGAAAGAGCCCCAGCACCTTGCCAAAGCCGCCGTTGGGATCTATCCCGCCGAGCACCGCCGCCAGGATCGTGATGAGCAAGTAGGATTCCGCATAGCCGGCGCGCGCCGAGTTGAACCGCGCCATCATGACTGCGGCCGCCACCCAGCAGAGCACGCTCGACACGACATAAACGCCGACCAACATCCACTCGGTGGCCACGCCCGAGTAGCGGGTGGCCTTTTCGTTCGAGCCGATCATGCGCACCGAGACGCCGAAGGGCGCATGCGTCATGATCACCGCAACGAGGATGGCGCAGAGAATGAAAAGAATCATAGGAACCGGAAACCCGAGCAAGGTGCCGTTGCCCAAGAAAAGGACCGCTGCGGGAAAACCGCCGATGACTCCGCCGCTGGTGGCATACACGGCGATCCCTTTGACCGCGATCATTGTGCCGAGCGTCACAAGGATCGGGATGGACGCCCAAAAACGCCACGATCAGTCCCGTGATCAGCCCGATTACCAAGGACGTCAGCAAACCTGCCGCCAGCGCGAGCGCTATCACCCCGGCAACGGCATGCGGCGGGCTTTCGGGTCCCAAGCATCTTGGTGAGGATGGCCGCCATGACCAGGGCAGAAAGATTGGCGGTCGCAATAATCGCAAGGTTCAGCCCTCCGCTCATGAGCGGAATCATCATGGCGAGCGCAAGAATGCCAAGTTCCGGCATTTGGAAGGCCATGGCGCGGAGCGTTTCTCCCGAGAGAAAACGCGAAGGCGCAAGAATGCCAAAGAAGATCACAGCCAGGGCAATCAGAGCGCCGAGCATAGTGACCGTCGGGTCCCGCCCGAGCAAATCCGCGAGCGAGGTTCGTTTCGCGGGCGCGATGGGAGTGGCGGCGGCTTCAGACGACATTGCCAATCGTCCTTTTCTGCTGGCGCTTGGCGGCAAAAGCCGTGGCACTCACGCTAAGGAGAATGATGACGCCGGTTACGAACCCAAAAGAATAAGAGGAAACGCCCAGCAAGGTGAGACCATTTTGCAGAATCGCCAGCAGGACAATGCCCAAGACCGTTCCGCCAACCGTGCCGATTCCGCCTTGGAGGCTCGCGCCGCCAAGCACGACCGCCGCGAGAACGTCAAGCTCCCGCCCGATTAGGGCATTGGGCACAACCTCTTCGACCCGGTGCGCCTGCACCAATCCGGCGATGCCGGCCATCACACCCGAGTAGCCGTACACAAAGCACTGGAGGCCCACGAGATTGCATCCCATGCGTTTGGCGGCTTCGGCGCTACCGCCCAGCCCGTATATCTGCCGGCCGATCGAAAGACGTTTTAGCAAAAAGGCGGTTAGGATGAGAACGATCGCGGCGACCAACACGGGAAAGGGAACTCCAAAAAGCGAAAGTTTTGCCGTGAACCAGTCCGGCAAACTGTAGATGGATACGCCCTCGGTCACGAACATCAATATCGCAAAGTAGAACGTCATCGTCGAAATGGTGACGATCACCGAGAGCGCCTGAAGATAGTAAATCAGCAAGGCATTTACGACCCCGAGCAGGCCCCCGAAAACAGCGGACAGCGCGAAGGCGACGATCCAATTTCCGCCCATCTGGACGATGATTGTGGCGACCAGATACTGGCTAACAGCAGCAATGGCGGCGAAAGAAATGTCGATGCCCCCGGAGATCAGCACCACCAAGAGACCCGCCGCCATGATCGCCATCACCGAATAGTTCTCGAGCAGGGTAACGAGGTTGCTCGCGGACAAAAAGCCAGGCGATAGGATCGAGAAGAAGGCGGCCATGAGGACGACGATGCTTGCGATTTGGACGTCGTGACGGCGAAACGCTGCCCTGGCGGATGATTCGCTAGGCATGGATGGCCTCCCGGAGTTCGTGCTCACTGACGCGATGAGGATCATAAGTCCCGGCGATCCGTCCCGAGCGCATGACAAGGATGCGGTGGCTTTGGTGCAAGACCTCATCCACCTCGTCTGAAATGAGAAGGATTGCGAGGCCGCGCGCGGCGAGTCCGTCGACGATCTGAAAAATTCCCGCTTTGGCACCGATGTCGACACCCACTGTGGGCGAATCGAGGATCAGCACACGAGGATTTGTCGCCAGCCATTTGGCCAGAACAACTCGCTGCTGATTGCCGCCAGAGAGCTGTTGGACCGGCCGGTCTGCGGTGTTGGTCTTGACGCGCAGCTCCTTGAAGATCCAGCGTTCGATAGTTTGGGCCCGGCGCGCGCCGTCGATGAGGCCAAGCGCCCCCACCAAACGGCGCAGTACGGATACGACCGTGTTGTCGGCGATGGTTTGCGGCATCACCAACCCCAGCGAGAGGCGATCTTCTGAAACGTAGGCGATGCCCTGGCGGATGGCGTCGCGATTATTGCGGAAATGGACGGGCTTGCCATTAACCCGGATTTCCCCCGCGTCATGGGGATTCATGCCGAATAGTGAGAGGGCGAGTTCGGTGCGTCCCGAGCCCAGCCGTCCCGTAAGGCCGAGGATTTCACCGGGATGCAGCTCGAAGTCGATGCCGGCGTATTGGCCCGTGCAGGTCAAGCCACGCACCTCCAGCGCCGGCGCTGCCTTGCCGGAGAACGGGGCTTTGATGCTGCTTTCGTATACGTGGCCGGTAATGAGCTCGCCCAGGCGCCGCCGATCGATATCGCGAACCCAGTAGGTGCCCAGATTTCGGCCGTCTCGCAAGACCGTTACGCGCTCGGCGATGGTCATCACTTCGTCCAGCCGGTGGCTGACGAAGACGGTGGCAATTCCTTGCCGCTTCAACTCGTGAATGGTGGCCAGCAGCGCTTCGACCTCCTGGTGTGTAAGCGAAGCGGTTGGTTCATCCATGACGACCAGCCGCGCTTGCGCCGCCAGCGCGCGGCAGATCGCCACCAGTTGACGCGTGGCGATGGGAAGTGTCCCGACGAGCTCATCCAGCGGGAGTGAAACCTTAAGCCGTTCCATTACAGCCTGTGCCTGGTGGCGCATGGTTTGTCCGTTCACCAGGCGCGCCGGTGTCTCCACGTGATGCCGGAACGCGACGTTTTCGGCCACAGAGAGATTAGGAAACAGCGAAAGATCCTGGTAAATTATCTGCACTCCGAAGCGCTGCGATGCCGCGGGTGACAAATGGGCATGGGTCTTGCCCTCGAGAAGGATTTCGCCTTCATCGGGAGCGTGAACGCCAGAGAGGATCTTGATCAGGGTGCTTTTGCCGCACCCGTTTTCGCCCGCGAGGCAGTGGATCTCCGCGGAGTGAATGGAGAAACTGACGTCAGTGAGGGCGCGCACTCCTCCGAAGCGCTTGCTGATTCCGCGCATCTCGATGAAGTCGGGCGCATTTTGCGGAGCGACCGGCTCGAGGCTGCTGGTTGCGGAGGTCACATGCCCGGTCGAGCGAGTTCAGCTGAAGCTAAAGCCCAAGCTTAACGAGTTGGTCGATGGTGCTCTTGTCGATCGCCATCATCTTGATGGCGCGAATGACCCGCTTATCGGGATCGACGGTGACCTTGCCCAAGCCGGGGATTTCCATGCCGTCCGTGATCGGCTTCCCGTCCAATACCATGTTTGCCACGGTAACGAATGCCTTCCCAGCCTCTATCGGGCTCCACATATAGCCGACCTTTATAATGCCCTCCTTAACCATTTTTTGCCCCTGGGTTGGAGAACATGTCCCCACGAGCACGATCTTGTCGGCTTTGCCGCGCTCCTTAATGGCGCGACCTGCGCCGATCGGCCCCTGGCTGCCGAAGGTCAAAATGCCTTTCAAATTCGGGTGGGCCAGCATGGCGTCGAGTGCCGTTTTATAACTGTCATCCACGCTCTCCGCCACGCCGTAACGGTCGGCAACGAGTTTCATCTTCGGGTAATGTTCTTTCTGGTAGGCAATAGCCGCGTCAGCCCAGGTGTTGTGCAATGGCACCGTCAATCCACCGACGTAGACGATGTATTCGCCTTCTTCGCCCATGAATTTGGCGAAGTCCTTCATGTGCTGCTCGCCATATTCTTTATTGTCGATCAATTCTATGTCCCAGACGTTCCCGACTTGATCGGGAGACTCATGGGTGATGACGGGGATTCCGGCCGCCTTGGCGCGCCCAAAGACAGGTTCGAGCGCTTTGGCGTCGTTCGGCACAACTCCAATCGCACTGACTTTCTTGGCGATCAGGTCCTCCACCGCGCGCACTTGCTGAGCCGGGTCCGCGGTGGTTGGTCCGACCATGTAGGCTTTGACCCCTTGTTCCTTGCCGGCTTCTTTGATGCCCTTCTCCATGGCTGTAAACCAAGGAATGCCGCCAATCTTGACGACGACAGCGATTTCGCGCTCGGCGGCTTGAACACGAGCAATCAGGAGCGAATTGAGAAGAAGTAGTGCAGCGGCGGCTGCATATCGGGAGATGTTGCGCATTTTGTTCCTTTCTGAATTGGGTTGGGGGCTTTAGAAAACTAGCTGCTGTATCTTAGCTGGAAAGCTTGCTTGTTGCCATAGCGAGTTTGGCTGTTGTGAATTTACGCGAATTTTTTTAGCTCGGACCGCACGAATTGGACCGAACGCGCGGCCAGATCATCGAGGTCGCCGTCGCCGAGCAGGTCACGATAAACGGAGATATCCCGGCCGACCTCCCCGCCGGGGACAAGAAACGGTTCCATGACGACGGCTCCTTGATAATCGATATCGTGCAAGGCGCGAAAGATTTCCTGCCACGGCATTCGCCCGAATCCTGGCGGGCGACGGTTGGTTTCGCCAAGATGGAAATGTCCGAGCCATCCCTTGGACTCAAGAATCGAGTCGCGAAAGCTGTCTTCCTCGATGTTCATATGAAACGTATCGAGGAGGATCTTGCAATTGGGGCTTTCGACGCGTTTTGCGAATGCGATTCCCTCGGCCGCGGTGTTCATGATGAAATGCTCGAAGCGATTGACGACTTCGAGGCAAAAGATGACATCGCAGTCTTCCGCGGCTTTGACTGCCTCACGCACCCCCTCAACCGCTCGATCGGTGAGCACTCGCTTATCTTCGTCTGGCAGAAGTTTGCGAGGCCATGAACTGTAATTGATTCCGGCCATTACCGTGCCGCCCATGTGTTTCATCGCTCGGCAAAGATCCTGGAGTAAAGCAATGCCTTTCTTTCGTGCTGCCGCATCCTCCGATACCAAGTCCATATCGTCCGTCATTCCGATGCTGTACGTGAGACCCAGACCCGCCTCCGCAGCGGCGGCTTTGAGCGTATCGAGCTCTGCCTTGCTCATGCGCGCGATTTTTTGAGCACGCACTTCAAGAATGTCGAAGCCTGCCTTGCGGGCTTTTGCGACGAAAGGGAGCTGATCCACGTCCCAATACTGTGTCCAATATCCGAAGTGTATTCCAATGGGATTCATAAAGGTTGGGGGGTATGCGAAGGCAATTCCTGGAAAAGTGCCCTTAGCGGGCTTCTGGGCCTCTGCTTTCTCTATCACGCCATTACTCCAGCCAAAGGTCAATAGTCCTTGCCTAAAAAACTTTATCCCTGTGAACCTGACGTCACTCCCTTAAGATCGGCCGGGCCTGGACTGTGTCGTGCGAGGTGATCGCCGGTTCTGTTTCCCTTGACCGATTCTGCTCCGTTACACACCGCCCGCCTGCGAATTACCCTGGCCACCGAAACGAACCTCGGCTGCAGTTTCTCGGCCCTCAGGGCAAAGCGGGCGCCATGGCGAACGGTCGGACAACGCGTGAGGAGTGGGCTCTGAAAATCGTGAACTTCAAGCTATTGATCGATGAGTTCGCGGTTCGTCTTGAAGATGGCGAACGCGTTCTTTGAGAAACTTTCCTCCTCATCCTGAGAATCGAGAGGGAAGACTCCTTCCATGCCGTGTCCGGCAAGGAAGTCCTTCCGTTTCCGGGCGATACTCCGGACTTCGGGAAAGAAAACATCCGGACCTGCCAGATAGACACGAGGCAGCGAATTGAGAGCGGCGCGCATTGCAGACAGTCATAGCGGATTGGAATTCGGGCGAATGAAACTTCGCGCTTTGCGTTTCGGGGAGCACATCGCGTGACCGCGTTGGCGCGGAACGTGAGTCTCTGCGGCCCGTCCCGGGTGTGGATCTTCGGCGGCTCCCCGAAGAAATTGGCTCGGCGAGCCGCCGAGCCAGGCACGCGAGCCGCGATGCGCTCCCCATCATTTCTTAATGAACTTCGAGACGCGGCTGGCGAGTTTGTCAAAATGGGACCCCGCCCAATATATCCGGCCGCATGTTGGGCACAGCCTATAGACGTCGTAGTATCGCAAGGTGAGTGGCTCGCTGGTCAGTCGCTCCCAAACCTCCTCTTTTGGAACGGCCTTTAGCAACCCATTGCATTCCAAACAGCGCGTAAATGGAGCGAAGGCACCTGGCGAATCGAACGACCCGAAACGTCGAAGAACTTCCGCGGTTTGTGCCTCGGGATCTGAAGACCTTGGACAGAATCCATGTCGCACAACGGAATGCATGAGCAGTCGCCGATCCCGCGTCAGAACTGCTCGATCCTCAGCGATCATGATCTCAAGGAGGCGGCGATCATTGGCTCCGACTTCGTAAATCGTATCGAATCCTAGAAGGCGAAGGTTGCGCGCAAGCTTTCCCAGATGACCGTCGGCGACAAATCGATCGAAGCGCGGTGTCTGCAGCCGCAGCGCCGCCGGAAGAACATCCGCAGGGGCAGGGAAGTCATACACGTCGAGCCGCACCGGATTTTTCACATGCCAGCGAAAATCGACATCACAAGAGGTTTCTCCGTTTAGGGAGGAAGCGACAATAAGATCAACTTCCGGATGCGGCACCCCGCATGCCTCGATGACATCTTTGACCGAGGTCTTCTCGCTTAAGTTCCGAAAAATGGGAACCTCCTGGCGCAATCGCGGCGATAGGAAAAAGCTCCTCAGATTACCGTGAAAGACGAGTTGGATCTCGAAGGTCACCGCTTGGTTTTTCATCGCGGCTTCCCTGAAAAGCGAGGAGAAGTTGAGGCAAAGCTGTTCAAGAGCAACAAGAGCGAAAGGGATCGGATGAGGACAATAGGCTTTCCCACGAGTTAAAACTCATAGGGATGGGAAGCCGGTCATTTTGAAACCCGCTGAGGGGGCCGAAGTAACGCAGCAGGACCCGGTGGATGCCATCTTTTCCGCCCCCCCGGACTTTCACCGGACGGGGCTATCATCCCGAGGCTGTTACGCCGGAGCGGAAAAGATGGCACCCAATAAACGGCGCCCACTTACCGGTACTCGGATCGTTGAGCGCCGGAACTCGCGAGCAGCAAGCTCGTGCACGCTACCATCTTTTCGATGCTCGTCAATGATTTCCGCGCGGTTAGATTCCGCTATTTTCAGAAATCCTCGAACCTTCGTGATGCGACAATCGTCGCTCGTGATCTGCAAGGATTCCGCTTGTCACCATCCACTCCTCACCTATCACTTTGCCATGTTCCTGACCTGGCTTTCCCAGTATCGAGATATCGGATTGCTTTTTCTGCGTCTTGGAATCGGAACAATGATGGTGTTCCACGGTTGGCCGAAACTTGCTGGAGGCATTCACCACTGGGAAAAACTTGGCAAGGCAATGGGTGCGCTCGGCATCAACTTCTTTCCGGGATTCTGGGGTTTCTCATCGGCCATGGTGGAAACACTGGGTGGCGTGCTGATCATTATCGGCTGCTGCTTCCGGCCGGTGACGATTCTCATGACTTTCAATTTCATCGTCGCAACAGTTCTGGTTTACAAGACGAGCCATCAGTTTCTTGAATGGGCACGACCCGCGGAGTTGTTGATCCTCTTCTTTAGTCTCATATTCATTGGCGCCGGGAAGTATAGCGTGGATCGAAGCTAAGATTTCCATGCATCCCGGCTCCACGCTTTGAAAGCTCAATGTCGTCGACCGAATCTTTGACAATCGGAGGAATCGTTTTTGAGGACATGGATCAAGCCGATTTCACCGGCCCGTTCGAGGTCCTCAGCCGGATGACCGATTCCGTGTTTCACGTCCTCGGCAAGACGAAGGTACAGGTGCGTGACATTAAAGGGCTCATCATCACGCCGTCGCTATCTTTCGCCCAATCCCCGCAGCTTGACGTCTTACTCGTGCCTGGGGGGAATGGAGTCAACACGCTCATGGAAGACGAGGAAGTTCTATGCTTCTTGCGCAATCAGGCGGCGGGTTCAAAAATCGTCTTGTCGGTTTGCACCGGTGCTCTCATTTGCGGTGCGGCGGGTCTGCTCAAAGGCAGACGGGCGACCACCCACTGGGCGTCCCATGACCTGCTGCGACTTTTCGGGGCTGTGCCTGTCGACGCGCGGATTGTAGAGGATGGGTCACTCGTCACGGCAGCAGGGGTCACCTCAGGAATCGACGCCGCTCTCAGGGTGGCCGCGATTCTGCGTGGCGACGAAGCGGCTCAGATAATCCAGCTTTACATGCAGTATGCGCCCGAACCACCGTTCGATTGCGGTACGCCCGATTCGGCTCCTGCAGCCATATTACAAGCTGCGCGATCTTCAATGAGCGTGGTTCTCAAGGCTCGTGCCGAGATCGCAAAGCGTGCAGCTGCCAGGATATGACCGACTCATAACGGTATGTCATAACCTGTCCACGATCATCTAACGAGGCGGGCCTCAGACCAGGCGAGATGTATTGTCAGAGTGGGAGGGTTGCGTGAAATTGACGCCGGAAGCCCTCCGCCTCGTTAGAAAATGTCGGCTTGTTGTTCCTTCGGCCTCCTTTGGGAAAGGGTGGTGTCCGGTTGGAGCAGCAGAGCGGCATCCCGCGAGGAATGCCGGATTGAGCCGTCAAAGCGGCTGGTGTTCTCCAGTGATGGAGGCTAACAGATGCCCAACCAGACACCGCCATGACTCTGCCAAAAAACGTCGCGGAACTCCAGGGTGAAAATGTCCTCTTTGAGTTGGAATGCATCGCGACGGACGTCGCGGCGCCTATGCGGTAATGCGCCGTGGCACCATCGGCAAACGAGTCATTCATTCCGAAGACCTCGCGACCGATCTGCTCTGGATCGACATCCGCTGCCACCCGCCTCGACAACGCCCGAGAACTCGTGGCCAAGAATCGCTCCTGTTCTCCTTCCTCCGTCTGGGGTGTGGGTCGTCGGATACCACCGCAACTCCGTCGGCGTCACCCCTGCCGCATGGACGCGGATGAGCACCCGCGGTCCGGCTGGGTACGGGTGCTGTGGCGGCGATCAAGGCGGGCGCATCGAAGGAATCGTTGAAGCGCATGACTCTCATCGTTCTCATAGGGGGTTTAGAATCTTGCGTTGGTCACTCCGCCGCAGTGTGCCCACCCTTTTGGGCCACGGAGCGCTTCATCATGAACACAAATGCGACGAGTGGGATCGAGAGCGCCGCAAACACGAAGAAGGTGTCGAAATAGGCGAGCGCGGAGGATTGCTGCTGGCGCAGGTTTTCGAGTACCTGCAACGCCATCTGCCGGGCGGCGACGGGATCGCCAGTGAGCTGCAGCAAGTAGCTCTGTGCCTGCTCGAAAAAAGAATTCACGGCCGGATTCAGCGAATCAAGATATTCGCCAAGTCGTAGACTGATTTCGAGGTTCGTCGCCAATCCGCAGAGGACTGAAGCAAGCGTGAAGACCGCAATCGATATCAGAAAATACCTCCGTCTTCCCAACCTCACCGAAAGCCATCCCGACATCGGAAGGATGATTGCATTCGCCGCGAGATAGCTCGTGATGACCCATTCGCTATCGCTCGACGGTGCGGAAAGTCCGCCCGCGATGTAGCGCAGCGCCACATTGGCGATCGTCGTGTCGAGCACTTCCATGAATGTTGGAATAATCACGGCGAGCGCGACGATCCACGGATTGATTACGCGCGGTTTGACGGTCTCGGTCGCGGCCGCGGTTCCTGCTGCTGCAGTGCTCACGGATTCGTCACAGGCGCAGCCTGGACAACTTCCTGGAGAAACTTGCCCGCATTCGGCCCAGTCGGCTTGCTCTTCAGATCGACTGATGGCTCGACCGACAAGCCGACGAAGAGCGGCAGTTTGTCAGGATCATAATCCATGAGGTCGATCCTCACCGGCAGTCGCTGCACGACTTTGACAAAATTGCCCGTTGCATTTTGCGGCGGCAACAGTGCCAGCGTTGAGCCTGTGCCCATGGTAAAGCCAGAGATGCGGCCCTCGAATTTATGTTGGCCACCATACATATCCACCTTCAGTTCGGCGCGCTGGCCAATGCGCAGATCACGGAGTTGCGTCTCCTTGAAATTTGCGTCCACCCAGATGTCACGCAATGAGCGGATCGCCATCAGGCTCTGGCCAACTTGCACGTTGTTGCCGGGGTTCACATTGCGACGTGTTATGGCTCCATCGATTTCCGCTACAACCGTGCAGTAGCTCAGATCGAGCTTTGCCTGATCGAGATCGCGTTGAGCCTGTTCCAGACTCGCCTGGGCTTGCTTCAGGCTCGGGGCGTCGCGCATTACCTGGGCATAGATTTTGTCGATGTCGCCTTGCGGATCGCGCCGGTAGAATTCCTCGATAATCTGCTTCGGTGTGAAGTTGTAGGAGGACGGCGCAATTCCAAGTTGTGCGGCGCTTTGGAGAAGATCCGCCAGGGCCTGGCGCACCGAGGAGAACGTCTGGTCGAGATCCGGGGGCACATCGGCGAGATTCGTTCCGGCAGGCGGCACCGCGGGCAAGCCGAGGGCTGCGCGCGCCTGATAGACATTTTGTAGTGTCTGTGTAACCTGCGCGTTCGCCACGGCAAGGGCCGCCTGCTTTTGGTCGTATTCTTCATTGCTCACAACCTTGCTCGCGAGCAAATGCTTTGCGCGGTCAAACTCCTGCTGCGCCAGCACAAGGCTCGCCTTGCTTTGCTCCCAGGTCGCCACGCGCTGCCGGATGAGAGCGACCTGATTGTCCACGTCCTCGATGGCGTGAGCCAGCTTGAATCGCTGGCTCCGTGCCTGCGCTATCAATCCCCGGACTGTCGCCTCGGCCATGACAAGGTTTGCCTTTGCAACGTCAACAGCCGACTGCCTTATCGCCACTTGGACGCGAAAGGGCTCCGGATCGAGCTCGACGAGTATGTCGCCTTTGCGCACACGACTATTGTCGTCCACTAGCACCTGCATCACCTGGCCTGAAACGCGCGGCGCAACAAAGGTGACGTGGCTATTCACATAAGCATCGTCGGTCGAGACGGTGTTCAAACTACGCAGGGTTCGCGGTATTCCAACGATCAGCACCACGAGGGCGACCAGCCCACCGATCAAAAGCTTGAGGCTCGGTCGCTTGAACCGGGGCGCAACTTGCGTTTTAGGCGCGGATCCGGGCGCTTTGGGCTCCGACGCGGGGGCTTTGGGCTGTTCTGGCGCCACCGGTTTTGGCTCGCCAGGAGGTACGGCTTCAGTACCCATGCGTAACACTACATCCTTTCTTTTGGTTCGGCGCGAGCAAATTCAGTGCGAATACCGGTGAAGCTCCTCGACGTTCGACTGGCTCGCCGGTGCCTTAAATGCAACACTCCGGCCCTCATGGCTCTGGCGGCAATTCCGCCTGCGGTAGGTGCCGGTTGGTGTGAACAATGTACTGGTGCTCAACGATCCGAGGATCACTTTGACGAAACTATTGACCCGACGACTCGCGAGGGGCGGAATGTCCCTGCCTTGCCATGAAGTCCTGAGTGAGACGGATGATTTCCTTCAGCTTCAAATCCAGCGCGAAGTGCCCGGCGTCCAAGATGTGTACCTCGGCTCGGGGGTCATCCTTCTTGTACGCTTCTCCACCGGCTACCGTGAACGAAGTATCGTAACGCCCCCAAAGAACAAGGAGTGGCGGCTTGCTGTCGCGAAGCCACTGCTGCCATTTCGGGTAGGACTTGAGGTTATTTTGGTAGTCGTAAAAGAGGTCCAATTGAATATCGCCCTGTCCCGGCTGGTTCAGGAAGTAATACTCGTCCACCCACAAATCGGGGTCGTACTGCGCGGGATCTGGCGAAGTGCCGACGTGCCTCTTGCGGGTTGCTTCATGACCTTCGCCAAATGATCGAAGGTATAGGCGAAGCTTTTGCGATCCGGCCAGGACGAATGTCCAAAGCCGGGATAGTCCGGGGCGATTAGATGGTACTGGCTGGCCAAGTCCGACTCCAACAGCCGCTGATACATCCGGGAAGATGACGGCAGCCCGTGCAGAAGCAGAATCGTAGGTCCATCTTTCTGCCCGGCGTCTCGATAGAAAATATCGAGATCATCGACGCGGACTGTGCGGTAGGAAACTTCACCAAGAGCATTTTTCTCGGTCCATTTGCTCACTGGTGTCCTTTCATTAGGAAGTCAACAAAATAGAGTTATTTGATCTCGAAGATGACCTCCACCACGACAGGTGTGCCGATTGGCAGACTTTGAACACCGTACACCGTCCGCACATGACCGTTTTCGGTGCCGAAGAGTTGAACGAACAGTTCCGATGCACCGTCGGCGACGGCGGCATGCTCGGCAAACTGCTCGGTCGTAGCCAGAACAACGCTCAGCTTCACCAGTTTCTTTACGCGGTCCAGGTCGCCAAGATGTTGCTGCGCGACCGCCAAGGCGTTCATCGCCGCAATCCGCACCGCCTCGCGGCCTTGCTCGACAGAGAGGTTTTCTCCAAGCCGTCCGGTGATGGAGAGTTTGCCATTCACCACCGGAAGCATCCCGCTCAGAAACAGCAACGAGCCGACCTCGGAAGCTTCGACATAGGCTCCCAAGGGCGTCGGGGCCTTTGGGAGCACCAGGCCGAGTTCGCGCAGGCGTGAACCCGGCTTGGCGGCCGTGGAATTATTACCGACCGGCATGGACCCCTCCATCCACTCGAATGTTTTCGCCCGTTACGAACGTGGCGTTCTGGAGATAGAGCACCGCGTCGACGACGTCTGAAATTTCACCCATCCGAGCGAGGGGATGAAACTTCGCCAGCGCCGCATGATCATCCTTGGCGTGCATCGGCGTGTTGATGATGCCGGGAGACACCGTGTTGAACCGGATGTTGTTTGCCGCATACTCCAGCGCCAACGCCTTACTCACAGCCGGCATCGGCGATTTCGACAGCACCGCCAAAAGTGCGGGCGCGGCGCCGCTCGGTTGATCCGCGAGGACCGCCGAGATGTTCACCACATGCCCCGAATTTTGCTTCTTCATCTGCGGAATCACCTGCTGCGACATGTAGAAGAAGCTGGCGACGTTGGTATTCATTACCAGATTGTAGTCTTCTTCAGTGTAGTCGGTGAACGCCTTCGGAATGAAGATTCCGGCATTGTTGACCAGCAGATCAATACGGCCGAAATGCTTGAGGGCTGCTTCCACCACCTTGACGGCGGTTTCCTTCTTGCTGACCTCTCCATCTACGAGGACGAGATCAGGCGAAGGCTTGAGGTCCTTCGACTTGCTGATCGTGCGGGAGGTCCCCACGACACGCCAGCTGCGTTCGAGCAGCGCCTGTGTGACGCCCAGGCCGATTCCGCTGGACGCGCCCGTGATGATGGCGACGGGTTGTTGGGTTGCTTGCATGGCGACAGCATATCACACCCGGGGACCGTTGAGAAATTGAGTGATTTTGGGCTCCCAGTAGCAATGGAACGAAAAGTTGCGCTAAGCGACTTGCAGCTCTTCGTCAGCTTCCTCGGACAAGCGGAGCGGCCGCGACTCGCCCCTTAAGGCCTCTTCTGCTATCGAAGCTCTGTTAGCCGTTTGCCCTGACAGAACAACAGGAACTGGGGCGAAGCAAATCAGCCTGATCTGTTCCGCCAGAATCGCGCCGGGCTTTGGCCAGGGCCATCGGCTCACGGGAGACCGATGCTGTTCGGCCAGTCGAGGTAGCTTACGCCGCCACGACTGGCTTTCAGTGCTCGAAGCAAAGCGTAGTCTTCCAACCAATGCGCCTGCTCGACGCAAAACTGGTCATAGTCGAGCCGCAAGGCCGAGCGCGGCATGGCGTTAAAGGAAGCAGTCCGTCCTGGGTGCTGAGGAAGAGGGGCATTCGTTTTCGCCGGGGTTCATCGGCCGGTCGAGAAGGCGATCGAGTCGAGCGGCATCGCCTGGACGTTCCTTCGTCCGAACAGCTTCATGCAGAACCTTGTAACGTTCATGGGCGGCACGATCAGGTCCGAAGCGGCGTTCTACAGTGCGAGCGGCGAGGCGAGGACGTCGATGTGCGCGACATCGCCGTCGGTTGCGGTGAGAGCAGAGTCTGGACAAGAGCACAAGGCGTACTCGCTGACCGGTCCGGAGGCGTTGACTTATAACGAGCTAGCAGGCGAGCTGTCGAAGGCGCTCGGACGATCGATTCGTCACATCAGTCTTTCACCGGCGGATTTGAAGGCCGGTATGCTTGCTGAGGGCACCCCCGAAGAGATCGCGGATCGGTTGATCGACCTCGAGCATTTCTATCGCGACGACGGGGCGAGTCGCATCACGAATGACATCAAACAAGTGACAGGGCGCGATCCGGGCCGGTTCGCACACTACACTACGCACGCGACTGCGCAGCGCTACTCCAGCGTGCATAGTGGGCGTGGTAGGCTTGTGTGACAAACTAGGCCGCCCATCCAAATACCGGCGCCCCCTTCACGATCCCGCCGCGCAAGCGGCTTCGTTCCGCATAATCGGCGTCATGACATTAACTTCGTCCGAGGGTACTCTAGGTGAACGGTTCAAGCTTGAGCTTCTTTTCAATAGCTCCCTGCGAAACCTGACGCGCATCAAGACGGGAATCAATCCGACGATCCGTGGCGAGAGCTGCATTGCAATTCTGGATACCAACGCAGCGCTCCGGCTGTTGCGCGGCGAAGGGCGGTGGGCAGTGCGACAGTATCTCGATTGCATGAGCGGACCGGCCCAAGTCTGGTCTTCCGCCGACGGAAAGCTCGCGTTCATCATTTCCAAGAAAACGTCACAACTTGAGGTTGTTGAGACGAACTTCGACGCCGACGGTTTCAGCGGCCAAAACGGCGCACGCTTCTCGACATCAAAGCCCAGGACCCGTTCGGTTTCACGCCCTTCGAGAAAACCACAGCGGATGGGAGGGAACTATGGCTTTCGCAAAAGCTGGCGGATTCCCTATCGGCGTGGTCGGTCGACACTGAGCCGCGGCTCCTCGATACGGTGCCGCTCAACAAGGCGGCGCCAATCATGTTGAGTTCGTGGAAAATGACCACGGCAAGGTCGTCTATGCCTCGCTTGCGCGCGTGGATGACGGTGGCATCAAGCCGGATCGCAATCACGGCAAAGACCCGCTGACACGCCGTTTGGCCGAAGAGATCATCGCTTCGCAAACGGTCGAGATCGGCGCGATGCGGCAGCGCCTTGCAACTCTGCGCGATGCGGATGATCCGAATCCTGGAGCGTCTCCTACGATCCACGGCACGCGTGGAACTGCGCCACGCGAATAGCTCGCCAATGGATCGTGCGGAGCCAGATTGCTGTCGCCACTAGCTCGGGAACGGAATTGATGCCGTGGGAGTAATACGAACTGGCCCGGATAGGATCTTTCGTTCCATTTACGATCATCAGCGGATGCTCCATTTTTGATTGTCAAAGATTGTCCATGCATAAGATTCACAAAGCATCCGAAGCACTCATGCGGTTTCGACCACAGCCAGGCGCACAAATGATCCGTCTCTCTAGTTCGATGGTAACGCTTACTCGGACTCTTGCCCGGCCGGCAAGGGAGCGGTTCTCCAAGCTCCAAAATGCCTTCCAAGTCATGAAGGATACCAACCATGACTTGCCGAGAACGCGAGAAAGTCTGCATGACGACAGGAAGGACGTTCGCCGCACTGATGTGGTCTACAGCCTTGCCTCCGAATGTCCATCGTCATAGTTTCTGGCGTCATCGTCTGGGAGATGCGCCCAACAAGGAGTTAACGCGTTGGCGCTGTATCGTCACTTCGAGACCCTAGGCGAACTCGATGTTCCGTATGGTCCGACCCGTGCCGAGCATCTCGATATCTTTCCTGCCGAGCGGCCTAATGCACCCATTCTGATCTTTTTGCACGGCGGCTATTGGTGTTCGTTATCTAAGGAATATAGCTTGGTGGCGTACGGCCCTGTGTCGGCGGGCGTGACCACGATTGTCGTCAACTATGCCCTGTGCCCCAACGTCACCATCGACGAGATCGTGCGTCAATGTCGTTTGGTCAACCTGTCTGCGCACGGGCTGTGCCGGTGAGGGCAGTTTTCGAGTTCGGAACGCTCAAGGAGAGTATCGCTGGTTCCTCAGTCGCGTCGAACCGCTCCGGGCGAGCGATGGAACTCTAATATATTGGGTCGGGGTTAATCTTGACATTGAAGAACGCAAACGTGCGGAAGAGGAGCTGCGGAGGAGTAAAGCGTATTTATCTGAAGCGCAGAGATTGAGTCACACCGGCAGTTTCGGCTGGGACGTTTCAAGCGGAGAGATCTACTGGTCTGAAGAAACCTTTCGAATATTTGAACTCGATCCGAAGACAAAGGTAACGACTGTTCTTATTGTGCAACGAACCCATCCTGATGACAGACAAGCTGTCGAGCGACTCATTGAGCGTGCTTCGAGTGAGAGGACGGAGTTCGCTCTCGAACATCGACTGTTGATGCCTGATGGATCTATTAAGTACCTCCAGGTCGTCGGTCGCCCTTCGACAGATGAGGGGCGCCGCTCCGAATTCGTGGGCGCGGTGACTGACATCACGAACCACAGGCGAGCGGAAGAATCGTTGCGGAAGAGCGAAGCGTATTTGGCAGATGCGCAGAAACTCAGCCGGACGGGAAGCTGGGCATGGAGTCCTGAAGTCGGTAGCAAGTATTGGTCCGAGGAATGCTACCGCGTTCAGGGTTTCGATCCACGGGATGGTCTGCCCCGATTCGAAGAATTGTTCCAGCGGATTCATCCCGATGACCAACCCAAGTTGAAAGAACTGATGGAGAGGATGGTCCGTGAAAAGATAGAGTTCGAAACGGACTACCGACTCGTGCATCCGGGTGGCGCCGTTAGGGACATTCACAGCACTGTTCATCCTGTTCTCAGCCCGTCAGGCGATCTCATTGAATTCATGGGGACTGTGATCGACGTCACTGAGCGCAAGCGGGCGGAGGAGGAGCTGCGCAGTTTCTGGTTGCCTATACCTTCTCTAAAGTGCTTGACATCGCCGGCGATAGTCTGGCTCTGCTGCGTTGGAGTTTTGATCTTGTGATGGAGCTTTCGGAGTTAAAGCTGGAAACGCTTCGTCAGGATGGGGAGTTCATCCTGTATCGGGGCCGGCATCGGCGCCAGACCGACGCGACTCCACCGCCTATTCTCGTCCTGACGCCGGCGATGGAACACCCTGCGCCGGGCTGCCTGAGGAGAATGGAGCACGAATTCTCCTTGAAGGCTGAGCTAGATCCGGCATGGGCTGTGCGGCCTCTTGCCCTAACACAAGAGCAGGATCGCAGTTTCCTGCTGCTCGATGACCCTGGCGCAGAGCCACTCGATTTACTCCTTGAAGAGCCGATGGAACTCGGACAGCTTTTGCGCTTTGCAATTGGTCTTAGCGCGGCACTCGTGCAGTTACACGCACGTGGTCTGATCCATAAAGACATAAAGCCTGCAAATGTTTTAGTCAATCCCTCCACGGGCCAGGTCTGGCTAATGGGCTTTGGTATAGCTTCGCGGCTTCCGCGTGAGCGGCAGTCGCCCGAACCTCCCGAGTTCATCGCCGGAACGCTCCCCTACATGGCACCAGAACAGACAGGGCGGATGAATCGTTCGATCGATTCGCGAAGCGACCTCTATGCCCTGGGTGTGACGCTGTACGAAATGCTGACCGGGAGTCTCCCCTTCACGGCTACCGATCCGATGGAATGGGTGCACTGCCACATTGCAAGACAGCCGGTGCCGCCTGACGAGCGGTTGAAGGGCATTCCGGGCCCTGTGTCTGCAATCGTCATGAAGTTGCTCGCCAAGACTGCTGAGGAGCGCTACCAGACCGCCGCCGGCCTGGAGAGAGATCTTCGCCGCTGCCTGGCTCATTGGGAGGCCGATCGCCGGATCGACGCGTTCCCGCTGGGCCAGCAGGACAGGCCAGACCGGCTTTTGATTCCCGAGAAACTCTACGGGCGAGAGCGCGAGATCGAGAAGTTGCTCGCCTCCTTCGACCGCGTCATCAAGGGCGGCACTCCGGAGTTGGTGCTCGTTGCAGGATATTCGGGCATTGGAAAATCCTCCGTCGTAAACGAGCTGCACAAGGTGCTCGTTCCACCGCGAGGCCTGTTTGCATCGGGCAAGTTCGATCAGTACAAGCGCGACATTCCCTATTCGACGCTCGCTCAGGCTTTCCAGAGCCTCACCCGGCGCCTTCTGGCGAAGAGCGAGGCCGACCTGGCGACCTGGCGCGCCGCGCTTCTCGAGGCGCTCGGCCCGAACGGACGGCTCATGATCGACCTCGTCCCGGAACTGAAGCTGATCATCGGAGACCAGCCGCCGGTTCCTGATCTCCTTCCCCAAGACGCGCGAAGGCGTTTTCAGCTGGTGTTCCGGCGGTTCATCGGCGTGTTCGCGCGGCTGGAACATCCGCTGGCGCTCTTCCTCGACGACTTGCAATGGCTCGACGCGGCGACGCTCGATCTGCTCGAGGATCTGCTCACTCCAGCAGGCGTGCAGCACTTGATGCTGATCGGCGCTTACCGGGACAACGAAGTCACTGCGGCCCATCCGCTGATGCGCAAGCTCGAAGCGATCCGGAGCGCGGGAGCGAACGTGCAGGAGATCACGCTTGCGCCTCTCGCCGCTGAAGACGTCGCACAGCTCATTGCGGATGCGCTTCGCTGCGAGCCGGAGCGCGCCGCTCCGCTCGCGCAACTGGTGCATGAGAAGACGGCCGGCAATCCGTTCTTCCTGGTTCAGTTTCTTCACACGCTCGCCGAAGAAGGTTGGCTCGCGTTCGATCATGAGAAGGCACGATGGTCCTGGGACCTCAATCGCATCCATGCGAAGAGGTACAGGGACAACGTCGTGGATCTGATGGTGGGCAAGTTGAACCGCCTGCCACTCGACACGCAGAAGGCGTTGCAGCAACTCGCCTGCCTCGGGAACATCGCCCCTGTCCGGATGCTTTCCTTCATCCTCGGGAAATCGCCCGAGGAGGTCAGTGCGGATCTCTGGGACGCCGTTCGTCTGGAGCTGGTCGAGCACCTGGAAGGCTCCTACAAGTTCGTCCACGATCGCGTTCAGGAAGCCGCCTATTCGCTGATCCCGGAGGAGCTGCGCGCCGAGGCGCATCTTCGAATAGGGAGACAGCTCGCGACGCACATGCGCCAGAGAAACGGGAGGAGACGATCTTCGAGATCGTCAACCAGTTCAACCGCGGCGTCTCGCTGATCACAGCGCCGCAGGAGCGCGAGCGCGTCGCCGAGCTAAACCTGCATCGCCGGCAAGCGCGCCAAGATTTCGACGGCCTACGCGTCGGCGCTGGAATATCTTGTGGCCGGCTGCGCGCTGCTGGCAGAGGACAGTTGGGAGCGGCGGTACACGCTCACGTTCGCGCTTGAGTTCGAGCGGGCCGAGTGCGAGTTCCTTACGGGCGATTTCGCGGCGGCGGAAGAACGGCTGTCGATATTGTCGGAGCGCGCCACGAACCTCGTCGACAGTGCCGCCGTTACGTGCCTGCGCGCCGAACTTTACATGACATTGGATCAGAGAAACCGTGCTGTCGAGGTGTGCCTCGAATATCTCCGGCGCATTGGCGTCGATTGGTCGCCGCACCCGACGAAGGACCAGGTAGAACGGGAATACACGAAGATCTGGCGACAGCTCGGCGCACGGGCGATTGAGCAGCTTGTTGATTTGCCGTTGATGACTGATTCCGATTGCCGAGCAACGCTTGACGTCCTTTCGGTATTTGCGACGCCAGCCGGTACACCGACGAAAATCTACACGACCTTGTCGGCGCCCACATGGCAAACCTTAGCCTGGAACACGGCAACAGTGACGGATCGTGTCACGCCTACGCCCTGCTTGGCACGATCCTCGGTTCGAATTTAGGGCAATACCAAGCGGGTTTTCGGTTTGGCAAGCTCGCCGTCGATCTCATCGAGAAACGCGGACTGCACCGTTTTAAAGCCCGCGTCTACAACGCCTTTGGCCATCACATTACTCCCTGGGCTCGGCATTTGCACGACGGCCGCATCTGGAACCGGCGTGCTTTCAACGCCGCCAAAGAAAGCGGCGATCTCACGTATGCGGCTTTCAGCTCTAGTAACATGATTGCGAACCTTCTCGCGGGCGGAGATCCGCTCCAGGAGGTCCAGCGAGAGGCCGAGGACGGGCTCGAGTTCAGTCGAAAGATGCGGTTTGACCTTGTTTCCGACTACATTATCGTGGCCCTCAGATTGATTCGAACCCTTCGCGGCTTGACTCCAAAGTTTGGCTCTTTTAACGATGCGGAGTTCGATGAGAGCCGGTTCGAGCAGCATCTGGAGGAGAATCCCGGCTTATCCCCGGCCGCCTGTCGTTATTGGATCCGGAAGCTGCAAGCGTGCTTTTATGCAGAGGACTACGCGTCCGCTGTCGCAGCGGCAGCGAAAGCGCATCTGGTTCACAGGAGACAGTCGTTTTTTGAAGTTGCGGAGTACCCTTTCTATAG
The DNA here is from genome assembly GCA_963810765.1 of uncultured Verrucomicrobiae bacterium. Taxonomy (GTDB): domain Bacteria; phylum Verrucomicrobiota; class Verrucomicrobiia; order Chthoniobacterales; family Terrimicrobiaceae; genus DASTFP01. The sequence goes on from CAWEOV010000019.1 coordinate 114,263, forward strand.
CGCCCTAGCACACGCTGCGTTGTGTAGATCGGCATCTGCGGATGAGCGGGCCCGGTATCTAGAGGCAGTGGCGACCCATTACAGACAGCTCGAAATATGGGCGGAGAATTGCCCCGAAAATTTCGAGAACCGCGCCGCGCTGGTTGGCGCCGAGATCGCGCGCATCGAAGGCCGCGAGCTCGATGCGGAGCGCCTTTACGAACACGCGATCCGCTCAGCGCGGGCAAACGGCTTTGTCCATAATGAGGCGCTTGCCAACGAACTCGCCGCGCGCTTCTACCTGGCGCGAGGCTTCGAGAAGATCGCGCATGCATATTTGCAAGATGCCAGGTATGGCTATCTTCGTTGGGGGGCGGACGGTAAGGTGCGGCAACTCGATCAGCTATATCCGCACCTCATGAAGGAAGAGTCGGTGCGCGGTCCGACCATTACGATTGAAGCGCCGGTCGAACGTCTTGATCTCGCGACCGTTATCAAAGTCTCGCAAGCAGTGTCAGGCGAGATCGTGCTGGAAAAACTGATCGACACGCTCATGCGCACAGCGATTGAGCACGCGGGCGCTGCGCGGGGTCTGCTGATTCTCCCGCGAGGTGATGAGTTGCGGATAGAGGCGGAGGCCACGACCAGCGGTGACACTGTTACGGTCAGTCTGCGCGAAGCGAGCGTGGCCGCGGCCGAGCTGCCAGAGTCGGTCCTCCACTATGTCGTGCGCACCCAGGAGAGCGTGATTCTGGACGATGCCTCAGCCCAGAACTCGTTCTCCGAGGACTCATACATCAGTCAGCATCACGCCCGTTCTATTCTCTGCCTGCCACTGCTCAAGCAGGCCAAACTGATCGGCGTGCTCTACCTGGAAAACAACCTGGCCCTCCACGTCTTCACGCCCGCCCGGATAGCGGTCCTCAAACTGCTCGCCTCGGAGGCGGCGATCTCGCTGGAAAATACCCGTCTGTATAGCGAGCTCACAGAACGGGAAGCGAGGATCCGGCGACTGGTGGAGGCCAACATCATCGGTATCGTCATCTGGAATCTCGAAGGTCGGATCATTGAGGCCAACGAAGCCTTTCTCCGCATGGTGGGATACGGCCGCGAAGATCTCGTGTCAGGTCGCGTGAGTTGGAGGGAGATAACGCCCGACAAATGGCGCGATGCCGACGAGCAGGCGTTGGCAGAGCTTGCCGCCACCGGCGTCTGCGAGCCTTTCGAGAAGGAATACATCCGCAAAGACGGCAGTCGCGTGCCGGTCCTGGTGGGCCCCGCATTGTTAGAGGGAGGGCGGGACGAAGGCGTCGCTTTCGTGCTCGATCTGACCGAGCGCAAGCGGGCGGAAGAGAAGCTGCGTCAGAGCGAGGCTTATCTTGCGGAGGCGCAGAAACTCAGCCACACGGGCAGTTGGGCCTGGAGTCCCGACACCCGCGCCAGGTATTGGTCGGAGGAATGCTACCGCATTCTGGGTTTTGATCCACGGGATGGTTTGCCCCGAATCGAAGAATTCATCCAGCGAATTCATCCCGACGATCAACCGGCGTTCCGGGAATCTGCCACGAGGGCCAAGCATAAAAAGTTAGACGAAGAAGTGGATTATCGCATTGTGCATCCGGGTGGTGCCGTCAGGGACATTCACAGCACTGCTCATCCTGTTTTCAGCCCGACAGGTGATCTCGTCGAATTCATGGGTACCGTGATCGACATCACTGAGCGCAAGCGGGGGGAAGCGTTGTTCGCCGGTGAAAAGCGTCTTCTTGAGATGATCGCCACCGGAGTTGCGCTGGACGAAATCCTGCATGCGTTGTGCTTGATCATCGAGGGATACCGTCCCGGCACGCTTGCTTCCATCTTGTTGCTTCGCACCGACGGTCTTCATCTTGATTCCGTGGCCGGACCGAGTCTTCCCAAAGCATGGAGAGAGGAAATGGAAAGACTTCCAATCGGTCCGTGTGCGGGCTCATGCGGAACCGCGGCCTATCGCGGCTCACCCGTGATGGTTTCCGACATTGCCACCGATCCGCTTTGGGAAGTGCCGGAGCATCGCGCGGCCGCATTGAGTCATGGGCTGCGAGCGTCATGGTCGAATCCAATATTGTCGTCCGACAGACAAGTCCTGGGAACGTTCTGCATTTACGGTCGCGAAACGCGAAGCCCTAGTGCGCAAGACCTCGGACTGATTGAAAAAGCAACGGACCTCGCACGGGTCGCAATTGAACGCGATCGGGCGGAGGCGGCGGTGCGCACCAGCGAGCAGAAGTATCGCCATCTAGTAGATACAACTCCGGCGTTTGTTCACACCGCTTTGCCGAATGGTGATGCCGACTTCTACAACCGCGGCTGGCTGGAATATGTCGGCCTCCCTTTAACAGATTTGCTGGGGTGGGGTTGGACCTGCATGGTCCATCCTGAAGATGTAGAAACAATTGTGCCCAAATGGCGCGCGGCGCTTGAAGCCGGAAAGCCTTTCGTTGGCGAGTCGCGAGTGCGGCGGGTTGACGGGGAATATCGCTGGTTCCTTCATCGTGAAGAACCACTGCGCAACGAAGCGGGAGAGATCGTCAAATGGTACGGCTCCAGTATAGAAATCCAGGAACGCAAAACTGCGGAAGAAAGAATCCGCGAACAAGAAACAGAACTTCGGCAGATTTTGGATCTCGCGCCGCAGCACATCGGTGTATTTGCGCCTGATGGAAGCCGACTCTATGCCAATCACACAGCGCTCGAATATTTCGGCATCACTCTGGAGCAATGGCGCGACCCAAAGGCTCACATTGAGCACGCTCACCCAGAAGATCGAGAGCACTTCCTTGCTGAAAGAAACAAGCAATTTCTTGAGGGGGAGCCCCATGAATTCGAAGCTCGATTGCTGAGGCACGACGGTGAGTTTCGCTGCTTTCTGTTCCGCCGAAATCCGCTTAAAGATGAACAGGGGCGCATAACACGATGGTACAGCACGGCTACCGATATCGAAGATCGCAAGCGGGCTGAAGACAGGCTTCGGCACGAGAACATCGTGCTGCGTGAAGAGCTCGGTAAGACCTCGATGTTTGAAGAGGTGATCGGCACTTCGTCGGTCTTGCAGATGGTCCTGGCGCACGCAGCCAAGGTCGCCCCGACAGACTCAACCGTTTTGATCCTGGGCGAAACGGGCACCGGAAAGGAACTGATCGCCCGCGCTATTCACAAACGCTCAAACCGTTCAGAGCGTCCGTTCATCAGTCTGAATTGCGCGGCGATTCCTTCTTCGCTCATCATGTCGGAGTTGTTTGGTCACGAAAAGGGAGCGTTTACTGGAGCACTTCAGAGACGGCTCGGTCGATTCGAATTGGCCGAAGGCGGCACGCTTTTTCTCGACGAAGTAGGAGATCTGCCACTGGAGACGCAAATCGCATTGCTGCGCGTTTTGCAGGAACGCGAGTTTGAACGCGTCGGCGGCACGGAAGTTCTGCGCGCTAATGTCCGCGTGATCGCAGCGACGAATCGTGATTTGCAGGCGGCTATCGCGGAGGGCGCCTTTCGCAGTGATCTTTACTACCGGCTCAGCGTCTTTCCTATTAAACTGCCGCCCTTGCGCGAACGAAGAGAGGACGTCCCTTTGCTTGTAAATTATTTTGTCGATCTTTACGGGAAGAGAGCGGGAAAGAAGATCAAGCGAATTCAAAAAAAGACTCTCGAAGCGCTGCAGGAGTATTCCTGGCCTGGTAACGTCCGTGAACTGCAAAACGTGATCGAACGCTCGCTCATCATTGCGGAAACGAACGAATTTTCGATCGACGAGAGTTGGGTAGCGAACGAACCGCAACCGCCGACTCCCGCGACCGATCGGACGTTGACTGAACGGACACGCATCGAAGCAGCGCTTGCGCAAAGTAAGGGCAAGGTCTCTGGAGCACACGGCGCCGCGGCCAAGCTGGGCATGCCACCGTCAACTCTCGAATCCAAAATTCGCTCTCTGGGAATTAACAAATTCCAGTTCAAGGGAGTTTAGAGCGCCGGGACAGCGCGGCACCCGGTGTCTTCGCGAATTCGCGAAGAATTCGCGAGATTTTTTCGTACTTACGCCCGCCGCAAGCACCGTCACTCCATTTTCTTCTCTGATCAGTTGCCCAGAACTCTCCTGGCATTCGATCTGCTAAACCCGGTCAACGAAAGGAGTCTCACCAATGCCATGCTCGGTTCACACGATATTTACGGATCACGATCCAGCGCGAAAGAAGTGCAACGCGACCGCTCGGTTCCACCGAAAGCCGCATGGCATGGAGTAACCAACTTATGAGCGCAACTGAGATCATCGTCGCCGAACTCTCGGAGATCGAAAAAATCATTGCCAACGAAGCCCGGCTCGCAAGCGAGCGAGTCGGCTATCCGATCGACCCGCATAGTCTGGAAATCCAGGCTCGGGTAAGTGAAATCATTCTTTCCGGAATGGGAGTCTATCTCCGCAACCTCGTCACAGCGGCGAAGCCAGGCTTATGAAATCTATCCGCGGCACATTGCAGGAAGGAGGAGCTGGGTTTCAAACGACGCACTGGACCCTCGTTTTGCGCGCTCGACAGTCTGATCCAACAGAAACAGCCAGAAAAGCGCTTTCCGACTTCTGCGAGGCATATTGGCCACCCCTTTATGCCTTTCTGCGACGTCGGGGTCACGCTTCTGCCGAAGCGCAGGATCTTGTCCAAGGTTTTTTTGTCCATCTCCTTGAACAAAATACGTTGAGTCGCGCCGATCGGGAGAAAGGCCGGCTACGTACGTTTCTACTCGGCTCATTGCAGAAGGTTCTCTTCAACGAGTACGATCGGGCTCGCGCGCTCAAAAGAGGCGGCGGCCACCGAATTGTGTCGATCGACGAGCATCTGCCCGAAGCCGAAGCATCAATGATGGCCACTGCTCATCTCGACAATTCGCGCTCTTATGACCTGGTCTGGGCTTCGAATGTCGTGAAACGCGCCTGGCAACACTTGCAAAATGCATTTGAAGAGGAAGGGAAAGCGGAGTCGCTTGAAGTGTTAAGGCCGTTCGTTGCCGGCGGCGGACAGACGCCACCAAATCAAGAAGAAGCGGCGGAGAGACTTGGAGTTCCCATCGCGACGCTGCGTACCTGGCTTTCGCGTCTGCGTCAGCGTTATCGCGAAGCCCTGAGGAGGGAAGTGGCGAGCACAGTTTCTGATCCAGCCGAGGTCGATCAAGAGCTTCATTATCTCTATCAAATCCTGATGGCATGAGCATTTGCCTCGAAGTCGCTGAACGCGAGGCCGCAGTCGCCGGAACGTGCGGAACCTGCGGACGACCGCTCACGCAAGTAGGTCCAAGAGATGAATGCCTTCGTTGTCTCGTTACACTTGGTTTTCTAGGCGGCAGCCAACAACCGGAGGAATCCGAGACTCCGCGAAGATTGACACCTGGACCGTTGAAGTACGATCACTTTGAAGTGGAAATCGGCGCGGACGGCTTTCCGATTGAGCTCGGCGCCGGAGCGATGGCGATAACTTATCGCGCGCGCGACACTGTGTTGAATTCCGTCGTCGCCCTTAAAGTAATCGACCGAAGCGCGGCGCAAAATCCCCGAGCGCGCTCGCGTTTCTTGCGGGAAGCGCGTGCCACCGCGCAAATTCGCCATCCGAATGTTGCGCGCGTCAGTCACTACGGTGAACAAGACGGTGAGTGTTTCTATGTCATGGAGTTGGTCGAAGGCGAAACGCTCGAAACGCGGGTTCGCCGCGATGGACCAATGCCGCTTGCGCTGGCACTCGAAGTGATGGAGCAAGCCGCGCGCGCCTTGGCTGCGGCGGAAGCGTGTGGTGTTGTGCACCGGGACATCAAGCCATCCAATATCATGCTCGAGTGCGACGCGGCCGGCGCGCTCGTAGTCAAAGTGATTGATTACGGCGTCGCTAAAGTCCTGGCCCCTGAAGCGGAACGCGGCGCCGAGCAAACCCAAACGGGCTTCATTGGCACGCCTGCCTTTGCCAGCCCGGAGCAATTCTCCAGCATTGGGCAAACGCGGATCGACACCCGCTCCGATATCTACTCCCTTGGCGTTACCTTTTGGTATCTGCTCTGTGGTCGTGTCCCTTTCGTTGGCCGCACGCTTGAAGACATTCACGCGAGACAGGCAGAGCCGGTACCTCTTGAACAGCTGAAGGGTCTCGACATCCCGAGCCGGTGTCTTGCCCTGCTCAAGTCGATGCTGGCCCCGGATCCGCAAAATCGCCCGCAGTCTGCGCGCGAACTACGGTCGGCGGTCCACCGCTGCTACGCAAAATTCAGCGCCGAAGCACGTGGGCGTCGGCATCGAACCGCCCTAGCGGCGGCAGGCACGGCGTTAGTCGTCGCCGCGATTGCATCGGGAGCTTGGTTACATCAAAGCGCGCAAGCTTCTGCGGCGATGGAGCGGTCGATCGCGGTTTTGCCTTTCGAAAATCTTAGCCCCAATGGCCGGGGTTTCTCTTCTGGATCAGGCGGTGAACCGCGTTCCTATGTCTCTGTACCTAAGAGACTGTTGAAATACCCACGCATGTCACGCGTGAGCTATTTGGGGCAGATATCGGTGGAGGGACGAAGGAGCATCCCCTAGAGGGGCTGTGACTGACGAGCGACGCCGAGAGATGCCCCAAAAAGCTAACGCCCCTCGGGTTGCGCCAGTTTTCGGCCCTCGCTATGTCGCCAAGCTTGCCCGTAGCGCTGCGGCTACGCTCTGCGCTTGGCTCCTCGCGATCTTCCGAAAATTGACAGCAACGTGACATACGTGGGTATTTCAACAGTCTCCTAAAGGACAGGTGCAGGAAGACCTCCAATTTTCTGAAATGTCGTCTCTCGAAAGCTTGAGAAGAAATGATGACTAATCTTCCTGATTATGAAAGCGACCGCGGTGATTAACATCGCCTCCAGTGACTTGCTGATGAAGGCATCACTGACTGCTTCGGCGGACCGCACGACCACGCGTTCCCGGTCTGTGATGCAGTCGAGGGCAGCCCAAAGGCAGATCGATCAGCTGCTCAAATGAATTGCCATTTGTCGCCATCGCAAACTCCAGCGCAATCGGACCCCTCCGGAAATCGTCATGCCATCGTAACTACGGAATTGTGAAGACCGCGTCGTAAAACGTAAGACCATGAAACTTAGAATCCTTCTCGCCTGCCGATTAAGCAAGCGCCTCGCGCGTGAGGCGCGTTCCTACCGTCGCGCTTTGCGCGATGATCTGCGCTACGAAACCGCGCGAATTCGCAAGCTCGAAATCCGCTCACGCGGCTTACGCCTCTACGCCGCTTGGGCGTCGGGAGTCCCGAACGTCATTCAGACCCGCGCTGAGGACTGGTATCAAGGCACGCTTAAGGCAGCCGGAGATATCAATTCAAGAACACCTGCTGCTTAACGGGCGATTTCATGTCCTCCAAAATCAAGGCCTACGCCGAACTGCAGAGAATGATTCGCAAAGCTCTACGCGAGCAGCATCCGGAATGGATCGACGCCAATGGAAAATGCACCCTCTGCGATTCCTACGAAGCCCGCTTTGCGAAACTCCTCGGTCTCTTGGCGCAACATGCAGCGGGCGCGAAGGTCGCCCGCGCTGAAGCGCTCAATGCATCCCGAAGGCAATTTCACGTTATGTGAAATGTCGGTCTTCTAAAGCTTGAGAAAGAAATATCAAACCAAATCACCACCTATGAACGCTGCCGACGATTACAAATGGGGGGACAGGGACACGTCTATGAAGGATAACACGACAGCAAAAGCAGCACCGAATCCGCTTCCAGCGCCGAACAGCGGACGAAGCTATTAGGGCACCAAAGGCGCTCTGCGGCCCGTTGGGCTAGTTCCAGAAAACCCCAATACGAATCTTGTTAGAGAGAACATAAAGTAAAAATAGATAGAACAAAAAGGAAAACAGAAAATATGAGTCAGTACCACAAACTCTACACTCCGGAAGACAGCGCTATTGCCTTCATCGATCACCAGCCACAAATGACCTTCGGGGTCGCCAGCATCGACCGCGCAACGCTAATCAACAATGTTACGCTTCTAGCGAAAGTAGCCAAAGAATTCGGTGTTCCGGCGGTGCTAAGCGCCGTCGAAAGCGAATCGTTTAGCGGTTATGTTTGGCCCCAGCTTCTCGATGTTTTTCCCGGTCAACCCGTGATCGAGCGAAGCTCAATGAACTCGTGGGACGATCCTGGGTTCCGCAGAGCGATAGAGGCTACTGGTAAAAAGAATATCCTCTTGTGCGGCCTCTGGACCGAAGTCTGCGTGACCTGGCCAACGATCGAGATGCTCGGCGCCGGATATAACATTTACGTCGTTGAAGATTGTTGCGGGGCAACTTCCCCGGCTGCTCAGGAAGCTGCTTTGTCGCGAATGGTGCAAGCGGGCGCGGTCCGTCTGACGACGATTGCGGCATTACTCGAATGGCAGCGGGATTGGGCCAGGCGTGAGCACTACAGTCAGTTGATGGATTTATTGAAGCCGCAGGCCGGCGCCTATGGGGTAGGCGTGGAATACGCTTACACCATGGTTCACCACGCTCCGCAATCCGCTGTGAAACCGCAAATCGTTCCGAAGAAAGCGGTTCACTAGTACACACCGAAAGCTTTCATGAAGTCGAACGCTGATATTATCCTTCAAAATGGACGAATCACGACGCTTGATCCAAGCCATCCTTCGGCTACCGAGGTAGTGATTGCCGGCGACAAATTTGCTGGCGTCGATAATGCCGCGGAATTCGAGCGAGGGCCGCAGACAAAAGTCATCGACCTTAAAGGACGAAGAGTCATTCCAGGTCTCTATGATTCGCATCTGCACGTCATTCGGGGCGGATTGAACTACAACATGGAGTTGCGCTGGGAAGGGGTGCCCTCGCTGTCGCTCGCGCTGCAAATGCTGCGCGAGCAGGCGGCTCGAACACCCGCGCCGCAATGGGTGCGGGTGGTTGGAGGGTGGACTGAATTTCAGTTTGTCGAACGGAGGATGCCCACGCTGGAGGAGATCAACGCCGCCGCACCGGATACGCCAGTCTTCATCCTGCATCTCTACTGCAGAGCTTTGCTTAACCGCGCGGCGCTCAAGGCCTGTGGTTATACCAAGGATACACCCAATCCACCAGGAGGCGAGATCGTCCGGGACAAGGCCGGTAATCCGACCGGTATGTTGATCGCTCGTCCCAATGCGACGATTCTCTATGCAACGTTAGCAAAGGGACCGAAGCTTCCGCCGGAGTGCCAATATAACTCGACCCGGCATTTCATGCGGGAGCTCAATCGTCTCGGAGTGACCAGCGTATGCGACGCAGGAGGCGGATACCAAAATTACCCGGAAGACTACGAGATTATCCAGCAGCTCCATCAGCGCGGTGAGATGACCCTCCGCATCGCTTACAATCTTTTCACCCAAAAGCCAGGCGGTGAGTTAGAAGATTTTGTGCGCTGGTCGAAGATCGTGAAGCCAGATCAGGGGGATGACTTTTTCCGCTGCAACGGCGCAGGCGAAATGCTCGTTTTCTCTGCCGCGGACTTCGAGGATTTCCTGGAACCGCGTCCGGACCTTGCGGACAAACTCGAGGGCGAGCTGGAGCGCGTGGTTCGCTTTCTGGCCGAGAATCGCTGGCCATTCCGGCTTCATGCGACCTACGAAGAATCGATCGAGCGATTCCTGGGCATCTTTGAAAAGGTCAACCACGATGTTCCTCTGGATGGGCTGCATTGGTTCTTCGATCATTGCGAAACGATATCTGATCGCAACATCGAGCGAGTGAAAGCTCTCGGAGGCGGCATTGCCATTCAACATCGTATGGCTTTTCAAGGTGAGTACTTCGTCGATCGCTATGGTGGGAAGGCAGCCCAGCGTACGCCGCCTCTGCGGCGTATGCTGGAATTGGGTGTCCCGGTTGGAGCCGGCACTGACGCCACCCGTGTCGCCAGCTATAACCCTTTTGTTTCCCTCTATTGGATGACGACAGGAAAGACTTTGGGTGGCCTTCGGCTTTATCCAAAAAACGCGCTGCTTTCGCGAGAGGAAGCTCTACGGCTTTACACCCAAGGCAGCACCTGGATGTCCCGGGAGGAAGGGAAACGCGGTGCAATTTCCTCGGGGCAGCTCGCAGATTTAGCGGTGCTGACCAACGACTATTTCACGATTCCCGAAGAGGAAATAAAATCGCTAGAGTCCGTGCTCACTATTTTGGGCGGGAAACCGGTTTATGCAGCCGAAGAATTTAAGCCGCTCGATCCGGGCGATCTTCCGGTTATGCCGGATTGGTCGCCGATCCATCATTATCCCGGATATTGGAAACACGACCGCGATCCGAATCCTCATGCATGTTGTCGGCATGAGCATCATGGACAACTGGCTGTTCGAAGTAATTCCCCGAATCTACCTCAGTGGATACTTGGACCGCGCGGCCCTCTCGACGGCGGTTGCGAATGTTTCGCATTCTAACCTATCACTAGCGTAATCTGAAAAAATTAACTCAGGATCCAAAGATTGATGAAAATTATTGTAGCTCCCGCTGTGCTTTTGTTGACCGGCGTCGCAATTTTCGGTGCCGATAACCCGGCACCAGCTGAAAAGACATTCGATGCGCCGCACGGCTTGAAAGTCTCAGTCAAAATGATCGGCCCTTATTCAGAACCAGCTGATCTCCAAATTATCTGTCTCTTTAAGCACAAATCCAGCGGTGACACCTACCAGGGCGCAGCGAAAGATACCGACGAGCACTTGCACGGTCTACTCTCTGCGCTGAGGAATCGAGGTGAGTTTGTTGGCGAACTGGGTGAAACCATCCTGTTTACGCCGGCCAATGGTTCCATCCTGCCCAAGCGCTTCATGGTGATCGGGCTAGGCGAGGAAAAGGATTTGTCGTTGGATGCGTTGCGCCTAGTCGGACGAGTTGCTGCACGCGAAGCGGTCCGGCTCCAGGCTAAGCACGTCGCCTGGGCGCCGGTCATTCGCGATGAAGGCAATACGACTCTCGATGTCGGGGAAGTCGACCGGGCGTTCATCGAGCAACTGCTTTCCGCATACGACACCGAAAAACGTCTGCAAGCGCAAAAACTTGCGCCCGATTTCAGTGTTGAGGATTTCGTCATTGAAGCCGGACCGACTTACTTCGAAGGCGCTGCAAAACACGTCGAGGAAGGTATTGAATCCATAGCTGCCCAGCTAGCCCAACGTAATGCCGCTCCGTACAGCTCCACCAAGATGCAATGAAAGGCACCACTGTCTTGACAGCTGAGAAATGCTAATGCTCGGTACCTCTACGGGCGGCAGTGTGAATCCGGCCCGCCAATTTGGACCGGCTGTCCTTCCGGGACAGACCCGCTTCCTTTGGGTGTATCTGCTCGCACCAATGGCGGGTGCGATGCTCGCGACGTGGCTCCGACAGACCGTCCAACACCACCGGTTTGTACTGACACACAGACTATGTGGGACTCACCGCGACGGCAGCTCGTCGTCGGGTTCAACGTCTAAAGCGTTCCGCTTCGACCGGTAGGGAGGCCTGCGTGGAATTTTTATCGGGTTGCCTCTCGTAGAACTCTCGGTGTAGCTGATGACAGCGTCTTGAACCGATGAAATCTTTCGCTAATCCCTTCCCAGCCGTGAGCGTGCTCACGTACCATACCGTGATCCCGAGCGCAACCCGGGTTTCATTAAGAAGTGATGGCCAACCGTCGCTCACAATCATGGCTGAAAGTTCGACACCATGCGTGCGTTAAGATTTCATCAAACCGGTTCGCTGGATGAACTCCGATTGGAGGAGGTGCCTACCCCGGTTCCAAGAGCGGACGAAGTGCTAGTGCAGGTCAAGGCTGCCGCTATCAATCCTAGCGACATCAAGAATGTGCAGGGGAAAATGCACGAAAACACGGTGCCAAGAATTCCCGGTCGCGACTTCGCTGGGGTGGTGGTGGGCGGCGCAAGAAAATTTACCGGACAATCCGTCTTCGGCTCAGGCGGTAATCTTGGCTTCGGACGTGACGGCAGCCATGCCGAGTTTGTCGTGGTTCCCGCGAACGCGGTGATTCCGCTTCCCAGGAACTTGAGCTTCGAGCAAGCGGCCGGCATTGGCGTTGCCTATATGACGGCTTGGGCGGCACTTGTGAACGCTGCCCGTATTCAACCTGGAGAAACCGCGCTGATCCTTGGAACAACAGGAGCGGTCGGAAGCGCCGCAGCCCGCATCGCGCACAACCTGGGGGGCCGGGTGGTCGGCACGGTGCGGAAGGCATCGGAGATTCCCCCTGCAGAAAGTCTGCCGGTGGAAACATGGATCGATCTTGAAACCACCGACCTTGCGGTTGGGGGTCGAGCAGCCACCGATGGGAAGGGCGTAGAGATCGTCTTCGACGTGGTCGGCGGGGCGATGTTTGAGAAATGTCTAGGTGCGCTTGCCTGGCACGGCCGGCAGGTTGCAATCAGCTCCAGCCCGGATCCGCGAGTAAGCTTCAATCTTGTGGATTTCTACCACAATGAATCGCAGTTGCTTGGCGTCGACTCACTCAAACTTAGTTTTGAGGAAGCCGCAGAAATTCTTCGCAAACTGACGCCCGGAATTGAATCGGGCGCATTTCCCCCGCGGCGAGTGGAGACTTTTCCGCTGGAGAAAGGCCCTCAACTTTATCGCGATCTCGCCGAGTCCAAGATCAAAACGAAGCCCATTCTGATTCCGTGAGGATGTCCAGTTGCTGGCTCCAAATTCTGTTAATGACATGTGCCGGATTTTCAGTGTGGAAAGCGATGGCGGGCGAGGCAATTCCAGATGGCAATCCATTTCGGGCTTACCCGTGGTTTCCTATCCCTGACGCCCTGACCCGGGAACAGCCGGACGCAGCCCTGGCCGGGCCGCCCAGTGTCGTTCCGCCGCCGTAGAGCCTTTTTGACAAAATCAAACTCATCCCACTCGATCGCGAGCGCCTGATCTACCTTACGTTTGGCGGCGAAATCCGTGAGCGTTTCGAATATTGGAATAATGAGAATTTCGGAGTTGTGCCCGGCACGGCTGGCGGAAACGCCTTCTGGCTCCAGCGAATCATGCTGCACATGGATTTGCGAGTCGGTCCTTATGTTCGGTTTTTCATTCAGGGCGAAAGCAACCTTGAGGAAGGCCGAAAGGATGCTCCGCGCCCGCCCGACGTAGATCAGATGGATCAGTTCCAACCGTTACGGACATCACGATACCGATTTCAGACGAGGGGTGGGTGACGCTGCGTGGCGGCCGACAGGAGCTTGGTTACGGCATCGGCCGGCTAATTGATCCGCGGGAGGGACCAAACGTTCGTTTGCAGCTTCGATGGGGCGAAGTGCAATCGTGCGCTGAGAAAGAGTGGGAGATGGATGCCTCGGACCCGTCTCGTCGAAACCGAACCGTACGAGTTGATGAGTCCACATCCGATTACCAACTTGGGGCGTTTATTTAGCGGGCCCCTGGTTTTTCAAAAACACCGGTGTCAACTTTTACTACCTTGGAGATTATCGAAACGAAGCCCCTTATTTCTCGGGAGTAGAAATCGAGGTGCGTCATACCTTTGGCTCTCGTATCTACGGGAAATTTGGCGATTTTGATTTCGACTTCGAGGGAGCATGGCGAACCGGAACTTTCGGGCCGGCGGTGATCTCGGCGTGGTTCGGTTCTGGTGAAATCGGCTATTCTTTCTCGAAGCTCTTCGGGACACCACATCTAGCGCTCAAGGCGGATATTTTCAGCGGACATAGATTCGCAATCCGTGAGCAGCGGCGGCCGGATGCTCGGCACTTTCAATGCCCTTTTTCCGCGCGGGAACTACTTTAGCGAACCTTCTCCGCTCGGAGAGCAAAATCTCATCGCGCTGCACCCGCAGATCAACTGGTATCCTGCGCCCAAGCTGGGGCTGGCGTTTCCCCGATCTTCTACTGGCGGCAAAGCATGAACGACGGTATCTATAACTTTGGCGAGTTTTCCCTTGTTCGGCGGTGCGCCAGGCAGCGGTCGCTACGTCGGAACCGAGTTTTTCTTCCAGGCCGATTATCAAATCAGTGAACAGCTCAAATTTTCGGTCGCATATGATCACTTCATAATCGGCGACTTCTTTAAAAATCAACCCGGAGCTGCGAATTCTGACTGGGTCGGGGTCTGGGCCACCATGAAGTTCTAACCAGCATAGGAGATCAGATCGCGTTCAACATTCTCTGAAATGTCGTCTCTCGAAAGCTTGAGAAACGAATAAGAGACCCACGGCATCGAGATGAAAAGGATTAACGAAACTGAAGTTTCAAAACTAAAGCGCACATCGGCGAACGAGACGCATGGCCGGTTGTTCTTCCTGGAAGCAAGCGTCGGTCGGATTCTTTCAGTCAATGCCGATGGCTCGGACCGAAAAGTGATTTTATCCGGCTGTCGGATTCCGGACTGCGTGGTTATCGATCTTGAGGCCGGTCACATTTACTGGACCAACATGGGCGTTCCGAACCGGAACGATGGTTCGATCGAGCGTGCGGATCTCGACGGTCGCAACCGCAAGACAATCGTTCCGGAAGGGAGCACGTTCACGCCCAAGCAACTCCATCTCGAGAGGAAGAGCGGCAAACTCTATTGGTGCGATCGCGAGGGCATGCGCGTGATGCGCTCGAACCTCGATGGTTCAAACATCGAAACTCTGGTCGACACAAGCAACGGCGAAGAGCGCCCCGGCACCAACCTGACAAAATGGTGTGTGGGTATCGCCGTCGATCCAGATCATGGCGAAATCTATTTTTCGCGGTCTTCGTTGGCGTCGCAACCGTTGCATTGGACGCAAAAAGGACCGGACAATGCGGGAAAGGGTCGCATCCTTCGCGCGAAGATCGATATCCCTAAGAGGGAGACCGCGGCCAACCGCACCGACATCGAACTTCTCTATGATGGCCTGCCGGAACCGATCGATCTGGAACTCGATCTAAAAAATCGCTTAATTTACTGGACCGATCGCGGAGATCCATCGGGCGGTAGCACGGTTAATCGCGCGCCGATGGACGCGGATTCGAAGAAGCGCCGCGAGCCCGACATTTTGTTGACGCATCTGATGGAGGGTATCGGGATCGCTCTCGACTTCAAGGGAGACCGGATGTTTCTGACCGATCTAGCCGGCTCGATCTATTCCGCCAAGCTCGACGGGACGGGAAAGAAACCGCTGCTCGTCGCGCAGGGAAATCTCACCGGCATCGCTTATGCAGAAATCAACACCAAGGAAAATTGATTTCGAAGGGCGCATCGCGCGAGCGCTTAACTTTCACCACGGATCTGAAAGAGGCGTTGTCGAACGCAGACTCCGTTCAGGAAAACGGGCCCGAGCGTCCCGATTTCAAGCTATTCGCCGACTTGAGCGATGCGACTCCGGTGGATTCACTCATCGCCTCGAGTTCTTCCCGAATAACACCATGTGTTATGCAATCAAAATGCAACGTCCGGCGCGATTCCAACGGCTTCTACTAGTGTAGGCCGTCAAACAGATTGCACTTTATGGAGGTTCTTGCGACCCCGTTTGACTTTCTCAAGGATGTCCGAAGCCGCGGCGGTCCAGACGAAGGGTTTAGGGTCTGCATTATGATGGGTGATGTGTTGTTCGATTGCACGAGTAAGTTCTGTGACGCTGCGGAAGGCCCCGCGGCGAAGGCTGTTCATCGTAAGGTCCCGGAAGAAGCGCTCTACCATATTAAGCCAGGAAGCGCTTGTTGGGGTAAAATGGAAGTGGAAGCGGGGATTGCGCTTCTGCCACGCTTTGACTTTCTGATGTTTGTGCGTGGCGTAGTTGTCACAGATGATGTGGATTTCTTTGTCGGCCGGTGTGCTCCTTTTGATCAAGTTAAGGAAGCGCAGCCATTCCTGATGCCGGTGCTTATTCATGCATGTGCCAATGACGCTGCCGTCGGCTGTGTTCATTGCTGCAAACAGGGAGGTCGTGCCGTTACGTTTGTAATCGTGAGTCATGGTTTGGCAGCGTCCTTTCTTCAGAGGAAGGCCCGGTTGGGTGCGATCCAGTGCCTGGATTTGACCCTTCTCGTCACAAGACAAAACGATGGCGTGCTCTGGCGGGCTCAGGTAAAGGCCCACGATGTCTTCAAGCTTCTCTTCGAATCGCTTGTCCTTGGAAAGCTTGAAGGTCTTGATCCGATGCGGCTTCAAACCATTGGCCGCCCAGATGCGCCCCACTGTCGAAGGGCTCACTCCGACCTCCCTGGCCAGCGATTTGCGGCTCCAGTGCGTCGCTCCTGTTGGCTTGGCCGTGAGCGTGAGTTTGACAATCCGCGAGCGCATCGAAGCGGCAATAGGAGCAATCCGACCCGGCCGAGTCTTATCCTTGAGAATGCCCGCCAACCCCATCTGCACATATCGCTGCCGCCAGCGTCCAACCTTTCCCGGGTCCTGCCCCAACCGGACCGCAATTTTTTTGTTTTCCAGGCCATCGGCCGCCAGCAAGATCATCGCCGCTCTTTCCTTAGCTCGCACAGGACTCTTCCTGCCCCTTCTAAGCTTCTCCAACGTTATGCGCTCCTTGACCGACAGTTCAATGCTTGCAGCAACTCTCATCTGCAATGTTTAGCATAACTCACTTAATATGCAATCTGTAAGACGGCCTACACTAGGATCTGTCATGCTCCATGCGAACTGCTTAGGTCGAGTCGCCCGCTACTTTCGGAACGAACCGCGCTTGATCTCAGGAAACGCGCTCGACGTTCCGGGGACTTCACGAGCGCGTCGCGCGCATCGCGGGTGCGCTAACCAGGCATGGCTTTAGAGCCGGAGATCGGCTGGCCCTTCTTCTCCCGAACGAGTCCGATTACCTCGAGCTCGTTTATGCGTGCGCCTGGCTGGGTGTAATTGCCGTTCCATTGAACACCCGAATCTCGGTGGCAGAAATCGATCGAAGCGGTCATTTACGGGCATCCAGCCGTTCGTGAAGTTGCGGTCTTCGGAATACTCGATCCGAAGTGGGGCGAAATCGTAAAGGTTTGCGTTGTCCTCAAGCCGGGAAAAACTCTGAGTGCCGATGAGTTGATCGCATTCTGCCGACAGTCTCTCGCCAAGTACAAGATGCCTCGACGCATTGACTTTTCGGAAACCGAACTGCCCAAGAGCGGCTCAGGCAAAATACTAAAGAGAGTCTTGCGTGACCCTACCTGGGCTCGTCTGGGACCAGCTGTCGCTTGAGTTAGCGAGCACATCGCCCACTACATTTCCCCAGCTAAAACATTGAAACAGGGAGAACTTTCGTTCGCGGAAACGAGGACCGTGGAATCGTCATCGCTAAGCCTAGTTATCCAGCTTTTGGTGAGTCCGCCCTCTGACCGGCACTCTTCGACGTCAAGCGACGCCATAAAAACCAAGATTCTTTGAAATTTGGGCGCTGAGAAGCTTGAGAAAGAAATAGAAAAACAAAACCGAACGATGGCGGAGTCTAATTACATCTCGATGGCGAAAACTGACGCCTGGAAAGCGCGCACAGCCCGCGTGGTGATTGTGGGTGGGGGCTTCGGCGGGCTGGCCGCGGCCAAAGCTCTTCGTAAAGCAGCGGTTAAGGTGATTCTTGTTGATCGGACGAACCACCATGTCTTTCAGCCGCTACTTTATCAGGTAGCGACGTCAGTGCTCGCACCGTCCCAGATCAGTTCTCCAATCCGCGGAATTTTGCGGAAACAAAAGAACACGACGGTAATCATGGGCGAGGTCACCGGCGTGGACAAGGAGCAACGCTGCGTTTTCGTCAATTCGGCGGATCGCGAACATGTGCCGGTGCATTATGATTACCTCGTCCTTGCGACCGGCGTTCGACACAGTTACTTCGGGCACGACGAATTTGAGAAGTTTGCCCCAGGATTAAAGAACCTTGCCGACGCGGTTGCGATTCGAAACAAGGTGCTTCAGGCTTTTGAACAAGCTGAAGCCGAAGAAGACCCACAGCTTCATCAGGACCTACTCACCTTCATATTGGTCGGCGGCGGTCCAACCGGTGTTGAAATGGCCGCGGCTTTCGCAGTATTCGTCCGCACCACGCTGCGCTCGGACTTCCGGCGAATCGATCCAACCAAAGCACGGATTGTCCTCATTGACGCAGGGCCACGGATCCTCGGCACCTTCGCGCCGGATCTGTCGGCTGCGGCGCAGAAGCGCTTGGAGAAGCTCGGTGTCGAAGTTCGCTTGGGACAGGCCGTCGAAAAAATCGACGAGGAAGGCGTTGTCGTCGCCGGTGAGCGCATCGCGAGTAAGGCCGTCATCTGGACTGCCGGAGTCGCTCCTTCCCCCGCGGGAAAGTGGTTGGGTGCTGAGACGGATAAGGCTGGCCGAGTCCGCGTTCAAGGAGATCTGCGAGTTCCCGGATATCCTGATATTTTTGTTATCGGCGATACGGCCTCACTAGAGCAGGACGGGAAGCCATTACCCGGTGTGGCCCAAGTAGCGATGCAACAGGGGCGCTACGTTGGAACTTTGATTTCCACGCATGCTACTGGCCAAAATGGACTTGAGGCCTTTCGCTATTTCGACAAAGGCAACATGGCGGTTGTCGGTAAAGGCTATGCCATTCTGCAAAGCGGCAAATTCCGAATGCATGGACTTACCGCGTGGCTTGCCTGGGCGTCCATCCATATTGCTTTTCTAGCTCAGCTCGGTCTTCGGATCAGCGTGTTTCTGCAGTGGGCTTGGCTGTTACTTACGGGAGAGCGCGGTTCACGGCTGATTGTAAATCACCATCCATCTGCATCGACTCAGGCAGGGCGGGCCGTCACTGCGCATGACGCCCACACATCTCAACCACTGAGACCTGCGGCGGTTGCAGGCAAGTGATATGATGCTCTTGACGGCGGGAGTAAGTCACAAAACCGCTCTCCCGACCGCGTCCTCGATCTGGCCATCCGCTGGGGCGGACCAGCAGTAATGCCACCGAAAGAAATGCCAAGGCAGCGTCCGTGAACATGCGCGGAACGTTTACGCGTGTCACGGCGGGCGTCTTTACCGGAGTCTCGGCGGCAGCCGTCGCGTTCCACTCCGATGACTTGCACTCATGATTTACCGATGCGTATGTTGTTCCCGCGTATGGCGCATGCAGTTAATGATGCGTGGCCCCAGGCATTCCTCCACGACGACGTCGGGTTCGAGCGCGAACTCGGACATCAGACGCTGATCAACGAACAGCGGCGCGCGATTATTCTCTTCTGGACGCTCACCGCGGTTCTGGTCATCCGGACTCTCTATCTGATCCTGCACGGATTCGACGAAAGCGCTCTGCAGGGTCGGAGATTCGTTCTTCTCATGCTGGCTTTCTGGATTGGCCTCGAAGCGTTCACCGTCGGGTTCGTGCGCCGGCGCATTCGCAAAGGCAAGGAGCCCGCGCCCTTGCAAGCTTACGTCAGCAGCGCCCTCGAGGTGGCCATGCCCACGATCGCGATGTGGATCTTATGTCACTACGGCCCCGTGAGCTCCCTAACAAGCTCGCTTAACTACGCCTACTTTCTCATCATCATCCTCTCGCCGTTGTGGCTGAATCCGTGGCTGTGCATTTTCACGGGAGCACTGGCCGCGGCGGGTTACGGCGTGCTCGTGGGCTCCTATTGGCAGGAGCTTGCGCGGGGTTGGGCGGGATCGACTGCGCTCATGCATTTGAGCTTTTTCAGCCGCGGAATATTTCTGCTGGCCGGCGGACTGGCCGCGGGGTTTGTCAGCCTGCGCATTCGCACAACGATCATCGAGACGCTGCGCGAAGTGCGGGCGCGCGAGCGTGTCATCGATCTCTTTGGCCAGCACGTTTCGCCGACTGTCGTGAACCAACTCCTCTCGCAGCCCACCGGCCAGACACCTGAGCTGCGTGAAGTGTGCGTGATGGTTCTTGATATTAGGAATTTCACGACATTCTCCGAGGCGCGCCCGGCTGACGAAGTGGTCCGTTATCTCAACACGCTCTGGGGCTTCATGGTGCGCACCGTCAACGAGCACCATGGCATCGTGAACAAATTTCTAGGCGATGGATTCCTCGCCGTCTTTGGCGCGCCGCTCACGACCGGACAAGACTGCGCCAACGCCATCGCGGCTTCCCGGCGCGTCATTAGTGAATTGGAACAGCTCGCTGCCGCAGGGACGCTGCCGGCCACGCAGATCGGCATCGCCCTCCACGCCGGAAGCGTGATCGTCGGCAACATCGGGTCAGCCGAGCGCAAGGAATACACGGTCATCGGCGACGTGGTGAACGTCGCCTTTCGCATCGAGCGTCTGAACAAGGAGTTCGGATCAAAGCTGCTGATCTCCGAGCGGGTGCGGCAGAAGGCCGGTCCCGACGGCGCTGGCGAGCGCGTTCCCGCGATCGCGATTCCCGGCCGAAGTGCCCCGGTGGAGCTCTTTCGGCTCGCGTGAAAACTTCGAGGCGTTGCCACCAAAAAGTATACCGCGAAGGCCGCCAGTACGATCATGGCCTCTAAACGGTGACTCGCGAATGGAATTTCCGTTAGACGCTGCGTTTGAATACTCTCCTGGCGACTGCTGAGCTGCAACAACCAGGCGGGAATGGTTAGCATTAAACACGTCATGATCAATCCAACAATTGCCTTCAAGAGCACCTTGTTTCCGAGCACTCACATGTTCACGAAATACAGCAGGCACGAACTCAGCGTGACCCGGTCATTTTCTACCGAATTGCTTGAACTCATAGGATACAGGTGACGTGATTCTCATTGCGCTGTCCAAGGCCAGCCGCATTGTCAGGTCTATTTTGCGTCGGTCGGTTTCGTCGGCGCGCCCCTAAAGTGCTTAAGCCTGCAATTGCTTTTGGCATTTACGGTCGCAACTGCACGCAAATGATACGCCGCCGGTTCTGATAGCCGACCTACGGCGATTTTCGACTGAAGCCATTTGTGGATTGGTTGTGGAAAGATCCTCTATTCGAAGCGCTCGTTCAGTGGCTTGCGCCGGTCGCATGTAAGGTTATCGAAACGCGGGAGTCTTAAATCAGAGGCCCACCGGATAGTGCTATGTCTCTCCGCCTAAAAGACAGGCGGACGAAGCTCAAATTCTTGGAAATCTGGTTCCTCGAAAGCTTGAGAAGAAAATGATGACCAATCGGATCAGAGCAACCACGGTGATTGACTGCATCGTCCAGCGACTCGCTGATGAAGGCAACACTGAGCTCGACCAGGCGGTCGGCTTTAATCTTTGGGCTCTCAAAGCGGTGCTCAACGGCCGCGGTGATGAAGTGATCGACCTCGCCGTTTCCTACGTCATTCGTTAGGCGGACCAGCAACTCAAGTCCAAAACAGTTCAGCAAAATCGGGGCGATGAGGTAACGCTTGCGAGAAAGGGGAGGCTTATTCGCAGTCCCCGCGGCAGGATGCGTTTCCTACGCAATGGACTGGACTATCTGCATCGCCAAGGCGGTGACGATTGTCTGATCGAGTTGCGATGGCTTTACGGCCGGCGCGACGACGCCGAAGCGCGCGGAGATCTAGCCGCCTGGCTACTGTGATGGCAGGAGAAATATCCCAAGCTGTCCGCGTGGGTCGAAGAGAATATCGAGGCCTTTGCGTGTCCTCAACCCGGCGGCTCTTCCAGCTCTCCCAAGCTGCAACGATCACTCGACATCCTTCACGTCAAGGGGGCCGCGAGAAAAACCAAGATTCTCTGAAATTTTGGCGCTCAAAAGCTTGAGAAAGGGATGGGAAAACGAGACCGAACAATGGCAGATACTAATCCAATTTCGATTGCTGAAACTGACGCCCGAAACGCGCACGCACCGCGCGCGGTGGGGGCTTCGACAGTCTGGCGGCGGCAAAAGCCTGTCGCAAAGCACCCGTCCAGATCATTCGTATCGATCGGACTTATTGATCGGAGAAACCATCGTCTCTTTCAGCCGCTTCTTTATCGGCGAGCGACATCAGTGCTCGCGCCGTCCCAACTCAGTTCTCCCGTCCGGACGATTTTGCAGCCGCAAAGAAACACGACCGTGATCATAGGCAAGATCACCGAACCCCGGGCCAGGGCAGGAAGAAGGTGCCAATGAGACTAACACTCTTCATTCCCTGCTCGATCGCTGCCGTTTTTCCGCACGCGGATGAGGCGACGCTAGAGGCCGTCGGAAAGTTCGATCGCTGGATCCACTGCGGACAACCGGAACTTAGCGTCGCTGGCCTGCTGGTCCCTTGGATTATGTTCGTCGGTGCCCTGGGGTTTCTAGCGGCGTGGCTCGTGATGGCGATCCTGGAGCGCACCGGGTTGTCTCGCCACCTGTGGCACCTGCCCCTGTTCTTCGTCGCGCTGCTCGTTCTGTTTAGCTCGCTCATCGGCGCGCTCTTCTTTCCATGAAGGCGAAGTTGATCAAATCCTTCGTCACCGTTTCCCTGTTGGGCTTGGCGATTTGGGCGGCCGTCTCCCTCTACCACCGCTACTTGCAGAATCCCTGGACGCGAGATGGCCAGGTCCGCGCCAATGTCGTCGGCATCGCCCCTCGGGTTTCCGGCCCGATCATCCGCGTGGGGGTCCGGGACAATCAGTCGGTGCATCAGGGCGACGTGCTCTTTGAGATCGACCCGGCAGACTTTCAAGCCCAGGTCGACGTGGCCGCCGGTCAGGTTCGGACCGCCGAAGCGAACCTCACGCAGCAGACCCAAAACCTGCAGCGGCAAACCGAGCTCTACCGGACCCGCGTCAACGCCCTGCAAGATCTTCAGAACGCCCAGGACAGCTTTGAGTCGGCCCGGGCCCAGCTGGCCTCGGCCAAAGCCAACCTGGAACTGGCCAAATTAAACCTCAGTTACACCAAGGTCGTGGCTCCGGTGGAGGGCTATGTCACCAACATGAACACCAGCCCGGGCACCTACGTGACGGCGGGCAATCAGCTGATGGCCCTGGTCGACACGAGCTCTTTCTGGATCGCTGGCTACTTCAAAGAAACCCAGTTGCCGCACATCCAGGTCGGCCAGAAAGCACGGATCACGCTGATGGGCCAGGGAGGTCAACCGTTCCAGGCCGTGGTTCGCAGCGTGGGATGGGGCATTTTCGTGGCGGATGGCGCGGGCAGCACGAGCACGGCCTTGTTGCCTGCGGTGGACCAAACCATCGATTGGGTGCGCCTGCCGCAGCGCTTTCCGGTGCGGCTGCAGGTTGCGGGTCCCACGCCGATGCCCTTGCGGATCGGTCAAACCGTCTCGGTGGCGATCATCCCGGAGTTTGAACCTGTCGATGCGCCCAAGCAGCCGTCTCTTGCTGGACCGTGATGAGCGCGGTTGCAACGCACGCTGTTTCGTTCGCATGGAGGTGGCCCTGGACAGGCCGGCCTGTCTTTGGTGACTTACGGGTACGCTACGGGATCAAGATGGGCCTGGCGGGCGTGTTGGCTTTGTTCTGCACGCAGCTGTTGCGCTTGCCGAACGACAACTGGGCGATACTTACGGTTCTCGTGTTGATGAGTGCGCAGTTCGTGGGCACGGTCGCCTTTAAAGCCCTCATGCGGGTGACGGGCACCATAGCGGGCGCTCTCGTGGGCATCTGGTTGGTCAGCGATTATACCTCCACGCCGCTGATCTTTCTGCCGGTCCTGTTCCTGGTGATGGCGTTTGCCAGCTACAAGTTCGGCCAAGTGGGGGCCCGGCAGGGACCTTACGCTTACTTTCTGCTCGGCCTCACTACCCTCGTCGTCGCCACCGATGGGATTACCGCCCCAGACCAAGCGTGGCAGATCGGGCTTGATCGGGCGGAGGAGATTGTGGTGGGCATCCTCAGCTCGCTGCTGGTCACCACTCTGGTTTGGCCCCGCTACGCGCGCGAAGAGTTCCTCAACGCCGGCCGGGCCGCCCTTAAGACCGTCAGCCGGCTGGTGGCGGCGCAATCCCGAGCCTACCTTAATCCGGCGGCGGTCGCCCCGGAAGTCGACACCCTTCAGCAGGCTTTCGACCAACAGCTGGTTGCCTTAAGGAATCTGCAGCTTGCTGGCGCCCGGGAGAGCACGGTTTTTGCCGCTCGCCTTTCGCACTACAACGCGTTCGTGGTGGCCCTGAGCGGCCTGTTTCAGGCCGGGGTCGATCTTGGGCGTCATCGCGGCCGCGCGTGGTTCCTGGACCAGATGCGGCCGGAGACCGAAGCACTGTTGGCCGCCATTGGCGAGGAATTCGATTTTTTAAGCGCTGCACGCGCTCCCGGCGAACTCTTGCGATCCGGGCGCCTCGATGAGGCCTTTGCCAGGTTTGAGGCCAAGGTGAATGCGCTCCGGGCGCGAGGCGTGTTGCTCGTCGCCCCGGTCGACCAGGCTTTGGCTTTGGCCGGATCTCTTGCCGCCCTGCAGTCGCTGTGCGATGAGTTGAATCAACTGCGCCGCGCGATGGCGGGGTTACCTCGGGTCGGCCAACCGTTGCCGTTGGCGCCCAAAGCGAACAGGCAGGTTTTGCCTGCGCCCGATTGGTTTTGGGTCAGGGTCGCGATCAAAGGCGGCCTGACGGCGGTCATTGCCATCATTTGTTTCGAGTGGCTTAATCCCCCTGGGTCAGCCTCTTTTCCACTGATGGCGTGGCTCCTCACCATTATGGGACGTCCCTTTTTGCGGGCCGGAGGCAGTGGGGACCTGCGGGCGTTTCAGACGGCCCTGGCCGGTTCACTGCTGCTCTTCGGCTGCGCGGTCCTGCTGCTGCTGATCACGCCTTTTTTAGCCAACTATCTAGTCATGAATCTAATGCTGTTCCTCGTATTGTTTGCGTTCGGGTTCATGACGGCGCGCATTGCAGGCATTAACTTTTGGATGCAACTTGGTTATCTAGCGATTAGCGCGTTTGTGGGCCTGAATCCCCAAGAGCCGGTCCCCTCGCAGGCGATCATTAATACGTTCCTTTACCTCGCGTTCGGGGTCTGGATCGCGACGGCGGTGAGTCGGATCGTTTGGCCGGTCTTGCCCCAGTACGTTCTGCGCGATGATCTTCTCGGGCTATGTGGCCGGCTCCAAGCCCTGCTCAAGGGAGAGCCCCATCGAGAAAAGATTCAAGCGGAACTGGCCATGCTCCCCCTCGAAGCCCTCCAAGCGATCCGCCAGCTGCGCACGGCTGGCTGCTCCGGGGAAGAAAGGACGCGGCTGGCCGCCGTAGTGTGCGCGCTCCAAACGTTGGTCACTCGTATCGGCCAGCTAGTTGCGCGCCGAGAGATTTTGCGGGACATGGCTGAACCGGAGCTGCGGCTGCAGTTTGAATGCTTGGAGGTGGAGTTTAAGCAGGTGCTGGAGGCGTTCGGGGCGTGTTTTCGTCAGGGCGACGGCCGTCGCCCGTTGCCTGCGCTTCAGGGTGCGTTGGCCGGCCTGGATCAGGCTGTGCAAGCGGTTCGCGATCGGCGCCGGGCTGCCGGCCGACTACCGGCAGAACCGCCGTGGCGGCCGCTGGAACTGGTCGATCGATATCACGCCACCGCCGAGGCGCTGGAAGGGTGTCGCCGCGTGCTGGGCAGCCTGCAGATCCAGCGCTACTGGGGGGATCACGCCTTGTAAACGCCCGGCGTCCTCATTTTCGCAGAGCTTAAATTCTGCCTTCGAGGGTCGAAATTATGGAAACGTTTACTTCTGATAGCTCAAGCAAGATGACTTCAAAGCTACACAAAGTGTATGAGCCAAAGCCGCCAGCCTACAAAGCCGTGCGCGTCTGGCTCTCTGATGGAAGCCGAATGTTGGGCATGTGGACGGGCGTCAAGTGGTGGAGCACCAAAGGGGAAATCAAACCCATGAAGTGGGAGTTTGAGCACATTCTTCACGTCAAGAAACCCCGATAAAAACCAAGATTCTGTGAAATTTGGGCGCTCCAAACCTTGAGAAACAGATGAGAAAACAAGAACGAACAATGGTGGGCACTAATCATACCTCGATCGCTCAAACTGACGTCCGGCAAAATATGAAAGCAACCAAACTTTTACACAATCTTGGCCAGAGCCTCTGGCTCGACAACATCACTCGTGACCTGCTGAATAGCGGCAGGCTTAAAAGCTACCTCGACGAGTTGTCAGTCACGGGACTGACATCGAACCCGACGATCTTTGATCAGGCCATCAAGAACAGCACGGCCTACGACGCTGCGATTCTCGACGGGCTGGAAAAGGGCAGGTCGAGCGAAAATCTCTTTTTCGACCTTGCGCTCGACGACCTGACAAAAGCTGCCGATCTGTTCCGGACGATTTACGATCGAACGAACGGAGTGGATGGCTGGGTGTCGCTGGAAGTCTCGCCGTTGCTGGCGCATGACACGGCCCAAACCATCGCAGCCGCCAGGCAATTGTTCGCCCGGGCAGGCCGGCCAAACCTCTTCATCAAGATTCCTGGAACACCCGAAGGACTACCGGCCATCGAGGAAGCGATTTTCGCTGGTGTGCCGGTCAATGTGACGCTCCTGTTTTCGCGCGAACACTACCTTGCGGCGGCTGAGGCGTATCTGCGGGGCATCGAGCGGCGCATGGACGCTGGCCTCAACCCGAATGTTGGCTCCGTCGCTTCTGTATTTATTAGCCGCTGGGATTCTGCTGTCGCGGGTAAGATTCCGGCCCCGTTGAACAACCGGCTTGGCATCGCGATCGCGGGGCGGACTTACAAAGCTTATCGAGATTTGCTGGCTTCGCCCCGCTGGCAGCGCAGCTACAATGCCGGTGCGCGGCCCCAACGCCTTTTGTGGGCAAGCACGGGAACCAAGGACCCGAAAGCCTCCGACGTTCTTTACGTCAAGTCACTCGCCGCGCCGTTTACCGTAAATACCATGCCCGAGGCGACGTTGAAAGCCCTGGCGGATCACGGCGAGCTGAGTTCGATCATGGCGGCAGATGGCGGCGACTGCGAACAGGTTTTGGAACAGTTCGCCCAAGCTGGCATCAACGTGGAGAATTTGGCCGCGAAGCTACAAGACGAAGGCGCGAAGTCATTCGTAAAGTCCTGGAACGAACTGCTGGGAGTCATCGCATCCAAAAGTGCCGAACTCCGGCAGGCTGCTTAAGACTTCGGGTCATTCTATGAACATACTGGTCATCCGATCATAACGTAACAAGTAGCAAAAACATGCCAATTCAACCACTGACAAAGCGCAACGCATGGAAATCCCTCGCCGCGCACAGCAAGGAAATCAAGAAATTGCACTTGCGACAACTTTTTGCGCAAGACGCCAAACGCGGCGAACGGTTTACCGCCGAAGCCGCCGGATTGTTTCTGGACTATTCCAAAAATCGCATCACCGACAAGACGCTCGAGCTGCTGCTCCAATTGGCGGCGGAATCGGGCTTGCGCGAAAAAATTGATGCGATGTTCGGAGGCGAAAAAATCAACGTCACGGAAAATCGCGCTGTGTTGCACGTCGCGTTGCGCGCGCCAGAAAGCGCGACCATTCTTGTGGACGGGAAAAACGTCGTTCCGGATGTTCACACGGTGTTGGACAAGATGGCGGATTTTTCCAACCGTGTGCGCAGCGGTGAATGGAAGGGGTTCACCGGCAAGCGCATCAGAAACATCATCAACATTGGAATCGGCGGCTCTGATCTCGGGCCGGTGATGGCTTACGAGGCGTTGCGGCATTACACCGAGCGCGGGCTGACGTTCCGTTTCGTATCGAACGTGGACGGGATTGATTTTCTCGAGGCGACTCGCGATCTCGATCCCGCAGAAACGCTGTTCATTGTCTCTTCCAAAACCTTCACCACGCTGGAGACGATGACGAATGCGCAAAGCGCTCGCGACTGGCTGCTCAATGGACTCGGTGGTGATGTCAAGGCGGTGGCGAAGCACTTTGCTGCGGTATCCACCAACGCTGAAAAGGTGTCCGCGTTTGGCATTGATACGGCGAATATGTTTGGCTTCTGGGATTGGGTCGGCGGACGCTATTCGATGGATTCAGCCATTGGCCTTTCAACCATGCTTGCGATTGGGCCGGAACATTTCCGGGCGATGCTCCAAGGCTTCCACGAAATGGACGAGCATTTCCGCACCGCGCCGTTCGAGCGCAATCTGCCGGTGCTCCTGGGCCTGCTGACGGTATGGTACACCGACTTTTTCGACGCTCAAACCGTCGCCGTCCTTCCCTACGAGCAATACTTGAAGCGCTTTCCCGCTTACCTGCAGCAGTTGACGATGGAGAGCAACGGGAAGCACGTGACTCTCGACGGCCAATTGGTTGACTATGACAGCGGCCCGATCTTCTGGGGCGAGCCCGGAACCAACGGCCAGCACTCTTTCTACCAGTTAATCCACCAGGGCACGAGGCTGATCCGGCGTTACAGGGAAATAAGGAGGACAGCATGAATGCTCCTGGCTTGAAGGAACAACAGCAGCGGAAAATCAAGACGCAGTGCGGCTTTCTTGCCGCGCTCGACCAAAGTGGTGGCAGCACGCCCAAGGCGTTGAGCAACTACGGAATCAAGGAGGGCGCGTGGTCCAACGAGGAAGAGATGTTTGCGCTCGTGCATCAGATGCGCGCGCGCATCATCACCAGCCCGAGCTTTAACGGCGATCGGATTCTCGCTGCGATCCTCTTCGAGGGAACGATGGATCGGGACATCGACGGACAGCCGACCGCGGATTATCTTTGGAACGTGAAGCGCATTGTCCCGATTCTGAAAGTGGACAAGGGCCTTGCGGATGAGAAGGACGGCGTCCAGATAATGAAGCCCATGCCAGGGCTGCCTGCGCTGCTCGACAAGGCCAAGGCCAAGCGCATCTTCGGAACA
The DNA here is from genome assembly GCA_963810765.1 of uncultured Verrucomicrobiae bacterium. GTDB lineage: Bacteria > Verrucomicrobiota > Verrucomicrobiia > Chthoniobacterales > Terrimicrobiaceae > DASTFP01. Next base: position 142,896 of record CAWEOV010000019.1, read on the forward strand.
AAAATGCGCTCCGTCATCAAGAAGGCCAGCGGCGACGGTATACAGGCCATCGTCGATCAGCAGTTCGAGGTGGCCGCGCAGATTCTTGCGGCTGGCCTTGTGCCGATCGTCGAGCCGGAAGTGGACATTCATTGTCCGGACAAAGCCCAGGCCGAGGCCTTGCTCAAAGCGGCCCTCCTCGCAAGCCTCAACAAACTGCCGGCGGATCAACTGGTAATGCTCAAGATCACGCTGCCAGAGCAGGCTGACTTTTACGCCGAACTCGTCAAACATCCGAAGGTACTGAAGGTGGTTGCGCTATCGGGCGGCTATTCGCGGCAAGAAGGCAATGATCGTCTCCGCAGGAATCATGGCGTAGTGGCCAGCTTCTCGCGAGCGCTCGTCGAGGGCCTATTTGCCCAGCAATCCGATACGCAGTTTGACGCCATGCTGGATACCGCCATTCAGAGTATCTACGAGTCATCCATCACCTGAAGCCCTACAAAGGTGTCACGGCCGGCATGGAACGGCCGCGCACCGGAATTCAACAGACAGTAAATTAAGGAGAACAAGAAATGAACACAACTATGCAACTCGGCATGATCGGACTTGGGCGCATGGGCGCCAACATGGTGCGGCGGCTTATCAAAGGCGGACATGAGTGTGTGGTCTTTGACCGTTCACAGGATGCCGTAAAGGACCTGGTGAAAGAGAAGGCCATCGGGGCCGCGTCACTGGCGGACTTTGTGAAGAAGCTCAACAAGCCACGTGCCGTCTGGCTGATGGTGCCCGCCGCAGTGGTGGACGAAACCATCGCCGGCCTCCAGCCGCTGCTTGAATCCGGCGACATTCTGATTGACGGCGGCAATTCGTACTACGTGGACGACATCCGGCGCGCCAAGGAGCTGGCGTCCAGGGGTATTCATTATGTGGACGTGGGCACCAGTGGCGGCGTGTGGGGTTTGGAGCGCGGCTATTGCATGATGATCGGCGGCGAGAAGGACGTTGTGCAGCGGCTGGATCCGATTTTCGCCACGCTCGCTCCCGGCTCCGGCGACATTTCGCGCACGCCCGATAGGCCCAAGAACAAAGGCACGGCCGAAAACGGCTACCTGCACTGCGGCCCCAACGGCGCCGGCCATTTCGTAAAGATGGTTCACAACGGCATCGAGTATGGGATCATGGCTGCTTATGCTGAGGGGCTCGGAGTTCTGCGCGATGCGAACGTCGGCAAGAAGCAAGCCGAAGTTGATGCGGAGACGACGCCGTTGCGCGTCCCGGAACATTATCAATACGACCTCGACCTCGGCGAAATCGCAGAAGTGTGGCGGCGGGGAAGTGTGATCGCCTCCTGGTTGCTCGACCTGACGGCAACAGCACTGGTCAAAGACGCCAATCTTTCCCAGTTTGCGGGCCGCGTCTCCGACTCCGGCGAAGGCCGTTGGACAATCAAGGCCGCAATTGATGAAGGCGTGCCGGTACCGGTGCTGACCACGGCGCTCTACGAACGCTTCGCTTCCCGTGGCGAGGCTGATTACCAGGACAAGCTGCTATCGGCAATGCGTTTCGGATTTGGCGGTCACTTGGAGAAGAAAGCGAAATGAGGATTCCATTATGATTGCGGCCCATTCTGACGCACTGGTTTTCTTCGGAGCCACCGGCGATCTTGCCTACAAGAAGATTTTCCCGTCGCTTCAAGCCATGGTAAAGCGGGGAAACCTTAACGTGCCCGTCATCGGCGTTGCCAAGGCCGGCTGGAATCTTGACCAACTCAAAGCCCGCGCCAAAGACAGCTTGGAGAAGCACGGCGGCCTGGACCCGGCCGCCTTCACTAAGCTCTCCGGGCTGTTGCGCTATGTGGACGGCGCCTACGAGGATGGGGCGATATTTCAAGCCATTCGAAAAGAACTTGGTTTGGCTCAGCGCCCCGCGCACTACCTTGCCATCCCGCCCGTCCTATTCGGCACGGTCGTGGAGCAACTCGGCAAATCGGGATGCGCTCCGGCCGGGGCGCGTGTGGTCGTGGAGAAACCTTTCGGCCGCGACCTGGAGTCTGCGCGGCAACTGAATCAGATCCTGCTTCAAACCTTCGACGAAAAGCGAATTTTCCGAATTGATCATTATCTCGGCAAGCGGCCCGTGCACAACATGCTGTTCTTTCGATTCGCCAATGCCTTTACCGAGCCGTTCTGGAACCGTGAGCACATCGAGAGCGTCCAAATCACGATGGCGGAGGACTTCGGTGTGCAGGGCCGCGGCGCTTTTTACGATGAAGTCGGCACGATACGCGACGTGATCCAGAACCACCTGTTTCAGGTGCTGGCCAATCTGGCGATGGAGCCACCGGTGCGAACGGACAGTGAATCCATCCGCGACGAGAAAGTGAAGGTTCTCAAAGCAATGTTGCCGCTGGCTCCGGAAAACCTCATACGGGGACAGTTCCGCGGTTACCTCAAGGAACCCGGGGTCAAGCCCGACTCCAAGGTTGAAACCTTTGCGGCTTTGAAACTTGAGGTTGACTCATGGCGCTGGCGCGGAGTGCCGTTCTACATCCGGGCCGGCAAGCTGCTGCCGGTGACATGCACGGAAATGGTCGTCCGTTTGCGGCAACCGCCCACGATGTATCAGGACTTCGACCTGAAGTCGAACTACGTCCGGCTGCGCATCAGCCCGGACATTACCATTGCGTTGGGTTTGAACAGAATGGCGCCGCTAACCGAATCGGCCGGTGAACTCACAGAGATTCTTGGTGTCGCGCACCCGCCGGCAGCCGAGATGGACGCTTATGAACGTGTGCTTAGCGATGCCATGGCAGGTGATGCCACGCTTTTTGCCCGCGAAGATTATGTCGAAGAGGCATGGCGAATCGTGGATCCGGCGCTGAAAGCGGGCACGCCGGTTTATGAATATGAACCAAATACCTGGGGGCCGGCTCAAATCGCGGAAAAGGTGACGCCGCCCGATGGCTGGCAAAATCCCGCGTCATTAAGTGAAGTCCAATGAACAACGAAAAAATTATTCAGCTCGCCGTCAACACAATCCGCACGCTCTCGATTGACGCGGTCCAAGCCGCCAAGTCCGGCCATCCTGGCACGCCAATGGCGCTCGCGCCGCTGGTGTACACGATCTGGAACCGGGCGATGAATTTCGATCCACAATACCCGATCTGGCCCAACCGGGATCGCTTCGTTCTTTCCAACGGCCACGCTTCGATGCTGCTCTGGTCGATCCTGCACCTCACCAAAGTTCAGGCAGTCAATGCTGACTATGAGAAGCTCGGTAAGCCCTCCGTTTCGCTCGAGGATATTCGCCGATTTCGTCAGCTCGACAGCAAGGCCCCGGGCCATCCGGAGTACCATTGGGTTTCCGGCGTCGAGACCACGACCGGTCCGCTCGGCCAAGGCGTCGCCACCAGTGTCGGCATGGCCATCGCCCAGAAATGGCTCGCCAACCGATACAACAAACCGGGCTTCGACATCTTCAACTACAGCATCTACGCCGTCTGCGGTGACGGCTGCATGATGGAAGGCATCGCGTCCGAAGCTGCCTCGCTGGCAGGCCATCTCGGCCTCGATAACCTCTGTTGGGTTTGGGACAACAACCACATCACCATCGAAGGCAATACCAGCATCACGTTTACCGAAGATGTCGCCGCCCGATTCCTCGCGTACGGTTGGAATGTGCTGCGGGTCGGCGACGCCAACGACATTGAGCGCATCGATAACGCCCTCGCGGTATTCCGCCGGACCGAGGGCCGGCCGACGTTCATTGTGCTCGACAGCCACATCGGATACGGTTCGCCGCACAAACAAGACACCTCCGAAGCCCACGGCGAACCCCTCGGCGAGGAAGAAGTCAAACTCACCAAGCGTGATTACGGTTGGCCGGAAGACGCGCAGTTTCTCGTGCCCGACGGCGTGTACGACCACTTTGCTGCCGGCATCGGTCAGCGCGGCGCGCAGGCCCAGCAGGACTGGACGAAACTTTTCACAGCGTATCGCGCCCAGTATCCGGACTTGGCGAAGGAAATTGACCAGATACAGCGCCGAGAATTGCCGGACGGTTGGGATCGCAATCTCCCGTCGTTCCCGGCGGATCCGAAAGGAGTGGCTGGGCGCGAGGCATCCGGCAAGACGCTGAACGTGCTCGCGCAGAACATCCCGTGGTTACTCGGCGGCTCGGCCGACCTCGGCCCGTCAAACAAAACCGCGTTAACCTACGAAGGCGCCGGCAATTTCCAAGCCGGCACGCCCGGCGGCAAGAACCTGCATTACGGCATCCGCGAACACGCAATGGGCGCGGTGGTGAACGGCTTGTCGTTGTCGAAGATTCGCGGCTACGGCTCGACGTTTTTCATCTTCAGCGACTACGCGCGCCCCGCGATCCGGCTCTCTGCGTTGATGGAATTGCCCACGATCTTCATCTTCACACACGACGCGATGGGCGACGGCGAAGACGGCCCGACACACCAGCCGGTGGAGCATCTCGCCTCGCTGCGTGCCATTCCCGGCCTCGTCACGATCCGACCCGCCGACGCCAACGAAGTCGTCGAAGCTTACCGATACATCATGCAACTGCGCCATGAGCCAGCAATCCTCGCGTTGTCGCGGCAGCCATTGCCGACGTTGGATCGCACGAAATACGCCTCGGCGGCCGGCGTCGCCAAGGGAGCGTACGTGCTCGCCGACGCTCTCGGCAAAAATCCGGAAGTGATCCTCATCGCTTCCGGCAGCGAAGTCAGTCTGGCCGTCCAAGCACACGAGAAATTGGTTGCCGAGGAAATCCGGTCACGTGTGGTTTCAATGCCATCGTGGGACATCTTCGAGCACCAGTCGAAGGAATACCGGGACAGCGTTTTGCCGCCTGGCGTAAAAGCGCGCCTTGCCATCGAACAGGCCTCGACTTTTGGATGGGAGCGGTACGTCGGCGATGCCGGTCGCGTCATCGGCATGGAGACGTTCGGTGCGTCCGCTCCGCTCAAAGAACTGCAGAACAAGTTCGGGTTCGAGCCTGACCGGGTCGTAGCCACCGTAAAAGAAATGCTCGGCAAGAAGTAAGCGTATCCGTTGTCGCCAACAATGGAGTCGTAAGACATGCCTTGATGCGGTCCGCCGCCCGCGCAGACGTCCAGCACGCCGATGCGGCACGAGCTTTTGCCCGGTGATGAAACATCTGCGGGATCCGCGACGCCTTTTCGGCCGCCGCTCAAGCCTGCGGAGTGGTCGCTGGTGAAAAGTGATCGCACCCGGAACAGCTTCATCGACTCATTGCTGAGTGCGCTTCTTAAACACCGAGTGCCTGGCGACGGTCGAACCAACTCGACAAAATACGGACTCGAAATAGATACCGAGCGGATATGAAGAGCGGAGGCTTCGAGCTGATTAGCCACGGACTCTTGCCGTGATCTCAGCCACTCGCCGGCCCAATGCCCGTGCAATGGCGAGGTCTTCGGGTCTTGGCTGCAACTCGCCCTGTCCTCCGGCAATTGTCGTGGCACCATACGGTGTGCCTCCGCGGCCTTCGGTGTGGAGCATCCCTTCTACTGAGTAGGGCACTCCAACAATCAACATGCCGAGGTGCAGCAGCGGAATCATCATCGTCACAAGAGTGGTTTCCTGGCCACCATGGGTGGAGGCCGTGGAAGTAAATACACCCGCCGGTTTACCTTCCATCTCGCCCTTGAGCCAGAGGCTTGCCGTCGAATCGATGAGCTGCTTCATCTGCGCAGTCATATTGCCGTAGCGGGTTGGCGAGCCAATGAGCACGCCGTCAGCGGCGCGCAGGTCGTCGAGCGTGCAGACCGGGATGTCCTTCTGCTGCTCGCGCACTTGACTCAGATATTTGTCGTCAGCGGTTTTCTTGAGCACGATGTCGAACTCTTCCACGCGACGGAAGAGCACTTCGGCTCCTTTGACCGATTCAGCGCCTTCTTTGACAGCCTGTGCCAGCTTAAAAACATGCCCGTAAAGGGAGTAGTAGACGATGAGGATTTTCATTTTTTCGTTTGGTGTTGATCTGGATTGAGGCTTCGGCTTAAGTGCCAATGCCAAAAGCGTTTGGTGTAATCGCGACCATCTTGTAGCAACCGACCAACACGGTCATCCATTATTTTCATTAAATGGTGAGGAAGCTAAATCGCGGTGATGATGGAGAGCACCGTCCTCCCGCAGCCGGGGTCGGCTCCTCGATCTTGCGCAGTAGTAGGCGCGGACGCTCCGACAGTGGCACCACGGCATCGACGAAGAGTCGAAGCTTACGCGAGTCGAGCAAGCGGGGTCCAGTTGCCCGGCGGGCGAACAGGCGTGCTCAAGCCGCGCAATGGTGTCTGGCACCAGTTGTTCCAGAGCTGGTAGATCACAACCAGCAGCGCCAGATCCGTACCTCGCTTACCTCGGGAAAAGGACAAATTCCCGTCTACCCACAGCCCTCTCGAGATTAAAGGCTATAAGCCAAAGGCTCAACACGAGCGGTTTGGAACTTCGCGAATTTTATCGCTGCTAAGTGCGGCTTTTTTGGAAACACCACAGTTCTGGTGCCCACGAGCAGACCATTGCTTAGACCCCGGTCACCGCCAAATAATATGATTCTCGCCAACGTCTTCATAGGAAGGTCCAAGTGGTCGCCCTCGCTGGAACGTTACGACGCTCATCGTCGTGCGGTGTCTTTCTCCTCTTGCTTCCCATGAATATTCTTCTCCAAAATCCGTTTGATTTCGGCGACGGTCGCCGGATTCGAGAGTAGGTTATGGCCCGCCGGGACGATCTTTTCTGATTCGGCTCCTTCCAAATGGGAGCTTCGATAGGAGACGACACCATCGGAGCTATCAAGTCCTCGGTCCTTTCCGCGATTTCCTATTATGCTATGAAAAGGAACTTTGATCGGGAGGTCGGCCAGACGGTCGAACAAAGGATTTGGAGCAAGAGAAAACATGCTCGTTGGACCGCCGCGCGCCCTCACTCTGGCATAATAGGGATTCAAAATACCGGGATATTGTGCCGCCAATTCCTTAATGGCTTGAGTTGGTGTCCTGGGACGTCGGATTAGTTGGTTACCAATACCGCCGAGGATGCCTGCCGCAAGCCGACTACCGCGATGTGGGACCGCAAGAAAAATAACCCGATCAATAGCGGGCTGATGCCGAAAAAAGAAATATTCCAAGATTAAAGCCTTTTCGCCTGCTGAGAGAGACAAACTATTCAGGGGCCTGGTCGCAAACGCGTTCCAAAGCGCGTCGCCCGAGTCTGATACCAAAGTGTGCGCGAGCAACCCTCCCATGCTGTGAGCGATGACGACAACATGGCGCGAGGCAATCGCGGTGCCTTTCGGGTCGAATAAACGTTGCGTTGCCTGGAGGTCCTCTCGAAGTTGCGCCGCACTTTCAAGGGCCGGTTGGCCGGTCGGATAAAGAAAAAACCAAGGTTGATAGTGCTCGAGTATTTTCGGGTCCGCGCAGAGATCGTTGACCAGGTTTTGCCACGAAATCGGGGAAGAAATCAGACCATGAATGAACAAGATCGGGACCTTGTTGGGATCGTAGGGATGGATCATATAGATGCCCGTTGCGAACCGCGGATTATCTGGCCTAAGAAACGATCCGGCGGCGCTTCCTGCTACTTTTTTGGCGTGCGAATACAGCACCGCCAAAGTCGCCGTGTAATTGGCGGCGATGGGATGTGGACCGGTAGAAGATCCCACGACGATAGGATCGAGCGAATCATACAGTTTGAGGAGCGGCACTTTTCCCCGGCGTTCTTCTTTGACTGCAGTTATAGCGAGCGCAATGCCGCCGGTCGGATAGTGCATTTCTTCCGGTGTAGTTTTCGGATTCTTCGCGAAGACCACTAGCGGTGTACCTTTTCCCTCTATTTTGAATTCGTCGCGGAGACCTCTTTGGCGAATCGAGTCTGCCAGGAGCACTCGATCGTACGCGGCTACGTATTTGAACGATTCCGGGCGCAACGACGTCGTCCGGTCTACTTGCACCCGCTCCCCGTTCCAGACCGTATACGGCTTATCAAATGTCGGGTGAAGCACCGATTCCGGCGGATAAGAAATCTTTACGATATGGGCGCAGCCGGAAACGAGGGCGCAAAGGAGGACGCATTTAAGACCACGGCACCAAGAACTCCGCCTCAAGCCTCCAGGGGAACCGCGTGTCGTCCGCATTCGGGCGCCGATGGGTCTCATTTTCCTAGCCGGCAATCGCGTTCACGAAAGCCTCGATATCGCCGATTAACCGTCCCTACGAAATCGGCCGCAGTTTTAGGCGAATCGCGTCCTGTTGGAACTGCCGAACCAAGGAAGTATGATCTCGGCCGATCTTTAGGCTCAAGCCCAAATTTCAACGGGTTTAACCCATGGGGCCGGCCCATCAGACGGAAACGCGTCGGCTTTTCCCTTAGTCCCGTTTTGAAATGCTCTCGCAAACAAAAAATGACCGTTACGAACGCTCGGCGATCCCGATCGGTTCGTGACGGCTACCTGCTTAATTGTGTAGGCTCGGACCATGCTCTTAGGCACTCTTCGGGAGTTGGCGGCGCCGAACATCCGCCTCTTCACGGGGTACCGCCCAGAAAATCTTCGCCCTGATTTGGTCGCTGGGCTCTCCGTCGCTGCGGTTCAGATTCCCACCGCCATCGCCTACGCACAACTCGCGGGATTTCCTCCTATCGTCGGTCTCTATGCGTCCATTCTTCCGAGCGTCGTATACGCTCTCTTCGGCTCGAGCCGGCAACTCATGATGGGGCCGGATGCCGCGACTTGCGCGATGGTCTCAGCGACCCTGGTGCCGCTAGCGGGCGCCAATCCCGCACGCTACCTGCAGCTCTCGATGGCGCTCGCCGTGCTCGTTGGCGTCGTCTGTATTCTTGCCGGTCTTTGCGGCGCTGGCTTTATCGCAAACTTTCTCTCACGGCCGATTCTCAACGGCTTCCTCAACGGCACGGGCCTCACGATTATCGCTGGTCAACTCGGCAAGATCTTCGGCTTCAAGATGGAAGCGTCGGATTTCTTCCCACGCCTCGCGGAGACTGTCGCGAAACTTGGACAAATCCACTGGCCTACAGCCATTTTTTCGTTCGTTCTACGTTGATCGAGGTAAGTCACAAAAGAACGATTGAGCTCGTAAGACTGACGATGCGGAGCGTTGCGTCCAAAATAGACCGCCATTTCCGGCACTTTCTGCAAACGGCGTTACGGGATTCCGGAATGCGCCTTCAGAAGCGGCATTCCGAGCACCCGATCAGGTCGAACCGACCGCAAGTAACAGGCTTCTATTCTGCAAAAGAGACTGGTTGCCTGTCCCAGAGTCTTTGCATCGGAAAGGCTCACTTCACAAGCTGAGTGAGAAAATTGATGGTCTTCTCGCTGATGATCCCGACACCGGAGAGCCTTGTGTCGAAGCGGTACCACATTCCTCGGCTCGTGCTCGGATAAAACACGAAACTGTAGCCGTCCGAGGTCTCTCCGCGGTAGGCGGTTTCGTCCCCATGATCCTCGACGAACTGCGTGAAGGATTTTAGCCATGGGTGCGATGGATCAGCAGAGAATATTTCGTTCAGCGTCCTGCGCAGTTCTTCGGCTGTCGCGGAACGAAGCGATTTGGCGGCAGACTCTTGCCTAGCGGAAACAATTTCTTCAAAACTGGGCTCGGTCTCCATGGCAGATTACAACAATCATAGTATGCAGTCGTTGGCTCCGAGTGCCAAGTGCGATTTGCTGAACGAGTGGTCGTTTCACTCGTTCTTTTTCCGCCTTTCTTACGGGCGTTGCGATTGCCCTCGGAGAATAGCGGTCTCGATTTTACCGGAGCCAAAGGCCAGTCGCCGCGACAGTTGCTGCGATGGCGCTGTCCGATTCCGCCTGCAGCGCGATCGCTTGCGACCAGGCGGCCTGCGCGGTCAGCACGTCTTGAACCGGCACAAGCCCCTGGTCGAATCCCGCGAGGGCCGCGTCATAGCTCGCACGTGTCGCTTTGACGAGCCCGTCAGCGCTTTCCTGGCGCGCCAAGGCATTTTTGGCCCGGGTGTAAGCGCGCCATACTTCGGCGATGGTCTTCTCCTTGGCAAGGGCAAGCTCTTCCACAGCAGCGTGTCGCTGAGTGTCAGCGAGCCGGACTTTGTTTTCCTCGGCAAAACCGGTGAAAATGGGCCACTGCACGGTGAGAAACCCGCCGTAATTTTGGAGTCCGAAACCCATCTCTTCGAGAGGTCCTGCGCTTTGGACACTTGTATCGAACCGTGTGTAGCCCGCGACTCCGATAAGGGAGAGCTTCGGCAGCAAGTCTGCACGCGCAGCGCGAAGTTGCGCTTCCTTCGCCTGCACAACGGCCACCTTTGCAAGCAGGTCGGGTCGAGTGCTCAGCGCGGCGCGAATATGGGCATCGAGCGGCTTTTGGAGTTCTTGCTCCAGTTTCAGGTAGTCGGCTCTCGCGACCTTCACGGGCACGCCGGGGGGAATTCCAACGGCCTCGGCCACATCGACCCATGCCACCTCCGCCGCCGCTCTCTTCGTTTGCAACACGTAGTCCGCCTCAGCCTCCGACTGCCTCGCTTGGAGCAACAGGGGTTGTGTGAGCAATCCGTGCTCGGCCTTCGCACCGGCGGCGGCCGCGAGTTTTTTCGCCGCCTCCAACGCGCTTGTCGCGGCCGCAAGCTGGCCCTTCGCAGCCTGCCAAGCGTAGTAGGACTCCAACACCTTGAAGGTGACCGCCTGGTGAGCGGCGTTGAAGGTTAGGTTGGCGGCGATTTGCGCACGCTGCGCCGCGGTCATTTTTGCGCGCCGCGCGCCAAAATCGAAGAGCATCCAACGAAGCGCCGCCCCACTGTTAAGCGCGCGATAGGCGCCCGAAGCTTCCAGATCCAGATCGGCATTCTGGGGGAGCTGGAAGCCCAACACGGCGCCAATCAGATCATTCGGCAGCGGCAGACCACCGATGTTGTTGAAGTTCATGTCGAGATTCCAGAACCCTCCGCCATAGGAAGCGAGCAAGACGAGGATCGGGTAAAACTCAGCCTGCGAGAGCCCCACGCCGATAGCGGCCTCACGCGCGGCTTGCCACGCCACGCGCGTGGTGCGATTGGTGCGTTGCGCAAGATCGACCAGATCAACCAGCGTGTAGGTATGGGCGAGGTCAATTTTCGGAGGCGTAGGGTCTTGCGTGAGAGCGTCGAGTTTCTTGGCGAGACGATTGGTCTCAGGAGATTGCCATGGCTTCTCCGCAGAAGCGGGCGCGGTTTTTAGCGGATCGATGGCCGTGCATCCGCCAAGCGACAAAACGGCCAAGCATGCGGCCACGAACCAGGTTCCACAGGCCGAATTAAAAGTAAGACTAGCCGCCATGCGTCCTAATCTAGTAGTGATTTTGCCGAAGGTGGCCAAGTTAAAGCACGTTGCGGTTATAGCGTTGCCAGCAGGGCTCGCTGGCTGTTCTCCCATGACCGAAATCGCAGGCGCATACTTCCCGGCTTGGCTGCTTTGCATGCTGGCGGGCTTGATCCTCACATTGCTCTGCCGGGCCGTCCTGATACGCTTGCGACTGGATCTCTGGATTCGTCCGCGGGCTCTCGCGTATCCTTGCCTCGGTGTCGCGATAGCGCTCCTTGTTCACCTCATCTTTTTCTCGGCGTGAAGAAGTCAGACCCTGCAACCGCCGCTACCGGTCTTGAGCAGCCCCGCGAGAAGACGGGAGCTACCCGGAAACGCGCTATTCTCGGCAAAGTCCTTGGTTGGGGATTTGTCGCTTGTGCAGTTGTTGTGGGGGCGTTCGCGGCGCGTAGTATGTTTCTGCATCCACGTTCCGGAACCGAGACCAAAGTCACAGCAAACGCGATCGGCATTGCGCCGCGCGTGAGCGGTCCAATCAAGAGCTTGCCCTTGAAAGATGACCAAGAGGTCAAGGAGGGCGACGTGCTCTTTGAAATCGATCCCGAACCTTACGAGCTGGCAGCACGCGTCGCCCGAGCGAATCGTGATGCTGTTGCCGGTGAAATCCTGAACGTCGAGCGGGCCATTGCCGCGCAGAAAGCCAACGTGCTGGCGGCCCAAGCAGTGCTCGCCCAAGCGGAAACCGCGCGCACCCAGGCGGAGGATTCCCTTCGCCGCGTCGAACCACTGCTCGCAAAGAATTACGCAACCGCCGACTCAGTGGAAAAGGCGCGAAACGCCCGGGACACGGCGGTCGCCGCCGTGAACGCAGCACAGGCGCAGCTTTCCGCAGCCGAATTCGCTGTTCAGGACGTTGCTCCGCTGCAGGCGAAGTTGAAAGCCGCCGAGGCCGCGCTCGCCGAGGCTGAACTGCACGTCCGAGACTGCACCGTGCGCGCGCCATTCGAAGGTCGCGTGGCGGGTTTGGACATTTCCGTGGGGGCCTTTGCCCGAACGGCGATTGATGTCCTAACACTCATCGACACGGGTGACTGGCACGTCGAGGCCAACTTTCGCGAAAGCGAACTCCGCCGCATTCAGGTCGGTGACCGTGCGGAAGTCGAGATCATGACGGCGCCTGGGCGCTCCTTCACCGGCGAGGTGGAAAGCGTGAGCTCGGGCGTTTCTGAATTGCCCAAGCTTCCCTACAGTGGTTTGCCGGTCGTAAAGCGAGAGCTTGACTGGGTGCGCCTCGCGCAGGATTTCCCTGTCCGCATCCGCTTCACCGAAAGCGTTCCTCCCGATTTGCTTCGCGTCGGCGCGACAGCCACGGCGACTATATTTACCCGGCCGCACGACGAGACGCGGTGATATGCACACAAAGCGAATCCTCGCCTCGCCCACCGTTTCGGGCATATGGAGCGAACTGGCCCCACGCCCCGGTCGTTCACAAGAAACGATCCGAATCACCGTCGCCGCGCTGCTCGTTGCCGTAGTCATGCTTACCTTTCGCATGCCATATTTGTTCGCGGGGCCATACTTGACCTTCATTCTTTCGCAGCGCGATACGATGCTGACCCGCGCGACGGCGATTGCTTCGGTCCTGATGATTGCAATAGCCTCCATCTTGGTCTATGCGGTGGCCCTTCTCGCCTGGAATGTCGCCTGGCTGCGCGTCTCGCTGCTTGCGCTTGTGTTTTTCATGGGCTTTTTCCTCATGCGGACAACGGCCCAGCCCATGATTCTGCTCGGGCCGCTCGTCATCTTTTCGCTGTTTGCCTACGCCTTTGATACGGTACCTTTTCCGAATGATTTGCTCAATCAGCTCGGGTGGATTTGGGCGATCTTCGGTCTGCTATATGTCGCGACATTTCTCACCCAGTGGTTGTTCGGCGCGCCGACAGGCCTGGAGCTGTTCCGCATCCAGATGCGACGGGCTCTCGCCGCCGCCGAACTGACGTGTTTGCGGCTGGCTCTCGGGCACGCTCCTGCCGAGGCTGCTATCTCCAGCGAGGAGAGCCACGATGCCAGCGCCCGGCTCAAGCTGCTAGGTGCTACTAAGGTTTTGCGGCCAGACGAAACCGCACGGTGCGCGGCTCTTTTGCAGGGAGCGATCGACGTAAGCCAGCTAACGGCGAGAGCATCGGGTGTAGCGACGCGAGGCGAAGAGAGATCGAGCTTGCTCGCGGTGGCGGCATGGATTCGGCAACTGCGTCTGCGCGTGCTACACGGTGAAGAAATTCCCTTAGGTCATCCCCCAGGTCTCACTGGAACGGGTCGGGCTGGCGAGATGCGTTTGAGCCACTCTTTCGGGCAGGTTCCGCCCTGCTTGTTCCCGAATCAACGCCAGCCAAGGAGCGCCAAAAGGGCTCATTCTTGGCAGCCGATTGGTCGACGAACCCCGTCTACACCTCGTTTGCGCTCCGCGCAACCCTGGCGACCATGGGCTGCTATGTGTTCATGTCACTCGCTGATTGGACTGAGATCCATACATGCATGATCACTTGTGTGGTCACGGCGCTCGTCGTTGCCGAAGAGCGGGAACACAAGCAAAGGCTCCGCCTCGGCGGTGTCATCCTGGGGGGTCTCTACGGATTGGTGGCGGTGGTTTTCTTAATTCCACGATTTGACTCTTTGATGGGGCTGTTGATCGTGCTGGGACTCGGCGCCGCAATGGCCGCGTGGCTTTCCACCGGCACCAAGCGTATCGCATATGCCGGATGGCAAATGGGAATCGCAATATTCATGACAATCCTTCAGAAGCCGCATCCCGTTACTGAACTCGACGTCATCTGGAGTCGCTTCGTCGGCATTGTATTCGGCGTGATCGCGATGCGTCTTGCGTTCGCGTTTCCTGGTTTCGAGGCACGCCTCGATAGTTTGGATCCCCACGCCGATGCAGACCATGAGAAGGCGGCATGATGCGCGCTATGGGGTCGAGCCCGGCCTCACTAGGTTGCGTCGCGAACTCGCCATTCGTCCGCCGACTCCCAATGATGTGAACTCGCATTTTGTAATCAAAGGATGATTGAAGCCTGCATTTGGCGCTTCAAGCGTGTCAACTTTGAACACGATTGGGTTTGCCCGTCGCCGATGGATAGTTCGATCATCGCCGCCGTTTCTGCCATTCTCGGTTCGACTATCGGCCGTCTAACACTTTCTTAATCACATATCTCAATCAGCGCTACGCTATGTGCCGTGACATACCGGCGAAGGACGTAGCGGACCGGGCTCCAGCGGAACCCCCGCGGGAGCCGCGCGTTTTTAGAGGCAGAGCTCGGGCGATCCCAAGTTGAGGGTCGGGGTCGTTGTAATCTCCTAGCTACTTTTGACCACGTTTCTCGTCATTCTCCTGATCAACCGCTGGCGCCCTTCTTCGCCTCGAGAAACCGTAAGAAAACCACGATTCTCTGAAATTTCGGCGTCCAGAAGCTTGAGAAAAAGATGAAGAACAAAACCGAGTAATGGCGGACACTAATGGTGTGTTGAGTGGCGAAACTGCCGCCCGGAACTCGCGCCCACCGCGAGTGATGATTGGCGGTGGACCTCGGCGGTGTGGCGGCGGCGAACATTCGTGGGACCTTCTCAGCATATGAGCTTCAATTCTTCTGCCAGGTTGATTGGAGCCCACGGTGGGCGGGCAAAATCGCTAAAGTTAAGCAATAACTCGGTTGTCACCAGACGGCAGATTGACCAGCATTCATGGATTCCTCGATCATCGCCGCCGTTTCTGCCCTCCTCGGGTCGGCTGTCGGCGGTTTGACCACTTTCGCAACGACGTTCTTCAACCAGCGCTACGTTGCGCGTCGTGAGATGCTGGTGAAGGATGTATCGAATCGCGAACAGCTTTACGCCGAATTTCTCAAGGAAGTCGCAGATCTTTATAAGGAATCGCTTAATCGAACTCTCGACGACCTCTCCGCGCAGCCTTCGCTCATTACGACGTATTCCCTCATCGGTCGTATCCGAATGATCAGCAGTGAACCGGTCTTGGCGGCGGCCGAGAAGGTTGCCGAGGACATCATCGAGGCTTATAGGCGCCCCTCGATAACCTTTAAAGAATGGGAACAGCTCTGGGGGCCGGCCGATCCCTGGCACGCATTTACCAAAGCCTGTCGCACAGAGCGGCAAAGCATGCTCGGACGCTTGTAGTTCGTCCCGGAGAACAGCATCGGGCGATCACGCCTACAGCATCGTTTACGGCGCAGCTGCGCACGTCTGTGACATGCTTTGTGGTAGGCTAACACGCGGAGGTGACATTCACGGCGTCTTTGAATCTGCCGTTTAGTTGGGGCATTCGACGCATGTCAGCTGTGAACAACGCTGTTACCACGGCCGGAGAGAAGTCAATGGGTCAAAGCGACGGGTCCGTGGCAGGCCATTCCGTGGTTTGAGAATCGGCCTACTATAACGCCGCGTGGGCCTTTTTGTGGTTTCCGAGTGTCAGAGTAACCGGAGCCCCCCGAAAACGCTTCCTGGGCCCCGCTGCATCACCAGGGAAACGCCATTTCTTGCCGTCGGTCCAGCAGTCGGTTGAGGTGCGCACACACCTTGGCTGTCACTACCCTCCGAAGCGGCCGGCATCACGCCCCGATGTTCGATAACTCTTGCCGCTTCGGATGGCTCGCGGCAATCGGGCAAGGCGAGTTACTGCGAAGAGAGACAAGCGCAAGCGCATCATACGCGGGCGGCTCTTTCGGCTCTCCTGACGTGGATGCGGGAAAAAGCATGCTTTAATTTGGAAGCGCGAGAGAGGGGGGGAGGCCAAGGTTTGTCGGGTGGCGCCTCTTCCCCTAATAGATCAATCGGGTTGTTCGAGAAAAATTTTAAGAAATTCTGGAAGATTCGGAATTTGTCTGGCACGGACGCGGCCACGGTGCAGCGGGCGGCGTCTTCTGCGATGCGACAAACCAGGAACTCTCCAAAAGCTCTTGGCCAAACCTCGCTACCGTCCAGCCATCAGTATGGACTGCAAATAGCGGAAGCCATGGTAACATTCTTTGAGAGCTATGAGCGGGAACTCGAAAAATACTGGAAAAAACCGCTCTTCTTCCAACTCAGCTGAGGAATACCGCCGTTACCTGATTAGAATGATGCGCACAGGGGCCGGCGGCATCAGTCCGCACGATGAGGTGTGCCAGAGCCGCAAGCAAATAACCGGCGACGTGCGTCACGGTTCGATCAGGCGCGTTGCCTCGGCTGTGGGCGAGGGCAATATTGCCATCGAGCTTGTGCATCAATACCTGGATCGATTTTGACTACCATCGCACAAATGACGGACAGCGAGACGGTGATGAACCTACTCCGCAAGGTTCCCCTCTTTGCGAACCTTAAGGATGAAGATAAGGTTTGCATCGAGGAGACTGAAGAATGGCGGCTTCCCGCGGGCGAAATGCTCGTCGAGGAGGGGAAGCACGCGGAGTATTTCTTTGTGCTCCTCGAGGGAGAGATCGTTGTCTGGAAAAAACACGGTGACCAAGAAATCGTTGTATATCGCAACAGACCAGGTGCTTTTTTCGGCGAAGTCCCGCTCTTAATCGGCACGCCTTACGTGCTGTCCGCACGCGCCGAGTGCGATTGCCGGCTAGTCGTCTTTCCGGAGGAGGCGTTCTGGAAGCTGTTGCGACTCTGCCCGGCCATTTCTGGTGAGATTTTCCGGGCGATGGCGACGCGTCTTCGCAACATCGAGGGTTCGAGGCAACAGCAGGAAAAGCTGGAGGCGCTCGGAACAATGTCCGCCGGCCTTGCGCATGAGTTGAACAATCCGTCCGCCGCCGCACAGCGCATCGCGGTGCATCTTGGAGAGGTGATTCAGATGATCCAATCGGTCGCCCATCGGTTGCACCACACGCTTGAGCATGAGCACTGGGATCGGTTGATCGCACTTGTGGGCGAGGTTTTGAAGAACCCTTTGGCTGGCAAGCAGTATCACTCGATCGAGCAGAGCGATTCCGAGGATGCGCTCACAGCCTGGCTGCGAGAAGGAGGCGTGAGTGACGCCTGGAAAATCGCTTCCGTGCTCGTCGGCACGGGATTGGACAGGAGTGCGCTGGTTTCGCTGCGTGAAGATTTGCCAAAGGACGCTTTCGGCGACGCAGTGCGATGGATCGCTTTGCGGATGAAGCTTAAAACGCTGCTTGACGACGCAGAACAGTCCACCGGGCGAATCGCGAGCTTGGTGGAAGCCGTGCGTTCCATCGCGCGACAGGAGCGCGTGGAGGCCGCGGATATTGACGTGCATGAGCAACTCCGAAACGCGCTCGGCGTGCTAGATCACAAGCTCAAGAACGTTCGTGTCGCCCAGGATTTTTCGAGCGAATCCGGTCATGTCCGGGGCTATCCGAGCGAACTCGCGCAGGTGTGGGTGAACCTGCTCGATAATGCCGCGGATGCCGTGAACGGCGATGGCGACCTGTCCATCCGAACGCGGCGCGACGACAACCAGACGGTCGTGGAAATCACGGACAATGGCCCCGGGATCCCACCCGAGAATCTCTCGCACATCTTCGAGCCGTTTTTCACCACAAAAGGCGTTGGTTCGGGAAAGGGTCTCGGCCTGACGATCAGCCAGGGCATCGTGGGCGACCGGCATGGCGGTGAGATCGAAGTCGAATCGAAAGCCGGCGAAACGCGCTTCATCGTGCGGCTGCCCGTGCGCCGGGTTGCGAGAAATGAAGCCGCTGAGGCGATCGTCGCAAGCCGCCCCGTCATGGCGGAACTGACGGAGCATTTCGAAGAGACAGAATCGCCACCGCCGATCCAGTCGTCCGCTGTTTCCGAAGGGGCGTTCGCAACGATTTTTGACGTCCCGCTTTTTGCGCAACTCGACGCTTCCCAGCGTGCGTGTCTTTCGACGGGAACTGAGATTCGCTTTGAGACAGGGCAGACGGTCGTTCGCGAAGGCGATCCGTCGAGTTTTTTCTACGTGATGCTGGAAGGTGAGTTGCGCGTGACCAAGTTTTTCGATGAACAGGAAATTTTCCTGGGGACGCTGGTTCCCGGGGAGTTCTTTGGAGGGATCAATATCCTGCTAGACATCACCGGTTCGGTGCTCATTCGGGTGGTCGCCGACAGCCGGCTCTTTCGTCTTCCGCGTGCCGGACTTTGGGACTTGCTTCGCACCTCGCCCTTGGTGGCGAGAGAAATCATGCGGACGCTTGCGAGGACAATGCGCAACATGGAGGGCTACACGCAGGAACGCGAGAAGCTCGCGCAACTTGGCTCGATGGCGGCAGGACTTGCCCATGAACTCAACAACCCTGCGACGGCTGCGCGCCGCGCCGCCGCCGATCTGCGCCAGAGCGTAGAGAGGGTTCAGGACTACGCATGCGAGCTTAATGAAACGCTCAGCGCCGATCAGTGGCAGCAACTGGTTGCGACCTCCCAAGAGGCCGTGCATTGCGCCACATCGCAGCCGAAACTCAATTCCGTCGAACAAAGCGATCGCGAGGAAGCGATCGAATGCTGGCTCGACTCGCACAAGATCGCAGATGCTTGGGATCTGGCCCCGGCATTGGTGAACGCCCGAGTCGACGAGGGCGATCTGGAAAGGGTCAAGCGCATGGTGCCGGCGCAGGATCTCGAAAACGCAATCCAGTGGCTCGCAGCGAACCTCACCACACGCGACTTGCTAAAGTCCATCTCGCACAGCACGGAACGTATTTCGGAATTGGTGGGTGCGGTGAAGTCGTATTCGTTCATGGACCAGGCGCCATGGCAGCAGATCGATGTGCACGAGGGTATCGAAAATACCCTCATCATCCTCGGCCACAAGCTCAGGAACGTCACGGTCACGCGCGACTTTGATCGCACGCTTCCGCGCATCTGCGCCTACGGCGGCGAGTTAAACCAGGTATGGACGAACCTCGTCGACAATGCGATTTACGCCGTCGGTGGGACGGGTCGCATCGATGTCCGCACCCGCCGCGACGGCGAGTTTTTTCTCGTTCAGATCGCGGACAATGGTAGTGGAATCCTGCCAGAGGCCCGGCCGCACATCTTTGCGGTGCCCTTCTTCACAACCAAGGGCGGCTCAGGCACGGGACTCGGCCTGGTTATCAGCCACAGGATCGTCGTCGAACGGCATAACGGAAAAATCGACTTTAGCACGGGTCCGGATGGCACACAATTTAATGTGCGGTTGCCGTTTGAATCGCCCGCGCACGCTTAACCTCTCCAAGAGTTCGTAATAGAGCGAAAGTTGAACGTTGAGAACCATTCTATGCCCGTCGGAGAGCCAATTGTTCATCCGTCGCAGTGCGACAGACAACTCGTGCCTCTTCTGCATTTCGGGTCCCTGTTGGTCGGCGTCGTCCACACCTTGCTTGGCCCGATCCTGCCCATGCTCGCCTCCAGGTGGCGTCTTGATGATGCGGAAGCGGGATCGCTGTTCATCGCGCAGTTCACGGGCGCGATGATGGGTTCCGCCCTATCGGGCTCGATGATCGAACGGTTGGGATCACTGCGGCTGATGCCCTTCGGTTATGCGGCGATGGCCGCGGCCGTCGCTTGTCTGAGCGCCAACTCCTGGGGAATCGGTCTCCTGTCGGTTTTCAGCTTCGGTTTTGCGATCGGTTTGACCATTCCCGCGATGAATCTGCTGGTTGTGGAGATCAATTCGGAACGTCGTGCGGCGGCGCTTAATATTTTGAGCTTAGTTTGGGCGCTGGGCGCGGTCGCCGGCCCGCCGTTGATCGCCTTGTTCGCGCGCGAAGGACGTCTGCTGCGACCCTTAATTGGGCTGTCGGCGCTGCTGTCCGGTATTGCTTTATTGATTGCGCGTCGCTCTCTTATGGATTCATCATCCGGAGCGAATCAACCCAAACCGAACCAGAAAGATCCGCTGCGCTTTGAGCGATCAGCCGTTCGGGCCTGGGCCAGTCCCTATGGAATGCTGACCGGCGGCCTGATTTTTATTTATGTGGGAACGGAGACGGCCACCGCCGGATGGATTGCCTCCTATGCGCAGCGTCTTGGCGCGTCAGCGAGCGGGTTTGCGACGATGATGCCGTCATTCTTCTGGGCGGGATTGCTGATTGGCAGAGCCGCTGCGCCGGCGGTTTTGAGACGTGTGAGGGAGGCGGATCTGGTGTTGATCAGCCTGTTCGTGGCGGGCGCCGGTCTGGTGGTCATCCTGGCGGGAAGCAGCCTGATGACCGTTTCATCCGGTGCTGGTCTGACTGGGTTGGGACTGGCCGCCGTGTTTCCCACCACTTTTGCGATCTTCACCCGGCATTTCGGGAGACAGGCGTCGCAACTGACTGGTTTCTTCTTTGTGCTGGCCGGCCTAGGCGGGGCGTTGATTCCCTGGCTGGTGGGATTCAATTCGGCGCTGTTTGGGGATTTACGCATCGGACTTCTCATTCCACTGTTTTGCGTGGCATCTATGATTGTCTTGCAAATTTTTATTATCCGTGCCTTGGCGCCGGCGAACTTTCAAAGTCGCTGATAAGCATTGTCATTCGTGGATCGCCTCCCGGGTTGCGAACCCGCTCTCAGAGCCAGCAGAACCTGCTTTCGTTAACGATTTTGTAAGGCGAGCCTTGCCGGGAAAGAGCCCCCGGCACCTCGCTCCCCAGCTCAATCCGCGCAATCGGCATAGTTGCCTTCGCGATGGCAAAAGACCCCCTGCGAACCCGCCGGCAAGGACGCGGCCGTCGGCTTCAGCTTCGGCCAACGAAGGCGCCACATTATCGATACGTCCGAAAGGGCGCGTGCAAACTGTCGAATATGTGATCGGGTAGCATTTTTGGGTATTGGCGTATACGAGCGAGCCCGGCGGATTTGCAAATATTTCGTAAACTCGTGATCGAATATTACTGATAGCCTGGCTACGCCGGCGAATTCACTACCTAACGTCTGAAATGCACAAGCTCAACGCCTGAGCTCCAACAGCGACTTAAAGGCATCGGACTCGGGTTATTACCAGCCCATAAGACGTATCGAAGATTCCGAATACGCAAAGTTTTGCTGAAGAAGATTCAGACGTCTTTGCCCTGATCTGAATTTCTGCTCGGCGATCGCCGGCGAAGCCCTTGTCAGAAAGGAAGAAGCCCGCCTGCAAGGGCGAGCTCCGTAATGTGGACGTTGATTCCTGAGCTATTGAACTGCCACAAACTTCCGCCTTCCCAGGCAAATAGCCACCAAACTTCCGCCAAGCAGCACTGCTGTCGTCCCTCCGTCCGGAACGCTCTGCGCACCCTGTGCAGCGTCAGGATCATAAGTGAGTGTCAACTTGGACGCGTTAATCGCCAAGTTGTCACCATTGTCAGAGTTGCCAGCACCCCTTGGAATGATCTTCACATCAAGAATGCCATCGGCCAGATACGTGCTCACGTTGATACCATTGATCGCGAAGGTTGCAGTCGAGGTACCAAGCCCCAAATAGCCGAGAGAAATGCTGCCTAACTCTACAAGAACAGGATCGTTGGGACCAGCCGTCTCATGGTTCACACTTTGACTCCATATTTCCAGTGTCCCGCCAACAAAACCACCGACACCGCCAAGCCAGTCAATTCTATGAAGGAGCGTGACAGTAGCGAGACTGTTAAAACCAAAGCTGTCGCTGACGCTGTTCTCGGTTCGTACAGTATTTTGTGTGCCTGGGATACTATTAGCCTCGACATAGCCGAGGACGCCATTCCCCCGATCGTCTGTCACTGTCGTGATTGTGCCGTCGGGATTTAGCCGGTTGCGCTGCAACTGGACGTCGCTCGGATTGGTGCTGGTCCCCCCCGTTCGTAAGTCTTTGATCTCCTCGTAGACAGTGATTGGAACTGCTTGGGCTTGCTGGCAGAATAACGCGCCGCCGAGAAGTCCGACAGCCAGTGCCGACAAGGTCCCGGAATTATTAAATATGCTTTTCATGTTTCGTTCTTTGTGGTATGCGAAGGGGGTGCTTTTTTGGGTATTGGCGTATACGAGCGAGCATGGCGGACTTGCAAATATTTCGTAAATATCGTGATCGAATATTGCCTTGATGAACGCCGGGTTCATATGCGTGCTGCGAAGGATGCACTTATCGATATTCGCCCTGACATCCTCTGCCTCCAGGAAGTGCGGGACTGGGACAGCGTAGAGGAATTGGTGTCTATGCTGCCCGGTTTTCAGGACCTCCGTAGTGAGAGATTCCGCTGTTATTCCGACCGGTGTCTGGTTTTCAGGCTTTTATGTAAGCCGCTCACCAAAATCATCTTAACATCACAAGTGGCACTTAAGCAAAGACGGCGAAAAAACATGCTAAGAGCCCTTGAATTTCCGGAGTGTCCAGATTTTCCTGAGTGATAAGCGCGGCGCCGCTATCGATAACCGTGGGCACCCTCTCTCCCTTCATTTTGGCGACCAGAGCCTTTACAGCTTCATGGCCCATCTTCTTGGGGTTTTGAACGACGAGCGCTTGAATCTCACCTTTTCTCAAGCCTTCCATAAGTCCCGGCGACGTGTCGAATCCAACGAGCTTCTTGCTGCCCGCCAGGTTATTCCGCTTGAGCGCAAGCAACATGCCGAGAGTGCTCGGTTCGGTTGAACAGAAAATTCCGTCTGCCTCCTTAAGCTTGTGCAGCATTTTCAGCGCGCTCCATCGAGCTTCTTTAGCGGTAGTGCCGGAGTAGCGATTGTCGAGAATAACCTGAATGTCGGGAAATGTCTTGATTGCTTCGAGGAAGCCCGCCTCTCGCTGACCCGTGCTTACCGAACCTTCTTTAAAGCGAAAGAGCACGACCTTGCCTTTGCCGTCTAAGAGCTTTCCCAACTGCTCGCCAGCCATTTCTCCACCGCGGTAGTTGTTGGTCGATACCGTGCTGACAAAGTCCTTGACGGGCTCTCCCTTGAGCGCCGAATCCATGATCACCACAGGGATTCCTTTCTGCATGGCAACGGCGACTGAACGCTTGACTGTGTCATCAATCGGCGCCAGAACAATGCCGTCTACGCCGTCGGAAACGAATTGCTCAAGGATTTGGATCTGCTGCGCGGGGTCGTCTTCACTGAGAGAGCCCTTCCATACCATCTCCACGCCAGCTTCTTTCGCGCCTTCACGCGCTCCCGTCTCGACCGTTTTCCAAAACACCTGTGTCGTGCTCTTGGGAATCACAGCGATTGATTTCATGGGGTTAAGGGTTTATAGCGGACAGGGTTAAGCTTCAGGACTGTCTATATTCTTGTTCGCCAAGCATTGTCTATCTTTTTGATTGGACTTGGCGGCCCGCGAGATGAGGCAATTCAAGCCAGGTTCGCCTGTTCGCCCAGCGCGAGCCAAGCCCATGGAAGTCAAGGCGCCGATGAACTAACCTTTGAGCAGCTTGCCGAGGATCACCGGATCGCGGGCTAAGTCGTGAAGATGCACCAGGATGGAAGCTTCGGTGGATACCAATCCCGCACGAATTCAGGATCTGCCCAGCTTGATGTGCCAATTCGGATCATTTGAAACTAATCTACACTCGCTCTTTGACCTCGCATTGGGGTCGGGATGTTTTAAGGGGCCTCCGGATCCTTGAAGGCAACCGAGAGCTATTACTCCAAGCCAGCGATCCAATCCCAGAACGAGCGGAGATCTTCATCATCGAGCGCGAGTACTACTTACACTGGCGCCTTGGCCGTCACTAGTCGCGCCGCGATCTTTATAAACCGCTCGCTCGTGAGCGCGTAGGTTCACTACTTTCTCCGCGATTCAAAAAGCCCTCCGTTCAACCGTCAGGTGTCGGCGCACGACGTTCTCTAGCGCCAGCACGTTCGCGGGACTGAAGCCCGTATAGGGAACTCGTTGGTCGAGACGGAAACAGGTGCCGCACAGCAAATGGTTCTCGTTGACACCAAATAGGGCGACCTGTCTAATTGGGGTTGTCGCCCCGCTACCTTTGACTAAAAGCGTTGATCCTTCCGCCCTGTCGGCGACACGGCTGTTACCGGTGAGGCAAGAAATCCCGCAGCAGGTGGCGGATCTTATCCTCTGGCGCAATCTCTTCGAGCACCAGCGCCGCAGCATCTAACATTCCCAATTGGAGATAGCCACTCGACGCAAGGACATGCCTTTGCCAGTCGGCTTTCGAGGGATTGGCGACTATTGAAGAAAGACAAAAAGCGCTTTTGTGGCCACCCAAACGACCAGCGGGAAAGCCGCCGCAGTCACTGAAAGCATTATGAGCGACCAGAAATGTTGATCGTCACTCTGTCGGCGCAAGGAAGAATCTCGGCGCAGCAGATTTGGGCCGCGTCGAGATGATAGACGCTCAGATCGTCAGCCGTCGCTATGCTGTCGTCCTCCCATCCATCTTTTCAGACATCCCCTTATCGCCGCCAGAGTCTCACTCATCACTATCCAATTTACGCGCCGGACCTCTTCGACCCATCATCTGCCCATGAACGCGCTTCCTCAAGCTGGTCTCAGGGGTAAGTCCCCAACGACTGCGGGCAGATTGCCCTCCGAATAAATGCCAGGAGTCCCTTCGCCGCCAATAAATGTTCTGATGACTCCGATGGCATGGTATCCGCAAATAGCAGAATCATTTGTGTTAGGCTTATCTATTTGCCCCAGTCGGGCAAGCATAACGTTATTAAGACATCTTTTGACTAAGGAGAAATTGAGAAAATGAAGCTTGCCAATCGTTCGAAGTTATCTGTCTATGCCGGTGTGTTTTCAGGAGACCTTGCCCTGAGTGTTGAAAAGGGGTACTGGTGACCAATAATTCGGGGCTTTTGCGCTAGCTAATGCTTTGGCATCGCATCAGAGGGTTGTGGAACGCGTACCATGCTGTTCTGGCAGTTATTCTTACTCTCGTCTTCTGGTTTTACCTTGCGATCGTGTTTTTCGTCTTCAGAGACCCTGAGGTCCAGGCGTCTCAGCGATTCATCCTGTACAATCTCGCTGCAGTCGTCGGGCTGGCGATCGCCGCGATCCGCGGGCGAGAGACCGCGGCGACGATGCTTGCGGGAGGTTTTGTGGACGGCCACACTCTGGCTCTCAAGCAGACCGCATATATTGGCGTAACGATCTTTGTTGTGATGTTGGCTGCCGTGGATCCACCAGGGAGGCCCCGGGTCCTGAAGCTGGAGCTGGTACTCGGTTTCTTGCTATCCGTTTATATCATCTTTCTGATCTGCCATCTTTTTCTGCCGCGCAAGCTGGCCGACCATCTCTTCGCGGAGGGCTACTTGCAGAGAACATTGATAATCGGTCCCGTGAAAAAAGGCGCGGGAGATCTCCAAATGGATCGAGGAGACGGCTGCTTTTGGGTTCGGTATGGCCGGGTCCGTGATTGATGAAGAGGGTAAATCACGGATATTGCATGTAACACGTGTGTCGCACGGTTTGATGCTTGAGCGCATCATCAAGAATGAAGGCATAAAGCAGATCATTCTGCTAGAGATTCCGCTCGATCCGGAAACGCTCTCTCTCGTCGTCAACGTCGCAAACAAGGCAGGTGTTTGTCTGCATGTTTGTAAATAATCTCTCCGAGATCTTTCGGCATGATATAATGTTTTATAGCCTCCATTCCAGAGACTTTATTAGTTTGAGAAATCAACCCCTGGAATTACCGGTCTCGCGCAAGTTAGCGGATATCGGGGTGAAGCAAAAAATGACGAGGACGTCGCGGAACAGGCAAAGCTGGACATCCGATACATAGAGGCCTGGTCGCTGCCTCTCGATTTCTGGATAATCTTTAAAACAATGCTTCAGGTCACTAAGCCTCCGAAAACGGCATAGTAAAGAAGGCGGGGATGGCGTTCCCCTCATTCAGTTCAAATGATTACCCTAGGCGCTTTTCCGTCTCGGCAATCTTGCCGGTCACGCTGCGTGAAAAGCAAGGTTGAAGGCAATCATGGCAACCTTGGGTGTATCGCTCGTGCCCTCAGCAAAATCGCTGCTTGCTCTATGCCCACGCTGCGTCTGATTTGAAGCGATGTATGGATTTGGTATTTTTTGTCAGTGCAAGGGAATAAGCAACTTTGCACGATACAGCTTTCGGTAGTCTTAAAGTTCGAGGGCGATCGAGCCAAAATCATGACGCCGCGCCGCATCCCTTCTAAGAAGTGGCGCGAGTTGATCCGACCCGCCGGGCGAAACGACCCTCGATCCGTGGCTCGACGACCCCTTCCCCGACTACGACATCGAACCGGTCGTGGCGTCTCCGCCAGCTGAAACGTCCGGCAGCGCCCGAGTGCGCCTCTCGCACCCCTTGTTCGGCGGCCCCCAGCCCTCCGGCGGGCGGGTGCGGGCGCTCCCCGCCACCCGAAAAAGCCCGTGTTTGACTTCCGGGCCCACTTTTGTCACTCTGCGCCAATGGAAACGCACGCTTTCGGCTTCACACTCCGGGCCAACGACCCGGAGGGCCAAAAGCGATTTCCTATCAGTCGTATGAAGAAAATGCCCCCCATAACATTTGTTAGCGTCCTGGCCATTCTGTTCTTTGGCTTCGAGTTGTGTCCCTCGCAGGCGGAAGAGCCCGGTTTGCTAGATGGCATGAAGTTCGAAGGTTCTTTGACGGAGGATGGGTCGAAAGGCGCCCCGTTCGAAGAGACGCTAATCTTCGAGAACGGTGAATTCCTCTCGAAGGCTTGTATTCCCTACGGCTTTGGGAAGGCACCCTACAAGGCAACCAGGGAGGGGGACAGAATCAAGTGGAGCGCTGTAGTGCCTAATTCAGATTCTGAGGGAGACAAGGCGGAATGGAGCGGGTCTGTTGTCGGTGACAAGCTTACCGGCAAGATGATATGGTCGAAGGCTAATGAGACCATCGAATACACCGTCGACGCTGAAACACCTCGACTTTAGAGCCCAAGTATTTGGAACTCGGGAACCTGGTGAATACTCACTGCTGTTGCAAGGTCGTTCCGGTTGCTTGTTGATTTCCTATCAGTCAGACTTCGGATCGAGCGAAGTTGGGAGCCCCAGGTTACGCAACTGTCAACTATTGGTGCGACTCGTTGTGAATTGCACCCTATTTACGTTAAGGAGAATATCTTATGTCAACAGAAGAAGAAGTCCACCTGGCATCCGAACGATTCTACGCAGCATTAAACCGTTTTCTGAACGGCGATACTGAGCCGATGATGGAGGTCTGGTCGCATGGACCGGATGTGACAGCGATGCACCCGGCCCCTGGTCGACAAGTCGGTTGGGATGAGGTTCGGGCAACGTGGGAGCAGATTGCCAGCTTGAACTCGGGTGGGCAGGTAACGGTGCCCGATCTACTGGTTCGCGCCGGCAGTGATCTGGCCTACACGATAGGTACGGAACGCGTCGAGGTAACCCTCGCCGGTCAGCAGGTGCAACTCGAACACCGCGTCACGAATATCTATCGCCGAGAAGCTGGGAGCTGGAAGATGGTGCATCATCACACTGATCTCTCCCCAGAGCTTCAGGACATCCTCAGCCGGTTGCAACCTCCATCGGCATACGCTGGAAACTAATCGGGCGGCGGTAAGAATTCGAGTCAAAAGCACCGTTTCGCGCAGGCAGTTCGGGAATTCCCTTCCTCCTCCCGCCTCAATTCTTGAATTCGTCTCCTGGAAGGCCCATTAGGCTGGCTGGTCTCCTATGGTAGCGTATTTTACGCAATGTTGTAACCGCTCAGTGGCTGGTGGCGGTTCGTGACTGAAGTGATATGCCGTTGGGGATCACGTATGCGTGAGCCAACGGCGAGATCTTGCCAAGTCTTTTGTCTCTACGTTTTCGTCGGCATGGCGCAGCTGTTCGATAACTGCGGCTCGATCCCATGCGCTGCTACACCGTTATTGCGGCATGGCCCAGGCCGAGGTTATTCGCCAACCCGCAATAAGTGCTCCTCCCATTGACGAAAGTCGCCCGTAAAGCCCATGCTTTCGGCGATGCCGAAACTCGAGATGAGGCACCGCTCGATTTCAGAGGGATGCCGGCAGTTCCAGTTTGCGCCCAAGCGGTTCGCGATTTCCTGGATAATCTTCCAATCGGGTTTGCTATCGGTTGGAACGCAACAGGGAAAATGTTGACTCCTGCGAGGGCTCCAAAGAGAGGCATTTATCATCATACTGTGTTGGTCGAAGATCGGTAAACCTCCATTCTAACCCACTGGCCGGGTTTTCTTTTGTTGTGACTGCTCGGCACAACTCTGCTCCTTGAATGACGGCCTGAGAGGCGCCACAGTCACCGACAACCGGCCCCGCATAACACTTCCTTCCTTTCTAAACACTGCGACCGTGGTCGTTGGGGGGCACTGCTCTCACCGGTGAACTCCACCCGTGTCACACCAACGAGGCCCGTTCCCTTTTCTTGGCGATTCTGTTTCTCGACTTGGATTCAGTGCCTTTTATCTCGCCGGGACTTTGGCGCTCGACAAGAACGAGATGATTGCCAGAGGGTGGGGAGGACATTGTGGCTCTCCGCGGTCATTAGTTCGGCCAAAGAATGGAAGTGGTCAGATAAGGCAAACCGCAGGCCATCGAACCACGGTGCAAGTCCACGTTTCTTGTGATAATCGATGCCGATGAAGGCTGGCATCTCCTCTGATTGAGCTGGTCGCCTCTTCATAGAGACAACCTGCGCCCCCGAGTTCATGCGCCTCGCCGAGCCGACCATCACGCCCATCAAGCAGCCGCCGACCTTTCATGTCGCCTATTGTTGCAATCCAGCGCAACTCTTTTAACCCCCTTCTGCAGCGGGCAAAATTGTCAGTCTTTACTCTGTTGCGGGGCCGGCGGTGGATCCCTGGTTTAGGCCAGTGCGAAAAAGAAGGGGAGGGGAAACCTCAGCCATTTCCGTGACGGTAATGGCCAGCCCGGCACGGTGCGACTCATCCTGGGCGTATCCCGCGATGAACCGCTCGGTGGCCTTGGACCCGGCGTGCCGGACCGCCCTGGAAACCGCTATCCGCGGAGGATCAAAGGCTCTCGCTAGTTTTAGTCTAGCCTTCGGCTAGCCTACTTCCCCGCGTCCCCGGAACCGATTGGGCCGTGACAACCGAAACAAGGAAGTCGCTTACTTTCGCGCCAAAGAGTTCCACGAGTGCGTAGCCCTGCCAAAGAACGCCAGCTTTCGCACAATTCAATCATCGCATACCGGCGCACCTGGCTCAAAATCATTGCCTGGGCGGCGGCGGAAGGCCTCGTCCTCGAAACCTTTCCAGCAGAAAGGATAGGGGTGTTCTATAAGGAGGCGACACGCGGCCGAAGTGCCTCGCGTGATGGTCTCTCCGGCGGACTGCCGGAGCGCGCAATTGGCGGTAAGCTACCGGCTCAGCGGCCGAAGCTCTTCGAGATGCTGGCGCAAATAAGCGAGCAAGTGCCGCCTCCGCTCTGCACCGCGCGATTCCATTCCCAGCTCATTCTCGTTCGACGGCAACAGTTTGCTGTCAACCTCCGCGACGCGTTCGTAAACCGCTTGCCATCGCTTTTTCACCGTCCAGTGAGAGATGGATAGGTTCACCGCCATTTCCTCATCGGTTTCGCCGGCTAACGAGTGACGCAGGATTGCCTGCTCGCAGTGATTGAAATGAAACCGCGGAGGCGTAAAAACAAATAATCCGGAGGCACGGCTACCGTAATTCGCCAAGGCTTCTTCTTTATTCAATCCCACCAGCCGGGGTCGCTGCGAAGGTTGCGGCACAGGAAGATTTTGTGCCTGATAGTAATCGGAATAATCGCGCCGGAGGCGAAAGCCCGTGCTGAGTGTCCAGCGAAATGCCTCTTCCCCAATAGGCCCGCACAGCAATTCCTTTAACCGGTAACCATGGTGCGCTAGGCGAAAAGCCTCGGCCATCTTCTCCCGTACAGCCAGGAGGTCCTCGGAAGAAAGATTATCGCGTCTACCGCTGTAACACATCATGACATTGACCCCTGTCCTAGCGTTCGCAACCGCGACCCGATCGCAATCCAGTACTGGCAGCTGGCCCGCAAGGTAGCGCCGCGCTACTTGCGGGCCTGAGGTACGGCGGCAATGTGGTGCGAGTTTCGCGGCAGAATGCGTCGGTAACAAAAATAGTCGCGCAGAAAGCTAAAATGTCCGGTCCGCCCAGCAGACGTCGGTTTTCGACGAGGGAAAGTTGCATAGCCCCGAGGTCCAACAACGTCTGAAACATCTCCGGAAGCGCTCCCCAAGTCGCCTCATCAAAAGCAAAGCGAAACAAGCCCAACAGCGCGCAACAGCCCATAATGTCACGTACATCGCCTACACGAGACATGAGACAAATCGAAGTCGGCGTATTTGCCGCAGTCTCCTCCCGTGTAGAGGCCATCGTCATTTTCATCGCAAACCGCCGGTCTCAGCCGCGCCCTAGTCGCAGAATTTTCATGCTCAATCAAGCCGATTTACACTTTTAGGGGTCTTTCGCAGGAAAACTTTCTTGCTATAAAGGGCAGTGCAAACGCAGTTACAGGACGGTTGGCGGGCACATGCTCACTACGCCCGAGAAGCGATTTTCTATCAGTTTACACCAGGAAGTATTGACAAGTGAATAATGATCGAGCAGGAGCGAATGGGCTCCCTCTAACTATGACTGATCAGATCGTGTCCACCTTTCAGCAAAGCCTTCGCGGACGACTCATCGGTCCAAGTGATGCTGACTACGATGCCGCCCGTGCTCTTTACAACGGCATGATCGACAAGCGGCCGCGCCTGATTGCGCGCTGCGTGGACGTCGCCGACGTCATCGCCGCGGTGAACTTCGGCCGCGACCAGGGCCTGCTTGTCGCCATCCGTGGAGGC
Source organism: uncultured Verrucomicrobiae bacterium (assembly GCA_963810765.1). Taxonomy (GTDB): domain Bacteria; phylum Verrucomicrobiota; class Verrucomicrobiia; order Chthoniobacterales; family Terrimicrobiaceae; genus DASTFP01. The sequence continues at coordinate 173,914 of CAWEOV010000019.1, forward strand.
GGCCACAATGGCCCAGGCCTTGGCAGTTGCAACGACGGACTGGTGGTCGACCTCTCGATGATGAAAAGCGTGCGCGTAGATCCGGCAAGCCGAACCGTTCGGGTTGATGCTGGCTGCACGTCCGGCGATGTCGATCATGCCACCCACGCGTTCGGACTGGCCGTGCCATTTGGCATCGTCTCGACCACCGGCGTCGCGGGCCTCACCGTCGGCGGGGGCACCGGGTACCTCACGCGCAAGTACGGCCTCACGATTGATAACCTGCTCGAAGCGGACGTTGTCCTGGCCAACGGCAGTTTTGTCACGGCCAGCAAAAGCGAGCACCCCGATCTCTTCTGGGCGCTGCGCGGGGGAGGTGGCAACTTTGGCGTGGTGACGAGCTTCCTGTTCCAGGCGCATCCGGTCGGTACGGTCTACGCGGGCCCGATCTTCTGGGAGGCTACTCACGCCAAGGCCGTGATGCGTGCCTATCGCGATTTCCTGCCGACCGCCCCCGAGGAACTGGGTAGCTTCGTCGGTCTCAAGACGGTGCCATCGATGGACCCGTTTCCAAAGGACTACTGGGGCAGGCGCGCCTGTGCTGTAATTTCCAGTTACAACGGCTCCACGGCGGAGGGTGAAACGATCATGGCGCGGTTGCTCGAGTCCGTGCCGCCGCCCATCTTCAACTGGATGGGTGCGATGCCGTTCCCCGCGATGCAATCGTTGTTTGACCCGTTCTTTCCGAAGGGCCTGCAGTGGTATTGGAAGGGCGACTTTGTCAAGTCCCTGCCGGACGAGGCGATCGACACGCACATCGCACAGGCCGCGAAGGCGCCGAGCGAGTTGTCGCTCATGCACCTCTACCCGATCGACGGAGCGGTCCGCCGCGTGCCGAAAGACGCGACCGCGTGGAACACACGCGACGCCACTTGGGCCATGGTCATCACTGGGATCGACGCTGACCCGAAGCAGGCCGACGCCTTGAAGACGTGGGGGCGCGCCTACTGGACGGCGATTCACCCGTTCAACCTCGAAGGGGCTTATGTCAATTTCATGATGGACGACGAGGTCCAGGGGCGCGTCCAGGCGACCTACGGCGAAAACTACGAACGTCTCGCGTCTGTGAAGGCGAATTACGATCCGGAAAACCTCTTTCGGGTCAACCAGAACATCCTGCCGGCCGCCTCTTGACACCCGGTACCCAAGAGACTGCTAAACGGCGCTTAAACCACGCTTAAACCTGGGCTAGCTCACGGCTAGCTCGACTCTGATCCAGTCATCTCTCAGGTAATGGCCACGGTTACCAGGGCAACCCACCCCGTCCCGCTGCGTTCGCCGAGTCGTAACGCGCCCCCTATCGAGCATGAGTCGAGGAAGCATCGCGCCGCCGATGGTCGCTGTCGAGGAGCTGCCGGGCGAGCCGCTCCGCCTGGACTCGGATCTCGGGAACGGCCACCACCTCCCAGAGTACGCCCTTCATGCTCGATCCGAGCGTATACAGCACATCCGACGCGGCACCGTTCTGCCCGATGATCGCGCCGTTCAGAAGCGCGTCGACGCCAAGATGCGCGGGGCCCGGACGGATCAGCCCCCGCCTCATCAGGTTCCTCACCAGGGGATGGTCGATCCTGCGGTAGTCTGACTCCGGTCCGATACAGTTGATGACGAGGGCCGCAGTCGCGACTTCGTGCCTAGTGCGCCCACGGGGGACGTAGTGCACCTCCATGGCCGCCTCGGACTCCGCGAGGTCACGGATCCTCCCCGCCAAGACGTCGAGCTGCCCGGATGCGCGCATCGCGTCGATGATGGCCTTGTTCTCCGGCGGAATTCTGCTACGAATGATCTCCCAGTAACGAAAGAGATGACGAAGGAACCGGCGCTTCTCGTCCTCGACAAGCCCCAACCAGATCGTCTGCGTATCGGGACGTAGCGAGTCGATGACCGCCCTCTTGTCAATCCCCATCGATTCGGCCCAGTCGAGGTGCTTGCGCACGATGCTGAAGGTGTCGAGGATTGTCTTCGACTCTTTGATTTCCTCGAAGAACGATTCGTAGGGGTCGAAGCCGCGGTGTGCCAGCGGCAGGAGGCCCCGCCTCGAGAGCGCGATGATCCGTCCTTCGTGCGCTCGCCGATGGAGCGCCACTGCGAGATCGACCGTGGTCTGGCCCGTGCCGATAAGGAACACCGTGTCGCGGCGCGAGAGACAGTCGAGGACGCCCGGGTCCCATGGGCTCCGAATGTACCGTTCACTCTCAAGGGCCGACCGGTTCTCGATGGGCGGATGCCGGGGTGGAAAGTTTCCCAGCGCCAGCACTGCCTTGTCCGCGACGATGGGTCCCTTGTCCTCCACGTGGATCGTGGCGCAACCGCCCTCAGTGTCTATGTCCGTTACCTCTCCACGGACGTGTTCGAAGGTCGTGCCGCCTGCTCGCGCCTGCAACGCCTCGCGCACCTGGGCGAGGATGTAGTCCCGATACAGCATACGGGGGAGGAAGTCCCATGGGCCCGCGTGGGCGCCACTGTCCCGGCTCCACGTCAAGAAGTGCTCTGGATCCTCCGAGAAGGCTCCCATCCGTCCAGCCGGGACGTTCAACAGCAGGTAGTCTGCCTCGTAGGAATAGGCCGGTCCCATGTAGCGTTCGTCGCCACGATCGAGCATCCGAACGCTGACGGCGGCATCTGACGATGCGAACCGGAGCAGGTTTAGCACGAGCAGCCTCCCCGATAATCCTGCCCCGATGATGGCGATCCGGCTCATTGCTTCCTCGTTCTCGCCGCGCTTCGTCGTCCTCTTGGTTGTAGTGTTGAAGGCTCAGGCGGTGCCGCGGCGCCAGCGCCGACCCGTATTGGCCCACTGTCCCTCCTGGCTGCGAAAACATACGCTAACGACGCGCTAAAACGCGCCATTACCGTCGGTTTTTGCCTTTAGGGCTCAAAACTCTATTCTACGCATTATAGACCCCCGCGTTAAAGCCTCAAACTTTGCGTCGAACACACCCCAGCTTTAAAGGCGTGCGGCTGCGGCGGGGTGGGGGAGTCAACTTCGCGGGATCCGCGCTCGTCTTTCCAGGCGACGGCGCGCCCTTTAGCGACAAGGCCTTCAAATTATGGCCGGAGCGTGGGACGATATCGACACTCGAAGCCGGGACAGGTGTCGATTGCAAAACTCACCGAGATTTGTGTTCGGTGCCGACCTCACGGTCGCCGCCACGAACCGCGGCGTTACGCTTTCAGGAAGGTCAGCAGGTCGGCGTTAATGGTATCGGCCTCGGTCGCCGGCATGCCGTGCGGAAAGCCCTTGTAGGTTTTCAATGTGCTATTCTTCAGCAACTTTGCCGACGCGCGCAGTTGGAGTGTCGGGATCGTTCCTTGTTTTAGTATCAGGGTTTAGAGCGGGGGAATTGCTTCCGATCATCTACAAATGCGAACCTGGCAAACCGTCGGGTGGCTTTTGCTTATGCCCAGGATCACGGTGGATACCTCGCTCGCGCGCGCCGGAGAGGGCGCGCCACCCGGCGCTGGCGGCGCTAGAAAACCTGCTCGCCACGCAGATGGCGGTTCATCGTCGAAGAATTTCCGTTCGCCCTTGCCCTTGATCGGCACATCAACTAGGTAAGCCCCTTCGTCATGATTGCTGGTCATCAATATTTTCGACCAACGCACGGGCCGCTCTGGCTTTGCGCCGGCGGACGAGATTTGGGAACAAATTGTCCTGGACAGCACGAATTACAAGGCAGCAAACCACGGGCGCTTGGATAACCCTCATATCGCGCGACGCATATGGATTGGTATTGGTGGGCATTTTTCTTGTTTATCGTCGTCGTGCTGCTTGGCATGGATCTTGGGCTCTTCCAGCGCAAGGCCCATGAGGTCAAATTTCGCGAGGCCATTGAGTCCACTACGCTTCGCGTCGCGCTCGCTCTGCTTTTCTGCCTGGGTATTTATTTGGGATGGATTGGTGGCTATGAAACGAAGGCGTTGGGGGCCCAAGCGGGGTTGGAATTTCTCACGGGCTACCTGGTCGAGATCGCCCTGAGCATCGACAACGTCTTCGTCTTTGCTCTGGTCTTCCAGTATTTCCGCGTCCCGCCCGCTTATCAGCACCGAATTCTTTTTTGGGGGATTTTGGGGGCGCTCGTTATGCGCGGCATTTTGATTTTCGCGGGAATCGCGCTCATGGAGAGGTTTCATTGGATCATCTATGTCTTCGGCCTGATCCTGATTTATGGCGGAATCAAGATGATCCGCAATGACACTCAACAAACCGACCCCACGAAGAATTTCGTCCTCAAGCTTTTTCGCCGGTTTGTGCCGGTGACGACCAAGCTTCACGGCCAGAGATTCTTCGTCGTTGAGGGAGGGCGTCTAATGGCAACGCCACTGTGCGTTGTTCTCGTGGCGATTGAGACGACCGATCTGATTTTCGCGGTGGACTCGATTCCCGCGGTGCTGGCGGTCACGCGGGATCCGTTTATCGTCTTTACTTCAAACGTCTTCGCCATACTCGGCTTGAGAGCGATGTACTTTGCATTGGCCGGGATTCTAAAGCTCTTTCGATTTCTCCACTATGGCTTGTCGGCCATTCTCGTCTTTATCGGGGTGAAAATGCTTCTTTCCCAAACTCCCTTTGCTATTGAAACGGTCCAATCGCTTTTCGTCGTTATGTCCTTGTTGGCCGTCTCGGTGGCGGCGTCTCTCTTGATACGAAAGAAGGAAGAAACCGGACGATAGAATTTCGAACGTCTGGAGATTTCCGGCGAGCCGGGCTTGACCCGGCTTTTCCCCTCGCGCAGGATGCCCGGCCTTGAGCGAAAAGTCCCTCCCACAACTCCGTTGGGCTCTTGCCTTTCTCGCAGACAATAAGACGGTTCGTTCGAAGCGTTTCGGTATCCCACCTGAGGCGAAGTCTGTTCGATACCCGATTCGCTTGCTCCGCTACTGGTTTGGCTATCACTTGCTGCGCGAGGAAGCTGCGCGTTGCAACCGGCGGCTCGAAGTCGCCGAGATTGGGGTGCATACCGGCCAAATGTTGGAGTTCCTTCGATCCGTGCCGGGACACGCGGATTTTGCGAAGTGGACTGCTGTTGATGCCGTCATGTTGACCGAAAAATTGCGCAAGGCAGGATACGACGATTTTTTTGAGGCCAATCTCGAAGAGCCATTTTTCGATCTGCCGGCCGACTATGATGTTGCCGTCCTTTTACACATTCTGGAGCACTTGTTTGAACCGGAGGCCGCCTTGCAGAAGGTTGCGCGCCGGATTCGCCCAGGAGGAGCGCTGATTGGAGGCTTTCCTGTGGTGCCCGGACCCTTGGCAAGGTTACGTGAAAGAAAGGTGAGAAGGACCGCCGCGCCGATGGGACATGTGAGTGTTTTTTCTCCGGGGCGCGTGCGGCGAATGGCGGGGATCTGTGGCTTGCGCGTGGAATTCTTGAGCGGGGCTTTTTTCGTTCGGAGCAAGGGAAGCGCGCTGGAAAACTCCGCGCTTTGGGCGCGCTTCAATCTGCTTTGGGGCGCGGTTTTTCCCGGGTGGCCGGGGGAGATTTACTGGTTGATGCGAAAGCCGTTGCAAGCCCCGATAGTTGATAGTTGATGGTGGTCGAGAGAGCGGAGTTCTCCATGGAGATCTATCAAGTCTATGGCAGGCCAATTCGCCTCGGCCATTTCGAAATCTCTTTCGGCGTTTGCTCTAAAGGACAATGCCTTTGCCGGGTTCGGGAATGATGACTTCCGTTTCGGGCAGTTCCCGATACAGCTTGAGCTGGAACCACTCGATCGCCGGGCGATCGCCGTGCACCAGAATTATCTTCTTTGGGCGCAACGCAAGCGCGTACGTCAAGAGACTCTCGCGATTGGCGTGTGAGCTGAAGTTGAACTCTTCGATGTGGCAGCGAAGCTTGATGGGGGGCTGTTTGGGATCGAGAACCACCTCATCGCCCGGATTCGCGGCTCGGATGCGGCCGGCCGGTGACTCGGGGTCGGAGTAGCCGACAAAAAACAGGCTCTGATTCTCATCTCCGAGGACGCGGCGGGCGAAGAGATTGGAGAGTGTGTTCGCGGTCATCATGCCGCTGGAGAGCGCGAAGATGCATTTTTTCCGCGGAGCGATGCTGTAGACTTCGTTTCCGGAGAGAACGTAGGGAGCGAGTGCGTGGAGGAGCTGCAACTCAGGATTGGCGCGCTGTGCGTCATGCGACATGGCGTCATAAAGCCCGCTGAGCTTGGTGCTTAGTCCACCAATGTAGATGGGGACGGGCGCGAGCAGGCCGCGCAGCCGCATCCGCCAAAGCATCGCAAGAAGTTCCTGCGTTTTTCCTAGGGCGAAAACCGGAACGGTGACACTGCCGCCTCGTTCGAAAGCCCCGCGAATGGCCCGTGTCAGGCGCTCCTCCTCATCGGCACGGGTGTATCCGGGGAGAGTTGGAGAGTCTCCTCGAGTGGTTTCCATCAGGAGCACGTCCACGCTTTCCTCTGGAAACTCCGCGCCGCGTATCAGGGTCTGGTTCTCGAAGTTCACATCGCCCGTGTAAAGGAAGGTCTTGCCTTCGCCACGGATGAGGACTCCTACGGCGCCAAGGATGTGGCCGGAATGAAAGAACTCGAACGTCAATCCATCGCCGCCGCGTTCATCGCCCAGGTTGTACCTGCGCTTGACGGCGCAAGGCTGCCAGGACTGCCGCGAAAACTCCACACCACGGTGTGTGAAAAGCGGGTAATCTGCGATCCCGTTTTCTTCTTTTTGTCGCAGCATGACGTTTACCGAATTGTGCAGCATGACATCGGCGATGCGCGTCGTGGGCTCTGTCATGAACACCCGCGCCTTTGGTTCGCGCCGCGTCAGGAAAGGCAACGAACCGATATGGTCTTGATGGGCGTGCGTGACAACAATAGAGTCAGCACCCCCTTCGGCGACTGGCCGGAAATCCGGGGTTGCGGCGACGCCCTCTCTCTTTGGATGCATCCCGCTATCGAGGATAATCGACTTCCCCTTTGTCCGGAGAAGGTAGGAATTTGCCCCGATCTCTACATCCCTAGTCAGATTCCAGAACTCCATCGACTCCACGCTATCCACAGAAAACTACGCCAGGGAGCGCAAAATTCATCTTTTACCAAATTCATGACGTCCGGCGGTTCAAGCCGGCTCGCCGGCGAAGCGGCCCAAAGCCGTCTTGCTTGAGGCGCCCGCGCAGCTATGTTGTTCCTCTTTTCCCATGAGCACGAAGCCTGTCTCACTCTACGACACGACTCTGCGCGACGGAACGCAGGGCACCGGAATTTCTTTCTCGGTGCTTGATAAGATTCGCGTGGCCGAGAAGCTGGATGCCTTCGGGATCGATTACATTGAGGGGGGCTGGCCAGGCTCGAATCCGAAAGATGCGGCATTTTTCGATGAAGCGGCGCGGCGTAGATGGACGCATGCGAAGATCGCAGCCTTTGGGATGACCCGCCGCGGTCGAATGAAGGTGGAAGACGATTCCCAGGTACAGATGCTCCTCGACGCGAAGACCCCAGTCGTGACGATCGTCGGAAAGACCTGGCCGCTGCACGTCACGGAGGTCTTCGGCGTGAGCCTCGAAGAAAACCTTTCCATGATCGCGGACACCGTTCGCTTTCTTAAAGAGAACGGACGCGAAGTTTTTTATGACGCGGAGCATTTTTTTGACAGCTTTGAGGAGAATCCGGATTACTCGCTGGCAACGATCAAGGCGGCGAACGATGCCGGCGCTGATCTCGTTGTGCTCTGCGATACGAATGGTGGTTCGCTGCCGGAGTCTGTGGGGAAGGTGACTGAACGGGCCATCGAGCATCTTGGAGTGCCCGTTGGAATTCATACGCACAACGATGCCGGTTTTGGCGTCGCCAACGCCCTTATCGCCGTCAAAGCAGGCGCTGTGCAGGCGCAGGGAACCATAAATGGCTACGGCGAACGAGTGGGCAACTGCAATCTCACCACCCTGATCCCAACCTTGCAGCTGAAGCTTGGCATGCAGGTGGTTCCAAACCTGGGGATGTTGCGTGAGGTTTCCGTTTTTGTGGACGAGTTGGCGAATGTTCCTCACGATATCCGCGCGCCCTACGTTGGGTCGGCAGCGTTCACGCACAAAGGAGGTCTGCACGTGCACGCTGTGCAAAAGCTGGCCCGCACTTACGAGCATGTGGACCCTTCGCTTGTCGGCAATCGACAGACCATCGTGGTTTCCGACATGTCTGGGCAGACGAACATCCTGATGAAGGCACGGGATCTAGGCTTCGAATTGGATAAGGGCTCGCCGGAGGTCTCCCGCATCCTCCGCCAGATCAAGGATTCCGAGGCCCAAGGCTACGAATACGAGGCGGCGGAAGGCTCCTTCGAGTTGCTGGTTCGCAAGGCGCTTGGGAAATACCAGCCTCTGTTCGATCTGAAGGAATATCACTGCCATTACCGTTATACGGGACGCGGTGGCTCTGATCCCTGCGAAGCGACGGTGAAGCTGCTCGTCGGCGGCGTTCCAGAATACACCGTTGCGGAAGGTGACGGACCAGTGAACGCTCTGGACGCCGCTCTGAGAAAGGCGCTCAAGCCGTTTTACTCTTGGACGGACGCAGTGCGTCTCGTCGACTACAAGGTGCGCATCGTCGATGGCGCTCGCGGAACGGCGGCGCGCACGCGCGTATTGATTGTCTCGACAGATGGTCGTGAGACCTGGGGCACCGTGGGTGTGTCCGATAACATTATTGAAGCAAGCTGGCGGGCTTTGGTGGACAGTTTCGAACTGTTCGGGCTCAGGGTTCCGCACTGATCAGGAGAAGAAGTCGCCTGAGATGTCACCGATCGGCCGCGGTCCTTCGCGCGACTGTCGGTTGCCTCGCTACATTGTGTTTGGGGATATTTCCGGTACCCCATCAATCGCTTTCTTTCCACCGGCCGCTCGGCGACGAATGAGCTCACGCCGCAGGCCATCTTCCCCGCGCGTCATTGCCCAGCGATGATTCCAACGGAACAGAGGTTTGAGCAGAAAGGAGAAAGATTTCAACAGCGGCTTTTCAGCGCGCAAGCGCCAGTCAAAAGTGATGTCCAGGTGTTTTGCGCGCTCATCGAACGACCAGACTCCGCGGCCGACGAAGTCGCCCGTGGCCTCGATCGTGAAGGCGGTCGGGCGCCGCGTCTCAATGATTCGCGCGCTCCAGCGCAAACGGTAAGGCAGCTTCCCGCGCGTTAGCAAACGGTGGGTTTCGCCGAGCCCATCTTGAGCTGACGCAATTTTCTCAACCGCGAGATAGACGTCGGGCCACCAGCGAAGATAGCCCGGGACGTCGGTGAGGATCTGGTAGGCCTCATCGGCCTTGCCTTCGACCTGCCAACGAGTGATGAAAAGGTAGTCGTTGGACTGCATAGTCCCGATCTCGACTCAAGCTTTTCCGACCAACGCCGCGTGGTCAATTTTCATTGGTTGCAGTGTTGCCCGCAGCCTCTTCGCGATAGAAGCGCGCATAAAAGTCCGGATCGAGCCGATGGGCTTGGAAGGCAAGAACCGTACGGAATGGCCCGCTGCTCACAGGAAATCGTCCGTAGCGTTCGTGGATGTAGCGGCAGTAGGCGATCGTCGCGTCGATGGCCCTGGGCGAGTATGAGGGAATCGCCGCCTGGACCGTTGCGCCGTCCAGCCATCCTGTTGCGGCGCCTCCATCGCGAAACGTGCCCCCTCCTTCCGCGTATTTGTAATCGAGAAACGCGAGCACTGCCTCCTCCATGTTCCGATAGTATGGCGGACAAAACGGCTTGATCAGGACATCGCCATTGCGTTCGAGACCGACGGGCGTAGGCACTGGAAGATCGGCAGCGCCTCCAGGCGGCAAGCCGATAAGACGGTTGAAGGAAACCTCGTCCGTCCGGAAGCCAAGTGCGATCGGCCAAATGAACGGATGCGCCGCGAAGTGGGGGAAACCCCCGAGGCCCAGGGCCGCGCACATCAGACCGAGATTTTGATGAATTGCGCCTTGCTCGATGGCGACGAATTCGCAGATCCATGTCTCGATGAAGCTCACTGTGAGCACGCGCCCCTCCGCGGGATTGTCGTGAAGGGTGCCTCCGGCGCTGCGCGCAAATGCCGCGATACCTGCAGGCTGATAGCCATTGCGGTCGTCCACAACGAACGTCGCGAAATCATCGTCGAAGATCGAGAGCATCACGTTGATGTAAAGCGCGGTCAACTCCGCCACCGGGAGGAAGTAAGTCGTCCCGGGCACGTTGGCCATCCACTTGTTGAAAGGCGCCACAAATGGAACCTCGCGCGGAACGTTTACACGGCGGCCGGCGATTTCGACGCGAGCCTTCTGGTAAAGGTCAACCAGCCGCCTCTCGCGCGCTGTCCGGATGAGTTCTGGAATTTCTTGACGCGGATAGTCCTGCGGCCGCTTGAGCATCCATGTGCCAGCGTCGTTAATGACGAATACAGCGCAATCATGCATCGCATCTCCGCTTGCAATGGTGCGGGCAATAAAGTGCGTCATGATGTTTCCGCCGCTGGACTCCGGGGTGGCTGAAGGTCCGTATGGCAACTCCGCAAGCGCGTAGCCGGTCACTCCGCAGGCGGCAAATGCCAGCGCGGCCTCCTCGTCTTCGCAGAGGGGTTCCGGTGCATGCTGGCTTCGGAAAGCGAGCGGACCGGTGGGCAAGTTCATCCCCTGCGCGAACCGTCGCGATCTGCGCGCGAGCATCGCATCGAAAAGAGAGACTCGATGCATTTGGTTCAGCGCGTGGATCTCCATAGGCGATAGCACGTTAGGTCTCGGAAAATTTTCAAGCAGTATTAATATCAACCTTCTGGCAAACGATCCAATCTCATCCTGGAAACCGGTAGTGCCTGGCAACAGTCTCGCGTAATTGCTTGGGGTCAGGAGGCTGGTCAGGGCTGATCGACGACGGCAGCGGTCCTTCGACCGGTTCTCGTTCGGCGAGATAGGTCTTCAAACTCCGCCGGGCAATCCTCGTCGTAAGAACCGTGACTGCTAACGTCGCGACGAGCCCGAGGCAGTAAAACGCCCATGTGACAGGATCGTGTGGTGCCGCACCGGCGCTTGTGCGCAAGGCCTTGCCTACCATGGCTCCGACGTAGGTATAGGCTGCGCTGGTGGGGAGAAACCCGACAAAGGATGCGAGGGTGAACCTCCAGAAGGAGATTTGAATGAGTCCGGCCGCATAGCTGACAAGGCTGTGCGGAACAATCGGCGACATGCGACTGATCAGGATGATGCGCCAACCCTCAGCGCTGACCGCTCTCTCCAAAGCTCGGAACTTTGCGCTGTCGCCGAGCTTACTCCGCATCCAGTTCCTTGCAAGATATCGGCTCGTAAGAAAATTGACCGCGGCTCCGACGGTCGAACTGATGGTGACCAGAGCCGTGCTGAACCAGAAGCCGTAAACGGCCCCCGCGCCAACCGTAAGTATCGAACCTGGCAGAAAAAATACACAAGTCAGCGTATAAAGAACAATGAACCACACAACGCCGGTCCAGCCGCTCTGCTGGATCCACTCCAACGAGTTGTGGAGAAATTCTGTTAGACCCATTTCTGCTGACAGAAGATAAGGTTGCCCGGTCTATTTTTCCTCGCAACGGATCTTGGGCTGACAAGCGGGAGCTTGCCGTCCAACCGGCGTCAGAATGGCGCCGGGAATACCCGAGGGATTACAGAGCTGCGTCTGGGCCAAAGGAACCAAGAAATCCATATCCGGCACGTCTATATAATAAGTCGTGCGCCACGTCGATATAAGAGGCTGAGAAAAAAATAGATAGGCGATTTGCGGTTCTTCCTGAACGGATGACCGGGAGCTGCGCATGTAAACTTCTCAGAAAAGCAAAAGGCGGACGGTTACCCGTCCGCCTTTCGCAGGTTATTTTCCCGGCGAGGGAAACATTCTATTTTCAGGGCTCTGCCGATTTGTCCTCATTGGCCGGGGTCTGAGCCTTCTTCGTGGCTTTCTTTTCGGGTTCAGGTTCCGCCGCGATGAGATCGACCCATTCGATGAAAGCCATCTGAGCAGAGTCGCTAGGACGCGGCCCCAGCTTGACGACGCGTGTGTAGCCGCCATTGCGGCTGGCACTCCGGGGAGCTATTTCCGAGAACAGCTTTCCGACGGCTTTGACGGTGCGGGTGCTATTGTTGTGAAGCATGGCGAGAGCGCGCCGACGGGCATGGAGATCGCCGCGCTTGGCCAGAGTGACCATTTTTTCGGCCAGGGGCCGGACAGCCTTTGCCTTGGCGAGAGTCGTCTTGATGCGCCCATGCTCGATAAGGCTGCACGCCTGATTGGCGAGCAGAGCGTTTCGATGCTCAGCCGTGCGGCCCAGCTTAATCGTTCTTTTTCGATGACGCATGGTGGGTTACTTGATTTCGCCGGCCGGATCGACTAGGCCCGTTTCGAACTTCATACCGAGGCCCAAGCCCAGCTGCTGCAATTTGTCCTTGATCTCGTTCAACGATTTCTTGCCGAAATTGCGGTACTTGAGCATTTCGGCTTCTGTCTTCATGGCAAGCTGGCCGACGGTGGTGATATTGGCGTTATTGAGGCAATTCGCCGCGCGCACGGAGAGTTCGATCTCGTTGACGCTCATGTTCAAGAGCTTCTTGAGCCTTGTGTTTTCCTGGCTGACCTCCTCCGGCGTTTCATCGAATTCCACCTTCTTGTCGTCGTATCCGACAAAAACGTCGAGATGGTGTCGAAGGATGGCCGAGGCCTGAAGCAGTGCTTCGTCGGGTGTGATCCGCCCGTCCGTCCAGACGTCGAGGATCAATTTGTCGTAATCCGTGCGCTGGCCAACCCGCGTGTTCTCGACCGCGTACTTGACGCGGGTGACTGGCGAGAAAATTGAGTCGATGGCAATGACGCCGATCGGTTGGTCGGCATGCTTGTTTTCGTCGCCTGTTGCGAAGCCGCGTCCCACCTTGATCTCGAGCTCAGCGTCAAACTTTTGCTTACGATCGAGCGTGCAAATGTGCTGCTCGGGATTCACGACGTCAACGCCCTGCACGCATTGAATATCGGCTGCGGTGACGGCGCCCTCTTTCATGACCGAAATGGTCGCGGTGCGGGCGTCGTGGTCAGGCGCCTTGAATTTGACCTTTTTGAGATTGAGGATGATGTCTACCACATCTTCCACCACACCAGGCAGGCTGGTGAATTCATGGGGCGCACCGTCAATGCGCACGGAGGTAATCGCGGCACCTTCGAGAGAGGAAAGGAGGACGCGGCGCAGGGAGTTGCCCAGGGTGTGTCCGTAACCGGCTTCAAACGGTTCGGCGACGAATTTTGCGTAGATATCTGTGGCCGTGGCCTCGTCTTTTGCGAGGGTCTTCGGCATCTCGAATCTTCCGAGACGAACTGGCATAGTTTTTCTTCTTATCTATTCGCCGGGTTTCCCTGGGCGCTTACGGCGGAACATCGAAGACGCCCACCCCAGGACCAACGGCGCGGTTTATCAAGCGCGGGTCAGCACCAGTAGTGTCAGGGCTGAGATTGTCAAGAAAAAATCAAGCGGAGGCGCGCTCGCTGGCGTCCTTTTGCAGGGCTTTCCAAAGGCTGTCGAGCGAGGCGCTGACACGGGCTTTGATAGGCTCAAGCTCGCCGGGCGCGATCGTCTTTCCTTCGGCGAGGGGCTCAGCGGCAGAGATGTAGTATTTAATTTTTGGCTCCGTGCCAGAGGGGCGCACCGCGATCCGCCGGTTGTCGGCGAGGGTGATCATGAGCATCGCTTCGGCCGGAATGCGATCGCCCTCAACGTCGAATATCGCTTCCGTGGCGAAGTCCATCGTGGAATTCACACCGGCGCCGTCTATTTCTGTCGGAGGTTTCGAGGCGTAGGAATCCACGAGCTTCTTGATCTGCGCCGCACCCTCGGCGCCTTCCATGGTGAGGAACTCTCCGCGCTCAAGATAGAAACCGAACTTGCAAAAGATGCGGTCCATGAGGCCAATGAGGGTGGTTCCTTCAGCCTTGGCAAAGGCTGCCACCTCGGCAATCATCACGGTGGCGCTGTTGCCGTCCTTGTCACGCACGAAATCCGAGCCGCTGTAGCCATAGCTTTCCTCGCCGCCGAAAACGTAGAGTGACGAATGCTCGAGCCGGAGTTTGCGGGTAACATCCTCGGGCAATTCGGAGTAGTTCTTCCGAAGGTCGGCAGGAATCGCCTCCTCGTATTTCCGTAGTTTCTCGCCGATGTATTTGAATCCGGTAAGCGTTTCGACGCAGCGAATCCCGAATTTCTCGGCTATGGCCTTTTGGAGATCCGTGGTGACAAATGTTTTGATAATGACGCTGCGTGACTTGTTCGCTTCGGTAAGGATGCCCTTCTCGAAGTGCTTCATGGCGCGGTACCACGCCATGAGCGAGCCGATCTGGTTGCCGGTTAGCAGGGTCATCTTGCCCGAGGCGTCCCGGGCCGCGATGCCCATGCGATCGCAATCTGGATCAGTCGCCACGACGAGGTCAGCGCCGGTTTCATCGGCACGCTTCATTGCCATCGAGAGCGCTTCGGTGTTTTCAGGATTCGGGGATTTGACAGTTGGGAATCGGCCGTCGGGAACGTCCTGCTCGGCCACCGTTTCGCAATGAAAGCCAAGGCGCGAAAGCATCGGCTTGATGATTACGCCGCCCACGCCGTGAAGCGCAGTAAATACGACTTTGAAGGAATTTTGGCTTCGAATGAGTTCTGGATCAAGAGGTAGGGTTTCCAGCCGCCTCATGTACGCTTCGTCGATATCGGCGCCCATCGGAATCACTTGGCCCTGCTCTGCGGCGGGAAGTGGGGTGTAGACGTCGCTTTCTACCGCGTTGACTTTCGCGATGATTCCGGAGGCGTACGGCTCGACGACCTGGCCGCCATCTTCAAAGTAGACCTTGTAGCCGTTGTATTCGGGGGGATTGTGGCTTGCGGTAATATTGATTCCGGCCTGCGATTTCGTATAGCGCACCGAAAACGACAGTTCCGGCGTTGAGCGCGGGCCTTCAAAAAGATAGGCGTCACAGCCATTTTCGACCATCACCTTGGCGGCAAGTTCCGCGAACTCACGCGAGAAAAAGCGGGTGTCGTGGCTGATGCATATCGAGGGTTTGCCGCTGCGCCCGGATTGGCCAAAATATTCCTTCACATAGGCAACGAGACCCTGTGTGGCGCGGCTGATGTTGTAGTAGTTCATCGCGTTCGTGCCGACACACGGGAACTCCGGTCGGTCGAGCGCCTGCGGGGCGCCCCGTTCGGCGCGCGTCAGCACGGCGCCAATGGTCTTGCCGCGCAGGCCGCCGGTCCCGAACGCGAGGGTCCGAAAAAAGCGGTTGTCGATCTCTTTCCAGTCGCCTTCGTCAACCAGTTCGCGGATAGAAGCCCCGTCGATCGGCGACGAGGTTTTCGCGAGGAGGGCAAGGAGGTTTTTCGCGGAGGATTCGAGAAGTTGCCCGCCGTCGGCGGCTGCTTGGATTTTGGCCGTAAGGTCGCTCATTTTGGGGAGAGAGTTTCTCTTCCGGCATAACATCCGCACCGCCGCATGCAAGGTTGATTTCGAGAAACGCCTCTGTAGGCACCCGCAAGGGGCATAAATAGATGATGTTGTTGTTCATTGACGTCATGGGACGTCTGACTTATTGTTATGCTTCCTGGCAAGCGTTCACAGACACCCCCGAGGCAAAAGCCGGTTCTGGTATTGTGCCTTCACCGGCGGCGATGGCAGACGTCTATTCCGGAGCACAAAGCAAACCGATCGCACGAAGGCCCGGAAGATCTGCGACGCATGGGCGGGAGCCGCAGAAAAGGCGCGTCGCGGCGAATTAACCGCGAACGCATCAAGAAAGATCCTCGCCGAGTTGGTCGAGATCTCTTCCGGAGAGACCCTGGAGGTTCATTCCACTGAAAGCTGGTTGCGAAATTGGGTGGCCAGCAAAGAAGGCTCTACCGCGGAGACGACGTTAGAAAAGTACCGACAGACGTGCGCTGCTTTTGTCCACCATCTCGGCCCACGAGCCCGAGCTAGTTTAGGCTCGGTCAGTCCGGCCGACATCACGAAGTTTCGCGATCGCTTGTTGGCGGAGGGTCGCAAGGCGAGAACGGTCAACCTCGCCAAGGATGTTCTGAACATTCCCTTCGAAGCAGCTCGAAGACAAGGCGTGATCGCAGCTTCATCGCAAACCAGGGATGGGGCGCGAAGGAAGTGAAGCGTCGTATTCGTGATGGCTGGGCATACCAACAAGATGGAAAGGTCAGGCTTGTTGATCCCGGCGCGGATCCACCTGAAGGCGCGTGGCCTGTTTTCCAATTCCTGATCCATTTTGGCCGACGCCAGCCCTTGCTCGAGTTGTATTCGAACCCTGAGTTGCTTGCCTCTGCCACTAAAGCTCAGTCCTTCAGTGCCGGTAAGAGCCTGGATCCCCTTACAAAGCGACTCGACGCTGCCTATCTACAGCTTCGGAAGCAGCATGGCCGTAACGCGGGTGCCGACGGCGCCGAGTGGTTAGACAAGGGCGCCGCCGGACTGGAACCGACGCCGCAGCCCTCTGAAGGACCACGACACGTTCACTTTGATCGACATCCCGTCGACTTCGGCTCAGACCCGCTTCAGCTCCACCGGCGACGACCGACATTCACGACGCGCGTCAACATGCCTCCCTGGAGGGGACCGAAATCTGGACGAATCGCGGTGCCGAGGGCGGCGGATCGGTGAAGGTCTCCTTGGCGGAGGCGAACCAGAACATGCATTCCCAAATACTAACCGCTGCCCTGCCGTCCCGTGTTATGAGCTATTTTGTCGCTTACTCGGGTTCTAGAGACGGGCTTCGATTCGGATGACTCTCGTGACAGCGTGACGCATACTAGCGTCCATCTCGACTACTACGCAGCGTATTTCGGGTGATATATCCTACCCCTTCTACCGGTAGCACTCGACAATGCCAGCCGTCTCAAGCGGCTCTTTTTTTCCTCCTCCACCGCTGGGAAGAACTAGCTTTCGGGTCGTCCGTCTTTACATTTAAAATCTTCTCGATTCTAAACGCCTGCATCAAACCACTCTAGCAAGCTACTATAATTGAACGTACTATGCGATACTTACTACATATTTCGCATAACTACTGCGACAATGCCCGAGGGGTGTTGCATAAATGCAAAAGCAGTCGGATAAACCTAGATTATTACTCGGCACGAGTAATTAATAACGAATCGTCGATGATGAGATGCCATAACATGTTCTCTCTAAATTTCATAGGCTCCTGCTTCCCCTAACGGGCGATCCAGTTTTCACTACCGTTGGTGGCTCGCCCAAGAGACTTCGAAATCACCGAAGCCGCAGAGGACTTCAACCCGTTTGTCGGCATATCCATGAGATTTTGATGGTGGCGACTGCCTTCTCTAGAACGCTAGCCAGCGCAGAACTATGATCAGCAATGCCGAGGCAAAAGTTGACAAGCTTGAAACCCTGAGATAGGGGACGTTTCGTGGGATCCGCTGGAAAAAATCGACTTCTCGCCTTGTGCGTCGGGACGATTCTGGTCTTCTTTGCTCAACTGATGTTTTCCCTATCGGAGCACGCAGGGCTAGTCCGCTGTGTGGCTGACTTTGAGCATCAAAGTGCTGCAGGTTCCGAAGAGCCGAGCGATGCTGATTGCTGCCACATTGATTCTAGCGGGTGCTAAGGTCATTGGCGTTCCGATTGCAGGCCTCTTCGGTATGATATCTCTGCGCGACGCGACCACCGCTTGGCACGAACTCGGAGTCTGCTCCGAAAAACTCGAAACCATGCTGGGCGAAATCGAGGCAGATGCGAAATCCGTCGTCGTCGTAGGCTACCTGCTTTGGCTATCGAACCCGCCCTCCGCAGCAGCAACGGTCTTTGGAGCCCCATTTGGGCTTAGTGGTGGACTCATCAGGCCCGTTCGTGGCGCTAAAGAGATCTCCGTGAGGATTCAACGAGAGGGGTGGGGCGCGGGTTCTTCGGCGGAGCTCAACCATCCCGCCCGACGGAGGAGCCGAACGAGACGCGCGTTATCCGCAGAAAGCGGCGGCAGCCAAAGTCCCAGCTTCTCGCGGTTCCACCAATTGCTCTGTCCGTTTTCAGGCTTGGCGAAGGAGTATCGATACAGCACCGCTCGAATATGGCGCGGAGGATGATCCGGGAAGGGATTCGAAGCGAATAGGCCAAGCACATTTGAGTCGTTGTGAAGAAGCTTCCAGATTAGGTGAAAGACCCACGGGTATTCGCCGGGAGAACTCATCGCGGCAAACCACATCTGCCAATCGAGCCGCAATTGATAAGGTGCCACCTGTGGAGGCATCTTAGCCGGATCGACAGGCAGACCTTTGAAAGAATATTCTTTCCATTCGGCTGTGTTGTCGGGCACCTCAGCGTCGGTCCCCTCGAATACAACGTTCAACCGTTCCTGTCCGACGGAGCCAAACGCCCCATACGTGTTGACCAAATTCAGCGGTTCGAACGAAGTGTTCATTATCTGCTGCCTCGAAAACATATTAGCAACGGGATTAATGCTGAGGAATGCCACAACTCCGGCAACCGCGTAAGCCACCGCCTCCTGTAGGCGGCACGGGCGAGCAGCAGCGACAGCCTCTTCGGCGCGGCGGGCCAGAGCGCGCGGAACGATCTTCGCCCACACTGCGTCATCGAAACAGGCCAGCGCCGAGACGATTGTCAGCCAATTGAGGAAAGAGAGATTCCCGCTCGCAATCAGCGTGCCCTGAAAAAGAATAATCAGGCCGCCAGCGGCACGCCTCATCATCCGCGGACCGAAAACGAACCATGGCGCGACAAGCTCCGCCAGGTGATTGAAAACCACTCCGGCGCGCAGGAGCCCTCTCGGCAGGAAATGAAACCAGCGGCTCAGTGGATTTGGCAGCGGCTGAGTCTCGAAATGGTAATCCAGCGCTGTCAGATCCCGCCAGCACGGGTCCCCCCGAATCTTGATTAACCCGGCTCCCAACATGATTCGGAAGATCAGCCAGCGAAATAACCATAGCACGATGAGAGGCGGCGCACGCCGCGGAAACGGACGTCCATCCAGCAGCGGACAAAGAAAAATCGCCAGGAATCCTGTCTCCAACAACTGCACTTCCCACCCGTAGCTGTACCAATCTTGTCCAACATGAACAAAAGACATGTAGAGCAGCCACAGCGTCGCCAGCACGAGGGCATTGGCCCAGCCGCATAGCACGACTAAGGACAGCGCGACACCAACCCACGCTGTCACCAGTAGGGCAGTGTCCGAGTGATTCAACCAAAACAGTGAAGGCAGCCGCAAGAAGCCCGCTTGCGTCGATCCGAGCGATTGGCGAACATGTGCCAGGAACTGCCCGATTGGCAACAGGCCGTTAGCCCCGATCAATGACACGATCTGTTTCACCGCCGTGAGGAAGGCCACCAGATAAACGAGCCCAAGCAGCCGCAGGATCACAAATCTCGTGAGCCAGTAGGTGCATCGCGCGACCGGTGAAATATCCTTCGTGCTCAAGTCCATCACCTCGCCATTCGAAATCTACTCGCCGCACTTCTCATTCCAGCGTCTCCCCACCGTTGCACTTAAACCGATTTCCATCCGTAGCTCCGTGGTAATCATCATGTTCACAGGGTGTCTCCACGACGTCGATTGACAGCTCCCATCTAGCGTCCAGCGAGCAAACTATCTCAACTGTTTTCCGGCGGGGACGAGCTGAATAATCTATCTCAGTGCGGCGATTTCTCCGGCGACGTCGGCTGCTTTGAAGATGGACGTTCCTGCCACCATCACGTTTGCGCCGGCTTCGCGCGAGGCCCGGGCCGTGGCAACATTGATTCCGCCGTCCACTTCGATGTGATAGTCGAGTTTGCGTTCCGCTCTCCACTCCGCGCCTGCGCGCACCTTATCGAGAGTCGCTGTAATAAAGGCTTGTCCGCCGAAGCCCGGATTCACGGTCAGCACGAGCAGAATGTCGAAGAGATCCAAAAAGGGTTTGATGCGCTCGATGGGCGTAGGCGGGCTGATCGCGAGGCCAGCCTTGCACCCCGCGGAACGGATGCGCTTGAGAGTTTCCGCGACATCATGGTCCGCCTCGACGTGCACGGATATTGAGCTGGCAACCGCCGCGAATCTCGGGAAGTACTTGTCCGGCCTCTCTATCATCAAATGAACATCGAGCGGAAGCTCAGTATGGCGGGAGGCTGCTTCCACGACGTCAGGACCGAAGGAAATGTTGTCCACGAAATGCCCGTCCATCACATCGCAATGAATCCAGTCGGCTCCGCCATCGGTCACGCGCACGATTTCCGTGCCGAGTTGGGCGAAATCCGCAGCGAGAATGGAAGGAGCGATGATGGTTTTGCGCGAATCCATGTGCTATGTCATAGCGTGCCATGAGGGATTTCACCAGCGATGAGTTTTTTATGGGTGAGGCGCTGCGGCTTGCGAGCAAGGCATTCGCCGCGGACGAGGTGCCGGTTGGCGCAGTCGTCGTCCGCAATGGTGAAATTATCGCCCGTGCATGGAACCAGGTTGAGACGCTGAAGGATGCAACCGCCCACGCTGAAATGCTCGCCATCACGCAAGCCGAGAGCGTAGTTGAGGATTGGCGGCTCACAGATTGCGACATTTTTGTTACGAAGGAGCCATGCCCTATGTGCGCGGGGGCGATCGTTCATGCCCGACTGCGTCGTGTGGTATTTGGCTGCCCCGATCCCAAGGGTGGCGCGGCGGGCGGATTGCTGAACATCCTTCAGATGCCGCAGCTCAATCACCGTTGCGAGATAACAAGAGAAGTAAGAGCCGGCGAGTGCGCCCGGATTCTCAAGGATTTCTTTTTGGCCCGGCGGATTCAGACAACCAGCATGCAGTCGCCGTAGCTGAAGAACCGGTAACGCTCTCGGATCGCTTCAGCGTATGCGCCGAGAACTTCCTGGCGACCGGCGAAAGCGCAAACCAGCATGAGCAGCGTCGATTTGGGGAGGTGAAAATTCGTGAGCAGGGCCCCGACGCGCCGGAAGGTGAAGGGCGGATGGATAAAAATGCTGGTTGAGGCCGAACGGGGCGCGATCGGACCCGCAGGCTGGCTCTCAAGAACTCGGGCCGTTGTCGTGCCGACCGCGAGGATACGTTCAGATTCATTAATCGCCCGCGCCGCATCATCTCCGATGAAATACCGCTCCGAGTGCATGCGATGGTCTGCGACGCATTCGACCTTGACCGGCAAAAAGGTGCCTGTTCCCACATGAAGTGTAATCTTCGCGTGCGGAATGCCGGACAGAAGCTCCGGAGTGAAATGCAGGCCCGCAGTCGGGGCGGCTACGGATCCGGCGGCTTCTGCGAATACAGTCTGGTATCGGAAATCGTCCTCCTCGTCGGCATCGCGATTGAGATAGGGGGGGATTGGCATGCAGCCAAAACGCTCCAGGTCTGGCTCGGAGTCGAATTCTAAAATCCTCGATCCGTCTTCGAGAATCTCCGTTACGCGCGCACTGGTGCCCGCGACCGAAAACTCGAAACCGGGACGCATTCTGCGGCCCGGCTTCACAAGGCAGTTCCATTTTCGCAAACCAAGCGACTCAACAAGGAGCAGCTCGATGCGGCGATCTTGGGAAAAGAGTCTGGCTTTGATGACTTTCGAGTTGTTGAGGACGATGATGTCGCGGGGCTTCAGGTAGTCGGGAAAATTACGGAAACTGCGATGCTCGATTTGGCCCGAGTTGCGGTGCAAGACCAGCATCCGCGAGGCGTCGCGTTCAGCCAGTGGACGCGTCGCGATGAGCTCGGCCGGAAGATCGAAGTTGTAATCGGCTACCCGCTCTCTCAAACGCTTTAAGGGGCGGGTTCCCGTGTGATACGTGTGAATTCGCAACGTTGCGCCGCCGCATCGACAAGCTCGGCGACGCGTCTCTTTAGACGATAGCCGCGCGTCGCGAGGATGCCGAGCCCAATTACGTAGGGAATCCAGAGCCATAGGTCACTGCCTGGCACGTAAAACTGGCGGTAAGCCAAGATGGTCAGAAGCACGAGATTGATGAGGAAGGTCGTGGCGACCATTTGAGTATCAAGCTTGATGCGCGTCAGGCATTTTGGGCCGCCGTGATACTCTGTCACGCTGCGCACTTTGATTCCCCACCAGAAACTTCCGTAGACTTGAATATCCCAGTTCTTCCATCCCGTGTCTATCGAGTAGTTCCAACCCTCTTTCTCGAGCGCCTTAATGATTTCCGGCAGCAGATGTTCGCGGCCCTGGCCGTTCTCCGTCCAAAAATTCAACTTGGAGATGCTTCCGCGGGTCGGGGTATAATTTTGCTCGCGCGAGGCGATGACTGCCGGGGGCGTGCGCTTGAACTTCAGCCATGTGAAATAGCGGGACCAGCCGCGCACGAGCGGCTGTGCGAGAGCGAGGAAGGCGACGAGGAGACGGGCGCGGATCGTGTCGTGTTGCGGCTCGAGCTTTGCGTGGATCATGTAGGACAGCGCCACGAGGAAGGTGCCGCCAAACATGAGGTAGGGCACGATGCGCAAGATGGGCAAAGGAATTGAAAGACAGAAAACGAAAAGGGTGAGCACCACCCACTCGACGCTGCTCAGGTAAGCGGCGATGTCGGATTGCGGGGTGGGGTAGATGGATTGAAAGAGGCCCTCTCCAAAGATGCCGTGATAGATAATTGGACGATTGACGAGCCATGTGAAGCGCGGCGCGCCGTAGATCTGACCTTTCCATTTTGCCGCGCCCGTTGGGCCAAAGAAAACCAGATGCTTGAAACGAAGCAAGGACTCCGCCTCTCCGTAGCCTTTCTGTTGCCTCCGGAACGCAGCCAGCGTGAAGCGCCGGTAGTGCCAAACGATTGCGGAGGGGCTGAAGCCGATGATTTGTCCCTTCTGCTGCAAACGCCAGCAAAAGTCCACGTCATCGCCTGCCTTTCGATATTCCGGATCGAAACCGCCTACCTTCTCAAATGCCCATTTGTAGAAGGCCATGTTGCAGCCGGGGATGTGCTCAGCGATAAGATCGGTAAGGAGCACATGGTTCGGACCACCTGGCGCCGCGGCTACACAGGCCTGAATCCAATTTTCGGCAGGCGGCGAAATGTTAGGGCCGCCCACGCCCGCGTAGTTGCCGCTTAGCAACGTGCCGACCATGAAATAGAGCCATTCCGGATCGGCCATGCAATCGCTGTCCGTATACGCCAGGATTTCGCCCGTCGCCGTCTGTGCGCCGACATTCCTAGCCGCGCTGAGACCTGAATTTTCCTGGCGAACATTGACGATCCACGGGTGTCTCGCGGCGATTTCTTGCGTGTGGTCCGTCGATCCGTCGTCCACGAGAATCACTTCGTAATCGGGATACTCGATGTGTTTGAGCGATTCGAGGCATCGGTCGAGGGTCTTAGCGCCGTTGTAGGAACAAACTATGACAGAAACCTTGGGATAGCTTGGCAGCTTGACCTTGCGTGTCATCGACTCCCTTTCGGTGAAGAGCGTCTTGACCGTAGAAAGTGCCTTTTTCGGTTTGCGTTCGCGCGTAGTCAGGCCGAACGCCCAGTCGGTGATGTCCTGTCCATTGCACCACCATTCGTCTGTCCAGGTATACAGGAAGGTTCCGGCGAGACCGCCTCGGACGACACTTTCGATGTGCCAGCTCAGCATTTCGGCTTGCTCTTCTTCCGGATGGCGCAAGGTGTCCATGCCGAACTCACCCATGATCAGTGGACGATCCTCGGCAAGATTCTGGAGCCGGGCGAGGTATCGGTCAAAGTCGCTCCTTCGATGCAGATAAACATTGAAGGTGTAAAAGTCCATGTTTGTCGGCAGGAGATATTCGGTCGGCGGATAGCTCGCGTAGGAAAACAAGACGTCGTCGTCAGCATCCCGTCCGACATTGATCATGTTTTCGACGAACTCGGTGACGCGCCGCACACCGTACCATCGGACCATGGTGCTCGAGATTTCGTTAGCGACAAGGTAGCCGAAAAGTCCGGGGTGACCGGCATTCGACTTCACGTCGGAATCTACTTTCTCGAAGATCTCTCTGCGCCGCTTTCCGGAACTTAGAAAGTCCACATTTTGTCCCCACCAAAGAGTCACCATTACGCGGATTCCGAATTCGTATGCGAGGTCGAGAAACCATTTCGGGGGAGCGTGGTAGACGCGCACGCCGTTCACTCCGATCTCACGCATCATAGAGAGATCGAGGCGGGCCTTCTCGGGAGGACCCACGTAGTAGCCGCTGGCGTCCGGCGCGAACGTGCCATACGTGACGCCCTTGAGGAAAAACTTGTGATCGCCTTCGAAGAAAAACTTTGCGCGTGCGCGCACCCGGTGGTTCACGGCGATACCGGTACGGAAACTATTGCCACTTGTCCAGTGGGCAAAGCTGTGCGCGCGGATCCCACGGGAATTTCTTATCGGCTGAGCCTGACGAACAACGTGTTTCTTGTGCCTTAATAGCCGGCAACCCTTAGCGCTTCGGCTGACGCTCTTGCGCTTTGTTCGATGTCAGGTTCCGTGTGGGCGAGCGAAAGAAATCCGGCCTCGAACTGCGAGGGGGCGAAATAGACGCCGCGCTCAAGGCAGGCGTGAAAATACCGGGAGAACGCCGCTTGATCGCTTCGGCGGGCGTCTGCGAGGTTGCGAACCGGGCCTTCGCAAAAGTAGAGGCAAAACATTGAACCTATCCGATGAAAAGTGAGCGGCTTGCCCTTGATAGCCGGGCGCATCCGTTCTTCGAGCTGTTCGCCAAGTTCTTCCAGGCGCGACCATCCGCCCCGTTGGACGAGCTGACCGAGTTGCGCCAGACCCGCCGCCATGGCGATCGGGTTTCCGGAAAGAGTGCCTGCTTGATAGACGGGTCCGTCTGGGGAGAGCATATCCATTATTGCGGCGCGTCCACCGAAGGCGCCAACGGGAAGTCCTCCGCCGATTACCTTGCCCAAAGCCGTGAGGTCCGGCAGCACATTGTAGAGTTCCTGCGCGCCGCCGGGCGCAACGCGAAATCCCGTCATAACTTCATCGAAGATGAGCACCGAGCCTTCGGCGTCGCAAAGAGTGCGGAGCTCTTTGAGAAAGCCTGGCTCCGGAAGATAGAGTCCCGCATTGGCCGGAACGGGCTCGAGAATAATCGCTGCGATTTCGTTCCTATTAGCGGTAAGAGTTTCTTGGACGACCCGCAGATCGTTAAATGGTACGGTAATCGTAAGCTCTGCGAGAGCCGCAGGGACCCCGGCGCTATCCGGTTGACCATGCGTCAGAGCGCCGCTTCCGGCCTTGACGAGCAGGGAGTCGACATGTCCGTGGTAGCAGCCTTCGAACTTAATGATCTTATCCCGGCCAGTGAATCCACGAGCAAGACGGATGCAGCTCATGGTTGCCTCGGTGCCGCTGTTGACCATTCGCACTTTTTCCACAGAGGGAACCAGATCGCAGATCGTTTGCGCCATCTCGACCTCCAATGGGTTCGGGATTCCGAAGCTCAGGCCATTGGAAGCGGTGGCGCAGACGGCTGCAATCACGGCGTCCGGCGCATGGCCGAGGATGGCGGGGCCCCAGGTCCCCACATAGTCAATGAGCTCCCGGCCCTCGACTGTGAAGATGCGGGACCCTTCAGCTCTTGAGACGAAGAACGGCTCACCGCCGACATAGCGAAAAGCACGAACCGGAGAATTCACCCCGCCGGGAATAACGCGCCTTGCCTTCTGGAAAAGGTCGTGTGACGTCATTAGATGGATGAAACCCTTTGCCGCGTCATTAGGCAAACGGGAATGTCCTCGCGGGCCAGCGTCCGCGAAAAGCATGTCAGAAAACTGTCCATCGGTATTGAAAGTCACGAGACAACCAACGATTGAGGAGCGCCTGCTCGTGAGGGGAAAGCCAAGCGCAAAGCCTGTCCTTCAGATGCAATGGAAGCATCTTCTTTTTTTACACTGGTCATGGGACGCGCGCGAAATCCAGGGCACACTCCCGGATGGGTTGTTTGTCGACACTTTTGATGGAAAGGCGTGGCTGGCCATCGTCCCATTTTTTATGAGAAGGGTTCACCCAATGGGGCTGCCATGTGTTCCGTGGCTTTCAAACTTCCTCGAATTGAACGTCCGCACCTACGTCCATGATGGCGCAGGGGTGCCGGGTGTTTGGTTTTATTCCTTGGCCTGTAATCAGCCGCTTGCCGTCGAACTCGCTCGGCGCTTCTTCCATCTCAACTACGTCCACGCTCGCATGGAAGCCCGCATCGATACGCACAATGTTTGCTCCTATAAAGCGAGGCGGCACGGCATCGCCGAGGCGTCTTTCCGTTACAGCCCGTCCGGAGCAAAGGCGCCTGCCGAGCTAGATTCGCTCGAATTCTTTCTTGTCGAGCGTTATGTGCTTTTTTCCGCCGGACGAAACCGGCAACTCCGCGCTGGGCGTGTTCACCACGTTCCCTACCGCATCGGGCCCGCCGCACTGGAGAAGTGGAGTTTTATCCCCGCAATGGCCGACGGATTTAAACGCCCTGTCGGGCCTGCCGGCCACGTGATGGTCGCGGAGGACATCGAAGTGCAGGCCTGGCCGATCCAGACTCATCCTGCCGTCCGTTGATTGCGGCGTTCGGGACCGCGGCAATGCCACGCTAGTTTGGACACGGTCGGATTTCGCGCTTAGACTGGAGTCCTATGGTAAAGAAACTGCTTCACACACGCTACCGCGTGACGGACCTGGACAAGACGGTCCACTTTTATAGAGAGGTGCTCGGTCTCGACGAGGTGAGACGCATGACCAGCGGACGCGGCTCGCAATTGGTTTTCTTCAAGGCGCCCGGAAGCGAGGAACTCATCGAGATCTGCAAATATGATGCCAGCGGTCCGGTGCTGGTGGGCCCGGATTTGACGCATTTAGCTTTTGAGGTCGACGACATTGAAGCGTTTGCCCGTCATTCGGCCTCGCTTGGATATCCGCTGAGTGACGGACCGCATAAGAGTTCCAGCGGGGCTATTGCTTTTATCGACGCGCCCGAGGGCTATGAAGTCGAACTGATCCAACCTGCGGAGAATTCCTGACTTGGGGTCTTCTCATGGTAGAGGCGGCATCCCGGACCGCCCAGCCCCGCTACCACTTTAAAGAACAAACAGCCCGGTCATTATGCCCATATTGGAGGCATCCCCCAATACCTCCAACGGAATCCCTGACCGGGCTGTTCACTTAGAATCGTTTAAGCATCACGCGTGCCAACCCGTGTCCGAAAAACGCGCAATTCTTTTCGTGGCTGAAAATCAGGGTGTTATCGAATTCATGATTCTTGACCGTTGTCTCGACGAACCATAAGCGCGCTCCGAATGTCCCAATTTGCGCATTGAAGGCGGCGTCTCGCCTCAGCTTCACTGAGTCCAAGCCGCGCAGCAACGATGAGCGCCGCGCGACTCCGCAGCTTCTTGTTCGTGGGTTGCAGACAGGTCATCAAGTTACCGTGCACGCGGCCGAGCCGGATCATTGCGCAGGAAGAAAGGATATTTAGGACGACTTTGGTTGCGGTGCCGGCTTTCATGCGAGTCGAACCGGTGATGAGTTCCGGACCCGTGGGTAGATCCAACTCCACGTCGGCTTGAATGTAACCCTTTTCACGATTGGGATTGCATGTCAGAAGGATTGTTGCGGCTCCGGCGATTTTCGCGGCTTGCAGTGCTCCGCGGACGAACGGCGTGCGGCCGCTGGCAGTGATTCCGCAAACCGCGTCACCTTGGGTCACCCCGCGTTGTTCAATGGCTAACGCTCCTGCCAAGGCGTCGTCTTCGGCGCCCTCGATGCTCGCTTGGATTGCCGGGGCCCCTCCCGCGATGATTGCCTGCACGCGGTCGGGAGGAACGCCAAAGGTTGGAGGCATCTCGCTCGCATCGAGCACGCCAAGGCGGCCGCTGGTTCCCGCCCCTGCATAGAACAGCCGGCCACCGTTTTCGAGCGATCTTGTGGCAAGCTCAACGGCGCGGGCGAGAGAGTCGACATTCTCTGCGAGAGCCTCTTCCACCCGCCTTTCCTCTCGGACGAAGAGCGAGACGAGATCGCGTATCGGCATGCGGTCAAGATTGCTAGAAAGGGGATTGCGCTGCTCCGTGGCAGCCCGGCGCAACGCGACTTCATCGGATGGTTCGCCCTCGTGAGGCAGGATTTTCAAGGCTTCGCCAGCAAGAAGAGCCGCTCCAAGGCTGGCCGGGGTTCTGCAGACCGCAACTTCGGAGCCTGGCCACTCCCGCTCCAGGGCTTCACTAAACAAGCGCACGTACAAAGGCTGATTGAGGAAGACCCCGCCCATGAGTTGGACGGGAGGGCGATGGAAAGCAAGCCTGCGGCAAACGGCTGCGGCAAGCACTGCGAGGGCTTCCGCGCCTTCCTGAAGGATTTCACACACCTCCGAATCGCGTTCGAAGAGCAACGGCGTGAGACGCGCGAGATCGTTCTTCTGCGCGGATTGCGCCCAAGCTGTGAGCTCGTGCAGCGTATTGAGGCCGAGCGCGCGAAGAGTTTCGCGCGCCAAAGCCGAGATGCGGCGGCCAGTATCAAAATCGAACAACACCCGCCGCAAGGCGCGAATGGCGAGGTCGTAGCCGCCTCCGCTATCGCCGAGGAGATGACCCCAGCCGCCGGCGCGGTCTTCGCTCCCTGCCTTTCGGCCGGTGACAGCGGAACCCGTCCCGGCGATAACAGCGATCCCGTCGCCGTTTCCGAAGGCGGCGGCAAATCCCGACTCGCGATCACTTCCGACCCGGACGGCGGCATCCGGCCAAATCGACGAGCCAATATCCCCTAAGCGACGGCGGTCCTGTTCAGTGGCGCAACCGGCCAGGAATACGCCGACATGGGAAACCTGGCGCGGCAGAACCGCAAGCATACGCCGCAAGGCCTCCGGGTCGAGAAGCTTCATGCTCCCGGGACCGAGCCGGCCTTCTTCGATCGGACGCAAGGCGTGCGATGTCGTTTCGCAGAGCGCCCAATCTGTTTTTGTCGCTCCGCCGTCGATTCCCAGGATAATTTGCTTCGACACGCGACCCACGGCTAAATTGTATAGCAAATGGTGAAGGGCACTTCTTTTTTCTCGGGTTTCCTCGGTTTCTTGTTCGGGCTATGGCTTGTGATCCTGTGGATCCTTTCAGCCATCCCCGGCAACGACATTCATCTTCCGCCATTTCCAGGAGCCGACAAAGCGGCCCATTTTGCCTACTACTTCGTCGGAGGGTTTCTTCTCGCATCGATGTTGAGGATGACACTGGGCTGGCGAGGTTGGAAACTGACATTCAGCGTCGTGTTCGTGATGGCCCTGATCGGAGCGCTGGATGAGCTTCATCAGCTCCATACCGAGGGTCGCTCGGGCGGCGACCCTGCCGACTGGATGGCGGACAGCACGGGTGGCGCTTTTGCCGCAATTATGATTGGATGGATCTATGCCCGAGGAAGAAATCGAGGACCCCAAGCGTCGAGCGGAGCGGTTGCGCAGGGAGATTGAGCGGCACAACCAGCTCTATTACGATGAAGCGGCGCCGGAGATTTCCGACCAGGACTTCGACGTCCTTTTTCGCGACCTGCGAGATCTGGAGGAAAAGTATCCCGAGCTCGCGACTGTGGATTCTCCGACGCAGCGCGTCGGAGGGAGGCCAAGCCAGGGATTTTCGCAGGTGCGGCATGCGCTGCCCATGCTGTCTCTCGATAACCTCTTTGCCAAAGAGGGGCTTGACGGCCTGCGAAAGTTCGTAACCAGCGTTGCGCGAGCCGTGCCGGGCGAGCCGTTGGAGTGGCTGGTTGAGCCGAAGGTTGATGGAGTCGCGATCAGTCTACGCTATGAAGACGGGGTGCTCGTCAGCGGGGCTACACGAGGGGATGGCGAAGCGGGTGATGACATCACCCAAAATCTGAAGACGGTGCGTGCGATTCCGTTGAGGTTGCGAGGCCCGGCAGTCCCATCCGTTTTGGAAGTGCGCGGAGAGGTCTTCATGATCTCTTCAGGCTTTGCGCGGCTCCGCGATGAGATGCGCTCAGCTGGCCAGGAACCCTTCGCCAATCCGCGGAGCGCGGCTGCCGGTTCGCTCAAGCTCTTGGACTCGCGCGTCGTCGCGCGGCGTCCGCTCGAGTTTCTCGCATTTGGTCTCGGTGAGGTCAGCGAAGAAAACAATATTCCCTCGACTCAGAAAGGCATTCTGGATTGGCTGAAATCGCTGGGCCAGCGGACGCATCAATGGACGAAAATATGCCGTTCGGCAGAAGAGATCCTTGCGGCGATCGATGAACTCGACGCGATCCGTGACGGATTCGGATTCGAGACAGACGGCGCCGTGATTAAGCTCAACGACGTTGAGTTGCGCGAGCGTGTCGGCGATAACGCGCGCGCGCCGAAATGGGCGCGGGCCTGGAAATACGCGGCGCAGCAGGCAACAACGCGGCTGCGCGATATTACAGTTCAAGTCGGCCGCACGGGCGTGCTCACTCCCGTCGCGGAGCTCGAGCCTGTTTTTCTTCGCGGAAGCACGATCGCCCGCGCCACGCTGCATAACGAGGATGAAATTCGCCGCAAGGATATCCGCATTGGAGATACGGTCGTCATTGAGAAGGCCGGCGAGGTAATTCCCGCGGTGGTAAGCGTCGTTCCGGAGAAGCGCCCTCCCGATACCAGGCCGTTTGACTTCTTGGCGCATATTGGCGGCCGCTGTCCTGCTTGCGGAAGTCCCGTGCGAAGAGATCCGCAGTTTGCGGTTTGGGTTTGCGAGAATCCGCAGTGCCCGGCTCAAAAGACCCGCCGCCTCGAGTATTTCGCGAAGCGCGGCGCGCTCGACCTCGACGCGCTTGGCGGAATCGTGGCGGACAAACTTGTGGAGCGCGGTCTTGTGGAGGACCTTCTCGATGTCTTTCAGCTGGAGCTGGGCAAGCTTTCCTCACTCAATCTCGGCACGGACTCCGAGCCGCGCGTCTTTGGCGAGAAGAACGCGAGGAAGCTGCTGGAAGCCATCGAACGCGCCCGCCAACTTCCTCTGGCGCGCTGGCTGCATGCGCTCGCCATTCCCGAGATCGGCGAGGAGACCGCGCACGATCTCGCAAGGTTTCACGAATCGTTGGACGAGGTATCCGGCTCTCGGCTCCTTCAAGATGTGGTTGCCCTTGATCGCTTGCGCGGCCAAATCGCGGAGACCAATCCGCGCGCCAAAAGGAATCGCGAAAAGGATGAACTCGAACGGCAAGAACTCGCTGAGCGCCATCGGAAGCTAATCAGCGAAGCCGAGGAGATCGGCGGCCGGCTTATCGCGGAAGGCTTTGCTGAGAGAGCAAAAAAGAAAGGCGCCAGCAATTCGGATGCAGTGGTGAAGGTCGGACCGGTGGCTGCCCGGGCGGCGCTCAACTGGTTTTCAGGCGAGCGCGGGAAGGAGGTCTTGCGCGGACTTAGAGTTCTCGGCATTCGTCCGCAGGGCGGAGCGCCCTCCAGCATGCAGGATGCTTTTGCTGGCAAGACGTTTGTCCTCACTGGCTCGCTCGAGAAGATGACACGCCCCGAGGCCCAAGAGCTAATCCGATCTCGCGGTGGCAATGTGAGCGGAAGCGTAAGTCGAAAAACCAACTACGTCGTCGCCGGACCCGGGGCGGGCTCTAAACTCGCCGATGCAAAGGAACATGGAGTGAAAGTGATCTCAGAGGAACAGTTTCTTCATCTCCTTGATGAGAAGCGTTCAAAAGGTTGAATCAATTCTTGGCAGAGATGCCCGTGTCAGGAATGTATGTCTCGAAGAAAACATTGTCTGCATAGCGCAGCGCGGCGGCCTGTTCTTCGTCGCTTCGCACTGTCCATGTAAGCAGCGGCATTCGAAGGAGCCGGCGGAGCAACGCGGGCATGATCGCGGGGAGCTGCTTCCTGTGGTGAGAAATGAATTGAGGGCGGCTTAGCCAGTTCATTCCGTAATGCGCAAGGATGATCTTCTTCCAGCCAGCCATGTCATCGGTGTCGAAAGAGCAGGAAATTTGTCCGCGACAGAGGCGTGGATGGTTCCGGCGAAACCAGCCTAACGAAAACGGATTGAATGAGTGAATCGCGACATCTCCCCGATAGGTGCGCAAGATCTTCGACACGGCCGGCTCAAGAGCGGTCGGGCGTTTACGGTTCTTGATCTCAATGATCACGGCCTGTCGTCCTTTGACGAGATCGAGAACGTCCTCAAGCAGGGGGATTCGTTCACTGCCGCCGGCGAGCCGCAGGCTTGCGATTTCCGCGGAACTTGTCAATTTGACGCGCGAATCGAAGCCCGTCATGCGAAGCAGATTCCAGTCGTGGAAAACCACGGCACGTCCGTCTGAGCTTACCTGCACGTCGATCTCGATGGGAAAGCCGCGGCTGAAGGGCTGCCTCTATGGCAATGAGGGAATTTTCCGGGCGCCTTTCGTCGTGGAGGCCGCGATGTGCGATCGGGGTTGCGACGAGCCAGGCTGGAGCGGGCACTGCGTGAGCCTACTGCATCGGTTGCCCGGCCTCGTAGCGGGCGAGTTGTTCGATTCGGCCCTGGTGGCGGCCTCCTTCGAAGGTGCTCTTGAGCCAGATATCGACGATACGCAGGGCGATCTCGATCGAAATCATGCGCTGCCCGATGGAAAGAACGTTGGCGTTATTGTGTTGACGGGAGAGTTCGGCCGTTTCGTCATTCCAACAAAGAGCGCACCGGACGCCTTTCACCTTGTTGGCAGCGATCGCCTCACCGTTGCCGGATCCGCCCAGCACGATACCCAGCTCCGCCTCACCCTTGACGACCGCCTCGGCCGTAGGAATGATCCACAACGGATAGTCGGTCGACTGAGGGCTGTGTGTGCCAAAATCAACGACTTCGTGTCCCTTTTCCTTGAGATGAGCGATAATTTGCAGTCTGTAGCTGTAGCCGGCGTGGTCGGAGCCAATGGCGATTTTCATACGGGTTCAGGAAGGTTGGAGAACGGGGTCTGGGGCTGAAGGTCGAGAGCGTGAAGGAGATCCTTGTCGGCGTTCGAAGAGGGATTGGACGCGGTGAGAAGTTTGTCTCCGTAGAAGATGGAGTTTGCGCCGGCGAAGTAGCAAAGAGCCTGCGCTTCGCGTGAAAGCCGGTTGCGGCCTGCCGAGAGACGCACCTTGGCATCGGGCAATGCTATGCGCGTCGTGGCTATGAGCCGCACAAGCTCGAATGTGTCGACGGGAGCGCAATGCTCAAGCGGGGTACCGGGCATGGGAACGAGGCAATTGATGGGAACACTCTCCGGCGGCGGATCGAAGGAACAGAGCACCTCCAGCATGCGCAAACGGTCTTCCTCCGTTTCGCCCATTCCGATGATTCCGCCGCAGCAGACGCTCATTCCCGCTCGCTGCACGGCGGCAATGGTATTCAGGCGGTCTTCGAAGCTGTGAGTGCTGACGATTTTCGGGTAATGCCCGGGTGAAGTGTCGATATTATGATTGTAGGCGGTAACTCCGGCCTCTTTTAACTTGCGCGCTTCGGTGTCGCTGAGTTGCCCGAGCGTCACGCAGACCTCCATGCCCAGCTTGCTCACGGCGCGGACAGTTTCGAGCATTTGCTCGAATTTTCGATCCCCGTCTCGCACTCCTTTCCAGGCGGCGCCCATGCAAAAGCGGGTTGACCCGTTTTCTCTTGCCCTCTCCGCATAGGGCAGCACTTCCTCGGTGCTCATCAATTTCTCGCGCGCGAGCCCGGTGTTGTAGCGCGCGCTTTGGGCGCAGTAGGCGCAATCCTCGCTGCATCCTCCAGTCTTCACGCTCAAAAGCGTACAAAGCTGCATTTCGTTTTCCGGCCAATGTTCGGAATGGACGCGCCGGCTTTCTTGAAGCAGATCGAAAAACGGGCGGCGGTAGATTGCTTCAAGTTCAGAAAAAGTCTTTCTCACGCAGGCATCCTTCTTAAACGCTCCAATCCATATGCGTCAACGTTTCGCGGCGATCGATTGCGCCTCACCGTCTCGAAAACGGGTTTTGAGCAGCATTCCTGCCACGATTCCCGTGACGGAAGTCAGCGGATGGCCCTCGGCGTCCATGGTAATGGTATACCCGCGCTCGAGAGTCGTTTGAGGATCAAGCGCCTGCATTACCCCAGTTGCGCGTTCCAATCGAGCCCGCCGCGCCGCGAGTTCCCTCGCCACGACTTCCGTTATTTGTTGAACGCGCATTCGACAGCGAAGCCGGCTTTCCCCGATCGCCCTGGAGGGGAATTGCCCGTGCAGCCGGGCTGCGAGGCGGTCCAGGGAGCTCCTTCCGCGTTCAATGTGGAGCCGCGCGCTCCGCCCCAGGGCATCCGTCCGCCGGTCCAGCGTTTGCAGGAACTCCAGGAGCCTGCGCGAAGGATCCCGGAAAAGGGCGGATTGCCGGCTTGTGTCCAGCCGGGCCGTCATCAATTCCAGCCTGTTCGCGCAGGCCCCGGTGAGCCGCAAGACATTCTGCCTCAGCCGGGCAATGACTTCCGCCCTGTCGGCGGCGAGAATCTCCGCGGCGGCACTGGGAGTGGGCGCTCGCAGGTCCGCGACGAAATCCGCGATGGTGAAATCGATCTCGTGTCCAATGGCGCTCATGACCGGGATCGGCGAAGCCGCGATCGCGCGCGCCACGATCTCCTCGTTGAACTCCCAGAGGTCTTCGATGCTTCCTCCGCCACGCGTTATGACAATTACATCGACCATTGGGATGCCGGACTTGTCAAGATTCACCGAAATCGCGGATAGCCTGCGCGATCTCCGCTGCTCGCGCCCCGGCCTTGGACGCGCACGGGGTTGATGATCACCTCGATGCCGGGATGACGGCGGTGCAGCACCTTGAGAAAGTCGCGAATGGCCGCGCCGGTCGGCGAAGTGACCAGGCCGGCTCGTCTGTGGGAATCGCGGCAAGGGACGCTTGCGCCGGGCATCAAAAAGTCCCTCCGCTGCCAGTTTCTGCTTCAGGGCTTCGAACTTCGCCTGCAACGCGCCCTGTCCAAGACCTCGGATCAAGCGCACGATCATCTGATATTGCCCGCGCGGTTCGTAAACGGACAACATTCCGAGGGCTTGCACGCGCTGGCCGTCCGAAAGTTTCACCCCGTGCAAAGCCGCTGCGCCGCCGCTGAAGAGCACACAGGGAAGCTGGCAAAAATCATCCTTCAGGGTGAAGTATTGATGCCCCGAGGCCTGCCGGCGATGGTTTGAAATTTCTCCCTCGACCCACGCCTCGCCAATCCCCCGCTCGATCAATTCGCGGATGCGCCTCGTTAGCTCGGTGACCGAGTGAATTTTCGGCTCAGATGGCACCGGCTTCTCGTGAAAGTCGAGATCGAGCTGCATGTCGATTAGCGTCTCACCTCGAAGCGTTCGACTTCGCCGTCAATTTCAGAGACCGGATGCATTGGACCGTGTAACAAAGAGCCGCAAACCGTGGCCGTCAATCTTTTCAAGGTAATTGGGTCTGCGATTTATGGAGCTAATCCAATACGATCCACTACAACTCAAACTCTGGTTAACCAGTGCGAATTTCTGAGCCAGAGCAAGGGAAGGGGAACGCGGCTCTAAATCAGAGGATTTGCTACCTGAACCGGTAGTCGGAGCCCCGCCACCTTTCGCAAATACTCTCATCGCCCGAACTGAAGGAGGGGACGGCCATGATGAATCCGCGTGGAGATCCATCCTCAGAATGCATCCCGCCGTGATGCTCGAATTGCCGCACGAGGGTGAACCGGTTCGGGGCGAGGTGCGCCGTGGTGTCGCTCGACACGTGGAGCCACTAGCGCGTTCTCTCTCCGGGATTGATAGTACTTCAAGTTCAACTTAAACTTCAACCACATGAAAACCGTGACCATGCTCGAATTTCGGAAAAATGCCAAAGGGGTGCTACGCCGCATCGCCAAAGGCGAACGGATCTTGTTGTCGCACCGGGGTAAGGCCGCCGCACGCCTGGAACCTTTTACCGCCGCGCCCCCAGCCGACTTGCCCGACGATCCTTTCCTGGATATCGGCCGCCGCGCGACGCCCAGCCCCAAGGGCAAAATCCAACACGCAGACATCGATAGCATCCTCTATGGCCGCCGCTGAGGTTTTCATGGACAGTGCCGGCTTTCTCGCCTTGTGGGACGCGGGCGACGAACAGCGCGCGGCCGCCATCCGGCTTCAGAAGGGATCACGAATCTTGACGAAGCTTGTCATGAAGCCGCCCGTGAGATAGGAAAATCCGCCAGACTTTGACTATATTGGGCCTTTTCCCGCCATGAACAACTTTCCCCAGACCGACGTAGACTCTCTTGACCCGAACAACCGAGAACAACGAATCAGCATGGCGAGGCAATTGCTCAAAGGCGGCAACCCCGGAATTCTGAGCACGATTGATCGAAGCGGCCTTCCTCAGTCACGCTGGATGGCCACCATGTCGTTCGACGATTTTCCGGACTTGTACACCTTGACCTCCGCCACGAGTCGAAAAGTCGCTCAAATTCAGGAGCATCCGATGGTCCATTGGATGTTCTCCAATCAAGACTTGAGTTTCATTGTCAATTTGACGGGAACGGCGGAAATCTACTTGCACGAAGCGGCCGAGATGGAGCGGATTTGGCGGCAAGTTGCAGACAAGTCGCGCGCCTATTTTCTCGGAGACTCAGTCAAAGATCCCGGCTTTGTCATGATTCACACGAAGGTTGAAACGATCGAGTGCACAATTCCACGGAAGATACTGAGGTTCTCGATCGATCCCGCAGAGATGAGCCGTGAG
This sequence comes from uncultured Verrucomicrobiae bacterium, assembly GCA_963810765.1. Taxonomy (GTDB): domain Bacteria; phylum Verrucomicrobiota; class Verrucomicrobiia; order Chthoniobacterales; family Terrimicrobiaceae; genus DASTFP01. The sequence goes on from CAWEOV010000019.1 coordinate 210,564, forward strand.
GGTTGATTGTTGATAGTTGATCGTTGATGGTGGTAGAGGGCGCGAACTTCTCAGTGGAGGGCTATCAATATCAGCAATCACCTATCGCCTATCAACCACCACCTATCAACCCTCATACGATGCCTGCAAAGCCCATTCCCGACGGTTACGAAGGAGCAACGCCCTACCTGTGTTGCAAGGACGCCGCGATCGCTCTTGAGTTCTACAAAACGGCCTTCGGCGCGAAGGAGTTGATGCGAATGCCGATGCCCGGCGGAAAGGTCGGACATGCCGAAATCCAAATCGGTGGCGCCCGCATTATGCTTTCCGACGAATTCCCCGACTGGGGCTGTCTGAGCCCATCGTCCATTGGCGGCTCAGCCACGAGCGTGATGATTTACTTTGAGGACGTCGACGCAGTCGTCGAGCGGGCGGTGGCCGGCGGCGCAAGAGTGCTGCAGCCGGTGACGGATCAGTTTTACGGAGACAGGAGCTGCAAGCTTGAAGATCCTTCCGGGCATACGTGGATGTTTGCCACGCACAAAGAGGATGTTGAGCCAGATGAGTTGAAGAGACGCGCCGACGCAATGTTCAGCGGAGGCTAGAACAAAACCAAAACAAGGGTTTTTGGTAACGCCGGTGCCGTCCGCGAGTTTGGCTTGTCTTCGACAGCGAGAACCGGAGCAAATGAGGCAAGTTTTCTGAATCCGCAGATGAGGCTTGACGCAGATGGAGAAAAGGAAAGCAGATTGCGCAAGTTGGAGCGGCCATGTCTGGCGAGGCGTTCGACAGTTGTAGATGTCATGGGTTGTCGAGTGGGCGAGTGGAACGCCACACTCGACAATGATGAACAAACAAACTGACATTGTAGAGAAGAAGGCAACACTGATCAAGATTGCGATTGACATGCACCTGAGGAACTATCGGGTGGTACGGCAGATTGATCAGAGCACACCGCAGCCGGCACAGAAGTTTGAGCCGCAGGCATTTTACCACTGGCTGGAAAAGCAGCGGCATCTGGCAGAGCGGGTGGTGGTTTGCTACGAGGCGGGCTGCTTTGGGTATGAGCCGGCCCGGCGCATGCAAGCCATAGGGACGGAAGTTTACGTCATAGCGCGGCAGGACTGGGATGAGCAAGGCAAGCGCCAGGTTAACGACAAGCACGACGCGCAGGTGATGTGCCGGCGGTTAAGCGAATATGTTGCCGGGCATCGCAAGGCGCTGAGCGTGGTGCGCATTCCTTCGCCCGAGGAGGAGGCACGACGCGCGCAGGGGCGGATGCGCGAGCAATTGCGGAGGCAGATCCGGCGCATGCAGGCGATGGGACGCAGCCTTTTGCTGCAAAGGGAAATGGCGGTAACTGGGCGCTGGTGGAAGGGCACAACCTGGGTGCGGATTATTCAGGGGATGCCGCCGTGGATGGTCGCGCAGCTGGAGAGCTGGAAGAAGCTCATCGAGCTGACCGAGAAGGAGGCGCTCCAAAACGAATCGCAGCTCAAGGCGGCCGCGCCGCGCGAGCTGATCTTTGGCGAAGGCGAGCTCACTCACGAACTGCTCGCCCGGGAACTGATCGATGCGCAGCGTTTCAAAAACGGCCGGCAGGTGGGCAACTATTTTGGACTTTGTCCGAGCGAAAGCACAACCGATCAGAGGCGTCGGATGGGTTCGATCACCAAGCATGGAAATCCGAGATTACGCCGCTTGATGGTCGAACTGGCCTGGCGGGTAAGCCGCTTTCAGCCGCAGTACCGGGCGGTTCGCCAATGGGGAGCGCTGATCCAAAATCCCAAAGCCACCGCCGCGGCCCGCAAGAAAGCCATCGTGGCGCTGGCCCGCCGTCTCTCGGTGGACCTGTGGCGCATCGCCACCGGCCGTGTGAAGGCCGAGGAACTGGGCCTTGTAAAGAAAATAACCCCAAAGTGAAATCCGTGAAAGGATCTTTGCCTATAGGATAAACCTTGGCCGCTTGAAAACTTTGCAACGGCGCACGCTCGGAACCGGGCCTCTGGGCTTTGCAAAGAACCCGATCTGTAGATTGAGGGTGCTCGTTCCTCTTCAACGACCCGAATAAGTCATAATGCAGGCGCGCAGAGATTTGGCCGCATGCGGATAGCAGATTGCCCGTTGGAATAATAAATCGCCTTCGGAAGAAAGAAGAGGAAACGTCCAAAGAACCACCCAAACCCCAGTGTTGACCGCTTTAGTAGTGAATGCGACGACTTGTTCACAAACCGGTTGGTCTGGCTTAGCGCCAGCGCCGGAGCTGTTTGCCCTGCGGGGCTCCGGCTGCCGCAACCTCGCCCTGCGGGCGTTTATGAACAAGCCTCAACCCTTTTCCCAGCGACAGCCAAGCTGATAAGTTAAACACAACCACAACGAACAAAAAACTGTTCCAACAATCCGCCCCGCTTGACACAACCCATAGCAGAGGCCCTTGTGCCAAGGGCCTTTGAGAGACAGGCGGTTGGCACAACCGCCTCATCAACGGGCACGCGCCCGCGACTCGATTAAAGGCGTTTGGTCGTCAATCTGCGTTCATCTGCATTGCCCTCTGCAAACCTACCCAGCAACTTTTGGTATCCCCGGCTCGCGGTTTCCAAAAATGGGCTCGGAACTAAAGTAACGTAGAACAAGTAATAACTAACACAATACTCACGTAAACAGAAGCTAATAAGAGGCAGACAGCGTTTCGATAAATGGTTTTCCGGTTGTTTGCAGACGTTCTTCCAGCCGTTGTGTGCAGTTGCAATTGCTGCAAGCCCAGGCTTCGGTGCCGTTTTCGTGGCGGCAATTGCGGCGGGAATGGGCGTCCTGCACTCGCATCAATTCGAAGAATTCCTCCCAGTAAGGGCGTTCCTCTTGCAATGGTGTGGCGCAGTAGCACACCTCGACCCATTCCGTCGTTCCGTCGTTTCGGAGGCGGGCCTGTTCCATGTCGTAGATATACTCATCGCCGGCGATCGACCCGCGACCCAGGGAGCCATTCGCGACTGCCTTCAAAAGAGCCTTCTCTTGCCCGCGTTTGACACGTGCCTTTACGAGGTACCGCATGGCCTGAAGATACACAAAATGCGCTCCGCCGAAACCGCGGATAACGTTTTCCGGCGGCTCGTTCGTCCCGAAACAGATCAAGAATCGCGGCGTGTTCCGCGAAGCGGAACCTCAGCAGCCGCCGAAGGGGCCGTGCCGCCTTTGCCAGAAATATCCATCACATCCCCCATTTCGATACCGAATCCGGCGGGCTGCTAACGGCTCAACTCGAGCATGCGGCGAACCGAGCGCTCGGCTTTCAGGCGAACGGGTTCCGGGATGGTGATTTCGGGTTCGAGGTAATCGAGACAATCGCGAAGCTTCTCGAGCGTGTTAAGCTTCATGTACCGGCAATCATTGCAGGCGCAGAGATCGGTCGGTCCGGGAATGAACAGCTTTCCGGGCACTTCCTTTTTTAGCCGGTGCAGCATTCCGCTTTCGGTGACGATAATGAATGACTTGGATGAACTTTGCTTGCAGTAGCTCACCATTTTTTCCGTCGAACAAACTTCGTCAGCCAGCATACGGACCGCGAATGTGCATTCCGGGTGAGCAACGACTTTCGCGTCGGGATAGTCTTTGCGAATCGAGGCGATGCTGTTGCGAGTGAACTCGACGTGGACGTAGCAATTGCCCTGCCAGAGATCCATCTTACGGCCGGTCTTCTCCATGACCCAGGAACCAAGATTTTGATCGGGAACGAAAAGGATTGGGCGATCCTCAGGAGCGCTCTCGACGATTTTGACGGCGTTGCCGCTGGTGCAGATCACGTCCGCCAGCGCCTTCACCCCGGCACTGCAATTGATGTATGCGATGACATAGTAGTTCTTCTCGGGATGTGCTGCCAGAAAGGCGGCAAGATCTTCCGGCGGGCAGGAGTCCGAAAGCGAGCAGCCGGCGTCCGTGTCCGGGATGACGACCTTCTTGCTCGGGTTGATGATCTTCGCCGTCTCGCCCATGAAGTGCACGCCGCAAAAGGCAATAACTTCCGCGTCCGTTTCGGACGCCTTGTAGCTCAAACCCAGCGAGTCCCCCACGAAATCCGCCAGGTCCTGGATAGGTCCCACCTGGTAATTGTGGGCAAGAATGACGGCGTTTCGTCTCTCTTTTAAATCGAGAATCTCTTCTACAATGTCGGTGGCGACGGCGCTCATGAGCTACTTTCACGAAAAACTGTGCTTCTTCAAGTCACATCACGCAATTCTCCAATGGGCGGATCGTCCTTGGGATTTCCGAACATAGTGGCAATTTCCTTTCAAGGTGATATTCAGCACCTTGTCGATGGGAATATATGATTATCGTAATAATGGGAGTGTCTGGATCTGGCAAGACGACCGTGGGCCGGGAGCTCGCGGCGGCTTTGCGTTGGGACTTTAGCGACGCGGACGAGTTTCACAGCCCAGCTAATGTGGAGAAGATGAAAAGTGGCGTTCCTCTAACCGACGAGGATCGCGAGCCTTGGCTGCGGAGCATCAGGGATGTGATCGAGCGGTGGAAACGCGATGAGCCAGGGCATGTCCTCGCATGCTCCGCCCTCAAGAAACGTTACCGGGAGGCGCTGGGGCGAAATGATCCCGACGTAAGATTCATCTACCTTCACGGGGGATTTGAACTTATCTCCGAACGGCTGAAGTCGAGGAAGGGCCACTTCTTCAATCCCGCATTGTTACGCAGCCAGTTCGAAGCGTTGGAAGACCCCGAAGACGCGCTCGTCGTCGATGTCTCGAAAGAGCCCCAAGAGCTTGTCAGCCAGATACTGACGGAGGTGAGGACAAGTAAGAAGGAAGCCACCTAAGCGCGCGGGAGGGAAGAATTAAGAAGGAAGCGTGATATAGTGGCGACTTTCTGTTTGCTGTCGTTTTCTTTCGCGAAGCAAGCGATCAGGCGGAGGCTAGCAGAGTAAGCCGCACGCCCTCTCGATCGAAGCCGCTAAGCCAATGCCTTCACTGCTTCCGCTAGGCCAGCGGCATCGGAAATTGAAATAACGGGGGTGCCTCTGCGGATGCGGCCTACGAGACCGGCAAGAACCCCGCCGGGGCCGAGTTCGAGGAACTGGCTGCAATGGAGATGATCGAGAAGGTATTCGATGCTTTCCGTCCATAGAACGCTGCCGGTCACCTGGTCGGCGAGAGTGCGGCGTATCGAATCCGCATCACTAACTGTCACCGCGTCCACATTGCAAACCACGGGGACCTCGGGAACGTTGATCGGAGTATCTTTCAAGACCTCCTTTAGCTTGAGGTAGGCGCTTTCCATTAAGCGGGAATGGAAGGCTCCTGCGACCTGAAGTTCTACCGCCTTGCGAGCGCCGTATTCCTTGGCGATGGAAACCGCCAGGGCGATTTTCGACGACTCGCCGGACAGCACGATCTGGCCCGGGCTGTTGAGGTTGGCGACATCGACGTCGGCCGCTGCCGCGAGTTCGCGGATCCGATTTTCCTCGCCGCCGATGACGGCAGCCATGCCGCCCTGGGTTTTTTCACAGGCCTCTTGCATGGCCTTCGAGCGCTTTGCGACAAGGCCGAGGCCGGTCTCGAAGTCGAACGTCCCCGCTGCGGCGTGGGCCGTAAATTCGCCCAGCGAAAGTCCCGCCGCGGCATGAAAAGTGAAGCCGGGCAGTTTTTCCTTGAGGACGGCGAGAGAAGCCAGACCGTGCACATAGAGCGCCGGTTGACAGACCGATGTCTTCGTCAGTTCCTCCGCTGGGCCTTCAAAGGCGATTCGAGAAAGCGGAAAGCCCAGAACGTGGTCAGCCTGTTTGAAGAGATTTGCGGCGGCGGGAAACTCCGCAGCGAGATCCTTTCCCATACCGACTGCCTGCGCGCCCTGGCCGGAAAACAATAGTGCGATTTTCTGACTCATAGGGTGATTTTCAACAGGCGAGCAGTTCTCACCGCTGCGGCGCGCAACAATTCTGCCGCACGCAGACGGGATTCATCAAGCGTCAAAGGTCCGTTGGCGATCGGCACGCAGGCGTCGAGTCCCGGGAGGTTCTCTTCCACAAAACCCGCAAACCCAATCACGGGTTTGCCATGGCGCGCGGCGAGGCGGGCGATTTCGTAGGGCGCTTTGCCCTGCAGAGATTGTGTGTCGAGGCGACCTTCCCCCGTGACGACAAGATCAGCGCCCGCGGCCTTGCTTTCCAAGTCCATCAGACGCGCCACGGCTTGAAAGCCGGGTTCAAGAGACCCCTGGCAAAAAGTCAGCAGACCGAAGCCCAGGCCGCCCGCCGCGCCTGCGCCCGGCGCGTTGCTGAAGTCACTCCCCAGCTGTTCGCGGCACAGATGCGCGAGATGAGCCAAGGACTCCTCGAGGCTGGCGAGCATTTCGGGTGTTGCGCCCTTTTGTGGACCGAAGATGCGCGTCGCGCCGGATTCTCCGAGCAGGGGGTTCTTGACGTCGCAAAGTCCGGTCATGCAGCAGGAGAGCGGCGCATCGGGCGGGACGATCTGCTTTATGCGAAGGAACTCCGCGGGGTAGGAAGCGGCGGGCCGGTTCTCGTCATCGAGGAACTTCCATCCGAGCGCCGCGGCCATGCCAACCCCGGCATCGTTCGTCGCGCTTCCACCCAAGCCGACAACGAGATTCATTGCTCCGCGCGCGATGGCGTCCGCCATCAACTCGCCTGTGCCGAATGTGGACGCTCGCAAGGGATCGCGCTCGATTTCAGCAATCCGCCAAAGTCCCGAGGCGGAACTCATATCGATTACCGCAAGCTCGCTGTTAGGAATCCATGAGTAGGAAGCGGTGACCGCGCGCTCGAACGCGTCGTGAGCCGCAATTTCGATCCGGCGGCCGCCGAGCGCTTCGAGGAAGATCTCTGCGGTTCCCTCACCGCCGTCAGCCACAGGCACAATGTCGAAATTTGCCTCGGGAAAGACGGAATGGAAGCCGTCACGGATGGCGGAAGCCACTTGTTTCGCCGTAAGAGATTCCTTGAATTTGTCCGGCGCGATCAGAATCCGCATGACCTGCAATAGAACTCAGCGCGCGGCATCTCGTAAAGTCAGTATCCGCCCAATCGTCGAGAACGCGTCGCATTCACGCGAAGCTTTTTTAGTTTGTTCGCGAAAGCGCCGAGAAGCGGCGCTTAAGGAGTGATCCGCTCACTTATCGCGTTTGTCCTTCTTCTCGCCGCCCTCCCCGCCGCCCTTGCCTTTACCCTTACCCTGCGGTGCATTAGGAGGCTTGGAAGGCGCGTTTTGCTGGGGCGCGGCGGACCTCTGAGGTTGCTGTTTTTGCTTTGCGGCTGCCGGCTGCTGTGGTGGAGGTTTGTTTTGCTTTGCGGCTGCCGGCTGTGAAGGAGGCTTCTGCTCGCGTTTTCGCTCGTTCGAGCGCTGCTGAGATGTGCCTGGCTGAGGAGGCGCGCTTTGAGCCTGGTGGACCTGTTTCTGCTGTTTTTGCTTCGGTGCACCGGTATTCGCTGCCGGTGGCTGACTGCTCGCGCCGGACTGCGCATTTTTCTTCGAATCACGAGGACCACCTCCCTGACCGTCCTTGCTCGAATGCCGGCCCCGGTCTCGTGAAGCATCGACAGCGGCTGATTTTGGACGACTGCTCTTTTCCTGTTTGTTCACGTTGCGAACAGCGCTCTGCTGATCGCCACTGGCAGGGGGCGTGCCCTGCTCTCCGGCAACACTGGGAGGCGCGGTTGGCTGAGGCGCTTTGCGGTTCTTGACTCGCGCTTCGGACGTGACATTTTGGCCTCCAGCGCCCGTCCCTTGATGATTGTCTCGCCCCTGCTTGTTGACATTACGAGGAACGCTCCTTTGCTCGCCAACTGCGGGTAGCGTGCCCTGCTCTCCGGCAACATTGGGAGGCGCGGTCGGCTGAGGCGCTTTGCGGTTCTTGCCCCGCCCTTCAGACACGGCATTTGCCGATCCAGTGTTTGGGCCTTGACGATTACCTCGATCCTCCTTGCTCAAGTTGCGAGAATCTTTTCCCTTACCGCCGCCGGTCGCGGGCGTGCCCTGCTCGCCGGCAATATTGGGATCTGCGCCTGGTTCGGACACTTTCCGGTTATTGCCTTGCGCGGCGTCGGTTGCAGGAATGGATGCCGCAGGTAATTGGTTGAAACGGCTATCGCGATCCGCCTTCCCATTCCGGCGATCTCTCTCCCGGCCCTGCCTGGCGATGCCAAGACGTGAGGGTTTGGGAATTTGATTGATGCGGGAATCAGCGGCTTCAGCCAGGCCGGTTGCGCTCGGCCCTCCCCGTGCTCGATTAACATTAGAGGTTTCAACGTTTGAAAAACGCGTGTTCGAGCGTCTGACGCGCTGTTGACGCGCCTGTTGACGCTGACTGCTCGCACTCGGTTGCCACTGACGCGCGGTGTCGCTGTTGATGTTTACGACATTGACGATGCTGTTGTTCTGGCCTCGCCCACCGCGGTCCCAGTTTCGGCCTTGATCCCAGCGATCCCAGTTTTGGTCTCGGTCACCGCGATCCCAGTTTGGACCTTCATTCCAGCGGTTCCCGTTTGGATCACGATCGCCGCGATCCCAATTTCTGTATTGGTTCCATCCGGGCCGCCACTGACCGACATAGATGCCGCGTCGGTCCCAATCGCAATCGTAGTTAAGCCAAGAACCGACCGCAAATCCCGCGCTAAATGTCAACAGGGGACCGACATCCTCGGAATACGGCTGCACATAAACCACCTCCGGATCATACTCTGGCACATAAATCACGTCAGGTTGTGCGGGCACGATGCGAATACAGGTTTTCTCTCGGACGACGTGCTGCTGCGGACTGTCGGTTAGGTTGCCCGCGGCAATTGCCTCCGCTCGGAGGGCCTGAATGGAATTCATAACATCTGCGGGTTGATCGAGAAAAACCTCACCCAAAGTCGTCGTCCACTCGAGGTTTTGATCCATCCATTTTAAGACATCCGGATAGCGCACTAGCGATTTGACACTGTCATCCCAGGGTTGATTGGCGATCTGCGTTAGATCGCCATTGGAAGCGATGTAGCGCTCTGCAAGCACCAAATCGGAGGGCACGGTCGAAGCAGGCAGGATCAATGCAATGAGTGCGTCCGGATAGAGGGCGATTGGACCGACAAGGTTCTTAAGCTTTTCTTGGGACAGTGGCTGAGGGGCGCTCTGTGGAAGCATCGGCGGCGGCTCTGGCGCAGAATCCTGCGCTCGGAGAGGACACGCCACAAACGCACTAAGGACCATAATCAGGAAAAGCTTCCAACCTGTTCCTTCACCTGAAAGTGCGCGGGGAAAGAGATGTGTGACCTTCATATCGTAACCTAATCCTTAAAACGAATAGAGACGACGGATATTCACCCTGAATTCTGCATCAGGGGGGCTACGGATCGGATTTGTGACAGTAATTCTTTCGCCCTGCACGTTTTTTGGGCCAAAGGTTATGAAGGGGCTTCTCTCTCCGACCTGACCTGCAATATGCGTATCAATCGCCGGGCCTTTACGCTGCTTTTGGCAACAAGGAGCAGCTCTTTCGTAAGGTTCTTGATCGATACGTGGAGGGCCCGTTCGCTTATTTTCAAAAGGCTCTGGCAGCGCCGAGGGCGCGGGATGTTGTCGAGCAAGTATTGCGCGGCGCGGGTTAACATGGCGGACAATCCGCAGATCCCCACTACGCTACGCTCCTCGACAACTTCGTGGGGAACCATGAGGAGTGAGTCGGAAGATGTTAGTAGCGATAGCCTTTGATGCGCGCCTGTCCTTGCGCCTGGAGCGCATCGCGAGACCGCGTTAACGCAAAACGCGACTCACCGCGGCGCGTCCCCGCGTGCAGTTCTGGGCGTCCCGCCCGGAAAACCCAGAAGGAAAAGTAGGGTTCAAGAGGCGGTTGTGCCGACCGCCCGTTGCCTCGTTGAGCGACCGACACAGCCGTCCCTACAAACTTTGGGCGGCAGGAGCAGGCTTTTTCTTGCCGCCAATTACTTTCTCGAGCATGGCGTTTGCAAATTTCTCGAGGAAGATCCCCCACGCGCTGAGCACGATCAGGACGAACGCCGTAGCCAAGAAAAACGCCCATGCCGGCCAGTCCCGGATCCGAAGTCCCACCCAAATGACGTACGGCTGATGTACGAGGTAAATGCCATACGAAAACGCTCCAACCAGGCCGATCCACTTTGCCGCCACAGCCCATTTCTCCAAAAGTGCCGCGACGCCGACGACGCACAGGAAGCAGCAGGTGCCCGTCCACAAATCCGCGAAAACGTACGGCGTCGACCCCGTATAAAAATAGGGCGCGACGAAATACAGCGCAAGGCCGACGACAAGGCCCACGCCGCCTAGCAGCCACCGCTCGACGTGAGCTGGGTCGCGGAGGTGCAGCATTCCGAGCACCATCCCCAGCGCGAACTCCGGGAGCCGGGACAAGGCATTTCCGCCCAGTATCCACCCGCCGCTTGCATGCCACACTTCCAACAGCAGGTAGCGCGTGATAAAGCCAATCGCGAAGGCCAGCACGACATATTGCAATAATCCTATTTTCCGCATCGTCATGTAGAGGAGCGGGAAAAGCGCATAGAGCTGAATGAGCATCGCGAAATACCACCATGCTGCATTCAAGTACATGAAGTTCATCGAGATATCGATCATTCGCAGGCCGGTGAGACTGATAAGGATGCGGTAATCGATCGGCTCGAGCCGCGCCACGAATGGCGAGACGAGATATACGAGATGCGCGAGCCAATACATCGGGTAGAGCCGAATGAAGCGGGAGCGATACCATTCACCCCATGCAATTGGAGCTTTCGCTTCGCGCCGCGCCGAGGCCGCAGCCAGCGACCACCCACTGACGATGATGAAGAGTCCGACCGCGTGGTAACCGCATCCCGAGATTGCGAACCAAACGACCCGCGCGGCTGTTTCGATCGACGCGGCTGCGTTCTCCCAGCCATTCGGGCCTGCGACCTTCGCGATAAAATTCCCGGACATCGGCGACGGTGAGCCGGGCCGATAAGTCTGAAAGAAATGAAAATAGACGACCCAGAGGATGGCGAGTCCTTTGGCGATATCGAGCCAGAGCAGGCGTTTCATGACCGGGGCACCGGTCTTTTCTGGTCGATTGAGGACCCGCGTGCAAGAATGGAAATTTGGATGAGGCCCGAAACCCAAGGCGGAGAGAGCAACAACCAACCATCGAGCGCTGCCTACGCGAAGATTCCTTCGCTGCCCAGAAATCTGGAACACGCTCAAAGGCTGCGCGCCGAATAACCAATTTATAAGAATGGAAGAGAAAAACAGTAACTCCAAAGAAACCCTCCTCAATGCCATCAGCTCACTGTCCGACTGGAGCAAATGGATGATTAGTTTAAACTTTGCCGCAGCCACAGGCTGTGTGCTTGTGCTGAGGGGAGGGGCCGCAGAGCCCGTGCGACCGATGCTCCTGTTCGCAATTATATTCTTCAGTCTGTCGGTATTATGTTCGAGTCTATTTGTTTTCCTGCTTAGCATCCAGGTGGAGAAGATCGCCGAGACAAAGGAAATCAAATACAAGCAGCTTGGAAAGATTCAGCTAATACTTTTCGGCGCCGGACTTCTTTGCCTTCTAGCTTGGGTAGTCAAATTGTCGGGGGTGTTTTCGTAAACAGCCCTCCGCCCGTCCTGTTTGACCGCGGATCAAGACGGATAAACCGGATCAAAATTCTTCCTTCCTGCCAGAGCGAGCCTTAGGTGGCTTAATTCTTCCTTCTTACTTCAGCCCGTATGGGTCGATAAGGGCAGGCTCTACTGCGGTCTCCCAGAAAATCCCGGTAAGGGGAGCGCACGCGTCCTCGCCGGCGGACTTGGAACAGAAAAAGAACTCAGTCACGGCAAGCGGATCGAGCCAGCCTATTTGTTTCAACATCCGAAAAATCCGTGCAATCAGCGGTTTGGTTGATCGTGCGATGCGTTTCTGTGGGTACCTTTGCAGGCGTTTTCGAGCCGCCTAGATCTAGCTTGTCTTCAATTGTGAAAACCAGGCAAGTTTTTCTGGTCGCATCCGCAGATGACGCGGATGGGCGCAGATGGAAAAGAGACAAGCAGACTCATGCGGTCATCGGGCTGCCATGAATTTCGGGGGCTCGCGCATCGATTACAGGCGCTCTTTTATCTGCGTCATCTGTTCCATCTATCGGATTGTTCAACCAATCCCCGTCGGTTAGAGGCGCAGCTTCGCTAAAGGATCGGAGTCAATGTGAGCGACGTATATACAAATGAAGAAATTGGCCGAAATGATCACCACTGATACCTATTCTACTAAGAGCCGTACTGTTCAGCGGCACCATCGACTATTTGCCCGTGCCCTGGCTTCTCAGTCGTCGTCTGCGGACATCATCATTAACATTGGCAGTTGCATTGTTGGTAACCCTTGGTGGCTGGCGTCGGGCAGCACTTGCAGGTGCAGTTCGCACCTTAGGTCCATGAAGCCTGCTTTCCTCCTGTTGTTTTGCTCGCTGCTGTTGGGGTGCGTTGCGCCAGGTTCACGCTCGTCAGATTCGCGTGATTACGCGATCACGATGTGCGAAGCCACCCCGCAACGAATAGAACTCGTTCGGAAGCGAGCACGAAACTACCTCTCCCGCCATCCCAACTCCGCCGCTGAGGTGCGTTTCCTTGCCGTGACAGCCGATTCTGTCTTTCCGAGCGAGGTTCAGGATCTCTGGATTAAGTTGGGTCGTTCGCAAACTTCATCAAGCGCCTACCTCCAGCGCAGAGGCCAGTCCTTCAAGCTCTGGTGTGTTCTGCTTGTCGATCGATCAACCCAGCTTCCCCTGACAAAGCAGGGATATGTGTTGGCAAACACCCCGGCACGAGGGGCAATCGTTCAAATCGGGGGCCACCGCGCGCTCTATATTGGAACAGGGAGCTCGGGAATTTTATAGCTTCAATTGTGAAAACCGTAACGAATGAGGCTGGTTTGCCGATCCGCGGATGACGGGCAAACAAACTGACTGATTCAGTTGTAGAGGCGCTTGTGCCAAGAGCCTGTGGATAGAAATGCGGTTGATACAGCCGCCGATCGCGCAAGCGCGGTCGATAGAGGACGCAACTGCACAACCTCTACACGCTGGCGCAACAAATTCCCGCCCTTCTTCGAAAGAGGTTCATCGCGACCGTTTTCGATCTGGACCAACTACAAGGTCAAGTCTAGCCTGTGAATATGACTAGGATCAATCTCCATGAGGCGAAGGCGCGGCTTTCGCACTACGCCCGGCTTGTGAAAGCGGGAGAAACAGTCATTTTGTGCGACCGCAACAAGCCTTTCGCGGAAATTCGGCCGATCGGGGCGGCTGCCCGGCGTAAGCCAAAGCGAAAGCTTGGGCTGATGAAGGGCTTGTTTCCCTGTCCTTCCAATTTCAATGCCCCTGATCGCGAACTGGAAGATGTCCTCGAAAGCGGTCCAATCTTTCCGCCGCTATCCAAGTCCGAAGAGGCTCGGAAGCCTAAGCCATGACGGTCCTTTTGGACACGTGCGCTTTTCTCTGGCTTGCCGACGAGGCGCATCGGCTGTCGGGCTCTGCTCGGGAAACGCTGGCCGATTCCTCCAATACTCTGCGACTTCATCAGGTCAGCGCATGGGAGATCCAGCTCAAATATAGTCTCGGAAAGTTCCCCATGCCAAAGCCCCCCCGCGTTGCGGTTCCTGCCGCCGTCGCGAAACTCGGTCTCGAGTACCGCACGCTTGACGATGAGACAATATATTTTCTCGAGCGGTTGCCTCCCCTCCACCGAGATCCCTTCGACCGCTTGCTCATCGCGCACGCTCTCAACGAGGGCCTGCCCCTCATCACACCCGATCCGCTCATTCATCAGTATCCCCTGCGCGTAATCTGGTGAGTCCACGGCGGATCATCGTTTTGGCCGAGCGGAGTAATGTGTCGTCGGGCGGTCAGCAGCAGCGCGTTTCACCGGTGGGTGAGGAACTGGACAAGCAAGCCGAATGCGGGGAAGATACAGACTTGAGGCGGACGGCTGCTTACAAGCAGATGATTGGCGGGCAGCCTGGGTGGAGGAAATCCAGGAATTGGCACCCAAGGGAAGACTTTGAAAAAAGCTCGTGAAACTTGAGAGACGCACTTCGAATGGTTTTAGACGCCAATCGCAAACTGGCCCAAGAGGAACACAAGCCGACCAGGCGCGAAGAATTGGTATTTGCTTGAAGCGCACCGAGTTGGCGATGCCGGTCGGGGCGAGATCAGCGCCGTCATGGCGTTCCTCGGATGCCCGCGTCCTCAAGGAGCGCGGCACAGCGCCCGAAAATGCCTGTCTCGTTCATCTGAACGACCAGCGAGTGTCCATTCTCCACCCGCGGGATATCGACGAAGCGGAAAGAACACTGGCGGAAACTCGCGCTGCGATGGAGGGCGGCGCAAACCACATCACCGAGCTTTGCGATGCGGCCTGACCTCGAGCGACTGCTGGAGGCGAGCTATCGGACGGTGGTCGGCCGGGACCTGCGCTCCGATGCGGGCGGCGATCTCTACGACGCACCGGCGGCGTTGCTGATGCACGGTAACGAGGTCGATCCGGTGTTCTGCTACGCCAACCGCACCGCGCAAGGTCTGTGGGGCCTGACCTGGGACGAATTCATCCGCCTGCCGTCGCGGCTCTCGGCCGAACCGCTGGTCCAGGCCGAGCGCGACCGGCTGCTGACGCGCGTGCGCGCCCATGGCTTCATCGACGACTACCGTGGTGTGCGGATCGCGAAGGACGGCACGCGCTTCCGCATCTCGGGCGCGGTGGTGTGGATGGTGGTGGTCAACGGCGCGACGCATGGGCAGGCGGCGCTGTTCCGGGAGTGGGCGCCGGCCTGAGCCGGGACCTCGCCCCCTTCAAGTGAGGGAGGGCGAGCGCAACGCTCAACTCGCAGCGCTCAACAGGACTGCGGAGTGGGACAAGTGGAAAGTCGCCAGGCCTATCTCGGATCCTCGATAGCCATCCCCCTGCGCTCTCAGTAAATCCGCCAAATCCACGCAATCAGCGTTTCGAAGCGGCCCGCGACGCTGGCATAGGACTTGCGCTGCCTCAGCGAACATTCCCAACTCAAGATAGCCACTGGAAGCAAGGACACGCCTTTGCCAATCGGTTTTCAAGTTGGAATCTCCTGGAGGAAGAAAAAGAGCGCCTTCGTGGCTACCCGGGTAACAAAGAGAAGGCCCCGGCCGCACGGCGAGCATCAAGAGCGAGCCGAAATGGTGATTGTCAGGTCGCCGGCGTAGTGGGCGTTTTTCCTCCATGGGCTCGTGGTTGGAGATCCTCTGGCGGGAGGTCATCGAACAAGTTCCCCTGCCTCTCAGATGTCGGGGAGGGAAGGAATCGTTCGGTCGTTTCGTGGATGAAAGCCAAAAGCGGATCCCATTGCGGCTGCTCGATATTGCGATAGAAAAAGTCGATCCAGCCTTCGTGCCCGTGGTAAATGCGGATCAATCCGGAACCACCATCTAAGGCGCAAACGCTTGATCCCAGCGGAATCGAGATTGCCTTGAGCGTCTTCTCAAGTGCTTCCAACTCCTCGAGCGGAAATTCGCATTCTCGAAATTCTCCGTGGAAGTCCTGGGTGGCAACATAGCCGCATCTCTCGTCGGCGTCCCCCCAGCGTGCCAGGCCGAAGTAGGTGCCGTGGCTGAAGTCGCTCGGCGGCGTATACCATTCCAGAACTGGGTCGAACCAAGCGTGCGGCGCCAAGGCCAGCTTCAACCCCAGGTCAACCGGATGCCAAGGGAAGGGATTCATTGCTTCATTAATATAGCGCGATGCACTATCTTTCCAAAGGGCGGTTCGGCATAAGCCAGCACGCGCATCCTGCCGACATGACCCCAGGGAGCTTTAAGTTTCGCGAACCACCTCCGCAGGCTTTTCATCATCGCGCATAGCGACGAGGCGCAATGACGCAGGTGCCCGGCGTCCGTCCATTCAAACGAATGCGACTTGGCAGACCAGCTTCGGCGTGACCCAGCGGCATTCTTTCCCTACGACGCCTTCGAGGCCGAGTTTGCGCACCGCCTCAAGAATCTCTCCCAATGGCGCCTGCAGTAGCGGCGACAGGCGGACCGGATCTGCGGGCGCGGTAAGCAGGCTCTCCAGCAGGCAGCCTGGCGGTATATCGGAACATCCCGCCTCCCTTGGATCACCCTGCAGCACGCCAGCGTAGCCAGCCACTTTCAGCCCTGGGGCAATGACCGATACCACCTGCGTGTTCCCGCGGTAGCTCAGATTACAATAATAAGAATACTATTACAACGCGACGATCTGCTCAAAGAGGTTGAGGAATTCAGCACATTAGCCGCGCACTTTTGCTGCGATCTCGGCCACTCGCCGGCCCAATGCCCGAGCAATGACCAGGTCCTCCGGTCTTGGCTCCAACTCGCCCTGTCCTCCGGCAATTGTCGTGGCGCCATAAGGGGTGCCTCCGCGCGCTTCCGTGTGGAGCATCCCTTCCACTGAGTAGGGTACCCCAACAATCAACATGCCGAGGTGCAGCAGCGGAATCATCATCGTGAGAAGAGTGGTTTCCTGGCCGCCATGAGTCGAGGCGGTGCAAGTAAACACGCCCGCCGGTTTACCTTCCATCTCGCCTTTGAGCCAGAGGGTTGCGGTCGAATCGACCAGCTGCTTCATCTGCGCAGTCATATTGCCGTAGCGGGTCGGTGAGCCAATGAGCACACCGTCAGCTGCGCGAAGGTCGTCGAGCGTGCAAACCGGGATGTCTTTTTGCTGCTCACGCACTTGATTCAGATATTTGTCGTCAGCTGTTTTCTTGAGAACGATGTCGAACTCTTCTACGCGACGCAAGAGCACTTCGGCTCCTTTTACCGATTCGGCGCCTTCTTTGACAGCCTGCGCCAGTTTAAAAACGTGTCCGTAAAGGGAGTAGTAGACGATGAGGATTTTCATTTTGCGTTTGGGTGTTGTTATGGTGGTTTAGAGGCGTCGGCTTGAGTGCCGATGCCAAAAGCATTGTGTCAGACGATTGTGTGGCAACCGCAGAGGGCAGTCACCTCCATTATTGTGATGATATGGCGAGCCGGCTAAATCGCGTCGATCATCGAGAGCACTATCCCGTGGATTGACTACACCACGGCCATGGTTAAGCACCTAATGTGGAGGCGCTTTACGATGAAGCCATCCGGGACACGATCGATCAGTTTGAGCCGGCGGGGAATCTTCCCGATTATTCTCGAGAGGAATTCAACGAGGATTTGCTGGGCGAGCATGAAAAGGAGACCCGCGGGTGGTTTGAGAAAGGTGCCTATAAGGTCCAGATCGATTTCACTGAGGGCCGACTGCCGGTGAAGATCGATAAATCTGGTTGGCTGCTGAACGGCTTCATCGAGCTCAATAATCTAGCGCTCAGCCGCTTTTCCGAGCAGGAGCGTAGCCTTATCGGAGTTCACACCTGCCCGGGATCGGACAGGGACTCGACCCATAGCGCCGATGTGCATTACGCCGAGTTGCTTCCGGGCTATTGGAGCTCCAGGCGGGGAATTTTTACATCGCGTTGGCGGGGGAACCAGATCTCACGCGCGTGCTAAAGATCATCCGAGAGTAACTCAAGCCGGGACAGCAGATGTTCATCGGAGTCGTTTCACCCATCGATCCGCGAGTAGAAACTCCCGAAGAAATACGCGATCGCGTCCTGGAGGCCGCGCGATATATCCCAGTAGAACAACTGGGTACGACCGACGGCTGCGGTTTCTCACCATTTTGCGACGATACTTCGACCACGCGCGAAAAGGCGTTTGCGAAGATTTGCTCACGTGTGGAGGGAACGCTGCTGGTGCAAGAAATGACCAATGGAAAATAAAGTGCAAGCTGAGGGGGAAACGGAACAGATCGGGACCTCCGTCTTGCAGACCGCGAGCAGCGTTCTTCAAATCCGGCAGCGCGCCGAGCAGGAGATACGCCGTACGAACGAAGCCCTCAACCAGCGCACGAGAGAGCTTGCCGAGGCGCTCGTGATCATGCGCGCAACGTTGGAATCGACCACGGATGCGATTCTGGTGACCGACGAGGAAGGCAAAGTCACCGACTTTAATGACAAGTATCTCGATATGTGGAGAATTCCGCGGGAGGTGCTGGAGGGTGGCACGACGGGCGATGTGCGGGAGTTGGCGAGCCGGAACTTTGCTGACCCACAGAGGTTTTTCGCCCGCATCGCGGAAATTGCCGCGAGCGCGGAGGAGAGCTTCGACCTGCTGGAGCTGAAGGATGGGCGCCTTTTCGAGCGTCACTCCAAAGTCCTCTCCGTTGAAGGTCGCAGCGCGGGCCGCGTGTGGAGTTTGCGCGACGTGACGCAACGCCACCTCTCTGAAATTACCTCCCGCCGGCTGGCGGCCATCGTCGCATCGTCCGACGACGCGATCATCGGCAAGGATTTAAACAGTATCATCACCAGTTGGAATCTTGGGGCGGAGCACATCTTCGGATACACCGCCGACGAAATGATCGGCACGTCGATCATGCGATTGATCCCATCGGACCGTCAAGTGGAGGAACGTGAGATCCTCGCACGTATTAGGAGCGGCGAACGCTTGGATCATTTCGAAACTATTCGCCTCGCCAAAGACGGGCGGCAGCTCAGTGTCTCCATAACGGTGTCCCCGATCAAGGATTCCGCCGGCCGTGTGGTCGGCGCGTCGAAGGTTGCTCGCGACATTACCGAGCGAAAGAAGGCGGAGGCGGCCCTCAAAAAGGCGGCTGAGGACGCTGAGGCGGCCAATCTCCAGCGAGTGCAACTCCTCGACAGCGAGCGGGCGGCGCGCTCTCACGCCGAGCGAGCGAGTCGCATAAAGGACGAGTTTCTCGCGACGCTCAGCCACGAACTTCGGACGCCGCTAAATGCCGTGCTGGGTTGGACACATATCCTCCGCACAGGCAAACTCACGGTTGAGGAACTCAAGCAAGGGCTCGACACCATCGAACGAAATGCCCGTATCCAGGCCCAAATCATCGAAGACCTGCTTGATATGAGTCGCATAATCTCCGGAAAAGTACGGCTCGCCGTAAAGGAAATCGATCTTCCCGCGGTCTTGAACGAGTCAATCGAAACCGTACGCGCCCCGGCGGAGGCCAAAGGCATTAGCCTGCAAGCGATTGTAGATGCCCGCGCAGGCCGGATGTCCGGCGACCCCGATCGCCTGCAGCAGGTTTTCTGGAATCTCCTTAACAACGCCATCAAGTTCACACCTACGGACGGACAGGTCCAGGTGGTGCTCGAACGCATCGACTCGCATATCGTAGTTAGCGTTATTGATACGGGCGAAGGCATCGCGCCTGAGTTCCTGCCTCATGTCTTCGACCGTTTTCAACAGGGGGACGCGTCGACAACTCGTCGCCATGGTGGATTGGGGTTGGGTCTGGCTATCGTGAAGCAACTTGTCGAACTGCATGGCGGCCATGTTCGCGTAAAAAGCGCGGGTATCGGGAAAGGGGCAACTTTTACTGTCCATCTTCCGCTCATGGCCGTCTATTCTGAGGCTAACAAGGAACGTCCCTGTTCCCGGGCCACGCCGCGTGAGAACCTGCCCTTGCCGGACGTGTCCCTCGCCAATGTTCACGTAGTGGTAGTGGACGATGAGGTCGACGCTCGGGAACTCGTGAAAAGGCTGCTGGAGATGGCTGGAGCGACGGTTTCGATGGCGGGCTCAGCGTCCGAAGCGATCGAGCGCATTCTCGCTGCACGGCCGGATGTGCTGGTTTGCGACATCGGAATGCCCGCGGAAGACGGCTATTCGCTCATCCGCCAGCTGCGAGCCCTCGAGGAAAGCCGGGAGAGTGCTTTGCCCGCGGTTGCGCTGACCGCATATGCGCGGTCGGAGGATCGCACGAAAGCCATCCGTTCCGGTTTTCAGAATCATCTGGCCAAACCCGTGGAACCGGCGGAGCTGCTGGCTATCGTAAGCAGCCTGGCAGGTCGCAGGGTCACAACTCCATCCGACATTGAATAGCTAAATCCGGGAGGATTCAAGCCGGCCGCCGCGTCAGATGGAAATTTTTCTCCTTAATCCCGCTCATTGAGCGCCCACATGCGAAGTAATCGCATGATACATAAATTCGACAAACTAGCTATCTCTCTTCCCACTCCTGACGGACCGGATGCCAATGCGGCTTCGTGCGTGCAAGAACTTCTCGGAGGTAAGTTCGGCGAGATGTCTACCCTAATGAACTACACTTTCCAGTCGTTTAACTTCCGCGGCCGAGCAAAGTTGCGTCCGTATTACGATCTCATTTCGAACATCGCCGCCGAGGAATACAGTCACATTGAACTCGTTAGCGCTACCATTAATCTTTTACTGAGCGGGACAACCAAAAGAGCCGATCGCAATACCGCAAAGGATCAAAAGGCTGCTCCACTTGCCGGGGCCGTGAGTGCACGTAACAGCTATCACTTCATAGCCTCAGGGCAAACCGCTCTCCCGGTTGATTCCATGGGGAACCCGTGGACGGGTGCGAACGTATTTTCCAGTGGGAACCTTAAGCTCGACCTTCTTCACAATTTCTTCCTTGAGTGTGGTGCCCGTGGAAACAAAATCCGCGTTTACGAAATGGTGAAAGATCCCACCGCCAGAGCGATGGTTGGCTTTCTCCTGGTCCGCGGCGGGGTGCATATCGTTGCTTACGCTCGTGCATTGGAAAAGCTGACGGGAGCTGATGTGGGTAAGCTTCTTCCGATCCCAGACGTTTCCAACAAAAAGTTTCCGGAGGCGGCTGTCCACGAAAAAAAGGGTTTACACCGAGTCATGTATCGCTGGAGTCCAGAAGACTATCGTGAACTGGATAAAATTTGGAATGGCCCGCATCCCGAAGACGGTCAAGAGCTCATAGTGAAAGATGAAACCCCAGAAGGTGCTTCGTGGCCCGAGTTGGAGGAAGAGCCTCAACTCTCGTCGCCAGGCGCAATCGATCCAGACATTATTAAGCACTTCGCCAAAGTCCTGTAACCTTATGGAGAACCCTTTCTTACGCCCGTGATTTGAATCGTCACACGTGTTCACCGCGCGTGTGTTCTCAAGAGGCGGTCCGAAGGAGATCGTCGCATTCATGCTCGACGTCGCGGCTGCAATTGCAGAGTAAGAGATCGTGCAAGCTCTGTGGTGGTTTCTTACGCTGGGGCTTATGCTTGTGGGCCTCATTGGGACTGTCGTGCCGTTGGTGCCTGGCACCGTCCTCATCCTGTGTGGCGCCGTCCTGAATCATTTTGCGCTGCAGTCGATTGGATGGCCCACATTGGTTGTTCTCACTGTGATGATGATCGCTGCGCAGGTCTTGGATATTGTGAGCGGTTCTCTTGGCGCGAAGTGGTTTGGCGCGACGCGCTGGGGTGCGATTGGCGGAATTCTTGGAGCCATCATCGGATTGTTCTTTGGTTTGATCGGAATCTTTGTCGGGCCGCTCATTGGCGCTCTCGCTGGAGAATTGCTCGGTGGCAAGGGTCTCCTCCCCGCAGGACGTTCTTCGTGGGGCGCGGTGCTGGGCACAACGGCTGGGATCATCGGGAAATTCAGCATCGGCGTTCTGATGATCGTGTGGTTCCTCGTTGCGGCCTTCGTAAAATAACAGCTTGCTGAAGTTCGATCGGCAGCTCGAGGCTTTGGGCTCGGCATCGTTCGCCTCCCTGATCCAAAATAGGGGGTGAATGAATACCCCTAGCGCTCATGCGTTTCTGTAGGTAGGCTATATTATCATGCTACGCGGTACAATCTCACGCGGAAGAGCGGATTGGAAATCCTGCGCGACTATTCTGCTGATTTGTTTTCTTCTCCCGGGTTTCCTGCGGGCGCAAGCTCCGCAACCACCGGTACCTCCGCCAGCGACACAGGAGAGCGCGGCGCCGAGGCTCCCGCAGGAAGCGCTCAATCAGCTGCTTGCTCCAATCGCACTTTATCCAGACGCTCTCGTCGCGGTGATCCTGCCTGCCTCGACGGTTCCGTCCGATGTGGTGCTTGCCACGCGCTATATTTCCTCAAACGGCGATCCCGCGCAGGTCGCCAATCAGCCGTGGGACGATAGTGTCAAGTCGCTTGCGCGCTATCCGGACGTTTTAAAGTGGATGGACCAGAATCTTGAGTGGACGACACAAGTCGGCGACGCCTTTCTCAACCAGCCTGCTGATGTCATGAATACCATTCAGCAACTGCGGGCACAGGCAATCGCCGCGGGAACACTTGTCGACTGTCCGCAGCAGAGAATCGTGAAGGAAGAAAGCTGCATCAGGATTGTGCCTGCCGAACCGGATCTGATCTATGTGCCACAATACGATCCGGAGGTGGTATACGCGCAGCCTTATGAGCCGTATGGCGCATACCTTGGACCGGCCTTGACCTTTGGAATCGGCTTTGCAGTCGGTTCCTGGCTCAACTACGATTGCGACTGGCCGCGGCGCAGGGTTTGCGTAGGCGACTGGAATCCCCGATGGAGAGACGATTGGTATCCAGGATGGAAAAACGGCTGGAATCCTGGATGGAAGCAAAAGTGGAAGCGAAAGGGCGGCGGTGAGTACGCTGCTAATGTCGTGAACATCACTGGCGAGAGCGCACGGGCTTGGCAACCCAGCGAGAAGATCCGGCGCCAGAATTGGAACCGTCAAGGCAATTTCGAAAACAATGCGACCGCGCTTAATGCGATTGGGCGAAGGGGAGGGCCCGGCGATCCGGTTCAGCGGTTCGCGACGGTGGCAAGACCATCGCGACTGAACTTCAACGGTCAAGGTGGCCGTGGTGCTCGTCGCTCCGACTCCGGCGCTTCGAGTCTTTCTCGTAATCTGCCGGGCGATGGGCAAGGTCCCGGTTCACTACCGGGCTCCCAATCGATTCAGGCGGAGCAGGGGAGCCGCGGAAATGGCAATCGCGAATGGAAGGGGAAGGGGCGAGGAAAGGAGCAGAGCGGTTATCAATCCAACAAGGCGAGCGATCCGCCGCAATTTAAGGCGGGGCGAGCCAAGTCCTTTGATTCCCAGAGTTCGAATCCGTCCAAAGCGAGCAAGCACTCGAAGGCTGACCGGACTGAAAGGTCTAAGGGCGGCCCCAAACACTCCGCAGCGTCCTATTCCAAGCCAAACAAGACGCAATCTGCAGGCGCCCCGGGCAAGAAGAGTGGGGGAGGAGGAAATAAGGGCGGCGAGAAAGGCGGCAAGGGGAAAGGGAAGAACAAGGACTAAATTTCCTCTGACAAAAAAAGCCCGCTTTCATCAGTGGGTTTTGGAAGGCGCTGGTTTCCAATCGCGTTTCCTCGCTGGGTCTTTGCAACGTAGTTCTTAGAGTTCCGGGCTTGTTTTCCCTGATCTTTATCGGGACTTCGCGACGATGAGAGTCTAACAATCACGCTCAAGATGGCTACTGGATCACAGCTCGATGTGGGAGGATTGACGCTTAATGTCACAAATCTCGACAAGGTCCTCTATCCGGAGACGGGATTTACCAAAGGCGACTTGATCAACTACTACATCCGTATTTCGCCTGTCTTGCTCCCCCATTTGAAAGATCGGCCAATTACGTTGAAACGATACCCAGATGGCGTTGATGGGCTCTTCTTTTACGAGAAGAAGTGTCCGTCACATCGTCCCAAGTGGGTGGCGACCACAAAGGTTTCGAAGTCAGAAGGCGGCGCAATCAACTACTGCATGATGAATGATCTTCCAACCTTGGTTTGGGCAGCAAACCTTGCGGATCTCGAGTTGCATACGTTTTTGCACAAGGCGGCGGCGACCTCGCGTCCGACGAGCGTCGCGTTTGACCTGGATCCGGGCCCGCCTGCGGACATTGTCTTGTGCTGCCAGGTTGGATTGTGGGTGAAAGCGACTTTCGATGCTCTCGGCATGCGGAGTTTCGCCAAGACATCTGGCTCAAAAGGGGTTCAGGTCTACGTTCCTCTGAACACCCCGGTCACTTACGAGAGAACCAAACCGTTTGCTCATGCTGTCGCGCAGCTCCTGGAACGCGAATTCCCTGATGCTATTGTTTCGAAAATGCAAAAGAACCTTCGGCGCGGCAAGGTGCTAGTGGACTGGAGCCAGAACGACGACCATAAGACAACAGTTAATGTGTATTCGCTGCGAGCGAAGAGTCACCCGGCTGTTTCCACTCCCGTGACATGGGATGAGGTGTCAGAAACCGTAAAGCGAAAGAATTTCGGGGTTCTGGCTTTCGAGCATGACGATGTTCTTACGAGAGTGAAAAAGATGGGAGACCTATTTGCTCCGGTTCTTGAACTTAAGCAAAAACTGCCTCGATTGGACGCGCTTAATCGTCTATCGAAGCGCACGTTGGGTGCGGGTGCTGATCGTTGAAGGGCTATTTCAAGCTCGTGAGCATGCGTCGATAAAGTTTGGCCAGCGCTGTGCCGGCGAGACCTCCGCTGATGACATCGCCAGGATAATGTGCACCCAGATAAACTCGTGAGAACGCAACCAGAAGCGCGATTGCGAACAAGAGACGCCGGCCGCGTGGATAGCAAGTTTGAAGCAGTGTGGCTCCACCGAAGGCCGCGGCACTGTGGCCTGAAGGAAAGGAATGGCTTCCCGGTTTGCGCCCCACGACAATGGCGCGAACGATTGATATGAAGGGCCGGCGGCGGCGGAAATATTTCTTGATGGGAATCTCAACGGTATAAGTCGCGAGATAGAGGGCAGGAAGCACGGCCAGCGCAGTCTTGGTTGCCCGACGGCGATTGCAGAATGCGTCGACCAGCACCACGAGAATCCATGCGTGTCCACCGGTCATCATCCAGCTGAGGCGAGCCATCAAACCATCGAGCCACTTCGGATGAGGAAGGTGATTAACGCGGATGAAGAGGGCCGCGTCGATTGCGTCGAAAGGCTTGAGGCGGCTTATCAGTTCCTTCCTTAGGAGGTCTCGTCCGCGCTCGACTTGCGGCGATTCCTCTTTGGAAGACGCTTCGCCAGACGCGGCTGCAACGGCCTCGTCGAGCGTTTCCCGGCTCTTGGGAGGCGAGGCGGCGATTTGAGCAGCGGCTTCCGTTAGCACCACGGCCGCGCGCTCCTTTGGAGAAGCGGCTGCTGCTGCGTCGTTGAGGGCTTCCGCTTGTTTGATTGGATTGACAGAGCCCTGAGCGGGTGCGAGATCCTGTTCCTTCGTGTCGCCGGCGGCGTTGTCGATCCGGTCAAGAACGTCAGACGCCTGAGACGGCGTCTTGACCTCGGCAAATCCCGCCCCTAACGCCTTGCCTGCTTGCTTAGCCGCAGCGTGCGATTTTTCTTTGGTGGTATTTGTGTCCTTCACGCTGATCTCTTTGTATTGTTTATTGAGATCGGATGAAGCCAGGTTGTTGCGCTTGTCCTCAAGCAACTCCTATCCGGCACGAGCAGGTCGAAAAACGCCAACAAAAAACTATGCGAACTGAATACACTGCACAGATACGAAAACTCCGTCTGCCTGAGCAGGAGGAGCTGAAGAACGAGTCGGAACGCTGCTCGGCTGACCCGGTTATGCTGGAGTCCATCGGCCGCGCTCTCGGCCAGCAGGTTCGAATCAAACGAAGCGACGGATCGGGTTTCGTTGCCCTTTATACGGTGAAACAGGCCAATCCGGACGCCGACTTGGGCGATCCCGGGCAAGCCGACGTCGTTCGCACTGGCCAAACCGGTCGGGAGCGCCTTGGCACCGCTGATGAAATGGAAGCGATCGTCCAAGCCAAAGTTGTCGATGCCGCGCCTCAGTCCGGAGCCGTCAGTTTCTTTGAATTGGCCAAGGTCGATGGGGAGCAAGCTTACTTCATCGCCATTGCGCCTCATGGGGGGGAGATCGAACCACACACCGATGAACAGGCAGAAGATGCGTTTGCGGAACTGACCGCTGGCAATTTTCCGGCGTCGTTGTGGCTCTGCAAAGGTGACGGTGATGCGGCAAAAGGCGCCTTCGACCGCTGGCACATCACCTCCACCGACCTTCAGCCGGCCTGCTTTCCACTGCTCCTATCACTCATGCCGCGGCAATTCTGCTACGGGGTCGCCTTTCATGGCTTCCAACCCAAGGAGGGCGAAGCCGATATTTATATTGGTGGAGGAGCTTCGCGGCCACTAAAGGTGGCCATTGAGAGGGCATTGAATGACTTGGATTTGCCCATCGAAGTCAAAATCAGCACTTGCTACGACGACCCAAAATTTCAGGGTTTCAGTCCGGAGAACATCATCAATCGGCTATCCACGCGCGGCATTCATCTCGAGCAATCGTCTGAAGCCCGGAAGAAATTTGGGGGAGAAATCGCAAGTGCAGTAGCCGAAGTGTTCGCCTCGCGTCGGCGGTTTCAGTTTTGCATTTTCATCAAAGAACTCGAAAAGCAACGTGCGGACGCCGAAGCCGAGTTATCCCAGTCGCTTAGCAAAGAGCTCACCGCTTGCCCGATCGACGTCGAGAGGGCAATTGAGAAGCACAAAGCGTGGCGAGCAAAAGATGACGCGTTGGCGGAAAAGATCAAAGCCTGCGAGGAACTGCGGACGTTCATTGAAGAGCGTATCGAGGAATTGAAGACGACGCAGCCAGAAGGCGTTTTTCCGCCACGAACGATGCGCTAAGTTACAGGAGA
The DNA here is from genome assembly GCA_963810765.1 of uncultured Verrucomicrobiae bacterium. Classification (GTDB taxonomy): domain Bacteria; phylum Verrucomicrobiota; class Verrucomicrobiia; order Chthoniobacterales; family Terrimicrobiaceae; genus DASTFP01. Next base: position 237,080 of record CAWEOV010000019.1, read on the forward strand.
AATAACGATGGCTACTATGTCTGTCATATCAAACGATGGCGCCCTTGAGTCGGCATCTGCTGTTCTGGAGGTGACTGCCACAAACCCGGAATACAACCAGCCCGCATTGCGTATCAGGCAGGCGAGTACACGCGGGGGCGCGGCCTCGATCAGGATCGATGACCCGAATCCCGATATCGAATTCGTGGAGACCGATCAAGTCGCTCCCGCCGGGAAGTATGAGATCGCCGTTCAGTCGGACAAGTTACAGATCAACGGCCGCAATGCCAACGATGAAGGCTTCGAAACTATTGTCGTATTTCAGCGGGTAGCAGCGGGCGGCAATATCGGGCTTCGTACAAGAAGCCAGTTTGGAGGTGGGAAGGGTGTCATCGGCATAGCGAATGCTAAGGAAGCCCCGTCTGCAACTCCTGCCGAAGGGGGAGTCTTGTTCGTCGAGGACGGCGCGTTAAAGTATCGGGGTTCAGAAGGAACGGTGACGGTTATCGCTCCGGCCTAAGGCATGGAACCGTAGGCATCATCAAGGGATTGGAGGCGTCGCCCGTGAAATTTCTGGTCTCCCAGCTCACTTACTTTCTGAAGCCCGCGACAAGTCGTCGCAACATTCGTCTCTTACTGCGTTTCTTGCTCGTTCTAGTCGTCCTGGTCGTCATCTACAGCATTCTCTTTCATGTGCTGATGGTGTTTGAGCGGCAGGAGCACAGCTGGCTGACGGGGGTCTACTGGACCCTTACAGTGATGTCCACGTTGGGGTTCGGGGACATCACGTTTACCAGCGACGCGGGGCGGGCGTTCTCCATTGTGGTGCTCCTCTCCGGGATGATCTTCCTGCTCATTCTGCTGCCATTTACATTCATTGAGTTCTTTTATGCGCCCTGGATGAAGGCACAGGCAGAGGCCAGGGCCCCGCGGGAGCTGCCGGAGTCGGTGAGCGGCCATGTCATTCTCACGAACCTCGATCCGGTTTCCAACGCACTCATGGAGAAGCTCACGCATTACGGCTATCCTTATGCATTATTAGTGAACGATCTCGACGAGGCGCTTCGCCTGCATGATCTGGGATATCAGGTCGTTCTTGCAGAGAGCGACCGTCCGGAGACCTACAGGTTGGTGCGGGCGGAACGGGCCGCTCTGGTCGCCGCAACAGGCAACGATCTGGCGAATACCAACGTCGCTTTCACCGTTCGGGAAATGAGCGAAAGCGTTCCCATCGTTACCACAGCAAGCTCGGAGGATTCACTTGACATCCTTCGGTTGGCCGGAAGTTCATACGTGATTCAGCTTGGCGAAATGATGGGACAGGCACTCGCCCGCCGGATTACCGGAGTCGATGCGCGCGCTCATGTCATCGGAGAGTTCTGCGATCTGTTGGTTGCGGAAGCGACGGCGGCGGGAACCCCGCTTGTAGGAAGGACGCTTGCGGATAGCGATCTTCGCAAGCACACGGGATTAAATGTCATTGGAATCTGGAAGCGCGGGCAGTATGAAATTGCCAGCGCCGCGACACGTATCGATGCGACCTCCGTGCTGGTTCTGGCGGGTTCTGCCGACCAGATTCGACGCTACGACGAACTTTTCTGCATCTATCACGTTAGTTCCGGGTCGGTGATCATTATTGGGGGCGGGCGCGTTGGCCGGGCGATAGCGCGCGCTCTGAAGGAACACGATGTCCCTTATCACCTGGTGGAATCCAATCCGGCCAGAATTCTTGACCAGGAGACGTACATCGAAGGCAGCGCGGCCGATCGAGATACACTTCAGCGCGCGGGAATTGATCACGCGCCGGCCGTCGTCATCACACCGCACGATGACGACATGAATATTTATCTGACAATCTATTGCCGTCGCCTTCGGCCCGATATTCAGATCATCAGCCGGGCGACGCGCGAGCGAAACGTCTCCACGCTGCACAGGGCGGGAGCCGATTTTGTCCTTTCCTACGCGTCCATGGGGGCGACGACCATCTTTAACTATTTGCGGCGCGCCGGCGTTGTTGTGATTGCCGAAGGACTCCACCTCGCCGAAACCCGGGTGCCGGATACACTGGGCGGACTAACGCTCGATCAGGCGGCGATCCCCAGCCAAACGGGGTGCAACGTTGTCGCGCTTCGCTCAAGGACGGGAATGACAATCAATCCCGATCCGTCGACCATCCTCAAGTGCGGTGACGAAATCATCTTGATCGGCACGCCAAAGTCTGAACAGCGCTTCATGAAACTCTATGGTGCGCAGACGCTGAGGGCTGAACCGATCGCGCCACCGGGAGCAACTGTCGGGGAGGAGAGTCAGCGGTCTGTTCAAACGAGCAGCACAAAACCCTGAAAATCGGTCTTCGCTGTAAGCCTGGCGAGTTGCTAGGGTCCACGGATGGAAAGTCGCACAATGTTGGAAATTTCCCGTGAGCTGGCATCGATTGGGCAAGCCGGGATCACATATTCGACGGACCCCTTCGACAGAGAGCGATTCCATCGGCTGCGGGAGATTGCCAGCGAGTTATTGCGCCAAGTGGTTCCCGTAGATCTCGAGTGGCCGTCGGAGATCGGCTACGCCACGCCGAAAGTCGATGTTCGCGGCGCAGTGTTTCGAAATGGCGAGGTCCTGTTGATCCGGGAGGCGTCTACCGGAAAATGGACGTTACCGGGCGGCTGGGCCGATGTGAACCTGACTCCCGCGGAGAACGTTGAGAAGGAGTGCCTCGAGGAAAGCGGATACGAAGTGAAAGCCCGCCTGGTCACGGCCATCGTGGATCGCGATCGCGCCGGCTACCCGGCGAATCCCCATGCGATCTACAAGATCTTCTTTCTTTGCGATCTCCGCGGTGGCGCACCACGGGTGAGTCACGAAGCCACGGACGTCGCCTTTTTCCCTATCGACGCCCTGCCGGAACTTGATCCGCACCGATCCAGTTCCCTTGAGATCGAGGAAGCTTGGCGATTCTTTCTAGAGCCATCGCTGCCTGCCCGCTTCAACTGAACTCAATTTTTACGGGGCGTTTGGCAAGCCATCGGTTGAAATAACGTTGCCGTTGGTGGCGACAATCTCAAGGTATCCGAAATATCGGCCTCCCTGATCGTAGCACCAAATCTGCCAAACGGGAGCCGAATCCGCTCCAGTCTGTTGCAAAACGTAACTTACAGTGCCGAGGTTTCTGCCGTCGGCAGCGGCGAACTGCTGAGCGATTTCAAACGCGGTGCGTGAATCGATAGCGATCCTTTCGGTGGCAATGGGAGTTGGACTCTTGAACAACTCGCCGAGATTCAGAGATGGCTTCTCCTGCACAATCTCGCCCTTCGCAATCGTTATGCTAAAAAGCCCGTTGTCCGGGCTGCCTCTGTAAGCGAGAATATACCATTGGGGAGGGTCGGGGTCCCCATTGTCCGCGGATAACTTCACAACATAGCCCTGATATTCGGGAGGAAGGATGCTCAGTGCCCCAAGCGCCGAATTCGAGTCTGGCTGCGGGGGGTCGAACTGTGGAAGGGCTCTTTGCAACGGCGCTGCCACCATTGCGACGAGCAGGAAAAGATATCGAAAGGTCATTCGCAGATTATTGCGGGATTCCGGAAGGACTGTCTAGCAACCCATCCCACTTGCAGTTTCGCGATGCACACATAGTATCATTCATGCAATTCAAATGGATCAGTAGCGAAGAGCCGGCCGCGGCCGCTTCGGCAAAGGAGGTAGCTGCCGAGGCGGATGACACGCTGCTGGACGCCTATTCGGCGGCCTTGGTTCGCGCTGTCGAGGCGGCGAGCCCCGCGGTCCTGCACGTGCGCGCGGATTTTCCTGGACAGAAAGGGCAATTGGTCGCTTCAGGCAGCGGGTCTGGGTTTGTGCTTTCGCCCGATGGCTTCGTCTTGACCAACAGCCACGTTGTGCACGGCGCAGCGCGGATCTTGGCGCAGACTGTAGACGGACGCTCGCTAAAAGCTGACCTCGTAGGCGATGACCCTGACAGCGACCTTGCGGTGCTGAGGATTGACGCCCCCGGACTTCGCAATATCCGGTTTGCGGATTCCGGCCGGGTGCGGGTCGGCCAGATCGCAGTGGCCATCGGCAATCCGTTGGGCTATGAAAACACTGTTACGGCGGGCATAGTCAGCGCCTTGGGACGAACGTTTCCCTCCAGGACGGGACGCTTGATCGACAACGTCATCCAGACGGATGCCGCACTCAACCCGGGCAATTCCGGTGGTCCGCTTGTAAACAGCCGAGGCGAAGTGATCGGTGTCAACACCGCGATTATTGCCGCGGCACAGGGAATCTGCTTCGCGATTGGGAGCAAGACGGCAGAATTCGTGGCGAGCTGGCTGATCAAGGACGGGCGTATTCGGCGCGGTCACCTTGGCATCGCTGGGCAGGATTCCGCGATTTACGAGCCTCTCGCTCGCCGGCACAAGCTGACGCAGCGAACCGGCGTGCGCGTTCACGAAGTTGTAGAGGGTTCTCCTGCGGAAGAGGCTGGGGTGCGACCCGGAGATTTGCTCATCTGGTTCAACCATGACACGGTAGCGAGCGTGCACGATCTTCAGCGGCTGCTGGTCGGCGAGGGGATCGAGCGCAGGGCGCGGTTGACCGTGCTGCGAGACGGGGGTCTTGAACACCTCTGGGTGACGCCGAGGGAGAGGAGTTAGAAGCCCGACGGACTCGACAATCGAGCAAAACCGTCTGCTTTCTGCCTTCGGCAAATCAATAAGATAGCCTTCTCCTTATGAGACTCTCACCGCGCCTCCCTGTCGTGCTCTGCATCGCGGGCCTTTTCTCCGGCTGCATGACGACCCAGGAGTTATTGACGAAGGTCAACAATCTTGCCGTTGTTGTTTTCAAGAACCTTTCGCTTGGTGCCTATAAGGCGACGCCGCAGCAAATCCGTCTTGCTGACCAGCGCGCTACCGCCACGTTCAACCGGTTCTCGGCTCAAGAGAAAAAGACTTTCAAGGAATCCGGCACTCGCTATCTGGCAGTTAGGACCGCCGACCCTACGCCCATGCAACGTGCGGAGATTCGAAGAAATGTGGAAAAACCGGGCTCCCTATACGCTGGCCCAACGAAAGCGCCCGCCAAGATTTATTGCGTAATGATTTGGGATACCCAATCAAGGGAGGTCGTCGGCACCGATTGTTACGCCGTCGGCAACCTTCCGACGCCAGGCACCGTCGCCCGCTTCGATACATACGCAGCCCAATACGTGGGCAACTTTTGAAGTATAACTTAAACGACGTTCAGCGGAAAAACAAAACACAAGCTGTTCGGGTGAAACATTGTGCGAACGTCTCGCCATCGCGGATAATGCTCGCTCGACTTGCGCGAGCAATATAGCGCCTCATAATAAGCTTCGTTAACGGCGAAGCGATGTTTTTTCAGACCCCGAGGCTTGCTCGGGTTCGGTAGTCCAGCCTTCCGGTCACTGGCAGGCCGTAATCGATCTGAAAGCTTCGAATGGCTTGGCTGGTCATTGGTCCGAAGGCGCCGTCAACCGGACCTGGATAATAGCCGAGCCTGGCTAGGCGTGCTTGAGCACGCGCGAGCGTCGGTCGAGCGTAAGTCACATAGGAGGGCTGCGTAACATAGACAGTGCGATAGACCGGTGTAGGCGCAACGAAGCTGACGCCAAACGCGGGCCCCCAGCCGCCCCATCCGCCACCCCAGTAAGGTCCGCCACCCCAGTAACCACCACCGCCCCACCCGCGACCGCCACCCCAGTAACCGCCACCGCCCCATCTGCCGCAGCGACCGCCAGCTTGGCTCACATCAGCAATCACGAGCAACAAGACCGCCACAAGAAGCAATACTTTTGTCTTCATCATGAGTTCCTTCCTGACGGATTAAATGTAAGTGCAAGTCCGCCAATCTTCAAGCTCATCAGCTTCCGAAGGATGGGAAAAGAGCGCGGCCATATTTCATGAAGGGCCAGGGAACGCTAGCAAGAATGAGCACGGCCGCAATCGAGTACGCGATCGCGGCTTTGAGAAATCTCCCGCGATCCGTTCCGGCGCGCTTGGAGATGGAGTAACCAACCTGCGCAATCACGACGGCAAGCAGCATTCCGGACAGGTGCTCGACTGCGAAGAATCGAAGCGTGCCGTCCTTCATGGCTGCGGCAAAGTTTGCCATCGCCGACCGTGTGATTGGGCTGATGCCATAAAGGATGAGGCCGAGAACAAGCTGCAGATTTAGGGCAGAAGTGAAGAACAACCCCGCCATCTGGTCTTTTTTCGTCCATTCCGAGCGCCCAAAAAATCCGCTCCAAACGCGCAGCAGTGCCCAGAGACCGGCAAGAATTACGATCCAGCGAAGCAGGCTATGAGTGTCTTTCAGGAAGAGATAGGGCATAATTCCAAGGCAGAAGTAAGAAAGGGGAAGGAGGAAGTAAAATGAGGTCTTTCAGAAAAAATTGTGCACGGTTCCGTAAAAGGTGGCGAATTAAATACCCGGCATTCTTGTCGCCGTCACTCTCCACTTTTTGCGCGCATTCTTTGGAAGCGATTCCTCGTTTCGTCCGTGGGGTTTCACTCGCTTCTGGCGTCTGGCAATTTTCGGGGTTTGCAGAGAACTTTGGGAGTGTTTGCCACGCGCGCGCACCTGCGGCAAAAGAAGCGCGGTTCGCAGACGAGCTTGAGGAGCTTACCCGCGCGCCGTTCGATTTCGCCTTTCGACCAGTCGCAAAGGGTTTTTGCCATGCGGAAAAGAACCGAATAATGCCGGGTTGCGCAAGCGTGGCAACGGAGGTACCATCGATTCAACGATCAAAACACCATGAGCACACAAACCGCGATCAAGAAAGCATCCAACACAGTGATCGAAGGCCTTCAGACCGTTCTGGCCGATTCCTATGCACTGATGGCCCAGACCCATCTCGCGCATTGGAATGTCGAGGGTCCAAATTTCTTTCAGCTTCATACCGCCTTCCAGGGCCAGTACGAGGAGCTTTTTGGGGCGATCGATGAAATCGCCGAGCGGCTGCGCGCGTTGGACGTCCTTGCAATTGGCGGATTAAAGACCCTGGCCAAGGGCTCGAGCATCGAGGAACTGGCGGTCGAACCCACGCCGGCCAAGGATTTTGTTGCGCATCTGATAGAATCCCACGAAATCGTTCTAGGTAATGCGCATGCGCTGCGGGAGGCTGCCGGTTCCGCAGACGACCTGGAAACTCAGGACCTCATCATCGGCCGGATCCAGGTTCATCAGAAGACCCTCTGGATGCTTAAGAGCTTTCTGAAGAATCTCTAGCGGCTTTTTTGTAGGGCTGACGATTGCTGTCGCTTGTCACGCCTCCTCGTGCGAACGGGAGGGGGCGGGTGGACCGTTGCGAAAAATTCGTGAGGATAGATTGGCGTTAAACGAGCGCCTCGCCCGAGCGCTGGCTCTGAGTGTACGCCGCCGCGCTGCCGGCGGCCTCTCGATGGCCATAATGATCTGCGACATCAACAGCCTTTTCACCCTCCGCTACCAGAGAGCTTTTTGCGCGTTGTCACAATAGTTACGACGAAAGTTTGAGAGCTGATTGTTGAAGCAGGCGCGGACAAGAGCGTCCACGCCAGGATGCTTCACGTTTCCGCCACCAGCCGCCCGAAGTGAACTTCGGGAGAATTGAGTTAGGAGTGAGACTTTCCGAAGGAGTCTTCGCATCGTCGCGACAAGCTACTCTGTAAGAGGCCTGGCACGCCCGGTGCTGACCGATGGCGAGGGAGGTTTCGGGGCGAGACAGGAGCTTCAACAAACTAGCAATAAGAGGAGACGACATGCACGACCTAGAGTACGCAGAGGAGTTCGAGATCGACAGCCCGTTGGGCGAAGTCGAGGAGATGGAAGAGGCTGCCAGACTGCTCGAAATCATCGACGAAGCTGAACTCGATCAATTCATTGGCAATCTGCTCAAGAAGACCACAAAAGCCTCCGGCAGCGTTTTGAAGCCGCCGGTGGGCCGCATCCTAGGCGGCTACGCGAAAGGCGCGATCAAGAAGGCGCTTCCCGGCATCGGCAACGCGGCGGGAGGTTTTCCCATCCCTGACGAAGGGGCGGCCATCGGCGGCCAAGTGGCCTCCCGCGCCGGCCAATTGCTCGGGCTGGAACTGGAGGGCCTCAGCGCTGAAGACCAGGAGTTTGAAGTCGCCAAGCGGCTCGTCCGTTTTATCGGCTCGGCCGCGCAGAAAGCGGCGCAGGTGGCTGGGGCGCGCTCCGGCGAGGCGGCCGCCAAGCAGGCCGTCTTCAACGCTGCCCGGAAGCATGCTCCGGGGCTGCTTCGTTCCCGTAACGGCGATGGTTCCGCAAGGGACACCGATCGGGCGGACGAGTTCGAAACGGAGAGTCCGTTTAGCGAAATCGAGGAGATGGAAGAGGCCGCTAGCTTGCTCGAAATCACCGACGAAGCTGAACTCGATCAATTCATCGGCAAGCTGCTCAGGAAGGCCACCCAGGTCGCCGGTCGCGCGTTGAAGACGCCCGTAGGCCGCGCTCTTGGCGGTTATGTGAAAGGCGCGATAAAAAAGTCGCTTCCCGGCATCGGCAGCGCGGCGGGAGGATTTCCTGTCCCTGACGAAGGGGCGTCCGATGGCACCCAAGTGGCCCCCCCCGGATTGGAACCGCAAGGTCTCAGCCCTGAAGACCAGGAGTTTGAAGTTGCCAAACAACTCGTCCGCGTTGCCGGCGCGGCTGCGCAGAAAGCGGCTTCGATGCCCGCGGCAGCCGCCCCGGTCACGGCCGCCAAGGTTGCTGTGACCGAAGCGGCGCGGCGCCATGCGCCTGGATTGCTGCGCGGCGCCGCTGCCGCCCCCGATGGCCCCGGGAGTTGCCCCTGTCGTTCGCGACAGGCCGGTCGCTGGATCCGGCGCGGCCGCGAAATCCTGCTGCTCGACATTTAATGAACCACAAAAAGCAAATAACCGATTGGAGAGCTTATGCATGACATCGACACCACACGTCTGGAATCAGAACCCCTAAGCCTGCGTCAGGAAATCGAAGCGAGCGAGTTCGAATTTTTCGATGCCGGCGAACTTGAATCACCGCTCAGCGAGGTCGAGGAGATGGAGCTGGCGAGCGAACTGCTCGCCGTTTCCAGCGAGGCCGAACTCGACCAATTCCTCGGCGACGTCTTCAAAAAGGCTTTGAAGGGCATCCGCAAAGTCGGCTCATCTGGCGGCGGGCTTGGCGGCGTGCTCAAAGGAGTCGCCAAGAAGGCGCTGCCCTTTCTCGGCGGAGCGCTGGGCAGCATCATTCCCATTCCCGGAGTCGGGACAGCAGTTGGGACGGCTTTGGGCTCCGCCGCCAGCAAAGTGCTCAAAGCCGAGCTTGAGGGACTCAGCCTCGAAGATCGGGAATTTGAAATGGCCCGGCGCTTTGTGCGCTTCGCAGGCACTGCGGCAAAAAGCGCGGCTTCCACGCCTCCAGGCGCGACCGCTCGCGCCGGAATCATCGCGGCGCTTAGAGCCGCTCTCGAACAACAGCGCGCCCAACTCGCGGACAGCAGAGCGGGGTCAGGCCGCAACGGCGAATTCGGGTTCGAAGAGATCGAGGAGCTGAAGGAACGCGCCGCGCCGCTCGCTGCTCCGACGGCAGGAGGGCGCTCTCGCAACGGCCGCTGGATTCGCCGTGGCGGCAAAATCATTCTGCTCGGAGTCTAGGGATGGAGTTGCTCTCTCCAGCTTCGCTGTTCCTTGATCAGGAGGCGCGCGCTTTGCTCACTCGGCTGGAGCGCGTCAAACCGTTCTCGCTCCAGATGACTTCAGTCCTGGCAGCGGCGGTTTCGCCCGGGGCGCAGACGGCTATCGAGAGCTACCTGGCCAAGGGACGCTGTGCACTGCGAGAGTTGGTGCTGAGGTTCATCCGCTGGCTCCGCACCGCCGATGGCCAGGCCGCCGCGCCGGCTGCCGCGCAAAGCCGCTTCACCATCCTCCGCATGCGTTTCAATGCCATCCTCTCGCAGTTCGACATCTTTGCGGACGCACTCGTGCAGCGCAGCGAGCATGATTACGGCATCTGGCTCGGCGGACTTGACGCCGTGGCAGCCGACGCGCTCGAACTGCCCGGCTACTACGAGACGCCGCCGGTGGTTTGCTACCTCGACCGTGGCCACGGCGCCGCCATCCGCCGCGCGCGCACCCGGCTGCCAGGCGGCGGTGAGAACCCGGTGGCCATCATCCGGATACCGCGCGAACGGATGGTCGGCAGCGGCATCGCCTCATCGCTCGTCCACGAAGTCGGCCATCAGGCGTCGGCCTTGCTTGGCCTCGTCAACTCCCTTCGTCCGGTCTTGATCGGTATGCAACAGAAAGGCGGGCGGGAACAAGTGGCCTGGCAGATTTGGGAACGCTGCATCTCGGAGATCTTGGCCGACTTCTGGGCCGTGGCCAAAGTGGGCGTGGCGGCGACGACGGGTCTGATGGCCGTGGTCAGCCTGCCGCGGGCGTTCGTCTTCCGCATCAATCTTAACGACCCGCATCCTTTCCCGTGGATCCGCGCAAAGCTGAGCTGCGCGCTGGGCCGTGCGCTGCATCCGCACCCGCAATGGGACCGGCTGGAGACGCTGTGGGAGTCCCTTTATCCCATCGCGGGATTGGATGAAGAAAGAACCCGGCTCATCGGCATCCTTGAGCAGACGTTGCCAAGCTTCGTGGCGTTGATGGTGAATCATCGCCCGCGCGCGCTGCGCGGCAGCTCGTTAGGGGAAGCGCTTTCGGTGGCCGAGCGGCAGCCGGACCGGCTGGCTGCGCTGCACGAAGAGTGGAAGCGTGCGCCGCGCCGGATGCAGACCGCGCCGCCGACTCTGGCCTTCGCCGTGATCGGCCAGACAAGGGCGGAGGGAAAGATCAGCCCGGAGGAAGAAAGCCGGCTGCTGGCGGATCTGCTCACCTATTGGGCGCTGAGGGGAACCCTCGACATGTCCGAGGTGTGCGCTTCACAGGCGCGCGCCAGGATCGCGGCGCCAAGCATTTAAATCAGTCCAACCGCAGGAGGAATTATGCCTAACCAACAGAACATCACGATAAAGCTCACAGCCGCACCGCTCGCTGTCACGGCGGGGAATGCCGTCAAACTCAGAGCCGAAACCTCGGTGAACGCCGGCGAACTCGCAGAGCAATGCTTCAACATAGAATTCGAGGTCCTTGGGCTTCCTAAGCGCGCCGCTCAACCAGTGAAAATAAGCTTCACAGAGGGGCTCTGGAGAACGGAGGCCGATGCTGCCCAAAACGTCTATCGAATCGTGGCGAAACTCACGGAGCCGGGGGCGGGCGGCAAGGATATCGCCAGGGATGAGACAGAGGTCACCGTTATCGCGCCTGCAACGATCGACATCGAAACCGACCCGCCGGCACCGGTGGTGGTGAGGGAGGGAGCGCTGGTGAAGCTCGAGGCGATTCTGAAGGTGAAGTCGGAACCGCCGCATACACAGGCGGGTGCGAAGGCCGTCATGTGCGGGCCGGATCTCAGGCGACTCAACCTCGACATCAAGTTCGACACCGAAAATGTGGGTCGTCTCGTCCCAGACCCCGCCGATCGGGCGAAGGCCCGCTGGGACACAACCAATGTGCGGCCCGGTGTCTATACACTGAAAGCACGGCTGGTGGATCGTAGCGGAACAGTCATCGCTGACGACACCGGACGGCCGCTCAGAGCGAGCGAGGACGCCACTGTCCAAAATCGCCCGCTTGCCCATCAAGACACGATCCCTGTAAGCTTGAGGCGGACGGCGGTGTTGCCGACGGCGGACCAGGCGCTGTGGGTCGCCATCCGTAACCGCACCAGGGCGATCGCTTTCAGCGGGAGCGGCTACAAGGACTTCATCGACCGCGTGCTCTGCAGGCGGGCTGCGCTCCCTGGGGGGAGAACGGACAAGGTCCTGACCAGGCAACTGGAGGAACTCCGCTCTGACATTTACGGCACGGCTGCCTATGATCTGCTCAAGACGGCCACCGAAGTCTTTCTGCTGCTCAACTGCGGCGTGAAGATTGAGGGCAAGGACCTGGCTACAGGCGAGAGTCTGTTCGACAAGCGCGAAGAGGCCATTGACCTTGGCGAGACCGTTTCTCTGGACGAAATCAGCGAGAGACTGAGGGCTTATCTCGGGGATGGAAGGCTTCCTTATATCAACCGAGTCCTGAGGGATGCGTTTTCGGACCAGACGATTCTCGATCGAGTCCATTGCGAAGGCGTGTTGAGTTCGCGGATTGAGTCTCCATGCCTGCTGGAGCTGATCTGGTCCCTCTGGCACGAGGAGGGGATGCTAGTGCAGACCTTGAACGCGATCAGTCTGCGTTTTCAGAACAAGGCGAGCGCCGCAGGCGGACGCGATCCGCTGGCGCACATGGAGATCGATCCGTTGCGGCCGTTGAACAACATGCTTTGGGGATATATCCAGGACGAGCAGAACCGCTTGACGGTGGCGCGGCGAGCTTACGAGTACGACCATCACTATGGGCTGACGCTCTACGGGAAAGCCGTGCCCAAGCTGCAGGCGGCGGACAGCCGGTCGAAGTTCCTCGAGGCGTTCCACAACCTGCTGCATCTCTGCACGGACTTTTTCGAGAGGGACGACGACACCACCGTCATCTCCGATGGTTTCCCAGTGCTGAACGCCCTTAAGGAGGTCCATCTGCTGCTGGCCCAGGGCGCGCACAACCAGTTCGGCGACCTGCCCTGGACTGCGCGGGTGGAGATGCTCATCCAGCAGTGGCTTTTGGCGCGGCCGGAAATGGGCGACTTCCTTCAAAGCCGGCCGATGGTTCCCTACAAAGAGCCGTGGATGGGTGAGGTCGATACGATGAAGAAGCTGCAGGGCTGGACGGATGTCACTGTTACGCACTTCCACGATCTGGCGGTCTTCGGCGAGCAACTCCTGCTCTCCATTCGCTACGGCGACTGGATCGAGATTACCAACCAGGAGTCCGCAAAGAACTGGGCGCGCTACTGGCGCTCGGAAATCCAGGGCTACATCCATGCCTACCGGGCTGCAACGGGTGTTGACCTGACGCAGGAACCCGTGGATTCCACGATGCCGTCCGTGCATCTCATGCGGCGGCTGCAAACGCAGCGTGGGGGTGCCATCCACGCGTTTGAGCGCCCCAGGGCTGTTGTAGCTGCCAGGAATATCTGGAGTGCGCAAGGCTCGGTCGCGCAGAGAGACGGGTCGGTTAGCACGCAACGGGAGTGAGCAGCCGCCCAGGAAGAAATCGAATGCACCGAATCGAATGAACGCGTGTGCCGATGCTCGACTTCACCTCCGCGCTGTATTTGGGGATGCAACACCCGAGCTGGTCGCTGCGGCCCTGGCCGCGGTTGACCACCGGCGCTCCCGGCGCCCTCGTCGCGCCGCCGGGCGCGGAGGCCGTGGCCGCTGCACTGGCGGAACTGATGGGGTGCCAAGGCGCGGTTCTGGCGCCTTCGACACTGCACGTGGCTTTGGACCTCTTCGCACAGCTGGCACGAGAGAGGATCATCATCTTTATGGACGCTGAGGTGTATCCGATAACCCGTTGGGGAGTAGAACGTGCGGCTTGCCGGGGTGTGCCTGTCCGCACCCTTCCCCACCACGGCGCGCGCTCGTTGCGCCGGCAGTTGCGTGAAGCGGCCAGCGGCACGCGCACCCGCGGGCGCCGTCCAGTCGTGGTCACAAGCGGCTTTTGCCCCGGCTGCGGGCGCTTCGCGCCGCTTCAGGATTACCTGGCCGGTGCGCGCGCTTATGGCGGCTCTCTTGTTTTGGACGACACCCAGGCGTTGGGAATTTTCGGCCATGGTCCCTGCCCGGGCGCGCCGTATGGGCGGGGTGGCGGGGGCTCGCTGCGCTGGTACGATGTCGCGGACACGGACGTGCTTTCGTTCGGCTCTCTGGCGAAAGGATTTGGCGTGCCGGTAGCCGTGCTTGCTGGGAGCCAGGATGCGGTGTGGCGGTTTGAACGAGAGAGCCAGACGCGGGTGCATTGCAGCCCGCCGTCTGTAGCCGTCGTGCAGGCGGCCTGCCATGCGCTAGCCTTGAACCGGCGCTGCGGCGAGACGTTGCGCGGGCGGCTGGTGGAGCGGGTGAAGCAGTTTCGCGCTCGTCTCGCCGAAGCCGGTTTGGGTGCCAGCGGCGGGCTGTTCCCGGTGCAGACGCTCAAGCCAATGCCTGGCATCGACCCACACGCGCTGCATGGCCGGTTGGAGCGACTGGGCATTCAGACCGTCCTGCATTCCAAGCCGGACGGAAACGGTGCGCGGCTGGGTTTTATCCTTACAGCGCGGCATAGTCCTGAAGAAATCGATGCCGCTGTGGCGGTGGTGGTCGACGCGTTAGGCCACCAGCGATCCTTACGAAAGGCATGCAAAATGGAGGTTCACAGTGAAAGGTCTGTTTGCGTTTGAGGCGGAGCCCTTTGAGTTTGAGACTTACGGAGGATCCGAGAGCGAATTCACATTCAGGCCGGAGCCGTTTCCCTGGCCCTCGGAATCGGAATGGGAGGGCGAGGCCAGCCGTAGCAGTCCCGACTACATCCGCTGGGTGCAGTCGTCCCTGAACCGGGTGATGGGCCTCCGCCTGGCGGTGGACGGCATCCTGGGGCCGGTCACCCGCAGCGCGGTCCGGAACTTCCAGCAGCGCAAGGGGCTGGCTGTGGATGGGATCGTGGGGCCGAAGACCGAGGCGGCGCTGGTCGCCGCCGGCGCGCCCCGGCCGCCGGCGGCGGTCTCGGCCACGGCCGCCGGCGGCGGATCGCCCCCGAACATTCCAACGCAGTGTTCGGCAATCAGCCGGACGAATTGCCATGTTCTGTACTTCGGCTTCGACAAGGACGTCCCGACCCCACCGGTTCCGAACAGGCCGGCACGGACGGATCGGGACGCGCACGAGGAAAAGCTGTTCGAGATCGCCGAACGCGTGGTCCACAGTTGGGAGACGTCGCAACCGGTCAACTCGTTGCTGGTGCTCGGCCATGCCTCTCCCGAGGGCACGGATGTCTACAACTACGACCTGGCAATGCGACGGGCCGAGAACGTCAGCGAGGCACTGGCCGAGCAGGTCGAGGAGCTGGAGCCCGGCGGCGGCAGCCGGATCGACCTGCAAGTCGAATCCTGCGGTGAAAAACCGATCGGCGGCCTCAGCGTCGAGGAGCAACGGCAGGTCGAGGTTTGCTTCCGGCAGCCGCCGCACTGGTTCGAGACAGGCGGCCGTCCGCCGACGCGGATGCAGCCGGTGTGGCTGGGCAACGACGTGCGCTTCTTCATCGACGGGGCGACAACGTTCGCGCAGATGGTTCAAGACATCAAGACGGCAAAGTCTCTTGGCCACTACATCTACCTGTTGGGTTGGTGGTTGCAAGACGACTTCGAGCTGATCCAGGGCGATCCCGCCTCGACGGTCCGCAAGCTTTTTGCCGAGGCGAGCACGAACGGCGTTCAGGTCCGGGCCATGCTGTGGGACCAGAAGAGCAGTTGTCCTAACCCGCCCGCGCATGTCCAGAACACCGGCGAGGTCATGCACATCAATGAGTGGTTGTCAACCGGCGCGGCCATCCTCGACGGCCGCACGCTGAGCTATGGGTCGCATCATCAGAAGATTCTGATCGTGAAGGGCACAGAGGGATTGATCGCCTTCTGCGGCGGCGTCGACATCAATCCGGATCGAATCCTTCAAAACGCCGGCTCGACCCGCGGCGCTCCGTTCCACGACGTGCACTGCCGCATCCAGGGCCCGGCCGCCCATGAGCTGCTGAAGATCTTCCTGGAACGCTGGCAGGACCATATGGCCCGGTTATCACCGCAAGATCGTGCCATGCGCGAAAGCGAATGTGCCGAAAAGCTTCGCAACCGTCGCCTGGACCCAGGCAAGTATTGCCCCTTGCTCGGCCTCAAGGAAGGCAGACCCGCATGGGAAGGCGATATGTACGTGCAGATCGGGCGCAGCTACGGCAACGGTGGTGGCTATCGGTTTGCGTCGGGTGGCGAACAGACGGCGTACCGGATGATCCTCAAAGCCATCCGCGAGGCGCGGCAGTTCATCTATATCGAAGACCAGTACCTGGTCAGCATGGAGATCAGTTCCGAGCTGAAGAAGGCGCTCCAGAATACTCCGAATCTCAACGTCATCATCCTGATCCCCCATGGCAGCATCACCGACATGGCCGCGTTCAGTTGCCAGGTAGAGCTGGGAGAGCAGGTGCATTTCCGCCGCCAGCAATTCATCGACCCGCTGCGGAAGGCTGCAAGAAGCCGGGTGGGTGTCTTTTTCCTGAGTCCGCCGGGCGCCAAGAACACCTACGTGCACTCGAAGATGATGGTGGTCGACGACGAATACGCCATCATCGGCTCGGCCAACCTGAATCGCCGCAGCCTGACGCACGACAGCGAAGCGATCGCCGGAATCTACGATCCCTCCCCGGATTCAATGGCGAAACGATTGCGCGTCGCTCTCTGGGCCCGGCATCTCGGAATGGTCCCCTCGGCGCTGGCCAATGGCGTGGCAAGCGTCAAGTACTGGTTCCCATCGCCGGCGGGCGCAAGACCGGCCACCGCGCGGGTTGCGGACTATGACGAGAACCGGGATGTCGAGGCAATTCATCCGCAATGGGCCTGGGACAAGATCGACCCCGATGGTTCGTGATTCAACGATGGTGCTGCAGCCAACGACGCGGAAACAGGCCATGCCAACCTCGACGCACTTTAATTCCGATCCGTTCGCCCTCGAATCCGAGCAGCGATCCGCACGACAAGCATCTAAAATGGAGGTCCACAATGAAAGGTCTGTTTGCATTTGAGGCGGAGCCCTTTGAGTTTGAGGCTTACGGAGAATCCGAGAGCGAATTCACATTCAGGCCGGAGCCGTTTCCCTGGCCCCCGGAATCGGAATGGGAGGACGAGGCCAGCCGCAGCAGTCCCGACTACATCCGCTGGTTGCAGTCGTCCCTGAACCGGGTGATGGGCCTCCGGCTGGCGGTGGATGGCATCCTGGGACCGGCCACCCGCAGCGCGGTCCGGAACTTCCAGCAGCGCGAGGGGCTGATAGTCGACGGGATCGTTGGGCCGCAGACAGAAGCCAAGTTGAGGACGCTCACAGGCACGCAATCGTTGGGTAGCGCACCGGTATCGGGTAGCGTACCGGTACGCGCGAGCGTCGCCCCACCCAGCTTGCCGTCACCTTGCGGGAGTCCGGGGCTATTGCCCTGCCCGAAGCCGGCTCCTATCGATCACTTCGCCGAGGCCAAGGCGGTCGCCGAGCCTGGCTACCAAACCAAGTACGATGCGGCAATCAAGGGGCTCGCTACGTGCATCGGCGCCGCGCTCCGCGGCTTCCTTGCCTATGGCGTGATTCGCATCATCGGACACACCAGCGCCGAAGGCTCGCCGGAATCGAATAAAGCACTTGCTCAGGCGCGCGCCGACCAAGTCACCAAAGATCTGGAAAACGCACTACTGTCGCAGGGACTCGCGGTAGCGACCCTCTATGTGGTACCCATCGACGGTGTGGTGATCTTGCAGGCAGGGTCCGCCGGCGAAACGAGTTTGCGCATTAATCCCGAGCGCAATGAAAACGACCGCAAGCTCAACCGTCGCGTCGAGATCGATCTTAGCGGTCTGTTTCGCAAGCCGCCCGGACCCGCGCCTGCGCCCGTCACAATCGACACCCTCATAAAAATGGTCAGGGAGACGCTAGGTTCCTTACCGCTGAGCAAGGCCGGCGTCGTCTTGCCGACCACGGCTCGTTTCCTGGATCCAGCCGAGCAGGCCGAGGCCAGGAAAGTGTATGGAAACAGTCTCGATTTTACGAAGATCCTCATCACTGATGGACTGGGAGCCAGCGGCCGAAAGTTTACTCTCGCCGTGGAGCTCGCCAGCGGCGGCTGGCACGTGGTGATCATGATGGGTGATGTCCTGTGCTGGGCAAATCCGACGCCTTGCGGGCTTTCGACGACTTGTTGTTGGCGTTCGGTCGATCTGATTCATGAGTTAGCACATGCATGGCAATCACAACACCACGGCCCCGATCCGACCTTGCCACCTTTTGTGAAGGGACCCACCGCCTTTATGTGGAACTCGGTTAAATGCCAGGCGACTGCGGACGCCGCTACGGCCGCATCCAAGTTGTCAGGGGCGAACAAGCGATACGACGCATACGCTTATACCAATCCCAGTCCCCCCGGCAACCTGGGCTTCGATAAATACCAATCGGAGCAAATCGCACAGCAAGTGCAGCATCACTACCAAGACATGCTTTTTGGAAAGAATATGCCCCGTAACTGCCGCCCTCGTAACCCTAACGCTATTGTGCTGACAACAATCAGGCGCCCTGCTCCTAATGCGCCGGTTCCAGAAAACGTGGCTAGTTTAAAGGTCGTCTGGGCGCACGAATTAGGTGCGCCAGGCGTCTTTCGGTAGCATTTCGAGAAGCGCATCCGCAATATGCGACCGATCTACGAGGTTCTGAGCGATCCGAAGCTCAAGGACTACGGGCTCTCGTTTCCGGGGATTCGACGGATCAAGCTCGGCAGTGCTTGGATGAACGAGACGCGGCCCTACGAAAGGACCCAAACCCTGGTGCACGAAGCCGCGCATATCGCGGGCATCGTGAATATCGCCGAAGGGAGAAAATACGGACTGGCCCGCGCAAAGAGATTGACGCATGCTCCGCCACGCGGACGAAACCGAGCACATCGGAGGTACATAATGAAAACGATCTTCACGTTCGAACCGCAGCCGTTTGAGAGCTACTCGGAGTTCGACGAACAGGGGAATCGCTCCGTCGAAGAATTCTTTGGGACAGGGTTGACAGACTTGGAATGGGAGCAGGAAGCCAGGCGAATTTCGCGGCCCCCGATTCGCCGGCCTATGATCTCGGCAAAGCCGCTTCCCAAGCGTCCCCCGCGCCCGCCCATCCGTCCGCGCCGGCCGCCCACAACGATTTATCCGGTGTGGCCAGTTTCAGTCACGGCTGGCCCGGAACGATCGCAGCCCGGCGCCGAGTATCTCCGCTGGGTGCAGCACTCGCTGAATTTGATCCTGGGCCTGCAGCTCCCGGTGGACGGCGTGATGAGCCCGGAAACGCGCGAAGCCATCCGCGACTTCCAGACACGGATGGGCTTGCCCGCCGATGGCATTGTCGGCCCGGAAATGCGGCAGGCGCTGGTGGAGGAGCGGAACAAGCTGGCCGCGGGCGGCGCGCCGAGCGAGGTGGAAACCGAATTCTTCGAGTTTACAGAGCTGCCATTATCAGAAGAAACGGAGTCAGGCTTCGGCGAAGCGGGGACTGCGGTTGGCTGATTCGAGCGGGAAATCGGATGATTATCGACCCTTCCGTCAGCTACGCTCGGGAGAACTTTCCGCGTTTTGTCCGGGAGTTGAAGGATTTCGTCCGCTTTCCGAGCGTCAGCGCGCAGCCGCAACACGCCGACGACGTGCGTGAATGTGCGAGATGGCTTGGCGCGCATCTAAAACAGATCGGAGTCGAGCAGGTGCAGATCGTGGCAACCAAAGGACATCCCATCATTCTCGGGCAGTGGTGCCATTTGCCCGGCCTGCCGACTCTGTTGATCTACGGCCACTACGATGTACAGCCAGCGGAGCCTATGGACGAGTGGCACTCACCGCCATTCGAGCCCGAGGTAGATGGCGATAATCTCTATGGTCGTGGAGCGTGCGATGACAAAGGACAGTTGTTCGCCCACGTCAAGGCCATCGAAGCCTGCCTGCGCACTCGGCGAACGCTGCCGGTCAATGTGAAATGCCTGTTTGAAGGGGAGGAAGAGATTGGCAGCCCGAATCTCACGCCGTTTCTAAGCCTGCACCGGGAAGCGCTGGCCGCCCAGGCTGCGGTGGTGTCCGACATGCGAATCCTTGGTCCGGATCGCCCAGCGATCACTTATGCGCTGCGGGGTGCGTTGAGCGTGGAACTCGAGGTGCACGGTCCCGGCCATGATCTCCATTCGGGTAATTTTGGGGGCGCTGTTCATAATCCCCTTCAGGCGCTGTGCGAAATCATCGCTCGTCTCCACGACGCAGAAGGGGCCGTCGCAATACCAGGATTTTACGACCGGGTCCGGCAATGGAGCCCGCGCGAACGCGCATACATGGCAGCGACCGGGCCTGCGGATGAGGAGATTCTCCGCGACGCGGCGGCCGAGAGCGGCTGGGGCGAGACCGGCTACTCGTCGTATGAACGATTGACGCTGCGTCCGGCGCTTACCATCAATGGCTTCGTCGGCGGCTACCAAGGGCCCGGCGCCAAGGCAGTCATCCCGGCCAAAGCCGCGGCAAAGTTGAACTTTCGCTTGGTGCCTGATCAAGATCCGCGCGAAATCGAGACACTGTTTCGTCAACACATCGCGAGGATCACACCACCCACTGTTCGAAGCGAAGTTCGCGCGAGTGCTTCGGCCAAACCCGCGCTCGTCAGCCGGCAACATCCTGCAGTACAGGCGGCAGCCACAGCCTATCAAAAAGGTTTCGGCCGGACGCCTGTGTTCCTGAGATCGGGCGGCACGATTCCGATTGTAAACACGCTCCTGGAGGTGCTTCAGATTCCCACAGTCTTGATGGGCTTTGCATTGCCCGACGACAACCTGCATGCGCCCAACGAGAAGTTTCACCTGCCCACCTTTTTCAATGCCATCAGGACTTCCCTTGAATTTCTGAATGAACTGGGAAGCAGCGCGAAAGGGACGATCAGGGCGAAGCCCCTTGCTGCTTTACGCACGGTATCTGTGGGACTCGCTGATAGTTGGAAGCCGGTATCCAAAGAAATCTAGCATGATCATCGACTGCCATTGCCACGCTGGAAAGGGTGACGGGTTGACCGGACCGTGGGACACGGCTGCGCCGCTGGAAAAATATATGCGCAGAGCGGCTGCGGCAGGAATACAGCGCACGGTTCTGTTTCCAGCGTTTCACTCGAACTACGCCGTGGCGAACCGGGAGGTCGCGCGCATCGTGGCGAGCCGGCCGGAGCGTTTCTACGGGTTCGCGTTCGTCCATCCGCAAAGCGACCGCGGTCGCGTGGCGGCGCTGGTGCGCGAGGCGGTCGAAGAGTTCGGATTCGTTGGTGTCAAAGTTCATCGCTATGACGCGCGCATTACTCGCGAGATATGTGAGGTGGCGCGCGCCTTCTCACTGCCAGTGCTCTACGACGTGATGGGCGAGGTCTCCGTCGTAGAGTTGCTGGCGACAGAGTATCCCGACGTGCCATTTATCATTCCGCACTTGGGCAGTTTCTCCGATGACTGGAGGGCGCAACAGGCGTTGATCGATCCTCTGGTGCGTCATCCCAACGTCTTCACGGATACCTCGGGCATTCGACGCTTTGATTTGCTCGAGCAAGCAGCGCGGCGCGCGGGTGCTCGAAAAATCCTCTTTGGCTCGGATGGCCCGTGGCTGCATCCAGGAGTGGAGCTGGCCAAAGTGCGGGCTCTGCGGTTATCCCCGGATCAAGAGCAATTCGTTTTGGGCGGGAATTTGCTGAGGCTGATCGAACGCGTCCGCAGCAATCAGAATATGCTTTTTGACATGCCAGCTCCTGCGGCGACATCGCGCACGGAGCCGCTAGATCCCTGGGCGGGACAGCAGTTTCCTGCCGCGAACAGGCATTGATTTATCTCCCTGTCACAGCAAGATGTCTCCGTCCCCGGTCTGCTTCCGCCTGCGGCGCTTCGCGCGCCGCATCTGCAGGGCCCGGTCTGTCACGCCCAGCTTTCCAGCCGCGCGCCGCAGAGTCGATCCTTCCTCCTCCATCGCGATCTGAATGGCGGTCTCGATGGCAGCATCGCTAACTTCCCGAAGCTTTGTTCCCTGCGACAATGCCCTGCGAATGGCCAGCGCAAACCCGTCGTCGCGCCAATCCCTCTGCACGAGCGTTGCCGGTGCGGGTCGATCCTCCTCAGCGATTTCGCCTGCGGTGATGGGGCCGTTTCCGACGTGCCGTTGCGCCATACGCGTGATCAGCTGGCGCAATTCACGCACGTTGCCGGGATACTCGCGGGTGATGAGATAGTCGCGCACGGCTGTATCCAGATCAGGCGGATCCTGATCGGGGTAAAGCTTCCTCAGAAAGTGCCGCGCTAGTGGCAGGAGGTCCTCACGGCGCTCGCGCAGCGCAGGAAGGCGGCATGTCCAGGCAGCAATGCGATAGTAAAAATCGCGGCGAAATCTGCCGTGAGCTTGTTCTTGCAGAAGGTCACGATTCGTGGCGCATACGAGGCGAAAGCTCGTGTTTTTCCAGGCGTTGCTGCCGACGCGCTTGTAAGTCCGCTCCTGCACGACGCGCAATAACTCCGCCTGGAGTCCGATCGGAAGCTCGCCCACCTCGTCCAGGAACAATGTGCCTCGATCGGCCAGTGCGAAAGCGCCTTCGCGAGCCGCAATCGCGCTGGTAAATGCGCCGCGTTCGTGGCCGAAGAACTCGCTTCCGGAAAGCTCAGGCACAATTGTCGTGCAATCGACGATCACCAGTTGGCGCTTCTCGAGGCGAGAGTCCAGTCTGTGAATCAACCTGGCAACCAACTCCTTGCCAGTGCCGCTTTCTCCGACGATGAGCGCCGAGCCATCGGTGAAGCGCGCCAATTCGACCACACGACGCAGTACGGAAATCCATGCGGGGCTTTGCCCCACGAGGTTTTCTCGCACCTCGGACGAATGCATTATTAGATGGTCGATTTGCTCCCATCGTTCGAGCTTGGAGGCAACCACGGCTGCCGGATCGTCAAGTTGATCCCAAGCAAACACATCAGATGCCCCTGCCTGTAACATATTCCAAACCGTCCCCACATTGAGTGCCCTGCGCGTGATCGCGATTGCCAGCACGCGCCTTAGGCCATTATGACTGTGATCGCGCAATGATTCGCAAAGCTCCGGCGTCTCCCTATCGAACAAGAGCAGGCCCGCGCCTGATGGCGGACTGCCATCGAGAGGAAACGAGCGAAGGCCGCACCGCGATAGCGATTCCATGACAACTCTTCCAGGCAAGGCCTCTTCGCCGCTACAGTAGTGAAGCCAAGCCACTTTTTCGCTCATGTATAAGCCGCCTGGATTGCTCTCAGAAGTCATAAGCGATTTCCTGCAGTTGCAGCCTGGCCCTTGACCAAGACAGCTCCCAATCAAAAAGTGACGACCGGGCGCACAGCGATTATGAGCTGATCGTAACGATGGTCCAGCGGTATTTTCGAGGTTGGAGAGGCGGCGGCCGCGTTCGGATCGATTTTTCCCGGAGACAAAATAAGGGCCACGCCGGCGCGCCAAGTGGCTTGTCGGGCGTGCGACAAACCATCAATTGCGCGCGAGGATCCCTCGCCCCGGTCGCTTCCGCGGCGCAAAAGCTCCTCTTGCGAATCAGTCTCACATCCGTATCGTGATGCAATGTCCACTTGTTCACTTGAAGCCGGAAAGTGTTCGACCGCCAAGAAGTCCTGGCGGAACGACGCTGCGCAGATTGTCGAGGATCTGTTTCGTTGCACACCCACCGACACGTGGAACATGCTTTTGGATTTGCGGGAGCATTTGCTCGATGGGGATGACTGGAATGAAACGCTTGATCTTTTTCTGTCTTGCCGGGAGCGGATGGAGTCTGAGCAATATCTGCCCTTTTACCGGCTGCGCCGGCTCTTGGCGGAGAGCTTGAGGCTTGAGGCGGGCCGCAATCAGGCCCACGTGGCTTCGCTTAGGGAGGTGCTCCGCTGCAAGCATCGTTCCTTCGACGATATTAAGCGGACCGTCACCCGAGAGATTTTCGAGCACGATTTGCGCGACGTGGCGGGTGATGCAATTCAACTGCGCGTGGTTGAGAGTTGAGCTGGAGGTTGAGAGGTGAGAGTCGAGAGGTGCGAAGCCCTCTTAAAAAATCAGCACAGGGAGGGGTTGATAAAAATAAAACCAGAGGGCCAGAATGCCCCACAGGGCGAGCAGTTGTGCCCCTTCGAGCCAGCTTGTTACGCCATCAATAGCGATATACGCCGCGAGCGCCACGGCGATTGCGACGGCAATCACCTCCACGACGCTGAAATAAAGGGTTAGAGGCGCCGGACTAAAGGCGCTTAGCAAGACGAGGGACGGGGCAACAAACAACGGAACTTGCATCGCCCCATTCATCGGAATCGAGATCGCGAGGTTCACTTGATTGTTACGCGCCATGCGGACACAAACGATAATCTCTGACATCGCTCCGGCCATCGGCAGGATGACAACTCCGATAAAGAGGTAGCTCAACCCCAACGTTGCGCCGAAGGGTGCCACGGCTTCGCTCACGATTTCGCCCACAGCGGCGATCCCAACCGTTGCACCACCCAACAGGGCGAGTGTACGACCGATACTCCGTCTGGTCTTTTCAGAATCGCATCTGATGCGTCGCTCGTGTGTCAATCCTTCGCCTTCGGGAGCGCGAAGCTGGTAGACGACCGTCAGAAGATACAAGAGAAATAGAATGGCCGCGACGGCTGCGCTGATCTCATCGACCGGCTTATCCTGAAAATCCGCAGTGATGGGCGCCCTCTGCTGCAGTTCATCGACCACGGTAAAAAAAGTCGGTACCAGCAGGCCTACGACTGCAAGAATCATCGTCGTTGTCGCGAGCCCGACGCTGTGCCGGTCGAACCGCTGCATACCGTTTCTGATTCCACCGAAAAACACTGCGATGCCGACCGTAAACAATAGACTGATGAGGATGGAGCCAACAATTGACGCTTTGAGGAGCTGAATTTGCCCGGAACGCAGCAGCGCAAACATGATGATGAGCTCGGTCATCGTTCCAAGCGTTGCGTTGAGCAGTCCTCCAATTTTTGGACCCGTGCGAAGCGCAAGCTCCTCGGTCGCTTCGCCCAGAAGACTCGCCAGCGGAATGAGGGAAAGGAATGCGGCGACAAATACGATCGTCGGACTGAACCGGAGCGCGCTCGCGAGAATAGCTACGGGCGCGAGCAGCAACAGGATTCGTCGAAACATGCTGCTTTAAGCGTGTACGCGTCTCGCCCCCCGCCGGCCAGGATCTTCCAGGATGACCCTTCAGCGCCTTAATTAAGGTCTTCTTCCGGATGGTTCGTCTTTGTTCGGGCGAGTCTCGATGATCTACTGGCAGGGTTTAGAGGCGCGGGCTGTATCCGAAGCTCATTGTGCTTGCCTATCTAGATTGGCGATAACGACGGATAAGATGGTTCGTGGAGCCATCATGGCCGAGGTCAGGTTCTGATTCGCTCTCCAGTTCCGGGATGATTCGATTGGCCAGAACCTTGCCGAGCTCGACGCCCCATTGGTCAAAGGGGTTAATGCTCCAGATCGCGCCCTGGGTAAAGACGTTGTGCTCGTAAAGGGCCACGAGCTTGCCGAGCAAGGCGGGCGTGAGTCGCTCGGCAAGGAGCGTGTTCGAAGGACGGTTGCCTTCAAAAACACGATGCGGTACCAGCAAATCCGCCGTGCCATCGGCCTTCACTTCCTCAGCAGTCTTGCCAAAGGCCAGGGCCTCAGCCTGGGCAAAGACGTTCGCGATCAGCATGTCGTGGTGGCGGCCGATTGGATTGAGCGTCTTGGCGAAGGCGATGAAATCGCACGGAATCAGATGGGTGCCTTGGTGGATGAGTTGATAAAAGGAATGCTGGCCATTGGTCCCTGGCTCACCCCAATAGACAGGACACGTGTCGTAGGTGACCGGCTTCCCATCCAGCGTGACGTGCTTGCCATTACTCTCCATTGTCAGTTGCTGCAGATAGGCAGGGAATCGCTTGAGGTATTGCTCATAGGGAAGGACCGCGACCGTCTGCGCGCCAAAAAAGTCGCTGTACCAGACCGAGAGCAGACCCATGAGAACCGGAAGGTTGCGCTCAAACGGCGTGGTGCGAAAGTGCTCATCCATCTCGTGAAAACCATCGAGCAGCGCGCGGAAATTATCCGGCCCGATAGCCAGCATGGTCGCTAGGCCGATCGCTGAGTCCATCGAGTAACGCCCGCCTACCCAATCCCAGAAGCCAAACATGTTCGCGGTGTCGATGCCGAACTCGGATACCTTTGAGGCATTGGTCGAGACCGCGACGAAGTGTTTGGCTACCGCTTTGGTGTCGCCGCCGAGGCCCTTGAGCAACCAATCGCGCGCGCTCCCGGCGTTCGTCATCGTCTCCAACGTGGTGAAGGTCTTCGAGGCCACAATGAAAAGCGTTTCTGAGGGATCGAGGTCGTGAACCGCCTCGGCGAAGTCGGTGCTGTCAACGTTGGAGACAAAGCGGAACGTCATTTCGCGTTCGCTGTAGTGTTTCAGCGCCTCGTAGGCCATCACCGGGCCGAGATCGGAACCGCCGATGCCTATATTGACGACGTTGCGGATGCGTTTTCCCGTGTGCCCCTTCCATTCGCCGCTGCGCACACGGTCGGCAAACGGTGCCATCTTGTCGAGGACGGCATGCACTTCGGGCACGACGTTCTCACCATCCACCACGATGGACGCCTCGCGCGGTGCGCGCAGAGCCACGTGCAGGACGGCGCGGTCTTCGGTGATGTTGATTTTTTCCCCTCGGAACATCGCGTCGATCCGGGCCCGCAATCCGGATTCCTCAGCCAACTGGACCAAGAGCTTCAGAGTCTCGTCGGTGATGCGGTTTTTCGAGTAATCGAGGTAAAGCCCGGCGGCCTCTATGGCGAGACGCTCGCCGCGCGTTGCATCGTTTGCGAAGAGTTCGCGGAGATGTAATTGGCGGACTTTGTCGTAGTGGGCTTGGAGTGCCTTCCAAGCTGGACGGCTGGTTAGTGGTGGGACGCTTGCTTCCATATTCGCTTGTTTCTTTGAGTTCGTATTTTTGGGAATTAAAGGGTCGGGTCGCAATAACGACTCGTCGCGGATTTCTCAGTCACCCTATTTCGCTTCTGCTCTCAAGGGAAGCTACTTTGCCAGGTCGCCGCAATTGCCGCGAGGCTTGACCAAACTCGCAATCCGAAACGTCTCGACGAGATCCCAGGGAACTCCGTTTCTCAGCAGGATTTTGCAATCGGAACGGCTCCGGCTCCACAGAAGGCCGCCAAGGCAGCGAAGAACGTTCAATAGGGCGCCGGCTATGCTGACGCTTCTGAGGTCTTCCGGCAGTCCTTGGCGTTCTTTGCTACCTTCTGTTCAGTCCAAAGTTTTAGCGCTTGTCTGGCTGCTGAACATCGGAACGATCTTTCAAGACCACCACGGCGAGACGCCCGTCGGTGCGCCAGAGATCCCCACCGCCGTTGCGGCCCTCGAGTCGGTGGTGAAAATTGTCTATCCAGTTAACGTCCTGTGCCCAATCCGCTTTCTCGAGCTCGTTCGCGATGCGATCGCGCTCGGCGTCCACATCTGGCCCGATATGATGCGTCACCTCTCCGGTTGTATAGCTCAAGCCCACGCGTTCGTCGAATGTCGCCGAGCCTAGCCAGAGTGGACGGCCCTCTTCCCATTCTTCGGAGCGCCAGAATCGCACGTGATGCCTCTGGCGCGGGCTGTCACCGACAGGTTGCTCGAAAGCCAGATCCTGCTTGCGGCCGAAAAGATAAAGAGCGCTGACGGGCGCTTCGTCGTCAGGCTGACGGAAAACGGAATCCACCACGATGCGGGCACTGCTTCGGAACGTGATAGCATCCGCCGGGTACCATCCTGCTGCCGTCATCGCGCGGATGATTTGAGTTTCCGTGCCGACAAGGGCGATATTCAGGGGGTCGCCCGGATGCCCGTCACCTGTGTGTGTAACTTGCTGTACGCCGGCCAAGGCTCGGTGGTGCCGAAAGTACGTCTTCCAGATCCAGGGAACCAGCAAATACGCAGCGACAGCCCACGCCACCAGCAGCCAGAGAATAATTCGCCATCGCCATAATCCACGCAGCCGTCGGTGCGATTGGACTGGTCCTTCGGATTTGGGTTCAGGGGACATGGGCGCCTCCGTGCGAGAAGGCAGGTGCGAGATTCCACGAGCGAGCTTCCCGTGTCAAAGCCGCTCTGCGAAGATCTCGCTCCCGGTGCGACCGCTCGCACAATTGCTATTCATGGATAACCCCCAAAAGCTGTGACAGTCTTGCCGCGGGTAAGGCGCGAGCTCCTTGAGGCGAGAATTCGATAATCACTCTCTTGGAAATTGAGAGGATTGCGGTACGATAAAGTGTTTCATGGCAGCACATGTCTCAACCCAGTCGTTCGCTCGCGCTCCAGACGGCGTGGAGCCAAAAAAGGTACCCCAAAAAACCGTTTATACCGGAGCGAAGATCCCGGCGATTGGACTTGGGACTTTTGGATCCGATAGCGTATCAGGGGAAACGATTGCTGAGGCGGTGCTGGGTGCCGCGTCCGTGGGATATCGTCATTTCGACTGTGCGGCTGTTTATGGGAACGAGAATCTGATAGGCCTTTCTCTACGCAAGATTCTCCAAGGGGGAATTGGGCGCGAGGAACTCTGGGTCACCTCAAAGTTGTGGAATGATAAGCACGCCGAGGAAGATGTGATACCGGCGTTCGAAAAGTCGCTTCAGGATCTCCAGCTCGATTACCTCGATCTCTACCTGATTCACTGGCCTTTCCCGAACTATCATGCGCCTGGCTGCGACGTCTCATCACGAAGTCCGGATGCGAAACCTTACATTCATGAGAACTTCATGAAGACGTGGCGCAAGCTGGAGGAATTAGTCACGATGGGATTGGTGCGGCACATTGGCACGTCGAACATGACCATCCCGAAACTCCGCCTGGTGTTACGGGATGCAAAAATCAAACCGGCTTGCAACGAAATGGAACTGCATCCGCACTTTCAGCAACCGGAGTTGTTCCAGTTTGTAATCGACAACGGCATGGTGCCAATCGGCTTTAGCCCGATTGGTTCGCCTGCACGCCCCGATCGCGACCGTACGGAAAGCGATACTGTCGACATCGAGGATCCTGTGATTGTGAAAATGACGCAGCGGCTGAAGGTTCATCCAGCTGTCGTTTGCATCAAATGGGCCGTGCAGCGTGGACAGATCCCGATCCCGTTCTCTGTCAACCGCCGGAACTACTTGAACAACCTTCAAGCGGTTGTCGCGGATCCGCTGACTGACGAGGAGATGCAGGCGCTCTCGCGGATCGACCGCAATTGTCGTCTCATCAAGGGAGATGTGTTCTTGTGGAAAGAGGATCAAACATGGGAAGATCTCTGGGACGTGAATGGCGAGATTACAGCCCCATAGTCCACAGACCATGCGACAGAACCCCTCCGTAACGCCCGAGTCGCTTCACGCGCTTTTTTCGATCGCCGTTGTTGCGGCGGAGAGCCGCGGTCTCATGGCCGGCGTTGCATGAATCAATCTTAACCAAAGTGACCCTTATATGAACGCGACGATGATAGGAGCGGTGCTCCCCGGAAACAGCACTGTGGAATTTAGAGACTTTCCCATTCCCGAGCCCGGGCATGGCCAAGTGTTAGTCAAAACAAAATCCTCGACCATTTGCGGCAGCGATATCCGGGCCATTTACCGCGAGCACGTAGGCAAGGGACCGGAGGGATATCAAGGCAAGATCGCGGGGCATGAACCATGCGGACAGATCGTCGCGGAAGGGCCTGGACTGAAGCGATTCAAGAAGGGGGACCGCGTTATCGTCTACCATATTTCCGGGTGCGGCGTGTGCAACGATTGCCGCCGCGGCTACATGATTAGCTGCACGAGCCCTTTCCGGGCTGCTTATGGCTGGCAGAGAGATGGGGGCATGGCATCGCATATCCTGGCGGACGAAAAGGACCTGGTGGCCCTGCCTGACGAGCTCTCTTACACGGATGGCGCTCAGGTGGCATGCGGTTTCGGAACAGTCTATGAGGGACTCGAAAAGATCGGCATTTCAGGAAATGACGCCGTTCTGGTCGTCGGATTGGGACCGGTGGGGCTCGCTGCTCTCATGCTGGCAAAGTCGATGGGCGCCAATAAGCTCATCGGAATCGATTTTGTCGAAGAGCGATTGGAGGTGGCACAGAACCTCGGTCTGGCGGACCACGTCGTGAAGGCCGGGCCCGGCAACGTCGAGGAGGTCCGCAGCTTGACGGGTGGACGTGGGGTTGAGAGAGCGTTTGACGCGAGCGGCAGTGACAAGGGCCGCCTGACCGCGATCCAGACGACTCGCAAGTGGGGCAAGATCGCACTCGTCGGTGAAGGCGGGACGCTTGGACTTAGTCCGAGCCCGGACATGATTCATGACCAAAAGACGGTTTACGGATCCTGGGTCACGAGCATTTGGCTCATGGAGGATCTCGTTGAGCGCATAGTGCGTTGGAGGATTCATCCCGAGGACCTCGTCACACACAGATTCCCGCTCGAGAAGGCGGACGAAGCCTATGCACTCATGGCCAGCGGTAAGTGCGGCAAGGTGGCGGTTGTTTTTGATGAAGAGCTGAAATAAGGATAGGAAATTTTTGTTTAGGCATTCGCCTCAAACCGAGGATTGGTCGAATCCGCAGATGAAACAGATGGTCACAGATTACAATTCTCGGCAGAGCGCTTGACGACCGGCGTCTCCCGGAGAGGTCACGCGGTAAGGAATTTCGCACGCACCAGGTGCAGGGGATGGAGTGGCTGTCATCAAACGCTAGAAGCGGTTCTCATAAAAGATTTCCGAAAAAGAGCTTGTACTATTGCAAAGGGTTTGCGGTAGGGTGGTGGTTGCGCCATCAAGAGGCAGAGCCCAATGCGGAGAACGGTTACATCTGGCTTGCGGTAATACGTTCCTTGCTCATGGGATTGGAACGCAGGGTAGTGGCCCAGCAATTTTGCCGAACCGATCGAGTGATTCGACTCTGGATCGCCATTGCTTCCTGCCAAAGGCTTCCACCTTATTGGTGAGGGTTTAGAGAGGATCGCGTCGCTGGAGATCCACGACCAATGCGCATGGGGGCGGCAACCTTGACTTCGCGGGGAGGCCGTGGCCAGACTCCCCCACCGTGGACTCCCGCACGCGCATCGCGGTCTTCGTGGCCTCGCCTGGCGATACCCAGGAAGAGCGGCGTTGCCTGCAGCGCGTGGTGGCAGAGCTGAACCGTGGCGTGGCCGAGGACCGGCAGCTCCTCCTCGATCTCGTCTGCTGGGAGACCCACGCCTGGCCCGGGGCGGGGGCCGACGCCCAGGACGTGATCAACCAGCAGATCCCCCCGCCGGACATCTTCATCGGGATCTTCTGGAAACGGCTGGGCACGCCTACCCAGCGCGCTTCCTCCGGCACGGTCGAAGAGGTAGAGCGCGCTCTGGCGAAGTGGCGCGAAGGCGGTCGCATCCCGATCCTCGTCTACTTCAACCAGAGCCCCTACCTGCCGACGAAGGAGGATCTGGCCCAGCACCGGGGGGTGCTGGAGTTCCGCGACCACCTCACCAAGCAGGGCCTGCTGGTCGCGGACTACCTGGGCGTGACGGACTTCGAGTCCAAGGCGCGCCAGCATCTGACGCAGGTCGTTCGTACCTGGACGGCGGGTGCAGTGGTCCCGCCCCCGGCGGCTCCCGTGAAGGAGGGGCCATCCGCCACCGGCGTGTCCCCACCCGACCTCCAAGGTTGGCACCAGAGCTTGAGCGGCGGCTCACTCGCCGTCGGACTCGACCCGCATTCCAGCGCCGCCGTGTACAACCTCGTGGCCGTCGTCAGCGCCGTGCTGGGCGAGAAGGCATTCGTCACCCGGACCGTGGACCGTCTGGCGATCATCCTCATGGAGCTGCTCAACAACGTGGCCCGCCACGTGCCGGAGAGCACCGCCCGTGTGGAGCTCGAGCTGCAGACGAAGTACCTGCGCTCGGTCGGCGTTACGGTGCTGGATTCCGGCCGGGGCTTCGAGTTGCAAAACGTGCTGCGCACGCATTTTCGCCTGCTGGCCGAGGGCGAGCGCGAGCACGGCCTCTTGCGTGTCCTGCGGTTCTCCGACGACCTGCGCCCCCTGGAGGGAGCTTCGCCCGCTCATCCGCACGGGATCGCCTGCCAGGTGTACGACGTCGGCCAACCCCGCTCGGCCCTGTGGCAATACGGCGGCCTGACACCGGTCCGCCTAGAGTATGAGTTCCCCAAGGTCCTCTGGCTGGGCATGGAAGCCCACGTGGGCTGGAGGTTCCTGAGCGCCCTGGCCACGACCGTCGAGGAGGGTTGGTCCGCCGCTTTCCTCGAGCTCTATTTCAAGCCGCCTCCTGCCGGCGCCTCGCGCCACCTGGCCGTCGAGGTGACCGGTCACAAGTTCCAGACGGAGGCCCCACCCGGCTCGCTGGCGACGCTGCGGGCGGCCCTGGAGATCTACTTCCGCGCGTACTTCGACGAGAAGAGGGTGATCTTCTTCGTCCACGACACGGACTTCAGCCTGCAGCACAGCGTGAGGAACTGGGCCCAGGCCTGGGGTTGCCCCTGCTTTGAAGCGGAGGGCGATCTGGTCCGACATCTCCAGGAGTTCGAGGCCAGTCCGGGCTCTCCCGGCTAGTGCACGTCGGCCCAGCTCGCGCCCAAGCGGGCGTCGGCCACCAGCGGCACGATTTTCATAACGATCTCCTTTCGGCCCCTATTGCTCGTGCAGTCGCTGAGCATAGCCAGCACTTTCCCCATAATAATACACGGTCGTGCGCGCGTACCAGCCTTCTTTGCGGACCCGCGAAGCGGCCTTGTTCTTTTGACAAAAGTCGGGTCGGTGCATCACGTTGACGCGGGAAGCCGGAATTTCGGCAATTTTATGCAGTCGCTCTGCAAGGGGCTTCTTGCCCTATCCGTTCGGCGGGACGCCGAACATTTGCACGCGAGGACGCGTGCGCTCCCCATTTCCACGCGAGGGTGCCGTAGTGATTCGCGTGGCGACAACGCGGTCTCGCGACGCGCTCCCCGATCTTCAGAACGAATCAGCTGATCGTTACCCACCGAGCGCGGTGAGGCGTTCCTGGGCCTTTGACGCGAATTCGCTATTCGGATAATCCTTTAGCAATTGCTGATAGGAAGTTTTGGCTCTTCCGAGCTGCTGCGTCTTGAATTTTGCATCGCCCGAACCGTTGGCTTGCTGTTCGAGCAATTGTCCGCCCATCCACAGACCCTCCGCCGCGGCGGTGGGCACGCCGCTGTAGAATTGGGCGATCTTGATAAAGTAATCGATGGCCGCGCCGAGATATTCGTCCTTTTGGTGCTGGTCTGCGGTCGCCTTGGCCTTTTCGGCCATTATGGAACCTCCAAGGAGCATGCCGTTGGCGCGAAGTTCAGCAGTCGCGGTCGGAGCGCGGATGAGACCGGTGAGCAAGGTGACCGCGTCGTCGAGCTTGCCTTGCTCTTTGAGCGACTGGGCGATGCCGTAGTCGGCTTCGAGCACCTTGGGGGACCATGGATAGAGGGCCTTTAGCTCTTGAAAAAGTTTGCCAGCATCGGGGGTCTGGCCTTTTTCCTGAGCAACGCGAGCTCGCCCGAAGAGCGCGATGGCCTGGGCCTCCTGGACAAGCTGCGAAGCTTGGTTTGGCGTGACATTAGCAGGGACAGGATAGTCCTTTGCGAGCTTTTCGAAGATCGCGGCGGCCTCGTCGAGCTTCTTCTGTCCGATCAGCGCGAGCCCGTAGAAGTCCATGTCCTGGGGAGAATAGACAATTTCAGGCTTGTAGGCGTCGGTCATGATCGTGAGAGCGCGGGCCTTGTCCTGCTCGGACACGTAGTTGGCGAGCGTGAAAAGGATCTTGCTCTTAGCATTTTGGCTGGGTGCTGAGTCGGCGAGGGATTGGAAGTATTGTTCGACCCCGGGCGCATTTTTCAGCTCGGCTCCCAAAAGCATGCGTTGGGACCGCAGGAGTGTTTGGAGGGCGAGGGCAAGGGACGCGCTATCGGGATACTTTTTGATCGTTTCCTCGGAAGTGGCGATGCTGCCGTCCAGGAGCGTATTCCATTGCGACCGCTCTTGCTCGCTAAGTGCGCTGTAACGTCCAAGCCCATCGGCCTTCGTGCGCTGCAGTTCGGCAATCTTGAACATCGCGTCACCGGCCTGCGGGCTTTCAGGATACTTTCCGACGAACTCGCGGTAGGTAGCGAGGCCCGCATCCGTTTTGCCGGCATTGATTGAAGTCTGGGCAATGGATTCGTACGCGAAGTAAACCTTGTCGTCCTTGGGATACTTTTCGATGAATTGCCTCATCATGCCAATGACATCATCCGCTTTGCCCTCGCTGGCGCGCATTTGCGCGCGCATGAAGTAAGTGAACGGAGCAGGCTGGCTGTCGGGATATTGTTCGGCTACGGTCGCGAGGGTGGCGATTCCATCTTCCTTCTTTCCAAGGGCGATGAGTGCGCCGCCCTTGGCGTAGAGGGCGAGAGGGGCAAGCACGTTCTTGGGATTAGCCTTCGCGAAGGTGTCCAGGATGAGAGCGGCCGCCGCATTGTCGCCTTTCTGCTGAGTGCAAATCCCAATCCAGTAGTCGGCTTCGACGGCTTGAGGTGTTCCCGCATACTTCGTTTTGACCACGTCATATGCGGCGATGGCATCGTCCCATTTTCGAGTGTCC
Organism: uncultured Verrucomicrobiae bacterium; assembly: GCA_963810765.1. Classification (GTDB taxonomy): domain Bacteria; phylum Verrucomicrobiota; class Verrucomicrobiia; order Chthoniobacterales; family Terrimicrobiaceae; genus DASTFP01. The sequence goes on from CAWEOV010000019.1 coordinate 271,460, forward strand.
TTATGGATGCCTGCGATGCCGGCTTGGGCAATCGCCGCGATTTCGGGCGGCGGATTTTGGGCCAGGTAATCCTGAAAAGTCTTAAGCGCATCGGCAAGATTGCCAAGACGTGTTTCCGCGCTGGCCTTTTGGACGACGGAGAGACCGGTGAATCGGCCGTTCGGATAGATGGCGAGCGATTCATTGAAATAGCGAATCGCCTCGTTCGGGTTGTTTAGACTCAGGTACATACTGCCCAGGGCGACGGGCAGATTGTCCGCGAGGGCGTCGCCTTTGTATTTCGACTGGAACTCGTCGTAGCCAGCAGTTGCCCGGTCGGAAGCATTTTGCAGGGCATAAGTCATGGTGGTGAAGTAGAGGGCGCGCTTTTTATCCTCATCCCCGGTGAGGAAAGGCCTGACGTGCTTGAGAACCACGCGCGCCTCATTGTTCTTGCCTTGCTGGAAATAGATTTCCGCCATCTTCAAAAGGGCGGTAGCAGTCTGGTCTGGTTTTCCCTGGAGCTCGGACAGCTTCTTAAGCTCTCGCTCATTGTCGCGATCGAGTTGCTTTTTCAAGGCCGGGTCATTGGCTCGCAGGGCCGCTGCCTTTTTTGCGGGGAATTCCCTTAGATGATCTTGCTGGAGAGTGATGATCTGTTCCTTGGGAGCGACGGAGCGATAGGCTGACAGAGCTTCCGCGTACAGGGCTGGGCGTTCGGATTCCGGGCTGAAGCCGGCTTGATTGAGGAGGACCTCTCCGAGTTGAAAGTTTGCCTCGTTAATGAGAGCGATATCTTCTTTCTTCTTGATGATTTCGCGCAGGTATTCGGCTGCGCGTTTGTAGAGGTCAAAGCCTTTGGTCTTGGCGGAGGCGTCTCCCTTCATCAGTTCGGCGCTTCCTTGGGTAGCCAGTGCGACGGCGAGCAGGCTCTTGGTGTTCGATAGGGTGCCGCTTTGCGGGAACTTTTTAAGATTGAGTTCGAGATCCTTTATGGCTTCGTCGTATTTCCCGACCTGATATTCGGCGACCGCGCGACTGAAAATGGCGTTCTCGAGATCCTGTGCCTGAGGATAATTGTCAATGTAGCCGGTGAATTTGCTGATCGCTTCATCGAAGGTGCTTGTGCGATTCGGATCCGACGCAGGCATTGCTGCGGCTTTGGCTGAGAGGACTTGAGGCAGAAGCCCCTCGGCGATCTGCCTGAGCTCGGGAGATAACGGCGGTCCGGACGCGGCTTTGGCGAGGATCGCGGATGCCTGGTCGAATTGCGCCAGAAAATAATAACAGAAGGCCAATTGAAGCTGGGCCGAGGATGCGATCCCGTCCGTAGGAAAATCCTTGAGCACCTTTTCGTATGCGGCGGCCGCTGCCTTATAGTCACCCGATGAGTAAAGCTCGTAGGCGGTGGCATTTGCATCGGCTGCGCCTCTCGATTGCGCCCGCATTGGCGCGAGCGACGCGAGCAGAACGATAAGGCCGCAGGCGAGACGCAAAATCAGGCGATTCATGAGATAAGTTGAGCAATTACGCTGCTTCATTGCTCAATGCCACAGGAAAAAAGCTGCTCTCGAAAGCAGCCCGTCGGACTTAGCACAACCGTGCGGAGATCTCGTGCAAAGGATTTCGGAAAAACGGGATGGCCCCTTCGATCCGGCAGCTGCCAGGCAGCTGCCGGACTAAAACGGCGCTGCGCGCAGGAAAGATTGAAACTGGCAGGACCAAAACGGAACTTTTTACGGGATGAGCGTGTCATCGCGCTGCGCCCAGCCGGAAGAGTCAGACGGCTTTCGACCTCCATGGCTCCCTGCGAATTGTAAGCCTGCTAAAAAACGCCCCTGGCAAATGACAGGTCGTCGAGCGTAACTTCCGGGCGCCGCACTCCGAAGACCTCGATCCCCGCGGCCGCCGCGCCTGCCCAATCCCGTTGGGGGTCGTCGCCCACATGGAGACAGCGAGCCGCTTCAACGTCCATGACATCGAGAGCCCGCCGGAAGATCCCCGGATGCGGCTTTTCGCAACCGACTTCGCTGGAAATAAAGATGTGCTCAAATTTTGAGGCGACTCCGAGATCCTCGAGAATCAGCCGGAGCCTCCGATCGAAGTTGGATATCACGGCCAGCCGGAATCGGCTGGCGAGGCGGTCGAGACATCTTCTCGAGTCATCGTAGAGAATCCAGACTCCCGGCTTGCCGAAGTGCGCGTAGAGCTCTTCGAACCACGCGTCTTCGTCAATTTTGGCCGCCGATGGGGCGCCGGTCCGAAGCACATCAAGGGCGAGGGCCCTCCACCAGGGACGATCGTCTTCTTCCCGTGCCCCAGGGGAGGCAGGTCGAAAGGGGCGCGCCTTCCAGACTTCCCGAAAAGCCGATTCCATCTTTTGTGCATCCGCGTTCAGTCCGTGTCGCCGCGCAACTTCCGCATAATGCCAGCCGACGGGCCGCTCCAGCCGGATTAATGTACCGGCTGCGTCGAAGAAAATGACCTCGGCTTCGCCCTTGACCTTCAAGGCCCCGCCATCCATATTACTGTATTCCCAACCATGCGAAGAAGCGGGTCCCATCCCGCTTTTTTCATCTGGGGAAATGCGATTTATGAATTCCGAACTCATAGCGATGCTTGATTACCTCGAGCGTGAAAGAAGCATCAAACGAGAGGTGCTTGTCGAGGCGATTTCCAGCGCCCTGCTTACGGCTTCCAAGAAGAATTTCACTTCGGGAACTCGCGAATTGCGCATCGATATCGATCCGAAATCCGGGGCGATTCGTGCGCTCGCCAAACTAATTGCCGCCGAGCGTGTTCAGAATCCTCACGACGAGATTCTCATTTCCAAAGCCCGAGCCATCAAGCCCGGCATCCAAGTGGGAGAGGAGGTCGAGGTCGAGGTGACGCCGCGGGATTTCGGGCGCATCGCCGCCCAAGCCGCCCGCCAGGCGATCAACCAGCGCATCCGGCAGATCGAAAAGGACATGATCTACGAGGAATTCAAGGATCGCGCCGGCGAAATCGTAAGCGGGACAGTTCGCCGCTTTGAGAAATCCGATGTCATCCTGGATTTGGGAAAATTTGAGGGAACGATGCCCTCTCGCGAGCGGGTTGTTACCGAGGAATACAGCGTCGGCGACCGCCTGCGCGCCTATGTCGTCGCCGTGGACAACGCCTCCCGCGGTCCGGAGATCATCCTCTCGCGAAGCCATCCGAATTTTGTCCGCCGCCTGTTTGAAATCGAGGTTAGCGAAATCGCTGACCGCACCGTCGAGTTGAAAGCCATTGCCCGAGAGGCCGGCTATCGCACGAAGGTTGCAGTTCACAGCGCCGATCCCAAAGTGGATCCGGTGGGCGCCTGCGTGGGAATGCGCGGAGCTCGCGTCAAGAACATAGTAAGAGAGCTGAACAACGAGAAGGTGGACATCATCCGCTGGGATCCTGATCCTTTGAAATTCGCTGCGGCCGCGCTGAAGCCGGCGAATATTCGCAGCCTGTCGCTCGATGAGGCCACGCATACTGTGCACGTTCTTGTCGGAAAGGACGATCTCTCGCTCGCCATTGGGAAGCGCGGCCAGAACGCGCGCCTCACCTCCAAGCTCACCGGCTGGGATGTGGATATCGAGGAGGACAAGACGGCTGAGCAAGTGCTGGAATCCCAGAAGGCCCAAGCGGCTCACTCAATGACCGAGGCGCTTGGAATCAGCGAAGACGAGGCACAGACGCTTGCCGCCGGCGGAATGAATTCCATTGAAGTGATCCTGACAGCAGACGCCGAGGATATCGCAGGATTGCTTGGTTGTGATGTCGGCAAGGGTCAAAAGATCCTCGATGCCGCTCGGGCGTCGGAACAGCCCCAGGTAACAGCCGCCTCCTAGGCTATGAAAACTTCACCCGCTCTTTCCGATGGCCACCACAAAATCCGAGGACAAAGCCACAAAGCCTAAGGCAATGCCAGCTTCCGCGAGCGCAAAGCCCATGCCCGAAGCGACAACTTCGGAGCTGCCGCCGGCGCCCAAAGCGCCCGCTGAGACTCTCGACCTTCTGGAACCCAAGAAAAAGGTTAAGCGAAGGGAAGCAGACGGCGGCACGCCGAAGCCCGTGCGTGCGCCCATTCAAAAAATCCAGGCGAGGCTTCCTTTAAAGAGCGCCGTCGTCGTGGAACAGCCCCCGGAGCCGCCTCAGCCAAAGGAAGCTCCGGTTGAGGCGACCGCCGAGGAAGCTCAAGCTATCGGACCCGAGACCGGCAAGAAGGTGATTCATCTCAAAACGTCGATTACGGTCAAGGATCTCGCTCCGCTCATCGGGATCAAACCCTTTCAAGTCATTGCCGATCTGATGGCGCTTCAGATCTTTGCCAACATCAATCAAACCTTGGAACTCGATACGGTCGCGAAGCTCTGTGACAAACATGGCTTCGTTCTCGAGCGGGAAAAGAAGGACACCTCGAAGGGACACCACAAACAGGAAGTCAAGGTCGAGGCCCCCAAGGAACCCGAAAAACCGAAGGAAGAAGCTCTTAAGCCTCGCGCGCCCATTGTGACATTCATGGGCCATGTCGATCACGGCAAGACCTCGCTTCTCGACGCAATTCGCAAGAGCCGCGTCGCCGCCGGCGAGGCGGGCGGGATCACCCAGCATATAGGCGCCTACAGTGTGGAGCGCAACGGTCAGTCTATCACTTTTCTTGACACGCCGGGTCACGCCGCCTTTACCGCCATGCGTGCCCGCGGAGCCAACGTGACCGATATTGTCGTGCTTGTTGTTGCCGCCGATGACGGACTAATGCCTCAGACAATCGAGGCGATCAATCACGCGAAGGCGGCCAAGGTTCAAATCCTGGTAGCGATCAACAAGATCGATCTTGCCTCAGCCAATCCTGACAGGGTGAAAACCCAGCTTCAAGAAAAAGGACTGACGCCCGAGGACTGGGGAGGCGAGATCATCTGCGTCCCGGTCAGTGCTACCAAGGGGACCGGTGTGAAAACTTTGCTTGAGATGATAAGCCTCCAGTCCGAAGTACTTGAGCTCAGGTCCGATCCTCGCGCCACCCCGCGATGTACCGTCATAGAAGCTCAACTCGAGCAAGGCCGCGGACCGACGGCAACGGTCATTGTTCGCATGGGCACCCTGCGTGTCGGCGACGCATTCATTTGTGGCAACTATTGGGGCAAGATCAAACAGCTTATCAGCGATACCGGCAAAGCGGTGAAGGAAGCCGGGCCCGCCATGCCGGTGAAGGTTCTGGGTCTGAGTGGTTTGCCCAATGCCGGCGATGAGCTTGTCGTCATGGAAAACGAAAGGGCCGCGCGGCTGCTCAGCGAGGAGCGACTTTTCGAGATCCGAAACAGCAAGCTTGCCGCGCCTCAGCGTGCGACATTGGAGAATCTCTTCGCGAACATCGCCGAGGGTCAGAAGCCCACGCTTCAAATCGTCCTCAAGGGCGACGTGCAGGGCTCGGTCGAGGCACTTGTCGGCGCGCTCAAAGACATTCCGCAATCAAAGATCACTCTCGATATCATTCACTCGGCCGTGGGTCCGATCACGGAATCGGACGTTCTATTGGCCAGCGCTTCGAACGCCGTCATCATTGGGTTCAGCGTCAAGGTCGAGAACAATGCATCCACTGTGTCGAAGCGCGAGGGTGTTCAGATCAAACTCTACAGCATCATCTACGAGTTGATCGACCAGGTGAAAGAGGCAATGGCAGGAATGCTTGAGCCTGAGTTGCGCGAGACGGTCATTGGCCATGCTGAGGTCCGGCAGGTCTTCGATCTTACGAAAGGAAAGGTGGCCGGCTGCTACGTAAACGACGGACGCATCAGCCGCAGCGCGCGCGCTCGTGTCTTGCGCAAGAAGCAGCCCATTTATGACGGTGGCATCGGAACGCTCCGGCGTTTCCAAGACGATGTCAAAGAGGTTCGGGCTGGCCTGGAGTGTGGCATCAAGTTGGGGGATTTCTCCGAATATCAGCCCGACGATATCATCGAATGCTACACGCTTGAGAAAGTGGCTCAGCAGCTTTGATGCGAAGGCAGGTCGTCGCGCAGAAATGAGTTTCATCCCGGCCCGGCATTTCGTCGCGCTGGTGATCTTTTTCACGGCTGCATTGCTCCCTCCGGATGGTCTTTGTGCCCAGAACGCGGCTCCCGTTCTCGACAACACCGGCTTCGTCGAGAATCCCAAACCGACATGGGAGACGCAAAAAAAGGCTCGAACCTTTGTGCTCGGCATTCCGGCGCCCCGGGGGCAGATCACCGACCGGAATGGCAAGCCGTTTGCGCAGACCCGTCTCAGCTACAACCTTGCCATCAGTTTTCCTGCTCCCCTCGACTGGCACGACAGCAAGATTTTGGCATTTGCAGCGCAGCAGATGACGCTCGCCAGCGGGCTTCTCAAGAAACCAATCTCGATTTCCGACGAGGCCGTTCTCAACCATTACAAGAACCGCGGCATTCTCCCGATGGACATTGCCGAAGATCTCAGCCCGCAGGAACTTGGAGTGGTCCAGCGTGGCGTGACGCCCAATCTCATTCTGCGTCAGACCTATGTTCGCTTTTATCCGAACGGCCTGCTCGCTGGGCATATCATCGGTTACACAGGCCGGGAGGCACCGCTCTCGGTGCGCCCGGTCGAGAACAACGACTTGATATTCTCCGACAGCCAGGGGCGCGAAGGGCTTGAGCAAGTCTTTGACGGCGAACTCCGGGGACAGGTCGGGCAGTTGCATGTCACTTTCGATGCCGCGGGCAATAAGACGTCCGAGCGAATCGCCCGCCCGCCCGTGCCTGGCTACAACATCATCACCACGCTGGATGAAGATCTTCAACGCATCTGCGAGAACGTGCTTGCGAAGAATTGCAAACGCGGGGCTATAGTGGTGATCGATCCGAACAGCGGCGAAATCCTGGCAATGGCATCCCAGCCTGGCTTCAATCCGAATGAATTCGTGCCGGTGGTCAAAAAGGAGGTCTTCGAGCGATACAACACTGATGAGGGCGATCCACTTGTCCCGCGCGCTTATCGTTCCGCATATCCGGCTGGATCAACGTTTAAGGTCTTCGTAGGTTTTGCCGCTCTCGGCACGGGGAAGATTACGCCGGATAACCATTTCGACTGTCCCACCGCCATCACCATCGGTGACCATACCTTCAAGAACTGGAAGAAGAAAGGTGCGGGTAGCCTGAATTTCGTCGAGGCTCTCACTCAATCGTGCAACACTTGGTTTTATCAGGTGGCATTGAAGATTGGCGCCGACCCTATCATCGAATACGCCCATCGTCTCGGTCTCGGAAAACGAACGGGCATCCCCATTTATGCGGAGAACGAAGGCAACATTCCGACCGACGAGTATATGCAACGCGTTCACAAACGCGTCATCAAGAGAGGGGACGTCGCAAATATGGCCATCGGTCAAGGCGACATTTTGATAACTCCGCTGCAGATGGCTCAGGCATTGAGCGTGATTGCCGCAGCGGGAAAGTTTCATCAGACGCGGCTCGTCAAACAGGTGCAGAGTTTGGATAACAAAGTCGTTGCAGCCTATCCCGACCGGATTCGCGAGGAGATACCGGTTTCACCCCAGATTGATAAGACGCTGCGCAAGGCTTTGCAGAACGTGGTCTATGACGGGCAAGGGACGGCTCACTCTGCGAAGGTCAAGGGCGTCCGGGTCGCGGGAAAAACGGGGACAGCGCAATGGGGCCCTGAAAACAAGCAGCGTACCGCCGCGTGGTTTACCGGCTTCGTGCCCGCTGAGAATCCCGAATACGCTTTCGCGGCGCTCTATGAAGGGGAACCGAACGATGACAAAGTTCACGGAGGCTCTCATGCGGCTCCGCTCGTGAGCAAGGTGTTCCGCGAGGTCTACAAGGCAAAGAAGGCGCGCGATGCCGTTCCCGCCGAAGAAGCGGACGACAAAGAAGAGGAAGGCGAACGCAAAAAAGACGAGTCCAACTAGCAGCCTGTCGGACTCGTGACAAAAGTGCCGTTTTTTTTGGAGCGGCGCGTCGTGATGAAGCCCCTCCAGACAGGCTGCTACAAACAGCCCGGACGGGCTGTTCAAATATCTTTGCTGACCGCACGAAGTGCGGTGCCAGCAGTTTGCGTGCGGGCCGCTTCGCCTTTGAGCACGATTCCCAGAATTCTAGGTTGTTTCATTGCGAATCCGCAAACTGCTAGAAGTAAGTGTCGTCGTGCGAATAGGGAGGCGCGCAGCAGCAGAGGAAGCGGAGCGCGGTGGAGGCCGTGATTTGGTGCCAGGCGCCGGGAGGAATCAGGATCGCGTCGCCCGGTGCGACCGAAAGCTTCTCTCCGTCGATTTCCATCGTGCCCTCGCCTTCCAGCAGGAAATAGAACTCCTCACTTTTCTTATGGTAATGCCGATCCGTTGAGCGCCCGGCGGGAATGCTCGCCTCGGCGAGGCTTTGGTTGCGAACGGGCGCGTTGGCACAATCAAGGATGCTGCGAATCTGTGAACCATCCTTGGTCGTAAAAGGTTTTTGACTGGATACGTTTAAGACAATCATCGAGAGTTCGCCGCTATGAAATTTTACGAAGGTTGCACGGCACTCATTACCGGAGCTTCGTCAGGATTGGGAGTGGAATTCGCGCGGCAGCTGGCGCCCCACGCACATTCCCTCGTCTTGGTGGCCCGCCGCTTGGAGAGATTGGACGCGCTAAAGGAGGAACTTGAGTCCCTTCACAGCAATCTGAGAGTGCATGTCTATGGTGCGGATCTCGGAAGGGAAGACCAGCGCGTGGCTTTTGTAAATTGGCTTCCATCGCAAAACGTGAAAGTTGACTTTCTCATCAATAACGCCGGGCTGGGGGATCGAGGCGCGTTCGAATCGAGCGACTGGAACAAAGTCAGGTCGATTCTCGACGTGAACATCTCCGCCTTGACGCACCTCATTCACCTGCTCCTTCCATCCATGATGCTCGGCGGCCGCGCCGCTATCCTCAACGTGAGTTCGGTTGCCGGCTTTATCCCATTGCCTAACACGGCCGTCTACTCGGCCAGCAAGGCATACGTCACGAGCCTTTCAGAAGCGCTCGCCATTGAACTGCGGCCACGCGGAATTTCGGTTACAGCACTTTGCCCGGGTCCGATCTCGACCGAATTTCATTCTGTCGCCAGCCGTCCGGAGGACGGAGACAAGGCGTCCCACGCGGAAAAGATGCCTGCGTTTGTCGTCACGCCCGAGGAGGCCGTGCGGACCGCTTTGGTAGCGGTCTCCCGCGGACGTGCCCGTGTGGTTCCAGGCCCGTTGCTTTGCGTCGCGGTCGCCCTCGCAATGCTGGTACCCTTCTTCATCATTCGGGAGATCCTTCGCGCGCTGAGAAACAAGCTTTGACCCTGCGGACATGAATCGGCCATTGACAAGGTTGGGGACGGTTAAAATGCTGGTCCCGTGAATAAAATCACAAAGTTGTCCGGCATGCAGCCGCAAAGCGCCGTGGCATTCGCCCAGACGCTGGAGCTGATCAATACGCATCTCTATTCAGTCGAGGAGAGAATTCGCGAACAAGCCAGGGCATTTGATCCCGCAGTCGAAGGTTACGTTTCCTATGTTTGTGAGAAGGGCGGGAAGCGGTTGCGGCCGGTGCTTGCCCTTTTGGCCGGAGGAGCGTCCGGGGGCATTACTTCGGGCCATGTTGATCTCGCCGTAATTGTCGAAATGGTGCATGTCGCGACGCTTGTTCATGATGACATCATGGACGGCGCAGAGCTTCGCCGCGATCAACCGACTGCCAATGCGAAGTGGGGAAGTTCCATCAGCGTTTTGCTGGGTGACTGCCTGTTTGCTCATGCGCTGCGCCTGGCCACCGGCTTTAGTAACAACGCCATTTGCCGCCGCATCGCGGACGCTGCGTCCGATGTCTGCTCGGGCGAGATTATTCAGACCCAAAGGCGCTATGATCTGAAACTGAGCACGGCTGACTATTATCGCATCATCGAAATGAAGACCGCGTCGCTCTTTTCCGTGGCTTGCGAGCTCGGCGCCTTTATTAGCGAAGCGAGCCCGACGGTGATTGGGGCGCTGAAGAATTTCGGCCTGAAGGTTGGCACCGCTTATCAAATTTACGACGACTGCCTTGATCTTGCCGGCACCGAGGAGGAAACGGGCAAGACGCTTGGCACCGACATCCGGAAGGGCAAATTCACGCTGCCGGTTCTCCTCACGCTGCAGAACCGCCAGGGTCTTGATCTCACCGGCTTGCGCGACCTCCTGCTGCGGGAGGACCGGGTTGATGAGGAATTTCTGATCGATCTTCTGAATCGCGCCGGATCGCTTTCGGCTGCAGCCCAAATTGCGCGAAGAATGCTGAACGAGGCTCGGCAATCCCTGGAAGCTGTTCCTGTCAATCGCTATGTCAACGGCCTGCAGGCCATCGTCGATCATCTGATCGGGCTGGTTGACCGATTGGCGTGATTCTTCTCACGATTTGATTCCGGATCACCCGCCCCAGCAATCGTCCGCCGTGCGGATCCGGGAAATTCCTCCCAGCGACCGCCCTCGAGAGAAGCTCGCGGCGCGCGGGGCAGCGTCCCTGACGGATTCCGAACTGCTGGCAATCTTTCTCCGCACGGGAATCAAGGGCAAGAACGCCATCACTCTGGCCGGCGAGCTTATCAAAGCCAAGGGTTCGTTGAGAGCTCTCTCTCGCTGCCAGGCTACGGAACTCGCGAAGATCGCGACAGGTATCGGGCCTGCCAAGGCTGCCGAGCTTGCGGCGGCGTTTGAACTAGGCAAGCGCCTGGCCCGCGGCGGCGGGGAACGACCCGTGCTGGATAGCGCCGAGGCGATCTACACGACCTTTGGCGCCGAGTTTCAGGCTCGTGACCGTGAATCGCTAAAAGTTGTCTTGCTGGACACCAAGTTGCGCCTTCTCCGCATGGAGGATGTGGCACTCGGTTCCTTGAACGAATGTGTGGCGCATCCGCGCGAGATTTTTCGACCCGCGATTGTTCATTCCGCTTATGCGGTGATTCTTATCCACAATCATCCGTCCGGCGATCCGGCGCCAAGCCAGGCAGATCACCGGCTCACCCGGCAGCTTGGCGATGCCGCGAAGCTTCTGCAGATTAACCTCCTGGATCACATCATCATCGGTTTGCCCGATGGCGGTAGAACTCCCTACTTCAGCTTTCGCGAAGCTGGCGCCTTATGAAAATTCACCCCACGGCCATCGTCTCCGCGCAGGCTCAATTGGCCGACGATGTCGAGGTTGGCGCTCATGCGATCATTGGGGAAAACGTCAAACTTGGCGAGGGATGCGTTGTTCAGGCGCACGCGGTCCTCGAAGGCCGTGCCACCTTGGGCGCGGGAAATTTTGTCGGCTACGGCGCCATCATCGGCGCGGCTCCCCAGGATTTTGCGTTCCGTGAGACGGTGATCAGCGAAGTGCGCATTGGAGATGGCAACACGTTTCGCGAATACGTGACCATTCATCGGGGGACTAAGGAAGGGTCGGCGACTATTGTCGGAAACGAGTGTTATCTCATGGTTGGTTCGCACCTCGGCCATAACGTCAAGCTGGGTGACAAGGTCGTCATCGCCAACAATTGCCTGCTTGCGGGCTACGTGGAAATCGGCGACGGCGCAGTCCTGGGCGGCGGAACCGTCTTTCATCAATTTCTAAGGGTTGGGCAACTCGCGATGGTGCGCGGCGGCACGCGCTTTGGAAAGGACATCCCGCCCTACGTATCGGCCGACGGGGAAAATCTACTCTCCGGCATCAACGCTGTCGGCTTGCGCCGAGCGGGCTTCTCACCAGAAGTCCGCTTGGAAATCAAGCGCGCGTTCAAGCTTGTCTATTGGAGCGGAATCAATGTCTCACAGGCCCTTGAAAGGGCGAAGGCGTTAAGCTGGAGCCGCGAGGCTAAAGTGTTCTTGGATTTTATTGGTTCCTCCAAGCGCGGAGTTTGCGGTGCGAATCGCGTGCCACCGGGTGATGAGACGCAGGGGTAGCGGGAAGGTTTTCACAGCCACGGATGTTCACGGATTTTCACGGATTTTTCTGACAAGCCCACAGCTCCTGCTCGTCCTTGAATCTTTTCGGGAAATCGAGGACGAGCACGACGACGAGGACGAATTGGCAACTCAAGCGGGCTGCGACGCTGGCGGATCCGTTAGCGCCCGGTTTCCGAGATTGCATTCATCGCGGAATTCTTATGTAATCAGCCTGGCATGGCAGCCGGTGGCGGGCGCTGCGGCGCTTCGGAACCTGTATGGCGCGAGACGTCTTCATTTCCCATTCGAACCAAGATACGTCGGTGGCCGCTGCGATGTGCTCGCGACTCGAACAGGCGGGCATCCGCTGCTGGATTGCCCCGCGCGACGTGCGCCCTGGCAGGAATTGGTGCAGCGAAATCATTCGCGGGCTGGATAACGCGAAGCTGATGATCGTGGTGCTGAGCGCGAATGCAAAAGGCCCTTTCAAAACCGGGCGCGAGCGATTCGCTCATCCGTGGAAATCTGTGAAAATCCGTGGCGGAAAGTCAGACGGGCTTCGAGCCTTCCGGCTTGGGAGGGGCGCCGATCCAGGCGGCGATGTGGACGTCCTTTACGCTGACGGCTGCGCGCCGGGCGACTTCGCGGCAGGATTCGTATTCCGGCACGGCCTGCACGAGTTCGTCTCCAAAGAATCCCAGCTTTATGCGAACTGGCCCATAAGGCGTTTCTCTGACTTGGAACTCGCGCCTCAGCTTCAGCCGCTGCGCGCGGTGCATGCGCACGCCGAAGGCCGTGGTTTCAGTAAGCAGAACACGCGCGAGCTCAGATGACTTTTCTTCGGTGCAAAGCACCGTAAGCACAAATCCCGGCCGGTTCTTCTTCATCTGGGCAGGGGTGAAGAACACGTCGAGTGCTCCGGCGGCAAGGAGGCGCTCCATGGCGGCTCCGGCCAATTCCGGGCTCAGGTCGTCGAGGTTCGTTTCAATTTGCGTAATCTCATCGATCTCGGCGTCTAAGGCGTCCTTGCACTCGCCGAGGAGCGCGCGAAGGACGTTCGGGCGCAGCCCATCGTCGCGTGTCCCGAGTCCGTAGCCGATTTTTTCAATCCTCATCTCAGGAAATGGGCCGAAAGAGGAGGAAAACTCTGCGAGCAGTGCAGCGCCGGTCGGTGTGATAAGCTCGTGCCGTTCCTCGATTTGCCGGACCGGAATGCCGGAGAGAATCTCGAGCGTTGCCGGCGCCGGGACTGGGAAGCGGCCGTGGGCGCAATCGATCCAACCTGTGCCATCAACGAGTGACGAGGCGAGTACACGCTCAACATTAAGAGCCTCAATTCCGGCGCAAGCTGCGACGATGTCAGCAATGGAATCGTAGGCGCCGACTTCATGAAACGCGACGTCTTCTGCCGCAATGCCGTGAATCTTTCCTTCTGCCACCGCGATACGTTGAAATACGGCGACGCTCTTGGCTTTGATGAAATCGCTGAACCGGCTTTCCTCGATCAAGGTGCGGATCTCTCGAAAGCTGCGCCCGTGATCGTCGTGAACATGCTCGGTTTGCCCATGGGTCTCGAACTTCCAGCCGGCGATTCTCTGGCGGACACCGCGTTGAAAATGGGCGTGAATCTCCCCGCCAAGACCCAGCGCGGCAATGGCAGAATGAAAGACGCTTTCCTCGACGCCAAGGTCCCGAAAAGCCCCGACTGCCATGTCTCCGCTGATGCCTGAAAAGCAATCCAGATAAAGAACACGCATTCTCTCAGGAGATTTCTTTCGGCATTGCTCTAACGAAGCTGCGGCTCCAAACTGGTGAGGATTTGATAGAACAATCCGCAGATGGAACATATGGGTGCAGATTGAAGGCGGACACCTGTAATCGAGTCGCGGGCCCGGTGCCGTTGTAGAGGCGGTTGTGCCAACCGCCTGTCTCTCGCAGGCCTTGACACAAGGGCCCTACAACTGTCGAACGCGTCGCCAGACACGGCCGCTCGAGTTCCGGCAAAGTCCGCTTGTCCTTTTCTTTATCTGCGTCAATCTGTCCCACCCGCGGATTGCAGAAAATTTGCCTCATTTGTTACGGTTTCACAAACGCAGACAATTTAAAGCCCCTGGCTTCGGGCAAGCTTTTCGAGCTCGACCTGGAAGTCCATCACATCCTGCTGGCTGGGGCGGTATCCTGGTGTGCTGGGATTGAGGCCCAGGCGACCGGTCTGATCAAGGTACCACTCGGCCTTCTGGCCGTCTGAAAAGGTGACGCGTCCACTGACCATCGCGCCAGGCCGCGTGATCTGGTCCATTGTAACCGAAACTTTACCGCTCAAGGCTGGCTTCTCCGGCTCGGCGGCTGGGAGCGGCCGCGGCTCGGGCGGGCGCTCCGGCTCCTTGATTGCGAGTTTAAGGTCATCGGCGAGGAGGCGGGCCTCCAGATAGGTAACGGAAATCTGGAACTCTTCCTTCAAGCGCTTCTGGATCTCGGAAAGGCTGGCACCCGCCTCGATCCACTTCGAGATTGCAGCTTTTTGTTCGTCGGTGAGGATCATGGGAATCGACCTAACAGAGAGCACAAGACAGTGAAAGAAGCGAGAACCGTTCTTCCGACGCCCGGTCTTCCTTCTTCCTTCTGACGTCTGCCTTGTAAAACCTATCCCCCAGCGATCGCCGGGACGATACTGATTTCGTCGCCCTCTTTGACGGCGGTGTTCTTATCTTCGAGGAAACGGATATCTTCATCGTTGAGGAAGACGTTGACGAAGCGCCGGATATTGCCTTGTTCGTCACAGATGCGCTCAGCGAGGCCGGGATAGGTTTTGTCGAGGCTATCGAGGATTTCGGAGATTGTTTCGCCGTCGGCGGGAACGACTTCTTCTTCTCTAGTGAGTTTACGGAGGGGTGTAGGGATGCGAACGGATGTGGGCATTGGATTATTGGGTGATGGTTGTTAAATGGGGCTGATGGGGTTCGACTTCGCCGGCAATGAGCGATTCAAATTCATGCAGGCTGGGTTTGATGAGACGAGGCTCTCCGCATCGGTCCTGCACGGCTTCCTGAGTCTTCAGCCCATGGCCCGTGATACAGAGAACGATGCTCTCGTTGCGAGGAAGCTTGCCTCTCTCGATGAGTTTCTTCGCGCAGGCGACAGTAACGCCGCCGGCCGTCTCAGCGAAGATTCCAGCCGTCTCGGCGAGAAGACGTATTCCTGCGATGACCTCATCGTCGGTGACGTCCTCGGCGTGGCCGCCGGTTTCTTTCATTGCGCGGATTGCATAGTAGCCGTCCGCAGGCGTGCCGATGGCGAGGGATTTTACGATGGTTTGCGGCCTCTGCACGGGCTTGACGATCTCCAAGCCCTTCTTCATTGCCTCGCTGATGGGTGAACAGCCGCCCGCCTGGGCGCCATGTATCGAGAAAGGCTGGTCCTCCAGAATGCCGATCTTGATGAATTCCTTGTATGCCTTGTGAATTTTTGTCAGCAAAGAACCGCTGGCCATCGGAACGACGGTATGGCGCGGGAGTTTCCAACCAAGCTGCTCCGCGATCTCGAAGCCCATGCTCTTTGAGCCCTCGGCATAATAGGGACGCAGGTTGACGTTTACGAAGCCCCATCCATACTTGCCGGCAATCTCCGAACAGAGCCTGTTGACCTGGTCATAAGCGCCGTGGATGCCTATCACATTCGTGCCATAAACGAGTGAGCCCAAGACTTTGCTTTGCTCGAGGTCGGCTGGAATGAGGACATAACTCTTTAAGCCTGCCGCCGCGGCATTGGCAGCGACCGAATTGGCGAGGTTGCCGGTCGAGGCGCAAGCTACAACCTTGAACCCGAGTTCCCTCGCGCGACTCAAGGCCACGGATACGACGCGGTCCTTGAAAGAGAGGGTAGGGTAGTTGACGGTGTCGTTCTTGATGTAAACTTCCGAGACTCCGAGCGCCTTCGCGAGCCGGTCGCTCTTGACGAGCGGAGTGAATCCCACCTCCGCGCCCACGGTCGGAGCGCCATCGATCGGCAGAAGTTCGCGGTAGCGCCACATGCTCTGAGGACGAGCGGCGAAAATTTCACGGCTGATGCTCTGGCGGATGGCGTCGTAATCGTAAGCAGCTTCGAGGGGACCAAAGTCATACTCGCAAATATGAATCGCCTCCTTTTCGTACAGGCGCCCACATTCGCGACATTTCAGATTGGAAAAGAAAGGGCGATCTTCGTTCATGGCCAGGAGACTGTTGAGAAACCCACGCACGTCACGCGTGAGATCTTTGGGGCAGATATCGGTGGAGGGACGAAGGAGCATCCCCTGAAGTGGCTGTGACTGAGGAGCGACGCCCTTGAGGGGAAGGGGCCCCTCACCCTTCCATGATGCCCCAAAGAGCTCACGCCCGCCGGGTTGTGCCAATTTTCGGCCCTCGCGGTGTCGCCGAACTTGTCCGTAGCACTGGGGCTACGGCCTGCGCTCGGCTCCTTGCGATCTTCCGAAAATTGACAGCAACGTGACATGCGTGGGTTTTTCAACAGTCTCCTAGTCTCCGCACGAGAGTGGGAAATGAAGAAGGGACAAACCGCTTGAAATCGGCTGTCACATCTCATCTGCCCCCGGCGTTTTTCACGCCGAAGCTGGATTTGGCACCTGGTCCCCCGTCACCGCGTTAGCGGGGCGGGGCGGTTGCCGTGGCTTCATAGGGCCAGTCCCTCTGCCACTCTCGATAAGATTGACCGTGAACATTGCGACGACGCGGCCCGGCGTCAAGAGATTTTCACCGGTGATTAGCGAGATTGGCTCGGAGAACTACGCGAAATTCGCGTCCGCCATCGAAAAAACAACCGAGTGCCCAGCCAAGGGGACGCTGAAACGGTTCGGACGGAACACGTTCTTCGGGCCAATCGCGCCGATATCCTGCGGCTACGAGAGAGACTTGGGTAATTTATTGCTGCCTCCACTCGATCGGTGTACCGGATGGCAGCTGACGCACAGCGCGGGCAATGTCCCAATTTGTCAGTCTCAACCCGCCGATACTTTCCAGCGTGTTCATTTGGTCCGGAATGCTTGTGCCGTGCAGACCGTAGGGCAACGGGTCCTTGCTGTCTGATTTGGCCAGGTTGATCCACAGGATGCCCGCTGGGTTTCTAGGACCCGCGGCAAGGTATTGTTCCGACGATGGTTTGGGCTTAAATGGTGACGGCGTAGGCTGCGGAGTGGCGCTTCCGTAAAGAGGGCCCGTTTTTCTGGTCTGTTCTTTCCATTCCTCCTGGAGCGTGGCGAGCCGTGGGCGCGGGATTGCGTCAAGAATTGTCCAGGAACCACGGCCGCGGAGGCCGGGACGGGCGGGCGACATTGGCATGACCGCCACCAGTGCGCCGCCCCGGTAGATGTTCAATTGCGATAGACCGATCACAGCAGCTGTCACTGGGTTTTGGGAATCGGCCTGCGGTTGGAGCGCCTCATCAAATGCTTTCTCGATTTCAAAAGGAATCACATTCGGGACTCGAAATTCCGTCCCGCTCCCCGGAATGGGGGGTAGCTTGTCGTTCAAAATGCGCAAATAGGATTCACTGCAATGAAAGCGTTCCGCGACGAACTCCCATGGTGTGCGATAGGCGAGCATCGAACTCGCAGTAAGCTGTTCATAGGTCCGGGGCGTTTCGGGGATGTCTGGGGGGCGGATGGGGGTCTTTCTCAGACGCAGGGAGGTGGCGCCGGGAGATCGCTTCGGGTCAACCAACTCCGCCTTGGGCGGCGCTATGAACCGAAAGTCTTCCGCCTTCAGCTTGTAACGGGTGAAGACATCGACAACGGCTGCCCGGGCTTTCGCGCCAAGGGCCGCGTCATCCTTCGCATCCTCGTGAGTGTTCTGATAAACAAACAACAGCTTCTGAAACGCAGGACCCGGTCTGCCTACGATCGGGCCCGCCGAGAACTGCTCTCGGTCCAGGAAAACCTGGAGCCTGACATTCTCCAACTCGGCCCCCGTCTCGGAACTTGGCCTTCCTCCGGAGGGTTTCGCCGGCTTGTCCTCGGTGGTGTTCACAGATTGCGAAGGAGGAGTCGTCGCACTCGGCTCAGCGACAGCGGGGATCTTCAGCATCTGCCCGATGCGGATCTTGTCATCCTTCAAGCCGTTGAATTCCTTAATTTGAGCAACCGTCACGCCAAATCTTTTCCCGATGAGAATCAGCGCATCACCACGCTTCACCTCGTAAAGGGTGGCTCGATCTTTCGGTAGGGAAAGTGCGGACGTCGGCGTGTTGGCAGGTAGGGGTCGTGTCAGATTCGGCAACTCGAGACCCCAATCCTTTTCATCGGAAGGCGCAACGCGCCATTTCCACTTCACCGCATTTTCCAGTCCGGGCTCGATACGCCTCGACGCGGGCTTTCCGGGCGGTGTCTGCGAGAAGATGCCAGTGGCAAAGACGCCAGAGATGACGAAGATCAGCAGAAGCCTTGGGGGGCGAGGCGGCAAATGATTTTTCGGCAAAGCATTAAATCCGTGTGCGGATCTCAATCGCTGGTCATCTGCTTTTCCGAGCGCCAAGCCTCTACCGATTCGGCGGCGATCTGCCAATTTTCTTCGCTCCTGACGATGACGACGCGAACTGACGAATCTGCCGCAGCGATATCTGCGTCGACGGGGGAGGAGGCATTCAGGTCGCTATCCAAGCGCAACCCGAGGAAACCGAAAGCGTCGCAGGTTCGCTGCCGAACAACCGGTTCTGTCTCTCCAATGACGTCCGTAAAAACCAGCGCGTCAAGACGCTCCAAGCTCGGGAGCATGGATCCAATGCCGGCGCAGAGCCGATGAATGAAAACGTCCATGGCCAGCGTTGCACGCCGATCGTTATCGCGCGCTTTGGGAAAGATTACGCGAGTATCTCCCGGAAGTCCCGAAAGGCCCGCGAGCCCGGACTTCTTGTTGAGGGTCTGCTCCAGCGAATCCAGATCGGTTCCGTGCCGCAGGAGGTGGAGCATTATTCCAGGATCAATCGCTCCCGAGCGGGTGCACATAGCGATTCCGTCCAGTGGAGTAAAGCCCATGGTCGTATCGACAGACCGGTTCCCCCGGACCGCCACGAGCGAACAGCCGCCGCCTAAGTGACAGATGATTTGGCACAGGTTCTCATCGCCGTGCCGGTTGATGATCTCCATCGCTCTCCGACTGGCGTACCGGTAACTGGTACCGTGAAAACCGTAACGCACCAATCCTTGTTCAACCCACTCATACGGTCCCGCGTAGGTGGCGGCTGCTTCGGGCAACGTTCGGTGGAAGGCCGTATCGAAGACCGCGAACTGCGGAGTCTTGTCACCCAAGATTTCTCGACACGCCCGAATGCCTTCAAGATTAACCGGGTTATGCAGTGGCGCGAGCTCTCCGAGTCTGTCGACGATCGCTTCAACGTCGGGAGTGACAAGGGCCGCGCGGCTGAATTCCAGACCGCCATGCACGACACGATGGCCTGCCAAGTCGACCTGCTGCGATCCTCCCAGCACCGCGAACCGGCCCTCCCACGACGCTCGAACCAGCGCCTGGATCTTTTTTTGTAGTGACCACTCCCTGGGGATGGGCAACCGCCCTTCGCCGCGCGTGGACTTGATCTGGGCGAGAAATTTATCCTCGGGTTGGCCTGGCGTCGTGGAATTGATGGCGGCCTGCCAGACAGGATCGGAAGGACACTTCGCGTCGGGGTCGATAGAGTATAGCGCTACCTTTTGACTACCGGAGCCGGCGTTCAGGACGAGCACGTTAGCCATTTTGCCAAAAGCGGATTCAGAGCGTGTGACCGTAATACATCTCTGCTCACCTCGTAAAGCGTCATATAGGCAACGGCGTCCTCGGTTGTTTGTCTCGCTTGCGATTGTGATGTTTCTCCCCCGAATTTCAGGCGGCAAGGGAATCGACAAGTCCTAATTCTCGATCCGGCGCGTTGAATCGTGGCAGATTGAGGCGATGCCAGCGGATCATGGTGCGGTTATTCCAGATTTCCTCTACGGCACCGCATGGAAGGAAGATCGCAGCCCTGCGTTCACCGAGCTTGCACTCCGGATGGGTTTCCGTGGCATCGACACGGCCAACCAGCGGCGCCACTACTTCGAAGCCGAAGTAGGTCAGGGGTTGGCTGCCGCTTACCGGGCGGGGGTCGTCACGCGCGGCGACCTCTTCCTGCAGACCAAATTCACATACCGGTCAGGTCAGGATCACCGGCTGCCCTACGACCCTGCGGCCGACCTTTCCACTCAAGTGGCTCAGTCGCTGGCCTGCTCGCTCGAACATCTCGGGACCGACCACGTCGACAGCTACATTTTGCATGGGCCTGCTTCCGGCTACGGCTGGACCGCCTATGATTCACAGGTTTGGGATGCGATGGCGAAGGAGCGCGATTCGGGCCGCGCGCGTCTCCTAGGTGTGAGCAACGTCTCCCTGCGGCACCTCGAGCAGATGACGACCGTCCATTCGGAGACCCCTTCGTTCGTCCAGAATCGCTGCTTCGCCCGCCTCGGCTGGGACCGCGGTGTTCGATTGTTTTGCAGGGATCGAAAGATCATCTACCAGGGCTTCTCGCTACTCACCGCCAATCCAGAGGTGCTGCGCCATCCGCGCGTCGTTGGGCTGGCCGCGCACGAGAAGGCCACGCCGGCTCAGGTTGTGTTTCGCTTCGCGCAGACGGTGGGGATCTTGCCGCTGACCGGCACCTCCGACGCCCAGCACATGAAGCAGGACCTGGCCAGCCGTGACCTGACCATCTCCGCTGACGCCGTGCGGGCAATCGAGTCGCTGGTCGGCTGAACCACGCCTTCACCCTTCGGAGATCGAGCTTCTTTAGATCCGGCCAAGATTTTAGGAGAGCCACCGCCGCTTTCCTCCGGAAATGCTTGGTCGCCGGTTTCAAGTCAGGGCTCCGGTCAACCTCTTGCAACGCAAGCTCGATCGCCTGCCCGATAGTGAGCTTTCCGGCCTTGGCTGCGGCAATTGTCTTCGCCGCATATCTGACCGCACGGTGCCTTTCTGCGGCTCGGGCTTCAGCTACGCCCTTGAGCTTCGTATGCAGACTTTCCCATATCTGCTTGCGTCCGACCGTAACGCGGAAATAGTATCCCCCGTTCCGATGCACGTAGAGGTTTGCCACATTGGTCTTGCGCCACGCCTTACTTTGGTTTGCGGGGGCCTGCATGCGTTTCCCGTCGTTTTTACAGGAGATGCAGAAAACCGGTGTGAAATCGTCAACGAAAATCATTTCCGTTTCTCTGTAAAAGCATCGCTAGCTCAATGGTAGAGCAGGAGACTCTTAATCTCTTGGTTGTAGGTTCGAGTCCTACGCGATGCACTGTTGCTGTTTGGCAAAATTTCTCTAGAAAATCCGAAGAACCGCATGAATAAATGCTCTATCGGTTTCTGGCATAATGCAGGGAAATGCACGAAAAGGCATGAAAATGCCCTCAGAATTGGCACTTGTTGGCACCAACTTGGCGGCAGATCGTTACCATTTAGATAAAAAGCGAGAAGACTGCCCGGTTCTGAGTGGCGACTCCCCCCGCAGACCGAACCCCGCGATACTGAAGCTTTCATCTCCAATTCGGCATTGCAGATCCGCTCTGACGATACTTGGCTTCACCTCGCTGCGTTCGCGGGTGTCGAGAGTCCGCGATGCCGGTGTGCAGGACGACGCGATCGCCTGGCTTGAGTGCTTCACCAAATCTCCCACTTGCTCCACTGCTCCGGCCGGCCTCGTGGCGGATCACCTTTCCCAAGGATGCCGGCAGAGCGACCCCCGCATCCTCGCAAATTCTCGCAATCTCCTTATCATTTACCGTCTCAGACGGGATAAGCTCGACGGCTGGATATCCGACGGCTTTTAAACGTTTGATCGTGTCCGCAAAGGCGGATGCGTTGGGAAGGTAGTAGTCTCGCACCGTGAAGAGCTGCGCGGCCAACTGAGAACATTATTATAAGGGCGATTTCTTTTGGTGTTTGCGTTTGGATAGACGAGCTTTCCGTCAACGGGCGGCTGGGGAGGCCTGAGCGGGCTCGTTGAGCGCTCTTTTGGCAATTTCCAGGTCGGTTGCCAGGTCTTCGAGCGAGTAAGGGATGCTCGCTTGGTCGGTTATAGCGGCGTGCAGCTGCATCCAGGTTGAACGGCGCCCGCTGGCATAAAGGGAGCGGGCGAGCGAGCGCGCCGTTGCCGTTGTAGAGGGTTATCTCGGTGGGTCGGACGAGCGCCGTGTCGTCGAAATGTGCCTGCCAGCGGCGAGCCGAACTCACGACGTCCATGCGTAATGTTGAGTCCGGCGTCTGTGACGCTATCGCAGTGAGGCTCACCGCCGCTCCGCCTGGGAAGATGAATGGCCTGGGTGACGGGACCCGCTCCGATTATGCCGACTCCAAGTGGATTGCTCATATTACGCTCTCGGTTCGGAACACACCTGTCTCCGGCCGATTCGCCTTCCCAAATACGAAAGGCTAGAAGGTGTGACGCTGCATATGATCGATCATCTCCTTCAAATGGATATCTAGTACGGACGAACCCTCAGTGAGCTGTAAAGCCGCCGTCAACCGGCAGCGCCACGCCGAGCACGAAGCTGGCGCCAGGACTGCAGAGCCAGAGAACCGACGCGGCGATCTCGTCGGGACGGCCCAGCCGGGCGATTGGCTGATCGCGCATGATCTCCTTGATGGCGTCAGGCCCCATTCCCCCTCCCATGGGTGTATCGATCACGCCAGGGCACACGGCATTGATGCGAATGCCACGCGGCGCATAGTCCATGGCGGCGCTCTTTGTCAGCCCGATCACGCCATGCTTGGTCGCGTGATAGGCAGCCCGGCCCGCCTGACCGACGAGGCCGCCAAGCGAGGAACAGTTGACGATGGCGCCGCTGCCCTGGGTGCGCATCTGGAGCAGCTCGTGTTTCATGCAAGTCCAGACACCGCGCAGATTGACGGCGGTCACGTCGTCGAAGGCCCCCGAGGTTTCATCGGTCAGATCGCCCACCGGACCCAGGATACCGGCATTGTTGAACGCCATGTCCAACCTACCGAAGGTCGCGACCGTGCGCTTGACCATGGCCGCGACCTGCGCCTCGTCCGCCACGTTGCAGGTGACGCCGATCGCCCGGTGACCGGCCGAGGTCAGCTCCCCGGTCGCGGCGCGCAGCGCGTTCTCGTTGATATCGACGAGAACGACCGCGGCGCCCGCCTCGGCGAATGCCTTCGCGGTCGCGAGTCCGATGCCGGAGCTGGCGCCGGTGACAAGGGCGACCTGGCCCTTAAAATCATAAACAGGATTCATGTTCTCGTTTCTTCTTTCATGTATGTTGGGTTGGATTCAGGAGACGCCGTGGGCGACCCGCACAGCGCCTCATTGTTCCGCCTTCAGGCGCTCCTCGGTCTCCAACAGGTTAGATATTAAACTGTTTGGTCAACGATCTGCATCTGCATTTCATTCATACGTCCACCGTGCACTGTGATTGCAGAGAAAGCAGTTTGGATCTCACTAAGATCGGCAGGTGTGAGCTGAACATTAATTGCTCCTAAGTTCTCGTTCAGGTGATCTATGTTGCGTGTACCCGGGATTGAGACAATCCATGGCTTCTGCGCCATCAGCCATGCGAGTGCAATTTGAGAAGGTGTTGCGTTTTTCTTTTCCGCAAATCTTCTGAGCAAGTCAACAACCGGCATATTTGCTGCAAGGTTTTCAGGACTAAAGCGATCGAACCCGGATCGAAGGTCCGTTTTCGGGTCGAGCTTCGTGTGAGCATCCATTTTCCCAGTTAGATAGCCCATTCCAACTGGGCCCCATGGGACGAAGCCGATTCCCAGCTCCTCACAAGTTTTAAGCACGCCGTTCCGTTCCGGACTTCTTTCCATGAGCGAGTATTCACTCTGAATCGCCGTAACCGGTTGAACAGCATGCGCGCGGCGGATTGTTCTTGCACTCGCCTCAGAGAGACCGAAGTGCAGAACTTTTCCTTCCTTGATGAGATCCTTGATCGCGCCAGCCACATCTTCGATCGGCACTTTTGGATCTACTCGGTGCTGGTAGTAGAGGTCGATGCGGTCGGTTTTAAGGCGCTTAAGTGACGCCTCAACCACTTTCTTGATGTGCTCTGGTCGGCTATTAAGACCTCCTGAACCTCCTTCAAGGTCAAAACCAAATTTGCTTGCGATAACGACTTTGTCGCGGAAAGGCGCGAGCGCTTCTCCGACAAGCTCTTCGTTTGTAAATGGACCGTAAACTTCGGCTGTATCAAAGAACGTGACGCCTTTTTCATAGGCTGCACGAATGACCTTAATGCCTTGGTCTCTGGGTGCGGGAGGTCCGTAGTTGGCGCTAATACTCATGCACCCAGCTCCCAATTCCGAGACTTCTAATTTTCCGAGTTTTCGTGTTTTCATTTTGTTGATTTCCTTAGGCTGATCCGATGATGCGGCCCACGACAATGGCCCGACGGCCAATCCTGCTCCGATAACGGCAGTATTAGCCAAAAAGTCACGGCGACTGAGGGCTCGAGGATCTCGAGTGTTCGATCCAGATGCTTGCTTGTTCGTTTTCATAAATAGTCCCTTACATTTTCTGACGGCTGATCCGTCAGTTCATCTGATCACTTTACTTACCGTGGAATTTGGCGCGTGTAACTAGCGAACGATGCCAAATCACTTGCCGATGGCGCCAACTTAGGGGGCGCGAAAAGGTGTGGGTGGATTGAATCAGTATATGTTCGCTATGGTGCAAGCTCACAGGCAGTGTTTCTCTAAATGCCGCTTGTAGTCTTCGAGCGCACGCGCGATGTCGGGGTTCTTGAAGATATCGAACACCCCATAATCCGGGAGAATGTCAAAGCCCATGAACTTGTAGTTGGACGTGATGTGGAGGAACAGGTCGGCCGTTCCCTTGCCGCCGTATAATTCGCCGTTGGGGTTATCGAAGGCTTCGCTCGGAGCATTCCAGGTCGCGGAGATCATGAACTTCTTTCCCTGCATTTTGCCGCCCGTGCCATACTGGCGGCTGGGGTCTTGACGTGTGCGGCCATCGCCCGCGAGCAAAACCTCCTTGGCCAGGCCGACATTGAAGACCTCGTCCACGTATTTTTTGTAGATCCACGGTGCAGAGAACCAGTTCACCGGCGTCTGGAGGATGACTAGGTCAGCGGCCACGTGCTTTTTCACCTCTTCCTCCGGGTCATAGCCCCGCTCGACAAAAGTCTCGGCGACCTGATGCCCGCGCTCCACGAAAAACGCCTTCGCGAGGTCCATGAAGGCGAGGTTCAGCTTGCCCTCAGACCATCCGGGATAGGTGAGGTGGGTGTTGATAATTAGTATTTTCATCTGGTACGATGGGTTAAAGCAGGGAAGGCCCACACGAGAGGCGGCGAATGCGCCGAGGCCTCAGCCCCGTTTGGATTTGCGACGTTGATTCGCGGCACGCCATTCGGCGGGCGTTTTGCCCTCCCACGAGCGGAACGCGCGGTAGAACGAATTCGGATCCTCGTAACCGACGAGAAATGCCGCTTCAGTAATTTCGACCGACGCATTGCCGAGGTATTGTCGGACCAATTCGTGGCGGGTCTCGTTGAGAAGCTGCCTGAAGGTGGTTCCTTCCTCGGTAATGCGGCGTTGCAGAGTCCGCTCGCTCATGCCCAGCTCTTTGGCGATCATGAGGAGGTCGGGCCGACTGCCGGCCAGCAGGCGCTTCAGAACCCACCTCACCTGCTCAAGGATGCTCTGTTTCGTTCGCCCTTCCTTCAGTTCATGTTCGAACTGGGGTGCGAGCATTTGCAGGAGTTCATCGTTGTGCGTGACGAAGGGAAGCTCCAGGTCGGCAGCGCGCAGAATAAGCGCATCGCGAGTGGCGCGATATTTCACCCGGCAGCCAAAGTATTCCTCGAAGCGATTCTCCCGTTCGGCCGGCCGCGTGAGTTCGATGCGCTTGGGATTCAGCCTCGTCTTCGTGCCGCGGCGGCCGAGTTCCGTCACGAGCGCGAAAACCGCATCGATCAATAACGCAGGCGCCGGCTCCTCCCCGGCAAAGGGCCAGGAGACCTCGACAAGAATCTCATCGCCTTTTTGGGTGATCCGAAATTCCTCGGCACTGCAAAGCTGTTTGTAGCGTGCCAGTCTCTCGATGGATTCGCGATAGGTTCGAGCGTGCAGGGCGGCGAGGAGCGTCGGGTGATACTGGTCGGTTTCGACCTGGCTCATGAATTTCCAGCCCATCGTGGGGTCGTTGGACAGCTCGCGAATTGCCCGCCAAATCGAGAAGTTTTGAGCCGTGGTTACGAGGCTCTCCCCACTGTAGACCGTGGGTGGCAGGTTGCTTCGGCGAAGGACGGTACCCGGGCTGAGGCCGATTGACTTCAGCCCAGCCCAAAAGACGCGCGGCAGCTTTATGCGATCCTGCACGTTGCTGCTTACGCGGAAATGGTCTGTTTGAGCTTTCATGGTTTGTTGTTTCTTGGGCGAGCCAATCTTGAGAACAGCATACCGCAGAAGACGGTGTCTGTAATTAGCAGAAGGCGCCATTTTACTTGCAAAATACGCCGTTAATCGCGGACAGCAGAAAGGCGCCGTGGTTAATTGTCGCGAGGCATTCGCGGCAACGGCGTTCCGCGCTCGCTGGCGAACTTCGCGAACTCGACGATCAGGATCGCGCTCTTGGCGGCCATACCGGTCAGCATGACGAGGCCGATCTGTGCATAGAGATTGCGTTCCAGGAGAAGAGGGCGCAGGAGGGCGTCTCGCCGGCGGTCGCCTTCGGGATATCGGTGCTTTTCGTTTTCCTTATTGCCGCGCTCTACGAGAGCTGGATGCCGCCCTTCAGCGTCCTCCTCGACACGCCGATGGCGGTCTTTGGCACGTTCGCGGCGCTCTGGGCGCGCGGCATGGAAAACACTTCGGATCGTGCTCGCTGCCGGTTTCAAGCGCCGCTTGAAGCTGTCTTCCGCACTCGATGGGTGACGAGGCTTCCATTTGGGTGCTGGATCGCGGCAGTGTGCTGATCCTGCCGAGCCACTTGGCCGAAGTCGGCGTCGTAAGCCAAAACCGCGCAATTTCCATCAGGCAATTCCACACTAGTGGGCGCCGCGCACCTCGCTCGAATCTCGGCGCGCTTTATGCGGCGACAGCAGACCGCGACCGGCGCTTGCGCGCTCTCTCAAGGGCCTTGCGCACGACTTTCCGCTCAGCCGCTGAAAGCCAAGCGTAACTTACCCGGCAATCGTTGCAATCGTGGAACGTCTCGAACGCGACAAGAATGATGCTGCCGGGCTGGGCCGCAAGCTTTCGCAGAAGCGGTTCGAGTTCCTCTAGACTGGACAGCGTTGGCGTGATCACCGGACAACCGGCAAAGGTTTTTGATACGGGCCCGGCCCACTTATTCGTGATCGCTGGCTGGTTTTGGCGCTCGGACACTGGGCTCACCTTGCCGGCGTAGCGTGTATCGAAGAGATGAATGAGAACCCCGTAGAATAATGCCTCGGGATCGTCTGCGCCGCCGATTACGCCATCCCGATGAAGTGCCATCAGATCGCTGGCGATTATCCTGGCTTCATCGTCCATTCCCTACAGGTTTCGAAAAATCGGAACCAATCGATACTCTTGGCTCGGTGGGCGGCCTGGCCCAGGCGGTTTCTTCGATGATGCGATTGGTTCGATCCATCCTTTGCTCACCCATTGCGAGAATAGCGCGTTCGCCGCGGCGGCCGTAAGATTCTGGGAAGAGGCATATAGATCCTTTGCGGTGAAGCGCGGCCGACTCTTCATTCGGTCGTGGAATTTGTCCCAAATGGCGTCCTCAATCCTGGATCCGCTTGGGTGCCAGGAACTCAATTTGCCGCCTCACAAACCATCTTTGGATTTCGATACCCGCGCGCGCAGACTCGATATCAAGGTCGGTTTCGTGGCCGACAAGCGAACCAGCCTTTGCGCCGTAAGTGAAGCCGAGGCCACGCTTCTCAACCTTCACGTGCCGAAAGAGGTGGCAAATCAACGCGAACCGTATTGCTCCTTCACCGTGTCTGGCCTCGAAGGGATCGGGCTTATGGCGGGCCTGCTTCAAAACAGAGTTCGCATAGCGAATGAGTTCGAGCCTGGCTTCCGGCGTCATGCCGATCACGTGATTGTCTTCCTCTTCATTAGCCTTAATTCGGTATTCTCGAAGAAACGTCCAGATCGTGGCGTCATAAGCTTCCGCGACTTCGCTCGGCAATCGCCTTACCTCGTTGGCTAAATCCTCCGGAATTTCCTGGGCTCGTGCATGCGGATTGACCGCGTGGAATCTCCCGAGCAGCCCGCCTTCGCTCAAACGGTCGATTTGGAAGAGGTCGTGAACTGTCGCTGGCGTGGCCATGAAGCAACATGCTTATAGCCTTCCAGCACCAATCCGTCGTAGGCGCGCCAGCCATCGGTGTAGATCGTGCTCTTGCGGAAAAGCACCTGGTCGCGGATCACCTCGATCAATTCAGCCTTCGAGCAGTTCATGACCGGAGAGCAGAAGACTTTTCCCTTCCTCTTAAGCAGACCGATGACAGCAACTTTTCGGCCCGATCCTCGGCCTCGGCGCCCGCGCACTCGACGCGGCCCGAAATAGCTTTCATCCACCTCGACGCTTCCAGTAAAAGGAGCGGCTTCGCCTTTGGCCATTCCACCACGCGAGCCCGCAGCAACCCGTAAAGACGATGCGTGGTATTCTTGTTTAAGCCCGTCAATTTACTTGCTGTCAGTGCTCCGACATCGGCGCAATACATCTTCAAAACCTGCCGAAATTCCCGCTCCGAAAGGTGTGCATGCTTCAAATATCTGTTTCTCACTTCGTGCCAATTGCTTATACAGCTCCTTGCTGTGTAATCTAGGAAAGACCCTAACCAATTATGGCTCGCGTGTCGTGCCTGTCGCCCAACGCCCTTCTCACACTGCCATAGTCGGCGAGTTCGGTTTTCCGCCGCCTCCGCGTCGGACTACCGAGGCGCTTGCCGCGCTTCCAACCGCTCTCACTACACCCTCTCTGCTCCGCCAAGCCGCTTGAATAAAAGGGCGAAAGCTTTCCGCTAAAAACCACGGCGCCAGAAATTCCTCGGCCGGCTTGTTCAACAACCAGTTTCATTCCGGGCTCCGCCGAAACGAAACTTCAGGGTTGACACGAATCGGCCTATAAAGGGAATGCTGGCCAGCACTTTGATTTGAGGGTATCGGTCGTGAGACTAGGATTCCCGTTCGCTCCGTATTGTTCACTTACATGTGCCGCCATGGCCCTGTTGCTCACCTATGTAATTAAGCTTGCGCCGCGGCAGAGCCGGAAAGCCGGAAAAGCAAGGGCCTGCGAAATGACGCTTATCCGCTCGATCACATAGTGGTCGCGCCCTCGGCAAGGTCCGGAAGTAGACCTTCCCAAGCGGAGAGCGTTACGGAGCGCCGCGTGCTCGCCGCCGCCGCCCTGAGGAGAGGGGTCGGAACACCGCCTCTGCTGACTAGGCGACGGAGATTATCGGCCGTGATCGTCACGCGCCCAACGAAGTAGGAGTCTATCTCCTTGTGACCGGCCAATATCTCGTCTACGATCATCTCCGCCACTTGCGACCGCCGAGGAGATGGCTCGAGCTCTAGCAGGGCCAGTAACAGATTGGTTCGGCCTGTCGTTGCTAACGCAGGATTGTGCATCGCGTCGATCAGCACGTCGGCCAGCTGACAGATGAGGTCCTCTGGCGGGTCGAGAGCGCGCCAATGGCGGCAGATCTCCCACGCCCGCACTTGATCTCGATCCTGGAGAATTAGATCGGGCAGAAGCGCGACCGCGAGTCGTGCCCCAACCTCCTGTTGGTCTCGAGGAATGCCGATTTCCGAGAAACGGTCGAGTATGACCAACATATCGTGAGGCTCCAGTAGCGGGGCAGCGCTCCTGAATCCATCCACCCCTTTGCGAAGGACTTCGATGTAGGCATCACCCACGAGCCGCTTCAGGGCTTCGTAATCGCCCGCCAGGATCCCGGCGTCGATCAATCGATCATTGAAGGAAATGAAACCGACGTCTCTCAAACGAGCAGCCGGAATTAGCGTGGCGGCGATAAGCCGCTTGCGGATTTCGGGATCGGGACGCCCGAGATCGACGAGTGTCTTGGCCCAGTAGAATCCCAGCGACGACCCATCAAATCGGTGGCTCTCGAGCTGCTGGACGATCACGCGAAGATCTGCCGGGTCGAGCGTTCCCCGCGGCCCGAGAGCCCCGAGTGCCGCGATCATTTCCTGCAGATCACGGCCAGCCAACGCTGGAACTCGTTCGCGCAGGATCGAAAGCGCTTTCTGCCGTTGGTTTGCATCTGGACGAAGCAGAGCAAGGATTCTTGCCGCGCTCAGCTTGGCACGATTCTCGAACTTGTTCCTCAGGCAGGACAACAGGTGCTCTGCTGCGGCGGACCGCTGCGAGTCGGTGGCCTCCAGATTCGCGACTTCTTCACCGATCGTCCCCCACGGGGCGTCGGACTCCTCGAGCAGCTCGAGGAGCCGATCAACGACGGTCCGCTGGAGGCTGGTCGGCGCATTCAGCAGCCGGAACAGCTTCAAGCCGTCGTAGACCCAGTCTCGATCCTGGAGAATGGCGTCGACGACTTCCTGAGCCGTTCGACCCAGCGCTTCGGGGCTCGAGCGGCTGGCGACCTGCTCGACCTGATTGCATCGGTCCCAGTCGACTGGCCCGGTTCGAAGTACGCGTATGAGCTCGAGCAGGAGCTCATCCTGATCTACGTAAGCCGCGGTGAAGTCGCAGAGTGCTTCGCGGACCGTCTCCCTGTCGTGCGAGTCGAAGCCGCGGTAGGCCTTGCTCGCTAGCGCGCGTGA
This sequence comes from uncultured Verrucomicrobiae bacterium, assembly GCA_963810765.1. Lineage (GTDB taxonomy): Bacteria > Verrucomicrobiota > Verrucomicrobiia > Chthoniobacterales > Terrimicrobiaceae > DASTFP01. The sequence goes on from CAWEOV010000019.1 coordinate 302,184, forward strand.
CACGCAGGCTGCGACGTCGTTGGCCGCCGGCTCGGTAGAGCCGAATACACGGACGAGTTGCCGCTTCCAAATCGCACTTGGTTCTCGATCGATCCCTGCGAGGAGCGCATCGCGAACCTCGCCCTTCTGCTTGGACGTCAACTCGAGAGACATCAGGGACCCCGCCAGGTCAACCAGGTGCCAGGCGTCGTCAACGTCCTTCATAGCCGCAATGGCCAGCGGAACGACAGCCTGTCGCTCGGCGTGCGTTGGCCGCAGGACTAAGATGGCGGCAAGGATCTGATCGACCTCGTACCTCAGGCCACTATCAGCGAGCATCTTGATCAACTGCGACCTTGTGCCCGCGAGAGCGGCCTGGTCGGGCTGGAGAGCCTCCAGTGCCATTGCGAGGTGATGCCGCGACTTCAACGTTCCTCTGTCTGACAGGGCGCGATCACTCACGAGCCGCTTTCTCATCGCTGCCGCAAGATCGGATCGCTCGGCCGCACTGAACGCCGCAGCACGAATCCCGGGCACGATCTTGTCGGGCATTGGCAGCTCTCCAGCCCGGAGGCTGCGGGCCAACTGGTCTGGATCCGGGACCCGTTCCCGATCTTCCGGCGCGAGCGACACGTCGCGCTCCTGGAGGCAACTCTGGAAGATCGGCAGCAACACGGCATCGCCGTTCCATATCGAATCCGACGCCTTACTGCGTAGACGGACGAGCATGTCACCGAGCTCGCCGAGGCCGTCCCGAGCGCGGAAGGCGGCCATGGCCTTCTCCGGATCGCCCGCGTCACCGGCAAGGATGCGGCGGAGCAGCGCTGTCGGCTCGGGGTGCGCGGCCACGGCGGCGGGAACGATCGAGTGCCACGTGTCGTCGTACCATAGGTGAGGCTCGAGCTCGGAGGCGGCTTCGTCCAGAGAGAGGCCGGCGATGCGCTCGACGACAAGATGCTCCCGGATCGTCTGATGGAGGAACCGCCGCCGCTCGATCAGCCGATCGAGATCCCGCTCAACGACGGGAAACACATTGTCGACCGCGCTGCGAACTGCCGGATCGGGTTCTTGGAAGTCCACATCGAGCGCATCCGTCCAATCGCCGAGCCCGCTGACGGGATCGTTCTGCTCGACCGCGGAGCGCCACGCCCACTCTTCAACCAATGCCCGCGCGACCCGGTACGGGCGCAGGTTTTCGGTCGATTCGGTGGCCCGCCATTCGCCGCGCAGGAGCCGATTAATGGCTCGATCGTAGAGGTCGTAGAAGTCGCGGATCGTGCCTGCCCGACCGACGATTGCGATCAGCTGTGCGATCACCGGAACTCGCGCCGCCTCCGCGAGCGAGGGATGCCGTTCGAGATATTCCAATAGAGCGTCGGCCACCTCCTTCTCTTGCACGCTGCCGCGCACGAGATGTTTTACTTGACTCGGCTTCAGCGGCTGGAGCTCGACGGTTTCGAGCTTGAGCTCCCGCCGCGCACCCTCCTTTGACGTCATGTCGAGCTGCCCGCGCCAGCTTCCGGGACGGGACGTGAGCATCAATCGGCAGTTGTCGTGGATCAGGGCGTCGAAGACCTGCTTCGCGGTCATGGTGCGAAGCCTGGCGGCTTCGTCCAGGCCATCTAGGATTACGAAGTAGCGATCGTTTCGAGGATCGAGCACCCGCCGGATCCGGCTCATGCAGCGATGGTTAGGGAGGAATCGTTCCAGCTCCTTGACGGCCTGGGCGACGAGGGCCCCCCACACCGAGGGGGTCTGTTCCACCAGGGCGAAGAACGGCGAGATCGCGACCAGGAGGGGCAGCTCGATCTTCTCGAAAGGCTTCCGGTTGGCGAGTCGCGCGAACCCACGCTCCGCCGCGTGCCTGGCGATCTGTCGCGCCAGCCACGACTTCCCGGCGCCCGGCGCCCCGAGAACCACCAGGCGATCCGCCTCTGCGGAGCACGCGACCGGGTCGAGATCACGTGCCGCTTCTTCGGAGGAACCGATCCGGCGTGCGGTGAGCGGAACCCCAGCAGCCGCTCGCAACCCGACCATCGGGGCGTGTGTCGCGGCGTCATCGACTGCAGAAAGAAACATCCGGAGGAACGCAGGATCCCACCCGGGAGGTTTTGCGATCGCTTGGAATAGCTTTGTTTCCAGCTTTTCCGGTGAATCGAACCACTGGACGGTGATGCCCGACTCGGCGATCTCATCGCGGAATGCGACCTGTCGATCGAAATTCGGCTCTCCTGCATCTTTCGGCTTGAGCTTCTCATCAAGCAGAAACACGAGCCGCGGCACTCCCGCCTCGGCAGCCGCGCGGAACTCCAGCTGCGTATAGGACACCTCTGGTGACTCGCGCACGGGCGAGCCGTACCGCCATCCGATTATACCGATGTACAGATCCGCGTCCTTGGCCAAGCTCTCGCTAACGCGCTTGGGCGAGCATTCGGTAGCGGGCAGCAGGCTCATTTCGGTCACGACCACTTCGGCGCGATGGAGCGCGCTAAAGGCCGCCTGTATGTACGAGTTGCCCCTGGCGGGTCTTTCGCCGAAATCGCTGGTGTGACTCAGGAGGACGCGAAGCGTAGTGTCGGACATCTACTTACAACGTGCAGCAGTCGGTGGCGAACGACCCCAAGCTCAGCGACGACGGAGGGCTGGCGCACGGGCCGCGGAAAGGGGGCCGGGGGCGAACGCGGCGGGAGCGGCCAGGGTGACAGCCCGCAGCCGTTCGCTGCAGCGCTTGGTTGAACAAAGCCGCTTGCACGGCGTGACTTAGCACCGAGCCAGCGAGCGCGGGAGGCATGGGTCTGAAAGTTGAGGTGTTGGAAGGAGTCGCGAAGCAGGCCGTAGCCTGCTGCCCCTTATAACTACAAGATCGACAGGCTATATAACAGCGAGGAGAGCGTCAAGAGAAGTCGGGGGTGTCGTGGTCTGGAGGGCCCTTTTGAACGATTGATTCTGCGGAAAGGATCATTTCAAGATTTTTGAGCCGCGCAGTCGGATTTTGCTCATCAAGCGGGACCAAAAAAAGATCCGATGTGGTTAAATTCCAGGTTGAAGTTGTTGCTGCTCCCAGCACTCCACAAGCAGAGACGCTCGTCGCCGCCTTCGAGTTTCAGGATTTTCCAGCCTGAAAGGCTACGCGTATTATCCTTGTGTCCGCTGCCGGGCAAAACCTTCAGCCCACGGCCCCTCAGCGTTGAGTAAGCGAGAACTAGTGCCCCGCGAGAGAAGTCAATTTAAGAGAGGGAGTTTTCCAGCGATGGCGCGCGATCCTTGAGATACTGAACGAACTTCGTCGCGAAGAAGCTCTGCCGACGCCGCCTTTGCCGTTGATGACGAAGTTGATTTGTTTGGTCACGAACTTGGTGGTCGATCAGAGGTTGCGTGGATCGGCAACGCGAGGGCCGCGCACGCGTGAACGCTCCTTCTGCGCGTCGAATCGCGTCCACGGGAGGATGCTCGGGTGCTGATGGTTGCGGTGTCGCTGGGGCGGACTCAGAGGGGAGGGCGGTTTGATGGCGAAACGTTCTCGGAGCAGCTAGGGGCCGACGGCCGGTTCGTTTCGCCGGTCGCTATGGCATCAGATCGCCGTTCATTCGGCGGGAAAGCCCGCGATTGTGTCCGTCCCGACTGCCACATCGACTGTGGCGAGCAACCCGCGGATTAGCCGCAGCGAGGCGCCCTTTCGCCGCAGCTCCACGATGGCGTCGTTGAAAGGTGCGAGCTCGGCGTGACGGGTCGACGACGGCAGTGTGAATGTTCGGGCGGCCTCGTTGAAGCGCTGCGTGCGCGCGGTGATGCCGGCTTGCTTCATCCATCGGATCAGCGGCGGGTTAGCCCGAGGTCAGTTCTCCTAAGCAAATGCTTAGGGGTAGGGCGTCTATACTATTAAACCCGCGGCAATTCTGCCGTGGGTCGGGCTCTTCTGAGCAGCGGTTTTCCGCGCTTTGGAATGGCAGTGCTGACGTTGCTCGTGATTCGTTCATACGCGACCGCTTCTCGAGGACGAGACATCCCGAGCGCTCGACCCGCATCTGCAGAATTGCATGTGTTTCAACACTACCCACGATGCGGAGGAGAGGCGATGGAAGGTACTTCAGAACCACGACATGCTCGCGGCGGAGAATTACGTCGAGAATGTGTATTACCATGGGCTGGCTCGGGCGCTACGCTGGTTCGGCTACACCGTGATGAACTCGGCGCGCGGCGACTTCGAGATAGCCGAAGTTTCGGCGGGCAGACGCGAGCGATTTTCAAATGTCACGCGCAGATCGACGCGCAGCGTTGCTCGAAGAACATCCTGAGCTCCACGGTGCGAATGCACACGCAATTCGCGAGCACCGGTGGAGCCGGCACTGGGGAAAGTTTGATGTCGCGTGGCGTCCAGAATGCACTGCGGCACGCCGGCCGCGTCACGCAGGCGGCAGCGCCGCAGCGTCAGCAGGTGATCGCGCTCGATCGCGAAGGGCTGCGCGATGTGCTTGACCTCGCCGCGAACGGCGGCCAATTGAGGTGGGCGCGGCGTTTGCATCGCCTTCCCAGCAGGCATGGTGTGCTCCCGCGGCAAGTGTCATGGGCATGCACGAAAACAATCCCACCAGCGGTCAACGCCTTCAGCAACGCGGTCGATCCGCGCAAGCTGTATCCGGCAGCAGTTCGATCATCTGATGCGGAACCTCTACCACTCCGGTCAGCAGCACGGCACCGACCCGGTGTGGCGCAGCAGCGTCCTGGTCTGCGGCTGGGCAGCTGGCGCGGATCGTCACCGTCTAGCAGCGACTAATAACGCAACACTGCCTGCCCCCGAAATGGAATAGGGGCAAGACAACCGGCCATCGGAAGCAGATCCGAACCCCACGTGCGCCATGGGCCGGACCAGCCGACCGCCGGCAGCAGCGTACGTCCAATATCGAGGAACGAAGCCAACCGCTCATCCGTGCGTGGTGGCACATCGGCACCGATGATCAGCAACGGCACGTACTCGCGCTGCACCCCGTCGTCGCGTTCGATGGCGCTGCCCGGCAGCCCCGCCGCGTGGTCGCCGAACAGCACCACCAGCCCACGCGGAGCGCGGTCGAGGAAGCCAGTCAGCAGACGATCGAGCTGGGCGTCGACGCAGGCCATCGCGTCGCGGTAGTCATCGCCGCTGATTGGGCCCGACCACCAGGCACGCTGTTGCGTGAACGGGGCGTGGCTGGTCATGGTCACTATGTGCAGCACGCACGGCGATGGCAAGGATGACAGGCGCGCGAGCACCGCGTCGACCAGATCGCCATCGCGGGCGCCAAATTCGCCGGGATGCTGCACCAGACCCAGGCGGTCGAGATCCCACAGCTCGTAGCCGAGGCGCGGCATGACCTGGGCGAAATTGAAGTATGCCCCGGGCAGACCGTGGGCCAACGCTGCCGACCAGCCGGCTTCGCGTAGGCGGTGGACCCACGAATTGGGCCATGGGTATCCAGGTTGGTCGAAGGACACCGCGTCCCACAGCGGTTCGCAGCCTTCAACCACCGCCACGTCGCAATCAGCCGAACCGCCGGGCCCGTGGTAGGCGAGGCAACGGGGGTAGTACACGCCCGTCGGGATGCGCGCGGCGAGCCGTGGCATGGCGCGTTCGATGGCCCCGACGTCGAGGGATTCGACCTGCACCAGCAGCACGTCCCGACGCTCGGCCGCAGTGGCGCTGATCACGGCTTCAGGACCATAACGGAAATCCGCGGAGCGGTCTCGCGCCCGGGCCTGGGCCAGTTGGACCGGTAGCAGACCGAACTCGGGAATGAACACCGTCGGCGCGGTGTAGCGGTTATCGCGTTCGGCGGCGGCCCATTCCAACGCATGATGGGCCCGCACGCCCAGCCACGCGAGCAGCGCGAGCTGCGCGACGCCCGCCACCGCTGACCACCGCCAGCGTCCGCGATCTGCGACGCACCACGCGATGACGAACGGCAGATCGATCAGCAGCCACAGCATTCCGACGTTCAGCGGGATGGCGCCATGACCGACTGCTGTCATTCCCTCCGCGCTAACGCTCAAAGCGGTGGTGAACATCGGGTGCAGACCGAAGTAGGCGAAATAGCTCCAGCACACCGCGAGGTAAAGGGTCTGCAGCAGCCAAGCTCCAAGCACCCCGGCGATGCCAAGTCCGCGGGCCATCCACCACCACAGGCCGGCCTGGACGGCGCTGACCGCGAGCCCGAATCCTACCTTCCACCCATCCCAGTACCCAAACGACAGGGCATGGGAGAAGGCGGCGAACTTGGCGGTCGTCGCCAGGAAGAGGAGCGAGAGCAGCGCCCATGTACGCCGGTTCCCGGCATTCCAGCTCTCCGCCGGCAACTCCCCGTTCATTTCCAATTTCATCAGCGCCGCGTCCAGACGCTCATTCCCCCGTGTGGACTGATAGGAAATCGCTTTTGGCCCTCCGTGGCGTTGACCGGAATTCTGAAGCCGAAAACGTGCGTTTCTATGGGGGCAGAGTGACAAAAGCGGGTCCCGGAAGTCAAACACGGTCGCCGGAGGGTTGTCGGATGCGTGGATCAATCTGGCCTTTTCTGTTCGGCTCGCCGAGAGATATCGAGCAAGCGGAGGCAAAGACACGAAGGACAAAACAATTCTGAAGCGGATACAAACAGCGAGAAAATCAGGAGGGCCATTGTCGTGTTCACGAAGCGATAATTGTTTTGACTCGGCACCGCTTCCGCAGCCCGATGCGAGGTCAAAAATCGATTATAGATTAGTTTAACATGATCCGAATTGGCACATCAAGCTGGGCAGATCCTGAATTCGTGAGGGATTGGTATCCACCGAAACTTCCCGCGGCTGCTCGCCTGAGGTGGTATGCGGAGCATTTCGACTACGTCGAGGTCAACTCGACCTTTTACGCGGTTCCAGTCAAGAAAGTCGTGAATCGGTGGGATTCCGAAACGCCTTCAAACTTTCTTTTTGATGTAAAGCTTCATGGATTGCTGTCGCGCCACGCTGTGAAGACCGCGTCCTTGCCGCCCGACATCCGACGCGATGCAGAAACAAACCCTCGAGGGAATCTGATTCTCACGCCCAAGCTGGAGCGTCTTGTCGCCGAGAGAATTCTCGCAGAGGTCGAACCACTGCGCGAGGCCGGCAAGCTCGGGGCTTTTCTTCTTCAACTGAGCCCTTCGTTTTCGCCACGCAAACACAAGCTCGACGAGCTTGATCAAATTTGTTCCTTGTTTCGAGATGAGCGGCTTGCAATCGAGCTCCGCAATCGGAATTGGCTGACGCACCCCAATCGAGAGCAAACCTTAGCTTTCTTTCGGAGTAAGCGGCTGCCGCTTGTTCTCGTCGATGCGCCCGAGAGTGAGCACTTCACAGTGATGCAGACAGAGAACCTGATCACCAGCCCGAAGCTCGCTTACCTTCGCCTGCATGGCCGGAACGAACGTGGCTATATCGCTGGTAAAAGAGTCGCCGAGCGTTTCAACTATGATTATTCAGATGACGAGATAGCTGGCGTAGCGACGCGCGTTCGCGATCTCGTCGCGGAAACCGAAGAAGTCCATATCGCCTTCAACAACAACTATTCGCTATACGCGCCTAAGGCGGCTCTTCGTCTTAAAGTCGCGATGGGTTTTGCCTGAAAGCATTCCCCGGTTATGACCGTCTGAGATCTGGAGTCGGCAAAGCGGCCAAGTTTCCTCGGCCTTCCGGCGCCCCTGGGACACCAACCGCCGTGGGGATGTCATGCCGGATCGGAAATCCGCTCGGTTAACGCCGGTCTGACCAGGGAGTTCCATCGATTGCCTCAATGGACCGATATACAGGCGACATCACCCGAGCGCGCCACCAGCAAGGCGATAAGCCGGCCTTACGAATTGCGCGACATATGCGGCCGAAGCGCCCGTACCATCCGTAGCCTCTATGGATGTTGGTTCGAAGTGAATACTTTCCGAGCCCATCCGTTTCAACATATGAAAATTAAGAGTCTCTTCCGGAGCGGAATAATGGACGGCCGGAGGGTTTGGACAATTCCCTTCCTAGTCCTTTTCGGTTCATTCCTCGCCGATCGTCTCCCGGCCCAAGCACCCCCGTCAGAGCCTTCGGCCCCTCCTCCAGAGATCGCCCCTCAGCAGCTTTCTCCAGAGGAACTTAAGACACTTCTCGCTCCGATAGCACTCTATCCGGACGCACTCGTCGCGTTGATCCTGCCCGCTTCGACCGTTCCCTCCGATTTGGTGCTTGCTGCGCGCTATGTCACTTCAAATGGCGATCCGGCGCAGGTCGCCAACCAACCGTGGGACGAAAGCGTCAAGTCGCTCGTGCGCTATCCGGATGTTCTAAAATGGATGGATCAGAACCTCGATTGGACCACGGCTTTGGGCGAGGCCTTTCTTGATCAACCGGCTGATGTCATGAGTGCGATCCAGGGACTTCGCATGGAGGCAATTGCCGCGGGCAACCTTGCCGATTCTCCGCAGCAGCAAGTCGTTCGAGAAGAGACCATAATTCGCATCGTGCCCGCAGAACCTGACGTGATTTACGTCCCGCAATACGATCCTGATGTGGTTTACGTGCAGCCCTACTCGCAGAATTTTGGTTCCCTGTTGACGTTTGGGGCGGGATTCGCCGTTGGCTCATGGCTTAACTACGATTGCGACTGGCGCCGTCGCGGTATCTACGTGGGTCAGTGGCGCCCAGGATGGAACCATGGTCGAGATTGGGATCGCGGGGACAACAACCGAAAATGGGATCGTGGAGATCGAGGCGGAAACTGGAATCGCGGCGATCGAAGCGACAACCTAATCGATGTCGTAAACATCAACAGCGACACCGCGCGTGAGTGGCAACCGAGTGCGAACAGCCAGCGCCGTCAGGCGCGACAGCAGCGCAGCAACCGTGCGAACGCCCGTATCTCGAACACGAGTGTTCAGGACCCCAACGAACAACCTGGCGGTCTGTCTACGCCCAACCTGACACGAAGTGCCGACCCGCGCGCGATCCGCGTACCCAAGCCCTCACGTCCCGATTTCACCAACCAGAGAAACGAAAGAATTCGCCGTGACTCGCCGCCCTCCGATGAATCAACTTCTGAAGGATCTCCTCCGGCACCCAACGTATCGACCGACGCCACGCCCGGAGCACGGGGCAAGAACCGAAAAGTGTCCGCGCCGACCGCAGCTCCCAATGTTCCCGGCGAGCAGGGCGCGGCGATACCGAGTGGCGGTCAGCGCGGGAATGCTCGCAATTTGAACAAGCAGGATAGTCCTCAGGATACGGCCCCCAATGCCTCTGAAGCGACCGCCGCCATGCCCGGAGCACGGAGCAAAAACGAGAAAAAGTCCGCGCCAACCGCGGCTCCCAGTGTTCCGGGCGGGCAGAGCGCGCCTGGGCAGAGTGGCGGTCAGGGCGGCAGTCCTCGCAACTTGAACAAGCATGCACAGAGCAGTCACTCAAAGGATGGAGCTAGCAAGCAGCCGTCGGGCGTGCCGACCCAAAAGCACATTGAGCGCCCCAAAAATTCGTCTCCTCAATCGAACAGCGCTCAGCACCCCTCGAATGGGCAGAAACATGAACAGAAACCCGTCCAGAACTCTGGACCACCCGTGGCGAAGCAAAACAAGCCGTCGCAAAAAGAGTCTGCCGCAGAGCGCCAAGAAAAGCATTCGCAGCGCTCTGCGGCTACCGTGAACCAAAACACTCCAACGCAGCCATCTAATGCGCCCCGGGGAAAAGCCAACGGCAAGGGCAGCGGGGAAAAAAAGACCGACGAGAAGAAAAACAAGAGCGACAACTGAGAGTCCTTTTAGCCAGGCCAAAATTTCCGCTTTTGTCGAGAAGCGTTTGCGTAGCAACTATTCCGCCGCCTGCTGGATCTCTTCTTCGGTCGCACTCGCCCGTGCAGCATTTCGCGAGCTTCCGGGACCGGCATCGGCAACACGCTAACTGTCGCTTTTCGCGGGGATGACGATCATCGGGCACGTAAGCCGCGGCACGATTTCTGTGAAGACGTTTCCGCTTAAGAAGTGTTGCGCCGCGACGTGTCCTCGGGAGCCAAGGACGATGTAGTCGGCATCGTATTTGACCGACTGCTCGAGTATTTCATCCACGAGAAGGCCGACGACAGCCACGCACTCCACTTCAACCCCGGCGGCTTTCAAGACATCTGCGAGAGAATCCAAGCGCGCCTCATGGTCGGAAGGTCCTTGAGGTGTTGTCAAAGGCCAGGCAGCGCCTATTACGACACCGGCTGTCTCTCCCATCGGCACATAGGCGGGCTTCGGCTCGAAAACGTGCAACAGCACGATTCTGGCCGAAAGCTGTTGAGCGAGCCCACCAGCCTTTTCGACAACGAGATTCGCTGCGTCGCTAAAATCCACAGCGACAAGAAAGGTTTTCATGATCATTGTGTTTACAGCATAAACTGAGCCCACGATTTATACATCGCTCGGAATGCGCCCGGATCCTTTCCCGCTTTCTTTTCGCGCGTCGCTCAATTTTAACCATTCGATTCGCGGACGTTGCCTCATCGACCTATCTTTGGTCAACTGTGGACTGCCCCGTTTTCATCTTCGCGCCTGGCGCTGGCGCTCCGTCCTCGCACCACTGGATGCGTCGATGGAGGGACTTGTTAAAGACCATGGGCGTTGTCTGGACTTTCGATTATCCGTATTTGGTTGAGGGACGAAAGCGCCCCGATCCCTTGCCGAAGCTCATCGCTGCTCATTGCGAAGCCTTGGCTCGGCAAGCACATGAAGGCCCGGCAGTCCTGATCGGAAAGAGCATGGGTTCACGAGTTGGATGCCACGTCGCGTTGGAAAAAAAAGTCGCGGCCGTTGTTTGCCTCGGCTATCCACTCTGTGCAGGAGGTGACCCGGCGAAGCTCAGAGACAAGGTGTTGCGAGAACTATCAACGCCAATCCTTTTCGTTCAGGGAACTCGCGATCCGCTTTGCCCTTTGGACTTGCTCGACAGGGTCCGCGGGGAAATGCGTGCCGTAAACCAACTCTACATCGTGGAAGGTGGCGACCACTCTTTGTCTGTCGCAAAGAGCCGTTTGAAGGCAGACGGAGAAACTCAGGCTGAAGTAGACCAGCGTATCTTGCGGGCAATAAGGGAATTTGGCACCTCGCTATGGTGAAGTTTCGAGCCAGACTGGGAGCTGGGGCCTTGCTCGAAAAAATCGGCTACGCCATGACCGGCATCCGAGCGCTGTGCTCCGAACGAATTATTTATGCAATAGCGACCCTGGCTCGCAGTCTGAGCGCGACGGAGCGGTCCTGCTCCTCGGCGGCTTCGCATGCGGGCCGCAACCTCCCTCCTCTATATGCCTCAATGCGAAACCTGCGGAAATGAATACGACAAGGCGATGCAACTCACCGTCGCCGGAAAGTCGCACTGGTTCGACTCGTTTGAATGCGCCATCCACGCGCTCGCGCCCGCTTGTGCGCACTGCGGCTGCAAGGTAATTGGCCACGGTGCGGAGGCGGAGGGTAAGTTCTTCTGCTGCGCGCACTGCGCGAAACAGGAGGGCGTGCGCGGATTGGATGACCGGACGTGAAGCGGTCGGCCGCGCATCGGAACAGTATCCGGCCTGGCGAGCGGCCAACGGGGTGCGGTAATCGATTCGCCCGACAACGCGTCCCCAGCTGATCCGCTGCTCGCCGGCTTTGGTCGATTCATCGCGCGCAGCCGCTACGTCGTGCTCATAGCGGTCGTCGCCGTGCTGCTCGTCTCGCTCACGCTCTTTTTGCTCGGAGCGTTGAACGCGTTTGCCGTGACGTGGAAGGTCTGGCGTGAAGCTTACATGCATGGAGAGTTCGCCTCGACTAATCTGCTCATTGATATCCTCGGCGTGATCGACGTGATGCTGCGCGCGGTCATTTTCTATATCATCGGCGTCGGGCTTTATTCGCTTTTCATTGCGCCGCTCAATCTCACAGCTGCGCTCGGCGTCGAGTCTCTCATCGATCTCGACAAGCTGCTAAAACTGCTCCGCGACGCGGAGCAAGATGCTGAGCGGAGAACAAAGAGGATAAGGACGGGCATGGGCGGGTCGACACGGCCGGCAGGTGGCCGATCTGGAAAAAAGACGATCCGCCGGAGCCGGAAGCCGGGGCGAGCTTTCAAGATAGAAAGGCGCACCGGGCGGCCACCAAAGCGGGGCGGCAATTTTACACGAGAGTCCTCAATCCCTCATCTTCCAGTGAATGAGACAAGTGACAAACCAGGCGACCGTACCGCAGGCAGCCAGATAGATCCCAACGACGCGGCCCATCGCAATACAAGCGCTGCCTGCGATGATTACAGCCACAGAGGCCGTCTGGATGAGGCGCAACCACCTCAAATCCCGGGGCTGTTTGACGAGTCCGGCCAGCTCATCCGTGCTGGTGAAGCAGGCCTTCGCCTCCTCCGCAAGACGCTTCCTGGAAATAGCAGCCGCTTCGCACCTAGGACACCAACGGCCCTTCCCATTGTAGCCAAGGACCTTTTGCTCTTTCCGGAGGTATCCTACCACTTCCCCGCAACCACCGGCACAGAAAATCGGAATATCGCTACCTTCGGCGTCAGTTGTTTCGGCAGGCCGCCTGCCCGGCGCTTCCGACGACGCTGGTTCGCGATGATGGTGAAACGGTTGGTCGGCGTCTGACTGCGTCTTGAGCCATTGGGGGATGGCAACCATATGGTGTTTTTTTCAGGTTCGAACTTCCGGGAATTTATAACGGCCGCGCGAACTCGCTTAACGTAGCACGCCGTGCTATAAATGCAAAAACAAATCATTAGAACTTGAAATAGATCAATACGAGCAAAAATAACTAAACATTTGCAAGGGCAAATTTGCTTCGGAGTTGGTAGCCTGGAAGCCGCGGCGCGACATTGGAGCGATTCTGGGACACGACCGCCAACGCAGCGCTTTCTCTTCTAGACGTGGCAGCTCGAAAAAGGTCAAGCTGCAGACCACTTGAAGTTTCGCTACGGCGCGAACATAATAGGCCGTTCAGGAAGGGTGGCTGAGTCCGGTTGAAGGCACTCGACTCGAAATCGATAGAAATCGCGAGCGATTCGGAAGCGCAGGAACAGCCAATCGCCCGCCGAAGGCCGATGAATAAAAACGGAGCGGGCGACACCCAGGGGCAAGCTTGCGGATTAGCACGCGCTAAAAAATGCCATTTTCCGGACTTGTAGAGGGCACTTCAGGGCACTAGACTAGGGCAATGGCCCGCTACGAGCGTCGAACGCCCACTTGGACACCAGAAGAACGGCAAATGGCGGCTGAACATCTCCCGCCGAAATCAGCCCGACCGGCAAACGTCGGCGGTCTCTGGTTTGTTTCCCATTCTCAGGCCTTAGGGCGCGGCCAACCGCATCCGAACGCAGCACGACCAGTTTGGCTTTTCCAGCCGAATGCTCAGCCCCTTCGCGCCTCACGGAGGCCGTCGAATGCTGGCAGATTTTGGACAAGGCCGCCACGGCACAGGGCGTCCCTGCGCCAAGCGGTTCGCTGCGGCAAATCGTCCGGCTGGCGGTTCGCGCCCGCGAGGAACGCGCCAAAAGCATCACGCTGGCCGCGCTGTTCGATGATTACACTGGCAAACTGCGCCGGATGCGCAAAAGCGAAAGCTACGTCGAACAATACCGCTGGTGTCGCGGCTATTTCGCCAGCACCGCCTTTCTAGAGGAAAAGGTTTCCGACCTCACGCCCGCCGAAATCAAAGCCGCCTTTGCCGAATTGCCTGGTGGCAATTTCAATTCAAACCTCCGGCTAATTCGCGCCGTGCTCGACCACGCCGTCAAACGCGAGTATTTGAAAAAGAATCCCGCGCTGCAAGTCGAATTCGTTGCCAGGCAGCGTGCCGACATCCGCCCGCTCGCCAATGACGTCGTGCGTGCGATGTTTGCGGACGCCGCCACCAATACGCCGCACCTCCTCGCGCCGTGGGCCATCGGATTCTTCACCGGCATTCGCGAGGCCGAATTGTTCGAGAACTACTCTGGTGCCGACGTTCAGCTGGATGGCGACCACTCGCACGTGCTCGTTCGCGCCAGCGTCAGCAAGACACGGCGCAAAAGGTTTCCGCCTTTGCCGTCTAATGCGGTCGAATGGCTCAACCTCGATTTCCAATTGACCGGCACCAAGCCCGAACCCGATGAGCTGGTGCTTAGCCATTGGACGCCTAAGATGATGCGCCTCGCACGGGCACGCAACTATGCAGCCGCCATTACCCAGCCAAGCCCCAAATGGCCGGCCAATTGCAAACGTATTAGTTTTGCCACAAATTGGATTGCCGCATTCGAGGATTTGGGACAAGCTCGCCCGTAATCCTAGGGCATACTTCAGTAGAGACTAGTTTCGCGCATTACATCGGCGGAACCACACGCGCGCTCGGTTTGGCTTACTTCGACATCCGGCCCACTTTGCCTCGTTAGCATTCGCTAACGGCTTAACAAAGCGTAACAGTAGCATTAGTCGCGGAAACCTTTCCGCGAGAAGACATGAGACATTTTGTCTAATGCGAGGCGCCGTGCCGTGCCGATGCCTGCCCTTCTGAAGTTCGCGGGCTATCCAATGGTCAGCAACTAATACTGTTTCAAGCACAAGGGCGAAACAGGCCGCGCCCTAAGCATCTACCGGCACCAGAGCGCCGGTTTCTGGATGTTTCATTGCAACAACGAAGACTGCGGCGTCACAGGTGATGTGGTGGAATTCTGGTTCAAGTAGTGCAGAATTAGCCGGACGCGCTCCCGCCTTGTGGGACAAAAACTTACGCCGCAGGCGACCTACTGGCACGCGTCGAGTCGGGCGAGATCAACCCTAAGCTCACCGAGCTTTCGGATTCATGCGGCAGCGCAGGGAGGACCAAGCCCGCCCGCCAGTCGGATTCGCCCTTCATCGCTGAGATTCGGCGCCAACATGTCCAGCCCGCGGGCCATGCCCATCCCTGCGCCCGCCAATGAGGCCGAAGCGGCTGCCTGCCGCCGATCCGAATCCGCGTGCGTGATGTCATTCGCGCCCTGTTTCCGCAGAACGGCTTGCTGTTGGTCACGCCCCGATTGATTGGCAAAGCAAAAACATCCGAACCTACGAGATGAATGCGCTAACAGCTTCCCACGCTCGCCGAACAATCGTTTCATGAGCACATCCTACTTGACCAGGGCGGATTTGAATTGCAGCTATGCGGCTTTTGCAATCGTCGGCGCTGGCTGGTCGATTGAAGGCGACAGCGGCTCGCTGGAGCGGCAGTTTGCCATCCACACCACTTTGGCCAGCCTCGACGCGCCCGCTGCGCTGCGTTTGCTATTCGGGCGGCAAATCGCTTCACGGCTGGTATTTGGTGGAAGGCTGGCCCGAACACCAATGCTTTGAGCTTTACGCCGCCGCCAAGGGCTTCGGCATTAGCGATTGCGCCACCTATTCCATCAGGCAACCCGTGCGCCTCCCAGGCGGCTTCAACGCGAAGACAAAGCAAACGCCAATTGATCTACTTATGGAACCTCTAAACCTAAAGACGAAATATTGCGCCATCACTTAGAGCATGGTAACATTTCCAACAACAGAAAGGAAGCGGCAACCGGCCACGCCCCGTAAGTAAACCGGCTGCCGCTTGTATGAATAACGACAGTGCAGAATAAATCACAAGTCGGCCAAAGGGCGCAAGTTCGGATTTCCGCAGCCTCACATTTTTGGCGTAAACGGCGACGAAGCGATGAGCGCATGATTTTCGTTTATGGCGAAGAAGGCTATGGCGAATTGTTCCTGCAGGAGGATTTGGACCGGCTAATAAAAAAGGCCGCGTTTCGAAACATCCACAGCAAACCGGCAAGCCTCGATGATTTGCTGAGCGGATGCGTGAAGGCGAATGAATTGTCCAGCATCTCCGTGCCGGAAAAGCGGCAGTACTTAGGCGATTTCATGAAGGAGGGCGATACCGGCTTCATCTATTCATGGCGAGGAACCGGCAAGACGTGGTTCGCCCTGGACTTGGCGCGAGGCTTGACGCAAGGCAAGCTGGTCGGGCCGTGGCATTCGTTCGTGCAGGTGCCGGTCGTGTATGTGGACGGCGAAATGCCTGCCGACCTAATGAAAAGCCGGATGCATTTGCTAGGTATCGTGGAATCGGAGCGCTTCATCCTGCTCAACCACGAATTGCTTTTCCATCGAACAAGCCGCGTGCTAAACCTCACCAAACCGGAAACGCAGGACGCCATTGCGGCGTTTTGCCTGTATTACAAGAGCTAAGGTTCTATTCCTCGACAACCTTTCGACGCTGGCTCCCGACCTTGGCGAAAACGACAACGACGAGTGGCGCAGGATCAACGGCCGGCTGCTTCACCTTAGGCGCCTTGGCGTCATGGTCATCATTCTGGACCATTCGGGCAAGGATTTCGCGCACCGTGGCGCTTCGCGCAAGGAGGACAACACTTTTTGGGGATTGAAGCTCACGAACAAAAAACCGGGCGGCTTTTCAGGTGCGCGTTTTCTAAGCGAATTCGACAAGAACCGCAACGATCCTGGCTGGTTCCGAGCGCATAATATGGTCATATGCCTATGACAAGACGGCGCGCATCCTGAAGCCATCGTGGGCATTAGTGGAATCCAAGCCAGATGAAGAGGAGGATGAAATGCTGGCCGCGCTTCGCAAAAGCCCCGATGGCCTGCGCTACAACGAATTGTGGAAAGCCGTCGGTGGCGAGGAAAAAGTGCCAAAAGGCACGTTCAACCGGCGTCTCCAAGCGCTAATGGCCCGAGGCAAAGCGGACGAAAATTTGCAAACCAAGCGCTATCATTGCGTGAAAAGCCTCGATGAGATCGCCGAGGCGGTCCGCAACCAACAGAAGAATGAATAGCCAGCGGACCGATGCGGACCGCCTTCCGCTCTTTTACCAAGGCTGTTCCTGCGGCTTTTTGGGCCTTCATCAGTCCAATCGGTCCAAATCGGTCCAGCGGACCGAATGGACCGCCAAAGTCCAAAGTCCAACGGAACGACCGCCGAAAGCGGAACCGGACCAATTCGGTCCGTTCGGTCCGTGGACTTGGACCGTGGACCGGACCGGACCAAATTTGAAACAAACCAAAAATCCTTTGCGCCTTGAACCCTTAGCGCAGGGACGCTCCCAGCCCAACTTGAATTTCTGTTAGTATTCCGCTTCACCTTCCCACTCGGTAGAGGCCCCTTGTGCCGTGGCCTTCCCCCGATATGTGCCAGCGCCTTTGGTATTCTTACGCGTCGCCGGTTCCTCCAGTCACCTTCCAGGTCCCCTCCCACGTCGCTTCCCAAGAACCATCTTCTTTGAACGTTGTTTTATGCTTTCCTTCGTATAACGAGTAGTCTGTGTCTCCATTTTTGAAAAGCCGTTACAGCACACCCCTGTGGGGTTCCGGTTCCCGCCACTGAGTCACTCTGCCCATAGTTCATTGTCTCTGTCTCGTTAAAATCCGGGTCCGGACTCGTGGTGGTATCTCGACGGATCTGCAGGACCAGTTCATGCTTTGGATCATCTCCCGGAGACACGACGGTGCGGGAAATGGGTGGCCCCTCTTTATCGGTCCCCATAACTTTCTTTTTCTCACCCGCCTGCGCGGAGAAGCTCAGAGAATCCACGACGAACGCCGCAATGACACCGACGACTCCTCTTCTCAGCTCTGTCATGGGACTCTCCTCCCAAACTGCTCGCTTGGAGCCTAACAAGTGATTCTGTCTTTTTCGGATACCATGCCAAATCGCAGTTATCCGCCGGCGGGCTTTCTCGACGTTCATTTCGAAGGGCATTCTGTCTGGAGGCGAACCTCAACGTCAAGCGCGATTTGAGTGAATCTTTCGGCAAACTAATAAGTTTAAATTTAGTAATTGTTATGATAAAGAATAGATGTATTACTATTGCCGCTCAACGCGATAGCCATATTTGCTCAACCGTCCACCCTAGGAAGGCTTCGAAGCCTCGTCGATGCCAATACAAAAGAAAACCAATGGTCCACAAGGTCTGCAAATGAAAACCATCGTCACGATCTCCATCGCGCTGCTCTTCGCAGGCAGCGCGTTCGCTGACACATATCGCGTCCACTATTCAATTCGCGGCTCCGGTCGCGACATCACCGTGCAGGCGGAATCTTCCGCTGAGGCAAGGCGCGTCGTGATGGATCTGTGGCGATGACATAGTGGGTAGCATCAATGTCGCACCGGAAGAGGAGGCCGATTTGCTTCGCTCCTGGTCCGGCACTAAGCCGCCCGCATCTGCCCAGGCCCGCACAGGCGTTCCTGTGCTGGGGATGGCCAAGCTTTGTTGCGCTCACCGGCCCGAATGAGCCGAGCCGCCATCTTGCGTGGCTAAAGACGCATGAAAGGACCGAAGCCGCATCCGAGGCCAATGCTTGGATGCCCAGCTTTGCATGAACGGTCGCTGAACGGGTCGGCTCTGGCAGCTTCCCGCTCCTTCGACCTTCCCGAGGCCGGAAGGGGGCTTCCGCATCAGGAAAAAATGAACCCGCCCAAAGGCCATTTCTCGCGCCTCAAGGGCCGACAAGAGGCTTTCCGGCAATTCGGGAATATCGGAATAGCGGCGGCTTGGCCAGCCACGATGTCGGGTCTTATTGCCATCGTGGGCGCACCAGGATAGCCAAGCAAGCCTCCTGATTGGCTGGGCGGAGAAGCGCATAGATGGCGGAATGCGAGTGCTAGAAAGAATCATTGCTTCGCATCTCTCAGCTTGCTGTTTGCCGATTCGCTCTCTTCTGGGAGCAGCCTGATGTGAGACTTCTGTGATAGCGACTTCGCCAGGTCTCGGTGGATGGAGACCTGATCGATGAGAACGCCAGAAGAGACCGGAAGATTAATCTCGTAACGGACACGTAGTTTCCATTGGCAACTTTCCTCGTTGCTCGGGTTGAAACCCGAATCGTGCTCCGGATCGCTGACCACTTCTGCTAAAGCAAATACGCGCCTGCTACCTCCCGGCGCGTAAAGAAAGAGATGATCGCCCGTCCGAATGCTGGGCTTGTTTTCCTTGCGAAATCCGACGTCATCCTCCTTCCACTCAGTTATGGGGTTTTTGGCCGAACCAATATTTTTCAACCACGTTGCCATAATGTTGTCTCCTTTTTCATTTCGTCTTCCTTCGATTGAGGTATTGGGTAATCGCTTCGACTTCTTGCGTGCACGGTGCGTGCTCTTGATCCTCATTGGTGAGAAGAGAAAGCGATGATATGCCAAGAAGCGGATTTTGGAAGAAACTAAACGAAGGAACCGGCGAAAAGGAATCCGTGTTCCGCAAGTGCGACCATTGTGGGGGGCGCTTTTGGGCTGAGGTGGCGAACGCCCGATTCTGTTGTGATGGGCACCGCAAGGCCGACCGCACGGCAAAGCCGCTCGCCCTTCGCCGCTGCGAGCATTGCCACATCCGATTTCGGCCAAAGATGCCGCACGCCCGATTTCATTCGGCGTCCTGCCGGATCGCCGCATTCCGAGCCGCCAAGGCCAAAGCCGCCTGAATCGCAGGCCGGAACCGGCCCGCCTCGCGCCTCAAGGCCGTCTTGGTGACATCAGAGGCGCGCCGGAAAGATCGGAATAACGAAAAGCCTCGTTTTGCCATCAGCGCCGACGCTTTTCTCGCAAGAATTGCAAAGCCGCGCGTATTACCTCTCACCGAATCTTTAAAAGAATCATGACAATGACGATGAAGGGTGCAGACGTCCAAGGAACGTTCTACAGCGAGAAGGGAATACGCTTTGGTGGATTTCCCACGTCGGATTTCTTTATGGCTACTTCTGATTTAGAAGAACTGCGGCCCGGCAGCCAAGAGGAAATCATTGCGCGCGCACATTGGACGCTTATGTGGTGTTACGCCGTAGTTCCGATTCGATTTCTCTCGGTCCTGCTCTTTTCCGAATCATTGCTCGCCGCTGCTGCCGCCATGTTTGCATGCGCCTGTATCGAAGTCGCATGGTTTTACTATTTCGGCTCATTTCCGTTCATTCCTCAGCTGTCTCGCGCGTGGAGCGTATTGCGATACCCAGTGTTTGTTATTGCGCTGGCGCTGCTTTGGGACAAGGGATGGCTACTCTTTGGCAGCGGATTGGTATTCATTATCGGAGAACTCTTCGGCACTTCACATCCCTCGTTGTTCTTGTGAGCCGGTTAATCGTGTTTTCGCTGTTCATGCGAGGGCGAGCGCCGGCTGACACGAACATTGAGGCAATGGCATTGAACTTCGAAATCAATACCCTTCGAAGGCAATTACGCTTGGGGCCTCCCGGAGAACTTAAGAGGGACCTGAATCCGTAATCGGGCACCACACAATATTAAATGCCTATTCTCGGATCCCTCTCCAAGGTTTATAAACAGTGCGCTTAGAAGAATACACCAAAGAGGAGATCAACAGATGGTTATGGCTTCGAGCCGTCGAGTGGGGCGCTTGCTCGCCTGCATATCTATCGCAGCTGATCGCACCGATTTTGTTTGTCTTTTGGCCATGGTATTTCGTTGTGCTCGGGGTCATTGCTTCGGGAATCCTCTGGTCTTTTCTTCGATATTCATTTGTAAGCGTTGTCATCTCGACTGCAGTCGTTTTCCCCGTCGTCTGGTTGAAGTGGCCGGCAGCCATTGGGAGCGGGATTTATTTGTTCATTCACCATCAACCGGCTGCGGCGGTCATTGCTTTAATTTGGCCACTGGTCGCTGCCCTTACTACTCTTCTGCCGGCAAAGATTGGTATCATCGAATTGGCGTTAGCCAAGAAGCTCGGACTTGTGTCGTCGTCCGATTAAGAAGCGCCATCCGCCTGACGAGCAACGACGGTAACCCCCATGAACAGACGTCAAAAAGAGGAGTGGTTTGCCTCATTACCGGAAGAAACCAGGGAATACATAAACAGGCAAAAATTCGAAGCATACAAACGAAGGATGCTCGGCTTTTCCGTTTTGGTCTGGGTTTTACACTGCTTTATAGGAGCCGCCTTCATTATCGGCTGGCTGCTTCAGCCCAATGATTCGATTCTGCGTCACATTGGTTTCATAACCTATCTGGTTGTAGTAGGCGCGGCCATTGCCAATTGGGAATACTATAGGGACAGGAAATGAACTTAAGGTCGTTGAGGTAATAGCCACGCTGCTCCCACATAATCGTTGCGAGGTAGTTGGAGCGTGTCCGTGTCGTCGCCGATCTAGATCCACTCGCCGTGCTTCCGGCGAAACCAGCGCGGGAAGGGTGGCTGAGTCCGGTTGAAGGCACTCGACTCGAAATCGAGCGTGGCAGAAATGTCACCGTGGGTTCGAATCCCACCCCTTCCGCCAATGAACGTCAATCATCTTCCCAGCCACATACATAAAGGCTCTGCGGGTGATTGCGCTTTCGGCCAAAGCGGTCATCTGAGGCGAAAAAGGGGCCAACTGTACCCAAAATTGTCCCATGGGCAGCTTGGGCATGTCCTAGTGGACCCGAAATCAGTCACTAGCACCCGTCGTCACGGCGACTACTCGTTACCGTGCGGCGACCGGGATTTGCGAGAATTCCTGCGCAACTGGAAAACCGCAAATGCAAGACAAGTTCCGCCTTTACCGGCGTCGGAACGGAACGTTCTACGCCGAGGAATATCAGACCCGGCATCGCGAGAGCCTGCAAACCAAGGATGAGGCCGAGGCGCGCCGCCTGATTGCCGCCAAGAACCAAGCCGCCAGCCAGCCCGTGTTCAACATGGAGATGGCCAAGGTGTATCTGAGGGCTCACGACCCGCTGCTTTGTGAGCGCACCTGGACGACCGTTTCGGATGCAGTTCAACAAACCTACGAGGGGCCGACCAAAGCCCGTTGGGAGAAGTTCATCAAGAGCGAGCCGATGGCCCTCGTGCTTGGCAAGAAGCTCATTCAGACGACATCCACGGATTTCTTGGCTGTTCTGAACCATCCAGAGGCGGGTGTCTCGACCAATGTCTTTCTGCGTATCCTCCACAACCGCGCCGTGGATTTGGCGTGGATTGTGCAGCCGGTCATCTTGAAAAAGGCATGGCCGAAAATTCGCTATGGCCGTCGCCGCGGCATCACCTTCGGGGAGCACCAGAAAATTCTCGCGGTGACTCCGCGTGAGGATTACCGGCTATTCTTTGAGTTGCTTTGGGAAACGGGTGGCGCTCAGACAGACATTGCCTCGCTGACCGCCGAGGACATTGACTGGGAGAAGCGGCGTTTATTTTACGAGCGGCAGAAGCTCGCCTCGCGGGAGTTAGGCCGTGCGTGCATCGCCATTGGGCCGCGCATGGAGGCCATTTTGAAGCAACTCCCGAGCAAAGGGTTTCTTTTTCCTAAGCTCGTGAAACTCAAGGAAGGCTGGCGCTCCGCCGTCTTCTGGAAGCGTCGGCGCGCCGCGGGCATCCCGGTTGGGATTTGCCTGCATTCCTATCGCTATGCGTGGGCAGAGCGCGCGGAGGCTGCGGGCATGCCCGAGCGCGAAGCGATGGCGCACCTCGGCCACGGCAGTCGAGCGGTGCACCGCGCATATGCGCGGAATGCCAACCGGGTCACCCTACCGCTCGAATACTACGAGGACGCACGGGACAAGAAGCTGATCGACTTCCAGACTGCCGCCGCCAGCATAGAGGCCGCATAGCCCCACGTCCCCCGCGCTGACTTGACATCTTCTCCCTTGGTAAGATGAGAGTCACATATCCAATCGAAGGAACCAAGGCCGAGGAACGGTGGAAATTGCTTTCGCTTCGCCATCTTCCCGCCCGACTCAATGCCGAGGAGGCGGGCTGGCTGCTTGGATTTACCAAGGAGGAAATCACAATCCTTGTGGCCAAGAAGATTCTCAAGCCTCTCGGAAATCCGAGCATCAATGGCCGAAAATCGTTTTCGGCCTCAGAAGTCCTCCGTCTTGGGGAAACCCCCGCGTGGCTCGATAAAGCGACGAAGGCTGTGATCCACTATTGGTGGGTGCGCAATCATGGAGAACCCACGGGCCATATGGAGAGATGATGCTGGATAGCCTGCCAGCCTGAGAACTGTCAAAACGACATACGCGTCGTTTGACAGGAACTAAAAACTCCCTGAGCCGATTTTGCCCCCAGTCGGGGGCAGGCCGGTTTGTTCTTTGGTTCATAGTCCCGACCATGAACCGATGCGATCTCAGTCGGATTGAGAATGACCTGCGGCATGCGGAGCACCGTCATCCCGTTGACTTTCTCGAACCCACCCCGGCGAACGGTGACGAAAATATCGCGCGAATTTGCGAGGTGCTGAGCCGCACATTCGTCTGGATTGCCGATTGCAGCAGCCTCGAACAGATCGGACTGCGAGCCACGGTGGTTCTTTACTGCGTCCGCGCCGATCTCATCGGTGCTGAAACCCTTGAACAAATCGGGCTGCGGGCCGGATGTACCCGGCAGTCCGTCGAACATCTTGTGGCCGATTTCTGCCACACCATCGGTTGGAAATGAAGACCGTGGCAACCACTCCAGACGGAGACCGCGAGATCGCGCGCCGAATCAACGCACTCCATGCGGAGGCCGAGCAGCATCGCAGCCGGTGTTGTGATGCCGTTTACGAGGCGTTGCGAGCGGCTTGGCAGGCCGGACACCTCCTTCTCAAACAAAAAAGGAAGATCGTTCACGGCAATTGGGGACTGTGGCTCGAACGGAATTTCGAGGGCAAGGTTCGCACGGCGCAACGTTACATGCTTTTGGCTAAAGCCGTGCCGGACGTTCTGCAGTTGCGGGGTCTGACCCTTCGCCAGGCTTACCTCCGGCTTGGGATTGCCGTGGCCGAAACCCCACACGGATCGGCGCAACGATAT
>CAWEOV010000020.1:0-25891 GCA_963810765.1 uncultured Verrucomicrobiae bacterium
CGTCCCCGCTGCCAGTCCACCAGTAAACTATTGTTTGAACGAACGGGCCCACAGCGATCATTGGCAGAATCGCGACACAGCAAACTAGAAACAGCGACCGCAGCATTGTGCGACGGATCCAAGGCCATTCAGACTTTACCTTCGCGCATCGGCATACGCAGGCCAGAGCGGCAAAAGAAATGCGGTCGTCACAATCATAAACAAGTTTAGGGACTCGCTGTACGAGATTGTACGAGGTTACAGCAGCCGAGCCCAAATTTACCGACAGAATCAATAACGGTAACGAGAACATTACTATCGCACTGAGTTGCTGAATAAAAAATAATATTCCGAGGCGCGAAATGTCTCCTAAGAGCGCACTTCTAAATTCAGAGAGACGCAGATCGAGCCAGCCCAGATGACGCAACAGATAAAGCAGCAACAGGAGCGCGATCACCGTGCTGGAGCCGAAGGTGAGGACAAAGAACGTACTGACTGCTATCTTCAACCATGCGGCGATTCGAGACAATCGCGAGCATCAACAGTTGACTTACAGAACTCGCGATATTGCTCATCCAGCCCAGTTGTGAAGCCTGGGCGAGGCGCTGCCCGAGTCCCAGCGGAATGTTCAGGCACCAGATGCCAGCGACTGTTCCATAAGAGCGAGGAAGTCAGCTCCGGATCAGTGAGTCGTAGCAACCGAGAGATGTCGATGAATACAAAAAGCGGAATCGTAACAATCAACAGGACCATTATGCCCAGCGGAGAGAGCAGAGTCCCGTGACGAAAACTTTGCGCGCATGGCCAGAATCATCGGCGCCCAGGGCCTCAGCGATCCGGTTCTGAACTCCTAATCCAATGCCAAAATCTGACGATGAAACGATAAGATTGAGCGTCATCAACGTGACCCAAAGCCCGAAGGCCTCGGAGCCCAGATAGTGCAGCGCGATTGGAACTTGAGCGAAATTGCAAATGATGCCTATTCCCCTTTGTGCAAGGGACGTCGCGAAGAACGCCAGAATCGAGCGATCGCGCTTGTGTTCGGTCAGCTTGAACATGATATTCAGCTTGCGAGTCCCTGAAGATCTAAGGTGGTTGATTGCCTTGAGCGCGGCGCCATTCGTGCGGGTGATCCCCGGAGTATCAATGCGCTCCTTCCCAGCGAAAGAAGGTCATGATCATAATTTGAAAGTCCAGGAGCGGATTCCAATTCTCTATGTAGTAGATGTCGCAGCGAATACGCTCGCTGAGATCCGTGTCGCCACGGAAACCGTTGACTTGTGCCCACCCGGTCATGCCGGGGACGATGTTGTGACGGGCATTGTAATAGAGAATTTCCTCACGAAATTGTTTTATCAGTTCCGGTCGCTCGGGCCGCGGTCCGACGAGGCTTAGGTCACCGCGGAGGACATTCCAAAACTGGGGCAGTTCGTCGATATTCCAACGACGCATGAAGGCGCCGATCCTCAGGGTGCGTTCATCGTTTCTGATAGCCCAGCGTGGCCCCGACTCTTTTTCAGCATCGACCTTCATGCTACGGATCTTAAGAATGTGAAAAAGCCTTCCGCGGCGCCCTACTCGAAGCTGGCGGTAGAAAACCTGACCAGGCGACTCTCTGCAGACCAGCAGCGCGAAGACCGCGATAAGAGGTGCGCTTAGAACAAGCCCGATCGAAGCTCCAACAATGTCGATAGCTCGTTTGAGCACCCATTTTGCGGGGTGGTTCAAGGGCAACTTTGTCACTCCGAGGAGAGGCACGCCGCCGATTGTTGTGAGATTCAAGCCGGACAAGAGAATCTGGAACCCTGAAGGGATAACCATGAAGGAGACGATTGACTTTTCACATTCCCGGGCAAGGGCAACCACGTCCCGTTCATTGCGGTCTCCGTCGGCGAGGACTACGATATCCACCAAGCCTTTCTCGCAGAGTGTTTTAACATCCTGGTGGCTCCGCAGCGTCGGAACTGTTGCAGGCGGTTGGCTGCTGAAACGATTCTCGCTATTCGGCGCACAACCCACCAACTCATAAGGACTCCATCGGTCCCGCAGTGCTGCTTCGGCTATTCTCGCACCCTTGTCAGTCCAATCCACAAAAAGAATGCGCTGCCGTAGCGCGACGCCAACGTTTGTCTTGAGAACGATCCGTTGCACCACAAAGCGTGAAAAGGCCAGCAGACCCAAGAGGAACAGGAACGATATGATGATAAAAAGCCTGCTTAATGTTGCATCGAATCCGAGAATACGAGAGATTCCGGCATAGCTAATCGCCCAGAATAGGAGAGATTTGAAGAGCACGAAGAAGGTAAGCCGGAATCGGAGAAGGGCCTTGTTGCCATACGCTTCGTTCACGTAGAGGATTAGTTGCAGGAGGAGTGCGCCTAGCAGTATACTGTTCACATAGTCTCCGATAGCCCAGTCGCCGATAGGAGCGAGGAACGATTCCGGAGGAAGAACGCTTCCAAGAAAGTCAAACCTCGCATAGAACCCGAGGATTAGTGCCCCCAGGATCGCGATTAAATCGGCAACGCCAAAGGCTAACTTGCACCGATCCTCCGCTCGATACCGAGCCTGTCCCGCTAACGGCATGCTTGCGCCATACTGTGAATCGCCGTGGGCGACAGCAGCAGGCGGAGCAGAAGTGGCAGAAATAAAAGCCATCAACGGAAAATCCGATCAAGGGCAAAGCTCCGACCCGCGCAACGCAAGCAAATGCCACGTCTGTTGCCGAACGCTCGGACTTAGAGTCTGAAAGAAGCCAGCATTCCCGAGATGGCTGGCAGCATCCCACGGTCGAAAGAAGGCATGCTGCCGCCCCTGGTCATCGGTGCGATCTCCGAGCCGTCTTCTTCATCATCTCTCTAGGTGCGAAACACAATGCTTCGCCAAAAGTCACTGAGGACTCATCGCGCGAAGGGTTCGCCAGAGGTCAGAGCTTCAGTTCCTTTGCCTACGCCGTTCTCCCTGTAGCTGCTTCCGTAATGATAGTAGTAGTAGCCCGCGCTGCGTCCCGCCAAAGGAAGCCTGTTGAATACGAGACCGACGACGTTGGCATTAGCCATTTCCAGCTGATGCAAGGCCCTTAGTACCGCTTTCTTAGGGGTTTTGCCCGCTCGGACTACCAGACAGGTCGCCTGAGCCAGCGCTGCGATCAACAGCACGTCGCTCACCGCGTTGACCGGCGGCGAATCGATAACGATACGATCGAAGTCGGTATTCAAGTGTTCCAGGATTCGAGCAAAGCGCCGACCATCGAGAAGCTCGGCTGGATCGCCGACGCGAGGACCGGCGGGAAGGAGGAAAAGATTGCTGTGTGCGGTTTGCGTTATGACTTTGGCGAACGGGATCTCCGCGCACAATAGGTCTGTAAGCCCGGAGGCTCTGTCGTCGTAGCGGTTGAGCAGAAGTTTGCTAAGACAGGATTCCCGCAGGTCGGAGTCTATGACGAGCGTCCTGCGTCCATGCCGTGCGAGCGCAAAGGCAAAATTTATCGCTGTGAACGTCTTACCTTCAGAAGGAATCGCGCTCGTGAAAAGGAAACTACGAATCTCATGCTCGCTGCCGAGCAGAGAGATCGAAGTGCGCAGCGTGCGAAAGGCCTCGGTGAATCCGGACGCTGGATCGTCAATCATTAAAAGCCGACGAGTGGCAGGCTCCTCCCTATCTCTTTGGAGGGAATTGGCGCCGTTCACTGCATGCCTGTCTATCATCCTCGTGGCGCCATTTATCAGCTCCGTCTTTCGGCTTTCGGGAATGGCTGCGAGGACTGGAAGCTCCACATACGACTCAGCCTCATCGAGCGTGCGCAATGAGCCGTCAACGGCATCCATGCCGATCACCGTTGCAACACCGAGCGCGAGGCCAAGAACGAGGGAGAGTCCGAGCACAAATGTTTTTCTCGGTTTGACTGGAGAATCGGCAACAAGTGGTTCCTCGATTATCCGAAATACGGGACTATCAACGCTGCCTGTAATACTTGTTTCCTTAAGGCGGCGCGTGATGGATTGGAAAAGGTCACGATCGGACTCAACTTCCCGTTGGAGAACATTGTACGGGATTGCTATTTTGTTTAGCTCCAGCGCTTTTTGTTCCTGTTCTTGCAGTGAGCGGTCAAGTTTGCGCTCGGCCTCTAGCGCGGCCTGGTAGTCGCGGGCGAGAGTATCGCCCGCCTTCGAAAGCACATTGGCCAGCGCTCTCTTGAGATTTTCGACCGTGGCACGCTTAGCAAGATACTTGGGATGGCGTGGCAGGTAGCGCTCTTTGAAGTCCGCTAATTCATTTTCTGCGTCCAGAAGTTTCTCTCGAATTAGGGCTACCTGCGGGATTTTACTGACGCTGCCTATCTTAAGAATGCCATCTGTGTCGCTAGGATCGATTGTCTTGATTTGCTCGAGATCGGCCTCGAGACGGAGGCGTAAGCTCTTTGCATCAGTAGTTGCACTATTAGCCTCCCGCAGCTTCTCAGCAATGATGTTCTGGTGTTCTTCGAGCGAGACAGCCTTGGTCTCTTCCTTGTAGGCCTGCAACTTGCGCTCAGCCGTTTCAAGATTCGCCTTCAGTTCTACCGCTTCTTGCTGAAGAAACTCATTCGCAAGACGCGAAAGCTCGCGCCGCTGTTGGAAACTTGCTCGCAGGAATTCGTTGACAAAGGCCGTAACGAGGATTTTCGCCGTGTGCGGATTTTCGTTGAAGACCTTCACCTCGACGAGACGAGTTCCGCGTCGCAGTGACACGTTGATCATTCGAGATAGGCGGTCGGCGAGTTCAATTTCGGTGTAGGCGGAGCCATCCTTTCTTGGCGGAGCAAAGTTGGCGTCTTTATCGAGACTGGTTGATCGAATGACCCGGAGCATGAGCTTGCGGCTGTTGAAGGCCTGCACAACGGTGTTCAGATAGTCGTCGCTTTCCGGTTTCTCTTTCGACACTTCGTTTAGATTGACGACGTTTTCAGCTTCCTGGTGGACCTGAATGACTGCGCGGGACTCGTAAATTCTCGGAGCCCAAAGCAGGTAAATGAAAGCGGATGTAACGGTGACGCAGGCCATCGTGCCAATAAAGGAAGCCTTTGCGCGCAAAAGATTGGCAAGCCGATGAAAATCTAGAGCACCCGCCAAGTCGCCGATTCTTTGCATCGCGTGATCCTGCTCGGAAAATTTGTGTTGGGGGGCATCCATGGCAGCAAAGATCGCTCTCCAATCGCTACGTTAGCGCCTCATAGCGATCTACTTCGCTCACTTCATGTTTAGGTTCTGCATGTTCCACAGTAGTTTTTTTATTTTAAAGCCGCCGCGTTCAGGAAACTCAAACAAAATGTGACGAATACTTAAAAAATATTGATGAATGGCTCATAGTAACTATTGAATGGCGTAGGCGGCGGGCGATTTGGAGCGTATTCGAAGGATTGTAGGGGCGACCCAAGCTGGAGACTCGATCCGTGTTTCCCCGCGCTGAGGGCGTTGAGGAAGCTATTCAGCGATTGAAGAGGCATTTGGAGACTGTCTTGGTAACGCGATTGTAAATGCCACATGTTTCGAACCTTGTGAGCTGATCGTAGTTCTAAGACAAGCCTATTCTCGCGGGGCAAATCCCTCATTCTTGCGTTGAGCAACCCGTCCTGCTCGAACCGCTTCAATTTCTCCTATAATTCAAGTTTTTGGGCTGTAAGCATATATTGTGCCAGTGCATAATAAATAATGACGAGTTTGTGACAAACGGGAGCGTTGACCGTTTTTTGGACAGGATGCGCGGTAGTCGGTCGCAGAAGAAATGAACGAGTGCCGCATTTGAAGCGCTGATGCGTCAGGACACCGAGAGCTTCCGGTGCGCTCCTCCTGCCGAGGGTGGATCGGCCGCGCGGGGCTGCTCGGCGAAGCCTGCGGTCAATGGGCGCCCTTTCTCGTTGTCCCATATGTGCCCAACACAGCGGTTCCGGAACTCAGTTCGAGATCCGGCGCGACCAACCGCTGCCAGTGGTACTGACCCGCGACGAAGTCCATCAACTCCTGGGAGCGATCCGCGAGAACCGGTGCTGGCCTCTATCTATCACTGCGGATTGCGTGTGGGTAAAGCCGTGCGGCTGCGGCCAAAGGATATCGACAGTCACCGTGGGATACTGCGTGTGATCGATGCCAATGACCCCGCAAATGATCGAGCGCCCTCGCGCCTATTGGTGTTTTCATCGCAATGCGCATTGGCTTTTTCCTGGTGTCGGCCGCGGCTGGAAAGAGCGCTCGCGCACCTTGCAGGCTGCTATGGCAGCCGCCACCGAGCCGAAGAGTGTCTCCAGGGTCCAGGCCGCGCTGCGCGTGGTGGTTCCCGCAGCGCGGATCAGAAAGAACGCCACCTGTCATACCTTGCGCCATAGCTTCGCGACCCACCTGCTCGAAGAGAGGGTGTCCGTCGGTTGGCGCGTCCCAACCGTTCTTCCGGACCCTTCCATCCGGTAAACCAGTCACCACCGCGCCGGGAACATCTCCATGACGACCCGCCGGGCTTCGGCGCCGCTGTCGGCCTGCACCGTGATGTCCCGGCCCGAGCCGCGCGAAAGCGATCCTCAGTCGGTGCCAGGCGCGGTCGACCTCGACTGCGGGATTCGGCTCCGGGATTCGATAGACCTCGTCGAGCGCAGTCCGGCTGGGCAGGTGCGGGTCACCGACCACAAGACCGGCAAAGCAGACTGCAAGGCTGGCCAGACAATCCATGGCGGCCAGTCGCTGCAGCCTCTGCTCTATGCGCTTGCCGCAGAAAAACTCTTCGCCGGCAAGACCGTGACCTCCGGTCGGCTCTATTTCTGCACCTCGAACGGAGGCTTCGCCGAGCAGGTCGTTCCGCTCAACGAGCGATCGCGTGACGCAGCCTGCCAGGTTGCCGAAGCGGTTGACGAGGCGCTCGCCCAGCCCTTCCTACCGGCCGCACCCGACAAGGGGCAATGTGATATCTGCGACTATCGAGTGGTCTGCGGGCCGCACGAGGAGCGCCGCACGGCCCGGAAGACTCAGGGAAACCTCGGACCGCTTATGGCGGTGCGAGCACTGCCATGACCGATCTCACCGACACCGAGGCACGCAGCCGGATCCTGACCGAGTTCGGCACGAGCTTCTTCGTCGAGGCGGCGGCGGGAACCGGCAAGACCAGCGTCCTCGTCGGCCGGATCGTCGGGCTAGTTCGCACCGGCGGCGGTACGCTCGACCGGATCGTGGCGGTCACCTTCACTGAGAAGGCGGCCGGTGAGATGAAGCTTCGCCTGCGGAGCGAGATCGAAAAGGCGAGAGCCTTGGCGGCACCTGAGGAGCGCAACCGGTTGGACCATGCGCTTGAGCAACTGGAACTCGCTCGCATCGGCACGATACACGCCTTTTGCGGCGACCTTCTGCATGAACGGCCCGTTGAGGCAGGGATTGATCCACTCTTCGAAGTCGCCTCCGAGGATGAGGCTGAAGCGCTCGCTGACGAAGCTTTCGAGGGCTGGTTCCAGACGCACGCTCGCCGATCCACCGGAGGGCGTTCGGCGAATTCTCAGACGCCGATCGGGCAGACAGTCCCCGCGCGAACAACTGCGCAGTGCTATGCAGGGTCTCCGCGAAGCACCGCGATTTTCCAGAGCCCTGGCGCCGTGATGCCTTCGACCGGAACGGCGCGATCGACACACTTATGGACGAGCTGGCCCCGCTCGGGCGGCTGGCGGCCGCGAGTTCGTGGTCCGCCGATAACCTGACCCGCAATCTCGCCGAGATCGCCCGCTTCGTTGAAGAGACGACTCGAATCGAGGCGGTCCGCGGTCGCGACTATGACGGACTCGAGGCGCGAGCTCCGCGAGCCTGTCCCGGCTCAAGAGCTGGCGCTTGAAAGGTGCTCCGCGAACGACGCTTCGGCGCTCTGTTGCGGGATGAGGTCCTGGCCCGCCGCGACCGGGCCAAGGCCGATCTCGATGTCTTCATCGCGGCCAGCGATGCGGATCTCGCGCCGCTGCTTCACGAAGCTCTGCAGGCGCCGATCGCCGACTATGAGGTTCTCAAGGCGAAAGCCGGGCGGCTCGATTTTTTGGACCTCCTCATCAAGGCCCGCGACCTCATTCGCGATAACGCCGGCGTGCGTCGTGACCTGCAGCAGCGCTTCACCCACTTTTTCGTCGACGAGTTTCAGGACACCGATCCCCTCCAGGCCGAGATCCTGCTTCTGCTTGCCGCCGACGATCCCGGCTGCACAAACTGGCGGGCTGTCCGCCCCATTCCCGGCAAGCTGTTTCTTGTCGGCGATCCGAAGCAGTCGATCTACCGCTTCCGACGCGCCGACGTAGCGCTCTACGAGGAGGTAAAAGAGCGCCTTCTTAGCGTGGGCGCGGAACTCCTCCACCTCACCACCAGCTTCCGGTCACCGCCCTCGATCCAGTCCTTCGTCAACGGCGCCTTTGCTCCAGCGATGGCGGCTCGTCCAGACACCGGCCAGGCAGCCTATGTCCCGCTTCCCCTCGGCTCAGAAGCTTTGTGGCTACGCCGGCCTGTGTCCTTCCACCCACAGCAGCGGGGGCAAGACTTTTCAAGGCAAACTGTTACGACATTGCAACAAATGGCTCCGCTGGGCCTTCGTCGAGGCCGCCTGGGTTGCCATCGGTTGCTCGGCCTACTTCGGGGACTTCTACAAACGCAAGCGAGCCCTTGGCAAGAAGCCCAGCCTCGCCATCCTGGCCACGGCGCGTCTGATGGCTCGAATCACCTGGCAGCTCTTGACGCAGCGCCGGGCTTACACAAGCGTTGTTGAGACCCAATACCTCCGAAGCCAGCCTGCCGAGCGGATTGCCTCTGTAGCGGTGGGCGTGGCCAAGGAAGTGCAGAAACCGCTCAAAGATCCGTCCGATTTCCCTCGAAGAAGACTTTCCCCAGCCGCTCCAAAATAATGCTGGTTGGTCGCTAAGCCGAAGGCTTTGATGACGCACCTTTTAATAGGATGGAGGGCTGGGGACCTGATTGTCATAAATGGACGGGGGCCAGCATGGCCCGCCCCGCAGAGAAGTGTGGTCCTACCATCATCCGTCCTCCAAACCCATTTTGGTAATAAGCCCGCTGCCCAATTCGTCGCTTCACCACGACAATTTAGAATTTAGCCCCTTGACACGACTCTCGTGAGTCTTTCAGAGAAGTCATTATTGTGTCCGCCGTTTGGAGCACAGAGAAGATGGCGATATTATTGGAAGCCCGTTTTGAGATTTGCTGGTAATCAGTTCTCTCGTCGGGTCGTTCAGGTGTGGTGACTGCGGGTAGCAGCCCAGTATCTCTCGTCGGGCGCTGCAATTCCGGGTAAGATGGACAGGGCGACACTCCTTCCGGTCGTTCACCGCGATTCGGGGGGCAAACGGGGCGCTGTCATTCGCGGAAGCTTCGGCATGGGATCGAGCGACCAGTCGGGCACCTCCAGTTTCTCCAGAAAGAAGTCCTTCAGGTAGGTATAAGCCTCTCTGCGGCCTGTCCGATGAGCCTCGAAGATCATGCAGGCAATGCGCGCGCTCATTCCGGTGCGACGGATGTCCTGAAGCGCCCGCTTCCTTCGTCGTAATAACGGATCAAAACACGAAAGAAAATCATGCCAACAAACGAAACAAGCACCATCCGACTCCACCGAGTGCTCGGGGCGACGCCGGAGAGAATTTATCGGGCGTTTCTCGATGCGGACGCAATGGCCAAGTGGCTTCCGCCGAATGGATTCACGTGCAAGGATCATCACCTGGACGCCAAAGTCGGCGGCACCTACAAGATGTCGTTCACTAATTTCACCACCGGCAAGAGCCACTCTTTCGGCGGAACCTATCTTGAACTGACGCCCCACGAGCGTATTCGCTACACGGACAAATTCGACAATCCCAATCTGCCCGGAGAAATGCAAACGACGATTGCGCTGAAACAGGTATTCTGCGGAACCGAATTGAACATCACGCAAGAAGGGGTGCCCGCGGCCATACCAGCGGAGGCTTGCTATCTCGGCTGGCAGGAATCGCTGACGCTGTTGGCGAAACTCGTAGAGGCTGCAATTCCCGACCAGCCGTGACACCGCCTGTGGAATAAGCGTTCCTGCGGAGCATGATTCGCATGAAAATTCCCTTTACCGGCGGCTGCGTGTGTGGAGCGATTCGTTACGAATGCTCGGCTGAACCGATCATGATGTTCAAGTGCCACTGCCGTGACTGCCAGCACGTGACTGGCGGCGGATTCATCGCCGGCTGCTGGTGCCAGCGTCAGCTTTCCGTTTGACCAAGGGGCAACTGCGCTACCATTTCACACCTAGCGCGGCGGGCGGCAAACACAAGCGCGGCTTCTGCGCTGAATGCGGCTCGCGAATTACCGGCGGACAATCCGATGAGCGCTCCACGGGATTCGTCGGAGTTACGACGGGCAGCTTGGACGATCCAAGCGGGTTTTGTCCGCAAATGGATTTTTTCGTTTCAGACGCACAGCCATGGGACCAAATGGACCCGGCAATTCCGAAATACGAACTTTATCCGCCACCACCAACGAATGCGTAGCGTGGGTTTTGGGTACATCTCGGCGAAAGGGTTTGCAGGACTGGAAATCGGCGATTGTGCTTTGACAAACCCGCTATTGAGAATCATTCTCATGCAGTATGTCGGCTACTCTTTTAAGCTCATCCCCGGAAAGTTCAGTGCGTGGAAGCTTTCCATTGCGCATCGGTTTGTTGCTGGCGGCAGTGTGCGTGATTGCCGTTCTCGTCTGGCAGGGAATCGCTTCCCACGGGACACCCGATCCGACGCTTCCCTCGACCAGTCCGACTGTTGCGTTCATGGATATTGGCGTCCTTGTCTTCCGCGAGGGACTGGAGTGCGTTCTGGTTCTGTCCGCAATCACCGCCAGCATGGTTGGAATGAACCGGGAGCACCGCCATCCGGTGGCGGTCGGCGCGGGAGTAGGGTTTATCGCCACCTTGATTACGTGGTTCATCGCCGTCGGCATTTTGAATCAACTTACCGAAAGCGTTCCCGCCTTGGATCTTCAGGCGGCGACTGGCCTGCTCGCCGTGATCGTCCTGCTCATCATCATGAACTGGTTCTTTCACAAGGTCTATTGGGGCGGATGGATTTGCCTGCACAACAGGCAAAAGAAAGAGTTGTTAGCCAGGGCTGAACGCGCGGACATTTCCCGTGCGCGGCTCTGGTGGGGTTTGGGATTGCTCGGGTTCGCGTCGTTCTATCGCGAGGGTTTCGAGGTCGTGCTGTTTCTACAGAACTACAACTTGCGACTCGGCGGCAGTGTTGTCTTGAAAGGTGCGCTCATCGGTCTTTTCCTATCCGGACTTGTGGCGATTTTGACCTTCGTGCTTCAGCGTCGTTTGCCTTACCGGAAAATGCTGGTGCTAACCGGGGTATTGTTGGGAGGCGTCCTGTTGGTGATGGTGGGTGAGCAAGCCCAGGAGATGCAACTGGCGCACTGGCTGCCGACGACGGAGATAAGCTGGCTTGCTCCGTTCATGCCCGGCTGGATGGGCATGTGGTTTGCGGCCTTTCCGACCGTGGAAACCCTGGCCGCGCAATTCCTCGCCGCGCTATTCGTCATAGGTTCATTTTACGCGGCCCGTCGCAAACCGAAGAGTGCTGGAGAGGAAGCCGGGCCAGAGCCGCTGCACGCCGCTTCCTGATCCACACTCCGGGCGCACGCCCGGGGAATTGGCACGGGACGCCCGCCCCGCTAAGCTGCGGTATGCATGGCTAGTCTCCGCGAACTCATCAACCTTTTGTCGCGGATTTTGGGTAATTGGCTGCGGATCGATGCGCTGGTTTTTGAAGCGCTTCTCGATGCGCTCGCGTCTCACTCTTTGAGATCGTGTTGAAGGCCGCATCCATACCGGCGATTCCGCGAACCGTCTGGATGCTCGGTTTCGTGAGCCTGTTCATGGATATGTCTTCGGAGCTGGTTCACAGCCTGTTGCCGGTGTTCCTCGTCTCCACGCTCGGGGCAAGTGTTATGACTGTGGGCGTTATAGAGGGCCTGGCCGAAGCAGCCGCTCTCGTCGCCAAGGTATTTTCCGGCACGATGAGCGACTATTTTCGCCGCCGCAAAGGGCTTCTGCTCCTGGGTTATGGGATGGCGGCGCTGACCAAGCCGCTGTTTCCCCTGGCGACCTCGGCGGAAACGGTGTTCGTTGCTCGGTTCCTTGATCGCATCGGAAAAGGCATCCGTGGAGCGCCACGCGACGCGCTGGTCGCCGATGTCGCTCCTCCGGCGATTCGCGGGGCCTGCTTCGGTCTCCGTCAGTCGATGGACACCGTAGGAGCGTTTCTTGGCCCGTCGCTGGCGATAGTGATGATGTCCTGGTTCGCCAACGACATCAGGCAGGTGTTGTGGTTTGCCGTCGTGCCGGCGTGCATCACGGTCTTGCTGATTCTGCTCGGAGTTGAAGACCCGAAGGGTCTGTCCTCACGCGAACGTTTCCGTTCGCCGATTCGACGGGAGGCGCTCAGGCAATTCTCGGGCGATTACTGGCGCGTGGTGGCTATAGGCGCGATCTTCACGCTCGCTCGATTCAGCGAAGCATTCCTGGTGTTGCGCGCCCAGCAGGTGGGATTTGCCATCAAATGGGTGCCGCTGGTGATGATCGTGATGAGTCTGGCTTATGCATCTTCAGCATATCCGGCTGGCATTCTCTCGGATCGCGTGAATCGCCGATACCTGCTGGCTGCGGGTATCGCGCTTCTCATCGTCGCTGATTTGGTCCTCGCCTGGGCTGGCACTCCGTCCATCGTCCTCGTTGGCGTGGCTTTGTGGGGACTGCACATGGGCTGCACGCAGGGCATTCTCGCCGCAATGATCGCCGAGGTAACGCCGCCAGAATTGAAGGGGACCGCCTTTGGCCTGTTCAACCTGGCAAGCGGTCTGTTCATGTTGTTGGCCAGCGTCATTGCGGGAGGACTTTGGGATAGATACGGTCCAGCGGTAACCTTTTACGTCGGAGCGGTCTTTTCACTCTCCGCCTTGGTAATTCTCGCTGCGCTTGGGAAGCGCAATCGTGGGTAAAAAGAACAACGCGGGGGCAAAGCTCGCGACAGAACGGTTTTCAAATCTTAGTATGACGACGCTTCAAAAGCCGCGCGGGATAAAGCGCTTCAATACTCGTGGCGAAGGCGTTCAGAAAATGCAGCAAGTCGTGATCCCTGACGGTGATTAGACCGCATTCAATCTTCGCAAGTCTGCTTCGCGAACATTTCCAGCCCGCCAATTTTAATCGTGCGGAAAGCGATGCCTGCGACCATCCCTTGCGCATTCGCAGTTCACGGATGGAAGGACCTACGACGTTTTGTTTCTGCTTTGGATTCACGCGGTGGGCATACTCGATCTTATCCAAAAGGCTGCCCCCGGAGGGGGGCGATTTTATCAAGTGTTTTAGTAGATTTTCCTTAAACTTGCCACGGTTTGGCCGGGACTGTGACAGCCCGCCTCAATTGTGCATTTCAACGTGCTCATGGCTCGATGGTGAGATGGTCAGCGAGGGGCGACACGCCAAGAGTGCCGTTGTGCTTGGAGCCGGATTTGAGCGCCTGCCGGATGGCGTCACCGATGAATTTTTGCACAGTCTTTTTCATGGGCCGCGCTCCGAGCGCCTTGTGAATGCCGCGCCTTACTAGAAATTCAAACGCGACATCAGAGACGGAAAGCTCGAAGCCCTGTTGCCGGAGGCGGTCAAGCTCCTCGGAAATGGTGAGCCGTCCAATTTCCCGTTGCGTGTCCGCGGAAAGCGGCTTGAAGACGATCTTTTCATCGAAACGCCCGATCAATTCCGGGCGGAAAAACCGGTGGAGTTCGGAAATGACGGCCCGCTCAAGCGTCGTGAACGGAAGCCGGGTCGGCCGTAGAAGCTGCTGCGAACCAATGTTGCTGGTGCAGACCATATAGAACCCGGAAAGGTCGTAGGCCTGATGATCGGCCAGCGTGATCCGGGCGGCATCGAGCATTTGCAAAAAGAGATCCCAAATCAGGCGGTGCGCTTTTTCGATTTCATCGAACAGGAGAACGCCTTGCCGGTATTCGGAAAGGACTTTTCCCAAACGTCCGGGGCTGCCGGTTTCGTCGCCCATGAACAGCTTCACGTTGTCCAGGTGGAGGAATTCCGACATATCGAACCGGAACACGGAACCCTCACCGAACAGGTAACGGGAAAATTCCAGCGTCAATTGCGTCTTCGCCTACTCCGGTCGGCCCGAGAAACAGGAACGAACCAAGCGGTTTGCCGGTCGGGCTGCAAGCCAAACTGGCCGCGTTCCAGCACCGAACACACGCGGGGAATGACGTGACCCTGGCCTTTGATCTTGGAAAACAAATGCGGTTCAAGGCCGGTGAGATTTTCAATGAGGCTGGAAGCATTCATGGATTGGTGGCGGGTTGGGATCGCTTGCCTTTGAGCCACTGGCGCACGGCGTAGTCGGGACGGAAAGAGACGAACCATTTCGGATAGGTGCCATCGGGATTGATTGGCGGCACAAGCCGTCTGCGAAACGGCTTTTCACAATGCCGGATGATGGCATTGAACTTAGGGAGCTTCCGCAACTGATACGGCTCGAAGAACGGTTTGATTTTTTTTCTGGTAGTTGTAGGACCGCTTGCCCGCGGCCCATCCCCACGATTTTTCAACGACTTCGCGCTCACCGATATTCTTTGACGCGATGACGGCGGAATCGTGATTGGCGACGGTGAAAATCAGTTCATTGCTCAAGTTGAGCATGAGGGCATCAGCGTGCCGCTTCTCCAACACTCCGTGAATCGAGGTGTAGGCTTGTGTGGCGAGCACAATCGTTGCCCGCGCTTCGCGAATCACACCCGCCGCACGGTGGTCGGCAAAGGCCGATTCCGCGCCGGTAATGATTTCCTGTCCTTCATCGGCGAAAAGGATGATGAGATTATCCCACTCGCGATCCTCGGCGGATTTGTCGAACCGGCTCAAAGCATGGAAATAATAGGAGAGTTTGAGGATGGTATTGATGTAAAGCCGCTCGCTCTGGAACTTCTGCGGCATGGCGAGGCAAACGATTTTGCCGCGGTCAATTTCGGATACGGAGAAAGTGGGCTCGTTCGCGCAAAAGACTTCGGAGATTTCCGGGTTAAGAAAAAACTCCAAGATAGGTGCTGAGAGTTCCCTGAACACCACCAAGTTGCTCGGGCGGCTGTTCGAGATAGCCGCGAAATGCCGTGACGAGTTCGTTGGAGCGCTGGTCGCCCTTGTTCATCAGCATTTCAATCGCGGCCTGCGAGTCCTCTTGAAAGAGAAGAAGCCGGTGAACGTTTGGAATTGTCACGTACGCCTCGATGTGCCGGAGAATCTCAAAGGCGGTCTGGATCGCGAGCTGGGCCTTGGTCGGAAAAAACGGATTGCCGCCGCGTCCTCCGGTCAATGACACCGCCGTATCCACGATGACTTTCGCATACGTCGAAGCGGGAACGTCCGGGTTGCCCGTGATGTTGATCGAGTGTGGCGGTCGCCAAAGCGGGTCTTCGCCCGGAGGCCGGGTTTGCAGCAAGACAAGATCATGCTCGCGCCCAAAGTGCGCGGCCATTTTCACAAGGATATCCCAATAGAGCCCTTTTTGGTCGAGACAGACGCCACCCCAATCTTTGACGTTCTGGAAAATCTGATACGTGATGGCGTTGATTGCGGATTGCGTCTTTCCCGAGCCGGTGCATCCGGTGATGAGCCAGCCGCGAACGAAATCCTCGACGGACCACGACACCCCCCCGAGCCGGAGAACAAATTTACCGGAATTATCCGACGCAAACAAAGTTAACGCGGCAAATGCCAGGCAAAGACAGATTGCAACGAGCGAGAGCGGAGGCGTGAGCAGGAAATATGCGGCCAGCGCACCGGCGATGCACAAGAGATAAAGGAGGATATCAAGAATTTTCATCGGTGGATTTGGGCTTGAGTTTGGAAATGAGAAAGTCGAACAACCGGCGCTCCGGGTCGGGAACGCCCTGCGTGTAGGATTTGAAATTAACGGTCGTAACGGCGGAACCGTCCTCGTAGGTCTGGTGAGAGAAACCGTCCACGTTGGCGGGCCGGAACACGAAGTTCTGACAAAGGACGAACTCAGAGTTGATGGCCCGGCTGCCGATGGCTGTGTGTTCGGGTGCTTCGATTGGCATACGCGTTGAATCCGTGGGTTTGCGAATAGCGTTTGTGGGCGACGCGGTAGTCGAGCTTGATTTTAAAAAGCAGGTTTTGCATTTCCCGCAGCGAGCGGCGGTCAACGGCAGCGGCGAGTTTTTCCACCGTGCGCGTGAGCTTAGGTTTGCGGAGACCCATTAGCCGCGAGACAAAATTCACGTTACGT
Source organism: uncultured Verrucomicrobiae bacterium (assembly GCA_963810765.1). Classification (GTDB taxonomy): domain Bacteria; phylum Verrucomicrobiota; class Verrucomicrobiia; order Chthoniobacterales; family Terrimicrobiaceae; genus DASTFP01. The sequence continues at coordinate 16,298 of CAWEOV010000020.1, forward strand.
TTTGCGGTAAGAACCTGCCGTTTCGTGGCGATGGCCGCTTCAAGATTGCGGATGCTCCGATAAGACTGCTGCAATCGGATCGCTTCGGCGGTCTGCGCATTCCGCAGAGCTTCCAGATGAGCCGCGTTGAGTCGCGGAGCGAACACGATCTTGTCGGAGTCAATCCGTTGACAGACCGCGCGCTCCGTTTCCTCGGGAGATTGAAGGATTCTCTGCCACCGCTGATTCTCCCGCTCGAACCAGGACTTGATAAGGTCCATTTGCTTTTTGTGCCGGGATTGGCTGGCGCGTGATGTGCTGCATCCCGCGTAAAAGCCTTTCTCGGTGCGCGGGCACAACGCGAGATGAGCGTGAAGGTGCGCCGTATCGTGATGCAGTCCGTAAGCGAACCCGATGGAATCACCGGGATGAAATTTCTCGGCAAACCTCCGCATGACTTTCTTCAAGCTGGAATGCAGAACCTTATCGGGATTGATCCCAACGGCCACCAGCGCGTCGTGCTGTTCTTTCGACATCGAGAAGATCAGCCGATGCGCGATGACCGGGCGTTTCGCCTGCGAGGGAAATTTATCCAAATGGTGTTGCCAGGCTTCCGTGATGCGGCGCTTGCGCTCCGCATTGGAAAGCTGCGCGGGTGCGGTGCTGCTGCCGTCAGGATTGCGGCGAATATGGTTGTGCAAAAATCCTCCCGCGTGGACCTGCCCGAGCGATTCTTTTGAAGCGTAGTCGGTGAAGTGTTTCAACTTCCAGCCGATTTGCTGCTCCATGTCGGCGCGCTCGCGCAACGAAACTTTCCGGTTGGACGTTTCGTCCAGATATTCCAAATCGAGCCGCCCGCGAGCGGTGGATTTTCGCGCGAAGATTTGCCCGTTTCTCACGTCAGCGATTCGATAATCTCCAAGGTTTGATCGAGCTTGGTTTCGATCCGTTCCATCACGTTGGGATGCAGGACATCCTTGGCCGTGATGGAGAAGACAATGGCCTCAAAGGTTTCGGTTCTTGTTTTGAAGCCGAGGGCTTTGTGGATCGCGGCGAATCGCTGTTGAGACTCGACGGTGATGTCGAGGTCAAGGCGGGCGGTTTTGTTATTTTGTTTGTGTGCCATACACTTTATTGCGGTTGTTTGGTGGGTGGGTTTGAAAAAGGGTGGCTCCCTCCGAAGCGTGCCTGACACGCGCAGGAATGGCAGGAAAGGCGGGAGAGTGAGCGCCAGCGGCCCGCCTCGGCACTTTTCCGGGGAAAAGTGCAATCCTGTCGGTCATTTGATCCGGGAAAATGACCGCGAAGGTAGGAAAACCGGGTCTGTCGGGCTGGGTGGTTCGAGGAGTCCCGGAGCGAGTTTCCGAGGACTCCGGTTGAGAGGTCGAACCGGATGCCGCCGCCCTTTCCTTTCGCTCGGAGCAGGGTCTTGGGAGAGGGCGAGGACGGAAAGAATGAGCGAACTAAACCCGATGATTCGGGGAAGCTGCGCTGGATTGCGGCGTCTGCGATGGTGGGTGGGCCGAGGACTCGAAGCGCCCAAGGTCCTGAGCAGTGGCCGCAATCCAGCGCGTTCGGGGCATAACTTTGCAACGGTGACGGAGAAAAAGCCGGTCGTCTCACGGTGAAGCCGCCGAGTTGAGAAGGAACGGAAGCAAAGCGAACGGCTCTCTCAATTGGGCGGCATGGGCGCGGGTCGTCTTTAAAGGTGCGCTGATTTGCAGCCGTACCGAAGGCGGGCGAGGCAAGGACTCGCCGCCCGCCCGGCCTGAGCGAAGGGTGCAAATGAGCGCGATCAAGGCGCGGGTGCGCTCGGCCTAGTGCCTGTGCTTCGGCATCGGAAAGCGTTTCTCGCCCTTGTCCGAGGGTGTAAAGCGGGGTCTCGTCCGCGCCGATTCCGCGGTCGATCCGTTCAAAAAAATACGTTTTGAGCTCTCGGCGCGCATCCTCCTTGTCATTTGAAATGGTGGCTGGGCGCGCGCTGGCCGCCTTGGTATCGAAAGACGTCGTCGGGTTCATATCCCCGACTTTCGCGGCGAAATTTGTCCGGCTGGCCCCGAGTTGGGGGCATTTTGAGCCAGGAGACGGTCGAAGGAACGGGCCGGCTTGGACAATAGGGCCGAGGTCCTCGTGATCCTTTAGATGGCCCCGAAAATGAAACGGGGAAGTTTCACAGAAGTCCCGCCTCGCGAAAGCTGAAGTAAGGCTGCCGATCAGGGCTGGGCGAACCCACGATGACGTGGTCCAGCAAGCTGATTTGAAGAATTCCCGCCGCTTCGCGGATGTTCTTGGTCAGACGGCGGTCGGCCTCGCTGGGCGTTGGATCACCGGACGGATGGTTGTGCATGAGGATCAGGGCATAGGCTCCCGCAAGGATCGCCGCGCGGAAAATCTCCCGTGGATGGGCGAGCGAGGAGGACCGCTACAAGGTGCTCCTTGTCTGGCTCGTGGCAGGGTTCGACGGCGACGACTTCCCGCCACAACTGGCAGGCGCTTTCCGGGCAATCCATCGGATCGCGGGCGGCGGCGTATTGCGCGAGAGTGGCTTCGCCCACGCGGTTCAGGACGACCCGCAGGGAAAGGTTTCGCTTAGGAAAGGAATTGCTGATGCAATTTCTTTCCAGAAGCGAAACGACAATCGTGGAGCTGCCCGGATGCCCGGAGCTGTCAAGGCCGGAGCGAAGCGCAGTGGAAAACGGAATAAATGTTGGGGGACCCGCGGGGGGAAACCGTTTATGCCGGATTTCCAGAGAGCCTTGACAGCGGAGTCCCGCGAGGCGGGATCGAGACGAGTCCCGAAGGGCGAGCGAGAGGCGAAGGGTGGATCGGCCGCGCCCGCAGTTCACGGAGGAACAGCGCGGGACTTCCATTGATGAGAATGCCCGGTGGCGAAAGTTTTAGGACAAGTAGTCCGTCAGTCGTTTTCTGGCGGCGGCTCTTACGCTGGCCGCTCAGACTTTGGAAGCTCCTTCAGGAGCTTGTCAGTTTTCTTTTTCTTCCGTACCTCAAGCTCCCACTTCAGCTGATCTGACCTTTGGTGCTCCACCATCTGTCTCCGGTCCAGATACCCAAAATCCTAGTCCCGTCTGAAAGCCATACGCGAACCGCCTTGTAGGCTACCGGTTTGGGGTCACCCGTTTCGAAGTTCATTTTCGTCCTTTGTTGAGCTTCCCTATGGCGACCTTCCAAACGAACGGAATCCTATTCGCGAATCAAAGCAGAGGCAAGGGCATTTCGTCCCTACTAGGGCCGCTTTAGACGCCTTCAGGACCACTCGTAATCGAATTTGCGGCTGGACGAATGGATTTGGCGGGGCTCACTATGAGAGAAATCCCCTCCCAAATTATGAGTATCAAGGAACTAAAATCCGCCGTGGAAGAACATCGAGACAGACTGAGCACCAAGAAAGGGAAGGTGTGTACGTTCGGCAAAAATGGACCTGCGGGGATGCAGGTAATTGATGCGCTGGTTGAGGCGCTCGAAGCCCAGGAGCAACGGATACAAGGGTTGGAAAAGAAGCTCAGTTCCTAAAGAGGAGAGCTGCGCACATCGGGCATGAAACCGGCAGAAAATTCCGGGAAACCATGGGCTCCACAGACGATTCACGAGCTGAAGCTACTCGCCCGCGTAAACACTCCGACAAGGTTGATTGCGTTCGAACTTCAGAGAACAGAACAATCGATTCGAGCGATCGCCGCGCGCCATGGAATGAGGATCAAAAGTCAAAACGGCGCAAAATGAGGGTCTTGAGGAAAGTCAGACCGTTGCATGAGCCGGGCAAGGCAACGTGATAAAAGCCGACAGTCCTTACGCTTACGGAGACTCATTTTGATTTTCGAAAAGTGTTCCTATCGCGACTGGCGGCTCCTCCGTTACGCTTGATAAAGCGGCAGGGAGGGAAGGAACGGCGGCGCACAAGCGGCCCCGCCTTTCTCCAAGTGACAGAACTCTCAGCAATTGGAAACGGATTGTTTGGCCTTCCGCCGCGCGAGCTGAAGGGACATCAAATCGTCGTTCCAGTCCCTGTGCTTCGGGCGTGCCGATGAGATCTTGAAACCGCCCCAGTCCACGGTTTCATCCCACGCTTTCCTCCAGCCGCGCTCACCGGCTGGGTCGTTATCGAGGGCGACTACGAAGGACTGGCGGCGGTCGTATGTCAGCCTCATCAGTTCATTGGAAACCGTCGCTCCGGCGTAGCTCACGACCGCCCAGGCATCGCCGCGACAGGCGTGGATCGTGCGATAGCTCAGGGCGTCGATGGGAGATTCGACCGCGATGACGATCTCCGCTTTGTCGAGATGGCCGACCGTGAACCAGGCCGCGAGCTTGTTTCCAAGGCACGGAGGGAAAGAGGATTGGTGCCGGGTGTCCCGCAAAGTCGCACCCTCGACTTTTCCGTGCTGCGTCCGGTGGAGGAGAACGATGCTTGGATTAGGACGGTGGTCGTTGGCGAAGATCGTTCCCACCGCGTGCAAATCGTCCACGATGGCGGGTTCGATGCCGCGTGTTTCGACGAGATAGGCGCGGGCGATCGGCCAGTTCGCTTCGTTCGGCGTGGCGTATCTCGCCGCCAGTTCGTGAAAGGGCCTGCGCTCCCGGTCGGATCGGATGTGGCGCTCGGCTGGAAATAACAGACCGATTTCGACAGTCGAGCCGCGTCGAAAATCGGTCGCAAGTGCCTGACAGGCGGCGGCGAAGTCCTCGCCGGTCAGGTGCATCTGGAGGTCAATCGCCCCAAGTCCTCCGAGTCCGGCCTTGTTATCGAACCAGCGATTTCCGGTGACAACGATGTTGTAACGGTCGTTCTTGGCGCGATACGTGACGCCTTCGGGCTTGATCTCGAAGCCGTGCCAGCGGAGCAATTCGCGCAACGAAATGTTGCGCATGCGATGGGCCGAGTCGCCGTGCAATTGGTGCTTTGTCACTCGCTGGCTCCCGTTCATGAGTGCCAATATGAGCGAGAGCAGAGCAGCCCTTGCCCCCGATTCGGGGCAACTCTTGGGCAGCTGAATAGCATGAATTGCCCCGAGTTTGGGTCTGGGGGAGTCCTTACTTCAGTGCATTGTCCCGCCTGAACTGATGCAATCAAAGGCACATAGAAGGCGGTTCATCCGCGGAGCATCTTTGTCCAACAGCGCCGCCCCGCCTCATCGCACCTGGCAATTCAGTATCGCTTCGGAAGCACAAGCGAAAGCCGGTAGTCAAGAATTCATGTGCGCTAAAGAAGCGGCTGCGTGGTTGGGGGTTCCTCTCAGATCACTCCACCACTACGTCCGACAAGGTCTTTTGCCGAGCTATAAGCTAGGCCGCCATCGCCTTTTTCGGAAGGCGGAGCTTCTTTCCGCACTTGATGCGGACCACACGGCTACTCGCAGCGAGATCTTGCGCTAATAATTTCTTTGTTTAAGCAGCTTTCAAAAACTCCGTCCTCGGCTTGTCAGGCCTAACTGCAAACCAAGCATTCCCCTCGGCTTCGGTGGCAAGTTCACGATAGTGCTCGAAAATCATTCGCGGGCTGTTCCCAGCCTCCAGCGCAACCTGCGCGGCATTCTTGAGAACCGCCATCCGGTAGGTTATGAACGAATGTCGCAGGCCGTTGTGAACGATCTTGACCAGCGGCTCGCCGTCTTGGTCCGTAATCGCATCCACCGCTTTTTTGAATTGGGTGGCGAGAGCGAATTCGTCGTGGATCTCCGCTAGCACCTTCCCTGACTCTTTCCGCATGGGACTCAACCAAGCTCTCAAGGCCGGGAGAATCGGAGCAAGCCGGCGGCTAGCTGTCTTGGCCTTGGCTGCTTTGAGTTCTATCACGTCTTGATCGAAGCGCACCTCCTGCCATTCGAGACGCGCAATTTCCGCGCTCCTCAGCCCCGCGAAAGCGCCGATGGCTATGAACGGAATTATGCGAGGTTCGATTCGGGAAAGCAGGATTTGTAACTGCTTGGGTGTGTAGGTGCCGATTTCTCCGCCCTTGCCGTTGTATCTGGTTGAAAATTCCGCTTCGGTTTGCTGCCCCCGCGGAAGATAACCCTTCTGTCGAGCAAACGAAAAGAGGGTAGCCAACGCGGCGCGATAATTGTTCTTCGTCCTTCCACTGGTTTTCTTCATCAGGGAAAGCCAACGATCAATCTGCTCGGCATGGATCTCCCCTACATACCCGGTGAAAGTCTCCGCCGCTTTGTGGAGTCGGGCTTGCATATCGAGAATGTAGCGACGGGATTTCTCCTTCTCGCGGATGTCAGCAAGGAACTTTTCCACCAGAGCAGGAAGCTTGATCGGCTTGAGTTGGACCTTCTTACTTTCTGCGAGGAAGCATTTCACCGCCTCCAAAATACTCCCCTTTCCCGCCAGCAGCGTGTGCGCCTCGGCAAACTGTCGGACAGCTTCGGTAAGGGGCACATTGAGAGGCTTCAACATTTCCACGACCTCGTTGATCATGGCGGTCTGCCTCGGCGTGAAAGTGCCGACATGCGCTGCGCCAGTCGCAAGCTCTTCAATTAATTCCTTCGCACGCTTCCGGGCGGCTTCCAATCCGCCAGTTCTCTCCCGTTTTCTGTTCCCCGCCTTGTAAAAAGCGAGCTGGTAGCTTTCCGCTCCGCGAATCGGACTGAAGTAAATCGGGATCCTTACACCCTTGCTCTCGATGATCTCTACAGGGCCGCGCTTGCGTCTTTTGTTGTAGGACATGCAACAACTGTAATTGTCCTACATTTGTCCTGCACGTCAAAAGAATATTAATTTACCCTGTAGAACTTACGTTTTCGAGTCCCGTCGGTCACCCACCCTCCCGACGGGACGAGAACGCAGTTCGATCACCCGCGCGAAGCGCCTTCCCCCAAGCGAAGCCACATCCGTAGAGCCCCGGTGTATGCCGGGGATAATCCCGTCGGTCACCCCATCCGTTTTTGAGGCTCGAACACTCTCAAAGTGCTTAAATAAAGTCCCTACGGGCGACTAACTTGTTCGTATCGAAATTGCAGTCGAGTGCTGTTTCCGCGAAAACTTTGCTACCTTTTGTTACCTCGCTCGGACCAATCGCTGACATCTCGGAGGTCAGTGGTCTCCAACAATCAGACTAAAACGCTGCTTCGAAATCCATCGAAGCGACAAAATCCTGGGAAATCGGCGGGCTCGATGGAAAGTTCCGATCCGACCCACGAATCTTTCGAACGAACTCGCGATCATGCACTCGGGTTCGAATCCCAGCGAACCAGCCTGGCCGCCAGATCTCTGCGGGCTTCGGTGGCGTCGCGCCGGCCGTAGAGCCATCGCAAATTCAATGAGGCAATCGTCACCGCCTTTGCGCGGCAGATAGTCGAACGCATTGCGTAGGAAGTGCACGTAGCAGCGCTGCCAGTAGGCCTCCGGCAGCACTTCCATGATCGCGCGCTCAGTGGAGAACCCTCCGCTTCGGTCCTGAGGAATTCTCAACTCGAGCTTGCCTACTCGGGTGATCAAGCTCCGCGGGTAGCAGCCGCTTCATAGCTCAACCGCCCTTCGACTCGCTCCCCCTTTTTCCGCTCCGACAGCCTCCGCCATCTCCGCTTCCAGAAACTCCTGGATGACTGTGTGCACCAACGGGCGCAGAAAATCGCCGTCCTCGGCTATCATTACTTTGATCTCGCTTATTGTCCTGTTACTTTCTTATCGCACGTAAATTTTCGTTTCCTGAGCCGACCCGACTTCTTCGGCGTCGGTTTGCTTCTGTTCGAGTTTAGTGATTTGAGATCGGCGCGAGTCGGCCAGATCTGGGAAATCTCCTAAACAGGATCATTGGGCCGGGCCGTCCAAGGGCTCGGCTCCACGTCACCAATGCAGCAACCGAGCTATCGGGCATCCGCCCCAATGTCGGGTCGGTCATGACTGCCGATCTCAAAGCGCCGCAACTCCGTCAGCCAAGCTCGATCCCTGGCTGCGGGTGCATGTCCGGGCTGGCGGGCACATCTTACATCCCTACCCGCGAGCCATGACAGTCCAAGGGTCACGCCAGCAATGGACGACATTGGGCTGGCCTGGACTTTCCCGGGCGAAGGCAACTACGTTATCTCACATCGCCTGTTGCCCGTCCGTCCGTGGCACCAGAGGCGAGTCTATCGAGCCAGGCATTTGGATTGTACATAGGCTGCAATATAAGAACCCCGCCCAACCAGGAACTGGAGCGTTAGGCTTCGAAGCGAACGAAAGGAGATTAACTATGCGCACATTCGCACAGAAACCGAAGGCAACTCAGCAGACTACGTCTGCCAAGCCTACGATATCTTTGGGCAAAGTCGTGAGGTGAACTCGATCCTTCACTTACAGTGCACGATTGGAAGTCAAGCCCGGCAGCGGCTGCTGCAGGCTAATCCCGATGACCTCGAAGCCCGCTCCAGTACCAATGAAGTGGCTCGCTTCTCGCATGACCTCGGCCAGATACCAGTAGATCCCAAGCGTGCAGGCAAAGCTGACGGTAAATTCCCCCGGAGACATCTACGAGCAGGAAGCAGACCGGGTCTCCGAGCAGGTGGTGCGTATGCCGGTTCTCCGGCTGCAGACCGCCGCCCCCCGGCCGGTTGATTCCGAAAAACTATCGGGACCGGAGCGGCAACCTGTGCCGGGCAAGCGCCTTGACGCCCACGGTTCAGAACCGGAATCAGAACCATCCATCATCCACGAGGTGCGTGCCTCAGCCGGGCAACCGCTTCCGGTCGAAGCACGGAATTTCATGGAGTCCCGTTTCGGCCACAGCTTCAGTAATGTACGCGTCCATGCTGACGGCGCCGCAGGCGACCTTGCCCATTGGCTCCATGCCCGTGCCTTCACCATCGGTGACCGCATCTTCTTCGCCCCGGGCGAATACCAGCCCGACCGCACGAGCGGAAAGCGACTCCTCGCCCACGAACTCACCCATGTGTTGCAGCAGGGTAATACTAGCCGCCAATCTCGGCAGTACAGAGAGATGGGCCGAGTTGCGCCCCCGACCCGGAATGGGCGAGCCCCTCGTGGGCCGGGCCGCTGCCCGGTGATCCCGTCCCCGGCTACGAGCAACCGAGGGATGCCTACAACGAAAGCGACAGACAGATGTTCCTTATAGCGCTCGATGAGAGGATCAAGGAGAATCATAGGACCGCAGGCGAGTTCCTGGGGGATTACGGATCGGCTCTCGTCGATCTCTGGGCCAAGTACGCGACGGAGACGATGGCTGAGGAGGCGGAGAAGTCCCAGTGGTCATGGTGGGGCAAGAGGCTCGCGTGGGTCATTGATCTTTCTTCGAAAACGCGGACTGGACTCTTGTTTCTTAGTTGAGGTTAATGGTTTGGCTGCTGCATTGAAAGCCCTTTGGTGATTGGAGCGGGTTGTTTCCGGCGGCTTGAACAACTCGTGGGAGTTGTTTACAGCCCGGGCGGCTAGAGCCGACCTGCTCAGTAAGGCAGGTCTCGCCGCCCAGGCTGCCACCGCCAGAACAACCCTCGCGCTGCGAGCAGAGCCAGTGGTGTTCAAACTGCGCGGGCGAGCGATAACCCAAAGCGCTGTGTCTGCGACGAGGGTTATAGAAGGTTTCGATATAGTCGAAGATCATTAGTTTAGCGGCGGCTTGCGTCGGCGGAAGGGCCTACGACCTTTCGATTTCTGCGG
>CAWEOV010000021.1:0-29003 GCA_963810765.1 uncultured Verrucomicrobiae bacterium
AGGGCCGCCGCGCGAACGTGAACCCGTTGACCGCGACGGATACGACCTTACCGGCGGCATCACGTGAAAAGGCGAGCACTTGACCTTCAAGCGTGAAAAAGCTAGTCGGCGTTTCGGCATAGACGCGCTCCTCGAACCCGTCAGTGGAAAACCGCATGACGAGCTCCGAACCGTCCGCGCGGATCTCGAGGGCGAGGTCGGTCGAGCCGACCTGCGCATGGTACGATCCAGCGTATGCGGACAGTGCGGCGGGCTCAAGCGACAGCGCGGTCTTCTGGGTCGGCCGAAGGACGGGCCAGTCATAGGCCATTGCGACGGAGTTGACGATCTCGTTTGCCAGCCGCAGACCGTTGCCGGAGTTCGTCATGACGGCGACGCCGCAGCCTCCTCGAAGCAGCCCGAGGAAAATCCCCTGGAAACCCTCGTTCACGCCGCTGTGCGAGAAGGAGTCGCTCGTATCCTCCAGCCCCAGGCCGAACCTCCCGGCGAACGGCGTCGTCATCTCGCGTGCGATCGACGCGTCGATCGGGCCGCTCGGCTGCCCCCGCAGTGCGTTCTGGATCGCGACGACGAACGTCGCGAGGTCGGTGGCGGTCGTCCACAGCCCGGCCGCCGCCATCGTTGGATAAACGTGCCAGCCACGATGGACCGGTTTTCCGTCGGGGTAATACCCGTTGGCGGCGCGCGGCCACAGCGATTCGGGCAGCGGCTGCTCGAACGTACTGTCGTTCATCCCGAGCGGACCCAGAATCGTTTGTTGCATGAAGAGCGCAAACCCCTCGCCCGAGACGTCGATGGCAAGTTGCTGCGCGATCGTCGTGCCGCCTCCTGAGTAGTTTGGCGCGCTTCCCGGCACGCTGGTCACAGCGATGCGTTCGCTGTTGGCCGGAGGCGTCCCGTCCAGCACTTGTAGGAGGATCGGCAGCGGCGCGTCCCGATCGTAGCCGGCGAAGCCGCTGACGTTTGTCCCCGCGCTGTGGCTCAGCAGCCGACGCAAGCTGACGTGTTCGGAACTGTTTCCGGGTGGGGGCGGCACGCGCCACGAGCGCAGCATCGTGTTGACGTCGGCGTCGAGCGACAGGCCGCGCTCCTCGAACAATCGCAAGATTGCCGCCGCGGCCACCGGCTTGCTCATCGAGGCCGCCTGAAACAGTGTCGTCGTCTCGGCCGGGGCGTTCAAGGCCACGTCCCGCACGCCGTAGCCGCGTGCCCATGCGACGCCATAGTCGTCAACTACGGCGATGCTGACGGCTGGAACGTGATAGAATTTCATGCGCTCGGCGAGCGAATATGCGGGACGTCCTTCTAGGTAGAACTTTCCAACCAAGCCGCGCTCCACGAGATCGATGCGCGGATCTGCGGCCTGAGGTGTAGGCTCCCGGGCCACCGCGGGTCGGCCGCCCACCCAGACGAAAACGAGCGCCGCGAGCACGCGCAGTAGAGTCGGTCTCATAGCCTTTATCCTGTCGAGTTTCCTTGCTGCGGCATGCCCGGCCCCGCAGCCGTTTCCGTCTGGCCCGGCATGAGGATGCGGTCAGTCAGATAGGAGCAACGTGCGGCAGTGGGCAGAATATGAGGCTGGGCCGCGACCCCGAAGCTGACCAGACAATTCACCCACACTTTTAAGAATAAGTTTTTCGCAGATCAAGCCTTATCGGCTTTCTCCGATCCGGACGATCAACTGGCATTTTGCCGGGGGAGGCGTTCGTATCAGCGTCTGGCAGAGCCGTACGCCATTGGAAAGTGACACCCATCCTTTCGCTGCCGCATATCCGCCAGGAAGCGTCTGGCTTCACCTTGGTGCTCGAAACCGACGATAATATCATCGGCAAAGCGCACTATGATGACTCCACCTCGGGCGTGGCGCTTGCGCCACCGGTTTGCCCAGAGATCGAAGACGTAATGGAGGTAGATATTAGCCAGCATCGAAGAATCCCGCGATCGCACTATCGCGCCTGTCCGTGTCGCCTTCCGCCACTCTGACGGCGTCGGCACTCTGAACTAATTTAAAGCTTTCGCAGCTTCTATGAGAAGGTAGTCAAATTGTTTCTGAAATTCATTTCACACTTTTCTCGGCGGGCGGTGGATCGTGCTTCCATCCGGACTCGGTATGTTGGTCCATGTTTTGATCCGTTGTTTGCCGCAAAGGGTGGAACGTTGCTATATCAATGTCGAAGTCTCATGTTGAGCTTCCGCCGCGAAAACGCAATCGTTCCGAATCGTCCGTCCTCAGTTGCCGTCCGCACTTGGGTCAAGAGTTCCCCCCGAACGCCTGCCGCGGCGAGCGGTGCGGGGTTTGGGGTGCACAGCCCCAATTTCAAAACGGTTCAGGCCATAGTGGGGAAGGCTTCGTAAGGCTCACGGGATTTCCAGAGCGTGAGGAGCAATACGGCGAGCTTTCGTGCGACAGCGACGACGGCCCGCTTTTTGGCTTTGAATGTTCCCTCCTGGGCGAGACGTAGTCCGTGCTCGCGCAGCGCACTGTCGGCCCCGAAAGGTCCCAGAATGTATTGCGCGGCGCCAACCAGCAGGCGTCTCAGGTATCGGTCTCCGCATTTGGAAATACGTAATTCCTTGTCAGTCTCTCCGCTTTGGTCCCGCTTCGGGCATAAGCCCAGGAAGGCTCCAATGTCGCGCGTTCGCTGGAATCGACCGGGATTCCCCACTTTGAGCACGAAGTAGAGCGAGGTAATAGGCCCCACTCCACTGATCTGCTGGAGATAGATTGTCTCGGGATAGCGCTCCACTGCCAGGCGACTAATGGAGGCGTCCAGCGCCTTGATCCGTTGAGTCAACTCGGCAATCGCGGCCACGTTATGGGCGATCATCTCACCGATCGACTCGTTCTCGTAGATTGCCCGTGTCTTTCTTGGATTGGCCACCACCACTCGCAGATCCAACCCCTGCAAAAAGCGGCTCACCCACGGACTGTGCGTGCCGGCTTCCATCACCACAGTGGCACCGGATAGCTTCTTGCCATGGCTGCGAGTTGCTCGCGAGTATTGCCCAGACTTCGTCCAACACGCAATACGTGTGTCGACCATTCCTCACCCGTTGCGTGCCGCCCTCCACGGCGTCGATCAAGAAATCCAGCACATGCTCGAAAACGCTCGCCTCCTTGCAAAAGCCGCCTAAAAACTTGCCTCGTTCTTTGCGATTTCGGGCCTTAAAGACAGTCAGAGGTCAAAATTGGTGGGCAGCATGACCACGTCGCGAATGGTAATCCCGCGTGGCCGTGTCAGCATGAACATCACCACATTGGCCACCTCGCTTGCTTCGATCAGGCTGCCTGATTCCTTTGCCTCCTTCAATTTCTCCTCCGGCCAGTCGGCGAGAAGCGCGCTGATGACGGGACCGGGCGAGATCGAGCCAACGCGGATGCCGTGCTTGAAGACCTGGCGGCGTACAGTCTGGACGAAGCAGTTTATAGCCCATTTGGACGACGCATAGACCGGCTCCCAGGGCGTGGGAAAGTGGGCCGCTAACGAACTCGTCACCACGATGTCGCCCGTACCACGCTCGATCATATGCGGCAGGACATCGTGGACGTTTTTCATCACCACGTTGACGTTAAGGTTCAGCATCCTGTCGATCGCGTCCGTGTTGGCATCGACCAAGTCGCCGCCGATATAAATACCGGCATTGGCGTGCAGGATGTCGAGCTGGCCTGCCTTCTCCAGGATCTGCGGCATCAGCGTCGCGCAGCTCTTCGCGTCTAGCAGATCGATGACCAGCGGAATCACCGCGTCGCCGTGCTTTTCGCGGAGTGCCGTTAGCGCCGCCTCATCGCGGTCGACCAGCACCACGCGCGCGCCAGCCGCAAGCATCGCCTCGGTGCTGGCCAGTCCGATGCCCGACGCCCCGCCGGTGACAGCGGCGACCTTACCTTCTAATTCCTTTGCCATCTTTTCTCTGCTCTTAGTATGGGGTTGTCATGACCTGAAGTGAACAAACATTCATATTAGGATTAAATACTCTACTTTAAAATGAAAAAATTTGGGGGGCTCGGAGCCGACCGAACAATTTCTCGCCGGCCTCAAGTCAATCCTCCGTGGTTAGTGAGAAAGCTTGATCTTGGTTGTTCGCTTCCGTCAGGTTCTTGATATTCCGTAGAGGCGGCTCTACTCCCGACTGAATTGCGAGGGGCTTTCATAGCCCACCTGAAAGGTAGCGGTGGCCGCATCGACACGGTCGGTGAGCATCAGTGGCCTCGCTTCGTTCAATCGCATTTGCGTCGAGCGATCCATGGACGAAATGCCGTTTGATATGTATAAATTGACACCAGTTCTCACGTCCCGCAGTCCCGCGGGAACCTCCTGCTGGAAAAATTCCCGCAGCTTTTCGCGCAGCCCGTCGACCGTGAAACTCTTTCCCGTCGAGAAGAGGAGTTGAACGACCGCCTTTGAGCGGCGATCTCCCGACCCTTTTCTCCTTTGGTCGAACTTGGCTCATGGGAAAGAAAAGGAGCTCAGGAGTCTGTCGGAGGGTTTCCCACGAGCGTGCGAAGGCGCTCGCCAACAATCACCATTTTTCGCGCGGCGGAGCTAAGGAAACGCCGCCGATTGAGCGCAGGCCCCTCAAATGCCCCGGCCACCAGCAGTTCGATGTCCGCTTGCTCCGCGGCGCTTAGCAGGGCCTGAGCTGACTCGGACTTGCTCCAGACGATGTGTTTCTCAACGGCTACAGTGAGCCGATTTGCTGCTTCTCGCAGATGCGCCTGGCTTTCCGCCTCGCCGGTAGTAGTGGCGTGAATCAAAGCCAATGGCACGCCGAGCCGCTCCACAAACCTGGATGCTTCCGCAAGCAGTGAGCGCGCATGCATCGTCGTCAGCGCCGAGCCGACCTTCCTGATTTGTGGCGATGTCATTTCAATGACGGCCATTTTGAGAAAAATCTGTTGCTTCAACTACGGGCTGCGTGCCTATCAGGCCGCTAACCTCTCTGAGACGCGCAACACGCAGGATTGCCTTCAATGAATCTGGTTCTCCGGTGAGAAGAATTCCGGAAGGAAGCATTCCCTACTTCACTCCAACGCCCGGCTGAGTGCCTCCGCAGTCTGCCTGGTCTGCCCATAGCCGACGTGGGTATAGCGCACAGTGGTGCGAATGTTCTTGTGGCGGAGGAGCTCCTGGATTTCCCGCAAATCCTTCCCCACGTGGTTGAGGAGGATCGTGGCCGCGGAGTGGGCGCAACCCATGCGCGGTGATCTCCCCTACCCCGAGGGCTCTAGAGGCGGCCCGCAGCCGCAAATTGAACGCCCGGTTGGAAAACGGCGCGCCCGAAGCATCCTGGAAGACGCTTCCCTTGCCCTTGATCCGGAGAGCGACGATTTCCTCCCCCACCCTCTGCCAATCTGACCAACCGTGGAGGGCTACGGCAAACCCAAGCCGAAGGTAGGCCTGCCGAAGGGTCAGACCCTGGGTCAGACCCCGCAACTGCAGAACGTCCGGCACGGTTTTAGCCAAAAGCATGTAACGTTGCGCCGTGCGAACCTTGCCGTCGCAATTGAGTTCAAGCCACAGTTCCCAATTGCCGTGAACGATCTTCCTTTTTTGTTTGAGAAGGAGGTGCCCGGCCTGCCAAGCCGCACGCAAACGGCATCACAACACCGGCTCGGCCTCCGCATGGAGCGCCTTGATTCGCCGCGCGATCTCCGGTCGCGGGCGACGTGCGGCTATGCGGCCTGTATGCTCGCGGCGGCAGTCTGGACGTCGATCAGCTTCTTGTCCCTTTCAGCCTCGTAGTATTTCATTGGCGGAAGGGGTGGGATTCGCTCAAATCCTGCTTGATTTGACGGTGATTTTTGCACCGCTCAACAGAGTAATCAAGCACTATCGGCACGTGTTTGGAGCCTAGGACGTGACTACAACTCGGGACAGTTTTGGGTACAGGTCGAAGGTTTGAACCCTTCTGTATCGTATCCGGCTTCGAGCCCCGTAGGCTCCGCCACATATTTTGGGCGGTGATAGCCTCAGACATCCTGATCCACGGGAATTACGATGAGCCGAGCAACTGAAAGATCAAGCGCAGGTCGGTGCCTGGAAAGAGGGTTTCGGTCGCAGTGAGTTCTTCGCAGAGTTTGGCGATCACTTCGTCGTGGACCCGTGCGGTGAGGTGATGCAAACGCACAGTGAGGGTCTTGCTTTGCGGGTCGGGTAGGAGGTCGATAGAGGTCTCGTAGAGCTGGCGCATGAGAGAACGCGCGTCGTCGTGCCGCGCCATGTGTTCGCGCGCCAGCCCCGCCATGGCAGTTTCGGCCCGGTAGGCGATCAGTTTGATAGTATCGATGAAGTGCTTCTTCTCGCTGCGCAGCTGGCTGAAGCGATCCTCCTCGGGCAGATCCTTGACTGCGATGTGCTTGTCGGCGGCTTTGCGTTCTGATTTCAGGGTCTCGATGTTTTGGCGCCTTTGCTCAATGGCGCTCTGGAGAGCTGCCTTTTTATGCTCCCATTTGCCGATGTCTTCGGGTTTGGGATCGGCTGGAAGATTGAGTGCGGCAAAAATGGCGAGCTCGCGGTTAAGTTTGGCGTTGTGATGGCGCACCTGTGCGTCGAGGTCACGCCAGTGCGGATTGACCACCCGCGTAGAGTCAGGAATCGGTTCGCAGCCGTGCTCGATCAGACGGTCAATATTGTAGTGTTCGCGCATGTATTTGAAGAAGTTTTCCTGACACCAGCGTGCGAACATGCAGGCCGCGGCGCGAGTGGCTTCACTGCGGTAATCGGTGCAGAGAATGGAACTTTGTGTGCCGCCCTGCGAGCGCTGCCGGATTTCGCGCGCCCACATCCCGTTGGAAAGACAGAGGCCGCGCTCGGCTAGTTCCATGTCCACTTCTTCACCGTGAACGAGCGTGACTTTTTGTGTGCGGAACTCGCTTTGCGGCCAGGGCTCGCCGGGGAACTTGTGGTAGCTCAAGATGGCGATGCGCCTGGTTTTCATCTCGGCGAAGAAGGAGGGCGAATAGCCCTCGCGGTCAAAGACAAGGGTGAATCGGCTGCGAAGTGGATCGGCTTCCAAGCTGCCAGAGTCGGGCTGGCCGGGGGCGTCGCGCTCCAGCCGGGGCACGATCTCTTCGCGCAGCACGGTCAAGATACCGGGATCCACAGGGCGTGTGACCAAAAAAAAGGGCTGCCCGTCCATGGCATTGACCCAGTACTCTGTGGTGCCGCGCAGACAGAGTCGCTCACGGGCGATGTAGCGACGCGGCAGTTTTGTGAGCTTGCCGTGATAGATGCGCACATGGCCGTCGGCGTAGAAAACTCCTGCGGCCTCCGGGGCCTGATCCTCCAGGCATTCCTTAGCCAGGGTGCTGCTCCAGATTTCCGCCTGACCACTGCGCGAGCACAGTGCGCTCAGTTTGCCCCGCAGGGTGCGCACCTCCGGGATGCGGTCCAGCCCCATGAGCTTGCCCCATTCACCGGGGGCCTGGTATCGCAAGGCCTCCAGCGAGGAGATCCGTCCCAGGGCCATGAAGGCAAGCAGCAAAAAGATGCTTTCCAGCGGGTAGTAGCCCTCGGGCATCGAAAAGAGTTGGCGGCTGTGAGCCAGAAGACCGTTTTGCAGCAGCGCCGGGAGTGCAAGAAGCACGCCGCCCGAGGGAACGTCCTCCACAGGTTCGAACTCCACCGGCGCCCCGTGGAGCACGCCCATCGCCGCCGCCATCCGCTCCAGGGTGCGCGTGGTCGCGCAGCCCAGCGCTGCCTCGCTATCCGCTACGCTGCGCTCACTCGCTGTCCGCCCAGAGCCGTGAGCCGCCCAACGGCTCTTTGTCTTTTTTTTACCCCGTTTGTGCAGCCGCCCGGCGCGGATCGCCTTGTGCAGCGTGTTGGTGAGGATCCCGAGGCGGCGCGCCACATCGGGCACCTCCAGACCCTCGTCAAGCAACCCTTGCGCCTCCACCAGCAGCTCCGGGCTCAGCTTGCTGCCCCGCCCTCGCGAGGGCTCAGCGAAGAATGCCCGCGGCCCGCCTCCACGGTAAAGCTTCACGTAGCGCTTGACGGTCACCAGCGGCACCCCGAAAGCCCGCGAGATCTCACTCTGGCTCGCATTGCCATTGATCACCAACTGGCTGCTGAAGAGCCGGAAGGCTGCCAAGTCCTCACTCTCATGGATGAAGACCGGCAGGTGTCCGTTGAAGTAGCAGACCTTTCCCTCTCGCCGCTCGAAAGCGATTTCCGAAGTGATGTGCGTAACCCCGTCGGGAAAAACAGGCAATTGAACTTGCGGCATTCTCCCTTGTATTACCTCGCACCCAAAAAGTCAGCTCCGCACCGCCCCACGGCGGCTCAAACTTCGGCTCATTGTTTTTCCTCGTCGCTCCTCCCGCTACAGGGACGAGTCAGGAGCTCTGAGCCTCCGGATGATCTTCGTCGGGAAGCATCCAGGAGCCGACAACGGAAGCATCGACAACGAAGGACATTTAGTATTTGTGCCCCTCATGGCGCATGGCCCGCAGTTCATCGAGTGGTACGTTCGGCATGGTTGCCCGCAAAGCCTTAAGGCGCTCGACCGTCTCAATTCGTCGGTCACGGCTGATGCTGGCTTCGGGGATCAGTCGGGCAATCGGTCGTCCGTGGCGCGTGATGATGACAGTCTCGCCACGCTCAATATCGTCGAGAAGTTGAGGTAGATGGGTTTTCGCCTCAGAAGCCTGAATTTCACGCATAGATATCGACCGGTTGTTTAGACTAGTCAATATGCGGGTTTCTCACAAGAACGCAAGGAAATGCTCGCGCCTTGGAGAGCGTTGGCGATGGGAGTTTTCGACCACCCCCAGTGATGTTTCACCGCGTCTGCCTAATCAAAGAAAGTGGCGGTCGATCGCCACTCTAGCATGCTCTAAACCTATGGGCGGCAAGAGTCCGAGCGTCAGTTCAGCCCAAAAAAGAGCAAAATTACCCGATCATAGCCGCGAGTTACGATCCATTACAACAGCGTAAATAATATTCCAGTATGTTGCATGATCGATAGTTACGCATATTTCTCCCAAAATAAGAGGTATAAAAAACAATCGCCGCATCCATCCCTCCAAGCGACCAGCAGGAAAGCGCCAGCCGTTACGGCCAGCACCAAGAGCGAGCCGAAATGATGATCGTCACTCTGACGGCGCAGGGGGCGTCTTTCTTCCACGGTGGGGTAGCCTACCCGGCCTCATCGGAGACAGTCAAATCTTCGAAGCCCGCCCGCGCCTAAAAATCCAAGCCGCCGCGACGCTGGTTTTGCTGTTCCCCCAAGAACGCAGCCGGGCGGTGATTTGTCGCAAAAAACTATGTTGCCTATACCTGACTTTAAGCTATTCTCCTTTTGGATTCCAATGAGGGTCGATAGGGGTATCGACAGGGAGGAGGCAGCTGTCGCCGCGGTGTCTTAGAGGCACCGCGGCGACAATGTTTTTGGGTAGAAACGTCTCTCCAGCTTGTACCGCCGCGACGGTTGCTTCCGCGGATCGTGGACGTGGCCCCGTGAAATCTCCTGTGATACCATCTCGCTCTAAAACAAGGACGAGAAATCGATTAACCACTTTATGTTTTGGATGTTACAACACTTTTTACGTGCTTATAATGAATCGCAGATCCGGTTGAAAAAGCCCGTCCTACTCGTAGCGAGCGGCGTAAGTGTGGCAAGCAAACGAGATGCTTTTCCTAATCGGCTTTTAAGAATCGCAGGAGGAAGAATGAGGTTTCCAACCCGGATGGAGTCTTCCGTTTCCGGTGCACCCTGCCGTTCGCGGCGTGCGCCTTCGCGGACCTCTTGTGGGCAGAGCCCACGGTAAGATCAACGGGAGCTACTTTTCGGGCCCTGACGGGGTCTCCTCACTCCGTCCCGACCATCTTACCAATGACCGAACGAGCCGCGAAAGAGATCCGCTCAGCGAATCCCAATCGCGGCTGCACGCCCCTTACCGGGGCTGAAAAGTCCCGTGCGTGGCTACGCCATCGCATTGCTTTGCCTCCGGGCTGGCTTTGATTCGGTGCAAGGGTAAAGCGAATCCGGCATAAACCGCCTACTCCCCGCAAGCGGGGCCCCTCGATTTATTCCGTTTCGCCTCGCTAGCGCTCGCCCTTGACCGCGCCAGCCCTCCGGCACGCAAAACGCCTGTCATCGTTTTGCTGAATTTAAAATTGCATGAGCAACTTTAAATCCACCAAAACAGAGCACTCCGGGAGCCTTTTCGGAGAGGTCATCTTTAGTTACACCCGCGCACAAGCCATCGTCGATCGCGTGCTTGTCGACGTGACACCAACCGCCCTGGAAGCTGGATTCCGCTTCCCTGTGGCCGCGACAGCCGCCCTCATGGCGGCAGTGGAGACTATCCCGCAGCAATACCCCCACGAGGACATTGAAGGCCGGTTGTGGGACCTGCTTTGGATGGCCTCCATCGCCGCTCGCAGAGCCAAGCCGGGGCGCTCACGGATTGCCTTTGAGGTGATCCTACACCTCGAGGGCACAAGGAGGCAGTATCAAATCCTCATTCTCGATATCGGACCAGGGGACACCCCGGACCCGGTTATCACAATAGGGTTTCCAGCGGATTTTTGACTACCCTGCAAGTAGCGTAAATATTATTTCAGTATCCTCAAAATGAGTTACTTAAACAAAAACTGCAGTGTGGACAGGTGGAGGAGAGCCCGTTCTTCGCGTGTCGAAGGAGCCGGGACGTTCAACGGATTCGAGGTGATCCCCCCTTCGAAGGGTCACAAGGACGTCAAAGGCTATATCAAAGGTTGTGTGACTGGTGGACTAGCCAAGAAGGAGGCCGCGGCCAATTTCTGCAAACTTGCCAGACCGAAGCGCTGCAAAAAGGTTTGCGTTGTGGCGAAGCGCAGACGGCCGTCTGTCCCTGCGAATTCCTCCACAAGCTTGAGATCGCGCAGCGTCACGCAAGGCCGCGCTTATCTGCGTCGAAAAGGTGGTCGATTTCCGTCTGACTGATCGGCTGCTTAAAGGCGATGCAGGCGAGCACTTCGAGCGTCGCGGTCGTGAGTCCAGAATTCGCGCTCGCGCGAGTCTGTTCGCTTAAATATGCGGCCAAGGCCCTGTTGTGGACCTCGGTAGTGAGAAGCGAAACCACCCCGTTGATAATTCGGAGCTGAAGGCCCACAAGGGCGAGTTGCCGGTTGCAGGACAGCAGCGCGGTAATGAGTTCCACATTGCTGAGCGCCGCCACGGCGCGCAGTTCCGCGCGGACCTCCTGCCGGAAGAATTCCCGGAGCTTCTCACGCAGTCCGTCCACCGTGAAGCTCTTTCCCGTTGAAAAGAGGAGTTGCACGGCCGCCTTTGCGGCGATCTCCCCCACCCTTTCTCCCTTTGGTCGAAGTTGGCTCATGGGAAAGAAAAAAGGGCTACGAGTCCAGCCGGAGGTCTCCGACCAATGAGCGAAGACGCTCTGAATCAACGTGCGTGTAGCGCGCGGTTGTTGCCAAGCTCTTGTGCCCAAGAAGGGCCTGCACGTCGCGCAGGTTGGCTCCGCGTTCGTTGAGGAGCAGCGTCGCGGCCGTATGCCGAAGAGGATGTGCGGAAATGACCGGCACCCGCGTACGCTTGCAGGCAAGTTTGATCCGAGCGTTGAACGCCTGGTTGCTAAAGGGAGCGCATAGCTGGGCTCTAATGGCTCGTTTCGAGGTTTTCGAGGAGGAGGAGAATTTCCGCGGCCATGCGATAGGGCAATTCCGGGGTGTCGGCGAGAGAGCGGTCACGGCTGCCGTCGACGATGGTCTGCAGGGCGTGGATCAATGGTCGAGCCCTGGCGGGCAGTCGCGGGTCTGCCCCGATTCCCTGGAGCAGGGACGCAGCGGCAGCCAGATCGCCGGCAAGCAAGCATCGGCTAACCTCGGGGCAGATGAAGCCATCGATATTGCGATTCTCGCCGCCGTCGCGTCGATAGGCCAAGTAACATCCGATTGCCTTTCGCCTTGCCTCCCTGGCGGCGGCGGGGTTTCCAGCATCGGTCTCGATATTGGCCAGATTGTCCCAAGTGGTCCAAACCTCGGAAACATGCCCAAGCTGGGCCTTGCATTCGATTGCCCGGAGGACTTCCCGACGCGCATCGTCCAAACGACCGAGTTGTCGCAGAGAAACTGCGAGATTATTCCTCGCTCGGCCTTCACCTGCTATATCTCCAATCTGGACATACTTGTCCGCGGCCTGGCGGTAAAATGTCACCGCTTCTTCCGACCGGCGAAGGAAATCGTCATACAAGCCCCCCAATTGGTTCAGCGTTGTCGCCTGCCCACCGACATCTTTAAGCCGCACCGTGATCGTTAACGATTTTCGATAAGCATCTTCTGCGGCTTCCGCCTGTCCCGTCTCCTGATATACCATGCCGGTCTGATGCCAAATCGCGGCCACGGTTTTCGGGTGGTCCAGCCGCGTGAACAGCTCGAGCGCTTCGTTATAGGCCTGCAGCGCATCTGCGTGGCGACCCTGGAGCAAGCGAACAGTTCCAAGCTCTTTTTTTCCGACGCCGACCGCCGGAGCATCACTCACTTTCTCGGCACGGCTGATACCCTCCTCGTAAGCACCAACCGCCTGGTCGAGCCTGCCCAAGTCACGTAGGCAGTCGCCTCGCTCGGTTAAGGAGGCGTACGCCATCTGTTCCGCGCCTCCACCGGGATTCTCCCGCTAAAAGTTTTCGAATCGTTTCTGCGCCTCGTTCAACAGGGGCAAGGCCTGTTCGGATGCCCCGACAGTTTTATATACTCGAGCCAGAAGGATACAGGCGAACGCCAGATCGTAATCGGCGACTGGGTACGACCTTTCGCCCGCGGCCCTCGCGCGCTGAAGCAACCGCTGCGCGCCCTCAAGCGCCTCGCGTAGGCGCGAGCTGGCAAGCTGCCCCTCGATAGCGGTCCGCTGTGCTTCGAAGGTTGCGTGGCTCCAGGTCGCGCCTAGCTCCGCCGCGGCGGCATCGCGCATTTTGGCTACCCGGTCGAGCAGGCGCGGCTTGCCGGCATTTCGCAGTAACTGGAACAACAAAGTGGCCAGGTGGATCGTCGCCTCCGCATCCCCAGCGCGTTCCACCCGCTCGAGCAGCGCAAAAAAGTTCTGCAGTTCCAGCGTCGTCAGGGTGGCCGCGAGTTCGGCCTGCGCGGTCCGCTGGCGGTCGAGATGCTCAACATACTTGCGCATCGCGTCGCCCCAGCGGGTCGTTAGTGTCGGGCCCTGGGTGGCGTCCATCTGCCCCCGCAAATAGGGGCAAAGCGCAGGGTTTAGCGTAAGGTGGCTGTAGGGATCAGGCGTCGCCAGCCCCGTCTCGATCAGTTCTTCGGCCAGCGAGGTAACATCCGCCTTTTCCCAGCCCATCATTATGCGGAGCACATCCAGATCAACCGCGCCGTAAAATACCCCAAGCACTCGCGCCTTTTCCCGATTAGCGGACGACAGGCGGCGCAGGGAAAGCTCCACACTGGCAAAGACCGATTTCTCCCGGCTGCCGGGAAATCTCTGCTCCATCTTCCGCATCAGTTCGACCAGCGACGCGCGGGTCCTTTCCACCCCAAGGCTCCGCAGCGCTGGAGCCAGCAGCCCGAGCGTGCGTGCATGACTGTGAACAGCTTCCACCAGTTGCTCGATCGCCTCCCGCGCGGCATCGGCGGTTGCGCCGGCGGCCTCGGCATCCCGGTTCAGCACGCGCTCGACGAGTTTGATGGCGTCTTCGTGCGCGAGTTGGTGCAGCTCGCATCGGTGTCGTTGAGCATCGAACGGAGCCGGCAACGCCTCGCGACTAGTGAACACGAGCCGCGTGTCCCCCTTTGTTTGGAGCCGCGCGCAGAGGTGCAAAATGGCGTCCAGCTCGCGGCGCGCTTCCTGGGAAAGGGCCTCTGGTGTCTCAAGGTAGGGCGGCAGAAGGATGCTCTCCACGTTATCCACCACCAGCAGCGTGGACTGCTCGGCCAGGGCGCGTTCGACGTGTAAAATGGCTTTTTCCAGACTCTCGAACGTTGCCACAGAATAATCCGGCAAGACCTGCCTTCCGATAGCATCGAGCGCCGCGGCAAGATTGCTGTTGATCTCGACAGAAACAAATACAGCCCGGCGAATCTGCTGCGAGCGCACCATCCAGCGGGCGAACTCGACGGCCAACGCAGTCTTGCCTTCGCCGCCCTGACCACGAACCACCGCGTACAGTTCGTGACGCAACAGCCGCTGAAGTGCCAGCAGTTCGCGGCTCCTGCCTATGAAACCGGTCTCAGGCTCCGAAGGCAGTTCGCCTAGGCGCCCCGCGAGCGCGGTCTTCAGGTCTTCCCGTGTCTGTCTCGCAACCGCGGCATGGAAGAGCTGAGGGTCCTCCTTTTCCTGGAAGAGCACTGGCACGAACCAATCCTCGATGCGCAGCTCGCCTGTCCCGAAGATGCGGCCACGGAATGTGTCGTCTTTCAGTTTGCGCTGGCCTTCCAGCATAGCGTCGCCCACGCGACCACCGTCGGCGAGCCGATCGTAAAACGCTTTAACAAAACGGCGCGCGGTTTCGATGAGCACGCTGTGGCTCATGGCCACAACCGAGGCCACACCAACCTGTAGCAACTCTGAGGCGACAGATTCAGAAGCCTTTTCTGCCTGCGCGGTCTGGCAGGCTTCGAGAAAGACGATCGGGATGCGGTGATCGCGCAGCAGCGGCCCGAGTTCGGTGGTGAAGACCGTGGCGTGCCGGCGCTGGTTGAGCTTACCGATGTCCTGCGGATCTTCGAAGCAGAGCCCCCCGAGACCGACCGTGCGATCGTAGACGCCGTGGCCATCGAAGTGGATCACATGATACGGCTCGCGCGAGCGCCGGGCACGGTCGAGTTTTCTTCGCGCAAGGCGGGCAGGGTGGGTGGGCTTAAGACTTGAATGCGCACCAAGCCGCCAAGTTCCTCCATTGCCTCCACCAAAGGCAAAGCACTCGCGCGGTGATCGATGTAGCCGCAGGCTTCGTCCTCCGGTCGGGCGCTCACGAGCAGAATGCGGATGGGTGTAGCGACCACCGGCATATCGAGCACACGCGTGTTTGGCAGGCGTCGACGCACCCGCGTGGGCGTGGCGCCCTGGAAAAGGAACCCTTCGCCGCCGTGCAGAAGTTCCCAAGGCAGGCCCAGCAGGAGCGTTGCGGCTTCTCGGGCGGCCACCTCGTCAGCGTGGGGCGCACCGGCTTCCACTGCCGCATCGACGTGAACAGAAAAACGGCGAGCGGCATCACTATTGATCCGCGTCCAGGCACTCATCACGTTCGCCGTGTGGGCGCTGGGGAGTGCCGCTGCGTACAGAAGCTGGCCCCATTTCACAAGGCTTTCCTCGACTCTCCGCGCCCGGTCGCGGAAATACTCGCTCGGCCAGATGGCATACTTTTCCAGGTACCACCGCAGTTCCTCCGCCTCGATCGGGCCAAGTGGCGCAACGAAACGCCAGCCCGCTGTGCTTTGGACTTCGCGCTGCCCAGGCGTGCCTGGCTCATAGACGAGCCGGGCGCGAGCTGAAGCGCGGCGCACGCCGTCCTGCTCGTGGAACCTTAAATCGCTGAGTTCGAGTACGAGTTCTTCCAGTGCCTCAGCCTTTGGCTGCAGCGGTTGAATGATTTCGTACGGCGCCCGAACCCCTAGCGCGACCAGTATTGGGTGTATTGCCGCGTCAGTCCCGCCGGCGTCACTGCTGACCGCTATATAGATCGCTTCTTCATCGAAGAACTCTTCCAGCACTCCGAGCTTAGTGCCATTTAACGAAAGCGGGACGACTGGGAACTTGTCCTTCCCGCGCTGTTTTTGAACCTCGAGCGCGTGGCGCAACTCCTTGCCAACCCATTTTGACTGTAACGCGTCGGTGCTTACCACGACGGCGTAGGCGGACGCTTCTTCGATACCCTTCTTAATCTCCTCCAAGAGCGGATCACCGCCGCGGAGTTCTCGCGAATCGATCCAGACATCGCGGTTAAAATAACCGAGAGCCTGCCGCAACTCTCGGACAAAGCCATCGTCCTGCGTGCTATGGGAGATGAAGAGCTTGGCCATGCCTATCGCTGAACCTCCTATTCGAAAAGAAAAGTTAGAAATCCCGCCGCGGAATTCTCACCAACGCCGCGGTGTTCGACTAGCTTGGGCCGAGGCGCAACTGGTCCCCAGTCAAGCTTAAGTAAGCATGCTTCAATCGCCGACATAGTGAACCATTCCAAAGACTATCAAACTAGTTTGGCGTTCGAAACGGAAATTATGACGCTGCAGATTACCCACAAGAAGCTCGGCAACCTCGCCATAGATCGCCTTACGGGTACCGCCGGAAAGAAGGTAATCGCACGCGATACGGTTGAGCGAGGTGGCTGGTGCGCCGTTCTTTGGACAGGCAGAGCGCCGCTGCCAGCTTGGGGGCGAGCGCCCGGTAGAGAAGAAGGCCGCTTAGCCCCCGTTTTGAAACGCTCTCGGCGTTGTCCCCGAAACTCTGTGTTCGGCCGCCGCAAGCGCCTCTACCGTCCGACACCGCCGGACTACTGGTATCTACAACAACCGCGATGATTCTGATTTCCTTCGGCATGGACGAACGCGACTATTTGGCCGGTTCCGACCGAAATCCCTCGCGCCGTTCCGGAGTCGCCCATCAACGCGACCCGCCAAACCGGGCTCCAGACGCTCGACGCTTTACCGCGACATCCAAGCGCCGGATCATGCCCGAGTCTTAGAGTACGATTTAGCCCAACTTTCGCGTGCGCCGTGAAAAGGGCGCGTAACTCCAGTGGGAGGAGGATAACCCACCCGGCAACTGTCGCTCCAGCCGGTAGCAACCGGAGCGTTCGTAGTGGGCAACTGCTACGGGCGAAGCCTTCGGTGCAAAAGGTCGCTGAAAAGGCGATCAGCGAGCGCGCAGGCCATAATATGAGTGAACGCCGAGCAAGCCTCGAAAAGGGGAATGTGAATGCCGAGCTGGTGCGAAACAGGCGAAGGCCGCCGTCTCTGTGGGAAGCGCGCCACCGCGCTCTTCCAGACCGTCCGGAACACGGCGCGAGAAGGAATGGCTGAAATTTGAATTCATGGATGCGTTTCTATCGCGGATGCCGCAAAAGTCGCGTCGATGCGGCTTATGCCCCCTCGACAAGCTAGTTGAGCTCACGCGAGTCTGTGCGGCGGACTTATGTTCTGGTTTTCTTGTCGGCCGCACTGACCTGTTCTAAAAGCGAATCTTCACCGCGCGGCACTCCCCTCACCTTCTTTTCTTGGGCACTTGTTTGGTTTGCGTCAAAAAAGCCCGAGATTGCAATACCGCCGAGCACTATGAGAAAAGGAAAAAATTCCACCACATAGCGCGGCTCAGTGTTTTCGAGCGTGGCCATGTAAATCCAGCGTGGCAGTATGAGGAATGCGGCGAGCAACAACCAGAGAATGGCCATGCGAGCGACACCATCCGTTTTCCATAATTGCCATGCTCCTGCAACGCCGACGAAGGTGTAACTCCACGTCAGGAGAAAGAAAATTGGCAGCCAGAAGTCCTGGTGATTCTCATGATCCATTTCCTGAAGAGGAAACAACTCGCCCTCGAAGGGGTAGTATTGCGCATGGGGAACGAACCAGAGAGCAATCGCCCGCTTAATGGGCAGCCAGACATAGTAACGCAGCGGTGCATAGGCGATTCTCTGCCGGGCAATTTGTCCAAAACCGGCATCAATCTCAGGCGTCATTGCCGCTTGCTCCTCTTCTTCATCGGATCCCACGCCGACCGTAGCTGACGCGGAATCCTGGTTAGCCACTTGCGGATGATTGTAGCGTTCGAAGAGTTCGGCCACCCTTTCGCGTTCACTTTCTGTGTCAAAGGCTTGCGGGGGAACCTCATCAAAATCCATTGGTCTGTCGGGACCGAGTGTCCAATAGAGAGGCGCAAGATACCGCTCGGAGTCAGCCCATGTACCGAACCATGTGAAGTAGCCTTTCGGCACGAACTCTCCGGGCATGTTGCAATAAACAGGTGCCAGAGGCTGGAAGACGTGGAAGACACATGCATTTCGGATTGTCCAGGGCAGGAGCACCACAAGGTAAGCGGTAGAGAAAATCCCTCCCTGGCACAGCACCCTTTTGAAGTGGCCAACGGTGCCGCTCTCGCCCGCGCGTGTTCGGATTAATGCGTAACCCACCATCGCAAGGCCAATAGCTGCTGCAAATAACCCTGCATCCGGCCTGAAAAGCTGAACCACTCCTGCTAAAAGCCCAGACGCCATCCACCACACGGCGCTGCCTCTTGGCGATGAGTCCGAGAATGCAAATGTGGCAGCTACTATCGTCGCAACGGACAGAAACATAGTCATCGTTTCCGTCAACACGACTGCCGAATAAATCGTCGTGAAAGGACATGCGGCGGCCAGCAGGAAGGCCCCCAGCGCGGCGCGACGATCTCGCCCTTCCTTTGGACACCACTGCCATGCAAGCATGGCAATCAATACGCAGGTCAAAGTATCGAGAATCCCTTGGACGAGAAAGAGTGCCTCATTGTTTCCATCTCCGAAAAGGGCATACACGCCGGCGATAAAAAGCGGATAACCCGGTAGGCGAAGAAAGGTCGGCGCGAAAGGGGGATCGGTATCTCTGGAATAAATATGATGATCGAGGACGTTGCTGGCGATCTGAGCGTAAATATATCCATCCTGCTCCTTGTCGTTCGCAAGAAAATGTACGACTGCCACGCGCCCCAACAACGCCAGAGCAAAGAGCAGCACGTAAATTTGCAACGTTCTGACTTTCTTTGGAGGGAGAGTTGCCAAGTCACTTGATAAGATGAGATTATCGAAGACCGGCTCGGAGAAGTCGATACATCGCGGCGGAAATGCCGCAGAGGCCGCGCGCTGATCTCTCCCATCTTAAGCGCCCTCGAAGCGACCCGCAGCCGCAAATTGAACGCGCGGTTTGAGAACGGCGCACCCGAGTAGTCGGGGTTTGAGGAGCAAGTGCGCCCGGGGGGAAGGGTGTTTTGCCCGTCCCGATGACCCGCTCAAAAAGCAAATCCTCCCCCACTGGGATCTCCCCTCCCCTTCTTTTTCCTACCACCTGTGCATTTTCGCCAACAATCCGCGCACATTCCCTGCTGAGAGCCCCTGCAACCGGGTAAGATGTCGGCTTTCTGCGCATTGGTGGAGTGGTTTTACACAGTTGGATCTATTTTTCAATAACCGCTCTTATTGTAAACGCACGCACCTGCGGGGTACGAATCGGCCGCTGTCTCCTACTGGTAGTAGGTTCCAAGCTGACAAATCCGGTTCGCTCCGATAGAGACCTTTTCGGAGCGCTGGATGGCGTCGAGCCGAAGATCCTTCAACGCTCGAAAACCTGCGCCGGATAAAGCGCCTCAATACTTGTTTGGAAGACGTTCAGAAAATACGGCAAATCGCGATCCCTCACGATGATTAGCCCGGATTCAATCTTCGCAAGCCGACTTCGCGAACAGTTCCAGCCCGCCATTCTTAATCGTACGGACAGCGATGCCTGCGACCATCTCTTGCGCATTCGGAGTGCGCGGATGGAAGGGCCGACGACGTTTTGTTTCTGCTTTGTGTTCACACAGTGCGCATACTCTGTCTGAGCAGAAAGGCTGCCCTCGGACCGGAGCAATTTGGCAGATTTCGTCGGACATCTTCCTCAAGCGCCCCGTCTGAGTTTGGCCGGCACCGTGACAGCCAAGGTCAATTGTGCATTTCAACGTGCGCATGGCTCGATAGTGAGATGGTCAGCGAGGGGAGACACGGCAAGCGTGCCGCTGGGCGATGCACCGGACTTGAGCGCCTGCCGGATCGCGTCACCGATAAATTTCTGCACAGTCTTTTTCATGGGCCGCGCTCCGAGTGCTTTGTGAATGCCCCGCCTCACCAAAAATTCAAACGCGACATCAGAGATGGAAAGGTCTGAAGCCCTGTTGCCGGAGGCGTTCAAGCTCCTCGGAAATAACGAGCCGGCCAATTTCCCGCTGCGTGTCCGCGGAAAGCGGTTTGAAGACGATTTTCTCATCGAAGCGCCCAATGAGTTCCGGTCGGAAAAATTTGTGAAGTTCGGAAATGACGGCCCGTTCCAGCGTCGTGAACGGAAGCCGGGTCGGACGCAAAAGCTGCTGCGAGCCAATGTTGCTGGTGCAGACGATATAGAACCCGGAAAGGTCGTAGGCCCGATGATCGGCCAGCGTGATTCGGGCGGCATCGAGCATTTGCAAAAAGAGATCCCATATCAGGCGGTGTGCTTTTTCGATTTCATCGAACAGGAGAACGCCTTGCCGGTATTCGGAAAGGACTCTTCCCAAGCGACCAGGGCTGCCGGTTTCGTCGCCCATGAACAGCTTCACGTTGTCCAGGTGGAGGAATTCCGACATATCGAACCGGAACACGGAACCCTCACCGAACAGGTAACGGGAAAACTCCAGCGTTAATTGCGTCTTCCCTACTCCGGTCGGCCCGAGAAACATGAACGAGCCAAGCGGTTTGCCGGTGGGCTGCAAGCCAAACTGACCGCGTTCCAACACGGAACACACGCGGGGAATGACGTGACCCTGGCCTTTGATCTTGGAAAACAAATGCGGTTCAAGGCCGGTGAGATTTTCAATGAGTGTGGAAGCATTCATGGATTGGTGGCGGGTTGGGATCGCTTGCCTTTGAGCCACTGGCGCACGGCGTAGTCGGGACGGAAAGAGACGAACCATTTCGGATAGGTGCCATCGGGATTGATTGGCGGCACAAGCCGTCTGCGAAACGGCTTTTCACAATGCCGGATGATGGCATTGAACTTAGGGAGCTTCCGCAACTGATACGGCTCGAAGAACGGTTTGATTTTTTTCTGGTAGTTGTAGGACCGCTTGCCCGCGGCCCATCCCCACGATTTTTCAACGACTTCGCGCTCACCGATATTCTTTGACGCGATGACGGCGGAATCGTGATTGGCGACGGTGAAAATCAGTTCATTGCTCAAGTTGAGCATGAGGACATCAGCGTGCCGCTTGTCCAACACTCCGTGAATCGAGGTGTAGGCTTGTGTGGCGAGCACAATCGTTGCCCGCGCTTCGCGAATCACACCCGCCGCACGGTGGTCGGCAAAGGCCGATTCCGCGCCGGTAATGATTTCCTGTCCTTCATCGGCGAAAAGGATGATGAGATTATCCCACTCGCGATCCTCGGCGGATTTGTCGAACCGGCTCAAAGCATGGAAATAATAGGAGAGTTTGAGGATGGTATTGATGTAAAGCCGCTCGCTCTGGAACTTCTGCGGCATGGCGAGGCAAACGATTTTGCCGGCGTCGATCTCGGAGACGGAAAATGTCGGCTCGTTCGCGCAAAAGACTTCGGAGATTTCCGGGTTAAGAAAAAACTCAAGATAGGTGCTAAGCGTTCCCTGAACGCCACCAAGTTGCTCGGGTGGCTGTTCGAGATAGCCGCGAAATGCCGTGACGAGTTCGTTGGAGCGCTGGTCGCCCTTATTCATCAGCATTTCAATCGCGGCCTGCGAGTCCTCTTGAAACAGAAGAAGCCGGTGAACGTTTGGAATTGTCACATACGCCTCGATGTGCCGGAGAATCTCAAAGGCGGTCTGGATCGCGAGCTGGGCCTTGGTCGGAAAAAACGGATTGCCGCCGCGTCCTCCGGTCAATGACACCGCCGTATCCACGATGACTTTCGCATACGTCGAAGCGGGAACGTCCGGGTTGCCCGTGATGTTGATCGAGTGTGGCGGTCGCCAAAGCGGGTCTTCGCCCGGAGGCCGGGTTTGCAGCAAGACAAGATCATGCTCGCGCCCAAAGTGCGCGGCCATTTTCACAAGGATATCCCAATAGAGCCCTTTTTGGTCGAGACAGACGCCGCCCCAATCTTTGACGTTCTGGAAAATCTGATACGTGATGGCGTTGATTGCGGATTGCGTCTTTCCCGAGCCGGTGCATCCGGTGATGAGCCAGCCGCGAACGAAATCCTCGATGGACCACGACACCCCGCCGAGCCGGAGAACAATTTTCCCGGAATTATCCGACGCAAACAAAGTTCAACGCGGCAAATGCCAGGCAAAGACAGATTGCAACGAACGAGAGCGGAGGCGTGAGCAGGAAATATGCGGCCAGCGCACCGGCCATGCACAAAAGATAAAGGAGGATATCAAGAATTTTCATCGGTGGATTTGGGCTTGAGTTTGGAAATGAGAAAGTCGAACAACCGGCGTTCCGGGTCGGGAATGCCCTGCGTGTAGGATTTGAAATTGACGGTCGTAACGGCGGAACCGTCCTCGTAGGTCTGGTGAGAGAAACCGTCCACGTTGGCGGGCCGGAACACGAAGTTCTGGCAAATGACGAACTCAGAGTTGATGGCCCGGCTGCCGATGGCTGTGTGTGAGGGTGCTTCGATTGGCATACGCGTTGAATCCGTGGGTTTGCGAATAGCGTTTGTGGGCGGCGCGGTAGTCGCGCTTGATTTTGAAAAGCAGGTTTTGCATTTCCCGCAGCGAGCGGCGGTCAACGGCGTCGGCGAGTTTTTCCACCGTGCGCGTGAGCTTGGGTTTGCGGCGACCCATTAGCCGCGAGACAAAATTCACGTTACGTTTTGCGGTAAGAACCTGCCGTTTCGTGGCGATGGCCGCTTCAAGATTGCGGATGCTCCGATAAGACTGCTGCAATCGGATCGCTTCGGCGGTCTGCGCATTCCGCAGAGCTTCCAGATGAGCCGCGTTGAGTCGCGGAGCGAACACGATCTTGTCGGAGTCAATCCGTTGACAGACCGCGCGCTCCGTTTCCTCGGGAGATTGAAGGATTTTCTCCCACCGCTGATTCTCCCGCTCGAACCAGGACTTGATAAGGTCCATTTGCTTTTTGTGCCGGGATTGGCTGGCGCGTGATGTGCTGCATCCCACGTAAAAGCCTTTCTCGGTGCGCGGACACAACGCGAGATGAGCGTGAAGGTGCGCCGTATCGTGATGCAGTCCGTAAGCGAACCCGATGGAATCGCCGGGATGAAATTTCTCGGCGAATCTCCGCATGACTTTCTTCAAGCTGGAATGCAGAACCTTATCGGGATTGATCCCAACGGCCACCAGCGCGTCGTGCTGTTCTTTCGACATCGAGAAGATCAGCCGATGCGCGATGACCGGGCGTTTCGCCTGCGAGGGAAATTTATCCAGATGGTGTTGCCAGGCTTCCGTGATGCGGCGCTTGCGCTCCGCATTGGAAAGCTGCGCGGGTGCGGTGCTGCTGCCGTCAGGATTGCGGCGAATATGGTTGTGCAAAAATCCTCCCGCGTGGACCTGTCCGAGCGATTCCTTTGAAGCGTAGTCGGTGAAGTGTTTCAACTTCCGGCCGATTTGCTGCTCCATGTCGGCGCGCTCGCGCAACGAAACTTTCCGGTTGGACGTTTCGTCCAGATATTCCAAATCGAGCCGCCCGCGAGCGGTGGATTTTCGCGCGAAGATTTGCCCGTTTCTCACGTCAGCGATTCGATAATCTCCAAGGTTTGATCGAGCTTGGTTTCGATCCGTTCCATCACGTTGGGATGCAGGACATCCTTGGCCGTGATGGAGAAGACAATGGCCTCAAAGGTTTCGGTTCTTGTTTTGAAGCCGAGGGCTTTGTGGATCGCGGCGAATCGCTGTTGAGACTCGACGGTGATGTCGAGGTCAAGGCGGGCGGTTTTGTTATTTTGTTTGCGTGCCATACATTTTATTGCGGTTGTTTGGTGGGTGGGTTTGAAAAAGGGTGGCTCCCTCCGAAGCGTGCCTGACACGCGCAGGAATGGCGAAAGGCGGGAGAGTGAGCGCCAGCGGCCCGCCTCGGCACTTTTCCGGGGAAAAGTGCAATCCTGTCGGTCATTTGATCCGGGAAAATGACCGCGAAGGTAGGAAAACCGGGTCTGTCGGGCTGGGTGGTTCGAGGAGTCCCGGAGCGAGTTTCCGAGGACTCCGGTTGAGAGGTCGAACCGGATGCCGCCGCCCTTTCCTTTCGCCCGGAGCAGGGTCTTGGGAGAGGGCGAGGACGGAAAGAATGAGCGAACTAAACCCGATGATTCGGGGAAGCTGCGCTGGATTGCGGCGTCTGCGATGGTGGGTGGGCCGAGGACTCGAAGCGCCCAAGGTCCTGAGCAGTGGCCGCAATCCAGCGCGTTCGGGGCATAACTTTGCAACGGTGACGGAGAAAAAGCCGGTCGTCTCACGGTGAAGCCGCCGAGTTGAGAAGGAACGGAAGCAAAGCGAACGGCTCTCTCAATTGGGCGGCATGGGCGCGGGTCGTCTTTAAAGGTGCGCTGATTTGCAGCCGTACCGAAGGCGGGCGAGGCAAGGACTCGCCGCCCGCCCGGCCTGAGCGAAGGGTGCAAATGAGCGCGATCAAGGCGCGGGTGCGCCAAGGTGTGCTGGGGAATGTTCTGGCTTTTCATAGCGACAAGGACTGCCGATGTGGACGGGAAAGCTTGTCCGTCGGACTCGTGCCGTGCTTCCATTCCATGAGGGTTGAAACCCCGTCGCCGTCCTGGTCGCGGTGAGCAAAGCCGGGAATCCGGGTGTCAATCCCATGCTCCCGCGCCCAGGTAAGCGGCATTCCCTCGGGCGTAGTCTGGCATTCCTGGAGCGATTCCTTGTGCTCGATTCCCATGATGAAATCGGTAGCCCTCTGTGCCTGTGAGGCCGCGGAGACGATCATGCGGGGATCGTTTTCGAGCTTCTGAATCCACGAGGCCAAGTAGGCCGCCGAGTTCTCGAAACGAACCGAGTCCAGAATGCCAGTCTCGTTCGACAGGAACGCCGCGCCGAGTTCCGCGTTGCGGGAGACGATGTTCTGGACGGCGAACCAGGGCTTCTGCCAGGGCACGGTTCCGCGTTTCAACTGCTCGATAAAGCGCTCGGTGATCGCTTCATGGATGTCGCGTTTCACAATGCAACCTCCCGCCGAGCGGCTTCGATGGCGGCTTCCGCTTCGTCTTGCGTAAGCTGGAATCGCCGGGCGATGACATCTGAAAGCGGCTCGCCTTCGTGTGTCCGGGTGAACAGAGGCGTCTCGTCCGCGCCGATGTTTTGGTCGATGTAGCCAAAGAAGAAGGTCTCAAGAATGATTTCGTGGATGTCGTTCATGGTGACGGTGTGTCACAGCCTTTGGTTGTGACAGAGGGTGTTGATGATTGGCCTAGCGCGCTCGTTCTTGCTCCGGTAGATCGCGCCGGAGATGAAATTGGGAAGCCGCTCAGCCATTCGAGAGGGAGTGCTTGGCTTTCCTGCGCGCAAGCTGGAGGGACATCAGATCGTCGTTCCAGTCCTTGTGTTTCGGGCAGGCCGATGAAATTTTGAATCCGCTCCAGTCCGCGGTTTCCTCCCACGCTTTCCTCCAGCCGCGCTCACCGGCCGGGTCATTATCGAGGGCAACTACGAAGGACTGGCCGCCGTCGTATGCCAGCCTCATCAGTTCGTTGGGAGCCGTCGCTCCCGCACAGCTTACGACCGCCCAGGCATCGCCGCGACATGCGTGGATCGTCCGATAGCTCAGGGCGTCGATGGGAGATTCGACCCCGATAACGATTTCCGCTTTGTCGAGATGGCCGACCGTGAACCAGGCAGTCAGCTTGTTTCCAAGGCACGGGCGGAACGAGGATTGGTGCCGGCTGTCCCGCAAAGTCGCTCCTTCAACCTTTCCGTGATGCGTCCGGTGGAGGAAAGCGATGCTCGGATTTGGGCGGTGGTCGTTGGCGAAGATCGTTCCCACCGCGTGCAAATCGTCCACAATGGCGGGGTCGATCCCGCGTGTTTCGACCAGATAGGCGCGGGCGACCGGCCAGTTCGCTCCGTTGGGCACAGCGTATCTCGCCGCCAGTTCGTGAAAGGGCCTGCGCTCCTGCCCGGATCGGATGTGGCGTTCAATCGGAAAGGACAACCCGATTTCGGAAGTGGAAAGGCCTCGCAAATGCCTTACGAGGGTCTGACAGGCGGCGGCGAAGTCCTCGCCGGTCAGGTGCATCTGGAGGTCAATCGCCCCTAGCCCTCCCCGTCCCACCTTATTATCAAACCAGCGATTTCCGGTAACAACGATGTTATGATGGTCGTTCTTGGAACGGAAACTAACGCCCTCCGATTTGATCTCGAAGCCGTGCCACTGGAGCAAGTCGCACAGCGGAGTCTCACGGATTTGGTTAGCAAGCTCTTGAGGGTTCATAGGGTGACGGTCACATCCGCTGGACCTTTTGGAGGATGTTGGTGACGTTCAGTCCCGAATCAATCCGACCGAAGGCATCACAAGCCCAACAATCGGTTACATATGCCTTGGCAGGAGTGAAGCAGTTGCAGCGCGAAGCTAATGCCGAAGGATAGCGACAATTGCGGATTCGCTCGGACATATCATGCGCCCCCCTTCGCGCTATCCTCGTCGAACAAGCGCACAAGCCAGTCATGGATTGGCCGCAGGTCGTGCCGCAGAGTCCGGCGTTCCTGTTCGGGTAAGGTGCCGACATCCTGTTTCTGCCGCATCCACCGTTGAAAACGATTCACCAGAGACGCATGTGCGGGCAAAACAGCATATCGTTGCGCCGATCCGTGTGGGGTTTCGGCCACGGCAATCCCAAGCCGGAGGTAAGCCTGGCGAAGGGTCAGACCCCGCAACTGCAGAACGTCCGGCACGGCTTTAGCCAAAAGCATGTAACGTTGCGCCGTGCGAACCTTGCCCTCGAAATTCCGTTCGAGCCACAGTCCCCAATTGCCGTGAACGATCTTCCTTTTTTGTTTGAGAAGGAGGTGTCCGGCCTGCCAAGCCGCTCGCAACGCCTCGTAAACGGCATCACAACACCGGCTGCGATGCTGCTCGGCCTCCGCATGGAGTGCGTTGATTCGGCGCGCGATCTCGCGGTCTCCGTCTGGAGTGGTTGCCACGGTCTTCATTTCCAACCGATGGTGTGGCAGAAATCGGCCACAAGATGTTCGACGGACTGCCGGGTACATCCGGCCCGCAGCCCGATTTGTTCAAGGGTTTCAGCACCGATGAGATCGGCGCGGACGCAGTAAAGAACCACCGTGGCTCGCAGTCCGATCTGTTCGAGGCTGCTGCAATCGGCAATCCAGACGAATGTGCGGCTCAGCACCTCGCAAATTCGCGCGATATTTTCGTCACCGTTCGCCGGGGTGGGTTCGAGAAAGTCAACGGGATGACGGTGCTCCGCATGCCGCAGGTCATTCTCAATCCGACTGAGATCGCATCGGTTCATGGTCGGGACTATGAACCAAAGAACAAACCGGCCTGCCCCCGACTGGGGGCAAAATCGGCTCAGGGAGTTTTTAGTTCCTGTCAAACGACGCGTATGTCGTTTTGACAGTTCTCAGGCTGGCAGGCTATCCAGCATCATCTCTCCATATGGCCCGTGGGTTCTCCATGATTGCGCACCCACCAATAGTGGATCACAGCCTTCGTCGCTTTATCGAGCCACGCGGGGGTTTCCCCAAGACGGAGGACTTCTGAGGCCGAAAACGATTTTCGGCCATTGATGCTCGGATTTCCGAGAGGCTTGAGAATCTTCTTGGCCACAAGGATTGTGATTTCCTCCTTGGTAAATCCAAGCAGCCAGCCCGCCTCCTCGGCATTGAGTCGGGCGGGAAGATGGCGAAGCGAAAGCAATTTCCACCGTTCCTCGGCCTTGGTTCCTTCGATTGGATATGTGACTCTCATCTTACCAAGGGAGAAGATGTCAAGTCAGCGCGGGGGACGTGGGGCTATGCGGCCTCTATGCTGGCGGCGGCAGTCTGGAAGTCGATCAGCTTCTTGTCCCGTGCGTCCTCGTAGTATTCGAGCGGTAGGGTGACCCGGTTGGCATTCCGCGCATATGCGCGGTGCACCGCTCGACTGCCGTGGCCGAGGTGCGCCATCGCTTCGCGCTCGGGCATGCCCGCAGCCTCCGCGCGCTCTGCCCACGCATAGCGATAGGAATGCAGGCAAATCCCAACCGGGATGCCCGCGGCGCGCCGACGCTTCCAGAAGACGGCGGAGCGCCAGCCTTCCTTGAGTTTCACGAGCTTAGGAAAAAGAAACCCTTTGCTCGGGAGTTGCTTCAAAATGGCCTCCATGCGCGGCCCAATGGCGATGCACGCACGGCCTAACTCCCGCGAGGCGAGCTTCTGCCGCTCGTAAAATAAACGCCGCTTCTCCCAGTCAATGTCCTCGGCGGTCAGCGAGGCAATGTCTGTCTGAGCGCCACCCGTTTCCCAAAGCAACTCAAAGAATAGCCGGTAATCCTCACGCGGAGTCACCGCGAGAATTTTCTGATGCTCCCCGAAGGTGATGCCGCGGCGACGGCCATAGCGAATTTTCGGCCATGCCTTTTTCAAGATGACCGGCTGCACAATCCACGCCAAATCCACGGCGCGGTTGTGGAGGATACGCAGAAAGACATTGGTCGAGACACCCGCCTCTGGATGGTTCAGAACAGCCAAGAAATCCGTGGATGTCGTCTGAATGAGCTTCTTGCCAAGCACGAGGGCCATCGGCTCGCTCTTGATGAACTTCTCCCAACGGGCTTTGGTCGGCCCCTCGTAGGTTTGTTGAACTGCATCCGAAACGGTCGTCCAGGTGCGCTCACAAAGCAGCGGGTCGTGAGCCCTCAGATACACCTTGGCCATCTCCATGTTGAACACGGGCTGGCTGGCGGCTTGGTTCTTGGCGGCAATCAGGCGGCGCGCCTCGGCCTCATCCTTGGTTTGCAGGCTCTCGCGATGCCGGGTCTGATATTCCTCGGCGTAGAACGTTCCGTTCCGACGCCGGTAAAGGCGGAACTTGTCTTGCATTTGCGGTTTTCCAGTTGCGCAGGAATTCTCGCAAATCCCGGTCGCCGCACGGTAACGAGTAGTCGCCGTGACGACGGGTGCTAGTGACTGATTTCGGGTCCACTAGGACATGCCCAAGCTGCCCATGGGACAATTTTGGGTACAGTTGGCCCCTTTTTCGCCTCAGATGACCGCTTTGGCCGAAAGCGCAATCACCCGCAGAGCCTTTATGTATGTGGCTGGGAAGATGATTGACGTTCATTGGCGGAAGGGGTGGGATTCGAACCCACGGTGACATTTCTGCCACGCTCGATTTCGAGT
>CAWEOV010000022.1:0-86081 GCA_963810765.1 uncultured Verrucomicrobiae bacterium
GCTCCAGAGCCAGGAGGGCGAGCTTTACGTCTTGCCCAAAGCCGCGACCGCGTCGCCAAGGAACGCTCGATGCGTGTGCGTAAGCTCCGCGGCCTGCTGCACCGGCTGAAGGCTCTTCAAATCATGAAGCTCTCCTCTAAGAATCTCCTGCTCAAACTCGGCGAAGCCAAAGCGCGCTACCGCGCCGCCTGGCGCCTCTTTGACTTCGATCTTCCCGAAGCCAAATCCCAGGATAAGGCCGCCAGCTTTGGCTTTCGGCTCAACCGAAAAAGACTCCGGGAGGTCCGCCGCCGCGAAGGTCGTTACCTGCTGCGCACCAATCTCTGTCAACGCGATCCCGTCGAACTCTGGAGCTTCTACATCCAACTGGTGGAAATCGAAGCCCTCTTCAAAACCCTTAAGGACGATCTTTCTTTACGTCCCTTCTTCCATCGGCGCGAGGATCGCATCGAAGCTCACATCTTTGTCGCGTTTTTGGCCTACTGTCTGCACGTGACTCTGCGTGCCCGTTTGCGTGCTCTGGCTCCTGGGCTGACCCCGCGCGCCGTCCTCGACAAGTTCGCGGCCATCCAAATGCTCGATGTTCACTTCCCGACCACCGATGGACGCACCCTGATCTTGAGCCGTTACACCCAGCCGAGGCCGACCAGAAATCCTCCTCGAGCAACTGCGTCTCCAACTCCCTGCGCAGCCTCCTCCCCGAATTACCTCAAAAGGCACTCTCCTTCATTGATTCTGCCGCACCCAATGTAGTGAAGACCTTTTAAGCACGATCTCCATTTTACGCCCCTCCGCGGTCCGCTATATCTTCGAGTTGAGAAGTCCGGCTAGGATGAATGCCGCCCGCGCAAGCTCTAGTATAATCCATGCCACGCTGCAGCTGCCGTGGAAGGGAGAGGCTGCCGAGCCGCAGATGATCGGCTTTCCCTGGACGTTCGCCCTCACAAGGCCTGTCTCAATCCTGGTGCGCGAGACAAGCGGCGATCAGACCCTTGAAGAGCGGGTGTGGAGCGTTGGGCTTGGATCGAAACTCGGGATGGAACTGGCAGGCAAGAAACCACGGATGATTCTGGATTTCGATCAGTTCGACCAATGCACCATCGGGCGAGGTGCCGGAAATGACGTAATCCCCTCTTTTCCATCGCTTCGCGGTAGTCCATGTTGAACTCGTAGCGGTGGCGATGCCGTTCGAAGATTTCGGTGCTGCCATAGACCTGATGGGCGAGGGTGTTCTTGCCGAGCATGGAAGGGCAGGTCCCCAGCCGCATTGAAGCGCCTTTTTTCGTGACGTCTCTCTGGTCCTCCAGGATGCATATGACGGGATCCGGAGTGTCCGGATCGAATTCCGTGCTGTTGGCGTGTTCGAAACCGCAAACGTTACGCGCAAACTCGATAGTAGCGATCTGCATGCCCAAGCATAGGCCCAGATAAGGAGTGCGCGATTCGCGCGCATAGCGCGCTGCCTTGATCTTGCCTTCAATCCCCCTATCGCCAAATCCGCCAGGAACGAGCACGCCGGCCACGCCACGAAGGTATTTGTCGGCGCCCTCCTTCTCGAGATCTTCCGCATCGACAAGGACTAGATTTGCCGCGCAGTCGTGGGCCGCTGCCCCGTGCGTGAGGGATTCGTAGATGCTCTTGTAGGCGTCTTGAAGCTCAATGTATTTTCCAACGATCGCAATGCGGACGCTCTTTTTGGGGTTGACGACGCGCTCGACGAACTTGCGCCAGTCGCTCATGTCCGGCTCGCTGGTGCGAAGATTCAATGCGCTGCAGACGTATTCGTCCAGTCCTTCGGCCTGCAAATTGAGGGGCGCTTCATAGATCGTGTGCTCGACATCCCCCGCCTCGATCACTGCTTCAACGGGCACGTTGCAAAATAGGGATAGCTTCTGGCGCACTTCCGCATCGAGCGGCATCTCGGTGCGGCAAATGATTACTTGTGGCTGAAGGCCGATCTCCCGCAACTTTGCAACGCTTTGCTGGGTGGGTTTCGTTTTCAGTTCGCCCGCCGCCCTGATGAAGGGAATCAGCGTGACATGCATCACGAGCACATTGCCGGACCCCGCCTCGAGTTGAAACTGCCGGATGGCTTCGAGAAACGGCAACCCCTCTATGTCTCCGGTTGTGCCACCGATTTCCGTGATGAGAACGTCTGCTTCGGAGGACGCTTCGATGGCCCTGATGCGGTGCTTGATTTCGTCGGTGATGTGAGGGATCACCTGCACCGTTTTGCCGAGGTATTCGCCGCGGCGTTCATTGGCCAGGACAGTCTCGTACACCTGGCCGCTTGTCACGTTGTTGGCCCGGGTGAGCACGCAATTGGTGAAACGCTCGTAGTGGCCAAGGTCAAGATCGGTCTCCGCGCCGTCCGCCAGCACGTAGACTTCACCGTGTTGAAACGGGTTCATGGTGCCCGGGTCGACGTTCAAGTATGGATCGAGCTTTTGCAGGGCGACCTTAAGTCCGCGGTGCTCGAGCAGCGTGCCGAGCGAGGCGGCGGCGAGCCCTTTGCCCAACGAACTGACCACCCCCCCGGTCACGAAAATGTATTTCATGCGCGGGGAGTGTATGGATGGGGGAAAAATTGGCAAGGAGGGGAACCTCGGAGAAACAAAGAACCGCCAGTAGCAGAGGATATTTTGTCTTTACCTCAAGACCAACGTTGGAACGAGCCTGAACAAGGCCCTCGAACCATTGGAAGACGCCGAACGTCGATGCCCTCCAGGACGTGCTCAAGAGCATCAATTTCAACCGCAAGATCGGCCAGCGTTCGCTCGATGACGACACACTCGCCAACTCAGTCAGAACTACATCAGAAGGATATCGAGTATCCCGGGCGCTTCGCCGTCTGGCTGCCTGAGAAGGGCAAGAAGGCCGACCTGATGTTCGTCCAGCACATGCCGTGCTCAAGGCCGACGGGAAAATGGCCACCATCATGCCGCATGGCGTGCTCTTCCGTGGTGGGGAGGAAAAGGAGGCGCGCAAGCACTTCATTGAACGCGGATGGCTGGAGGCCGTGGTCGGCTTGCCCGCCGGGCTGTTCTATGGCACGGGCATCCCGGCCTGCGTGCTCGTCGTGCCCATTGCCGAAATCGACGCCCTCGGACGCTTTTGGGAGAACTACCCCGGCCTCCGAGAGCGCGTCTTTGCCCCCAAGGTGCCAGCGGCGTCCCGCCGTTCTTCCACGCCTGGGCACCACCGGTCGCCGAGTCTCCCTCGCTCTACGGAATCAGCGGCGTAAGGACGCCGGCACTTTACGCCGACTTCACCCCTGCGGTCACCGACAAGCGCGCCCTCGAGGAGATCGTGAAGACCGATTCTGGCCTCGCCGACGCGCACGCCGGGTTTCTTGCCACGCTGGAGAGGTGGTGGAGCCGCAACCTGCCCCACGTCGAAGCGCTCGCGCCGGTGGATGGCAAAAAGGGCAACGTCTATGAACTCCGCCGCCTGCTGCTCGACACCATCAGCGACGCCTTCGCCGACCAGCGCTCACCGATCACCAGATTCGCGGCGCGCTCGCACGTTACTTCGAGTTCTTCAGGCCCGAATTCAAATCCATCGCGTTCAGCGGCTGGGGGCCGGAACTTATCCCGGACGACGACATCCTCCAAAGCCAGTTCCCCGAGGTCCTCGCCGAGATGAAGCGCAACCGACTGCGCCTCGCCGAGCTGGCCGCCCTCTTCGCGGCCGCCGATGAGGAGGACTACGAGGACAGCGACGACATCGGCGTGCTCCCCGGCGACCAGGTGAAGACGCTCAAGGTCGAACTCAAGGAAACCAAAGCGCAGGCCAAGCTCGCGAAGAAGGAGCGTGAAAAGGGTGACTGGGCCGCTTACATGGCAGAGGCTGCGGAGATCGAAAAGCGACTTGCCCGGCACAAGGCGCTGGAGGACGAAGCCCGCGACTTGAAAAAACCGCGCTCTACGCCACGGAGAAGCGCCAGGAGGAACTTGTCGCCGCCGCCCGCGCGCAAATCGATCGAGACAAGGCCCGCCGCGTGATTCTCGACCGCCTCCACCGCATCCTCGTGGAGACGTATTCCGGCTATCTACGCGCCGACCAGCGAGCCGCCTTAGCGGCCCTGGAGAATCTGCACGCCAAATACACCGCCCGCGCCATCGAGCCCAGCGCGACGCCGCCGCGGCGAAGCTGAAGAAGTTTCTCACGGAGTTGGGGTATGAGTGAGCTGATCCTCCTTCCGACCTCTTCGACGTCCGGCGCGATCTTATCAACCCTCGCCTCTCGCCCCAAGAGGTCTTCTATTCCTATAGCATGCCGGCTTTCGATGCGTGCAGGCAGCCAGAAGTGGTTCAGGGTTGGCAGATCGAGAGTGCAAAATTCATCGTCACTCCGGGATCGTTGTTGATCTCGAAATTGAACCCGAGGATCAAGAGGGTGTGGCGTGTTCAGAATGACGGCGCGACCGTTGGAGAGTGTTTAATCGGCATCGACGCCGGAAAGAGTCCAGAATGCCCCGATACCCCGGCGAGTGGCGACCAGTGGGGAGTGCTGTTCACGAATCAGCGCGCCTATCCGGTGATGGCGCAATATTACAACGACCTGGCCCGTCTGGATCAGATCGACTGGGCGATTCTCCAGCGCCGCGACTTCGAGCACGATCCCGACGACCCCGGGAAAAAGGAGCGTTATCAGGCCGAAGCACTCATCCACCGACACCTGCCAGTTGACGCGCTGGCTGCCATTGTGTGTTATAATCAGGAGACGAAAGGCTTCGTTGAGAACGAATTGAAAGCGCGTCGAATCGTCCTTCAAATCGTAGCCAAAAACACCCGGTATCTCTAATGTTACGCTACACCCCAAGGCAATTTGCTCGACGCCCAAACTGAGGCGGTGGTGAACACCGTCAACATTGTCGGGGTGATGGGCAAGGGCATTGCGCTGATGTTCAAGGAGGCATTCCCCGAGAACACGGAAACCTACGAAGCGGCCTGCAAGCGGGGAGAAGTCCAGGTCGGCAGGATGTTTGTGACTGGGAATCATGAATTGACCGGACCGAAATGGATCATCAACTTCCCGACCAAGAAGCACTGGCGTCACCCGACGAAGATCGAGTGGGTGCAGGACGGGCTGAAGGACTTGGTTCGAGTTATCCGGAAGGCGAGGGTAAGCCTTACCGGCCAATAATCGAGGAGACCGAGCGGTTAATGGACGGCTTCGAGTCACCGCTAGGCATGGAATTGCTCGCCACCGTTGACTGGCTGTTGTCGATGGGAAGCAGCAAGCCGACCTTAGAGAGTGTCAGGGCTGGCCTACGAAGCTGGCCATCAAGCCCTGTCTACGACGTCCATCAAGCCAGGGCGGACTCAGCGCGGGGAACGTCTTCCGGCGTGTCTACGCCGAGGGAGTGATGGCGGGTTCGGACGACATGAATTGTGGCACCGTGTTCCAGGGCGCGAAGTTGTTCCAGCTTTTCGGTTCGTTCGAGGGGGGTGGGTCTCCAACGGACGAATTGTATGAGGAAATCGCGCCGGTAGCCGTAGACGCCGATGTGCCAAAGAGGTTGAGAGTTGAGAGTTGAGAGTTGAGAGTTGTCGCGGTCGAACGGTATGAGGCTGCGGGAGAAATAGAGGGCTTTGCCGTCGAGAGCCGTTACGACCTTTACATTGTTGGGATTGAGCGCGTCGGACTCGGTTTCAAAGGGGCTGGCGGCGGTGACCATTTTGAGCTTCCGATCAAGCTGGAGTGCTTGGACGAGCCGGTCGATGAGGCGCGGATCCAGGGCAGGCTCGTCGCCTTGAACATTGATGATGTGTCCAAAGCCGCGCAGCCTGGCGGCGACCTCGGCGATTCGGTCGGTGCCACTCGGATGCTTGGGCGACGTTAGGGAGACTTCGGCGCCAAAGTCGAATGCCGCTTCAGCGATTCGCATGTCGTCGGTTGCGATGATGATTTGGGAGAGCCTTTTTGCCTTTAGGCAATGTTCCCAGACGTGCTGAATCAGGGGCTTGCCTAGTATGGGGAAGAGGGGTTTGCCTGGAAATCGGGTAGAGGCCCAGCGGGCGGGGATGATTGCTGCGG
Organism: uncultured Verrucomicrobiae bacterium; assembly: GCA_963810765.1. Taxonomy (GTDB): domain Bacteria; phylum Verrucomicrobiota; class Verrucomicrobiia; order Chthoniobacterales; family Terrimicrobiaceae; genus DASTFP01. The sequence goes on from CAWEOV010000022.1 coordinate 6,043, forward strand.
CTGTCATTTCGCTTCGCGAAAGATGATCTGCGCGGCTTCTACGATATCGCGGGCGACGAAGTTCGCGCCGCAGTCACGATGTTGCCGGCCGTAACCGGTCAGCACAAGGATCGTTCTGCAGCCGGCGTTTCGGCCGCAGATTATGTCGCTGTCCTTGTCACCAACGAACCAGGATTTTTCGGGCGCGACGCCATGATCCCGGCTCGCCTCCTCGATCATTCCCGTACCGGGTTTCCGCCGGCGGGTCGCATAATCGGGATGGTCCGGGGAAAAGTAGGCCGCATCGATCGCCCCGCCAAGCTGGCGGAAGAGTTCCGCGTTGACCGCCTCATAGTCCGCGGTGGTGAAATAACCGCGTCCGATGCCGCTTTGATTGGTGACGATGATGTTGAGCCAGCCAGCATTGTGGAGTTCGGCAAGGCATGTTGCGGCGCCGGGAACGGCCCGAACATGCGAGGGATCATCACAATAGTTCATTTCATCCATTAGCGTGCCGTCACGGTCGAGAAAAATTGCGCCATGCTGAGCCTTTGGGGGGTCTTCCATCAGTCTAGCCCGCTTATCTCCCGCTCGGGTGGTTCAGATTGCGTAATACTTTGGTCGCCAGGGGGTGAGGGCGAGCAAGCCATATCCAAGTTGATATGGTGCCGGAGGACGAATCCGCTGGCGGCCAAATGATTAGGAAGATGGGCCGCCAGAGTGTGAGATAAGCGGGCTGGCGGGCCGTAGAGCCTGGTTTGCGGCCTGTCAGGCAGTGAAAGGCCGCTTATCAACCGCGATCTATTCATAGTTGGAGGAGTTCGATTTCAAAGTCCGACGGGGTCGCTAATGATCTTGAAAGCTCGCCAGGAGTTCCTCGCGAGTCAGGGTCGCCGTCCCGAACTTTCCAACAACGACTCCGGAACCATGATTGGAAATCTCAGCCGCCTCCTGCAATGTCGCACCCGAACATAGCGCGAGGGTGAAAAGGGCAATGGCGGTATCTCCGGCGCCGGACACATCAAAAACTTCCTTTGCGCGTGTGGGGGTGTGATAGGGCGGCTTCTCGCGGTCGAAGAGGACCATGCCATGCTCGCTGAGCGTAACAAGCACCGATCGAATGGCGAATTTCTCCAAGAGGTTCGCTCCAACTTCAAGTAAGGGACTGTCCGCAAGTGGATTATCGGCTGGCCCCGGATCGGTCTTCCCTGCCATTGCAAACGCCTCCGAGCGGTTTGGCTTGATGGTTGTCACGCCCGTCCAGCGCAGCGGATTCCCAGGATTGGGATCTGCAACGAGGACCTTGCCCGCCTGGACGACCAACGCGCTTACGCGGTCGACAAAACTCTGGGTAAGAAATCCCTTGCCGTAATCTTCAAAGATTACGCCGTCCACGTCAGGGAGCAGCCTCGATAGGCGTTCGAAGGCTGAATCGTGCGCAAAATTCGAGGCTGCCACGCGTTTTTCTCGATCCACGCGGACAACTTGCTGCTGGCGGGCGATGATCCGGGTCTTGACGATGGTGGGGATTTCGGGTGACTCGATGAGACTGTCGATGGCGATACCATCATGCGCGAGAAGGGTTCTCAGCCGGCCGGCGGCCGAGTCGCAGCCAACCAAGCCGCTGATCTGGACGCCGTTGCAAAAAGGCCGAAGATTACGCGCCACGTTGGCGGCACCGCCGGGATAACAGGACTCACTTTGCACTTCGACGACCGGTACGGGAGCCTCCGGGGAGATGCGCGAGACCTTGCCCCAGACGAATTCATCCAACATGACATCCCCGATTACCAGCAACCGCTGCTCCCGCGCGCGATCAAGAAGGTGTTGTATTCTTTCAACATTCATCTAATGATGCGAGCGCTTTTACCGGGGCTTCGGCCCTTCGCGAAGCCAAAAATTCCCATGCTGTCACGCCTGCTCTTCGCTATCGTCTGCGGGCTCGCTTTTGCGAGTTCGCTCGCGCAGTCGCCCCCGGTATCCATCGACCTGTCGAAGTTTCCGGCTGCCGCTGTGGACGAGGTCGTCGTGCCTGTTCCAAGCGAAATCTTTAACGTTCTCGACAAGCTGGGTTCGCCAAACTGGAAAGCCGAAATGCGCGGCAATCTTGGCAAGAACACCGGTAATCGCGCCCAGGTCGCTCTCCTCCTTGGGACCGTGATTGCCGATGGATTCATTGCCGTAGAGGCCGAAAACTCCGAGAGCGTGAAGCAGATTGGCCAGGAGGTGCTAAACCTTGCGGATGCGATCAACGTGCGCAAGGCGGTCATCGCCCGCAGCAAGAGCATCATTGACAAGGCCGACGCCAAGAACTGGCGAGCCGTGCGCGAGGAACTTGACGGGGCCCTGCAAGACGTCCGCAGCGCCATGGTGGAGCTCGGCGATGCTGATCTTGCCCAGCTCGTAAGCATCGGCGGATGGATTCGCGGCACCGAGGTTCTCACCTCCATAGTCGGCAAGAACTACTCTGCAAGTGGTGCGGAACTGCTAAACCAACCCGAATTGCTCATTTTTTTCAGCCGGCGAATTGATGAGATGCGGAACTCGCGGTTGAAAAAAGAGGATCTCGTTGTGCGGGTCCGCAAGCTGCTTCGCGACATCCGCCCCTTAGTTGGCAAGAGCGGAATCCCGCAAGCCAGCGTGGAGAAAATCAACAAGATGACTAACGAAATCGTCGTTGTCATCGCTTCCGAGGAGCCCGCCTCACCGTGAAGCTGAGACTACTTCTTCTGATTCCGCTTGCACTCGCGTTGGTTGCTCGGCTCGCATTGGCTACCGTGAACGATGCGCTTTCCTTTGCCAAGGAAGCGGCGGCGCCTTACGCGAAACAAGGCTACACGATCCGGGAGGATGCTTGGGGTGGAGATCTTGGCGTCAAGGACCAGCAGGCTGTAACAGCACAGCTTTTTAAGGGCAACGAATATGGGTTTTGGCTTGCAACGGACACCCGCGGCGCGGTGATCACCGTCCATATCTACGATTCCGACGGCAAGCTTGCCGAGACCGAGTTCTGGCAAAAAGGTCGTTTCGCCGGGGCAAAGATCACGCCCAACAAGACAGGCGCCTATTACGCCATTGTCACGGTGGAGAAATCGCCTCAGGAGCGCTCCAACTGGGCGCTCGTCTATGGCTACAGATAATCTGGAAACGCTCACTCTGGAGTTTGAGAATGCCCGTGCCGTGCAAGCGCTCTACGGCGGCGACGACAAGCTGCTTCGGGAATTGGAGGCGGCGCTTGACGTTCGAGTTACCTCTCGCGACGGTTGGCTGCGCATCGAAGGAGCGGAAGACGGCGTTTCGCGTGCGCGCAGGGTTTTCGAGCAATTGAACGAGGCGCGAAAGCGCGGCGTCGTCATCCGGCGGCCGGAATTCAACTATGCCGTGCATGCGGCTGGCAAAAACGGAGGCGCCGATTTGGGGCGTCTCCTGGATTTGCGGATTCAAACCTCCTTTCGCAAGCCTCCCGTCGTCCCAAAGACTGATGGCCAGAAATCCTACATCCTGGCCATGCAGACTCGCGACATCACGTTCGGAATCGGCCCCGCCGGGACGGGAAAGACCTACCTGGCGATGGCGATCGCGGTGTCAGCTCTCAAGCAAGAAAAGGTCAATCGTATCATTCTTACACGCCCTGCCGTTGAAGCTGGGGAGGCACTAGGTTTCCTGCCAGGGGACCTGCAGGAAAAGATCCTTCCGTATCTGCGCCCGCTTTACGATGCTCTTTACGACATGCTAGAGGTGGAGGAAATTCAAAAATACATGGATCGCGGAGTCATTGAAATTGCGCCTCTCGCTTACATGCGGGGAAGAACCCTCAGTCAGGCTTTTGTCATTCTCGACGAGGCTCAGAATACGACTACAGAGCAGATGTTCATGTTTCTGACCCGCCTCGGTCAGGATTCAAAGTGCGTCGTCACCGGCGATCGCACACAGATCGATCTTCCGCGCAACAAGCGGAGCGGTTTGATCGAGGCGGTGGAAGCGCTGGGGAAGGTTGAAGGCATAGGGTTTCACTTTTTCGACGAAACCGATGTGGTTCGTCACCGGCTGGTTCAAGCGATCGTTCATGCCTACCGGGAACATCGCGGATTGCAGGAAGAGCGATTCTAGAGTTAGATTATCTGGTTTTCACATATGTGGAACTTCTTCCAACGCCGCCGCCTTGTTGGCAAGGGCATGGCCTGCGGCAAGACGCGCCGTACGGTCGGCGATAGTAAGTTTGCCGATGCTCTCGAATGCGCGTGGCCCATCAGGACCCTCATTCTCGCCGGATTCGTTGGCGGCTTGGCCGCCCTGATCTTTACCGGCCAGCAGGAGGAACCGGCAAAAAAGTTTCTTCTTTGCCTGCTCATCTTCGTCACTGCCGTGGCCCAGCTTTGGATCAATCACCCAAAAACGCTCGGAGGCAATTCCCGTATAGCCCTGATTTTCGGCATCCTGCTTGTTCAGCTTGCCGCCATTAAGATCATTCTTGCGCAAGCCGCGGCGGGGAACATCGACCTTCAGTTGGTGCCGTTGCTGGTTCCCTACGCCTTTGCGCCCCTTGTTCTTTCGGTCTTGTTGGGCAAAAACCATGGCCTTTTCGCGGCCGTGTTTGCCAGCTTGTGGGGATCGCTGCTTGTCGGACGTATTGATCCGATATTCCTGGTTATTTCGCTTATTACGGGTTTTATCGCGGTGTATGTAACCATTCAGGTGCGCCGCCGCAGCCGGCTGATCCGCGCCGGTGTGTATGTGGGGATTGCCATGTGGGTGCTGGCGGCTGCGTTCGGCCAGATCGGGCCCCTTGTATGGGAAGCTCCGGCGCAGACGGACTGGAAGATGGTCGGCTGGCAGAGCCTTGCCGCCATAGCCACCGGCTTCGGTACGGCGGTCTTGGCTAGCGGGATTCTTCCCGTCCTGGAAAATATCTTTCGCATCACGACAGATATTTCGTGGCTGGAGATGGCGGACCTCAACCATCCGCTGCTCAAGCGCCTGAGCCTCGAGGCGCCCGGCACCTACCACCATTGCCTTGCTGTGGCGAATCTCGCTGAAGCAGCTGCTGAAGCCGTGGGCGCAAATGCGACCTTGAGCCGCGTCAGCGCGTATTTCCATGACATTGGCAAGCTCGTGAAGCCGGAATATTTCACCGAAAACATGCGCCCTGGTCACAACCCGCACGACGAACTGACTCCGACCATGAGCGCGCTGATTATCATCGCGCATGTCAAGGAAGGGGTGGACCTTGCGCTTAAGAACAGGCTCAATTCCGAAATCGTGGATGTCATCCAGCAACATCACGGCACCTCGCTCGTTTCCTATTTTTATCAGCGCGCCCTTCAGCAACAAGGCGACGCCCGGCTTGGTGGCAAGATCATGAAAATGCGAGCGGAGGACATCCCGGACGTACGGGAGGAAAGTTTCCGCTATCCTGGGCCGAGGTCCCAAACCAAGGAAATCGCCATCATCAGCCTTGCGGACGCTGTGGAAAGCGCCTCGCGCTCGATGGAGCGCCCAACTCCTCAACGCATTGAAGATTTGATCAACAGCCTCATTGACGCCCGTATTTCCGAGCATCAGCTCGATGAAGCTCCCCTGACGCTGGCGGAAATCCGAAAGATCGCGGAAAGCTTCCGCTTCACGCTCATCAACATGTTGCACGCGCGTATCGCCTATCCGGCGAAGCGTGAGGAAAAGGAGTCTTCAGCCACCGTCCGCGGCGAGCAGCAATCGGCGGCGTAGCCCGGTTCGGCGAGAGAGCCGGCAGATCTGTCGAATCGGAGCTCGATTCGAAGTCCGGCGGCTGCCAGAGCTGGCGCTGAGAACTAGGTTTCCGTGGCAATGACGGGTCTCTGGCAAGGCGCTCGATTTAGTCGTCGAGGCCCTTTTGCCAAGCGCCTGCCGACAGGCGGTTGACACAACCGCCTATACAACAACGCACCCCGGGTGCGCAGACAGGCTATTTCGCCTCGGCCATTTCGGAAGTTTCTTTCGGCATTTCTCTAGATTGGGCCGCTGGACGGCAAAAGAATCCACATTCAGGCCACCGTATGGTAGTCGGATTTTATGGCGCATTTTTGTGTGATCAGAAACAGGCAGCGAAAGGTCGCATTCGATCTGGCGTTCATTAGAGAAATGGCGGAGAGAGCCTTGCCTGTCTGCCGCGAGGCGGTCCGATCGCCCAATTCAGTGCTGGGGAGGCTGGATGAGATCGAAGCGACCATCCTCAGCAACCGGGCGATTTCCAAGGTGCATGGCGAATTCTTCCATGATCCGGCTCCGACTGACGTCATCACTTTCTCGTATGGAGAGATCTTGATCGGCGCTGGCGTCGTGTCGGAGAACGCTACGCGTTTCGGAACCGGTGCAAGCGAAGAAGCCGCCCTCTGTATTATTCATGGGCTCCTCCATCTCGCTGGATGGGACGACCAGACGGCGTGTGACGCAAAAGATATGGCTCAGAAGCAGGAACAGATTTTCAAAATGGCGCGCGGGATGGTATGCTCGCGGAACTCATGAGAGGGACCAATGGCACCGGCGCATTCCAGGCAGACGATTCGTGCATCGAATTGCTGCGCGCCGTCGTGCTTTGCCATCCCGGTTGGGCCGCTATTCACCCGATTACTTTTGCGCCAGGGATGCGTTGCTCGCCCGCGTGGTTGCATTGGAAAGAAGACGTCTTTGCTCCTGTCCTGCTTCCGGGAATGGAGGGAGCGCATTTCGCGTGCGCTGCGGGGGACTGCCGGGCGCTTGCCGCCTTCGACAGCGCGATTGATTCTGCTCTTCCCCTGGAGTTGGGAAAAGCGAGCCGGCTTGCCGGCGCAGCGCTGATGGAAGGGTATTCCGCCCCGAGGTCTGAAAAGCTCTGGCCGCGATACCGCACGCTCATGATTTCGGGCGAAGTTCCCGGGCACCTTGCCATCCTTTGCGGGTTGCGCGCGGCGGCCTTTCACCTTCCGCCGGCAGCGATGACGGGTGCGTATATTTTTCTTGAAGCCAAGGGAGGTCTGCCACGCAGCGGAATCGCGCTTTGGGTAAGTATGGTCGATGATTGTCTAGCGGTGCGGCGCGGCTTGAAAACCTCGAACCTGCGAGCGGCGTAAAGGATGGCGGAGACCAAGGAAGTTCCCGGCAGCAGCACACGTGACGAAACGGCGCTCGATCAGCCATGGAACGTCGTGGTACACAATGATCCAGTGAATCTCATGGTCTACGTCACGATGGTTTTTCGTAAAGTCTTTGGCTTCTCCCGCGAGAAGGCCGAGTCGCACATGCTTGAGGTGCACCATAAGGGCCGTTCGATCGTCTGGTCTGGAGCGCGCGAACGGGCGGAATTATACGTCCAGCAGCTTCATTCTCACCTGTTGCTGGCTACAATCGAACGCGACGGGATGTAATGGAGTTTCATAGGATATCCGGTAACCGCCTGGGCCTGCGCGAGATTCCGCCGCTGCTCGCCGGTTTGGTGCGCCAGATCCCAGGCCCGTTTGAGCAAGATTGCAAGGCAGTTGAGGAGCGGCTCTTTCCCAGACCCAGCTACGAGCCCAAGGAGGAAAGTCTGCGCGAGGACTGGAAGGCACATGTCGAGCCCGAGTTGCACGCATTTTTCCTATCGGCGCGCCAAGTTGTCGAAGCTGACCTGCGGGGATTTAGAGAAGAGGAGGGCGGCTTCGCGTTGGATTTCCCCGCGGGGCACGCGGAATCATGGCTGAATGCCCTCAATCAAGCCAGGCTTTCTCTCGCGGCGCAGCATCATCTGGACGAGACGGATCTTTCACAGCCGGGGCCGATGGCTATACTCAATGAACGGGATCTGGCCAAGTTCCAGATTCATTTCTATGCGGCTCTCCAACAGTGGCTGGTGGAAGTGCTTGACGTCGCGTAGTTTCGCGCTTGGGCGTAGCAGGAATTCTGAATGGAGCAAACGTCTGCGATTCTCCTCCGAAAGACGCCATGGTCGGAAACTAGCCTCATCATTGCATGGCTGACGGAGCGATTCGGAACGGTCCGAACCGTCGCGCGTGGAGCGCGCAGAGCGAAAAGCCCCTTCGCCGGCAGACTCGATCTCTTCTACGCCGCCGATATTTCCTTCTCGATTAACAGCAAAAGCGATTTGCATACGCTGCGGGAAGTCAGCTTGAAGACCGTCTTCGACGTGTCCGGTGCGGGAAGCGCGGGATTTTATCTGGCTTCGTATTTTGGAGAGCTTGCCGGCATCGCGGCTCCGTCGATGCACCCTGCGCCTGGGATCTTTGACCTATTGCAGCGCGGGATAAACTTTGTCCAACGAGCTCCCGCCACCATGAATGCTTTGAATCACTTCGAAACGGAGTTGTGCCGGGTGCTCGGCGTTCACGATCCTGCAGGGGAAGTGACTGCAATCGATGCCCTAGCGTCTCTTTACGGCACGATTCCCGCCTCCCGCGGACTGGCGTTGAAATTCTTCGTGTAGACAGGCGATTTGTTTAGACAGCAAGCGGCGGACGGACTCATACTAAATTACCGGATGCAAGCGACTGCAAACCTTCAGGAAGCGGCTGCAACGCAGATGAATGGTCGAGTTCTTTCCGCCGCGGAGGCGCGAAAGCTGCGCGATCGGCTCCACGCAGCCGGCCGCAAACTTGTCTTCTCAAACGGATGCTTCGACATCCTGCATCGCGGTCATGTCAGTTACTTGGAATTTGCGCGCGCTCAAGGCGACGCGCTGATCGTTGGGTTGAATAGCGATTCCTCGGTGCTCCGCAACAAAGGACCCGGTAGGCCGATCAACCCGGAAACGGACCGCGCCGTTGTCCTCTCCGCTCTGCGTGCCGTCGATGGCGTCGTTATCTTCGACGAAGACGAGCCGCGCGCGCTCATCGAAGCGATTCTCCCTCATGTGCTCGTCAAGGGGCATGATTGGGCGCATTACGTGAGTGGGCGCGAGATCGTCGAAGCCAGCGGAGGGCGGGTCATCCTGGCGAAGCTTTCCGAGGGTCACTCCACAACCAATACGATCGAGCGAATCTTGCGTGCCGGCGCAGCTTGAGTGCGGCCGGCTTTCTCCCAAAGAGGCGTGGACCAGATCATCAAGGTCATCAGTGAAAGACTCGGCATTTCGATGCCAGTCGTCCGCGAAGCGATCAAAGTCCTCCTTGGATTCGCCCGGAAGCGGATACCGGTCGCCCAGTTTGAAGAAATCATGGCTAAAATACCGGGAGCGAGCGCCCTCCTCGCAGAGATTTCCAATGTCACGCCCGCTGGCTCCGGAGGGCTGCTTTCGAGTTTGGGTGGTTCCGTCGGGGACGCCGCGAAAGTGTTCTCCGGCCTACAATCCGCAGGCCTGCAAAGCGCCCAGATTGGCCCGTTTGTTCAGGCTTTTCTCGAAAAATCGCGGGAGTTCGCGGGCCCTGGAATCGTCGATGAATTTGTCAAGCAAGTTCCAATGTTGAAGGCTTTCGTGAAGTCTTAGCAGAAGTAGCTGGAGTAGAAGGCCGCCTTGTTTGCCAGGAATTTTGCTTCCTTGATTTCCGTGCTATTCGATGACAAGAGAACGTGGTCCTTTTCGTTATGGCTCTTGCAGCTTCGCTTGTTCGCCGCATGGGAAAGGGTAGAGTGCTAAGCGAAACGGCTGTTAAGGTTTCCCCCCTTTGCGGTATCACATTCGAGCCATGAACATTGATCTTCCGGTTGCCATTGTTGGCGGTGGACCGTGCGGGATGATGACGGCCCTTTTGCTTGCACGCGCGGGCATGCCGTCTGTGGTTTTTGAAAAGAAGCCGGGCACCTCTGCGCATCCCAAGGCAATGGGCCTCTCGCGTCGTACGGCTGAAATCTTGCGCCAGAATGGCCTGCTGGAACGCATCTACGGCGGCTCGCTTTCAGTGGAGCGACGATGGCTCGGAATATGGGCAAAATCGCTTGTAGGCGAGGAATTTGGACGGGTCCCGATCACAGCGCATCACAGTGAGCTCACTCCATGCCAGCCGATTCACTGTCCGCAGACCTGGACCGAGAAGGTCCTGCTCGAGGCTTTGAAGCAGGAGCCAGTGGTGTCGGTCCGGTTCAATTCCGAAGTCGTTTCCATTGAGTCCGGGGAAGAAGGCGTGCGATTGATGTTGAGTAATGGGGCGACCGTGTGGGCCCGATGGGTGGTAGGAGCCGATGGCGCCGGAAGCGCTATCCGCAATAACCTGGGAATCGAAACCGAAGGTCCGGGAAACATGGGACATTTTATCAATGTCATGTTTCGCGCCTCCTACGGTCAGCACCTTCACGATCGCCTAGCCATCCTTTATCACGCGCTTTCGGAAGAGTATTTCGAAGTCTTCGTAGCGGTAAATGGTGACGATCTTTGGCTGATGCACCATTTTCTCCAACCCGGGGAGAAACCTGAGGACTATTCCAAGGAGCGCTTTGAGGAGATCATTCGGCATGTTTCCGGCCTTTCCGAGGAGCCCGTCGAGGTAGTCAGCATGCGTCCTTGGGTGATGAGCCCGAAGGTTGCGATGAGATTTCGGCTGGGACGCGTGTTGCTCGTCGGAGACGCTGCGGCGCGCCTTTCGCCCGCAGGAGGGCTTGGGCTCAATACCGGGCTGCAATCGGCTCACAACCTGGCGTGGAAACTTGCGGCCGTTGTTCGCGGCGAGGCCAGCGAGCTGCTCCTGGATAGCTATGAAACGGAGCGTCATGGCGCAGCGCTGCAAACTATGGAAAATACCAACGAAAACGCGGGCGAAGTCTTCGTCATCGTCGAGGCGGGTCTTCGCGGAGAGTGGGATCGCGTTCGCGAACTCGTTGCCCGCAACCGCCGCGCCGGGGCGGGGCTTGGGCAGGATCTCGGAATCGTCTATGAGAGAGGAGCATTTGTCAGCGATGGCACGATGCCGCCCAAAGTCGCCGATAGGATTAACGACTATGTCCCCTCCGCTTGTCCCGGGTGCCGTGCCCCCCATATATGGATCCTGCGCAATGAGGGTACGCGATCCATTCTCGATTTGTTTGAAGGGACCATGGTCTTGCTGGCGGGCAGAAATGGCACCGTTTGGCCGGCGCCACCCAACGGATCGCTCTTGCGTAACCAAGCCGACTTTTTTTGCGAGGAATTTGAGACCGTTTACGGGATCGGGGACAGCGGATCCGTGCTGGTGCGACCCGACGGATACGTTGGGGCGCGATTCAGGACCGCGCCCGATGATCCGGAGGGTGCCATGCATGAGGCCCTCTATGCGATTCTTTCCCAGTGAGCGGCGATCTCGGCGCAAGTCCGGGCCTTATTCTTCGGAGCAGATGCAGGGACGGGCGCTAATTTTCGCGAATCTGCGTTTTTGGAGTAACTCACAAGAATCAAAGAATTTCCGCTTGAATAAGCCTTTGTATCGGCCAAGTCTCCGCGCGGCGAAATGCACAGGATGACTGTTGGGTGGAGGTTTGCTGCGGGAGGCTTTCTAGCCGCCCTCGTCTTTGGTTGCGTGTCGACGGAGAAGCCTGCCGAGCTGCCGCCCGAGCCGATTCCAACGCAGGAAACGCTCTATGAATGGAATTCTACGCACCTCTTCGGAGAATTGAGCATCATCATCGATCTCCGAAGTCAAATCGCGGAAGTTTATATTGGCGGACAGCGCGCCGGCTGGTCGGTTGTGGCGACGGGGAAGGAGGGCTTCGACACGCCCGCCGGGGAATACACGATCCTTGAGAAGGTGGTCGAAAAATATTCAACCCTGTATGGCAAGACGGTGGACGCCGATGGAAACACAGTGAGGGCTGACGCGGACATTCGGCGGCACAGCCCGCCGGAGGGCGGGAGGTTTGTTTTTGCGCCGATGCCTTACTGGATGCGCCTTACGTGGCGCGGCATTGGGATGCATGCCGGGCGGATTCCGCGTCCAGGCAATCCGGCTTCGCACGGGTGCATCCGTCTGCCGCGGGAGTTTGCAATCCAGCTCTTCGAGTACGTTCGCATTGGTACTCCCGTGCGGATTATCCGCTGAGGGAGTTATTCCCCCGAGGAGCTTTCGCTGGCGGTGGGCAGTTCGTTCGGAACGTCATCTCCGATGGTGGCCAGCAGAGCAAAGATGATGCCGAGACATACGACTCCGATGACGATGAAGATCAGGACGGCCTTTGGGAATGGTTTTTGACGGGCGGTATCGGACATGGCGCAGGATGGTTTTATGCTTACCTAAGTGTTTCGTTTTCTTGCGGCCAGCTCACAATCAGGGGGGCGGAATGGAACCTGGCGTCGTCCAAGCTCGTTGGAGGGACTCGGACCTTGCGACGGCTTGAGCCTGTCGCTACAAATAAGCATGCGGTTCCTCCTGCCCCTTTTTGTCTTAGCAATGTCCGTCGGTTCCGCCCAGGCTGTCGAGCTTTCCGATGCTCAAGCCCTTGAGATTGGGAGGCGCATCTGGAAAAACGAATGTGGAGGGACAGTAAATGGTTTGACGGCCTGGAATGCCGGAGAAGAATTCGCATCTCTCGGCATCGCGCACTTCATCTGGTATCCTGAGGGAAAGCGAGGTCCGTTCGAAGAGAGCTTTCCCAAGCTTGCCAATTATCTGGCCGCTCAGGGCGTTCGGACCTCGGGGTGGATCCACGGAGCATGTCCTTGGAAGACCCGGGCGAAATTCATGAGCGATTTTCAAAGTCCGCAAATGCTGCAGCTCCGCGAACTGCTCAAGACGACTATTGCTCCGCAGGCCCGCTTTGCCGCGCTTCGTTTGGAGCAGGCCCTCCCCAAGATGCTGGCCGCCGCGTCAGCCACCGAACGCGAAAGGGTTAAGGCCAACTTTTATAATGTGGCAGGAGAGCGCCTCGGGCTGTATGCGCTGATGGATTACGTGAATTTCAAGGGCGAGGGCGTCAATCCGACTGAGCGCTATCGCGGCCAGGGATGGGGTCTGCTTCAGGTGTTGGAGGCTATGCCGGCTTCCGGTTCTGCGCTGCCCGGCTTCGTCAAGGCTGCGGATCAAGTGCTCACTCAGCGTGTTGCCAATTCGCCGCCTTCACGCAACGAGTCCAAATGGTTGCCTGGCTGGCGAAACCGGTTGCGGACGTATTTGGATTGAATCGCCGGAAGCGAGTGGGATGGAAATGATCGTCACGAGGTATCGAGAAACTGATCGGAGCGTGGTTCGGGGAAATTCCTTATGAGCAAGGACGAGATCGCGGAAATCCTTGAACAGATCGCCCGGCTGCTTGAACTCAAGGGGGAGAATCCGTTCAAGATCCGGGCATATGCCAATGCTGCGCGCGCGCTCGAGACCTTGAGCGGAGATCTGCCGAAGATGATCGAGGAAGATCGTCTCCGAGATGTGGAAGGCATCGGAAAAGCCATCGCCGAGAAGATCACCACTCTCATTCAGACTGGCAGACTCGAATACTACGAGAAGCTTCGTGACGAGTTTCCGCCTGAAATCTTTGTTCTTTTTGAACTCCAGGGACTTGGCGCAAAGAAGATCAAAATGCTGTATGAGACGTTAGGAGTTAGCTCGATCACCAAGCTCGAGCGCGCATGCAAAGAGGGCAAGGTTGCCGCTCTTGCCGGTTTTGGCACAAAGACCTCGGGAAATATTCTCAAGGCGATTGAACTGCGTAACAAAAGCCTCGGCCAATTCCGGTTCGGAGATGTCATGGTGCTTGCGGAAGAGCTTCTTGACGATCTCCGAAGCCACCCTCTGGTGATCCTTGCGCAGGTCGCGGGCAGTTACCGCCGCAAAAAGGAGATTGTTCGCGACCTTGACTTCATTGTCTCCACGCGCAACGCGGCCGGGGTGTTCAAAGATTTTGTCAACCATCCCCGGGTTGAGTCCATAATTGCCCGCGGAGATACCAAGGCCAGCGTCCTGCTGACCTCGGGTATCCAATGCGATCTGAGGGCCGTGTCCGGCGCCGAATATCCCTTCGCCCTGAACTATTTCACCGGAAGCAAGGAGCACAATGTGCGCATGCGAACGCGCGCCCTGGATCGCGGCTGGTCGCTCAACGAATATCGATTCAGCAAGGCTGAGGGCCGCGAACTCAAGAAACCGCTGCCCGATATTCATTCGGAGGATGATATCTATCGTGCGCTCGACCTCGCTTACATCCAGCCGGAACTCCGTGAGGACCGCGGTGAGTTTGAAGCCGCAGAGAATCGCCGGCTCCCCGAATTGATCGAATGGCCGAACCTGCGCGGAACCTTCCATTGTCACACGACCGAAAGCGACGGACGGGCTTCACTCGAAGATATGGCCGCAGCCGCTCAGGAGCTTGGTTTGCAATACCTGGGCATCGCTGATCACAGCAAGAGTTCCTTCCAAACCAATGGCCTTGACGAAAAGCGCCTTGTTTCCCAGATCGAGCGCATCAAACGATTCAACGAGGGCCGTCATGGCTTCCGTCTCTTTGCGGGCACCGAGTGTGACATCAGAAGAGACGGGTCGCTCGATTTCGCAGACGATATTCTTGCTCAGCTCGACTATGTCATCGTCTCGGTGCATGCCTCCTTTGCATTGAGCGAGGCCGCGATGACGAACCGAATAATCAAGGCGATTACCAATCCCTACGCGTCCATGCTTGGCCACCTGACGGGCCGGCTCCTGCTAACACGTGAGCCATACAAGGTCGATATTCCCGCCATCATCGAAGCCGCGGCGCAAACGCGCACTGTTATCGAGCTGAATGCTAATCCGCGACGCCTCGACATGGACTGGCGCTGGTGGCCGCTTGCAAAGGCAAAAGGCGTCAAGTGCGCGATAAACCCGGATGCCCACTCCGTGTACGGCCTGCAGGATCTAATCTTCGGCGTCGGGGCTGCCCGGAAAGGATGGCTGACTAGAGAGGACGTGATCAACACCTTCCCACTTGGCAGAGTTGAAGAAGAATTGATGATTAAGCGACGCGCGTGACGGCGCGCCCTTGATAGACTTTCTCGGAGTCTTTGCCCCAGAATTCAGCGACCGCTTCGTAACACGGCCGACCGCGCGCCGCATGTGTGCGCTCAGCAAGCGCTTCATGATAAAGCAGAGGCCCGCCATCCCCATTCTCCATTTCCTATTACTGTGTTCACCCGACTATCCACTTCAACAATCTTAACTTTCCTTTCAATGGCGGATACTTAACGGCAGGATCAAACCAGGTTGGCGTCTTCATGACCGCCTTCTTGTGCGTAAACACATTGAAGCTATGCTTACCATGATAACCGCCCATTCCACTCTGACCGACACCACCAAATGGCAAATGGTGATTGCTGAACTGCCAAGCCGTATTGTTTACGCAACCCGTTCCGAATTGAATCTTTTCCAACCACTCTTTTGCTTTTCTCCTGCTGCCCGTAAATATATAAAACGATAATGGATTTGGATTCCGGTTGATGATATTGATCGCTTCTGCATCCGTACGGAAGACGAATACCGGCAATATCGGTCCGAAAATCTCCTCTTGCATTACGGGGGCGTCCAACGCAACACCCTCCAATATCGTAGGAGCAATAAATAGTTTCTTCCGATCATGTTCGCCGCCGGATACTACATTTCCCTGTGATAGGTAGCTAACAAGTTTATCAAAGTGCTTTTCATTGACGATCTTTCCGTAGCCGTATCCGTCCGCCGGGTTCTTACCGTAAAACTTAACTATGTTCCCGCGTATAAAATCGATTAACTTATTCTTTACGCCGGCGTGCGCCAATAGGTAGTCAGGGCATACGCACATTTGCCCGGCATTGGTGAATTTTCCAACGGCAATGCGACGGGCCGCGACCTTTAGATCGGCATCCTTCTCTACGATACATGGATTTTTCCCACCCAACTCCAGCGTAACGGGAATCAACTCCTTTGCTGCCATTCGATAAATTGATTTTCCTACGGGAATGCTGCCGGTGTAAAAAACATGATCAAACCTGAAATCGTTCATCATGGCGGGAACGACGTCGGCGCCATCACCCTGTACGACTAACGCCAGTTCTGTAGGAAAGATCTCCGCGATCATTTTTGCTATGACTGTTGCGGTAGCGGGGGCGTACTCACTTGGCTTCAGCACCACGCAATTTCCGGCAGCAATTGCTCCCGCAAAAGGAATCAGCGATAACTGCAACGGAAAATTCCACGTGCCAATTACCAGCACGACACCTTTTGGCGATGGATACAAGTAGCTGGCAGAAGGAAGATTGAGGAGATTTGTTCCAACGTGTTCCGGTTGCATCCATTGCTTCAAGTGCTTTAGCGAGTGACTAATGTCTTGAAGCAGCAAACCAGTCTCGGTTGTCCATACCTCCTCCGGGGATTTCTTCAAATCCTCGTACAATGTCCGAGTTAGTTCGGTTTCATATTTTAATACCGTCCGTTTAAGAATCAGTAGTTGCCGACGGCGGAAACTATACAGCCTGGTAGCGCCGGTATCGTAATACTGCCGCATTTTCAGCAGCGCGCCAATGAGTGGTTCTGTTTGCATATCTTAGGAAGGGTGGAGGCGGGACGGTTGGCTATTGGGATTGCTGCGCTTTCTGAGTCTCGACTTGGCGCAACATGGCGGCCTTGAGCAGTCACTTCTTGCGCCCGCTAGGGCAGGACTTCCTGACGTCCGGCGAGACGCTCATCGAGTTTGGCGCGCATTTCATCGAGGAGATTGCATTCGATCGCATCGAGCACTTCGCATAGAGCCGCTGCCTCCTCCAGGCGGGCCACGCTCACATAATCGGCACCAACCGCATAAAGGGCGCTCACATCAGCAAGGATGTCGGCGACCGCGATGATCTTTGCCGCGGGATTGATTTCGCGCAGGTGCCGGACAAGCTTCGCATTCGTGGTTCCTTTGAGCAGCGCGTCGGGAACAGTGCAGATGAGGATCTCGGCCGATGGTACGCCGGCATGGAGCAACGTCTCTGGATGGCTGATGTCCCCGTAAACGACCTTGATCCCCCGCCTCCTCAAGGTCGCATGGACATTGGGGTTGAAATCGACAACACCCACTTCTCCGAGAAGGTCCTGTTTGCTGCGCCGCAATTCTTCGAGCAGGGAACTCGCTGTCCGGAAAAAGGCGACTATCAGAATTCGCGCTGTCTGCCCGTGCAAGTGCTGCCCTGATTGCTCCGGCAGTCTCGCCGGGTCGAGGCCATCAAGGTCCCGAAGTCCAAAGCGCTTCAAACTCGAAATCGCCGCCCTTGTCAGCCGGTCCGAGTTCATCATTGCGAACGTGCTCAAAGTCGCCAGAAGCACGAATGCGAAGGAAACCAGTCCCTTGCTTTCAGGAGCGATATGGTTCTTCTCGAGCCCTAGCGCAAGCACAACGAGAGAGAACTCGCTGATCTGGCTCAGATTTATGGCTGGTAGCAGGCTTGCGCGCAGTCCTTGCTCTAACAAATAGAGCGGCGCAAATGTCGTGACGACACGGCTTGCCACCGTGAAGAGCCCGAACAACAAGGCCCATCCAATAAGGGTTCCGCTTGGGACGGGGATGGACATGCCCAGACCGACAAAGAACAACGTCACGAAAAAGTCTCTGAGGCTGGTGACTTTTGCCGTCACGTCGAGCGCGTAGGGAAAGGTGGATAGCGATACGCCCGCGATCAGCGCGCCCATTTCCCGCGAGAGCTGGAGTCGCGCGGCGAGGTCGCCCATCAGAAAGCACCAAGCCAGCGCGCCGACCAGCACCAGTTCCGGCAGCCTTGCGACACTGCGGAAGAGCGGCGGCAGCAGAAAGCGGCTGACAGTGAGCGCAGTCGCGACAAGAATTCCGACCCGGGCGAACGACAGCAAGAGTGCGCTCGCCCGTAGGTTGTCGAGGCTCGGCAGCACCGCGAGAAAGAGAATCACGAGCAGGTCTTGGAGAACCAGAACACCGAGGGTGACGCGGCCTGGCAGTGTGTCGAGTTCCTGTTTGTCATAGAGCACCTTCACGATGATCACGGTGCTGCTGAGCGCGGCGGCAATTCCCAGATAAAGAGCATCCCATTTTCCCCCGCTTAACGGGAAGCCCATCAAATAAAAGAATATCACTCCAGCGACGGCGCCGCCCAGGATTTGTGATGCCCCGGTGACAAGGATCGAGGTCCCTGCGCTGATGATTTTTTTCAGATCGATCTCCAGGCCGATCATGAAAAGCAGAAAGATTAACCCGAGTTCGGAAATTGTGGCGACGGACTCCTGTTCATGAACCCATCCGAACCCCGAGGGCCCTATCGCAAAACCGCCAATAAGATAGGCGAGGATCACTGGCTGGCGAAAGAATTGAGCAAGCACCCCCAGAGCCCACGCCGCGATGATACAGAGGGCTATGTCGTTGATGATTTGGTGCATGATTATGGGCGAAGCGCGAGATTAAAGAGCGAATGTCTATTCAAGACAATTGTCTTTGACTGCGAGCGTGTTGCTTCGATGAAAAAAACGCGCCAGAAAGAAGTTAAGGGCGGCCACGGTCGCGGAATTGAATCGCGTCGCGGCGTTGATTGTGAGAAAATCAGGAGCAGCATTTCCCCACTCAGAATCAGTTTATGAAGCCGGTCCCCGAATATCATCAAATCACCAACGATCTCTTCATCTGGCACGGTTACAACCCTGAATGCAAAACGGATTGCAGCAGCACGGCGATCCGCACACCGGGCGGATTTGTGTTAATTGACCCCGTGCGTCTTGAAGAACAGGCGATTGAGCGGATGGTGGGCGAGGACGGGGTCGTTTCCGTGCTCTTGACCAATGGCAACCATCTTAGAGGCTCGCTCTATGAGAAGGAGAGGCTCGACATTCCGATCTATGCTCCGGAAGGCGCTCAGCAGGACGTTCCGGCAGATTACCTGGTGAAGGATGGTGAGTTGATTTTCCAGACGCTGAAAGCCATCGGTCTGCCTGGAGGTGGTTCTGGGGAGACTGCTTACCTCGCGCCGGACGTTTTGGTGATCGGGGACGCGCTTACCAATCTCGATGGTCTTCAGATCTTGCCGGACAAGTATTGCACGAATCTCGCGCTCCTCATCGAGTCATTGCGGGGTCTCCGCTCGTTGGATTTTGACACCGTTTGTTTTGCGCATGGACTCCCCATAATTGGAAAGGCGAATGAAAAAGTGGCGGCAATCGTGTGACCGGCGCCCGAGTGCAGCGGTGATTGCAGTCTTTCGGCTGCTGTCAGGTCGAGCTTGATCTTCGGCCAGCCGCCCGACGTCGGGGACACCGGGCCGCGATAGGCTAAGCTACAGAAGGGGGTCAACTTGTCGTAGAAGACGCTACCGTATGGTTTCGCAGCCAGGAGGACTGTGGGCCTATTGTAATCTGGGCGTACCTCTGTTAAACGACTCCTAACAAAGCTCATGTCAACGATTGTCGTCCAGCCTTGAACTCTTCGATGGAAACACTCCGCTGAAGGGCTTTCAAAGCCGAATTTCCAGCTTCCTTCCACTGTCAAGCGTGGCCAATGAGCGAGATCTTTGAAGACCATGCCCAGGTGGCGTCGCCGCGGTTGCTGGAAAATCTTGCCGTCGGCAGCTACGACGTGGCCATCATTAGAAACCGGGATTGGATCGCCGGTCTTGAATAGGCTGGGCTTCAGCCTCCGGAAGTCTTATCCGGAAGGGTTCGAAGGATTTTAGGGATTTTTTTGCAAGTCCGAACGAATTGCGCGTATCCCGTACAAGGCAGGGCTTCAACAAGGGCAAGGGAATGCACAGGACGTCAAGAGCATCGGGATCGCTTACGCAACGCATGCGCGGCGGGGCAAATGCAGAACGAATTGATAAATCCGGTAGGGAAACTATTCGCTGAAGCGCGCTATCTATCTATCTCGAGGCGGCCGACCGTCACGTATTGTTTTGTTCCGGGGACACAATTTTCTGGTGCCAGCTCAATCACACTTGGGGGACGTGGTCTCATATTTTCCAATCTCACTTGGAATAATCTCAGTGTGAAGAGTTACGCCCGATTGTGAGAGGAAGGACCATGTCAAAAAGCTTTCCAAGCGCTCCACTAGATGTCTGATATCACCTACACTTATGACGAATTAGGACGGCTCACTGCAGTCGTGGATCTGGGCGGGGATACCGGGACATACGCAATAGTAGTTAGTCCGGGCGCGAGCACGGTCAGGCTTACCCTAACCTTATCCGAACCGACACCGGCACTCTTGCAGTAGGCGGTCCGTCAGTGTCGGTCACGCTCAACAGACCGGCCAGGATGCGCGGCCCAAGTGCCCGAAACTTTCAGACCGCTCTGGTGAGCGGAAACAAACGCCAACCTCAACTAAAGAAGGAGATCAATTATGGCAACCGTCCAAGGCATTAGGGAAAAAGTACATCTGCCGATCTACGATTCGCTTCTGGTGGAACCAGAAAAGCAACTGCGGGAAACCGAAAACTCGAGCACGCTAAAATTCTTCGTCAACGTGCAGAACAAGACCAAGCTGGAAACCAATCTGCAGGCCGCCTCGCGCCTTCCGCACTACGACGCATTCGAAGTCTTTGCGATGCGAGTGGTAATCAGCGATCTGCCACCCCGGTTTCCAGACGACGATAAGGCTCCGACGATTGAAGACGACCTGCCGGTAACAGGAACAGCCGACAAAGGCGATGGGCTCCTGGTAATTTCCCAAGCCGGAGAGGTTTCAATCGACCACGGAGAAATTGACCAAAATCGCACAAAGGTCACCGCCAAGTTCGAAATCACATTGGCTCGCGCCATGGACCTGCTCAGAGAGGCCCGCGCGAGCCAGGATCAGACTGTCGAACTGCAGTTGGACGACGACGATGTGACGTTGAAAGCAGGCAGCGCCGAACTCACCGAAGAGGCGCAGGTTCCTCGAGCGGTCGATCTTGGCGATCCGCTTTCGTTTACAGTAGCCGAGCTTGAGGACTACATTTGGGATACGGACCAGATTTCCGAACGGCAACAGCCTCCACTTGAGCAGATTCGTCCAAACAACGGCGCTGGGAGCCTCATCAACAAACTGATCTTTAACACTGTCACGGCTCTTTACGTCGGGGAAAAAATCATGATCGAGATGCCAACCTGGTTTTTCCCAGGCGGCGCCGGCGCCTATTCCGAAGGCGGCAAAGTCATCACTCACGGCGAGCCTTCGCCGGCGGCGACATTCCGTTTCGCTGAGCCGATTTTCATCGACAAGCAACAGAACTTCCGCGTCGAGATTGAAATCCCCGATCCTGACACTCTCAAGGAAGTCCAGAAGATCTACGGCCCATTGTTTATCTGGGTCGTGCTCGACGGATACATGACCCGCGACCTGCAGTAACTGCGCACCGCTCGGCGAACCTCGAAGGATTCATGAATCCTAGACCAGCAAAGACGAATGATGCCGCGACCGTCAGACCGCGATAGCTCGCTTCTGACAGACCCCCCCCACGATGTGCAGAAAGGCCATATTTACCCCTGTTCCGGGCTTCGTGCAGGATCAGAACGCTTGGTTGTTGGTGAGGCAGTAGGAAAAGAAGAAAGGGGAGCCTTGAGCGAGGATTCGCTTTCTTGAGCGGGTCACCGCGGCCGCCGGGCACCCAAACGCGCTCAATAAACCAGGATTGATTTCGCGGGGATGGGCGAAAAAGCGGTGCGGCCATCGAGAAATCCGAGTTCGATGAGAAACTGGGCCTGGACGACATTTCCGCCGGCCTTTGCGATGAGTTTCGCGGCAGCCGCCGCAGTCCCGCCCGTGGCAAGCAAGTCATCGATCAGCGAGACTCGTTCGCCAGGCTCAAAGGCATCGGTATGGACTTCCATTGCGGCTTCGCCGTATTCGAGTTTGTAGGCGAGACTCTCCGTCTTCCATGGCAGCTTTCCCCGCTTGCGAATCGGTACAAAGCCAATCCCGAGGCGATCGGCGACCGTGGCCCCAAAGAGAAATCCGCGAGCGTCGATACCGACGATTTTCCGGATTTCCTGCCCTGCGCAATCAGCCACAAAACAGTCAATGGCGGCGCGCAGAAGGCTGCCGTCGCCAAGAATCGGGGTGATGTCCTTAAACAGGATCCCTGGCTTCGGGAAATCCGCCACGTCGCGCACGGCAGCGCGTAAGGCGTCGGTTTGTTCCATCAATCCCCGAAGGAAATTTCAGCCGCTCGGGCGAACTCCACCATCTGTCCCTCGGGATCGACGCGGCGAAGACGGTTCACGGCGTGCGAAATGGGAACGTCAATCGTCAAATAGTTTTGATAACTCACCATCGTGCCATATTTTCTTTCCGCCACAAGCCGAATGGCCTTGATGCCGAAGCACGTGCCGAGGATCCGGTCCAGCGTGGTGGGCGCGCCGCCTCGCTGAAGGTGGCCGAGCTGGCAGGTGCGAACTTCCTTGCCAGTGCGTGCGGCGACTTCGGCGCCGACGATTTCGCCGATGCCGCCGAGGCGATGCTCGCCGCTGGCGGTCGCGTGGCGGAGCTGCTTGCCCTTTTTGGGAGAGGCCCCTTCGGAGACGACAATCATGGTGCTCTTTGCGCCCATTTTCTCGCGCCGCATCACCTCGTCGGCGACCTTGGCATGTTCGAAGGGTATCTCCGGGATCAGAATCACATCAGCGCCGCCTGCGAAACCGCCGTGGAGCGCGATCCAGCCGGCATGGCGTCCCATCACTTCGAGCACCATGACGCGTTTGTGGCTGGTGGCTGTCGTGTGGAGCCGATCAAGGGCGTCCCCCACACATGCGACAGCCGAGTCGAAGCCAAAGGTCATGGCAGTGGCTTCGAGATCGTTATCAATCGTCTTGGGAACGCCGATCACAGGAATGCCCGCTTCGTTGAGCTGAAGCGCCGTCGAGAGGGATCCATCGCCGCCGATCGCGATAAGCGCCGTGAGGCCGAGTTTGTTGAAGGTCTCTTTGGCTTTGTCGATGATATCCTTGGGGATCATCGCCCGCTCTCCGGCGGCAATCTTGGCCACAAAATGGCCTCGGTTGGTCGTCCCGAGGATGGTTCCCCCAAGGTGCATGATTCCGGAGGTCCTTCCCCGGTCGAGGATCACGAAATCCCCGGGAGGCAAAAGCCCTTCATACCCATCCTTGAAGCCGATAACGTCCCATCCGAGCTTGTAAGCCGCACGGCAAATGCCACGGATGACCGCGTTAAGTCCCGGACAATCGCCCCCGCTCGTTAAAACACCAATTCTTTCTTTTTGCATCGCCTAAAGTGCCTCGTTCTTCTTGATTTTGCGTCCTTCGGCCGCCCACTGGTCGTAGAGACCCCAGCCTTGACGCGCTAACGCCATCCCCTCGCCAAAGCGGTCCGATGAGCCCAGCATTACGATGACGATGCGGCGGGGAGTGACATAAACGCTCTCGCCCTGTCGTTGAACCTCGGGTCTGCGTTCGGCGGAAAGAATCAGGCAATCGCCTGCGCGACCGGTGCGACCGGTTTTCACCCCATCAATACCGTCCTGATCAAGCAATTCATTCGTATTCCTCAACTCGATCCGCGCGTCCACGCCGCCGCGGAAAACATGGACAATTCGGGTCTTCTGAGACACGAAGAAGGGAAAATCCGCCTCGCTGTAGGCATAGCGGGTGAGACGGGCCATATCGGAGGCTGTGGAGTATGGCAACGCACCCTCGACGTTGTCGGATCCCGACGGGTTCAAGAACAGCGTGCGCTTCATGCCGAGCGTGCGGGCGAGGGCATTCATGTGCGAAACGAAATTGCTGATAGGGTCGAGGCCCTCAGCGTTGGGCAAACGGGCGCCAACATGCTGGGCAAGGGCGGTTGCCGCGACGTTGTCAGAAGCCATGAGGGACGTGTAAAGAAGATCGCGCAGGCTGAGAGAATCGCCCTCCTGCAAGCCTGCGGGATTGATTCCTCCCGCCCGCACTGCTCGCGCGGACACCGCAGCCATTTGGCTGAGATCGGCTTTGTTAAGCTGGGCCCAGTCGAATACGACCATCGCCGTGGCGATCTTTGTCAGGCTGGCAACCTGCAATTTTTCGTTGGGATTCTGCGACGCGAGAATCAGACCGGTCTGATTGTCGACAATGATGTAGCTCTGGGCGGCCAACGCCCAGGCGGGCGACGCCATCAGCAGCACAATCTGCAGCGCGTTTCTAAGTCTCTCAAACACCCTCACGAGGGCAGATTATCCGCGGCGAGGACGAGTTCAATCGGAATTGTCGAAAGCAGACCAATAGCCGGGAAATCAGTTCGCCGGAAGTGGCGCAGAGCTTCGAAGAATCTGCTGTTCGCTGGGCAGAGGCGGCGGCTTGGACCTCCCCCAAATGAGCTGGGAGGGACGTTCCGACAGGCTGCGGATGAGAATCTTTGCGTAGGTTGAAGTGATTTTCAGGTTCTCGGAGGTGACCTTAAAGTCCGAAATCGTCGAACTGAGTTTTTTTTCGTTGTTGACGACAAGTTTGCTGCCGCTGGCGGCAAGCGTTTCGAGGGCTGCGGCCGACTTGTCGAGCTGTGTCATCGCCCGGGAAATCGGAACCTTGTTATCGGCGATCAGTTGCCTCGCATCCGCGGCAAGCGCTTTGGCATCCAGCAGCACGGGTTTTGCCTCGGTCAGAAGCGATTGAGTTTCCGTCAGCAAGAGACGAACCCGCTCAAATATGTCGCCGGGTTGTCCTTTTGCACCGCCAAGCATTCCACGCAGTCCTTCGATGGTGGTGTCGATGTCACGTGCAAGCTTGTCAAAGGTAGTTGGCGAGATCCCTTGGAGGACGGCGTCGGCTGAAAGCGATTGCGTATTTGATGTTCCGCCGGAGAGAAGAATGAACTTGTCGCTCAGCAATGTGTCGGCGGCAATGCTCGCGGCGATATCAGCAGAGAGCGCAGGAACGCCCGAATTCAACGCCACGATTACCTGGATGGCATTGAGCGGGTCGCCTGAGTCAGCGCGCTCTTGGGCAGAGAGCATTCGGATGCCGGTGACTTTTCCCGCGATTGCCCCTGCGTATTTGACCTGGGATCCAAGACTAATGCCCGTGACATCGTGAAAATTGACGCGCAACGGCCGCGTGGGTTGTCCAAGCGTGGTGCCGCTCAATGCGAACGCCAATGCCAAAAACAGCAGTATGCTGCAGGCAATGACGGCCAAGGCGACCGCCCAGTCGTTGAAGTTATTGTTTTTCATGCCGGCAGCCGGAACGGAACGCCCGGGCATCTTCTCTATGCGCCGGTGGCATTCGCATCAAGACGTAAAAGGTGGGCGGGGAGCTTGTACGTGCTGGAGGCATTACAATATGCTAGATGCCCACAAGATGAATTCGCCCGTCAACGAATCCTCCAGGACTCTACGATTTCCGTGGCGGAGCGCTCTGGTGATGGCTGGATGCGTTTTTGTGCTCTGGCTCGTTCATCCGCCGCTACTTTCGTGGGGCCTCCGGTTCGCATTGGTTCGGGCGGCGTCCGAAGCCGGACTGCAGCTCGAGATCGGAAATGTCCAGGCCAATCTCGCCCGGCCGATTATTTTCGAAGGATTGCGGGTTCGCGCGATGAACGCTGGAGAATCGCAAACCGCGGGAGATGTCGCACGCATCGAGCTGTCGTTGAATTGGCCCTGGCACGCATTTTTCGGGGTCGGGCGGTTCTTTCGCTCGCTGGTTGCCGAAGATGTTCGAGGTGTGGTCGATTTGCGTCCTGACGCTCTGTCGCGACGCAAGCCGGTTGCCGATTTGTCTGAGACGGAGCAGTTCGGACGGTCAAAACGGGCCCTGCGGTGGATGCCTGAGTATTTCGAGATGCGTCACGGCAATCTGGAGTTTCTTGCCCTCGGCCAGTCGTATTACTTTGAGGGCATATCCGCCCAGTTTAGTGAAGAGCGTGTCGGCGCGTTCCGGGCTTCGGGAGCGGAACTCTGGGCGGGATCCTTCAGTGAAAGCCTTGGATCGCTCGAGGCTATAACAGCATGGAAAGATGGGACGGCGTATCTGGCCGGCCTTGATTTGAGGGAAGGAGTGAAGGTCGAAAGCTTCGTCGCACAATTGGCGCGCCCCGGCGGTGTAGCACTTGGGCTCGAAGCCTCTTTATTCGGTGGTTCGCTTCGGGCGGATCTTTCCTTTGGCTCAGAGAAGGGCCTGGTGGCCGTAGATTCCGCCGTTTCGGGTTCTCAGGTGGACGTTGCTCCGCTTGCCGCATTGTTCGGCTTTCGTGGCAAGGCCGAGGGAGTAATTCGTGAGGCGAGGTTTACTTTTCGCGGCATACCGGGTCGCGCGCTCGATGGACAGGCATCGCTGAGGTTGGCTGCGGATGGATTTCGATGGAACAAGCGCGGTTGGCAATCGCTCGAGGTCGGGGCAAGCATGATCCACCGGCGATTGGCGGTGAGCGATTTCGCGCTCAAGCAAAAGGAAAACGTGCTTACGGGCAGCGGCGAACTTTCGCTTGACGAAGGCTGGCTCGGAATCGCAAAGGCGCCTTTTCTGTTGAACGTCTCCGCGTCCATCAAGGATCTCGGCGCCCTGGCCGGTTTGTTGGGACCGCCCTTTGATGAGATGAGCGGGCGAATGAGTCTCAGCGGTTCCATCAACGGACAGGCGGGGAAGCTGGGCGGCTTCATGAGTCTCGAAGCGTCGGAGATGGGCTTTCGAAAGCATCCGGTGGATTCCGGCCGTATGGAACTGACTTTTTCCAACAGGGAGGCGCAGGTCACCCGATGCGAGTTTTGGATCGGCGACGATTTCCTTCGCGCTACGGGCAGCGTCCAGATCAGCGCGCCTTACAATTACTCAGGTGAGATTCGTGCCCGAATGCAGGACATCGCCCGGTATCGGGACTTCGTTCCGGCTATCAGCGTTCCAACCATTCGCGCAGGCGCGGCGCAAATCCGCTGGCAGGGCGACGGTACGGCCTCTGCGCATTCCGGAGCGTTCAATGTGTCCTTAGACGACTTTGTCTCGGAGCACACGCCCAGCGGCTTGACTGGGCGTTTCGCCGGAACGTACTCCCCTGAGAATGTGTATTTCAGCGGGTTCGAGTTGGAACAAGCAGCGCTTCGTTTCTCGACCCGGGCGACATTTGCACGATCGGGAATCAAGCTAAGTGATGCGCTTTTGAGCTCGGACGGACGCGAACTCGCCGAGGCGGAGATTTATCTTCCCGTCGATCCGTTCGAGGTGGCGTCAGGAAAGTCTCCTGGGCAAGCATTGCATTTGGATATGAAGCTCTACGCGAGCATCGTTTCCAAGGATCAGTTGAACGTCCGCGACTTGTTGCGTCTCATCGGAAACGATCGTCTGGTGGATGGCACGGTCAAGGTCAAGCTTAGCGCAGAAGGGTTGCCGTCGACTCTTAGCTTCGATGGGAAGGTTGAAGGGCGTGGATTGACGAGGAAGTTTCAAAACGGATCGAGCCCACCCTTTCAATTGGACGCGACGGTCAAAGGAGCTGACGGCATCGCAAAGTTCACTGGCGAGCTGGCTACACCCGGGCTCTCGCCAGCGACGTTGAAGGCGGAGAGCTCGTTCGGCGTTGTCAGGGCTGCCGACGGCAGGCTGCGCTGGATGAATCCCGACGGCGGGCTTTCTGCGAGTTTGCAAGCTCCGGAAATTGACATTGGCGTTCTGAGACCGCTGTTTCCCAATGTCCAGCGCTTGGAGGGGCTCGTTTCAGGTAGTCTTGCAGTCGCTGGAACCGTGGGCAAGCCGTCGCTTGACGGGCACCTCAACATCAGCGACGGGCGGCTGGAAATCTCGTCGAATGCGCCCGTGGTCAGCAACGTCAATGGCGCAGTGACCTTCAGCGCCGCGCAGGCGACCATTGAAGAGTTTAAGGGGAAAATGGGCGAGGGGTCTTTTGAAGTGCGCGGCGGTGCTTCGCTTGAAAACCTCTCAAAGCCGTATTACGAGCTCTTCTTTTACGGTAGCAAGATCCAACTCGCCCGGGCCGCGGGGCTGCAACTCGAGGCAAACGTGGATCTCTACGCTTCGGGAGGCGATGTCGATGGACTGATCAAGGGTGGCGTGCGCCTTGTTGACGGTCGATTTTCTCGCAGGCTGGAAATCACGCCGCTTTTGGCTGCTCAGCCTGGCGATGACAAACCGTTCGTTCCGCCGCGATTTGAAAGCATGGTGCCGGCTCCCTTTAACGCCTGGAAGGTGGATTTCTCAATCGAGAACGATACGCCTTTTCTGTTTTCGGGAAATGCGGCTTCAGGAGAGATGATCCCGGAGTTGCGACTCACGGGGACTTTGGGAAATCCGATTCCGGTTGGGCGAATCGAACTAAAGGATGCACGAGTGTTTCTGCCATTTACCACCATGACGATCCCGAATGGGCATCTCGATTTTGTCGAGGACAATCCCTGGATGCCTCAACTCAATATACGAGGAACCGCGCAGGCCCTCGATTATGAGGTTGAGGCCTTCGCTTTCGGATCGCTTGATAAGCGGCAGCTGATACTGCGTTCCGACCCGCCATTGCCGCAGGACTCGCTTATCCAATTGTTGACCACGGGCATGGCGCCTGGCGTGTACGCCGAAACGGGATTCGCGGAAACGCCGAGTTCTGGGGGCTTAGCTCCTTTGCCTTCCTTTGGCCGGAAGTTCGAGCCGCAAGGCGTCAGGGCTGGCTCCGCAATGAGCGGTCTAAAGATCAACCCTGCGCCTCCAGCATATCCTGGGGGACGCGCAACTCTCCGAGGGCGATTCGAGCTCTGGCGTGGACTTTCGTTGATGGATGCAGTTGACGGTCCCGGCGTCTCCGATGGCCGGGCAACCTTTAATATGCGTTTGCGATGAAATTGGCGCCGCGAAGTCACGGCGGGCGCTTCTAAGGGATGAGGGACGTTCTGACTTCAAGTCGTGACAAGGCGCAAACGGCGTCTTTAATCTCCTCCGATGAAGAGCATGACCGGCCACGGGCGCGGCACTGCAAGCGCGAACGGTCTCCGCGTCGTTGCGGAGTGTTTCTCCGTCAATCGCAGACAGGGCGAAGTGGCCTTGGCGGTTTCTCGTGAGCTTGCGTGGATTGAGCCGCGCGTGCGCGAAGAGGTCTTGAAGCGAATTTCCCGCGGGAAGGTGCAGGTTTCTCTTGTCGTTGAGCGCTCTTCAAAATCTGCGCCGCTTTTCATCGACAAGCGGAGGGCCGCTGAGTTCTTGAGCCAAGCGCGGTCGCTCCAAAAAGAACTCAACCTTGGTGGTGTGATCTCTCTGGAAACTGTGCTTGCCGCTCCCGGAGTCCTGCAAACAGACGGCGTGACCGGAGGCGAGCTTTTGCCGCTAGTCAACCGGGCGCTTGGAGCCGCACTTGACGGGTTGCTTGCCATGCGTGTCCGCGAAGGCGCTTATCTTAAGAAGGAACTTGCGCGCGGCACCGCAGGCATGGCTGCTGTCGTTCGGCGTGTGCGGGCACTCGCGCCGCGGGTGCCCAAGCGGCAGCGGGAGATCCTTCTTCGCCGATTGCAATCCGCAAGATTGCCCGCGGATGTTCTCGATCCACGTGTCGCGACCGAAATCGCGATTTTCGCCGATCGCTGCGACATCACCGAGGAACTTGCAAGGCTGGAGAGTCATCTCGCGCAGTTTCGTGAAAACCTCGAAAGTGATGGTCCCGTTGGACGAACTCTTGAGTTTCTTGCTCAGGAGATGGGCCGCGAATGGAATACGGCTGGTGCAAAGGCGAATGACGCGAAGATCTCCCTGCTTGTTGTGGAGGCCAAAGGCAAGCTTGATAGAGTTCGCGAACAATTAGCGAATATTGAATAGTAATTTTCAACGTGCTGGCATCCTTTTCGTGCTCTCCGCTCCTTCCGGCGCGGGCAAGACGACACTGTGTTCCGCATTGCGCCATAAGCCGGATTTCGTTTATGCGGTCTCGTGCACGACCCGTGGGCCTCGCGCCGGCGAGATTGAGGGCGAGGATTATCTTTTTCTCAGCGATGCGGAATTCGACCGTCGCGTGGCCGCCGGTGAATTTCTCGAATATGCCGAAGTCCATGGTTTCAAATACGGGACCCTCAAAAACTCGGTTACCGAGAATCTCCGCAGAGGCATCGATGTCCTCATCGATATCGACACGAAGGGTGCGGCAACCATCCGCTCATGCGGCGATCCCTTCATCCTCGATGCGCTCGCGGATGTCTTCATCATGCCGCCGAATCTGGAGGAATTGCGCCGCCGGCTTATGAAACGTGGCACCGAAACAGAGGAACAAATCATCACGCGCCTGCAAAACGCAGCCGCCGAAATGGAACGCTGGCGCGAATACAAATACACGCTCATCAGCGGCTCGATGGAAGAAGATATTGAAAAGTTCCGCGCGGTGATGCGCGCAGAGCGCTACCAAAGCCGCAGGCTCATCCGCCTCTCATGAAAACTGTCGTCCTCGGTGTTTGCGGTTCCATCGCAGCTTACAAGGCTGCCGACCTCACCAGCAAACTCGTCAAACGCGACTACTCTGTCTTCGTCGTCCTGACCGAAAACGCGACGCAGTTCGTCGGCTCGATGACGTTTCAGACCTTGTCGAAAAACCCTGTTACGTCCGGCGTTTTCGACGAGCGCGAGTCCTGGCGTCCGACGCATATTGATCTTGCCGATCGCGCCGATCTCTTTCTCGTCGCTCCGGCAACCGCAAACGTTATCGCCAAACTCGCGCTCGGAATCTGCGACGACGCGCTAACGTCGATTGCCCTCGCCACACGCGCGCCGTTTCTTATCGCGCCCGCGATGAATGGAAAAATGTGGCTGCATCCCGCAACACAGCAAAATTTTGCAACGCTTAGAACGCGCGGCGCGGAGTTTCTTGGCCCGGAGGAAGGAATGCTCGCGTGCGGCTACGAAGGCGTCGGCCGCTTGTGGAACGTCGAGGAAATCGTCGAGAGAGCCGATGAAATCTTGCGCGGTAGACCCAGATCAGGCGATCCCTCCATTGCCCTCCCGCAAAAAATCAAGCGAAAATCCAAAGAAATTCGTTGACGGATTTTTCTTTGAGAACTATTCACAATCCGTAGTGAGTTGTTCACATGATTTTCACCGATTTTCGCAGTTGCGAGTGAAAGGGGGGAGAACGAATGCCAGTTAAGAAGAAACCCGCCGCCAAGAAAGCTCCAGTTAAGAAGGCTGCGGCTAAGAAGCCGGTAGCAAAGAAAACTGTTGCCAAAAAGAAATAGTAGCGTTGTTCGCGTTAAGCGAATGACAAAACCAAATTTGGGGGAGGCCACTGGCTTCTCCCAAATTTTTTTTGCCCCCAAGCAGCTGCTTCTCTACAAGGATGGTCGTGTCTGAATATCTGGAATCCGCAATGGAGGCCGCTCAAGCGGCCGGTGGGCTGCTTCGTGCGCACTATGGCCGCCCTTTGGCAGTTGATTTGAACGAAGCGCATGACATTAAGCTTGAGCTCGACAGGCGCAGCCAGGCATTGATCGAGTCGCTCTTGCTCGTTCGATTTCCTTCGCATGCGATCTATGGGGAGGAAGGCGTCAGCGGCGACGCGGGCAGTGAGTTTCAATGGGTGATCGACCCCATCGACGGCACGGTTAACTATTTTTATGGCATTCCCCACTTTGCCATTTCCATTGCGCTGCGACAGGCGGGCAGAATCATCGCCGGCGTCATCTACGATCCGATGCGCGACGAATTGTGGACAGTGGAGGATGGCGGCGTGGCGGCGTTGAACGGCCAGCCCATTGCGGTGAGCGAGCGAAAGGAGCTCTCCGAAGCTGTTATTTCCGTCGGCGTCGCGAAGTCGATAGATTCGATCAACCACGGACTGCAGCTCTTTGAGCGCATGCTGCGGTCCGCCAAAAAATGCCGGATGATGGGCAGCGCGGCGCTTGATATCGCTTACGTCGCTTGCGGGCGCCTCGACGCTTACATTGAGAGCAGCATCAGCCTTTGGGATGTCGCGGCGGGTATTCTTCTGCTGGAAAGGTCCGGCGGCAAAGTCGCGCTCACGCCTCACCCGTCGGTGGCCGAGAAATTTTCCATTGTCGCCTCAAACGGAATTGTCGAGCTTGGGCTGTGATGTTTGCCTGCGGCATCGGTTATGATGTGCATCGCTTCTTGGCCGGAAGACTTCTCGTGCTCGGTGGTGTCACGATCGATCATCCGCTTGGACTTGAAGGGCATTCGGACGCGGACGTTTTGTGCCATGCGATAGCCGACGCGTTGCTTGGCGCTGCCGGCGAGCCGGACATTGGGCATTTTTTTCCGAATACCGATGCATCCCTGCGCGGAATGAGCAGCATCGTCATCGTGCGAACGGTGCGCGAGAGGCTGGCTGCCATGGGCAGCGTCATTCTCAACGTGGATGCCACACTCGTCGCCGAGGCTCCAAAGATTGCTCCGTATCTGATTGCCATGAAGACCAACCTCGCCGGCGCTCTGGCGGTGCCGGACGACCGAGTGGGGATCAAGGCGACAACGAATGAGGGGATGGGCTTCCTCGGGCGCGGAGAAGGCATCGCCGCGCTGGCCGTGGCAGCGGTGGAAAGAAAATGAGCGTCCGCTTTTTCAATACCCTGACGCGCGAGATCGAGGAGTTCCAGCCATTCGATCCCGGCCCCGTGAGCATCTACACGTGTGGACCGACAGTGTATGACTTTGCGCACATTGGAAACTTTCGCGCGTATATCTTCGAAGATCTGCTCCAGCGCCATCTCGAATTTCGAGGCTATAAGATTGAGCGTGTGATGAATTTGACGGATGTCGATGACAAGACGATCCGCGGCTGCCGGGCTGCGGACGTTGCGCTTTCGGAATTCACGAGGCCGTACAAGAGCGCTTTTTTCGAAGACTTGGATTCCCTCCGCATCCGGCGCGCGGATCACTTCCCGGAAGCGACCGCACCGGCTCATATCGAGCGGATGATCGAAATGATCGCAACGTTGATCGACCGCGACTGCGCGTACCGAGCAGACGATGGATCCGTGTATTTCCGCATACGATCGTTCCCGAAATACGGCGCGCTTGCGCACTTTAATCTCGACGAGCTTCAATCCACCGGCCGGGTGCGCAGCGACGAATACGAGAAAGAGCAGGCGGGCGATTTTGCGCTGTGGAAAGCGTGGGATGAGGCGGACGGAGATGTGTGGTGGCAGAGCCCGTGGGGTCGCGGACGTCCGGGCTGGCATATCGAGTGTAGCGCAATGGCGACCGAGATTCTCGGTCCGCAAATCGATATCCACTGCGGTGGTGAGGACAACATTTTCCCTCATCATGAAGCGGAGATCGCTCAAACGGAATGCGTAACCGGCGTGCCGTTCGTAAAGCTATGGATGCATTGCAAGCATCTGCTCGTAGACGGACGCAAAATGTCCAAGAGCGAAAACAACTTTTTCACTCTGCGCGATCTGATGGAAAAAGGCTGGACCGGGCGAGAGGTTCGCTACGTCCTGCTGGCCGTTAAGTATCGCGAACCGCTGAACTTTACCTTCGAGAGCCTCGAAGCAGCACGCAAGGCTCTCGCGCGCTACGATGAGTGGTCGGGGCGCCTGGAGGCCATGGCTTCTGCAAACGCCGAGCCTCCTCCACCGGAGTTCAACCTTGAAAAGTTTGGTGAAGCGTTGGATGAAGACCTGAATATCTCAGCGGCCTTGGGCGCGGTGTTCGAATTAGTCAGGGATTCCAACCGGTTGATCGATGCCGGCCGATTGACTCCTGGTCAGGCGCGGTCTCTGCTCGCCTGGCGCGAGCGATATGAGTCGGTTCTGGCGTTTTCGGCTGTCGAGGAGAATGTTCCGGATCATGTGCGCAATATCCTGACGCGCCGGGCTGAAGCGAGAGCGAAAAAGGAATGGGCACTCAGCGACGCTCTGCGCGACCAGTTGATCGCGACGGGCTGGCAGGTCAAGGACACGAACGAAGGCCAAAAGCTCTCGCGGAAGGGCTAGATGAAACGATCGAGAGTTATTTGGATTATCCGTGTTCCCTCAAAGCCAATGGAGATCTAACATCGCACGCATGTTTGCGCCTGATCAATTTCTGGACCTGAGCCATACCGAGCACAAAATCATTTTCGAGAATGTCGAGGATGTTTGGCAGGCCTTGCCGAAAATTGCGGCCTATCTTCAGTTTCGTCTCAAGCCAGGCATGAACGGGGAATTGATCGGAAGGCCCTTTGTGGGAAATGCGGTGTTTGTTGGGAAGGGGTCCGTGATCGAGCAGGGAGCCATGATAAAGGGCCCGGCATGGATCGGCGAAGACTGTCAAATTCGCAACGGATGCTACATCCGCGAAAATGTCATTATTGGAAACGAAGTGGTCGCTGGGAATTCCTGCGAGTTTAAGAACTGCCTCGTCTTTGATAAAGCGAACGTCCCGCACTTCAATTACGTCGGAGACTCGATCCTGGGCTATGGGGCGCACCTTGGCGCGGGGGCCATTCTCTCAAACGTGAAGCTGGATCATACCCCGATCAGCGTCGTTAAATCGGATGGAACCGTTGTGGCGACCGGATTGAGAAAATTTGGGGCCATTGTGGGCGATCAGGCAGAGCTCGGTTGCAACAGCGTATTGTCTCCCGGTTCGATCATCGGGCGAAAATCCATCGTTTATCCCGGGACGCAATGGCGCGGCGTTCTCGGCGAAAACCAGATCGCGAAGGTCCGGCAACAGATTGAAATTGTCACGCGGAGGATTTAGCAGGCTGTCGGGTTTGAAAGTCGGGGTGGAATCTTTCGTGGAAAACCCACCGTGCAAAGAGGGCCAACCGCCTGACATCCTGCTAGAATCCGCACTTCGTGCCGAGAAAATCCGAAATACGTTTTTTTTCTCCGCGAAGCGGAGTTTCAGCAGCGTGTCTGAAACGGCGGATTGCTCTTACGGCGTTTTCCATGCTTCAAATTCCCGCCTCCTTAAGTCCGACATGCTGCTCGCTATTCTTTCCATTCCTTCTTTTTCGGAACTGTCGTCGGGTTGCTATACTCTCCCACGAGGTTGCCGTTTGAATAGGCGCGTATCCACACCCCGGTCACCTTATCCTTCAAACGGCTCTTTTCGCTGCCCGCCCAATACCAGCCGGCGTCGAGTTCCTCCTTTGTCAGCTTGAATGGATTCGTTTCAAACGTTGCCGTGCGATTGCTTTCGAGGCCCATGAGCGTTTCGCTTCCTTTGTGGTAGGCCTCGATGGGCTTTTCGCGGCTGCCTGGCTTGGGATCGACGTAAAAAATCATGTATTTCATCTGAAGTTCCGGGATCGTTTTGAATGTGCGGTTTTCCACGGTGACCCTGTAGGCTATTTCCTTCGTCGTCACTGTGACCTTGTCTCCCTGGCGATCCTTTTGTTCATCGAGTTTCCTCGTTGCGGCTGAAATTTGAACGTCGTAAAGCTGAGCCACTGCGGCGGTGGATATCACCAAGAGAATGGCGAGAACTTGAGGTGCTGATTTTCTCATAGCGCTGCTTGTTTAGGTTCTCCTGCTTGCTCAGTCGAGCGCAAAGCCTGCCTCCTTGCCTAATGCGGTAGTCGCAGTTAGCATGCATCCTGAGGAGGCCGTCCCGCCGGGGCGGCACTCACTTATGGCAAACGCAATGGTCATTGGAATCGGCGGGGTTGGTTCCGTCATCGGACAGAAGCTGCACGAATTCGACTGCTTTGAGCGGATCGTGCTTGCCGATCTCGATCCGGTCTTTGCGCAGCAACTTGCGTCAAGGACGCCAAGGAACCGCTTCGTCGTGGTGCAAGCTAACGCCATGGATATCGAAGGGCTCGCTTCCCTTATGAAAGAGCACCAGGTGGAGGTCACCTGCAATGCCTGCACCTGTCACACGAATCACTCGTTGTTGGAGGCCTGTCTGCGGGCGCGCTCTCACTATCTCGACATGGCTGCCGACATATATTCTCCTCCGGGGGTCAAGCGCCCGGGGAAGAACTCGTTCGAGGCGGAGATCGAGAAATTCAACGACGCCTATCTCGACCGCGGGATTGCGGGAGTCCTCTGCATGGGCATGGACCCGGGAGCCGTAAATGTCTTTGCGCGCTGGGCCATTGACCGGCTGGACACCGCCTCGAGCATTCGGGTTCTCGACGCCGATAACGCGGAGGTGCGCGGTTATCGCTTCGCGGTGCTCTTCTCACCGGAGACGTTTTTCGAGGAACTCGGAGCCGTTCCTTACTTTGTAAAGGATGCGCGCGTTGTAAGCGGCAAACCGCTTGAAACCGAGATGGAGTGGATCCGGTTCCCGGAACCCATCGGACTGCAGAAGACTTACGCGGTGGCGCATGAAGAGGGCGTGAGCCTCGGCATTTACCCCCCATTTGTCGAAAAAGGGGTTCGGTATTCCGTTTTCAAATACAGCCTTTCCGACAAGGTGGTTAACATCTCGAAGTCCCTGCAGCTGCTCAATCTGGACACATGGAAGAAGGTGAAGGTGGATGGCTGCGAGGTGGCGCCGGTGCGTGTGGCGAGCGCCAACCTTCCGAAGCCCGCGCAACTTGGCGCGACGGTGGATGGTTATTCCTGCGTGGGCACCGAGGTGCGCGGCACGAAGGACCGCCGGCGGGTGGAGTATTTTGTTTATACGATGGACAGCCATCGTGATACTTATGAACGCTACGGGTATTCCCTCACCCTCGTTCAGACAGGAATTCCACCGGCGATTACAGCCAGGCTGCTTGTCACCGGAAAGATCCCTGAGCGTGGAGTCATGATGCCTGAAGCGCTTGATCCCAATGAACTGATGAACAGTTTTACCCGGGAAGGCCTGCCCATCTTCGTGGAAAAGCGCGAAGTCGAGCGTTTATGATTGATTGCGATTCTTAACGCCTCTTCGTAGCGCGGCTCATGGCGAGAATGCACAGTCAAATCTTCATCAGTTATCGCCGCGAGGACACTTCGGCGTCAGCCGGACGTTTCCACGATCATCTAAGCGCCCGTTTCGCCTCCGACCAGATTTTCATGGATGTCGATACCCTGGAACCGGGCGTCGACTTCGTGGACGCGATCGAAAAGAGCGTGAGTTCCTGTGACGTGCTGATCGCAGTGATTGGAAAGCATTGGCTGACGTCGTCGGATGAGGAAGGTCAACGCCGGCTCGACAATCCGGAAGTCCGGCTACACCTGCCAAGACAGCTGATATTCATTGGGCGCGGGGGCGATCGGTCAATTCCAGGTTCGCCTCCGGCTCGAATTCCTCGATGAGATTCCGGCGTACGGCGCTTCCTGATTTGTAGCGATAGACGTACCGATCGTTGACGGGGTCGAAGCCTTGAAGTTCGGCGGTTTTTTCAAAAAGGGTGGAATCGTTGAGAAGGTCGAGAATGGGACGGAAACGGATCTGCGCCGTTGTCAGGAACCCGAAATTGACAAACAAAGCCTTGCCTTGGTCGTCAGCGCGGGCGACCAATTGGGAGAGTTCGCCCACCGAACGAAAGAGCATGATGTTGGCGTCGTAGGGGTCGGGCGGGCCGATGAAACTGGCGGTGAGGATGTTCTGGTTCTCTTTCGCGAAGGGATCGAGCGTGGGTCGCGTCGCTTCGGCAGATTCACGAATTTGCTGGATCGGACGGTTGAGTAACCATGCTCTTTGCGGCGTCGTAAAGGCGACGTACGCGCCTATCGATCCGGCAACAAGAAGAATGCCGGCCACCGCGCCAATCTTGTTTCGTGAAAGAGCCAGCCGCCAGCTATCCAAACCGAGTGCGATCGCCGCGACCACGCCTGGCAGGAGAAAAAGCAAATACCATTCAAATAGATGGTGCCGCGACACCGTGGAAATGGCGTAGGCGACAGGCGCCGGGAGCAGGAGTCCGATGGCGACGAGCGCATGGAGATTTCCTCCAACCAATAGCCTTCGAGTACCGGCTGCGAGGAGGATGACGCTCAAGCCTGCCAGCCCCGTGAACAGGATCGGGTGGCTGGCCGCCCAAGGGTATAGCTCCATGTATTTCGATTGGACTTGCCCCGTGCTGCTCCACGGTGCGCCAGCGAATAACAGACCGAAGTATGATGAGAGCCAGCGGCGGTCCATTTGGCCCTGCACCGCACTCGTATTCTGGTACTCAATAAACTGCGGCACGCAGGGCAACATGAGTTGAAGAAATGCCATCCCGGCTGCGACAGTCACCACGCTGAACCGGCCGATCTGAATCCGCGCTTCAGGATCTCGCCGTCGAATTGCTATTGCAGCCAGTCCGCACAGTCCTAGCCCGACAGCTGGGTAGATATGCAGCGCGTTTGAGTACATGAGTGCGAAAAGCGCGGCGCCGTAAGCGCCCCACCAACGCCAGCGGCCCGTGTCCAACGCCTCAATGAGAAACACGTAGCAAAGCGGAAGGATGAACAGCATGAAGGAATAGGCGCGCAGCTCGCTCGCATAGCGAATGTGCCAGGGATGAACGACAAGAAGAAACGCGGCAATCACTCCGGCGGCAGGAAGCCCCAAACGCCAGAGCAACAGCGCGAGCGCGCCAACCGAGAAGACGCCTGCCAGATAACTCGGAATGCGCGCGACGTCCTCCCGGAATTTCAATCCCTCCGGCTTG
Source organism: uncultured Verrucomicrobiae bacterium (assembly GCA_963810765.1). GTDB lineage: Bacteria > Verrucomicrobiota > Verrucomicrobiia > Chthoniobacterales > Terrimicrobiaceae > DASTFP01. The sequence continues at coordinate 44,290 of CAWEOV010000022.1, forward strand.
GCCACAGCGCGCCATACGTCCAGCACAACGCGGGTGACAATGCTGTGGAGTTGGTGCTGAGGCTTCTCGAAGAACCAAAACGTCTCTTGCCAGCTTACGGTCCGGAACCTGATCGAACCGTCGTCATTGCGTTTCCACTGGCCGTGAATAGCACGCCGCATGGCGTAAACCTCGTCATCCCAAAAGCTATGTCGAAGGCGCTGCGCGCCAAACCAGCCGCAGAGAAGCATAGCCGCAAGAGTCAGGGGCCAGAACCAGCCCGGGAAAGACGGCCGCGGAAGACGGAATAGGCCGCCGCGGGAAGGCCGCATCCACCACCGCGCGCTCGCGGCTAATGCGACCATCAGCAGGAAATTCGCAGCACCGGCCCACCAGGAATAAATGCCCACGTAATCCGCGATGCGCATGCCTCGGCTCGCAGGAACGTTGCATTCCCACGGTTTGCGAGCAATCAGCAAGGCCACGGCAACCATCGCGGCGAGAGAGCCAAGGATAAATGCGCCGCGTTTCGCGGGCGTGGCTTGCTTCCGCCAAATCTTTAGCATGCCCAATAGATGGCCGCAGGCATTTTGCACGGCTGCGTCGCCTGGCGAAATGCCAGACAAACATAGGTCGCGCAAACATTGCGCGAATGCGGAGCCCGAGAGCACCCGTTTAGCACATCCATGATGGCGGTCCGCGCCGCTGTTCGTGGCAAAAGCTCCTGGCAGGGATTCATTCCTTAGTGATGCGCAAGCGTCTATTCCCGCCGGCTGGCGCCGTCAATTTGTTTGACGGGTGCGCCCTCAGGGCGTAGGCGCATCGCTTTCGGATGTGCGGAATTTTTGGCTTCTCTGGTTTCGTTGAAGAAGGGCTCTTGTCCCGAATGGGAGACAGCCTTGCCCATCGGGGGCCGGATGGCGAGGGCTCATGCGAGGATGAGTCGCATCGCTTTTTCATGGGAATGAGGCGGCTCTCAATCATCGATCTGGATGGAGGATCGCAACCCATATACAACGAGGACCGCTCCCTGGCAGTTTGCTTCAACGGAGAAATCTACAACTACATCGAGCTTCACGACCAGTTGGTCGAGAAAGGACACATTTTTCGCACACGCTCGGATACCGAAGTCATCGTTCACGCCTACGAAGAATGGGGAAGGGAGTGCGTGAAGCAATTCAATGGAATGTTTGCGTTTGCGCTGCACGATTCCCGCACCGGCGACACATTTTTTTCTCGTGACCGTTGCGGCCAGAAGCCGTTTTACTATCATCAGAGCAACGGCCGCTTTGTTTTTGCTTCGGAAGTGAAGGCGATCCTCGAGTGCGCGAGGGTGCCGCGCGCGTGCAATGTCCCAGCGATCGACGCGTATCTGGCTCTCCGCTATGTCCCGGAGCCGCGCACAATGTTTGAAGGCATTTTCACACTGCCGGCGGCGCACTCGCTGCTATTGAGAAAGGACAGCAGCGTGACGATCGAGCGCTACTGGGACGTGCCAATCTTCGAGGGCAACTACCCTTCCGAATCCGAACTGCTCGACGAGACGGAGGCGATGTTGCGAAACGCGGTGCGGCTCACAATGCGCAGCGACGTTCCGGTTGGCGGGTATCTCAGCGCCGGCGTGGATTCCTCGCTCCTTGTTGCGCTCATGACCGAGTCCAGCGACAAGGTGAATACCTACTCGATCGGCTTCAATTCACCCGTCGATGAGACGCACGATGCCGCCGAGACGGCTCGATTGCTCGGCACGAGTCATCACGAAATCCAATGCGCTCCGGAGGATTTCGACCTGCTTCCCAAAGTTGTCTGGCACATGGACAGGCCGGTCGGAGACGCGCTCATCATGGCCTTTTACAAGCTCGCGGAAGGCGCGGCGCGCGACCTCAAGGTGATAATCAGCGGCGAGGGAGCGGATGAGATCTTTGCCGGGTATTCTTTTCAGAATGTCATCCAAATCGCCGAATGGTACCATCAAACGGTTCCCGGATTTCTGCATCAGCGAGTCGCAATGCCAGCGCTGCGCGCTTTGCCCGTGGACTTTCTCAACCAGTTCTTCATTTTTCCGGCAAAGCTTGGCCAGCAGGGAAAGGCAAGGCTCGTCGATTTCATGGGAGGCTATCGGCGCCGCAATCTTTTTGAGAACTACGTCGCGCTCAAAACGCTTTGGCCGCGTGCCGCGAGGGCGGCGGCCTACGCGCCGCAATTCAAGGAAATTGCCACCGACAAATGGATTCCGCCCATGCGCGACAACTCCGGCCGCTTCCTGGACCGGCTGCTCAAGATTCAATGGGACGAATGGTTGCAGGATTGGTGCATCATCCGGCAGGACAAAAATACGATGGCACACTCTCTCGAGATCCGTCTCCCATTCCTCGATCACAACCTCATCGAGCTCGCTTTTCGCGTGCCGCCGCGTCTTAAGAACAATGGCCTGCGCGACAAGATCATCGAGCGCAAGATCGCAGCCAAACTGCTGCCCCGAGAGGTCACACATCGTAAGAAGAATCCGTTTTTTCTGCCCATGGAGTTTTTCTTCGAGCATCCGCAGATCCGCCGCCTCATCGCGGAGACTCTTAATGAAGATCAGGTTCGCAGGCGCGGCTACTTCGAGCCCGCCTATATCAAGAACCTGCTGCGCATGATGGAGACGCGCGAGTTTATCTACCTGAAGCAGGTCATGGCGCTCGTCATTTTGGAATTATGGCACAAGATCTTCATCGACAATGAGAAGGGCTGGTGACATTGCGGCGCATCGTCTCGAGCCGCAAGGGCTCTCAAATTCCGGGATTGCCTGAGAGACGCCTCTTGGCATCATCGGCGACTTTGAAAATTCTGAATTTATGATTCTAGTTACTGGCGGCCTCGGCGTCATGGGCTCGACGCTTGTCAAGGGACTTGTAGATCGCGGGTTTAAAGTGCGCGTTTTGGATAATAGCGACCGCTTTCGTTCAAGGTTGGATGGATACGACGTGGAGATCCGCATCGGCGACATCACGAAACCTGAGACGCTGACGGGATGTTTCGACCAAGTGGAGACTGTTTATCACCTCGCGGCAGTCCTCATCGTTTACGATCCAAGCCTTTTTCAGAAGATCAACGTGGGCGGAACCCTTAACATCGTCGACGCTTCAATCAAGTCAGGCGTCAAGCATTTCATACTCGTGTCCTCCGCGTCCGTGACCTATCTGCATACGACGCCGTACTCCCTTTCCAAGCGGGAAACCGAGCGCATAGTCAAGGAGCAGACCGCGATGAAATGGACGATTGTGCGGCCTACGCTTGCCTACAACGAAAGCGGGGGTGAGGAGTTCAACATGTTTCTTGCCTATTTGAAGAAGTATCCGTTCGTTCCCTTTATCGGTGCGGGCCGATCGTTGAAGAGGCCTGTGCATTGCGACGATCTGATGAATGGATTTCTTGCAATCGCGGGGAACCCGAAATCCTACGGCAAGACTTACGCGTTCAGCGGGGGTGAAGCCATATCCATCCGCGACATGGCCAAGCTAATGCTCAAGCACGTCGGGCAGAGGAAGCTTTTCATCACGATTCCCATCCCGGTCTGCAAACTCGTCGCCTTCTTCGCGGAAAGGTTTCAGAAAAAGCCCATCCTGACGTGGAATGCCATCGCGGGGGTGATGCAGGATGCCAACCTTGACAACAGCGAGGCTCGAGCTGATCTGGATTATCGGCCCGTCAGCTTTCGCGAAGGTTTGCAGCGGGCTTATCCAATCTGATTCGATTGGAGTCAGCCAGTTCGATCAATAGGAGTATACTGCTCCAGGGCGGCCACGGTCACGCGGCACCGCGCGGAAATCAAAGTTGGCCGCGCTGCCGGGTATGTAGCGGAAGACATGCCGGCTTTGCATCGTGGGCTCAAAGCCGGAGAGAATTCCGAGATCTTCGAAAAGACCGGAGTGTCGGAGCAATTCGTACTTGTTTTGATGCTCGCCCTCCACGGTGGTCAAGTAGCCAATGTTGACATAGAGGGTCTTTCCGCCGGCGTCCGCTTTGCGTACGAGATCTCCAAGCTCGGCTGCGTTGCGAAAGCTGATGATGTTGGGATCATATGGTTCCGGCGGCCCGTAGAACGTCGCGGTAAGAATGTCTTTTTGTTTCGGATCCTTAGGGTCAAGAGTCGGGCGCGTGAGGAGAACGGATTCACGGTTGGGTTGAATCGAACGGGTCATGAGAAAGTGCCGCTGCGGCGCGGACCACGCGGCATATCCAAAGATCACAAGCGCCGCGAATGCGGCCGCGGCCGCCTTTCCAGTCCTTGATTGGAAAAGGGCGGCAAACTGATCGATGCCGAGCGCGACCAGCGCGATCACACTGGGCAGGACGAAGATCAGATACCATTCGTTGATGAAGAGGCCGCGGGCTTTCGTTTCGATGAAACAGATCGCCGCGGGCAAGAGCAGCACAATCGGTAGCAGTGCCGAGATAAGGTCCTTTGCAAGTGCTCGGGCTCGTTTTCGTCTCGGGGGTAATTACGAAGCTGGCCATGCCGAACTTTGATCAAACACTCCTGCTGTTAATGGGCAAGCAAGCCACCGGCTGAGGCATTCGTTTGCGTCTTCCGCAAATAAAAATTTCAATCTTTTTGCAAGTCAAAACCAATTGCGCGTATAACCTCAGTAGGGAGGGCTTCACAAGGGTAAGTCTGAAAAGTGGATAATAATACGAGCTCGTTCAGCCAAACACCGTTTCGGCAACGCTTTGCTAGAATCAGCGGTGGGGTGCTTTGCTGTGTTATGCTTTTTGAGGGCGCGGCACAGGGAGGAGGTGCGAGTGGTGCCCTAAAAGTGGTAGGGAAGTTTGCGATGACTGTAGCAAGCGGTACGGCCTCGACGGTTCTTGCTGGGGAAGTCGAGAGAACGATTCATCCTGAACAACAAGAGAAAACGGAACCAAAGGTGTCTGGATATATGTTCACGCTTGTGTGGCAATCCCATGATGGCATCTATTCAGGGAAGCTACGTATGCAGCGTGTCACGGGCACATTTCGTGTGAGGGCACCGAACGGTATTATTTTTGATCAGGACATGGAGGCGTCTTATGTCAATGGTGACGTACTCCTCGTTGGCTCAAATCCTCGATATGCGGGTTCAAGTGAACCAGCTTATGATTACTCCCCAGATATATTTCGCTTGACTCAATTGCCGACTGGGGAATGGACTATTGTCGATACGATTGATACTCAAGGTCTAGGTGCGCAAGTGCGTGTAGTTGAAGCCGGTACGTTCTAATCACGAAACGTCAGTTTTGATGTCCCGGGGTCGAAATGGTGCACTTTGAGTCCGATTCCTCACCCGATGGCACAGAAAAGCTGAAGTAAAGGCAGACGCCGCCCTCATCGATGGGACCCTTTAAGAGGTCCGGACCGACACCCCACCGGGGTAGCCCCGCCAGTTCCCCCCGTGGGGTTATACAGCAAGGGCCACCCACCGCTGCCTGAGGGCGCGTCCGAGCGTTTCGAGATATACCCGGCGCTGACTGTTAAGCAACCCATTCCGAAAGTACCACGCCGACAAAGCGTGACCCAACTCTGCGCATTCTTTGGGGCGGACCACCACCTGATTTCGTTCAGCAGGAGGTCTTGGATGCTGGTGATGGCCCGCAACTCTCATCCTGGCCTGGGCGCACTTTGCCGAATTTTTTGCGTGATTTTCTCAAAACGATCTGTGAATCTTCTCAACAGACCAATTTATGGAATTGCGTCCTGGGAAGGGTGTCGTAAAGGGTGGGAATCGTTCAGGGAGGTGTCCTTCCGGTGACGAGGAGCTTTTTTGTTCGATTTTTTGTCGCAGACGCGGCCTGCGGACTCAGGGGGGTTTTAGCCTGATCGAGTTGCTCTCGGTGTCGGCCGTCATGGCGTTGATGGCAGCGCTTTTGTATTCCGCGCTTTCCGGCTTCTCGAGTTCGGCCGGCCGTCGCGGAGCAGCGAACGTCCTAATGAGCACTCTCGATCACGCAAGAATCGCCGCCTTGGAGTCCAGCCAGACTGTGTACGTGGGATTCGCGGACGATGACTTTCCGATTGAAGAGATGCGCTATGCGTCCTTTGTGGTATTTCGTGAAACATCCGATGAGGAGCGGGCCTCCGGCGCCGGCAACTATTTCGTTCTCAAAAAGTGGACAAAACTTCCCAGAAACGTCGCTTTCAAGAGGGTTGCAGGCAGCTTGGTTCCGGGTTCCGGGGGGCAGACATTCCCGGGATTGAACGCTGCGCTGCCTGCCGGTCTGCAGGACGAAACATTTCCGTCCCTCGCATTCAATGGTTCAGGAGCCGTTGATGGCGGCAGCAACCCGATTCAGCTCTTTCTTTATGAAGGCTACTACGCCGGTCGACAGGACATCCAAACGCGAAAGGGAGGCGATCTTTTCGAAAAGATCAGCCTGTCTCGCTACACCGGACGCGCCCAATTCGATGTTACCGCGTCCACGGTTCAATGAGACCGAGATCGGCCCGCGGAACGGGCGCATTTTCTCTCGTCGAAGCCGCGTTGTCCCTGGCGATCATGTCCTTTGCCATCTTCGCCATCATGGGGCTGTTTCCCGTAGCCCTGCAAACGGCTCGGGAGGGCAATAGAGAGACACGCGCGACGCTGATTGCCCGGCGTATCGTCGATGAATTGCAGTCTTTGCCGGGCACCAATACAGCTCTCTTGAGAGGACCCTCCGTCACCAATCCCGGCTGGCGGATTACAGGAATCGATCTCTCGAGTCCGTCCGTCCATGTCCTCACCTACGATGAGCAGGCCGAAGGATTGACCAACGGAATTGCGCCCGATGCCTTCCAGAATCCAATTTTCGCGGAAGGCGCGTATTTTGCTGCCGAGGTTCGTGTAACTCCCGATTCTCCGTGCGCGGGAATTTCGCAGGTGCAAGCGACCGTCGAGGCGCCCGCGAGTGCGCCGTCCTCGAGGAGATCGCGATTCGTCTTTGTCACGCTGATGAACCAGCACTGAAGGTCCGCAAACGGATGTCTAAGTTTTTCAGTGGTCGCAAACTTGTTCCGCGAAAAGAAAAGAAGACTTCCTGCCAGATAGCGGATCGTCATCGCCTTTTACGCGCCTTTACTTTAGTCGAAATGCTCGTCTCCATGGTGGTGCTCGCGCTGCTCGTTGTTGCGATGCTGGCCCTGGTCGATGGCGCAACCAAACTCTGGCGAGACAACGAAGGCAGAACCGACGCCTGCCGCGAAGCGCGCGCGGCACTCGTGGTCATGGCGCGCGATCTAAGGAATGCCGTCGCGAGCACAAGCGCAGACTTCATCAAATTCAATCTCCGGTCTGGCGCCGCGGGCACCAGCTACGGAAGCAACGTCTTTTTTCTGGCGTCGCTTCCTTCTTCAGCACAGGACCCCAATTCCAAGAGTGACGTGTGCGAGGTCGGCTATTTTCTCGCGCTCGATCGAACTCCCGCAAGCACTAATCGAACGTTGAATTTGTATCGCTATTTTCGAAGCAGCAATCAGACATTCTCCAATCTGGCCAGCGAAACCTTGTTCGCGAACATCGCGACCGGCGCAGCGGGCGAGGAGTTGCTCGCTCGCAATGTGGTCGGCCTGAGGATTACGCCGGTCGGCGCGAATACGGGCGAGTGGACCGATTTTGCCCCTTCTTCAAACGCGCCGCTTCCCGCGGTGATCGAAATCACGCTCACTGCGATCGGACAGGAAACGGCGAAAAAGCTCGAGGACTCCGCAGACTGGACCAACACGAAGTCGCTCCTCATGAAACAGGCCGCGCAAACCCTTACGACGCGCATCAACGTAGGACGCAAACCATGAGGCGGTTGAGAAACAAGGCCGCTTCGCTGATCACGACGCTGCTAGTCATCGTGATTCTCAGCACCATCGTCATCGCGTTCATGCAAAGCATGTCGATCGATCGCCTGACCGCAAAAAGCGCAAAGAACATCCTTCAAGCGGAACTCGCTGCTCGCGCTGGTTTGAGCTCGGCCGTCGCTCAGATTCTGACCGCCGTGGGCACGAACAGCGGCTTCGTCACGGGAAGCACAAACTACGCCGTCGATCACGGCCCTCTCGTGGTCATCGGCCGAACCAATCTCGTCGATTCTACGCAACTCATGCCGCTAGTATCCGCGCCTCCGGAGCTCCTGAGCAACTTCCTCCAGCCTGATTGGACGAATTCGCTTGCGAGCCTGTTTGCCAATCTTGTCGGAACCAACAGCACAGACATCAACGGGCGTTCCGGGTTCATCCAGAGCACCAACAACAATAGGCTCTATCGCGCGCCCTGGATTGTCATTTACAGTTCGTCAGGCGAACGAATCGGACGCTACGCCTTCCTTGTGCTCGACGAAAATGCACGGGTGAATCCGCTAATTCACACGGGCTCCGGCAGCATGGCGAATTCCACCAATTGGTATGGCGGCCCTGGCGACATTTCGCTCACGAATGCCTCCGCTCCGATCCTCACGCCGGCCGAGCAGCTGGGTATTCTCGCCGCGAGCAATCGCCTTCTTACGCCCGAGTCGCTTGCTCAGGCCTTTGCAACGAAGACCAGCTATGACCGCGTGAAGCATCTCCTCACCTTGCAAACAAACTCAACATATGACGTGATCCCAGCGGCCTTTGCGGACGGCGGACGGCCGAAGTACAATATCAACGATTTGGCAATCAACCCTTCGAATGGCGCCAGTGCGGAACTTCGCGCCAATCGGATCGCGGGGATTATCTCCTCGAATCTAAGTTCCTTCTCCTCCCGCGATCCGAGCTTGCGAGGCTTCCCGGCAGAGGTGATGCGATATCTTCAACGCCTTGCCGCGGGAATTGTTGATTACGTGGATTCCGACTCGGCGCCGACATCGGTGAACGGAGGAGAACCTGCCGGGCGTGATCTCTTCCCGCTTGTCGCTGCGGTCGCCGAGCGCTTCCGTCGTACAAGCATCGATACGAACGCTGCGACAACTACGATCGAGAGCCAGTGCTTCGTCCAGGTTTGGAATCCTTATACTACCGAAATCGCCCTAAGCAATCAACCCCTTCGATTCGTTGTCCGCAATCGAATGCAAGTGAATTTTGGCACAGGAATCGTGACACCCTTCGACGACTATGATCAGACAATAGCGGCGAATGCGGTTATTCGACCGAATGAATTCGTCGTCTTAGAGTTTCCAGCCACAAACCAGACGTGGAGCAGCCCTGGTCCGGTGGATGATGTTCCCAAATGGGACGATGGTCCAAGCGGAAACGCCGATGAAACGACGCATTGTCCGTTTGAGTTTTACATCGATGGCCGCCTTGTGGATATGAACCGCCGCGTTCCAGTCGGACCGGACATCGCGATCAGCGGAATGGTTCGGTCTGGATTGGCTTTCACGGACACCAATAACCGTTGGCAATGTTCTTTCGTGCCCACGCAAAATTCAGCCCGGAATTGGCGCTTTGTCGGCGACAGCCGCGCCAGCTACCTCTGCAACTATGATTGGCAGACACTCGGAAATTCTAGTTATGCCTCGGGAACGCAATGGAAGGGGCGGCAGCAAAATACCTCTCCGCGCTACCAGGAGTTCTCTGCGAATTGGGTCCACCGAGATTATGTTAGAAATAATCCTTCGATGGGCAGCGTTCCTTCAAGCATCGATCAGACGCCAGCGCAAGTCGCGTCGGCCTACGATAGTGCTAACGACGCATCGGCCGCGCCGGCGCTCCTTGGCAATAGGGCGATGCGATCCATCGGCGAGCTCGGGCACATTTTTGATCCCGCGCAGGCGGCGGATGACCTCAGCGCGCCAGCATCGAGCGAACTGCCGCACAACGACAAGATTTCCGGAGGTGGAAGGACTCTAAGGATCGGTCAGCCGGAATTCAGAAGTCACACCGCTGACAATTGGGATACCAACGGCCGCCGGGCGATCGAATTGCTTGACCTCTTCACTGTGAATGGCACGAACGTCGGCAGCGAGGGATATCCTGCCGCTATCGGCCGAGTTAATCCGAACACTGCTGCGCCCGAGATTCTTGCGGCAGTTCTTTCGGGAATTCAAATCAGTTCCGATCGAGGAATTCCGGCTTGCTCATTGAGCGACACCGCCGCCATCGCGGCGACTATTGTGAGCAATCGCCCCTACAGCGTCCTCTCCGATCTGCATAAGTTAACGAGCAGTTTCGCGGCGGTCGCTAACTATTCTCCGGCGTTTTCCGTCTCAATCGGTGGTGGCACGACCAACCTCGCGGCGATGGACCGCGTGCGCGAAGAGGCCTTTGGAAAACTGGTTCAACATCTTACTCTCCAATCCCGCACGTATCGGGTGATTGCGGTTGGTGAGGCCCTTGATCCCCGTGGAAAACCGCGCGGGCACGCCACCGTCGAGGCGATTGTTTTTCTTCAAAATCAGCCGGGCGGCGGAGTCCGGCCGGTCATTACCTTTCAGCGGAGTTTCTAAAGCGGGTGACTTGATGCGCACCGATCTCGCCCTCCTTAGATTGGCCGTCCTTTTCGTGTTGGCGATCGAGTCGCAGGCGCTCGGGCAAACTCTCCCCGTCACGACAAGCGTTCAGATCGTGAACGCAACGAGCGTGCCCGCGATTGCCCTCAAGATTAACGACAAGGTCGCTTATGAGAAGTTTTCGCAGGGGCTTAAAACCGCAGACTCTCCTGCGAGCTTGCTCAAAGCAGTCTACGAGGCGCAAGACAGGCAAACCGGATCTCGCGCGACGTCCGCCAAAATAACCTATGAACCGGGCGCGAATCAATCGCTGGTGATCCTTGGCGACTTTTCAACCGATACTCCGCCTGGGGCGCTCCGGCATCCCGGCCGGGCTCTTACTGGAGAAGATAAGCAATACCCTCCGAATGTTCTCTTCCAAGTGTTTTCCCATGCGGCGACGGAAGAGCCTGTGAGGCTGCGCATCATCAACGGCATGCCCGGCAAGAGTCTGGCCTTTGTTGCAGATCGCCGGGAGTTTGTCGTCAAACCCGGCGAATTTGCGGTGCTCTCCAACCAGCCGGCGATTGCACGGTATATGGCGAAAGTGGATGGTGAAAACATTCCCTTACTCATGCGCCAGGAGGGCCTGATTCGAAATGCCATGATCATCTTCTTCCTCGAGAGCGGAAGACCAGCCTTTATCCGCGCCTTTGAGAACACCGCGGACTCGAACCGGAAGCGCGAAGAACTGGAGAAGAACAGGCAATGAGCCCGGGGCGAACTATCGCCGAGTTGAAGGAACTTCGGGCGCTCACTTCCGACGAGAACGGCGCTCAACGGGTCGCTTTCACCGGCACCTGGGCCAAGGCGCGAAATTGGCTGAAGGCAAAGCTCGAAGAACTTCCCGTGGAAATTCATCGCGACGAGGCTGGAAATGTCTGGACGACCCTCCGAGGCGCGTCCCCGCAGGCTCTCCTGATCGGAGGCCACATCGATTCTGTTCCCAATGGCGGCTGGCTCGACGGCTGCCTTAACATCCTCGCGGGCGTCGAGATCCTGCGCCGGATCAACACCCAGTATTCGGGCACCCCTCCGGTGACTGTCCGGCTTGTGGATTGGGCGGATGAGGAGGGCGCCCGTTTCGGCCGGAGTCTTTTTGGCTCTTCGGCGTGCTCGGGCTTTCTCGATAAGGACGAGGCGAGGAGCCTAAAGGACAGGGACGGGATTCCTCTGGTAGACGCACTCGCCGAGCACGGAATTGATTTTGAGCGCGTCAAAGAAAGCGGCAAAGAGCTCCGCAACGCCGCCGCTTACCTCGAGCTCCATATCGAACAGGGGCCCGTGCTTCTCGATAGGAATCTGCCGCTCGGAACCGTGCTTGGCACGTACGGCGTTGAACGGCACGCCGTCACCTTCCGAGGACAGGCGGCTCACTCGGGCAGCACCCCAATGAATAGGCGCCGCGACGCGTTTCTCGCCGCCGCAAGGATGAGCCCTGAAATTTACCGCATAGCGGAGCGTCAGGCAGGCGTCTGCACCATTGGCTCCTGCGTCACCGCTCCCGGCATCGTGACGAGCGTCGTTGAGGAATGCCGCATTACCCTTGATCAACGCCACCTCGACGGCGAGGCTCTTTCCCGGATGCTGCGGGACGCGAGAGAGGCAAGTGAGCGTTTCGCCGCGGAGGGAGATGTGACCGTTTCGTGGGAGCGCCTCCTGCGGATCGATCCGATTCTTTTTAACTCCGAACTTCTTGCTCTCTGCGACGAAGCGATCTCCGAAACCTGCGGGACGACGCACCGCATGCCCTCAGGCCCGCTCCACGATGCGGCCGAAGTCGCTCGCGCCGGAATCCCCACCGTCATGATGTTTGTCCAAAGTCTCCACGGCATCAGTCACAATAAGATTGAGGACACCAGAGAAGAGCACATCGAAATGGCGGTGACCGCGTTCGATAAGCTCGCGGAGAAAGTCATGAAGCGAATCGCCCGAGTTCGGTGCGCTACCGCCGCCTTTCCGGTGATTCTGCGTGCGCAGGCCACCCCATCATTAACTCAAAAAAAGGAGTCCCATATGGAAATCAAAAGAAATGGTTCACAACCGTCTGCCAAAGGCCCGTCCGATTGGTTCACCGGCACGGTGCGCATCGACTCACCGTTTAAGGGAACCGATCCCGCGCGTGTTAGCGGCGCCATCGTCACGTTTGAGCCCGGCGCGCGAACGGCATGGCACACGCATCCGTTAGGTCAGACATTGATCGTGACCTCCGGCTTGGGTTGGGTGCAAGGCGAGGATGGCCCAATCGAGGAGATTCAGCCTGGCGATGTGGTGTGGTTCCCGCCCGGGGAAAAGCACTGGCATGGCGCGGCGCCGACAACGGCCATGACGCATATTGCCATTCAGGAACAGCTCGATGGGAAGGTCGTCGATTGGTTGGAGAAGGTCAGCGACGAGCAATACCGTAAGTAACGACCCATCCTTACTCGTTTCGTGCCCCTTTGAGGCTCCGTCAGAGTATGAATGAATATTCTTTGCGCGGATGAGCGCAGTCGAAAGTTATGGCGACTGTACGCATTTATGAACACCCCCGATCGAACAACCGCAGCGGCATTTCCCCGGTATACGATTGGTGAAGTTTTGGCGGACAGCGCCTCCCTCCAATGGAAAGAGCTTTTCGTGAGGCGTTACCGATTTCCGAAGGTGGTGGATCGTTTCCTTGTGCCCGCAACCCCTGAGCCGTTGATCTCCTGCACCATCGCAGGCTCGGCGGAGTTCCGGGAGCGCGAGGTGGGAGAGGCTTGGTTGACGCGGCAGATCGGGCCCGGCCATATTTTCGTTACCCGTTCAAAGACGCCCTATGAAGTATGCCACACTTCGCTTGTTGGAGAGGAACTCGAAGTTGTCCAAATCCACATTGCGGTGGATCGGTTTCTTGCGGCTTTGGAAGCGGCGTATTCTGGCAAGACTGAAGAAGTGGAAGTGATGGACTACTCTGGGCGCGATAAAGCGCTCGCGCATCTTTGCTTTGCGTGCGCCGAGATGCTCTCAACGCAGACGCCGGGCAAGAGCAGGCGCGTCGCAGACCTGGCGCAACTGTTCGCTTCATATGTTGTCGAAAAATACATCGCCGCCGCCACGGAGAAGCCGGATTTCCACAGCGGCCTGCCCATTTGGAAGCTACGCAAAGTGGAGGACTATGTGCGCGAGCAACTCGCCGGCGAGATTTCAGTCGAGACGCTCGCGGGGCTGGTGGAACTGAGTCCGTTCCACTTTTCCCGCGTGTTCAGGCAGGCGACGGGAATGTCACCACTGCAGTTTGTCACGCGCGAGCGGATCACCCTCGCCCAGCAACTCATCCGTGAGACCTCCCGCAGTCTTATCCAAGTCGCACTGGAGGTCGGCTACACGAGCCCGAGCCATTTCACGAAGGTTTTTCGGCGCATGACGGGCGTGACGCCGATGGAGTTCCGCAGCTCCCTTTGAGGAGGCTGCCGTCATTTTGCGGCAAGAATGCGCTAGGCTGAGCAGGATCGCGCGAGAAGGGAAGCGCGCAATGTCGCACACTGCTGCCGTGTTTGAAACTGCTTCGGCACCGCACAACGACATCGAACACATAAAAAAAATTTTGAACCTGAACCGCCGTTCTCTGGCTGTGCAGCCCAGACGCAAGTTTTGTGATCGGCCACGCCCCCGTTGTCGATGGCGGGTACACGGTCCGATAGCCAGCAAAGGTGAAAGGAGATAAACTATGAAAGGAACTGTTCTCTACGGCCCGCGCGACGTGCGTTTCGAGGAGCGCGACGCGCCGACAATCATCAAGCCAACCGATGCCATCATCAGGATCTCGGCCACCTGCGTGTGCGGGTCCGACCTGTGGCCCTACCGCGGCATCAGCCCGGTCCCCGAGCCGACCCCGATGGGGCACGAATACTGCGGCATCGTCGAGGAGGTCGGCAGTGCGGTCACCTCGGTCAAGCCCGGACAGTTCGTTATCGGATCGTTCGCGACTTCCGACAACACCTGTCCCCACTGCCAGGCCGGCTACCAGTCGTCGTGCATCCACCGCGAGTTCATTACCCGGGCGCAGGCGCCGGTGCTGCGCGTGCCGCTGGCCGACGGGACGCTCGTGCCGACCCCGGGCGTGCCGTCGGACGACCTGATCCCGAGCCTGCTGACGATCTCCGATGTGTTGGGCACCGGCTGGTTCGCCGCCGATGCGGCCAACGTGAAGCCCGGCATGACGGTCGCGGTCGTCGGTGACGGCGCGGTCGGCCTCCTCGGCTGTGCTTTCCGCCAAGCAGATGGGTGCCGAGCGGATCATCGCGATGAGCCGTCACGAGTCGCGGCAGAAGCTCGCCCGCGAGTTCGGCGCGACCGACATCGTGACCGAGCGCGGCGACGAGGGCGTGGCCCGCATCAAGGAGCTGACCAACGGAATCGGTGCTGACGCGGTGCTCGAGTGCGTCGGCACGCAGGAGTCGATGATGCAGGCGATCCGTTCCACCCGCCCGGGCGGGTCCGTGGGCTACGTCGGCGTCCCGCACGGAGTCGAGCTCGACGGCGAGGAGCTGTTCTTCACCCACGTCCGTCTCCACGGCGGCCCCGCGCCGGTGCGCCGCTTCCTGCCCGAGCTGATCGACCTGGTGTGGAACGGGAAGATCAACCCCGGCAAGGTCTTCGACCTGACCCTGCCTCTCGACCAGGTGGCGGAGGGCTACCGCGCGATGGACGAGCGCCGCGCGATCAAGACGCTGCTGCGCCCGTAGATTAAGGAGGTGCTATGTGCAAGTTCCATACAAGCATGATCTCAATCCGTTCATCCCACTTTTAAAGCGTGATGCCACTTACTGCAGAGTCGGCGTCGGTAAAGTGGTCGACTCAAATGAAATCGGTCAGATGAATCTCTGTGCCCGGGTAAATCGGAAGAGCACAAGAGCCGCCTGGCCGAAGGAATCGCCCAAGCCGTGATGGACTTTCTCAATTACCGCGACCAGTCGGTTTCGGTCGCGTTCGAAGAAAGTGCCGCAGGCAGACGGGACGCTGGTGCCGACGCCGGGCGCTCCGTCTGACGACCTGCTCCCGAGTGGTACTGACAATCTCGGATGTTCTGGGCACCCGCTGCAATGGTCAAACCATACGGAACTTGTACACAGGTTGGTATGCCGGTTGGCTTTCAATTAACAATTAACAATTAGCGTTATCAGCACCTCGGGTAATTAAGTTGCGTCACTCATAAGGAGCATACCCCAAACACAAGAGATTGTTGCTTACTGCGCTAAGAATAGAATTGCTCGCACATACAGGAAATCAAGGCAGAGCAAATCAACGATGTTCGATGTCGTTATGTAATTGATCCTTCAACATTCTAGCGTGAGGTAAAACAAAGCCATGAAACATTCACTTATAATCATTTTCTCCGTATTATCCATTTTCACCGGTTTTGCAGTTTCCGATAACCCTAATCCAGCGAGCAATCAAATGAGAATTAAGATTGGTTCCAGTACTTTCACCGCAACACTCTATGACAATGTCACGGCAGCCGCATTCAAAGGCATGTTGCCTATGACCATCAAGATGAGTGAGTTGAACGGAAACGAGAAATATTTTGATTTATCGAGCAATCTTCCAACCAACGCATCCAATCCCCGAATGATTCAATCCGGTGATTTGATGATCTATGGTGCCAATACTCTAGTACTCTTCTACAAAGCATTTGCTACCTCCTACAGTTATACGAGGCTCGGACGCATCAATGACACTGAGGGACTTGCTGCTGCAGTTGGTTCCGGAAATGTAACGGTTACTTACGAACTGGAGTAAAACGGGATTAACTTCATCGACCGAAGAACTTCCCCCGCCAGGGCGGCTTGCGTCTGGTTGCCCAGAACCGGCAGATCCGGAGGCAGGCGAATTTGCCCATGTTCGCCTGGCATTGCGGCACAAGAATTGGGTCGCCATTTTTTCGCAAGAATGCGCTAGGCTGAGCAGGATCGAGCGAGAAGGGACGTACGCAATGTTGTACATCAATTCCGTGCCTGAAACTGTTTCGGCACCGCACAACGACACCGAACATATAAAAATCGCGAACCTGAACCGGCGTTCTCTGGCTCTGCAGCCCAAGCGCAAGTCTTGTGATCGGCCACGCCCTCGTTGTCGATGGCGGGTACACGGCACGATGCCAAGGCAAAAAGGAGATAAATTATGAAGGGACTATTCTTTACGGTCTGCGCGACGTGCGTTTCGAGGAGCGCGACCGGCCGATCACGGCCATGACGCATATCGCCCTTCAGGAACCGGTCGACAGCAAAGGGGTTGACTCGATGGAAAACGTCAGCGACGACCAGTACCGGAGGTGAGCTTGTACAAGCTACACAAGGAGATACCATGAGTGGAAAGAAAGTTTGGTTTATTACCGGTGTCGGCCGCGGCATGGGCGTCGACTTTGCGACGGCGGCCCTCGCGGCCGGCGATGCAGTCGTTGCCACCGGCCGCAACCCGGACGCCATGGCCAAGGCCCTCGGCGAAGCAGACGACCTGCTGGTGTCGTCACCAGCCGCGCCGACGCGGAGGCGGCGGTGCGGGCCGCCGTCGAGCGCTTCGGCCGCATCGACGTGCTGGTCAACAACGCCGCCAACTTTTGTGCGGGCTACTTCGAGGAGCTAACGCCGGAGCAGATCGAGCGGCAGCTGGCGACGAGCCTCATCGGCCCGATGAATGTCACCCGCGCGGTTCTACCCGTTATGCGCAAGCAGCGCTCCGGCCACGTCATCTCGATCTCGTCGGGCGCAGGCCTCATGGGCTGCGAGTTCAATTCCGCCTACTGCGCCGCCAAGTTCGGCCTTGAGGGGTGGACGGAGGCGCTGCAGTCCGAGGTCGCCCCGTTTGGCATCCACACCACCATCGTCAACCCCGGGTTCTTCCGCACCGAGCTTCTCACTCAGGAGTCGACGACCTACGCCGAGCCGTCCATCGCGGACTACGCCGAGCGCCACGCCGCGCGACGAGCATGGTATGAGGCCCAGAACGGCCAGCAGTCCGGCGACCCGGCCAAGCTCGCGCAGGCGCTCGTCACGAGCGCCGGCCAGCAGCCCCCGCCGCGCCGCTTCATCGCCGGCGCCGATGCCATCGCCGTCGCCGAGCAGAAGGTGCAGGAGCTGCAGGAGCAGATCAACGCCTATCGCGAGCTATCGACCTCGCTCGCACGATACGAGGTCAACGATGCTGACGACAGGTGAATACCTCGCGGTCGAAGTTCCGCAGTGTACGCTGAATTCGACCACTCTAGGGCGAAATCCCGAAAGGTAGGGCAAACACCTGTGCGCCGATCTGGCATTTGAATGAAGATTGTCCCCGTTCGAAACAAGCAGAGGGACACATGCCTTATGTGTGATCAACTCTACAAACCAAACCAAAATCCGCTCGAAGAGCGCACGGCTCGTCCATGGACCGTCGAAGATTTCTTGTAGCCGGGAGTAGGGGTAGGCTTTGGGGTAGTCGCGGGGTCCTTATGGCAACCGCAACGTCCAGCGCGCAAGCCCCGTTGAATCCTCGGAAGGAACAAACTTCCGCGCCCTCTCCTTCGAACACCAACCAGAAGGCTCGTATCTTCATCACCGGCTCCGCTGACGGGCTTGGACATGCTGCGGCTAAAACGCTGCTCGCTGACGGATACCAAGTCGTTGTCCATGTTCGCGTCCAAGCTCGGCTCACCGCCGTGCAAGACCTTGTGGATCAGGGAGCGATCGCGACAATCGGGGACCTTTCAGACTTCGCGCAGACGCGTGACCTCGCCAGCCAAGTCAATGGGATAGGGCAGATGGATGCAGTGATTCATAATGCAGGTGCTTACTCAGGTCCACAAGTGCTTCCAGTAAACGTCGTTGCTCCGTATTTACTCACGGCGTTAACGCGTCGCGCCAAACGGCTGATCTATCTGAGCAGCAGTATGCACACCGGTGGACGTACAACCCTGAGTGGCATGGAGTGGACTGGTCGCACTTCCACTGGTTCCTACTCGGACAGCAAGCTCTTCGTGACGACCCTTTCCGCAGCCGTCGCTCGAATTTGGCCCGACGTTCTCAGCAACTCGGTCGATCCGGGCTGGGTGCCTACCAAAATGGGGGGACCTAATGCTCCAGATGACCTGCGGCTGGGACACCTTACTCAAGAGTGGCTTGCTACTAGCGATGATCCTGAAGTGCTTGCTAGCGGAGGGTATTGGCATCATCAACGACGCGTTAAGCCGCATCGCGTGGTCCACGATACAAAGTTCCAAGCTCAGTTGCTCGACGAACTGGCTCGTGCAACGGGCACTCCGCTGGCGTGATTGATAAGCCTGAAGCCATATTTGCCCATTGGCAGCAAGCGTTAGGAATGCGCAACCTACGCGCTGTGCATTCGGGTGGAGTTTCATAAAAGTGGCCTCCTCCCAATGCCGTTATCGCAAGGAGAGAAACACGATGAGACCTATTCTCTTGGTTCTTGCCTTGGCGAGGGCCCTTGGTCATGCCGCGCTTGTGGCGCCGACAAAACCACGACTAAGCGGACGGACAGTGTGAAGAGGAGGAAAACGTTGGAGCCGGCGTGTCCCACATACGCTCGTCTTCGCGTTGAGCGTGCGGCGCCGCATGGAGCCTTGGTCTTAGCCCGGAGCCACGCGCGGGCCGGAACCTCTGCTCGAGGCGAATGATCCGGAGGATGCCCAAGTTGAAAGGAGGACCCCGGTCCGCTTTTCCTGCAAGATCGCGACAGGCGGCGCACGAACGCGAGAGAAGGGCCGTGGATTATACTCCATAGTCCTGTAATGTTTGAACGATTCGGACGCACATCAACGACATCACAAAATGAAAACACGCAACCTTGGAAAAAGTAATTTGGAGGTCTCAGCAATCGGCTTCGGCTGCATGGGGCTGAACTTCGGCTATGCCACTTCGCTCAGTAAGGACGAGGGTATCGCGCTGATCCGCGCGGCAGTGGAACGCGGTGTCACCTTCTTCGACACCGCCGAGGTCTATGGCCCCTTTACCAATGAGGAAATGGTCGGTGAAGCGCTTGCTCCGTTCCGAGACAAGGTGGTGATTGCGACAAAGTTCGGCTTCAATATCGACCCCGAGACTAAGAAGCAGGCGGGCCTCGATAGCCGGCCCGAGCATATCCGCGAGGTGTGCGATGCCTCGCTGAAGCGGCTGGGTGTCGAGACCATCGACCTCTTCTACCAGCATCGCGTTGACCCGAACGTGCCAATCGAGGACGTGGCGGGCACGGTCAAGGAGCTGATCGCCGATGGGAAAGTTAAGCATTTCGGCTTGTCCGAGCCCGGCGCGCAGACCGTTCGCCGCGCGCACGCCGTGCAGCCGGTCACCGCATTGCAGAACGAGTATTCGCTTTGGACGCGCGGGCCGGAGACCAATGGCATTCTCGAGGCGTGCGAAGAACTGGGCATCGGTTTCGTGCCCTACAGCCCGCTCGGCAAGGGCTTCCTGACCGGCGCGATGAACAAGGACACCAAGCTCGGTGAGGGCGACTTCCGGAACATCCTGCCGCGTTTTACACCGGAGGCGTTGGAGAAGAACCAGGCGCTGGTCGATCTGCTGAAGCGCATCGCCGTCGAGAAGAAGGCGACGCCCGCGCAGATCGCGCTCGCCTGGCTGCTGGCGCAGAAGCCGTGGATCGTGCCAATTCCCGGCACCACCAAGCTCCACCGGCTCGAGGAGAACCTCGGCGCGGCCGACGTCGAGCTGACTGCCAATGACCTCGCACAGATCGTGCGCGCTGCGGCCGCGATCCAGATCGAGGGTGAGCGGTATCCCGAGCAGCTCATGAAAACGGTCGGTCGCTGAGCGGCCGTCACAAACAGAGTTTTGGAAAGCAGAACTAAGGAGATGTCATGAGTAACAAGAAGACTTGGCTCCTTACCGAAGCTGGCCGTGGCATGGGCGTTGATTTCGCCAAAGCCGCGCTGGTGGCCGGTCACGCGGTCGTCGCCACAATTTCTGGCTCTATGACCCCCAGCATCCGCAATCCGCGGAAAGTGTTTCACGCCGCGTGAGGCTTGGAGGAACCATGGAGAAAAAGAAAATTCTACTCGTCGGCGAAAGCTGGGTCACTTCAGCAAATCACACAAAGGGATGGGACACGTTCTCAAGCGTGACGTTTCACTTGGGGGCCGAACCGCTCGTCGATGCCCTGAAGGACAGCCCATTTGAGCTGACCTACATGAAGGCGCATGAAGCGGCACTCGACTTTCCACTCTCACTGGAAGGACTCACACATTATGATGCCATTCTGCTGTCTGATATCGGTTCGAATACGCTGTTGCTGCATCCCGACGTCTGGCTTCAGGGAAAGACGGTTCCCAACCGCCTCAAGCTTCTGAAGGAATATTCGGCCCGGGGCGGCGGGCTCATGATGATCGGCGGCTACTTTTCGTTTCAGGGGATCGACGGCAGGGCCCGCTGGCACAAGACAGCAGTCGAAGAGGTCTTGCCTGTTACCTGTATTCCCTATGACGATCGCTTCGAAGCACCTGAAGGCATTGTCGCCGAGATAACGATGCCGTCTCATCCCATCGTGTCGGGGCTCGACACACCATGGCCCGCCCTGCTTGGGGTGAACGAGGTGAAGGTCAAGGAGCGTCAGGATGTGCAGGTCATTGCGCGCCTCCCGGCAGATCAAGGTGGCCATCCCCTGCTTGTGGCTGGAAGCCATGGAAATGGCCGTACCCTGGCATGGACGTCTGATATCGGGCCGCATTGGCTGCCAAACGCCTTCGTCGGATGGCCGGGCTACAAGCGGCTCTGGATTCAGGCACTGGGCTGGCTCACCCGATCGTAGTCCCTGATGCTCCATGTCCTTGGAAACGTGCAGGGATATCACGTTTCGCGTGGAGATCCTGCCGAGACCAGGGGAGACACTCAATGCGCGCATCACATATGGCGGACTGGGCGGCAAAGGCCTGAATCAGGCAATCGCCGCCCGCGCTGAGATGGATGTGCGCCTCATCGCAGCTGTCGGAAACGACTCGGCCGCGAGCCTCATCCGCGACACGTTGCAGGCTGAGCGGATTGCCACTGACACACTTATCGATTTCCCGGGTGAAACCGGACGGTGGCTGCCCGCTATCCCGTCACAGCCTGAACTCGCCGACGAAAAAACATCTCTACACGTGCCACCGCGCGCTGGGCGGCGATGATGGCGGTCGATGTGGTTGAAACCGGGCCTATGGAATCGGTGTTGGCGAAAAAAATGCGATCCAGCGGACGCCGCGCCAGCGGTAGAACCCCGGTGTGGTTGCCGGGGCGTGGCCATATACATGGGATGGCCGCGGCAATAGATGTGCACTTCCAAAGGATCGGTGTCCGGCTTCCAAGGACTTTCTTCACGTCCGCGAGGACCCTAACGGCAAGGTCGCGTGCGCCTTCATCGATGGAACTGGAATACGCCAGCGCCCTAGCCTGCGCGCATTGATTAAGTGACCTAATGCCAAGCGCAGCGAGCGTCAAAGCCGAGCATGCCAAGTCCATCGTTCAACGTAGGGTGGAAGCCCCCAGCGCTGAGCGAGCAGGTCGAAGACCCGGAACTCGCGCGTGACCCAAGGGTCTCTTAGTTGAAAGTCCGGATCGAGATCGACAACGCGGTCGTCCCACCGCAAACTTCCCGCGATCGACCATGATGGCCAGGGTCGTAGCGAGAAATGCCTTCGTTGATCCGATCTGGAAGATCGTGCGCGTATCGACGGCACGCTACTCCCCTTGCTGCTCACGCCGAAGCCCTTGGCGTATACCAGGTTGTCGCCTGCACGCGCTTGTTTTCGCGCGGAGCTCGTCGCGTCGCACACCGCGCCGGTTCGCGCTGCTCACCGCCCAGAGCTATATTGTAATTTATGATCCAGGCAACGCAGAACACAATGAAGGCGATCGCGCTCGATCGTTTCGGCGGTCTTGAGACGATGAAACTGCAAATGCTTCCCGTGCCCGAGGCCGGCCCCGACGAGGTGCTCATCCATGTCGAGTCGGCCGGAGTGGGCCAATGGGACCCGTTCGAGCGCGAGGGCGGTTTCGCCAGGGAATTCGGCATCGAACCGAAGTTCCCCTATGTGCTTGGCTCCGATGGTGCGGGCACCGTTGCGGCCGTGGGCGATCGCGTTAAGGGGCTCAAGCCAGGCGACCGCGTCTACGCCTTCGGCTTGCTGAATCCCAAGGGCGGTTTCTACGCCGAGTACGCCGCGGTCAAGGCCGACGACGTCTCGCGCATCCCCGGCAAGCTTATGACCCAGCAGGCGGGCGCGATGCCCGTGGACGCGATGACCGCGCTTCGCGGCTTGGATGACACGCTGGCTCTCAAGCCCGCCGAGTCTGTCATGATCTTCGGTGCCAGCGGCGGCATCGGCCACCTCGCGGTGCAGCTCGCCAAGCGCATGGACGCCCGTGTGTTCGCGGTCGCTTCGGGCAGCGACGGCGTGGCGCTGGTCAAGAGGCTGGGTGCCGACGCGGTGGTTGACGGACGCAAGGACGACATCGCAGCCGGCGCGCGCCAGTTCGCGCCCAACGGACTTGATGCGGCGCTGATCACCTCCGGGGGACCCGCGGCCGACAAGGCCCTCGCGGCGATGCGCGCAGGAGGCCGCGTCGCGTATCCCAACGGCGTCGAACCCACACCCAAGCCGCCGCTTGGAATTGATGCCAAGTCCTACGACGGAATGCCCGACCCGCAGGCGATCGAGAAACTCAATCGCCTTATCGAATCTTCGGGGCCGCCGGGGACCAGGCCGTTCGAGGTCCATGTCGCGCGGGGCTTTCCGCTTGACCAGGCCGCCGAAGCCCATCGGACGCTTGATGAGCACTATCTTGGCAAGCTTATCCTGCAAACGGCTTAGCGTGAGCCTTACAGGTTGCACCTCGATGGAAAGAAGAGTGGAACACGCGCGCCGGAACCAGCGCGTGATCATCGGCCTCTGGACCCACTCGAACATTGGAAAGGAAAAGAGCAATGGAATACACGAAGCTAGGAAACACCGGAATGGACGTGTCTCGAATCTGCCTCGGTTGCATGGGGTTCGGGGACGCGGAACGTTGGATCCACAAATGGGTGCTTAACGAGGAAAACAGTCGGCCGATCATCAAGAAAGCCCTCGATCTGGGGATCAATTTCTTCGATACCGCCAACGTCTATTCCATTGGGAAGAGCGAGGAGATCCTCGGACGCGCTTTGAAGGACTTCGCGAATCGGGACGAGGTCGTCATCGCCACCAAGGTACACGGAAAAATGCACGACGGACCGAATGGCGCCGGGCTATCGCGCAAGGCGATCCTGAGCGAGATTGACAAAAGCCTGAAGCGGCTTGGCACGGATTACGTGGACCTCTACCAGATCCATCGCTGGGATTACCAAAGCCCAATCGAGGAGACGATGGAAGCGCTGCATGACGTGGTGAGGGCCGGCAAGGCCCGATATATCGGTGCCTCCGCCATGTTCGCGTGGCAGTTCCAGAAGGCGCTGCATGTCGCCGAGAAGCATGGGTGGACCCGCTTCGTCTCGATGCAGGATCACCTGAACCTCATCTACCGCGAAGAGGAGCGGGAGATGCTGCCGCTCTGCCGCGAGGAGAAGATCGGGGTGATCCCGTACAGTCCACTCGCCTCCGGAAGATTGACGCGTGACTGGTCGTCGGAAAGCACGCTTCGTTCCGAAACCGATCAAATCGCGAAAAGCAAGTATGATGCGACAGCCGAAACCGATCGACAGGTCGTGGAGCGGGTCGCGGAAATCGCGGAAAAGCATGGGGTGCCGCGCGTTCATATCGCGCTTGCCTGGCTGTTACAGAAGAAGCCGGTGACGGCGCCTATCATCGGGGCAACGAAGATCAAGCATCTGGAAGATGCCGTCGACGCTCTGTCCGTTAAACTGACCCAGGAACAGGTCGCATACCTGGAAGAGCCGTATGTGCCGCACCCCATCGTCGGTCATCAGTAAATAAGGCGATCGCGGTATGTCTGATGAACCGACCGCCCGACGCGATCCATACAGTGATATCGCCCCTGCACTCGGCGACGACACCGATAACGTGCTGTTCGAGAATGTCTGGGAACGTTCCGGTCTGTCCAAGCGCGATCGAAGCCTGATCACGGTCGCAACCCTGGTCGTGCTCTACCGCACAAACGAGCTCCCTTTCATTTGAAGCGAGCGCAGACAGGCCATTTCGCCTCGGCCATTTGGAAATTTCTTTCGGCATTTGCTCTAGCTCTCCAGGAACTGGAGCTCCAACGCGTTGAATGCGTTCAAGTTGCGCACATTCATGTTGCGTCACACCCCGCATCGCGCCCAAAACTGCCAGTTCCTCTCACAAGTTACTAATCCGCAGTGATTTGTGAACGCTAGCTAGGCCAATAACTGAATATGGTCGTTTTCGTATTTGGACCCTTACTCGGCGTACACTTCTTCCCCTTTCTGCAGGCGCAGGGCGACCGCCACCGACTGGCTTGAACTGCGTCGTGTCGGGCAATGAGCAGCCAAGTGCCGGCAGATTGCTGCATAGAGCAGTTCGCGCTCGGCGCTGGCCGGCGGCCATTCTTCTGCCTGGGTAAAGCCGGCTTCGAGAACCTGCAGACTATGGAAGTCCAGATCCTCGCGAACGGTAGCGAAAGTGAGCGTATCAATCAGCTTTGCCTCTGGATGGCCGAGGCGCAAATAACGGAGCACGAGGCGTGGCACTTCAGACCATTCCTTCCGCTGGTCAAGAGCAGAGAGGATCGTCTCTCGCAGTTCGTCAGCCCCAGTCGGCAGATTCTCTAACGGCTGCTCGCTCGGCAGTTGAGCGCGAGGGATATTGAGAAAACGATCTACGTAGACCGACATGGCCGCATGGAATAGTCCGCGGACCACTTCCGGCCCTGTTTCACCCCGGGCCAGCACCCGATGAAGCGCATTGCAAAACGAAAAAGTGTGCATCGGCGCGAACCAATCTTCGATATCGTTCGACTCCGGGAAACGCGCCAAGCGCCACGCAGCCGCGAGTGTCAGGTGTCGTGCGACTTCGACCGGCGGAACATCGTGATTCAGGGCTTCGACAACGGCTCTAATAATCGCCTGAGGGTGTTCTCCAAGCACTTGACTGTAGAAGTCCGGCTTACACACGGTCTCTCCTCGCGTCCTTGGCGGGTTCTTGCGCAGGGCTTCCTCGGCTGCTTGAATTAGCTCAACGAGATCGACTGGCGCCCGCCATGTTCCCTGTTCTTCCTCGGACCGCGACTGTGTTACGTGTTCCACAATGAGCGGTAGAACTTCGGTCGCGTATTCCCAGCTGATAAATTCCAGTAACTCAAACGCCTTGTTGGACAAATCCAGGGCGTGCCCCCCGTCGGCATAGATCCGGTCTTGGATTGGCCCGAAGACCATGCGGTTGAGTCCTTCTCTCGTGAGGCCGCAGCCTACAGCCGTTAGCAACGTCCGCTCCGCAGCCTCATCGTGGCGGACCTTTGCCCAGTGAAACATCCATTCGCTCAGGCGCTCCTCGTCGTAGCCTTCTCCACTGAGGCGTCCTGGAGAGTGTCGCATCGGCTGCCCAGCACAGTTTCCTGCAACCGTGCGCGCCGCTGCAGCCAAAGCGTAGACCAGCGTGGTCTCGCCAAGGCAAGGGCCCAGTCGAGCCACCAGGCTCAACATGGTCATCCCATCTCCCCACACTTGATGATGTCGCGCACCGAATTTGGCGATCTCCCGTATTACCCTTTTCGCTCCCTCCCCTTCCGCGAGCAACGCAACGATGCTTTTAGCCTGGACCAGCCCGATGTTCTCCTCCAGGCCCCGGCGCAAACGTGCAGAATGGAAAACCGCATCAGCACGCTGGACTGGCACCTTGGAGACCCAGATATCATCTCCTTCGACGCACACTTCGAACAGCGGTGTATCATCCGCCCAGAGGTCGAAAGTGCACCCGCTGCGCAAGTCGAAGCGGGCGTGATGCCAGGGGCAGGTAAGTAAGCCGTAGTCCAGGCTCCCTTTGCTTAGTGGGAATCCCATGTGGGGGCAACGGTTGTCGAGCGCGAATACCTGACCCTCGTGCCAGCAGAGCAGCACCGGACGATCGGCTCCGTGCACTGTCATCATCTGCTCTGCTTCCAAGTTGGTTAGCGATGCGGCGCGAAAGAACCCTGCAAGATTCGTCGCAACGCGAAAGGAAGCCATAGTCAAGAAGATAACCGCTTTATCGTCCAGCGCGAGGCCTAGGCTCGCTCCCGCTGCCTTCGAAGAAGGAACCGAATTAACGAACTGGCCGGGTGGCCCGCATTAAGGAAATAATGAACGGAATCGGTGCTGACGCAGTGCTGGAGTGCGTCGGCACCCAGGATTCGATGCGTCGGCGTCCCCTACGGAGTCGAACTCAACGGCAAGGGGTTGTTCTTCACTCACGTCCGTCTTCATATTCTCAATGCGTTGTATGCAAGGGGCAGAGACTGCGCCGCGGTCGTCTTACCGCGGCGCAGGCCAGCATCACTTGTTGAGGTATTCCTTGTAGTTCTCCGCAGTGACAAGCTCGAACGGGATCCAAACAAAGGACTCAACCTTCTCGCCCTTGATGAGTTTGACCGCGGTTTCCACCGACCCGGCGCCCTGACCCTTGGCGTCCTGGAACACGGTCACATCCAGATTGCCCTTCTCCATCCCAAACTGTGAAATTACCTGGCAATGAATAACGACTTCTTCTTAAGAAACCGAACAACGACCACAATCATCACGGGAGGAGCCCAAGGTTTGGGTTTCGCCATCGCCGAGCGGCTGGCGCGCGAGGGCGCGCGGGGCATGATTCTCAGCGGACGAAGCGTAGACAAAGGAGAAAAGGCGGCTGCCAGCCTCCAATCTCTTGGCACGGACTGTATCTTCGTAAAGGCTGATGTCTCGTCTCCAGAGGACTGCTCCAGGCTGGTCGCCGCCGCCCTGGAGCGTTTTGGCACGGTCAATGGTCTGGTTAACGCCGCTGCCCTGCCAGACCGGGGCACCCTCCTGGATACCAGCCCTGAACTCCTGGACCGGATGTTCCGGACCAACGTGACCGGGCCCTTCTTGTTGATGCAGGGTGTGGTTCGCCACTTGGTCGAAACCGGCCAGCCGGGAAGCATCGTCAATATCCTCTCGATGGTGGTGCACTGCGGACAATCCTATCTGGCGGCCTATTCCGCGTCGAAGGGAGCGCTTGCGACCCTCACCAAGAATGTCGCCAACGCCTACGCAGCCAATCGCATCCGCTGCAACGGAATTCTCACGGGTTGGATGGACACGCCCGGTGAGAGCGCGACGCAGCAGAAATTTCACGGCGTCGGTGAAAATTGGCTCGCGAAAGCTGAGGCTGCGCAACCCATGGGACAGTTGGTCAAGCCGCATCAAGTAGCCGGATTGGCTGCCTACCTATTGAGTCCAGAAGCCGGCGTCATCACGGGAGCTCTGATCGATTATGATCAGCGCGTCGCGGGAGCCTACCCCGAGTAGTTAAGCGTCAAGGAGTGACTGGCGGGAGCCCCTCCCGCCAGTCGCAATCCTTGCCGATGTGTGCATCCGCGCCGGGACGATGATGGGAAATGAGGTTCTATGAGTTGAATTAATTGCCATCTTTGGGATATTCGCTAGGGAATGAGAACCAGGGCGAGACCTTCAATTGATGAGATTGCAAAGCTGAGTTGCTGCAGCAAAGCAACCGTGGACCGGGTGCTTCATGGGCGGGCAGGAGTACACTCCCGCACGCGAGACAGAGTGAACCAGGCGCTCGCCCAGCTTGAGGCGGAATACGAACAGAGAGCCCCCAAAAGCCGTTTGGTGCCTCATCGGCATATCAGACTCCGCAGCGCTTTGGGTTTATCATTCAGGCGGGCCAAGCCTTCACGGAGTCTTTCTTAGCGGCTATCGAAAAACAGCGAAACGGTGATCGGGCTTTGCAAATTGAAGGCCTGGGCGCTTCCTCCGATGAGGCGGTGGTTGAAGCGATCAAAGGTCGGACGGACGGAGTGGATGGACTTGCGATAGTCTGCAAGAACGTTCCGCCGATTATCGACGAACTGAGACGCCTTCGGCAGGCGGGGAAACGCGTAATGGCTCTTGTTTCGGACCTTGAGTTGTCCGCCCGTTCGGCCTATCTCGGCATTGACAACCGAGCGGCTGGCAACGTCGCTGCCTACCTGATGGGGCGCCATCTGGAAGGACGTTCGGGTGCCCAGGTGGCCGTCGTGGTTGGCAGCTTTTTCTACCGCTGCCATGAAGATCGCGAAATCGGGTTCCGTTCGATCATGCGCCAGAAGTTTAAAAGCGTCGAAGTCCTCGAGGTCATCAAAGGCGAGGACTCCGACGAAGCCACCTATGATGCGGCTCGAAAACTGCTGCAAGCGAAGCCGAAGATTGTCGGAGTCTACAATGTTCACGGCGGCAACCGCGGCCTGGCCCAGGCGCTTGCCGAGTTACAACATGCGTACCGCCCGGTTTACATCACTCACGAGCTGAACAGAGTAACCGAACCTCTCCTGCGGACGCAGCAAATTGACTACCTGATCGTCCAGGACCTCGATGAAATGGTCCGTCGTGCCACTCAGTTCATGCGCGAGATCCCTGGCGATGATCGTGGGACCCACGCCCTCGAACATATGCCTTTCCGCCTTCTAACGCAGTTCAATATTGGCTAAAATCACGCGCCTAGGACGAGCGGTGAGCACGCCATCTTGATTGGATACGCCCGGGCGCGGCTACCAATAACAGTTTCAATGCTGATGATGGAAAGAGAGGATGATCAAAGCGATTCCATTGGGAAGAGTGAGGAGATCCTCGGACGCGCTTTGAAGGACTTCGCGAATCGGGACGAGGTCGTCATCGCCACCAAGGTGCACGGCAAAATTCACGACGGACCGAATGGCGCCGGGCTATCGCGCAAGGCGATCCTGAGCGAGATTGACAAAAGCTTCGCGCGTCACTGTATTTAGAAGTCAAGGCTGGCGCGCAATCCGAGGTTTGGGTGGTTCGTTCCTCCTTCTCGTCTTCGATCGGAATAGGATCGAGGCCGAGGGACGAGAACGAGGAGGAGAAGTTCATTTCGCGGGCGGAAAAATGGGTGTGCAACTGGGGGTCAAGGGCACGGCTTGCATCATGCGTAAATGACGCCGCGCAGATGTTGTCAGTGACTTCGGACTGGCGTTGAAGAGGGGTATTCTTCTGTCGTGAAGCGAAGCGCTCAAGTTCTGCGAGTGCGATGCAAGAGGCCCCTACGTGAGCGGTCCTGAGTCGTTTGGAGGGAGTTCTTGATGCGATGGACGCTCCCGGAACGGGCTATGACATCCCCATTCTATCTCTCTACAACAAGTGACGGGAAGGACATTCCTAACTTCCAAAGCGATCATGTCACTTGTCGGTGCTCTTGTGCCAGAGATTTACGAGATTGATGCCCAGGAGCAAAAATTCCGGAACTCGAAGCCCGCGCCTCATTATCAGAAGCTTCCGACGCGAGTCTCACAAAGAGACTCACAAGACTCAAAGGTGATCGCTGATTCGGACCTGCAGAGGGTCATTGAGGCATGGCGCAATCTGCCTACAAACTTAAAGGCTGCGATCGTGTCGATCGCTTGCCCCGATTGTCACTGACAGAAGTAAATCAACGGAATCCTTTCAGGGCTACACGGTTGGGCAGCGGGAGTTGCATATTTTTTCCGCCGGGTTCCCGTAGCACGTGGAAGCTCGCGGCGAATCTCCCCCCGGAATAGTTCAGGTCGTGCCTCGGGCACTCCTAAAAATGGAAATTGCGCACGTTAGCAGTCGTAGGAGGGTTATCGCAGCCGGTCCGAAGCGCGCCACCCTTCGCAGAGCACTCTGACCGTTTAAAAAGCTACGCGCCGATGATCTCGTTCAATCCCTCAATCACTTGATCCAGTTCCTCAACCGAGATGCGCCCGAGTTTCTTGCCGAGCCGCTTCACTGAAAGTGTCCTAATCTGGCTGATTTTCACCCACGAACGCTTTGGCAGGTTCGCCCCGGCCAATTCTAGCGTGAGCGGAAAGCCAGCCCGCGGTTCCTGGCTCGTGAGAGCGCAGGCAATCACCGTCCCGGAGCGCTCGTTAAAAACATCCTGGCTAAGCACGAGGACCGGACGCCGGCCAGATTGCTCGTGACCTTGTGTCGGATCGAGCTCGGCCCAGACGACATCACCCCTCAATATTCTGGCCATTCCGAAGCGTCTCTGCCCATGCCTTCGTCAGCCAGTTGCTGTTCTTCACCCGGAAGGAGCTTCGCGCATTCGCGTCCAAGGCGGCCCCGGTCCATGCGGGCGAGCTTCTCGGCCACAGCTTTCTGAATCGCTTCGCTGCGGCTGCGAAAGACCTCGCGTGCGACAAGACTGTCCAGCCGTCGAAGCAACCGGCCATCGATGGATACTGCGACTTTTGCAACGCTCATCATGGAGTAGTACCATTGGTATGACTTGACGTCAAGGAGACTTCGCGAAGCTCAAAGGTCATCGCCGATTCGGACTCACAGCGAATCCGCCTTCCCCGCGGTGAGTACCAAGGCAACAAGGCAAAGATCGATTTCGGCGGAAACGTTCTCTTGGGCGATTTGCGTTCCTTGCAATTCGCCTCAATCAAGACACAATCATGCGTAGACCGGCTATCTGGGCGGCGCGGTGACGGTTCACGTGATCGCGCGGGCCGGAAATTTCCCAATCCTCTTTGCGATAGGCTTTGGCGTGCTGGTTTGGACAGGACTGGTTCTGCGCGAACCTCGGTTGGTCCGGTTAATTCTCTTGCGGCAGTATTAGCGGGCGCACGAAACAATCAAAAACCTGCGGCAGGAGATCGCGCATTCGGGCCGAATCACGATGATGGGCCATCTCGCTTCGGTGCTTGCCCACGAAAATCAATCGGCCACACCCCAGATGAAAACAGACGAACGCAAAGCCTCCTCGTCGCCGCGCTCGTTCGTGCCCTGGCTCGTTGAGCGGGGTGATGTTTTTGGTGTTCGCTTTTTCATGCTATTTACCCCACACCGTCATCCAATGCTTCTCAATCCAATCGAGCCGCAGCGTTGGCTGCTCGATCTTTCCTATTGTAAAGTCATCGCGCCATTTCCCAGTCGGGTCATCAATCTGAACATTTCCGCGGGAGCCTATGCCAGTGCTGGCACTCCGGTCTTCTCGTTGTTGGACACGCGTCATTGGTATGTCATGGCGAATTTCCGCCCTGCAAATACCGTCAGCGTCGACTTCCGCCCTCATGGTTTTCATGGTCACGAAGCAAAACCGTGTGCCTACGGCGCACGTGCGCCGAGGGGAATCGATAAAGAAAACCACAAACACAAAAAGCAGAGAACAATGACAAAGATGGATTATGACTTTGACAACCGTCCCATAACAATCGTTGGAGCGGGCACGCTCGGTCGCCGCATTGCCCTAATGTTAAGTACTCGTGGCGGCGAGGTGCGCATCTTCGACAAGGATCAGAAGTCCAGAGATGAAGGCGTCATGTATGTAGCTGATATGCTCCCTCAGATTCTCAGTAAGGTGCCTGGCATGACGCCAGTGAAAGTGTTTGCGACAAACGACCTGGCGAAAAGCTGTTGCTGACGCCTATAAGCTATGAAAAACACCACGACAACGAAGAAACGGATTCTGATTCTCGGCGGCGGTTTTGGCGGCGCCTACGCCGCGCTGCATCTGGAAAAGCGGCTGGGCCGCGACCCGAACATCGAGATTGCTTTAATCGCCAAAGAGAACTTCCTGCTGTTCACGCCCATGCTCCACGAGGTGACCGGGAGCGACGTGGCCGTCACCGACATCGTGCAGCCGCTGCGAAAGATGCTGCGTCACACGCGTGTGGCCATTGCCAGCATCGAGGCGATCGATCTGGTTAAGAAGCAGGTGCGCATAACGCACGCCGACCTGCCAGACCCAGTCGATGTGAGCTACGACCAGCTCGTGCTGGCGCTTGGCGCGGTGACAAACTTCTTCAACACGCCCGGCCTCGCCGAGCACGCCCTGACGATGAAAACGCTGGGCGACGCCATCCTCGTACGCAACCGGGTCATTGACGCACTCGAATTGGCGGACAATCAGACGGACGAAACCCGGCGCCAGACGACCTTAACGGCGGTGGTGGCGGGCGGCGGTTTCGCCGGCATTGAAACCGCCGGCGCCGTGAACGATTTCCTGCGCGAAGGGATGAAGTTCTACCATCGCCTCAAAGAGGACATGGTCCGAGTCGTCGTGGTGGACCCCGGCGACCACATTCTCCCGGAGTTGGGGAAAAGCCTCGGTCACTACGCCCAGAAAAAGCTCCGCGCGCGCGGGGTGGACATCCGGCTGAAGACGAAGGTCGCCGGTTACGACGGCCACGAGGTGACGCTCGACAACGGCACGAAGATCGCCACGCGCATGTTGATCTGGACCGCGGGCACCATGCCGGCGCCGGTGCTGGCGAGTCTGCCCTGCGCGTTGCAGCGGGGCCGCGTCGTGGCGAACGAATGTATGCAAGTGCCGAACTTTCCCGGCGTTTGGGCGTTTGGCGACTGCACGCTCGTGCCGGACGCGCTGAAACCGGGCAAATTTTGTCCGCCGACCGCGCAGCACGCCATCCGGCAGGCGGCGACGCTCGCGAAGAACATCGTCGCGACGATGCGCGGCCAGCCGCCGCAGCCGTTCAAGTTCAAGATGCTCGGCATGTTGGCGGCCATTGGACGGCGCACCGGGGTGGCGGAAATGCTCGGCATGAAGTTCTCCGGAATTATCGCCTGGTGGCTCTGGCGCTGCATTTACCTGAGCAAACTTCCGGGTTTCGCGAAGAAAGTTCGCGTCGCGCTCGACTGGACCCTTGACCTTGTTTTCTCCAAGGACCTCGTCCAATTGCCTACGTTCCGGTCGCCGACGATATCCGAGGCGGAAGAGACTTCCTCCCCGACAAGCGGGACCAAACCTGCGGTCACAGCCGCCACCCAAATCCTGAACTAGACAAACGCACGTGCCAAAGACTCCATCCCCCAAAA
Source organism: uncultured Verrucomicrobiae bacterium (assembly GCA_963810765.1). Taxonomy (GTDB): domain Bacteria; phylum Verrucomicrobiota; class Verrucomicrobiia; order Chthoniobacterales; family Terrimicrobiaceae; genus DASTFP01. The sequence goes on from CAWEOV010000022.1 coordinate 77,665, forward strand.
CGACGGCGAACGCGTCCGCCGAAGGACAACGCCTGGTCAACGATAAAGCGGGCACGGGAAACTGGCGGCAGTGGGGACCTTATGTGTCCGAGCGGCAATGGGGCACCGTCCGCGAGGATTACAGCCGCGGCGCAGTGTGGGGAACCAAGTGTTTTCAGTGGTTTCCACGTTGGTCAGAGAAATGATAACCGTTGACTTCATTGGCCAGCCCCGTTTTGAAGTGCTCTCCAGATGCAGTGGACACAACTTGGAACGCACTTGTTGCTGCAGGTCCGCACTCGCGTCCTAAACCAAGAATGACCGACGAGAACGATTCGGACGAAATCCTCCGTCTCCCAGAGACGCCCTGTGCCGTCGTGCGATACCGTTGCCACGAGGGCGCCGTTAGGACTGAGACCGCCTCTGTCACTCTGCCCGTATGACCCACAAGTTTTCTGACTTGGTTACCAGTTACCGCATCCCGGATGCTCGCAGTGTAATCATCAGAGGCCGCCACGTTCATCCGTCTTTGGACACTGCCGGTCGCGCCATGGAGATGACCGAACCAACCAAACATCGAAAGACCTCATTCATGAAAACAAGCCCCGCCTTAGCGCTCGCCGCCACGCTCAGCCTGGCCGGCTGCGCACAATACGCCACAGTCTCGCAAAAGAAGCCGCAATTTCGCCCCCTGCGTGCCGCGGTCGGCGCGCTGGTCTCGACCGAGCGCAGGATCGTCAACGCGCTACGGCAGGAGAATCGCGAGCCGCTCGTGGCAATGGGCGAATACCTGGCGGCAGCGGAGGCGGCGATGCAACAACTCGCCCGTGACCCCGCGGACATCAACGCGCGCAATGATTACAATTTTGCGGTCGCCCGCGTCCTCGGCACCATCAAGCAGGCAAAGCTCGATCCGTGGACGCATCCGCTGCGCGTGCCGGCGGAGGGTGGAGACTACGTCCTCACGCGCAAGCCCGATCCACGCAAGCTTTGGAACCCGGCGCTCTACGATTTCACGCCGGCGGATCAGTTCGACATCCACGGCACTTACGTCCGCGAGCACACGCGCAAGGAGGGCCTCGGCGCGCCGATTGTCGCCATCGGACGCGAAATGAACCTGGACGCGAAGACGAACTTCTCGCTGCCGCGCATTTACTACGGCGTCACCGCGATCATCCGTTTCGACGGCCGGCACGCCATTTTCGACTTCGAGGATCCGCTCGCGACCGAGACCGTGCATTTAGACGGACGGACCTTCCCCCTTGCCGCGGATTATACCGTGCCGATCGCGGTGTTGCTCGCGAGCGCGAACCCGAAGAAGTTGGAACTCACGCGCCTGCTGCGCCCGGGAAAATACGCCGAGACGGCGCGCATCGTGCGGCTCCAGCCTTACGATCCGAACAAGACGGTCGTGCTCGTCATTCACGGCCTAATGGATACTGCCGCGACGTGGACGCCGATGCTCAATGATCTGCGCGGCGACGAGGAGATCCGCCGCAACTACCAGTTCTGGTTTTACAGCTATCCAAGCGGATACCCGTATCCCTATTCCGCCTCGATCCTGCGGCGCGACCTCGATGCCATCGAAAAGAAGTATCCCGATGCACAAGCCGATGGTTGTCATCGGCCATAGCATGGGCGGGTGCATCAGCCGGCTGCTGATTACAGATACCGGCGACAAGCTCTGGTTGAAAATATTCGACAAGCCGCCCGCGCAGACGCAGCTCTCGCCGCGAGCGCGCGAGCTGTTCACCGACGCACTCATTTTCCGGCATCGCAACGAAATCGGCCGCGTGATTTTCATCTCCGCGCCGCTCCGCGGCAGCGAGATGGCGAGCGGCTGGGCGGGCCGCATCGGCTCGATGCTCGTGAAAGCGCCCGCCAACCTCCTCAGTGCGGGCGCCGACGCGCTGAAGGTGGAGACCTATCAAGGCGACGACCTGCGCCTCAAACGCATTCCGAACAGCGTCGATACGCTTGCGCCGAACAATCGCTTCGTGAAAGCGATCAACACGATCCCGATCACGCCGGGCATTCCTTATCACACGATCTGCGGCGACCGCGGCAGGGGCGACGCGCCGAAGTCGAGCGACGGAGTCGTGCCGTATTGGAGTAGCCACCTCGACGGCGCGCAGAGCGAACTTGTCGTGCCTTCGGCCCATCCCGCGCACCAAAATCCGCAGGCCATCGCCGAGGTGAAGCGCATTCTCAAGCTGAACCTCGCCGGCGAAAGGGAGGTAAGGAGGCGGGCCATCCCGGCACCGTCGTCGGCGCGGGAAGCCGTGACTCCCGGTAATTGATGATCCGCTTTCTCCGCTGGAGCGCGCTCGCTTTCGCTTATCTGGTAAGCGCGATTGCTGCGCTGTGGGCCGTCGGCGCGCTGTATTTCGACCTCCCGTGGGCGGCTCTGCGCGGCGCGGCCTCGATCATCCTCGCGTTCGCCTTCGTGAGCGCGCTGATTTTTCTTCGCGGGAGCTGGCGCAAGCTCGGTGCGATCTTTGCAGGCTTCGCCCTCGTGCTCGCGTGGTGGCTCACGCTCAAGCCGAGCAACGAAGCCAACTGGCAACCCGACGTGGCGCAGCTCGCGTCGGCGGAGATCAACGGCGACGAAGTCACGCTGCACAACGTCCGCAACTGCGACTACCGCACCGAGACCGATTACACGCCGCATTGGGACACGCGCACCGTGCGCCTCTCGCAGATCACCGGCATCGACCTGGCCATCAACTACTGGGGCTCACCGTGGATGGCGCACCCCATCGTCAGCTTCCAGTTCGCCGATGCGCCGCCGGTCTGCTTTTCCATCGAGACGCGGAAGAAGGTCGGCCAGACCTATTCCGCCATCGGCGGCCTCTACCGGCAGTTCGAGCTCATCTACATCGTCGCCGACGAGCGCGACGTCATCCGCGTCCGCACGAACTACCGCCACGGCGAGGACATCTATCTCTACCGCCTCACCGCCACCCCCGCACAGGCCCGCGAGCGCTTCCTCGAATACCTGCGAACGCTCAACCAAATGCGCGACCGCCCGCGCTGGTACAACGCCATCACCACCAACTGCACGACCACCATCCGCGACCAGCATCCCTCCGCGGAGCGAATGCCGTGGGACTGGCGCATCCTGCTCAATGGCAAAGGCGACGAACTCATGTTCGAGCGCCATACGATCGCCACCGCCGGCCTGCCCTTTGCGGAGCTAAAACAGCGCGCGCTCATCAACCCCGCCGCGCAGGCCGCAAACGACGCGCCCGATTTCTCCCGCCGCATCCGCAAAGACCGACCAGGCTTCTAGAAGACCTAAACACTGCAACCCTTTCACACGATTACGTGGCGCACTAGGGTATTTCCCCTTTCGTCAAACGACCCCCACGACGATTTCAGGTCAAAGTGACTACCCTTAAAGAGTTCCTGTGCCGAGTGAGTGACCGTCATCGTGGTCGTTCCTTGGAAATAGACGACCGGCTAACGCCAACACCGCCCTCAAATAACCGCGTTAGGGGGAGGCTCAGCGTGGCTGGTTTAACCTGAGGCCCCAGTCACGTCACGCCAGAGCGCTATTTTAATCTGCCACAACCTCAACACGCCCCCGGCCTGGGAAACCTCGGCGGGGTTTTTCTTGCAATAAGGGGAAAAGTTATAGGATTGCTGATTCCCATTGGAATATGGATGCCGCTTATATCTCAGCTCTCTCCGCGCTGGCTGGCTCCGCCATCGGCGCCCTCTCCTCGCTCGCAACCACCTGGTTGACGCAAAATGCGCAGAACCGCTTAGCCTACCTCAATCAACGGAGAGCCAAGCGCGAGGCTCTTTATAGCGAGTTTATCGATGAAGCGTCCCGATTGTTCACGGACGCGTTGTCGCACGAGATGGAGGATATCTCGAAAGTGGTCCACCTCTACTCGATTCGGCACAAAATCAAACTGTTTGCCCCGCAGGAGATCGTGGATAGGGCGAGGGAAGTAGTGGATGCGATAATCGCCGCCTACTACGCGCCAACCCGCAAGTTCACTCGTGCGGAGGAAATCATAGGTCACAACGAACTCGATGTATTGGGAGCCTTCAGCGAAAGCTGTCGTGCGGATTTGGGCCTTTGATACGTCACGCCTCTTCGCCCTCGGCTAGCGAGGCGCACAGGTTCATAGGCCGCGAAACTGTTAGCCGAAAGGTTCCATCGCCGCGCGGCCTCAAGCAGGTCGGCCGAAAGCCGAAAATCCCCAAAGCCAGGACACAATCATGAAGCCCGGTGGCTTGAGCGAGATGGACAACGCCTGTGCGCTTTACGGTCCTGCCCGTCGCACAGCGTAGCCCCGACCTTTTTTGACGGTCTTCTTAGTGGAACCGAGCTTCGATACTCGAGAAATCGTCGTCTAAGCGAGGCGATCCGCGAAGGTGATAGACATGACTCAGGAGTTCATCCATTAGGCTCCCCCGCTGTTCGGCCAGGGCCGCCATATTGGCAATGCAAGCGTCGAGATTCCACGCGTACTGGCCACATCCAACCGAAAACCTCCGGTTGAGGGCTAAAGCGGTTTCGCCGACGGATCTGCGGTTTGGCGCATACGCTCAAGAATGAAATCTGATCTCCGAATTCGCGTCTCCTCAAAGCGCCTTCCTTGCCGAAGCAGAGAAACAGGTCATGTGAGGCCTCGCCTTTATCGATCTCGCGGCCCGTATTAGTTCCAGAGGAACTTGGCGACGCGTCGTTCACTCGGCAGCGAGCAGCGTCTTCTTCGCCGTCGCCAACTCCTCTTGCTTCGCGGCGTCGACCTTCGGGTAATGAAGATCCAAGGAGGCCAGAGCATCGATCACGGCCGCGGCGACGACCACACGCGTAAACCATTTGTTGTCTGCCGGCACCACATACCACGGCGAATCCTCCGTCGCCGTCTCGCGAATCGTCTCCTCATACGCCTCCATGTAATCGTCCCAAAAGCCACGCTCCTTCGCGTCGTTCGCCGAGAACTTCCAATTCTTGTCCGGGTTATCAAGCCGCTCGAGAAAGCGCTTCTTCTGCTCCTTCTTGGAGACGTGGAGGAAGAATTTGCGGACGATGGTGCCGTTGCGTGTGCAGGTAACGCTCGAAGCTGCGGATGTCCTGAAACCGCTCGTCCCAGATGTTCTTGGTGACGCACTCCTTGGGCAGTTTCTGTCCCGACGAGAAACTCCGGGATGCACGCGCACGACAAGCGTCTCCTCGTAGTAGCTGCGATTGAAAATGCCGATCCGACCGCGCTCCGGCAGCGCCTTCACGCAGCGCCACAGATAATCGTGATCGAGATCCTCAGAGGTCGGCGTCTTGAAGGACGACACCTGGCAACCCTGCGGATTCACCCCCGACATGACGTGCTTGATGGCGCCGTCCTTGCCGGCCGCATCCATCGCCTGGAAGATGAGCAACAGCGACCAGCGGTCTTGCGCGTAAAGGACGTCCTGCAACTCCGCGAGGGCCTGCACACCGGTTTGCAGCGCCTCCTTCGCTCGCGGCTTGTCTTCGGACTTGAGTTCGCCGGTGTCGCCGGGATCGACGTCGGTGAGCCGGAATTTCTTGTCGTTCGCGATGCGATAGGGTTTTGAGAATTTTTGGGCGGCTTCGATGACTTCGCTGGTTTTCATAAATGTTGTGTGACGGAGTTGGAGCGTTCCCATTAAATATGCCACGGAAGTGAAGCGCGACCAAAAGCGCGAGCAAAACGAAGATGAAAATGTTTCTGAGCTTCGCGGACAGCGGTTGGGGAAGCAAAAGAGAAGCTGACGCCGGTGTTGGCGTCGTCGTCACCGTCCCGGGAAGCACGTTGCCGCAGGACGGTAAACGGTCACATCGAAGCCGGTGACGAACTGCATGTGCGCACGCCAATCGTATGTTGACATGCGGCACATCGTTCACCGTCGGTGCGGAATCGCGAATCGGGTTCATGCCACGGGCGTCGACGCTGCGATCATTTCAACTGCGGCGCGGTGCGGCCGCTCAGCTTTCGAGAATGGCCGCGTTGCGGCGGCTGCGCACGACCGGCTGATCGGTGATGTAACCGTCGTCCCTGGCGCGATCGTTCGAGTCTTTCGCCGCAACTGCGGATCACCGCAGACGCGTCGCGTTATCTGGCGCCGGCGTTCCGGTCTAGCTCTTCGTCTCGATAAGGCGCCCGATGTTCAGCAGGGCAGCTTCGCCTTCGGGGGACCGACGAACTGGATGCTGGTCACAGGAAATTTTCTGCCCGGGAGCGGAATCGGCAGGGCCAACGCGGGGACGCCCGCATAGTTCACTGCCACGGTATTCTGAATCCTGAGAAACCGTGCCTCGAAGATCCCGGTCAAATACCAGTTCCGTTTCAGTGGCGCTTTCCGAAGAACGGGAAGCGCGATGGCATCGACCTCCTGAAAGACTTGACGCAAAGTATTTCGCCACCCGTCCCGACGCGCGATCGCCTGCTGACGTTTTGCTTCGTCACCGTACTTGCGTGGAAAAGACGATATCTCCGAACCAGATCGCTATCCGGGCGCGCCAACCCACCTCGTCTTGGCGTCGTATCGCTTGATTGTTGTACCAAGAGGAGGCGGCGGCAATCAGGTTTCCGTCACGCTGCGCCTGCTGCCAAGCCTTGAGAAATTGCTCGTCGAGGGGAACGATCTGGAACCCCCGCTCCGCAAGTCTGCCGTCGATTGCTCGATCGATGGCTGGATCGGTGCCGGGAACCCGGAGCAGACCGATCCGGATCTGTCGCGCCGACGGCTTCGCCGCCTTGGCCTTGGCGTAGAGAGTGTCGAAGTCTTCTTGCAAAAGCTCCATCCCTTTCACGAGCCCGCTCACGTCTTTGGCCATCGGGCCGACGGTATCGAGAAATTTCGGAGAGATCGGATAGACACCCTTTGTCGAGACGAGCCCAAACGTCGTCTTTAAGCCCGCGACCCCGCAACAGGCTGCCGGGACACGGATCGAGCCAGCCGTGTCTGTCCCTAGGGCGACATCGGCAAGGTCGAGCGCCACCGCCACGGCGGAGCCGCTCGAAGATCCCCCCGGAACACGATCCCTCGCAACCGGGTTGATCGGTGTTCCGAAATAGTCGTTGGAACCGGACACCCCTATGGCGAACTCGCTGAGATTCGTCTTTCCGACGATGGCTACCCCCCGCTCGCGCGCGATCCGCAAACATTCCGCGTCTTGCTTTGCCGGTTTGGCATGCTTGTAGAGATATTCCGACCCGGCTGAGGTCACCTCTCCCTTGATATCGATGAGGTCCTTGACCCCGAGGCGCAGGGACTTGTCGCCCGGCTTCGGGGCTTGGTAGGAAATGAAGGCGTGGGGAGGCGGTGTGACCGGCTTCCTGAAGACCAGCGGAGAGCAGCCGCTTGTGAACAGAGGAGATCAGGAGCAATCACGCCCACGGCCTGAGCACGCGGGAAGAGGACACCGGTAATCATCTTAAAGAGATAGGGGTGGAGTCCGTGCATCCGTCCTTAACGGGTTTGAGAACTCGCCAATTTTCGGAACGCTCTCTTTCAAGTGTCCAGTCTGTTGCGTGCGCGGGAAAATGTCGATCATTGAAACAAGCACCGGGGCTGCGTCCAAACGAACTACGGGTTGTGTTGGACGATCTTCTTCGAGCACGTGGATTTAGCCCGATGCCTGGGTATCCCGGAGGCGGTGTTGGATTGTGATATCTTTTTTCGCGGTGCGTCCCCCTCCCTGAAGGCAATGGAATGAGAGAGGCCTTGGAGTTAGATAGCCACTGTTGATCGCCGAAGATCGCGAGGGACACATCCAGATTTGACCTTCAACGGAAGAGCGAGGCCGAAGGATAAAGCTGATGTGCCGACGGCTACTCACGTTTGGAACGCGAAATTGTCACTTCACTGAGAGCCTCCGGCGTAAATTGGCGATCGATATAGGTCGGGAAGGTCACCTATCGAGCTTCTACGATAGCGTAAATAAAGTAGCCGCGGTGGGTCGATCAAGTCCGCCAAGCATCTGAAGCAAGTGGTCTTACCACACCCACTCGGACCGGTAACGGCGACGAATTCGCCTCCGGCGATTCGAAAATCCACGCCGCGCAACGCCTGCACCTGGCCGTCGTCAAAATCCTTCTTCAGCCCTATCGCCTCGAATACAAGCGCTCGGCCGTCGCCGGCGATTTGGCGATGACGGGTTCATGGCAGAAGTGGCCGGCTGGACCCTGGCATGGCGATCGGGAGAGACATGCAGTCAGTCGGCATTGACCAGATGCGGCTCGGTTCCAGAGTTCGCGATGTCCCACTGGGCTCCCACACGAGGATCCGCCAAGCTGCGGAAGAGGTCCTGAAACGCCTGCCAATAACTGGGAAAGGGTGGACGCTCGTTGGGTGTTGCGGGCTCGAGCACCGCAGCAAACTGGGGCAGTTTGGAGTGGGCAAGCCCGGAATGCCGGTGATGCACGCCATGAAAAGGCTCATGAGCAACAGCTCGG
>CAWEOV010000023.1:0-551723 GCA_963810765.1 uncultured Verrucomicrobiae bacterium
ATGGCGTTTGCAACAAATGGGGTCAGGCTCACGATATCGAAAACTTATTTATATCGGATGGCAGCCAGTTCACAACCAGCACGGCGGAAAATCCGACACTGACGATTGTCGCGCTCGCAATTCGTCAAGCGGATTATATTGCCGACCAGATGGCGAAGCATGATATCTAAAACCTGTATCCTGAATGTTGCGTTCATTATCGGAGCGGGCGATCGAGCCTGGAGAGCCGGCGCATCCGCAAGGAAGTGCTGGAGTTAAGCGCGAAGCATCCTCACTACGGATATCGGCGCATAACCGCGCTGATGCGCCGGGAAGGGTTCGAGGTCAACGTGAAACGAGTGGTGCTCCGCCTACCTCTGATTGACTCCTCCACCAATGTGCCGTCGGGGTAGGCAGGGATTTTGGGATTCGCAATGCAGGATGGTTGAGGCAGACTTCATAGAGATGCGAAGGAAGATTTGTGCCGATGGTTCGAACAAGTTTTTCGCCGTCCTTCTTGCAGTATTTTTCGCCGGTCACGTTTGCAGCTGCGGGGGCAAGGATGGCTCCTTTGGCGGCCAGGAAGCCGTCTTGAAGCTCTCTCATATGGCGTTTCCCGTGCGCATCTACGAGGCGGACAAACGCTGTCGAGCTCTCGTCCTCTTCGCCTCGGGCGATGGGGGTTGGAAAGCGTTCGAGGACAAGATCTGCCGGTATCTTGCCTCGCAGGGCTTCTGTGTTGTTGGTTGGGACTGCCGGAAATTCGCCGGTCCGGGACTTTACGATCAGAACGTTCTCGCCGCCGGCTTTGCAGCGGCCCTCCAGGAGGCACGCCGCATCAATGGGGTTCGCGACGTTCCCGTTGTTTTTTCCGGCTACTCCACTGGAGCCGAACAGGCCCTAGCTGCTGCCGCAGCCAGTCCACGTCAGGCGAATCTGGTCGGTCTTCTCCTCATCGCACCGGCCGAGCGTGGGCGATATGGCATCACGATGTCCGATCTAATGGGTATAAAGTCCGTGGGCAAAGGATCCTTTGGGCTTTCGGATCTGGCTCGAGGAGTGGAAGGTCTGCGTGTCGTCCAAATCCATGGCGAGCATGATCCGCTCGACTCCACGGAATGGCTCGGTCGTCTCGATACGCCTCACGAGCTAAAGATTTACCCTGACGGTTGGCATTTTTTCAAAGACGGTCCACCGGATTTTCTCAAACTCCTCGCTGATGCAATCGATTGGATCCTCAGCCCTCCCGGCAAATCCTAAGGCTGCCGAAGGATCTCGACGTCCATTCTGGCATTCTCGTCCGCGGACATGGCTGGCCCTTTGTTTCGCTGTGAGCGGCGTTGTCAATGTCGTCGAAGCGCTTCTGCCGAAGCCGTTCGAGGTGCTGGAGTGGATGGCTCAATACTGTCCCTTCCATGTCTCCGAACGCAGCCGCGTGCTGCTGCTAGCCGGCGGCTTTCTTCAACTCGTTCTCAGCCGCGGCCTTTTCCGGGGCAAGCGCGCGGCCTGGGCATTGTCGATGGGGCTGCTCGTGATGATGCCTTTTCTCCATCTTGGGCGCGCCTTCGACTGGCATCACGCGTTGCTGCAAGGCCTGCTCGTTGTTGCGTTCGTGATCTGGCGCGGCGACTTCTTCGCGCGCTCCGACGGCCCCTCTGTCCGCTGGGCCTTCCTCATCGGCGGAAGCGCTCTATGCATTCTCACCGCCTTCGGCTTGATCGCCCTGCCCCGCTTTGAGGGGGAAATCACCGGTTCGCAGGATTTCGGCACAAACCTTCGAGCCGTTCTCGAACTGATTTTTCTACAAGGCACCGAGACTCTCGATCCCGCCAGCGCGCGAGCAGAGACGGTGTTTCGCGCAATCAGTGAAGCGGCGGTCCTTTTCGGTCTGCTCACGGTGTTTCTTTTTCTCAAACCAATCCTGCCCAGACGCATCGAGTCCTCGGCTGAACGGGAGGCGATTGAGCAGTTGATTGCCCAGCACGGGCGTGATCCTCTCAATGGCTTTGCATTGTTGCCCGATAAGTATCACCATTTTTACGGAACCGGGGACCGGAAATGCGTGATTTCCTACGCGCTGTGGCGCGATATCGCCGTGACCCTTGCCGGCCCTATCGGCCCGCCTGAGGTCCTGCCCGAGGCTATTTTGGACTTTGACCTTTTCTGCGCGCGGCAGGACTGGCAACCGGTTTTCTACGAAATGCCCGAAGAGACCGCGCCCGCTTATCAGGCTGCCGGTTTCCGCACGTTCAAGGTTGCCGAGGATGCCTGCATCGATCTGAAGGCTTTCACCGTTTCCGGGGGCAAATTCCAGAATCTCCGCACCGCGCTGAACAAGATCCGAAAGGCGGGCTGGCGATACGAATGGTTTCGCGGCATCGCATTGGGGCCCTCGCTGCAAGCCTCTCTTCGCGCGATTTCCGACGAATGGCTTTCCACCCGGCGCGGCACGGAAATGACGTTTGACCTCGGCTCCTTCGCACCCGAGTCACTGAAGCGCGCTGAACTTTGCGTGCTCTTCGATGAAAAGAATCTGCCGATCGCTTTCGCGACCTGGCTCCCTTACGCGCAGGCGACGAGCCGCTCGATCGACCTCATGCGGCACCGCTCGATCCATCGTGGCGTGATGGACGCCCTGATTGCAGAAAGTCTGCTGGATTTTCAGCGGCGTGGCCTCTCTCAAGCGAGCCTTGGCAACGCCCCTCTGGCCAATATTGAAAGCGGGTCGGTTGACAGTCTCGAGGAAAAGGTCATTCGCTACCTTTTCGAGCGCTTCGATCGCTACTACGGCTACAAATCCCTCTTCGAATTCAAGAAGAAGTTCCATCCCATATGGCGGGGCCGGCATGTCGCCTACCGCAGCGTCGCTCACCTATTGCCTGCGGCGGCCGCTATCGTGCGCGTGCATCTGCCAAGCGGTTTTTTCAAATACATCCGATCCTGAGAAGGTTCGTGAATATCGTCATAGGATACTGTGATGTTCTGACGCCCAGCGGTCGAGGAAGATTATCGGATCTGGCGTGCAGACCGCTTGCGAGAAAGGTGTTGCAAAGACACCGAGAATCGGCCGAACTAGAGTGATCCGGGGCTCAAGTCAAGGTTTCGCCTGCTTCGTTGAGGAGGCATCGTGTTCAGGTTTGACCACGACTTCGAGGCCCTCTAGCAAATCGTCCGTGGGATTGGTGACAACCCGGGCGTTCGGCTCCAAACCGCTTAGGACTTCCATCTGAGTGCCGAAATCACGGCCAACCTGGATTGTTTGCCAGTGGATGCAATTGTGTTCGTCGGCTATCGCCACCTGGGTGCCTTCTGACCGGAAGATAAAGGCGTTCTCAGGGATGATGATCGGGGCGCTTGCTTCCTGCAGGGTGAACTTAATTTGCGCGTACATTCCGGGAAATAGCGCGCCGTCATGATTTGGAATCTCCAGCTCTGTGAGCAAGGTGCGTGACGCGGGATCCAGCGCTCCCGCAGTGCGCACCACATGGCACTCGAAATCCCGCGCCGGGTACTCCGGCACGAGAAGCCGTGCGGCAATTCCTGTCCGAATGGACGGAACATTGGTCTGCGGGACGTTGACGAAAATGCGCAACGGATCGGTCTGCGCGAGATTGAACAGCAAGGTGCCCGACGTGCCGCTGCCTGAGGAGACAAGCGTGCCGACATCGACGCTGCGCGAGGTGATCGTGCCTGCGAAGGGTGCGGTGATTCTCTTGAAGCCCTCCAATTGCTCCAGACGTTCCAAATTTGCCTGGGCCGCAGCGAGAGTTGCCGCGGAGGTTTGGTAGGTTGCCTGGTTCACATCGTTTTCCTCTTTTGCCACAACGTTCCTTTGCACGAGATACTGCCAGCGATCCGCGGTAAGTTTCGCGATGAGTTCGTTTGATTGAGCTTGCCCAACCTGCGCGCGCGCCTGCTCGAATTCCTTGTCGATTTCCGGCGTTTCGATTTCGGCAAGCAATTGGCCCTTATCGACGTGGTCTCCGATATCCACAAGCCACCGGGCAAGATAACCGTCTGTGCGCGCGTAAATGCTTGTACTTTGGAAGGCCTGGACGTTGCCCGGCAATATGAGTTCGTGCAGGTTTTCGTCGCGCTTCACAGTAACGACATTGACGGCAACTATCGCGTTGTTCTGTGCAACCTGCTCCAGCTCGGCTCTGCTCTGGACATGTCTCCAAACTCCGACAACCATGAGCAGCGCGACGAAGCATACCGCGAGCAGGGGGGCCCAGATTGCTGCACGGCGAACCGGGGGGTGAAGCGGCCGCTGCTCATATTTGCCGATCGTATTTTCCTGATGGTTCATTGTACTTCTCCAGCCGCTTCTTTTTCGAATAGCTCGTCCCGGTCGCGCGCAAATTCGCGCGCGCGGAGGAGGCTGTAGATCACCGGCACAAAAAAGAGGGTGGCGAATGTGGCCACGAGCAGCCCGCCGATGACCGCCCGGCCCAGTGGCGCATTTTGTTCACCGCCTTCACCGAAGCCGAGAGACATTGGCAGCATCCCGATGATCATCGCTAGAGCGGTCATGATCACCGGCCGCAGGCGCGTGTATCCCGCGGAGAGCGCGGCCTCGGCGGCGTTCCTGCCGGCGCGCCGCTCGTCATTGGCAAATGTGACAAGAAGGATGCTATTGGCTGTCGCCACGCCGATAGCCATTATTGCCCCCATGAGGGACGGCACACTGAGCGTCGTGCCTGTCACAAAAAGCATCCAGATGATTCCGCACAACGCGCCGGGCAGGGCCGTGATAATGATGAAGGGATCGGTCCAGGATTGAAAATTTACGACCATCAAGAGGTAAACGAGAACGATGGCAAAGACGATGCCCGCGCCAAGGCCCACGAAGGAAGAGTTCATGCTTTGAACTTGTCCGCGCATGGAAAGAAAGGTGCCGCGCGGCAGCTTGGATTGAAACTCAGTGAGGACACTTTGGACGTCGTCCGCCACACCGCCTAGATCGCGCCCCTGAACGTTGGCGAGAATGTCGAAGACGGGCTGGACGTTGTAGTGGTTGACGATGACGGGAGATTCGCTCCGTGCGAGAGTTGCGAGATTGCCGAGCAACTGGGGTTGCATCTGGCCCGGTGTGACGATCGAGGTATTGAGCAGCGAAGACAGCGAATCCATCTTGTATTGGGGTGTCTGAACAGCGACCTGGTAGTTCACGCCGTTCTGGAAATTGAGCCAGAAGTTTGGCGAGGCCTGCCCACTGGAGCTGAGCGAAGTGAGCACTGTGCCGGCCACGTCTCGCTGACTGAGCCCGAGCTGCTCGGCGCGAGTGCGGTCAACGTTGACCCGCAGGTCCGGGCCATGCACGAGCTGGTGAAGATGCACATCCGCCGCGCCAGGAATCTTTTCCACGCGTGCTTCAATCTCCTTGGCAAGGGAATAGTTCGCCGGGTCACGTCCCGTCATTTGAATGTCGATCGGTGCGGGCAGACCAAAGTTCAAGATTTGTCCGACGATGTCCGCCGCCTGAAAATAGAACTCCATGTCCGGAAATTGCTGGCGCAGCCGGTATCGCAACGTGCGTACGTAATCGGCAGTGGGCTTGTGGTTCAACGGGTTGAGCGCAACCAAAATCTCGCCGTCAGCGGAACTGGTGGTCCCGTTGTCGCCGAAGGCGAGATTGATGCCGCTGTTTGGCAAACCGATGTTGTCGAGGATCGTGTAGATCTCCGTGCTTGGGATAATCCGACGAATCATGCGGCCCACCTCGTAGAAACGCTGCTCGGTCGCTTCGAGCCGGGTGCCCGGCGGAGCACGCACGTGCAGACGGAACTGACCCGCGTCCACTTGGGGAAAAAAATCGCGACCCAGAAACGGCGTCAAAATCGAGGCAACGATGACTGCTGCCAGCATCACAAGGAAGACAATGCGCCGATGGTGAAGCGACCAGCTGAGCATCCCCACGTAGCGGGTGCGCAGCTCCTCAAAGCTACTGTTGAAGCGATCATGAACGCGCCCGAAGAAGGAGGATTTCTCGTGTGCTTCGTCGTGCGCGTGCGTCTTCAACAGGAACTTGACCATGGTAGGAACGACGGTTCGCGACAGGAAATAGGAAGCGAGCATCGCAAAGATGACGGCCATGGCCAGAGGCTGAAAGAGGAATCTTGCCACACCGCTGAGGAAAAACACCGGAACGAAAACTATGCAGATACAAAGCGTCGAAACGAAGGCCGGCACCGCGATCTGTTGCGCGCCGTCGAGGATCGCGCGTACCATTGGTTTCCCCGCTCCGAGGTTTCGGTGAATGTTTTCGATTTCGACCGTCGCGTCGTCCACAAGGATGCCAACTGCGAGCGCCAGACCGCCGAGCGTCATGATGTTCAGCGTTTGTCCGAGCGCGCCGAGAATAATGATCGAACAGAGAATCGAGAGGGGAATCGACGTGGCAACGACGAGCGTGCTGCGCCAGCTCCCGAGAAAGAGCAGAATCATCAACGCAGTGAGGCACGCCGCGGTAACGCCTTCTTTGAGCACGCCGTTGATGGCCGCTCGGACGAAGACCGACTGATCAAAGAGCTGCGTAATGTCCAGCTCCGGTGGAAGCGTGGCTTTGATGCGCGGGAGCACGTCTTTGACACGCTTGATAATGTCCAGCGTCGAGGCGTTTGCGCTCTTCAACACGGTCAGCAGAGCCGAGCGAATACGGTTTTGCGAAACGATATTCGTCTGGACCGCGAACCCGTCCCGGACGTTGGCCACGTCGCGAATGTACACCATCGCGCCATTGACCTGCTTGATTGGGAGGTCGTTGAGCATATCCAAGACTTGCGGGCTGCTGTTTAGCCGCACATTGTATTCGCGCTCACCGAGTTTTTGAGTGCCCGCGGGAAGGATAACGTTTTGCGCGTTGATTGCGTTGCTGACATCGCTCGCAGAGAGTCCCTTTGCCAGGAGCTTCTCTGGGTCGAGATCGACCATGATCTGGCGTGCCTTGCCGCCATAGGGCAGTGGGACTTGCGCGCCCTGGACGGTAGCGAGCTGAGTGCGGATAAAGTTCAACCCGAGATCGTAGAGCTGCTGCTCTGAGAGCGTCTTGCTGCTGATGCCAAGCTGGAGAATCGGGACGTTCGATGCGCTGTACTGAATAATGAGAGGCGGAGTCGTCCCCGGTGGCATGATTCGTAGCAGCGTCTGGCAGATAGAGGTGATCTGGGCGACGCCAGCTTCCACTTTAGCCCCTTCATGGAAGTACACCTTGATGACCGCGACGCCGTTGTACGATTGGGACTCAATATGTTCGATGTCGTTGACCGTCGTTGTCATCGCGCGTTCGCAGACGGTGACAAAACGCTTCTCCATCTCCTCCGGTGCTACACCCGAGTAGCTCCAAATCACGCTGACGACAGGGATATCAATCGAGGGAAAGATATCGGTCGCCATCCGCACGATCGTCACGCTGCCGAGCAATCCGATCAAGATCGCCATCACCGTGAACGTATACGGTCTGCGCAAAGCTAATCGGACGATCCACATAGGGCGTAAGGCCGGACTCTACCGGGGCCGACCATCAGCAATTACCGCTCGCATGATAGTCGATCCTGACGATGCCTTGTTTATCAAGGATGAGCGACGCGTTCAATTCGCGTCGGTCCTCGAGCGTGGCGGCCAGGACACGAATTGGCATCTGGTAGCGGCGCGGCGCACCGACAAACTTCGCCCGCCCCGACCCCGCGTCGAGCACGGGGATGCTCTTGATCGGATCGTGCAAGCGTGTACAGAGCGGCGTAAGATCATAGCGGAAGAGCTGGCGGACGTGGCGGACGCCCGCGGCCGCGAGCTGCGGCTGCGGTGCGATGACGCCCCGATGGACGTGGTTGATCAACCTAACCCGCAGCGTGGATCCACTCTCGGGATTGAGCGGATCGGGCCGCGAGGTGGTGGTTTCGTTGCACCATTCCCGAGCTTGGACGATCGTCTGCCTCGGCGAGACGAGGTGGTCCGGCATGAAGCAGCGCACTACCCGCTGAGCATACAAGCGATAGACGTGCCCGGCCAGCCAGCGATGGAAGGCCTCCTTGATGCGATCGCGCATGGCGTAGGTTGCGCCCATCATCACCGTCAGCCCGACCAGGTCCCAGCCCACCGTCCGTTCTGACGACCACCTTACCAAATAGGTCTGCAGCGCAAACGCACACGCTCCGCCAATCAACGCCGCCAAGCATGTGAACCAGATGTGCAGCCGCTCATCAACCGGATACGCCTCGCGATCGAGCGCGAGCACGGCTTCAAAATGCTTCTTGAGACGGCCACTGCGCTCCACGAATCTTTCAAGGGAGGACGGGGAATCCGCATCGGCGATCAAATAACCCTTGGCCTTGCGGTAGGTCAGCTCGGCATCTAATGCCCGCACCAAGTGCTCATCGACGGCGGCAAGCGACGGGCGGAACCGCACGTCAACAGCGGCGATAACGAGAAGTGTCTCATCCACCATTGCCTCTGCATCGGCCACGAAGTCTATCAACCGTACACTGATAAATTCGTCGGCTAGTTGCCGCTCTCGCCCAATCTCCGCAGAATCGGCGGCCTTGCACGCGACCGCTCGCGCGCGAGCAGCTGCCAGGGCCCTGAACGCCGTGTTCAGCCACGTGATGAGAGACTCAACGGCGGCCTCGTCGCCTGGCTGCTCGCAGACAAGCCGGCAGTGGCGAAGCACTCCCAGGCGCGCCCGTTGCAGCATTTGCTGCAAGACCAGCACCTGTTGGCGGAGAAAATGGGCGGTCGCGTCCCTGTCGCCGCTTGCGACAACCATCTGAGGTTCCTCCAGACGCGTGAAGCCTTGCAGTTGGTCCCACGGTGATGGGCTTAAGAAAGAGATCGAAGGAAGCTCGAATTCCGCCTGGACGGTGTAATTCAAGTGTTCGTGCGCGGGCAGGGGAACAGCGACGCGCCATTCGAATCGGGACACGTCGTGGGCTTCGAGCTCGATCACGATCGAGCGCGCGTCTTCATCAGAATTGTCACAGAGTGGGAAGGCATTCTCTTGGTTCATCAGATCCTGCGCGTTTGCGGCCCGCGGCCTGCGACGCGCGAGAGGCGCTCTGTGGCCGGCTCGGCGAGCAAGTCCCGCATGGCTTGGAGCAACAATGGGATGTCGAGCGGCTTCTGCATCAGCGTGGCGACGCCCGTGGCCATCGCGACCGGATAGGCATCCGGCCGCGCTGTGATGACGATAATTGGAAGTAAAGGATTGATGGTTGTGAGCCGCTCCAAGGTGTCCCAGCCGCCTTTGACTGGCATGTTCAAATCGAGCAGCACAATGTCGATCGGTTGCTGGCGAAACTTTTCGACAGCCTCGTGACCGTCGGCTGCGCGGATCACGTCGAAGCCTTCCGACTCTATCACGGTGCCGAGCGCATCGAGTACTGAGCGATCATCGTCGACGAGGAGAACCCTGGGTTTGTTCATTGCGGTTGGGTAGCAGGCGCCTGCGGGAGCTGGCGCTCCCGCAGAGCCAGTGTGTTGTGGAGCCTTGCGAGCAAGAGCCCTCTTGCCTCGGCGAGATCGCGATGCTAATCGCGACGCGCCGCTTTTGGGTGGCAAGCGTAGTTCACATTGTCGCCTTCAGCTCGGAGGTGCAGCCGGCTTGCCGTTCTCGACAAACCGCGCCGAGGCGCTCCACTCGAAGGCGCGGTCCGCTTCAGGAGTCCAACCAATTATGTGCGAACTCTTTTTTTCTCGATGGGCCTGCCTGAGCGGTTTTGCCGCTCGGTGAGATCGCGATCCTGTTCGCGACGCGCTGCTTGCCGTGGCGGGCGTAGTCGACGGTGGCGCGCTCGCCCGCCTTCAGCTCGGAGGCTGTGGCCGGCTTGCCGTTCTCGACAAACCGCGTCGAAGCGTTCCACTCGAAGATCGCCGTCCGCTTCAGGTGTCCGCCGTTGAGCGCGAACTCTTTTCTCGCGGTATTGACCTTTTCAACTACGCCTCGCTCGGTCATTGTCTTCGCCGGCGCAGCGGCGAACGCGCCAAGCGGAAACGCTGCACCGATGGCAAGCGCGGCGACGGTTTTAATGAGCATTGATGTTTTCATTGTGTGTTTCTTTTCCGGCCCCGCGCTTACTGGGCACGGTGCCTGCCCGCACCTTTAGCTTCGCCTGTGCCAGTTTCGGTGTGCGACCATGAGTGTTTGAAGTTCAACCACTTCCACCGTAGAGCAACCTCGCCGGCGGCTTGTCTGTGGTAACCAACTTGCCGGTGCTGGTAAGTTGCTTGCCTTTCCACGACGAATGAACACCAAACGAATCATCAGCCTCGGTGGCAGCTTTGGCGGAGTGAAGTGGGCCGAAATGCAGCGCGATGAATTTCCGCTCGGCTATCAAGAACTCGACGAGGTCGCGCCGCGGATCCGACTGGCGCCGCGGCGGCGCCGCCCGAACGCGCTCGCAAACTATCGCGTGGAAATCGAACGCCGCCGCACCCGATGAACGTTCCCGTCGCACGCCAACTGCTTCTGCTCGCTGCCGTTCTCGCCTTCCTGGCGCTGCTCATCGGCAGGTCTGCATTTGTAAGCTGGCGGGAGATCCGCGAGCTGCGGGGCGGCTTTACGACCATGCAGCTCGAAAGTTTTCGCATCGCCGATCAGCTACAGGCAGGATTGCTCAAACTCGACTCGCGCCTGCGCAAATTTTCGGACGGCCGCCGACCCGAGGACTGGCACAGCTTTGAGGACGAAAGCCTGCGGCTGGACGCTTGGATCGATCAACAGAAAACCGTGCTCACGACGCCGGACGAGAAGGCGGTTCTCAGCGAGATCAATGCCGCCTACGACGGCTATCTCGCCGTCGCCAGGGAGATCGCTGCCGACGCAACCTCCTTCGATAAGTTCAAAGTCGAGGCCGAAGAAGAGCGCCTGATCAGCCTCGGGCTGAAGCTCGCCAACGCCCACCGCGAGGCGCTTGGCCGCTTCGTCGCTTCAACACAGCAATCGCTTGCGCTGCTTCAAGCCGTCATCTTCACCGCGTTGCTGGCGCTGGTGCTGCTCGCGACTTGGGCGGCAGCCGTCGTTTACCGCGAAATGATCGCGCCGCTGCGGGTCAAACTCATCGAAAGCCAGGCGCTGGTGGAGCGGCACGAAAAGCTCGCATCGCTCGGCGTGCTCGCCGCGGGTGTCGCGCACGAAATCCGCAATCCGCTCACAGCGATCAAGGCTCGCCTTTACACTCAGCAGAAGGCGCTCGCGCCGGGCTCGCGCGAGCGCACGGACGCCGAGTTCATCGGCAGGGAGATTGACCGGTTGGAGAAAATCGTGAGCGACTTTCTGCGTTTCGCGCGACCCGTCGAGCCTGAGCGAGTGCCACTTTCACCGGCGGATTTGCTGCACGAGGTGCGCCAGCTCATGGCCCCGCAACTGCGCGGATCGTTGATCGATCTCGCTGTCGAGCGTGCCGGGAAGACCAAGGTCCTCGCCGATCCCGAGCAGCTTAAGCAGGTGCTAATCAACCTCGTGCAGAACTCCGCGGAGGCTCTCGGCAAGGGTGGAACGATCAAACTGCGGACGGTGGAGAGCCAGATGGCGCTGGGCGGCCGAACGCGCGAGGTCGTCATCATCGAAGTCGAGGACAACGGCACCGGTATCCCGCCCGAAGTACAGAAGCGGCTCTTCGATCCGTTTTTTACCACCAAACAGAGCGGCACGGGCCTGGGCCTCTCGATCGCTGCGCGGATCGTTGAGAAACACGCCGGCGCGCTCCGCTTCCAAACCGCCGTGAACCGCGGCACGACCTTCGGTGTCGTGCTGCCGGTGGAGTCATGAGCAGCACCGGCACAATCCTGTCGAATGTGAGCCGGAAAGAGACCCGACCACGCCTTTGCTCCGGCGCGTGCTGGAGCCGTCGTCACCAGCTCCGCGCGTTGCGCCACGCCAAGCGAGCGCAACAGGGACTCGTCGATCCTGGCAGCGACTGGCAGATGGTGATCGCGCTTGTAGTTCGCGATTCGCCCTCCGAAACACGGACCCGAGGACGCCACCAATTGGGCCGCAATTGCATCCGATTGCTCCTTTCGACTGTGGCTAGCGCTCTTTACGTCACCATGTTAGAATGTCCAGTCACCATCGGCTGTGCAAGAAGACGGGCTTGCACAAAAAATTCTCAGGATGAGCGGCTTAGAAAATCGAACACACAATCGTCTCGGGTCCCTCGGTGGCAAGCGAATGGCTCGCTGTGGAACGTCACCATCCACTTCCACTGACCTTCCGTCAGACGCCGTAGGGCATGACCGTCTGTTCGATCTTGGCGAGCTGTGCAGAAACGCCGGCGAGGCGCTCAGCGCGCCGCGCGGGAAGATCACGCTGCGTGCCGTCGAGAGCCGGCTGACGTGTGTTCGATTCCAATCCCAGGTGATTCGCCGCACGACTTTCGGTATCGTGCTGCCGGTCAAACTATGAGCCGCCCTGGCACAATCCTGGTTGTCGAAGATGATCCCGGGGCCGCGGAGTCGCTCCAGCACGTGCTCGAAGAAGAAGGCTACACGGTCATCGCCGCGCACACCGGCGAGGAAGGGCTGGCGCTGGTGGGCAAAGAGCGCTGCGACTTGGTGCTCACCGACCTGAAACTGCCCGGCCTCAGCGGGCTTGACCTCGTCAAGCGCCTGCACACCGCCCGGGTCCGGCTGCCAATCATCCTCATGACCGCCCACGGCACAACTGAGGTCGCGATCGAAGCTACCAGGCACGGTGCGTTCGATTACCTGCTCAAGCCGTTCGAAATGCCGGCGATGCTCGACGCGATCCAGAAAGCGCTCGCTGCCAGCCGGCTTATGTTTCAGCCGATAGAAATCGGCAACGTCGTCCCCGGCCGCGACGCCATCATCGGCAATGGCCGCGCCATGCAGGAAACCTACAAGGAGATCGGCCGCGTCGCCGCCACGTCCGTGACCGTGCTCATTCGCGGTGAGACTGGCACCGGCAAAGAATTGATCGCCCGAGCAATCTATCAACACAGCGATCGCATGGAGAAGCCTTTCATCGCTGTGAACTGTGCGGCGATCCCGGAGACTTTGCTGGAGAGCGAGCTATTCGGGCACGAGAAGGGTGCTTTCACCGGCGCTGACACGCGTCGGATTGGCCGCTTCGAGCAAGCCGACGGCGGCACCATCTTTCTCGACGAGATCGGCGACATTAGCCTCAACACGCAGGCGAAGCTGTTGCGCGTGCTACAGGAGAAATCGATCCAACGACTTGGCGGCCGCGACAGCCTGCGGATTGACGTGCGTGTCCTCGCCGCCACGCATCGCGACCTCGAGGCAGCGATGCGGGAAAAGCAGTTCCGCGAAGACCTGTTCTTCCGGCTCAACGTCGTGGTTATCGAGATCCCGCCGCTTCGGAAACGGCCCGAGGACATCCCCGATACTGTGAGATACTTCCTCGCCCGATACGGCACTGAGCTCGGGATCGAAGAGCCGTCCATCCATCCCGAGGCGATGCGTTTTCTCCAGCAGCAACCTTGGCCCGGCAACGTTCGCGAGCTGGAGAACGCCGCGCGTAAGGCGCTGCTCATGGCGCGTGGCTACCCGATCGGTCTCGACGAAGCGTCCCGTGCCTGCGCTGGCTCGCCCGCGCCCGGCGTCTCCGGCCAGTCGCTGGCCGGCTGCGTCTCCGAGCTGCTCGCCGCCGTCAGCCGTGGTGAGATCGAGAACGCCCACGCCGCGCTTATCGAAGCCGCCGAGCGCGAGCTTTTCACCCAAGCGATCCAGCTTGCCCAGGGTAACCAGGCCAAAGCCGCCCGCTGGCTCGGCGTCTCCCGCCTCACGATGCGCGAAAAACTCACCCGCCACGGCTTGCATCGCGGCCGAGGAGAACAGCCGCAGTGAAGCCAAACCGACTCCGCGCCAGCTCGCTCTCGCGGAGTCTGGCAGGGGGCGAATTACAACGGCCATGCTGCTGAGATGCGCGGCGAAGCCGCGCTTCGGTTATTCTTCCGCGTTAAGCGAAGAGCCGGGCGAAGCCGCTTGAGCTCGGCCATTGTTCAAAACGCTCATAACCAGTCCTTGGAAAATCCGCAATTGTTTGCGGATGATGAGCCGGCGGGCCTGAACCCGGAGCTACAAACCGCGCGTTTTACGGAAGAGAACGCTTTGTCTGCGAGAAAACACGACCTCTTTTCCGTCCTTAAGCAAAAAAAAGACGCTTTCATCTTCGAGGAGACGTGGTTGTTTCACGTGGCTGAGGTTGACTATACAGTCCCTGCTGGCGCGAAAGAAGATGGAGCTATCCAGCCTGCGCTCGCAGTCTCCGAGGGTGCGCCGAATGAGAAGTCTGTCATCGAAGAAATGGACAAGCGTACAATTACAGCACGCTTCGAGGAGAGAAATGTCCTCGATCCGCACGATCCAACATTTGATATCGTGATTCAGCAGAACAAAATCGTCGCGATGAAGCACGGTGGGCTCGCTTTTCTCGCTCTCCACACCAGGAGCAGGCGACCCCCTTCGATTCTTTCTGAACTGCCACGAGGAGTGGCGTGCGGTTTTTGAAATTGATGGGAAAATAGATTTGCAGAACAATACCCTTGGCCGATTCGACTTTCTGTAGGGTGGGAGCTAATAATCGTGTAGGGGAAAATCTTACATGCGCGCCGCCCTCTCGTGCACTCGAGATTCGACGACGATTAGTTTTCAAACATAGCAGGTCGAACGCACCCTGGCGCACCCGTGACAATCCCTCTCGAGCCGTATTTGCCAGGTTTCGCAACCTTCCCGTTGCAGTCCCTTGCGTAGCCGCATTGTAAAGGAACTGTCATCCTCAATTAGGAGGAGTTTTTTGATGGCGTGTCGTGCAGGGAGTCGCTTTGAGGAAGGGCAGTCACAGAGAATCGCCAAATCTCAAGGAAAATCAAGCCGGGATGCGCTTATCTTGTGGCCTAACCGATGAGAACACCCGCCGCAACCTCCACCGCCAGCGAAGAGCCGCACAGCGTTCGGATGGGTGGATGCCGTTGTTCTGCTCGCAATCTTTGGACTGCTGTGGAGCGTGCTGCATTTTGGGCGCGGGATGCTCGTTCATTTCGACGAGGGTCACATGCCGCCACTTTCCACCAGTCTGAGCGACATCCCTTATTACGCTGGACGCACGGTGCTGCGCATGTGGATCGCCTTCGCGTGTTCCCTGTTGTTCACGCTGATTGTTGGCTATGCGGCGGCAAAGAACCGGACGGCGCGAGCAGTCATTCTTCCGGCGCTCGATGTCCTGCAATCGGTGGCGGTACTTGGCTTTCTTTCAGCCACAGTAGCGGGATTCATGACGCTTTTTCCAGGCAGCCTCCTCGGCGTGGAGTGCGCGAGCATTTTTGCGATGGCTGGGTCAGCTGGCAGGCCATTCGCGGCGTGATTGCGGGTTGATCCATCGCGTTGCAAATCCAGTCAGAATGATTTACCTGCCGAGCAAGGGCTTTGTAGAACGGATTCTGGATCGCATCTGCGGTGCCGTTGCTTTGAACTTTGTGATCGCATCAAGCAAATCTTCCCAATACTTGATCCTGCGTGGATCAACGCCCGCTTTCTCGCATAGCTCTCGTCGCCATGGCCCATCATCTCGCCCGCCTGGTCTACAGAATGCTGCGCTACGAGCGCCGCTACCTCGAAAAAGGCATGGCCGATACGAAATACGATTGCGCCTCCAGCGCCTCAAACGCGAGGCAAAGTCATTCGACACGCAACTCCTTCCCGCTTAGTCACCAACACCGCTGGTTCCTGAGGAGAGGCCGTGCTGCACTGACGAGCGGCGTCGCTCTGCCGGGATTCGCGTATGAACATAGGATTGTGAGAAGCGGCGTCGTCAGCGAGCCGCCGATTGCGCGAAGCTTTCGGAAGGACGCGCGCGAACGTCGGCGCTTGCCCGATCGTCAAGCGCACGTTGATCAATCGCTCTGAGGTACGATTCCAGGACGAGTTCCGCTTTCTCTTCGAAAGAAAGTTCACGTTGAGCCAGGCTTAGGCCGGCACTGGCCAGGTTCGCACAAAGAGCCGGGTCTGCGAGGAGGCGAAGCATTGCCGCAGCGAGAGCGTCATTGTTAGCCGGCTCGACCAGCAGCCCGTTCTGCTCATGGCTGACAAGTTCAGGAATGCCGCCGACCAGCGAGGCGATCACGGGCTTTCCAGCTGCGAAAGCCTGCGGAATAACGATCGTCTGCCCCTCGTGCAAGGATGGCACAACAACGAAATCTAGGGCAGCTATCACCTGCGAAAGGTCCTCTCGGTAACCCGTGATAATGACGGGCGCAGGGCTTGGCGGGAAGTTTCGTCGGATCTTTTCATGCAACCTGTCAACGTAAGATCCTCCGCCCCCGCCGACGATGACGAATCGCGCATCGAAAACCAAGCTGAGGACCTTGGCGGCCGCGTTGATAAAAGTCCGCTGGCCTTTTTCGGGGCGCAGCATCGCGATCACTCCAAAAAGGGGGGATTTCGGCGGAATCTTAAATTCAGCACGAAATCCCCCTCCATCCAATCCCGGATGGAACTCTTCGAGGTTCGCGCCTTCCCCCACCACGTCAATGCGCGAATCCGAAACTCCAGCTCGAGCGACCAAGCCTTTCTTTATACAATGAGCCGCGGCGATGATCCGCCTGCAGCCGAAGCGGTATTTGATCGCATCACAAATCGAAACGCTCTCGGGAATTGTCATGTGACACGAACGGATGACCGGCCGGCCCGCGAGATGAAAATACGATCCCCAAGTCGAGTCCTGCCCGCTTCGCGTATGGATGAGATCCGGCTGCAAGCGCCGGATGATTCCGGCCAGGCGCAGAAGAGCCCGGGGGCTGCCCCATGAACGCACTTTCTCAACGCGGATCCAAGGGGCGTTCCGTGCCAGATTGGCCGCGAGCTCGCTGGTTTCCCCGCATAAGATGATGACCTCATGTCCGTGCGCATGAAGCCAGACAGCTTCGCGGACGAGCCGGTACTGCTGGCCGCCCCATCTCGGGCTTGCGTCTGTCATTAGCACCTTGAGCGTGGACTTTTCGGAATAGGACGTCAGAGAATTCATTTCGCGAGGGAAGGTTCGCAAAGGCTCTTCTTATATTCCGGCGCCCGCACTCTTCCGGATCCCCGCCTCGCGGCGATTCGAGAGGCCCAAGCGAAAGAAGAGATCTCCGCCTCGAAGAAGAAGCTCGAGGATCTCTTCAGAGTGTCCGCCACTTCTGCCACCTCTACGGCAGATGTTCGCGCCGTGTGCGGAATCTTGTCGAATGAGCCCGCTAGGCAACCGCAGTCACCTTGGACTTCGGCGTCAGCACCGAAATCCGTGATCCTTTCGCCCTCCGAAGGATCGACGCGAAACGTCCCTCGCGTCGTTTTCGCAACCTCGCTGCGCTGCTCCCAGCGGGATTCCTGCCTTGGTTTTTCTGGCAGCGCTAGAGGAGGCCTTGCCCCAAGAGTGACTACGGTTGCTTCGCGGCTCATTCGACGCGGCAAAACTAGACCAGGGCGGCGCGCCGTGTCTGCTAGGCGAGAGATGATAATTGTGTAGGACGGAATCCTACACGCGCAACGAACTATCCCGTCGCCTTGTCGCGCTGATCCCAGAGGACGGCCTCGCGCAGGAGTTCCGTCGCGCTATTGAGACTGGAGCTTTCCTTAATGCGTGCCATTTTCATACTGATGTGAAGTTCCTCGGCAACCCGTCGCGTTTCAAATCCCCGGCCCAGCATTCCGAAGATTTCCAGCCACTCCCTGACAAGGGGATGATCGTTCACCAGGAATATCCGCTTGCGACTTTCTCTGAGACCATTAGATGTCATCCGATGCAGAAGGAAGTTCTCCGTTTACGGGAAAGGAGCAACTGATTGTGACACCCCTCGCGGCTTCTCATAGATATCCAGCTGGCCGCCAAGCATTCGCGCCCGATGTCTCATGATCGGTCATTTCGCGAATGATCTGAGGGCCAAGGAGGCGCGCCTCAACCGGGGAGCGCAGACATTTCGCCAGGCGCAAAGCGACCGAATCGAAAACCAAAAGTAAATCTTATGAAGGGATTGCAAGATAAAATCGCATTGGTCACCGGCGGGAGCCGGGGCCTGGGACGTAACATCGCGCTCGCGCTTGCTGGAAACGGCGCCGACGTTATCCTCACATATCGCCAGCGAAAGGAGGAGGGCGAAGCGGTCGCTGCGGAGATCGAGCAACGTGGGCACAAAGCTGCGCTCCTTCAGCTCGATGTCGCGGACGTCGGCCGGTTCGAAGAATTCTTCAACGCCGTCCAGCACGCGCTCGAAATAACATGGCAGCGAAAGAACTTCGATTTCCTAATCAACAACGCCGGCATCGACAGCGCTGCGCCGTTTGACAGGATGACCGAAGAGAACTTCGACCGCCTGTTCCTCGTGCACTTCAAAGGGGTTTATTTCCTCACGCAAAAGCTGTTGCCGGTGATCGTCGACGGCGGCGCGATTGTCTGCACCTCGACGGGGCTCGCCCGGTTCGCAATTCCGGGATACTCCGCCTATGCGTCGATGAAGGGCGCCGTCGA
Organism: uncultured Verrucomicrobiae bacterium; assembly: GCA_963810765.1. GTDB lineage: Bacteria > Verrucomicrobiota > Verrucomicrobiia > Chthoniobacterales > Terrimicrobiaceae > DASTFP01. The sequence goes on from CAWEOV010000023.1 coordinate 18,458, forward strand.
GGTGTTCACCCGCTATCTGGCAAAGGAACTCGGCCCCCGCCGCATACGGGCAAATGCCGTGGCTCCCGGGGCGATCGAGACCGATTTCACCAAAGGCGGCTTTGATCAACATCCGGAAATCAAAGAGTTCCTCGCTTCGCAGACCGCGCTCGGCCGGGTAGGGAAGCCCGATGACATTGGAGGCGTCGTCGCCTTTCTTTGTTCGGAGGAGGGACGGTGGGTCAACGCCCAACGCCTGGAGGCTTCCGGCGGAATGTTTCTGTAAGAGGCGGCGACTTAGCAGAAAAACCCGCGCATCGTCGTCGCGATTAAGCTGCTCCTCTGATTTCCAGAACTGTTCGATCCATGTGGCAGTAAATGAGTTTTAAGTGAACGATATCGCCAACAAGTGCTCTTCGCGGTCCAACAACCGGCTCGCGTGAACATCGCTGAGGTCTTCGTCCTTCCGATCGACCAGGCGTTGTAAAGCCCGCTGCCTTGAAATGACACCACACCTCACAAATACCCCCAACCAAACATCAGACGAATGAGACCAAATATTGAAAACAAGGTCATCTTCATCACCGGAGCCAGCAGCGGCATTGGCGAAGCCACCGCGCGCGAGCTCGCCAGCAGGGGAGCGAAGGTGCTCCTTGGCGCCCGTCGCACCGACAGGCTCGATAAAATCGTAGCGGACATTCGCGCGGCCGGCGGCACCGCCGAGTGCCGGACGCTCGACGTCACGAGCCTCGACGATATGAAGGCATTCGCCGCCTTCGGCGAGGAGAGACTCGGCCCCATCGACGTTCTCATAAACAACGCCGGCATCATGCCACTCTCACCCTTGCACGAACTCAAGATCGACGAGTGGAATCGCATGATCGACGTGAACATCCGTGGCGTCCTCCACGGCATCGCCGCGGTCCTGCCCGATATGCGGGCGCGGAAAGCCGGCCACATCATCAACCTCTCATCCATCGGCGGCCATCAGGTGTGGGCCGCGTGTGCAGTATATAGCGGGACGAAGTTCGCCGTCCTGGCCATCTCCGAGGGTCTGCGCCTGGAGAACACTGACGTGCGCGTCACCGTGATCTCGCCCGGAGTTGTGGAGTCGGAACTTGCCGACACCATCTCCGATCCGGGCGCCCGCCAGGCCATGGAGGACTTTCGCAAGGTAGCGTTGACTCCCAACGCGATCGCTCGAGCCATCGCTTACGCCATCGAGCAACCGGCCGATGTGGACGTGAACGAGATTATCGTCCGGCCGACTGCGGGTGCGCAGTAACAAGCCAGCCATGCAAAAGCTGCCTCGTCTCGCGCGGGTAAAAACATAGCCCAATCGCCTTCCAAGCGCATGTTGCGGCGGTGTCGACACTGGCGCTGCCGGCGCCTACTTGACTTGATATTATAAAAAAATTCCTAAAGAGAGACTACCCGCTGTCCAACATCCGCCGGTATTTGGAGCCCGGTCCGATTGTGCTCGTGAGCTCCGGGTCGATGGTGTCCATCAAGGGCTTCCCGGCCTTCGGCGTTTACGCCGCAACCAAGGCGGCGCTGCGGTCATTCGCGCGGACTTGGTCGGTTGATCTCAAAGGCCGCGACATCCGTGTCAACGTCGTCAGCCCGGGAACGGTCATCACGCCTGGATACAAAAAAGAGCTTGGACGAGCAGATTGCACAGATGAAGGCAGAAGCCGCCGCCACGACACCCTTGGGGCGCGTTGGCACGCCTGACGAAATCGCCAAGGCCGTCGTCTTCCTCGCCTCGGACGACAGCAGCTACGTCACTGGAATCGAGCTCTTCGTTGACGGCGGCGCGGCGCAAATCTGAGCGGAGCCAGGCAAGCCAGCCAGCAATCCGAAGTTGCCTCCGAGATTGTGCACGGTATTGCCATCCAGATCGTTGGTCCAGCTTAATGTCGCATAGAGTCCGACGACTTCGTGGATCTTGATCACGATGCCCCCCCGCTTCAAAGTGCGGTCAACCGATGTTCGCTAGAAACAGTGTCGGAACCGCCAAAGACCACTTCGTCATCTCCTTCAAACCCATGCCAGAGGTTTAGCTTTAGATACGGTTGCCAGAAGAGATCATCGCCCTGCTCTGCGTTGCCGTTTCCATCGATGATACCGCCGGACATCCGCATGACGTTGTTGGCGACCCTCAGATTGACCGATCCCGGAATTAGTGATGATCGCCGCGCCGTTGGCACTCGTGATCCCTGTGACCTGAACAATGATCGTGCCGGCATTGCTGATCGTCCCACCGCCATTGGCAATAACACCGGACGCCTGCTGGCTCGTAATAGGGCCCGTAGCGGTATTGATGAAGGTCGCGGGTCCGCCGATGGAGACACCGAGCCCGCCCGCACCGGCGGCCGTAATGGTCCCGGAATTAGTGCTCGCCCCGGCCAGATTCTCGACTACGGCTCCGCCGCCCTCAGCACATCCCGCTCGATTGAGTATTGCCGGCAGTGATTGTGCCGACATTGGTGAGCCTGTTGCCCGAACCACTGACGAAGAAACCCTCCGGATTTCGGAAACTTATTTAATCAGACAACGGAAACTTCTCCAAAATACCTGGAACAGGCTCATTCTTCACCGTCGAAGTATTCTAGCGCCCCGGAGCGGATTAGCCGGCGTTCGGGTGAGCGCACGCCCCATTTCTTGCTGTCAGGATAGTATGTTGACTCGCCAATCGGATTGTCCGCCACGACGTAAACAATGAGATCCTGCGAACCGTCATTGATAAGCTGGTGAGGTTCGCCCGGCCCGAAGATGAACGCATCGCCAGCTTCGATTGGAGTCGTCCCGTCCTTATGCCGGACGAGGCCCGTGCCGGAGATCACGTGGTAAAACTCCCATTGCGCGCTGTGCAAGTGATAAGGATAGGGGCTCTTGCCGGGGAGGATGCGGCAAATCTCAACGTCGAACGGATGCCGCTCGTCCAGGTCCGTAGACTGCGGCTTGCGCCCCAATGCCTCTGAGATCTCCTTGCCCGCGCCGGCGAACTTTCCCTTGGGTGAAGACCAAGTCTCCTCGACGAGTTCATTAGTGTTTATCTTATGCATAATTTCACGTTCGTGCCGCGATTCGAGCGCTGCACCGATAGTGAAATCCGAGTCAGGGCTGGCGAGAAATGCGACCTCCGCTACGATTTCGGCGGGGTGCGCTCAGATTGTGGCTGCTTCCAGCGCATCGTCGATCATCTTCCTCCGTTCCTGCGGAATCCTCCAGCGCATTTGAGCCGCTCCATCTAGCGAGCGGATTGGATCGAAATACAGAAACCGCACGCCGGGTTTAACGCTCGGACTTGTGAAAACCGCAATCCCGGTTTCGCGATTATAGTGCTCAAAGGAATGCGCGTCGCGCTTTCCGCCACCACCCATCGTGTCCACCACGAAGCTCGGTGTGTTGAAGCCTGCGGTGGTGCCTCGCACGTGTTTCTCGATTCGCAAACCCTGATCGAGCGAAGTGCGCAAATCTTCCACGCCCGGAACCATGTCGTGGAAGTAAACGTAATACGGATGAATATTGATAAATCCAAGCCGCCTGACGAGCAGTTGCATCGTGACGGGGTCATTATTCACGCCGTGCTGGAGGACGGTTTGGCAACGAACGGTGATGCCGCGCTCCGTCAGGCGATTCATGGCGCTGCGAGTGACGCCGGTGATCTCGTTCGGATGATTGAAATGGGTATGAACAACCACGTCCTTGTGCAGCTTGCGGCCCAACTCGACAACGCTCGTGAGCGCATCAAGCCACGCATCGTCGCTCAGAATTTTCTGCGGCATCACCGCCAGGCCTTTCGTGGCATAGCGAATCCGTCGAATGTTCCGCATCTTGAGCAGGCGCTCGCCGATGAGTTGAATGTGATTGGAGCGCAGGTTGTAAGCGTCACCGCCACTGATCACGATGTCCTCAAGTTCGGGCCGCGACTCGATATATCGGAAAGCGGTCTCCCACCTCTCGAGGGTCCCGCTCAGCTTGAGCTTTTCAACCGTGCCGGTATCTCCGCCGATCGCGTAACTGCGGGTGCAAAACCGGCAATACACGGGACAAGTGACAATAGGGAGAAAGAGCGCCTTGTCGCGGTAACGATGCGTCAGGCCAGGCACAGGCGAGTCCCGCTGCTCGCCCAAAGAGTCGAGTCGCAGTTCGGGATGATTGGGCAGTTGCTGGGATGCCAACGGCAGAAATTGCGTCCGGATCGGGTCGTGATGCGGATCGGTCCAATCTATCAGACTCAGCAGGTAGGGCGAGATGCGCAAGGCCATCGGCGCACGCTCGACTCCCAAAGCCACATCCTCAAAAAACAATTCTGAAGCGCGATCCTGGAGCAGGTCTTTGATCTGACGAATATTCGTCACGGTATGCTTTGCCTGAAAAGTGTGTGTGTGAAATTCGGAGGCGGTTACTTTGGCAAAGCCGGGGATTCGCCGCCAAAACTCGTCGGCTCGCAAATCAGAATGCTGCAAGTCCAGCGCGGTGACCCCCGCAGCGGCGATATCGTCGGCCACAAACTCCGGCGGATCGACGTGTTGAGTGTCAGGTTCTTCAAGTTCGATGGATGACATGTTTTGAGGGTGGTTGTTAATTGATTCAATCGCCAGCACTCCTGTGCCGCTGCTTGAGTATTCGCGGCGAAGCGACCGAACGGATTCAGCTGGCTAGAGCGGCGACCTTTGAGAGCAGGTTCTGCTTACTCGTTACGCCGACTACGGTATCCTTTAGCTGGCCGCCTGAAAAGACAAGCAGCGTCGGAACGGAACGGATACCAAACCTCTCTGCAAGCGACGGATTATCGTCCACGTTGACCTTCGTAACACGCAGGGTCCCCACATTTTCGCGCGCGATCTCGTCGAGCACCGGGGCAATCATCTTGCACGGCCCGCACCAGGGCGCCCAAAAATCGACCAGCACCGGGACCGGCGATTGGACGACTGCCCGCTCAAAACTCTCTTCGTTAATGTTGATGGGCTCGGATGAGTTCATACTCTGAATTCTCGAAATTTTTCACTTTCGCTGGCAGCATTGTCGGCTTAACATCTCCCATAGTCAATTACCAACTTAAAAGTACTATACGCACCATATGGTACCTATCATGATGACTGCTCACAAGACCGGCTCCGGGCCGTCCGTAATGAATCCCGCCTGCGACTCACGGAAGGTGCTCGATCGGATCGCGGACAAGTGGACGGCCCTGATTATCCGCGTCCTATCAAGCGGCACGAAGCGCCACAACGAATTGCGGCGACAGATTTCCGGGATCTCCCAGAAGATGCTCACCCGGACGCTGCGCAGTCTCGAAAACGATGGAATCGTAATCCGGAAGATTTATCGGGTAGTCCCACCAATGGTCGAGTATTCCCTCACGCCGCTCGGACGAAGCCTCATCGAGCCCCTCGAGGCGATCTGCCGGTGGGCTGAAAAGCATCTGCCGGAACTTGAGGCGGCCCGCGCGCGCTCGCAGAAAGCGAAACACGGGAGGGCGATTCGCCTGGACGCGATCCACCCGAGCGGTGAATAGTCGACACACCGCAACGGGGGCGGCGGTTTCCAAAGATATTGAGCTTCGCGACTTTAGGGTCGATAGGTCGCGAGAATCTTCAACATGAAACAAGTCTTCATCATCGGTCATGGTGGCCCGGAGAAACTGCGGCTGCGTGAGTCCGCAGATCCGAATCCCGCCGCGGGCGAGATTCGAATTCGCGTAAAAGCCAGCGGCGTCAACTTCGCCGACATCCTCGCGCGCCGGGGCCTTTATCCCGACGCGCCCAAGATTCCCTGCGTCGTCGGCTACGAAGTTTCCGGCACCGCAGACGCCGTGGGCCCCGGATTGGACCAGTCGTGGGTCGGCCGGGACGTCTTTGCGCTGACTCGCTTTGGCGGCTATTCGGACGTCGTTCTGGTGACGGAGAAGCAGATCTTCGAGAAACCGTCCTCGCTCTCTCACGAGCAGGCCGCGGCGATCCCGGTGAACTACCTCACTGCGTGGCAACTGCTGGTGGTCATGGGTTCCCTGAAACCCGAGGAGACTGTGCTCATTCACAATGCCGGCGGCGGCGTCGGGCTTGCCGCGATAGACATCGCTCGCCACATCGGCGCCACAATGTACGGGACGGCAAGCAGTGGCAAGCATGCCTTCCTGAAGCAGCGTGGCCTGCACGAAGCCATCGATTACCGCACGAAGGACTGGGCGATTGAACTCAAGAGGCTCACCAAGGGAAAAGGCGTGGCGCTCATCACCGATCCGCTCGGCGGCAATCATTGGAAAAAGAGCTTCAACGCGCTGCGCTCGACGGGGCGGCTCGGTATGTTTGGTGTTTCGGTGGCAACGACGTCGAAGCTGTTCGGGCCGCTGCGTTTGCTGCCAGTTGCGCTTGGAATGCCGTTGTTCCACCCGATCCAGCTGATGAACCGAAACAGATCTGCCTTCGGCGTGAACCTCGGCCACATGTGGCACGAGACCGGCATGATCGAGGCTTGGATGCAAATAGTGCTGAAGGGCGTCGCGGACGGATGGGTTCGGCCCCATGTGGACAAAACCTTCCCGCTGGCGCAAGCCGGCGAGGCGCAAACCTATATGGAAGAGCGCAAGAACACCGGCAAGCTAGTCCTGACAACTTGAACGGCAGCCTATGCCTCGGTTGGATCCGGTATTCAGGATGATTCATGTTCTCGGGTATCGTGACGCGCGATGGCGAGACGGCGGACGTTCGATAGCGCCCTGAATGCGGCTACTGGGCGGATCAGATATCCCTCAAAGATATCGCCATAGTTCTTGTCGTCCTCGGACGCATAAACGGTAATGCGTGCCTCGGACTCGTCGGGGAAGTAACTCCAACATTTGCTTCGCGGGATCCAGCCCTGCTTCTCTACCCAATCGAAGGCTTTCCCCTCTGTCGCGAAGTAGACGGGCGAACGGGACGAATCCCAGCTTTCGAAGCGAATTGAGCGCTCCGCGTCCTCGATGGCCATGTCGGCCCGCTTGAGGAGATCAAGCAATTTTTCTGCACTTGCCGGCTTCTGATGCGCCCATTCGACAAACGCCGTCACGACTGCGACAAGGTCTGCCGATTCCTTCCGAGCGCAATCGGATTTGGCGGGGTTGGTTAATGATCTGCTCACGAATGTTTGAAACTTGGAACTCCTAATACGCCCGATTAATTAAAACTTGCAGTGCGCCCAAAGGGAGGACGATCCGCTTGGGCGCGATCCAACCGAGCCGTGCAATAATCGGCTCACTGCGCCGGTGAGCCGCGTTGGCGCGCCACGTGAGCCGCGCAGGTCATCACGTGACCGCGACTCACAGAGGCGGTATCATGCCGCTCACGCGGAAGGCTCTCCCTCCTGATCGGAGATGCACGAGTGTTCAAAATTGTTTTGCACAATGTCGCAAGTTCGCAAAGCCCGCTCGTATAGCAATGGAAACCAAAATGCTTACCCATCACACATCGATGATTTGCAAACGTCCACTCGGACGTATCGATAATGTGGCGCTCAACCGCTGGGCGTTCTTCACGGTGGAATAGTTTCCACTTCCCCTCCTTTCGGTCCCCTAAGCTCCGGCGCTAGCTATTTCTCGCGCTTGTTGAGTCCCTGGTACCCAAAAAACTCTTTCGAGCCATTTCCAATCCTTCTTGCCCCAATGAAAATCGACCCTCGGCGTTGTAACATTCTCTCGGCCGCCTCTGCCTTTCGAGTCCGGCGGCATCAGGGAACCAGGTTCCCCGACATCCAAGCTCCCCGTTGGCCGCTTGTTCCCTGATGGAATCGACCTCGAATCGCCCGCGCCTGCAGCAGCATGTGAAAACATCGCTGCCCTTTCAAGTGAAAAACCTTAGACTCACCAAAGCAAGAATTTCTAAACTTCAAAAAGCCGCAACGAAGGTATCGGGCTTCATAGACACTCTTAAGCTTACCAGCGCTGAGCGCACCGACTTGTATGCCGCGCTGCTTTACGCCCACATTAAGAACGCTCAACACTATATCGGAGAGTTGCCAGGGCTCGAATGTGTCCTGGAGCGGTTCAGCCTTACGCTTGGCAAGCTGCTCGCAAACAGAAAAATAATCATCAAATGAAATTCAACCGATTGCTTCTGCTTGAAGCCGCAAAGAAGATTGCCATCCTGAACGGCATGCCTGAAAAGGCGCCACCAGAAGAATCGTCGGTGGCAAATTGGGAGCGTATTTTCCACAGCCTGAGAAGTCAGGGATGGTCGTTAGGCTGGATACGTTGTATCCATAAGGACATGCTTATCTGGAGGGTCGAAGCGAGCAAAGACCGCATCCGCCATGTTGTCCAAGGAGAGGACATCACCATTGCTCTAATCGAGCTGAATCGCTCTATCGCTTTCACGTCGAAGCCGTGACTTTCCCAATCCGGAAAAGGCCGGATCGCGGCTCAAGAAAGACTGGCAATATTTTCACACCGCGCCCGCTTCCAGCGCCCTGAGATACTCCGGGTCGAATCGCCCGCCCAAATCACCAGCCAACCTGACGACCGACCCGAACGGCGATAACGCACGATCCGCGCACTGCCCCTCTGAGATGGTCAACTTCCCGCGTCAGCCCCTGGCTGATCAAAGGGCCCGTCCTCTCGCGACCTTGCCTGCCGCCGCCACTGAGCAACCTCCTGCTCGAGCACCCTGACCAGGCTTCGCGCCTGCTGCATCTCGTTGCGCACACGGTCCACCTCGGTCTTGAGACGCTCTACCTCCTTTACAGCAGCCAGTTTCTCCTCCTCCATCCGCTTTTCGATGAGGGCGATGCTTTCGAGCTGCGGCGCCTTGAGCGGCGACTCCTTGAGAAGATCGGTAATCAGACCCATACGCTTATAGAACGAGACTGGCATAGGAGAGGCCGAACGCAAGTGCGAAATGAAGCGTAAAGAGTCAAGGCGGATAGTTTCTTTTATCGTCTGGAATGCGAAACGCTCGAAATAGGGCCTGTTACCGAACCGGCTGAGGAACCTCTGCGCAAGTGCCGAAGCCGGTGAGATTGCGCGCGCGGCGGGAAGCGTTCCGCCCCGGGAGGGCTAGTTAACATCGGTACCATCCAGGGCGGCAGCAAAATCAACATCGTTCCGGATTTCTGCGAGACGCGGGTGCATATCAGGACGATTCCCGGACAGGATCTCTCGCCGCTGACGGATTCGTTCGCAAAGCGTTTCCCGGGCCTTGAAATCGGCGGAGAATTTCTGGACCGCTGTGGACGGACCCTGCTCATCCCCTGGTCGGGTGTTAGAGGCTTGCGGAGCGCGCTGCGTAGGCGCGCCGTGGTTCTGCGATGCTGCCGTGCTTTCCGCGGAAGGCACGCCCGCTGTTGCGCTCGGCCCGGGCTCGATCGAGCAAGCTCACACGGCCGACGAGTGGATCTCCGTCGCCGATCTCGAAGCGGAGCGTAGTTCTTAAAGCGACTTTTGCAAAGGCTCAAGCAGCCTGTCTGAATTGAAATGAACTCTGAGTAGCAGGCCGTCAGGCGGTTCACCCTTTGCACGGCGGGTTTTCAAGGAGGAACCGAACGGGTGGTGTCTCCGTCCCTCTGAGGGGGCAGGACGCGTTCGACGGTGCCGGCTACACCAATGGACTTGGCATGCGCTTTGTGCCGTTGCCAGGAACACAGGTTCTCTTTTCGAAGTATGAGACACGTGTGAAGGACTTCCGGGCATTCGTCGAGGAAACCGGTTACGTTCACATGCGCGAGACGGAGGATGAGGACTCCCGCATGTGGTCCATGGATCGCGACGGAAACAAGCAACGCGGGCATTCGTGGGAGGATCCTGGATTCGACCAGACAGGCGATCACCCCGTCGTCGGGGTCAGCTGGTACGACGCGAAAGCGTTTTGCGAATGGTTGACCCTGCGTGAGCGCGCGGCAGGACGCCTGCCTCCCGACCGGGAGTATCGACTGCCGGCTGATAACGAATGGAGTCTGGCGGTGGGGCTCGACGAAGACCCCGCGAAATCACCGGAGGCGAAAGATGGCAAGATTACCGGCGCATACCCGTGGGGCGAATGGCCCGACGGGCAACTCCCCCTCAAGGCGCAGGCAATTACGCCGGAGTCGAGGTCGAAGATGACCACTGGCCGGAACAGTTCGGTTGGATCGAGGGCTACAATGACCGCTATGCCCGAACCGCCCCAGTGGGATCGTTTAAGCCGAACCGGTTCGGGCTTTACGATATGGGGGGAAACGTCTGGGAATGGTGCGAAGATGAGTATCGGCCTGGAGCGGGCCCCCGCGTGTTGCGCGGCGCGTCGTGGGACACGCAGTGTTCGCGACAGTCTGCTCTCTTCGAGCCGCTTCTACGGTCGTCCCGGCGTTCGCTACGCTGGCATCGGGTTTCGTTGTGTGGTTGGGGCGTCCTCTCCCTGTGCTGGTGCGTGAGTTTATCCTCTGCTCTTTGGCCCTTTTACCCTCTATTTTTCGAGGCGAAGCCCGCGGTACCTGTTAGCGCCAACGGCGCGGCTTTCATTACAAGCCTGGGGCAACGCCCCAGGGACCTATGCACGCAAGCAAACCAGCGCTGAAAGCGCGATTCACAAGGGGCGTTGCTTCAATCCCAGACATAACGTTCGTCATACTCGACGCCGTGTTTGCGCAGGAACTCGCGATATTCTTCCTGAAAGTACGGAGAGGTTTCGCGGCAGTGTCGTTACCAGATGGACATGATCTGCCACACCGCCGACGCGGAAGGCTTCTGCGCCCGCGTCGCGGCAGATGGTCGCAAGATAGGCGTGCATTCGGGGCCGGATGTTGGTGTCCAGCCAGGGGTGGCGGTCTTTTGTGCTGAAGATTGTGTGAATGATGACTTTGCTGAGCGACTGTGGCATGGAGGGACGATAGCCGAAGAGCGGCTTTTGGATGAATCGCGCTTTCAGCGCTGGCGTCCGTGCGTGCGTAGTCCTGGGGCGTTTCCCCAGGCTCATATGAAGCCGCGCCGTTGGCGCTAAACCAGATACGGTATCAATTTAGGGAGGCCAACAGCGAAGGGTTGCGCCGGGCGTACGTCCGGTGGCCGCTGGATTCCCGGTTGAAGCGGCGGCGCAGGAGGAGGCCCCCGCGTGTTGCGCGGCGCGTCGTGGAACAACAATGATCGCGACAATCTGCTCTCATCGAACCGCAACAACGATCAACCCGGCGATCGAAACGATAACATCGGGTTTCGTTGTGTGGTTGGGGCGTCCTCTCCCAAGGCGGGGCGAAAGACCCCGGAAGCGGGTTTGCGAGGTGCCGGACGGGTAATGCCTTTCCGGCCAGAGCCAAGATGCACCAGCCTAACCTGCGTCCCCGCGCCCCAAAGCCAAGTCCACGGGGAAAAGACGCGGCAACCGCCGTGACCCGCACCAAGCGGGCCACGGCCCCTCCTCCCACAGGCGTTCTGCCAGAGCCTGGCAAACGCTCCGCATAGGCTTGCATATTGCGTCAAGAGTTGCTACAATTGTTACAATATCAGAAGGGATAGGATGCTTGAAGCTGCCACACAAGCCGTGCTGAGTCTTGCAGCAGGAAGCGTCAGTGAAGTTGCCTTCGCCGCTTGGCTGCGCGCCAATGTAAAGCCTCAGTAATCTCGGCCTCAACGAACGGTGTCCAGAACGCCGGTTCTCGTTTCGAGATAATTCGCCTGCGATTGCGTTTGAATTGCGTTGCGCGCTCCGTTCATGCTGAATCTTCGCCCATTTTCCGATGCCCGAACAAACTGCCATCTCTCCAACACGCCAGGAGGATTTTCCCGAGTGGTATCAGCAAGTCATCCGGGCGGCCGATCTCGCTGAAAACTCCGAAGTTCGAGGCTGCATGGTCATCAAACCGTGGGGCTATGCCCTGTGGGAACGGATGCAGGCGGTTCTGGACGGAATGTTCAAGGCCACCGGCCACCGTAATGCCTACTTCCCGCTTTTTATACCGCTGAGCTATCTGGAGAAGGAGGCGGCTCACGTCGAGGGTTTCGCCAAAGAATGCGCCGTCGTGACGCATCACCGCCTGGAAACGAAGGACGGCAAACTCGTTCCGTCCGGTGCGCTTGCCGAACCACTTGTCATTCGTCCGACATCCGAAACGATCATTGGTGCGGCGTATGCGCGATGGGTAAAATCCTGGCGCGACCTGCCGATTTTGCTCAACCAATGGGCGAACGTCGTTCGCTGGGAGCTGCGGCCGCGATTGTTTCTTCGCACGGTCGAGTTCCTCTGGCAGGAAGGCCACACTGCGCACGAGACGGAAGCGGAGGCCAGGGAGGAAACGATGACGATGCTGCGCGTTTACGAGACCTTTGCTCGCGAGTATCTGGCGATTCCCGTGATTGGTGGCGAGAAGACCGAAAGCGAGCGGTTTCCCGGCGCCGTGCAAACGCTTTGCATCGAGGCGATGGTCCAGGATCGCAAAGCCATCCAGGCTGGCACGTCGCATTTTCTCGGACAGAATTTTTCGAAAGCATCGGGCATCCGATTCCAGTCCCGTACAGGTTCGATCGAGCACGCGTGGACGACCAGCTGGGGGGCAACCACGCGGCTTATTGGCACCCTTATCATGGCCCATGGCGACGACGACGGACTCGCATTGCCGCCTCGTATCGCTCCGGCTCACGCCGCAATCATTCCCATAACGCCAAAGGAAGAGTCCCGCAGTGCCGTCCTTGAAGCGGCTGACAAGATCGCGGCATCTTTGCGCGACGTGCGTTATCACGGTGACCCGATCAACGTTGAGGTTGATAAACGCGACCTGGGCGGCGGTGTGAAGAATTGGGAGTGGATAAAAAAGGGTGTCCCAATCCGCATTGAGATCGGCCCCCGCGATCTTGCGCAAGGAGCGGCCGCCGTCTCCCGCCGCGACAAACCCCACAAGGAAAAGTCCTTCGTGCCTGCGGTGGAATTGCCCGGGATATTTCCCTCCATGTTAGACGACATACAGTCCGGCATGCTGGCGCGGGCGACCGCCTTTCGAGAAAGCCACACACACACCATCGAGAGCAAAGAACAATTCTACGAGTTCTTTACACCGCAAAATGCCGCAAAACCGGAAATCCATGGCGGGTTTGCTCTTGCCTATTGGAATGGCAGCGCTCAGCTTGAAGCGGAAATCAAGGATAAGTTGAGCGTGACTATTCGTTGCATCCCCTTCGAGAACATGCCCGAGCCCGGACACTGTATTTTTACCGGCCAGCCGAGCAAACAGCGCGCGGTGTGGGCAAAATCGTACTAGCAGCCTCGAATTATGAATAGATCGCGGTTGAAAGATGAAATTTTCCTGCCTGCTGGCTGCTTCTTCCGGGTCCGACAGGCTTTCACCAAACCCCCGACCCTCAAGCCCATTCACCCATGTCTTTCATCCTCGTCATCAATTGCGGAAGCTCGTCGCTAAAATTTTCAATTATTGATCCGGGCACCGGAGAAGCGAAGATCCAAGGTCTGGCTGAGCGCTTGAGTTCGCCGGACGCCAAGCTGAAGACAAAATTCTCCGAGGGGACGAGCCATGAGGTGGCGCTGCCTAACGCAGGCCATATCGAAGTGCTTGAAGAGATCCTTCACGAGATGGGCGGCTTGAAAATTGTCGGCGTCGGCCATCGCGTAGTGCACGGCGGGGAAGCTTTCAAAGACAGCGTGCGAATTGATGAGGAAGTGATTCAGGGCATCGAGGACTGCCGCGAGCTTGCTCCCTTGCATAACCCCGCCAACCTGATCGGAATCCAAGCTGCGATGCAGAAGTTTTCTGAAGTACCCCATGTCGCGGTTTTCGACACGGCGTTCCATCAATCGATGCCGCCCCGCGCCTATTTGTATGCCGTCCCTTACGGCCTCTATGAAAAATACAAAGTGAGGCGTTACGGATTTCATGGGACGAGCCATTCCTTCGTTGCTGAAGAGGCTGCCCGACTTTTAAAGAGGCCGATCAAGGAGTTGCATTTGATTACCGCGCATCTCGGAAACGGATGCAGCGCCTGCGCCGTCAGAGAGGGTCACAGTGCTGATACCACGATGGGATTGACGCCGCTGGAGGGACTCGTCATGGGCACGCGAAGCGGGGACGTGGACCCCAACCTTCATGACTTCCTGGCGCGACGCCTGGAGACCGACCTCGCAGGCGTCACGAACATTTTGAATCGCGACAGCGGCCTTCTTGGTCTCTCTGGCCTCAGCAACGACATGCGTAGTCTTTTGCAGGCAGTCGATGAGGGCAATAGCCGCGCGGGTCTCGCTGTCGAGGTTTTCTGCTACCGACTGGCCAAGGCAATCCTAGGCCTCAGCGCGGCTCTCGACCGCGTTGATGCCTTGGTCTTCACCGGCGGGATCGGCGAAAATTCCAGCCCGGTTCGAGCTCGAACGCTGAGCAATCTTCGCGTCTTGGGAGCCAAGCTTGACGAGGGCCTCAACGAGCAGCACGGGAAATCCGCTGCAGGACGAATTACCAGCCAGGACTCAGGGCTTCTCGCCCTTGTTGTTCCTACCAACGAAGAGCTCGTCATTGCGCGCGAGACCGCTCGTTTTCTCATATCAAACCCCGTTTCCTAATCCCATGCCTCACACGCTTTATCTCGCACCCAGCGGAGCCAAGGTCGGTCTCACCTCGATCGCTCTTGGCCTCGTGCGCGCGCTCGACAATCGCGGCGTGCGCGTCGCCTTCTGCAAACCTATCGGTCAACCGCTCGCGAAATCCTCGGGACCCGAGCGATCCACACACTTTGTCCGGACGACGACAAGCCTCCGGCCCGCGCTCCCGATATCGCTTGAAGATGCCGAGCGTCTGATTTCGTCAGAGCGGACCGACGAGCTCATGGAGCGCGTGATGCGAGATTTCCATGAATCGGCTTCCGATGCTGACGTCGTGGTCGTCGAAGGACTTGCGCACTCCTCGGATATGCCTCTGGGAGCGACGCTTAACGTGCAGCTCGTTAAGACTTTGAGTGCGCAGGTCATCCTTGCCGGGTCGCTTGCCGGATTGTCGATGGAAGAGTTCGACGAACGCCTCGAGGTTTCCGGCAGTCAGTACGGCGGCTTGGAAGGCGGCGCATTCATTGGCTGCATCATCAATCATGTACCGAACCCGCAGAAGCTGCCTCTCGCCGGGCTGCGTGACTCGCTTGCGGCTAGGAGCCGCGTGCTCGAGCGGGGAGGCTTTCATCTCATAGGCGCCATCCCGCTCAATCCCGACCTCACGGCCTGCCGCACAATCGACATCGCCCGGCACCTTGGCGCGAAAGTGCTGCACGAAGGCGAGATTCAGACCCGCCGTGCAAAGAAAATTTCCCTCCTTGCGCGCACCGTGCCCAATATGCTGCACACGTTTCAGGCGGGGTCTGTTCTGGTCACACCGATCGATCGCAGTGATGTCATGATGGCGGTCGCTTTGTCGGCGCTGAAGACGCCGATGGCCGGGCTGGTCTTGACGGGTGGTTTCAACCTCGACGAGCGCGTGTGGAATCTTTGCAAGTCTGGATTTGACACCGGACTGCCCGTTCTGAGCGTCGAAACAAACAGTTGGGAAACCGCGACCCATCTCAACCGGATGGATCCCGAAGTGCCTGAAGACGATCTCGAACGCGTCCAACTTGGAATGGACCATGTCGCCCTCTACATCGACGCGGACTGGCTCGCTTCCCGTTCCGAAATTCCCGTGGAAACGCGGATGTCGCCCGCAGCGTTTTGCTATCGCCTCACCGAGCGCGCGCGGGCTGCGGAGAAACGCATTATCCTTCCCGAGGGCAACGAACCGCGCACCATCCGCGCGGCGGCCCTTTGCGCGCAGCGAAACATTGCACGCTGTGTCTTGCTGGGCAATGCCGACGAGATTCGGCGGGTCGCCGCAGGCCTGGAAGTCGAGCTTCCGACAAACCTCGAAATCCTGGATCCTTCCCTCCTTCGCGCAAATTACGTCACGCCGCTCGTGGAGATGCGTAAACACAAGGGGCTCACTCCCCAAGACGCCGCCGAGCTTCTTAGCGACAACGTATGGCTGGGCACGGTGATGCTGGCGCTCGAAGAAGTGGACGGCCTGGTCTCCGGCGCGGTTCATTCCACGGCGAACACCATTCGTCCGGCATTGCAGATCATCAAGACCAAGGCAGGTGCAAAGGTCGTCTCGTCGATCTTTTTCATGTGCCTGCCTGATCAGGTTGTGGTCTACGGCGATTGCGCGGTGAATCCCGACCCGGATGCCGAAACGCTCGCAGACATAGCCATACAAAGCGCCGAATCCGCAGAGAGATTCGGCATTCCGGCGCGAGTCGCGATGATCAGCTATTCGACGGGCGCGTCCGGTTCCGGTGCGGATGTCGACAAGGTGCGCGAGGCAACGCGGATCGCGAAGGGCAAACGGCCCGACTTGCTGCTCGATGGGCCGCTCCAGTACGACGCCGCGACGATGGCTGATGTGGCCGCCACCAAGGCACCGGATAGTCCGGTTGCGGGCCGCGCGACGGTTTTCGTGTTCCCCGATTTGAACACCGGCAACACGACCTACAAGGCCGTTCAGCGAAGCGCCAATGTGATCAGCATCGGTCCGATGCTCCAGGGCATGCGGCGCCCCGTAAACGATCTCTCACGCGGCGCTTTGGTCGAGGACATCGTCTACACGATCGCCATAACCGCGATTCAGGCCGGGCAAGGCTAGCGGTCGCCCAAGAGACCGCAGGGAGCGGGTTCATCGCAATGTTCTCGAAGGTTTCGATGCTCAAAGGACACGATGAACTCGAAGCTTTCACTCGAGGATTTGAGGGGCCTGGCAGGCGAAATTTTCACAAAGATAGAGAGCGGCGTGGCCGTCGAGAGGTTTCATCGAGCTGAGAATGGGGACTTTCTCCGTGAGAAAGCTATTGCCGTCCGCGAGAAGCAGAGCGCGCCGCGGCAGGAAGTCCCGGTGCAATTTGGCATTCCATTTCCATACGTCATCGGCTTCGCGAGTGCCGGCGACGACGGCTTGGGCTGGCGCCGAGAGCGCCAGGTCCAATGCGACGAGCATTTGGGGGACCGCTGCAGGCACGCGATCAAGAGCCTGCCGGCTTGCTGCCAGGATCTGCCAGGCACGGGTCTCGAGCGCCTCATCGTGGAGCATTCGCGCGAAGCGCAAAAGGTTGAGAGCGCTGATCGAATTCGCCGAAGGCTCGGCGCCGTCGTAATCTTCCTTCATCCGCACGGAAACCAACGGGTCGCCGGCCGCGCTGCTGAAATAGCCGCCTCCCTTCTCGTCCCGGAAAAGGGCGTCCTGGCGCTCCTGCAACTCCCGTGCCCATTTCAACCAATCGCTGTCCCAATCGGCTTGGTAAAGGTCGAGCAAGCCTTGAATTAGGAACGCGTAATCTTCCGCGAAGCCTGCGATACCGCCGGGCTCGCCTCGCCAGCTTCGCAAGAGACCACCCCGCGTTGTCAGATTGCTCCGCAGAAAACTCGCGGCTTTCTGAGCGGCTTCGAGGTAGCGGGGCTCGCGGAGCGCGGCTCCCCCTTTGGAGAACGCCGAAATCATGAGACCGTTCCAAGCCGTGAGAATCTTGTCGTCGAGATGCGGGCGCGGGCGCTTCGCGCGCTGTTCGAAGAGCACGGCGCGGCTCGTTGCAAGAGATTTCGAAACGGTTTCTTCGGCAAGGCGAAGTATCTTTGCGGTCGTCGTCTCATCCTGTCGTTCCAGCAGAATATTTTTACCCCTGAATTCACCGTGCGGATCGCTGCCCGCCGGGGCATTCCCGACCTCTTCGACTCCGTAATGGCGGCAGAAAATGGCCGCCTCATCCGCGCCGAGGGCATCCGCAATCTCCTGTCTGCTCCAGACGTAAAACGCGCCTTCCGCGTGTTCTGGCCGGTCGTGGTACAGCAGGCTGTCGGCGTCTTCAGCGGAGAAAAAGCCGCCTTCAGGGTGCGTCATGTCTCTTGAAACGTAGTCAAGGGTCTCGCGTGCGACGTCCGCGAAAAACTCTTCGTGCGTCAATTGCCAGGCCTCCGTAAATGAGACCGCCAACTGTGCCTGATCGTAGAGCATTTTCTCGAAATGCGGGACGTGCCAAAATTCGTCCACCGAATATCTGTGGAAGCCGCCGCCGAGATGATCGCGCATTCCTCCCGCGGCCATTTTGCGCAGCGTGAGGAGAGCCATTGCTCGGGCGCGGTGCGCTTCGTCGCTATCGGTGCGCTTCGCGAATCGCATGAGAAAATTGAACACAGAGGGCCGGGGAAACTTCGGCGCGCCGCCAAAGCCCCCATGCTCTGCATCAAAGCTGCTGGAGAAACTCTCAAATCCGTGCACGAGAGGGGTTTCATCCCGGCTAGAATAACTTGCCTCCTCGGCGCCTCGGCCAGCTTGGGCGAGCGCCTCCATCACGCGCGCTGCCTCATCTTCGACGCGCTCGCGATCCTCGCGCCACAAGCGCGCAATCCGGCCGAGAATGTTGGGAAATCCGGCGCGGCCATAACGGTTGTCGGGCGGAAAATAGGTTCCGCCATAGAACGGACGTCCCTCTGGCGTGAGCCAAACGCTCATGGGCCACCCGCCTCCGCCTGTTGTCGCCTGGACAAACGCCATGTAAAGCCGGTCCACGTCGGGTCGCTCCTCGCGGTCCACTTTGATGTTGACGAAGTTTTCGTTCATCAGTCTCGCGATCTCCGGATTTTCGAAGGACTCGTGCGCCATCACGTGACACCAATGACACGTTGAATAGCCGATGGAGAGAAAGACCGGTTTGTTAAGATCTTTCGCCTCGGCGAAGGCCTCTTCGCCCCAAGGCCGCCAGTCCACTGGGTTGTCCTTGTGCTGGAGGAGATAGGGTGATTTTTCCCCGGCGAGATTGTTCATCCAGGAGAGCCTAATGCAAGCCCGTCCTTCAATCAGCGTGAATTGCGAAAAATTAACGGCTCACCGCCTGCTCGCGGTAAGGCTCTCGTCCTCGGCCACGAGCTTCTGCCAAAGGCTCTTGTACTTCGGCTCGTAGCGCTGGTCCTGAAAGTCAGCCATGCGCTCGCGAAGGGTGACGATTTCCGCGATGCGAGGCTGAAGTTCCTGCCAGGATTCCCGAAGGATTCGCGAAGCGCCAGGCTCCCGATCCCATAGGACGGCATAAGAGTCGATAAACTCTGCAGCATAGTTTGGCTCGGAGCGATCATTCGGTTGCCACAAGCCGCGCGGCGGCTCGGTCTCCTCGAGCAGCATCGGCGCGATGTAGATATTCCTAAGGATCGCCTCGCGATATCTTTCGCGCGCCGCAGATTCGTCGCCCTCCAGTGTGAGACACAAGGCCAAGCCGAAAAGAAATGAGGGTTCGGCGTAGTCGTCGGGATATCTCTCCATATAGCGCTCGAAATACCGCGCGGCAGCCTCCGTGTTTTCGTCGAGGAGGTGAAGCAGGGGAATGAAAAAGCGAACCCCCTGGTTGTCTCGACTATTCAGGGAGAGGAGATCCTCGAATTGGACGGCGGAGTCGCCATGCCGTCCCAGGTGCCATAGTGTCATCGCACGGCCATAGAGCGCGCGGAGCAGAAGCCTGGTCTCTCGATTGGTCCACCATTCGGGATGCCGTTCCTGCCAGCGCGGTGTTTCGCGGGCTATCACTTCGTCGTACGCGGCAAGGCAAACCTTCCAATTTCCGTGTTGAAACTCCACATCGGCAAGTTCGATGCGCGCCGAGGAACAGTCCGCATCGCGGGCGAGCGCGGTGCGCAGCAGGGCGATCTTCTTGCGCGGGGAACGTATGCGGAGAGCGGTGTTCACCAGACCTCGGGCCACTTCCTTCGAGCGCGGCGCGGAATCCTCTTCTCTGGCAAAACGCAGGACAACCGTGCGGGCCAGGGCGCGAAGCTCGTCGGGTCCGCTGCGGTCGAAGCGCTGGAATCGGATCTCCACATCATGATCCTGGGAAAAAGTCTTCCAGGCATCGTTGTCCCAGTCATCGCTTGCGCAGATTGTCAGACGGTCGGGTGCGCCAAGGCGGTCGAAAAGCTTGATGAGAAGATTTTCAACCCGCACTTGATCGAGCTCCTCGAGAATGTCGGGTGCAGCGAGTGGGGCTCCAGCGGGGTCGCAAACGATAAGGAGGGTTGGCAAAAAGTAGTCGCTTCCAGCCGGAACGGGTTCCTCGAGGTCGAGCCAGTAGACGAACCATGTCGTTTTCGATGATTTGAGGGGTTGGATCATCAGTTTGCGAGCTTCCAGTTGATCTCCATGCGCTGCTTGCGTCCGAACCTATCGCTGCAAAACAACTCGCCATGGCGGGCGCCATGTTCGTGCACGAGCCTGGTTACTTTCACGTCGAAGCAGCAATATTCGGCGATTTCCATCACCTTGCCTTCCCTCCACCAACGAATTGCGTCAAGTCCTCCCGCGATCTTGCCCACGCCAAGAGTTCCCTGCGCGAGTTCCTCCAATTTGGGGCGATGGCCGGCGGCTTTCTCCACGTGCCGCAACAAATCCAGAGTGGGCAGATAATGCGGAAGGTCGAGGATCGTGTAGGCCATCAGCACTTCGTAGTCGAAACTGAGAATATTGTAGCCGACGACGAGATCTGCCTTCCGCAGGCGTGTGACAAGATCTCCGGCACGGCTTTCGGGGAAAATCTCGTAGGTGCCGTCGGCAGTGCTGTAGGTGACGCCCACGGACATGCCCATCTGATATTTCTTGTCCCAGCCGCCTACGTCGTTTGCGGTGCGTTGGGTTTCGAGATCAAAATAGACGATGTCCATTGGCAGCCGCGCAGCATGCGAGAAAACCGGTGTCATTTCAACCCCGGGCGAATGCTGGGTCATGGGGGAAAATCATTTCTCGAGAAAATCCCAGATTCCATCCCATCCTTTGCGAAGGGGTTGCGAGACGAACGCTTCGCAGCGGATCCTATAAACCGCGGCCAGAGCCGGAGCGAGGCCGTCCTGAGCGAGTCGTTCAAAGGCCGCAAGAGCTGCGGCAAAATTTCCTGCGCGATAGTCGGTCCGCGCCGCATCGAACTCCTTCGCCCAGCCGGTGTGCTCCGGGAAATGGGGAAAGAATAATCGCTCCGGCTTTTTCCGTCCTTTGACGCGTACCACGTCAATCTCAAGGAACAGGCATGTATCCATTGCCTTGCTGGCGATGCGCTCGTCAACGAGGATGTCGCAGCCGTAGATGCGCGTGAGTCCTTCAATGCGCGATGCGAGGTTAACGGTGTCGCCGATGACGGTCATGTCCATTCTTTGTTGAGAGCCTATGTTGCCGAAGACCGCCGGTCCCAGGCTGATGCCAATGCCGGCACTCCAAGGGGCAATGCCGAGTTCCTTGCGCCGGGCGTTGATTGCGACAAGGCGCTCCTTCATACTCAATGCGGCCAGAACCGCGTTTCGCGCGTTTTCCTCGTGACTGGCCGGGCGGATACCGCCCCAGGTGGCCATGAGCGCGTCGCCGATGAATTTATCGAGCGTACCCGAATGTTCGAAGACCACATCCACCATTTCGCGGAAGTATTCGTTCAGCAGGGTGACCATCTCGGAGGGATCGAGCCGCTCGGCATCCGATGTGAAGCCCTTTAGATCGGAAAAAAGAACAACCATCTCCTTGCGTTGACCTCCCAGGGTCTGGAGATACGAACGGGGATTTTCGGCGATCTCGCGCACGACATCCTTGGAGACGTAGCGCTCCAGAGTCGCGCGCAACCGGGTCCGTTCACGGCGCTCGAGTGAAACGTCACAGGCCACCCCCGCAAATCCGCACAGCAGCCAGGTCAGCAAAGGGGGAGCCGCCGGAAGAAAAAACGAAAAGAACTCCAAAACCGCAGCGCAAAGGACCAGCCAAAAGACCGCTCCGCCAGCCAGACCAGCCACGAGCCCTTTCGTACCGCCGCGGAGCGAGAAGATAAGAGCGACAGCGGCCAGCGCGGCTAAGACGATCGCGGCGAGTGTTGACGCCAGCCCCGCCTGGTAGAGCCAGCTTCCGCGAAGCATGGCGGCAAGGGCGTGGAGGTTGATTTCGGGACCGGAGAGCTTGCCCCACGGCGTGAGGTAAAAGTCGTGCAAACGCTCGGCCGTCGCTCCGACAAGAACAACGCGATCCTTGAAAAACGCTCCATCGGCATAGTTGGATTTCCAAAAGTCGGGCACAAAAATCTCGAAAAGGGAGATTACGCGCGTTGTTCCAGGCAGCGAATAGCGAAAGCGGAGAGGCTCGTGGTTCGGATTGTTCGGCGCGTCAACGCCCAGTGAACGCGCAGCCACGGTGGTCAACGAGGGGACCGTATCCTCCTGAGGCAGAGAGGCAATCCCCATGATGTTCGAGGCGGTGACAGACGTATAGAGCGATCGTACTTTGTTGTCCGTCCACACTGGCAAATTTACCACGCCCCAATTCCCATCCACCGTCTCGCGGAATTCATCATTCGGGAGTACGAGCACGGGCGTCTTGGCCCCCCGGTCTTGGGAATCGGGATTCTCAAACGAGGAGGCGAGGATGACCTTGCCGGCATTGGCCTTCAGTGCTTTCACAAAGGAATCATCGCCATCCCTAGAGCTGGGAAAGAGGACGTCGAATATTACGAGCCGCGCGCCAGCGGCCATCAACTTTTCGGTCAACGCCGCATAGACTTCACGCGACCACGGGAAACCAGCGTGCATGAGTTGAAGAGGACGAGACTCTCTGATTTCTTCGGCACTCACCTCGCTAAGGCTCATGGACCTTTCGTCAATGGTCACCAGTGCGAAATTCTCGGGCAAAGGAGCGCGGGTCGTGATGCGCAGCAGCCAATCCTGAAGGTAGAGATTAAGGCTGCCAACGAACGGCGTGAAGAGTGTCGCCAGCAACATCACTACCATGCCGCAGGTTCCCGCCAACAATTGCCAACGGAGTCTGAGGGACGACATGCGGGTCATGCGCATGTTTGAAGAGGAACCCGCCTCTCGTACGAATGCAAGCTGCAGTGTAACTGGCAGCTTGACATTTTGGGCTATTTCAGCGCGCCTAAGGAGGCTGTGTTCCTAAGGAAAATACTTTGTCTTGCCTGTCTTGCGTGCGGTTTTCATGCCGCACAAGGACAGAATACACGGGCCGATGCAGCGTCGCGCACCGCCGCAGCCCTCGGACGGACCCAGGCTGCGACCGAAGTCGCAGCGCAGGCCGACGCCGACCTGGGAACGCTGCAGCCGATCCGGCCAAGGCCCAGCCTCCTCGGTGCTTACATGATCGGCAATGCCAGCCTCTACTACACCTCCAATCCCAGCCTCTCGAACGACGGCGGACGCGGCGATATGTACTTCGTCGGAGGAGGCGGAGTCGGTATTCGCCCGAACTTGATCGGCGGACTCTACCTCGACGGTCACGTCTCCGACCAGGTCTTCCAGTATGCGACGTTTTCCTCGCTGAACTTCAACTACTTCAACGCGGGCGGAGGACTGGATTATGTGTTTGAGAACCTGGGACAGCTCACGGCTTCGATACGCTACGAGTATCAGCGCTATCTGGACGGCGACACTCTCAATGAGTTCTACGTCAACAACGCGCTGACGTTGGGACTCTACAAGGCGTTCCAAATTCATGACGCGATGTGGATTCAGACAGGCTGGCTGGGATCTCTCTCCCTTGACGCGCAGCCTTCCTCTGCTCGCCGTCACGAGTATGATTTCTGGGTAGGCTGGCGCTGGCGCATCCTCACCCCGCTGGAGTTACAGACCTATTACATTCTTTCGCTCTTTCATTATCCTCAAGATTCCCGTTTCGATGTGACGCACAACGTGGGAGCCGCCCTGAATCTTTCGCTCACGCGCTGGGCGCGGCTGTCCGCGGGGGCCAACTTCGGCGCGAACAATTCGACAGAGTCGTTCTTCGATTATACGGTCGTGAATGTCGGCGGAACTTTCTCCCTTGATTTCCGCTTCTAGCCTATGAGGCACTGGATTTTCGGTTTGTTGCTTTGTATCGCGAACCCTTTCGTCGCACGTGCGGAGCCCTTCGAGCGCGCCGAGGTCACCAAAGCCATCAATGTTGTTGCGCTCTTGCCGCGGAATATCAAAGCCGTCCCAGGTGTTGTCGTCTCTGGGGAAAGTGCTCTCAAGACGGGGGACAATTCACGCGCCGAATTGGAGTTCCCCGACCTTACGATTACCCGTGTAGGCTCCAATGCGCTCTTCCGCTTCCTTGCAGGCAGGAGGGAGGTCACGCTGGATGGCGGCACCATGTTATTCTCCTCGCCGGAAGGAGCTGGCGGAGGAAAGGTTCAGGCCGGGGCCATCACCGCCGCGGTTACTGGAACGGATTTTCTAATTTCGAGAATCCTGGGAAGGATCAAGGTAATCTGCCTGAGCGGCAAGGTCCTCGTCTATTTTACGGCAAATCCCAAGTTGCGTGTCGTGCTGAAGCCCGGGCAGATGGTCGATATTCCAGCCGGCGCCACGAAAATGCCCCCCATCGTGACGATTAATCTCGGGGCCCTTATTTCCACGTCCGTCCTCATCAATATGGGACCACTTCGGAGCCAGCCGACGCTGGAGCGGAATGCCAGCAATCAACAGACATCTCTTCTAGCCAGATTTTTCCCGGGCGTGAATGATCTTCTGACTCAGACCGGAAATCAGGCGGCCCAGATGATGACGACACAGGCCGGGCAAACCGCTCGGCTTGCCGGTGGCGGTCCGCCTCCTCCGCCTCCTCCCCCTGCTCCTGCACCAGCCCCAGCTCCCGCGCCCGCACCTGCTCCTGCACCAGCCCCAGCTCCCGCGCCCGCGCCCGCACCAGCCCCAGCTCCCGCACCAGCCCCAGCTCCTGCGCCAGCTCCCGCACCAGCCCCTGCTCCCGCGCCAGCGCCAGCCCCCGAGCCGCCGGTTCCGCCTAATGGCAATGGCAATGGAAATGGAAATGGAAATGGGACGTCGCCGGGTGAGTGAGGGGATTAGCTTCCGAGAAGCGCGAGGAACATCGAGGGACGTCGAATGCCGAAGCAATTGGCACTGCCAATTGCAGTTTGCGCAGGCAAGAGTCGCCCTGCTGACCTTTGAAAGGGCGACGGAGTTGATTGCGAAGTCTCGCTCGCAGATCCCGACTCGCTGCAAGCCCTTTGGCCGTCACGAACTATAGGGCTTTTTCGCGCGAGGCGTCGCCGTGCCTGAGAAAGGCACACAGCCCCACGATGGCCGCGAGATTGAAGACGACGAGTGCGTTGCAAAACAGCACCGCGATGACCGCGTGCAGGCACATCATTGCGACGACGATTGGAAAACGGAGTCGCGTCCACACAAGGAAGGCAAAGCTGCCTTCCATCGCGAGCGAGCCATGCACGCAGAGCCAGCAGAGCCAGGGCGCCCGCAGCCATTCCCACTCCGGGAACCGGAACCAGTCTGACAGCGTGATCTGATACCAAATCTCGCCATGGCCGACATCCCACGAGCCGAGAAGTTTCGCCAGCGTGGTAAAGAAATACATCAGACAGATGTTGAGTTGAATGAACCGGGCGGGCCACATCTCTGCCCGGGCAGGAAGGGGATGTTTCAATACCAAGTGGTCGATTGAAAAGCCCTGCGGCGCAGGCGCAAGTGCAAGTCCGAGCAGGTACAAACGCCAGGATGCCGGTCTCGCCATTAAACGACATCAGATTACGTTGGACGGTTGCGACGTAGAGGAACCATGTGGCGACCGCCGCGAGGCGCGTCCAAAGCCCGACCACGAAGCACAAGGCTGCCGCACACGTCGCCCAATAAATGCGCCAAATCCAAGCAGGATCAGAGTTCAGAAGAAAGACGAATCCGGGCCAGTAAATGGCATCCAAAGCTTCCGAGCGCGGAAGCGAGCCCCAGTGACCGTAAAGTCGTTCGTAGTTGCCCGAGAATCCGGAGAGCAGCAGTGGACCCAGAACCAGAAGAGCCGCGCCGATGCGCATGATGTCCCAAGGCGTCGTGTCCGGCGAAAAGAAGAAGGCGTCGATCTTGACGAGCACGACATGACGCGCGCTTCGCAAAGCCTTTTTCACACTCGCACGCCGAGGTCGCGCTGCGGCAGGGTTTCCAGTGGCGTGTGTCATGGCGTCTACCAACGATGAAGATCGTAGCGGATCTCCGGTCCGTAATGCGTTCCGGCCTCAGCGGCCTCGGATCGCGACAGGAGGTTGCGGTAGCGGATGTAAATGATTCGCTGGCTCACTTCGGCCGGGTTGATCCCGTTTCGCCGGATCAGATATTCGAGGTAACGACGATGTCCGGCAGAATATCCATAAAGGTTGTTCTGAATCTTTGATTCGCTATAAAACAAGATACCCTTCCAACCCGTGGCGTGCTGCGGAACGGAGTCGTGCAACGGCCACGTTGATCCATCTTTCAACACGACCTCGAAGTGAGTGGTGTAGTTGAATGGCGAGATGTAGGTGAAAAGGGTCCATTGCTGCCGCAAGAGCAACGCATCCAATGCGGGCATGGCCGCCTGAAACTTTGCTGCCTGCATGGGAAAGCCGGCCTTCTCAAGACTAACTCCGCAGTTGAGGATAACGACGGGCACCAACACCAGCACGAAGAGGGTGATGATCGCAAGCTTTCGAAGTCGCCGCTGCCAGACCGTCCAAAACGTCGCCTTCGACGGTTCGATCCGAGACCCAGGCAGTGCATTCATTCGTGCAGAATCAGTCGGCCACGCGGGCCTGTGAGCAATTTCGTCAGCGCCCAACAGAGCCCCGAAACCTTCATCCCGCTTGGCTCAGACCCTTGGCGAGACGTCCGGGGAATTTTATCGAAGAGGGTCAAGAAGGCCAAGGCCGCGAGCGACGCTATCGACGTCTGAAAATACCCCATGCCCCTTTGTGAGCGGCATGGCCATGCTTTTCGCAGTTGCATTTTCCAAAACATATCGAAGAATCTAAATATGTTGATCTGTAAAGTCGGATGATTGAGAGCCCATCACTACCGTGCAAGGAATCGCAGAGCGTCTCCGAACCTTTGTCTCCAAGAGAGCTCGTCATGGCTGCCGCCTTCGACGCGAACGATTCGGAACTCGTTGTCGTCCCACCAACCCTTTTCACGGAGCAAACGGCCAAGCTCCCGGTGGTAGGAGTCGTACTCTGCGTCCCGCGCTTGTGTGCCGTAGTCGAAATACACCCGAACTCCGGCGGGCAATGCGGGAGCCGCGGCAAGGGCCTTGAGTTCTTCCGCGTCCTGAGGGCGGCTTCGCGAGACATCTCCGAAGGCGGTGGAGAGGCACGCAAAGTTTCCGAAGATGCCCGGGTGATGGATGGCAACGTAGAAGCTGATCAGACCGCCGAGCGAGGCTCCGCCAAGGACCCGCGCGGTAGGCTCCGCGAGGGTGCGGTAACGGGCGTCCATGTGCGTGAGAAGCTCGGTGGCCAGGAACTGCGCGTAGGCCGCACCGCCGAGCTGTGGGGACAGATCGTAGTCGCGCAGCGACGCGTTTTCTTCCGAGAAGCCCTCCGGGTGGCACACGGCCGCCACGATGGCCTCGGGCATCACGCCATGCCGCGAAAGAAGGTTCACCCATTCATCCGCCGCCCAATCCACGCCGGAAATCGGACTCGTCAGCGGATCGAACACGTTTGCCCCATCGTGCAGCACGATCACCGGAAAGCGCCTTTGCGACTCCGAGCCGTAGCTTTGGGGCAGCCAGATCAGCAATTCGCGGTTTCCTGCGAGCACGCGGGAGTGGATTTGTTCTCGTGTGAGGCGCCCGCGATAGCGGTCTTTCCAATCGGCCACCGTGTGGTGCTGGATGGAGTCCAGCCACGCTTCGCACGAGTAATTCGCGGGCACGTCTCCATAGGCATCCACGGCTTCCGCTTGCCAGGAGTCTCGGAGAATCTTGTATTCGAAACGCATGCCTGCTTCGATCTCTCCGATATGATATGGAGGCTTCCACTTCAGTCGCAGGCTTTTCTCCGGCTGCCAGTCACCCAGCGGTGGAATGCTTCCCGTAACGAAAACCACCTCGTCAGGACGGTCAATTGGAGGAAGAATCTGAAAGCGGATCTCGCTCATGGGAGAATGAAGAAGCTAAGCACAAAGAGCGCGCGCGTGGCACGGAGGTTTTTGCCAAATGCTAACCCCCGCTGAGAAGCTGCTGCACGAGTTGCTGGCTGCGCGCATCGTTCTTCTCGACGGCGCGATGGGCACGATGATCCAGCGCTACAAGCTGGACGAGGAGGCGTACCGCGGGGAGCGCTTCAAAGACTGGCCGCGGGATGTAAAGGGCAACAATGACCTGCTGGTCCTGACGCAGCCAGATGTCATTCGTGAGATCCACGGCCAATACGTGGCGGCAGGCGCCGACATCATCGAAACCAATACCTTCAGCAGCACCACGATCGCGCAAGGCGACTATGGCATGGGCGAAATTGTGCCCGACATCAATCGCGCGGCGGCGGATATCGCCCGCGAAGCGGCCGACGCGTGCAAAGAACGCCGCATATTTGTCGCCGGAGCGATCGGACCGCTCAATCGGACGCTCTCGATTTCGCGCGACGTCAACGATCCCGGAAAGCGTGATGTAACCTTCGAACAGGTGGCCGCCGCGTATCGGCAGCAAGTCGAGCATCTGGTCGCAGGTGGCGTGGATATTCTCCTCGTTGAGACCATCTTCGACACGCTGAATGCCAAGGCCGCGCTGTTTGCTATTGCGGATTATTTCGGGGCAACCGGCCACCGTATTCCGGTTATGGTTTCAGGCACGATCACCGATCTTTCCGGCCGCACGCTAACCGGCCAGACTGTCGAAGCGTTCCTCAATTCCGTTTCGCATTTTCCGTTACTGTCCATCGGCCTTAACTGCGCTCTGGGGCCGAGGGAAATGCGGCCCTACATCGAGGAACTTTCGACAAAGGCCCCTTTTTTCGTCAGCACTTATCCCAACGCCGGTCTGCCCGATCCATTGTCCGAAACCGGGTTTCCGGAAACGCCCGAAACACTCGCGCCGCAGCTTCACGAATGGGCCGAGCAGGGATGGCTGAACATTCTCGGCGGCTGCTGCGGGACCACCCCCGCCCATATCCGCGCCATCGCGGAGGCCGTCCAGGGCCTGGCCCCAAGGCGAATTCCCGAACGGCCGCGCACCCTGCGCTTAAGCGGGTTGGAGGCTTTCACAGCGCGCCCTGAAATCCCTTTCATCAACATCGGAGAGCGAACCAATGTCACAGGCTCGCCGCGATTCGCCAAATTGATCCTTTCCGGCAACTACGATGAAGCGCTTGCCGTCGCCCGCCAGCAGGTCGAGGCTGGCGCCCAGATCATCGATATCAACATGGATGAGGGGATGCTCGACGGCGCGGCAGCCATGACGAAGTTTCTTAATCTCATCGCGAGTGAGCCGGACATCTCGCGCGTTCCCGTGATGATCGACTCCTCGAAATGGGAGGTTATTGAAGCCGGCTTGCGCTGCGTGCAGGGCAAGGGGATCGTCAATTCGATTTCGCTGAAGGGCGGAGATGAGGATTTCAAACGGCATGCTCACCTCGTTAAACGCTACGGCGCAGCGGTCATCATCATGGCATTCGACGAACGCGGACAGGCCGATACATATGAGCGAAAAATTCAAATCTGCGAGCGCGCCTACCGCATCCTTACTGAGGAGGTCGGCCTTCCTGCCGAGGACATTATCTTCGATCCCAATATTCTTACGGTCGGCACGGGCATCGAGGAACACAACGACTATGCAAAGGCCTTTATTGCGGCCTCGCGCTGGATCAAGGAGAACCTGCCCTATGCCCGCGTGAGCGGCGGCATTAGCAATATTTCATTCTCCTTCCGCGGAAACAATCCCATCCGCGAGGCCATGCATTCGGCTTTTCTGTACCACGCGATCAAGGCCGGCCTCGACATGGGCATCGTCAATGCCGGACAACTTGGAGTCTATGAGGAGATTCCGAAGGATCTTCTGGAGCTCCTCGAAGATGTGCTTTTCAACCGCCGAGCAGACGCCACCGAACGGCTCGTCGACTATGCGGAGAAGATTAAACACAGCAAGAGCCCGGGCTCGCCGACGCAAGCAAAATCCGAAGACGCCGAATGGCGCCGGGCGCCTGTCGAGGATCGCCTCAAGCATGCGCTCATCAAGGGCATCGTGGACTATATCGACCAGGACACCGAGGAGGCCCTGCTCCAATACGGCAAGCCGCTGACGGTGATCGAAGGTCCGCTCATGGACGGCATGAAGGTGGTCGGCGATCTTTTTGGCGCCGGGAAGATGTTTCTCCCGCAGGTAGTGAAAAGCGCCCGTGTGATGAAGCGCTCCGTGGCGTGGCTCACGCCGTTGATGGAAGAAGAACGCGCGGCCAATCCGAACAGCCGTGCGCAAGGCCGCATCGTGATGGCCACTGTCAAGGGCGACGTGCACGACATCGGAAAGAACATTGTGGGCGTCGTCCTCGCCTGCAATAATTACGAGGTCATCGATCTCGGCGTCATGGTAGCATGCGAGAAAATCCTTCAAACTGCGCGTGAGCGAAATTGCGACGTCATTGGATTGAGCGGTCTCATAACGCCCTCTCTTGACGAGATGGTGCATGTCGCCAAGGAAATGCAGCGCGCGGACTTTTCCGTGCCCCTTCTGGTCGGCGGGGCCACGACCAGCAAGGCGCACACCGCGGTGAAAATCCAGCAGCACTACCGTCACGGCGTGATCCACGTGCTCGATGCCAGCCGCAGCGTCAACGTCGTGAGTTCTCTGCTGAGCCCCGAACGAAAGCCGGAATTCCTCGCCGGAGTCAATGCCGAATACGAAAAGCTCCGCATTGAACATGCCGAACGCGCGGGAGCGCGGGAGCTCCTCACTTTCGACGAAGCCCGGAGGAATGCGTTTTCCTGCGACTGGCCGTCGCTTGACATTCCTGTCCCTGAGCGCCTTGGCGCGATGGAATATGACGAATTCCCGCTCGAGGAATTGGTGGACTATTTCGATTGGTCGCCGTTTTTCCACACATGGGAGTTGCGGGGACGCTTCCCGGCGATCTTCGACGACCCGGTTGTCGGCGTCGAAGCCCGCAAGCTCTACGACGACGCGAGGGGACTTCTCGATGACATCGTGCGAAACCGGCGCTTCCGCGCGCGCGGCGTGCTGGGTTTTTGGACGGCAAATCGGATCGGTGAGGATATCCAGCTTTACGCGGATCCCGAAGCGACCGTTCCACTGGCGATCTTTCACGGTCTGCGCCAGCAAATGAAGAAGCCCTCCGGCCAGCCCAATTTTTCGCTGGCGGATTTCGTGGCCCCGCGTGAGTGCGGCCGGATCGACCACGTTGGCGCCTTTGCCGTTACGGCCGGAGAGGAAGTTCATGAAGTCGCAGCTGGCTTCCAAAGCCGCCATGATGATTACCTTTCCATCATGACTAAGGCGTTGGGCGATCGTTTCGCGGAGGCCTTCGCCGAGTGCCTGCATCAGAAGGCGCGTGAGCTTTGGGGCTTTGGCGAAACAGAAAATCTTACCAAAGAAGATTTGATTCGCGAAAAATACCGCGGCATCCGTCCGGCTCCGGGATATCCCGCCCAGCCGGACCACACCGAAAAGCTGACGATCTGGCAGGTTCTTGATGTCGAGCGGCGCACCGGCATACGCCTCACTGAGAGCCTCGCCATGTATCCGGGCAGCAGCGTCAGCGGACTCTATTTCGCCCACCCCAAGGCGAGATACTTCGGCGTCGGCAAGATCGAGCGTGACCAGGTGCAGGACTACGCGGCTCGAAAGGGCATGTCGCTTGCGAATACCGAAAAATGGCTCCAGCCCATACTAAACTACGATTCCGACGCAGAATCCGCCGGCGTTGTAGCGCAGTAGAGAAGGCTGCCTTCGCTTCGGAGCGCATCCCAGTCCAAGGTTGTGGAGCCGGTTGTGCCAACCGGCTGTCTTTCACAGGCCCTTGACACAAGTGCCTCTACAACGCATTCGAAAACCCTGCCAAGCGACCGGCAAACTGCTAGTCAACCGCGGCTTTCGCGGGAGTATTTATGGCAGTGAACTGCTCCTCGGCGGCGCGCCGGTTGATGACGAAGGTGTTGTTATCGCCGTATGTAGCCCAAGGCCCCGATGGAACTTCATCAAAATCGACGAATTTCCAATCGGTCACATCAGTGTCTTCCATTCCGAGAAAATCGCGCACTGCGGGCGACACATCGAGTCCCGCGCCCTTGTTGAGGTTGGGGAGGGGACGCTCCGGACCAAAAACGTATTGCCAATTATCGGTGCGGAACGGCCCCGCATCTTCCCATTGCGCATAACAAACGCGGTCGCCTTTGCGGATGGCAATCCAGCGACCTTTGCATACTGACTTTCCCGGTCCTTTATATTCCTTATGGAACCATGGGATCACCTGCTTGGCTTCAGGCTTGTGGCCTTTTGACGTCTTATCGTTATACGGGAGCGCGACGTAAAAGGGATTTTGACCCGGAACGAAATCGGACGGAATGAATTCGCTGGTTCGGCTTTTTCGATCCGGAGTGTCGGTGCCACCGTAGTTCTCCGCCCACTTTCCGTCCCAACTGCTCTTGTGGTTTGGGACTGGGTTATTCGGCGTGGGCTTTTCGCCGATCCAGAATATTGTGGTTACAATGCCTTTCTTCCAGGGGTAGCGATCCACGCTGTCGCTTGGCTGGTCCTGCGACTCCTCCGGCGCGGGTGGAATGGCGTCTTCCCCTGCGGGCTGCGACTGGCTTGGTCGCAGCTTCTTGCTGGTCTTGGTCAGCTCTTTGATATTGTCGCCTTTCGCCATGAGGCTGTGACCCGCGAAGATTGACGTGAAAGATGAAACCCAAATACCCAAGGAATGGAGGAGCGCGCCGCGTTTCATGGACTGCCTTTCTCCAGCGCATGGTTCGGACGTCGCGGGTAGCGTGCGCCTTTCCGTCACGCTGGTGCTTGATTTTCGGCCCTGAGGAGCGGGTCTGGCAAGTAATTTTTGTCGAATTCTTGCGTCTTCATTGCAACACAGAAAGAGGGACTTATCGTTCGCCTGAAATGAAGGCTATCCGAGTCGAAGAATTTGGGGAACCCGACGTGATGCGGCTCGTCGAGCGGCCGGATCTGGAGATCGCGGGAAAACAAATCCTGGTTCGGATTCACGCGGCGGGGGTGAATCCTGTGGACACCTATATTCGCGCGGGAACCTACGCGCGAAGGCCACAATTGCCCTATACTCCCGGCAGCGATGGGGCCGGCGTCGTTGCCGCCGTCGGGATGGGTGTGGACACCTTCAAAGTGGGAGAACGCGTTTTTCTCTCAGGCTCGATCTCGGGAACCTATGCGGAGCTTGCCATTTGCGAGCCGGAGCAGGTGCATGCGCTGCCTGAGAGTGCGACCTTTGCCCAGGGCGCCGCGCTTGGAGTCCCCTATGCCACAGCGCATCGGGCGTTGTTCCATCGCGGGGCGGTGCGGCGTGGGGAGACGGTGCTCGTGCACGGGGCGAGCGGCGGCGTGGGCACCGCCGCCGTGCAGCTGGCGCATGCCTTTGAAGTCCGGGTTTTCGGCACAGCGGGCTCTCCGGAGGGACGCGAACTCGTGTTTCATCTCGGTGCGGACCTGGCCTTCGATCACAAGGATTCCGGTTATCGGCAGGCGATCCTTGATGCGACCGGCGGGCGCGGGGTTGATTGCATTCTGGAGATGCTTGCGAACGTTAACCTCGGTGAAGATCTGCGATTGCTCGCGCCGTTCGGACGTGTGGTCGTTATCGGCAGCCGGGGAAGTGTCGAGATCAATCCTCGCGATGCCATGATGCGCGACGCCGATATTCGCGGGATGATCCTTGGGAACGCCTCGGCGCCGGAGCTTTCCGCCATCTATAGATCCCTCGGCGAACAATTGGCAGCCGGCCGCATCCGCCCCGTGATCGCGCGAGATTTCCCGTTGGCCTCCGCCGCTGAGGCGCACCGCGCGGTAATGGCTCCCAATGCGCGAGGCAAGATCGTTGTTATTCCGTGACGCGGCGATGGTGGAGGAACCATTCGGTGACGAGGAGAACTGCGGCCGCCAGCGTCAGCCAGCGCCAAGGCTGCAGGGCTCCCCAGCTTCGGCGTAAGACTCGAGTAAGGTTGGCGCCTTGCGCCGCTCGGAGGTCTGATTCCGCTGGATCCCCGGTATTGACTGCCAGCCACCGAGATCGAACAGGCCCACGCAATTCGTAAAACCCGTTCTTCCTTAGCTTGAGAGGCGCCTCAGTCAGCGACGAAGCCTTGTCCTCAGGCGGTGCCCTTTCCTGGAGGAGCGGGTTTCGCGAAATCTTTTCGCCGCCTGCGGGAATGAAGGTCTGTCCCGCCTTCCATACGCCTTCCTCTTGGGAGCTGCGACCAGCGAGCCAATGGACAATATTGCTCACAAAGAGGGGGAATCCGACCCGAAGTGGGAAATTCGAATCGCCCACGGCGAAAGCGGCTGCTACCGCTCGCGCGCCGCGTGGACCTTCCAGCGCCACCACCATCGGCTCGCCCGCGCTCTCCACCGGGACTGAGGCACGCCAGCGTGCGTCATTTGGAATAGTGAGCTTACCAGCCCGGGCCAGCCGGATAGCGTCGAGCTCCACGTTCCAGAGGAGCGGACTCTCGAATCCGGCTTCAAGTGAAGCCGTCCGGACTTCCTCACCGGCTACATCGAACGGTGTGCGCCCGAAGAAAAAGAATGAACCGCGACCAAGCGCTTCGATCGCCTCGTTGTGTGGCAGCCAGTTGTCAAAAACGACCGCGTCGAAGTCAGCGCCCATGTCCGGGCGCCACGTTTCGGGTTTCAGCATTTCGACCGCAAGAGCCGGATCGGCCTTGAGCGCGCTTTCGAGGAACGGGTCATCCTCGCCGACGAGAAGTACGCGCAAGCGCTGGCCGGGAGGGAGCGCGGCGCGCGCGACGTTGTCAAAGTCCAGCCCGTCCGCGGAGGTCAGGCGCGCCACGAGAAAGCCGTTGCCTGCGGCGGGCATCTCGCTTGAAACAATTGTCGAGAAATTCTGCCTCTCTCCCGGGCCGATTCGAAATCGCTGCAAATCGAACGGCTTTCCATCCAGGGAAAGCTCGAGTTCGACCTCGCGGGCGGTTGACGAAAAGTTTCCCAATTTTACGAAGACTTCGGCAGACTGCGGACTGACCGGCAGCGGTCGTTGTGCAAGCGCCAAGATGGCTACGTTATCCAGAGGTTTGCCGACTGTAATTTGCTCGGCGCTCTCTGGTGCGGGCTGTTTGCGATCACTGATAACGACTAGCCTCTGAACCCAGGGCTTGGCGTCCAGAAGCCCGCGAGCCAAGAGGAGACTTTCCTCGATGTTACCACCAGCGTCCGAGGGCGTAAGCGATGCCAGCTTCCTGCGAAGCTCTTTCCCGTCGTTCGAGAACGGCGAAACAATCTGAGGAAGTCCTTCCACGGCGAGAATGGCCACCTCATCGTTCGGCCCCAGCTTCGAAACAACGTCCTGCGCGGCAGCCACGGCGTCGTGAAATGCGCCGGGAGCCTGCATCCGCGCCCGCGCATCGATCACGATCACAGTGGAGCTGCGGCCTTGCGGCGAAACTTCCTCCGGCCGCGCAAGCGCCAGCAGCAGCAGCAGAAAAATCAGCAGCTGCAGCAGCAGCGAGAGCGGATTGCGCAGACGGCCGAGAAATCTTCGGTGCGGTTCGCGGTCGAGGACTCTTCGCCAGAAAAGCAGCGTGGAAACCTCCAAAGCTTTCCGCCGGGGACGCCGCAAATAGAGCGTCACAATCACAAACGCCAGCGCGCTTAAAAACAATGCGCCAGGAAACAGAAAATTCATCGCACCAGTCCGTCCCTTCGGAAAGTGCGCAAAATGATGTCATCAAAATCGGCATCGGCGATGATGAATGAATACCCTGCGTTGTGCCTGGCGCACCAGGACCTCACGCTGTTGCGAAAGCGCTCGACCTCCTCGCGATAAATCCACCGAAGAGTCCGGCCTGCCGTGACTGCCATTTCTTCGGCGCTTTCGCAGTCGCGGAGCATCAGGTCTCCGCTTTCGGCAGGATCGCATTCTGCCGGATCCATGACATGCACAAGATGAACCGCGAAATGACGACCCACCAGGGCGCTCAGGCCGCGCTCGTAGCCGGATACATCAAGACAATCACTCAATACGATCGCCAACCCGCGCCGGCGACGGCTGCGTCCGAATCGCCCGAGACTCGTGGACAAGCTCGTTCCGCCGCCGCCGTGGCTCGAGCGTAGAAAACGCAAAACGTCGTGAAAGGCCGGCCTCCCGCGGTAGCGGCCACTTTCGGCACGCAGCGTGGAATCGAAGAACCACAGCGCCACGTGGTCGAGCCCATGAAGGGCGAAATACGCCAAAGCCGCCGCCAGTTGCCTAGCCAGCGCGAACTTGGTTGAATAGGAAGCGCCTGGTGGGCGCCAGTGCATGGAGGCGCTGCAATCGATCAGGATTCCCACGTCGAGATCCTCCTCTTCCTCGTAAAGCTTCGTCATCAGCCGTTCGATGCGCCCATAGATACTCCAATCAATTCGGCGCGGATCATCGCCGGGCACATAGTTGCGGAAGTCCGCGAATTCCAAACTCGATCCCGTGCGGCGCGAGCGACGCTCCGCGCGCAAAGTGCCCGCAAACCTCCTGCGCATGTGCAAGCGCACGTGCTCGAGCCGGGCAAGGAAGTCCCCGTCGAAAAGATTGGCGTCCTCGCGCGGCATGGCCCACAAGTAAACCGTCTCACGGATTTTTTCCATCTGCAGGGCGGGAAAAACCGTTCGCAAATATGCGAGAGTCGCTCTTCGCGGGCTGGAACCCTACGATTTCTCTTGGCCGGTCAAGGCAGCTCGAATTTCCTTCAGGCATGCGCTCATGCTTGCTCCTCCTGTTCTTTTCCGTGATTTGCGACTCGAGGGCGGGATGGACGCTGGAGGGATGGAAAGAGCTGGGTGCGCTGGAGGGAGACGCGGTGGCTTGGGAAGGTGAAGCCTCATCGGATGGACGCACCATTCGCCTCACTGGGATCTCTTTCCGTTCCAGGGACAGCGTCTTCCGCGTGATCGACAACCCACCAAAGCAACGCCAGTCACTTCCATCAGCGCTCGCGGGCGTCAGCGCGTTCGCGGGATCGAATGGGGGCTATTTTCATGAGGACTTCACGCCGCTCGGGCTGGCAGTATCCCAAGGAAAAACTGTGCATCCTTTTGAGCGCGCCAAACTCTTAAGTGGCGTTCTAGCCGTGCGCAAAGGCCGCATCGAACTCGTCCGCTCCGGCCATTTCAAGCCGGGCGCCGATGTTCAGGAAGCCCTGCAGGCCGGCCCATGGCTTGTCGAGAAAGGAGCGCCTGTGGCGGGGCTTAACGATGAACGTCTCGCGCGCCGCACCATTGTGGCAAACGATGGCAAGGGCCACTGGGCGCTTGTTGCGACTTCCCATGTGACGCTGGCCGATACCGCGAGGATTCTCTGCTTGAAGGGAATTACCGGTTCGTGGCCAGTTGCGAATGCCTTGAACTTCGATGGCGGCTCCTCGACGGCCCTTCGTGCTGGCTCGGAGGAGAGAGTTTTGATTGATATCATCTCGTTCGGACCAGTTCGAAATTACCTCGCAATCGTCCGCCGCGAGCAATAGTTTTGCATCGGATTATTCTTCTCTCGCGGGCTATCCCAATTTCATTATTTTCTGGCATGCAAATCCACCTTAGCCCCAGACATCTTACTCTTACTGCATCGATTTACGCATACGTCGCGGAAAAAATCAGCCATCTGGAGCAGCTCACCGATCGCATTCACGCCGCCCATGTGGTTCTGCTTCACGACGAGACGAAAACCAAAAAGCATATCGTCAAAGTGCACCTCGCTGTCCCCGGGCCGGACATCCACGCCGAACACGCTGAGGACGACCTCTACGCCGCCATCGACAAAGTAACGGGCAAGCTTTCCCAACAGCTGAGGAAGCGTAAGACCCGCATCGCCGATCGTAAGAAACACCGCTCGCGCCTGGCAAGTGAGGAGAAGAAGAGAGGATACAAGCGCCGGTAGGGATGAGCTAGTGGACTATAAGGTCAAACTCGAGGTCTTTGAAGGGCCTCTCGATCTCCTGCTCTATCTGATCAAGCGGGATGAAGTGGATATTTATGACATTTCGATCGAACGGATCGCCAAGCAGTACCTCCAATACATGGAGGCCTTTCATGTCCTCAACATCGGAATTGCCGGAGAGTTCATCGTGATGGCCGCGAACCTGCTCTATATCAAGAGCCGCACCCTGCTGCCTAAGGATCAGCAAATGGCGGAGGAAGATGCCGATGAGGACGATCCGCGCTGGGAGCTTATCCGGCAGCTTATCGAGTATAAGAAGTTTAAGGAGGCCGCCTCGCATCTCCGTACCCGCGAGGCCATGCAGGAACAGCTTTTCCCGCGCTTCCCTGCCATGCCAGAGATTGCTCCTTCCGGCAACCTCCGCATCGAAGAAGTCGGGATTTTCGATCTAATCAATGCCTTTCAAAAGATTCTCAAACGCCTGGAAAGCAGCAAGCATCATGAGGACCTGCGCGAAATTTTCGAGGAGAACTTCACGGTTTCGGACAAGATCGACTTTCTGCTTCGCGTCATTAATGAGGGCGTTCCTGTGCGCTTCGAGGAGTGTTTTGCGGACGCGGCGGGCCGCGCTGAGATCGTTGTCACCTTTCTTGCCATGCTTGAGCTGATCCGCCTCAACCAACTCCGCGTCCGGCAGGAGAACCACTTCGAGGAGATCTGGATCGAGCGTTCCGTCCTCGCGGCTCCGGCGTCGATCGAAAGGCTCAGATGAGCGAAGAGCGCTGGTCCCTGAAACTCGTGGTGGAGGCCATCCTCTTTGCGTCGCAACGGCCCGTCTCGATGAAAGATCTTCAAGGCATACTAAAGAGCGCCGCGGAGTCGGACAAAGAAGATTCCAGCGTTGCCACGTTCGCCGGAGTCAAAGAAGGGGCAGTTCGCGCCGCAATTGACGAGCTCGGAATCGAATGCGCCGACGCGTCTCGCGCCTACGAGTTGCGCGAAAGTGCAGCCGGTTGGCAGCTCGTTACCAAACCGGCATTTGCTCCCTGGCTGCGGCAGCTCTTCCCGGATTACCGTTCGGCGCGACTGAGCGCGCCGGCTCTCGAGACGCTCGCCATAGTCGCCTACCGCCAACCCATCACACGCGCCGATATCGAAGCCGTTCGCGGCGTTGCAGTGGATGGCGTAATGCAAACGCTGCTCGATCGCGGCCTCGTCAAGATCGCTGGCCGCGCCGAAATTCCTGGCCGGCCTCTGCTCTATGAAACCACACAGAATTTCATGGATCATTTTGGCCTCAGGAATCTCGGTGAGCTTCCCAACGCCGATGAATTGCGCAGGATGCCCCTTCCTGTGGCCGCCGCTCAAGTCATAGCAGAGCCGGCAAAGCCTAAGCAACTTTCCCATGGGAGTCAGGAAGTGGCTGGGGAGGAAAATCCAACCGGCTTCCAGAAGGTCCAAACGGAGGAAAACCTTCATGAGTGACATCGCTGACTTACGAGTGAAAATCGACGCTATCGACATTGAGCTCCTGCGCCTTCTCAATGAGCGCGCGAAGGTCGCTAAGCAAATCGGCGCCATAAAAAATCGCGAAGGACTTCCCATCTATTCGCCGGAGCGCGAAGACCGCGTGATTCGGAGCCTTGTTGATCGCAGCGAAGGGCCGCTTACGCCGGAGGCGATTCGTGCTATCTATTGCGAGATCATGTCGGCCGCATTGGCGGTGGAGAAGGATGTCGCCATAGCGTGTCTCGGTCCCTCCGGCTCGGCTTCCCACCAAGCTGCCAGGAGCAAATTCGGATCGAGCGTGCGCTATATATTCATGGCCAACACGGAGGATGTGTTCCATGAAGTCAAACGCGACGGGGCCGACTGCGGCGTCGTGCCCATCGACCATCCCGAACACGGCCTCGCCAATCAGACCTTCGACCAGCTCGCCGAGACGGAGCTCTCCATTTGCGCCGAAATCTTTCTCGCGACCGAAAGAGGAACGCATAATGATGCAGCGCGCTTTTTTGTTCTGGGGCGCACCTCGAACCCGCCGTCAGGCAATGATATGACAATGCTAATGCTGCGCATTGAGGATAAACCAGGAGCGCTTGTCTCCGCTCTAGAGCCTTTTAAGACGCTCAGTATCAATCTCAGCCACTTTGCCAGCCGCCCGGCCGCTCACGGCAGTCAGGATATCTTCTTCTTCGTCGAGGCCGTCGGTCATATCAGGGACCTCCAGATGGTTGACCTTTTTCGGGAGCTTTCGAGGTGTTGCCGCGCAGTTAAGGTCATCGGCAGTTACCCGAAAACGAATTCCTAAATAAAGCTCTTAGTCGAATCCTTCAATGTAACGATTCACGCAATTGCGGCTTGCAATGGAAGGCGCGCTGGACGATTTTTGCGCAAGCCTCAGTCGTTTAATGAAATGCATACACGAGTAGCTGCGAATCTCTTGAAGTTGTTCACGCGGCGGCTCTTCTGCATGGTTGTTCTCAGGTTTTCCGCAGATGGAAAGGCAGACATTTCCTCGGAGAGATCGGCACCGCCTGAGGCCTCAACGGCAAGATCGCGCGCTCGGAGAGCTTTCCCACGGAATTCCGCGCCGTCCGCCACTTCAACATATCAATCCAATGTCATCCGAATACACACCAGCCGGCGGAAGCCGCCCTTCAAGACGGGGTGGCCGTCGGCAGGGCCGCCCTCGCAGCGGTCCTCGCAACCGTCAGGAAACACCCGTTCAACCGAAAAAAGAAACCTTATGGCAAAAGATAGCCGCATTCTTCAGCGGCAGAAGCGCCGAAGAATCTCCGGAGAGCGAGCCCGTCGACAGACAGGAATTTGTCAATGGAGACTCGGCTCAACCAAAACGTGCCGCGCGTTCCGCTAGCTTTCGAAAGCCAGAAATCGTCGAGGTTTCGTCGGCCCGAATCTACGTAGGCAATTTGTCATTCGACGCGACGGAAGGCGATCTTTTCGAGCTTTTCAACGGGGTCGGCTCGGTCCAAAACGTTGAGATCGTTTCGAACAAGCATACGCAGAAATCGAAGGGGTTCGCATTTGTGCAGATGCAGAGCATCGAAGAGGCGAAACGGGCAGTCGCAGAGCTTCATGACAAAGATTACATGGGCCGAAAGCTTGTCGTGAGCGGAGCCAAAGCCGTCGAAGAAAAGCGTGGCGAACGGCGCCAGCCTGAATAGCAAGCTTCCCATCATCGTCGCCGGCCCGACCGGGGTCGGCAAGACCGCCTTCGCCGTCGACCTCGCAAATCGAATCGACGGCGAAGTTATTGGAGCGGATGCCTATCAGGTGTATCGCGGAATGGAGATCCTGACCGGCCAGCCCACCCGGGAGACGCTTTCGGCTGTCCCCCATCATCTGGTCGGATTTCTTTCACCTGGCGAAGCCTTTGACGCCGCGCGATTCGCTACACTCGCGCGCGAAAGGATTTCCGAAGTGCTTTCACGGGGAAAAGTGCCAATTGTTACGGGCGGTTCCGGTCTTTACATTAAGGCGCTCACCCACGGTCTTGCCGATGTGCCGCCTGCAAACCCCGCCCTGCGTGCGGAACTCGCCAGCCTTTCCCCACGGCAGTTACACGAGCGCTTGGCGGAAATCGATCCCTCGGCGCGAATCGATTTTCAGAACCCCAGGCGAGTCCTCCGCGCACTCGAGATCCGTCTTCTCACTGGTCGGTCCGCTTCCGAAATGCGCCGCGTGTGGGAGGAAAAAGATGTGCCTGGTTTTCGGGGACTGCTCCTTGTCCGCGAACGAGCGGAGCTTCAAGCCCGCATCGCTGAGAATGTGCGGGCAATGTTTGAGCGCGGGGTGGTTGCGGAGGTCGGCAAGATCCAAGCCATTGGTGCGACAGCCGCCATGGCAATCGGTTTTAGCGAGATCCAGGCCCTACGCCGCGGGGAAATCACAGAGGCTGAGTGCATCGCGGCGGTCACGCTCTCGACGCGCCGGTACGCCAAAAGACAATTGACCTGGTTCCGCAATCAGTTTAGGTTCCAAATCATCGACTTGACCGGCCTTCGCGACACGCACGGAATCCCCCCTCGCGCCATGGAATCTCTTGGTGTAGCATGATGGTGGACCCGAATTCGCGACTTCGGGAAACGGCCATTCTTGTTGGCTTGGAACGTGAGGGCGTCAGCCGTTGGGATGTTGAAGATTCGCTGATCGAACTCCGTCAGCTCGCCGCCACAGCCGGCGCGCAAGTCGTGGATACCGTCGTCCAAAAACTGGAGAAACCCACCGCGCCATTTTATATCGGCAAGGGCAAGGCCGAGGAGGTCGCCCGCCGATGCGGCGAGAAGCACGTGACGTCCCTGATTTTTGATGACGAGCTCTCTCCTGCGCAAGGTCGCAACCTTGAGCAGCTTACAAGTCGCAAGGTGTTGGATCGCACCCAGCTGATTCTCGATATTTTCGCCCGGCGAGCCCGCACACGCGAAGGCCGCCTCCAGATTGAGCTTGCGCAATTGCAGTATCTTCTTCCCCGCCTGACCCGAATGTGGACCCACCTCTCACGCCAGACTGGTGGAATCGGAACACGTGGGCCCGGCGAAACACAGCTCGAGGTGGATCGCCGTCGCGTTCAGGAACGCATTGCCCGCCTTGAGCGCGACTTGCGCGGGGTACGGAAAAACCGCACGGTCCAACGCGAGGGCCGGCTTCGCAGAAATTGGCCCGTCGCGTCGCTCGTGGGCTATACCAATGCTGGAAAATCCTCTCTTCTCAACAGCGTTACGGGCGCGGGCGTGCCCGCCGAGGACAAGCTCTTCGGCACGCTCGATCCGACGACCCGCCAGCTCGTGCTGCCTAATAAGCAGAAGGTTTTGCTCACCGACACTGTCGGCTTCATCCGCAAGCTGCCTCACACAGTCATCGAATCCTTCAAAGCCACGCTCGAAGAAGTCCAACTTGCCGATCTGCTTATCCACGTTGTGGATCTCAGCCACTCGCAATACCGCGAGCAAATGGCGGCCGTGGATGAAACCGTCGCCGAACTCGGCGCCGATGGGAAGCAGACTGTCATCGTCTTCAACAAAATAGACCGCCTCGCGGACCGTGAAATCCTCAACAGCCAGCTCCGCCACCATCCTGGCAGCGTCGCGATTTCGGCGCGCACAGGAGAGGGAATGGATTCCTTTTTTCAGGAATTGGAAGTCCGCCTCGGCTCCTGGCGGATGCGGGTCGAGTTTCGAATTCCAAACACCGAATCCGCACTCCTTGCCGAGATCCACCGCGTCGGCCATGTCCTCAACCTTAGCTACGAAGACGATACCGCGATCGTCACCGCCCACGTCCCGCCAGAGCTTAAGTCCCGGCTAGTTCCCTATGAGAAGGATACAGGTTTACGCGCCTAAAACTCACTACCGTGGCCCCCGTCCGACGTCATTTTCTTATTTTGCTATCGCTCTCGCTCGGAGCATGCGCCACTAAGATTTCCGAACCTCGAAAGAAGACCGCGATCTACAACGTGAGGCCTGTGCATGTCCAATCAGGCATTGCCTCGTGGTATAGAGATCATCGAACTGCCAGCGGCGAGCGCTTTAATGTGAACGCTCTCGCCGCTGCACATCAGAGCTTGCCCTTCGGCTCCAAGGTTCGAGTTATCGATCTAAAGACCGGAAAGTCCATCATTGTGCGTATCAACGATCGCGGTCCTTACATCAGAGGACGGATCATCGACCTTACCGTTGGCGCGGCCAGAGAGCTCGGCATGTACCATCGCGGGATCGCGCAAGTTCGCATTGAAGTGCTCAGAGAAATTCCTATCCTCGAGAA
Source organism: uncultured Verrucomicrobiae bacterium (assembly GCA_963810765.1). Taxonomy (GTDB): domain Bacteria; phylum Verrucomicrobiota; class Verrucomicrobiia; order Chthoniobacterales; family Terrimicrobiaceae; genus DASTFP01. Next base: position 62,076 of record CAWEOV010000023.1, read on the forward strand.
ACCCAACATTCTCAGCAATCCACCGCGACAACAGCGCAAGAAGACTCCGTTCGCCTTCCTTTCAGCCAATCGTTAAGATAGCGTTGCCATTCAGGCCTTCCAGCGTGTTTCGGGGTGAAGGTTGATTTCTTCGAGTTTGACATCAAATCCACACGACTGCATAAGGTAGGCGACGCCCTCCCGGCTCTCCATCGTCTCTTTCAGACTGTGAGCGAATAGTCTCGACATATTCCTTGTAGCTATCGAGCGCCAGGCGGCCTTCCGACACATGTTTGGCGAGCTCTTCGTCATGATTCTCAATCAAATTGAAAAGCCCGCGGCGAAACCTCGCCCGCATGACGGGATCGACAACAAGTTTGAAGGGATTCGCCGCGGGATCAGAAGCGCCAATGCGATCGACAACATCGAGTGTCAAAGGTGCATGGGAGGTTTCGGCAGGTTGTTCGTTCATGAGGCAATTTGAATCGCGCCGAGCAGGAAACGCAAAGTTCGAATTTTTTTCCGCTCTGACAAGCAGAGAACGGAACCCAATATCCATCTGTTGACTGGCCGTTCGACAACTGTTGACTGACCGTTAAGATGCTAACACTCGGGACGCATGCGCTTTTCGCACAAGATCAGAAAGCTCCTCAACCGCGATGCCTTCGATAGCGCCAGAGGCCACGCTTCTGAGGCTATCCGTATCCTTGGATGCCAAAGCCATTCATCGACGCGATTGATCGCAAGGCTTTCAACGTCATCAAGGAGCGGCTACTTCAATCCGAACGATGGCGTCTCGCCAAAGAAATATCTCAACTTGGAGAATTGGATGCACACGAACGTGAAGCGCGTGCGAGACCTGCGGCTCAAAAAGGCGCCGCCTCGCTTGCGGATCTTGGATATCGGTTGCGGCTCCGGATACTTTCTCCACATCGCCAAATGCCTCGGTCATGATGTGCTCGGTTTGGACCTTGATCGGGAACCTATTTTCCGGGAAACAGTTTCCATGCTCGGATTGCAGACGCATCATTCATCGCATCGAACCGTTTCAAGCCCTGCCGGATACCGGAGCGCCCTTCGATCTGATTACGGCGCACATGACATGCTTCAATCGGTACGACGATGGCAAGCCGTGGGGAATCAAGGAGTGGGAATTCTTTCTGGATGACACGGCGTCACGCCTCACTCCCGACGGCCGTCTTCAGTTCGATCTCAACGCGCTTGCCCGATGAGCGCCATATGGAGCCCGAGCTCCGGCAATATTTTCGTTCCCAGGGAGCTCGCATCGATCGTCGCCGGATTTATTTGAAGCCTTCGCCTGCAGGAAAACGACCGTCTTGAGCTCTACGAAAGCCGATTTCAACCGGCAATTCGTTGGCGAGAGAGCTTCAGGATGCCAGCACAGCATCACCTTTTGGCAGCGGTTTTGGTCTCGCGGAGGCCTTTTTGTGCGTTCTTGCCACGACGACATAGATCGAAGGAACGACGAAAAGCGTGAAAGCCGTGCCGATGATCATACCGGAAACGAGGACCGTTCCAATGCTGTTGCGGGCAGCGGCCCCTGGGCCGTGCGCCAGGATCAGCGGCGTGTGGCCGGCGACGGTTGCGGCCGTGGTCATCAGAACTGGACGCAGGCGCGTCGCAGCCGCCTGAATAATGGCGGAGATCTTGTCGAAGCCTTCCTCTTGGAGTTGATTGGCGAATTGCACGATGAGGATGCCGTTCTTGGACACTAATCCGACGAGCGTGATGAGGCCGACCTGGCTGTAGATGTTGACCGAGGTGAAACCGAGAAAAGCAAACATCAGCGCGCCCGAAAGGGCCAGCGGCACCGAACCGAAAAGAATGATAAACGGGTCGCGGAAGCTCTCAAACTGAGCGGCTAGCACGAGGAAAATCAGGATGAAAGAAAGCGCCATGGTCGTGAAAAGCGTGTTGCCCTCTTTTCGCAGCTGGCGGGACTCCCCCGCATAATCGATCACCGTGCCGGGTGGCAGGATTTTTTTCGCCTCGTCTTCGAGCACCTTCAAAGCTTGGCCCTTCGAAACACCCGGAGGAATAGCGCCCTGGATTGTGGCGGAATTGAGCTGTTGAAATCGCTTGAGTTCACGCGGCTCCGTTGTGTTCTTCAAGGTCGCAAAGGTCGAAAGTTGAACCATCTGGCCGTTCGGGCCGCTTACGTAGATGTTCTTGAGCTGGTCCACGGTCAGGCGCTCGGCGCGCTTGATTTGAGGAATGACCTTGTAGCTGCGGCCCTGGTTGCTGAAACGATTGACGTAGTTTCCGCCGAACATCGTCGAAAGATCCGCGCCGACCTGCTGCAGATTGAGGCCCAGCGCGGCCACCTTGTCCCGATCAAAGACGATTTCAGTCTGCGGCTGATCGTATTTCAGGTCAGTATCCGCGAACATGAAGACGCCGCTTTCAAAGGCTTTGGCGACCAGTTTGTTGGCAACTTCGAGGAGTTCCTGTGGTTCGGCGGTCGAGGCAATGACGAGTTCGATGGGAAAGTTGCTTCCGCCGGGAAGCGGCGCAGGGGTGACCGGAATGACCTGCAAGCCTGCAATGGAACCCGTCTTGGGAAACAGCTCGGCCGCGATCTGTTCAGTGGTGCGCGTGCGCTCGTTCCACGGCTTGGTCACGAGACCGCCAAAGCCTCCTGTTGGCATGCTGACCTGAAAGGTATTCGAAACCTCGGGGGCAGACATAAAAGCCTTGTGAATCTCATCGGAAAAGAGCGTCACCTGGTCGAGAGTGGCGTTGGCCGGGGCCTTTACGATCCCGAAGATGAAGCCCTGGTCCTCATTGGGTGCAAGTTCGTTCTTGGAAAACATGAGGAAAGGCGCCCAGAGCAGGCCGATGATTGAGCAGAAGGCGATGACAGGCCAGCGATTCGCAACGGTCACGTTGAGGATGCGCATGTAAGCATTTCGCACCCTGTCAAACTGACGGTTTATCCAGCCTGCAAACCCTTTCTCCGCGTCACCTTCCCGGAGAAGTTTCGAGGCCATCATGGGCGATAACGTGAGCGCGACAACGCCGGAAACGATCACTGCCCCGGCAAGGGTAAAGGCAAACTCGCGGAACAGCGCCCCTGTCAAGCCACCCTGGATTCCAATCGGCGTGTAGACCGCAGCCAGTGTGATTGTAATGGAAATGATTGGCCCGACAAGCTCCCTCGCACCCTTGATTGCGGCATCGAAAGGACTCTCGCCCTCCTGCAGGTGACGTTCGATATTTTCCACCACGACGATCGCATCGTCTACCACGAGACCGACCGCCAGCACGATGGCGAGCAAGGTGAGAAGGTTGATCGTGAAACCGGCGAGCATCATGAGGAACACTGCCCCTACCAGCGAAATGGGAATCGCGACGACGGGAATGATCACCGTGCGCAAGGATCCCATGAAAAGGAAGATTACGACGACGACGATGAGAAGCGTCTCGGTCAGGGTCTTGAGCACGTCTCGGATTGCACTCTCAATATAAACCGTCGAGTCGTACGCGACGCCCGCCTTCATACCGGTCGGGAGGCGGCTCTCAATTTCCGGCATAGCCTCTCGCACGGCCCGCACCACGTCGAGAGTATTGGCGTTTGGCAGCGGCCATACTCCCATGAAAGTGGCCTTCTGACCGCTGAATCGCACGTCATCGTCATAGGATTCCGCGCCCAGTACGACATCGGCCACATCGCCCAAACGAACGATGGCCCCGCTTTTCTGGCGAATCACCAGGTTGCGAAATTCATCGGCCGTTTTCAGATCGGTATTGGCGACCAGGTTCACCGCAATCATCGTACCCTTTGTCTTGCCGACGGCAGCGAGGTAATTGTTGGCCTGCAGAGCAGCGTGTACTTCGGAAGGTGTGAGATTAAGAGAGGCTAACTTGTCCGGCTTGAGCCAAACGCGCATCGCAAAGATGCGGGCCCCCAAGATGTCCGCGCGCTGGACCCCTGGAATGGACGAAAGCCGCGGCTGAACAACTCGGGTGAGATAATCCGTGATCTGATTCGGGTCGAGATCGTTCGAATAGAAACTCAAATACATCGCCGCGAATTCGGAATCCTTCGACTCGACCTCTATCACAGGCGCCTCGGCCTCGGGCGGCAGGTCATTTCGAACCTGCGCAACTTTCGCCTGGATCTGGGTGAGGGCCGCATTGGTGTCAAAGTTCAATCTTAAATGAACCGTGATCGTGCTCAGACCCTGCGCGCTGGAGGACTCCATGTAGTCGATTCCGTCCGCGCTTGCGATGACCCGCTCGAGCGGCGTCGTAATGTAACCGCGAACGAGATCGGCGTTTGCTCCGATATATACGGTTTCGATTGTGACTACGGCAATATCACTGCGCGGATACTGACGGACGTTCAGCGTCTTGATGGAGACCAGCCCCGCGATCAGTATCAACAGGTTGATCACCATCGCGAGCACGGGCCGCTTGACGAAGAGGTCGGTAATCTTCATGAAAGAAAAACTCTAGTCTCTGGAAATCGTGGGGGTGAAAGTTGAGAGTTGTATCGTTGCCTCATGTGTCCTCCGGCTTGGGTACCTCGACGTTTTCCGGCTGAATGCTGTTATTGACTTGGACCTGAACGCCGGGACGCAACTTGAAGACTCCGGAAGTCACGACTTCCTCGCCGGGATTGACGCCTGAAAGGATGGCGACACGGTCGCCCCGTGACTCACCGATCTTGACAACCTGCTGGCGTACTCCCCGGTAGGTCTTGCCCTCGGGACCTTTCAAGTCCTCGATGATGTAAACCATGTCCCCGTACGGCGCGTATTGGATCGCCGTGGCGGGGAGCACGACGTGACTGGCCTTATCGGCCAGAGGCACCTCGGTATTCACAAACATTCCCGGGCGGAGAAGACCTTTGGGATTGGGTAATGTCGCCTGTACTCGAACGTTGCGCGTCGCCTCGTCGATCACCGCGTCCACGGCGTTGATCTTGCCCTCGAATTCAACGTCTGGAAGGCCATCTGCGTGAACCCGAACCAGCTGGCCCGCGGCAATCTGGCCGAGATTTTGCTGAGGCAGCCAAAAATTAACATAGATGGGATCGAGCGACTGAAGCGGAGCGACTTGGGCGCCACTCTGAAGGTATTGTCCGAGGTTGACCGCCCGGATGCCAAGAACGCCCGAGAACGGGGCGCGGATCGTCTTCTTGTCGATGAGCGCCTTGACCTCCTCGACTCTCGCAACGGCTTGGTCGTATTGGGCCTGCGCACTGTCGAAATCCGCCTGCGAGCTCACTCGGCTCTTGAGCAGGTTTTGCTGGCGCAGGAGGTTCGCACCGGCCAGCCGCATCTGGGCCTCGGCGGAGCGCAACTGCGCCTGCTCCATGCTGACCTCCAGCTGAACAAGAAGATCTCCTTCCTTTACCGCCTGGCCTGACTCGAAATTGATCTTATGCACGATACCGGGTTCGTCGGTGCTTACGGTAACTCCCTGCACCGCGGCACTCGATCCAACGGCTTTGAGGGAGGGAATCCACTCCTCCTCCTTCGCGACCAAAGAGGTCACGGACTCCGGGGGCATCGCAAAACTCGCGTGTTCCGCCATAGCCTTGCGCACCTGGAAAAACTTGAACCCGCCAAGCGCGAAAACAATCGCAAGGCCTGCGAGAAGGGCGAGGACCGTGAAAAGGATCGTCTTTTTCATGAATAAAAATCGTTGCGGCGGTCGGAAAAGGCCCTTTGAGTTTTTCGTAAGAGAGTTACGAGCTGGCCTTGTTCCCGGGCGCTTAACGCGCTGAGGATTCCTTCCGTCCACCGAATCAGCATCGGCTGCACCTTGTGGAGCAAGGCCTTCCCCTTCTCGGTGATCGTCACGCAAGAAGCCCTGCGATCCCGCGTGTCGGGGGCGCGCGCCACCAATCCAGCCCTCCCCAGCGTATCCAGCAGCCCCGTGATCGTGGCGCGACTGACGCTGGCGTGTTCCGCGAGCTCCGAGGAGCGCATGCTTCCGTTCGCCGAGCTATCGAGGAGCACAAGGATGATCAAACGCGCTTGGTTTAGTCCGTGCCGCGCGAGAAAATCCGATTCGCCCCGCGAAACCACATCTCCCGTGTGAAGAATGTTCAGGAAAACTTCGCAAATCGCCGGGTTCGCGCCAGGCACCCGCGCGGTCGCCGCCTGCAGGCACTCGTAACGCGGGACCTCCTTGAGCATCAAATAGGGCATACGCGCAAGTTAAGGCGCCTGATTATCAAGTCAACAAATAATAAGGCGGCTTATTACTTTTCGGGCTTCAGCGCGTCTCGCCGTGATCCGGCATTGCCCTATACGACGAACAGATCGACTTCCGGCAGCTCCTTGAGGATACGCTCGACGAGGGTTGGCTCGAACCAGCGAAGGAGTTTGCGGCGACCGGGGCGGCCCAGGACGATGTGGGTGATTCCGTATTCGCGCGCGAAAGCAATCAGCGCTTCGGCAACGTTTTCATGCTTGAGGGAAATTACCAGGCCACCCATCTTTTGCGCCGTTTCCAAAGTGTCGGAGATAAGCCGTTGAGCGGTGGCGTCGATGCGGACGGCAGATTCCTTTTGCGTGCGAACGTATACTGCATACCATTGCGCATTGAGCTGCGCCGCCAGCCGGGCTGTCTTGCGCAGGAGGCGCCCGGGATCCGGCCCAAGACTGCTTATCGCGACCATGACCTGGCCGAGAGCGCTGACCCTTTTGTCCGATTCGCCGGCTTCTCTTTGCTGACGGTCGAGAAAATTGGCTGTCTCTGCCAATGTCATTTCCCGCAAGCGCGTCAGATTCTTTTGCGTGAAGAAATTGGCGAGTGCCGCTTCGATACGCTCTTTCGGATAAATTTTGCCGGCATTGAGACGTTCCTGCAAATCTTCGGCCGGGAGGTCAATGTTAACGATCTGGTCTGCTTGAGCCACGATCTCGTCGGGCACTCGCTCCTTCACCCGCACGCCTGTCGCCTCCTCCACGAAATTGTACAGGGACTCGAAATGCTGGATGTTGACCGTTGTGATGACATTGATGCCGGCACGCAAGAGGTCCTGGATGTCTTCATATCGCTTCCGGTTCGGGCTGTCGGGCGCATTCGTATGGGCCAATTCATCGACGAGGGCGACGGTGGGTTTTCTTTCAATGACGGCGCTGACGTCCATCTCGCGCAGGGTAATGCCGTGGTAGATGGTGGTGCGAGGTGGAATGACCTCGAGGTCCCCGATCTGGGCGGTTGTCTCTGCGCGCTCGTGCGGCTCGACGTAGCCGATGACGACATCCACACCCCGTTTCCTTAGGCGGTGTCCCTCCTCGAGCATCGCGTAGGTTTTTCCCACTCCGGGGCAGGCGCCGAGGTAAATCTTGAGCTTCCCAAGTTGCTGACGCCGGATGATGGACAGAAAATCATCCGCGCTCGGGCGCGTTATGGGAGCCTCATTTTCCATCGCTCAACCGGAGCGCAGAAGCGGCCTAGTTATGGCTTTGGAGCCTCTTTTTTTTCGCAGGTGCGCGAAATCCGCTTCTTCCTTCTGAAAGTAACAAATCTCGACGAGCGCTTGGCGGAGGCGACGAACTGATATCCGGGACTGCCCTACCTTAGAGCAAATGCCGAAATAGATTTCCGAAATGGTGGCAGCGCCGAGGGGTCTCTGACGAGGCGTTCGACTTAGTTGTAGAGGCCCTTGGCCCAAGGGCCTGTGAATAGACAGGCGGTTGGCACAACCGCCTCTACAACGGCACCAGGGCCCTTCTCCGGGCTTTCGCCCTCTGGACTGGGACTCGCTGCACGGCGCAGGCAGGCAAATCCCAAGAAAGGGATGGGACCCTTTCTTCCCACCAAGGCTTGGCCAGCCGGCGCAACACAGCCAGAGACCCCTCGCCTCGGTCATTTGGAAATTTGTCCCGGTATTTGCTCTAAGCGCTTTCAGGGAAAGTAAATGAAGCCGTTTCACCATCGCTTTCTCTTCTTTTTCATTTCTGTGTCCCCTGTGTTCTCTGTGGTGAAATCCGCAGTGGCGGACGCCTTCAGCGGGTTGCCGCGTTGTCCAAGGCGATGTTCAGCCTGAGGACATTGACGCCTGGCTCGCCCAGGATGCCAAGCGACCGGCCGTCGGTGGCCTTGGCGATTTCCGCCTTGACAGCATCGAGGCTGAGACCGCGCTCCTTGGCCACGCGTGGGGCCTGCAGTTCGGCATTCTTCACGCTAGTGTGCGGGTCGAGGCCGCTGCCGCTCGCGGTGACGGCGTCGCCGGGAACCAGTGCGTCGGCGGCCAGTGCGTTTTCCGCGCGGTATGACTCGGCCCGCTGCTTCACGGCATCCATCAGTTTCTGGGAAGTTGGCCCCAGATTCGAGCCGCTGGAATTTGCGGCGTCGTAGCCGTTGGCGCCTGCGGCTGAGGGCCGTGGGTGGAAATACTTCGCGCCGGCGAAATTCTGGCCGAGAAGTTCCGAACCGATGATCCGGCGGTCATTGCTTTCAATGAGGCTGCCGTTGGCTTGACGGGGGAAGAAGAGCTGTCCGGCACCGAAGATGACAAGCGGGAAGACGCCACAGAGCAGCACGGCGAAGACGAGCGTCGCGCGCACGGAAGTGAGGACTTCTTTGAGAAAGGTTTTCATTGGTTTTCTTAACTAAGCGAGGTGGAGGGCTACCACGACGAGGTCGATCAGCTTGATGCCGATGAACGGCACGATAATGCCGCCCACGCCGTAAATGAGCAGGTTGCGCTGCAGAATCTTTGCAGCGCCAAGCGGGCGAAATTTCACGCCCCTCAGGGCAAGGGGAATTAGCAGGATGATGATGATGGCGTTAAAGATGACGGCGCTTAGAATGGCGCTCTGTGGAGAGGCGAGTCGCATCACATTGAGCGGGGCAATCTCTGGAAATGTCCCGAGAAGCATCGCCGGGATGATTGCGAAATACTTCGCGACATCGTTCGCAATGCTGAAAGTCGTCAGCGCGCCGCGGGTGATGAGGAGCTGCTTGCCGATTTCCACGACTTCAATGAGCTTCGTGGGGTTTGAGTCAAGATCGACCATGTTTCCGGCCTCCTTGGCGGCCTGCGTGCCGGTGTTCATGGCCACGCCAACATCGGCCTGCGCAAGAGCCGGCGCGTCGTTGGTGCCATCACCTGTCATCGCCACAAGGTGTCCGGCCTCTTGTTCCTTGCGGATGAGCGCAAGCTTTTGCTCTGGCTTGGCTTCGGCGAGGAAGTCGTCAACGCCTGCCTCCTTTGCAATCGCGGCGGCGGTGAGCGGGTTGTCGCCTGTGATCATGACCGTGCGAATGCCCATCGCGCGGAAACGCTCGAAGCGGTCGGCGAGACCGCCCTTGACAATGTCTTTGAGTTGGATCGTCCCGAGCACTCTATCGCGAACTGCGACAACGAGTGGCGTGGCGCCATTTTCCGAGATGCTCCTGACATCCTTCTCAACAGCCTCCGGAAGCCCGCCGCCCACGTATTGACGGATTGCTTCAACCGAGCCTTTTCGGTAGCTGATGCCGTTGATATCGAGTCCGCTCATGCGGGTTTGCGCGGTGAAAGGAACAAACTTTGCGTGTGCCATTTCGTGGATCTCGCGTCCGCGCAGCCCGAATTTCTCCTTCGCCAGGATAACGATGCTGCGCCCTTCGGGGGTTTCATCTGCCAACGAAGAGAGCTGGGCCGCTCCGGCCATCTCCTCCCGGGTCACGCCCGGAGCAGGCAGAAACGCAGTAGCCTGGCGGTTGCCCAGCGTGATCGTGCCCGTCTTGTCCAGCAACAACACGTCCACGTCGCCAGCCGCCTCGACGGCGCGCCCGCTCATCGCGAGCACATTCTTTTGTACGAGACGGTCAATGCCGGCAATGCCGATGGCGCTGAGTAGTCCGCCAATCGTGGTCGGGATGAGGCAAACGAGCAAGGCAACGAGCACGGTGATCGAGAAATCAACTCCTCCGAAGAGGCCGAACGCCTTTAGCGAGATCAACACTAGCAGGAAGATAATCGTGAGCGCGGAGAGCAGAATCGTCAGCGCGATTTCATTCGGCGTCTTTTGCCGCTTGGCGCCTTCAACCAGGCCGATCATGCGATCCAAAAATGTTTCGCCAGGGTTTGACGTAATCCGAACTTTGATCACGTCGGACAACACCCGTGTACCGCCGGTCACGGCGCTTCGGTCGCCTCCGGCTTCGCGCACGACAGGAGCTGACTCGCCGGTAATGGCGGATTCATCCACCGTCGCGGCACCTTCTATGATCTCGCCGTCACCTGGGATAAGCTCTCCAGCCCTAACTACAACGAGATCTCCCTTGCGCAATTGCTCTGACGACACTTTCTCGATTGCGTCTCCCTTGATCCGATTCGCGAATGTTTGTGTGCGGGCCTTCCGCAGCGAGTCGGCCTGCGCTTTCCCTCGGCCCTCCGCCATCGCCTCGGCAAAATTCGCGAAAAGGACCGTGAACCAGAGCCAGATCGAAATTTGCAAAAGAAAAGCAAATGGTGCGCCCTGGCTTCCCATGAACATGAGAACGCTTGTGATGACAGCCCCCACTTCGGTGACGAACATCACCGGGTTCTTGAGCATTGTCAGCGGATTAAGCTTCTTAAAAGATTCTGCGATCGCCGGAATGATAATTGCCGGATCGAAGATGGAGTGAGTTTTAGCGGCCATCGATAGGTTGAGAGTTGATAGTTTGATGATTGATGGACTTAGAAGAGCTTTCCTCCATACATTAGGAAGTGTTCGACGATCGGCCCAAGCACGAGAGCGGGAACGTAAGTCAGTGCGCCGACGAGCAGCACGGTGCCCACAAGCAGAGTCGTAAAGAGTGGACCAGAGACCGGGAAGGTGCCCGGCCCAGCCGGAATGAGCTTCTTGCGAGCGAGCGAACCCGCGAGAGCGAGGATCGGGACAATCATCGCGAAGCGGCCGAAAAGCATCGCGAGGCCAAGCGTTGTATTGTACCATGGTGTATTCGCGGTGAGACCTGCAAAGGCACTTCCATTGTTGCCGGTGGCGGAACTGTAGGCGTAGAGGATCTCGGCAAATCCATGCGGGCCACTGTTGTTCGTTCCGTCGCTCAAAGTGCCGTCAGCGCCGACAGGTCCCCATTTGCTAACTGAGGCCCACGCCGCGAAACCAAGCAGCGAGAACGCGAGGATTAAAATTACGAATGACGCCATCTTCACGTCGTAAGGTTCGATTTTCTTTCCGAGGAACTCCGGAGTGCGTCCGACCATGAGCCCAGCGATGAAGACAGCGATCACCACATAGACGAGCATGCCGTAGAGCCCTGCGCCGACGCCGCCAAAGATCACCTCGCCGAGTTGGATGTCCAGCAGCGGAATCAATCCCCCCAGCGGTGTGAAAGAGTCGTGCATTGCGTTGACCGCTCCGCACGAGGCGTCGGTTGTGACGGTGGCGAAGAGCGCAGAGTTGAAAATGCCGAAGCGAACTTCCTTTCCCTCCATGTTGCCATCGGCGGGATCGACTCCGAGCTTTGCGAAGTTCGGGTTGCCCGCCGCTTCGCAGCGCCAGCAGACGAGCACGCCTGCGAGAAAGATGACGAACATCGCTGCCCAGACCGCCCAACCATGGCCCTGGTTCTTGACGGTGCGGCCGAGATACCAGGTTAGGCCACTGGGAATCGCAAAGATTGAAAGAATTTGCAGAAAGTTCGAGAGCGGCGTCGGGTTTTCAAAGGGATGCGCTGCATTGGCATTGACATACCCGCCGCCGTTCGTGCCGAGCATCTTGATCGCAATCTGCGAGGCCATCGGGCCCTGCACAATGCTCTGGGTGTCGACGTTCTGATCCACCAAGACGGGCTTGCCGTTCGGTCCGTTCACAGGCTGGCCTCCTTCATCAAGCTTTTGCACCTGCACCGCGAATGGCTCAACGAGCGACGCTGACGTGTAGGGCTTGAAATTCTGGATCATGCCCTGCGACACAAGAAAGATAGAATAAATCAAGCAGATCGGAAGCAGCAGATAGAGGGAGATGCGCGTAAGATCGGTCCAGAAGTTGCCGATTGTGTTGGCGGTGTGCCGAGCAATGCCGCGCACGAGGGCTGCGGCGATGGCGATGCCGGTGGCCGCCGAGACCCAGTTGTGAAAGGTGAGTGCAACCATCTGGGACAAGTAGCTCATGGTCGATTCGCCGCCGTAGCTTTGCCAGTTCGTATTTGTGGTGAAGCTCGCCGCGGTGTTGAATGCAAGGTGCTCGCCGACCGCCGGCAGGTTCTGCGGATTAAACAAATGCTGAAATGGCAATACTGCCTGGAGACGCAGGATGGCGTAAGTGAACAGCAACCCCACCGCGCTGAAAAGAAGCATGGCTAGCGTATAATGCTTCCAGTCCTGCTCGTTGTGAGGGTCGACGCCCGTTAACTTATACGCCAGACGTTCGATCGGCTTGATGATGGGATCGAGGAAAGTCCTGCCATCTGTGTCGAGCACTTTGCAAAGGTAAATGCCCATCGGTTTTGTAATCGCCAGGAGGGCGATGACGAAGAGCACAAGTTGAATCCAGCCTGAAATAGTCATCGTTGAGAAAAGTTAGAATTTTTCCGGACGGATGATCGTGGCGAGGAGGTAAACGATCAGGCACAGGGCAATGAGCCCGACGATGGTGTTTTCCATATTAGTATTGAGTTAGACTTTCTCGCAGCCCCAGATGAAGGCGATCATCAGGGCGAAAAAGCCGATGGATGTTAGGATGTATAGGATGTCGGCCATATTAAGATGTGGTTAAAAAATAAGCCACTACACGAACCTCCTCCAAGAAGAAGAACGAAGTCGGATTAGTAAAACCATTAGGTCTCTCCAAGATTGAACGGTTCTTTGCTGGAGCCGAAATGAAACAGCTCGTAGATTCGCCTCATATTCTGCTGAGCTGGTTCGTAGTTCTTGTTCAACCGGATGGCCTGGCCATAGTAGCGCTTGGCACGGTCGTAATCTTCGAGCATCTCAAAAAGCACACCGCCGAGATTGAAGACCTCCGGGGAGTCCGTTCGGATTTCGAGCGCCTTGACGATGTGCTCCCGGGCTCCGGCGAACTGCCGGAGATTGATCAACCGCTTAGCAGCTTGAACATGAACATCAAAAGTCTCTGGTGAAGCGGGTCGCGGCACCGGCTTGACGTGGCGGCCCAGGATTTCTCCGACGGTGGAGCGCAGGACCTCAGGAGTCAGCGGCTTTTGCAGGAAATCGATCGCGCCGAGCTTCATCGCGCGCACCGCGTGGGGAATGTCTCCGTAGGCTGTGATGATCACAACCGGCGTGTGAATATTCCGTTCGCGCATGGTTGCAAGCAGTTCAAGGCCATCCATCTCCGGCATACGCATGTCGAGAATTGCCAGGTCGAAATCCTTGCCCGCCAATTCGCGGAGCGCAGCGTCTCCGCTCGACGCTTCCCGCACCTCAAAACCCTCAGTTTCGAGCGTAACACGGTAATTTAACCTGACGTTTGGTTCATCGTCGACTATGAGGATGCGCTGTCTCATGAGATTCTCGCCTGGTTTGCCGGCGGCAGCACGAAGTAGAATTCACTTCCCTGTCCGGGCTGGCTAACGACGCCGATTTCCCCGCCGTGCGCGGTGACAATTTCCCGGACGATAGCAAGGCCAAGGCCGGCTCCGCGTGGATCTGAGCCGGGCACCCGAAAAAAGCGTTCAAAAAGCCGCGATTGAAACTCTGCAGGAATACCGGGACCGTGGTCGGCAACTGAGAATCGCACTCTTTCGTTCTGCTCGTTCGCCGCGACCACAATCTCGTCTCCCGGTTTGGAGTGCATCGCGGCGTTGGAGATGAGATTTGAAAAGACGTGGCCTATCTGCCGGGTGTCCACGAACACAGTGGGGAGGCCCGGAGCGATCTGAACCACGAGTTGTGATCCGCGAGCTGCGACCATCGGGCGCATATCGTCCTGCGCACTTTGCACGAGCGACCCGGGTTCGACGTTTTCACAGAGCAAACCGGCACGGCCTGACTCCAACTTGGCGATATCGAGAAGATCGTTAATCATCTTCAGAAGGCGTTCGGATTCCTCGCGAGCGGCGAGGAGCAGCTCGGTCTGCTTCGCGTTCAGCGCGCCGATGCGCTCTTCCAGGAGCAAATGCAAGCCCATGCGAACGCTGGTCAACGGGGTCTTCAACTCATGGCTGACGGTGGAGACAAGGTTGGATTTCACGTCGTCAAGCAAGCGGAAGCGGGTCACATCCTGAAGCACGACGGCCGCGCCGAAAAGGCGGTCGCCTTCGTCGCGCATGCCAATCACGCGAGGCAACAAGAATTTTTCCTGATCATTGGCTCGGACAACGATCGCCTTCTCAAGGCTTTCCGGGATATAGTCTGGCGCCCCTTTGAATAATTGATCGACCTGCGCAAGCACAGAAGAGGGCAGCTCGGCGCCACTGCTGGCGAGGTTTCGTTGGAGCCGATTGGCGGCTGGGTTTGTGAAAGTGATGCGGCCTTCAGGGCTGTATGCGAAAATCGGATCGGGAAACGCGGAGAGCGTAATTTCCGTCATCTGGCGGGCCTGGAGGATTTGATCGCTCGTCGCCTGCCGGTACGAGCGGAGCTTGGTGGCCATCTTATTGAACGCATCGGCGAGTTGGCCGAGCTCATCGTGCGAGTTCACAGGGACGACCTGGTCGAGTTTTCCCTCCCCAAGTTCCCTCGAAACGGCCGTGAGCGCCTGGATCGGCTGGAGAATCGCCTTCTGCAGCCGCACGGCGAAGAAGATCGCCGCGGCCATGCCAAGGGCGCTTGCGAAAATCATATAACGTGTGGAGCGGGAGCTGAGCTCTCGCGCGTCGCGGTCAGCCTTCACCATGGCATCCTGGTTGATGGAAATGATCTGCTGCGCGGTGTCCTTGATCCGTGTGAATGTTGGCAGCATCTCGCCGAAATACATGGCGCGCCGTTCTCCAAGATCGGCGGTCTGCCAGAATACGCCGGCGCGCGCCGAATATTCTTCGTGCGAACGGCGCATGTCGTCAGCGAGCTTGTCCTCGCCAGGAAGCGTAATATTGCCCAATTCCGTCTTTAGCCCCTCTTTGAAAACAGGGAGGTTCCGGACGTAAAGATCGCGGCCGCGTTCCTCTTCGCCCACGAGGGAGAAAAACAAACCGGAGTCCATTCTCTCGGCAGCCTCTTTCATTTGCTGACCGGCAAGCACGCTGCGAAAATTTTCCCGCAGGATGACATCGACTCGCGTTCCCAGTTTGCTGAAAAGTAATATCGCGTAGGCACCCATCGCTACGATCAGGACGAAGATTGGAGCCAGCCCCAGGAAGATGCGTCGTTTCATCCGTCCGACCGGGGCAGTTTCCAGGCGTTCTCCGCGCTCGCCGCAGGGTCCACATTTGCCTTAATGTGGAGATGCGTTTCCATGACTTTGTTTAGCTCGGAACGTGCCAAAAACAGCTTGCTACCATTAGTAATTGCCAATCAACCTGATGCACGGATGGACCAACTGTGCGATCTAATCCTCGCCGTGCAACCGCGCACGAACTGCGCCCTCGTGTCGTGCGATTTTGCACGATCTCTCGTAGAAGAGCGCACGCCGCACCGCCGGCGGTGTCCGACGTCTCGCTGGACATGGGCCGGATTCACCACGGCTGCGCTGCGAGATCGTGCTATCTGAAGAAATACATCCGCCCTTTGGCTGATTCCGCCGCCGATTTCAAAGCGCGCTTTAGGATCAGTCTCGCCGACGCCTTTGCTGCGGCCCTCGCGAAGGAGAAAAAGGCAGAACTGGTCACCGGAGACCTGGAGTTCAAGCCTCTCGAGAGTGAAATAAGAATCAATTGGCTGAAGTGACGATCAACAATCCTCACTTGTGTCGCAATCGCCCTTATTTACCCAAGCTTTCATGCGATGTGTGTGCGCTCAGGTCTCGAGCGCGGCTTCGTCCGATGAGACTTCTGAGGGTTAGGGACGCTTTCTTTTCCGATAAAGCGTCGCTGGATCGATCTTCAGGATCTCGGCGACCTGCTCCAGGGTCTCGTGGTTGGCGATCAATCGGCGAATGTGCTCAGTCTCGATCTGGTCGAGCGTGAACTTTCCTCCCAGATGGACTTCGTCGACCGGCTGGATGGTGTCGGAGAGATCACCAACTTCGATTTGGCTGCGATCACTCAGGATTACGGCCCGCTCGATAACATTGCGAAGTTCGCGCAAGTTTCCGGGCCAACGGTATGCGGTCATCGCCTCGATCGCCGCGCTGGAGAAGCCGCGGGCGGTCTTTCCGGAATGCGCCGCGAGGAAGTTCAAATGCAGTATTGCCAGCTGCTCGATATCTTGCCTTCGCTCGCGAAGCGGAGGAAGCCGAACAGTGATCACGTTTAGCCGATAAAAGAGATCCTCGCGGAACTTGCCTTCGCGCACGGACTCGCCCAGATCCCGATTGCTCGCAGAAATCACCCGCACGTTCGCGCGGCGCGGCTTGGTTTCGCCCACTCGCTCATATTCGCGCTCCTGGAGCAGACGGAGCAGCTTTGCTTGCACCTCAAGGGGAAGATCCCCAATCTCGTCCAGGAAAAGCGTTCCTCCGTCAGCAGCGGCAACCTTTCCTTTCGTGTCCGCGTGCGCGCCCGTGAATGCCCCTTTGACGTGGCCAAACAGGTCGCTCTCCAGCAGTTCGCGCGAGAGGCTCGGACAACTCACCGTAACAAAGGCGCCGATGCTTCGGCGGCTTCGTTGGTGCATGGCGCGGGCAAGCATGCTCTTACCCGTCCCGCTTTCACCAAGAAGCAGCACCGTCGCGTCGCTATCCGCCGCTTTGAAGGCGATATCCAGAGCCTTCCGCATGCCGGCGCACTGAGTGCTCAGATCTGCCTCGGGTCCGAAATCTACCAACCGCGACTCAAGTTCAGAGACACGGCGCTCCAATTTTTGCGTCCGTTCGATATGGGCCAAAACTTGTCGAACCTGATCGGGAGTACAAGGCTTGGGCAGATAGTCGAAAGCGCCGCGCCGCATCGCTTCGACGGCGGTTTCCACGGACGCGTACACGGTGACCATGACAACCGCCGTCCGGGGCGAGACACGCAGAATCTCCTGAAGCACATCGAGCCCGCTTTCCTCGCTTAGCTTAAGGTCGAGAAGGACAACGTCATAATTGCTCGCTTTCAGCTCCTCGATTGCCAACGGCCCGCTTGCCGCGGCCATCGCCTCGTGTCCCATCGACTCGAGCGCCAGCAGGAGCGTGCGACGGATGTTCTTCTCGTCGTCAACAATCAGAGCGCGCACGCAGGCTTCTCCATCAGTAATCTTATTTCAAACCGCAGCCGTCCTCCTGTCGAGCCGGGATCTTGCGGCGCAATTCAGCGGTTTTTGCCGACAGGCGCCGACTCCTGGGCCGGTGTCTCCTGGGCGCGCGGCATGGAAAACAATGTCTACGCACAGATCGGCCTCGTCATGCTGATCGGTATGGCCGCCAAGAATGCAATCCTGATCGTTGAGTTCGCGAAGCTTTCCTACGAGCGCGGCACTCCGTTGCTGGAAGCGGCGCTGGAGGGCGCGCGCCTGCGTTTGCGTCCGATCATCATGACGTCGTTCGCGTTCATTCTCGGCTGCGTGCCGCTCTGGTTCAGCGTCAGGATCAGGCGCTGTCGCCAGACGAGTCATGGGCACGACGGTGATCGGCGGCATGCTGGCCGCGACGCTCATCGCGATCTTCCTCATCCCCGTGACCTACCACGTCGTCGAGCGTTTCGCGGCCAACCGCCGGCAGCGCGCACCACAAGGCGTGCCCGCAGGCGAGAGTAGCACCGCGATTGGCACGTGAAGATGCGGATCCCCGGGCCAGGGCCGTAAGGAACGAAGCTGTCCCGACCGAGGCCGGCCTAGTCTCTGGGGTGCCAGCCCGAGATCCTTCCTTCACGGTTTACAAGAGAACAGCCCGCAGCATCCGCGCATTGGCCGTGATATGGATGTTGCAGTTTGGAGGCCACCATCTGGCGCTCAATATCACGATCGCCGGCGAACGTAGCGTTCTCACGCCGAGCCTGACCGGCGCCCAACCCGCTCTCTACACGGCCAACGGGAAAACGGTGCGACCTCTCGGTCAGGAGAACGATAAGGCTTTCGCTTTGCTGAACGCCCTCGACGAGACCCGGCGAAAACAAGCGATCTTGAACTACCGAGGCAAAAATCGATACCGATGCGGACGGAGTTATCTCAGAAGCCGAGCAACTGGCTTACGCGGAGCGGGTGCTTGGCGATCTGTCGCTCACGATTGACGGCGATCGTTTGCGGCTCCGGCTCGTGTCGTCGAAATTTGCAAGAACCGAGCAGATGAAAGATTGGATTACGTGCAGGCCAGGTTTCGTTAAGCCCGCTGTCTTTTGCTTGATGGTCATGCGCGCAGCTCGGTTGCTAAGTCTTGTCGCGTCTTCTAAGTCGCCACCGGACGCCTGCTGAGTAGGTGACGTAATAACCGAGCATGATGGCTCCAAGGGCCAGGGAACCGGCTATACCTGCCGTGTCCAGCCACGACATATCGGACCCGGACGTGCGCCATCCATGCAAGATTCGCCAGACCCCGTAGAGCAATCGCGCCGTCACAGCGAGGGTGATGATCAGTATCAGCCAGCGGTTGGGCGTATAGTACAGCGCCTGTGGCATCTGCTCCCACCGCGTCAAGGCCAGTCCGAGCAATCCCAAAAGACATCCTCCCATGAGGCCGAAGAGAGAGTATCTGAAGGTGTCCGAAACCCAAAAGCTGGTTATTGCAGCCACGTATAGGAAAAGCACAGCCGAGAAAACGATCATCACGAGGTTCAGGGTCGCCACCCATCTGCGACCGAGCCGGCGCACCGTGCCTGCGCGGTAGCGCAGGAACAGCAATAGCGGCATCGCGAGAATGAGCGCGATCACGAGGAGCAGCACTGCGACGAGAGGAATCAGCGGCACGTTGTAAGTCTACGCTGGAAAGGCTTTCCTGCCCTGTGTTTCCTCACGCCTGCGACATGCAAAAACACGTCTCTCCATGTGCGACGCTCATTCGTGCAGACGACAAACAGCTCGGTCTCATCAACGGACAGGTGTTAACGGTGTATGCGTCCCCGCGGAGTTTCGCAATATTCATCGTTCCTCACCGCGGAAGCGGAGATCACAACAATAGCGTATTATTGTAGCCAAGTTACTTCGAGGGATCTGGGGTGAGAAGCCGCAGAGCTGGGAAGTATGTTCGGAGATAGCCGCGGTCTTCTGTCGCCAGCGAATCCGCCTGCGTGGTCGCATGAGCGGCTATCAAGAAATCCGGCAGGATCGTCTTTCGAGGTCCACCTTCATTGCGATAGGTGCGGAAAAGCCTTCCTGCGAGGAGCGAGGCTTCTTCCGTAAATGGGCTGTGTCTCAGGTCGATACTGCGCAAGGTCTTGCGGCACGCATCATCGGATGGAAAGAACGAACGAACCTCCGCGAAGACCACGGACGAGATGAGCAGTGTCGCCGTTTCCGCCGCTGATTGCAGGCACTCCAACCACTTTTCGCCTCTCGGCTCGCCCTTGAAAATCGCCAGCAAGACCGACGTATCGACTGCCACCGCGCTCACACCCTTCTCTCCTTCCGACGGGCCGGTGGCAGTTCCACCTGCCCGCGCAAATCATCTAACAACTCATTCACGCTGCGTCCGGCCAGCTCCTTTCTCAGACAACCGAGGATGGCGGGCCGTTTGGTCCTATCAATGACTTTGCGCAGACGAATACCATCGGTGCCGGCAATGAAATCGACTTGCGACCCCGGCTCGATACCGAACTTTTCTCGCAATTCCTTCGGGATGGTGACTTGCCCCTTCGTAGTAACCAGCGCTTTCATATTTGTCAAGGTAAGAATGTTTGGTAGGAATCGCAAGTCATACGATTCGGGTTCGGCTACCAGTAGCAATAGGCGCAGTGAAAGCACTTATGTCGCAAGGGGCAAACTAGTGAGCGAAAAACGTCAAGACCGTTGACGTATTTCGGGTCAAACCGAATTCTCCTCGCGAGATCGACATGATCTTCCTTGATGGAGTGGCTTATCCGACAAAAGCTACGGTTTAAGCCCTGCTGCATCGCGACGCCAAAGGGTCGCGTTGCCCACGACTCCGTCGGGAATGAGCTTGTTCTTCTTCTGAAAATCCTTCGTAAGTTTCTCGGTTTCGGAGTCGAACGACGCCTGAGACTTATGGCATTGGAGGATAGAATTTCTTGATGAACTCCTTGTCAGTTGCCGACAGCCGCGTGTTCCAGCCGATCGCCTTGTGATCAGTCGTGAGCTCCGCCGCGACCGGGTAGCACATAATCGAGTCCCTGTCGAAGGCGGTCGCTACGAGGTCCGGCCCAGATCTCTCCCTGGTAAGAATCTGCATATCGATATCCGCCTGAATCCAGCAATTTGGCGGCCGCATGTAATGCTTGTAGACCGCCTCCTTATCCCAACTGATGTCCGACAAGGGAGACGCGTGTTCGTGCAACAGGCCCAGGGCATGGCCGAATTCATGCAGAGTGACGCGCCTCAACTCTTTCTGGGATACGTTACGGGGGAACTGCAGGTTCATCGTTTGCTCGCTCTTCGGAAAATCTAGCGCCTGAGTGCCGAGGTAGGACCAATAGCCGCTCCCTTGAAACGAAACGCGAATATCAGCTTCATCCACATTGCCCTCGATGAAAACGACGTTCGCACCTCCGACGGTGCGCCATTCGTTGGCTACTTGTAGCACTCTTTGCTTCAAATCGAGATTGCCATCCATGAATCCGACTTTGATTTGACGCCTTTTCCAGCGCAGATTCTCGCGCCCCGCGGCGACCGGCCCCTTCTTCGCCAACTCGCGACGCTTCAATTGAAACGCCCGAAAATTACCCGGAGGAAAATTCTGCGCAGCGCACATCGCCAGCGGCGCGACAGTACCGTGACTTCTTACTCGGCACGCGTTCTTGGAGGTGGCCAGGCATCCTTCGAGGGCGAGCGCGAGAACGAGGCCCAGCAACAGTGAGAGCAGACGATTCTTGGCCATTGTCATTCCTTAGGAAGTTGGAGCCGACTCGGGCTTCAGGATATTTTCAATCGCAAGGCGGAATTCAGTTGCGCCCCCAATTGGTCTAGCACTGCCGAAAGATGATTGGCCAGCGCGAAGCCCTCCATAGCGATGGCAAGGAGGCCAGTCGCCCGCTTGGACGCCTTATCCACCACCAGCGCGCCGGAATCTCCCGCAGCGCAGAACGGCTCCGCCCCGTCGCTGATCTGAATCTGGTCTTCAAGAAAGACCGTGCCGGTGATGTATTCGTCAATTTGAAAATCGGCGCTGACGTCAGTAATCGTGCCGACCGTGTGGCCCGTGCCCGAGCCAAATTTTTCAACGATCATGCCCACCTGCGCGGCGACCGGGGACGCGCTGCTCAGCGGTCCCACCGGCGAAAGCGGCGAGCCATTCACGCTGGACGCGGACGTGATGGCGGCGAGGGCGCAATCGACGTTGGTTCGGCGCGTCGGACTAAAGGAAATCACCGAGGCGAGCTTCCCGATTCGATTTGAGGCGGCCGGTCCTCCTGGTTGAAAAATTGTGGTGCCAATCGGACATAATTCCTCGACTGCGAGCACATGATTGTTGCTTAGGATGAAAAGCTTGCCTGCGGTATCCTGAACAAGCGCACCAAAGGTTCCCGGAAAGTCCCCGGAGATCTCGGTGAGCGCTGCAGCGGCTATCGTGCAGCCTGGGCAAGCGGGACGCATCCGTTGCATCGAGAGACCGTGGAGGACGCGCGGCGTGCCGACTTCGATGACGTCGGTGGCAAACCCGCCAATCTTGGCAGGCAAAGCATGTTTCTTCGTAACCCGCTGTCCCCGCAACTTGTCACGCACGTAAAGTCTAACACAGATTACGTCGGTGTCTCTCCCGTCCACCCGCTTAGGTCCGATCCCGACACCGACGACGTTGTGAATCGGATCCGCCGAAATCAGGTGGCGGCTTGCTCGCGGAAATGGATGCGGTTTACTAAGAAATTTGCGCGAGGCCTCTTGTTTTGCGCGCTGCAGATCTTCGTCAATGCCCGCTTGCTCCCGTACCCGAGACTTGACATTCGTTTTCGGACGGCGCTTTCTCGCAACCATTGATTTGCAGCCTTCGTCACGGCCGCCGGCTATTTAATCTTGTCCCAATCCTCCCAACTGTTTTGGCTGATCAAGCGATCAGCAGCGGCTTGCCTCTGCGCTAGCGTTTCAGCTCTATGGGCTTTCCAAACGGAGATTCCAGCATTGACGAGGACGTCAGCAAGGATTGCTGCACCCGCGGAATGTTGCTCCTCCGGCGCACCAGTCGCTTTCTTCGCGAAGTCGACAAACTCTTCCGTCGAGTTTTCCGCTTTTTCCGCTAGAGTCTTATAAGTCGGATCCTTCGCGAGATTATCCTTGTTTATGATCCCGTTTCCCACGGCTTCCAAATAGCCCTTATTGTCCGAAGCGGCCGCTATGTATTTGGCCTTTGCCGTTTTCAAAGTCGCCGCGTCCAGATTGGAATCGCGTTTTACTTCCCCGGCCCATTGCTGCGCGCTGTTTTTGCGTTTTGCGAGTCCGGCAATCGCCTCGGTGGTGCCTGGAGTTTGCTGGGTCGTGCATCCCGAAGCCAGTAGAATGACGACTATGCCAGCGCAAATCGGGAATTGGGAAAGCATATTCTTCATGCGCCGCACCTAATCATGCTCGTTTCTGGCCAGCAAGGAAAAAGGGCATCGTCTTTTTTGTCTTACTCCTCATCGAGAAGACGTTTGCAGAATCGGCGCTTGACGACGCCTTTTATACTCGCGGTGTGACGGCAAAGGCAAGCAGCCATAACCCCTCAGACTACTCATTTGTCTTGAAGGCGCTGCATCTTGGCTGCGAACTCTTCGTAGGCAGGGTTCATTTTCAGCAGCATCGGATAGGCCTGAGAATAACCAGACAACCACTCCATCATGATTGTGATCGCCTCGTGCATTGGGATGCGAATGGTTTGGCTTGGCGATGTCCCATTATACATCAGAACCATATCCATCTGCTTTGTCTCAGAATTGTGTTCTTCTTGAATATCGTAGTCAAGCGGCTTCATAACCCTGGATCGTTTCGGATGCGCACTCCGCGTGTTGCGATGGTGCGCGGGAATAAGAACAGGGGAGGCAGTTGCAAACCACCAATACACGGATTGGGAAAGCCGTCGCGAGCAGGTTGCTCCGAAAGGCAACCATTGACGGCAAGATCGGTATTTGCCCCGACATCCCGGTCAGGTAGATCACCCAGAACGGGGCGAAGCCTCGCGACGATTCCCTTTCAGAATCACTAGTTTCCATGAAAATCCTACAAACCCTTTGCCTTGCCCTTGGAATTGCGAGCGTGGCTGCATGCGAAAAACCCAAACCTGCTGTGGCTCCCACTACTCCTTCACCCACTCCAACGACTGAGGCGCCAGCCACGCCGCCGCCCGCGCCATAGCAAAGTTTTTGGACGCGGAACTGGCGACTCTTGCGAATTGATCACGCGGAAATCCGCGCTGGCGTCGCGACCGACGCTCAGTCGGGCACATTGTCGCGGAGCTCCTCCAGCCAGACCTCCGCCTCCGAGTCGCTCGGAGCGCGCCAGTCGCCGCGCGGGCTCAGCGAGCCGCCGGAGCCCACTTTCGGACTATTCGGCAAGCAAGAGCGTTTGAACTGACTCAGCTTGAAGAAGCGGAAAAGAAAAACGTCCAGCCATTTCTTGATCGTCGCTATGTCGTATTGCCGATGCTTTTCGATCGGCAAGTTATCCGGCCAGGTGCCTCGAGCCTTGTCCGACCATGCGTGGTGGCTGAGGAACGCGACCTTGCTCGGGCGGAACCCGTAGCGAGTCACATAGTAAATGTTGAAGTCTTGAAGGTCATATGGCCCGACTTTTGCCTCCGTGCTTTGCGCGGGCTCGCTCTGGTCGTCCGTTTCATGCGGCACCAGCTCGGGTGAAATCTCTGTATCGAGAATGGATTGGAGCACCGCGTTCGCTTCGCTATCAAATTGGCCCGAACCGATGACCCAGCGCAGCAGATGCTGAATAAGGGTCTTCGGGACAGAGGCGTTCACGTTGTAGTGCGACATGTGATCGCCGACGCCGTACGTGCACCAACCCAACGCCAGTTCGCTCAAATCGCCCGTCCCCAAAACGATCCCATTGTGAAAATTGGCCAATCGAAATAGATGCGAGGTGCGCTCGCCGGCCTGCACGTTTTCGAATGCGATATCATATACGCGCTCGCCTATGCTGAATGGATGGCCCAAGTCACGCAGCATCTGCATGCAGCTTGGCCGAATATCTATCTCACTTGCGCTGACCCGGAGGGCTTCCATGAGGGCGTGCGCATTCTTCAACGTGATGTCACTCGTGGCGAAACCCGGCATCGTGTAGCCGAGGATTTCCTTGCGCGAGAATCCAAGCCGATCCATGGTTTTCGCCGCTACAATGAGCGCGTGCGTGGAATCCAGTCCGCCCGAGACGCCGATGATGATGTGCTTGGCACCGATGCTTAGCATGCGTTTCATCAGCGCATGCACCTGGATGTTGTAAGCCTCGTAGCAACGCTCGTCACGCGCCGTCGGATCGCTTGGAACATACGGAAAGCGCTCGATGTTGCGTAGCAGCGAAATGTCGCCTTCAGGCAGGTGAAACTCGAAGGTGACCCGTCGGATCGCCCGTACCCGCTCACGATGATCGGCCACGGCGTCGTTGAAGCTGGTCAAGCGCATTCGATCTTGAGCGAGTCGCTCCAGGTCGATGTCTGTAATTACGATTTGCTCGGCCGAAGTGAATCGCTCCGATTCAGCCAGCAGTTCGTCGTTTTCGTATATGATTGCGTGCCCGTCCCAGGCGAGATCCGTGGTGGACTCCCCAGGTCCCGCTGCCGAGTAGAGGTACGCTGCGATGCACCTACCCGACTGCGAAGCGCAGAGATCTCGCCGGTAGTCGGCCTTCCCGATGGTGATGTTGCTTGCAGAGAGATTTGTCAACACAGTAGCCCCTGCAAGCGCGGCGTATGTGCTCGGTGGGATCGGGGTCCACAGGTCTTCGCAAATCTCGACATGAATTGAAAAGTCCTCGTAGTTGGTCGCGTCGAAAATCAGGTCGTTGCCGAATGGAACCGTGCGGCCTAGAAAGAGGACTTCACGCCCCACAGCGTTCCGGCCCGAATTGAACTGCCGCTTTTCGTAAAACTCCCGATAGTTCGGCAGAAAAGTCTTCGGCACGATGCCCAACAACCGCCCTCGGTAAATTACGAGCGCACAGTTGAAAAGCTTTCCCTCAAAGCGCAGCGGAGCACCGACGAGCAGCACGGGCGAAAGGCCCTGGCTCTCCTCGATCACCCGCGCCAGGGCGGCTTTGGTGGCGTCGAGCAAAACGTCCTGGTGAAAAAGGTCCTCATTGGAGTAAGCCGAAATTCCAAGCTCGGGAAAAAGCGCAATGGCCGCGCCTGTATCCGAGGCACGCCGGGCGAGGCAGAGCGTCCGCTCGGTATTGAAGTTCGGATCAGCTACGCGCACGTGCGGAATGCAGACCGCCGCTCGAACAAATCCATGCGCATAAATAGAATGAAAGGAGCGCCGCGGCATGACGCGGAACGATAGCGATCGCCGCGCGATGAAACAACTGAAAGTCGCGACCTGTCAGCAAGGCTGGGGTCGCACCCTTTGCAAGAAATCGGCCTGCTCGACCAATTGTCTTGACGTGTTGCCGCTCTACAATTACTCCTGAGATTGGTCCTCCCCGGCATGGCATAAGCGCACCGAGGGGGTGAAATTCGATTGCGAGGTATGGGCTACAATATCTTCTACATTATCGGCGTCATAGTCGTCATTGCGGTTATTCTCAAATTCATCGGGCTATATTGACTCCGCCGCTGCAGCGACAGAGTAAATCCGAATGACGATGAAACCGGCGTCACGCCGGTTTCATCACGCTGGAAGAGAATAACGGCGGTTGCGCAAGGACGCGCTTTTCTTGCCGAAAATTCCTCGTTGAAAGCTTGATTTAGTCTCACTGTCCAAACCGACAGCGCCTCAATAATCTTACGGAAGGTGCCAGCGCGCACGCTGTAGCGATGCAGCAGGACAACCGCCCCAATTGCGGCAAGCGATGCAATTACATATGCCTGCTAAATCAAAGAAACAGCAAATGGCCGCGGGAGCAGCTCTTGCGGCGAAGCGCGGCGAAATCAAGAAGTCCAGCCTGAAGGGAGCCTCGAAGCAGATGGCAAACTCGATGACTGAAAAGCAACTTCGCGATTTTGCGAAAACCAAGCGCAAGAAACTTCCTACCAAAAAAAAGTAGCCTTCTGACGAAGTGGAGAATCCAGTTGGTGAAACCCGCCTTTGAGCCAGAGGTGACAGTTTCGAACAGTAAAAATGGCGCTGTGCCGGACGCCGGCGTTGTGGCTTCTGCGAGAGAAGCCAGTCTTCGCTACGTAACAGACGGCATGCCAGGGATCACGCGGCTGAAACGAAAGCAGCAGAAATTTGATTATATCGATCCCCGGGCGAAAAGGGTGCGGGATAGCTCTCTTCTCGATCGGATCAGGCGCCTTGCGATCCCCCCGGCGTGGGAAGCGGTTTGGATTTGCAAGCGTGAAGACGGTCATCCCCAGGCCACTGGGCGCGATGCTCGGGGCCGGAAACAGCTTCGGTACCACGAAGATTGGCGAAAAGTTCGCGATGCGACCAAGTATGACCGCATGATTGCCTTTGGCCGCGCCCTGCCCAGAATCCGGCGCCGGGTAACCCGCGATCTCGCCAGGCGCGGACTGCCCCGTGAGAAAGTTCTCGCAACGGTCGTCCGTCTTCTCGAAACGACATTGATTCGCGTTGGATACCTATCTTGATGGAACACTGGTAAGGCGCCTCAAGAAGTGCGCAGAGCAAAAACTGGCAAAAGACATCAAGAGCCTACGCTCTGAGGAAGCCGCCGTATTGAAGCTCCTTCAGGGCAACCTCAAGTCGCGGCTCTAGAGAGATCGGCGAAACAGATTTCCGAGCAATCTCTCTGCAACTTTTTGGAGTGCCGCGACAGGCACCACCAGCTTAGGTAAAGCCTCCGGTCCATCCGGCACTAGGCTGGCAGCCGATTCCCTGCAGCACGAACTGCCATGCCTACTGAAAATCCAAAAACAAAGCACCCGAATCCTCCTTATCCGCAGCCGAAGCAGGAGCCGCCGGGAAGCGAGCGAGACATGTCTCCGAAAGCCGACCACGGAGAGAAATCCTATAAGGGCAGCAACAAGCTCGAAGGCCGGGTCGCACTTATTACGGGAGGCGACAGCGGAATCGGCCGGGCCGTGGCTGTCGCCTTTGCGCGGGAAGGAGCGGACCTCCTCATATCCTTATCTCAGCGAGCATGAGGATGCTGAGTCATGAAAAAGCAATCGCTTTGGCTTGCCACGTCATCCGCACCCGATTTTCCAAAGCTCCAGATCTTGTTTCAGGGAAATCCGACCCTTGGAAGGGGCTCTTCGCGCCGAATCGCAAATCTATCGCGGGAACGTGGGAGTATGTGCTCGAGAACAAGGACTTCCCAGCATACTTCATCAAGGACGGGGTAAGCTACGGGGTGCCGACGGAGGACCTGCGCCGTTGCGAGGGGCAAGTCACCAAGATCGAGGGCAAAAAGCGTGCAGTCTATCTCGATGAACATGGGAAACGCACAGTGCTTTCCCCGATCTGTCCACATATGGGCTGCCTTGTGGCGTGGAATAGCGCCGAAAAAACTTGGGACTGTCCGTGTCACGGCTCGCGTTTCACGGCCACTGGCGAAGTCATCTCCGGTCCCGCGGAGTCCAATCTAAAGTCCGCGTGAGGAACCTTGTCACATTCTCGCTCTGCCGACTGGAACGCGGTTCGCCGAAATTGTCGTTTGCGTAACTGGCGAATCTCGAGCCCGGTCGAAGCGTTCCTTCAGCGCGACAATGCGTTCAGCGGCGGGAGAAGCATGTCGCGACCCCGGGGTAATTCGGCGGCCCGCCCGATCGACTCGATGTTGGGCGGGCCGCCTCGCGCATTGACCTTCGAGCGTAAAATGCCATACGGGGTGCGGCTTGAGTATCGGGAAGACTCCTGAATGTACCCTCGGGTATCAGCGAGTTCGGTGGCATGCGGCCCGCGTTCGACTCAGCCGCGAAAGCCTCCGCTGAAACTGGCTTCGCCCGCGCCTTTACCCTGCGCGTGGGCCGTTCATCGAACAATAGGACTCGCCGGACATCAATTTGCGCTGGTCCGTCACAATTCAATATGATTGAAGGCAGCGACCAAGTATTAGAAGATTACTTAGTTATAGCTAAGCAATTCGAGATAAGACGCGTAGCCTCCGCCCAGCAGGAGAAGATGGCCGTAGCGTGCCGAGCGGACTCGCCCAGCTTGGAACGTTTATGGTCGATTATTCGGCAACGTTGCTGACGGTCGTTTCGCGGAGAGGAATGTGTTGATTGATGTGAACGAACTAAAAGCGCTGGATGCGGTTTTGAAAAAATCCGCGGCCTATAATCCTCGTGGACACACGATCCCCGGCAGGCGGGCGACTACAGCCAACCCGCGTGATTGTCCTGATTGCTGGACAGCAAGCGCGGCGTCAAGCAACATTCCCTTTAGCCAATTTTAAAGAAACCCGCCATATGAAGCTGCAAACTTCCTGTTCCCTCCACCTAATCTTTTCGCAACCTACCGATGTCTCAGAGGCCGTCACGCGCCTCACGGGATTCCTCGCGGACCAGGGGGTGCACGACCAGAAATTCCTCAATGAGTTTCAAGTGGCCGCCACCAAAGCTATCAATGCTTCCATGGAGGAGGGCTGCGCCGGAAAGGGTGATCGATTCGTGGAAATTGCCCTGACGATAAATTCTGTCGAAGTGCAACTTGAGATCGTCGAACCTTTGGAGCCGGAGGAAGTGAGCGTGAAAGTGCTCTTGCCGGAAGATTCTCGTGAAGAGGAGGGGCGCGAGCGCTCCTCGATTGGGCAGACCGAGAGCGGCGACACTCGTCCCGGCGGAATGCGCGTCCTCATCCTTAAGAAGTCCCTCGAAGCAGTGGCATGGAATTATGAACCTGGCTCTCAGGAACGGCTCCTGAATTCGATGACCGAAGAGGTATGCGCCAGCTACGAAATGATCAACGCCCTCATCGGCCTCGGGGAGCTAGTCGCCAGCACCGGGGATATGGATTCTTTTCTGCATCGCGCACTCGAACGGCTCTGCGAATTGACCCGAGCCGAAACGGTCTACGTCCGCACGAGTTGCTCGAACGGCCTGCTGCTTGCGGGGCAGGTCGGTTCACTCGAGTTGAATCTTGAGCCATCCATCGGGATGAGCTCTCCCGGCATCGAGACATCGGTCTTCGCCACAGGAGAGGAAGCCACCGTTATCGAGAACGCGATGCTGGACACATCCGATCCGCTTTGCGGACAGCTGCAAGCGGCTTTCGTGGCGCCAATCTTTTTCAAGAACGAAAGGCGGGGTGTGCTGGTTCTCGCGCGGAGCAATGCCGCGGACGGTTTCTTCACGGCTGCGCAATTGCAGCTTGCGCGCGTGGTAGGGGAATATCTCGGCGTCGTGTCGAAGATGAGCGAACTGCAGCAACGCCGTGATGTGGAG
Organism: uncultured Verrucomicrobiae bacterium; assembly: GCA_963810765.1. Classification (GTDB taxonomy): domain Bacteria; phylum Verrucomicrobiota; class Verrucomicrobiia; order Chthoniobacterales; family Terrimicrobiaceae; genus DASTFP01. Next base: position 91,613 of record CAWEOV010000023.1, read on the forward strand.
CAGCGCGCCATGCGGGAACTCGAGATCGCTGCGGAGATTCAGATGTCGCTCATGCCGCAGAATTTCCGGCTCAATGAACATCTCGATACCTTCGGCACTTGCCAGCCCGCGCTCAAGGCCGGAGGGGATTACTTCGACCTCATCTCTCTTTCCAGCGGCGCGACGTTCGTAGTCATCGCCGACGTCATGGGTAAAGGCGTTTCAGCGGCGCTTCTCGCGAATATGCTTCGCACAAACATCCGGGCGCAATTGGACCTCGCGGAGGACCCCGGCCGCCTGCTGACCGTGGTGAATCGCGTGATGGCTCCCGACTTGGTAAAGCTCGACATGTTTATCACAGCCGCCTGCGCCTGGATTTCACCAGATGGAGAACAGATTCGAGTAGCCAGCGCCGGCCACCCTCCCGGGCTGCTCGGCGCCGTGGGAAGCTCGCGGTCGTGTCTGGAATCCCAAGGTCTGCCCATTGGCGTGCTGAATGATACAAAATATGAGACGCGCCTTTCGACATTTGCGGTCGGAGAAATGCTGTTCCTGTATACCGATGGTATCCCGGAAGCATGCGACGCCGCTGGGGAATTCTACGATGTGGATGGCATAAAACGCGATCTTGATAAATCCCCAGCGACCTCAGCACGAGATGCCGTCCAACGAGTTTTGGATTCGGTCGATTACTTCTCAAATCACACCTTGCCCACCGACGACCGAACGCTAGTCGCCGTTATTCGGAATAACTAGAACGCCGTCCGGGTGAAGAATCAAATTCTGCTGATTGATGACGAAGCCCACATGCTTCGATTGCTGCAATTCGCGCTCAAGCCCATTTCTGCATCGATCCACTGTGTCACACGCGGCGACGACGCCGTGGAATATCTCAAGGCGAATAAGCCGAATCTTGTGCTGCTCGATTATGCGATGCCGGGCATGGACGGGGTAGAAACGCTCCGCCAAATTCGTGCTCAGGAATCCGGCCGCGCGGTTCCCGTGATCATGCTCACCGCACGCGACCAGACGGCGATTCGAAAGGACGCGGCCGGACTCAACGTCGAGGCATTTCTCACCAAACCATTTAGTCCCAGCGACCTCGTACGGCGCGCGCGCGAACTGCTGAATGGAGCTTGAGAGACCGCCTTATCCGCCAACAGGGATTGCTTTTTATTGCTGCGTCCGCGCTCTGCGCTGACAAACTCTGAGAATCATGCCGTTAATGGCCTCTTCGACAGTTTCCGAGATCCCGCTCATTGATGAGGCGCTCGGTGATGAGCTCTTTGCGCCACAGGAGGACCCGGACCTAAGCCGGATGCAGCAGGAGATTTGGCGTCAGGTGCGCAAAGGCATCGAGCCAGATTTGAAAAAAGCGATCGGCGGAGAACCCGAGAATCTAAGAGCGGATCTTCACCGTATCAGGGGTTACTGTTCGAGCTGCGCCCTGCGCCGATTGGAGAAAGTGCTTCTCGCTTGGGAATCGCAGCCTTGCGCCACGGACGCCGCGGAGCGTTACGCATCGCTGGCGCTGGAAGCCGCGTCACTATCCATTGCCGCGGTTGAATCGCGTTATCCGCATTTGAAGCCGGAGCCTGCAAATACGTCGCAGTAAGCGGCTGTACCAGCCGCATGGACTACCTCCTATTCGTCTGGACGTTCTTGCTTCTGTTGACCGCAGCGGCCTGTTTTCTTCCGTTTCGCGGTGGCGGCCGGGAAGCGAGGAATTGGCGTTGGCTCGGAGCGTTTTTCTTCACTGCGGCTCTGTTGAAGGCCTGGGCTTTGCTTTTCAGCGAGGCAACGGCGTCGGCGCTGTGGGTCCGGATGCCAAACGTGCTCGTTCTCATCTGCTCCTCGGTCGCCTTGATCGCGGCGTGGCGGCTCTCGGCGCGCCGGCTTCCTCAAGCCTGGTTGGCATTGCCCATCGGCGCGGGCGTTCTGCTTTGCGTTCTGCATCCGGGGCCTGAGTCACCATGGTTGCGTTGGTTGATATGGGCGCCCTCTCTGCTCCTCGCGGCGAAGGCGATTCTCCGGAAGTCCGGGCCACGGCGTGGATACCATTCGAGCGGATCTCGGTTCCTGGCGGCCGGGCTCTTGCTCTTTGCGTTTTTCGATCCGTTGGTAGCGGTTTATGCGGGAGCACCGGATGCGGAGTTGGCATTACGGGGTGCCGTTTTCTGGGGTCTTCGTATTCCACTGTTCTTTGCGTTGACCACGGCCTGTGCCTTTGTCCTGTTTGGGGCGTGGCTCGCGCGGCGCGAACGCGAATCCAACGAAGTTCCCCGGGCTGCGTATGCCCGCGGGCTTATTTTTGGAGTCGTCCTGGGGGTCATTCTCGGGGTGGGCTGGCCGATTGCCGATATTATCAGAGAGAATGCCGACACTTCATGGCGAGAGCAGCTGGCGCAAGAAGCGATGCTCGGCGCCGCGGGAATCACGCCGGAGAGCCTGACTTCGCTCCACGGAAAAGTCTCCGACGCGAGCACGCCCGCTTACCTGAAGCTCAAGGACATGCTTCGTCAAATGGCTTATTCCGGAGACGGCTATCGATTCGCCTACCTCATGATTATGAGGGATGGGCAGGTCGTCTTCCTCGCGGACTCGGAGCCCGTGGGATCCCGGGATGAATCGGTAGCCGGAGACATTTACTACGATGCGTTTAGTGAAATTCTAACCTCGTTCAGGCAAAATCAGGCAATTACGTCCGGGCCAAAGACCGACGTGTGGGGTACTTGGGTGAGCGGCTTTGCGCCCGTGCCCTCGGCGATGGTGGAGGGTTCACCCGTAGTGCTTGGGCTGGACCGCGATGCAGCGCAGTGGGCAAGCCGTCTTTCCCGTTTGCGGCAGGGTTCAATGGCTGCCACTCTGATGTTTGCGCTACTGGCAGTGGGTTCGTTTGTGCTGCTCGAGGTGACGTCCCGCAACCATGCCCGCCATGTTGCATCTGAAGAGAGGCTGCGCGTGTCCCTGCAAGGAGCGAATCTGGCGGCATGGGAGATGGATATTGGCAGCCAGGCTGTCGTTCTGGACAAGGAATGGCAGCGGTTGGTCGGGGTGCCCGTCGCGCCGGGCCCAATCAAGTTCGAAGAGTTTCTGGGGTATGTGCATCCCGATGACCGGGCCGCCGTTCGTGATTCTTTCCGGGCGCTGTGGAATGGATCTGTGGATGTGTTGGAATGCGAGTTCCGGGTGGGCCAGGCTTCGGGTCGTTGGGTCTGGGTTTTGTGCCGCGGCAAAACCAACGCTCGCGGCATCCAGGGGCAGAAGCTCGGCGCAGCCGGGTTTGCCCTGGATATCTCGGCACGAAAGGAAGCGTCCGATCTTCTCGACCTGCAGGGTGCCGCTCTGGAGTCGGCAGCTAATGCCATGATGATCACTACGCCGGAAGGCACAATCGAGTGGGTCAACCCCGCTTTCGAAGACCTCACCGGTTACAGCTCCGAAGAGGCGATCGGGAAGAATCCCAGGATCTTTAAGTCGGGCCGGCACAGTGACGATTTCTACCGGAACTTGTGGCTCACGATCAGCGACGGTCGTGTCTGGTCCGGCGAGCTAATCAATCGTCGCAAGAACGGCATGCTCTATGTGGAAGATGCCACGATCACCCCTTTATGTGACGCCAACGGAAAGATTTCGCATTACATCGCGGTCAAACAAGACATCACCCAGCGTAAACAGACTGAAGGCGAACTCGCTCAGAGCCGCGAAGAGTCCAAGCGGCTGGCGCTCGTTGCGGAGAATACGAGCAATGCGGTGATCATCACCGACACGCAAGGGTTCATCGAGTGGGTAAATGCAGGCTTTACTCGCATCACCGGCTATGCGCCCGACGAGGTTCGTGGACGGAAGCAGGAAGCGTTTCTTCATGGGGATAAGACCGACGCCGAAGCGGCTGCGAGAATGCGCGAGGCTATCGGAGAAGGGAAGGGCTTCCGCGAAACGATGCTGAACTATACCAAAGAGGCCGCGCCTATTTGGCTGTACATCGAGTGCCAGCCTCTCCGGGATGCCGCGGGAACTCTCACCGGATTCATGGCTATCGAGCAGGACATCAGCCGCCGCATGGCTGCGGAGTCGGCTTTGGCAGACCAGAGCAAGAACCTCCAGACGATCAACGCCGCGTTGCTCGCTCTCGGCGACGATTACAAGGACAACTTGAATCGGCTCACCAGTCTGGCAGGGGAAATCTTTCAGGCCGATTTTGCAGTTTACAATCGGCTTGAGGGTGAAGCGCTCGTCGCACAGGGCCAATTTCGGACCCCCGCAGACTATTCGACACGCGATCGCGCAGAAGGGCACCTCTGCCTGGATGTGATACGCCGCGACGATCATTTCCTTCACGTTGAGGATCTCCAATACACCCGCTACAAGGAGACGGACCAAAGCGTTTCAAAGTACGGCCTCGAGACATATGTCGGGCACGGGGTTATCGTAAACGGTGAGACTGTGGGATCGCTCTGCGTGGTTTTCAAACATCCCTTTCAGCTGACTGGCAATCTGCGCGATTCGCTCTCCATCATTGCCCAGGCCGTCGGACGAGAAGAATTGCTGGAATCCAACCATCAGATGCTCAACGCACTAGCCGAGAAGCACGGAGCGCAGCGCACGCGCTTTTCGACGCTGCTGAAGAAAATGGACGCCGCTGTCCTGGTCGAGGATCGCGATCGCGTGGTCACATTCGCCAATCCCTCGTTCGAGAAAATGTTTGGCCTCAAAGCGGATGAGATTCGCGGTTTGTCTCGCGAAGCGCTCACCCTGCGTGAAGCCGAGTTTTTCACCGAGCCTGAAAGATTCATCGAGTCGATCCGCGCCGCGCTGACATCCGGCAGACCTGCGCCCGAGGAACTCTTTACGAGCCACGCCGGCCGTTATCTTTCACGGGATTTTTTTCCAATCCAGGAGGGAGAGGTTCTTTACGGATATTTATGGCTTTACCGCGACGTCACTCGCCAGCAGCGCACGCACATCATCCTGGAAATGATCGCTGAAGTTGGCAAGGCCGTGCTGCGCAGGCCGCTCAACACCACCGACGCCTGGTTAAATCTGGTGTCCGTTCTCGGAGCGCGACTTGGCGTTGATCGCGTGCAGGTTCACCGCTTCAGCGCAAAGTCGCCATACGCGCAGAGCTTCTTCGCGCGTGTCACTCAGTGGCGGAGCCAGAGCCTGGACTCGCATCTGGACACGACTGACTGGCTGCCCCTCATGGATGGTTCCGATTCTCCGCCCTCATGGCTGAATGAGCTTCTTGCCGGCAGATGCATCATGCAAGCGCTGCCGCGGGGTGACGCAGGGATGCGGCCCGCCATTGCCACGGCGGGAGCCAAATCCATTCTTCTCGTGCCTCTCATCGTCGAACGCCGGCTGTGGGGATCGCTGTGCTTCGAGCACTGTGAGGAAGTCTACCGTTGGAACGATGAGGAAATTGCGCTGCTTGAATCCGCCGCCAATCTCATTAGCTCTCGCCTGGATCTACAAGAGTCGGAGCACGCGCTGCGCCAAGCCAAAGAAGCTGCCGATCTCGCCAATCGAACCAAAAGCACCTTCCTTGCCACGATGAGCCATGAGATCCGCACGCCGCTGAATGCAGTAATCGGGATGACTTCCCTGTTGCTAACCACGAAACTTGACGCCCAGCAAAGCGACTATGTATCCACCGTGGCGACCTCCAGCGAAGCGCTTCTCGACCTGATCAATGACATTCTCGATTATTCGAAGATCGAGGCTGGCCGCATCGAAGTCGAACACGCACCGTTCAACCTTACTGACGTCGTCATCGAGACATTGGAAATTCTCGCCCGTGCCGCCGCGGAAAAAAGCATCGAGCTTTCCTATTTTTTGGACACGAATTTGCCCGTCGTCATTCTGGGCGACAGCACTAGACTCAAACAGGTGCTAATCAACCTCGTCTCGAACGCGATCAAATTCACGGAGGCTGGCGAGGTGCTTCTGAGAATCGATGCCGAAGCTGACGACGGTGCGCGCCGGTATCGCATCGCGGTCAAAGACACCGGGATCGGAATTCTGCCGGAAGTGCAGACCAAACTCTTCAAACCATTCGTGCAGGCCGATTCTTCTGTCACCCGAAAATTCGGAGGCACGGGGCTGGGTCTCGCGATCAGCCACCGCTTGGTGGAACTCATGCAAGGGGAATTGAGGGTCGAGAGTGAGCCCGGGAACGGGTCGACGTTCTCTTTCTCGCTGCCGCTCACGGCCGGTGAACTCGAAGAGTCCTCGAAAACTCCCCTCGTCAAGGCTGCGCTCACGAATCGGCGCGCGCTCATCGTGGACGACAATGCTACGAACCGGATGTTTTTGCGGCAACAGATGCGTCTATGGGGTATTGAACCAATCGAGGTTTCGTCTGCGTCGGAGGCTTTGGAATTGCTCCAGTCCGGGCAAGAGGTGGATCTCGTGCTCTCGGATTTTCAAATGCCGGATATGGATGGATTAGCGCTCGCGCGTAAGATCAAAGGGTTTGCCCCCCGCAGAACCCTGCCGATCATCTTGGTTAGTTCCATTATGGAGAAAGTCCCGACGGGCAGCGAGGGGCTGGTTGCCAGTGTGATTACAAAGCCGATTCGGCCTGCGCTGCTGCGCCAAGCCGTGGTCAGGGCACTAGACCTCGCCGTTGCCGATTCGATTCGCGCGTCCGAGCCACCAGAGAGTCCGCCGACTCCGCTGCGCATATTGGTGGCCGAAGACAACCCTGTGAACCAGAAAGTCGTTGAAATGATGCTTCGCAAATTGGGTCTCTCTGCCTTGATTGTAAACAATGGCCGGGAGGCGGTGACTGCCGCGCAACAAAGCGAATTCGACCTTATTTTTCTCGATGTGCAAATGGCAGTGCTCGACGGAATCGGCGCCGCTCGCGAGATCCGCAAGCATTACGAAGGGAAAGTTCGACGGCCCGAGCTCATCGCAGTCACCGCCAACGCGTTCAAGGAAGATGGAGAGGCATGTCTTGCCGCAGGGATGGATTCTTACATGGCGAAGCCCGTGACTCTCGAACGGTTGAGGGAAGCGGTTGACCGCGTGCGTTTGCGCGAACAAGACTTTAGCGGGAAAATCTAGAAGAAGAGTTTGGTCCTGGCGTGCCCGGCTTTTCAGGAAAAGAATTTACAATGGCCGCTTTCGTGCAACTCTACGAAGGATTAGGTCATGCCTCACGTGGCGAGAGATTTATACCAGAAATGCAGGGAGTACAGGGACAGTGCCGACGCACGGGCTCAGGGTTTCTATCCCTACTTCCGATGCATCGAGGAAACCCACGGCAACTATGTGATCTGCGAGGGCCAGCGCAAGATCATGATCGGCTCCAACAATTACCTGGGCTTGGCGCAGGACGAGCGAGTGATCGAGGCGGCATGCGAGGCGACGCGAAAATATGGTTCGGGCTGCACCGGGTCTCGATTGCTCAATGGCACGCTGAAGTTGCATAACCAGCTTGAAGAGGCGCTGGCGGATTTTCTGCAGCGGGAGGCGGTGCTCCTCTTTTCGACCGGGTTTTTTGCGAACCAGGGGGCGCTTGCTTCACTGACCGAAGAGGGAGACGTGATTCTCTGCGACCGTGAGAATCATGCCAGCATCATCGACGGCTGCCAGTTTGCGCCGGCGAGGCTCGTTCCCTACCGGCACAACTCCGCAGTTTCTCTCCGAAACCGCCTCAAGCGTCAGCCCGACGAAGCCGGAAAGCTCGTTGTGATGGACGGCGTCTTCAGCATGTCGGGCGACATTGCCGACCTGCGCCCTCAGCTCGAAGTGGCAAAGGAGTTTGGCGCGCGCGTCTACGTTGATGAGGCGCACTCGCTGGGCGTGCTAGGATCGCAGGGCCGCGGCTGCGTGCATCAATTCGGCATCAACCAGGATGTCGACATCATCATGGGAACGTTTTCGAAGTCGCTTGGCTCCATGGGGGGGTTTATTGCGGGCGACGGGCAAATGATCGAATATCTCAAACATCGGGCACGCTGCTTCATCTTTACCGCCTCACTGGCGCCAGCCGTGGCCGGCGGAGTGCTCAAGGCCCTCGAGATCATGCAGAGGGAGACCGGGCGCATAGAGCAGCTCTGGCGGAACACCCGCAAGATGCATGAGGGCTTCAAGCGCATCGGGTTCCAGATTGGAACCACCCAGACCCCGATCGTCCCGATCCTGATCGGTAGCGAAGCCAAGGCGTTCCTGTTTACCCAGCGACTCTACGAGGAGGGAGTTTTCGCCACGCCCGCAATCTATCCGGCCGTTCGCTATGGCGAGGCGATCGTGCGCACCAGCTATATGGCTACTCATACCGAAGAGGACCTCGACAAGGTGCTCGAAATTTTTGCCAAACTTGCGCTCGAGCTTGGCACCTTCGATGACCCCGCGTACGCTCAACCCGGGAAGCGAAAAGCGAATGTATTCGATTTTCGTCTGGAGGATCGCGAAGGGGAAGAAGCTATTGGAGAGGTTGCCCCAGGTGCAGCTGCATGGAACGGACAAGGCGTTCATCCCGCCGTCTCACGGTAGCGTCGCCAAGGATGTTTTGCTGAAGGTGGAGCTGCTCCACTTGAGTTCGATGCCCATCTTTCGCCGAGACAATGTATTCGATTTGCTTTTGTAGAACTTCGAGTGAAAAAAAGGTCTTTGAGAGACTGCCCGAAGTGCTGCATGGAATGGACCCAGCGTTTATCCCTCCATTTCCGGGTAGCATCGTTAAATATCTCTCGCCCAAATCGCCATTCAACCGCCTCTACGGGGAGATTTATCCGTTTCTAGCCTGGCGGGACGGCAAGCCGGTGGGAAGGATCGCCGCCATCGTCAATCGGGAACACAACGAACGGTATGGCGACAGAACCGGGTTTTTCGGGTTCTTTGATTGCGAGGATAACATTGGGTTGGCACGGATGCTCTTTGACGCGGCCGCCGAAGTTCTTCGCTCGCGGGGATTGGAATCCATCCGCGGCCCGTACAATCCCAGCATAAACGACGAATGCGGTCTCCTTGTGCAGGGATTTGAACATCCACCGTGTATGGGGCTTGTCTGGAACCCGGCCTATCACCAGGCATTGGTCGAGGAGATGGGGTTTCAACCTGTTTCCAGATCATTCGGTTTTCTGCTTCCCTTGCATCGCCTTGAGGCTCCCGAGCGTCTGAGGCGTATCGTCGAACGAATAGCCAAGCGCTCAAGCATCAAGCTGCGCCCTATGGATATGTCTCGGCTTGAAGAAGAGCTAAAGATTGTACGAGAGGTTTACAACGCGACCCTGGAGCGCAATTGGGGATTCCTCCCCATCACTATGGACGATCTTCTTGGCGCTGCGGATGATATGAAGGCCTTTGCTGACCCGGAGATGATGCTCATCGCGGAGATGCAAGGCGAGAACGCAGGTGTCGCTTTGACCCTGCCGAACTTCAACGAAATCCTTGCCCGAATAAAAAAAACGCCACACTGGTTGAGACTGCCGCACATCCTGTGGTTGATGAAAACTCGGCGGATCAACTGGGCACGGCAGGTTGTCCTCGGCATTTCTCCGCGATTCCGCGACCGCGGGCTTCATGCGTGGCTTCTCTACGAGCAATTCGTGCGCGGCAAACAACGCTACGCTAATGCAACGCTCGGATGGATCGAGGAAACCAATACCGAAATCTTGGAAAACTCCTACATGCTCGGCGGCATTCAGCAGCAGGAATGGCGAATCTATGAAAAATCCTTGCACTAGGGAGGCTGTCAGACTTGGAAGTCCGTATCGAAAATTTTCGTCGGGAAGCCCGGCTCGCAAAGCCGGCAAATTTCGGCCTCGTTCCAAATGCGAGCGGATTCTAACGACGTCCGCGCTGGCATTTCGGAAGCAGCGGCCTTGTTGCTGCCACCGTGAGCATCCTTCTCACGGGGGCCACCGGTTTTTTGGGCCGCAATGTTCTCTTGCGCGCTCGCAGCGAGGGTCGTGAGGTTTATGCGCCCGTTCGCAATCCCGACAAGCTGGGCCAGCAACTGCGATTTGAAAAACAAGACGCGCAAGGACTCCATGTTCTTTCCGCGGTTCCGGCGCAATGGCCAAAGATCTCGCCCGAATATGCCATCCTTACCGCGGGGGTCCTCTTTGAGCGCACGCGAAGCGGCTACTTTTGCACCAATGTCGATTGGACACTGGCCACTCTTCGCGCACTGCCCGAGCAGTGCCGAACGGTTGTGATTTCTTCGCAGTCCGCCGGTGGACCGACACCCCAGGCCAAGGCGTCGCGAACCGAAGCCGACTCCGACGCGCCTGTCACGTGGTATGGCGAATCCAAGCTTGCCATGGAAGAGTCCATCCGCAGCGAGTTTCCGAACCGTCCTATAACGATCCTGCGACCGCCGATGATTCTCGGTGCACGCGACAGCGCCACACTGCCGCTCTTTCGCATGGCCCGGGGCCGCGTCCGGATCAAGCCCGGTCTGCGCTCCAAGACCTACAGTTTCATAGCGGTCGAAGATCTCGTGACGGCCATTTTCCTGGCTCTCAAGAGCGAGCCCATCGCGCAAAGCTGCTACGTGGCCTCGACGCATCCGATGAGCGACTGGCAGTTGATCGCATCCGCCGCGGCGGCATGCGGCGCGAGGGGAATGACTCTGCCTGTGCCGCAGCTTCTTGTGCAAATGCTCTCGCGAGTTGTGGATGCCAGCCCGGCTCTGCGCGCTCAGACTCCCAGCCTCACACGTGACCGGGCGCGGGAAATCTGGCCGGATCGCTGGGTCGTCGATGGATCGAAGTTCGAAGAACTCACTGGCTTTCGCGCGAAGACGGACCTGAGCGATGCGCTGCGGGCGGCGCACGACTATTACGTGCGTGAAGGAAGGCTTTAGCCATTGCGGGAAATCGAAACAGATTAGGGCGATGAGGTCGCAAGCACGAACTTCCCAGCGGTCATGAAGATCCGCCTGATCGTTACCGTTCTGGTCCTGTTGACCGGTCTGGCGGTTTGGTTCTATCGGCAATTTTTCCGTCCCCATTCGCTGCCGCACAAACCGCGGACGATCGAGCAAGTCCTGGCCGCTCTTGGGCCGTCCGTCGAGCGTCGCCTTCGTCCCGCTTTTGAGCGAGCTGGTTTGCCATGGACACCGCGCAAACTTACGCTCGTTGCTTTCAAGGCGGAGAGACGGCTCGAGCTGTATGCATCCGATGGCGAAGAGAAGCCCAAATTCGTCCTCGCCTATCCCATCCTGGCCGCGAGCGGGGTCGCCGGTCCCAAGCTTCGTGAAGGCGACAAACAAGTGCCCGAAGGGTTCTATCGCATCGAACTCCTCAATCCAAACAGCCGCTACCACCTCTCGTTGCGCCTAAACTACCCAAACGCCGATGACATCGACCGCGCCCGCGAGGACGGACGCGATCTTTCGACCCTGGGTGGCGACATTATGATCCACGGCGGTTCGGCGTCCATCGGCTGCCTCGCCATCGGCGACCCCGCCATCGAAGAGCTTTTCGTCCTGGCCGCGTGCGCCGGGTTGGACAACGTCCGGCTCATCATTGCGCCGCGCGATTCTCGCCAGGGAAATACGACCGCAGCCCTCGAGAACGTCCCGGCGTGGACCGCCGAGTTTCACGACCGGCTGCGCCGAGAGATCGGGAACTTTCCACTCTCCGTTCCGTCAAGATGAAATCGCAGAGCACTCGCTGTACGAACGGTGCTTTGGCCTCCGTGTACGCCACTCGATCCAGACGGAACGTCTCCGCGAGGCGCCGCTTTAGCTCAGCGTACTCCGCGGCAAGCGCTTGGCTTTTGCGCAGGCATCGCGAAAGCCGAGCTGCCGATGCACAACGAACTTCCGAAGGGCACCAAATGGAGATGGTGAGTTCGGAGATCTGGCGACGGCTTGCAGAACCAATGCATGACTTCTGCCTTGTATGGGTAGTAAACGTATCCGGCGCTCGTTGCTGCCTCGATTGCAGCGCGTGATCCTTCCAGTGTGCACCGGAACCATGATGTCGATGACCGGCTTCGCTGGCAGCAGCGGGACGGCTGTGCTTCCGATGTGCTCAATTGACTCCGCAAGCCAAGGGGCGAGAACCGCCTTCAACAGCAAACGCTCGGATTCGATCCTCGACAGTCACGAGTCGTCGTAGGCGACAACCTTGACCGGCGCGTCGCCTGGCGCGTCGCCTTCGCGGGGCGATGCCTGGACAAGGCGCTCGCTCATGGTGCGTGGGATGCGATCCATTCCTCAAATCGGCGCGAGTGCAGCGGCCTTTTTGCGTCCGTGGAGCAATTCCGCGCGATTGACGGCGTTAATGTATGCACGGGCGCTGGCTTCGATGACATCCGTACTGGCGCCTTTGCCTGTAATTAACTCCCCGTTTCCGAAATCGACTTTCAGCGTCACCTCGCCCAGGGAGTCGCGGCCCTGAGTCACAGCCTCTACGCTGTATTGGGCCAGGTGGCCGCGGCGCTTGACTATTCGGTCAATTGTCTGCATCGCTGCGTCCACGGCTCCGTTGCCCGGACTGGAATCCTGCAACGTTTCCGCGCCTTTTTTCAGTTTGACCGTAGCAGTGGGAACGGTCGTCGAGCCGCTGGTGACATGGATGTAATCCAAGATGTAGGTTTCGGTTCCCGCGGACATCGAATCTTCGACCAACGCCGCCAGATCGTCGTCATAGACGAACTTCTTCTTGTCTCCTACGTCTTTGAAGCGCTCGAAGACACTGGCGATTTCCGCGCTGGTCAACTTGAAGCCCAGGTGCTCGAGGCGCGCGACCATGGCATGACGCCCACTATGCTTGGTCAGGGGCAGTTCGGTGCCGCCCCAACCGACCTCCTCGGGGTCCATAATCTCGTAGGTTTCGCGCTTTTTCAGAATTCCATCCTGGTGAATGCCAGCGCTGTGAGCAAAGGCGTTCTCTCCGACGATGGCTTTGCTGCGGGCGACATGCAGACCGCTCATGCGGCTGATGATCCGCGAAGTTTTCAGAATCTCGCGAGTGACAATGCCGGTATGCAGACCGGCAAAATACTCGCTGCGGGTTTTGATGGCCATCACGACCTCCTCGAGGGCGCAATTGCCCGCGCGTTCGCCGATGCCATTGAAGGTGCCCTCCACCTGCCGGGCGCCGGCCTTGACGGCGGCCAGCGAGTTGGCGACGGCCAGCCCCAAGTCATCGTGGCAATGCACACTGATCACTGCCTCATCGATGCTCTTCACGTGGTCGCGCAGATAGCTGATCAACGCGGCGTATTGCTCCGGAACAGCGAAGCCAACTGTGTCGGGGATATTGACCGTGGTGGCCCCGGCGTCGATGGCGGCCTGCACGACACGGGCCAGGAATTCCGGTTCTGTGCGCGAAGCATCCTCGGGCGAAAACTCGACATCCTTCACGAGTGCCTTTGCGCGTTTCACGCCCTCAATGGCCAGCCGGACGATCTCTTCCCCGGCCTTCTTCAATTTGAATTCCCGATGAATGGCTGAGGTGGCCAGAAACACATGGATTCTCGCGCGTTCGCCGGCGGGCTTAACGGCGGCACCGGCCGCATCAATGTCCTTCGGAACGCATCGGGCGAGCCCGCAGATGATTGGGCCCTTGATTTCCTCGGCGATGGTTTGAACCGCCTCGAAGTCGCCGCCGCTGATGACGGGAAAACCGGCCTCGATCACGTCGACGTTGAGCCGGGCCAACTGGCGGGCGATTTCCATTTTTTCGCGCAGGTTCATGCTGGCGCCCGGGCATTGCTCGCCATCGCGCAGCGTCGTATCAAAAATAATTACATGGTCAGACATAGGATGAATGGGTTGTCCGGCGAAGAGGTAAGGAAAGGGTCGCGGCACTCACCGCGCCCGCCGGGAAACGCAGCCTATGCCGTATTATGAAAGAAGAGGAAGTCGGCTCGGGAGCAACCCGAGTCGAAGAGCAAGACTAACGAAATTGCTCAAAGTAAACGACACGCTGTCACGCTAGCACCGCATCATCCGACGGCAAGGATAAAATGCCAGCAACGCCCTTGACATTCGGATGGCCGGACGCGAGATCAGCGGTCGTTTGGATATGGGATTCAATGTCGACTGTTTAACGAAAAGCGGGCTGCCGATTTCAGGATCCGGCGAGAGGGTCCGAGTTCGCAGTGTAGCCATCTTCTTCGACTCGAACGGGAGCGCCCCCGCGTGAGTCATCCTTCCATAGCCGTTCGACGACTTCCATTGATTCTGCGTCCGGATATTTCCCGCGTGCTTGTGCGTCCCTTTCTGCCTACGATGACCGGACCCAAAGCGATCAATCCGAACGACGCACCGCGCGCGCTTAAGATTCTCACGCGCATCCTTTCGTTGCCGGAGGAACAGATTGCGGCGATTCTGGACGAGGTTTTTCACGAGTTTGGAAACCGCCACCAGCGGATTCGCGACGTCTTCGTGGAGCGCTTTGAGCAGGTGAAGGGCTACCTGCCAAGCGACCGGCCAATTTCCGACGAACGCAAGCTGGTTATTGGCTCCTACTTTACAAGCGAGTATTCGCTCGAGAGCGCGGCGCTCTTCAATCCGAGCCTTATCCCTCATCCGGATCAGACCAACCTTCCCGAGGGCTCCATCCGCATCATATTGAGCATGCGCGCGACCGGCGAAGGTCATATCTCGTCGATAACTTTTCGATCCGGCGTTGTAGAGCGGAATGGAGATTTTCAGCTTGACGCACCGTCCCGGTATGTGACCGAGCCACGCCCGATCCCATACGCCAAATACGAGAGCGATCTTTTCCTCCGGAAATTGTCCGAGTTACGATTGGACACAAAGTTTAGCCGGCAAGTCTTACACTCTCTCGGCAAGTCGTTCACGCTGGATCAATTGCGTTCAGTGGTCGTGACCCAGAAACGCTACCATCCCGATCGCGAAGTGATTCGCACCGGTGACAAGATGATTCTCTTAGCGCGCTCGAACTACGAAGTTGAATTCGGACCTGACCAGCCGATCTCGGAGCGGATCATATTTCCTGTTTCTCCGAGCCAGAGCAATGGCATCGAAGACGCGCGGTTTGTCCGCTTTCGAGACGGAGAAGGGCCGATTTACTACGCCACCTATACGGCATTCGACGGCCGGACGATTATTCCCCAGTTGCTGGAGACGGAGGATTTTCTCCATTTCAAGATTTGCACTCTCAATGGTCCCGCGGTCCAGAACAAGGGCATGGCCATGTTTCCGCGAAAAGTCCGTGGGCAATACTGCATGCTCTCACGCCAGGACAATGAGAACATCCATGTGATGTTTTCTGACCACCCGCACTTTTGGTACGAATCGCGGATTATCCTGCGACCGGCAGAACCATGGGAGTTTGTTCAACTTGGCAATTGCGGCTCTCCGATTGAGACTGAATCGGGATGGCTTGTGCTTACTCATGGCGTCGGCGCAATGCGCAAATACTGCATCGGGGCCGTGCTTCTGGATCGCGATGATCCCTCCCGTGTCATCGGCCGGCTTCGCGAACCGCTCATCAAGCCGGAGTCGTACGAGCGTGAGGGATACGTGCCCAACGTTGTCTACACTTGCGGAGGTATGATTCATGAGGGGCAACTTATCCTTCCCTATGCGGTTTCGGACTCGGCCACCTGCTTCGCGGTCATCGCACTCGATGAATTGATCAGCGCGCTGAGCTAAGAACTACCAGCGCGCCGGACTTAGCAATCGAGCGAAGATCCCGCACTTCCCAAGGCGGCAGATCGCCAGCGCGGAGCCAGGTGCTCTCATAGCACGGCGATAGGTGAGGCCTCCACGGTTGCGGCTTCCTGGATCGCGCCCGCCAAGGCGCCCCATTCCCATGTGACGCACAGCGTTCCGCGGTTTTGCACGCGCTTCATGACGCCTTTCGTCTTCAGTTCCCGCGTGCGTCGGAGGTCGCGGTTCGTATATTTTGGAACCATGCCCATTTACGAATTTTATTCGCCGGACACCAATCGAATCTACAGTTTTTTCGCGCGAAGCCTGGCTCAGGGGCGGCTAACGCCGCGTTGTCCCGACAATCCCCGTGCCCGTATGGAGCGCATGATTTCGCGTTTCGCAGTCACCGGCCGTGCGAAGGAGAAATCGGATTCGTCCACCGAGGCAGAAAGCCTTGATCCTCGCATGGAACGGGTGATGGCGGAAATGGAGAGCGAGATGTCCTCAATGAGCGAGGACAATCCCGACCCGCGCCAGCTTGGCCGACTGATGCGCAAAATGACCGAGGCGAGCGGGCAAAAGATGCCTGAAGCGATGGAACAGATGATTCAGCGGCTCGAGCAAGGCGACGATCCCGAGAAACTTGAAGAGGAATTCGGCGATTCGCTTGAAAACCTTGGCGAAGATTTCGGTGAAGGCGCCCAGGGCGAGGAGAAGCCAATCCCATCGCGACCGCGGCGGCAGCGACCGGTACGAGATCCTGCCCTTTATGAGATGAGCGATTATCTTAGCTCGTAATGCCTGCCAAGCGGCGCGCGGCGGCGAGGGTGTCTATATCGCGGGCCGTTTTGTCCCAGCGAATGCGTTTGATACGCGGGAATCGCAAAGCAAGCCCGCTTGCATGGCGATCGCTTTGCTGAATTGAATCAAAGGCGACCTCAATGACGATCACGGGTTCGACCTCGATCCGATTGCCGCGCCGCGAGACCGCCAAATCAAGGAACCTGGCGGTGAGCTCTCGGATTTCCGCATCCGTGAGGCCCGAATAGGCCTTGCCTATGGGGAGAAGAACGCCACTGGATTCGTCGTGCACGGCGAATGTATAGTCGCTTAGCACCTTGTTGCGACGGCCGTGTCCGTATTCGACAGCCACGACAGCCACGTCGAGCGTCGCGAAGTCCTTTTTCAGCTTGATCCAGGAAAGGCCGCGGCGCCCGGGCGTGTAGAAGCTGGAGGGATTCTTGGCCATCAATCCCTCGTTCCCCCGTTCCTTGGCGGCCCGGAAGGCTGCTTCGATCTCCTCAGAGTTGAATGCGCAAGTAAGTCCTGCGCGAAGCAACGGTTCATTCAAAGTCAAGCCGTCCAGAAGGCGCCGGCGTTCCGCAAGAGATGTCTTCAGTAGCGCGGTATCGTCTAGAAGCAAGAGGTCGAAAATCACGAAGACCACGGGGATCTGGCCTCCGAGAAAAAGATCCGGCTCCCTTCTTCCGAGCCGCTTTTGCAGCTCAAGGAAAGGCATCGCCCGGCCCGCTTCCCATGCGAGAATCTCTCCGTCAAAAACCGCGGGCCGGCCGAACTTGCCGGCGGCAATCGCAAGTTCAGGAAAGGATTCCGTGATGCGCCGGAGGTCGCGCGAAAAAATCTCCGCGCGACCTTGGTAGCAGTGAACCTGCGCGCGGATGCCGTCGAGTTTGTCCTCGATCCAAACGGTTCCGTCTGCGCCGAGCCGCTCCCAGACTGCAGCGCTGTCCGGTTCCGGGCTGGCTAGCATGCACCGAACAGGCTGGAACAAAGTCAACTCAGCCTCTTCGAGACGGCGCTGCCTGGCAAGCACCGCCGCCCTGCCAATATTGCCGAGGAGCATGTGAGCCTCGCGGAGGTCACGGATATCCTGATCAAAAGCTCCAGCGATGGCATCTTCAAGCAAGCCTTCCTTAAGGCCTATTCGGAGATCTCCCGTGAGAATTCGAATGAGATAGCCGGCAGCCAGCGCGGGAATTTGCCCGAGGATATTCGTGAGGATCTCCGTTTTCAGAAGCGGTCCGCGCGCGGCCCGCAGATGTCCGATCAACTCGCCAACTTCGCTCAATGGCAGCGCACGGCGCCCGGGTCTTGCACGCATGGCCTCCTCGGCAGTCAGTCCGCCATCGTTATGCCTGCGGCTGATTGCCCGAAGCTCCGCCTCGGAAAGACCGCTGGCGGCGTGGAGGGCGCGGCGGATGACGGCGCCGCCCACGTTGAGCGGCTCCCTATCGCATTGCGGAAAGGCGCGTCCTGTCAGCCACACGGCGGCAAGGGGAAGTTCCTTCTCATCGAGCGAGCGCAGGTAGCCGGCGAGCCTGCGAATTTTCTCGAGCTTTCCAGTCGATTCGCGCACGGTCTCGCAAGTCCGGCAAAAGCGATTAAACCCGGTTTCCTCCATTGCGCCGGGCTCCCGCGAGAAATCTGCCGCCGGCGCAGCGGGCACGGAGATCGGGAACTCGAGCTGATTATCTCCGGTCAACGCCCACGCCTCGATCCCTCGCTCGCGAAGGTCGCGCGCGAATTCCTGCGCGAATCCGTGAAGGGTGAGCACGCGATTGGGACGCACGACTTCGACATAGTGGAGCAGATCATTGTAATCCGCATGATCTGAAAGGGGAAACGCCACATCGACCTGGAAACGGCGGACCGCTCCGGGGTCCATCGCCCAGCCGGTGATCGCGGCTAAGCGAGGGCGATGAAGGCTTCGCAGCATTCGTGAGCCGTTGATACTTGGGGGACCGATCAGAACGTGTCCGGCGGCTGCCGTGGGTTCGAACTGTGAGTAAGGCGGAAAAGCAATGCCAAACTCCTCATAGACCTTCGCAACTCTAGCGACCGCCGCGTGCAGCATGATGGGAAGTCCCGCCTCTTGGAGAGCCGAGAGAACTTCCTGCGCCTTGCCGAGGGAGTAACCGAGAAGCACGGGCGTATCGCCCTCCTCGAGCGTCTCAACGCAGAATTTCACCAAAGCTAAAAGAGTTTCCCGGACGGGAGGGAACCGGTAGCGCGGCACGCCGTACGTCGTTTCCATGACCAGGGTTTCCGCGTGGCCCGCGACGGCTGGTTCAGCGGAAAGGCCCTTGCGCAGCTTGAAGTCGCCGGTGTAAAGCAGGGTGCCGTCGGAATCTGTGTACAGCAATTGCGCCGACCCCAGAACATGACCCGCGGGAAGCAGCCTTGCCGACCAACCATCGAACACCCTGCTCTCGCCAAAGGCCAGCGTGTCGAACGCGCCGGCATCCTGGTTGAGGCGCACTTGCATGAGGCGCGCAGTGGCGTGAGTGCAAAGAATGCGTTTGTGAAATCCGGTATGGTCGCTGTGCGCATGAGAAACAAAGGCCAGATCTTGAGGGTCGCGTGGATCAAGCCATAGTCCCGCTCCCGGCAGATGAACGCCCCGCCTGTAATCGACTAAAACCATCTCCGCCTCCACCATTACTTCCGCTTGCGACCCAAGGGAAAAGCGGGGCGAAGCCAGGCGGAAAGCAAAAAGCCCAAGCCAATAAGCACCAGAAAAAACGAAAGAAATTGTCCGCGCGTAAACGGCCCGGTAAGCGGAGCGTCCGGCTCGCGAAAGACTTCGCCAATCATCCGCAAGATCGCATAGCCAATAAAAAAGACGCCGGTCAGGACTCCATTGCGCAGTTGAAACCGTGTGCGCAGAATCCAAAGGATCGCGAAGAGCAGGACACCTTCGAGCGCAGCTTCATAAAATTGCGAAGGATGCCGGGGCGACAGCGTACCGGCGAGCTGTGCCTTCAGAGCGGGAGAGTGGCGCACATTTTCGATCACGTCCTCGATGCTGATCCATTTGGAATTGATCGTGGCCGCTTCGCTCAGGGCAAGTTGCACGGTCTCCAGAGGTGCTGCATAGAGTTCCTTTGGAAACTGAATGGCCCAAGGCACGTTGGAGACCCGCCCGTAAAGCTCGCCATTGATAAAGTTTGCCACGCGTCCAAGAAAGAGGCCGATGGGCGCCGCGACCACGAGGTTGTCGCCGATGTTACGCCAGGAGACCTTGTGCCGAAAAGAATACCAAAGCGTGTACAGTGTGAGACCGAGCATGCCGCCATGGGCCGACATCCCGCCGTCCATCACGCGAAAGAAAACGAGCGGGTTGTGCAGGAAGTTCTGTAGGTCGTAAAAAAGCATGTAGCCGAGCCGTCCGCCAAGCAACACGCCAAAGATTCCTCCGCCTATGATAAAATCCGAAACTTTGTGCGCGGGAATATCGCAATAGCCAAGCTGCGAAAGTCTCCGAACGACAAGGACGCCCAAAAAAAATGCCGCCAAATACGCCAGGCCGTACCACCGCAGACCGAAATTTTCGCTGAAGCGGATAAGAAAGGGACTGAGATCGTGTACGTAGTAGGCAAGCATGCGCGGCTGGAGACATTTACCACCATCGTCTCAACGTTCAAATTGTCCCGGATTGACAGTTTGCATTGGAAGCGGTTTACCTCTCCAGCGTGAAACCACCCCTCCCCGTCATCGTTGGAGCGGCAGGAGCCCTCCTCTTGACGTCATGCACGACGCTGGAGAATCGGGCTGACCTTTACTCTCCGCGAAACTACTTTGCCAACGGTCCCTATACGCGGATGCTCCATGGCGGAATTCCTAGAGTGAAAACGGTGTTCGTCCCCGCGTCGGCGAGCACCGGTCTCGAGGCTTTTTTCAGGGCGGCAAATAACCGCGGCGGGCGTACGGTCTGATCATTCGACCGTCACGCTCTTGGCGAGGTTCCGCGGCTTGTCCACATCGCAGCCCAATTCGACCGCGATGTGGTATGCGAGGAGCTGGAGAGGAATGACCGCGAGAATCGGCGTGAGGTAATCCGGAGACTTTGGGATGAGAATGACGTCATCAGCAACTTTGGCGAGCGACTTATCGCCTTCGGTGCCTATTGCGATGACAGGACCTTTGCGCGCCTTTACCTCCTCAATGTTGCTGAGATTCTTCTCGAAAACCGCATCGCGCGGTGCAATGAAAAGGGAGGGCGTTTCTTCGTTCACCAAGGCAATGACGCCATGTTTGAGCTCGGCGCTCGGATATCCGGATGCAGCGATGTAGCTGATCTCCTTGAGCTTGAGGGCGCCTTCAAGCGCAATGGGATAGTTGGCTTGCCGGCCCATAAAGAGGAAATTCTTGGCGCCGGCATATTTCTTTGCGATGGCGGCCACCTGGCTGTCGAGTTCGAGCGCCATCGCGACTTTGTCGGGCAGCTTCTCGAGCTCGGAAATAGTGTCGAGTCCCTCTGCATAGGAAAGGTAATGAATGCGGCCGAGCAACAGGGCGAGCAGTGTGACGACGGTGAGCTGAGAGGTGAAGGATTTGGTCGCCGCCACGCCGATCTCCGGCCCGGCGTGCATATAGACGCCTCCGTCGCTTTCTCGAGCGATCGGTACTGGCAACGTTGTTGCAGATCCCGAGCGTCCTATGCCCCTTGCGCTGGCTCTCGCGCAAGGCCGCCAGCGTGTCGGCCGTCTCCCCGCTCTGGCTGATCACGAAGACGAGGGTGTCGCGTGTCATCGGCAGGTTGCGGTAACGCAATTCGCTTGCAAATTCGCATTCTACCGGGAGGTGGGCTAGCGATTCGATGAGGTATTCGCCGACCATCGCGGCATGGAAGGCGGTGCCGCAGCCGCTTAACACTATTCGCTCGATTTGGCGAAGTTCGGCGTTCGTCATTTCGAGGCCGCCGAGCTTTGCGGTGGCCTCTTCGATTGAAAGCCGCCCCCGCATCGCGTCGCGCACGGAGTTCGGCTGCTCGAAAATTTCCTTGAGCATGTAGTGTGGGAACTTTCCCTTGTCCACATCCTCCGCCATGAATTCGACCTTGCTGACCTGGAAGCTCGCATCGGAACCGGCAAGAGTGGAAATATCGAAGCCATCAGCCCTGAGCGTGACGATTTCGTAATCGTTGAGGTAGACGGCTTCTCGCGTGTGCGCGACGATGGCGCAAACGTCGCTAGCAAGGAAGTGCTCGCCTTTTCCAACGCCAAGCACAAGCGGGCTCCCGCGCCGAGCGCCGACAAGCACACCGGGAACATCCGCATGAATAACGGCGATGCCGTAGGTGCCGATAACCTGCCGCAGCGATTCACGCACCGCCTCGACGAGCGCGGCTTGGGTCTTCTCGTGGCGCCGTTCGAAGGATGCACCTATCAGGTGGGCGAGCACCTCGGTGTCCGTCTGGGATTGAAAAACATGGCCCTTCTCCTCGAGTTGAGCCCGAAGCGAGGAGTAGTTCTCGATCACACCGTTGTGCACAAGCACAAGGCGCCGGCTTTGGTCAAAATGCGGGTGGGCATTCTCGTTGGTCACGCCTCCATGAGTCGCCCAGCGGGTATGACTGATGCCGAGATTGCCGTGCGGAGGATTCGCAGAGATGACCTTTGAAAGATCGGCGATTCGTCCGACGCTCTTCCGCACTTCGATGCCTCCCCCGTTCATAGTGGCAATGCCTGCTGAATCATAGCCGCGGTACTCGAGACGCCGCAACCCGTCGAGCAGTATGGGAACTGCCTCCGCTCTACCGATGTAACCAACGATGCCGCACATAGATTTTTTTGAATCGTGACAAACTCAGGCAAAGATGGGCAAGATGCAATTCCCGCATATGAGTGAGCTACCCATGATCCTACCCGTCAACCGCTGCCTCGCAATCATTATGGGTGGAGGAGCCGGCACCAGGCTCTTCCCTCTTACGAAAGAAAGAGCCAAACCTGCCGTTCCGCTTGGTGGCAAGTACAGGCTGGTTGATATCCCGATTAGCAATTGTTTGAACTCAGGCATCCGGAGCATCTATGTGCTCACCCAATTCAACAGCATGTCGCTGCACCGGCATATAAACGCCAGCTTCAAGTTCGACAACTTTACTCCGAGTTTCGTCGAAATTCTTGCGGCGCAGCAGACGCCCGAGGGATCTCAATGGTATCAGGGAACAGCCGACGCCGTCCGGCAGAACCTTCGGTATTTCCTCGAACGCCCGGTCGATTACTATGTCATTCTGAGCGGCGATCAGCTCTACCGGATGGACTATCGCCAGGTCCTGCGCCAGCACCTCGAAACGGATTCGGAAATCACCGTGGGCACCATTCCTGTGAACCGCTCGGCGGCGACGGGTTTCGGGATCATGCACACCGATGACAAGCGCAAGATCATCGAGTTTGTTGAGAAGCCGAAGGAACCTGAGGTCCTTAACAGCCTGCGAATTCCTCCTGACCTCCTGCAGGCCATCGGCCAGCCCGGAGACGCCGACCTCTACCAGGCCTCAATGGGTATCTACGTATTCAACCGCGAAGTACTCAAGGAATGTCTCGACAACGATTACGCCGACTTCGGCAAGAATATCATCCCGGAGGCCATCAAAAAATATAAGGTGACGGCCTATATCTTTCAGGGATATTGGGAGGACATCGGAACGATCGACGCCTTCTTCGAGGCCAATCTCAGCCTGACAGACGACAATCCCAGATTCAATTTCAACGAGCCCGGAGCGCCTGTCTACACGCATCCGCGTTTCCTGCCGGCAAGCATCGTGCGATCGACCCATATCAATCGTTCCCTGATTTGCGATGGGTGCATCATTGAGAAGGCCTCGATCGAGCACAGCATCATAGGGATCCGTTCTGTCATCGATTCGGACACATCCCTCAAAGATGTTATCTTGATGGGCGCCGATTACTACGAGGCGGAATCGGGGAAAAGTGGCAAGGGCCTTCCGCATATCGGAATCGGGCGCGGTTGCGACATCCGAAATGCCATTATCGACAAGAATGCGAGGATCGGGGACGGTGTCGTCATCTCGCCGGAGGGTAAGGACAGGGAAATGAATGGGGTGGGATTTTATATTCGCGACGGAATTGTCGTCATTCCGAAAAGCAGTGTCATCCCGCCAGGAGCTCGGATATAGCAGCGCGCAACACGATGAGGATAAGAGCGCTTGCGTTGCTGTGTACGCTACTCGCCGGCTGTTATTTCGATCATCCGCTTACGGGCGGACCCTTGAAGGACGTCAATAGCTGGCTTCTCGGCGTGTGGGAGCACAAGGACGCAAAGGGCAGGGTGTATCGCGCAAGGGTCGTCCCTATCACAGGGGACCGCTATTTCGTGAGTTTCCAGTCCGGTGGGCGAAAAGCGCGAGACAAAAAGATTTGGGAGTTCGAGGGCTGGATTTCTCGTGTCGGTTACAGCCGTTTTCTTTCGCTGAGGTGCAATGTCAGCTCGGGGGAAGTTCCTGAAGGCGGATTCGTATTCGCTAATTATCAGGTAATCGACCAGAATACGGTCATTATCCGTCCCTTGCAGCTCGATTCACCTCCTGACACCTCAAGCTACGAGCTTCGCGCCGAAGTGCGCCGCCGATTGAAGGAAGGGTCTTTAATGCCAGAGGAAGGCGCAAGGTGGACCAGGACCTCCGAGGTCTATTGGGAGCCTGGTTACACCGGAGAGCAACCCTTCCAACCGCTGCGCTTCCCGCCTTATTCGACGCCGCCCGTCAAGAAGGTTACGGAAGATCGCAAGCCCGGACCTTTTTGAGAATTCCGCAATAGACTTCTAGATCGCGGGGGGAAAAGCAGCAAAAAACAGCCTCGTCAAGGCTGGAGGGATTTTCATCAACGAATCCACTGACCGTTTCGATGGCGATTGCCGCAGCATCTTCAAGCGGATATCCGTAAACGCCAGTGCTGATAGAGGGAAAGCCGATACTGCGAAGGCTATTTCCACGGGCGACTTCCAGCGAACGCCGATAGCATGAGGCCAGAAGGTCTGCCTCGCCTCGGTGTCCACCGTGCCATACCGGACCCACCGTGTGAATGACAAAACGTGCGGGGAGCCTGTAGCCCTTGGTGATTTTTGCGTCCCCGGTCTGACAGCCGCCCAGTGCGCGACACTCCTCCAGCAAAGCAGGCCCCGCAGCTCGATGGATTGCTCCGTCCACGCCGCCACCCCCGAGCAACGTAGTATTCGCCGCATTGACGATCGCATCCACAGCCAGCGTGGTGATGTCTGCCTGAAGGGCTCGGAGCCTTGCCATAAGAGCTTAAAATCGCTCCGTAAATTTTCAAAATCCAGGTCAGATTCAAAGCCAAATATTTTTCTACAGGCTTTTGTCGCCTCAATCGTTCATTATAAATCTCTTACATGAGACGGCCGCGGAGAGTTAAAAAAGTTTTGCGCTTTTCTTTGAACATCGATCCTCAGGCGCAGTCTAAACTTTCGGTTAAGGCAGCATATTCGGGCCACCGCGGTTCAGTTTCCTTTGTTCTGAGCATCGTTCGCGAGTGGCCCGAATCTTTTCTACATTCAGCGTTCGATCCTCTTCCCCGCTTGCCACGCCTCGGCCCCTTCAGCTATGAGCGCGGATGCCATGCCTGACACGGTGCTTGTTGTTGAAGACGAAACCGATGTTGTGGATTTGCTGCGGTACAATCTCACCAAATCGGGATTTTCAGTGCTCATCGCCGGCGACGGCCTCAAAGGACTCGAAATCGCTCGCAAAAACCGGCCTGACGTTATCGTGCTCGATCTCATGCTCCCGGGGATGGATGGATATGCCGTGTGCAGAGAGCTTAGAAAACAACCCGACACCGAGGCTCTCCCAATTCTCATGCTGACGGCAAGGGGCGAACCGGGCGAGCGCGTTCACGGTTTGGAGATAGGGGCCGACGACTATGTCACGAAGCCCTTCAGTCCGCGTGAGCTTGTCTTGCGCATCCACGCCTTGCTCCGGCGATCCCGCTCCAAAGCGCGATCTGAAGTGCTTGAAATCGGTGATTTCCACCTGGATAGGAATCGATTCGGTGTCCGGCTCGAGGGGCGTCGCCTTGATCTGACGACAACCGAATTCAAACTTCTGACCGTTTTGATTGAACGTCGCGGGCGCACCCAGTCTCGCGAGACGTTACTCTTCGATGTCTGGGGCTATCAGAATCCCATCGATACCAGGACAGTGGATACCCATATTCGGCGTCTGCGGGAAAAGCTCGGCAGGCATGCTTCGCGGCTGGAAACAGTCCGAGGCGAAGGATATCGCTTCAACACGGTTCTGATTCCTTGACTCTTTGGACGACAATTCTCGTTGGCTGTGCGCTCGCGGGAGCGATTTTCGCATATTTCCGAATCATCGTGCCTTTAAACCAACTCCGTGCCGTTTTGCGCAGGCTGTCGCATGGTGATTTTCGACCTGCTCTGTTCGGCTCGCGCAAAGGAGTTCTTCGGGAAACATCCGGCGACGTGCGGCGGATTTCTGAATTGCTCCAGCAACTCGATCAGCAAATTGAGAACGAGGGCTTCAGTCTGAAAGCGATCCTCTCAAGCATGGTTGAGGGGGTGGTAATCACGGACCGATCACAACGCATCCGCCTCGTCAATGAATCACTCCAACGGATGTTCGAACTGTCGCAGTCCCCGGTCAATCGCACCCTGATGGAAGCCTTCTTTAACCACGAGCTGCAGCATGCTGCCGAGCGAACGCTATACGATGGCATTCCTCGAAAGATCGAGATATCCCTTGAGACGCCTGCCCGAGAGGGTTACACGACCAAGCACCTTGAGGTCTATGCATGTGGCTTGAATCCCAGACCAAAGGCACGTCCTCTCGGCACCGTGATCGTCTTTCATGACATTACTGCGGTGAAAAGTCTCGAGGCCGTCCGGCGTGAATTCGTTGCCAATGTCTCGCATGAGTTCCGAACACCGCTTGCAATCATCAACGGTTACATCGAAACGCTCCTCGATGGTGCGGTTGAAGACCGGGCCACAACGGAGGAGTGGCTAAGAGTAATGGCCAGGAACGGCCGCCGGCTCGCCCTCCTGATCGAGGATCTGCTGACCCTTTCCCACCTGGAGTATCGCTCACCTCAGCTCGATTTCCAGAGGGTCAATCTGCCGGAGCTGTTGGATCGCGTAGTCGAGCGCATTACGCCTGCGATTTTGGAACGTCAAGGACGCGTTGTGGTGGAGTGGAGCGCGGCTGCTGCATGGGCCGATGCCGACTCGCACAGGATGGAACAGGTATTTGAAAATCTGCTGGAAAATGCCATCCGTCACGCGGTTGCTGATGAGGTTGCCATCACGATCAAGGCACAATCCGTCGGCGAGCAAATCGAGATTGTGTTCTCCGACAATGGACCCGGTATTCCCTATGGCGATCAGCCCCACATCTTCGAGCGGTTCTACCGTGTTCATAAGGATCGCTCACGCATGGCGGGCGGCACGGGCCTCGGCTTAGCCATTGTCAAACATATCGTTCTCGCCCACGGCGGTACCATTCTCGTCGAAAGCGTTCCCGGACAAGGCGCGGCTTTCAAAATCCGGCTTCCGGCCGCCCAGCAAACGCCCACGCAGGCCGGCACGGTCAAGCTGAACGCCTCTCCGCTTCCATAAAGTAATCGCGAACGTAACTTTTCTCGCTCCAGGGGGTTTTATTTTTCACATGAAATATCGCTACTTGGCACTCGCGGGAATTTCGATCGTTTTTGGTTGGAATTCGGGAATTGCGCAACCCGCCGGCGAAGGCACCTCCGAACCGCCGCCTGCCAGGGAACAGGGCCCGCGCCACAGGAGCCTGGCCAAGTTCCTCGAAAGCCTGCCTCCGGAAACGCGGGAACGTTTTGTGGCGGCGCGAGAAAAGGCCCTGCAAAATCCGAAACTCCAGGAGCTTCGACACGCCGCCGAATCCGCGAAGACGGACTTTTTGAAGGCCATGCGCGATCGGATGCTGGAAATCGACCCGGGTCTCGCTGATATCGTCAAGAAACGGGCGAGCGAGCGCAAAAGATGGAAGGACGATTCTAGCAATCTCAGCGAAGACGAGCGTCAGAAGCTCACAAGCGCTCGCGAGAAGGCGGAGAACGATGCCGCCGTTCAGGCGGCGGAAGAAAAAAGACGGGAAGCCTCGGAGGAATACCGGAAGGTGCTACGCGAAGCCATGATCAAGGACGATCCTTCGGTAGCACCCCTCCTGGAAAAGATGGCTTACAAGCCGCCTTCGGCTCCGAACCCCGCGGATTCAAACAATCCGGCGACGAAAGAGCCGCAATCGCGGTAGTCTTACTCGCATGCCGAAAATCCCGGCAGCTTGCGCACAGGCGAAACGTTGAGCGCGCGAACGCGTTCGAAGATGCCAGGCACAATCTCGGGTTGCCGGTCGTAAGAGGAAAAAATCATTTCCAGCCGCGCATCAAGGTTGTCCACGAAATGAAGGGCGATGGCTTCGGGCGTCTTGGGCTCCACCGGCGAACCGAATTGCAGCTCGCCGTGATGGGAAGCGATGAGATGCAGCAGGTGGAGCCGGACATCTTCGGAGGGTGGCGCGAGATTTTTCCACTTTTCCAACGGGAGTTTGCGCCAGAGCGCGTTGACGACTTCGATGCCGATGCTGATGTGCCCAAGCAGCTCGCCACGCAATTCGCGGGGAATCTCAAAACCCGCTTCCGGCGGGCACATCTCCCACATTTTGCCGCAATCGTGAAGAAGGACGCCCGCCAGTAGCAGATCCCGATTAAGTGCAGGGTACGCCGCGCAGATGGCCTCGGCAGATCTCGTCATTTGCGCCGTGTGTCGAAGGAGGCCTCCGCGAAAGGCGTGGTGATTGTGGCGCGCGGCAGCGGCCCGACGGAAACGCGAGCCGAACTCCTCGACGAACGCCACCGCCAGCGCACGAAGGCGGGGATCAGAAAGGGTGTGGATCCGTTGCAAAGTGAGGTCGAAGTCGGTCTGAGCCGCCGCGCGCGCGGTTTCATCGCCATCGAACAAATCCTGCGCCTCGTGCTCCCGCAGGGGAAGCAGCGACCAGCGCCGCGCATCGAGGCCGAACCCGCTGAGGGAAAACTCGCCTTCGAGCGCCACCGGCATGCCCCGTTCGAGCTCTTCACATGCCGAGAAATTTGGAGAGTCGCTCCAGGCCTTAAGCGTCATCGAGTCGCCCGAATCTCGCAGCCGAATCTCCCAAAACGGTTTTCCATTGCTGGCCTCCCGGCGCATGACCTCCTCGATTTGGGCGTGGACTCGAGCGCCGAGCGCTCCTGCCCTCGCTTCGGCGCGAATTTGCGAAATCGTCTTGCGGCCGGGATCAGGCATTTGATGTGCGCGGCTTCAAAACAGCATTCCTCCCGCTCTTGTCATCTTGCCAGTTTCAAGGGCACTGGACGCATGGTCAAGTTTTCGGCGCGATAGGACACCGGCGTTCCCTGCTTGATTGAAGCAGCAGCCTTGTTCCTGCTCAGTCTTGCCGGGCGACTTTAGATTGATATGCGAGGACGCTCCGTTCATCATCCCACGCCAAGGGGTCCGATGCAGGGACTATCGTTACTAAACTTGTTTGCTTAAATGAACATCGAAGAAATCATCCGTGCCATACAGAAGGAAATTGGAGTGACGGTCGATGGCAAGGCCGGCCCCAGCACGTGGAAAGCGATCTACAACCGAATCGTCCCGAAGAAGCCGCCGGCCACCGCGCCACCAATCCCTGAGGAGAAAGTGGACAGTCGAAGCGAAAAGGTGATTGCAACCCTGTTGCCGGAGGTGCAGCCCTATGTTCGTGCCCTGATTGTCAAAGCTGCCGCCGCGGGAATTACAATCAAGGCCATCAGCGGTCTGAGAACTGTACGCTGAGCAAAACGCTCTATACGAACAGGGACGGAGCAAACCTGGAAAGAAAGTCACAAATGCACGCGGCGGCTACTCCAATCACAATTTCGGCATCGCCTTCGACATTGGCGTTTTTGAAGGCGGCAAATACATTCCCGAATCGCCGAAATACAAAGCGATCGGCGCGATTGGCATGGATTTGGGTCTCGAGTGGGGTGGCAATTGGAAGTCCATCAAAGACGAGCCACATTTTCAGCTCCCCCCAAAATGGGCGGCAGACATGACCGAGAGAAAAATGCTGGCAGAACTGCGGTCTCGAAAGGAGTCCGGAAAGCCCTTCTACGCTTAGAAAGAGATTTATCAGCGAAATCTCGGCGGCCCGGCGCAATCCGTGTGTAACGAGCACGCAGTGGTCAAGTCGTCGCGGCTAATTCAGCAGCTGATACCAGGTGCTGCGGCGATGCGGTTCGTAGCCCGCCTCACGAACGAGACGCTCGATGTCCTGCGCATTCAATCGGAAGGTCGTCCCGGCGCTGGAAACGACATTTTCCTCCATCATCACGCTGCCGAAATCGTTTGCCCCGAACTTCAACGCGAGTTGGCCGATTTTCGGGCCCTGAGTCACCCACGAGCTCTGCACGTTCTCGAAGTTATCAAGGAAGATTCGCGACAACGCCTGCATGCGGAGGTATTCGGCAGATGTGACAGTTTCGGCTTTTAGGCGGGTGTTTTCCGGTTGAAACGTCCAGCAGATGAACGCGGTAAAGCCGCCGGTTTCATCTTGGGTATCCCGCAGGCGCTGAAGGTGTTCAATCCGGTCATCAAGCGATTCGACATGGCCAAACATCATCGTAGCGCTCGAACGCAAGCCGAGTTCATGGCCGATCCGCATCACTTCGAGCCACTGATCGGTCTTGCATTTCAGCGGGGCGATGCGGTCTCGCACACGGTCCACCAGAATCTCGCCTCCTCCACCCGGAATGGATCCCAGGCCGGCTTGTTGAAATCTCTTGATTACGTCTCGCAACGGCATTCCGAAGACCTGCGAAAAGTGGTTGAACTCAGGCGGGCTGAATCCGTGGATGTTGATCTTCGGGTATTTCGCGCGGATATGCGAAAGCATTTCGAGGTAGAAGTCGATGCCGAGCTTGGGGTGATGACCTCCTTGCAGCAGCACCTGCACACCGCCTTCAGCCGCCAGTTCATCGAGCTTCTGGTCAATCTGCCCGATGCTAAGGACGTAATGATCGGCGTCCTTCTCCGTGCGGTAAAACGCGCAGAACTTGCAATAGACATTGCAGACGTTGGTGTAATTCACGTTGCGATCAACGATGTAGGTAACGATCTCTCCGCCGCGGCCGTCGTAGGCATCGCCCTTGGCGGCTTGGCGGCGGTAGTCCGCTAGCGCCCCAAGCTCCTGTAACGGCAGCTTGTAGAGCACACGGGCATCGTCTTGAGAGATTCGCGCGCCGTCGAGCACGCGGTTCACCACATCGTTTTCATCCAAAACCGCCGGCATGTTCTGAATATTTACACTCAAAACGTTTGTTGTCTATAGCGGCCTGTCGGACTTGAAGCCGCGAAGGCTTCTCGCCAGATGGCAATCGAATTGCACGCTCTGCCTCGACATGCTGCTTGATCACCGCCATTCAACCGGAACGGCTATTCCGCCTGGACCATACGGAGTTGCACGTCGCCGATATCCAGCGCCAGGGCCCGCTCGGCTGTTCGAAGGAAGCCCTCCGTAGAGTCCGTCAGGGCAACATCAAGTCTTCCGAGATGGTCCGCCGGCGCGGGCGGGACCTGGCCGTCGAGAAGAACCTTGACCGTGAGGGCACAGTTCTCGGCGGAATCGACCAGGCTGATAGTGTCTCCCGCCGCGCGGGCAATGGACTCTTGCGCGAGGGGATAGTGCGTGCAACCAAGCACAAGCGTATCGATGTCCTCTGCCAAAAGCGGAGCGAGATAGCGGTTGATGACCTGATCGGTGATGGGATCGTCGAACATCCCCTCCTCAATGAGCGGCACAAGGAGAGGACAGGCCTCGCTGAAGACCTTCGCCCGGGGATCGAGAGCGTGGATGGCACGCTCGTAGGCGCCGCTTGCAATTGTAGCGCGCGTGCCGATGACGCCGATGCGCCCGTTGCGCGTGGCACGAAGGGAGGCTTCCGCACCGGGCGTGACGACACCTTGGACAGGCACCTTGAAAAGCTCCTTCATCCGCGGCACGGCGAGAGCGGAAGCGGTGTTGCAAGCGACGACGATCATTTTGGCTTGTTCAGCGAGGAGGAGACCGCCGATCTCGATGCTGTAGCGTTCGACAGTTTTCCGGCTTTTCCCTCCGTAAGGGACGCGTGCCGTGTCTCCAATATAGAAAATCGTCTCGGAGGGCAGATGCTTCTTGAGAGCCGCTGCCACTGTAAGTCCGCCAATACCTGAATCGAAGACACCAATCGGGTCAAGGCGCGGGTCGCGAGGTGCGTCGGTGTCCATTTGAGTAGCGCAAGCTTTCAGCTAGCGGCCAGGATTACAATCGCAAGCTGCCGAAGAATCGCGCAACATCCTGAGTCCGCTTCGTCTTCACCTAAATATCAAAGTGCTGCCACGGCGCTGCATCATTCTTGAGGCCGCACGCTTGATCCAGCGGCTGCTCCGGCTAATTCGATCCGCGAACATCTGGAGGGTTTGCGCTCGGGCTTCACCGTTCCGGCTTCACGGCACTGACTAGT
Source organism: uncultured Verrucomicrobiae bacterium (assembly GCA_963810765.1). GTDB lineage: Bacteria > Verrucomicrobiota > Verrucomicrobiia > Chthoniobacterales > Terrimicrobiaceae > DASTFP01. The sequence continues at coordinate 123,536 of CAWEOV010000023.1, forward strand.
ATGGCGGGCATTGGCACTTCATATTTGGCGCCACGGAGGTATGCGTTGATGGCATCTCGCACCGAGGCCCTGATTGTTTCTCTCGCTTGAGCGCTTTGAGCGCGCAACATTGCTCCGCCGCGCACGGTTCCATGCAGGACGGCTCCGAAGAGCTCGTCGGGAGAAGAAACCCGCCACACTTGAGGCACTTGGGTGACCGACGCGCTCTGAAACCCTGCATCAGTGACGACCCGCTTGCTGCGTTCCGGATCGCTGAACAGAAAGAAATTCGGTCCCACGGGTAAATCGACGTCGGGCGAGCCGTGAGCTCGAATGGCGCCGTAGATCGCACCGATGCCCACCGCATTCTCGGGCGCATCCCAAACCGTAAACCCAAAGCGACCACCTGGCTTCAGGACTCGGAAGGCTTCCCTGTCGGACGCCGGCCGCGTCCAGCAATGCTCCCACCGACTGTATAGTGACGGTCGAAAGATGCTCGTCGTAGTCAGAGCACACGCTCTCGTCTTCCCAACCACCGAGTTCAAAGTCTCGAAACGATTCGCCTAGCTTAGCCATAGCAGCCTCCTGGTTACTTGCTCACTGGTTTGGCGCCCGACGGGCAGCGATAAGCGCCACGATGGCACCGGGTGGGCTTGCCAGCGTCCGGACATCAACGAATCCCGTTCCCTTCAAGAGTGTCTCGACCTGGCCGGGGGCCATCAGGCAACCACCCCAGAGCACCGTTCGCACTCTGACAAGGGACGTGGTCACAGTATCGGTACCAGGATTAGCCATCGCAAACAGGAGCCATCCACCTGGACGCAACGCACGGTACACGTGTTCGCAAGCTGATGGAATTACCTTCTCCGGCATGAAGCGCTTGGAATCCAAGCGAGATCGAAGGCGTCTGTATCGGAAAGATCCTCTACCGCCTGTTCCCTTAACTGGATGCGGTCTGTGAGGCCAGCGCTCCGTACGTTCTCGCGAGCGAGAGCCAGGGACCGCGCCCACGGATCGATGCCGACCGCGTTCAAGGACGGCCATAGGTGCGCCATCGCCAGCGTTGGCGACGCCCGTCATTGCATTGAGTGCAGCCCAATCATGTTCCCTTCGGTATCAAAGATTAGAGCAATGAAGCCATACTGACCGATGCTCATCTTCTCATTTTGGATTCGACCCCCGTTCTCGATTGCCCGGGATGCTTCAACTGCACAGTCTTCACAAGAGAAGTAAATGATGGTTCCCCCACCACCTGAATCCTTACCATCCATTTTTACAATCGCCCCTGAGCATCCAGGGTTATCGGGCGCCATCAAGGGGGGAAACGCCCATAATTCCAAACCAGGGCTCTCCAAGCGTTCGAGAGTCACCTGAAACGTTTTCTGGTAAAAGGCTTTGGCTCGCTCCATGTCTTGAACATAGATTTCGAACCAGCCTACGGGATTGCGATTTGTATTCATTTTGTTTTTTGGTCTTGGTTATCCTCACCGACTCATTCGATGAGACAGCGTGAAAGAAAGGGTTGATTGCGTTGTGCTTTCAATGACTCGACGAACGGATGGGCTCATTTAGGACACGGCTGAGAGGTTTTTTTGAGGGAAGGCCTTGAGTCGCCTACACTTTATGGCTGCGGCACAGTTTGAGAGCGAGCGCGTTGTCTTGAAGGTGTGTTTGCCGTTCATTTTATCGCGGGCTGTCCGTGAGGACAGAGCCGCAAGAACGGTTTCCGTATTTGGCCGTGAAGGGTTCTTCAAATCGGCATTCGGTGACTTTCCATCCCGCTTCGAGTTGCAGGGCCGCCGTAAACAATGCTTCCGGTGTCATTGCAGTTATGCTGTTCCCCCTAGCGGGGATTTACAAGGGCCGGCAATGAGGCCTTTGTTCCTCGCCTGCCGCGCGCCTCGCGCGCCTCTCTCAAAATAAAATCAATGCAATCACCCATTCACGACAGCTGAGAACCTATTTTTGGGATGATTATCGGCGAAGCGCGGCTCTTTCCAGCGCAACTAGAGCAGCCGCTGTCCGCGTTTCTACGCTGAGCTTAGTGAATATGTGCTGAATATGTTTCTCTACCGTACGAGTCTTCGAGTTTAAAATTTGGGCGATCTCACTGTCGCGCTTGCCCTGAATTAGCCAATGCATGATGTGAGATTCCTGCGGCGTCAGACCGAGAATTCGCAGGAGCTCGGGTTTAGGGACATCCGAAGCAAAAGCGCGAAGCCTCGTGATTGTTTGAGCATTGCAAAGTGCGCGAACGAGGTGCGGCGAAAACAGGCGTAGTTTTCCAATTTCGCTTTGAGAGAACTGTGAACGGCGACTTATGCTGACCGCGGCGATGTGGCCCGGCATATCGAGCGGAATTAAAAGCTGATAACGAACATCGTTAGGTCGCATAATCTCGTTGTAGAGCGCAGTACGTTCAAACTCACGCTGAGTGACGAAATCGGTTACTCGTAGCAAACCTCGGGCTCCGTCGCGAAGTGCCGGCGCCGCCGGATTTTCGGGAAGGAGTTCCAAGAACACTGATTGCATCTCTTGAGACATAACAGCCTCCTTCGTGTTTCGACTCTCGGCCTTGCCATCCGTCAATCGCGTGGAATCCATGGTGATCACGACGTCTTCGACGAGTCCGGAAATTGCCTGAAATAGACAGACGTGGAAGGTCGAAAGGTTGTCTTGAGAATGAATGCATTCGACAGCATTGAGCAACTGCGACATTTCTCCATCCGGCCAAGACCGTGTGCGTCTTTTTTGGATGCGTCCAGTATTTGAATCTTCCGTGCTCACCCTATGAACAATTGTGTGTTTCTCCTCGAGTACCCCCAGCAGCTGATCTTGGGACGGAGAGATGGATAACCATAGGACTATTAGTCTGTCAAGTGCTAACCCTTCTAGGTCATTACGCCGATGTGGCGCATGATTGCCGGCAAGGAAGTTGATCAGTCTCGCTTACTCAATCTGGCGGGTCGACAACGTAGAGAAGGCGTAGCAATTCTGTTTCGGGCGGGGGCTTTTACGTTCCAAGGTTGCCATCCTCCCGCGGTCTCGCCTGCCATGGGGAGCTGAAGGCAGCCGTTCACAGGGGAGGGCAACGCCATTCACGGTTAATCCGGAACGACCAGACGAAAGATGCCGTCTTATTCGCAGTTCTCGTCCAAACGAACTCCAGCCAGATTTGCAGAATTGAGCCAATTCCTCCCCTCTGCAGGTTGTGATCGCACGGGCTCGATCGTGATCGCCGCTTCAAAGAAGCGGTCAACGAGTTCGCTCCATTTTATCTTGCCGGCACCTGAAAGAGACGTTCGCTGCTATTTTCATCGGCATAGGCACCGCAGTAATCGGAGAGACTCGCGAAGAAAGCGGTCTCATTTGTATAGCCGATGCCATTAAATGGACTCCTAGAAGGCACGTCAGCGTAATCACCTAAGGCTTGAAAAAAAATCTGCGCCAAGCCTTCTGCGATGTCACGGCCGTAAGCCTCCGCTTCTGCCATCGTATTGAAAGTCTCCTCGCAGTCGATCCCGAAACTAAAGAACGTCTGGCGAACTCGGTAGCGGGTCGAAATAGTAGTGACCCTAATCATTTGCTGATTGCCTCCGCTCGGGTGATTGCCTAACGCAGTTGGTGTTGAGTCCCTGGCTAGAAAGTAACCGGCCATAGTTCTTGTCGTCCTCAGACTGATAAACGCAAATGCGTGCCTCGAACTCGTCGAGCCAATGACCCCAGCATTTGCTTCCTAGGATCAGTCCGTGCTTTTCGACCAAATCAAAGGCTTCCTGTTCGGTCGCGACGTAGACGTCTGGGCGGGACCAATGTCTGGCTTCCCCTTGATTCAAACGGGAATCAGTAGGAGCGACGCCGGGGCTCGGTTGCGTTCGGTTTAGGCTTGGCTTGCCATCGGGTTGGTGGGATTGGTTGCTAATGTGCTCACTGACGTTGCAACGTAAAATGTGGTTGTTTTGTTATGTTTGTTCTCTGGAACACACGTAATGCATGTTTCAGAGTCCGTTGCAGTGCCTTTACCACGGGAGATCGGTCGATGGATATACGCGGAAATACGTATATCTGAACTGTCGTGTAAGGTTGGCAGCCGCGCATCAGCATCTCTGTATTGCAAGCGCCCGCGTCAGCGCGATATGGGAGTGATCAAACGCCTTCGAACCCAGCTGTTTGGTCTGTGCTCATTCCTAGCGACCTTTCCTTCACTCGGTAACGGATGAGCAGAATAGCCAATGGCGAGCGCTCCCGGTCTATTTCTACGCCTTCGACGTGCTAAACCGGGATCGCGGCCAGTCATGGGGTCGCGCGGTCCCAACAAGACGTGACCCCTACATCAACTCCAAATAAGGCCAACGAACACGACCGAAGGCGCCGCGCGGTGATCCCTCGAAAAGATCGCCTATCCCCATCGATTGCACCGATTTCGCGTTCCGCGGTTGCTAAGGTTTGCCTCGCACGAGTACACTTCAAACCTCCCAGTGACGCTGTTTAAGCGAAAACCAGAGCCGTATCTGAAACGAGGGCCTTCGCCGTTGCGATAAAAGCGCTTACTCGCTCGCTTGGTAACCGTAATACCACTGGAACTAATGTTAAGCTGATAAAGGTCTGCCCGGTCTCCTTTAAGGAGGTCCCTGCTCTTGTCTAATCTCAGCCAATCTGTGTGCATACCTACGAACCATAGCAACCCGTCTCTATCCGCAAACAGGTTAATATTTTCATATGCTTCCCATCTATCATCTATAGAACCTGCGCCAAAGCCATTTGCGCTGAACTGCCAGCTTCCAACAGGCGCAAAACGTGTCCCGACGGCGACAAGATCATCGCCGTTGCTGCGATAAAAATCCAGGCGTTCTGAATCCCAGTTCGCCACCAGAAGAAGCCAGGTGCCGCCATCACGCCAAAGCCCTATCGCTCCTGCGGGACTATTGGCTGAATTCCTATCTATCGCGAGGTAATCCATAGCCGCCGGAGACGCGGCGTCTCTAACATCGTAAAACAGTACTACTGACGTGCCCGTCGGGCCGCTTTCTAGGCGCTCATAGCCAGCCGCAAGAATATGCTCTGCAACCTGGATCCCGCCGATATGATTAAAGTCTCTCACAGCAGGAGTTATTACTCCTATTATTTTAAAGCTGCTCCCCGCTGCGAAATATATGTATCCGGACTGGGATCCGCTTCCAGAGACAACGAAGTGGCCGTCTGTGGTTCTTTGAATGCCTTGCTGATGACTCTTTTTACCGATAGCGGGCAAGCTTATAGCGGCCGGCCGCGTGATTGAAAAGCGCGACGCTCCTCTAGCAGGTATCTCCTTAAATAGTTGCAGCATGTCGCTCCACTAGCTGTGGAGTAACGATCGTGTCAAGCGGAAGAGACCGCGTCGCTGTTTTTACGCCCTGCAGGAGAGGCAAGACATGCCGCATCCGGAAAGCTGCATGGGGTCGCAGGGGTCAGGAGAGCGCGGATCGAGTTTGAGGCAGTCAGAACTCCCGGGGTCATCGTCGTAAAAGGTGTTCAAGTGGCAACAGGACAATTTAGGCGTTGGCCGGAACAGCCTCGCGGTAGAAAATCCGCTGCAATCGCAGTTTATCACGGCAGGGTCCATACATCACATAAACGTTGACGCGTGCTGCCCTAGCGTTCCATCGTTCAACTGATGAGCGTTTCGCCACGCAAACCCGCAGCGCTTGCCACGGCAGGCGTTCGGAGGGAACTCTTGAGCCAACTGAGGACGGACGAGTGGCAACGATTGCGAGCCGGCGCCAGGGCCTCCAACCGAGACCAGATACTAAGGCTAGCAACGTTCCACCCTTGCGGCAATTTTTGCGGATCACAAGGGCCAAGTGGAGGCGGAGTTCCAAGACCATCGCTTTGTGATGCGTGGCCACGTGATCGGAAACGCGATGCACGCCATCCGAGGCGTCGGCGCTGCTCTGCCACCCACCATTCGTGAAATGAACTGAAGTCAGCAATACAGCGATGTAGTGCCACAGCGCCCTCGCGCTCACATAACTCGTTGATTATCAGCTGTCGCGATTTCGAAACTGTCGAAGATCAGTCAAGGGGGCGCCTGGGATCACTTTCGCGCATGGGGACTGCTAGCCGTTAAAAAATTGGAACAAGTTGCGCGACCAGTCGTGCATCCTTTTGCTTGCAGGGGTCAGGACTTTGTGACACCGGGGTCATTGTGACACGACGACATTCAATATTCAAGTCCTGACCCCTGTTGCCCTGTGGCCTGACCCTGTTGCCTCCTAGAGAGACGCGATCAGAGCTTGTGTTTTCTCAAGATAAGGGTAACCAATCTGCTTCTGAAGTTCCTGAATACTCTCCAGGATTCGTCTCGCTCCTTCTAACTTGCCCAGTTTAGCCAGCGCGTAACCCTGCAAGAATCCAGCCGTCGATGTCGCCCAAACATATTGGCTATTCGGGTGATCCGATCCAATGACCAACACCTCCTTCAATTCGACATTCGATGCTTCCGGCGGCTTATGGGTGTGCCGGAGGATGCCATTGCGAGCAGCCACGGCAGCGTCAAGGGCGCGGGCAAAGTCTTCAATGCAAATGAATAAATCCGCAAGTGTGATTTGCAGGTGAACCGAGTAGAATCCTAAGCCACATTGTTCTGCGATGTGGGGCCCCTCGTCGAGCGCGGTCTTGCCAAGCTGGTATGCTTGCTCGTCAATTGCCAGACGTGCTTTTCCTAGATGCAAGGCGCAGAGATGTTCCTGCGATCCTGATTGGACGATCCACTGGGTAGCTTTCTCTAACAAACCTCGACCACCACGCAGGTTGCCCTTTCGTCGCTCGATCTCCGCCTTGACCAAATCAAATCTCGTCACTTCATCGTTCCAAGTCGCCGCGCGAGCGGCGTGTTTCAATCGAAACCCCATACAAACAGACTAGCCCGCATTGTTCACAGTCGATTTTTCATTTGGGGAGTCGCGGAGATTTTGAGGATAGTGATGGCATGCAAGAGGCAAACTTTTGGGCTCATCTGGGTTATCCGGCTTGGTGAGTATCGCGGAGTGGGTTCCTGGGGGTTTGCTTGCCTCGACGATGAGAGTTTGTGAGCAGGGTCCTGCGTTGGCTGAAGCCAGCTCGCTTTCTTGTGTCAACAAGAACTCTTTGAAGTTCAGCCCGCCGGCATTGCGCAGAGGTTTGCACAGGCGCGCCGGAAAGTTTCCTGGTAGGGATAGGCGCTGGCTAACTCCAGATGTATGCGCCGGCAACTGATCTTGATACGGGCACCGATCTTGAAGAGTTTGAGCCGGATCTGGCCCAAGGTGGCCGCGGCCAGATCGGTGCCGCGCAACACCTTGGCCCGCAGCACCGAGAGCATGAGATGAGCGAAAGCCGAGAACCAGAGCCGGAGTTGGTTGGAAGCCATCCAGCTCGTGCTGGTGCGATCGGCAAAGAGATCCTGCTGTGCCTCCTTGATGCGGTTTTCCATTTCTCCGCGCCCACAGTAAAGTTTCTCGTAGAGTGCAGGGGCTGCAAAGCGCTCTGCGGGCTCGCCGGGGAAGCCTTCGGCGGGAAGGTTGGTAACCACAAAGCGCGGATTTTCCCCTTTGTCGAGGATCTCCGCTTTGCCCACCACCCGGCGCGCGCGGCTCCAACTCTTGCGCGTGCGATATTCAAAGTCCTCAAAGCGCCGAGAAGGCACCTCGATCTCTCCGGTTTTTATCCCCCTGTAAAGCTCTCCGAAGCATTTGCCCAAGCGGGCGCTCAGCCGCTTATTGCGCGCCAATCCCAAGCAGTAATAGATTCCGTTTTGCTCGGACCACGCCATGATCTCCTCGCGGGCAAATCCGCTGTCGGCCCGCACAATGATGCGCACCCTGCGCCCAAAGCGCTCGCGGATGGCGAAGGTGATTTTCTTCAACGCCTCCACTGTGCCGCTGCTGGCATCGCGCTTGGCGTCTCGCAGTTGCGCCAGGAGTGGAACGTTGCCGCAAAAGCAATACAGCGGCAGGTAACAATAGTGCCGGTAATAACCGTGGAAGAAAGCTCCTTCCTGGTTGCCATGCAAAGGGTCATCAGTGGCATCAAAATCCAAGATGATCTCCCGACTCTTTCGGGGAATGGCTTTGACTCCTTCTTTAATTAATAAGGCTTCGATCTCTTCGGGCCTAGCGATGATCTTCTTGTAACGAGTATCTCCGCCCAGGGCACCGAGCTCAAGCCGGTTCAAGGTCGAGTGGGCCGCCAGCGCCTTGCCCCTGTCCTCTTGGCAGAGCCGGTCCTCGCCGAGCACGTCGGCCTTGCCTGCCAAGAGCGCATGGAGCGGGTCGAGCCGCAGCCGATCGTGGTCGTTGAGGTCTTCGTAGCCAAGAGCCAATGCCCCGATGCGCTGACGCAAAAGCTCGCTCACCTTGTGTTCGACTAGGCACGGCAGCCGATAGTCGCAAAAACACCCCGCCAGTCTCTCAATGAGTCCCATCTTCAAGTCCACCCCTCGCAAGAACACCGCCCCGCCATCACTGCTAAGGTAACCGCCGGAAAAATCCCCCGTCACTTTGCGGCTTCCATGGACTTGAAACTCGAAAACCTCCTGCTTACATTCTGTCATAGCGAAGTTCCTTTGGTTGATTATTCGAACACCAACAACCTTAGCGGTTTAGGCCGTGAACTTCGCTACTTTTTTTGCCCGCGTGTGATTTTTCCGGGCTAGAGGGCCTCCTTTATCGTCTGTAAGGAGGCCATCCAAAAACTGAGCGGCGATGGCAGTCTTCCCGGCGCCGCCTAAGCCGAGCAGCGACATAGTGCCCGAGTGGCTGCCATCCCAAAACGAGTTGATCGCTTTTAACTCACGCCCCCGGCCGACGAAGTTAGCCCAAGTTCGTCAGCCGTTGAGTTTTTTCGGGGATATTTGAGGGTAATCGCGAGGGGAGTCTCTGTATGGGAGGGTAACCGACGCGGTTGGGGCGTGTAGTGGAGAAGAGCCCATTGCAGGGGGGAGCTGCTGGCGGCGATGATGTGGGCCATGTTCCTTCGCCGCAACCGCCGCACCGTCGATGGGGAGACTTACGAATATTGGACGCTATGCAAAACGGTGCGCACCGCCAGGGGACCACGCCAGGAAGTGGTCGCCCATCTTGGCAAAGAGCCCGGACTCGACAGTGCCGCGCGCCACGGCTGGCAAGAGGTGACCGACCTGCTCGAAGGCGGCAATGCCGCGCCGAGACAAGGCCGGCTCGGTGAGCAGTTGCGGCGGGCGAGCCCGCGGCCGCAGTGGGCGCATGTCGATCTGCGTGGGGTGCGCGTGGAGCGGGTGCGCGAGTTCGGGCAAGTCTATCTCGCGCTCTCGCTCTGGCGCCGGTCGAGTTGATGGAGAAAAAATACGGCGAGCCCAAGCGCATCTGGGTGCTGGACCGCGGGATGGTAAGCGAGGAGAACATCGACTTCCTGCGCGAACGCGGCGCGCGCTACATCGTGGGCACGCCCAAGAGTCAGCTCAAGGCCTTCGAGGCCAAGCTGCTGGAGCAAGAGGATTGGAAAGAAGTGAAGCCCGGCGTCGAAGTCAGGCTGGTGGTCCATCCCGACGGCTCGCCCGAGGAGCAATACGTACTCTGCCGATCGAGCGCACGGCGGGAGAAGGAACTGGCCATGCTCGAAGGCCAGCGCTTGCGCCTGCGCGCTCAGTTGGACAAAACCCACGCGAGCCTCGTGCGCCGTCCGGCCAAAGAGCCGGGCAAAATCGAACGCCGCATCGGGCGCTGGCTCGGGCGCTTTCCCGCCGCCGAGCCTCTGCTCGAAGTCGAGGTTGAACGCGACGCAAAAGGCCGTGCCTGCGGATTGAAAATCACCGAGCGAAGCGAACGCAGCGCCTGGGCCGCCCACATCCACGGCGCGTATTTGCTGCGCACCAACTGCACGGAGCAGGATCCCGCCAAACTCTGGCGCTGGTATATCCAGCTTTGCCAGGCCGAAGAGGCCTTCCGCATCAGCAAGAGCGATCTGAGCCTGCACCCCCTCTTTCATCAAAAGACCGAACGGGTCGAAGCCCACATCCTGGTCTGCTTTTTGAGCCTCGCCCTTTGGCGCACCCTGGAGATGTGGATGCGCGGCAAAGGCCTGGGCGACTGCGCCCGCCAGTTGATTAAAGAGATCGCCACCGTGCGCAGCATGGACGTCGTGCTCCCAGTGCGCGAACTCGACAGCGACGCCACGCGCGAGTTGCGCTTACGCATCGTCGCGCGTCCTGATCGCCCTGTGGCCGAACTCCTGCACCGCCTCGAACTCCAACTGCCGAGCACACCGAAAATCGTGCAAAATGTAGTGGAGAAAACCGCTCCTTAGACGCCCCCATTCCTCTGATGAAACCAAAAATCCGCCTCATCACTGACGAACTTGGGCTAGGCGCCGACGGTAAAGGATGAATAATAAAGGGCGGGAGCGGTGCAACCCGCGGTGAAGCGCTCGGCGGAGGGTATCTGGCTTCGCCCGGGACTGAATTGAAACTGGCGGCGTACTCGCTGTAGGTTAGGTTGCTGCATTCAACGATTTGGCGTGGGCCAGCAATTGATCGAATGCGCGGTTCTCATAGCACCATTGAACGAGCCGCCGTACACACTCGGTCCGGCTCATCGCCGGCGAAAGTTGGTCGTATACCGGGCGGAATTGGTCGAAGCAAAGGTTCCGAATGCTATCGTCGTCGAGTGCGTCGTTAATAAAATTGCGCACCAGACCAGGGAAGTTAGGTTCAGGCGTCGCCTTCATCCGACCGGCCCCGCGATTAACCTACTCACCCGCGCGCGGTTCAACACGGCAGATTCGAAAGCCTACATTCGGTGTGAAATGTCCCCCCCAACCTTCCTGCCCATGTTCAGCGACGCGAGACATGCGAAAGGAAACCGTCACGACCTCCACGCAGTCGGCCCACGATCCACCCCGAAGAACCTTTGCTTCACCATTCGGCGGTCCAGTGGGGTTGACCTCTTCCGAGTCGCTGTAATACATCGCGTCGTACCAGTCGGCCGTCCATTCCCACACACAACCGCTAATAGCGTAGAGCCCATATCCATTTGGCGCGAATCGTCGCATCGGCAGGATAGAAAACTTGTCAAAGCGATCGAAGTCGCACCAGTCATCGGAGGGCAACTCGCTTCCTCACGGATATGGTGAACCGATGAGTCCACCACGGGCAGCTTTCTCCCATTCCGCTTCCGTGGGCAAACGATAACGAATTGCGTCGCTCGATATCCGCGCGCACATCTCCTCGGCCTCGAACTCCAGTTAATGGTCAACGGGCCCGATGGCAGCAAAAATGGAGGGATCAGGATTTTCGATCACCTGACCTTTACTCCAAAGAGTTACTGGAAAATCGACAGGTTCCGGGTCGCTACTGGCGAAACCTTGGTTCCTGGCCAGACGATTCGGTTCGAGAGCGAAGACTGCATCGACCGCAAGGGGCGGGTGCGGTTGATGATCGAGAGTTATCAAAGTCGGAATCGCAACAAGGTCGAGGACTACGTCGACCCGAGCGAGGAGAACCCTCCGCCTTCGTCTGCGACGTCCAAAGAGCCTCCGCCGCCTAAGCCTAACAAAACGCTTGAGGAGTTTCGCGAGAAGGGCGCCGATCCCGATGACGACATCCCGATGAAGTGAACAGATAGGGAAGGAGCTTCTGCAAACCAAAAGGAGGAGCAGAACTGATGCCTGTCATGGCAGGATTCGAGCTGACTGAGCTGGAGCGCAAGCTATTGCGGCTTGCGCTCTGCGAGTCGGCTCAGCCCGGCGAGGTTCTCACCAGCGGGAAAAAGCTTATCGAATCCTGGCGCGCCCGCGGCGTTGACAGTGTCGCAGTCGAAACCGCGCTGAGCGGCGGTTCTAATGGTGCCGAGGCAGCAATCCAGATGTCTCGGCCAGACTATGGACTGACCAGGATGCCTTTCGGAAAGCACAAGGGCGAAATGTTCATGGATATTCCGCCAGGTTACCTCCGCTTCATTCGGCGATGGATCAACGATGCGCCTGACCGTGCGACCCGGTTCAAGGACCTGGCAGACGCAATCGAGCAATTTCTACAGCAAACCTAAAACCATGCCGTTGTACACCGTCGGCTCCCAATCTAATTTACCGCAAAGCGTCATGGATTATCTCGCCAATGGCGCTTCCAAAGGAGAACGCAACGGGAAGCTTTTCGCAGCGGCTTGCCAGTGCCGCGACTGCGGCCTCTCCCAAAGCGTAACTGAAATATGCCTGCTGCCTCGAGCGAACTGCTGACGGTCTCAGTGAGGCTGAGGCTCGCAAGACGATCGAGAGCGCTTACGGTCGCTCTGCCCGAGAGCCTGCTCATGGCGTCCATAGCGGCAATCACCAAAATGCCGCACCCAATCCTCCACCTTCATCGTCAAATGGCCAATGGCCGCCACCAGCGACGTTGCCTGTGCCGAACGGACTCGATCTCGCGGTTCTGATGACTATCTTGTTCCGACCAGAGGAGGGTATTGCGATTGGCGTTGGTTCCAAGGACCCCAAGGGTGAACTGGTTATCGATGCCGGTATTGTTAAGACGTGGGCTCAGTGGCAGGCATGTAATCCGCCACTAGCGCAATGGAACAATGGCGACGGACTCTTCTATCGGGTCAATCCGATGCGGCACGGCGGTAAGACCGACGAGGATGTTACCGATTTTCGTCATGCCTTACTGGAATTTGATCTCGACGCCAATGGTCAACTGATTCCGAAAGAGGTCCAGTTCGCTTTCTTGCTGAAATTTAGTCTGCCGGTGATCGCTCTGATCGATTCCGGTAACAAGAGCCTGCATGGGATCGTCCGTCTTGATGCGGCTGACAGGGCGCAGTTTGACGAACGCGTGAGCACTATTCTTTCCTTGTTCCCGGACCACTGTGTTGATCTGTCAAACAAGAATCCGAGCAGGTATACCAGATTGCCGGGATTCCCGCGGGAGAACGGAAGAGAACCGCGGCTATTGGCGATCAATCTTGGTCCACCCGACTACGCGACATGGGAAAAGCAGCGGCCGGCTCACCAGTCCGATCTGGCGGTAGCCTGTGTCAGTGGCGCTGCATTTCTTGATCTCGTTATTCCTCCCAAAAAGGTCATTATCGACGACTGGCTTAAGGAAGGAGAGGTTGGGTATTTGTATGCCTTTCGCGGCGTCGGCAAAACCTGGATCGTTCTCCATTTCTGTACCGCAATCGCCTTGGGTCAGAATTTTGGGCCTTGGAAAGCAGCTGCTCCTTTTCCGGTCATGTACGTGGATGGCGAGATGAGCTACCACGACAACCGGGAACGTATTCTCGGCTTGGTTGGGCACATTCCGGAGAATCTTTCGATCATCAATCACGAGGTTCTTTTCCAGGCGACCAGTAAGACAATGAATTTCGCTGATCGGACGCAGCAGCAGGATTTGCTCCGACTGGCCTTGGCTCAAGGCAGCAAGGTGATTGTCATGGACAATATCAGCTGCCTGTTCACCGGCGTGGACGAGGATAAATCGCGGGAATGGGAGAAGGTATCCTGCGGGAAGCAATGCTTTCACTGCTGAGCGAATTAAAAGATTTGCCTCAAGCTGTAACGGATCCGAACTGGTTGAAGAAATTGGAGGCTGACGACGGGAAGTAAAGGACTTTCGAGACTGAGGACCTATTTACGGCTCCATTTTAGTGCCCAACACGCTGGTAGCCTCAACGTATCGGAACAAGTTTAGCTCATCAACAGCCGCCATGTAATTCTGGACCGCCTCGATGTTCGGGAACTCCTCCATTCCAGCAATCGACCATTGATCCGAGGACCAATTTGTGCCGCACATCATCAGCCTCTTACCACCTGCTTTTTCAAGAGCCTCGTCAAACTTGGCTACGAGACTTTTTCGCTCTTCCTCGGATAACTGATACCAAGCCTCCGAGAACCTAGCCATAAAGACCTTATAAATTGGTTGGGCCATTTCAAACTCCTCCTAAACTGCCTTGTAGGAAATCGCATTTGGCCCTCCCGAGCGTTGGGCCGGGAGTCTTAAGCCGAAAGCGTGCGTTTCCAAGGACCCAGAGTGACAAAAGTGGGTCGGAAGTCAACCTCGGGGCAAAGCGGCTTACGTAGTGCGTGTAACAAGGCGATCTGGATCAGGGCCAGCAGGAGCGAAATGTCAAACCGGCGAGAAGTTCACGGCTTTTCTCAATCTCACTCCACCGGGCGGGGGCCCGGGGCCGCATTACCACGAACGCGAGGACGAATGGTTTTATATCTTCGAGGGCCGGGTTAGTTTTTTACTTAACAATACCTGGACCGACATGTTCCCGGGCGATTGTGTTTACGCCCCACGAGGTTCGGTCCACGCTTTTAAAAATAATACCGATCGACCCATTCGCGTATTAATCAATATCGCTCCCTCGGGATTCGAGCGATTCTTCACCGAAGCAGCCGAGTGGTGGGCGACTCCAGAACGCGACATGAGCCGCCTGGCGAACATTGAGGAGAAATACGGAACCTTTTCCGTGAAACAATGAGACCTACTTGGATGGGTCTGGAGAGTCAGGTGATAAAGGACTCGGGCGTGATGACGTCTGGCAAATTTGCCAGACGTCCGTGTCGGAGAAGATGGCCAGATGAGAATGCCAGTTGATGGTCGGGGAAAGCCGAGGAACGACGATCCCGCCTATGGCGATCCGGAGCCGCAGGCGCTCACCCAGGAAACGCTTCGGTATTTCTCCGACAAGCCCGGATTCAGCCTTGGGCGGATGAGCTGGTATCAACGAGCTCGTGATCAGTATGGGATGTTCATCAAACGGGAGTTCCCGACGGTGCTCGAAGAGTGCTTTCAGACTCCGATCGAGGGAGCGATTTATGCCGAGATCATCGACAGGCTTCGTGCAGAGGGGGCCATCCGACCGGCGGTTGTCGACACGTCCGCGCTGGTGCATACGGCCTGGGATCTGGGTTCACCACTCAACACCGTGGTGACCTACTTTCAGATAATCGGCGCCGAGATCCGCGTGATCGATTGTGATAGCGATCTCGATCTAACGCCGGTTCAGCGCGTGGCCCACATGCTCAATAAGGGGTATCTTTTTGGCAGCCACTTCCTGCCTCATGACGCCCTTGCAACGCAGAAGAGCGGCAAAACGTTCCTCAACGAGTTGAACGAAGTGGGCCTGCGGAACTGTAAGGCTGTACCGAGAACTCATGACATCTGGATTGGCATCAACCGGCTTCGCCAGATCCTGCCCCGGTTCAGCTTTCGCATCCCGGCGTGTGAACGGTTGATCGAGGCGCTCAGCAACTACCACACGGTCCGGGCATCCTCCACCGGCTTAGCCTTGGACGAGCCCGTGCATGATTGGGCCTCGCATTTTGCAGACTCGGGAAAAGTGATAGCCGAAGCGGATGCAGCTGGAATGCTGAGCAGCGCAGGTTCAACGTCGAAAGTGCATCGACGACCGGTTACCGTGAGGACCGGCTTCCGTGGGGGAGTTTTTGACGAGCCACAAATCGATATCCTCGATCGGTTTTTCGGGCCGCCGCGGCGCAACGTAAGGGTTATCCGCTGAAGAGCAGCTAGGCATAGAGTTTCTGCTGGATCGATTCCACGCTACGCATCACGCTTCTGTTCGACGCTCGGCGCCACTGTTCTCGCGAATCTCGCGGCATCTTCAGGGTTGGTCGACGTGCCTATCGCCTCTACATACGCTTTCGCTTGGACAAGGCTTAAACGTTTCTGTTGTCTGACGAATTTAATAGCCCCAATTTTGCCTTCTGAATTCAGGAGGATGCTCGCTTGCGCCGTAACGGTGTCAATCGACGTGGCATGAGGCGTGCCGGCGCGTGAGGGTCGAGCATGCTCCCGTAGTACCGGCACTTGATAGCCTCATCTTGGATTTGCTTGGCACAAAAGGGACACTTTTTCAGCAACGCCAGTCTCTGCTCACTTGAAAAGTCACTTGAGAAAATCATTCATTCGTTTTGCGACCTCAATTGGAATACGTTCCCCATTCTTGGCCACTTCGTCCATGAGGAGATCCGGACCACTGGAATCATGCCCTTCATTAAAAGAATGGCCCGCTTCGTGCGCCAACACCTGTGCGACCTTGAGTGCATCGGTGGTCAAAGGCTCCAGCGTCTGCGGATTGAGCATGCGCAACCCGTCTTGACAAAGGCAGTCGGGTTGTCCCGTCTTCAGGACCACTCCGCCAATCTCTACGGCGTTGCCGAGCCGCCCCACGAAAAAGACCCGGAACTTGGCGGTCCCGTCAACTCCTCCTCGGCCCTGGATAATGGCATTGCCGTCATTGCTGCCGGCGCTCACATCGACGTCAGGAGGTTGGACGCCGTTGCTGTCGATGTTCTGGGCCGACGCGATCCCAAAGTCAATATTGGCTTGGGGAAGGTAAATCCGCCTCATGTGACGGAGCCAGTCCGCTTGCTCGACGGCGCTATTGACTCTCTGGGTACGTACGCCCGCGGGCGCGACCGCCCCTTGGCGGTCCGTCTTCACGTAATGGAACGCGATTGACACCGTTCGCAGCGGAAAGGTGCGAACGAATAACCGCGCGAATACTTTTTGCGCTCCAATTCTCCGGGGCGGAACCTGCGGCTTGGGTACTCCGACAATACCCAATACCGGTTGGTCCACCGACGCCTGAGGGAAATGCGCCATTAGCTGCGCCGGCCCAGGCACCCCCGGTTCCAGTCGCAGCAGAAAGTCATTGCTGGTCGCTACCACTGGGTCCACACCAGGGTTGAGCGGATCCACGGGCCGGACCACACTCGGATTCAGGCTTTGCACCACCGCGCCCTCGCCGCCGAGCAAGCGAATGAGCCGCGACGCCTGCTGCGGCACCACCAGCGTGGGCGGATCCGAAAACTCGTCGAACCCGTCCTTGCTTTCTGTCGGATCGACACGCTCGAAGCGCATCGGGCCGGCGGATACCTCGAAGATCGCCTCGACGGCCCGGTCGCGTTCGTCGTCGGTGAGCAGGGATGTCGAAAGATCCTCACCGGTAAAGGTGGCGACCACCTGCTGAACGGGTACGCCCTGGCCGATCAGAAAGTTGCTGACTGCCTCGACCCGACGTCGAGACAAATCGAGGTTGTATTGCCGATCCCCTTTCTGGCTCGCGATTCCGCGCAAGAAGACGTGCTGGTTGGTGGCCTTGAGGCTGGGCACGGCATGCTCGTTGAGCCAAGCCTCGTGTTCCGGTTTGAGCGCGGCGTCGTCAAAATCAAAGTTGAACAGCAACGCCCCGATGGCGGCTTCGGAGGTAGCCGGGAGAATCTCGATCTTCGCGGGACCAGTGGGTTTCTTCATGGCCGTTCCCCTGTGTATGCAGAAGCGGCACGCGCGCCGGACAAACCTCTCAGCTTCAGCGGTCAGCCATCAACTCGTCATCGAGCTGTGCCTTATTGCAATAGGTTTCACTGGTAGGAAATCGCTTTTGGCCCTCCGAGGCGTTGGCCCGAAGTCTGAAGCCGAAAGCGTGCGTTTCCATGGGCGCAGAGTGACAAAAGTGGGCCCGGGAGTCAACACGGGCTTTCTCGGGTTGCGGGGGCGGGCCCGTAAAAATCACCAAGCCGCAACAAGTGTTCCCATTGGCAAAAATCGCCCTGGAAGCCCATGCTCTCGGCGATTCGAAATGTCGAGATGACACATCGCTCGATCTGCTTGCCGGACTTTCCGGCAGTTCGCATCTCCGCAGAAACTCTCTGTTGGACGGATAAAGATGCGACACGAATCGGTCGCGCTCGACACGCCGATTCAAGTAGCGTCCGCAGCTTTCGAGGGTCTTCCTCGGTTCATGTATCTGATCGATGAGGGCCGCTCAATTCATTATCGTGAAATATCACGATAGCGATCTGCACGCACAGTTTTGCAGATTTGCGATCGCGATCCCGCGATCATGCGGCAGGGGCGCCGTCCTTGCTTTCTGCAGCCAGCCCGCCACGTCCTCTCTGGTCATCCGGATTTCGCCGAATTCGGAGACTTCCGGGGCGATGCGGCCCGTCAGGAAATCGGTAAGCGCACTGGTCGGAAACTCAGCCAGGACGGACGCGACGGCAAACCAAAGGCTTGCGCCCACCAACACGACGGAAGCCCGATTGGAAATCACGTTCGCGCCTGGTAGAACGGTTCGCACGGGCGCTTGTCCTATCACCCCATTTAATTACATCAAAACAAATTTCATACCCATGATATTTTTTTAACACCTGTATAGCTCGCAGCCATAAAGCGTAAGCGGCGCATTGGCGGGAGTTTGCGGACGGGGAAGGGCAGTTTGCGTCATCGAGGAATTTGCATTTGAAATTTGTTTTTTCTGGAGCGCGGATGTTTCGAGCGCGAAGCAAAAGGCAATGGTACGACGTCTTGCCCTCGGAGTCGCCGACAAGGAGGAAAGCCCTGGGCTCGCGTGCGTTGGCTGGGAGATCAGCGCGTTTGAACGAGGGCTTTAAAGGCCTCGCCCGCACCGCCGGGGGAGTGAAGAATCTCCTCCGCACGGCCTTTTATAGGGGACGGATCATATTTGGATTTTAGCTCGGCCAACGTGGTGAGCGTGGCGGTAGAAAACGCGCATTCCCTTTGCAGATCTGAAAAATTGACATCGACTGTAAGATCGCGAAGGCCGAAGCCGCCGTAAACGTCACGGCCTTCGAGCCGCTGATGGTGCGCATACGCCCTCAGCGTTCCGCGGGGACGCCGGAAATAGAGAGCGGGGCACGTGTCGCCATAGTCGATGGTGAGCATGCTGCCTGCTTTCCACGCGGGCAGCCATCTGCGCAGCCACACCTGAAAACTCTCCTGTACCTCCACCCGCTGGCCGTCCGGCCAGGGATGCAGGAAGACGGTCGAGTCGGGAAGCGGGCGAGAAACCCATTCCTCCATGACGCGCCCGTCTTCGATGCGCAGGGCAAGCTCGCGCCATCCGTCGGGACGTTTCTCGAAAACCCGGCATGGAAATGCGTCGACCAGTTCATTGGAAAGAATGAGGGCCGTCCCGCCGCTAGGCTCGAGGGCTTCTGAGACGCTGGCATGCCAGATGGCGCTCGATCCCAGGCGTCCTTTCTGTACTTGTCTCAGGCGCGGCGAAATTTCGACGATGTGGTAGCGGAGCCGGTTCCACCAACCAATCGTCTTCAATATCGACGCGGCTAGCTCCCCGGATCCCGCGCCAATCTCGATCAGGTCCCATCGCTTGGACGGTCTGTTCTCGAGAGCCCACCGCGCGATCGCGCGGCCCAGACCTTTGTCCAATCCGGGCCAGGTTGTGAAGTCGCCGCGTCTTCCGAACTCACGGATGTTTGCGGTGTAGTATCCGAATTCGGTGTGATAGAGCGCTTCGTGCATCCACCGCTCGAAGGGGATGCAGCCGCCGAGGTTTTTTTGGAGCTCGAGAAGGAACCGCAGTTTCCCGCCGGCGTCGCTCACCGAAAAAGCTGATTAGCAAGCAGCGTAACCCAAGCCGTCAGATTCGCGGCGTTCTGCAGCAACTCGCGTCCGAATCCCACCCACGTGACCTGCGGTGAGGCAATGATCAGAAGCACGGCAATCAGCGCAAGATTGAGCACGTAGATAACCGTGAGCGAAAAAAACGTCCCGCCATAGTGGAGGTCGGGCTGCCCCTTTGGAATCAGCCAGCAGGTGAAGGACAAGTGCATCGCCCAAGTCGCCCCAATGACCGCGTAGAGAAGCGAACGGTAGGGGGCCACATCCAAAAACAATCCGCAAACGCCGTAAATGCCTATGGCGAAAACGCTGTAAATCGGAAAGAAATACGGCGCGAGCGCGATCCAGGTATTCGTCCGATCCGCAAGAACGTGTCCCCCATTGGGCCCCACACGGAAGCGATGGACACGTCCGCCAAGGAGCGTCACCCAAACCGCGTGGGTGAGCTCGTGACCGAATACATAGAGCCACTTTGGACGCGGCAGACCGAAGAAAGCCACCAGCCACAGCACGACGCCCAGGGCGAAAAACCAGAATTCCTCAGTGATCCAAAACCGGTCATGTACGGTCGCGCGTGCAAATGCGGTAAAGAAGGTTTGCGTGAGCAGCCAGGCCGGCGGCAAGAGAAAGAGTCCAACGATCAGCTTGACCCAGCGCTTGGGAACGTGCGTGGGAATCGCGCCTGCCACGGAAAGATCCAAGCGACTCCGGCGCCGGTTGCGTGCCGATTGAGAGGGACGAGCACGTTGGGGAATCCCACTTTTCACTCGTAGCTTCTACATTTTTCTAAGCACGGCTCATGTAAACGCCTGTGCGGGTGTCGATCTTGATCGACTCACCTTCCTTGATGAAGAGCGGGACCTGGACGATCTTTCCGGTTTCGAGAGTGGCGGGCTTCTGCACGTTGTTGGCGCTGTCGCCCCGAACGCCCTCGGCGGATTCGGTGACCCTGAGCGTAACCGATGAGGGAAGTTCGACCTGGGCCGGCCGGCCCTCGATGTTAAGCACATCCACCTTCAAATTCTCAACAAGGTAGTCCTTTGCATCGGCGACCAGCTCAGCCTGAAGGGTGATCGTATCGTAGGTGTCCGGATCGATGAAATGGTACCCTTGAGGATCGCTGTAGCTAAACTCAAGCTGCTGACGGCTGACATCCACAAGATCAACCTTCTCGGTCGAAGAAAAACGGATATCGGCCGACTTTCCCGTGTTGATGTAACGGATGATTGCCTGAACGAAAGCGCGCAAATTGCCGGGAGTGCGGTGCTGAACTTCAAGAACAATGGCCGGATTTCCGTTGTAACGGATGGCCATGCCTTTGCGGAGATCGTTTGCGAGAGCCATTGGAAAGACAATACGTCAGGTCGGGTTTAAAGGCGATAAGGGTTTATTGCGAGCAGTTTGTCGGATTTGGAAGCAAAGTCCGGTGAAAATTCGAAGCTTGCTCGATCAGAGCCGCGGCCTTTCAGACAAACTGCTAAGAACAGCCCTCCGGGCTGCCAAGCTCTCCAGAATGCCGCACGAAGTGCGGCTTTAGCAGCCTGTGTGGGAAGATGCTTTTCTGCTCGAGAGACTCCATGGGGAACGTTCGCTTCGGATTCAAGCTCAACAGGCTGATCGCTAGAGGATTTTCAGCCGCGAGAGATCCTGGGAGTCGACCACTCCTATTGGGCGTTTCGCGCCGTCCACCACAACGATATCGTCAATGCGGTGCTTCTGCAAAACGCGAAGAACCTCCGCAGCAAGTCTGTCGCCAGAAATCGTGATCGGCTTGCGTGTCATGAAATCTCCCACCGGGCAATTTCCGATGTCCGGTGTAAGCGGAAAATGCCGCGCGAAATCGCCGTGGGTGAAAATGCCCTCCAGGGTTCCCGCCGCGTTGACGACCACCGCCGCGCCGGCGCGGCGGGATGTCATGCCCTTGATCACCTCCACGATTGGCGTATCCGGCAGGACTTTTGCGAATTGATTCTCTCCTCGCATGATCTGATGAACCTTCAAGAGCAGAGCGCGCCCGAGCCGGCCGGCGGGATGATAGCGAGCGAAATCCTCCTTGTCGAAGCCCCGGGCTTCCAGCAGCACCATCGCCAGGGCGTCGCCAAGCACCAGCATGGCTGTAGTGCTTGAA
Source organism: uncultured Verrucomicrobiae bacterium (assembly GCA_963810765.1). Lineage (GTDB taxonomy): Bacteria > Verrucomicrobiota > Verrucomicrobiia > Chthoniobacterales > Terrimicrobiaceae > DASTFP01. The sequence continues at coordinate 145,042 of CAWEOV010000023.1, forward strand.
GTGGGCGCGAGATTGAGGGGACACGCCTCCTGCGTAACACGAACGTCAAGCACAGCGTCTGATGCCTTCGCCAGCGTTGAGCCTACCGCGCCGGTAATTGCTATCTTCTTCACATCGAATCGAGCCAGCGCGGGCAGGATATTGATCAGTTCGTCCGTTTCCCCGCTGTAGCTCAGCGCAATGACGACATCACCGTCACTTACGACGCCCAGGTCGCCATGAAGCGCATTCAAGGAATTTAGAACCACAGCCGGCGAGCCCGTGCTTGTCAAGGTGGCAGCGATCTTGTCGCCCACATGCCCGCTCTTTCCCACGCCCACAACGATAACCTTGCCGCGGCTCTCCACGGCCGATTTGATGAGATCCACGGCCTTTTCAAACTCGGAATCCAGACGCCCGGCCACGGCCCGCACTTCGGCGAGTTCAATTTCAACCACCTTGCGCGCCCGGGAGAGGTAATCCATAGACTGTTTTTAAAGCGCAGGCCCAGCGATTCAATATCATTACGGCGTCTCAATAACCGGCTTCGACAATACGGGCCTCGGCAAGATCGATGTCGCGCTGGACCACGCGCAGAGTTTCGTCGTTGATGTGATGTTGATTCCTCAACTCAATCAGCTTTTGGCGTTCGACCTGCAACGCCTTTCGAACGAGGTGGTTGAAATGCGAGGCCGGCAGCTTCGCGGGATCGCTTTCGACAGCGAGGTCGCTGCAATACTCGAGCTGCGCGAGCCGGTCGCGATACTCGTCCCGCAGCCTGGCAATCCGATGGGCGTGATCGCCGGCCTTATCAAGCAGTGTTTCGACGTAAGCGAGGGCTGCCTGGTTTGCTTTCTGGCGGGCAATACGCTCTTCGTGATGCGATTCACCGTCATCCGCAATACCCAGCGCGCGGACGAGGAGTGGCAGCGTAAGACCCTGGAAGACAAGCGTGACAAGGATGACGCAGAACGAGAGAAAGATGATCTCATTGCGCCCGGGGAACGGTGCTCCGGAGGCAGTGGAAATCGGCAACGCAAGGGCAGCTGCGAGCGACACGACACCCCGCATGCCCGACCACGCGATGACCGCGACATGTTGCCAAGCGGGATAAGGATCGCGCGCGCGGACTCGCTTGCTAATGAGGCGCGGCAGGTAGGCTGCCGGGAAGACCCAGAGAATTCTGGTAAGCACAACCGTGCCGCTCACTGCCGCCGCATAGAGCAGGAGGGCAAACCAGGAGTCGGCGCGCAACCCGCCGACGACCGCCGGAAGCTGCAGCCCGATCAAAATAAATATGATTCCATTGAGGAGGAAGACCACCATGCGCCAAAACGCGAAGGCTTCGAGACGCGTTCGGGCCGTGATCATCAGGGGAGAACGCCAGCCGATATAAAGGCCGGAGGTGACGACCGCGAGCACGCCGGAAAGGCCAAGCTGTTCCGCGGGAAGGTAGGCTGCGAAGGGCGTCAGCAGCGAAATCGTGACCTGCACGGGCGGGTCGTCAAGCCGGCGCTGGAGCCAATGCACCGCCACCGCGACAAGCCAGCCGACAAGGACGCCTCCGAGCCCGACGATAGGAAGCTTCAGCACCGCGATCGGGAGGGAAAACGACCCCGTCACAACGGCCGCAATGCCGAAACGATAGACGACGAGAGCGATCGAGTCATTCACCAGGCTCTCGCCCTCCAGCACCGCGACGATGCGGCGGGGGATCTTCATGCGCTGAAGCACCGCCGTCGCGGCGATCGCGTCGGGCGGCGAAACGATTGCGCCAAGAATCAGCGCCGCGGCCCACGGGAGGCCGGGTATCACTGCATGCGCTACCCAGGCTACTGCGACAGTCGTCGTGAGCACGAGGCCGAAGGCGAGGAATGCGATAGGCCGCAGATTCCGGCGAAAATCCCGCCATGATGTAAACAACGCTGCCGGGTAAAGCAGCGGAGGAAGGAAGACCAACAATGCCAGTTCGGGGTCGAAGCCCACGTGAGGGAGGTACGGCACCAGGCTCAAAACGAGGCCGCTTAGAACGAGCAGGTACTGGGTAGGGCAGACCGACCTTTCGTGCGACGATGTCGAGCGCCGCGACCACCATAAGCAGTAAGCAGATCAGCTCGAGCTCGGCCACGCTGCGACCTTTAAGAAGGCAGAAGGAAAAAGAAAGAAGGAAGAACCGGCGACATCGTAGGGATCTTGGTTATCGTCTATGCAAGGCCCGGCATCGGTTGATGGCAATCCATCCGCACTTGACGCAGTCCCATGTATCGGAGCGTTCCCGGCAACAGTCCAACCGAACTCGACGCCCCCTTATTCTCGTGGTGCAGAGGGAATAACGAGCTTTTGACCAACTTGAAGAGTTGCTTCTTTGGCGATGTGGTTGGACTTCGTCAAGGTCTTGACACTCACCTTGTAGCGCTTGGCAATGGATGTGAGCGTTTCGCCTTTGGCAACGATATGCGAGGCACCCGATACCGGGCGGCGTGGCAAATTGGCCAGTTCCTTCGGCTTTTTCCCGCCCCTTTGGCCTTCGACAAACGGCTTGAGAGCAGGATCAATCTCGATGATCCTCTTATTTAGTTTCTCATTCGCCCGGTCGAACGCAGCGCGAACTTTGGGATCCTTCAGCGCGATTTTTCTCACCTGGTTATATTCCTGCGCCAGATCGCCGCCTTGAGCTGCTGGAATTGTCACGAAACCGAAGATGCAGACTCCAAACAGGAGTTTGGCAAAAAAGTGAATCATCCGTCTAGGCTGCCCCTTTTCAGGGCAAAAGCCGAAAGGAATTTTTTCAAGCCGCCAGGCGTGAGCCACTTTTGTCCTAGACTAGTCTAGTATTACTACGTTAAGTTACTCTACGGCGGTTTGATTTGGAAGAGGTGGTTACAGAAGGGGCAAAATCCGCGCGAGCGAATTAAGAATGGCCGGATCCTTCGGAGCGCCTCTTCCCACGTGAGGGAGGAAGTTTTTTTTTGCCCTGAGAAAAACAAGAAGAACGAAGAGGTAGGCGGTGGCAGCCAAGGCGAGGTGGTGATGGAATCCGCGCCAAGATCGTCCCTCAAAGTGATCGAGACCGAGGTCATCCTTGTCGCGCTGGAAGTATTGTTCGATTTGGAAGCGTTGACGGCTCAGGCGCAGCAGAGAGATGCGTTCCGGAGGTCCATCGAGCCAGGCGGTGTAAATATGGTAAGGTTCGGGCTGGCCCTGCGGCCAGTCGAAGACCAACCAGGTTTCGGGAATCTCACTGGAGTCCTCAGCAAGATCGGAGACCATCCATGCGCGGATCCAAGCCATTCTGGTTGAGAATGTCCTGCCGCCGGCACCGCTCCACCGGCAAGGCTGCCAAGCGGAGTCCGGCAGGCTGCGACCAATTTCCAACACGGTTTGGGCCTGCGGTCCGCGCAACCTCGGGACCCAGCGTTTGCGTGCCCGCCGCAGTTGCGGGCGTTCCACCCAAGCCTTGAGCGCCGATTCGACTTGAAGCATGTAAGGACAGCCCGCATCTCGCAATCCCTGCCGCAATGGCCCGCTGTGGCCATATTGGCAATCGCCCAGCAGCGGGGAGGGCTGCATTCCCGATCCGATTAACTCGCCGACTAGATCCAGGGCGATCTCGGGCTTGCTGCGAAATACCACCTCCTCGGGAATGCCTGTGCGGCGGCGACGTTGCCCATCATTGATCCAAGCTTGGGGCAAAAAGAGCCTGGCAGCCATGGGGAGCGCAGCCTCCCCGTTGCTCAAGGCAATGTGAACGCTGACCTGACAGTTGGCCTTCTTGCCGACCGAGCCGCAGTATTGGTGAGCCACTCCAACAGACTTGTCGCCCTGCTTGATCCAGCCTGTCTCGTCAACAATCCAGGAATCGATTGGCCCGAGAACTGGAACTATCTCGGCGCGCACTGCTTCCCAAAGGGCCTGAGACTCCCACGGACTATCGCTGACAAACTGCTGGAGCTTCTGCTTATCAACCCCAAGGCGTTGAGCCATTGGCTCCACGCTCTTGCGGCCTCCAGGCAGCAAGAGTCCCTGCACATAAAGCGCGGCTCCTTCGCGACGCTCCTGCCGACCTAATCCTCCCACCAATGGCTCCATGAACTCGCCGAAGAACTCTACACTGCCTTGCCATACGCGTTCGTTCCAGTCCATGGAACCCAAGCGTGCCCTATGCTAGCGAAAAGGTCAATACTTAACGTAGTAATACTAGAGCAAATCCCGAAATAAATTTCCGAAATGGTGGCAGCGCCGAGGGGTCTTTGGCAAGGCGTGGAGGCAGGCCAATCCCAAGAAAGGGATGGGACCCTTTCTTCCCACCAAGGTTTGGCCTGCCGACGCAACACAGCCAAAGACCCCTCGCCGCGCCAGCCCTTTCCCAAGCGATTCTTTCAGAAGTGCTTGGGAGGCGGCCCGGGCGCAATGGCCTGTCTGCGGTGTCAGAGTCACAAGGCCAAGGTCTATGGACATTGGCCTTTGACTCTTCCTGGCAGGCCATTTCGCCTCGGCCATTTGGAAATTTCTTTCGGGATTTGCTCTAAACCATGGGGCCAAGGCGAGAGCGTTCTCGCCTGCGGAGCGCCCCGCGAAGCTTTAGAAGGGCGATATTTTGCAACTGACGGATGCGTTCACGGGTCACGCCAACCGTCTCGCCGATTTCCTCCAGCGTCTTGGGCTCCTGGCCGTCGAGGCCGAAACGCGAATTGATAATTATGCGTTCACGGTCATCAAGCACGCGAAGCAGTTCCTCCACTTCTTCGAGCATGTCCTTGTTGCGAAGAGTTTCGAACGGATTATCCGACTCCTCGTCGCCGACTATGTCTGCGAATTGGAAAGATTCGCCGTCTCGAATTGGCTGGTCAAGCGAGGCTGGGCGAAGAGCCGCGCTTTTTAGCGCCGTGACCTTGGAAGAGGAGAAGCCGATCTCATCCGCCAATTCGTCGTCAGTGGGTTCGCGTCCGAGTTCCTCCGTCATCTGCGAGGAGACGCGGCGCATCTTGCCGATCTTGTCGATCAGATGAACGGGAAGACGGATCGTTTTGGCCTGGCTCGCCAGGGCGCGCCTAATCGATTGTTTGATCCACCATGCGGCGTAGGTGCTGAGCTTGCCGCCTTTTTTTGGGTCGAAGCGCTCTACGGCCTTCATCAGGCCAATATTTCCTTCGGAAATGAGGTCGAGCAGCGGAAGCCCAATATTCGCGTAATCGCGCGCGATTTTCACCACGAGCCTCAGGTTTGCACGAACCATTTCGGCCCCGGCCTGCTGATCGCCGCGTTTAATTCGGTGAGCCAGCTTAACTTCCTGCTCAGGTGTCAACAAAGGAATTCGAGCAATCTCCCGAAGGTAAAGCTGGAATCCCGCCTCATTGTCCTTGGGGGCCACGCTGATCATACTATAGAGACGCTCAAAACGTCTGAATTTGCCCAGATTATTTTGCGGGGCCCTATTTAATTTTCTGGCTCAAGGAAGCCGTGGCATCCTCCACAAGGCCGATTTCAACGTGCTGCTTGTCGCAGAGTGACTCGCGGGAGAGCCGGAATTCCTATGGAGGAGTGGGTTGAGCCTCGCCGGATCGATACTTACTTTCCTCTCATGACTAACGCACAGCAGCTCCGTGAGACGGAAAAGTTCTTTCATCAGCAGATACCGATCACGCGGGCGATGGGCGTGCGAGTGGCTGCCTACGACGGGCAGCGCTTCACCTTAGTTGCCCCGATTGCCCTCAATTTCAACCATCTTGGCACCGCCTTTGGAGGCAGCTTGAGCGCCGTGGCAACCCTCGCCGGATACGGCTTGCTTTGGCTCGAGCTGCGCGACCGCACTTGTCATCTCGTCATCCGCCAGAGTTCTCTCTCGTTCCGACGGCCGGTGCGCAAAGAGATCGTTGCAACTTGCCGCAGGCCGGACGAAGCGACGCTGCGAGCATTCAAGGAAGCTTTTGCGCAGCGTGACAAGGCGCGAATCGGCTTGGACGTCACGATCGAAGAGGACGGGCTGGTGGCTGTCGAGTTCCACGGAGTGTTCGTCGCGTTGAAGTAACGCCCGGGATGGACGGTTGGCTCGAGACCGCGACTGATTCAGCGATGGCCGAACCTATTCAGTCGGCGCACGGGAAAGGACCGGCGCTTGACAAGCCGAGCGGCTGACCTTCAAAGAGACATTGCTTTGCTCGACGGCGGCGATCAGACGGATTGGCGATCCGAAATGTTCAATTCAAGCTACAATCTGGCTAATGGCAGGATGGCGATCGCGCCGTTTGTCTTGAGTCTTGACGACCTGACGTAGGCAAATAGGCAGCAGACACCGGACGGCCTGATTGTCGTTAGCAAGGGCGTCTTGAAACGGCAGAAACTTGTTCGGACGGATGGCTAGTTCGCTTTTGAGGGCGCGAAAAGCGGCTTCTCGGACCTTTTTTCTTCTTCTTCCCGAGTTACCCATCGCCTCTCAATTGCTTAGTTTGAGACTACTCCAAAGATCTGGCGTCATATCCGGCGTCGCGTCGAGCCCATATCTTAGCGATTTTTTCCTGGGTTACTGCCTGTGGGTCTGCGTCCAGCAGAAGCTTGCAACGGTGGCCCGCTTCATCGCCCCGGCCCGTGCTCTATATCTTGGTGGTGCAGGTGTGGTTCAACCTTCGCGATGACGGTCAACTTTGCTTGCCCGTATTTCCGAACCTGAAAAGGAACACGCCTGAAGAATTTCGTATTCCGCTAATCGTCTTTTTCATTGCGGCGATAACCATGTATTCTGTCATTGCCTGAGTTTGCTTCATGGAACAAAGTGCCGAGGAGGACAGCTTCGAGCCAAATGATACTTGCCCTGGCCGCGGGTGTTGTAGACGGTGCCGGTGTAGAATAACCCAAAGGAGATTACAAATTGCCAAAACCGAACTATCAGGCTGAAAAACGCCGGAAGGACCTAAAACGAAAGGCCAAGAAGGAAGAAAAACGACTCCGCAAGAAGGAGGCGAATCAAGCTTCGTCGTCCGGAGACTCTGACGCAGTAGCTGAGCCCGAGAAGACGTGAAGGGACGACGAGGCCCCGATCTTCACTTGGGAGCCAGAGTGCTGGTGCTGGTGGATGAGTCGAACGTCGTCAGCTCAGCGCGCACATGCGGCCGCAATCTCGATTGGCTGAAACTCCGCGACTATCTCATGGACGAGAAGAAAACGCGGCGGCTCATCGAGATGGTGATCTACATCGGAATGCCGCCGGCAATGCCGGAATGGCAGAATGAGCGGGACAAGAAGAGCAAGTTTGTTCATTGGCTACGCTCGAACGGATTCCTCGTGGTCACGAAAGACGGATCGCCGACCGAAGAGAGCCACTATAAGGCCAATATCGATGTAATGATGGCCATCGACGCGGTCGAGCTTTCCGTCGAGATGCGGCCCGACGTGGTCATACTCGTTACTGGCGATGCCGATTTTTCCTATCTCGCCCTGCAATTGAGGCGGCGGGGTATCCGCGTGGAAGTAGCCGCTTTGGGTCAGAATCTCGGCAGCGCCTTGAAAACGGCAGCGAACGAAGTGATCGATCTGGCGGATTTGTTTGCGATGTTTGAACTGATAAGAGGCAGGGACGAGTGAGTCCCCCGTCTCGATGCTCTTCTTGGGCGTGCCAGGCTCGGAAATGCGGTTAGTTCCCGCCTGCTCGGCTGATCCCTGCCACGTCAGCGACTGAGGCTATTGACACAACGCCACAGCGCCACCCGCAAGGCGGCTTCGAGCTGAACGCGGTCGCGACGCAAGGCGGCCTCTGACCAGAAAGACTTTGTCCTCCGTGAACCGCAGCGCTTTCAGCCGGAATATTCCTCTCTTCATCGCCTTCCGCGTGCTGTTCAATGCGCGTTGGTATTATCCCGTATTGGGGGTGTTGTTTCTCGATTTCGGGCTGAGCATCCAACAATACGCTCTGCTCAATGTGGCCTGGGCAGTCGCGATCGTCGGTCTGGAGGTCCCGTCGGGCGCGCTGGCAGATCAGTTCGGGCGAAAGAAGATGGTCGTTTTCGCGGCGATCTTGATGGTCGTCGAGATGGCGGTATTTGCTTTTGCGCCGCGCGGAAATCCCTCGCTGCTCTTCGCACTTTTTCTGGTTAACCGCGTGCTAAGCGGGGCTGCGGAGGCAAGCGCGAGCGGAGCCGATGAAGCACTGGCCTACGATTCGCTGGTCGTGGACGGCCGCGCCGATGAATGGCCACGGGTGCTCGAGCGCTTGATGCGGTGGCAGGCAGCCGCGTTCTTTGTCACGATGATGCTGGGGGCAACGTTCTACGATGCGCGGTTTATGCAGAGCGTGCTCGATGGACTAGGACTGCCGTGGAAGGTAACGCCCGGGGTGACGATGCGTTTTCCCATCTATCTTACGCTGGGAAATGCCGTGCTTGCCCTGCTGGCCGTATTGAACTTGCGTGAACCGGCGGCCGCAGTCACCACACACGGCGCAGCCAAAGTGAAGAAGGTTGTTTCGGCATGGACAACCTGGCGCGCCACGCTCACGACCGGGCGTTGGATATTGCACACTCCATTGGCGTTGGGGGTCATTCTCGCCGGCATGTGCTTTGATAGCATCGTGCGGCTCTTCCTCACGGTGGCCAGCAATTATTACAGGTTGATCGCCTTGCCTGACGCCGTCTTTGGTTTGATAGGCTCAGGTTTCGCGCTCATCGGGTTTTTCACGCCTGCGCTCGCGCGGCAGCTCGTGTCGCGGTGGAAGATGCGGGCGAATTTCACACTGGTCGCTGCCTTGACGCTTCTAGGGTTGGCAGGCGCTGCGCTTGTGTGGCCGGTTTACGGCCTTCTCTGGTTGCCGCCGCTGGGTGTGGCGATCTCGCTTGCTCAATTTTTTGTCTCACACTACCTCAATGAGGCTGTGACCGACTCGCGACAGCGGGCGACAGTGCTCAGCTTTCGAGGGCTGGCTTTTAATCTGGCCTACGGTGGGGTGGGCGTGCTCTTCGCGGGACTTACTCATTTGCTCGGCAAACACAGTCCGCCGGACGCGGCCTTCGCAGAGGCGCTCGGCTGGCTGCCGTGGTATTTCGCGGCGACCGTGGCGCTGCTTGTTGTGGCGTGGACCAGGCTGCAAGCAAGGCAGGAAGGGGCAACTAGACTAAAGCGCACAAATTCATCGACCTTGCTCTAAGCTCTCGATCAGAGATAAGAGACGAAATGAACACTAAGAGAATCAAGAGGCTCCTCGTTGGAATTCTCTCGGCAATAGCGCTGCCGACCTTCGGTGGCGACGCGGCTCGCGCGGCTGACCTCCCTGCAAGTACCCGCGGGCGACGTGACTTCGGAGGTGTCGATCCAGTCGATTTCCAAGGTGTTCACGATGGCAAAGGTCATGGCAAATTCGGCATCGCTGTCGTCTCTCCGCCACTCGACGCAGTCGGAAACAGCGTTCGTGCTCAAAAGGCGATCGCCGATATCTCGAATGCGCTAGACGGAAACCCGTATGCAATAAAGCCTCGCAAGTAGAGCGCTATTTGAGACGGACAGCTTGGGCTTGGGCCGCGAGACAGAGTTCGGCGGCTTTGAACGCGTGTTCCTGCGTCATGGCCTTCTCGGTCCGGTTGAGACAATCCAGGATGAGCTGGCCGAAGAACGGGTAGCCGATTTTTCCAGCGCACGAGATGCGATGCTCGCCTGCGCCATCGACGAGATAGAGTTGATCGCCTTCAGGATTTGCGGCGGCTGGCTCGACGTATTTGCGGAGTTCAATGGTGCCTTTGGTGCCGAAGATAAACGTCCGGCCGTCGCCCCAACTGCGAAGCCCGTCAGGAGTAAACCAATCGACACGGTAGTAGCCCGATGCACCATTGTCTCCCGAAAGTGATGCCTCTCCAAAATCCTCCAGCTCGGGAAATTGCGGGTTGTTAAAGTTCGCCGCGGCGCTGTAATTAACCCTGGCATCCTTGGCCCCCGCGAAGAAGAGGAACTGTTCACTTTGATGGCTTCCAATGTCACAGAGAATTCCTCCGTAATTGGCTTTTTCGAAGAACCACGCCGGCCGCGAGGAGGCGCTAAGCCGATGGGGACCCGAACCAATCGTCTGAAAGACCCTCCCGATCGCCCCGTGCCGGATGAGCTGGCCGGCGAGGACGGCGCATTCCGAATGCAGCCGCTCGCTGTAGTAGACCATGTATTTCTTTCCGGTCCGCGCTGCAGTTGCCCTGGCGTGTTTCAATTGGTCAAGGGTCGTAAACGGAGATTTATCGGTGAAGTAATCTTTGCCGCTTTCCATCACGCGACATCCGAGCCGGCACCGTTCACTTGGGACGGCCGCTGCCGCGATGAGTCTGATCGAGGCGTCATCGAGGATTTCCTCAAGATTCGTAGCCGGCTTCACGCGCGGAAACTTCTCGCGGAACGCTTCAACTTTCGCTGCATCAGGGTCGTAGACCCACTTGAGATCTCCTCCGGCTTCTACCAAGCCATTACATTGTCCGTAGATATGCCCGTGATCGAGGTGCGCCGCCGCGAAGGGAAAATCGCCCGGCCGGCATACAGGTGAAGGCTTGCCTTCCGGCGCGTAATTCATTCCGTCTGAGCGAGGCATCCCTAGCGTTTGAAGGATTTGCTGAAGTCCTCCACTCTAGATATTGGAAGGCTGGAGATCTTCCTTCCAATCGTCGATGCAGCGATCTTTTCTCTCAGCAAAAGTTCGTAAGCTCTTGCATCGATGGGAAGCTCGACAGTCTTATCTGTGAATGACGAGAGGAGCATGGCGTTCGCGAGCTCAACCGAATGAACTCCCTCTGCGGCCGGTGCGATGAGAGGTTCGCCCTGCACGATGGCATCGATAAAGTTCTGAAGAACCTCGTCATGTTGTCCGCCGTGCCCGCCAAGCGGAATCTCGATGTTCCAACTCAAGGGCTGGCTGAATCGCTCAGGGGAGTCCTTGCAGAACTTCGACATGGGCACCTCATTCCGCGTGTAAAGGAAACGATCATTTTCGATCACTACACGTCCTTTCTCGGCGGTCACTTCCAGGCGGTCCGTTCCGGGTGCTTCGCCGGTCGATGTAATGAAAACTCCGGTCGTGCCATTGCCGTATTCGAAATACGCGGTGACGTCGTCTTCGACCTCGATGTCATGGTATCGTCCGATTTGGCAAAATGCCCGCACCTTGCGCGGCATCCCGAAAAGCCAGTGCCAGAGGTCGAGTTGATGAGGGCATTGGTTGAGCAAGACCCCGCCTCCTTCACCGGCCCATGTGGCGCGCCAACCTCCTGAGGAATAGTAGGCAGCGGTCCGAAACCAATTCGTGATGATCCAGTTGATCCGGCGGATGGTGCCCAGCTCGCCATTTTGGATAAATTCGCGCAGTTTCAGGAAATACGGATCTGTGCGCTGATTGAACATCGTGGCGAAGACCTGCTTCTTTGAGCGATGGGCGGCGATCAACCGCTCACAATCGGCCTTGTGGACACACAGAGGCTTCTCAACAAGAAGGTGCAACCCCGCCTCCAGGACTTCAATGCCGATCGTCGTGTGCGAGTAGTGTGGCGTCGCAACAAGGACCGCATCCACTTCGCCTGACTTGATCAATTCGGAGCTCAACAGAAACGGCCGCGCCTGCACGTACCTTTTCAACAGATGCTGGTCGGGATCGCAGACCGCCGCCAAGCGGCACCGCGAAACTCTCCCTCCTGAAATCGAGTCGGCGTGCGCTTGTCCCATGTTCCCGAGGCCGATGATTCCCAATCGAAGATTTTGCATGAAGCGACCCGTGCCTCCCGCACGTGTTAGAATAGCAATCGCTTTGTGTCAACGTGGGTCGCGGTTTTTGCGGTTGCCTTTCCGCGAAAGCGACCGAACACTCCGGTAAGATTGAACGGTTGAAATTCCAGTGAAAACTTATCGATCCTTACACAGTAAGTTGCTCATTTTCGCGGCGCTTGCCGGCGCAAGCGCATGCATGCTTCAAGGGCAGGAGGAGCCGTCACGTCGCGTGACCGGCGAGGAGAAGGCGGCTGGCACCGAGGTGCGCATCAACCAGATCGAGACCTCAGAGTTTCCGAAGGTCACCATTTTCGCCACTGTGCTGAAAGACGGCTCGCCGGTGCAAGGATTGGGCGGGTGAATCTTTCACCGCACGCAGACGGCGAACCGCCGCAATGCCTCGAACTCGAGGCCCTCCATTTCTTTCGGCGACGCCTGAATCATCAGCGCAAATCCCTGCGCCGGCAGCATACCCGGCAGGCATGGTGAGCCAAGAGACAAAGTATTTCCGGCAACATCCGGGCCTAGGGTGACCTGCCGATGTTCCAACATGTATTTCATCCAAATCCCAAAAAGCAGTTGATCGTGGCCGGGATCGTGACTGAAGTGTGCGTGGCTTTCCCGGTGCTGTCCGCGATCGAGGAAGGTTATGAAGTATTCGTCTGCACGGACGCCTCAGGCACCTTTAACAAAACTACGCGCGACGCCGCATGGTCGCGGATGGAATCGGCGGGGGCGCAGTTGATGACGTGGTTTGGCATGGCTTGCGAGTTGCACCGCGACTGGCGCAATGACATCGAAGGCCTGGGCGCGCTCTTCTCCAATCGCCTGCCGAACTACCGCTGCCTCATCAATAGCTATATGGCTGGCAAGGCCGCTGCGGGGAAATAATGCCGTTTCGCGGTGAAACTGTTCATCCGAATACATGATTGATCCGGCAAATTCAGTGGCACCTAAAACAAGGGCTGGCGCGTACTTCGCATGTGCCATGTATTCGGACCGGACTGCACACCGGGTGATATTTTTCCTATGATAACGGCTAATCGTCGTCGTGATGCTTCTTATCGTTCTTATCCCCCTTGTGCTTCTTATCCCCCTTGTCGCGATTGTCGCCCTTGTCACGATTATCGCCCTTGTCACGCTTGCTGTCTTTGTCACGCCCGTCGTCCTTGTCACTCTTGCCCTTCTTTTTTTTCCCTTCGTGATGGTTTTCGTCCTGTTGGTCACCGTCACGGTAGTATCTGTTACCAGGATAATAGTTGCTGCGGTAACGGGATCGGCCGAAGTACTGCCTGTTAGCGTAACGGCGGCCCTCATCGTAACCTGGCCTCTCAGCATAGTAAGGGCCATCACCGTAATACGGCCTCTCAACATAGAAAGGGCCGTTACCGTAGTAGGGCTCATCGCCGTAGTATTCTTGCGGCGGCCCGACCTCCGCCACGCCATAGCCGGGAGACGAAGGAAACGGAGCAAGGCATCCCGTCATCAGCATCGCCACGGAACCGATCAGGACGACCCTCCTCATACCGATAGATCGCTCATTGTCCGCATTCCGGATGGATTGAGTTCTGCCGAATAACAACTCGATTCGCTTGTAAGGAGGCGTCGCCACTGCGATGAATCTCGCATGGAAGACAAACATTACGACCTCATTGTCTTCGGCGGCGGCAACGCCATCTCAATTGCCATCGAATGCGGCGCGGCCGGGATGACTGTCGCCCTTGTGGAACGCGGTCCTCTCGGCGGAACCTGCCCGCACCGAGGGTGCATTCCGTCGAAACTGCTCATTGGCTACGCTGACGCCGCGGAGCACGCGCGCGACGCGCAGCGGTTTGGCTTCGATACGACTTTACGTGTTCCCAATCCCGATGCGATCCTGAGCGATACATTCGACTTCACCGGCAAATATGACGGAATTTTAAGAGAAGCGCTCGGGAGAAATGTCACTCTCTATCGCGACAATGCCGCATTCATTGCCAACCGAACGCTGGGTGTAAGCGGCGGCACTATCTCAGCCGACCGGCTCGTGCTCGCAACCGGCAGCCGGCCACAGCGCCCCACGCTCGATGCGCCTTACTGGACCAGCGACGACGTTTTCAAGCTTCGCAAAATGCCGAAATCGATTACCATCGTCGGAGGCGGTTACATCGCGTGCGAGCTTGGACATTTTTTCCACGGCGTGGGCGTGGATACCTTGCTGGTCGTCCGGCGCGATCAACTCCTCGACCGCGAGGACAATGAGACGCGCGCTATTTTCAAGAAAGGCTTCACATCCCGAGTGCCGGTTGCATTTAACTCGACGATCGCTTCCGTTGCGCATGACAGCTCGGGTTATCGCGTTGCCCTCGCTCACGCCGACGGCACGACAACTGAACGCGACAGCGAGGCTCTACTTTATTGCATCGGTCGAGTCCCAAATACCGATCAAATCGGCGTCGAGAAAACGAGCCTAAAGCCCAGCGCGCGCGGTTTCATTGAGACCGACGACCACCTATGCACGCCCGTCGAAGGCATCTACGCAATGGGCGATATCGCGGGCCGCTATATGTTCACGCACGCCGCCAACTTCGAGAGCGAATATCTCGCCCAACTTCTCACAGGCAAGACGCGGGATTCCATCGACTACGGCCCAATGCCGCACGCCGTCTTCACTTTGCCCGAAATTGCCGGCGTCGGTGCAACCGAGGGTGAATTGAAGAGCACTGATACGCCCTACATTGCCGCGTCTTATCCATTTTCCAACTCCACCAAAGGCCGCGCTGTTAAGGAAGAGCACGGCCTCTGCAAATTCCTCGTCTCACCGGAGCACAAGATCCTTGGCTGTCACATCGTCGGCTATCAGGCGTCGGTGCTCCTGCACGCCGTTCTTCCAGTCATGAAATGGCGAAACGACATTCACTCACTCGTAGATATCATCTACATCCATCCGTCCCTTGCAGAAGTCGTGCGCGGCGCCGCACGGAAAGCCGCCGGCATGTTGTCGACCGCGTGCAGAGATTTGGTCGTGGCCGATTAGTTGGTTCCTCTTGGAAACTGATTCGCCCAGACGCGACGAGGCAGGCGCTACGGACAAAGTTGCCGACATAGCGAGGGCAGGAAATTATCCCAATCCGAAGGGCGCAAGCGTGAGGTGCCCGGGTTCTTCAATCTCCTGGACCGGTAGCGGTTACCCCGCAAGCCGCCTCAGTTGTTTCGTCATCAACACGCGCTGACTGCCTACGAAGCCCAGACGGCGATAAAGTTCGCGGGCGCCAGTCTTGCCCGGCTCGACCTCTAGCTAGATGCAACGCCTTCGCCCCAAGCTCGACGCATGCGGCTTCTGCAACGCTGAGGGCTTTGCGTCCGAGCCCCTGACCGCGCACCGCCGGAACGAGGTATAGCTCGTCGATAAACGCATCAACCCCGAGATACTCAAGGCTGTACCCGTGCGTAACAACGACGTAGCCGACGAGTCCTGGTGCGGAATCAACTGCCCATGCGCTGCCCAAACTTGTGCCAGAAAGGAAGATCTCCCACGCCCGGCGCGCCTTCTCTTTGTCATGGGGATAGCCGTCCTCTTGGTAGTAGCCTGCCTGTAGCCGAAGGAGGGCATCGATATCCGCTGGCTCCGCACGCCTGAACTGCACCTCTCCCTCAGCCATGCCTCACACCTCTTTGAGCAAATTCGTTTTGAGCCAAGAGAGGCATTCGATGCGCACTGAAACTCACATCCCGCCTACGATCCGCGTTAGCACGGCGTATTCACCGCACCATTTCAACGCGAACTGGCCCTGCTCCTTGATCCGACAGAATACCTCCCAACACCCGGTCCGCTGAAAATGGAATTCAACGGCCAAGACACGCACGCGATCGAACCACTCTTCAGTGCCGCGGGACAGGACTTCGAGCTCGGCCCCTTCAATATCCATCTTGAGCAAGTCCACCCGTTCCCAGCCGAAGTCGCGAAGCAGATCCGCAACACTTATCCCTTCGACAGTTGAACTTCCTTTCTCGCCAGCCTCAGAAACCGTAAATGCCCACGCATAGTCCTCCGGGTTGTCGATCACCAATTTTGCCCCGCGATGCCATAGACCTTTCAATAGAGGAGTGACGCCGGGATAGGGCAGGGTATTTGCAGCCAACAACTCGAAATTTTGCCGGTCGACCTCCAACGCCAGGATCTGCGCGTTTGGAAAGCGGTTGGCGAGGTATGCCGATGTCAAACCGATGTTCGCTCCGGCATCGATAATATAGGCCACGCCTTGCCCAAAGTCGGTTTCCATCTCCTTGTACAAGAAAATCTGATCGAAGACCCACAGATCGGAAGTGCCTGCCCTCATGGAGACTGGATGGGCAAGTTCCGGCAGATCAACCCTGAAAATGCTGCCCTTCGGCAGTTCCTCGTTCTGCCGGAGCTGCGATATTAGTTGATCGCCCCCCAGCTTTTCGTATTTGACCCTGCAGGGATCAGGCGCATCGCTCAACCGCATCTTGCCTTCCTCGTCTTTCATTGGAATGTGCGCAAAATTTGTGTTGTTAGCATGAACAAAGTTCAGCTATCAATTACTTGCGTCGCTGACGCAATCTAAGAGAGGTTTTATGGCTGATGTCATTTCTATATTCGGGCAAGTACGCGGGTATGATGGGACGCCGATTCACATGATCAGAGTAACGGTATATCGTGATTACGAGGTAACCCACGAATACACGAACCAAGAGGGAAAATACAGTATTTCAGTGCCACCGGATTCACCGATTACCGTGCGCTTCGATACGCATTACTCCCTCACAAATGCGCGAAAATGGCATCCGTCTGTGGTCGCCAACGTCGATGCCAAGCAAGACGTCGCACTAGATCGGCTTCTTTTGGAAGTTGGCCACTATGGTCCCGACTTGGTTGTAGTTGATGCGCTGGCCGCTTATCAGTTTGCCGCAGTTTGGAATGCGGCCGACTCGAACCGTCAATATGCGGAACACGCCGCTGCGCGTCTGGGAATGATGAAGGTTCCGAGCGTGCTCGATGGTGTTTACACCAACATCAGAGATCATTTTACAGAACAGGCGCGAACTCCCTGAGAATCCTTATCTTGATTCTCTGGCCCCATGCTTTGGCTTGTCTGACCGCTTTCTGCGGACTAAACTGTGTAAAAGACACGAGGAGAACAAATGAAAACGAGGATTCTAGTGAGCTTGATTGCGGCAATGTTCACGATCGGGGTCTCAGGCATATCTGTCAGCTATGCGGCAGAATTTGACTGGGGTGACACGACGGCATTGAAGGACCATTTGGAGGGCCATGTAAAGTTTCCTGCCACAGGTAAAGTCATCAAAGAGTCATGCAAGGTTGAGATGCCCGATGAGTTTGCCGAAGCGCAGCGGGCGTATCTAGACTCCAAGCTTAAAGACGACACGATCTACAAGGACGCGGCAGAGGTTCTTTCGGCCCTTGATTTGAAGTAACCGGCGTCGTAATGCCGTTT
Source organism: uncultured Verrucomicrobiae bacterium (assembly GCA_963810765.1). Lineage (GTDB taxonomy): Bacteria > Verrucomicrobiota > Verrucomicrobiia > Chthoniobacterales > Terrimicrobiaceae > DASTFP01. Next base: position 162,195 of record CAWEOV010000023.1, read on the forward strand.
TGAGAGTTTGGGTGGGTTTGCCCTTCGGGGCAGGGCGACTGACATGACCCTGACGCTTGAGGCTCCGTCGCCCGTCGAATGACCCGGAATTCAACAATGGAGGTCATCGTCGAGACCTTGCAGACGCATTTATCTTTGGGTTGAAAGGAAATGGCGCACGATCGGTTCCGAGTCTCCCTCGTGAAGGCTCCAGGCCCTTTTGAATATTCTCGTCTCATCGACGGTGATTCGCGCGTTCTGGCGAAAATGTTCCGCCCACGTGGATACCGTGTATTCCAAACGGAACAAGCCGGGTTGATGCAGGCTTTCCTCGAGACGGCAGTGGAATGCGCCGTTTCGCCGAAATGTCGCCTGAACTTCTTGCATCAAAATACGAAACTTCTCTCTATCATCGCCAGCGATTTCATATTCGATTGTTGTTGTGACCGGTCCGTCGTCGTCATCCGGGACGACGGGCAAATCGTGCAGGTGATTGAGCGGTTCGGCATCAACGCGAGCTTCCGTGGCGAAGTTGATTGAAAATCGATGCCCGAGGGCCAGTGCGGCAAGCGTTAGAAAAGCAGCGCCAGCAAAGGTCAGATCGAGGCCCGCACTCGCAGCCCCGGTCCCCCAGATGACTGCCCCAACCGCCATGCTGCCTTGTCCTAACATGATCTGGAACGAATTCATTCGCCCGCGAACCCATCCGGGCATCACGCGCTGTCCGGCCACCCAAAGCTCGGATCCCGCCAACGCCCATGCCACGCCCGCAAGCGTCGCAGATGCCATCAACGAATGCACTTGGCGGATCAAAGCCATCGAGAGCAGTGCGACGACCAACATCGCCATCGCGATCGAAATGATCGCATTTGGCGAAATCCGCTGCCTGAGGTACGGCAAAGCGAAAACCGCCCCCCCCAGTGATCCTACGCCCACGCACGCAAAAACAAGGCCGAGTTGAGCAGCGGAGGAGTTCAATTCCTTAAGCGCGATCACGGGCAAGAGCGCTGGAATGACCGAGATCACAACCGAAAAGAGCACGTTCCTGAAAAGAATTGTCTTCATGCGCTTCGAGTTGCGCGCGTAGCGCAGCGAACTGGTGAACGATTCGGTGAAGTTTTCGCGGAGCCTGGTCGAAGGTGATTCGCGCGGTCTCCACTGCAACACGACAAGAGCCACCACTAGAAATGCGAGCGCATTGATCGAAATAAGCAGCGGCGCGTGAAGCAGCGGCAGCAGGAGGCCCCCGAGAGCTGGACCCACAATCCCTGAGAGGTTTAGTTGCACTCCTCCCAGCGTGACCGCCGAGGGCAGCTCTTCCTTACTGACGATATCGGGGACAATGGCTCCCCATACCGGCGCGCCAAAGGCAAGCCCAATCCCGAGTATGAAGATGCAGGCAAGCACCGCGCTGGGGCCAATCACATCTGTCCACGCTCCAAAGGCAAGGAGTGCTGAGCAGGCTCCCTGCCACAGCACAGCGCTTACGATCAAAGCGCGCCGGTTCACAATGTCAGCAACCGCGCCCGCAGGCAGCGTGAAGAGAAAGAATGGCGCGGAAGCAGTGGTTGCCATTAGGGAGAGCGCAAGCGACGAAGCGCCAAGATCATGCATCAACCAAGTCGCGGTCACGTCTTGAGCGGAGACGAACGTGCCCGACAACACGCTCGCCAGCCATAAACGGCAAAACACAGGATTTCGAAGTGCAAACCACGTCGAGCTTGATTTCGCTTCGGTGGCGGCGAGCCGGCCCTGCTCAAATAGATGATGGTCCCAAATTTTCGCCGGGTCCATCGAAGCCCTCCTGATAACGGCATTAACCAGCACGTTCATCTCATCCGCTCCCGTAAATGCTCTCTACGCGGAGTGCGTTCGCGAAGATGGTGAGCGCAAGCTCGAAATGCATACCTTTTGCTTCAGCGACCAAATCTCCCACCCATCGATCAATTCCTACAGGCCGCCAGCAACGAAAAAAATGCGTTACGTACGCAATTCCCACGCTCTTAACGATGACATCCCCTTGAATTCCCGCTTAATGAAGCCCTCCCCAGTAAAGTAATACGAGCAATTCGTTCGGACTTGCAGCAAGAAATCTCGCCCCATGGCCTATCCGTCGGAACCGGAGTTCGGCCATGGCCGCAGCATGGCGGAAGGCGCGCCCGGCATCCCGTGTTTCGTCACCGGGACGGTGCGGAGCCTCGACGGCAAGCCGGTCGCAGGCGCGGTGCTCGACCTGTGGCAGACCGACGGCGAAGGCCTCTACGAGGAACAGCGCCGCACTACCGAGCCCTGGATGCGCGGCATCTACAAGACGCAGGCCGACGGGTCGTATTCGGTGCGCACCGTCGCGCCGATCAGCTACACGATCCCGATTGACGGGCCGGCGGGTGAGTTCTTCAACCGTACCAACATGAGCCACTCGCGCCCGGCGCACATCCATTTCGCGGTTTCGGCGCTGCAGACCCGGGACCCTGGTCTCTTAAACAAAAGAAGCAACCGGGGTCCCGCATCAGCTGCGGCAACGGCAAGCAGTTTGGAAGTAATGTTCAACTCCCGAGTGAGGAATGGTCTTCAATTCCGACGATTTAAGGCTGCGGCAATCGGCTTGCCTCAAAATCACCTTCCGCCGTAACTCCCAAGCACCTTCCAAACCTGATTTTATGTTCGCTTGACTGTCGGATGGTGACTAGAAGTCCATCGCCAAAAGTGGGGTGAAGACCCGGGCCCAGGGGCTTCTTCATTCCGAAGATTGTGGGGAATAGGCAAAGGCGGTTCGATGTCCCCGGAAGCAAGATCGCGCAGACATCACACCTAAAACGGTCGAGGACGTAAATCTGAGCGCCCGTCTGAAACTCTTAGTCTCGGAAATTTTTGAAGGCCAAGCCGATGCCGAAATCCGCTGCACGCAGAGCACCAATGACCTTTTGCAGGTCGTCTTTCTTGCTTCCCGTTACTCGCACCTGGCGATCCTGAAGCGCCGCCTGAATCTTCAATCCCAGTGCCTTGATGGCCTTTGTAATCTCCTTGGCCTTGTCCCCGTCGAGGCCCTGCTTGATGGCTAATTCCTGTCGCGAATGACCAAGAGGAGAGATTTCCGGATCCTTCTGCTCGACATTGCGCAAGTCAAGCCCGCGCTTGGCAAGCTTGCCGATAATGATCTCGCGCAATCCTCTGAGCCGCGCACCGTCGTCGACAGTGAGAAGCACCGAGCCTGTCTTGGCATCGATCTCAATCGTCGCGCGGACGCCCTTGAAATCGAACCGGGACGCTAACTCACGCTGGGCTTGATCGACCGCATTCCTAACCTCCATGCGATCCACTTCGGAGACGATATCAAAGGATGGCATAAGTCGAAACCGTCGCAACTTTCAGCATGCGGTCAGTCGGAAAAACGTCGTCTCTCAAGCGTGACCTATCCATCTAAAACGGGATTTTCGATTTCTAGTCTGACAGGCTGCTAGCCCAGGCGGAAGAATTTTTCGGCCGTTGTCGTTGTCTGTCGCGCGATAACGTCAAGTGAGACACCGCGCACTTGGGCGATCTGCTCTGCAACAAGCCGGGTGTGAGCAGGCTCGCAACGCTTTCCCCGATGGGGAACCGGCGCGAGATACGGGCAATCCGTTTCAACCATAAAGCGATCCTCGGGAACTGTGACGGCCGTTTCGCGCACAAGCGTCGCATTCTTAAAAGTCACGATCCCAGTAAAGGAGACCAGATGGCCGAGGGCGATGACTTCCATGGCTTGGTCCGGTCGATTTCCGAAACAATGAAACACGCCGCGCACCCGCCCAGCGTGGGACTTCAGGATCTCCAAGGTGTCTTCCCAAGCGTCACGCTGGTGGATGACGACGTTCAGATCGAGCCCAGCTGCAAGGTCCAACTGGGCGCGAAAAGCCTCGGCTTGCGCGGATTTATAGGCCCCGTCCATAACTGCTGCTTCAGCGTCCTGGGAGGTTTCCGCCTGTAGTGCAGCCATCGCCGGAGACGTTTGGAGCTCACCGCTCGGCAAGTGATGATAGTCTAGGCCAGTCTCACCGATAGCCGCGACCTTCGGGTGGTCCGCCAGACCGCGCAGCTCAGGAAGAAAATCCTCCACCTCGTCCTGGACGTTTGTGGGATGTATGCCGACGACCGCGTAAACACCCGGATATTTCTCGGCCAGCGCCACAGCCCTCCGGCTGCTTTCAATTCCCGTCCCGATGGTGATGAGTCTCGTAACGCCGGCCTCCGTTGCCCGCTGGATCACATCATCAAGGTCATCGGAAAAATCCGGATAGTCGAGGTGAGCATGGGTATCGATCAACATAGGAATGTCCTTTATATCGGGCACGGTTCTGCTAAAATCCCGTTTAGTGTGCGACCGAGTCTCCCACAATTGTCCCGTTGGGGCGAATGCTCAAGTCATCCGGTGCGATTCGCAAGGGCGGACGAAGAAAAAATTCAAGCTCCATCCGGTCAGGCGGAGCGTAACCTTCGTTGAATAACATCCATACTCGAACATCCAAACCATTTTGAGCACCTCACGGTGGCTTGCCGCAAGTTGAGGAGCTCAAAAACAAGAAACGAAAAAACCAAATGAATACAACGAAAACACTCATCGCGGGCGCCGCGGTGGCCGGGCTCATGGCCGGGTCGCTCCCGGTCCGCGCCTATGCAGCCAATGCATCCACTCAGGCCGGAGTCTCTCTCCAGACCATGGCGGACAAAGGTCATTCCTGTAAAGGAACGAACGCCTGTAAAGGCCAGGGTGGCTGCAAGACCGGTGACAACGGTTGCAAAGGGAAAAACTCCTGCAAAGGAAAAGGGGGCTGCGCCACCAAGGCCCACTAGCTAGCGTTCACAAAGCAAGTCAGCCGCCCCTTGGGTGGTTTGACCGCATCTGTCGATAACAGCCGCCGCTTTTCAAAAGCGGCGGCTCTTCGAAGCAACGAATTTAATAACTTGACCAGCGATGCCCGCAAACCCCTTCAACGCCTACACTGATTACGGGATCGGTATCGGTCTACGCGTCCCGCACTACCGTCACATTCTGGAAAAAAAGCCTGTCGTGGACTGGTTCGAGATTATCTCAGAGAACTTCATGGTCGATGGCGGGCGTCCCCTCGAGGTGCTCGATACGATCCTCGAACAATACCGGGTCGTGCAGCACGGAGTCGCGATCTATTTTGGATCGGCGGACAAGCTCAACCGCGACCATCTTAAGAAACTCAAACGTCTGGTCAAACGCACGAACACTCCCTGGCTCTCGGACCATTTATGCTGGGGAAGCGTGGACGGACGCTACACCCACGACCTGCTGCCAATGCCCTACACATTTGCCGCCGCCCGGGTGACTGCGCAAAAAATCAGGGAGGCGCGTGATTTTCTCGAGGTTCCAATCTGCGTCGAGAACGTCAGCAGCTATGCGGAGTTTCATGCCTCGGAGATGACCGAGTGGGAATTCCTAAGTGAAGTCGTCGAGCTCGCGGACTGCGGAATTCTGCTTGATGTTAATAACATCTATGTCTCCTCGCAAAACCACAATTTCGATCCTTACAATTATTTAAACAACATTCCGCACCATCGAGTGGGCCAGATCCATATCGCCGGCCATTCGAAGTTTGAGAACTACATCCTCGACACACACGACCACCCCGTCCTGGATCCCGTTTGGGAGATGTACGGTCACGCGATGAAATGTATCGGCCACACGGCAACCTTGCTCGAATGGGACGATCGCATCCCTTCCTTTGATGAAGTCCACAATGAAGCGCTCAAAGCCGTTAAGTTTCAGGAGAAGCATCTCGCAGCCGGAGTTGCGTAAAGTTCGCTCGCGGGCCGACCTGCTCGATCTGCAACGGGCAATGGCGGGCGCGATTTTCCGACCCCTCAACGCGCATTGGCGCATGCAGGGGCGTTTGGACGATGGACGGAACCTGCGCGACGAAGCCTCCGAATTCATCAAGCCGAACGATCGGCTTAGCTCCTTCGAACGGCTGGAAATCTACAATCGCCAGTATTGGTTCCGTCTGCTCGACTGCCTATACGACGACTACCCTGGCCTCCTTGCGGTGCTTGGAGAGCGAAAATTTCTGAAATTCGCAACAGCCTATCTTGCGCGCTATCCGTCGGATTCCTTTGCGTTGCGCGACCTCGGCGCGCGGCTCGAGCAATTTCTTCGTGATGAACCGCACTGGAGCGCGCCTCGAGAGGCACTGGCGCTGGACATGGTTCGCTTCGAACGGGCGCAGGTCGTTGCCTTCGACGGTCTTTCAAAGCCGCCGATTACCACCGACGAAATCCTTGACACGCCACCTGGAAAATTGCGGCTGGACCTTCAGCCCTACTTGAGCCTCCTTGCACTTCGCTATGCGGTGGATGATTTCCTCATCGCACTGAAAAAACGAACCACCGACGGACTGCGCGGCGAGGCCAGCAATGCTGTCGAGTCCGCGCCCAAAGCCACCGCGCGCAAAAAGCGCATTCGTCTGCCGGCCCGCGCCGACATCCACCTTGCAGTGCACCGACACGAAAACCGGTTGTATTTCAAGCGCCTTGAACCTGAAGCGTTCGCGATCCTCTCTGCACTGAACCGCGGCATGACGATCGAGGACGCCTGCATCGAGGCAATCACCTCCAGCAAGCGCAACGATGTTGATTGGCCGTCGCGGATTAAGGAATGGTTTCAAAACTGGGCCGCGCTGGGCTGGCTCTGTCGCGCAAAATGAGCGGCCTTTCTCAGTTCGTTCGACGTGCCTACGAGCTGCTCGTCACGGTTGGGAACTTCATCCAGGCACCACTGCTATTTGCGTTGCGTGTATTTTTCTTCTGGCAGCTCTTTCTCGCGGGCAAGGGCAAACTTCTCAATATCGAACAAACAGCGGAGTTTTTTGGCAGTCTTAAGATCCCGATGCCCGTTTTCAGCGCCTATCTGGCCAGCGCCACCGAATGTTTCGGAGGTCTACTGCTCGTCGTGGGACTGGCCTCGCGCCTTGTGGCGATTCCCGTCGCATTCACCATGATCGTCGCTTATCTCACTGCCGACTATGAAGCCGTGACAAGCATCTTCAGTGATCCCGACCAGTTCGTCGCAGCCGCGCCGTTTCCATACCTTCTGACAGCGCTTCTCGTGCTCGCCTTCGGCCCGGGTGCGATCTCGATCGACGCGTTGATCAAGCGATTTGCCCCGCGCGAACGCTCGGGCTCTCTGAGGTTCTAGACCATGTCGCTTCGCTCCGCCATACTCGTGGCTGGCATTTGGCTCCAGTCGTGTGCCGCGCAAGCCGAAGAAGCCATCGAATGGCATCGGTGGTCGGAAGCGGTCTTTGAGCGCGCTAAGCAGGAAAACCGGTTTGTGCTCCTCGATCTCGGCGCGGTGTGGTGCCATTGGTGCCACGTGATGGAGGAGATTACCTACCGCGATCCGGAGGTTATTAAACTCATAGGTGAGCGGTTTATCGCTGTCAGCGTTGATCAGGATTCTCGACCCGATCTGTCAAACCGCTATGAAGACTACGGCTGGCCCGCAACGATCGTCTTTGATGCCGACGGCAATGAAATCGTCAAGCGCCAGGGCTACATCCCGCCACGCCCGATGGCATCCATGCTTCAGGCGATCATCGCCGATCCCACTCCGGGGCCTTCCGTTCTTCCTGAGGAAGAGATCGTTCCTGCAAGCAGCGCATCCTTGTCTGCCGAGAGCGTTCAGGGACTTCGAGAACGTCTCATCGACGCCTACGATCCGAAGCATCTCGGCTGGGGAACAGTGCACAAGTTCCTGGACTGGAATCTCGTCGAGTATTGCATGTCGGCCACCGCCCGCGGCGGGGGCGACGACGGCTTCGAGCGCATGGCGCGGGAAACGCTCGGCGCGCAACGCAATCTCATCGATCCCGTATGGGGCGGCGTTTACCAATATTCAACCGATGGGGACTGGAAGCATCCCCATTACGAAAAGCTGCTGCAATTCCAGGCCGAGAATCTTCGCATCTATGCCGCCGCCTATGCGCGCTGGGGCGATCCCGAATATCTGAAGGACGCAAAGCAAATCCGCCGGTACATGAAGGATTTTCTGACGAGCCCCGACGGTGTCTTTTACACAAGCCAGGATGCCGATCTCGTGCCCGGGGAGCATTCCGAAGAATATTTCGCCCTAAGCGACGACGCGCGGCGCATGAAAGGAATTCCACGTCTCGACACTCATGTCTATTCACGGGAGAACGGCTGGGCTATCCAGGCGCTCGCCACGCTCTACGCCGTCACGGGCGAAAAGGAATATCTGGACGATGCGGTCCGCGCAGCGGATTGGATCATCGCCCGTCGCAGCTTGCCGGGTGGAGGATTTTCACATGACGAGAAAGACGTCGCGGGTCCTTATCTCGGCGACACGATTTCGATGGGTAGCGCCTTCCTTGCCCTCTACACCGTTACAGGCAACCCCTCGTGGCTGGATCGAGCGACGTCCGCCGCGCAATTCATCAACGCGAACTTCAAGAGCGATTCGGGATTTTCTACGTCATCCAGCTCGAGCGCGATGCGCCCGACTCTGCAGCTCGATGAGAACATCGCCCTCGTGCGGTTTGGCAACCTTCTGAACCACTATTCAGGAGATACCACCTTTCGGGAAATGGCGGAACATGCGATGCGGCACCTCGCCGCCCCAGGAATCGCGGAACGCCGGGGATTTCAGGTTGGTGGCATTCTCCTTGCGGACCGGGAACTGTCCGCGCCGCCTCTGCATATTACGGTGGTGGGAAGCAAGAACGACCCTGCCGCGCGCTCGTTGTTTCTCGCTGCGTTGAAGCAGCCGGCCACCTACAAGCGCGTCGAGTGGCTGGATGAGACCGAGGGTCCCCTAAGGAATGCGGATGTGGAATATCCGCGGATCGATCAGGCCGCGGCGTTCCTTTGCACCGATCGAAGCTGCTCCGCGCCAATCTTCGCACCGGAAAAACTCAAGGTCCGTTAGCAGCCTGTCGGGCTTGAATAGGCGACAGGTTGTTGGCTTGAGAATTGCGAAGTGCGAAGCACCCTCCGCTTCGACAGGCTGCTTACCACTGCACGACGGAGCTGGCGTAGGTCAGGCCGCCGCCGAAAACCACCATCAGAATGTAATCGCCGACCTTGAACCGGCCCATACGATTTCCTTCGTCCAGCGCGATAGCAACGGCGGCCGCAGACGTGTTCCCGTAACGATCAAGGTTCACCTGAAATTTCGAAAGCGGCACTCCCAGACGCCCCGCCAACGCCTCGATGATGCGCAGATTGGCTTGATGTGGAATAATACATGTAAGGTCCTCAACGGAAAGACCGCTTTGCTTGAGCGCCGTATTGGCGGCGGCCAGCATCGACGTGACGGCCTGCTTGAAGGTCTCCCGTCCGTTCATGTGCAGGGTATTCAGGCGCCGATCAATGTTTTCCTTGGTCACCGGAATCGCGCATCCGCCGCCGGGCATGTGCAGGATTTCCCCAAAATTTCCATCGCTTCCCATGAAGGTGGTGATGACTCCGTGTGAACCTGCGCGCCACCGAAGGACCGCTGCGCCGGCTCCGTCGCCAAAAAGCACGCAGGTATTGCGGTCGGTCCAATTGACGATCGAACTCAGCTTGTCCGCACCGACGACGAGGATCGTGTTATATGTGTGGTTACTAATGAATTGCTGAGCCACTTCGATCCCGTAGAGAAAACCTGAGCAGGCTGCGGAAACATCGAAGCATGCCGCGTTATCCGCGCGAAGCAGCCGCTGAACGTGGCACGCGGTGGAGGGAAAGAACGTGTCCGGGGTGACGGTCGCGACAATGATCAGGTCGATCTCCGAGGCCACGACGCCAGCCTGATCCATGGCATTCTCTGCCGCTCGGGCAGCCATGTGGCTGGTATGTTCACCGTTTGCTGCGATCCGGCGCTCCTTGATTCCGGTGCGGGTGGTGATCCAGTCGTCGCTCGTCTCGACGATTTTTTCGAGATCTGCGTTGGTGAGTATCCGCTCGGGCACGTAGCTGCCGGTTCCAATGATGGAAACTGTACGGCTAAGTTGGCGGGACCGCGTCCGCGGGATTTTCTTCATTGTAGCGCTTGATGGCCTCGACGATGCGGGGGTTGATGCCCAGTTCGATGAATTCGCACGCGACACGCAAGGCATTTTTGATCGCAAGTGCGCTGCTGGCGCCGTGAGCAATGATGGCCACTCCATTCACACCAACAAGCGGACTGCCGCCATACATCTCGTAGTTTGTCTTGTTGCGAATGGCGAGAAAGGCATTCCTGGCAAGCAGCGCGCCGAATTTGCGAATCGGGCTCGCTAACAATTCGCGCTTGAGCCAGTGAAATACCGCACTGGCCGTAGCTTCACAAACCTTCAGAGTAACGTTGCCCACGAAGCCATCGCAAAGCACAACTTCGACGGGATTCTCAAAGAGGTCGTGTCCCTCGACGTTCCCACGGAAGTTCAATTTGCTCTTCTTGAGGAGCTTAAAAATGTCTTTGGTAAACTCGCTCCCCTTGACGTCTTCGCCGCCGATCGACATGAGCCCGACGGCTGGATTTTCGAAGCCCAGCACATACTTGGAGACGACCGTGCCCATGATCGCATACTGCAACATGTGCTCCGGCCGGGCGTCCACATTCGCGCCTGCGTCAATGAGCACGACAAGTTTGTGTTCGGTGGGGAGATACGAGGCGATGCCGGGTCGCTCGACGCCCTTCAGCGTCCGGAGCTTGATCGTCGTGCCTGCGACCATCGCGCCAGTGTGGCCGGCGCTCACGATCGCGTCGGCATCGCCGCGTTTCACCAGATCAATCGCGCGGCTCACCGAGGAATCCTTCTTTCGGCGGATCGCGTCGACCGGATGTTCATTCATCTCGACGACCTGGGTCGTATGGATGACTTCGACCCGCGAGTCGCTGCAGCCGAGTTCCTGAAGTTCCCTCACCACTGCAGCTTGGTCGCCCGTCAGAAAGAGCTTCCTAATTTTGGGATACTCCTTCAACGCCATCACCGCTCCGGCGACGGTACTTCGCGGGGCATAATCGCCGCCCATAGCATCGAGGGCGATCCTCATGGGGGACTATCCAGCGTCTACGGTAAGAACCTGGCGTCCCTTGTAGTATCCACACGCCGGACAGGCAGTGTGTCCGCGCACACTGGCGCCGCATTGAGGGCACTGGGAAAGCTTCGGAGCATGCCAGCGGTTGGCCGCCTTGCGGGTGCGCAGGCGCATCTTCGAGGTCTTGCGTTTTGGAACTCCCATAAAATCCGGATTATTGATTTTCTAATTTTTCAGTCTTCAGCTTGTCCAAAACGCTCCAGGGTGCATTGCCGGTTGGCTGGGATGCATCGGCGGGCGCCTGCGAAAAGCGTGCTGGACAAAGCTTGCGTCCGCTCGCATCACATCGGGGATGAGCTGGCAGAGCAAGATGAATATCTTCTCGCATCTGCGGGGTCAAGTCAACCGCCTCCCGTCCGTCAAGCTCCTCGTGAACGGCGAAAGGCTCGATGGTCAACTCGGTCTCAAATTCGTTCAGACAGGCCACGCACCTCAAGCGGATACGGAGACTGAGACGACCGGTAGCAAAGATCCCGCCTTCGGAAACCCCAACGTCCAATGCGTAGCGAAGAGGCGAAACGAGACTCGCTCCGATCTCTTCCAACTCCAAAAATCCGGCCTCTTCGGCATCTTCGAGATGGAGTGTGCCGCCTTGCGGAATCTGGCGCAGATGAATCTTCATATCCGAACGCTCAGCGTGAAAGCCGGAAGTTTCAACGCGCAAGTTTGAATCTTCGGAACCCGGCATGGATCCTTCTCAATAGCGCAGAAATGCGCTCGTATAAAAAACGGGATTTGCGGAGGCTCGCGAGCAGGCAATGAGAAGCATGCACGGTAAATGCGGTAAAGATCGGGTCGAACGGGTATCGGAACTCCCATTGAACGGAACCAAATAATGTCACCAAAAGGCTGATCAGCGCGATAGCGCTCAAGAGAGGAACTCTCAAGTCAATCGGCCCGGTCAGAGAGGCGAAGATCAAGCAAAACGCACCGAACAAGAACCAGTTGTAGTTGGGAATAAGCTTTCGGCTGATCCCATAGAGCATTTCGGCGGTCGGGCTCGAAGAGGCGGACTGGTCCATCTTCCACTCCTTCACCGCGCGTTGCAGCCCAAACCAATTTTCATCCCGTCTTCCCTCGCGGGCGGCGAATAATGGCATGGACGGAAGAAGGTCGCCTTCCGTCGGCAACGGCAGACCCTTGGCGGTGTAACGCGCGTAATGCTGCTCTCTCTCCCGCACGAAAGCGCGCGACAGATCACGCAAGTTACTGATTCTAAATGGCCTTCGATCGTGATAATCGAAGACGGTGATCAAATGCTCCGAGTAGCGCAACAACGAGCCCTTGAGATCTTGCCGGATTGATTCCATACCAGCGTTGCGAAGGATTGCGAAATCGCCGGCCGACCCTTCTTTCTGAAACGCATAGATCAGCGAATTGAACATCCTTTGCGTGGAGCAGCGGAAAAAGACGTCCAGCGTGATTTCGTGATCCTTATAAACCGGGTTCGTGAGTAACTTCTCGGCAACGAAACTTGCCAGCCGTCCCGAGGCGGGACCATTGCCGGGCGAGATCAAATGTTCCTGCACAAAGAGCCGGTAAAAGGGAAGATGGGCGTTGCCGAGCTTGGCGACGCAGAATTCACCGTATCTTAGGTAATTGAGAGAGCTAAATGCCAGGTGCGCCGCAGCGTAGGTGATCAGGAAGGCCCCGGAAAGCGCGAGGCGGCGCTTGGCCGAGACGCTTGTGATAAAGAGCGGGAGCACAAAGCACAGCGCGAAGGTTTGGTTTCCTGGACGATTGAGAACCAGCAGAAAGACGATTGCAGCGACACCCGTCCAAGCCCGCGGTGTTGCGGACCGCATGGCAAAGAAAGTAAAGGAAAACCAGAGGCACAAGAGAACGGTTTGCAGCGTTTCGGATCCGACCGAGTTAAACCATCGGAATAGCCATAAATTCACGCCGAGAAGGGCATTGAACGTCCATGCGCCGAACGTGCTGAATTCACGAACGACTGCAAAGACGGATGTGATGCTTCCGGCATAAAGAAGCGCAACGACCAGCTCAATTCCCGCTGCGTCCAGAAATTGAAAACACGTCCCGTAAAAGAGCGGGGTCAGTGGCGGCCGAAAGAGCATCAGCAGAGGGAACTCCGGCTCGATCTGCAGTAAGTCGCGGAAGCAAAGAAAATACGTCATCATATCGCGCCCTTCCCTCAGCGGGAACCAATGCGCGACAACCCAATACCAAGCGAACATGGTCAGAAAGGGCGCCAGCCATGGAGAAAGCTTCCGCGCGAGAGACTTCCCGCACCAAGCGTCAGTCGACGCGCTATTCACCTTGCCGCGAATCAATGCGAAGCCCATCCGAAAACTTCTCCTTTAATCGAAGGGCTACCGAGGCGGGAACGAACGGCGTGACATCGCCGCCGAGGCGGCCCACCTCCTTGACGATGCGGGAACTCAGGAAAGTGTAATCTTCCTTGGGAGTCAGAAAGATTGTTTCAAGGCGCGGCTCCAGGCGTCTATTCATCAAAGCCATTTGAAACTCGAATTCAAAATCCGAGACCGCTCGGAGTCCGCGGATGACGACGAAGGCATCTTCCGTCCGCGCGAAATCCACAAGGAGGCCATCGAGCTTTTTGATTGTGATGCCCGGAGCTCGTTCGACAGCCTCTTCAATCATGGCAATACGTTCGTCCGCATTGAAAAGCGGGGGTTTCGCTTCATTCTCAGCCACAGCCACAATGAGCGAATCGAAGAGCTGACGGGCTCGATGGATAATATCAATATGCCCGAAGGTAACGGGATCGAAGCTGCCTGGATATATGGCGCGCGTTACTCCCATTCGATGGTAGCGGGCGGCTTGCTCGAAACGTCGTAGCAGACGCGGTTGACGCCATGGACTTCATTAATGATGCGCGTCGAAATGCGCGCCAGAAGGTCGTAGGGAATTCGCACCCAGTCGGCCGTCATCCCGTCCCGGCTGTCCACAATGCGGAGAGCAACGGTTTTTTCGTAGGTGCGTTCATCGCCCATCACGCCAACGGACTGCACTGGGAGCAGGACGGCAAAAGATTGCCACACCTTGTAATACCAACCACTCGCCTTCATTTCCTCGATGACGATGGCGTCCGCCTCGCGCACCATTCGGAGCGTTTCCTGCGTAATCTCGCCGAGAATGCGGACGGCGAGGCCCGGACCGGGGAACGGCTGGCGATTCACAATCTCCTTGGGCAGGCCCAGCTCGAGCCCCACCTCGCGCACCTCGTCCTTGAAGAGCTGCCGCAATGGCTCGATGAGCTTGAACCTCATTCGCTGAGGAAGGCCGCCGACGTTATGATGGCTCTTAATGAGCGCGGCTGGATTTCCGGAAATTGAGACGCTTTCAATCACATCCGGATAAAGCGTCCCCTGCGCGAGAAAGCGGTAGCGACCCGGAGAGGTCTTCTTCAGGCTTCTCGCCGCGGCTTCGAACACCTTGATGAATTCGTTTCCGATGATCTTGCGCTTTCGCTCTGGGTCATCGACGTTCCTGAGGCGCGCAAGAAACCGCTTGGAGGCGTCAATTGTTCTCATCCGGATGCGAAAGTGTCCGCCGAGAAGCCTCTCGACCGCATCCCTTTCGTGCGCACGCAGCAGGCCGTTATCGACGAATATACAGGTAAGCTGATCGCCAATAGCCTTGTGAATCAGAGCGGCAGCCACCGAGGAATCCACACCGCCGCTGAGTCCCAGAATCACCTGACTATCACCAACCTCCTCGCGAATTTGAGCGCTTGTGCGATCGATAAACGAGCCCATTGTCCATTGGGACTTGCAGCCGCAAATGCGATGAACAAAGTTTTGAAGAATGACCTCCCCGCGCGGCGTATGAGCGACCTCGGGATGGAACTGCAGACCGTAGATTTTGCGCTTGATGTCGCCGATGACAGCATTGCGGGAGTTCTCCGTTTGACCCAGCGCGCGAAATCCTTCGGGCAGTCTAGTGATTTTATCTCCGTGACTGTTCCACACATCGAGTTCGCCGGGAAGACCATGGAAAAGGTCGCAGCGACGGTCCACCCGGAGCTTCCCCGCGCCGTATTCGCGTTGCGACGAACGCTCCACCGCCCCTCTAAGATCGCTTGCGATAAGCTGCAAACCGTAGCAAATACCCAGGATGGGAATTCCCAAATCATAGATGCCCCTGTCAGGCTTTGGCGCATTGGGCGAGTAAACGCTGGCGGGGCCCCCGGAGAGAACGATGCCCTTTGGTGCGATGGCGCGAAGCGCGGAAGCCTCCGTCCAGAAAGGAAGAATCTCAGAGTACACGCGGCATTCGCGCACTCGCCGGGCGATTACCTGAGTGTATTGCGACCCGAAATCGAGAATGACAATCTTGTCCTCCGGTGAGAACGAGTGCGCGGGCATTTCAGGTTAGCAGACTGAGGGACTCGAGAGCAAAGTCCGGCAGATTCTTCCGCCGGAGACGGAACTCGTCATTTCGAAGGCAGCCTCTCTCAAACACGCAATCTTATGAGAAAATACCATGTTCGATCAATGCGGACGAACTGCTCGGTCACCGGAATTCGGGCCCAAACGCATCGGAAGCAGGATTGTTCGGCACGATGCGACCCTTTCCCGTTATGCCCCGCTCAAACTGCTCACCGACGTCAGCGGCGTCCTGCTCAGCAACGGAGCACCCCGTCAATGCGACGGAAGCAAGAAGGCAGAATAAAAGAGTCATGCATCTCACGCAAAGCATACTAAAAAAAACCGATCCCCAATGGCAACTCTCATTCCGCCCGAGGAATTATTGAGCCTTTATTCCGCCGGCTGGTTCCCAATGGCTATGGCGGACGGCTCAATTCGTTGCTTTTCGCCCGACCCGCGCGGCATTCTACCGCTGGATGCCTTTCACATTCCCCACGGCGCGAGAAGGACGCTGCGTGATCCGCGATGGGAAGTGCGACTGGACACGACGTTCGAGCAAGTTGTGCGCGCCTGCGCGAACCGGCACTACACATGGATCGACGAAACAATTGTTCAAAGTTATCTTGTTCTGCACCGGGCAGGCCACGCCCATTCGCTGGAGATCTGGCGCAACGGGAGGCTTACCGGCGGTCTCTACGGCGTTCGGATTGGCGGCGCTTTCTTCGGCGAGTCAATGTTTCACCACGTCTCGGGGGCATCCAAGGTTGCCCTCGTGTGTCTTGTGGCACGGCTCCGAAAAAGAGGCTTTCAGCTTCTTGATACTCAATGGATCACTCCGCATCTCGCGCAATTCGGCGCCATCACCATCCCCCGCAGAGACTACCTGCATCTCCTCCAGGTTGCGCTCCGGATTACCCCGCACGGTGCGCTTTGAACTCTCGTACTTTTTAAAACTTTTGCTATTTGCGCTGGCGCCCCGGCAAGTCCTGATACTGGTCAAGAGATGAAAATCTACACGCGCAGCGGAGACGATGGATCGACGAGCCTTTTCTCAGGCGAGCGCGTTTCCAAGACCAGCTTGCGGGTGGAAGCTTGCGGAACGCTCGACGAACTCAATTGCGTAATTGGCGCGGCGCGAGCGGCCGTCCCCACAGCGCCGACAGAGGTTTCCCTCGCGGCGATCCAATACCATCTTTTTTCGCTCGGCGCCGATCTCGCAACCTCAGGGGAAAAGCGCGAAGCCCACATCAGGCCCGCCGATGCAACATGGCTTGAAACCGAGATCGACCGGATGGCATGCGAATTGCCGCCTCTGCGAAACTTCATCCTCCCCGGGGGCAGCGCGGCGGCCGCCCAGATCCACCTTGCGCGCGCCGTATGCCGCCGCGCCGAACGCACGGTGGTTAACCTTTCGCAGAGCGAACAAATCAGCAAGAGCGCGTTGATATTTCTAAACCGGCTCTCCGACTTCCTCTTTATCCTCGCCCGCTACGAAAATCTTCGGAGTGGTGTCACTGAGGAAAAATGGATTCCAAAGGATTGAGCCGCGATTCAGGAGGCCCAACGCCGGCGAATCTCAAGCGCGCGTTTTCCGATTCTTAGACGAGCGTTCGTGCTTTTTCCAGGGCTTCATCGATCCTCGACGGGTCTTTGCCGCCGCCGCGGGCGGTGTCCGGCCGGCCCCCACCCTTGCCGCCGACAATTGGGGCGATTTGCTGGATGAGTTTCCCTGCCTGGATTCTTGACGTGAAATCGGGGGTAACTGCGGCAACGAGAGCAACGGAGCCGGGATCAGCGATCCCGGCTACAACGATCACTCCTCGAAATTGAGCCCTCAGCGCATCAGCGACGGCTTGCAAGGTGTCGCCGTCCGCATGTCCGAGATTGGCAATGATGGCGGGGATTCCGTTGAGGACTTCCGATTTCCCAACGAGTTCCTTCGCGCGATTCAGTGATTCGCGCTGGCTGGCAACCTTAAGGGCTTTTTCGAGTTCCTTTTGATGGGTGAGAAGCGCGTCGAGCTTTTTTTCGATCTCGCCCAGGGGACTGTTCAACGCCGCGGCGATGCTCTTCAGGCGTTCGGAATCCGCAGCAGCACGTGCGAAGGACTCGAGCCCCGCCACGGCTTCGATGCGACGGACCCCCGCCGCGATCGCTCCTTCGCCCGCGATGCGGAAAAGGCCGATTTCGCCCGTAGCGCGTGTGTGCGTACCTGCGCAAAGCTCCATTGAGTAGCCGTTCAGCGCAGCCAATTGGCCCCCGATCTGCACCACGCGAACAGTGTCGCCATACTTGTCACCGAAGAATTGCATAATGTCGGCCCGCCCGCGCACCTCGGTGTAGGGGACCTCCGTCCACGACACAGCCGCGTTCTCGATGATGCGCTCGTTCACAAGCTTTTCGACATCGCTCACCTGCTTGTGAGTGAGCGGTTGGTGATTGAAGTCGAAGGTCAACTTTTCGGGCCCTACATAAGATCCCTTTTGCGCAGCGTCCTTGCTCACGACTTCATGCAAAGCCCAGTGGAGCAGATGGGTGACGGTGTGATGACGCTGGATCGCGCCGCGCCGCGCCGCATCCACCGCCACACGAACGGCCTCGCCCACTTCGGGAGCGCGGCCTGCCGTCAGGACGCTTCGATGAATGAAAATGCCGCCCTTTTTCTGAGTGTTTGTGACTTGCAAACATCCCACTTCCGACCAGTCGGGGCCGGGCACATGGACAAGACCGGTATCGCCAACCTGTCCGCCCATCTCGGCATAGAACGCGGTGCGGTCGACGATCAGATCGAATTCATTCGCCGTCCTCGCCGGCGCCACGGATTCGATCACCGCCTCGGTCTCGAGAAAGTCGTAGCCCAGGAACTTTGTCGGTTCGACTTGAAGATTTTCATCGGAGACGGTGATGGTTTCCTTCTTCTGAGCTTGGCGCGCGCGGGCGCGCTGTTCTTCCATGAGCTTTTCGAACTCGACGACGTCAACTGTCATCCCACGCTCACGGGCCATTAACTCGGTAAGATCAAGAGGGAAACCATAGGTGTCGTAGAGCTCGAAAGCGACGTGACCCGGTATAAAGTCCCCAAAGACCTTCCTTCCGCGCGAGCCTTTTTTCGGCGAGGCAGCCTTGAACGCGTAATTGAGCTCTTCGATGCCCCTATCCAACGTCTTACTGAACGCCTCCTCTTCCCTCCTTAGCACGTCCTCGACGTGCCTTTGTTTTTCCCGAATCTCGGGAAAAACATCGCCCATTGTGCGAGCAAGAACGCCCACAAGCTTGTAGAAGAATGGCTCGCGAAACCTGAGGGTGCGTCCGTAACGAACGGCCCGGCGCAGAATCCGGCGGAGGACGTAGTTGCGGTCGGTGTTGCTTGGCTGAATGCCGTCGGCGATGGCAAAGCTTAGAGTTCGAATATGATCAGCGATAACGCGGAAGGCAACGTCCGCGGCCTGTTGAGTGTTGAGAGATGAGAGTTGAGAGAGGTCGGGCAGCGTGCTGCCGTATTTCATTCCGCTCAGTTCTTCGATCTTGTCGAATATTGCCCGGAAGATATCTGTCTCGTAATTCGAAATTTTCGCGTTTGCGAAGTCGGTGAAGTTTCTCGTGCCCTGGATGATGCTCGCGACCCGCTCGAAGCCCATGCCCGTGTCAACGTGCTTCGCCGGAAGCGGCGAGAATGTGCCGTCGGGGTTCGCGCTAAACTGAATGAAGACCAGGTTCCAAATTTCGATGCACTCGGCGCTCCCTCGGTTGACCAACGCACCTCGGGTGTCACCGGCGGGAGTAAGATCCACATGCAATTCGGAGCAGGGACCGCACGGCCCCGTGTCGCCCATCATCCAGAAGTTGTCCTTTTTGTTCCCGTCGACGATGTGGACTTTTGGATCGAGTCCTGTTTTGTCGAAAAGCTCCGCCCAGCAATCATGCGCCTCTTGGTCGAATTGGCTCGGATCACCAGGGCTCGGTTGGTAGACCGTGGCGTAGAGTCGGTTCGGGGGAAATTTCCATTGTTCGACAATCAGTTCCCAAGCCCATGTAATAGCTTCCTTTTTGAAGTAATCGCCGAACGACCAATTGCCGAGCATCTCGAAGAACGTGTGGTGGTAGGTGTCAAGTCCGACATCCTCGAGATCGTTATGCTTGCCTCCGGCGCGGATGCATTTTTGGGTGTCGGCGGCACGCCCGGGGGTGTAAGGGCACCTCATCTCTCCGAGAAAAATCGGCACGAACTGGTTCATGCCAGCGTTGGTGAACAGCAAGTTCGGGGAGTCGGGCATCAGGCTCGATGAGGGCACGATCGTATGCTGCCTCTCGCGGAAGAAATCGAGGAAGGATGTGCGGATTTCAGCGCTGGTCATGACAAATACTTCAGACTGCCGAGCCCGGCGGCGGAGTCAAGCCACGCGGGACCTTAACCACAGAGCACACAGAACACAGAGGGTAATGATGCATGACCGCTTCGGTCTGGCCACAGATCGTCACGGATCAAACATGGGTTTGGCCGGGGCGGATAGCACTGTCTGGGATCCGTGTTTCATCTGTGCCCATCCGTGGCCCAGTTCCCATTCGTTGATCTCTGTGCGATACCGGCGATTATTCTCCGTATGACTACGCTACAAGAATCAACATGCACCGCGTGCCGCGCCGATGCGCCGCGTGTCACGGACGAGGAAATCGCCGAACTGAAAACCCAAATCCCGGACTGGCAGATTGTCGAGCGCGAAGGTATGCGCCGGTTGGAGCGTGTTTTCCGCCTGAAGAACTTCGTGCAGGCGCTCGATTTCACAAACAAGGTCGGCGCGATTGCGGAGGCGGAAGGACACCACCCCGCGCTGCTAACGCAGTGGGGCAGCGTCACCGTCACCTGGTGGACGCACAAAATTCGCGGCCTGCACCGTAACGACTTCATTATGGCCGCCAAGACCGATCGCCTCGCGCTGGACTTGCTTCCGAACTGAAAGTTTCGCTTGGCAAAGCCGTAGGTTTTCTCGGGCAAGATCGTCAGAAGGGTCCATGGCTGCCGCTCTCAGCAGCACCTCTTCTGCCTCCTCAAGGCGATCTGCTTCAAAGAGACTCCACCCGAGATCGTTGGCCAAATCCTGGCTAACTGGATCAAGATCAAGCGCCTTCTGCGACGCCGCCACAGCTCTATCGAACAGCCCTTCGTGACCCGCGCAGCAACCTAGTCCCTGATATAAGACTGCGCGATTCGGAAATCTTGCAACTGCTCCATCATAGAGCTCCATCGCGTCCGCATACCGCTTGCTCTGAATGAGGAAGCTCCCGGCCTTGTCTATGACCTTCCAAAGATCCTCAGATTGGTCCGGCAGCGAAAGCAGAGAACGGAATAGACGTCTCCCTTCGGCCTCTCTACCAAGCTGATATTCGATCGAGCCCATTGTGAGAACCGCGGGTGCATAGTCCGGCTTTATCTCGAGTGCGCGTCTGGCCGCGGCGATCGAAGCGTCTACGTCGCCGAGCGCGTCGCGAAGGATACTTTCCGCGTATTGCGCCTCCGCTTGGAAAAGCTGCCAATCGTCGAAAGATCCGTTCGTCGTATCGGCCTTGCGCGTCATGAGCAACTCCACCCCCCGCGCGTTGTGCGCCGTGAACTGCGCAGAGAATCCGTCGCCGTGACGACTAACGAAGAGCTTGAACGACGCTCCGATTTGCACGTCTGTCTCGAAAGCACGGGGTTTTTCCGGGTCGCCAGAACGAAACTTCAAGGTTTTGGGCATTTTCTTCTTTGGCAAAAAATTCTTGGCAATGCCAATCACGGACTCTCTTCTCTCAACTCTGCGTCTTTGACAACGAAGGTCGAGTCATAGGACAGATAGTAGCGTCGTCTGGAAAACGGGGGCGCACCAGCACAAATTACTAGCATGGAAGCAGCCGACTCCGCGCGTCGCCAATTCGCCAGCGACAACTATTCCGGGATTTGTCCGGAGGTCTGGCAGGCGTTGGAAGAGGCCAATTGCGGGCACACGCCCGGTTACGGCGAAGACCCATGGACACATCGGGCGCGCGAAATGATCCGGGATGTTTTTCGAACGGGATTGCGAAGTTTTCCTTGTCTTCAGCGGCACGGCGGCCAATGCCCTCGTGGTCGCGAGCATGTGCGAGTCTTTCCACTCCGTGCTCTGTCACAAGTTCGCGCACCTCGAAACGGATGAATGTGGCGCGCCAGGTTTCTTTGCGCATGGGGTCACGCTCGTGGGCTTGTCAGGTCAAAACGGAAAGCTGATCCCAGCCGAGGTGGCGGAAGCGGCTGTCCGGCGCACCGACGTCCATGCGTCCCGGCCGGGGGCGATCAGCTTCGCTCAGGCGACGGAGCTTGGCACTGTATATGCGCCGGGCGAGGTGGCGGCGCTGGGCGAAGTGGCGCGGGAATTTGAGCTGCCTCTGCACATGGACGGCGCGCGGTTCGCCAACGCGGTCGCTGCGTTGGGCGTGGCGCCGGCAGCTCTGACGTGGCGAGCGGGCGTGGATGCGTTGTCGTTCGGCGGCACGAAAAACGGGATGGCGTTTGGCGAGGCGGTCGTCTTTTTCAACAAACAGCTTGCGCGAGGCTTTGAATACCGGCTGAAACAGTCCGGGCAGCTGGCATCGAAGATGCGGTTCTTGTCGGCCCAGTGGATCGGGATGCTGACCGGCGGCGCATGGCTTCGGCATGCATCGCACGCGAACGGGATGGCTGAACGGCTGGAGCGCAGGCTGCGGCCACTGGCACGCGTCGAAGTGATTTACCCGCGGGAGGCGAACGCGGTGTTCGTAAAGCTTCCGCTCGAAGTGCTGAACGCTCTGCGTGCAGGCGGGCACAGGTTTTACACGGATGTGGGCCCCGGCGGCGCTGCCCGCTTGATGTGCTCATGGGACACCATGGAAGACGATGTAAGCGCATTGGTGTCCGACATCGAGCGCCTGCTGGCGGGGTCCAAGTAGAGCAAATGCCAGGTTCATCCACAGAGAGCGCAGAGCTCCTCAATAAAAGGATCACCCAGGCGGCATCGCGTCGGCCATTTCATTTACGTGCACAATGGCCTGGGACCTCTGGAATCGGGTTCTGAAGCTCATTTCCCTCTGATTCCCCTCTGTGTTCCCTGTGTCCTCTGTGGTTAGAATTCCTGGGATGCGGTTCTGCGATTCCCGTGCGTTTTGACGCTCCATTTTTGCAGGGCTAAATTGGGCCATTCTAAGGCCTATGAAGCGGGTTCAATACGACAGGAACATTCGCGTTCTGTACGATGAGTATCACAGTGAAAGTTGGTCGGTGTCGCGTCGGAGAGCAGAGGAGATCAATCCGGGGGACAGCATCAATTCTTCCTACCAGGCAGCCGCCGAAGCGCTGGCGGCGCAGGGTTTTTTGATTCAAAGGGATGTTGAACAGCCGTTGTCTCCGGCCGTGCTCAAGGGGACGGACATCCTGGTTCTGTTGCACCCGTGTGACTCGAAATGGGAGCGGACGACATCATCAAACTCACCCAGGCTTTCCGGCGAAGAAATTGCTGATGTCCTGGCGTTCGTGCGCGACGGCGGCGGGTTGCTGGTCATTTCGGAATACGAGTACGACAAGTACGGCAGTAATCTCAACGAGTTGCTCGCTCCCCTCGGGCTCCAGATGGAGAACTCGACCGTGGTCGACCGTGCGGGCTCGGCGGACTATCCGACGCGCATCGCGGCTGAGCCATTGGATGGGCCGCTCGCACACGGAGTTCGCGAGGCGCGTTTTTACCAGACTGGTTCGTGCAAGGCTCAGGGAGCCGCTCGGATCGCGTGGAAAGCATCCAGCAAAGCGCAGCCGCCAGACGCCGGCTTGATTGGGATGGCGCAGGCAGGCGAAGGGCGTGTGATTCTGGTAAGCGATTCGAGCTTGTTTGGCGACGAGCATTTGCGCGATTACGACCACGAGAAGCTCTGGCTGAACCTTTTTTATTGGCTCGCCGTTCCCGCGTTTCGCCGTCTGCCGGTTGTCGAGGTGGAGTCTGAGGCGCGGAAATCGGACGCATGGGTCCGGCTGAGATCGGCCGTGGACGCGTTGAGACTGCTGCAAAATGCGGATGGTTCCGTGCCTGGCGGCGCGCAGGTCCAGGCGGAAGCGCATTTGTCTGCGGCTGCCTATGCTGTCGATGAGTTGCGACCGTTGTTTCCGCACCAGGAACTTTACCTCGCCGAGGTGATCGGCGATTTGCAAGCGTGGGCGGCAGGCGGTTTTGGCAAGCCGGATTTCGGTCGGTCGCTCGCTGCATTCAATCCGCAAAAGCATCGCGTCCACAACCGCGAATATCTTGTTGTCTTTCCCTTATATACGCCGAACGCCTCGAGCAACACGCGTTTTGAGGCGCTGATCATCCGCACGCCATGGCCGGAGTGGTTGGCGGCGCTCGAAAGGGATCTCTATCCAAACGAACGGTTCGTTCCCGGGCACCTGGTGGATTACACTGCGGGATACGACAGCCAGTGCGCCGTGCTGTTCCCTGAGATGGTCTCGCTGAAGTCGGGAGCGACGAACAATTTCGCAATCATCTTCTGCGATCGGGAAGCGCAGCGGCTCCAGAAATACACCGCGGAGGCGGCGGCTGCCACGTGTCTGCAACTGCATCCGCAACTCGAGTGTTTTCTCAACTCGTTGGCGATAATGCAGGACACGACGGGACTCTGGGACTTGATTCACGACAAGGCCCACAGTCTCGGAGAGTTGCCGTTTGATCCATTTATGATCCGGCAGCGAGCACCGTATTGGATGTACGGGCTGGAGGAGTTGCGCGTCGATCTACAGAGTTTCTGCGAGGCGGCCCGTCTGGCGCGGGAAGACTTTCCTTTCGCGATCTATGTTACATACGCCGTCTTGTTTGATCGCATTTTCCGATTCCCGATCACGGGGCTACGTGTGCGGAACTATGACGCGCTGGGCGGGCAGTTGCTGTTTTCGTATCTGCACCAGAAAGACGTGCTGATCTGGCGCGATAACAGGCTGACGATCAAATGGGAGCCGTTGCCGGACGCAGCATCGCAACTGCGAGAGGAAATCGCGCGCTTATATAAGCTTGGGGCGGTGTGCTCCCGGATGAATCTCTGGCTCGCGGCGCACGATCTAATTTCGGCTTATGTCCGACCAAATGTCGGCTCGAAGTGGAAGTCGGCCTCGCGAGAAGTAAGCAACGAAGCGGACCTGAAGAAGTGGCTCGGCATGGTACACGACGACGAGTTTCCGCTCGGCACGTTCCACCTCAATCTGCAGCGAAAAGTCAGTCAACACGTGTAACACATGGCTACGCTGGCGCGACGATTCCACCGCCTCCGCCACGCGACGACCGCTTGGGTCTTGCCACGGATCAACACGGATCAAACACGGATTTGACCGGGGCGGAGAGCGCCGGATCGGACCTCTCGGATCCGTGTTTCATCTGTGTTGATCCGTGGCCCAGTTCCTATGCGTTGAGCTCTCGCCAATGCCGATCGCCTCGCCGGACTTGCTTCCGAACGGTCGAGGCCAAGAATGAAAACGCGGACCTTACGGGAGAACTATCCCGGCGAAATCCACCCGGCGGGATCCAGTGGGATTGCATTGAGCATGGCTTCGGGGACGCTGAGCACTTCGGGCGTCTCACCGAGTTGAATGAACAGGCGACCGTTTTCTGATTTCCCAATGGTCACGCTTGCGATGAGTTGCTCCCCAGCGCGGGTTTCTGGTGTGTTCTCCGAAAGCACCGCAATGAACGAAACCTTGCACTGCGGACGTTCCAGTCCGAACGCCGCAAACTTTCCGTCTGCGACCGTGTCATAGGCCGACACCTTTGCTGTGGACACAGCATCCGCAAGTGTCCGTACCGCCGCAGCGCTTGCCGGACGCTCGATCGCGCCGTCCTTCACCACCCATCCGTCTCCCTCGCGGCGGAGCGAAAACTCCTTGGCCGGTGTGCGGATGCGAATCATGTCCACGATGTCGAGATTAAGCGGGAGCAGACGGCGATCGCGCAGGAGATCCGGGCTAATTTGCAGAAGCTGCGAGGCCTCTGGCGGAAGACGGTAAACCGAATCTCTGGCAGTGAACTGACCGAAGAGAGTTCCCGACTTGTCAGTTCCCAGGCGCAACGTTTGGGGGCGTGCGCTACCCTCGGCGTAGAATGTGATTTCGTCCTTTCCCTCCGCAATGCCATAGACACTCAGGTCGCTGGGGTCTTCAGCGACAAACTCGACGATCTGCTGGCTCAGGAGATGTTTCAGAAAATCGTCCACTCTTTTCTCGTCGGCGAGAGCACGGAGTGGCTTGACGATCTGCCAGCCAGTGGCATCACGGGACAGTTCGATTTCGCCGCCTTGCCTGCGGACAATAACGCGATCAATCTGGTCGGAAGACAGATCCGTGAGGCGACGGTCTCGAAAATCCGCGACATCCCGAAAGGCCAGCTTGAGCAACTCATCGCTGACGAGATAGACATCCCGCGAACCGCTTGTGCGCACGTAGATGCGCTCCTCAATCACCGCGTCTTTGCCAAGGAAGAGAGTCGCACTTTCGCCACCATCGAATTCAATCGTCCTCTTGGGTTTGCGCAGACCATAGTCGCTCAGTTCGCTGTCCGCCTTGAACTCCTGTCCGGCAATCCTGTCAAAATACCGCATTCCTGCGGCTGCAAGAAGCATGCGCTCGACCAGAGCAGAATCCGCCCGGTCGTTTGATTTTGTGCCAAGCTGCCAGCCGTTGCCCGATCGTTTGATTTCAAATTTACTGACTCCTGTGGAAATCCGGATCTCGCGCACCTTGGACGGGTCGAGGTGCAAGACGAGTCCTTTGCGGGCGTCCGCTGCGTGTTCGCGCGTACTGCGCGTGAGCGGTTCGTAAATGGCGAGAAACGCGATCGCGGCGATCGCCAACGCGCATAGCAAAATGGTCTTCAGACGGCTCATGCGCGCCTTCGCCACCAGACGACCAAGCCGGCGAGCGCCGCGATTCCCGGCATAACGATCATTGTATAAAGGGCGATGGAACCAAGTTGGGCATCCGTCAGATTCAGCGAGAAGTGTTTCACGGTCTTTGGCATCACCCCCGTGAACTGGCCGCGGTCGAGCAACCAATTCATGGCGCTAAGAAGAAAATCCAGCCCTTGCTGGTTGAGCGCGGCATCGAGCGCAAATTCGCAGCTTCCCACGGCGATCAGCTTCGCCGATTCGACTTCGACGCGCTCGTCCTTCACGCCACCACGCGCAGCGGCGACAGCCACATAAACCGGCTGCCCGGCGTCCTTCCCCTCATCGTAGCGAACACCTCTCTTTTCGTCGGTCGCATACTCGGTCTCTCCCCAAAATTCGTCACCAGCCCGGATCAGTGGCCAAATCTGTACGCCGGCGGCCTGCGATTGCCCGGCATCGAAACCGAGAGATTGCGTGGCTCCCGGGAAAAAAATGTTGATGCCGGCCATCCGCTTCGTGATGGCATTTTTGGGAAGAAATTCGGCGGTCACGTCGCGCAGGATTCCCGTGGCGAATGGCAGGCGCACAGTGCGCAGGACCCGGTTATCCAGCCGGATCACTCCGACTCGATTGAGCAACGAAGTCAGCCGTGGCGTTTTTGGTTTCGGGTCGAGCAGAACGAGTAGCCGGCCCTTCTCCTTCCAGAATTTTTCAAGAATCGTCGCCTCGCGCTCCTCAATATCGAACTGCGGAGCCACGATAATCAGGGTGGCACAATCTGCCGGCACTGCGTCCAGCGATGCGAAAGACAGCGGCGCAACGGTCACGTTTTGCCTTTCGATGTAATCCTTAAAGACGGAAAGCGGCGTTATTTCTCCTATCCCTGGTTCTCCATGACCTTGAAGGAAATAGACCTTCAACCGCTCGGGGCTCACGAGAGCTATCATGGCGTTGGTCAGAGCCTGCTCGCCCTTGAAGGTTAACAGCCGCGGTGGATCACCGTTCTCAACTGGGCTCATGTCGAAATCAGCCATCTCCGACACAGGCACAAACTTCGAGCGACCATCGTAGTCCAGGATGAGGACGTTCTCGGAAACACTGAACTTGTATTGCTCCTGCAGTTCCCGCGCCCGGGAAAGATTGCGAGTAGGATCGACGTATTCGACTTCGATCTTGTTCCGACCCGAAAAGATCAATTCCTTGAGAAGATTCTGCACATCGGGAAAAAGTCCGGTCTCCGGCGAGAGCACGGTGGGCGAGAAGAACACCGTTACCTGAACAGGCTTCTTCAACTCGCGCAACACCCGTTTCGTCTGATCGGAAAGTACGAACTTTTGAGAGCGCGAGAAGTCAGCGCGCGCATAGTGATTAAAGCTGAAGTAGTTCACAGCGATCAAAAGCGCCACCATCGCAAGCACTTGCAACGCGACATTCAGCCGGATCGTCTTGCGCGGAATTCCTAGTTTTTCCATCTTCGGTACTGAAAGACATGGAAGGTCAGGAAAAGGGTAAAGAGCGTCATACTCAGGTAAAAGACGACCGGACGCGTGTCGAAGAGGCCCCGCGAAAACTCCCCCATGTGCTCAATGGTTGAAAAATAGTACGTAAGCTCTCGCAACGTGGAGCTCGCCGTGAGGAAAATGAAAGAAAGCAGACTAAGGAAAAACATCAGGCTTATCAGCGCGAAAGCAACGGTTGCGGCCACGATCTGATTTTTTGTCAG
Organism: uncultured Verrucomicrobiae bacterium; assembly: GCA_963810765.1. GTDB lineage: Bacteria > Verrucomicrobiota > Verrucomicrobiia > Chthoniobacterales > Terrimicrobiaceae > DASTFP01. The sequence continues at coordinate 190,242 of CAWEOV010000023.1, forward strand.
CGCGGACGCCAGACAGCCGATAGAAAGATAGAACATCCCCACCAGAATAAGCATCGAATAGGCGCCAAGATAGGATCCGAAGGCATCCGCGGCGCTCTGACCCGTCAACCAGCGAAAGAGCACAAAATAAAGCAGGCTCGGCGCCCAGAGAACGAGATAGAAGACAAAGCCGCCGAGGAACTTCGCGACGACGACCTGTCCATCACGCACGGGTGCGGTCATCAGTGTCTCAATTGTCCCCAAGCTTGTACTCCTCACTAAAGAGGCGCATCGTTAGCAGCGGGAAAATCAACACGAATGGAAACCAAAAAAGAACGGTGTTGAAAAATGCCTCGACGACAGAGGTCTGGCCCGGCCGCCGATTCAATGCGACGAGCCCGGCATGGAAGTTCGCCGCAGTCAGAAGGAGAAAAAAAAACAGGACGATATAAGCTAGCGGTTGGTGGAAGTAGTGGCTCACTTCGCGAGCCAGCAGAGTGAAGAACCGTTTCATCACTGTTCTTCCGAGTGGGTCACCTCGGCGAAGACCTGTTCCAACGTGGCGCAGCGTCGCGTCAATTCCCGCACCGGCCATCCCTCCTTCACAGCGAGCGCATGCAGCGTCTCCCTAGGGTCACTTTCTACGTGAAGGATAAAGCGCGTCCAATCTCCGATCTTCTTTTGAACAACATCCTTCACACCACTTACGGACCTCAGCTTGGCGATCGCGTGAGGATCCTCGGTTTTCGCCTCCAAAAGGACCTCTCCTTCAGAGCTAATGCGGGAGCGCAGGTTCTCCGGAGTATCAAGGGCCTCGATGCGTCCCTTGTTGATAATGATGACGCGCGAGCAAGTCATCTCCACTTCCGGCAAGATGTGGGTCGACAGCAAGATCGTGTGATGGCGGCGCAGGTTCTTGATGAGTTCACGCACCTGACGGATTTGATTCGGATCCAGACCGATGGTCGGCTCGTCAAGGATGAGCAGCTCGGGCTCATGGATCATCGCGTCGGCGAGCCCGACGCGCTGTCGAAAGCCCTTCGATAACGCGCCGATCATCCTGCGCTCCACCTCGGAAAGCCCGCAAAGATCGGAAACATCCGCCAATCGTTCCTTGATGCGGCGGCCAGGGACACCCTTCAGCGCCGCGCGAAAAGACAAATACTCATTTACTCGCATGTCGTGCGGCAACGGAACATGCTCGGGCATGTAGCCGATATGCTCACGCGCCCTGAGCGAATCCCTAAAAACGTCGCAGCCAGCCACTTCTGCGCGTCCAGAGGTGGGAGGAAGGTAGCACGCGAGCATTCGCATCGTGGTGCTTTTCCCGGCGCCGTTTGGGCCAAGAAATCCGACGACCTCCCCCTTGTCCACCTCGAAATTGATCTCGTCCACCGCAGTAACGCCGCCGTAGCGCTTGGTGAGGTTTTCGACCTTAATCATCTCGGGAGTTGTTCCGTTTAACGCGAGATCCTTTGATTTTCAAGCGGCGCCCTTCACAAAGCCCCGGCCATTGTTGAGAGCACCGTGCGTGTGATCAGGCGTTACTGCCTGCTTGCGCAAATCAGAATCTTCCCTCACACTGTAGGTTCCTAAATGAGGGCGGCTCATCGCCGCGTCCGATGGGGCACGAACCTAGCTATTGCATATGAGTACTTTTACTGCCCGGTGGAGCGAGGGGTTGATCGATGAGAATTACGAACGCTGGCTTTCCAATCCTCGATCGGTGGATCCTGATTGGGCCGCTTTTTTCGAGGGTTTCGAGCTAGGTTTTGCCAAGAGCGAGGAGAACGGGGAGAGCGCCACCGCCGAACTTTCCCCCGGGGCAGTTACCGACAGCAGCCTCCAAACACGGGTCGAAGCTCTCGTGTACGCCTACAGAACGCTCGGGCATACCATCGCCGACCTCGATCCGCTCGATCTTCTCAAGCGATCGAATCCACTCCTCACCCTGAAGGAACTCGGCTTCGACGAAAAGGAGCTCGATCTGACGGTCGCCTCCCGGTTCTTCAAGGAGGGCAGGAAGATGAAGCTGCGCGAAATGATTCGCGAGCTCGAAGCCATCTATTGCGGCACGGTCGGCGCGGAGTTCATGCATATCCAGAATCCCCGCATGCGCACCTGGGTGCTCTACAAACTGGAGAATCGCGACGGTTCACTGCGCACCAATCCGTCCGTCCATCGAGATATCCTTCGAAAACTCTATGAGGCAGAGACGTTCGAAAATTTTCTGCACACCAAGTACGGCGGCAAGCGGTTTTCCCTGGAGGGCGGCGAAGTCGCTAATCCTCGCCCTCGACACCATCGTTCAGAACTGCGAGAAGCGCGGAATCAAGGAGCTGGTCATGGGCATGGCCCATCGCGGACGTCTGAACGTCCTCGCCAATGTTCTAAACAAGCCGCTCGATGTCATCTTCAACGAATTCCAGGGAAATTTCGCGCCGGATTCGGTCGGTGGAAACGGCGATGTGAAGTATCACCTCGGATATCGCAACGTGCGCAAGACCGCGACCGGCTACGAAGTGGAGATCAACCTCGCCGCAAATCCCAGCCATCTTGAGGCGGTGGATCCTGTCGTCGAAGGCAAGGCCCGTGCGCGCCAGCGTTTGCTTGACGACACGGCTTATCGCAAGAAAGTGGTTCCGATTCTGATCCACGGCGATGCGGCCTTCATCGGCCAGGGCGTGGTCGCCGAGGTTTTCAACATGTCGCAGTTGCCCGGTTATAGCACCGGCGGCACGGTCCACTTCGTCGTAAACAACCAGATCGGCTTTACGACGCTGCCGGCCGATTCCCGATCTTCCGAGTATTGCACCGAGATCGCGAAGATGGTCGACGCGCCGATCTTCCACGTGAATGGAGAGGATCCGATCGCCGTCATGGAAATGGCCAAGATCGCTCTGGAGTTCCGGCATGAGTTCGGTCGCGACGCGGTTGTCGACATTTACTGCTACCGCCGACATGGCCACAACGAGGGCGACGAGCCGGCCTTCACCCAGCCCGAACTTGTACAACCAAATCAAGAGCCACCCGCTGCCAAGCGAAGTCTTTGTCGCACAGATCGCTCCACTGGGCACGGTTTCGGCCGAGGAAGCCGCCGCCATGAAGGCGGAATCACTCAAGGAACTGAACGACGCTCTTTCCCAGGTAAAGCTGGCGGCCGCCGAAAAGTCGAAAGCGCACGAGTTCGCCGGATCGACGGCCATTTTCCAGCCCGCCTATTCGCACGCTCCGATCAATACGGCGATTACCAAGGAAACCCTCGATACTCATCGCAAAATCGCTGACCACGGTTCCGGAGGAATTTCGTGTGCTGCCGAAGATCAAGCGCATTCTCCTTGAACGGCGCCTGCAAATATGGAAGGCAGGCGGCCCCTACAATTGGGCTTTCGCCGAGGCGCTTGCGTTCGGCTCGCTGCTTCTCGAGGGCACTCCGGTGCGGCTTTCCGGCCAGGATAGCCGCCGTGGCACGTTCAGCCAGCGCCACAGCGTGCTCTATGATGAAGAAAATCGCCAGCGCTATATCCCGCTGAATCATCTCCGCCCCAATCAGGCCAGGTTCTGCGTCTATAACAGCCCGCTCTCGGAATTCGCCGTCCTCGGTTTCGATTACGGCTACTCGATGGATTTTCCGTCCCAGCTCTACCTCTGGGAAGCGCAATTCGGAGATTTTGCCAATGGAGCGCAGATCATCATCGATCAATTCATCGCGTCTTCGGAGTCCAAATGGCGCCGTCCGAGCGCCATCGTGCTGCTTCTTCCCCACGGCTACGAAGGCCAGGGGCCCGAGCATTCGAGCGCGCGGCTCGAGCGTTTCCTCCAGCTCTGCGCCGAGGAAAACATGCAGGTTTGCAACCTCACGACGCCGGCGCAGTATTTTCACGTCCTGCGCCGGCAGATGCACCGCAAGTACCGCAAGCCGCTTATTGTCATGACGCCAAAAAGCCTGCTTACCCACGAGCAGGCGGTCTCGAAGGAACCGGATTTCACCGAACTCGCGGTTTTTCGAAATTCTCGGCGACACAGAATCCGCACCGAAGAAGGTTGAGCGGGTCATCTTCTGCTCGGGGAAGGTTTACTACGATCTTATCAAGTATCGTCAGGAGAACAATCTCAAGGACGCCGCGGCGATCATTCGAATCGAACAACTTTATCCGCTTTACAAGGAGAAGGTCGCCCGCCTGGCGAAACCATTCTCCAATGCGAAGAAATTCGTGTGGTGCCAGGAAGAGCCGGAAAACATGGGCGCATGGACATTTATTTTGCCCCAGCTGCTGAATCTGTTCCCAAGCTATATCCACTACGCCGGCCGGCCTGCGAGCGCCAGTCCGGCGGCCGGGACGATGCAGGCGCACCAGGCTCAGCAGGCGGCTTTGTTCAAGCAAGCCTTTGAAGTCTAACAGCTGCCGCCATCCTTTATGAACGTCGAAGTCAAAGTTCCCACCGTTGGCGAATCCATCACCTCGGGCATCCTCTCGGTCTGGCACAAGAAGGACGGCGAGTCCGTAAATGCCGGCGACATCCTCTTTACCCTTGAAACCGACAAGGTTTCTACCGAAGTCAATGCGCCCGAAGCCGGCAGTCCTGAGGACCCAGGCTGCCGAAGGCGACGAAGTCAAAATCGACCAGGTCGTCGCCATCATCGAGCCGGCTTCCGCTGCCGCCCGGGCGGAAACGCCCGCCGAGCCGGCGAAGCCAGAACCTCCCGCCGAGAAACCCGCCGCACCCGCTGCAGAGGCGCCAGCCGCGCCTCCCCCCGAGACCAGGCCCGCTCCCGCTCCACAAAGAAAAGCGGAAGCTCCCGCACCGAAACCGAAGATTACGGCACCCGACGATCCTCGTACGGCCCGGAAGAAACTGACTCCCCTGCGCCGTAAAATTGCCGCGCAACTCGTCATGGCGCAGCACACGGCCGCGATCCTGACGACATTCAACGAGTGCGACATGAGCGGAGTGATGGCGCTGCGCAAGGAAATGCAGGAGGAGTTCACCAAGAGGCACGGAGTGAAGCTTGGCTTCATGTCCTTCTTCATCAAGTCCGTTGTGGACGCTCTCAAGGCCGTCCCTTCCATCAATTCCCGCATGGACGGCGACGAGCTTATCCAGAATCACTATTACGACATCGGCGTTGCCGTCGGGACCGAGCGCGGCCTCATCGTTCCTGTTTTGCGCGATTGCGATCAGAAATCGTTCGCTGACATCGAGGGCGCTCTCGTGGGCTACGCCGTCAAGGCTCGCGAAGGAAAGATCGGGCTGGATGATCTGCAGGGTGGAGTGTTCACAATTTCAAATGGAGGCGTATACGGCTCTCTTCTGAGCACCCCCATATTAAATCCTCCGCAGAGCGGAATCCTTGGGATGCATAAAATCCAGGAGCGTCCGATGGCCGAGAAGGGACAAGTCGTCGTGCGACCGATGATGTATCTGGCTTTGAGCTACGATCACCGCGTGGTGGACGGAAAGGAGGCCGTGACCTTCCTGATTCGCGTGAAGGACTGCATCGAAAACCCGGCACGACTCTTGTTGGGAACTTGAACGCGGACGGCGATGAAGATGTCAGAAATCTCATCGCGCTGTGAACATAGCCTTGGAATTTCCCATGCAGCCCGCAAGGGCCCCGGTCCGTAAGCAAGGGGATCGGAATTTTGCCGGTCGCCACATCCTTTAGCTAGTGAGCGATCGGAATTTTGTCTTCCTTGACCCTCAGGGGAGACGTTGGAATTGGATCCGCGTGGGCGCTGGCTTCGGGCTTCTCATGCTCCTCGCTCTGTTGATCCTTTTTATCCGCGCTCTCTGGGTCAAACCGGAACTTCGCATGCCCGATTCGCTCAGGGCCATGAAAATGGAACTCAGAGCCCTTAATAATCCTTCCATCCGCACGGCTGCTCCCAAAAAGCCCTGGATGAAATTCTCCCAGGCTCCCCATCAACGGAAAAGAGCCGGCATCGCCGAGCCTGAACAATCCCGAATTTCGGCCGCTCTGCTGACAGGCGGAGATCCGCGCAGCCTTCAGGACTTGTCTCAGCATTTGCCCGAACTCACGCATGTCTGCATCGAGAAGCTTACTGTTAGCGGGCAGCCGGCTCGCCTTAAAGTCGAATTGGATTCAGATGCTCTCCTCGCAGGTCGGGCTTCCCGATTGCGAATTTTTCCAATCCTCGCCAATCTCTCCGGCCGACGCTGGGACACCGATGCGGTAGAAGGGCTGATCCGGGCGGATAAGAACACCGAACTCGCTTTTGGGGATGATCTTATCAAAATATTGCAAAATATCGGGGCCTCTGGAGTCGTCGTCGATTGGCAAGGAATCGATCCCTCTCTCTCTACCAAACTCGTGGAGTTTTTCGGACGTTTGCATTTGAGGCTGCGCGCGGAGAGGCTTGAACTTTGGCTGAGCGTTCCGGTTGGCGCGGATTTACGCGCCTTTGACCTGGAAGATCTTCCCGGCGTCGTCGATCATCTTGTCGCCCAACTGCATGACGAAAACGCTGAGGATGACGCTCCCGGCCCGATTGCTTCACAGCCTTGGTTCGAAGGATGGTTAAGGACGCTTATGGGATATGGAGAGCCGGGTCAGTGGATCCTTTCGATCGGCAGCTACGGTTACGATTGGAATACCACCACGAAGAAGACGTCCACGATTAGCTTTGCCGACGCCATGACGCGGGCACAGCGATCCGGCGGAGGTCCCGTGACCAGCTCAGCCCCGGACTTCAACCCCACCTTCAGCTACGATTCAGAGGAAGAGTCGCATCAAGTCTGGTTTCTCGATGCCTCGACCTTTGCCAATCAACTCCGTGCACTGGATAGCGAGGGTTGCGCCGGCGTCCTCATTAACCAGCTCGGTACCGAAGACCCGGGCATCTGGCCCGTGCTGAACCATCACTCGGACGACAGACCCTCGCCACGATTGCTGCAGCCGCTCGAAACGCTCGATCCCAAGAATGTCATCGCGCAAATTGGAGACGGAGACTTCCTCACGGCGGATTTGACTTCCGAATCCGGTAAGCGCCAGCTTTGGGTCGATTCGGACGGATACGTCTGCGAAACCTACAAGCAATGGCCCGTTTATCCCACCGTCGTGCATTTCCAGGATGCCAAACCGTATCAAGTCGCGCTCACGTTCGACGACGGTCCGGATCCCAAATGGACTCCGCAGATACTCGACATTCTGCGGCAGAATCATGTCCATGCTACCTTTTTTGTCATAGGCAAACATGCCGAGGATAATCCCAGCCTCATCCGGCGAATCCTCAAGGAGGGCCATGAAATTGGGAGCCATACCTATACGCATCCCAACCTCTCGGAAACCACTGGAGAGCAGGCCACACTCGAATTGAATGCAACTCAACGGCTCATCGAGTGGCTAAGCGGCCGCACGACAATTCTCTTCCGTCCGCCCTACAGCGCAGATTCCATGCCGGCATCGCCTGACGAGGCGCAGCCGATAGCCCTCGCCACCGACCTCGGCTACATCACCGTCGGTGAAAGTATCGATCCGCAGGATTGGGACCGCCCGGGCGTCGACGAAATCGTGCGCCGAGTCAAGGAGGGACGCGACTCAGGAAGCATCATTCTGCTGCATGACGCGGGAGGCGACCGCAGCCAGACGGTCGCCGCGTTGCCGCGCATCCTCGATTTCCTAAAGGCCCGGGCAGATTCGGTGGTTCCGGCAGGAAAACTGCTAGGACTCAGCCGTAACCACACCATGCCTCCGTTGGTCGAGACCACTCCAAGCGCTCCCAACGTGATAGCCAATGCCGGCCTTCTCACCGTTCACTGGAGCGAGGAGTTTCTTTGGGCGTTCATGATCGTTACCTCGCTGCTAACACTCTTGCGCAGCGTCGCTCTGGCCGTCCTTTCGCTAACTCGAAAATCGCTTCCCTCATCCGGCAATTTCACGCCTTCCCTTAGCATCGTGATTGCGGCGTACAACGAAGAAAGAGTTATCGCATCAACCTTGCGGTCCGTGTTGAAAACCGATTACTCCGCGCCGGTGGAGGTCATCGTGGTGGACGACGGCTCGAGCGATGCCACGGCTATGCGAGCGAAGGAAGTCGGCGACCCGCGCGTGCGCGTGCTGCGACACGCCAATAGCGGAAAAGCCGGTGCTCTGACCCGAGGCCTGGCAGCAGCCGTCAATCAAGTCATTGTCTTCCTTGACGCCGATACGCAATTTCAACCCGACACACTCCGTGTTCTCGTTCAACCTTTGGCCGATCCCAGTGTCGGCGCTGTGTCCGGACACGCCCGGGTCGGCAACCTTCAGACATGGGTTGCCCGCTTCCAGAGTCTCGAATACATCTGCGGCTTCAACCTCGACCGCCGCGCCTACGACCGCATTAACGCGATTACCGTAGTGCCCGGGGCAATCAGCGCGTTTCGAAGAGAGGCCATCCAAGAAGCCGGCGGGTTGGATTCGGATACGATCGCTGAAGACACCGACTTGACGCTCTCGCTGCATCGGTTGGGATGGCGGGTGACCTACGCGCCGGAAGCGATTGCATGGACCGAAGCGCCCGACACCATTCGTGCCTTGGCCAAGCAGAGGTGCCGCTGGGCGTTTGGAACGATGCAGTGTCTTTGGAAGCACAGGGATCTGGTGCTGAATCCACGCTTCGGTGCTCTCGGCTGTTTCAGCCTTCCTAGCATCGTCATCTTCCAAATCCTACTGGTCGCGGCAGTTCCCCTTCTCGACTTTCTGCTTGTCGTCTCGCTGCTTTCAGGGGCGGGACTACCCTTTGTCGCCTACTTCTTTGCATTCCTTATTTGCGATGTGGCACTCGCCTCACTGGCCTGCTGGATCGAGAGAGAGCCAATAGAAACGGCCGCTTGGATCATCCCCATGCGATTCGTCTATCGGCCGGTTTTGAGCTACGTCGTATGGCGCTCAATTTTGCAGATGCTGCGGGGGGCCTGGGTTGGATGGGGTAAACTGGACCGCAAGGGAACCGTGGCAATGCATGCGTTGAAATCTTGAAGATCATCCGATTTTGTCTGGCGGTTGCTCTGCTCGCGACGGGCTGTCGCGAGCCTCTGGCGCATCCTCTTCAGCGATCATCCGCATCGCCGCAGGCACCTGTTCACCTCGCAATCCCAGAGCAAGGCGCTTACACGGGAGCGTACTTGGATTTCGGCGAGGCGGAAGATGACGTCACTCTCGAGCAGATTGAAGCTTTCGAGGAGGCCGTCGGAAAGCATCTCGCCATTATCGCCTCATCGAGTTACTGGGGAGAAGAAACCTTCCCCCTCCACAACTTGGAAATCATTACCCGCCATAACGCCATCCCGCTTATCTACTGGTCGCCTTGGGACAAGCCCTACAAACAGGATGCGGGACCTGACCGCTTTGCACTCGACGCCATCCTCGCCGGCAAATGGGATTCTTATATCGACTCTTGGGCGACGCAGGCAAAATCCTTCGGTCAACCGCTCTTTGTCGCCTGGGGTATCGAAATGAACGGCACCTGGTTCCCATGGTCGGGCTATTTTTATGGAGGCGGAAAGGAACTGTCCGACAATGTCTTTGCCGGCCCCGAATTCTTTAAAAAAGCTTATCGCTACGTGGTCGATCGGGTCCGCGCGGCTGGCGCGAAGAACATAATCTGGCTCTTCCATGTCAACAACTACTCGTATCCCCTGGACGAGTGGAACGAGCTCCACGAATACTATCCTGGCGACGATTACGTGGATTGGCTGGCCATGAGCGCCTATGGGAAGCAGTTCCGCAGCGAGCCATGGATCTCCGCCTCAGATGTGATGACTTACGCATATGATGATCTTTGCTCGATCAATTCGAACAAGCCCGTGATGCTGGCCGAATGGGGCGTTGGCGAGTTTCCCGCCGTGGGGGACAAAGCCCAGTGGATAACCGAAGCCTTCCAAATCATGAAGACCCGCTTTCCGCGTCTTAAAGCGGCCGTATTCTGGAGCGAACGCTGGCAAAACGGCGACGGCACCTACAGCAACCTCCGGGTCACTTCGTCCCCACAGGCGCTCAAGGCTTATCGGAATGGCGTGGCCGATCCCTTCTGGCTGGACCACCCTGTTTATCGCTGAGAATCGAAGAAACCTGCGTCAGCGCGCCGCCACAAGTTCGATTGGCACGCGCCCTCAAACTGTAACCACGCGGCGGCCGCCACCCGTGCGGAAATCGGACTGCTGGCCCACGCATGACTCTTGAGCACGCTGAGGCCAAAGGCGGAAACTATTGGAAAACATGCCGGCATCCCTAGCTCTTCTCGGGCGAGCAAAACCACAGCTTATTGCCCTCGCTATCCAAAAAGCCCCCCACGTAGAACTCGTCGAAAAGATTCACGGGATCCGAAATCGTGACACCGCGCTCACGCAGTTCGCGTTCAGTCTGCAACGCATCATCCGTCCCAATTGTAATACGCGGATTGGGATCCTGGGTCGGAGGAGCGTGCCAGTTTGACTTCAGCATGAGAATCGTTTGCCCGAGAAAATAGCCAACTTGCTCGCTACCCTCGTAGGCGGGAGGCAAGCCGAGAGTGAGTCCATAGAACTTATTGGCGCGGTCAGAATCTATCACAGAGAAAGCGATGACCTTCACACGCTGAAAACCGAACGGGGATGTATTCATACATTGGGAGAACGTAACATTTTTATCAGGATCGCCGGTCAATCAGTGAGAAACCGCCGCAAACAATTCGTCGAGGGCGCGCAAGCGGCGGGATATGTCGCGCGCGATGTTCAGTATCATTATGGCGTACTGGTCGGGATGCCGGCCAAAGAGGCGGTGAAGATCGGTGCTTTTCAGCGCAAAGACGAAGGTGTCCTCGATCGCCCTGACCGACGCGCAACGCGTCAGACATTCAATGATGCACATCTCGCCAAAAAATTCTTTTGGCTTTAGCAGTGCGAGAACTGTCTCACGCGTTTCACCCAGATGTTTCACCACTTCAACCCGCCCCGTGTAGATAATAAACATGCGGTTGCCGGTTTCAGCTTCCTCAACGATTATATCGCCGGCGCGGAATGCGGCTTGTTCGAGCGCGTCGGCGATGACGGCGAGCGCAGAGCGATTAAGCCCGGCGAAGATTGGGATGGTCTCCAGAAAATCTTGGACCGCTCTTGTGCTGATCATGGAAAAGTTTGTCATGTCTGGAACTTTGAATCCAAACGGGACTCGGAAGGAAACCGCCCCATGATATTTGGCCGCACGAGCGGATGAAACCTGCGACGGAAGCGCTGGCGTACTCTCCAGAGGCAAACCAGCGACACATTGAGTACGGAGGGACCAGTTTCTGTGAGGGACGGCCGCATAAGCAGCTTAAATATGGCTGTCCGATGAAGCGTTCACAAGCCAAAGCGAATAGGTATGGCGGTCGCCTCCAATGCGGGCTTGGCGTGAGTATCTTTGAATCTTTTGAAAGTTCAGATCTCGCGCTGAGTTCAGCAAGCCGTTAGAGCATTATCTAGACCATTCATTCAGCCAATTCCTATGAACAATATTTACCTCGGAACCGACAGCGGCGCCACCACATCCAAGACGTGCGGAGTGTATGCGGACGGAACGCCGATTTCGCTGGAGCTTGCTCAAAGCTCCACCAATTCGCAATCTGGCACGAATGCTGTCATAGAGGGATGGATCGAGGGCATTGAGAAATTCCTGACGAACAATCGGCTTGCTTGGGATCAGGTACGCGGGGTCGGTCTGGCGATACCCGGACCCTATCAGGCGTACGGTGTTCTCGACCGCTCAGCTAACCTTCCTCCTGCCTTCGCCGGTTGGGATTTTCATGCCGACTATTCGCGAGCGCTGGCCCGGCAGGCCGGACGCCCGATTCCTCTGGTAGCGGGTAATGATGGCAACTACGGAGGAGTGGCCGAAGCGGCCAAGGTGCGCGGCGACAAGAAGGCGTCGGTCATCATGCTGGCTCCCGGTTCCGGTTTGGGGGCGGCCTACATGAACGCGCAGGGGCTACCTCTGGAAGGCGACACACTCGCGGGCATGGAAGCCGGGCATATGCCTGCGCCCATCCATTTGCTGGGGTTGCCTCCATTTACGTGCGGTTGCGGACGCAGTTGGGGTTGCTTCGAGGCCTACACTACACTTTCCGGTTTACCGCAGTATCTCGACTATCTCATGCCGAAATATCCCGACCACAAACTCACGCGTTCGGTGGAGCCCGCCAAAGAGAAAGCCCTCTCGCTTCGAAATCGTGCGCAGAAAGGCGATCCGCTGGCGCTTGAAATTTTCGATTATCAAGCCAGGGCTCTGGGCTTGCATGTGGCCAATCTCTCGATCGCCCTTGATGCGGAATTTGTTGTTATCGGTGGCGGACTGATTGACCCCGACGCGACAACCGAAGAATTCCGTGTGCGCTATTTAGGCGCGATTCAAGCCGCTGCGGAGCCTTGGCTATTCCCTGTCCAGCGCCAAACGATCAAAATCGTTCCAGCCACCCTCGGTGAGCTTTCCCAGGCGATCGGCGCCGCCCTCGTCGCACTTTACACCGCTAAGCAACAGCCCGAATAGCTCAAGATTGCTCAGCGAAAAGCCGCCGGATCGACGTGCAGGCGGATCAGAGTGCGCCGGGCGATGGTTCCGATAACGGTCATCACCATAACCATGAGCACAAGCCCGAACGCGGCCACCGGCCAACCCGGTCCCTCTTTGACGAAAGCCTGAATGTCTTCCGCGCCCGTTTGCGCGGCGGCGGAGGCAAAAAGCATCACGAGAAACGTTCGCGGGATCATGCCGAGGATGGTTCCCAGCACGAAGGGCGCCGCTGCCACACCGCAGCTCACCATTACCAGATTGGTAAAGGCAAAGGGCGATTGAGGCGGGAGGCGGAATAACGCGATCATCAGTGTGGTCTTCAAGAAACCCCGTCCAATCAAGGCATCACGAATCGCACGCGCTTCCCGCTTTGTGTCGAGGAATCGTTCGAGACGTTTGCCTGCGACGGCCCGGGTTATCAGGAGACCAATCAGTGCTGCGCCGGCGAAAGCCGCCGCGGCAGCCAGCAGGCCTTTCGCGGGGCCGAAGACCCATCCGCCAAGCACCGCCTGGGCAGTGGTCGGCAGGAGGCCGATGCCGCTGGTCACCATGAATACCGCCGCGTACACCAAGAGTCCCACGTCACCGCGGGCGCGAAGCCAATTCGACACCGCTCCGAGCTCGTAGAGAAGGTAGAGTCCAGCGATCGCAGGAGCCGAAAGCCAAAATAGGGCAAGCAGACCCGCCGGGCCGAGACCCGCGAATCTCCGGATCGATGAAACGCGAGGAGCGTTCATTTTGCTGACCCTCATGAAGCAAAGAGCTCGCTTTGCACGGGACGGCTGGAGGCGTGCTCCTCGAACTTCGTCGCGATCTCGTCCAGCTTGGCGACGTAATACTCTACATTTTCGTCTCGCGCCTCAGGGTTCCACTCCGAGGCGAATCGGGCATTTTCGTAAGCGGTGACTTTCTTGCCGGCTCCCGTGATGTAGTAGCTGATCTGGTCGCCGGCCTGGTAATTTCGTCCACTCTTGATGGCAAGTTCGAAAGCCGCCGAGCGGTTGCGCGATGAGGCGGTGATCTTCTTTGAATAGGAGACGACGGAGTCCTGCAACGTCTCGGTCTTGGCGAAGGCTTCGATGGAGAGTTCACGCTGCCGGATTCTGAGCGCCAGATCCTCGCGCAGGGCGGCGGCTTTCTCGGGCTCTCTCCTGAGCAGCAGGCGGAGGAAGGTCTCGAGGTAATCGCGGAGATACGGTTCCATTCCGCGGGATTTGAGCGCCGCGCCCTTGATGACGATGGCGCCGGAGTCATCCAAAAGGGCGTAATTTTTTGCCTTGTAGCTGAACATTGCTGGATAGCGCTTGTCGAACTCCACCTCGATGCCCTCCGGCAGTTCCGCTGCAAGTCCGCTTCGGAGGTCTTCGACCTTGACTCCATCAGGCGGCCGAAAATAAATACCATCGGTATCGATCTCGATGACCCGGGCTCCGCGGGCGGCTAGCCAGTCCACCATTTGCTTGAGGATCTCGCGGCCCTTCGCTGTGACTTTTTCTGCGGCGTCGAAATCCGCGAAGTGGCCCTGCGCAAAGCCGAGATAGCCATAGAAGGAATTGAGGAGGATCTTAAAGGTTCCTTGGAGCGCATGCAGCGTGCCGCGTTCGAGCGGATCGCCGGCCGACCGAAGGGCGTTCTTCGCCTCGATTCGGAATGCGCGCAGATCCCGCAACATTCCGCCGAAGACGCCGAGGGCGTCATTCTTTGGCAAGTAGCCAAAGGCCAGCATTACGGAGGGATACAGGGAAGTGACATCACAGTGCCAGACATTGTCGATCACACCCGTGGCAAAGATGTCGGTGTAGCCGCCCTCGAACGGCCGCGCTTGCGGGAGATCCGGGATCGAATGGCCTCGGCGCAAATACTCGCGGAGGAACAGCGCGTCTATCTTCGTTGCGTTTCCGCGGATGATCACGTCCTGGTAGTTGTAAGGAAAAATCTGGGCTTGAGTGAAGTAGCTGCGGCTAAAGATTGCCGCCAGCGCGCGTGTTTCGCGAACGCCTTGCAAAGCGTATGTGCGAAATGCGCCCTCGTCTTCGCGGTAAGCGCGCTGGATGTCGTTTCCTTCAAGAAAGACACGGTTCTTCTCCGAGACGCCGAAGTGCCGCGCGACGCTCTTCAAGCCCAAGCTTTCGAGCTCTCGCGAAGAGATGTCGTAATACTGAGCAAGAACCCAGATGTCCACAAGATGCCGGCCACGCGCGGTGAATTTCGGATATTGAATTGTTTTTTCCGCGATCTGCAGGCGTGACGGACGGGAGGCGAGCGTTGAGCCCTCGCGTCCCCAGGAGAGCCGAACCTTAAGTCTCCTTGCGCGAGCCAGCAGGAAGGGCAAAGACACTTTGAAGAGATTGTGTCCTTCGATCACATCGGGATCGCGTGTTTGGATAATTGAGGTGAGGCCCTCGAGTGCGGCGCGCTCGGATTCCACAATGCCCTCTTCGACGACGTAAATCTCCTCCCAGCCAGAACTGTCGCTCAATGTCACAGCGGTTACCGCATCCCGCTCGGGGCTGGAAAATTCAAAGCCCGGGGAGATTGCGGTCTGGATGTCGATCTGCAGCCGGCGCAGGTCCTCGAAGAGCATGCCCTTGAAGAGAGTGCGCCCGGAGGATGTCAGATATTGTTGGACGGGATCATTGAATGCGAAAAAGGGCGTGCCCTCTTTGGCTAAGCGGGCGCGGGCTTCCTGATAGCTCCGCCAGTCCGGAAACGTGATGAGTTTACCGAGGGCAAGCGAACCTTCCAAGGGCGTTCCCCCCGACGAATTCCACAGAAACGGTGAAACCTCCTCGCTCCGAAGGGAGGTAGAGCCATCCGTCTCACGCGTGAAGATCTGCACCTGGTTGGGCGCGAAGAATTCCACTGCAACAATCCCCTCCGTCGTATCAAAGCCAAAGAGCTGCTTGTTTTCCGCAAAGATCACCCCGCCAACCTATGTTGGATTGAGCAAATTGCCCAGTCCGGACCATTCCTAGGAGCAAATCCATCCCGCGCGTCGCAATGTGAGAAGCGCTTGACCCTTCCTCGATTTTTTGGCTAGATCTCGCCGTGAATGAAGAGGTCACGAGGCCGGAGCGGGAGTCAGACACCGTCAGACCTGATGATCCGCTCTTCGTTCCGAGACTCGATCTTTTGATCGGCGCTAGGGGCTTGGCTGAAGCAGAGGAAAAGGACCTTTACAGCTGGGCAATCAGGACCATTTGTGGTGCCACCGACGACTCGCAACCGGTCGAGCAGTATGCAGGGAACCTAGGCGTCTCCACTGCTTTTGTAAATTCCCGTCAGGGTGCCGTGGCGCAGGTTCAGTGGAACAACAACTTGGCGTCTATTTACACCAATCCGGGCAACGTTTCAGGGGTGCGCTGGGGAAGCGGGACCATGATCTCGGCTGATCTTTTCCTCACTTGCGGTCACCTTTTCGACCAGACCGGCGGCGGGTGGCAGCGGCCTCGTCAGAACGGGACCAATAGCATTATTTCCCCCCAGGAGATCGCCCGGAACATGCACCTGAACTTCAACTTTCAGGTTGATTCCAACGGCAATCAAAGGCCTGAGCAAAGCTTCGCGATCACTGAACTCATCGAATATAGGTTGGGCGGCATCGATTTCGCAATTTGCCGGATTGCAGGCAACCCGGGGAACAGTTTCGGCAGGACACGCGTGTCAGCCACTGACGCGGCGGTCAACGACATGCTTTGTATCATCGGCCATCCCGCGGGTCTGCCCAAGCGGATCGAAGCCGGACCCGTTACGAGCTTTAGCGGAAGCCAAGTCAACTACAACGACATCGATACGTTGGGTGGAAACTCGGGCTCCGGGATTCTTCACGCAGGCAGCGGCAGCCTTGTGGGCGTTCATACCAATGGCGGCTGCAATGCAGCCGGTACGGGAAGCAATTTCGGAATGAGAATCAGCGCCGCCAGGGCACAGTCACCGACTCTGCGCACGCTCCACGGTGGTCGCACGCCCGCAGTCGCCGCGTGGGGCAATAACAGACTGGACATATTTGGTCTGGGGACGGACAAACAAATGTTCCATAAGGCCTGGAGCAACGGCTGGCATCCCTCTCCCACGGCGTGGGAGCCTTTCGGGGGAGTCTTTACAGGTCCCTGATGAACGGTATGTTCGGCTGCGATCCGGCAGCGAATCGCGGATCGGATTCCCGCTGGCATGTTCACGTTCAAAACAGGGCCGATGGTGCGAAACGGACGGTCAATGCGAAGTTTGTTTTCTTCCTGCGCATTAATGAAGCTGCCTCGCCGAGTTTCTTCGCTTCTTTTCACCCTGACTCTCGTCGTATTATGTCGCGCGGCTGTTGCTCTCTCGTTGCCTGAACAACTCGCTTTGGCCGAGAAGGACGAGGATACTCATGCGCAGATCGAGCTGATCCGGCGCATTCTTGATGAGAAGCCGGATGACGACGGACTCCGCGAGCGACTCGCTGATCTCTGGCTCTCAGTCGAGGACTACGATATGGCTGAGAGCACTTTGCGCGAGTGGACGAACGCTCCGGAATCCGTTCGTCTCGCCGTCCTCGCGGCGGTGCTTTTCGTTCGCGATCAGAAGAGGGATGAAGCCGTGGCCTCCCTGGAAGGTTATCTGGCCAAACATCCTGCCGATCTCGAAATCACTCGGCAGTTGGCAGGTTATCTCGATGGAATGGGTGAACACAAAAAGGTGGTCGATCTTCTAAGCACGGCGCCGGGAGTGGAAGAGGATGCGGGACTGCTGGTCTCCCGCGCCCTGGCACGGCGGAAGTTACAGGATTTCGCGGGCGCTCTGCAGGATTTCGCAGCGGCTGACGTGCAGGATCGAGAGGCTGAAAGTGTCGTGAGCAACCGTCCTTCCTTCGAGCGGCTGCGCGTGGCCGTTGCCGGGATCGATCGTGCGGGAGCCATTCTCGCAGGCAAATCCGACGATCTGAGGGCACGGCTATTGAGGGCTTATTGGTATTTGTCAACGGACGCCGCTGGCGGTTTGGCGTTGGAGGATGCGGAGGCGGCTCGGCTTATCAACTCGAAGTCCGTTGCCGCGCTCCTTCTCTTTGCGGGAGCCTCCAATCAGGCCGGCCGCCTGTCAGCCCGGGACACGCTCGACAAATTCCAGGTGGACGTGACCAAGCCGGTTCCCACTCTGGAAGTGCTTGACAGGCTTCGGCAACACGATGTCAGGGTCGCGAAAAATCCGAAGGATATTTCCGCTCTGCTTGCGCGCGGTCGAGAGTTGAGCGACAACGCGCAGCAATACGCGCTTGCGATGTGCGATGCCGAGGCCGCGCTGGCAATGGATCCCAGCAGTGCCAAAGCTCGCGCCGCAAAAATCGCTGCGCTTGTGAAGTTAGGGCGAGTTGACGATGCAGCGGCCGAGTTGCGAGTTTTGGATGCAGCGAACCCGCCTCCCGAAGTGCTGGCAGGCCCTCTCAGCGACCTCGCGGCGGGGGCCGCAGGCGCGTCCCAGCTTGATGCGGCTCTCGAGTATGCAAACCGGGCGATCAAGGCAAAGCCTGAGGCTCACTACTACAAGCAGCGCGCTGCAATTCTTCAAAGACTGGAACGCTTCGCGGATGCGAAGTCTGATCTTTCTCGAGCGCAGCAACTCGAGAAAAGGGGCGCTCCATGAGACGGTTTGCACGCCTTCTCTTCGCGGCGATCTCGGTTTTTCTTGCCTTCGAAAGCCACGGGCAAGAGGAACCCGCGCTCGCGCCGGAGCCGGCCGCGTCAGACGAAGCCGGCAAACGTCCCTTTACAAGCAACCCAAAGGGTGACGGTTTGAGTGTCGAAGGATTTGAAGACACCTTGCGCGCAGGTAATACGCTGACGATCACATTCCCGACGGATATGGTCACGGCCGACAGGATCGACGTGGAGGGTGCTGAATCACCGGTTGAAATATGGCCTTCCCTGAACGCGGATTTCATCTGGCGCTCGCAATCGCAAGGTGAACTAATCGTGAGGGGCCCGCTTACGCCCGGTCAATCGTACCGATTTCGTGTGAGCGGAGACGCAATAGATCTCACTGGCAAACTTTTGCAAGCCGACGCTTGGGGCTTTGAAATGACCGCTCCCGCTCTGCGGGTTATCGAGGAAGGCTATGGAGAGCGCACCAGCCTTAACGCCACCCCTCAAATTCCCATCGAGTTCAACTATCCGACTCGCCTCTCCGATGCTGCAAAGGGCGTTTGGTTCCAAGATCGGGCCAGCCGGCAGAAGTATCCCGCCGAAATTTTGCTTAACGTGCCGGAGGGCGAGACGGACAATGCACCGATCGTTGAAGGAACGGCGGAAACGGAGGAGGTGACCGCGTTCCGTGTCCGGCCATTGCAACCGCTTCCGGTTGGCCGCCGGTACGATCTCGTCGTGGATGGAGTCCGTGACGTCCACGGCGGACGGGCGCTTCCCTATCCCCGGGTCTTCCCGCTTGGCATGACGCGTCCGATGAAGGTCGACTATGTCGCCGCCCGAAATTTCCCATTAGGAACTCCTCACATCGAAGTAAAGTTCAGCCAAGCTTTGAGCGATGTCGGTTTGCCGGAGGACGCCTTAAGGATCACGCCCTCCGTTTCGAATTTGCGCATACTCAAGGAAGGATCCTCCGTGATTGCGGAGGGCAATTTCGACCCGAACGCACGCTATTCCGTCGTGGTCTCGGAGGAAATCATGGGAGCGGGCGGATACGGGCTTCCGAAGCCGGAGACATGGGGCGCGGGTTTCCGTCTCAAAGATGGCGCGATTCTATTTCCCGACAGGCAAGTCCGCCAACGTTCGGTCCTTGGACTCAATTTTGCCTTCTACCAAGTCAATACTAGTGAGCTCGAATGGAAACTCGCCGTCGTCCCGCTCGAAAAATTGCCTTCGGTTCTCTCTCGGGAGCGGGACTTCACGCGCATATTGAGGGATGAGGACGGTGAACCGCTCTGGACGAGGCAAGGGACGTTTCAGCGGGCGGCCTCGGAGCCGCTGGTTTCTGCTCTCGCGCTCGAGGTGCTCGCATCGGGAAAAGTAGCCGCGGCCGATAACGATAAGGAGGTGTTGCGCGAGATTGCCTGGAAGCCGCCGGATCCCTCAGCGCTAGCCGGCCCGATGTTGTTCGAGGTTACCGGGAGGGATTCCCAAGGCCGAGTGATCGGCAACCGCGCACTGATCTATTTTGGAGAACTCGCCCTGACGCGGAAACAGACAAAGGGCCAATCCATCGTCCGTGTGGCGAGCCTGACGGACGGGAAAATTCGGCCGAAAGCGACCGTTTCTGCGCTCGACAAGGACCTCAAGAAAATCGCGGATGCGGTGACCGCTGACGACGGGCTGGCAGTATTCGATATGCTCGCCATTGCGGGAGCGCAGTACTTCTCGTGTGAAAATACCATTCAGCCCCTTGCTCTATCGAATCAATTTTCGGGGGGCACGTTGAGCGCCCGCGCACCGCCTCCGCTTCGCGCTTATATTCTGACGGATCGCCCGCTTTACAGGCCGGGTCAGTCGATTCAATTCAAGGGATTCGTCCGCGAAGAACAGGCCGGCGCTCTGAGGATCCCGTCAGGGCGCGCCGTGAAATGGACGATCGAGCGGGCGTACGCCGGCGAGCTGCTTGCCAGCGGCGAAGGCAAGGTCGATCCGGAGGGGGGTTGGAGCGGGATGTGGAGTGCTCCGCGGGACGCGCCTGTCGGAGATTTCGTCGTGAAGGCGTTGATCGGAGGGCTGCCCGCGGGTTCGCCCGCCCAATTCCAGATTCAAGAATTCCGAAATCCTCCATTTTCTGTCGTTTGCGAAAACGTGGATGCGCAGAAGCCCGCGGAATCCGTAATCGCTGTGCAGTCGCAGTATTTCCACGGCGCGCCAAATGCCGGTGGCCGCGTCCAATGGACGGTCACGTGGGTCAGTGATTCAACTGACGGCGAATACTACGGGGAGGAATGGACGCGCATTGATCTCTATTCCGAACACGCAACGCGCCCGGGTTACACGGCGGAAGCCTCTGGCGAAGCCGCTCTCGACGGCGCCGGCCACGCCACCCTGCGGTGCGACGCGCCTTTCAAGGATCCCGGCAATCGCGCGCGCTGCAGCGTCATTTGGAAGGTCGATGTCACCGGACCGGACGGTCAGACGCTTACAGGGGGAACGACGCAGGACGTCGCGATGGCGCCTGTATTGTTGGGAGTAAAGCGGGGCGAAGGCAAGGAAGGCGAGATCGAGTTTCTTTGGGACGCGGAGGAGGAATTTGCGAAGACTCCCGAAGCGGTGAACGTCCAACTCTATCGCGTTCAAACCAAATCGGTGAAGGAACGCCTTGCGCCCGATGTTTATCGATACCGGAATTTCGACCAATACGAGCTTGTCGAGGAACGCCAGCGGGTGACTGAAGATTCCATCAAGTTTAGGCCGGCCAAACCGGGGCGCTATGTTGCACTCGTCTCGCCGCTGGCCGGTGAGCCGGGCTTTCCAGTCAGTGAACAAGTTTACCTCGAGGGAGATGAGGAATCCGAAGTTCCGGTGGAATCCGACACAGCCGCAACGGTATTTTCGATCAAGGGAAGGGAGAGCGCCAAACCATGGATGGTCGGTGAGAAGGCCGTCCTCAATGTTCTGTCGCCGACCGGTGGCGTTGCGTGGGTGAGCGTGGAAACCGACAGGATTTTGGATACCTTCACAGCTCCGATTCAAGGCAACACGAGCCGCATCGAAATCCCTGTCAAACCCGAATACGAGCCCAATGTCTTCGTCTCTGTTTACGTCCTGCGTCCCGGCGGATCCGACCAACTCGCGGGCGAGATGTTTGGCTATGACCAGCTAGCTGTCCAGGCTCCGGGCCGCGTACTGGATGTGTCGGTAAAGACGACCCGCGCCGAGTATGAACCGCGCGAAAAGATCTCCGGCGAAGTAAGCGTGACAGCCGCCGGTCGCCCGGTGGCCGGTGCTGATCTCGCGATCTATGCAGTCGACGATTCGATCCTTACCCTCGGAGGCTGGAAACTTCCGCAGATACTCGCAGACTTTTTCCCGGCGCGAAGTTTCGCGATCGTGACCTATTCCGCGCTAAAGGCATATGTGGATAAGATCGCTCCTTCCTGGCTTACCATGAAAGGCTTCGTCGCGGGCGATGCGGGTGCCGAGGAATTCGGGAACGTCACTTTCACGCGAAAAGACTTCAAGCCGCTTATCCTCTGGGTCCCGAGCGTGCGAACCGACGCGAAGGGGGTTGCAAAATTTGAATGCGAAGCGCCGGATAATCTTACGCGTTTCCGCGTGATCGCAGTCGGCCAAACGAGGAAAAACCAGTTCGGTTCGGGCGACACAACCTTCGCCGTCAGCAAGAGGCTAATTATTGAGCCTGCGCTTCCTCGCTTCCTGCGAGATGGCGACGAGGTCGAATTGAGGGCCGTGGCGCGACAAAAAGCATCCGATAGCGAACAACTTCTCGTCCGCTGCACGACGGGCGGAGCTCTCGAATTGACTAGCGACTCGCGTCAGGAGATTACCGCCAAGCGCGACACGCCCGCTGTCGTTCGTTTCAAGGCGCGCGCAAAGTCCACGGGATCCGCCAGCGTAAAGTTTGAGGTTGAGTCGGCTTCTCAACTCGCCGACGCAGTTGAGGTGACGCTTCCCGTGGCAGAGCCGGTAATTCTAAGGAAGGAATCCGTCTCAGGCCCCTTGGCCCGCAAGACCTTCTCGGGAGGGGATAGCATGCTTGCTGCGTGGAAGCAGGGGCGCGGCACGTTTAGCCTCGCCGTCTCAACCACGCCCTGGCTGAACAAGCTCATGGGCCTGCCTTTTCTGCTTGAATACCCTCATGGTTGCTTTGAGCAAAAAGCCTCTCGCCTACTGGGATACACTTTTCTGGGAGGGCTTTTGGATTACCTGCCCGATTCGCAGGCGCGAAAAGCCGCCTACCAGCATGTCATTGACGAGACGCTGCGCGAATTTGAGGCGGGTCTTCTTGCCGACGGGCGCCTCCCCTATTGGCCTGGCGGAACGCAGCCGAACGATTTTGTGACGATTCAGACAGCCTGGTGCGTCAACCAGGCGGAAGAGGCCGGCTTCGATGTTCCGGAGCGGCTCGCGTCGGAACTTCCGGACGCGCTGGTTAAAATGGTTGCAGGAAAGACGAGCGGACTGTCGCCTACTTTGCGGGCCTTCGCTCTGTTCGTCCTTTCAATCTCAAGCGGGGAAGAAGAGGCAAGATCCGCCGCTGATGAGCTTTTCCTCAAACGCGATAAACTCACGGGCGAGGGTCGTGCGATCCTGGCAATCGCGATGAACAATCTCGGCATCGAACAAGAAAAACAACGCCTCCTCGTGGACGAACTTCCAAAGGAATTTGGCAACATTGAGTTCAATGCGGAATCGTTTTCATCCGGCGCGCGAACCGAGGCTCTTTGCACCTGGGCGCGGTTTCTTGTTGATCCGGCGCAGGTTTCAGGCCCGTTTCGCGACCGCTTGCTGCGACTCACAGAGTCCTCCGCCAGCCTCTCCACCCAGGAGAACCTTTGGCTGCTCGTCGCGTTCAAGGCGATGATGAAGACGACTGCGGTGACTTCCGTAACCGGAATCACTCCCAAGCCCGAAACGCTTTCCGCCAACGCAAGCGCTGCGGGTTGGAACAAGCGGGACCTGGCGAAACTGGCGGATTTCACCGTCAACGGCCTGAAACCCGGCGGCACCTTTGTGTTGAAAGCCGAATTTCGCACGGCTGAGAGGCAAACGAAGCCCGTCACCCAGGGCCTCAAGATTGACCGGATCGTGAAAAACCTGACCAACCCCTCGCGCGACGGCAGCGCTGGTGCACCATTTCGACTGGGCGATCAGGTCTTGATTTCCTATCGCTTTTCCTCCGAAAGGCCGCAGAGCTATTTGGCGCTCGAGGACATGATCCCGGCAGGCCTGGAGGTTGTGAATCCAAACCTCGCTCTCTTCGCCAAATTCTACTCGCTCCCTGCCGAATCCGGTGTCGAAACGGCGTATTTGTCACACAGCGAGGTGCGTGATCAGCAAACCAATCTTTACTTCGACGATCTGCCTTCCAGCTCTCGCAGCTACAGCGTGCTCGCCCGGGCGACCGCGGCAGGCAGCTTCATCTGGCCGGCGACCCAGATTTCGCCGATGTACGATAGCCGGTTTTTCGGCCGGTCGGCCTCAAGCGAATGCAACGTTTCCTCCGAGTAGCTCGGCGAGCGGCGCTGATCGGCGCAAACTGCTTTAAGCGCTTAGAGCACGCATCTCGATGGCTCTTTTTCGCCGCGCTTCTGTTTGCCCTTTGTCTTGCGCTAATGACTGAAAGTGCGATCCGCAACGTCGGCCTGCCGATGGCTTTGGACCGCCCGCCGCCCGCAACCACTGTTTTCAGTGACATGCGGGGAACAACGATTGCCGTCCTCCCAACGCCTGATGCCAGGGAAAGCTATCCTGTCAGGCTGAGGAACATGGGAGAATGGCTGCCAGCCGCCACCGTCGGCATCGAAGATGCGCGGTTCTGGAAACATAATGGCGTGGATTTTCGCGCGGTGGCAGGCGCGGCCCTTCGGAACTTGCGAAACGGGCGCGTGATTTCCGGCGCCTCCACCATTACCCAACAAGTCATCAAGATATCTTCGCCACTCGACGGCAGAAGAGGAAAGGTTCAAGAGGCCCTTGCGGCTTTGAAGCTCGAACGAAATTGGGACAAGAGAAGAATTTTGGAGGTCTATCTGAACCGCCTCGACTATGGCAACCGCCGCATTGGCCCTGAAGCCGCGGCGCGGGCGTATTTTGGCAAGTCCGCACGTGATCTTTCTCTCTCCGAGGCGATTTTTCTGGCCGGCCTGCCGCAATCCCCGGCACGCTTGAATCCTTGGAAAAGTCCCGATGAAGCGATCGCGCGCTACCGGCGGAACGTCAAGCGGCTCGGTGCGATCAGGTTGCTTCCTGCCGAGGCCATGAACTCGCTGCTGAGGAACCCTCCTCGTATTGGAAAGCACGGACCACCAAACGAAGCACCGCAGTTTGTTGAGCTTGCGCGAAAACGACTTCTCGGCCGAATGCGCGTAGGCGGTATCGCGCCGGGACAGATAGTGACTTCGCTTAAAATTGATCTCCAAAGACTTGCGATGGGTTTGTTGCGCGAGCACCTTTCTGCTGCCTCGCCCCTCGGTGTCAACGACGCGGCGATCGTGATCATCGAGAATTCCACAGGCGCGGTTCGCGCTCTGGCATGCTCCGGGGATCCAAGGCGCGCCTCCCTCAACTCCGCAATCGAGCCGCGGAGTTGCGGCTCCGCGTTAAAACCGTTTCTCTATCTGGCTGCGATCGATCAGCGGAAACTGACCGCCGCTTCCTTGTTGCCGGACACCCCAGATGCGATCTCTGGCGAGTACCGTGACTATGACCCGCAGAATTACTCGAAACGCTACCTCGGCCCGGTGCGAGTGCGTGAGGCTTTGGGCAGCTCGCTCAACGTTCCAGCCGTCTTCGCGTTGAGCCAAATTGGGGCGCGCGACACATTTGAGCATTTGAGGAAGTGGGGCTTGAATTTCCCTGGGTCATTCGACGAATTCGGTGCGGGTTTCGTCTTGGGAAATGCTCCGGTGCGCCTTCTTGAGCTCGCGGGAGCCTACGCCAGCCTCGCGCGCGGCGGAGAGGTTTGGACGCCAAAACTGACGCCCAGGGATTGCGTCGAGAGCCGGCGCCTGGCCTCGCCGGAGGCGTGCGCGATCATTTCGGACATCCTTTGCGACAACCGGGCGCGCCTCGCCGGGTTTGGGGCGTCCTCGCCGCTGAACCTTCCCGAACGCACCGCAGTGAAGACAGGCACGAGTTCCGGTTTTCGCGATGGATGGTGCGTGGGATTCAACAAGAACCATACAGTCGCCGTTTGGGCTGGTAACCTCGACGGACGACCGATGGGCGAAGTTCTCGCCGTCCGCTCCGCGGCACCGCTCTGGGCGGCCGTGATGAGATCGCTTTATGCTGCAGGTGATCGGCCGTGGCCACAATTGGAGGAAAGCGCATCGCTCCGTGCGGTCGAGGTTGCGGCCGAGACCGGCCTGCTTCCGCGCCCAAACGAACCGGTCGTTCGCGAGTGGTTTCTGCCCGGAACCGAACCGGTGGCTAAAGCCTCGGCGCAGTATGTGGACGGAGTCCTGCAATTGCCGCCGGAGTATGCCGCATGGTGTGCCGGGCCGCAAAACAGACTCGGCGCGGCGGTACGCTCGAGAGGGCTAAGAGTCCTATTCCCAAAGGATGGCGCGACGTTTTGCTACAACCCCGCGATGGCCAAGGCCCAGCAGATGCTCCCGCTGCAGAGTTCGTTACCGGGATGTGTATGGTTCCTTAACGGCAGAAGACTCGAGCGCCCGTTGATTCCTCTCGAACAAGGGACATGGACGCTCACTGCGCAAGCGCGAGGACAGACCGCCCAATCGAATTACGTAGTCGAGTGAGGGAGCCTTCCACAACTGCTCGTTGCATTGTGGAGGCGGTTGTGGCCAACCGCCTGTGGCTTCGCGGGCGGCTGGCCGCCCCTACATCGACGGTGGTCGCCTTCAAAGCGATCGATCTTGGCGTGAAGGGTTCGCATTTCTCGACAGGACGAGCACCAAGGCGCATAGTGAGTTCAGTGAACAAAAAAAAATTCGAACAAGAACTGCGACGTCTGAGACGGGTGAGGGCGCTCAGCGACGGCGAACGCGTTCTCTTCGCTCGAAGTCTCACGATGACTCCGGACGAAAGATGGAAGACGCACGAGCAGTTTCTTCGCTCGCACGGCTTGTTCACGCGCTCGGAGAGAAAGGCATTCGGTTTCAGATAGTTGGGATGTCCGCCGCGATCCTGCAGGGCGTTCCGGCAACAACTCTTGATACCGATTTTTGGGTGGAATTGCCCGAGCGTCAATTCGTTCGGCTTTACGCAATCATCAAGGATCTCTCCGGTTCCATGCTTGCGCCCACTGTTGCGGCGTTGTCAGACGACTCGATCGTTAATTTCCTGCCCCGGGTTGACGGTTTGAGGGATTTCGCGCGTGAGTACCCGCGAGCCGTGCGCTTGAAATGGCAAGGCGGGGATGTGGCGGTGCTTTCGCTTCGGAAGATCATCAGGAGCAAGGAATTTCTGGCCCGCCCCAAGGACGTGGCTCATCTTCCTCTTCTGAAGCAAACGGTGCGACTTCTCGCCAAGCGCCGCAAGACGCACGATGAGTAAGCTGGCGGGCCCCGCTACCAGTATTTGGTTATCGCTTCGACGAGCCCTGGGATGTCGTGCTGGTTGGCTTCGACGTTCACACCGAGACCGAGGGCACGCATCGTCCGGGATGTAATTGGTCCAATGCTCGCGGTTTTGATGTCTGGAGGCATCGGCAATTTCAGCGCCAGGAAGTTTTCGACGGTGGAAGAACTGGTGAAAGTGATCATGTCGGCGCCTTCTTCGCGGAAGCGGCGGATTCCGCCCGTGACATCGTTGGTTTCGGGAACGGTGCGATAGGCGACGGCCTCGTCGACAATGGCGCCAAGACGCGTGAGTTCTTCCGCAAGGACCTCGCGGGCTCCTTCTGCACGGGCGAGAAGAAATTTGAGGTTCTCCACGCTCGTCTCCTTTTGCAGGGCCTTGATGATTGCTTCGGCGACGTATTTCTCCGGCTGGACATCGACTTGCAACCGGTAACTGCGCACGCGCTCCGCTGTGGCCGGTCCAATGGCGGCGATGCGGGCACAGCCTATGTCGCGTGCGTCACGGTAGATTTCAAAGAATGCTTTGAAAAAAGCATCTACGCCGTTTGGACTGGTGAATACGATCCAGTCATAGATGTGGGAGTCGGCTACGAGTTCGTAGAATTCCCGCTTGTTCGCCGGAGGTTCGATGCGGATGGTCGGCAATTCGAAAGCGTCCGCACCGAGCGAGCGCAAGCGTTCCACGAATTCGCCCGCCTGTTTGCGGGTCCGCGTGACGGCGATTCGCTTGCCGAAAAGCGAAAGCGTCTCGAACCAGTTGAGTTTTTCGCGAAGCGCGACCACCTCGCCGAAAACCGCGACAGCCGGTGGTTTGAAGCCGGTTTCCTGGGCGCGCTCAGCGATGTTTTCGAGAGTGCCTGCAAGTGTCTGCTGGGCGCCTGTGGTCGCCCAGCGTACAAGGGTAACCGGGGTTCGGGAAGGCATGCCCGCAGTTTGCAGCTCGCCAGCGATCGCCTTGAGTCTCTCGACACCCATCAGCATGACCTTCGTGCCGGGCGCGCGGGCGATCGCCTGATAGTCCAGAGAGGATTCCGGTTTGTCCGGCTCTTCGTGGCCGGTGAAGATCGTCAACACGGCATTGTGCGAGCGATGCGTGACCGGAATGCCCGCATAGGCCGGTCCGGCGATGGCGGAGGTCACTCCGGGAACGATCTCAAACGCGCATTCCGCGTCTGCAAGGGCTTCGGCCTCCTCACCGCCGCGGCCAAACAGAAAGGGATCCCCGCCTTTGAGCCGCACAACAGTCTTTCCTGCCCGGGTCTTTTCGACCAGCAGCGCATTGATCTCATCTTGCGAACGTGTATGCGCGCCCGCCTTTTTCCCGACGTAGATTCTTTCCGCAGAGTCGGGAGCCCACTTGAGCAAGGCGGGATTGCACAGGTAGTCATAGATGACGACATCAGCGCGCTCAAGGCAGGCGCGCCCCTTGAGGGTAAACAAGCCAGGATCGCCCGGCCCAGCGCCTACAAGATAGCAAGTGCCAGATTTCATGAAGGTGGAAACGTGCGAAGCATCAACCTTCCATCCTCGATGACAGCCCGCGCCGCAATGGCAACGTGACAGCCGCCACCTTGAGCCCGAAGAAAGTCGCGTTCGGCCGCGACACACAGAGCGGTGGGCTCGTGGTGAATTGTCTGGAGAAGCCCAGCCGTGAGAACGTCCGATTTGCGGCATTCGAGGGCGATTGCGCCCTGCCCAGGGGCAGGCAGCATTTGCTCGACGACCGCAACGTGCAAGCCCGGCGGGATGAATTGGTGACCGAGACGATCGAGCCCTGCCTTGGCCAGGAGCAGCCCATGAAGCGAAGGGTCTGCGGCGAGCTTGCGCAAGCGGGTCGGTACATTGCCGCGAATTTCCACAATCCGAAGATCCTCGCGCAAGAGCAAGATCTGCACCTGCCGGCGCGGACTTGAGGTGGCCACAGTCGCTTCGATGGGCAGGCCAGCGAGGCCGCCTGGTTCCTTGGAAACGAGGACGTCAGCGGGGTCGCCGCGCTCAAGGATGGCGCCAAAGACAAGATCGGCAGGTTGGTCCGTCGGAAGATCTTTCAAACTATGGACAGCGGCGTGGATCTTGCCGGCCGTCAAGGCCTCCTCAAGCTCCCGAATGAAGAGGCCCCTTTCGATAGAGCCCGAAAGACTCAAATCAAGACGCTTGTCTCCAGTCGTTTTGATGATCTTGATGTCGATCTCCAGCTCGGCGTGCGCTGCGCGGAGTTTGTCCGCGACGATCCGCGTTTGCGCCAGCGCGAGATCGCTGCCGCGCGTCCCGAGAATGATGCGATCCACAAATTTAGCAATTCTCGCAGATCAGAAATAGCGCGAGCGGAGAAACGTGGCGTCTCAAAGACGATCTATCCATAAAACCGATTGGTCGCTAGCCGCGATATTCATGGTAACGGCGCAGCCAGGACACGAACGCTCCGACATGGTCGGCGATCATTTGCTCGCAGCGAATGATTTCGCTTCGGCGCACTTCGAGCGACTGGCGGACGATGCCCTCAAGCGAATCGATATCGTAGAGAAAGACGCCATCAAGTTCGTTTATGGCGGGGTCCGCGTCACGCGGAACGGCGAGGTCAATCACGAAGAGGGGCCGGCCGGCCCGCCCGCCCATTAGCGGCGCAAGCTTTTCCGAGGTGAGCACCGTATGGGGGGCGGCGGTGGAGCAAATCAAGATATCCACGTCGGCGAACGCGTTTTGCCAGTGATCGAAATGGATCGCAAGACCGCCGATCTCCTCAGCGAGCTTTGCCGCGCGATCGAAGGTCCGATTAGATACGATGACGGTCTTTACCCCGCGCGACACGAGACTTCTTGCCGTTCGCTCACTGGTCTCCCCTGCGCCGAGAATCATCACCCGCCGGCCGGCGAGATCTCCGAAGATCTTTCCCGCAAGCTCCACCGCCACAGCGCCAACGGATGTTGCCCCGCGGGTGATCTGCGTTTCGGTGCGGACGTGCTTCGCGACGCGAAAGGCATGCTGGAACAGCTTGTTCAGATGACGACTGGTGGCGCCGAGCTCCGCTGCGGTCGAATAGGCCTTCTTGACCTGGCCGAGAATCTCCGTCTCACCCAGCACCATCGAATCGAGGCCGCTTGCGACGCGAAAAAGATGACGCGCGCTCCGGGGTGTATCGTGAAAATAGAGCGGCGCCTCAATGCCCGTGCGGTCCCGAAGGAGCGTTTGCAGCGAATCGAAAGCGCGCACAGGACACAGGCTGGCAGCGTAAAATTCCACTCGGTTGCAGGTTGAGAGAATGACGGCCCCGGCGAGGCCGTCGATTTGACGAACAGCGCAGAGCGCCTCTTCCATCCCGTGACTGCCCACCGCGAACTTTTCCCGGATTTCAATCGGGGCGCTTTGGTGATTGAGACCGGCGCAAAGGATGTTCATGGCCTTGAGGAAAGGTATTGGATTCCCGGCAGGGTGATTAGAGCAACCGCGAACACCCCAATTGATAACTCCGCAAGCCTCCTTGGAGCAAGAGAATGTATCCGATTCATCAGCACCATTGCGCCGTAAGTGACCCAAATTGCCGCCGATGCCCAGAATTTTACGGTGTTAACCGGCATCTGGCTGATGAACCCCGCGGCGAAACTGATCGTAAGCAGGATGAGTCCGAATCCCATGAGCCGGCCAATGGCCGCAGCAAGATCATTGATCGGCGGAAGATTGTAGAGCAATGAGGACGCCTTTTGCGATTTCAGCTGGCGCTCCTGAATGAGATACATGACCCCGGCAACGCTGGAGAGGCCGAAGGCACCGTAGGCGATGATGGAAAGCGCAGCATGGGTTTCCACCCACGGGTTGATCCCGGAACGCGGCACGAGGCCTTGGTTGATAGGCGCAATGAGCGCGATCAGCATGATCATGAGGGCGATCGGCGCGCTAAATGCGCCGAGCAGAGAAAGCCTGTAGGCCGGCCCAACGATCAGGTAGATGAGCACAAGCGACCAGCTTTGGAAGATGAGCACATCGAAAAGACTGTTGAGGGGACAGGATCCCTCCGCCTTGCCCCGAAGGTACAGGAACGCCGACTGAAACGCGAAGCCTGTCAGGATCGCGATAAAATTCAACCGTCCGGGCCTGAAGCGCCCCGCTCCTAGGGCATACAAGGTGTAGCCGAAACTCGTCAGAAAGCAAAGCGTTGAAGCGATGAGCAAAAGACGGTCCATTGTTCAAGCACTACAAATTCATAAATCGAAACGGATCGAGAATAGACTGCGGGAAGGGCAGCCGCAAGGGCCAGCCATTGGACCACATTGCCCGACTGCCGGAAATTTGAAGCCCATCTCCACTCTCAGGAGACGGAATGAAGTCACTCTCGATAGCCGCCCGACTTTCACGGAGTTTTCGATGCGAGATCTCTTCGAAGCCCGAAAGGCTGCTCACCAATAGTCTTTACAAGCCTATCCGGCGTGCCATGAACCAACGGCGTACGAAAACGCGCTGCTTTTCTCTTTGCAATCTCTGGATTGCTTTCATTTGCAATGCCCAGCAGCCGCAGGCTCCCCCGCCGCCAACGCCGGACCTAATCGAGCACAACCTGGTAAATGTCGGAATGATCTACCCACCGCTTCTCCAGGACATTCGCTATGCAACGCTATGTAATTTCACGGGACAAGTGCTCTATCCGTTTCCCACCGCCTTTGTGCACAGGGACGTGGCGGCCGCCCTGCAAAAGGTGCAGGATGAGCTAAAGACACAGGGCCTGTGTCTGAAGATTCTTGACGGATACCGCCCAGTTTCCGTCCAGACGAAAATGTGGGAAATTGTCCGCGATGAGCGCTACGTCTCAGATCCCAACAAGGGCAAGGGGAAGCATACCCGCGGCACGGCGGTCGATGTCACGCTCGTCGATCGCATGGGAAACGAACTCCAGATGCCAACTGGATACGACGACTTCTCCGGCAAGGCCCATCGATTTTCCACTAAGTGGACCGATGAGGAACGGCGGAACAGCCTCAAGCTCGAAGCCGTCATGAAGAAACACAAATTCATTCCGTTTCCCTTTGAATGGTGGCACTTCGATTACACAGGCTGGGAGAATTACCCGCCTCTTGACATCAGCTTCGAAAACCTGGGTCGAGGAGTGCGAACCGCCGTGCCGGCACGATGAGAACCCCCTTGGCAAGACTTTCCTTTCGCGCACTGAGGCAATCGAAGTAGGTTGCCGGCCTATGCCAGACGGCTCCCACTTTTCCGACCCAATCTATTCGGATCCGCTTTTCCAGATGGCGAAGCGGCAATTCGAGGTCATTGCCGACTATTTGGACATCGCGGAGGGGAATCGCGAGCGGATCATTTATCCAAAGCGGGCGGTATCCGTTGCCCTGCCGATCCATCGCGACGATGGGACGGTCGATGTTTTCCACGGCTACCGGGTTCAGCATCATCTCGCAATCGGGCCGACCAAGGGGGGAACCCGATTTTCGCCGCATCTGACGATCGGCGAGTCCGCCGCGCTGGCCGTTTGGATGAGTTGGAAATGTGCCTTGACCGGCCTGCCGTACGGCGGCGCAAAGGGCGGAGTCCGCGTCGATCCGCTGAAGCTTTCCAGGCACGAACTGGAACTCGTTTCCCGCCGCTATTTGCAGGAGATGATCCCGTTCATCGGCCCGCAGATGGACATCCTCGGGCCCGATATGGGCACGAATGAGCAGATTATGGCGTGGTTCATGGATACCTACTCAGTCCATGCCGGCTATGCCCTTGGCGAGATCGTGACGGGCAAGCCGGTCTCGCTGGGCGGTATCGCCGGACGTCGAGAAGCGACGGGCCGCGGCGTCGTCTTCCTGATCGACCGCGCGCTCGATCATCTGAAGATTCAGCCGAGCCGATGCACGGCGATCGTTCAGGGATTCGGAAATGTCGGCTCGGTGACGGCGGGCGGGCTGGCCTTCAAGTCCGGAATGAAAGTGGTCGGGATAAGCGATCACACGGCGTCGATCTATGATCCGAAGGGCGTCGATGTCGCCGCGGCGGACCGCCACGTCGCCCAGCACGGCACTTTGTATGATTTTCCCTTGGGCGAGCGCGTGGATGCCAGGGAGTTCCTGACGCTGCCCTGCGACGTCCTGGTTCCGGCCGCTGTTGAGCGAGTCGTCAACGAGGAGAACGCCGGCCGCCTGCGCTGCCGCATTCTTGCGGAGGCCGCCAACGGGCCGACGACGCCGGAGGCCGACGAGATTCTTAACGAACGCTGGGCGGAAATTTTCGTCATCCCCGACATTCTGTGCAATTCGGGTGGAGTGATCGTCTCCTACTTCGAATGGGTGCAGGACCTTCAGAATTTTTTCTGGGTGGACATCGAGATCACCGATCGTCTCTACCGCATTCTCGACAATGCCTTCACCGCGGTCATCAAGCGTTCGAAAGAGCGCAAAATTCCGCACCGGATGTCCGCTCTCTCGATCGGCGTAGAACGGGTGATCGCCGCAAGGCAGGCGCGCGGGCTCTTTCCGTAATCGCAAGATGATACGTATTTCTTACCTTCCTGACGCGCGCGACGTGGAAGCGTCGGCGGGCGACACGATTCTTCACGCCGCATTGCGCGCTGGCATCCGGTTGACACATGCCTGCGGCAGCAACGCCCGTTGCTCCACCTGCCGCGTGGCGATCCTCGAAGGCCTGGAAAACTGCGCGCCCCGCACCGAGGCGGAACAAGCGATCGCCGAACATCTTCAGTTTAAGCCAATGATTCGGCTCGCCTGTCAGACGCAGGTCATGGGTCCGATGTCTGCGAGGAGGCTTGTTCTCGATGACGAGGATGAAGAGATGGCCGTCCAGAGCATGAGCGATCCGGTCGCTGAAGGGGCAGGCGAGGAACGGCACGTGGCGATCCTCTTCGTCGACATTCGTGGATTCACTGCGTTCGCCGAGAGCCTGCTGCCCTACGATGTGATCCATGCGCTCAACCGCTACTACCACCAAGTTGGAAGAATCGTCCACCGCCGTGGCGGGATAATCGACAACTACATGGGCGACGGCATTCTCACCGTGTTCGGGCTGGAGGAGACCGAGCGCGTTGTGTCGCGCGCCCTTCAGGCGGGGCTGGACATGCTGCAAGCGGTCGAGGCCATGAAGCCCTACTTCCAGGCGCTCCATGGGCGGAGCTTTGATATCGGAATCGGCCTGCACTATGGAGCCGTCGTCATCGGCAGTATCGGATGGGGCGCGTACAAGCGGCGGACGGTTGTCGGCGACGCGGTCAATTTTGCCAGCCGGATCGAGGCAGCGAACAAGACCGTCGGGAGCAACTTCCTTATTTCGGAAGATGCTTATTTCCGAGCGGGTCACGAGGTGGAGGTTAATCAGTGCCCTCCCTGGGAGATTCGCGGCAAGACGGGCGTGTATCAGCTCTATGAAGTTGTCGGGGCCAAAGCGCACCCGAGTTGATGGCGTCAAACATCCCGTGAGCAAGTTTTTTCAGGAGCCTCCGCGGCTCGGCAACCAATATGACGACGGCTCCAGATCGCTCACCGGGCATTGGGTTTGGGTGCTGATTGTCGCAGCTGCGCAAGCATGCGCCGAACTGCGCGAGTAACTTCCGCTGGAAGCCAGCCGAGGCAGTCCGCTGCTCCGTGCCGGAGTCGTCGCGGTTGTGGACGTCGTTAATCCGAAGTGCATAACTATACCTATGAAAGACAGCAAAAAACCCTGGTACCAACTGAAGGACAGCGAAACCAAGTGGTACCATCATCTGATGCACGGCAGAGTCCTAATTATGCTCGTTTTGATGGCAATTGTTTGTTTCCTCGCCCTGGGAATTGGTATCTATACGCTCTTTGGGAAATGAGAATCGCTACCGGCGGGACCGGGTGCCATGCGATTTATGTGGACCCGGCATCGAGCTGCTCAACAACAGGAAAGTCTTGTAGACGTCCTTGCGGGCCGTTTGAGTGGAAGCTGGACAGGCCTCGCGCAACCCGATCGATGAATAAGTGCGATTCCCATCAAATACCTAGGTCATGAACTCCGTGTTCAACGATCCGGCATTCTGGCACCGGCTGCAGTTCGCATTCACGATCACCTATCACTATCTGTTCCCCCAGCTAACGATGGGCTTGGCTTGGTTCATTGTCTATTGGAAGTGGCGTGCACTGCGCACCGGAGACGAACGATACAACCGAGCCGTCCGATTCTGGGCCAAGATCTTCGGCCTGAATTTCGCAGTTGGCGTGGTGACGGGGATTCCGATGGAATTTCAGTTTGGCACAAACTGGGCCGCGTTTTCCAGCTACTCGGGCGGGGTAATCGGTCAAACCCTTGCGATGGAGGGAATGTTTGCTTTCTTTCTGGAGAGCGCCTTCGTCGGTGCGCTCGTGTGGGGTGAGAAGCGCCTGGGCCCGCGGAATCACTTCCTGGCCGCAGTTGGCGTGGCTACCGGAAGCTGGCTGTCGGCATATTTCATCCTTGTTACCAACGCCTTTATGCAGCATCCGGTCGGCTACGCGGTGACCCCGGACGGCACGCTCGAGATCGCGGACATCGGCGCCTATTTGCTCAATCCCTGGGCCATGGTTCAATTTGCTCATAATCAAGCCGCCGCTGTGGTTACCGGCTCCTTCGTGGTTACTTCGCTGGGTGCGTTCTACACTTTGCGAAAGCTTTATCCCGAACAGGCCCGCCTCTATTTGAAGTATGGCACGGCGGTCGGGCTCGTCGCCTCTATTCTCGTCGCATACCCCACCGGCGATGAGCAGGCCAAGATGGTCGGACGTCATCAAGAGGTAGCGCTCGCCGCGATGGAAGGCCGTTTTCACAGTGGTCCCATGGCGGAGATCAGCATGATAGGCCAGCCGAATGTGCGTGAGCGCAGGCTCGACAATCCGATCGCGATACCGGGTATCTTGAGCTATCTGGTCAACGGGTCCTTTCACAGCAACGTTCGGGGCCTTGAAGAGTTTCCCGAAGATACATGGCCGGATAACATCGAGCTGCTCTACTACGCGTTTCACCTCATGGTGACCTTGGGCATGATTTTCATCGCGCTGATGGCGCTGGCCAATCTGCAGCGATTCAGGGGACGGCTGGAATCAAGCAATTGGCTGCTCTGGCCGCTGATGCTGGCCTTCCCGTTCCCCTACCTCGCGAACACGCTGGGCTGGATGACCGCCGAATTGGGGCGCCAACCGTGGATGATCTATGGTCTTTTCCGGACAAGCGAGGGCTACAGCAAGGTGGTCAATCCGGGCAGCACGGTGTTTACCCTCATTGGGTTTGTCGGCCTCTACATGATTCTCGGGCTGCTGTTCCTCTTTTTGGTCGGTCGCGAAATTCAGCACGGACCGGAGGCTGATCATGGTTGAAATCTGGTACGGAATTTTAGCGTTCACGCTGATCGTGTATGTGACGCTCGACGGACGCAATTTTGGGGCCGGGATATTGCATCGCATCGTTACAAAAACGCCGGCGGAACGGCGGCAGGTAATAGCAGCCATTGGGCCACTTTGGTCGTGGCACGAGGTCTGGCTTGTCGCCTTCGGGGGAGTCATGTTTGTTGCCTTTCCGCGTCTCTTGGGGTCCGCGTTCTCGGGCTATTATCTCGCTCTCTTTCTGGTTCTCTGGTGTCTGATTCTTCGTGGCATTTCTTTGGAGGTCGGCGGACATGTCAATGATCAGATGTGGCAGTCCTTCTGGGACTTCGTATTTCCCGTGTCCAACGTGCTCTTGGGTATTCTTTTCGGTACGGCTCTGGGCAACGTGGTCCGCGGTGTTCCGCTCGAAGAGAGCGGCGAGTTCCACATGGCCTTTTTCACCGATTTCGGAGTGCGTGGAAATGTCGGCTTGCTCGACTGGTATTCGATTTCGATGGGGGTCGTCTGCATGGTCGTGGTGACAGCCCATGGTGCGACCTACCTAACCCTTAGGACGGAAGGCCCGGTGCATGACCGGTGCGAAGCGATAGCGCGGAAACTTTGGACCATCGTTCCCGCACTTTTTGTCGTGATCACGGTGCAGACTTGGTACGTCCGCCAGGGCCTATTCGGAGGCATGCTTCGGAACCCGATATCATGGCTTGCGATTCTTGTTTCTCTCGCTGGCGTTCTGGCCGTCTTTATGGGCCTTCGGCGGCGCTTGGAATTGAGGACTTTTGTGGGTTCCTGCATGATCATAGTTGGTCTTCTTACTGCCGGCGCTGCGGCGATTTTTCCTGTGATCTTGCTCTCTACGCTTAGACCGGAGAATTCCCTTACCGCTTACAACAGTTCGGCGGGCCAGATTAGCCTGAAGGTGGCAATAATGTGGTGGCCATTCGCGCTTGCCCTGTCCTGCGCCTACTTCTGGTTCGTCCTCCGCCATTTCTCCGGGAAAGTGAAGGCTGTGGACAACCCCGAGGGATTATACTAAACGTCCCTCTGGCGGCCCATCTTGCTAGTCATGTTGATGCCCGCAGGTCCGCCCTGCCGCACCATATCATTCTTAATCCGTTTCATCCGGATGATCCGCGGTTGAAGCGCCTGAGTTGCTACTTGGCCACCACTTGCTCCAGTAGAGAATTGATACGCTTGAGCATGGCTTGCGGATCTTCGAGAAGGCCCGCGGCGATAAGCGCGTTGTCGTAGATTTGTTCGGCAACTTGTTTGGACACGTCCGGACGCGATTGGCGGAAGCCCTCCAGGCCGATCAGCATTGGATGATTGGGGTTGATCTCCAAATCTTGCTTGAACGGACTCTCCGTGCCCCGATTCAAATTTTTTAGAATGCGCCGCATGCTCGAGGTCATGCCCTTGTCGCTTTCGACGACAACCGCGGGGCTCTCCACGAGCCGGCTCGAGACACGGACTTCGCCGACTTTGTCGCCCAAGCTTTCCTTGATGAAATTGCAGAGGAGCCGAGCGGCGGTGTCATCGAGCTTTTTTTCTCCGCCCTCAAGGGCGATTTCGGCTCTTTCGGCCGCGACCAGCTTTTTGCCATCGAATTCCCGCAGGTGGTCCATCACGAATTCGTCCCACGGATCGAATAGGAACAGGGTTTCGTAGTTTTTCGCGTTGAGTCCTTCGTAATAAGGGCTCGCCAGGCAGGCTTCGCGACTCGGCGCCGAGATAAAGTAGATCTCCTTCTGCTCCTCCGGCATCCTGGCGACGTAGTCCGTGATGCCGGCCGGGGTTTGCGATTGCGAAGTCTCGTAGCGCAACAGCTTGGCGAGAGCGTCTCGATGGGTGAAATCGCTGACGACGCCTTCCTTGAGAAAATGACCAAACTCCTTAAAAAAGCTGGCATATTTGTCGGCATCGGCCTTCGCTTCCTCCTCAAGGAATTTCAGGAACCGGCCGCTCAAGACCCTGTTGAGCTTCTGTAGCAAGGCGGAGTCCTGCATCGTTTCGCGCGAGATGTTCAGCGGGAGATCCTCGCTGTCCACGACGCCTCGCAGGAATCGCAGCCAATCCGGGAGCAGGCCTTTGGATTTCGACTGGATGAGGATCTTTCGGCAGTAGAGGTGCACTTCGGATTCGGTCTTCGGCATGCCCAGCTTTTCCATGCTATTTTTGGGCACGAAGAGAAGTGCGTTGATTGCCAGCGGGGCATCTGCGCTGAAATGAAACCGGTAGAGCGGCGGCTCGATGTCATGCCCAATGAATTTGTAAAATTCCTCGTAGTCCGTGGAAGTGAGCTCTGACTTGCTTCGTGCCCAGATCGCGCGAATCGTGTTGACCGCGTTGCCGTTCAATTCAATCGGGAATCCAACAAAATTCGAGTATCGCTGGATGATGGATTCCACGCGATGCGACCTTGAGAATTCGCGATCGGCTTCCTTTAAGTTGATAACGATCTTCGTTCCGCGGGCAAGATCCTGTGCAGGCTCGATGTCGTATGAGTTCACGCCATCCGACGCCCAGATCCAACCGGTCTCGTCGGGCTTGTAGGAGCGGGTAAAGACGCTGACCTTCGTGCCGACCATAAAGGAGGAATAAAATCCGACTCCAAACTGGCCGATGAGGCTCGGATTGCCGGCGTTTTCCTTTACCTGCTGAAGAAACGCCTTTGACCCGGAGTGCGCGATGGTCCCAAGATTCTCGATCAGCTCGTCGCGGGTCATTCCGACACCGGAGTCGGCAATGGAAATGGTGTGACCGGTATCGTCGGTGTTAACCGAAATGGTGAGGGGGCGGTCAGGCTGGAAAACCTCGGTCCCCGAAGTCTGAAGGAACCGGAGTTTTTCCGTGGCATCCGCCGCATTCGAGATGAGTTCGCGTATGAAGATCTCCTTATCGGTGTAGAGAGAGTGGACGACGATATCGAGAAGCTGGGCGATCTCCGCCTGAAACTCGTGCTTTTCAATGGTGCTCATGACATGGGCTTGTTTGGAAGTTCCGCACATACTGTCAAGCATGTCCTGGGTGGGAAAGGAGACTTTTTGCTCCGGAACGCGGTCGTGCACCCATGATCCCTGATCGTTAACCGCGGATGGCGGATATGGCCAATGGATGATGTCCACGAATCCCATCCACTCATTCCGCGTCATCCGCGGTGAGCATTCCTCGGAACTCGTCCTGCCGGCTCGAAAATGAAGAAACATTTCACTTCGATTCGGCATTGCTTTTAAGCGTCCGCAACTACACGGGAAGGATGAATCGCGTTGGAAACAACGCAAAGAAACCAACTCCCTATGAAAAAACCCTTATCATCCTCATTGCTCTTTCTCGCGTTCTCTGCCGGCGTGCTGCGCTCGGAATCGGATAACTCTCTTGAAAAATGGTGGAACGGCAAGCGCGGCACGGGTGATTGGTTTGGCGCTCGTCCGGCACTCGAAGACCGCGGCATCAACCTTACGGGTAAATGGATCGGCACCTTCTACGGCGTAGCGGCGGGCGGCCTCGACCAGCGCGGGGCGTTCGACCAGTCACTGCACTTTGATCTCAAAGTCGACTTCGCCAAGCTCACAGGCTGGACCGCGCTGGAGGGTCTTACGGCCGTGGCCGGCGTGCGCTATCGCGACGGGCTAAACGTGAACAACTTTGTGGGCGCTTCGACGACATTCAACCCCTCCACGTATCAAAGCGGCAAGCAATGGCGCCTCATGCCATTCTATCTTACATACACGACACCGGAACTCTTCGGAGTGAAGGAATTCCTGACGCTGTCTGGAGGATGGGAGAACCCTTATGACATCTTCGCGCAGCAGGCGGAATCGAAGCTCTTTCGGAACAACGCGATCATCAGCAGCAAGGGAATCAGCGCCAACGGCGTGGGCTGGTCATCGGGCTATGCGGCGTGGGGCGGATACGTAAAGATCAACCCAGTAAAATGGTACTATGCGCAGGCGGGACTCTTTCTCGCGATTCCTAACGCTAACAACACGGGAAATCACGGGCTTGATTTTCAGGGGGCGCGACCCGCCGATCGCAACGGCCTCTATTTTATAGCCGAAACGGGAGTTATTCCTCAAATCGGGCCTTCGCAGCTGCCGGGAAAATACGTCTTCGGCGGTTACTATTGGGGCCTCGAGAACACGTCATTTTCTGGCCAGCCATTTGATGGCAAGTTTGGCTTCTACTGGCAAGCAGATCAGATGCTTTGGCGCGAGCCTTCGCCGCAGGTTGCGGAGGAGAAGAGCGGAGACGCCAAAGCCCTAAAGGTGCCAGCGACCTCAAAGCCCAAGCTCAACGACCAAGGGCTGCGCTGGTTTTCGTTCTTCAATTTCGCGCCAGCCTACAACAACGCAATGCCGTTCTATTTTCACACTGGCCTGATTTACAAGGGGCTCATTCCGGGCCGCGAACAGGACCAGACGGGCGTGGCGTTGGCCCTGGGAAACTACAGCTACGACAAGATTCTTGCGGACTACAGCGCGGGCCGCACAGTCCATCAAACTTACGAGGGCGTTCTTGAGTTCGACTACCGGATTCAGGTCAGCAAATGGGCCTTCGTCCAGCCGTTCCTGCAATACCTAATCCGGCCCAACGGCACCGGCCTGGTGCAAAACGCGACTGTGCTTGGTCTGCACTTCGGCGTCGAATTCTAGTCTAACACCTTATCTGAACGATTTTTTAATTTCTTTTCAGCTTCGCTTAGGTCGAAAGCGCGAAGCTCTGAATCAACAAAGCAAACCAACGCCCCTTCTCGATTCCGTAGCTGCCGTCGGCACACGTGTTTTCCGAGTAGTCCTGGGAGTTCATC
The DNA here is from genome assembly GCA_963810765.1 of uncultured Verrucomicrobiae bacterium. Taxonomy (GTDB): domain Bacteria; phylum Verrucomicrobiota; class Verrucomicrobiia; order Chthoniobacterales; family Terrimicrobiaceae; genus DASTFP01. The sequence continues at coordinate 231,065 of CAWEOV010000023.1, forward strand.
ATGAAGCTACCGTCGCCGCACACGGCCAGCACACGCCGCTCCAGGATACAACATTGACGCCATCATCGCCGAAGGCAACCCCGCACCCATCGTCGCCAGCTCGCAGCTTGAATACGTCCCTCACGCCTTCATTCACCAAGCGCGCACCAGAGGTGCCTGAAGAAAAACGGGACTTTTTGAAATCTGCCGCTGCAAACCGCCCTGATTAGACAGGTCCCGTTAAAGTAGAATTCGGCCGCACGGCTGCGAGGGTTTTCGAGCATTGCTTGTGTACTTTTTTGTGAGAGAAGGCGTTCATTTAGTTTGAAAGATTGCGGTCATGTTTCTTATTGACGTTTGCACTCTCGCACGCAGGGCTTAAGCAAAGCTGAAAGGCAGCTTAAAAGTTGTTTAGATTGACGAGCGTTCCGCGTTCGCCGAGACTTCGTCAGAGATCCGCGGTTGCAGCTCGGCGCACCGCTTGTTTTGCGAGCTTTGGCTCCGTAGTCTCGGACCCTTAAAGAATCACGCGTCTCCCATCATATCCGATAGCCCGCCAAGGAAGGTTCGTGCGGGTCGTACTGGCAGGCTGGCCCAGATGCGTCGCGTGTATCGCGACAATCATGATTCTCGCGATCAGGAACGGCCAAATTCTGCCAAAGCTCGAAAAGCGCTTCAGGCAAGAATGAGGTTGCTTTCAGCGATTGCCGTCAGGCCTTGAATATGACAATAGTCGAAAATACCACCATGAGCACCCCTCCTACAGCTTCCCAGGTCAAGAAAACGTCGCGCGACAGCAAGTCCAAGAAATCAGCCGCCGGTGCTCCGGAATCCGGCAAACCCCTCGCCAAGAACAAGCACCTCATCACATGGGTCGAGAAGATGGCGGCGCTCACACAGCCTGCTGCGATTCACTGGGTGGACGGCTCGCAGAGTGAATATGAAGGGCTCTGCAAGCAGTTGATCGCCGGCGGAACGTTTACCAAACTCAATCAGAAGCTCTGGCCGGGCTGCTACTATGCGAAGTCCGACCCAAGCGACGTTGCGCGCGTCGAAGACCGGACTTTTATCTGCTCTCTCTCGAAGGACAGCGCCGGTCCGACCAACAACTGGATCGATCCTTTCGAGATGCGCCGGAAGCTCAAGGGGCTTTTCAATGGCTGCATGCGCGGACGCACCATGTACGTGCTGCCCTTTTCCATGGGGCCAATCGGCTCGTCGATGTCTCAAATCGGCGTACAGCTTACCGACTCGCCTTATGCGGTGGTGAACATGCGCATCATGGCACGGATCGGCCTGCCAGTGTTCAAGGAGATCGACGCGCACTCCAAGCGTGTGGTTCCGTGTATGCACTCGGTGGGAGCTCCGCTCGAACCTGGTCAGAAGGATGTCCCGTGGCCCTGCAATCCTGACAAGTATATCGTCCACTTTCCCGAGACGCGCGAGATTTGGAGCTTCGGTTCCGGTTACGGCGGCAACGCCCTGCTTGGCAAGAAATGCTTCGCCCTGCGCATCGCCTCGAACATTGCCCGCGATGAGGGATGGATGGCCGAACACATGCTCATCCTCGGAGTCGAAAACCCGCAAGGCGAGAAGACGTACGTGGCTGCGGCTTTCCCAAGCGCGTGCGGCAAAACCAATTTCGCGATGCTGATCCCACCGCCTCATTTCCAAAGCAACGGCTGGAAGGTCTGGACCGTCGGAGACGATATCGCCTGGCTCCGTGCCGATTCGAAAGGCCGTCTCCACGCGATCAATCCTGAAACTGGTTTCTTCGGTGTCGCGCCTGGCACATCGGCCAAGACCAATCCCAACGCCATGGCCGCCCTGGCGAAGAACACCATTTTTACCAACGTGGCTCTAACGCCGGAGGGTGGTGTCTGGTGGGAGGGCATGACGGAGACGCCTCCCGAAGAGTGCCTCGACTGGCAGGGAAAGAAGTGGTCGCCCAAGATCGCCCGGGAGACCGGCGCGAAGGCAGCTCACCCAAACGCCCGCTTCACGGCGCCTGCCGCGCAATGTCCCACGATCGACCCCTCTTGGGAAGATCCTGCCGGCGTACCGATCAGCGCCATCATCTTCGGCGGACGGCGTGCCACGACGCTGCCGCTCGTTTGCCAATCCTTTAACTGGAGCGGCGGCGTTTACATGGGCGCCACTATGGGATCCGAGATGACTGCCGCCGCCGCTGGCACCTTGGGCAAGGTCCGCCGGGATCCCATGGCAATGCTTCCGTTCTGCGGCTATCACATGGGCGACTATTTTCGCCACTGGATCAAAATGCAGCGCTCGATCAGCGAAACGCCCCGCGTTTTTCTCGTCAATTGGTTCCGCAAGGATGGCGACGGAAAGTTTCTGTGGCCCGGTTTCGGCGAAAATATGCGCGTGCTCAAGTGGATCGTTGACCGGGTTCGCGGCCGGGCGCTGGCGAAAGAAACCCCCCTGGGCTGGCAGCCGCATTACGAAGACATGGACTGGGAAGGACTCAATTTCCCGAGGACCGTCTTTGAGGAAATCCAACGCGTCGATGAAGACGCTTGGCGTAGCGAGGTTATTGGCCACGAAGAGCTCTTCCTCCAGTTGCATGATCACCTGCCGAAGGAGCTGATCTACGAGCGGGAATTGTTGATCTGTCGCCTGTAGTTGTCAGTGCTTCTTGAGAAAGCGGCTTACGAATGGAATTTCCATCTTGAGGCTGCGATCACGGCGAGGCGGATTAGCAGGGCGCTGAACAAGCCGAGGCCTAAGATCGAACCCAGCATCGATTCGGCGACTGCAGGAAGCTCAGCGCGGTCGGCCTGAAGCCACCCGCCGTGAGCGAGCGTTCCGAACGCCAGCAGAAATGGGACGCCTGTCTGCCAGAGGAAACCAGGGGAATCCCTCTCTTTCTCGATCTCGTGCAGACCGGGCACGGCCATGGCAATGCCACAGAAAATAAGCAGCGGTCCGGCCGCGCAGCCGGACGCTCCGGCAATCATGCCAAGCAAGCCGGGAAAGAATCCAAGGACCAGGAGGATAAAAGCGACCAGCCACGCGATACGCTGGTTACCGGTTTCCGCCGCCTTCTCCGCAGGGATGGAATTGAGAGCGACGCAAGTTCCGATCGAACCGGCCAATCCGCAAAACACAGTGCCTGCGGCGTCGGCACAGACGCCTCCCGCCGTCCGAACCGGACCCGAGGCGCGGACGGTTTCGTGAAGGATTTTGACGCCGCCAATCGTAGGCGGGAGGCCCACCGAACGCAGGACCAGGGCTGGGTAGACCAGTGTGAGCGCCGAGGGCAATGCAAGCTGCAGCGCAAGCCCCCAACCGATCGGGGTAAAAGGGGATTCCGTCTTCGGCTCTCCGATCATCCTCTTGCCCGGGTGCCAGCGTATGAAAATCAATGGTCAGTGCGCATGGCCGCGCGCGCGCGCAATTTTTTCGCAGTCCTCACAAAGACCGTCAACGTGAAGGACGTTGAAACCCTCATGGAGGAGGAAGGACGCCGCCAGTGCGGCGCGCTTGCCGGAGCCGCAGTGGATGTACAGCCTCTTATCGCGAGGCAGTTCATCAAGCCGCGGCTTCAGCCTCGTGTAGGGGACATTCGCGGCTCCGGGAAGGTGTCCTTCCGCGAATTCAGACGCATTGCGCACGTCCAGAACCATCTCGTCGGAAACCAGGGCTTCGCGGTTCCAGGTCGCAAAATCCACACGTGGGGTTCTTTCTGTCATCAGGCCCGCAAGGGATGCTTCGCTCGCCAATACGTAGCCTGCAATGTCGTCAAACGCGACGCGGTAGAGTTGTCGATTCATCTCTTCCACGTCGGCTTCGCGCTCAACGAGGAGCAGAATCTGCTCGTTCTCACCGACGTAAGAGCCCGCAGAGGTCAGGAAAAAGGTGCCTGGATAAGGAGCGTGAAGGGCACCCGCAGGGTGACCCGCGTCAAAGGCAGCGCGATCCGGACGTGTATCGAGGAGCTTTCCAAGGCGCTCCGCCGCAAAAACGGCCGCGTCACCGGCGATCAGTTTTCTGCAGTTGGAGACACCCCCAGTAACCGAAATCCCGTCGCGATTTATCTTTTTCATGCGCGCAAAGTAAAGAGGAGGGTCGGGCTGACCGGAAAGAATGTCTTCGACAAAACCCATTGGGTCCGCATTCGCGAGTCTGAGCGCATGGTTGAACCTGCGCTCGTAGCCGAGAACAGAAGTTGGAATCGCGCTGAGAGCCTTGCCGCATGAGCTGCCGGAGCCGTGCGCGGGCAGCACTTGAAGGAAGTCGGGCAGGCCGCAAAGCCGTTCGGCTAACGACCTCTGGAGTTGCCTGGCGGAGGGCTCTTTTGCGCCCGGCAACCCGGCGGCCGTTTCAAGGAGATCGGGACGTCCAACATCACCGACGAAGAGAAAGTCACCCGTGGCCAGGGCCAGGGGAGCATCCGCGTCTCCACCACGGTCCGTAATAAGATAGCTCAAGTGCTCGGGAGTGTGACCAGGCGTGTGAATTGCCGTCACATCGACGCTCCCCACACGAAAACCCTGTCCATGCCGGAGGAGAATGACCTTGTCCCGGCCTCGCGGCCATCGGTAGCTCCAATCCTCTCCGCCCTCGCCGGACAGATAGAGCGTGACGGAAAGATCCGCCGCAAACTCTTGCGCGCCGCTCACAAAGTCCGCGTGAATGTGCGTCTCAGCCGCCGCCGTGATGCGCAAATCGTTGGCCTGGGCGAGGACCCGGTAGCGATCGATGTCGCGTTCAGGATCGATGATGAGAGCCTCTCCCGTCCGAGGACAACCGATAAGGTAGGCGTATTGGGCAAGGCCCGGGTCGCTCACTTGCCGGAGAAACATGGGAAGAGCAGGATTCGTTTCGTCAGAGACGACTACTCAATTTCCATCAAGCTGCCGGACTTGAAAGCTTCAAATTCCGATTTCATTCCAAATTCGACGCAGTTAAACTAAGGGCCTCGCCTGTCTGTGGGATCCGAAACTTCGAATTTCGATGCCTGGACTTTGATAAAGCTGAGTACCACCGGAGCCAGGATGATCCCTGCGATCCCAACCAAGCGCTCGCCGAAGAGCAGGGCAAGGAGAGTCAACCACATCGGGTGCCGGATGCGCCCTCCTATAATCTTGCTGTTAAGGAAGTATTCCAACTTGTGAATCACAATCAAATATAGGAGCGCCCAGCCGGCAAACTGCGGCGAGATTGTGAAGGCTATGCCGACGATGATGGTGTTGCTGATGATGTTTCCGATCACGGGCAAAAGGCCGCACAGAAAAGTCAGGACTATTACGACCGCCGCGTACGGGAGCGAACTCAGATAAACAAAGGCCGATGTGAGAGTCGTATTAATGCCTGAAATAATCACTTGAGCGCTCATGACTCTCTCGAAGTTCTCGTAGAACGAGCGGAACAGTTCTGCGATACGCGCGCAATGCAGGGAATAGAGATTAAGGGGCCGCGGTGATTGGTCGAAATCGAGCTTAGGATTGATGAAGATACTCACGGCCACGACCACTCCTACAATCACGAAGATGAATTCCTTGGTCGCGACCTTAGCGTAACCTCCGATATACCCAACCGTCTCGTGAACACTCTCCAGAGCGAGAGACTTAAGACTCTCAAGATCGGTAAAGGGCAGCTCTACTCCCCGCTCCATGGCATATCGAACGATCTTCGGAATCGCAGTGGAGGCGATCTCCGGCAGCGCTACGATCGCGTGATTGACAAAGAACGCGAAACCGTAAAACAGCGCCGTAAGCAAGACCAGAAATAATCCAATGGCTCTCCACTTGTATTTTCCAAAGGAAAGCGCGCGAAGCGCAAGGGAGGCGAACAAGACGGTGACGAAGACCGTGGTCAATTGCAACACGCCGACCGCAACTAAGATCAAGATAAAAAAGGCGTGAGAGGTGGTGAGTGACTTATCCTGAAAAGCTGACATCTCTGTGAAAGGTCTAGAAACGCGCGCCTTAGCGCAAGGTCTGGCTTCTCCTAATCGCCCTTCTGCCTCGATCTTACGAGGTTCTGATGCAGGACAAATCCGGCGATCGCAACCGGCGGAAACAGCAGCCAAGGCCAAAAAGCCACGGCAGGGGACAAAGGCGGCCGAACATCGATGTCACATGAAAGCACTGCTTCCCGGCCGCCCTGCGCTACGCTGATCACGAGCTTGGATGGCCCGGAGGACTTCATCGGGACAACCGCAGAGTAGAGCAGCCTGTTATTCGAGTGAGCCCGGATGGCAGGAATCTTTTCCGCGCCAGTTTCCATGGTGCAGCATGGAGGCATCCATTCGGGCGAGGAAGATGAGGACGCCAACCAAGCGACTTCAACGGTGGCATCGAGGACGGACGTTTCGCCGTCCTGCACGAGCACGCTGACGTCCACGGGTCCGGCACGCAGCGGTGACGGCGAGGCGAAGACAGTCAGGCCTAGACCGTTGATGGTCTGCCTGGCCAGGATTGCGCCTCCGTCGGCACGACAACAGACTGCGGCGAGCAGGGTAAACGCGAAGAAAGCGTGGAAGCGTTTTCTCATGTGCCGAATTGGCTGTCGGACTCGCGAGTCGCATTGGCAGATTGCCGGCGGGGAACCGTCATTGGAGCGCGAATTTTAGAAGCGAGGTTGAGCCCATTGTAAGTCCGGCAAGCTGCTAATGCATCATCATTCCGCGCATTTGCATGGGCTGAAAGATAATCCAAACGCCCGCGGCGTAAAGTGCCGCGGCGAGCACGCCCCACGGAAGGAACGTGGCGAATCTTCGCTTTGAATTCATCTGCCCGGCGATGCGCCAGCCGACGTACAGCGCGAGCAGAAAGCCTAGATCGAGAAAGAGCAGTTCAAGGCCAGGCAGGTCGTAGAATGCCAGCGAGGTGACAGACCATCCCGGTTCAACGCTCCTGAGCCCAAGATCGTTCGCAATGCGCTCCGCGACGGGAATCGGCGTCAGCGCCGCGGTGAACAAATGAAAGATGAAGTGTGCCAGCCACATCCCGATGCCGAGTGGAGCAAGTGACATTGAAAACCTGCAGAGATTGTCCCGCAGCGAATTTCCAGCGATCGCGCTGCTGCATGCCGCGGCGGTTCCCGCCAATGCTGCTGGAAGAACGACGAGACACAGCAGGCCCAGAAGCGTGACAATGCCGATATCCGAAGAGAAGTTCAGAGCCGTCTCGACCTGGGTGATGCCGTTCAAGACCGGCGCTACCATGCCTCCCGCATTTGCAAAGGCTCCAAAGGTCAAGACTAATACCAAAGCGGCCAGATCAGGACGCTTTGCGTATCGCCTGACGGACGATCTGGGCAAATCGTCGATCAAATCGCTTCCCGGGCGCACCGCAAGAATGCCCACATTGTCGTGCGGACACGCTTTGATGCAGTCGAGGCAGAAGGTGCAATCCATGTTGCCCGCCTTGCGAGGCTGAAAAAGCTGGAGTTCGCATCCACGTTGCGAGGCGTTGCCCTTTATGCAATCAAAGGTCGTGCACGAAGCGCAGATGTCGGGGCGGCGAACTTTTACTTCAAAGGGCGAAGCAAACGATTGCACGAAATGGAACTGCCCGATCGGGCAGACGAATTTGCAAAAGCTTGCGCCGCCAAAGAAGCCGTCGACGAGGAGGGCGGCAAGAAAATACCCAAGGATGATCAACGCCGTGACCGCGGGCTCGTCCCAGAGGTCGAATGCCTCGTAAGCCCAGAGGTAAATGAGAATGAGACCGGCCGCGAGCCATTTTGAGCTCAGCACGCGAGGCCACCGAAGGCGGGCTGGCAGGATCTTCCTGCCCACATCCCGCACGAAGGTGAAGGGACACGCCATGCAAAACAGGTTGCCGATGGCGAGCAGGCCAATGACCGTTATGGCGCGCCAATGAGTCCAAGGAAGCACACCCGCAAGGTTCATCGGGCTGATCTTCGGGCCGAGCAGGCCATCGAGCACAATCGCTGCGGCGATGAGCAACGTGACCACTTGCAGCGTTCGGCGAAAATAACGGGAGCGAATCATCCTACCGAGAACCGGGACCTTTACGAGGTCGAAAGAGACCGTCCTCACGACGGTTGTTTCTGCTTTTGGCTTTGCCTTCCTGGGTTCGGAGCCTCTTCGCGAGGGCTGCACCAGACCCTTCGGTGACAGAAACTCCACGGCAATGAGAGCCGCAGGAACGATGAACGCGATCGACCCGGGCACCCACATAATGGCGCCCGCAGCGGCCTGATCAGCCAGCGGATTCATCCAAATACGCGGGGCGTTCGCGTAGGTCGGATAAGCGATACGGTCGTAAAATGAAAGAAATGCGGCCAGAACCGTGTTTTGAATATCGGCGAGAAGAAGATACGGAATCATCGCCCAGCGCGGCCAATAAGGACGGCTGGGCCAGGGCTGGACGACATGCCACCAGAAGAGCATGGCCGTGGTGAGAAAGAAGAAGTGCTCGACCTTGTGCCACGCCGGTGAACGAAGCGCCAGTTCGTAAAGATCGGGAAAATGCCAAAGAAGGTTGCTCAGTATGAAAAGGACCCAGCACACGGCGGGATGCATCAACCGGTGAAGAAAACTCTTCAGCAATGGCCATTGAAGGAACGGCCCGAGCGCGTTGCTCACGACACGCCGTGGCAGGCCGCACAACAACGGCAACTGCGGGGCGCCAAGGAGCAGAAGCGGAGGAACAATCATGGTCAACAGCAAATGCTGCACCATGTGGGCGGTCAGAAGGAACGAGGCAAAGGCATCCAGAGGCGAAGCGAGCGACACGTAAATTCCAGCCAGCCCCGCTAAAAAGAACACCAGTCGCGAGAGCGGATATCGTGCCGGAACCTGACGGCGAAGCCTCTGCCAGCCACGCAAATAGATCAGCGCCGTCGCCATCAGGCCGAAGGCGGGCATGGGCAGAAAAGCCCAGGAGGCCAGGGCGGCGGTTTCCACGTTCACGGAAACCTACATTACCTCAGGAACGCAGATGTGCAGGGAAATCGATCCAGCCAAAAACTCCGGATCAACCTTCGCCGTGCTTCGTGTGCGTTGCGGCCGCCTCTTGCTTTGGCGGGACGCCAGGAAAGGTGGAATCGCGCGCAGGCGGCTGGCCCTTCGGGCGCAAAGACGCCATGTAACTGACGACGGCTTCGACCTCGTACGGTGAAAGATTCTTCCCATAGGCAGGCATGTTGCCGCCACCTTGAACAACCTGCCGAACGAGTTGATCCTTGGTCATGCGGCTTCCGACGTCAGCGAGATCGGGGCCGCGATGGCCGCCCGCCCCATCGATGGCATGACAGTTGCGGCACTGCACGTTTTGCATAACAATGAGGCCCTGGAGTTCGAGCGGAGCGCGCCCTTTGATGAAGGATGCGGCCGTTGGGGCGCCGCTCCACGCATCCATTTGCGGTGACCACGGTGAGGTATAGCCCAGGTAGGTAAGAATACCCATCACCAGATAAATGAGAACGACAGTGAGCACAGCGATGGGACGGCGGCGCCAGCTTTTCTCGCCGGAGTTGTTGAAGAAAGGCAGCGCGAAAAGAATGAGGATGACAACTGGCGGCACCACGAGGAGCCCGAAGGTCTCCATGTATTCCGGCATGAGAGCGGCGATCGCGAAGATCCACATGAAGAAGAAGTCCGGGCGAGGGAGTGTGTCGATGTCGGCTGGGTAAGGCGGGCCGGTCGGGCCTTTCGAACCGAAGACCGCTGAGCAAAAAAGGATCCCGCCTATGACGATTGCGGCAGCCGCGAGGTCCTTCCAAATGCCGTGAGGCGCAAAGGGAATTCCTTCCTTCTTGATGATTGTCTCGTATTCCTTGTCGTAGGTGTCGCGGTGGACGAGGTGCCCGGGCTTCGGATATTCGTTAATGCCCTTGGTGAGAACCATACGCAGGTGCACTGCCACGAGCGCAAGGATGGTCCCGGGAATGATGAAGACGTGGAGCGAAAAGAAGCGCGACAAAGTTTCAGAGGCGATGATCGGCCCGCCGAGCATCAGATTCACGAGGCCTTCGCCAATAAAGGGGACGCGACCCATGATGGCAGCGCCGATGCCCAGACCCCAGTAAGCGTCCTCATCCCAGCGCAGCACTTGCCCGGTGAACGCCATGCCCAGAGTGCATAGCATGAGCACGCACCCCGAAATCCAGGTTATCTCGCGAGGATATTTGTAGGCCCCGAAGAGATAGACCTGCGTCATGTGCAGCAGCATGATGCCCACCATGAAATTGGATCCCCAATAGTGCATGGCGCGCATAAACCATCCCAGATCCTGCTCGTAGGTAAGGTATAGCAAGCTCTCGTAGGCTTCGGAGGCGGAGGGAACGTAAGCAAAAGCGAGCAGGCTGCCTGTGATGATCTGAATGATAAAGCAGAGAAGAGTGGCGCTGCCGAACACGTAGAACCAGCTCGCGGCGCTCTTCGGTATCGGGTGGCCGGCCGTGTGCTCCCACAAATGCGAAATGTGAAGCCGGTCGTCGAGCCAGAGAAAGAGACCCTGAGCGGCCTCAAAAGCGGACGTTGTCAGGGATTTTTTTGGTGTCCCGTTCATACGTCGGGCCTCGCCAGGGTCGGCATGATGCCGGCCGCGATGAAGAGCTCGTTGTTTTCCACCTTATACTTGTAAGTATAGAGCGCCCGCGGAGGCGGTCCGGCGGCGTGTTCGCCGTCTTCATAAAAGACGCCGCCATGGCACGGACACATGAAGAGCTTTGACTCTTCGAACCAGCGCACCGGGCAGCCGAGGTGGGTGCAATTGATCGCGAAGACTTGGAATTCCTCGCCGCTGATTCGGCGAACCCAGCAGGGGATGATCGCCGCTTCGCCGTCCCACGGACGCTGGTAGGCATTCTCGAACGTAGCAAGCCGGGTCGTGCCCTCCGGGAACTTGTCCAACGGGCCCAGCAATGTCCACTGCGGCGGGAGAATCTTGACGAAGCTCGACATGACGTAGCCGATGAGCGGAATCGAAATCATCGCCCCCGCCACGATATTGAGTCCGATGCCAAGCTTCAGGAGGAAGTCGCGGCGGCTAAACTTGCCGTTTCCGCCCTCGGAGGCAGCCTCCTTCGTGTCCTTAGGGTTGCGCGTGCTCATGCTTCAAATTCCGGCTCATTGCTACCGCTGAGTTAAGGGGAGTGGTTGTCCGAATTCATTCCTTCTCTGGGACACCAGCCAGGCGACCACGCCGGAAATTTCCTCTTCCGACATTGCCTTGCCAACTACGCGGCTCTGAAAATCGGGGCACCCGAGGTCATTGCGCCCCGCGATAACGATGGTGCGTAAATATTGATCGCTAACAAGCCCCACGTAGGCCGGATTGATTACGGAACCGGCTTTCCCGCCATTTCCGTCGGCGCCATGGCAACTCGCGCAATAAGTCGCGAAAGCTGCTTCGCCCTGGCCGGCATTTCCGAGGGGACCACTGTATGCCGGCAATGCTCCGGCGGGTGGATTTTTGGCCCAGGCGCCAATGCCTTCCACAAGGATGTCGATCTGCTTTTCGGTAAGGCGGCCGCCATGCTCCTCCGAGAAACCGATCATCGCCGTGCCTGCGACACCGGCGGCAATGATAGTTCGCAAGGTATCCCGGGGAACCACGGCAAGATACATGGGACTGTCCAAGGCTATGGCGCCGGAAACCTCACCCTGTGCGCCGTGGCAGCCGCGGCAATTTTCCGCGTAGAGCTTCGTGAAGTCTACGACGTCGTGCGGCGCCTGCCATTGTTGGGCCCGCGTGGGCTTTCCGGGCATCCAATCGCATCCCGGAAGCAACGCACCCAACACTGCTAACGCACATTGCACAAGCAGCATTCCCCTGCCGGGTCGGAAGTTCACGAGCGGCCTCACACTTTGTCCTCCGTCTCGTGTTGCGCTTCGACGCCAAGTCTCTCCGCGACGGACCAACTCTGTTGCGTTTCCACCTTTGCCGATTTGAAGACAACGAATCCGCAGACTGCTCCGAATGCGACCTGGCAGAAAATGAACCATGGCCAGTCAATGCCTGCGGCAAGTTTGGGATTAATGAAGCGCAAAGAGGCAGCGATCAGTCCAGTCCAGATCAGGGGAGTCACGATCCCACCCCAGAGCCATTCGAAGCGGGCCGGCAACATGGGGAGAAGTACCGCGTAAAGAAGGCCGACCAGGATGGAGATGGAGATGTGAGCGACCGATCCGATAATCAGTCCTGACAAGCTGAACTGCCGCAGAGTTTCCAAACTCGCCTCGGCGAGCGACGGGACACCGGCAGCTGCCATCAGATTAATGGGATACCAAATGCTGCCGTATTTGAAGATGCCGTAAATACACGCCAGTGCCGCCATAACCACTGCGCCGACGATGCCCCCAAAGGCGCCTGCGGTATAGGGATGCACTTCCACTGGGATCCGTGCGCGATGGGACATCTTTCCCACCTCGAGAATCCGCACTACCCTGCCAGCGGTGCGGATCGGCTCGGGATGCTCCGAGGGCGGACGGAGAGGCACAGGCTCGTGCTTGGGATGCGGAAAAAGATCCAGGCACCAGCCCACGCCGCCAATAAGCCCGACCACCACTCCCACGACGGCAAACACGAAGTGCGTGACAAATGCTGCGAAAAAAAGGGTCAAACCGAAGGCGGTTACGATCGGCCAAGCCGTTGGCGTAGGGAGCTCGACGGTATCTTGCGCCTTGGAGGGATCGTGCTTCATGGTTAATAGCGCGCGCTGATGAAGTAAACGAGAGTGAGCACGACGACCCAGATGCCATCGACAAAATGCCAATACCAGGAGATCATCTCGGTGTGCTCGATGTGATCCGTGGGAATCTTTCCCAACAGCGTGAGCACAAAGATTATACTTAGTAAGACGAGTCCAACCAGCACGTGGCTCAGGTGCAGGCCGACCAGCGAGTAGAAGGTTGTACCGAAGGTATTAACGCTTATGGTGAGCCCCTCATGATAGATGAGCTCCATCCACTCCGTTGCAGAGTAGTAAACAAAATACACGCCGAGCGCCATCGTGATTCCCCACCAAATAAGGAACCCCTTGCGATCGAGCTTATGCATCATTTTTTCGGCATAGACGATGGTGAAGCTCGAAGCGAAGAGCGCGAAACTTGCGAGCCACGGCGTCTTTGTGGGAAATGGAATGACATCGCGCGGAAAGGGCGGATTCAGGCTCTTGCCCATGTAATAGACGTAGGCAACGACGAAGATCGCGAAAAGCGCGGATTCGGTCAAAATCAGGCAGATGACGCCCACCTTCCGCTGCGAAGGGAGGACCCACGGTCCGGCTTTTTCGCTGGGATCATTAACGAAACCGCTGGGCTTGCCCACATGGAGACTTACGACTTTTTCTGCGCTCATTCGAATTTCCAATCGGGGTCTTCAGGGTGTTTCATATCCCACAATGGTCTGCGGCTACGTACCTCGGGGATTCTATCGAAATTGTATTCCGGCGGCGGCGAGGTTGTCGCCCATTCCAGCGTCCATGCGTCCCACGGATCGTCCCCCGCTTCCTTGCCTTTGAAGTAGGAATAGATCAGGTTGGCGACTAAAAAGAGGACACCAGCGCCCTGGAAAAAGACGCCGATGGTCGAAATCTGGTTCCAAATCTCCCAACCGCGCCCCGCTTCATAGGTGAAGATCCGCCGCGGCATTCCGAGGAAGCCTGCAATGTGCTGCGGATCGAAAGTCAGGTGAAAGCCAATGAAGAAGAGCCAAAAGTGCCAGAGGCCGAGTTTTACATCGAGCATTTTCCCAAACGCTTTTGGGTACCAGTAATAGAAGCCAGAGAAGATACAGAAGACAATGCCGCCGAGGATCACGTAATGAAAATGCGCTATGACAAAATAGGAATCGGCCAGCTGCCAGTCGAACGGCGCCACCGACAGCATGATGCCAGTAAGGCCCGCAATGAGGAACTGAAACAGGAAGGCGATACAGAAGAGCATCGGCAGCTCGAGGCGGATTTTCCCGCCATACATTGTCCCGAGCCAATTGAAGATCTTAATGCCTGTTGGTATGGCAATGATCATTGTTGAAATGGCAAAGAAAATGTTGCCGACGGAAGTCATGCCTACTGTGAACATGTGGTGCGCCCAGACGCCCAGGCTGATAAACGCGATCGAGACAGTCGCCGCAACCATGACCGGATAGCCAAAGATCGGCTTGCGCGAAAAGACTGGGATGACTTCCGAGGCGATCGCGAAGGCGGGAAGCACAAGGATGTAAACTTCCGGATGCCCAAAGATCCAAAAGAAGTGCGCCCAGAGCACCGCGGAGCCGCCCGCTTGCGTGTCAAAAAAATTCGCGTCGAGATATCGATCCAAAATGAGCATGATCTGACACGCTGAGAACGGCGGCATCGCGATGACAACGAGAAACGCTGTCACAAGAAACATCCAGACCAAGAGCGGCATCTTGCCAAGGGTCATGCCCTTGCATCGCAGGCAGAAAATCGTCACCAGAATATTGACCGCGGTTGCGATGCTGCCGATGCCATTCAAAAGGAGAGAAAGCGTCCAGTAATCCGTGCTGTGCCCCTTGGAAAACGCTTTCGCAGTCAATGGCGAATAGGCAAACCAGCCCACGTCCGGAGCCGAGCCCGCGTTATAAAGTCCGGGAGCCGTAAAGTAGCTCGAGAAAAGGAACAGTCCGCTGAACAAGAAGACCCAGAATCCGAACGCATTGAGTCGTGGAAAGGCCATGTCCCGCGTGCCGATCATCAACGGAACGAGATAGTTCGCGAATCCGAACACCCACGGCATGGCCACGAGAAAGATCATCGCTGTGCCGTGCATCGTGAAGAAGCGATTGAAGACTTGCGGCTCGAGAAACGTGCTGCTGGGGAAAAAGAGCTGGACGCGGATCAGGGTGGCCATGATGCCCCCGACGACGAAAAACAAAAACCCCGAGCCAAGGTACATCAGCCCGAGCTTCTTGTGGTCCACTGTATAAATCAATTCCTGCACGATGGCAGTTAGCGAACCGTGCTCTTCTCCTACCCGTGCCGGCGGCGGTAGCTCGAACTCCTCCTCTTCTACTGTGGTCGTGCCGTTAGCCATAATAGTTAAGCGCTAAGAAACGCAAGGGAACGCCAGCCGAACGGCCGATTTCCGCGGTATGCATGCGTTCATTGCGATCATTTTCCTATTTCAAGGTTTCCAGGTAGGCGACGACGGCGTCGATCTCCTTTTCCGTCAGTTGCATGTCCGGCATGTAGGAGCCGGTTTTCAAAATCTGCGGATCGCGTACCCATGACCAGAGATTTTCCCTGTTGAGCGGAGCAACCCCCGCACCAATGGTCTGGCGCATCATCAGCTTGCTGAGATCAGGCCCGAAAACGCCCACTGCGACGCTGTCGCTCACCTTGTGACAGTTTACGCAGGAGTTCGCAAAAAAGATGCGGTGGCCTTCAATTTCCTCCGGGGTCTGAGGCGCCGCAGGCGCCGCCTTTTGCTGTGCGACCCACTTCTGGAATCCCTCGGGAGTATGCACAATGACCCGCAGGAGCATGTTCGCATGCTGAGTGCCGCAGTAGTCTGCGCAGTTCCCGAAATAGACGCCGGTCTCGTAAGGATCGATCCAGGTCTCATTGTCCTTGTTGGGGACGAGGTCCGTCTTGCCGGTAAGTTGCGGCACCCAAAAACTGTGCATGACATCGGCAGACTGAAGGATGAAATGCGTCGGTGTGGCTTTGGCAGGATCACGATCGCTGATGGGGACGTGAATTTCGTTTGCCGTGATAATTCCAAGGTCCGGATAGTGCACTTCCCACCACCACTGGTGGCCGACGACACGCACCTTCACCGCATTCTCGGGCATCTTCATATCCTGAATTTCGCCGATGGTGCGGCTGGTTACCAAAATCAGCACCACCGTAATGAGAATCGGAATCACCGTCCACGCCAGCTCGATATTGGTGCTGCCGTAAATCTGCGGAGGCTCATTCCCATCATCGTCTTCGGGCCGCCGAAACTTCACGACAATGTAGATGAGCAATCCGGTGACAATCACGAAAATGACCGCGCTGATGATCAAAACGAGCACGGCCGTCACGTGAATCATTTCGGCAGGCCTCGAGAGGGGCTGGAAAATATCGGCCACCCGTCGCATCGGATATTCGCTTCCGGCCCCTTGGCCGAAGACGGATGCCCCAGAGCAGAACAGCAATCCTAAGACACGCAAATAATGGGCCGAAGTTTGTCCGGGAGCGCTCACCGCTATTCTGGTTACCCAACCTTGGGCCCGAAAGAAAATCTTTTTTTCAGCAATCAACCAGATTTTACGCGATTTTTTGACGCCGAAATTGTTTGACTCTTGGGCAAAAACTGCTTTGCACAGGAAGGATTTGTGCTTTGTTGGCGAAATTGTGAGAAGAGCATGCTGCCCGATAACGACCAAAAACCTTCCCTGCTGACGAGACGAGGGGTCCTCCGTTTGCTTGCGCTGACGGGCGCCAGCATTGCCGCGGGAAGCGGAACGTCCCATGCCTTCATGGATTTCTTCTCAACCTACCAGGACGTTCCCCGCGGCGTCTTGACGAAGTTCGACATCCCGACCGAGTGGCTTCCGCAACTCGGCTCTCTGCTCCCAAGCTACGCCGACTATCTCCAGCGCTTCAAGTTCCGCCAGATGTCCGTTCGCCAGGTGATCGCTCCCCATGCTAAGTCGCATGGAGAGGTTCACAATAAACTTCCTCCGCGTTTCATGTGGAAGAACATCCGATCCACGCTGGGCGTCGTTGATTCGTTGGCCGACCGTTTGGACGTGCCCGTGAAAGAAATCGTTTCCGTTTATCGCACGCCCGCATACAACGCGCGCTGCCCAGGAGCCAAGAGCAACTCATATCACCTCTTAAACAACGCGATGGATATTGTGTTCGCTTGCCCGCCAGGCAAGGTGGCAGCGATGGCCCGCGCCATGCGCTCCGCCGGCTTGTTCAAAGGCGGCGTGGGACGCTACGGAAGCTTCACCCACATCGATACACGCGGTACCAACGCGGATTGGTAACGGCCAGTTGGCCGCTCCGCCTGAAGCGCCATAGGAACGCTTCGGGAAGAAAATCTGGCTTCCGGCGCATTTTTTGCTTGAAGGGAAACTTAAAAAACGCTACTAGTTTCCTTAGTGAAAGCTTCTGCGGCCACCGAAGTTCGCAATCGCATCGTGCGGGTTGCGGAGAGGGTGTTTCTGCGTTCGGGATTCAGCCGGGTATTGATGGACGACCTTGCGCGGGAGTTGGGGATGAGCAAGAAGACGGTGTATTCGCATTTCGCGAGCAAGGAGGACCTTCTGCGTTCGGTGCTCGCGCAGCGGGTGTCGGAGGTTGACGAGGGCCTTGGGGCCATAGTGAGGGCAAGGGAATCTTTTCCGGCGAAGCTTGGGCATGTTGCTTGTTTTCTGCAGGGCAAAATTGCGGAAGTGAGTCCGGTTTTTCTTGAAGACATTCAGCGGTATGCGCCGGAGTGTTTCCGCGTGGTCGAGGAGTTTCGTGGGCGCGCGATTCCCGATTATTTTGGTCGACTGTTTGACGAGGGGATACGGGCCGGGCACGTGCGGCGGCAAGTGAACAGGGATCTCTTGATCCGGATGCTTGTGCTTTCCATTCAAGGCATCATCCGCCCCGAAGCCGTCGGAGAACTGCGTTTGCATCCCCGCGAGGCCCTCGATCATATCCTTGCGATCACCTTTGATGGGATTTTGACGCCGAAAGGGCGCAAGGCCCGCAGGACTCGTCCGCAACTATGAAAAAGCTGCTTCCTTTTCTGATTATTCTAGTGGTTGCAATTGCCGCGGTGGCCTGGTTGCAGGTGGGCAGAAAGGAAGCTGCCGGCCCCGCCTTCTACTCAGGTTACGGCGAGGGAGAGCTCGTTTACGTGTCGTCGCCGATCGCCGGCCAGCTTCAGCAGCTGGCCGTCCGGCGCGGGGATCAGGTTGCAAAGGCGGCCTTTCTCTTCGAGTTGGAGCGAGAGGCGGAAAGGGCGGCTCGTTCGGAAGCCGAGGAAACCTTGCGGGAAAGCAAGGCGCGCCTTGACAAAGCCACGATGGACTACAGCCGCGCGAAAGGGTTGCGTGACAAACGCGTAATAGCGCCTGAAGGCTACGACACCGCCCAGCAAAACCTGCTTGCCGCTCAGCATGCCGCGGCGGCCAGGCAGCGCGGCCTCGAGCAGGCTGACTGGCGGTTCGACCAGAAGCAGCAATCGGCGCCGGCGTCCGGACTTGTTTACGACACGTATTTTCGGCCGGGAGAGTGGGTTCCCGCCGGCACGCCCATCCTGTCAGTGCTTCCGCCCGAATACATGAAGGTGCGCTTTTTCGTGCCCGAGAGCGAGCTCGGGAACGTGCAGGTTGGCACCCCTCTCGAGATCCGCTTGGATGGCCTTGCGACGCCTCTCTCGGGCAAGGTGAGCTTTGTTTCTCCGCAGGCCGAATACACTCTCCCCATCATTTACAGCCGGGAAAATCGCGAAAAATTGGTCTTCCTTGTCGAAGGCTCCCTTTCGCCTGAGCACGCCCGGCTCCTGCACCCCGGCGCGCCCGTCGAAGTGCGGCTGAGAAAAGACAACGGGGCCGGACACCTGGCAGAGCAACCAAAATGAGCTCTTCGCTCTCCGTGTCCAACGGGGAAAGGATGGACGAATTGGCAATCGACGTTCAGGGCATCACGAAAAGCTTTGGCCGGCGGGTTGTGGTCGACGGGCTCGCAATGCAGGTGCGGCGCGGGGAAATTTACGGCTTTCTTGGCCCGAATGGCAGCGGGAAGACGACCTTCCTGCGAATTCTGTGCGGGCTTCTCAAGCCCGACTCCGGGAGCGGGACGTGCCTAGGTCGCGACGTGATTACGGAAAGCGACGCCATCAAGCGCCGCGTCGGCTACATGACGCAACGCTTCAGCCTTTATGAAGACCTTTCGCTTGCGGAGAATCTGCGATTTGTCGCCGACATCTACGAATTACCGAACGCGGCGCACGCCGTGAGCAGCATGCTTGAAAGCATGGGCTTGAAACGTCGCGGCGACCAGCTCGCCGGGCAGCTATCCGGCGGATGGAAGCAGCGGCTGGCTCTCGCGGCTTGCCTCATCCACAAGCCGGAGCTTCTTCTTCTGGACGAGCCCACCGCAGGCGTCGATCCAAAGGCCCGGCGCGATTTTTGGGAGGAGATCCACCGCCTCGCCGCGGAGGGGCTTACCGTCCTTGTCACGACGCACTACATGGATGAAGCCGAGCGTTGCCACCGCTTGGCCTATATCGCCTACGGCAAGCTGCTGGCGAAAGGAACGCTTGGCGACGTCCTGACGTCCGCGCGCCTGACCACCTGGGAAGTTTCCGGCCCCCAGCTGGGACGGCTCTCGCCGCAGCTCCAAGCGCTGCCTGGCGTCGAGCAAGTTACCGCCTTTGGCAACAAACTTCACGTGAGCGGAAGCGAGGCCGGGGAGCTCGAACGGGCCATCGTTCCTTTCCGAAAAGAACCCTATACCTGGCAGAGGATTGAACCGGGTTTGGAAGACGCTTTCATCGGTCTCATGCAGGCCGCTCGCGACAATTTCGAATGAAAGACCGGACAATAAACCAGATACACGCAATCAGTTTTGCCTTGGTGCGATCCGGCGTATTTCGGGATCCTTGATCATGGTTTCGATTCCGTTCAACTTCATTCGCTTCGCCGCGATCGTACGCAAGGAATTCATCCAGATGCGGCGCGACCGTCTCACCTTTGCGATGATGTTTGGCATTCCCATCATTCAGCTCATTCTCTTCGGTTTCGCGATCAACACAGACCCGAAGAATCTCCCTGTGGCCGTGCTTGCCGCGGACAACAGCCCTTTCGCGCGAAGGTTCGTCCATGCAATGGAAAACAGCGGCTACTTCAAGATCGTCGATAACGTCGAGACCGAGGAGGCCGCACAACGTTTGCTGGCTCGTGGAGAAGTGCAATTTGTCCTGAACTTGCCTCCGGACTTCTCGCGCCGGCTCGTTCGTGGAGACAAGCCGGCGATGCTCGTGCAGGCCGACGCCACGGACCCCTCCGCGGTCAGCTCCGCCGTGCAGGTCATCAATGAGATCGCGCGCTCGGCCTTCGACCGCGACCTTGCCGGGCCATTGCAGAATCTCGCATCCAAACCCGGGCCGGCGGAACTGAGGATTCACCTCGAATACAATCCCGATCGCCTGACTCAATACAACATCGTTCCCGGGTTAATGGGTGTTGTCCTGACCATGACGATGGTCATGATCACGGCGTTGGCCGTCACCCGTGAACGCGAACGCGGAACAATGGAAAGTCTTCTCGCGACACCCGCCCTGCCGCTGGAGGTCATGACGGGAAAAATCATCCCCTACATCCTCGTGGGCTACGTTCAAGTGACCCTGATTCTCCTTGCCGCGAAGGTGCTCTTCCGTGTGCCAATGGTGGGCAGCTTCGCGCTCCTTTACCTCTCGGCGCTGTGCTTCATCGCCGCCACACTCGCCGTCGGCATCACGATCTCGACCCTGGCCACGAACCAGCTGCAAGCCTTGCAGATGTCGTTCTTTTTCTTTCTGCCCTCCCTGTTGCTCTCCGGATTCATGTTCCCGTTCCGAGGCATGCCGGAGTGGGCTCAGGCGATCGGCCAGGTGCTGCCTTTGACCCATTTTCTCCGGGTGTTGCGTGGAATTCTGCTGAAAGGGAACGGATTCCCCGACATCTGGCCCGAGATCTGGCCGATCTTGGTCTTCGGCTTTCTCGTGATGGCCGTCGGTGCCGTCCGTTACCGGAGAACGCTGGATTGATCCTCTTCGGGGCCAAATCAGATCGGAACTTTCAGACCCTCGGTCTCCGCCAGCAATTTTTGATTGGAATCGAACGTAAGAAACTCCTCTGCTCCAAGATGCAGGGCCGTAGCCACGTGCAGAATGTCAATGAGGCGATGGCCGCTGGTCTCCGTATGTTTCGCGCTCAATTCTTCAGCCAAGCGATGGACGTCCGCCCAATCAGCCGGCACAACGAGAAGCACGCCGCTGGCGAGATCCGACTGCAAATCTCGAAGCATACCCGTTGCGTCGGCTTTGGAAAAGCCTTTGCCCTGGTCGATACTCCGCAGGCGAACTTGAAAACGAATGGACTGGCGGAATTCCAGCAGCGTCAAACTCGAAACGCGCAGGGGACCTTCCAAAACCTTCATGAAAGAAATGGCTCTTGGCGAGTTGAACTGCCGGCGATACAAGGAATACAGGAAAGACGTGTCGGGAAGATGGCTCATCCCTGTTCGCCATCGAGTTCCGCCGCGCGCATCGTCGACACTTCGGCTTGAGAGAAAACGCGCTCGCCCCATAAAGCCTTAAGCCGGGCCGCAAAGTCTGGCTTCCCAACCGCCTTGCCTCGGCGCGCAGGAATCGCCCTCAGCACGGCAATCGGCTGCCCGCGTTTTTCAATCCGGATCTGTTCGCCTTCCCTCAACCAGGTTTCAAGTTTGGAAAAGTGATTCCGGAGCTCTCGAACCGTAACGGTCTTCATGTGGACATAATAAGTCCACATCGTTGGAAGGTCAAGGAGAACGCAGATGCAGCGATTTACCTTGTTCCTGGTTGGCTTGCAGCCGGCAAGGCATCGGGCACGAGGGACGCGGTCTCTTTCGCCAGAATCAACCTTCGGCTTTCGAGCGAGTGAGATACTGCGAGATTTGCTCGCCGAGCCGGTGGCCTATGCCGGTGACCGAGGAGATTTCCTCGGCGGAGCTTTTTCGAATTCGCTCGACGGAGCCGAACGTTTCCAAAAGGGCTTTCTTGCGCGACTCGGAGACGCCCGGGATCTCGTCGAGGACGCTCTCGCTGATGCGTTTCTTGAGCAGCAGGCTATGGAAACTATTGGCAAAGCGGTGCGCTTCATCGCGAATCCGCTGAAGCAGCTTCAAAGCGCCGCTGTCCTCCGGCAGCTGCAAGGGCAACGGACGCCCCGGCCGGTAGATCTCTTCGAATTCCTTGGCTAGGCCAATTATTGGCTGCCCGAAAAGGCCGAGGCGTTGAAGTTCCTTGCACGCGCTCGAAAGCTGTCCCCTGCCTCCATCGACGATGATTAAATCCGGCAAGATCGATGGTTGATGGTTTATGGTTGAGAGATGATGGAGAGCTTCCCCGGGGAACTGCTGGCTGAACTCCGCAGAAAAGTCCACCGCGCTATCGCCGCTGTCCCCAAACTCGGCCGGCCCTGGTTGGGCTTCCCGCAGCAACCGGGAGTAGCGCCTTTTTACCACCTCGGCCATGCTGGCAAAATCGTCCTGAGTTGGAGTCCCTTTGATTCGGTAGCGCCGGTAGTTGGCGCGATCGGGCACTCCATCCTTGAATCGCACCATGCTGGCCACGATGTGGGTGCTCGAAATGTTGGAAATGTCGAAGCATTCCATGATCCGAGGAGCTCGGAGGAGCTGAAGGGCATCCGCCAACGCCACGAGATCTTCCTGGGGGTTGATGGTGCCCGGAAGCGCCTTGCGCGTAAAGCGAGTCATTGGCTTCGTCGTGCGCTTAAGATCGTCGAGAAGATTGCGCAGCTGGGCCGCCTTTTCGAAATCAAGTTTCTCCGCCGCGGTTCTCATCTCGGTCTCAATCTGTCCGATGATCTGGTGCGACTCGCCGTCGAGAAATTCACAGGCTTCCTCGACGCGGCGGAGATAGTCCGCTTGGGCGATCTTTCCGATGCAAGGCGCGGAGCAGTTTTTTATGATGTGATCCAGACAGTGTCTGTAATCGCGCTCGCCCGGAACAACCGGAAGACACGAGCGAATTCCAAACTTCTTCCGGATCGCACTGAGCGTTGCCCGCAAGGCGCCGCTGTGGGCGAAGGGTCCAAAGTAGCGGGCCCCATCGTCCTTTCGAAGCCGGGTGAGTTGAAATCTTGGCCAGGGATCGCTGGGATTCACGCGAACGAGGAGAAAGCGTTTGTCGTCGCGGAAACTGACGTTGTACTTCGGCCGGAAATCCTTGATCAATCGCCCCTCGTATAGAACGGCCTCGGCTTCGCTGCGGACGATGTGCCACTCGAATTCCCAGATGCTGTCGATGAGAGCGCGCGTTTTTGGGTCGGCCCTCATTTGCCGCGAGGGTGTGAAGTAGTGAGATAGCCGCTTTCGCAGATCACGCGCTTTGCCGACATAGATCACCCGCTTGAGCCGGTCCCGCATCACGTACACTCCCGGCTTGTGGGGCACATCACGAAGTCGGGCTTGAATGTCCTCGGGCATGCGGAAAATGTACCACGAACCAAATCAAGAGCATGGAGAAATTCAGAAGGGGATAATCCGAGGTCCATTGCCGGGCTTGCGCCGCCGCTGTAAGGCACTATTCTATCGCGACTCAATGAAAATTGTCCTTACGGGGCTCGCGTCCCTCCCCTTCGGCGCAACTCTCATGGCGCAAACCGCCGAACCGCCGCCCGCCGCCGAATTCATGAAAACGGCGAATCTCTGGCAAATCATCCTGGCGGGTGGCCCCGCAATGGTTCCGCTGGGCATTCTTTCCGTCATCACCCTTGCGCTTGTTATAGCGTTTTTGTTCTCGCTCCGCCGCGGCAGCGTGGTCACGAAACGCTTTATGCAGACTGCCGATGCTCTCATTAGGAAGAGGGATTACCTCGGGCTGCTTGCGGTTTCAAACCGCCACAACGAAGCGGTCGCCCGCGTTGTTCAGCGCACTATGGCTTTTCTCACAAAGAACCCGAGGGCGAGCTTCGCCGACGTTCGGGAAATCGCCCAAACCGAAGGATTGCGACAAGCCAGTGCGCTCAATCAACGTGTTGCGTACCTCGCTGACATCGGAACGATCGCCCCTATGATCGGGCTTCTCGGAACGGTCATCGGCATCGTCAGGTCCTTTGGTGTGATCGCAATCGACGCAGCAGCCACGCGCCCGACCATGCTGGCGCAGGGTATCGGCGAGGCGCTCATCGCGACGGCGGCGGGCCTCCTCGTTGGCATTCCCGCAATGGCAGCTTATTCCTACTTTCGCGGGCGCGTGCATGCGTTAATTTCTGAGTTGGAGGCCGCCAGCACCCATCTCCTCGCTCTCCTGAGCGCGAGCGTCAAGGTCGGCCCGGCCGCCATCCCGACCGAGAGCGTGGAAACGTCATGAATTTTCGAGCGCACGTCCAACCTGAGCGCGTTGTCTTTCAGATCGCGCCGATGGTGGACATCCTGCTGTTCCTGTTGGTTTTTTTCATGCTGACGTGGAACTTTTCGCGGAACGAGGCCGAGCTCGACGTGAAGGTACCTGCGGCGCGCGAGGGGAAGGAAAACCGGCGCCCGGCCGGCGAAGTGATCCTCAACGTCAAAAGAGACGGCGTGCTCGTAATGAATCGCAGGGTCATGTCCTCCGACGAGCTTCGGGAAACGCTTACCCGCATCGCGAAGCTATATCCCGATCAGCCGGTCGTCTTGCGCGGGGACGAAAACGTGAACTACCGTTACGTAGTTGACGCGCTTGATATTTGCCGGGCGGCAAATATCTGGAATGTGGCTTTCGCCACGAGCAAGCCTGAGTGATGCGCGTCAGAATCGGAGTCATCCTTCTAGGATCTGCCGGCATGATCTTTGGCCAGCAACAGCAGTTTTGGCAGCCAGAGGTGCGCAGGGCCATTCCAGTGGAAAAACCCACGCCGACTCCCGGGCAGGTGCCCAGGGCCATCCCCGTGGAAAAACCCGTGCCAACCCCGCAGTCCACGCCACCGAAGGCCTCGTATCCGGACCCGGCATGGATGCAACGCGTGCGACCTTCACCGCCTCCGGTTTCCACTCCAGGGCCTGAACCGGAGTTCATCCCTCACCGTCCGCAAGGACGCATTGAGGTCGCCCCAAAGAAACCGGTCCCGCCCCCCGCAGACCCGGTCCCGCAATCTTCACCGCAGAGCGAGAACGGCGAGATCCGTTTGAGCCCTTCGAGTCCAACCGGAGATGCCGACGCCGACGAGGAACTCAAGGTCGCAAACAGCATCTACTCCCGGAAAATGTATGACTACGCGATCATGGAATACGAAAAATTCCTGATCGCGCATCCCTCGGCACAAGGGCGCGATACTGCGCTGTTTCGGCTTGCCGAGAGTCACCGAATGCTCGGTAACGAGGAAGCGGCGCGATCCGGCTACGAGAGGCTCGTGCAGGAGTTCCGCCAGGGCGAATTTGCCGGCGCTGGCGCCTATCGGCTCGGTGAATACCTTTTCGCCGACAAGAAATACGATCCCGCCCTCATCCAGTTCCGGCTTGCCGCCGCGGAGGCGGACAACGACGAAGTGCGCATTTCAGCCAAATACAACATGGCGCGCTGCCTCGACCGCCTCAAACGTTGGGACGAAGCGGCAAAACTCTACGAAGAGGTCGCTGCAGTGCAAAAAGACAATCCCTATCTCTATTACGCCCGCCTCTCGCTCGCGGAAAACGCCGCAGCCGTAGGCCGCCGCAAGGAGGCGCTGGAAGGTTTTTCTGGTATCGCAAGCGGCTCAGGACCGTCTGCCGTCCGCGCCGAGGCGGCTGTCAAAGCGGCCGCCCTCGCGGCGGAGCTCGGCGATAAGCAACGTGCGCTCAAGCTTTTCACCGAGGCGTTCGAGTCCTCGGAAAGCGGCGATTGGAAACCTATGGCCTTCCTCGGCGCAATCCGGCTCAATTTTGAACTCGGCGCTTACAAGAAGGTCGTAGAAATGTCCGAAAAATCGCCTGAGGGCATCCCCAATGATGAGCGCGCTGAGATTCTGCTGCTCGCCGGAGATTCCTTCCGCCAGCTTGGAAATGCACGCGCGGCGCGCGCAGTTTACGACAGGCTTCTTCTGCAATTCCCGAACGCCCCGTCCTCCCAGGATGCGCGTTTCCACCGTCTGCTAAGCATGTATCAATTGGATGATCCCAAATTGATTCAGGAGGCCGATGATTTTCTCAAACGCGCCACTGATCCGCTTGAGCGCGCTCAAACGAGCCTTTTGAAGGCCGAATCGCTTTTTAAGCAGAAGAAGTACGCCGAGGCGGGACCTATTTACGCAAAGCTCGGTGAGACTGAGCTTGCAGACGACATGAAGACCAAGGCGCTCTACAAGCTCGGATGGTGCCAGGCCCAAGCCGCCGACTACGCAGGCGCTATCAAGACCTATACCCAATACATCGAAAAGAACGCCGGCAGTCCGACCCTTCCGTCGGCCATCGCCCAACGCGGACTGGCCTACCAGCAGAACAGGGACTACGATCCCGCGCTGAAGGATTTTGATCGGATCATTGACACCTATCCGAGCGCTTCGGAACGAGAGCTCGCCTTCCAGCAAAAGGCGCTCGTCCTCGGTCAGCAGAAGGATTACAAGGGCATGACTGAAACGTTTGGCAAGCTTCTTGAAGCTTATCCGAAAACCTCCGCCGCCGCGCAAGCGAACTTCTGGATCGGCTGGGCTGCCTTCGAGGATAAAGACTACAAGGGCGCCATTCAGCGGCTCGAGACTGCGAGCAAAATGGATCCTGCGCAATACGCGGAGCGAGCAGCCTTGCGCATCATCCTTTGTTACTACTACCTCCAGGACCGCCCCGCGCTTCAACGCACGATCGCGGAAAACAAGGGCCTCAACATCCCAGTCGAAATCACGCGCTGGCTGGGTCGCAAGAGTTTTGAGGAGGGCGACTTTTCAGCCGCAGAGCAGTATCTTCTTCCCGTCGTCAAGGAATCAAAGAATTTTGATCCAGCGGTCTTGATCGAACTTGCAGAGGCGGAGATCCAGCTCGGTAAGACCCGGGAGGCCGCCCCCATCGTTGCCCAGTATCTCGAAGTTGCCCGCGAACCATTCAGCCGTGCCCGCGGCTTGCAGGCACAGGCCGCCGTCTCGCTTGGCCAAAAGGACTTCGACGAGGCAGCCAAGCTCTGCGACGAGTCTCTCTTGCTTCAGCCCGAAGGCCGGCTCAACGCTGAAGGGCGCCTGTTATCCGGCGAGATCTCTTTTGCGCGCGGAGACTACGACGGCGCGGCGCGCGCATTCATGACGGCCGCGGTCCTCTACGATGATTCGTCGGTGACGCCGCGCGCGCTGCGCAGGGCTGCCGACGCCTACCGCAAAGCAAACAATGAACCCGAAGCCGAAAAAGCTCTTCAGGAACTGCAACAACGCTTTCCTGATTTCGTAAAATCCCCCAAAATCTCCAAGGAGCATTGATGAAGCACCTCCTTCTTATCCTCTTTACGGTCACAGGCGTCTTGGGCCAGCAAGCCGCCCTCAAAGAGCACGCCCTGCCTGCAATCAACGCGAAAATGCTTATTCCAGAAGGCTGGTTTACGAAGGAGGAGTCTGAGGACGGAGTAACCGTCTGCCAAATCAGTCGTGAGAAAGCAGAAAACGAAGAGGATGTGTTCAGCGCAGGTCTCATCCTCAGCGTCACCACCAAGCTGCCGGACCGTGCATCCATGAAACCCAGCGAATACGCGAGTGATCTCCTCTCGTCGGCCCAGGATGAGGGGGATGGCGCCAAGCTGCAGAGAACCGAGGAAGGAGCGTTTCAATGCTTGAGGCTTGAATACACCATTGAGAGCGATCAGGGGAACATCAAGGTGATCAACCTGGCAAAGGCCAACGACAGCACGGGAACACTCTATTTCGCGACCTGGCAATCTCCGGAAAAAGAAGAGCCTCAGCTTGAGAAATTACGCGAAGCGGTTCTCGCCTCCCTGAAGTTCGATCCTGCCTTCTGACTCGGAGCGCCCTTCGTTCGTCCTTGCGAAGCTTGCGCGCCGGAGGCTTTGATTGCCGGATGGTGTCAATCCTCAAGCTCAACTGTCCTGATGACGTTGGTTTGCTCGCGCAGATCACCAGCGCTATTTCGAACCATGGCGGCAATTTGCTGGAGGTCAGCCAATACACCGACGTAAACACGGGCTGGTTCTTCGCTCGGCTCGCCATAGAAAAAGGCCGCGAACACTGGGACCCCAAAGCCTTCGCCAATGCGTTTGCCCCGGTTGCCTCTCGGTTGCGCGCCGTATGGTCGATCCGACCCGCCGAATGGAAGACGCGGACCGTCATCCTCGTAAGCAAGCAGGACCATTGCCTGGTGGATTTGCTCTGGCGCTGGCGCTCCGGCGAGCTTGGCATCGAAGTGCCGCTGGTGATTTCCAATCACGAAATCTGCCGTCCACTGGTCGAACGTGAAAGAATTCCCTTCGAGTTCGTCGCCTTCGAAGAGGAAAAGGCTGCCGCATTCGAGACGGTGAGCAAGCTGCTACGCGGAGCAAATACGGAACTCGTCGTGCTTGCCCGCTTCATGCAGATTATCCCTGGCTGGCTCTGCAGGGAATTTGCCGCCCGCGTCATAAACATCCACCACTCCTTCCTTCCCGCCTTCGTCGGAGCAAATCCCTACCAGCGCGCGTTCGAACGGGGCGTGAAGCTCATCGGCGCGACCTGCCACTACGTCACGGAAGATCTCGACGCCGGCCCCATCATCGAACAGGAGGTTGCGCGCGTGGAACATTACCACGACCCCGAGGATTTGGTTCGCCTCGGACGCGATTGCGAGCGACTCGCTCTCGCCCGCGGCGTCCGCTACCACGTCGAGGACCGCGTCCTCGTCCATGGCACCAAGGCCATAGTGTTTCGGGACTGATTTCGACAAATGGAAGACCCGGAGTCCCTCGGCCTGCCCCACCGCGAACCATTTGTGTTCGTGGACAAGGTGCTGACCGCGGCGGGCGGAGAAGTTCAATGCCTCAAGGTCTTTTCCTCAAATGATCCCATGTTTCGGGGCCACTTTCCTGGCAACCCGATTGTCCCCGGGGTGATTCTTGCGGAAGCATTGGCTCAGACGGCGGGAATCGCGGGCGCCTGGGGATCGGACCACCGGTGTTTTCGGCTTTCCGCGATCCGGAGCATGAAATTTCCCGCGGCTGCGCGCCCCGAAGAGCGTATCATCCTCAACGCCAGGAAAGCCGGCGAAATCGGCGGTTTGTGGATGTTCGATGTTCGCGCGGAGGTGGAGGGAAACATCGTGGCGGTAGGCCAGATCGTTTTGAACGAAATGAAGTGAGCTTCCTGAAAGCACCGTAATCTGAATTCAAGTCGCCACACGGAAAACGAGACCGCTGGAAATTATTGGAAAGCTCGAGCGGACACCTCATAGACTTCCGGTCGCATGGACGAGTTCGTTTTTGACATCCTTGTGGCGATTTGCTCTCTGCTCGCCGGTGTCATCGGCGCACTGATTGGCCTTGGAGGCGGCGTCATCATCACTCCGTTGCTGGTGCTGGCGTTTGGCGTGGATATTCGTTACGCGATGGGAGCGGCGCTTTGCTCGGTAATCGCGACTTCCTCAGGAGCCGCGGCTGCGTATTTGCGCGATGGGATTTCGAACATGCGCATCGGACTCTTCCTCTGCGTCGCGACCACGATCGGCGCGGTTTGCGGCGCGCTGCTGGCAGTGGTGCTCGACCAGGCGGTGCTTTCCGTCATCTTCGGAGCAGCGCTGCTCGCAACGGTCCTGCTCTCGCTAAGAAAGAAAAAAAATCTGTCCGGATCGGACGCCTCGGATCCCCTGGCGGTCAGGCTGCGGCTTCCCGGCACTATGCCGACTCAGAATGGTGCCGTTCCCTACACCGTTCATCACGTCTTGCTGGGCTTTGGCGTCATGTGGGTTGCGGGCGTGCTTTCCGGATTGCTCGGAATTGGCTCAGGAGCGTTCAAGGTTGTTGCGATGGATCAGATCATGCGGATCCCCTTCAAGGTCACAACCGCCACGAGCAATTTCATGATTGGAGTGACCGCGGCGGCGAGCGTGGGCGTTTATCTCAAGCGCGGCTATTTTGATCCCGCGCTCGTTGCACCTGTGGCGCTTGGGGTGCTCGCTGGGGCTTTCGTCGGCGCCAAGCTCCTGCCGGTTGCTCCGGTCAAGTTACTGAGGGTGACCTTTCTTACGGCAGTCTCCGTGATCGCGGTGCAAATGATTGCCCGCGGGCTGCATTTCAATTTTTAGCCACGGGCACGGATGAAACACGGATGGAACGGCTGGCGCATGGCGAGACGACTTTTCGAATTATTGGAGCCGCTTTCGAGGTCCGTAACACGCTTGGCTGCGGATTTCTTGAGAAAAGTCTATCGGAGCGCGATGCAGGTCGAGGTAATGATCCGTGTTTCATCCGCGCCCATCCGCGGCTAAAAATATGAAAGACGAGCGAATCCAAAACACGCTTGCGCGCGTGATGCTGAGTGGAGTCCTGGTGGCAGCCTCGATCATGGGGGCGGGTCTAATCTGGTTCCTTGCAACCCACGATGGGTTCCCGCCCGGCGACCACATCTTCAGCGGCGAACCCAAGTATCTTGAGAATCCGGTTTCAATGATCCGCCGCGCATTCGAACCAGGGGAAGCGGTGCATCGTCGCAGCATGATCATGATCGGCGTGGTGTTGCTTCTCATCAATCCAGTGGTTCGCGTGGCCTTCGCCGCCTTCGCTTTTGCCGCGCAAAGGGATCGGCTCTACTCTAAAATCAGTCTCCTTGTGCTCGCCGTCCTCCTCTTTAGCTTTTTTTGGTGAGAGCGCACCGAGCAGACTGCCGACATGATCGTCCGCGGACTGCATTTTAATTTTTAGCGACGGATGGACACGGATGAAACACGGGCGGGAGGGCTGGGGCTGGAGGGTTGGGAAGCGGCTCTGCGGCGCGGTGCTTTAGCAGTTTCTCCGCAACAGCTCCGGCCCGCTTCCGTGCCGCCATGAGCGACGCTCCGGCCCAATCTCAAGCCAGCCAGGTTTCAAGGGATTCGTTGCTCGCGCCGCTCGCTTTGCCGGCATTCCGCGCAATCTGGGCGGCAAATATGGTGTCGAATGTTGGGACATTGATGCAATCCGTCGGCGCGGCTTGGTTGATGACGAGCCTCACCTCGTCCACGACGCTTGTCGGCCTGGTGCAGACCGCGGCCACGCTGCCGGTTTTTCTCGTTGGTCTCCTGGCTGGGGCCCTGGCCGATCTGGCGGACAGAAAAACCCTGCTTTTCTGGTCCCAGGCCTGGATGCTGTTCATGGCCGCCTCCCTTGGTGTGCTGACACTGCTTGGATACGCCTCTCCGTGGGTATTGCTCGCTCTTACCTTCGGCTTGGGTTTGGGCGGTGCAATCAGCCTTCCGGCGTGGCAGGCCACTGTGCAGGATATCGTGCCGAAAGCTTGGGTGGCGTCCGCCGTTTCGCTGAACAGCATTTCCTTTAACGTCGCACGGGCCATCGGGCCAGCTCTGGGCGGACTCATCGTCGCGTTATTCGGCGCTGCTTTCGCTTTCTTCGCCAATGCGGCATCCTTCCTCGCTGTTCTGGCGGCCGTCGTCCTTTGGAGAAGACCGCCCGTTGCGGCGTCGCGACTGAGCGAAGATGTTCTTGGAGCAATCCGTGCCGGATTTCGGTATCTGCTTCATGCGCCCCGGTTACAGGCTCCCATCATCCGGTCAATTGCGTTTAACCTCTGCGCGGCAGCGGTTTGGCCCCTGCTCCCACTCTTCGCCCGGGATGTGCTCAAGACGTCCGCGACAGGATACGGCCTTTTGTTGGGAGCGTTCGGACTGGGTTCGATCGTCGCAGCAATGGCGCTGCCCCGATTGCGGAGTCGCTTCGCGCTCGATCGCATACTTGGCATCGGCGCCGTCCTGGGAGCGGCGGCATTTTTCGGTCTGAGCTTAAGCACGCATCCTGCGACAGCCGGTTTGCTCTTATTTTTGTCCGGCGCGGCATGGGTTGGCGTGTTGGTGAATTTCAACGTCGCCGTGCAAACCTCCGTTCCCGACTGGGTGCGGGGCCGGGCGCTGGCGTTCTATTTGCTGGCTTTTCAGGGTGTGCTTGCGTTCGACGGGGCGTTGTGGGGTTGGCTGGCGGGAGTTATGGGCACTCCAAAATGCTTCGCCGTCGCCGGAATCGGCCTCATCGCCGGGCTGCTCCTCATTCGCTTCTTCCCGCTCGTCATCGACGCAACGATCGACCTGAGTCCTTCTACGCACTGGCCCGAAGCCCATGCTGATCTTCACGCGGATCTTGAAGATGGTCCGGTTCTCGTAGCCATTGAATACTCGGTGGCTCCGGATAATTTCGAACGTTTTCGGCTGGTGATGCGCCAGCTTCGCGAGCGCCGCTTGCGGGATGGAGCCAGGCGGTGGCGACTATACCAGGATGCGCAGCAACTCGAAAGATTCCTCGAATTGTTCCGGCTGGACTCCTGGGGTGAGCATCTCCGACAACACGAAAGGGCCACAATGGCTGACCGGGAGCTGGAAGCCGTGGCCCTGAAACTTCATCAAGGTCCGGGACGTCCGAAGGTAACTCATTATTTCGGGCTCGAAGAGTAACGCAATGCGGCCATTCAGCGAGCCCGGCAAAATGATTCTTAGCGCTCTTTTTTCGGGAAACCGGTCCAGCGATACGGTACCTGGATTTGGAATTGCGCGCGCGCGCTCACGCATCACTTGACGGCGAGGCTCTAAAGAGAGAGGAAGAGACACGACGATGAGCGCGACGGCAACCGGAGTTCCCATGTTGAATGTGCAGGTGGAGGGGGAATGGAAACAGTTCCCCAAGGGCACGCGGCTCATCGAAGCTTGCATGAAGAGCGGGCACTTCATTCCGCATTATTGCTACCATCCCAAGCTCAGCTCGCCGGGAAACTGCCGAATGTGCCTTGTTGAGCTAGGGATGCCCAAGATGACGCCCGAACGCAAACTCGGTACTGGGCGCCGATGGCCGTCCGGAGATTTCCTGGAGCCCCCGTCCGGCTATTTCCTGCGCCACAGAGATTAGCGAGGGGATGGCTGTTCGAACCAGTTCGCCACTCGTCGAGGAATGCCGCAAAGGCGTGATGGAATTCTTGCTCATCAACCACCCTCTGGATTGCCCGATTTGCGACCAGGCGGGCGAGTGCCGGCTGCAGGAATTCTCTGTCGAATACGGAAAAGGGGAATCGCGCTTCCTGGAGGAAAAGGTTAAAAAGCCGAAGCGCGTAGACATCGGCCCGCGAATCGTTCTTGACGATGAACGTTGCATCATGTGTTCGCGCTGCGTGCGATTCATGCAGGAAGTCGCCAAAGATGATGTGCTCGGCTTCGTCAACCGCGGCGGGCATACCACCCTCACCGTCTATCCGGGCAGATTGCTCGATAACAATTACTCGCTGAACACCGTGGATATTTGCCCGGTAGGCGCTCTGACTTCCAAGGATTTTCGCTTCAGTATGCGGGTCTGGTTTCTTAGGGAGACAAAAAGCATAGACGTCAATTGCGGGACCGGAACGAACATCCTGATCGGGAGCCGCGAAAATATCATTCATCGGATCACCCCGCGCGAAAACGATTTCGTCAATTCCTGCTGGATGCCCGACAACCACAGGCTGAACTTCCACTACGTCAACAGTAAAGAGAGGCTTACAGAAGCAGTCATCAAGGGAGATCAGCCTCCCGCAAACTGGCCCAAAGCCATCAAGGCGGCCGCCGAACAGTTGAAGAGCAATCCGAAGGCGACCGCTATGATCGCCTCTGCCAGGATGACCAACGAAGAGCTATTCCTCGCCAGGCGGCTTGCTATGACTCTAAATATTGAGCTCTTTGATGTATTGCTCCGTCATCAAAGAGGCGACGGATTCCTTATTTCCGAGGATGGGAATCCTAACACCATGGGGGCAAAGCTGATCGGAGTCGCCACGGGGAAGTTGCAGGAAATTGCCTCCGGCGTTTCCAATGGAACCATCAAGTCTCTGCTTGTTCTCGGCGAAGACGCCTTGGATTGCGGAGTATCCGAAACCGATCTCAAGAAACTCGACTCACTGGTGGTCACGGCAATTTTGCCCGACAGAACCACGGCCAGCGCCACGGTCCTTCTTCCGGCCGCGAGCTGGGCCGAGAAGCGAGGCTCGATGATCAACGCGAAAGGCCGCCTCCAGCGCCTCAATCAAGCAATTTCCCCGCCCGGTGAGGCTTGCGACGACTGGGAGATTCTTCGCGATCTTATCCAGGCGGTCGACGGTTCCAATGGCATTCACACCATTGACGAACTCTTCAAGCAGATTGCCGCGGAGTTTTCTGCGCTTGAGGGACTTTCGCTGAGCCGCATTGGCGACCTTGGCGTGGACTTATCCGGCAAACTCGGCGCTGCAAATAAATGAATCAAAACTTTCCAGGCGTCTTGAACGGGCCGTCACAAGGCGCGCGGAAGATGGGATCGCCCCGCGTTCTTAACGCTTCTCGCCTGTGACTGATCTCTCCTCCTACGCGTTCAAGCCCGAGGTATTTATGGTTTGGACCTCACTCCTCAAGACGCTTGGGTTGCTGGGTATCATTCTTGGCTTTGTTTCCTACACCGTTTACGCAGAGCGCAAGGTCTGCGCGTTTATTCAAGACCGCGTGGGACCCAATCGTGTCGGTATCCCGCTGACCCTCCTGGGATTCAAGAAGGATATCCCTTTTCTCGGACTTGGTCAGCCCATTGCCGACGCGCTCAAGCTCCTGCTGAAGGAAAATTTCATCCCGAACAGCGTCAACAAATTCTACTTTTACATCGCCCCGAAGCTCACGATGATCCCTCCGATTCTTGTGCTCGCGGTGCTGCCCTTCGGCTCCACCCTGTTCGGAGTGCCTATGGTCATTGCCGATATAGACGTTGGTGTGCTCTACGTCTTCGCTGTCTCCTCGCTCGGCGTTTACGGCATCGTCCTCGCTGGCTGGGCCTCGAACTCGAAGTATCCCTTCCTTGGGGGCATTCGCTCCAGCTCGCAAATGATCTCCTATGAGCTGGCGCTTGGGCTTTCCGTGATTCCAGTATTCCTTCTTTGCGGCACACTGAACCTGCCCGACATTGTACTCTGGCAGCGCCAAAATGGCTGGCTGATCGCTCCCTGGTGGCCCAAGGGTTTCAACGTTCATCAAATCGCAGCCGGCGACTGGCACGCCGTGCTTTCCGCCTTCGCCGCGGGCTTCTCTTTCCAGCGCATCCTGATTTGGATACCGATGCTTCTGTCATTTCTGGTCTTTCTCGTTGCCATGTTCGCCGAGACGAATCGCCTTCCGTTCGACCTTCCAGAGGCGGAACAAGAACTCGTCGGCGGCTATCACACCGAGTATTCGTCGATGGGATTCGCCCTCTTCTTCCTGGGCGAGTATGCCGCGATGATCGCTGGTTCTGGAGTGATCGTGACGCTTTTTCTCGGCGGCTGGAGCTTGCCATTCATTCCTGACGGGTCTTCCACCTCTTTCTTCGACCTCGCGTTTGTTCCTCCATGGCTCGCGAGCCTGATCTGGGGCTTGGTAAATATCGGCGTCTTTTTCGCCAAAGTGTCCGCCATGCTCTTCGTTTTTATCTGGGTGCGGTGGACGCTTCCGCGCTTCCGCTACGACCAACTCATGAAGCTGGGTTGGTACTTCTTCTTCGAGCTTGCCCTGGTAAATATCTTTATCACGGCCTTGGTGCTCGCCTACGTGAAGATTTGACAAGTAACGGGCTCGAGCATCGGCAGCGCAAGCGCTTCGACAGCAGGACCTGGTGCCCGCCTGCTATCCGGTGAACTCGGACGCGATAAGCGTGGCGTTGTGGCCGCCGAAGCCGAAAGAATTGCTCATCGCGACCTTGACCTTTGCCTCGCGAGCCGTGTTGGGTACGTAGTCGAGATCGCACTCGGGATCGGGTTGCTCGAGATTGATAGTCGGCGGCACGACTCCGTGTTTGATGGCCATGGCGCATGCGGCGAATTCCACCCCGCCCGCCGCTCCCAACAAATGCCCGGTCATCGACTTGGTCGAACTGACCATCGTCTTCTTCGCCCAGTCACCAAGCGCCTGCTTGATGGCCTTGGTCTCGCAGACATCGCCGATGGGAGTCGACGTGCCATGCGCGTTGATGTAATCAATTTGGTCGGGGT
Organism: uncultured Verrucomicrobiae bacterium; assembly: GCA_963810765.1. Classification (GTDB taxonomy): domain Bacteria; phylum Verrucomicrobiota; class Verrucomicrobiia; order Chthoniobacterales; family Terrimicrobiaceae; genus DASTFP01. Next base: position 266,833 of record CAWEOV010000023.1, read on the forward strand.
TGACGCGCGCATGCTTCATCGCGATGCGCATGCATCTCGCCGCGCCCTCGCCCTCGGGAAGCGGCTGTGTCATGTGGTACGCGTCGGCGCTTAACCCGTATCCGGACAGCTCGCAGTAGATGTGCGCGCCGCGCTTTCTTGCGTGTTCCAATTCTTCAAGCACCACAAGGCCCGCGCCCTCGCCCATGACGAAACCGTCGCGGTCTTTGTCGAAGGGACGCGAAGCGCGTTCCGGCTCGTCGTTTCGTAATGAAAGGGCGCGCATCGCGGAAAATCCGCCCATGCCCAGGTGAGTGATGGTCGCCTCCGTGCCTCCGGCCACGAAGCAATCGGCATCGTCGAATTTTATCATCCTCCAGGCTTCACCAATCGAGTGATTGGCGGTGGCGCAGGCGGTGACGATGGACATATTCGGCCCGCGAAGATCGTATTCCATCGAAACCAGTCCGCTAGCCATGTTGCTGATCATCATGGCAATGGTGAAAGGCGAAACGCGGGACGGGCCGCGATCGATGAGGCGGCGGCACTCTTCCTCCATGCTCCTGAGCCCTCCGATCCCGCTGCCGACCATTACGCCAAAACGCTCGTGGTCCGCATTGTCGAGATCGATTCCAGAGTCTGCCAAAGCGATTTTCGCGGCCGCCATCGCCAGTTGGGCGAACCGATCGGCCCGGCGGGCGTCCTTCGGCGATTTGAAATACTTGGTGGGATCGAATTCGCTCACCTCCCCGGCAATCTTGCAATCGTAAATGGCAGAGTCGAATGCCTTGTAGCGCCGGATGCCACTGCGGCCTTCGGTCAGATTTTTCCAGAAGGTGTCGAGATCGTTGCCGACCGGGCTGATGACACCGATTCCGGTGACGACTACTCTGCGTTCAATCATCGAATTTTTACCAGGCTCAATTTGGGGAGTGCTAACTCAGCGCGTTGGCCCGCAGGTTGGCAATCAAAAAGTTACTTTGTCCCCATTCCCACGTTTTGCACAACTTGAAAGAGTTTTCCCTCAGTTTTTATGGAGGGCGCGATAATGATTTCCGTTTCCTGGAACTCTCGGATGCTTGCCGCGCCAACGTTGCCCATGCATGTGGTGATGGCGCCGACGAGATTCTGGCTGCCGTCATCGACTTCGGCGGGTCCGAAGAGGATCTGCTTGAGGCTGCCGGTGACTCCCACCCTGATGCGGGTGCCGCGCGGCAGGTTCGCGTGCGGTGTTGCCATTCCCCAGTGGGTCCCTCTGCCAGGCGCCTCCTCGGCCTTGGCGAAGGCGCTTCCGACCATAACGGCATCTGACCCGCACGCAAGCGCCTTGCAGACGTCGCCTCCTTTGCTCATGCCGCCGTCGGTGATGATGGGAACATAGCGGCCGGTTTTCTTGAAATGGTCATCGCGCGCCGCGGCACAATCGACCGTCGCCGTCACCTGTGGAACACCCAAGCCCAGTACGCCCCGCGAAGTGCAAGCGGCTCCGGGACCGACTCCGATCAGCAGCGCCGCAACGCCGGTTTGCATGAGCTCACGCGTGGCATTGAACGTAACCGTGTTGCCGATGATCACTGGCACCTTCATACCTCTGCAAAAACTCCCTAGGTCGAGCGTCTTGTACTCCGTTGAAATATGCCGGACTGTCGACACGGTGGACTGGACGACAAACACGTCCACGCCGGCATCCTGGGCGATGGCACCGAAGCGCTCGGCTTTTTGCGGAATGGAGCTGACTGCAGAGATGACACCCGCTTTCTTGATCTCTTCCACACGTCGGGCGATCAGCTCTTCGCGGATCGGTTCCTGGTAGAGCTTCTGAATTAGCGAGGTGGCTCTCTCTTTGTCGGCGCCGACAACTTCGGCGAGCACCTCATCGGGATTCTCATAGCGGGTCTGAACGCCTTCCAAATTGAGCACACCAAGTCCACCAAGCTTGCCCATCAAGATGGCCATTTTGACGTCCACTACTCCATCCATCGCGCTCGCAAGAATTGGAATGTTGAGCTTTATGGGCTCCAAATCCCGGCGGGGTAGACGGAACGAGATGTCCACCTCGTTCGGGTTGATCGTGACATCTCCTGGCACAAGCGCGATTTCGTCGAACCCATAGGTCACGCGCGCCTTACGGTTCCTTCCAATCCACATTCCCATGTCAGTATACTTTCAATTTGTCTCGCTCATTGAGGCTGCCACAACGCGGACAGCGCGGCAGAATCGCAGGCGTGCGATCCTCGAACTCCATCCCGCAGACAGCGCAGCGAATGCGGTGTTGACGGAAGCGGTTTTCGCGAACTCTCCGAACCATCTCGTAGGCTATCCAAACGGCCAAAATAGCGGCAAGAAAAACTAGCAAATATAGATAGACCAGTTCAACAAGGTTGACGCGGATCATTGCTGGCTCTCCTGCCTTACGTCTGCCCCCCAAACGAATGTGGCCGTTCCCCAGGCCGGTTCGCGCTCGGATGGGGCCGCCACGAAGCGGCAGCCTGCCAGATAGCGAAGCGCCGCGCGGTCGAGGTCTTCATTGCCCGACGATCGTTGTGGAAAAAGATGCATCGGCAGGCCGTCCGGCGAAACCGCGAGGAGAAACTCCGCCGGCGCAAGCCCCTGCCGCGGCAGGACGGGCAGTGCCGCAAAGTCAAAGTTCTGCGGGGGAGTCCAGGCGCGTCGTTCTAATGCCCCGCCGAACCGCAGCGCGGTCGGAACAGGTGGCTCCCGGGGCGGCACCTGCTTCGGAACGAAACCTGCCACGGAAACAGGCGCCGTTCCAGAAGCAGGGGGGAGAAATTGCGACGGAGGTGGAGCAGGCAGGGGCGCGAGTGCGGGAATTTCTTCGTCGAAGCTCGAAATGTAGGTGGTCTGCGGGAGCTTCCAAACGTCACGTCCAAAAATCTTTGTGGAAGAAAACAATGCCGGATCTGACGCGGCCAGCATCGGCGCGATCTTTGTCGCTTCCGGAGAGCCCGGCAAGAGGCCATAGACCGTTGCGGAGCGCTCGCGACTTCCTTCCGAACGCGGAAAAGTCGCTTGAAAGATAAACAGGCACGCCGCATGCAGGAAAAACGAGAGAACCAGCATGATCGGAAGCGCCAAATGCACGTTGTGGCGTGACGGCCATTCGAAGAGGTGGATTCGGAGTTTCACAGGTCTCCACCCTCCTCTGCAGTGGCGAGCACCACAGGGAAACCCGTCTCGAGCGCGGCGTTCATTACCGCGATGATGTTCTCGTAAAGAGCGCGCCCGTCGGCCTTGATGATGATCGTCTGCGACCGGCCTTGCATCTTTTGCAGCGCCTCGCGCAGACGCGACAGACTGACCTCCTCGTTTTCAAAGAAAATTGCGGAAAGCGGCGGCGCCGTAACACTGATAATGCGCGGATTGCGCTGGGGCGAAAGCAGGAACGGCGAGCGCGGCACGTTCACGGCCACACCGGGCTGAAGCAAGAACGTCGTGCTCAGTAGCAGAAAAAAAATCAGGATCAACGCCAGGGCGAGTGCCGGCGCAAAAGCGATCAGCACGGGATTCGGAGCCGGTGAGCGTCGGAGTTTCACGATGCCGGCTTGTTGCGGCCGCGCACCTCGTCAAGCATGGCGAGTATCTCGATGCCAGCCCTTTCCATGTCGTGAATGATCGTATCGACGCGTGCGGAGAGATAACTGTACGCCACAAAGGCCGGTATTGCCACGGCAAGCGAAGCAATCGAGGTTAGCAGGCTTTCGTAGACGCCATCTGCTATGTCAGTGGCTGTGGCATAGCCGCTGTGGGCGGCAATCTCCTGAAAGGCCACAAGCAAACCCAGCAAAGTTCCGAGCAGGCCGAGCAGCGGCGTCGTGTAGGCAATGGTCGCAAGAAGCGGAAGATTCTGCTCGAGCCGCGGCACCTCCAGCTGGCCAGCCTCCTGCGCAACCTCTCGCAGTTCGGAACGCGGCGCGCCATGATGCAGGATCACCGCATGGGCAACGCGCGCGACTGGCCCGGGTGTGCCTGCGCATTCCTCCAGAGCTTCCGCATAATTTTCGTTTCGCAGGACGTTCGCGAGCCCGCGAAGGAAGTCGCCCACCGGAGTGGACGCCCTGTGGAGATGAAGAAGCCTCTCGAAGAAAATGCCGGCGGCGGTAACGCTGCAGAGAATAATGAGCCAGATCAGTGGCCCACCTTTTTGCACAAGATCCAACATGCCGGAGATTTCCAGGGTTCAGAGTGTGTTTGGCGCTCGCACTTGAACCTGCCAAACTAAAACGTCGCCTCCTTTGGCGCCAAAGCCGGCCGCGAAGCGGCAACAGGGAGGATACGGTTCGTCCCCGACAGACACTCGACGACTTTCTGGAGTTTCTCGCGGACGCCAGGAACGAAGCCGCGGTCTTTATGCAGTACCAGCAGGCAAAGGTCATGCTGATGGAAAAACGTGATCGGTCCCTTTTCGGAGTGGATGGTCACAGCAGGCACGGCGCCAACGCCCATTCGCGCAGCGGACTGCCGCATCGCCGCAAGCATCTCGAGCGCATGCGCGCTCAGCGAGACCAGATCGATCGACTCGGGCACATTGTGAGAAGCGAGCACCGCCGATCCATGCGCAAGCACACACGACTTGATGCCCGGCAGACCACCGGAGAGCTCCACCACGCGTTCAACCGAAATAAATTCCTCCGTCATGAACATTGCCTGCAACGCATCCTGATCCGGGATCTCAGCCGAACGCCTTGACTCAAATTTCGGCAGGCGTTCGACCTCAACGAGAACCGCCTCCTGCGCGGGTGAGCCTGACGCGGACCCCTTCACCGGCGGCTCCACGGCTCTGGGTTCGGGCTCTACGGTCTCGGATGGCGCTGCCCTTGACGAGAATTCCGAGTGGACAAAAGCCTCTCGGGGCTTCGACAAATCGGCGTGAGACCCATGCAGTGCAGCCGGAGGCTTCACTTGGGGCTCGACCACCTTGCGTCGAAATATTGGAAAGATGGAAATTGGGCGCCGCGTCTGGGGCACCGCGGTTGTCGTTGGACCCGGGGCTGAGCCTTCATCGACCGCTGAAGGCATGCCCTCTTGTTTTGCCTCCTCTAATGGCACAGGCGGAACGCCCCCCTTCGTTGCATCGAGTGGCACTTTCGGAGTTTCAGACGGCGCCATACCGTCAGCGAGAGGTGAAACTGCGGGTGGCGCATCAGCGGCTGCGACAGGTGCTGCGCCGGGATCTGCGCCAGGCGGTCCGACTATGGTTGGCGCGGTCTTCACTTCCTCGATCGGCGCCTCGCGTCCTGGCGGTCCGCTATCTCCCTTGTTCACGACGGAGCTCTCCTGGGGTTCGGATATACCCACCTTAGGTGCGAAATCTTCGGGCCGTGGGGACGACCCTTCGGAAATTGGGCTCCCGTTTTCAGCTAGAATCGGCTCCTCGAGAGGCTCGCACCCGTTGATGAAATGATATCCGAGCGCTAGCCGGGCCGGCGGGAGAGTGATTGGTGAATCTGGAACGCTATCGAACCGAACGTGCTCCCCGGCGATCTCGGCCAGTCGCGAAAGCAGCAGCTTGGGAACCGGACCGGCGAAGACGTCTTCGCAAGGAAGCTCGATGCTGTGCTCGACATCGAAAGCCGGCAAGCGGGCCGCTTCCGGAATCTGCGAAGCAATGTCAGCCAAACGCAGCCAGACCGTGGTCGGAGGGTTTGAAAAATAGCGATAGCGGGCCGTTCGAGGCGCACTCGAGGCCGGCGGCGACAGGTTGCAAATCTCTGATTCTTTCACGCGACATTTCCGATTATCCGACAGTCTGCTATTCTGCAACAGTGGAACTCGATTTCAAATTCACCGCCGAGGGTCTCATCCCGGCAATCGTTCAGCAAGCTTCCGAGGGAGACGCCCCTCGCGGGCGCGTCCTGATGTTCGCCTGGATGAATCGCGAAGCCCTCCAGAAGTCGCTCGAGACCGGCCTTATGCATTATTGGAGCCGCTCACGGAAGAAGCTCTGGCTCAAGGGTGAGACCAGTGGTCACACGCAGAAAATCAGTCGCTGGTTTGCGGATTGTGACCGCGATGTGCTCCTCTTTGAGGTCGAGCAAGCCGGCGGCGCCTGCCACACCGGCTACTTGAGCTGCTTTTTTCAGGAATTCGACCGGGATGCCGCTCCACTGGCCGTGCGCGAGACGAAATGCTTCGACGACGCCAGCGTCTATGAGAGATCGTAGATGACGATCCACAATCCGCATCAGGCTGCGCGATAGATTTCTGCGCACGGCACACCGGTTTCTGCTTTCGGCTGTAGTTCGACAAACTATCCTCCACGCATGCTAATTGTTCATGTGCACGTGAAACTGAAGCCGGATTTCATTGAGGCTTTCAAGGAGGCGACGGTTGCCAACGCCCACGCCAGCCGCAACGAATCGGGGATCGCGCGCTTCGACATCCTTCAACAACCGGATGATCCTACTCGCTTCGTCTTGATCGAGGCGTATCGCACCGCAGAAGCTCCGGCGGCGCACAAAGAGACGCAGCACTACAAGACGTGGCGCGACACAGTTGCGGAGATGATGGCTGAGCCGCGCCAGAGTGTGAAGTTTACCAACATTGATCCGCCGGATGCACAATACGGATGAATTTCACTTTGGCGACAGCCTTCCTGATTATCCTACTCCCTACGTGCTTCCTTCCTGAAGACCTCTTGAAATTGCAAGATTTTCTGCTTCCTTTCGCCTAAGAGCCTCTGTTCGATTTCTCGAAGCTGCCGCCTTATTCCCTGCGCTGAGCGAGCGTTCTGTTTTCGCACCGCTGTTTTCAGGACCTCCTCTAGATATTCCTTGTTAGTCATAGTGTAGAATGAAGATATACGGGCGGAATAGGCGAACTTGCTGCGCTAAGGCAAAATAACCCCGCTTTTGCTCCGCGGCGGCTTTCGCTTGTAGGCTATCTCTGTCTGGGTTCGTGCTCCTTGGTTTGCGACAAGAAATGGCGTCGCAGGAGGGAACAGCCGCGATGTGTGCCTGCGATGAGACGACGCCTGCCCACTCGGGAGAGAAACTCCAATCTGGCGAGATTGGATTCCTCTCTACATGTGCCCCGCATGCTCAAAGCCACACAATGGTCGCCGCCTCATCCAGCAACAAGGACAAGTGCCAATGACGAGCGCGCGAAAGCCGGGCGACGAAGAGACATTCTTGCCTTCCTCGAGAACAAAACGCTGCCCATTGCATTTACCCGAAATACACTCGCTCGCGTCCGAGCACGAAAAATCCGATCAAACGATATGAAGCTCAAGAGATTCCGCGTCCAAATGTTCAAATGCATTCTCGATTCAGGATGGGTCGATGTCACGGACCTTACGGTCCTCGTCGGGAAGAACGAAGCCGGAAAGACCTCGCTATTGAAAGCGCTGCAGAAGTTCAATCCGCTTACGCCCGACCCATATTCCATGGCGCGCGAATGGCCGCGCGGGCATCGCCGCGAACGCTCAGACAGCCAAGTCGTTTGCCAAGCGGAATTTCGCCTTGACGCAGCTGACAAAACCGCCCTTGCGAATCTTACAACAGAGAGCATGGTGGCCGAGAATCTGACGGTTACCCGCAACTACGCCGGCCGTATTGAGGTGTTGTTTCCGGAAGGTAGCTTTCCCGACCGCCTGCACCAGAATGATGTGGATCAGAGTTGTAGCGAATTGCCCTCACCTCCTTCCGAGGTGGCGCCGAGGTTCTTCGATATCGCTCAGAAGTGCAGAAAAGAGGCTGTTCGGTTGGCAAATGAAGGACGTTTCTCGGAGCTCGAGTCGCTGGCTGCCCATCAGGAGCATCAACTTGCGACGCTTAGCACCAGCGATCCGCGAAGCAGCAACGAGACTCGTTTCCGCACTCAATACGCTCAAAAGCTGGGAGAGGTCGTGACCAAACTGCGCGCGATGTCGTCTATGCAGAAGAAAGCCATCGAATGCGTGATCAATCGCCTCCCGGCCTTCGTGTATATGGACGAATATCGTACATTCCGGGGGACTGCTTACTTGGATCAAGTCAAACAGCGTTTCGATATGGGTAAACCGACTGAAGACGACGAAACCCTCATTGCTATTTTGAACTTAGCAGGCCTTAATCTGGCGGGCGAGGTGAAGAAAGCGGAACAGGGGGAGCGCGAGGAACGGCAGTATGACCTGAGCGACGCGGCGGCGACGCTCAATCGGAAGATCGAAAACCACTGGAAGCAGCTTCGTTACGAAGTGGATTTTCGGGCCGACGGGCATCAGTTTATGACATTTGTCCGCGGGTTGAACGAAAAGGCTTTGATCAGGCTCGAAGAGCGCTCACGCGGTTTCCAATGGTTTTTTTCGTTCGACCTTATGCTGATGCATGAGACCAAAGGCTCGCTTAAGGGCTGCGTGGTTCTCTTAGACGAGCCGGGCTTGCATCTTCATCCGGACGCTCAGATTGATCTGCTCGATCGCCTGGCTTCATACGCGGAGGATAACACCCTTATTTACTCAACTCACTTGCCATTTATGATCGAGCTGAATGCGCCTGAGCGAATACGGATCATCGGCGAGACGGCCGCAGGGTCGGTCGTGACTGAAAGTCTTGTCGAAACAGATTCGAGCGCCAAGCTGGTCGTTGAAGCTGCGCTCGGTTTCCAAGGACGCGCCGGCTTCATGGTTGCCGATCAGAACCTTGTCGTGGAAGGCGTCGATGATTACTGGATTCTAACCGCCCTCTCTAACCTGTTTCGTAAAACGGGAGAGCCTGGCTTACCGAATGACGTATTGGTTACTCCCGCGGGTGGTGCGCCGGAGGTGACCTACATCGCAACTTTCATGGTGGGCCAGAATCTTAGTGTCTTCGCGCTGTATGATTCCGATCTCGCAGGAGAGACTGCAAAAGCTAAATTCATCAAGAACTGGCTGGCGCGCTACGCCGGACGCAGGGCCGTCGCTTTCAGCTTAGGGGAGGTTCTGGGAACAAGGGATAAGGAATGTTCAATAGAAGACATCTTTCCCGAGAGTTTCTACGTCAAGCGGGTCTACGAGATCTATTCGAAGCAATTGGCTGCCGCCGGTGCTGATCTCGAGAACCTGCCTCCTGCTGATCAACTTTCAAACCGCTTGGAAGCCGCGTTTGGAGCGGCCGGCTTGAAGTATAACAAAGGCGCCGTTTGTAAAGTCCTCTGCCGGGATCTCCGCGAGATGAAAAATCTTAGGGACTTGCCCTCTGACACCGCTGAAAAGGCGAAAGCGATATTTGCGGCAGTTGAACGAGAATTCGCGAATTTTGCGAAGCGGTAGATTTCGAGTTCGGATTTTACGACCGTATGAAATCAGTTTTTTGAGATAGGCGGCGTTCTATGCATCCGCGTAGGCCCTCGCAAGCATCATTGTCGTGCGACACGCCGGGAGTCCGGCCTACGGCTATTGAGTTCGTCGTGTGATCTTGATCGAACCGTTGGTTTGCGCGCCGTTCTCCCGTATGAGTCGATCAGGTTTTTACCTGATTGCATTGAAGAGGACTTGAAAGAATGTTTGGGCAACGCCATTTCCCATCAATCCCAGCAATCATCCGCCCTTCGTAGTGGCACTCCGGAAAGAAGCGGAGGGGTTGCCTGCTCTCGATCCGGTGAGTCAAAGAAACGAGCCAGCTAATTTGTTTTATAGCGATGATTTCGTTCTCCTGACCGACGATATCGAGTGTTGGATTGTGCGGATTGACGACATTGCTCTTCTCGAAGCGAGCCGGAATTTTACGCTTGTCCATTTTTCCGGCAGCAAGCTTCTTATTCGACGCTCTCTTGGGGGCTGCGAGCGCAGGCTGGACAGTTCCATCTTCTTTCGGGCCAGCAGGGGTTGTATCGTGAACCTCAGTCACGTGATACGACCGCGACTCAGCGAAGATGGGGGCCTCATTTTTGTTTTGAGGGATGGAAAAGAGGTCCTGTTGTCTCGGCGGCAAACGGCTCTTTTTCGTACGACACGATGTCTCTAGCGGCGTTGAAGGAGGCCTAAGGACAGCATGTTCACTGCCGCGCAACCCGTTATAGTGTTCGCATATGGGAAAGTCATCTGAATCAAGCCCTGCTTCTCCGTTGCAACCAGGTCAAATTCGATTGCTCGTCGTGGAAGACCATCTCGACACGACTCGGATGCTTTACTTGCTTCTGGCCGGGTTCGGCTATGCCGTTAAAACCGCTGGGAACGCAGCCACAGCGCTGGAAATTGTCGCCCAGGAATCCTTTGACATGTTGATATGTGACATAGGTCTTCCAGATGAAACAGGCTACGAACTCATGAAAAAAATCCGTGAACGTACGCCAATCAAAGGGATTGCTGTGACTGCTTACGGGGCGGAAGAGGATGTTTGCAAAAGCCGCGACGCTGGTTTCAGCGAACACTTCTTAAAACCCGTCGAATTAACTCGGCTCCACGAAGCGATTCAACGCGTCCTTGCAAGTGGGTGAATTGCGCCCCGAAGGAGGCTTGCAGGCCTTCGTTGTGGCGGCCTCCGGCTATGTGGCTCTTTGGCCACGCGGCCCTGGGCTCCTTGTCAAGGATTGAGGATGGCGTACTCGACACCCCAGTCGAACGAATCGTCCTGATTCTTGTCTCCGTAGTACGCCTCGAGTTGACCGTTGCCGTTCATGACCACCCCCAATTCCTTGATGTGGTGGTCATCGCTTTTGAAGTCGAAGTTGAAGCCGCGTATCACAGCTGTTCCACGCCGGATACCTGCTCTCTGCGCGCCCTTCGCGGTGCCCGATCGCGCGCTGATCTCAGAAAAACGGGACCGCGGTATGTACGCATAATAGAGGTCAACGAGAAACCTGTCGTCATCGTTTTTGTCGTTCAACGCCACCGTGACGAGGCCGTTTCTTTCCTGGATCTTGATCTGGTCGATGTGGTGATCGCCTCCGTAGTAGTAGATATAGAAGCCGCGGATTACGAATACGTAATTAGCGGGGTTCGCGGGAGCTTGTATTGGGTAGGTACAGCTTCCTTTGCAGAACTCACGGCCCTCTGAGCGGCGGAAAATCTCGCCGAAGTATGGCGCGAAGGTAATGTTGTAGAAATATTGGTCATCGCGATTCTTGTCAGTAAAACCGAGGCTCACCTTATTGATAGCGGGAACGTTCGGCACGACTTCGATCGCCCCGAACTGATGATCCTCGCTGGTGAAACGGAAGTAAAAGGACTGCAAGAGCGGCGCTCCGTTTTGGCTAACACCAATCTGTGGTGTGATGAAGCCCTTCGCGAGGCCCTGCAGGTTCTCGGACACGGCGGTTGCTGGGAGACCGGCGAGCGCAATCGCCGCAAGCAGGGATGGGATTCCTGACGAGCCTCGCGATTTTGTAGCACGGTCGGATTTACTAATTGTGGTTTTCATGTTTTTGATCTCGGTTTGATGCTTTATTTCTCACCCGCTTCTTGGAGTGAAAGTATTGCCAATGCCTAACGAGAGTAATCATCAGGTACAGCCCGGGCGATTGCCGCACGAGATAACAGTCACAATCGGACGGAATAGTGACTCAGCCGCAGTGGTATCTCGTCCCTGGCATCTGAAGGAACACGATTTCGACCCAAAGGAAAAGCGGGCTTTGAATGGAGCTTGTCCCGAAAGCAAGTGCTCTAGCGTCCGCTGAGTTGGGTATCTCGCTTCAGCGGCGGTTTTCCCAACGGATCTGTCAATTTCGTTCCGATGCCCCGCCGCGCGCATGCGTTGCGTAAGCAATCCCGACGCTCCAGGCGTTCCCTGCATTCCCTTGTTGAAGCCCTCCCTTGTACGACATACGCGCGATTCGTGGGAACTTGCAAAAAATAAATGAAATAGATCCAAACGAAGAATAAGGCGCTCTTCCAATAGCGAGGTTGGGTCGCAGCGCCAGACGCCAGTTTGCGCACGCGCGCCGGCGCCGCATGACGCTTTTAGCCTCGGATCTGGAAGCTCCTAAAGATCCGGTTACGCGGCGCTCGGCAAACTTGTCGATTATTTTAGATCTGGACACCTACCAGGAAACCTGTCGGAAGTTGGCGCGTTCTCAATAGCGTTCCTCTCCAAGATGATTACCGATGCCCTGTTGCCGCGTGTTCGAGCCATGGGCGGTCTTCTCCTGATCGCCTTGTTCGCGAGCGGCTGCGCGTTGTCGTCTAGAAAGCCAGCCACCCCGCCCCCCCACGCCTTCATCTCCTACGAAGCCCCGAAGCCGGGCGACAAGTCCCTGCGCCTCGGGGTCAAGGACCTCATCGATATCGAGGGAGAGGTGACTTCAGCGGGGTCGGAATATCTCTACAAGCATGCGAAACCGGCAAAGGAAGACGCGGAATGTTTGCGGATCGCACGTAAGCGCGGGGTGACCATCGTCGGGAAAACGAATCTCAGCGAGTTCGCCGTCGGGGTGTCCGGTTCCAACTACTACTTCGGAACGCCGATCAATCCGGTTGCCAAGGACCGTGTCCCTGGGGGATCTTCCAGTGGGTCTGCGGTGGCTGTGGCAATGAATCTCGCCGATGTCGCGCTGGGGACCGACACGGCTGGCTCGATTCGTGTGCCGGCGGCCTGTTGCGGGGTCGCAGGCTTGAAGACGACGTTTGGGCTAGTCTCGACGAAGGGCGTCTACCCGCTCACTCCAAAATATCTCGATACCGTCGGACCGATGGCCAAAGATGTGGACGGTCTCGTGGTAGGGATGGGGCTCTTACAGGAGAATTTCGCTACTCTTTACGCGAAGGCGAAGGCGGCGAGACCGTCGGCCCGAACGATCCGGATCGGCCGGCTCCGGGTACCCGGTACGAATCCAGCCATCGACCGGGCTATCGACGCCAGGCTCGCAGAACGGGGCTTCCAGGTCGTTCCCCTCGGGAAGGAGTTTCTCAAGGCGTGGAAGGAGGCGCAGCGCGACGGGAACCTGGTGGCCGCCGCCGGCGCTTGGTACAACAATCGAGCAATAGGACGCAAACAAGGGGTAGGTACCATGGGCCGGGTAGCGATCTGGTTCGGAGACATCGTGTTTTCCCTGAAGTACAGCGACGAAGCGAAACGCAAACAGGCGCTCGATCGCCGCGACGCGTGGCGAAACACTTTGCATAAGACCTTTCAGGAGGTTGATGCCATCGCGCTCCCCGTGCTCCGGAAAGCGCCCCTGAAACGGAACGCGCTTGTGGTCGCAATTTTCGAGGCACGGTTTATGGATATCCAGAACACTGTGGCAGTGAACTATGCCGGCGTTCCCGCGTTGGCCCTGCCGATTCCGCTCCCGGGCGAGAAGTTTCCGGTGACCAGCATCCAGCTGATCGGACCACCGAACAGCGAAGCGGCCCTGCTGAATATCGGACGCCTCATCGAAACGAAAAGTTAGGCGAGCTCTGTACATCACCGTGATAATGACTCTGTGGGCCCGATGGAACTTCTTCGAGATAGCTTTCGCGCCCCTGTCTCGGTCTACTGGGCCCGTCCCAGCCCCGGAAACGATGCTTGACAATCAATCCACCCATCCCCCGCATGTCGCCCCTGGAGGATAAAAATGCGCATTGTTATCATTGGAGGCAGTGGACACGTCGGAACGTACCTTGTGCCGCGTCTCGTCGGGGCCGGGCACGAGGTGATCAATGTTTCGCGTGCCCAGCGTGAACCATATAAAGCCCATTCCGCTTGGCGCCTGGTACAGCAAGTGACTGCGGACCGTACGGCTGAGGACGCCCCTGGTGTGTTCGGTCAACGCATCCTCGAGTTGAAGCCCGACGTCGTAATTGACCTGATATGTTTCACTCTTGAAAGCGCGCAGCAACTCGTTGGCTGTCTCCGTGGGCAGGTGCAGCATTTCTTACATTGCGGGACGATCTGGGTCCTGGGACACAGTGTCGAGGTTCCTGCCACCGAAGAAACCCCTCGACAGCCATTTGGCGATTACGGGATTCAAAAAGCCGCAATCCAAGATTATTTGTTGGATCAGGCGCGCCGATATGGCTTTCCTGCAACGGTGCTACAGCCCGGTCACATTGTCGGACCGGGCTGGATTCCAATCAATCCCGCCGGCAATCTTGATCCCAACATCTTCACGCGCCTTGCGCGCGGTGAGGAAGTGACCTTGCCGAATATTGGGATGGAGACCTTGCATCACGTTCACGCCGATGACGTCGCTCAATCGTTCGTCCGTGCTATGGCCAATCGAAGTGTGAGCATTGGCGAAGCATTTCACGTTGTTTCGCCGGCAGCGCTTACCCTGCGGGGTTACGCAGAAAGGGTTGCTGGTTGGTTCGGCCGGCCCGCAAACCTGAAATTCCTGCCATGGGACGAGTGGCGCAAGGCAGTCGCAGACGAGTTCGCCGAACTAACATGGGATCACATCGCTCACAGTCCCAACGCGAGCATCGCCAAGGCGGAGCGCCTGTTGGACTATCGTCCACGATTTAGTTCGCTTCAGGCGATCTACGAGGCAGTGGAGGCGTTGATTCAAACGGGAATTGTTCAGATCTAGTCTAGCTAGAGCAAGAATTTGGTTTGTTTACCCGCCGAAGACTGTGCCGGTCCTCGTTGCAGTTTCTTGTCATTCGGGGGCAACCACGAATGCGACTTGGAGCGGAGCTGACCATTCCGGAGGCTCGATCCAGGGGGCCATGCAATTACCAGACGAAAGGAATCAACCGCGAGGAATGAGGCGCTAAGTTCACGTGTCGATGCGGCTTATCCCCGCCGGATACCCGAAGCACGCATTTGTTGCTCGAGCGTGTAGAAGCGTTGAGCCAGAGCGTGCACCAATGAACCCATCCAGCCGTCGATGCCAAGCCCCTCGGCCATGGTTTTCTTGTCGAGCACCAGCACGGTCACCTGATCCACGGCTTCCACACTCGCGGCGCGCGGCTCATTTAGAATTAGTGCCATCTCGCCAAACACGTCACCCTCGCCCATAGTGGCCAGTGTTTCTTGCCTTGAGGCGCTACCTTGCGCGGCACCGACAGTGCGGAAGGCGCGACATTGACCGCTCACGATCAAGTACGCGCTGTCGCCGCGATCCCCCTCGCGAATGATCAAGCTCCCCGGAGCGAAGGTTTTGTGGGGCAAATACAAACCGCCGCGCAAGAACTCGCGCACGTCTTTCTGCAGTTCCACCACGCGTTGATAGCGGTTGGCGGGCAGTGGTGCGATGGCCTTGTTCACGATTTCACGCAAACGCTTGGGAATGCTGTGACGCACGACGACCCGATCAATCGCGATGACTTGGCCGTGGCGCGCTTTTTCCAGGATGGCATCGGGGTTGTGAGAATATCCATACGGCAGCTCACCACAGACGATTTCATAGAGCACCGCGCCAAGGCCGAAAACATCGCTTCTTTCGTCCATTTCGGCTGGGTTTCCACGCGCCTGTTCCGGCGACATGTACGCGGGCGCTCCCACCTCTCCCGGAGCTTCCATCTGCGAATACGCCCCGGATGCCGCGCGCGTTTTGGTCAAGCGGGCGAGACCCCAATCAATGACGTAGACCCGGCCGAAGGAGCCCACCATGATATTTTCCGGTTTCAAGTCGCGATGGATCACGCCACGATGGTGCGCGTAGGCTACAGCGTCGCAGACCTTCAGAAAAATATCGAGGCCATCCTGCAAGCGTTCGCGTGTGCCGGGCCGGCGAGAGGGGTCCCGCAGCCATTCGTCGAGTCCAACGCCGTACACTAGTTTCATCGTGAAGTAAGGAATGCCTTTGCTCGAGACTGCGAGCTCATGCACCGGTACGATGTTGGGGTGCTCGAGTTGCCCGGTAATTTGCGCTTCCGCAATGAAGCCATCGCGATACATCGGCTCGCGGGCGAGTTCTTTGTCAAGCCACTTTAGAGCGACGCGGCGCAACAAGTTGCGATCCGTCGCGCGGTGAACGCGGCCCATGCCACCGCGACCGAGCTCGCGGTGCACACGCAGGTGTGCAGGTATTGGGATGCCCTCGGATTCGATTTCGCGCGGCGCCACTTCATGGTCACCACCAGTGGGGATGGTTTCAATCACGTACACCGGCTGGGTCTCAGATTCGATCTCAGATTCGCTTTCGCTGCTCACTGGATGCTCCCTCGAGGTCTAAAGCTCGCGGCCAGGTATGCGCTATTTGAATGGCTCATGTTCGAACAAGTGCGCCCGCAGGCGAAGGCGATCTTAAAATAGTCATCTCGAATCCCCGCCGAATTCAACTCGCCGGTGAATCCTGGTCAACAAGTTTTCTGGCATCGCCTGCGACGACGCTCGTACCCGAGCACCCTACTGTTCAAAATACCAGTCTTGTGAGCAGTTTTTGTGAAATTGGCGCAATTCTCTGCAAATTGGGCCTGGTTGCGGTTCTTTGATATAGTACATTGAATAGCAAGGATATATCCCACAACGTGGGGCCACTGAACGTCACCGTCGTTTCCTATACGAAGCTGCCAGATCAGAGCAGTTCCACAGCGCTAAGGGAGCTTTTGTAAAGCCCCAGCGGATACCTTATGTGTCCACTCTCCAGGGAAACAAAGCATCGCCTATGACACAAGTCACATTGGTTTCACTCTACGGAGAGAAGAGGAGCGCATTAGCGGCACTGATTACGCAGTGTCAGCAGTTCGTCACTAACGCTGTAGGTGCCGCGTTCACCCCCTACGACGTTCGCCAGATTCACGCCACCATCACCGGCCTCGAGGCCCGAATCGCCTCACCAGCTTACAACGCGAACTTTGCGAGGCACCGAGGACGTGATGTTGTCATGGACTTCGACGGATTTTTCGTTTACCTGCGCGAGTGCGGTCAAATTCCTTTTGAGGTTCAGATTGGTGGATTCGGCAATCGTCACTATCCATTCACAAGCCGCAACACGATCCCTTACAAGAGGTCCTTCTCGGTGCAGGGTGAAAAGGTGGTCGTAATGGGTTGGCCAATTCGCGGAGAGCCTTCGCGACGCCTCCCCGCAACGGCTGCTGCATCTACTCAGGAGGCCCGGATCTATCCAGCCACGCTGGACGCAATACGCCACGCGGCTCAGCAGTTCGGTATCTTGCACGACTACCATAGGACCCTCACCGA
Source organism: uncultured Verrucomicrobiae bacterium (assembly GCA_963810765.1). Taxonomy (GTDB): domain Bacteria; phylum Verrucomicrobiota; class Verrucomicrobiia; order Chthoniobacterales; family Terrimicrobiaceae; genus DASTFP01. Next base: position 283,797 of record CAWEOV010000023.1, read on the forward strand.
CATTGACAACGATTTGTTCTTTCGGATTGGTATTATTGATTCGAAGTCATTGGCCGCGGTTGCGACGAGCACGTTGGAAAGTCAGGTCCGCCATTATTTGAGCACCCGGCCTCCTTTGGTCATCGAGATACACCTCGATGACATCTACATCGCAGCCTATGAGGATTCCCGGCTCCCACTGGGATCTACGCAGACCTTCGCATTGACAGACCCCAGAGTTACGACTGAGTTTGTGGCTGGACTTTTTAGATGACAGTCGTTGGATAAACCTGTGGCCTGCGATTGACTTGGCGGTCAGTGAATCGGAGTTGAAGTGGGAAGGCAACCGAAGCCCGCCCAGAAATGATGGTCTTCGGATTGTCTCAGCAGTGAACGCTTTTCTCCCATACCGAGGTTATGCAATGCCCGAAACTGCGGTCAACGTGGCATCTCGCAACAACATACAACAATTATCCCGGACATCAATGACATTGGAATCAGTTCTCCGCGAAACGCAATCGTGAGAAGGAGCGTTTTATTTTCTGCAAGTGGCGTAGAGCGCTCGCGTAGTTATTTATGCAGGAAGGGACAGGGGTCGATGAAGGGACAAACGGGATTACAAAGGGTGATGCGATTTTGGGGTTTCAGCAGCGATTTGGCAGTGGAGCAGCGAAACCTGCAACCCTATTTTTCGATCGAATCGGGGAAACATATACAAGAACCCCCTAGCCACGCTAGCGAAAGCCTGCAAGGACGTGACGACAGGGTCTTCGGTCGCCGAAGCATCACTTGGTGTGACGGTTGTTCTGGCCGGGTCGTATTCGCTGCACAGCCTATAGACGTGTTGGAGGTTTTGTTGCGCGGCTAGTCCCAGGTAGGGCATCAGCTGGGAAGCCGCCTTTCGCTGACTCCAATGTGCGTTGTGAAGTTCCTTGCGCAGGATTGGCTTTTAGAAAAACTGGTTCCCCGGATTACAAATCGGTCAATGCACGCGTCAGAATAGCTTCCCTTCGCAGTGTTCGTCTCACTCCTTCACAATCTGGGCATGGTGCTCGAGGAGAGTTCGAGACAGGTTACTTCAAGTTAGGGCCATCATGAGACAAACCGGGAAAAATATGCTACTCGCTGAGCGCCTTCTGAAAACCGCCGCATTGATAGCACTCCAAGGCAGGGATGAGCCGCGGCTGCCGAAGCCGGAGGGCAACGGCAAGCTCTCGAGAGCTGAATCGCACGCGTTGGACCGCGAATATCGGATTCAGCGCAACCAAGCGCTTCAATTACGGAACCACCGCGAGCAAATGGCGCTTGGTAAAGCGCGGGCGAGCTGATCAACTCACAAGCTCTCTCGAGATGATGATCAAAGACGATCTTTCTGTGATGCTCGACGAGCTTGCCGACTTGCCAGAGAAGAGCGTCAACGGCGACTGGCTTGACGAAATCGACCCAGATTTGCGCGCTAGGGTTGCCAATGACGAAGAGGGCGGCGAGCGGATCGCGAATCTTTCCGAGATTAAGCGGCGCCAAAAGGTGCGCAAGGTGCGCGCGCCTGAGAAGGTGGCCAGTCTTGCTATGGTAGACCGCGCCGGTATCGCGCGCTCGCTCGATGCGGTTGCGCCGAGCCGCCTCTTCGATCGAGAGGCCATCGGCATCAGCGCGAGCGCGAGCCTTGAAAGGTGGCGTTGCCGGTCAACTTCTTGGCGAGCAAGAATTGTGTCAGCGCGGAGGTAATCCACCCCTGGCGGCCGTGCCGTATCTCGCGCTCGGCGTAACGCTCGCAGGCCACCAGCGCGTTCCAAAAACGCCGAGCGGTCCGCGCTGTCTGGAGAATCGCCTCGCGCTGCACCTGCGATGGCGCGAGCGAGTAGCGGTAACAGCGCGTGATCGTTGGCTCCGGCGTGGTCATTACTTCTCCGTGCCCCGGCCTACGCCGAGATCTCGACGACAAAGGGCGCTCGCAGGCGCAGCATGGCGTAGATTGGGCGCGTGCGAACAGGGCCGACCTCGGCGAGGCGGGCGCGGGGACCGGTGGCGACCTGGGGTCACACTGGGCGTATCTTGCCCGCTGGTATTTCGGCGAGCCGCAGTGACCGCGGTCTTCGGCCGGGCGCTCGGGCGCGGGCCGCGGCCGGACGGCGCGCCCTACGATGCCGCAGAGGACTCGGCGATGATCCTGCTAGAGTTCCAATCCGGCGCTACCGGCTCGCTCCACGTGTCGGCCGTGGCCCACGAGCCGTCGCCGTTCGGCCAGCCCCACCAGATGGAGCTCCACGGTTCGGAGGGCACGCTCCACGCGGTCTGCGACTGGGACCGGGTCCAGCGCGTCGACGGCTGTCGCTCCGGCGAGCCGGCGATCCACGAGGTGCCGATCCCCGACCGGATCTTCGACGGCGCGCGGCGCGACGTCGTCACCGACAAGTACAAGGACACGTTCCGCGGCCACGACGTCATGGCCCGCGGGTTCGTGACCGCGATCGCGTCCGGCACGCCGGCCTCGCCCGACTTCCGCGACGGGCTCGCGGTCCAGCGCGTCGTCGACGCGGCGTCGCGGAGCGCCCGGGAGGGACGCCGCGTGACGATCGCGGAGATCGTCGCCGGTGAGGGGTAAAGCGCGCCAGCGACAACGCCGGTAGGCTACATCTCGGCTAGGCGGACCGGGCAGCGCTTGTCATCGGAACGCTCTCGAGAGGCGGAAAGACGCTCGACGCCTTCAGATACTCGGCCATGGTGCCCGTTGTTTCGTGCGCCCGCTAATACTGCCGCAAGAGAATTAACCGGACCAACCGAGGTTCGCGCAGAACCAGTCCTGTCCAAACCAGCACGCCAAAGCCGATCGCAAAGAGGATTGGGAAATTTCCGGCCCGCGCGATCACGTGAACCGTCACCGCGCCGCCCAGATAGCCGGTCAGCAGGATCGCCCCGAGGATAGCGGTTTTAGGAATGATATAGATGGCCGTGCAGGCGAGCAATAACAGGCCGATGCCAGTGACCAGGTCCGAAGCGATGCCCGCCTTCTGGCACGCCTCGACCACGGGAGCCACGCGAATGACTTTCGTAATGCCGTCGAAAGCCAGGAACAGCACCACCAGCCCGGTGAGTCCCGATCCCAGCCTCGGTATCGCTTTGGAAGCGGACGAGTGGCGGGCCGGCGTATGCATGATTGTATCTTGATTCATAGTCACAATCACACCCTAGCGAACGACGCCGGCTGCTTATTGTATAAAAGCGACAACTGTTGTTCGCCGCGCACGATGCAGGCCGGGGTCTGCCCGATGAATCGTTGCAGTGACCGGGTGAGATGAGCCTGGTCATAATAGCCCGCCTCGTGGACCACATCGAGGATCGGCGTTCCACGCTTCAAAAGGAGCGTGGCCCGGCGCGCGCGCTCGATTTGGCAAATGGTCCCGAGGGTCAACCCCGTGACCTGGAGGACGTGGCGTTGTTCGGTTCGCGTCGTGACATTTTGCAGTTCCCCGCGAACCGCGCCCTCAACGGTGCGATCAGCCACAATCAACCCGGCCTGCACGAGCCGTTTCACGAACATCTCCGCATTTTCAAAATCAGGAAAATCGCACGCCGACCCGTTCAGCCAGAACGACCGGCGGGTGGCGTTTGGCAAGGTCACGTCATTCCGGTCGCGCAGATCGCTGGAGCGCATCAGAGGCATGAAGGTGCCCAGCTTGAAATGGATCCCGAACCACTCGCCGTGCGCCGGACAGTCCGCCATCGTGGCCTTCGTTTCCGGCCCGCGCACGGTGAGAGACATTCGGCCCTCCAGACGCGTGACGACGATGTTCCAGTGAGATGCCGCAATCGAGTGGAACACTCCCGCCCGCTCACTGTGACTGCACCAGACCCTTTCCACAAAAGGCGAGTCTGACGGGCGATCTGCAAAAGTGATAAGCATGCTACCCACGTTGTTTAAAACACCGCGGCCATTTACGCAGCAACTAACGAGTCGCACGGCAGCATCTCGGCGTGGATCGCGTAAAGAAGTCGGTGAAGCTGAGCGTCCTCCGCTGCCGGGCATCTCGAGATTTGTGCCGCCGTCGAGGCCTGCCACACGCTCGTTACATGACGAATCCCGTGAATCCCCATCGATCCCGCAAGATATCCCGGAGCAGTTCTCTATGCTCAGAGGCGTAGATGCCGTTCACAAGATTGTATGCACTCATCACGGTCCATGGCCGGCCCTCTTTCACCGCGATTTCGAATGCTTGAAGATAGATTTCGTTCAGAGTGCGCTCGTCGAGATTCGAACTCGTGGCCATTCGCTCATACTCTTGGTTATTGACGGCGTAGTGCTTCAGCGAAGTGCCCACTCCCTGACTTTGCACGCCTTCAACGTAAAAGCGGCAGCCAATTTGCCGGCGAGCACCGGATCCTCCGAGAAGTATTCAAAGTTACGGCCGCCAAGTTTATCGCCCCCTCTGGGCCGATCGTTACGTCGCGAAAACGGCCCTTTCGGGCTCCAAACTAAAAACTGATCTCCCTCGTCTCATTCCGCCTCCGACGATACCGACCGATTCCCAATCGGCAACTTTTCTGACGAACTGCCTATAGACGACCCATTCGTTTTAATGACATGTTGGTACCAGGAGAAGCTCGCCTTCTTGATGCGCCTTAAATCCTTTTGATCCGTTTCATCGCGGTTAACATAAACGAATCCATATCGCTTTTGGTATCCGTTGAGCCAGCTAAGCAAATCTGTAAAAGACCAGCTGCAATAGCCAATCAGGTCTACGCCGTCAGTGATAGCCTGCCTGCATTGCGCAAGATGAGAATCGAGGTATGCAATTCTATAGGTGTCATTAATGACGTCGTTAGGTTCCAAAGCGTCAAATTCGCCCAGGCCGTTCTCTGTAATAAATACGGGGAGATGGTAGCGGCTTGTAATGCGACGGAGTCCCACCCGCATTCCGATGGGATCGATCGCCCAATCCCAGTTCGAAGTCTCCAGATGGGAATTTCGCGCAGTCTTGTATAGTCCGGGAACTCCCGTTGCCTCGGTGGTGCCCTTTTTACCGGTTACATTGAATGCTCCTTCAGAAACTCCGTCGAGCGGGTTGGACTCGTAAGTCAGCGTATGATAATAGTTCACCCCCACGAAGTCGGGGGCTCCCTTTTGGAGCAGCTCGAAGTCTCCCTCTGCTATCGTAGGCGCCAGCCCCTGCCCTCGTAAATAGTCGAAGGGAGCTCGTGGGTATTTTGCCCAACAATAGACATCGAGCCACCAATTGTTCGTAAACTCTTCGGCATTTTCAAACGCGAGAATATCATTGGGGTGACTCGTGCACGGATAGGCCGGGGAATAAGCAAAGCTCGGTCCTATCTTGCCATCCGGCACATATTCGCGAAAGGATTCAATTGCTTTGGCATTTGCTAAGAACGCAATGTGATTTGCTTCATAGAACCGCTTGCGGTCCTTCACGCCCGGTGGATGCATAGCCGTGAGAAAGGCATGCTTGGAGTTGAAATTCTGCTCGTTGAGGGAAACCCAGTACTTTACCCGATCGCCGAATCGCTTATAGAGGGTAATGCAATAGTCGTTAAAGTCCGTGATGATTTGTCGAGACTCCCAGGCGCCATACTCGTCCATCAGGGTTTGGGGAACGTCCCAGTGATAAAGCGTCAAAACCGGCTCAATCTTATGGGAGAGAAGCTCGTTGATCAGAGAATCATAAAAATGTAAACCTGCTTCGTTGATCTCTCCTTTTCCCTCGGGATAGATTCGCGGCCAGCTTACAGAAAAGCGATATGCCTTGAGGCCCATTTCCGCCATTAAGGCAACGTCTTCCTTGTAAAGGTGGTAATGATCGACAGCCACATCTCCATTGCTGTCCTTATAGGTCTTGCCTGGTATCTTAGTAAAGACATCCCAAACGCTTGGACCTTTGCCGTCCGCGTTCCAGGCGCCCTCGACTTGATATGCCGCTGAGGCGGATCCCCACAAGAAATCTTTCGGGAAAGGTTTTAAATGTGTATGAATCACGCGCTGCTCCTGGATGGTTTAGGTGACAGTATATTATGGACGAGAGAGTGGATGCGGGCTTTGTGCGTTCTGCACCAATCCGCAATTCTTAAGCAGAATATCGTTGGGGGTGCAAGAACTGCGGGCATGGGGAGAAGGAAGAATGCGGGAGTGGGTGGCTCGTGTCAAGAAGGGCCCACGGGAGGGACACTGCGGTCTGGATGATGGTTGCACGATTGGAGAGCAGTTGGTCGCTCCTTGAGATTTTCCCTTAGAGGAGCGAGCAGAAGCGTTCGCAACCGCCGGCAGAATTGACAAATTTTGACCACGTTTTTCATATTTACGCTGCCGGCAGGGGCCGTTGCGGACATCGTAAACCGGCGCGGTGTGGTTGTGAGTGCCCTACTGTGGCAGGGAGTTGGCCCCGGTGTTTACTGGATTTTGGTAGGCTCTTCCTCGCAGGATATCGAATTGCGAAGGCCCTTGGTGAACTTGTTTCCATCGTCGCTTTCGGAGTTCACCGGTGCCGGGAGAAAAGCGCGTCAGTGATCTGGTATCGACTGGGCAAGGCGTTCGCGGCAAAAGCAACCGCGCTAGGAGCACCTGCTCTGACAGTCAAGGACGGCAGCGCGGACGGACAATATAGTGCGGGGACAATTGTCAAGATAACCGCAGATCCGCCGCCCGCCCGGAGGAAGCTTGCGGGCTGGAGCGGTGACACTGATATCCTTGCGAATCCGTCCGAGCCGACGACAACAGCGACGACGACCTCGATTGACGTAACTATTACCGCAACATACGCAGACGATCCGTCGGGCGAGCAGCCGTAATAGAGCAACCATTCGCACTTTCAACGCTACGCCGCACCGTTGATCTCGATGATGTTGCGGTCGGGATCGAGGAGGAAGAGTTGCGGGAAACCGGCAGGGCCGTTGCGACGGACCATGACACGCATCGGGTCGTCCTCCGCCGCGTCTTCGCGAAAACCACTGGCAGTCAGCGTGGCGAGGACGCCATCGAAATCTGCAGGGCACCGCAGGCGAGCCAAGCGCCGACGCTCTTGAAGGGCGGCCGTTCCATCATCATGAGGCCGAACAGCTTCTGATAGAAGGCGAGCGACCGCGGGAGATCGGTGACGATGACATTAACGTGATGGAGCGCAAGCCGAGCCATTGGCGACGATAATAACGCAGTGGCTGGGAAAGCAACGCGCTGCCGCCTTTTCGTTGAGCGTGACGATTTGGTCTGCCGTCTCGATTCAGATTGGCTCCTCAGCTGCCGTTGGAGAACGCTCACGCCGGAGCCATTTGAGTTAATGATGGTGCTCCTTGAGCTGCCCCTCCTTGAGCGCGCCATGGAAGAAGCGTTCGGTGACGATGCGATTCACGCGCAGCTGCGGGATGTTTCGGGTTTCTCGGACGCAACTTTCGCACAGGCGTCCGCCGGGAAACCGGCCTTTGCCCAAGCAACTACCGTCGCCAGCGTCAACCACCGCTTTGCTGCTCGCGCTGATTCGTTTCAACGCAAAGACGCAGTGGCGTAAAGAATTTCAACCACGGATGAACACCGATGGACACGGATTTCACAATTCAAATGCGCTGAAGGCCGCTACGGAATTAGCAGAGCGTTGACGCGATTTCTTTTTGCGCCTTCAGCGCAAGCCAGTCAGCGCGGTTTGACTTTGCGTCTCCGCAAGAACGGGTGCGACGGCGGCGCAAAAGAGGAGTAAAATTACGCCACTGCTTTAACTCAAAGACAGGAGTTCAGAAATGAAGAAACGAAAACTTGGAAACAGCAATCTGGAAGTCTCGGCCATCGGGCTGGGCTGCATGGGAATGAGCTTTTCCTACGGTCCGCCCAAAGATAAGCAGGAGATGACCTCTGTTCTGCGGGCAGCCGTTGAACGCGGCGTAACATTCTTCGACACCGCCGAAGTCTACGGCCCGTTCTTGAACGAAGAACTCGTGGGCGAAGCCCTCTCTCCCTTCCGTGACCAGGTGGTGATCGCCACCAAGTTCGGGTTCGACGTCAGTCCTAATTTCGATCCCCGCGGGATGAAGGGGGCACCGGGCCTGAACAGCCGGCCGGAACATATCAAGGAGGCTGTCGAGGGCTCTCTCAAGCGGCTCAGGGTCGATGTCATCGACTTGCTCTATCAGCACCGCGTTGACCCGAACGTGCCCATCGAAGACGTGGCAGGAGTCGTTAAAGAGTTGATTCAGCAGGGTAAGGTCAAGCACTTCGGCCTTTCTGAAGCAGGCGTGAAAACGATCCGCCGGGCACACGCAGTCCAGCCGCTCACTGCTCTTCAGAGCGAATACTCTCTGTGGACGAGAACTCCTGAGAAGGAAGTGATACCGGCCCTTGAGGAGCTCGGAATCGGTCTTGTCCCCTACAGCCCTTTGGGCAAGGGCTTCCTCACGGGCAAGATCGATGAAAACGCGACCTTCGACAGCTCCGACTTCCGCAGCACCCTGCCCCGCTTCACGCCGGAGGCTCTCAAGGCGAACCAGGCCCTGATTAACCTGCTCGGCAGCATCGCAGAAAGTAAGAAGGCGACACCTGCCCAAATCGCGCTCGCTTGGCTGCTTGCCCAGAAGCCGTGGATTGTTCCGATCCCAGGCACCACGAAGCTGCATCGCTTGGAGGAGAACATGGGGGCCGTCTCCGTCGAACTCACGCCGGAGGATCTCCGTGACATCAATACCGCTGCCTCTAGGGTCACGGTGCAAGGGGCTCGCTATCCGGAAAAGCTGGAGAAGATGACGGGTCTCTGATCTTGCGCAGGTAGCGATCCGGCTAACGCTGGCGCCGGCAGTCAGTAGGAGAAAGGCCGCTGAGAAGAACGAGGACGACCTCAAACGGCTCAGGGGTGAGCGTTCTCCACCGGAAGTCGTAAGGCGCGCCCGCAGCAGTGAGGAACAACGAACCCTTTTTCAGGTGGCTCAAGACCCACGGCCCGTTGTTCTCGCGCTCCTGTGCCTCAGCCTCGCCTGAACTAATCCAGACAATGAAGGGTTCGGTCACTGCCGGCATGGTGAAGACCTCGGCGTCCGGGGGAAGCGAGAAGACGGAGAGCTGAACGTCCCTCCACGCGGGGCCTTTGCTGGCGGCGATTTTCTCGCCAACGACGTAGCCGTCTAGCGCTTCAGCCGAAGTTATCTCTCGGACCGGCATGTTTTCGAATTGGCTTCCATTTATAAGGTGCCGGTCCGCCACTTACAACCCTTGCGGATGACCCGTCGCAACGGGCGCGAACACTCGGCGGAGACGCCCACCGGCAGTTTGGAGCAATTTCACAACAGGTCGCGCAAGGGCGCAGGTCGCCGAGGCTTCGTGGGCCGGTGTTTCCTTGGCCAACGGTTTTCTCTTCCTGCGGGTCGTGATCCGGCGGATCACGACGTAAAAGATCGGCGTTAAGAGGAGCCCGAAGAGCGTGACACCAAGCATGCCAGAAAACACGGCTATGCCGAGGGTGCGCCGCAATTCGTAACCGGCGCCGCTCGCCATGACCAGGGGAATCACGCCAAGAATGAAAGCGAACGATGTCATAAGGATCGGTCGGAGGCGCAGACGGCTCGCCTCGAGTGCCGCTTCAAGCGGCGTCTTCCCGTCGCGTTCTTCGATCAGCTTGGCGAACTCGACGATGAGAATGGCGTTCTTACTCGCGAGACCGATCAGAACGACAAAGCCGATCTGAGTGAAAATGTTGTTGTCGCCCCCGGAAATAGCAATGCCCGTGAGGGAACACAGCACGCACATCGGCACGATCAGAATGATCGCCAGCGGCAAGGCCCAATTTTCATACAGCGCTGCCAAGATGAGAAAAACGAAGAGCACGCAGACCGGGAAGACGTAGAGCGCGCTGTTGCCCGCAATGAGCTCTTGAAGCGCGGTTTCGGTCCACTCGTAGCCGTAGTTGGCCGGCAGGGTTTCGTCCGCGAGTTGCTCCATGGCCGTGATGGTCTGACCCGTGCTGTATCCGGCGGCGGGGTTCGCGTTGAGTTCAGCCGCGGGAAACAAGTTATAGCGGATGACACGTGAAGGGGCGTTGATCTCCCTGAGTTCGACCAGGCTTCCAAGAGGCACCATCTGTCCGGCCGAGTTGCGAGTCTGCAAGCGCAGGATGTCGTCCGCACGAGCGCGGAAGGGGCCGTCCGCCTGCGCCGTGACCTGGAAGGGCTTCCCGAAAAGCGTCAGATCATTAACGTAGATAGAGCCCAGATAGAATTGGAGCGCTTCCGAAATTGCGCTGACATCCACGCCTCTGCTCTTGGCCTGGATACGATTGATATCTGCATAAATCTGCGGGGTGTTCGCGCGGAAAAGCGTAAAAACGCTATCCAATTCCGGGCGGGCGGTCGCTTCCTCAATGGGGCCTTGCAAAGCTTTTTCGAGATTCTCCGGCGTGCCGCCTCCCCGATCCTGTATCATCTGCTTCACCCCTCCGGTGGTGCTCAGTCCCCGAACGGACGGCAGCGCAAAGGCGAGGACACGCGCCTCTGGAATTTCGGCAAATTTGGGCTCGACTGCCGATAGTATACCGCGGAGGGATTTCTTGGGATCCTTCTTTCTCTCTTCAAAAGGCTCGAAAATGCAGATCACGGTTCCGCTGTTGGGAGCAGTTGCCTGTGTAATGATGGAGCTTCCTATCCGATTGATGGTATGCGCCATGCCCGGGGTGGACTTCAGAATATCTTCCACTTGATTCATGACTTTCTCAGTGCGTTCGAGCGAGGCGCCTTCGGGCAGCTCAACGTTAACGAATATGACCCCCTGGTCTATCTCCGGTATAAACCCCGTGGGAACCTTTTGGAACATATACCCCGTAATGACCAGCAGTCCCGCGTAGAGAAGCAGGACAATGAGACTCCAGCGAATGAGCCTCTTGAGCAGCCGGATATATAGATTTTTAGCCCCATCGAACGTGCGATTGAAGAGGCCGAAGAACCAGCCCAACAAGCCGTCGAGCATCCGTCCCAAAAAATCCTTGCGGGTCCCTGGTGGTTGGAGGAGCAGAGCACACATCGCGGGGCTCAGCGTGAGCGAGTTCACCATGGAAAGGATCGTCGAGAAGGCAATAGTCAGGGCAAACTGCCGGTAAAACGATCCCGTCAGGCCGGGGATGAACGCTGTGGGGATGAACACGCACGACAAAACTGCGGTGATCGCAACGATCGGTCCGGCTACTTCGCTCATCGCTTTTATCGTGGCGTCACGCGGGTTCAGCCCTTCCGCCATGTGACGCTCGACAGCCTCTACCACCACGATCGCGTCGTCGACCACAATGCCGATGGCGAGCACCAGGCCCAGCAACGTGAGAAGATTGAGCGAAAAACCAAAGGCGAGCATGATTGCAAACGTGCCGATCAAGGATACGGGGACAGCCATGATTGGAATGAGCGTAGACCGCCAGCTTTGCAGGAAGACGAGCACCACGATCACAACAAGCACGAAAGCCTCGATAATTGTCTCCGCTACAGAGTAGATGGCCTCCTTCACGAACATCGTGGTGTCGTAGATAATCCTGTAGTCCACACCAGGTGGGAAGCGCTGCTTGAGCCGTTCCATCTCGGCCCTGACGCGTTTCGATATGTCCAGCGCATTCGATCCAGGAGCCTGAAAGATGCCGATATTGATTGCCGGTTTACCGTCCAGGCGTGAGATCACAGTGTAGTCTTTCGCCCCGAGATCGACTCGAGCCACGTCCTTCACTCTCACCAGTTCGCCGTTCGAGCCCGTCTTGATGACGATGTTCTCGAACTGCTCGGCACTCTCAAGTCGTCCCTGGGTCGTGACCGTCATCTGATAGTCCAAGCCCGAAGGCGCTGGCTGGCCGCCGACATTGCCAGCCGCGATCTGCACATTTTGCTCGCGCAGCGCCTCCACGACGTCGCCCGCGGTCATGCCGAGTGCGGCGATCTTGTCGGGGTTCAACCAGATCCGCATCGAATAGTCCCGGGCGCCGAAGAATTGGATGTCGCCGACTCCCTTGATGCGCGCAAGGTAGTCATTCACCTGCAGGAACGCGTAGTTGGAGAGATAGAGGTCGTCGTAACGTCCATCGGGCGACACCATGCTTACGGCCATCGTGAAGTCTGGAGAGCGCTTGCGAACAACGACACCGTTGCTGCGAACGGCATCGGGAAGTTTGGCCTCGGCAGCTTGCACCCGGTTTTGCACAAGCACCTGAGCGGTATCCGGGTTCGTGCCGGACTCGAAGGTCACGGTGATGGTCATTTGACCGTCGGACGTCGATGTGGACGCAATATAAAGCATGTTATCAACGCCGTTGATCTGCTGCTCGATCGGCGCGGCTACCGTACTCGCAATAGTCTCGGCGCTTGCCCCCGGATACTTCGCCGTAATGGCAACCGTGGGCGGAACAATGTTCGGGTATTGCGCAATCGGCAGATTAAACAGGGCGATTACGCCGGCAAAAATCGTCACAATCGCTATCACCGATGCAAAGATCGGCCGGTCGATGAAAAATCTGGGAATGCCGCCCATCAGGATTCCGTCGGCGAAGGTGCAGATTTCGCGCTGCGCGTTGAAGGCTCCGAGGTTTCTCGTGCGGCTTCCCGGGGCTGGACCACCTGGCCTGGTCGCAAAAGATGCACGCCTTCAGTGATAACCCGATCTTGCGGCGTCAGTCCCTCGACGATGGCGAGCTTGCCGTCGAAAACTTGCCCGGTTGAGACCTTGCGATATTCGACCTTGCTGTCGCCATTGATTATGTAGACGAATCGCTGACCCTGATCAATGCCTACGGCCCGTTCGGGCACAAGCAGCATCTCACGGGGCGCGTCGAGGCTCAACCGCACGCGCACGAACATGCCAACGCGCAAGCGCCTGTCATCATTCGGCACAACGGCGCGCATCTTGAGCGTCCCGGTTCCCTGGCTGAGCTCGTTGTCGGCAAAATCCACTCGTCCTTCACGCGGGAATCCCTCCTCGTTAAGCAGGCCGACGAACGCCTTAGTCCTTGCCCCAAGGCTGCCTGTGCCTGTTTCGTTCGCCACCTTGTCCCATCGTAAAACCACGCGCTCGGGTGCATCGAAATACACGTAAACTGGTTCCTGCCTGACGATGCTCGTGAGCGTGTTTCCGTTAGCTACAAGATTGCCCTCCGTCACATTTGTACGGCTGATCTTTCCGGAGATCGGCGCGCGAATCTCGCTGTACTCCAAATCGAGCTTCGCCTTGTCTAATCGCGCCTGAGCGGCGCGGACCGCGGCCTCCGCACCGAGTACGGCAGTGCCTTGCTTCTCGGTTTCCTGCGCAGCAATGACCTTTTGGGTGCTTAGCTGGTTCGAACGCGCGTAATCAGACCTTGCCTGCGCCATTTGGGCCTGCGCCTGCTGCAACGCTGCAGCGGCGGAATCCAAATCCGCCTGAAATTCGCGGGGATCAATTGTGTAGAGAAGATCGCCCTTATTAGCTTCAGTGCCTTCTTGAAAGTGCAGTTTGTCGAGGAATCCAGTGACTCGGGCCTTCACCTCGACGCTCTCAATGGCCGCAACGCGACCCGGCAAATCTTCATACTCCAGGACGGCCCGTTCCTCGGGCGCTGCCACCGTCACTTTCGGCGCCTTAGGCGGCGCCGTTTCCGGTGGCTTTCCGCATCCCGCCAGCGCCAGCACGACAATTGCCAGCCCTCCAACAACGTATCTTGATCCTTCCCTGCTCATGGTCTAGGAATGTAAGTGAGCACTTACAAAAGTAACGTGGGTGAGAAAAATGGCAACGAGCAATCGGAGATCGTCCGCTTCGAGTCGCGATAGGATTCTCGCTGCGGCGCGGGAACTCTTTGCGGCGCGCGGCTTCAAGGGAACGACGACTGCGGCTATCGCGCGCCGGGCGCGTCTGAATGAAGCCCTAATTTTCCGCCACTTTCCCGGCAAGAAGCACCTTTTCACGGCGATTCTGCGCGAGAAGCTTGAGGATGAAAAACTGGTGCGTATCATTGATGCGGCTGAGTGCCGCGACATATCTGTCGAGGAGGCTCTCCGCCTGGTTGCCACCCGATTTGCGGAGGCATTCGACCCAGTTTTTCTGCGGCTCTACTATCATAGCGCCCTCGAGGACCATGCGCTGGCCGATGCGTTCTATGACCAGTTTGTCAGCAGATTCATCGCGTTGGTTGAGCAACTGATCGACCGCGGCATCAACGAAGGCCGCTTTCGCACTGTCGATACGAGCATTGCGGCCAGGGCGTTCACGGGGATGCTGCGAAGCTACTTCCTGACCAATGAGCTTTTTCCAAAGCATGCATTGAAAGGCGATCCGAAGGAGATCTCCGCCAGCTTTTGCCGCCTGTTTCTCGATGGTGTCACCAGTCGCTAGCGGTGCGAAGGCCCATATGCGGAAACTCCGCTGGTCCGGTTTGGATAGGGGAAGGTTGAATTCCGTCCCTATCCCATTGATTTCAGTTTCGTGTCTTGAGCGATGCTCTTAAAGGACTAAGCCGAGGGCCGCGAGTTTTTCGCGGGTTTCCTGAGCGTTTCGGTTCAAGACGGAACGGAGACCAAGACGCGAGGCGACGTCGCACAAGAGCGGGCGATCTTCGATGTAGGCGACCTGATCCGCTTTAACGTGCGCAACGTCCAAAGCGAGGCGATAAATGTCGAGGTCGGGCTTACGGATGTGAACGAAAGCCGAAACAATGAAGAAATCGACGAACTCCTTTAGGTTGAACCGCCTGATGCGGTCCTCGGCAATCTCGCGGCCTTCGTTGCTAACCACCGCGACGCGCAATCCATAGACAGCCTTAAGCCGCTTCACGAGATCGATGGTGTCCTGATAAGGCTTGGCTTGCTCAAGAAGGAAGGTCTTAAAGTCTTCCGGAGTGAATGGTCTGGGCTCATAAAAAACGATCTGCCAAAGATATTCATCGAGGGTCATTTTGCCTTCCTCGTAGATGTCGTACGTGACGTGGTGACGATGATAGATTTCTTCATAATCGAGTCCGAAATGTTCGGCGGTCTGCTTGCGGAGATCAGTGTCCCAACCGTTGGTAAGAAGGACGCCGCCAATGTCGAGAAACAGGGTGGTGATCGGGGAGGTTGCCATGCGGGAAGTGTGTCACCGAGTAGCGGATAAGCAAGAATCGATCGCCTGCTTCGGTTTCTGATTACGGTACCGATAGAACTTAATGCTTTTCGCGGCCCCTGAACAAAGCAAAACACCGAAGGATCTCTCCTTCGGTGTTTTAACAAGAGCTTTGGCTCTTATCGTTAGAGGTTGAGAGTCTAGTTAGAACGCAAACCGCATCCCTGCACGAAGGTTGGCAACATTGCCAAAACCATCCTTGGTGCCGTAAAAGTAGCGTCCGTCGACAAAGATACCAATATGATCGGTGAAGCGATACTCGAGACCGCCTCCGACGTTTCCGTACCCGTACTCATCGCCATCCCACGCAACGCCACCGCCCACCATTATATAGGGAGCGAGGTTCCAAGCGCAAATGGGATAGCGGAGGAACAAGTTTCCGCCAACGGGCAGATGAAATGCGACTCCGTCGTTATCGAACCAGGATGCCTCGTATCCGATACCGATGTAGCGCAAGAAGAAGAAGTTCAGGCCGAATCCACCACCGGGACCGTTTCTGACTACGCTTCCATTGTCTCCCCAGAAATGGGTGTAGAAGGCGTCCACCTGAAATTCCATATCACGGAATCGGCAGGGTGGCTCGGGAGTGACAACCGTCTTTACTTCCTTGAAGGATTTTCCGTCGCCCGCCAGGGCGCCGCAAATCGACAGTGCAACGATAGATGTGGTTAGGAGCAGTTTTTTCATCAGTTGTTGTATTTGAGCCATCGTTATTGCCAGAAGTGCGACGAAACTGTCAAGCGAAATATTTGAAGCTTGGAAGGGGAGTGGTAATCATTCCTTCGTAAAGGGCCTTTCCAATGATCGCGCCATAGAGACCGGGCATCGAAGCCAGCTGCTCAAGGTCTTCCCGACGGGCGACTCCCCCGCTGGCAATTAGATTGCATTCGAGCACTTCGAGCAGATCCTGAAGCGCTGCATAGTTTGGCCCTTCGAGCATGCCGTCGGTGGCGATGTCGGTATAGATGACGGTCCCTGCGCCTGCGTCTTGAGCGGCAAGGGCGAGCTGAGTTGCGCGCCTGGCTGTTGTTTCCGTCCAGCCCTTCACGGCAACCAGGCCGTTCATCGCGTCGATTCCTACGGCTATGCGATTTCCACCGAATTCTGCGCACGCCTGCCGGACAAAATCGACGGACTCGC
This sequence comes from uncultured Verrucomicrobiae bacterium, assembly GCA_963810765.1. Classification (GTDB taxonomy): domain Bacteria; phylum Verrucomicrobiota; class Verrucomicrobiia; order Chthoniobacterales; family Terrimicrobiaceae; genus DASTFP01. Next base: position 299,995 of record CAWEOV010000023.1, read on the forward strand.
AGGCCTTCGTCCCAAGAATGACACGGCTGACACCCGCTGCGAAAGCGCCGCTGATGCTCTCAAAATTGCGCATACCGCCACCGAGTTCGCAGGGAACCTTGACGGCGGCGCAAATACGCTCGACGTAACGAAGGTTCATGGGCTCTCCGCTGAAGGCCGCATCAAGATCGACGAGGTGCAGCCAGTCGGCGCCTGCTTCCTCCCATTTCCTGGCGAAGGCGACGGGGTCGCTCGAATAGACGGTCTTCTCGGCGGCGAGTCCGCGCTTGAGGCGCACGACTTCGCCTCGCATCAGATCGATCGCAGGCAGTAAGAGCATCTCGCACCCTCAACTCTCAACTCTCAACGAAATCTCCCATTTGCCCTAAGCAAGCGTTTCCAGGAAGTTCTTTAGGAGCGCAAGACCGGCAGACTGGCTTTTCTCCGGGTGGAATTGTGTCGCATGCAGGCTGCCGCTGCTCACGCTGGCTGCAAATGTTCCGCCGTACTCGCAGCGAGCGCTTACGAGGCGATCGTCGGCCGGAACGGGGAAATAGGAATGCACGAAGTAAAAATAGGGACTGTCGGGCAGCCTGCCGTAAATCCGTCCGCGCGCCCCCAACAGTGTATTCCAACCGATGTGTGGAATCTTGAGCCCGCTTCCCGCGAAGCGTACCACCCGGCCTGGGAGAATGCCGAGGCCCGTGCATCCGGGCGATTCCTCGCTGGATTCAAAGAGCAACTGATAACCTAGACAAATTCCCAGGTAGGGACGCCCTGCCTGCAACCATTCTTTCAGCGGCTCCCACAGGCCGGACCTGCGCAGATTGTGCGCACAATCGCCGAAAGCGCCCACCCCTGGCACCACGATGGCGTCGAGCATGTGAAGCTGCGCGGCTTTCGCGACGAGCGCGACCGAGGCTCCTACCGCCTCGAGCGCCTTGGAGACGCTGCGCAGGTTGCCGCTGCCATAATCGACAACGCCGACAGATTTGGAAACATTCGACATTGACGGCAAAATTCAATGCTCACGCCGGCAACTCAAGGCGACAATTTCTTTTCCGGGTCTCTTCAGGCTCACAAAACGCCCTTGGTGCTTGGCACTCCCTCCACGCGCGGGTCGATTTGGGTGGCGACGTCAAGAGCGCGCGCAAACGCCTTGAAGACCCCCTCGGCCATGTGATGGGCATCCCGGCCGGCAAGAATCTCCACATGCAAATTCATTGCGCCGCTCACGGCCACCGCCCGAAGAAATTCTTCGACCAGCTGAAAGGAGAATGTTCCCCCGATGGCCTCCACCGGAGACGGCGGCTGGTAGGCGAGATAGGGGCGCCCGCTCAGGTCCACAACGGCACGCACAAGCGATTCATCCATAGGAACATAAGCGAACCCATAGCGTCTGATGCCCACTTTCTCGCCGAGAGCCTTTGTCAAGGCCTGGCCAAGGGTGATCCCGGCATCCTCGACGGTGTGATGGAAGTCCACGTCGATGTCGCCCTTCGCATCGAGATCGAGATCGAAGAGCGCGTGCCGGGCGAAAAGCGTCAGCATGTGATCGAAAAATGGAATGCCGGTGTGAAGGTTCGAAACGCCCTTGCCGTCGAGGTTCAGGCGCGTGCGGACAGACGTTTCGCTCGTGGTGCGTTCGATGAGAGCTTCCCGGGACATGGATTTATGATGCCGCGGGGTTCTTCGAGCGAAAAGAAAACTCTTCTCTGCAGAGCTCCACGGCCTTGGAAATGACTTTGAATTGGGCATCCACGCGGTCGTCCAGATGAAATTCCGAGGGTGTCTCAATCGTGAAGATGCGTGCAGCATTTTGAAAGTAGAGAACGAAAGCCTCCGGCCATTCAGGCATCATTTCGGGCGTGACCGAGCGGCGAACGATGCCGTTTCGGGCGGAACGCCCTTCTATTTTCTGTCTAGGATCCGGCGGAATGTATTCTGCGGCGGCCTCGAGGAGGATTTCTCCCCAGTATGGCTTGATGCGCTGCAATTCATAGATGTAGAAACCAAGGGCATCGTAATCTTCGTGCAAGTTGAGGGCGAGGTCGAAGGCGCATCCCGTAAGCCACTGCATTTGCGCGGCGATCTGTGGTACGGCTGATGTGTGAAAGCTTCGGTTGAGATCGCGCCCGTCGGGGTCTCGTCTGGAGTTATTCACAAGGCCCCAGGGATTCAAACACGGAAAAATGAGCGCATTTAGCCTGAGCAAGACGTCGGTGTTAGCTTGAGCCCACTCGACCAATCCCTCCGTGGCGGCAGCCTCGTCGCCGTGGATGCCGGCGGATAAATAGACGGATGGCGCGTCGGCTTTCTTGCGGCGCGAAGCGAGGCAGTAGATATTCCAGCCGCCGGCTTCCGAGTATTTTTTCAGGCGCAGGTCCGTTACGGCCGCAACAGCCCTCCAGCGGCGCATCAAGAACTTGTAGTCGTGGGCGCGGTCGTGGCGGAGCGGATGGATGGGCATTGAAACGGAACCAAGCGGCGCTAATCGATAAACCGTCGTGTGATCTCGCCGTAAGCGTCAATTCGCCGGTCTCGGAGAAATGGCCAATGCGTGCGTTGCGTCTCCACAGCGTCCAAGTCTGCTTCCGCAACCACCACCTCTTCGTTGTCGGCGGAGGCCTTTTCAACGATTTGTCCCGAAGGGTCGCAGATAAAGCTTTGGCCCCAGAATTCGATGCCTTCGCCGCCATCAGGGGCTTCGTGTCCGACGCGATTGGGCACGGCAACGTAGCAGCCATTCGCCACGGCGTGGCCGCGCTGGACCGTCTCCCATGAGGAATGCTGCCGCGAGCCGTATTCGATCCTTTCCTTCGGATGCCAGCCGATGGCGGTGGGATAAAAGAGGATCTGCGCGCCACGCAATGCCGTGAGCCGAGCTGCTTCGGGGTACCATTGGTCCCAGCACACGCAGACTCCAATGCGGGCGAATTTCGTGTCCCAGGCCTGGAAACCCAGATCTCCCGGAGTGAAGTAGAACTTCTCGTAAAAAAGCGGATCATCCGGGATGTGCATCTTGCGGTACTTCCCGAGATAGGTTCCGTCAGCGTCGATGATTGCCGCGGTATTGTGATAGATCCCTGGCGCGCGGCGCTCGAAAAGCGAAGCAACGATTACGACGCCGAGCTCCTTGGCGATCGCCCGCATCCTTTCAGTCGTCGGTCCAGGAACGGGCTCGGCTAGTTCGAAGTATTTGTGATCCTCGACCTGGCAAAAATATACCGAGCGAAAAAGCTCCTGCAGGCAAACTATCCGCGCGCCCCGGCCGGCGGCCTCGCGAATGCCGCGTTCGGCCGCGGCAAGATTAGCATCGAGACTCGCGGAACCCCGGCTTTGAACGACACCTATCTTTACCCTGTGTTGCGACATGCCTCAAACCTTGCCATAATTCCGGACATGAAAAAGACGCTTTTCGTCCTTTTTGCCGTGACAATTAGCTTTGCAACCGCGACCAACGCCGGCGACATGCCTGACATTCGTATCATCGTAAAAACCAGCAAAGGTGACATAGAGGGGACTCTTTATCCCTCCAAGACGCCCGTCACTGTTGCGAACTTCCTCAATCTTGCAAATCGAGGCTACTACAACGGTGTCACATTCCATCGCGTTATCCCCAATTTCATGATCCAAGGCGGCGATCCCACCGGCACTGGTCGCGGCGGTCCCGGCTACACGTTCGAGGACGAATTTCGCCCGGACCTCAAACATGATAAACCTGGAGTTTTTTCAATGGCAAATACAGGGAGGCCGGTTTCCAATGGCAGCCAGTTCTTCATCACGCACGTGCCGACTCCTTGGCTAGATGGAAAGCACACCGTGTTCGGCGAAGTGACCAATGGCCAGGAGATCGTGAATGCAATAGGGCAAGGGGATAAAATCCTAAAAATTGAGATCTTGGATTCGCCGGATGCGCTTTTCGAGGAGCAAAAGGCGCGAATTGCAAAGTGGGATGCCGCACTGAAGAAATAGCCCCCACCGCCTCCCTGTTGTCGGGAGGCCATCTACCGAAGTCGGACCCGCGAGGAGTTTAGGTGAGCAGTTCCTTTGGAACTTTGCCGCCGTTGTCCGCGATCTTTCTGATCACCGCTTTGTGAAGCCAAATGTTCATCGAAGCGGAATCGCTCGTGTCGCCGGTATAGTTGAGATCTTTGGCAAGTTCCTTGCGTGACGCGAGGCCACTGTCCATGCCCACAAGTTTCATCAGATCGACGATGGAATTGCGCCAGTCGAGCTTCTCGGGATTCTTTGAGGCGAGGTCGTCGAGAATTGCGGTTACGTCAACGCCGCCGGCCGGCGCCGACGCGCCGGGAGCGGCCGTGGCCGGGGCACCGGGTGACTGGGTGGGTGTGGATGCTACAGCGGTCTGCTGACCGAAGACTTTTGAGAGGAGGTTTGCGAAGAGGCCCATGGGAGGTGATTAATGAGTTGAGGTTTTAGTGCTGCACGGACGGTGTATCGCGCGGCCGGCCGAATCCGGACGCGTTCTTTCTAGGATCCGGATCTCTTTGTAAACAGACGGTAAGCTATGAGGAGCAGAATCGCACCGATCGTTGCAATAAAGATGCCGCCGATATCGAACGACTCGACAGTTCCGAGGCCGATGAGACTGCCTAAGAAACCGCCCAAGAGGGCGCCGACTACGCCGATGATGATGGTAACAATCAGGCCGCCGGGATCTTTGCCGGGTAAAATAAATTTCGCCAGCGCGCCTGCAATCAAGCCAAGAAAAATCCAAGAGAATATTCCCATCCCCTAATGTTACCCTAAAATTTCCTGAAACATCAAGGGAAAACGAGCGCGACTTAAAGCAGGACTGAAACCGCGAATTCCGGAGATCTTAACTTTAGAACACCGCCGGCTCGCCCTCGTTGAGCAGCCGGATCTTGTCCAAAAGTTGAAGTTCAAGCGCCTTCTCCAGGAGGCGACGCGGCGGCTCGTGCAGCGGCTCGTAGCTTAGTCGAAACGTTCCGAAGTGCATCGGAATCATCGTCTTGGCTCGAAGCTCACGGAAGGCTTGGAGAGCCTGTTCAGGATTCATATGAACGTCACGTTTCGTCGGCGCCTCATAGGCTCCGATGGGCAAGAGGGCGATGTCGATGTCCGCGCGAGCGCCTATTTCCTTGAAGCCATCGAAGTAGGCGGTGTCGCCGCAGTGGAAGATTGTTCGGCCTGCGTATTCCAGAAGAAAGCCTCCAAATCCGCGATGGCTATCGTGGAGAATGCGTGCGCCCCAATGGCGTGCGGGAGTGAGGGTGATCTTTAGAGTGCCGTGCTCAAAACTCTGCCAGTGGCGCAGTTCGTGGATCCTGTTAAATCCCAGATCATGCACGAGATTGCCGACGTGTTCGGGGACGGCGATAGGCTGGTCGCTGGCTATAGCGCGCAGTGTGCGGCGATCCAGATGATCGAAGTGAGCGTGGGTGACCAGCACGAGATCGATGGCCGGGAGGTCGCGAAGCTCGATCCCCGGATGCTTGATCCGCTTGATCACCTTGAGCCATTTTGCCCAGTTGGGGTCGATGAGCACGCTGTGCTCGGGGGTTTGAATGAGAAAGGACGCATGGCCGATCCATGTGATGCAAATCTTTCCAGGCGCGAGTTCCGGGAAGACTGGCTTGATCTTGTGCCCTTGGCGCCTGGTAAATAGTGACGGAATAACGACTTCTGAAAGAAAGTTTCGCCTATGCCACCCGTCGCCCAGGCGCATATCTACGTGATTTCGCGGTTTTGCGCGCTTTCTTCTTCTTAACAACGGGCGCACCATAGATTCCGGGCCGATTGTGGAATGATTTGGAACGAAAAGCAAATTTTGCGCGTGAAAATGAGAGAGGCGGTGCGAAACTTTGCCGCAAAGGCGTCTGCATCGCAACAGATCCGTCATCACCTGCGGAACTCTCCCATCTGGAAAGAAGCGAGGGTTGTTTTTGGCTTCGTGGCGCTTCCCAGCGAGCCGGACTGGTTGGGTGAAGACCCTGCGGACAAGGTACTCGCGTTTCCCAGAATCTCCGAGAATGGAACGCTGCTCTTTTTCTCTGGATCTGTGTTCAAGGCGGGCGCGCTCGGAGCGAGTGAGCCCGTGGACGGGACACCGGCGCCTCCACCAGACCTCGTAGTTGTTCCGGGCCTGGCTTTTGACCTCACCGGAGCGCGGCTCGGAAGGGGAAAGGGATTTTACGACAAGTGGCTGGAGGCCAACCCGGCCGTAAAAACGCTGGGTATATGTTTCAAATGTCAGATGCTGGAAAGGATCCCCGCCGAGCCCCACGATGTGTGTGTCAACGCGATTCTGACGGAGGACGGATTTGTTTGGCTTTGAGCCGGTGGTAGCGCGAGTCATTCGGGCGCAGCAAAATCTCAGCCTCTTGGGCCCCGACACTCGTTTCGGCAACGACGCGCCGAAGAAGAACCAGCGAGGCAATGGCGTCGGAGAGCGCGTCGTGCCAGCGAAAGCCCGGAAGGGCGTCGCGAAGGTCGTCTTCGAGCCCAAGGTCCAGTATAAGGTCACCCAAGGCGAAGGATTCTTGTCCCGGCCAGACTGCGCGGGAAAGCTTTAGAGTATCAACCCAGGGTCCGAAACCATGGAAGGGAAACGCGCGGAGAAACCGCCTCTCAGTAGCCGATCCATGTGCGACGAGCCAGCGGTTCTCGAGCAGACTGCGGAGCTCGGGCCAGAGCTCCAGCAGTCGCGGTGCGCCGGTGAGATCTCTTTTGCGAATGCGGTGGACCCTTTGAGCTGCCCAGGTGATAGGCTCTTCGGTGAAGAGGAAGCTTTTGAAGGACTGGGAAATTTCCTGAAGCCGCATCAGCGCGATGCCGATCTGCACTGGCACTTCGGTGCCACCCCGCCGGATTCCCGCACTCTCGAAGTCGATGGCGGCGAAGGGCGTCTCTGCGACCGTCATCGGAATTTCAGGCGGGAAGCGCCGGTTTCGTCAACACTGCGCAGCTTGCCGTTCTGCGGTTCTTACGGTTGGAACCGGCTCAACAACTCCTCCGTCACCTCCCAATTGATGCAGGCATCGGTGATCGAGACGCCATACTTGAGCGCAAAGGGATCGCTGCCGAGCGATTGCGCGCCAAAATGGATGTTGCTCTCAAGCATTGCGCCGATGATTTCCCGGCGTCCGGACGCGCGTTGCGAAATGATGCTCTCCCAGACTTTAGGCTGGCGGCTGGGGTCCTTGCCGGAATTGGCGTGACTGCAATCGACCATCACGGCCGGAGGAAGGCCATTCTTCTTGAGTGTCTCACATACTGCGGCGACGTGTTGTGGCTCGTAGTTGGTGCCATCGCGACCCCCGCGCAGAACGACATGGCTATTGGGATTGCCAGTCGTCTTGACAATGCTCGTCGAACCATCCTGGTCGATCCCGAGAAAACTATGCGGTGTCCGGGAGCTCTTCATCGCGTCGATGGCCACCTGCGCGCTGCCATCAGTGCCGTTCTTGAAACCGACCGGCATGGAAAGCCCGCTCGCCATTTCGCGGTGGGTCTGGGACTCTGTGGTGCGCGCGCCGATGGCTGCCCAACTGATCAGATCCGCTATGTATTGCGGAACGACCGGGTCAAGGAATTCGGTGCCAGCCGGGAGGCCGAGATCCGCGATGTCGAGCAGGATCCTTCGCGCCAAAGCCAGTCCGTAGGCCATGTCGCACGAATCGTTCATGAGGGGATCGTTGATGAGACCTTTCCAGCCGACGGTCGTGCGGGGTTTCTCAAAATACACGCGCATTACGATGAGGTAGCGATCAGCGACTCTACGGCTAACCGCGGCCAGGCGACGCGCGTAGTCGAAGGCGGCCTCGGGATCGTGGATCGAGCACGGCCCGACCACGACCAGCAGCCGATCGTCTTCGCCGCGCAGAATTGCGCGCGCCTCCTCGCGTCCGCGCAGCACCGTTTCCCTCTGGGAGCGGCTTGCAGGCGACTGTTCCTTGATCTGCGAAGGTGTGATGAGGCGGGTCACCCCGCGAACGCGGAGATCTTCCAACGGCGAGGCGGCCATTGAAGCGGTTCGCGCTTCGGTTGCTTCTTCGGTCATAGAGGTAAACAGAAAATTATCCACAAATCGAGTCCGCTTGCAACACGTCGTTGAAAAGATGAGGCGCGGGGGATAGCCTGTAGCGATGGCAGTAGTCGCGCAGCAACCGACCGGCCGCGCTCAGCGCAGGCTCGAAGGGCTTTTTCTATTGGCCTCGAGAGCGCGGGCTACCGGTCGCAGAATGATGCGCCGGCTGATGCGCAAGCCGCGCACTGTCGGCGAAAGCCCGAATCTGCTCCCGACTCTCATCAAGGTTTTCGCGGCTTTCGCACGCGTGGAGGGGGAGCTCCTCGAGGAGGAGATTGACTCCAGCCTGGGCTTCCTGCGCTACGACTATCCCGACACCGTCTACTCCGAATTAAGAAAGCTGTTTCGCGACGCGCTGCATCAACATCAGGATCTCAATGCGATCGCCCAGCAACTCTCCGCCAACCTCGATGACGAGAGAAAGATTCTCTTGGGAGTCCAGCTCTACGACCTGATCGCCAAGGCCGGCCTGAAACAGGAACAGGTCATCGCCTACTATTCCTTTATGTCGCAACTTGGAATGGCTGCCCAGGCGATCGATATCGTTTATCAGCTCAATGCCAACGACCAGAATGACGTGGGAATTTATCACCAGGGAACCTCGCCCCTCGAAGTCGTCAGCTTCGGTCCGCCCGAGCGTTGCGATGTCCTGCTTCCCGGCCTGCACGAGGCGGAGCGTATTTTGGCTTATCGCTACAAGGATTTGGTGATCCTCAAGAACCTTACGGGCCGAAACCTGATTGTGCAGGGCAGGGTGTTGAAGAACGGCGACCTGTGCAGGATCTTCTCCGGCCAGCGGATCCTGATCGATGACCAGGTGCTAACACACCAGGACCTGGTCTTCTATTTCAACGCCAGAAAAAATGTCTCGCTCCCCCAGATTTTCGTCACGGTCAATGAGGATGACGAAGTGCGCTTGGAGAAGAATCGCTCGCGGGACTCCTGCCTCGAGGTGACCTTCGGACTACGGGTTCGGATAACGGCTTTGAAGGATGTCGATGCCGTGCTTAAGGGGGTTCGGCTCAGCGAAGGTGCGACCGTTGAAGCCACGCTCGAGGACAACATCGTTTTCCACAACGACAGCGAGCTTGATCTCGGCGATCTGCGCCGCCGCGCCCGGCAGTTCGGCGGGCGTTTTCAGCTTAAGGCCTCCAAAAGTGAGTATCTCGTTTCCAATAACCCCGGCCTTCTCGAAGAGGACGACATTTTGCTTTCGCCCGGAAGCGGGGGTGATGTGCTCTTGAAGATCTACTGTGATTACGATCGCAAGGAAGGCCGCGTCGAGGTGCTCCAGACTGATCGCCCAATTCTTGTGCGCGGTGTGCCAGTTCGAAACTTCGCGCCGCTTGCCGACGGCGACACCATCCGCATCGACACGGGGCAAGTCCTGCGCTGCAATTTTTCTGAGCGCCTTCTCGAAGAGGAGCGCAACATTATTCGCTCGCTCGAGGTGCACGATCTCGTTTGCCGGTTCCGCAACAAGCAGGTTGCGATCGACGGCATCTCATTTACCGTGCAGCGCGGCGAAATGGTTTGCGTGATGGGTGCGAGCGGAAGCGGCAAGAGCACGCTCATGCGCGCTATGTCCGGGCAGTTTCAACCCTCCCAGGGAGACGTCCTCTTCAACGGCCGCTCGCTTTACGCCAATCGGGACACCCTGCGCAAATACGTCACTTACATTCCCCAGCATGACGCGTTCGATGAGCACCTCACCATCGAGGAAAATCTGGACTTCGCCGCGGCCCTTCGCGCGCCGCACCTTTCAGGCCGGGATCGCCTGCGCCGCATCGATGGCAAGCTGGCGGAGCTTGGTCTCAACGAGCGACGCAACTACGTCGTCGGGGAGGCGCACAAAAAGACCCTCTCCGGTGGCGAGCGAAAGCGGCTGAACATCGGTCTGGACATGATCAGCTCCGCGGATGTCTATCTCTTCGACGAACCGACGAGCGGGCTGTCTTCGAAGGATTCCGAGCATGTCATCGAGATCATCCGTGGAATGTCTCACAACAAGATCGTGGTCGTGACGATTCACCAGCCGACCTCGAAAATTTTTCAGATGTTTCACAAGGCGGTGCTTCTGGACCGGGGCGGCAAACTTGTTTTTTTTGGCACACCGCAGGAGATGCTAAAGTATTTCGCCGCGGCCGAGCACCAACAGCACTACGGCGCCGAGCTTGGCACGTGCGAGGCGTGCGGCACCACGCGGCCGGAGTTTATCTTCGACGTGCTCGAAACGCCTCTCCGAGACCTTTCCGGCGACATCATCTTGGAGGAAAACAATCGCGGCCAGCTCGTTCCCGCGCGCCGCTATTCGCCCGACTACTGGCGCGACAAGTACGAGGCCTTCCGTCTGATGAAGGATGTGCAATCACCGGCTACGCCGCGCGAAGTGCCACCTCCTCTGCCGGCAAGCGCCAAGCGGCGCGAGCCCCTGCGCTGGCGCGAGGAATGGAAACAATTCCGTGTTCTCTTTAAGCGTGCGTTCTTCAGCAAGATGCGCAATAACGCCAACCTCCTCATTACCCTGCTTGCCGCGCCCGCCCTGGCGCTGCTCATCGGGTTTGTCCTGCGGCACTCCGAGAGCGAGCACTACGACTTCGCTTCCGCCTTTCACATTCCGGTCTATCTCTTTTTGTCGCTGGTCGTCGCAATGTTCCTTGGCCTGACAAACAGCGTTGATGACATCACTCGGGACCGTCCGGTGTTGCTGCGCGAGCGCAATCTGAACGTGCGCCTCGGCTACTACGTGCTGGCAAAGGCCCTCACTCTGGCGGCCTTCGCGGTCATTCAATGCATCCTTTTCACTCTCGTGGGCAACACTCTTCTTTCTGTGCGAGGCGTTTTCTGGATCGTTTTCTGGGCGATGTTTCTCACGACGATGAGCGGAGTGGCGATTGGATTGGTCATCTCCGCGCTCGTCACCGAGAGCAAGACGGCCGTTCTGGCGATCCCCGTCGTCCTCATTCCGCAGATCATTCTGGCGGGTGCATTGATCAAGTACGAGGACATGAATCGCGACCTCGACTTCGTGTATTCGATCAGACAATGGGCTGCGCGGCACCCCGGAAGCGCGATGGAACCACGCAGCGACCTGAAGGTGCCTTTCATTTGCGCGCTCATGCCAATGCGCTGGTCCTACGAGGCCCTCGTGTTCGCCCAGGCCAAACTCAACCCGCTCAGCAGTCGCCAGGAGAGTATTCAAACGCAGATTGAGAAGCTTGCCGCGGCACCCAACCCATCGCCCGCTCAGGAGGAACGACTCGAGGACCTCAAAGACCTCCTGGCAGTCCTTTCCGGTCTCCAGGCGAAATCTCCCGCCGAGCTTGACAAGAGCCTCGCGGGTATTGACGCCGTAATTAAGGGCGGCCGATTTAGCCGGGAGAAATTCCGCACGCGCGAGCGCGGAGTGACGGCCGAACAGGTTTACGTAAACCAAAAGGTCACCGATCTTGTTTCCAAGGCCGAAATGGAGCAAAGCGATTACCGCAACGACCTTGGAAGTCAAAGCCTGAATGTCTTCTTCGGACCTGTGAAGACCTATTTTGGATTTCGCGTCGGCTTGCTCTGGTTCAACTCAGGAGTCCTCATCGTTTCCACTCTTGGCATGTTTATTGCCCTGCATGTCCTCCTCAATTACCAAATGCGAAACCGGTCCGCCTGAGTTCGGGTAGCTCAGGACTGCCTCTTGCCCGCCCGCAATTCATGGCTATGAAGATTCCCCTCGAAGACACCTATGCGGATATTCTTTCGAAAGCCCGGCGCGGACTGGGTCTCGATTTGGATACCCTTTCCGCCAAAGCCGGCGTACCCTCGGCCCTGGCAAACCAGATCCTCAGCGGCTCATTTGATGAGCCCGGGGTGCGCGCTCTGGCTGCGGTGCTCAACCTGCATCCTGACCGCGTCGCTGCGATCGGAAGGACCGACTATCGGCCCGCGGAAATTCCGCTTATGAACGGGCTTTCGCAATTCAATACGCCCTTCGAAGACATGACTGTAAATTCGTACCTCGTGTGGGATCCGTCCGCAAGGAAGGCCGTCGCTTTTGATACCGGTGCGGACTGCGACGACATGCTTGAAGCCATCGATACCCACGGGCTCAGGCTCGAACTGATTCTGCTGACTCATTCGCACGGCGATCACATCCTTGAACTCGACCGGCTCAGAGAGAGGACCGGCGCGCAGGCGTGGATCGGTGAAAAGGAGCCGGTCGCTGGAGCCCGAACGTTTGCTATAGGAAAGACGTTTCAACTTGGAGCGCTTTCCATTGAAAGCCGATCAACGTGGGGCCATTCGCCCGGAGGCGTAACCTACGTCGTGCGGGGCCTGTCGCGCACGATTGCAATTGTCGGCGATGCTATCTTCGCCGGCTCGATGGGCGGAGGAGGCGTCTCATACGAGGACGCGTTGAAGACCAACCGCGAGAGCATTCTCTCCTTGCCCGACGAGACTGTTCTCTGCCCCGGCCACGGTCCGCTCACCACCGTTGGCGAACAAAAGATAGTCAATCCGTTCTTTCCGGATCTCGGCAAAGAGTAAATGCAATTTTATAAGCAAGATGAACACAATTGGATTTGTCGGCGTTGGACGGATGGGCTCGAATATGGCCCGCCGTTTGAGGGATCAAGGTTATGTGATTGGCGCTACTTTTGACGTGCGCGCAGAGGCGGCGAATGAACTGGCGGCCGAGCTGGGCGCAACACCCTGCAAGCGACTCTCTGAGGTCACCGGTCATTGCGACATCGTGGTCACCGTGGTAACGGATGACGCCGCGATGCGGTCCATCTTTGGCCTCGATGGCGGGGCCGATCATTTGCTTGTAAACGCCGGAGGCAAAATTTTCGTCAATTGCGCCACGATTTCACCGCAAGGCCATCTTGATGTGGAGAAGGCAGCTCTCGCCGCAGGCGCTCATTCGCTCGAAGCTTGCATGGCCTCCAGTATTACTCAGGCGCGGCAAGGGACGCTCTATCTCATGGTGGGGGGCAACGAGGCCGTTTTCAAGAAGGTCGAACCGTTTCTGCGCAATATGAGCGCCGCGCTCCGGTACGTGGGCGGCACGGGCGAGGCGGCCAAGGTTAAGGCCCTCGTTAACATGGTCATGAATATCAATACCGCCGGACTTGCCGAAGGGCTCGCTCTGGGCGACGCGCTAGGTCTCGATCTTACAATGCTCCGCGAGATTTTTTCCCAAACCGGAGCCGACTCGCGCGTCCTCCAAACCGACGGAGAGGATATGCAGAATCGGGAGCACTCATGCTATTTTTCCGCGGCGCACGCCGCAAAGGATTCGGGTATCGCTCTCGGTCTGGGCCGCGCGGCAGGCCTAATCCTGCCGCTCGCGGAAGCCACCAAGGAGCAATACGAACGCATGGTGGCCTCCGGCCTCGGCGAACTCGATAAATCAGGCATCGCAGAGCTCACTTTTCGCGAAAGGGCGAAAACGCATTGGAATCAATAAAGCTCGACAGGCGAACGTTTGCCGTCTTCTGAGCTCCGCTGCGCCGCCAGCTGCTCGCCCATGGTCGAAACACGCAGGTCCCAGATTTCCGAATCAAGCGCGAGGAACGCTGCTTCGTTGAACGGATCCGGGGGGACGAGGCGTGATTTGAATTTGGCGACGCTGGCCAGGGCGGGCTCGATTTCTGCGGCTGGCAGGGATTCGAGCGCACCCTTGGCTTGTGTCGCAAGCTCAATACGGTGGCAGATCATCAGCAAGTCATTTCCGGCCGCGACGCCCCGCTTCATGGTTTCCTCGAAACCGTAGTGGTTAAGAATGGCACCCATATCGAGGTCGTCAGTCATGATCAGCCCATTGAAGCCCATGTCGTCGCGCAAAAGGCCTTTGACAAGGGCTGGGGACAGCGAGGCGGGGAGGTTGCCGGGTTCGAGGCCCGAGATGCTGATATGGGCGATCATCATACTGTCCACTTTGCCGGTAAAGTTGCGGAACACCGCGAGCTCGTGTTCTTCCATGGCCTCTCGCGAACGCTCAATCACTGGAAGCTCATGATGAGGATCGAGGGCTGCAGATCCGTAGCCGGGGAAGTGTTTGCCGCAACTAAGAATTCCAGTAGAGCGCAAGCTCTCATTGAAGGCGCCGGCCTTTTCGATAACTTCTGCCGCCGTGCGTCCGTAGCAACGGCCTTTGAGGGAGTTATCGGCTTCGTCATCGAAAGAGATGTCAAGAACTGGGCAGAGATCAAGATTGAAACCGAAAAGGCGAAGCAAGCGTCCGGTGATGTCGCCGTGCCTGCGAATCTGCGCGATGCCGCCGTTGTCGCGGAGTTGTTGGGCATTAGGAGGTTCGTTGCCAATAACTTTGAGGCGCGAAACGCGGCCACCTTCCTGATCGATTGTGATGATGGGTTCGACCTCACTCAAATCGCGGAGATCATCGATGAGTTTGCGCAGCTGCCCGGGCGTCTTGATGTTGCGTGCAAAGAGGATGAATCCCCCCGGCTGCAGGTTTCGGAAAAGGCCGGCGGACACGGTGTCAAGCTCAAGACCCGGAACGCCGACGAGCAAGAGTTGACCCGGATCGCTCGATGACATAAGTGCGTGAATACACAACCACGTGTCGAAACCAAATGAAAAGATTGGCCTCTACGGCGGCAGCTTCGATCCCATTCATAATGGACACCTCATCCTCGCCCGCGATGCCATGGAGCGCCTGGAATTGGACAAGGTGATCTTCCTTCCCGCACGCATTTCTCCCCACAAGCTCGACCGTCCTCCTGCCCCGCCCGAGGCGCGGTGCCTGATGTTGGCCACCGCAATCGCCGACGAACCACGCTTCGAAATGGATCCCTGCGAGATCGAACGCGAGGGACCCTCGTTCACAATCGATACTGTGCAGCTTTTTCGCGACCGCTACCCCGGCGCGAAGCTCTACTATTTTATCGGTGACGACAATTTGCCCGAACTCGACACCTGGAGGGACATTGCAAATCTTCGCGAGGCGGCGCATTTCGTGGTGCTCTCCCGCGCAGGCATGCCGTTCTTGTCCGAGTTTCCAATTATCACGAGGCACATCGAGATTTCCTCTACGGAGATTCGCAATCGCATTGCCCGCGGGCTTTCGGTGCGTTACATGGTGCCCCTGCCTGCCTGCGACGTGATCGCAAAGCTCGGGCTTTATCGCGATGACTGAGGGCGATGCGCTCTGCCGCGCTTGCGCCGTAGCCGCGGCCGACAAGAAAGCCGGAAACATCGTCGTTCTCGACCTGCGCGGGATTTCCACGTTTACCGACTACTTCGTCATCTGCTCTGCGACGTCGGAACCTCAACTCAAGGCCATTTCCAGCTCGATACGTGAGCTGATCCGGGAGCGATTCGGACGCAAACCGATTTCAGAGGATGGTTTCCCCGCAAGCCAGTGGATCATCCTCGATTACGGCGACGTGATCGTTCACCTTTTTCAGGGCGAGAAACGGGAATTCTACGCCCTGGAAAGCCTGTGGAGCGATGCAAAAAGCGTCACGCTGCAAGTTTAATTTGCGTCTGAAAGCAAACGGCCTGCCGGTTGCAAACGGCAAAAGCGGGTGTAGGTTCAAGTTGGAAACCCACCTGAGATGAACTTGATCGAGGACATCGAGGTTGTCTGTCCGTATTGCGGATCATCCTTCACCATCGAAGCCGATACGGAAGGTGGGTCTTACTCCACAACTGAGGACTGTGCCGTCTGCTGCCGACCTATCGCGGTCTCCATCCGTTGTCACCCCGGCGAGGTCGAGGCGGTGGAGGCGGAGCCGGGATAAACTTCGCCTGCGTGAGAGCGAACTCCGAGCATCGCCGAGTATGAACGCCCACCCGTATCCGGACCGACTCTCTCTTGAAGATGCGCGCAGTGGCTTGCGCTCCATGCACTTTAGGATTACAGAATAACCGCGATGTTTGCTCAACGCGACGCCATTGTGCGCCTGCTCCAGGACGACGACCCGGAAACAGTGCGCATGGTGAAGGAGCAGCTTGCGCTTGGGGGCGAGGAGTGGATATCGGGCCTGCGCGACCTTGCGCAAATGGACGACGAGCGAGTCTGCCGCCACGCCCGCGACGTGCTCGCCGAGATTGCCGGCCAGGGCGCCGATGAAGAGTTTCTCCTCCTGTGTCATTTCTTCAACGACGGCAACGATCTGGAGAGAGCGTGCTGGATGCTCGCCCATACGCTCGATCCCTCCGTCGATATCGAATCGTTCGAGCACAGGGTTAATCAATGGGGCCGCCAGTTTCTGGTGAAGATTTCCGGGACCGTGAGCAACCGCCAGCGCGCGCAGGCCTTGGCAGATTTTATGGCCGGCGAGTTATGCTTTCGCGGCAATACCGACGACTACTACAGCGAGCGGAATTCGCTGTTGCCTCACGTGATCGAAACTCGAATGGGCATCCCCATCACACTCGCAATCCTCTATCGCATGGTCGCCGGTCGCGCCGGAATGAAGGTTGACGGCATTAATCTCCCCGGACACTTCATCGCCCGGCATGGAGAGGTGCTTTTCGACCCGTTTCACAAAGGCCGAATTCTCGCAAAGGCAGACTGCGAGGAAATTCTCGCTCGCCAAAACCTGAGGCTTCGCGCCTCGCATCTTGAAGCCGCTACGCCGCGACAGATCCTCCTGCGCGTGCTTGCAAATCTCCTCTACGTTTACGATCTGCGAAAGGACCTCGACAAGCACACCCGAGTCAACGCTTGGATCAAGGCCCTGTCGCGAGAACGGTGAATTTACTTTCGCGCCGCTCCGCCGATCGCTCTCGCCAAATCTGTCGCGCGACGGAATAACGGGAGCATGCCAAGGAAGACCAACCCAGCCGCCTTGTGAACGTCGAGGTCCTTAACACTGGCACCGAGCTGCTGATTGGCAACGTCACAAACACCCACCTCGCCTATTTCGGTCAGCAACTTTTCCCGCTCGGACTGCGGATCAGCAGACAAACGACCATTCCAGACGGAGCGGCCATTCGCGAGGCGCTGGTCGATGCCTTTTCACGCTGCGACGTCCTTCTGGTCACAGGTGGCCTCGGACCGACGACGGATGACGTGACGCGGGAAATTACCGCGGAGTTGCTTGGATTCGGTCTGGTGATCAACGAGACGGTTGCAGCTGAAATCCGAGAGCGGCTCGCGCGAAGGAGCATCCTTTTGCGCGAGCGCATGCTTCGTCAGGCAATGGTTCCTGAAGGCGCTACTGTGCTCCCGAATGCTCATGGCACTGCCCCCGGGCTTTACATGCCTCCCGTTCTAACTCCCGCACTCTCCACTCCGCATCTCTTTCTGTTGCCCGGCCCGCCGCGCGAATTGAAGCCGATGTTTGAGCAATACGTTCGACCCCAGCTTCAACGCATTCGCGGAGATCTCCCAGGCCAGGAATTTCGAAACTATCACGTTGTCGGAATGGGGGAAAGCGCGGTCGAGGAGCTGATTGGGATGGAGCTCAGTCTGCGCGGCGATATCGAGGTGGGCTATTGCGCGCGTCCTAACGAAGTCGACTTTCGATTGATTGCGCCTCGTGCCGTGCTCGAGGAGGTCGAAACGCGGGTGCTCGAAGCGCTTGGAAGACACCTCGTCTCCACGAGCGGCGACCTCATTGAGGAGGTGGTCGTCAAACGGCTCACCGCGTTGCAAAAAACACTCGCCGTCGCCGAATCCTGCACCGGAGGGCTGCTTGCAAATCGCATTACAAACGTCCCCGGCGCTTCCGTCGTCTTTCTCGAAGGTTTTGTCACGTACTCGAATGATGCCAAAATTCGCAGCGTCGATGTGCCCGAAGATCTCATCCTGGCACACGGAGCGGTGAGCGAACCGGTTGCGCGCGCGATGGCCGAAGGAGCGGCGGCGAAAACCGGAGCGAACTTTGGCATCGGCATTACTGGCATCGCAGGTCCCTCAGGTGGCACACGTGAAAAACCCAAAGGAACCGTGTTCGTCGCCCTGACCGAACGCGGCATTCGAACTGAATGTCGAAAGGAGATTTATCCCACGGACCGCGAAACCTTTAAACAGCTTGCCAGCCAGCTAGCCCTCGACATGCTAAGGCTCAGAATATTCGATACTCAGGAGGCGCCGCGGAATGAATGATCGGAGCGGACATGCTCAATGCTCAGCGTAAACTCAGCGGCATCTGGGACAGCACCGGCCACGGTTAATTCGACTGGCGAGCGACTGTAGGGACGCTGACGGACGCCAAGCGCCTCAGCTTCCGACCACCAACCCGACGCAACCCAGGTCAAATAGGGCACAAAAGTCGCCCGGCCCCTAGTCGCGGGCTTCCGGCGTGCATTGCCAGTGTTAAAGGGCGTCAACGCGACGCGCTCAGCGTAACGTGCCAGCAGTTGCTTCGTTTGGAATCATCGGCTGTCGAAAGAGGGCGCGGCTTGAAAATTCAATTGCCCCGTGCGCAGGCAACCAGCTCAAGAACGTCCGCGTCGGAGGTGCGCCATGAAGTCATCAAGCGTGCCTTGCCTCCGATGAATTCATAATATCTCCAGCCCGCTTTCTGCAAACGCGTCTGCACTTCCGGGGAGAGAACGGCGAAGACCGCATTGGCCGCTACAGGGCGCGCTATCTCGACACCGGGAATCTCGTTTAGACGGCCGGCCAGGACTCGAGCGGTCCGATTTGCGTTTTCTGCGTTGCGCAGCCAGACGCCATTCTGAAGACAGGCTGCCCAAGGCGCAGAGGAGAAACGCATCTTCGAGGCAAGCTGTCCGCCTTGTTTGCAACGATAATCAAATTCCTCCGATAACTCACGATCGAAGAAGACAACAGCTTCGCTAAGGCTGATACCCGGCTTGATTCCGCCGAAACAAAGCACGTCCACTCCAGCCCGCCAGGTAAGCTCGGCAGGCGGGACGCCAAAGGCAGCCGCGGCGTTCGCAAAACGAGCGCCATCCATGTGCACGCGCAAGCCGTGAAAGCGCGCCAGACCCGCGATCTCACGGATCTCCTCGGCTGAATACAGGCAGCCAAGCTCGGTGGGCTGGGAAAGGCTGACAACCTGAGGTTTGGGATAGTGGATATCGGAGCGTTTTAGGATCATCCTCTCAATGCCAGCGCAATCGAGCTTTCCGTCCGGCCCTGAGGTGAGAAGAATCTTTGTTCCGTTGGAAAAGAACTCCGGAGCCCCGCACTCGTCTGTCTCGATATGGGAGATCTCATGGCATACCACGCTGTGATAGCTGCGGCACATTGAAGCCAGTGCAAGGGAGTTGGCCGCAGTTCCATTAAATACGAAATACACGTCACAATCCGTTTCGAAGATCTCGCGAATCATGTCGGTCGCGCGAGCGGTGCAAGAATCCTCTCCGTAGGACGGACAGCATCCTTCGCTGGCCTCGATGAGGGCCGTTAGCGCTTCAGGGCAAAGCCCGGCTGTATTGTCGCTGGCAAAATCGTAACGCAGCTCCACAATGGCGGATACTCTCCACGGGCCCGAGACCCGTCAAGCCGTGGACCGCGCAGTCCGAATAAACGATTCATTGCCAAGTTTCGCGCGTTGCATTGTGATTAGAGTTAACCTATGAAGAATCCCGTCCTAGTCACAGCGTTGAGCGTTGTGCTTGCGGTTACTGCAGTTCGCGCCGCGAGCTCCGATTCTTCGGACATCGACTATTCGCGTCCCGCCAAATACATGTCGATGATGAGGTCGCCTGATTGGTGGAATAGCGCGGAGCTCACCGACGATTGGGGAGGCCCTCGAAACACGCTCTACGATGAGGGAGTGAGCATCTTCGCCAACTACACGAACAACATCGCCGGCAATCCTGTCGGAGGGAAGAGCGCCGGTTTTACCTACTGTGATAACATCACTTTTGGACTCGACTTGGACCTTGAAAAATTGATCGGCTGGAAAGGCGGTGATGTCACCGTAAGCGGTCTGAACCGGAATGGGAGCAACCTTTCGGAGAAGAACATCGGAAACCAGTTCACTGTCCAGCAGGTCTTCGGCGGGTCGGCGGTGATGTTCTACGCGCTCTACCTCGATCAAAAGCTCTGGGACGACAAGATTTCGATCAAGGTCGGCCGCTTCGCGACAGGCGACGATTTCGCCTCCTCGCCGATTTACTGGCTCTACATGAACAACGGCATTGACGGGAACCCGCAGGCCCTTCCCGTGAACACGCAGTTTTCGGCTTATCCGTGGGCTGTATGGGCGGCGCGGGTACGCGTGGAACCGACGCCGGAATTCAACGCGATGCTGGGCGTCTATCAGGTGTCGGACAGAATCTTCAACCGAAACTACCACGGCCTCGATTGGAGCATGCGCTCGAACGACAGCATCCTCCTCATCAGCCAGATCGGATGGACGCCGGAGTTTTTCAAGCGACCTGTTCCCGTCGAGAGCGTAGCGACATCCGACGGAAAGACGAATGTCGGCGAAAAATCCGTCGTGGCTGCTAAGTCAGCGAAGGAGATCATTACCCATTCCGAACTGAAGGGGCTGCCAGGTCACTACTGGTTTGGCGCCTATTGGTCTCCTTGGGACTTTCCGCAGTTTGGCAGCACAGAAACAGCGACAAACTCCTACGGGTTCTACTGGCACGCCGACCAAATGATCTACCAAGAGGCGCCCGGCAGCGATCAAGGCCTGACGATATGGTCCGCTTTCGTGCTCTCCCCGCAGCAGAACATTGCCAAGCTGCCTTTCGAAGTGAACGGCGGTCTCGCTTACAAAGGCCTCATTCCGACGCGTGGCGGCGACTATACGTGCTTCGGAATCGTCTATGGCAAATTCAGCCGCGACTTTGCCCGCAGCGTCGCGGAGTCAGGCGGAGGATATCCTGACTACGAGCTCGTGTTCGAATGGAACCACAAAGTCCAGCTGACGAAATTCGCATTCGTCCAACCCGATCTTCAGTGGGTCGTCAATCCAGGTGGCACCCATAGCATTCCCAACGCCCTGGTCCTTGGCGCGCAGATGGGAGTCACCTTCTGAGCCCAAGGCCTAAGAACGGTAAACCCGATCGGTTCATCGGTGATAGGCATCGCTCAAGGAGCCGCCGGCGAGCCAGCTCCAGTGCATGTCTCGAACGTGCCGCATTAACACCAGCAACCAGCAAGGATTGCTAAGCTCATGAATTACCAAGCAAATTCAAATCGCTATTCTGAAATGGTCTATCGGGTCTGCGGGCGCAGCGGACTCAAGTTGCCTGCCTTATCTCTTGGCTTATGGCATAACTTTGGCGATACGACACCCATCGAAAGGCAGCGGGAAATTTTACGCACGGCCTTCGACCTTGGAATCACGCATTTCGACCTCGCAAATAATTACGGCCCCCCTCCCGGAAGCGCTGAGCTCAATTTCGGCCGATTGTTGCGCGAGGACTTTGGAACATATCGGGACGAATTGATCATTTCGACCAAGGCTGGATGGGACATGTGGCCGGGACCCTACGGACAAGGAGGCGGCTCACGGAAATACGTCCTGGCGAGCCTGGATCAAAGCCTCCAGCGCATGGGAGTTGACTATGTCGACATCTTTTACTCACACCGTTTCGATGTCGATACGCCCTTGGATGAGACGGCTTCCGCGCTTGCGACTGCCGTCCAGCACGGCAAGGCCCTGTATGTTGGCATTTCTTCATACTCGGCCGGAAAGACGGTTGAGATGGCAAGGTTGCTAAGGCAATGGAAGCTTCCTTGCCTGATCCATCAACCTTCGTACAACATGCTCAACCGCTGGATCGAGGGGGAAGCTGCTCGACACATTGGAAAAGGAAGGCATTGGCTGCATCGCCTTCACCCCCCTCGCTCAAGGGCTCTTGACTGGCAAATACCTGCATGGTGTACCGGACTCTGCGCGTATCAAACAGCCAGGCGGGGATTCATTGAAAGAGAGTCATCTTAGTGAGGAAAATCTGATCCGAATCCGAGCGCTGAACGACATCGCAAGCGCGCGGGGCCAAAGTCTGGCTCAGATGGCCCTGGCTTGGGTGTTGCGCGATCCGCGCGTCACCTCTGCTCTCATCGGAGCGAGCCGGCCCGAGCAAGTTCGGGAGAACGTTGCCGCGCTCAACAAGCTGGACTTTTCTCAGACGGAACTTGGCTCCATCGACGCGCACGCGCAGGAAGGCGGTATTAACCTGTGGGAACGTCCAGCGCGAGACCTGCGTCCTTAGTTTGGGGCGAAGAGAATAAGCTTCTGAAATTGCTTGAGGGGATATGGCAGATTCGCAGCGAGGCTACTCGTAGGAGAAAGTCATTTTCTCCTCGGTCCGGGGCGTGAGGCCATTGCCCATGATGATACGGGCGCACGTGTTCCAGTGAAGGAGTGCATCGTCGTTCTTGGGCGGACGCAGGGTCTCGGCTTTTTCAAACCAGCTCATCGCTTCATCCAAGAACTCATAGGCATCGTAGCCGGCGCCGGGGTGGCCCTGATGCAGCCGCGCCTTGGCCTGGCGCTCGCAGATGATGCCGGCGTAGTAGGCCCGCTCGTATGCATCACCGAGACGCGGCAGAACTTCCTTGGCCTGCGCAACGCCCGCTGCGTAGCCTTCGCCGAAACGGTCGGTCAGGGCCAGCAGCAGAGTGACCAACGCTTTCTGGTTTTCCGGATCGATGTTCAATACATCGCGACAGATGCTTTCGGCCTCGGCCGGTTCGTTGAGCAAACGGTAGCGTAGGGCTTTATCAAGCGCCGCCGGGATGGCGTCGTGGGAAAGTCGCTTGAGTTCAAACATATTCTTCTCCTTTCAGGTTTTTTGACGAAACATTTTGAGCAACGAGCGCAGAGGATCGTAAAACTCGTCAACTATGCGCTCCTTCAGCGGAATAATCGCGTTATCAGTGATCGCGATGCCCTTCTGGACAGACTTTGGTGCAGCACTTGGTGATGTTGCAATAGCCGACGCCGCCGGTCTGCTTCAATTCCGACAGACGATCTTCGGTGTCGAGGGGGTGCATTTCCAGCGCGGCGGCAAAAACGAAAAAACGCGGTCCGATGAACTCCTCGTGCTTATGATGATCGCGCAGCACATGACAGACGTCCTGACACAAGAAGCATTCGATGCACTTGCGAAATTCCTGGACACGGTCGATGTCGGATTGCGCCATGCGCCAGGTGCCATCCGCCGCATCGGGCGGGCGCGGCTTGAATTTTTTGATTCTTTTCTTCGCGCGATAGTTCCACGAAACATCCGTAACCAAATCGCGAACGCGGGGAAACGCTTTCATCGGCTCGATGGTCACGGGCTTGTCGGGCGGCAACTCGTCGAGCCGAGTCATGCACATGAGCTTCGGCACGCCATTAATTTCCGCTGAGCAGGAACCGCATTTGCCAGCTTTGCAATTCCACCGGCATGCGAGATCATTGGCCTGCGTCGCTTGAATATCGTGGACGGCATCGAGGACGACCATGCCCTCGGAAACTTCCGTGGTGTAGTCCGAGAAGGTTCCGCCTTTGGCGTCGCCGCGCCAGATTTTGAAAACAGCCGATTTCATTTCGCCTCTTCGATGACTTGCTTCAAGTGCTCCTGAATTTCGGGGATCGGTTCGCGCCGCACTCGCATCGAGCCATCCGCATCTTCGCGCAGAACGATATTCATTTTCCCGCCCGCCACGTCTTTGTTTGGAAAGTCGTCCCGGAAATGTCCCCCGCGACTCTCTTTCCGCTCGAGCGCTGAGCGCGTGATGGCTTCGGAAACTGTGAGAAGATGTTTCAAATCAATCGCCGTGTGCCAGCCAGGGTTATATTCGCGATGGCCATGTACAGCGACATGCCGCGAGCGTTCCCAAAGTTTTTCCAGATCTGTCTAGCGCGCGAAGCATTTCTTCTTCACGCCGCACAATGCCGACGAGGCTTTGCATCATTTCCTGCAAATCGATTTGCACCTGGTAGGGGCCCTCCGTGCTACCGGTTGCTCTCGCGGCGCGATCGAATGGCTCCAGCGCCTCACGAGCAGCTTCCTCAATTTGCTCGTCGTCGATCTGACCTGCATCGTGTTCGGTGGCAAATTTCGCGGCAAATTCGCCCGCGCGTTGACCGAATACGAGGAGGTCGGACAACGAGTTTCCGCCCAGCCGATTCGCGCCGTGCAATCCCGCGGCCACTTCGCCCGCTGCGAACAATCCAGGCACGTTCGACATTTGAGTTTCGGCGTCTACGCGCACGCCACCCATAATGTAGTGCGTCGTCGGGCCCACTTCCATTGGCTCTTTGGTAATATCAAGGTTCGCGAGCTGCATAAATTGATGATACATGCTCGGCAGCTTCTTCTTGATGTGCTCAGCCGCGTTCGGAAGTTTTTCCTTGATCCACGCAATGTCAAGAAATACGCCACCATGCGGGCTTCCGCGACCGGCTTTGACTTCGTCCACGATGCAGCGAGAGACATGATCGCGGGTGAGAAGTTCGGGTGGACGGCGCGCATTTTTGTCGCCCTGGGTATAACGCCACCCTTCTTCCGGGTTGTCGGCCGTTTGCGACTTATACGTGTCGGGGATATCCGCGAACATAAAACGCTTGCCCTCCTTGTTGCGCAACACCCCTCCTTCGCCGCGCACGCCCTCGGTGACGAGAATGCCCATGACGCTGGGAGGCCAAATCATGCCGGTCGGGTGAAATTGCACGAACTCCATGTCAATCAATTCCGCGCCGGCATGGTACGCCAGTGACTGGCCGTCGCCGGTATATTCCCAGGAGTTGCTGGTGATCCTATAGGCGCGACCAATGCCGCCCGTGGCAAGCACGATGGCTCTTGCCTTGAAAACCTTGAACCGCCCGCGCTCGCGGTCGTAGCCGAAGGCTCCAACGACACGGCCGCCGTCCTTGAGCAACGTGACGATCGTGTGCTCCATGTGGACTTCAATGCCCTGGTGGATCCCATGGTCCTGGAGCGTGCGAATCAATTCCAGGCCGGTGCGGTCGCCGACGTGGGCGAGCCGCGGATAACGATGGCCGCCGAAATTGCGCTGAAGAATCCTCCCGTCGCCCGTGCGATCGAATACCGCGCCCCAGGCTTCGAGTTCGCGGACGCGGTCGGGGGCTTCCTTCGCGTGTAATTCGGCCATGCGCCAGTTGTTGACATATTGACCACCGCGCATTGTGTCAGCGAAGTGGACTTTCCAATTGTCCCGGTCGTCTACATTCGCCAGGGCTGCAGCAATGCCGCCCTCGGCCATCACCGTATGCGCCTTGCCGAGGAGCGACTTGCAAATCAAACCCACCTTGACGCCTCCAACTGAGGCCTCGATGGCAGCGCGCAGTCCCGCACCGCCGGCGCCGATGATGAGCACGTCGTATTGGAGAGTTTCGTAGTTGGCCATTGATTCCGCCCAAGCCTTGGGAGAGTTGAAGCCTTTTAAGGGTTCAGCGCTTCATGGTTCATAAGATTTTCCAATCGCGCCAGACGCCCATTGAGCACAGCCGCACATACAGGTCGGTGAAACCGACCCAAAACAAACTCATCCACGCCCAGAGCATGTGGCGGCGGTTCAGGCAACTCACGCAAGAGTAACCTTTGGCGCAAACCGGCGTTTTGGAAATCTCATCCAGGAAACCGCCAATCAAATGACGCAACGAATGACAGCCGAATGTGTAGCCACCCAGCAAAATGACGTTGAGCGCGAGCACAATCGTTCCAACGCCAATGCCGAAATGCGTGGAACCAGACACGTCCGTGAACCACATCGCTTTCCACACGTCGTGCGCAAGGATGAGAATGAAAAGCAGCGCGAGGTAAAGGAAATAGCGGTGAATGTTTTGCATGATGAGCGGAAAGGAATTCTCGCCCAAATATCCCTTCCGCGGCTCGCCGACAGCGCACGCGGGTGGGTCGGCCCAAAACGCTTTGTAGTAAGCGCCGCGGTAATAGTAACAGGTGAGCCGAAAACCCGCCGGCGCCCACAGAATCAACAGGGCCGGTGAGAACAACAGCCACGATGGCCACCAGTCACGCTTCGGACCAAAAATTGCGTGCGGCGAGCTGCCGAAAATTTCCGGCGAGTAAAGCGGTGAAAGATAATTCGCGCCGTCTTGATCGTGCCAATAGTGAGTTCCCCTGAAGTGCCGCCCAAGTCGAGTATACGAGGAAGATCGAAAGCCCCAGAAATACGACCAACGGTTGCAACCACCACGCGTCACGCCGCATGGTTTCACCAAACGAGCGGCGCTTTAATGACACATTCGCGTAGGACATAGTGGCTCCCGTGCAATTTTGCAGCAGGGGGAAAGCAGCAGCTCTACATATCCGCAATAACGCCGGGTTTCGCTGCCACCACTAGAGTCTTAGTGTGATAGCTTAGCCGGGATAGGCGCCGGTAACGAATCGCTCAAGATCGTCAATCGCAGCGGTTTGGGCGCTTATGATCCAGTTGACGCAATCTCCAATCGAAATGATGCCCGTCAGCTCACCTTCTTCGATGACGGGGAGATGCCGGATTCTATTCTCAGTCATGAGCTGCAGACAGGCTTGCACGGAGTCATCCAAGCGTATCGTCGTGACATTGCTTGTCATGATATCAGCGACGGTCGTCTCACGCGAGCCGCGTCCAAGCAGGATCACTTTCCGCGCGTAGTCACGCTCAGAGACCATGCCAACAAGACGGCCTCCGTCCAGGACTGGAAGAGCGCCGACATTTTTTTCAGCCATCATCGAGATCGCCTCGAAGACGGTGTTACTTGGTGAGACGGACCAGACACTTGAGCCTTTTCGATTCAGGATCGATCCGATGGTCGTTGTAATTTCCATCATTCCTTCTTTCTTTTTGAGGAGTTTTGTCAATTATCGGCTTTGCCAGCTTGGCACTCCAGAAAAACTTTAGCAAATACGCGGCAGTTGCTCGCCGGAGAGCATATCCACGACGCGAGTGCCTCCGACCCGGGTTCTCATGAGCACGAAGCCGGGATGCTCGGCGGTCACCTCGCCGATGATGGCGGCCGCTTTCGCGAGCGGATGGGATCTCATCGCGGCCAGGACGGCGCCGGCCTCGCCGGGCGGGACGATGGCCAGAAGCTTGCCCTCGTTGGCGACATAAAGCGGGTCGAGACCAAGGATCTCACAGGCTCCCTTGACTTCCTCGGTGATCGGAATTGCCGCTTCGTCCAGGAACATCCCAACGTCGGCAGATTGGGCGATTTCGCTCAACGCGCTCGTAACGCCGCCGCGCGTCGGATCCCGAAGCACATGAATGTCCTTGCCGGCGGCGAGGATTGTCTCAACCAGGCCGGCCAAGGATGCGGTGTCACTGGAAATTTCGGTTTCGAATTCCAATCCCTCGCGCACGGACATGATGGCGATGCCATGAACGGCGATCGGTCCGTTTAGAAGAATCTTGTCGCCGGGCCGGGCGCGCGCAGGGTGGATATTCACGCCCTCGGGAACAACACCGACTCCGGACGTGTTGATGAAAATCTGGTCCGCTTTTCCACGGTCAACAACCTTCGTATCTCCGGTGACAAGCTGGACTCCGGCCGCGTCGGCTGCCTGTCGCATCGACTGAACGATACGCCAGAAATCCTGGACCGGCATGCCTTCCTCGAGAATAAATCCGACGGAGAGATAAAGGGGGCGCGCACCGCACATGGCAAGATCGTTCACCGTGCCGTGAACGGCGAGCGTTCCGATGTCGCCCCCCGGGAAGAAGATGGGGCTAATGACATAGGAATCGGTGCTGAAGGCGAGCCGCGCGCCGTCAACGGAAAACATCGCCCCGTCATGCAAGGGATTGAGAAGATCGTTGCCGAAACTGCGGAAGGATGAGCTTCTGAATCAACTGCTGGCTCAATTTTCCTCCGCTGCCGTGGGCGAGAACGATCTCCCGGTAGTCCGATATCGGAACTGGGCAAGCGCCCATCAGCGCGCTTGCGCCGTCGACCGCCTCTTCGACCTCAGGTGACATCTTCCTCTCCGAGCGCGATATGAACAAGATCCCAGACGATGTGGACTGCGGTAGCGTGAACCTCCTGGATGCGGTGAATGCTGTAAGAGGGCACTATGAAACAGTAGTCGGCAACCTCCGGAAAACGCCCCCCATCCTTGCCCGCGAAGGCGATGGTCAGCAACCGCTTCTCGCGCGCGGCCTGCAGGGCGTAAAGCAGATTGGGAGATTTCCCACTCGTGCTGAAGGCCATCGCCATATCCCCGGGCGCGGCGAAAAGCCGAAGTTGATTGACAAACACGCGCGTGAAATCGAAGTCGTTGCCGATCGCGGTCATGGTCGCAACGTCCGTCATCAGCGGGATCACCGGAAACGCCTTTCGTTTTTCGATGATGGGATGGTTGAACTCGACGGTGATGTGAAGCGCGTCGCACAAACTGCCGCCATTTCCCATCGCGAACAGTTTGCCCCCTTGCTCAAAGCGCTGGGCCATCTTGCGCGACATGGCCTCAAGAGGCTCCGCGTACTTGATGAAGAATTTCTCCTTCATCTCCATGCTTTCGCCGCACTTGCGGATCACCTTGTCACGGAAGGGCTCGTTCATCCTGTCCTCTGGGACCCTCAGCGTCGCAGGCATAGTAGGTGTCCTAACCGGTGGAGCCGGCTTCGGCGAGGTTCCGGGACGTTTGCGAGGAAATTCGTCCGCCGGCATCGAGGTGGCGGCCGTATGCGTAGTAAGCGGCGCAAGCTCCTTCAGCGGAAACCATCGTCGCGCCGAGGGGATGCTGTGGCGTGCATTCCTTTCCAAAGGCGGGGCAGTCGTGCGGCTTTTTCACGCCCTTCAAGACAAGGCCGCTTATGCAGACGGCTCGGTTCCTGCGTGTCGATCTCCTCGACCTCGAAGAGCCGCTCCGCGTCGTGATCGCGAAACTCATACTGAAGTTTATACCCGCTTTTGGGAATCGAGCCAACGCCCCTCCATTTGCGGTCGCAGACCTCGAAGACTTTGTTGACCAGGTCCTGGGCGACGCGATTGCCGTCGCGTTCGACCACGCGCGGATACTGGTTTTCCACTTCAGCCGCGCCATTCTCGAGCTGACGGATGGTCATCAAGACTCCCTCGAGAATATCCAGAGGTTCGAACCCGGTGATCACGATGGGGACGTGAAAGCGCTCGGCGATTGGCTCATACTCCCTGTAACCCATCACCGTGCAAACATGCCCGGGTCCGAGAAATCCCTGCACGCGATTGAGCGGCGATTGGAGGATGGAAGCCATGGCTGGTGGCACAAGAACGTGAGAGACGAGAACGGAGAAATTTTGGATTCCCTGTTTTTTTGCCTGCCAGACCGCCATGGCGTTGCCGGGCGCTGTCGTCTCAAAGCCGATTGCGAAAAAGACGACCTTCTTGCCGGGGTTCGCGCGGGCGATTTTAAGGCAGTCGATCGGCGAATAAACCACGCGCACTTCGGCACCGCGCGACTTGAGAATGAGAAGATCACCGGCGGAACCCGGTACCCGCAACATGTCACCGAAAGAACAGAAAATCACATCGGGGCGGCGCGCAATGGCGTGGGCCTTGTCGATCATTTCGAGCGAGGTAACGCACACCGGGCATCCTGGCCCGTGCACAAGCTCGATCTCGGCAGGCAGCAGATGGTCGATACCGTATTTGACGATGGTGTGTGTTTGGCCTCCGCAAACTTCCATCAAGACCCAGGGCCGAGTGACGGTGCGGCGGATTTCTCCAACGATTTTTTGAGCCAACGTCTCGCTACGATACTCGTCGAGGTACTTCATCGTTTTCTTCCTCCACGTCCTCAACCTCCAACTCGGTCAGTTGATCCATTTCTTCCAGCAGCTTGTACGTTCGCGCAGCCTCTTCTTCGTTGACCTTGCTGAGGGCAAAGCCGACATGGACGAGGACGTAGTCGCCGGTTTCCACCTCGGGCGTGTATTCCAGGCAGACCTGCTTGACGATGCCTCCAAAGTTTGCCTTGCCCATTCTCACCCCGTTGGGATCGCGCTCAATCTCTATAAGCTTACCGGGTATTGCCAGGCACATGATTGATCTCCGTTTGACGGCCGTTCTCCACCCTGCCGATTGCTATTCCGTCACACAACAAGACTGTATCGCCACAAGAGGGATTTGTCAGCAGGTCGAGTGCTATTTTCTTCCTGGCGCCACGCACCCGGACTATTCCCATCTGCATCCCATGCTCCGAAAAAACTTTGATGATCTCGGCGTAAAGCAAGTTCATGCGGCGGCAAGTTGATTTTCGAAAGCTCTCGGACGAAGCGCTCCCGCGGCAGCAACGACTTGCCCCAGCGAGATTCCCCCATCGTTGGGCGGTACGCGCTGGTGCCAGTAGGGCCGAAAGCCGGCATCCAGCAGACGTTTCAAACACGCTTCGGTAAGGTGCCGATTCTGAAAACAGCCGCCCGTCAGAACGATTTTTGCCTCTCCCACCCGGAGCGCCACACCCCTGACGATCTCAGCCAGCGTGTTGTGAAATTTCGCGGAGACTTCGCCCGCAGGCAGGCCGCTGGCGACGTCGCCAACTATTGCTTCGATCGCAGAGCCCCAATCCACAATGAGCGGAGAGCCATCGTGTAACTCAAACGGATAGGACGCGTTTGTCCCAAGCTGGATCGCGAATTCCAGCTCCATGGCAGCCTGTCCTTCGAAACTCATCCGGTGCCGAAGGCCGATCAGAGAGGCAACGGCGTCGAATAACCTTCCCGCGCTCGAAGTGACCGGCGCATTGAGACCTCTTACGAGCATCTGCCGGATCACCCGGATTTCATCGGCAAGGAAATCGCGAACGGAAGGTATGTCGCGACGGCCAAACGCGTCCTCGCCCCAGATTTCAAACAAGACGCCCAAAGCGGTGCGACTTGGTTGCCTGATTGCTGCTTCTCCACCTGGGAGGCGGAATTGCCTGAACCGGGCAACGCGTTCGAACGAACCGCCCCGTGCAAGCAGGAATTCACCGCCCCAAATCGTTCCGTCGGTTCCGTAGCCCGTGCCGTCCCAAGAAACTCCCAGTGCGGGCGGCTCGACTTCATTCTCCGCCATGCAGGACAGAACATGCGCCCAATGATGCTGGACCGGATGCGCCGGCGCAGCGAACTGGCTGGCATGCTTGGTCGACAGATACTCAGGATGCATGTCGCATGCGATGACCTCCGGAGTCGCCGCATAGAGCTGAAGCAGATCCTCCGAGACCTTGCGGAACGCTTGGAACGCCTGATTAGTCGCAAGGTCGCCGATGTGCTGGCTGATGAAGACTTCGGTGCCGACGCTTAGGGCAACGCTGTTTTTCAGATGCGCGCCTACGGCGAGAACACAGGGAAGCGGATCTTTCAAGTGCACAGGCAGCGGCGCATAGCCGCGCGCTCGCCTGAGCACGAGCTCTCGGTCTCGCATCATACGAACCACTGAATCGTCCACGTGCCGAACGATCGGCCGGTCGTGGACGAGGAAACCATCGGCAATCCCTCCGAGCCGCTCAATGGCCTCGTTCTCATCGGTGCAAATTGGCTCGTCGCTCAAGTTGCCGCTGGTGGCCACGATCTCGAAGCCGAGCTCGCGCAGCAGCAGATGATGGAGCGGCGTGTAGGGAAGCATGACGCCGAGGGAGGGATTGCCGGGCGCGATCGAGGCGGCCAGCCGTCCGGCGCTCGCTCTGCGCTCGAGAAGCACAATCGGTGACTCTGGGGAGAGGAGGAGGCGTTCCTCGAGCTCAGAAACGCTGCATGCATCCTCGATCGCATCGAGAGAAGGCGCCATCAGCGCAAAGGGTTTCTCCTCGCGGTGCTTACGGCTCCTAAGCCGGACGACGGCTGATTCGCTCCGAGCGTCCACGATCAGTTGAAAACCGCCAAGACCTTTCAGAGCGAGAATTCTACCCGTGCGGACGAGATCTACGGCCTGCATCAACGCCTGATCGCTATGGGTGAGGACCTGTCCGGCGGCGTCCCAGAATTCAAGCTTTGGGCCGCAATGCGGGCATGCGTTCGGTTGAGCATGAAACCTGCGGTCTGACGGATCATGGTATTCGCGATCGCATCGGGGGCACATCGCGAATTTTTTCATTGAAGTGTTGGGTCTGTCGTAAGGCAGGGCCGCGATAATCGAGAAGCGTGGCCCGCAATTCGTGCAGTTGGTGAACGGATACCGATAGCGGCGGTCACGCGGATCCAAGGTTTCGCGAAGACAATCTGCACAGGTCGCGATGTCCGGAAGGATAAGGACTGATTTTGCGCCGCTTTCCTCACTGTAACGAATCTCGAAGCTTTGGTAACCAGCCGGATCGAGGATGGCGAATTCCAGACTCTGGACGATCGCGCGCGGCGGCTTCTCCCTTTCGAGGCGGAGCAAGAATTGACGGACCGTTACCCCTTCGCCCTCAACCTCAACAAACACGCCCACCGTGGAATTCAAGACCCAGCCATTAAGTCCAAGCTGTCCCGCCAGCCGATAGACAAATGGGCGGAAGCCGACGCCCTGTACTGCTCCGCGAACAATTATTCTGGCACGCTCCGCGCTCATGGCACTCCTTCGAAATCACGCACGAAAAATGCGGAAGCCAGACGCCCGCTCTCAGGGGCTTGATCGCGAGGTTTCATGGTCTTCACTGCCTTCCCTGGCTAGCGCGACTCTCACTGCGCTGTCTTGGACGAGCAACGGCAGAGGATCCAGGTGAAGCGAAGTCCGGTCGAGCGAGCCCCCTGCGCGCTGAACATCATAACGATGGCCGAGACTGCAGACGAGCACCCCGTTCTCGAACGCTCCGAGATGCAGCGGCATGTTGCAGGCGGGACAATGGTCCCGATAAGCGTAAAACTGGCTGTTATGTTTGCAGATGATTAGGGCAAAGTCAGCCGGGTGAACGAAGATCATCGCGCCATCGCCAAGATTCTTTGCCTCGGCAACCTCAGTCCATGACGGAGCGCCATTTGGGACGTGCAGCATGGGGGCGCCCGCGGTCACCTGCTCGACACCTTCTACTTCGAAACCCATCAGGTCGGGGCATGCCTCTTCGATGGCACCCCGAATTGCAAGTTCCATAGTCACGGCTGAGGATGGGCAGGTCTTGCAGTGGCCTTGCAGGCGCAGCCTCGCCACGTCGTCTTCCAAACTCAGCAGCTCGACATTACCGCCATGGCTTTCCATATAAGGCCGGATTTTGTCGAGCGCTTCACGAAGGCGCGTCTCGAGCGGAACCGGATGCAGTCCATGAATGAGCAGAAGGCCACGCACCGCGCCATCGTTAATCAAGCGGTCGTAGACCTCCCTGCCTTCGGGACCAGTCTCCTCGATGAGATCAAGAATTCGCGCGAGGCCCTGTCCGTAAAACCGCAAGAGAGACTCGAGACAATCTTCGAGCATTTGCCTCGAAGAGGGATCAGGCACTTCAGCGATTCTCGCGATAAGCTCCTGGATTCTCTTGCCCTCCCTGTTGAGCTCGTCGAGCGGCGCGTTGGACTTATTCGGCATAGCGTATGGTCCTGATGGTGCATTCGTGCCCTTGGACAGCCTCTGCGGCCTTTCCACAAGAGGGACACTGCAAGGTCGCGACGACGACGTCGGACAGCGCGTCTTCCCAGAATTTTGGACGGCCCCTATACGAACAGTTAGGGCACAAAACCTCCGCCTCGACGCGCTCTATCTCCAGGGCCGAATTTTCGATCGCCGTTTCCTTCGTGATCGCGGCGTAACAAAAACTCAACTGCTCAGGCTCAATGCAGGAAAGCTCACCAATGAGCAAGCGCACGCCGAGAATTTTCTTTGGCGGATCAGACTCGGCGAAATCAAGGACGTGTTCCACGATGGCGGAGGCGATGGAAAGTTCATGCATCTGCTCTAAACGCCCATCAACGCCTTCGCCACTTCGTCAAGCCCCTCTCCCGTCTTGCAACTGGTGGGGATCACCTTGATGTCCGGCTTGAGAGTATGAACATCGCGAGCCAGGCCTTCGACGCTTACCTCCATAGCCGCAGCAAGGTCGATCTTGTTGATCACCACGATTTGAGCGCCAAGAAACATGTGAGGGTGTTTCCGTATCATATACGGGCCTTCCGTCACGCTGACGACCACAACGCGCGCCTTGGAACCGAGGGGAAATTCGGCAGGGCAGATCAGATTGCCGATATTTTCCACGAAGATCAGCCTTACGTTTCCGAGATCGATTTTCCGGCATGCCTTTCCAACAAGGTTGGCATCGAGGTGACACCCATTGATCGTGGCAATCTGAACGACTGGGATGCCATACTTCGCGATCTGTTCGGCGTCGTCGCTCGTCGTCGCGTCGCCGTTGAAGACGGCAAGGCCGACGCGATCCCTAAGTTTCTCAACAAGCCGGGTGATCAATGTCGTCTTGCCCGAACCAATCGCCCCCATCACATCTATCGCGGTGATTCCGTGCCGATCAAGCAGAGCGCGATTTTCATTGGCAAGCTTTGCGTTTGCTTCAAGCAGGCTGTGCTCAAGCTCGATATCGTAGATTTCCTCGGGTGCGGCTTCGATTTGAATCATGGCAGTGTCGAAAAAAATCTAGGTTCGCGGGCCGCGCGACGATTGACGAGGCAGTGCAAAAAGCGTGCCGCCTCTCAATGCCCCAGTTTGTGCAGACCCATCAGGGCCGTCGGGGTGTGAACTTGCTCGAGGATCTTGCCATTGCCGAGGTACATGTGCACACCGCACGGAAGACAGGGATCGAAGCTCCTCACGGCTCGCATGATATCAATGCCTTTAAAGTTTTCAGGACCGTTTTCCTCGAAGATGGGGGTGTTTTGCACGGCATCCTCGTAGGGTCCGGGCGTGCCGTAGATATCGCGCGGGTTGGCGTTCCACGGAGTGGGCGGGTAAGGATGGTAATTGGCAACCTTGCCACCACGGATGACCATGTGATGCGAGAGCACACCGCGCACGGCCTCGTGGAACCCACAGCCGATTGCCTCCTTGGGAACTGTGAACGGGGTAAAGGTTTTTGTCCGTCCTGCATGCAACTCCTTCATGGCCTGCTCGACGAAATACAGCCCGCAGCAGGCCGCATAGACTTGGAAATACGTGCGCGCCCGATTGCGCTCGATGGCGTTGCTCCATTTCGGGATCTTCCACTCAAATTCGACCTCAGGCTTGAGCGCCGTTCTTGGCAGTATCATCTTGACGCTATTTCCGGTGGCATTGACGTAGCCAATATCCACCAGTCCCGCGAGAGCCGTGACCCAAAGCCTCGCGATCGGACCGCCACCCGTGTCCAGCGCGAGGTGATCGCCGGTTCGCTTATCAAACCAGCGGGGCGACATGACCCACGTATACTTGTCGTTGAAATTGCGCTTTTGCGGCTTCGGAATCGTCGTTTGATTCCAAGGGTGACGCTTATCAACAGGGTTTCCCAAGGGATCGTGCGTGACGAAGGTCTCGGAATTCTCCCAGTCCTCGTAATACGAAGAGCCCAGCAGGATGCGGATGCCGAGGTTGATGTCCACGAGGTTCGTTGTGATCAATTCGCCATCGACAATGATTCCCGGCGTCACATACATCGCCTTGCCCCACTCATTCATCGTCCTGTAGTTGTAATCGCAAACCCAGGGGTTCTGGAACGAGCCCCAACAGCCGAGCAGCACGCGACGCCGGCCGACCTCCTCGTAGCCCGGCAGAGCCTCGTAGAAGAAATCGAATAGATCATCGTGGAGGGGAACAACCTTCTTCATGAACTCGACGTACCTCATCAGCCGGACCAGGTAATCCGTGAAGAGCTGGATCGAGGGCACAGTGCCGACGCCTCCGGGATACAGCGTGGAAGGATGCACATGCCGACCTTCCATCAGGCAGAACATTTCGCGGGTCATGCGGCTCATCTGCAGGGTTTCGCGGTAGAACTCGCCCTCGAACGGATTCAGGGAGTGCATGATATCGCCGATGGTGCGGTAGCCGTGCTCCTTCGCATGCGGCGCCGCGGTTTTCGCGGCCTTTGCCCACACCCCTGGGTTCGTTTCCTTGACCATCATCTCGCAGAAATCCACTCCGACCAAATTGTCCTGAAAGATATTGTGGTCGAACATGTACTCGGCAGCTTCGCCAAGATTGACTATCCACTCCGCCATGTTCGGAGGTTTGATGCCGTAGGCCATGTTCTGGGCATAGACCGAGCAGGTCGCATGGTTGTCGCCGCAAATGCCGCAGATGCGGCTTGTGATGAAATGCGTGTCTCGCGGGTCCTTGTTCTTCATGAAGATGCTGTAGCCGCGGAAGATCGAAGAAGTGCTGTGGCATTCGACGACTTTCCTGCTGTCGAAGTCGATCTTGGTGTAGATGCCGAGGCTCCCGACGATGCGGGTGATCGGATCCCAAGACATTTCGACCAAATTGCGGGGCCCGGTGGAGGTTTCGGTTTGGGGGGCGGTTTCGGTGGCCATATGGGTCTCCTCAGCTCTTGGCGTAGTGCTTGGGCGTGTAGCCCGTCGTTAGTTCGGCGCGCCTGTGCCTCCAGCGCGGCTCCTTGTTAAGGGTGCGATTGGTGATACCCCGAAGGCTTCGGACTACGCCGCCAAGCAAGCTGCTGATTCCCGAGGAGACTTTAGCCCCCGGCGGCTCGTCCATGAATGGCATAAACTTGTCCGGAAATCCTGGCATCGTGCAGCCGATGCAAATGCCACCCACATTTGGGCAACCCCCGAGGCCGTCCATCCAGCCACGCTTGGTAACATTGCATTCGACTACCGGACCCCAGCAGCCCAATTTAACGATGCACTTTGGCGAGCCGTACTCGGTCGCAAAGTCCCCCTCTTCATAATAGCCGGCCCTGTCGCAGCCATCGTGCACGGTCTTGCCAAACAGCCACGTCGGACGCAACTGCGCATCAAGTGGGATCATCGGCGCCAGTCCGGCAACCTGATAAAGCAAATAAAGAAGCGTCTCCATCATGTTGTCCGGCTGCACCGGGCATCCGGGAACATTCACGATGGGCAACCCGGCCTTGGACTTCCAGCCCCAGCCCAGATAGTCTGCCAGGCCCATCGCTCCGGTCGGGTTGCCTTCCATGGCATGGATGCCGCCATAGGTGGCGCAGGTCCCACAGGCGAGCACGGCCAGTGCTTTCGGTGCAAGCCGGTCTATCCATTCATTGGTCGTGATCGGTTGGGCCGTATCCGGATCCGTCCCCATTGCTGCCCAATAGCCCTCTTTTTTGATTTTTTCGTTGGGGACGGATCCTTCGAGCACCAGAACGAAAGGATCCAACTTGCCTGCCGCCGCCTTGAACCAATAATCCATAAAATCATCCCCGACTTCATAGGCGAGGACAGGATTGTGGAGGTGAACTGTTGGCAAACCGGGAATGTTGCCCATCACAAGATCCTCGATGCTTGGCAGCGAGGCCGCTGTTACAGAAACGGAATCGCCATCGCATCCAAGACCCGTAGTCATCCAGATTACATGAACCTCGGCGACGTTGGGAGGACGACGTGCTAGCATCTCCGGAGTCTTCATAAAAACCTTCTCCTTCCGGGGTTATGTTACCTTGGCGCGATTTTAACTTCAAGCATTTTTGCTTCTTTTCTCGTGCCCCGTTTAGCTAGCAACGGACCTCGAGACGCCGGACAACAAGCACATTCAAACGACCGCCCGGCGCATGCAGTCGAAGAGAAAATTTCCCGCGCTCGGATATCTTAGTCTGACTACCGCTTAACACGCACAAGCGCCGCTTGCCATTCGCAGTATCTCAAAGCCCTTGAGGCCGCACAGGTCGTCAGGATGCGCTTGAGACCCTGCGCTTGGTTTTGGACCTTTTCCTCGATCGAGCCGAAGCCTTCGCTTCATTCCCCAAACCGCTCCTTCAGCAGCTGATCGATCTCCACCGCAACTAGACAGACATCATCCGTGAAGTCTTTGGCAACTGCGAATCGTTGGATCTCGGCGAGAACTTGATCGCAGAGCTCGCCGGCGCGAAGGCTGGCTCGCTGACTCACAGATTCCAACAGCCGCGCCTGATCGTAGTATTGTGCATCGACTCCTTCGACCTCAAAGAGTCCGTCGGTAAAGAGCAACAATGTGTCTCCCTCGCACAGCTCGCAGGACGAACCACGGTATTCTGCATCATCGAAGATGCCGAGTGCAACTCCCCTCGTGCAATATCCGCCACCAGATAGCACGCCGACACAAACATTGGAAGACGGGTGCTCTTCAAGATGCGGGAAATTCTGCTGTTCAATTCTTGAAGGAATCTCGCCGGATCGGTCTCGTACGCGCGCAAATCATCAAGCAGTGCTCGTAAGATCGCGGCAACAAGTGCCGCGCATACACCGTGCCCCATTACGTCGCAAATGAACACTCCTGCTACCGAGTCGGAGATTTGAAAGACCTGAAAGAAGTCACCGCCGACTCCCGATGACGGGCGGAAGAAATGGTGAAATCGCAGCGCGCTCGTCTCCGGCGGGGCAGAACTGGGAAATCGCGGGTATCGCTGCGGCAGTAACGCGTTCTGCAGCTCGCGCGCCGTCACCAGGTCCTCTTCCAACTGTGCGTTCTTCTTACGCAGTTCCTCCGCATATTTGGCAATTTGCTCCTCAGCCTTCTTCCGTGCTGTAATGTCGCGCGTGGTGGACACTAATCCGATCACTTCCCCATTCTCACCGCGCAGCGGAGTCTTTATAACCGACATCCAGAATTTGTTGCCGGAGAAGTCGACTGTCTCGTCCACAGACCGAACGACTGTCTCACCCAACTGTAGTACGCGAAGATCCTTGGCATGAAATGTCGATTCAAATTCCGCGGGAACAAAATCGAACACAGTCTTACCGACCACATCCGCGGTATTCTTTGCTCCTAGGAAGCGGCAATGCGAGGCGTTGTCGAAAATATAGCGCCCCTTCAGGTCCTTAATGGAGATATTGTCCGGCATCGAATCGAGCACCGCTCGCAACATTTTATTTTCAATGGCAAGCTGATCTGCCTGGTGTCGGTAATCATACGATTCCCTCTCCCCATCGGGCCGATCTGGCTCGGCATTGTGTTGCTCGTCTTTCATTGGTGATGCGGGCGTCTGAAATCTACCACTTCTCCCAAACAATAGAACCAGCGTCCCTGCAGTGCCAGCCCGTTAAGAATCGCTCCTTTCGATTTACTGCGTTTCACCAGCAAATCTTTTCCCGACGGCTTTGGAAACGGTGTAATATTCCTGCCGAGCGCGGCCGCGCCGGCCAATCCGACGCCAACGCCGATACTCGGCAGGACAAAACCGGAAAAAAAGATCACTGGACAGCCACCCTCGCCGTGAAATCGTATTGCCAGCAGAATGATCCCAACAACAGTACTCCCTGCGCCCACACCCAAAAGCCACCTCGCTCGAAAAAGTTCGTCATGGCGGGAAATTCACGCAGCCTGTCCTGAATGCTTTCTTCCGTTCGTCGTATCTTCGAAACCAACTAGAAACACACATCTATGCAA
The DNA here is from genome assembly GCA_963810765.1 of uncultured Verrucomicrobiae bacterium. Taxonomy (GTDB): domain Bacteria; phylum Verrucomicrobiota; class Verrucomicrobiia; order Chthoniobacterales; family Terrimicrobiaceae; genus DASTFP01. Next base: position 339,313 of record CAWEOV010000023.1, read on the forward strand.
ACGACATCCGATTACTTGTTATTGTTCCGCGGCACGAACTGGCACAAGGGGCTCTCCCCGGCAGAAATCCAGAGGGTGATGACACAATGGAGGGCATGGTTCAACAACCTTGAGGCCGCGGGCAAGGTCAAGGGCGGGCTGCCGCTTATGAACGAGGGCAAGATGGTCTCTGGAGCCGAGGGACGCTTTGTAGTCGACGGCCCCTTTGCAGAATCGAAGGAGGCCGTCGGCGGCTACTTTCTGATCGCGGTAGCCGACTTCGATGAGGCGGTCGCCATCGCCAGGCAGTGCCCTGCACTCAAACATGGAGCAACAGTGGAAATCCGGCCCGTGGCTGAGGAGTGCCACGGGATGAAAATCGCTCGGCAAGCCGAGGCGGAGCTCGAAGGCGTCAGTGCCTGAGTCCAACGACAAGATGCTGCCACCACCTGCGGACATGCCGCAGGTGGTGGAAAATCTCTTCCGGCGCGAATGGGGAAAAATGGTCGCGACGTTGACGAGGATTTTTGGGATCGAACACCTTGAACTCGCGCAGGATGTCGTTCAGCAGGCCCTCGTCAGAGCCTTGCAAACATGGCCGTACTACGGCGTCCCGGAAAATCCATCCGCCTGGATCATGCGCGTGTCGCGAAACCTGGCACTGGATCAGGTGCGACGGGAAAAGACATTTCGCAACAAGGAAACGGATATTGTCGGCTTTTTCGGGCAGCAAACTTCCAGCGATGTCGAGCTCTCAAGAGACGAGATCGAGGACGACAGCTTGCGCATGATGTTCGTGTGCTGCCATCCCCAAGTTCCGCGGGAAGCTCAGGTGGCGCTCGCGTTGAGAACGCTTTGCGGATTCAGTGTCGCTGAAATCGCGAGCGCCTTTCTGACCACCGAAGCGGCAATCGCCAAGAGGTTAACGCGGGCCAAACAGCGAATCCGCGTGGCACGCATTGCCTTCGAGATACCCGCCGGGGAAGAGCTGAGGGCGCGCCTAAGCGGGGTCTTGCAGACTCTCTATCTGCTTTTCAACGAGGGTTACAAGGCATCCGTCGGACGAAAATTGATCCGGGAGGAACTCTGTCAGGAAGCGATTCGGCTGACGGAATTGCTCGCAGGACACGCCGCTGGCAACCAGCCCCAATGCCAGGCGCTGCTCGCCCTGATGTTTCTGAATGCGGCGCGGTCGCCGGCACGTACGGATGCGGAGGGGAACATTCTCCTCCTCGAAGAGCAGGACCGGTCCCTCTGGAACAGGCCGATGATTGCGCGCGGGATGTTTCATCTGGCTCAATCGGCAAGCGGCCCCGAAATCAGCGATTACCACCTTCAGGCGGGCATCGCGGCTTGCCACTGCGCGGCAAGTACGTTCGAGGATACGGACTGGCGGCAAATCCAATCGCTTTACGACCGGCTTGTTGAGCTCGACGATTCGCCGGTCGTCGCGCTCAATCGCGCTGTCGCAGTGGCGAACGTGCGCGGTCCCGCGGCGGGCATCGCAGCTGTAAAATCGATCCGCAATTGCAGGGAACTGAAATCGTATTACCTGCTCTACGCCGTGCTTGGCGAATTCGAAGCCCGGCTCGGCCGTTCACAATCCGCAGCGAGCTACTTCCGCCAAGCGCTCGAGCAGACAGAGATCACTTCGGAACAGCATTTTCTCTTGAAGAGAATGCGCGAGTGCGAAACTGCGTCGTTTTCGGGCTCACCGGCGTAAAGGAGCTCAAAAAGGATCGATCCAACCTTCCGGATTGGCTCTCGCCACCAGAGGCTTCTCTGCGGCCCGTGCAGGCTGACCGGCGTTCCGATCCAGCCCCGCTGTCCTGGGTGGGAGGGCGCGGTGGAAACTAAATCGATCTGTCGAAAAGAGTGAGGCCACACGGTTTCACAGCGCGATTGCATGCAAGGGACACACGGGCGAGGGTCTGGGAAGACGCGGCGCCAAAACGCTCAATTGCCTCACCCCCTATGCCCGAGCTCGCCGAACGCTTTACGCAAAATCCGATTCTCGCGCCCCAGGATATCGCGCCCAGCCTGCCCGATTTGAACATCGAATGCCTGCTCAACCCTGGCGCTTTCCGGTTTGATCACAAAACGTGGTTGTTGCTGCGCGTCGCGGAAAGGCCCGCGCAGGTGCCGGGAAAAACGATCGCGCCAATCTTTAATCCCGACGGAGACATGCAATTGCTGGAGTTTGATCATGACGATCCGAAGTTGGATCGCTCTGATCCGCGCGTTTATCGATACGATGGCGTGGACTACCTGACCACGATCTCGCACTTGCGGCCCGTCTGCAGCGAGGACGGCATACACTTTCGCGAGCAAGACGCCATCCCTCCTCTCATCGGCGAAGGTGCCTTCGAGAGCTACGGCATCGAAGATTGCCGCGTCGCGCAGATCGGCGAGGACTATTACCTAACGTATACCGCCGTATCCGCAAACGGGGTGGGCGTTGGGCTGCGGAGCACGCATGACTGGAGGCGCTTCACCCGACACGGCTTGATTTTTCCACCGCACAACAAAGACTGCGCGATCTTTAACGAGACCTTGAACGGCGTGTTTTTCGCGCTGCATCGCCCGAGCAGCCCGCAGATCGGCGGTAACTTCATTTGGCTCGCCGAGTCGCCGGACCTGCGGCACTGGGGCAATCACCGCTGCCTGGCGCGGACTCGCCGGGGCATGTGGGATAGCGCGCGCGTGGGCGCGGGTGCGCCTCCAATCCGCACGGCGCAGGGATGGCTGGAAATTTACCACGGCGCTAATTCTCAACATCGCTACTGCCTCGGTGCACTATTGCTCGATCTCAACGAACCTTGGCGCGTGCTGGCGCGCTCGCAAGACCCCATCATGGAGCCGATTGCGTCATATGAATGCCAGGGTTTCTTCGGCAACGTCGTCTTCAGCAACGGACACGTGACGGACGGCGATGAACTCACACTTTACTACGGTGCCTCAGACAGCGTGGTTTGCGGAGCTCGCTTTTCCATCCGGGCAATTTTGGCGTCGCTGTGAGGATCGCGATAACTAGCTTAGCTAGCGCAACTCAGCCGTGTTCAGTTCAAGTCTTGAAGTCATACCTCTGCAGTCATTGATACAGAGCTGATGAACTATCAGAGCGCGATGGCAAAGACGAGGAAAAGGGCGGGAGACATTTGACCGCCGGTGGAACGCGAGACCGTTCTCCGCGCGGGCCCAATCACGCGCTGCCGCTACCAAAACGAATATCTTGCATGGCCCTGAGCAAGTAGGTTTAGCTCTTTCCAGCGCCAGCGGCCCGCCAACTATCTAATGAGACCTTCAGTATTCGTCTGTTCTTCATCCGAAGTTGAGATACTTATGGAGCTGCACTTTGTCAAGAAAACACACGATTTCAGAATACTCGGTATGCCACGCGAAGGTGAGTTGCAGCAGTATTTCGCCATTTCCGACGAGCGAAAAAAGCTATCTGCTGCTACGAAAAGAGTATGAGGGCAGGATTTGAACGTCTTGGCGTGAGAATTCTTGAGGTCCTGTTTGCTCCAGTCGAATTCGCTGCGCTCGATCAGCTCGACTTGAGCGCGACGGTGTGCGTCGTATTCGATGTATTGCGCGCGACAAGCAGCATGGTGACCGCTTTGAGCAACGGCGCCAAGGCGATCATACCGGTAATGGGGATTCCGGAAGCGCTCAGTTTTCATTCGCAGCATACCGGCGTGCTTCTCGCTGGCGAACGCGAGGGAGTGCGCATTCCGGTGGAGCTAACCGGAGGCATCGCATTTGATTTGGGTAATTCTCCGCGCGAGTTCAATAATGAGATCGTTGCAGGAAAAACAATTGTCATGACAACTACGAACGGGACACGAGCTTTGCGCGCGTGCGCCCATGCGAAGAGGGTAATAGTGGCTTCTTTCCTCAATCTGCGGGCAGTGGCGGATTGCCTCGAGGAAGAAGCTCCGGCTCATCTTCTTCTCGTGTGCAGCGGCACAAAGGAGGAACCGGCGTACGAGGATGCCCTCTGCGCTGGCGCGCTTTGCGATTTACTTTGGGGCAAGTGGAGCGCAGGCAGTGATTCCGATTCTGCGCTCATTGCACGCAAGCTCTACCGCCAGGAGAGGCAAGATCTATTGGCCGCCGTCTCTGAATCGCGCAATGGCCGGCGCTTGCTATCAATTCCTGAACTCAGAGAGGACGTGCGATTTTGCGTGCAGCGAGACATCGTGGGCATGGTTCCCGAGATGAGCGAGCTTGGGCAAGTGACGGCTCCGCCAGGGCTGTTTTTCGAATGAAGCACGCGAGAATAGCGCATCGGGAAGGTAGGCGACTTATTTTCGCGGGTACGGACTGATTGGAGAAAAGGCTGACAACCAGCCCGCAATTGTCTTCCAGCCAGGTTGGGCTTCCCTCACGCCGCCAATCCGGCCGTGAAACTCCCCAGTACGGCGCATGGATGCCTCATGACGAAACAAAACCTTGCGCGCGCTTGAAAGGGTCTGTCTTCTCGCTTCGCTCAGGCGGGCTTCATATCTTTAGCCGCGGCATGGACCAGGCTCCAACCTCCCGAGCCCGCCATGGCCCGACCCAACGCTCATTTCCGTTATGTCTTGCGCACGCAAACTCAGGTCTCTGTCCTGCCTCCTCGGATTGGTGGCGTTGGCGTGGCTCGCAGGTCGTGCGACGCGGCGGAGCCTGAGCCGCACAACCTGCGACCCGATCCTGATCGCTGTGCCGCACCGAGGCAGTCAAATCGCGGACAATTGGATCGGCAACCTCGGTCAGAGTCTTTACCGGGCGGACACCGACGTGCAGGAAGCCTTCCGCACCCTTGTGGAAAAACATCGCGACCAGATCAACCCCTTTATCATTAAACTGGTGAGAGAAGGAAAACTCAGTTCGATCCGCACGCTCTCCGCCAACAGCCCTGCGCTCATGGCCCTGGCAGAGATTCCGTCCGCAGTTCCCTTTCACAACATTATCGGCCAGGTAAACTCCGGCCCGGCGACTTCGGGTAACGACGGCGTCGTTGCCTACTCGAGCAGTCGCCTCGACGGCGCAGAATCCGAATTGATCGTTCGCTACGGACACGAGACATTCCTCCACCCCGACGCCGTCGCCGAAGTCAAACGCATCCTCCATGCGCACCTTGAGAGCCTGTGATTGCGACGCGGCACTCCCGCAGAGAGTCTGTTTCCGATCGAAGGAGCGACCACTTTTCAGCGACTTTCTTGATCCACCGAAAAACTCAGTCCAGCCTGGCTAGCCGGCCTCCGCTTTGCCAGGAAGCGTGAACCGGAACGTTGAGCCGGAGCCCTCCTTGGTTTCGACAGTTACTTTTCCGCCGTGGGCCTCCACGAACATCTTCACGATGGCGAGACCAAGGCCCGTTCCATCCGGTTTCTCCGGGTCAGTCTCAAGTTTGTCGAAGATCTTTTCGATCCGGTCTTCAGGGACTCCGGACCCATTGTCGCTGACCCAGCATTCGATGGCACCCTTTGTGCCGGTTTCCCGCGCCCCAATGACAACCTCGCCCCTTGGCGTGTAGGTGATGGCATTCGCGACCAGATTCTGAATGACACGCCTGAGCAATCCGGCATCCGCATAGGCGGTCAGGTCCTCAGGAATCTCATTGATGATGCGTGCGCCTGCGGTCCCGGCCACCGGATCGAGATCATGAAGAACGGATTCAACAAGAGGCCACAAGTCGAACGCGCGAGGCTCCAATTTCACACCGGCCTCTGTCCCAATGTGCGCGCTTTCCTTTAGCACTTTATCAACCAGCGCTTCAAGCTCCTGGACGTTCCGGCCCAGTGTTCTCAGCATGCGGGAAGTTTCGATCCTATCGCCGCGATCCGTTTGTGTGAGTTCAAGAATTCTCGCTACGAGAGCGATCGCGTTCAGCGGCGTGCGAAGGTCGTGCGCCACGAATGCCAGATACTCATCACGCCGTCGCTGCAATTCGAGAGCTTGCTGCGTGGCAAAAGTCTGGATGGCCAATCCGATCGCCTCGTCGAACACCCGGTTCAAGATGTGAAAAGCCTTGCCCTGCAGGCTCAAGTGATGACTCTCTGCGAGATCGTGGATGCATCCGCGAAGGATGTTGTACTCTGCGACGACTTCCACGATGTCAAAGCCGTCTTGGTATCGTTGAAGACCGTGTATGGGCGGACTGCCTTCAACGAGCGCTTCCGAAATCGTTTTGTCAGTCGCCGACCGCAGTGCCGTAGCCAACTCGTCAAGGAGAGGGGGAACGTGGTCATTGAGCGTCGGAGTATCAAGGTGCTTCGCTGAGGGGAGGAGCCTCACCTGCTCCCGCCACCGCGAAAGCAAACCAGCGCGCTCACCCTTGATGAGCGCTGCCAGTTTGTTGAGATTGTGAAGGCTCATCCCTCGTCTCCTCAACCACCGCGCCGTCTATAGTTTGGCCGCGTTTTCAATCGATAGGTCGCTAAAGGTAATGTGAAAACCTGGACCCTGTGGCGCCGCGCACATGACGCCAGCATCCAAATTCTGTGGAGACTTAAGGTAGGCCGTCCTGAGCATCGTATAGTCGAAGCCGTCGAGGGAGTAGAAAACTTCCAGGCTACAATCCTGTCTCTTGACCCGAAACCACACCTCTTCGGGATTCGTCTTCAATGGAGTGACCGACCAATCCGAAAAATCATTCGTCACCACAGCGCTAGCCTGTTGAGTGCTGCCGACATATTCAATGCCGCACTTCATCCAATACTGATCAGATGCGCGCAGCATGAGGCCTCCCTGATCGTAGAGAAACGCGTATTCGCCTCGGACGCACACTTGAACTACAAAGTCACCTGAAATCGGCCTATAAAAGAAGTGGCCGGAATCTCGAATGAATCCGTAGTGGGTCTTCCTCCAAAAGTCGGTGTTGGGAGAGACATCGACCGACAATCGATCTTCTCGGATATCCCACTTGCTTGGTGAATTGAACCAGTGAAAAGAATTCTTATTCCACTGCGGCATACAAATCAATGCATCGTCAGGTATCGCGCTTCGGCGCGAGCGGCGATGCATTCCCCCACTGGCCGGTGAACACGAACTGACTCAAAGGTTTTCGACTCCTGGGCGCCAAATCGCGCTCTTTAAGGGCGTCTGGTAGCTTGTCCGCGTCTGCCTTGTATCCGATTGCCAGTGCGGTCCAGGCCTCGGAATTCTCAGGGATCCGGAATACCTCACGCGCCTTGTCGGGCACTATTCCGATCATCTGATGGACATGGAGCCCTCTCGCCGTCGCCTCGACGACAAGATTCGCGGCCGCGAGACCAAGGTCGTGAACTGCTGCCCGATTCTCTTTATTGTTGCGTGTAAATCTCAAATTGACGACGCCCAAAGCGAGCACCGGTGCAGCCTTGGCCCACGCCTGATTTGCTTCCACGAGACAAGACAGGAGCCGTTCGAACTCCTTAGGATCGTCCTTGGTCGCAACGAAAAAGCTCCATGGCTGTTCGTTGTAGGAAGAGGGCGCCCAGCGCGCGGCCTCAAACAACGAACGGAGGTCGCCGGGCGCGACCGGCCGGTCTTCGAAGCCATAGGGGCTCCACCGCTCCGCGAGGAGCTTGTTTATTGGGTAATCTGTCGACGCTTTCTTCTCATTCATTCTCGCTCTCCATTATTCTCTAACACGCAAGCCTTTCGTTGAGAAGCCGTAACCTTCTCAAATGCTCTGAAAATGGTGCAGTATCGCAGTGATTCGGAATAACTCCTTCGAGATCGAGGGTCAGGGCTCGGGCGATACTGGAACGCACCAATTCGGGACGGCTGTTGAAGATCGCCGGCGGGGCCAGGGCGTTTTGTTTTGAGTCATAATTTGGAACGGAGGAGGGCGAGTGTCTGAGACGGCTTGGCGGCGAAGCATTCGCGGATTTCAGGCAGGGAGCGATTGGGATGGTGTTCGTTAACCGGACTTTCTCAACTCGAAGATATAGCGGACCGCGGAGGGGCGTAAAATGGAGATCGTGCTTAAAAGGTCTTCACTACATTGGGTGCGGCAGAATCAATGAAGGAGAGTGCCTTTTGAGGTAATTCGGGGAGGAGGCTGCGCAGGGAGTTGGAGACGCAGTTGCTCGAGGAGGATTTTCTGGTCGGCCTCGGGCTGGGTGTAACGGCTCAAGATCAGGGTGCGTCCATCGGTGGTCGGGAAGTGAACATCGAGCATTTGGATGGCCGCGAACTTGTCGAGGACGGCGCGCGGGGTCAGCCCAGGAGCCAGAGCACGCAAACGGGCACGCAGAGTCACGTGCAGACAGTAGGCCAAAAACGCGACAAAGATGTGAGCTTCGATGCGATCCTCGCGCCGATGGAAGAAGGGACGTAAAGAAAGATCGTCCTTAAGGGTTTTGAAGAGGGCTTCAATTTCCACCAGTTGGATGTAGAAGCTCCAGAGTTCGACGGGATCGCGTTGACAGAGATTGGTGCGCAGCAGGTAACGACCTTCGCGGCGGCGGACCTCCCGGAGTCTTTTTCGGTTGAGCCGAAAGCCAAAGCTGGCGGCCTTATCCTGGGATTTGGCTTCGGGAAGATCGAAGTCAAAGAGGCGCCAGGCGGCGCGGTAGCGCGCTTTGGCTTCGCCGAGTTTGAGCAGGAGATTCTTAGAGGAGAGCTTCATGATTTGAAGAGCCTTCAGCCGGTGCAGCAGGCCGCGGAGCTTACGCACACGCATCGAGCGTTCCTTGGCGACGCGGTCGCGGCTTTGGGCAAAGACGTAAAGCTCGCCCTCCTGGCTCTGGAGCTTGACATCGACGCCTTCGCGCACGTTTTCCCAAGGCTGGCCGAGAAGATCGGCTTCAAACTTTTTTAACCGGGCCTTGGGCGTGCCTACCAGATAGTAAACCGGCGGATCACTGCTGCGCATTTCTTGGAGGACTTCTTCGGTGGGGATCCCCCGGTCCATCACCCAGATACGCTGAGCCTTGCCGTATTGGTCCTCGATCTTTTTGAGAAAGCCCTTCAGCGTGGTCTTGTCGCTGGTGTTGCCGGCCAGCACTTCATAGGCCAGCGGAAAGCCTTCCGGAGTGACGATGAGGGCAATGACAACCTGCACGCAATCCGGGCGCTTGTCGCGCGAATAGCCAAACTGCCTCTTGTCACCTTCAGGGAAGGGCGGATCGCTTTCAAAATACGTGCTGGTTAAATCATAGAGCAGCACGTCGAACTTCGCCCCGAAGAGATCCTTCCAACGCTCGCTGAGATGATCGAAGAGCGCGGACTTGTGAACCAGCAGCTTGTCGAGGCTGCGGTAAAGAGCGTTCTTCTCCACCAGCGAATAGTCCTCGTCCAGCAGATCGCCCATCGCGCTTTGCTCGAACCACTGCCGGTGCAAACGCCATTCGCTCCCCGGATCAATGAGCCGATAACACACCAGAGTTTGCAATATATGGCGCCAGCAGGTGCCTTCCCGGCTATCGGGCAGCCGCGCCGCCCAGAACTCATCGAGCCCAAGCTGCTCGTAGAGTTCGCACCCCAGCCAGCATGCCCCCCACTGCCGAGCTCGATGCAGCTCAAACTCCTTAAGCCGCACCTGCACCCCGTAATCGGCGGCATGATCGGGAACCTTCCGATCCCAAGCAAATAGGGCCAAAGCTCTCTGCTGGCCGCGATCCTCGTCGAAAGTTTCAATGACTCTGCACCACCCCTCACGCTGGCTGTCATTGACCTCGCCAAGATACAACACCGGACGCTGAACGATCTTGCCTCCCGCACATCGACGATTCTCCACGATCGACCAGTAGCGATGTTCCTTGCCGTCCTTCTTGCGCTGCGTGCATCTCAAAAACATGACGGCTCCCAAGCATAGTCAAAAAAGTTGCCTTGAGAAGAGCCTAGGTCTTCACTACAACGCTTCCGGCGACCCTGATGTCCATTTTATGCGCCTCCGCGGGCCATTCTTGCCAAAAAATCGTTAGTTTTCGCCACGAGTTGAGAAACTTGGGTTAAGCAGACGCAGAAGGGCGTTGCGGATGAGAGCGAGGTTGGCCACCAGATTGGGATTGCGGCTGCGGGTGCGGTCTTCGCCGCAAAGGGCATCGCGGCGCCAGTGGTTGCGATTTTCTATTCCGCCCCAGTGGCCGCGGATGAGGTTGATCCAGCCTTCGTGCGAGCGCTCCGCCGACTGCTGACTGGAGAGGTAGTATCGGGTTTCGAAGGTGGTTTTGCCGGTCCTTTTCTCGGTGCGACGGCTTTGCACTGCAACCAGAGTACGCGCGAAGGCAAAGTCGATGGCGATGGGTTGGACTGGCCGCAGGATCAAGCCGCGCTCTTCGACTCGCCCGTGACCGGTCTCGGTCTGGACAAAAGGGGGGGCTCGCCTTCGCACTGAGTGCGGGCGTGTTCGAGAAGCTTGGGCTGGTTGCCCTTGATCTGCAGGAGGTATTCGCCGCCCTTTTCGACAACAGAGCGCGCCAGCGCCCTCTGGCAGTGGAGCGGGTCGGCGGTGAGAGTCTTGCCTTCGAGACTGGGCAGCGAAGCGATGAGGGCTTTTGCGGCGCTTTGTTCGCAACGCTCGGTGGCTTCTTTATGGTCCATGATCGCCACGGCAACCGGCGAACCGTCCTCGTGCTCGGCCAGAGTAACGGTGCCGATGAGGTCACGGATCATTTTGCCATCCAGACAAAGGGCCGTCGGCAGCGTGCCTGCGCATCGGGCCAGCCAGCCGCTCAAGAGCGCGGCGAAGCCTTCAGGGTCCATCCGACTCAAGACCTGGTAAAAAACGCTGTAGCCGGGCACTTCGTAGAAGCGGCGGGTGCCTTTCTTGATGGGCAACCCGAGGGCGGCACGCTGTTTGGGCTGCAGGCGAGTGGCAAAGCGGGCGATTTCGGCCACGTCGCGCGCACCGGCAACCAGCGCCATGGCCACCAGCGTAAGCACTGGGCCGATACGAAAGCGCGTGTTGGAGCCCCGCGGGTCGGGTGCCTGGCGCAGGACTTCGAGCAGCGAACGGCATTGCACGGCTGACAAGGGAAGCATTCCGCCAGGCGGGGCTACGCGCGCGCCCTCATAGGCTCCCTCCAGATGCAGGGCGCGGGCTTTTTGCCGCGCCTGCGGGCAGAGTTCCTTCATCCAGAGCCGCTTGGGTCGCCCGTTGGGCACGTAAAAGTCGCACCGGTGCCGGCTGTTGCCCTCGCTCAAACCAACCGGCTCCCATCCGCTGGCTTTGTAAGAGGTGCCGGCGTAGGTCTCCGGATCGGTGAAAGTCTCCGCCAGAAGCACACGGTAACCGAATCGCTCCTGCCATTGGGCGGGCAACGCCCGGCACGCCGCAGCCAGAGCCTGTGAAGCCAGGTTGGGATTTTCCCCTCTGGCGTGAAGAAGCAGATAACGGCGGTTTTGCACCACCACCTTCAGCCGCTCGGCCCGCTGCGAAGCGCTCCAGCCAATCCACTGTTCGCGATCTTTCAATTTAAGCGCCGCCGACCCCCACGCCAGCAGTGCCATCGCCCTGCCCCCGCGCTCAACCACCTGTCGCAGAAAATCGCCCACAGGTGGCGTCTTGCCCAGATAATGCTCTTGGGCAAGCATGCGGTCGAACCACTCGACCTCCGCGCTCTCCACAATAACCCGCACTTGAAGTTGATCCCGCTTTGCGCACCAAGCGCCCACCGCCGACTGCGATTCTTTCTCTAAGGATTTCATCCCACCGCACCACAGCCGAAACCATCGAATTTGTCCAGCACAAATCTCCACCTCTTACCGCCAACAACTTACAGACCGAGGTCAAAAGACCCTGCCGGCGGGGCATGGGCAATGCTTCCATAGCTTGCGAACAGATCCGCGATCAAATAGAGTCCATTCGCGTCGCGAAGCACATAAAAGCACAACGCCGGCGCGCGGACCTGAAGCATGTCATTGCGCACGAATTCTCTTCTTTGCGCCGACGCCACGCTTGGCTGAGGCAAAAGCATTCGCGGGTTCGTCTTCCTAGCGCTGCGACGGCATCATGCCTTGAGCACGGCTTGCGTTAACTGCGTCAGCGATTCTTTGGCGTCCCCGTACAGCATCTCGCAATTGGGCTTTGTAAACAGCGGATTCTCCAGACCCGAGAAGCCCTTTCCGCTACCGCGCTTGAGGACGACCACGGACTTTGCCCGGTCCACCTCAAGGATCGGCATGCCTGCAATCGGGCTTGAAGAATTGTCGCGAGCGTCCGGATTCACGACGTCATTGGCGCCCACCACAACCGCCACATCCGTGGCCGGGAAGTCGGAATTGATCTGCTCGAGCTCGTAGAGCTGGGAGTAGGGGATGTTTGCTTCCGCCAGGAGAACATTCATGTGGCCCGGCATTCGTCCAGCCACCGGGTGAATCGCAAATTTGACCGTTACTCCCGCGTCTTCCAGTGCGGTGGAAAGTTCTCGAAGGGCGTGTTGTGCCTGGGCGGTAGCCATTCCATAGCCCGGCACAAAGACAGCCTGGCGGGCGTATGCCAGTTGCGAGGCGAGGTCTTCCACGTTGGCTTCGCGCATCGCACCTCCTGCAGCACTGGTCGTCGCCTCGGACACCTTCCCGAACGCGCCGAAGAGCACGGCGGTAATCGACCTGTTCATTGCCCTGCACATGACAATCGAGAGGATGAATCCCGAGCCACCGTCCAGCGTTCCGGCGATAATCAGAACGTTGTTGGAAATGGCAAAGCCAATGGCGGCTGATGCCAAGCCGGCGTAGGCATTGAGCAAAGCGATCACAACCGGCATGTCTGCGGAGCCGATCGGCATCACAAGCAATACGCCAAACACCAAAGAGAGGATAACCATCAGGTAGAAAAGCAGCGTTGCTCCCGGATGAAAGACCAAGAAGACGAACGCAAAGATGATTATGCCCAAGAGCGATAGGTTAAAGATGTTCTGTCCCTTGTAGGTCAGCGGCCTGCCCGGCAGCATTCCCTGCAATTTGGCGAACGCAATCAAGCTGCCGGTCGTGGTCAACGAACCCAGCAGCACGTCAAAACCTATGGCACCCATCGTGAACTTACTAAGACTGGCGCCGTGAAGAGAGTATTCCGAAACACCAACGAGCGCTGCCGCGAAAGCGCCAAAAGCGTGTGAGAACGCCGTTCGCTGCGGCATAGCCGTCATGGGCACCCAAAGGCCGATTCCGGTGCCAATGGCAGAACCCAGCAGCAAGCCTGCAATGATCCATTCGTAGCTGACGATCTCCTGGTGCATCAACGTGCCGATGATCGCCATCAGCATTCCAAACTCGGCAAGATGCATCCCGCGCCGCGCCGTTTCCGGGTGGCTCAGCCCGCGTAAACCGAGAATAAAGAGGATCGAAGCCAGAAAGTAGCTCGCCTCGATGAGGTAGTTGCGCATGTGAGATCTTTACACTTTCTTTTCTCCCGACGTTGCCGCCGGCTTCTTCTTGAACATTCTAAGCATGCGGTCGGTGATAATGAAGCCGCCAACCACATTGGTCGTCGCGCAAGTCACGGCAAGAAAGCCCAGTATCGTGCTGAACGTGGTGTGCTGCGCGCCGGCCGCGACGAGCGATCCCACGAGGGAAATGCCAGAGATGGCGTTCGTTGCCGACATTAGAGGCGTGTGCAAGAGCGAGGGCACGCGCGAAATAACCTGGTAGCCAAGAAAGGCTGCCAGCATGAAAAGATAGACAGTGGCGATAGCGGTTTGGGAACTCATGGTGTGGAAGCGAGATTCTGCAGAGGTGCTAACCCGTAGGCGGTCCGTATGGTTTCATTACAGATTTCGCCGCCGTGCGTAACCACGCAACGCCGCAAAATCTCTTGAGTGAGATCAATCGGGAAGGTTTGGTTCTGCTTATCCCAGCAATGCTCGATGAGGGCGGCGAAATTATTGGACAACATTTCACTGGCATTGGCTGCAGCACGGCTTGGCAAGTTTGCGAGTCCGACAACTTTCACGCCCCCAACATCAAGCACTTCGTCATACTTTAGGCCTTCGACGTTCCCGCCGGACTCGACGGCTGTATCGACGATGACGCTGCCTGCCTTCATCTGCCGCACCATCTCGGAGGTGACAATCACGGGTGCTTTGCGTCCGAAAACCTGAGCAGCTGTAATCACGACGTCCGCAGAAGCGACGCGTTCGGCCAGCAATTCGCGTTGTTTTTGAATTTGCTCGGGCGTGAGCGGCTTTGCGTAGCCATCGGCGGTTTGGGAAACCTCTCCGATATCCAGTTTGACGAAGCGCGCTCCGAGCGATTTTACCTGCTCCTCAACGACCGGGCGCGTGTCAAATGCCTCCACCGTGGCGCCCAATCGCCGCGCTGTCGCGATGGCTTGAAGCCCTGCGACGCCGACCCCGATTACGAAAATGCGCAACGGCTTGATGGTGCCAGCGGGCGTGATCATCATGGGGAAAATTCGCTGGCAAAAATTGGCCGCAAGAATGACCGCGACGTATCCGGAAAGGTTCGCCTGCGAACTGAGAGCATCCATCTTCTGGGCTACCGTCGAGCGCGGCACCATTTCCATGCTGATCGCGCTCACCCCGGCACTGGCCAGGCGTTCGACGATTTGCCTCTCGTTGAACGGGTCGAGAAAGCTGATCTGGATGGTCCCTGGCTTCAGCAAACCGATTTCCTCGAGCGCCGGCTTGCGTACGCGAAGGATGAAATCAGCTTCCCCGAAGGACTGCTCGCGTTCGCGACTGATCCTTGCTCCCGCCGCTTCGTAGTCTGCGTCTTTAAAGGCGATTGAATCACCCAGACCCTGCTCAATCTCAAGGCTCGCGCCCAGCTTGACGAGTTTGCTAACCGTGTTCGGAGTTACGGGAACTCGCCGTTCACTGGTTAGTTGTTCTTTGCAGGCAAAAATCCGCATCGCGTCGTCGACTCTTTCGGTTGGGTTGTGCAGGTGACCTCGCTAAACTAGAATCCGTTTATGGAGAGGGAAGCCAATTATTGTTGTATCGGCAGGCAATTTCCTGACAACCCCGGAGTTCGGGTCGTGAAGTCACCAATGGAGCAGGAGGATTCATGCCGCACGACGTCGCGCTGATCGCCACGATCGCAATCGGCTTTGCTTTTGCCTTCATCTTTGGATTCATCGCCTACCGGTAAGGCCTCCCGCCGCTGGTCGGCTATCTGGTGGCAGGGGTAGTTGTCGGCCCTACCACTCCCGGCTTTGTCGCCGATAGTGCCATGGCGGGTCAGTTGGCCGAGATCGGAGGCCAACCCGCGACTCAAAGAGCGCTTCGGAGGCTCATACAATGCCCGCTTTGCACGGTTGCAAGAAGACCTGGAAACCGCGCGGCACAACATGAAGATAAAGGCAGCCGCCAACAGGACGTTTGCGCCGGAAGAACTGGTTGATCGTTTTCCCCTCTTCAGCGGCCTCACGCCAGAACAGCGCGAGGTCCTTGTGTTGCACTTTGCCCCGCGCACGGCGCAGCCGGGTGAACGCATCATCCGGTCCGGCGACAAGGCCGACTCGGTCTATTTCATCTCCTCGGGCCAGGTCGAAGTCTCGGTCGCCGGCAAGCGGATCAAGCTGGGCCCGGGTGATTTTTTCGGAGAGATGGCTCTGATTAGCGGGTTGCCCCGCTCGGCCGATGTCACGGCGCTCGACTACAGCAAGTTCGCGACGCTGAACCGGCGCGATTTCCGCCGATTTTTGAGCCGATACCCAGATATTCGCGACGAGATCGCCGCCCTCGCCACTCAACGCAGGGAAATGAATCGCCAGCTGCTGAGTCAAGGAGCTTAGTTCCTTTCAGGAAATCCTCGCCTGGTTCGATAGAGTCGACATCGATGAAGATTCGGCTACGGGGAAAGCGTCGTGTAAGGCGATCGAACAAGCGCCCGGTTGTTCCCGAGCTGTCTTCGCGCCGATAGCTAACGAAAATCTGTTCGCTCATTCTTTTTTGCCGAGAGTGGCAGACGTGAGACGATACTCAAGATGTCAAATCAAAGCCGTCCTTATTGGCTGGAAAGCAGATTGCGAGACAAAAAGCCGAGCACGGCCGCCGCCGTCGCCTCGGACGACTCAGTCGGTAGACCGTGCCCGCATCGCTTTGGAACAACCAATTCGGCGCCGCGAATGCCTTGCAGCAGTTGCTCGGAGAAAGAGACTCGGCTCAGAATGTCCTCAACCTTCTGGCGTGAAGCCGAGGACAATGTCGAAACTCGCCACTAGCTCACCTATGCGCGACTCCCTGACTGGCGCGAAATCGACCGTCACGGCCTCTTGCGCTCTTGGGTCGCCGATCGCCCGGTAAAGGCCGTCGCGTTGATTGCCGGGATGGCCCTTGATATAGAGCTGGGTCGTCCATGGGTCGTGTCCCTTCGTCTTGATCATGAAGTGGACATGCGGAGCAGAGCGCCCGGGATAAGTCACCGGCTTGATCGTACGAAAGTAGTACCCGCCGTTTGATCCCGTCAGAAAGCGGCCAAACCCCTGGAAATTTTCGTCGAAGCTGCCGGCCTTCTTGTAGCTGCGCTCCTTCAGGTAGGTGGCGGTGCTGTCCACCTGCCAGATTTCAACGGTGGCGTCCTGAATCGGATTGCCTCTAGCGTCGAGGATGCGCCCGCTTAGGTGCGTGATCTGCCCAACGGCCGGCGTCACCGAGTCATTGACAATGATGAGGTCGTTGTCTGTATCCAGCGGGAGCTTGTCGGGGTAAAGCGGCCCTTGCGTTCCCCAAGGCGTCTTGCGCATCAGCTCTTCGGCAAACGCGCCAGGCACAGCGAAAAAGCCCGCAGTCAGGCTCGCGCTACGCAGAAAATCGCGGCGCGTGAACCCAGAATCGACGCTTCGCATAACGGAATAAACTCCACGTTTTCCATTTTGCATAGTCTGGCCCGTAACGCGGTGGCCGCGGCCTGAAACAGAAGGGGTGATCGAACAGAAGGCCGCAAAGAGAGCAAAGGAATGCAGAAGGCTTTGTTTCTTAGCGACCTTCTGTGAAATCCTTCGACTCTGAGGGTTCGTTCTTCTCTACTCGATCGATGCCGAATCTTGACGCCTCGTTCTCGCTGCAGTTCCAAGGAGAGCGAGAGCCTGCTTTGGAAGCGAAAGTCTTGAACGATCAACTATCAACCATCAACATTCCCCGCTTCCGATCTCGATGATCACTGCGCCACGATTCCTCCGCCTGGCGATTTTTACCGCATTGGCCGTCCTGCCTTTTCTCACGCAGGCCCAGCCACAAGGGACAACCAAGGAGATTCCCGAGCCGTTGCGTGGTTGGGAAGGGTGGGCAACTTGGGACGACGCAGAGCGTCGTTGTCCCTCGCCCTATCAGGATCCGGCGAAACACCTCTGTTTCTGGCCCTCCCTCCTTGCTCTTGAGATCGAGAATGGTTCAGGGCGATTCAATCTCGAGGTCAGTGTTTTCAGCGAGACATGGATCCCGTTGCCCGGCGGCGGCGACGTTTGGCCGGTGGAGGTAAAGGCCAACGGCGCATTGCTGCCCGTGGTTCGGCACGACGGACGCCCGTCAGTGAAATTGCCCGCGGGGACTTATCGTCTCGAGGGTTCGTACCGCTGGAACGAAATTCCCCGCAGCATGCCGCTCCCGCGCGAGATTGGAATCCTTGCACTGACTCTCGAAGGGAACCCAGTGGAGTCGCCTGCGTGGGACGCTGAGGGAATTCTTTGGCTCAAGCGGGACGGCTCCTCCGAAGAGGCAGACAAGGACTTCCTTGGCGTCAAAGTCTATGCGGTCATTGAAGATGGCATCCCCCTCTGGCTGCGCACTCACATCGAGCTGGTCGTTTCGGGCAAGAGCCGCGAGGAAGAAATCGGCTCGGTCCTGCCTGAAGGATGGAGATTGGCTGCGGTCGATAGCGCCCTTCCTGTCGCGGTGGATGACACCGGCCGGATGAAGGTCCAAGTGCGAACCGGCAAGTGGACGGTGCAGCTGGATGCATTTCGTCTCGATAACCTCAAGGAATTCCGCTATCCTCCCGATGCGAAGCCAGCCGTGGCGGACGAACTCATCGCCTTCCGCGCGCGACCCGATTTCCGCATGGTCGAGATCGTCGGAGCGACCTCGATCGATGTCTCGCAAACCACCTTTCCGGACAAATGGCGCAATCTACCGGTCTATCGATGGCAGACGGCCTCGCCATTTCGGATCGAGGAACGCATGCGTGGAATGGGTGTGCAGAAACCCGAGGGACTGACTATCGCCCGCGCACTATGGCTTGATGAAAACGGACGCGGGCTCACGTTTCGCGATCAGATCAATGGTCGCATGCAGCAGATTTGGAGGCTCGATGCCGCTCCAGGCCAGGATCTCGGCGCGGTGCGCAGTGGCGGGCAGGGTCAGCTCATCACCCTCAATCCGCAAAATGGAGCGCCAGGGATCGAGATTCGCACGCGCGATATCAACCTTGAAGCGACTGGACGCATCGAGCGCGCGAAGGAACTCTCCGCCACAGGCTGGCAGTCGGATGCCGATGCGCTGAATATCGCTCTCAATCTGCCTCCCGGCTGGCGCCTTTTTGCGTTGTTCGGCGCTGACTGGGTGCGCGGTGACTGGCTTACGGCATGGACGCTGCTCGATCTTTTCCTCCTCCTCATCTTTTCATTAGCGGTGTTCCGGCTCTGGGGCTTTGGCGCAGCCGTGCTGGCATTTCTAGCCTTCGGGCTTTCTTATCACGAACCGGGCGCTCCGCGCTATGTCTGGCTTATCCTCCTGATGCCAATCGCCCTTCTTCGTGTCGTGTCCTCAGGATGGGGACGCAGGCTCGTCAACGTCTGGAAATGGCTCACCGTCGCGGTGTTCGTTTTTATTCTTGTCCCCTTCGTGGCCAGGCAGGTGCAGCAGGCCCTTTATCCACAATTGGAAAACGTCAGGCCGTCGCCCGGATCCGCGGGGAGCCCTGCGCGCGTTCCGCCTCAGCCAGCCCAGGAGGGCGAGACGATGGACTCCTCAATCCCGGGTGCGAAAAGCACGGTGGACGGTTTGGTAAAACGAGGCGCCCAAGAAAGCAATTTGATGTACGAACCCAATGCTCGCATCCAGACCGGTCCCGGCGTTCCTGAATGGAGCTGGCGGACCGTGACTTTTGGGTGGAACGGCCCGGTGCTTGCCTCCCAACAGGTTCATCCCTTCCTCATTTCACTCTCCGTCGAACGCGGGCTCGCTGTCTTGCGCGTCGTCCTCCTGCTGGCGCTTGCCGGCATCCTGTTAAATGCCCGGCGCTTGCGCGGCTCGATCTTTGGCGCCCAGGGTAAAGCCGCTGCTCTATCTCTGGTTGTGATCTGGACAGGTGCTCCGACGCCCGCGAATGCCCAAATGCCGGATCCAGCGATGCTCGAAACGCTTCGGCAGCGCCTCCTCGAAACGTCCGACGCCTATCCCACTGCAGCTGATATTCCGCTCGTTTCCCTGACGTTAAACGAGAACCGCATCACAATCGACGCGGAAATCCACGCAGCAATTCGCACAGCGGTTCCTTTGCCCGGAGGTTTGCCCGCGTGGGCGCCCGTGTCGGTGTCCGTTGACGGCAAGCCACCTGCGGCCCTGCGCCGCGACGACGGCTACCTTTGGGTGGTTCTACCCGAAGGCGTGCACCGCGTGCGCGTTGAGGGGCTGCTGGCGGATGTCGGTGAATGGGAGTGGACCTTCCAGCTCAAGCCCCATCGCGTCACCATAGAGGCGCCCGGCTGGAATTTTAGCGGGGTGCGTCCGGATGGTGTTCCCGAGCAGCAGGTCTTCTTTGCTCGCAAACAAAAATCGACTGCCGGGGAAGCGAGTTACGACCGGCAGGATTTCCAGGCTGTTGCAGCGATCGACCGTAATCTGGAGCTGGGACTCGTCTGGCAAGTGCGCTCAAGGGTGACTCGGCTTTCGCCCGCGGGCCAAGCGATCGCCCTCCGCATACCGCTGCTTTCCGGCGAAAATGTGCTCTCTTCAAATACGGTCGCAAAGGAGGGCTTCATCGAGGTCCGCCTGGGAGCGAACGACTCAGAGTTTGCTTGGGAAAGCGAGCTGCCAGTGGTCGATCGCATCAAACTGGCCACAAATGTCGATGATTCCTGGGTCGAGCGGTGGCATCTTATTGCCTCGCCCGTCTGGAATCTCGCTATTTCCGGCCTTGCACCCACCTTCGAGCCGGGAAATCCCGAGCTCGTCCCCGTGTGGCATCCGTGGCCAGGCGAGGAAGTGGAACTTGCCGTGAGCCGTCCGCAAGCCGTTGCCGGCGCCACCGTGACTGTCCTCGGCGGCACGCACGAGATCGCCCTCGGCAAACGCCAGCGTGTTTCCAAACTCGATCTCTCCTTGCGGTGCAGCCTTGGCGAGGATTTTCTCGTGGAGCTTCCAAAGGACGCGGACGTCACATCGCTTTCGCACAATGGCGAAACGATCCCTGTGCGAAAAGATGGCACCAAACTCGTCGTTCCGTTGCGTCCGGGCCTGCAGTCGATTTCCGTCGGATGGAAAATCAACGCGCCGCTTGGCTTCCGTGCCACTGCCGAGGAGATTCGACTGCCGGTCCAAAGCGCAAACATCAACACCGTCGTCAGCGTGCCCGATAACCGTTGGATTCTTTGGGCGGACGGGCCCCAGCGCGGCCCGGCAGTGCGGTTCTGGAGCATTCTTGTTTGCGCGCTGCTCGCCGCGTGGGTGCTCGGTCGCATTTCTCTCTCGCCGCTTCGCTCCTTCGAATGGATGCTTCTCGCGATCGGTTTGACGCAGGTCCCGTTACCCGCTGCTTTGGTCGTGATCGGCTGGCTCTTCTTCCTGGCTTGGCGAGGACGCGTCTCCTTCCTCCGTCTTCCCCCATGGGGCTACAATTTGCTGCAGGTCTTTCTGATCGTTCTAACGGCGGCTGCTCTCGTCATCTTTGTGGCGGTTGTTGCGCAAGGACTCCTTGGCAACCCGGAGATGTTCATCGTGGGCAACGGCTCCAGCCGAACCTTGCTCCGCTGGTATCAGGCCCGGTCCGACGTCATTCTGCCCCGTCCGGGCTGCATCTCGGTCTCCATCTGGTGGTATCGACTCCTGATGCTTGCGTGGGCGCTGTGGCTTGCCGCGTCGCTGATTCGATGGCTCCGTTGGGCATGGAATCAATTTAGCGCAGGAGGCTGCTTCAGGCGAATGGGCAGGAAGGCTCTTACGCCGCCACCCGTTCCGACGCAAAGCTGAGCGCCGCAGTCGAGTTGCATCTATTCTTCACGAGGTTCGGCCGGTCTCTCAGGCGATATCTCGGCCTCACGAAACGCGAAGGCAGCATAGCACCGGGCCCCTCCGCAGCCTAAACGCAACTACTTAATTGTATAAACGAGCAAAGCCAGGATTCAGCGGCAAAAGTCAGGACTGATTAGTGGCCGCCCAGACGGCGAAATATGCCGCCCTAATCGTGCCGGTTTACCCGCGTAGCGCCACAATCCCGCAGGATCGTCATAACCTGGTCGGCGTGTCCGGCGTCGGTCTTAACCAGGATAAATTCGCCACCGTGGAAGAACGTCGTCGCATAGGCTTTGATCACCTCCTTGGGCAAATGATAATCGGCAAGATGGGCCCTAAAGGCTCGTACGACAGTGTCATGGTCCGGTTTGGGTGGCGAAGCGGGCTGCGCATCGCCCCAAACGACCGCCGGAGCATACCCCGGCGCAAAAACGGCTGGACCGACGTTGACTGCCTCTCCTGCCACGATTCCCTCATCGTAAACAGTGTCTTCGAATCCCGCGCGAGCTAGCCGCTCGATAGCTTTGTCAAGGTCCCGGGCGTTGTCAAATATCCCAACGGTGGTCGTCATCGGAGTCATACATACGGTCTTGCGGACAGTGCCATCGGTCGTCAAACCTTGCAAGAGGATTTTTGCCGGAACGCTCGTCCTCGTGTTCCTCCAGGTCCGGCGGCGCGCCGGCGGAGAAATTTTAGCGAGCGTATCACTGAGATCGAGGGTTCTCCATGAAGATTTGCTTGCCGTGCGGGGGCTAAGTTCAGCTATTGGAAACAGACAAGCTTTCTCTCAGCCGCATGAAAACAATGGCTCTAATCCAGTGTGTTTTGTTGATGGTAGGACTCGCTGCTTCCTACGCTGACGGCGCGCAGGAACCCCTATTCGAGGGTCTGGGTTCGCATAAGCGCAAGGTCACGACCGACTCACCCAAGGCGCAGCGTTATTTCAACCAGGGGCTGGCCTTTCTCCAAGGGTTCAATCACGGGGCGGCGATTCGCTCCTTTCAAGAAGCGGCCCGCCTGGATCCTGAATGCGCCATGGCGCATTGGGGCATCGCGCTCGCCAGCGGGCCCCACATCAACTACCCGCTCGTCCCGCCGCCGGCAGCGGAACTGGCATGGAAGGAGCTAAACCTCGCCCAGAAGCACGCGGCGCAAGCCACCCGCGTCGAGCGAGATCTTATAGAGGCGCTCAGCACTCGCTACGCGAACCCGCAGCCCGAGGACCGCAGCGAGCTGGATCGCGCCTACGCCGAGGCGATGCGCAAAGTCTGGAAGGCCCGTCCCGATGATCCCGATGTGGGCGCCCTGTTCGCCGAGGCCATGATGGACCTTCGCCCGTGGGATCAATGGACCCCCGAAGGGCAGCCGCAGCCCGGCACTGATGAAATCCTCGCCACACTTGACGCGGTCTTGAAGCTTAACATCAATCATCCCTTGGCGAATCACCTTTACATCCATGCGGTCGAAGCATCGCCGAATCCGGAGCGCGCCAATGCTCCTGCCAACCGCCTGCGCAAGTTGCAGCCTGGCCTGGCACACAATGTCCACATGCCATCGCACATCGACATCCGGCGCGGGCGCTGGCAACAGGCGATCAACAGCAATCTCAAGGCCGTCGAGGCTGATCGGAAGTATCGGAAAATCGCGGGGCCGTCCAAAGGCTTCCTGCCTGTCTATGTCGCGCACAACGAGCACATGCTCGCTTACGCCGCGATGATGACCGGCCAGAGCGAAATGGCCATCAAGCACATCCGCGACATGGTCGCGGGGCTTCCCGAGGATTTTCTCAAGGAATACGCGATCGTGGCCGAGGGCTTTGTCGCCATGCCCATGGAAGTTCTCGTCCGATTCGGGCGGTGGGACGACATTCTTGCGGAGTCCGACAAGAACTACGCGGACTACATGCCATTTACTCGCGCCTTCCACCACGCAGCTCGCGCCATCGCCTATGCAGCAAAAGGCGACGTGGCTGCCGCCAGGGAAGAGCAAGCCGCCTATCTCGAACGCGCCAAACTCGTGCCGAAGGATGAGTATTTCGGCAACAACACCGCCGAAACCATTCTCGGTGTCGCGACGCCTATGGTGGAGGGCGAGATTCTGATTCGTGAAGGAAAACTGAACGAAGGATTCGCCGCTTTGCGCGCGGCTGTAAAGCAGGAGGACGCCCTTAGATATGATGAGCCGCCGGGTTGGTTGATTCCCGTGCGCCACTCGCTGGGAGCGAGCCTTATGCAAGCTGGCCGCTTCGCCGAGGCGGAGCAGGTCTATCGCGACGATCTCGCGCGCCTGCCGGAAAACGGTTGGGCACTTTTCGGCCTCGCGGAGAGCTTGCTCATGCAGCGGAAGAACGAAAAAGAAGCAGCCGAAGCCGAAGCGCGGTTCAAGAAAGTCTGGGCCAAAGCCGACCTGCAGATCACGAGTTCCTGTCTCTGCCAGCCACGTAAGTCATGAAATGGCGCGCGGATTGTTCGCCGCCACCGCTCCATTATGCTTTCGTGGCTCGATAAAATTTCAGCAAGACATGAGAGCGATAAGGTGAGAAACGCTCGAAAACACCGGGTGGCGGACAGCGCTGGAATCTGCTAGCCGAAAGGATATGTCAGTCCCGCAGAACACCATCGCGCTCATCTACGATTACGATCAAACGCTCTCCCCGATTTACATGCAAGAGGAGGCGATTTTCCCGGTTTTCGGCATCAATTCAGAGAAGTTTTGGAAGCGCTCCGCGGAGCTGGTGAAAGACGAGGGATACGACAGCGAGCTGGCCTACATGAAGGTGATGCTTGATTCCCTCGAGATGGACCGTCCGACCAATGACGAGCTGCGCAAGCTCGGTGAGCGTCTCACGTTCTACAAAGGCCTTCCGGAGATGTTCGAGGAATTTAAGGAGGATCTCCTTCTCGCGGAGCACAAGACGTACGGCATCGCTGTCGAACACTACATCGTATCTTCGGGCCTCAAGCCAATCCTCGATGGCAGCAGGCTCGCGCCTCATGTGAGGGCGATCTTCGGCTGCGAGTTTGCCGAAGATTCGCACGGACGGATCACGTTCCCGCGGCGTGTAATCAGTCACACCCAGAAAACGCAATTCCTGTTCCGCATAAACAAGGGAATGCTCGACATGAGCCAGGATGTCAACGACCACATGTCTGCCGATCTCCGGCCCATTCCGTTTCCCAACATGATCTATATCGGCGATGGGCCAACAGATGTTCCCTGCTTTACGGTGATGCGCCGCAACGGCGGTCATGCGATCGCTGTATACAACCCGGACGATCCGACGCGCGTGAGCTTCAAGAAATGTTACCAGCTTTGCACTCACGCCGACCGGGTGAAGAACATCGCTCCCTCCGACTTTCGTCGGGGCAGCCACCTCCGCTTGCTCATCGAGGAAATGGTCCGCGAAATCGCAGGTCAAATCATTCAGCGTCGCCGCAACGAGGTGGAAGCCGGAACAGTGAAGGCGCCGAGATACTGAGTCGGTTGCCTGCGGCAAAATTTATCGCCATTCATGCTTGGGATACTGGCGCTGAAGCTGTTGTTTCAATTTTGGGTAGGACTCGACCCAGAAGGTCTTCAGGCTGTTTGTCACTTGAACGGGCCGGTGATTCGGAGCGAGGACGTGTATGATCAACGGCATGCGGCCCGCGGCAATTTTGAGGTCGTCTGCGACGCCATAGAGGTCCTGGATCCGTGCGCTAAGGACTGGCGTTGAATCCGGTGCATAGGTGATCTTGGCCCGGCGTCCGCCGGGAAGCTCAAGACGCTCCGGGGCATGTTTCTCGACAAGTTGCTGCTGCGCGGGAGTGAGGATCGACCGAACGAGGCTCAGGATCGGACGATCCTTGATTTCGCGGTAATTCGTGGCGTCCTCACAGGCTAGATGGACGACGTACCCCCGCTCGGCGGCGCCAATTTTCGGAATATGATGCTCCGGGAGAGCTTCAGCCAGAAAGTTCACACGCGCGATCCACTGCTCAACCGAGTCGTTCCACTGGTTGAGGATAAGGTCTCCGTTTGCGACTGCGCGCGCGAGGCAGGCCGAAGCTTCCGGGGAGGGCTCGGCATCGCGATCCTGCGATTCTATGACGAGATCGCGGAAGATCTTTTCACGGCGTACGACAACGCGGTTTTGTGAAGAGTCGAAGTGGTGCGCCGTCCGTTCTTCGAAGTCATCCGGGAACATTTCGCGCAGCCAAATTTCCTCGATCTGCGTTGCAAGCGAAAGAACAACCTGGGCGTCGCCGCTGCGGCCTTCGATTTCATTGATCTCGGCCGCGACGATGAGCCGGCTATCTTGCGCGACGCTGGAGCGCGCAAGCTGCCCACGACGGCCGTGGACGATGTCGCAAACGAGCGTTCCTCCGCTGCGCCGGCGAGCTACCTGGTCGGCGAACCCGGCCAGCACACATCGGGCGATAGCCTCGTCCTTCGCGGCGCCGGAGTCCGCATCGAGGCCTTCGTGGCGGGCGATCTCGAGAAATTGCTCGAAGAGTTTTTTCACCTGCCGGGCGGCTTCAGCGTGGATGGCGAGCGGACGCAGAGCGTCGAGCCGGAAGTCGTGGCGCTGGGCGTATGAGAATGCGCGAATAAGGATGAGGAAGTCCGAGATTCCCTGCCCGAAAATCTCCGCGCGCTCCTCCTCCACGCGGCGTTCCGCACGCAGCAGAAGGTTGCGTGATTGGGTCAGCGCGGCGATGAGAGCGGCGGCCCGGACACAATCAAACTCCCTCGCGGCGAGGAACATCCGTGCGTAGCGCGGGTGAACGGGAAAGCTCAGCATGCGGCGGCCGGTAGGAGTGATCTCGCCGGTACGAGAGTCCAGGGCGCCAAGGTCGGAGAGGAGTTGCTCGGCGCGCGCGAGGGATTTTTCATCCGGCCTGTCGATCCAGCGGAAATTTGCCAGATCGCGCACCCCGGCGACCTTGAGCGAAAGCACGGTCTCTGCGAGATCGAGGCGCTTGATTTCGGGAAGTTCTGCTGCCGCGCGCATTGTGTGGTCGCGCTCTGTCCAAAGCCGCAAGCATAGTCCGGGCGCGGTGCGTCCCGCGCGTCCCGAGCGTTGGTCGGCGGAGGCGCGGCTGATCTTTTCGATGAAAAGGGTGTTTATGCCGCGGTGCGGATCATAGCGGGCTACGCGGGCAAGGCCGGCATCCACGACCATTGTTACGCCATCAATCGTGAGCGAGGTCTCAGCCACGTTTGTGGAAACGATGATCTTGCGCTTTCCGGTCCGCGCGACAGCCTTGTCCTGCTCGGAGGCTGGGAGCTCACCGTGGAGAGGAAGGATAGCACATCCGCTTGGCGCCCGATGGCTCATTTCGCGAATGGTGCGTTGGATCTCGTATGCGCCAGGCATGAAGACGAGGATGTCTCCATCGGTCCTGTCCAGATTCTCCGAAACCGCGTCTGCTGCAAGTTCCCATGGGGGATCGTCGCGCGGCTCATGGCGCAAGTATTCGATTTCTACAGGAAACGTGCGGCCGGAGGACGAGAGGGTCTCGCAGGGGGCCAGATGGCGTTCAAGCTGCGCGCCGTCGAGTGTGGCGGACATGACGATGATCTTAAGGTCCGGGCGCAGGGATTCCTGGAGGTCCAAAGCGCGGGCAAGACTGATGTCGCCATAAAGATGACGTTCGTGGAACTCATCGAAAATGAGTGTGGAGAGTCCGTCCAAGCTGGGATTTGCAAGCATCTGGCGCAGGAGAATGCCTTCCGTCACGAATAAGATGCGTGTCTGCGGCGAGGAAACGTTGTCGAGCCGGATTTGGTAGCCGACTTCACCGCCCAGTGCGCCGCCGCGCTCCTCGGCCACACGCTTTGCGAGCATGCGAGTCGCCAGACGCCGAGGCTGGAGAATCAAGCAGCGTCCGGATCCCAAAACTCCGCCATCCAAAAGGATCTGCGGAACCTGCGTCGATTTTCCCGACCCGGTCGGCGCTTGCAAGATGAGGCGTCCGCCATCGCGAAGGGCGCGAATAATTTCCTCGTCGAGGTTGTAAATTGGAAGAGGGTCGTTCATTTTCGCTTCCTGGGCATTATTTTGATCTCTTCCAACGTGTTTGGTTATTGGCTGCCGGCAGCATTCAGAAGATTACGAGAAACAGAAGAGAAGCGAAACACGCTCGCCAAAGTTTGCGCCATTGTATTATCTGCTCGCATGATTCGGATTCGACGGCTCTTGTTGTCCGCTTTTTCGGCTGTGCCGGCCGTGGGGTTGCAGGCTGCCGAGACGGCTATGACGCCGGACCAGATCAAGCAGGTCGTTCGCATTGAATCGATAACCATACCGATGCCGGGCGAATTCTTCGCCGCAATTAACAAACATGGCCGTCCGAATTGGAAGCAGCTTGTTCGCA
Source organism: uncultured Verrucomicrobiae bacterium (assembly GCA_963810765.1). GTDB lineage: Bacteria > Verrucomicrobiota > Verrucomicrobiia > Chthoniobacterales > Terrimicrobiaceae > DASTFP01. Next base: position 366,761 of record CAWEOV010000023.1, read on the forward strand.
CGGGCACACCTGAGGCGACGGACAGCCGCTCGCAGATCGCACTGATTCTTGGCACCCTTGTGGCCGACGGCTACATCGCAGTAGAAGCGCAGGACAGCCAGGGCGTCAAAAACATCGGCAAGGAGATCATCAATCTCGCCAAGAAACTCAACGTGAGCCAAAGTGTCCTCGGTCGCGGCAACAGCATCAATGACTTTGCCGAGAACAACGATTGGAACGCGCTGCGCGAAGAGCTTGAAGCAACTCAGAACGAGGTAAAACTCGATATGTTCGAGCAAAAAGACAGCAGCCTTGTGACGCTGGTCACCCTGGGAGCGTGGGTACAGGGAACGGAACTGGCCAGCGGTCTCGTCGAGCGGTCCTACACACCGGAATCTGCCCGCCTCTTGCGCCAGCCCGCCATTATTGAGTATCTTCTCGATCAAATCGGCACGCTGCCCCAAGCAATGCGCGAAGAGCCCCTAATTGCCAAGCTCAGCGCAGGGCTCGAAAGATCCCGCGACTTCGTCCAGGCCGAGACGCCCTCAATGGAAAACATTAAGGACCTCCACGAGACGATGTCCCTTATTGTAACGGCGATCGCGACCGGGCCGTAGGAGACTGTTGAAACCCACCTATGACCTGTTGCCGACCGGAATGATGACTCATCTACTGCGAATATTTGCCGCCGCGGTGCTCCTTCCCGCGGCCTTTGCCCAGGAGAATTCGGCACCTTCTCAGCCAACTGCGGAAACCGATGTCAGCGTGCGGAGCAAGGCTCTCGAGCTCGCCGGCGCCTTCAGCAATGACGGCTACAAGATTCGCGACGGTTATTGGCCCGGGGAAATCGAGCCGAATCGATCGCAGTTTCTGGAGGTCAATCTTTTCGCAGGCAATGAATACTGGTTCTCCGCGGCAGTGGCTTCCCCAGGCCGCAAGATCGCCGTCAGCGTGCTCAATGAGAAAGGCATTCCAATGGAATATCAAACCTACGAGGACGGGCGATCTGCCGCGGCGGGATTCGTTCCCGAGGTGAGCGGCCGCTATTTTATTAAAATGACCCTGCTCGAAGGGGACAAATCACAGTTCTGCCTTTTGTATTCGTATAAATAGTGTCAGCATAGAAGGGATGCTGAACGACCATGCCAACGTCGACCGCCGAAAAACTCGATAGCCCGCAGGTGCGGCAATTCTCCGTCTTTCTTCAAAATAAAGTCGGTGCATTGCTGGAAGTGGTGAAACTCATGAATGAACACAACGTCGTGGCCCTCGCTCTGAGCATCCAGGATTCCTCCGAATCTTCCATCACGCGCATGATCGTGAGCGATCCCGAGCGGGTGAGCGCTCTCTTTCACGAGCACGAAATCGCCTTCGGCGAATGCGAGGTGCTGGTTGTCGAATTGAAAGAAGGTGCCGCGGATCTTGCGAAGGTGCTTTCCACCCTGCTTATGGCGGAGGTGAACATACTATTTAGCTACCCATTGCTCATCCGTCCGCGCGGACGCGCCGTGCTGGTCATGCATCTTGATGACAGCGAATGCTCAAGTGCGGTGCTTCGAGCCGGTGGCTTCAAGATCCTGTCGCAGGCAGACCTTTCCCGCTGATGACCAGGGTGAACAGGCTCGTCGTCGTGCTTGTTGCGACGATCTTGTCGATTGCCGCGCATGCCGATCTCACGATCACACAGCAGATCCAGAAGGAAGGGCCGCCGCAGGACGCGAACCTGACGATGACTATGAAAATCAAAGAGGGGAAGATGCGTCTGGACTTGAATCCACAAGTGTCCTCCATCGTCGATCTGAAGACGGGCGACATGATCTCCTTGATGCACGAGCAGAAACTGACGATGACTATTCCCGGTGCGTCGATCAAGAGCCTGCAGCAGACACACGCGCAGGAGGCGGCCAAGAGCGTTGGCACTGATGCGGAACCTCCCAAGCCCACGGGCCGGAAGGAAACAATCAATGGTTATGAGTGCGAGGAGTTTGAAGCGACAGCGAAGGGCATGAACGTTCATCTGTGGCTCACCAAGGACTTGCCTAACGCCGAAAAACTCATGTCCGAGCTCTCGACGCTGGCGGGCGCAGATCCTTTCAGGGGACTCACGAAAGGGCAGCAGCTTCCGGGATTCCCGATCCGAACCGTGGTCGACACGACCGGAATGGGCAAGACCACGGTGACGGTGATGGCCGTCAGCGAAAACCCGCTGGCGGACTCCGAGTTCGCGGTTCCCGACGGCTATCGGGCGATGCAAGCGCCCGCGCCTGTAAGCAAATAAATTTAGAAAGTCTCTCCGAACCGAGTTTGGGGCGGAGGATTCGTTTCCCAAGTTGCCGGAAGCTCGGTTTCCGCTAATTTCTTGCGCGATGAAACGGCGCGTATCCGCACTGGCGCTCTGCCTTGTCCTGGCGGGCGCGGCGTGGGGCCTGGACGCTGAGCCTCGACGGCTTGCGGATCGTTATCTGGCCATTCTCCGCGCAAACCCAGCGCAACAGACCGCCTTCGAGCGCTTGTGGAAGATCCATGCCGATGCCGGCGAAACGGAAGCTCTTCTTGCCGCATGCCGGGAGGGAGCGTCCGAAAATCCTGTGTTATACGCGCGGCTACTCCAGCGAGACGGGCGAGAGGCCGAGGCGAAACGCGTTCTTCGCGAAGTCGCGGGGTCTGGAAACGTGGCGGCGGCGGAGATGCTCGCGGGAATGCTTGAGAAGGAAGGCGAGATCCGGGCGGCTGCGGATGTCATCGAAGCGGCGGCAGCCGCGCATGAAAGCCAAGGCCTTCTGGCGCGGCTTGGCGAACTCTTGCAGAAAGCCGGAGAGCCCGAAAAATCGCGTGCCGCCTGGGAGCGCGCAGTCGCTTTGGCTCCGGGTGACCTTGCCCTCCGCAAACGGCTCGCCGCAGCAAGCGCGCAGGCCGCCGACTGGAAAGCCGCCGTCGGCCATTTGCGCGTCATCGCCGAGCGCGGTTCACCAGCCGAGCGGTTCGCGGCGTGGAGCGAGATTTCGCTGCGCTTTGCGGAAGCCGGTGAAGTGGATGAAGCTATTGCCTCACAGGAGGCCCTGCTTGCTTTGATGGGACCCGATCATTGGCAATTGGATTCCGCGCGCCGCCGGCTCCTCAATCTCCATAGCGAAAATCATTCCCTTGATGAACTGGAGGAAAAATGGCGCGCAGAGGCGGAGTCGCACCCGCGCGATCCTTTGCCCACCTTGCGCATGGCGGAGTTTTACGAATTTCAAGGTGATGACGCTCGGCGACGCGATTGGCTTGTCAAAGCGGCCACGCTTCTTCCAAAAGACATCCGCCTCGCGTGCAAAGTCGCCGCCCTCGACCTCTCCATGGGCCATCCGGAAGCCGCTGCCGATCGCTATGACAAGGCCCTTGTCATTCGGCCCGACGACGGGGACATCATTTTTCTCCGCGCGGAGGTCTCGGCCCTCTTGGGCCAGGAAGCAGATGCAGAGAAGCGGGTTGAAGATTATCTTGCAGCGCACAAGGACGACGATGCCGCGGTCGCCCGGACGATGGACTTCTACAGGCGGATGCGGCTTTCTGCGCCGCTCGAAAAAAGGCTCTCAGCAACTTTTGCTGCCCATCCGGATGACGAGCAGGCGGCGACCGAGCTCGCGCGATTTTATCTGGAGCAACGGCGGGATGCCGAAGCAGCGGAGTGCCTCTTGCGCTTCGATGGTTCGCGGCTCGATCCTCAGGACGCGGCGGCGGCGGCATTCCGTTTTTCGGAGCTATTGAAAGGATCTGGAGCCGTGAAAGATCTGCGACGCTGGGCGCGCACGGCATTCGAGAAGGATCCTTCCCGGCCCGAATATGCGATCCGCTTAGCCGAGTTGCTTCAAGCCGAGAACCAGACGGACGCCGTGGTAGAAATTTTGCGTCAGGCATGCGAGACCTCCAGAAGCGCGCCGCCTCGTGAAGATCTTGATCGGCGCCTCTTCCTCGCTTTGCAATCCAAGGATGAAACGACGCCAGATCAGCGCGACAAATCAGTGGGGCAGGCCATCAAAGAAATGATCGCATCGCTCGACGATCAGGCTCAAGGGACTGGCAGTGAGGCTGCGTGGCTCCGGCTGGCCCGATGGCTCCGCTGGAAAGATTCCGGGTCGAGTCCGATCGGTGCTTTGCGGAGAGGATTGGACGCTGTCCCGCAGTCAACAGCCTTGCAGGAGGCGTTGGCCGTCCAACTCGATGAATCCGGTGATTTCATCGGTGCGATCGAAGCCTTCAAGAAGCTCGCAGAACTGGTACCTGAGCGGCGAGCGGAAATCCAGCGCAAGATCGGACATGTTGAACTCGATCGGGGCAATCACGAGGACGGATTGCGGATTTTCCAATCCCTCGCCCAAGAGTCCAAGGATTGGCAGGCTGTCGCCGATCTTGCGCTCGCTCAGCAGATGGGTGGAAATTGGTTCGACGCCTTCGAAACCTGGCAGCGAGCCTACGGGCTTGCGTCGCCAAGCGCGCGGAGAGGAATCCGCGCTCCGATTCTCAACGCGGCAACGCGGCTTCAGCTCTACACTCGCGGGCTGGATTTTCTCGAGGAGGCGTGCGTTGCGGAGGGGGACGCTGCGGCGCGCAAGGAGCTGTTAAATGAAGCGGCTGCGTATGCCGTGGAGCATGGCCTTGCCGAGGAGTGGCGATCGCGCATGGAGCGCCGGACTCGATCATCTTCGGAAGGATCGCGCTGGCTGGAGGGCCCTGTTGCTCTCTTGACCGCGGAGGGTCGTGAGGGAGAAGCACGTCAGGCGCTAAGAGCCTCGTTGAAGGACAGCGAGGATTCGGTCGAAGGCATTGAGCAGCTCGTCAAGTCCGCGGAGGAGGCTGCAGATTGGGACGAAGCGGCGCGACTGGCCCGGCGGCTCGCTTCTTTGGTCGGAACACAGAATCCTTCTCCATCAATGCGCCATGCGGACTTTCTTGAGCGTGCCGGCAGGCGGGACGACGCGGAGACCGCCTGGGAAGCGCTGGCAGCACGGCATGCCCGCACTCCTCAGGTGCTCTCCGCGGCCGGAGATTTCTTTGAACGCGCGGGGAGATACGAGCGTGCGGAAAAGTCCTACCGCGCTGCGGCGCGCTTTCGCGGATGCGCACCGCAAGTTTATTTGCGATTGGGCCGATTTGCGCTCGATCGCGGTGACCGTTCCCAGGCCCTGACGGACTTCGAGACGTTACTGGCTCAGACAAGACCAGAAATCGAGTCTCTTAAGGACTGCCTGCCTTTGCCGGACAGACTCCTTTTCGCGCCTCCGCAGCCCGTCCGTCCTGGTGCACCGCCTGCCGCGCAATGGAAGGTTGCCTCGGAGGCGGACAACCAAGGATGCAGGCTTCTGGCGATTCGCGAAGCCGGCCAGCTTCTCGCTCACAGTCCGCTAAAGCAAAAATGGTTTGAGGAGTTCTCTGAACCCATCGAGAGGGTCTGGGCAAAGCACTATTCAGGGGATAAAGCAGGGTCTTTCCTGGAGATCGAGCGACTCGCCTCGACGGAGGGCAGCAGCGCAGCGGTTGAGCAGGGGTTCGCCGCGTTGGCGCTGGAAGAGGAAGAAGATGGCACACTGGGTCGCTGGGCCAGTGAATCCCAAAAGGGTCAAGCCAGATGGGAAAGCGTTCTGGCCGCGCTCTCACGTATGCTTGATGCAAATTGGCGGCCTTCTTCGGAGTTTCTTACGCGGGTCTTTGCTTACTCGCCCGCGCTTCCGCGCTGGCGGGCTTCTGAGTTCCTCGCTCACAAAAAACTTTGGCGCACAGCTTGCGCGCTCGGCGAGAATGTTCCAGACGCCTTGCCGGCTTCTCAGGCGTGCTCCGCCTGGATCGAGCTGGCTCGATGGTGGATTGCTCAGTGCGATCCGGAGGAAGCGATCACCCGTCTGGACCGGGCGATCGATTGCGCGCCATCGTCGTTATCGTTCAGCGAACCGTTGTTTGCTGCCCTTCGCGCGCGCTGGCTCCTTACCCCGGAAAGCCAAAGGGCGGCGTTCGAACTGGACGTGATTGCTCGTTTGAGAACATCCAAGCATCGCCGCAGCGAGATAGCGGCTGCCGCGTTGATCGCAAGCCTGAAAGGCGACGATTCCCTCGCAGCCGGGAGGATTGCGGAAATCGTTCGCAATCTGGGAATTTCAAACGACGAGAGTTGGGCCGAGATTGTCCAGCAAGGCGGAAATCAGCTCGAGGAATGGAAGCTGCACCGTCTTGCGCGGGATCTGTATCGCAGCGACCTCGCCAGGGATTCCGCACTCCTTTCAATGAGGGGTGAGAATTTCCATGATCCGACAACGGATCTGCTCATACTCAGTCAGCTTGTTGCTGCCGAAAGCAATCGAATACCCTATTTGCTCAATGAATGGCTGGCACGCGGCGTATCCGACCGGAAGCTCCTGGATGCGGTCATCCGTCTTCAACACTCCGGGCGCGCGGAAGCGGCGGCGGCCGTTTACAAGAGCCTCTGCGAGCGCAATCCGCGCAATGAAGGAATCTGCGCGGGAATCCTCAACCTGGCCCGTAACCACCTCATGCGACAGTCTGGAACAGCCTTCTTGGAACAACTGCTCGCGGAAGAGTTTCCCGGGCTGGGGCGGGCAATGATCCAAACGGCAGGCGTGAGGCTTGCAGGTATCTTGGATGAGGAGGGCGAGTATGACCGTTCGCTCGCGCTCCTGGATCGCCTCGGCCGCGACGGCGCCCTCAACAAGGCGCTGCTGCTTCAGCACATCCAGGCTTTGTGCAGAATGGGACGCCATCGCGAGGCGCTCGCCGAGCTGGAGGGAAATCCATTCCTCGCAGCCTCGCCCGAGTTCACGATCCCTCTCGCGGAGCTGTACGCCGCTTTTGGACGGGAACGGGACGCCTATCCCCTTTTGGAGCGTGAGGCACGAAGCGGCTCCCCAAACCGCCGGGCCGCGGCGGCCAAACTTCGCGAACTTGCCATCCAAGCCAGCGACCAGCCTCGAGCCGCAATGGCTGAGGCGCTGCTTGGCATGGTCTCTCAAAATTCCCCCTCTCAAAAGAAAGGCCCGGCCAATACAGGCGACTGGCAGAGAGCCCTGAGCGCGATTAACAATCCTGCGGCGACACACGAGGAACGCTTTCGCACGGGCCGGAGCTTTCTTGTCCTTCAAAAGGACTTGCCGGCCAGTCTCCGGGCAGCGGAACTCGCCCGACTCAAAGGAATCGCAACGCGCACTCGCGCCCTGATACCGGAGTATTATGTCTTGCGGAAGGAACTCGCCGAGAAATTCGGCTCAACGAGAGATCTGCTGAAGGAACTCTTGGCCGAATGGGATGCTGGGCGCGGCAACTACTATGCGGGCGAAATCGCCATCCAAATCATGCTGGATCAAGGGCGCTATGAGGATCTCAGACCAATCCTGAATGATTACTTTGTAGATGCGCATTTCAACGAGCGGGCATGGGATCAAATCGGGCGCCTCCTATTGCTCGAGAAACAACACGCGCTTGCGGTTCGCGCTTTCTCGGAGCTTAGAGCCCGCGCCCCGGGCGACAGCACCCGCGCGCTTATGCTTGCTGAGGCGCTCTCAATGAGTGGCAACTACGATGCGGCTGAGGCAATCATTTCTCCGATCAAGCGTATCGCGCATTTCGATCCGCAAAAGCATATCGATCTTGCCGAATTTTACCTGAACATAAACCGGGCGACGGACGCAAGGACCCATCTCCTGGCGGCTCCGGTCGATGCGCGGTCGGGCAGGGCTTGGATGCGCGCGATGGAAAGCTTTCTGGCGTTGAAAGATTTTGCCGAGGCCCGCGTGTGCATCGTTCATGCGCTGGAAACTCCGCAAGCCATTCCGATTCGCGCCCTGTCGGACTATTACTGGCGGAGCGGACAGGTGTCTCGCCTCGACCCTCGTGTAAACGAATTCAATCTTCCATCGCGGCAGTTTCGCGATCTCCAGATCGAACTCGCCAGGAGACTCGTCTCAGAGAACGACACGGACCGCGCGTGGCCATGGATCGAAAGCGCTGCATCCCTTCTCGATGACGCGCAAGGAAGGAGTTTGTTGCAAAGCGTCGAATACCTTGACTGGGAGCGGGCAGGCAGGCTTTGGGAAACCACAGAAAACTCGCTTTGGGAGGCCCGTTGCGCCGCTGCGCAATTCTTTCTCCGTCGCGCTCAGGCGAACACTGAATCCCCCATGGGTGCGCTCAACGACCTCGCGCGCGCTCATGAACTGCATCCAGGCTCGTTCTCCATCGCGCAAGCCTACATAACCGGACTTCTGCAACGCGACGAGCCGGCCGCGGCCCGCAAGGTCTTGCGCGACGTTCTCGATGCTTATGCGGGGCCGGCGGACCACCGCGCCGCGCGCCAAATGCTGGCGTCCATGCAAGCTTCCCCTTCCTTGCCGAAGGGCAATTAGGTAATGTAGCCTGTGAGTATGCGCGCCTGCCCTTTCCTGGTTTTCATGCTTGCAGTCACCTGCTGTTTTGCCCAGCAGACTGACAAAAAGCTGCTGGATCGCGTAACCGCGAAGCCAGACATGTCCCTGCTCAATCCAATGAATGGCAAGAAGTTCGACGCGGGAGGATCTTTCCACGGCAAGAGGGAGGCCGAATCGTCCAAATTCCTTTACGACCAAAAACTCTCAACCGGAAAATATCGAAACGTTCGCTCTTTTCTTGGGCTCAAGAATCCTTGGCTGGGAAAGACGGTCCATGACTCAAGCCAGGCGAGCCTCTGGTCAAAGACGTTGGTCGTCAACGCAGGCAAAAAAGTTCCCGTCGAGCCGGCCCAGACACAAAAGTTCTATCAGGCTGACAAGAGAGTCGCGAGAGGCGAAGAGTCGGTGAAAACATCGGCCTATCTGGGGAGGGGCAGCGTGCAAGGGTCTTTGAATCAAATCAGCGACAAAATCGACAAGAACATGACCATCGAGCAAGTTCGGGAACTGTTGAACAAGGACCGCTGAAGGAGATGCGTTCCCCCGCCGACCAGGTGGCCCACCTTTCCCGCGGCTGCCTAAAGGTTTTCAACGAGGAGGAACTGCGTGCAAAGCTCGTTGAAGGCCGTCCGCTTCGCGTCAAGTTAGGCGTTGATCCGACTGCCCCGGACATTCATCTCGGTCACAGTGTCGTGTTGAGCAAGTTGAGGGATTTCCAAGATTTGGGCCATGAAGCCATTTTGATCATCGGGGATTTTACCGCAATGATCGGAGACCCAAGCGGCCGCTCAGTTACGCGCCCCCAGCTGACCTACGAGCAGGTCCTGCAAAATGCCGCAAGCTACCAGGAGCAGGCCTTCAAGATTTTGAGCCGCGAGCGCGCAAGGGTCGTCTTCAACGGTGAATGGTTCAAGGCGATGAGCTTCGAAGAGGTGATCAAGTTAAATAGCCGTGTGACACTTCAGCAGATGCTCGTGCGCGAGGACTTTCGTGACCGCCTCGACCGTGGCCAGGCAATCCGGGCGCACGAAATTCAATATCCGATCATGCAGGGATGGGATTCAGTCATGATCAAGGCCGACGTCGAACTCGGTGGAACCGATCAGCTCTTCAACATTATGGTTGGGCGCGATCTGCAGCGCGAGGAGGGGATGCCTCAGCAGGTCGCCATGGTCATGCCCATTCTCGAGGGCCTTGACGGCAAACAGAAGATGAGCAAGAGCCTTGGAAACTACGTGGCTCTGAATGAAAGCCCGGCCGGGATGTTCGGCAAGCTAATGAGCATCAGCGATGACTTGATGCCGCGCTATTACCAAGTGCTCTTGCGCGAGGAGATGCCCAACGATGAGCATCCGATGGAAGCCAAGAAGTCCCTGGCGCGCGCCGTTACGGCGCGTTTTCATTCCGCCAAGGAAGCAGCTGCGGCGCTGGAGGACTTCGAGCGGCGTTTCAGCAGAAGGGATCTCGAACATGCGGATCTCCCGATCTTCTCCCCGGCCGGTGAGGCCCGTGACTTTGTCAGCGTCGTCGTGGAAGCGTACGCCCGCTGCTTTGGTATCGCCAGGTCTCGAAGCGATGCCCGGCGCTTGATCGAGGGGGGCAGCGTCCAATGGGGAGGCGAGAAGATCGTTGATCCCAAAGGCAGCTTGCCCGCGGGTTCGAGCGGCGTCCTCAGACTGGACAAAACCCGCGCAGTTCGAATCCCATAGACTCCACGGATTGCTAATCAACAACGTGCGTCATGAGAGCACTTCTGAAATTCTACCAAGTGGCCTTCTAGTCTAATCTAAGAAACTGAATTGGCAAGGTTTTGTATGGGAACAAGTTCAAAGCCAAGAGAAGCGGCGAATTTGCGCAGGGAGTTTTGACGGCGGCGGAGATGTTTTTCGTTGAGGGTTCCCAGCAGCTGGGGGTCGAAAGAGCCGAAATTCATGAACTCCAGGAGAAATATCAAAAGATTCTTCAAAAACTCAACGACCTAAGGGCTTCTCACGATATGCCGCCAGAACACCTTGATTTTGGAGCAGAGTTTGTTTTGGCATCACTGATGAATCCCCTTTAGGCATTCTCGCGAGAGACATTTCAGAAGGATCCAATCCGCGTTATTTCAATCAACGATGTGATGTGCCATATCGATGAGTTTCAGAGTTATGGATTTGTTCGGATCGCACGCGTGTTGCAAATTCGGATGCCGAAAGTACGGCCTTCAAAACGAAGCACGAGAAGGAGAGATTGCCGATTTTCCCATCATGCTGTAGCATGGGATCATGAGCCAAAAGGAGCTTGTAATCGAGGCGATTCAGGATCTTCCAGATGATGCGTCGATGGATCAAATTGTCGACCGCGTGGGCTTTATGGCTGCGATTCGGAAGGGGATTGATGATATCGAGCGGGGGGACACCATTCCGCATGCGGAGGTCAAGAAGCGATTGGTCGCATGGCTCACCGAGTAATTTGGTCTCGCAACGCGGAGCGAGACTTGCGGAGCCTCCTACCGTATATTTCCAAGGATAGTCCGCAGAGAGCGGAGGCTTAACTCTCACAATCAAAAAGCCAAATGGTCACTTATCATTTTCGAGTCGGCTGCGACCTCGACTACAACGTCACGGGGCCGAGCGCGTGCATTTTTAACGTCAGCGTCGTGAACAACTCATTTCAACGTGTCCTGACGGAGGCGTTCACAACGGAGCCTCAGCTGCAGGTCGAAGAATCCCGATCGCCCATCGAGGAAAAGCGGCTCCATCGCTTTTCCGTGGGCCCGGGGCCTTTGCGGGTACATTACTCGGCGACGGTCGAACTGTCCCATCACGTTCAGCCCGCAGACGGCGTGCCGGAGACGCCGCCAGGCGCGCTGCCGGCCAACGTTGTCCCATACCTCTACCCAAGCCGCTACTGCCAATCGGATGTCCTCGTGCGGCTTGCGAACCATGAGTTTCGCACACTGCAGCCGGGATTCTCCCGAGTCACCGCGGTCTGCAACTGGATTCACGATAACGTTGAGTATCTTCGAGGCAGCACCAATCCCCATACTTCGGCTTACGATACGGCGACCGAACGCGCCGGCGTCTGTCGCGATTTCGCTCACCTTGCCATTGCCTTCTGCCGGGCGGTAGCAATTCCCGCGCGGTTCGTGGCCGGTTACGCCTACGCCTTGGAGCCACCCGATTTTCACGCCTATTTCGAAGCGTATCTTGACGGATGTTGGTACATATTCGATGCGACACGCCTCGCACCCCAGACCGGATTGATTCGAATCGGCACGGGCCGCGACGCCGCCGATACTTCCTTCGCAACGCTGTTTGGCGCCGCCGAGTTTTCGTCGATGAAAGTCACCATGGAGCCCACGGATGGTCAGATCCCGCAGTACAGCACGGACGCTATTTCAACAGCCGGGCCCGCCTAAGTTTCAGACTTCGAGGGCACGATGATGATCGGGCATTTGGCGCGCTTTAGAATACCGGTGACGACGCTCCCGCTAAAGAGGTGGTATAGCGCGCCGTGGCCATGGGTGCCGAGGATGATATATTCAGCATGGTATTTTGCGGCCTGCTCGAGAATGTCATCAACGGCTAGGCCGATAAGAGTCACCGCTTCCACGTTGACCCCCGCGGCCTCCAATTGCTCAGCGAAGGCTTTCAGGCGCGCATCGGGCGCCGAGATGCTTTCGGTTGTCTCCACAAGCGGCGGAGCGGCAGCGATCACGTCCATCGTGGCCCCCACCGGAACATAGGTGGCGACGGGCTCGACGATGTGCAAGAGGATGACTTTGGCCGATAGCTGCTGTGCGAGCTCGGAGGACTTTTCGACGACAAGCTTCGAGGCGTCACTCAGATCGACCGGGACTAGGAGAGTTTTCATGGCCATTCGTGCGAATAATCTATTCAGCGGTTACGGGACACGCGAGGCAATACTCAAACACGTGCGCTGAAAAAAGATGTTCTCCAAGCAGATGCGATTGCCTTGCAGGGATTGCGCCTGAAGCCTGCCCAGGCTGGGAGGGTGGTTCGTGGGGATCGGTTTTTCGACCTTCGCCCCCTGGCAGCTTGCGGGGCCTTGGGGATTGGGCCGATAGTTGAGGATGGAGGATTTGTTTCAAGACGTTGTCACAAGCCCGGTTGCTCTCGACCCCCCGCTGGCGACACGGATGCGTCCGCGCACGCTGAACGAATACGTCGGTCAGCGGCACATTCTTGGCCCTGGCAAGCTGCTGCGCCGCGCTATCGAGGCGGACCGGATTTCCTCGATCATCCTGTATGGTCCGCCCGGTGTAGGAAAAACAAGCCTTGCGCAAGTGATTGCGTCGTCGACGCTCTCGCGTTTCGAACGGCTGAGCGGCGTGGAGGGGAGTGTGGCAGACATCCGGCGTTTGGTCGCACAGGCATTCAACCGGCTGCAGAATACGGGGCAAAAGACCATCCTATTCATTGATGAAATTCATCGCTTCAATAAAGCCCAGCAGGACGTGTTGTTGCCCGATGTCGAGAGCGGGCTGCTGCGTCTTGTGGGCGCAACAACGCACAACCCATTCTTTTATGTCAACAGCCCTTTGGTCTCGCGTTCGCAAATCTTCCAGCTTGAGCCGCTCTCGATCGACGATCTCATTGAGTTGATAACATCCGCCGTGGCGGACGCGGAGCGAGGTCTCGGTGATCTGCGACTGTCGCTTGACGCCGACGCCGCTAAGCACTTGGCGACTGTGAGCGATGGAGATGCGCGAAAATGCCTCAACGCTCTTGAGATCGCGGCGCGCACGACTCCGCCGGATGCCAGCGGCGTCGTGCATGTCACGCTGGGGGCGGCTGAAGAGAGCATTCAGAAGAAGGCGGTTGTCTATGACGCGGAGGGCGATGCGCATTACGACACGATCAGCGCCTTCATCAAAAGCCTGCGCGGCTCCGACCCGGATGCCGCGCTTTACTGGCTGGCGAAGATGCTGCATGCGGGCGAGGACATCCGTTTCATTGCGCGACGACTCATCATCTGCGCAAGCGAGGATGTCGGCATGGCTGACTCAAATGCTCTCGTTGTGGCGACATCTGCCCAGCAAGCCGTTGAGTTTGTCGGAATGCCGGAAGCCCAGCTCATTCTCGCGCATTCCACCGTCTACATCGCGACAGCCCCCAAGAGCAATCGCTGCACAGTGGCGATTGGAAAGGCGTCCGCCGAAGTGCGCGAGGGCCGCACGCTTGCGATCCCCAGGCATCTGCGTGATGCCCATTACAAGGGCGCAAGGAAACTCGGACATGGCGAAGGCTACAAATACAGCCATGACTATGCCGAAAGTTACGTTCCTCAGGCTTATTTGCCGGAGGGCCGGATGTACTACGAACCGACCGAGAACGGCTTGGAAAAGCGCGTCAAAGAACGCCTCGACCACTGGCGGAGGCTCTTTGAAGAGGAACAAAGCAACTCCCAAAACACGAGCAAAAAACAAGATCCGCCCCCGCCCAAGGGCAAACGCTGAAGTGGCACCCGGGTAAAGGCAAGTGCGGCCTACTTTTTAAGAAGGTAATCGGGATTCAGCTTTTTCAACGCCGGGATAACGAACAAGCCATCCTTGCGGATGAGTTTGCCATCGAACCAAACTTCGCCGCCCCCGTAATCCCTTCGCTGAATATCCACCATGTCCCAATGGATCCGGCTCTTGTTACCGTTGCCCGCGATGTCGTAGGCCTGCCCGGGCGTAAAGTGGAACGAGCCGGCGATCTTCTCGTCGAAAAGAATATCCCGCATCGGATGCAAGATGTGGGGATTGAACGCGAGTGAAAACTCGCCGATGTAGCGGGAGCCCTCGTCGCTATCGAGAATTTCGTTGAGCTTTTCCGTGTTGTTTCCGGTGGCTTTGACGATGCGGCCATTTTCGAAGTCAAGGCGGATGCTGTCGAATGCCGTCCCCTGATAGATAGTCGGGGCGTTGAAGCTCACATGGCCTTCGACAGAATTCTTTAATGGACACGAAAAGACCTCTCCGTCCGGGATATTGCGATCGCCACCGCACATGACCGATCCGATGCCCTGTATCGAAAAAAGGAGGTCGGTGCCGGGGCCTTTGATTTGCACCCGATCTGTCTTGTCCATGAGAGCTTTGAGGGCCTTCATCCCCGGTATCATTCGTGCATAATCGAGCGTGCAGACTTTGAAAAAGTAATCCTCGAAAGCCTCCGTGCTCATTTGAGCTTGCTGGGCCATCGCGGGCGTCGGCCAGCGCAGAACGACCCACTTGGTCTTGTTGATCCGCCAGTCCATGACCGGGCGCATTTTGCCGGCGACAAGACGCATTTTTCCCTCCGGCACATCGGAAAGTTCGGTAATGTTGTGGCTGCCGCGGACCGCGATATAGGCCTGCATTCTTTTCATGCGTGCAAGCTCAATGCCACTGATGGTTCCGAGTTGACCTTCGTCGGCTCCGAGCGCCAACTCGCGCGAGACTTGGGCGTGTTGGATCTGCAGAAACGGCACCGCGCCGACAGCCCGGGAGGCCCGAATGAGCGCGATGCCTATTTCGTCCGGCGCATCGAAAAGTTCGATGAGGACGTATTCGGTTTTCTGGAGTTTGGTCGAGTGGCGGATGAGAACGCGCGCTAGCTGATCGAGACGGGAATCGTACATACGGGGTCAAACCACAAATCAACCACAGGCAACTCCGCAATTCCATCGCATATCAATTGCGACCTCCGCGTATCCCTGTCTGACAGTTTTGCCGCCTTGACGGACAGCGACCTCAGCCAGCCTGCGGGTCAGGCGGTTTGAAGCGCCGAATAGATCAACTCGTGCGCGCCGGTCCATTCCTTGACGGCTGCGCGCAGGCGGGCTGTGGCTTCGTTCACGCGGCGCTTGAGTGCACGGCGGTGCTGCCGTGAGATTTCGCCGCGGCGCTCCGCGGCGGCGCGATATTCGGCAAGCAGTTGCTCCCATTGAGCGAGGGCCGCATGCATCTTCTCCTGGGCGTTGTGCAGAATCGCATGCAGTGATTCGGAGAGCGCCATCTGGCGGCTGGAGAGCGTTTCAGTCAGCCGGCGCTGCCGCTCGGCGATCTGCGCCTTGAGGATGATTTCCTCGGGCACTGTGCGCAGCTTTGCCACAAGTCCCGCCTTGTGCAGGAGCCAGATGGCCCATTTCGTGGGATCAAAATGCCAGGGTTTCACTCCATTGCGGTAGTCGTACTGAAATTCATGATGAAAATTGTGATACCCCTCGCCGAATGTGAAGAAAGCCATGATCATGCTGTCACGTGCCGAGCATTTGCTTGAATAGGGCTGGCTGCCGATCCAGTGGCAAAGCGAATTGATGCAAAAGGTCATGTGATGCACGAAAACGATTCGAGCCACTCCCGCGATGAGGAAGGCACCCAATGCGGCGGTCCAGCCGCCCCATAGAAAGCCGAGGAGCGTTGGGAGGCCAAATCCGGCGGCTATTGCCAGCGGGACGTAATGCGCATGCTGCCAAACGGCGAGGCGATCCTTTTGCAAATCGCGCACCCAGGTCAGCGGGGTTTCGGGTGCCATCCGGAAGAGGAGCCAGCCGATGTGCGCATGGAAGAAACCCTTTGAAATGTCGTAAGGGTCGTCGTCATGGTCGGTGAACTTATGATGCCTTCGGTGGTCAGCACACCAGCCGAGCGCAGAACCTTCGAAGGCAGCCGCGCCGAAAAAGAGAGCGAAGGCCTTCACGGGCCACCGCGCCTGAAAGGTCAAGTGGGAGAAAAGCCGGTGATAGCCAAGCGTAATGCTCAATCCGGTCGAGGCGGCAAGAAAAACAAAGAGGCCGATTTGAAAGGCGTCCAATCCGAAATGCCAGATATAGGCAGGGACCGCGAGGAGAGTGGTCAAAAACGTTCCGATCAGAAACGTGCTATTTAGCCAGTGAATTTTTTTCCAAGGGAGATTCATTTGTCGATTATTTTTGCCGGGTGCGCTGAAACGCCCGGCGATTGGTAAACCCGTTTACGCGCGGACGAAAAGATTTTTCTTCGTTTCGCAACGGCGCTGGCGCCAAAGCGAAACCTTCCATCGAGAGCCGTTCAATCCTTTGTCCAATAAAGCGCTCAATGGCTGCAAGTCTTTTAAGCTCATCACGCGTCACGAGTGTAAAGGCGTCGCCCGCTCGCAGAGCGCGTCCCGTGCGGCCAATGCGGTGAACGTAATCCTCAGGGTGCTGGGGCACATCATAATTGATCACGTGGCTAACGCCCGCGACATCAATTCCTCGCGCGGCAATGTCGGTGGCGACCATGACTTCGTACTTGCCCGACTTGAAGCCGCTCAACGCTTCGATACGTTGGTTTTGCGTGCGGTTGGCGTGCAGGACGGCAACGGCGTGGTTCGCATTGCGCAGCTTTTTGGCGATCTTGTCGGCACCGTGCTTGGTGCGCGCGAAAACAAGCACGCTCTGGTAATCGGTCGCTTCCAGAAGCGCGACGAGCAGGTCGAACTTCCGTTCCGCCTCAACCGAATAGACGCCGTGCGTGACCATCGCCGCTACGGGTCGTCCGGCGCCGATCTCGACGCGCGTAGGATCGCTCAAAGCCCATGCCGCCAGCTCTGCAATCTCCGGCGGAAGGGTTGCCGAAAAAAAGAGGGTCTGCCGCTTAGAAGGGCATTGCGAAAGGATCCGCTTCACTGCGGGGAGAAATCCGACGTCAAGCATGCGATCCACCTCGTCGAGGACGACGATCTCCAATCCGTCGAGTCTCAAAATGCCTTGCGCAAGATAATCCTCGAGCCGGCCTGGCGTAGCGACAATCACATCCAGGCCCCTTTTCATTGCCTCCCGCTGCGCTCCGTAGCCGACTCCGCCGTAAAGCGAGGCAATGCGCAGGTCGGTCATGCGCGCCAAATCGCGGATGGAGGTTTCCACTTGCATGGCAAGCTCCCGGGTCGGCTCAAGCACAAGACAGCGGAGAGCGCCGTGAGCGCCAAGGTGCTGCAAGAGAGGGAGCGCAAAGGCCGCAGTCTTTCCCGTGCCTGTCTGGGCCGAAGCGATAACATCGCGGCCTTCCAGCGCGGGAGGTATCGCGCGTAGCTGAATAGGCGTCGGGTCGCCGTAGCCCATGGATTGAACCCCGCGCAGAAGTGGCCTGGTCAATCCAAGCTTGGCAAATGGCATGTTATTTTGATGAACGGGCAAACTCGTTGGGAATGCCTGCCTTGTCAACGGACGTTTCTGGAAGATATCAGAAACGAAGCATTGCATTTGGCCGCCGGTGGGCCAGATTGAGGGTCGCAAAAACGGAAGTGTGGGGATGGTTTTGCTGCGTGTCCGACATTCGCAGCGGAGTTCCGGCGCAGGACCAGCCTGTTCCTTTTCTCGACGAACAAGCGTCAGGCCCCAACCCTTGTAATGCCATCTTCGTTTCGCGTACCTTTATTATGACCCAAGACAAAACTATTGAAATCGAAGGAACAATCACCTCCGTGTTGCCGGGAACCATGTTCCACGTCGCATTGGCGAACAATCATACGGTGCTCGCCCACATTTCGGGCAAGATGCGCAAGCGCTTCATCCGTCTGCTTAACGGGGATCGCGTGAAACTCGAAATGTCCCCTTACGATCTCGAAAAGGCGCGCATCGTCTACCGCCTCGGGTAGACGCGCCTGAGCCGGAAATTTGTCCCTTGTCCTCGAATTCCCTGAAGATCGAGGACGAGAACTGAGGACGAGGAGTTGCAGCGACCCAGTGTTCAAAACCCCGAAAGTTCCAGGAATACTTCTGGCTCTCCCCCTTCAAATGTCCTAACCCATCGTTAAAACTGTCCCGGTGAGCGAAAAACGCCGCCTGCGATGGCTAATTGAGGCATGACAGAGAGCCTACTCATTGCAATTCTTGTCGTTACCGTTGCGGTTGCTGCGCTGCATATAACCCTCCTCGTCTCCAGTCGCTCAGTTCGCAGCTTGCTGAAGGATTGGATCGCGGAATTTCGCAGCCAGCTCGATTCTCTCCCCGCGCAGATGCGGCAGGACAACTCCTCCGGCCGGCAGGAACTCGCGCAGGCGCTCTTCGCCGCGCTCAATCAGGTCTCGGACGCCACGAGAGACTCCCTGAGAACTCAGACGGAGGTCCTTTCTCGCCTGCGGGAGTCCTTGGACCGGCAGCTTGCTCTTCTGACCGAAACCAGTGAGCAGAAACTCGAAACCCTGCGCGCAACATTGGAGAGCAAGCTGGGTGCCATACAGCAGGACAACAACGCGAAGCTCGAGCAGATGCGCGCGACGGTGGAGGAGAAGTTGCAGACGACACTCGAGCGCCGTCTCGGAGAATCCTTCAGGATCGTCAGCGAAAACCTCCAGCAGGTTCACATGGCCATGGGTGAAATGCGAAAGCTTGCCGGAGAGGTCGGCAGCTTGCAGACCCTGATGTCCAACGTGAAGAATCGCGGCGGATGGGGCGAATTCCAGCTTGCGGCGATCCTCGAGCAGTTTCTCAGCCCCGAGCAATACGCGAAAAACGTCCAGCCGCGTGATAACGGGGAGAATGTTGAATTTGCAATCAAACTGCCGGGTCGCGATGCGGAAGGCTCGCAGGTCTGGCTTCCTATCGATGCCAAATTTCCCAAGGAGGACTACGAAAAGCTTGTCGCGGCAGTCGACAGGCAGGATTCCGAGCAAATCAGGATCTTTTCCGGCCAGTTGGAATTGCGCATCAAGGCGAATGCGCGCGAGATCTCCCAAAAATATCTAAATCCCCCGCAGACCACCGACTTTGGAATCATGTTTTTGCCCACCGAGGGCCTTTACGCCGAAGTTCTCAGACGCCCGGGTCTCGCGGACTACATTCAACGCGAACACCGCGTCATCGTCGCCGGGCCCACCACACTCGTCGCTCTTCTCAACAGTCTCCAGGTCGGTTTTCGCACTCTCGCGATCGAAAAGCGCTCCAGCGAAGTGTGGAAAATTCTCGGTGCCGTGAAAGCCCAGTTCAGCACCTTTGGCGACGTCCTTGCCAAAGTTCAAAGGAAGCTGCAACAGGCCACAAGCGACATTGAGACCGTGGGCACGAAGGCGCGCACCATGCAGCGCAAACTGCGCGAAGTCGAAAGCATTGCCGTGGACGCTTCGGATGACGTTTTCGGATTCGAGAGCCTCGAGGATTCCAGCGCGCAGCCCGAATTGCGGGAGAATTCCGAGGAGTCAAACCACAAGGATGCCGCGTGATCCCGTAAGAGCCGGATTCGCGTTGAAAACCAATTCCGCGAAACTACAAGTTTGCGCATGCTCCTCGAATTTCTCGACCGTCGGCGCAGATCTGCCTGCTTTATCGAGAAGCACGATTGGGTTCAACTTGAAGTCGTCCCTAATCGTTTCGAATAGCCTCCGACGGTTAAGCTTCTCAAGAGGCTCAGACTTTGTCAGACTCAAGTGCATACGCTCGGCCAAATCCTCGTTCCGACTCAGGCGGATCGCCTCGGCCAAATCCTCGTTCGATGGTGCAGGAGGTGGAATTCCCTTAAATTCATAACGTTCAAATGGGTCGTCTGCCATGGCATGTGACTAGCACATATTTGAGTGTGAATCAGTCTCTCTTTTTCACCTTTAATGTGCTAGAAACCCTGCCCAAGCAGTTGATCCACGAACTTCGCGATCGGCAGTGTCGTGATATTTCACGATAATGCACCGCGACACGTTTTGCGAAACTCACCGAGGTGCAACAGACGGCCGAGCAGCTGCTGGCCGCGTTGTTAATTAAGCTGGATCATGGGCAAACTCTGCAAACACACAGGCTTCTTGGCTTGATTCTTATTTTTTGTCATAGCTTAGATTGTTGATAGTGAGCGGGGCTCGGCCCGGCCGCGGAATCGGTTTAATAAACTCTTCAACGGGGTCGAGCTTCCCTCCTTCTTCAGGAGAAAGGCTGCCACCAAACAAGCTACCGCCTATAGACCGGAACCATGCTAGCTAACGGGCACAAAAGCACCAAACCAGCGTCGGCCTTAGCTTGCCGAAACCTGCTCAACTACACAGTGTGCGTGCTCGCGCGGGTGAAACCAAGTTCCTTCCATAAGTAACGAATCCGCAGTGATTTGTGAACGCTAGCTAGCTGCGAGGAGAAATCATGAAAATTCACGTATCATTGGCCCTCGTAGGATTGGCAATCAGCTGTGCTCTGCATTTCAGCAACCATCGCGGCACGGCCGATCAGGATTCCCCTCACACCCTAGGAACGGCTGGCAATGAAATTCGGGAAACCGGATCATGGACTACGACTATTCGCGGCCAGAACTTCGGTCCGATAGAACTCAAGGGCTTTTGGGCATCGATTATGGTTCGTGAGGGCGATGCTTGGAAGTATCGGATGAATATCTGGAACATAACTCCGCCTGCTCAGACGAAATAGATAAGAAGAGGCGAGCCTCCAGCAAGCCACGGGCAATGCCTCGATGGGGGCGTTTGTCAGGCCAGCGAGCACGACGGCTTCGCGGCTCACCTCTACAAGTCGCGCCGGGAATACCGCTCAGCTTGCCAACGCGCCGGAAAGAGTGGCACGCATCGAACGCTGCGTCATCTCGACATTTTCAGGTTGCCGAGAGCATGGGCTTCAAAGGTGACTTTCGCCAATCGGAGCACTTGCTGCGGATCGGAGATTGAGAAATTGCTATTCCCAAGGTTGTGGACGGTCCTCGTCGCCTAACACAAGCCAATCAGCGATTGTTTCCAGAGTAAACCCGCTTTTTCGATTTCCTCCAAATGGCGGTTGACAACCGCCCCTACACCATCGTTTGCGATCTTGGAGAATCGAGACCGAAGGACGGGGAAGAAATTCTACCCAGCCGGCGGACCGCGCATCCCAAATTCTGCGACGGGCTCGCGGCCCTTGAGCCATTCGATCATGTTTAGAACGAGATAATTCCAATTCTGGAAACCGGGGTTTAGAATGGGCTCACCGTTCTCGGGCTGGTAGTATTCATGGAGCGTTCCAAAGCGTTCGAGGTCGCGGCCGAAAAGTTGAACCGTTTTCGCGGCCAATTGCTCCGCATCATCGCGGAAGCCGTAATTCAGCAACCCGCGCCAGACCATATAGTTGGAGATTCCCCAGATCGGTCCAAGCCACGACGAGGGGTTGCCCGTGGCGCGCAGGTTATACATTTTCTCCATGCGCGAGAGGGTCCGGATGCCAAACGGCGCGTTGAATGTCTTTGGGTCGCGATATTGTCCAACCAGAATCCTTTCGGCTTGCTCCGCAGTGGCAAGCCCAGCCCAGAGTGCAAGGAATCCTGACCATACGCCAATCCGTTGGATCACACACGGCCAGTCCCGGGGCATTCCCTGGTGGAGGCCGAATGTGCGCTTAGCTTCGACCGGAAGCAGATTCAGATCGACGCTATAAAAAAATCCGTCGCGCTCATCCCAACAGTGTTCCTGGATGGCCTCTCGCAGATCGTCGGCGTCCTTCTGATAATGTTCCGCGATTTCTCCTAATTCAAGGCAACGACAGAGATAGGATACGGCCTCGAGCTCTTTGAGCATCAGCGCGTTGAGGTAAATCGCGCCCGAACTGCGCGGCGGCCGGTAATAGGTGCACGGATCGTTATCCACACCGATGGACATGTCGGTCTGCCAGAAGTACAGGCCGCACGAATGCCGGTGGTGGTTGCGGTAATTGTTCAGGAATGCCTGAAGATAATAGAATTTCGACCGAAGCCACTCGGCATCGCCGCCATCGGCCTGGACGAGAAACGCTGCATGCTGTGCCAGACAGGGCTTGTGCATATTCTGCTCATAAATATGCTCCGGCTTCTCCGGGCCGCCCCGCCCCGACAAGATCGGAATCCAACCGTCCATCCCGCCGAATTCGAGAAAGTTCAATACGCAGCCTTGCTCATAGGGCCGCGCCCTGTCCTTCTCAGCGGCGCTGCCCGATTTTGCTAGGATTTGTCTCAGCGCGATGTTGCTGAACCATGAATCCCAATCCCACAAAACCTCCGCGTATTGATCGCTGCCGGGCGTTAGGAACGGATGTTTCAGCGCCCCACCCGGCTCGCGGAACATTCCAGCGTAGTCCGTGGAAAGCTTCTCTTCGACCAAGGGAAAGTAAGTATCCGCGGGTTTCATAGTGACAGAAGCGCCAAATATGAAGGCGCCGATTCTCGATGCAATACTGTTTCCTTCCAACTCCGGAGAACTGTTAAATGCGCTCATGAAAGTGTTGATCATCGGTTCGGGCGGGCGCGAACATGCCCTGACATGGAAGCTCGCGCAGTCCGCACGAGTCACGAAGCTCTACTGCGCACCGGGCAATGCGGGAACGGCACAACTCGGTGAAAATGTGCCGCTTGGCGCAGACGATATTCCAGCTCTCGTAAGTTTTGCCAAGCGTGAAGCGATCGGCCTGACTGTCGTCGGGCCGGATGACGCTTTGGCTGCGGGTATCGTGGACGCTTTCGAGCGAGAGGGGCTGAGGATTTTCGGCCCATGCGCCGAAGCGGCGCGGCTCGAGTCCTCAAAGATTTTCGCGAAGAGTTTTATGCAGCGGCACGGGATTCCGACGGCGGAGGCGAGAGAATTCTCCAGAAGCCTCGAGGCGCACGCGTGGTGCCGTAATGCCAAGTATCCGCTGGTTGTGAAGGCGGATGGTCTCGCGTTGGGCAAGGGTGTGGTCGTAGCGGAGAATCCGCTCGAAGCTGCAATGGCCATCCATCGAGCGATGGACCTGGGGGTATTCGGAGAGGCCGGCAGAAAGATCGTCATCGAGGAATGCCTGAGCGGTGTCGAGTGCTCGATTCACGCGTTGGTGGACAGGTCAGGCTACTGCCTGTTTCCGGATGCGAGGGACCACAAGCGCGCGCTTGATGGAAACCGCGGACCGAACACGGGCGGCATGGGCACGGTCTCACCCTCCGGGACTCTGGATGCCTCGCTGATACAGCGGGTGAAAGCCGAAGTGCTCGACCCCTTCGTAGCTGGCATCAAGGCTGATGGCATTGCGTTTCGCGGCATGTTGTTTCCGGGACTAATGCTGACAGAGGACGGACCGAAGGTGCTGGAATTCAACTGCCGATTCGGAGATCCGGAGACGCAGGTGCTTGTCCGGCGGCTGCGAAGCGACTTGCTCGACTTGCTGGAGGCCTGTGTGGATGGAGCAATTGCGACCAAGAGGCCAGAGTGGGATGAACGGACCGCCGTTTGCGTGATCCTCGCTTCGGGTGGGTATCCTGGCGCCTACGAGAAAGGAAAGGGAATCGAGGGGTTGGACGAAGCCCAGGCAATGGACGACGTGGTGGTTTTTCATGCGGGAACGAAGCGGGATGGGCGCCGCATCGTCACCAATGGCGGTCGGGTGATCGGGGTGAGTGCTCTGGGCTCTGACCGCAGTGTGGCGAGGGAATTGGCTTACCGCGCGGCGGACACAATCCGCTTTGACCAGATTCGCCGCAGAGAGGACATTGGCGCCTCATGATCCTTCGAGTTCCCGTGATTCTTGCCGTATTGACCGGGGCGCTGTGGGCACAGCAGCCCTCGCCCTCTCCGTCTCCAACGCCTGAGCCTTCCGAGTCGCCATCGCCCACGCCATCGCCCCCCTTGCGGACGATGCGGGAGTTAATCGACGGCCTAAAGGACGAAGACGTAGAGAAGGCTCTTCAGACGGTCAAGGAGCTGTTCTTCGATGGATCGAAGGTTGATGACAAGGAAATGAAGCGGGCGACTCTGGAAGGGCTCGTCAAGCGGTTGTCTCCGGGTGCAGCCATCGTGAGCGCCTCGACGAAGTCTTCTCCCCGCCCGCAGACCCCATTTCTCGCGGAGATCCTCGATTCGCACATCGCCTATTTTCGTCTCGGCGCGTTGACGAAGGACACTCTTGCGCAGTTCGATGCGGCGCTCGCGAGCTTTGCGCAAAAGGAGATCGATACGGTGATCCTGGACTTGCGCGGCCTCTTGGACGCTGGCGACTACGAAGCGGCGGCCGAATTCGCGCGCCGGTTCTGTGCGAAGGGAAAGCTGCTCTTCTCAATTCAGAAGCCGAGCGCAAAGCAGGAAAGAATTTTCACCTCGAATCAAGATCCCGCTTTTCAAGGCGTGGTAGTCATATTGACAGACTCCGAGACCTCTGGCGCGGCGGAAGCACTTGCGGGCACTTTGCGGCTCAATGCGGGCGCGATGATCATAGGGTCCGAGACGACCGGGCAGGCGGTCGAATTCGCAGAGGCGCCTATTGGCGGCAATGCCGTGCTTCGAGTGGCCGTCGCACAGGTCATCCTGCCGAATTCGGGCATGATCTTTCCTGATGGAGTCAAGCCCGACGTCTCCATTTCCCTTCCCCGCGAAGTGCGCGAACAGCTCTTTCGTGAGAGCAAGGAAAAGGGTGTGAGTCAGTTCGTGTTCGATCCAGAGCGACGCAGGATGAACGAAGCCTCGCTCGTGGCGAACCTCAATCCCGAAATTGAAACCGTGCAGGCTGCCCAGCGGGACCGCGGCAAGGCGCCGCAGCTCCGGGATACCGTGCTCCAACGCGCGGTAGACCTCGTCACCGCCATCAATTTTTACAAAGCGAAGAAACAATAGCGCGATCACACCACTGTTCAAGCGCCGGCAGGCTGCTACCGAAATACCAGATTGCAAATAACCGCCGACGCGATGACGCCTGCCAGATCGGCGATCAGACCGGCGGGGACTGCATGGCGTGTCCGCCGGATCGCGACCGAGCCGAAATAGACTGCGATGACGTAAAACGTCGTCTCGGTGCTGCCCATGACGGTGGCACCCATTTTGGCGATCAGGCTGTCGGGTCCGTGGGCTTTCACCAATTCGGCGAAGATGCCATTTGAGCCGCTTCCGCTGAGCGGCCGCATGAGCACGAGCGGAAGAAGCTCCGGCGGGAACTGCAAAGGCTGGAAAATCGGTGACAGAAGCCCGGCCAGGAGATCCACTCCGCCGGCTGCGCGAAACATCCCGACGGCGACAAGTATCGCCACGAGAAAGGGGATGATGCGAATCGCGACCTGAAAGCCTTCCTTCGCACCCTCGACGAACTCTTCGTATACCGGAACGCGCTTTGCCGCCGCGTAAAGCGGAAACATCGTAAGAATAAAGGGGATTGCGAGAAGGGAAATCGCTTCAACACTTCTGGCCAGCCAATGCTTGCCGGACCACTCCGGCGGAAACGCAAACGGGGCAGCCACGGACAGGAAGCGTCGCACCGAATTGGCAAGGCTCTCAAAGGCTGCCGGAAAAAACGCCATTGTGACAAAAAGCGCGGCGAAGACGCAAAGCCCCAGCACCACGAGTGTTTTCCAAGTGGCGCCCAACGGTGCCGCATGCCGTTCTTCAGGCTCAGGCGCTCCTTCCTGGGAAACTGCAGGTTCATCTTTGGCTCTTTCTACTTTTGGAAGCGCAAAGTGAGGAAGCTTCTCGAGGGATTTGACGGCAATTATTCCAGCGGCCGTCGAGCAAATGGTCGCCATGAACGCCGTTCCGATGATGGAAGTCGGGTTCGCAGCGCCCGCGGCAGAAAGGATGCCGACGGTCGTGGCGGGAATGAGTTGGATCGAGCTCGTGTTGATCGCGAGGAACGTGCACATGGCGTTCGAAGCGACGCCGGGTCGCGGGTTCAGCTTCTCGAGGTCCTGCATGGCGCGCAGGCCAAGTGGCGTCGCAGCGTTAGCCAGACCAAGCATATTGGCTGCCATGTTCATCACCATCGAGCCCATCGCCGGGTGGCTGACCGGAACGTCAGGGAACAACCAGCGCATGATCGGCCGCAAAGCTCCGGCGAGGAGGTTTACGAGACCCGATTGCTCCGCCAGCCGCATAACACCGAGCCACAACGCCATAATCCCTGCGAGCGGCAAAGCAAGCGTTACGACGGCCGTCTTGCAAGCGTCGAAGGCCGCGGCTGTCACGTCGCCGAGCTGGCCCGATGCCGCGCCCAAAAGGACGGATAGCACGACGAGTCCAAGCCATATCCAGTTCAGCATGGGGGAAAGCTTGTCTCACGCGGCGACCCGGCTGCGCAAAGCATTTGTCTGCAGCGAACGCCGAAATTTCTGCGGCGTATGCCCGGACTAACGACACATCGGTCCAAGCCTCCGAACACGAGGCTATTTCATCCGATCAAATGTCTGCTGGAGGATTTCCAGATCGCTGATGCCGTTGGTTTTCGCCCGTGATTCGGCGATCCATTTGCTCTCGAGCGAATTCTTCGTCGGGCGATCGATGTCAAAAAACACGCCGAAGACTCCTGGAAATGGCCGGTCAGCGAGCCGATAGGCAGCGATTTCGTCTGTCACGTCATGGCGCGCCTCGTCCTCGGGCGAATTGTCCCACTTTCTCTCATTGATGACTTCGAAAGCGCCTCCCTTGCGCGGATTGCCCGCGTCGAAGGCGCCCGGGAAAAACTCCACGCATTCAGAGAGCACTTCGACCACAGAAAAGCCATCGTGATCCATCGCGCGCTCGATCATCTGCATCATGTGATTGATCTGCGTGGCATGCGTGCGCGCAACGAACGTGGCGCCCGCGGCGATCAGTTTCTTGATCGGATTGACCGGCTGATCGATGGCGCCGGCCGGATCGGTTTTCGAGCGGTAACCGATCGGCGACGTGGGCGAGGTCTGCTTTTTCGTCAGGCCGTAGACGAAGTTATCCATGATCACATAGGTGAGCCGGATGTTCTTGCGCGCTCCATGTTCGAGGTGGTTGCCGCCGATGGAAAATCCATCGCCGTCGCCACCGAACAGGAACACGTGCAAATCGGGCCGGGAAAGGCTCACGCCGGAGGCGAGCGGCACAGCTCGGCCATGGATGAAGTGTGCGCCGTGAGTATTGACGAAATAAGGAAAGCGCGAGGAGCAGCCGATGCCAGCCAAAGTGACGATGCTTTCCTGCGGAAGTTGTCGCTTTTCGAGAACCTTATAGAAGCCGGCCAGGACGGCAAAATCTCCACAGCCCGGGCACCAGGTTGGGTGATCAGCTGTGAGGGCTTTTTTGGTGAGCTTTTCGCGTTCTTCGATGACGATGGGTGCATTCATCTCAAAACTCCTTCCAAAATTTCACGGACACGGAAGGTCAGTCCGTCGGTCTTGGTCAAGCTGCGGATTTTCGGGTTGCAGTATTTCGCGCGGAGGATCGTGGCGAGCTGCCCGTGGCCATACATTCCTTCATCGTTCATTTCGATGACGATGACTCGCTTGAAGCGATCGAAGATTTCGTTGAGCCCGTTGGGCAATGGATGCAGGTGGCGAAGGTGGAGTGCGGCGAGGCTCTCGCCGCGTTCCCGCGCCCGGTTGACGGCTTCATGAATCGGACCGAACGTCGAACCCCAGCCGACCAGCAGGGCCTCGCCCTCCGGATCACCGTGAACCGCGGGGACGGGAATTTCTTCGGCCAGCAGCTGGAGCTTGCGGCGGCGCTTGGCAGTCATTGCCGCATGCAGCTTGGGACTGCCCGTTGGATGTCCCATTTCGTCGTGCTCGAGGCCCGTTACCACCGGGTATCTACCATCCAGCATGCGAGTTCCGGGCGGAGCGTGATGCGTCAGATTATCGAGCGCGTAAGGTTTGAAGCCTTGGGATCGCGGGGTAAGATCAGGTTTCGGATCCTGCATCAGCTTCCTGAGGTCGGGTTCGTCAAAGGCTTCGATACGGGTAGCGAGCGACGAATCGCTAAGGATGATGACAGGAGTGCTGTATTTGCGGGCGATGCGCGCCGCCTCGATCGCGATGTAGAAACAATCCTCCACTGTGGAGGCTGCTAGGACGGCGCGCGGACTGTCACCATGCCCGCCGAAAATTGCCTGATAGAGATCGCTTTGCTCGACGTTCGTGGGCAGGCCGGTGCTGGGCCCGCCTCGCTGGACGTTGACGACAATGAGGGGGATCTCAGCCATCGAGGCCCAGCCGATCGCCTCTGTTTTGAGGGAAATGCCCGGCCCGGCACTGCCTGTAACGGAAAGATGGCCAGCGTAGGAAAAGCCAAGCGCCAGGGAAACCGCACCCAGCTCGTCTTCGGCTTGCACGAAGATGCCTCCATACTTGGGAAGTTCGCTTCGCAGAATTTCCATGATCGATGACCAAGGAGTGATCGGATAGCCGGCCCCGTGGCGCACGCCAGCCGCGATTAATCCGTAGGCCAGCGCCTGGTTTCCGTCCATGGTAACCTGCGCTCTGCCGCTCGCAGATTCCATGCCCGGCTCAAAGCGGTAAAGCCGGGAAAGCACGTTCCCGACGGGATAGGCAAAGCCGGCCTGAAATGCCATTTGCGCGGTATTGGCGACATCTCCGGATTTTCCGCTAAATCGTTCCCCAATCAGTCTTTTGAGCTTGCCCGTGTCAAGTTGAAAGATCCTCGCCAAAAGGCCCAGCACAAAGATGTTCTTGCCCTTGTCCTTTGCAGATCCACCCAGCGCTTCGATGGTGAGACCGGTAATCGGCACGCCCACATGAACGAACTGCTTCTTGTTGGGGTCCGGCTGCACATTGTCGGAATCGTAAAGCAGCACTCCCCCATCGCGAAGGAAATGAATGTGGTCCTCGTAGCTGTGCTGGTGGAACGCGACAAGGAAGTCCGCCTCGTCTCCCGCTGAGAGAACCTCGCCCGATCCGATGCGAACCTGAAAGATGGACGGCCCTCCCGAAATGGTCGACGGGATCGTCATGTAGGTCATCACATCCTGGGCGCTGCGGCCCGCCAGCCTCGCCAGCAGCGCGCCGGCCGACTGGATGCCATCCTGCGAATTTCCAGCGAGCCGGATGACGGCGTCCCGGATATGTTGGGGTCTTAGATCCGCGCGCGTCCCTCCAGTATCGGAGGATGGCGCATCTTGCAAAACAGAAAGAGAACTCACGCTAAAAGGTTAATTAACTATAGTTCCATAGACGGATTGTCAACGGGTAGCAACTTCAGCAGGGCGACACGAACACTTGATCACCATGCGGCGAAAAACAGGCTCGGCCGTTTATCGGCTAGGCAGACCACAATTCCTGCCATATCCGATTAAAACGCAAACCCGATTTCCGTCATAATAGCTTGCTACGTGCATTTATTCTTTTTCCCATCGGCGATGCGCCCCTAGCGCGAAACTGATGATCAGCTTTATCCAATCGAAAACCCCGTGCGCTTCCTCGAAGCAGCCTCGGGGATCCCGCTCGGGATGTGTTCCGAGCGTAGCGCACCAACGTGATCAGGAAGGCTTGCAGGCGTTTCAAGGTCTCGTGCTGTGTGACACTGAGGACCAATAAGGAGCCACATCGTGCTGCTGCGCAAACCCACGGTCATAGATTGGCAGGGGCGAACACTCTGGTCCCACGGCTGCGCTGCGTTGCTCGACCAACCGCTTGACGCGCTGCTCTGCTCAAAAACTTGTCCCGGCACGAAAATCATCGAAGCCATGGACCTCGCCCAACGCTGGCGCGCAGAGAACCGCTCTGTCATCAGCGGCTTCCACACGCCGGTGGAAAAGGAATGCCTGCGCATCTTTCTGCGCGGCCCCCAGCCCATCGTCGTCTGCCCCGCCCGCGGACTCGATCCCTTTCAACTCCCCGGGGACTGGGAGGCCAAATTCCAGCGCGGCGAATTGCTCCTCGTTTCCCTTTTTGACTTCAATATCCGCCGCCCCACGCGCGAAACCGCCGAAACCCGCACCCGCCTCGTCTTGGCTCTCGCCACGCGCCACACCGTCATCCATGCCACTCCGGGCGGTTTACTGGACCAACTCGAAAAGACGTAAAATCTGCCTCCATGGCGAACATGAAAATTTAACGAGTTCCGCAGCTGCTTGCTGGCAAACCCTTCGGCGCAAATTGGCTGAATCCAGAACGCCCTGCGAACAGCGCTCATCTTGCCGTCTTTGATTTTCAAAGAATCATGCACCACGACATGAATCAGCAGAAGGACACAAAAGTCCCGCCTTCGATCATCGCGACCCTTCATCTCCATCCGTCCCATCCCGCGCCCGCCAGTGAGCGGGTTCCAGTCTGGCGCAAAGCAGCGTATGGGGCCGGCGGTCTTACGGACTTCCTTTTTCTAAACTATAGTCAACGCCCTTGCGGTGCCGATCTACAGCATAGCGTTGAAGATGGATCCTCTTTTTCTGGGCATTGCGCTGGCGGTGCCGAGAGTCGTGGGAGCAATCTTGGATCCGATCGTGGGGACAGTCTCGGATAATGCGCGGACTCGATGGGGAAGACGGCGGCCTTTCATCGTGTGCGGTGCAGTGATCGGCGCCTTGTTACTTCCTTTGCATTTGGATGCCTCCGACTGCCACCCAGATCGGACGTTTCATCTATCTCGTGTTGATGCTTTCGATTTATGCAGCAGCGTTTTCGATCTTTTCTGTTCCATACGGAGCACTCGGCATCGAACTTACTACGAATTACGACGAACGGACGCGCGTGATGGCGTGGCGCGGCTACGTGCAAACAGCGGGAACGTTTGGATCCGCGTGGTTTTATTGGTTTTGTCTGTTACCTGTCTTCGGCAACGAAGTCGTAGGCGCCCGCTGGCTTGGCGTTATTGTGGGTCTTGTTATGCTTGCAGGAGCGATGACGACGGTAGTGGCTTGCAGGGAAAACACTGAGACGATCGCAAAGCAACCTAAGATCGACCTGCGCGTCGCGTTGAAGCTTTACATTACGAAATAGGCCATTTCTCCTCTTGCAGTCAGTTACGGTCATCCTCGCGCTGGGGTTGGGATGTGAAGGTGTAATCGGCAGTTACGTTCATATCTACTATACCTCTCAGGGCAGTAAAACGTTCGCGTCCTATGTTACAGGCATCGGTGGGACGCTCACGATCTTCTCGACTCTTGCAGCCTTGTCCTTTCGGCCTATGGCTTTCCACTCACACTGGCAAGCGGCACGGCGCGCTCGTCGGCTTACTGATCGCGTTATTAGGCGTCTGTTTGATGCCCTTCTTGCTGGTGCCAGCGAGACCATACTTGATCATGATCGAATGGGTTATCCTGGCCTTTGGCATACCATGCGCCAACCTGATGTTCAGCTCGATGACGGCTGATATCTGCGATGAGGATGAACTGGTTACTGGTCTGCGCCGCGAGGGCGCCTACGTCGCCGTTGGCGGATTTTTCGGAAAGGTGGCTCAAGTAGCGACGTTGTTGCTCGGCCGGCGCACTCCCAAGGATGGCGGGATACGTCGACACTAGCGCTGCCGCCGACACTAAGCGAACTAAAGGTAATGCGGACCATGCTGATTGGCGTCCAGTTCGCAGCGATCGTCGTCGCGATAATCATCATCTGGCTTTACCCGTTGACGCGCTCAAGATCTGAGGCGACACGACGTCAGTTGGACGAGCGCAAACAGAGATTCTCCGCGCTCGTCCCTCGTCCCCCTGTTTGAGAAATCGAGAACGAGAACGAATTTTCAATGCTCTACGCTTGAGAGACGCATGGACGCGGCGATCGTGCATCCTCGCGACCGGTTCCCGATCTGATTCGAAATGGCTCGATTTGGGCTCGGCCAGATAGAACCTCATGCAAGAAAGGCGCGGTGCGACTGCGCTTGGACTTGGCGATCTCTTCCGGCGTTCCGACGGCGACGATCTCGCCACCCTTCGATCCGGCTTCCGGGCCAAGATCGACCACGTAATCCGCTTCCGCGATCACATCGAGGTGGTGTTCGATGACGATGGCGGTGCCGCCTTCGTCGGTGAGGCGGTGCAGGATCTGGATGAGTTGGGTGACGTCGTGGGCGTGCAGGCCGATGGTCGGTTCCTCCAGAATGTAAAGAGTGGATTTGCCCCGCCGGGTGGTTTGGATTTCCTCGGCGGCCGCCGTCGCGCGGCGGGTGAGCTGGGTGACGAGCTTGATCCGCTGGGCCTCGCCGCCGCTGAGCGTCGGGCTGGGCTGGCCGAGCTGCAGGTACCCTAGGCCGGTCTCCACGAGAAGATCGAGAGCCCTCCGGATTTTCGGGTGCGGAGCGAAGAATTCGGCAGCCTGCTCGGCAGTCATTTCCATAACATCGCCAATGGACTTGCCATTGTATTCGATTTCCAGTGTGGAGGCGTTGTAGCGTTTCCCGCCGCATTCCTGGCAAGGCATGTAAGAGACTGGCAGGAAGTTCATTTCGAGCTTGATGACTCCTTGTCCCTGGCAGGCTTCGCATCGCCCGCCTTCGTTGTTAAACGAGAACCGGCTTCCGGTGTATCCGCGCATGCGGGCGGCAGGGAGGCTGGCGTACAAGGCGCGGATTTCATCGAAGACCTTGATGTAGGTCGCGGGAGTCGAGCGGGAGGTCTTGCCGATCGGAGATTGATCGACTTCGAGCACGGCGCCGAGCGATTCGGCGCCCTCGATTGCCCGGTAGAGCGCGTTGTCGGCTTCACGCGAGGTTTTCGCGTGGAAAGCCGTCCGAGACCTCCGGCTGAGCTTCTCCTTCACAGCGGGAAGCAGCACACCGCGGACAAGCGTGCTCTTGCCGGAGCCGGAAATTCCCGTGACCACGGTGAGGCGGTTGACTGGAAAGCGAACGTCGAGGTCTTTGAGGTTGTGGAGACGGGCGCCGGCGAGTTCGATCCAGCATGGCACGTCCTTCAGACTACGCCGCGAGCCCCGCGACGGATGCCTCATCGGATTCTTTAAGCATTTCCCGGTCAACGAATTCGGATTGGAAAGGATATCCCGAAGCAGCCCGGTTGCGACGATCTCTCCTCCGCGCGCGCCGGCGCGCGGTCCCAAGTCAATAATGTGATCGGCGCGGCGCATGGTTTCCTCGTCGTGCTCGACGATGACGAGCGAATTGCCATAGAGGGCGAGCGTTTCCAGGGCGTCGAGAAGCCGGGAGTTGTCGCGCGCGTGGAGGCCGATCGTCGGTTCGTCGAGAACGTATAAGACACCGCGCAAATTAGAGCCGAGCTGGGCTGCCAGCCGGATGCGCTGGGATTCGCCGCCACTCAGCGAGTTTGCGGCGCGGTCGAGGGTGAGGTAGTTTAACCCCACTTGGCAGAGAAAGCGGAGGCGCTGGGTAATTTCGCTCAGAATATCTGCGGCGATTTCCTTGTCGCTCCCTCGAAATTTGAGCTTTTCAATGATCTCGACAGAGCGGCCAGCGGAGGAGTGCGTCACGCTGGTAATCGTTTGGCCCTGAAGGAAAACGCTGCGGGCCGTTTCGCTGATGCGCGTTCCCTTGCAGACCGGGCACGGACGCGCTTCTCCCTCGCCGAGTACCTCATGACTCCGTTCCTCCGCGAGCTCTGCTTCGAGCACCGAGTCGAATTCCTTGCTCGAATAATCCTGCCAAACTTCGCCAAAGCCCCGGCAATGTGCGCACCACCCGTGGGGCGAATTGAACGAGAAAAGTCGCGGATCGAGCGGCTCGAAAGCGCGCCCGCAGTCCGGACAGTTCATTTCAGAGCTCACGATGTGAATTTTCCCCTTGCTGTCGCGGACGCGGGCAGAACCTTTGCCGATATCGAGCGCGCGGCGGACCAGTTCCTTGGGGTCTCCGCGGGGGGGAAGTTCGCCGATCAAGGCATCGATCGTGTGTTCCTTGAAACGCTCGAGCTTTGCAAACCCGGCGACCGGCGTCAGCACGCCGTCCACGAGGAGGAAGTCAATTCCATGCCGCGCAGCCCATTGAGCGATCCTGGTGTGAAAGCCCTTGCGGGCTCTGATTAGCGGGGCGAAGACCTGGACTGCACCGCGCGCCGCGATTTGCTGAACGGTGGCGGTGATGGCGGAAAAAGTTTGTTTTTCAACGGCCACGCCGCAGTCGGGACAGTGCTGAGTACCGAGCTTTGAGAAAAGAAGGCGCAGGAAGTGGTAGATTTCCGTGACGGTTGCGACGGTCGATTTTCCACCCCCGCGCGTCACACGCTGTTCGATGGCGACGCTGGGTGGCAGGCCTTCGATGGAATCCACATCGGGCTTTTCGAGTTGGTCCACGAATTGCCTGGCGTAGGCTGACATACTGTCGAGAAAACGGCGCTGGCCTTCGGCGAACAGAATGTCGAAGGCGAGCGTCGATTTCCCCGATCCACTCAGCCCCGTGACAACGACAATTTTTTCGCGAGGAATATCGACGCTGATGTTCTTCAGATTGTGTTCACGTGCTCCGGAAACGCGGATGGCATTGGAGGAGTATGCGGCGGCAATCTGCGCAACTGGCTGTTGATGCGAAAGGTGCTTGAAGGTGCCGCTTGCACGGCCAAGGATATCCCTCAAAAAACGCCCTGTGTGCGACGCGTCGCATTGGGCGACTTTCTCAGGCGTTCCGGCCGCTACGACCCGCCCGCCTTGATCGCCAGCTTCCGGGCCGAGATCGACAAGCCAGTCGGCGCACTTGATAACCTCCATGTTGTGCTCGATGACGACAAGGCTGTTTCCATCGTCCACGAGCCGGTTAAACACTCGAAGCAGCCGGGCGACATCGTCGAAGTGCAGGCCCGTGGTGGGTTCGTCGAAAATCAGGAGCGCGCCCGACTCCCGCCGTTCGGCGAGGTGTCCGGCCAGCTTAAGGCGTTGGGATTCTCCCCCGCTAAGGGCGTTGACGGGCTGGCCAAGGCGAAGGTAATCGAGTCCGACATCGGCGAGCAGATTGAGAGGGGCTGCGATGCGGTCGTTCTCTTCGAAAAAGGCGATCCCATCGCGAGCGGTCATTTCGAGCACGTCATGGATGGATCGGCCGCGGATCCGGATTTGCAAGATGTGCGGTTGAAAGCGGCGTCCTTCGCATTCGGGACAGCGGAGGTAAAGATCGCTGAGAAACTGCATCTCCACCTTTTCGAAACCGAGCCCGGAGCAGCGCTCGCAACGGCCGTCTCCCGCGTTGAAGGAAAAAGACGAGGGGGACAGGCTGGCCGAGAGAGCATCGGGCTGGGTGCCGAACAGCTCGCGAATCGCGTCGTAAGCGCCGATGTAAACGGCGGGAGTCGACCGCGGGCTTCTAGCAAGAGGGGATTGATCGACCATGATGACCTCTCCGATCTCTTCGTCGCCTGCGAAGGAGCGGCAAGCTCCTGCAGAGTTGTGCTCGTCGGGGCCCGAGGCGATGCGCGGGCCCTCGCCTGCGAGATTGCGATAGAGAACATCGTGGACCAGTGAAGTCTTTCCCGAGCCGGAAACGCCGGTGACGCAGCAGAGAACGCCGAGCGGGATCTCGACGTCAACGTCATGCAGGTTATGGTGCCGGATCCCCTGAAGTCTCAGAATCTGTTTCGTCCTGCGGCGTTGCGCGGGAATGGGGATAATTTTCCTGCCTGAGAGATAATCGGCGGTAAGAGAGTTCTCGACCCTTGACTTTGGATCCTGGATTTCCCAGGCAGGCCCGCAGAACATGAGCTTTCCCCCGTCCCCGCCGCGGCCCGGGCCGATATCTACGATGTGATCGGCGCGCCGAATGACCGCCTCTTCATGTTCGACGACAACGAGCGTGTTTCCCTTGTCGCGCAGGGCATGCATGACGTCCACCAGCCTTCCGGTGTCGCGCGGATGCAGCCCGACTGTCGGCTCATCCATGACAAAAAGCGTATTAACCAATGAGGCGCCCAGACAGGTTGTGAGATTGACGCGCTCAATCTCGCCGCCGGAAAGTGTGCGGGTCGGGCGGTCCAGTGTGAGGTAGCCGAGCCCAACCTCATTCATATACCGCAGCCGGGAGAGGATCTGGTCCTGCAGCAGCACCGAGGTCGGGTCGCCGGGTGGAAGCTGGACCGCAGCGATTTCCCGATGCAGATCGCGGATGGGCGTGGCAGCAACCTCCGGCAAGGTCTTGTGCACAGGTTCGATCCGAAAATTGAGCGCGTCCGGCTGAAGGCGTGCGCCTCTGCATTTCGGGCACGGCTGGTAATTGCGATAACGGCTGAGCAGGACCCGGATATGCATCTTGTAAGTCTTCGACTCAAGCCAGTCGAAAAATCCCTTCACGCCATACCATTGGCCATGCTCCCAGGCTTCCTCGGGGTTGCCGCCCTCGCCATTGAGGACCCATTCCTGATCCGCTTTGGGCAGCTCCTCGAAGGGACAATTCACATCGACGTCGTTCCGCGCCGCGGCCTTGAGCAGATCGCGCTGGCATTCCTTGGAGTGGCCGCTTTGGAAGGGCTTGACCACGCCTGACGCGATAGAAACGGAGCGGTCCGGCATGACGCGATTCCAGTCGATGCCTATGATGCGGCCGAAGCCGCGGCATTCCGGGCAGGCCCCGAGAGGATTGTTGAAGCTGAATAGGCCCGGACTCGGCAGGCGGATGGCAATATCGCAATGCGGGCAGTGCCAGCCGGTGGAAAATGGATGCATGGAATCCTGGCTGATAATCTGAATCTTGCCGGAGCCGAATCGAAAGGCGGCCTCAATCGCTTCCACCAGGCGGAAACGATTTTCAATGGAGATTGTCAACCGATCCTGGATGACAGGAACAATCGCGGGAAGCCTGTCTACTTCGGCGGGCACATCGGTGCGCATCGCTTTGCCGTTCAGCCAGACGCGCAAGTATCCCTGATGGCGGAGAAAATCGAAGAAGTCGCCAGGGACAGTTCCGGCAGGAACCGGGATGCCGAACGTCACAAGAATCTGCCGCCCAATAAATTCCCGAACGACGTGTTCCAAAACGGAACCGGGAGTCTCGGTGCGGATCTCACGCTGGCAGGACGGGCAATAGGCACTGGAGATCCGAGGGAAGAAGAGCTTGAGATAGTCGTTGATCTCCGTAATCGTCCCCACCGTCGAACGGGTTGTTTTGACGTGATTGGCCTGCTCGATGGCAATGGCCGGTGGGATGCCGTCGATGAGGTCGGCCTTCGGTTTGTCCATCCTTTCGAGGAACTGCCTCGTGTACGGACTGAATGTCTCAACATACCGCCTTTGCCCTTCCGCATAGAGCGTATCGAAGGCGAGACTGGATTTGCCGCTCCCGCTCGGACCAGTGACGACGATCAGCTGCCCGAGCGGCAAATCGAGGTCAATACTCTGAAGGTTATTTTGACGCGCGCCACGGACGCGTATGATCGAAGACACCGTCCATCTTACGACGGAAAATCAAGCCGTCGCGCCGTCTTTCTCAGTATTTTTCAGCTCATCAGTGCGCAAAAGAACGCGCTGCCGCATAATCTTGCCAGACTTGAACTTCACCGTTGCGCGCGCGGGAATCACGACATCGTGTTCGGGCTTGTGGGGATTGCGCCCGACACGCGACTTGGTCAGCCGCACCTCGAAGACGCCAAAATTCCGCAGCTCCACATCTTGTCCTTTAGAGAGGGCTTCAGTGATGTAATCGAGTGTTTTTTGAATGACATCGAAAACGTCTTGTTGAACAAGCCCCGTCTCCTTGCTGATCCGCATTACTAAATCCCGTTTTGTAAGGTTTGCCATTGCAAATGTCGTTGCCTATCAAGGTTAGTAAGCAGATCTCGAGCCGTTCCGCAATATGCTTTTGGTCATTTTTTTGATCTTCCGGTTTCAGAGAGGGACTGACGGACGAGTTTTAGGGGTGAACTGTATGCGGCATCCCACTCCTGGATGGGCAGGGACATGCGACGGGTCCAATTGGCATCAACGGCGGGTCCAGGTATGTTGAAGCGCTCATCGGTGCCAAAAAGATCGACGATCATATGGATGGCGATCCAGGAATTGCTGGCGAAAAGGCCGTGGAGGAGAATTTCATGGATTTCGACGCTGAACGCCTGCGGCAGCTTGTATTCGGGCTGGCCGCAGAAATCCATCAGCTCCCACATCCCGTGTATGGCTGCATCGCGAAGCAACTTGTCTTCGCTCTGCGCAACATGGAACAGTTCATCCCAGTGGGATTTGACGGGCGGATGGTCGTGGGTGGCAAAGGTCGCGAGGCTTAGGCGCTCGTAATCCTTTCCGGAAATCAGGCGGTCCCAATTGCGTTCCCACGGAGGGATCTTGAAGCCGGGTATCTCGAGTTGCTGCAAGGTGGGCCGGACATAAGGAGCCACATCGCCAAGGTCCTCGGCAATGAGACGGTGCGCGCCGACTTCCTCCAGCATCATCTTAAAAATTCTTTCACCGTGCTGGCGGTTATGTTCGCGATTTTCTTCGGTTCCATCGTCGCGATCCACGAAGTGTGGCAATTCTCCGCCGGTGAGTTCCATGACCTTATCGGGCGTGAGATCGGTGAATTTCGCGTTGTCCGAAGGTGGCCATGGGAAGCTGTAAATCCGGAAGAACCCAAGCGCGTGATCCACCCGCAGCAAGTGGAAGATGCTCATGACTAGCCGCAGGCGCCTTCTCCACCACGCAAAATTGTCCTCACCCATGCGCTCCCAATTATAAAGCGGGAAGCCCCAATTCTGGCCCCATCTTTCCGTGAACGGGTCTGCCTTGAAGGCCTTCTCCGGCGGCGCACCGATTGAGCGCTTGAGATCGAAGATGTCCGGTTCGCGCCAGACATCCGAGCTATGCATGCTGACGCCCACGGGCACGTCTCCCATGAGCGCCACACCTTCGCGCTCGGCGTGCTCGCGCACTGCAAGCCATTGTGAATAGGCGATCCATTGAACGTAGGCATGAAAGCGTATGAGTTCGCGGAAATGTCGTTTGCTTGAGGGAGTGACAGATTCCATCCAGACCCGAACGGCGGTTGGCGATCGATGCTCCCGGGGCCACTGGTGAGAAATCTCCGATTCTTCGTGCCAGCTGACGATCGCGCGGTGCGTTGCGTAGTCGGACAGCCAGTCGGCATTGCCTTTCTCGAAAGCTGCGAACGCCATTGCCCTTGCCTTGTCGGCGGTTCGAGAGCGAAAGGTCTTGAAGGCCGCATAGAGGAGCTGGCGCTTCAGCTTCCTAACCTCCCGGTATTGCACCGATCCCTGGCGCAGCGCATCAAGGTCGTGCCTCGCAGTGATCCGGTCAAAATCCTCTTGGGTCAAGTCGGGCAGAGTGCCGGGAAGTGTGGCTATGGTGGTGGGTTCGATCGCCATTGCGCTCAGCAGATTATACGGACTCCCGTCGCCGCCGGTTTCATTGATCGGTAGAATTTGGACCACGGAAAGCCCTTGCCGCGCAGCCCAGGAGATCAGCTCCTTCATAGCCTCGGTATCTCCGATCCCCAAATCCTTCGCGCCGCGAACCGCAAAGGCCGGAGTTAAGACACCCGCGATCTTATTCTCGGGATTTAGCTCAAGCACATTCGCGTCTTACAAGGCGGACCGTGCCGTGACAATCGCGAACTGGCGCGCATGTCAAAGACCCATCCTGAAGCGGTCTGGATCCCCGTCCACGGCATGCCGTCCCGATCACAAGGCGAATCTTAGCGTTACGATCTCGAAAGGTCGCAGATCGAGCCGGACGGCGCCATTCCTGATCGGGAGGGCTTGTTCCTCTGCCTCAAGCAGACTGGCGAGCCAGGCCTTTCTCACCGGCAGAATGGTGGTGAGAGTCAGCGGGCCGCGGCCGCCTTCGGATTCGTAAAGCCGAACAATGATTGCGGCGCCCTCCTCGGCCACTTTTATTGTTTCCACAACGGAGCCGGGCCGGTCAGTAAGGAAAAACGAATGCGATGCAGGGAGAGAGCCCGCAGTTGGCTTCAGATCGCGGACAAGGAGCGGAACGTTCAGCGCGTAGGCCTGGTCAATCACATGGCCTTCCCGCAGGTCGCCGGTATGAGGCAGCAGGGCGTAGTTGAAATGGTGCCACCCACGGTCCGCCAGAGGATCGGGGGAGTTGGGAGCGCGGAGCAGGCTGAGCCGCATGACATTGCCTTGGATGTCGTAGCCGTATTTGCAATCATTGAGCAGGGCAACGCCGTAGCCGGCCTCTGAGAGATCCGCCCATTTTTGTGCGCAGACCTCAAACTTCCCCATATCCCAGCTAGTGTTAGTATGGTTGGCACGCTCAAGATGCCCAAATTGTATCTCGTATTTGGCCTTCTGCGCATAGATGTTGACGGGGAAGGCGACCTTTAAAATCTTTTGGCTCTCCTTCCATTCGACTTCCGTGGGGAAATCGATGCGGGGCGATCCTGCGCTCAGAACGATTCTCTGTTCGATTCGGGACTTGCCGAAGCCACGAACAATTCGCGCGGCGGCGCGCAGCGGGCCGGCCTCGACGAGCTCGAGTTTTTCGAGCCCCTCGATGACACAGCATCGCTCCTTGTAGAAAATGTCCACGTCCCAAGCGTCCCAAGAATTCGGAATGTCCTGATGCAGATGGAACATGTTTCCCTGCCCGCTGAGAACTTCGCGGCGGGCGCGAAGATCGAAGACGCTTGTCAGGTGGCCTTTTGCATTGATCTTAACGCGAAGCAGGCCGTTTTCCATCGTGATGCCCTGGCGGGATTCGACGGCCTTGACCGGGTCGTCCGTCGTGCGGAGGAATTCGTCGGTCTTCTCGACGGCGACATAGCCAAACGGGGGCACATCGACGCTGGCGAGAACGCCGTCTTGCAGTTCGACGATCTCGCGACGGCGAATACCTAGGGTATTGGCTATCAATACCGGTTCCCTAAAGGCGGAGGTATCGAGAAGCGCCTCAAGGGTTGACAACGCGGAGTCTCGCACAGACTCGCCGAGTTGACGGATGGTTTCGTAATCGCGCTCGCTATCCCGATAGACCCAGTGGATCGACGAGCCCGGGATGATATCGTGAAACTGATTGAGCAGGACCAGCTTCCAGGCGCGCTCGAGTGCCGCGCGGTGAGTTTCGGGGCGCGCCTCGCCGAGGCCCGTCACGTCATAAACGGCGCGCTCCGGATCCGTCGCGATTTCCTTTCGTCCGGGCGCCAACGCGAGCGTGACCGCGTCGAAAAATTCGGCATCTCGCAAAAGGAATTCGGACTTCCGGTTACGTCGTTTGTTCTTTGCCTGACTGGTGTAAGTGCCGCGGTGGAGTTCCAGGTAAAGCTCGCCCACCCAGAGGGGCAGATCTTTGGCGTCGACTTTGGCCTTTTCGAAGAACTTGATGGCCTTCTCCTGCTCGAGCTTAGGCAGGCCGTCGAAATCGCGGGCGCGCCGAGCCTTCTCAAGCATCTCAATGCTGGGGCCGCCGCCTCCGTCGCCCCATCCAAAAACGAGAAGCGACCGGGTTGCACGATCGAGTTCCTTGAAGTTTTGGACGTTCTTGATCAGTTCTTTCGGCCCTGTGTCCGCGTTGTAAGTGTCCGCAGGCGGGAAGTGCGTGAAGATCCGCGTCCCGTCTATTCCTTCCCACAGGAAAGTATGGTGAGGAAACTTGTTGAATTGGCTCCACGAAATTTTTTGCGTGAGAAAATACTCCACGCCGCTCTTGCGCATGATTTGCGGTAGTGAAGCGGCGTACCCGAAAACGTCCGGGATCCACACGTCCTTTGTTTCGTAGCCTAGCTCCTTTTCAAAATAGCGCTTGCCGTGCAGGATTTGCCGGACTAGCGATTCGCCGGAAACAAGGTTGCAATCGGTCTCGACCCACATCGAGCCTACGGGTTCCCATTGACCGCGGCGGACGGCTTTCTTGATGCCTTCCCAAATGCCCGGATAATACGCCTTCATCCACGCGTATTGCTGCGCCTGCGAGCAAACGAAAACGTATTCGGGATACTTTTCCATGTAGTCGAGCGCGGTCGAAAATGTGCGCGCGCATTTGCGGATCGTTTCGCGAAGCGGCCAAAGCCAGGCGGTATCAATGTGCGCGTGGCCGACGGCGGAGACAGTGTGTGCTGTGTCGCCATTGTGGCGGCGCATCACACCGTGAAGGGCGGCGGCCGCGAGCTTGAGACTGGACAGATCCTCCTGGTCGAATTCGTTGACCGATTCATTCAACGCGTAGCGTAATTCCGCGCGACGCTGCGAAGTCTCGGGCAAAGCCTCCATTGCTTCCAAAGCGAACTTGAAATCGTGATAAAGATCGAAAGCCTCGGAATTCTTGCAGGCCAGTTCCGCCTGTTCGAGACGGAAGAGAGGCGAGCCATGGTAGTCTGGAAGATTGAGTCCGCTAGTGTCCCCCGTGGGGTTCGCTCCACCGTTTGCAGCGGCCTCAACGAAGAATTCGAACCGCTCGCCGCCCTTTGCCTTCGTCGCGATCTCAACATCGCGACGGTTAAGATTAATCGCGCGGACGAGGCGCCCGTTCTGATAGACAGTCCCTTCCGCGGCGAAGCCCTCGGGGCCAAGACTTGTCAATCGCACGCGGGCGGCAACCTCACGGCCCTTCCACTCTTTTGGGACCTCCCCCTGAAAGCGAAACCAGACGGTGTCCCAAAGCGCCCCCCACATCTCTCCCACGGAAAACGGCGTGTATTTGGCCTTGAATGCGCGTTCTGCCGGCACCGGCTCGCCATGCACAGCCCATATGGCAACGTCAACCGGTGCTTTCGGCGAATAGACAAGCCTTTCGATGCGTTCGAGGGTCTGGCGAATGCGGCTCTCTGTGAGAGAAGGATGTTTGAGCATGCGAAGGCGGCAAAACTAATCTGCAGGCTATCGCTGTCCAGCAGCATTGTGGCATGAATCGCTGCCGGCATGCTCGTGCGACCCCGGAAACGGCTTGTCGCCATCCAGATACTCGGCGCTTGCCCCGTGATTCAAGGGAGCGACACTGTGCTGGACGATTGGCCTTAATTATGGTAGGTAGCAAAAGGTCGCTGAGTTCGTAGGCTTTCCCCGAGCTCCGCCCCAGCGCCTTTAGTGGAAGTCCAGTTCACAGCAATGATTCCAACCAACCGAATCGACACCGAGGAACTCGCATGACTGAGGGATCTAGTCTTTTGGTCGCAGCTCTGGAGAATGATGGCGTCGATCGAATTACCGGAACTTCAGGTAAAGAAAACCCGAACGTTGTCGAGTTGCTCCACCCAGGAGCATTCAAGGCCGCGACCTACGGGCGGCT
Organism: uncultured Verrucomicrobiae bacterium; assembly: GCA_963810765.1. GTDB lineage: Bacteria > Verrucomicrobiota > Verrucomicrobiia > Chthoniobacterales > Terrimicrobiaceae > DASTFP01. The sequence continues at coordinate 409,853 of CAWEOV010000023.1, forward strand.
GACGGGCAAGCCCGGTATCTGCATCAGCGTGCTCGGGCCGGGAATGCTGAATTTCTGCTTCATCTCAAGAGTCATACCGTAGCCGAAAAAATTGAAGTCGGGTTCATGGAGGGCGTGAGAAGCATCTTGCACGCTGATTGCTCTTGAGCAGTCAATCCGCTTGAACTGAGGGAGTTGTTCTGAGTGCGACGGGAGGTTCGGCGTCCGGCTCGGGAAGAGGTTGATGGCTGCCGGTGCCGACGAGACGTTCAAATACGGGCGAGGCCATGAGTGTGGTGATGACGGCCATGATGACCAGCGTGGCGAATAGCCCTTCCGAGATGACACCTCGCTGAAGGCCGATGTTGATGATGATCAGCTCCATCAGGCCGCGGGCGTTCATCAGAGTGCCGATGCCAAGCGCTTCGCGATTTGGGATGCCGGTGGCGCGCGCCGCCAGCCAGCAGGCCACGCCTTTGCCAAGCACCGCCGCCACGAGCACCGCCCCGCACATGAGCCAGAGGAAGCCGGTGTTGAGCAGGCCGATCTTTGTGTTCAGGCCCGAGTAGGTGAAAAAGAGCGGCAGGAGCAAGCGCCACGGTGAGCGGTTGGATACGTCCGACGAGATCGCGCACGACGACGCCGCGCGGCATCGCAGCACCCATGACGAACGCGCCGAAGACCGCATGCAATCCGATGAGATCAGTGAACCACGCGCCAAGTGCCATGAGCGCGAGTCCCACAACAAGGCCCGCTTCGGTGAGCGTGCCATCCTTAACCAGCCATGCTTTGGATCGAACGAGCAACGGGCGCACGATCAGCAACGTTAAAGCCACGTAGGCCACGCCGCCGCCGATGTTCACCGAAGCGTGACTCCAGTTGTTGTCGAAGCTCGCGAGCACCACGGCAAGCAGGCACCATGCCGTCGCATCGTCGATGGCTCCCGCCCCAAGCGCCACCGTGCCCATCGTGGTACCGGTGAGTTTTTTGAAATGGATGATGCGCGCGAGCATCGGGAATGCGGTGATGCACATCGACGCTCCAAGGAAGAGCATGGCCTCCATGAGCGAAGTCTTTTCTGGAAAGAGCTCCGTGTAGTGAAAGAAAATCCAAGCCAGCCCGGCGCCCAGCACAAAAGGCGTCACCATGCCGGCGACGGATACGGCGATCGAGCTTTTCAGTCGCCGCTGCACGATGTCCACGCGGAACTCCATCCCAACCACGAACATGTAGAGCGCCAGGCCTAGCTGCGACGCGGGGAAGAGATAGCTCTGCGTGTCGCGCGTCTTTTGCGTCGTGTCCCATGGGAAAAGCCACTGCTGCGCCTCCGGCCAGAGCAGGCCGAAAAGCGACGGCCCTAGCAGCACACCGGCGATCATTTCCGCCACGACCTGCGGCTGGCCGAAACGGGCAGCGATTGCACCCACGAGACGACAGAACAGGAGGATGACAGCGAGCTGGAGGAAGAATTGAACGGCGAGGTTCAGGTTATTCATGGGTGTCGTAGACCTCAAGGCTCGGTTCAACACTTCGATCAGTCATTGAAGAAACTTCGCCGAGACTGAAAAGTCTCACAACCTCTCGACGGCTTCGCCTGGTCTTCACGGACTGCTTTGGAAGGAAACGTCATGTTTTCGGCCCTGAAGGTAGCGCAGGCCAACATTTCGGCAAAGCACGTGATCGCTCGGAGCGTTGGGCTGACATGTCGCGAATTTTGAAGCGAAGAAACAATTCTACTCTATTCTAACCCCCGATGTATAGACCCGTAATGCACCGAGTAATTCGAATCGTTTTACTCTTTATCTTGGCTTTGGTTTCCCCTGGAGGCGCGGCAACAGGTCCGCAATCTTCCGCATCACCGGCAAAGCCGAACCCGGCGCCCACCCCCATCCCGCTAGGCAACGTGCCGTTCGAAGCGCAGTCCGCGGCGACATCTCTCCATGAGATCGACACGAGTGTGGCGAGAATTCAGGCGGACGCGGACGAAATCGAAAGTCATCTATCGAAACTGATCAGTGAATTCGGTCCAAGAATGATGGAAGACACGAGGCTCCTGGGCGCGAGTCCCTCCCTCGACATGCTTTATCGCATAAAGCGCACTTGGCAAAATTTTACGGAAAGTCTGTCGGCATCAGAGCGGGAGCTGACACACTTCGCCACGAGTCTGGAAGAGAAACTCCCGAGTTTGGATCAGTTGAAAAAGACCTGGGAGGCGACGCTCCAATCGGCGAAAGTGCCTGACACGCCGCCGCCAGTCCTGCAGAGCATTCAGAGTGTCGTCGACTCCGTTGAGCAGACGCGAAGGGCTGCCGAATCGAGCCGTGGGCGGGTGTTGACTTTGCTAAGCAGCCTTTCCGAAGAGGAAGCCCGGGTGCGAACGGTCCAGTCTTCAGTCGAGCAGTCGCAAATCCGGGCATTGAAGGGCCTTCTTGTAAGAGATAGCCCGCCCATCTGGAACCTTGAGACGGGTTTGAGCAGAGAATGGAAGAAGCAAAGTGGCAGGTCGCTTTCGTCGCAACTGGAAGCGTCGACCGCGTTCACTAAAAGACTTCCTTTTACCTTCCTGATCCACGCTCTACTCATTGTTGTGATTGCTACCGCGCTTCAGTGGATGCGGAGCAGAATACGAAAATTGGCAAAGGAAAAGCCAGATCTGCAGCGCGCGCTGCCAATATTCGACCTCCCCGTCTCAACGGCCTTCGTGCTTTCTATTCTGATCAGCCCATCCATCTATCCGCAAGCTCCGCGCTTTATTCAGGCGATTCTGGAAACCGCGGCGCTTATCCCAACCGTAGTGATTCTTCGGCGGCTGCTGGACCGGAATTCGAACCCAATCCTTAATGCGCTCGTCATCATGTATTTCGTTGATCAACTCCGAGTGCTCATGGCGACTCTACCAGAGTTGACGAGGGTCTTGTTTCTCGGACAGATGTTTGGAGCGTCCCTCTTTCTATTCTGGATGCTCAGGAGCCAGCGCCTCCAAACCTCAACTGCTGAAAGCAACGTGCGGCTTTCGCAAACAATGCGAGCGATTGCTAAAATCGGTCTTGTCTTCTTGCCGGTGGCGTTCCTCGCAAATGTTTTCGGATACGTTAACTTGGGAAACCTCTCGGCAATGATTTTTCTGAGGAGCGTTTACGTCGCGGCGCTGCTCTACGCCGCCATACGGATCCTCGAAGGATTGATCACTATTGCTCTACAGGTCCGACCGCTTAGCTCTTTGCGGGTTGTTAGTTTGCATCGCTCGATGCTTCAGCGGCGCACGTGCCGGCTCCTGGAGTTTTCAGCTGTCTTGCTCTGGTTGAATCTGATGCTGAACTTTTTCGGTCTAGCAACTCCGCTGATCGCGGCAATCAAAGCAGCGCTGAACGCAAGCATTGCAGTCGGCTCCCTGGAAATCTCTATGGGTCACATCATCGCGTTCCTGATCGCGATTTGGGCATCTTTTGTAATTTCGAGATTCCTGCGATTTCTGTTGGAAGAAGACATCTATCGTCATTTGCGTCTTGGAAGCGGCATTCCTTACGCGATCTCAACGATGCTTCACTATGTAATCCTGCTTGTGGGATTCTTCGTTGCGTTGGGAGCGCTTGGAATCGATTTGACAAAGATTACGATCCTGGCCGGAGCCTTCAGCGTCGGGATCGGGTTCGGATTACAGAACGTCATTAATAATTTTGTGTCCGGCCTCATTCTGCTTTTCGAGCGTCCGATCAAAATCGGTGACGTCATCGAGGTAGGCGGGAATGTTGGCGAAGTGCGTCGCATTGGCATCCGGGCCAGCGTCATTCGCACCGCGGACGGCTCCGAAGTCATTTTGCCGAACGGTTCGCTCATCTCAAGTCAGGTGACTAACTGGACCTTTTCGGATCGACGGCGTGCGGTGGAGGTCTCCGTTAGCGTGGTTGCAGGCGCTGATGTTCAACGCGTTTCCGAATTGTTGAAGGTTACTGCCGCTAGCCATCCTGATGTGGCAAAAGAACCAGCGCCGCGGGTGCTTGTAGTCAACCTGAACGCAGCTGCCGTCACTTTTCAACTTAGAGCTTGGACGGATCGGCATGAGGCATGGGCTCAGCTGCGAAGCGATCTTTCGGTGTCTATTAACGAGGCTTTGGCCCGCGAGAAAATTGCGATCGTATGAAATCGCCTGAACTCCTTCCTAAACAGGAATCTTCCGGATTGACATTCAAAATCTGAGTTCGGGCAGGAAGGCGACACATCGGCAACAGCTTCAACCGCGCCAGGCAAACCCACCTATAAACAGGCGATGAGTGCTCTGGAAGGATTCACACCTGCGCCAGTCGAACTCTCGGAAACCACATTGTGCAACCAGCCTCGCGTGAAGAGCTCTGGTCGTTATGCGCTCTGCCCACACTTTGAGGCGGTTGGAGTTGCTCCCTCAGGGGACCGGAAAGGGGCGAAGCGGCAGCTCTTCCCGGGCCGAGCACCGGAACGATTGCTCCGCACCCGACTTTCGCTAAGCGCTCTTGAATTGCTGAATGATCTCCGGATCCAGCACCGGCGTCGCACCGTTGTGCGAGGCAACGAAAGCGCCCACACGACAGGCATTTTCCAGTACCTTTTGTGTGTCGGTTCCACGTGTGAGTCCGACCATCAGGCCGGCCATGAACGAGTCGCCCGCGCCGACTGTGTCTTTGATGACAACTTTAGGAGCCTCGGCGCAAATGAGAGTGCCGCTATCCCATAGCGCCGCGCCTTCGCCGCCTCTCGTGACGCAGACGCGCGACGTGTTTGTCGCTTTCGCCAAGGCTGCGCACGCTTCGGCAAGGGCATCTGTGCTCCGGGGCGTGTTGAGCGTCGCTTCGCCCGTCCTCAACCAGGAAGCGAGCTTGCCAACTTCATCATCGTTGAGCTTGATGACATCGGCACGCTTCGCAATATCCATGACCAGCGCCGGATCGGCGAACGGAGGACGCAGATTGACATCGAAGAACTTCATGGGACCTTCGACTGCCAGCAGGCGATTCAACTGATCGAGGTTGTATGGTGACCGGCCTGCGAGTGAGCCGAAGATGAGCCCGCGGGCCTGCGCAACAGCCTCCAAGGTTTCTGGCAGAACTCTGATCTCGTCCCAAGCCACTGGCTGAACGAGTTCGTAAGTCGCATTTCCGTTGGCATCCACGGTTACCAGCACAGTTCCGGTGGCAAGACCGATGCGCGCACGAGTCACAAATTCCGTGTTGACTCCCTTGTCTTGGGCCACTTTCAGGATCTCGTCGCCGAGCGGATCCTGACCGATCGCTGAGATGAGCGACGCGGAGACACCCAGTTGCACGAGGTGCGCCGCGACATTGAAGGGCGCGCCGCCAGCATGCCGCCCGGACGGCAGGCAGTCCCAGAGGATTTCGCCAAAAGTGTAGAATTCGGTGTTCATAAGGGGGATGGGTTACGCTTAGCGCACGTCACTTAGTCGGGGCGGCGTCCGGCTCGTAGATGAACACGAGGTCCTGATCCATGCCCTTGGGATCGACGGAGCGCTCGAAGACGAGCAGATTTTCCGTTCCAATGATGCAATGCTCCATGCCGGGCTCGAAATGGAACTGGTCGCCCGGCGCGAGCGCCTGGACCGTCAGAGGTTGATCGGCGGCGCGGCGGGACAGGATAAGGCCCGCGCCTTCCTTCACCTCAAGCCGCTCGTCCTTTTGTTCGTGCGTCTCGAGAGCCAGGTAACCGCCTTTGCGGACCACGAGGTATTTCTCAACGCGCGGATGTTCGTGCAATTCGATGACCACACCGCCCCAAGGCGTTTTGATTACCTCCCCTCCTCCCTCATCAACTTTGTCCAGGAGCGAAGTGAAATGCGTGGACGTCTTACCAACGCCGTCAGCGAAGTGCTTGCTCCAAAGCTGGCACGCTTCCCGGCAGTAAAGGTTGAACGAAACGCGCGATTCGATCCGCGACTGCGCGCTTAGCTGATCCGCAATCGCGGAAAACCGCGGATCATCGGCGAGCTTCCTGTGATTCAACTCAAATACAGCGCTCATAGACTAATGCCCTCCGGTAGCCGACACACCATGCATGGCCTCGTGACCGCTGAGTCTCGGCCATAAAAAACCATAAGCTGCGACAACCGCGAAGCAAAACAGCGGCACGATGAAGCCACGAGAAAGATCGGATTTGTCGGCAACCGCTCCCATCAACTTTGGCAGAATCGCGCCACCCATGATTGCCATGACGATGAATGAGGACGCCTTTTTCGCCCTCGCGCCAAGGCCAAAGATCCCCAGAGCAAAGATGGTAGGAAACATGATCGACATAAAGAAATACGTAAGGAAGACGCCGACCACCGAAATCCAGCCGAGCTTGAGAAAGATGATCAGGCAGAGCGCAACATTGACAGCGCCATACACACCGAGAAGGGTGTGGGCGGCGAATTTCTTTAGGATGGCGGTGCCTGTGAAACGACCGATCAGGAAGAGAAGAAAGCCCAGTGACGCGAGATTGGCCGCGGCTTTGTCACTGAACCCAAGCATGCCATTCTTATGGGTCTCAAACCAGCCTGCGAAAAACCCGGAATCGGTCTGCCACGAGGCTGGAACGGCAGGCACCTGAGAAGTCATATAGTTGATGAAAAAACTGAAAATGCCGGCCTGGGCGGCGACGTAGAGAAACTGAGCAGCGACAGCCATCGTGAAGTGCGCATGCGACCAGATGGAATGCGAAACGTTCGGTGTTGAGTCGTCGAGGTGGTAGTCGTCCTCCATCTTGATATCAGGCACATCGGCAAAAAAGAATATAACGGCGAGGATGATGACGATAACCCCGATGGCGGCGTAAGGGACCCAGAGCATCTCAGCGCCCGTGCTCTGTCCCGCAGCGTCCTTTGAATAGAAGAACATGCCACCGGCGATCGGCCCGAGAAGCAAGCCGATGCCGTTGCAGGATTGCGCGAGATTGATGCGGGTCGCTCCGTATTCTATTGGTCCTAGAACGGTAGTGTAAGGATTAGCAATGGTTTCGAGAAACGTGAGACCCGCGGCAATGATGCAGACGCCAAGCAAAAACGCCCAAAAGGACGCGATATGGGTCGCCGGGATAAACCAAAATCCACCGACTGCAACCAACAGGAGACCGGCGATAATGCCCCCTTTATAACCCATCTTCGTCGCCAGCCATCCGGCCGGTAGCGCCATTAGGAAATACCCCAGGTAATGCGCGAATTGCACCCAGGCAGATTGGGCCAGGGTCAGGCCCAGTTCTTCCTGAAAGTGCTTGTCCATCACGTCAATCATCCCATTGCAGAATCCCCAAAGGGCAAACAGCGAGACAAGCAAGATGAAGGTGAAGAGCACGTTCCTGCCGTCATCAGTGACGAACATTTTCTTTCTGGGAGCGGTGCGCGGATCGTCGAACGGTATATGCTCCCCAGACGTTGTAGCGTTCATGAATAGTGGCGTATGCAGCATTAGATTAAATGGCCAGCCTCATTTGCGCCTCGACCACGGTGTCCGGAACTCGCCGTTGCTGCATGCCTGCGGCCCGATACGTGAACGATGTACGCGTATGGTGGACTAAACCGCGGTTGATGCTAACAGCGGCCAGCGGGCTGTCCACATATAGTTTTGGAAAAAACAAGCAAACGCCTTGCCATCGCAAGCCACTAAGGGCTTTATGAGCAGGCGCACGGTGCGTCGGCTTTGCCCGAGGGTGTTGCCGAAACCCCTGTGTCAATAGAACCTCCACGTATTCAAAAACCACCCCTTTCCCATGAGCGCACATCCCCTTGCAGGCAAACCCGCACCGAAAGATCTTCTGATCGACGTGAATCGGATCGAAAAGGCATTCTATGATTCAAAGCCCGATTCGACGGACCCAAACCAGCTTGTCAGCTTCGGCACCAGCGGCCATCGCGGCACCAGCTCAAATGCAACGTTCACCGAGGCGCATATCCTCGCCATCACGCAGGCGATCTGCGAATATAGGAAAAATCAGGGGATTACGGGGCCGCTATTCATGGGCAAGGACACTCACGCCCTCTCCCGCCCCGCAGAGCGCGTTGCGCTCGAGGTGCTAGCCGCGAACGGGGTAGAAACTTTCATCCAAGGCGATGACGGTTTCACGCCAACACCGGTGATTTCGCGCGCCATCCTTACGCACAACCAGGGTCGCTCACAAGGCCTAGCCGACGGCATCGTCGTTACTCCGTCGCATAATCCGCCGACAGACGGCGGTTTCAAATACAATCTGTCAAACGGCGGTCCGGCCGACACGGACGTCACAGATTTGATTCAAGACCGCGCCAACGAACTGCTGCGCGCCGGCAATAAAGACGTTCGCCGCATCGACTTCGAAGCCGCCCTCAAGGCGTCCACAACCCACGAGGAGGACTTCGTCACGCCCTATGTGCAGGATCTTGCAAACGTGGTTGATCTGGAAGCCATTCGCTCCGCCGGTGTGAGGATCGGCGTGGACCCGCTTGGCGGCGCATCCGTGGCTTACTGGAAGCCGCTAGCCGAGCGCTACGGTCTCGAGATCACGGTTGTGAATCCAAACGTTGACCCGACGTTTGCGTTCATGACGGTGGATCATGACGGTAAGATTCGCATGGATTGTTCGAGCCCCTCCGCGATGGCCAGCCTGGTAGAGCTCAAGGACCGGTTCGACATCGCTTTCGGCAACGATCCCGACGCGGACCGGCACGGCATCGTCACCCCGTCCGTCGGTCTGTTGAACCCGAATCACTACCTCGCCGTCGCAATTCGTTATCTTCTCACCCACCGTCCGCAGTGGTCGGAACGCGCGGTCGTCGGCAAGACCCTTGTCAGCAGTTGCCTCATCGATCGGGTGGTTAAGAGCCTCGATCGCAAACTTTGGGAAGTGCCGGTTGGCTTCAAATGGTTTACACCGCGCCTCTTCGATGGCTCTTGTTGCTTCGGCGGCGAGGAAAGCGCCGGAGCTAGTTTCCTGCGGCACGATGGCACTGTCTGGAGCACCGACAAAGACGGCCTTATCCTCAGCCTGCTCGCGGCGGAAATCACTGCCAGCACAGGAAAGGATCCCGGCGCGCATTACCAGGAACTGACCGCCGAGTTCGGCACGCCATATTACACCCGCATCGACGCCCCAGCCACACCCGAGCAGAAAAACCTGCTCAAAAAACTCTCGCCCGAAGACGTCACCGCCACCGAACTCGCTGGCGAACCAATCACGGCGAAGCTCACACGCGCTCCGGGAAATGACGCCTCGATCGGCGGGCTCAAAGTTGTCTCAGCCAGCGGCTGGTTTGCCGCGCGTCCGTCGGGCACCGAGAACATCTACAAACTCTACGCCGAAAGCCTGAAAAGCGCCGACCATCTCACCGCCATCGTTGAGCAGGCAAAGGAGATCGTCAGCCGCTCCCTGGGGGGAAAGTGAATCGCTCCTGACGGCACAGGCCCCTCGCCCTCCTGCCATCTCGCGCCGAAGCAGGCCGCAGGGTCCCGATTACGGTTCGAAATCGGGATCAACTGCGGCTATTCGCCGCTCACGATCCGCTTCGTCAGCGCCCTCGTAGACCAGTTGTTCCCCGATTGGCACGTCGTCTTCCGGGAGAACTTTCGGTGCCGACGTCCCTGAGGCGGTTGGTGGTTCGTCCCACTCGATTAGATCCTTTGTCGCGGAGCTGAGTTCCGGTGCTGTGAAATCGGTAGGAGTTTCGTCTGCGGCTGCCGTAAGGGTGTGGGAAGGAGGCGAAAACGCGAAGCCCAAATTCGGCTTTCCCCCAGGCGTCTAGCACCAGCTTCGGCGCGGCCGTTCAAGCGAACACACCCGCCGACGAGCAGTCTCGTCGACGGGTGATGTGTTAACGCAGAGTCTATTTTGCCGACAGCAATCGATGGCCCGAGCCCGGGAATAACCCATTTTGTAATGACGACGCACGGAGCGCAAATTGGCTTTCACAAGGGTACATTTTCCACCAAATTCAGGCGTCCGGCGATGGGGTGTTCCCCCCATTCTCCAAGGGCTCGTCGTTATGCCCCTTTGCTGTAGCGGCCTCTGCGAAAAAAAAATTTTGCGGATTGCTTGAGAGGGCATTCGCACGCATGTGAAAAAGTGTCTCCATCACCGCCGAAATGGGGTGAACACCCCATAGAAAAATGGGCGTATTTGCTCGTTACTGGGTGAGAGCAAAAGGAGTTGGTGCTGGAGACCGAGTCTGGCCGCATTTGCAAAGCTGCGGGAAAGACTTCCACGGGGTGCTGCGGGTCGGGAGAGTGGACTTCGGGAAATCTCAGTTAGACTCCACTTAGCTTAGTGAAGCGATGAAAAAACTCGACGTTAATGATACGGTTCGACTCTCGGGGGATTCTCAGCTCTGGAGAGTTGTTAACACGATAAACGGAAACAAGGTCGATATACAGCGTCTGAACGATTACGATCCTCAGATTGTCACCGTTACGCTGAATGATACTCAAGTGGTCAAGCGTTTTCACAGCCCGAACAGCTTGCATGAATAGATGCACGTGGCTTTTGTGTGCGGCTTGCTCGATCATGTTGAGCGCTCCTCTTCAGTCGCAGACGAACAACTCCGCTAAAGGCGACAAGGGTACGGTAACAGCACTGGACGGAACGAAACGCTCCGGATTCATCGAGGTTACGGATGATTACACGATCCGCATCACGAATGATTCGGGAATTACCAGATTTCCAATCGCCCAACTCGGAGAATCCGACTTTCAAGAGTACGGATTCCGGAAGAACCGGGCGAGGGACGGACGCTTTTGGTACGAACGTAAGGAGGCACTTAAATCCGCCGAAGAAGATGCGACATCTAAAGGAGATGCACAATTCGGGGGAAAGTCTTCCGTAGAAGGCCGACTGAAAGAAATCTCGGCGTTTCAACCCTTCATCACGGCCTACGAAAAGTCCCTTGCCTCCAGGAAAGGGGATCAATCCACCGATACGAGCCAGGCCGCAGAGAAGACGGACACTTACGACGTACCCTTCAGACCCATGTTTTCGGAGCCGGGCTTGGGTGGTCCGCTGCCCCAGCCGTTTTCGGTTTCGGGGTTAGCGATTCAATCGGTGACAGGGGAATTTGGACGTCGGTAAATGGCCGAACTTGCGACGTAGCGCGAAGCGGGGCGCCTGTAGCTGCGGCGACAAACGCACCGGATCTTCGGCGGCGCTAGCCACCTATCCAGAGCCGTTTTCGGTTCGAGAAACGCGGCGCGCGTTTGGTGTGGCACACAAAGTTTGCCCCGATAATTGTCAGCGCCTTTTCCCTGAGAACCTAAGACATGGAATGTTTCGATAGAGAGTTATGAAGCGCGCACCCATTGCCTTGTCGGGGTCAACAACCATCGGGACCGACAAATGAAAGGAACCTGCGGAGCCGTTTGAGAACAGGAGGCCATAGCTCGCGCAAGGTTTGCGTCTCTTTCTGCAAGAAAAATCCCATACAGAAGATTCGTTCAGAAATATCGCTTTGGTCGCTCTGAACGCCCCCGACGCGTCACACGTTTCTCCAAATTTTTGGCGGCATGGCTTCTTCCGCGAGCCAAGCGACCAATCTGGGCCGAGTTGATGACGTAGGGGCTCGCCGAGCTGCTTGGGCCCGTGGATGTGCCAGCCAGCGTCCGTGCGGCGCCACCCGTGAGAGCGAATGCGACGGAGGCGATGATAAGATTCGTTGGTGTGAGCATGCGAATGTTTCTGGAGAAGGGCGCCCATGCATGCGAGGGGCGTTTCGTGAGCATTTCGTCACAATAGTTCTCCGCTGTGTGGGACCAGTTCCCGCCCGGCAAGTTCCGCGAGGACTATTCAGCCCGGAGCGATATTGTCGCGAGAAATCAGAACCAACGCTTCTTTTTCTGTTTCGGCGTAAACCTCTCCGGATTTTCTGCTTTTAACTCGTTGGTACGGGCCTTGATAAACTCCTGTGCCTCCGTCAAACCACACTCGGTGACAGAAATATAAAGACTGGTCGCTTCGATTCTGTCTCCAGCGGCAATGGCGTCGACTATCTTTCCAAATTCCTCGTCCGTTGGCTTTCGTTTCATCTGTTCACGGGATTAATGCCCAAACCAAACTTGTTGAGGTTTGGGCGAAGTCATCTTCCGCGCTCCTCGAGAATATTGCATGCGCAAAATCCTTCGTTCTCGGCTTGACGAAACCGCCTAATGCCTTCCCGGGTTTGCGGCGAACGCAGATGCCTTCTGTTGAGTCTCTTCCGCTAGCAACGATCGTGAGTCTTCAAGGACGATCTCAATTTGGCCCGGGTCAGCAGGCACAACTCGACGCAACGGCAGCCATTCGACAGAAAGTAATGTGACAGCATTGTCACACCTTGCGGGTTGCTTCGCGCTTGCCTGTGACGGAAACTCCCACGCCTATGAATCAGCTCGGAAGCTTAGCTTCGAAATTGTCGAAGATTTCGCCTCCCCGGGCTGCCACATGATTTTGGCGCGGGTGAGATTCTGCCAAGGCGATTGCCGATTTTGAACACTAAACGAATTGCCCGATCTCAAGCTTCGGCAGGTTTAACCCAAACCGACATCGATTTGGTCTGAAGTGGGCCATACTCGCTCAACTGGGACACGTCAGCTGCGTCGCGACCATCGGCGATCACTATTCGATTGCCGCGCGGCTGTTTCTGCGTCGCATCAAATGTGTACCAGCGCCCTCCCACAAACGCTTCAAACCACGCATGCAAATCCATCGGATCGAGCATCTCAATTTGCGATAGATCCAGCTTCGGATCGCTTCAGCCTGCGGATAACCCGACGTGATTCCCTTCGTAATCGTATTTGTTACCGAGCCGGTATTGCGAAACTGACAAGCTCGTGAAGATGGCGACGTCGCTGAACCACTTTGGGAATTTTGTGCAGCGCGCGGTCCTGCCCTCGGGACAGTCGGTGATCACAAGCACCTGCACGGTGGAAACACCGGATGAGATCGCCGTCAATCCGGAAGCGGCATTTACCCTCGTCCAGAACCTGCCTGACGAGGCGCTCCACATTTACGGCATGAACTTCGAATTCATGCCCGAGCTAGGGTGGCGATTCGGTTACGGGGTAGCCGTCGGGACAATGGCCGTGGTGTGCAGCGGGCTCTGGTTCGGGTTCAAGCGGTCGGGCTGGTTGTAGGAGTTATTCGATTCTGCGTCGTTTGCGGACGTTTCCCTTATTCGCATCGCAGCACATAATCTGTATATGGGGTCTTCACCTTCTGCGCTCGCGGTGACTGCATGGCCGGAGAGCGCCTGGCTGCGTCTGCAAAACGAAAAAATCTCCTCGGCTTTCCTATTCGTGCGCACCGCATTGCGACGATTTTGGGCGCGCCTGTTCATAGAATAGCGGTGGACTTTTGGCCTCTTCGGCTATTGATTAATCTTCCCGATCGTTTTCATGTTCAATTGGATTCTTAAGACCATAGTCGGCTCGAAAAATCAACGGGAGCTGCGCCGCATCCAGCCTGTTGTCCGGCAAATCAACGAGATCGAAGAGACGCTGGGCGAGCTTTCGGACGACGCCTTGCGCGCCAAGACCGCTGCGTGGAAGCAGGAGCTTTCAGCGATCAGCGATTCTAGTGCGCTTGCGGCCCGCCTTGAGGAAATCCTTCCAGAGGCGTTTGCCGTGGTCAAGCAGGCCGCGCGCCGCCTCACCGAACGCAGGCACTCCTTTACGGTGTGCGACCAGTCGATGACTTGGGCCATGGTTCATTTCGATGTTCAGCTGATCGGGGGACTGGTGCTTCATCGCGGCCGCATCACCGAGATGGCCACGGGCGAAGGCAAGACCCTTGTCGCCACTTTGCCAGTCTACCTCAATGCTCTCACCGGTCGCGGAGTTCACGTCGTCACCGTCAACGACTACCTCGCCCGGCGCGATGCAGAGTGGATGGGGCAGCTTTACGCTTTCCTGGGACTCACGGTCGGAATCATCCAGCACGATCAGCCGCCTGAACTCCGCCGCGCCCAATACGAATGCGACATTACCTACGGCACAAACAGCGAGTTCGGTTTCGATTACCTGCGGGATAACGGAATGGCCACAAGTCGCGACCAGCAAGTACAGCGTTCCCATTACTATGCCATCGTTGACGAAGTAGACTCGATTCTCATCGACGAAGCCCGCACTCCTCTCATTATCTCCGGCCCCTCCACGATCTCGACCCACCAATACGACCGCTTCAAGCCCCTTGTGGAACAGCTCGTCCGCAAGCAGACCATGCTTTGCAACCGGCTCTCAACCGAAGCTAAGGAGCTCTACGAGGAGGGGAAAAAGGACGAAGCCGGACGCGCGTTGTTTAAATTAAAGCTCGGCCAGCCGCGCAACAAGGGATTGACGCGCATGATGGAAGATCCCGATCTGCGCAAGCTCATCGACAAGGCGGAACTCGAGTTCTACAAAGACACCGACGGAAAGGCCGCGCTCGTCGATCTCAAGGAGGAGTTATTCTTTACGATTGAGGAACGCCAGCACGACGCGGACCTCACGCAAAAAGGCCGCGATTTTCTTAAACCAGACGATCCGGACGCCTTTGTCTTGCCGGACCTGCTCACGGAGTTTGCCGACATCGAGATCAAGCCGGGCCTCACCGATGCCGAGAAGGCGCAGCAGAAATCTGCCCGGCAGCAGTACTGCGATGCTCAGGCGGAGCGGATTCACAACATCTCGCAGCTCCTCAAAGCCTACTGCCTCTACGAAAAGGATGTCGAATATGTCGTCGAGGATAACAAAGTCATCATCGTCGACACGTTCACCGGACGCAAAATGCCAGGACGCCGCTGGAGCGATGGACTTCACCAGGCCGTTGAAGCCAAGGAAGGCGTCCAGATCGATCGTGAGACCCAAACCCTCGCCACGATTACCATACAAAACTACTTCCGGCTTTATGAGAAACTCGCCGGAATGACCGGCACGGCCGAGACCGAGGCGAACGAGTTTCATGACATCTATCGCCTTGACGTCAACGTCATCCCGACGAATCGTCCCGCCCGCCGCGTCGATGAGAACGATCGCATTTACAAGACGCGACGTGAAAAATACAACGCCGTGATCGACGCGATCAAGGGCGCCCACCGCAAGGCACAGCCCGTGCTTGTCGGCACCGCCAGTGTCGAATCGAGCGAGCTCCTCAGCCGAATGCTCAAGCTTCAGAAAATTCCGCATACCGTCCTGAACGCCAAATACCACATGCAGGAGGCTGAGATTGTTGCCCGCGCTGGGCTTCAAGGCTCCGTGACCATCTCGACGAATATGGCCGGCCGGGGAACTGATATCAAACTTGGCGAAGGAATCGCCGAGGCTGGCGGCCTCTATGTCATTGGCACCGAGCGTCATGAATCGCGCCGCATCGACCGCCAGCTTCGCGGACGCTGCGCCCGCCAGGGCGATCCAGGCCTTTCGCGCTTCTACGTCAGCTTCGAGGATGACCTGATGCGCAACTTCGGGGCAAGCGACCGCATGACCAGGATCATGGAGACGTTTGGCCTTAAAGAAGGCGAAGAGCTCGAGCATCCCTGGCTCAACAAGAGCGTCGAAACCGCACAGAAACGTGTCGAGCAGCGCAACTACATGATCCGCCGCCGCACCCTCGAGTTTGATGACGTCATGAACCAGCAACGCGAGGTCATCTATGGCTACCGGCAGGAAGTCATGGACTCCGAGAATCCGCGTGAGCTGGTGTTCGAGGTCATCGATGAAATGGCGCCGAAAAAGGTCGCTGAATTCCTTGAGCAAACGGACAGCGAAGAGCCCGACCGGACCGGATTGCTGAACTGGGTGAACACGACCTTTCCACTTGGACTTTCTGCCAAGAAAGCGGCTCTCGACACGCGTTCCGTGGAAGAAAACGGCGCGTGGCTCGTGCAAGTCATCAAGGATGCCTATAATAGGAAGGCTTCCATGGAGCACGCCGAAGCCCTGCGCGGCCTCGAGCGATTTGTCATCCTCAATGCCGTGGATCGCCTTTGGCAGGAGCATTTGTATGCGATGGACGGCTTGCGCGAGGCTGTCTATCTTCGAGCCTTCGCCCAGAAGGACCCCCTCGTCGAATACAAGAATGAGGCCTTCTCGATGTTCGGCGAGTTGATGGACAATATCAAACTCGAGGTCCTCAACAACTTGTTCCGCAGCACCACGAATTTGCAGGCTTTCGAAAACCTGCTGCGGAGTCTTCCCCAAAGCCTCATCCAAGCCGACGTTCCGGGGCTGAGCCGTCCGCAGCAGGCTGCTCCACCACCGGCAAGCGATACAGAACCGGAAGCGCCCAAGATCGAACTCCCCATCAAACGCGAACTCCCGAAGGTCGGCCGCAACGAGCCGTGCCCGTGCGGCAGCGGCAAGAAATTCAAGAACTGCTGCGGCCGAACGGCGTGATGACTGAGGCGAATTCTCTCGCGCGAACGCGCAGGTTAGCCTGCGGACGAGGTCGATGAGTTAGCTAACTAAGGAACTAACTCGATGAACACTTCTCGAGATCATAAGAATAGCATCAAATTGGCCACCGTTGTTGACACGGACTTTTGAACGGATGCCCACAGTTTCGAGCAATACAGTCTGGCTTCGCTGCGCTACGACCTCGGCAAACTCAGAGCCAAGGGCTTGGTTGAGAAATTGCCGAAATCGCGCCGCTATCGCCTCCGTTCACAGGGCTATTCAATTTGTCTGCTCTTTCTCAAACTCTTCGAACGCATCTACAGCCCGCTCACTGCCGGGTTGCTTCAGCCTTACCGGGCGGACTCCAAACTCCATGAGCACAAGCGAACCCAGCTGGACCGCTTGTATCAAAAGGTAGTCGACGATCTCGATAACCTCCTTCGTGTTGTTGGTCTCAAGGCCGCCTGAAGCCTCATTGCAACGAGAACAAAATTCCCGTTAAACTTCGCATAACGGTCAACTAAGCGGTAATCGAAATTCGTGCCCTCCTAACGCGCTCGCTTTTTGGCGGCAGTATTCCGCGTAGGTTGCCTCTGCGCGTTTCTCTAGTGAAACCGACTTCTGTTGCTTGGCGGTGCTGATGGCTGCGCGGAACGAAGCCTCAATTTGCGGCTCGTCCGCACCAACAGCCACCAGAAACACACCGCGAAGCCGCCTTGGCCAAGCCGAGATCGATAATTTTGGCCGTCACAGCCCCCTCGTCCTCAAAGCTCACCATGATATTGCTTGGTTTGATGTCCCGGTGAACGAGTTTTTGCTTGTGCACCCCAGCCAAACCGGCGCCGACTTGCATCGTAATGTCGAGGGCGCACTTTACTTCAAGCGGTCCTGAGCGCTTGACGAGGCTGTCGAGAGTTTCCCCGTCCACAAACTCCATCGCGTAGAAGTAATCCTGCCCCCTCCTCCCAAGGTGGAAGACCGAGGCGACATTTGGATGACGGACGCTCGCAGCGGCACGCGCTTCTCGCAAAAATCTTAGCCGCGCCGCCTCGTCACCAAGATATTTTTCGCTGATGACTTTCAGAGTCACCGAGCAACGCAGATCGACGTCAAATGCCTTGTAGGTGACCCCTATCGTCCCCCGACCCAATTCCTTCGGTCGGCCGTCTTTGTCCGTCACTAGCCCGTAATGCTCGAAGTGCTGTGCCGCCCGTCGCGGTGCCGACTTGTCCGTTTCCCCAGAAGGAGACTCTTCAGTCTCAACCCCGCCACCGAGAGCCTTGCGCAGCATGCAAGATCTGAGAAGCGTTAAAGGGCGACTCGCAGATGAAAATCCTCACTCCTCGATTGCGAATCATTTGAGTTCCTGAAACTTTGACAGTCACGATCCCTGAATACCTAACTGAAGGCTGTCATCTAGGGCTTTCTACGGATCGTGCAAACAACCCGCCGAGGCCACAACCATCTCCCATGAGGTAGCGCTACAACCCGCGAGTCTGGCCAAGCATGCAAATTGCCCTCAATCCATCTTCATCCAAAACAAGAAAATCAGAAGAATTTCAGCCCTAGCTGATAAGAATCATTTCCTATGAAACTGTTTGCACCTCCCTTCAGAAAAACCGTCGTTCGAACACTTGGCTTTGCCTTTTTGGCCGCTCTTCTCGCGCTACCTGCCTTTGGCACGGGCGTCACCGTTCGGTTAGCTGCCGAGTCAGACGGCAGTGAGGGCGGACGCTGGACCCGGGCGGTGTCCGAAGAATGGGCCAAAAGAACGGGCAACAAACTCGAATATATCAGCCGGCCCAATGACGTTTCGGCGGCCCTGGCGCTGTATCAGCAATATTGGACCGCGAAAAGTCCGGACGTGGACGTCTACCTGGTTGACGTGATTTGGCAGGGAATTGCGAGGCCGCACGCGGTTGATCTGAAGAAATACTACAAAGATGATGAGATCGCAGCCTACTTCCCGCGCATCATTGAGAACAATACGGTTGGCGGCAAGCTCGTTTCGATACCACTGTATACCGACGCAGGGCTGCTCTTCTATCGGACCGACCTGCTGGAAAAGTACGACTATAACGGCCCGCCCGACACCTGGGAAGAACTCGCGGCGATGGCCAAGAAGATACAGGAAGGCGAACGCGCGGCAGGTCAAAAGGATTTTCATGGCTACGTATTTCAAGGCAAGGCCAGCGAGAGCGTCACTTGCAACGCGCTAGAGTGGATTTACAGCTACGGGGGCGGCACGATTGTCGAGCCAGGCAAGAAAGTCACTATCAATAATCCAAACGCGATCAAGGCGCTTGAGACCGCCCGAAGCTGGGTTGGCACCATCTCACCGGCGGGGGTCACTACTTATGGCGAAGAAGAGGCGCGCAACATTTGGCAGGCTGGTAATGCCGCCTTTATGCGCAATTGGCCCTACGCCTACGCCTTAGGCGCTGACCCCAAGAGCGCCGTGTTCGGGAAGTTTGACGTCACCGTTTTGCCTAAGGGCGGCGAAAACGGCAAGCACGTCGCCTGCCTGGGCGGGTGGCAGGTAATGCTTTCCGCTTACTCTAAGGTGCCCGACGCCGGCGCCGATCTGATTCGTTACCTCTCCTCGGCGGAGCTCCAGAAGAAACGGACAATCTTGTGGAGCGTCCTTCCCACCCGGCCGGCGTTGTACAGCGACCCGGACGTGCTCGCGAAATACCCTTGGTTTAAGATCATGCTGGAAGTTTTCAACAACGCTGTGCCCCGGCCCTCTACTGTTACGGGCGCCGACTACAATCAGCTGTCCACGGCATTTTTCCAGAACGTCAATCAGGTGCTCACTGGCGGTGAATCAGCCCAGGAAGCTGTCTCACAGGTTGAGAAAGTTGCAAAACGAATTGTGCCTTGAAAGCTCGTCCAGGTAACCCGGCTGAAGAAGGGTGAAGAATTTCGAAGGTGGACGGTTGAACGAAAAGCTCGGCAGCCGCAGGAGTTAAAAAAGAGGCAGTCGGAATACCGTCCCGCTCGCCTTTTGCCTGCAATATTCCGCGTAGGTTCTTTCGGCTCGTTCCTCTAATGAAATCGACTTCTGCTCCTTTGCAATTCGGATGGCATCGAGAAACGAAGCTTCAGTTTGGGCCTCATCAGCTCCTATAGAGGCGAGAAATATACCGCGGAGCCGGCGCAGTTCGGCACACCATTGGCGCTCTTCAGATCGCTCGACCACTTTTTCTGCCTCCTCAATGGCCTCAAGAGCCTCAGGGTCGCGATCTGCTAGATGCAATGCTTCGGCCTTTACTCCCAGGTAATATGGGAGGACCAGCACCGTACCAGTTGCCCGAAAGTCTCTTAGTCCCTGTTCGATGCAAGGAATGCCTTGAGCGGTGTCACCGGAAGCGCTGCGCGCCCAACCGCGGTGAATGCCTCCTTCCGCTAGCCAATACGCAAAATTGTGACGCGTGGAGAGTTCAATCAAATCCGACGCCAAGCGGTCCACTCTGGCAGGGTCATGCTCGATTTCCGCCAGACCCGTGGCCCAGCCTAGCGCCACGGCTAGCCCGTGCATATCGTTCAACTCCTTCGCCAGTAAGATCGCTTCGTCCAGTTTCGCTTGGCAACAAGTAGTCTCTCCGAGATGCCACTCGGAGAACGCCTTATAGCACAGGCACCCGATGATCGGTGTATCGACGTCTTTGAGGTGAAATGAGCTGTCTCCCATGCGCCAGATCTGAAGACCGTCCGTCGCGTGTTGTCGAGCAGACGCGAAATCACCCAAAAAGTAGCGCGTGGTTGCCAAAGCGTTGTAAGCCCACATTTTTAGCGCAGGATCATCTTGCTCCTGCGCCTGTGAGTAGACTCGTTCAGCAACCCGCATTGCTGCAGACAGCTTGCCAGTCGCCAGTGTATGGCGCCACTGACCTATGAGTGCGTACAGAAGAAGCGGACGACTGAGAGAGTGACGCAAGGCCTCGGCACACTCGTAGCAAGTTCGTGCCTCGGGTGCTCCCGCCCCTCGTGTGGCCGTAAAGTATGCTGCCGCCTGTAGGAGAATCAAGAGCTGATCTTCCGCAGTGAGACAATGTTCCTCGACAGCCGTTCCGACAAGCGATCCCCAGCGTCCGTCTTCGAAGAAATGAGCTAAAACGGAGAGCAATGGCCCTCTAGCTCCAAGAATGTTAGCTGCGAACGAGGCATCCTCCCGCTGAATGCGCGGAATGTAGACTTCATGCAAGGCTTCTCGAAACAAACCGGCATTACAGCCGCAGATGACGGCTAAGAAAAGCGGCTCCATCTCCCTGAAACTATTTGGCAGGTGAGGCGAAAGTTTTTGATAATGGTAAAAGAGCCGCCTGTTGCATTCCTTCCAAGCCTCGGTTCGCTGATAGCGGAGCTGTTCGCCGAAGTATTCACGAACAAGAGGATGCGTATCGAGTTGTCCAGGATTATGTGGATCGTCGGCCGCGAGAAGTCTCGCTCTTCTTAATCTGGCAACAATTGTTCGCCACTCAGTCGGGCTCAAGTTAGTTAACGCCTCGGTGAGGCCCGGAATGGCAGGCGGGTTCAGCAGGCATCTAAGCGCCTTCTCGTCCGCCGGTCGATCAAACAGACCAAGGATGCGTAGAACGGACACCTCAGAACCCTCGCCAAACCAGGTCTGGTAAGATTCCATTACGTTTCGCGCATGAGCTCCTTGTCGTACGTCGTGAGAAAGATGTTCTGACACTTCCCTGCGACAATGGATGTCGCCATCGTAAGCATCTGTCAAATAACTGCCCAATAGCGTTAGGGCTAGACAGTGGCCACCGAACTCGTCACTGGCACTTCGGAGCTCGGCTTGATCGCCTCTAGCGCCAAGTGTTCGGAGCAGGTTTGCGCCGGCATCGCTGGAGAGGTGTTCCAGATCGCGACGCGGAGCTGAGGTCCGCTCATGATCCGCTATATCAGCGACCGGCAGCCTTGTGGTAATCATGCAAAGCCCCCTATTGAAAGCAGCCAGCTCTTTCAACAGCGCCTGAAGAGCAGGGTCCCGCAGACGTCCTTCTTGTGAACCAGGCGGATTTTGGAGCGGCTCTAGGCCGTCCAGAACCAGCAAGGTTCGACGATGCGAGATCAGCTTCGCTAGTCTTTCGCCCTTCTCCCACGCCGCTCCCATTCGTGGATCGGGATCTCCAAACCAAGTGAGAGCAGCGTCAACAAATTCATCTGCGGAGGAGGTGCCTCCGCTAGTGCCCTGCCTGTAGAAGGACCAGCCGTAGACGAGCTCGGCAGAATGATAATGTTCCGCTGCCATTCCCCGCAGCCAATGGTTGACAAGCGTGGACTTTCCGACTCCTGCCCAGGCAACGATCGTAACGACATTCACATCTGGGTTTGCCCATGCCTCATTCAGGAAAGTGATATCTTCCTCTCGACCAAAAAGATCGCTTCCGGTCACGGGCAATCTGGCTATGGAAATGTTCTCCGGCCCTAATCTTGATGGCGGCTTGCGAGCTACGGGGGAGGCACCTTTTTCGCGCGTCGGCCCCAAGCTCTCATAAGTGATTGTGCAGCCTCCTTCGATCGCGTCCGTTATCGTCGGCAATGCCTTCAGAAGTTCGGCAGGCGTCTGAAAACGTCGCCCGGGATCTTTGTCGAGGAGCACTTCGATGAGGCTGACGACTGGCTGCGGAACGCCTTGGAGTTTCTCAAGCGGCAACGCAGCGTGCTGGTGTTGAGACATCACTCCGGCGCCAGTACCCCGAAAGGGCACCTCACCAGTCAGCATCTGCCAGAGCGAAACACCAAGGGAGTAGAGATCCGAACGGATGTCCACGTCTCTTCCTAAAATCTGTTCCGGACTGGCGAACTCCGGTGTTCCGGCAAAGGCTCCACTCGCCGAGATCGTGGTTTGAGAACCAGATTCGTCAACCGCCTTGGCCAAACCGAGATCGATAATCTTGGCTGTCACAATGCCCTCGTCTTCAAAGCCCACCATGATATTGCTTGGCTTGATGTCCCGGTGGACGAGCTTTTTCTTGTGCACCGCAGCCAAACCGGCGGCGACTTGCTGCGTAATTTCCAGAGCGCGCTTTACTTCAAGTGGTCCAGAACGCTTGATAAGGCTATCGAGAGTTTCTCCGTCCACAAACTCCATCGCGTAGAAGTAATCGCGCCCCTTCCTTCCTAGGTGGAAGACCGAGGCAACGTTGGGATGACGAACGCTCGCGGCGGCGCGCGCTTCCCGCAAGAATCTTAGCCGCGCCGATTCGTCACCAAGATATTTTTCGCTGATGACTTTGAGAGTCACCGGGCAACGCAGATCGACGTCAAATGCTTTGTAAGTGACGCCCATCGCACCGCGACCCAATTCCATCGGTTGGCCATCCTTGTCCGTAACTAACTCGTAATGTTCTAAGCGTTGTGCTCCGCCCTGCGAAGTGGCGGCATCCTCAGAAAGAGACTCACTCGACTCGACTCCGTCAGCGAGAGCCCTTCGCAACATGCAGACAGGACAAAATTGGCTATCGCTTGTGGCGGAGAAATTCGCACCGCAGACCTTGCAAGCCCGTATTTCGCGAGCCTCACGAGCCACTACTCCTCCTGTCTCCGTGAACCCGGCATTCATGGCACGATTCGTCCTTCGGCAACTACCAAAGCTTCGCAAAGTTCATGAATCTCCGCGTCGACGTCGCCGGGGTCTGAGACCGTTCGTTCAACCTCCTCGCGCACCAGCAGCGCATACTGCTTTCGCAAGCGATGGATCAACGTCTTGACCGCCCCCACACTGATCCGCAGCGTTGCCGCCGCTTCTTCGTATGAGGGCAGAGCTTTGCTATTTTCAACATCTAAAAAGGCCTTGAGCACCTCGAGCGTCGGCGCCTTTTCTTGGCTCGCGTACTCCTGGCGTAGGCGCTTCATTGCCTCGCCCAGCAACGCTACGGCCCAGCGAGCGGCAAATACCTTTTCCGGTGTCAGTGTATCAATCGGTTCCAATTTGTAACGGTTCTCGGCGCTCTGTAAATCGAGGGGAATAAACTCCACCCCTCCGCCCCGTTTCTGGCAGCGAGCTCGCTCTGCCTCGGTCGAAAGATAGTTTTGCAATGACCCGAGCAAAAACGACCGGAACTTGCCCTTCAGCGGGTTCGCGCGTCCCAGCGTCTTGTGCTCGAGCAAATGCAGGAAAAACCCCTGGGTCAGATCCTGAGCCTCTTCGGGCGCGCGACCGCGGCGGCGCACGTACGCATGGAGCGGATACCAGTAGATTTTGTAAAGCTCGCTGAGCGCTGCTTGGAAACCGGGGGCCTGACTCTGCGCCGAGAGCAACACCACGCTCCACCGAGTCGTATGAAATCGGTATTGATCGTTCCCAAGCGAGATATGGTTCTCCTTCAACTTTCAGTCCTCACGGCGCTAGGTACCACGTTCCCTCTAGAATTTGAAGCCAAACCTACCGCCAACAGGGCCCAAGAAGTCCTTCGAGGTTGGGGCTTATCCCGAATTTCTTTCGAATTTCTGAAACTCGGTCGGCCCAATCCCTGTGTACTTAGGAAAACTGATCTCATTATTGCAGGCCGGGGTCGGTGATCAATGGGAAGAGAAGAGCCGAAAACATCAAGATCCCGCGTTTAAAACGCCAGGAGGAGGACAAATGATATGTCACCGCTAGACATGAATGAGCCGATCTTCGACGTTGCCCAGCTGGCACATGTCGAACTACTGACGCCCGACTTCGAGGGCACTCTGAGTTTCTTCAAGGACTTGCTGGGCGTGGAGGAAACCGAGCGGTGGGCTCGGTCGGTCTATCTCCGCGGCTATGAGGAACAATACCATCATTCGCTGAAGGTGACCGCGGCGCCGCGCGCCGGGCTGGGACATGTCGCGTGGCGCGCGCGAAGCCCGCAGGCCTTGCAACGGCGCGTCGCGGCCATCGAGGCGACCGGGTTAGGGCGAGGCTGGATCGATGGTGACGTAGGACATGGGCGCGCCTACCGGTTTGCACCCCGGAGGGCCACCACATGGAGCTGCTCTGGGACGTCGACTACGTCACCGCGTCAGCCGGAAAGGAGACGCCCTTGCGCAATCGTCCGACGCGGCGCCCCTGGACTGGAGTGCCAGTCCGCCGCATTGACCACCTCAACCTGCTGGCAGCCAACGCCGGCGCGGTTCGCGACTTCATGGTCGATATTCTCGGCTTCCGAGAGCATGAGCGGGTCATCAGTGACGACGACGGATCGGTCGTGGCGAGTTTCATGAGCGTGACCAACCTTTCGCACGATATCGCGATCGTGCCGGAGCCGACGGATATGCGCGGGCGGCTCCACCATGTCTGCTTCCACTACATTTCCGTGCAGCACCTCTTCGATGTGGCGGAACTGGCCAAGGAAGCCGGCATCGCGATCGAACACGGACCCGCCCGGCATGGCATCGGCGGCGCCTCGTTCCTCTACATGCTGGAGCCCGGTGGCAATCGCATCGAGCTCATGGGCGATCCCGGCTACATGATTTTCGATCCGGCCTGGAGGACCGTGGTCTGGAAGGGATCGGAGGTTCCCGCTGTCGGCGCTATCTGGACCGGCTCGGCGTTGCCGGATTCGTTCTGGAATTACGGGACACCGGCCGAGGAGCGGCTGGCTATCCCAACAGCCGCCGCTGCCTGATTGAGGGGATTTGTCTCGTGCCGGTGGGAGTTCAATTCGGCGGTGAAGCTACTGCTGTGTAAAGAGCACCAGCAAAAGGAGGATCAGCGCGGGTAGGATGATGTAAAAGAAAACTTTGACGTAGCTGATGGGACGGTCGCCGGCGATGGCCCCGGTGAAGCCGTTGACCACGATCTGGTAGTTTTTCGGACCGTAGGTGTAACTGACCACCCACGCGGGCACGAGAATGTGCTTGAATGTGCGCTCCTGATACTGCGTCTGCACCTGCAGGTCACGCTGCGTGTCGCCTGGCACTTTGCTGGCGCAGAGCTGCCTGACCGAGGCGTTCATTTGATTAAGATTTAGCTCTGCCGCCTTACGCAGATCGACCTGGTAACGTTCGACGACCCATCCCCGGACATAGGCAGGTTCATAAGGTTTGAGCTCGTCGCTACGGGTGGGGAAAGGTTCGACCTTGCGCAGAAGCGCCATCTGAACCCCTACGGTGCCGGGAACAAGATCGTCGTCGAAGAAATACTCCAATTGCCCCGCGGCGGGTTCCCAGCGGACGCGTTGCTCGGAAACGGTGACGATACGGCCATCCGGACCCCGGCGCTGCACGCTCTCGAAGTAGATGTGGCCAGCCATTGCCGTCCATGCCGCATGCACGTGAGCGTCAAACGTCCAGTAGGGCAGATAAAGTCCATGCAACGTGTCGGTGAGCGCGGCTTTCTTAAACCTGTCCGGCGCGAACATCCGTGAGGCATACCACTGGCGGAGCCGATCGCGCACCTGCGGCTCGGAGAGCTTGGCGGGGAGCACCGCTGTCGGCGTGATCGCATCCCGGGTTGCCTCGACAGGAACAATAGAGGGAGAACCGCAGAATTCGCAGCGTTGCGCGGCGCGCGACGCTTCAAAGACGCTGATGGCCTGACAGCTCTGGCATTTGACCTCCCGCTTTTCAAACCGCCAGTCGCGCGTTTCCGGCCCGGCTGAACGCAGGGCTCCGGCGAGGTCGTGTTCGCGGAGCGTTTCGCCAGGCGTATCTTGTCCCGGCGTCCATGGGACGACTGTACCGCAGTATGGACAGACAAGAGCCTGCTTGGAAGCGCTCCACTCCGCATCTCCGCCGCACTCGGGGCAGGGATGTTTGCGCAGCGCGGTGATGTCGGCCATGGGCGGGCGGGCTGCAGCAATTCGATTTCGCTCAAAGCGCGAGAAAATCGTCGAGTGCCGCCTTCGTGATCCGAACCTGGCTCCCAATCTTGCGGCCCTTCAACTCTCCGCTTTCGACCGCGGCAAGTATGTCGGAAACCTCCACCCCGAGGCGCCCTGCCACCTGATCGGGCGTGAACACCTCGGGCACACTGGCAGTCGCGGGAGCCGCGGCGGGAAGCGGCGGAGGCGCCATGCTGGCGGGCGCGGGCTGCTGCCCCATATCCCGCATCATCTGCTGCGCCATGGCGAATCCTACAGCCATCTCAGCCGGCGCACCGGCGGAGCCGCCACCCTGCGCCATGCCCTGGCCCATCTGATACTTCACATAGTCATTGAGGTTGCCGACCACGCTCATACCCGACCGCTTGTCGATGGCCTGCTCGACTTCCGGTGGCACAGACACGTTCTCAAGAATAAAACTCGTCACCTCGAGGCCATATTTGCCGCTCATCTGTGGATTGATGGCCGGCAGTAACGCGTCGCCCAGCTCGCCATAGCGGCTGGCCACATCGAGAGCCGGGATCTTTGAAGCGGCCAGCGCATCGCTGAACACGCTGACCACACGCGAACGCATCGTATCGGCAAACTCGTCGATGCGGAAATTCTGGTCGGTCCCGACGACTTCCTTGAGGAAGAGTTGGGGGTTTACCACCTTGAAATCGAAGGTGCCGAAGGCCCGCAGCCGAACGACGCCAAAGTCCTGGTCCCGCATCATTACGGGATTCGTTGTGCCCCACTTGTTGCCCGTGAACAACCGGGTCGAGACATAATAGATATCCACCTTGAAGGGAGAGACGAAGCCGTATTTCCAACCTTGAAGGCGTGCAAGCACGGGCACATTGGGCGTGCTGAGCGTGTGTTTGCCCTGCCAAAAGGTGTCGGCAAATTGCCCGGTCATGACCAACTGCGCGACCTGAGACTCGCGAACGATCAATTGTGCGCCGTTCTTGATCGCCTTGTCCTCGTCGGGAAAGCGCCACGCCAAAGTGTCACGGGAATCGTCGATCCACTCGATGATTTCGAGCAGCTCGCCGCGGAAGAGATCGATCAGGCCCATAGGAGATTAATAGTTTTGCTGGACGTTTCGCTTCCCGCTTCTCCCTGAAGCGCCTGCTATTTCGTTATCACCCCGTCGGCGGAAGACGAGAAGATTCTGCGTCCTTCCTGCTTCCCTCTCGCGGTGGGCGCGGCAATACGGTTTCGCGGAATCACTTCGACAATGTGGCAATTGCCGCTCCGCGATCGGTCCCTGATCCGTCGTTTGCATTGAACACGGATGGGGTAATCTGGTGCGATGCTCCATATCGTGCTTGTTGAACCCGAAATTCCTCCGAATACCGGCAACATTGCCCGCCTGTGCCTGGCTGCGGGAGCGCGGCTTCATCTTGTCGAGCCGCTGGGGTTTTCGCTCGAGGAAAAGGCGTTGCGCCGCGCTGGCATGGACTACTGGGATAAATGTGACGTGCGCACCTGGCCGTCGTTGGAAGCATTGCGCCATGAATCGGGGGATGCTCGATTTCTGTTTCTGACGAAGAAGACAACCCGGCCTTATTGGGACGAGCAGTTCCAGCATGGAGATCATCTCGTTTTCGGACGCGAAACCAAGGGCCTTCCAGAGAGTCTCCTCCGCGCAAACGCAGGACGGTGCCTTGCAATTCCCATGAGTCAGGCAGCCCGCAGCCTGAATCTGGCAACCGCCGCTGGGATTGTGCTTTACGAAGCAATCCGGCAGCTTCGCTCGCTCTAGCAGCCTGTCGGACTCGGAATAAAGCCGGAATTTGAAGCATGAAAGATCCCACAAAAATGACTCCGACCTTCAATCCGGCGGCTTTCGGACCAGGCGACTGGCCCTCTTTGCAGGGCGGGTTTGGGATTTCAAAGTCCGACAGGCTGCCATGATTGCCATAGAACTTCGGGGGCTGACCAAGACCTTTCGCACTTACCGTAAGGAGCGGGGAGTACGCGGAGCGCTCAAGGGGCTGTTTCACCGGGAATATGCGGAGACGCGCGCGGTCGATGACGCCTCCTTTCAAATCGCGGAAGGCGATTTTGTCGGCTTTCTCGGACCGAATGGCGCCGGGAAGACCACCACGCTCAAAATGCTCTCGGGTCTGCTTTATCCAACGGCGGGAGCGGCCAGCGTCCTGGGTTTTGTGCCTTGGGAACGCAAGGACGCCATGAAGCGCCAGATCAGCCTTCTCATGGGTCAAAAGAACGCCTTGTGGTGGGACCTCCCCGCCCGGGAATCCCTGGAGCTCAACCGGGTCATCTATGAAATCCCCAAGCCGGATTTCGAGCAGATCGTGGGGGAACTCACCGAAATGCTCGATGTGCGCGAGCAGCTCGACGTAACGGTGCGCGAGCTCAGCCTCGGCCAGCGCATGAAGATGGAACTCATAGCGGCGCTGTTGCACCGGCCAAAAGTGCTCTTCCTCGATGAGCCGACCATCGGCCTGGACGTGGTGAGCCAGAAGACCGTGCGCGAGTTTCTCAAGCGCCACAACACGCAAAGCCGCACAACGATCCTGCTGACCAGCCACTACATGCAGGACATCGAGGAGCTTTGCGAGCGCGTTATCCTCATTGACCATGGGCGCGTCATGTTTGACGGCCCGCTCGATCGCATCGTTGAGCAATTTGCCGGCAACAAAATCATTGACGCAAAATTTGCCGCGCCGACCGGGGCGGACTTCGGCTCCCTTGGCTCGATTCTGGAGAGAACTTCGCATTCGGTGCGAATTGGAGTTCCCCGGAGCAACGTCGCGGAGGTCTGCCGGATCTTGCTCGACCGGGCTCCCGTGGCGGATCTGACGGTGGCCGATCCGCCCATCGAGGAAATCATCCGCGACGTCTTCGGAAAAAAAACATCCTGATTCTACCAGAAAATGCGATTGTATGGTCATGACGCTTGAGGAATGCCAGAAGAGCGCAAACGAACCGGCGGGACTAACGCCGCCTTTGCGTGCATTGTGGCACGATGCCAGGGGCGATTGGGACGCGGCGCACCGCATCGCGCAGGAAGATGATTCACGTGATGCGGCTTGGGTTCACGCCTATTTGCATCGCAAGGAAGGCGACATTTCCAATGCGCGTTACTGGTACGCGCGGGCGGGGCGACGCGCACACCGCGGCTCTCTCGAGGAAGAGTGGCAGTTTATGGTCAGTAACCTGCTGGCCTTAAGCGGCCCTGACAAAGAGCAGCCGCAGGCTGTTTAGAACAACAAACACCGACGATGGATGGCAGTCAATTCGCTATCCTCTGTTGAGCGAGGCGATGGCATCGCGATACGCCGGGAAAGCCGGCCGCCAGCCTGTGCCGCGCAGCTTGGCATTACTCACGCGTTTGTTGGTCCAACCGCGTTTGCGATTGAGGTCTGGCTCTCCTTTGCCTGGCATCGGTCTTTGAAAGTAATCGGCAAGCCACATGTAAACCTCGGATTGAGTAGCCGGCCGGCTATCGCAAACATTGTACACTCCCGGTATCGCAGGCTTGGTGAGCAAATGGACGACGGCTCGCGCCGCGTCGTCCCGATGGATTTGATTGATCCAGCGCAGACCATCCCCCTCGATCACGGCCCGACCCGAAAGAAATTTTTGCATGATCACGGAGCGGCCCGGCCCATAAAGTCCCGAGAGCCGCGCGACCAGTCCGCCGGAAGCCAGCGCAATTCCCTCGGCCTCCAGCAAGATTCGCCCGGTTTCACGATTGGGTTTGGTTTCGCTGGTTTCGTCCACCCAGGTCCCATCGACCTGGGCATAGACGGAGGTGCTTCCCGTAATGAGAACCTGTCTCGGCTCAATGGCAGCCAGCGAGTTCAACAGCCCGTCAACATACACGGAACGATACGCCTCAGGGACGGCGCGGTCGGGACCCGCGCAGTGGACGAACGCGTCAACGCCGCTCCAAGAGGAGCCGAGTGAAAACCGGCTTCTGATATCCAACGCCCGGACTTCGTATGGCTTGGCGGAGAAGCGCGCAGCGGATGCCAGACTTGCGCAGAGGCCAAGCACGGCCCAGCCGTTCCCGGAAAACAAATCGGCTGCGGTCTCACCAAGGAAACCGCAGCCGGCTATTACGACCCGTGGCAAAGGCCTTAGGGCAAGTTAAGATTGAAACGGATCTTCATCTTCGAGCGCTTGGCGTTGTTCTTCGCCTTGCGGCGCGCCTTTTGAGTGGGCGTCTCGAAGGCTCGCAGCCTGCGGACCTCGTCGAGGATACCCTCTGCATCGAGCTTCGACTTCAAGCGCTTCAGCGCCCGATCAATCGGCTCTCCTTTGCGAACGATCACTTCCGGCATATGTTCACCTACTTTCCAAAATTCTCTCCACAAAAAATAAAAGTATAGGAAGGGGCGGTTACCGCGTCAAACGCTCACTTCCGGAATTGCAATCTGATCGAAAGCGCGCTATAGCTCCGCGTCGCCATGAAAGACCTTTACCTTCTTGGGCGTCTCTCCATCGTGTCCTGGTGCTTGATCAGCGCGCCAGAGCTCGTTGCCGATTCGCTTCTCTCCGAGCTGAATTCCGCGCAGAAATGCCAGGTAGAAGACGGATCGCAAGTCGTTGTCACCGAGAATATCGAGGGAAAACCCTGGCCTCGCATCAAGGTCTATCGACTTGTCGATGCCAGCCCCGAGCAAGTAGCCGCGGTTTTTTTTGACTACGAGAGCGCCAAGTCTTTTGTTCCCAACGTCATCAAGTCCGAGATTTCCAACAGACTCTCCGCTTGCACGATTGAAGTGGATTACGGGTTGGATGTGCCAATTTTTCCCGATGAGTTCTACACCGTCCGCAACAATCTACGGCTGGTCGACGAGAACTCGTATTGTATTGACTGGAAGCTACTTCGTTCCGTGCTGACCAAAGACAGTGTGGGCAATATTCGTGTCGAACCATGGGAGGGAAAGGCCGTCATTTGCTATCAAAACCTGGTTACTCCGGGATCCAACATTGCCGTATTGTTGCGCGGCCGGGCCATCGAGCAGATGAAGGAAACGACCAAAGCCCTGGCAAGCAAAGTAGAGAAGGAGAAGTCTGCGAACCCCCCGGGGTTGAAGCGTCAAGTCGCCGCGCTCCGCGCCGCTCTCAGGCAGCCGCCGGCAGCTGAGCTTTCGAAGTACTGATAGGCTGTTGGGAAAGGTCCTTCGACGGGAATTGGCCGCGAGCGGGGGTTGTTTTCCGGAAATTTGTTCGGATTTTCCCGCAGATCTCAGGCAAACTGCAGGGATTTTATTTCTCGAGCGCCCATGCCTGCAACGATCTATCTGACCGAGCGTTTGCCGCTGGTCTTCAAAGCCGCGAAGTGGCTGGCGGCTCTTTCTTCGGAGCGGCCGCTCGATTTGGGGCACTGTGCTGTGCTCGTGCCGACCGCCGGTGCGGGGCGACGTTTGCGTTTCGAGGTCGTTAAAGCCGCCAGCGAGGGCGGGAGGGGGTTGCTGGCGCCGATCATGACCACGCCAATGGGACTGCTTGCGTTGAGTGCCGGCGAGAAGGTCTCCACCCGAACGGATGCGCTGCTGGCGTGGACGCAAGTAATCTCTCGCACGTCATTGGCGGAATACCCCCTGCTTCTCTCCGGCTTTTCCGATCACAGAGATTCGTCGCTTCATATCGGTCAGTCGCTCTGGGACTTGTGCTCGCTTCTTGCTGAAGTGGGGCTCACGCCCGCTTCGCCGGAAATTGTCCGCGCCTGCCCGCATCAGGAGGACCGCTGGCAAGAACTGAAATCGCTGTACGGGCAATATCTGAATTGCCTTGAGAATGCCGGGCTAACAGATACCAACGCTGCGCGCATCACAGCGGCGAAGGCCAGCCTGGCTCCGCCGAACATCAGGTCTGTGATCCTCGGGGGGGTTCCGGACCTGAATCGGATTTCGCAGCAGTATTTGGAAAATCTTGAGGCTACGGGCGTTTCCGTTACCGTCCTCGTGGACGCGCCGATTGCGACGAAGCTCGGTTCGATCCCTGGGGTCGCCCGGCTGTTGAAACGTGGCCGCAGAGAACGCTCCCTTTGCGGCTCGAAGATGTCGTTGTGGCTGCGGACCCGTCTTCCGAAGCGGATATTGTGGCCAGTTTGCTCGGACCGGACGCTACCGCAGCAATCTGCGCAGCGGATGCTGATATCATTCCATTCCACGATCGCGCGTTACGCCAGCGCGGGCTCAAGCCTTACGATCCTGCGGGAAAATCTCTTGCGTCTTTCGAGTGCGCAACCCTTTCGAGGCTTTGGCTTTCCTTTTGCTCGAGCGACCGCCTTGGCGAGCTACGCACCCTCGCGGAGCATCCGGTGTTTCTCCAAGCGCTTTGCCGGGCCTCGCAGCTCGGACCCACCGCCACTCTGGCCGCCCTTGATGAGACGCGGACCGACATGCTCATCGAAACATTGGCAGATGCTGTCGCGTATTTTGGCGAACGCGTGTCTGCTGCCGAGCGGAGGCCGCGGGCCGCCGCACTTACCGCGGGCGCGCAGAAGTTGAGGAAAAAATTTGGGCCTTCCAGGTCGCTGAGCAGCCTTTCGGCGTTTTTGCGTTTCGTCTACGGCAGCCGGCAGGTTCTGCCAGGTTCGGGCGAGGCGGAAGCGCTCGCTTCCTTGTCTGGTCTCCTTCGGGCGATTCTCGAATCTCCGCTCAACACCGGGAATGTTGGCGAGGCGGTTTTTTGCGAGGAAATGAAAAGCGTTGCTGTTTTTGAGCGTCGCAGCGGAACGGAGATCGAGCTGAATGGGTGGCTCGAGACCCCCTGGCTTCCTCAGTCTGCTATCGTCCTGTCAGGATGCACCGAAGGCGCGCTTCCAGCGCGGGTCTCTGCGCATCCGTTTCTTCCGGATTCCCTTCGCAGAGCACTGGGCATGCAAAGCAACGCGCTGCGCTTTGCCCGCGACACTTACCTCTTGCATTGCCTGCTTGCGACGCGCGAGCCGGGTGCGGTGAAGCTCGCGCTATGCCGCACAGGAGCCGACGGCGAACCGGCGAAGCCTTCCCGGTTGCTCTTCCGCTGCACGGATGCGGAGCTTCGTTCGCGTGTGACAAGCATCTTCAGTCCTGGCATCTCGCTGCGCACAACGCACCCGCGAAAGAGGGCGTGGCCCCTTGAGGTTCCGCAAAGACCGGCCCCCACCTCGCTGCGGGTGACGGCCTTTGGCGATTACCTCAAATGTCCTTTGAGATTTTACTTTAAGCACGTCCTGCACATGAGGGAATTCGATCCCCAGAAGACGGAAATGAACGCCATCGACTTCGGCATTGTGCTCCACACGATCGTTGAAAATTTTGCCAACGACCAAAACCTCCGCGAATCTTGCGATTCTGCAGCGATCGAAGGTTTCGTGCTCGCGGAGCTCGACGCCGTTCTCTCGGATCGTTTCGGCAGGCGGCTTTCCTTGCCCGTGCGGGTGCAGAGGGAAAGCTTGCGCGCGCGCCTGCGCCAATTCGCAAGAATTCAGGCGGAGGAGCGCCGGGCGGGCTGGCGGATCCAGGGCGGAGAATTTCGCTTTGAAAAAGAGCGCACGCTCACTCTGGCAGGCCTGCCGGTTGTGGCGAGCCTCGATCGTGTGGATATTCACCAGGAGACGGGAAAAATGCGTATCCTCGACTACAAGACTTCTGCCAAACGAAGCGCACCGGCCGAGGCTCATCTCGAGCCGGCCACGGGAGCGCACGACGCTTTCGAGCCGGCGCGTGAAGGGCGGATTGTTCCTTGGCGGGACTTGCAGCTTCCGCTCT
This sequence comes from uncultured Verrucomicrobiae bacterium, assembly GCA_963810765.1. Lineage (GTDB taxonomy): Bacteria > Verrucomicrobiota > Verrucomicrobiia > Chthoniobacterales > Terrimicrobiaceae > DASTFP01. Next base: position 443,687 of record CAWEOV010000023.1, read on the forward strand.
ATCGCGCGCTCGCCCAGCTGCAGTGGCCCGATGAACCCGAGCCTCCTGCGGTGGGATACTTTTCCTTGCCCGAGCGGATCGAGGAGAGCGGCATCGAAGAATTTGTCATGGACGACTCTCTGTTCGCGTCGGCGATGTCCAGTGCCGAGACCGTTGCAGACCGCGTCCGGCGCGGGATCTACTGGCCGCCCCGCGCGGTGCAGCATGAGCACTACAAGCATATTTTTCTTGGCGAAGACCCAGCCAGTATCCTGAGCGAAGCTTCGAGGAAATTTCTAATGGGGTTGATGGTTGATAGTTGATAGCCTCCGAAGGAGAACTCCGCTCTCTCAACCACCGTCAACGATCAACTATCAACCATCAACCCTCATGGTATCTCGATGGGGTCTTCTTGAGGTTGTTCGATGTTGAGTTCGAGTTTGTAGGCCAGAGAGATGAACAATGCCTGGCAAAGGCATATGGTGTTTGTCAGAGACCGGAAACCGAAGGCATTGCCTTCCCTCACCGTCAGAAGCACGCTGGCAAAGCGCGCAAGCGGGGACATCTGACTGTCAGTAATTATCAGCGTGCTCGCCTTGTTGTGGTGCGCCATCCGCACGCAATACTGTGTCTCCTTCCCATAGGGCAAAAAGCTGATTGCGACGAGCGCGTCACCCTTGCGGATGCTGCTGATTTGCTCCCGATGCATTCCGCCGAGCCCGGGCGCGAGGATGACCCGCTTGCGTGTGTGCTGAAGAGCGTACGCAAGATAGGAGGCGGCGGCAAATGAGCGGCGAACGCCCGCAATGTAAATGGCCTTGGCTTTAACCAGGAGATCCAGGGCTTCGTTAAAGGCGTCGGTGTCAAGGCCGGACGCGAGCTCGTCCAAGCCGTGCCGGCTTCCATCGATAAACTCACGAGCGATGTCCGAGCCGCGCAATCTGGCCCGGCTGTTGGTGATCAATTTGCGGACGCGCTGCTGATAGCCTTGAATGGGCGCAACCTGCTCGGTGTACGCCTGGCGAAAGATTGCCTGCATTTCGCTGAAGCCTGAAAAGCCAAAATGCTTAGAGAAGCGAACGACAGCGGAGGGATGCACATTGCAGGCTTGGGCGATGTCGCTCACGCGGTCCATCATCACGCTCGAGCGGTGCTGCTCGATGTAGCCGGCAATGCTCCTCAATTGCCTCGGCAGCGATTCATAGGCTGCCGCAATTTTCCCAATGAGTTCATCAACGGTTGGCGTTGTCATTGCACCTCTGGCAAACCTAGCGCTGCGCCTCCAACATCGCCAGATGAATAGAAAAAACATTCCAAAACAGATATCCTTGCACTTGCTGTTGCATTGCGCGGAGCCTTCCGGCACCGCATCGTTCTCTTCCCACCCGGCTGAATTCTGCTAAGGTCCGGTTCAATGGTTGCGCTCACGGGGATTGCCACTGAGGACGAACTCGAAAAGCGTGGCCGCTGCGCGGGCGAAACGTTAATGGGAGATTCTCCTCTCAAGCACCAGCGCATCATCGCTAACGCCGGTTCAGGAAAGACCCATCGGCTGTCGACGCGATATATCGAGCTGCTGGAACGTGCCGTGCCCGCGGAGCGCATTGTCGCGCTCACTTTCACTCGGAAGGCCGCCGGGGAATTTCTGGACGCGATCTTCAAGCGATTGGTGGAAGCTTCCCCGGCCGAAGCAGCGAGCGCGCTCGCCGCAAAGACGCGCAGGGGCGGGCTTACATCGGCAGGGTGTCTCGCACATCTCCGCCAACTCATCGATAAACTTCCGCTTCTCACGCTTGGCACGCTCGACAGTTTCTTCGGACGAATTCTCCGCGCATTTCCCTTCGAATGTGGACTGGCGGGCGAGGTAGCCATCCTCGACGATCATCTGCAAGGGGTTCTTCGCCGCCAGGTGCTCGCGGATGTCTTCCGCCAGCAGGGACGCAATGAAAAGGGCTTTGCCGAGTTTCTCGATCTCATCCGCAAGCAAAGCCGCAATCGCGAGGGTCGTGACATCTCAGGGGCACTGGATCGAGAGATCGAGGGTTTGCACGAAAGCTTCCTCCTCACGCCGAGCGACAAGCCTTGGGGCGATCCATTGGCCATCTGGCAGGAGAAATGCCCGATCCTTGAGGGTGGAGACCTGTCCAGCCTCCCAGAGGAATTTGAGCGTGAACTTTTCGGGCTCCACACGGACATGGAGGACAGGCATCGCGCCGATTGGCAAAGCCGCTTTCGAGAGATCCGAGCTTTACGTTCTGGCTCGGCGGCTCCGGATAAGCTCATCAAATTTGCCCTGCAGGCCGTCAATCCACCCCCGGCCAGAGTCAAACCCGGCCACTTCCGCCTGAGAGGCCTCCATGGAAAGGTTTTCCATTTCCCCGACGCTTTCCGCGACAGGGTGATGGCGTTGGGGCGCGCGATTATTCGGGCCGAACTCGAAGGCAGACTCGCTCGGTCGCGTGCGCTTTACGATCTCGTGTCCCGCTTCGAGACCCATTATCAAAGGCAGGTTCGCGACGCTGGGCAGCTTACGTTTCTCGACGTCGCTGGATTGCTTGCGGCAGCAGGTGGAACAACCTGGGGAGCGAAATCGCTGCGCCCCTTCAGCCGGCAGGAACTGGATTTCCGGCTCGATTCCTCCTACGACCACTGGCTGCTTGACGAATTTCAGGACACCAGCCGCCTGCAATGGCAGGCGCTGCGCGACCTTGTAGATGAGGTGATCCAGAGCGACAACGGTCGGCGCTCGTTCTTCTACGTAGGCGACACCAAGCAGGCAATCTACGCTTGGCGCGGTGGAGATCCGCGGCTTTTCGACGAAGTTGCCGATTTCTACAACGCGTCAGGAACTCAGCGAATCGACACCAGCGAAGCGCTCGATGTCTCCTTCCGCTCTGTTCCGGAAATTCTCGATGCGGTCAACGCGATTTTCTCACCGCAACACCTTCGGCGGGTCGCGCCAAGTCTTGATTTTCCCGAGCAAGTGCTCGACCGATGGGCCTCCGCCTGGCGCGATCATCAGCCGAATAATGCCTCGCGGAACCACGGCTGCTTCGAGTGGCGGTCCTTGGAATTGCCCGCTGAAGACAAGAATGCAATGCTTGACGCGGAAGCTGCGCGACTGATTGCCGCGATTGACCCTCTCGCCAAGGGATTGTCGTGCGCCGTGCTTGTCCGCTCAAATGCTCGGATCCTTACTTTGATCGACGCGCTTCGTAGTGCCGGCCTGCCCGCAACTTCGGAAGGTCGATTCTTGCCCTGCGAGGATAGCGACGTTATCGCAGCACTGCTTGCGCTCCTGAGCGTCGTCGCCCATCCGGACGATTCCCTTTCCTCCGGGCATGTGAGGATGACTTCCTTGGAAGAGCTATTGCGGGACGATTTGAGCGAATTCCGTCGGTCAGCGCTGACCAAGATCCGTGAGGCCGGCTTTCAAGGACTGCTGGCGGACTGGCTTGCTAAGGTGAAGATCGAGGACAAGTCTTTTGCAAGGGAGAGGGCAGAGGTACTTCTGAAAGGGGCTGCTGACTTCGACGCCACGTGGCGAGGCCGGGGGTGCGTGGATGAATTCATATCCTTCGCGCGAGGGTTCATCTCATCGGAGGATCCGGTGGGCCAAGCGATTCGCGTCCTGACCATCCACGCCTCCAAGGGGCTCGACTTCGACATGGTCGTGTTGCCAGATATCGACGTGCCCGCGTTTCCGGGCCGGCGTGACGGCTGCGTGCACCTTCATTCCGGTCCGGACGGGCAGGTGAAGTGGGGACTGGAGCTCCCAACCCAAGGAATCTGCCTTTCCGACCCCGTGCTTCGGCAAGCCTGGGAATGGGATGACGCGAAGGATTGCTATGAAAACCTCTGCCTAGCCTATGTCGCGCTCACGCGGGCTAAGCGCGGACTTTATTTGCTAAGCAGAAGACTTGGCGAGAAGAGTGATTGCCATGACTTTAACCGCCTCCTGCATGAGACGTTTTCCCAATTCGGAAAAATGGCGGGAAACGCGGCCTGGCATGAAGGGGTCGATCGAGGGACGCCCGTGGCGGAAGCTCCGCTCATTACGCCCCTTGCCGGCGAGCGCCGGACTGGCCTCCTTCCCTTGCTCCCGTCCCAAGCGAGCGCCCCGCCGGTCAACGCGGCCTCGTTTTTCAGTAAGGGAGGCGCCCTCGCCGCCGGATCGCAGGTGCATCGTGCGCTCGCGAAGATCTCGTGGATCGATGATGGCCTGCCAGATTTCAGAGACCTCCCAGTGGATGTTGCTCTGCTGATAGCCGATTTTCTCAAGACGGACACGGCAACACGGCTCTTCACCCGGCCCGCGACACCCCACTCCCTTTGGCGGGAGAAGGCGTTCGATGTGACCCTCGAAGGGCAATGGATCAGCGGAGTTTTCGACAGAGTAATCATCTTTCACAACGCCGCCGGGGAGGCGCGGCATGCCGCGATCTACGATTTCAAGACGGATGAAGGCGAGGTTGCGGACGCCTACAGAGGGCAAATGAGCCTTTACCGAAGGAGCCTTGGTTTCCTTATCGGTTTGCCGGAGGAGAAAATTACCTCCAGTTTGATCGCTGTCCGTAGAGGAGAGGCGATTCCGGTGATCGGACATTCCTTGGTCCAGGGCATTTTCGATCTATTCTGATGCGCTATGCATCTGCAGTGCCACATCGGCACCGATACCGTCTCGCTGGCCCGTCTCGGCGCCCACATGACCGGGCTCGATTTCTCACCGTCTGCGCTGGCCGGCGCCCGCAATCTCGCCGCGCGGGCGGGTGTCGAGGTCGATTTCGTGGAGGCCGACGTCGAGCACGCGCCGGCGGTGCTCGGCCGCAGCCGATTCGACCTCGTGTACACGGGCATCGGGGCGCTGTGCTGGCTCCCGAACATCCGCGCGTGGGCAGGCGTCGTCGCGTCGTTGCTGCGACCAGGGGGCCGGCTGTTCATGCGCGAGGGCCACCCAATGCCGTGGACTCTGAGCGACCCGCGCGAGGACGGGTTGCTCGTGGTCGAGTACCCCTACTTCGAGGTCGCCGGCGGCACGGTGTTCCACGAGCCGAAGACCTACGTTGAGCACGAGGGCGAGCTGGACCAACCGACAACGGTGGTGTTCAACCACGGCCTCGGCGAGATCGTTACGGCGCTGCTCGGTGAAGGAATGGAGCTGACTGAGCTCGTCGAGCACCAGAGCGTGCCGTGGAACCCGCTCGGCGGCGAGATGGTGCCCGTTGACCACAACGAGTGGCGACTCGTGACGGCGCCCGAGCGCCTGCCGTTGACTTACACGCTGCAGGCGGTCAAGCGTCGCTGACGCTCACCCGTTGCTCCACCTTCACGAGCGCACCTCGTCCATCTCGCGTCATTTCGTCGCGGTCGCAAGCAGGGTCTGGAAGTTTGGCGCCTGGGTCTCCCGCGAAACGATGCTAACCTCGATTCCGGAAAAGCCTGCCCCTTTCAGAATCTGTTGCAGTTCGACTTCAGAGAATCCGAGCCAAACGTCAGCGTAAAGTTCACGCGCCTGATCGTGGCTGTGCCTCGCGAGGTCTAGGATGACTATCCGGCCTTCATGTCGAAGGATGCGATGCGCGGCCCTCACGGCTCTCTGCGGACTCAAAGCATGATGAAGCGCCTGGCTGAAAAGCACCAGATCAACGCTTTCCTGCTCTATCGGCGGGTCTTCGATATCGCCGAGCCTGTACTCAAGATTCTTACAACCATTTTCGCGCGCAAGGTTTCTGCCGAATTCGACCATCTTTTCCGAGTTGTCGATCGCGATGACTTTTTTCGCGCTGCGCGCGAGCAATTGCGACAGCGTTCCCTCGCCCGCGCCGAGATCCGCGATGACCAAAGCCGGTAACAGCCGCAACAACGCGTGGGCCAAAGCCTGCCAGGATCGGCCCGGAATGTAAGTGCGTCCGAATTTTCCAGCCAGCTTGTTGAAATACTCGGCCGCCTTGTCTTTGCGCTTGCGCAGCGCAAGGTCCAGCGCAGCGCGGTCGTGGGAGGCATCCGGGAGCTCGCGCCTCGCTGCGTCAAGAATCGAACGAAGCGAGAAAACGGTCTCTGGACGAACCGAATAGAAAATGTTCTTCCCAACGCGGCGATTGCCGGCGATCGCCTCCCGCTTGAGCAGGGCGAGGCTGGCCGAGATCCTCGATTGGCTCATCCCGAGAATCTCCTGCAGTTCGGCCACGGTCAGCTCCTCTTCCAGTAGCAAGAGCAGCAACCGCAGGCGCGTCGGATCGGAAATTGCGCGCAGAGATTTGACAATTGACGCCATCCGACCTATGAAGATATTTACATATTTTAATAAGTAAATGTCCCGCCGCTACATTTTCTCCTCAGAGTCCGTGGGTGAAGGCCACCCCGACAAGGTGTGTGATACGATATCGGACGCGATTCTGGACGCCTGCCTCGCCCAGGACAAGTTTAGTCGCGTGGCGTGCGAAACTTTTGTGAAGAGCAATATTGTCGTTGTCGGCGGCGAGATCACAACGAAGGCGCAGTTCGATTACAACGCGATCATTCGGCAGGCGATCCGCGAGATTGGCTACGTGAACAAGGACGATGTCTTCCATGCGGACCACGTCTTCGTGAACAATTACATCACCGCGCAAAGTCCCGATATCGCCCAAGGCGTAGACGCCAAGAAGGCGAAGGGCAAGAGGACCGCGGAGCAGGGCGCTGGGGATCAGGGTCTGATGTTCGGTTACGCCTGCGACGAGACCCCGGAGTTGATGCCGGCCCCGATCATGTTTGCACATCGTCTCGGCAGAGAGCTCACACGGCTTCGCAAGAGTGGGAAGGCCAACTGGTTACGCCCCGATGCGAAAAGCCAGGTGTCCGTCCTTTACGAGGGAGGCAAGCCGGCGGCCATCATGAACGTTGTCGTTTCCACGCAGCACTCTGCGGACGTCGACCATTCGGAAATCGAAAAATTTGTTATCGAGAAGGTCATCAAGAAAGTTCTCCCCAAATCACTTCTGACACCGAAGACGGAGTACCTCATCAATCCCACCGGGCGCTTCGTGATTGGGGGGCCGCAAGGGGACAGCGGCCTCACCGGACGCAAGATCATCGTCGATACTTACGGAGGGATGGGCCGCCACGGCGGAGGGGCCTTTTCGGGGAAGGATCCCTCCAAGGTCGATCGAAGCGCCGCTTACATGGGCCGCTATGTTGCCAAGAATGTTGTGGCAGCCGGTCTGGCCGCGAAATGCGAGGTGCAATTCGCTTACGCCATCGGGCATCCCGACCCAGTGAGCGTCCATATCGACACGTTCGGCACGAATGGTGTTCCCGAAGAGAAGATCGAGGACGCCGTCTTGCGCTCCTTCAGCTTCAAGCCCGCCGACATCGTCGAGCAGCTCAACCTGCTGCGCCCAATTTACTTAAAAAGCACGAACTACGGCCACTTCGGAAAGGATGATCCCGATTTGACGTGGGAGCGGCCGGACCAGGCGACAGCGCTGCGCGGTGCGGTTCGATAGGGTCCCAGCCACAGATTCACAGATTTCCACGGATCGATTCTGCGCCACACCGAAGGTCTTAACCAACTCAAGCCACAAAGCTGTGAAATTTGTGGATCAAACAAACCTATGACTACTGCAACACTCACCAAAACATCCGACTTCAAAGTCAGGGATATTTCTCTTGCCGATTGGGGACGCAAGGAGATTTCAATCGCCGAGAAGGAAATGCCCGGGCTGATGGCCATTCGCGAAAAATATACGTCAGACAAGCCGCTTGCGGGCGTCCGGATCACGGGGTCGCTTCACATGACTATCCAGACGGCGGTGCTTATCGAGACGCTCGTCGAGCTGGGAGCAACGGTGCGCTGGGCGAGTTGCAACATTTTCTCTACGCAGGATCACGCCGCCGCGGCCATTGCCAAAGCCGGCGTGCCGGTCTTCGCATGGAAGGGCGAAACGCTCGAGGAATACTGGGATTGCACGTGGAAGGCGATCCTGGATGGCGAAGGAAAAGGCCCTCAGCTCGTCGTCGATGACGGCGGCGACGTAACGCTCCTTCTCCACAAAGGCTATGAGCTCGAGGAAGGAGACGATTGGGTAAACACGCCCAGCGAAAGCCATGAGGAGAAAGTAATCAAGGATCTCCTGAAGCGAATTCACTCCGGAAATCCCTTCACGTTCCACGAGATCGCAAAGGAATGGCGCGGTGTCTCCGAAGAGACGACCACCGGCGTGCATCGTCTGTACAAACTCCAGGAGATGGGAAAGCTGCTAGTTCCCGCTTTCAACGTCAACGACTCCGTAACAAAGTCGAAGTTTGACAACCTCTACGGCTGCCGCCATTCGCTCGTCGATGGCATCAATCGCGCGATCGATGTCATGATCTCCGGCAAGATCGCCGTCGTTTGCGGCTACGGCGACGTCGGAAAAGGCTGCGCGCAGTCCCTTAAGGGCCAGGGCGCCCGGGTCGTCGTCACTGAAATCGACCCGATCAACGCACTCCAGGCGTCCATGGAAGGCTACGAGGTCACTACCATCGAAGATACTCTAGGCCGTGGCGATATCTATGTGACTACCACCGGAAATGTGGATGTGATTACTGTCGAGCATTTGGCGAAAATGAAGGATCAAGCGGTGGTTTGCAATATAGGCCACTTCGATAACGAGATCCAAGTCGACAGGCTGAACGCGTTTCCAGGCATCAACAAGCTCAACATTAAGCCTCAGGTGGACAAATATTCGTTTCCCGACGGGCACGAGATCTTTCTCCTCGCCGAAGGCCGCCTCGTTAATCTCGGTTGCGCTACCGGTCACCCGAGTTTCGTAATGAGTAATAGCTTCTCGAATCAAACACTCGCCCAACTTGACCTTTGGAAGAACAGGGACGTCTACAGGCCGGCGGTCTTTGTCTTGCCCAAGAAGCTCGACGAGGAAGTCGCCCGTCTGCACTTGCAGAAGATCGGCGTCAAGTTGACCAAGCTCACTGAAAAGCAAGCCGGCTATATCGGCGTGCCAATCGAAGGTCCCTACAAGCCGGATCACTACCGGTATTGAAATTTCCGCGACGCGGAAAGCACTGCCGGAATTCAGGCCGGGGGACGCACCGGTCTGACCGCGTTGACAACGGCGGTTTGCTTTGTTCTCGCCCTGCTCCTTACGCCGGTGATCCTGATGATTCCCGGTGCGGCGGTAGCTCCCGCGCTTGTTGTTGTCGGCCTCGTCATGTTTCAGGATGTGACGGAGCTCGACTTGCGCGATTTCGAGATGGCTGCCCCGGCCGTTCTGACGATCCTGATGATGCCGCTGAGCTTCAGCATCAGCACCGGCATAATCATGCTCTCGGTACTTTCGATCGGGGGTAGGCGCGGGAAGACCACCGTTGTTACCCACGCTCTTGCCGCGATCTTTTTGTTGCATTTTTTCGAACCCCTGATCGCTCGGTGGCTGGCACTGTGACTCCCGAATCGCGCGGTCGCTAGCCGTTTTTCTCTGTGGCAAGATACGCTTCGAGCGATTCACGCGTGATCATGTGCCGAATGCCGCAGCGCGGGCAATGGATGCGGATGATTTCCTCGCCCTGGAATAAGTCGTCCGGCTGATTGAGCATGACCGGAGCGAGCATCGCCAGCATTTGGGTTTGGTCGCAGCCGCATTCGAACCGATACCTGCGTTTCTCGAGGAGGCCGAGTTCGACATCCTTGTCAAGCCTTCGGATGGAGGCCTCGTCGAGAGATCTCATCCAGAGGAGATCGGCATCCGGCTGGGCTGTTACCATCACAAGATCGTCCTCGTCATACCGAAAGAAGCGTGCAGGGCGCTGCTCGCTTTGGAGATAGAATGTCTCCACAGCGCTCAGAAAATCCTGCCCGGAAAATTCCACGACACTGCGGCGTGGGGGGAGGCTTTCCGATATAATATCCGAGTAAAAGAGGCTCTGCGGAGCCGTCTTGACATTCTCGACGAAAATATTGCCGACGACTGTACCAAGTCTGTTATTGCCGCTGACGAAGACATTGGCTAGCGGAGTCTGAAAGTTCACGGTCCAGGCCACTATCTCCTTCCAGGGGCGAGAGGCGCTGTGCAGAGTGACGGCGGCGAGGGCATCTCGCAAGAGTTGGTCAGAGCTCCCGTCGAAATGACCTCCGCAATCCATGCGGTGGAGGTAGAGGGCTGCATAAAGTTCGGAGAATTCCGCACGCGCCACGAGTGCGTTACGCCCGCGGGCGAAATACGTTCGTACTTCGATGCCTGGGTCGGCGGAATGTTTGGGATCCGGCATTTTGGATAGACTATTCAAGCAAGGTCTGCGCCGACAAGGCAGAGACGCTTGGAAATTTGCCAGGCGCCGTCTATTTTCGCCCGAGGGACCGCGGGAAATCCGTGGGCGCTCCGGCAGACAAGAAGGCTCAAATGGTCCTTGAGAGGTTTCGCGAAAAGCGCCGCACTGCTGGAAACATCGTTAGCCCGCCTTGCATTTCGCCATTCTTAGGCGGTCCGAGATTCAATTCAACGACGTTCTGCGCCAGGTGTTGGCGGTGCTATGCGTTCTACCCCTTGAAAGGCTGATGCAGCTTGACCGGGGTTGCGGCTTTTCGAATTCTGATATTAAGAACTTCGACGAATACGGAGAAGCCCATCGCAAAGTAAATGTAACCTTTCGCGATGTGCTGGCCAAGGCCGTCTGCAATCAGCGTAACGCCGATGAGGAGAAGAAAGCTAAGGGCAAGCATCTTCACGGTTGGATGCCGGTCCACAAAACCACTGATGGGCCCGGAGAAAAACATCATGAAGATCACAGCCAGGACCACGGCTGCTATCATAATGGGGATATTGTTGACCATGCCGACGGCCGTGATCACCGAGTCGAGCGAGAAGACAATATCCAGAAGGATGATCTGGATAATAACAGAGCGAAACGAAACTGCCGCGCGCGTCGAGGCGTGTCCCTCCTCACCTTCGAGCTTCTGATGGATTTCATTGGTGCTTTTCCAGACAAGGAAAATTCCTCCGGTGATCAGGATGAGATCGCGGCCGCTCACCTCATGCTGAAACAGCGAAAACAGCGGCGCGGTAAGACGGGCCATCCACGCGATGGACAAAAGCAGGAGGACGCGTGTGATCATGGCGAGCGATAGACCGACGAAGCGAGCCTTCGCCTGCTGATGCGCCGGCAGCTTCCCGGCAAGGATGGAAATAAAGATGACATTGTCGATGCCGAGGACGATTTCGAGCACGCTTAGCGTGAGAAATGCAACGGCTAGTTCCGCGGGGCCGGAAGGCGCCGCAGCCTCCATCGCCGCACCGATTGAGAGAAAAGAGAAATTCGAATCCATAGCGACTTGCGATTTGTAACTTGCACCGGCGGCTTTCGCCATGAGATTCGGAAGCAGCCTGTCGGACTTGAAATCGAACTCCCGTTTTATGGAAAGATCGCGGTTGAGAAACGAAGTTTCCCTGCCGAGGTGCTCCCTGGGCTTTTTCCCGACCCCGCTCATGGAGATGAGGAGGCTGTCCCGGCGCCTCGGTGGCCCGCGACTTTGGATCAAACGCGACGACCTCACCGGGCTCGCATTCGGTGGCAACAAGACACGGAAGCTCGAATTTCTGCTGGCGGAGGCCGTCGCGCAGGGCTGCGACGCCGTGATTACGGCGGGCGCGGCGCAATCCAACCACTGCCGTCAAACCGCGGCTGGAGCGGCTGCGCTTGGGCTCTCGTGTCACTTGGCGCTGGGCGGAGCACCCTCCGGCGTGACCAACGGCAATTTGCTCTTGGACGATCTTTTGGGCGCCACGATTCACTGGAGCGGAGAGCTGCGCAAGGGCGAGGGGCTTGAGCATATCGCGAGAGAGCTCCGTTCGCGCGGGCTCCGACCCTGTCTGGTTCCCTATGGCGGTTCCAACCCGGTCGGCGCGGCGGGGTTCGCTGCGGCCATGTTAGAACTCGATGAACAACTTCCGATCGCAGGAGCGCGCGCCGACGCCATCGTGTTTGCATCTTCCTCCGGCGGGACACATGCCGGCCTAATGGTGGGTTCATCCATGACAGGGAACCCCGCGCGAATCATCGGCATTGGAATCGATAAAAGGGGAACGAACGAAGCCCCATTTGCCCCTTTCGTCGCCGCTCTAGCCAGCCAGACTGCCGAGCTGCTGGGCGTGGAGGCGCGCTACCACTCCTCCGATGTCGTTCTCAAAACGGAGTATCTCGGCGCGGGCTATGGCGTGGTGGGGGATCTGGAGCGCCGGGCGATAAGGCTCATGGCGGAGTGCGAAGGGATCCTGCTTGACCCCGTTTATACCGGACGGGCGTTTGGGGCGCTCGTTGATCTCATCCGTCGGGGGCATTTCCGTTCGGGCGAAGACGTGATTTTCTGGCACACAGGCGGAGCCCCTGCACTTTTTTCCTACGCAGAGACTTTGGCGGGAAATCTTGAGGAGACGTGAGCGACCGGCCTAGGGTGAAGCCAGGTAGCGCAGGCTGGGAGATATCTTGTTCCGTCCTTTGAGAAAAGGAACTGATAAACTTGGAGACTTCTAGCACGAAATGCCCCCGCGCAACTCAAGAGGTAGAAGCGCCACATGCGGCGAAATCGCTCTCCGTAGCGACCATCGAAGCGATCCCACGAACGAGCAAAATTCCTTTCCCAAGCCAAGAGTGTCCTTTCGTAGTCCGCGCCAAAGTTCTGAACGTCTTCGAGGACGAAAAGCTTCTCTGCGGCTTCTAACACCTGTGCGGCCGAAGGCAACATGGAATTGGGAAAGATATACCTCGTGATCCAAGGATCTGTGTATGCGCTCGGCCAATTGCCTGCAATCGACTGACAGAGGAACACGCCGCCGTCATGCAGGGATCGGAATACTGTTCTCATGTAGTGCCGGTAATTCTTTGCCCCGACGTGCTCGAGCATCCCAACGCTCGCGATGCGATCAAATTGCTCTGTGAGATCTCGATAGTCCTGGAGAAGGATTTCTACTGGAAGACCTCGGCAGGATTCGGATGCATGACTGCGCTGTTTCTCGGATATGGTGATCCCCACAACGCGGCAACCGTAATGTTCGGCCGCGTGTTTGGCGAGGCCTCCCCATCCGCAGCCAATATCCAAAAGACGCATGCCCTTCTGCAGTCCAAGCTTGCGGCAGATCAGATCCATTTTTTCGCGCTGCGCCTGGGCGAGGTCGTTGGTTCCCCGAAACCACGCGCACGAGTACTGCATCGCCGGATCGAGCATGGATTCGAAAAAATCATTGCTGACATCGTAATGCTTTTTCCCCACAGCCCCCGCACGGTTGCGGCTCTGAAGGTTAAAAAAAAGCGACGTCAAAAAGGCGAGCGCAGTATGAAGATTCAGTGGGACCCGTTCTTCGAGCCTTGCCCGGATCGCGCGGAAGCACATTTCATCGAGGGCGTCACAATCCCACCAGCCGTCCATGTAGGACTCGCCGAAGGCGAGAGTCCCGCCGGTCAGGATGCGACGGAAAAAGCGTCCATCGTGAACGCGAATATCCCAGGGACGCTCTCCTCCAAGGCGGATTTCTGCGGATGCGAAAAGATCTTCAATGGTCGCTTGCGCCAAGCTGGTGAGAGAAGGCCGCCGGAACATGTCTTTCGCTCTCTTCTCGTTACTTGATCAATATTGGATCTTTTGGAGCGGTTTTGCAATTCCATACGGCGCGACTACCAGACTCTGGAATCAGCATCCTTTGACACTCGTCAGCCTTTATGGGTTGACATCGACGAGGTTTCGCACCCATCCGCTCGAAACTGCGACGGCTGGTCAAGGGTATGGTAAATCTGTCCAGGTGAGTGGCGTCGATGGGGGCATAGTCACGGATACGCTGGTCTCGGACGACGCCAGACGCTGCCACACGATCTCCTCGAAATGTTGGCGAAGCAACTCCTTGAAGCCAGTCGGTGTTTCATACTCATTGAATCCGCCAGCGAGCGATCCGTCTGGATTCCGGAACTGCGCGAAGAACTCCTCGACCCGTTCGAACTGCTCCGTTTTCTCCGCCCTCTGCGGGTCCCGCAAACCAATCTTCGGGCGATGAAAGGAAGATCCGCAGCAGCGGTACATGAACCGCCATGGTGGTCGTAGCCGCTGGGTTGCTCATGCCAAGGCTAAAGGGTCATTTCGGGCGAAGAAAATCTATCCTAAAAATCCTGCGTAATCGCAAGCGCCAGAATTCACCATGACCTCGGAGGGACTCAGTCAAGCAGCGTCAGTCCAGCTTGGGCAAAATTCCCTCGCGCTCGCAAATCCAGTCTAATGCCGGCCGGCTTCGAAGAGCAAACCATGTCCGCCATGGCCGGCACCACGACCGCAAGTTCGATAAAGCGGGCTGGCGCCACGTGTTCAATGGCCTTCGAACAAATCCGCTTGGGGAGAGCTTCTTGGCGGTTCCAGACCGAGTTTCCGATAGGCGCGCGGGAGAGCGGCGCGTCCTTGGGGGGTGCGTTTAATGTAACCTTGCATGATGAGATAAGGCTCGTGCACTTCTTCAAGCGTGCCGGCCTCTTCGCCGATGGCTACCGCGAGAGAATTGAGACCCACCGGACCGCCATTAAAAAGCGTGATGAGGCTCCCGATAATGCGCTTGTCCATCTCGTCAAAGCCATCCTCATCGATCTCCAACATTTTGAGGGCTCTGATCGCGATGGGCCCGCTGATAGCGCCGCCTTCTCGAACCTGGGCGTAGTCGCGCACCCATCGAAGCAAATTGTTTGCGATGCGCGGCGTGCCACGGGAGCGGCGCGCAATTTCCAAGGTCCCCTCCGCGTCACTCTGTGCGTCAAGCAATCCCGCGCTGCGTTCCACGATCTTTTGCAAATGGTCAACCTCGTAGTAATCCAGACGGCAGGTCATCCCAAAGCGCGAGCGCAACGGGGCGCTGATCATGCCCGCGCGGGTGGTTGCGCCGATCAGGGTGAATTTCGCAAGGTTGAGACGGACGCTGCGGGCGCTCGGTCCCTGGTCGATAACAATATCAAGCTTGAAGTCCTCCATCGCGGGATAGAGGTATTCCTCAATGGCGGGCTGAAGACGGTGAATTTCGTCGATGAAGAGCACTCCCCCGCGCTCGATGTTGGTGAGAAGCCCGGCCAAGTCTCCTGCTTTTTCAATCATCGGACCGCTAGTGCTCTTCACGTCAACCCCCATCGCATTGCCAATAATGTAGGCCAATGTCGTCTTGCCTAGACCTGGCGGACCGCTAAGCAGGATGTGCTGTAGAGCTTCGCCGCGTTGGCGCGCGGCTTCGACCATCAACTGCAATCGCTCGACGGTTTTTGCTTGCCCCGTAAATTCCTCGAACAGCGGCGGACGCAGCGAGATGTCGAAAGCCGTATCGGGTGAGTCTTCTGCGGGAAGGTGGAATTCGGGTTTGGGCATGGCGGCCTCTCAAGCCGGGAATCGAGAGAATAGCAGAAACCCCGCGCAGCCGCCACGTTGAAGTCCTGATCCGCCCCGTCGGCCGGGACGCCAAACGCAAATTCGACGAGCACTTTTTTTTATCCAAGCGCTTCCTCAAATTCGCGCAGGCAATCCCGCACCCCCCGCGGGTCGCGCAGCAGCGACGTGCCGACGAGGGCTGCATCGAATCGTTCGCGCGCCTCCGCGACGTTCTTCGGCGAAAGACCGCTTTCGGCGACCTTAAGCGCGCCGGCAGGAAGTTTTTCCGCCAATTGGAACGCGGAATAGTCCAGGCTGAAATCGGTTTCGGAGGCGCCTCGTTTGCCGACGAATCCACTTTTTGCCCTGAATTTTCGGCTGTTGATACCCACTACACGCACATCCCGGGGCAGAGCGGAAATTTCTTCTTCGGTGTGAACCTCAAAAAGCGCCTCCATGCCCAGTTCGCGCGCAAGTTCGTAAAATCCGCGCAAGCGAGCCGGGTCAAGCACGCTGGCCATGAGAAGAATCGCGTCGGCGCCGAAGGCTCTCGCTTCACGCACCTGGTATTCCTCGACAATGAAATCCTTGCGCAGGACCGGCTTGGAGCTCGTTTGGCGAATCGCCGATAATCGTTCAATGTCCATCCCGAAATGGATGTGATTGGTGAGCACGGAAATCGCGGCCACGACCGGCGAACCCTCATAGGCAGAGGCCGCTCCGGCGACGTTCTCCGGACGCATTGGACCGACACTCGGCGAACGCTCCTTTATCTCGGCGATTAGGCAGAACTTTTCCGACAAAGCGGCAGGCAAAGGTCGGATCGATGGCGCATCCGGGATCATACGGCGAATTTCCGAGAGAGGGCGCTTTGCTCTTGTCGCGTCGAGTTCGGCGCGGACGTCCAGCAAGATTTCTTCCAAAAAGGTTTTCATCGCCAATCTTGTCAAAGGATCCGCCCGATGAAGTCATTCCACAGGATGGCCGTCAGCGACCCTATGGAGCTGAGCGTTGTGTTGGAAGGGAAGAATTGTCCCCTCTTGTCTTTCACATAGGCCTCCCGATGGTTGCTCACCTACTTCGCGGCTTCCGAGCCCCCATCAATGCCGCCGCTACAGCGAATCACCCAGGCGGCGTATTCGCTTGAGATCGCGGCGGGGTCAAGAGCGACAATTTCGGGTGTTTCATAGGGATGGATGGCGCGCAACCTCCTTTCCAAGTCCGGATACCTTTCGACAGCCGTTTTGAGCAAGACGAGAGATTCTCCATTATCTTCGATGGCGTCCTTCCAACGGTAGATCGATCGGGCGCCTGGAAGGATCGTGCCACAGGCGGCGACATTTTCTTCGACCAGCGTGCGTACGGCTTTAGCCGCGTCTTCTGCGTTTGCGAATGTGGTGAAAATCAATCGAATCATGCGGGAACGAGTGCAGGTTGGCGCTCGATCCATCCGCCCCCGACCACCTTGTCGTCGTCGTAGAAAACGGCCGCTTGGCCGGGTGTAACAGCGCGTTGAGGAAAGTGGAGCCTGACCCGGGCGCGGCGTGCTTCGAGCGGCTCCAGTGTCGCCAAAGCGCCAGGATGCGCGTAGCGAATCTTCACGGTGACTTCTTCCGGAATTTCTTGGTTAGTGACGAGCCAGTTCGCCCGATCCACGGTGAATTCTTCACGAATCAAATCTTCTTCGCCGCCGACAATCACGCGGGCTGCGCTCGGATCGATGTCCACGACGTAGCGAGGCGTTGGCGATCCGCCGGGAAGCCCCTTGCGCTGTCCAATTGTAAACATCTCGATGCCATCGTGCTCGCCGAGGTATGCTCCGTCCAAACTGTAAATGCCACCACGATGGAATTCGCTCTCGCCAAGATGGGAGCGGAGAAACTCTTTGTAATTGCTTCCAGGAACAAAGCAGATCTCCTGGCTATCCGCCTTGTCAGCCACTCTGAGGCCGAGTTCGCGAGCGATCTCGCGAATTTCGGGTTTGGTCATGGTGCCCAGCGGCGTAAGCGCCCGGCGGAGCTGCCTCTGGCTCAGGCTGAAAAGGAAATACGACTGATCTTTGCGCGCGTCGCGGCCCTTGCGCAAAACGGCGCCAGCCCCGAGATGCTCAATGATCGCGTAGTGCCCGGTGGCGATGTAGTCTGCTCCCAGGGCGGCGGCCTTGCTCCACAGATTGCCAAATTTGAGCAATTCGTTGCACATTACACAGGGATTCGGCGTGCGACCGGCCTGATACTCGCTCGCAAAATAGTTGATGACGAGCCTCTCGAATTGGTCCGCCTCGTCCACGACGTAGTGAGGCACACTGAGCTTGTGAGCCACGCCGCGCGCGTCCGCTATGGCCGAGGGACCGCAACATTTATCCTCGGCGCGCGAAATGCAGTCCTGCGGCCAGACCTTCATGGTCACGCCGATGACTTCAAAGCCCTGCTGCTTGAGCAGATGGGCAGTCACGCTCGAGTCCACTCCGCCGCTCATGCCCACCAGGACGCGCTTGCTGCTTGATGACATCGGCGCAGTATAGGGCGGAATTTTGGAAGGGCAACCCTGCGGCGAGTGGACGCGACATAGGACAGCCCTAAAAACATTGTCGCCGCGGCACCTCTCGGACACCGCGGCGACAGTCTGTTCCCAACCCTGTCGATACCCCTATCGACCCTCACTGGAAAAATCCCTAAACTCGCGTGAAGGTTAGTTTACTGGTTTAAACAAGGCAAGAAAAATCTTTGTCTTTGCAAAATAAAATTGAATGGGCCAAAAACGCGGAGGGCACTCCCCCTATGCGAAGATCAAATTTTCCAGGAACGAGTCTCACGAGAAAGGGTGATGCTTCAATCGCGCAGAGACATCCAAGTCGGCTTGGAATCGCTTGGAAGCCACGTCCCTTGTAGGAGGTCCGATGACGAACGAACTGCGGAGCGCATTGCCTACGGACAAGGATCGAAAGGCGGCGGGTCGCGCGCTGCGAGACCAAATACGCCGCGGTGATCTGGGCCTCTGGAAGCCCAAAGAAGACAGGTCCGACCCCGTCGATCTCGTTGAGGAGGCGCACTCGGGGCGCCTGGAGCGCTTGGTTCCCGTGCGGGTCGGCCGGATGGTGGTCTCGCCGTATGCTTTTCTTCGTGGTGCGGCCTCCCTGATGGCGGAGGACTTCTCGAGCATGCCCAGAACCGGAATCGAGCCGGTGATCTGTGGTGACGCGCACCTGGGCAACTTCGGCTTCTACGCCTCACCAGAGCGCGACCTTGTCTTCGACCTCAATGATTTCGACGAAGCACACCCTGGCCCATGGGAGTGGGATCTGTGGCGGCTCGCCACGAGCATCTGGGTGGCCGGACGGCAGAACGGCCTGGCCGAAGGAACCTGCGAAGACGCGGTTCTGTGGTGCGCGGCGGCGTACCGCCGGCAGATCGCCCGCCTCGCTGAGCAGCCGCTGTTGGCGCGCTCTTTCGACCGAATGGACATTGACCGAATGCGGCTGGAGATGGCGGACTGGTCCCTGCGAGCGGAGATCGAGCGATCGGCGAATCTGGCACGCCATCGAACCAGCGACCGTGCGCTGCCCAAGCTAACCCGCGAGCGCGATGGCGTTCGCCATATCGTGGACCAACCGCCCGTCGTAATGCATGTGGCCGAAGAGGAGCAGAACCGTCTCATCGACGGACTGGAGGCGTATCTGGAAACTCTTCCGCAGCACTGGCGCCGGGTGCTCAGCTCATACGTAGTCGTTGATGTGGCCCATAAGGTAGTCGGCGTGGGGAGTGTCGGATTGAGAGCGTTCGTTGTGCTGCTGCAGGGCAACGGCGCGCAGGACATGCTCTTTCTCCAGTTGAAGCAGGCCAGGCGATCGTGCGTGGCCCCGTTCGTTCATGGCGACACCGCCTGGCACGCGCATCAAGGGCAGCGGGTTGTGGAATACCAGCTGACGCTGCAGACTGTCAGCGACCCGTTGCTCGGCTGGACCACCGTTGATAAGCGCGACTATTACATCCGCCAGTTCCGCGACATGAAGGGCGCAGTCACCGTGGAAGGCATGGATGGCTCCGCGCTCATGGACTACGGCCGGATCTGCGGCGCCCTGCTGGCCAAGGGCCACGCCCGTTCAACCGATGCCACGGTTCTCTCCGGCTATCTCGGCAAGGGCGACGTCGCCGACCGAGCCTTCGCGCGCTTCGCGAAGGCCTACGCAGACCAAACCGAAGCCGACCACAAGGCGCTCCAGCAGGCCGTCAAGTCCGGGCGACTGCCCGCAGAGCACGGGATTTGACCCTTGTTGCTGGCGGTGGCCGTGCTGGTGCTGCTTGTAGCGATCCTCGCTTCGGTCGCCCGTGAGCGAAACTCGGAACCGGTTTCGGTGTCGAACGAGCGCTCCCCGGAGCGGCATCGCCGCCGCCAATCGCACCGAGGCACGGTGAGCGCGGATTTTTTAAACTTCGCTGATCGGCTAGCAAAGTTTGACATTTCCTGTTAACAACGACGCCTAACTCTTTCCCCACCTGTTTTTGCCGTGAATAAAGCGCAGATAATCGTCGATGCTGATTTTTCTATTTCCCCAATTGACCGGCGCCTCTTTGGTTCGTTCGTAGAGCATATGGGCCGTTGCGTCTACACCGGCATTTTCGAGCCCGGGCACCCATCAGCGGACGGCCACGGGTTTAGGCAGGACGTTCTCGAGTTGGTTCGAGAACTTGGTCCGACGATCATTCGTTACCCCGGAGGCAACTACATGTCGGGTTGCAACTGGGAGGATGGTGTCGGCCCGGTCGAAGAACGACCAACACGGTTGGATCTCGCTTGGTTGAGCACCGAAACCAATGCATTTGGCACAAATGAATTTATAGAGTGGTGCAGGCTGGCCCAGACGGAGCCTATGCTTGGCGTTAACCTCGGGACGCGCGGCCCTCACGAAGCGCGGGAATACATCGAGTATTGCAACCATCCGGGAGGCACGCACCTAAGCGATCTTCGAGCAAAGCATGGTTACAAAGAACCGCACGCCGTAAAGTTTTGGTGCCTTGGTAACGAAATGGATGGACCCTGGCAGACCTGTCAAAAAACTGCGCACGAATATGGGCGCGTTGCGACGGAGGCAGGGAAGGTAATGAAGTGGGTAGACTCTACGATTCAGGTCTCGGCTTGCGGATCCTCCGGCCGCCAAATGCCGACGTTTGGCGCCTGGGAGTATGAGGTCTTGGAGCACACCTTCGACGTAACCGACTTCCTCTCGATGCACATGTACTACGAGAATCCCCACAACGAAGTGCAGGAGTTCTTGGCGAACATCGAGCTCATGGACCGCTTCACCAAGGAAGCTGTTGCCGTCTGCGATGCGGTCGCGGCGAAGCGAAGATCAACGAAGCGAATCATGCTCTCCTTCGACGAATGGAACGTCTGGTACAAAGCGCGTTCGGGCGAACATTTGGCCAAGCCAGGATGGCCGATTGCTCCGCGATTGATTGAAGAGGTCTACGACCTGCAAGATGCCCTGATGGTAGGTGGCGCACTCATAACGCTGCTGAACAACGCGGATCGGGTCAAAGTGGCTTGCCAGGCCCAGTTGGTGAACGTCATCGGAGCTATATTTGCGGAGCCGGGAGGAGCCGCTTGGCGCCAGACGATCTTTCACCCCTTCAAGCTCGCAGCCCAGCATGCTCGTGGCAACGTCCTCCAGACAAAGATTCAGTCGACGCAATGCGAGACAAAAACCGCAGGAGTCGCCGATCACATCGTCGCATCAGCCGTTCACAACGCCGATCAGCGAAAGATCGTCTTTTTCGTGTTGAATCGCGAAACCTTAGGCGATGCAGAGGTCTCAATTGCCTTGCGAGGATTTCCGCCAACAACCGGCTGTAATGCCGTTCAGATCTTTGGAACTGATCTGCTCGCCACGAATACTGAGCAAACGCCTGACGCTGTCCATCCGATCGAGCACACGGACTTTTTACTTAAGCCCGACAGCATCGTCACAAGGCTGCGTCCACTTTCCTGGAATGTATTCTCGCTTTCCTATTAGATCCCGCTGTTAGATAACTGTCTCCATAACCAAGAGAGCATTTTATGAAAAGAGCTGTTCACTGTCTCGCAACGTTTTGTTTTTCGTTACTTGCCCAGGCTGCGCCCACCGAACTTATTTTTTGGGATTTTCTCGGTGGCGGCGATGGAGTGCGTATGACTCAGATCGTAGACGAATTCAATAAGAGTCAACAAGACGTCCGCGTCACCAAGTCGACCCTTACGTGGGGCGAGCCCTTCTACACCAAGATTCACACGGCTGTGGTCGCTGGTCAGACGCCTGATGTTATGACCTACCATCTTTCCCATTTTCCTGCCGGGATTCTGGCCAAAGACCTTAGGCCATTGACGACAGATGAGCTCGCCCAGGCAGGCCTCAAAGCATCCGACTTCCAGAAGTCGCTCGTGGATAGCTCTCTTGAGCTAAGCAAGAAATACGGCCAGACTGACCAATTGTTTGGGGTTCCGCTCGATATTCACACGCTGGTATTATACTACAATAAGACCGCTCTTAAGAAAGCAGACTTGCTGGACGCGGATGGAAAACCGAAGGGCCTCGATGGTATCGAGGCATTCAAAAAGACGTTAACCGCATTCAAGGAGAAGGCCCGTGTGACGCCTATCGCCTTTTCCAGCGCTCCAGCAGATCCGGCCTCGACGTGGCGCGCCTGGTTCACGCTCTTCAAACAGCAGAAGGGGGATTTCATCAAAGATGGTCAACTTTCCTTCGCGGACATGGCAAACCAGGGCAATAAATCTCTGCAGGTCCTTGCGGACTTCGCACAGCAAGGATTGCTTACGAAGAACACCACCTATCCCGCGATGGTGGCCTTGTTCACTGTCGGTCGCGGGGCCTTCATGATCAACGGTAACTGGGAGGTTCCAACCCTGGTTGACCTCCAAAAGCAAGGCAAACTCCCCTTTGAGTACGGCATCGTGCCTTTTCCAAAACTATTCGAGAATCAGGATACCTGGGCCGATTCTCACCAACTGGCAATCCCTAACAACCTGAAGTCTCCGCCTTCTCCGGAAAAAGTCTCCGCCGCGCTGAAATTTGTCGCCTATGTCGTCAAACAACCGGCATGGGCAGGGGGGGGGCACATACCCGCCTACCTTCCACTTCAAGAGAGTGATGTTTACAAGCAGATGTCGCCAAATAACGAATACAGCGCCGGCGCGGCGAAAAATGTCGTGTTCGACCCACCCCTGCCATTGTTTGGCGTGGGCAGTCCGAGTTTTGGCTCGATCAGTAATTTCTTAATCCCAGTCTTAAATGGTCAAATGCCTGCGGAGCAGGGACTCACGAAATTCACTGGTGAACTTGAAAAGTTCGCAAAAGAACAGCGCTAGGCACACCGGGGAGGGTGTTTGCCTCCGATGACGCAGACCAAGCCGAATACCCGCTCAGCGCCGCGAAAAAAGGCTTGGTCGACAGGCTGGGTTTTCGTCGCTCCCTTTCTTTTCTTTTACGGGGCGTTTTTGATTTATCCCGCGATCCGGGTTTGCTACTTGAGCTTGACCAACTCGGATATTGCAGGCCAGGGAAGCTTCATAGGCCTGCAAAACTATGCCGAGTTGATTCGTGACCGCGATTTTTGGGCCTCGGTGGGGCACACGCTTTACTTCATCGTTCTGACGGTCGTTCCAAATACAGCTGTCGCGTTCTTGATCGCGCTTATGGTTGTTCGTTTGGAACGGCTGCGACTACCCATTCTGTCGGCATTTTTTTTGCCATTCGTTCTTCCGGTGAGTGTCGTGACGACTGCCGCACTTTGGATTTTAGACACAAATTTCGGAATCATTAACTATTTGCTTAACACGTCGATTTCCTGGTTTCAGGACCCGACATGGGCGATGCCCGCCGTAGCCGTCGTAACAATCTGGTGGACAGTCGGGTTTAACGTCCTCCTCTTCCTCGCAGGCCTCCAGAACATTTCTCCCGATGTCTATGAGGCTTCGTCCATAGATGGAGCCAGCGCTTTCCAGCAGTTTATCTACATCACGTGTCCGCTGATTTGGCCGGTTACGAGCTTGGTGTTGATCCTTCAGCTCATTGCACAGTTCAAAATCTTCGACCAAGTGTACCTCCTGACACAGGGAGGGCCATATAATTCCACGATGGTCGTCCTCCTCTACATGTATCGCCAGGCCTTCCAGCAGAATCGGGGCGGCTACGCTTCCGCCGTAGCCATTGCGTTGGTGGTGATCATGTTAGTCATATCGGCAATACAATTCCGCGCGCTGCAGGGCAGACGTTCAAAATGAAGGAGAAGCGCATCTCGGTATTAGGGTTTGTTGTCACCGGGTTGACGGTGATTACGGCGGTGGCTTGGCTTTTCCCAGTCTACTGGATCATCGCCACGGCCTTCAAAAGCGAAACAGACACCGTCGCGCTTCCTCCTTCCTTTGTGCCGCTTCCGCCAGATTTTGAGGCTTTCACCTACGTTATTCAGAACAGCCCGGTTTTCCGCTGGTATCTGAACACCATTCTGGTATCCGCGGTGATTACGGTCGTTTCTATTTCATGTGCTCTGATGTGCGCCTACGCCCTTTCGCGCATCGAATTCAGGGGCAAGTTCCTAATTAACTTGGCGCTTTTAGTGGGGTTTATGCTTCCCTTTGGGGCGATGGCGATCCCGTTGTTCATGCTGATGAACAAACTGCATCTCGTAAATTCCTACGCTGGAATCATTCTGCCCCAGATCGCGACGCCGCTATCGGTCATCGTTTTCAAGCGGTTTTTTGATCAGGTTCCCATTGATTTCCGCAATGCCGCGGTCATCGACGGGGCGGGGGATTTCAGAATCCTGCTTAGCATTTATATTCCCCTGAACTGGAGCATCATTTGGTCGATGGCCATCGTCACTTTTATCGGGGCCTGGAACAACTTTTTCTGGCCGTTTATCGTCACCAATTCGACTCCGATGCTCACGATTCCGGTCGGCATGACTCAAGTCCAATCCGCCTATGGGGTAGCCTTTGCGAAGACGTCGGCAATCGCCGTGCTGGCCTCTATCCCAACGGCGGTTGGCTACCTTATTTTTCAGAAGCGCGTGACGCAAGGCGTCATGGCCTCGGCCGGCATCAAGTGAAGCGCGAGGAATCTCCGCGCTCAAAGATTACGCCGGCCGAGGACTCCAGCCTGGCAGTCCGCTCCCGACTGCTCGTGTTGCCAGCGTCGCGAAAATGTTTGACAAAGATGGATAATACTGTCAGCCTCCCGGCCCATTGAGGGCCATGTTATGATTGATTTCAAGAACTTGATTGTAGGGAGTCATGAAACCAAAGTGCTATTCACGTGGAACGTAGACCATGAGGTTGCCATGCTCGGTGCATTTTTAGGAATCGAAGCCGGAATCGAATCCATCCTCGCCAGAGACGAAACTACCCCTGTCCAGCGCGCTATCCTTGAAGAGTTCCGCAGAATCGCGGGAAAGAACAATTGGGACCTCGCGGCGCTCAGAGAGTCGCTTCACAATTGATCGCAAGTCCCGAGGAAGCGAGATCCTTCGCTTCAATTCAATGCATGCTTATTGTGACCTATCGGAGCCGGTCAAATAAGCATAGGTGGGGAACCGAACCGAATGCGCGCGTCGAAGTTCCAGTCATCCGGGAGGTGCAGGATCTGCAAAACGAAAACAGGGGCTGAACTGATGTAAAGGAACAGAGCGGAGGCCGCGAGGGCGATGGAGATAGACTGAAGGAAAAATCGGGCATCACTTCCCACCGTGGCGTAGTCCTTCAGGGTCGCCCGCAACCGCAGAGGAGATCGACTGGCGAGCAGCAAGCTCTCGGGAAGTTTAAACGCACAGGCGACCAACAGAAGAAATCCGAAGACAGCCAGCAAGACGAAAACCGATCGCCAGCCCGAGGTGACTTCCAGCCAGCCTCCCAGCATCAGCGTTTTGGCGTCCAGGATCTCTGCGTTGGCAATCACGGCAAACGCTTGCGAATTCGCTCACTCATTTCCATCCCCCATCGGTATGGACCCGCTATCAGCATGATGAGGCAATTGAAATTCGGCATGGGTCCAAGGCTACCGGAGGGCGGACATCAAGAAAAATGATTTGGCGATTGCAAAGATTGCCGCGGATAGCAGTCTTGGCTTTCTGCGGATCGGCCATTGGCGGCTTGTTATTCTTGTCGAGCTGCGCCTGGCGGGTCGTTCCTCCCGCTAAAGTTACCGAGCCAGTCCCTGTTTACCTTTCCGAGTATGGACGCCACACGCGGCTAGCGCTGCCGGATGACTCCACGGTGTTCTTCGAATATGGATTTGGGGAGTGGAATTTCTATGGGCTCGAAAAACAGGGCATGGTTTCGGCCTTACGCGCCATATCGGGACTCGGAGAAGGCTCATTGTCACGAAGGCAGCTTCCCTACACGCTGAATGAAGCGGTTTTCCTCCACGCTGCCGGAGGAAGCCGCGCGGCCCGCCTTTGGGTGGAACGATCTCTTTCGGACCGTCTCCGAGGGGAATTGGAAGCCCGCTGGAAAGCGAACGCTCGTGTCGTTGTGGTCCGTCAGACGGACCAAATCCCCGTTTCCCGCGACCCGGCAGCTTACCATTTGTTCGGCAATTCCAACCATGCGGTCGCGAAATGGTTGGAACGCCTCGGTTGCCGCGTGATTGGCTACCCGATAACGTCCAATTTCAAGATTACGAAGGGATCTGGCGCCGCCGGGCGTCAAGCTCCTCAACCACGCGACGGTGAGACTCCTTAGTAATGGGATAAAACGCCGTCAGAATCATCCCGATGACGAGAGCCAGAGCCGGCAGCGGCCCGATTGCCAGGCGGATCGCGAGCAAGGCGCTTTCAGGTTGCTCGGGTATCGCATCATTGGGCCCACTGGAAATGTAACCGGCCCATGCAAGCAATTGGCCGACAACAAAAGTGCCAATAGCAAGCGCGGTCTTTTGAAGGAAGACGCAGAAACCGTAGTAGATACCCTCGCGCCGCCGGCCGGTTTTCAATTCATCATATTCGATGACATCTGGCAGCATGGCATTGGGTATCAGGTAGCACACCGAGATGCCGAAGCCTGCGACAAAGGCCATCAGGAAGATGATCCTTGTGTCGCCGGGCTGCAGATACATCAGACCTCCCTGAGCCAGAAGCCAAAAGCTCATTCCGATAAAATAGACCGGCTTCTTTCCTATTCTAACGCTCACCCATCCCCAGAACGGCATCAAGCAAAGGGCGGTGGTCTGCACGGTGAGGGCGAGAAGTTGGAACGTCGTTGCCGGAAGCCGCAACCAGCTCTGTGTGTAGAAAGGGAGGACGGTGGCGGTGAATTGCATGGCCAGCCATGAACAGAGGTAAATTCCGCAAACGAGGACGAAGGGTTTGTTAGCCAGCACCAGACGAAGCTGTTCGCGCAGCGATAACGGCTTCATGGCGAACTCGTCCGCCTCCTGGCGCCGCAAGCGTTGGCGGTCTCTCGCTATCGCGATTTTCCAAATGCCAGCCAGACACAATATCACAGAGATCAGGCCAATGATCGCAACGGCGGCGCCGAAAACAGCGTATTGCATCGTCTTGGGCGCGTCTTTCAGGATTTGGAAGACGATCAACGCCGCGACTAGCCCGCCAACGCTGCCGCCGAGCGAGAATCCCATTCTATAGGCGGTCAGCCGCGAGCGTTCGTCGTAGTCGCGACTAAGTTCCGCCGTGAGTGACGAATGAGGCAAACCCAGCCCGGTCGAAAAGGTGCTGAAGAGCACGGCGACGACGAGATAATAGAAGAAGTGATGCCATTGGGCCTCCGGTCCCGCAACCTCCGGCACCAGCCAGAACATCAGAAAGAAGCAAGAAAACGGAAGCGCGCTAACGACCATCCATGGCAATCTGCGCCCCCACGGCGTTCGGGTGTGATCCGAAAGCCAGCCGATCAACGGATCGTTGACCGCATCCCAGAAACGGGCGATGAGCAGAATGCTGCCGGCCAGCCCCGGGTTCATTCCAGCGACGTCTGTAAGAAAGATGAGCTGAAAAAAGATGATGGTGCTCCCCGCCATGGCGGGCCCGAGTTCGCCCGCACCGTAGGCCAGACGTTCGCGATTCCCGAACTGGGGCGCGTTCCTGCTCATCGCTGCGGCAACGCCGTTGCGCAAAACCTTCGCGCCGCTTCCAGCGCCGCGCGATTTGAAAAAGAAGCTTTGGCGAGGCGCTTGGGATGTTTCAAGGTATGGAACCCGCTCCCTGTTCGCTATCCGGCATTTTCATCTGGTGTTCATCATAGCGTGTCCTTGCCACTGCCGACTCTGGAATTGCCATTTCGATCCGGGCGAGGTCTGTCGCGGAGAGTTTCACCAAGGACTCATCTTCCAAAGTCATGGGCAGATCCTATGAAAGCCAGTTTTCCCGTCAATCGGAGGTTGCCGGTTTCGAGGCGAACATCCAAAGAGATTTCCAGAGTCTCCGATGCAGTGGAATAACAGCGCAGAAAATTGGCGCGAAACGTTGCTCGGCGGGTCGCCGAGCAGCCACACCCGGGACGGGTGTGCTCCCCAAAATTTGAGTGCGCCTTATTCGCTTCAATTTGGGGACGCGACGCGATGAAGCGGATGGCTTCCTAGAATTCGGTTCTGGCCAAAGAGAACGCTTGTCGCTAACCAGCGTCCAAATTTCCAGGGAAAGATCATGGACGTTTTACTCATTTCCGTCGCGTTTTTCTTCGGATTGCTTGCGCAGCAATTCGGGCAGCCACCGTTGGTTGGCTTCCTGATTTCGGGCTTCGTGTTGCACGCCCTCGGGCAACGCGGCGGCGAGACGCTGGAGACCATTTCCAACCTCGGCGTGACGCTCATGCTTTTTACCATTGGCCTGAAGCTTCGTTTGCGCGGTCTGCTGAGGCCTGAAGTCTGGGCCGGGACCAGCCTCCACGTCGCTGCGACCGTCGTGACCTTCGGTTTGATCTTCCTCAGCCTCGGCGCACTCGAGGTGCCGATCTTTGGATCGATTGCCCCTTGGACCGCTTTGCTACTGGGATTCGCCTTGAGCTTCTCTAGCACGGTTTTCGCCGTGAAAACACTCGAGGAAAACGGCGAAATGGGAGCGTTGCACGGGCGGGTGGCCGTGGGGATCCTGATCATGCAGGATCTCTTCGCGGTGTTGTTCCTGACCGTTTCAACTGGCAAGCTGCCGTCTTGGATGTCCGTGGGCCTTCTCGCAGCCCTGCTCGCCCTGCGCCCGATGATGGGAGCGTTGATGGCACGATCGGGCCACAGCGAGCTCATCAACCTTTGCGGATTGTTCCTGGCGCTGGTGCTTGGCTGGAAGGCTTTCGAGTCCGTAAGCATCAAGGGCGACCTGGGCGCTTTGTTCGTTGGCATACTCGCAGGCCAGCATCCCAAATCGAAGGAATTGGCAAAATCGCTGATGGGGATCACCGACCTGCTGCTTGTTGGATTCTTCCTCGGCATCGGCTTGCATGGCCTGCCGAACTGGCAGGAAGTTGCCGTGGCGTTTCTCCTTGTCCTGATTCTGCCGTTCAAGGCTGCCCTGTTTTTCGCCCTCCTGACGCGTTTTCATCTCCGCGCGCGAACCGCCTGGATGGGCGGGCTCAGCCTGGGCTCCTACAGCGAGTTTGGTCTCATTGTCGTGGCGCTCGCCGAGGCCAAGGGGTGGCTGCCGGAGGATTGGCTGGTGATCATCGCAATAGCGCTCGCCCTAAGCTTTCTTGTGGCCGCACCGCTGAACCGCGGGGCGGAGTTGTTTTACGACAAACTCAGTTCGTGGCTCCACCGGTTTGAAACCCCTGGCCATCATCCCGATGACTTGCCCGTGCATCTCGACGGCGAACGCATCGCCATTTTCGGAATGGGGCGGGTCGGTCTCTCCGCCTACAACGTTCTTCACCGGCGCTTTCCAAAGCGCGTCATCGGCTTCGATCGCGACGCGGCAAAGGTTGAATCGCATCGGGCCGCCGGTCGTAACGTCGTGCTGGCAGACGCGACCGATTCCGATTTCTGGGAACGCGTGCAGCTCAAGGAGGGGATCCATCTCGTCATTCTTGCCATGCCCAAGCACAGCGCCAACATGCACGCCGCCGAAACGCTCAAGCGGCACGGCTACGAAGGCGTCGTCGCCGCCATCGCCAAATTCGATGACGAAATAACGCAACTCCTCTCGCTGGGAGTCCATACCGTCTTCGACCTCTACAGCGAAGCCGGCGCCGGTTTCGCAGATCACGTGTGCAATGTCTTCCAGCAACAGCGCCCAGACCTCGTCAGTGTGATCGGAAACGAAACCGCCTCTAACCATCAGAAGACGACTCCGTAACCGGCGCCGGCCCGCACGGCTCCGAAGTCCATCGCGCTAAGAAATCGCTACTCAAATTGCTTTCGAAATGAAAGCAAATCCTCCCGCAGTTGTCCCACCTCGGTTTTCAGCGCGGCGATCTCAACCTCGAGCGCCTCGATTCGAGATCGCGAGTCCTCTTTAGGAACTGCGATTGGAATTTCGGCCTCAAAATCGCTCGGTAAGACGGGCTCACCCGAGATGAGCTGGACGTAGCGCCTTTCCTTCTGCCCGGGTCGTGCAGGCAAAACACGAACGAGCGGGTCGTCACCTTTCGCCAGATCCGCGAGAAAGGACTCCACCTGTTCAAGGTTATCGAAGAATTGGAGGCGCTCCGACCGGCTGCGAAGCTCGCCGGGCGTTTGCGGCCCCCGCAACAGCAGAACACAAAGCAATGCGATTTCCCGTTGATTCAATTCGAAGTGATTGAGCAAGTTGTGGCGATATTTCGCTACACGCGATCCGGCGCCTAATGTCATCAATGCCAATTTCTTCTCTCGCAACGAATCCACCCCGGCTTCGACGGTCTTCTCGTCATAGGAAACAACGGGATCACGGTTCGTGGATTGATTGCACGCTGCAATCAAACTATTAAGGGACAGGGGATAAGTTTCCGGTGTGATCCGCTCCTTTTCGAGCAAACAGCCAAGGATTCTGGTTTCGGCGGGTGTCAGAACGAACAAGCCCATCAACCTCAGTAATGCAGAACCCGCTCGAAATCCAAAACTCTCTTGCCTCCGGCGGCTTCAGAAATTGCTCAGTAAACCGCCGGCACGATCATCTCTTCGGGGACCGGATTGCGGCTATAGTCCTCGTTATAGACTCGCTCCGGCAGGATGATGGGATCGCGCTCCACGTCCTGATACTGCACTTGATTGAGGAGGTGATGGATGCAATTCAGCCGGGCTTTCTTCTTGTCTACGGCCTGCACAATCCACCAAGGGGCCTCGGGAATGTGCGTGCGATCGAGCATGATTTCCTTGGCCTTGGTGTAATCCTCCCAGCGCCGGCGCGATTCGAGATCCATTGGGCTGAGCTTCCACTGCTTAAGGGGATCATGAACACGACAGCTGAATCGAAACTCCTGCTCGTCGTCGGTAATGGAAAACCAATACTTGATGAGCTGAATGCCGGAACGGACCAGCATTTTTTCGAACTCCGGCACCGAACGGAAGAACTCCTCATACTGCTCGTCGGTGCAGAAACCCATAACGCGCTCGACACCGGCACGATTGTACCAACTGCGGTCGAAGAGCACTATTTCGCCCGCAGCCGGAAGGTGCACCGCATACCGCTGGAAATACCATTGTGTGCGCTCGCGATTATTCGGTGCGGGCAATGCAGCGACCCGGCAGACACGGGGATTGAGCCGCTGGGTAATCCGCTTTATCACGCCTCCCTTGCCCGCAGCGTCCCTCCCCTCAAAAAGAATCACCAACTTGTGCCCATTGGCGACGACCCATTCCTGAAGCCTTACAAGCTCGCCTTGCATGCGGAAAAGTTCCCGGAAATATTGCCGCCGCTCCGCCTTGGCGGCGTCCTTTTCCGCCTGCGTCTCCGGAACCTGCCATTCCGGCAGGATCCCGTCCTCCACCTCCATCTCCAGTTCCTCGTCAAAACTGTCGACCATGTCGTTGTGGATGCGCTTGAATATTTTGTGTTCTTCGGATGGTGCTTCGGAGTTCATTGGCGTTCGGATGGGCTGTTGTGAATCAGGGGTCCTGTCCGAGCGGTCGTTAGTTATGCTCATGCCGGGCATCCTCCTGGATTTGCCGGGTTCCTGCTTCACGTTGAAGATGATCGAGTTTTTCGATCGGCAGGCAATTCAAGAGTTCGATTCGCCGTTTCACCTGAAACGCGGTCTGCAGGAACTGCTGATATTTCTCCTCGTCCGAACCCTCGAACGCCGCCGGATCCGGGATACTCCAATGCGCGGTGACAGGCTTGCCAGGGAAGACCGGGCTCCGCTCGCGTGCATCGTCACAGACGGTGATGACGAAATCAAAATGAATGTCGGAGAAATCGTGCCACGACTTGCTTAGAGCGCCGGCCGCATCGATTTTAAAGTTTTCGCGAAGAATTTTGAGGACGACCGGGTGGACTTCGCCCTTCGGCGATTCGCCTCCACTGTAGACCTCGAAGCGATCGCCACCCATTGAGCGAAGGAAATATTCGGCGAAAATACTGCGGTCAGAGTTGCGGGTGCAAAGAAAGAGGACGCGGAATTTTGGGCGCATAATGGCGAGGTCTTCCAAACCGATACTCGCGGTTTGGTTGCCTGCTCTTCCAAAGTTGTGACAAAATTGTCACAATCCTGCCTTTGGCGTTTCACCGTTAATCGGTTGATTTACTCCTGGACACACGAACCAATCATGAAATTCTCCTTTTTCATCACCATCGGGGCGATCGCCTCGGCAATCTTCGCGACCTGCGCCACCGCCCAACAGCTTTCCGGCGCAGGCGCTTCTTTCCCCGCGCCGCTCTATCAACGCTGGGCCGTTGAATACAACAAGCTGCATCCCAAGGTGCAGGTGAATTACCAGTCGGTGGGCTCTGGTGCAGGCGTTAAACAGTTTTCGCAAGGTACGGTAGATTTCGCCGCGAGCGATGCCGCCATGAGCGATGAGGAGATCGAAAAGGTCAAGCAAGGCGTCGTGATGATCCCCGCCACCGCTGGCAGCGTCGCGATCGCTTACAACCTGCCAGGCGTCAAAGAAATCAAGCTTTCCCGCGATGCCTACGCCGGCATCTTTCTGGGAAAGATAACGAAATGGAATGATCCGGCCATCGCGAAGGGCAATCCTGGAGTTACCCTGCCCGATCTGCCGATCAATGTTTCCTACCGGTCGGATGGAAGCGGCACCACGTTCGTATTCACCAAGCACCTGTCAGCGATCAGCAAGGAGTTCGCGGATGAAGTCGGAAACGACAAGTCCGTGACGTGGCCGGTCGGCGCGGGCGGGAAGGGCAACGAAGGCGTCACTGCGCTGATCAAGCAGAGTCCGGGCACCGTCGGTTATGTCGAGTACGGCTATGCGGTAAACAACGGCCTTTCTATGGCTAGCCTGCAAAACAAGAGCGGAAAGTTCATCCAGCCTACCGATGCGAGCGGCGCGGCGACACTGGCAAATGTCAAGTTCCCGGAAAACCTGCGCGTCTGGCCGGAGGACCCTGAAGGCGCCGATGACTATCCCATCGCAACATTCACCTGGCTGCTGCTTTACAAAAAGTACAGCGACCCCGCAAAGCTCGAAGCGCTCAACGGCTTTGTAACCTACGGTCTAACTGACGGCCAGAAATTCTCGGCCGAGCTCGGTTATATTCCGCTCCCCGCCGCGGTTGTCGATAAGAGCAAGGCCGCTCTGGCAACAGTGCAATAACACGGTAAATTTAACCGCCAGGAATATGCAAACCGACGCTGTAGCAATTGAGCAAAGCGGAATCAAGGAGTTCAAAAAACGGCCTGATCTTTTTCGGGCACTTTGCTGGTTGGCGTCGGCTGCGACTGTTGCCATGCTCGCCTGGATTATTTTCGAGATCACGAGACAGGCTGCCCCTTCGATCCAGAAATTCGGCCTCGATTTCCTGACCAACTCGAAGTGGGTCCCCAATCGAAACATCTACGGGGTTTCTCCCTTCCTGATCGGCACCGTAGTGAGCTCAGTGATCGCGCTCATTTTTGCGCTTCCCCTGGGGCTGTCGATTGCGATTTTTCTGAGCGAGGATTTTCTCCCTCTCCCCGTCCGCCAGGTTGTCCGTTTTACCGTGGAGATGCTGGCGGCCATTCCCAGCGTCGTTTACGGGCTTTGGGGAATCTTCGTTGTCATTCCGCTTGTTCAAGGTTTTGGAGCGTGGGCCGTCGCCGCCTTCAAGAATATCCCCATTCTAAACACCATTTTTGCGCCGCCCGCCTACGGCAATAGCATGCTCACGGCGAGCCTCGTGCTGGCGCTCATGATTCTTCCCACGATCACCGCAATTTCCCGCAGCGCGCTCGTCGCCGTGCCCGGGACACTGCGTGAAGGCGCCTATGCGCTCGGCTCGACGCGGTGGGAGGCCATTTTCGGCGTCATCCTTCCCACAGCCGCGCCCGGCATCGTCGCCGCGACCATTCTCGCGCTGGGACGAGCGATGGGAGAAACCATGGCCATCGCCATGCTGATCGGCAACAGTTCGCGGCTGACATGGTCTCTGCTCTCGCCGGCCGGCACACTCGCAGGGCTGCTCGCCAACCAATTCGGCGAGGCTGAGGGGCTCCAGGTGAGCTCGCTGATGTATGCCGCTTTCCTTCTGGTCGTTCTTACTCTCTTCGTCAACATGGCCGGGGAGGCCGTGCTACGCTATACGCAAAAGCAAACTGCTGGAATTCGATAAGCCTGAATCAACTCAACGATGAGCACCGCAACCGCAGAACCCACCGACTTCCTGTCCGCAGCGAACACCGCTGGCTCGGGCGCTCGCTCTCTTTGGAGCAAATTCCTGAGTGTCATCTGCGTCGGGCTTGCGCTTCTCACGCTCGTTCCTCTCTTTTCAATCGTCTTCCTTGTCTTGAAGAACGGTTTGCCGCTCTTGAGTTTGAGCGTTTTCACCGAGCTTCCACCGGCTGCGGGAATGACGGGCGGTGGCTTTGGCAACGCTGTGGTGGGGACATTGCTCATGGTTGGCATCGCGCTCGTGCTGGCCACGCCCTTCGGCATTCTCTCCGCCATTTACATCAACGAGTACGACCCCTATTCGCGGCTTTCGAATGCCGTTCGCTTCGTCGCCAAACTCCTCACGGGCATTCCCTCGATCATCTGTGGCGTTTTCGCATACGCCGTGATCGTGCTCACCACAGGCGGCTTCTCCGCGTGGGCGGGCGGTTTCGCGCTTGCGATCCTCATCCTTCCGACGATTCTCCTGACGGCCGAGCAAGCGCTTCTTGGCGTGTCGAAGGCGTATCGGGAAGCTTCGTATGGCTTGGGCGCGACCAATTTCCAGACGATTTGGCGTATCGTTCTGCCGGACGCTTTGCCCGCCATTATGACCGGCATCATGCTTGCGGTGGCGCGCGCCGCGGGCGAAACGGCGCCTCTGATCTTCACTGCGCTCTTCAGCCAGTTCTGGATCCAATCTCTGCGAGAACCGACGGCCTCTTTGTCCGTGCTCATTTACAACTTCTCAACACTCCCCTTTGAACATCAGATCAACATGGCCTGGACGGCATCCTTGGTGCTTGTGATTCTTGTCACTATCGCCAATATCACTGCCCAGGTCGTGTTCCGCAGAAGATAACGCGATATGACCAAGACCATGGATCAGCAACCGACGCCCATCGTGTCCGCGCCAGGATCAGCTGTAGCATCTGCATCATCCGAGCACCGGGCCGATTTTATTAAGGCTCGTGACTTCAACTTTTACTACGGCAAAAAGCAGGCGCTCTTCAACATCAACATGGAGATTCCGCAGCGTCAGGTTACCGCCTTCATTGGGCCGTCTGGCTGCGGCAAATCCACGCTGCTTCGAAACTTCAACCGGATGAACGACTTGATCGATGGCGTGCGCCACGAAGGAGATATCCTTCTCAATGGGAGAAGCATATACGACAAGAAGATTGAGATCATCGCTTTGCGGCGAAGCATTGGCATGGTCTTCCAGAAGTCCAATCCGTTTCCAAAATCCATCTACGAAAACATCGTCTATTCCTTGCGCATTGCCGGGGTAAGTTCCAAGAGTATCCTCGACGAGACCGTCGAGCGCAGCCTGAAGGGCGCCGCGCTTTGGGATGAAGCAAAAGACCGCTTGCAGGACAGCGCGCTCGGCCTTTCCGGCGGGCAAATGCAGCGCCTTTGCATCGCGCGCGCGATTGCGAACCGGCCGGAAATCCTTCTGATGGACGAGCCCTGTTCCGCGCTCGATCCCATCGCCACAGCGAAGGTTGAGGATCTCATTCATGAGCTGAAGCACCAGTTCACCATCGTTATCGTCACGCACAACATGCAGCAAGCGACCCGTTGCTCGGACAAGACGGCGTTCTTCTATCTAGGCAAGCTCATCGAGTTCGACGAAACACAAAAGATCTTTACCAATCCCAGCGAGAAGCAAACTGAAGACTACATCACGGGACGATTCGGTTGATCTTCGCAAGGACATTATGAGCACAGACACCGCCGCCATGCCGAATACTCACATTCTCAGCACTTTCGAAGAGGCGTTGCGCTCCCTGCGCAACGACGCTCTGATGATGGCCAGCCTTACCGAGCGCAACCTCGAAAACACCAGGAAGGGCCTGTTCGACCGCGATGAAGATTGGTGCAACACCGCAATTGCGGACGACGAGGAAGTCGACACTCTGGAGGTTCAGATTGACCGCGAAGGCATCAACATCATGCTGCGCTTCCACCCGCTAGCCTCCGACATGCGTGACGTGATTTCGGCGATGAAACTGAGCGTGAACCTCGAACGCATCGCCGATCAGGCGACCAACATTGCCCGCCGGAGCCGCAAGCTGATCGCGCGTCCCGCCGTGGACGAGATTCTCCAGCTTCAACCGATCTTTCACTACGCGGAAACGATGTTGAAGGACGCCGTACGCTCCTTTGCCAACCGTGACCTCGAACTGGCGCGCGCGCTTAAGGAACGCGACGGCCAGCTCGATCAGATGAACCGGAACTTCGCCGACAAGATGACCGACTTGATGTCTCAGCACGTCGAACACATCCCCAGTTACATGGACCTGATTTTCATTTCCCGATTCCTGGAGAGAATCGGCGATCAGGCAACCAACATCGGCGAAGACACCGTTTATGCCATTTCCGCCGAGGAAACACGCCACATCCACCACGTGGACGCTTAGAATAGGCTAGCTAGGCTAGGGCTGGAAATTTCCCGAGATGGCCTCGTTGCCTGCCAGGAAGAAGCCTGTCTTCTTCCCGCGATTCAGCGAATACGACGACGACCTTAAGAATTTCGAGGCGCATGGTGCCGCGCCCCTGCCGGTCACAATCGATCAAGGATGCGTTGACCACGACGGCGCTCGAATCTGGTACGCGACATACGGGTCCGGCTCTCCTGTGATCTTGCTGCATGGCGGCCTCGGACATAGTGGCAATTGGGGTTATCAGGTTCCAATGCTGGTCAGCTCCGGCCATCGCGCCGTGCTCATTGATAGCCGCGGCCACGGCCGCAGTACGCGCGATTTGCGGCCTTTTACGTATGAGTTGATGGGATCCGACGTTCTAGCCGTGATGGACGCGTTGCACCTGGAAAGGGCGGCCTTCGTGGGCTGGAGCGACGGCGCCTGCATCAGTTTGGTCCTCGCAGGACAAGCTCCTGCGCGTGTCGCGGGCGTCTTCTTCTTTGCCTGCAACATGGATCCCAGCGGTACCAAGCCCTTCGAGCCCACACCGCTTATCGACCGGTGCATCGCGCGGCATACCAGGGACTATGCCGAGCTGTCAGGCACGCCAGATCAGTTCAAGGCGTTTGCCGATGCGGTCGGCCAGATGCAGAGGACGCAACCGAATTATTCCGCGAGCGATCTGGCCAATATCCGTGTGCCCGTCGTGATCGTGCAAAGCGAGCATGATGAGTTCATCAAACCCGAACATGCCCAATATCTCGCGCGGAGCATTCCCGGCGCGGAATTGATCCTCCTGCCTGGCGTGAGCCATTTCGCTCCGCTGCAAAGGCCGGAGCAATTCAACAGCGTGATGCGTGCTTTCCTCGGCAAGCTTCTTTCTTGAAGGCAATCACCTTGGCTGTGCCTGCCTTCGCCCAAGAGAAGCAGACAGTCGATCCAAAAATACTCGAGCAACTTGCCGCGCTCGGTGAAGAAATTCACGAGGCATGGAGCAAAAACGATGCCGCCGCCTTGGCCGCGACCTACACGGAGGACGCGGTTCTAGTGCATGACACAGGACCGGTTTACGGTCGAAAGGCCATCGAGAAACACTATGCAGACCTGTTCAAGCAGGTGCATTTCAGCAACAATCTTGGCAAGAGGGATCAGTATTCCCCGCACATCTTGGGAACGGCTGGCAATGAGATTTGGGAAAACGGCGACTGGAGTCTGACTTATCAAGTCACTGGTGGCGGTCCTGTACAACTCAAGGGTCATTGGTCAGCGATTCGCGTTCGTGAGGGCGATACTTGGAAGACGCGGATGGAGATGTCGAACGTAGCGCCATGACAGATTAGAACCCGGGCGCATTCGTCGTAACGGCCCGGCGCGGTGGAAGTCTGGTTCAAGCTTCGCGCTGGCGGCTGCGTCTGCCTGGAACGCATCACCCCGCAGAAGCCCCCTAAGACCCCTTAACCGCTGGGCTACAGAGAAAAAGTCTGTTTGTTCCGTTAGGGGGTCGAGCCAGCCGTTTCGGTCTGT
Source organism: uncultured Verrucomicrobiae bacterium (assembly GCA_963810765.1). GTDB lineage: Bacteria > Verrucomicrobiota > Verrucomicrobiia > Chthoniobacterales > Terrimicrobiaceae > DASTFP01. Next base: position 481,695 of record CAWEOV010000023.1, read on the forward strand.
CGGATGGCCTCCTTGATCCGCTCGACGCGATTGTCAGGATCGGGGTGGGTGCTCAAAAACTCCGGAGGGGCGCGACCTCCGGCCGCCTTTTTTAGGACTTCCATCACGCGGATGAGTGCATTCGGGTCGTATCCCGCCCGTTTCATGAATCGCACGCCCAGCTTGTCGGACTCCAGCTCGTCGTCACGCCCATAGGCGGTGTTCTTAAGCTGGCTGACGAACTGCGCGAGTTGACCGGCCGTCATGCCGTAGTCACTCCCGCCAGCCATAACGACCGCGTTCACCAGCCCCTGGCTGAGCTGAGCCTTGGCCATCTGCTCATTCGAATGGCGCCCGACGACGTGTCCGATTTCATGCCCAAGCACGCCTGCCACCTCATCCTCGCTCTTCAGCAACTTGAGCAATCCAACGGTGATGAACAGCTGGCCACCTGGCAGTGCGAAGGCATTGACGGTGTCAGGGTCAGCGAGAAGGTGGAACTGGTAATAGTAGGGACTTTGGTTGATCTCGACGTTGGCGCGAACAAGCCGTTCACCGATACTGGCCACCAAATCTTGCGCACTCTGGTCGGGATAGAGTCCGCCGTGCTGCCGGGCCATTTCCGGCGCGGAGTTGAGACCAAGGGCGATCTCTTCCTTCGGGCTCAATGCCACACGTTGAACGCGGCCCGTGACAGGATTTTCGTATCGCTCGGTGCTGAAGTAATAGGTGGCTAGCGCACCAAGAGCGAGCAGGATCCCGATTAGTAATCTGGCGCCGCACCCTCCGCCGCCTCTGGACATTCCGTAAGCCATGCCGATTCTGCCGGAGGAATCACTCAGCCGGGATGAAAGCGCCGGCTGGCATTTCCCAAAGCGGGGGTAAAAGATGCCTTCATTTCATGGAGAGGGTAGCAGAAAAGCCTCCAAGGTTTTTCACATTAAACGATTTCGCAGCCCGGACTAAAGAATTTTTTCCAGCAAAGGCTCCAGCACACCGCGCGGCGAAAATACTGTGCTGGCGAGGGCCCTTGCCGCCCTGGAGTGTGTTTCATAATCCGCCTCAATGGAGCGGATGGCTTCCGCGCAATCCCGAGTGTCGTGAAACACTAACATCCCCTCGGATGGCGCGACGGCGCGCGTCCAACCGGTTTCCTGGAGCACGACCGGGCGTCCGAGCGCCAGATAGACGACGCTGCGATCGCTCATCCAGCCTCCGCGCGATACTACATATCCTTCCTTCGCGATGCCAACCTCTCCGCGGCTGTCCGCAATGAAGCGGAGATAGGAAGAGACATTCTTGCAGACCTCCGATGCGGGAATGAGGTTCCAGCCTGACTCGGCGAACGGACCGTAGTCATCCCAATCGGGCGACAGGTCTGCGGCGATTGCGCATGGCCTGAGCAACTCTTTCGGAAGCGACCTCATTTTTATGAGGCTCTCGCGCTTGCCGGCATAGCGGCGTCCCTGCCATTCCAGTTCAGGGTAGCCGTACCAGTGCGAAATCGTTGTCCATGGGGCGTTCGTGGCGGCATTCGGGACTGCACCTAATTTTTGGCGCCAGTAGTCCGCCACCACGGGTGGGAAAACGGGGATCCACTCACGGCCAAGCGTGGGCAACAACGCTTCAGGCCTGTTCATTGTCGTCCCGACTGTCAGAAAAACATTGTGCCCGTCCAGGTTCATGTCGCTGTCGCAGACCTCCACCCAGAGCTGCGTGAAACCGGGATCGACATCGAGGTAGGCTTTCGCGGTCCGCGATCCCAGCAGGTCGAGGCGCTTGAAGTGTCCGGCGTAGTTGATGAACAGGTCCGCGCTGCCTGCAAATTCCCGGAATGCCTCGAGTTGCGGTGATTGGCCGTCTATCAAGAGGCATTCGCAGGAGCGAAAACCATATTCTTCAACCGTAGCCTTCCAATATTCCTCCTGCGGGCTTGCCTGCCCGGGCGATTCTGGCGGCTGAAGCTCTTGGGAGCTGAGGTCCTCCGCGATCCAAACCTCCCAGCCCAACTCGCGGAAACCGATCGCCCAGTGCATGATCGAGCAAATATTACCCGCAGCCGAATGGAGCCAGCGGGCCAGGACAACGCCGAGAACAAGTCTGGGTGCTCTTTTCAATCGTCCGTTATGCTACGCGAACATCGCAAAGGGATAGAGAAAATATCAAATTAAATTGCCGGGATCTATGTCCCTGGCTCCGCGACAAGCTCGCGGGCGGCTTCTCAAATATACGGCTACCCCCTTTCCTGCTCAATGCGCAGCTGCGCGGGGCTTTCGAGCTCGATCTGCGGAACGCCCCGATAAAGGGTGATCACACCCTCCAAAAGCACAAGCTTTCCGACGAGCGCGTTCTTAAGCCCATTTGGAAAGCGGCCTGCGAAACGCGGGAGGAATCTCGCGCGAACAATGCCGACCAGATCGTTTCTCCCACGGTCACCAAAGTTGATGAAAGTCATTCGTCCGTCCGGCAGCGCGCCGACACGAGAGACCCGCCCGCGCACCTTGACTCTGGTTCCGGCACGGGAAATTAGTGTCCCGCTATCCGTTGCTTCAAGGAGCTCCGACAGGCCGCTATCGCCTTCGCTGGATTCTGCGAGCCCCCAAGCCCCGCGTTTGTGCGCCCTCGCTTCAACCTCTGCCTTTATTAGATCCGAAGATATTTGGCCGCTGCTCCGACCGTTGGGGTGATCGGACACTGCCGTATTGCCGTGCCGGATGATGGCTAGACCTTCATTCACCAGCAGCGTGGAAAGGTCCTTGCCGTCAGCGGTCTCTATAAAGGCGCGAATAGCAGGATTGTCTCCGTCAGGATCCACGGCTTGCCAGCGAGTGTGGATTGTGAACGGATCGCGCAGCTTGTTTGCCGTAAAATTTCTGGCGAGGTAAGCGGCCCGCAGCGCGGTAGTCTCGGAAGCCTTCAAGCCAAAATACCTCGCCTGCGCAGCCCGGCGAGCGCGCGAGACAGGATTCTTTTCCACACAGTCCACAAAGTACAACCGGAAAACATAGTGTTTGCCGCTTCGGCGGACCTCAATGCTGTCGCCATCGCTATGCGAACCTTCGAAAAACTCGCAACCGTCGAGTTGATCCCAGCCGCGGGCCAACGAAACGGCCTGCGACACGAGAACCGCCCAAGCCACCAGAAATGCAATTCCTCGCATGTCAGTCCGTGCGGTCTTCGAGTAACCGCCCGACCGCCTTTGGGAAGATCGCGCCGACGTCTCCTTCGCAGCGTACAGTCACCTCCGGAAGACCGTCGTGCTCTGTCGGACCGCGATTGATGATAGCGTAGGGAAGGCCGCGCCTTGCCGCCATCAGAGGGAATCCGGCGGCTGGATAGACCGAAAGCGTGGATCCCAGCGCAATGACGGCGTCACATTCCTTCACAGCCCGCTCCGCGGCCTCAAGCGTCTTCGGGTCGAGACTTTGGCCAAAGCTGATCGTTGCCGGTTTCAGCCATCCGGCGCACTCCGGACAACGCGGCGGCCGCAACGTGGACGAAAACTCATCGAAGAGCGGCTGCGGCTCAAAGCGCCTCTTGCACGCGAGACACTCGATCCACCGATTGGTGCCGTGCAGCTCAATGACCCGCTCCTCCGGCAGTCCGGCCATCTGATGCAGCCCATCAATGTTCTGCGTGACCACGGCAAGCAATTTTCCCCCGCGATGCAAGTCCACAATGGCTCGATGCACAGCATTCGGCTGCGCATCCCGCATGGTGGGCCAAGCCTCGAGTTTATAATCCCAATATTCAATCCGCGCTTCCTCCGAGGCCAGGAACTCGTCATAGTAGACTGGCTGTCGCGTCCGCCATACGCCCTGCGGTCCGCGAAAATCGGGGATTCCACTATTTGTGGAGATGCCCGCGCCAGTAAAGGCCAGGAGGTGCCGTGTCTCCTGAAGAATGTCCATTAGATCGCCCATCCGTTTCCTTTCCAAATCAACCGCTCTTCGCATTCACGCCAATTTGGAACCAATCGACTGCCCCCGCCAATGGCGGTGCAGCGAGCTATGGCACTCGTTCCATCCGCTACTCAGGCTGACTCGCAGGGCTCAATCTGGTCCAATTAGAACAACATCAGCGCCGGATTCTCGATCAATTTGCGCAGCGAACCCAGGTACTCCGCGCCGACTGCGCCGTCCACGACGCGGTGATCGCCACTTAGTGAAACGGTCATACGCTCGCCGACGACGATTTCGTTCTTCGCGTTGACGACCGGCTTCTTCACGATGGCGCCCACGGCCACGATCGCGGCCTGGGGAGGATTGACAATGGCGAAGAACTGCTCGATGCCATAGGCTCCGAGGGTCGAGACGGTGATGGTGCCGCCCTGATATTCCTCGGGCTTTAGCTTCTTATCCCGTGCACGCTTGGCGAAGTCCTTGACGGTGGCGCTGATCTCCTTAAGGGAGAGCTTGTGCGCGTCGCGGATGACGGGCGTAACCAGGCCATCATCCACGGCAACGGCGACCGAAATATTCACGCTGCCATACTGGATGATGGCGTCTCCCGCCCAGGACGCGTTGATGTAGGGGTGCGAACTGGCCGCGCGAGCGACGGCTAGCAAGACGAAGTCGTTGATCGTGAGCTTCGGAAGCCCGGCTGATTCGTTGGCGCTGTTGAGCTCCTTGCGCAGGCGCATGAGGGCGCTCGCATCGACCTCGATAGAAAGATAGAAATGTGGCAGCTGCGTCTTGCTGGCGAGCAAACGCTCGGCGATCACGCGACGCATTCCAGAGAGAGGAATGCGCTGGTCGCCTTGGCCCGCCGCCGCGGCTTGTATTTTCGGAGCCGGCGCGGGAGCGGCTGCGGCTGGAGCTGCGCCCTTTTCCGGAACGTCCTTTGCGACGACGCGTCCCCCCGGACCGGATCCTTGGAGGCTTTCAAGTCCCACGCCACGTTCCGCGGCGATCTTCTTGGCCAGCGGCGAGGCTTTTACGCGGGCGCCTGCGGCGGCTGCAGGTGCCGCGGCGGCAGGTGCAGGCGCGGCTTGGGATTCTGCAGGCTTGCCGCCAGGGGGCGAGCCGGCCTTCGGCGCGGGAGGCGCTGAGGCAGCTTCAACGGTCTCGCCTTCGGCAAGAACCAGCGCCACTTTCTCTCCGACCTTCGCAACACCCCCGTCGCTCACGTAGATTTCCTTTAGCACGCCGTCATCGAAGGCCTCCATTTCCATGGTGGCTTTGTCGGTTTCCACCTCGGCGAGGATGTCGCCCGCTTCAATGGTGTCGCCTTGTTTCTTCTTCCAGCGCGCGATGGTTCCTTCGACCATCGTGTCGCTCAATTTGGGCATGGTAATAATAGGCATGGGGATGTGGGGATTAGATCCTGGTCTTAACAGATCTCCAGCACCTTGTTGATGATCCGCTGTGGAACGGGGAGCTGGAGGGGTTCAACGGCAGGTGAGTAGATCGCGGGAGCATCGAGCGTACAAACGCGCTTCACAGGAGCGTCTAGTTCGTCGAAGGCCTTCTCCATGATAAGAGTGCAGATCTGTGCGGACACACCGCAAAAGGGCTTGTTTTCGTCAACAAGAACAACGCGATGGGTTTTGCGCGCCGACTTGAGCACAGCCTCCTCATCCAGAGGGCGGATCGAGCGCAGATCGAGCACCTCGGCATTGATATTGTGCTCGGCAGCGAGAATTTCTGCGGCTTTGAGAGCGACAAGCGCTGATCGTCCATGGGCTATCAAAGAGACATCGGACCCCTCGCGCTTGAGATCGGCCACACCAAGAGGAATGAGATACTCCTCCTCCGGCACCTCTCCCTTTTCGCCATAAAGGAGCGTATTCTCCATGAACATGACCGGGTCGTTGTCGCGAATGGAGGATTTCATCAACCCCTTTGCGTCGTAGGCGGTCGCGGGGCAGACCACCTTTAGGCCCGGTATGGCTGCGAACCAATTCTCAGGCGTGTGGGAATGGGTGGCTCCGACGTTCGTGCCCCCGTTGGCGGGTCCGCGAATGACGATCGGACAATTGATAAGTCCGCCGCTCATGTAGCGGATCTGACCGGCGTTATTGACGATCTGGTCGTAGGCGACGGTCGCAAAACTCCAGAACATGAGCTCAATGACCGGCCGCAAGCCAAGCATGGAAGCGCCCACACCCATGCCTATGAAAGCTGCTTCGCTGATCGGGGTGTCCACCACCCTCTTGTCGCCAAATCTCTTCCATAGACCGCGTGTCACTTTGTAGGCCCCGTCGTATTGGGCGACCTCCTCGCCGATGAGAACTACGTTCGGATCGCGTTCGATTTCCTCGGCAAATGCCTGGTTAAGTGCGTCTCGGTATTCGATGAGGGCCATGATTCAAAAATGCGGGATTGAGGATTGCGGGCGGCTAGCTGATAGATGCCACCGCTAGTCGTTGAAGAAGAATCTTCCCGTTCGGCCGGCTTCAGTTTGACGGTCGACCTCGTAATAAACGTCCTCGAAGATGCTCGCCTCGGTCGGAGGCGGGCTTTCATCAGCGAATTGGGCCGCCGCGTTTGCTTCTTTTTTAAGCTCGGCGTCTATGGCTTCGAATTGTTCATCGCTGAGAACCTTTTCGGCAACCAGGCGATTCTTGAAGATCCGAATAGGATCGTGCTCGTTCTTGTATTTCTCGATCTCCTCCTCCTTGCGGTAACCGCCCTTGTGTTTGGCGTCGGCGACCGAATGCCCGTAGTAACGATAGGTGTCAAATTCGATGACGGTGGGCCGTGACTCTTTATGAGCTCGCGCGAGCGCCTTCTGGGTGACAGCTCGAACTTCGTAGAGATCCTCCCCATCGGCCTGCTCCCATTCAATGCCGAAGGCCTCCGCGCGCTGGGCTAGACATTTGTCAACGACCGAGGAGCGATCCAGGCTCGTGCCCATCGAATACTTGTTGTTCTCGATGACGTAAATCGCCGGCAGATCGAACAACGAGGCCATATTGAGACACTCGTAAAAGCAGCCTTGATTGACGGCGCCGTCGCCAAGGAAACACAGAGCGGCGCCCGTGAGCCCCTTGTACTTTATTCCGTAAGCGAGGCCGAGGCCCAGCGGCGTCTGTCCGCCAACAATACCATGCCCGCCCCAAAAATTCTTGTCAGGTGCAAAAAAGTGCATCGAGCCGCCCTTGCCTTTCGAGCAGCCTGTGGCTTTGCCGTAAAGTTCCGCCATGCACTCATTCATACCCATGCCTGACGCGAGCGCATGTCCATGTTCGCGGTAGGCAGTAATCACGTGATCGTCATCTCCCAACAAGGAAATCGTTCCCACCGCGATCGATTCCTGGCCGATGTAAAGATGAAGAAACCCGCCCATCTTGCCCTGGCTGTAAAACTTAAGCGCGGTCTGCTCGAAACGTCGAATGCGGACCATCTGGTGTAAGAGCTCGATTTTCGTTTCGGGACTGAGTTCCGCGTTTACGGACGCTTTTGCGTAATCGACGGGACTGGATGCGGCTGCGGTCGTAGTCATTCTTACAAATTTCGTGTTTGATTGCCCCTCCTGAAGCCCCTCAGACCCTGCCGGCGTCAAGAAAAGGTAATCATTTGCAAAGTGCTGCGTTTTGACAACTCGGAAATACGGGATTTTCTTTCCAAGCAAGATCTTCTTGGATTGGGATACTGCTCATGAGCCGTTCAAGAACTCTTGCTCTTCTTCTGATCGCGACGATTTGCGCTCTGTCCGCCGGCTGCGCCATCGTGCAGGACATTCAGAACCGCCAGGCAACGGCGCGCGAGGAGCGCGAGCGAGCCGAGTTGCGCCAACTGGCCCTCGTCGAGCACTCGGTTTACAGGTCGGCGGCCGGTTGGAGGAAGCACACATATCGCAACAAGGCCCTTCTCTCCCAGGCAACTGCGGAAAATGTTTCGCTGGAAATCTCCTTAGGCGAGCAGCGCGGGCTCCTTCTCGTGCGCACAGCCATTGCGATGGATTTTCCGGTGGCCACAGGCAAGAAATCCCATCCCACACCGGCGGGAAGCTTCACCATTCGGGCCAAGGAAAAGAACTATTCTTCCAATCTTTACGGAAAGATTTACGACGCACAAAATGTCGTTCTCGTTGGTGACGCGGACGCCCGGACGGATGTCGTTCCAGAAGGAGGGCGTTTTGAGGGCGCGGTGATGCCGTATTGGATGCGCCTAACCGACACGGGCGTAGGCCTTCATATCGGCTATGTGCCAGGCCGCCCCGCATCACATGGCTGCATCCGCCTCAAGCAAGATGCGGCGACGGAAATCTTTGATCTCGTGAAGGTTGGAACGCCGGTGAGTATCGCCGATATAGCGCCGAGCATGCTCTGACCCGCTTGTTCTGCGATCGCTGGCTAAAGGAGTTCGAGTTGCTGCCCCGCAGGATTGCGGAAAGAAGCGGTTGAAAGCGGCTTTGATCTCTCGTCGAATCCCTCCCGCGCGGCAGAGACCGCAAAAAGCCGGCGGATGTTCTCCGCCTGCGCCCCTTCGCCCCGCATGCGCGTAGCGAACCGCGAATCGTTCAGAGCCCCTCCACGCATGTCGCGAATACGGCCGAGAATTCCGTCACGCCTCGGGGTTTTCGGGTTCCGCATTTTCTGATTTAAACTCCTCATCTACAAAGACTTCCATTCGCTCAAAGCGGTTGCCCGGGTTGATCGTCGCACCCCGCTTTGGCAGATCCATGGCAAGTCAGGCTAGTTCGCCTTTTGGAGTTTCTCGAGTTTCGGTCGAATAATCGCCCTGCTGTAAGGATAATTTGGATTATTCTCGTAGAAGTCCTGATGATATTTTTCGGCCGGATAAAAGGCCTTCAGTGGCTCGATCTCAGTAACGATGGGATCCTTGAAGAGTGCCTGCGCCGCACTTTTCGACCTCTCAGCGATGGCCTTCTGCGCTTCGGTTTCGTAGAGAATAATCGAACGATACTGCGTTCCTGTGTCCCCACCTTGTCGGTTCAGTGTGGTCGGATCGTGAGCTTTCCAGAACAAATCGATAATCTGCTCATAACTGATTTTGTCGGTTTCAAATTCGATTTGAACCACCTCCGCGTGACCGGTGCGCCCTGTGCACACCTGCTCATACGTGGGATTCGGCACCTGCCCTCCGGCGTAACCACTTATCACGCTGAGAATTCCGGGGACAGTCTGGTAAACCGCCTCCACACACCAAAAGCATCCGCCTCCCAGCGTAGCATGAGCAGTCTTTTCTTCAGCATTCATTCGGGCGAATGCTAACACTAGGAACAAGAAAATCCATCTCTTCACTCTCTTGCGAAGATCAAACGAACTTCGCGGTCGTGCAACTCTTACCAGTTTTCAATCAACATTGCCAGGTCACCGACAACACCCTCTATTTTCTTAAGATCCTTCCGACGTCCCTTGTCCGCTCTGATTTGCCGATGCCTGAGAAGCGTCAGCATGTCCCTGAGATCTTTCATCCTCGCGCTTGAGAGACCTTTAGCAGTGCTACCGGCTTCCACCTTCACCCGCACCCGCTCGATTTCGGATTCCAGGCGCGTCCCGTAACTTTTGACCGCCTCTCGGAGTTCGGCTTGAAGATCTTGAAGCTCACCAACGACCGCCTTGTTTGGCGAAGCTTCTGTTCCATCACTTTTCATCTTGGTCTGCAGATAATCATAGTCCTGCGATTTCTCAATATAAGTCTAATCTCGCAGGGCTATCTGTCCACATAAAATATTCAACATTACAGACTTATGCGATTCATCCGAAAGTCGCGACGCTAAACTGTACGCAGTTGATCCCGGCGTTCCACGTGGAACAGTTTTGATTCTAATAAGTAACCAAGAACTCATCTCCTTCTCCTTAATAGTGTGAATAACTGCCCGATTTTGTGTTCCTGCAAGTTAAGACCGCTGTTCCACGGCATTATGCGATACGAATAAACTGTGGACGACATCATTAATTCCAGGTTTCGCTGTCGATTGAAGAAGACACACGGGAAGTTATACAAGGATTTCCCCAGATTACTGACAAGAATTCACTGCTTTGCCGATGAAAAGTTCCACGTGGAACAATGCTGCAATTTAGCAAAGAACCGGCTATTCCTGCAAGAATGGCCGCTATTTCTATCCGCATCTTGCTGCTTTCTCTCTTAGCGTTTGTCAGTTGCTCCCAGAAACAAGGACCTCAAGAATTGGTAGTCGGCATGGATCTGTCATATCCTCCTTTTGAGACGATTGACGAAGATGGTAAGCCTGCGGGGATCAGCGTTCAATTGGCAGAGGCTTTGGCCGAGAATTTGAAGCGCCCGCTTCGTATTGAAAACATACCTTTTGTCGGTCTCATACCCTCCCTTCAGAATAGACGGATCGACTGCATTATCAGCTCGATGACCGACACGCCCGAAAGGCGCCAGTCAATCGCCTTCTCAGATCCTTATCTCGCAATAGGGCTCGCACTTTTGGCCGGCGTCAACGCAGATCTCACCAGTGCCGCTGAGGTTGACCGTCAAGGTAGAACACTGGTTGTGCGGCAGGGAACGACGGGCGAGCTTTGGGCTAGAGCGAATCTCAAACAAGCCAAAGTGCTTTCGGTTGAGAAGGAGAACGCCGCCGTGCTGGAGGTCATCCAGGGCAAGGCCGACGCTTTCGTTTACGATCAAATGAGCGTTTGGCAGAACTGGAAGAGAAACCCAGAAACGACGCGCGCCATCCTCTCTCCTCTGCAGAAGGAATATTGGGCCGTGGGCGTAAGGAAGGACAATGACGACCTACGGGTGAAAATCAACGACTTCCTAAAGGAATTTCGTGCGGCAGGCGGATTTGAGAAACTGGGCGATCAGTTCTTGAGTGAACAGAAGGAGGCTTTTCGCAAAGAAAACATTCCGTTCTATTTTTAACCATTGTGAGGAGAGCTATATTTGGTCATGAAATGGTCGAAGTGCATTGCCGGGCTGCTAGCGGCGCTCATGATGGGCCAAGCTAACTTTGTCCGGGCGGAGGAGGGCGAAGTGAAATCTCGCGAAGCGATGGTAAGAAACCAGCTGGTTGCCGGAGGCATTAGAGATCCGGCTGTCCTTCAAGCGATGACGGACGTGCCTCGGCATGAGTTCGTTCCGAGCTCCCTTCGTCCCTACGCATACGCGGATGGACCATTGCCGATTGGGCATGGACAGACGATTTCCCAGCCGTTTATTGTGGCGTATATGACGCAGGCTTTGGAGCTTACCAAGCAAGAGAGCGTGCTGGAGGTAGGAACGGGCTCCGGCTATCAAGCGGCCATTCTCGGTAAGCTGGCCAAGGAGGTTTATACGATTGAGATCGTTCCACCTCTTGCGGAATCCGCCCGAGGCGTTCTTTCGAAGCTCGGATTTGAAAACGTTCATGTGAGGCTTGGAGATGGCTATCTGGGGTGGCCGGAAAAGGCGCCATTCGATGCAATTATTGTGACATGCGCGCCCGATCATGTTCCGGAACCACTAATATCCCAGCTCAAGGAAGGCGGGCGTCTGGTCATCCCGGTTGGAGAAGCAGGCGGGATTCAGCAACTCGTCCTGCTCAGGAAGAGGAACAGCCAGATTTCGAAGGAGAAGATGCTGGATGTGCGTTTTGTCCCCATGACGGGCAAGATGACAAACGGTTCGACCGATGAATAGCTGCGGCCGCATGTCGAAGTTAAAAATGAACTTTCGGGTTATGTCGGGCTTGCGAAACCGAAAGTCGGGAATCCGTTCGACGCGGACTCCGACAGCCATCTAGGGACGCCTGTGAGTAGCTTGTTGGGCAGCTTCCTTGATCGTCCCCGCTCGCCATCCCCGTTCTGGGCAAAAGCCGCGACGTTCGTTTTTTTGCTAGCTGCCTTTTCCCTCATTTCTTGGGCATTGCTGGCGTCGACGACGCGAAACTGGGAGGTGCTATGGAAATATCGCAATGCCTTTTGGCAAGGCTGGCTGCTCACGGTCGCCCTGTCGGTAGTTTCGCTGGTTCTCAGCACGCTGATTGGGCTTATCGCGGCATTATGCCGGAGGTCCTCTATATTGATAATTAAATACTTATCAATAGGTTACATCGAGAGTGTGCGTGGCATGCCGTTGCTAGTTTTGATATTGGTTCTCTTTTATGTTGTCGCGAACGCACTGAATATCACCAATCGCTTTTTTGTGGGCGTTGTCGTACTTTCCCTTTTTGCCGGAGCCTATATTGCGGAGATTATTCGTGCTGGCATAGAGAGCGTCGGAGCCTCTCAGCGTGAAAGCGCCCGTGCCATCGGCTTGTCCACCGCTCAAACGTATCGCTACATCATTTTTCCACAAGCGCTGCGTCAGGCCCTACCCCCATTGGCAGGGCAATTCGCCTCGTTGGTCAAGGACTCGTCGCTCCTTTCGATCATCGGGCTTGCCGAATTCACGTACACCGCGCAGCAAGTGAGTTCGGCCACCTATAGCACGCTGGAAAGCTATCTGCCCCTCGCCGTAGGCTACCTGATCCTTACGCTACCTATATCATTGTGGACAAACACTTTGGGACGTAGCTTTCGCTATGAAACCTAAGACGTTGACCGCGATCGCGCTGGCGGTTTGCGCCGGCGCTTGTGCGAAGGAGGGCAGCAGCGCGGGACAAACGAATTCTTCGCCAGGAAGATCAGTTTGGAAGGAGGACGACGGATTTGTTTCAATGCTCGGCAAGAAACAGGACTCGAGTCTGCTGCGCCTTGCTCAAGAGCGCGCAGCTCAGAAAGCGATCGAAGAGCAAGCGGCAGCAGCGAGGGTTCCGCCAAGCATGTACCGAACAACAGAACCGCCCTTGCCAGAGCCGGATTTATCTCTTCCCGTCGCGGACGTTCCACGCTCCACTCCCAGTCCCAGTCCCGGAGCCGACGCCAGCCCGCAGCCAGGTCAATGACCATCACGTGCGAAGGTGTCGGCAAATGGTTTGGAACTCATCAAGTATTGAGAGAGGTCAATCTTGATGCTGCGTTTGATCACACGATCGCGTTGATCGGTCCTTCGGGCGGCGGAAAGTCCACACTGTTGCGAATACTTGCGGGCTTGGAGCATCCCGACAGCGGGACGATTTTTCTGAATGGGCGGCGCCTCGTTTTCGAAGAAAAATCCCTTAGCGAGCACCGGCGCAAGGTCGGCGTGGTATTTCAAGCCTTCAACCTATTCCCGCATCTCACTGCGCTGCAGAATATTCTGCTACCGCTTGAAAAAGTCCATCATTTCCCGGACGCGCAGCAGCGGGCGGCAAGGGTTCTACAGCGCTTGCGCCTTGATATGCATGCGGGGAAGAAACCCTCGCAATTGAGCGGTGGTCAGCGCCAGCGCGTTGCGATCGCCAGAGCACTCGCCATCGAACCGGAGTTGCTCCTGATGGATGAACCGACATCCGCGCTCGATCCGGAGATGACAGGAGAAGTTCTCGACGTGATTGCCGGCCTTCGGGAAACAGCCCAACCTGTTGTAGTCGTGACGCATGAAATGGGTTTCGCTCGCGAAACGGCAGACCTTGTCGCTTTTGTCGCGGACGGAGCCGTTCAAGAATGCACGGAGGCGCACGAATTCTTCAGCCAGCCGAAAACGGAAGCGGCAGGCAGGTTTCTTGCGCGGGTTCTCAAGTATTGAGGCGCTTGGCGGAGCGTTCGTTGAGCCAACCGAGAATGTCGGCCAAGACAGTGTCTTTGTCCCAGTCGTTCCACAAGAGATGATAAGCTTCGGGATAAAGCCGGAATGTTTTGTCGGCCGCCGCGAGGCGATCGAACCATGCTCTGACCTGCTCCGGACGGAGAAAGACGTCTTGACCCGCTGCGAGCACCAGGCAGGGCGTCTTCATCCTCGTAGCGATAAGCTCACTCGACTCGATCAATTCTCCAAGTTGGTGCAGAAACCGAAATGTGAACGCCGTGATGTAGTACGGAGCAGATAGAACGCGCTGCGCGTGCTCCTCATCCCGGGTGACTCGCAGGGGTTCGAGCTTGCCAGACACGAACCACGAGGGATAGAAGCGCAGACCAGGCAAGGCGGTGGAAAGAACGCGGACGATTTGGCGGATGACCCGGGGCGTCGGCTTCATTAGGCTGACGACCGGCGCGGAAAAAACGGCGCCGCAAACTGGCTCATCAAATCGCTCATGGACGAACATCCAGGAGAGAATCAAGGCGCCCATACTCTCGCCGCAAACCCAAAGCGGCGTCGCAGATTGACGGGGTTGCATTTCCCGCGCGAACGCCGAGATGTCGCGTGAGATCGATTCGAGGTCGAGAGCCGCTCCACGGCGGCGGCGGTGCGGATCGTTGCCCTGGCCTCTCAGATTGAGTGCGAAACAGGCCAGCCCCGCTTGGTGCAACGTTTCGCCAAGCGGCTGGAAGTCCGTCGCTGCCCCGCTTAGGCCGTGAACGCAAATCAGCGCGCCGCTCGCCTTCCCACGCGGCAGCCATTGCTCGCAGGGGAAGATCACACCGTCCGGCGCCTTCCAATCGAAATGCATTGCACGGAGATTCGGATTGCTTTTCCGCGGCTGGCGCAAGCAATTTCGCCCATGCGATCGATTATCGTTGGCCTCCTAGCCGCCTATTCCACCGTTGCCACCCTTGTTGCCGGGCGCCTCGATGTCGCGATTATCCAGTTTCCCGAGGAGAAAACGCCTGCCGAACTCGACAGCACTCTGGCGAAAGTGAACCTTTTCGAAATAACGAACGCCGATCGGACTCGGACTACCCAGCCCTATCTCAAGGGGGGATACGTGCTCTTCGCGCAGCGCCTTCCGGCTTCGCCCGGTTCCAGGTTCGCGACCGCTACGCGATTGAAGAACGCAAGCGCCGAAGTCGAGGGTCAGCTTGGAGCGGGCAGCGTCTCGGTTTCGATCACGCTGATGGAGGGAGTTAAGGCCGGCTTGCGAACGTTCCAGAAGAAGGTCTACAGCGGTTCTGGAGCCCTTCCCCCCGGTTCGCCGCGTGTTCTTGGCGTCCGGCAGATTCGCGGCCGGTTTCCGAGCATCGTCAAGGGACAAACGAAGATGGAGAGCTATAATCAGACCACCGTTATCATCGCGCAGTATGCTCCTTAGGATGGTATACACATAATAGTCGATTTCTCGTCCGAGACCCTCTCCTCTAAGCGTGGCCGTTGTGGTCCGCCGATTCGAAGATGTTCTTGCAACCTTCATGGCAGGCCGTTGGCGTGGCCTAACACCCCGGGTGGCGGCAATCGGTGCGCCGACGGGAACGCCGAGTTCAAAATCAAAGATGTCCGGGGGCATTTTCAGATGGTGAGCGAACACCGGCCCAGCAGGTGCAAGGTTCTGAGCGGCGAGGGCGGCCATCAGCTCGCCAATGGCCGGCCCAAACACATTCTGCATTTCCTCCGCGGAATTGTGAGATGGATGACAGCGGTTAGGTGGGCGGTTGCTTCTATTATATGTGGTTTTTCTATCATAGAGTTTTTTCCATAACTATAAGCTTCACAATTTTGCTTATCAGGGCGTAAGGGTCGGGTTTATCGAGTGGATTTCCGACTTCGAATGCATTCTTATACCGAACGTTGAGCTGAATCACCGAATCACCGGCGGTAGCCGGTTCACTCCAGCAACTTGTTCAGGAAAGACGTTGTATCGCTTTGAGAACCGACTCCTTCACAGACATGAACGCTAGATAGCCAGGTTCGGATGCCATCGCAATACGCGCTTTGACAGACGCCTAGAGCCTAGCCTTAGCACTTTTCCTCGCATCCTGCGCACTCGAACTGAATGGTCGGATGCGCGATACCGTAGCGATGAAGCAGATCCTCGCGGATGCGCGCCAGCAAGGCGTCGTCGAGCACAGCTGTCCTCTTGACGAGGTGGGCCGTCAACGCGACCTCAGTGGTGCTCAGCGCCCAAATGTGAAGGTGATGAATCCCGGCAACCTCGGGCAGTCCGGCGAGATAGGCTCGCACCGCGGCGGGGTCAACGTTTTCCGGGACGGCATCGAGGGAGAGGTTTAGCGAATTGGTCAAAAGCGTCCAAGTGCTGAGCAGAATGAAAAAGCCGACAAGCAAACTAACCAGCGGATCCAGCCAGCCCCATCCCGTGAAGAGAATCACCCCACCGGAAATCATGACGCCGGCGGATACCGCCGCATCGGCAGCCATGTGAAGAAACGCCCCGCGAACGTTGAGGTCTTGTTTCCTGCCGGACATGAAGAGTAGCGCGCTGGCGCCGTTAATGACGATGCCGAGCGCGGCGACCCAGATCACCGTTCCTCCCTCGACGTGCGGTGGATCATGAAAGCGCTGGATGGCCTCCCAGACAATGGCGCCGACCCCGATAAGCAGCAACAAGGCGTTGAAGAGAGCCGCCAGGACGGTAGCCCTCCTCCAACCGTAGGTCCGGCGCGGACTTGATGCTTTTTTCGCAAGTTCAGTGGCGGCCCAAGCCATCACGAGGCCGAGCACATCGGCGAGGTTATGGCCGGCATCCGCCAAGAGTGCGAGCGAGTCCGAGATCAGGCCGAAGACGACCTCGAGGGCGATGAAGCCGGTATTGAGGAAAATCCCAATCAGAAATGCCCGTCCAAAATCCGGCGGCGCATGATGCTGATGGCCATGTTCGTCATGGTCGTGCCTCATGCGCAAAGTGCGCCGCGAAAGGCTCGCCCTGTCAATGGCATTGATCTTCTTTTCTCCGGGGATTTCGCCGTGTACGTATGCCGCCGGATAATGAATTCCACCCGGATCAGTTTCTTTCAACGCCTTGCGAGCACGTTGGGTTTGTGGGCGCTCATCATAGCCGCGCTCCTCGCGGGCTCCGAATACGGATACTTTCTGCTGATCCTCTTCATGGCGCTCGTGGCGCTCTACGAGTATTTCCACATGGTGAAGGAACTCGGCGCACGTGCATTTACGCTCACGGGGATGCTTTGCGGCGCGATCTACATGATCGCGAGCTTTTTCTACCTCCGCACGCACGGTCCGGACCATTCCTACGATCTCGAGATGGCAGTTCTCGTCGGCTTTCTCTTCGTCGTCTTTTCGCGTCAGATGTTCCGCGCTGCGGCGAGCCGCGATTCATTGGAGGCGATTGCCTACACAGTATTCGGGTTGCTTTACATCCCGTGGCTCTTCAACTTTCTCACAAAGATCATCTACCTGACTCCCCGGACGGAAAATGGGGATACGACCGGACAGTTTTATTTGATTTATCTGATGGTGGTCACAAAATTCAGCGATATGGGCGCGTATGTTTTCGGCAGCCTTTTCGGACGCCATCCGTTTGCCCCACACATCAGCCCCAAGAAGACCTGGGAAGGATTCTTCGGTGCGTTGCTGCTGTCCTCCTTGGGCAGTTACTGGCTCTACGCGCTGATCCCCGGGCGGCTTTCCGCGTTTCGGCTTGAGGACGTGGTCATTCTGGGCCTGCTGCTTGGGAGCGGCGCAGTTGTGGGTGATCTGGCCGAGTCGATCATCAAACGCAGCACGCATGCGAAGGATTCAAGCCGGATCCTGCCGGGCATCGGCGGCACGCTTGATTTGATCGATAGCCTGCTCTTCACGGCACCGTTGATGTATTTCTACCTCCGGCTGGTCATCGGCGTGTCATGAGAACCCGCCGCATTGTCATCCTTGGAGCCACCGGCTCGATCGGGAAGAGTGCCCGAAAGGTGGCCCGGGACATTCCGGATCGCATGGAAATTTCCGGTCTCTCAGCGCATTTCGACTGCGAGGGACTTGCCCAGGCCGCGAGCGAGTTTCCGCGCGCGAAGACGGCGCTTTCCTCCGGTCCGGGCGGCGAGCAACGCCTTATTGATCTGGCCACCCTTCCTGAGGCGGACATGGTTCTCATCGCCATCGTCGGCACTGCGGGACTCAAACCCGCGCTGGCCGCCATCGAGGCTGGAAAGGATCTCGCCGTTGCGAGCAAGGAAATTCTAGTGATGGCCGGCGAAATCGTCATGGCTGCTGCGGCGCGCAAGGGCGTGAACGTGCTGCCCGTGGACAGTGAGCACAACGCCATTTTTCAGTGCCTGGACGGCCGCGTTGGCACTGCTCTGCAGCGAATTATCCTCACCTGTTCCGGAGGTCCGTTTCGCTCCACGCCACGCGCCGAACTGGATCGCGTGACCCCGGAGATGGCGCTAAAGCATCCGACCTGGTCAATGGGCCGCAAGATTTCAATCGATTCGGCGACGCTATTCAACAAGGGCCTCGAGATGATTGAAGCGCGATGGCTGTTCGACGTTCCCATGGACAGGGTGGACGTCGTCATCCACCCGCAAAGCATCGTGCATTCCATGGTGGAATTTGTGGACGGTTCGCTGCTCGCACAACTCAGCCACTCCGACATGTGCTTTCCCATCCAATATGCCGTTACGTGGCCCGAGCGCGTCTCGAACAGCCTTCGTCCGCTGGATCTTGCAGCGCTTGGAAGGCTTGATTTCGAAGCGCCGCGTCGCTCGGATTTCCCTGCGCTCGACCTTGCGCGCCGCGCCGGAGAAGCCGGAGGTTCCCTGCCCGCGGCCCTTAATGCCGCCAACGAGGTGGCCGTCCAGGCGTTCCTGGAACACCGCATCCGCTTTCCTCAGATATGGGAGATCGTTGAGAGCGTGATGGACGAATGCCCTTTTCTTCCACAACCCACCCTGGACGAGCTCTCTCAAGTCGACCGGAATGCAAGGGAACTGGCGTCTCAGGTGGTGAATGATGGCCAGCGAGCCGGATTCTACGCGTGATTTCTTTGCGCATTCACGCTGGCGGCGGATCGACCGCCCAGATACGAAGGGTTCGCTTTTTTCCCCGTATCTCCGTTTCACCCAAATCCCGGAGAGCATGCGCACCTTTAATTAAGAGCAGATCGGGTTGCATCGCTGCAGATGATGCGGGCCCGAAACACGCTCTCCTTGGTAAGTCTCTCGAGCCGTGAGGCCAGATTCACTTCGGTGCCGCTCACCTCGGCCGTCCCGGAACAGTTTGAGCGACGGGTGCGGGCTGTTGGATCGTATCCGCGCTGTCAATAATCGACGGCGGCTGATTCCCGGGAGCCCTCGCGGGCCGTTCGCGTGCAGTCGCTCAGAGCGTGTCATTTTGCGGTCGCCACATTCGCTCTCTGCCGCTAGCTTCCGCGAAATTCGAAATTAACCGTGGCCATCATCAAGGAGTTCCGTGAATTCATCGCCCGTGGCAACGTCATCGATCTGGCTGTTGGCGTGATCATTGGCGCTTCGTTTAGCAACATCGTCAAGTCGCTAACCGACGACGTTATCATGCCTGTCGTGGGCAAGGTGCTTGGGGGCTTGGGGGGCCTCAATTTCAAGGACTACTTTATTCCACTGGACGGCCACTTCACCGCTTACAAGACGCTTGAGCAAGCACAGGCCTCCACGGCAGTGATCGCCTATGGAGCCTTCCTCACCATTTGCATACAGTTCTTCATTGTTGCCGCTTGCGTGTTCGCCCTGGTCAAGGCCGTCAACCGACTATATCGCGGCGCGAAACCGCTGACTAAGACCGAATCCTTGCTGGAAGAGATCCGCGACCTGCTGAAAAAAGACGGCACGGCCTGAGCGGGTGCGCTGCACGCGCCTCCGCGGAGGCGCATTGATTTTTGAGGGTTTTGCGGCGAGGCTACGCGTTTGCCGGTTATGGTTGCCAGTGTTCTAAAGTTTCTCTTCATCTGCCTCGAGGTTATCCTTCTCTTCAACCTGCTCATCCTCGTGCACGAGCTGGGGCATTTTTTGGCTGCGAGATGGCGCGGATTGGTCGTCGAAAAATTTGCCATTTGGTTCGGCAAGCCGATTTGGAGCAAGAAGATCAATGGGGTCGAATACCGCCTCGGGTCCATTCCCGCGGGCGGCTACGTGGCGATCCCTCAGCTTGCTCCGATGGAAGCGCTGGAGGGAAGGGTCGAAACTGATCGCAGTCAGCTTCCGGCCGTCAAGCCACTCGACAAGATCATCGTTGCCGCGGCGGGGCCGGCTTTCAGCCTCGGTTTGGCATTCCTGATGGCTGTAATCGTGTGGTTTGTCGGCAAACCTGAGAGCGAATCGGACTCAACGATTATCGGCTACGTTAAGCCCGGAGGACCTGCGGAAATCTCAGGCCTGCGCGTCGGAGATCGGATACTCGCCGTGGATGGGCACCCCGTTAATCGCTTCATGGGGGGGACCGACGGAGTGAAATGGCGGGTCATCCGCAGCGAAGGCAGCACGATTTCGTTCAAGGTTGATCGGAGCGGCGAAGTCCTGACGATCGATTCCGGCTGGGCAAAGCCAGTCACGGCTGGTTGGCGGCGGCCCGCTCTGCGCGAAGTGCAGATTGGACCGCGCATCATGCCGGGCATCGGTTTTGTCATTCGGGGTTCGATCGCTGACAAGGCGGGGCTCGAGGCCGATGACCTGATTGTTGCCGTGAATGGGAAGCCTATTTTCAATCTCGAGGAAATCGTTCCTTTTCTTAAGGAAAACGCCGGCAAATCGATCACTCTCAGCGTGAATCGGAAGGGCCAATTGCTTCCAATTGAGTTGCCGGTACCTTCCTCCACGGCGAACAATCCCGACGCGCCGATGGACCTTGGAATCGACTGGGGCCGGGTGGTTTTCAGCCATCCGACGCCGTGGTCGCAGGTCAAGGATGCCGCGACGAGCATCTTCCGGATGGTTGGAGCCCTGCTGTCGCCGAAATCGGACGTCAAGGCAGCCCACTTCAGCGGCCCGGTCGGGATCATGCGGCTGTACCTATCAGGTATTTGAAACGAACTACGGCTGGCAGCTTGCACTTTCACTCAGCGTTCTCATCAACGTCAACCTGGCAATTCTCAACCTGCTTCCGTTCCCTGTGCTCGATGGCGGGCATATCGTTCTCGCCATCGTCGAAGGCATCCGGCGCAAGCCGATCAACGTTCGCGTGCTCGAGGCCGTGCAGACGGCCTGCGCCGTTCTGCTCATCGGCTTCATGCTCTACGTCACTTTCTTCGATGTCGGTGACATATTCGCAACGCGGCCAAAAGAGGCGCCCGAACAGACCAAGTGAGCCTGCGATATTGCGACAGTCTTTACTCGTATTCGAGGCGCCCGACCCGCGAGGTGCGCGTCGGCAGAGTTCGTGTCGGCGGCTGCAATCCGATCCGCGTGCAGTCGATGATCACCTGCGACACGATGGACACCGCGAAATCGATCGGTCAGACGCTCGATCTCGTCGCAGTGGGTTGTGAGATCGTCCGTATCACCGCACCAACGGTAAGGGACGCTGCGAACTTGGAGGAGATCGCCAATGGTCTCCGCGCGCGAAATTGCGACGTCCCGCTGGTGGCCGACATTCATTTCAAGCCTGAAGCTGCGATGGAGGCGGCAAAATGGGTGGAAAAGGTGCGCATCAATCCCGGCAACTATGCGGACAAGAAGAAATTCTCGGTGCGTGAATACACGGATGATGAATACAATGAGGAGCTCCATCGAATCCGGGAAAAATTTTCGCCGCTTGTCAAACTGTGCAGGGACCGCGGCATCGCCATGCGCATCGGCACCAACCACGGCAGCTTGAGCGATCGGATCATGAATCGCTATGGCGACACGCCACTCGGAATGGTAGAGAGCGCCCTCGAGTTTGCCCGCATTGCGCGCGACCTTGGTTATCACGACTTCATCTTTTCGATGAAGGCGAGCAATCCGAAGGTTATGATCGAGGCGTACCGCTTGCTCGTCGCGCGTTTGGCTTCGGAAGGATCGGATTGGAATTATCCGATCCACCTCGGCGTCACCGAGGCTGGCGACGGCGAGGATGGCCGCATTAAGAGTGCAATCGGAATCGGCAGCTTGCTCGCCGACGGCATTGGTGACACGATCCGTGTTTCGTTGACGGAGGACAGCGTCCGCGAGATTCCCGTGGCTCGAGCGCTCGTGGAGGCAGTCTCCGCCAAAGCAAGCGGATTACAGCAGTTTCCTGCGATCATGGGCCGGCGTTACAGCTATGATGCGTTCTCCTATCAGCGTCGTCCTTCGCACGCGATGGCGATTGCTGGCGTGAAGCTTGGAGGCGAGGAATTGGTGCGTGTCGTCGTGCGCCGATCGACGTATGAAAAACTTGCCCACAAGGTGGACCGTCTTGGTGATTACCAACCCGAGATCATCTATGAGAGTGCCGGCGTCCGGGAAGTCGATCCAGCGAGCGACTCGGAAGTCGAGGCGGTGAATGCCGAGCCACGCGACGTCATCGTCACCGTGCGAGATGGCGTTGATCTTCCGGTGATCGCGGCCTTCCGCATCCTTGCCGCCAGACTCGAAACGCGGCATCCGATTCTCCTAAAGGATACTCTTTCGAATTCCAGCGCTTCGGATCCCGATTTTCTTTCCACCCTGCTGACGGCCGCGACGAATATTGGCGCGTTGCTTTGCGACGGCATCGGCGACGCCGTGCTCGTGCAAGGCGGCATGTTGGGGCTGGGGGCCGATCACGCCACCGTGGGGCCGGGCCAATCTCTGCGGCTCGCTTACAATATTCTTCAGGCCGCAGGGGCAAGAATCTTCAAGACCGATTATGTGGCCTGCCCGAGCTGTGGGCGTACACTTTTCGACCTTCAAAGCACGACGGCCAGGATCAAGGAGGCCACCTCCCATCTCAAAGGCGTTAAGATCGCCATCATGGGTTGCATCGTCAATGGACCGGGCGAGATGGCGGACGCGGATTTTGGCTATGTCGGTGGTGCGCCTGGCAAGGTGAATCTCTACGTCGGCAAGTCTGCGGTGAAATTCAACATCCCCGAGAAGGATGCCGTCGAGCGCCTCAAAGACCTTATCCGTGAACACGGCAAGTGGACGGAGGCGCGCGAAGCGGCCGGCCAGGTCCCATGATGATCATTCGTCCATCCTTTGAGGTGATCAATTTTTCCCTTTGAACAGTCGGCATGGAAAGCTTTGGAAGATTCCTGTTCTTCGCTGGACTGTCTTTGGCAGTCATCGGGGCTCTGCTCTGGGCTGGCTTCGGCAAGGGCTGGCTCGGTCGGCTGCCCGGTGACATCCACATCGAGCGCGGCGGCGGCGGATTTTACTTTCCCATCGTCACCTGCATTTTGATTAGCATAGTCCTAACGATTCTTTTCAACATCTTTCGCCGCTAAAAATTTTCCTCGCGGTAATGGGCTTCGGGTGTTTTCTTTCCCGTCATGAAAACGCTTGTGACCACCCTCAGTGCTCTTGCCTTCATGGCATTCCTCAGCTCCTGCAGCTGGCTCAAGGAGAAATATGGCAAGAATGAGGCGGCCAGTGCTGCGTATCTTTCGGAAAAGAAATCTCCGCCGGCAAATACGAACATCGAGGGCCTTTGGTATTCACCTCAGTGGGGCATTGTCGTTCTCAGGCAGGAACGCGATGGCAAATTGAGCGGAATCTTTCGAGACCACTATGTCGTCAATGGCGTGGTAAGCGGTAAGAACGCCTTTATCACTCTCATCGATGACGACTGGGTAGAATACACGGTTGAGCTGAAGCAAAAGAATCGCAGGGAGCTCACGGGATTCTACTCGCCCAGCGTTCCCTTTTCCGAAAAGGATGGGCTAGAGCTCGTTCTCAAGCGCGTAGGAGACTAGCTTGAAAGGGGGTTTGCTCGTCGCTCTGGCTATCGTGGCGTCGTTGAGCGGTTGTCAGACACTGAATCGCTTCTCCGCGGAAAGATCCTCCCGCAATATCGAGATCGGGCACGCGTGGATTTCGGATCAGATTCTTCCTGCCGAGATCAATGTCGCGGGATCTTGGAAGTCACGCGACTGGGGCGATGCGGTCTTTTCTCAAGCCGGCCGTGCGGTCAAGGGCCGTATCGGAGACTATCAGGTGGATGGTGTGGTCAGCGGTGCCAAGGCCTATTTACTGGCGAGTTCCGGTGGGTCGTATCGTTATACCGTCATCTTAGAGATGCCGTCGCCGAATCTCCTTATTGGTTACTATTCGCGCTCGATTCCCTACCAGTCGAGCAGTCGACGCGACATCCGTCTCGATCGAACCGGCCCTTAGCCCTTAGCTTTCTAAGCTAAGCGTGCTAGAAGGCCTGTAAGGTACGGGAGAAGCTGCTTCTTGCGCGATACGACACCGTTTAGTTTCCATCCGTGCTCGCCGGCCTCGGGGTAGTCGATGAGGCGCGTGAAAGAGCTGTCGCCCCTGACGAGAAGAATCGAATTTTGCGTGTTGATGTCCGTAATCAGGAGTGCCGCAAACAGGTAGCCTTTCGCGGCGCGAAGGTCCTCCAAAGCCTCGAGGAGCGCCTCCCGTTTGGAATTGAACGGTGCGAAGCTGAGTTCTTCGATCTGCGCCACGGTGTATCGATTGGAGCCGTGCTCGTATTCCTTGGAATCGGCCGACACCGCTTCATCGGGAGTCATTGTGAGCAGCGGCGAGCCGACGGAAAAGATGTCCGAGGCGAGGGCGGCAGGGTCGATGCCGCTAAGTGCTGACAGTTCCGCCATCAACGCGCGATCCACATCCGTGGTCGTCGGGGAGGTGAGGTTAAGGGTGTCGGAAATCATGCCGCACATCAGCAGGCCGGCGAGGTTCTTCGGGATGGGAACCCTGGCCTGTTGGAAAAGCGTCCCCACGATTGTCGAAGTCGACCCGACCGGGCGGTTCAGAAAGAGAATCGGAGACTCCGTGGGCGGGGCGCCAATCCGGTGATGATCGACGATTTCGGCGATAGGCACGAGCTCCGCGCCGTCCACAGCCTGTGTGAGTTCGTTGTGATCAACGAGGATAAGCTGGCGCGGAATGGGCTGCAAGAAATCGGCTTTTGCCAGAATTCCCCTCAGGTTGCGATGCTGGTCCAGAACGGGGAAAGCGAACTGCGAAGAGAGGGCCAGATCCCTCTGTGCCTCTTGGAGAGGGGCCTCGGGAGCCACCGAAATGAAATCGTCGTCAAGCATTTCGCCCGATCTCACAGCGCTGCGTGCCAGGAGCACCGTTGTGGCTGTATCGTGCGGCGAACTGATGATCACTATGCCTCGTTCCTCCGCAGACCGGAGGATATCCTCATCAACCTTCAGTCCACCGGTGACGATTACAGCATGGACTTTTTGCTCGATCGCAAGCTTCTGGACGTCATGGCGGTCACCTACGATCAGCACCGCTTCCTCGTTGTCGAGTTGGCTCAGCCTCCGCTTGAATGACTCAAACCCCATTGCGGCGACGATCAGGGTGAAATGACGTGTGGCGCTTTCGGGCGATCCAGCCAGGAGGGCACCGCCGATGGTGTCGATGACATCCTTCAGGGCGGCGCGCACCTCTCTCTGCAGACCCACTTGATCGCGCGGAGGGAAAAGAAACTGCGTGATCTTGAAGGTGGAAATGAGTCCAATACAGTGCCGCGTCTTGTCCACGACTGGCAAACCGCGCAGGCTATTCTGGCCGATTCGCGTAAAGGCTTCATAGACGGGTTCCTCGGGTCCGACGCTCACTACGTCCCGATTCATCACATCCTCGACGCGCGGGCGTACGCTCGTTACGAAGAGGGGTGCGTCAAAGCCGAATTTTGCGAGGGCAAAGTCGATCCGCTGGTTGGTGTTGCCACAGCGAGCGGCGCGCACGTCCTTGGCACCAGTCGCCTTCTTGAGTTCCGCGTACCCAATGGCGGAACAAATGGAATCCATGTCTGGGTTTTTGTGACCAATTACGAGTGTTTGCATGCGATCGGGATAGCGTGTACGAAATTTCGCAATAGGAAAGCAATCATGCGGTTAACGTTTGCCTGTATTTCTCTTATCCTTGCCTTCGAAGGACTTTCCCTCGGCGCTCAAGAAACTCCTCCGGCAGTCGTTCCCATTGACCCGATCGTCTTGCGGCCGAATGTCTGGGAATCAACACCGCAAGAGCTTGAGCGCGATTTGAAGATCCTGGGATTCGCATGGATTTCGTCCGATGTGCCCATGGTTGATCAGGGTGAGAAGGGCTATTGTGTGGTGGCACGGTCGAGCGCGTTCTGCGCTATTATGGCGCCACCGTTGATCAGCATGAGCTCGTCCAAATTGCGAACAGCAACGAACGAAATTCTCTACAGCGACTCCTGGGGTGCCGGTCACGAGGAAAAGCGCATGTCGATTGATGACGCATGGACCGTCACAACCGGTCTTGGCAGCTTGCAGCCGGTTTCCTGAGATTCAGGCGGAACTTACTTCCGTTTCGCGCATCGTTGAGTGATCGTTTCGGATTCCAGTGAAAAAGAAACGCATCCTGATCCTTTCAGCGTCCGTTGGTTCCGGGCACGTCAAGGCGGCGGAGGCGCTGGCGAAGTCTTTTCGCGCACGGCCCGACGTTGAGGAGGTGTTGGTGGACGACTCGCTCGATCACACCAACGTTTTGCACAAGCAGCTCTATTCGACGCTTTACAAGCGCCTTTCCGCCATGCTCCCCGAGTTTCTCGGATGGTGGTACGTTTCGAGCGATGACCCATGGGTCTCCGACAAGAGCCGGCTCGCACTCGACCTTCCGCAGGCTCTTCCGCTTGTTAACCTCGTCCGCGACTTCAAGCCCGATTCGATAATTTGCACGCACTTCATGCCGGCCGGCGTCTTGTCCTTTCTCATCGGCCTTGGCCGCTTGGAAGCCGAGTTGGGCATCGTCGTGACCGATTACCATTTCCATGCCTTCTGGATCACACGCGCATTCCATTGGTATTTTGTCGCGCAGGAGGAAGACCGGATCCACATGGAAGGTCTCGGCCTCCCAGGCGACCGGATTCACGTCACCGGCATACCCGTCGAGCCGGAATTCTCCATACCGGTAGATCGCGAGGCCGTGCTCAAGCGCCACGGCCTAGATCCGGCAAAACCGACGCTGCTCGTCGCCGGTGGAACCCTCGGCCTCAGTCCGGCCACCGCGGTCGTCCGCAGGCTGCTTCAGCTCGACCGGGAATTCCAGGCCGTCATCGTCTGTGGAAAAAATGATGAATTGCAAAAGGAAATCGAAGCTCTAACTGCCGAGCAGGGGGGCCGTTTTCGCGTGCTTGGATACACCAAAGAAATGCCCGACCTGCTTGGCGCGGCCACGCTCTTGCTGAGCAAGCCGGGCGGGCTGACCACTGCGGAAGCCCTCGCCCGAGGGTTGCCGATAGTTATCCTCGATCCCATCGGCGGACAAGAGGAGCGTAATTCGGACGTGTTGCTGGAGGCCGGAGCGGCCGTCAAATGCACGGAGGTCACCATCCTCAACCATAAGCTGCGCCGGCTGCTCGACGATCCGGCTCGCATAGCCGCCATGAGCGAAAACGCGCGCCGGCTCGGCCGGCCCGACGCTGCGGACGCCATCGCGAGCATCGTCATGGAATCTCCGCCGCGCGCACCCGCCACGATTTCTCGTCTTCGAGAAAAGGAACTGCGCAAACGCTTCGAGAAAGACAAGGGGTAGGAAGATGTGCGTTTCGCCAGCGCAACCGGGATGGTGTGGGACGATTCTTTGGGAATGGGAAGACTGAACGTTTCAAAATGCAGCCTTAAATGAACGAGGATTTTCTGTGGGGTGTTGCCAGCTCGGGCTATCAATGCGAAGGCGGTTACAACGGGCCTGGCCAGCCGCAGAACAATTGGACCGGCGACGAAGCCAAGGGGCGCGTGATGCGCACCGGATCGGCGGCAGATTTCTGGAATCGATACGAGGAGGACTTCGCCCGTTGTCACACGATGGGACTCAATGCGTTCCGGCTGAGCATCGAATGGGCGCGCGTGCAGCCTTCCGCATCACCCAAACGCTCGGAACCTCCCGAATTCGATATCGGCGTTCTCGACGGCTATGCCGACCGGCTTGCGGCATGCCGCAGGCAAGGTCTCGAGCCTGTCATCACTCTGCAGCACTTTACCCATCCGGCCTGGCTTGGGCTGGATGCGTGGCTCGACGATCACACGCCCGCGCTTTTCGAGCGGTTCGTTTCCACAACGGTCAAGCACATCAATCGCCGTCTATTGGATAGCCATGGCCAAGCGCCCTTGCATTGGTTCGTCACTCTCAACGAGCCGAACATGCTCGTGATCAACACGTATCTTAACCGGCATTTTCCAGGCGGCGGCCAACGTGGCATGGGGGTGGCGGTCGCCGCCTACAATCGGCTCCTCGCAGCACATGTGCGTGCCTACAACGCCATACACGATGTGTTCGAAGGGGAACGGTGGACCCCGCCGCGGGTGACGATGAACACGTTTTGCAGCGATGTCTATTGGTCGGAGAAAATGCTTCTCGATCTGCTTTGCATTCGTGAGCGCAACGTGAAGGAGGCGGATTTGAAAGGCTACCTGCGTGAAGAATCCAATCGGCTCCACCACGCGTTGCTAAAGGCGGAGCTGCCTTTTCAAACGGATCCCTTTGTCTGGCTCGGGCGCCTTTTTCACTTCCTCGTCAACTTTCTCGCGCCCAAGCACGCTGTTGCGGAGACCTTCGGCTATTTCCTGGAGACGCTCGCGCACTCCAAACGTGACCGGGTGCTCGATTACATAGGCCTCGACTATTACGACCCCTTCACCGGCCACCTCTTCCGCCCTCCCTCGTTTGTCGACTTGGAATTTCGAAGGGAAAGCCTGCGGGGACATCTCATGGACAGCCTCTCGCGCAAATGGTGGGATTGGCACGTGCTTCCTGAAGGCATGCACTTCTTTTGCAAATACTACGCCAAGGAATTTCAGCGTGGAATACTCATCGCGGAAAACGGGATGGCGCTTCGGAGAAAGTTCGACAACAGCGTTGCCCACCCTCGACGCGACAGGCTAACCCGAAGCGAGTTTATCAAGGCCCATGTCGCGGAGGTGCGCCGCCTGGTTGCGGAAGGCGTGCCCATGCTGGGCTACCTTCATTGGTCCGTCACAGACAATTACGAATGGGGCTCGTTCACCCCGCGATTTGGAATCTTCACCGTGGACTACACCAAAACCGCCGAGCGGCTTGCCGTGGATCATCTCGGCGACAGTCCCTCGGAGACCTACGCGCGGCTTATCGCACAGCCTGGCGCCCGCCCGCTCATGAAGTTGTAGCCGGGCACGAGGCCGGTCGCTTATTCTGGAATCGGAAATGCCCGGCGGGACGCGGACACCACACGCGAGGACGCATGTGCTCCCTGGAACCCGCATCAGCCCTTTTGCTGGTCGAGCACGGCGTTAAGGACGTTCGTCGGGACCTGCTCGAAATGGGACGGTTCCATCGAATAGGAGGAGCGCCCTTTTGAGAGCGAGCGAATGGCAGTGGCGTAACCGAATAATTCGGCAAGCGGGACCTCGGCGGTGATGGTGCAGAGATTTCCCTTCGTTTCCATTGCGCTGATGCGAGCGCGACGGCGGTTGAGGTCGCCGGTGATGTCGCCCTGGAATTCTTCGGGTGTGATGTTTTCGACCTTCATGATCGGCTCCAGGAGAATCGGCTTTGCCTTCTTTAGCGCGTCTTTCAGCGAGAAGATGGCTGCCATTTTGAACGCGAGTTCATTCGAGTCCACGTCGTGGTAGCTCCCGTCCACGATGTCGACGTGGATGTCGATGACAGGGTAGCCGCCAACGACGCCGTTGAGAACGGCTTCCTTGAGACCTTTAATGCAGGCCGGAATGTATTCCTTGGGAATGTTGCCGCCTACGACCTTGTTTTCGATGGTGATTCCCTTGCCGCGCTGGTTGGGTGCGATCTTGATGATGACGTGGCCGTATTGGCCGCGCCCGCCCGACTGCTTGACGAGTTTGCCTTCGCCATCCGCCGGGACAAGGACCGTTTCCTTGTACGCAATCTGCGGCTTGCCGGCGTTGGCCTGGACCTTGAATTCCCGGAACATCCGGTCCCGGATGATCTCGAGGTGCAGCTCTCCCATGCCCGCAATGATGGTTTGCCCGGTTTCCTCGTTTGTGAAGACGCGGAAGGTTGGGTCCTCCTCTGCCAGGCGCTGGAGCGCGTTGGACATCTTCTCCTGGTCGAGCTTGGTCTTCGGCTCGACGGCCATGGAGATGACGGGATCGGGGAAGGACGGCGGTTCGAGCAGGATCGGGTAATCCTCATCACAAAGTGTGTCGCCGGTGGTGATGTTCTTGATTCCGACGATGGCGGCGATGTCGCCAGAGTAACACGTGTCTATGTCTTCGCGCTTATCCGCCTGGATCTGGATGAGGCGGCTGATGCGTTCGCGTTTGTTGGTGCGCGGGTTATAAACCGTGTCCCCTTTGCTCAGCTTGCCGGAATAAACGCGGAAGAAAACGAGCTTGCCAACGAATGGGTCGCTCCACAGCTTGAAGGCGAGCGAGCAGAACTTGGCATTGTCGTCAGCAGAAGCCTGCATCGGCTCGCCTGTGTCGGGGTTCTGACCCTTGGCAGGCGGAATGTCGAGCGGGCTCGGGAGATAATCCACAACCGCGTCTACAAGGTACTGCACGCCCTTGTTCTTGAAGGCAGAGCCTCCAGCGACTGGGACAAACCGGTTCGCGATGGTCTGGCGGCGAATGGCCGCTTTTAGATCTTGCTTGGTGATCGGCCTCTCCTCCAGGAACAGCATGCCGACTTCTTCATCGAGATCGCACATCTGCTCGACGAGGTCCTGATAGGCCTTTTCCGCCATCGCCTTTTGTTCGGCTGGAATATCGGCGATCTCGTAGGTTGAGCCGAACTGGTCGTTGTCGGAGAAGATGACGGCCTTTTGGTTGAGGACGTCGATCTGGCCCTTGAGGTAGTCCTCCCTCCCCAGAGGAATTAGCACCGGCCAGGCGTTCGCGCCAAGCTTCTGGCGCATACTGTTGACGGCTGCGTCGAAGTCCGCCCCGACGCGATCCATTTTGTTGACGAAGGCGATGCGTGGCACGTTGTATTTGGTAGCCTGGCGCCAGACGGTTTCCGACTGGGGCTGCACTCCGGCGACGCCGCAAAAGACGGCGATGGCGCCGTCGAGCACGCGAAGCGAGCGTTCGACCTCGGCCGTGAAGTCCACGTGCCCGGGGGTGTCGATGATGTTCACGCGCTGTTTGACGCCTTCGAACATCTTGTAAACGCCTTCTTCCTTGCGCTGCAGCCACGAACAGGTGGTGGCTGCTGAGGTGATCGTGATGCCGCGCTCGCGCTCCTGCTCCATCCAATCGGTGACGGTGGTTCCCTCATGAACCTCACCGATCTTGTGAATCATGCCTGTGTAAAAAAGGATGCGTTCGGTGAGCGTCGTCTTTCCTGCGTCAATATGCGCGGCGATTCCGATATTGCGAGTCCGCTCGAGCGGAAATGCACGATTCGGAGAGTTGGGATTGGTGGTTTGGGCTTTAGCCTCAAGCGTGGCGGACATGGCACAGACAGGTTGCGTTCACCGCAAACAGAAGCCAGACAGGACTTTGCGGAGACCTGCCGACGAGCGTGCTTCTGTGTGCCGTGCGAACATGATTGGAATTCCTCCCGCGATTGGGAAGGCAGAATGGCGATTCGCGCTCTGCAACCCAATATCGTGCGGGGGTCCCGGAACGTAAAGAAGCCAGACAGCCAGGCAAGAGAAAAGTTCCTCTATGGCTCTGGGGCGGTGCTTTAAGCGCACGGCCCGCTCGGGCGGACCCGAAGCTTCACCTCAACTGGCCTTCACGCGGATTTTCCGCGAGCTTCCGTGCTCAGCTGGCGTTCGGCCTCGACCCAGTCGCCCATCTCATCGCCCGGCAGACCGAGTTTGCCACGGCGTTCGGCGATGTAGTAGGCGCGCAGGGCGATGTCATTTGTGGAAAACTCTACTGCAGCGGCGCCCTTCTTCTTCGCGAGGCCCGTGCTTGGAGGCATGGGTGGCGCGGGCGATTTCATCGCCAAGGCTGGCGCACCATCGATGACGCTTGCGCCTTTATGGGATGCCTTGGTGGACGGTCTCTTTGTTTTTGTCTTAGCGGGTTCGTCGGTCTTGTCTTTCTTCTTCTTCGACATCATTTCGGTTCCTCGGTCTGTAGACTACCCTCGCGATTGGCAAGCTTTGCAAAATAAATCTTCAAAAATTTTTCTTCCAAAATAGGTTTCTGATCATGACTGCGTTTGTCATCCGCTGGCTGGTAACGACAATCGCCGTATTGGTCGCCGCGCATTTAGTTCCGGGAATCGGCTACGACGGTTGGGGCGCGCTCCTTGGCGCTTCTCTTTTGCTTGGCATTATCAACGCCTTCGTTCGACCGATCCTGCTGCTTCTGAGCCTGCCATTTATCATTGTAACGATGGGGTTGTTCATCTTTGTAATTAATGCGCTGCTTTTGCTGCTGGTTTCGAAGATTGTCCCTGCTTTCCACGTTGCCGGTTTCTGGAGCGCGTTTTTCGGCGCGATTATTATCAGTCTTGTAAGCTGGATCCTGAGTTCGTTTTTCCGTGGAAGCGACGGAAAGATTCATGTCATCACTCATCACACGGCGGCGAAGCAGGCCAACGCGCGGGTGATCGAATGACGTATTGCCTGAGTCTGCATTGCCGTGAAGGTCTGGTTTTTCTTTCGGATACGCGAACGAGCGCTGGTGTAGATAACGTCACGACTCATTCCAAAATGCGGGTCTATGAAGTCAAGGGCCAGCGTGTCTTGTGCCTGCTGAGTTCCGGCAACCTGTCCATCACGCAATCTGTCATGGCCTACATCGATCGCGATATCGAGAAGGCCGAGGAAAATCCGAACCTTCACAATTTGCTCAATCAGCCGAACCTTTTCGAGAGCGTGCACTATTTGGGGCAGCGGATCCGCGAAGTACGGCGTCTGGACGCTGATTCGCTCGACCGAGCGGGAATCAGTTTCAATAGCAACTTCATTTTGGGCGGTCAGATTGCGGAGCAGGCTCCGCAGATCTATCAGATCTACCCCGAGGGAAACGCAATCCATGCGAGCCGCGAGTCGCCATTTTTGCAGATTGGCGAACTGAAATACGGCAAACCGATTCTCGATCGCGGCTTCACCTACGAAACGCCCCTTTGCGAAGCGATAAAGTTTGGCCTGCTTTCGCTCGATGCGACCGCCAAGAGCAATCTCTCAGTCGGAACTCCCTTCGAGCTGTTTTCTTACAGCGTGGACAGCCTCGACGCTCGCCATCGGATGAAACTCGAGGAAAATGATCCCTACTTGCGCACCGTGCGCGAACGCTGGCAGGAAGGCTTGATTCAACTTGTGCGCGACATTCCAGAGCTCGATGTTCTCACGGAATGAGCTTTCTTGACCCCGGAACTCCGGTCCGAATCAAAATTTGTGGCATTACTAGCCGGGCTGATGCCGAGATGTCCGTTGATGCCGGAGCAAACGCGTTAGGATTTAATTTCTATCGCGGTTCGAAAAGGTGCATCTCGTTCGAGGAAAGTCGGGCGTGGATCGCGTCGCTTGCCGGACGGGCCTCCCGGGTGGCGGTGGTGGTGAATGCGGCAATAGAGGAGGTCCATACGCTGCGCGACTCCGGGTGTTTCGAGGCCGTCCAGTTCCACGGTGACGAAACTCCCGAGTTTTGTGCGCGTGCGGGATTTCCGGCCTGGATCCGCGCGGTTCGCGTGAGAGACAGGCACTCGCTGGAGAACGCCCTTCTATACGACACCCCCTATCTCCTGCTCGACGCCTGGTCGGAGACCGCTTACGGCGGCACGGGGAGCCGCATTGACTGGGACCTTGCGCGTGAATTCGCCGTGGCTCAACCCGCCAGGCAAGTGATCCTGGCCGGAGGCCTCGGACCACAAAACGTCCGGGAAGCCATCTGTATCGTTCATCCCTACGCCGTCGATTCTGCCGGCGGGGTCGAAAGCAGCCCGGGACGGAAGGCCCGCGACCGTGTTGTGGATTTTGTGAGGGCGGCGCGCGCTGCCTGAGGGCGGCCTGAAAGCCGGAAGTTCCGGGCACGCGTTGCAAGGGTCGGCACGCCCCCGGCTTGCCAGCGCCGCAATCGGCTGCTTGCATGCAGCACAGATGAGCAATACCCACAAGATCACCGTTCTGGCAGGCGACGGCATCGGCCCGGAAGTTATGGCGCAGGCCTTGCGCGTGCTCCGTGCAGTTGAAAAGAAGTTCTCAGTTGTTCTGCAGTTCAACGAACAACCCATTGGCGGTTCGGCCATCGATACACATGGAAAAGCTCTTCCGGAGGAAACACTTAGAGCTTGTGAAGAAGCCGAGGCCATTCTGTTCGGGTCGGTCGGAGGACCGAAATGGGAATCCCTTCCGCCCGCCGAACAGCCCGAACGCGCGGCGCTGCTCCCGCTTCGCAAATACTTCGGATTGTTCGCTAACCTGCGCCCGGCTGTTTGCCTGCCAGAACTCGTTCATGCCTCCCCGCTTCACCCGACGATCGTCGAAGGAGGCTTTGACATCCTTTGTGTGCGCGAACTGACCGGCGGACTTTATTTTGGCGAACCCAAGTACATCAAACACGAGGGCGGCGAGCAGTTTGCGGTGGACACGATGGTTTATTGGGAGAGCGAAATCCGGCGGATTGCCAAGGTGGCCTTTGAGGCGGCCCGCAAGCGCAAGGGCCGCGTGACCTCCATCGACAAGGCGAATGTGTTGCAAAATGGAATTCTCTGGCGCCGCGTCGTAGAAGAGGTGGCAAAGGATTTCCGCGATATAAGTCTCAGCCACCTTTATGTGGACAACGCCGCGATGCAGCTCATCAAGAACCCGAAGGGATTCGACGTGATTCTGGCGGAAAACCTCTTCGGCGACATTTTGAGCGATGAAGTTGCGATGCTCACGGGGTCTCTCGGCATGCTCCCGAGTGCGAGCCTCGGCGAGACGATTTCCGGGCCCGCCCGATTTGGAATGTATGAGCCAAGCGGCGGCTCCGCGCCGGACATTGCCGGCAAAGGGATCGCCAACCCTATAGCCCAGATTCTTTCCGCTGCCATGATGCTCCGCTTTTCCTGCGCTCAGGAAGAGGCGGCAACGGCCATAGAAGCCGCGGTCCGCAAGGTCATCGCAGCCGGATTGCGCACGGCGGACATTTATACGCCGGGCACATTCCGCGTGGATACAGCCGGGATGGGCGGCGCGATCGCAGCGGCGCTTTAGGTGAGGCTCGTTTTGGGCGCGCCTCATTTAAGTATGCAGGTTTCGGCACTTGACGCCGTTGCGCAGGGACACCAACTTTCCGGCCTTGGCACTGGATAGCCTCCGGCGACGATGGAGACCCTGCGAATGCCAACGCCAACGCTATAATTTTTCATGTTTGACAACGTCTTGGGATTTTTTTCGAACGATATCGGCATTGACCTGGGAACCGCCAATACCCTCGTTTACGTCAAGGATCATGGCATCGTGCTCCGAGAACCCTCCGTGGTTGCCGTTCAGCAGGGCACGAACAAAGTGCTAGCCGTCGGCGACGAGGCCAAACGCATGCTTGGCCGCACTCCGGGCAACATTGTGGCCATTCGGCCGCTTAAGGACGGCGTGATCGCGGACTTCGAGGTGACTGAAGCGATGCTCCGGCACTTTATCAGCAAAGTGCACAATCGCCGGCGAATGGTGCGGCCACGCGTGGTCATCGCCGTGCCAAGCGGCATCACAGAAGTCGAAAAGCGCGCCGTTAAGGACTCTGCGACTCATGCCGGGGCGCGTGAGGTCTATTTGATCGAGGAGCCGATGGCGGCGGCAATCGGCTGCGGCCTTCCGGTGCAGGACGCGGCGGGCAACATGATCATCGATGTCGGCGGCGGCACTACGGAAGTCGCCCTGATTTCGCTTTCGGGGATTGTTTTCAGCCGCAGCGTGCGCGTGGCGGGGGACGAGCTTGACGAGGCCGTTATCAATTACATGAAGCGGGCCTATAACTTGATGATTGGCGAGCGGACCGCGGAAGATATCAAGATCAAGATCGGCTCGGCTTACAAGATGGAGAAAGAGTTGAGCATGGAGGTAAAGGGGCGCGACTTGGTCGCGGGTCTGCCCAAGACCATCACCATTTCCTCGCAGGAGGTGCGTGAAGCGGTGGTTGAACCCGTCTCCACGATTGTGGATTCGGTTCGGATCACCCTTGAACGATGCCCGCCCGAACTCTCTGCCGATCTTGTGGACAGGGGGCTCGTATTGGCCGGGGGCGGTGCGCTCCTTCGCGGGCTCGACAAGCTCTTGCAGGAGGAAACCGGCTTATCCGTTCACGTAGCGGAGGATCCTCTCAGCGCTGTGGCTGAAGGAACGGGCAGGGCGCTTCAGGAGCTTCGATTTCTGAAGGCCGTTGCCTCCCGCGACCGCAGCTCGAGCAGCCATTGACGCGGAAGTTGTGGGAAGACCCGGCATTCTGAGGACGTAGCAAACGGTTTCGATGAGCCGGCTCAACATCATCCTCGTCGTCGCGGTGCTCGTCGGCGCCGTCATCCTTTCTTCATTCGGCTCAAGTGCGATGCAAAAACTGCAGGCGGGATTTCTCAGCGCGGTCTCGCCTTTCCTGAAGACGGGGTCGGCCGTTCAGAGGCAACTCGGTGCCATGGGAGAGGGACTGAAAACCTTGGATCAGCTTGAAGACGAAAACCGGCGACTTACGACAGAGAACACGGAGCTTCGTGCGACAAACCAGATTCTCAGGGATCTTGAGGCCGAGAACAGCAAGCTGCGCTCCGCTCTCGACTATAAGAAGCGTTCGATCTTTAGGCTTTTACCCGCGCGCATCATCTCCCGGGATGCATCGACATGGTGGAGCACCGTGAAGATTAACCGCGGTTTTGAAGACGGCCTGGAATCCGATCAATCCGTGCTTACGGACGTTGGCCTCGTTGGCAAGACCACCACGGTAGCGAAGAATGAATCCATCGTGCTTCTGATCAGCGATGAAAGTTGCAAGGTGGCCGCCAATGTCGAGGGTTCCAACGAGAGAGGAATTCTATCCGGCCGGCGCACAGGCGAAAGCGGCGCTCAGAGCGAAATGCAACTCAATTTCTTGAGCAAAAAGGCGAATCTTCAACCGGGACAGAAGGTTTACACCGAAGGCGTCAGCAAGGGAACTTCCACCGGTGTCTTCCCCTCGGGCATCTTCCTCGGTACCGTGAAGAGTTTTCAAGCTCGTCCGCTTGATGGCCAGGCGATTGTCGAACCTGCTGTGGACTTGTCCTCTGTGGAGGATGTTTTCGTGGTGGTGGGAGCGAAATGAAACTCATCGTCGGCTGGCTGTCCCTCGCGTTGGCGATTTTCCTGGCTCTGATCATCCAGGAATTCATTCCTTCCGTGCGGTTTTTTCATGGCGCGCGCGTGTTCCTTGTGCCGATGTTGTTTTGCTATGGGGCGCTAGCCATGCCGTTCTGGGCGATGCTCCTGCTGGCAATCTACACGGGATTTCTGACAGACCTGGCCTATCTCAACATCCCGGACGGCCACGTTGAAATTGCCTTGGGATGGTCTATTGTGGTGTTTGTGTTTTTCGGGCTTTTTGCTCATGGTCTCCAGCCCGCATTTGCTGGAGGACGCTGGTGGGTGCATGTCTTGCTCGGCGCCATATGCACCTGCGTTTTTCTGGCTCTCCAGTTCGTCATGATTTGCTTCAGGCGTCAGGGCATTTTTTTCAATGAGACCGTGGCTTGGCGAATCGTTGCCCCAGGGCTTCTTTGCGGCGGTGCTGGCCCCGCTCGTGCATCTCACCGTCGTCAAGCTTGCTCCCTACGTGCGCGGTCCGACGCGTCTGCGGCCATACAGGATCGATCAATGAAACGCGGACACATTCCCTACCGCATCTACTTTCTTGGGGCAATCATCCTGCTTGCCGTATCGGCTCTTGCCTGCCGGCTTTGGTACGTGCAGATCGCCCGAGGTGCCGAATACACGGCCAAAGTCGCCTCCGGTTCGCGCATCACCGTTCGCATTCCGGCGGTTCGGGGTGACATCCTTGACCGAAACGGCATTCCTCTCGTCCAGAACCGCGCGAGCTTCGATGTGGATTTTTTTCTCCCCGACATGGTGCGCGCTTACCGGGAAAGCCATGGAAGCGTGCCTATGAACACCTTCCGCGGCACTGTTCGCAACATGCAGAAGGACATGACGGAGGCCGACGTGCGCCGCATCGTCTCCGAGGAGATCATACCCCGGCTCGAGGAACTCGGCGTGGCGCAGGATTACAACGCCGACCGCCTCCAGATCCATTACCGGCTCCGAAGCGAAGTGCCATACAACTATATGCAGGACATGGATTTCGAGACCATGGCCCTGCTATCGGAACGCAACCTCGGCGTGCCCGGGGTCAACGTGACGAAGAAGCCGGTGCGTCAGTATCTCTACGGGGCCTTGGGGGCGCACTTCTTGGGTTATGTCGGCATGCCCGCTGACCTGAACAAGCTTCCTGACATCAACAAGTTCAATTTTTACGATCCCGATATGGAAGGCAAGGCTCAGATCGAACTTGCGATGAACGACTACCTGAAGGGAACCCCGGGGATGAAGATCCTTCAGCGCGACGTCAAGGGAACCATCATCCGAAGTGAAACGGAGATGGTTGAACCCAAGCAGGGAGCGAACGTTTATCTAACGATTGACGCCCGCATCCAGTACATCGTCGAAGAGGCGTTGCGTGCCGTGGGCCGCGCGGCTGCCGTCGTTGTGGATCCCAATAGCGGCGACATTCTGGCCATGGCATCCGTACCGTCTTACGATCCGAACAAGTTCATCCCTGCGATCGCCGCGAAGGATTGGCTGGAGCTAAACAAGGACGAGACCGACCCTCTCCTCAATCGCGCCATCAGCGCTTATGCTCCGGGCTCGACCTACAAGATCCCGATCGGACTCGCTGGCCTGCGCGCGGGTGTGGGCAACCGTTCCTTCTCCTGCTACGGCGGCGTCCAATACGGCAACAAGTATATGCGATGCTGGATCGCAGACAAGGGCGGCACCCATGGCACGCTCACCCTTCCCAATGCGATCAAAGTCTCCTGCAATGCCTTCTTCTATCAATACGGAAACGCAGCGGGAATCGATCAGATCGTTGCCACCGGAAACATGCTTGGCCTCGGTCAGAAATCCGGGATTCCCCTCTCGGGCGAGGCTCCCGGCGTGCTGCCCGGGCCGGAATGGCTGGCAGCCACCAACCCGCAGGCGCGCTGGAGCTCCGGCCTCACGGCGAATACCTCCATTGGCCAAGGTGACGTGCTCGCGACTCCCTTGCAAATGGCGATGATTACCGCCGCCGTCGCCAATGGGGGAACCTGCTATTATCCGAGAATGATCGACAAGGTCGTCGCCCAAGACGGAGCGGTTCTTCTTCAGGAACCGGCAAAAGTGCGCGCCAACCTTTTGACTGACGGTGGCATGACAGCGGAAATGATCGAAAAAGTTCGCCTGGGCATGAACAAGGTCGTTAACGAAAGTGGCGGCACAGCCGGCAGGGCCCGCATCAAGGATGTGACCGTGGCCGGGAAGACCGGTACCGCTCAGTTCTGGCGGAGCGGCGTAAAGGATAATCATACCTGGTTTCTCACGTTCGCTCCCTACGAGGCGCCGAAGTATGCGGTGTGCGTCATCGTTCAGGGCGCCAAATCCGGCGGCAGCGTCTCTGCGCCCATCGCCGCGAAGATTCTCGAGGATACCTTTGCTCTCGGTCAGGGCAAGGAACCTCAATTAGCCTGGCTGGAGCCTGCGCCGGGGAATTTCAAATTTGTCGAGAGCGTGGACTTCAACCGCGAAATCCCAACCGCAACGACAATTGCGGCCGACGAAGAAACCGGGGGCAACAGCACTCCCTCGCGGCGCCCTCAGGAGAACAAACCCGCCGCCCCCAATGTACGCGCCGAAGCCGACGAGGGCGGGAGGGTCAAAAACAAAGAACGCAAACCTTCGGGAATTGAGAAATTTTTCAATTTCCTGACAGGGGGCAACAGAGAAAAGAGGGACAAACAGAGGGCTCCTGCAGGTCACCGATGAGCGTCTCCTTTTTAGAGCAATTTCCCTTCCAACGCGGAGGGCAACCCATATTTTTTGATGATAGAAACCGTAAAGAAAATTTTAGGCCTCGGAAAGAAGAACACGGGGATCAAGCTCATCGTCAGTTGCGAACGCCTCGAAAAGCGCGTTGCGCTGCTTGAGAATAATCGCCTCGAGGAATACACCACAGAGCGCGAGTCCGACCGCAACATTGTCGGAGCCATCTATAAAGGAAAGGTTCGAAATATCGAACAAGGCATCAAGGCGATGTTCGTAGATATTGGCTTCGAGAAGAATGCTTTCTTGCAATTCTGGGATGCCATCCCTGCGGCGCTCGACAGCGGCGTCGAGGCCGTTTCCCGGGAGGTTGGAAAAAAGAAGGGGCAAAAGATAACCCATAAGGATGTGCCCAAGATCTATCCGGTGGGTTCCGACATCCTGGTGCAAGTAAAGAAGGGGCCGATAGGCAACAAGGGACCTCGCATTGGGACCGACGTGAGCCTGGCAGGTCGCTATCTCGTGCTCATGCCCTTCAACGACCAATGCGGGATATCAAGGAAGATTGACGACCCAAAGGAGCGAGATCGGTTGCGGAGGATTCTTCGCGATCTCGATATTCCCGACGGAATGGGCGTCATCATTCGAACCGTCGGTCAGGGCCAGCGCGCACGGTATTTCGTCCGGGATCTGAGCATTCTTCTCCAGCAATGGGAGGAAATCCAGAAGGGCGTTGAGGAACTACCGTCTCCGGTTTGCCTTTTTCAGGAGCCTGATCTGATCGAGCGGACGGTGCGCGATTTCCTTACTGATGAGATCGACGCCGTCATTATCGATGACGTCAAGGCGTGGGAGCGGGTTCAAGATCTCGTCGGCCAGATTTCTTCGCGGGCGAGGAACCGCATTCAGCACTATACCGGTTCGCAGCCAGTGTTCGACTGCTTTGGTGTTCAGGCGCAAATCGACGCGGCCTTCCACCGCCAGGTCTGGCTGCAGTGCGGTGGATATGTCGTTATCGACGAGACCGAGGCGCTAATCGCCATCGATGTCAATACCGGCCGGAACAAGGGCGCGAAGGACATCGAGAAGACCATTCTGCAAACAAACCTCGAGGCGGCGGATGAAATTTGCCGTCAAATGCGCCTGCGTAACGTTGGCGGCATCATCATTGCCGATTTCATCGACATGAAGAGCCGCAAAGATCAGCAGACCGTTTACCAGCGCGTCAGGGATCGTCTCAAGCGGGACAAGGCCCGCACGCACGTGCTGCCTATTTCCCAGCTCGGGCTGATGGAAATGACGCGGCAGCGTGCCGCCGAGAGCCTGGCCAGCACCCAGTTCGTGCCCTGTCCGCATTGCAATGGGAAGGGAGTGATCAAGAGCCCCATGACCATGAGTGTCGAGCTTCAGCGCGCTCTGCATTCCCTCATGCGAAAGCATCAGGATAGCGTCCACGAGGTAAAGGTGATCGTGCACCCCGACCTGCTGAACCGCCTGCGCGCGGAGGATGAGGAACATCTGGTGGATATCGAGCGCCGATATGCCGGGCGTCTCTCGTTCCGTGCCGACCCCGCTTACCATCAGGAGAAGTTTGTGATCATCGATGCGGTATCCGGAGACGAACTCAAGCCGTGAGACCGAGAACCTCCGCGATCGGCCTATGCGATCGATCCAAGTCGCAGCAGATAGGCGAAGGTATAGATCCCGGAGTTATGTCCGTCCGCCCACCGTGGTTGCAAACCGTAGCCGCCGACCGCGTCCCAGCCCCTGAGATCGAAGCTCGCCTGCGAATAGCGGACTTCAGGCCTGATCAGGCGCCCGAGAAGATCGGGCTCGCCACCGCATGAAGCGCAAGGACATGCTCGCCGCAGCGTTTCCAGCGGAAGATAGGTCTCCTGACCGTCCGGCCAGGCAATGGCAAGTAGGCTTCCAATCTTCTGAATGGTCTTGGGCTGCAGCACGGCACGCATTTTCCAAGTTTTTGCTTTGCAATGCAAATCGCTACGGCTTTCGCGCGAGCGAAATTTGATGCAGGCGGCTGGCAAAGCAAAACCGGTCAGCGCGATGACGCGTTGCGCGCCGATCCGCCGATGAGGGGAAGAAACCGAAGCATCGCTTCGAACGAGGCTCGCGAACGATCAACTCCTTGGGAGGCGCTTGGCACAAACGCCTCTACAACGCGAATCCTCAATACTCTCTGGCGAGGAGGTAGTCGGCGAGTTGGTGAAGGCGAGCGGCATCCGTTCCGAATGGCTCCAGTGCCTTGTGCGCAGAGGCGGTAAGGCGGCGGGCCTCCTTGCGCGCGGCATCGAGGCCGATGAGGGCGGGATAGGTGGCTTTCTGCGATGCGACGTCTTTGCCTGCGCTCTTGCCGAGCTTTTCGCTCGTCTGCGTGATGTCCAGGATGTCGTCGATAACCTGAAATGCGAGACCCAGAGAATGCCCGAATCTTGTGATTGCGGCGACCTTTTCAGGTGTGGCGTTCGCGGCCATCGCGCCGAGCTTGAGGCTTGCGACAATCATTGCCGCTGTCTTGCATTCGTGAGTAAATCGCAGCTCGGCGCGCGAGGATTTCCTTCCCTCCCCTTCCAGATCGGCGACCTGGCCTGCGATGAGTTTTCTGCTGCCTGCGGCGAAAGCAAGCTCAGTTATGAATTCCTTGAGCTTGTAACGCGGCGTTTCGCGGATTCCGGCGAGGATCTCAAATGCCACAGTCAGCAAGGCGTCACCAGCGAGGACGGCGATCGCCTCGCCGAAAACCTTGTGCGAGGTAGGCCGTCCGCGCCGCAAATCGTCGTCGTCCATGCAGGGCAAATCGTCATGGATGAGCGAATAGGTGTGCACACACTCGACGGAGCACGCAGCGAAGAGAGTGTTCTCAGGAGAGTCTGCGCAAGACTCCGCGGCCGCTAGACAGAGAATAGGGCGCATGCGTTTTCCACCGGCAAAGAGGCTGTAGCGCATGGCGCGATGAATCGTTGCTGGCTTGACCGAATTCCTTGGCAGAAGGCGATTCAGGGCGTTGTCCACCTCTCTCGCGCGTTCGCGCAAATAAATCGCCAGCGGCCTGTCCGACTCGCGTTGGATTTCGTCTGCTTTCATAATCTCAATTTCGACGAGCTTCCGGCGCATATTGCACGGAAACGAATCCTTGGGAAGCATCGCTTGCATGTCGTGCGAGGAAGCGCATGATTCCCACCTGCGATGCATAAACTTCGTCTTGGTGTGCTCGGTTCGGGCAAAGGATCGAACTTTCGGGCCATCCTGGAGGCGATTCGCGCCGGACGGCTTGATGCCCGAATCGTTGTCGTCTGCTCGGACGTTCTTGACGCCGGGATTTTGGCATTGGCCCGCGATGCCGGCATTGCCACTGCGTGGATCGAGGAAACGGGTTTCAAGACGCGTCTTTCCACCGAATGCGAAGAGGATTTGGTTGAGCGATTGCGCCACGCGGGAGTCGATCTAGTCATCCTCGCAGGCTACATGCGCATGCTCAAGGCTCCGATGTTGGAGGCCTTTCCGCGGCGGATCATTAACATTCATCCGTCCCTTCTCCCGAAATTCCGGGGCGTCGAAGCGTGGCGGCAGGCTCTCGAGGCTGGCGAGAAGATCACCGGGTGCACGGTGCATTTCGTGGACGAGGGAATGGACAGCGGGAGAGTCATCGATCAAGCCGAGGTTCCGATCTTGCCTGGAGACACGCCGGAAAGGCTTCATGCGCGCATTCAAGAGGCGGAGCATCGGCTTTACCCGGAGGTAATTGGGAGGTTCGTGCGCGGAGAATTGCTATGAGCCCCTTTCGACTTTTCGACCTCAATGCGGAGCAGATCGAAGCCGTCCACCACGAGAGCGGCCCGATGTTGATTCTCGCGGGCGCGGGCACGGGAAAGACCCGGACCATCACGGCGCGCATCGCCTGGCTGATCGCACAAGGCGAGGATCCGGGGCGGATTCTCGCTGTGACATTCACCAACAAGGCCGCTCGGGAAATGAAGGAGCGGATTGCGGAAATGGTCGATTCCGATCAGGCGAAGCTGGTCACCGCGTCCACCTTTCATGCGTTGTGCCTGAGAATCCTCCGCGGCGATGCTCAGCGGCTCGGCTACAAGGCAAACTTCAGCATCTTCGACGAAGGTGATCAGCTTGGCCTCATCAAGAAGATCATCACTCGCGTCTCCGCTCGCGACGAGAAGCTCGATCCCCATCTTGCTAGAAACTTCATCAGCAAAGCAAAAAACAGCGGCTGGACGGCTCGCGACGAGGAGATGCTCACCGGGGCAGTCTATCGCCGCTACGAACAGGAACTGCGCGCTTTGAACGCAATGGACTTCGATGACTTGCTCGCCAAGGCTGTTCAACTCCTTTCAGAGTCGGACGAAGTCCGCGATAAATGGCGCGCGAAAGTGCGCCATTTATTGGTGGATGAATTTCAGGATACCAACCGCTTGCAGTTCGAGCTCGTAAGCCAGCTTGCCAGCGGCCAGCCGCCAAATGTCTGTGTCGTGGGCGACGACGACCAGAGCATCTACGGCTGGCGCGGCGCCGAAGTTTCGAACATTCTGGAATTCGAAAAGCATTTCCCGAATCCGCGCGTCATTCGGCTCGAGCAAAATTACCGCAGCACCAATGCCATTCTTGGCGCGGCCAACCGGCTCATCTCGAACAATCCGCGCCGCCGCAAAAAGAACCTCTGGAGCCCCAAGGAGGGTGGAGAACCCGTGCGGGTGATTTCTGTGCCGGATGATCGCAGGGAGGCCGAGTTCGTCATTCACGAAGCCGCCGCTCATCGCGCGGAGCAGAACCTCCCCTGGGAACACTTCGCG
Organism: uncultured Verrucomicrobiae bacterium; assembly: GCA_963810765.1. Lineage (GTDB taxonomy): Bacteria > Verrucomicrobiota > Verrucomicrobiia > Chthoniobacterales > Terrimicrobiaceae > DASTFP01. The sequence continues at coordinate 526,147 of CAWEOV010000023.1, forward strand.
GTCATCTATCGCATGAACGCGCAGTCCCGGCTGCTTGAGGAAAACCTTCGCAAGAATAGGATTCCCTACCGCCTCGTCGGCGGGAAAAGCTTTTTCGAACGGCGCGAGATCAAGGATCTTACTGCTTATATGGCGGTTCTTTTGAATCCTTCGGATGATTCGTCCCTTCTTCGCATCATCAACACGCCGCCCCGCGGAATCGGCCCCAATAACGTCGAGTTGGCCCTTGCTTTCAGCGTCGAACGCAAGCTCAGCCTCTTCGAGGCCCTGCGCCATTCCGATCATTTGGACACCTGCACGCGCAAGACGGCCGGCGCCGTCCGCGCTTTTATCGACCAAATCGAATCCGCGCGCGTGCGCATCCTCACCCCGGGCGGAGATTGCGTTTCCATCCTCTCAACGCTCCTGAATGAATGCTGCTATTTGGATGATCTCAGACGCTCCTGCAAGACTCCTGACGAATCCCTGAACCGCGAGGAGAATGTTAAGGAAATGCTCCGCGCGTTGGGAGACTATCAGAAAAGCTCGCGCCAGGGTCTCCAAGGCTTCCTTGACGAGGTGAGCCTCGACCGCGAGCGCACAGAGGACAAAGAGGAATCCGCGCGGGGCGTTACGCTAATTACTTTGCATGCTGCGAAGGGCCTGGAATTTCCTCACGTTTTCCTCATTGGTGCGGAGGATGGCCTGCTCCCGCATGAACGCTCGAAAGCCGAGGGCACGGTGGATGAGGAACGCCGCCTGTTTTACGTGGGCATCACGCGCGCGATGCGTTCGCTCGTCGTTACATGGTGTCGCGCTCGCAGGAAGTTCGGCAGCCCAATGCAATGCCGGCCCAGCCCGTTCTTGCGGGAGATCCGGGGCGATCAAGTCCTGGAAGAAGGCTACGAGGAGCTTATGAATCGCCCGATGGAAAGGGAGGACGTCGCGGCGCAATTCGCGCGGCTCAGGGCGCAGTTGGCCAGGTTGTAGAGGCGGTTGTGCCAACCGCCTGATTATTTCGACACCTCGGATTTTCCTTCATCCGTGCAAATCTGTGTCCATCGGTGGCTGATTCTGGTTCTTCTTTGCCGATGAAATTCGGAATTTTGGGAGCCATGCCGCACGAGGTCGCCTTTATGGCGCGATCGATGACCGTGCGCCGCAGCGTCGAAGCTGGAATGCGGACATTTTTCGAAGGCACTTGGGCCGGACAGGAAGTCGTGCTCGTGCTTTCGCGCGTAGGAAAGGTGTCCGCGTCGATCACCACGCTCCTTCTGCTGGAACGCTTTGGCGTGACTCACATCGTTTTTACAGGTGTCGCCGGCGCAATGGACCCCAGCTTGCGCATCGGTGATGTCGTCGTTGCCCAGCGCCTCGTGCAGCACGATATGGATGCCAGTCCGCTCCCGGCTTTTCAGCGATTCGAGATCCCCCTGCTTGGAAAAATCTTCTTTGAAACCGGCCTTTGCGACGAGGCCTACGATGCCGCCATCCGTTACACGCAAGGAGATTTCTTGAAGGATGTGTCGGCGGAGAAGCGGGCCGCATTCGGCATGGATCGACCGCGGGTTTACCGGGGTCTCGTGGCCAGCGGGGATCAATTCCTGACCGATCGCCGGAAGACCGCGGAACTCCGCGAAGCGCTGCCCGGATTGCTTTGCGCGGAAATGGAGGGCGCTGCCGTCGCACAGGTTTGCCACGAGATGGGCGGTATTCCGAACGCCATCATCCGTGTTATCTCCGATCAGGCTGATCATTCCGCGGCGGTGGATTTTCTGCGGTTCGTTGACGATGTGGCTGAATATCTTACGGGTGGCATCGTGCATTCGCTTTTGAGTTCTTTTTCCTGCCGCGCTGCTAGTGTCTGATCGTGGAAGCGAGGGCCAAGTGAGCAAGCGCTGGACAGAGAGGCCTATGCCATCGAAACTCCATCCATGAGTGCAGGAAAAGGATCCACCGGAAACGTTATCGCGGCGCTCGCCAGCTTTTTCATCCCGGGCCTCGGCCAATTGATCCAGGGGCGGCCCTTGCGTGCGCTGGTGTTTTTTGTCAGCGCCGCTCTCCTGTGGCTCATCTGGATGGGCTGGATCATGCACATTTGGTCGATTCTCGACGCCGCATTGTGGAAGCCGTGATCCAGAGCTAGATTGAGGGGTGGCTCCCCTCCGAAACTGCATCAACGGGCGCTTTGTCCCTTCCAAGACGGGCAGGACGCGCGAATACATCAATCCCGTGGATAATTCGGTTCTCGGGAACGCGACCGAATCGGATGCCAATGATGTCGAAGATGCCATCAGCGCGGCTCGTGAAGCTTTTGACAACGGGCCGTGGCCATGGACGCCGGCTGCCGAGCGCGCGGTAAGGCTTTTCAAGCTGGCCGACCTGATCGAGTCCCACGCCGAAGAGCTGGCGCGCATGGACACCCTCAATAATGGCAAGCCGCTGCGCGAGGCGCGCTTCGATGCGGCGGACGCGGCGGGATGTTTCCGGTTTTATGCCGGGCTGGCGACCAAACCGCAGGGCCAAACTTACGAAGTCGGCGACCCGAACATTGCCGCAGAGACCGTGCGCGAACCCATCGGCGTCTGCGGTCAGATCATTCCCTGGAACTACCCGCTTCTCATGGCGGCCTGGAAGCTCGCGCCTGGGCTCGCTGCCGGAAACTGTTGCATCCTCAAGCCTTCGGAACTCACGCCTCTTTCGGCAGTTCGACTTTTCGAATTGATCGACCAAGCCGGATTTCCTCCGGGAGTTGCTCAACTTGTGCTCGGTGCTGGCGATCCGGTGGGATCATCGCTCGCAGCCAGCAACCGCGTGGACAAGATTGCCTTCACCGGCGGCACAGCCACGGGTCGCAAGATCATGATAGCCGCCGCCGGAAATCTGAAGAAGATATCCCTGGAGCTTGGCGGGAAAAATCCGAACGTCGTTTTTGCCGATGCCGACCCCGACGTGGCGCTCGAATATGCCATGTTTGCCGTTTTCGCCGGGCAAGGCGAGGTCTGCAGCGCTGGATCGCGGCTGCTTCTCGACCGCAAACTGGCGGGCTCGTTTCTCCCGCGCCTGACCGCGGCCGCGGACAAAATTGTCGTCGGAGACGGCACTAAGGATGACACTGAGATGGGGCCGCTCATCAGTCGCGCCCATCAGAAGAAAGTTCTCAGCTACATCGAAACGGGCAATTCCGAAGGGGCGGAGCTCCTGTGCGGCGGCGGGACTTACGACGACGAGCGTGCGAAGGGCAATTTCGTCCAGCCAACCGTCTTCGCGAGCACAAGGCCAGCGATGAAGATCGTTCGGGAAGAGATCTTTGGGCCCGTGCTCGTGGTGCAGCTTTTTGATACCGAGGAGGAAGCGATCGCGCTCGCGAACGACACAATCTACGGCTTGGCGGGCGCGGTCTTTACCAGCGATGGCGCGCGGGCCCGACGGTTCATCCGAAGACTGCGCGCGGGCATCACCTGGATCAATACATACCACCCCACCTTCAACGAAGCCCCATGGGGAGGCTACAAGCAGAGCGGCATCGGCCGCGAACTCGGCACGTACGGCTATGAGGCTTACACCGAGGTCAAGCAGATCAATACCAATCTCGCGCCCGCGCGTCTCGGCTGGTTTCGGCATAGCTAATTATTTCTCGCCGAAGCGCCTAAGTTCTGATTTGTAGGGAGCCGTTAGGAGGAAAAATCGCTTTGACACTTCTTGGAATCGACATTGGCGGAACCGGAATCAAAGGTGCTCCGGTTGACGTGGAAACCGGTCAACTCGTCGCGGAACGCTTTCGCATTGAAACGCCGCAGCCAGCGTTGCCAAACGCGGTGGCGGACGTCGTCGAACAAATCGCAGCGCACTTCAACTATAGGGGACCCGCCGGCGTCACCTTTCCCGCCGTCGTCAAGCACGGCGTTACGTACACCGCAGCCAACGTGGATCGCTCCTGGATCGGCACCAACGCCGGCGAGCTTTTTTCCCGGCACATTGGCGGCCCGGCCACGGTGGTCAACGACGCGGACGCTGCAGGTGTCGCCGAAGTGCGCTTCGGCGCGGGAAAAGCCCGCAACGGGGTCATCATTTTACTGACGCTCGGCACCGGCATCGGATCAGCCGTTTTCCTCGACGGCAAACTGCTCCCGAACACCGAATTCGGACACCTCATGATTCGTGGCAAGGAAGCCGAGAAGCGCGCTTCCGAGAAGGTTCGTGCAGATAAAAAGCTGTCTTGGAAGCAGTGGGCCGGGCGGCTCAGCGAATTTCTCAACGAGATGGAGAGGCTCTTCTCGCCCGATCTTTTCATCATGGGAGGTGGCATTAGCAAGAAGGCGGACAAATTCTTCCCCTTGCTCACGACAAAGACGGAAGTCATCGTCGTTCCCGCGCAAATGCGCAACGAGGCCGGAATTATCGGCGCTGCTTATCTGGCCCACATTTCGGCGCAATAGCGGGCCTCCTGATCCCTCGGGAGGCAGCTTGCTGGCACTCCTTTCCAAAGGCTGGCATACTGCTATTCCCTTTACGCGAAGAATCCCCGTTCCATATTTCCGGGGTATGCCGGAGGCGCCCACGGGAACTGTCAGCTTTCTCTTCACGGATATCGTGGGGAGCACGCGGTTGTGGGAAAAATTCCCGGCTCAAATGGGCGCTGCATTGGCCCGTCACGATGCCCTGATACGCGCCGCCGTGGAGACTCATGGCGGACATGTTTTCAAGACGGTGGGCGATGCGACTCACGCGGCGTTTCAGGTCCCACGCGCCTCACTCGAGGCGGCTATCGACGCGCAACAGGCTCTTGCAGCCGAGGATTGGAACGACATCGGAACTCTTGCCGTACGCATGGGCATCCACGTCGGCGCCGCGGAGCTCCGCGATGGTGATTATTTTGGCGGCACGTTGAACCGCGTATCGCGTATCGAGAGCGCCGCGCACGGCGGACAGATCCTGCTGTCGCGCATCGCGGTCGAGCTGCTCGAGGACGAGCCGCTGGACGCAATTTCCTTCAAGTCACTGGGCAGTCATCGCCTGCGCAATCTCGATCGTCCGGAGCACTTGTATCAAGCGGTGGTTCCTAGTCTTCCAGAGTCCTTCCCGCCTCCGAGGAGCATGGAGGCTTTGCCGAACAACCTGCCCGTGCAAACGACCAGCTTCGTCGGGCGCGAGAAGCAGCTTGACGATGTCAAGAGCCTGCTCAAGAACACGCGCCTGTTAACACTGATGGGCACCGGCGGAACCGGCAAGACACGCCTTGCGCTGGAAACCGGCGCTCAACTTATCAATGCATTTCGGGACGGTGTATGGCTGGCCGAGCTTGCGCTGTTTGCCGAGCCCGAGCGCGTTGTGGAAGCCGTCGCCGCGGCGGTGGGTGCTCGCGAGGAACCTGATCGTCCGCTTCGGGAAACTCTCATCAATTTTTTACGCGGCAAGAATCTTCTCCTGCTGCTCGACAATTGCGAGCACCTGCTTTCCGCCGTTTCGTCGCTCGCCGCCGAGCTATTGCGATTCTGCCCTCGCCTCAAGATCCTCGCGACAAGCCGGCATTCTCTTGGCATCGGCGGCGAAGCGGTCTTCTTCGTCCCTCCGCTCGAGGTTCTCGAGGTGCGGGCTGAAGATCTCCGTGGGCCTGACTTTGCCCAGCGTCTTTCGCAATACGAGGCGGTGAAACTCTTCATAGCCCGCGCTGTCGCGGTGCGCCCGGATTTTGTCATTACCAACGCCAATGCTCCTGCAGTGGCCGAGATTTGCAGCCGTCTCGATGGTATTCCCCTCGCCATCGAGCTGGCAGCCGCGCGCGTGAAGTTGCTCAACGTGGACCAGATTGCCGAGCGCCTGGATGATCGTTTCCGTCTCCTGCGTGGCGCCCGTCGGGATGGCCTCCCGCACCAGCAGACCCTTCAGGCCCTCATTGATTGGAGTCACGATCTGCTCTCCGAACAGGAGCGCATGGCTTTCCGCCGGATGGGTGTCTTCGGCGGTGGCCGCACCATCGAAGCGGTCGAGAAGGTGTGTTCCGGCGACGGCATCGAGGAATTCGAAGTTCTCGATCTCCTTGAGCAGCTCGTCGACAAGTCGCTCGTCACCGTCGAGCGCGACGCCTCTGGGAACTCGCGCTACACCATGATTGAATCGGTCTGGCACTATTCCCGCGAAAAGCTTGAGGCCTCCGGCGAGGCGCCGGCCGTGCGCGACAGGCATTTGAATTACTTCCTCGCGTTTGCTGAGGAGGCAGAGCCCCATTTGGAGGGTCCCGATCAAAAGGCATGGCTCGACCGCTGCCAGCGCGACTTTTTCAATATTCGCTTCGCCTTGGAATGGGCCGTCAAATCGAAGAAAGCCGAAAAGGGACTGCGCATTTTCAGCGCGCTCTACCGCGTCATCGAAGTTCGCAGCAATCTTGCCGAGGCTTGGGAAATCGCCATGCGACTTCTTGCGCTGCCGGATACGGACGTGGCACCCAAATATAAAGCGGACGCCCGCCTTAACATTGGCCGGCTCGCGTGGGCGGCTGATCGCTTTGACGAAGCCCGAAGGTTCCATGGAGAAGCACAGCAAATCTATGAAGCAATCGGCGACGAGGCGGGCTCCGCTCTGGCCGACATGCTGACGGGTTTCCTCGACCGCGGCGAAGGCGATTTTGAAAGCGCCGAAAGGCGTTTCCAGCGAGGACTCAACGTCGGACGAAAAATCCACCTTGCCTACCTCGAAGCCGGCAGCCTTAGCGGACTCGGCAGCACTGCCATGGTCCGCGGGGATCTTGCATTGGCGCGCCAGCTCAAAGAGCAAAGCCTGGCAATTTACGAACGCCTTGGCGATCACTGGATCATCGGCCTTATCCTCTGGGGGCTCACCCTGGTCGCCATTGCGCAAGAGGACTACGCACGCGCCGAGAGCGCCTTGGCCGACTGGACGCAAATCACCCGCGACCTGGGTAATCGCTGGATTCTGCCTTATATCTTGGGATGCCACGCCACGCTTGCCCTGGCTTCTAGCAAACCCAAACGTGCCGCGCGCCTTTTCGGGGCCGCGGAAGCCCTCCGCGAGCATCTCGGCACCCAGCTCTTAGGAAGCGAAAGGACCGAGTACGAAGCTTCCCTGGCAAGCCTTAAGGAGTTGCTTCCGGAGTCCGAGCTGCAGGAGTCCTGGGAAGCCGGCCGCCTCGCGTCGCCTTGGGCTGCCATCGAGCAAACCTGACGTTTCGCTCGGCATTCCCTGTGGGACTTACTGATACAGGGTCGGGTATTTTCTCGTGCGAGGAACGTATCGGTCGAAAAGGCGCAATCAGCGAGGTTGCTGAGTGACAATGCGGATTTGAAGTTCGATAAGATCGTTAACGAGGTGCCCGGCGAGATGGCGGAAATATTTTCCGGAGCCGTAGAGCACATTCCACTGTGTGCGGTCGATGCCGAAGGCGGCCTGCGCGGCCGCCTTGCCCTCTGCGGTAAGCCCTGCCGATGCGACGAACTCCAAAGCCCGCGAGATATTTTTAAGTGTTAGTTCGCCACTTACAACGAGATTCGGTGCGCCCGGAGTGGCGCCGGCAACACGTTCAGTCGCCCTGATGACGAAGCGGGCTTCCGGATACAGCTCCACGTCGAAGAAATCGTGGCTCACCAAGTGGGCAATGAGCACATCGTGCAACGGATCGCCCGCAAGGTCCTGACATGTGATGGCGCGCATATTCAGGGTAAACTCTCCGCCAACAAGGTCTCCTCGATCGAAGCGGAGCTTTCCGCCTTTCAGCTCGATTCGTCCACAGTGTTTGTTGAGCAGATTTCGCCCCACCCATTCCACGTGGCTCTCGGTGACATCCACATCGAGCCAACCGTCGGGTGAAGGAGTTTCGGCGATCGCCGAATCTGCGCCACCCTCAAGCGGCAAACCAGCGGATTTCCAACCCTCCAAGCCCTCACGCAACTCGAGCACGCGATTATAACCAACGCGGCAAAGCTTCTCCGCGGCCATGCGTGCCTCGTAGCTGTCCGCTGTCGCGCCGTACACGCAGACTGTGGCTCGCTTGTCTGGCGCGACATCGCCCATGCGGTCCAGGAAAGCGACCTCGAAGACGCAATTGGTCTTTGATTCGGGAAGATGGGCGAGGGCGTAGTCTTCCTCGAGCCGCACATCCACAAGCACCGGCCGATCAGGTTCCGCAAGCCGTCGTGAGAGGCTGGAGGGATTGATTGATTCGATCATCACGCGGAGACTAGTTCCAATTCAGGTGAATGAGAAGTGCTTTGCCGGTTCTCCTGCAGGGAACCGGGCAAGCGAAGCGCCTCTACAAGAACAGCTTTGGATCAGCGATCCAATTGGTCTTGTCTTCTTTAGCGGCATTCAAACCGCTCCAAAGTAGTTGTGTTTTTCCTTGTGCGAACTACTTTCCGCGGTGGCGCAGTCCATTCCCACCCCAACATTCAAGAGAATGAGAATCGTCTCAAAGATCTGGGCAAACAGGCAATCTTCCTGAAGGGCGGGGAAACCTGCGTGTCTTTTGACGTGAGCGAATTCGATTATCCCAAGTCCTACGACGTGATTGTCATTGGCGCGGGCCATGCCGGCATTGAGGCGGCGATGGCCGCGTCGCGGCTTGGCTGCGAGACCTTAATGCTCACCCAAAACGCCGATACGGTCGGCCAGATGTCGTGCAATCCCGCGGTCGGCGGACTTGCGAAAGGCCACATGGTGCGGGAGATCGACGCGCTTGGCGGTGTGATGGGGCTCAATACCGACGCAACCGGCATCCAGTTCCGGATGTTGAACGCGCGCAAGGGGCCGAGCGTCCGGGCTCCGCGCGCCCAATGTGACAAGAAGGCTTATCAGTTTCGAATCAAGGCCCTTCTTGAGAAGCAGCTGCGTCTTGATCTTAAGCAAGGCAATGTTACCCGGCTTCTCGTTGAGGACGGCGCAGCGAAGGGTGTGGAGACCAATTTCGGAGTGCGTTTTCGCGGTCGCGCTATCGTGGTGACGACGGGAACGTTCATGCGCGGTCTGCTCCATGTTGGATTGCGCAATCAGACCGGTGGCCGCATGGGTGACGCGGTCTCGACATTTAGCGATTGCCTGCGCGAGCTCGGCTTCGAAGTGGGACGCTTCAAAACGGGAACACCGTGCCGGCTCCTTGGAAAAAGCATCGATTATTCCCAATGCGAACGTCAGGATGGCGACGAGCCCCCGCCGCTGTTCAGCTATCTTGCCGACACCGTGACGCCGGGCGAAGACGAGGTTTTCACCCTCAATCGATGGAGGGACGGCTCTTTCCGTGTGCGTCAAATTCCCTGCTGGATCACACACACGAACGCTGCGACGCACGAGATCATACGCGCGAACCTCGACAAGTCTCCTCTTTTCGCCGGAGTTATCGAGGGCGTTGGGCCCCGCTACTGTCCCAGCATCGAGGACAAGGTCGTGAAATTCGCGGAGAAGACCTCGCACCAGCTTTTTCTGGAACCGGAGGGTCGCCACACCGACGAGGTCTACGTGAACGGAGTTTCCACAAGCCTGCCTTTCGAGGTGCAATATCGCTTTATCCGCAGCGTTCGCGGCCTCGAAAATGCGGAGATCCTCCGGCCTGGCTACGCGGTGGAATACGACTACTGTCCGCCCACACAGCTTCGCACGACGTTGGAGACAAAGCGCATCGAGGGCCTTTACTTCGCCGGGCAGATCAACGGCACATCCGGTTACGAAGAGGCGGCCGCCCAAGGCTTAATGGCAGGGGCGAATGCAGCATTGAGGACGCTCGGACGTCCACCTTTTACCTTGGCGCGCCACGAAGCCTACATCGGCGTCTTGGTTGACGACCTGGTCATCCGAGGTACTCCGGAGCCCTATCGCATGTTCACAAGTCGCGCCGAATACCGGCTGCTCCTTCGGCAAGACAACGCCGATCTGCGACTCACTGGCCGGGGCATCGAAGCAGGGCTTGTCTGCCCATTGCGCAAGGCGCGATTTGTGGAGAAAACGAAGCGCTTTGAGGAGCTCCGGATGTTTGCAAGGGATGAACGGTTCGACGGCGCTAGCTTGCAGACTTGGCTCAAGCGTCCGGGAAATCTCCCGGCAAATTTGCCCGGGAAAATTTTCGACAAATATCCCGCGGAGGTTTGGGATGGCGTGGAGACCGACCTGAAATACGAGGGTTACATCCATCGCGAAGAGGAGCGCATCGCGCGAACGGCGCGACAGGCGGGCAAGCCGATCCCGGCATGGATCGAATACGCTGCGATCAGCGGGCTGCGTGTCGAGGCCACGCAAAAGCTTTCGAAGATCCGTCCGGAAACGGTGGGACAGGCCGCGCGCATTAGCGGGGTGACGCCCGCCGATATTGCATTGCTCACCGTGTGGATCGCGCGCGGGGAACGAAGCAGTGTGACGTAGGCGGACCGCCAAGATCAATTTGCGAGCATGCCGTCCTCGATGCGAAGCAGGCGGTCGCCCCGTTGGGCAAGATGTTCGTCATGGGTGACGACAATCAGGGTGCGCCGGTCCTGCCGGGCCACGTCGAGCAGCAGCTCAATGATCGACTCACCGGTGTGAGAGTCGAGATTCCCTGTAGGCTCATCTGCGTAGAGAATGGAGGGATCGTTGATGAGCGAGCGGGCGATGGCCACACGTTGTTGCTCGCCCCCGCTGAGCTCGGAGGGGAGATGCTGCAGTCGTTCCTTGAGGCCGACCCGCTCCAGAAGGCTGGCAGCGTGGCTGTGTCGCGGCTTTCCCCCCATCATCGAAGGCAGGGCGACATTTTCGAGAGCGGTTAGTTCCGGCAAAAGGAAATAGGACTGGAAAACGAAGCCCATCCGCCGGTTGCGCAGCCCGGCAAGGCGGTCAGAGCTCAACGAATAGATATCTGCTCCCTCGAAGCTCACGCGCCCCGCCTTTGGCCGTTCGAGGCCCGCCAGCGTATAGAGAAGGGTCGTCTTTCCTGCGCCCGACGCGCCACAAAGAAAAACGGTTTCGCCTATCGTGACTTGCAGGGAAATGCTCCTGAGGACGTCGATGCGAGTCTTGCCTATCTGGAAAGACTGCTTGAGGTCAACGGCATGCAGGTGCGGTTCGCTTGTCGTCGCGGAGGTCACGGCAACTCTGATAGGGAGTTTTCAGGCACTTTCCACAGCCAAGTTTGCGAGAGGCAAATTATTTGAAGGCGCTGAAAGAGACCAGATCGGATCAGAGCCAGGCCGGATCGTGAAATCGATTGCGACTCGAATACCTCGGCGAAGCCTCTTGAATCGTATCCAAAATAGCTTGAGCGGTTCTAGGGCCGATTCCGTCGATCTTCTGCAGCTCATCCATTTGAGCTTCAAAGCAGGCGCGGATGCTCCCAAAATGATCGAGCAGGAGGCGGGCGCGTTCGCCGCCGACTCCGGGAAGGGTTTGCAGTAACCGAATCTGCCGGGTCCGCTTCCTTTTGGCCTTGGCTTGACGAGAGGGCGCGTGGTGCGGATCGCGCAGGCGAGCCAGTTGCTGTCCAGCATAAAGGATCAGACGCGCCGTTTCCGCGGCGTCGACTGCACGCAGGACGGGAATATCGAAGATCAACATCAAGGTGATCAGCGCTCCTTGCAAGGCTTCGCGACGCACGCCGAGCGCCGCCCAGTCGGCTGATCCTCCTTCGAGGATATAGGCTGGGCGAAGAGCGGACCTTTCCATGCGCGCCGCCTGCTCGAAAAGCCGCCCGGTGACAAGCGACTGTGCGAAATCCGAGGCGGCCTTCCTTTCGATGAGCGCGGATTCCTCGATTCGGTAGTCCCCGACGACCAGTCGTCCGCTGCGCAACTCAACCTCCGGCATTTGAGCAAGGAGATCCGGAACACCCGATACAACTTCGCGGTCGTCTGCGATGATTAAAATCCTGTTCACTGTCGAGGTCCTTTGGGTGTTGTCGCGAGGCTTCAGCCAAAATGCAAGGAGTCGAATCTCAGCCGCGAAAAAACTGCTTCAGCTAGTTGTCGCGAAATCCCATGTCGAGCCAACTTTGGCAGACCGATGAATGACGACCACCGCCGCCTAAGCAAATTCCATCGCACGCACTGATTCATTGCCCTCGAGGCGAAATTCTGTTCATTCTTTGCGGACACCCAATTGATGTTATGGCCGATTATGATTTGATTGTTATTGGCGGCGGACCCGCCGGATATGTGGGAGCGATTCGAGCGGGGCAGCTTGGGAAGAAGGTAGCCTGCGTGGAAATGGATCGCGCGGGCGGCACCTGCCTCAACTGGGGATGCATTCCCACCAAGTCGCTGCTCAAAAATGCAGAGGTCTATCAGCTCCTGACTCACCACGCCGACGACTTCGGCCTGAAGGTGGACGGGGTGAAGTTCGACTGGGGCAAGATCATCGGCCGCAGCCGCAGGGTTGCCGACAAGCTGGCGGGCGGCATCGAGATGCTCTTCAAGAAGAACAAAGTGGATTACATCCGCGGCGTCGCGGCGATTCCCAAGGCAGGCGTGGTCGAGGTCAGCGACAAGGATGGCAAAAAGAGTGAAATCAAAGGTGCGAATATCCTAGTTGCCACGGGCGTTGTCAGCCGCGAGATGCCCGGTTTCGCTTTCAACGGATCGAGCGTCATTGGGAGCAAGCAGGCGATGGTGTTGCCAGAACAGCCGAAGGACATCATCGTCATCGGCGCGGGGGCCATCGGCATCGAGTTCGCCTATTTTTTCAACGCCTTCGGCACCAAGGTCACTGTGGTCGAGATGCTGCCGAACATTCTCCCGGTCGAAGACACGGAGGTCAGCGTCGCCTTGGAAAAATCCCTGGCCAAGCAGGGCATGAAAATTCTCGCGGGCACGAAAGTGGAGAAAGCCGAAGCGACCAATAAGGGCGTAAAGCTGACGCTATCCGGCAAGACATCGGAAACCATTGAGGCTGCCGTCGCGCTGGTGGCGATCGGCGTCAGCCCGCTGCTTCCGGAGGGTGTGAAGCTCGAAACCGATCCGAAAGGCTGGCTCACGACGAAGGACAACTACGAGACGAACGTAAAGGGGGTCTATGCTGCCGGCGATATCATCGGGCCGCCTTGGCTTGCACACGTGGCCAGCTACGAAGCTGTTCAGGCCGTTGAAGGAATGTTCGGCGTGGCGAAGCCCAAGAAGGTCACCGTTTTCCCTGGCTGCACCTACTGCCAGCCCCAGGTCGCCAGTGTGGGTCTCACGGAACGCGCGGCGAAGGAAAAGGGCCTCAAGTATAAGGTCGGCAAGTTCCCGTTCATGGCCAGTGGCAAGGCGCTTGCTGTCGGCGAACCGGAAGGATTCGTCAAGCTGCTCGTCGGAGAGCCGCACGGCGAAATCCTGGGCGCACACATCATTGGTGCAGACGCGACTGAGATGATCGCGGAACTGGGCCTCGCCATCACGCTCGAGGCAACCTACGACGAACTTGTCGCGACAATCCACGCCCACCCTACCCTAAGCGAGGCCGTCCACGAAGCAGCCCACGCCTCACACGGCCAGGCGATCCATTTCTAATCCCGGGCCGAGGCGGAAACCCGCCACCGTTTCGGAAATTTCTTACAAGAACCGCTCTAATCTAACACGTTGTGTGAAGAATCGCATACGCGTTCTTGGGTTTTAGATCCCGCAGCAACCGGCATGCTTCCTTTGTCGGCACGGCGACGAGTTTGACGCCGCGTCGTTCCGCCTCCTCTCGAATCTCCGGCATGACCGGCAACCGGCCGTATGCTCCGGTGCCCACGATGAGCTGGCTGCCGCCCCATGGAATTTCCTCCTTTATTGACAATGGCGTGTGCCCGTTCTCCTCGCGATACTGCTTGGAGGGGGCTTTCTTGCGCTTCCTGACCTTTCCTCCGTCTATCACCACGTCGTAGTCGTAGCGCTCCGCGTCGACCTCGATCTCACCAAATGCGATTAGCCTTGCTTTCATAGCCTCTTGATTCCAGGAGAACATTCGTACTCAATCGATTCGAGGTCAATCGGTCGGGACGGTTTTCCCATCAACTTTATAGCAGGACTCTGGAACTAAATTGGTGACATCGACGGGCGGCTGGTGGCTTTGAGGTGAAGGATAGCGCACAGAAAGCACACGGAAGCAGGCGACTTGAAGGGCATGAGTCGATGAATACGCGATCGGCGCGTCAAAGGGGCATGAGCAGCGGCAGCGGGCTGTTGCGAAACCGGCGGTAAACGCTAAAGTCCCGAATATCAGTAGTCGCCAATTGAGCGTCGGGATAGAGTTCTGATAAGGTGATGAGCGAAGCGTCGGCCGCATCCATCTGCTCGAACTTGAGCATCAACTCCTGGGCCCGGAAAAGATGCTCGGGCCAAGGCCTGGCAAGAATAACCGCGCCTTGACGCACTAAGGAAAGGAGAGCGTGCGCGGGTTTCGCGTTTCCTCCCAAATGCCAGCACGCTTCGCCGAGCACGATCTCCGTCGTATGCAACGGCCCGCGCTGCGCAGACAGCGTCGAGACGCTCCACTCATGCCATTGATCGTCCGCGTTGAGCCAACCAATTAGCGGGCCGGCATCGACGATCGTTCTAACCTCCATATCCCTTGCGGGAAGACAGATCCTTGGGGCCTCGGAACATTCCGCGGTATGGAGCTGCAAGGGTCGCGAAATCTGGAGTATCCGCTTCGACCTCCCTTTGCAGAGCGCGCCGGGCCAGTTCCGAAAAACTCTCCTTCCTGCGCGCCGCAACTTTTCGCAGCTTGCTCTCAAGCAGCTCCGAAATTTTGACCGTGACGACCTTCATGGTATGTCATTACGTAATACCGCGATCCGCACCTGTCAACGCCTTCGTACGCACATCGCCTTCCGCGCGGGCGCACCTACGTTCGCAATGTCTCGGTGATCGATCTTCAAATTGCTCCGGGCAAGATCACTGCCAAAGTGATGGGCCATCGAGCCGGAGGAAGTCAGCGCGCAGGGCGGGAAAGCAAAGAATGGAGCGTTCTTCCCTCCTGAATTGTGTTAATGTGCAAATTGATGTTTTCTCTCGGAGCGACTTCTACCCGCTTGAAAGCCAGGCACGGGCTTCCTGCGCGTGAGGGTAGGCTTATCCAATCCCTGGCACCTTGCAATGGCGAAGGAAATTGAACGCAAGTTTCTGGTCGCCGATGATAGCTGGCGGAGCGGTTCGACAGGCTGCCGGTACACGCAGGGTTACCTTTCGCGCGACCCGGAGCGCATCGTTCGTGTGCGGCAAGCCGGAAATTCCGCCTTCATTACGATCAAGGGCATCACGCGGGGCACAACACGGCAGGAATTCGAGTATTCCATTCCGATTTCGGACGCGCAGGCTTTGATGGAGCTATGCCTTCGCCCCCTCATCGAGAAGATTCGCTACGTCGTGGAATATCGCGGCAAGCGCTGGGAGGTTGATGAATTCCATGGGGACAACCAGGGGCTTGTCCTTGCGGAGATCGAGCTTGCCCGCGAGGAAGAGGCTTTTGAATGGCCGCCCTGGATTGGTGAGGAGGTGTCCCACGACGCGCGATACTTCAACGCGAATCTCGTGGAGCACCCCTTCAAGCAGTGGAATGTTCGATGAGGGATCTCGGAGCACCGCTTTGCCGCGAGGACGGAAGATCGATGCCAGGCGCCCGGATGCAGCGAAATTCCGCTCGCTGTCGGGTCGAGCGTTGACTAAGCTTAGGGATGGCTGCGATGGTGCAACTCCGTAACATAAGCAAGAGATTTGGCGCCTTTACAGCCCTGCAAGAAGTTAGTTTCGAGATTGCCGAAGGCGAGTTTATGACCTTCCTCGGGCCTTCGGGTTGCGGAAAGACGACCTGCTTGAGGCTCATCAGCGGCTTTGATACCCCCTCGACGGGTGAGGTTCTGATCGGCGGCAAGGATGTCACCTTCGATCCGCCGTACAGGCGCAGCGTGAATCAGGTCTTCCAAAGCTATGCGCTGTTTCCGCATCTCTCGATCTACGAGAATATTTCCTTCGGCTTGCGAATGAAGAAGTTTCCCGCAGCGGATATCAAAAAGCGCGTCGATCGCGTCGTCGAGATGACTTCCCTGCAGGAATTCGTGAGCCGCAAGCCCGCGCAGCTCTCGGGCGGCCAGCGTCAGCGGGTTGCCCTCGCACGAGCCATCGTTTGCGAGCCGAAAGTCCTCCTGCTCGACGAGCCCCTCAGCGCTCTCGATGCGAAGTTGCGCACACAGATGAGAATCGAGCTCAAGCAATTGCAGAAACGCCTGGGCATCACTTTCATCTTCGTTACACACGATCAGGAGGAGGCTCTCACCATGAGTGATCGCGTCGCGGTGATGAGCTCAGGACGCGTGGAGCAGATAGGCACGGTCAACGAAATTTACTATAGGCCTGCCAGCCGCTTCGTCGCGACATTCATAGGCGAAACCAACATCGTCGAGGCGGAGGTCCTATCCGGGCGAGATGGACTTCTTCATTGCCGCATCGAAGGCGGTCTGAAACTCGATGTGAAAGCCGGCCCCGTCGCGGCTGGCGGGAAGCTTCTCCTCTCCCTCCGCCCGGAAAAGATTCGCCTTTACCGTACGGCTCCGCTCGGGCCGAACGCCTTTCCCGGCCGCATTTCTTCCGAAGTGTTCAAGGGAGCCGTCGACGACTTGGCCGTCGCCGTGGCCGGTGGCCTGGAGCTGCAGGCGCTTCTGGCAAACGACGGCCAGCAGGAATTCGATTTCCACGAAGGCGAGGAAGTCTTCTGCCGCATCCAGCCCGAAGACATCAATATTGTCGCCTCCTAACTCGTTTTGGTGAGCAGAATGCCGCTGATTGCTATGGTTCTCAGTGCTTTCTGCTCCCTGCGGGGAAATTTTCGACAATTACTGTCGCGATTCGTTCAATAAAAAGCTGAGAAAGGCTTTTGCTCAGAGAAGCGGCTCCTCGAGCGTTGGCACGTTAATTGCTGAGCCCTGGTGCCTTGCATCGTTCGGCGCAGAGAGGGTCGATGGCTCCGAAAGGAAGGAGCCGAGCGGGTGCATGACCAAAAAACAAAGGGAAAAAATCAAATGAAACTTATGAGGATATTGGTTGCCGTCAGCATGGCAGGTATTTTTCTCACCAAACCGCTGATCGCCGGCGATGGCAAAACGCTCCAGGAAAAAGTTGTCGTTGAGGAAGAGGCGCGCAAGTGGTGGGGGGCATCTCTGAGCACGGGTTGGGACAGTCTCTACATGTTTCGCGGGGTGAACGTTCTGCGTTTTGACCAGAATGGCAATCAGCAGAGATACGGCTCAAGTCTCTATTGGACACAGTTGAGCGTTTCTTTCATGCCTACCGAAAATGACACCATTACTCTTGGAGGGTGGATGGCGTTTGGCATTGGCGACACGAACTACAAAGAGTTCGACGGTTTTGTTAACTACGTTCACACCTTCGGTGACCTGTCGGTCGGTCTTGGCTATACCTTTTATTACTACCTGGCCAGCGTTCTCTATCAGAATGAGCTCAACGCCTCTTTAGCTTACACGATCAAGCTTCCTGCGGGGATCACGGTTGTTCCGTCGTTAACTTACTACTTCAACGTTGGGCCCGATTTCGACGATTTCGAGAGAGGAACGGGCGCGGTCGAGACGGCTTCGAGCTTTTTGCTAGCCCGACTGGACGCCAATATCCCCGTCTACAAGGATATCATTGCCCTGGCCCCGTGGTTTGGATTCGGCGCCAGCTTCGATTTCAATGCCAGGACGGAGGATAATGAGAGGGGATTCGACTTCTTTACGGGAGCAAACAACATTGAGGTAGGCATCGGGCTGCCGATCAAGATCAATGACGTGATCACGGTCTACGGTTACGGCGCCTACAGCTACCAGTGGCAGGGTCTTATAGGCACGGAACCCAGCACGTTCTGGGGCGGTGCAAAGGTGACGTTCTCTTTCTAGTCCAACCGGTTCAGATCAGGAGCTCGAACCCCCTCCGCCTTGGCGGCGGGGGTTCTTTTTTGTCCTTGTAAAATCGCGTGACTTCGCCGCGACATGCAGGATATTCGCAGCATGGATGTGCTGGAAACACTAAGCGTCGCGCTTGGGCTGGCCACCCTCGCGGGTATCAATCTCTACTTAACCGTCTTCGTGACGGGAATGGCCGTTCAATTTGGGTGGGTTCTTTTACCTTCCCATCTTCATGATCTTTCCGTGCTTGGCGATAGCGCCCGACAGAGGAGGAGCGCGACCGCGAGGCCGAGCAGCACCTCGAGCATGGTGCCGGATATGGTTAGGATGAGCGTATTGACGAGCGAAGCGGTGAAGACCGAGCTGGTCAGCGCCATCTTGTAGTTGTCGAAGCCGATGAAGCCCAGCGGCTGTGGGCTCATCTGCAAGTTCCAGAAGTAAAAGCTGTTCTTGAGCGCGAAGAAGAGCGGAAAGACGGTCACCGCGAGGAGAAGGACGACCGACGGCAAGATGAGAAGATAGGGGAACCCCTTTCTCCGGCGCCGCGCAGCCGACGCCGCGGCACTCATGGCAGGGGCGCGATGGATCAGGACGTTCGACATTCGGCCAGAGTGTGCGAGGCGAGCGGAGCGGAGCCGCTGCGGGGAGAGGCACCGCGGCTCCACCGCCCGAGTTACGCGGAGAGACTGGCAATCAGTTCCTTCGCGGCATCGAGTGTGTCGTTGTAGCTCTGCAGCTGATAGGGGATCATGAAGTTGCCCTTCAGCACGCTGGTCCACAGAGAGGCGGTCTCCTTGGCGCAATCCTCCGGGCTCATCTCGCCTGTGAGGACCTTGTTGAGGTTCAGCCCATAGATGCTCTCGAGCGTCGTATAGGTCGGTACGCCGGGGCGGCTGATCTTGCCGTTGCCGGCCTCGAGCCCGACGAGCTGACCGGGAAGGTACGGATAGATCTTGAGCAGATCGGAATTGTTGTAGAGCGAACGTCGGGCGAAGTCGGAGAACTGATAGCCGTACTTGTTGTAGAGCGCCATCGCCTTCTGGGTTTTGGCGGAGGTCGCCCATTTGACGAAGGCCCAGGCCTCGTCCGAGGCAGCCGAGTTGGCCGTGATGCCGAGGCTCCATCCGCCGGTGCTGCCGACCTGCGGCGCGCTTGAATGAGGTATCGGGACGATGCCGATCTTGTCGGCGATGATCGAATCCTTGCCGGACATGTAGCCGTCTTTGCGGCAGAGATAGAAGTACGCGGACCACCAGTAGAACATGCCGATGTCGCCCTTGGCGAAGCGCATGCCGGCGTCAAACCAGTTGTAGTTGACCGCCTCAGGTGGCGAGCTTTTGTAGAGCTCGGCGAAGAGCTTGATCGCGTCGATGTTCTCGGGGCTGTTGATCGTCGGCTCGAAGTCCCACGGCGCTTCGGGGAAGTGCTTGAACCAGCGGCCGCCCATGCTCGCCGAGAGCTGTGTGAACATGTGGACGATCGGTGCTGGCTGCTGTCCAGCGACGACCGAGCCGAACATCGGCGAACCGCCGAAGTTCTGACCGTTCAGCTTCTTGATCGTCTCCAGATACTCCTGCCAGGTCCAGTTCCCGTCGCTCGGGATCTTGACCCCGGCCGCGTCGATAAAGTCCTTGCGATACATCACGCCCATGCCGTAGGGCGCGATCGGCAGGGAGCCGATCAGACCACGCCACTCCACCAGGGAATAGATGACTCCGGGATGAAGTCCTTGAAGTCGATGTCTTTGTCCGCCTTGATCAGGTCGTTGAGCGGTTTGATCCACTTACTCTCGAGATATTGGCCGAGCCAGATGTTATCGACCGAGATGACATCGGCATCGGGCTGGCCGCCGACGAAGGAAGACACCAGTCGCGCCTGCAGGGCATCGTAGGACAGGCTTTCTATATTCGCCTCGATGCCCGTCTCCTGCTTGAACTGATCGGCAACGCCGGCGAGCGCGTAGTAAAACGGGTCCGCGACGGTCAGCACGCGGATCGATTTCTGCTGGGCGAAAGCGCGCGGAGTTGAAATGACGCTTGCCGCAGCCGCGGCCCCAGCTCCTTTCAGGACGCTGCGCCGCGAAATCTGAGAGATCATTCCCCTGTTCATGCTCATCCTCCTTTGTTGCACGACGGCCGTGATGGGCCGCCTGCTCGGGCCCTCTTGGTGCGGGACGCCGGGATCAGCCGGTGTTCCGGACAACGACTTCGGGCGCGCGCATCGCGCCATGCCCGATGCCGAGCGCGGTAGCGTCTATGCGACGCATATGCGCGACGAGACCGACCGGGTGCTCGAAAGTATCGCGGAAACGCTGACCACGGCCGAGCGGGCGAACATCCCGCTGATCATCTCACACGATAAATGCGCGGGGAAGCGCAATTGGGGCCGCACCGTCGAGACCCTGCCCGTCATTGAGGCCGCCGCACGCCACGGGCCAGTTGCGGTCGACTGCTACCCCTACGCCGCGGGCTCGAGCGTGCTCCACGACGATCTCGTCACCTCCGACTACCGCATTATGATTTCGTGGTCGCGCGCATCCCGAGATGACCGGTCGCGATCTTGCCGACATCGCCGCCGAGTGGGGCACCGATCTCCTTGCCGCGGCCGCCCGGCTCCAGCCGGCAGGCGCCATCTATTTCCAGATGGACGAAGCGGACGTGCGCCGCGGCATGCGCTCGCCGGTCGCCATGATCGGCTCGGACGGCCTTCAGCACGACGACCATCCCCATCCTCGCCTCTGGGGGACGTTTCCGCGCGTCATCGGCCGCTATATGCGCGCGACCTCGGGCTGTTTCCGATCGAGGTCGCAATCTATAAGATGACGGACATGCCGGCACGGACCTTCCGCCTGAGCGATCGCGGACAGCTCGCGCCCGGCTATTTCGCCGACCTCGTCGTCCTCGATCCGCAAGCGATCATCGACCGGGTCACTTACGACGATCCGCGCCGCCCGTCGTTGGGAATCGACAAGGTCTTCGTCAATGGCGAGCGCAGCTTCGCGGCGGATGCAGGCGTGGTGGGTCGCACCGGCTGGCTGGTCGGCGGCAACACGAGCGAAGCGAGCGCCGTCCATGGTTGACATTGCCGAGGAGCGGTGGAGATGACGGAAGCGCATGGCGGCGCCGGCCGCGCCAAGGAAGAGACCTCGGCGGTCGAGATCGCGGCACTCTTCGCCAATTTTGTCGACGTGCTGATCCCTGGGGACGAGCGCTGGCCCACCGCCTCCGTCGTGGGCGTCCAGGCGGTCCTCGCTACGCGTCTCGCCGATCTCGGCGGCGAAGGCGAAATCGACCGCCTCGTCACGGCTCTTCTCGCCGCCGGCGCCCCCTTCACCGGCAAGGTCGATGCCGAGCGCCGCGCGATCGTCGCCGACTTCGAACGCCGGCACGACACGTTCTTCGGCCTCGTCCGCGACGCCGTCTACCTCGCCTACTATGAGAGCCCGGCCGTCGCCGCCGTCATCCGCTCGCTTGGCTACACCTACAAGCTTCGCCCGCACATAGAGGGTTACGCCATGCCGCTCGTCGATCCGGTCCGCGATGCGCCCCGCCACGAGCACGGCTCCTATGTTCCGACGAAGGAGGTCAGGCGCCTCGACCTGAGGAGCCTTCCCGGGATCGTCGCGGATCGCAAGGAGGCTGCCGATGGCCGCGGCTGACATACGCACCGACGTCCTCATCATCGGCTCCGGCGCGACCGGCGCCATCGCCTCGCTTGTTCTCGCGAGCGCCGGGCTCAAGGTCGTCTGCCTCGAGCAAGGCGGCTGGGTCGAACCGCAGGATCACGCCCACTACAGCGGCGATTGGCAGTGGCAAAGGCGTACGCGCTGGAACGCCGACGTCAATGTCCGCTGCCACCCCGACGACTTCCCCGTCCGCAGCGACTTATCCCATGTGCTGATGTGGAACGGCGTCGGCGGGTCAACCAACGTCTATGGTGCGATCTGGCCGCGGTTCCGGCCGTCGGACTTCCGCAAGGGCACCGAACACGGGCTCGCGCCCGACTGGCCAATCGCCTATGAGGACCTTGCGCCCTACTACGAGCGCGCCGACCGGCTCGTCGGCGTCAGCGGACTTGCCGGCGACCCCGCCGTCCCGCCAGAGACCTACCCCACGCCGGCCCTCCCCATGGGTGCTGCGGCGCGACACCTCGCCGGTGCCTTCGACCGGCTCGGCTGGCACTGGTGGCCGGTGCCTGCCGGCGTGATCTCACAGGACTATGACGGCCGGCCGGCCTGCAATGGCTGCGGCGTCTGCAACGGCTGCCCGCGCGGCTCGATGAGCAAGTTCTCGATCTCGGTCTGGCCGAAGGCCCTGGAAGCAGGCACCGAGCTCCGCACCTATGCGCGCGTGCTGAGGATCGAGACGGGCCGCGACGGCCGTGCCACCGGCGCCCTCTACCTCGACCGCACCACCGGACAGCACCATTTCCAAGCGGCGGACGTCGTCATCCTCGCGGCGAACGGCGTTGGCACGCCGCGCCTGTTGCTCGCCTCGGACATAGCCAATTCGTCCGATCAGGTCGGTCGCAATCTCCTGCACCACACCCTGGTCTCCGCCGATATCTGGGTGGAAGAACCGGTCGCATCGCATATGGGCTATGTCGCCTCGGTGATCAGCCGCGAATTCGCCGAGACCGACCCGACGCGGGGATTCGTCAACGGTTTCAATTTCAACTGCCTGACCAGCGGCGCGGCCGGCGAGCAGGCGATCGGCTATCTCAGTGATGCGCGCGCGCCCTGGGGAGCGGACCATCACCGCTGGTTCGAGCGCCATTTCGGCCATGCCATCGGCCTCCACGCCATCGGTGACGATCTCCCCAATCCCGATAATCGCATCACGCTCGATCCGGCGACCGTCGACGCCGAAGGCGTGCCCATCGCCCAGCTTCACTACGCCCCCGGCGAGAACGATCGCCGCATGATGCGATACATGCTCGACCGGCTCGTCGATGTCGCCAAAGCGGCGGGTGCGTTCGAATACAGGTTCCAGGACTATATCGGCCCGGACGGCGTCTATCGCACCCCCGCGTGGCACCTCCTCGGCACCTGCCGCATGGGCGCGTCTCCCGAAAGCTCGGTTGTGAACGGCTGGCACCAGACTTGGGACGTCCCCAACCTCTTCATCGTCGATGGCAGCGCCTTCGCGACCGGAGGTGTCGTCAATCCCACGCCGACGGTCTGCGCCCTCGCGCTTCGCGCCGCCGAGCATCTTCGCGACCATCTCCGCGAGTTGCGGACGGCCACCCGCCCGCTCGCCGCCTGACATCGACGGTCGAACGGGAGCCGCCCATGCAATTCTCCACCGGCGAAGCCGACCCCTCCGGCGCGTCGCGCGGGGAGCATTTCGTCTGCACCGACTGTGGCCACGCCGTCGCGATCGCCGGCATGCCGTCGACCTGTCCGCGCTGCGATGGCATCCTCGACCTCGTCTTCGCGGAGCGATCGGAAAGGGAGGCGGACAGTGTTGAGACGCCGGGGATTTGGCATTGGCGAGAATGGCTCCCGGCCTGCGCGCCGGAGAACCGCGTCACCCTCGGCGAAGGCCTGACGCCTCTCCTCCGATGTCTTCGCCTCGGCGAGGCGCTTGGACTTGCTTCCATATGGGTCAAGAACGACGCGATCATGCCGACCTGCTCCTTCAAGGACCGGGCCGTCGCGCTCGCCACATCGCTCGCCAAGCACTACGCAAGACCGGGCCTGGTGCTTTCTTCGAGCGGCAATGCCGGCGCTTCCGCCGCGGCTTACGCCGCAAGGGCGGGTCTTCCCGTTGTGGTGCTTGTGCCGGCAAGCACGCCGAAGAACAAGCTTGCCCAGATCCTCGTCACCGGTGCGCGCCTTGTCACGGTGCAGGGGAACACCAGCGACTGTTGTCGTCTGGCAAAGGCGGCAGCCGGGCGTTTCGAGTGGGTGAATCTCACCACGACCTACTACAATCCGTTTGGAGTCGATGCATGTGCGACCATCGCCTATGAGATCGCCGCCGTGCGGCCTGACGTTCTGCTCCTTCCGATATCGAGTGGGCCGCTGCTCGCCGGCGTCATGAAGGGGTTTGCGCGGCTGAAGAGGCTCGGCCTGGTCGAGAGGGTACCGCGGCCCGTCGCCGTGCAGCCGAGCCGTTGCGCCCCGATCGTTCGGGCGTTCCAGGATGGCGGCGCGGTCGTCGCCTGGCAGCACGAGCACACTGTGGCGAGCGCTCTCAACGACACACTCGCCGGCTATGAGCGCGACGGCGACTACACGCTCGCCTGGCTCCGGCGTTATGAGGGCACTGCCATTGCGGTGAGCGACGCCGAAATCATCGATGCGATCCGTCGCCTCGCGACCAGCGAGGGCATCTTCGTCGAACCGAGCGCCGCCGCGTCCATTGCGGCGGTTCCCCGGCTGATCGACACGGGATGGCTGGGCCGCGCGGACCGGGTGGTCGCCGTGACCACAGGCCACGGGCTGAAGGACGTGCCCGATGCGGTCCTTCCCCGCATGCCGGACCCGATAGCGCCGGACGAGTTTGCGCTGGAGCACGTCTTTCGCGAGGCCGAGCTATCTATGGGCGCGGCAGCCCGCGCGCTAGATCTGGCCCAACCCCGGATAAGAGTTGAACCACGGTCGCATAAAGCTCGACACCCGCGGCCATTGTCAGCACCGATTCATCGGCATGGCGACGGCCGATGATCGGGAGCCCGACCGGCAGACCGTCGGCGGTGTAGCATGCGGTAAATGGGGGCCCCTTCATGCTAGCCCGGCTGATCGACGTCGTGAAGCGCGGTGCTAAGAGCGTCTTTGGGTTTGTCGTTCTTTACATAACATTTTTAGCTATATACATGGCGTTGGGCGGTCCTGATATCGTGAAACTAAAACTAACAGATGAGGAATTGACCTATTTCTGTAACTTAAGGCTTGCATGCGAGAGGTATGCGTCAGCTACCGACCGCTATCACACGCCGTTCTCGTCCGAATCGATTACGCGCTACGGCAAGGCGTGGGGCTTTCAGTACGAATCGATCCGCTACTTTGCCGACTGTGTCGCCGATGACGTTAAGCCGGAGGCAAGCGGCCGCGATGGACTAATGGTAACCGCGATGATCGAAGCAACGCTCAAGTCCCTTGTCGAACGGCGCCCGATGAAGATCGCCGAAGTGCTCGACGTCAAAGCGCGCTGAGCGTGACGGACGGACTCCATCTGGGACTGTTGCTCGATTGTCCGTGATCCGGCTGCAAAAGCGCACTAGCCCGCAGCGAAACGATACTCCGTGACCTGCCGATAGGTTTCGCCCGGGCGTAGCACAGAGGACGGGAACCAGGGATGGTTCGGGTTGTCGGGGAACCGTATCGGTTCGAGGCAGAGGCCAGCGTGCGGAAAGTTGGGCTCGCCGTCCAGGTTCGACAAGCCGGCAGCGAGGCCGGCGCCGTCATAGAACACCAGGCAGGGCTCGGCGGTGTGGACGTCCATTCGGCAGCGCTTGCGTCCGGCGCCTGCAGCGTGGCTGCCCAGCCCAGCGGGCCGTCGGCGCGATCGAGGACAAGATTGCAGTCGTAGAGGAAAGCCGCGTCCGGCCCTGGATTGGAAATCGGCCGGGGGCGCACGAAAGTCGAATACCGTGCCGGCAACCGCCCGAATCTCGCCGGTCGGGATCCGCTCCGCGTCGAGCGGCGTGTAGTGCCTCGCGTTCACCGCGAGGCGATGGTCGCGGATCGAACGGCGCGGGGAGAGGGTGAAGTAGGAGTGATGGGCGAGGCTGACCACGGTCGGCGCGTCGGCGGTTGCGGTCATCA
>CAWEOV010000024.1:0-670838 GCA_963810765.1 uncultured Verrucomicrobiae bacterium
TCAGCACGACGGTGCAGCCCGCCGCGAGCGCCATCGCGACCTTCGCGGCGATCTGGTGGAGCGGGTAGTTCCACGGCGTGATGCAGCCGACGACGCCCACGGCTTCCCGGATGACGAGAGAGTTTCCCGTGCGCTCTTCGAACTCGTAGGTCTGCGCGAGCTGCGCGGCCGAGCCGAACGTGAGCGTCGGGAGGCCAGCCTGGATCCTCGTGGCCAGGGGGAGCGGCATCCCGACTTCGCCCGCGACCGTCTTCGCGATCTCCGCGCTACGCTCGGCGAGGCCGGCCTGGATCTTCTCGAGGAACTTGCCGCGCTCGGCGGCTGGCGTCCGCGACCACCCGTCGAAGGCGGCTCGCGCGGCCTTCACCGCGCGATCGACGTCCGCGGCGTCGCCCGCGGGGATGCGCCCGATGAGTTCTTCGGTCGAGGAATCGACGACGTCGAATGTTCCCTTGCCCGACGGCTGAGTCCACTCACCGCCGATGTAAATCTTGTCGTACGTCTTCATGGTAGCCTCTCTGTTTGCAAATGGTCCGCGCGAGCCTTGAAGAAGTCAAGCCACCGGGCGGCTCACGTTTCGAGCACGCGCCGGGCGAGATCGGGTGGTAGCAGCAACCGTGTAAGCCGCCAACGGCTTCTTGGAGTCATTTTTCGCGACTCAACAGGCGATCGAAAAGCTACTGGCCCTGCTCGAAGCCAGTGAGCAAGACCGATTTGCGTCTCACGTTTACCATTCTCGCCGGGAATACCGCTTAGTTTGCCAGCGCACGGGCAAGGGAAACAGACAAATCGAGCGTTGCATCGTCTCGATGTTTCAGGTCGCCGAGAGCATCGGCTTCAAGGGCGACTTTCGCCAGTGGGAGCATTTGTTGAGGATTCGAGAGTAACCATCGTTGAAGGCTTCACTTCTCCGGCAAGTCCCTCAAATACGAAACAGTTCTTGGTCCCGTCCCATCGGAAGGTACACCTCAACGCCGCCTCCACAGAGCCCATAGTTAGGAATAACAGTGCCGTAGAAAATTCGCACTCCTGGTCCGGGAACGATTTGGAAACATACCGCGCAGAAATTCGGATAGGTAATGCATACCGTCCAACAGCAGCCAACCCGCTTGGAACAACCGTCATGTCGCTTCTCGTAGTTGAGTATGATTCGCACGCTCTGCGTGACGGTCCTGACCGGATTCCGTGGTGACGCACACGATAGTCCTCAGGACTTCTTTGCCAGTTCTTTTCAAATCGCCGGCCAAAGCTACGAGTGCTTCGCTGACGAAATGGAAAGCTGCAACAACGCGGTCATTCGAGTATGGTGCAATACCCTCGATCTCGCTCTTACTTTCGCCAATCCGCTGCTCTTTGCGGATCTGCTTTATCTCGGCTCGGACATCGGCCTTGCCATCGTAGGAATGGTCCGTTCTCGTCAAAGGACAGAAACCCCGCTTTCAACTGGCAGGCCTTCCCCGGCTGG
This sequence comes from uncultured Verrucomicrobiae bacterium, assembly GCA_963810765.1. GTDB lineage: Bacteria > Verrucomicrobiota > Verrucomicrobiia > Chthoniobacterales > Terrimicrobiaceae > DASTFP01. Next base: position 1,466 of record CAWEOV010000024.1, read on the forward strand.
CTCCTTGCCTCGGAAATTCTTCTGTGCGCGGCCGGATGGAGAACTCGGCATAGTGATCGTGGTAGGGCAAGAAGCCCGCCTCTTCACTGTTGTTGCGGGGTTCGTGATGCGAATGGACGGCCACCCACAAGACGATGTCATTGCCTTTGGTAGTGTCCAGCGGTCCGACCGCGTACACCTTTTCCAGTTCGATATCGGAGCAACCCGCTGCACGCACGCCTTCGTCTTGCTGAACGCTGTCCCCACGATACACGGTGACCCAACGCCATGGCATCCTACAGCCGGCCCCAGGCTTGCAGGATCAAGCCCTGGGTTGCCGCGGCGAAGTTAAGAATTGACAAGGATGCAAGGCCCTGGCCAAATGCTCCTACGCGCTACTTCATGCGCTTGATCACTATTTTAACCCCCAAACAAAGGCAACAAAATGCGCATTATTGTTGAGACGCTGGCTACGGCGCTTCGCACCGAAGGAGCTAACATCGGTCAGACTTACGATGGAAACGAAACAATGACACAAACGAAGACGCAAACGGGCTGTGGCCGCACCCGGTATCGGTCTAGGTCCGGCCCATTGCTTGCTTTCGCTGCCGCTCTGGTATCAATACTTGCAGTCGTCGGCATCTCAGCGATCTCGGCGAATGCTGCTGAATCCAGCGACCAGATCCTGATCGGCCTGATCACAAAGACCGAAGTCAATCCGTTTTTCGTGAAGATGCGGCAGACAGCGGCGGCGGAAGCCGAAAAGCACGGCGCGAAGCTCATCGCCCGGTTCGGCAAGTTCGACGGCGATAATGAGGGGCAGGTCGCAGCGATCGAGAACATGATCAGCGCCGGCGTCAAGGGTATCCTGATCGTGCCGAACAACTCCACGGGAGTGCTCGGCGCCGTCAAAAAAGCTCGCGACAAAGGCATCCTCGTCATCGCCCTCGATACGGCCACGGATCCAGCTGATGCTGTTGATGCAACTCTTGCCACCGACAATTTCGAGGCTGGTGTTCTCCAGGGCCAGTACGCAAGGAAAGCGCTCGGGGATAAGGCCCCGAAGCTCGCGATGCTCGACGGCACGCCAGGTGGGACCGTAGATACGCAACGCCATAATGGATTCCTCAAGGGCTTCGGCATCAAGGAAGGCGACCCGGCGATCGTCGGTAAGCAGATCACGCACGGCGCACTGGATGAGGGTCAAACGGCCATGGAGAACCTCCTCACCGCCCACCCCGATATCAATGTTGTCTACACCATCAACGAGCCGGCGGCGCAGGGCGCCTACGCGGCAATCAAAAAGGCCGGCAAGCTCAAGGACATCGTTTTGACTTCGATTGACGGTGGCTGTCTAGGCGTTCAGTACGTCAAGGACGGCAAAATTGCGGCTACGGTAATGCAGTTTCCCAAGTTAATGGCCACTCGCGGTGTCGACTACGTCGTCGATTTCGTCAAGACCGGAAAGAAGCCGAGCGGGTTTATCAATACCGGTGCGATTCTTATTACCGACAAGCCGTTCCCGGGCCTGCCCTCAAAGGATACAAAGTTCGGCAAGGAGAACTGCTGGGGCTAGGCTGCAGTCCGCGCGTTCTGTCGACGCTCCCTTTTAACGAGATAGCCTAGTCGCCAAACACCATGGCGCCATCGAATCGCGGCGCGGCCCTGCTCGGCCGAGCCTTGGCGACACCGACGATTGGCTCACTCGTTGTCCTGTTGGTGTTCTGCACCATATTCTCACTTAGCACAGATACTTTCCTGGCCCCGGGAAACCTTTCGCTCGTCATTCAGCAAAGCGTAATCGTCGGAACCCTAGCGATCGGTCAGACGATAATCATCCTGACGGCTGGGATCGACCTCGCCAACGGCTCCATTGCGGTGCTCGGCACGATTGTCGCTGGTCGCCTGGTCAATGAGGGTAACAACGCGGCGCTATGCCTGTTATTCGCAATCTTGCTGTGCACGTGCGTTGGTCTTGTTGCCGGGACGCTCGTGAGCAGGCTGATGTTGCCCCCGTTTATCGTCACACTCGGTTTGCTTGGGATCGTCACCGCTGCTACGCGCCTGTTTTCGCAGGGTGGGTCCTTCCCGGTAACTGACGACTTGCTCGGCTGGACAGGGAACACTTGGATTGTTGGCGGCACCGGGATCACGCGCGGGATGATGATCATGTTCGGTCTGTACGCCTTCGTGTGGTACCTGCTTACGCAGACCGCCTGGGGTCGACACGTTTACGCAATCGGCAACAACCGTGCGGCGGCCCGGCTTGTAGGCATCCCCGTAGAGAACAGGCTCCTTTCCGTCTATACGTTCGCAGCCTTCCTCTACGGGATCGGTGCATGGCTCTCTCTGGGCCGCATCCCCAACGCCGACCCGAATGCGTTGCAAACTGCCAATCTCGACAGCATTACGGCAGTCGTGATCGGAGGTACGAGCCTGTTCGGCGGACGCGGGAACATCTGGGGAACACTCGTTGGAACCTTGATCGTGTCGGTATTGCGCAACGGTCTAACCCTCTCCGGGATTGACCCGCTCTGGCAAGATCTCGTGACTGGCGTCCTTGTGATCAGCGCCGTCGCGGTCGATCAGATCTCTAGAGGGAGGCAGCGATGAAGGCCGCGGTCGAGAACAACAAGGTCCCGGCGCAGGATGAAATCATATTGGAGGCGCGTAATATCGTCAAACGTTACGGGCACGTGACAGCGCTCGATGGTGCGAACCTGGAACTGCGTGCAGGCGAGGTGCTCGCGATTATCGGTGACAATGGAGCGGGCAAGAGCACTCTGATCAAAGTGCTTTGCGGCGCGGTTATACCAGATGAGGGGGAAGTCTTGCTGGACGGAGTATCGGTTCACTTCCACAGCCCCCTCGACCCGCGCAAGCGCGGCATCGAAACTGTATACCAGGATCTGGCCGTTGCTCCTGCCCTCGACATCGCGACCAACCTCTTTCTGGGTCGAGAAGTTCGACGCCACGGGCTGCTTGGCTCCTGGTTTCGGCTGCTGGATAAAGACAGAATGAAGCGGGAAGCGCAGCAAAAAATGGCGGAACTGAAGTTCCACCTTCCGTCGATTGACAGCGCGGTTGAAGATCTCTCCGGCGGGCAGCGTCAAGGGGTGGCGGTGGCTCGTTCCGCCATTTTCGCTCGCCGCTTGGTCATCATGGACGAGCCGACGGCCGCCCTCGGCGTCCGCGAGTCCGGAGAAGTGCTGAACCTAATCCGGACGATCCGGGATCGGGGGCTTCCGGTGATCCTCATCAGTCACAACATGCCGCACGTTTTCGAGTTAGCAGACCGCATTCAGATCATGCGCCTCGGGCGACGCGTTGCTCTCACAACTCCGCAGCAGCATTCGATGGCCGAAGTAGTGGCCATCATGACTGGTGCCTTGCCGGGCAACGAGCAGCCTCGCGGCTAGAGGCGGGTTTTCGATACTACGCAAGAACGAGAAACGTGAAGGCCACTTCGGGCACAATCGAAAAGCAAGCGCCGCTCTCCGACCTGGGATCAATCATATCGTAGGGTTTGTTATCTTCAGGCGATGTAACGAGAGTTGCAATGCAACGAAAAGCTGCGCTATACGGGTCTGTTTCCATACTCCAGAGCCTACGTCTCAAAAGGGTGAAGCATTCAAATTCTCCTTCAACACATTTGTTCGCTGTCCGGCCTGTGCCCGAATGGTCAACCTCGAAAAGATAAAAGGCACATGCCAGTGTGGCGAGGCATTGCCGGGGCCCTTACCATATTGGTAGTTTTTCCGCCCCCGAAGAAGCAGTCTTTAGGGCCGAAACGGCTGTCAGAAACGGCCCGTGCGCGAGTGGGAAAACCATGAGCATTTACGAGAATTTGAGTTTATCGTGAAATATCACCATATGAACCGGGGTGGCATTGAGCGGATTGAAGAAGCGCGAGAGATCCTCGGAAATTCCTGAGTCTGCTTGAATCGACACCCCTCGAGCGCGACCGATTTGTTACTGGGGGATTGATCGCGGCTTCCTTTGCCCCGTGTGCTGAATCCGCCATACTTCATTGGATGTCCGTCATGTTTTGCTTGTCATCCTTCATTCACTTCGGGATGGGGCCCAAGAAAGGACCGGACGGTACGCCGGCGATCACCCTGCCTATGGGTGACAAGAAGCTGCCTGGTATCGCCGTCGAGGACATCGGCAAGTGCGCCTACGGCATTCTCCGGAGGGGTCACGAGTGGATTGGTAAAACGATCGGCATCGCCGGCGAGCATCTGACCGGCGCCGAAATGGCTGCTGCCTTTACGCGGGCATTGGGTCGGGAGGTTCGCTACAAGGATGTGTCACCCGAGGTCTATCGCAGCCTCGGTTCGCTGGAGCTGATGATCTTGGCAACATGTTCCAGTTCAAGCGTGACTTCAATGAGAGCTTCTGCGGCGCTCGCAACGTTGACCGCACCCGTGAACTGAACCCGTTTCAGGTTCCTGACCCCTTTGCCACCCAATCTTCCGAATATCGCTGCCGCTCCACGGCCTGGAAGCCGTTTTGTAGCGACGCATGTGGTTGGATCCGGTATGTATCAGTGTTTTGCGGTAAGTCGGATTTGCAAGAACGACCGACGAGAGCGATTCGCTCTTTGACGCTCTCCTCGCGGCCCGATGCAGGTAGTTGGTGGCCTACTTAGGCTGGGGGACAATCCGAAGGTAAGGCTTAGGCGCCTTCCAGCCATCGCGGTATTTCTGTTTGGCTTCCTCGTCCGATACGGCGGGCAAGATGATTACATCTTCGCCCTGCTTCCAGTTCACCGGGGTTGCCACCTTGTGGGTGGCAGTGAGCTGAATCGAATCGAGGACCCGCAGGACTTCGTCAAAGTTGCGGCCTGTGCTCATCGGATAAACGAGCATCAGCTTGATCTTCTTGTCGGGGCCGATCACGAACACGGTGCGTACCGTGGCATTGTTCGCCGCCGTGCGACCGTCGCACGTGCTTCCCGCATCGGCTGGCAGCATGTCATAGAGCTTCGCGACTTTGAGTTCAGGATCGCCGATCATCGGGAAGTTCACTCTGTTGCCCTGAGTCTCTTCTATGTCCGCTGCCCACTTTCCGTGACTGCTCACCGGGTCCACGCTCAGCCCGATGATCTTGCAGTTTCGCTTCGCGAATTCGGGCTGCAACCCGGCCATGTAGCCGAGTTCGGTGGTGCAAACGGGAGTAAAGTCTTTCGGGTGTGAAAACAAGATCGCCCAGCCATCGCCGATCCATTCGTGGAAGCTAATGGCGCCTTCAGTGGTCTCGGCGGAAAAATCGGGGGTTTCGTCATTTATGCGCAAGCTCATGGTTTGGCGCAAGATAGGGTCTCGTCATTTACGTGCAAGCTTTGATTCCCACTTCTCAACTTGAGAGCGAGCGCATGATCAGCACACCTTCTCTTGACGAGGCTTTATATTACAACGTCGTTTCTGGGTGGTGACCCGTGCCCTTTGGCGCATTGGCCTTCTCAATGCTCTGTCATCGCTGAAAGCGTTGTCCGGTGAAGAAGCGAATCGCGGAACCCGATCGCATGAGACCTTTTGGTCGGTGTCTTCTTGACGGGAATTCATTCGGCCATACCCTATCAAGTCAGGAGGAAAATCTCATGGCACTGCTCAGACCAGACCCCACCTTCTACCCCTCACCTCGACTTGCGATGCAGGCGCCTCCTGAGGGGCTCGCTTATGTCGCCGCGCTCAATCCAACCGGTGGGACGCTGAACGACGCGATGCTCGTGATAGATGTTGACCCCGCGTCAGCCAGCTATGGCAAGCGCGTGGGGCAAACCGTTCTGCCCAATGCTGGAGACGAATTGCATCACTTTGGCTGGAACGCCTGCAGTTCTGCGCTTTGTCCCTATGCCCCGCATCCGCATATCGAGCGACGCTACTTGGTTGTGCCGGGCATCCGCTCTTCGCGAATCTACATCCTGGATATCAAGCCCGATCCTCGGAATCCCTCGATCGTGAAAATCATCGAGCCACAGGAACTCTTCGCGCGCACGGGATATTCGCGCCCTCATACGGTCCATTGCGGACCGGAGGGGATCTATATTAGCGCATTGGGCGCTCCGGACGGGAATGGACCTGCTGGCATTTTCCTTCTGGATCACTTTACCTTTGAGGTTCTGGGGAAATGGGAGATGGACCGGGGGTCGCAATACCTGGGCTACGATTTCTGGTGGCATATCACTCAGGACACCCTGTTGAGCAGCGAATGGGGCACGCCCAACCAAGTCGAGAACGGCGTCATTCCCGAAGAACTCTTGCAAGGCCGATACGGTCATCAGGTGCATGTGTGGGATTTGCGCAAGCGGCGCCATCTTAAGACGCTTGACCTTGGCAAGGAGCACCAGATGGTTCTCGAGATGCGCCCCGCGCACGACCCCACAAAGACATATGGATTTACAGGTGTCGTCGTCTCGCTCAAGGATCTGAGCGCCTCGATTTGGCTCTGGCATAGACAAGACGGGGAGTGGCAAATTGAGAAGGTCATCGAGATCCCGGCTGAGCCAGCCGATCCCGAAGATCTCCCCCCGCTGCTCAAGGGCTTCAAAGCCGTGCCGCCTTTCATCACCGATATCGATCTCTCCCTAGACGATCGGTTTCTTTACGTCTCCTGCTGGGGCACAGGGGAAATGCTGCAATACGACGTTTCCGATCCTTTCCATCCCAAAAAGACTGGCTCGGTACATATCGGTGGAATGGTGCGTCAGACGCCACATCCCGCCGAGCCCGACAAGCCGCTGCGCGGCGGCCCCCAGATGGTTGAGGTCAGTCGCGACGGCAAGCGCGTCTACTTTACCAACTCTCTCTACTCCGCGTGGGATGAACAATTCTATCCGGCGGGCGTCGGAAGCTGGATGGTGAAACTCGATGCCGCACCAGAGGGCGGAATCGCGTTCGATACCAAATTCTTTATGCAACCGGACGATTACCGCATTCATCAGATCCGGCTTGAGGGCGGCGACTGCTCATCCGACTCGTTCTGCTATCCGTGAGTGAAGCATGGCCGTGGATGGCGCTGCTCGGACTCGGCGCCTTCCATGGCATAAATCCCGGGATGGGCTGGCTCTTTGCGGTAGCGCTCGGGCTGCAGGAACAGCGGCGCTCAGCGGTTTGTAACGCCCTGCCGCCCATCGCTGTCGGACATGCGCTTTCTGTGGGATTGGTTGTTGCCCTCGTCGCACTGATCCACGCCAGCATCCCGTACCAGGGTACTGCGCTGGATTGCAGCGGCAGTACTCATCGGCTTCGGCGTCTATCGCCTTGTTCGCGCGCGACACCCTCGATGGGTGGGGATGCGTGTGGGCTTTCGCGATCTCACGTTATGGTCGTTCTTGATGGCCTCTGCGCACGGAGCCGGACTGATGCTCGTGCCCGTTTTTCTTGCGACAATGCATCAAGAGAATCTTCACGACGCCCACGCGGCGCATGGCGCTCATTCCGCGCATGGGGCGGATCTTGATCTCCTCAACCATCCCTGGCTTGCCGCAGTCGCGGTCGTTGTTCACACCCTGGGGCACCTGCTGGTCGCGGGTCTTGTTGCAATGGTCGTCTATGAAAAACTGGGGGTTCGCATCTTGCAGCGCGCGTGGTTCAATTTCGACCTAGCCTGGGCTGTCGCGCTGGTCGTTTCCGGCTGCGTGACGGCTCTTGTCTGAACGCTCACTCGGGCAACATTGGCTCGAATTCCGTCGCTTCGAGAATCCACGGATCATCACATAGAAGACCGGCGCAAGAAAGATGCCGAAAATCGATGAGAATGGCGTTTTTGCATACAAGGCCTCGCCTTGTTCCTCCTCCCGCACCAAATTCCGCCAATCGTCGCTTACCACGCCATTTAGTGGAACGTGATCGCTCATGGGAAAAACCGTGATCTTGCGGTCCCGGTACTTTTCAAGAAGACCGCCGTGCGCTCAACAAGGAACTGGTGCGCTCCCTGGCGGTGCTCAAGCTGTGGCAGAACAGCCGGGGTGGATTGGATTATGGCCTCTTCCGTGAGCGAATCGAAAATGGCGATGAATACGATGTGAGGGAATTGCAGAATCTTGTGCGAAGGCATCAAAACCCGGACCTTTCCGCCATGATTGCTCGGGTTTGTTGCGAATTTCGGTTTCTCGATCGGGACTATTCCCCAGCAGTTAGTATGGAGGTCAAAAGAAAGACGCACCCTCGACATTGCCGACCTCGCAACCAAAGGTAAGGCGTCCAATTCAGCGCAATTTGGCGTGACGATGATAGAGGTGTCGATAAAGTGCGCTTCATCAAGCAGAACTAGATCCCTGCCGGATTAATGGGTCCTGCGCCTAGGATTCCCACGGCTTCCGGTAGAAGGCTCGATTGTCAGGTTCGGAGTCGTCTCGTTTTCCGATACAAGGGAAGATCTTGAATTGAAATCAGCGCCAGTTCCGGTGGAAGAGAAAGATCTTTGAGTCTGAGCGCGCCGCGCTTTCCGGTGGAGGTTAAGGCCCCGCCGATCTCTGCGATTTGTGTGGCGATCGTCTGCGGTGATGGTTAGTGCAAGGCTTGTGAAACCATGATTTGGGTGTTCTGGTCGTATGGCTGCGTCGAGGTGCCGTTCACGATGAGTGTTGCTCGTTCCCAAGGTCGTTGCCTTTCGAGGAATTCAAACTCCTGGACAATCCACTCGTGGAAGAAGTTCCTCGCGTCCTCGGTGCCACCGCCTCGAGCAATGCATCGGCGTTCGGCTTCGTCGAGGTCGGACTGAACCCACAATGAGCTGTCGATCAAAGGCATTACCTCGGTTCTGCTGGCGCCGACCCCTTCGACGAAGACTAGGTCGAGACCCGCGGCAACCTCGATCGCTCCGGGCCTTTCGTGTTTCTGCCAGCCGGGTGGCCGGTAGCTCACGGCTTTGCCGTTTCGCAATGGCTTCAAGATGTTCTCAACCAAGAGATCGCTCCAGTCGAAGAACGAGTGATGCCAAGCGACATCGTCGGTGTGAACCAGCCCGGAGGCTGGCACCGACTGATGAAGCAAGTTTGCGAGGGTGGACTTCCCGCTTCCGCAACGGCCATCCACGGCCACAATCGAAGGTCGGTCATGACGCTTTCGATCAGCGTCGAAAACCAGTTGGACAACGTCACTGATCGGCGTTACTCGCCATGGACCCGCCGACGGCTCCCCGGGGCCAAGCTTCATGTCCACGTCAAAATCCTAGGTTGAAGCTTTTCACTTTACTCCTTGCGCACTCTCCCGCGCACCAGCTATAGCTAACTTATTGATTCTTATAGAAAAAGGACTCTTGAAAGGAACCATTATGCCCTCAGCACTTAGCGGTAAACGCATCGCCATCCTGGTCGCGGAGGGGGTTGAAGACCTGGAATATTATGTCACTTTCATGCGCCTGCAGGAAGAAGGGGCCGACGTGATTGGCGCAGGTCTGGAGTTGAAGCCTATACATGGCAAGAACGGGCTTGAAGTCACCCCGTCTGTAAGAATCGAAACCCTGAGTGCGGACGATCTGTTCGCACTCGTCCTGCCCGGCGGCTGGGCGCCTGACAAGCTGCGCCGCTATAGCGTCGTCACTGACCTAGTGCGCGAGATGGACAAACAGAGCAAAATCATCGGCATCATCTGTCACGGCGGGCTGGTGGCGATCTCGGCCGGCATTCTGCGCGGGCGTAAATCCACCGGCTCACTGGGAATCAAGGACGATCTGCTCAATGCCGGAGCTTCGTGGGTCGACGAACCGGCCTTTCGTGAAGGCCATCTTGTCTGGGGACGGGTCGTCGCCGATATCCCCGCTTTCTGCCGCGAGCTGGTCGCAGCCTTAATTTCTGGTTGATCCGTCCACCGTTGCGAGTTAACCCGCGTAAGTCTCGCGCGGTCGCGGCCGCCATGATCGCTGCCGTGACTCTCCTGCCTCGTGCGGCCGTCGTTTCCCCGTCTGCCAGTATGCGTTTTTAAAGGCGCAACCGGACTTCCTTGTTGCTTTGCGGCGGAACACGAGCCACTCAAGTCAAGCCTTGCTATGCGGCGATCTTTCTCGCGCGAGGTGATCCCCCTTCGAAGGTCACAGGGATGTCAAATGCTCATATCCCAGGTTGCGTCGCCGGTGACTAGCAAGAGGGAGGCCGTGGCCAATTCCTGCAAACTTGCCAAGGAGCTGTTGTGGACCTCGGAAGTCACAAGCGAAAGCATCCCAACTCGCGAACAGGTCAGCTGTACTGATACTGCCAAAACCGACCACTGTCTTGCGCTTATTTTAAGTCTAGTGAAAACTAAGCGTACCGCGCCGGAAGAGACTCGGGTGAATCAACCACAACACTTCAATTGACATAAACTAATGAGTACAGAATCACCAACAACCGCAGCGACACTATTAATGAGAAAGCCCTCTCACGAAGTAACCATTCGCGCCGGCAGGGCCATCTGCGATCACGACCGGGAAGTTCCAGAAGTGGATCTATTTACCCCGATGACAATTCGGGGTCTCACTTTTCGCAACCGAATCGCGATGTCGCCAATGTGCATGTATTCGGCTGACGACGGCCTCGCCAATGATTTTCACTTGGTCCACCTCGGGAGTCGGGCCGTGGGCGGAGTTGGTCTGGTGGTCGTCGAGGCTACTGCGGTCACCGCCGATGGGCGCATTTCGCCACATGACGTGGGAATCTGGAAAGACGAGCAGATCGAACCGCTAGCGCGCATTGCAAGGTTTTTGGAAGCACAGGGAGCGGCTCCCGGCATCCAACTCGCCCACGCCGGACGCAAGGCGAGCTGCGATGTGCCGTGGAAAGGAGGGGCTAGTTTGAAGACGGCCGCGGAAGGCGGGTGGCCGGTTGTCGGCCCAAGTCCCATACCCTTCACCGATGAAGACCCCATCCCTATACCATTGGATGAAGCGGGTATCGAACATTACGTCCAGGCATGGGAAGCCGCCGCGCAACGCGCTTTAACAGCGGGCTTCAAAGTGATCGAGATCCATGCCGCTCATGGCTACCTGCTTCACCAGTTTCTCTCGCCGATTAGCAACTACCGCACGGACCAATACGGTGGCAGTTTTGAGAACCGCATGCGCTTTCTTTTGCGAGTCGCCGAGCGACTGCGCACGATCATACCTGAGCAGCTGCCGTTGTTTGTGCGAATCTCAGCGACCGACTGGGCAGAGGGAGGCTGGGACATCGAGCAATCTGTCGTCTTATGCAAGCGGCTGAAAGAACTCGGTGTGGACCTGATTGACGTCTCATCGGGCGGAACTGTGCACGACGCGAAAGTTCCGGTCGCCAAAGGCTACCAAGTGCACTTTGCACAGCGCATCCGTGAAGACGCGGGAATCCGAACCGGAGCGGTAGGGATGATCAGTGATCCAGAATATGCCGATGACATCATCACGAGTGGGCAGGCGAACATCGTCTTTCTCGCGCGCGAATTGCTGCGGGAACCGTATTGGGTCATGATCTTCGACAGTTTCGAAATTGCGATAGCTGATAATCAACGAGTTATGAGAGCGCGAGGGCGCTGTGGCACTACATCGCTATATTGCTGACTTCAGTTCATTTCGCGGATGGTGGGTGGCAGAGCAGCACCGACGGCTCGGATGGCTTGCATCGCGTTTCCGATCACGTGGCCTCGCATCACAAAGCGATGGCCTTGGAACTCCGCCTCTACTTCCTGGAGGTTATCCAAGCCCCGGAGGATCTCGGCCCATTGCCAGCTGAGCCCTTTGTCTTGCATGCGGATTTCTAACTCACGCTTGAGAACCAAGGCCAGGAAGCTGCAAAAGATGTGGCCACGAATGGCTTCATCGCTTTTGTGATAAATGGGGCGCGTTTCGAGGATGGACTTTGCCGTGCGGAAGGTGTCCTCGACCATCCAAAGCATTTTGTAAACTCGAGCGACGGTTTCCGTGTCGTGCTCGGTGTCGGTGCGCAACACGAAGAGACCGTCGTAGCTTTCTTCCTGGGCGACCTGTTTGTCGTCGATTGTGAAGTGGCCGCCCCCCTCGATCTTCAGGAACCTGCGATAGCCTTTATTTCCAATGAGACTCTTGTCGCCGCGGCGCAGCTGCTCACGCAAGGCCTCGAGGATGGTGGCGCGGTCGTGAGCGTCTTTTCGCCGCTCCTCCTCGTTGAGGCAGACGACGTAGCGGCGGCCCTCGACTGTGACTTCCTTGACCTTCAGCGGAGCGGGATCCTTTGCATTCTGGCGCTCCGGGGTGACCTCCTGCCAGGGCGCGCGGCTCTTGAGCACCACCTCGCCGACCTCCTTGGTACGGCGCATTCGCACCCCCACAATGTAATGAACCGGCGGCTTCATCTTGGAAAAGGCTTCCAGGGTTCTCTCGCTCACCATGCCCCGATCGGCTACCACGCAGATCTCCCGCACCCGGAACTTCGCCCTCATGCGTTCGACCACGGGCAGGAAACTCTTGGCGTCGGCGGTGTTGCCCGGCCACATTTCGCAACACAGGGGACGCCCGCGCACATCGAGGGCGACGCCAACAACCATCTGGGGCAGGTCGGGCCGGTGATCTTTGCTATAGCCGTGCTGGCCGATACTTTGCCCGCCAGTTCCCTCGAAATAAATGGAGGTCGTATCAAAGAACACCAGGCCCACTTCGCTAAAGAGATCGCGCTCGCGCTCAAAGAGGGCTTCTTCGATCACATCCTTGGTGCAACGCGGGCTGCCCAGCATCCCCTCCCCGATCTCTTCTCCCAGCCACGCCATAGCCCGGTAGAGATGCTGGAGGGCCAGGTCCTCGGTTCCTGGAATTCGATAACTCTCTCGCCAGCGCTCGGCGGCCCGGTCGCTGCCCGAAGCGAAAAGCCGGTGCAGCACGGTGAGATAAACAGCCCGCTCCACCTCAAACTCATAACGCCTGTGGCTGAGCAGTTCGCCGATGATCTCTTTGAAGCCGAGTTCAACCCAAAGACGGCCGAAGACCAAGTCCGGGCCAATCTTAGTGATGGCTACCGGCTTGGTCTCTCCGGCCGCATGGGCATCGAGAACCCGCAAGCGCTCCGAGAAGCGAAGGCCCGAACGCAAAAGTCGTTCAAGCTGTCCGCTGGCCTGCAGGACATCGAGCCGGCCCAAGGTCGCCACAATACGCTGACGCACCCGTTCTCCATCCCGATAACTCTCGGCGATTTGAAGATACTCTCGCTTACCATTGCCTTTGACGCGGAAGAACATAGCGGTTGCCTCGGCACAGTGAGACAACACATCACTGCTACTTAATCAATAAATAAAAGCGATCACCTCGCACTTTATGGCACTACATTTTCGACTCTGAGGGCATCCCTACAGAGTAGAAAGGGTCCAATTGGCCTCCAAACTGTCGAAGATGGGTCAAGGCACAGCATGCCCTGGAGGAAGAGCCCGTTTGGCCGACCCAGTATGGTTATGTCGTTAAGCGCCGGGCAAAGTAAAAGCCAACGTCAAGGCCCTGCAAAGCTCCAGTGCCAGACCAACTTCGGCCCGCGTGTGGCCTCTTCGTAGAACTCCCCTAATATTGTCCTCTGCCAAGGTTTCCAGGGTCAAGTCTTCGAACCGAAGCGGTCGCGAACGCTACGCGCCGCGGGCAGGTTGTTCATTGGCATTGCCAACCCGCGGTTAGTTGGCACGATGAGAGCGAATCACGAATTTTCCCAACAATTTGCCGGGAAAGCCTGCGTTCAACCGTTCAACGAGTTCGAGGTCTCGACAGCAATATTGGCGATCGTCTTTTGAATCCAGACGTCGTAATCTTGGACGATGCTCTGCGCTTCGCCGCTGATCAGGGGAAACGGAAGCTTATGCTTTGCGATAAATTTCGCATGGCTTTCCGGGGAGTTGATGAGGCGGTTGCACCAAAGGCCCAAGGGCCTGTCGACAGGCGGTTGATACAACCGCCTCTACAATCTAATAGGCCGCGCTGGTGCGACGGTTGCATCGAGCGCTTAGCTTAGCTAATACTTTTGACCAGCGTCGCCCTGGCGCCTTCCTTGTAGAAGCTGTCCAGTGTATCGGAGACCTGTTTTAGGAAGTCGGGTGCATTTGCCAGTTCTTCGCTGAAAACTTCACGCATGCCAAGGAGCTGACGAGCGTCCTTTCCGGCCGCTTTGGCCCGTTCGCGCAGTTTCGGTGCCATGGGATCGAGCATCGGCATTTCTTTGCCCGATTCGTCCAGCCCATTCAGATAGCGAAACCACGAAGCAACCGTGAAACTCAGCAGTTTGATCGGCCCCCCGCGTTTCAATTGCTCCTCAATCGACGGCAGGACGAACTTGGGAATTCCCGACGACCCGTAGATCCCTATGCGTGAAAGCTGATCGCGAATTGCCGGATTCGCAAAGCGCTCGATCAGAGTTCTTTTGTATTCCGTCAGGTCAACGCCCGGGACTGCGGACAAGATTGGCGTCACTTCCTCGTCCATCATTTTTCCGACGAGCTTTCGGATGTCAGAATCCTCCATCGTCTCATGCACGAGCTGATATCCTAGAAGCATTCCAATGTAACAAAGCGCCTGATGGCTGGCATTGAGCAGGCGAAGCTTCATTTTCTCGTAGGGCAGCACGTCAGTTGTCATCTGCGCGCCAACCTGTTCCCACTTCGGGCGGCCTTGCACGAAGTGATCTTCGATCACCCACTGCTTGAAGGTCTCAGTCATCACGGGCCATCCATCATCAATCCCAAACTTTTCTTTAACCAAAGTGCGATGCTCATCGGTGGTCGCGGGGGTGATGCGATCGACCATGCTGTTTGGGAACAGGCATTTCTCCGCCATCCAATTCCTGAGCACAGGATCCCGCAACTCGGCAAAAGCCATTAGCATCTTCTTGGCCACTTCACCGTTGCTCTGGATGTTGTCGCAGGACATGAGTGTGAACGGCGCAAGCCCGCGTATGCGTCTGCGATCGAGAGCCTCCAGGAGGTACCCGAACGAACAGGAAGGTTCATGCGGATGCGCGAGATCATATTGAATGTCCGCATGCTGAGCATCCAACTCGCCGGTTGCCGCATCGATGTAGTATCCACCTTCCGTAATCGTTAAAGAAACGATGCGAGTTGCTGGAGATGCCATCTGCTCAATCACTTTCTGCGGATCATCCGGAGCGAACAGAAAATTCACAATAGAGGCTATGATGCGCGCCGTGTCGCCTTCGATGCTTCGCTCAACGAGGGTATAAAGACAATCTTGAGAGAGCATGACGTCGCGGATACGGGCGTCATGCTTGAGCAGTCCCACTCCGCAAAAGCCCCATTGGGAATCCTCCCCTTGGTTGAGCAGATCATCCGTATAGAGTGCCTGGTGAGCGCGATGAAAACCGCCTACTCCCACATGCATGACGGCCTGGCCGACTTTCTGCCGATCATATCGCGGTACTTGGATTTTCGGGTCGAGCTGACTTAGGTTCGCTGTGTTGAGTTTGGCAGGCATTGTTCGAAGGGTTAACGTGGAACTTGCAATAGGAATGCGCTAGGGGCTCCGGGTTCGCACCGGCGCGACGGGCTTACATCACGACGATGGCATTCGCCGTGCCGGCTCGCTGCGGTCTTCGGAAGAGCGTGAAGAACTCATTACGCAAGGGCGATGACGGGAGTCAAATTGAGTCAAAGCGATGTGATCATTAGTGTCAAATCCTTTCTCACGAATCGCTTTGCGGCATGTTGTTTCCGCGCTGCTTAGTTCGCGAAAGTTCCCGAGGGAGACCGGATCTCACAATGCTGGCCACTCGGGGTTGGAGCCTCGGACGTGGTTGGCACGAAAAATGGCGAGGCATACAATCAATCGCGCTTCGAGCCCCGTGCAACGTGCAGATGCAAACCGAACGTCTTGAGTTTCCTTGCCTCTTTGGCGGTGCGCGGCGTGTCAGTGATCCAGTCGTCGAGCTCACTCCATTCCGCAAAGCGAATGCTGCTCGGGCTCTCCCATTTTGTACTATCCGCGAGAAGAATCTTTCGTTTCGCTCTGGAGAGAATGGCCTTCGTCATTTCGACCTCGAAAAGCTGCGTATTTGAGCAGCCTTCTTCCGCGTCCAATCCGGACGCGCCGATGAAGGCGTTTCATCCTCTTTCTCCACCATCAACTCGCCTTGCGACGCTGCAAGCAATCGAATGCTACGGCCAGCATCAAAACCGCACCCTTAATAACCATTTGCGTAAACTGGCTCACGTCAAGCAATACCAGGCCGTTGCTAAGAACACCCAGGATCAATACCCCGGCAACCACATTGGAAATCTTGCCGAATCCACCCGTCACACTAACACCACCCAGAACACATGCCGTCAACACGTCGAATTCCAGTCCTTTTCCAGACAAAACCTGGGCCGAGTTCGTCCTGGACAATATGACGATACCCGCTATTCCCGCGAAAAATCCCGACAGCGTATATACCAGATATTTTACATTGTTAACTTTTATTCCGGATAGATTGGCAGCCTGTTCATTGCCGCCAACCGCGTAAAAATATCTACCAAAATACGTCTTATTGAGGATGAACGACCCAATAGCCAAAATGATAGCCATGATGATCACCGGAATTGGAATGGGGCCTATATATCCCTGCCCGATGATCGTGAAGGATTTTGGAAACCCGTAAATCGGCAGCCCCTTACAAATCATATACGCCAAACCTTCGATGATAATCATCATCGCCAGGGTCACGATCAGGGGCGGCATTCTAATATTGGCAATAATCCATCCATTAGTGAATCCGATCACTGCGCTCATTATCAAAGCCAAAACGCTTGCCAAAATGGGATTCATCGCGGCGTTGACCATCAACCACGCCGCGACAATGTTCACCAATGTAACAACCGACCCAATCGACAGGTCTATGCCCCCCAACAGCAGAACAAACGCGAAGCCGACCGCCGCAATGCCGAGCATAGACACCTGCCTGGCAACATTAAGCAGATTGCTGGAACGAAAAAAATTCTCTGATGCTATCGAGAAAAATATAATCAGCACCAAAAGCACGACATATATTCCGTATCTTTTTAAGAACTCTACAGCGCCAGCCGCGACTTTAAGTTTTTCGAAGTATTTCATTGGAATATTCCTATGCCTTTTTCAGGATCGGGACGCAAAGGCCATGATGGTTTCCTGATTAAATTCTGCTCTATTCAACATTCCGGAAATTCGTCCTTCCCGCAGAACGATAATTCTATCCGACATCCCCATGACTTCTTCCATTTCTGAAGAAATCATAAGCACAGCCTTACCCGATTCGACCAGTAAATTCACCAATGCGTAAATTTCCGATTTCGCACCAACATCGATCCCCCTTGTCGGTTCATCGAAAATGACGAGGGTCGGTTCGGACGCCAGCCATCTGGCGATAATTACCTTTTGCTGGTTGCCGCCGCTCAAATTTTTGATCTTCTGCTCGATAGTCGGGGTTTTGATCCTTATCGCATCTTTATAGTAATTTGCGATACGCTTTTCTTCTTTCGTATTAACCGTGAAGAATCTGGATATCCTTTCAATGATAGCCATGCTGATATTGCCCCTTATGTCTACTTCAAGCAGTGCGCCCTGCTTTTTCCTGTCTTCCGGCACAAGCGCAATCCCGGTGTCAATTGCTTCTCGAGGCGATTTCGGATCGCTCTGCTTGCCATTCAGGACCACGCTTCCGCCGGTTTTCCGCTTCGCGCCAAAAAGCAATTCAGCCAGCTCGGTTCGACCTGCGCCAATCAGTCCCGCAAATCCCACCACTTCGCCTTTTCTGATTTGAAAGGTGACATCGTGCACCCCGTTGCCGGTTAACTTCTGCACATCCAGCAAAACCTCATCCGAAATGCATTCCTTTCGCTTAGGGTAGGTTTCTTTTAACTCCCGACCAACCATCAGTTTGACAAGGGCGTCCAGATTCGTATCCCGCGTGTTCAACGTTGCGATTTTCTGACCATCCCTCAACACGGTGATACGATCTGTAAGCCTGAAAATTTCCTCCATCCTGTGCGAAATGTAGATGATGGTGACCCCTGATGCCTTCAGTTTCTCTACCATTTCATAAAGCCGTTCCGCCTCGGCCTTGGTTAACGGCGCGGACGGCTCGTCCATGATCAAAATATTCGCTTTTTGAGATATGGCTTTTGCGATTTCTACGAGCTGTTGATAACCGACAGTCAGATTACTAACCAACTCGTTCGGATCGATATCGATATTGAACTGCTTGAATATGGCTTCAGACTCCCTGACCATAGCCTTCTTATCGATAATGATCCCTTTTCTAATGGCTCTTCCCAGAAAGATATTTTCCGCTACAGAAAGTTCCCCCACCAGATTGAATTCCTGATAAATTACCCCGAGTCCGTTTTCTGCAGAAGACGTGGGGGTGAGAGATGAAAACTCCTTGCCTTGGACAATTATCTTGCCGTTATCCGGCACGACTGCGCCCGTGCAACTCTTGATCAATGTCGATTTGCCTGCGCCGTTCTCCCCGACCAATGCATGCGCTTCGCCTTTTACAACGTCAATGCTTACGTCGTTCAGCGCAACGACGCCTGGATATTTCTTCGTTATATTTTGTAACTGCAAAATATACATAATTATTTATGCATCGCGATGCACCCGTAATTGCCGCACTTGAATGTATGGCCTGGCGATGCCCAATGCGGACATTCCAGGCCATACACGCAACGTGAATTCATACGATTGACGGCTCACTTGCCGAGGTATTCATCAACATTCTCTTTAGTTACGGGAATCAATTCGCGATAGACCTCTTTCTTTTCGATCGGTTTTCCAGAAGCCAATTGCTCAACCATTTCCCAAACTTTTTCGGCTATGACTTTATTGGTGCCAGTGATCGTCACACTCATTCTGACGCCCTCATTGTTCTTGATAGCGAGAAGTTCCGGTTGGGTTGCATCAGCCGCGAAGATGCCGAAGTCGTCTGTGATTTTGTTTGCTGCCTTTGCCGCTTCATTGGCACCCACCGAGCCACCGGCGCCGATGCATCCAACAACTTTTACATCAGGGTTGGCCTGGAAAACCGTTTCCATCTTGCTAATGCCTTCAGCAGGATTGATGGCGCTTGTTTCGGCTACGATTTTAGCTTGTGGCGCCAACTTGGTAACCGCCTCCTTAATACCATTTCCTCGTTCAAGCAAGATCGGCAATTGCGGGTAATTAAGTATTGCGACCTTTGCTTTGCCGCCAAGTTTTTCATTGATCCACTTTGCAGCGTGTTCGCCGATCAGATAACCCAATTTATGATTGTCGATCAGCCAGGCCATATCGGCGTTCTCAAGGTTGTCGTCCCACGCGAGGACTTTTACCCCCTTTTCCCTTGCTTGTTTTAAAGCGTCTTCAATTCCCGCGGGGTCAGCTGGATGGACAATCAAAACATTGACGCCGCTTGCGACGAAGTTTTCGACTTGAGTGATTTGCTTGTTAACATTGCTTTCACAGGCAACAAAATTCATACTTCCACCCTTGGATTCGATCTCCTTTTTAATAGCCTGACAATAGCCCGCCCATGTCGGATTGCTTAGATCCTGTACGGCCATCCCGACTTTGACGCCCTTGTCTTTTGAGTTTGCCGCTGTGAGGCCTACCATCATGACCAGCAGCACACCTAATAGGTTTTTGATATATTGCTTTTTCATTCGATTTGTTGATGTTTGATTGATTTTATGATCTGGGAAATCGCTTTTTCCAGGCCCCCGCGTTGATGCAGAGAAGGATTGCGACGCTGGAGCGGGTCCAATCCCGGTGGAGCAGGCTTTCGCGGCCGCGGTATTTCGCAAGGCCTCAGCAGCCAAGAGCGTGTGATCGATTTGGGTGAGCCAGGAACTGTTGACGAAAGTTTTGTCATGGGGGAGGCTTTTACGCTTTCGACTCCAATCACTTACATTGGGTGGGTTCCGTGGGAACTTGTTTGCTGTTGATGAAATTAGCATTCTATATAGAAATCAAGACAAATCCTCATTCTCAGAAGGAACCTGACGCGCTATGGCACTATCTATCGCATCCAATAAGGCAGGGTCTACTTTGGCCCGTTCGGCTGTGACTGCATCTGGTCCGAATCCTTTTTGCGAAAGTGCCTTGGCTGCGTCGATGATCCAGTTCGCAGCCATCTCGGTTGATATGGTATCGGTATCAATAGCCAGGTCGAAGTTTGATCCGTTATCCCATTCTTGGTTGTAGAACCTCCAGACGAACTTTTGCCGGGCCGTGTCGTCTGCTTTGACTCGTTGCTCAGCTCGCAAGCGGTTGGATAAGTTTTCCCGGGCCATCACTCGTTCCACTCTGACTGAGAACGGGGCCTGGAGGCGCACGTTGAGTACATCCGCATACTTGCTCAGAGAGGCATAACCACCCCGCCCCAGTATCAACACACCCCCTCGACGGGCCAGGGCTTCCATTGTGTCATTTAACATCGAAACGATGAGCAGATTCTTCGCGTTTGCCAGATCCCAAACATTTGGTGGAGACGTATATAATTCGCCAAATTTTTCCAGCCCATATTGGCGGAATATCCCCTCCAGAACGCTTTTATTCACCAAAGTATACCCTAAAGCCTCGCTCACTCGCCGGGCGATTTTGGCCGCTTCGCTGCCAATTAATCTGGAAATTGCAATTGTTTTCATCGGTGTTGTCTTTTCGTATGCCTCCTGCTACCTGCCCGGAAATCGCTTTTGGGTGCGACGTCGATGCGGCGAAGGACTGCGGGGCTGGAGGGAATTCATTGGGAGGCTGCGTTTGTTGCCGTGGTGTCTCCACTGGAGTGGAGTATTCCAGGTCGCTCATGTCAAGCCTGCAAACAGGCCACAATGCATCCAGCATTGTCCGATCGCCGTTTGCGGTTCCCCCCAAATCACTCATGCCTTGGCAGCCGGCGAGAAACGCTCGAGCCCACTGTGCCTCGGGTCGTTCACCCATGTTTCGATGTTCCAGTTCCTTGGCTGCACGCAGGAAAAAGACGGCATAAAGTGGTCCTGAACTTCCGCCCAGCGCCTCACGGAGTGTTCGGCTTAGCGCTGCCAAAGTGGCTGCGGGATTGTCCAAATCATAGCTGTGCAGGTCGCGCTCAATCGCCTTTGCCCCTCTTGCTAAACTAATTCCCATGTCACCATCGCCAACAATCCGATCCAGCTCAGTCAAATGAGATTCCGCACCGATACGTGCCTGCGCGGCAAGTTGGATTGCCTCGGATAGACGCCGGCCTGCGGCGCTGGAGATGACAGGCCGGGGACGAGACTTAGCAGTGTCACCACCGATTTCTTCAGGATGAACTCGCACTTTATCAAGACTAAGTGGTCGATCAGGAACGCGAGTTCGCGGCCAGGCTGGAGCATCAACTTCCCGATCGAGCTGTTTGAGCCGGCGCTCATTCAGGCGCATTAACGAGATGGAACATCCCCCATTTCAAGCGCACTAAGAAAGGTGCCAGCCGCTTCGCGGGACCACCGATCTTGTCGCGCGGTTGCTTGCGTTGGAACGTATTGCGGGTCTCCCTGGCGACCGTCCACTACCAATCTCCGGTTCTAACGAATTGCTCGCGCGGTCTGGCGGCGAACCGACCGAAGCGGATGTGCGAGCCGCGTTAGAAGCTGCGACCTTCTACGCGCGGCGGATGTTTGATGAGATATTGGCGGCCGGTGCCAGGCCTGCGCCAATTTCGCAACTGGCGGCTGGGCGCGTTCGCACGCCTTCATAGAATTGCGCGCCGGCATCTTTGGCCAACCGGTGACCGTGGTCGATGAGCCTGAACTTACGGCCATCGGCGCAGCTCTCATCGCGGCGCAAGGTGCCACAGACGTCGCACTGCCGTTTGGAGAAGGACTGAACCCGCAAGAGATCGAGCCGATGGCGGCCTGGGTTGAACCTTATGCCGGACTTTATCAAGACTCCGCGCGCGGCTTGATGCAGCTACGGCACAGAAGTCGGTCACCGTATTGGCTTAAGCTCCGCAAGAGCAAGAATCCCGGCATCAAGGTCCTGTCCCAGGATCAAAATGCGGCAGGCAGCCGGGACGGTGGATTGCGTGTGATGACCGATCTGTTTGACGGCTTTTCCGAAGCTCGACGCGGTGTTTGCGATCAACGACCCGACGGCAATCGGCTGCGATCTTGCGGCCAAGCAGGCGAACCGTAGCGAGTTCTTTTATCGTTGGTGTGGACGGTTCTCCCGATGGAGCCGCTGCCCTAAAGAGCAAAGCCAGCTTGCTCGAAGCCACTCCGGCCCGGGATCCTTACACCATGGCGCAAAAGGCCGTGGAAGTTGGCGCAGATATCATGAAGGGCAAGAAACCGAAAGCGCCTTGAGGAAACCTGCGAATTCCCTCGTCGTTTTCAAGGCATGGGTGCTCCCCTGGCCGCGGCGAAAAGGGAGTACCATTCTTCGCGGCTCAGGGAAACCGAAAGCGCCTTTGCGCAAGCCCGCAATCGATCCGGCCGTGTAGTTCCCAATACGGGCTGAATCTTCGCCGGATGTTTGAGAAGCCATGCTAGCAGAATGGCCTCGGCGGTGGTCTCGTGGCGCTGAGCGTATTCCTGCACTAAGGCGGCTGTCTCCTTTACGTTGTCGGGTTGGGCGTCGAGGTTCCCCATCAAGACGCCCTGGGCAAGGGGACTCCAGGCTTGGAGCAAGACGCCCTTTATCCGGCAGTATTCCATGGTTCCCTCCCAGCCATCGGGGTAGCGGGGCGAGTTCTGGTTGAAGGAAATGGAGACTTCGACAAAGCCGTGGTGCAGCAGGCTCATCTCCACTTGATCCGCCACCAGAGGGTCGGGCAAAAAGGACTGGATGTATTCCATCTGAAACCGGTTCTGGTTGGAAACGCCGAAATAGCGCACCTTGCCCGTAGCTGTGGAGTTTCCCGAAAGCTTCGGCGATTTCCTCCCCTTCCCAAAGAGGGTCGGGACGGTGCAGCAGGAGGATGTCCAACCGGTCGGTGCGCAGTCGCGCCAGGATCGCATCGACGCTTTCCAGGATGTGGTCGCGGCTGAAATCGAAGCGTTGTGGTGTTCCGGGCGGATCGTCCGCCCAGCGGATCCCGCATTTTGACTGAATCACGATCTTGTCCCTTAAGGATGGTCTTTCCTTGAGCGCCCGGCCGAAAACCTCTTCCGCCCTTCCACGGCCGTAAATATTGGCGTGGTCGAAGAAATTCGCACCGATCTCCTCGGCCGCATCAAGGAATTCCCGGGCTTGCCGCTCGTGGTGTGTCGTCAACTGGGTATCTGCATCCCAACCACCGCCCAGGCCCATGCAGCCCAAGGCCAAGCGGGAAACTTCCAGATCCGTGTGAGGAATTTTGATTCTTTCCATAGGTCGTTCTGTTTAAAACTTTGAGGGTTACCAGGCGTAGGCCGTAGGCGCTTCGCCGCCGGGACCCGGAAAAATCTCATCGAGCTTTTTCAAGGTCTCTTCATTGAGCGTGATCTCCGTCGCGCGCAGAGTAGATTCCAATTGCTCGATTGTTCGCGGGCCGATGATGGGCGCAGTCACGATGGGATTGTGCAAAAGCCAGGCCAGGGCCACCGCCGCGGGAGGTTCGCCCAATTGTTTGCACAGGGCCTCATATCGCTCCAGCTTGGCTCGATTTTCATTGATTTCCTTCAGGGTTTCCTCGCTGGCGCGCCGGCCGCTTTCCAGCTTCTCAAGGGCTCCGGCCAGAAGGCCCGCGCCCAATGGGCTCCATGGGATCAGTCCCAGGCCATAGTGTCTGCAAGCAGGGATTACCTCCAGTTCCACCATGCGGTTGTTGAGATGGTAAATGCTTTGTTCGCTGCTCAGACCGGCCAGACCGCGTTTGGCAGCCTCCTGGCACGCGGTAGCGATGTCCCATCCCGCGAAGTTGCTGGACCCCACGTAAACCACCTTGCCCTGGTTGCCCAGTTGCTCAAAGGCCTGCCAAGTCTCGTCCCAGGGGCAGTCGCGGTCCACGTGATGCATTTGGTAGAGGTCGATGTGATCGGTCTGGAGCCGTTTCAGGCTTCCTTCGCAGTGCTTGCGGATCTTGTACGCCGAAAGGCTGCGGCCGTCACTGTTGGGTTCCGCCAGGTTGGCCTTGCGCTTGACAGCATTAAAGACCTTGGTGGCCAGGACCACCGCGTCCCGGCGGCCGCCTCCCTGGGCAAACCAGCGCCCCAGGATCTCCTCGGTGTCGCCCTGTTCGCCGCCCCAGCCGTAGACGTCTGCGGTGTCGAAGAAGTTGATGCCGAGTTCCAAGGCGCGATCCATAATCTTGAAACTGTCTTCCTGGCCAGTGTGCCAGCCGAAATTCATGGTGCCAAGGCAGATGTTGCTCACCAGTATCCCGTGCTTTCCTAAACGCTTATGTTCGATTGCCATATTCAGTAGTCCTTGTTGTTCACTTTCGCGATATGCTGATATTCCGTTCCTCGCTGAAGTCGCGCTTCTCTTGTCTCGCGCTTTTCTTGTCTCGTCTACCTTTTAACGGTCTATGCGAGCGATTCGGCCATTGTGCGCATCTGGATCTCAATAATTCGCGCACAATGGTTCGGTCGATCTCCCATGCGTGGATACCGGGTCTGCTTTTCTTCATATGCTCAACCTCGGCCGATGAACGGCATCTTCGTCGCCATCACGGTCATCGTTGCGACGTTCGCGTCGAGGGGCAAATCAGCCATGTAGCGGACCGCCCTCCCGACTTCGGCTACGTCCATCAACGGCTCGGGTCGCACGGTGCCGTCAGCCTGGGCAGCTCCGGACGCCGCTCCGCTGCCCATGTCGGTCGCCGCGTTGCCGATATCGATCTGTCCGCAGGCGATGTCGAACGCCCGCCCGTCGAGCGCGGTTGATTTGGTGAGGCCTGTGATGGCATGTTTAGTGGCGGTATAGGCAATCGAACGTGGCCGCGGAGCGTGTGCGGATATCGATCCGTTGTTGATGATGCGGCCGCCCCGGGGCTGTTGCTGGCGCATGGCCCGGAACGCCTCCCGCGTGCAGAGAAAGGCGCCGGTCAAGTTGACGGCGAGCACCTTGTTCCAGCTCTCGAGTTCGAGGGCATCGATATCGACCGGGGGAGCTCCGGTGCCCGCGTTGTTAAACAAGAGGTCGACTCGGCCGTAGCGCTGCACCGTGGTCTCGAACAAGCTCCGCACGCTGGCCTCGTCGGTGACGTCTGTCGGAATCGCGTCTAGCACGCCGGTCAGCCCTGAACCGCCGGCCACGACCGCCTCAAGAGCCTCTCTGCGTCGTCCAGCCAGGACGACGGTCCACCCGTCTCCTGCAAGTGCGTGCGCCACGGCTGCTCCGATTCCGCTGCCGCCGCCGGTGACGACGGCGATTCGCTGCTTCTTGGTTGGCATGGGGTCTCCTCAGTAGAACTGGTTGATGTCGAAAAGGTTGTTCATAAGTTTCCGTCAAGAAGGTGTGTCGCGTCCTCTCGTGGTCCCCCTACTCGACCTCGTGCTTCAGCGGTTTCGTCCCCAGCGCCCCGGCGCAGACGATGCTCAGGATGACCAGCGGCAGCCCGATGCCGAACGACCAGCGGATGCCGAAATGCTCGGCGACGTAACCGAGCAGTGGCGGTCCCAGCAGGAACGCGACGAACGAGATCTGTGCCAGCGATGCAACGTTGGTCGGCGCCGGCCGGTCGGTGAGCTGCGCCGCCGCCGACATCGCCAGCGGGAAGATCACCGAGGTGCCCACCCCCATCAGCGCAAAGCCGACAAGCGCCAGCCAGTCGCTGGGGGCGAAAAACACCAGCAGCACGCCCGCGCCGAGCACCCCGAGCAGCACCCGCGACACGGCGGTCGGCGAATAGCGCTCGACGAACGGATCGGCAAAGAACCGCGTCACCGCCTGCGCCCCGGCGCCGAGCGCCACCGCAAAGCCCGAGAGGAACGGCGACACCGCGAACACGTCGCGCATGTAGATCGCAGCCCAGTCGATCCCCGCGCCCTCCATGATCATCGCGCTCAGCGTCACCGCGACGAGCACCATGATCGCCATCGTCGGCACCGCGAAGTGCGGCGGCTTCTCGTTCGAGGTGCCAGTGCGGTGTGGCGCCGGATCGAAGCGCCCGAGGATCAGCGCCACGCCCACGATCACCAGCGGCACCATAAGGAACAGGTGGATCTGCGGCGAGAGCCCCGATTGCGCGACCAGCGCCGAAATGATGCCCGCCGAGAAAAATCCGAAACTCCAGAACGCATGCGCCCGGTTCATGATGCGATGGCCGATCATGTGCTCGGTGCGGTCGGCCTCGAGGTTCAAAATGATCTCGATGCCGCCGATCACGATCCCCACCGGAAACAGCAGCAGGAAAAACGCCAGCGGCCCGCCGGCAAAGCTCGCGATCGCATAGAGCAACGCCAGGAGCGGGATCAGCGTCAGGATCGAGCGGCGATAGCCGATGCGCTCGAGGATCGGCCCGAAGAAGCTTAGCGACACCAGCGTCCCCGCGGCGGCGCCGATGAGGCCGAAGCCGAGCGCCCCCTCTTCGATCTGCATCATCCGCTGCAGGTCGGGCAGCCGTGGCGGCAGGCTGCCCATGCAGAACGAATAAACGAAAAAACCGCCATATACCCGCTGTTGCGGCGGCAGATCAAGACCGAATTTCATGGGAAAAAAATCGCTTTCGCGTTTGCCTGGCTTTCCATTGCAATACCGATCGGGCACCGTTCCGTCGCTGCTTTCGGACGTGATGGTGTAGGTGGTTCGAGCATGTTAGCCAAGCTTCTAACGAGCACTGGGATAGAACGCCTGACTGGCGCCTTTGAGTATTCGTCCGGCTTTTTGATCCACGATGGGCGTGGTGCCAAAGTCATCTGGTCGATGGGGGTTCCGACGGATTTGCTGGCGCCAACTTCGCAAAAAAATCGCACGTCGATGTCCTGTGCGCCGACGGCCGTTCGTCATGTCTTTGAACTGGACGAACCAGCGGAACCATTAATAAGAACGGAAAAATATGAGCACTGTTACAGAAGAACCACCCACCCAAAATACGTCCGCCTGCAACGAAATGCCCGGACCTGTCAAAGAACACGAACTGCTTCAAAAGTTTGTCGGCGAATGGGAGTCGGAAGGCGAGGCATTCATGGCCCCGGGACAGCCACCGACGAAACTGAAGGGAGTCGAAAGTTCTCGCTTGATCGGCGGGTTCTGGTTCGTCGCGGAAATCAAAAGCACCGTGCCGGATTTTCCCTACGAGCAAATCCTGACCATCGGTTACGACCCCGCGAAGAAAAAATATATCGGAACGGTGATCGATAGCATGACCAGCCACATCTGGCAGCTTGAGGGCACGTTCGATGTCACGGGAAATATTTTAACGTGGGAAACGGAAGGCCCCGTTCCCAACCCGCAAACGCCTTCCAAATTCAGAGAAATGACGGAGTTGAAAAGCCCCGACCACAAAGTCTTTACATCCTCGATCCTGGGGCCGGACGGCTCGTGGAATACCATGATGACCATCGATATCCGGCGAAAGAAGTAGTAGAGCAAATCCCGAAATAAATTTCGGGATTTGCTTTCTGCTCCATTGCTCCCAAAAACTCCATCTCAAGAAGACCCAAGCGACTCTGCCAAGAACCAAATTCTAGCGGACCGCATGTCTCTTTTGCGCGAGACGGCGAGCGCCTTTGCTGGCATCGCTGGAGTCGAAGCTGTGGCACTGGCTGGATCGGCAACAACGCAGAAGGCGGATTCCTTGTCTGATTACGATTTATACGTCTACTGCCGAACGCCGGTGCCGCTGAACGCCCGTAAGAAGATCATCGCAAGTCGCGCCTCTGAATACCAACTCGACAATACCTTTTGGGAGTTGGACGACGAATGGATTGAACCAGACGGTGCGCGGTTCAATGTAATGTACCGATCATGCCGGGAAGCGGAGGAGGAAGTCCACCGGCGCCTTATACAGCATGTGGCTTCTCTTGGATACACGACCGCGTTCTGTTTCAGCCTGAGCCAGGGTATTAGGCTGGCGGATCCCAATAGTTGGCTGGCAGATCTGCAGCATCAAACTCGAGGAACTTATCCGCACGGCCTCCTTCAAGCGATTCTCCGAAAGAATCGGCCGGTCCTTGGCGGCGGTATGCAATCCTGCTATTTCCATCAAATCAAGGCGGCGATCGCCCGCCAGGATCCGGTCAGTCTTAATCACCGGGTAGCGGCGTGGCTGGCGAGTTACTTTGACATCCTCTTTGCGATCAACGGACAGTTTCATCCAGGCGAAAAGCGACTGCTCATCTATGCGGAAGAGTTGGCCAATCTTCCCAGCAACGCCGTGCTCGATGTTCAGCACCTGTGCGCCTTTGCTGGCAAGCTCGATACCCCCCTCGTGGCTCACTTGGAAACGGATGCTGGAACGGCTCGATCAGAAGCTGACAGAGTTTGGCCCGTTACCCTCTGCATAACAAAGCACGGAAAACGTTGCTTCGGCTACAGATCTACTTCAAAGCGACCTCGTTCCGATATTGGATGTGGGCGCTGCGTGCCGCTAGATAGGGATCCAAGGTGTTTTCGGTGGCTGCATCGTAAATGCGAAGCTCATGAGGCAAGGAGCGCAGGGTATTTGTGGAGGGGATCGCAATCGCCCACACGGGGGCACCAAACGCGGTTGTCACCCAACTCACCGGGTTTAACGCAGAATCGCCAGCATATCCAATGGCGTCACGCAGGCTACTCGGCCCGAGCACAGGCAGCACAATATATGGGCCGCGTCCGATGCCCCATTTGGCAAATGTCTGTCCAGTGTCCGCGGCAGGGACCTCGGCCAGCGAGGGGATGCGGTCGGACAGGCGCACGATGCCTCCAATACCCCAGGTGGAATTCACGAGAAACTTTTGTAGTTCGCGCGCCGCGCGCTCGAACTTCCCTTGCAACACGTTGTTAACGAGACGAACCGGGACTCTCACGTTTTCGGCTACATTGTCGAGTCCCTTGCGGACCGGTTTGGGCACGACTGTCTCATAGACTTTTGAAATCGGCCGAAGCAGTATGGTATAGAGGCTATCGTTAAACCGAAAGATGGCACGGTTGACGGGTTCCCAAGGGTCGGAAACCAACACGGTGCTGTATTCATCGATTTCGGCTTCTTCAGCTTTCACCGGCCTCGCCTTGACTTTATTGTCTCCCACTGCGGCAGAAACAGTTGGCTCGGGCCGCTTCCGGTTGTTGGAGGCGCAGCCGGTCAGGAGTGGAACTGACGACACCGCAAGAAGAACGAACAGCAAAGATATTTGGCGTTTCATTGGGGGCGGTCCACGGATTGAGAAAGCGCGCTAATTACGGCGTTCGTGCCACCCTTCTTAAATTGAGCATCAAATTGGGCTCTGTAGTTGGCCACGAAACTCACGCCTTCAACCATCACATCGGTAATTCGCCAGCCCTCGGCCTCCTCCAAGCGATAGGTAACATTGTACTGACTGCCCTGATAAAGCAGAGTGGTCGGCACCTCCACCCGACCGGGTGCGAGAGTCGACGCCGTCTTGAATTTGACGACCGGCTGCTCGCCTAGGGTGAACTTGCTGCTGTATTTGCGGATGATCAATGTTGTGAAGAGCTGAGTAACCTTCCGTTGCTGATCCGGCGTGAATTGGCGCCATCCCGGACCGATCGCCCTGCGAGTCATGGCGTCGAAGCTCATATACCTTAGCAACACGGGCTGCAAGCTCTCCGTCAATGCACTGTTAGTAGGGGCGCGATCGGCGACCTTGAGGACCTCATTCACCGCGCTTTGCAGGCGCTTTTCGGCCTCAGTAGTCGCGGCAACGGCCACGCCGTGGAGCAGGTTCAAGATGGCGAGTAGGTAGAGCGGGCGTAGATTCACGGTGAAGGTTCCTTATCTGTTTCTTTATCGACACTGCCGAAAGCCGCCTTGCCGATCAAGGACTCAAGATCGATAGACGATTCCGTCATTGTGATTCTTGTTCCGGGCTCCAAATAGGTCGCATCCGCCCCCGGAGAAAGGAATACATACTTGTCGCCGATCAGCCCGGTGGTTTTGATGGATGCCATGGAATCGGTTGGAAGCCGGAGCCCGCTCAGGATTCGAAGCGTTGCGATGGCGCTGTAATCCGCGGGGTCTACTCGCACCCCGTCCACACGTCCGACGGTCACGCCTGCGACAAGCACGCTGCTGCCGCTGTGCAAGCCGCCGGCATTGGCAAAGCGGGCCTCAACGAGATAGGTGTCTCCACCGATCAGCGATCCCGTGCCGAGTTTCATCGTAAGGTAGGCAACCGCAGCAATTCCTAGGAGCACAAAGATTCCGACAAGAAGCTCAAGCCTGGTCTGGTTCATGAGTCGTCGGATTGAATGTTCTCCCCACGGCGGATAGCTGCAAGGGAGCTGCCAAGTGCATCGGCACTGTCGCGGAAACCGCACACAACTGGCAGGGTGGAAGCGGAGAATTCCGCAGGAGTGCCTTCAAAGCATATCCGGCCTTGGTCAAGGAGCGCGACACGGTCACTGGCGACCAGCGCCTCGACCACGTCATGGGTCACTATGAGCGCCGTAAAACTGAATTGGCGCTGGTACTTGGCGATCATGGCAAAAACGGCGTTGCGGCGCAGAGGATCAAGGCCGGCGGTCGGTTCGTCGAACAATACGAGTTCCGGACGGGTAACGAGCGCACGGGCAAGCGCGAGACGCTTTTGCATGCCGCCGGAAAGCTGGCTGGGGTAGTGATTTCCATGATCATGAATTTCAAGTTGTCGCAAAGCTTCGAGGCTGCGCTCACGAATCTCATTGTCTGTGAGGTCTGTCGTCTGTTCAAGCGGGAGCGCCACATTCTCCAAAGCCGACAACGAATCGAAGAGGGCGTTGCTTTGAAAGAGAAAACTGCACCGCCGGCGAAACTCCGCGCGTGCAGCAGGATCGGTGATACTAAGAGGACGTCCGTCAAAGCTGATCTGTCCTGCATCCGGCTGCAAGACGTCTGCGAGGCACTTAAGGAACACAGACTTACCGGCTCCGCTGGGGCCAACTACGGTAAAAACGCTGCCGCGACGCACATCGAGTCCGACTCCCGCCAGAACAATATGGTCGTCGAAGCGCTTGTGCAGGTCTTCGACACGAAGCAGTATATCTTGTTTGACGGTGCCCATCATCAGACCAGAAATGATGTAATGACGTAGTCGGCTGCCAGGATGATGATGCTGGAATGCACCACCGCACGAGTGGTGGACGCGCTGACGGCCCGGGCGCCTGTTGCTGAGCGACAGCGATGCGCGTTGAAGCCGTGATATGCACAAACACTGATGGTCAAAAGGCCAAACGTGGCCGCTTTCATGAAACATTCCCTCACATCCTTTGATTCCACAGCCCGCTCTACCGACGACCAGTAAACTCCTGGCTCCACGCCGAGCAACAGAGAGCCCGACAGACTGCCGCCCCACAAACCAATCGCTACGAAAAGCGCCGTTTGAATCGGAAAAACCAGAAGAGCAGCAATCAACCGAGGGGCCACCAGGTAACCGTGACTGCTCACCCCCATCGTCTCCAGCGCCACGATCTGCTCCGTATTGCGCTGAATGCCAAGTTCTGCCGCGAGGGCGGAACCCGCCTGCCCCACAAGCACCAGGGCAGCCAGCACCGGTGCCATTTCCCGCACCAGACTGAGCGATACCAGCGCACCCAGCAAACCTTCCGAACCAAAGCGATTGAGGACGTAGTAACCCTGCAATCCCAGCACCAAACCAGTAAACATGCCCACAATTAAGACCACGGGTAAACAGAGCGCGCCCTGCTCGTAAAAAGCGCGGGCGATCCGCCGAGCCAGCCTTTTGGATTTCACCGCAGAACTGAAAGACGTCCCGGTAAATAGGGCGAAATCGCCAAGTCCGGAAATAATCTGAAGGGTCTGCCTGCCAAGCAATTTCAACATTTTGTGGATTGATGGCATGAAGGAAAAGGTTGTGCAATGTCACGGTTGTCTCACATGTCACGGTTGTCCACCCGCGCTGGGAGGTCTTCCGAGCCGAGTCAATTGGCATCCGGACGCAGCCGTGCGTGCTCGGGGTCGCTTTGACAGAGCCCCAGTGCAGACCGTAGGCGCGCAGACTGACGTCGCCCGGGAGGCTGATATCATCGCGCTCGTCGAAAAGACAGTCGGCGCCTTCGGCGCTCTGCACATAGCGTTCAACAACGCGGGCATCGAGGGCCAGTTCGGCCCGCTTACGACCGAGCAGACGGTCGAGCATTAGCATCAGGTGTGCGACATCAACATCCGTGGCGTTTTGCTGCGGCGTTCACCACGGGCCAGGACATCATCGTGGACGGTGGATATACCGCGCAATAGCCGGAAAATAATGGGTCGAGTGCACCTCTCGCACCCTTGTTCGGCGGGCCGCCAGCCCTCCGGCCCATGTTTGACTTCCGGAGCAGGCTGCGGGGGCGAGAAACCGGTTGCGCTTCAGTTGCCTGACTTGGGTTGAGAATCCGCGTCGAAAAAGTTAGGGAACTTCGATATCCATGGCCTCAGCAGCTCGAAGTTGCTGGCCATATGCGGCAGAGGAAAGCAGATGCTCGATTTCTTCTCCGGCCTCAACTTTCAAGCGAAAGAGCCAGCCTGCGCCGTAGGGGTCCTGCTTTAAAAGCTCTGGATGCGATTCGAGATCACTGTTGACCTCGATGATGCTGCCGCTGAGGGGTGCGTAGACGGGTCTGGTCGCGTTGGCAAAGACAATCGTCACTACGTTATCGCCTACCTTAACGGCAAGGTCCGCCTGCGGAAGCTCGATGCGCTTGATCTCGCCAGCACCCGCCGGATCGTTTGCCGCCAAACCCACCACAGCGCTCGCGTCGTCCATTAAAATCCACTCGTGACTTCGTGTGTATTCTCTATCCTCCGGCACATTCATGGCTATCATGCTTCGCAGAGATATGGTCCTCAGCGAAACCATCGACCACGAAGTCTCCGCTGGCAAATTTTTGGTTGAGAGCTGGACCGGCCCGCGGCGCCGCACAATCGCCGATCGCTCGGAGTTGGCGCCTCGATAATAGCAACACGCGAGCCGCATGAAACCGTCGTCATCGAAGTAATCAAGGAACTCGGACTCGAGCTCCAGGTCATCTTCAACAAGGGAGCCGTAATGATTCTCCCCTCCGGAATCAATAAGGCCAGCGGCCTTCGGGCAGCCTTGGAGATCTTCGGCTTATTGTCCGGCGAGGTCATCGGAGTCAGGGATGCGAAGAACGACCATGCTTTTCTGGAGGTTTGCGGCCTGCCAGTGGCGGTTGCAAACGCTCTGCCAAGTCTCAAGGACAAGGCGGCACTGGTCACCCGGCACAGCGCGGGAGCTGGAGTGACAGAACTTATCGATTCGGCGCTTCGAGGAGAACTCGATGGGCATATTCGCGTGGAGTCACTTCAATGAACGTGCTGCTGCGGTAATCGTCGATGACGTCGTTGTTCCCATCGATGCGGGTCTCATCAAACTAGCACGAAAGGACTCGACTTCGCAGATCAGCGGGGGATTTTTGCATATCCGATAAATCGGCTCGCGGGATTCTTGCCATTCGGCTTTGGGAGCACGAAATCGAAAACGCTCACGCCGAATTTCCTGTCTCCGCGGTAGGCTCGCCCGTCACTCGCCCCTACCATGAGAGGACGCCCATCGGATCGCGCCTTTCCAAGGTAGATCATTGAGTGGGTCACAGGAGGATCTGTGTCTACTCCATAGGTCCCTGTCCAAAAGAGAAGATCTCCCGGCCGCAAATCGTCCAATTCGAAGCTGTCCGCGCGATTGCTTACCACAGCATGAAATGTGTCGGCCTTGCGAACCCAAACATACTGCAAGCTTGCCGATCTGGGGGCGTCCGCCATTCCCGCGTTCTGCAATAAAAAGTAAATCGTGCCCGAACAGTCCATTCCACCCCGCTCAGGATCTGCAGAGCCATAAAGGTATCCAAGCTTGCGCTCCGTAAGTTCCAAGGCGGCGGTCAAGAGCTTCTGAACCTCCGGCGGATTGGTGTCGAAGCTGCGCAGGTCGTCAGGCTTCAGTGATGACACGTCCACCGGCATTGGCGAGGGAGTCGCTTTCGGTGATGACACGTCCACCGGCTCAGGCGAGGGAGTTTTTTTCGGTGACACGTCCACCGGCCTTGGCGAGGGAGTTTTTTTCGGTGAAGACACGTCCATCGGCCTTGACGAGGGAGTTTTTTTCGGTGATGACACGTCCGCCGGCGTTGGCGAGGGAGTTTTTTTCGTCGCCTGGCCCGATGCGTTCACAGAAATTGCTATGCTGGCAATTGCTAGCACGACCCGCAAGCAGCGCTTCAGAACGAAGGCTCCGATCCGAGCGGTTCTGAGCCGGCGATATCGAGACCTTCGGGAATGCAATGAAAACATTAAGTGGAATCGCTGGAGTTGCCAAAGAGGGATGCCATAATATACTCTGAAAAAACAACCGGAACCGACCCGGCAGCCGAAAAACACAACAGCATCATGTCATACCCGCCTTCTGACTTTGGATCCGATCCGGAATCGTCCCCAGACTTCGCCGCTTTTGATAAAGCGCCGGAATCTCCGAGACCTGGCCGTGAGAACCCACTTCCTCTCATCATGCTTGCGCTTGTGCTTGGAGCGCTCCTCGGCGCTTTCCTGAGCCGTCGCGAGAGAAGGCAAAAGGATGCCGTGCAAGCGGCGAAAGAGTGGCTCGAGAGCGCATACCAGCAACTGGCCGAAAAACTTCCGCAACTCGCTGAAAAACTTCCGCAACCCAAGAAACCTACCAGGTTTTGGTGCCAGGCAGCGTTTCTGGACCAAGCTCAGCAAGTAGGAAAAAAACTCAAATGGTGGTGATTTATGAACTCTGAAAATTACTCTCTGCAGTCCTCTCTCGAAAAGGGCTGCCAATCGCTCAACGAATCGTTCACACAATGCGTCCGGGATTTGGAGGAAAAGGTCCGCTCGACTCCGCTGCTTGCCGTCTCCCTTGCGGCTGGGTTGGGGTATGTGCTTCGCTTTTTCCCGATAGCCCTCATTATCGGCATTCTCATAAGACTCTTCTTCTTTTCCCTCAAACCGCTCATTTTGATCTTCGGTGCGCTAAAACTTTACGAGTTTGTCCAAAAGCAAGGTGGCGAAATCCGCTCTTCGCGAGAGATTGAGAGGGAGCGGGAGCCACTTTTGGATTCTCCCTCGGGTCCGCCCGAGGCTTGAGGCGCGATCTTCCTTGCCGAATCCGGGATGGCAATCGGTTATTGCGTCCTCGCTGAGGACATCGGCGCTCCAATCCCGTTTAAATAATGCAGGGGTTTGGAAAGAAGTCCTTCCTACCACCCGAGTGCCATGTCTATTTTTTTCGCCGACGCCCCTGTGTCAAAAGGTCACTCTCCGACACAATGCCAATGACGCGCATTTCTTCGTCGACAACCGGCAAATATTGGAGGTGATGCTCGCGCATGATTTCCCGTGCTTCATCGAGCGATTGATTTTCGAAACAGTAGTACGCCTTGTCTGACATGATTCCGCGAACAAGCGTCGTCTCTGGGTCGTGCCCGAATCCGGCGGCTTTCCGCTCAGGGAACTTGCCCTCCACGGCCCCCACCAGACGATCACCGGAGGCAACCGGCAATCGGTCCGCATTAAGCGATCTCATCTTTTCGCCGGCTTCCTTGAGGGAACTCTTCTCTTGCAACGGCTTCGGCTCGTCAGAAGCCACTTCTTTGACGCGTTCGAGCTGCTTGCTCGACTTCCGAGCGCGTTTACCAGCACTGTTCTTTACCATAATTTTCTTTCGGGGATATCGTTGCAGGCCGGCATGGCAGTCGTCAATTCCCGCAAAAATACTTTCGCGTGCTTGGAAGAGTCCCTTCTGGAACGGTACTTAATGAAGCCCCCTCCACGTCGCTTGAGAATTCTCATTGTCGAAAACCACGAAGATAGCCTGACTTACCTGACCCGCTATCTTCAGCAGCAGGGGCACGAGGTCTGCGGCGTGCGCGATATGGCTTCCGCCCTCGAGGTGATCTCCTCTTCCAACTTCGACGTCTTGATCAGCGATCTTGGGCTTCCCGACGGCGATGGATGGCAATTGCTCGGCCAAATGACGCCCAAACCGTTCGGAATCGCGATGAGCGGCTTCGGATCCCGCTCAGATCGCGAAAAGAGCCATGCCGCAGGCTACAAACATCACTTGACGAAGCCATTCCTTCCGGATGATCTCGATGCCCTCTTGCAAGAAGCTGCCTCGCAAATTCTGTAAAAGGAAAGGCAGATTGCCTGAAAAATACGCCCGCCGCCCCCCTTGGGAGCGATTCAAGGAAAAATAGAAAGGAATTTTATGCTTAGTTGGGCGCTCACCTTTTTAATCGTTGCACTGATCGCAGCATTACTCGGTTTCGGAGGAATTGCAGGATCCGCGGCGTGGATCGCGCAAGTTCTCTTCGTTCTGTTCATAATCCTGTTTGCATTGTCGTTCCTCTTCCGCGGACGGCCTCCAGGCGCCTGATGGAACGCTTGAAGAGCGGCAACCGGGCGGCGGGTATGGGAGCAATCCGAAGCGACTGCTGGAAGGGAAAAAACATTATGAGCGATAGAGGACTGTTGGTATAAGCTATTGCAGCACTTGGCAGATGACTCACGACAACGGTTTTGGTGCCACGGAAGCAACTCGGCTCGAAGAGAGCACTGCGATCCTTGCCCTCCTTGAAGCGAGCGAAATCGCTCTGGTAACCGTAGATTCCGCGCACGAATTGGCCTCCTGGAGTGCTGCAGCAAAGCTGATTTTCGGCTGGGAACAAAAAGAGATTATCGGGCGCAGATTATCGCTCCTTGCTCCCGACGGCGACTTGGAAGGCGCGCTTGCGTCGGGTCGCGAATTGTGGGCAAAACACTTCGAGGCCTCCTGCCAAACGAAAGGAGGCAAACCCGTCCTGGTCGATATTTGGGCGTGCAAGATTCCCGCCGAGACCCAGCGACATCTTTTGATGATCAGGGATTTGACCGAAGTGAAGTTCTTGGAGCATGCATTTCTCGATGCCGCGGAACGCGAGCAACGGAGGATCGGCCAGGAAATGCATGATCACCTCTGCCAGCATATTCTCGGTGCAGCCTTTGCTGTGAAGGCCCTTGCAGGCGACCTTGATCGCGAAGGATCCCGCCACGCGGGACAGCTGCACGACCTCGCCCGCCTGGTCAATGAAGCGGTCACTCATGTTCGCGACATCTCCAGAGGCCTTCATCCCGTCGAGCTTGAATGCGGAGGACTGCCGGCTGCGCTTCGGGGGCTCGCAGGCAGGGTTAGCCACATGGTTCCTTGCGAGTTTAGCTGCGAAGAAAATGCGTCCGTCGAAAACTCCGATCCAGCGCTACACGCCTATCGCATCGCTCAGGAAGCCGTGGTTCACGCTTTGCAAGAGACGGGCGCAACGAAGATCTCCATACGTCTTTCAGAAAGAGGCGGCTCGATTCGCCTCGAGATCGCCGACGACGGCGTGAAAGAGGGTCCTTTGACAACCGACCCAAATCATCTCGCGTCAAAAACTTTGCGGTACCGTGCCCAAGCCGTCCACGGCCGTCTTCGCGTCAAATTCCACAGCAGGCTTGGGACACACATCGCCTGTACGTTTCCTCAGACGTCATGAGCTCCAATAAGACAGGAATCGAAGCGGACAACGCTTCCGAACCGCACAAGAGACGCGTCCTGATCGTCGATGATCATCCCGTCTTTCGCCATGGCATTACCGCCCTCATTAATGCCGAGCCGGATCTCGTCGTGTGCTGCGAGGCGTCCTCCTCTCCCTCCGCTCTCGATGCAATGAGGACGTCCCAGCCGGACGTTGCTCTGCTGGACATTTCCCTGCCTGGAACCAACGGGATTGAGTTGATCAAATTGATGAAAGCCGAACAGCCCAATCTGCCGCTCCTCATGCTCTCGA
The DNA here is from genome assembly GCA_963810765.1 of uncultured Verrucomicrobiae bacterium. GTDB lineage: Bacteria > Verrucomicrobiota > Verrucomicrobiia > Chthoniobacterales > Terrimicrobiaceae > DASTFP01. The sequence goes on from CAWEOV010000024.1 coordinate 39,206, forward strand.
TGCACGATGAGTCGCTCTACGCTCTTCGGGCGCTCCGAGCCGGCGCCCTCGGCTACGTCATGAAGGCCGAGGCTCTGACCCATGTCCTCGCTGCGCTGCGCAAAGTGCTCAAGGGAGAAATCTATGTCAGCGCCGAGTTTAGCGAACGCCTCATCTTTCAAGCCGTTCAATCCGTGGAAGGTGGAATGGGTTCGCCCGTGGACAAACTTTCAGACCGGGAGCTCGAAGTGCTCGAACTGCTCGGACGCGGCCTGGGAACCAAGGGCATTGCCTCCGAACTCCACCTTAGCGTGAAAACCATCGAAACCCACCGCGCCCACATTAAAGAGAAGCTCGGCTTCAAGGACGCAAGCGAGATGGTCCGCTTCGCGATCGACTGGATCGCGCAGGAAAAAGGCTGATCGGCTAGCAGCCTGTCGGACTTCGAATGAAGCCGAAATTCGAAGCAATCAATTCTTCGTTTGATAGAAGGTGGGCACCAAGTCGGTGAGATTCCTGATGCTCCCATCCGGCATCAACAGCAGCGGGCCGTTTCCATGAATACTGCTCACCTCAATGAGCCAAGGTTGCTTTTCCCAGCGATAGGGCGTCGTGGGCCTCGCATCAAACCGCGTCGGAGTGTAGTGAATCTCCAATTTTTTGCCCTCGGAGCCATATGCTCCCAATTTCTTCAAAAGCGGGCACTTCCATACTTCGCGGGACTGAGTGTACGGATCCATCGTCCTTAGCCACCAATCCTGATATTGTTGCGTGTAGTCGCTCGAAAAATCGGGCTGCTGGGGCCAATAACCGTTGTCCTGAACATATGTCGCAAAGCTGACATGCAGGTTTCTGAGGTTTCCAATGCACCTTCCTTTGGCGACTGAGGCGGCAATTTTCGAGTACCCCTGAATCGCCAATGCGGCCAAAATTGCGACGATTCCGATTGAAACCAAAAGTTCAGTCAGCGTGAAAGCCGAAAGACGAAGCCTGCGGGCGCATACGCCGCGTTTCTGACGCTGAACGCCCTTTGGGTCGATTGAACGGGTAATGAAACGAACCCTCAATGAAGCTACGCCGAAATATCGAAGGATTTCCGGCCAAATTGCATGCGCTAACGTCCTACTACCCAGAAGAAGCAGCAGCGGCAGCAGTAGAAGGAGCAGGAGCAGCCGGCGGGGTGGCCGGTGTTACAGAGACGCGGGTCCCGTTAAACTCGAATCGGGTTGTGCCGAAAGTACTACCTGGAATTATTATGGGTGTGACACTGACCGCGTTTGTAAGCCCAGGAACAACAACACCGTTAGAAACAACCGAGGCAGTAGGTTCAGAGATAAAGACCAGCTGATCCACGCGCCCCGGCGCTCCCTGCAAAGTGCCATCGCCTCCAAATGCGCCCTCCGGAGAATGCAGCGAAATATGGCCTCTAAATTCTCCGGACGCTGTGTTGCCGGGAACAATAAATGCAGTTGGGAGGGCCAGACTGCCATTGCTACCAGTCGTTAAGCTTTGCGATGTCCCCCCGCTCAGAATCCCTACGACCGCCGTCTGGGAAATCGCTGCGACAACCGGACCTTGAACAATATTACCATCGATAAAGAATACCCAGCTGTTTATAACCGAACTCGAAGTTGACGTTTGAATCCCACCGCTGATCACAAACGAGAATACACCTGTAAGGTTAACTCCTGAAGCAACCGCCTGATAGGTGCCATCCATGCCGCTTAGCAGGGGTGATTCGTTGGTAAAAGGCGGCGGACCGGCCATAGCAAGTGCAGCCGGTTGGAAGCTTCCCGCGCGCGCCAAACAAATCGTGGAGATCAAGATAAGAAGGGAGGAGGCAGCTTTCATCTTGACGATGTCCAATAAGGAACCTCAAATCGCTTGGCAAGAACAAAGTGGAGAGTCTCAGTAATGTTGGTGCAACGACCGATGAAGTCTTGTGAATGCAATTCGGCGCCCACAATTATCCCTACGAATCTTGACTTTCCAGCCAGGCAAGCGCCTTGAGGTAGCTTTGCCTGCTGAGGAAATGGCGCAAGTCCGGATCACACTGGACAGGAAGCTGAGCGATTGCCGCATCCAGCCGGGAGGCTGCCGACTTGAGTCGCTCGAGATGAGCCTGAGGATCGTGATCGCGCAATTCGTGATCGGCCACAACCTTCAACCGCTCTTGCAGCGCGGCATACAGTTCGGAGAAGCCTGCGTTCATCTCAGGAACTGTCCTTCCTGCGCGCGCAGGCATTTTGGCGGACCCAGGATTTCGGAGAGCACCACGGCGTCGCGCAAACCTCCAGGCGAGCCGAGGAGTTCCCGAATGCGCGACGGGCTAACGGCAACTTCGACCCTGGAATGAGACGGTTTGCCGACCCTGTGAGGCATTTCAATAAACCGGTACTCTGCATGAGCAGGGGTGAGTGAAATGTGCGAAACAACCGGCCTCGCAGGAGGAAGTGCTGGCGGTAATGGTGGTGGAGCTAATGGCTGCGGAACGCGCTGCTCCATCCTCTTAGGAAGAGCGGGTGGCTGTGCTTCGTCAGGCAGCCCCAGCGCCTCCCTCAAACGGCGCATGGAAATCTCAGGTTCAGCCTCAGGCGCTCGAGACGGTTCGCTTCGCAAACTGTCGCCAGTCTTGGCGGCGCCCTGTTCCCGCTTGCGCGCTTCGCGCAGCTGGGCGGATTTCTTGACCAGCCAGTTGATGAAGCTGATCAATGCGATCAGCAGTAGAATGACGAGCTGTTCCATTTGCGCTTCGGTCGTCGGGCATCAATGGCCCTGCCCGGGCTTTTCCGTTCCCGCGATGGACTCGCGCATGCCTGTGTCGGACTGTATGTTTTTCATCTTGAGGTAATCCATGACGCCAAGATTTCCGCTGCGAAAGGCCTCTGCCATTGCCAAAGGCACCTGGGCTTCGGCTTCGACGACCTTTGCCCGCATCTCCTGCGTGCGCGCCTTCATTTCCTGCTCGCTTGCGACAGCGGCAGCGCGCCGCATTTCCGCTTTGGCCTGGGCCACGACTTTGTCGGCTTCTGCCTGCTCGGCCTGAAGCTTCGCCCCGACGTTGTCTCCGATGTCCACGTCGGCGATGTCCACCGAAAGAATTTCGAACGCGGTGCCGCTGTCGAGGCCCTTCTGAAGGACGACCTTCGAGATGCGGTCTGGATTCTCGAGGACGTCCTTGTAGGAAACGGCGGAACCGATCGATGTCACAATGCCTTCGCCGACACGCGCGATGATGGTTTCCTCCGTGGCGCCGCCGACGAAACGGTCGAGATTCGAGCGCACTGTCACCCGGGCGCGCACCTTCACCCCGATGCCATCGCGTGCCACGGCGTCGATCGTGACCCTCCCGCCGGACTGCTGAGGATTCGGGCAGTCGATCACTTTGGGATTGATGCTCGTGCGGACAGCTTCCAGCACGGTCTTACTGGTGCCTTTGATGGCGAGATCGATTGCGCACGCCCGGTTGAAGTCAAGCGTGATGCCCGCCTTGTCCGCCGCGATGAGCGCCAGCACGACATGCGCGACGTTTCCCCCCGATAGGTAGTGAGCCTCCAAAGAATCGGTATCCAGCGGCAGTCCGGCCTTCACCGCCGTGATGCGGCTGTCAACGATGAGTCCTACGGGAACCCGGCGCAGACGCATGCCGATCAGTTTGGCAAATGCCACTGGCGCATCCGCGATTTTCGCACGGAGCCACACGCCAAAGAAATTGGCCATTATCAGCACCAGCACCACGCCGATGACGGCGGCGATGCCGACGAGAATGAGAGCGAATAGATTCATTAGGTCACGTTGATTTGGCGGCAAAGCTTATGCATCGGCGCTGATCCGGCTACACCTTTTTTCGAACAACAATGCGCAGCCCCTCTTCGCGAACCACCACGATCGCCTCATCAGGTGCAATAAAATCGCTCTCCGCCACGACGTCCACCTTCCTGCCGCCGATGAAGGCCGAGCCCGCGGGGCGAAGCGGCGTGAGAGAGCGTCCCTGTGCACCCAGCAAGTCGGAGGGAGACGCCCGCTCTCCGACGCCACTCGCATGGCTTTTCTGCAGCATGATTCTCCTCCCGATCGCAGTGTGCGGAAACGCCGCCATCCACGCGAAGAAGCCCGCAACGCTGAGTACACAGACGCCGACAAAAACAATCGAACCGGTGACGGCGTCATAGTAAAGAAACGCCACAATCACCGCGCCCGAAAGGCACAATCCTCCGAGCAATCCGAGCACCGCGCCCGGTACGAACACTTCCGCCGCGAGCATCAGAAAGCCAACGATGATCAGAACGACGATTGCTTCAAACGGGCCCATTGCGTCAAAGCTGCGAATTCTCGCAACGCGGGCCGCTATTCATCATCCTCATCTTTTGGTCCAATGGTGCGTTCGCCGGTTAAAAATTCCTGAACCGTTCCCGCGGTCCGAAGCGTTGTGTCTTTCACGGTATTCGCGACACCTCCGAGAGTTCCGCCAACTCTGCCGAGAACGCCTCCGATTCTTTTGCCCGTCGAAGAGTCGCTGAATTGCTCAACAGATTCAGCAGGCGGCGGCTCGGTAGCCTCCATCGGCATGATCACAGCGCCGTTCTCGGCGGAGATCTGAATCACGCCGACTTTTATCCCCATGCTATCGTGAAGCCGAAGAATCCACATCGGGGCGCCGCCGGCGGCGTTTGCCCGCAAAGTATAGTCCACCCAACTAAAGCCGATTCTCCTTGCGATAGCCTGCTTGTTGGCGATTTCAAAGGCGCGGTCCGAATCAAGGTTCAGACGTGTGAGGGCAATGGACGGCTCAGAGCCGGCGCCAGTATAGCCTTTCAAAGGGGTGCGCTGCGAAACGATCACGTCCCCGGAAGCAACGATCTCACGGATTCCTCCCCTTGCTGCCGGATCGCTGAGAACGACTTTCCATTCCTGCGGCTGGGGTTCGCCACGTTCACCGGTAACCACAAGCAGGCTCGCCGAGCCATCCGCGGCCTTTTGCGCAGCCTTGAGTGCCAAATACGCCGTTCCGCCATCGGCTCTCGCCGAAGCGGCAACCAAGCACAAGCCGAATGCAAGCGTTAAGAATTTTGCCATCGGCAAAAACCATCACGCACAACGGACGAGTTTTCCACGCAAAAATCCCGCTGGCGGTTCTCCGGCCTGAATGCGAAAAGTGAAGCATGCCGGCGGAAGTTGAATCGCTTCGCAAGTCCCTCACCATCTATAAAGGTCTGATCGAAGTCAGCGGACTCATCAATTCCATCACCGACTATGACGAGCTTCTGCGGGCAATTCTTGATGTCGCGCGGCGTGTGATTCTTGCCGAAGCGGCTTCTCTTTTCTTCGTTAACAAAGAGACCGGCGCGCTGGAACTCGCCATCACCTCGTTCGCCGATGGACAGTTCAGCGAGCCAAGGATTTCGGTGCCGCGCGGTCAGGGCATTGTCGGATGGGTGCTCACTCATGGAGAAAGCTTGCTGATTCCGAACGCCTACTCCGATGCCCGCTTTTACAAAGATGCCGATCTGCAAACCGGCTTTCGAACGCGTTCTATCTTGTGCGCCCCGCTTAAGCACCACGGCGAAGTGATTGGCGTGCTCCAGATCCTCAACCCGCGCGACAAAGAGAGCTTCGACGAACAGGAACTCGAAGGGTTCACTGCCTATGCAAACCTCACGGCCACCGCTATCGAAAAGCTGCGCGCACTTGAACGCATGCGCGCTCAGGAACGTGTTGAGCGGGATCTGGCCATCGCCAGCGACATCCAGCGCGAACTGCTCGCGCGCGCCATTCCTCCGCACATCCCGGGAGCCGTTTTTGCCGCCCACAACGAGGCAGCCTCGAATGTTGGCGGAGATTTCTACAACGTTTTCGTCCGAAGTCAGTATGAGAGCTACTTCGCGATCGGCGACGTTTCGGGAAAGGGCATCTCTGCATCGCTTTTGATGGCGCAGACTCTTAGTGCCATGCAGTTTGTGTTCGCTGCAGCGACAAGTCCTTCGGACGCTCTGGCCAAGTTGAACTCGACGCTCTATGAGCACATCGTCCGCGGAATGTTTGTCACGACCATCGTGGGACGGATCATCCCGTCCGCCAGCAGAATCGAGCTGGCTAGCGCTGGTCATTGCAAGCCGGTCATGCTTCGCGCGGACGGATCGGCGGTGGAAATCGAAACGAACGGCTCCCTGCCTCTGGGGATTCTGCCGAAGGTCGCCTATCAACAGGGCAAAATCGATTTCCACCGCGGTGATTGGTTCGTATGTTATACTGACGGGCTGTCGGAATCGAAAAATTGGGACGATGAGGCGTTCTTCGAACAAAAAATCATCTCGTCTCTCGCAGGGCGGAAATTCCAGTCGCCTCGGCTGATCGTGGAGCATTTGATCGAATGCGAACGGCGGCACCGCGGTGCGAGAAGACAGAGCGATGATCTTACGATCCTTGTGGGAGGATTAGCGTGAAACTTAAATTCACTTTCACGAGCGATCCGCGCCGACTGGCAGAAGTGCGCAACTGCGTGCGGTCGTTTCTCAATGAGTGCGGCTTCAACGAGTGCTCGAGCGAGCTCCTGGTGCTAGGCCTGGATGAGGCATGCACGAACATCATCCGCCACGCTTACGGTCACAATGGAAAGCCAGTACGGCTCGAAATGGAACGCTTGCACGACCGCGTGCGCTTTGTTTTACGTGACTATGGGCGGCCGTGCGATCCAAAGTGCATACGCAGCCGGGATCTCGAAGACGTCCGGCCCGGCGGCGTCGGAGTGCACATCATTCGCCAAGTTTTCGACAACGTGATATACGAACCGCGCCGGCGCGGCACAAGACTCGTCCTGGAAAAAAAATTTGCCGGAGATCCACGGATGCTTTCGAGGGAATGAAGCCCATTATTCGACTTTTCCCGCAGGCAGTCCTGCGGTAGCGGCTCCGGCCGCGACATGGCGCTCCGCATCTCAACATGACGGCTCGTTTCCGAAGCGTCGACGATTGAGTGCATCAAATCCGACAAGGCGGAATTGTCCCCAACGGTTTCGCCTCTCGGGAGGGATTCTCTACGCTCCGGCACCGGGTTCAGTCCCTTCGCGGAGCTGGGGTCTCGTGCTTTTCAGGGAAATGATCTTCGCAATGAATTTCGAACACGTCGACCGAATCGTCCGTCGCGAAGTAGAGCGATCCCGCTTCGCGCTCCAGCTTGAAAAAATACCTGGACTCGCCTCCGCCACTTCCGACGGAATCAGCCTGGGCTTTCAGAATATCAGCCAGCAAGCGAAACCCCTCCGGATTTCCCGAAATGTAGATGGCACGCTTTCCTGAGTTTGTCTTTCCCGTAAGCACCCGCAGCGCGCCGCGCAGGGCGTGGTTCTCACCTAGAATTTCCTTCACAGTTTTCATGGCAAACTTACCTCCCTTCTGTCACGAATAACTGGAAGGACTTGATCCGCAAAGTTTATTTTTGGGCTTCGCTCCAAGAGGAGAGGCCGGAGCGGGAAGTGAGGTCATTCAGTCTTTCCGCGTAAAAGTGAATAGATGGCTGTTGAAGGGCGTCAACCCCCACATCGGACGAACATCGCCAGCCAAACCTTCTTCGTTGAACGGGGACAAGACTTCGTCGCGCGTTGGGAAATTCCAACCGCACTTCGAAATCCACCGGCTGAAGTGCACAAACCATTCCTCGAACTTAGTGGCAGCGAACCGCCAATTCGATTCGTTGAGAGCAAGCCGAATCAAGGCAACCCCGCGTGGCGCGATGCTCGCGGCGATCTTCTTGAGCAAGAGCTGTTGGTCCTCATCGCTGAAGTAGTGGAGGACATCGAGCATCACAATATCACCGCAATGTTCGGGAAAATTCATGGCGTCGCCTGCGTGGAATTCTTGCCTCCTTCCGCCAAGCACTTGCTGCGCAACGTCGATTTTCCGTTGATCCACATCCAAACCAAGAATCGGCGCACGATGCCCGTTTGCTCGCAGATAGGCCGCGAGCAGTCCCATACCGCAGCCGAGATCGAGCAAAGGACGCTGCGAGCCTCGCAAGATCGAGGCGACGGCAGGATACGCCGGGTCCAGAGCAATCTTCCCGATTGCGTAGTAGTATAGGTTCGGCCACTGCCGGTATCGAGCGCTGGCTTCGCGAAGCGGTGAGTTCATGCCCTGGCCGGTCTCCCAATGGCCCGATGATAAGCCGGCAACAAGACCAGGCCGAACAATCCCCAAAGCAACGACAGCGACGCGCCTGCCAGCGAAATGGACACCGCTTGCGCAGCGGGAGCGCCCCATAGTTCACCCAGTACCGTCGCAAACAATTGTTCGCGCACACCGAAGCCACCGAGACTGATCGGAAGAGCTGAAATGATATCCACGGCAGGCATGAAAGCGAAAAATTCTTCTACAGGCACTTGCAATCCAAAAGCCCGGGCGCTGAAGTAAAAGGTCAAGAAATACGCGAGCAACATCGCCACCGAAAGAATCGAAGCGATCAGTGTCTGCCTCCAGGCGGCGACAAATTGAAAATAGGCTTCGGTAAACTTGATGATCATCTCCCGGCCCGGAAAACGTCGCGGCAAGCGGCTGGTGAGACCCTTTGCGCTCATGAGGAAAGAAAACGCCGTCAACGCCACAACCGCGACGAGGTAAATGAAGACTCCCTTGATGAGACCAGCGACCACGGCGCTCCTCATTAGCCAGTCCAAACGCGAGAGCATAAAAATCAGCGAACACAGAACCAGCGCTCCGAAGCCACTCATCCGGTCCATGATAACGGAAAGCAGAGCAGCTGTCTTCCCATGACCCTTGGCGGCGAGCCAAACGACCTTAACAGCGTCGCCGCCAACAGCGCCCACCAGGAAATTGTTAAAGAAAAGGCCCACGAAACTCAGTCGAAGCACATCCCATGCGGGAAGCCGGATTCCAAGAACTCTAAGGAAGATCGCCCACCGAACAACCCCGAGCAAGTTGCCTGCGCCCGCGGCAAGAAAACCGGCCGTCAGCCATCCCGGATCCGCCGAAGTCAAGACGTGCCAGGTCCGCGTGCGAAAATCCTCTTTCCAAAAGATCCATGCCAGCAACGTCACGCTCACCAGCGATTGAACAAGGAGAGGAGCCCATTTCTTCATGCCAACAAGTCTTCAAGCAAAGCAACCGGCGCGTTCTACCGGAGTGACCCAGGGAAACCAAGGCCCAAGCAGTGTGCCGCGCTTCGGGCGAAAGGCCGGCGAAATTTTTGGGCCATCTCTCGCTTTTTTCCACCAAAGTTTCCGTTAGAGTAATATCCATGCCTTCCGCGCGAGCCGAATCTTCGTCTTCTCTCGCAGAGCACCTTACTGCTCGATCCCTCCCGCCGCGAACACGCTGGGGCTACGCGAGGCAGGTTTTTTGCATCCTATTGTTCTTCGGAATCGGACTGGTGGTGAGTCCAATTTGTGCACTGCTTTCCCGATGTTTCGGCAGCAAGATCCCGTCGTCCACGGGCCAGCGTCTCATACGGGGACTCTTCAAAGGCTGGCTGCGTTTCTCCTCCAGAATCGGTGTATTTGACATTAGCTTTCCTGATGCGGAACAGCTTCGGGAGCTTCGCGGAACGCTGCTCGCTCCGAACCATCCGAGTCTAATTGACGCTGTCATCCTTCTTTCGATTGTTCCGCGCACCGTCTGCATCATGCGAGCGAACTTGATTGAGAGCCCATCTCTGGGCGGCGCAGCGAGGCTGGCCGGTTTTGTCCCGAACGACAAGGGCTCAGCGCTCATTCGGAAGGGTGTGACAAAGCTCGAAGCCGGCGAAAATCTCCTGATTTTTCCAGAGGGTACCCGCACTGGCGCACAGGCGATCAATCCTTTCAAGAGCGGCTTCGCCCTCATCGCTAAAAAGACTGGCGCATCCATCCAAACCGTCTTCATCGAACGCGAAGGCCGCTACCTCTCAAAGGGCGTTTCTCTTTTCGCCCGCTCTCGAATTCCCATTCGATTCCGGCTCCACCTCGGTCAAGTCGTTCGCGCGGTACCCGGAGAAACCGCCCAGCAGCTTTCCGCGCGCCTTGAGCTTTATTTTCGCGAGCACTTGGAGAACACGGGCGAGGACGTCCGCATTCTAAAAGTCTCTTGAATCCCTCGCCATGCTCTGGAGACGGCTCGCACCTGGTCGTCCTGCCCAGTTACAATAGCGGTCCCCTGCTGGCAAAGACGGCCCGCGCCGTGCTTGAAAATTGGAAACCCGTCTGGATCGTGCTCGATGGCAGCACGGATTCCAGCGTGGCAGAAGCCCGCGACCTGTCGCGCCAGCACGCGGATCTGCGACTCTTCACCTTAAACCATAACCATGGCAAGGGCGCCGCGACTCTCGTCGCGATGCAAGCGGCGCTCGAAGCAGGATATTCCCACGCTCTGGTGGTCGATGCGGACGGCCAGCATCCTGCAGACCGGATTGGCGCATTCATGCAGATCTCAAGCAATCACCCTGAGGCGATGGTCCTCGGAGTGCCGGTGTTTGGACCCGATGCCCCTCCGGCACGCGTGAAGGGACGCCGCATCGGAAACTGGTTCGCCAACCTTGAAACCCTTTGGGGCGGGGTCCACGATTCGCTCTTCGGCTTCCGGCTTTATCCACTCAGGCCCGCTGTGCGTATCATGGAATCGATCCGGACGGCCCGGCGGTTCGACTTCGACACCGAGCTCGTAGTTAGGCTCTTTTGGGCGGGAGTTCGCCCCATAAACCAGCCGGTTCCCGTTCATTATCCTCCTCGCGTGGCAGGCGGTGTGACTCATTTCAAATACCTTCGCGACAACTTGCTGCTTGCAGGAACGCATACGCGATTGTGTCTTCTAATGCTCCTGCGCCTTTGGCCGGTTTGGAAACTGCGAAAACGATGGAGACACGACACCTGGTGCTAGCTGGCCGGCTCGCCGCCGTCTTGGGCGTCCTTGCGATGCGCGGACGGGCGCGCGCCATCGCCTGGGGCATGCACGATTTTCTCTGGCTGTACCCGACGCTCCGAAGAAACTGCCCGTGGAATGGTGAAGTGCTCACTCGTTTCGACACTCTTGAGCGCGCGGTCTGGCTCACAATCGACGACGGCCCCGACGCCGAGGGCACTCCAGGAATCCTTGACTTGCTTGCCAAGCACGATGCAAAGGCGGCATTTTTCGTCATCGGAAGAAAAGCCGAACAAGATTCCGCCCTTTGCCGCCGGATCGTCTCTGAGGGTCACGCCGTTGAAAATCACACCTACTCGCACCCTGCCGGTTTGTGGTGGGCTATGCCTCGACCGTTCGTCCGCCGGGAAATCGAGCGCGGATCCCATGCGATTCTTTCGGCGACCGGACAGGCGCCCCGGTTTTTTCGTTCTCCCGTCGGCATGAACAACTCGTCCATTCATCCGGTCGCGGCCGAATTGGGTCTTCGCGTGGCAGGCTGGTCCGCGGACGGCTGCGACGGTTGCCCCGCCGCACCCACATCGATCGTCAACAGAATCATGCGAGCGCTCCGTCCGGGTGCGATCATTCTTCTCCATGAGGGCGGCGGATCGAGACACCGCCTTCTCACCCTGTCGCGCCTTCTGGAAAAGCTCGGCGAGACAGGATATCGTTCCATCCTTCCTCCCGAACACGCCCTTCGTTGATGCACGCTCCATTGTCCGCCCAAAAACCGCACACGGAGCGATGGGCCTACCGCAGGCTCTACTCGGCGAACATCTTTGAGCTGGCAACGCGGATCTATCCTTTCTTCCGCCGCCCGGGCGCTCAAGTTCTTAGCCGCACGGTGGCATGGGCGTACGCTGTGACGCAGCAGTCGATCCGCAGGATCGTTCGCGACAATCTCTCGCTGCTCCAAAACGAACCTGTCTCCGAAAAGGACGCCATTTCGGTCTTCGTCAATTTTGGGGCCACCATCGCCGACTATGTGGCGGTGGGAGCGCTCGCCCCGGAAAAAGCGCTCGCGTTTTGCGCCGAGCACGAAGGCATTGAGCATCTCCAGGCCGCCACGTCGGCGGGCCAAGGCGTCATTCTGGCCACAGGCCACTTCAGCTTCTTTGAATTCGGCGCCGTTGTTCTGGGGCGCATGGGCCGGAAAGTGACTATTGCGACCCTCCCCGAGCCATCGGATAAACTTACCGCTTGGCGCGCGGAGTGGAGACGGCGCTGGGGCACCGAGACGATTGCCGTGGGGATCGATCCTTTCTCATCTCTTCAGGTCGCTCGCGCCATTGGAGAAGGCCGTTGCATGGCGATGCTCGCTGACCGGCCAATTGCCGAACGCGGCATTTCCTTTGACCTGCCGAACGGCCGGACAATGCTTTCCTCTTCACCCGCCCTGCTCTCGTGGATGACGGGATGCAAGATTCTGCCGGTCGTCGTCACCCGTCTGCCCTCTGGACGCTACCGGATTACTGCCAAGCCAGCTGTTGAAGCCCATCGTGTACCGCAAGCTCAGCGTAACGGAGAAATTGCTCGCTGCACTCGCGAACTTGGCGCGTCGCTGTTTGAAGAAATTCGTCGCGCGCCCCTGCAGTGGTATCAATTCGTGCCAGTCGGACTATGAGGCAGTTGCTGGCCGTCCTTGTCACCGCATCAGCCCTCAACGCGCAGGAACTCTCGCCAAAGGAAGTTGCGGATTTCCTGTCGCGCTTATCCGAAAGCCGGATTGGCGCCGCGATGCAGGCAAATTTCCGCGAGGAACGCCAGCTGGCACTGATGAATAAGCCCGTCATCGAGACGGGAAGCGTTTCCTTCCTTCCTCCAGACAAGTTTCGCCGGCAGGTGGATGGAGGGAGCTTGACAGTTTGCGATGGCGACACCTTGTGGCTCTTTTACCCGCAGTTCGCCGAGGCGGAAAAATATTCCTTGTCCTCCAATCGCGCTCTTCGCGAATCCGTCGAAGCAATGACTTCGGGCTTCGGACTGCAAAACCTTTCGAAGAACTATAACGTCAAGGCGTGGAAAACTGCAGACGGCTACAGGGCCAGGCTTACCCCAAAAACCTCCAGCCTGCGAAGAGCGGTCTCCGAATTTCAAGTGGATATCTCCAATGAGCTTTCCGCGAAACGCCTGGAGATTGTTGGAACGGACGGCGACCGCACGGTCATAGTCTTTTCCAACGAACGCCGAGTAAACCTGTCGCCGGAGGACTTCCATTTCCAGCCGTCCAAAGGCGTCCGCGTCTCTGAGCCCCTACAGTAAGGCGCGTTAGGCCAGCCTATGCTTCCATCACCACGTCACCCTCGAAGCGATCAGAGGAGGAAAATCGCAGCGGGCCACGCACTGTGAGCTTGCGGCAATGCAGCAACGACGGCACTCCGCCCGCGAGCGCGGTTTCGAGCTGGTCCACGAGCTTAAAATGATTGCTATCGAGATCGATCTCAGGCGGAATTCCCTCGCGTTCTGGCGCAAGCATTGCGCGGCCGTCTTCCGTGATCACGTAGGCGTCCGAGCGAAGCGCAAGCAGATCGGCTGTCGTTTTGACCGGAGCGAACCGCGTGCGCGGCACGACGACGGCGCCGGCTCCCGAAAAGCATTCTATGGCCGCGCCCATTGCCGTCTCAAGTTGATAAACGGCGGGCGATTTCTTGTCACGCGGATCCACGGTCTTCTGGTTCGTGATCACCGGCAGGGGCAGCAGGCCACCGTTGCGCCGAAGCCCTTCAGCCAGATGATCGAGCCTGAGCCAGAGATTATTGGTATTAAAATAGCGATGACGATTAATGTCCTGAAAGACATCCATATCTTCCTCCGGACACTGGGCGGACTCGCGGAGGAGCAACTGGCCGTCGCTTTTCCGCTTCGCCAGGTGGCCGCCCTTGCGATCCGCAGAGGTTCGGGTCGTGACCTCCATCAGAAAAGGCATATCCGAACCGGCAAACCAGTTCAGCAGCGCCGGATCCATCGTCGCACCGAGGTTATCCGAGTTGCTCACGAAGAGGTAAAGATATCCCTCCTTTAGCAGGCGATCGAGCATTCCCGAGCCGAGGATCGCCGGATAGAGATCGCCATGGCCGGGCGGACACCATTCGAGCTCGGGATCTGCGGGCCATTCGATGGGCGTTAGTGTGTCGATCGCAATCTTGGGCACTTTGTTCTGGAGAAGCTCAAGGTCGGCGGGGACGCCAAGCTCCGGATAGCGGGCAAGATGCGCCCGCGTGTCCTCGCTTGTGCTGAAGCTGTTCATCAAGAGAAAGCGCAAGTTCGCGCCCGTCTGCTTCCGGGCAGCCAGCACCTGCCGGGCGATCAAGTCGAGGAAGGTTTCGCCATTGCGCACAACCAGGAGCGATTTCGCCTTCTCCAGGCCCATGCTTGTGCCGAGACCCCCATTGAGCTTCAGCATAACGCCCTTCGCAAGGAGTCCCCCATCTGCCTGCCCCGAGGAAATCTCCTCGTATTTCGGCAGTTGCTCCACAGGTTCAATGGAACTTTCTGAAATCAACCCGCTTTCTTTGGAAGCGAGCAGCTTGAACGCGCGTTCAAATGCTGCAATCGCCGCTTCGCTCAAACCTGCTGATTGCATCTTTTCGCGGAAGGGGGAGAAGGAGGCGTTCACAATTTTTCCTTTAGCTTTTGTTTTCGCCCCGGCGGTCTGCTTCCAAGGCGATGGCACGAACGGTAGCCTTTGCTTCGTCAAGTGCTTGGTTCTTCAGTCCTGATACCAAATTGGTGAGGGGCACGGTAAGATTCGTGTAGCGCATAAGCGTCTTCCCCCTCCCGTAGGGCTCAATGCGGAGCGAGCCATTGCTTGACTTGGCAAGAGGAGAACTGAGCAGAGTCCATTTCACTTCGTAAGAATTCCCCTTCCGGACGTATGTGTTTCGAACGGTGTAGGAGATGCTCTGCAGCACGGGAACCTTCACCTTGTATTGCACATCCTTGCTGCCACCGGGGTTGGTCGCAATCACCTTGGCAGACAGCATTCCAGGCGTATAGGAGGGAGCCGCGGAATAGTCGGAAAAGAGGTCAGCGACGACTTGGGGCGAAGCATCAACTACTTTGTAGAGCTTGATTCTCGGCCAGGGTGCGCCCTGCACGTCCTCGCTTTTCACCACGATTTGGCCTGCGGCCAGTTCATCGCGGGCGTACTGTGGAACTTCATCGAGAAGATCCGCTCTCACGTCCGAGAGAACAAGCATCGCAGTCAACAGAAGGACCGAAGTGCGCACGCCCATGACGAGGTGTCTATAGTGCCGGCAGGGATTTTGCAAACCGACAAAAGGTCGCTGCCCTTTTCTTCGCATCAAGGCTTCCTCGTGATCTGGAGGCCAAGCTCACGAAGCTGCCGTGGCTCTGCAGGGCTCGGCGAATGCATCATCAAATCCTCTCCGCGGTTATTTTTGGGAAAGGCCACGACGTCCCGAATATTGTCCGTTCCGGCGGCAAGCATAACGAGACGATCCACGCCCAGGGCGATGCCGCCGTGCGGCGGCGCGCCGAAGCGGAAAGCTCTGAGCAGGTGAGGGAAAAGAAGTTGCTGTTTGTCAAGGGGGATGCCGAGCACCTCGAACATCCTGGCCTGCAAATCGCGTTCATGAATCCGGATGCTGCCGCCACCGATTTCGACGCCATTGAGAACAACGTCATAGGCCTGCGCCCGGACCTTGCCGAACTCCCCTGCCTCCAGCAACGGGATGTCTTCACGTTTGGGGCGCGTAAACGGATGGTGAACGGCATTCCACTTCTGTTCCTCTGCGCTGTAAGCCAGCAGCGGGAAATCCACCACCCATAGAAACTCCAGCGCGCTGGGACTTTTGTTGAAGCCGAGGATCTCGGCCACGCGGAGCCGTATGCGGCCAAGTACTGTGCAGACCACTTCCCATTGGCCGGCTCCGAAGAGGATGAGATCGCCTTCCTCAATGCTCAAGCGGCTGACCAGCGCGCTCCTCTCAGCATCAGAAAAGAACTTCACAATGGGCGACTTCCATTCTCCGTTCTCAACCTTGATGAATGCCAGACCTCGAGCGCCACATTGTCGCGCAATCTCCGTAAGATGATCGATCTGGCCCGCGGTAATACTCGCGAATCCCTTGGCGTTAATTGCTTTGACAACTCCGCCGGATTCGATGGCCGAGCGAAACACCTTGAATTGACTCTCGCGGAAAACGTCGTCAAGGGCGACGAGCTCCATTTCGAATCGGCGGTCCGGCTTATCAATCCCGTAACGATTCATAGCTTCCTGATAGGTCAGGCGCGGGAAGGGACGCGACACCTCGGCGCCAAGCACGGTTTGGAAAATTTGCTCAAGCAGTCCCTCAACAAGCGAAAAAATCTCCTCTTCGGTCGCGAAGGATACCTCCACGTCGATCTGCGTCAACTCGGTGATCCGATCGGCACGGGGATCTTCATCGCGGAAACATTTTGCGATCTGGAAATACCGCTCCACGCCACCCACCATTAGCAATTGCTTGTATTGTTGCGGAGACTGCGAAAGGGCGTAAAAGCTTCCCGGAAAGATTCGGCTCGGCACGAGGAATTCGCGCGCCCCCTCCGGCGTGCTCTTCGAGAGCAGAGGCGTTTCGATTTCAAGAAACCCCTGCGCGTCGAAGTAGTCACGAGTTGCCTTGGTGATCTGATGGCGAACCGTGAGATTGCGCACCATCTCCGGGCGCCGCAGGTCCAAATAACGGTGCTCGAGACGTAAATCCTCACTGACCGACTCTTCACCCAAGGGGAAGGGCAGAACATCCGCTTTGTTCAAAATGGCAAGCGCGTCAGCGACGACTTCAATCTCGCCGGTGGCGAGCCTGGGATTCTCAGTTCCCGCAAGACGCGGAGAGACCGTTCCCGATACTTGAATTACGTCCTCGCTCCGGAGTCCATGGGCCACCGAGGCCGCATCGGGATGTGCCTCGGGACGAAAGACAACTTGCGTGATGCCGTTGCGATCGCGAAGGTCAATGAAAACGACGCCACCGTGATCGCGGGGGGAATCCACCCAACCGCAAAGAGTGACACGCGTTCCGGAGTCCGCTTTGCGCAGAGCGCCGCAATGATTCGTGCGATAACTCATAAGTTGAAAAATTAACCACAGGGGACACGGAGGGAACAGAGGCTGAATTTCTTCCTCTGCGTCTCTGTGTTCTCTGTGGTTAGAAGCCTTTTTGTCGGTTTCGAAGCCAATCCGCAAGCTCCGTGTGCGGGATCTGATCCTCCCGTCGTGTCGCAAGCGTCTTGATCTTCACCTCCGGCCACTCGTCTCCAACAAGCACAGCGAACTCCGCGCCAACCTGCTCGGCAGTTTGGAATTGCTTGCCAACTTTCGCGGCCGTAAGGGGAAAATCAACGCGCAGGCCGGCGTCGCGAAGTTGCTGAAGGATGGCCAGTGCCTCGGTACGCCTCTCCTCCTTTGCGATGACCACGAAGATATCGGCCGCGTGTTCCTGCGCGATCCATGCATCCATCTTCGCCTTGGCGTGCGGCGTATCGTCAATGAGATTCGCGAGCACAACGTCTCCCATTCCGAATCCGAGAGCCGGGAGATTCACTTTTCCATCGCTCATCAAACTCAATAAGTTGTCGTAGCGGCCGCCACCGGCGAGAGCGCGCTCCTTCTTGCTTCGGTCGAAAATCTCGAACACAAAGCCCGTGTAGTAGGCTAGACCGCGAACGATCGCGGGGTCCAGTTCGATAAACTTCGTGAGACCTCTCCTTCCTAACTCGGCAAAAGTGCTATTCAATTCGTCATCTGTGCGAGGCTTTGCCATAAAATCCCGCACTTGGGATAGACTGATTCCAAAGGCCTTCAGCTTCGCCTCGATGGTTGTGGCATCCTCTCGCTCGATCCTGTCAACAACTTGAAGAAATTCGATCGACCTAAGGGGGTTAACCCCATTTTGCACCAAGAATTCGACCCACATCGAGCGGTCGCAGACCCGCACAATGAAGTCTTCCTCAGTAAATCCAAAGCCTCGCAAGAGATCGATCGCCAAAGAGACTAGCTCAACATCAGCCGCAGAAGAACTTTCACCAACGATGTCCGCATTGAACTGGTAGAATTCGCGCAGGCGTCCGCGCTGTTGCTTTTCGTAACGAAAGAACTGAGGGCAGCAAAACCATTTGAGCGGCTTCTTGAAATCCTTCTCGCGTGCTGCCACCATTCTCGCAAGCGTCGGGGTCATCTCCGGCCGCATGGCAACATGCCGGCCGCCTTTGTCTTGGAAATCGAAGAGCTGTCCGACCAATTCGCCGCCGCTTTTCTTCTCGTAAAGCTCGATGGGCTCCAGAACAGGCCCGTCATACTCGACAAAACCGTAACGGCGGGCTACTTCGCGCCACGTTGAAAGCATGTAATTCCGGCGCGCACAATCGTCCGGATAAAAGTCCCGGAATCCTGGCAGATTTTGCATCGTCAGCGGAAGGTTCGTCCTAGAGGACGTGAAGCGGATCGAGAGGCCATGAGCCGTCCAAACTGGCGCGCTCCAGCCATTCTGCAAAGAGTTTTTGGCGTACGCCGCGTCCGTCGTGTACGATGAAAATCAATCGGTTCAATTCCGAGTCACAAGGAAGATTCCCGCAGAAAACCGCCAGAACATTCCGGCTGCCTGCACCACTAGAGAGAGCAGGATTACGGCGTGCGTCATGAGGTACGCCGCGTCACCCAGCCCGCTATCGGCTCGCCGTCGAAGCACGGAGGCCGTCCAGGTAAGCACAAAGACACAGGGAATCCACAGACTTCCCATGAAGCGATCCCCGCGCCCGATCGGCCAATACCAACCGTACAATATCAAATATACAGCCGCCAGCATTATCGCGAAGACCAGGCAGGAAGTGTTCTCAGGCCGTTTCAAGCTCTCGACAAATTGCGATCTCGGGACGGCAATCAAGAACGCGCACAAGCCTCCAAGCAGGAACGGATACGCACCGCGATGGGCCAATGGCTGCTCCCATTTCTTCCCAACCGGACGCCAGAAGATCCAGTGAAGCGGAAGCTTGGCTTCCGGGAAAAAAAAGCGGACGAGGACTTCCCGCGTCCCGGCGCTCAAGCGCTTCGCGGCGTCACCGATTCCATGCCGTCGGAAATACCAGGAAGGCGAAGGTGTTTCCTCCTTTGGAAGCTGTTCGAGTTGCGCCCGGCCCGGATACTTGTCCTGAAACGGCCACGCCTCCGTCATGAAATCATCCATCCACATCCAATACTTTGTGTAATTGAAAAGCGGCTTGCCGAAATGCGCTGCGCTGAATGTTGCAAGCGGGATAAGCATCATCGCAAGAATCCCAAGCGCCAGAGCCAATCCCGCAGCATTCCGGGCAATACTCCATTCGGAATTTGCTATGAGCAGCGTAAGCACAGCGCGCAAGGCAAGAGCGATGCAAAAGACGACCAGGAAGGGCGCGAGCGAAGGTTTGGAGAGATACGCCAACCCGCAAACGATGCCGAAATAGACATACTGCCAAAAAGCCGCGCCGCGCAAAATCCTCCATCCCAAAACGACAGCCAAAAAAAACAAGATGTAATACAGCGGCTCCGGCTGAAAATACGTGCCTCGAACCACCAGAATTCCCAGACTGCTCAGCAAAAGCAGATTCGCTGCAGCTAGCGGATCCAGCCAGCGCGCGACGGCGATACCCAGCCCGCAAAGAAACGCGACGCAAAGCAGCGTATTGAGCCACTTGCCTCGCTCAAAGAATACGCGCTTGTCCTCCGTATAGGCAACGCGCGCGATCCATGACCACAACGGGTGCCGCACACCATCGGTGCGCTGCGGCACCAAATCATCGCGCGCTGTGGCCGCAAGCCACATTTCAGCGCCCTGGTCCGAAGCCACTGGATCCTGGTTCGAGTGACAAATCGTCACGGCCGCCGCGATCAGATGAATCGCAACCACCATAGGAATCGTCAACGCCAGTGTGCCCCAGCTGTGCGCTTCCAACCATTGAAGGAGTGAGGTCGCACGGGACCTGACGCAATCAGTCATTGATTCGTTTCCTGTCTGCCTCCGATCAACTCAAAGAAGTGCGCTCGCTTTGTCAGGTCGGCCTTTGTCCAGGCGAGAAATCCCGAGATGGCGACAACGGCCAGCGTGCAAATGATGACCAGCGGACTCTTGAGAAGATGCTCCGGCTCGAGCCGGGCCCCCTCCTCGCTCATCGCCCGATGGAGGTAGACACAGATTGCAAAGACCACGAGCGGGAAGACGAAAACGAGATTCGGGCGGTACACCGCGATGGCAACGCCCATGCAGAAGCAGAAAAAATTCGCATGGGTCACCATGGAAAGAATGAGAGAACGTTCCGTATAGACTCGAAAGGACTTTCTATAATCGCCGCTGCGCCGCGCGTCTCCGATAAAGCGGAACTCCGCATAGCGCTTGCCCGCCATGAGCAGCGCGCCGAAAAACCACCAGGCCAAAACGATCGATAGTGGGGGAAAAGCATTCGCCGGGAGCAAGGCAAACCAGCCGAGCCACAGACGAATGGGATTGTTGAAGGACTCCGCGATCACGTCGAGATAGGCTCGATCTTTAAGGCGGAAAGGTTCGACATTGTACAAGACCCCGCTTAGCAGCAGCAGCGCGAGAGAAACAATGTAGCCGGTATTAAACCAGGAGGCCGCAAGCGCAAAGGCGAGCACGGTGAGCGTCGCCATGATCATCCAAAGAACCGGAATTTTCACCGTGCCAGCGGGCACGGGACGCAACCGCTTGGTCGGATGCATGCGGTCGAATGGCGCATCGAGGATCTCGTTGATGATATAATTCGCTGATGCAATCAGACAGGCGGGAACTAGCGACAAAGCGATACGTGAGGCGAGATCGAACGTGCCCTGCGGAACCTCGGCGGGAAGCAGCGCGATTGCGACGAGGTGTCCAAAGAAGATGAAGACATTCTTCAGCCAGTGATCCAGCCGAAGAACCTTGAGATATTCGATCATCGCCGGAGTTTTACCTCCCTCAATCGCAAATCAAGCAACAGTTTCCCGGCCTGCAGTTTGCCTTGCTTGAAACCGCAAAATCCGCCAACCCATCAGGAAGATGGCTCCCAGCTCCTCAGAAAAAGCCACTTCCGCGGCAATCATCGGCCACGCAGGATGGAGATTTTTCCGTTACGAGACGGTTGCATCCACCAACGATCTCGCGCGCAACTTGCCACCATGGAGCGCTGTACGCGCGGTGGCTCAAACGGCAGGACGCGGCCGCTTCGGACGCTCATTTGTTTCTGACCCCGGCGGCCTGTGGCTTTCCGCTACGCTCCCCGCTGAAGGCGCCGCCGACCGATGGAGCGGATTCTCGTTGATGGCTGGCTGTCACTTGCTTCGCGTACTGGAGACTCTTGCGGTCCCAGACGTACGGCTCCGCTGGCCAAACGACCTGATGAGCGCGAAGAAAAAACTCGCGGGTCTGCTCATCGAGCAGGGGTCTCGCCAGATGCTTACGGTCGGCATAGGCATGAACGTCCAAAACGCGCCATGGAAACACGATTCCTCACTGGCAGACACCAGCACACGGCTTGCGGATCTCTTGCCCGCAATTCCAGAGATCGACAAGCTTGCCGCCCTCATTCTAGACGCTCTTGCGGACGCCCACCATGAAATGCTTGAGGGCGGTCTTTCCAAGGCGGTTCACGAGATCAATACCCACTGGACCACCCAGCGCCCAATACTAATCACTCTGATCGCCGGAGAGACGATCGACGGTAGATTCATGGGGCTGGACCAAAACGCCAACCTTCGAATTCTTGACGCGTCTGGACGGGAGCGCCTCGTAGCCCACCATCACGTCGCGCAACTCAGAGAACTTGCGTGATCCCGCTGCTCAATCGAAACGCAGGCTCTCCAATTCACCAAATACATAGCCGATAAAGATGTCCACTTCCGCGCGCAATGGAATCCTATTCTCATCATCGGAGATCCAGACCGATCCGCTGCGAAATTTGCCGTGAGGGACAAGACGGCCCTTTTTCTTGACGTCGATTCGCTGAATCTGGAAATCGAGTTTGATCGCCTTGCGAAGCTCGCCCGCGATCCTGATTTGCTCGCGCTTGGCTACAGTGACCTCGACGAGAAACGGCGCGTCGCCTGGAAAGGCGACCACACCGATCCTGTCTCCGTTGTTTAAAATCTGACTGCGAATGAGCAGCATGGCGGAGATGATGTCACGAACCGGCTCCACCTTAATCCGTTTCCATCTCGCCACGTTCTTCGGATCTGGTGTAACGGCGCGGATGCGCCAGAGGCCGTCCGGTTTGAAGACCGCCTCCGTTCTCACCCGTTTCTTCGTGTATTTCTCCAACTGCGAAAATTCGACAGGCTTGAGACCCTCCTTGAGAATGACAGCCCTATGTCTTGCGTCGAGCTGCCAAAGCGTTCTAGCCAGGCCGTTCGTGCCTCCCTCGACTTCCACTATGATCTCGTCTCCGGAATACCAGAGCCTCGCCTTTGCACTCGCAGCCTCTATGTCCGACCAGCCAAAACGGAACTCTCCCGAAAATGGCCTTACCAGAGGAAAGGGACCCGGGGTCTCGGGACCGATTTTGTCCCTCCATAGCTCGGCAGACTCGCAGACGGGAGCGACCATCGCGGCCAGGACTACGACCGCTGAAGCCAGCTTCACGTGGCGGGCACCACGGGTTCGAGCGATTTGCCTGGAGCCCATCCTCGCTCTCCACCCGGCGCGCTGCAGAAAGTCCACTCACCGCTCCGTCGCAATATCCGAAGAGGCGCAGCACCGGGAAGGCGCATGACCGTCGCCGATTGATCCGCGGGCGCGCTAAGAAGCGAGACTCCTTCCTTTTCGGAAACTACCGCCACATTCCGCTCGGAAATACGTGGATCAGCAAGGTAGCCCACCAAGAAAAGCCCGGTCCCCGCCGCTACGAGCGCCAATGCACCGGTCAGGGGCAACAATCGCCCGGCCCTCGCGAAAACTACGAAGAGCAGGGAAAAGGCCCCAAGCCAGGCGAGAGCGCATCCGGTGATCAAAAGCACCTTGAGCGGCGCTCGCTCCGCTACGAACTCACGCCAGCTTGCCGGAACGGAAGGAACTCCCTGCGAGCGCTCGATCTCCGAGAGAGCCATGCGCGCATCCACCATGCGCGGATCGAGCATAATTGCCCGGCGCAAGTCCACCGCAGCCTGAGCGCGCTGTCCGTCCCTTTGCTTAGCTATTCCGAGGCTATAATAAAGCCCGGCGCTTGGGCCTTGCGTTGCCAGAGCCGATTCAAAAGCACGGATTGCCGCAGCAAAATCACCCTTTGCAAAGGAGGCATTGCCGTCCTGGATCGTGTCCGCCTGGACGGACATGGCCACCACAAGGAGACAAACGAGGGATAATTTACCCGCGCAATTCATTGTCGAAATTTTTGAGTTGATCGAGGATCTGCCTGCGCTCTTCCGCGTCGAGCTTCAAGTGAAGACCACTCGCCGAATATTTCCATTCATCGTGCCGGTTGAGAACTGCGCGAACGGCAGACTTGATTTCATCCTTTGTGCTCGAATTTTCGAGCAGTTCCCGCACATCAGAGTGCGCTCCATTGGACGCGAGACGCGAATGCACAAACTCCTCGGCCATGTGGAAGAACTGCTGCGGGTCGCATTGGGGATCTTCCATTTTGCGAAGAAGTTTGCGGCTGTCCCGTCGCGAGGCGGATTGCTTCGCAAACGGCGAGGCAGCCAGAACACGCCCTAAGCCGATCATAAGCGCAGCCGACCATCCGACGGCCAGAGCACCATTCATAACGAGGAAACCGCGATCGTGAGCGAACGACGTGAAGGAAGCAGGCGAGAATTTTGACGCCAGCGCGCTTTCCTTTTGAACTGGCGCAGAGACGGCGGCTGGTGTGGGTTGAGGCTGCGGAGCAGGAGTCGCGGCCGCCACGGCGGACTGATCAGCCGTCCCCTTCGCGGCCACCTCGATCGCGGCACTCTTGATCGTGACGTACTTTTCAAGCGATGGATCGAAGAACGAAAGCTGCGCCAGAGGTGTTTTCGATTGGTCTTCGCGTGCGACAAGCATGTACTCAAAACGCTTCTCGCCGTTGAAACCAATGGGATCACTCGGGCTGGCCTCGAACTTTGCCCCGGGAGGATAAGTGCGCCATCCATCGGCTTCGAGCAGGACAGGCGACCCCATCGCGTCGAAGTTTCCGCGCCCAGACACCGTGACATTCAAGGAAATCGGGTCGCCTGCCGCAGCCTGCTTCGGCGCCGCGGATGCCTCCACTGAGAACTGACCGATCGCACCACTGAAGTCGTCGGGCCGGCCCTCTTTCGGCAAAGGTTTAACGTCCAGCTTCGCAGATTGCGTTGGCACTGTAGTCTGTCGAATGTCCCCCGACGACATCATGTTCCCGAAGAATCCGCCGAAAAAGTCGTCCATTCCCGAAGGGCCTCTGCCGGGAAGTTGAATTTGAGATTCCATGCTCGCCGGTGGAATCTCCAGAGTTCCTGACTTCGCGGCCGAAAAGGCTGTTTGGAAAATGACAACGTTGTAAATACGCCCGTCGATCTCCTGCTGCTTTTCAATCGGTTTCGAAAAACGCATCACGGTAAAGCCGTCGCCGGAGAAGGAGGGTCGATCTGGCAGACGCACGGGATAGCTCGCGTCGAAATAGAACCGCAGTTCAACTGGCACAACTTCCCCAACATAGACGGTCTTCTTGGGGATAATCAGATCTCCAAAGGCGATTTTTTTCTCGTCGGATTGAGAACCTGGTGAGCGAGGCGTTGGTCGCGCGGGGGGTGGAGGCGACACGCTTTGCCGCCCCGTCTGACCCTGAGGAATGGGAATGGCAGGCAAGACTGGAACGCCTTGACCTCCCGAAACACGCAATCTGAGCGAAGGCGTCTTCACGGTCTTCCCTCCCACTGCCACCGGAATTGAGGGAATCGTGAACTCCCCTTGCCGCAGCGGAACGATCAGATAGCTATATGTGGAAGCCGCAGTGGAGTTGACCCCCCCTGAGCCCATTTGCCACCGCATCTGTTCGGATTTCCCGATGAAACGCGCATCAATGCCGTCGATTTTCAATTGCTGGGGAACCTGGGCGCCACGCGCTCCAGTAACCGAGATACTCAACCGCACAGGCTGACCAACCGCAGTATAATCTTGCGACAACTCGGCCTGCACCTGTTGGGCCACGCCAGCCCGGACAAGGCTGAACATGACGAGGGCAAAAAGGCCAAGGAGCTTTTTCATTCGAGTCTTCATTACCAGTCTTTCAAGGTGTCCTCCGTTTCCTGCCTTTGCATCAATCGCACGCGTTCCTCTTCTGAGCGAAGGGAATTTAGCAAACCGTTCGCCTGAGAGGCGCTCATCTCGCCTTCCTTCTCAATAGGCTCGGCCTCCGAACCCGCGCCTCCGGCAGGGTCGGCTTTTTGTTCCTCCTGATTGGGCTTCAGATCGCCTCGCTTCTTTTCACCAGGCGTCGGCTGGGGCGTTGATTGCGGCCGTTGGCCTTTTTCTTGGGTCTGGTTCTGGGCCACTTCCTGCCGCTTCTGATCCTTCTGTTCATCTCCATTTTGATCAGGCTTCTCTTCTTGATCAGGTTTCTTCTGGCCGTCCTCGCCTTGCTTGGGCTGATCTTGCTGTTCCTTTTTCTGATCGTCTCCCTTCTTTTCTTCTCGGTCACGAGAAGACTGGCCCTGTTGGTCATTATTTGCCTGCTGGCTCTGTTGATCCTGCTTCTGCTGCTGGTCCTGCTTCTGTTGCTGGTCCTGCTTCTGTTGCTGGTCCTGCTTCTGTTGCTGGTCCTGCTTCTGTTGCTGGTCCTGCTTCTGCTGCTGGTCCTGCTTCTGCTGCTGGTCCTGCTTCTGCTGCTGGTCCTGCTTCTGCTGCTGGTCCTGCTTCTGCTGCTGGTCCTGCTTCTGCTGCTGGTCCTGCTTTTCTTTCTCTTCCTGCTTCTGCAGGTCTTCGAGCATCTTTTTGACGATGTCGCGGTTCTCCTCGGCCTGCTTGTTTTTCGGATCGAGATTCAGCGTCTCTGTGTAATGTTGAATGGCGTTTTTCCAATCCGCCTTCTTTTCCTCATTTCCCTTGGCCGCCTCGCCGCGACGCACCAGGGAATTGGCAAGGTTGTACGACGCATCTTCGTGCAGTCTTTGATCGTCACTTAGCAGCGCCTTGGTGAAATGGTCGACCGCTTTCGCGAAATCGCCCAGCCTATATGAAGCAGCCCCCGCGTTAAAATGCAGCTTCTCTGACTCCGGCGCCGCCTGCAAACGTCTCTCGAACTCCGCCTTCGCCTTGTCGAAATTTCCGGCCTGGTAATCCTCAAGACCTGTGGCGGCTGGGGAAGCAGAAACGGAGAGTGCGAGCAGGACTGCGGCCACCGCGCCCGTGCGGAGAGCGGAGGGTCTCTTCCTGTCACTCAGCACCAGCCAAAGGACAAGCAAGCCAAGGGCAAAGCTCAACGGCCATTGATAGCGCTCAATAGGCTGCCGGGAGGTCATGATTCCCGTTTCGGCTTCATCGAGCATTAGAATCCCTTTCTCGAAAATCTTGCGTGCCGCATCAGGGCCAAGCGGCTCATAGAATCCGCCGCCAGTCTCTGCGATCTCCCTGAGCCGCTTGTCATCCAATCGGCTCTGAACGGGCTTGCCGCCTGTGTCTCTCACGAAATCTGTTCCGCCATCTTCGGTGCGAAGGGGAATGAGAGAACCCTCCCCGGAACCGATTCCTACCGTGAAGACGCGCACACCGAGGCTCGCGGCCCTCTTTGCGGCGGAAATCCCATCTGCATCCAGTTCTTCGCCATCGGTTAGGATGATCAGGGCACGAGTCTGCCCCTCTCCCTTGCCAAAAGCCTGCTCGGCAGTGCGAATCGCTTCTGCGATGTTTGTTCCGCCCTTCGGTATGACCGTCGTGTCGAGTTCCTCAAGCGATGTCAGCACCGCGTTATAGTCGAGCGTCAGCGGAGCCTGCAGAAAAGCCGAGCCAGCAAAGGCGACCAGACCGATTCGATCGCCACGCACCAAGCGAAGCAAATCCTGCGCGACAAGCTTGGCTCGCGCCAACCGGCTTGGGGCGACATCTGTAGCGAGCATACTGCGCGAGGTGTCAATCGCGACGATCACATCGCGCCCTCGCTGCTTGACCTCGCGCTGAATGAATCCCCATTGCGGCCGCGCTAGCGCCACGGCGACCAGACCGAATACCGTTAGAATCAGCACCGACTTCAGGGTCCGCCGTCCCATGCTGACAGCCCCGGCGAGCTGCGCCCGCAGTCGCGGCGCAACGACTTTCGACAGCAAGGCATCACTCCGCCGCTTTGACCAATAGTAAAGCCCGGCGACGATGGGCACAATCGCCAAGGCAAAAAACCAGGCGGGCTGGGAGAATGTCAGGGAAGACGTTTCCATACGGTTTGGGAAAGCAGAACCTCTGATCCAAGTAAAACGAAGCCAGCCAGGAGAAAAATCGGGAATAGGTCCCGATAGTCCGATGTCTTCTCGACGCTGATCTTTGTCTTTTCCATCTGGTCGATTTCATTGAAGACCTCCTTCAAGGAATGCGTGTCGGCGGCGCGAAAATATTTCCCCTTGGAAATGGAAGCGATTTGCTTGAGCAAATCGTCGTTGTAATCCATTTGGACATTGCGATAGACGGTCCTGCCAAACGGATCATTGAAGGGAAAGGGCACTTCGCCCTTTGTGCCTGCCCCAATCGTGTAAACCCTGATTCCGAGCGCCTTCGATGCTTCGGTTGCCGTAAGAGGAGTAACACGTCCCGCGTTGTTATCGCCATCAGTGAGCAAGACGATCAACTTGCTCTTCGCCTCTTTATCCTTGAGTCGGTTCGCAGCTGATGCAATCGCGGAGCCGATGGCTGTGCCATCCTCGACCATCCCAATCCGGAGACGATCAAGATTCTGGATCAACCAGTCATGATCGAGCGTGAGCGGACTGACCAGGTAAGGCCGCCCTGCAAAAGCCACAATGCCGATTCGATCGTTCGGGCGTTGTCGTATGAATTGCTCCGTGACCTGCTTGACCGCATCGATGCGATTGGCTCGCTGTGCTCCGATGTTGTAGTCCTCGGCAAGCATCGAACGCGACACGTCAAGAGCCAGCATAATGTCCACGCCGCTGGCCTGAATTCGCGTGAGCGTGCGGCCAAGCTGCGGACGGGCAAGCGCCACGATGAGGCTCGCGAGGGCAAGATGAGCCAGCAAGGCAAGCAAGGCTCCGGCCCGTGAACGGCGCCGTCGCCCCAAAGCAGACAGCGCGGAGGTGCTCGAAAACGTCACGCCCGGTGTTCCTCCGAAGCGACCCTTCAACACGGCCAAGATCGGCAGCAAGAGCAGAAAGAGCAGCACCCAAGGATGAGCGAAACTGAAACCAAATGGGCTACCGTCGGTCATTTCGCTGCAGTGGTTTGGGTGGCATTTTCTCCCCGGACCAGGCGCTCGGCGATGTCGAGCAAAGATTGAATGTCGTCCGCAGCCGCGGGCAGTCGCGCGTATTTGAGCAAGTCTACGGATTCGAGAAACTCGGAGAGGGCCGCCTTCTCGTTGTCCGTGAAGGCTGCATTTTCGCGCAGGGCCTCGAGAAACTCGACCGACGTGCGCGTCAAAGCGTCGAGACCGTGCTGGTCGCGAATGTAGGTGCGCAAGGCGCCGGAAATCTTCACGCCAAAGGCGTAGGAATCGGCCTCTGGGCCTTCGCGCCGCAATTCCTCAAGCGCCGCCAGGGCGCGTTGCCGGGGTGTTCGCAAGGCAGCGGGACGCTTACGCCTTGTCAGCCAAAAAATAAGGCCGATCAAAGCAAGAAGCGCGAGCGCCGCGGCGACGACCACCCAAACCGGATAGGGAAAGAGCCAAACCGGGCCGGCAATGTCGTGGATGGGCGCCGGCGTTGGTTGCGGCGGGGTGGGCATCACGCGGCCAGCCTCCTTTCGCGTCTCTCGAAAAATGCGCTAAGGGCGACCAGGTAATCTTCGTTTGTTGCAAGCGGCACGACATCCATTCCGCGCGAGCCGAACAGTTTGTTGAGATTCTTGCGCCGGCGCTCCTCTTCGGCGGCGAATGCGCTGCGAACGGTGGAACTGGACGTGTTGATTTCGATTTGCTCGCCAGTCTCCGCATCCTCGAAGGTGACCAAGCCGACGTCCGGAAGCCTTTCTTCCCCGGGATCGAGCACGGGCATAGCCACGAGATCGTGACGGCGGCTTGCAACCGTGAGGGGCTTCGTGTAGTCGGGCGCAAGGAAATCCGAAATGACAAACACTACCGCGCGGCGTGAAATGACCTTGTTCAGATACTCCAGGGCCGCACCGAGATTGGTCCGCTTGCCCTTGGGCTGGAAATAAAGCATCTCGCGAATCAAGCGCAGCGTATGGAGGCGCCCCTTCTTGGGAGCGATGAAAAGCTCAACCTCGTCGGAAAACAAAAGCAATCCGACCTTGTCGCTATTGTTGATGGCACTGAAAGCAAGAATCGCTGCGACCTCCGCGGCAAGCTCTCGCTTGCTCAATTCGATGCTGCCGAAACTTCCTGACGCGCTCACGTCCACAAGAAGCATCACAGTGAGCTCACGCTCTTCGGTGAATTTCTTAACATACGGCGCGTTCATGCGGGCGGTGACATTCCAATCGATGCTGCGGATGTCATCACCAGGAGCGTATTCGCGAACTTCCTCGAAATTCATGCCGCGGCCCTTGAAGACGCTGTGATAACGGCCCGAAAAGGATGAATTGACCAGCCGCCTCGTACGCAGCTCAATGCGGCGGATTTTTTTTAGGATTTCGCGTGGGTCTGGATTCATGTGACGGGGGGCTCGCGATTCATGGTTGATCCGTCGTTCAACTGAGCCGCGTCGCGAAGGAAAAACGAATGCTCCGCGCCCGCCGGTTAGGGCACGGCAAGTCCAGCGAAGATCTTCTCGACAATCATCTCACTGGTTACCGATTCGGCTTCCGCCTCATAGCTTACTTGGATGCGATGGCGAAGCACATCGAGGCCGATGGATTTGACGTCCTGAGGCGTCACATAACCTCGCCCCGCGATGAACGCCTGCGCCTTCGCAGCAAGCGTCAGGTAAATCGTCGCGCGAGGCGAAGCCCCAAAGCGAATCATACCGTCGAGCTTGAGCTTGTACGCTGCGGGATCGCGGGTGGCCCACACAATGTTGACAATGTAATCCTTGACGCGATCATCCACGTAAATTGAGTTCACAACACTGCGGGAGTGGACGATCTCCTCGGGAGATACAATAGCCTGAACGCTTAGAAGCGGAGAGGAAGTCGCCATGGTATCGAGGATCTCCCGCTCCTCGTCGCGAGTGGGATAACCAACATTCACCTTGAGCATGAAGCGATCAAGCTGCGCCTCGGGAAGTTGATAGGTTCCCTCTTGTTCGATCGGATTTTGCGTCGCCAGAACGAGGAAGGGATCGGAAAGCGGATACGTTGTGTCGCTGATAGTCACCTGGCGTTCCTGCATCGCCTCAAGCAGTGCGCTTTGGACCTTTGCGGGGGCCCGGTTGATCTCATCAGCCAGGATGAGGTTAGAAAAAATTGGCCCGAGCTTGGTGGAGAACTCACCGTCTCGCGGATTGTAGATCAGCGTGCCGATCAGGTCGGCTGGGAGAAGATCGGGCGTAAACTGAATACGCTGAAAGCCCGTCCGGATGCACGAGGCCAGCGTGCGAACAGTCAATGTTTTTGCCAAGCCCGGAACGCCCTCAAGAAGCACATGGCCGTTACACAGCAGCCCCGTGAGGAGACGGTGGATGAGCTTTTTTTGGCCGACTACGACCTTGCTGACTTCCGAAACCAGAGGCTCAACCCACTGGCGCGCCTCCTGAACCTGATTGTTTGTTTGCTGTGCAAGAATACTCATGGGAAATACCAGAAAGAAATTGACAAGGTATTTACATCCTGAGACAGCGCGTCCGAAAAGGCGTTCATTTTTTATTCGCGGACCAAATACGGCCCAACATCGAAGGAATCGCCGATCTTCAGAGCATCGTAACGCTTTTTGTTCACCCAAACATTATACGGCTTTTTCGTTCCGCCAGACACCGCAACCTCGACGGTAAGGACGTAATCCCCCTCGGATTCCTGGGCCGTCAACCCGCCCCTGCGACCCAGCGTGACCTGATGCTCCGGTCTAGGCACGAATTCCTTCGCGACGATCTGACCAGTCATTCTCGCCTTCTCAATTTGCGTTCCGCTTTGCCAGATCGCGAGGGCGATAAATCCGACGAGAAACAATCCTATTGATATAGCCGCGGCGATGACACGCGCGGGATGTCTCGCCTCAATGACGCGCGGATTCATAAGGATACGATAGCAGGCCGGATGATTCCTCGAATTATAAACCAATCCCATTCAATCGCCGAGCCGCTTCCTGAAGCCTTCGATGACTCTTAGCGCTTCCTCCTCTTGAGCCAGCACGGCCACGTGTCCCATTTTCCTCCCTGGACGGGCCTCCGCCTTGCCGTAAAGATGGAGTTTTGCCAGGGGCTCGGAGAGGACCACACCCCAGTCCGGTTCGCCCTTCTCCCACAAATGACCGAGGAGATTCCACATCACCACCGGAGTAAGCAAAGCATTCGAGCCCAACGGAAGGCCGCAGACGGCCCGCAGTTGCTGCTCGAACTGGCTCGTCACGCACGCGTCGAACGTATAGTGGCCAGAGTTGTGTGGACGGGGCGCCAGTTCGTTCACAAGCAACTGGCCGTCCCGCGCGAGGAAAAATTCGACCGCCAGCAACCCAACGACATCCAGCGATGCCGTGACGTCCGACGCAAGCCGGACAGCGGCTTCGCGCACGGCGGGTGAAAACCGCGCGGGAACGATTGAGATGTCAAGAATGTGACGCTTGTGAAGATTTTCCGATGGTGGAAAAGCGACCATTCGCCCGTCAAGGCCCCGCGCCACGATCACGGAAAGTTCCGATTCGAACGGGATCCATTTTTCGAGCACGCCACGCGGCGCATTGAAATCCTGCCAGAGTCTTTTGAGATCGACGTCTCCTTCGAGCTTCAGTTGACCTTTTCCGTCGTATCCGAAATCCGCTGTCTTCAGCACCGATGGCGTTCCGATTCTCTTCAGCGCCAAGCCCAGGCTCTCCGGAGAATCCACCACGGCGAAAGGCGCGTGCGGAAAGCCGTGCTGGGCCAAGAATGCTTTCTCTCGCTCCCGGTTCTGGCAGATGTGCAGCACTTCACCGCGCGGACGCAACGGGCGCAGGCTTGCAACTTCGTTGATCGCCGAGAGGGGGATGTTTTCGAACTCGAAGGAAATGACATCCACTTGCCGGGCAAAACGCTTCAGGGCCTCGGAGTCGGAGTAGGGCGCGTTGATTTCCACGTCGCTGATCTGCCCTGCGGGACTATCGGGGTGCGGCTCGAAAGCATGCACCCGATAACCCATCCTGCGCGCTGCGATCCCGAACATGCGGCCAAGCTGCCCGCCGCCGAGAATTCCCACTGTTGAGCCCGGTCCGATGGAAAGTCCTTCCGATGCTGTACAGGCATTGCTAAAATATCGTGCTTTTTTCTGCATGACGGATCGCTTCACTTATTGGCTTGCGCTGGGCGTGATCACTATAATCCGCCGGCTCCCCCTTGCGGTATGCTTCGTGCTTGGACAGGTCATTGGCGCCTTTTTGTGGGCGATCCTGCCCCGCTACCGCAAGCTCGCAAGGGAAAATCTTTCCGCAGCGTTCGCAAACGAAAAGTCCCCGTCGGAGATCCGGCGACTGACGTTCCGTCATTTCACGACACTCGGCGCAAACGGTATCTGCGCATTCAAATTTGCCGCGCTTCCGCAGAATACCATCCTCCGCATCGCGCCGTTTGAGAACAGCGAGGTCGTGCAGCGGAACATTCTGGGAGGCCGGGGCGTGGTCCTGACCATAAGCCACATGGGCAGCTGGGAGCTCTATGCGCAGGCTGCCTTTCAGCGTCCCGAGACGCGTTTCGGGACGGTCTATCAGGCCTTGCGCAACCCGTATCTGGACGAGCTCATAAATCGAGACCGTCGCAAAGGCGTGGAGACCTTTGATCGGAAGGAAGGGTTTCGGGCCGCAATCGCCTTGCTGCGAAAACCTGGATGTGCGGCAGTGCTAGTGGATCAAAGTGCAGGCAACGGAGGAATCTGGATGCCGTTCTTCAACCGCCTGTGTTCGACCTCACCGCTTGCGGCCGCCCTGGCGATCCGCACGAATTCCGCGGTCGTCCCCGCCGCCATCTTTACTTCCGGCTTCGCCCGTTGGCGCATCGTCTATGAGGAAGAGATCCCCTATGATCGAAACAACCCAGAACAACTCACTGCGGATATCAATGCCGTTCTTGAGCGCCAGATCCGTCGCTCGCCCGCGGATTGGTTTTGGGTCCACAACCGTTGGAAGACACCTTGGCCCTACCTCGTCATCGCTCGACAAAAGCGCGGGATTTATTTGCCGCCCGGCAATGATCCGCTGAAGCTGCATCCCTTTCGTCTCATTATCCGCTCACCAAACTGGCTCGGCGACGCCGTCATGAGCCTGCGGGCCGCGCGCGCATTCAAGCACGGCCGCCCTGACGCCCGGCTCGCCGTCCTCGCTCCGGCAAAGCTCGAAGCCTTCTGGAAATCGATTGCCGAGGTCGATGAGGTGATCTCGTTTGCACCGGAGGAGTCGCTATTTGCCACCGCGAGGAAGCTACGCGGGCGCTTCGAGGCAGCGATACTCTTCCCGAATTCGTTTCGCAGCGCGGCCGAGGCATGGCTTGCCGACATCCCCCGCAGGGTGGGCTTTCGCGGACACCTCCGCTCGATGCTGCTGACTCAAATCATTGACGAGCCCAAGAAAAAGAAGCTGGCACGGCCTAAACATCAGTCTGATCGCTACTTTCACATTGCGACACGTTGCGGCGCTGTGGAGCCTCCTCTGATCCCCGTTCAACCATCGCGAGCTCTAACCGACGGGATCGTCCTTGGTGCTTGCCCGGGCGCCGAGTACGGACCGGCCAAGCGTTGGCCTGCCGACCGCTTCCGAAAAACCATGGAGCTCGTCTCGCAAGAGATCGCATGCTCGTGGCAGATTATTGGAACGGACAGCGACCGCCACCTCGCCGCTGAAATTCTGCAGGGGTTCGACGGAAAAGCCGAAGACCTCACGGGCAAGACCTCGCTCGATGAATTGATCGAGCGCCTTCGAAACTTGCGCGTGCTCCTCACCAATGACACAGGAACGATGCACCTCGCCGATAGTCTTGGAGTTCCGCTCGTGGCGGTTTTTGGCTCGACCGAACCGAGGCTGACCGGTCCTCGCTCCAAGACAAGCACGGTCCTGCGACATCAGGTCGAATGCAGCCCGTGCTTTCTACGCGAATGCCCACTCGACTTTCGATGCATGCATGCGGTCGCCCCTGAAGAAGCAGCGAAATCCATTCTTGCGCTCATCGAGCCCGGGTGACTTGCATTCCAACGAGCCAGTCCGTTCTTTTAATCGACCTGCTTTCGCGCGCCGTACGCGTTGTTCCGATCCACCATGAAGAGGTTTGCCCCCCGGCGTTGGAGCACAAATGTATTATTGTCACCGTGCTTCATCCATGGCCCGGCTGGAACATCGCGCGCCTCGACGAATTTCCAATCGCAGACATCCTTGCCACCCATAAACAGATAGTCGCGCACGGCCGGTGAAACATCCAATCCCGCGCCCTGGTTCAGATTGGGGAGCGGCCTCTGGTTGCCGAACACGTACTGCCAGTGGTCGGTGCGGAAAGGACCACAATCCTCCCACTGCGCGTAAGCGATGCGCTCGCCCCTCTTGATGGCAACCCAGCGGCCTTTTAACACACTTTTCCCGGGTCGTTCGAAGGCCTGCTTAAACCAGGGAATCGCCTTCCGAGCTTCGGGTTTGGTCGTACCCCGGGTCACATCATTATAAGGAAGCGCAACGTAAAAGGGATTCTGCCGGGGGGTGAATCGAACGGGAATATAGTTTTTTCTCTGGGAGGGATCGGGGCTGTCAAGGCCCCCGTAATTCTGGGCCCATCGAACGTCCCACGAGCTCTTGTAATTAGGGACAGGGTTATTTGCCGTGGGACGTTCACCGACCCAGAAAACGGTCGTCACAATGCCGCGCTTCCATGGATAGCGATTAAATCCAGAGCGGAAATTCGTCGGCGCGACGACCTGAGGTTCAAGTTTTAGCAAGGCATTTTCCCGCAGCCGCATGGCCGCCTTCTGAAAATCCATGCTCGTGGAAATCGCCGACTGCGCCTCGGATGCCCTCAGTGTGGCAGTTACAAAAAGCACAGCCAATATGGTTGGAGCGAATTTCATGCCGAACGCGTAGGGGGGCTCACTATCGCTACTCAAAGGCGACCCCGCAACACAAAACAGAACCCTCTTCACGTCCGGCGCATTGTCGTATCACGAATAAAGCGGGCGTCGCCCTCCGGATAATCAAGGGTGTAGTGGAGACCGCGACTCTCCCGGCGGCTGATGGCACAGTCCACGATCAGTGAAGCGACCGCCACGAGATTACGAAGCTCCAGCAGTTCGGTTGAGACCTTGAAGTTCCAGTAGAACTCCTGAATTTCCGCATGAAGATTGCGCAACCGGGTGGCCGCACGCTGAAGGCGCTTATCGGTTCGGACAATGCCGACATAATCCCACATCAGGCGCCGAATTTCGTCCCAATTATGATAAATGACGACGAACTCGTCCAGATCCTGCACGTGGCCCGGGCGCCATTCGGGAAGATCGAAGTCGACGCGCGGCTTGCGATAGCGAGTTGATTTTTCGAAGGACCGATGGGCAAGCACGAGCCCTTCGAGGAGCGAATTGCTAGCGAGGCGGTTGGCCCCATGCAGACCGGTGCAAGCCACCTCGCCGATGGCATACAATCCGCGCAGACTGCTCTCACCATTTAAATCCGTCTTCACCCCGCCGCATTGATAGTGAGCGGCCGGAACAACGGGAATCGGCTCCGAGGTGATGTCGATACCGTAGCCAAGACAGGTCTCGTGAATTGACGGAAATCGCGACTTCACATACTGGGCCGGCCTGTGAGTGATATCAAGAAAGACGCACTTGCTCCCCGTCCGTTTCATTTCCGCATCGATTGCCCGGGCTACAATGTCGCGCGGAGCGAGTTCCTTTTTTGGATGATACTGCTCCATGAAGCGGCGCCGCTTCGCATCGAGAAGAATGCCCCCTTCACCGCGCACGGCTTCCGAGATGAGAAACGACTTGGCCTCAGTATGGTAAAGGCATGTTGGATGAAACTGGACGAACTCCATGTTCGCGATTAGCGCACCTGCGCGCCACGCCATCGCTACTCCGTCGCCTGTGGCGATGTCTGGATTCGTCGTGTAGAGGTAAACCTTCCCGCATCCTCCTGTTGCGAGCACGTTTATGTCGCTTCGCAGCGTTTCCACCTCGCCACTCTCTTCGTCGAGCACATACACGCCCACACAGCAATCCTGCATAGCGTAGCCAAGCTTTCCCGTCGTTAGGAAATCTACAGCCATGTGATTTTCCAGAACCGTAATGCTCGAATGACTCGAAATCTGCGCAACGAGGGTTCGCTCAATTTCGAATCCCGTGAAGTCCTGAAAATGCAGCACGCGCCGCTTGGAATGCCCGCCCTCCCTGGCCAGATCAAGTTCGCGCATGCCGTTTTCCAGCTCCCTTTCGTCGAAATGCATTCCCAGCTTCATCAGCTCGGCAATGCGGGCAGGCCCTTCGGTGACGACAGCGCGAACGGCCTCTTCGTTGCAGAGGCCGGCGCCGGCCACAAGTGTGTCTTGAACGTGGAGATCAAAGGAATCCTCCTCGCTCACCACACACGCCACTCCGCCTTGCGCCCAGGCGGTGTTTGAATCCGCAAGCTTGCGCTTCGTCACGAGCGCCACAGAACCCTTTTCGGCTGCCTTCAGGGCGAACGTAAGCCCGGCAATACCGCTGCCGATCACTATGAAGTCAAACTCTCTCATTGTGGCAGGACACGTCTGCGAGAAAAGCGGATGGCTCAGCGGAACTCGCGGGCGATGTCACGGATTCAAAGCCCTGGGGGCACCGCGATGTTATCAATCAAACGCGCTTTGCCGAGAAAAACCGCCACCGCAAGCCGCATTGGACGGCGAAAGTCCTTGGCTGGTGGTTGGATCGTCTCGGCGTCAACAAGCTCAAGATAATCAATTCTCGCGCCGGGAATCTGTTCAATTCTTCGGCGTCCGGCCTTCAGGATGTCTTCGACTCGTCGCTGAGCGGCCGCGGCGCGGAGGGCCGCGTAAATTTCCGGTGCAACGGAGCGCTCTTCAGCAGTGAGGTATTTGTTGCGCGAACTCATCGCCAGCCCGTCGGGCTCTCGAATCGTCGGATGTCCGATGATCCGAATCGAAAAAT
Organism: uncultured Verrucomicrobiae bacterium; assembly: GCA_963810765.1. GTDB lineage: Bacteria > Verrucomicrobiota > Verrucomicrobiia > Chthoniobacterales > Terrimicrobiaceae > DASTFP01. Next base: position 76,413 of record CAWEOV010000024.1, read on the forward strand.
CCAAATCGCGCACCATCCTGCGAATGATGGCAAGCTGCTGCCAATCCTTCTCTCCAAAAACGGCGGCCTGCGGTCGAAGAATCAAGAATAACTTCGCAACCACGGTGCACACTCCGCGAAAATGACCGGGCCGCGAAGCTCCGCACAGGCGTCGCGAGAGTGAGCTCTCATCGACAAACACAGAGCGGTCCTCATGATACATTTGTTCCGCGGAAGGCCTGTAAACGAGATCCACTCCAGACGTCCTGCAAATCTCCAGATCCTGGCTTGGGGCTCGCGGATACTTTGACAAATCTTCATTCGGTCCAAATTGGAAGGGATTGACAAAGATCGAAACGATGACTTTCCCACGCTTTCCGGCGACCTTTCGGGCACGGCGAATCAGGGCAACATGGCCCTCGTGCAGCGCTCCCATCGTAGGAACCAAAACCAAGGGGCGCTCCGCTCTCGCGCAATATTTACGCGCGGATTCCGGAGACTTCGCGATTTTCACGGTTCCCGCCGGAAAACTGCCCTGTCAGACTGTCGGACTTCGAAGTCCGCTCGGAATCTTCCTCGGAAATCCCGCTTCGCTGCTCAAACCCCTTCGAGATCTATCCATAAAATGCGGGTTCGATCAATGCCGACAGTCTCCTAGGGCGCCGTCGCCTCGGGGCTTGGCGCTGCCAAAGCTGCTTCGGGGCTTGGCGCTGCCAAAGCTGCTTCAGGGCTTGCCGCTGGCGTGGCCGCTGCCGCAGGCGCATGTGCGGCGGCATTCAGCAACTCTTGTTGAATGCGGGTTCGCCCGCTCTCTCTGCGTGAATACGCAATGGCAAGCATGAGGGTGATCGCAAAGAATGCCACGCCCAGCCAGACGGTGAACTTTGCCAGCACATGGGTCGTTTGAGCACCAAAGATGTTATCCGTGACGGTGCCGCCAAACGCCGCCCCAAGCCCCTCGCTCCGAGGAAGCTGCATCAAGACGACCAGCACCAGCAGCAGACAGACGATCACATGAAGGGCCAGCAGAATGGGGACAATCAACCACATATTGCAAAGAGCCGAAAACTGCTCCATCGCGTTTCATTTGTAAAGGCCCTTCGTAAATGTCCTTCCCGCTGAATCTCTTGACCCGCCGCGCGCATCATGAGAATCTCCCTACCCTTTAAATTTTGCTGCCTGTGGACCTTAAAGAGATTCGAACACTGATCGACCTGATGAAGAAGAACGGACTGTCCGTCTTCAAAATGGAACGCGAAGGATTTAAGATCACGCTAAAAACCGGCAGCGCGGACAGCGCCGCACACATCATCGCTGTGTCACCAACGCATGCCCCAGCACAGCAGGGCGGTATCACGAGCGAGCCAGCCCCAGAAGCTTCGCACCACAGGGAAATTAAGTCGCCAATGGTCGGCACCTTTTACGCGGCCCAATCGCCCGAGGCGGCGCCCTATGTCACGGTCGGTCAGGAGATTACTCCGGATACGGTGGTCTGCATCATCGAAGCCATGAAGGTGATGAACGAGATCAAGGCGGAGATCTCCGGCGTCATCGCCGAGGTGTGCGCCGAAAACGGAAAACCCGTCCAGTTCGGACAGGCTCTCTTTCGCGTCAAATAGATCAGAGAAACCCGGCGCGCAGACGTTTTGGGATCCGGTCGATCGTCAATCAATGTTCAAGAAGATCCTCATTGCCAACCGCGGCGAAATTGCCCTGCGGATCATAAGGGCCTGCAAAGAGCTCGGCATCCAGACCGTCGCCGTCTATTCCGAGCCCGACTTGGAAAGCCTCCATGTCCAGCTTGCAGATGAAGCCATTTGCATCGGGCCTGCTCCCAGCCCGCAAAGCTATCTCAAGATCGATCGCATCATCAGCGCCGCGGAGATTGCCGACGTGGACGCAATTCACCCTGGCTACGGCTTCCTCGCGGAAAACGGGCATTTCGCGGAGGTGTGCGCGAGCTGCAACATTAAGTTCATCGGTCCTCCCGCCAGTGCAATTCGTCTCATGGGCGACAAGAATTCGGCTCGCGAATGCGCCCGCAAGGCAGGAGTGCCTGTTTCGCCAGGCAGTGATGGAACCGTAGACAGCGAAGAAGAAGCCATCAAGATCGCGCGAAAAGTCGGCTTTCCCGTCATGATCAAGGCGGTCGCCGGCGGCGGAGGGCGCGGGATGCGCACCGCCAGTAACGAAGGGAGCCTGGTGCAAGGCTACCATGCCGCGCGCCTCGAAGCCGATAAGGCTTTCGACAACCCTGAGGTCTACATCGAAAAGTTTATCGTAAATCCCCACCATATCGAATTTCAAATTTTCGCAGACGAACACGGCCGCGTCGTGCATCTCGGGGAACGCGATTGTTCCATCCAGCGCCGCAATCAAAAGATCGTCGAGGAGTGTCCCTCCCCGCTAATGACGCCCGAACTCCGCGCTCGAATGGGCGCAGCGTCGATCAAACTGGCAGAGAACGTCGGATACGCCAACGCGGGCACCATTGAGTTTCTCCTGGATGATCACGGTCATTTCTATTTCATGGAGATGAACACGCGCATCCAGGTCGAGCATCCGATCACCGAGGAAGTCTACGGTTGCGACCTGGTCAAACAGCAGATCCAGGTTGCCGCGGGAGAGCATCTTTCCAAGCATCTCGTCGATGCTGTCGCAAGGCACCACTCTATCGAATGCCGGATCAACGCGGAAGACCCGGCAAACAATTTCATGCCGTGTCCCGGAGAGATTAAGTTGTACTACGCTCCCGGCGGGCGCGGCGTGCGAATCGACTCCCATGCCTATGCCGGATATCCAGTCCCGCCGCATTACGATTCGATGATCGCCAAAGTCATCACCACCGCCTCCAGTCGAAAGGCGTGCATTCACCGAATGTCTCGCGCCCTCGGTGAATACATGATCACCGGCGTCAAGACGACCATTCCCTTCCAGCAGGCAATCATGCAAAATTCCGATTTTCGCCGCGGCAAGTATCACACGGGCTTCGTCGAAAAGCTTTCGCAAAGCGGAATTCCGATGGTCGAACCCGGATAAATCACGCCTCACCCGAAAAAACCTGCAGGCCATCGCGCACGTATAACCCTTTGGATTGACGCGCTGCCGCTCACCGTCCAGTATCTTCGCCCCTGCTGATTCATGCGCCACACAATTTCCATCCTCGTCGAAAACAAGTTCGGGGTTCTTGCCCGCATAGCCGGAATGTTCAGCGGCCGCGGCTTTAATATCGATACTCTTAACGTCGGCCCAACGCTCGACGCCACCGCCTCGCGCATGACAATCGTCGTTCGCGGCGACGACAAGGTGCTCGAGCAGGTCACCAAGCTGCTCGAAAAACTCGTCGACGTGATCGACGTGCAGGATTTCCGTGACGAAGAGTATGTGGACCGCGAACTCGTTCTCCTTCGCGTGACGGCAACCTCGAAAACGCGCTCTGAGGTTATGCAGATCTGCGATATTTTCCGCGCCAAGATCATTGACGTGCAGCCCGAAACGCTCGCCATCGAAGTGACCGGCACCGACAGTAAAATGGAAAAATTTCTCATGCTCATGGACCGCTTCGGTATCAAGGAACTGACCCGCACCGGAAAGGTCGCGCTACCGCGCACAAAAGATTGACCTTCGCCAGAAATCTCAACTATGCCCGCTAAAATTTACACCGACAAAGACGCTGATCTGGCGGCTCTCAAAGGCAAGACTCTCGCCGTGCTCGGCTTCGGCTCTCAGGGGCACGCTCATGCCCTCAACTTAAAGGACAGCGGCTGCAAAGTCATCGTAGGCCTCTATCCCGGCAGTAAGAGCCGCAAAGTCGCCGAAGACTATGGCTTCCCAGTTTACGATACCGCCGAGGCCGTGAAACTCGCCGACGTAATTATGGTCGGCATCCCCGACACCAAGCAGGCCGCCGCGTACAGAAAGGACATCGGACCAAATCTCGCCAAAGGGAAGACGCTCCTCTTTACCCACGGCTTCAGCATCCACTTTAAGACCGTCGTACCGCCGAAGGACGTCAACGTGATCATGGTCGCTCCCAAAGGCCCCGGTCATATCGTGCGCAGACAGTTTACGGAGGGGAAGGGCGTGCCAGCTCTTATCGCTGTCTATCAAGATCCCGGCAGGGATGCCAAAAAAATTGCCCTCGCTTGGGCGAAAGGCGTTGGAGGAACGCGTGGTGGCGTCATTCAGACGACTTTCAAGGAGGAAACCGAAACGGACCTGTTCGGCGAGCAGACAGTTCTCTGCGGGGGAGCCTCGGCACTCGTTCAGGCGGGATTTGAGACGCTCGTCGAGGCCGGCTATTCCCCTGAGATGGCTTACTTCGAATGCCTCCACGAATTGAAACTCATCGTGGATCTAATGAATGAATCAGGCATTGCAGGCATGCGTTTTTCAATTAGTGAAACAGCGAAGTGGGGAGACGTTAGCATCGGTCCGAAGATCATCGATGCGTCAGTCAAGAAACGGATGAAGGCTGCCCTTAAGAACATCCAGAACGGCAAATTTGCGAAGAATTGGATTAAGGAATACGAGAGCGGCTACAAGCGCTACGATGCGCTCCTCAAGGCTGGCGAGAAACACCCGATCGAAAAAACGGGCGCCCGTCTTCGCGGCCTGATGCCTTGGATTAAAAGGAAAAACATTCGAGGCGCACAAGCCGCCTACTGATCCAGACGCATCGCTTGACCTAAGATCTCGCGTGACCTACGATTTTGTCGTGATCGGCGGCGGGAGCGCTGGGTATGCCGGCGCCCGGACAGCCGCGGCCCTCGGCATGAAAACCTGCGTCATTGAGGGCGCGACCCATGTAGGCGGACTTTGCATTCTGCGCGGCTGCATGCCAAGCAAGACGATCATTGAATCCGCCAACCGCCTGCGCGCCGTTCGTCACGCGCGGGAATTCGGGCTAAGCGTCGGACAAATCGGAGTCGATGCCGTCGAGATCATTGCCCGAAAACACCGGTTGATTGCGGAATTCGCAGACTACCGGCGCGAACAGTTGGAAGAGGGAGATTTCGATTTCCTTCGGGGCAGTGCCGCGTTCGTCGATAAGACCACCCTCCACGTCGAGGGCCTTAAGGGATCGGCTGAGACCGTGACCGCGAGGTCCTTTCTAATTGCAACGGGCTCCATCATCAGCACCCCAGACATCCCGGGCTTGGCCAGCGCGGAATGCCTCACCAGCGACGACGTGCTGGAACTCACGAGCATTCCCGAGTCCATCATCGTTCTTGGGGCAGGGCCTGTCGCCCTTGAGATGGCCCATTATTTTGATGCGCTTGGGTCGCGTCTCACCATCGTGCAGCGCAGCGCGCAACTGCTCAAAGGAATGGATGAGGACGTCGCCAAAGTCGTGGAAAACGCCTTTCGAAAACGGGGCATTCAGATCTTTACGAAGACGAAACTCCTTCGCGCCGAACGAAACGAAGAAGTTCGCCGTGTCTTCTTCGAACACGAAGGATCTGAAAGAACCGTTGAGGCGGCCGCAATTTTGAATGCGCTCGGGCGCGAACCCAATGTGATCGGCCTGGGACTCGAAACCGCGGGCGTCGAACTCGAAAAGAACGCGATCGCGGTTAACGCCCATCAGCAGACGTCTGCGCCGCATATCTTTGCCGCAGGCGATTGCTGCGGACCATTCGAAGTCGTTCACATCGCCGTCGAACAGGGAGAACGCGCCGCCCGCAATGCCGCCCGCTTTCTTAGCGGCGAGTCCGGATTCGAAGCAATGGACTACCGGCTAAAGCTATACGTCATTTTCACCGAGCCCCAAGTCGCCGCCGTTGGACTTTCAGAAAACGAGGCGAAAACCGGGGACATCGATCACCTCGCCGCCACCTATCCTTTTAATGACCATGGAAAATCGCTTATCATGGATGAAACCGAGGGTTTCGTGAAACTGCTGGCCGACAGGTCCACTCGTGAGATCCTTGGCGGATCCGTCGTCGGTCCCGACGCCTCGGAATTGATCCACGAAATCGTCGTCGCTATGCGTTTTCGCTCCACAGCCGGGCAGCTCGCGACGATACCGCACTACCATCCCACCCTCAGTGAAATCTGGCTTTATCCCGCAGAAGAATTGGCCGGAATTTTACCGGAATCGGCCACCATTTTACCCGGCAAGCACAAACCGATCTAGCTTCTGACGTGCGGGATTGACCGCGCAAGAAACCCCAGTTAGAATACGCCAAAGGGGTTTATCTATGAATCTCAATAACCTTACCGGTGCGTTTACGCCCGATGGCAGTTCCGCAGCCTCGAAGAATGTTCTCGCCGGCGACATCGAACTCAAGGGAACGATCAAATTCGAAACGGAGCTGAGTTTTGATGGAAAACTCGAAGGCGAGATTGTTTCAGACGGCGGAATTCTCACCCTAGGCAAGAATGCGGACGTCCGTGGCGACTTGAAAATCAAGTCGGTCGTCGTCCATGGAACCGTCACCGGCAATATAAGCGTGGCAGAACGCTGCGAGCTCAAATCCACATCCCAGCTCATTGGGGACCTGAAAGCCATGCGCATCGTCATCGAGGAAGGCGCAATTTTCATCGGAAAGGCGGAGGTTACTCCAAAGTCCAAGGCAGACCGTGCCGGAACCCTAGCGGCCCAGGACCTAAGTCGCAAAATTAGTCCCACTCCTGTCACCGCATAATTCCTGATGCCGTTCGTTCCGCGCAAGGCGCCTTCCCGCTGCCCACATTGCGGATTTGTTCAGGACGAACCGGAGCATCTCATTTCCACCTATTGCCACGGTTGCGGAAACCATTACGAGGTGCGCGTAAACTCAGCGACGCGCGCGCTTTCGAATCGATTCCAGTGGATCCGTGATCGAATTGGAGGGCGCGTGACTTCGCTGCCCGCTCGAAAAATCCGCTGCCATAGCTGCAGCCAGATCCACGAGGTCTCCGGCCATGCAAGGAGTACTTTATGCCCTCACTGTAATGCAGCGATCAATCTCTGCGATGTCACAATCTCCTCCAGTACTTCAAGACCGATTGACACGCGCGGAAATTTGACAATCACGTCGTCGGGCTATCTCTGCAGCGCTCTCACTGTTTGCCGCGAGGCATTCGTTGCCGGGCGGATCAGCGGTACTCTGGTTTGCGAAGACGCTCTTTATCTCAATTGCTCAGAGCGATTGTGCTGCCAAATGAATGCGGCATTCGTAGTCATTGAACGACACGCTCGCCTGGAGCTCACCTGCCCGATAAAAACCGGTGACCTTACGGTTCATGGGCAGGCTGCGGGATATTTCGAATGCGCCGGCAGCATGTGGATTGCCAGGGGTGGATTGATCGAAGGGTGCATTTCCGCGAGTTCCGTTATCGTCGAACGCGGCGGAACCCTGCTGGCCGAGACTTCCATCCGCCCTGCGCGCAGTCGGAGGCCGGTCCAGCACCAGGACGAATTCGACTCCTTCTTTGATCCCGCCGAGTATCCGCTGCCGGCCTACTGAGCGGCTTTTTGGGGGTCGGGAGGCAGAAATGGCGCAAGCGCGTCCAACTGGGCGCCGGCCGCACGACCGGCCGGCGACTGGGGATACGCCGCTACGAGATTTGACAGAACTTTGCGTGCCTCGTCGAGTTTGCCCATTTGAACGAAGATGCGGCCTTCCAGAAGCGCGGCAAATGGCGCGGCATAGCCGGCGGAGCCCTTCGTCTGCACCTCCCGCAAGGCCGCCAGGGCTTCATCCGTCTTCCCTGCTACCGCGAGGTTTTCCGCAAGTCCAAGCCGCGCTCCTCCAGCCAGAGGGTGGGCCGGAAACGTTGTCAGAAATTTCTCATAAAGCGCTGAGGATTCGTCCAGCTCTCCTTGTGCGCGCAGCGAGTCCGCCAGAAGGAAATAGGCGTTTGCGGCGGGGATCGAGTTCGGGTACTTCGCGATCAGTGCACGCCACGCGTCGGAATCTTGGGCCTCGGCAAACAGCGTTTCGGCCGCGCGACGTGCGCTGTGCTGACTGAAGAGCCAGATGACAAGAGCCGCGGCTATGGCCAGCAGGATCGCCCCGCCGATAAGAATGGCTGAGCGATTCTTTTGCCAGAAAAGCTCAGCTTCAAAGCTTCCGACGTCGTAAACCCGCTCGTCAGCCGGAGGCTGGTCGCTTTTCGAAGCCATGCTCTTTCAGCCTCCGACCTCGGCCCGGGCCGCCTCCGCCAGCGCCGTGCTCAGGTAGCGCTCTCCGGTGGAACAGGCAACCGTCACAATGAGTTTTCCGGCGTTTTCCGGGCGCTTTGCAACCTCGATGGCAGCCCAGACATTTGCGCCAGAACTGATCCCCGCCAGGATACCTTCCTCTTTGGCAAGACGGCGCGCCATGACAAAGGAATCCTCGTTGCTGACCTGGATGCATTCGGTGATTTGAGGATCGCCGTTTTCACTCTTCAAATGAAGATTGTTGGGAACGAAGCCAGCACCCGTACCCTGGATCTTGTGCGGTCCCGGCTTGAGAGGCTGGCCGGCAAGGGTCTGAGAGATGACGGGGGAGTCTTTAGGCTCGACTGCAATCGCAATGAACGAAGGCCTGCGCGGCCTGATGACCTCGACACAACCACTGATGGTTCCGCCCGTGCCGACCGCCGAGATGAGAATATCCACCTTCCCGTCGGTGTCTTCCCAGATTTCCTCCGCCGTGGTCTTGCGGTGGATCTCCGGATTCGCGGGATTGTTAAATTGCTGAGGGATCCATGCATTCGGCGTTTCTCTGACAATTTGCTCGGCCCTGGCAATGGCGCCCTTCATCCCCTCGACGCCGGGCGTAAGAACGAGTTTGGCGCCAAGCATCGCCAGCAACGTGCGGCGCTCCAGGCTCATGGTCTCGGGCATGGTAAGAACTAGCTTGTATCCCTTGGCTGCGGCAACGAACGCAAGAGCGATACCGGTGTTGCCGCTCGTTGGTTCGACGATCACCGTGTCCCGCGTGAGAATTCCTTTCTCCTCAGCATCTTCGATCATCGACATTCCGATGCGATCCTTGACGCTGCCAAGCGGATTAAAGAATTCGCACTTGAGCGCGATCGTTGCATTGAGGCCTTCAGTGACCTTATTGAGTCTCACCAGCGGTGTCCGGCCGACCGTTTCGACAATGTTGTTGTAAATCCTGCCCATGATTTTAAGTGGAGGTTTGGGGTTGCGAAAGCTACACAAGCGGCGTTGCCGCGGCAAAGGCTTATTTTTTTGATTGTATGCCAGTTTTGCTTACGGAAGAGGAAATTACGGAGAACCGGCCACGATCTAGCGGCTGCCAGAGGCAAGGCGCGGAAATCACGCGGCGGCTGAAATTCGCCGTCCTCAAGGAAGCGATGGCTTCGTCGATAGAGGCGCCGATCCGGCCTCGAAGCTTACCGGCTTCTCGTATATCGCCAGCACTATGCAGCCCGCCTCGCTGACAATGCTATGTCGTGTTCCTGGCGAATTGATCATTAAAGTGCCCGCGGTTGCTGTGCTATTTTGATCCCGCTGCGATCCGGACAGAACAAGAATATGTTCATAACCTTGATGCTCATGCATGGGAACCGTGCCCTCCACACGAAACCGGATCAACGCGGCCGTCGGACCGGAAGCTCCATCTCCGTACAGCCGATAAATATCCACCCCCTCCCGAAAAGGCTGCCACGGAATAGTGTCGGCATTCTCAACAATCTGAAACAGGTTCTTCAATTCCAGGCGATCAAAGCGGGGAGCGGGTTCCGGTTCCACAGTGGCTGAAGTTTTACGCTGCGAGTTCGCGCAATAACGAGATTCCTTTGGCAAGCGGGTTGTGCACTTTATCCGGCAATCGCCTCGATGAACGCGTGAGAATCCGCCACGGCGCCGAACACGCCACCCTGCATCTTGACCATGCTCAGCGCCGCAAGATGGTTATTGTAATCTGTGGCACCCGTACAATCCGAAAGGATCAAGCACTCGTATCCACGATCATTGGCCTCACGCATCGTGGTGTGAACACACACATCCGTGGTGATGCCGGCCAGAACGAGATTTTGAATTCCCTTTTGCCGCAAGAGCATATCAAGATCCGTCGCATAAAAGGAGCCTTTCCCCGGCTTGTCAATGACCGCCTCGCCCGGTAGCGGGGCAAGTTCCTCGATGATATCCCAACCCGGTTCGCCGCGGGTAAGAATTCTCCCGCAAGGTCCCGGATCACCGATTCCGGCCCCGATGCGACGGCTGCGCCATCGCTTGTTGGCCGGAAGGTCCGCAAGATCCGCACGGTGGCCTTCGCGCGTATGCATCACGTGAAAGCCCTTGGCGCGCGCCACATCAAGGACATCGCGAATCGGCTTGATCGGCGCGCGGGTGAGGGAGAGGTCATATCCCATCTTATCGACATACCCTCCCATTCCACAAAAGTCGGTCTGCATATCGATAATGAGGAACACAGTGTTTTCGGGCCGCAGTTCGCCGTTCCAAGGCCACGGATAAGGATCTGATCCAACATAACGCTCGTTCATGTGCGCAAGAGACTACCACAACCGTCAAATGCCGCCGGAATTTGAACCCGTTCGGAGTGTTCATTCACAATACCACGAACCTCATGCCCGGCATTCTCGGCGAAGCTGCGCACGCTGACCGCTGCAGATGGACGGTCACACGACAAATGCACCTTTGAGCGGTGCAAAGGTTACTTGGAGGGATCGGGGGTGCGCAGCCGGATGGCCGGAAAGTATCTTCGGATATAGCCCCGGTCCTCTGTCGCTGGCCAATCCGCCGCCGATTGCAGGCGCTCCATCCAACCCACGCCATTCGGCTCACGATGTCAGCGTGGCGCAGCATCTCCTGGGCGGCGGTTAGAGCAAATCCCGAAATAAATTTCCGAAATGGTGGCAGCGCCCTTTCCCAAGCAATTCTTTCAGAAGTGCTTGGGAGGCGGCCCGGGCGCAATGGCCTGTCTGCGGTGTCAGAGTCACAAGGCCAAGGTCTATGGACATTGGCCTTTGACTCTTCCTGGAAGACAGGCCATTTCGCCTCCGCTCTCTTGCCACTTGTCAACGTCGCCTTGGAACTGAGGCTCCTTCGCTCCACGCTCGTTACGCGCTTCCTCGCTACTATGTCCGACTCCCATCTCAGCCCGGCCTTCCCCTCGCGGGTCTCCGGTTGAGTTCTTCTTCCCTCGCCGAGACGGGTCTCCCGTGTTCCTTCGGGTTTCCTCTGCCCACATGCCATCACCTCTACTCCGGCGGACTCCCGCTGTGCTCCTCTCGCTCTTTACGTCCTGTTTTCCCGGACTCGGGCTCTTCTTCCCGCAGGATGCAAGCCTCCCCCAAACTCAACGGGGTCGGCGTCTGCATCGCCGTTTTCGAAGCTTTCTCGATGTTCACTCATGTTATGGCCTGCGTGCTCCCTGACCCCCATAAGGGGCCTTTTCCTGAAGTGCTTGAGCGATTTCGTTACCTCCATCACCCCTCCAGGCGGTTCCGGGCGGAGTGAATAGTTCCCGGGTGGGTTTGCTTTGTCTCTCCCACTGGAGACCCGTGGCTTTTCACGGCGCACTGAACAATGCGGGCTAGCTGGCAGCGATTAGCGTCGGCGTCGGATCAGGACACCTCTCAAACGGTTTCTTCGTGGAAAACTCCCGCATCCAGCGGAGTGGGGATGCGCAGAACAACTCCTTCCGCCTCATGTTAGAAAGAGCTGTCCGTCGACATGGACAGATCGCGCCATTTCTCGCCTTCGGCGTGGAGTTCCGCCTTGTCGAATAACCCTCCCCATAGAATCTGAGCCTGCTGCGAAACGCAGCGGTGACGTTTCTGCCGCTATCAGCGTAAGCATCGCGGCACCAAGCTTGGCCGGATCGCCGAGCTGCTGTTGGTTGCGCGCGTCGAGCGCCGCCCTGTCTCGGCCGACCAGGCAGCACGGACATGATCGTCTCAAATTGCGGAGTTTCACGACAGGCCCGCGCTTGTCGATTCGAAGAGCTGGTCGATTTCCGCCTGGGCTCATCGGCTGGGTAAAGTAGTGCGGATACTCTCCTGCCGGAAGCAACTCCTGAATTTCCCGCTCTTAGCGATGAATTCCGACGGCAGAGGGCAACGTTTATGCGGTCGACGCAATTCTTGGCACAGAAGTCGCTTGCAGACTAACTCAGGCACCGACGAGGCGTCGCAACCCAGACGACCATTTGCCATGACCAACGGATCCACTTTGAGCATCGAGGCCGAGCCGTATCCCTACGAAATCCGACCGGCTCATTGCGCGCTCCTCATCATCGACATGCAACGCGACTTCCTCGAGCCTGGCGGGTTCGGAGAAATGCTCGGGAACGACGTCTCCCAACTCCGCCGCGCGATCGATCCGAATCGCCGTCTGCTCGAAGCCTGGCGCAAGGCAGGTCTGGCAGTCATCCACACCCGCGAAGGACACCGCCCCGACCTCACCGACCTGCCGCCCGCCAAGAAAATCCGTGGACGCAGCAAGACGTCAATCGGGGACCTCGGTCCCATGGGACGCATTCTGGTCCGCGGTGAGGCCGGCCATGACATTATTCCCGAACTTTACCCGCTCCAAAACGAACCCGTGATCGACAAACCAGGAAAGGGCGCCTTTTTCGCCACCGACCTTCACGCCATACTTCAAAATCGCGGCATCCAGCAGCTCGTCGTCACCGGCGTAACCACGGAGGTCTGCGTCAACACCACCGTGCGCGAAGCTAATGATCGCGGCTACGACTGCCTCGTCCCGGAAGACTGCGTTGGCTCTTACTTTCCCGAATTTCAAGAAATGGGCCTCAAGATGATCAAGGCTCAAGGCGGCATTTTTGGTTGGGTCTCCCACTCCGACAAAATTCTCGCCGCCTTCGCATAAACAGCGGCTTTAACGACAACGATCAAATAACAACCGTTACAACAACAATGACAAAGCCAAAACTTTGGGTGCCCGGAGACTGGAACGCGTTCTTCGGCTTCGGAACCAACATTCTTGTCAACTTGCTGACGTTGACGGCCCTCTTGCGCTTTGTGCTGAAGATGCCGGACGATATCGTCTTCGGTCGGATTTTGCCGGCCACGGGCCTTATGCTCTGTCTCTCCACGCTCTATTACGCGTGGCTGGCGTACCGGCTGGCAAAGCAAACTGGACGCACCGACGTCTGCGCTTTGCCATCGGGCATCAGCGTTCCGCACATGTTTGTTGTCACGTTCGTGATCATGCTGCCGATCGCGCTTACGACCGGTGATCCGATCAAGGGCTGGGAGGCAGGGCTCACCTGGGTTTTCATCCAGAGCTTCGTATTGATGATCGGTGGATTTATTGGACCCGTGATTCGAAGAATCACTCCCCGCGCCGCCCTGCTCGGAACGCTTGCGGGGGTCTCAGTGACCTTCATTTCCATGGCGCCGGCCGTTCAAATGTTTACGACACCGTTGATCGGAATCGTTTGTTTCGCGATCATCCTTCTCAGTTGGTTCGGTGGCGTCAATTACCGTGGAGTGCCAGCGGGATTGGTTGCGATCGCAGTGGGAACCGCCATTGCCTGGGGCTCGACGGCGGTGGGCCTGAATTACGGTGGGATGAGTTTCAAAGGCCTTGCCGACGCCGTCGTCAACTTCGGCTTCCGCGTGCCAATGCCGGCTTTTGGCCATGTATTCTCCGGTTTCGAATTTCTCGGAGTAATTCTCGTCACAGCGATTCCCTTCGGGATCTATGATCTTGTCGAGGCGCTTGACAACGTCGAAAGCGCCGCGGTGGCCGGCGACGAATTTCCAACCACCCGGGTCCTGACTGCGGACGGCGTGGTAAGCCTCATTGGCTGCATGATGGGCAACCCGTTCATTAACGCAGTCTATATCGGTCACCCGGGGTGGAAAGCGATGGGAGGCCGGATCGGCTACTCCGCGGCCACAGGGATTGCCGTGATTCTTCTGTGCTGGTTCGGAACCATCTCGCTCATGCTGGCGCTTATACCGACCATCGCCATCCTGCCGATCTTGCTCTACATCGGAATGCTGATTGGTTCTCAAGCGTTCCAGGAGACACCGAAGAGGCACGCTCCGGCGATCATTCTCGCTCTCACTCCGCACCTCGCGCACTGGGCGGTCACACTCATGAATGGCGCGCTTGCCGCCGCCGGCACCTTCGCAGTTACCGAGGAACTTGCCGGCAAAATGAGGGATCAAGGCGTCCTTTACCGAGGTCTCGAGATCCTCGGAGGAGGCTCGATCTTGGGCGGCTTGATTCTTGGAGCGATAGCCGTGTGCATCATTGACAGAAACTTCATGAAAGCGGCGGGATTCGCGCTCGCCGGGGCCATCATGACTTTCTTCGGCTTCATGCATGGGCATCAGATTGGCATCGCCCACGACCCGACCGTGGCGCTAAGTTACCTCGTCATCGCGGTCATCTTTGCCGGGTGCGCCAAACTGGTCGTAGTGGAACCGGCTAAGGAAGCTCTGGAACACACCGGCGCGCTGCCCCAGCCCGCCGAATGAGATGCGGTCGAAACGGCCACAGATTTTCACGAATGCAGACGGTCTCAAATCCCTGTTCGATCTGTGGAAATCCGTGGCCGAACCTCCGGTTCCACCGGCCCGTGGCGAGTCTCTTAAGGACGGACCGACCGGACTCTTGGAGAATTTACAGGTTGGCGGGCGAGTTGAGCAATTCTGATACCCGTTTGAGCAAACGGCCGGCGGCTCCGCCATCCAGCACACGATGGTCAAAGCTCAACGTAAAGGCGGCTTCAGTGACGGGAAAGAATTCTTTCTCCGCGGCATCCCAATGCGGGACCACTTGCCCGCAGCCCATTCCCAGCAGCAGGGTTTGCTCCGGTAGCGGAATCGGTGTGGCGATAGTTAGTCCGAACACGCCGTAGTTGGTGACAGTTGCTATGGAGCCGCCTGTTTCCCCCGCGGGAAGACGGCGCTGCCGCGCGAGATCGACGAGACGGTCATAGCGATCCAGCAATTCGGAAAGAGCGAACTGATCCGCGTTTCGAATCACGGGAACAAGCACGCCATCCTCCGCCTCCACAGCGAAGCCGATGTCAATCGAGCGCGGGTGAATGATGCGATCGCCAATCAACCGCCCGGCAGGCGCGCTATTCTCGGAAAGAGCGATCGCCAAAGCGCGAAGCGCGTAAAGAGCCGGCCCCGCCTTGCGCGGTCCGCTGGCTTTCCGATGGGCAAGCATTTCATCAAGCCGAACGGGAAGAACGACCGTGGCCAGCGGGCGAGTGGCGCTCCTACGCATTGCGTCGGCCACTGCCACGCGCATTGAGGAAGCGGGCGTGATACGGTTGCGTTCGAGATCCTCTAAAAACTTCTCCAGGTCCTCAATCGTCACTCGCCCTCCGGCTCCGCGTCCGGCAATCCCGGCAAGGTCTGCCGCGTGCAGGCCCAATTCCGCCATCCTTGCCTTCATGCGCGGCGATAAATAAGTGGCTCCTCCTGCGTGTACTGGCACGGGTAGTCCCTTGACGGTCGGCTCAACCTGGCGGGGTGCAGGCTGAGAGTCACGGTTTCGCCGGTCCTTCCGGCGAGGCGCCTCCTGAGGCTCTTCCTCGAGTCCCAGTCGGCGGGCCTCTTCCGCGGAGACCTCAACATATCCGAGAATCGCGCCGACAGGATAGCTTTGACCCTCCTGCACAAGGAGTTGGGAAAGGCTTCCCGTGCATGGCGAAGTGACTCCCATTACAGCTTTGTTTGTCTCAACCTCAATGAGGTCGCTATCCGCTTCAACGGGGCTGCCTTCCTTGTACAAGACCTTAATTATCGTTGCTTCAGCGATGGATTCGCCGAGCTGTGGCATCAATATTGGAACCTGGACCATAGCGATTACATTTCCAGAAGACGCTGCATCGCGGAGGCAATTACGCTCGCAGTAGGACGATGAGCTGTCCACAAATCAGGATGATAGGGCACCGGCGTATCCCGCGCATTGAGCCGCTGCGGCGGGGCATCGAGCAGGCCAAATCCCTCCGCAGTAACGCGGGCAACCACCTCTGCACCCACTCCACCCCAAGGCCAGGCTTCGCTAACGCAGAGCATGCGTCCCGTACGCGCCACGGACGCCAGCACCGTATCGGTGTCCAGCGGTTTAACGGTTCTTAGATCAACGACTTCGATTTCGTAACCATCCTCGACAAGATCCTCGGCCGCGGCAAGAGACTCATGGAGCATCGCGCCGTATGTGACGACGGTAGCGTCGCGTCCCGGCCGCGCGAGCCGCGCCTTGAACGCGGGCGTGGCAAGCTCCGGCAAACGTTCCGCCTTAAGGTGATTGTAAAGAAACTTGTGTTCACAGAAAAGCACGGGGTCATCGATGGCGACGGCTTCAATCAACATGGAATATGCGTCCTCAACCGTTCCGGGCGTCATGACGACGAGACCAGGATAATAAGCATACAGCGCCTCCATACTCTGGCTGTGAAACGGTCCGCTCCCAGGAGTTCCGCCCGAGGGAAGTCGCACGACAATCGGGCAGGGAACTTCCGTCCGATAAAACAGAGTCGCCGCGTGGTTGACGATCTGATTGAAGCCGCAAGTCGAAAAATCCGCGAATTGCATTTCCACAATCGGACGCATTCCTTCGATCGCCGCGCCGATCGCAATGCCGACGATGGCGTCCTCGCTCAGCGGCGCATCGAGAATTCGTCCCGGAAATTCCTTGGCCAGATTTTTGGTGGCCTTGAATGCTCCGCCAAACGCTCCGATGTCCTGTCCGTAAAGGAACACGCGCGGATCATCCGCCAACGCCCTGGCCAATGCGGAACGGATCGCATCCAAGTACGTAATCATGCCTTCGCCTAATTCTCCGAAGCGTGCGAAACGGCGCGCCAGTCTTCTTCCGCCGGATCGGGTGAAGGTTCGCGTTGCACTTTTGCGGCCGTGGCATCCACATCTTTTTTGGCCTCGGTGCGCCAGCCTGCAATTTGCTGAGCTGAAGCCCAACCTTTTCTGATCAGGAATTCCTCGCAAATTTTCAAGCAATCGCGCCCCACATGGGCCGACTTCAATTTAGGATCGACGTAGCCTGCGTCGTCATGCTCGCCGTGGCCGACGAGGCGCAGCAATTCGCCGACGACGAACTGCGGGCCGCCTCCACTGCGCGCCGCCTTGATGGCAGAACCGACGACCCTCAGGCAATCCGCAAGATCCGTGCCATCCACGCGATGTCCTGCGACTCCATAACCAATGGCCTTGTCGAGCAGATCCTTGCAGGCGAACTGGCGGGTATTGGGTGTTGAATAAGCATACTGGTTGTTCGCGACGACCAGCACGAGCGGAAGCTTTTCCACGGCGGCGACATTGAGTCCCTCGTGAAACGCGCCAGTGGACGTTCCCCCATCGCCAAGACATGTCGCTCCGACAACGCCGCTCTCGCCGCGAAAGCGGCGCGCCATCAAACCTCCCGCAACGACCGGAATCATCGCACCAAGATGGCTGATCATTGCGTAGTAACCCTCGCGCGGACGCCCACGGTGAATATTACCATCGCGACCGCGCATCGAGCCGAGCTGCGAGCCAAGATAGGTCCGAAGCGTATCGAGCACCGAATCCCCGAACGCCATGCGACCCGCCTGATCGCGAATCAACGGCGCAAAAATATCGCCTTTGCGAAGATTCATACCGACGGAGACGCTCAGCGCCTCCTGCCCGCGCCCCAAAAAGACGCCTCCCTTGATCAGGCCACCGCGATAAAGACTGGCGAGTTTCTCCTCGAGAACGCGCGCCAGGAGCATCAAGCGATAGGCTCTAAGATATTCAGTGCGTTTTGGGCTGAGGCGCCCGCGGACAGATGACATCGCGCTAGGAGACTGGCGTTCAAATGGAAGGGACCACCCGCCAAAGGAGCAGGAAAATAATGGCAAGGGCGATCAACAACGCCGCTGTCTTGAGTTGAGCGGCAAGGCGCTGCCGCGAAGGAGTGTGGAGGCTCTTGCTGCGAGTGCGACGCCCGCCACCCCCCATGGCATAGGGAGAAATCGCGCGTCCGGCGGAAGCGGCGCGGCGTTTCGCAAGCTCACGTTTCTGCTCCTCTTGCGCCTCCATTACGGTGGGCAGCAGCTTCAGCTTCCTTTCGAGCTCTTGCGCTTTGCGCAGGATCTCCTCGCGTTGCTGCTCAAGCATGCGCTCCTCGGCGGCTAAGCGGCTCGGATTGGATCCTGTGGATTTTGCCATGCTATTTCGGGCCAAAAAGCGACCAAGCCCAGATGATCAATCCCAACACGCCTAAAATCTGGAGCGGCAACGTGAAAGCGAAGCCGGATTTGACCCAATATTTGAACCCGCGTTCCTCTGTGTAGCCATAGTCCTGTTCAAAAGGGCCCGGTAACCCCACGGGCGCAGGAATGTCCGGCGAGCCCTCAACGGCTATCTTTGCCTGGGCCTTCATGTATTCCACCCGCGCGTCCTCAACGGCGCTCAGGGCCTTGCTAAGTTCCTTCGGCAAATCGACGGCGCCCCAGGTCTTAGGATTAATTGCTTCGATATAGCGCAGATGCTGCGTAAAGGAATTGTGAATGGAATTGAGCTGTTCGAGTCGCTTCTGGGCCTCCTCGGCCTCGCGTTGCACAGTGACGAGCGAGCGAGTGAGTTTGTCCGCCATCTCTGAGCGACCAACCTCGAGCTCATCCTGGCGCTTTTTCAGCTCTTCAAGCCGCAGTTTTTGCTTCTCAATGTCCTCAAGCTGGCGCTTCAGTTTTTCCAGCTCGGTATTGGTTTTCTGAACCTCCTCGCCGAGGTCTTCTGCATTCTCTTCGTCCAAATCGAGATAGGGGCCTGAGGCTTTGCTGGGATCCGGTGGCATAAAAAAATCGAGCGCTGTGAAACTTGACTACGCCAGGCGAAAAATTCCAGCACAAACAATCACCGGCCTGCCATTGCGTCGAGTAAAAGACCCTTGAGGTAAGAAGTTTCCGGCAAGTTGAGCAGAATGGGATGGTCCGCTCCCTGCCCCAATCGGCGGATGATACGCGCCGAACGCTTGGCATCCGAAAATCCGCCCGCTACAGCGGACTCAAATTCGCCGGCGGACACGTGATGCGAACACGAGAACGTCGCCAGCACACCTTCCGCCGCAAGGAGTTTGGCACTCCGGAGATGCAGCTCCCGATAGCCGCGCAAGGCATCGTTGATCTTGCCGCGAGCCCGGGTGAACGAGGGGGGGTCAAGGATGATCATGTCGTAGAGATTGCCTCGCCTCTCGGAGCTCTTGAGATAGGCGAAGACGTCGCCCTCTTCAACAGAAATGCGGAAGCCATTTCGATCGCCATTCTGCCGCAGCTTCTTCACGCTCTCTGCCCCGCTTTCTATGGCCGTCACCTCGATCGCGCCATGCCGGGCGCAAGCCAGCGCAAATCCCCCTTGATTGGCAAAGCAATCGAGCACACGCCGGCCACGGGCATACTCCGCCACGATCACATAGTTTTCCAACTGGTCGAGATACAGCCCGGTTTTTTGACCACGAAGAAAATCCACCAAAAAGCGCACCCCAAAGACGCTAATCTCTCGCTCTCCGGGATCTCCTCCTACAAGGACTCCGCTAACCAGCGGCAACCCCTCGGCCGTGCGGACGGGCGCATCATTCCGTTCGACGACATGCCGCACCCCAATCAGCTCGGATAACACTTTAGCAATCAACTCTTTATGCCTGTCCATGGCAAGCGTGAGCGTCTGCAGCACGATCACGTCCGCATAGCGATCTGCGACAACACCTGGCATTCCATCGGCCTCGCTCCAAACAAGGCGGCACAGCGTTGGGTCACAGCCAGCTCGCGCTCTCCAAGTCAACGCCTGGCTTATCCGGCGCGAAAAAAAATCGGCGTCAAGCCCCTGTCTGCGTCGCGAAAATCGTCGCGCGACGATTTGGGACTTCGAATTGTAGATTGCCGAGCCCAGCAGCTTGTCGCGGCCATCCT
Source organism: uncultured Verrucomicrobiae bacterium (assembly GCA_963810765.1). Lineage (GTDB taxonomy): Bacteria > Verrucomicrobiota > Verrucomicrobiia > Chthoniobacterales > Terrimicrobiaceae > DASTFP01. The sequence continues at coordinate 96,242 of CAWEOV010000024.1, forward strand.
TGATAGAGATTACGTCACCGTCAGCAGGGTTGCCGAACACCTTCAGAACCTCGCTGGCATACACCCAATCGTGCCCGTGGAGAATCCGGGCCCGCGGACGAACAACAAGGCCAGCCATAAATGGTCTAGGAGACTGTCCGACTCGGAAGGGAAACGTCGTTTCTCACCGCGCAGACTTTGCACTCAAAACGAAACGTCCCGAGGCACTCGCGCGCTCGGGACGAAAAAAGGTTCGGCGAAGTAGCGATCGCCAGCGCTATTTCTGGCTCCGCTCCTCGATGTATTTGACGACGTCGCCGACCGTCTGGAGTTTCTCGGCGTCCTCGTCGGGAACCTCCACCCCAAACTCCTCCTCGAAGGCCATGACCAGCTCGACAGTATCGAGCGAGTCGGCTCCCAGATCTTCAATGAATGAGGCGGTGGGAGTGACCTGCTCGGGATTCACTCCCAATTGCTCGACGATGATGTCTTTGACTTTTTCTTCAATAGATTTTTCGGACATGGCGGGTGATGATTTAGTGGCTAGGCGTAGTGTTCGTCAGGAGCTTTGGCAACAAATAATTTGCAAACGTAGCGGGGACGGAAAAATGCGGTTTTTTCCTGGACGTCAAGCGCAAAAATGAAACGGGGCCCAGCTTCTCCAGCAGTTTGTCAGCAGCTTCGCGCTGTTTGGACGAGTGCTTGGCGAAGACTCTGGCTGCTTGTTGGACTTAGAACTAGCTCGGACGAGTTGCTAGGGCGATGGCGTGACGTCCGTCGTTGCGGCGTAATCCTGATAGCCGACGACGTCAGCCTTAATCGTATAGGTCTCCGAAGGCTTCATTTCTCTGGTGGCAACCTTCTCGGAATATTCGATCCGCTCCTTGGGATTGATGATCACGATTCCCTCCTGAAACTGGAACCCGCGATCCTCCGACCATTTTTCAAGCACTTTTCCCGAGGCGTCGCTGGTTAGCATGTCAATGCGCTGCGTCGTGTTGAAATCCAGGCGAATGATCTTCTTGGTGTTGTTTCGAACCGTGTAAGTTGCATCCAGCTCGCGGCGTTCCGCTAGGGAAAACTCCGAGGGCTCCACAGCAATGTTCTGCGTCGTCTTTTCAGGGCGCATCCGGCCGAGCTTCACCGAAGCAAACATATCCGTGAAAAACTTCGTAAAGATCACCGTCACGCTATCTGGACTGTCCTTCGATTTGGGAAAAGTGGCCACAGTGTCGGCTTCTAACGACGCTTGACCCCCCTGGCTCATTGCGAACCTTGCCGACTGGCGCTCCGCGAAAAACGGGCTGCCTTCATCCGGCGGGAGAACGGCGAACGCCGACGGAGGATATGGTGCATCCGGCTTGGGACTTGGTTTCGCCACGGGCTCCTGTTGCGCAAGGAGAATTCCAGGCGCGATCAAGGCCAAAAGCATTGCTTGAGTCTTCATTATCGTATCTTGCTAAGCTACGGGCACCGCAGTTGCAAATCCCTTCTTGATAATTATCATCCGCCCATGCGCCGGTTGGTACTGTTCTTTCTGCTTCCGTTATTGACTCTGGGAGCTGCGGAAAAAAAGCCTTCAGCCATTTCAATCCGCCTTTACGCCGAAGGCAATCCGCGCGAGGGCGAAGCGTTTGTCGTTCCGGTCACTCTCGTCAATCCGCCGAAGCAAACCGTGATTCGCAAGGTTCCGATTGTCACAGAACGCGACATCGTCGCCTTCTATCCCTTCGTTGCGGCGGACGGCACCATCGGTTGCTATTTCAAGCTCGACGCCGATGGAACAAACAAGCTCATGCAGCACACGATAGAGTTTCGTGATACCCTGGTCGTGGCGATGATCAATGGACGCATTGCATGCGCCATGACGGTTGGCCAGAAGATGACCGACGGTATTATGCCCTTCCCATCGGGATTTCTTCCACGGGAAATCGTCGAGCTTCAAGCGCGCTATCCGATCATTGGGAAGGAAACGGAGTTTCCCGAGCAGAAAAAAAAGGCGCTGACGGCTCTCAAGGAGGCGAGGAAGCGGGAGCCCAAGCCCAAGCCAACGCCCAAAGACGCGCAGCAATGAGGGCTGCACGGGCCGCAGCATGCTTTCTTCTCGTCCTCGGGGTCGTGCGGGCCGAGCCGCTTGTGGACTTCCCCACCGACAATCGCGCCCTGCTCGATGGACGGCCGCAGGATTTCTTCATGTACGTGAATCGCGACTTCGAGGGCGAAAAATCCAAACCCTGGCAGGGCGGCCAGTTCGGGTTGGTTCGCGGACCGGTGCGAAGCGGCGACACGATTCGCTGCATCCAATTTCATGAAGGAATCGACATCCGCCCGGTGCATCGTGATGCGCAAGGCAATCCCACCGACGAGGTGCGAGCCGCCGCGGCAGGCACCGTTGTCCACGTCAGCCGCGATGCCGGAGCCTCGAACTACGGGAGGTACGTTGTGGTCGAGCACCGTTGGGATGGCTGCCCATTCTACACAATTTACGCGCATCTCGCTTCCATCTCCGTCGAATCGGGCCAGTCCCTGCGCCAGGGTGAGGCTCTCGGGATCATGGGCTTTACGGGCGCCGGAATCGATCGGGAACGCGCTCACATGCACTTCGAAGTCTGCATGATGCTAAGCAGGAACTTCGAGGGATGGCACGACGCCAATTTTCCAAAGGATCCAAACCGCCATGGAATATACAACGGCCTTAATCTCACGGGCGCCGATCCCGCGGCCCTCTTGCTCGCCGTCGACAAAAATCCCGGTTTTAAAATCTCGGATTACTTCGCTGGCGCCGCGCCGGCATTCAAAATAACGGTAAAGAATTCGCCGAGCTTTTATCTCATCCGCACCTATCCCTGGCTCGTGCCCAAGGGCGAAATCGCAAGTCCGCCGGCATGGACGATCACGTTTTCGAGCCACGGCGTTCCTATCAAAGCCGAGGCTGCGAAGGCCTCCGTCAACGAGCCCGTCGTCGCGTGGGTCAAGGAAACAGATCAGCCGTACTCACGAATCACAAAAAACCTGGTCGGCGGTAGCCGTGGCTCTCCGCGCCTAACAGCGTCCGGCTTGCGCTTTGCTAAGCTGCTCACATGGCCCGACTGAACGAACGGGGCGAGCATCTCGGCGCTAACCCGAGCGCGTAGTGCCCCTGGAGCTTCTGAGAAATCGCTCGGTTCTGGAACGCCCGGTAAAGTCGGGTCGGAATCGAAGCGCGAGGTCATGCGAGTTTTTGCAGCGCGCGAGTGTTCGGTTGTCCTGCGGCCCGCCAGACCACACCTCCTGCCTGCTAGAACCTACACAGCGATATCTTCGTTCCAAAGCTCAGGACGGTCAGAAATAAACTTTCGCATCATCGCGATGCACTCGTCGTCCTGAACGACGTTCAATTCGACGCCCTGACTGCGTAGCCAGTCCTCTGCCCCGAGGAAAGTCACGTTCTCGCCAATGACGATCTTCGGGATCTTGTAAAGCAAAGAGGTCCCGCTGCACATCGGACATGGCGAAAGCGTCGTGTAAAGGATGCACTCGCGATAAACCGACGCCGGCTGCCGTCCGGCCTGCTGGAAGGCGCTCATTTCTCCGTGCAAGAGAGGATCGCCTTTTTGAACACGCATGTTGTGTCCGCGACCGATGATCCTGCCGTTGTGAACGATCACCGAGCCGATGGGTATCCCTCCTTCGGCGAGACCCTGAATCGCCTCATCAATCGCAGCCTGGAGAAATGGATCGCGCATCGGCTGAGTGAAGCCGTGGAGCAGCATCAAGTCGAGAATTCTGCGTGGGCATATTGCGATCACGACTTTCATGGTAGACTTGCAGTGCAGTCCGCGCCGTGTGAAACCCATGAGATGCAATAAATGATGCCCTCTTTGGTCACGCTGTTTCTTTGCGGCGACTTAATGACGGGCCGAGGGATCGATCAGATCATGCCCGTGTCGAATACTCCCCTCCTGCTCGAATCGCATGTGCACGACGCCCGCACGTACGTCGCTCTCGCAGAAAAGCGCAACGGTCCAATTCCCGATGCCGCCGACTACCGTTACATCTGGGGCGACGCCATCGACATCCTCGATGGAATTCAGCCGGCCGCGCGCATCGTCAACCTCGAAACGAGCATTACCGCAAGCGACGATTTCTGGCCACGAAAGGGAGTTCATTACCGGATGCACCCGGGAAACGTCGAGTTGCTGAAAGTGGCCGGGATCAACTGTTGCGTCCTTTCAAATAACCACGTCATCGATTTTGGTTTCGGCGGGCTTCTGGAAACCCTCGAAACACTGCGTCGGGCCGGCATTAAGATCGCCGGAGCCGGGGAAACGGCGTCCAAAGCCGCTTCGCCTGCTATTCTTGAGATCATCCCTGATATCAGGGTGGCCGTCTTCGGCTATGGCGTGGCATCCGCCGGAGTACCGGGGTCCTGGGCCGCCCGCGAGAAGTCTCCGGGGGTCAATTTCATTCCCAGCCTTTCACCACAAGTTGCGGCAGAAGTCATCGAGTCTATAAAGCGTCAAAGCCGTCCTGAAGACCTCGTGATTTTCTCGGTTCACTGGGGCAGCAATTGGGGATACAGCGTCCCAGAGGAACAGATTCACTTCGCGCGCGCATTGATCGACTCCGGAGCAGTTGATGTTATACACGGTCATTCCTCGCATAACGTGCGCCCTCTGGAAATTTACCGAGGCAAACTCATCTTATACGGGGCAGGCGACTTCCTCAACGACTACGAGGGCATTACGGGAAACGAGGATTACCGTGATGACCTCGCACTCATGTATTTTCCGACGTTCGACTACAGGACCGGCCGTCTGACCCGGCTCCGGATCGTTCCGCTTCAGATTTTCCGGTTCAGCTTGCGGCGGGCTTCAGCTGCCGATGCCGCCTGGCTCAACGAAGTGCTCAACCGGGAGAGTCGCCACTTCGGTACAAAAGCCAAACTCAAGGACGGGCAACTCGATATAGAGCTGGAGCCCAGCCAGCCGTAATCCAGCGCGGCGGGATGCTTACCCCCCCGCTCTGCCTGGCTAGATCGGAATAAAATAAGGCCCCGGATCGAATCTCCAAGCCGACAGCCGGCTAGGGCCAGGCTATCTCAATGGAGATGTCCTCGCCCGATACAAGGACTCCGTAACTTCGGACATCCTCGACGGCGGGCGGCGTGAGAGCCTTGCCGGTGCGAAGATCGAACTCTGCGCCGTGCCATGGACAGATCACACATGCATCGCTCACAACGCCTTCGCTCAGGGGACCGCCATCGTGCGTGCAGCCGTTGTCGATCGCATGAATTGTTCCGCTAACGTTGAACATCGCTATGGACCTGCCAGCGACCTCAACCTCACGCGCGCTGCCAGGCGGAAAATCTCTTGTCGTTGCGACCTTGTGAAGCGACATATCCGATTTCGGTAAGCTATTCTAAAGGCACGGACAGAAAATTGCAATCCGTCTCAAGCGCGGCGAACCGCGATGCTGCGCATCAATCGCGCCTGCTGATGACGACATTCGGGTGGGTGATGAAATAACCGACCTTCCCTAGGGGGCTTTAGCCACCAAACGCAAGTCTCGCTTACGGGCTGAAGATCAAGACGATGTAAACAAGAAACACGACCAGATGCACCACTCCCTCGAGAACGGTGGTGCGCGGTCCGGAAAAAGTAAGTGTGCTGAGCAGCAGCGTGAGGACCAGAAGGGTCATGCCGGTCGGATCGAGACCCAGAACCATCGGCTTGCCCGTGGCAATTCCGATCCCGAGTATCGCGGGCACCGTGAGTCCAATGGTGGACGCAGAGGCTCCAAGACACAGATTGATGGATCGCTGCAACTGATTGTCTATCGCAGCGCGCAACGCGGTGATCGCCTCTGGTGCAAAGACGATTAGCGCGATGAGCACCCCGCCAAGCGCCGCAGGGGCTCCGAGGACGGCTATGCCATAATCGATCAACTTGGCGAGCTGTTTGGCCAAGAGCACGATTGGCAACATCGTAATCACGAGCAAGAGCGTGTGCCACCCTGTCGCAGCGGCCCGCGAGCCACGCCTTTCAGGGGTTCCCAGGGCTCTAACCGCCCTTTCTCCGCTCGGGGCCGGCTCGATGAAGAAGCGCCGGTGGCGTCCAGTTTGGATCCCGAGGAAAATGCCGTAGAGAAGAACGGTAAAGAAGGAGAAGCAAGCCGCTTGCGCGAGGGTCAGACTGCCGGCTGGCACCGCCTGTGTGAAGTTCGGCAAAATGAGAGCGATCACCGAAAGCGGGATGATAACCCCAAGATAGGCGGCCGCCCCCTGGAGATTGTATGCTTGCTCGTGATGGCGCAGCCCGCCCAAGAGCAAAGCAAGGCCGACGACGCCGTTTAACACAATCATCAAGACGGCGAACATGGTGTCGCGCCCGAGCGTCGGAGCGGCTTTTCCACCAAGTGCCATCGCACCGATCAGCACGACCTCAATGATCACTATAGAGAGTGTGAGAACGAGCGTTCCGAGGGGCTCGCCCAGGATTTCGGCCAGATGGTCTGCTTCCCTCACGACCCCAAATGCACACCACAGAATGACGGCGAACAGCCAGAGAAAGAGCAAAGCCGCCCGCACGGTCGAGCTGAGATCCGGAAGCCAGCGGTTGCCGAAGAGGAAAAACAACGCCACCGTCAACCATGCAATGGCGAGGCGCCCGACCAGGCTTCCTGCCTTCACTCGACTCCCCACTCCCAACCGGGTGCTATCTTGCCGCGTGCTATCTTATTTTGCTTCCGCCGTGTCATGCCGATGTGAAGCGGGACCCGCTCGGCAGAGCTGAATGTTCATCACCATCAGATACTGCCTCGCGTAGCGCCATAAGGCGGCTCAGTCTCCTGGAAACGCGCCCGCGGCCGCGCCACGAAAGTCTGTCGGAGCGGGCTGAGCCTTCCTCAGGGCCTTATCGAGCGCTGTCTGGTGATTCATCTCGGCGGGAATGAATTGAACGTGCTTGCCCGATTGCCTCGCGGCAATCAGCTCGTCCCTTGCCACCTCCCCACCGCCGATAGCGATGATCACATCACTGTTCTCCACAATCGCTTGGGAGGTAGGAGACAGTTTCTCCGTCCCTGAAATGAAACCGCCCCAACTGGCATCTTTGACGAAAAATACGATGTCAACGCAGGGGGACAGCGCGACCTCGTTTTCTTTCGCCTGCGTCGACACGATGCCGGCAGTCAAGAACCCCTTCCGCTTCGCAGCCTCGTAGACGGCACCAATGCCTTCGGCCGTGGCACCGATGTTCACGATGGTCGTTCTCGGGTCAAACTTGTCCAGAATCTGAGTAGCGTGCTCAAGCATCGCTGTTTTGTCCTCGTAATCGGCGCCGGAGTAACCAAGGAAGGTGAGAACTCTCATCTTCTTGCTCTCGAAGAATGCGCGGATCTCTTCCGGGGAGGCCACCCTAGTCGTCATTGGCGATTCACAGCCTAGTGCCGTGCGCCAGCCCAGCAACGAAATAAAGCACAGACAGAAAACAGCGTGTTTCTTGGACTGTCCGGGTTTTGTGATCATCATCTTCAATCACTCAAGGGGCAGGAGAGTAATTTTTTCACAACCAGTCGTACCGGAGATGATCCTGAGGTCAAGCCACGGCGCACTGGCCGCACTGAACCGGTATCGGCTAACGCCAGTTCGAAGTGAGACAAGATTCTGGCGACAACCAATTTCATTTCAAATTGTGCAAACGCCATACCAATGCAACGCCGGACACCCCCGCCAAATGGCAGGTACTCGAACGGAGAGAATCGACGCTCCAAAAACCGTTCCGGCTTGAACTGATCTGGATCTGGATAGACGTCCTCGCGGTGATGTGCCAAATAGATAGAGCCCACAACGACGGTGCCAGGTTCAAGGGAATGACCCATCAACTCGACGGTCGATCTAACCACTCGTGGAAACGTTAACATTCCAACTGGGTAAATCCGTAAGCTTTCACAACAAACCGCATTCAGATACGGCAACCGAGTTAGGGCGTTTGCATCAAGGAGGTCGTTGGCTGCCTTGACTTCCTTCGAGAGCCGCTCGAGTACCAACGGATATTTGTGAATCCAGTAAAGTGTCCACGTTAGAGCGGTAGCGGTTGTTTCATGACCGGCTAATAGGAGGGTCACTAACTCGTCGCGTAATTCCACATCAGTCATCGCGTCACCCTCCCCATCACGGGAAGACATTAGCAGCGTCAGAATATCGTTGCGCGAGGCTATCGAATCGGTTCGACGTTCTGCGATCTCATCATAAATGATCTTGTCTATGGCTTGTTTCTTACGCACAAAGTTACCCCAGGGACTTAGCGGTCCGAGATCCTGGCGGAGGACTGGGAAATAGAGGAGGCTGACACTCAAGGGATTGCTCATATCATCCAGTATAGCTGCCAGAAGCTTCTCGAGTTTCTGAAAGCGGGGCCCCTCGTGTAAGCCAAACACTGCCCTCAAAATCACCCGCATGGAAATCACTTGCATGAATTTCCTGACGGAAATCGCCTTGCCAACAATCCACTCGCGGATCACCTCCTCAGTGATGTCACCGATGAGTTCTCCGTAGGACCGCATTCGCTCTCCATGAAGCGGAGGTATCATTAGCTTCCGTGCCCTGCGATGCCGGTCGCCGCTCAATCCGATTACAGATTGCTTCCCCAAAAACGGTTCAAATAGCGTGTTGAGTTCACCGGGAGCATCGAAGATCTCGGAATCGTCACCCGTCAAAATGATTTGCAGGGCTTGAGGGTTGCTGAAGACCACGACGGGAGACATTTTCGCCCCTACCATTGCCGTGAAACAGTCGCCATAGCGACTGGCACAGCCGCGCATGAATGATATTGGCTTGGCTATCCAGTGGAACATCTGCCAAATCGCCGGCGTTTTTGGCCCGTTGGGAAGTGACATCAGAATTTCCTACTGCAGATTCGCCCTCTTGGTACGCAGATGCTCACTATTCAATCTTGGTGGCGATCCACCACGTCGCTCCTCCGGAGTCTTTCACCCCGCCACGTTTGTCCTCATCGTCTTTCTTCACCGGCTCCTGCACGGATGTTGCGCCCGCCTCAAGGGCGCGCCTGTAAACGGCGTCGACCTCCGAGACATAAATGTGCACATGGGACGGAATCGGCGGCCAACCCTCCGCGCCATCTGCGATCATCACCACCGTATCATCAATTCGGACTTCGGCGTGCATGAGCTTGCCGGTTGAGTCTGGAAACCGACGCAGTTCGACTGCACCGAAGACACGTATGAGAAAGTCGATCGTTCGGTTGGCCCCGTCGACGACCAGGTAAGGTGAGACAGTGGTGTAGCCCAGAGGCTTATGTAGTGAACTCATAGACTCTCCGTTCTTTCCACTGGCACGCCCCAGGTGTCAATAACTTGGGAACTGAAATGCGTTAGACTATGCAGAGCACGCCCGTCTCTTGTGCAGCGAGATAATCATCCCGATCGCTCATGATCTCATCCGCATTTCGTGCGATGTGGCGTCGCGCCAGACGACAAAGCTACCTCTTCGACGAACGGTGATAAGCATCCTCGCATCGGGCTAGCGGCGCCGCGTGGAGCCGAGCGCTGGCGGCATGCGCAGGTTATGTGGCGCCGACGAACAGACCCTCGGCAAAGGCTGCAGCATCGGCGGCGAAGCGTTACGGTTGCTCCCAGTGGAGCGCGTGGCCGGCGCCTTCGTACACGACAAGCCGCGAACCCGCGATGGTCGTCAGAAGGGCATCCTGATCGCGACGGGGGCATAAGGCATCCCTATCGCCCCACAAGATGAGAGTGGCCGCCCGAATCTTGCAGATCGCCATGTCCTCTTTGCGTCAGGGTGAAGGCGCGGAAGGAGTCTGGCAGGTGAGGCAGTACGGGCTCGAACGCGCGCCAGGAGTCGGTCACGCCGTGCAGAAGGAGTGTGGGAACTCCCGATGGGTCTCCTTGCTCGACATAGGGAAGCCTGACCCGATTAGGAAGCTCAACAGACTTGATGACGGGTGTCATGTCTACATCTTCGGCAGAAAGCGCCCCGTGCGCTCCATGTACGTTCGATACGAATCCCCAAAGCGTAGGAGCAACTTCTCTTCCTCCGTTCGCGTTCGAACGACCAAGAGCACCACAACCAAACTGCCCGTCAGCAAGAGGAACCAATTCGCAGCGGCAATGGCGTTTGCCAGGATGGACAACGCCACGGCGTCGTAGAAAGGGTGGCGGACCCAGCGATACGGACCGCTGATTACGAGCGTGTGAGCTCGCCTGGTAACCACGGTATCCGTGAGGTTCTCTCCGAGGTTGCGCAGCGTCCAAATGAGCAGGCCTCCCGCAATCAGGCCCAGACCGACTCCCACCCAGCGTAACCATGCAGGCAATCTGATTGATGACCAAGCCATCCAGTGCGGATCAATCATGTAGGCGATAAGTCCCAAAACTGTGGCAAAGCCGAGAGGTCGCAACGTGAACAAGATGAAGAGACCCTCCTGCCACCGATCGAGCTTTTCGCGCGTCGCCTGAGACCTAATCCGGTGATACACCATAACTGGCAGGACGATCAGTGCGCCAACGATGAGAACGAGCCGGAACGTTTGATCTTGATTCATGAACCTTGGTTGGCAGCGTCCTACTTTGGTCGTAGCTCCCCGATCATGCGCCTAACGACCGCGCTTCAGCCCGCAGCTCTTCACGATCGCTCCGAGGCAATTGGCTGGAGACGATTGAGGAGCGGGGTGTTCGACCACCTCATTCATCCGGGATTCCAGAGCTGCGACGGGGCTGTGGCGGGATCTTGCAAGTCAGGCGCCAAGCTGGTCAACTGCTACTTTGTTCCCCTTCTCTGTGGCCTCGGTGCTCTCTGTGGTTCACTTACGACCTTTTCTTCCGACCGCAGGTGCCGGTCAAGGAAGGCTCGAGGGCATCCCAAGCTAAGCCCGCCTGGCGGCGGTCGCGGAAGTTGAAGACGTGGCCAACGCCGGGGATCACGAGAAGCTCGACCGGCCGCCGCAGGTCTGCAAGACGTTGCGCCGGGCTCTTTCCGCGTTTTGGAGGGCAAGAGCGCGCTGCTGGTCGGGTGTGCAGCGGTTGAAGAAAGCTGCCGCCTGTCGCAACTCGCAGGAGGGTTGTGGCGACGCGATTCATCGAATGAACGCATTGATTGATGCAGGCGGTTTATCAGATCCGGTCAGGAATCACAAACAGCATTCTTGGCACTGGGCTCCTTATCCTAACAAGAGAAGAAAATGGAATGGCTCAATCCGAAGGTCCCGTGTGGAGCTGATCAGTGTAACGGCAGATCGTGATGTTTCCTACGAGGACCTGGTCCGACGCGTAAACCTTGTCGTCCGAGATTTCTGCCTAAGCAAAGCTCTCGGTCCAGCACCCGAACTGCATCCCGGTGCTTGAGTGATCCGTAGGCGCGCAGGACGATGCTTGAGGGAAAGCAGATCGGCCCGCGAATACCAAAGTCAAGCGGTTCGCGAGAAGCGCGCTCCTGCGATCCAATGATACCATTCCCCCAACCCCTCGCCTGTTTTCGCCGATGTCCTGATTACCTTTATGGATGGTTTCAGCCGCTTCGCGTACCGGATGCACGCCTCGCAATCGAAATCCACATGCGGCGACAGATCGATTTTCGTAACAATCATCAAATCGGACGAGGCAAAGATACTCGGATATTTCAAAGGCTTATCATCACCTTCAGTCACCGAGATCATCACCGCTCTGTTTTCTTCACCGAGGTCGAACTCGGCCGGACATACGAGATTTCCCACATTCTCGACAAAGAGAATGCTTCCATTCCTGATGTCCAATTCCTTCAACGCACGACCAACCATCTGCGCATCGAGGTGACAGGCCTTCCCAGTGTTGATTTGGACGACGGCAACGCCAGTCGCCGCGATCCGTTCCGCATCCCGGCTCGTCTGTTGATCTCCTTCGATCACGGAAATAGCAAAGTGGTCTTTTAAATCTCCAATTGACCTGGCAAGCAAAGTCGTCTTTCCGGCGCCGGGGCTGGACACCAAGTTGAGCATTCGCACCGAACGCTCGTGAAGATAACGACGATTTTGCTCCGCATACTTCATGTTCTCCTCGAAGACACTCGCTCGTAATTTCAGGATGCGAACCCCCTTCTGTCCATGGAAATTGGCATGAGAATGCAAGGCGCCGTGCGAGCAGCCATCCTGATCGTCATGATGATGATGAGAATTGGCGACGAGCCGCTGGGAGCCCATCGCAACCTCATCTTCCGAGCATCCGCATTTGGCGCACATCTATTCCACCTCCAATTCTCTGACCGTGATCTGGTCGCCGTCGGTGACCGAAAGTCCCCAATTCCCACAGCAAGGACACGCGTCGGTTCTGAACGCAATATGAACACTTTTCTTGCATTTCTCGCACCATGCCTCCCCGGGAATCGTGTGAATGCAGAGCCTCGCATCGTGGGCAAGCGACCCTCGTCTCGCTATCCCAAAACAAAAGACCAACGCTTCAACCTGCACATTCGACAATTCTCCCACACCCAGACAGACGCTGATCACGCGCTGAAAATTCTCAGCAACCGCTTGCTCTTCCACCATTCTCAACACCGATCCAATGAGGCTTAACTCATGCATTCGTCGATTATGCGCTCGACCGCCTCGTTCAGGCTAGCGGCGAGAATCGGTGTCAGCCTGTCGGTCAGGCGAAGGGTAATGCTCACCTCGGCTCCAATCACAACAATATTCGGCACGGCGGCCTCGCCCAGATAGATTGGTAATGCCTTTAGAAGGTGATTCACGCCGAGATTGTGAAGGCTGAACTCCGCTTCTGGATCACAAAGATCCTCGAGCTCAAGACGATGAACACTCCCGACTTTTCCGGCCGATCTGAGAGCGTCCACGACGATTGCCTTTCGACAGCCCTCGAAACACGGGAGCGCCTGCAAGCCGGCGACGCCTCCGTCAATTGCTCTAACGTGCCCCGGCAGCCAACAGCCTTCGTTCAGCCGGCGAAAAACGTGAATACCGAATCCATCGTCTCCCCGCCACAGATTCCCAAAGCAAATTATGTGTTGCATCAGGTCTGATAGGCTATTCGTCTTCCTGTCTTGGTGAAGTGCACCGTGCAGACGAGGCACGCATCGTGCGAACGAATCAGATGACCCACTTCAACGGGGTTATCCAAGTCCTTAATCTCAAGACCGATAAAGCTTTCCTCCCAGTGACCCCGCATTCCCAAAGAGTCTCGCGGTGAGCCGTTCCACGAAGTTGGAGTGATGACTTGGTAGTTTTTGATCTTGCCCCCTGCCGTCTGCAGCCAATGACCCAAACTGCCGCGTGCGGCGTTGACAAACCCGTACCCGACTCCGTCTGATCGGGCTTCCGACTTCACGAAAGTCGGCTCGTCTATATTTTCGATGAGGTCCGCAACGTGTTTCCGCATTTGCCGAAGAACGGCAACGGGACGATGCAGTCGCACGAACTGCCGGAGCCAGGTATTTGGCCCTTCGGCCTTGAAAAATGACGTGATAAGCGGATCCCCCGCGATCACGAATTCGGCTAACGGACCCAATTGGACAACCTTTCCCTTATACCGTGGCGCCTTGGCAAACGAATATCTGTCGCTGTCGGGTTGATAGTCAGGTATCGTTTCCCCCTCCCATGGGTGTCGCCCGCCACCATAGTCCATGAACCATGAATGCCGGACATGCTCAGTGATCTCGAGATGGGAGAAAAGCGATACTTCGTTCGTTTCGGCGTCGTAGAAACCTCCCGGAATCAAGACGCTCCGCTCGTCGTAAGGAGGCTGCCATTTTTCTGGATCATAGTAGCAGCCAGCACTTAACAGGTTTGACGCCCCTTTGCCTAACTTCTGCAATCCGATTGACCGTCCAAATCGAGTGATTAACCCCACGCCGCTATTCTGATGATACTCGCTTTCGTCCAACCAACTATTGAAGTCGTCGACATTCTTCAGCGAAAGCCAGCGGTCTGTGGAACACCCTAAAACGATTCTCTCGTACCATTCGACATAGGCTTCAATCGTAGCTAAACAGTTGTCCAGCTTGTCACGCATCAGCGGACAGGTAACTCCGCCCGGCATCATATACGTTGAATGGGGCCATTGTCCGCCAAACTCGACTATGATCCCCAAAATGTGCTTTGAACTTTGCACGGTTTCGCGAGCCAGCCTCCCTTTGAAGGGCGGCTCAAAGGCCGCTAGAATCGTTTGGTAAAGCGGGTGTTTTTTATAGGCGGAGTTGCAAAAGTCCGGAGCAAACATCAAGAACGTGTGCCTCGCGTCGCTCATCACAGCTTCGGCCATCAAACACAAGTTACGAATCCGGGTGCCGTTGGGTGACACGGGAGTCTGGCTCGCATCCTCAAGGGCTAACGTGGCCGCATACAATTGAGAGGTACTGCATATCCCACAGATGCGCGGTCCGATCACGAGCGCATCGGTCGGTTCCCTGCCAACCAAAATTTGCTCGTATCCTCGATACATAGAGCCGACACACCAAGCGTCGGTAACCGTGTTCGCCTCGACCTCGAGTTTGATCTGAAGGTCGCCCTCAACACGATTCATATCCAGCTCAATGATTCGCCTGCTCACGCGACACCCTCCTTTATGCTTTAGACCGATGTGCCGGCAAAAGATGCTTCTTTTTCCGATTGAGATCCAGTTCCTAATTGACAGGATCCGGCGTGGCGGAACAACCGCTTGTTGATAGGAAACCTTGCGCCAATACAATTGTAGCAGCTATATCCCACTTTCTCGGCGGTGCGACACTTCCTGCGCGATTCGTCTGACAAGCACGGCCGGACCGTGACGGGCCGATTCACGGTATCCAGCGCCGGCGGCGCGCCGTTTATTATCAAACTCATTGTTCTGAGCATTGTCACAGCATCTACCGGGCAGCCTGATAAATTAAATACTGGAAATCCCGCTCGCGAGCGCCATTCCGGGCTCAATAGACCGCCGGGTTTGTCGAGACTAAATTGAAGCCCGCTCGAATCCGTCGGATTCGGCGGCGCTGCCGGTATCCCGCCAAAAGCCGCACAAGTTCCCATCGCGAGAACGTATTCCGACTTGTCACAAAGCGCGGCGATCAGGTCCCTCTTCGGTTTGCCGTGAATGGAATCATACATTCCCGTTCCATTTGGACCATTGATCACGCTCCCCTCGACACAAAACAGCGTTAATTCCTCCCTCCCGCAAACAATAGAGTCAACAATGCCCAACAGCTGCATCGGAGATTCCAAAGACAACGACGGATGCCAAAGAAGACGAACACCCTCATCTTCTAAGAATTGCGCAAGGTTGTAACCTCCTGTGGCTAATGGGCCATCCAAGCCCAATATCGCCATCGATTCACCACTGCATCCCCCAGACTCGATCCAAAGCAACGTCTTTCCCATAAAACCCTCGATATATTCTACGAACAGCTATTGGTAGTTGGCACAAAAAACAATTATCATTGCTCAAGGCGACACTGTCGGAGCTGTACGCTGAGGTGGATTGGTTCGTTCTGCAGTGTTGGACACCGCCGCCACAGGGATGGCGCGGCATCCTTGTTGCGCGTTGCGCTGTAACGATCGCAGCCTGCTATGCCTGAGACAGTTACAACTAGTCGAGCGAGCGCCGGACTACGCGATTGCTTAATGCGGAGGAACTCCTACTCACGGCTGGTTGCCCAAGAAGGCATGTGCACACAGCTCACTCCTCGCGCACTCGCGGGCCAGCGCGACGCTGGTTAACGAACCGACAATTACTCGACCAATGGCTGCCTCTGGTGCAGTTGCGTAGGTCCAGCACGTTTTCGGGCATGTCGTTGCGCACAGGCAGCCGCAGCTCGCGCGCCCGATCCAATGTGATCTGGATACTTCATGTGAGATTGCTCATGGCATGTATTCGGCTCCAAAGCCTTATATTTCCGAGCATGCCGTCACGACCTGGTACCGAGAGGCTGATGGTAGCTCTGCGCCCTCCGTTCAAAAAGGGCCCGTCGACAAGCATCCTAAAAGACTTAGACGCCGAGTTAGCTTTCATACGAAGTAAATATGCCGTGCGCAGCGTTTGAATCGATGGCTATACTAGGCCTTGGTTGACCTCAAGACGCAAGCGCCAAGTCTAGTCGCGACTTAGTAAACTATTGTCCAGTTAGCCTGTCTCAACGACCGCGTCTGGCCGCCGTTTTGCGTTTAGATAAAAACCTCGATGACAGGACCTTAATATTGAGGGCCAACTTGCGCATTGACAGGCGACAGAAATTTGACAAAAGTGCCTCGTGATCGTCCTGCTGTATAAGGCGACGTCAAACATTTCCGTTTTGGCCCCGAGCTGGAGCTGCGTATGCAAGCGGCCATCGCTCGCGGATTTATGGTTTACGGAGAGGCCCTTTGGAGCAACCGGATCGCAATAGTGAGAGTATGAAAGAAAAGCATGTCGCACTGAGTTCGCTGTGCGAACGCGCTTCCATGCACACTTGTGATGAAATCTTCGGATTGGGTGGCTTGGAATGGGGCGGAAAAAGCCTGATCCACTCCGTTGAAACTGTCCAATACTCGTTCTTGAAGCGGTTTCCTCCCATTCTTGTCATCAGCGCCGATGGATGGGTCGCCACGAGGGCCTGGTCACTTCCTGAATTACGACCGGCGACCGCGCAAGAGCCATCAAGAAAGGGAACTCTCGAGCTTGCATTTGTTTTTAAAGGCCCTGGCGGCGTGGAGGAGAAGAGCCTCCACCCGATCCATGCGGATCTTGAATTGCAGGATCGCCCCGAAACGGTCCAAAAAATCACGGTGCGCTCTGCTACGAATCAAATCACCCGAATAGTATGTCAGACTCGGCTCGAATAACACGGCATTCCTAAAGAAAGTACTGCCTACAAGCAATAACATGAAAACCCTAGAAGAATTCCCTCTTGAAGATTTAGTAAATGAACTACGAGCGAGGGAAGAGACACAAACTCCGAGCGCCGCCGCAGCTTCCGAGTCGTCGTCGCGCTCGAATGAAGCGCTGCGCCAGTTCGATTCGCGGTCAATCGCGAAGGCGGTGAACGCGCAGCAGAAGGTTATCTACGGAACGGACGACCGGCAGGACGTTTTCGAAGTGACCGACCCGGCAAACTTGAACGACATTGAGAGTGTCATGTCCCTATTCAGCGCAAGCGATGTTGCGGATAACGGGGATGAAACATCGAACCTGCGAACGCAATACTTTCGGACCTCGCAGAACTTGTGTCCCAACGAGCGCTTTGGCGAACAACCGATCGGCTGTTTTTGTTCCGGGTTTCTTGTTGCACCTGATATCGTTGCAACTGCCGGACATTGCGTGAATGCAAACAACGTTACAAGCGTTCGATTCGTTTTCGGTTTCCGGATGCTTGATGCCAAAACGGCGCAGACCCGAGTTAGTAACACCGAAATCTACCGCGGCGTGAGCATCATTGGGCGCGAGGAAATCGCTACAGGTGCGGATTGGGCGCTGGTCCGCATCGATCGCGCCGTAACCGATCATCCGCTCGCGCAGATACGCACGGAGGGAAAAGTCTCCGATGCCCAGGAGGTTCACGTCATTGGACACCCGGTCGGGCTGCCAACCAAGTTTGCTGGCGGCGCCGCCGTACGAGACAACGAGCCAAAGGCATTTTTCGTGGCAAACCTCGACACGTATGGAGGAAACTCCGGTTCTCCCGTATTCAACAGCGATACCCACGTGGTCGAGGGAATCCTCGTACGAGGGGAGACTGATTTTGCCATGAGTGGAACATGCAGAGTTTCTCTCGTGTGTCCGAGCACTGGGTGCAGAGGCGAGGATGTGACGCGAACGACAGAATTCGCGAACCATGTTCCGTCAATCGACGAGGGTCGATAAGAGGCCTTCGCGAAACAGCTTTTCGGCTTCGTGGCATGCCAGCCGCAGATTGCCAACGAGCCTTCAATGATCCAGGACGACGGCGACATCCCGTGCCGCTTTCCAAATTTGGAGCGCAGCGTTTTTTTTCGGCCGGTTCGTTTCGGAAACGAACTGACGCAGTCTGCTCGCCAAGAAGAAAAATCGCGAAAATCGGCGCCGAATTGTATACACTCTGCATATGGCTTCGGTCCCACGGATTGCTCGCATTTATGTTTCGTCCGGACACAACTTCTATGGGCGCTACGGTCAAGCGGCCGGCAAACATCCCGTTATTTCGGTCCCACAAGTCGAGTGCATTGCTGGAAAGGGACTCGCCGGCGACCGCTTCTTTGACTACAAGGATGACTACAAAGGCCAAATCACCTTTTTCGCCTGGGAAACCTACGAGGACTTATGTCGTCGCTTCGCGGTCACCGACAAGAATCCTGGCGTTTTCCGGCGCAATGTGGTGACGCGCGGCGTCGACCTCAACGATTGGATCGGCAAAGAATTCGAGCTCCAGGGTGTGCTCTTCGAGGGGACGCAAGAGTCGGCGCCATGCCAATGGATGAACCAGGCATTTTGCGAGGGGACCGAAGCGGCAATGAAGGGGCGCGGCGGCCTTCGTGCAAGAATTCTCACCGACGGTCTCCTGCGGGTTGAGGCGGCGTGAACAAGCTTGCCGCCGTCTTGATGGCTGGTGGCCGATCCAAACGGATGGGGATAAGCAAGGCGTTGCTCGATTACAAGGGAATCCCGCTCTGGCTTTTTCAGATGGAGAAGCTCGTCCAGCTTCGTCCCGGCCAAATTTTTTTCTCCGTTCCTCCGGACGTGGAATTCCCGTCCGGTCCCTGGACGTTTGTTCATGACCGCTCTCAGGACGTCGGTCCGCTGGGCGGTTTGGAAGCCGCCTTGCGTCTGACGCGTGAAAACCTTCTAGTCACGCTTGCGGTGGATATGCCGGCCGTGACGGCGGAATTTCTAAGCTTTCTGCTCGACAAAGCCGGACCTGCCGGGATCGTCCCACGTTTCGAGGGTTTTTACCATGGCGTGGCTGCCGTCTATCCCACTAGTATCCTTCCACTTGTTGAACAGATCCTGGCCGGCAACGATCGGTCCTTTCAACACCTTATTCGTGAGGCTCTGGAATCCGGAATCATGAAGGCCGAGGAAATCGATCGAGCGAAAAGCGCTCTCTTCGAAAACTGGAATTCGCCGGAGGATGTGAAACGAGCCCGAGATCCGCTTCTTTACCGCGGATAGCGCGCATTATACGGATAAATGCTCGGTTCTCGACTGCACTGCCATCCGCGTTGATCCGCGCAATCCGCGGTCTATCCTTCTGAGGATTCCTTCCCGTGGTTTACAGCTGCCTCGATCTTCACGGCACAAGCCTTGTAGGAGGGCTGGCGCGAGTACGAATCGAAGACTGGAAGTGTCAGTTGATTCACTTCGCGATAATGCATGGGGATGAAAAGCTGTCCCGCTTGAACAGTAGGGGTAACAAATGCGGTCGCCCGAATCGCGGCACGGCGAGAAGAGATTCTGACCACGAAGTTTCTTCGAATCCGAAGTCTTTGGGCGTCCCTTGGATTGATCTCAACATAGCAATCCTTCGGATAAAGCTTTCGCAGCACGTCCGATTTTCCGGTTCGCGTGTTGGTATGCCACTGCGAAGACGTTCCGCGTCCGGTCAGAAGAAGGAACGGATACTCTTCGTCAGGCTGCTCCGGCGCTTTGCGCGGCTCCTCGAAGAGAAAACGCGCTCTGCCATCAACGGTAAAGAAGCGGCCATCCTCGAACAACCGCGCCAAGGAAAATAACCATGCCGAGCGGCAGCCATGCGAGAGGCGAAACGTAACGCAAACCTGGAAAATCGGATCGAACATTTTACAAAACGTCTTTGAAAGGCCCAGGAAAAATCCGATCGCCGTCCCAACGAGCAGCGCGATGACATAGCCCTGCGCGACCAGCTTCAAAGAGAGCCACGTGAAACTTAGAATGCCTTGATCAAGTTCGCGCGATGACAGATCCAAGCCTCTTAACGAAGAAACGCCCGCTGAATCGCCGGTCGCTTGCGCGTACGCTCTGTTTCAGTTTGTCTGCTGCTTGATGGCATCCATTCCGATCAGCCCTTCAAGCTCTTGACGGCAAAGCCGCTGGCATAAGCTTCGGCGTCGCCCAACCACGCCGTCGAAAAAGGTTTCCGATGCATCGCTTTGTCCTCCATGCGCGCAGCCGATTTCCTTCATTGCCTGCACCAACAGTCCGGCGACCCTCGCGCGGACGTTGCGTTCTGCTGGTCAAACCTGTGCAGGCCGATGAGCAAATTACGCCAGAAGTAAACATGGCTTTGCGACCCTCCTCGTTGCACGATTAAGCCAGCCGCGAAATGAGGCGCCCGAGCACGGCTATGGCGCGTTCTATTTTGATACTCCAAGGAAAACCGCAGCTCAGACGGATGTAATTGGGGAAGTCGCCAACCGGCGAAAAAATGGGACCCGGAGCGATGCTGATTCCCGCTTTGCGCGCCTCAGCGAAGAGCCGCATAGCGTCCACCGCAGCCGGAAGTTCCACCCAAAGCACGAATCCACCCCGAGGATTGCTAATTTTCACCGGATTGGGAAACTCCGTTGCGACGGCTTCCCGCATCTTCTGCACCTGATCGCGATAGGTGCGCCGGATCTTTCGCAGATGATGATCGTAGCCGCCATTGCGGAGGAACTCCGCGATCGCCAACGCCGGAAGAGTTGCGTTGCCCCAGTTGGTGGCGGTCTTCAAGTGGACAACCTTGTCGTAGAAAATCCCAGGCGAGATATAGCCGACACGATAGCCCGGTGCGAGAGTCTTTGAGAACGAACCACAGAGGAGAACGAGCCCGTCCTTGTCCAACGCCTTGAGGCAGCGGGGACGCGCGCCTTCGTGCTGCAGGTCGCCGTAAATATCATCTTCGATGATGGGAATACGCCGCTTGCTCGCTAGCTGCACCAGGGAAAGCCTGTTTTCCTCAGGCATGACGCTTCCTAGCGGATTGTTGAAGTTGGGAATGAGGGTAATAGCAGCAATCTTGTGCCGCCTCAAGGCGCGCTCCACCCCGTCGATACTCAACCCCTCGCGAGCCGAGGCCGGCACTGCCACCGCCTTCAACCCGATCTGATTCAGGATGTGCACGAGACCGTAGTAGGTCGGGGACTCTATCAGAACAGCATCACCCGGCTTGGTTACAACGCGAAGAGCAAGGTGGACGCCCTCCGTCGCGCCGTTCACGACTATGAATTCGTCGCTGCTCATATGGCACCCCCAATCCAATGAGCGGCGGCTAATTTCGCGCCGCAGCGTCAGGGAACCGGGTACCGGATCGTAGCTGATGGTCTCCGCTGTGCGCTCCCGGGCCAGGCTGCCCACGATCCGGGAAAGCTTGCCTCCCGGAAGAAGGTCCGGACTCGGAATGGCGCCGCCGAGAGGCACGAGACTGGGATCTACGAGATCGCGAACGATTGGCGTGGAGGGATGAAAATCGGCCCAAGGCACCGTGGAGGTCTTGCCACACACCGCCGGTTCGGCCAGGGATTCGGAAAGACGAGGCTTTACAAAAAAGCCCGACTTTGGCTTCGCTTCGATCATCCGCCGGTTCTCCAGGACCATGTACGCCTGCAATACCGTGGGAACGCTCACTTTCTGCTGCCCGCTTAGGCGGCGCACCGAAGGAACGCGATCTCCTGCCCTGAGACTGCCGGCCGTAATCAGATCCGCCACGCTGTCAGCGACCTGGAGATAGAGCGGCTTCTCGTCAATCATCCTCACCTAAACAGAATAGCACGATCACGCACAAATACTATACACAGTTGGCCTTCGCGCCGATATGAACAGTTTTAGAGCAAAAGCGATCTGTATAGGTAGAAAACATCTCTCTGTGCATCTGTTATTTTCTCGCGCTTCATGCGAAATGATTTCCATGCGACAGACTTTTCTATTTCGCGAGCAGAGATCGGCCAGTTCTCTTGGTGACTGCGGCGGCGATAGCCTCGTTGCCGAGTTGGATAAAGCGCTATCGCTCGATCATGGCGCGCCCCGGACCACCGGGGCTCAGCGCCAGGCTGAAAGGTGGATGCGGAAAATTGCTCGCGTGTTCGTAAGCGCCAAGAACGGGGAGGTCCCGCTCCGGCCAACTGCCATTCCCCGCTTTCATCAACTCTCGAAAGGATGGACAAAGCGCATTTATCTCGCGCGTGGCGGCAGGATTTCCTGCCGCACCGGCAAAGTCTGGATCACTCTCGATCGAGGCGGCGAGGACATTGTGCTGACCGCGTGCGAAAGCAAAGACTTTCGCCCCGGCACGCGCATGCTCGTCGAAGCCCTCGCGGAATCCCGGGTCTTGCTGGAAGCACTCTGAGGCGTCCATTCGGCGCGGCACGTCGAAAAACGTGACAAGCGCGGTGAGACGGCTCCAACGATTTACAGTTCGCAAGGCTGCCGAATCTTTCGCCTGCGGAGTGCCTCATCGACCGATTGACAAAGTGCCGGACGGTCTCAAGGAAGTCTGCATACGGCTATCTCTCAACCAGCCTAGGTTTGGGACCATCTATTGACACACCGAGGGGCCGGCTCCATAGTCCTCGGCCCGGCTCTCGGAGGGAGCCACCATGCAGCACATTCGCAACATCGCCATCATCGCCCACGTCGATCACGGCAAGACCACGCTCGTGGATTGCCTGCTCAAGCAGTCCGGCACCTTCCGCGCCAACCAGAAGGTGGAGGAGCGCATCATGGACTCGATGGATCTCGAACGGGAAAAGGGCATCACCATCCGCGCCAAGAACGCCGCGTTCAACTAGAACAACTACCACATCAACATCGTGGACACGCCCGGCCACGCGGACTTCGGCGGCGAGGTCGAGCGCATCATGAACATGATCGACGGCGTGCTGCTCGTGGTGGATGCCGCCGACGGGCCGCAGGCGCAGACGCGGTTCGTGCTGCGCAAGGCGCTCGAAGCCGGCGCCAAGCCCATCGTCGTCATCAACAAGATCGACCGCGAGAACGCCCGCCCGCACAAGGTGCTCGACAAGGTCTTCGAGCTGTTTCTCGAACTGAACGCCACCGACGAGCAGCTCGATTTCCCGCTCATCTACGCCAGCGCCAAGCAAGGCTACGCCAAGCGCGAACTGGACGATCCGAGCGAGACGATGGAGCCGCTCTTCGACGCCATCGTGGCACATTCCGCCGCCGCCGCAAGTCCGACGCCGACTATTTCCAGTTCCTCGTCTCGAATCTCGACTACAGCGATTACCTCGGCCGGATCGCCTACGGGCACATCGCTCAGCGGCAGGGTGAAGGTCGGCGACGCGCCGTTTGCCTTCACGCCAACGGCAACGAAAACACGCGCCAAGATCACCGCGATCTTCAGCCACGAAGGCCTGAAGCAGATCGAGGTCGAAAGCGCCGCCGGGGCGACATCGTCGGCCTCACCGGCTTCGAGGACGTGTTCATCGGCGAGACCATCACCGACACCGAAGAGCGCGAGGCGCTGCCATTCGTGCCGATCGATCCGCCGACGATCACGATGAAGATCTGCGTCAACGATCGCCGCTCGCCGGACGCGAAGGCAAGCTCCTCACCGCGCGCCAGATCAGGGATCGCCTCGTTCGCGAAACCCGCACCAACGTCTCGCTCCAGGTCTCCGAGACCGAAACCGCCGGCCATTTCGAGGTCAGGGCCGCGGCGAAATGCAGATCGCCATTCTCGTCGAGCAGATGCGCCGCGAAGGCTTCGAGATTCTCGTCTCCCGCCCCGAGGTCATCTTCAAGCGCGCCGAGGACGGCACGCTCCTCGAACCCATGGAAACGCTCTACGTGGAAGTCCCGGCGAGAATCTCGGCGACATCCTTCAGTCCCTCGCCGGCCGCAAAGCGGAGATCGTCGACATGCAGCACCATCCCCACAACGTGCTCGTCGAGGCCATCATCCCGACGCGCGGGCTGATCGGCTTCGAAACCGATCTCGTCAACGTCACCAAAGGCCACGGCATCGCTAGCCATCTCTTCCAGGAATACGGCCCGCACCGCGGCGAGATTCCGAGCCGCGGCAAAGGCGTGCTCGTGTCGATGGAGGACGGGATCAGCACGGCCTACGCGCTCGACCATTCAGGAACGCGGCCGCCTGTTCATCGGGCCTCAGGACGAGATTTACAACGGCATGATCGTCGGCGAAAACGCCCGCCCGAACGACATGCCGGTCAACCCCTGCAAGGCGAAAAAGCTGACCAACATGCGCAGCCAGGGCGACGGCAAGGGCATCCCGCTCGATCCGCCGCTCCTCATGAGCCTCGAACGCTCGCTCGAATACATCGCGCCCGACGAATACGTCGAGGCCACGCCCAAGTCCCTGCGCCTGCGCAAGAAGATCCTCGATGCCACCGCTCGCAAGCGCGCTGCCGGAAAAGTGGCCTATTCAGCCGCCAAGGAGTAAAGCCTGATTCCGCGCGTCCAAAAATTGGCAGATCTCGCGCCCCAAATCGATGAGCAAGAAAATTCCCATTTCTGTTCCGCAGCAACCTTTGCAAACTCCCTTTTCTTCACTCATCAGTGAGGGTTTGCCCGAGGGACCGGCAACTCCTCCTCACTCGGCGGTGAAGAGAAAGCCGCGCATCGTCCTGCGACGGGAAAGATCGCACGCGGGGCGGAAAAACCGTCAGTCGTCGCCAGCCAGTTCCCCACCAATCTTTCTCAAGGGGAGATTGAAAATCTTTCGCGCGATGCCCGCATCGCGCTCGGCTGCGGAGGCTTTGTGAAAGAAAGAGAGATCGCTATCCAAGGCGAGCATGGGGAACGTGTGAGGCGCCACTTCGAAGGACTAGGCTACGACGTTGCCGGACCTTAGAATCTCCGTCGTATGCCCTTGTGAGACTTACCGTCATTCATGGCAACCTTCAGGGGATGCGGAGGTTCGACTTTCCGCCAGATTGGGAGTTTGCGATTGAAGTCGACCCGCGAGGGCGGTAAGCAGAAGCGTGGCGCGACGTGGCAAGAGTTCTCGACTGACCTTCGGGATAGTAGTTGCCCTTGTGCTGATTCTTGCCGCATTCATCGGCTCGCGGCTCTTTGTCACTGCAAAATCGGAGCCATTCCGGACCGTGTCATCCTTGGATGTGCGGACGTATCTGGAAAATGCAAACAGCCTGCGCGGAAACGTTTACAAAATTGAGGGCGAGGTGATGAATTCGCTCGGCTGGTCCCCTACCCAAGGACGTCTTATCGCCGTCGGAGTTGATAGCGGCAGCGAGGTCGTCCCCGTTCTGGTTACAACGAATTTCAACCACATTAACATCCAAAAAGGCCAACGCTTCATTTTTCTGCTGGAAGTCGACGACAAGGGTATATTGCGCACGAAGGATATGACAAAATCATGAAACGCGCGCTAATAATCTTGCTGGCCACCGCCGCACTCGCCGTTGCTCAGGGAGATATTACCTCCGAGTTTCAAAACGCGCCTCGCCAGCCGGCCCAACCTGTCCCCCAACCCGCACAACAACAGCCTGCCCCCGCACAACAGCAGCCTGCCCCCGCGCAACCTGCAACCGGCAACGCCCCCGCCAAAAATGGCGCTCAATCAAGCTCCAATGCTGGTGGCTCGAGCTTCCTTGGAAAGGACGTGCCCTTCTTCGATCCCGGCAGCAATATTGTCACTTGGGACGGCAAAAGCTGGAACATCAACAACAATGCGCTTTTTGAGGCGCGCTTCGAAAAGTACCTCAACGCGCCGCCGGCGGTCACCCCGCCGGAAACCGAGTATCAGGCGATCCTTCAACAAATCATGGATAAGCTTTCGCCCGGCAGAATCACGCCTCGATCCACCGATGAAGCGTTCCAGCTCCTGGCAAAAGCTTCGCGGTATCAAGAGGATGCGAATCTGTGCGACTCCATTGCAAACCAGGTTTACTCCTCCTGGCTCGCTCGCAAGAACAATGACCGGCTCAACGCCGCCGGCAAGACTCTTGAGGACGAAAGGAAACGCCTCGAGTGGAATGCGAGGATTACGGCCGAGGGCAACAAACTTGAAAGCAGCGGTTCTGCGAAATCCAAAGAAGGAGCGGCCAACGACGAGCAGAGGCAGCAGCAGCAACTGAGTCGCGAAATGCAAATGCAGCCCATCCTCACGAGGCTTGCGGAGATCACCGCGTTGATGAGAGCCAATCAGCTCAAGCGCGAAGTGGCTGAACTCCAGGTAAAAATTGAGTTTCAATCACTTATTGTCCAGCACTTCCTCCAGAGGCGGTTCCAGCACGCCCTGATCGGCACGAGATTCTATCGCAGCATCTTCGCAGATGGCGACAGTCAACTCCGCGTGGGCGAGGATGCAAAGAATCTCTTTGCCAAGACCAGCGGCCTCCCACCAACGATGGGCACGATCGATTCGCTCGCAAATGAAATCATGCGCGACGTGCGCGAGGGCGTGCAGGCTTTCAAGTTTCTGCTTGAAAATAACGAGCTGCAGAGCGCCGCGAAGCGGCTTGCGGAAACCTTCATGATCGGAGAATATCTGCGCGATGTGCGCACCCTCGATCGCGACGACAAGCGAAGAGCCCTCTCCTTCGTGCAGAAATCAAACCAGCTCACCAGCGCGATCGAAGTAAAGGACTTCGCACTGGCCGAAAAGCTGGTCACCGAGTTGAGTCAAACTGCAAAGGATTTCGACGTTTCCAAGCCGATGGCAGCCATCGAGACTGCCAAGCAGATCTCTGCCATGCATATCGCCAAGGCCCGCAATGCCGCGGTGAGCGGCGACAAGGAAACCCTCGAAGCCGAATTGAAGGCGGCAACGGAAATCTGGCCCCGCAATCCGGCGTTGGCCGAAGTCTCCCAGATGATCTTTTCCCAAGCGGATGTGCAATCCCGGGCTCTGGTCGATTTCGATCAGCTTCTCAGCCAGAAAAACTACCGCCAAATCCTAGACGACAGAATGCGATTCATCGCAGCTACCGCGATGTACCCCCAGAAACAGGAGCAGCTACGCAAGGTGCTCGAAGATATGCAAGTCATCGAGACCTCCATCATCCAGGCCCAGGAAATTGAGAAACGCGGCGACTATAACGGCGCCTGGGAAAGCGCGGAAAAGGCATTCCGTAACTTTCCTGACGACAATAGGTTAAACCAAGTTCGGGCGAATCTTACCACCAAAGCTGCGGATTTCGTCCACGCCATCCGGCAGGCGGAGCAACTTGAGCAAAAGGACCAACCCGGCTCCAGCCTTTCTTGGTATCTCAAGGCTCAAAACGAATACCCTGCCAGTGACTTCGCCCGGCAGGGTGTCGATCGTCTCACCAAGCAAATCCTGCCTGACGCCAGCTAGGGACGCCCTTGTTCCAGCGAGGCAATCTCCTTCCAAAGTTCCCGTTGGCGGCTGGTAATATCGCGTGGCAGTGTCGCTTGGAGAACCGCATAAAAGTCTCCCCGTCCTCCCGCCTTCCGAGGAAGACCCCGGCCCGACAGCCGGAATTTCTGGCCATTCTGGGCGCACGAAGGAACGTGGAGCTTTGCCCTGCCATCGAGCGTGGGGATTTCCAAATCGCCTCCCAGTACGGCTTGCCAGCTGGGAATCTCCAAATCGTAATAGACATCGCTGCCTTGGACGTCGAATTCCGGATGCTTCTCGAACTTGATTCGCAAGTATAAGTCACCGGCGTGCCCCCCTCCTCCCACCGATTCTCCCTGCCCTGCAAGACGAACGCGCTGTCCCTCGCGAACTCCCTTAGGAATCTTTACCGTGTAAGTCTGAACTTTTCCTGACGCTCCCCGGCGAAACGAAATCTGCCGTGTGGATCCATGCAAGGCCTCTTCAAGCGTCACAAGAATGTCCGCCTCAACATCCTGACCGTGCATTGGCGGTTCCTCGAAATCGTAGCCCGCGGGAAATCCCCTTCTGCCTCCGCGCCGTCCCCCGAAGAGCTGTTCGAAAAAATCGCTGAATCCCGTTCCACCGAAATGAAATTCCACGCCACCCTCCTCAAAACCGCCCCGAAATCCCTCGGCGCCGCCACCGCCCGGCGGAGGTCGAAATCCACCCTGCTGCCAGTTGGCGCCATAGGCGTCATACTTTTTCCTCTTTTCCGGGTCGCTCAAGACTTCATAGGCCTCATTGATTTCCTTGAATTTCTCCTCCGCCGACTTTTTGTCCTTCGCGGTGTCAGGGTGGAACTTGCGCGCAAGTTTCCTGAAGGCGCTCTTGATTTCTTCCTGAGTGGCGGTTTTTGAGACGCCAAGCGTCTGATAGTAGTCGCGAAATTGGACGGGCATAAGACGGGTTAGGAATTAAAAAACATCGTCAGAATTCAAGAGCGATAATTTACGACACTGGCATTCTTGTTCATCATGTAAATCCTGTTAATCACATCGTTTCATGCTCGATATCCGCCTTCTCCGCGATCAGCCAGATTTTGTGAAAGCTCGCCTTGCCACACGCGGTGCCCGAATGGACGATGCCGTCGAGGCTGTGCTCGCGGCCGATTCCAGGCGGCGTACAGTAGAAACCCAGCTTCAAAACCTGCAGGCCGACCGGAACCGGCTCAGCAAGGAAATCGGGGCGCTGCGGTCAAAGGGTCATGACACGACCTTGATCGAGGCGGGGGTAAAATCCCATGCCGCCAAGATGCAAGCGCTTTCCCAGCAAGGGATCCTTCTCGAGCAGGAACAAAGGGATCTGCTGCTGACTCTTCCTAACTTGCCGCAGAAAGGTGTTCCAGCCGGGAACGACTCGTCGCAGAACCCCGTAGTTCGCACTTGGGGCGAGGGGGCGCATTCGCGACGAACGGAAGATCATGTTTCCATCGCGGGGCGCCTCGACCTTGTTGATCTTGAACGCTCGGCGCGAATGAGCGGCAGCGGATTTGCCTGTTTCAAAGGAAAAGGTGCGCGGCTCGAACGTGCATTAATCAATTTTCTCCTCGACCTTCACACAAAGGACCACGGCTACACGGAAGTCAGCCCGCCGCTTCTCATCCGGCCCGAAGCCTTGGTGGGCACGTCAAACCTCCCCAAGTTCGAGGAGCAACTCTATCGCATCGAACGGGATTCGCTTTACCTCGCTCCCACCGCAGAGGTGCCGCTGACCAATCTCCACCGCGAAGAAGTCCTGCCGTTCTCGTCACTTCCTCTAAAATACGCCGCCTACACTCCCTGCTTCCGGCGGGAAGCCGGCGCAGCCGGAGTTGGAACGCGCGGGCTTATCCGCATGCATCAGTTCGACAAGGTCGAGCTGGTCAAAGTCTGCGCGCCTGAAGGTTCAGACGCCGAACTGGAAACGCTTACCAACGACGCGGAAAGTGCCCTTCGAATTCTGGGGCTTCCCCATCGCGTGATTGAACTCTGCACGGGCGATCTTAGCTTTGGTGCAGCGAAAACCTATGACATTGAGGTCTGGTCTCCTGGGCAGAATGCCTTCCTCGAAGTCTCGAGCTGTTCAAATTGCGGGGATTTCCAAGCCCGCCGCATGAATCTGCGCTTCAAGGGACAGGACGGAAAGAACCACTTTTGCCATACACTGAACGGCTCCGGTACAGCCCTCGCACGGCTCTACGTCGCCCTGCTCGAGACGGGATTGCAGGACGATGGCACGGTCAGTCTTCCGGAGCCCCTTCACGAATATTTCGGAGCTGACACAATTGACTGACCTGCTCGAGAAACTCCGGCAGGCGCTCGTTTTGCACTCGCCGAGGAAGAAATACCTCGTTGGCGTATCAGGCGGACGCGATTCCACCGCACTCTTGTTTGGTCTGCACTCTTTGGGCTACCGCAAGCTTGTCGTCTGCCACTTGAACCACCGCCTTCGCGGTGCCGCGGCGGACGCCGATTCTTCGTTTGTTGCGGCTACCGCAAGAAAATTCCACTATGCTTTCGATCTTGGAGAGGCTGACGTTCGAGCGCACGCCACCGGGCAAAAACTCTCCATCGAGACAGCCGCGAGAGACTTGCGCTATGCGTTTTTCGGCACCTGCGCGAAGGCCCATCGCTGCAAGAGCATTTTTCTCGCCCACCATGCAGACGATCAGATCGAGACCTGCCTTTTCAATTTTCTCCGCGGAACCGGAGCTGCGGGCCTCGCTGGCATGAAACCGCTGGCGCATGCGCATGGACTCGAAATCATTCGCCCGATGCTTGGGCTCACCCGAGGAGAGATCACAGCGTTTGTCACAAAGCGCAATATCCCATTTTGCGAGGATGCCACCAATGCGAACAGGGGACATACGCGTAATCGGCTCCGAGACCGAGTGATGCCCGCAATTGAGCGCGCTTTCGGCCCTTCATTTCGAGCGGCTATTCTCCGCGCCGCAGAAATTCTTCGCGACGAAGAATCCTGGATGGCGTCTTTGGTTCCCGAAGTCGGGGAAACGCTTTGCTGCGAAACACTCCGAGAAATGTCACTTGCGCTGCGCCGCCGCGTAGTGCTTCGATGGTTGCGAAACGCGGATATTCCCGACCCTGGATTCGCCGAAACGAGCCTGGTTCTCTCCCTTCTCGACATTCGGAACGGACCCTCAAAAGTAAACCTTCGCGGCAATCGGCACGCTCGCAGGCGCGTTGGGAGGCTATTTCTTGAAGGGCCCGCGGAATGATCCGCGCTATGCTCTCCCTTACGACCGCTTCTCGCGATCTGCGAATAGATCAAGCCTTCCGCACAGGCGCGATGCGGCTTTTGGAGGCCATTCGGTCCGTCGCTATCTTGTAGCGGCCAAAGACTTCCAGCGCCTTCTCACGAGCTCGCGCATGATCGACGATCGGCGCGGGGTAATTTTTTGCCAAGCGCTGGCCTAAGCCAGGCGGCTCAGCAAGTTTTTCCGGGGGAACATCTCGAAGTTCGGGAATCCATTTCTTTATGTAATCGCCCTCGGGATCGTGACGGGCAGTTTGCGTCCAGGGATTCAAAATCCGAAAATAGGGCGCGGCATCGGCGCCCGTTCCGGCGCTCCACTGCCACCCTCCGTTGTTGCTGGCCATTTCGCCATCCGTCAGCTTTTGCATGAAGTAGCTTTCGCCCAGCCTCCAGTCGAGTAGGAGATCTTTGGTGAGGAACATCGCCACGATCATGCGTGCACGGTTGTGCATATACCCGGTCTGATTGAGCTGCCGCATGGCGGCATCAACGATCGGAAACCCGGTTTCGCCCGCGCACCAAAGTTCAAAATTCTCCCGCTTACCAGGCCAAATCATTCCGCGGAAATTGAGGTTGAATTCCATGGCGAGCACCTCCGGAAAATGCCACAGAATGCCGAGATAAAACTCACGCCAGATAAGTTCGCTGATGAATTTCTGCGCACTCTTCCTCCCGCTAGCTGGGAAGTCGGCCTCCCGCTCCTGACATTTCTGGAGGAGCTCACGGATGGACAGCAGGCCAAAACGCAGATCCTGGGAGAGACGGGATGTGACTGTTCCGGCCAGAGCGTTTCTACCCATCCCGTAGGTGGCGAGGCCAGATTCCAAAAAGGTCTTCATGCGAGAGCGCGCCGCCTTTTCGCCTGCCTCCAATACGTCGGCCTCGGGCTTCAGGCCCCACGTCTCTAGAGTAGGCAAGGGCAGGGAGAAAATACTTCCCGCCGATTTCAGATTACGAACTCGGGGATTCGCGCTGGCCATTGCAAGCTTTGCCCACGCCCTTGCGTAAGGTGTGAAGACGCGAAATGGCTCGCCGGACGACGTTAAGACCTCGTCCCGCTCATGGATTGAGACATCCTTGCATCCGACGATTTCGAGTCCAGTCTCCCTGCCAAGGGCGGCTAATTCGACTTCGATTCCT
The DNA here is from genome assembly GCA_963810765.1 of uncultured Verrucomicrobiae bacterium. Lineage (GTDB taxonomy): Bacteria > Verrucomicrobiota > Verrucomicrobiia > Chthoniobacterales > Terrimicrobiaceae > DASTFP01. The sequence goes on from CAWEOV010000024.1 coordinate 127,840, forward strand.
CGGCCGAATGGGTCGGGATCCCGATTGAAAAACACGGCCTGGGCCCGCGTTTCCTGAACAAGCTTCCGCAACTCATCGACAGCACTTCCCCTGCGAATCACCAAAGGCACTCCGATCGCGCGCAAATTTTGATCGAGAGACGCTAGACATCCACACAAGAATTGCTGCCGATTCGCACCCGTCCAGCGATGAGATCCTCCCCAATTGCTTAAGACATAAACCGGAATGACGTTGGAAGCCTGAACTGCGGCGGTCTCGAGAGCTGTATTATCCGTAATCCTAAGATCACGGCGAAGCCAGACGATCGCCGTTTTCACGGCTTCATAATGCTTGAAGGCACGCCCAAGAATCCGTGCCGGCCGCCGCCCCTCAACTCATTCCAACTAGATTACCGCCTCGACCTTCGGACGCTCCTTCTTGCTGAGCGCCTTACGAAGTTTGTGGAGCGCAATGTTCTGCAATTGCCGAATGCGTTCGCGCGTGACCCCAAACTTTTCACCCACTTCTTCGAGCGTCTTGGGCTTCTGTCCGTCCAGTCCGAACCGGGAATTGATAATCCTGCGCTCGCGATCATCGAGGACATCGAGCAATTCGCCTACCTCCTCGCGAAGGTCTTTGTCGCGCAATGTTTCGAAAGGATCATCGGCTTCCTCATCGCCGACGATTTCGCCAAACTCTGTCGAGTCGTCATCGCCAATCGGCTGATCGAGAGATGCAGGGCGAACAGCCGCACTTTTGAGCTGAGTGACTTTCGAAGAAGAAAGCCCGATTTCTTCCGCCAGTTCATCGTCGGTCGGTTCGCGGCCAAGCTCCTCGGTCATCTGCATCGCAACACGCCGCATCTTGGAAATTTTGTCTACCAGGTGAACTGGAAGCCGAATCGTCTTGCTCTGATTGGCCAATGCCCGTTTGATGGACTGCTTTATCCACCAAGCGGCGTACGTGCTGAGCTTGCCACCCTTTTTCGGGTCAAACCGCTCGACCGCTTTCATCAAACCGATATTACCTTCAGAAATCAAATCAAGCAACGGCAGGCCCAAGTTCGCGTAGTCACGCGCGATTTTCACCACGAGACGAAGATTGGAACGCACCATCTCCGAGCGCGCTTTCTGATCCCCACGCTTAATTCTGCGCGCAAGCTTCACCTCCTGCTCAGGGGTTAAAAGCGGAAACTGTGCGATCTCTCTCAGATACAGCTGAAAGCCTGTCTCGTTGTCTTCCAATGCCATCGTGTAGGGTCCTCTCTCGTATTACGTTTTTGATCAGATAGTGGGTTGCCAAATATTAAAGTTACTTAATGAGGTTAACGATTTAGACAGTTTGTCTCACGCGGTGTTCAAAAAATATGAAAAAAAACCGCGCTGCAATGCTATAGCATAATAGATTTATTATCATTTATTTACGTGATCCCGCCATCTGTGTCCAGACCCGCTAATTCGCAAAGAGGTTTAGGAATCTTGCGAGATGCAAAAAAATCAGAAACCGTCCTTCGGCTATTGTCGGTCGAAATAAGCGAAATACAGCGGGCGCCCAACCTTGGCACGCTTGTCTTTTGAATCACGATTTCATAGGCTTTGGAGATCGAATTTCGAACAATGACGCACCTGCCAGACTCTCTTCGCAGCCCGGCGGTACCCGCGTCGGGCATATTGCGCGCTTCACGTCTTCGAAATGTTCGGGGGAGAATGGCGATTCCATGCGCATCCTGGTAAGTGGCCTGGTGGGCCAGTATGCATTCGGGGGCGTCACCTGGGATTATTTGCAATACGTGCTCGGCTTTCGCGCCCTGGGTCACGACGTCTGGTATCTTGAGGACTCAGCCAATTGGGCATATGATCCCCTCAAAGGGGAGCCAAGTGCCGATTGCTCGCATAACGTGAGCTATTTGGACCGGATTATGCGGGAATTCGACATGGGCGACCGATGGATTTACAGGAACGAGCCGGACGGCAAATACCACGGCATAACCGACGAGCGAATCGCCGAAAAAACCATTTCCGAAGCCGACGTTCTGGCCAACGTTTCCGGCGCCTGCTGGTTGCGACCGGTCACCGCCGGAATCAAAACGAAACTCTTCCTTGACGGCGATCCGATGTTTACCCACATCAAGTTGACCCGGGCAGATCGGGAGTATCTCGACCGCGTTCGCGCGCACGAACAACATTTCACCTTTGGACTCAATGTCGGGATGCCCGGATGCAAGATCCCAATGACGGGCCTTCGCTGGCGCCCCACCGTTCAACCGATTGCGCTCGAATGGTGGGAAAGGACTTTGCTACCCCCGAATTTGTGCCACAGCGCAAACGGAGCGTGGACGACCGTCATGAATTGGGCGAGCTACAAGCCCGAAGAGTTTGAGGGGCAAAGCTACGGTCAGAAGGATGTCGAATTCATGCATTTTGCGGAGCTGCCGTCGCGAACCCGCGAGAAATTTGTTCTCGCGATGGGACAGGGGCCTGGGAAAAGCCGCCCGACAACATACCTCGAGTCGCTTGGCTGGAAGATCATCGAGCCGGATGAAAATTTGCCGGACTACGCTAGCTACCACGACTTCCTTTCCAATTCCAAAGCTGAATGGAGCATTGCCAAGAACGGCTACGTCAAGTCGCGCAGTGGCTGGTTCAGTTGCCGCAGCGCGTGCTATCTGGCGGCGGGCAAGCCAGTAGTCGTCCAAGACACCGGATGGAGCGACCACCTTCCGTCGGGCGATGGAGCTCTTTGCTTTTCAACACTAGCAGAGGCCGTCGACGCCATCGAAGCCGTTGCAAGAAACTATGTGCATCACTGCGCGGCCGCTCGCGCATATGCCAGAACGTATTTTGACGCCGCAAAAGTTTGCGCCGAGCTTCTCGAGTGAACTCCACATTTTCCGATTCGGCATTGATTCTTGTCGGGCACGGCTCGACGTTAAACCCAGACTCAAGCGCGCCGACGCACGCTCACGCCCGTGTCATTCGTGAACGCGGAATCTTCCGTGAGGTTCATAGCTGCTTTTGGAAGGAAGAGCCCTCCATGCGCGAAGTCCTCAGGATGGTGGAAAGCGATACGATTTATGTTGTACCGGTATTTATCAGCGAGGGATACTTTACTCGGACCGTCATCCCGCGCGAACTAGAATTGGAAGGCTTGAACACCCTCCGCGAGGGCCGGATGATCCACTATTGCGATCCGGTGGGAAGTCACCCTCGCATGACGGAAGCTCTGCTGCGCCGAGCACGCGACGTTGCCCCGGGTGTGTCACGGCAAACGACGAGCCTTTTTATTGTTGGACACGGCACCGATCTGAATGACAATTCCGCACGCGCGGCGAAAGAACAGGCCGCAAGGATTCAATCCCTCGGCGACTACGCTCAGGTGGTCTCGTCGTACATGGAAGAACCGCCCTTGATCGCTGACTGGGACAAACTGTCCAACCAGCCAAACGTGGTTATCGTGCCCTTTTTCATTGCAGATGGATTGCACAGCTATCAGGACATTCCTGTGCTGATCGGCATTGAGGCCGAGCCCGGTCCGGCGGCGAGCGAAACCGAGGTTTTCCGGCGAAATCCGTACGAACTACGCGGCAAGAAGCTTTTCTACGCGAGCGCGATCGGGACGGAGCCAATGATTGCCGAGGTCATCCTCGATCAAGTGCAAGCGCTTATTCGCCGGCAACCGGCTGCGAGTCAAAATCGGATCAAAATCTCCGCCCGCAAGCAGTAGCAACTCCCAACTAGTCAAATTTGATCGGACGGTAGCGAAATCCTCGCGAAGCTCAGAATGAGAGAGCAGGGAAAGTACGCCCCTGCCGGAGGCCCCAGCGCATCATACGCTCGGCATCGTCGAAGATATACTGCGTCTTGCTTCCAAACTGCACGAGGATGACCTCGCGGCCGCCTGCCGAAGCACTGGATACCAGGCATCGACCGGCAGCATACGTGTAACCGGTCTTCATACCGTTGAAGATCGACGAGCGCTTGAGCAATTTATTCGTATTCTCGAGAGTCTTCCTTCGCCCGTTCGCGTACACGAAAGTGTAGTATCGGCTGGCCATAAGACGCCGCAAGAATGGTTCCCTGTACGCCCGGAAGGCGATTCGGGCCATGTCGCGAGCAGTCGAGTATTGGTAAGCGGGAAGGCCGTGCGGATTGGCAAAATGCGAGTTGTGAGCGCCAAGTTCCCACGCAGTAGTGTTCATGGCGGAGGCGAATGCCGCAGAGCTCCCCGCACAGTCACGGGCAAGGGCAGCGGCGGCGTCGTTCTCGCTCTTCACCATCATGGCGGAAAGCAATGTACGCCGCGTGTAGGATTGGTTGGCACGCAGGCCCAACTTGCTTGGCTCGACATGCGTGTCTTGCGGCGATACGAGCAGGCGCCGGTCAAGGTCTCCCCGCTTCAAAATGATCAACGCCGTGAGCAGCTTCTGAGTGCTGGCGACCTGTGTGCGAAAATCAGCGTGCTTTTGGTAGAGCGTAAGACCGCTCCGGGCGTCAATCATGATCGCGGCGCGAGCGCGAATGGCCGGCGCTCCAGACGGCCAGAGTTGACCAGCTCCCGGCGGCGTGTCAGCGATCGGGGAACGCCAGAGTTCCGCACTCCTCATTGGCATCGACGGAGGCTCTTGGGTGGCACATCCGGAAAGAGTCAGCGCTACGAGCGACGAAACGAGCCATCCTCTCATTGCCGCGGAAGGTCCCGTTTGCTGCAAAATCAAGCAAGTCTGAAACGCGCTATTGCAGCAAAATTCTTCTTCCCCTCAAAGGAGTAATGGTGTATGAAAACATCCATGAAGGGGACGTCTCGCATGCTCGTCCTGCTGTTAGCGACGCTAATGGCTCCATCCCTAGCCCATGCGCACGTCGGAGTCAGCGAAACCAGTGGATTTCTCCACGGCTTGGGACATCCGCTTAGCGGCCTGGACCACATTTGTGCGATGGTCGCCGTTGGAATGTGGGCGGCTCAGATGGGTGGACGTTCTATTTGGGCGATTCCCGTGACGTTCATCACGGTCATGGCCCTGGGCGGCGTTCTTGGGATGACAGGTATCAACGTTCCTTACGTGGAAACAGGAATCGTCGTTTCGGTGCTGACGCTCGGTGTCCTGATAGCCGCTTCAGCACGCCTGCCGCTGGCCGCTAGCATCGCCATCGTTGGTCTGTTTGCAATTTTTCACGGTCAAACGCATGGCGCGGAAATGCCGGAAACAGCCTCAGGAATTGCATACGGCGCAGGATTCCTCATTGCCACTGCATTCCTTCACGCCTCTGGAATCGGCTTGGGCATCGCCATTCAAAAACTTGCGACTCCGAAAATCGTCCGCTTTGCCGGGATCGCAATCGTGCTTTGCGGCGGTTACATTTTGCTGAGCTGAATTTCAATTCCGCAAAGCGGGATTCCATCCAGCAAAGGCGAACGTCGGCGCGAGGCGCAAACCAATGTTCCAGTTGCGTTCGGCGCGAGTCGCTGCCCTGCGAACGATGGGCAGATGAACGCGCTTTAGTTCTGAATGGTGACCTTTTGCGAGAGGGCCTCGATGGAGACGCCAGCATCGAGCTTGCCAATGGCGCGGACCGAGAATGCGGTCGACAAACGCGCGGTTTCGGCAAGCTCAAGCCCGCGAAGCTTCGCTGAGACCACTCCGGCGACCATCGCATCACCCGCGCCAACCGTGCTGCGGACTTCAATTTCTGGCGGAGTGGCGAAAAGGATCCCCTCGGCGCCAACAAAACATGCGCCTTCGTGCCCCATCGAAATGACGACCATCTCAATCCCGCGCGAGACCAGCTCTTTGGCAGCGGTAACAACCGCATCGCGAGTCGAAAGAGGGCGTCCAACCAAGCCTTCGAGTTCGTGGATGTTCGGTTTGATCAGCGAGGGCTGCGCCTCGATCGCGTGAGTCAAGGTCTCTCCACTTGTATCTAACGCGACCTTCCGGCCCCGGGCCTTTAGTGAATTAGTCAGGTCGCGATAGATGGTTGTTTCCAACCCTGGAGGCAAGCTCCCGGCAATCACGAACCATTCTGCATCAACCTGCTCAATCGCCGCGCGCAGGGCTGTAAGATCGCTGGGCAGCGGCTCTGCTCCGGGGAAATTGATGTCCGTCGTTTCCTTGAGGACGGGATCGGTGATCTTGATTCCGACGCGCGTCTCACCGTCGAGACGCACGAAATGGTCGGCGATTCGTTTGCGTGTGAAATGACGCTCGAATAACGTCGCATTTTCGCGGCCGAGAAAACCCGTGACCGCCACACGATGGCCTGCGTCCGCAAGCGAAGAGGCCACATTGACACCCTTGCCGCCCGCGTTGGAATACTCTCCTTGAACCCTATTCACCTTTCCCGCCTCGAAATTCGGAATAGATATTGTGCGATCGATAGCCGGATTCAGCGTGATGGTTAAACAATCGTAATGTTTGCTGGACATGGCAGTCAGTGGGTCAATTGTCGCACTTCAGAGGCAGTTGCGCAGGCTAGCGCCCGGCGCGCCAGGTTTTGCGCATCGGTCAGCTTGATCTTTCGCAGAGAGGCCTTCACTGCAGCGATGCTGGGCAGGCTCATGCTTAATTCAGAGACGCCAAGTCCGGTAAGGATCGCAGCTCCAATCGGATCACCGGCAACGCCACCGCAAACTCCAACCCATTTTCCCGCTCCCTTTGCCGCACGAACGGTCATATCGATCATTCGCAAGATCGCTGGATGAAGGCCATCAACGTTTTTGGCGAGCGCCGCGTGCATCCGATCCATCGCCAGCGTGTATTGCGTGAGGTCGTTCGTCCCGACTGAGAAGAAGTCGACCTCCTTGGCAAACTCCGCCGCCATGAGCACCGTGGAAGGAACCTCGACCATGATGCCAATTTCGATCGGCGGAACGCCCAACTCTTTCCGCACCTGCTCCGCGAGCTCTTTCGCCGCAACCAGATCCTCCAGAATACTGATCATTGGAAACATGATCTTTATAGGTCCGGTCGCGGACGCCCGGTAGATTGCTCTCAATTGAGGGAGAAAAATTCCCGGCTGACGCAAACAGAGGCGAATTCCGCGAACACCGAGAAAGGGATTTTCTTCCTTTGGAAGTGAAATATAGGACGCTATTTTGTCACCGCCGATGTCCAGGGTCCGAAGAATCAGCGGAAGGCCGTTCAGCGCGCGAGTCATCTCGGTGTAAGCTTCGAATTGCTCGTCTTCCGACGGCGGCGTCTCGCGGTCGAGAAAGAGAAACTCTGTTCGCATGAGCCCGATTCCTTCGGCGCCCGACTCGACAGCGGCGGCCGCCTCGACCGCCTTGCCAATATTGCCAACCACCTCCACGCGATGGCCGTCCATGAGTACCGCCGGTTCGTAACGAGTCGCGTATTCCTCGTTGCGTCGATTCTCTATGTCGACTTGAAAGCTCTTCGCAGACTCGAGGTCCGCCTCGTTCGGCTCGATGTACAATTTTCCCGCAGATCCGTCGAGGATGCACACGGTGCCGGATTTTAGTTCGAGAGCCGCTGCACCCGCGCCCACCACGCAAGGAATGTCGAGGGAGCGCGCGATGATGGCCGTATGTGCGGTCGGGCCGCCTGAAGCCGTGCAAAGGCCCAAGATGCGCTTCGGATCAAGTTGCGCGGTGTCCGAAGGGGTTAGATCATCAGCGACAAGGATCACAGGTTCCTCGGGCATCTTAGACTGAGTCTGCTCGGCTCCGGCGAGCAAACGCAGAACGCGCTGTCCGATGTCGTGCAAATCGGCAGCTCGCTCTGCCAGGCGTTCGTTCTCGATCTGCTTCAACTCGACCGCGCGACGCTCAATCGCCTGCTGCCAGGACCATGCCGCACTGTGACCGGCCTCAATCTGTGTTTTGACCTCCAGGAAGATCTCCGCGTCGTTCAATAACGCGAGGTGGGCGCGGAAAATAGCGGCCTCGCCCTTCCCGGATTGCTTCTTCACCTGTTCATAAATTTCGGAAATCTGCTCGTTTGCCGTAGCGATTGCATGCTTAAGCGCGAGTTCCTCTTCGGCGGCATCCTTCGGCTTGTCTTCGACAACGATGTGCGTCGCTTGAAATTGATAAAGGGGGCCGATGGCGATCCCTGGCGCAGCTGAGACCCCCGCCAAGGCGTGTCCGCTGGACGCTGGAACCCACTTGTCCGCTTCAGTGATTACCTCCTTGACCTCCTCGACATCGCCAAGCCCACTATCAACGGCTTCCTTCAACGCCTTCAACGCCGCCTCGGCGTCGGGCCCTGACGCAATGATTCGGATCGATTCGCCGCCTGGTGTCCCAAGTTTGAGAAGCGCAGCCATCGATTTTCCATTCGCGATCTTGATCCCATACTGAACGCGGATATCTGATTCGTATTGGCTGGCAATATCGACAAACATCGTTGCCGGCCGCGCATGCATACCGGCGCTACCCACGATCTTGGCATCCACATGGTGAGCGCCGGGCGGCGGGGCGGCGCCTTCCGGAGCTTCGCCAGCTGACTCTGCTGCTTCCCGGCTGAGTCCGGCGATGATGTCGTTCGGATCCTTTGTCTTTGCCAGCAATTGGGCTTGTGCGGGATCGTCGAGCACGTCCGTCAGAGCTGAAAGAACGCCCAGGTGCTCGTCCGATTTGGCGGCGATCCCGACGATGATATGCGCCAATTTCCCCGGTCCCCATTCGACGCCCTCGGGCAACTGGACGACGGAGATGCCTGTCGCGCGGATCAGCTCACGGTCCTTCGCCATTCCGTGCGGGATGGAAATGCCGTTACCCAAATAGGTGTTCGCCTGCCCTTCACGCCCGATCATGCTCTCGATGTAGCCGGGCTCGATGAAGCCCGATTCTACGAGCACCTGGCCCGCAGCGCGAATGGCTTCGTTCTTGTTCGCGGCGCGAGCACCGATTCTGATGTTTTGAGGGGTGAGTTGAATCATGGGGTCGAAATTTCGTACGTGTTTTTTGGATTACGAAGGATGTGGAGGCTTGGAATCAGGCCAATGCAGGCAAAGGCTCGGCCTCGGGGCGCTTAAGGAAGTAGAGAACCCCCGCGGTGACGGCAGTTCCCGCAAGGATGGCGATGATATATGCGATCAGGTTCGATACTGCCCCAGGAATCAGCGCCGCAAAGATGCCGCCGTGAGGAACGAGAAGCTGCACCCCGCTCACCATCGAGATCGCGCCCGCAACGGCGGAGCCGGCCATCAGCGCCGGAATGACGCGAATTGGGTCCTTAGCGGCGAAAGGAATCGCCCCTTCGGTGATGAAAGAGATCCCGAGGACCAGGGCTGGACCGGCGGCCTCGCGTTCTTCGAGATCAAATTTGCTCTTGAACAGGAAACACGCAAGGGCGAGACCGAGCGGCGGGGTCATCCCCGCGGCCATCACCGCCGCCATGGGTGCGTAGATCTTGCTTGCCAGCAGGCCTACGGAGAAAGCATACGCGGCCTTGTTAATGGGCCCGCCCATGTCGAAGCCCATCATCGCACCCAGGATAATGCCGAGCACGATGGCATTGGCGCCCTGCATGCCCAAGAGCCAGGCATTCATAGTGTTGTTCAACCACGTCACGGGCGGGGCAATAATGTAGATCATGAGCAAACCGATTCCGAGGGTTGAGAGGAACGGCAGAATCAGTACGGGCTTGAGCCCCTCGAGGGTCCCAGGAAGGCGAATCTTGTCGGCGAGAAATTTTGTCAAATAGCCGGCGAGGAAACCGGAGAAAATTCCGCCAATGAAACCCGCGCCGAGGCTCTGCGCCAGGAAGCCGCCTACCAGACCCGGCGCTATACCCGGGCGATCAGCAATGGAGTAGGCGATAAAACCCGAAAATACCGCAATAAACAGACGAAACGCGGTATCGCCGCCGATCTTCATGAGCGCAGCCGCAAGCGTTCCCTCCGGGTAGGCTCCCTGTTGAATGCCACCAATTGCGAACGCGAGAGCGATGGCAAGCCCGCCCGCGACCACGAGCGGAAGCATGTAGGAAACGCCGGTCATCAGGTGCTTGTACGGGCCGGTCCGAGCCTTCGCCCGATCGGCTTTCGCCTTCTCGACCGCCCCAGCGAGACCGCCGCCATCACCACCCACGGGCTGCTCCAGCGCTTTTCTAAGCACATCCTGACCGGCGTGCATGGCCTGTTTGGTGCTCGTCGAATAGAGGCGCTTGCCCCCAAATCGAGACGTGTCGACATTCGTCTCCGCCGCGATAACCACCGCGTCGGCCGCCGCGATGTCCTCTGGCGTGAGCTGGTTCTTCGCGCCGACCGAACCCTGCGTTTCAACCTTTATGGTATGCCCGAGAGCTTTGGCGGCCTTTTCAAGCGCTGCCGCGGCCATGAATGTGTGGGCGATGCCTGTCGGACAAGAAGTAATCCCAACAAAGCGCTTGCCGCCGACAGTGGCAGCCGGTGCAGCGGCCGCAGCTTGCGCCGCGGCAGCCTCTTTATGCGGCGCCGGAACCTCGGCGACTGGTTCCGGAGGAAGAAGAGCCAAGGCCGATCCGATCACGTCTTTGGTATTGCGAATTGCCTCGCTAGTCGACGTTTCTAGGATCGGCTTCCCTGCGAAGCGTGCCGGCTCAATACGAATATCGGTGGCGAGAATCACAACGTCCGCCGCGGCGATATCGTCATCGGTGAACACCCCCTTTTTTCCAGCGGAGCCCTGCGTTTCCACCTTTATTTGATGGCCAAGGGAGGAAGCAACCTTTCTCAGAGCTTCCGCAGCCATGATGGTGTGCGCTATGCCGGTAGGACAGGAGGTGACAGCAATGATTTTTTTCATAGGGGAGTGTTCTGGGAATTTTCGGGAATTTCCGTTTATTTCAAACTAGGGGAGTAAGTCGCTGGGACGCTTTCATGATTCTTGAGCGAGCAAGTGAAAGCAACTCGATTCGCTTCACGAGCGCCAGCTCTCCGAATTTCTTGCGCACGAACCGTTTTCCGGGGACCCATGCTGAGAATTTCGAGCATGGCTTGACAGATACCACAATAGAATTCTCAGAAGTCAAACGCGCAATTATGCAAAGTTCGCAAAAGGGAATTTGGTGGACGCTAGCCGGTGGGAGAGCAGCTCGCTCGCGGATGGCAGAGAGGTTGAAGGGAAGTTTCTAATGCAATAGACTTGCATTTCATTGGGTGGCCGGCAAAAATCCGTGCATGAGGTTCGCGACGGCCCATGTTCTTCTTTTTTTGAGGACACTCGGGAACGCAGAGCGGTGGGAAGGCACCGGGTCGACGATCGGCACGAGTCCGAAGTAAGTCAGCGATGCGCGGCACACCATGGATACGGTTCTCGCTAACGGCTTTAGCCCTCGCCGTGGCGGGCGTTCCCGTCTGGCTGCTCACGCGGACCGATGAGCCTTCAGTCGCGCCTGTTGCTCCAGCGCTGAAATCCCAGCCGGTGGAGCGAGTATTGACGCTTGCAATCGAAACTGCGCCGTTGGCACAAGCGATCGGAGCGAGCTACCTCGGACGCGAGCTGATCCCGCCCCCTCAAACCGATGGAAGTTTTTCCGGCGTCATCCGCCTGCCCGCCGGCTCGGCGGCGGATCTCCTCGTGACGGCGAGATGGACCGGAACGGGGACAGCCGCGCTGCGCGTGAGAGCCTCCGATGAAAACGGTCCCCTGGCTGAGGGGTCCTTCTGGGGCACGAAGGAGATTCAGGAGGTCTTGACTGTTCCGGAGACCCAGCGATGAATCACGATCTTACCATCGAGGATTTGACCGTTTCCTACCATAGGATTCCAGCGGTGCATCACCTGAGCGTACAATTGAAAGGCGGCTCCTGCACCGGGCTACTCGGGCCCAATGGAGCGGGCAAGACAACACTGCTCAAAGCGCTCGCTGGTTTGCTGCCAGTCGAGACCGGCCGCGTTCGCTTCAAAGGGCGCGAGATCGCTGATGGACGCCTGATAACCTATGTGCCCCAAAGAGAAGCGGTGGACTGGGATTTTCCCATCACGGTGCGCGGGCTTGCAGAGATGGGTCGCTACTCCGTGCTCGGAGCGTGGAAACCGTTCGGCCCTCGAGACAACGCGATGGTCGAGGAGGCAATTCACGTGGCAGAACTGGAAGCCTTCGCGGACAGGCAGATCAAGGCGCTCTCCGGCGGGCAGCAGCAGCGCGCGTTCCTCGCCCGCGCATGGGCTCAGGAAGCAGGGATTTACCTGCTCGACGAACCCTTCAGCGGCCTGGACAGGAACGCTTCAGCCGCTTTCGCCAAGGCCCTTCACCGGCTCAGGGAGTCTGAAAAACTGATTATCGTCTCTCACCACAATCTCGCCGATGCCCGCGAGCTTTTCGACCATGTCCTTATCCTCAACGGCGAGCTGGTCGCCTTCGGCGAAACCGCGCAAACGTTGACCAAACCGAACATCGAACGAGCCTACTCAACAAAAATCTTTAGCGGACGTAAGGAATGAACTGGCTTGCGGAGCCATTCCACTACGAGTTCATGCGAAGGGCCCTGCTCGCTTGCGTGCTCATTGGATTCACGAACGGCTTCCTCGGCGCCTACGTGGTGCTCCGGCGCCTCGCCCTAGTGGCCGACGCCCTCTCCCACTCGATGCTTCCGGGACTTGCATTGGCGGCAATGCTCATCGGGTTGAACCCAGGCGGGCTGCTGCTCGGGGGGCTTTTCGCCGCAGTCTTCGTGGCATTGGGCGGCCATCTCATCGCCAGCAGCTCGCGTGTCAAGGACGAAACGGCCGTGGCCGCCCTCTACATTCTTGCCTTCGCTCTCGGCATCGCGCTCATCAAATACGCCCGCGTGAAGGTGAGCTTGGAGCATTTCCTCTTCGGCAATATTCTCGGCATTGCCGATACTGACCTTTGGACGAGCTATGCGATAAGCGCACTCACTCTGCTTTCCCTCGTGGCCCTGCAGCGGCCATTGCTGGTTGCCCTTTTTGAGCCTTCCGTGGCTCGCACACAGGGGATTAACGTCGGAATGCTTCTCGCCCTGATCGTCATGCTCATCGTGCTCGCGATGGTCTCCTCGCTACAAGCGGTCGGAGTGCTCCTGTCGCTCGGGCTCCTCGTCTTGCCTGCAGCCACGGTCTATCTTCTCTGCGATTCATACGCCGCAATGTATTGGGGCGGCGGAATCATTGGCATGGCGGGCGCAGTGGCCGGGTTGCTGATCTCCTTTTGGGTGAACATCCCATCAGGTCCCTCGATTGTCATGGTCCTCGGAACACTCTTTTTGGCCGCCTATCTCTTCGGGCCAAAATACGGCGTGGCTTCAAGATGGCTGCGCAAACGGCATTTGCACGAGGAGTCCCTCCAGCGCTGGAAATAGGTTCTTATTTTATTTGCTTTCTGACGGCAACTTCCTATTCTACCCAACCCGTTACGACCAGATGCCGAGTCGGGTCGACGCGCTCACTTTGTCTTGAAAAGGCGGATCGGGCCGACTGGAACACCAATCATAACGACAATATGGCCATTATGGCAGAACTGCAGGAACTGATCGCCAGCTCGGTGAAGAATTACCGCGAAGGCAGCATCGTTAAGGGGCACATTCTCGAAGTCCGCCCGCGTGAATTTCTCGTGGACATCGGATACAAGAGCGAGGGAGTCATACCCGCGAGCGAATTCGAGGATCCCTCGGACGTTGAAGTCGGCGATGAGATCGAGGTCCTGCTGGAACGCCTTGAAAACGATGAGGGGATGGTCGTCCTTTCCAAAGAAAAGGCAGCCGCCCGGCAGAACTGGGAAAAGATCGTTTCCGTCTTCAAGGACGAAGGCCTCATCAAGGGAAAAGTCAAAGCGGTTGTGAAAGGTGGTCTGACGGTCAATGTCGGCGTCGAAGCCTTTCTTCCCGCTTCCCAGATCGATATCGTTCCTCCCAAGGATTTGCAGGGGTTTGTCGGAAACACATACGATTTCAAGATCGTCAAGATCAATGAGGATCGCAAGAATGTCGTTCTTAGCCGGAGGGAAATCATTGAGCAGGAGCGCGCGGAAAAACGCCACAGGTTCCTGAGCAGCGTCAATATCGGCGACAAGGTTAACGGAACAGTGAAGAATATCACCGATTTTGGGGCCTTCATAGACCTGGACGGCATTGACGGGCTTCTCCATGTGACTGATATGTCTTGGGCCCGGTTGACCCACCCGGGCGAACTTCTCAAGGTCGGCCAGCAGGTTGAGGTGCAGGTGCTCGACATCAACAAAGAGAAGGAGCGTGTCTCTCTTGGTATCAAGCAGATGCAGCCCAATCCTTGGGACCGTATCGAAGAACGCTTTCCTGTCGGTCAGAAAGTCAAAGGCAAGGTCATCAGCCTCATGCCCTACGGCGCATTCGTTCAAATCGAAGAGGGCGTCGAGGGACTTATCCACGTTTCAGAGCTTTCCTGGACCAAGCGCGTCGCCCGTCCCTCGGACGTGCTCACGCTCGGACAAGAAATCGAGGCCATCGTCCTGGGAGTTAATAAGGACGAGCAAAAGATCTCGCTAGGCGTCCGCCAGCTTGAGCCCAACCCCTGGGACGAGATCGAGGTCCGCTACATGATCGGAAAGCAGGTCAAGGGCACGGTCCGCAACATGACGGCCTATGGCGCATTCGTCGAACTCGAAGAAGGAATCGATGGCATGATCCACGTCTCGGATCTTTCCTGGACTCGAAAGATCAATCATCCAAGCGAAGTTCTCAAAAAGGGCGACGAAATCGAAGCTGTCGTCATCGACATCGACAAGGTCAACCAGCGCATCAGCCTCGGCACCAAGCAGCTCGAGGATGATCCTTGGAAGGAAATCGATATCCGATTCAAGATCGGCGATCTTGTGAAGGGAACGGTCACAAAGATCACAAATTTCGGGGCGTTTGTTCAACTCCAGGACGACATTGACGGCCTCGTCCACATTTCGCAGATTAGCGAGGATCGCGTGGAAAAGGTCAAGGATGCCCTGAAAGTCGGTCAGGAAGTCGAGGCGCGGGTTATCAAGGTGGACAAAGCCGAGCGGCGCATCGGCCTTTCCATTAAGGCCGCAAACTATGATCATGACGCGCTTCGCCGCGAGGCCGAAACACTCGATACTTTACGCCCGGGGGAAGATATGGTTGGATTAGCCCAGGCTTTCGAAGTCGCCGAGGAGGAATACCGCCCGGGGGATTCCAAAAAAAAGAAATGAGTGCCAATCCGGAATTCGCGTATCTTTGACATCATGGAAAAAATCGAAATCACGGCTTACCTGAAAACATACTGCGGATGGAGCAATGGCGTGCGAGCCGTTCTCGCGAAGTATGAAGTTCCTTACGTGGAAAAGGATATCATCAAGAATCCAGAATACCGTTTCGAAATGGAGCAACTCAGCGGCCAGCCGCTTTCGCCTTGCGTGGTCGTCGATGGCGTGATGCTGGCCGATATCAGCGGTGAAGAACTTGAGGGATATCTTCTCGAAAGCGGACTTGTCGGTTCAAACGACAAGGCGACCGACATCCCGCTCAATGCCCCCTGCAGCGACGAGCAGCACGAGGCCATGATCAAAATGAAGCTTTAGGCAGTAATTTCCCTCCCGCGAAGAAAGCCCCGACGCTCAATGGCGTCGGGGCTTTTTCGTTTTCTTGCAGAGACAGACGGGCGCCGAAGTAGATAAGCGGCATTTTGGTTCCGCGGAGGCACGGTGTGCACTATCGTGAGCGCGCCCATGATTGATCTGCTCAAAACACTCAAAAACACTTTCGGTTACTCTGAGTTCCGCCCGCTGCAGCGAGAGATCATCCAGGCCACCTTGGAAAGCCGCGACGTCTTCGCGCTCCTGCCTACCGGGGGCGGAAAGTCCCTTTGTTTCCAGCTTCCCGCCTTACTTCGCCACGGGCTCACTGTGGTTGTCTCGCCCCTCATTGCGCTGATGAAGGATCAGGTTGATCAGCTCCAAGCCGCCGGCGTTGCTGCAACTTTTCTTAATTCCACGCTGGACGCCGTCGAAGCCAGAGCCCGTCTTCGCCGCTTGCACAACGGCGAAATCCGCCTGCTCTACGCGGCGCCCGAGCGCCTGATGCTCGATGATTGGAAGGATAATCTGCGTTCGTGGAACGTGGCTGCTCTGGCGATTGACGAAGCGCACTGCATTTCCGAGTGGGGACATGATTTTCGCCCCGAGTACCGCCAGCTCGCAGGACTCCGTGCTCTCCTGCCAAACGTGCCCGTCATGGCATTGACGGCCACGGCCACGACCCGCGTGCGAACGGACATCGTTAGCCACCTTCATCTCTGCAATCCAGCCATCTTCGTCGCCAGCTTCAACAGGCCGACCCTCTCCTATCAAGTAACGCCGAAGAACCAGCCGCTTCGGCAAATCCTCGATTTCTTAGCGAAGCGGCGGGACGAGAGCGGGATTATTTATTGCGCTTCGCGCGCGGGTGCCGAGCGCATCGCTGCGTCCCTCGCTGCGCGTGGCTTGGCAGCACGACCGTACCACGCGGGCCTGGATGCTTCCATGCGCTCCGAAAACCAGGACCTTTTTCTCCGCGATGAAACTCGGATCATTTGTGCAACGATCGCCTTTGGCATGGGCATAAACAAGCCCAACGTCCGCTGGGTCATCCATCATGACCTGCCAAAAAACATCGAGGGCTACTATCAGGAAACCGGACGCGCTGGGCGCGATGGCCTTCCAGCGGATTGTCTGCTTCTGTTCAGCGCGGGCGACGCCGCCAAACAGACACACTTTATCGAGGAAATTTCCGATTCGCAGGAACAACAGGCTGCGCGAGCGCAGCTCCGCCAGATGATCCACTACGCGGAATGTTCAACGTGCCGCAGGCGCGAATTGCTTGCCTACTTCGGCGAGGACTTCACCGTGCGCAACTGCGGCGCGTGCGACAACTGCCTCGAACCTCGCGCGACCTACGACGGCACGACGCTGGCGCAGAAGTTCCTGTCCTGCGTCTATCGAATCCGTCGCGCAAGCCGGTTCGGCACGGGAATGAATCACATCATCGAAGTGCTCACGGGTGCGGAAACTGACAAGATTCGACGCTGGAACCACCACAAACTGACCACCTATGGGATCGGGGCGGAACTCAGCAGATCCGAGTGGGCCGCCATCGGTCGTGAACTGCTCCGGCTGGGATATCTCGGCCAGTCCGAAGGCGAATTTCCGATTATCGAGATTTCCGAGACGGGACTTGATTCATTGCGCTCGCGCAGGATCATCAGGCTAACGAAACCGCTCGTGCAGCCGAAGAACAAGCGTCCAGCGCGCCGCACGGGAGAAATCGAATGCGATGAAGTGCTCTTCGGCCGCTTGCGCGAACTGCGCAAGCGGCTCGCCGACGAACGCGGCGTCCCGGCCTACGTGATCTTCGGCGACGCGACACTGCGCGATATGGCCCGGCGGTATCCGGCAACAAAGGATGCCATGCGCGGAGTCTTCGGCGTCGGGGAACGAAAGTTTGAGGAGTTTGGAGCGGTATTCGCCGCCGTCGTGGCCGGGCATCTCGAAACTTATCCGCGTGTCGAATTCGCCGTCAGGGATTGACGCCGCGCCTTCCTTTCCATGAGCCGGGCGATAAGGATGCAACCTTCGTAAAGCAAGTACATTGGCCCGGCCATGAGAATCATCGTCACCATATCCGTGGTCGGCGTGATGATTGCGGCGAGGAAGAGAATGATAACAACCGCAAACGCACGAGTTTTCTGAAGTACCTCGTAGCTCAGGATTTCCAGCTTCACGAGCAACAAAACGGCCAACGGCAGCTCAAACGCGAGGCCAAAGGACACGACGAATTGCGTGGTGAATGAGAAATATTCCCGAACGCTCCATTGCGGCCGCCAATTGAGCGCCTTCGAATAGTTGAAAAAGTAATCAAGCGTGGGCGGCAGCACACAATAGTAAGCAAATAGGACACCTGCCAGAAAAAGGCCAAACGACACCGCCGCTGCCGGATACAACATGCGTCTTTCCTTTTCAGTCAACGCCGGCAAGACAAACTCGGCCAGAAAAAGCACAAGGAAAGGAAACGCCATCACCAACCCTGCGTAAAAAGAGAGCTCGATGGCTATCGTGAGCGGATCAGCCACTCCGAAATTTGTGAGACTGGTCCGGTCGGGATCGATGGCAAGAAGTGGGCGCTCAATGACCGCTACCACGGCCCTTTGAAAGGCAAATGCCGCGCCCATCATCACACCGAGCACGACAAGCATCTTGACGAGCATTTTCCGAAGATCTTCGATGTGATCGAGAAATGGCTTCGGTTCGTCGCGCATCTCGCGAAAATCAAAGAAGCGCCGCCAATTCATCAGAGCAATCCCCGAGCCTGCAATCTCGCATACGTGGCAAGAGTATTCGAATCGACGATCTCCCCGGATCCAATCATCCCGGTTAGTTCCTCCTCGGAAAACTCCCGCGTCTCCAAGATCGCTTCGTGTTCATCGTGATCAAAGCCCTCCGCTCTCGGCACGACGCCGCTGGCCAGAAAGAGGTGGCAGCATTCGTCGGTAAATCCAACTGACGAGAAGAAACAGCCAAGCGAAACCAACGCTCCTGGACACGAGACGCCTGCCTCTTCGCCGAGCTCTCGCAAAGCCGTCTCGTAGATCGTCGCTTCATTGACATCCCCATCCACCTGGCCGGCAGGAAACTCCCAGAGCACTCTACGGACCGCTATTCGCTCCTGCCGGATCAGGATGAACCTGCCGTCCACGGTGCGAGGAGCGACGACTGCGGCGGTGTGGCGCAGCGCGACCATCCATGTGACGCCGTCCGGACGGGAAGGTGTGGCTACGTGCTCGCGATGAACCCGAAGATACGGCGTATCGCAAAGTGTCTCACTGCTGAGGACGCGCCAATCTTGCTCAGATTTCATTTCAGAGCTTTTCTCCAATGTGCCAGGCGCTGTGCGACATTGTCTGCCGACGGCGCCCCGGAAGCACGCCGGGCCGCCAATCCTTTGCGTGCATCAAACGTGTCCCGCACGACCTTCTGGGTCAAGATGGGCGCTGCGTTCAAAAACTCCTGCGGATCGAGCTCGTTGAGGGGCGTGTCTCGCTGCGACGCGGCAAAGACGAGCCTGCCGACGATCTCGTGCGCCTTGCGAAACGGAACACCGGCGACCACAAGGCGGTCGGCAAGGTCTGTGGCAAGGAGATTCGGGTCCGAAGCCGCCGCCGCCGCCCTTGGCTCTATGAAAACTGCGCCGTCGATCATCTCGGCGAAAATCTCGAGCGCGGTCTTTGCTGTGTCCACGGAGTCGAAGATCGCTTCCTTGTCCTCCTGCATATCCCGGTTATATGAGAGCGGCAAGCCTTTCATCGTGGTGAGGAGCGAAATGAGGTTTCCGTAAAGCCGGCCCGTCTTGCCGCGGGTGAGCTCCGCAATGTCCGGATTCTTCTTTTGCGGCATGAGGCTCGAACCTGTGGTGTGCCTGTCGCTGAGCTCGACAAAGCCAAATTCCGCCGAGGCCCAAAGGATGATGTCCTCGCTCAGGCGCGAGAGATGCATTCCGAGGATCGCAAGTGCCGAAAGGAGTTCACAACCGAAGTCGCGGTCCGAGACAGCATCCATGCTGTTCTGCGTCACGTCAGAAAAGCCGAGTTCTTTAGCCATAGCCTCGCGATCCAGCACGATCGTCGATCCAGCAATCGCGCCCGAGCCGAGAGGCATTCGATCAAGCCGCTTGGTGCAATCCTGCAGGCGGCCGCGATCGCGAGCGGCCATCTCAACATAGGCGAGTAGATGATGGGCGACGAACACGGGCTGTGCGCGCTGCAGGTGGGTGTATCCTGGCATAAGCGCGTCGGCGTGCCTCTCCGCCAGCCTGACAAGGGCTCCCTGAAGAGCTGCAACCAAATCGCAGAGCACGGCGATTTCGTCACGTAAGTAAAGACGAAGGTCGAGCGAGACCTGATCGTTGCGGCTGCGGGCCGTGTGCAGCTTGGCTCCCGCATCGCCGATGCGACGCGTCAACTCCGCTTCAATATTCATATGCACGTCCTCGAGTTCGGGATCAAAGGGAAAGCCGCCGACGGCGATTTCCTGTTCAATCTCATGCAGGCCTGATTCGATGCTCCCAAATTCCTCCTCGGTAAGAATCCCCGCGTTCCGCAACGCCCGCGCATGCGCGATGCTTCCACGAATGTCCTGACGGTAAAGCCGCCAGTCAAAGGAAACTGATTCGCTGTAGGTTTTGAGCAGGCTGGAGGGCGCCTGCTGGAAGCGTCCCTTCCACATGGGTTTTACGACTTCGGTCGCCGCTGATTACGGCAGGTTCCCTTCAGTTTCAATTCGTCGCAATGCCCTTCAATCTTTACCGCCTTGTTCGCAGGGGAAAACCCGAGGCGCCTGGTGATGCAGTTCTCCAGCAATTCCATGTTGATGTCTTCAAACTCGATGATTTTGTCGCAGTCAACGCAAATCAAATGGTTGTGCGTTGGATGTTCGACAAAATTCGGATCATAAATCTTCGTGTCCGAACCCAGATCAAGTTCATGCAGCAAGCCGCTTTGCACAAGCAGCGGCAGGGTGCGGTAAACGGTCGCGCGCGACACAGATTTCTCAATCCGCCTTGCCATCACTAGCAGTTCCTCCGCGGTGAAGTGTTCTGTCGTTCCGAAAGCTGCATCGATAATCGCCTCGCGCTGGACCGTGCGGCGCAGGCCCTTGCTTGTAAGAAACTCCTGCAAGCTGTCGCGCACGCGGTCTAAAACGCTGGAATCCATCTGAATTAAGAGTAGTTCTCCAAAGGAAGGAGTCAAGAAAGCGCCAGAGAACTACAGCAAAGCAAAGCGAAATACCGTTGCTGCATTCCTGCCCTGGCGGGGTTCTTCCGTCTGCAGTCCGTAGTCCCTGGCACTTGAAAGCTAACTCGCTTCCACTGTCTGGCAAACTCAAAGATAACTTGTGTGATTTTGCCTCTTGCGGTAGCTAAAGCGATCTGCTACTCATCCGCTTCCGTTTTGGCCTCCAGCATTGACCTCCAGTTATGGGAAAATTCCTTGTTATTCTTTCCATTGTCCTGACGGCTGCGTCAGCCGTTTTAGGCTATCTGAATCAAGGCAAGCTCGCTGAAGCGAGGAAGAGTTTGGCCGATTCAGAAATCGCTGCCAACCAGGCCAGGACCCAATTGGCCAAGACGCAGACCGATCTTAAAGCTGCAGCGCAAAACTTGGCCACAACTGTCGCCGAAAAAGAACAGATTGCATCGAAGCTTTCCGGAAGCCAAAGCGAACTTGAAAAAGCCAAAGGACAGGTCACGGCACTCAGCACCGATAAGACGTCGCTCGAGGCCCAGGTCACCCAGCTCACCACTGATCTCCAGGCAAAAAACCAGGAGCTGGAGAAAAAAGGCACCGCCGGATCCTCGAGCCCGGCTGAAGCCACTTCCGATCAGCAGGCCCAACTCGCAGAACAGCAAACGCTCATCACCAAACTACAGGGAGATCTGGATTCGGCGCGATCACAGCTATCCGCCCTCACGAAGGAGAAGCAGGACCGCGTTCGTCAAAGGATGCGCAACGGGCTCGAAGGTCGAATTCTTGCGGTAAATCCTGCATGGAACTTCGTCGTCTTAAGCCTCGGAGACAAGAACGGCGTCGTCAGCAACGCTGAGCTCCTCGTCAAGCGCGGCACTCAGCTTATCGGGAAGGTTCGCGTGACATCGGTTGAACCGTCCACATCCATCGCCGATATTGTCGCAAACAGCGTTCCGCAAGGCGCAACGATTTCTCCTGGCGACGACGTCATTTATCAGGCCGTGAAGGAATAATCCAGGCCATGCGTCTAATCGCCCTCGCGGCATGTTTTCTGCTCGTCTTTTGGCTTGGTGGCTGCGCGTCCCGCGATGAAGAAAGACGGGCCGAGATGGAGGCGGGAGGAACCCTTCCATGGAACAGGCCGGCCAGTTGGGAGGGTGGCGGAATGCTCGGCACTCACATTCAGGGGACTCCGTAGATTTTGATTCCCGCCAATGCCGGGCCGCATTCTCGTAATCCGGAGCGGGGCTCTGGGCGATTTTATACTCACTTTGCCCGCGATCGGGCTGCTTCGCGAGAACTTTCCGGCCTGCCATCTAGAGATCCTCGGCTACCGTCACATCGCGGCCATTGCCGAAGGCAGGTTCTACGCCAATTCGACGCGTTCGATCGATTACGGACCGCTCGCTGGTTTTTTCCATCCGCGCGCCGCTCTTGATGCCGCCCTTTGTGAATATTTCGCCGGTTTCCAGCAGATCATAAGCTACATTTACGACCCGGACGGCCTCTTTGAGAGCGGGCTTCGGCGGGCGGGTGTTGGGAATCTGATTTCGGCCTCGCCAAAGATCAACGGAATCGAACACGCGGCATGCCAGCTGGCCCGGCCGCTCGAGCAGCTCGCGGTGTGGCTCGACGATCCGGCTGCCCGCATCTTTCCTTCACCCCAGGATCTCGCTGAAGCGCAAACCATCCTCTCCGCTCTGCCCCAGCCGTACGTGGCGATCCATCCAGGCAGTGGCAGTGAAAAGAAGAACTGGCCTCTTTTGCGATGGTTGGAGGTGCAGCGAAAAATGCTCGATGATACGCGAGTGGGTCACCTGCTTATCGTTGGGGGTGAGAGTGACTCCCGTCAGCTTTCTCGTATGAAGCTGGCCGGATCGGCCGAACGTCAGACGATTTTGGAAGGCCTCTCTCTTCCGGTGCTTGGCGCAGTGCTCTCCCAATGCGCATTGTTTGTCGGACATGACAGCGGAATTTCCCACCTCGCAGCGGCGGCCGGGATCCCTTGTTTGCTGCTCTTCGGCCCCACAAACCCCGATGTTTGGGCGCCGGCCAACGATGCCGTGGTCGTGGTTCGGCCGACGGATGGACAGCTTTCGAGTTTGGAAACGCGTACCGTTCTGGCCAAAATGAAGGAACTGCTCGCCAATGCCCCACGAAACGATCGTCGCCGTTGACCCAGCGCTACGCGCAGCTGGCTACGCTGTGCTCGTGAGGGAGAAGCAGAGGCTTTCTTGCTCTGATTTTGGAGTCATTCGAAATGGCGCGAAAATTCAAGCGTCCGGCTGCCTGCTTGCGCTTCACGAGAAGCTCACCGACATCATCCGGAAGCATGAACCGCAAGCGATGGCGGTTGAGGGCGTCATTTACGTCCAAAGCTATCAAACCGCGATCACCCTCGGTGCCGCGCGCGGTGCAGTGATACTGGCAGCCGCCAGGCGCGGTTTGCCAGTGCATGAATATGCGCCACGGCGCGTCAAACAGGCCGTGGTCGGCCGTGGAGCTGCTGACAAACGGCAAGTGGCGTTCATGGTCAGGATCTTGCTCGGAATGCGCCAGACACCACCAGCCGATGCGGCGGATGCCATCGCAATCGGAATTACCCACTTTCAGGCGCTCGATGCTGCGCGAGCGCGAAAGGCAAATCTCTCCACGATCTGACCGAACTCATCACGCCCTATCGAGAAAAGTGTGAAAGAAGGCTAAATGAAAACCATTAAAACTCAGTGGCTGGGCCGCGTCGAATACGAGAGAGCGCTCAACCTGCAGAACAGGCTTGTAAGCGAATATCTGGCGGGCACCGGGAGCGAAACGCTTCTGCTTCTCGAGCACGAGCCAGTTTATACGATTGGTCGAACCCGCGATCAATCCAGCCTCCGCAGCCCGCAAGCTCTCCCTCATCCCGTTTTCGAGATCAATCGCGGGGGGCAAGCTACGTGGCACGGCCCTGGTCAACTCGTCGCCTATCCCATCCTTGATCTTGAGCGTCGCGGACGAGACCTACATCGCTACATGCGGTTTCTGGAAGACGTCGTAATCCAAACTTGCAACGAGCTTGGGGTGGAGAGCAGCCGCCACGAGGGACTCACAGGCGTCTGGGTCGGCTGCAGAAAAATCGCCTCGATCGGCGTCGGAGTGCGACGCTGGGTGGCTATGCACGGGCTTGCTCTCAATGTCATGCCGTGCTCGTTGGAATCATTCCGACACATTACGCCCTGCGGAATCGCCGACGTGGAAATGACCTGCATTGAGAGGGAATCCGGACGAACGACCGGGGTCGAGAAAACGGCCCAAATCCTGGCGGAAGTCTTCTTGCGAAGGCTTCCGTCGCTGTCCCTCGATGAGGTCTCGCAACCTGCGGCCCCCCCGGCAAAGCCGGTGGAGATCAGCCGTAGATGACGAGTTGGATGTTGTCAGGAAGGCTCGCGGCCACCTCCGAGACGACGCTTCCCCGGAGCAACTTGGTCATTGCGCCTCGGTGTGTAGCGCCAAGCATCAGAAAATCCGCGCCGAGCGTCGCGGCCATATCCACGATGATCGACGCGGCGCCGGGCGCGCTCACGAAGAGCGGGATCGTCGTCACGCCGCGATGTTTTCCAATCTGGAGGGCCGTACCCAGAATGGCGCTCGCTTCAGGATCCTCCCTCCAATTTACACCGGGAACGGCGCCGCCGGTGTAAAGCACCGCAATTTCGCGGATGTACAAGACGTAAAGCGCGGCGTCACGCAGTTTGGCCTCGTCGAAGGAAAACCGAAGCACCGGTGTCAGCCCTCGCACGCAAACCAGAATCTTCTGCGCTTCGCTGGACATCTGAGACATTTCCTGCACGACTTCCGGCTTGACGATGTCGGCAAATTCCTTGCTGACCGTCAGCGTTCGCGTGCCGCTTAGCCGCTGTGAGTAAGCCCAGAGGGACAAGCCGACCACAAGCACACAGATGACGAAGAAGAGAGCCTCATGTTTGGTCTTGGCCAGCGTCAATTCCACAGCAATGAGAATCAAGAACGTCGCAACCATCATTGCGCGCTCGAGCCAGTGCATCTGAATGTTGGGGTTGAACGAGCAGGAACCGAGATTTACGCAAATCGCGCCAACCACGCCAATGGCGTAGAGACCCGCCAAAGCTTCAAAATTGTCGGTGAGTATCAGCACGACGATGGGCAGGCCCACGGAAATTGCCATGGGGATCACCGGAACACCGTGCAAGTTCAGCTTCGCGAATGAACGAGGCATATCGCCTTCGCGTGACATCATGAAAAGCAAGCCGATCAGCGCCGCGATCGCTGTGTTCACCGCGCTCAAGAGAAGCATCGCGAAGACCACTCCCACGATGAAGCCAAAGATGTGGCCGAAAGCTATGCCGAAATTCATCGTCGCGTACTGTTCCGCAAGGAAGCGCAGCATGTCCTCCTTGCGCTGGATCATTTCGGGAGCGAATTCTTTGGGCAACGAAAGCATCGCCCATCCGAGCAGCGCCGTCCCGAGACTTACTTCGATCGCGACCGGAAGTATCGCCTTGAACGCCGCCCTTCCAACCTTGGGACGGCCAATTACAGAGCCGGAATCCGGTTTCAACGTTCCCGTCAGATTGGCGATCGCTTCCACACCGCTTAGAGCAAGGATGACCCCTACAAAGGACACCCAGACATGACCAAGATCTTCGTGCAGAGGTTCAAGATGCGCGAAGGTCAGATGGGGTGCGGCCAACAAGATGATCAAGATGACGACCAGTAGCGTTGGCAAAGCGAGAGCCACCGCAACGCTGCCGCTGTGGCGCGGGCCAAAATAATTCAGCACGCCCACGAGCAGGATGCAGACGATCGTGCTGATCATCACATACTCCTGGGGAACGCCCAGGTAGCTCAACGCAGCCCATCCGCTCAGCGCCGCAGTGACAGTGAGATCCGCCACCAGCAGCAGGGCTCCCACGACCGCCAGAAGACGTCCTTGGGCCTTCGCCGCAGAATACACGCCGCCTCCCTCCGGAAACGCGCGGCAAACGACCATGTAGTTGAGTCCGACGAGAGCTGTCAAAACACACACCGCGAGTATGATCGGGAGGGATGAAAACCCCGCCGCAACAAACGCCAGGCCGATGACGTACGCTTTGCTTGTGCCCCAATCGCCATAAAGCAGCGCGGAAGCGCGCTGCCAGTCAAGATTTCGGGGTCGATGAATTTCCACGCTCTCCAAATCGACAGGATGTTGAACCCGCACGCTCACTGTCCGCGCGCTACGAGTCAATCCCTTGTTCTGCAGTAGGAAGTTTTGTCCTGCATACAAGGCGACTCCAGGCGTCCAGGACCTCCCCGTGGATCGCCTAATCGAAGTCACGCTTCCATTGCTCGGGATACCCTCTTGAAAGAACGGAGGTTTCCCGTTATGCTTTTCTTTGCTGGCGGACGGTCGCTTCGGCTCCGCGAGGAACGCCGAAGAGGAAAGTCCGGACACCATAAGGCGGCACGCCCCGCGAAAGCGGGGGCGCACTGAACGAAAGTTCTTTGTAACGGAAAGTGTCACAGAAAACAAACCGCTTCATCCTCCAAGGGCTTCGGCGGAGAACGCAGGAGCCATGAGGGACGAAGCAAGGGTGAAAAGGCGGGGTAAGAGCCCACCGCCCCGAGCGAAAGCAAGGGGGCATGACAAACCCCATGCGGTGCAAGACAGAACAGGAGGAAGGGGTCGCCTGCCCGGTCTCGCGAAACAAAAGAGATCAAACCTCCGGGTAATAGTCGCAGTCCAAAAAGACTGCTTTGGCAGCAACGTGCCGAAGCAAGATAAATGACCGCCGCTTCACATCGCCTCGGCGATTGGAGAACAAAATCCGGCTTACAGCCATCGAACAGCGGAGGCGATTCCCAGAGGAATCGCCTCCGTCTCTGCTCAGATCAATTCACGCATCTCACCAGTGACGCTTAACTTAAATGACTCGCAGATCTTCAGATACATACCAATTACCGAGAGATCTTTCCGAATAACCACGGCGAAAAGACATGTCTACCGGGAAGAGCGCCAATGTCCATGACCTTGGCCTTGCGCGACACCGCAGACAGGCCACGGCGCTCGGGGCGCCTCTCATGCCACTTCCAAAGGGGTTGGTTCTGAAGGGGCGGGCGGGGCGATAGGTCTGGGGAGCGTACGCGTCCCCGCGTGCGATTTCCGGCGTCCTTGCCGGAAAACCCGTGTTCGGCGAGACGCCGAACACCGGGGACGCGTATGCTCCCCAGACGCCTCAGCGCTGCGCTTGATTGTTGAAGACGCGGAACTTCCTTAGAAGAACCGCTCTAGAGACCGGTAGGATGATGAAGAAACGTCCAGGGAAGCCCGAATTTTTCCTGAAGCAATTTTGCGA
Source organism: uncultured Verrucomicrobiae bacterium (assembly GCA_963810765.1). Taxonomy (GTDB): domain Bacteria; phylum Verrucomicrobiota; class Verrucomicrobiia; order Chthoniobacterales; family Terrimicrobiaceae; genus DASTFP01. The sequence goes on from CAWEOV010000024.1 coordinate 154,838, forward strand.
GCTCCTGCACTCCAAAGACTTCCGTCGCATAGTGCCCGGCATAGAAGAGATTCACGTTGAGTTCCTCTGCGGCTGTGAATGACCAGTGCGGCCCCTCGCCCGTGATGAAGGTATCGACCCCCGCCGCAGCTGCGTCGAAGATTTCGCCGCCGGCTGCGCCGGTCACCACCCCGATTCTACGCGTGACTGGAGGTCCGCCAGGGGCAATATGGACACTTCCGCCCACCGCTTGTTCGAGTCGGCGGCAAAGGATCTCGCGATCGAGCTCCGCCTCAACTTGTAATCCGATCTTCAAGAAAGGCTGCCTTCTCTCCGGAAGATCGAGAGCGTTGCAGAGCAGGACATTATTTCCGGATTGGGGATGCGCATCCAGCGGCAAATGAACGCTGTAGACGGCCAGGTCATTCTCAATCGCCAGCTTCAACTTGCGATAGTGCGCGCCGGTCGCGGTTTGCAAGCCACCCCAAAACAACCCGTGATGCACGATCAGCAAGTCTGCTCCCTCCGCAATGGCCATTCGAAGAACGGCCTCGCATGCATCCACCGCCGCAGCCACCTTGCTTACCGTTCCCGAGTTCTCCAATTGCAGGCCATTGAGAGCGTTCGGGTAGTCATCAAACTCTGTGATGCGGAGCAAATCGTTCTGATATTTCACGACTTCTTCGAGCTTCATCGCGCGAGTATCACACATCTCCCGACTGCTGTGCCATATCTGTCGCACTTGCCTCTTCTTCGCGATCAGGTAGCTTTCCCCGCCTTATGCTCAAAGCAGGTATCGCAGGGCTGCCCAACGTCGGCAAGTCCACGCTCTTCAATGCGGTAACCCGCACGCGCAAAGCTCACGCAGCAAACTTTCCCTTCTGTACGATTGAGCCCAATGTTGGCATCGTCAATGTCCCCGACGAGCGCCTGGAAAAGCTTGCGGCCCTTTCGAAATCTCAAAAAATCATCCCGGCCGCCATCGAATTCGTTGACATCGCAGGTCTCGTGAAAGGAGCAAGCCAGGGAGAAGGGCTCGGCAACCAGTTCCTTAGCCACATCCGCGAGGTTGATGCCATCGTCCAGGTCGTTCGCTGCTTTGAGAGCGCGGATATTCACCATCTTGCGGGTTCTATTGATCCCGTACGGGACATTGAGGTTATCACCACGGAGCTCATCCTGGCGGACCTCGCCACGGTCAAGAAGCGGGCAGAGCGCCTTCAAAAAAGCGTCCGCTCCGGCGACAAGCTTGCGAAAATTGAATTGGCGCTCTGCGAAAGGATCCAGCCCCATCTTGATTCCGGCAGGCCGGCCCTGACGGCAAGACTCTCAGACGAGGAGAGAGCTGTCCTCAATGGTTTCTTTCTTCTGACTTCCAAGCCCACCATTTTAGCCTGCAATGTCAGCGAAAACGATTTGGCTCAATCCGACAACGCTCGCATCCGCGCGGTCCGCGAATTCACAGCCGCCCAGAATGCGGAAGTTGCCGGATCCGCCAATCTTCGCGTCGAGGCCGTTGTCATCAGCGCCCAAATTGAGAGCGAGCTGACCGAGCTGACTCCTGACGAGGCGCGCGAATTCCTTTCTGATCTCGGTGTTGTGGATAGCGGAGCTAGCCAGCTCATCCGCGCGGTTTATCACCTTCTTGGCCTAAGAACGTACCTTACAACTGGTCCCAAAGAGACAAGGGCGTGGACGATCCGCGCCGGCGACAAGGCGCCTGCGGCTGCTGGAGTGATCCACAGTGATTTCGAGCGGGGATTCATAGCTGCCCAGACCATCCGGTTTGAGGACCTCGTGGCTCTGGGCTCCGAAGCCAAAGCCCGCGAGGCCGGCAAGCTCCGCGTCGAGGGCAAGGACTATGTGGTGCAGGACGGCGACGTGATGGAATTCCGCTTCAACGTGTAGGGAAGCTGACGACGAGAGTGAGCGGCAGGCGGTCGATCATTTCCATGCAACGCATCGCCTCAGTTCTCGCCGGCTGGATCGTTCGCAAGCCCGTGCCGATCGGATTGGCCGGAATGCTGCTGGCCACCGCGGCGGCCTGGATCATCTCTTCAAGAAGCGCTTTCGATTCCGACATTCTCAATTTGCTCCCGGCGAACGACCCGTCTGTTGAAGGACTCAAGATCTTCAACAGTGAATTTACCCAAACACGCGAACTTGCGTTTCTTCTCGCTTGGAAAGAACCGCCCGCCGACGGCGAGTCCTACCGCGAAGCATTCCTTAGCCGTCTTCGAAACCAGCCATGGGTGCACCGGGTACTCGATGCCCCGCCGCTGGAAAGCGCCGGCGGCCGCAAGACAATCCACGAGATTGTCGTTCCTCTTTTACTGAACCTGCCGCCCGAACAATTCGCGGAGGCACTGGCGGATTTGTCGCCTGAGGCCATCCGCGTTCGAATCGGTCGCCTCGCCGCCCAGACCGCCGCCGGCTCTCCGAAGGCGCGATTCGAACTCGAAAATGACCCGCTCGGCCTTGCGGCCCGTGCCGCGAAGCCGGTTTGGAAAACGATAGCCATTTCCGAGACTTTCAATCTCACCTCGACGGACGCGACGGCGATGATCGTTCCAGTCATCACCAATCAGGCTGACCTTTCTGCCGAGGCTTGCCGCGCGACAATGCGAGACGTGCGGCGCTTCGTCGAAGAGGTAAAAAACGAACTTGGCCCGGGGGGCCCGGAGATCGGAGTTACGGGGCGGTCCGCATACGTTGAGGAAATCGAGCAGAGCATGCGGCGCGATATCGCAACGACCTCTCTTGTCTCGCTCTTCTGCGTAACCGCTCTGTTTTGGGTCGGTTTCCGCCGTTTGCTTCCCTTGATCGGCATTGCACTGCTGCTCGCGCTTACCGCCGTGACAACCATGGCTGTCGGCGCGCTGTCCTTTGAGCGATTGAATATTATTGCCATCAGTTTTTGCTCGATCCTTTTCGGGCTCGGCGACGATTTCAGTCTCCTTCTTTGCCAGCGGTTTTACCAATCGCGGAACGCGGGGATGAGCCGCGAGTCCGCGATCGCGGATTCCATCGGACACTGTGCGCCTGGAATTCTCTGGGTTGCTTTCACGACAGGGATCGGCTTTCTCGCTCTCTGTTTCAGCGGCTCGAGCGGATTCGCTCAGCTGGGCGTCCTCGTTGCTTTGGGAGTGCTGTTCTGCGCTGTGCTCATGCCAATTTTTCTCTTTCTTTTCGTCGGCGATGCACCTTCAGCCGCGGCGGCAACCGGCCCGGTGCGCATCTTCGTCCACGCATGTCTCGGCTCTCCGTTTCGCGTCCTGGGCGCGGCGGCAGCCGTATTCTTCGTGGCGGCTGTTCTTAGCATCGCGCCGTGGCGAAGCCTCCGCTTTGACATCTCGCCCACCTCCCTGGAACCGCGCAATATCCCGGCAGCGAAGACGCTGGCGCTCATGATGGAGAAATTTCCCGCTACTTTCGAGCCGGTGATGATCGTCTTGCCGCGACCGGATTCACATCAACTTTCCGCCCTCGATGGGGTGCTTAACCGGTTGAAGGAGGAGAAACTGATTGAAACAAGTTCCTCGCCGTCGGCTCTGGTTCTTGATCCGGCACGCATGCAGGAGAAAAGGAAGGCCGCAATCCGTCGAGATCTCTCCGCCTCCCGCACGGCGTTATCGCATGCGCTGGCGGCTCACGGCCTAAACGATTCGGCTTTCAAAGAGACATTTGGCATTCTTGATGGTCTTCGACAAAAAGCACAGTCAACGAACACATGGTCGCAATTTCTTTCGCCCGCCTCCCCTTGGTGGTTCCTATTTGACCGGATGATTGCGCAGGAATCAGGCGCTGCCATCGCTTACTTAAGAACTCCACGCCAAATTACCGCTGAGCAACGAGAACGAATCAACGCACTCGTCACGGCTGCTGTGCCTGAAGCGCTGGTCACAGGCTGGAGTCAGGGGCTAGCCAGTTTAACCGCCTGGGCCTCTAGAGAACTGATCGTGTTCGGGTCGGCGGTGTCTCTCGTTATCTTTCTTGTTCTCGGCGTCGTCTATCGCGATGTGCGACTCTGGCTGCTTCATACGCTCTCCCTCATCGCGGCCGCTGCGGGGACTATCGCGACGCTCAAGATCATTCATGTCCCGATCAATCTGCTGAACGTGCTTGCATTTCCCCTGATGCTTGGCGTCGGCGTGGACTATGGCACTCACATCATTCTGGCGGCAAAGGAACAAGGGGACGCGCTGAGAAACATTTCGGACGTGCTGAAGCCGATCGCGTTGAGTGGCTTAACAACAGCTACCGGATTTGGCGCGCTTATTTTGGCCCAGAACGCCGCTCTCTCGGGCCTCGGCACTATCTGCGCCATCGGCGTGTCTTGGTGCCTCCTGGCCTCGCTGTTGATTGTAACGCCCGGGACGGTGATTCTTGGTCGAAAGCAACGACTGCCGTGTTCCTGATCCGGAGCCGTCTCTCAGCGACTTGCACAGCAACGAAGGCCCGGCTAGAAACGCCATCATGAAGATGGTCATTCGCGTTTTGCTCTGCCTTGCCCTTGCCTCGATCTCCTGCGTCTGCGCCGATGAGGTGACCCTGAGCGCCCAGAAAAAACTCAAGCAGATCGGCTTTTACGACGGCGTACTCGATGGCCAGATGGGCAGCCAGACCGCGGCAGCCATCCGGCGCTTCCAGATCGCCGAGAAATTGAAGGTGACCGGCGAGATGAATTCCCAAACACTCCGCAGGCTCGGAATTTCAGCTCCGCGAGCGCGCGTACCTCTGAAGGTCCCCGCGCCGGCGCCGGCATACGTCGCTCTTGCCGATTTGTTTAGAGGCGGGCCTTTTATCTCGGTTGGGCCCGAAATGCAAATCGCGGTCATTCGTCAGGCCCAGAAGAACCTGCGATTGCTCGGATATTACAGAGGCCCGATCGACGGATCACCGAGTCCGTCGCTTGTTGCGTCCCTCAAAGCATGGCAAGCGAGTGCCGATTTTCGCCAAACGGGGCGATTCGATGAAAACACACTCAAGGGTCTCTCCTTGATGCCAAACTAGCGGGCATTTCTTGACCGCTGCTCGATCCTCCGCTCACTCCGTCTCGCGGGAATGGCTCTTCAAAGCTCCCGGATTGCTGGGTTGGTCCGTGCTGGCGGCTCTCATTGCTGCCGCAGCCATGACGAGGATTCAAATCGCTCCCGTGGCGATTTCCGAATGGGACAGCTGGGGATGGCTCAATCCGGCCCTGAGCTGGCTGGGAGGCGCGGGCTTCCGTGAGCAGTTCGAACGAGAATGGCTTTATGGCGGTTTCCTTGCCGCCGGCCTGCGGATAACGGGCTCCTTTTCCGGCTACATCCTCATTCAGCAAGCCCTCGGTCTCCTGGCCGGCGTGCTCATGTGGCTGACGTGGAGGACTTGGACGGCTCTCTTCCCCAGGCATATTGCTTTTGAAATCGCTTCGGTCCTCACCGGTCTATTCGTCATCGCCATCTATCTTTTTAGTCCGATCGCGCTTTTGCTGGAGCTTTCGATTCGGCCTGAGGGGATCATGGCCTTCATTGCCTTTTCTCAACTCTATTGCATCACGGGTTACTGCAAATTTCGCTGGCGTGAGCCGAAGCCAATCGCTTCGGCCCTCTTTGGAGCTCTCGCGATTCCACTCGCTTACGCGCTGTTTGTGCTCAAGCCCAACTGGCTTCTCGCCGTTCCGGCAACGACGTTGCCAATCTTCGTTGGCCTGTTCGGAAAAGATTTCTCGTTCATGATCCGCCTTCTCACGCCCATTCTAGGCGTTTTCTTGACCTTCGTCACAGTTTGGATGCCGGGAAAGATCTTCTTCATTCCCACATCGGAAACGCGCGTTGTCCTGCCTATGACCCTCTTCACCATTCACGCCGATGTGATCCACGAAAACATGGCGCGTGAGCTGGCCACGCCGGGAACGCCAGTTGAGCAACGGCGCTTTCTCGAGGGGTTTCTCCCAGTTTTCGACAGGGACATGCAAGCTGCCAGAGCCCTGGCGAGATACTACCCAAGGCTGGGATTTGACCCGGACTACCTCATGTATCGCGCATCCCTGTTTCCCTACCTGGAAGGAACCTGCGCAATGTCACGAAAGGAGATTGCGGCCTTCTGCCGCAGGAGTTTCCTCTCTGCAGTTTGGAACCGGCCTTTCGGCTACGCCAGAAAGGTTGTCACCCAACTCGGTTATTTCTTTTTCCCGGATAACGGGACGTTCTTTCGCGCGCGCGTCAACATGGGGAAACTGTACGACTACGCTCTCACTACGTTGCCCGAATCCCTCGATGAAGCCATCAGCAAACCGGTAAAGGACTTGTTCGAAACCTATCGTCAGAGCGTCATCCGGCAAGCCGGACAGTCCGGGACCCTCGAGGTTTTCGGTCCGTTTCGAAGTTTCCTGGGGGCGGTAAAGGTGTCCGCCTTTTGGATCGAGATCGCGTTCTTTACTTCGTTTGCAGCCTGCCTCGCTTTCAGGCCACTTGCGCAGCTTCGGCTTCCCGGATTCGTCGCCATTGTGTTCTTCCTGGCCCCCGGCGGCAACGCGCTCACCATCGCAATGGTTCACGCTCTGGACAATGCACGCTATCGCGGAAGCTATGGCCCGCTGCTTCTCTTCGCTCTGGCCGGCTTTTTTCTCTTTTTCCTCACAACCCTTGCCTACGCGGTGGCATTGGCCTACCGCAGACAGCACCGTGCCCAAGTTGCCCGCCCGAATTGATCGCGTGTCGCGGTTCTTGCTAGGCCCGTGGGGGCGCGCATCTGTCCTCTGTTATGCCGCGGCGATCGCTCTACTTTGCGTATCCTTTGGCGTCATTGGCTTTCGAATTACTGAACAAACCAACCAGGATGTCGATCCGTTCGATCAAGGCGCCTACATCGCCATGTCCAGGAAGATGGAAGGCTCCTGGTATCCATGGTACTCGGACGGAACGCGCAATCCCCTCTTCCCATGGCTCGCCGCCGCTCTTCTCGATGCAAACGACCCCGCGTTTTTCGAAAAGGGCAAGAAATTGAATGTTGTTTTCGCAATTTGCGGAACAGCGGCCGTCGCGCTGTTTTTTTCGCGCCGGCTGGGTCCACTTGCCTCCCTCAATGCTACAGCGCTTGCATCGCTCGCTGCGCTCCTGCCCATATCCACGTTTTTCGGCGCTGAGGCGATTTTCCTCGTGATCTTCCTCCTCGTCTTTGCGTGCGGAATGCGTCTCTTGAACGAGAATCCGGTGCGGCTCTACCTGGTCCTTGGCGTCCTGATCGCACTGGCGTGGCTCGCGAAATCCTCGACGACACCCTTCCTCGTATTGTTCGTCGTCTTCAGCGTCGTTCGTTTGCTCTTAAACCTCGCATTCAAGCAGAATTTGCCATGTCACCTCCGCGCGCCTGGCTGGAACGCTCGGCGATTCAGTGTCGGACTCGTCCTGTGCGCCGCGGCATACTTCGCCCTCATCTCTCCCCGGCTCGTTCACGCACAAAGGGCATGGGGCAGCCCGTTCTACAGCCTGCCAAGTTTCTGGTTCTGGGCAGACGATTGGGAAACTTGCGTTAGGAAATACGCGGACTGCAGGAAGGTTCGCCTCGCCGAGCTTCCAATCGAGGAGCAACCAACCATGATAGGCTACTTCCACCGTCATGGAATCGGTGACGCCCTGCTGCGCTTGCGAAAAGGAGTTATCGTGAGGCTGAAACAGCTTTTCCATCCGGAAGGCAAGTGGCGCCTTTCGGTTGAGAGGAGCGGCAAACCGAAACGCATCATCCTTCCGCATCGCGGGCTCTACCTTATCGGCCTTGGCGGGCTCGCTCTCGCAGTAGGCACCTTGGCGATCTCGCAAGGCCGCCTGCAAAAGGTCGGACCCGTCACATTGCCTGTCTTGCTCGGGCTGGCAACATTCGCCATTTACCTCTTGGTCACCGGATGGTACCTGCCGACGGGTCCCGGTCATCGCTTCATCATGACCCTTTATTTGCCGCTGCTTTGGATGCTCGCCCAAGGGGGCGAGCAACTGCGGCTTGTGGCAGGCTCACCATCCGGCAACTCGCTCTTCCTAGCGGGGCACCTCGCAATCTGCGCGCTGCTCGTCTCACGAGTTTGGTCCCTGCTCCAGGACACTCAATTTGAAAAGATTTCCTACGCGTTTTGAAGGCGCCGAGATTTTCTCCGGTTGTCTGGATGGGTTTGCTGTTCGGCCTCGGCGCTGCGGGAGTCGGCATTTTCCTCCTTGTCGCCACGAAGCCGTGGGACGTCGATTTGAAGCCGGGCAAGGCGCTCAGAATTCACGATTTCGCGGTGATCTACGAATGGTGGGCCGCAGCGATCAACTTCGCGCTTCTCATCCTGCTGGCCCTTTCCGCGCGATGGTGGCTAAGACCCGCTCGTCGTCCCGCCGCTGAATGGTTGCCCGAGCAAAGAACGCCGGGTTGGTTCTGGCCATCGGTCATTGTGGCGATGGCGCTGACCACCTTCTGGGGAGCTCAGCGCATTTCGCAAAGCCTTTGGGACGATGAGGATTCCAGCCTGCATCGCGCGGTTCTGGGTCAGTATCGACGCGATAAGAGCGGCGAACTCCATCTGCGGGAGACAACCTGGGAAATAGCGCTCTGGAATTATTGGAAACCCGCCAATCATCAACTGCAAACCGTTCTTTCAAAAGCTTGCCTGGAATGCTGGCAAGCGGTGGCCAGACCGATTGGCCTGCAATTCAGCGAGACCGCAGTTCGCTTTCCTTGCCTGGTAGCGGGTGTCCTGTCTGTTGGCGCTCTCGCTCTCCTGCTCAAGCGGCTTGGCTTTGCGGGAGCGGGTGTGATCGCCGCCTTTCTTCTCTCGGCGCATCCCTGGCATGTGCGTTACGCCGTTGAGCTTCGGGGCTATATTTTCACCCTCCTTTTCGGACCCCTGATGATCTACTGCCTGATTCAGGCCATCGACTCGGGACGCTGGCGCTGGTGGATGGGATTTGCCGCATCCGAATTGGCGTTACTTTACGCCTACCCCGGATGTCTTTACATGGTCGTGATCGCCAATGCTTGTGGCGCTGTCGCCTTGCTCCTGCGGCATTCGACATGGAATGCGCGCTCGCAACACCTGCCACGCCTGCTTGTGGCCAGCACCGTCGCCGGAATGGTCTATTTGCAATTAATGCTGCCGTGCTTTCCACAATTGTTGAACTACTTCAGAACGGAGCGCGCTCTGGGTGAGATCGGGCTTCGCTGGCACAAGAACATGGGGGCCCATCTCCTCGCCGGCATTCCATGGAACAATTCGGACACCCCATCTGCCGGCTATCAAGAACTTCAGTGGGCCGCCGAGGCTCATCCTCATGTTTTCCTCCTTCTCCGGTTGGCGGCACTCGCCTGTCTCGTTCTCGGGGCAGTGCGCCTGGGACTATCCCGTCCGGCCGGATGGATCGCCCTGGCCGTGCTGCTTCTGCCAGGGCCGCTCGTCTACATCGTATCGCGCAGCAAGAATCACTACCTTTACGAATGGTATTTGCTTTTCACGCTTTCCGGCTTGGTCGGGTTCGTTTCCCTTGGCTTGGACTGGGTGACGGGCCTGGCTCGTCGCGTACACCGCTTTGCCGCCCCTCTCCTGGCGGGGCTTGCCGTTACCACCTTCATTGTAGTCACCCAGCCGCAGCGTCGCTGGCTTGTGACGCATTCCCTTCAGCCCATGAGGGAGGCCGTGCTGTTAACCCGGCCCAGCCTCAATCCCTACGATCCGCGTCAGAAAGCCATCACAACACTTTCCATCACCGGAGTTCCATGGTCGTACGATCCGAACATTTTTGTCGTCTCCAGCGTCGAGGAGCTAGTCGGATATTTGCACGAGTCCGACCGCGAGCGCAGGACCCTGTACGTGAATTTCGCCAATGCGTGGACCGCTTCCGCAACCAGGCCAAAGCTCTTTGCCATGATTGAAGATGATCGATTGTTCGAGAAAACCGCGCACATTCAAGGCTTCGACCCGACGCTGACCACGTTCGTCAGGAGGTACAAACCGGGATCGATCTCCGGTTACCCGCTTCCCCAATAATTTTCGAGATTGCCGTCTCAGGGCAATCCGCTAGATACTAGGATCATGCTTGAGGATTACGTTCCGGTGCTGCTCCATGTGATCGTCGCAGTGGGCTTCGCCACGGTCACGCTTCTGACCAGCCTTCTCCTCGGCCGGGCTGGTAAGCGAACAGCCGCAAAAGATGCCGCCTATGAGTGCGGAGTGACACCCGAGCCGGGACCACAGCCGCGTTTTAGCGTGAAGTTTTATTTGGTGGCGATGCTATTCATTCTTTTCGATATAGAAATCGTCTTCATGTATCCGTGGGCGGTGGTTTTTAATTCCTTCGTAGCCGAGTTCGGAACGGTGATCCTCTGGAGCATGACCAGCTTTATCATCATTCTCCTGTTCGGGTACCTCTACGCGATCAAGAAAGGCGCCTTGAACTGGAGCTGATTAGCGGCTACGGATTAAGCGATTCATGATCTATCACCTGGTTCTCTTCAAGCTCAAGCCAGAGGTGGATGAGCAGAAGATCGAGTGGATGATGCGGGAGACCCGTATCCAGCTCCTAAGGATTCCTGAGGTCCTTAGCATGCGATGCGGCAAGCGGCTCGATGCGAGCGAAGAGTGGCGCTTCTTTCTCTCGGTCGAGTTGGACTCGACTGATAAGCTCCCGCTCTACCTGGAGGATCCCAACCATGTGAAGTTCGTCGAAGAGGTCATCAAGCCGAACATCGCGGAGCGACTTTCCCTGGACTACGAAATGGAGCCGGGCAAGAAGGCGAGATAATCTTCGAGCTTTGCCGCGAGGAACTCGATTTCCGCGTCAGAAACTGCGAAAGGTGGCGCGAATGAAAGCACATTGTCGTTTTGTCCGCCTCCAAGCAAAATAAGCCCGTCCTGCAATCCCCGGCGCATTACGGCGGAGGCCAGAGACCCGTATGGCGCGCCGTCTTGCCTTATTAGTTCAATTCCCGCCAGCGCGCCCACACCGCGAACGTCGCCGATGCAAGGAGCCCTCAAAGCGAGCAGGGCATGCTTGAGTTTCCGACCCGCGTCCCGGGCAAGATGCCGCGTTTCGCTTTTGAGATGTTCCTTAATGGAAGCCAATGCCATTGCACAGCCGAGTGGATTGCCGAGCGTCGTGCTCGTATGCAGCGCCTCGCCATGCGAAGGCGGCCATGCGTCCATGATGTCGGCGCGGCCCACACAAGCCGATAGAGGGAATCCTCCGGTCAACGCCTTTCCCAGACAGATGAGATCCGGCGTGATGCCGAAATGCTCGCAGGCGAAAAGCTTTCCCGTGCGATTGAAGCCTGTGTAAATTTCATCAAGTATCAGGAGCAGCTTCTCGCTGTCGCAAATCCGCCTCAGCATGCTCAGGAAATCCCGTGGCGGCACGATTTCGCCGCCCCGTCCCTGAACGGGTTCGACAAGAATGCACCCGATCTCTCGCTGTCTAAGTGTCGCGACGATCTGCTTTTGCAATTCCTCAAGACAGCTCGTCGAACAATTGGGAAATGGATTGCCCTCCAGGCGAAATCCTTCCCGGCGTCCAAAAGGACACCGAAAACAGCTCGGATAAGGCAACCTCACGGCAAATCGCCCAAGCTGGCTTTGAAAAGGTTCGCGAAAGGCTGGAATCCCAATCGTTTCCAAGGCGCCGAAACCGAGACCGTGATAGCCTCCTGTAAATGAGATGACGCCCGGCTTGCCGCTATGAAGAAGCGCAGTTTTTAGGGCTGCTTCGACAGCCTCGGATCCCGAGTTGCAAAGGATCGCTTTTCCTTTGCCGATCTCCCAGCGCTCAAATGTGATCCGGCTGAGGAGTTCGCACAGATCCGCCTTCACCGCCGCGGGGTGAACGTCACCCATGGCGTGGAGGAGCTTTCTCGCCTGCTCTTCCAGAGCTGCTCGAATCGGCTCGGCCCCATGGCCGAGGCCGCTCACGGCAAAAGCCGATGTGAAGTCCAGGAACCGATTGCCATCAACATCCCAAACGTTCACTGCGTCAGCGCGCTCCCAAAACACCGGAAAATCCTCGGCCAGCCACGTCACCTCCCTGGCTTCGAAGCGCGAGAGTTTTTCCGCGCAGGCACGCGACCGCGGACCAGGGATCGGGGTGATAATTTCAGGCAGCATGGGATTGGAAAACAATACGATCAAAGGAACAAAAACTCATCCCCCCTCGATTCAGCCGGCGTTCAGACGCCTAAACGCAGAGGTACGTCACAAGGACCTCGAGGGGGACACGCTAAAACTGACGCCGGCCTTGAAACCGAAGACTAACTTAACGCGTCCGCCTTCACAATTTCTAAGCTGCAAAGGAGGTCTTCTTAACGCCAAGTAGACGCTCGAAGAGCTCAACGTGAGCGCGCACTCCGGCTTCCAGCGAAAAATCCGCGCTCAAGCATCGCTTGCGCAGCGTCTCCCGGCGCGTCGCATCGTCAATGACTCTCAGCGCTTTCCGGCATCCATCGAGCAATCCATCCACTGTTCGCGCATAGAAGACAAAACCGTTGCCTTCGCCTCGGGTTTGTTCCCAATCACGCACGAATTGAAAGAGACCCGGACATTGAGCGGCTAGCGGAATGGCCCCCGAGAGCATGGCTCGCCGCAACCAGATCGCCTCCGGCTCAACTGGACCCGGAACCAAGAACAAATCAGCGCCAGCCAACGCCTTGTGCGCGAAGCCTTCGTCAGCCTCCAGCACGTGGGCGAAACGCCCTCGATGCTTGCGCTCCGCAATCTCCAGCTCGGTAATGTTCTCGGCTTGGACCGGTCCTACCAGGACAAGACGCACGTCGTCGGCCAGCAGGCGGTCCAAGGCCCCGAACACCAAATGCAGGTCTTTGCCCTCGCAACTCTCCGAAAAGGTCACAAATACGGCGCGCGGTGGCTCAGGTGCCATGCCGACCGCCTCGAGGAGAGCTGCGCGGCTCTTTTCGAAATTCTCGCTCACGGCAGGCTTCCAGTCCTTGAGTTCCGCGCTGGAAGGGATGCCGTAAAACTTGTGCTGATGCTCGCGAAGGACATTCTCCAACCCGCATCCGTGCTCGGGAGTTTGTGCCTCGCAAACGTAACGCTCGCCGGGGAGAACCACCGCGTCCGCAAACAAGATGCCGCCTTTGAGGCAGTTCATGCTTCCGTAATATTCCACACCGTGCGCGGAGAAATAATCCCCGGGCAGATTCGTCAGGCCGAAGTCGTAACTCCAGAAATTCCCCTGATACGCCAGCGTGTGCGGCGCAAGAACAGTGCGGAATGGAAGTCGCCGCTCGGACACGAACACTGGGAGAAGCGCCGTTTGCCAACCGTTGGCATACAAGATCTGCGGGCCAGGATCTAACTTGCCAGCCAGCTCGACAACGCATTTTGTGAAGTAGATGAATCGAGCCGCATTATCCTGGTAATCGCGGCCATCCACTCCATAGAACCCCGACCTATCGAAATATTCGTCCCTGGCGACAAGAAACACCTGAACGCCTTCCGGTGTCTTCGTTTCAAAAACTTCGCTGGGTATCCCCGCGTTACCAACCTGCACGTTAAAGCGAAGGCGCGTTTTTTTCGTCTTGGCCAACTTCCCCTCTCGAATTGTGCGGTAATACGGAATCGCGACACTGACTTCGTGGCCCAATCGGCTGAGCTCGGTAGTGAGTTCGGACACCGCATCGGCCATTCCGCCGGTCTGGGCAAAGGGTGTCATCTCGCTGGAGGCAACAAGGATTTTCATCAAGTCCGGAATATCATGTCCGCGGCGATCTGTCACTTTGAGAGTTGAGCATCAAATCCTGAAGGTCGAGAATTCCGGCATGCCCCTTGCACTTGTGACATGCGGACCGGCTCATGAGCCGATTGACGGCGTACGGCGTATTACCAACCAGTCAACAGGGGAGATTGGAACGATCCTTTCGGAAACCCTGTCGGCCTCCGGCTTCGAAGTCCTCTGCCTGCGCGGGGAAACGGCCGGGCATCCCGCGCCCAAAAACGCAAGGGTGCTCGCGTTCTCCACGAACGCCTCGTTGATGACCATCTTGGAAACCCTTCCGGTCCAGCCCGTGGCCGTCTTTCACGCAGCTGCGCTCTGTGACTTCATGGTGCACAAGATCGAGGGAACCGAGGGCGCGCGAAAGATTCGCAGCACCGTCGCCGAACTCCACCTTATTCTGCGCCCGGCGGAAAAAATCCTTCCGCGCTTGAGAGACCTCTTTCCGGGCTCGATCATCGTGGGGTGGAAATACGAGCTCGACGGATCACGCGCGGACGCCATCGCGCAGGCCCGGGAACAGATTGGCAAATCCCGCACAAATGCCTGCGTCGTCAACGGCAGAGCCTACGGCAAGGGATTTGGATTCCTGACGCGCGAGAGCGAGGAATTGCCGCATCTCAGCGACAAAGCCGAACTTTGTGCATTTCTTGCCGGCTGGACACTGGAAGCGATCAAGCGTTTCCAAACATCCGCCAAATCTGATCAACTCCCGCCTTCCCCAGCAGGCCGATCAGTGTGACGTAAATCGCCGAGATGCCAGTCAGCACATAGCCGCACAATATCAATCCGCCGTCTCGCTCCATCAGCCCGAGGGACAGGAGGATAATTGCGAAGCCAGGGATCGTGTTCGTCAAGGGAAACGGCGGCGGTATCGGCAGGCTCAGAAAGATTCCCGAAAGGGCGATGGCCAAGCCAATAGCCATTCCCATCCCCGGGCCTGCAAGAAAGAAAGCGAGGCGCGGACGTATCACTTTTTCCACTTTTTCGTAAATCTTGCAGCCAAAAAGCACCATCCTCTTCAGCATGGTATAGGAAATGCGCGTGTTCAAAATGAAGGCAGGCAGCCACGGCTTGTGCCCGAAAGCAATGCGAACTCCACAGAGGGCGATGGCCAGACCAAACGGCATGGAAATTCCGGGCACCGTCACCGGCGTCAGGAATGGGAGGCACAGCAAGATCACTATGAATTGCAACCCGCGGCCAGGCAGGATCTCCACCATTTCGCGGATCATCAGAGGACGCCCGTTCGCTTCATTCAAGAGGCGCCGAAGGGCATCTGAGAGACGCTCCGTGGCGTGGGTTGTGCCGACAACGTCGTGCATGGAGGCCGCAACTAATCACGCCCCATACAGCTGCGCAAATACTCTTGGCCTTGCAGCGCGCGTCAATTCAGCCGAAAACAATCTCATGAACGAAGAACTCCAACAAGCAGTCGATGCTGGAAAACTCACGACGCAAGCCGCCGAGGCCCTTTCCCTTCTTGAGCCAGGCGCGTGCTGCCTGCACAAAAGCTGGGGGTTCGGGCGCGTGGCTGAGTGGAGCCTGCTCACTGGTCAGATCGTGATCGATTTTCAATCGAGGAAGGGCCATCTCATGCAGGCCCAATATGCCGCTGAAACCCTCCAGCCAATTCCAGCCGAACACATTCTTGCCCGGAAGATCGCCGATCCTGACGCCGTCAAGACCCAGGCCATGGAGGATCCTGCCTCACTCCTTCGCGAAATCCTTCGCGATCATGGTGGCAAAGCAACCTTTGATCAAATCGCCGCCGCCCTCGCTCCACAGATCTTCGATTCCGCGACGTTCAAAAAATGGTGGGACTTCGCGAGGAAAAGCCTCAAGGCCGACGGCCATTTCCAGCTTCCCGCCAGAAAGAGCGAGCCTGTGGTTCTGCTCGCGACGCCATCCACGCCCGGCCAGGGGCTGATCGAAAAGTTTCGCGGAGCGCGCCACCTCAAGGATCAAGTGGCCGCTCTTGATCAAATCACAAAGGCGCTCGACGATCTTGCCCACGAGGTTGAGGAGCTTCAGTCGCTTGCGGTGCAGATTGAGGACGCCGCGCACAAGGGCCGCAAGCTGCAGTCCGCTCAGGCGGTCGAACTTCTCCTCGCCAGAGACGAAATCCTTGCTCGACACCAGGCGCTAAAGCCGGGCAAGGACGCTCCGGGAGTCGCCGATATCTTGCGCGGCGAGCAATCCCGTTTGCCCGAGCTCTTCGCCGCCCTGCCCGCTGCGAAACAGCGGCGTTGCATCGAGCAATTTCCCGAGGCGTTCGGCGACCGCTGGTTGGAAGCCATTTTTCGCCTCGCACAAAACGTGCCCGCGCGGCTTGTGATCGAAATCGTTCGCCTCGTGGAAAAGGAGGGGCGAAGCGAGGATCTTCGCGCAGCTCTCGCTCGCTGGATCAGCGAACGTTCTGCATCCTCGGAAATACTCTTGTGGCTTTGCAAGGAACGGGGCGCTTCGTTTCCAGAGCTTTTTGGCGCTGACCTATTCGGCGCGGTCCTCAGCGCGCTGGAGCGCGATCAGTTGGCGGAAAAACGCGGTGCCCGTCTGCATGATCTTCTCCTGGAGGATCGCAGCCTCGTCGGCGATCTCCTTGCATCGGCGGAGCCCGACAGGGTGCGAGACGCCATGCGCCGCCTTTCGCTCACACCCGTCTTCGACGACCTCAACAAGCGCTCGCTTTTTGCCCGCATCGTCAAACTTTACCCAGAAATGCAGAGCATGATCCGCGGCGGCGGCGGCGAAAGAGAAGAGACCCTCACTGTTTCATGGGCCAGCCTGGAAAAGCGCAAGGAAGAATTCGAGGACCTCGTCAATCGACAGATCCCTCAAAATACCAAGGACATTGCGACCGCCCGGTCATACGGCGACCTTCGCGAAAACTTTGAGTTCAAATCCGCCAAAGAACAGCAGCGTGTCCTCATGCGCCGCCGCGCGGAGGCCGAAAGCGACCTTTCTCGCGCTCGTGGCACGAACTTTGAAAACCCCGACACGAACCAGGTCTCCATCGGCACCATCGTGACATTGAGAGACTCGAAGGGGGTTGAAGAGACTTACAGCATCCTTGGCGCTTGGGACAGCGCGCCCGGACTCGGGATCATTTCTTACAAGGCTGTTATCGGACAAGCCCTCCTCGGAAAATCGCTCGGCGACAGCGCCGAACTGCCCACCGAAACTGGAAACCGCAGCGTTACCATCACGCGCATCGAGCCCTTCACAAATTTGGACAGCCTCCGCGAAAAGATTCATCCGCTTTCGGAACCTGCGACTGCTTGATACGCTCAAAGCGAGAAATCTGCTTGCAACCGGCCGCCCGAAAGAGTTTCTGGAGTCCACCACCCAAAAATCCCACTGCCATGTCCGATACCCTCATTACTACCATTACAGCCCGCCAAATTATTGACTCCCGCGGGAATCCAACCGTAGAAGCCGACGTCGAGCTCGCCGGCGGCGCCTTGGGCCGCGCTGCCGTCCCAAGTGGAGCCTCCACCGGAGCGTTCGAGGCTTGGGAGCTTCGCGACAGCGTAAAGGCAGTTTATCTCGGAAAGGGCGTGACCAAGGCGGTCGCCAATGTGCAGAAAATCCTTGCTCCCGAGCTTGTTGGTATGGACGCGCTCGACCAAATCGCCATCGACAAGGCGATGATCGGACTCGATGGGACGGAAAACAAGAAAAAGGTGGGCGCAAACGCGATCCTGGCCGTTTCCCTTGCCACCGCAAAGGCCGCAGCAGAACAGGTCGGCATGCCCCTTTACAAATACCTCGGCGGGCCTAACGCCAAGGTACTCCCCTGCCCGATGATGAACATCGTCAACGGTGGCGCGCATAGCGACGCGCCAATCGATTTCCAGGAATTCATGATCATGCCAAAGGATTTCTCCACCTTCTCGGAGGCGCTCCGGGCCGGTGTCGAGATCTTCCATGCGCTCAAGGGCGAGCTGAAAAAGCGCGGCCTTTCGACTGCCATCGGCGACGAAGGCGGATTCGCCCCGGCCCTCGCATCCGCCGAGGACGCCCTCGATTCGATCGCCAATGCTGTCAAAGCTGCAGGATACAAGTTTGGCAAGCAGGTCTTCGTTGCCCTCGATTGCGCCGCCAGCGAATTCTATGAGAAAGAGAAGAAAACTTACGTCTTCAAGAAGTCCGATGGATCGAGGCGTTCGGCAGAAGAAATCGTAGAATTTTACAAGAACCTCTGCGCCAAATACCCGATCATTTCCATCGAGGACGGCTGTTCCGAGCATGATTGGGACGGCTGGAAGCTTCTGACCGACGCACTCGGCGACAAGGTGCAGCTCGTTGGCGACGACCTCTTTGTCACCAACGTCTCCTTCCTCCGTAAAGGCATCGAAAAGGGCGTCGGCAACTCAATTCTGGTCAAAGTCAACCAGATCGGCTCGCTCACGGAGACGCTCGACGCCATCGAACTCGCCAAGGAAAACAAGTACACTGCGATCATCAGCCATCGCTCGGGCGAGACCGAGGATACCACAATCTCGGATATCGCTGTCGCAACGAATGCCGGCCAGATCAAGACGGGCTCACTGTGCCGAACCGATCGCGTCGCCAAATACAATCAGCTCATTCGCATCGAGGAACAGCTTGGCGCCGACGCTGTCTACGGGGGCAAAATGCGCTGAGGTTTGGGAAAGGCTTGCGAAATCTAAGGATCCGCTCAGAATTTGCGCTCGCGCAACCGGACCGGAAGAATAAATCCGTGCCGTTTGGTTCTCTCCGTGCTACTACTTACGAATGAGGTCATTCGGAGAAGCGCGCCGGACAAGCGATCCTTCCTTCTGGAATGCGCTCAATCGCGTGCTGTTGACCTTGGTCATGGCGGGAGGAATTGCGGGAATAGTGCTATGGTTCTATCCGGAAATCTCCCGCAGGGACCAGATGGCCCGCAATCTCCTGGCGGATAAGGAAGAGCTGATCGCCCAACAATCGCTGCGCAAGCAGCGCGAGCGCGAAGTCTACCTCCTTGAGAACGATAAGGAATACATTGAAACCATCGCCCGCGACAAGCTCGACATGATGAAGGAAGGCGAAACCATTTTTCGACTTGACCCCGCGAAGGCCCCAAAGCCGGCGCAATCGCCATGATCGAACAACTCGAAACGATCGACACCTCCGCAATCTCCGCCCGCCTCGCCGAGCTGCGGAGGTTTCTTTGACTTTCCCGCTCTCACCGGGCGCCTCGCCGAAGTTGAGGCTCGAATGGCATCGCCGGAGTTTTGGAACAACAAGGAAACTGCCCAAAGCGACGTCGAACAGGTTTCCGAATTGCGTGGCAAAATCCAACCCTTTCTGGCGCTGGAATCCCGCGCTTCGGATCTCGAAGTCCTTAAGGAGCTTGCCGCCGAAGAGCCTCCCGGACACCAAGCCGGTGCCATCGCCGAAGTCCGTTCCGAATACGATTCTCTCCTTCGCGATCTCGAAAAATTCGAGTTCCAGCAATTGCTCTCCGGTGACTTCGACAAGAACCCGGCATTCGTGACAATCCATGCGGGCGCCGGGGGCACGGAATCATGCGACTGGGCGGACATGCTATTGCGCATGTACTCGCGATGGATCGAGCGCGGCGGGCTCCAGTCCGAAACGGTAGATATTCAAGTCGGTGACGAGGCGGGCATTAAGTCGGCCACATTGCGCATCTCAGGCGATCACGCCTACGGCTATCTGAAGAATGAGATCGGCGTTCACCGGCTCGTCCGAATCTCTCCGTTCGATTCCAACAAACGCCGTCACACGTCGTTCGCCAGTGTGGATGTGGTTCCCGAGATCGAAGACGCTCCGATTGAAATCAATGAAGCCGATCTCAAACTCGATACCTACCGGTCCGGCGGCAAAGGCGGTCAAAACGTGAACAAAGTCGAGACCGCCGTGCGCATTACCCATGTTCCAACCGGTATTGTCGTCGCCTGCCAGGCCGAGCGCAGCCAGGGCCGCAACCGCGACATGGCCATGAAAATGTTGAAGGCAAAGCTCTACCAAATCGAGGCGGATAGAAAGCGCGCCGACGTCGAGCGCCAATACGGCGAAAAGGGCGACATCGCCTGGGGTAACCAAATACGATCCTACGTCTTTCAACCCTACCAGATGGTTAAAGACCTCAGAACCGGCGTACAAACCAGCGACATTCAAGGAGTCATGGACGGCGCCATCGACGCGTTCATCGAAGGCAAACTCCGCGGACTCACCTACAAAAAGGGCGCGCAGGACGACCTGGATGCCGCTTGACGGAAAGTTCACTTCACGAGCGTCCATCCAAGTCCAGTTTAGCGTTGACCGTAACCCCTCGAATGTTCATCCTGCGCACCCAAGATGCTCACCAGCATTCAACGAAGTGGGATTTCCCAAATATTACTTCCCCTCGGATGACCATCGAAAACCAGAACAACAAGAACCACCAAATCGTTCCATGAAAATCCCCCATATCCTCAAAAACTCCTTTTGCCTTCTCGTGGGAGCAGCCCTCGTTGCGCCGCTTCATGCCGCTGAGAAAGAGCTGAAATCCGCAGCCGTAACGGTCGGCGACCTTGGAAACCCGTTCTTCGTTCAGGTTGCTCGCGGCGCTGAGACGAAGGCGAAGGAGATAAACCCGAGCGTGAAATTCACCGCTCTGTCAGCCAATTACGACGTAAACAATCAAACCAATCAGATGGATAACCTGGTTTCATCTGGCGCCAACCTCATTCTGCTCGGGGCAGCAGACAGCAAAGGCATCGCGCCCGCCGTGAAGCGGGCTAAAGGGGCTGGAAGCGTTGTAATCGCAGTCGACGTTGGTGCCGAGGGCGGAGTGGACGCCACTGTCATGTCTGACAATCGACAAGCCGGTCAACAGGCAGCTCAATACATCGTGGACAAACTGAAAGGCAAGGGACAAATCGTCATTGTAAACGGCCCTCCCGTGACTGCAGTTCTAGACCGGGTCGCAGGCGCGCTCGATGTCTTTAAAAAGAATCCCGACATCAAGATCTTGTCTCAGGATCAAAATGCCGGAGGCAGCCGGGATGGTGGTCTGCGAGTAATGACTGACCTGCTGACCGCCAATCCGAAGCTCGACGCGGTGTTTGCGATCAACGACCCGACAGCCATCGGCTGCGATCTTGCGGCCAAGCAGGCGAACCGCAGCGAGTTCTTTATCGTCGGTGTGGACGGTTCTCCCGATGGAGCCGCGGCGCTGAAGAGCAAAGGCAGCTTGTTCGAAGCCACTCCAGCCCAGGATCCTTACGCCATGGCCCAAAAGGCCGTGGAAGTCGGCGCCGACATCTTGAAGGGCAAGAAGCCGGAGAGCGACACAATCTTAGTTCCTGTAAAATTGATCACTCGCGACAATGTCAACGAGTACCAAGGCTGGACCAAGTAGTCGCACGGGACAACCGATCCTTACAGTCCGCGGGGTGACCAAGAGTTTCCCCGGCGTGCGTGCGCTCAAGGGCGTGGATCTCACAATATGGGCGGGGGAGGTCCACGCTTTGGTTGGAGAAAACGGTGCGGGCAAGAGCACGTTGATGAAGATCCTGGCGGGAGCACAGCGCCCGGATGGAGGCGAGATCTCCCTGGATGGAAAGCCCGTGCATTTCCATACCCCGCATCAGGCCCGGGCCGCAGGCATCGGGATCATCTACCAAGAGCTAACCATCGCCCCGAATCTAACGGTTGCGGGAAACGTTTTCCTCGGATCCGAGAAGCGCCACCTCGGCTTCCTTACGGACACCGCGGGAATGGTGCGTGAAACGCAACAGGTGCTCGACCGGCTGGGTGCGAGGTTCAAGGCCGCGCAGCGCGCGGCGCATCTTTCGATCGCCGAACAGCAGCAGGTGGAGATTGCGCGGGCGCTCTTCTATAAGAGCCGGATCCTGGTCATGGACGAGCCAACAACGGCCTTATCCGACCGCGAAACTGACCGTCTTTTTGAGGTCGTAAGACAGCTTCGCTCAGAAGGCATGGCGATCATCTACATCAGCCATCGAATGGCCGAGATCTATGCGATGGCGGATCGCCTTTCCGTATTCAGGGATGGCGAATATGTTGGCGAGTTGACGCGCCCGGAATTTTCCTCGGAACGCATCATCGAGATGATGGTCGGGAGAAAGCTGGAAGACCTTTATCCCGAGAAAACCCACGCCGCCGGTGATGTAGTCCTCCGAGTTCGAAACATGTCCGACAAAGAGCTCGTCAAGAACGCAAGCTTTGAAGTCCGGGCTGGCGAGGTCTTGGGTTTGTCCGGACTGGTCGGAGCCGGCCGGACTGAGCTGGCTCGGTTGATTTTCGGCGCGGATGAGAAGGTTAGCGGCGAGGTCTACCTCAACGGCAAACTGGTCGATATCAAACATCCGATCGATGCGGTTGAGCAAGGGATCGGCTACGTCCCCGAGGATCGCAAACATGCGGGCGTCTTTCTGCAGATGTCGTGTCGCGATAACATCGCGATGAACATTTTTCAGAGAAGCGCAAGGGCGGGCGTTATCGATTTCAAGGACGTCAATGAACGCTCTAAGGTGCAGGCACGAGCGCTTCGTTTGCGCGCGGCTTCGTTATGGGCTCGCGCCGGCGGGCTTTCCGGGGGCAACCAGCAGAAACTGCTTCTGGCCAGATGGCTCGAGATCAATCCGAAGGTGCTCATCCTCGACGAGCCTACGCGAGGAGTGGATATCGGAGCGAAAGCGGAGATCTACTCAGTGATTCAACAACTCGGCAGCAAGGGTTTGGCCGTGCTATTCATCTCAAGCGAACTGCCCGAAATCATCGGCGTCTGCGAGCGCGTCATCGTGATGCGCGAAGGAGTCGTTACGGGTGAGGTTGGCGGCGATACAGGAATCGAAGTCACCCAGCAGAATATCATGAAGTTTGCAACTGGAGTCTAAGCTTAGTAAAACTTACCGATCATGGCAAATCCCTCTTCTCAGAACACCATTAGCAATGTCGCGCGAAAAGAGATGATGCGCAGCCTCGTTCAAGTCGCTGGTATGCTGCCGGTCCTCATCGTCATTTGCATTCTCTTCGCCTTTCTCACGGAGAGTTTTCTCACGACCAATAACCTGATCAATGTGGTCCGGCAGGCTTCGATCAACATCGTCCTCGCCGCGGGCATGACGTTCGTGATCCTGACCGGAGGTATCGATCTCGCCGTCGGCTCTGTTCTGGGGATGACCGCGGTCCTATCGCTCTTGTTTTCCCTAAACCCCGCGTTGAGCTGGGCCGCCATACCGTTCGCGCTTTTGAGCGGAGCCATAGTAGGGGTGATGACAGGGTGTATTGTTCATTATTTCGGGCTGCCTCCCTTTATTGTCACGCTCGGCACTTACACTGCCCTTCGCGGAGCCGCATACTTATTTGCCGGAGGGACGACGCTCATCAATAACGATCTGTCCTTCGCTTGGATCGGTAACAGTTATTTGGGCCCGATCCCCTGGCTCGTTGTTATCGCCCTGGTCGTCATTTTGATCAGCGCTTTCATACTCCATCGAACCGTGCTCGGTGTGTACATATATGCGGTTGGAGGAAACGCGCTGGCTGCTCGTCTCACCGGTATCCCTGTCGCGACCGTTTTGATCTTTGTTTATGGCGTCAGCGGATTCCTATCTGGCCTGGGTGGTGTGATGACCGCCAGCCGTCTCTACAGCGCTCAAGGCCGCTTGGGAGAGGGGTACGAATTGGACGCGATCGCTGCGGTTATTCTTGGCGGAACCAGCTTCTCCGGCGGCGTTGGAACTGTTTTTGGAACGCTGATTGGCGCCCTTATCGTTGCCGTACTTAACAACGGTCTAACGTTGATGAATGTATCCTTCTACTGGCAGTTGGTCGTCAAGGGCGCAGTGATCATCCTGGCAGTCCTGCTCGACAAACTTCGCACACGAGGCCAATAGCGTAAGCCGCAGGCATCCTAACTCGCTTACTGCTCGGGACTCATCAACGCCGCCAGGCGGCATTTGAGGCGGAATAAGAATTTGCCTTTTTCGAATTTCTGGAGGTTCTCCGCTTCGCTGCGCGCAAAATCCTTCTCGAGCATCTTCTCCACGCTTTTGGCAAACGCCAGATCCTGGATGACGGCTGAAAGTTCGAAATTCAGCATGAAGGAGCGAAAATCCAAATTCACGGATCCCACAATCGCCAGGTCGTCATCTGCCAAAAGAACCTTCTGGTGCATGAAGCCCCTCTGATAGCGCCAGATCTTCACTCCCGCTTCGCGCATCAGAGGATAAAAAGTGTAAGAGGACAGCCACGGCAACAGGTGATCTGGCCTTTGAGGCAGGATGATGCGCACATCGACACCCCGCAACGCCGCATGCCCGATGGCCGTCCTGAGCGTGGGATCCGGCACGAAATAGGGACTGGCGATCCATAGTCTCTTGCGAACGTCGTGAATAATCTCGTTGTAAATGGCCGCGGTAACATTCCAGTTCTCTGCCGGGCCTGAGGCAAACGCGAGGACGGTTTGATCGCCCGCCACGCGCGGCTCGAAAGGAATTTCCGGCACCTCTTTGCACGCGTAGTACCAGTCTTCCAAAAAGGACATTTGGAGACCCATTATGGCCGGACCTTCCAGCTGTATATGAGTGTCCCGCCAGGACCCAAGAGCACCCAGTCCAAGATACTCGTCACCGGCATTTAGCCCTCCGAAGAAGGCGATCCTCCCATCGACGACTACCAGCTTTCGATGGTTGCGAAAGTTGACCTGAAAGTGCCGGCCAAACTGTCGATTTGTGACGAAAGCCTGAACGGACACGCCCGCGTCGTGCAACTCTCTCAGATAGGCGTTTGTAAGTCCCTTGGATCCCACGGTGTCGTAGAGCAACCAACACCGCACCCCGCGACGGGAGGCGGCAAGCAGCCTTTCTTTCAGTTCATTTCCCAACCCGTCGTCGTGGATAATGTAAAACTGAACAATCACATAGCTGCGCGCGCTCTGAATCGTCTCGAAAATGGTCCGAAAAGTTTCTTTTCCATCGATCAGAAGCCGGCACGCGTTTCCACCGGTTGGTGGCAGCCCTCGCAGACTGATTCCCAATCGCTCCGCGTCGGAATACTTATCGAGAAAAGAAGAGCGAAACGGCGCCAAAGCTCGCTGCGCCTGCCTGAGCCCCGCGTCAAGTTCAGCATGTCCCTCTCCCCCTGCAAGCGTGTAACCTGAGAATCGGGATTCGCCGAAGACAAGAAACAATGGGATCGCAATGTACGGGCAGATCACCAGCGCCAGACCCCACCCGACGGCCGCCTGAGGCGTGCGCGAAATCAACACCGCCTGAATTCCAAAGTAGATGCCCGCCGCGTGAAACGTTACGGTCAAAAGAACGGTCAGTGCGACCAGGATCTCTGTGAACATGACGGCTTAGCCTTCCGATCGATACGCCTCAGCTAAGAGGCTGATCGGATGACGCACCGCGACTTGTGTCGAAAACTTGCGAGCTCCGCTTTCGAGCTGCAGAATGCAGCCGGGGTTTGCTGCGGCAACGATTGAGGCGCCGGTTTCTGCGACGTGACCAAGCTTTCTTTCCTGCAGCTTTGCCGCCATTTCCGGCTGGGTGATGTTGTAGATGCCCGCGCTACCGCAGCACCATGTCGATTCGGTCAACTCGATCAGCTCGAGGCCGGGAATGGCTTTAAGAACTTCCCGCGGTTGTCTTGTGATCTTCTGCCCGTGGCACAGATGACATGCCTCGTGATAAGTGACGGAAAGTTTCTTGAAGTCTTCGCTATCGGTTTGCGGCTTTCGAAAGCCGATCTGGCAAAGCCACTCATGAATGTCGCGGACTTTCGCGGACCATGCCAATGCCCGCGCGGAATATTCGGGATCGCCGGCCAGGAGGAGTCCAAAGCTCTTGAGATGCGGGCCGCAGCCGGCGGCATTTGTAATGATCGCATCGAGAGCATCCACATCAAAGGCGTCAATCTGCCTGCGGGCAAGATCCTTCGCCGCTTCAACCTCCCCGTTGTGAGCGTGCAAGGAACCGCAACAATACTGAACGCGAGGCGTATGGACTTCACAGCCGTTGGCGAGAAGAACATCGACTGTATCACGATTGATGTCGGAAAACACGATATCCTGCACACAACCCGTGAGCATTCCCACACGATGCATGATCCGGCCCCTCGGACGCTCCACGGGTTCAATGAGTTGTGCGGAGAATTTCGACTTTGCCACAGGCGTCATCCTTTCCAGCTCCCGATAGCGATAGGGTAGCAGCTTGCTCAACGGGAGAAGCCGAAGCAAATTCTGCGCGCCGCATGCGCGATAGAACCATAACAGGCGTCCGGCGAATCTGAGCAACCGCGGCCGCGTAAAGAGTCCCCTCAAGACTAGCGAACGAATCACGTTACGTCTCGGGTTCCGCAACACCCCGGCTACTTCCGCCTCTTCACGTGCGGCTTCAAAAAGCTGTGAATACTTGACCCCGGCCGGACACGCGGTTTCGCAAGCCAGACAGCCGAGGCAAAAATACATCTCCTCGCCAAAGATTCTGGTCGGTTCCAGCCGCTCGTCGGCGATTGCGCGCATGAGCGCTATGCGACCGCGAGGGCTGTTCCGCTCGACTTTCGTCGCATCGTAAGTCGGGCACGTCGGAAGGCACATTCCGCAGTGAATGCACTGCTGCAAAAGCGCATAGTCCAATTCGTGAATTGGACTATGCGTTTTTGCAGAACGCTCAACGCTCAACGCTGAACGCTCAACGCTCAAGTTTGCCCTCCTCTTTGATGCTTTGCAGCGGTTTGAATACTCTTCGCAAAAATCCTTATTAGCTCGTCCGCCTCATTGATGAGGCCGGCGAGCAGTTCCGGTTTTTCAATCAATTCTGCGCGCTGGATGAGTTTCAGCCAGCGCCGTGATTCGCGCAGTTCCTTGAAGCAGACACGCAGTTTGTGAATGAAATCGTCTCGGGACTCCGCGCCTTCAGCTTCTCCGTGGTTGCCATAGGGCGAGGTCCCGGAGCGCAGCAACTGGTCTGCGATATGCAACCCCGCCGCGGAGCGCCTCATCGACTCTGCGACACGGATGATGCGAACCGCATATTCCAGCAACCGATCCTCCAAATCGTACGCCCCACTTGCACTTGAGCGTTGAATGTTGAGCGTTGAGCGTTGAGCGTTCATCAAAAAATCCTCCTTGGGTTCAATATGCCAACGGGATCCCATGATTTTTTGATGCGAGCGTTCATCAAAAAATCTTCCCTGAATTCAATACGCCATTGGGATCGAAAGATTTTTTGATGCGTTTCATCACCTCGAGGTTCAGCTCGCCGAGAGCATCTTTGAGAAACGGCTTCTTTGCGAGTCCGACTCCGTGCTCGCCCGTGATCGGTACCGCCAAGGGCAAGCGCGCGGTCAAAAATTTCCTTCATGGCAAGTTCGACTCGGTGCATCTCCTCCGCATCCTTTTCGTTCGTCAAAAAGGTTGGATGAAGATTGCCGTCACCCATGTGCCCGAATGTACCGATCTTCAGGTTGTACTTTTCCGCCACATGCTGGATGTGTTCCACCATCCGCGCCAATTCACTACGCGGGACCGTGGCATCCTCGAGGATTGTCGTGGGAGCGATGCGTGCCAGCGAGGAAAAAGCCGCGCGACGAGCGGTGGCCAATCGCAGAGCCTCTTCGACTGTCTGGGCGACCCTCACGTCGCGTGCGTGCGACGCGCGCGCAATTTCTGCCATGCGATGCGCCTCCTCTTCGACAGCTGCAGGATGCCCATCCGTTTCCATCAGCAGGATCGCTGATGCATCGCGCGGCAGACCGATGGCCGCATAATCCTCCACGCAGTTGATGGTTACCCGATCGAGAAACTCCAGCGTGCAGGGAATAATCTTTGCAGCAATGATCGCGGACACCGTGTTCGCTGCGTCTTCCATGCGGTCAAAAACCGCAAGGAGAGTCCTTCCAGCCGCTGGCTTCGGTATCAAGCTGAGCAAAACCTTGGTGACTATGCCCAATGTTCCTTCCGAGCCGATGAAGAGATCACGAAGCGAATAGCCGGCAACATCCTTGACGCATTTGTTTCCTGTGAAGATGACCTCCCCCGAAGGCAGGACGACTTCCAGACCCATCACATAGTCGCGCGTGACGCCATACTTCAGACCGCGCAAACCGCCCGAGTTTTCTGCCACGTTCCCCCCAATGGTCGAAATCTTCATGGAGCCTGGATCGGGGGGATAGAATAACCCGGCTTGCTCCGCGGCTTCTGCAATGGAAAGGGTTGTGGCGCCGGCCTCCGCAAAAAGCGTAAGGTTCCTCGGATCGACCTCCAAAATGCGGTTCATTTGCGAAAGGCACACGACAATGCTCGCTTCGACGGGCACGCTGCCACCGCTCAATCCCGTTCCCGAGCCCCTGGGAACAATCACAACACTCTTTGCGTTAGCAGCCTTCAACAGTCGCGAGACCTCATCAACAGTCCGCGCAAAAACAACCGCAACGGGCATTTGTTGAAGCATGGCCGTCGCGTCGAAGGAATACGGCACCAGATCCTCGCGGCTTGTGAGAATTGCGTCCGCCGGAAAGATCCCTGAGAGAATTTCTACAATTTCGGCCTGAGATGGCATTGTGAATTTATTGCCATACCTCCGCACCTCCCCCAAAGGAATATTTTCGGCGCCGCAACCATAATGCCACCGTGCCGGGAAGCACGGCTCAATTGCGCCAACTACTTCAGCAGCCTAAACGCGTGGACGACTCGGCACGAAGACGCCTCGCCCACGCTGGCATAGGGACAGCCGAAAGTCTCTCAAGGAATGGGTCCATTTGCGCGAGCTCCTCTGGCGGCTTAGAGTCGAGGCTTATGCCTTCTCAATCCTCCCTGGTGGTCCTTGTTACTGGCGCCACGGGCTATGTCGGCGGGCGATTGGTGCCACGTTTGATCGAAGCCGGGCATCGGGTGCGCTGTCTGGTGCGGGACCCGTCGCGACTTCAGGGCCGTGCGTGGGTCAGTCGCGTAGAAGTGGCTCGGGGCGACGTCCTGGATCCCAATTCGCTCGCCGAAGCCATGCGCGACGTTAACGTGGTCTACTATCTAGTCCACAGCCTCGGCGAGGGCGGCGATTTTGCGCAACTCGATCCGTTGGCGGCGCGAAACTGTTCCGCCGCGGCAAAGGCCGCGGGTGTAGCGAGGATCATTTATCTTGGTGGTCTTGGCGATTCGAGCACGGATTTGTCGCCGCACTTGCGCTCACGGCAGGAGACCGGCGCGGCGCTTCGTGAGTTTGGCGTTCCGGTAACGGAATTCCGCGCCGCGGTCATCGTAGGTTCAGGAAGTTTGTCCTTTGAGATGGTGCGTTATCTCGCTGAACGGCTCCCGATGATGATCTGCCCAAAATGGGTGTTCACGCGCATTCAGCCAATCGCGATTCGAAACGTGCTCGACTACTTAGTGGCCGCCATTGATTCCCCTGAGAGCGCCGGGCGCATCATCGAAATCGGTGGTCGCGATGTCCTGACGTATGCGGAAATGATGACGCGCTACGCACGCGTGCGAGGATTGAAGCGCATATTGATCGCTGTGCCAGTCCTTACTCCGAGACTTTCATCCTATTGGGTGCATTTGATCACTCCCATTCCGGCAAGAATCGCACGGCCCCTGATCAAGGGTCTTGTCAATGAAGTGGTGGTTCACGATCAAGCAGCGCTCCAGCTCTTTCCCGGAATATCGCTGCTCGATTATGAAACGTCCGTGCGCTTCGCGTTCGAGAAAATGAAGCACCGTGAAGTGGAGACCTCCTGGACCGACGCTCTCACCTCGAGCCAGGGTGCGAAGACGCCCGTTGCCCTGATCACGAGCGAAGGGATGATCATCGAGCGGCGTCAGCGCGCTGTGGCGGCTCCCGCGGAGGCCGTCTATCGCGCTTTTGTGCGTCTCGGGGGATTAAGAGGATGGCTCTACATGGACTGGACCTGGCAGGTGCGGGGGATCATTGATCGGCTGTGCGGCGGCGTCGGCATGCGGCGCGGACGACGCGATCCCGAGGATGTGCGCGCAGGCGATGCGCTGGATTTCTGGCGCGTAGAAACCGTCGAACCAGGGAGGATGATGCGTCTTCGAGCGGAAATGAAAGTACCGGGCCGTGCTTGGCTGGAATTTCAAGCCGTCCGGCAATCGAATCCGGAAGCTCTCCTTACTCAGACCGCTTTTTTTGAACCGAAGGGACTCTCCGGACTGGCATATTGGTATCTTCTTTACCCGGTCCACAGCCTGATTTTCAGCGGCCTGATTCGCAGGCTCGCAGCCGAGGCCGAATCAATAAACGCCGTTCATCCTTCCAGTGAGCAAGCCGTCAACGGCGTTACAAGTCCGTGATCGGTCAGATCACCCCGCTAGATCGCACTTCGAATTTCTATGCAGGTTGTCTCGCGCCATGCGGATGCCTGAACGTACGACACTCTGTCGCATATGCGACAAGATTGGTTGGCTGGTTCGAACCCACCTCGTCTCCCTCTCAGCTCAGCGGCGGAATTCCGGACAGTGGCCGTTGCCCGTTCCTTTAGGACAGGCCATTTCGCCTCGCCCATTTGTAAGTTTCTTTCGGCATTTGCACTCGATCGACACACTTCCCTTTTGTGTTTCAACGTGCTATCGGCGAACCCGATGAAGACTCTCACTCTCCCTGTCTACTTGGTCGCCGTCGCATTCTCGCTTTCCACCGCGCTCGCCGGAGATTCCCCAAATGGAGCGAAAACGGCTTTAGGGGCGCTCCCGCCACACTTCGCTCGAGAAGTCGTGAGGCTCTCCGCGGACAGCGGAAGGCCCAATCCAGCGAAGTGGTACGTGCTCGCCAGAAACCCCGAGGAAGCCGGCCTCATCGTGAAGAACCCGCTTTACAGCATCACGATCGCGCGAGGCCAGCTTTCCGAAGCAAAGCGCTATTTGGACGCACGGCAAATATTCAACCAACGAAACTTCATCGACATTGCAAGGGTGCGGATAGACTCAGACGAGGCTTTTCAAATCGCAAGAGACTCCCTCGGGCCTGCCGGACAGAAGATGGTGAGCGCCAGCTATCAGCTCACCCAAACAGGACCGGCGGCCGATCCCATATGGGACGTCTGGGCTTACGGCAGATCCAGCCACTATATTGGCGTGGTTAAACTCTCCGCGAAATCCGGGGATGTGATTTCATCCAAGAAAGCGGGGCTTCCAAGTCTCTGAGCGGATTCTATCCGCCCCATTCGCGGTTCAGTTTCTTAGGCGCAAGCAATTGACGCTCCAGCGGCCCGCGAAAAATAGACGGCGAAATTCTTCGCATCCGCCGTTGCCACGCGCAGTCGCGGATGCCTGTCGCTCATGATGACCAGGCAGGCGTCCGCCATATCCACCCAGCGAGATCGATAGCGAAACACCTCTGTCGTTAATTAACATCGGCTGAGCCTCACGAGACGGAGCGCGCGGAAGTCACTCATGAGCCTTTCCCGAACAGATAGACTAGTTTGGGCATGACGCAGAGGCAAACAAATGCACCTTAGTCTGGAAGAATTAATTGCATCGTGGCAGTTGAAGTATGCTCCGGGGGAAAGTCTGCTAACGCGATTAACCAGGGTCGAGGATATAGTGCCACATATTAATACTGATGGCTTGATCCCCACTGAATTATTCGCCCAAAGCAAAGATCCCGCTCTATTTCAGAGTTGCCTTGAAGCACAACACTTAGGATGTCCATGGGATACTCCTTTTTCAACGAATGCATTTCGATATTTATATGATTCCAGGAACTTCTATAGAGCGCACCATGGGCGCTTCCTAAAAATCAAAGAGGCATTTTCGGCGATTCCTGTCATTGACCTCGGTGCAGGTAGTTGTAACGTTGGATATAAAATCGCTAATATTGTGAATAGTAAGGGTTATGTTGGTGTCGAGCCTTATCATTATTTGCAGCTTGTTAGTGCAATCGTTGAGGGAGACACCACAGATGACGCACAAAGGGCCAAACGATGGCACAAATATTCCAAAACACTCAAATCGTCTAATCCCCGGCAGATACCGTTTAATGTGGCAGCTGAAGATGCTTTTCGCTTCTTAAAGAGACTACCTGACCTGTCTGTGGGTATTTTGTCGTTTGGTACAGATAATTTGATTATTAATCATACTGACTACATTGAGTCCGTCAAAGCGGAAATCAACAGAGTGCTGCATCCTAATAGTTTAATGATCTGTGAGAATACGGTGTTCATACCTCAGTCATCGTTAAGGCACAGGAGAGACCTGCTTCCGACTGAACATTCATGCGTATCCATTTTTGGTCGATGAGAAGCTCAATGCCATAAATTCCTGTCCAGCGTTCGGTATTGGATTGCTTCCAGGACATGCGGAGGCCGAATATCGCCGCTTTCAGCCAGATCGGCAATCGTGCGTGCGACCTTGAGAATGCGGTCGTATGCCCTGGCGCTTAGATGAAGCTCTTCCATCGCTTGACGAAGAAGTTCACGGCCCTCTGAGTCCAGTTTGCAATGTGACTTGAGCTGGCTGTGCGACATATGGGCATTGGCGCGGCACTTTGGTTTACCGGCAAAGCGTTCGTGCTGGAGTTTCCTTGCGCGCAGCACGCGTTCGCGGATTGCCTCCGACAATTCGGAGGGCTCGTTGCTGCTGAGTTCCTTGTACTCGACCGCGGGGGCCTCGACATGGATGTCGATGCGGTCGAGCAGCGGCCCGGAGATCCGGTTGCGATAGTTCTCAACCTGTTTCGGCGAGCAGCGGCATTCCCGCTTGGGATCCCCGAAATATCCGCACGCGCATGGGTTCATCGCGGCTACCAACATGACGTTGGCAGGAAAAGTCACCGTGCCAGCGGCGCGACTGACCGTTACCTTGCGGTCCTCCAGCGGTTGCCGCAACACCTCAAGGGTTGAGCGCTTGAACTCGGGAAGTTCGTCAAGAAAGAGCACGCCATTGTGCGCGAGACTTACTTCGCCGGGGCTCGGATTCGTTGATCCCCCGATCAAACCCACGTCGGAGATGGTATGATGGGGAGCCCGGAAGGGCCTGTGGGTGCAGAAGGAGTTGCCGTCGTCGAGCAGTCCGCAAATGCTGTGAATCTTGGTGGTCTCGATCGCTTCCTCGATGGTCATTGGGGGCATGATCGTTGCGATGCGCTTCGAGAGCATCGATTTCCCGCTTCCGGGCGGTCCGATGAGCAGAAGCGCATGATTGCCGGCGACGGCGACTTCAATGGCGCGTTTGACGAGGTGCTGACCTTTGACTTCGGAGAAATCCAAATCGTCCCTCCCGTTGCCGGTAAAAACGAAATCCTCCTTCATCGGCTCCAGTTCGCGCTGTTGGGCAAGGAACTCAAAGGTCTCGCGCAGGTTCGACACGCCGTACACCTCGATCCCCTCGACGACCGCCGCTTCGCGCGCATTCAACTTTGGAAGGATCACCGCTTTCTTCCGCTGCCTGCGTGCCTCAAGAGCGATTGGCAGCGCGCCTTTGATCGGGCGAACCGCTCCGTTGAGCGCGAGTTCTCCAGCCATCAAACATCGCCCCAGCCGCGCCATATCAGCGCCCTGAGCGACCGCGATCATTCCCACAGCAATCGGAAGATCGAAGCTTGGTCCCTCCTTCCTCAAGTCCGCGGGCGCAAGGTTTACGGTTGTCCGCGACCGCGGCCAGCGCAGGCCACTGTTAGCAATCGCCGTCGTCACGCGGTCCTTGCTCTCCCGCACCGCAGCGTCGGGCAAACCCACTAGCACGATCACCGGGTCGCCCGAGCCGGCATTAACTTCAATCTCGACCTGAATCGCTTCAACTCCCTGGATCGCCGCAGAGAAAACGCGCGTTAGCATGACCGCATGCTGCCAAGGTCGGGGTCCCCTTGTCGAATCCGCGTTGATGCGGATTTCTCCGCTCTTCCGCATTGCATTTTCGTGGCGCTAAAGGCGATTGGAGTATTCACTACATGGAGCCAATGGATATCGAGGAAGATTTACGCCGTATCGCCCTGCAGGAGGAGCGTTTGCAATTCGATCACTTTAGCGCGACGACAGCCTGGGATTTGGGCAAGCGCTTGAAGGAAATCGCGGAAGCACGGCAGGCGGCGATTGTCATCGACATTCATTTGCAGGCACTTCCGCTGTTTTATCTGGCGCTACAGGGCACCACGCCCGATAATCCCGAGTGGGTCCGGCGCAAGCGCAATATCGTCCGCCGTTTCTTTCGGAGTTCCTATGCCGTCGGCCTCATGGTGAAACAGCAAAAAATGAGCTTAGACGCCTTGGACCCGCGCGACTATGCAGCTCACGGCGGAAGCTTCCCCATTCTGCTGCCGGGTACCGGTTGCGTCGGCACTATCACCGTCTCGGGTTTGCCGCAGCGCGAGGACCATTGTTTGGTGGTGGAGACAGTGGCTGATTTCCTGGGGCGCGACATCTCTGATATCGCGCTCGCACCCGCTTAACTTGCCATGCCTAAAAACATTGTCGCCGCGGCATCTCTCGGACACCGCGGCGACAGCTGCCTCTTCCCCTGCCGATACCCCTATCGACCCTCATAAGAGAGTCCCTACGCCCTACACAGAGGATATTCGAAATTACGCATTCTGCAAGAGAAATTTTTATCCTTTCTGGAGATTTGCGAATTCTTCGATTTAAGTGTCACACCATAAATTCCTTTGGTCTCTGCCAGGGGGAAGCGTATCCTTTTTGCCATGAGCAATCATATCTACAAGAAGATCGAACTCGTGGGCTCGTCCCCCGACAGCATTGAAGACGCAGTTCAGAACGCCATTTCCAAGGCTTCGAAGAGTCTGCGTAATCTTCGCTGGTTCGAGATCCTCGAGACGCGCGGACAGATCGAGGAGGACAAGATTGGTCATTGGCAGGTGACGATCAAGGTAGGTTTCACGCTCGACGGGTAGGAATGCGCCGCTAATTGCGATGGTGGGAATCCGAAAGATTCTTTTCGAAGATATCGGTCTGACGGCGAGAACGTTGCTCGTGGTGGAACAATCCCTCTCGTCCCTCGTTTTCGATTCTCGCGGTGATCGGGGATCAAAAAGGATTTTCGTTAATCTGAGGCTCGCCTAGATTCAGAGCTGAAGTTCGGTTCGAGCGAACAAAAGAGTCGGTTAGAAAACGGAAGCGATATCCTTTTATGAGTAATGCGCGTTGCAACAGCGAGCAGGACCGACTAAATCTCGCGCTGAGTTCTGCGGAAATGGGAACTTGGGATTGGGATGTGCCTGCTGCGGCGATTTGGTGGGATGAACGGATGCACGCCCTTTTCGGGCTGGCTCCAGGCACATTCAACGGGAGCTACGAGGGCTTTCTTGATTTGATCCATGAAGGGGACCGCGAGAGGATTCGCGGCGAATTCTCGCGCGCGGTTGCAGCACGCGCCGCGCTGGATACGGAATTCCAGGTGGCTTGGCCCTCGGACCAAAGCGAGCATGCGATCAGGATCCGTTCAAGAGTACACTGCGACGAAAATGCGGATCTCCTTCGAATTGTCGGTGTAGCCTGGGACATCACCAAGCGCCGCCAAACCGAGCTGGCTTTGGCCAAAGAGCGCAGCCTTCTGACGACGTTGATGGAAAACGTGCCTGACCGCATCTATTTTAAAGACCTTGATAGCCGCTTCATCGCGGTCAGCCGAGCTTGCGCCGAGTGGCAGGGCTTCAAGAACCCGGCCGACATTATTGGAAAAAGCGACCGAGACTTATTTTCCGCAGAACACGCCGAGGACGGCCTTGGCGGATGAACGCGAAATCATTCGCACCGGCAAACCTACCGTAGTCGACTACGAAGAGAGGGAGACGTGGCCGGATCGCGAGGACACATGGGCTTCGACGACAAAGATGCCATTGCGCGACGCACAGGGCAACATCATCGGAACATTCGGCATTTCCCGCAACATCACCGAGAAGAAACGCGCCGCCGAGAAGCTCGCCAGGCTTGCGGAGGAGCTTCGCTCAAAGAATGAATCGCTCGAACGCGACCTGGAAATGGCCCGTGAACTTCAAGGTGCCCTGATGCCGCAACGCTTCCCGAATTTTCCTCATCATGCCACCGAGGAAAATAGCGCCGTGCGTTTCTATCCGTTCTTCAGGCCATCGATGATCGTCAGCGGCGACTTTTTCGACGTCCTCGACATCTCGGATGACAAGGCCGGCCTATTCATCTGCGATGTCATGGGGCACGGCGTACGCGCTGCGCTGGTTGCCGCAATCGTGCGCTCTGTGGTCAGCGAGCTCCGGCAGTTATGGACGAAGCCCGGGGAGCTTTTGGTTGCGATCAATCGGGCGCTACTAGGGGCCTTTCGCAACAGCGATACTACGCTTTTCGCTTCGGCGTTCTACATCGTGGCAGATCTTGCCAGAGGCCAGTTGCGCTATGCCAACGCGGGGCACCCGCACCCGCTTCACCTCACGCGCGCAGCGAACGGTTCCACCGCGAGTGCCTCACCGCTCAAGGGGGCGCGGCGGGGTCCGGCTCTTGGTCTGTTCGACGGAGCAAAGTATGAAACTTTCCGTTGCAAGCTCTCGTCACGCGACGTCGTGCTGCTCTTCACTGACGGTTTGTTCGAAGTCGAAGGATCCGAAGGCCGGCTCTACGATTATCAGCAACTCTCGAGAGCGGTCGGCAATCGCACGGAGCTTCCCGCGGTGGAACTTTGCCGCAGCCTAATAGCCGAAGTACAGGAGTTCTCAGCAACCCAAGAGTTCAACGATGACGTGTGCCTTGTCGCGATGGATATCGACAGGCTAAAGCTCTCTCCGGGCACTGGCTCTTGATGTTCGACGCGCAGAGGGATGCCCATCGAAGAGAGTCATTCACTCTTATTCCTTCCGCGCTGTGAAGATTCCGTAACGCATGATCCCGAAGGCGTAGGCAAGCCAGATGCGGGAAATGGTGATCGCGAAAACTCGATTTCGGGCTTGGGTATTGAAGAGGAAACGGAGATAGTCAGGCTGGCGGAGAAGATTTATCAGAAGCCGCCGCACACAGATCGTCCATGTCTTTCGTACGTGTGCGCTCACGTCCTCGAAGTTCTCCAGAACGAGCCCTGCATCCGAAAACCATTTGCGATAGTCGGACTCCGCTCCCATGCCGGGAATCCTGCCTTCCCGGCAGATAGGCTCAAGGAGATGGCGCCGCTGCAGGACGGTCGGGGATTCTGCGGAAAGCCACGCGCAGACAACAATGCGTCCTTCTGATCTCAAGACGCGATAGGCCTGCGCAAAGAACAACTCCTTGTCCTGCATGTGTTCAGAGCTTTCGATCGAGAGCACGGCGTCGAACGCTCCCGATGGAAGGTCGTTCTTCAACCAGTCGCACAGGAGATACTCGGGGTTGACCGCGCCTCCGCGCTTGGACAGCGCGTGGCGGTATTGTGCTGGCGAAATCGTAATCGCCGAAACCGTCGCGCCGAAATCAAGCGCAAGCATTCTTGCGGTTGCCCCGTAGCCGCACCCCACATCGCAGACGCGCGCCCCCGCGCCGACGCGCCCTCGTTTCACGACAAGTGCCACGAGGTTGATGACCGCCTCCTCGGGCGTCTCATCGCCGCGTTCCCATAGGCCATGATGCACATGCTCTCCCCAAATTTCGCGATAGAAGCGGTCCAACTCGTCGTAGTGGTCCGCGACATCGTGAGCCGAAACGGGACAGGAAGAGTAGATCATGGAAATTTCATCTCTCCCTTCATTTTCAACGGCACACCAGGCGACTCGCCTGAGACGGTCGATCCAGGAAAGATGGCGAGGACGCTCTTTGCCAAAAAAACGACTGCCGGAACGCCCGTCGATTCAGAACGGGATATCGTCGTCGGCCGGTTCCGATGGGGAAGGCTTCGTCGACGCGGGCCGGGAGGGCCTTGAAGCGGGAGCCTCTCCTTCGAAATCCGCGGCAGCTCCGCCGCCCTGGCCGCCGGGCCGGGAACCGAGGAGTTGCAGGACTTCGCCGACAACTTTAAGCCGGTTGCGCTTCTGTCCGGATTGCTTGTCCTCCCAGGAATCGATGCGCAAGCGGCCTTCGATGAATATCGAGCGCCCTTTTTTGGCATACTCGCCGGCGATTTCGGCGAGGCGTCCCCAAAGTTCGACATCGACGTAGGTAACTTCCTCGACTTTTTCGCCGGTTTGATTCGTGTAGTTGCGGTTAATCGCAAGCCCAAGATCGGCGACTGCGCTTCCCTTCGGAGTATACTTTACCTCGGGATCGCGGGTCACGTTACCGATTAGCATCACTTTGTTGAGGCTGGCCATTTTTTGATTGGTTATGCCGCTGCCTCGGCGGTCTTTCTCTTAGGAGGCAGTCGAAGATAATTCTGGAGAGCAACGTCGTCGTCCAGCTTCAATTTCGCACGCAACTTTTCGACGAGTTGCGGCTCGGCCTCGAAGATGAAGTTCACAAAATAGGCACTGGTGAGATGCTTGAGCTCGTAAGCAAGCTCGCGCTTCTCAAAACGCTGGACCTGCTCAATGGCGGCGCCTTCAGCCGCGAAGGTCTTTTCGAGGCGCTCGATGATTTCTTTGACGGATTCTTCCTTGCCACGTGTGGAGAGGGCAAGGAGGGCTTCATAGCGTTTTTTCATGGTTTTTTGTTGTAGAGGTTCATGGCGGCTTCGAGTCCGTGAGCGCTGGCATACTCGGCGGCGTCAGCGGCACGGCTCACGCTGGCTTCCACGACGGGAACTTCCGAGATCTGAAATTTTCCGAGCACGTGATCCACAAGCGCGCCTGAGGCCGCGCCAATCCCGAAACGCAGGCGTGGAACGGACTCGGTTGCCAGATGGATCAAAACGGACTCGAGACCATTGTGCCCGCCCGCGCTGCCCGAAGGACGAAGGCGAAGCTCTCCGAGGGGAATGGCTGCGTCGTCGAGTACGACAAGAGCCTCGGTGTGGTCGATCCTGTGATACCGGACATAGTTGCCGACGGCTTCTCCACTGAGATTCATGAACGTCCTGGGCTTCATCAGCATGCGTCCACCACAATGCGCAACGTCGGCATCCCACTTCGGCTCAAAGTGGAATTCCACCGCAAGCCGGCGGGCCAGTTCGTCAACGACCAGAAAGCCTGCGTTGTGGCGCGTGCCGGAATACTGCCGGCCCGGGTTTCCGAGGCCGACAACAAGACGGAAGACGGCTGCATGCTCCACGCGCGAGGGCGGAACTACTTCTTGGGCTCCGAAGCCGCTTCGGACGCTTCCGGTTTCTTCTCCTTGATAACTTCGGGAGCGGAGGGCTCCTCCGCCGCT
Source organism: uncultured Verrucomicrobiae bacterium (assembly GCA_963810765.1). Lineage (GTDB taxonomy): Bacteria > Verrucomicrobiota > Verrucomicrobiia > Chthoniobacterales > Terrimicrobiaceae > DASTFP01. Next base: position 193,735 of record CAWEOV010000024.1, read on the forward strand.
ATAGCCGGTTCCTCGGCGACTGTCGGTTCAGAGACCAGGAATACTGTGAGGTCTCCGTCAGGAACAGCGACGACGCCGGCTGGCAGCTTGATGTCCCGAACGTGCAGGTATTCGCCAACGTTGAGCCCTGAGACATCGACGATGATGATCTCAGGCAGATTTTGCGGCAGACACCGGATCGACAGCGAGCGCATATTCTGCTGAAGGAGACCGCCAAATGTCTTAACGCCGATGGGTTCTCCCTCAGGCTCGAGGACGACTTCGGCGTCGATTTCCTCGGTCATTGAAACGGCGTGGAAATCAATGTGAATGATCTCACCTCGCACGGGATGATGCTGGACCTCCTGAATAAGAGAGATGCGAGTGCTGGTCTTGCCTCCATCACGAATCTCCAGTTCGACAAGGATGTTCTCACCGACTGCACGCGAGAGCAGTTTTTCAATGTCTTTCCTATCGACTTCGAGCTTTGTGGCAGCGTCCTTGGCGCCGTAGATGACAGCGGGAATCGCCCCGCGGGCGCGAACTTTGCCCACCGCATTGCGCCCAGCTTCAAGGCGGGGACGAGCAGAGAGTTTGACTTGATTGGCCATGGTTTTTAGTCCTTCGGTTTCTTGATATCAAAAAGCGAGCTCACCGACTCATCATCGTGGATGCGCCGAATGCCCTCACCTAGCAATTCGGCCACCGAGAGCACCTTGACGCGTGAATCGACATCGGTCCGCACAGGAACGCTGTCGGTTGTGATCAGCTCCTTGATTTCTGAGCTTTTCAATCGCTCAACTGCCAAATCTGTCAAGACCGCGTGTGAGACACCAGCATAAATATCGCGCGCCCCCTCGTCCCGAAGAATGCGCGCCGCACCTACCAACGTGCCTGCCGTCTCGGTCAAATCATCAACAAGAATGACGTTCTTGCCATCCACCTCACCGATCACTGTAACGGCCTCGATCTCGGTAGCACTTAAACGGCGTTTGACCACGATGGCGAGGCCAGCTTTGAGAGCCTCTGCGTAGGCCGAGGCCATCTTTACACCTCCGACATCGGGAGAAACGACGACAAGGTCGTTCAGCCCCAGATCGTGCAGATAGTGTATAAGCACTGGAAGGGCGTAAAGATGATCGACGGGAATGTCGAAAAATCCCTGTAGCTGCTGAGCGTGCAGATCCATCGTCAGGACCCGTTGAACCCCTGCGGCGGCCAAAAGATTCGCCACGAGCTTGGCAGTGATGGGAACACGCGGCTGATCCTTGCGGTCTTGGCGGGCATAGCCGAAAAATGGGATGACCGCTGTGATGCGGGCTGAACTCGACCGCCGGGCGGCATCCACCAGAATCAACAACTCCATCAAATTCTGGTTGGTCGGGGGACAGGTCGGCTGCACGATGAAGACGTCGCGACCGCGGATGTTTTCGTTGATCTTTACAAAAGTTTCACCGTCAGGAAACGAACTCACTGTGGTATCGCAAGGCGGCACGCCGAGGTAGGAACAAATGTCCGCCACCAAGCGCGGATGGGCCGTGCCGGTGACGATCTTCAACTCGAGGGAGCCGCGAAGCATGGGACTTTGGAAAGCTCAACCCGAAGAGGGCGAGCATTGCGAAGATTCTAAGGCTTGAGCGTCAAATGTTGCGAGTTGGGCGTTGAGTGTTTAGTTCAACGGCTCTGGGGTCGGCGGCGGATTCAGCGGGATCGTGGGCTCAAGTCTCTCCTGAGCAAGGCGGCGGATATAGGCAGTCTCCATCACCTTGCATTTCTCCGCGAGCGATTTGTCAATGGCGATGATTTTCTTGAAGAGAAGCCGATAGTATTCGCGCATTGCGGCGCGTTGATCCTCAAGGGTCTTGGCCTGCCCGGCCTGTTCGAAGAGGCTGACGACCTTCGGATCCTTCTCCGCCTGCACGCGGACTTCCCGGTAGCGGATGCTCAATTGCCGGGCTTTCTCCTGCGCACTCTCAAAGGTGGTCGGCACGGCAGGTGGGCCGGCAGGCCTCTCGTCGGGAATGATCGCGTCCGGCTGAGTAAAGCCCTCGTCGGGCATTGCCGGACCAATATCCTTGGTCTCCAGAGGCGCTCCGCCTTCCATGGGTATAGCATCGACACTGCCCGCAGGAGGACTCACGCCGGGCGAAGAAAGGGGCTCAGGGGAGGCGGCCTCCACAGGCGCAGGACTTGGCGACGGGGGAGCTTTCGGAGATGTTTCTTCCTGCGCAAGCAAGGCTCCCGCAAAAATCAAAACAGCGATGGAGAATCGAAACGTGAACCACATCAGACGATGAAGGTAAGCAGCCATTGGCCGATTGCTCAAGCAGAAGAACATGGACGAAGCGGGGACTTTCGCGGATTTTTCCCGCTGATGAAGCCAAGTCGAGCCAGCGATGCACTCCGCGAGATGTCCGTGGAGCCCGAAGAGGCGGCACGCGCCATGAGATCGAGCGCGGGCTTCGTGTTTCTTGAGTCCAGTCTCGCCGCCGCAAGATCTGTCTCGCTGCTGGCTTGCGAGCCTGATTTTATCATTGAGGGCGGCGCTGCGGAGTGGGGCAGGCTCGAGCGCGCGCTGGCTGCACGGCGAAAGCCCAGCGCAGACCTCGGCTTCCCTGACGGTGCGGCCATCGGATGGATCGGGTTCAACGGCCGCTTCAGATTTGGCTTCTACGAGAAACCCGCCGTTTTTTTACATACCCCAGGGCTCTGGCACAATGCCCGTGAACTCCCCGGCCTCCTCGACGGACCGGAATTTCCCAAAATCTCGTTCCGGGCACGGCTCAAGAGGGCGCAATTCGAGAACATGGTGCGTCTGGCGCAGCAATATATTGCCGCAGGGGACATCTATCAGGTGTGTTTGGCACATTCCTTTGAGGCGGAGTTTTTTGCGGATGCATGGCCATTTTACGAATCGCTGAGACATCGGTCGCCCGCCCCCTACGCCGCATTTCTCGATCTTGGGGGGACGCAGATAGCTTCTGCCTCGCCCGAGTGCTTTCTGCGACTAAGCGACCGGCTCATCGAAACGCGCCCCATCAAGGGCACCCGTCCCAGGAGGGCGGATGCGCAACGCGATCAACGCAACGCCTTCGACCTGATCACCTCCGTCAAGGAAATCGCCGAGCTGATCATGATTACGGATCTCGAACGCAGCGACCTGGGGCGCGTTTGTGAATACGGGAGTGTCACCGTCCCGGAGCTGCTCAAGCTGGAAAGCTACGAGCAGGTGCATCACCTCGTCTCAACCGTCGTCGGCACGCTCCGCGAGGATGTCACTCACCCCGCGGCGCTCCGTGCTTGTTTCCCCGGTGGTTCGATCTCAGGCGCTCCAAAAAAGCGCGCACTTGAAATTGTTTCCGAACTCGAGCCGCATCCGCGCGGCATCTACACCGGGGCCATCGGTTACTTTGGCTATAACGGCGAAAGCCAATTTTCCATCGCGATCCGAACGGCGGTCTTTGAAAACGGCAGGGCCTCGTTCCACGTCGGGGCGGGAATCGTTGCCGACTCGATTCCCGAAAAGGAATGGCAGGAGACGCTGGACAAAGCGGCCGGACTGGTTCTGGCTGCGGGTCTGCCGCCACGCATGGAATAGAACAAACATCTCCGGCAGTTCGGAATTTCCTCTATCGTTTCTTCCGCGGAGTGGGACTCGGTTTCGGCTGGGGCGGACTACCCCAGAGCAATAGCGAAGGCCTTCGCTTCAACTCGGCGCTGAACTGGGAGAAATTCTCGCTGGTCGTCGCAAGATTCTCTACAATCGCTCTGACTTGCGGCCCGCTGATCTTCGTTGCGGGCTCGAGGTTCTTGAGGATTGCTCGCAGCTCAGCGTTGGATTTCTCCAGACCTGCCATGAGGCGCCGGGCGTCGTCACTCAGCGGACCAATCTTTGCAGCGTTCAGAGCCGATTGGATTTCAGCCAGCAGGGCCTGAAGGTCCTGGCTGACTTTTCCAATCTGCGAACCATCGATGGCCTTGTTAAGATTTTCGAGCAGCTCTGTGCCGCTCTTGCTCATTCCACCGAGGTTGAGCTGCCCCACCTCGCGCATGATGTTGTTGACGGAATCGAGGATGTTCGTGAGTTGGCCCGGTGCAGAGGGGATGTAATAGTAGTGCGGCTTCCAATCGACTGCGAGGGATGGAAACTGGCCTGGGTCTTTCACGTAGTTGACTTCGATGTAATTCATCCCCGTGATCCCCAGCGGCTCGATGCGCGCTCGCAGCCCCTGCGCGACGTTCCTTTCAATTACCGGTGTGAGATTCTCCTTGAACATGCCGGGAAACATCTCGTGTACGATCTCCATAATAATGATCACGTAGTTATATCGGCCCACCTGGCTCGGCTCACCGTATTCGTTGAAAGTGAACTTGATCGCGCTGACCTGCCCGACTGGCACGCCCCGGAACTTCACCGGAGATCCCACGTCCACCCCTTGAACGGAAGCGTCCACATAAGTCTCAAAATAGATACGCGGACGGAAGGCCTGCCCCGCGCCGAAAGCGATGAGCCCTGCGGCGAGAATCGCAAGCGCTACGACGATGAAGAGGCCGATACGGAAGTAACTTGGCTTTGAGCTCATTCAATCTCCCGGCGAAAGAATTTGCGGACGAATGCATCCTCCGAGTGATCTCGCAAATCCCGCGGGTGTCCCTCTGCGATAATCCCTTTTTTACGTTTATCAAGCATGATGACCCGATCCGCCACTGCATAGATACTTGGCAACTCATGGGTGACAATGACAAAGGTCATTCCAAGGCCCTCCCGGAGGCTGAGTATGAGAGCGTCGAGCTCTGCGGACGTCACCGGATCAAGTCCCGCAGAAGGCTCATCGAGAAAAAGCACGGCCGGATCGAGCGCCATGGCGCGCGCAATGGCTGCGCGTTTCTGCATTCCTCCGCTAATTTCGGCCGGGAGGTGGCCTCCAAATCCCTCCAATCCCACCAGCCTGAGCTTCATCCAGGAGATTACGTTCTGCGCAGTGACAGGGAGCTCCGTAAATTCCTCGATGGGCAACGTCACGTTCTCGCTCAACGTCATTGACCCGAAAAGCGCTCCGCTCTGATATAGCACCCCAAAACGCCGCAAGATCCGCTGCCTGTCTGAGTCCTCGGCGGCTGCTAAGTTTTCGCCGCCAATCAGGACCTCGCCGGAAGCCAAAGGATACAAACCGATCAAATGCTTTAGCAGAGTGCTCTTCCCGCATCCCGATCCGCCCAGGATAACGAACACCTCACCCCGCTTCACCTCGAAGGAGATGTCCTTGAGAATCACTGTATCCCCGTAGGCAGCCGTCAACCCTCGCACCTCGATGATCGCGTCGTCGCCCATCAGAAACCAATCGCGTAGTAAACAACCGCGAAAATTGCATCCACAACGACAATAAAAAAGATGCTCGTCACCACGGAGCGAGTGGTCGACACACCCACAGCGCTCGCTCCCAATTTGGTCTGAAGTCCGCGAAGACAGCCTATTCCCGCAACCAGTCCGCCAAAAACGAATGCCTTAATGAGCCCGGCCATCACGTCATGGATGCCCACCGACTCCGTGAGTTGCCGCCAGAGTGTCACGAGAGGAAATCCCCTGCCAAACATCACGAAAATACCGCCACCGACGCCGAGGAGATCCGAATAGATCGTCAGCACCGGGGTCACGAGCACACCGGCCAATACGCGTGGGGCAACAAGAAAACGCACCGGGTCGAGGCCCATCGTCGTCAGCGCATTGACTTCTTCGTTCACCTTCATCGTGCCGATTTCCGCCGCGAAAGCCGACCCGCTTCGCCCCGCGAGGATGATCGCGGTCATGATCGGTCCCAACTCACGCACCATGGCGAGCGACACGAGGTTCACCACGAAGATATCCACGCCGAATTGACGGAGCGGCGGCGCTGCCTGGAATGCCAAGATCAGTCCCGTCAAGAACGAAATCAACCCGACTACGACCAAAGCCTGCACCCCCGCTCGCTCGTAGGTGCTCCAGACATCCCTCCATCGCAACTCACGCGGGCGCCGCGCCACCTTTAGAGAGATTACCGCGATCTGCCCGAGAAAGGAAATCTGGTCATAGATGTCCTGGGCTAGGTCGGCACCGATCCTGCCAAGCGCTTCGATTGTCGAGTCTTTTGCGCGTCTGTTTTCATCCTCTTTAGGTTGAGCTTTGGCAAAGGGTTCCAACAGCTTGGCAATCTCCGGCTTGAGTCCGGAGATTTCTCCGCCGCCCCGGCGCTGCAACTCCCAGAGCAAAGCCAGCCCTGCGCCGTCGCAATATTCCACGCCGGACGCATCCACCAAAAAGCGATTTGCCTCGTCTGCGGCACTCAGCGCCCGCTCCCAAGCACCAGACACTCCCTCCGCATCAAGGCGTCCGGCAAACTTCAAACACGAGCGGTCCGATTCCCTGACGATTTCGAGGACGCTTGTGTTTTGAGCCATACGAATGAGACAAGGCGGCGTTCCGGCCCGTCCAAAAACGCTTCAGCCGAGCGGCAGTGCGCCTACGGCTCCTTCATGCATCGTTTTCCAGAAGAACTTCAGCGAGGGCGTCGCGTCGCGCGGGATCGACGAACTGAACCTGGCGGTATCGATCTCAGGGCGTTTGGGCTGGACAATGTCGCTATGCCCCTTGATGCGGGCGATATACAGAAATGTGATCACAGCCTTTTGCGGGCGGTCGAAAAGGCCGGCGAGAGCGATGAACTGAATTTGGAGGCCTGTTTCCTCCTTGACCTCCCTTTTAAGGGCTTCCTTCAGCGACTCGCGCTGGCGCACTTTGCCCCCTGGAAGTGTCCAGAGCTTATTGCCACGCGTCTGCTTGAGTAGGAGAACATCTCCGAATTGGTTTTCTATCCACGCCATCACGGAGACTTCCTTGGATGCCTTAAATTGGTCCTGCTGGGTTGTGTCGCTTCTTTCCACCTCGTCTGCTTGAAGCGAACTTATGCGCACCGCGCGAAATCTCTGAAAGAGAAAACAAAAAAAATCCAACCATTGCAATCCCGCGCGCTATTGAAGCTCGAAGTTGATATTCACCGTATAGGCGCCACCGCCGCCCAGACCGGCAGGCAGGGGATCAATTTGCAGCACACGGTGCGCTGCCGCCATCACTGACTCATCCATCACAACATTCCCGCTCGATCTCACGACCTTGACGTCGGAGATCTTGCCATCGTGTTCTATGCGAATTTGCAAGGTGCAAACGAAGGATTTTGAGGAGTCAAAAATGGAAGTCGGCTGGTCCCATTGACTGTAAAAGCGATCATGGATGAGCTCGTGATACCAGCCAAACTGCGACGAATCGCCTCCGCCGCCAGACCGACCAACGGATCCCCCGCTAGTCTGCCCAGAGCCAGCTGCCGCAGCCTTCGGGGGTTTCACGTCGGGCGACGACGAAGCCTTCGACGATGGAGAACCTGAAACTTTTGGCGATGCGCCTGCAGCAGGGCTCGTTGCCTTGGGCGACGCGCTTGCAGTAGGGCCTGGCTTGGGGGAGACGCTCGCTTTAGGGCTTACTTTCGGCGAAGCGGTAGGCTTGGGTGAAGTTTTGGGCGTCGGCTTAGGCGTGGGTTTCACGGTTGGTTTGGGCGTGGCCGTAGGCTTCGGAGTGGCCCTTGGCGTCGGAGTCGCTTTTGGCGTCGGAGCCGGAGTGGACTGGGGTGCTGGAGTCGGATTTAGCGGAATCGTGTCTTCCTCGGGCGTCGGCTCCGGTGTGGGCGGAGGCGTGGGCTCTGGCGTTGGCGGAGGCGTTGGCTCCGGAGTAGATTCGGGAGTGATCTGGGGAGTTGGCTCTGGCGCATCGTCATGTTGCGGACGATCCGCCGCTGCAATTTGCGAGAACGAACCCGGATCCATCCAAACGATATCGCCAACGGGCCGCCTGACCTCCCTGCGCGCGAAATAAAGCAGCGCCGCTACGAGCAGGATGTGAAAGGCGGCGACAAAAATCAGATTCCGCCGGAAATGCGGGTCACCCATGAATCAAGGCAAGAAGATCGCCCGTGGGAAGCGCAATACTCTCAGAGAGATCACTCTTCGCCCCCTTGCGGTCCCCCCTCGCGACGCGTCATCACACCCACGCGCCCGATTCCAACACGCTTTAGAATGTCCATCACATCGATGAATTTTTGAATGGCCAAATCCCGATCTGGCCTCACCACCACGGAAAGTTCGGGATCCCGAGCCTTGAGCGCAGTGAGCTGCGTTTCGAGAACGGTCCTGGTCGTGACCTGTCCGTTGAGTTTCAAGGTATCGTTGCGATCGATTTGAATGATCTGAGTTTCCGCGGGATTGATCTGTGTCTTCGCGGTCGCGCTGCTGGGAACGACGAGGTCGACACTATTCTCCATGAGAGGCGTCGTGATCATGAAGATGATGAGCAGCACGAAACACAGATCAAGCAGCGGAGTAACGTTCAACTCAGCGAGCGTATGGAGAGGATTGCGAGTGCTGAAGCGGCGCATGACTAGTAGTTTGCCGGACTTAAAGAGAAAGTGCGTTAAATATTCGAAAATCGTGCGGAGCGGCGGAGCGCCCTCTCTGGCAAACTACTCAACCGGCACTCTGTGCCGGAAGGAAGATCAGAGTTGCAGTGCCTTTCTACGCCTACGGCGGAATTTAGCAGCCTGTAGAAAAGGCCGGTCTCTGCAGATCGCGCAACCTGGTTACAAAATGGAGTTTTCATATCGCTTCCGGCAGGCTGCTCTAGACGAGATGGCGGCGCGGATCGCGGGCCCCATGCTCAACGAAGCGGTGCTCGATCTCAGAGGAAAGCTCTCCGGCAAAGTTTTCCGCCTGCACGATCATCGAGCGGACACTTGTGACGAGGAAATTGTATCCGAACATCGCCGGAATGGCCACGAGGAGCCCAAATACCGTCGTGATCAAGGCGCCTGCAACGCCAGGAGCCATCGCCGCGAGGTTTGCGCTGCCGGTGCGGGCGATTCCGCCAAAGGCGTCCATCACTCCCCAAACGGTGCCAAGCAAGCCGAGAAACGGCGCGCCGCTCACCGCCGTGGAAAGAATGATCATTTGCGACTCAAGCTTGAGGCCCGCCTCGCCCACCGCGCGCTCCATCGCTGCCGTCACGGCCCGCATTTGCGCGGGCGTGATCTTGTCCGCGGTCTCCAGCCGCGAGCGAAAAGTTTCGTCCACCTCAGAAGAGCCGAGAAGTTGAAAGCACAGCTCGACGCAGCCCGCCTTGTAGATCTCGTAAAGCGGAGATCCTTCGAAGTGAATCCCCTGTTCGTAAATTCGCAGCGGCACGCGATCTCGACGAAACAACGCCGAGAATCGCTCGGACTGCCGTCTGGCGAAATTCAGATATCGGATCTTCGTTACCATCACCGACCAGCTGAAGATCGAGCCGAAAAAGAGAACCAACAGCACGATCTTTCCCTCGATCGTGGCTTCGAGAAAGGAATAAACAAGGCCTTCGGCAAGGGGCAGCGCGAAAGGAGAAGCCATCATCAGTATTTCCGAAAGTGCACCTTATCGCAAATCCCACAGGCTGCCAGCCACTAATCGCGTTACCTCCCGAGGGCCAATCGCTGCGCGAGAAAGCGCGGGAGACCGGCCGCTAAGATCTTCCCTTGCGTTTCCTTCACGTTATAAGGAACGAAACGAAATCCAATTGAAAGCGCAACGCGATCGTAAATGACGTAGCAGGCTTCCGGTCGCAGATTGCGAGGCTGGCCCACGGAACCAACATTAACCAAGGTGCGCGCGCCAAGCGGGAGCCTGAGGTTACTCGCCGGCGCCAGGCAACGGACCTTTCCTCCCTCCAGCATCCAAAGCGCCGGCCTGTGCGAATGACCGCAAAAGCAAAGCGGTTTCTCCTGAAACAGAAAATGCCGCAGCGCATCCGCGGGGCTAAGGACGTACTGCCACGGCTCACCATCGCTCAGCGAAGCATGGACAGCGGTAAAATCGTCGAAATCCAATTGCAACGGACGATTTCGAAGCCATCCTTTCTGGGCATTGCTTAGTTGATTGCGTGCAAAAGCAATCCCGGCTCGTGCGTAATCATTGAGCGCCTCCTCCATCCCGGGCTCGATGCACGCCTCATCATGGTTGCCCATGACAACGGAGCAACTCAAGCAGCGAATCATCTCGAGGCACTCTGCAGGATTCGGGCCGTAACCCACTATGTCGCCCAAGCAGATCAACTCCTGCACTCTCTCCGCCGTGATGTCGGCAAGCACGGCTTCCAATGCCTCCAAATTGCCATGAACGTCGGAGAAAACAGCGAACTTCACGGGATGCACACGAGCAATTACGCCGCCATGCCCGCCATCGTCAACCGACCCAACCGCAGCGATCAAATCAGAGGCTGCAATCGAAAGGATTCGGTTTCGCAGGATATGAGCTGGGGAGAATTTGGATGCAGCAGAAATTATGAGCGCCAATCATGACTGGCGCGAATCCGGCAGACCGGTTTTGACGGCGGCCCGCTTCCCGCGTATGTAGGGCGCGCATGATCCCTCGTTTCGTCCCAACCCTCGCGCTGATCCTCGCCATTCCCGCGCCGTCCTTGCACGCGCAACAGGGACCACCTCGCGACAATCCCTATGATGTCATCGGCAAGGTCTTCTCACCGTTCTGGAGCGTCCTACTTGCTGATACGAAGAGCCCAAATAAAGCGTGCACCATGACCATCGAGATGGCGGAAGTTTCCGGCCGGCTTCCCAAGCAAATGGCTGGCGCTTCACTTCAGGCGGCCGTCCAGTTCCCCGACAAAGTGAAACTGCAGGCGCCCGTTCTCGGCGAGGAGATTACCGTGTGCCGGAACGGCGACACCGTCTGGGCGTACCCGGGAGCCAAGGTCGAGTTCCTGCTCAAGCGATTCAAAGGCAAGCCGCCGCCAACCAAGAAAAAGACGCCAATTTATCTTCCAATCACCCCGCAGCAGGCGATCTTTCTTCCAGCGCTGTTCACGGTGGCTCGTGCGGACGTCGCAGAAGTCGAAACCTTTAATGGCGAAGATTGCCGCGTCATCACTGCCGGCCTCATGCCGGAACTTGCCCGGTCCGCCAAGGCAGAAGGATTCCGCGCCCGAATGTGGGTCGCGCCCGGATACCTTCCGCGGCGCGTCGAAATTACGCAGCCCGACTTCGTAGCTGTCACGAATATTAAGAATCTGAAGTTTTCACCGTCTCTGCCTGCAGCCATTTGGCAGCCGCCTGCAGACGTCACCGACATTTACTGGACAAACTCCGACATGCTTGACGCCGTCCTCTTTGTTGTGATGAATTCGCTCAAAATGGAGGAGGGCGACGCGCCCTGGCTTCAGATAAAATGAGACCGGCACAAGCCTCGAGCTCGCTGTCTTAGAGAAGTTGCAACTTGTCGCGACTCCTCCACGCTGCAAAAGCCCTCCTTCGCGCACAACCGGACGCGAGAAATCTTATGCGAAGACTATCGATCTGGTTCGTGACGCTCTTGGCAGCTTGCGCAATCTGGGCTTCCTTCCAGCTTGATCAACCAGTGCGGCAGGCTGTAATCCAAACTCAGGGGAAAGGGTGGAAAAAGACGGACGATTATCGCTTCATGACTGGCGTCCGCAAATTCGGCGACTGGCCGTGGCTGATGCTGGCCGGCACCATTGGTGTCGCGGTTGCCTGGAAGCTGAGGCAAAGGGAATGGATGCGCATCGTCGCAGCCGCCATGATCGCCTCGACGCTCGCAGGACTCCTTGCGAATACGTCGCGCGTGACCACAGGCCGCACCCGGCCACGCGAGAGTCCAGCAATACCACAGGGATTCTACGGGCCCTGGAGAGAAGGACGTCTGACCATCGGCGATCCGCCCTTCAACTCGTTTCCCTCCGGCCACACTGCCACCGCGTTCGGCTTTGCGGGTGTCATTCTTTTCGCGCGCCCGTGGCTGGGCATTGGCGCAATGGCCCTTGCCTGTCTCATCGCTTGGTCAAGCATCATGGTGGGAGCACATCACTTGTCCGACGTCGTGGTTGCAATCTGTATTTCGCTTTTCGTGGCGTGGTTGACGTTGAAATGGGTCAAAAAAGACGGAGATGCTTTCGCGCGCAGGGCATGGACGAAGCTCAAGACACTGAAGACGCACTATCGGGCGCGATGAGCTGTCAAATTCGCGCCAATCAAAGAGGTCTGAAGTTCCATCGAAAGACTGGCAGTCCAGCCGGACGTTGCGTGCAAGACGCGCGCGCTCCTCGGTGAAGGACATTCTCCCTCTGAAAACCCTTGCTGAACTTCTCTCGGGCCTCGTAACGAGCAAGACCGCGGAGCGCGTGCTGCTCCTTCTCGTGCTCGGACTCTGTGCCATTGGCAATCTGCCATGGCATCTCGACAACTACGACCAGGCCAAGCAGGCTTATGTTCCCTACGAAATAGCTAATGGCGGAGACTGGTGGTATCAACACACTCCGCACGGAAAGACCGCCACTAAGCCGCCGCTTGCCGGGTGGTTGAGTCTGCCATTTTATTGGATCATCGGTTCCTGGGATCTTGCATGGCGGCTGCCGGGATATCTCTGCACTCTTGCCATGCTGTGGCTTCTTGCCCGCGAAGCGCGTCGCGTGCTCCCGGATTGCGGAACACTTCTCGTCATTTGCGCTTTCGGATTGAATTTGCTCGCTCCGCGAATCTCGACGCTCGTCCGCACGGACATGATGTTGACTCTCTGGATCACGGTATGCGGCTTTCTTATCTACAGGAAGATTGACAGCGGCCAACCATGGACTCGATCGGAGAAATGGGCGTTTTTCCTCGCGATGCTGGCTGCGCTTCTTACGAAGGGACCGATTCTCTACGCCTTCATACTGCCGGGCATGGCAGCCTTTTGGTTTCTCGGCCCGAAGGATCGCCGCTCTCTTGTTTGGAGTGGTTGGTGGACGTGGTTGCTGCCTCTTGCAGCGTTCATTGCATGGCTCGTTATCGGTTGCGCAACGAATCCGGAGTTCTACAACGATGTCGTGATCAGGGAGTTCATGAGCCGTTTCGATCAGAGCCTGAAGGCGCACGAAAAACAGCAGCCAATCTGGTTCTATTTCCCTCACCTGCTGCACAAATTCGCCCCGTGGAGTCTGCTCGCTCTCGCCCTGCCCGTCATCTCGGGAAATGTTCGCCGCAAAATCAAATCCGACCCTGGGACTCTCTGGCTTGCTTGCTGGGCGGTTGGGGGATTATTCTGCATGACGTTCGTGCCCTCCAAGCGTGTCGACCGAATTTTCCCGGTAATTCCCCCGCTATGCTTGCTCCTGGTCTCGATGGTATCAGCCTGCCAGTGCGGCAAACGTGTTCGTGCCTGGTGTGGTGCGGCCGTCGTTGTCGCCATCCTGGCGGTTTCCGGTTATTTTCTCACGATCGTTTGGATGGGCTACCGCAACAGCGATGATGCCTTGGTGCAGTTCGGACGCGAAGTCCAGGCCGCCGTGAAGAAGGCCGGGATCCCCGAGGTCGGCGTTGTCGAGGGAAGGGACGAACCGATGGTCATTTACTGCGACGCTGGCCGCTATCTCCGCGTCGTTCGCGCCATGCGCGCATGGAGCAATGGCGAACTCAATGCGCTTGTCATTCCCGAACGCCGCATCGCGGATCCCGGTCTACTTCCCTCTCCCACGCTCGACTCAGGCCCAATCTCAAAGCAAAACGAGACGAGATACCTGCTCTTCTTGCGACCCAAATAGCCTCTACTCACGTCAAAATTCCCGGTCTAGACTAGAGCAAATCCCGAAAGAAAATTCCAAATGGCCGAGGCGAAATGGCCTGTCTGCCAGGAAGAGTCAAAGGCCAATGTCCATAGACCTTGGCCTTGTGACTCTGACACCGCAGACAGGCCATTGCGCCCGGGCCGCCTCCCAAGCACTTCTGAAAGAATTGCTTGGGAAAGGGCTGGCGCGGCGAGGGGTCTTTGGCAAGTGTTGCGTCGGCAGGCCAAGCCCTATGGGGATTGGCCTGCCTCCGCGCCTTGCCAAAGACCCCTCGGCGCTGCCACCATTTCGGAAATTTATTTCGGGATTTGCTCTATGACCGGATTTGCAAGGCAATTGCTTTTGACCACGAGCAATCGATAACCTTAAATGGCGCGCTGAAATTTAATCACAAACATGTCCCAGCTTCCTGCCATCATCTACACCAAGACCGACGAAGCGCCCGCTCTCGCAACCCATTCCCTGCTGCCAATCATCCAGGCGTTCACTCGGCACGCTGGCATCGCGGTCGAAACCAGGGACATCTCGCTCGCCGGACGTATTATCGCCAATTTCCCCGAGTGTCTCACGGACGAACAGAAGATCGATGACGCCCTCACCGAGTTAGGAAAACTGGCCACCGAACCCGAAGCGAATATCATCAAGCTCCCAAACATCAGCGCTTCGGTTCCCCAGTTGAAAGCGGCCATCGCCGAGCTGCAGGCCCAGGGTTACAAACTCCCCGACTACCCCGCGGAAGCGAAAACCGACGCTGAAAAGGAGGCCAAGGCCCGCTACGACAGGATCAAGGGCAGCGCCGTTAACCCCGTCCTTCGAGAGGGCAACTCAGACCGCCGTGCGCCGAAAGCTGTCAAGGAATACGCCCGCAAACACCCCCACTCAATGGGCAAGTGGTCCCCCGACTCAAAAACCAATGTCGTCACCATGGGCAAGAGCAACTTCTTCTCCAACGAGAAATCCGTCACCGTCCCCGAAGCCACAAACGTTAGAATCGAGTTCGTGGCGCCCGACGGTGCAGTCAAGATCCTTAAAGAGAAGACTCCCCTCAAAGCCGGCGAAATCGTTGACGGCACGGTCATGAACAAGAAGGCGCTCGTCGCCTTTCTCGAAGAGCAAATCGCCGATGCGAGGAAGAGGGATGTGCTCTTCTCCGTCCACCTCAAGGCCACGATGATGAAGGTCTCCGACCCCATCATGTTCGGCCATGCCGTGAAAGCTTTCTTTAAAGACCTCATCACCAAGCACAGCAGCGTCATTGAGGAACTTGGCGTGGACTTCAACAATGGCTTAGGCGATCTCGTCGCAAAAATCCAGAGCCTTCCGGCGGACAAGAAGGCCGAGATCGAGGCCGACGTTCAGGCGGCCTACGCCAACGGACCGGCCATCGCCATGGTGAACTCCGACAAGGGAATCACCAACCTCCATGTCCCCAGCGATATAATCGTGGACGCCTCCATGCCCGCGATGATCCGCACCTCCGGCCAGATGTGGAACGCTCAAGGCAGGCAGCAGGATACCCTCGCCGTCATTCCCGACAGTAGCTACGCTGGCGTTTACCAGACCACCATCGATTTCTGCAAAAAACACGGCGCTCTCGACCCGCGCACCATGGGCAGCGTGCCAAACGTCGGCCTGATGGCCCAGGCGGCCGAGGAATACGGTTCCCACAACAAGACCTTCGAAATCCCCGGCAACGGCACCGTCCGCGTCGTTGACGACTCCGGCAAGGTTCTTCTCGAACACGCCGTCGAATCCGGCGACATTTGGCGAGCGTGCCAGACCAAGGACGCCCCGATTCGCGACTGGGTGAAGCTCGCAGTCAACCGGGCACGGGCCACCAGCACGCCCGCAGTCTTCTGGCTCGATGAAAAGCGCGCCCACGACGCCCAGATCATCGCCAAGGTGAAAACCTACCTGAAGGATCATGACACCTCGGGCCTCGACATCCGCATCCTCCCGCCCGCCGAAGCCTGCCAGTTCAGCCTCGAGCGCATCAAGGACGGCAAGGACACCATCTCCGTCACAGGCAACGTCCTTCGCGACTACCTCACCGATCTCTTCCCAATCCTGGAGCTAGGCACGAGCGCCAAGATGCTCTCCATCGTTCCGCTGATGAACGGCGGCGGCCTCTTCGAAACCGGCGCCGGCGGATCCGCACCGAAACACGTCCAGCAGTTCGTCGCGGAAAACTATCTCCGCTGGGACTCTCTCGGTGAATTCCTCGCCCTGGCCGTCTCGCTCGAGCACCTCAGCGAAACCTTCAAGAACCCGAAGGCCAAGATTCTCGCCGACACCCTCGACGAAGCCACCGGCAAGTTTCTGGAAAACAACAAATCGCCTTCACGGAAAGTCGGCGGCATCGACAACCGCGGCAGCCACTTCTACCTCGCCCTTTACTGGGCCCAGGCCCTCGCCGCTCAGGACAAGGATGCCGAACTGAAAGCGCTCTTCACACCGATCGCGGAACAACTCACTGCGAACGAAAAAAAAATTGTCGGGGAATTACTGGCCGTCCAAGGCAAACCGGCGGATATCGGCGGCTATTACCGGCCGGACGATAAGCTGGCCTCCATCGCGATGCGCCCGAGCCAGACCTTTAACCAGATCCTTGCCGCGCTCTGAGCGGGATCCGGTTCGCCGTGATCCCGACCACCCAAAGTCAGGCCGCATTATGAAACGTTCACTTCATAAATAAGAGCATGAATCGTCTAAAAGGCAAAGCCGCGATCGTCACCGGTGCCAGTTCAGGGATTGGCCGAGCCACCGCAAAACTCTTCGCCGAAGAGCGGGCGAAGGTCGTGGTCGCGGCGCGTCGTGAATCGGAACTTGCGCTCCTCGTCTCGGAAATCATCAGCGACGGCGGCGAAGCGGTCGCCTTGGCCGGCGACGTGAGGTCGGAGGAATTTGCAAAAAGCCTGGTGGACGCGGCAATCGTCCGTTTCGGGCGCCTCGACATCGCGTTCAACAATGCTGGGACGCTGGGGGAGATGGGGCCTTCCACCGGAGTTTCCGAGCAGGGCTGGAGCGACACCCTTGCGACCAATCTCACCAGCGCCTTTCTCGGCGCCAAGCATCAGATACCTGCCATGCTCAAGAATGGCGGCGGATCCATCATCTTCACCTCGACGTTCGTGGGCTACACGTGCTCCTTTCCGGGCGTGGCGGCTTATGCGGCGAGCAAGTCCGGCCTGATCGGCCTGACGCAAGCTTTGGCGGCCGAGTTCAGTCCGCACGGCGTACGCGTGAACGCGATTCTGCCGGGTGCGGTGGATACGCCCATGTTCCGGGAGAAGAACAATAGTGTTGAGGAACAGGCGTTCCTGAGCAACTTGCATGCACTGAAGCGCGTGGGCAGACCGCAGGAACTCGCCCGATCGGTGCTTTACCTTGCCTCCGACGATTCCTCATTCGTCACCGGAACCGCCTCGCTGGTGGACGGCGGACTATCGATTACGAGGACGTAGCGCCTGTGTGATGGATGCTTCGGCGACTTCGTGCCGCGAGAGGTAGGTTTTGAACTCGGCTGTAGGGGATGGTCTGGACAGCGAATTGACGGAACAGTTCCTGCCAGATCCAAAGGACGAGAAGCGTCGCAACGGTGGCTGTCGATCGGGCGAAAAACCGGCCTCTCTTCGCTCACATGAGCGGAACATACTAAAACATCCCAGAGAGCCAGGATGCGGCGTCACTTCGCATTTGCCTCACAAGATTGAATATCCGCCGTCAATTAGGCAGACGGCACCGGTGACGTACGAAGAAGCCTCCGACGCCAAATACACCGCCAAGCCGCCGAGCTCGTACGGCCTTCCCATCCTGTTCATTGGCGTCAGGTTTGTCCAGAGGTCCATCGTCTCCTTATGCTCCGCTCTGAACTGCTCGACCAGCTCGGTCTCCATATAGCCCGGGGCAATTGTGTTGACCCTAATATTATGTTTGGCCCATTCAACCGCAAGACTCTTAGTCAGCATGATCACCCCCGCCTTCGACACATTGTAAGCCGCTTGACGTTGCGGAGTATTCACGATCACGCCCGACATCGAAGACGTGTTGACGATGGAGCCCATCTGTTGCTTTATCATGATTTTGCCCACCGCCTTCGACATGATAAAAACGCTGTCCAGATTTACGCTCATCATGCGCTTCCAATCCTCCAGGCTCATCTCCTCGGCGTTAACCCATTGTGCGATGCCCGCGTTATTGAATAAGACGTCGATTCGACCGAATTTCCTAACGACCTCGTCTGCCATTTGCTCAGCCTCCTCGGGATTGGTCACATCCACCTTCAATGCGAGTGCGCGCACCCCTTCAGAGGCGAGAGCGTTCGCAGTTTTCTGAGCGGTCTCCAAATCTAAGTCGACGATGACAATATCGGAGCCCGCTTGAGCGAGACTCTGAGCCATTGCCTTCCCCAATCCCCTCGCCCCGCCCGTCATAATCGAAACCTTATCCTTCAAACTGAATTGTTGTAGAATATGCATAAGCGTTATTTGACATGCCAAACTCGTTTACAGGTCCTGTGTGCGCAGAACGACAAAGCCAGGGCTGTGGCACGGCCAATGCCGGAACTCGCCCCGGTCGCGATCGCTACTTCTCCATTCAGAGACATGCAGAAAGGGTCGCGAGTTTCGGCTTTTCTGGCAAGAGCGTTCGCCGGGCTGCGATTCGAAAGATGACTTCATCAACGCGTTTTCAGAAACAGGGATCGGGAAGCTTGGAATTTCGCTCTTCTCCGACCACCGCGTCCGTTCTCGCGGATATCCTTGAGCGAAAGTCGCGGGTCGCATAAATTGCACGCCATGCCGAGCTGGGTAGCGCTGCTGCGAGGAATTAATGTGGGCGGGCAAAAGGCCATTTCCATGGAACGCGTTCGCGGCTCGTTCGCGGCAACGGGCGGCAGTGATGTCAGGACCTATGTTCAGAGTGGAAATATCGTTTTCGAGGCGGCGGCGGACAAACGTGACGCATTGACCCGCGAGATTGAGGAGGGTCTTCGTCGCGATTTCGGCTTCTCAGTCATCGTCATCCTGAGAACCGCGAAAGAATTGCAAAAAATTGTAAAGACCAACCCATTCCTGAGTGAAGAAGGCATAGAGCAGGCTAAGTTGCACGTCACATTTCTGGCCAGGCCGCCAGTCAAGGCCGCTCTCAAGAATCTCGAAGCCCTGCCCACATCGCCCGACCGGTTTCGTGTGATCGGCCGCGAAATCTACCTTTACTGCCCGGATGGATACGGAAGAACGAAACTCTCGAACAACGCCTTCGAGAAAAGGCTTTCCGTCGCCGCTACGACGCGAAATTGGAAAACAACGACCGCGTTGTGCGAAATGGCCGGTGAATGAAAGTATTTACTCGATGAAGCGCTTTGCTATGGACGGATTGACGGTCAGGCGAAGGCTTACGACGAACGATCCTGGCTTCAGCGATTCACTCGTCTGAAACTGATCCTGGGAATGCTATCGCGAGGTGAAAAGTTTCACCCCTGAAAGGGATGCCGCGACGATTCGATCTCCCGAGGAAGAATCAGATTACCTCGAGCTGGTCTTTGTCCGGAAATTTGGGGAACGCGATGTGCGTCTGATACCAACAAGCGACCGAAGCGATGTCGTCCTGCAGCGGCAGATACCTTGCGCCGCTGAGTTCCGCCATGCCCCCTTTTCCCTTTTCGCCGTAGACGTTTTCGGGAGAAACGGAGCGTGTCCTGGATTTGCTGAGGAAAGGAAGGTTGCCGAGGCACATGGCGAAGGAGTGGGAGTGCATGAGAGAGGAAAGATAATGAAGTTCAGACTCAAAGTTTCCTGCTCTGTGACCTCTGTGTCCCCTGTGGTAAAGATCATGATACGCAGATGTTCCCGGTCCGTTCTTCAGCGGGGAAGAAGCATGCTCTTCACCCCCTGCGCGACGAGTGCCACGCCAATTGCCAGTATTAGAAGGCCTAGAATGCGGTTCAGCGCTCCGACCCCATTGACGCTGATCAGCCGCACGAGATCCTCGGCATAGCGAAGGCAAATCCATGTCATAAGGCCGATGACCAGAAAACCCGCGATGTAACCCGCAACGGCCAGCGAGGTCGCGCCGTAGCTCAGCAGGCCGATAGCCAGGCTCATGGCGCCGGGACCGCTCAGAATGGGCGTCGCCATGGGAGTAAGCGAGATGTCCTCCTTGTCCACCGCCGCTTCGTGCTCGGCCTGCGTCACACGGCTGGCATTGCCGAGCATGTTCCACGCCGTGCGGGCGACGAGCAGGCCACCGGCGATACGCAGATCGTCGATGGTGATGCCGAAGAAACGCAGGATGGTGTTTCCAAGCAGCAACGAGACCAGTAAGATGAGAAAGGTGTAGAGCGAAGTCTTGGAAGCCATGCGACGTCGAAAAGCCGGCGTATCGTCCTGCGTCATGGCGTAGAAGATCGGTGCGTGGCCGACGGGATTAATGATCGGAAACATCGCTCCCACCGAAATTCCCAGCGCAGTCATGAATTCGTTAAGCATGGCTTGAGCCTATGTTGCGCTGAGGCTTCCTCCAAGCCCGGCCCGAATGCTTCATTCGCTGGCGCAACCAATATGCGCTGTTTGCATTTTCCGTTGCGGCGTTTTAATGCTCAGAAACGTCTGCGTCATTTTCATGGACCTTCAACTCGACAGCAAACTCGCGCTTGTTACCGCTTCCACAGGCGGCATCGGCAAGGAAATCGCCATTTCTCTCGCGCGCGAAGGCGCCACCGTGATCATCAACGGCCGCACCGGCGACAACGTGGCGGCCGCAGCCGCCGATATCCGCGAACGTGTGCCCGGCGCAAAGCTGAAAAGTCTGGTCACCGACAACGGAACGGCCGAGGGTGCCGCGGAAACGAGTCGCCAGTTCCCGAAGGTGGACATTCTAATCAACAACCTCGGAATCTATGAGGCCGTAGGCTTCTTCGACGAAACCGACGAGGCCTGGATGCGCCTTTTCGAGGTAAACATCCTAAGCGGCGTGCGTCTTGCGCGCCATTATCTCAAGGTAATGCTCGCCCGCAAATCCGGGCGCGTCATCTTCATCGCAAGTGAAGCAGCCATCAGCCCTTCGCCTGAAATGGCGCATTACAGCGCAACCAAGACCATGCAGCTCTCTGTGTCCCGCAGCCTGGCGGAGCTGACAAAAGGCACCTCCGTCACGGTCAATACCATTATGCCAGGCTCCACCAAAACCGAGGGTGTCGCCAAGCTGGCCCAGGACCTCTTCCCCGGCGTCGCTCCCGACGAAGCCGAACGCCGGTTCATGCACGAAAACCGGCCCACGTCACTGATCGAGCGCCTTATCGAGCCGAGAGAGGTCGCGGACTTTGTCACTTTCGTCAGCAGCCCGCTCTCTTCGGCGATCAATGGCGCCGCGCTTCGAATCGACGGCGGTCTCGTCCGCAGCGTGTTTTAATCGTAGAGGTCCCAGGTGAATTTCTATGCAAATGCGCGCCAACTTATCGACGCCGCCCATTCGGGCGATCCCAAATGCCTCGACGGGCGGCCCGCTGAACTCGTCTACGCCGACAGAATGGAGGCGTGGCTCGTTCGTCTCGCGCCAAGCGCTCCGGAGCTGCTTCGCTTGGCGGCGCGATGCCAGCATCTCGAGCGCTGGAGTGTTCCGCGCAATTCGTATCCTGCGGACAGAGCCGGATATCTCGCGTGGCGAAAAGGCCTCTATGGCAGACAAGCGGAGCGCGCTCGCGAATTGCTCCTCCAAGCAGGTGTGGAGCCTCGGGAGGCCGAAGATGCGGCTACATGGGTTTCAAAGACCGGACTGCAGATAAATCCCAACACTCAGCTGCTTGAAGACGCCGCATGCCTCGTTTTTCTGGAGAATGAGATCGCGGGTTTCGCTGTCCAGCATGCGGACTACCCTCGAGACAAGTTTCTAAGAATTATTCAAAAGACGTGGCGCAAGATGAGCCCCGCCGCGCGAGAGGCTGCACTTGGCCTGAAGCTCCCGTCGGGGATTTCGGAGCTCGTCAAGGAAGCAACTCAAGAAATGAACGATGTCATTCCTGCCGCTGCGCCCTTTGGAGACGCAGATGCCCTGCTTGCCCTACTCGAAGGTTTGGTGCGCAAGCGCCGGGCCACGCGTCATTTTCTGCCTCTGCCGATTGAGCGCGAATTGATCGAGCGCCTGTTACGCACGGCCCAATGGGCGCCGAGCGGATACAACCTTCAGCCGACGCGCTTCGTCGTCGTAGCCGATCCCTCGATGCGTTCACGGGTCCGGCGGGCCTGCATGAACCAGCAACCTTTGAAAGAGGCGCCTTTGCTTGTCGTGTTTGCCGGAGATCACCGCGCGTTCGACCGCTTCCCGGAAACATTGGAGGCCGATCTCGCAGGCCGCGCAATCACCGAGGAATATGCCGGCTTTCTTCGCAGGATGGTGCCCTTAATGTTCAGACAGGGACCTCTTGGCCTCAATTGGTTTTGGAAAGCGACCCTCATTCCGCTCGCCAGGCTGTTCGTCCCGATTCCTCAGATAATGGGTGTACACAAGCGCTTCTGGCTCGCGAAACAGGTCATGCTTTCCGCGATGAATTTCATGCTCGCCGCGGAGGCCGCCGGCCTGGCAACGCTGCCGATGGAAGGCTTCGACGCCGGGCGCTTGCGCCGCGCGCTTGACCTGCCTCGTTCGTGGGAACCAATTCTTGTGGTTCCCGTCGGCCGCGCCAAGCCAGGCCCGGCAAAGAAGACCCGGCTGCCGCTGGAGCGCGTCATGCTCTGGCGCTAACAGCTTGTCGTTACTGCGGACAGGTGTTGTCGCCTGCCCGACAAGCTATTAGGCAAAGCGATTACGGTTCTCGTATAGACTTACGACTAGAGCAAATCCCGAAATAAATTTCCGAAATGGTGGCAGCGCCGAGGGGTCTTTGGCAAGGCGCGGAGGCAGGCCAATCCCAAGAAAGGGGTGGGACCCTTTCTTCCCACCAAGGCTTGGCCTGCCGACGCAACACAGCCAAAGACCCCTCGCCGCGCCAGCCCTTTCCCAAGCAATTCTTTCAGAAGTGCTTGGGAGGCGGCCCGGGCGCAATGGCCTGTCTGCGGTGTCAGAGTCACAAGGCCAAGGTCTATTGACATTGGCCTTTGACTCTTCCTGGCAGACAGGCCATTTCGCCTCGGCCATTTGGAAATTTCTTACGGGATTTGCTCTAACCACCGCCCTGTGGCACCGCGGTCTGCACCGAACGGACCGTAAAATTCTGAGATTTTCCGTCGGTTTCCAGTTTCAAAAGGCCGACCTTTTCGGCGGTCTTGAGCAGATCGTTGAAAGATTGAAAGCCGTGCGCGCGCTCGTTGAAGCCCGGATTGCGCCGCTTTAGGGCCGGCTTAATCATGGAGCCCCAGATGCGATCCTCGCCGCGCTCTTCTTCCAAAGCTGCCAGCGTTGCAACGAGCGCGTCAAGCGCCTGCTCGCGCGTGGGACCCGCATTTGACTTCGCCGGGGCATTCTCCGGCTTAGAATCCGTCTGACGGATAGACTTAGCCCGCTGGCGCTCGAGCTCTTCACGCACCAGATCGTCATAGTAGAGGAACTGGTCGCAGTTATTGATAAAGAGGTCCGCACTTGAGCTCTTGACCCCAACGCCGACGACCATTTTGGCGTTCTCTCGAAGCTTGCTAACGAGTGGCGAAAAATCCGAATCGCCACTAAGGATGACAAAGGTGTCGAGATGTTTCTTGGTGTAACAAAGATCGAGCGCATCAACCACCATCCGAATATCCGCGGAATTCTTGCCCGACTGCCGGACGTGCGGAATTTCAATCAGTTCGAACGCCGCCTCATGCAGGTCTTTCTTGAACTCCTTGTAGCGGTCGAAATCGCAATAGGCCTTCTTAACCACAATATGCCCGCGGAGCAGCAGACGCTCCAGAACCAGCTTGACGTTAAATCGCGGAAACTTCGCAGTCTTGGCTCCCAACGCGATATTCTCCAAGTCCAGAAACACCGCCATTGTCGAATCCGTTGTTCTTGATACATCGTTGGTGGCTGAATCCGACATTCGTGCGTATTTGTTGCCTCCTAAAGAGAGGCTTTTGAGGTAAAAGTCGACAGGTTCTTGGCAAACTCGCCTTTCGACGTAAACAAACCGGCTGAACCGGCAGATGCCCGAGAGAAATTCGTCTTTTTCATGCAATCATGGAGCAACGCTGGCCTCTTTAGCCCAAAGCGGCACGGCCTTGCAGATCCAATCATTCCAAAGAACATTTTCGACAAGCCGTGTGTGTGGAGAAACCGCTAAGCATTCAGAGCTTCGACGCGCTCAAGATTCCACAATCTTTCGCTCAGGCCGCTCGTGCTGTACCGATCTCTGTGCTTCGTTCCGCACGGCTTCCACTGCCACCAGGCAGAGGTCGTCCGCAAGCGGCTGATTTTCGGCGAACTTCAAAATGTCGTCAACGATCGCCTTTGTGAGATCGCCGATATCGAGGTGCATGCCTCCGATCATCGCACGCGCCAGACGTTCCATTCCGTAGTATTCATCATTTGCGTTCATTGCCTCTTCGACGCCATCGGTGAATAGAAGATAAATGTCATTCTCCTCAAGCTGATGGCTGAAAACTTGGTAAGAAGCCTCGGGAAGCAGCCCGAGGGCCGGGTTTTTCTTAAGGCCTTGGTAGACGGGTTGAACTCGTCCCGTGCGCCGGTTTCCGATCAAAGGACTTGGATGGCCCGCTGAGGAGCACTTCGCGGTCGCTTCCCGCGCATCAAACACCACCAAACACGCGGAGACGAATATCAGTTGATCCGTCCGCTTCATCGTGTCGTAAAAGTTCGAATTGAGCAGGGAAAGAAAAAGCCCCGGGTCTTCTCCGGTCCTCGCCAAACCCTGGAGCAGAGTTCGGAGAATGGCCGTGACAAGTGCCGAGCGGGTGCCGTGCCCCATGACGTCGGCGATGAGCACGCCCGCGCAATGGTCGTTGAGCTTGATCACATCAAAAAAATCGCCGCTCACCGACATGGCGGCGCGATAAACATGATGGAAATTCAGGGTGAGCCTCCCCTGCTCCGTAATTGTCGGAACGCGCGGATAGTCGCGCGGCAAGAATGCCTGCTGAAAGTCGCGCGCCATGTCAAGGTCGCGCTGAATCTCCGCGGTCTTCTCGGCGATCTCCGCTCTCAGGTCCTCTTGATACCCCAAAAGCCGAGTGGACATAGCGGAAAAGTCGCGGGCAAAATCTTCGATCTCATCTCCGGTCTTGATCGCGTCCACCTTCGCAAGAGCGATTTCGGGATCAAGAACTCCTTTTGCCGCTCGAGCATTCTTGCGCGCAAGCACGGTCGCTGCCATCGCCTCGGCGGCCGTGCTGAGGGTCTTCAGCGGGGAGAGTATCGTCTTTTGCGCCAGATAGATCACAAGACCCAGGCAAGCAAGAATGATCAATGCCCCGGCAATAACAAGCATGGCCGCCCGCTGACGAAGAGGAGCCAGGATGGTCGACGCCGGTGAGTGGACAATCACATAAAGAGGATCACCATGAATCTCCTGGTCCGAAGCGAACGTTCCCAAGAGTCGAGCGGGCGCGAATCCCACCATGCTTGCCTCGCCTCCATTCAAGGGACTTATGAACCATCCGGGGCGATCAGGTTGCAACTGACGCGCGGCTTCCGGGGAAATCTTGCTCCCCGAGGGAACAAAACTCTTATCGGACAGCTGCAAGAGGACAGTGCCGTCTTTCCCGATGACTTCAGCTTGAGCATCGGAGGCCGTTGAAAGAACAGTCACCGAAGCCAAGAGCGTGGAAACGTTCACCGCCGCCTTCAAAACTCCAATCGGAGAGCCCAACGCCTCCGGCACGATTGGGAGCGAGATATCAAGAGTAAGCACACCCACACTCTCGTCATATTGGAATCCCTCGAGGACGGCCTGACCCGGGCCCAAACGCATTCCAGCCTGCCACCAGGTCTCATCCGCTTGATCGTAATCCGACGGGTTTGATGTCGCCGCAACCAACTTTCCCGCGCGATCCGCTACAATGAGTTCCGCGAAGATCCAGTTCTTTCGCCCAAAAGCGCGTAACCTCGCGGCGAGTGCGCTGTTGAGCACAGCCTGAACTTGCGGGCTGTCGAGCCGCAAGGAAGACCACTGCGAATCGATTTGTCGCGTGCGAAGCTTCCAAGCGTCAGAGAGCAAATCGTCTCTTTCACCCTCCTCGGACTGCAGCAATCCAGCCACGTCTCCCAGGCTCAGCAGCTCGTTGAGGCTGCCGATACTCCGCTCGACGACCAGGCGCAGACTGCGAGCAACCTGTATAGCTTCGCCGCGAAACATCCCTCCCTGCTCGGCAACCCGCTGCTGATAATCAAGCGTCCAAACCGATCCAATCGCCGCCAACAAAAGCAGCATGGGGGCCAGGACCAAGACGGCCATCAGCTTCGTACGCAAGCTTAGTTTCATTAAAAGAATCCGGCCGGGACCCTGCGAGGTTCGGGCAGTGTCCATTCAAAATCAATCACATAATTTGACACCGGAAGCGCTTGATTCGAATCGATCAGGTCCCGTCCTGCAATTAATCATGAATTCAGAGATTCTCCGGCTTGATATTCGGATCGGCCGACCCCAGTATCGGCGTGTAATCCTCACCGCTATGTGCACAGAATGCGACACTAAATCCGCGGACCATTTTTCAGGCCTGGGGCGCCGCAATTTTCTCAAGCTTGCAGGCGCTGCCGCACTTAGCTTCGGCTTTTCCGGACGATCTCGAGCCGCGGAGATCACCGCCCCTCCGAAACCGGAAAACGTTCTTACTCCGCGTGCTGCCCTTGAGCGCCTTATGGAGGGGAATGATCGCTATGTGAAAGGAAAAATGAGACGTCACGATTTCATTGCCGAGCGTCCCGCACTGGCCCTCGGACAGAATCCGTTCGCCGGCGTTCTTGGCTGCGCAGATTCGCGCGTCGGACCCGAATACGCCTTCGACATCGGTCGCGGAGATGTCTTCGTCTGTCGCGTAGCCGGCAATTTCGCTGACGTCGATTCGATCGCCAGCTTCGAATACGCCGTCGCTGTGCTCGGAACGCCATTCATCCTGGTTCTCGGCCACAGCAAGTGTGGAGCAGTCGAGGCCGCCGTTAAGGCGGTGAGGGATGGCAAGGACTTCCCGGGCCATATTCCGTCGCTCGTCAAGGCTCTTCGGCCTGCGGTGAAAGCTGCGCAGGATCAGCCCGGCGACCTGCTCGACAATGCAATCAAGCAGAACGTCCTGCTCAATGTAGGAAAGCTCAAGACGGCCGGCCCGATCCTGAGCGAAGCCGTGCAACGAGGGACGCTGAAGGTGGCGGGAGGCATTTATAGCCTCGACACCGGTCGCGTGACGCTGGTCGCTTAAATCGAAACTTGCCAGCAGGGATGACTTGCGCCACTTGATAAGTACTAGTTTTTTACGGCCATGAACATTATCGAAAAAATTGAGAGCGAACAGCTCAAGAAGAACGTTCCAGAGTTTCGGGTAGGCGATACTGTGAAGGTCCATACCCGGGTCATCGAGGGCGAAAAGGAACGGATTCAAGTTTACAGCGGAATTGTCATCGGCCGCAAAGGCACCGGCGTGAATGCAAACTTCACCGTTCGCCGCGTCAGCTACGGCGAAGGCGTCGAACGCGTCTTTCCAGTAAACTCTCCGCGCATCGCCAAAATCGAAATCGAGCGCAAGGGCGAAGTTCGCCGGGCAAAGCTAAACTACCTCCGGAAACGCAAAGGAAAGTCCGCCACTGCGGTCAAGGAAAAGTCGCAAGACAAGGCGGTGTAGTTCTCCCCTCCGATGCCCTGCTCATTTGGGCACGAACGCGCTCTCCAGAAGCGGGGCATCATTCTCATCGCCGGCATCGATGAGGCCGGTCGCGGACCGCTCGCTGGCCCGGTCGTCGCAGCCGCCGTCGTTTTCCTCGAGCTCCGGCGATTCAACGGTCTCGATGATTCCAAGAAACTGACGCGCGAACACCGGACGACGCTCTTCGAGAGAATCACCTGCGCGCCCCATGTCCGCTGGTCGGTATCCATTCAGGATGTTGCGACGATTGATTCCATTAACATCCTGCGAGCCACGCACAAGGCCATGCGCGAAGCGCTCGGCGCACTTTCGTCGCAACCTGATCATGTTTTGATCGACGGGCTGCCGGTGCGCGACTTTCCCTCTCCGCATACGGCAATCGTTGGGGGCGACGGCCTGAGCCTTTCAATCGCCGCGGCCAGCGTAATCGCGAAGGTCACCCGCGACAGGATCATGGACGAAATGGATGCGCTCTATCCGCATTACGGATTCCGGCGGCACAAAGGATACGCCACGCCCGAGCATCTTGCGGCATTGCACGAGCACGGCCCCAGCCCGCTTCACCGGTTCAGCTTCTCGCCGGTGGCCCAGCCGGAGCTGTTCTAGAGCAAAAAATTGCCGCAATCAACTTCGGCATTAGTTCAACCTGCTGCAGCCGCCGTGAGCTTCTCTAAAGCGGCCTTCATCGCGCGAGCACCTTCAGCTAGACCTGCCGGGGCCCGTGGCGCTCGATATGGTAGTGAGGCCGGGAACAGACATCAGACGGACTGGTGAATCTTTGCCTCTTCGCTGAACCTCGCTCCGACCTCGCAGCTTGCGCGCGATCTCGTCAGGCGTGAGGATCTGTTTTTGGAGCAGGAGGTTTGCAGCACCGACGATCCAGCGTTCATAGTAAGTGAGTTTGCCCATCAATTCCGCCCGTCTGTTCCAGGTCTTCATTGGATGATTCAGAACAAATCTGCCTCGCGTAGCCACGATTGACAAGCGATCCTGGATTTGATCCACTTACCGACGTCGACTTTTCGGCGAGCGAGACATAACCGACAAAATTCGGCGCTGAGACGCGACAGAGGCAATAATTCCAATTTCGTCGATGAATACCGCATTCCTCATTGGCATCAATAGTTACAAAATCCCGGGAGCCGATCTTCGCGGCTGCGTCAACGATGTCAACAACCTCAAAGCAGTGCTCCTGAAGCACTTCTCCTTTCAGGAAAAAAACATCAAGATTCTAACCGACCTCAAAGCCACGAAGCAGGCCATGCAGGACAGCATTACACGCATCATAAAGGGCGCTAAGCGGGGCGACGTGCTGCTCATCCACTACTCCGGGCACGGCTCGAACGTTCCCGACGCCAATGGCGATGAAGCCGATGGCCGCGACGAGATTCTCTGCCCAACAAATCTCGACTGGAAAGACCCGTTGGCGGACGACTGGCTGCGCACTGCTTTCGACGATGTCCCTGCGGGCGTGAACCTCACAGTGATCATGGACTGTTGCCACTCCGGCTCGAACACGCGAGTGCTCGTTCCGCCCGATGCGCCGATCATTGCGCGATTTCTTCCCTGTCCGTTGGACTTGCTCGCGGTGGAGTCGGGACGCCGGCTTACAGGTGAGGTCAAAGGCAAGCGCGCGATGCTGAAGAAGCAGGCCAAGCGCAAGAAGGACATCGTCGATATCAACATACCCGAAGTCCTTATCACTGGCTGCCGCGACACGCAGACCTCAGCCGATGCGCACATCGGAGGGAGCTATAACGGCGCTCTCACTTACAACCTTGTCGCAGCCATCCAGGAGAAGGGCGGCAAGCTAACCTACGGCGAGTTGCACTCGCGCACGCAGCGTTCCCTAAAAGAGAGCGGCTTCGACCAGGTGCCGCAACTTGAAGGCCGAGCGGACAATTTCGATCGGACATTTCTCGCTCCGCTGGTGTAAAAAATTCAAGCCAAAGACCGGGCCAGGAACTTGTGATCGGCATGGTCGATACCGTGCACCGCAATTCCTTATCGGTCGGCCAAATTTACCTTCACGACAATCCGCTGCTTAAGAAACCGCTGAGCGTGTGCCGAAGCTGCGCGCGCGGCGTACGCCCAACAGGCCATCCGCGAGAAGCTGTTCGATCACAAGAGCTACATCGCGCGCTACGGTGATGACATGCCTGAGATCCGCGACTGGCAATGGGGCGAAGTCGGTGCGGCCAAGGTCGGCAAGGCAGACACCGCAGCGGACAACGTGTAGCGGAATACGCGAAGATGTGAGGAGCCGGCTCTGAACCCGCTTGCTGCTTCCTTCGACGTGAACGCTGCCACGACTGACACCTCTATCTGGCTGGCGTTGCGAAACCCGGTCTTTAGAAACCTGTGGCTGGCAACCGTAATTTCCGGAGTCTGCGTCGCAGCCCATAACACCGCGGCCTTTTCGGTACTGGGCGAGGTGGGTGACTCCGCCTTTCTCATCTCGTTGATGTCGACGCTTTCAGCCCTCCCGTTCGCGCTGTTCACGTTACCAGCGGGAGCCTTCGCAGACATGGTAGATCGCAAGAAGATCTTATGCGCAGTGAACTTGTGGCAGGCCTTGATCGCACTCGGACTCACGATCCTCGGGCTGACTCATTACCTCAATCCGTACATCATTCTGGCCAGTACGTTTCTATTCAATCTAGGTTTTGCGTTTGGCTCGCCGGCTTCTTCTTCCGTCGTCACCGAAATGGTCTCCAGGGAAGAGTTGGCCTCCGCAAATACGCTCGGGGGATTACAAATAAACATCTCGGGAATGATCGGGCCTGTTCTTGGCGGCCTCTTGATTCCAATGATGGGAGTGAGCTTCGTATTTGGCGCCAATGGACTCGGTTTCCTCTTGATGTTCTTGGCGATCTTGCAGTGGAGACAAGCCCGCGCGCAAGCGCGGGTTCCGCTCGACGAATTCTTCGCGACGGTGACGACAGCGATCCACTACGTGCGCTATGCCCCCGGAATCAAGGTCGTCCTCGCTCGGAGCGCCTTGTTCTCGTTCTTTATCTCAATTATTCCGGCACTGCTGCCGGTGGTCGGATTGAAGGAATTGCATCTCGATCCCGCAAATCTCGGGTATCTGTTCACGAGCATGGGCGTCGGGTCAGTCGTCGGCGCCGTGTTCGTCATTCCTTGGGCGCGCGCTCGCTTTTCTCCTAACACGCTGACCATCTATGCAAATCTGTTGCTGGTGTTGAATCTGTTTCTCATGGCCAATGTCCATCGCCCGCACTTCTTTTTACTGGTTGCTGCAATTGCCGGCGCGGGATGGACCTTGTCTTCTTCCGAACTCTGGATCGCGGGCCAACGCGCGATGCCCGATTGGGCACGAGGACGCATGAACGCAACAATAATCATGATTTCACAGGCGGCGACTGCTCTCGGGAGCGCAATCTGGGGCGCAGCGGCTGCGAAGAGTGGGGTCGTTCCCACATTTCTAGTGGCGGGCGGTTTGGCGACCCTGGTTATGATCGTTACCCATGTCGTCCTTCGAAAGCGGCTCTCGATTGACTTTACTGCCAGCCTGAATTTCGAGCCGGCATCGATGACCATCTTTTCCCATGACTTGGACCCGATGCGGCTGTCTCAAGCCCAAGATAGCCCAGTGTCAGTCACGACAGAATTCCTGATTGATCCTGCGCGGCGAAGTCAATGCATCGAATTCATGCGTGAAGTTCGACTGATCTATCTGAGAAATGGCGCTTCCAGATGGCATTTGTATGAGGATTTGACCCGATCAGACAAATTCTTAATGGAAGTGGTGACGCCCTCTTGGAACGAGTATTTGCGGCAACGCGAGAGGATGACCAAAGACGAAAAAGAGGTGATCGATAAGCTTTGCAGTTTGCACGTGGATTCAAATCCGCCAGGAGAATCGCCTCGTGTTTCTATGGATAAGGAAGTTCTCAAGAAGAGAGTTTAAAGCATGTCATTGTCTCATTCGTTACGGATTTTCACCATTGAAAACAAGCTTGCATCCCGCCACTTCAAAGTCTGTCAGGCTTCTGGTGTGAAAACTTGCGATGTGGCCGGTTGTTGCGTCATCGTTCATCCGCATGGCTCCACTCTTCGAAATTCTGGCCGGGTATCCGAAACGAGATCTCGGCGCAGGCGAAATCATCATCGAACAAGGAACCACGACGGGAATGCTGTTCTTCCTTATCGATGGAGAGGTGGAAGTGCACAAGGACGAGGTTCAAATTGCCACCGCCTCGGAACCGGGCTCAGTCTTCGGCGAAATGTCCGTGCTGCTTGGCACGAGTCATCGCGCCAGCGTGCGGACAGTGACGCCCTCATCGTTCTACGTCGTTGAGGACGGCCGGCAGTTCTTGGAAACCCATCCCGTCGTAAGCATGCACGTCTCGGAGGTCCTCGCGCGGCGCCTTGATGCGCTGAACAAATATCTGGTGGACGTAAGGCAACAGTTCGATGGTCACGACCATATCAGCATGGTCGATGAAGTGCTCGAAGTCCTCATGCACCGCCAGCGGCGGCCACCCGTGCGCTGAAATCGGGAGAATCAATCGCAATCCGCCTCAGAGATTCGCTTTCGAGCGAAAACCATTCCGCCGTCATCGCGTCGAGATCGAAGACAATCGAGGTAGGACTCGGACCGATCTGGCGTCCGGGATTAAAGACCCAGGTTTTTCCGATCCGATCAATCCAAGAGCCATCCGGGTAAAACGGCGCACTATGAATGTGTCCGGAGAGCACAAGGTCCGGTCCAAAGCGTAGAATCCACTCCACGAGATACTTGTCTCCCGCGTATTTTCTTCCCGTCCAACTTACCGGCGAGCGATCCGGTGGCGCATGATGTATCCAAATCCATTTACCAGCCACGTGCGTTGCGGCGTGGTCGAGCAACCTCTCCAACTCGGCGCGCGATACCGGCCCGTCCCACCAGGGGCATAAGGTCACGGTGGCTTCGGGAAACGAGACCTGATCCCCATCGACGAAAAGACCGTCTCCGCGCGCTCTTATTAGCCACCGAGCGAACCACTCGCCGGCGGAGTTTCGGGCGTCCGCGTCATGATTTCCAGATGCGACGAGCAAACGCGTTTGCCTCCGCAGCCGCTTGAGGTATTTCTCGACGACAACGATCTGAATATCGGGGTCCAAAGCACCTCCGACATCGAGCAGATCTCCGCCGATTGCCGCAACGTCGTACGGACCCGCGTTCGCGAGCAGCCAGTCGAACTGCTTCAAGCTATAGTGAAGGTCGGCAACATAGAGGATTTTCATTCTTGGAATCCGTAAGGGTCATCGCGCTTCGTTAGGTTCCACAGACGGGTGTGGTAGGCGCAAGTCAGGCTCGGATAGCGCGCGATCCTAACTGCTCTCACCCGAAGGCTGCAAAGCTTTCCGCTCTGCCTGAGGAGGCCGCAACACATCTCGGTAAGGTCCCCGCAGATCTTGCGTTCGGGCGCGCGATTTGATATTTCTCGCCGCGGAGTGATATCTCTCGCGTGATCTTTGTTTCGACGACCCATCGCGGCAGCCAGCTCGCGCTTCGGCCAATCGCCGGGTTCTTTGCAAGACTCATCCAGCTCCCTTTCAGCGTGCTCCTTGGAAAAACGGAACACTCTGAAATCTTGCGCAGCATGCGCGACGATGTCCGAAACACTTTCGTCGCACCGGCAAACAGCATCCGCTCGCGAGACAAAATCCTCACCGAAAATCCCTGGAAGAATACGGCGATAAAGGAAACGCGGTGTGACCAGACGGCAAGCGCGACCGGCGGGACCACCCAACGACCGTATAAGTCGTCTCGCTGTCGTCACAGTTACCCTAATCCGAACGGGAGCCGAACGCTGTGAGAACCGAAGTCTTGCGCTTCGCGAACGGGCTTCGCGCCGCGTTGTTCCCACCGCCGGAACCTCCCCATCTAGCGCTGGGGCGCGCTGGCGAAAAACTTGCAGTCAAACATCTGCAAAGCAATGGTCACAAAATCTTGTACCGCAACTTCCGCGCGCCGCACGGAGGCGAAGTCGACATCGTCTGCCGTGACAAGCGCCACAACGAGCTCGTTTTCGTAGAGGTAAAGACGCGATCATCCGAGGACTTCGGGCGTCCGCTCGATGCGGTGGACCGAAGGAAACGACGCCTGATCCTCCGCGGAGCGATGACCTGGCTCAGGATGCTCGACATGCCCGATATTGTTTTCCGCTTCGATGTGGTGGAGGTTGTGATATCCGGGCCGCCTATCATTCGTCATATCGAAAACGCCTTTCGACTGCCGGAGGACTATTCGTATTGATCCGACCTCCGAAATTATCGCAAAACCGGCCGCAGGTGATTCTGTTCATCGGCCCCTTTTAAACCCTCTATGCGCATCCTCTCCGGCATTCAGCCTTCGGGCACTCTGCATCTTGGCAACTACTTCGGCATGATGAAGCCGTCTATCGAACTGCAGCACCGCGGCGAGGCCTTCTATTTCATCGCCGACCTGCACGCCCTGACAACCGTGCGCGACGCCGGAGATTTGAGCGAAAACATTCGCAGCGTCGCCATCGATTTCCTCGCCTGCGGTCTCGATCCGCGCAAGGCGTGCTTTTTCCGCCAATCCCAAGTCCCGGCAGTCACTGAGCTTGCATGGATCTTGAGCACCCTGACACCAATGGGCTTGCTGGAGCGCTGTCACTCGTACAAGGACAAGCTTGGGAGGGGCGTCGCGCGCTCGCACGGACTCTTTGCCTATCCGGTGCTGATGGCGGCGGATATCCTGATCTACGACAGCGATGTCGTCCCAGTGGGCAAAGATCAGAAGCAACACATCGAGGTTGCACGCGATCTCGTCATTAAGTTCAACGAAACCTACGGGCCGACCTTAAAGCTGCCGGAACCCAGCATTCGCGATGACGCCGCCGTTGTCCCGGGCCTCGACGGCGAAAAGATGAGCAAGAGCTACGGCAACACCATTGGAATGTTCGAGGAAGAATCTGCGATGCGAAAAAAAATCATGAGCTTGAAGACCGACTCCACACCCGTCGAAGCTTCCAAGGCCATAGAAAACTCAACAATCCTCGCGCTCTACAAACTTGTCGCCAATCCGGCCGACTACGCCCAGATGGAGAGCGATTTTCGGGCGGGAGGCGCAGGCTATGGCGACTTTAAGAAGCGACTCTTCTCTGCGTTGTGGGAATATTTTGCACCCATGCGGGAGCGACGAAACGAAATTCTGGCGGTTCCTGGCTACGTTGAAATGGTGCTGCGCGATGGGCGGGAGAGAGCCAGCCAAGTCGCTGAAGAAGTCATGTCCCGAGTGCGGTCTGCGACCGGCTTGTGAATATCGCGCGTCTGCTACTCCTTGACGCCGCCGGAGGTAAGACCGCTTACGACATACTTCTGACACACCATGAACACGACCGTAATTGGCACGCCGCTCAAAACGGCCAACGCAGCGAAGCGACCCCAAAGCTTTTGGTGTTCGGCCAAGAATGAATTGGCCCCTACCGCCAATGTCCAGTTTTCGCGAGTCTGTAGGACAATCGACGCTACGGGGTACTCGGACATGAAGGCGATGAAGGACAGGATAAACACGACGGCGAAGATGGGCAGGCTCATGGGCAGAAGAATCTGCGTGAAGGTTTGGAACTGAGTGGCGCCGTCGATCGTGGCTGATTCCTCCATGCTCACCGGTATCGTATCAAAATAACCCTTAAGCATCCAGATGTAGCCCGAAATTCCGCCGAGGTAGACCAAGATCAGCCCGGGATGGGTGTTCAAGCCGAGCGCGGGAAGGTACTGGCCAAGGAAATCAAGAATCACGTATATGGCCGCCAACGCGAGCACCATGGGAAACATCTGGAGGATCAGCAGGGAACTCAAGGTAGTGGATCTGAACTTGAAATGCAGCCGGGCAAATGCATAGGCAGCCGTTCCAGACAAGAGAAGGATGCCGATTGACGCGATTGCTGATATCTTGATCGAGTTCCAGAACCAGAGCAACGGCGGCGTCTCCGCCTTGACAACACGCTTTTCACCCGTGGCCGGGTTAATCACCTCTTCGTAAGGAATGCCAAGAACATACTTCCAATGCTCCAAACTGACGTGGTCTGGAAGCAGGCCGCTTGGCGCAAAATTGCCCCGGCGAAGCGAAGCCGAAACCACCATGATGTACGGCACCAGGACCAACGACAGGAGAAAAAGAAGCAGCGTGTGAGAAACCACTTTTCTAACTACTACCTTCTGTTCGGGAGTCATCCGTTTCACATCTTCGCCTTTCCTGCGGTTAACCTAAGGTTTATCCAGGACAGAAACCCGACCAGGATGAAAAGCAGGGTGGCAATCGCGCTGGCCAGCCCGAAGTTCGTGCCCGAATCGCGGAAGGCGATGTTGTACGTGTAAGTCACGAGGAGATCGGTCTCGCCTGCGTTCCCACCGACCATCTGCGGTCCTCCGGCCGTCAACAGGAAAATGAGGTTGAAATTGTTGAAATTAAAAGCGAAAGACGAGATGAGAATCGGGATCATCGCGGGGAGCACCAGCGGCAGAGTAAGCTGGAAGAAATCAGTAACCTTGTTGCTCCCGTCGATCGCGCTCGCCTCATAAATTCCGGATGGAATGGACTGAAGCATCCCCGTGCAAATAAGCATCATGTAAGGATAGCCCAGCCAGAGATTCACCAGCAAAACCATTGCGCGAGCCCCCCAGGGATTGGTTTCCCATTCCGGAGCGAAACCAAAGAATGCTCTCAGCATCTCATTCACAGCCCCAAATTCCTGATTGAACAACCCTCTCATGATCAGGATCGATAGGACCCCCGGAACCGCGTAGGGCAAAATAAAGAGCGTGCGGTACGTCTGCCGAAAACGGATATCCGGCTGTTCAAGGAGCACCGACAGAAGGATTCCAAGCGCGAATGTTAGCACAACCGAAATCGCCGAAAAGGCGAACGTCCACAGGAATATCCTAAAGAAGGCTCCTCGAATGCGCGGATCGGTAAGGATCTGCTTGTAGTTGTGAAAGCCGGCGAACGTGCGGAAACCGACGCCCACCCTCTCCCCTTTGTCGTTGACGAGGAAGCCTTGGTTGAAATCGGGACGAATGACCGTGCCATCCTTGGCGTTGGTGAGCGACCCGTCCGGATTCTGTACCCAAAGCCGCTGTCGCGCCGCGAATTTCGTCAGCCCTTCCAATCCCACCAGTGTGTTGTCGGGAAGCGCAAATTTGCTCGCTCTTAATGGGTTCAAAAGCTTTGCCCTATTAATTTGAGCCATTTGCATGGGCTTGCCCTTCACTTCCTCTCCCGCGGGCAAGGCATTCAGCTTAACGGGTTCCTGCTCGACCTTTGCTTTTCCCGTGGGGTCGAGATTGAATGGCTCCGATGCGAAGCGTTTCGCTGGATCCTTTTCGTCTTCCAGATAAAGGACGTATTGGCCGTTCTCTTGAGCGTACAACGTGTATTTGTAAGAGGCAGCAGTATCGACAGCGAAGGTCTCCTGCCGGAACAACGCCAAGGCGCGATCAAAAGTGAGGAGGTTCTGCGAGCTATACTTGGTGAAACCGATATAAATTGTGAAGAGGATCGGAAAGATGACGAAGAGGCCAAAACCGAGAAATCCGGGAAAGAGATACCTGAAGGTATTTGCCGATGGGTTCAGGTAAATGTAGACCCCTAGGCAGGTCACTATGAGCACGGCTAATGCGAC
Organism: uncultured Verrucomicrobiae bacterium; assembly: GCA_963810765.1. GTDB lineage: Bacteria > Verrucomicrobiota > Verrucomicrobiia > Chthoniobacterales > Terrimicrobiaceae > DASTFP01. The sequence goes on from CAWEOV010000024.1 coordinate 230,838, forward strand.
ATAGAAATTTCCTGTTTGGTAGATAAAAAAACTGAGGACGAGCGCAGGAACCGCCAACAGGACTACAAGGATTTGTGGAATCGGCAGCCCCTTCACACTTATTTCCCCATATTCTTTCTGGCGTCCTTCAAGGCAGCCTCAGGAGTCGCCTCACCGTTTGTCGAAATCTCGAAAGCCGCTTTCATCGAACTCCAGAATTTGCCCATCTGAGGAATGTTGGGCATCACTACACCGTTCAGGCAGTTCTCATACGTTACCTTGATCAAAGGATTCGCGGCGCTCATCTCGTCGGCAAGAGATTTCACCGCCGGAACGCCAAGCGGCGCGTCGGCATCGAGGGCCTTGAGGCCATCCGCGGTGCAGACGAGTTTTTCAAGAAACTGCATCGCAAACTCCGCGTTCGGGCTTGAGCGGTTGATGAGCGCCGACCAAACGCCCACGAACGGTTTGCCTGGATTTCCACCAACACCAGGCAATGCAGCGAGATCGAAATCGATCCCGCTCTTACGCAGATTCGCCCAAGCCCACGGGCCATTTACCATCGTGGCCAGCTCGCCGCTGGCCATCTTTTGTTCCATCACATCCTGGGTGGAGCCCTTCGGAAGCACGCCCTCCTTGATAAGATTTACGACTGCCGTCAGACCCTCTATGGCGCCGGCATTATCCACGCCAATGTCCTTGAGGTCATAGCCGGCCTCAGTTCTCTTGAAAGAATAAGCCCCGGCGCTGGCAAGAAACGGGAAGGTAAAGTAGGGAACCTTATAGTCCCACATGATCGCGATCGCTTTCGGATTCTTTGCCTGGAGTTCTTTGGCGAATGCAGGGAATTCTGAAAGCTGAGACGGAGGTTTGCCGGTAACGAGTTTTTTGTTGCAGATCAAAGAGACACACTCAAGGGCCGCTGGGTATCCCCAGATCTTACCGTTGTGCGTTACGGCATCCCAGGACATGGGGATCATCGTTGCCTTAAAATCGTCCTTTACTTCCAGGGGCTTCAACAGACCCGCATCGGCCCATTCGCCGATTCGGTCGTGCGCCCAGAAGAAGATGTCAGGGCCTTTGCCGGTCTGAGCGGCTGCCTGGAATTTTTCCGTGATGCCCTCCTGAGTCTCCACCTTTACCGGAACCCCCATCTCCTCTTCGAATTTTTTACCAAGCTCAGCGAGCGCGCGGTAGCCTCTGTTGTCAGTTGTCCAGACCAGGAGTTCGCCGTCGGTCCAGGAAAATGCCTTAATGGCCGAGAATAATACGACGACTGCAGAGAGGAGGTTCTTTCTCATAATATTGATAGTTTGCTGGGGGTTGGGCTTGTTGTCTATCGCTTGGGAGCCCTAAGGTTTAAGGTGCCGGGAACTTCGCTTGGATAAATAGAGCGGCCAGAGTGGTCAGCTGCGTTAGAAAGGAGTGCTTCACGTGGCGTAAAAATTTGGTTTGAAAACGGGACGCCGGAGCTCCACTACCGCATCTACCATCCGGCCTCTCTCGCGGTTTTTTTAGGATCGACTCCGATGCAAGGCAAGGCGAAAATGAAGAAAGAAAGTTTTTTGTCCAGGAGGACCTCGATTGTACCGCTCGCACCGTTGAATTTCCATCGCAGGGTATCCCGAGGATAGGCGTGTTCTTGGCGAAGCCGTTCTGCAGGGGTCCGCGTGGGAGGGCGTAGACGTTGTGCGAAATCAACGTCAGTCCCGTAAACGAAAATGGGATTTTTAGCGAGGCCTGTTGATTACGGCTTCGCAGGTTTCCCGACGTGCCGCAAACCCGCCGCGTTCTTACACTAGCCCAAAAACTTGACTTACAAACCGCATTTCAACAACATCGTTCCACGTAAACGGTCCCCGCGAACCGATTCCGCAGACGCGCCCCGACAACACTCGAAAGCGATATTCCCCAAGTATCAGTCCCAGTTCAGCTCATCCCTATACCTTGCCCCGCATGAATGCCCAAAACCCTTACCAACCTAAGCCTTCGGTCTTAATCGATCACCCTGATTGGAGCAAGAACGCCACGATCTACCAGATTAACACCCGGCAGTTTACTGACGAGGGCACGTTCAGGGCAGCCGAAAGGCATCTGCCTAGACTCAAAGACTTGGGCGTGGTCATTTTGTGGCTAATGCCCGTCAATGAAATTGGTGAAAAAGGCCGCAAGGGCACCTTGGGAAGTCCCTATGCTGTCAAGGATTATTACAGTGTGAATCCAGAGTTTGGAACTTTGGACGACCTAAAACATTTTGTGAATGCAGCTCACAAGGAGGGCATGTATGTCATCCTTGACTGGGTAGCTAATCACACGGCCTGGGATAATCCATTAGTCAGCGAACACCCTGAATGGTATTTACGCGATTGGAAAGGCGACTTTTGCCCTACCCCTTGGTGGGATTGGGTCGACATCATCGATCTTGACTATCAGAATGAGGCTCTTCGCAAGTACATGACGGACGCCATGAAATACTGGGTGTCCGAGGTAAATATTGATGGTTACCGTTGTGACGTCGCAGGTTTTGTGCCGACCGATTTTTGGAACAATGTACGCAAGGAGCTAGACGCGATTAAGCCGGTCTTCATGCTGGCAGAATGGGAGGCTCGAGATCTCCATGTAGAAGCTTTCGATATGACCTACGCTTGGAGCTGGAATGAGGCCGTACACCTAATCGCAATCGGCCAATCGGATCTGGATAGGCTCCGCGCATACTACGCTTGGAATGATAAAGCGTATCCCGCCGACATCATGCGAATGACTTTCGTAAGCAATCACGATAAGAATGCTTGGGAGGGAACCGAATTCGAGCAGTTTGGCGAGGCCCTTGAAGCGGCGATTGTGCTGTCCGTTGTGGGCGAGGGAATGCCGTTGATCTACAACGGGCAAGAGGCGGAGAGCACCAAACGCCTTCAATTCTTTGAGAGAGATCCGATTCAATGGAAAGAACATCGGCTCGGCGAGTTCTACAAAATGCTGTTTGCCCTAAAGAGAGAGAATACTGCCCTGTGGAATGCCAAGTGGGGAGCCAGGATGATCAACGTGCCGAACACCGTCCCGCACAAGGTATTGAGCTTTGTTCGACACAATGAACGCGATAAGGTCTTTGCCGTGTTTAACTTCTCGAACACTCCCCAGACGGTGACATTTGATGAAACCCTATATCATGGAATGTATACTGAGATCTTCGGCAAAGAGCCTGTTGAACTGCTCGCCTCCACTCAACTAATACTAGAGCCGTGGGCTTATAAAGTGTTCGTGAAATAACCGGCGCTCAGCGAGCACTCACCCGCCGCCAATGTAGTCAAAGAGCCGCTCCTGGAAGAGCAACCTATTGCGAGAAGAATGGAATACATCGCGAACTCGCTTCGTGCGGAACGCACGAGTCGCTGGCGTACCGCTCCCGAAATGAACGCGGTCTGGCCGGTTTCATCGTTTTCTTCCGGGGAGCAAAATCCCTCTTGCCAGCCTTGACAGCCGATGCCACTGTCGCGGGAACCGCACATATACGACGTATCAAAATGAAGATGACGACTATCGTTGGGATATTCGATAACGCCCGGGACCTGGACAAAGCCGTGGAGCGACTGGCTCGCGCGGGATTCGAAGACACTGTTTACGATGAGGCCATCGTGTCGGAAGAAACGGGCAACCTCGGTGGGATCTTTGCGCCGGGCTCTGGTCCGGCGGTGTATTGGGGCAGCACCGAACGCGATTTGAAACCTAAGATGGATCGAAATGCTAATGCCCGGGCCTTTAGGGCCCATCTTGCCGATTATCGCCTGCCTAAGGACGTCATCGAGGGCTACGTCACGAATTTCGACCACGATGGCGAGTTCGTCCTTGTCAAGTCCAGCCCCGACCGTGCCGACCAAGCCCTGGAGATCATGAGGACGTGCGGTGCCTCGCGGGCCAATCGGCATGATTAGTCACCCGCCTGGAAAGAGCACGCGCCCGCTTGTCCACGTAACGCCGAGTAGAGGGCGCTGACTAGGATTTCGCGATAGACCAAAATGTCGCGTGCGACGCCGCCGGCGGACGAAAAAAGTCTCCGTGCGCGCCCGCCTCTGCGGGTTGATTTCGTACAGCGCGTTTCAATCGGCAAACCGTATTCCCACCTTCTGAACTTCCTGATACTTCAACAGCCAAACCAGCGATTCGTCGTGCAGATCGACGACCTGGATGCGGTTGCCCCACGGATCGCGGAAGTCGCAACGGAACGGCGGGATCAATTCGACACCGTATTTCTTCGTGAGTTTTTCGCGCACTTCAGCTAGCTGCTGCTCATCGCGCACCATGATACCAAAGTGCCCCGCGCGCTCGGATCTCCCCTCCTTGACCTCGAACATCGCAAGAAATTGATGCTCGCCCAGCCTGAAGAAGGCATCGCCTTCGCCTTCGTCGAGCTTCTCGAGATTGAAGACGTCTTGGTAAAAGGCTGCCGCCTTCTCAACGTCCCCCACCTCGATCGCAACATGATTACATCCATAAACTTTGACACTCACGGGTCTATTCTCCTTTCGTCCCCAAAGGGCCGTGCAGATGGCTTCGACCTCAGAACCGAACAGGGTCGAGCAGATCGATCAAATGTGGCCTGTCAGGGTCGACGATGCTGATTTTCTCCTCGGAGATGCGCTTGTCTGCGAATAGCGCCTCCAGGCTTTGCGCCTTCGGCGACCATTTCGGCTGCGCCGAATCGGACGGCGTCTTCTTTCTGTTCTCTTTCTTTTTCTGCTCTTTCGCCCAATCCTCCATGCGCCCCTCGTCGATCTCCTTGACTGGATAGGTCAGGTGCACCGTGAACTCTGCGCTGCCACGGGCGGCAAACAACATTTCCAATGCCTCGCGCTCAGGGTTGCCGTGCTCGCCGTCGCCCGAGAACACGTAATGGTCCGCGGTGATGCGCTCGAAGAAACCGCGCTCCAGATTGTTGGAACTTCCGTGATGCGGAACCTTGAGCACCTCGACATGCATCGTGCTATCATCGCCCGGGTCCAAGAGTCCTACGAGCTGCAGCCCCTCGATGATCTTGTCGCCGCGCGCGTCGCCAGTGAGCAATATGCGCTTGCCTTCGACTTCCGCGACGAGCACGAGACTCGACAGGTTCGGCACCGATTTGTCGACATACGCCGCAAGCGCCTCAGGCGGCGACTTGCCTTTGGCCTTCAGCTCGCGCAGCCATTCGTCGTGCTTTTTTCGGAGCGCCTCGACCTCGGGCTTCATCGGGCCGGCCACGATGAACTTCAAACCCCTCCCCATGTCGATGCTTTCTGCGTCCTTGGTCGCGATGATCAGCTTTCCGTCGAATTCCGGGATTGCGCGGAAAATCCAGTCCTTCGGCGTCGACGCGCAACTGGTAGCCCTGTTCGATGCTCGCGAGCACCTTGAGATTGTCGACGATGACCTCTTCGGTGAGTTCGCCGGCCTCATCACCGAGGTCGATGGTGGCGTCCGCAGGCAGTTCCCCGGAGACCGCTGCCGAGCCGAATTGGCTTCGGAAAGCGGCCGTCAACTCCTCGGGCTTGTGGCCGATGATGTCGTCGAAACTGTTGTGCCAGAAGCTGAGAACCTGCACCAACTGCGGCTTGTCGTTCACGTTCGCCTCGAGCAACTCCTTCGTCAGGTCGAGAATGCCCTGAATGTGATCGTCATCCACGTGGCTGACCATGAGCAAATCGACCGGAAGTGAATCCTCGTCGGAAAGGCCACGCGCCGTCTTGATCTCTTCGAAGGCGCGGCTTCAGATGCGGTTTGTAAACCTTCTTCGGACCGCCATCGATCATCATCGAGACCGGGGTCGTCACTTCGGACCGAAGTGCAGGAGGAGACAGTCTCCTTTGCGGGCACGCCGGACTTCCAAGCTAAATATCATAGTTTTCTTCCTTAGATGCTTTGAAACGCTCGGAGCACGTCGAGCATGCCATGCCCTTGGAAGCTCCGTTCGCGATCGAGATTGGTCGCGCTTTCGCAGAGAATGTGCTTGATCTTCCTGGGCTGGCCGATGAGTTCCGAATAGCGTGCCATGAGCATGGCGGCGGCTCCGCTCACGTGCGGCGCGGCCATGCTCGTGCCGTCGAGATCGCCCCAATGCGCTTCGAGGATTGGCGCTGCGAATTCGCTCGCCCGGCGCAACCAGATCCGGCTTAAGTCGTCCATCCCCGGTCGGTCCACGACTCGAAAAGAAGCTGACGCCGTAGGTATGCGGCCAGTAGCGATGGGTCGCTCCGACGGTGATGACGCCGTCAGAATTGCCCGGGTCGGTGATGCTGAAGGCGGCATAGCCCTCGTAGATTCCTTCCTTGGTTTCGAAGTTCTGATAGCCGTGATTGCCCGCCGCCGCGACGACGACCACGCCACTCTCAACCAGTCGCTCGCATTCCTCGCACACTGGGGTGCGCCCGCAGGCGAAATTGCGCACGTCATGGGGGATGGAGAGACTAAGATTGGCGCCGTGAATGGCGATGAAGCGATTCCGCTCGTTCATGTAGCGGATGTATTGCAGCAGCACCCATGATGGCAAATTCGGTATCCTTGAGGTCCGGTGCCAGCACCCGGAAATCGTAGAGCCAGATGTCCGGACACATGCCGTCCGCGTGGTCGTCACTTTCACCAGCGTCCTTATCCGCGTTCTGCTTGCTGGCGCCGATGATTCCCGCCACGTGCGTGCCATGCTTGCTCGGGGGTTTGCTCGACGGCTTATTGGGGTCTATTTCCACGAACTTCTCGACCGACTCCCAATGAATGGAACGTCCGCTCTTTGCGTCCACCGCCAGTGCCTCAAGAAGAGCCTCCGGATTGGTCTCCCTTTCCAGTCTGAACAGGTTGCCCCGCTCAAGCAGCCGTTGAAGGTTTTTCTTCCGTATGTCGGGCTTAAGATTGTTAAGACTTAATACCTGGCGAAAATTGCCGAAATCGAAACTTTTCTTGACGCGGCTCTTTTGTCCGCTCGCGTCTTTAAAAGCAGGGTGACTGCTCTCGATACCTGAATCGATGACCGCCCAGCCGATTCCGCTACAGTTAACGCTGAAAGAGGGATCTTGCGGCATCGGCCTTGACAGCTGGGACTGATTTGGTGAGGGCTGGCGTCGCGCTGCGATTGAGGGAAATCTGCCAGACCAAAGGACCGGATTCTTCATCGTCTCTTATCGGGGGTGCTTCCCAGTATCTTCTCAAACAAATCAGTCAGCGGCTTTGCCAGCGCTTCTGCGGTCGAGATCTTGAGGATTTCACTTATTCGATCGGCCACCGTCGCAGTCGGATTCAGTTTTTTCTTCCCTCGCGAAGAAGCAGTTCCCGCCCAGAGAACCAGGGCCGCCAGCGTCACGTATCGATCGAGGGGACCTGCGTCCTCGACTGCGACTGCTATTCTTCTTCAATTGCCACGCTCTCGCGGCCTCAAGAACTTTTGCAATGGTCGCTTCGACTTTCTTGGCGCTAAGAATCGAAGCACCGCTCGTCCGATCATCCGCGTCACGTCCATATTTTTCCAGCATCTTTCGAGTCCGCTTTTCGTGCCACCATTCTGTCATTGGAACGAGGACACTCAGGACCTCCTCGAAATCGAGTCGTGCCGCGAGGATCGCCTGCAAATAGGCGATATCGGTATCGTCCCGATCGATGGAGTCGGCGATCTTCGCCGCGACGTGGCCTGCCGGCTGCGTCTTGTGAGGAGTAATCAGCAGATCAAGGACCTCGGCCGGATTCTCCGCGAAGGCGATCCAGACGTCACCGAGGATCGGCGAATCTTGCAGTTGGCGACGGTCGTCGGTGGGACCAAGAAGGATGAACTCAACCAAGGCTCGCGGGATCGGAATCGGCATAGCTTAAATTGGCGCAGACGGTTGCAGAAAGTCACTAAGCTTACTGTTCCTCCGGCCGCCGAAACGCCTGTCCATGCAGCGAGAATGCCGAAACAATCCTAAGAAGTCAACCATCGAGAATGCTCAATCGAGCGATCGGAGGCGTAATCGCCGGTACGCCTAAGATGCCAGCCTTAATCAACTCACCGAGCTTTGGAGACAATTCCCCAAGCGGTCAATAGCCAGAAATCCCGTTTGCACTAATTTGGTGCCTTTTATCGACGCAGTGATCGCGTTCATCACTTTTCCATTGCCTTGCTAATCGATCCTAGGCAGCTTTTACAATACATTAGGGAAAACTATGAAGGCATTAGTCTAATGTGCATCGAGGAGGAAGATAAATGGAGGGTTTCTTTTAGAGCTGCTGCAGTGCTTGTGCATCCTATGAGGACGCGCTCTTTGGGGTAAAAAAGGTGGGGCAACTCTCACGCCTTCCGAAGGAGTGCAAGGAAGAACAGTATAAATCTTCCGAGGCGCGACTCGGCGACGAAATCGAAGTCCACGTGAAAAATCTCGGTCCTACAGCTTGGATCGCTGTCAGATGGCATTTCGGTTCTTCCTCACAGCGTGGGCCTTTCTTTTTCAATGGCTGGTCAGCGGACGCGGAGACACGGATACGCTAACGCCTCAAGCGCTGGCGATGATGAGTATCAGCGCGGCGACAGGGTTGGGCGCCGCCTTCATCGGAAGCGGTGGGGAGGTCCCCAGCACGCGCGAGAGCAAAGGACTCCTGCTCGACATGATCACAGAAAGTGATGCCCAGGGGGTTCGTTCCACCGTTTTCAGATGATCGTTTGGACCCTGGTGCTTGGCATCATCTTTGTCTCGGAGGTACTCACGCGGCTGATGATGCCGAAGTTTGAATGGGACATTGCTCGCTCTCATGGACATAAGCTCTGGCACCTATTTGGGCTTCAAGTCAAACCATGGTAAGGCCGGGACTGCGCCGGCTGCGACGTAGGCCCGTACAGCATAGCTTGCAAACCGAGGTTAGAGTAACTGCCGAAAGAAATTTTCCAAATAGCCGAGGCGCAATGGCCTGTCTGCCATGCGGCATAAAGAAAATTCTGGCAAGAATCAGCCAGTCTCTTTTGTGGAAACGCAAAGTGTGTTGGCTGCGCGGGCCTGACCCGAACGACACTTTCACCTGACTTGAGGGCCGCCGTCGCGCCGACGCCGATCCAGCAGGAATCAGAACGGTGAGTCCGGATAGTAAAACTCCTTCGCGTTTTCCTTTGTGATAAGCACGGACGGGATGATGTAGGCGGATGGCACCTTCTCGCCCTTGAGCCGCGCTTCAGCTGTCAGTTTGATTGCCTCGTAGATCATCTTTGGCGAATAGGTCACGTTCGCTTGGATCAGGGGATTATTTCCGTCGATCAACATCTTGATCATGCCCTTGGCTCCCGCGCCGCCCAAGACGATTTTGATATCATCGCGCTTAGCCTGTTCAATGGCCTTGAGAACACCGACCGCCATGTCATCATCTGAGGCCCAGACCGCATCGATGTGTTTGAAGCGGGTCAAATAGTCCTGCATGACCTTAAACGCATCATCCCGGTTCCAGTTTCCGTGCTTGGCGTCCAGTATCTTAATGTCCGGATAGTTCTTTATCACCGAATTGAATCCATCCATGCGTTCATTGTCGATCGAAGTGGGAATTCCGCGGAGGACCACGACGTCGCCCTTGCCGTTAAGGGCTTTGGCCAGATATTCGGCAGAGACTTTGCCAAACGCCTTGTTGTCACCTGCGACGTAGGCGTCCTGCGCGCTGGTGTCGGTAAGGCCGCGATCGACCACCGTCACGTAGACTCCCTTGCTCTTGAGCTGCGCCACGGGCTTGGTGAGCGAGGCAGATTCGAACGGAAGGACGACCAACGTGTCGATCTTGGTAGCCGTAAGGAGGTCTTGCAGCTGGTTCGCCTGTTCGGGAGGGCTTCCAGCGGTTTTGACGGTTATCTTCAATCCGGGGTGCGCCTTTTCAAGCTCCTTCTTCGCCTGATTCGCCCAGTAGACAACGCCACCGGTCCAGCCGTGGGTGGCGGCTGGAATGGAAACGCCCAAATTGACTTTTTCCTCCGCTCGCCCGGCCGATGCGGCGAAGACCAGCGCCGCGACGATGGCAACGACAGCTGATTTGCGGATGCCGAGCTTCATGGTGATTGGTCGGGCGGTCAGAATTGCCTTGTGAACAAGAGTCACGGTTGTTGCTTCTGTTTGCGATAAGTATGGGGGGTTATTCATAGATTTTTTACTAAATAGCCATTCTTCGCTCATGGGCACCATAAATTTCGAAGTCTGGGGGGCCTGCAAAGGGAACGAAGAGAGATCGGCATGCACCTTGGCCGCGTCACTCGATTCAACGCTGTCAACGCAGACCGGCTTTGCTCCGATCATTGATCTGGAACGCATCGCCATTGGAGCCGTAGCCCACCACGCCAACCCGAACGGGTCAAAACATCCCCGGTCACTGGTCGATCAATTGCGTTCGAGGCGGCGTCCGGTGATCAGAACGGCGAGTCCGGAAAGTAGAACTCCTTCGCATTCTCCTTTGTGATCAGCACCGACGGAATGATGATCTTTTCCGGCAGCTTCTCGCCCTTGAGCCGCGCTTCAGCAGTCAACTTGATCGCGTCGTACATGAACTTCGGCGAATAGGACACGTTTGCCTGGATCAAAGGGTTGCTGCCCTCCATTAGCGTCTTGATCGCGCCCTTGGCGCCAGCGCCACCGAAAACGATCTTGATATCGTTGCGCTTGGCTTGCTCGATGGCCTTGAGCACACCCACCGCCATGTCGTCATCAGCCGCCCAAACCGCGTCGATTTCTTTGAAGCGCGTCAGGTAGTCCTGCATTACCTTAAAGGCATCGTCGCGGTTCCAGTTGCCGTGCTTGGCGTCCAGTATCTTGATGTCCGGATAGTTCTTCATGACGGCGTTGAAGGCATCCATGCGCTCGTTGTCGAGGGTGGTGGGAATGCCTCGAAGGACAACGATGTTGCCCTTGCCATTCAGGGCCTTGGCGAGGTACTCGGCAGCGACCTTGCCGAAGGCCGTGTTGTCACCGGACACGTAGGCGTCCTGCGCGCTGGTGTCTGTGAGGCCACGGTCCACTACAGTCACGTAGACGCCCTTGTTCTTCGCCTGTGCCACCGGCTTGGTCAGCGACGCCGACTCGAACGGGAAGATCACCAGCGTGTTGATCTTGGTGACTGTCAGAAGATCCTGCAGCTGGTTCGCCTGCTCGGGGGCGCTTCCTGCGGTCTTGACGGTGACCTTCAGCCCGGGATGCGCCTTTTCTAGCTCCTTTTTGGCCTCGTTGGCCCAGTGAACAATTCCGGCGGTGAAGCTATGGGTGGCTGCAGGGATTGACACACCAATGTTGACGGGCTCCTCCGCGCTTCCAGCCGAGGCTGGCGCAGAGCAATCCCACCGCCGTGGCAATAAGAGCCAATTTGCGGATGGCGAACCTCCTTCTGATTGGTCGAACGTCCAATGCGTTGCGAGTAAGAGCCTCGAACTTTGCGTCTCTTTTCTGGGGATTTGATGCGGGGGTAATCATAGATTCAGTTTCTGGGTTAATTTATCATCGCCCAGCTCGGAGACGAAATAAAGCACGGAGTTGAAATCCTCATTTCCGTCTGCGCTGCAGAAAGGCGACTACGATGATCACGAAACCTTGCACCGCCGCGTTGAGGTAGACGCTGATGATATTGGTCAGGTTGAGAATATTGCTGATGACCGACAGTAGAATCGCTCCAATGACTGTGCCGGTGATGCTGCCGGCACCACCCTTCAACGCGGTACCGCCAACGATGACCGCGGCAATCGCTTCCAATTCCCAAAGCAGACCGGTGCTGGGCGAAGCCGAACCCAGCCGTGGCACGTACAACAGCGTGGCGACGCCCACACACACGCCCAACAGCATGTAGGTGATTACCTTAATGCGATCGACATCCACCGCGGCATAGCGAGCCACCTGCTCGTTGGAGCCGATTGCCTGCACATAGCGGCCGTAAGCGGTACGGTTGAGGATCACGCCGCCAATCACAGCCACCACAGCGAACACCCATACGGGCACTTGGACGCCCAGCAGGCTTCCGTAGTATACCGGGCTGTAGACATCGGACAGCGTGTTGTCGAGCGTAATGGCGCCACCGTTGGCAAAGTAGGTGAGATAAGCGCGGTAGATGCCAAGCGTTCCCAATGTGACTATGAACGGCTCGATGCGTCCGCGGGTGATGAGCAGGCCGTGCGCCACGCCGAAAACGGCGCCGAGCATCAGCGCGAAGGCCATGCCGAGCATCACAACGACGATCGTCGAAAGCCCGGACGTTCCGAGACGATTCATCAAGAGAATGACGCACCCCGCAATCAGCGCCGCCATCGATCCGACCGAAAGGTCTATGCCACCCGAGATGATGACGAAGCACATGCCCACCGCGATGATGCCGATAAAGGCTGTGCGCGTCAGCACGTTCATGCCGTTGTCGAAGGTGGCGAAGTCCCGATTGAGCAGTGTGCCCGCCAGGCACAGCAACGCGAGGCCGGCGATCGGCCCGATCCCGTGCAGGCGCGCCCACCACGATCGGCCTGCAGCCGCTCCGGCCGTGCCCCGCGCGGGCGTTTCAGGGGGGTGTTGTTGCTGAGCAGGGGTCTTAGGGGGTTCCGGTTGCATAGTGTGTTCCCGTTGCATGCGCAATCAATACCTCTTCACTCAGGTGTTCGGCATCAAGCGTGGCTTGCAGGCGGCCCGCCCGCATCACGGCGACGCGGTCGCACAAGCCGATCAGTTCAATCAGCTCGGACGAGATGACAATCACACCGCGCCCTTCGTTGGCGATTTTCTGGATTAGGAAGTAGATATCGCGCTTCGCGCCGACGTCCACCCCTCGAGTGGGCTCGTCCAGCACCACCACCCGCGGATCGGGGTGCAGCACCTTGGCCAATGCCAGCTTCTGCTGGTTGCCGCCGGACAACGACGAAGCGCGAATGTCCAACGAACCCGTGCGGATGCCGAACGTTTCGACAGCCGTTCGCAAGGCCTGCTGTTCCGCCTTTTGGTTCAGCCACGGGTGCGCATAGCGTTTCAGCGCCATCAGCGTCAGGTTCTCGCGCAGGCCGAATGCGACGTGCAATCCCTTGCCCTTGCGGTCTTCGCTGAGATAGGTCAGGCCCTGGTCGGCCGCGTCGCGCGGATTGCGAAACCTCACAGCGTGGCCGCTGAGTTCGATGCGATCGGCATGGTGCTCGCGCAGGCCCAGCAGTCCCTCGAACAACTCGGTGCGGCCCGCGCCCACCAGCCCGGCAAAACCCAGGATCTCGCCGGGCCGCACATCGAAGCTCACATCCTGAGCCCAGCCCGGCACAGTCAAGTTCTGCACACTTAAGAGGGGCTGTTGTTCGGTCTGCCCGGCTACAGGTGTCTTGGACGGGAACAAATCGGAAAGCTCCCGGCCCACCATCAGGTTGGCCATTTGCTGCCGGGTAACGTCGCGGGTGAGCTCACGCGCGACAAAGCGCCCGTCGCGCATGACAATCACCTCATGGGTGATGCGCTCTACTTCGTCGAGCTTGTGCGAGATGTAGAGCACTGTCACACCACCCGCATTCAGCTGGGCGATCAACTTGAAGAGACGTTCGGTCTCGCCGGGGGTCAACGTTGCGGTGGGCTCGTCCATGATCAGCAGTCTAGCCTTGCGCGCGAGGGCCTTGGCGATTTCGACCAGTTGCTTCTCGGCGACAATCAAATTCCGCACCCTGGTGTCCGGGTCCACCTTCAGCCCGACCTGCTCCAGCGCCACTTTGGCCTCTTTGCGCATCGTGTCATCGTCGAGGAATAAACCGCGCTTCTTCTCATGGCCGAGAAAGATATTTTGCGCGAGACTCAGGTCCTCGGCGAGGTTGAATTCCTGATGGATTAGCACGATGCCTTCAGCTTCCGCGGCCCGCGAGCCGGTGAAATGCACCGTACGCCCGTTGATGCGCACCTCACCGCCACTAAGCGCCTCGTAACCGGCGAGAATCTTCATCAAGGTCGATTTGCCGGCGCCGTTCTCCCCGATCAATCCGTAGACGCGCCCGGGTTCGAGCGCAAAGCTGACCCCATGCAGCACGCGCACCGGCCCGAACGATTTAACGACCTCGCGAAACTCGACGGCGACACTCATTGCGCACCGCCGCGCAGAATAAGACCCATCTGTTTCGCCAGCCCGATCGGCTCGACAGGCGCTCCATCCCTGGTATTGATCTGCCGGCTCGAGAGCGTCGCCGAGCCCTCGCAGAGACCTTGTCGCGGCGCAGCGAGGGACAGGAGCCCGATGCGCGTAACTACGCCCCCGGGCACCTGCGGCGGATTGGAGAAATTCAGCACTGATACAAGCATCTCAAACGACAACACTGACTCGGCCTCGCTCTCTTGGCAGCTTTGGCACCTGCCCCGAAGACCGGCTTCAAGCGCATTCATGAAAAAATATGCTGGTTGAAGGGGGACAGAGGGGTCAAGCGAAAAGGGAACGACGCGTTCCGTAGGCGTAGCGGATACGGAAATTGGTTTCAGAGAAAAACCGGCATTGGCTTGTCGGCCACAACGCCGATTGAAACGATAAGCAAATTCCCTATGTTATCGCTCATGGCAGCGGACCCGCATTCTTTTGAGAAAATGCCAACACGTCCTCGTCCGAAGCCGTGCTCGCGCCCTCATTCATGACGGCCGTCCCAAAAATCCATGTCTGCGGCGTGGCGGAGCTTGAAACGGTTCTGAGAAATCCCTTCACTCACATCGTCTCGATTTGGGATCCCGAATGGATTGAGCGCGGAAGCGTCGAGCAACAGCTTCGTAACAGGCTACTGGTAGAAACACGGGTGCATATCGCCTACTTTCACGACATCAGCGCCGAGGAGTCTGGACGTCAGGCACCGGTGGAGGATGACCTTCGCCGCATCCTGGCCTTCGTCGCAGATCTTGAGCCGGGCGCTGAGATTCTGATTCACTGCTGGGCCGGCATCTCGCGGTCAACCGCCGTCGCCTACGCCATTCTCTGCCAGGCTGCGGGGCCTGGCCGGGAAGCAGAATGCTTCAACTCCATCCTCACCGCCCGTCCGCAGGCATTTCCCAATGCACTGATCGTCAAGCTCGCTGACCGAATCCTGAATCGTAAAGGCGCCATGCAGCAAGCCTGCGAGGAAGCGATTTCCAGATACTTCTTTAGAACAAGCCCAGATGACGAGTTATAACCGCGAACAACTCGCGGAGTCGCTGGCACTCGCATTGAGAGTTTGCAACGCGGAAGCGATGGATCGTCCTTCGTCGCGGAGAAGCCCCAGCCCTCGGCTCTTTCGCTTCGCGCCGCGTTACCCGGCGGCATGCAAAAAACCCAAAGGCGATAAAGGCACGAAGCCGGCGAGGTCTCTAGCCCCGCCGGCCTCGCTGTCTCATTAGTTGTATTTTTGAATACTCAGACGGCCTTCTCGCCAGTTTCGTCGGTCCGTATCCGGATCGCTTCCTCAACGGGCGAGACGAACACCTTCCCGTCGCCGATCTTCCCGGTCTTTGCCGCCTTTACAATGGCACTGACAGCGCTCTCGAGAAGAGAATCGCCAAGCACGACCTCAATTTTAATTTTTGGCAGGAAGTCGACCGTGTATTCGCTGCCGCGATAGATTTCCGTGTGTCCTTTTTGCCGGCCGAAACCCTTGACTTCGCTCACGGTCATTCCCTCGATACCCA
Source organism: uncultured Verrucomicrobiae bacterium (assembly GCA_963810765.1). Classification (GTDB taxonomy): domain Bacteria; phylum Verrucomicrobiota; class Verrucomicrobiia; order Chthoniobacterales; family Terrimicrobiaceae; genus DASTFP01. Next base: position 246,404 of record CAWEOV010000024.1, read on the forward strand.
GATCCGCGAGAGCGTCTTTGACTTCCTCCAGCTTGAAAGGCTTGATGATTGCTTCGATCTTTTTCATGACTCCAAATTCCTCATCGATCCGAAATACTTAGGTGAGGATGTAGCCCTCTTCACCGTGATCACTGAGGTCCAGACCACGCAATTCCGATTCGGGGGTCCGACGCAGACCGATCACGATCTTCACGATGAATGCGATGATCACGGTGGCGACGACCGAAAGAATAATGGTAAGAATCGCCGCCTTGCATTGATTGAGGAAGAGACCCTCCTTGAGAGTCCCTATGACCGGATTGGCGCTTTCATCGGCGAGAAGCCCAGTGAGCAAAGCGCCCAAGGTTCCACCGACTCCGTGCACGCCAAACGTGTCGAGCGCATCATCGTAACCGATCGCCTTCTTCAGGTAGGTCACCGCAAGGAAGGGAATGATGCCCGCCGCGACACCGATTATCATCGCTCCCGACGGAGTCACGAAGCCGCATGCCGGTGTGATAACCACCAAACCCGCAACGATGCCCGAGCAGAAACCGAGCACGCTGGGATGTCCCTTGGTGATCCATTCCATAACCGCCCAGACGAAGCCGCCCGTCGCCGCCGCGAGCATCGTGGTTGTGAACGCATTCGAAGCGATCGCGTCGGCTCCGAGGGCTGAACCCGCGTTAAAACCGAACCAGCCCACGTAGAGCATTCCCGTGCCGACCATACACAGCACCATCGAGTGTGGCGGCATGGGCTCCTTGCCAAAGCCGGAGCGCGGGCCAAGGATCAGGCACAATACGAGAGCGGTCCAGCCTGATGACATATGCACGACTGTGCCACCCGCGAAGTCGATAGCCTTGATGCCGGCGTTTGCGTTCAGCGGTCCGCACATGAAGCCGCTCGTCGACCAAACCATGTGAGCGAGCGGGAAATAGACCAGGAACATCCAAATCCCCGTGAAAAGCAGCACCGCGGCAAATTTCATGCGTTCAGCGGTCGCGCCAAAAATAAGGGCCGGCGTGATGATAGCGAACGTGAGCTGGAACATGGCCCAGACGTAGTCCGAGATCCAATAATAACCCGCACCGACACCACCAGGTGACATTCCTTTGAACATCGCAAAGCTTAGGTCTCCGATAAACGGATTGGATCCTCCAAAGGTGAGGCTGTAGCCGCACAGCCACCAAAGAATCGTAACCAGACCCGCGATTCCCATGCACATGGCCAGAATCGACAAAACGTTCTTCACCCGCACCAGCCCGCCGTAAAAAAGCGCGAGGCCCGGAAGCGTCATGAAAAGCACCAGGGCTGTTGATGTCATCTGCCAAGCGTTGTGGCCGGGACCCGGGACGTTGACCTTCGATGCCACATCCGGCGTGCGAGCCACGTTGTTGATGTAGGCTTCAAGGTCCGCGACGCGCTGGTCCAACGTCGGCTCCGCCAGCGCGGCAGCCGCCGGCGCCGCTGCTTCCTCTGCCGCCGGGGCCTCCTGAGCATAGACGCGGCTTGGAACCGCAATTGTGCCGGCGATCAAAAAGGCCGCGGTCAGCGCCGCCAATAGGGGTTTGCTTTTACACATGGGTTATTGAACGTCTTGGGTTGGTTGTTGCTAATTCTTATTTGAAGTCCGCGCACCGAGACACGCAGCGGCAACTTTGAAAGCAATCCCCATGCCAAGCTTCCCGAACGAAAGTTTCCTTCTTGCTGGAGTTCAGGGAATTGCGGTCAGTGGATCGAAAATTGTCCAATTTGCAACAACTCCATTCGCGAGTTGGCTTTTTTCAGATGCCTTGCGAGAAGTCGCGCTCGGACTGGTCTTTCTCTTGAGGAAGATTCGAAAAACGCCCCGCCGTCTTTCTCCTGATAAGGCTAAATTCCCGCTTTTCGTTTTTCGAGCCGCGTTTTGACGAATTCCCACACTATCGGCAGCACCGACACAATGATTATGCCCAAAATGACAACCTTCAGATTCTCCCTCACAAAGGGCAAGTTCCCGAAAAAGAAGCCCGCGCCCACGAACAAACCTACCCACAAGATGGCGCCTGTGACGTTATAGGCGAAGAACTTTGCGTAGCGCATCGTGCCGACGCCGGCAACGAAGGGCGCGAAGGTGCGAACGATCGGCACAAAGCGCGCCAGAATGATGGCGCGCCCACCGTATTTCTCATAGAAGGCGTGGGCTTTGAGCAGGTATTCCTTTCGGAAGAGCCGGCTCGATTCAAAGTGAAAGACTTTCGGACCGATCCATTTCCCGATGGAATAGTTTACGCTGTCTCCCAGGATAGCCGCAACAAGCAGAACGGGCACGACGATCTCCCAAGCCATCAATCCCTGAGCGGTCAGCGCGCCGACTGCGAACAGGAGCGAGTCGCCGGGCAAAAAGGGCGTTACGACAAGCCCCGTCTCGCAAAAAACAATAACAAAAAGCAATGCGTAAACCAAGGTGCCATAATTCTGGATGAAGGCGACAAGGTGATTTTCCGCATGCAGGAGGAAGTCGAAAAATTGCTTGAGCAGATCCATAAAAAAGCCAAAGAAAACGCCAGCCCTATGGCGATGGGAAGCCATTTCGCATTTTCGAGCCCGGTTGCAGCGCGCCGCCAACAGGTGTAAGAGATTTCCTCGCCCATGAGTGAAACTCCACGCACACGATCACAGAATGCTCTCTCCAACCTGATCTTCTTCAGTCGCTGGCTCCAGGCGCCTCTCTATTTTGGACTCATCGTTGCCCAAGGAGTCTATGTCTATCACTTCATCATCGAACTCTTCCACCTTATCGGGGAGGCGCCTCACATCGAAGAAAAAGAGATCATGCTCACGGTGCTGGGGCTGATCGATGTGGTGATGATCGCGAATCTGCTTATTATGGTCATCGTTGGCGGCTACGAAACATTTGTCTCCCGCCTTCGGCTGGAGGGCCACCCGGACCAGCCCGAATGGCTCTCACATGTCAATGCCGGCGTTCTCAAAGTGAAACTCGCCACGGCGCTCATCGGCATTTCCTCCATCCATCTCTTGAAAACCTTCATCGAAATCGGAACACCGGCGGTCAGCGAACAGGCCGTGCTTTGGCAAGTGGTCGTGCACCTAACCTTCGTGTGCTCCGCCCTTCTTTTGGCCTGGACGGACCGCATATCGTCCGTTACGGCGGTGGAGACGCGCGCGAAGGCTCACTAGCCGCCCCTCAGCCTGTGCGTCCAAGCCAGTTGGTGGCAAATTTCCGAGAAATGCACTGCCATTGCGGGTAATTTTTTCGCCTCGCGAAGCGAAAACCGGCTATTCGTCATCCGGTTGCTGGCGCGGCGCGCCTTGATTTTCGCCGCATCTTCGCTCAATTTATTGGCCCTGCCGCGCTTTGGTATTGACGCGCGAACTCTGGAACGCCACTTGCTAAGAAACATCTATGCTACGATTCATCATTGCCACCGTTTCGCTGGCCTTGATCGCCCCAGGTTCCGCGATCTTTGCCCAGGAAGAGATCGTCATCGGAGAGTACGCCTCGCTCACCGGCGGGAGCGCGAGTTTCGGCCAGTCCTCGCACAAGGGGACCGCTCTCGCTGTCGAAGAGATTAACGCCGCGGGAGGCATACTCGGAAAAAAACTCAAGCTGATCACCGACGACGACCAATCGCAGGCTGGCCAGCCGGCGACGATCGCTCGCAAACTCATCTCACAGGACAAGGTGGTCGCTGTGCTGGGCGAAGTGGCCTCCTCCAAGTCGCTCGAAGCGGCTCCAATTTGCCAGCAAAGCAAGATCCCGATGATTTCGCCGGCGTCAACCAATCCGAAGGTCACTGAAGTCGGCGATTACATTTTTCGCGTCTGTTTTATTGACCCTTTCCAGGGAACCGTCATGTCGAAATTTGCGCAGTCAAAGGGCTGGAAGAATGTCGCCGTCCTCACCGACGTAAAACAGGATTACAGCGTGGGCCTGGCGGAATTCTTCATCAAGGACTTCAAGGCCAGCGGCGGCCAGATCGTCAAGGAGCAGAAATATTCAACGGGCGACAAGGATTTCAAACCGCAACTGACCTCGATCAAGGCTGCCAATCCCGACGCGATATTCGTTCCCGGCTACTACGGCGAGGTTTCGCTCATCGCCAAGCAGGCCCGGCTTCTCGGCATCAAGGTGCCGTTGCTTGGCGGGGACGGCTGGGTCGGGGACTCGCTTCTCAAGGTCGCTGGGAATGCACTCGACGGCTCGTTCTTTTCCTGTCACTACGCCTCCGACGATAAGTCGCCGAAAGTTCAGCAGTTCGTGAAGTCCTTCAAAGCGAAGTATGGCGAGGTGCCTGACGATATGGCCGCGCTTGGCTACGACAGCGCAATGATCCTTGCCGATGCCATCAAGCGAGCAGGTACGACAGAACCAGAAAAGCTCCGCGATGCCATTGCATCGACCAAGGATCATGACGGTATCACTGGAAAGATAACGCTTGATGCTCAGCGTAACGCCAACAAACCTGCTGTCATTCTCACGATTGGAAACGGTGGTTTCCAGTTCGTGGAATCCGTTGCGCCATAAAATCGGCGAAGCTTGCGAAGAATATGGAGATGGGGCATAGCAAGCCAACTTAAGGGATCGTTGGCGCCGCTGTCGAATTTCCCAATTTTTCCTGGCTTACTCGAAAGTCTCTTTGAACAAGCGCTTAGAGCAAACGTCTCGCGATATTCTTCACAAAGGCAAATTGAGCCATAGGGGCGTAAAGAGTATTCCTCTGTGAGCTCTGCGCTCTCCGCGGCTCCATGATCGAATTTATCCAGCAGCTCATTAACGGGCTGGCTCAGGGTTCGATCTATGCGCTTATCGCCTTGGGCTACACGATGGTCTTCGGGGTCTTGCGCTTCATTAATTTTGCGCACGGCGATGTGTACATGCTCGGCGGGTTTGCGGGGCTTTATACGGCGCCAACCCTGCTCAAGGTGTTCGGCGGAGGGCCCTCGTTGCCTGGCGCGACGGCGGTGCTGCTTACTGCGATGCTTATTTGCGCGCTCATCGGAATCGTAATCGAAAAACTCTGCTACCGCCCACTGCGCGACCGTCCCAAGCTTACCGTCCTTATCACAGCGATTGGGGTTTCCCTCTTCCTTGAGAGCGCCGGCCAATACGTGTTCGGAGCCGACCCTGAATCCTTCCCTGAAATCATCGTCGACCGCGCTATCGAGATTCCTGAATCCTGGGGCGCATTTTCGGCGTTAACGATCACCGCCGGACAGCTGATCGTCTTCGCTGTGACGCTTTTTCTGCTCATTGGCCTCAGGGCCATCGTATTGCATACGCGATTGGGGATGGCCATGCGCGCATTATCCTTCAATCCCCTCGCCGCCTCCCTCATGGGCGTGAATACGGATGTCGTCATTTCCTTTACCTTCGGCCTGGGTTCCGCGCTCGCGGGAGCCGCCGGCATCCTCACCTCGATTCAGCAACCTAGTATCGACCCGCTCATGGGAGTGAACGCCGGCCTCAAGGCATTCGTCGCCGCCGTGCTTGGTGGCATCGGCAATATTCCGGGCGCGGCCCTCGGTGGAGTGCTGATCGGTTTCCTTGAGGCGCTCGTCGTCGGATACATCAACCCCACCTACCGCGACGCCATCGTTTTCGCTGTCCTCATTCTGATCCTTCTCCTCAAACCTTCCGGATTGCTGGGCAAGTCTGAAGGTGAAAAAGTCTGATGATCGACCGCGCGAAAGTCCTTCTCCTTCTCGCTTTGGTGGCATGCGGCGCGCTCTCCGCCTTCGCCGGCACAATAAGCCCCTATTACTACGACATCATCATCGGCATCGGAATAAACATCATTCTCGCCGCAAGCCTCAATCTCGTTAACGGATACACAGGTCAATTCTCGCTTGGACATGCAGGGTTCATGGCAGTCGGCGCTTATTCCTCCGCCTGGCTGACGTTGAGCTTCGGATACGTTCTCGGATTGAGCACTCTGGGAACTACAACCACTTATGTTTTCGCGCTCATTGCGGGCGGCCTGGCAGCGGCCCTCGCCGGCTTGACCGTGGGCATCCCCTCGTTGCGGGTTCGAGGAGATTACCTCGCCATCGTCACACTGGGCTTCAATGAAATCATCAAGGGCGTCATCCAAAACGCCGATCCGCTCGGCGCTCAGCGGGGGCTGGGAGGAATGGTTCAGCACACGAATTTCTTTTGGACCTTCGCCTTCGCCGCCCTCACCGTGTATGTTGTGCTTAGCCTCGTCCGATCGACGTACGGCAGCGGATTTCTTGCCGTGCGTGACGATGAGATCGCCGCCGAGGCAATGGGGATCAACACCACAAAGTACAAGGTGCTTGCCTTCGTCATCGGGGCTTTTTTCGCCGGTGTCGCGGGCGGACTTTACGCACATTTCAAACAATTCATTCACCCCGAGGGATTCAATTTCCTGAGGTCCTTTGACATCGTGGTGATGGTGATTCTCGGCGGCATGGGGAGCACGGCGGGAGTGTGTCTTGCGGCGGTGCTGTTGACGATCCTGCCAGAGTGGCTTAGAGCAGTCTCCGGCTATCCGTGGCTCCCGGACTGGCTGCGTCCGATCACTGAGAACCGGATGATCCTTTATTCGCTGCTTCTCATTATCCTCATGCTCACGCGCCCGCAAGGATTGTTCGGCGGAGTGAATCTTAAGCGGAAGAAGACATGACGGCGCCCTTGCTGCAATTGGATGCGGTGACCATGCAGTTCGGAGGCCTGCGATGCGTCTCTGACTTTTCTTTTTCAGTCGGTGAGGGCGATCTCGTCGGCCTCATCGGGCCAAACGGCGCGGGAAAAACGACGGTCTTCAATCTGATCACCGGCGTTTATCGGCCGACCGCGGGTAATATCGCGTTCGCCGGAAAATCCGTCCTCGGTCACCGTCCCTATCGCATTACCGCGCGCGGCATCGCGCGCACGTTTCAGAACATCCGCCTTTTCAGTACGCTTAGCGTTTTCGACAACGTGCGCACGGCTTGCAATATGCACCTGCGGCACGGAATATCCCATGCCCTTCTACGCGCGGGAAGTTTCGCCCGCGAGGAAAGTGAAATCGAGTCCAGCATCATCGAACTCCTGGAAATCTTCGGCCTGGCCGCCGAGCGCGACTTTTCCTGCCGCGCGCTGCCTTACGGCGACCAGCGGCGTCTCGAGATTGTGCGCGCGCTCGCTACCAGGCCAAAGCTTCTTCTGCTCGATGAACCCGCCGCAGGAATGAATCCAACGGAAAAAATCGAGCTCATGAAGCTTATCCGATTCACGCAGAAAAAATTCGGCCTGGCCGTTCTTCTCGTTGAGCACGATATGAAGGTCGTCATGGGCATCTGCGAGCGCATTACTGTGCTCGACTACGGAAGGAAGATCGCCGAAGGCACCGCGGATGAAATTCGCCAGGATCCCAAGGTCATCGCCGCGTACCTCGGAAAGGAGGCCGATGCTTGAAATCAGAGATCTCGAAGTCTGCTATGGCTCGATCAGCGCGCTGCAGGGCATCAGCGCGAAGGTCGAAAAAGGGAGCATCGTCACCTTGGTCGGCGCAAACGGCGCCGGCAAGACGACCACGCTTCGCACAGTTTCGGGCGTCGTGAAGGCAAAGTCAGGAACGATAACCTTCGACGGCGAGGAGATTACCAATAAGCCGCCACATAGGATTGTTGCCAGAGGCATCGCGCAATGTCCGGAAGGCCGCATGATTTTCGCCAATCTCACTGTCATGGAAAATCTCCGAATGGGCGCCTACCTCCGCCGCGACAAGCCGGGTATCGCCAAGGACCTGGAATACGTTTTCGGAATCTTCCCGCGCCTCCATGAACGTGAAAGGCAGACCGCCGGAACGCTGAGCGGCGGCGAGCAACAGATGCTCGCCATTGGAAGGGCATTGATGAGCAAACCGAAGTGCTTGATGCTCGACGAGCCGTCGCTTGGAATCGCTCCGATCCTCGTGCGCACGATCTTTGACAAGATCGTCGAGATCAACAGAACGCTTGGGTTGACCATTCTGCTTGTGGAACAGAACGCCAACCTCGCGCTCGAAATTTCTCACTACGGTTACGTATTGGAAACCGGTCGCGTGCTTTTGCATGATCGGTCCGCCGCCTTGCGGGAAAATGAGGAGATCAAGGCCGCTTATCTCGGCGGCTGAAGACTACCCAGACCGATTCCATGTCTCGGAAGAGCCGGGTTCCGCTCGCAGGAAGAATGCAACTCATGCTCTCTTGCGGGTCAGCTTGAAGCGAAAAGAAGCTCCTGGCATCGGGCCAAAGCTTCCGTAGTTTGGAGGCTGCTGCTGCCATGAGTGTTTTTTTTCGTGTCTTTCGCTACGTCCAACGCTATCCGGCCTTGGCATTTGGCACGCTGGCATGCGCCGTTCTCGGAACATTGATGGTCGTAGTCTTTCCGGCAGTCACCCAGATGATCGTCGACGAAGTCATCCGGAAGAATCAACCGCAAATTCTGCCGCCGTTAATCGCCATCGGACTTGCAGCATTTCTTGCGCAGGATGGTTTGAACGCATTGCGAATCGTATTAAACAATCACTTTGAGCAGCGGGTGATCTGCGATTTGCGGAGCGACCTTTACGCTCACATCCAATCCCTGCCGCTGGCCTGGTTCGACAATCGCGCGACGGGAGACATTATGACCCGGCTTATCGAAGATGTGACTTCGCTGGAGCGGGTCCTTATCGACGGCCTTGAACAGGGAACGGTCGCCGTCCTGCAGATCGTTATCGTTAGCAGCCTCATGCTGGCGTACAGCCCCGTGCTGACTGCGATAGCCCTTGTGCCCGTTCCCTTGCTCGCGGCCGGAGCGCTTGCCTACACCCTCACCGCGCGATCTCGTTACCGCTTGCAGCGCAGGGCAGCCTCAGCCCTCAACGCCCTTCTTCACGACAACATCTCGGGGATCCGGCAGATCAAAGCCTACACCAGCGAACGGCGCGAGCATGCGCGTTTCAATGCAGCCGGCGATACGCTTCGACAGGCAACCCTCATCGTCATGCGTGCGTGGGCGATCTACAGTCCCGCAATGACCTTCCTTGCTTCGTGCGGCATGCTGCTCATCGCCGGCTTCGGCGCGCATCGCGTTCTCCATCAGCAGATGGATATTGGCGTCCTGGTGGCATTCCTCGTGCTCGCTCGCTTCCTTTACGAACCGGTCGGGCGCCTGCACCAGCTTAATCAGCTCCTTCAGGCGGGACGCGCCGCAGGGGAACGGGTTTTCGAAATCCTCGACGACGCACCGGAGACCGACCAGGGCGCCGCGGCAGCCCCTTTGAGCGGCAAAGTCGAGTTCCGGCACGTTCACTTTGCTTACACACCCGCACTGCCCGTATTGCGAGACGTCAGCCTGCATGCGAGTGCCGGCGACATGATTGCCCTTGTCGGCCCGACGGGCGCAGGCAAATCGACGATGGTCAACCTTCTTGTGCGCTTCTACGAATACGATTCCGGACAAATCCTTGTGGACGGCCGGGAGATCCGCGCTCTGTCCCGCCGTTTCCTCCGCGAGAACATCGCAATGGTCACCCAGGAAAGTTTTCTCTTCAACGGCACGACGGCAGAAAACCTTCGCGTGGGTAATCCCGGAGCCTCCGAAGATCAACTTTGGGCGGCACTCGAAGCAGCGAACGCCGCGCAGTTCGTTCAACGCCTCCCGGACGGTCTTCACAGCCAGCTCGGAGAGCGCGGAGCAAGGCTTAGCGTCGGAGAGAAGCAGCGCCTTTCGATAGCGCGCGCGCTCCTGAAAGATCCGCCAATTCTCGTGCTCGACGAAGCAACGGCCAGCGTGGATATGGCTACAGAAAGGCTCATCCAGCAGGCGCTCGACCGCTTGATGGCCAACCGCACAAGTTTCGTCATCGCGCACCGTCTCTCAACCGTTCGTCACGCCGATCAAATCCTTGTGCTCGAGCGCGGGAAGATCGTCGAACGCGGTCGCCACGACGAACTTCTGGCGAACGGCGGGCTTTACGCGCGGCTTTGCAGATTCATGGATGAGGCGCATGCCCCGGCGTGAGAGGCCGCGTTGATCGAAGGAAACTGGTATCGACTGATCGAAACTTTGCCGCATATGCGACAAGAATTGATTGCTCCCACTTGGAAGCCTCACAATTTGCGCAACAGAGGTTTCGGCCATCTGAGATACGAATATCCCAGCGCGCGGATACCGGCCACTGCGGCGCGCAGCGACATGCTATCCGCTGCGACCAACTTGATAGCGTAAACATTTTCCGCGGGGTGGCTGGCACCGGCGAGAACGCGCGATGCACTCATGCTGCTAATCGCCCGCTGAAAGCTGTCATCTGCCGGAATCTGCGAAACAATGAAGGCAGATGCAAAATAAGCGCCGGAGAAGTCCCTCCTGACGGCTTGAATGCTCTCGGTATGCGAAGTCAGACGATAGCATTCGCGGACGACCAGCTTTCCCGCGGAACGCAGATCGATGCTGAACTCGAGCTGGTCGTAGTCGAACGCTTCTCCCGACGCCGTTCGTCCAGGTGCAATCATCTCCGTGAAGAACAATTCTCCGCCAGCCTCCACGTCAATCCGAGTAATCTGCGTGTAGCGCGCCCCGGCATGCGGAATGAGCATCTCCGGGAAGACGTCCAGTCTCCCACCGCTCTCAACAACAAGCGATTGTGTAACCTGTGCCTTGCCGACGGAATCTCTCGCGCGGAAAACGCGGGCGGCGCTTGGGCTCGTCAGCACGGTGCTCGCGCCCTGACAAATTCGGGCACTCATCTCGACGTGATCACCCGCAAAAAGACCCGCCGTCGGATTAACCACGTTTACGATCAAATAATTTCCGTCCCAATGCGGCTTGCTTATATGCACTGGCGCACGAAACGCCTGTTTTGCGAGAAACGTTCTTCGCGCAGCGTCAATACGGCATTCAATGCGCAAATGACCCCGGACTCCGCAGTAGGGATTACAAGCAGACGACACTAAGTCAATGCAGGGAATGGAGGTTCGATTTCAAGTCCGAAAGGTTGCTAGACAAAGAGATACTCTCTGCGAAGCCAGCCGAGCAGGTCTTCCCTGCCCTGCCCTGACTTGAGATCAGCGAACAGCACGGGCTTGCTTCCCCGCATCAGTTTGGCGTCTCGACGCATCACGCCAAGATCCGCTCCGACGTGCGGAGCAAGGGAGATCTTGTTAATGAGCAGAAGGTCGCTGTTCTTAATGGCCGGACCACCCTTTCTCGGTATCTTGTCTCCTTCGGCGACGTCTATCACATAGATGAACGCATCCACCAGCTCAGGGGAGAACGTGGCCGAGAGGTTGTCGCCGCCGCTTTCAATGAGGATAAGCTCAAGTTCCGGAAAACGCCTCACGAGCTCGGCCACCGCGGAATCGTTCATGCTGGTATCGTCGCGGATCGCGGTGTGCGGGCATCCGCCCGTCTCCACTCCGATCACACGGCCGGCGGGAAGCGCTTGGTTTCTGACTAAGAATTCCGCATCTTCCCGGGTGTAAATATCATTGGTTACCACCGCCAGGCTGAACTCCTCGCGCAGCCACTCGCAGAGACGCAGCACGAGCATCGTTTTTCCGGAGCCGACCGGCCCCCCGATTCCAATGCGCACAAGCTTCACCGCACGATATGAAGCACCAGCGAACCCGGCCACCAAGAGCGAAATTCTCGAGAGCAAAGTCAGGAAATAAAAAGCCGCTCGTCGGCGATTTCATGGCGCATGGCCGCAATATCCAGTATTGGATCAAACCAGCCAATCTCGTGCCGCAAGATTTCGAGCGCTTTTGAAACCGTGCGCTTCGCATCTACCAGACAAGCTGTCAGCACGCGCTGGGTTCCTTCCTGACCGATGCGAATGAGCTTCGGAGCGGCTGTGCAAAGACAGGAAACCGAATGATAGTAATACGCCGCCAAAGACGCGCTCACGGGAAGTGAAGCGCATGATGCCCCCCAGACGACGGCGTGGTGCCCGGCGAAAGGGTCTTCCATGGCTATCCGGTTTAGCGTCTCAAGTTCCGGCGTCGGTCGCAAACGAACAAGAATCGCAAGGCGGCGGCGGCCCGTCTGCAAACTGGCTTCGCGAAGCTCGCGGGGAATCCTTAGGGCTCCGGCGAGACGATCAATGGCAACCAGATCCTCACGATTTCCATCAATGGCTGCGGAGCGTGCCTCCCGAACAAGCGGAAGATCAACGTGCGTGAGACCCGGAATGATGTGGACTCGAAGAAACTCGCGCAAGCCCCCTTCATCGCATACCGTTCCCTGGCGCACGAATTCCTCCAACCCATACGAATGGGCGTAGGCACCCGTTGGAAATGCCGCATCGGATAGCTGGAGAAGAGCCGGCAACCAGTCGGCAAAGGACTCAGTGATGGTGCGCATGTCCTGCGGACTTGAACGGGCGAAAAACCGCCGTGACGGGACGCCAGGCAATCCGTTCCCGCTGAAGAATCTGCCGGATGGCGGGATCGTCTGCGCTGCGTATCACGCACTCTGTCACTTCGATGGGAAAATGCAGATTGCCAATCTGCCAGGCAAGAACCGCCGCCTGAACCGGATTGCGGCCCAGCTCGATTTCCAGAACGGGCTCGGCGGCTTGCGAGATGACATAGCATTTTCCGGCTCCTCTGTGAAAAACGCTTCCGTCGACCAAAACGTGATCGAGGTCGAAACCGAACTCCTGTCCATCCTGCGCCGCACCTCGCCAGCGCCGTTTGGCCAGCGTGGCACGATCCGCCGTCAGATGGACGACCGTCTCGCCTTCACGCTGCGGATATTCCTGAACCGAGCAAATAATCTCCAATGAATTCGAGGGATGAGTTTTCCTTCATCCGTGTAAATCTGTGTCCATCGCTGGCTGATTCTGGTTCCTCTTAGCCGATGAAAATAGCCACAGTAGCAGGGGCCCAAGATCCTCAAAACAGAAAGTATCGCTGCGCCATAGGCAGCTCAACGGCTGGCTCGCAGCGCAATTCCCTCCCATCCGCTTTTACGGTGTAGGTGTCAGGATCGACCTCGATCTTCGGAAGCGAGCTGTTCCAAAGCAGATCGCGTTTCGAGACCGAACGAGTATTGCGAACCGGCACCAGCCGCTTGTGGAGAGCAAGGTGATCAAGAAATCCGTGATCCTGCGCCACCTGACTGACAAAGGTGACCGAGGTGGAGCCGCGCGCGCGCCCATGGGCCGCAAACTGCGGCCGGTAAATCATGGGCTGTGGCGTGGGTATGGAGGCATTCGGGTCACCCATGTTCGCGCAGGCAATCAATCCGCCTTTGATGATGACTTCCGGTTTTACTCCAAAGAACGCGGGCTTCCAGACCACAAGGTCCGCAAGCTTTCCCACTTCAATGGAGCCGACCTCATGCGCGACGCCGTGAGTAATTGCGGGGTTGATAGTATATTTTGCGATGTATCGCAAAGCGCGAAAATTGTCCGCCGCGGGGTGATCCGATGCGCCCGGTGCGCCAACGGGAGCAAGCTTGCCAAACTGGCTTTTCATCTTATGCGCAGTCTGCCAGGTGCGGATGATGACTTCGCCGACGCGACCCATCGCCTGGCTGTCGCTCGACATCATTGAAAAGGCGCCCAGATCGTGCAGCATGTCCTCCGCAGCGATCGTTTCTCCGCGGATTCGGGATTCAGCAAATGCCACGTCCTCCGGAATGTTGGAATCGAGGTGATGGCACACCATTAGCATGTCAAGATGCTCGTCGATGGTGTTCACCGTGTAAGGACGCGTGGGGTTCGTTGAGGAGGGCAGCACATTCGCCTCGCCGCACACACGAATGATATCGGGAGCGTGGCCGCCTCCCGCGCCCTCCGAATGGTAGGTGTGGATCGTGCGTCCTTTGAACGCGCGAAGTGTATCCTCGACAAACCCGGCCTCATTCAAGGTATCGGTATGAATCGCAACCTGAACGTCAAATTCATCGGCCACCCCGAGGCAGGTGTCGATGGCGGAAGGAGTCGTTCCCCAGTCTTCGTGAAGCTTTAATCCAATGGCTCCCGCGCGAACCTGCTCGCGCAACGGCTCGGGAGACGAACAATTGCCTTTGCCGAGAAAACCGAGGTTCATAGGATATTCCTCGGCAGCCTCCAGCATGCGATGAATGTTCCAATGGCCGGGCGTGCAAGTGGTGGCATATGTGCCCGTGGCGGGACCGGTGCCTCCTCCGATCATCGTCGTGATCCCGCTGGCAATTGCATGCTCGATCTGCTGGGGACAGATGAAATGGATGTGGGTGTCCAATCCCCCAGCGGTGACGATGCAACCCTCGCCAGAAATGACCTCCGTCGCGGCGCCAATGATCATGCCGATGCCATCCTGAATAAGCGGATTTCCGGAATGTCCGATCCCGGCGATGCGACCGTGCTTGATGCCGATATCGGCTTTGATGACACCCTGCACCGCATCAAGAATAAGCGCGTTCGTAATGACCAGATCCAGGGATTCCGCATCGGTGGCAAGAGGCGACTGGCCCATTCCGTCGCGAATGACCTTTCCGCCGCCAAATTTCACCTCGCCGCCATAGCCGCCATTCTCCGCGATGAGATCGCGCTCGACTTCAATAAAGAGCTCCGTGTCGGCCAGCCGAACCTGGTCGCCGACCGTCGGACCGAACATTTCGGCATAGAGTGCACGCGTCAGTTTCATGAACGAATCAAAGCTTTCCGTTTATCCTTCCGTTGAGGCCGTGCACCTCGCGGCTTCCCGCGAGGGCAACGAGCTCAACCTCGCGGGTGTCTCCAGGTTCGAAACGCACGGCGGTTCCTGAAGGAATGCGCAGCCGAAACCCGCGCGACGCTTCGCGGTCAAAATCGAGCGCGCTATTGGTTTCGTAGAAATGGAAGTGGCTTCCTACCTGGATCGGGCGATCGCCCCGATTGGATACCACGACCTTCTTCACGTCCAGGCCGACATTGGCTTCGTGAGGTTCTCCGTGGGATGCGAGAATGATTTCTCCGGGGATCATCGGATCGGGTTGTGAACGGTAACAAGCTTCGTGCCATCCGGGAAAGTCGCCTCGACCTGGACTTCCTGCACCATTTCGGGAACACCTTCCATCACGTGATTTCTTTGCAGAATCGTTGTGCCGTAACTCATAAGGTCGGCCACATTGCGTCCGTCGCGGGCCCCTTCAAGAATTTCGTAAGTAAGAATGGCAATGCTCTCGGGATAGTTGAGTTTCAGTCCGCGCTGCTGCCGGCGGCGCGCCAAATCCGCGGCGACGACAATCATCAGCTTTTCCTGCTCGCGGGGGCTCAGGTGCATCGGTGAAGATCTAGCAGGCTGTCGGACTTGCAAGTCCAAGTAGAATTTCTCCTCGAAATCCCACTGTGGAAAGGGGGGCTAACCGCCTGACATCCTGCGAAAATCGGCACTTCGTGCCGGAAAAGGACCCAAAGTCCATGTTTCCTCTCCGCGGAGCGGAGTTCCAGCAGCCTGTCTGAAAGGGCAGATCCATTTTTTCGAAGATTCTTCATGCTTAAATCCCGCTTCATTCGAAGTCCGACAGGCTGCTAGACGGTCAGATGCTCTTTGACGACCTCTTCGGTCAACTCGGAAACAGAGCCTCTAGCCACCACGCTGCCACGGTCGAGAATTGCAAAGTTATCCGCGAGTTCCTTGCAAAAATCGAGATACTGTTCCACCAGAAGGATGGTCATGGCGCTTTCACCGCTCAGCAAGTTGAGGGCGGTCTCGATTTCGTCTCTTAACAACGTGCCTTCATGCGGCCCTTCCTTACGCAACGTGGCGAATGACTCGTTGACTTGCCGGAACGCCGTGGAGTCCCGATGAGCGCCCTCGCGTTGAAGCGAATTGATTTGCTCGGCAAGCGTCTCGAGCAGTTCGGGTTTCGGATGCTTTCCTTCCTCTCTCAGTTTCTTGAGGTACTGGGCCGCTTCAGCCAGCAACATCGCCTCGTTGTGATGTCCACCGCGCCGCAGGAGTTTTATGGCCTCCCCGATTTGATCGATAATATTGGGCTGTATACCCTCGGTCGGCTCGTCCAAAATCAAGACTTTTGGTTCCGTAAGAAGGGCACGGCCAATTGCTAGTTGTTGCTGCTGGCCACCCGAGAGCATGCCTCCTTTGCGCGGCAGAAATTCCTTAAGGATTGGGAAGAGCGCGAAAACGCGCTCAAGCGCGCGCTTGGGCTTTTTCCCTTGGGCGACTGCACCAACGAACAAGTTCTCCTCAACGGTAAGATGCGGGAAGATGCCACGGCCTTGAGGCACGTATCCGATTCCGGCGGAAGCGCGGGCTTCGGCTGGCATCCGGGAAATATCCTTTCCATCAAAGCGGATGCTCCCGCTGGTGGCCTTGTGCAGGCCGATCACTGTCTTAAGCGTCGTGGTCTTGCCCACGCCGTTGCGGCCCATGAGGCAGAAAACTTTGTTATCGGGAAGTTCCAGCGTCACATCGCGAAGGATGCGTGAACCGCCAATCGAAACGCAGAGATTTTCAATCGCGAGCATGGGTTCTGGTCGGATTCGGGCCGAAGCCCCGGTAGGAATCTGCAAAGATCTCAAGCAGGCGCGACTTCGCTGCTCGACAAACGGCCAGGATCGCCGAGAGAGGGTAAAGCTCGATGCGCGCGAAACGTGCCCAAACAAACGTCAATTTCCTTGGATCCGCAGCGCAAAGCGCTGCATTTAGCAGCCTGTCGAGAGGGCGCTCGCATGTCCCCGAAAGTCTTCCGCTTAACAATTCCACTATCATCTCAAGTCCAACAGGCTGCTAATGCTTCTTTTTCCTTCCGAGGTAAACCTCGATGACACGCTCGTCGCTTTGCACCTCATCGAGCGTTCCGTCGCAGAGGACGTGACCTTGGTGAAGAACGGTGACCTTGCTCCCTAACTGACGAACAAATACCATGTCATGTTCAATGACGATGATCGTGTGTTCGCCCGCGAGGCTGAGAAGAAGCTCGCCTGTCTTCGCTGTTTCCTCGTCGGTCATGCCGGCGGCAGGTTCGTCAACGAGGAGGAGCTGGGCATTCTGCGCAAGCAGCATTCCAATCTCAAGCCACTGTTTCTGACCATGGGCAAGAGTGCCGGCCCTTGCCTCGGCCCGGTCCTTGAGCCCGATAATCTCGAGCACCTCGAAAATGCGATTTCGCTGCGCGGAAGTAACCCGTCCGAAAATAGACTTCCACACTCCGCGGCTGCCTTCCAGGCCGAGAAGAATATTCTCGAAAACGGTATGGTCGGTATAGACGCTCGGTGTCTGAAACTTTCGCCCGATTCCTAACCTGTAGATTTCATACTCTTGCAGTTTGGTCACTGGCGTGCCGCGATATTCGATCGTGCCCGTATCTGGCCGGGTACGGCCCGTAATCAAATCCAGAAAAGTGCTCTTTCCAGCTCCGTTCGGTCCGATGATTGTCCGAAGCTCGCCCTTATCCAGATAGAAATTGAGATCGTTGATCGCCTTGAACCCGTCGAAACTCTTGCTGACCCCCTCGGCAGTGAGAATAAAATCCCTTTTCATTTGGTCCCGGTCGTAACGCCGGCCGGTGGCACTGCGGGCACAGGCTCTCGTTTTTGAAAACGTTTGTACTGCCCCCGAACTTGCGCTGGAATACCGACGATGCCTTTTGGCATGAAAAGGACGATCAATACGAAGAGTCCGCCGAGAATGATGAGCCACAGGTCTGGATACGCTCTGGTCGCCCAGCTCTTCAGGGCGTTGACTCCCACCGAACCGATGATAGGACCGATTAACGTTCCGCGCCCGCCGACCGCCACCCAGACGACAGCTTCAAGGGACTTTTCGGGCGACATTTCGCTTGGATTGATAATTCCTACCTGAGGGGTGTAAAGGGCCCCGGCCAGACCAGAGATCACAGCGGCGTACACAAAGACAAAGAGCTTGAAATTGGGCGTGGCGTAGCCGGAAAAAAGCACCCGGTTTTCGCTGTCGCGAATTGCGCGCTGCACCTTGCCAAACTTCGTCGTGGTGAGCCAGCGGCTGAAAACATAGGCACCGAAGAGAAGCAGTCCGCTCAGAATGTAGAGAACTCGCTGCGTCGCCGCGCTATTGACATCGTATCCGAGAACGAACTTAAAGTCGGTCAAGCCGTTGTTTCCGCCAAAGGTAAAGTCATTTCGAAAGAACATCAGGCAGGCGCCATAGGTAAACGCCTGCGTCAGAATCGAAAAATAGACGCCGCGGATGCGCGAGCGAAACGCCAGATACCCGAAGATCAGCGCGACAATTCCGGGGACCAGAATAACCGCGGCAGCCGCAAACCAGAAACTGTCAAAGGGAACCCAGTGCGCAGGAAGCTTGTTGTATCCAAGAAAGACCATGAAGTCCGGGAGATCGCTCTTGTACTGGCCGAGCTTGCCAATTTTGAGCATGAGGTACATGCCAAAAGCATAGCCTCCCAGCGCAAAGAAAAGACATTGACCAAGGCTAAGCAGCCCGGTGAATCCCCACAAGACATCCACGCCAATCGCCAAGACCGCGTAAGTGAGGTATTTGCCATAGAGATTGATCGTAAAATTAGAAACGTGCAGCGGATTCGTTTCCGGAAGGAAAGCGTTCAGCGCGGGCAGTACTCCCACGATTACGACGGCCGCGATCGCCATCCCCCAGACCTCGAACTGGCGAACTTCGAAACGGGCGGCCATTTCTTAGCCCTCCAGACTGCGGCTTCGTGTCGGAAACAGCCCGCCCGGCTTCCACTGCAGAAACAGGATAATCGCGGCGAGGACGGTGATTTTACCCATGACGGGGCCCAGGAAGGGCTGGAGGGCCTGGTCCACGACACCAATTCCCAGCGCCGAGTAAATGGTGCCGACGAGGTTCCCGACGCCTCCGACAACGACGGTCATGAAGCAATCAACGATATAACTCTGTCCAAGCCCCGGTCCCACGTTGCCGAGCTGCGAGAGAAATGCTCCCGCCAATCCCGCAAGACCGCTCCCAAGCCCAAACGTAAGCATATTGACGCGCTCCGTTCTGACTCCCATGCAGGCAGCCATGTCCCGGTTTTGCATGACCGCGCGGATGAGCAGGCCGAGCGGCGTCCTGGTCAGCAGCAACCAGACGAGCACCACGATCGCAATGGCAAATCCGATCACGAAAAGCCGGTTCCATCCCAGCAACACGTCGCTCACGGTAAAGTTTCCGCTTAGCCAGCTCGGCGAGTAAACCTGGACGTTGTTGGCCCCGAAAATCAGACGGAAAAGCTGCTGAAGGACGAGGGAAACTCCCCATGTCGCCAGAAGGGATTCCAGCGGTCTGCTGTAAAGGAACCGAATGACACCGCGCTCGAGAGCGATCCCAACCCCTGCCGCCACGAGAAACGAAATCGGAATCGCAAAGACAAAATAGCTTTCGTAAAGCGCGCCCCCAAAATGAAAGCCTGGAATGTTTAGATTGAATCCGAAAAACGAAAGAAACACACCCGCTCCGAAAATGTTCTGAACCATGTACGTTGTGTAAGCGCCTACGACGATAATCTCGCCGTGCGCCATGTTGATGACGCCCATGAGGCCGAAGGTGATCGCCAAACCAAGAGCTGCAATCAGGAGAATCGAGCCCAGACTCAGTCCGCGGAAAAGGGTTCCCCACAGCTCAACCCAACGGAGATATCCCTCTATGTTTACCACGGCCTTGCTTGCCGCGGCGGCAACCTGAGGGTCCGGATCGGTGGAGAGCTTCTTGAGGAGATCAAGACTACGGATCACGCGGCTCTTCGAGAGATAGTCGATCGCGGCGATCTTGGCGGCATTGTCACTGCCGGCCAGTTGGGTGATCGCGATGGCCTCCCGAAGCGAAGTCACCACCGAGGGATCCTTTTCCGCCGCCAGTCGCGCCTGAAAAACGGGCAGATAAGCAGCATTTTGAGTCATGCCCAGCTTGGTTATAGCGGCTCGGCGACCTTGCGGATCGGGCCCGGCAATCGTAAGAACATCGAGAGTATTCTTCATCGCCTTCCGGAGCTTTGTCGTCGATTCAACCGGAGTCGTTTCAGGAGCCTCGATTGGACTTCCATCATCGATCCGCGTCGCTTTGCCGTTCGTCCTTAGGAAGGGAATTTTTTGGCCGTCGGGTGCTTCATGGACAAACACTTTGCCCTCCCGCCACGCGTTGAGCACCGTCGGAGCAATCTCCGATTCCGTCTCGGCAAGCTTGCCGATTAATTCAACCTGTCCTTTGACATTCGATGAGAGGATCGCCTTTGTGAGCAAATTTCGGGCCGTCGCATCATCCGCTTCGGCCCTCGCCGCTAGAAGAACAGTAACAGCGACGAAGGCAATGCGAAACCATGCCCTCACGTGCGTGGGAGAAAGGCGGAACGCTGGTTTCGTTCCTCTGGGTGCGCTCAGACCGACGTTATTCAGTTGGCGAAGCACTCTGGGTGTTGCTCGAAACCTGCTTGCCCTTGAACGTTCCCTTCAGAAAGGGCTCGCCAAAAACATTGTCGAAAGAGTCGACTACTTTGAACTGCCCGCTCGACTCGGTCTCACCGATGTAGACGTTTTTCGTCAGATGGTGATTCTTTTGCGTGGCAACGGTCCCTCCCGGGCCGTCGAAAGCGATCCCCGATTCGAGGGCGGCAACGACCTTCTCAACATCGAAGGAGCCCGCTTTCTCCACGGCGCTTTTCCAAAGATACACGCCATCGTAAGAGAGAACCATCGGACTGCAGGTCACGCGATTCTCCTTCACAATACCAGGCGCGTTCGTGGTCTTGAGCCACTTCTGAAAGTCCTCGACGAACTTCTTGTTCTCAGGCGTGCCCAGAGACATGAAGTAGGTCCAGCAGCCGAGTTGGCCGACAAGATCCTTCGCCGGAAGGCCGCGGAATTCATCCTCGGATATTGAGAATGACACAACCGGGCAATCCTCCGCGCTCAGGCCCGCGGCGGCGTATTCCTTGAAGAACGGAACGTTCGTATCACCATTGAGTGTATTGATCACACAGGCATCGCCGGTTGCCGCGAATTGTTTGATCTCCCCGACGATCTGCTGGTAATCGGTGTGTCCGAACGGCGTGTATTTGCCGGCGCTGATTACTTTGCCGGATTCATCCTTCCGGAGCCCGCCGCCGATGTTTTCGATCGGAACACCCTTGCTAAGAAGATATTCCAGCAGAACCAGATTGGTCGTCTGGGGATAAACGTAATCCGAGCCCAGCAAATAAAACTTCTTCTTCCCCTCCGCTAGAAGGTAATCAACCGCAGGAGTCGCCTGCTGATTTACGGCCTCGGCAGTATAGAAAATATTCGGCGAGAGCTCCTCGCCTTCGTATTGGACCGCATAAAAAAGCAAACCTTTGTATTTCTCAAATACCGGCAGGACCGACTTGCGACTTACAGAGGTCCAGCATCCGAAGGTGACAGCGACCTTGTCCTGCTCGAGGAGTTGCTTGGCCTTCTCTGCAAAGAGCGGCCAATTCGATGCGCCGTCCACGACAATAGGCTCCAGCTTCTTGCCAAGCACGCCGCCGCTGGCATTAATTTCATCGATTGCGAACAGCAAAACGTCCCGAAGCGAGGTTTCGCTAATAGCCATCGTTCCGCTAAGGGAATGCAGGATGCCCACCTTGACGGTGTCATCCGCCGCGCGGACTGGCAGTAAGGCTGCGGTAAGAAGACCGCAACAAAGTGCGGAGCGGAGGGTTTTGAGAATATAATTCATAAATTGCTCTTTTTTATCCTGATCGTTCTTCGTGATGTTGCTTTCTGCTCGCCAACGTCCCTGAATTTGCGGCGACAAGGTCCCGTCCGACGGAAAGCAGAAAACATGCCACGATCGAAAAGCGAAACTCATGCTGTTCGCGCAACCGCTCGCTTCAGCTTCACGCCTTGCTCGAATCGCCAGGACGAGCTCGCCATGCAACAATGCAGCGATCGGACTCCGTAACATTCGCCGCCCATCTTCTCCGACAAACGCACTGCGTCCTGAAAGGATGCGCCATGCGGGGTGGCTTAACCCGCTTCACGCCCGGCGCGGAGCCGGATCGAGATAGAAAAACAGGAGCGCGTTGAACGCCTGATTCTGCGTCGAGGCAGCACCCCCTGCCGCACTGCCAAGTCCGTCAGGAACCCTTTCACATCCCCGCCGCCCAAATCCTCCGCCGGGCGAAATCCTCTGGAAAATCCCTTTACACCCCACTCAGATCGGATGAAATGCCTGCAAACATGGCCTCCCGTTCCGGCCGTCCGAACCATGAATCCGTCGGTTAATTTCCCCAAACCGGAAGTTGAACGGGTCGGTTCAATTACTTGTTGGGCACACCAGATGCGCTGTCGATTGCCGCCAGTCAGGCCGCCGGCTCACAGCCATAAGTGGCGCCACAGGCGAATGGCCTGAAAGGCTCACGATGGCGTCAAGCGAACTCACTCGAAGGACCCCGACATGATCACCGGCAACATCAAGAGCCAGATCGACCAGATCTGGAACGCCTTCTGGTCGGGCGGCATCTCCAACCCGCTGGAGGTGATCGAGCAGATCACCTACCTGCTCTTCCTGCGCCGGCTGGACGACCTGCACACGCTGGAGGAGAACAAGTCCGCCCGGCTGAAGAAGCCGATGGAGCGGCGGGTCTTCCCCGAGGGCAACGACCCCAAGGGTCGCCCCTACGACGACCTGCGCTGGTCGCGCTTCAAGCACTTCGCCCCGGGCGACATGTACGCCGTGCTTGGCGAGCACGTCTTCCCGTTCCTGCGCACGCTAGGCGGCGACGACTCCACCTACGCGCACCACATGAAAGACGCGCGCTTCACCATCCCCACGCCGGCGCTGCTGGCCAAGGTGGTGGATCTGCTCGACGCCGTGCCCATGGAGGACCGCGACACCAAGGGCGACGTCTACGAGTACATGCTCGGCAAGATCGCCACCGCCGGGCAGAACGGCCAGTTCCGCACCCCGCGCCACATCATCCGGCTGATGGTGGAGCTGACCGCGCCGCAGCCCACCGACGTCATCTGCGATCCGGCCTGCGGCACGGCGGGCTTCCTCGTCACGGCGGGCGAATACCTGCGCGAGCGCCACCCGAACATCCTGCACGACGCGAAGCTGCGCGAGCACTTCCACCAGCGCATGTTCCACGGCTTCGACTTCGACAACACCATGCTGCGCATCGGGAGCATGAACATGCTGCTGCACGGCGTGGAGAACCCCGACATCCGCTACCGCGACTCGCTGGCGCAGGACCATGCGGGCGAGGAGGAGAAGTACACGCTGGTGCTGGCCAATCCGCCCTTTGCCGGCAGCCTCGACTACGAGAACACCGCCAAGGACCTGCTGCAGATCGTCAAGACCAAGAAGACCGAGCTGCTCTTCCTCGCGCTCTTCCTGCGCCTGCTCAAGCCCGGCGGCCGCGCCGCGGTGATCGTGCCCGACGGCGTGCTGTTCGGCTCCAGCACCGCGCACAAGGAGCTGCGCCGCATGCTGGTGGAGGACCAGAAACTCGACGCCGTGGTCAAGCTGCCCGGCGGCGTGTTCAGGCCCTATGCGGGCGTGTCCACCGCGATCCTGCTCTTCACCAAGACCAACTCCGGCGGCACCGATCAGGTCTGGTTCTACGACGTCGAGGCCGACGGCTGGAGCCTCGACGACAAGCGCACGCCGCTGCTGCCCGAAGACAAGCTCGGCCCTGTGCCGCGCACCGCGCTCGGCGCGGACGAGCACGGCAAGAACAACCTGCCCGACGTGCTGGCGCGCTGGGCCGGGCGCAACGGCGCCGAGCGTGAACGCCCGCGCACCGCGCAGAGCTTCTGCGTACCCAAGGCCGACATCGCCGCCCAGCGCTACGACCTCTCGCTCAACCGCTACAAGGAAGTGGTGCACGAGGCGGTCGAGCACCGCGCGCCGAAGGAGATCCTCGCCGACCTCGCGAAGCTGGAGGAGGAGATCCAGCGGGGGATGAAGGAGTTGGAGGGGATGTTGGAGGGACCGTGGCCCAGCGGGGTTGAGCTTGGAGGGCGGACGTCGACAGGCCCTCACGGAGTTCGATGAGCCAGACGTCGTGCTATCCGCGATGGCGCGCGATGCGGAAATGCTTCTTCGCCGACGGGAAGTGGATCAGCCTCGAATACTCAGCTGATGATCCCGATCCCGTCGCGCCGACGCAAGTTCCTCGGTATCACGCTCAACGACGAGGCGCTTACGCTCAGAACCGGTCAACCGTTCATCAAACCGTCTGAGTGAAGCCATCGCGTCTGTCCTGCCACCCCTCCCCGAGCAGCGGCGGATTGCGGAGATCTTGGACAAAGCGGACGCGCTGCGAACGCGCCGCGCCGCCCTTGCCAACTCGACACCCTCGACCCAATCCATCTTCCTCGACATGTTCGGCGACCCCGCCACGAATCCGAAACGGGCTGGCACGACATTGGACGGCTGATGCATGGGACCGCGGAACATGAGGTGATAAGCGTCGGAGGTACCGCAACGGCACGCCTATTCGCGAATCGAGCGCACGACGATTGTCGAGACGAACTGCGAGCCAAAGCCGATTCGTCCCGCAGGCACATGGGCTCGATCCGTCTCCCGCATCAGGACGGAACCAGCTCGGGTAAGCCGCGTCAATCGCGCGAGTCCATCAGGTAAGAGCGTCGTATCCGGCGTGAGAACTCACGGGATGAGGAACATCATGCGTGTGACGCTGGACGCGAGATGGCTCAAGGCGGAGCTGCTCGGACTGCGACGCAGGCGAGTGTGGATCCAGGCGCAGTCGTCGTCGCAAGACGCAGTTGAGCGATCGAGTATCAATCGCGTGACGTCACAGCAATTGCCCCAAGTCGACCGCAGATTGCGAACAGCGCTGTTTGGTGATCGCGCGGCGGCGCGGCCGATCGAGTGATAGGTTCGGCAGTCGCCCTCGATCGAAGACGCGTCTTTGCTCGCCCAGCACCGCGCCTTCCGGGGAGAGCTGTAGCCATGCGTGAGAGTCATCGGCGTGTGAGTCCGAACATGGCGCGAGATCTGGCTGCCGCTGATCGACACGAAAGCGTTCGAGGACATCTTCTGCGAGCTGTACCGCGCGCTGGCCCCGGGAGCCAACGATCGGTCGAAGCCCTGGCGGACATCATCGACAACGCCGTGCAGAGCCGCGAGGCGTTCGAGAAGACGAGCCGCGAACGACTCGCTGGAGAACGTGCTCTCGTGGCGTTTCGAAGCGGCGCACTCGGCCTCGACGAATTGGCCGGCGACGAACTTCAATCGCTACTTCAACCTGCTCGCGGGCTTCATCGACGAAGTTCAGCCTCGCTACGACCTGCGCCGCCCCTGCACGTTGTGCCGACGCCCTGGCGTGTTTGCGAGCCTCGGTGCGCGATCTGCGTGCACTGAGCCAGAGACGCGCACTCGATGCGCTGATGAAGAGTTCGAGAACGCGGTGCGCGACCTGCGTCACGACTGCTCCGACGGTCCGGATCAAGACCTGCATCCAGAAGCAGGACACCTGCTGGAGGCCATCGGCGAAGTGCGACGAGGTCGGCACCACGCTCGGCGCTATGCAGGTCGGCCTGGCCGCACGACAGCTCAAGGAGGCGATGAAGACCACGCGGTTCGCCTCGCTACCCGGGCATCCGTCACGGCGGCACGCCGGCAGGCGCTGCGCGTCGTCGACATGCGCGACATGGTGGCTGCACCTGTTGACCGGCTTCACGCCGTACCTGGAGAGTCGTTTGAGCGCTGATGCGATCTTCGGGGGCAGCGTCTCGAATGCCGGTCATCCGCAGGGGGCTGCGCTTGCGACGGCCGTTGTCAGCAACACCGGGGTGAACAGCGAGGGGATCAGCGCGGCTTGTTCGGGACGCGAGCCAGTTCGCTTCCTCCAGCGCGAGTGGTCGCGGTGTTCGACGCCGCTGCGCAAGCGGAAGTCGCGGTGCACGGACCCGCGCACCGCCTGCTTCTACGCGCGCCGCGCGCTGGAGCTGGCGGTGGCGTGGGCGTACAAGCACGACGCGCGCTCACACTGCCGTACCAGGACAACCTCTCGGCGCTGATCCACGAGCCGAGCTTCAAGCAGGCCGCCGGCGAGGCGGTGTTCAGCAAGGCGCGGGTCATCAACACGCTGGGCAACCGCGCCGTGCACGGGCATCGTGCGATCCCGCCGGACGACGCCTTGGTCGCCGTGCGCGAGCTGTTCCATGTCGACGATCGGCATCGCCGCCGCCCAGGCAGACGGCCGAGCAGTTGCAGCACTCGAAGCGGGCTTGCGCGAGCGCGACGAGAAGCTGCGGCCTGCTGGCCGACAAGACCACGCTCGACGAGGAGCTGAAGCGCTGCGCGCCGAGGTGGCGCGGCGAAGCAGGCCGACGCGCAGCCGGACACGCACGACTACTCCGAGGCCGAGACCCGCGACTACTTCATCGACCTGCTGCTCAAGGAGGCCGGCTGGCCGCTCGATCAGCCGCGGGACCGCGAGTTCGAGGTCAGCGGCATGCCCAACAACGAGGGCAAGGGCTTCGTCGACTACGTGCTCTGGGGCGACGACGGCAAGCCGCTCGGGCTCGTCGAGGCCAAGCGCACGCGGCGCGATGCGCGCGTCGGCCAGCAGCAGGCCAAGCTCTACGCCGACTGCCTGGAGCGCCAGTTCGGCCAGCGCCCGCTGATCTTCTACTCCAACGGCTACGAGCACTGGCTCTGGGACGACACGCGCTACCCGCCGCGCGCGGTGCAGGGCTTCTACAAGAAGGCGGAGCTGGAGCTCGCGATCCAGCGGCGCAGCACGCGCAAGCCGCTGGCGGCGGGCGAGATCAACCCGGCCATCGTCGAGCGCTACTACCAGACGCGCGGCATCCGGCGCATCGCCGAGGCCTTCGAGCGCGACCACGACCGCAAGGCGCTGGTGGTGATGGCGACCGGCGCGGGCAAGACGCGCACGGTGATTGCGCTCTGCGATCTGCTGATGCGCTGCAACTGGGCCAAGCGCGTGCTGTTTCTCGCCGACCGCGTGGCGCTGGTGAACCAGGCGGTGAACGCCTTCAAGCGCCACCTGCCCGATGCCTCGCCGGTGAACCTCGTCACCGAGAAGGACGCCGAGGGGCGCGTCTTCGTCTCCACCTATCCGACGATGATGGGGCTGATCGACGAGACGCGCGACGGCCAGCGCCGCTTCGGCGTCGGGCACTTCGATCTCGTCATCATCGACGAGGCGCACCGCTCGGTGTTCCAGAAGTACCGCGCCATCTTCGACTACTTCGATTCGCTGCTGGTCGGGCTCACGGCCACGCCCAAGGACGAGGTGGACCGCAACACCTACAGCCTGTTCGATCTCGAGAACGGCGTGCCGACCGACGCCTACTCGCTCGACGAGGCGGTGCGCGACGGCTTCCTCGTGCCGCCGAAGGCCGTGTCGGTGCCGCTCAAGTTCCAGCGCGAGGGGATCAAGTACGACGATCTGTCCGAAGAGGACAAGGACCAATGGGACGCGCTGGAGTGGGACGACGACGGCGGCGTCCCCGATCGCGTCGAGGCCGAGGCGGTCAACAAGTGGCTGTTCAACAAGGACACGGTCGACAAGGTGCTGGAGCACCTGATGACGCGCGGCCTGACGGTGGCCGGCGGCGACCGGCTCGGCAAGACGATCCTCTTCGCCAAGAACCAGGCCCACGCCGACTTCATCGCCGAGCGCTTCAACGCCAACTACCCGCACTACAAGGGCGAGTTCGCGCGCGTCATCACGTTCAAGACCGAGTACGCGCAGAGCCTGATCGACAACTTCTCGGCCAAGGACAAGGCGCCGCACATCGCCATCTCGGTGGACATGCTCGACACCGGGATCGACATCCCCGAGGTCGTGAACCTGGTCTTCTTCAAGCTGGTGCGCTCGAAGACCAAGTTCTGGCAGATGCTCGGCCGCGGCACGCGCCTCTGCCCGGACCTGTTCGGGCCGGGCCAGCACAAGGAGTTCTTCTACGTCTTCGACTACTGCCAGAACCTCGAGTACTTCAGCCAGAACATCCCGACCACCGAGGGCGCGCTGGGTGAGTCGCTCGGCAAGCGGCTGTTCAACACGCGGCTGGAGGTGATCGGCGAGCTGGACCATCGGGCTACTGAGGAAACACACGGCCAGGTTGTCAGGGAGGCCGCAGCCACCTACGGCGACCCGAAGACGAACGGCGAGGTTCGCCGCTCGCTCGCCGAGCTGCTGCACCGCGAGACTGCGGCGATGAACCTCGACAACTTCGTCGTGCGGCCGAAGCGCCGCATCGTCGAGAAGTACGCCAAGCCCGAGGCATGGGCTGTCTTGTCGCCGGAGGCGCTCTCGGAGCTGTCGCACGAGGTCGCCGGCCTGCCGTCGGAGCTCGACCCGGAAGGCGAGGAGGCCAAGCGGTTCGACCTGCTGGTGCTGAATCTCCAGCTCGCGATGCTGCGGTCGGAGCCGGGATTCGCGCGCCTGCGCGATCAGGTCAAGGAGCTCGCCGGACTGCTGGAGGAGAAGTCCGCGATTCCGATGGTGCGCGACCAGATGGCGCTCATCCAGGACGTGCAGACCGACGAGTGGTGGCAGGACGTGACCGTCCCGATGCTCGAAGGCGTGCGCCGACGCCTGCGCGATCTGATCAAGCTCATCGAGAAGCAGAAGCGCAAGCCCATCTACACCGACTTCGAGGATGAGATGGGCGGGGAGACCGCGGTCGAACTGCCCGGCTTCGGCCAGGGCACGGACTACGCGAAGTTCCGCGCCAAGGCGCAGGCGTTCCTGCGCGCGCATCAGGACCACGTCGCGATTCACAAGCTGCGGATGAACAAGGCGCTGACGGCCGCCGATCTCGCTGAGCTTGAGCGCATGCTCGCGGAGAGCGGCGTCGGCGCCGCGGAAGACATCCAGCGCGCCGCCGAGGAGTCGCAAGGGCTGGGGCTCTTCGTGCGCTCGCTGGTCGGCCTTGACCGGCAAGCGGCGAAGGAAGCGTTGGCCGGGTTTCTCAACGGGAAGACGCTGAGCGCCAACCAGATCGAGTTCGTGAACCTGATCGTGAACCACCTCACCGAGCACGGCGTGATGGAAGCGGCGATGCTCTACGAGTCGCCGTTCACAGACCTGACGCCGCGCGGGCCGGATGGGCTCTTCAGTTCGGCGCAGGTGGATGAGCTGGTGCGAATCTTGACAACCGTGCGCGATATGGCAGTCGCGGCATGACAGTCACATTGGAGAAGGACGTGCGTCATCAGATGAGCGCCGGAAGGGGTGCCTAACAGCATGCAGCTGACGACGCTTCGCGCCGCAGCTGATGCTGGGCGTTATACGGCGCAAAGAGCTTATCGTGTCGCCGAGATGATCCGTACGAATTCCGCAACGGGCGGCACTGACCGGCGATCATTAGCGCATCGAGAATGAGGAATGTCCCCATTTCCTCCCCCGCACTGGGACATACACAGAACCAATTCAATAAAACGCTCAACGTCTCGGAAACGGCAACGGACACCAGACTTCGTAAATACGCGGCCGCGGCGGCGGCCGCGCTTCCGGACACCGTTGAGGCTAAAATTCATTCCGCCGAATCGGTAATGCGGCCTTCGGAAACGCGGGTCGACTTTTTGGAAAAAGGATTGATCGTGGTGTACTCTGTTTGGCTGCACAGGTGCCGTGATTTCTCTGTACCAACGCCGAGTGATAGCTCGAGCCCAACACAGAATCTGACTGACTCATATCTGACTGACTTATGGCACGTGCTGCGGAAGCGAAGGGTAAGCTGCGAATCGGCGATGACTGGAACGCAATCCGGATCATCGCCCTGTCGCAGAGCAACCCGCTGAAAGCTATTGCCGAGCTCGTCGAGAACAGCATCGACGCGCACGCGCGAAAGATCACGATCACGCGTGGTCGGGAGCACGGCGAACACTATCTCGCCATCCGCGACGATGGCGATGGCGTTCCGCGCGATGCTAACGGCATTCCCGATTTCCGCTACGTCGCCACGCACATTTGCGATTCGGTGAAGCGTCGTCTGAAGTCCCAGGGGACGGGAGCGGGGATCCAGGGCGAGTTTGGCATTGGTTTACTGAGCTTCTGGACGGTTGGCGAGCGGCTCGTCATGACCTCTACCGGCAGCGACCAGCGCGCCTACCAGATGACCATGAACAAGGGGGATCCCAGCTACGAGATGAGCCCCCGGCGCGTGCTGTTCGCCGAGCGCGGCACGGAGGTTCGCATCTCGCCGCTCCTCGAAGGCATTCGTACACTGAGCGGGGAGAAGATCCAGTGGTATCTAGCCTCGGAGCTGCGCGATCGTATTCGCAGCTCCGGAGTGCGCATCAGCGTCATCGATAAGCTGGCGCGCAAACAACTCGAGGTCGAGCCGCGACAGTTCGATGGTCGCCTCCTGCATCAGCTGCCGTCGGTCCGCACCTCGTACGGCGATGCCTATGTGGAACTGTATGTGACCGAGCCCGCGGAGTCCTCGCGCGTTGCGCTGTACCGCTCCGGCACGCGTGTGGTCGAGGTGCTCGGCTCTCTTCCAGGTCTCGAACATGCTCCCTGGGCGTCGAGCTATCTCGAGGGCCTCATCGATGTGCCCTTTCTGAACGTCACGCCGGGCACGCGCAGCGGCATCATCCACGATGAGCGCTATGCGGCGCTGTGCGACGCCCTGCGGCCGCTTGAGGAACATCTGAATGCGCTGATTGCCGAGCAGCAACGCGCGGAGGAGGAGCAGGCGAGCCAGCAGCTCATGCGCGCCATTCAGCGCGCCTTTCGCGAGGCACTGCTGGCCCTGCCGCCGGAGGAGTACGACTGGTTCGACGTGCACGCGCGCTCAGGTCGGCGGGGCGAGGCGCGTCGTTCGGGCGAGAACGGCAAAGCGCTCGGGGCTTTGCCGGAGGATCAAGTGCTGGGCGCGGCCGAACCGGAGCCCGCGGCGGAGCCACAGCGCCAGTTCTTCGAGCACGCAGGATCGCTCTTCAGTGTCGTTGTCTCGCCCGCGGCGAGCACGATTACCGTGAACGCCTCCCGCTATTTCAAAGCGCTGCCGCGCGATCGGTCCAGACGCCGAGTGACAGACGACCTGCAATTCCGCTGGGAAATCGTCGAAGGGGGGGGCACCCTCGCGAACGAGCACGATCAGGAGATCGGTTTTCAGGCACCGGCGACGCCTGGACTTGTGCGATTGCGCGCCACCGTGAGGCAGCGCGATGTCACCTGTTCCGCGGAAGCGCTCATTACTGTGACCGACAGCCTCCTCCCCTCCACTGGTTCAGGGGTGATCGATGCACGCGGTCTTCCCGGATATACCTTCGAGCGCGCGTCCGGCGAATTATGGCGCTCCCGCTTCGATGCGACGCGCAACGTGATCGTCGTGAACAACGGCCATCGCGATTTCGTGTTCGCCTCGCGTACCCAGGCGCTCAAACTGCGCTATCTCGTAAGGCTCTATGTCAAGGAGCTCGTGCTGCGAAATTTTAGCGGCGTTCCCGGGGATCAGCTTCTCGAGCGCATGATCGAGCTGTCGCTCTATACGGAGGACAAGCTTTGACTCCTCTATGATGGCCCAGTGAAAACATTCGTGCCACCAGGGGCAAAGTAGCACCGCACGTGGCAGATGCAGTAAGTGCGTCTTGTTCAATGGCTAGCTGCTTGCGCATGTCGACGTCCGGGCCGAGCCGTTGCACATGCGGGCGCCGGCGATCGGGGGAAAGACCCTGGTTCGGAGCACCTGGAGGTGGCGACGCCGCCGGGAGGTTAAGTTGCTTGCGGGCGACGATGATGAGGCGCTGCAAGGAACTGTAAGGCATGGGAGTCTTTGCCGATCGCATCCGTTCTGTCAAAGCTTGGGGCGTTTGGTCGCCGCGTCCCACATTGGGAAACAACCAGCGCGGATGCCGGTGAAAGCTCCAATACTTGCGCAGATCCTCCAGCATCAGCGCAGGCAGCGGAATGACACGGTCTTGATGGCCTTTGCTATTGCGAATGACGAGCCTGCGCTCGTCGCCGAGGATATCGTGAATGGTCAGAGAGAGGCATTCGCCCAGACGCAGTCCGCAGCAGTAGATGAGCTTGATTGGCGTGCGATAACGCCGCAGGCGAATGGAGCCGAGGAGATTATGCACCTGCTGACGCGTGAGGACGGCGGGAAGGAAGTCGTGATCCTTGGTGCGGATTTGGGAGAAGACGCGCCACAAGGGGCGCTGGAGCAACTCGACAAAGAAGAGCTTCGCGCAGGCCAGCGTCTGGCGGATCGTCTTTGGCTTCCAGTGCTTCTGGAGCTTGATGTGAAGCAGGTAGTCGCGCAGATGCGATTCCTCCAGGGTGGCAGGATCGCACTGGAAGTGCTCGTGCAGCACGCGCATCGCGCGGTAGTACGCGTGACGAGTGCGCTTGGCATCGAAGCGCAGTGCGAGCAACTCCGCGTACTGCGCCATCGACGGGTAAGGATGCTTGTAATCGACAGGATCAGCGGCCTCTCTGCCGCGCCATGCGCCGCAAGAACCCTGAGCATGGCTTTCCGGTGGAACGACTTTGGTCTTGTGCATAGACCCCCAGTGTCCTACCTCTTGGCGATGCAATCACTCCTGGCTTCCCGCCGCCCAGGAGTCTCCCAAGCTACCACGCCGCGCAGCGGCTTAGTTCAACTTCCGCATGCACCTGACCGGCTACAGCGGGCTTCGCCCGCTTCCGCCGGCAGGTGATGCGGGCCGTTAGGCCATCTATGAGACTCGTAATTCAATGCGCGGGCAAAAAGCATGAGAGCGCAGGGCGGCTAAAGAACGCATCGGGGGTAAGGGTCGTGTTCGTCGCGCATCCCGAAAAATGCACCCAGACCGAAGCTTACCTCCGCTATTACAGACCCGACGATGAAGTTGGCACTGAACTTGGCACGTGGAGAGAGTACCTGATTCGTTACAACCGGCAAGGCCTAAACCCTGATGGATTATTTCGGGGCGCAGAGTTATATAAGCCCCCAGTGTATCGGGCTTTGGTTGAACGGTACGGTTGGCAAAACGTGTTCATTCTGTCGGCAGGATGGGGGTTGATTCGATCAGACTTCTTGACACCGTACTACGATATTACCTTCTCGAATCAAGGCGACCCATGGAGCAGGAGACGATCACGTGACAGATTTCAGGATTTCAATCACCTGCGAGACAGCGACATTTCGTCAGACGAGACGGTATATTTTTTTGGTGGCAAGGATTACTTATCACTGTATTACTTCCTGACTCAGAGCGTCTCTGCAAGAAAGGTCATTTATCACTCACAAGATAGTCTGACCCATCGTCAAGGCTACGAGTACCTTCAATATCGAAAATTCACGAACTGGCATTACTCCTGCGCACAAGATTTCATGGAAGATAAGGTTCCCAAATGATAGGGGTTGTCGTCAATCAACATCCGCCCGCCCAACGCTGCATGGAGCCGACGCGCCTCCACCGGCAAAAAGCGCGGCGCTCTGGCGTGCGGCCGATGCTTCGCGTTAACCGTCTAGGAATCGGTTTCTCGATGTTCTGGCAGTTCACGGAAAAACTCAATGCCCGCTAGCCGATTCGACGAGTTTGTCCAACTGCTTGCCCAGTTTCCGTCACTGGCGTGGAACGCGACAGTGACGGAAGAACCCGAATGGAAATGGATGCAGCCGCTTTCAGACGTGTGGGAATTCGGACATTTCGCTGACGTATTCATCGTCCTTGGTTTGAACGATTATCAGACGAAGGGGAAAGCAGACGTTGGTTATTGGCCGAAGGTGGTGCCCCTGATTTCGCGTGAATCCGACCCAAAGGAGCCACGGCAGCTGATAGGCATCCTTGAACCATTCTACACGGGAGAACGATTGGCTCAGAATAAGGTCAAGCGGCTCAAACGGTTCGTGGGAAGCGAACTCTGTCGCGAGATCTGGGCGAGTGATTCATCTTCAGTCGCTGCTGACTTTGGGCAGATTTGGCGCGCCCTTGGTCGCACAATGGCTCAAGAGCCAACGAAGAAAACAATCGCTTTTGCGATGAAGTGCTTGGCGCTTGCGCTCCTCATGGTTGGCGAAACCAGGTTTGACTTCGGCGCGATTCCTGTGCCGGTCGATTCGCGAATCCGCAGCGTTTCTGCTCGACTTGGTCTCCCTAGGACCGACGAAGCGACTGAACGCAAGAGGTGGCACAAGACACTAGACCGAATTCGGGAAGCGCACCCCGAAATCACAATGGTGCATCTCGATAGCCTGCTTTGGCAAATCGGCACTTTATCGCAGCAAGAAATGGAAGCTCACCTCGTAACTCTCGGCGCTAGAGGTTTAGCTCCACGCATTACGGCCCTATTTCGTACGATTGTCGACAGCCCGGAGTCAGGGGCACTGTCGTACGTAGTAGAAATTGAAAAAAGGGGATAAGTCCAATTATAACGTGCGTGCCCAACGCTTCGAGCCGACGGCTGCCAGCGTACCGCTGGCAGTACCCTCCTCGCTACGCTCGTCGGCCGCGGCTCAAGCGCAACGTTAGCCCGCTCAGGAGCACGTAGTGCGACCCCTTCGGTATTCCATCAACGTCACATTGGACGGGTGCTGCGATCATCGTGCAATTCTCCCGGACGAAGACTTGCATCGTCACGCGGTCGAGAACCTCAACCGGGCGGATGCCCTCCTCTTTGGCCGGGTGACTTACGAAATGATGGAGGCAGCGTTTCGGCCGGCGTGGACGGGAGAGATGCCCGATTGGATGGAACCCTTCCGCCGTACGATCGACGCGGCAAAGAAGTACGTCGTGTCGAGCACGTTGAAGCGGGCCGATTGGAACGCGGAGCTAGTGCGCGGGGATCTAGGGACGGCCGTTCAGCAGATCAAGCGGGAGTCGGGTAAGGGACTGCTCGTAGGAGGCGTAAAGCTCCCGCTGGCGTTGGCGGAGCTGGGATTGATCGATGAGTACGAGTTCGTGGTGCACCCCAGGCTGGCGGGCCACGGGCCGACGTTGTTCGCGGGGCTATCGAAGTGGGTCGACTTGAAGCTCGTGAGCCGGCTGGAATTCGGCTCGGGGGCAGTGGCGATGCGGTATGAGCCGAGAAGTTAGCCATCAGCGGTCGCTCCGCCGTGTTGCACTTGGTACGCGAATTCGCGGAAGCGGGCTAACAACGCGCTGCACTCGGACGCCCCAGCGCTGCGCGCTGGGGGAGTCGCGAAGGAGTCAGACCTTGTTATTGTATCGTTCTTCTCTGCTGGTAGAGCAGGTCGTGGCCGTCCGAACCATGGATCCGTCGGTTAATTTCCCCAAACCGGAAGTTGAACGGGTCGGTTCAATTAGTTGTTAGATGATGTGACCGTAGAGGCAGCCTCAATTGAGAAAAAGGGAAGCCGCTCGGCAGAGAGCTGCGAGCGGGCTAGACCGAGGAGCCCAAAGAAATCGATGATCATGATGACTGCGCGCGTATAGCGTTGGCGTCGTCGTCCGGGAGTCGCGACTTATGCCACAGAAAGATAAACGTAGAAACACTACTCGTCGTGCCGCCGCCCAGAAAACGAAGCCGCGCGAAATTCAAAGCAGGCTCTACGACCGTGCGAACGGTTTCATGCTCGGCTGCTTCCTTACGCTGATCCGATATCGCTTTGTCCGCGACTCGTTCCAATTTCATCGCCGGCGAATGCGGGAATTCTTTCACGAAGCCGGCATCGCAATTGAGGTTCCGGCCTCCCAGGGGGCTTACGATAGACAGGCAGACAAGCTTCTGCAAGATGTAATTCTCGCGTGTCGCGAGCGGTCCGCCGAGCTGGCGGACTTTGTTCTGCTCGGAGGCATTGCGGCGATCGACGCATCTCTGCGTCTTTCCGAGGAGCCAGTCATCGACGACCTTCGCCATACCGCGACCGATGTCCTCGCGCGCCACAACCTCGATGGCAACGAACTCTACGATCGGTTTCTGGCCTATGTGCGCAAATCCGACGACGAAGCGAAGGAGGAAGGCCTCACCAGCGTGCGCATCAACACGTTTCTCACGCCCGCGATGGATCTTCTCACCGGCGCACTCGAGCCGCTCGAGGCCGATTCGTCGATCTGCTTCGTGGCGATGCCGTTTAAGTCCCCCTACTCAAAGTATTTCGATCTGCTTTACCGTCCGCTCGCTTCGGCGCTCGACTGCCGCGCTTTCCGAATGTGGGGCGGTCTGTCGGGTGAAGCGTACGTAGAGCTGATGCTTGCCATTATGCGGCGGTGCAAGATCGTTATCGCCGATCTCAGCGATGTGAATCCAAATGTGCTTTATGAGTTTGGTGTTGCTCGCGGCCTCGAGAAACGAGTGGTGCCGCTCTGCCAACGCGCGTACGCCAACAGACTTCCCAGCAACATCGGCAGCGACACGATGCTCCAGTTGTACTCGCCCCGGGAAAAGGAGTGGCCGACCGGCACGGTCCTGCGCTGTGCGGCACAGGTATCGTTGGTTGATTTCAGCCGCGAACTCGCGAAGCGACAGATCGCAGGCGCGCACTGGACGGATGGCGGCCGCCTACCCCAACTACGGGAGGATGACGAGGAAGCAGAAGAGCCGGCGTCGAGACCTGTCGCGACACAAGTCCGCTCAACAATTGCTTAAAGGATGGCAAAATGTTTAGACGCAACCCCGTTCTTGGCGCCTTGAGCACTCGCACCAGTCGTATCCACGCTTAGATGTCTTCTGGAGCCGACCAGTACCATGCTGAGCGATACGGCAGTCGATTTTTCCGCTCACACCGTCAGTGTAGCCGGGCAAACGTGGCGAGCACCGTGGCCAGTAAAAGCAGGTCGCCGTGCTCTCAAGCAAGGCGCAGTCCCCCCGATGAGACCCGGTACGCTCGAGCAGAAGCTGACTTTCTAACAAGCCGTGCGCAAAGGCTTGCTCCGGACAACGACGAAGTTAAGAAGCTGCGCGATGGAGTAATCAAATTGCATGCAACTGAAGACGAATTGACCCGAAGCGGATCGTCTTCCTTTTGTAAAGTAAATCACCGCTTTATGTACGAACATCGTAGTCACCCACCACTGACCCGAGGTGCATTCTTCCTGCGGATGGTCTGCCACTTTCTGGTCGCCGTTGCGTTTGTTGGTGTCTCTCTTGGTGCCGGAATGATGGGGTATTGGTACTTCGAGCACAAGGAAGGTGTGAAGACGTGGCACGATGCCTTTCTTAACGCAGGGATGCTCCTTGGAGGCATGGGACCTGTCGACCCTCCCAAAACAGACGGAGGCAAGGTCTTTGCCGGATTGTATGCGCTTTATGCTGGCTTGGTTTTCTTGGTGGCAGCTGCGTTATTATTCACACCAATATTTCACCGGTTGCTCCACCGCTTTCACTGGGACGAATCTGGCCAAAATGCCAGACCACACCGCGCAGCACGGTCCGGTGAGTCACGCGCGGACTAACCACACTGCCACGCGCAGATGCTTAGAGCAGCCACTTCCACCCTCAAAATTCAACCAAGGGCGACGTACGGAATTAGGGCTACAATCTGAGAATAGCTTTGGCGTCTGCTAATGCTGTGTACATCTCATCGAGCCAAGCGTGCCCCAGGGAAAATGTCGACGCCACGTTTACCTTTGCGCGGCGAACTTTATTAGCGCCCGAATCGCAAAAAATTGAGTAAAAATGATAAACAACAAACCGAGTGACACTCTAATCACATTAGACCAAAAAACATCCGCCGGCGGCTGCCATTCTATGCCAAAGGTTTCAAAAAGTGGTCTGTGCTAAGGAGTCAGACCTTGTTATTGTTTCGTTCTTCTCTGCTGGTAGAGCAGGTGGGAAACATAGTGCCACGAGCCCATTTGCAAGGCGGCGGCGATCCAGCGCAGAGTCATCGGGGTTTCCCGATGGAGTTTCTCCGCCAAGCGAATCTTGAGGAGATCACCCTTTCGCAGCTTGCGCAAATCCTCAACGGTGAGCTTGAGCTCTTGAAGCTCCTGCTCCACGAGCCGCGCCGCCCGCAATTCCATTGTCTCAGCAACCTGCTGCCGGTCATGATCGTCCGTCAGCC
Organism: uncultured Verrucomicrobiae bacterium; assembly: GCA_963810765.1. Classification (GTDB taxonomy): domain Bacteria; phylum Verrucomicrobiota; class Verrucomicrobiia; order Chthoniobacterales; family Terrimicrobiaceae; genus DASTFP01. Next base: position 284,230 of record CAWEOV010000024.1, read on the forward strand.
GGCTTTGGATTCGATCCTCCAACCGCTCCAGAAAATCCTCTGCCCCAAGACGCCATCCCCTCCCAAGAATCTTCCGCACCTCTGCGTCCTCCTCCCACCGCCTCTCCTCCATCCGTCGGGCGAACTCCCTCCTCTCCCTGGCGCCATCCTTTTCGATGCCATGCTCGCCCAGAAGCCGGTCCGCCTTCAACCATTTTGGCCGCTTGCGCGGTCGGCTAAGATACATCGGATAGCTGCTCCACGGATAACTTTCGAGCGGCTCCTCTTCGGCAACGATCTTTGCCCGTACCGGATTGAGGTGGGTATAATCACAAGCCCTCCGCAGATAGCCTTCCTCGGCATCATCGACCATTATGGACTTGTAGCGTCCCGAGAAAAGATGCCCGCGCAGCTTGTGGCGGGCGTTGAATCGCGCAGTATAGGTTCCCAGCATCCATTGCATTCCCTTGACCAGCGTCGGCTGCGGCGTCTCGATCACGAGGTGAAAGTGATTGCGCATCAAACAATACGCATGCACCTGCCAACCGGCTCGCGCTGCTGCTTCGCCGAGGGTTTCCACAAATCGCTTCCGGTCCGCATCGTCAAAAACAATGTCTTCACGTCGGTCTCCCCGGCTCAGCAAATGATACCGCGCCCCTTCGTATTCGATCCGCAACGGCCGTGGCATTCCACCCTTCTATGCCTACCTCGCTTCGAGCTTCAATAACATATTAACAAGGTGTGACCCCGCCGAGCTCCCAACGCGACGCAAAAGGCCGTGCCTGCGGATTGAAAATCACCGAGCGAAGCGAACGCAGCGCCTGGGCCGCCCACGTCCACGGCGCGTATTTGCTTCGCACCAACTGCACGGAGCAGGATCCCGCCAAACTCTGGCGCTGGTATATCCAGCTTTGCCAGGCCGAAGAGGCCTTCCGCATCAGCAAGAGCGATCTGAGCCTGCACCCCCTCTTTCATCAAAAGACCGAGCGGGTCGAAGCCCACATCCTGGTCTGCTTTTTGAGCCTCGCCCTTTGGCGCACCCTGGAGATGTGGATGCGCGGCAAAGGCCTGGGCGACTGCGCCCGCCAGTTGATTAAAGAGATCGCCACCGTGCGCAGCATGGACGTCGTGCTCCCAGTGCGTGAACTCGACAGCGATGCCACGCGCGAGTTGCGCTTACGGATCGTCGCGCGTCCTGATCGCCCTGTGGCAGAACTCCTGCACCGCCTCGGACTCGAACTGCCGAGCACACCGAAAATCGTGCAAAATGTAGTGGAGAAAACCGCTCCCTAAACGCCCCCATTCCTCTGATGAAACCAAAAATCCGCCTCATCACTGACGAACTTGGGCTAACGCCTCTCCCGTCCCTTTTCCCAAAGCCGTGCTACCTCAACCCAAGCGCAACCAAAAACCGGCGCCCCACCACGATCCCGCCGCGCAGGCGGCTTCGTTCAACAAGGCGCTGGAGCGAACCGCTCCGCGCGTCACGGCACCTGCTTCCACCGCCGCCTTGCCAGCCCCCATGCAGGTGCCGCGCCGTGCTCTGCGGTCGCTGAGCTTGGGCCGTTGGCCGCGAGGCGAGCAGTGCGCGAAATCGGCTGGAAATGGGGCCGGTCCTGGCGCATCATAGCGCCATGAAAACAGTGTTGCAGCTGGACGCGCTCACGCGGCAAGAAAAGCTTCGCGCAATGGAAGAGCTTTGGGAGGATCTCACCCGCGCAGATGAGCAATATGAGTCACCGGATTGGCACGGTGACGTCCTCCGCGCCCGGGAAGAGGCCCTGAAAGCCGGCAAAGATGAGTTCGTGCCGTGGGACGAGGCGAAGAGGGCGCTGCGCGAAACGAAGAAGTGAGGATCGTCATTCTGCGGTCAGCCATCGAGGACTTGGCCAGGGGATGCGATTTTTACGAACAGCAGGGCGAAGGGTTGGGTGACTATTTCAGCGAGTCTCTGGCAGCAGATGTCGAATCGCTCCGGTTATACGCGGGAATTCATAGCAAGTCCTTCGGATATCACAGAATGCTCTCAGGACGATTTCCGTACGCCGTTTACTACGAGCTCGCGACCCAAGAGGTTCGGGTGCACGCCATTCTCGACTGTAGACGCGATCCCAAGTGGATCCGATCACGACTGAAAGGATGAAAGGCCAACAAGGCAGTAGCGACGGCGCAGCCAGCAGAGAGGGAAATGCTGGCTAACCCCGCGGCTAACCCTTCCATCGAGCGGACCTCCACCGGTTGGCCGCTCCTGGCGGTGGTCCATGATGCCCTGCGCGGCCAGTCGGCTCCGGCCGCCCATGTCAAACATTAGGCAAAAAAACAGAATGATCCGTATTTTTCAACATGGAGACCATGTCGCTATTGCACAAATTTTTACGACAGCCGTGCATGAAATTGCCTCCGAGGTTTACTCCGAGCAGCAGTGTCTCGCCTGGTCCGACCGCGAAGTGAATCATGAGTACTGGAAAAACCGCTGTGAATTGAAGCGTCCTTTTGTAGCCATCGCTGACTCCGAAATTGCAGGATTTCTTGAGCTTGATCCAGATGGGCATATTGACTGCGCCTACATCAACCCAAAACACAAAAGAAAAGGGATCATGACTTCCCTGGTGAGGCACGCCATCGATACGTGTTTCGCACTCAACATCAATAGAGGCACGCGCGTGGTGGGGTTGCGCCTTTGTCAACGGAAGCAGCAAAAGAGGCGATGCAAGGAGCAGGATTTTCCTTCCCGCCGAAGGCGGGATTACAGCGGCCTGTCAGGCAAAGCGATTTCGTTTCTCGACTGCATTCTTTCCACGGGATGAGACTTCGACTTCAAATTAGACAGGGTGCTAAAGGCAGCCGCACCCGGGTTCTTCGCACCTGCTCTTTGCCTCGTCGATCCGGACGACCTCGAAGGTGATCCGCTGCAGGTCAAGCTGCTCACGCACACGGCGTATGAGGTCAAAGGCTTTAGGGTCCGGCTCGTGCACTGTGCGCAGTTGAATCTCGACACGCTTTCCGGCGAACTCCGGATAGGTCTCGCTCAACTCTCCGTCGAGAATGAACGAGAGATAGGAATTAAGTTTTTCCTGAAGTTGAAAGAGCTGCATCTCTTCGCCCGACCACGGACGGGCTTCATACATCGCAAGAACGAGCTTGTCCGCGCGCGCGTCATGCGCGAGAGCGTCAAGAATTCCCGGATGCTCCAGGCCGTTCACTGGTGGGGGAACCATTGGTAGAGGAAGAAGTAGACGAGGACTCCCGTTACAGAGACGTAGTACCAGAGCGGAAAGGTCCAGCGGGCCCATTTTCTATGCAGCTCAAAGCGTCCGGCCACGGAATGTCTCAATGTCACAATCACCAAAGGGACTATCACTATCGCCAGGATGATATGAGAGATCAGCATGGTGTAGTAAACATTACGGATAACGCCTTCACCGCCGAACGGCGTGTGAACCCCCCGCATCAAAATCTTGTGGATCACATAGGTGACGAGAAAGACGCAGGACACCGCAAACGCAGTGACCATGCACGCCCGGTGGGCCGAAATTCGCCGCTGTTTGATGAATACAAAGCCCGCCGTCAGGAGAACTGTGGCGAGGGCATTGAGGGAGGCGTTAAGGGCAGGGAGATCGCTTACGCTCATCCGCCCGAGACCCGGAGCGCTGCTTCCCTTTCCAAGCGCCGGCAGGTCTGCCAGATGTAAAGAGACATGCCTCCGACGATAGCGAAAACCAGCACGAGCATGAAGAGCACACTCCAGGAAAATGCCCAGCCTGCAAGAACGGTCGGCGATTCGTTCGCAATCGTCTCGGACCCCGGCTCGCGGCAGCCCACACAGGCCATGACGCACTCCGCGGCCGAGAAAAAGGCCGCGAGCACAAGGGCTGGGAATGTCAATTTCCTCATGCGTGTCACCAAGAGTTCACTTCTTTCCTACGCTTGGAGCCTCACGCAAGAGGTCGCCGATGTCCATAAGAAGCTTTTGCGCAATTTCAGGATCATTACCGTCTGGAAAACCGCGTATCCAACCATCACGGTCAACCAGCACAAAGCGGGTGGAATGAATCGGCGCGCCGGAGGGCTCTCTAGACAACGCCTGGAGAAATCCTTTCATGACCGTGGTTTCGATTTGATCCTTGGGTCCGGTTAGAAACTTCCACCTGTCCGGCGTGGCGCCAACCTGTTCGCCGTATTCCTTGAGCACCTCCGGAGTGTCATACTCGGGATCGACCGTGATGGAGACAAGTCCGACATCCTTCGTCTTTCCGCCCAGCGCTTGATTCAGTGCGGCCATCCGGCTTGTCATGATGGGACACGGGCCTGCACAACGGGTGAAAATGAAATTGGCGACCCATATCTTTCCCTTAAAATCAGCGGTCGAAACAGCGCTCCCGTCCTGCGCGGTGAATTGAAACTGCGGAGCGGGCGCCAACCGTTCCAAGCGCGATGCCGTCCGGCGGGATTGGATGTCGGCGCTGAATTGTGTGTACGCCCACGCAATCAGCATCGTGATGACAAGAAACGCGATGACCCAGCCGAGACGCGGGATGCGCGCCGGCGTTTGGCTCTCGTCCGGCTTGGGCGGCTTAGAGGACGTAGAGGATGGTGAAGAGGAAGATCCAGACGACATCTACAAAGTGCCAATAGAGACCGATGTTATCGAGCGAGGTGGTGCGTCCCGGCCTGTAGTAGCGCGTAAAAAGCTGGCGCAGAAAGCACCATGTAATCAGGAGAATGCCGATGAACACATGCGCGCCGTGAAAGCCGGTCATGACGAAAAAGCAGGAGCCATAGATTCCATGTTTGTCGAACCAAAGCCCTTCATGGTGAAGGTGATTCCACTCCCATGCCTGCACGGAAAGAAAGATCGACCCGGCCACAATCGTTGCAAAGAGCCAGAAGAGACCCGATTTGCCTTTCTTCTTGATTGCCGATTCGGCGTTGTGAAACAGAAAGCTGCTGCCTACCAGGACGAACGTATTCGCGATCATGATGAGGTTCAGACTGGACAAGGGCCACTGCACCCCGATGTCCGGCGCTCCCGACGGGTGGCCAGGCCTCTCCGCGCGAAAGGCGGAGAACGATGTATCCACCAATTAGCCCGGAAAACAGCATCACCTCCGAGGCTAAAAACGTAATCATGCCGAATCTGCAGGTCTCCGGCGGGGCCTTGACGTGACCGGCGTGTTCGCCGTGGGACAGGACAGCTGTGCTCATAAGGCAGATCCGAATACCGGCGAGGGTGACAAGTTTGAGTTTCTCATGTTCGTATCGGCATTGAAGACCTGGTCACGCGTGCGGGCTTGCTCCAGTGATCAGGGGACAACGGCCGGACCTCGCAGCAGCATCAAGACGACTACCGTGGCGCACAGGGCGGCGGCGAAGAGCCAAAGAAAGAGCATGAGCCAGAAATTGCGCCTGTTCCTCATTCATCGGCGCGCGGCCACAAGGAGCCCGAGCAGCAAAGGCAGGTAAAGGATTGACGCCAGAAAAAGCGTTCGAGCTGAAGCGCGGTTGCGCCGGATCAGAAAGCGGAGTGCCGTCGCGCAAAAGGCAATGCCCAAGGCAAGCGCGCCAAAGAAATACCAAGCGGAGACATAGAAAAATAGGGCGGGCGTCAAGCTCGCGATGAGAAGACATCCTGAGTAGAGGAACGCCTGGCGCGCGGTAACGAATCCCTCGGGGTCATAGTTTGAAAGCATGACAAAACCTGCTCTTGCATAGTCTTCGCGATACATCCATGCGATCGCGAGGAAGTGGGGCATCTGCCAGAACCACAGAATGGCAAATAGCAAGCCGCCCTCCAGCGTGTAATGGCCGACGGCTGCAACCCAGCCGATCAGGGGAGGTAGCGCGCCCGGAATCGCGCCCACTAACGTATTCAGCGAGCTGATCCGTTTCATGGGCGTGTATACGAGCAGGTAGATAGTAATCGTAATGAGCGCCAGTAGCCCGGCGCGGATGTTCGTGAAGATGAAAAGCACGGCCAACCCCGAGAGAGAGAAAAGCAAGCCGAAGAGGAGAGCGTCGCTCGGATGCATGCGTTTCGCGGGAAGCGGACGCTGCTGGGTGCGCTTCATACGGGCATCAAAGTCGCGCTCCCACCATTGGTTCAACGCGGCAGCACCACAGGCGCAAAGCGCCGTGCCCGTCAACGTAGCGGCCAGGAGAAGGTAGTTCATCGGTCCTTGCCAGCCCATCAAGAATCCGACCAGCGTGGTAAGGAGGACCAAGAGCGAAAGCCTCGCTTTGACCAATTCGGAAAGGTCACCGACCAGTGTCTCAAAGCGCGAAGTGGCGATTGTGGCGGTTTTCATGCGATGCGCTCCATCAAACTCGCATTTGGCGCGTCTGGCAAAACGAAATCCCGGGTTCGTGCGCCGCAAAAGAGCCGAAAACTTATCAGGGCCCCCACCAGCAAGGAAAGAGCGCCAAGCGCCATGTGGGCAGTGGCGACATCCGCGGCCTTGTTCGTCCAGATTGTCCATGCGCCAAGCCCAATTTGCGCAAGAATCATCGCAACCCAAATCATCGACCAGAACCTCACTGCTCGGGTCCCATGCCTGCTCTTCCAGAAAAATGCGAGCACGGCGGTGGCTATCACGGCGGCCAAAAGGCGATGAGCCATCTGAATCCAGATCTGCGAGGCATTCGTTCTCATCTCGCCGGCTGCCAGCCGTTCCGCATTGATTCTCTCCATGGCCTCCTCGCTCGTGTCTGGCAGCCAGCTTCCATAGGCTAGCGGAAAATCCGGAATGGACAGGCCTATATGTTCATGGCGCATGGTGGCCCCGATTCCAAGCTGCAGGAAGATAAGCGCCGTCGCGCACAACGCCCACCAGCGCAAAGTCGGATGCGGTTCGTAGTCGGCCCAGCGCCTCTCCACAAACCGCCGCCCGGTCACAATGGCAAGGAGCGAGATCGCTATGAAGAACGACTGTGCCAGCAGGGCATGAAACACTCCAATTTCGTCTCTAATCAGAACCACCCGCAGTCCGCCGAGAAGCCCCTGCAGGCAGACCCCAACAACCGCGCACACGCCGAAGATCCTGACCCACCGCCGCGGTTCAACTTTCCACAGGGCTATTGACAAGATCACCGTCATCAGCCCGATGCCCGAGGCGACAAGACGGTGCGTATGCTCATAAAGAATGCCGCCAACCCAGCGCGAAACTGGAAAAAGAAACATGTTATACCCAAAAGTATTGGGCCAATCAGGCACGGCCATTCCCGCCCCGTGCGAAGTTACAAGCCCACCGCTGCAAAGCAGAACAAAAGTAAGGACGGCAGTGAGAGCCGCCCACCAGTGAACTGCGGCGCGCGCGGCGGTCCAGGCGCTGATCATACCATCAGTGCGCCTCCAGTTTCACGTGATCGGGCGCCTTCTCGGTCTGGGGAAGATAATCCTTATCCAAGCCCGGCACGCTATATTCGTACGGACCGTGATAGACGGTGGGGGTCCTGGGAAAGTTGCCGTGTCCGGGAGGAGACGGAACCGTCCATTCCAAGGTGTTCGCATGCCACGGATTCGCGGGGGCTTTCCGCCCGCTGCGCAGGGAGATGATGACATTCCAAATAAACAAGAAGGTCGTGAAGCCCAGGCCGATCGCGCCGACTGTGGAGATCTGATTCAGGGGCTGGAGCTGCCTCAAGTGCTCGTAGACGGGCGGATCGGCAATGCGGCGCATCATTCCCCCAAGACCGAGATTATGCATTGGGAAGAACGTCAGGTTGAAGAAGATAAAGGTCAGGATGAAATGCACCATGCCCAGCTTCTCGTTGAGCATTCGGCCGAACATTTTCGGGAACCAGAAATAGAGCGCACCAAAAATCGCCATGATGCTTCCGCCAAAGAGCACGTAATGGATGTGAGCGACGATGAAGTAGGTGTGATGGATGAACAGGTCCACCGGCGTTGAAGCCATGAAAATGCCGCTCAGGCCGCCGATGACGAACATCGAGACAAAGGCCAAGGCAAAGCACATTGCCGTGGTGAACTCAATCGACCCACGCCATACCGTTCCAAGCCAGTTGAAAACCTTGATGGCCGAGGGCACTGCGATGAACATCGTGGATACGGAGAACGCCGCGCTGAGCGTGAGGTTCATGCCGCTGACAAACATATGGTGACCCCAAACGATGAAACCGAGAAATGCGATGGCGATGATGGCGTAGACCATCGCCTTGTAACCGAAGATCGGCTTTCGCGAGAAGACCGCGATGATATCGGAGGTGAGGCCCATGGCCGGAAGAATCAAGATGTAAACCTCCGGATGCCCGAAGAACCAGAAGAGGTGCTGCCAAAGAAGAGGCTGGCCGCCGCCCGCCGGCCGGAAGAAGCTCGTTCCCACGTTAAGATCGCAGAAGAGCATCGCCGCAGCGGCTGAGAGCACTGGCACGGCGAGAACCAGCAGAATCGCGGTGATGAACAGCGCCCACACCGACAGCGGCATGCGGAACATGCTCATGCCCGGGCACCGCATATTGACAATTGTCGTGATGTAATTGGTCGCGCCCGCGATGGAAGACAGGCCATTGACGAAAATCGCGACTCCCCAGAGACTTTGCCCCATTTGCGTTCCATTGTAGGCGCCCACCGCGCTCAAGGGGGCATACGCCGTCCAACCAGTTCCCGGCGCGCCACCCGGAACGAAAAAGGCGCTCAACAGAAAGATACCTGAAAGAAAATATAGCCAATAACTGATCTCATTCAGCAGCGGAAACGCCATGTCCCCCGCCCCGATCTGAAGAGGAATGAGAAAATTTCCGAACGTCCCAATAAGCAAAGGCATGACGACAAAGAAGACCATGACCGTGGCATGCATGGTCACAAGCATGTTGTAGCCGCCGGGGATGATTGCGCCGTCCGCTGCAACCGTAGCGGGCAAGAGATGACCGATGACCGGCACCGGCGTGTTTGGCCAGGCCAGTTGATAACGAGCGAGAAGCGCGAGTCCGCCTCCGAGGAACAAGAAGCATAGCGCCGTCCAGAGATACTGCACACCGATCATCTTGTGGTCGTACGTCCAGATGTATTTCCGGAAGAACGACTCCTTGGGATGATGCGCCTCCTCGACGGTTTCGTGAGGAGGTTCTTCTGCGATGATGGCGCTCATGTCGTGTTCAGATCGAAAAGCCGTTTATTCCTGGATGATAGTTCACTTGGAGGCAAATTGCCGTGAGGTGGTTTCCTCACGAATCCGGGCGGACGCTGCAGCCTTCACCTTTCCGGCGTACCACTTGTCATATTCCTCCTGGGAAACAACGCGGATGGGCGCCTTCATATTATAGTGACCCGTCCCACAAAGCTGGCTGCACGCAAGCTCGAAATTGCCCGGACGCTCAACTTGGAACCATACCCAGGAGATCGTACGGCCGGGTACGGCATCCTGATAGAGCCGGAACCATGGAACGTAGAAGGAATGGATGACGTCGCGGGAATTCAGAATGATGTGAATCGGCTTACCGAAAGGAATGACGAGCTCTGTCGAGGTAAAGTCGTCCTTGCCGGGTTCGTCGCTCTCTTCGACTCCAAATTTGTTTTCGTTGGAAATCTTTCCGACAGCGACCGTACCGAGCTTTCCATCTGCGCCCGGGTAGCGAAAGTCCCAACCGAACTGGAAGGCCGAAACATTGACCTGCAAAGCATCCGGCGGCGGATCGCTATGGAGTTCCGCCCACACACGGTTGCTGTAGATGGCGAGGCCAAGAAAGATGAGCACCGGTATGGTCGTCCAGACGACCTCAAGCAAATTGTTGCCGTGGGAATAATGTGCAGTCTGACCCTCACGGCGGCGATACCTGACAAGATAAATGACCAGAACCGCCTGCACCGCGACGAAGACGAAAAGCGTGAGCCAGAAGATGAAATACAGGATGCTGTCGATCCGCTCACCCCCTGCGGTATAATTTGGCGGCACCCAATAGAGATTCCCACTACGCTGCTGGGCGAAGGCGTTCGAAAAGCCGAACACCAGCGCTAGCAAAGAACAGAAAGCACCGCGCACTCTTACGCCGGCGCCGGCAACCCCCAGTTTTCTCTTCGGTGCATGGAGAAAAGTGCCCGCTTTCTGCCCTTGATTCAAATTTATTCTCATGCTCCGGGCTTTGCTGCAGGCGCCGGCGAGGCCGGTGCTGGTGCAGGAGCGGCAGCGGCCTCTTCGACGAGCACTCTTCCAATGGATTGAAGTTCCTTTTGCGACCAAGGTTCGGTGCGGTCCTTGGTCTGCTCGCGAATCTTCGCAACAAAATCTTTTGTTATTGGGGGCGCTTTGTTTCCCCACTCATTTCGGACATAGGTCAGGACGGCGGCGATCTGCTCGTCCTTTGAGCACCTTGCCCCAAGGGGCCATCACGTTGTTGAACTGCTGGCCCTTTACGGTCACCAGCACCTTGAAATCCATGGAGGACAATTTTCACAATGTGGTTATCTCCATGCCAGTCCTGCGAAAGCACCCATTCGCTCCCGGCAAGCGGAGGAAACTGGCCAGGCACTCCCAAACCCGTCTGCTGGTGACAAACGATACAATTTTGCGTAAAGACACGTTTGCCAATCACCATGGGATCGGGCGCAGCGGCCGTGCCACCGCTTCCCGCGCCATCCCAGGCGACTCGCGAGGGGTTGAAAACGTTCACCTTGAACCCGCCGCTGTTCCAAAAGAGATAGCCGGCACCAAGAAACGCCAGGACAAGGAATCCGATAACGAGCCAGGGAGAAAGCAACTCTGCGCCCTCTCGAGAGCTATTCGCCTCGCGCAGGAGCTCATCATGCTGCTTTACGAGATCCGCTTCTTGCGGAGTGTCGTTCGTAGGCTCGTTGGTCACGGTTTTATTGAAGGGGTTCGGCTTCCGGCAGCGAATAGTCGCGCTTCAGGGAGAGAAGATACGCCACAAGCAGCCTGGCATCCTCGCTGGGTACAACCTCATATCCAGGCCGCGGCGCATGCGGACCCTTGAGGCCCACCACGGCATTGACGCTGGGCTGGCCAACGATTCTTCGGTTTTCATACAGGAAGCGATAAGAAGGCATGTTCGAGCCGGGTGTTGTCGCGGCGGGCTCGTAAAGGTGTTGGTGAAACCAATTCGCGTCGCTGGATCGCAACCCGACATTCGTGAGATCGGGTCCAATGCGGAGGCTTCCCAAAAATGCCGGCCTTTCACGCAAATAGTCCCGCGCGACCGTTGGGCGCGGCCCAAGCTTCTTCTCCACATCGGTCGAAAATGCGCTGGAGCGAACTTGCTGGGTGTGGCACGAAACGCAACCATTTGCCGCATAAACTCGCTGCCCGGCGGTCGCGAGACCCGAAAGCGGAGGCGGATTGACGTCGCCGGTGTTTTCGTCGACAGCCGGTTGCATGCGACCGAGCTGGAGGTACGAATAACCCACCACCCCGAACCACGCGGCGGTGAACACCAGAAAGATGCCAAAGACCAACGGCGGCAGCTTTCTCATACGTTCACGATTTCTGATGGCTTTGAATAAACGCGAGACGCCGTCGAGGAAGCTTCTCCCCCGAGGAGATTTCGCGTGAAAGCCGCTGCAAAGACAAGGCAGGAACCGAGAAAAACGAGAGTTCCCAGCGCATATATTGCCCGGAATGGCGCCGCCAAAGTGACCGAGCTCATAAACTCAACGCCTGGATCATAGAGCGCGAATCCTTGAATGACGCCGCCAAAGGTCAGCGCTAGAAACATTGTCCCCACGCCGTACGCCGCAAGCCGGAAATGCCAGGCTGTGTCCGCAGGAAAGAAAGCCCTTCCCGTGAGTCGCGGCACGACATAATGCAAAGCGCCAAAGAGCGCCATGCTAATGAAGCCGAAGATAGCCAGCACATTTTCCGCTATCGAGTAATCGGAAAAATGCGTCACTGCGGACAGTAATGGAGTAGCAGCCCCTTGCAGGGCGACCCCGGCAAAACAAATCAATCCAAAGACGGTAAAGGAGGCCTCGGGACCTGGCGGAATGGCGCGCCCGCTGAAGGTGCCAAGCGTGTTGAGGCAAATAACCGTGGCGGGAATTAGCATCATGATGCTGGCTGCGACACTCGCGCTAACCATCCACGCAGGAACCGGGCCACCAATCAAGAGTCTCGTGCCAGTCCAGCCGCTGAGCAGAGCCAGGCACCAGAAGGCGAGGACGCTCGAGGGGTAAGCACGCACGGGGCGGCGCGCGATGTGGGGAACGAGATAGTAGACGGCAGCCAGGGTGAGCGGTACAAGCCAAAGCCAAAGCAGACTTCCCAAATACCAGCTCGCAATCGGCCCTTGCGCAGACCCTTGCACCGGACGCCAGATGAGCAGCATGTTTGCCGTGGCATAAAGCCAGGGAAAACAGAGAAAGGCCGCCAGCAAATACCATTGGGAAACATAGAGGCCGTCACTTGAGCGATCGCGAAGCAGAATCAAACTCCATACGCCAATGCACGCGTAAGCAATAAGGAGAATCAACGCCGCCGCGGCTGAAAATTCCAACCCCCTGATTGCCCGTCCAGCTCCCGCAATGATGCTGCACACACCGAGAAGCACGCCAAGGTTCCAGAAGAGACCCGCGGTGATCAGAAGCCTCTCGGAGCCAAGCGCCGTTCGGCCCAGACGCGCCAGCAGCCAAAGACCGAGGCCAATCCCCGCCTGAGACGCCCAACCGTACACCAAAGCGTTCTCAGCGGCCGATTGGATTCTCCCATAGCTCAGCCAGCCCGTGCCGTCCAACAGGGAAGGCACAACGAGCTTCCACGCCGCCAGGCAACCCAAGAAGGATCCGAAAACCAGCCAGAAGATCGCCGAGGAAAAAAACAGGATTACAGGAAATCGCATTGCAGCCCCAGCTTTCATTGCTGGCGTAACTTCCGCGTCAAGTGAGTTCATCTTCTCAAGAAAAAGCTTCTGTTCCTGGTCCTTTTCATCGATTGGCCGCCGTGGATTGCGTCGCTGGCGTCGCAGCCGGCGATGGCGAGGCTGCGGGCGAAGCCTCGGGTGATGGAGCCGGAGTAGCTATCGGGCCGGCGGGCACCGGCTGTTTGGAATTCAGCTCGGCAATCGCCAGTTCCATGGCGCGCTTGATAGGAATTTGCACGGCGCCCTTGGCCTTGTCCGCCCACGCATAGGTTTCCAGCTTCTTCGCGTTTTCGGCCTGGAGATCCGCGTAGGCCTTGGCGCGTTCAGCGGCGCGGGCGGCATCCTCATCGGGCAACGGGGCCAAGCCCGTGAGCAGTTTCACTGCCAACAAGAAGAGCAAGAGCAAAATTAACCCGCCGGCGACGAAGCCGCCACAACGGTTTGGACTGAGCAGCCGTTTCCATCAGTTCTTCAAGGCGATGGATTTCGCAAGACGCGGATCTCGTACCGGGTAAAGCGACGAGTCGCCGAGACGTTTCAGAAAGACCGCCGCCAGTGTGCAGCCGATCGCGACGAGGCAAAAGAAGTCGAGCGGATTCGGGCGGACGCCCGCTATGTGCAGCGGCGGGCAGCACGACGATATAGATGTCCAGGAGGTGCATGATAAGTATCCAAATCGCCATTCCGCAAAGGAAGGAAGGAGTTCTCTTTCCCCTTTGAAAAAGCAGGAAAAGAAAAGGCACGAAGAAATGCCCGATGACTAGGAATTGACTCAGATACCACCAGCTGGCTGTGTTACGGCACAGAAAGTAGACGGTCTCTTCCGGAATGTTCGAATACCAGATGAGCATGTACTGACTAAAGCCAATGTAGGCCCAAAAGATCGTAAACGCCAGCATCAGGTTGCCCATGATGTGGTAATGCTCAAGGGTCACGACTTCTTGCAAGTAACCCGCCGCCCGCAATGCCGTGATGATCAGCACCAACACACAGATCGAGCTGAGTGCCGTGCCCGCGAAAATGTAAACGCCCCACATTGTCGAATACCAGTGATAATCCAGTCCCATCAACCAGTCCACGGCGGCAAACGTCAGGCACACCGCGAAAGGAATGGCGCTAGAGAAAGAAACGCGGCGATTCAAGACGGTGTAAACCGCAGCGCCATCGCTATCCTGCGCAATCGAGAAGGCCCGAAGGAATGAGGAGGAAACAACGAAGAAGACAAAGTAGATGATTGCCCTTGCGTAGAAGAAGGGCTTGTTGAGGTAGGCGGCCTTTTCGAGAAGCAGCGGATCGTGGGCGTTCTCCGGCTGCATCCACTTCCAAAGCGTTGGCCCCACCGCAAGAAGCGGAATGAAGAGAATCGCCATTACCAGAAGCAAGCTTGCAATGTTTTCCATTTGCCGCCGCACGACTACGCTCCATTCGGCGTCCACCGCATGATGCACGAGCGTCCAAAACAAGCCGCCCATGCAAATCGTGAAGAAGAACGTGTAAGCGAAAAGATAAGAGAAGGCGAACTGCCTCGGATCGAAGAGGGCGCCAGCAAGCACCGCTGCGAAGGCCAGCACCGCCATGCCGACCAAGCCAAGAAAGCGACCTCCAACGTGCTTGTAGTCGAAGTACTCAGGCTGGTGCTCGTCGTCGAAGAAATGGTTCATGCTATTGGGATTCCAACTGAGTGCGCTGTTCTTCCGGAACGTCCGCCACGGTGGCGCCACCCTGGGATTTCTGCAAGGCGCGCAGGTAGGCAATGATGGCCCAGCGGTCGATCACCTGAATGCGATCTCCGTATCCCATCATCGTGTTCTTTCCGTGAGAGACTGTGTCAAAGATTTCACCGTCGGACATCACGCGGATGCGGTCTTGAAGAAGGCTTTGCACCGTATTCAGACCAAATTTCTGAGCCATGCCGTTGCCTGCGCCGGTGGCACCGTGGCAGGCCGCGCAATAAATTCCGAACCGCTGCTGCCCGCGCAGCATGATCGATGAGGAAACCTCAAATGGGATGCCTGTGCCCCAGTTCTCGCCCATCTTGCCGGTATCCATATAGTTTGGCGAACTGGAGAAAATGATCTGCTTATAGGGACCGGTGGCCTGACCGACGGAGCCGTCCACAAGCTTGTGCATCGGCATCGAATAGCCGAGCGGCACCGTGCCATCGACTGGCGGACGCGCGGCGCGTCGATCCGCATAGAAATCGCTGGGTGTCTGCGCCTTCACTTTGGGCTGCCGATCCATGTCCGGAAAAATCTCGATCGGCGACCGGCTGGACTTCTGACCGCGAAATCCAGCCATCGCAATCACGACCAGCACCAGGAAAGCGAATATGATGAAAAAGTATTTCAGCATAGCGGTTTGCTGGTCTCGAATGGATCTCGGGCGACGATCTCGAAAAACTTATCGAGAGGCGAAGCGGCCCTGTCCGCAAACCGCTGGTCCGGCGCTGCGCGCCGGGAAAAGACAAGGCCTTCGGAACTGTTCCGCCGGAGACGGAACTTTAGCAGCCTGCCTGGGAAGGCGCTTCCTTCTTCGCGAAGGTGCGGGTTGGTAGCTTCGACTCTCATCGCAAATCTGGCAGGCTGCTGCTCAGTCTCCGTGCACCCTGGTGATGTTGCGGCCGCCCAGCGATTCCAAGAGGTCTCTCACTTCCCGCTCGGCGAATTTCGGGTCCCTCCGTTCAATCACGCAGAAAAACTTGTCATCGCTCACGCGTTTGAATCTTTCCCAGTTGAACATCGGATGATTCAACCGTGGCAGCCCGTTCATGATAAGCATTCCGAAAGTCGCCGTGAACGCCGAAATGAGCACCGTGAATTCGAACATGATCGGAAAAAATGCCGGCACCGTAAAAAGGTTGGTCGGCTTGCCCATAACGATGAGCGGGAAAATGAACGAACTTGGCACGAATTGGAGCGTAACGGCCGCCACAAAGCCTGCGAGACCCCCAAGGAAAATGATCTTGCCGAGCAGCGAACGCTTCAAACCCATCGCAGCGTCCATGCCGTGGATGGGAAACGGTGAAAAGACGTCGAACCGAGTAAAGCCTGCATCGCGCATCTGCTCAGCGGCGTGAAAAAGCTCGCCCGCGGAATCGAATTCGGCCGCGACACCGTAAAGGGGTGATTCGGGATTTCCAGAGGCGTTGAGTGGCATTCTAATGTTTCCCCCCATGATGCGGGTCGGCCTCCGGCAGCACCGCCTTGACTTCGAACATGCAAATCATCGGCAGGAAGCGGATGAAAAGCAGGAAGAGCGTGAAAAAGAGTCCCAGCGACCCGATGAACATACTGATGTCCACCCAGGTCGGATGAAACATGCCCCAAGCGGAAGGCGTAAAATCGCGGGCAAGCGTGGTGGCAATGATCACGAAACGCTCGTACCACATGCCCGCATTCGGAAACTGGACAATGATCCACACCCAAACCAGGTGCGTGCGGAAATACTTAAACCAGAAAAGCTGCGGCGCGACGACGTTGCAGAACATCATGCAGCAATAGGCCCACCAATACGGACCGGTCGCACGGTACAGGAACGCCGCGCGCTCGAAAGGATTCGCGCTATACCAAGCCATGAAAAGTTCCATCAGGTACGCGTAGCCGACGATCGATCCGGTAAACACGATCACCTTGCACATCTTGTCCACATGCGAAATGGTCACCAGATCATGCAACGGCTTGTACATCGCGCAGGCCGGAATCATGATGGTGAGCACCATCGCAAAGCCTCCAAAAATGGCGCCCGCAACGAAATATGGCGGAAAAATTGTCGTGTGCCAGCCAGGGATGACCGACGTGGCGAAGTCGAAGGACACGACCGAGTGCACCGAGAGAACCAGCGGAGTGGAGAGGCCGGCAAGAAGAAGATAGGCCATCTCGTAGTGCCGCCAATGGCGGTTGCTGCCGCGCCAGCCCAGAGCAAGAACGCCATAGGCGAATTTGCGGATCTTCGTCGTCGCGCGGTCTCGCAAGGTGGCAAGATCGGGGATGAGGCCGGTATACCAAAACAGCACGGACACGGTGAAGTAGGTCCCGACCGCGAAGACGTCCCAGAGCAACGGGCTTCGGAAATTCTGCCAGATTCCATTGGAGTTGGGAACCGGAGCCATGAACCATGCCATCCATACGCGACCAATGTGAAATCCGGGATAAATCGCCGCGCAGATGACCGCAAAAAGCGTCATGGCCTCGGCAGCACGGTTGATGGACGTGCGCCACTTCTGCCGCGTGAGAAAGAGAATCGCCGAGATGAGTGTTCCCGCGTGGCCGATACCGATCCAAAACACGAAATTTGTGATGTCCCACGCCCAGCCAACCGGAATGTTGTTTCCCCATACGCCAACGCCGGTGGAAATTAAGTAGATGATGCAACCGAACAGGAGAAGTGCCAGAGGCGTGGTAACGGCCATGCACGCCCACCACCAAAGGGGCGTCTTCGACTCGACAATGGAACTGACGTAATTGCCGATCCATCCCATCGTGCGCCGATTGAGCACAAGAGGCGGACGCTGGACGGCCCGTTCGTCGGGGCTGAGATCCGCAGGATGACGCGGTTCCGTGGTCGTTGCTTCAGCCATGGGAAAAAGGGCTATTGGGGAGCATACGCGTCCCGCGTGTGGTGTTCGGCGTCTCGCCGAACATGGCTTTCCGGCGGGACGCCGGAAACGGCACGCGGGGACGCGTGCGCTCCCCTATCTTCTTTGTAGCGGCGGGATTCATCAGTGATGCGCCTCCTCCGTGCTTTCTTGAGGTTCGGCCGAACCGTGACCATCCGCATCACCCCGCGAAGGTTCTCCGTGACCATGAGGGTCTCCGTTAGCTTTGCCGACCCGGTTTGCGTCGGGCATTTTCGGGTTGGGATTCTTGATGCGGGCGAGATAACTTACCCGGGGCGCCGCGTTTAAGTACTTCAACGTGACGTAAGCCCGATCGCTTTCACGGAGCCGCGACACACGGCTCTGCGAATCGTTGATATTGCCAAAGACAAGCGAATCGCTCGGACACGCCTGCTGGCAAGCCATCTTGAACTGATGGATCGGAACCTCGTTCTTGTTGCGCGCGCCGGCCTCCACCAGTCGCGCGATCTTGGCCTCTTCGATCCGCTGAATGCAAAAGGTGCACTTTTCCATCACGCCGCGCATGCGGACCGTCACGTTCGGGTTTTTCGACATCTTCAGGCTATCGGCCATTCCCTTCTTAGCCAGCGGACCAGCGTAGAGGTGATCGAGCGGCCGCTGGTTGTAGTCGAAATAGTTGAAACGGCGCACCTTCCAAGGGCAATTGTTGGAGCAATACCGGGTCCCGATGCAGCGATTGTAGGCCATAAGATTGAGGCCGTCTTCGCTGTGCACGGTGGCATTGACCGGGCAAACCGTTTCGCACGGCGCGTTCTCGCAGTGCTGGCACATGACGGGTTGCGCAAGCATTTCAGGATCGTCAGGTTCGCCGGCGAAATAGCGATCGATGCGGATCCATGCCATATCGCGGTTCTTACGCACTTGTTCCTTGCCGACGACCGGGACATTGTTCTCGGCCTGACACGCAACGACGCAGGCATTGCAACCGAGGCACGTATTCAAGTCCACGGTCATGCCCCACTGTTCCTGGGCAGTGAGCGGCGGGTGAGTGTAAAGGGAGATATTCGGAGGAATGTGACCATCCATGCCCATGGTCTGCGCGAACTTAGGATCCTGCTCGTAACGTTCGAGCGTGCCCTCGCGGAATAGGTCGCGGCCCTCCATGCTACGATGCTCCTGGGTCTGCGCGAGTGGATAGGTCTTGCCGGTCGCTTTCACTTCCACACCCGTTAGGAAACGCAATGCCTCCGTCGAGCGAAGCGGATACGCATTGAAACCAACGCCATCCAAAAGAGCGGAGACACCGGCTCTTCCGTAACCCAGCGCAAGGGAAATGGAATCGTCCGCGTGACCCGGCGCCACGAAAGCCGCGGCAACAACGGAACTCCCAGCCGACTTGATCTCGATCAGATCCGCAACGATGTCAAAATCGATGTCATTTCCCAGCTTCTCTGCGACCTTGTAAAGTGGGCCAAAATTGTTGGCTTTGATTCCGAGTTTCTTCGCCGTGGCCGGGCTGACGAGAGCCACGTTATCCCAGGTGACCTTCGTTTCGAAATCTGGAGTTTCCTGAAGCCAGGAGTTGCTGGCATAGCGACCATCATCCACGCTGCTGCTTTGAAGGAAAACCAGCTCCACTCCGTCCGCAGCCGGTTTTGCGTTCTTCGTTTCCGCGAGGGCTTGGGAGGCGTTGAAGGAAAGCGGCACTTCCGGAAATTCGCTGCCGGGAGCGAAGCCCACGCGCAGAACGGAATTCCATTTCTCCGCGCTTGCTTCAAATCGCTGCGCGAATGTTTCCCGGATCAATTCGGGTCCCTGCGGTTTGTGATTTCGCGCAAGCTGAGCAAGGATTTCGAGTTCGCTTATCCCATTCCAAAGCGGAAGGATCATCGGCTGAACGACCGAGTACGTTCCGTCGTAGGCACGAACATCGCTCCACGCTTCGAGGTAGTGAGCGGCCGGGACGTGCCAGCGGCAAAGCTTTGCGGTCTCGTCCTCGAAAAGCCCGAGGTGAACGGCCTGGGGGACTTTCTTGAGCAGGCCAGAAAAGTCCAGATCGGCCGGGGCGTTGTATGCAGGGTTGCCGCCAAGAATAAAGAGCGTCTTCACCGCGCCGGTGGTGATTGCGGCGGCCAAATCGCTGATCGAAGCGGAGGGTTTCTCGCCGGTATCGACCCCGAGGATGGTCGCGCCGTTGTTACCGAGGGCTTGGTTGATCGCGAAGGCAAGACTTTGGACCCAGGCGGGCTGTTGTTCGCCGACGATCACAATGCCGCGCGCTGGGTTCGCCGAAAGATCATTGGCGCATTCCGCGAGCCAGGCGTCGTCGAAAGAGGCCGCCGTCTTCGGAGACGCCTCAACAAGCGAAGCAAGAGAGCCATCCCTGGTGGCGTCAGCGATTTTGCCTCCGAGTTGACGAGCAAATGCGCCGATGAGGGAGGCTTTGCAGCGGTAACGGTGATCCGCGAGCCCGCCGGTGCCTGTGTAGTGACTTTCGACAACGTAGAGCCGATTCATTGGCGCTCCCTTCTGATCGGGATTGCGGCGCGGGAAGAAGCCCTGCGCAAAGCCGACACCCTTGTCGCTCCCGCTCAGAAACTCGCTGTCGAGCGCGACGATGACATCGGCTCGTTCGAATTTCGGAATAAGCCGCACTCCTGGTGCGAAGGACGCCGCGATAGCCTTGTCCGTTTCTTGTGGGCCCAGCGGTTCATACTCACACCAGATCATCCCCGGATACCTGGACTCGAGTTCGGCGCGGAGGCGGTCACGAGTTGGCGAATTCTTGCGCTCGACAAGGAATGCCAGGTTTTCCCCGGAATCAGCCAGCGTTTTCAGGAATTTCTCGAAGACGTCCACTCCAACTTCCACTCTGTTTTCCTTGATCGTCTTCGAACGGTTGGGATCATATAGATCGAGTACGCTTGCCTGGGCGAAGGCGTCCGTCCCGCCATTGCTCCAAGGATGAAGGGGGTTGCCCTCAATCTTGGTCGGCCGGCCGTCCACCGTGCTGACGACCAGCGGCATTGCACCCTGCCGGAGAGGCATCGCCGTCGCGTAGTACAGAAACTTTCCGGGAACCGTCCATTCGACTCCCTTGTTGAAGGGCACGAGATACGCTTCCGGACGACGGCAGCCCGTGAGGCCGACGCCCGCGAGCGTCATCGAGGCGCCCAGCAATTTCATGAAATCGCGTTTCGTCAGACCACCGTCCTCATACACATCCGCGCCGCGCGGAAATTCGCGCCGGAGCAGACTCTCGAAACCCGGCGAGTTCTCCAATTCGGCAAGGCTCCGCCACATGGTGGGTTTCTCCGGTCTGGGCGGGTGGTGGAGGACGCGTTTCATCGATGGCACCCTCCGCAAGTCACGGGCGGATTAACGTTCCATTCCTCCTTGAATTTCATTCCGAGTTGACGCTGCTCATCCGCGGAGGACGCTTTCCAGTTCATGTTGAAGATTTGATCGGGAGGGCGGAGATGATTCTCCGGCGCCCGGTGGCAGTCGAGACACCACTTCATGCTCTGGGGCTCATGCTGATAGACCACTTTCATCTCATTGATCGCGCCATGGCAGGAATAGCAACTCACCCCGCGGTTCACGTGCACCGCGTGGTTAAAATAAGCGTAGTCGGGGACATTGTGGATCTTCACCCAGTTCACTGCCGGCCCGTCAGCCTTGCCGCCGTTCCACGCCGCGCGAACAGCCTCGAGTCTCGGGCTCTGCGCCTTTACCTGCTGGTGACAACTCATGCAAGTTTGCACAGTCGGCACATTTGAATGCGAAGCCACTTCGACGAAACTGTGGCAATACCGGCAATCCATACCGAGCTGCTGCACATGAATGTCATGCTGAAACGGAACTGGCTGCGTTGGCTCATAACCGACCCGCGTATATTTCGGAGTAAAATAGTAGGTGATTCCGCCAGTTATCGCCGCGCCCAAAACGGCAGCGCAAACCGTCAGCTTCCATGGAAGCTGATTCGTCCACTTAGGGAAGAAGTTGGCCATCGTTGAGTCAGCGATTAGCGGTTACTTGCGACCAGATACCGGCGAATTGCGCAAACTAGATTCCACGCAGGGAATGGCAATCGTTTTTTTGAGGACGAGAGAGCGCAAAAGGATGCGAAGATACCGGTTTTGCCCGATAGGGAGTCCCGCTATGAGTCGAGTCATGAATCGCGCCGCCTTTTTCGGCGTAGTTTTGATTGTCGGGGGCGTCCTCGCACAGGAAACCGCCCAGCTAGCGCTGCCGGCCATCACGATCAGCGTGGGCGGGAAAGCGGTGACCGCAGAAGTTGCCGACGAGCCGCAGGAACGCGTGACCGGGTTGATGTTTCGCAAGAATCTCGCGTCGGACAGCGGGATGCTTTTCGTCATGCCGGAGCCCGAACACGCCGCTTTCTGGATGAAGAATACGACGCTCCCGCTCTCGGTCGCATACATCAATGAGTCAGGCTTGATTTTGGAAATTCACGATCTCCGCCCTCTCGACGAAAAGCCCGTTCCGAGCGCCTTTTCCAACATCGCCTATGCGCTCGAAATGGAGCAGGGGTGGTTCGCAAGAAACGGCATACTTGCCGGCGACCGGATCAAAGGCCTTCCAGCTTTGACGGGCAGATAGCAAGAAAAGAGCAGATCTTCACGGATTTTCACGGATGCGGATGGCCCTAAATCCGTGTTTGATCTGTGGAAATCTGTGGCTGTAATGGCCGTCTCCCGATAGCCGGCGCCGGGCCGGCGTCCTTGAGCTCACCCTCACCGCGCTTGAAGAACGCGATCTTATCGAGATAGCGTTCCTGGAGATATTCCATGTAAACATAGAAGACCGGCGTGCAAAAAAGCGTGAGGATTTGCGCAACGATGAGGCCGCCAACGATGCAGAGACCCATGGGCTGCCGGGAGGACCCGTCGGCGCCAAAACCCATCGCCATTGGAAGCGCCCCGAAAATCGCGGCGAAAGTCGTCATCAAAATCGGGCGCAAGCGTTCGATGGCGGCTTCGACGGAGGCGGTCTCGACGCCAAGGCCCTCCCTCCGCCGCATGATCGCAAAGTCGACAAGCATTATTCCATTTTTCTTGATGAGACCTAGAAGAAGAAAGAGCCCGATGAATCCATAAAGGTCAAGGGGCATGCCGAAAAGCTGCAAGCGTTGCCAGTCCGCCAAGGCTCGCCACCGGAAGGGTCGAGAGCACGGTGATCGGATGAATATAACTCTCGTACAAGATGCCAAGGATGATGTACATCACGAAGATAGCGATGAGGAGGAGGACAATCATTGCCTTTACCGTCTCGATAAATTGGGCGCTCGATCCCGCCGGGGCTCCCGCGACCGAAGGCGGAATGATTTCCTTTGCCGCCTGTTGAAGTGCATCCGTGGCGGTGCCAGTAGGATACCCCGGCTTAAGATTATAGAAGATTGTCACCGAAGTGATTTGGTTGATGTGGCTGATCGATTCCGGACCCGTCTTAACGTGCGCCCGCACTAGTGAGCCTAGCGGAACGAGATCGCCCTGTTGGTTGCGCACCCAAAGAAGATTGAGGTAGTCGAGTCGCGAGCGCTGCTTCTCGAGCAGCTCAAGGATAATCCAATACACGTTCAACGGAGTCTGAATCTGGCCGCCCATGCCCTGCGCGAAGGCGATGGCAAGCGTGTTCTCAATATCTTGCACGTTGACGCCGTAGCTGTAGGCTTGGTCGCGCAGAATTTCGAGCTCTTGGATCGGGGTATTCATGCGCATGTCGCTCGAAACACCGATAAAGCCCTCCGTCTTTTGCAGCCGATCGACGAGCGTCGAGGCGGTCTTATAAAGCAAATCGGGGTCGGTGCTCGTCAACTGATAGGCAAAGGCGCCTTGAGTGTTGGACGTAGCTCCTGTGTCGATGTTGAGAGTGGGGTACGGCTGCAAAAGAGGAATCACGCCCGGGACTTGCTGACGGACTTTTTCGTTGATCCGCTGAGTGATCTCGGCGATTGGAGCGCGTTGCCCTTCTGGCTTCAACAGGACGATGTAAAGGCCCATTGAGGTTGTTAGCTGGTTATTCTGGAGCCCGGTGACCGTTATTACCTGATCCACACCGGGTTCAGCCTCTGCGATGCTCATCAATTGCTTCTGATAAGCCTGCATCTGGGCCGGCGACGTGCCCTCCGCTGCAAGATAGACTCCCCGGATCATCCCGCTATCGCCCACCGGAAGAAACCCCTTTGGAACCACGAAAAACAGCCAGATCGTTCCCGCAAAAGAAAGCAGCCAAATCAACAGCGCAAGTCCCTTGCGCTTCATCATCCATTCCAAAGAGCGCTTGTAATGTCTTTTGAAGGCTTCGAAGTACTTGTTGAACCAGCGTTGATAGCGATTCTCACTCTCGGCCTTTCGCAACAACCGGGCACACACCATCGGCGACACGACGATGGCCACGACGCCGGAAAGCACGATGGCTACGACGATTGTAACCGCCATTTCATGAAACATGCGTCCGATCCGAAATCGTGAACTCGACGTAAATGGGATCAATCGTCTGAATATCTATGAGCTTCGTGGTGTTCGCGGTGACGAGATTCCCGGCGTCGGCCTGAAATATTCCCGTCTTGCCGTCGATCGGCGACACGATCGTGCAGTAGCCGAGATTGATCTTGGCGTTGGCGAGCTGGCCCTCCGCGGTTGACACCGCGCCCTGAGCCTGCAGTTGATTGGCTTCGGCGGTTTGGACATCCGCAAGGTCGATCGTCTTGGTCTTGTAGAGTTCCTGCTGGCGCTGCAAGGTGACCTGCGCATTGGCAAGCTGCGCCTTTGCGGAATCCAGACTGCCTTGCGCCTCCTGAACCGCGGCCTGATAGGGCGCGGGATCGATCTCAGCGACAAGGTCGCCCTTCTTGACCATCGCGCCCTCCGCCACGGCATAACGCAACAACGTGCCTTCCGAAGAAGCCGCAGATGTGCTAAGAAATCTCATTCAGACTCTTGAGGACGGGAAGGAAGGTTTCCGGCTCGCTGCCGATGCAATCGACAATCGACATTTCCTCCGTTCCATCCCATCCGAAGCACGCACCGCCCGAGCCGGATACGACGGAACAAGCCAGTAAGAGCGGAGCGTAAGTCAAGCCACCGTTCTCGAATGCCCTACGAGACTGTTGAAGAACCCACGCATGTCACGTGAGTTTTTCAACAGTCTCCTAACTCGCGGCGGTGGGCTCGGATGCGGGCGCTTCCTCACCTTCCTCCTTCTTCTTCCCAACGAAGAATTTCTCCACGAAATAGAACGATGCGGGAATGAGGAAGATTGAGATGAAGGTGGCTGCCAGCATGCCGCCGATGACGGTCGTTCCCAAAACCCGGCGCGAGACAGCTCCTGACCCGGTCGCAATAGCCAGCGGCACCGTGCCGAGGATGAAAGCAAAAGCGGTCATCAGGATCGGCCGCAAGCGCAGCTTGGCGCCGCCTAGTGCAGCTTCGAAGAGAGGTTTGCCTTTCTCATACTCGTCCTTGGCGAATTCAACGATGAGGATGGCATTCTTCGCCGCCAGCCCGATGAGCATGACGAGGCCGATCTGGGCATAGAGATTATTCTGCATTCCTCGAGCGAGCAGTCCGGCGAACGCGCCGAACACGGCGATCGGCGTCGTAAGCAGCACGCTGAAAGGCAGCGACCAGCTTTCATACTGAGCTGAAAGAATAAGAAAGACGAAGAGGAGCGAGAGCCCGAAGATGGCGCTGGCGGGCACGCCCTGCGCAGCCTTTTGCTCCTGAAAGGACATTCCGAGATAATCGAAGCCCATGCCGTTGGGCATCGTCTCGGCGAAAACTCCCTCCAGAGCTTTCATCGCTTGGCCAGTGCTGTAGCCCGGAGTAACCGCTGCATTGATCTGTGAGCAGCGATACATGTTGTAACGCATGATGAACTCGGGGCCAAATGACCTCTCTGAGTTGACGAAGGAGTTGATCGGAACAGAGTTGCCGTCCTTGTTCGCGACATAAAAAAGACCAAGATTATCGATCTCTGTGCGATAGTCTCCCTCCGCCTGAATGTAGACCTGCCACTGAAGACCGAATCGGTTGAAATAATTGACGAAGTAACCCCCGAGGAAGGTTTGCAATGTCTGATAAGCATCACTGAGGCTCACCCCTTGGATCATGGCCTGGGCCTGGTCAACACTCACGTAATACTGAGGAACATCCCAGAGCGCTATGGTGAAGACGTTGGTCAGTTCCGGACGCTTTTTCGCGGCCAGCATGAATTCCTGGGTATTCTTCGCGATGAACTCAACACCGGCGCCACTGCGGTCTTCCAGAATGAACGTCACACCGCCCGCCGTGCCGACGCCCGGGATGGCGGGAGGCGGAAACGCGAAGGAGGCGGTCGGCTTGGGCAGCGCGGCCAGTTCGCGATTGATATGAGCCTGTATGGCATCGACCTGCAGCTCGGGCGTTTTGCGTTTGGACCATTCCTCCAGCGTGATAAAAAAGAATCCTGTGTAAGTGCTCTGGACGGAGCTTAGGAGGTTGAAGCCGACTATGGAGGTGACGTATTCGACGCCCGGAGTCTTGCGCAATATGTTTTCGATTTCCCTCGACGCGGCATCGGTCTGCTGCAACGAGGAGGCTCGCGGCAACTGGACGACCCCAAAGAGATAGCCCTGGTCCTCCTCGGGAATAAATCCCGAAGGCATCTTGGCCCCGATCCCTCCGCCTGCCAGACCAATGAGCAAGATGAGAGCAAGGCTGATGATAAGCTTTCGCATCAGGGAGGCGCACACGCTGCCGTAGCCATTGGTGGCTTTGCCAAAAGCAGTGTTAAAGGCCCTGAAGAAACGCGCCAATGGTCCCTTACCCTCCTTCTTTGGTCTCAAAAGCAACGCGCCCAGCGCAGGGCTGAGTGTGAG
Source organism: uncultured Verrucomicrobiae bacterium (assembly GCA_963810765.1). GTDB lineage: Bacteria > Verrucomicrobiota > Verrucomicrobiia > Chthoniobacterales > Terrimicrobiaceae > DASTFP01. The sequence goes on from CAWEOV010000024.1 coordinate 310,488, forward strand.
CGCATTGAAAGCGGAGATGATTACGGAGACCGCCATGGTCACCGCAAACTGCTGATACATCGCTCCTGTGATGCCGGGGATGAAAACGGTGGGGATGAAAACAGCCGCAAGAATGAGCGCAATCGCAACGACAGGCCCCTGTACCTGTGACATGGCCTTGAACGCCGCGTCCCGAGGGGACAAACCCTCCTCAATATGGCTCTCAATCGCCTCAACGACAACGATGGCATCATCCACAACAAGGCCGATCGCGAGAACCAAGCCAAAGAGCGACAGCGTATTGATCGAGAAACCCAGCAGAGGAAAAATTGCGAACGTTCCAATAAGGGAAACCGGGACGGCAATCAGCGGAATGAGGGTCGCCCGCCAGCCTTGCAGAAAGATGAATACGACCAGAATCACCAAGGCCATCGCCTCAAAGAGGGTCTTGACGATTTCCTTCATTCCCTCGGTCACCGCCAAGGTGGTGTCAAGAGCAACGGTATAATCGAGATCGGCGGGAAATTGCTCCTTCATCTTCTCCATGAGCACGCGCGCCTGCTTCATGGTATCGACTGCGTTCGATCCAGGGAGTTGGTACACAGCCATGATGGCCGAGTTCTGACCGTTGAAACGTCCACGGAGGTTATAAACCTGTGAGCCGAGATTAACCCTGGCGACGTCTTTCACCCGGACGATCGAGCCGTCCGAGTTTGCGCGAATGACGATGTTTTCGAAGTCCTGCTCGGTCACAAGGCGCCCGGTAGTATTCACCGTAAACGTGAATACCTGCCCCAGCGGGACGGGCTCGCCGCCAATCTGGCCGGCGGGATTAACGTTGTTCTGAGCCTGGACCGCGCGAATGACCTCCGGCACGGTGATGTTGAGCGTGGCAAGCCGATCTGGCTGCACCCAAATGCGCATGGCATATTGGCCCGCGCCGAAAATGCTGACGCTTCCCATGCCGGGGACACGCGTCATCGGATCGTTGATGTTAATGTATGCGTAGTTCGCCAGGAAGGTCGGATCGTAGCTGCCCTTCGGCGAGAATAGGACGAACACTCCCAGCGGCGACGAGGCGGATTGCTCGACCGTCACGCCGAAATTCCGAACGTCCTGCGGCAGCTGCGCGCTAGCCTGCGTTTGCCGCATCTGCGCGAGGATCTGGTCTGTCGTCGCCACCGTCGAAGTGTCAAAAATGACATTGAGGGTCATCATGCCATTGTTGGCATTGATCGAATACATGTAGTCCATGCCCTCGACGCCGCTCATTTGCTGCTCGATAGGCGTGGCCACTGAAGCCTCTACTGTGAGGGCGTCGGCGCCGACGTACGTCGTTTGGACCTGGATTTGCGGGGGAACGATATTAGGAAACTGTGCGATGGGAAGGCCTGCCATCGCGACAAGTCCCACAATGACAATGATAATGGCGATGACCATCGCCACGATGGGCCGGCGAATGAAGAAGTTCGACATCCCGCGTTCGCCTTTAGTTGTAGAGGCCCTTGTGCCAAGGGCCTTTAGATAGACAGGCGGTTGGCACAACCGCCTCTATAGCGGCACCAGTCTTCGCTTTGTCTGGACTCGGCGCCGGGCTTGGGCCTTTCTCCGGGCTTTCGCCCGCTGGACTGGGGCTCGCTGCAGGCGCTCCGCCTCGGCGAGGCATGGGGATGAGGCGCGGGCGGCACATAGGGTTCGGGATTCAACTTCATCCCCGGCCGCACCTTCTCAACGCCTCCGACAACGACCTTGTCGCCCACTTTGAGCGGACCCATGACGACCTGCATCTCTCCCTTTGTCGGGCCGAGCTTCACTGGCACTGGCTGCGCGACGTTGTCCGGGCCAACGAGCACGACGAGATAATTCCCCTGCAGTTCCACGGTCGCGGCCTGGGGAACGACGAGTGCGTCCTTCAATTCCTGCACCGGCGCAGTGACGCGGGCAAACAGACCGGGCCTAAGCAGGTCATCGTCATTGGGGAACAGCGCCGTGATTTGAATGGTGCCGGTCGCCACATTCACCTGTCGATTCACAAAGTCGAAACGGCCCTTTTCCGGATAAACCTGACCATCGGCAAGAGTGAGCTCCAACCGTGACTTTAGTTCTTTCTCAGGTGTCGCTTCCAATTGTTTTATAAGCGCATAAGCCTGCAAATATTGCTGCTCCGTGATCGAGAAATTGACCTTGATCGGATTGACCTGAGACATTTGGGTGAGGACAGTTGAAGTGCCTCCAGGCCCGACCAGATCGCCAATTTGCGCCTGAGCGATGCCCGCGATGCCGTCAAAAGGAGCCGTGATCGTGCAGTAGTTCAGATTGATCTGCGCTGATTCAACATTTGCCTGCGCGGCCGCGACGGAGGCGGTATCCGCTTGTGCATTCTGGTAGGCCGTGTCGTATTCCTGCTGGCTGATCACCTTGGTTTCGTAAAGTTGCGTCTGGCGGCCAAGGGTGATCCGAGCGAGTTGCGCCACTGCAACCGCCTTCGCATAGTCTGCCTGGGCCTGCGCTAGCGAAGCCTCGAAAGGGCGTTTATCAATCGTAAAAAGGACATCGCCCTTTTTGACCAACGAGCCTTCCTTATAATTCTGAGTCGTCAGATAGCCGGTTACCTGCGCGCGAATCTCCGCATTTTGGTAACCGTCAAGAAGGCCGACCCAGGTATTCATGACAAGCACGTTCTCCTGCGCTATCGGGGTTACAGTCACGGTTAGCGGCCGCGCAGGCGGAGCAGCCTGCTTCTTTTCGCAACCAATCAAGATTCCAAAAACAAGCCCCGGGAGGAGCGCAAGCGCGCGATTCATCTTCCGCTTGGTATTCGGCCGGGCGCGCATTGTCAATGGCCTCAAATGGGGCCCCCTGCAAATGGAAATGCCCCTTCTATCGCGGGTGGCGCCGGAAACCGCTTTGATTGTCTCGAGGCGGCAGCAAGACTTCCTCAAACAAACTTCCCGGGATTGAGCAACCTTTTGGGATCGAGCGCCCGCTTTAGCACACGATGCAGCGTGCGGTTTTGTTCCGAGAGCGCAAGATTCCACCATGGTTTCTTCGCAAGTCCGATGCCATGCTCTCCGGTAATAGCCCCTCCCCAAGCGATGATCTGGGAAAAAAGCTCATCCAAAGCCGCGTCGGCCCGAGCGTGGATCTGCGCGTCCTCGTATTCGCCAACCATAATATTCACGTGGATATTGCCATCTCCGGCATGTCCGAAGCACGCAACGGGAAATCCGCTGCGCATCTGAAGCCCGTGGGCAAACTCGACGAGGTCGACGAGTTTGCCGCGGGGGACGACGACGTCTTCGTTCAGTTTTTTCAGGCCTGTGGCCTTGAGCGACTCGGAGAACGCGCGCCGCAGATCCCAGAGCCTTTCGCACGATGCTTCGTCCACCGCCATTTCGACTGCCGTCGCGCGCTGTTCGAGCAGGAGCTTCGCCAGAGCCCTCACCTCCGCCCGCACGCTGGCCGGTTGGCCATCGACTTCGAGCAGCAGATGCGCACTGCCAGGAGGGAAGCTGGCGCCCGGCTTGAACTCCCTGGCGGCCTCAAGCGTGAAGCGATCGGCCACCTCGACAGCGGCCGGAAGAAATCCGCCGGAAAACACCGCCTGAATTGCCCGAGCAGCCGCCCTCATTGTGCGAAAGCCCGCGGAAAGAGCAGCGCGAGCGGGTGGAAACGGCAGAAGACGCAAAGTCGCCTCCGTCACGACGCCGAGCAGTCCCTCAGAGCCCACAAAAAGCCCCACAAGGTCGAAGCCGGTCTTGTTCTTGTGTGTACGGCCTCCGCAGCGAACGATCGCACCATTTGCCAGCACGACTTCCAGGCCAAGCACGTAGTGCCTCGTTACGCCATACTTCAAGCAGCGCGGTCCCCCCGCGTTGGTGGCGATGTTGCCGCCGATGCTGCAGTTCTTGAGGCTCGCAGGGTCCGGCGGATAATAGAGGCCCTTTGTTCGCGCTGCAGAATGAAGGTCTCCGGTAATCACGCCCGGCTCGACCACCGCGACAAAGTCCGCGCCATTGATCTCCTTGATGCGGTTCATTCGTTCCATGGCCAGCACGATTCCGCCCTTCGCCGGGACGCAGCCGCCCACGTAACCGTAGCCGGCGCCCCGCATCGTCACGGGCAGCCGATACTCAGATGCCGCTTTCATCACCTCGGCAACCTCCTCGCTACTCCTTGGAAACACACCGAGATCGGGACGGCGGTGCGCGAACCATTTGTCACCGCTGAGCTCCTCGAGACGACCCTCCTCGGTAATGACGGCTTCGTCCCCCAGTTTGCGTCTCAATTTCTGCGCGGCATCAGCCGTCCGGGTTTGCGTCCGAGTCATGCTGCAAACCATGGCATAAGCGCAGGTCATGCAAAAGCAGCCTGTCAGACTTGTGATGAACAATGGCGGCTTTTCCAGTAAAAGGCTCGTGAGACTTACACAGACGGCAGCAAAGAACGCAAAGTAGGAAATCCCTTTGCTTACTTTGCGTTTCTTCTGTTTTCAGCCGGAAGGCATCGACGACCAGTCGTTGCGAATGACCAACCAAGCCCACACGATGAGGCGGATCGGCTGGATCATTCAACTTCGGCCCGCGCTCGCCCGCAACTGGCTTCACGACGCTGCCGCGGCAAAGTTGACATCAAGACATCAAGTATCTATGCTTTGATGCGTGCGAACGACTCTGACACTTGACCCGGATGTCGCGCTGGCCCTGGATAGGCTGCGCAAGCGCCGCGGACTGGGCTTGAAGGAAGCCGTCAACGAAATCTTGCGCCGGGGCCTCGCCGCTGAAAAAAAACCCCCGGCGTCTCGCAAGCCGTTTCGGACCCGTTGTGTCGATCACGGGCGGCCTCTGACCGGAACTTTCGATAATATCGCCGAGGTTCTGGAAATCGTGGAAGGGGACGGCTTGAAGTGATTCTGGTGGATGCCAACCTGCTCATCTATGCTCATTCGACATCCATGCCACAGCACCAGGCGGCGCGAGCCTGGCTGGATGGTCAACTGAACGGGCACGGCCCGGTTGGGCTTCCGTGGCCGAGCCTCCTTTCCTTTCTCCGCATCCTTTCCAATCCGCGCGCTGTGCCCAAGCCATCTCCCGTAGCGCATCTCTGGCGGCAGGTCCGCGAATGGCTGGCCGTAGAAAACGTTTGGATCCCCTCCCCCCACGAACATCATGCGGAAATTTTTGGCACACTGATTTCAGCTGGCGCCACCTCCCAATTGATTCCCGACGCGCATCTGGCGGCTCTCGCCATCGAGCACAATCTGACATTGTTAGGTACCGGGGTTGAATCCCATTGTTGTATTGGCTGGGTATCAATGATTTACGATGATTACCGCTGCCAGACTTAAATAGCCAGGCGCCACTTGTGCGCCGCTTTTGCCGCGGAAGGTGGCGTTTTTAGCGGCTGCGCGCCTTGGAGTTTGCCAAGCGAAAAGCCTGGTTGGAGTATTGGGGATGCGCGCATATTTAGAGTTGCCCAAATATTCAGGGCTGCCCGCGTTTCTTGAAGGGCGTCATCCCCTTCGCCTAGCCGACGACGGAACGCTCGTCGACGAAGACAATGAGGTCCTCGATCAAGCGACGTTCGTTCAAATGAGGGATGAACTAGGCGCTCGGATTCTCAGCAATGCTCCTGGCAAAATTGCCGCTGCCCTTGGCTTCCCAAACGGAGGCGCGGCTGGAAATCGCCGTATACCCGACAGACGAGAAGGGGAATCCGCTGTTCGAGGAGGAAAACGAAGCCAGTCTTGAAATCCGGCTGTTTCGGCCAGGCCGCCCCTGATGATTAAGCGCAGGGACGAGGGCACGGGCGGTGCTATAATATGAGCTTGAAGGATGGTGTGATTAGAACCGGAAGAGAATTCCGGCTGGGAGTTTCGTTCGGTTAGGAGGGCTCCCTCATTGAACACGCGCCATCCTTCACCGTTCGCCACCTTGAACCGCCGCAAGCGCCGGAAGCGTCAGCCAGTGCCGACTAAGGCGCAGGGACGATTGAGCACAATGGGCGGCAGCTTTGGCGAATTTCGCGCTGGAGTTTGCCGCCCGAACCGTTTAGCGAGAATCAAGCTACAGTGGCAAGCAGGGAACGGTTCCCTCGCTAGCCCCAAAAGAGCTTGCCCTGGTCGTAGCAAAAGTAGATAGGGAGTCGTCATGAAATCGCATTCTTCTCAGAAACAGCCTAGCGTCTCCTACCTCGCGCTTGCATCCTTAATAGTCGCCGTCTGCGGCCTCATCGGCTTTGCAGGCTGCGCCAGCATGCAGGCCGCAAGCCGGGAATCGTTGCTCAAGTCAGCGGGTTTCCAGGAACGCACGCCAACCACAGAGAAGCAGAAAACGGCATATCAAAAACTTCCGGCTTACCAGCTCCATCGCATCACGCTGAAAGGACGCACAGTCTACGCCTATAAGGATGAGAAAGCCGGTGTCGTCTATCTCGGCAGCCAAGCGGAGTATGCCCAGTTCAGACAGCTGGCTGCCAAGGCCAAGCTGAAAGAAGAGCAGTTTACGGCCGCTCAGATCGCGCTTGATGAGAAAGACGCGCATACGTACAGCCAGTGGTATGAGGGTCGCATTCCGTAGGTCGCCGACGAACTGTGATCTTGAAACAGAGGGCACTGGCGAGGCACCAAGCCAAAGCAGTTCAAATGGCCGAAGCCCGCCAAGGCCGATAAATAAAAGAGGGAAGGGTGGCTGAGTCCGGTTGAAGGCACTCGACTCAAAATCGTGTTCCCTTCGGGAGTGTGGGTTCGATCCCCTCCGCCGGCATCTAATTGAGAATCAATGAGTTGCGTGATTTCAAATAGCTATGTTGATAGCCATTTTAAATGGCAGGTGCTTACTAAGTGCTCACTCCAGCACACTGGAACCAGCAAAATCGAGTGTCTACGCCACATGCGTAAACAGGAATCAGGTGACTGGAGTCGGGAGAGGGGATCAGAGGCAGGCAGGGAAAAGCGGTCACCCTCTACGGTTCGCATCTGGGCTACTACCTCAAGGTCTGCCTTACCGGGCAAATCAAAAGCCCTGGAGCGACGCTACAGTAGTGCAAGAACAGGGCGCTTTTCCGATTGAAAAGCAATGTTGAGTGTCATACCAGTTTACTATGAGATTACCTTCTGCCACGCTCGCGCTCCTTGCCTCTTTGCTACTCATCGGATGCGCCACCAAACAACAACAACAGTTTACTCCCGAACAGACCGCGCTTGAAAAGAAAGATATGCAGGAAGGTATGCATGGCCAATGACCCTGAGCTTGGAGCAAACACACTCTTCCCTCAGTTTCTTCGCCGCATCAATAGGATGGACTGTTGGAACAAGCTCGTCGCCCCCATCACCTGGGAAATGGAATCAACGTTTGCCAAAGCCGAATCGAGCTTAGAATTCGCCGATAGCCAGATGGAGTGGGTTAAAAACCGCATGGGCGAGTATTCTGGAGCTTGACGTTAGTGAGATCTCCGAGCGGTTTGAATCGTATTTGCTTGCCGCAGCGGGGCGACCAGAGCTCAATATCCGTAGTGCCGTAGCACGACACGTCATGAACGCTTTAGATCCTGACGGTTATGGAAAGATCATTCAGACCGTGAAGTAGCCGTATCGAGTTTCGCTTGCAATCGGGGGTTGCCAACATTAAACCACATGTTCCCCCCAGCATGAAAGGACTTTTCGGTTTATTTAGGCCGCCCCGCATCACACAGGACCAAGGCGCTGAGGCTTTGGCAGCTTGCATTGTTCTAAGTGGTGCACAGGGTGCCGAGGACTATCTTAACGTTAGGAATTGGCGAGAGGCGCGTGAGATGTATTCAGGCGATAAAGTGTTTCTCGGCACTATGCCTGGAAGTAAAGATTCGGTGTCAGGGCAGTTCGGTGCGCGTGTTACTGCAGTATTTGGTGAGAGTCGCTATTCCTCAATGTCCCTTATGGCACACATATCTTTGAAAGCCTGTTTAGATGCTCATCGCAAAAATAAGATAATAGATAACATTCTCTCGCGTGTTGATTGGAGGAGTTAGTGTAACAAAATGAGACTGAGTGCGAGGAATATTGCGATTACTTAAAATGTGCAATGACGCCTCTTCCGACCGTCGTTGATTTCCTCAAAGCAGCTTTTGACTCCCCGCAACCGCTATTCTAAACGGCGGTCTAGAAAGCCATGAAAAAACCTATTCGCAAGTCTTGTAATCGCTGGCCCAACACCGCCTCTCAACAGCAAATTCTGGCGCCGCCGACCCTAGCCTCGCTCCCCGTTAGCTTCCGCATGCTCCGCCATACCGGACCGTCTCGGCGCCTCGCGAATGGAGCTGATAAACTCCGCCAGTGTGTCGGTGGCCGTCAGCTCGATTTCCTTGCACTCCTTTTGATGGAGAACAACCTTCCCAAGGAAGATCAGCATCGTGTCCGAGCCGTCCAGGCACCGCCTGCGTTGCATCCCGCGTATCTCGGCTTTGAACGCGGCACGGCCCTCTTTTAATAGAGTTCCGAATCGAACATTGAGGTTCGTCTCGGATATGCCGGCGATCAGCGCGATTTCATCATCCGTACAGCCTATGCTCGCGAGTTGCTTGATCTTCTCGACGGGTATCTCGATCTCCTTGCGCTGTCCTGGAGCGGGCATCAGTATTTCCTCCCGCTCTTACCGCCCTTCTTGGCCTTGGCCTTGGCGGGCTGTTTCGGTTTCGGGGCGGACTTGGCGGACTCGGGGGCGTGATTTAGCGCATGCGCCAAGATGACGCGAGCAACCGTGCGGCGCAAGGTGATATGCCGCTTACTCGGTTCTGCTCCGGATATCGAGGTTGTCCCTAATCGCGTCGCCAATCCTGTAGTGCTTTTTTGGGCTTCTGGATAGGGGTAGTCTGTCCCTTGGTTGGCGTTACCGGTGCCGCGGCTGCCTGCGATTGAGCTTCGGCCGGGTATTTCTGGAGGTTTGTTTCGCAGGCGACGAGTCCGAAGGTTGCCGCGGCGAGGATTAGTATTCTGGCTTGTTTCATATGTTCAGTATTGCTTGAGCTATAGTTGGTATCAGTTGTGCCTATTGCTGGTCTACTCGGACAGCCGCAGCATGGCTTTCTTGTCGTCCAGCTGGCAGGCGCTGATGGTCTTGCTGACCCGTTCCAGGAGGCTGGTTATCGCGGCAGGGTCCGAACGCCAGTTGCGAGCGTTGGTGACCGGGATGCCCAACTTGAAGGCCAACGAGGCGGCCTTTGGTGCGATGACGATAAAGGACCAGCCACACACCTTCTGGCGGCGGGCGATCATCTCCCTTACATGTGGAAGGGTGTAGTGGCTGGAGGAGGTTTCCTCGCCGTCGGTAATGATAACGACAAGAACCCGTGGGGTGTGGCGGCGTTATCGAATCGCTGCCCAACCCGCTCAATCATGGCGCCGATGCCGTCCCATAGCGCGGTTCCGCCTTCGGGTTTGTATTCAGCCGCGGTCATTTAGGGGGCGGCTGCCAGGGGGCGGTTATCCACGACCGTTTCGCTTGTGTGGTTGAAGAGCATCAGGGTCAGCCGGGTGTTGGCGAGATTGAGTTGCTTTTGTTCAGCCAGCAGCGCGTTGAACGCCTGGAGGGTCGTGGACTGGAGGGGCTGCATTGAAGACGAGCGGTCCAGCAGTATGCCGAGATCGAGTTGGAGGGGGGCAATTGAGCGAGGAGAGAGTGTGATTTCGCTCATAGGTTCTTTTGAGCGGCTTCCCTGCGCTGCTGCGCCTCTTTGCCGGCGGCACTCCATGCGTAATACGGGTAACTGCGCTGCCCCACGCGAGCGAACAGCGGCCACCTCCAGATGAGTTCAGGTTGATCTGGAAAGAGGAACAGGTCCTCAACAAAATGGGTAAATCCGTCGGCGACCGTCTGGATTTCCTTAGGGGAAAATGACAACTGGGCGCTGTATGGGGAAAGGTTCCGACGGTCGAGGTAAAGACGGCAAGGAATTCGATCACTGTCGTTGCAGATGCCGTGGGTCGAAAGCCGGAAGGCAGCGGGACTGTAAGCGTAGAACGCGACAGCGCACGGCTGGTTTTGGGTGCCCCTCCACGCAAGGAGTTTCGCGGTGCGGTTCGTGTAGGTGGCGGCATAACGGCCGCGAATAACAGCGGCGAGAACAGCAAAAGCGGCCGGCCAAGCGAGATCGGCATTGTGATGGGTGGCGGGATATTTCATAAGGTTGAGTGAAGTCTGGGACCCTGAAAATGCTCCTGGAACCCTGAAAATGCTCCTGGAACACCCTGAAAATGCTCCTGGAACACCTCCTGGAACACCTCCGGAACACCTGTCGTTTTCATAAGTGCTTGCAAATCAACGCCGGAACACCAGAACACCTGGAACACCTAAAAAACAGTGATACTGCAACACGCACGGGAGGAGGGTAGTGCCTTTGTTGCGGAGATCTATATATATAGGTGTTCTAGGTGTTCCAGTAATACTCTCTCTCTCTCTCTCCCCTTGTATTTATCAAGGTCCGCGGGCGCAGAGCTACCTCGCCCGAGGTGTTCTTTTGGTGTTCTTTTGGTGTTCCAGGGTGTTCCAGTGGCGGCAGTAATCATCAGTTTTGGAGCAATGCCTCTGGGTCGATGTGGTAGAGCCGTTTTTTTCCGCCTTCGGGAGTCGTACGGCTCTTCGATGCCTTGCCACCGGCCGTGTCAGTCTCAGTAAAGCCCTCCAACCGCCTGAACGGCCTGAACAGCCCTGTCTATTTTAAAGTTGCCGATGGCCTCTTGAAGTCCGCTAGATGTGAACAGGTAGATTTTCCCCCCAAGTTTATCGTGCTCAAAATAGCCTGCCTGGTTCTGTATTTTTGGATTGTCCTCCGCGTAGGCGCTTGGCTTTACCCAGTGGATGTCCAGGAAGCGTGAGTTGCCGTGGTTATCTATAAACTTGGAGATTCGGCTAAGGATTTGGGCAGTCTCCATCCCATGTGGAGCCTGTGGTTGTGATGCTCGCCAAATACCGAAGAGTTCTTGCATTGCGACATAAGCGTGTCCTTTCCGCCATGGCACAATTTCCCATCGGATGGCCAGCTCCCCCGCCAGCGCAACAACAGCGAAGCTGCGTGCGACTCGCCTTTCTTGTGCGGTGAGAGGGTTGGTTTCGCTCTCGAATGCCTGCATGATTTTCGTGAGTTCGCTGGCGAGATTCGTTGTTTTGTGTTCCACGATGAGGCGTTTCACGAACGCCGGCCCGGCGTGTCCATAGTCGGTATTGGCCGCCTGCTGGATATCGTCGGCGAACGCGGCGGCGTTCTTATGCTCTTTGATGTCGTCGAAGAGTCCGGATTTCCCACAGATGGATAGATCGATCATCCGAACAGCTTGACCGGCCTTGTGGTCGATTTTGGCAGAGGTGAGATGTGTTTCTATCGCGTTCTCGCCGGAACTCAGCACCGGCAGCCGCCAGGCAGCAGTAGGGCGAAGTCCGATGTTACGGGACATACGGCTTTTTGCGGTGCCGTTGAGTAATAAGTAGACGGCAGGGTCGAGTATTTTGGGATCTACCTGGTGAGACTCATCGAGCGCCAGAAGTGTTGACGACCGGCAGGCGGCTTGGGCTTCCAGCCCATTGGCTGTCGATTGCCAGGTCGGCAGGGATGTCCTCGCTCCCCATGCGGATACTGCCGCGTGCAACGCAGTCGTCTTTCCGCTTGAGCTATCGCCATTGAGGTGGAACCCGATTCCTTGTATACAGAGCGGTTCCAGCAGCGGTCCAGAAAGCGCGGTACTTAACGCCAGCACAAGAAACCCATTTCCTTCACATGGGGCGGCTACTTTATCCTTCCAATCTTTAAGTGTTCCCTTTTGGGCAAAGACGTCATCTTGCATGTTTCCGGCGTACCACACGCCTTGGTGGCCGCTTCCGTTTTGCAGAATCTCATGGGGGAGAGCGAAGCATGTTGGATAGGGAGACCATCCAGGGGAAGAAATGCTGCGCCAGAAGTCTTGTGGGCGCCGCGACGAGAATCGCAGATGCTCGCGGTCGAGGTAATCAACGACGAGTTTCGCCTCGCCTCTTAGCACGCTGACGCCAAGTGATCGGAGCACCTTGAGCGGCTCGTCGGTTCGACCGAGGAGGAGGGATTGCGGCAAGAGCGTCCTGCGCGGCTCTGTCTCGCCGTGCGAGATGTATTCGATAAGGTAGGAGTGTTCGCCGCCGGTATTCGAGCGGACGATGGATATCACTTTAAGGACCGAGCAGATCCATTGATCGACGGGAACATCGCGCTCATTGCCATCTTTGCCGGCGACGTGCTTGACGTCATGTGAGTAGACACCGGCATAGTAAGGCTGACCGTTGACGTTGAAATCCTTGTCGTAGCAAAGGGAGATCGGCCGTCGGGAAAGAGGAGGAAACTCGACTCTTTGCCGCTGCTCGCGTGTGCGGCTCGATGCGCTGGCTGTGGGCGACATAATGTTAAGGATTGAGAAATTCGCCCCCGACAAGCGCGCCAGGGTTGCAGTATTCGACCGTCTGCCTCCGTCCGTCGTCGCGTTGTCCGTCCGGCATCCGCACGAACTGACTGCGACACCATGTCGAGTGGCAGGCGCCGAGTGTTAGGGCCTGGGTGTGAAACCAGCGTTCAAGCACGCCTTCGTCGGTCTCGCGGCATGGCCACCACGACTGGAGGCTTTTGCCGCCGGAATAGACGACCAGCCAGAGCGGAGCAGATCGCATTAGATGCGCGGTAAGCGCGGCGTTCATATCAAGGACGCCGCGTCCCCTTTCCTCGCAACCCTTGATGAGCGGCGCCCAAATGGTTGGCTTGCCGCCGGCAGTGACCGGCGCGAAATCAAATTCGACGACCAGGAAGAGGCGCGGTCCTGTTCCGTCGAGCGAGTGTTCACTTAAGCGTCCCTCGATAGTGCGCCCATATTGGCTCCGCATTGGGGAAGGAACAATCTGCGCGTGGCAGTGCGCCCACTGTCGCATCTCTGCGAGCCGGCGGGTCCAGAACCGCTCATTGGAGCCATGGCAGACCCAAGGATCGGCAACTCCGGCGTATTCCGCCCATCGACCGAGCAACGTCGCGGTCTTGCGTTCTTTGCCATCCCCGCAGCGTACCGGCGACATCTCTCGCAACTCCTCGCGGGTTGGTCCCGAGACGATGATCTCGTAAAGCCGGTCGATGTCGATGACGAGACTCGCCGGAGAGACGATCCTCACGGTATTCTTCGTAAGGCTGGCTGTGCTTTGCCGCCGCCCAATTGATGAGCCGCCGCAACTCGCCGTCGTCGGGAACGCGGTCGCACTTTTGCGCGGCGTGCCGGAGCCATCGAAAGGCAAGGCCATCGCATTCGTCAGGCGGCATGTAGACGGTTAGCCAATAGGCGAGTTGTCGCAATGCCGGATGAGTGCCGTTTCCGACCCCCGGCTCCTCCACCTTCTCCTTGAGCCACGACGGGCACCAGGCGGGGAAGACGGCAGCATCCTGCGCTTCGGGTTGATCGGCTTCTCTATGCATACTCCTCTGGATTTGCTGGAGCGGGGGGGGCTACGGAAGCCGGCGCTTCTTGGCGTAGTATCTCTCCAGATATCTTATCACCGCGGCTTCTGCCTCTTCCCCGGTTTCGTATTCGCCGATAATCTCGCAATTGGTTCCGTTGCCGAAATCCCGCACGTATTTGTCCCGCTCATCGGGGTACGTCTCTATCGCGCAGCCATCCACAGGCTTTCCGCGTCGCCGGCCAATGGTTGCCAGATAGCTGACATGCTCTCCGTGTTCGTTGATCATGGGTTAGACGCGATTGGGGGCAAAGGGGATGTCATCATCCATGAGCGGGAGCGCGCCGGTAGACGGCTTTGCAGGGCGGGGTGGCTCGGACGGCTGTGCAGTTTTCGCGGCCGCCGCCGGCATCTCGGCTAGGACGTGTGGCGCCGGCACGTTTGCCGGTGGCTTGATGCTGGAAAGGTTTGGGCTGAGAGCCAGGGCCTTGGCTCTGGACAGAATGCCGCCTAGCTTAACCTTGGCCTGCGGCTCGCCGGAGTAACCCGTGTCATGCACTACGTCGATGAAAACCAAGCGATGAAGCACGTCCGCCACGGTCAAGCTGAAGGGGGCGGACGGGTCCTCCGGGGGGCTTAGCTCGCCTTCACAATGATGACAGAATTGCGTGATAATCCCGTCGGACTTGCCGCCGAATACCAGGTAATAATTGAGGAAGTATCCGTCCGGGATGGTGCGCAGGGTGAGGCTTAACATCTCGTTCCCGCTCTTCTTGGCGAAGGTATGCTCGGCCTTCACGACTTGCGCGAGGTAGATGCCGATGGGCGCGGTTTCATAGCTGTCGGGGGTGTACTTAAATGCAGGCATGTGTTTTGGTTTTTGGTTGGGGTGAATGGTTGAAGGGGTGAGGTAAAATGGCAGGGTCAATTCGCGTACTGTTCATCCTGGAGGTGCCGCTCGATGGCTCGCCGGAGTGCGCGGTCCAGGGTCGTGACGTTGTCGAGAACCCAGAGGAGGTATGTCGCCTCGATCTCGGAGAGCGGCCGGCCTTTATGCTTGCCAAAAGGCATCGTGACCGTGCCATAGCGATGGGACTGGTGTGTTCCAGTTGGGCCGGCTCCGGCCGCATTGCTGACTTCCTCGAGATCGGTCAGGAACGCGTAGCCGTCGCGGTAAGCCTTGCGCAGTGAGCGGAAAAACAACCTCTCGGCGGCGGCCTGTTCGCCTGGAGCGGCTGCCGGGTCCAGGGCCATCAAGAGGAGTTGGCGCTGCTGAGGGGTTATCGACAACATATCTCCCCTTTCATTGGAGACCCTCCTGCGACATCTCATCTCCTCGGCAGACAACATGTCGACCTTGCCACTCGGACAACTCGTCCTCGCTGAGTGCGACATGTGCCAACCGCGAGATGTCACTGGACGTCTGGGCGGCGTCGAGGTAGTATCGATTGTCGCTCGGAAACCGACACTCTTGCGTTGGCCAGGTTTTACCGCCTGGCCTTCGCCTTTCAGGAGGCCATGCATTCAATGCGCTCATTTTGCCTCCTGTCCCTTGGCTGGTCGGGCACGGGGCACTGGGATGCCATCCGCTCCAGTCCATGCCGAATTTTCCCCGTTAAGTCGCCCTGGCATCGGTGTTGGAAATGGATTGCCAACGCCTCGAATCCGCAGTCGCAACAGCTTGATCAACCTTTCAAGGGTTTCATCCGTCCAAGGACAGGAGAAGTTTGCCTCCCCCTCCCCGCGCTGCGTCGAAACAAACCCAGCCCCGATCGCTTTACTGATCATGATGCCTGTCCCTACCGTAAATCCCAACTTGCCCGTTCCGTATTCCCAGAGCTGCCCAAGTCGTCCTTTGGCAAACCAGCCGTCTTCCCCACGGAAGAGTTTCAGGCGCTTGTTGAGCTTTCGCAGCAGCTCGGAATTCCCTGGATACTCGGAGAAGGTTCCAAGATCAGCCCCTTTGGCAAATAGCGGACCATCCTGAAAGGGGCTTCCCGTTTTGTGACCGATTCCCTTCATGTTGCCTCCTTCTCCTCGACGGGACCAGTCTGAGGCAGGCTTTCAATCCATCTCCAAAGGGAGGGCGCGTATATAAGCGGAAAGAGCGTGCCGCACTTATTCCGACGCCACGCACATTGGACGCGCTTTTCTTTGATGAGGCGCTCGATCTCGTAGCGAGGCAGACCAGACATTTGGACGGCGCTGCTGACGCGCATCCAGAGCGGCGGGGTGCTGATGGTCAAATACGCCTCCGAATACGTGGCCGGGCAACTGGGAAGGTCGGACCAGAATTGGCTTTTCATTGAGACCGCCAATCCTGCCACAGCGAAAACTCCGCTATCCGCAAAAGCGGACTGACTTTCTTGAAGAAATTTCAAGGATTTTTCCACGGGTGCTTCCGGCGGATCTTGTCGAGGCGGTCATAGAGCGCGCCGGTCGGGATCGAGGGCATACTTTTGAGATCCTCGAACTCCCAGCATTCATCTAGCTTGCTCTCGATTCCGCCGGCCGCCTCGAACACTTCCCGTGGCGTGGGTTCGCGTCCCAGGCCGGCGCGTAGTTCATGCAAGTTCGCTTCGAGGCTTTGGACAACTCGTCCTGACCGCGTCCGCTCTGGAACGCATGCGCCTTGGTCAGATCGTCGAAAACCTGTGTATCTTTATAGAGTTCGAGAACGGTGATCCGCCTCCCCACAAAGAGGGCGGTAAGTATGGCGCTCCAGAAAACATCACTCCCGGCGACTCCCGAAAGCACCTCGTGCTCGCAGACAGCCAGCAGCCGCTCCACCCAGATGCCGCGGTATGCCGATGCCTTGTGGTCTCCTCGGACTCGCCACTGCCGTCGGCGCGCAGGGACTGCCCCAGTATTCCCATCACGATGTCACGCGGCGACCGCTCGCTGGTCATAGCCTTCGTAACCAGTCCGGTCAGGCACTCATCGATCCGGAGGGGACGCTTCCAACCGCCGGCGGTAAGGATTTCAAATATCGGAATGGCATCCTCGGGACGTTGGCCGCCACCGGTCAAGTTGTGGACACGGCCATCGCGAACGACCGCCCAGCCGTCGCGAAGCCTTAGCTTGGCTTCCTTCTCCGTCCAGCCTTGCGCTGCGACGAACTGCTCACGGAGTGAGTTAAGCTGGTCGATCCAGGCGTCATAGGCATTAGATATCATATTTTCGGGGTAATTGACATTGCTTAGCTTAGCATGCGAAGCCTCATAAATACAGGCTGAGCGGGCTCTTGCTTAGCAATGAACGGACCGTGCGCTTAGTCATCGCCGTGCTTCTTGAAGATCACAATGGGTTCTGTCGGCAGGATGCGCGGGTGAAACTCCACGGAATACAGCCCAAGCCGGCGCTGATATTCGTGCTCCGCCACGAACGAGACGCTGAAGCGCTCGGACAGATCAGCGAGAATGCGCTCGAAAAAGGCCAAGAACACAGGCCACTCTGCTGGGGAAACAGGTCCCAGGAGATCTAAACCGCGGCCAAGAATCTCATGGAGAACGAGATCCAGCGGAGTCCATTTGGATAACCGCGCGCTCGACCAAACATGGCGTCGACTTGCAGGATGACCTCCTTGCCGGTCGAGAGTATGCAGGAGTGGGATTCCCGGAGGCCGCGAGTCTTCGGTGTGGTGCCTGGACTCATTCCGCGGCTGTAATCTCGGAGAGCTTGTATAACACCGACCGGCCAATCTTATGTGGGATGTAAATCCCGCTTGGCCTGACGGCGCTTGATCGTTTCAGTGGTTGTCCGATGTCGTTCCGCAAGCTCCTGGCGGGTGAGGAAAGCTTCCTCTAGGTGGCGTTCTCTTCCCGCCATCGCGGCGGAGACTTCTATCGCTTTGGCACGTTTCATACGTGCTGAAAGGATAGGTCAGGTTCCGAAGAAAATAGTCACCATGCCTGACCCTTTATCCATGCGGCCTCGCGGGTTCCAGCCGCCTAAAATGGCGCCGCTACTTTCCTCGCGCTCGCCTTGTTTTCCTTGGCCTGCCGGCGCGGCCCTGGTAGAAGAGCAGTCCAGAATCGGTCCGGTGAAAATGTCTCGAGCGGCATGTTTCTTGGAAACCTCGATGCCCCTCGATGCCAAAAATCGGAGCACCTCTCCCTTCGTGGGCATCCGCTCGCCGCGAACGCGGCATCCAAGAACAAAGTACAGCGCCCATGCCTTGGCGGCTTTGACAGGACCGCGGTTCTTGAGTAGGCCGATCGACTTGAACGCCGTAAGAAAGCGGTCGACCTCACGTGTGTCGTCCTGGACCGCTATGGCGCGATCAAGCTCGCCCCGCGCATGGTCGTTGCGCCGCGCTTCGATGCACAACGCGACACGCCAATCGCCGGCCTTGCCAAAGAGCGCATTGAGAACATCGCGCAATTCCTTGTCACGCAGCTCCTGGCGGTGCAGCTCGCTGGCAACGTAAGGATCTACGAATCCCCCCAAGCCGAACTTTTCCAGGTAGCTCAGCGGGAGCATCGCCAAAGGGGCAAGCATTTGTCTTCGGGCTTCGCGCTCGCTGGCGAGCAAAAGATCGTAATCGAGGTCGAAGACAGTTGCCGTCCCCGATGGCGGGCGCTTGCGCGGCTGGCGCTTAATGGGGACGTAAGGGAGGTCCTCGCGGTCCTCCCCCAGCTCTAGTTCGCCAGTGCCTTTGACGCGCCAGCGGAATCCGGAGGAAATACAGCCTTGCAGCTCGAACTCCTTCTCGATCATTGCGCGACCCTTCGCTCTGCCGCCTGCGGCATGTCCGCCACGTTGTCCGGCCTAAGCAAGGCACCCAGCGGAACGGTTATACGCTCCTTGTGGTCCGCGTAGTGCGCCGCGGTGATCGCGATATCGGCATGGCGCAAGAACCGGCTTGCGGCGTAAATGCCTACCTGCGTCGCGACGATCGAACCGGCTTCCTTGCGCAACTCATGGATTGCGCGGCGCGCTGTGATGCCTTGGCTTCGCAGCCACCCGGTCAGCCTCTCGAAAACTTTCAGGCAGCGATACCGCCGGCCGCCGTATGAGACCGCGCCGCCCTCTGCTTGTCCGCCCTCGATGACATATTCACTCTTCGCGCTGGCACGAAAGCCACGCAGGAGCGCGACCAGTTCCTCATCCATCTGGACGGTCCCAGCCGAGTCCTCAGTCTTCAGCGCACCCGCCTCGGTGACTTCGATGCGAATCAACCCGCGATCAAAATCGACTTGCCTCCACAGTAGCCGGTCAATTTCGCCTCTTCGCAGGCCGGCGCAGAGCGCAAGCAGGAGAACCTTCAGCGCGTTAGGGTCCAACTCGTCAACGGCTACCCGCAGGAGCGCCGACGGGTCGAACTTGCTCTGGTAGCGCATCGATTCCCGTGGGAAAAACTCGACGCCGCGAAATGGCAAATCCCTCGGAACAATCTTAGGGTCAACGAATTTGAGAATCCGCCGGGAGAACAGCGACCGCGCCAGCCTCAGCGCCGAGTTGCATGAGATTCTCGCCGATCGCTGTCTAACCGGACTATCCCCGGCGCGACTGAGGTATCGTATTCGCCACGCCTGAATCGCTTGCGGCGAAAGCATTGCCAATGGGGCGCCTTCAGCCTGCTCTCGATAGGTTCTCGCTTGTATTCTTCCAAGCCGCCCACTGCTTTGGGGAAGGGCAAGAATCTCGCCGGCGATGAACCGCAATGCCCCAGCGTAGCTGCCAAAGGTAGCCGGGTTGCCGTCCCAGACCGCCTTGGCGGCAGTAATCCACTCGCCAATCGTGATCGCAGCGGCAAGCGTGTCTCCGGGTGCTGCGGCGGACTTGTGCTTGGCTAATGTTACCTCAAGGCCGTGCGCTACCAGGTCATGCCAGATCGACGCCGCCTTGGCCGCTGCTGCTTCCTTGTTGGCGGTTCCAAGCCCGAAATAGTGCCTTCGCCCGCGCCATTGAATACGCGCCGTGTAGTGAGCGGACTTGATTCCGCGCGGGTCAACGCGCCGAAAGATCTTCGAACGCCAGTAACGGCTATCGTTTTTACCCGCAGCGCGAGCATGACGGTGCGCCGTTTGTGCGCCACTCTTTCCGTAGTCTGGGGTTCCGCCATGTCCTCGCATGTTCCAATGGGAATCGCTCCCTATCGCCTGTGTTCATACGGTTGACAAGGGATTTCAGGGGACAATAGGGAACACTAGACCCACAAGAGAGATTCCCGCATATCAACAATCTGACATTGTACTCAACGGACGGAGACTTTGCGAGGTTCTCAGGGTTGCGCTGGGAGAATCCGCTCGCAGCCGGCCAGCCTTGAAATCGAGCTCCCCTATACGGACAGATCGAGAACCTAGCAGATTGCTCAAAATCCGCAGCGGCGGATTGCACGCGGCATTTGCCAATCATCAGCGGCTCGCCGCCGGCCAAATTCGACACGCGGCACCGGCCGAACCACAGTTAGTTGCAGCCAGAGGCGGTCACCGCGATTTCGAAAATTCATTCAGATGTATCCCAGGGTAGGTCGTGGCACCAGCTCAAAAGTGCCCGATAATCGCCCAAGCGTAGGTAAGGAAGATCAACACAGTGAGTGCAATCCCGAGCGGGATCGCGAACTTTGAAGAAACGAACCCCCGTTGCAGCTTTTGCGATGCGTATGCATAGGCGCTCCACAGAATCGGCACCAGGAGGAGCCAGACGCTGTTCTGCATAAGAAATAGTGAGAGTGCCGGATAATCCTTGATCGAACCGAGGGGATACCCAGAGGCCTTCAGGAGCACGGTGACCCCCATCGAACCAAGCGCAAGAAAGACGAACTGTGTGAGGGCAATAATTTGAAGCATTGGGCCGTGCGCGCAACCTATCGAATAGCCAAAGCTGAAAAGCGGCACGAGGACAATTTTGAAAGGCCCCCGCTTTTTCTCGAAAAAAGGATCCCATCACGATAGACCGATTCGCTCTCCAACCGGGGAATGCCGAAGACCGCATGCCCGGTGATGTGGCAGCAACTCGCATCAGGGCCACCCGATCGATTTGTGCTCAAGTGAACGTCGTTGCTACCACGCCGACTTCGGGGGCTTGATAAACTGACACATCGCCTTGCAAATGATCCACAAATCGAGAGGCAGCGACCAATTCTCGAGAATTTCGGCTAAGAATCGAACGACACCGAAGCAATCTTTTCGCCAAACCGTGCAGCTATTGCACCTGCTTCAAAATATCCTCCAGCATTTCCTCCGTGAACCTGTTTTCAGAAAACCGGGAGACCTTGTACACTGGCATGTCATCTAGGAACGCCGTGACCGCCATGTCGGCTTTCCTCTTAGTCGCGGCTTCATCGGGCGTCAGGGTTGAAAGCTCTTCGGTTTGTTCATAAGGATTCCCGAGACCGAATGCTTCTACCAACTGACGGTGAAAGGCTTTGCCTTTGGGATGATTAGCGAACTCCTTTAATAGCGAATGGGGAGTAAGTCTGGGATAAGCTGGCTGAGCCGCCTCCACTTCGATCGTTTGTTTCAATGGGAGGTCATGAGAAGAGGCGCCCACCAGAATATCAAACTTGCCAGGATTTACCGACCAGTCATGCGCGGAGGCGTCGTAAAATGCAAAATCACGGCGCACCAATTGAAAACTGATCATTTTCTCTTCGCCGGGCTGCAATGCGACTTTGGCAAAGGCTTTCAGTTCCTTTTCCGGGCGCACAACCTTGGGACTTTGTTCACGAACGTAAAGTTGCGCCACCTCTTTGCCAGCCACTTCACCCGTGTTCCTGACTTTAGCTTCCACAATGACTCCGTCCGTGTCTTTGATCGCGGATGCGCTGAGCCGCAGGTCCGAGTAAGCAAATGTGGTATAGCTCAGGCCGAACCCGAACGGAAACAAAGGGGTTATCTTCCTGGCATCGTAGTAACGGTAACCGATAAAAATCCCTTCTCCGTAGATCGCTTCCTTATTCCGAGCGGGAAACTCCGGGTAGGGAGGCGTGTCCTCCAGTCTCGCGGGAAATGTTTCCGATAGCTTTCCAGAGGGATTTATCCTGCCGGTCAACGCGTCGGCGATTGCGCCGCCGCCGGCCTGCCCTCCGAGCCACGCTTCCACGATCGCCCGCACTTTGTCCGCCCAAGGCATTGTGACCGCCGACCCATTCATCAAGACGACCGCCACATTCGGTTGGACGGCGCTGACCGCTTCGATCAATCGATTGTGGCCGGTAGGCAGGTCGAGAGAGGAGCGATCAAATCCTTCACATTCAAAGCTGTCCGGCAAGCCGGCGAACACGACCGCCACGTCCGCACCAGCGGCCTGTTGCCCGGCCTCGTCGATCAGTTGATCCGTCGTCGTCCCCTCTTCGTCGTAGCCTGAGGCGTAACGGATGACTGCGTCGCCGCCCAGCAACTTCACGAGTTCGTCATACGCCGTGGAAACCCGGGTCGGGTTGACCTGTGAACTGCCGGCGCCCTGGTAGCGCGGTGTTTTGGAAAACGCACCGACGACGGCTATCGTTTCGATTTTGCCAACCGCGAGAGGCAAGAGGTTACCCGCGTTCTTCAGCAAGACGATGCTCTCGCCGGCGGCCCGCCTGGCCAGCGCATCGTGCTGCGCGACGTCGAACGTTACACCAGGCCGGTGACGATCCTTTGCCTCCAGAACCACTGCCACTAACGACTCCACGACTTCGTCGAGCACCGCCGGCGAGATCTGTCCGGTGCGGAGCCCTTCGATTATCTTGTTTCGATGATAGTCACCACTGCCGGGCATTTCGAGATTCAAGCCGGCATTCACGCCCTTTACGTGATCATTCACGGCCCCCCAGTCTGAGACCACGAAACCCTGAAACCCCCATTGAGTCCTAAGGATCTTCTGCAATAACAGGCCATTTTCCGTCGCGGGGACACCGTTCACCAGGTTATAGGCGGCCATTACCGACCAGGGCTGCGCCTCCTTCACTGCGATCTC
This sequence comes from uncultured Verrucomicrobiae bacterium, assembly GCA_963810765.1. Lineage (GTDB taxonomy): Bacteria > Verrucomicrobiota > Verrucomicrobiia > Chthoniobacterales > Terrimicrobiaceae > DASTFP01. Next base: position 332,804 of record CAWEOV010000024.1, read on the forward strand.
GAACGCCGGGAGATAGATCTCGTGTAACGTACGCTCATCCAAATTAGAACTCGTCGCCATGCGTTCGAGTTCCTGGTTGTTGGCGGCGTAGTGCTTTAAAGAGGTGCCAACGCCCTGGCTTTGGACGCCCTGGATATAGGCAGCCGCCAGTTTACCGGCAAGAAGGGGATCTTCCGAGAAGTATTCGAAGTTTCTGCCGCCAAGTGACGAGCGTTTCATGTTGACCCCTGGTCCCAGCAGAATCTGAACGTCACTCGCCTGGGCCTCTTCGGCTAGAGCGATCCCCGCTTGCCGGATCAAGTCAGTGTCCCAAGAAGAAGCCAAGGCCGAAGCGGTCGGAAAGCAAGTCGCCGGCACGCTGGTCGAAAGACCCGCTCCTTCGACCTTTCTGAGCCCGTGAGGACCGTCGGTCATGCACACGGAGGGGATCTGCAACCGATCGATCGCGTGGGTCTTCCACCACCCGTCACCTGATATCAGCAAAGCTTTTTCCTCGAGCGTCATCTCGGCCACTAGCTCCTTGGCCTTGGAAACGTAATCCATTGAATGTTGAGCTGAACGAGTCTTCTGCAATGATCATAGTATTGGGCAAATTTGGCCGGACGTTGCTGGGGAAATGACTAATGCGCTGCCGCCCGGTCCCGGCCGACATCAGCCAAGGGGTGGCGTTCAGTCTGTTCCAGGGCGAAGCCGTCGGCATCGAAGAGATGACAAGTCTCGCTGCTGACCCCGAGGGCAAGCCGTTCGCCCACCCTGACATGGCTGTTGCCCGCGACTTCGGCAGTGAGAGTGGTGTCGCCCTCGAGTTGCAAGTAACAATAGGTAGCGCCACCGAGGCGTTCCACCACGAGCACCACGCTCTTTAATTCTCCGTCGCCGCCACCGCCTTCGAGAAGGTGCTCCGGGCGCACCCCCAAGGTGACCTTGTCGCCGGGACGGCATTTGCCGGGCTTGACAGGCACGCTGATGGAACCCCCACCGGGCAATCCAACAGTAACCAAATCGGCTTGGGTGGTGCGGACTTCGGTCTTTAGGAAATTCATGGTCGGAGACCCGATGAAGCCGGCGACGAACAGGTTCTGCGGGTGGTGGTAGAGTTCCAGGGGAGATCCCACTTGCTCAACGAGCCCAGCCTGTAGCACCACAATCTTGTCGGCCATGGTCATGGCCTCCACTTGGTCGTGCGTCACGTAAATCATCGTGGTATTGAACTCGATGTGCATTCGCGCAATCTCGATGCGCATCTGCACCCGAAGCGCGGCATCCAGGTTGGATAACGGTTCGTCAAACAGGAACACTTTGGGGTTTCTGACGATCGCCCGGCCAATGGCTACGCGCTGGCGCTGGCCGCCGGACATCGCCGCGGGTTTGCGGTCTAACAATGGCTCGAGTTTCAAGATACGGGCCGCCTCCTGCACCTTGCGCTCGATCTCCGCCTTGGGCACCTTGGCCAGCTTGAGGCCGAACGCCATGTTGTCGCGCACCGTCATGTGCGGATAAAGCGCATAGCTCTGAAAGACCATCGCCATGCCCCGATCGGGAGGCGACATGTCATTGACGCGCTCTCCGGCCACTATCAGATCCCCGGAAGTGATTTCCTCCAGCCCGGCGATCATCCGCAGCAGGGTTGACTTGCCGCAGCCGGAGGGACCAACAAAGATGGCAAATTCCTTGTCTTTGATTTCAAGATCGACGCCCTTGATAATCTCGAGATCGCCAAAGGATTTGTGGACGTTTTTCAGAAGGACTTCTGCCATATCGTTTTCTCCATAAATGATGCGGGTAAATAACCAAGCTAAGCAGCCGTGAGCACGGCATTTGCCGCAGCAACCTTGCGGTAATATTCAAAGGATGTCTTAGGTATGCGCTTGAGGGTCGCGTAGTCGATATAGACGATTCCGAAGCGCTTGGCGTAGCCAAAGGCCCACTCGAAATTGTCTAAGAGCGACCAGATAAAATAGCCTCGAACATTCGCGCCCGCCCCGATTGCCTCGTGCATTGCGCCAAGATAGCTTTCGAGGAAAGCGACCCGCTGGTCGTCATGAATCTGGCCGTCAGCACTCGCGGTCTCCTCATAGCCGGCACCGTTCTCGGTAACGTAAATCGGGATCGGCCCATAGCGTTGATGGATGTCCATCAGTTGGTCACGAAAAGCCGGGGGGCTGATCTCCCATCCCATACCGGTCACCGGCGCGCCTTGGGGCGGCGGTTGGTTCGAGTAGCCGAGCACAGCGTTCGGGTCGTGCTTGGTGTAGTTGGGCGAGTAGTGGTTGACTCCGAAAAAATCGAGCGGCTGATGGATGGTGGCTAGATCATCGGGTCTCAGATAGGGTGCCAGGTCCGATTCCAAAAGTGCCGGATAGCGGCCGAGGAACTGCGGATCGGCGAACGCCCGGTTCCAGATGGCATCGGCGTATTCAGCCGCCTCCTTGTCGGCTTCCGACCGGCTGGCGGGAACTGCCGGTCCCAGGTTATTGACGATCCCCAGGATAAGATCCCCGCCGCCCGCGCGCAGGGCTGCGATCGCCTTGCCATGGGACAGGTTGATATGGTGAATGGTTTTGAACGTCGCCTCTCGATTGGTCAGGCCCGGGGCGTGGTCGCCCGTGGCATGGCCCAGAACGGAGATCACATTCGGTTCGTTGAAGGTGGCATAGCGTTTGACCCGGTCACCCAGCCGCCGATGCACGATCGATGGCGTAGTCGGCTAAACCAATCGGCGATGCTTCGATTCTGCCAGCCGCCTAGATCCTGCAAAGCTTGCGGCAGGTCCCAATGATAAAAACACAGCCAGGGGGTGATGCCGGCGGCAAGCAGGCGCGTCGACGAGGCGATCATAAAAATCCAGCCCGGCCTGATTGATCTGTCCCTTGCCCTGGGGCAGGATGCGTGGCCAGGCCGTGGAGAAACGGTAGGCCGAAATCCCAAGTCGCTGCATCAATGCGATGTCCTCCGGGATAGCGATGGTAGTGGTCGCACGCTACATCACCAGTGTCGCCGTTTACCACCTTGCCGGGGGTGTGACTGAAGGTGTCCCAGATGCTGCGCCCGCGGCCGTCTTCCGCGACGGCGCCCTCGATCTGGTAGCTGGCGGTGGACGCGCCCCAAATAAACCCTTCCGGAAATCGCTTGGTCATGTCGTTCGTTCGGTTTGCGTTTCGGTGACCATCGCTTTTCAGGGCATGTTCAGCCCTTGACCGCGCCACCGGTCAATCCAGCCACGATGTGCTTCTGGGCCGCCAGGAAGAAGATGATCGCGGGCAGGATCGTTACGGTGATAAAGGACAGAGACCAACGGCCAGTCAGTGGAGTATTGTCCCTGGAACCGCATGATGCCGAGCGGCCAAGTGTAGGCGTCTTCGCGGTTTAGCACGACCAGTGGGAGCAGGTAGTTGTTCCAAGAACTCACGAGAGTAAATACGGCCACTGTCGCCAGGATTGGTCGCGACAACGGAAGGGTGATGGACCAATAGAAGCGGGCGTAGCTGCAACGGTCCATGCGTGCGGCCTCCCACAGCTCTGCCGGCAACTGCTTGAAGAAGCCCCGCAAGAGCACGATGCTGAAGCCCAACCCGAACGCCACCTGAGGCAGAATCACCCCCCATGCCGAATCCAGCAGGCCGAAATCGCGAATCTTAATAAACAGCGGCAGGATGGCCGTAGCCGCCGGAAACATCATGCCCAGCATGAGGTAGCTCAGCAGCATTTGGCTGCCGAAGAAAGTGATCTGGGCGAATACGAACGCCGACATGGAAGCCAAAAGCAGTGTCAGCACCACACTGACCCCGGCGATTATCGCAGAATTGAAAAGCAGTTGCCAGAGCCGCGGATCGGCGAGCACATTCCAATAGTTCTTCCAAATCCAAGCGCTGGGCACACCGAAGGGATTTGTGCGCAGCTCGCCTACGCTTTTGAGGCCGCCCACAGCGGTGGCGTAAAGCGGGATGATCACCAGGCCGGCAACCAGGAACAGGGCGAGATATTGCGGCAGTCGGTTCTGCGTTCTGCCGGATTGAAACAGTTTAGTCATGGCGCATCAACGTCCTGCGGTAGGTGAAGGCAAACACGACACAAAGGATGAACAGGATCACACCGACGGCGCTGCCGAAACCGATCCTCATCCGGCCCATGCCGAAGTAGTACAGATAGCTCACGACCGAGTGACTGGAGTTGGCGGGTCCGCCGCCGGTCAGCGGGATGATCAGGTCGAAGAGCTGTAGCGAGCCGAGCACCGAGAAGAAGACCGACAGCCGGATCGTCGGCAACAGCAGGGGAATTTTGACGAACCAGTTGATTTGTCGGCGGGTGGCGCCATCCATCCGGGCCGCTTCGACAACCTCCTCCGAAATACTCTGAATGCCGGCGATGAAGATCATCATGTGCCAGCCGAAATACTTCCACACAAGGACCACCAGGATGGCGCTGAAGGCCCATTCGCGGCTGGCCAGAAGGAACGGCGCTTGCGCGCCAAACCAGCCGAAGATTGCCGCGATCAACCCGTTCTCCCCGTCGTAAATGAACTTCCAGATGAGACCAGCCGCGATCTCGGCAAGGATGTAGGGCAAAAAGAATATCGTCCGGAACAGGTAACTGCCCGGCATCTTTTCCGCTACGATCAGAGCCATGGTCATGGCTAAAGGAAGTTGCACCAGTAGCGAGACCACGATGACCAGGACGTTGTTCCACAGCGCCGAATGGAAGATTTTCTGTCCGATCAACTGCTCGTAGTTCCGCAGGCCCACGAAATCGGTGGGAGTGCCGTAGCCGTTCCAGTTAAAGAAGCTGTAGTACCCCGCCTCGATCATCGGCAGCATGACAAAGAGCGTAAACAGCGCCAAACCCAGGGATCAGGAATAGAGCCGCAGTGACGTATTTGTCAGAGGCCCCGTGTCCGGCGTTTGCCCGCCGCCAGAAGGCAGCCGCCTTGGGAAGCCAGCCGTTTCCGTTCGCTGCCGATGGTGCCGAAGTGGGCATGGTTGTATTCTAGCGGAGAGTTTCCTTCCCCTGATTCATTCCGGCTGATTACTGCTCGGATTCCCAGGCTTCCTGAACTGTCTTGGCCGCTTCTTCCGGAGTCATGGCACCGGCAGCAAGATCCGCCGAGATGTCGTTCACGACACGGCCCACGTTGGCGCCGAGCAACTGGTCGTAGACGATCTGCAGAGTACGGAGATTTGTTAAAGGCCTCTGCAACGCGGCGAAAGTATGGGTTCTGCAAGCCCGCCTCCGCACCCAAAGTCAGGGGGATGTGGACGCCCGCAGCAGCCATCTTGGTCTGGTTTTCCTTGTTTAAGAAGAAGCGCAGGAACGTGACGGCCTGGTCGGGCGCGCCCTTGGCCACCAGCCAGCCTTCGACCGCCCCTAGGACGGCTTCGTTGCCCTTGCCTCCTTCGACTGCCGGGAAGGGAACGAAGTCAAGCTGATCGTCGGGAACACCCTTGCCGCTTTGACTGTTTGATTTCTGCGCCAGTGTAGAGAAAGTCTCCCATGAAGAACATAGCGGCCTTGCCGTCGCCGAAGTAGCCGGCAGCATCCGGATACTTTGCGCCAAGAAAGCCCGGCTGGAAGGGCTGCAGGTCGATGAGCTCCTTGAACATCTCACCCGCCTTCACGAAGGTCGGACTGTCGAAGCCCTCGCCGGTGCGGTTGAACGCCGCCTCGAAGGCCTCTTTGCCACCGATTCGCAGCGCAAGCATGGTCCAGTAAAAGTGCAGCGGCCATTTGTCACCGCCCCCTGTGGCAATGGGCGTGATACCGGCAGCCTTGCACTTCTTTACCGCCTCGAGGAAACCGTTCCACGTGGTCAGGCTGGCCGGATCGACTCCCGCTTTCTTTAACAGCTCCTTGTTGTACCACAAGATCTCGAGCGAGGTCTTCATGGGCGCACCATAGACTTTGCCCTCATAGGTGAAGGCTTTTACACCGGCGGGACTCAATGTGGCTGCCCATTCGCCCTCCATGGATTTGGTGATATCCTTGAGCACGCCGGCTCGGGCTTGGTCGTAAAATACGCCACCGGCCCAACTGTAGAAGAGGTCCGGGCGCTCCTTGGACTGTAGCGTGGTCGGCAACTTGGCCTTGAAAGCCTCGTTTTCCAGAAACTGCCAATCAATCTTGACGCCCGGGTTCTGTTTTTCGAACTCGGCGCCGATTTGCTTCCACAGTGCGAGATCCTCGGGGACTTGCTGAATGTGCAGGATTCTCACGGTGGTATCGGCTCCGATCGCAGCCCCGGCGAACGCCGTGAGCAACATGCCCAGCAGAATGGTAAGGTGTTTTTTCATCTATTTAATTCCTTGGCTAATTTAATGAATCGATTTGGGGGTAAGTCTGCAGAACTTTCAGTGATGCTACCAGATCCACACGATCTACAACTCTTTGTTGATCGTTCTTGCACGAAATTTTACGTGCCGCAATGGGGTGAACACCCTACTTCGAGCAGTCCCTCGCCAGGCGCCGGGCACCTCGATTTTGACCGGCAACCAACGAAATTGCTTCGCATTTGCAAATGTTGCGTTCATTGGCGGTGCGTTGCTTTGATTGCATAGTTCCTTTTTCCCGCCAAGATAGCCACGCCTCTGTCACCAGGATAGAATATCTCACTGCGGTGTTGGATATTCGTCCGACTTTTTGATCTGTCTCCCACAGGCCCTTGGCACAAGGGCCTCTAGACTTAAGTCGATCTCTGAAGCGGGTCCCAGCCCGGGGGCAGGAGGTCCGACGAGATGCAGGTAGTCGACACGCGCGCGGTGGCTCCCGAGGCCGCGGATCCCGTGATGGACTCCATGACGTTCAGAACGTGGACTGCTAGATCGGCGGACGCCCTTGGCTTCCCGCCGGAGCGCAGAGCCCTGGCCATATCCAGAACGCCCATGCCGCGGCCTTCAGCGCTGCCGTCGGCCGGGATCTCGGCCCAGTCGGTCTCGGTCGGAATCTTTAGCCACTCGTCGGGTGCAACCTTGCTTGCGTCCTTCTTATACAGGAGCACGGACCCATCGAATCTGTTCGGATCGGGCAGGCGGATCGCCGCTTCAGTGCCTTGCACCTCCAGTTCGCGGAAGGCGGTCGGGGAATCGAAGCTGAAGGCGGCCGCGCCGATCGGGCCGGAGGCGAACTCCAGCAGCGCGGAGATCTGCGTGTCGACAGTAACGTCGAATGTCTCCCCCGCGCGCGGGCCGCTGCCGATTTTGCGCTTGTTTTGGGCTCGGCGGCCGAAGCCGGAGACGGTCTTTACTGGACCGAGCATTTGGACGAGCGCAGTGATGTAATATGGGCCCATGTCAAGCAGTGGACCCCCTCCCTCCTGGAAAAGGAACTCTGGGCTTGGATGCCACGCATCCGGACCGGGATAGCCGAACGCGGCTCTGGCTGAGATTGGCGTGCCGATGCGTCCTTCGTCGATTAACCGCCGGGCCGTTTGCAGTCCGGCGCCCAGGAAGGTGTCGGGGGCGTTGCCCAATTGGATCTCGCGTTCTTTCGCGAGTGCCGTTACCGTCTGCGCCTCTTGCACAGACAGCGCGAACGGCTTCTCGCCGTAAACGTGTTTGCCGGCTTGTATCGCTTGGAGTGCCACTCTGGCATGGACTGCGGGAATGGTGAGGTTCACGACTAGCTCGACGTCGGGCATGGCCAGAACGGCAGCCAGGTCGCCGGAGCGTGGGACGCCATACTTGGCGGCTTGGGCCGCGGCGCGCTTCAAGTCGAGGTCGGCACAGGCCAGCACGATGATATCCGGAAAGCGGACGAGGTTCGTCAGATACTGATCGCTGATATTGCCGCAGCCGACGACAGCGATTCCAACGGGATCGAAGTTTTTGCTCATGATAGCTTTCTTTCTAACGCCGGAATGTGCAACTGCTGATTGCCTGTCACGTCGAAACCTCTAAATTGTTATGCTGGGATCGAAAAGCCGAAAGACGAAGCCCCATGCAGGCAACCTCATCCTAGCAGCTCCACATTGGCTTGGCTTTCCATTCGCCAAATACGATCAAGCACTCGATTTTCACCGACAACTTCGACCCTGCCCTTTAGCTTGATATCACTGCTGGACGCGCCAACCATGACCTCGAATTCACCAGCTTCGACCATGCGTTGGTTGTCCATATTGGTGAAATTCAGCATGTCGACCGGGATGGCAAAGTTGACCACGGCTCTTTGCTTGGGCTGCAAAGTCACCCGCTTAAAAGCCTTCAACTCTTTCACAGGGCGAACCAGAGAGGCATACACATCGCGCACGTAGACCTGGACAACTTCGCAACCCTCGCGCTCGCCGCTATTCTCGAGGCTCAAGGAAAGCGCAATGGTGCCATCATCGATATTGACTTGATTCTGCTGGATTGACAGCTCGCTGTATTCAAACCGGGTATAGCTCAGCCCATAGCCGAAGCAGTATTTGCTGCCGAAGTGATACGCGATAGGAGTGCCGCCACTCTTGAGTTTGTGGTTGTAATAATAGGGCACCGCACCGGCATTTTTCGGTATCGACACCACCAGGCGCCCACTCGGGTTTGCCTTCCCTGTCAGCAGATCGACGATTGCCTGGGCCCCTTCCTGCCCCGGCTGAAAGGCCATCAATACTGCCGCAGCCTGCTCTTCCAGACCGGCCAGGGCGTAGGGTCGACCCGAGGTCATCACAACTATGGTCGGCGTGCCGGTCGCGACAACTTGTCTGAGCAGGTCTTCCTGCACCCCAGGCAGCTGCAGGCTGTCAGTATCCGAGCCTTCGCCCACCGTGCCCGTTTGGAACAGGCCGGACAGGTCTCCCACGAAGACGATCGCGACATCGGATTGGCGCGCGCGAGCGACCGCATCCTGGATCTGCGAGGGATCCCGGCTGATTGGCGAAGTGCGCGCGAGGCTGGCGGCAGTATCCGAATCCACGTCGCCCGGAAATACCGGCGCCTCCGGGTTGCGCTCCGTGAGGATCTCGCAGCCCTTGGCATAGCTTACATTTTCGGCACCAAAGCGTTCGGCCAAGGCCTGCAGCGGGGTTTTTGCGTATTGCACGCGTTCCTCCTGCATATTAGCGATAATCAAGTGAACCGGGAAGCTGTAGCCGCTGAACATCGCCAGCTGATCATCTGCCGTCGGACCGATCACCGCCACTTTGGGTTTCTGTGCAAGATTGAGAGGCAAAATTCCGTTGTTCTCTAGCAATACGATCGATTGCAATGCCACGTCCTTAGCCAATTCCTTGGCGCTATCGGATTGCAGGCTTACCTGATTTTCGTCGGCATAGGGGTTTTCGAACAAGCCCAGGCGGAACTTTTCAGCCAGCACCCGCGCCACGATCTCGTTGACCTTTTCTTCGCTAATATCTCCACGTTCGATCGCCTCATGGAGATGCTCTGCGCATTCGAACCCCGGCAGCTCAATATCCAGTCCCGCACCGAACGCCTGCGCTGCGGCTTCGGCCTTGTCCTTGGCTACACCGTGGTGGGCATGGAGCAGGTTGATGCCCGCATAATCGGCGACCACCAAGCCATCAAAGCCCCACTGGTCACGCAGCACTTCGGTCAAAAGGAAGCGGGACGAGTGACAGGGTTCATTGTCGATATCGTGATAGGCTGGCATAACCGACCCGGCATTGGCCTGCTTCACCGCCATTTCAAATGGCAGCATAAAGATGTCGTTGAGCTCTTTGAAGCCAAGATGCACCGGCGCGTGATTGCGAGCCCCTTCGCTAAACGAATGTCCCACATAGTGCTTCAGGGTCGCCAGCAGCTCGCGGTTTTCCCCTTGCAGCCCCTTGACATAGCGGGTCGCCAAAACCCCTACCAGATACGGGTCTTCCCCCATGGTCTCTTCAGTGCGTCCCCAGCGAACATCGCGGGACACATCCAGCACCGGCGCCAAACCCTGATGACAACCGACTTGCTTCGCCTCCTTGCGAATCTCCTGGCCGACCTTCTCAATGAGTTCCGGGTTCCAAGTCGAACCATAGTTCAAAGCTGAGGGGAACAGCGTTGCCCCTTTGACCATCAGTCCCATCAAACATTCTTCGTGAGACAGGGCCGGTATGCCAAGCCGGGTTTCCTCAACAAGAAACCTTTGCAGGGCGTTAAGAGCGCGCACCCCTTCTTTCGGATCGACGGGATGCGTGCCAAGCGGCCGGGTGATTTGCCCCATTCCCAGCTTGAGCATTTGCCTTAAATCGTCCGTGGTCGCAGCTTGGCAGAAGGCGTCGGTGCGGATCCTATGATCGCCGTCCGGAGATAAGATCAGCCAGTGGGAATACATTTGAGCTATCTTCTCCGGCAGCGTCATCCGCCCCAGCAGGTCGGAAACCCGCCGCTCGATCGTGAGTTGAGCATCGTTGTAGGGAAATTTAACCATGTGTTGTCATTGTGTTTGAGAAGACTAGGGGCTCAACGTCTAATCGGGAGCGCATCGCGAGACCGCGTTGTCGCCGAACGCGACTCACTGCGGCGCGTCCCGCCGCGTGAGGCCACGTTGCCGTGTGGCCAATCGCGTGACCGCGTAGTCGCGGAACGCGACTCACAGCGGCGCGGCCCACAGTGGCGTGCAGCGTTCGGCGTCCCGCCGAACGCATGGAACGAATTTCCGGTTGATAGCCTGAACTCGTCCCGCGAGACGCGGGACATCACACGCGAGGACGCGTGTGCTACCCATCCTCGCAAGTTGAGATAGAATCGCATTTTTCTGGCTAAAGACGAACAACCCGCACGCCGTAAGGCGGAACTTCCGCCTGATCGCGGAGCTCTCGCTCTTCCAAAAGGTCGAAGGTTGGTTTGTTGAAGGTGATCGTCTTCGATTCATTCGTAAAGTTCAATAGAAAGCAGAATCGTTCCGCTTCGCTCGTGCGCACAGTTGCCTGGACCTCGGCGGGGATGTCAGCCCACGCGCGGAATGGGTCTTGAATCCCAAGGGAGTCGGAAGCCGAAAGAAGCCAATTTCTTCGGCGAGCCGCCGAAGAACCACACCCGGGACGGCTGTGCTCCCCAAACGCTATCCAACTCGCCGTCATGCTCCTCCGTCGATCCCGAATCGGTATGAAAGAAGATCCTCAAAGAGCAAAACGGGCCCGACGCCATCCCCGGATATCTTCGCAAGGTGCGGCTCGATCTCTACAAGCGCGCCCGGCGCATCATCCTCGACATGGGACAATGAGCTTCCTGCTGGCATTCTTCACAACGTTCATCGCGTGCGTGATTTTCGTTCCTGTCCTCATCGCGCTCGGCAAATTCTTCTGCTTGTTTGCGACCGTCCAGGAATGCGAGGCGCAGGTTTTCCTGCTTTTTGGGCGCGTGATCGGGGTGATTGACGAGCCAGGGCTCCATCTCCTTGCCTTGAAGCTCGGCCCTCACGCGCTGCTGATCCGTTTCTTCGGAGCGGTCCGCCGCGTGGACTTGCGTCTCGATCAGGAGTATTTGCGAAGCGATTCGTGAAGTTCCGACGAGGTAGGGGCGGACGGATGAGGCATGGGCGAATTCCGCGTCCGCGTGCGTTCCGCGCTGCTCGTAATTATCGCTACCTGATATGCCCAGTTTGGCGGATCGCCGAGGTGCCCTGCCGCAGGCGGTTGACGACGTTCTGCTCGATCTGGTGCATCATTCGGAAATCCTCAACACAGTGTTCGAGATTCTCGAAACGGAAAAGCTGCTCGATGGCGAGGTCGAATTGACCCTTGTTCCGCGCGACAATCTCTTCGCCAGGCTCCTGGCAACAGGCGACGGCTCCCAGACTCTTATTCCTGCACCTAGCCGCCCGTAGGACCTAGCGCCTGAGATCCTGCTACGATCGGCGCTTTGCGAGTCAACGGAGGCGACGGGCCGGTCGCTCAATTTTTCAACACAGAGGACACAGAGTTCCTCAATTTAAAGGGATAACCCGCAATCGCGTGGGCCATGCGCGTGCACGATGGCCGGAAGCGCTGGAATCGGTTCTGGATCTCATCTCCTTCTGATTCCCCTCTGTGTTCCTGTCCTCTGTGGTAAAAAGACCAACTGACTCCCGCTATATGCCAAGTCCGACAGGCTGCTAGTAGCAAAGCGGCAGTTTTCCCGCTACGCTTGGAGTGTGAGGGAGTCCACCGCGCGCAACATTGTCCGCCGTCTGCGAGACGCAGGACACGTGGCGCTCTTTGCGGGGGGCTGCGTTCGCGACTCCTTGATGGGCAAGGCGCCCCATGATTTCGACATCGCGACGTCCGCCCGCCCCGAGCAGGTCCAAGCGCTCTTCCCGCGCACCGTTCCGGTCGGAGCGCAGTTCGGCGTTATTCTAGTGGTCGAGCAGGGCACAGAGTATCAAGTCGCGACTTTCCGCTCCGACGGCGCTTACCTGGACGGCCGCCACCCACAGAATGTGACTTTCACCACCGCCGAAGGAGACGCGCAACGCCGGGACTTTACCATCAACGGGCTATTTTACGATCCTATTGAAGAAAGAGTGCTCGACTTTGTGGGGGGGCGTAACGATCTGGAGATACACATCCTGCGCGCCATTGGAAATCCCGCCGATCGCTTTGCAGAAGACAAGCTTCGTCTCTTACGCGGCGTACGCTTTGCTTCCACGCTGGACTTCGAAATCGAAGCCGCGACCTGGGATGCGATTCGTGCGGGCGCACCGGCCATCCGCGAAGTCAGCGCCGAACGCATCCGCGATGAGCTTGTGAAGATTTTTGCTTCACCTCATAGAGTGCGCGGCTTCGACTTGCTCGACGCGAGCGGACTCATGGCGCAAATCCTGCCCGAAATCTCGCCTCTCAAGGGCTGCGAGCAGCCGCCGGATTTTCATCCGGAAGGCGACGTCTTCGTCCATACGCGCCTGATGCTCTCCCTTCTTCGCGAGCACGTCTCCGTGCCCCTCGTCTTCGCAGTGCTCTTTCACGACTTGGGCAAGCCACCGACGATGGAGCGCGATGGAACAGGGCGGATTCGTTTCAACGGACACGAATCGGTGAGCGCGCGCATGACAGAGGAAATCATGCGACGGCTGCGATTTTCCAACGAGGAAATCGAAGCCACCGTGGAAATGGTGCAAAATCACATGGTGTTCAAGGACGTCCAGAACATGCGCGTTGCGCGGCTCAAGCGCTTCATGGCTCGTCCGACGTTTGACGACGAACTCGAACTGCACCGCGTGGATTGCCTGGCAAGCCACGGCTTGCTCGACAACTACGAATTCCTCAGGCGCCGCCGCGAGGAATTCGCCAGCGAACCCCTCATTCCGCCGCCACTTCTGACTGGTCACGATCTCATTGCGAAGGGCTGGAAACCTGGGCCACACTTCAAGGCGGTTCTCGACGCTGTGCAGGTTCGCCAGCTCGAAGGCACCTTGCGCACACGGGAAGAGGCTCTCTCCTGGGTGGCAAAAGAATATCCGAACTCCTCTCCGGCTTAGAGCGAACCCGGCAACAGCGCGCTGGTCTCAGGCGAACACCTGCCCGGTTCGGGACATTCCAGCGATACCCGCCGATGGTGGGCTCGCAGCGAATTCTTCTTTCAACTGGAGAGAGATTCCTGATAAAGGTTTCCCCTTGCAGCGCAGCAAACGCTTGCCTGCTACAATATATTAGTTAGTCTAATAGAAAATGTCAGCGTCTTCCGCCTCCACTCCCACCTCCCAAGGGCTCGCGAACGCCTCGATCGCCTGGCTGTTTTCTTCGATCGGCAAGAAAACCGTTGTCGCCGTCACTGGCATCGTGCTCGTCCTTTTCGTCATCGGTCATATGCTGGGCAATCTGACCGTCTTTTTCGGACCCGATGTTATCAACGCGTACGCGATGCATCTCCGCGACCTCGGGCCGCTCCTCTGGCTCATCCGTCTCGCCATGCTGACTGTGGTCGGCGCCCACATCTGGTTCACCATGCTGGTGTGGAAGGAAAATCTTGCTGCTCACCCGCAAAAATATGCGGTCTTTGCGCCCATGAAGACCACGATCTTTGCGCGTACAATGCGCCTAACCGGCCTAGTCGTCCTTGCTTTTGTTGCCTTTCACCTGGCGCACTTCACCTTGTTCCTTGTCGATTCCGCCTACGCTGGTTTCCACACCGACCTTCATGGGCAGCAAGTGCACGATGTCTATCGGATGGTCATCGTTGGATTTCGAAATCCGTTCGTCAGCCTTTTCTACGTCTTCTCCCTGGCGTTGGTGGCATTCCACCTCAGCCATGGCATCGGAAGCCTGTTTCAAACCTTGGGAATTACGGACACGAAGCTCCGTCCCATTTATGAGACAGGCGCGCGAGCATTGGCTTGGGCCCTGTTCGTCGGGTATGTCTCGATTCCCGTGTCGGTGCTTTTCTTCGGTCTTGGAAACGAAATTGTACCATGACGCTCGACGCCCACATCCCACCAGGTCCGCTTGCAGAAAAATGGACCACATACAAAGATAACGCCAAGCTCATCAACCCCGCGAACAAACGAAAGTTCAAACTCATCATCGTCGGAAGCGGACTGGCTGGCGCGTCCGCCGCCGCAACGCTGGGCGAACAGGGCTTCAACATCGAATGCTTTTGCTATCAGGACAGCGCCCGCCGCGCTCACTCGATCGCCGCTCAGGGCGGAATAAACGCCGCGAAGAACTATCAGAACGACGGCGACAGCGTCTATCGTCTTTTCTACGACACGATCAAGGGCGGCGATTTTCGCGCTCGCGAAGCGAATGTCTACCGCCTAGCCGAAGTCAGCGCACTGATCATCGACCAATGTGTCGCGCAGGGGGTTCCCTTCGCGCGCGAATACGGTGGACTCCTTGCAAACCGCTCCTTTGGCGGCGCGCAGGTGTCGCGAACGTTCTATGCCCGAGGTCAGACCGGCCAGCAGCTTCTCCTCGGCACCTACCAGGCTATGAGCGCGCAAATTGCCACTGGTCAGGTGAAGATGTTTCCCCGCGCGGAAATGCTCGATCTCGTGGTGGTCGATGGCCACGCAAAGGGCATCGTCGTCCGAGACATGGTCACGGGTGAGATTCGCAGCCATGCGGGCGATGCGGTGCTGCTTTGCACGGGAGGATATGGCAACGTTTTCTATCTCTCCACGAACGCCAAGGGATGCAACGTCACGGCTACGTACCGCGCCCATAAGCGCGGAGCGCTGTTTGGGAACCCCTGCTACACGCAAATCCATCCCACCTGCATTCCTGTCAGCGGGGACTATCAATCCAAGCTCACCCTGATGAGCGAATCGCTGCGCAACGACGGGCGCGTTTGGGCGCCGAAGCGTAAGGAGGATTGCGGCAAAGCTCCGCATGAGATTCCCGAGGAGGCGCGCGACTACTATCTCGAACGCAAATATCCCAGCTACGGGAACCTTGCCCCTCGCGATATCTCATCGCGGAGCGCAAAGGAAGCGTGTGACGAAGGGCGCGGCGTGGGACCGGGCGGGCTCGGGGTGTATCTCGATTTCGCCGATTCGATAAAGCGCCTCGGCCGGGCCGTCATCGAGGAGCGCTACGGCAACCTCTTCGAGATGTATGAGAACATAACGGGAGAGAACGCCTACGAGCGTCCGATGCGCATCTACCCCGCGGTTCATTACACGATGGGCGGATTGTGGGTGGACTACAACCTCATGAGCAACGTCCCCGGCCTGCACGTGCTGGGCGAAGCCAATTTCTCCGATCACGGCGCCAACCGCCTCGGCGCCTCGGCGCTGATGCAGGGACTCGCGGATGGGTACTTTGTCATCCCCTACACCATCGGCAGCTATCTGGCGACTCAGTCCCCCCAGAAGCGTCCCCAAACAAGCGACCCCGCATTCCAGCAAACGGAAAAGGAAGCGCGCGAGCGCGTGCAGCGTCTTCTCAACATCAAGGGAACCCGCAGTGTGGACAGTTTCCATCGCCAGCTCGGCCTGCTGATGTGGGACAAGTGCGGGATGGCTCGCGACAAGGCAGGTCTTGAGGAGGCCATCGCGAGCATCCCCAAGCTGCGCGAGGAATTCTGGACCAATGTCAAGGTGCTTGGCGCCGGAGAAAACATCAACCAATCGCTTGAGAAGGCTGGTCGCGTCGCGGATTTTTTCGAATTTGGCGAACTCATGTGCCGGGACGCACTGGACCGCAACGAATCGTGCGGCGGCCATTTCCGCACCGAATACCAAACGCCGGATGGGGAAGCATTGCGCGACGACGAAAACTACGCCCACGTCTCCGCGTGGAAATACGAAGGCGAAGGCAAGGAGCCGACCCGCATTAAAGAGCCGCTTGTCTATGAGCAGGTGAAACTGGCGACTAGAAGCTATAAGTGAGTTGATGGTTGAGAGTTGATCGATGTTCGAAGAGGAAGCTTATGTTTAACTTCGAGAAACTTGAGTCATGGCATCGGGCTATCGATTTTGCCGGCCTCATTTACTCCTCGACCCGTGATTTTCCGCGCGGCGAGATCTTTGGCCTCACAATGCAGATGCGGAGAGCGGCTGTGTCGGTTTCATCCAATCTCGCGGAGGGAAGGTCTCGGTCTTCCCGGGCGGATTTCGCCAGATTTACGGAAATCGCCGCTGGTTCGTTGTTCGAAGTCGTGTCACAGAGCTTCATCGCCAAGCGCCGGGGCTTTCTAACCGAAAGTGATCATCTCAAGACCTACCAGGACGCCGAACGGCTCGGAAGAATGCTAAGCGGCCTTCGAGGCTCCCTGCTTTCGAAATGACGAAGTCTATCAACCATCAACTATCAACCATCAACCCTCAATGAACTTCACTCTAAAGGTCTGGCGTCAAAACAGCCCGCGGGAGAGCGGCCGCTTCGAAGTCTATCCCGCTCTCGATATTCCCTCGGATGCTTCCTTTCTCGAGATGCTCGACATCGTCAACGAGAGCCTTATTGAGAAAGACGTCGAGCCCATTACGTTCGACCACGATTGTCGCGAGGGCATCTGTGGCACGTGCAGCCTGACCATCAACGGAGTCCCTCATGGCCCAGGCAGGGGCACCACTTGCCAGCTTTATATGCGAAACTTTCACGATCGCGACGTCATCACGGTCGAACCATTCCGGGTTGCGCCCTTTCCTGTCATGCGCGACTTGACCGTTGACCGAGGCGCTTTCGAACGCATCATTCAGGCGGGCGGGTTTATCACTGAACGCTGCGGCTCCGCTCCCGATGCGAACGCCCTCCCGATTCCGAAAACCGTTGCTGATCTCGCGATGGACGCTGCCGCCTGTATCGGGTGCGGGGCATGCGCAGCCGCATGCCCGAACAGTTCTGCCATGCTCTTCGTCAGCGCCAAAACCGGTCATCTCGGGCTGCTTCCGCAAGGGAAGGCGGAAAAGAACCGCCGTATCCTCAAGATGGTTCGCATTATGGACAAGGAAGGCTTCGGCAATTGTTCGAACTACTATGCGTGTGAAGCCGTTTGCCCTGCCGGAATTCCCGCCACTTTCATCGCCCGGTTGAACCGCGAGTATACGGCAGCCTCGGCGAAGGAAGCCATCGGCGCCACCTTGTAGTGCCCTCGAGATCTGCGATTGCCCCGTTGGGGTAATTGCATTACGTGATGCCCCGATGATCTCGCTCCCTTCGGTCGCGCAGCAGCGGCAGCCCAATTGCCGCCCGGCGCCTCCCTCGCTGCTAAGTCATTTGCTCACTTTCTTGCAGATCGCGGTTACTGTCGGCCTGCTTTGGTGGCTTTTTCACGACCCTGAGCGCCGCGCGGTGATGGGAGCCGCGCTCAAGATGGCGGATTGGCGCTGGATCGGGCTCGCCGTGACGGCCGCCGGCGTTTGCGAATTCTTTGGAATCCTGCGCTGGCAGCTCTTCTTGCGCATGTTGCATATCGAGGTCCCTCTGCCTGAAACATCGCGGCTTTTCTTCATCGGCGCCTTCTTTAATCAGTTCTTGCCCGGCACCACGGGCGGCGACGTGGTGCGCGTGATCTTCCTCATGCGCGATCACCCGGAAAACAAGGCGGAGGGATTCCTCAGCGTCGCCGTGGACCGCCTGCTCGCTGTGCTGGTGCTCGTAATCATGGGTCTTCTTTTTGCGTGGACGCGTGATGATTGGTTCGCGCGGAGCTTCGCCGTCGGCAACCTGATGAAATGGTTTGCGATCACGCTGCTCATCATGGGCGCCGCTCTCGTCGCCTCCTTCGTGCTCACAAGCCGGCATATGGTCACGCTCCTGCCACGAAAATTTCCCCTGCGGAAGCATATCATCAAGCTTTCGAAGCTTTGGCAGCTTTGCCTTGAAAATCGCCGCGAAGCGCTGCTTGGAGCGATCTACACGGTGCCGATGCTGCTCGCTTATTTTTCGGCGTTCTGCTTCGCGGCAAAAGCCTTCACCGACAAAGTGACTTTCTGGGACATGACTTCCATCATGCCGCTGGTCACGGCGATCTCCTCGCTGCCGATCAGCCTCAATGGGATTGGGGTACGTGAAGCGCTCTTCGAGGAATTGCTGGCAGAGTTATGCGGGGTCCCGCGGGGAACCGGGCTCCTGATCTCGATCACCGGAATGACGGTTTATCTTCTCTGGGGTCTCGTTGGAGGAGTCTTTTATTTGGCGCGCATCACAAGGCACTATCGCGTTTCAAGCGAAAGTGCCGGGGTATAAATCGCGGCGGGCTCGACGTTCCACCAGTTCCCCGTCCGCGCTCGCTCTGCGATCGTCGTGAACGTGTAGCGGTCGCTCATGGCACGCACAAAACGTGGCCGCCCGCGCGGAAATGGGTTTTCCTCGAGCAGCCCCAGCACGGAAGGCGAACCGTCAAGCAGCCGCTCCAGGAAATGGAGGAACCAAGGGTTCTCGTCGACGCTTCCCAGCGCCGCGAACCACATTTGCCAGTCCAGCCTTGGCATGTAGGGAGCTACCCAACCGGGCACGCGGCGCGGATCCCCCGGCTTGAAACGAAAAGCGTAAGTCCTCCAGGTCGCCCCATCGTCCGACCCCTGGACGACGATTTCCCTGCGCTCTTTAGTCATCACTGCGAAAAGCCCGTAGCCGTTGATCGTGCGAAATGGCGCAACCGATTGATAGGCCAGCATCAAAGGGGCCAGAACCGGAATCGGCCGCCGAAACGATGCGGCGAGCGGAATCAAGCTTAGTGAAAATATGACAACGGCCATGGCAAGGAGGAGCGGATTGGCCACGAAGCGCGTTGCTCCGCCGGGAGGATGAGGGTCTCGAGCCTCCGGCGCCCGTTTGCTCCAAACCCTGTCATCCAGGGCCAACAGGCACAATGCGAGGGTCAAGAGGTTGAAGAACCCGTAGTTACCGGTCAGCGCGATCAAAAATTGAAGCGCAGCGATTCCACCTGCCGCGAGGAGTCGGAGACGCCGGGGGCCGAAGAGAAGAAAGGGAAGACAAAGTTCGACAAAGAACATCACGCGCACACTCATCACCTGCCACCAACCCGGCAACTGCTGGGCGAACCATGCTACCGGTGTTGGCAGCGGTTGCGTGAAGTAATGGTAGTCGAGCGCCGTCCCGTTCATCCACGCAGGGTCTCCGCTCGAAAGCTTCACAACGCCTGAGGCGAATACCAAACGAAAGAGCAGCCAGATCAGCAAGAACCGCGCGGGACGCGGAGGATTTCCAGCCCTCCCCAAACGCAAATTCAGTGGAGAAAGAAAGATCCCAAGAAATCCCGCCTCGAGCAGCAAAATATCCCATTGAAACTGGTAAAAGATCTGTCCCGCAACGCACAGGGAAAGGTAGTCGGCCCACAAGAAAATGAGGCACGGCAACGGCGCAAAGCCAAGCATCAATATTACCGACGCGGCGATTCCGGCGCCACACCATCCGTAAAGAGCCGTGTCGCCAGCCCCCATCCAAAATACACTTGGAAATTGCCAATATGCCTCGGCGCCAAGGATCTCTTTCGCCTTGGTGAAGAACGCCCCTGCGGGAAGAATACCACGTTCCCCGATCAATCCGCCCAGTTGCACCCAATAGGAAGCGAACGCCAGCAAATAGATGAATCCAAGCAAGCGAAGAAAAACTCGGCCGGAAACCGCAAATGTCGGAGGCAGCACATCGGCTCCCCAAAGCCATCGCGTCAAACGGGAAAAGAGCATTCTATTCCGCGCCACAACGCCGTAGGTTGCGTCCGCTGCGCGCGCAAACGCAGGAGTGTCTCCGTAGAGCCTTCGAAGAGTTCTTCCACCTGACGACCCCGTGGCAAGGGCGGCGAAGACGGCCGGCGCTCCCGACAACCGCTCTCCGTCCGCGCCGACCCACTGCACGGCTTCGGCAAATTCCGCCTCCGAAATCCCGGGGAATTTCGGTGCCGCCTCCTGCGAGGTCACATAGTCCACCTGATCACCCGTGCTCAAGCGCCAGCGCTCAATCCAACGGCTGCAAAACCCGCACTCCCCGTCGTAGATGAGGGTTGGCTTCGCCACAACGCTCAACGCTCAACATTCAACTCTCAACGTTCAATCAAAAAGCCACGAGCGGCGTTTGAGCGTTGAAAGTTTAACGCTCCACGTCCGGCGAAACTGCCACAACTTGAGCGTTGAACGTTGAGCGTTGAACGTTGAAGTTTGCAGCCGTGACCTTACTCGACCGGCTCGAACGCCATCTTTCCCGTTTTGCGATCCCGCACTTAATTCGCTACGTAGTCGCGCTGAACGCGCTGGTCTTCATTCTCCTGAGCCTTGATCCGAAATATGTCTCCGCGCTTGTTCTCAGTCGCGAGGCCATCCTCCAGGGACAAGTCTGGAGGCTCGTGAGCTGGATCTTCATCCCCGACACCCTCAGTCCGATCTGGGTCATCTTTTACCTTATGGTCGTCTGGTGGACAGGCGATCTCCTTGAGGCCACCTGGGGCGCCTTCCGCCTCAATGCCTATTATTTCTTGGGAATGTTCTTCTGCATCGCTTCGGCCCTCATTTTTGGGGCCTCGGGCGGGAACATGTTTCTTAACCTCTCGTTGTTCCTTGCGGTCGCCACCCTTGCGCCGAACCTTGAAATTCTCTTCATGCTCGTTATCCCGCTAAAACTCAAATGGGTTGCCTTGATCAGCCTCCTTTGGCCTGCATACATCCTGGCCACAGGGTCCCTGCCCGTCAAAATGATCGTCATCATGTGCCTTGGCAACTACCTGATTTTCTTCGGACCGTCTTTCTTGAGGCGGTCACGCGAAAAACGTGAAACTCGGCAGCGCCGCGCAAAATTCGAAGCCTCCAAGGACGATTCTCCAACTCTCCATCGCTGCGAGGCCTGCGGCATCACCGAAGCCTCGAACCCCCATGTCGATTTCCGCGTGGCCACGGATGGAAAAGAATACTGCACAAAGCATTTGCCTAACCTGGAGATCAAAAGCTGACGGCCAGTCTTCCCTCGCGGACATCACGCCTCGAGCAAGCTCAATCCTTGCGACACGAACCCTTCGAAGTCCGTAGCGTTGTCCGTCAGGAGTTTCGCCTCAGCCTTGATGGCGGCCGCTGCAATGAGGCAATCTGGCAAACCACATCATGCGAGTCCGGGCCATCGCCTCTACATTCGACTGGGCACCCCGCTCAAGGCAAGCGGCGCCAGCCCGCGGTCCAATCACTCCACTGGCAACGGCTTGAGATGCTTCCGTGAGATATCTCGAACCTTGTCCACACGCCTCTTGTATTTCTCGTCGTTACCAAGGAATGCGGTATTCATCCAAGTCTTCACCACCTCAAGGGCGATAGCTGAACCAATGATCTTGCCGCCGATGCACAGGACGTTTGTGTCCGAGTGCGACCTCGCCAACCCTGCGCAAAACGGGTCCTGACAGACCGCCGCATAGACGCCATAGATTCTGTTCGCGATCAGCGCGCTGCCATAGCCCACGCCATCGACGAAGATGCCACGCTCCGCGCGGCCTTCGCCGACCGCCAGCGCCGCCGGGTACACGTGGTCCGACAGGTCGACCGCGTCCTCGTTGTAGGCGCCGAAATCCTCAATCTCGTGGCCGCGGCCCCTCAAAACCCTCGCGATCTCTTCCTTCAGAGAGAAGCCGGCATGGTCACTGGCCATTGCGATCTTCATATTCTGCTCCCCTCTGGTGTGCTGCGCGAGCGCACGAAAGCCTCAGGTGCCGTCGGACGGCGGATGCTGCGTGACCGGCGGTCTTTGAACTCGCGAAAAAGGGAATCGAGCAGATCAAGAGGCGTCATCATGCGAGCTTCTTAATTAATAAGCGTTTTTGCGTCAACTGCAGAGAGGTTAAGCGAAGCACGCTGGCTTCCGAGAGGCCTTTTGTGTGCGATTAATGACAACGCGTTTATGCCGCGAATTGATTTGATGGCCGGGACATTCGTCCGCGAATCTCTCTCGAGTGGGACTGGTTGCACTGTTATTTGTTATCGGGATGGGCACCGCCGTGGCAATCGAACCGGCGCGGTTCGCGGCGATGTATGACGACCCTGCGGTCTTTGAACATGCGCTCGCGAAAGAATCCGTCGCGCCGCCCGCCGGCCATCGCGTAACTGGGATCACCGTTCCGCACCACCTTGTGGCAGCGGACTTGATCGCCCGCGGCTTTTATGGCGCTTCAGGCAGCAACTACGAGCGGATCATTCTCCTTTCGCCCGACCATTTTAGGCGGTCGCGCCTGCCATTTGCGACGACACACGGAACGTTCGAGACTGTCTTCGGTGATGTCGCGTGCGATGAGGTCGCAGTCGATTTGCTTTTGACAGCGTGTCATAAGGCCGAGGAGTCACGTCTCTTCGCAAAGGAGCACGGAGTGCACGCAGTGCTTCCCTTCGTCGCGAGGTTCTTTCCGAAAGCGAAGATTGTTCCAATCGCTTTGCGTATTGACTCGAAACGCGAGGACTGGCTCGCGCTCGTGGACGCACTGACGCCCCTTGTCGATTCGAAGACGCTGATCGTCCAGTCTACCGATTTCTCACATTACCTCGATCACGGCAAGGCGCGGCGTTGCGACCAGCAGACGATGAACGCACTTGCGCTTGGCGATCCTGAAGCGGTCACCCGCCTGCGCCAGCCCACTCACCTCGACTCGAAAGCCGCACAATTTGTCCATATGGCCTTGCAGCGACGTGTTCACAACGCAAGCCCGATCGTGATCGCCAACCGGAACTCCCAAGCTTATACAAGATTTCGTCTGGAACAAACCACTAGCTACATCATCCAGGTTTATGAGCCAGACGACCCGCCACCAGCGGCTTGGCCGTCCGGGCCGCGGGAATCCGTATGGTTTTTTGCAGGTGACGCATTTTTCGGCCGGGGTGTAGCTTCACTGCTTGCACAGCCGAGCCGCGCAGAAGCCGTGCGGAAGGAAGTCATGCGCATCACGCAGGAATATCCGCTGGCGGTGAATCTCGAAGGCGTAATCGTCAATTCTGTGCCGGACCCAAATCGCGTGAAGCGCGCGCTCGTCATGGAGAAGGAATTTACCCTTGGCTGGCTCAGGGCACTGAACGTCAAGCTTGCGGGTGTTGCGAACAACCACTCTCTCGATGGGGGAGAGGCGGGACTCGAACGAACCGTTCGCGCCCTTGCATCTGCAGGCATCGCTTCGGTGCGTGATGGAGAGGTAATCGATGCCGGTCCGTTTCGCGCCGTCGCGATGACGGACCTCAGCAACGTTTCAACGCCGCACACAGGCCGGATCACGCAGGAGGCTATCGCGCGACTGCCGCAACCGGAAGCGGACGTGAGGCCGTTGTTGGCCCTTGTCCACTGGGGGACTGAATTCCGGCGCGAGGCGACGCCGAGGCAAATCGAAGTGATGGATTGGCTAACAGATAGCCCCGTGACGGCGATATTCGGCGCTCACCCGCATGTGGATTCAGGCAGGCCCGAACCGTGGCGCGCCGGCAACGGGCTGGTCTGTCGCTCGCTTGGCAACTTCCTATTTGATCAGATAAACGGCTCCGGGGCACTCGCCGAAGTGAGGTTTTTCGAAGATAAGACGTTTGCTGTTCGATGGATTCCGGTTAGAAATCTCCTCAAGGCTGCTCCTACAGGTCCTCGATGACGTAGGCCTCCTTCCACGAAAACTTCCCTGGCACGAGAAAGTGCATTCGGCAACGCGTCGAGATGATCTCGCGACGGTCCGCAGTGGTCAGTCGAATTCGAAAGTTCTGGTAGCTTGAGACCTCGCTTGCGACCTGAAGCGTAAACCGGTCGTTCGCTCCGGGGGCCACTGTCCGCTTATAGGTGAAGGGCACGACATAGTCCTTTCCTTCGGTTCTCAAAAAAAGATCGTATTTTCCCGATGATGGCCCTCCTCCCGCCCCAAACTCCGGCCAGAACATGCTGAAGCACTTCACAAGGTGAAACTTCACACGCTTCATCTGCTTCAAACCAAAATAGTCCGTCCACGCGAGTCGGAATTCGCCCGCTACCAGGCCATACGCTGAGAATTGCTCGCCATCCGACACTACCAGGTTTGGTAATTTTCTCATTTCGCGCTTCGCGCGGAGCGCAACCGATTCTCGTGAGGGATCGTCGTCCTTTAGGCGTTCGATCGCCGCAATGGCGTCCGCGTCAATTCCGAGCGTTACCATTGCCCGCGCGAGAGAGAAGGTTGCACGCTCTGAGAACGACCCCAGCTTCTCCAGGAATTGGTAGTCCTCAAAGTTCGGTTTGGCATCGCGAGGGAGGATATTGAAGGCAACCTCGCAGTCATCTACTCGCCCTGAGCCAAAACTCACGATTTCACAGGTCACACCGCCGTGGAAGTAACTTGCATCCGCAAGTCCCAGAATCGGTTCAAAATCAGGAACGCTTTCCTCGACGACCGCCTCCGCTTGGTGAATCACCAGCTTTTCGCGTCCAGGGTTGAAGATACGGATGTCGAGAAAAACGGGAAAGACTCCGACATCAAAACTCTTGACCTCGCCCGATTCGGATTCGCCGATGACCGGTCCTCCTTTTGACCATGCAACCCAATAGGGCCAAGTGGGTTCTATCACGAGGATGTCGTCCATGAAGCGGCCGCCGTAGGTCATGAAAGATTGGTCGCCCGCTCCAATACCTTCGCTTCTGGAAAGGATATTCCCATCGAGCGCATAGCGGCGCACATCCACGCCGAGAATCACGTACGGCGCTGCAGGAACAGGAGCGCCGCGGGGATTGGTGTCCTTGCCCGCCTTCCAGGTCGAGTTATAGCGGCGGCCATCCGGGTAAATCACGAGACCAGGACCGTCTCGCTCATCGGCAACGAAAGCTCCTTCGAAGACGGCCCCATCCGCGGAGACATACCTGCCTGGCCCCTGCATGAGATCGTTCTGAAACGAGCCGCTATAGTAATCGCCGCTTGCGTACCAGGTACTCACCCTTCCCTTCCTTCACATTATCGTGCCACTGCCCTGAGTATTTCGCCCCGCTGCGGTAGAGCGCAACACCCGCGCCGTGGCGCCGACCCGATTTCATTTCGCCTGAATAGACGACGATCGATTCCTTCCGCTTTTGTGTGGGCTTGAACCATTCCAAGACGCCATTGCCCTCGGCTTCGTGACGGGAATTCACTTTGCCGGACCACGAAAAATCCAGTCCTCTCTCCCTCTCGGAGGCCCAGACGCGAACTTCCTCATCGAATTCAGATGCGGGATGGACCCTCCATTCCGCGCGAATCGACGCAAGTATGACAAAATAAACAAGAGGTTGCAGGCGGCTAATTCTCATTCGAACGCATCGGTTGATGCTTTGCGAACAACGCTCTGATGATTGAGCGCCAAACGATTTCGATTGCTCCGGCTAGAGTTAGACTGAGCGAATAGGACGCCATTTCCGAGTATCGACAGCAACCGGATTATTATTCCTCAATGACGTAACCTTCCTTCCACGAAAATTTACGTGGCACGAGGAAGTGCATGCGGCATCGCGGCGAGATGATCTCGCGGCCGTCCGTCGTTGTCAACCGGATGCGGAAGCTCTGGTAAGTCGAGACTTCGCTGGCGAGTTGGAGCGTGAACCGGTCGTTCGCTCCGGAGGCAATGGTTCGCTTGTAGGCGAATGGCACCACGTAGTCCTTGCCTTCGGCTTTAAATAGAACTTCGTATTTCCCCGATGGCGATCCCTCTGCGGCCAACTCCGCCCAGAACAGGCAGAATTGCTTGTTAAACTGAAACTTCACGCGCTTCGTCTGCTTTGAACCTAAATGGTCCGTCCATGCAATTCGGACTTCGCCTGCGACCAGGCCCGCGGCGGAAAATTGGCCGTCGTCCGATTCTACGAACTTTGGTAATTTCTTCATCTCGCGGGTCGCGCGCGCAACCGATTCTCGTTTCGCCGCCGCCCGCTTCGCCTCTGCCTCCGCCTCTCGTGAGGGATCGTCGGAGAGATGTTCGATAGCCGCAATGGCGTCTGCGTCGATTCCGAGCGTTTGCAGCGCCCGCGCGAGCGAGAACGTCGCACGCTCTGAGAACGGTTCCAACTTTTCGATGAAATGATAATTCGCAAACTCCGGCTTTGAATCGGGAGGCAGGATATTGAAGGCGATCTCGCAGTCATCCACGCGGCTCGAGCTAAAATTCACGATTTCGCAGGTCACTCCACCGGGGTTCGA
Source organism: uncultured Verrucomicrobiae bacterium (assembly GCA_963810765.1). Classification (GTDB taxonomy): domain Bacteria; phylum Verrucomicrobiota; class Verrucomicrobiia; order Chthoniobacterales; family Terrimicrobiaceae; genus DASTFP01. Next base: position 359,218 of record CAWEOV010000024.1, read on the forward strand.
AGTCGCATCCTGGAGTCGCAGGATCGGTTCAAGGTCAGGAAAACTTTCCTCGACGACTGCTTCCGCTCTGCGAACTACCAGCTTTTCGCGGCCCGGGTTGAAAACGCGAATGTCGAGAAAGACCGGGAAGACTCCGATATGAAAATCCCGGGAGGCATCGTCTTTAGATACGACCGGCCCTCCCTTTGACCATGCGACCCAAAACGGCCAATCCGGTTCGATCACGAAGTCTCCATCCGTCCAGCGGCCGCGGTACGTCAAGTAGTATTCGTCGCCACTTCCTGAGAGGATCTTCCCATCTAGCGCATAGCGACGCACATCCACGCCAAGCATCACGTACGGCTTTGCAGGAACGGGAGCGCCGGCGGGATTGACATCCTTGCCCGCCGACCATGTCGACGCGTAGCGGCGGCCGTCCGGGTAAATCGCAACCCCGGGGCCGTCCCGCTCATCGGCCGCGAACGTTCCTTCGAAGACGGTTCCGTCCGCGGAAACGTATTTGCCGGGTCCATGCATAAGGTCGTTGTGAAACAAACCGGCGTAGTAATCGCCGTTCGAATACCAGTACTCTCCCTTGCCTTCTTTGACGTTCTCGCTCCATTGGCCGGAGTATTTCGCCCCGCTGCGTTGAAGCGAAACGCCCGTGCCGTGGCGCCGGCCTGCTTTCACCTCGCCCGTGTAGATGACGCTCGAGGCCCGCTGATGGTCCTCGGTCTTAAACCATTCCAGAACGCCGTAGCCCTCGGCCTCGTGGCGCACATTCACTTTCCCGGACCACGAAAAATCCAATCCCCGTTCCTTGTCGGACGCCCAGACGCGGACCTCCTCCTCGAATTCGGACGCTGGATGCACCTTCCAGTCCGCATGCGCCAGGGTGCAAAAAATCGCAAACGTTACAGAGTAACAGATAAGGCGGCCGATTTTCATTGAGATCGTTGTACGGGATGGTTGGGGACGGCAAGGCCGATGATCTGGCGAGCACGCGACTTCCATTTTGTTTCGTCCAGATCGAGGATACGGACCGTTCCGTCCTCCGAAGCGGAGAAGATGCGGCCGCCGTTCCACGCAACGGCGGCGACCGGACCCTGGTGCAGAGGCACCGCGAGACTAGGAACGAGCCCGTCAGTCTCCCAGATGCGCAGGTAGCCGTCCGAACCGGCAGCGGTGATTTTCGAACCGTCCTCCGAATTCGCCAGATCGTCCAGAGAGCCGCCGACCGGCAGCGTGCGCGCGAGCGCCGCGCCGGATCGCACGTCCCACAACCGCACCGTGCCGTCGCGTCCGCAGGACCCGAGGATCTTTCCGCCAGGCAGAAACGCGAGGCTCGAAACGCCGTCTCCGTGCCCTTGGCTGGCCTCCCGAGGAATTTTCAAGCCCGGCTCCGCGCCGCCCGCAACGTTCCAAAGCCAGATCTCGCCGCGCGTCGACCCCGCCGCAAGCGTTGCGCCGTCCGAACTCCATGCCAGCCCGAGCGCGTAATCCGGCATCCTTCCAATGAGCCGCGGCGACGCATTGCTATCCGGTTCCCAAACCTGCACGGCGCCGGTGTGACTGGATGATGCCAGCTCTTTACCGTCTTGCGACCAGCGCACGCGCCAGACGGTCTGGTCGTTCGCCGCTCCGGGCTCGCCGGGTTTCACGGATCGAACGGGATCGCGCGCCGCGCGCTGCCAGAGATGAATGTCGCCAGCCTCGTTACCGGAAGCAACTCTCTCCTGCCCGCGCTGCCACGCTAGGCAGAGAACGCGGCTGCCAGCGTGCCAGATTGTGCTGTTGGTGTTGTTCCCGGCATCCCAGGTGAAAATGTCGCCATGCTCGGAGCCTGCGGCGATTCGCATTCCATCCTCGGAGACGGTGAGTGAATGCAGCGGCGCGCCTTTATCATACCTGATCACCGGACCGAATGCCGCTGAGGGCCGCCAGATGCAAACCGTTCCATCGTTGCCGCCTGAAGCGAGGTGGTTACCTTCCGCATTCCACGCGATAGACAAGACCGGCCCCTTGTGCGCCAGAGTACTTCAGGCGGCGGCGCCTGCGCGTCCGGTGCACCAGAGATCGCCCAAATCCGAACCGTACCGTCAGCGCAGGCGGCGGCGAGGCTCTGACCATCCGGACTCCAAGCGAGGTCCTGAACCCCGCCCGGCACGTTTGACAAGTTGAAAGGTGCCGCGCCCCTTTTGAGAATGGTGATGTTTCCATCTGCGTCGCCCGCTGCCAGCATAGGTTCGCCTTGCTTACTCCATGCCAGGCAGCGAATGTTCGCCTGAGTTGCCTCCCGCAGCGGCTGAGTTCCTCCAGTGCTAGAAATCGCAAAGACGCTTCCCGCTTCAGTCGCCAATGCCAATGTTCCATCCGACGCAAAAGCCAGTGCCGTCACGCGTTCTCCAGAGGATACGGCTGGCGCCGTCTTCCCGGGATCATCGGCTGGTCCAATGAAAACCTCAACCTGCCTTGCCGCATCGACAAAAGCGACCCTTTGCCCGTCGGAGGAGACCGCGGCGAGGCGCATGGGTCTGCCCGTTCCAAGCGACTCAGTCGCGTTCACGCCTTGCCTTAGAGCAATAACCTTCCCGTCTTCGCGCTGCGCTAGCCAAGTGCCGTCCTGGCGGCGGGCGATGCAAAGGATGGTCGGAGCCTCCTCGCTATCGGGAACAAATGAAGGTCCGGAGGCCTCACGGCTCTTCGCATCAAGAAGTCGAACGGAACCTCCCGCCGCGGCCGCCAGGACATCGTCCGGCCCAAATTCCAACTCCTGCACGGCGCCTTCAAATCCGGTAAAGGAGGTTTCCAGCTGCGGTGGCGCCTTGGCAAGGGCGGAAAGAAACGCAGATCGTGTCGTGAAATCTGGATGGGTCGAGAAAGCCCGTTCGAGCAAGTCCAGCGCAGGGCGGATTTCGCCCCGAGCGAGGTCAAGCGTGGCTTGGTGGACTTGAAAATAGGCATCGGCTTGCGCTCGGCGTTCTGCCGCGCGCTGGTTGGCCAAGATGGCGATCACACTGCCGATCACCGCCAGGCCAATCAGGAGCGCCGCAACGGTCCCGGCGATCAAGCGGTTGCGCTTGCGCCGCCGCGCGTCTTCGTTCGCATGATGTTTTGAGGCTTGGATGAAGCCTGCGGATTCCGTAGCCAATGTTCGCCCGGTTTGGGAAAGCAGCCAGAGAGCATCATCGAGCGGTTTGCCAGGCTGGATGAGATACGCCGGGTTCCGGCCTTCCTTTTCCCAAGTGGCGCAAGCCGCTTCGACACGGGCGCGCTGCTTCAGAAACTCCTGGTTGGTATCGAACCACGCCATCGCTCTTGGCCAGCGCGTAAGGAGGGCTTCGTGGGCGACCGAGACCGTCCGCCGGCCCGCTGCGTCCGTGTCCGAAACAAGCAGCCGCGCGGAAAGCATCGCCGAGACCAGCTTTTCCGCTTCAGGCGTCGGCGCGACCTCCTCGGACTGAGCGCGGCGCCGGATCGGGACCGTCGTCTCGCCGCGATCTGTCTTGAAGTTCACGAGCGCGGAAAGAACCGCGTCGACTGCCTTGTCCATTCCGGCGCCGGCTCCCGCACTCGCTACCGCTTCATCAGCTTTTGCGGCGACCACGCCCTCGATCCCGCGAAATTCCAGATAATCCTCCCAGCGCAGCATTCCATCGCCGCGAGCCTTCTGGCGTTTGTAGAGTTCTTCGAGCGCGAATTCCAGCAACGGAAGAACCTGCGGATCGGCTGAGGCAGCGTCGCGAAGCGCTTCGTCGAGGCCTTGCTTGGTTTCGGGATGAGCATCGAACCTTAGTCCTGCAGCTCGCGCCGGGCGCCGGATGATCTGGCCGAGTTCAACCGGCGCTGGTGGAGGGAGATGATAGGAGCCCGTGCCCTCGGCGAGAGCTAGAAGTTGAGAGAACTCGGCCAGTCGTGGAAAAAAGTCGCTCCGCATCGTGACAATAACCACGACTGGATTGCGCCGGGAAAGCGCGGCGAGCATCTCGAGAAATGCGTCCCGCTTCTCCGTCGAAACCCCCTCCGTAAACAACTCTTCGAGCTGGTCGATCAGCAGAACGAGGCGAGCGACTGGCGGACGCAAATTTTGCAATCGAAGGCGCAGTGCCGCCGCGTCTTCGGGCCGGTTCTCTTCTTCGCGCTGTCGAACGAGAGCCTCGATATCCGACCGCTGGCGCGCTTGTTCGCGCTCGGACGCCACTCGCAGACCACTTCTGATCTCCTCTGGAATAGCTGTGTAGTTGGCCTCGAGCGAATAGGGCGTGGTTCCGTGGCCGGTTAGCTCCGGCAGGGCGGATTCGGCCAGCAGCGCTTCGCGAGACCGAGGAGCACGTCACCGCCCGCATCGGAAGGCTTCATTATTGCCCGACGCCAAAGCCCTGCTGCCCTCGATGACTCCCGGCTCGGTAAGGACGGGAAGAACACCGGCTCGGGCCAGGGAGGATTTCCTGAACCCGAGGCCCCCAGCACCAAGAGAAAACTACGAGGATCGTCCTTGTCAGCCTGCGTCTTGCGGAGTGCTTCAATGGCAGTGCTGACCGCCCCAGTGCGTCCAAAGAACATCGGCGCGTGTTCGAAATCGAAAGGCTCGAGGCCACGAAATGGAGAACCTTTCGTCCATGCGGGCTTCTCGGGCGGCGCAAGTGTTCCAGGCGAGACGGCCATCCGCCTTTCAGCGACCTTCCGTAGCTTGATCTCGAAGAGATCCTGAAATTCGGCGATGGTGTGATATGCGGTGAACGAACCGACGAACGAGCCGTCCTCACTGTCCTTTGTCCACTGCTCGATGAATCGTTTGAGGGCACGCCATTGCGCGATGCGTTCGTCGTGGACCTCAGGCGGTTCCGGCTGAAACGATGGAATCGTCTGGTTGATCCAGACGTGCAGCTCGGGCAATCCGTTGCGCTCCTTCTGACTCGCGAGAGCATGGGTGATTTCGTATTCGGTGCCGGAATTAGCTGGGGAGCCGTTCGGAAGCCGCTGCGAGCCGCCAAGCCGCGAGCCGAGACGCGACCAAAGCAAACAGAGGACGACGTCGAAAGTCGCTGTGTTCGGAATCTGCTCCTGAAACGATTTCGAGAAATCGAATGGCTCGTATTCCCAGAAATACGCGTCGAGCACGATGCGACCGCTGAACTCCGCATTCAGCCTGGCGATCGCTTCGCGCGCGACCCGGCGTTCGTGAGCCACGTCTCCGGGACTACTCACAAAAAGTGATACCCTCGAGACATTCAGACTGTGTTTGTCTTCATCCATAGCCAGGAGCCGACTGCCCTATTTCGTGCCTTCTAGCAAAAAAGCCAGGCCTTCGCCATCAAATCCTCCTCGTCCCCCGTGTCCTCGAATATTTCCAGTCCAATTCCGCCTCAATGGAATCGAACCCCTGATCGTCTTACAGCCGCTATTCGTTTTTACCGCGTGAACTCTGATGCGACGCCTCGATGAGCTTGTAGCGTTCGAGGTCCGCTCGTTTGAGTCCCTCGGGCCGGTAACGATGCACGACTCGATCGAGCATGACTTCGATCCCCGTGAAATCGCCGACCGGTTCAAAGACGGCGGGGTCTTCCAGGAGCGCAAAGACGCCAGGGAAGTCGATTTTCAAAGCTGTCGGAAAGCCGTTGTTAACGTAAAGAGGTACCCCTCGCTCGTCGGCTTCCCTCATCAAGGAGGCATATTGTTCAACGTGAGAGCCCGGCGGACTCTCGGATCGTAGACGTAGGGCGGCTGCGTGGTCGCCGCGGTGATGATTCTTAGATTCTTTGGCGCATTCGGGATCCAGACTTGGGCGTGTCGCGAGGACGGATTCGCGATAGCGTTCCGCGCCCCACGTGAGCAAGAAATGCCGGGCGGGATGCGAGAGCACGGCGAAGGCGCAAACCAGCACAAAGGCGAGCAAGGGCCCCGCCCATCGCGCGGAAGGAAATCTGCGCAGCGGTGAGAATGCCCAAAATGCCCCGGCCGCAACCATGACCGCCACACCCTGCAGCATGAAGCCGACGTACCATTCCATGAGCATCTTGTGTCGAAGCACTGCGTAGCCATAAGTCAGGATTCCCGGGAAGATGAGGACGGCAACGAGCCAGCGTGCTCGGGGTTCGACGATCCACAAGCGGAAGATTCCCAACGCGAAGAGGCCCACAGCAAGAACAACGGCAATGCGAGAAGGCGACCGGATGCGCGTTCGCATGGGGAAGATATTCCATGTAGGGCGTGGCCGACAGGCCGCTCCTGGTCCAAAGGCTTCCCGTAAGAAACAGAGAACCGACGTTCTTCAGGAAAAACGCGTGCCCGTCAAAATCGCGCACGCTTCTCAAATAGCTAAGAAGGCCCGGCACACACGGCAGGAACAACTGCAGGAACACGATCCCTGCGAAGGTCCCTGAAACCAGCCATCGCAGAGTGAGGACGTTCCGCGCGGACGAGAATCGTTCCTCCGTGAAAAGACTGACCACGATGCAGACGTTCAGGATCAGGACCGTGAATAGGGTCGGCGGCCAGGTGTAGAGAAGAGCAAAATTCGCCATCGCAAGCGCGATCCACCACCTCCATCGTCCTCTATCCAACGCATAGACGGCCAAAAGGCAGCTGACGGGGATCAACAGTGCTACCAATGCGTAACCTCGCGCTTCGGTTGTGAATCGCAGGTGCCAAGGGTGAATGGCAATGAGCCAGGCCGCCAGCGCACCCTCCCACGCAAGGCCGAAGCGCGCAGCCAGTAAAGCGACCACGCCCACGAGGAGGATTCCCGACACGTAACTGGGCAAACGGGCTGCGGCCTCGCTGAGTTGCAGCCCGGTGGGCCGCGCCATGGTCCTCCAGGCAGAGTGACTCAATCGCGAAAGGATGCTTTGAAATATGTGATTGGTCGTCCCAGAGTTCCAGAGCGTAACTTTCCACGGCAGTTTCTTAACCACGACTGTCCCGTCGTCTTGGACGCGATGTGCTCCAACGCTGCAGCGGCGCACGCAATATTCCTCGTCCTCCCAAAGGCTCTGGCCCAGCCGGGGAAATCCCAGGATCGCGCATGCGGCCATTGCTCCGCCAACGCAGAGGAAGAATCCTTTCGGAAGCCTGGGCGAGGATTTTTCAGAAGAGTGCGCCGGCAACGGCCGCGTCCACCACCCAGTCGTCAGCGCCAGGCAAGCCAGCGGAACGAGATTAATGAGCCCGGCCCACCAGGAATAGACTCGGACAAAGTCCTCCAACTTGCCAAGCTGCGGATGCTCCCAGGGCTTCGGAGCAAGCAGCAGAGCAATCGCAACGAAGGCCATCAGCGCCAGGAGGATGAGTCGCGTGACCAGCGCAAATCGACTTCGCTCAGGTTTCGTCTTCACCGCAAGCATTGGGGGCAATACATTCTTCTCTAAATGCTTCGACATGTCAGCGGGGAAAGTACCAACGATGCACTGAATGAAAAGCGGAACGGCTCGGCGCAATGACACTTCCTCTAGGAACCGAACCGGCTCACGGGAGCGTCCACGGCTGGAAATAGTCGAGGAGGATCAGCGACGATGATTTCGGCGCGCTACGAAACGCGCGGAGAACAGAGGGAAAATCGCTGCCTGCACCGAACCTGAATCCCCGCGAGAGCGGACGAAAAAAATCATCCTGGTGGCTAGGCAACACGTAGCGCGACCTTAGCCGCTGCAGGGTGAGTGGAAATCGCTTCCGCGCATCGGGAAGTGCAACGCCAAGAATCGCAAGGTCGACGGGGCCGATCTTGTTGAAAATTGGGCCGTTCGGCCGGCCCCCCGATTCAATGTAAAGCCGCCGACCGCCCATCTCGATCAAGAAGGCGAGGGGTTCACCACACACCCAGTCGCTTACTGAGCGTGGCGGAAGGCGCCGCGGAGGGCCATCAAAAGGTACGCGTCCGAATAGACGATCGTGCTGGACCGCAAGGCTTCGGACCGTTGCGCCGCGAAGGCGCACCGTTTCTCCTCCGATGACAGGAATGCACCGGGCTCGATCCATCCCGAAGGACTCGATCAACCGAACGCTGGTCGGCGAAGCGATCAGTTTAGCGCCGGTGAGAGTCATTACCTCGGCAACGTCAAGCAAATGATCGATGTGACCGTGGGTGACTATGACGGCGTCGATCTGGCGGACGGGCAAATATCGCTCGATCAGATCTCGCTTTGGCAAAGCCCGAAGATTGAGGGCGACACGAAGCAAGCTCATGCGTGAAAAGTATGGATCCACAAGGAGCGTTGCGGTGCGGGATTCCAGCAGGTAGGCGTTAGTCCCAAGATAGGTCACGCGCACACCCTGCTTCGGCAGCCCCGAATGCAGATTTCCATCGGCGACGACCAAGTCTTGATAACGTTCCAAACCGGCATGGGCGACGGGAACCAAGAAGATCGAAACAGCCAGTAGCTTTGTCGCGCGCACGAGCGCGCGCGTCAACGCAGGCGCACCCATCCAGTCACCAAGATTGCCAGCGATTCTGTTCAACGGTCGTCAAGATCACCCGATAATCTTACTATCCACGGAGGGAAGTGAAGCAGGTCCATCCAAACCGGTAAATCGCGGAATCTGGTTGGTATCCGAAACTGGAGGATCCGGGCGCACGTCTGTCGAATATTCGGCGTCTCTCAGCGAAGCGATTTGCTGTGTTCTGTTAGTAACATCTCCCTGCTTGACGGGTGGCTAAACCGTTCATAACGTCACTCTTGGGTATCGTTCGCACCACAGAGCAAATCCCAAAAGCCGAATTCGTAACCCCAACCGCGTTTATCACTATGGACAGTGAACTCGATCGAGCCGATACTTCCGCGATCTCAGCCCTGTCAGACAAGATCGTCGCTTACAGGCTAAGATCCGATAACAGTCCAAAAGTCGCGTGACGTGCGTGGGTATTTCAGCAGTCGTCTAGCCTGCGAGTATGTGTGGCCGCTATGTACTCGGTATTTCGCCGGAGGAACTGGCCGACTTGTCCGTTTTGAATTGTCGGAGAAATCCGGTTGCACGTTATCAGCCCCGGAGTTCAATGTGGCCCCGACGACCTTGATCCCCGTAATCTGGAGAGAGGCGAAAGCGGGTCTCGCGAAGCCGTTGAGATGCGATGGGGCCTCATTCCCTCCTCGGCTAAGCCAGGCGAACGCATGCCGCTCATGATCAACGCCCCGGGCGGAAACGGCCAGCGATATCTACGAGTGGCTTGACCGGCGCGGCATGCGCCAGACGAAGGTCATCACCTGGCCAGCGATTTTAAAGGGCAGAAGTCGCAATCGGACTTGGCAGACGATCGCGTGCTATATTGCTCCAAGAGGCCAAGCCGAGCCCAGCAATCTGCGAGCACAGTCTGGGCGCTCGCCCAAGGACAGTCACCCGAGAATCGCTGAAGCTGTATCAGCACCCAGGCATTGCCGCAACTGGTTAGATCGATCCTGCATAGAACCTGCGACGAAATCGTAAGTCCTCCTGGCGAGATGCCTCGACCCAATTGCTAGCTCAAGCTGGCTGTCGACAAAGTGGAGAATCCATAGCATGCCATTTGTTCGCCGGCGTGTCAGCGGACGCGCCTCGCGACAACGTCCGCGCACGTCCGGTGAGCACGCGGGTCAACAACGCGCGCAATGATGATCCCAGCCTGATCGAGCCAATCTACTGACGGAGATGCATAATGCCACGAAGAGATCTTCAGGAAGACCCCTGAGGCGCCGCATTTTCTTCGCTATGTCGAGCTTGCGCTAGCCCAGCCGAACGCTTTCAAGGAATGGGCTTGTTCTGCACGAAATTGACGGAGCCCCTACAGGATACTTCCATGGAACTGCATATCAATAAAGACACGCAGCTCTGCATGTCGCTCGCGGCGCGTCCGGGAAATTTTGGAACCCGATTCCATAACTTCTTATACCGCGAACTGGATCTGAACTTCATCTACAAGGCCTTTACCACCCGTGATCTCGCCGCTGCAATCGGCGGAATCCGCGCGTTGGGAATTCGCGGATGCGCCGTTTCGATGCCATTTAAGGAGGCATGCATCGATTACCTGGACGAATTGGACGCCTCCGCAAAGGGCATCATGTCGGTGAACACGATCGTGAACACCGACGGGCTATCTGAAGGCCTATAACACGGACTACACAGCCGTTTCTGCGCTCCTTGGATCGAGCGGAATCCCATCCAATGTTGACTTCGCGCTGCGGGGCAGCGGCGGCATGGCGAAGGCCGTTGCTTGTGCGCTCAGGGACGCGGGATTTACCAATGGTCTGATTGTGGCGAGGAATGAAGCCGCGGGGACCGCGCTGGCCCAGCAATATGGTTTTCAGTGGAAGAAGGAACTTACGAATGAAAGGCCTGGATTGCTGATCAATGTCACTCCGGTTGGAATGGCCGGTGGCGCTGAGTCGGATCAGCTTGCGTTTTCGGAGGAGTTGGTTCACTCCGCTCAGTTCGTATTTGATGTCGTCGCACTTCCCCCGGAAACACCGCTGATTCGACTGGCGACTTCGCTGGGAAAGAAGACCATTACGGGCGCGCAGGTCATCGCGCTTCAAGCTCTCGAACAGTTTGTACTCTACACCGACGTTCGCCCGGTGCCGAATTGATTGAGAAGGCCGCGGCATTTGCGCGTTCGTAACTTCCTTCAATCGCAGCCATCGCCTCCCCCAAGAAAGCACAGACTCTCATGACGAGCACAGCGCGCAACGGAATCCTGGCAGGCGGGAATTGGATTCTCGATCGCACCAAGATCATCGACGTTTATCCGGCGCAGGACGCGCTCGCAAACATCTTCGCCGAGACATCGTGCAACGGCGGCGGGGCCTACAACGTGCTTATTGATCTGGCGCGGCTCCAGGCGCCTTTCCCGCTGGCCGCGGTCGGGCTCGTTGGCGACGACGCCGCCGGCGAGTACATCCGCAAGGACTGCCAGGCGCATCGCATCGATACCCGGCAATTACATATCTCCAAGGAAGCGCCAACGTCCTACAGCGACATAATGACGGTGAAATCCACCGGACGCCGGACGATATTTCAACAGCGCGGCGCCAACGCGTTTCTCGACGCCTCGCACTTTGACTTCGCACAGAGCGACGCGCGCATCTTTCATCTCGGCTATTTGCTGTTGCTCGACCGTCTCGACCGGCCCGATCCGGCGTGCGGAACTGTGGCGGCGGCCGTGCTTCAGCGCGCGCAGCAAGCCGGCTTCAAGACGAGTGTTGATGTGGTGAGCGAGGATAGCGACCGGTTCGCCGGAATCGTTCGTCCTGCGCTGAGGTTCTGCGATTACTGTGTCTTGAACGAATTTGAAGCCGGGCGCACGACAGGCATCCAGATCGTCCGCGAGGGAAGAATTGACATCGGGCGCTGCCCGAAGAGCTGCGCACGAACTGCTCGCCGCCGGTGTGCACGAGTGGGTCGTGATCCATTTTCCTGCAGGCGCGATCGCCGTCGGCTCCGGCGGCCAGGAACTGGTGCAGGCAAGCATTAACATGCCGCAGGCGCGAATTGCGGGAACGCTTGGCGCCGGAGACGCGTTCGCAGCCGGTGTCCTCCTGGGCCTGCACGAGGAGGTCCCAATGGACGTCGCCCTCACCTATGGCGTCTGTGCAGCCGCCGCATCGCTCACAGACCCGAACACTTCGGATGGAGTCAAGCCACTGTCGGAGTGTCTGCGGTTCGCTGAAGAATTCGCTTACCGCACCATCTGAAGCATGACCAAATCGCTCGATACCAAAATCGCGGACATCCTTGCCAATCCTTCGGGAAGCAAAGCTTTCATCATCGCTGACGCGAAGGACGCCGATATGGCATTCGGCGTCACCGCGCCCGGCCCGCGGCGCGCCGCCAAGACGGACGACTACGAGAGCGACTGGAAGTCGCTGGAAGACTTTCGCGCGCAGATTCGCGACGTCGTTCGACAGGGAATCGTCGATATCATGCTATTGTCAGCCTCGAACATCGAGATTCTCGCGATGGAAGAGAGGCTTTTCGAGAACTCTGCGGTCACGCCTGCGGCGCGCGCGAACGATACCTCCGATATCTGGGCCGTGCGCGGCGGCAAATACCCGCGCGAGGCATCGCGATCGTTTCGCACGGCGACACTCGACCATATCATGTACGGATGCATCGATCCCAAGCCCAACGAGAAAATAGCCGGCGCCGACTTGGGACTCTATTCCATCACGTTTACCAATAACCTTGACGAGGAACACCACGCGCTGCGCGAGTTCCATGAATTTCGACTCGAGGCGGAGCGAAAGGGTTTTCGCTATTTCCTCGAAGTGTTCAATCCCAACGTCGAGCCTGGGATTTCTGAAGCGGATATTCCAGCCTTCGTCAATGATCACGTAGTTCGCTCCCTGGCCGGCGTCACGAAACGCGGCCGGCCCCTTTTCCTTAAGATTGCTTACAATGGTCCGAAAGCGCTCTATGAATTGGCGAGCTACGATCCCCAGTTGATCGTCGGCATCCTCGGCGGAAGCGCTGGCACAACGTATGACGCCTTTAAGCTGATCTCTGACGCGCAGAAGTATGGTGCGCGTGTTGCTTTGTTCGGGCGAAAGATCAATCTCTCCGAGCATCCACTCGCTTTCATCGAAATGCTTCGCCGGATTGTGGATCACCAGATCACAGCCGAAGAAGCCGTAAAGGCATATCACGACGCCTTGAGGACACTCGGAATCACACCGCTACGCGAGCTTAATGCCGACATGCAGCTCACGGGAACAATGATGCGCTATCGTTAGAGCAGAAATAACCTCGTGAAAAAAACAAACGAGGCGCTCCAAGTAAATGGTTCCTATCGAAACAGGCTATCGAGGCCCATGGCGGTTTTCCGAAGAAACTTGGGCAAGGCCTCTTGATGGCGAACACGGAACAGAAAATAAATCCAAGAAAGGGCGTTGAGGGTGAAAAGGCGGTCGAGGACGTGCCGGTATCCACGGTGACGCCGAACAAGCAATCCGGCTAATAGCCAATTGACGGTGCGGCGGTTGAACCTCGCCGGCTCCAAGTCGAGGCGAATGCGATACCGCTGGCGCGCCGATCGCGGCCAGCGAACCTTGTAAGCTTTTTTTGCGGTCTTGATCTCCTCAGCCAGGGCGGGATCAGGCGGGAGAAAATAATGCCGCCGGGCCAGCAAGACGATGGCGAGCGTGTCTCGCATGAATAACAAATCCTCCTCAGGCAGGCCGATTTGACTGGCAAGCTCGAACAGGCGATCGAAGTGAGTGAAGGCCGCTTCGCCTTCGCGAATGGCCTGTTCCGGGTCACGGACGAAGTGCGAAAGCACTCTGCGCACGGGCTGATTGATGAAAAGAGAGTCCCAATAGACATGGAGGAGTGGCGGAATGCGCACGCGGCGGAAGAAGAGCTTTTCGCGGGCGAATTCTTGGACATAAAGCAATTCTCGGATGACAACTTCCGTGAGCCGGAGGAACTCAATTGCGGCGGGTGCTTTGCCGATTCCAAAGAACGAGGCAACGGCCTGCTCGACGCTGGCGCCCTCCTTGAAAATGCGGAGGGCGGCGGTGGTATTCAGGTCGATCCACACGGCTCCCGGATCGAGAAACGCAAGCCGGCGGAAAGCGTGCCAGCCTCCGGTCTGGCACCACACAGAGAATCCGATAACGTTGCGAGCACCCGCAAGTTCGCGCTTATATTGCTCGCAATCCCAGCCGATGAATGAGGGGTACTCGCCGGCGCCCTCGTATTCGCGGCGCGCTTGCAGCTCGATGATTTTCGGGAGGTCGATGCGGAAGAAATGGCGATTCAGCGGAAGGTAGCGGAAGAAGTCGCTCTCGCCGTATTTCATCGAAAGAACAAAGAATGGCGACTTTATCTCGCGCAGAGCGCCAGCAAGACGGCCGCGGTGCCAGATCAGATCACCGATAAGGTAGGCGCCTACAGTCCAGGTGCGAAAGATGAGGCGGCGTTCGCGACACTCGAAAATGGGCAGGAGGACCCGGAGCATGCGGTTGACTTCGCGCGCCGTGCGCAATACCAGCCGGCTGCGAAGCGGGTCCTTGACGTCCTGTCCATCAGCCTCGCCGATGCGCAGGATGATTCCCTCGACCTCGGGAAAGTCGTCAAGACAACCGGCAGCGATTTCGCTAAACCATGCGGCGGCAGCGCTGGCGCGGCTCCGCAGGCGGTCATCCACCGCGGCGGAAGTCGACACGAAGTCCGCCGTGAGATAGATGCGCAGGCCGCAAGCGCGGAGCAGCGCAAAGAGCGCGCGAAATTCCTCGCGAAATACGGCGTTGCGCGTCCGGACTTCGGGCTCAAACCACGAGTGATCAGAAAGATGCGCGACGTCGTCAAGCGATACAGCGTTGTAACCGAGACCGGCGGCCTTGCGGGCAAAGACATCAAGATCGGCGCGAATCGCGCGCCACTGCGTCCCGCGTTCCGGACCGGACGTGGCGAGATGAGCAAAAGGTATTTTCGACCAGTTGATCCTCCGCTTATGGTATCCGCGAAAAAACGGGCCGACGGCGTCGATGAGCGCGAGTTCCATAACACTACACCAACGCTACACCAGCGGCCTGAAGCAACGAAGAACGCGACGCATTGGTCAAGTTAACGTTTATCTGGTCGCGGACTGAAGCCAATAACCGTGACGGTCCCGAAACAATCCAGCCGGACGCCTCGGAAGGCCAAAAATCACAACCTCTACGTCGTTTCCCTTCTCACGGCGATTTTCCTCCCGATCACTCTGATCACCGGAATCTTTGGAATGAACGTCGGTGGGCTGCCAGGCGTCGATCAGGATAGCGGTTTCGCGTGGGTTTTCGGCCTTATGATCCAGACTAGAGCAAATCCCGAAATAAATTTCCGAAATGGTGGCAGCGCCGAGGGGTCTTTGGCAAGGCGTGTCGGCAGGCCAATCCCAAGAAAGGGGTGGGACCCTTTCTTCCCACCAAGGCTTGGCCTGCCGACGCAACGCAGCCAAAGACCCCTCGCCGCGCCAGCCCTTTCCCAAGCAATTCTTTCAGAAGTGCTTGGGAGGCGGCCCGGGCGCAATGGCCTGTCTGCGGTGTCAGAGTCACAAGGCCAAGGTCTATGGACGTTGGCCTTTGACTCTTCCTGGCAGACAGGCCATTTCGCCTCGGCCATTTGGAAATTTCTTTCGGGATTTGCTCTAACCGTCGTCACCTCCCTTGTGCTCCTCCACCGGCGGCGATTTTTCTAGTGTTCGGTATCCCTTGGTGTTCAACCGTTCCTGAATCTCTTCGCAAAGGGCGCGGTAAGCATGGGCGACGGGAAGGGTTGCGGCATACGCAAGGACCGGCATCCGATGCAGTCCCATCTTCTCTATCTCGACCGTGAAGGGTATGACAGTTTTGAGGAACATCGGGTACTTTTCCGGCAAATGCGCGATGGTTTCCTGGTGGATGCGATTGACGGTTTGCGCCATCGAAAAGAAAGGGACCAGAATTCCGGACGGCAAATCCATTTCGACAAAGAACCCGAAGAGTTGCTCGAGAGTGCGTTCCGACAGCGTCGTAGGAATCACCGGCACCAGGATGAGATTGGAGGCGCGAAAGACGTTCTCGGAAAGCAGCGTAATGTTCGGCGGGCAGTCGAGAATGATGCAGTCGTAGTCCGTGCCAAGCTCATCGAGCAGCCAACGCAGTTGCTTGCGTGACTTCCGCATCCGGTCGAGAACGAGATCAAAATTCCGATATGCGAGATTGGACGGGAGGATGTCCAGGCCGGGATAATCGGATTCGCGGATGTTCTGCCTCAGTCCGGCGTCGGTGAGATCATCGAGTTTCGTTTTGAATTTTTCCGCCGGGCTAACGCGGAAGAAGAAAGCGGCGGCTCCCTGCGGGTCGAGATCGACAAGCAGCGTGCGCTTGCCTGTCTGCTGAAGCGCGTATGCGAGATTCACGGAAAGCGCCGTTTTGCCGACCCCGCCCTTGATGCTATATGAGGAGATAACCCTCATCAGGCGGCCGTTTTCCCGGTCGAATCTGCAGCCAGGTCCTTGGAATCCACGTAAGTCGCCTTAACCGCTCGAGCGATCTGCGGGGCGCAAAATTCGTCAAGTGTATTGTGGAAGCGTTCGCGTTCGGCTTGCTGGTCGTGAGCGAGCAGCGCGACAAGTCCGCCGAGCGACAAGGCGAGTTCGTCGTGGTCTCCGGCATCCTTGCGCTTCAGTTCCCAATAATTTATGAGAGCGCGCTGCTGAACGGAATAGTCGTTGAAAAGCCCGAGACAGTTCTGAAGGCGTCTCAACTGCTTCTCGATGTATTCCGTCTCGTCGGCGGGCAAAAGCTCACTGAAAAACTCTACCAAGTACCGCAGCTTCTTACATTGGATGCGCACCTGGTGGATCGCCTCGTCCGGCGTATCGGCGCCCAGCGAGCGCTCGATTTTGATGATTCTCTTATAGCTCTTGTCGATGCGCCTCGCGACCAGCGGGCCAACCGGACTCTGCGACACTTCAGTTTCTGGAAGGCGCGACGGCCAGGCGAAGAAGCCCTCCGCCGCCTCGATCGCGGCACGGTAAGCGGGCGAGTCGAGGTGCGCGACGACCTTCCTCAACGCGCGGCGACGCTCCTTGGCAAAGTCCTGAAACATTTCTTCGAGTGCCGGCCGAAATGCCGCGGGAAGCATCGCGGTATACTCATCTCGAGCGAGAAGGTAGACGTCGAGGTCGCGCAAGCGATTGGTGACCTCGCAAAACTGCGCGAAGGCTGCCTTTAGCTGTTCGGTTTTTGCCTCGGGGTAAATTCCTTTGATCAGGCTCAGTACCGACCGGATCTTGCGAACGCAAATCCGGTAATCGTGCAAAAATTCCGTATCGATGTCGTCGATGATGCCCGCTTCGTTTTCCCGAGCAATTGCGAGCATGCTGTGAATAATCCGGCGAGCGGTCTCACGGGCGGACAGATCAGGCGCAAGATCGAACTTAGGCCGCAGCGTATATCGCCGGGGAGCCGTTCCACGCTCGCGAAGAAGCATGGCAAGAGGACCTTCGCCAATCTCCTTGGCCCCGATCGTTCGCAAAATCTCAGCGGCTTTCGTCGCCTCCGCCTCGTAACCCCGCATTGGCCGGAAATGACACAGCCGGTAGAAGGGCTCGCGCGATTCGCGGTCCGCGAAAAAATCGGTGAGATCGAAGCGGAATACCGTCTTCTGCGTTTCGTTCAGCAATTCGATCCCCTGTTCTCGTACTGAGAGTCGCGCGATCCGCGTCAGGCTTCGGATACCAAGCAGCCGCTTCAACTCTCTGCGCAGGCCTCCCTCCGGGAATTCCCACTCAAATCGTGGAACATGCTTGGCCGCCATTGGCAATACGTGGCGCACATCGCCGATCCAGTCATGATCGCGCTCGCACAGACGCAGCTGCCCGTTGGATTGGTAAAGGAGCCGGTCTCCGAACCAAACCCCCCATTCGAAAGTGTCGTAAAACGTCGCTTTGGCCAAGGTCGGCTCGCCTAACCGAATCCCGAACGCCGGCTCCAAAGCGGCGCGAACACCCTCGATTCCCAGTTCCGCCGGGATCTGACAGTTTCTCCGAGTAGCGCGCTCACTTTCCAAGGAAGGTAATTTAGGCTCTTCGAAAGAAACTAGCAATGTGCGCCTTGCGGGAGTCCGGCTTCGAGCACACTCACCGCATCACGGTTTTTTCTGACTTTCCGCTTTCGGATCAGCGGACGTCTGATTTGCGCTCGCTTCCCAGCCTAAAGACCGGCTGCATCGGTAGAAATTTGCCGCATGGAAGAGCGCATGGTATCTTTAAGCAGTCTGGAGTCGAGTATGAAAGCTATGGTGACATGCCTAGCTTTGTGGTTCACAGCTTTCGCCGCATGTGCTTCTGGGGAGAAAATTTGCTTCATCAAAATCGACGGGGCGATCGGTCCCGCCGCCGCGAGTTACATTGCGCGGAGCATCGACCAGACACAGTCGACCAACGCCCAGTGCCTGGTCATTCAACTCAACACACCCGGCGGACTGCTCGATTCGACGCAAGTGATCGTGCAGAACCTCTTGGCCTCGCCGAGCCCGGTCGTCGTCTATGTCGCTCCGACCGGCGCGACCGCGACGAGCGCGGGCTGTTTCATCACGCTCGCGGCAAGCGTCGCTGCGATGGCGCCGGCGACCACAATTGGTGCCGCGCATCCGGTAATGATCGGCGGGGGCCTCCCGAGCGGCGGCGACCAGAAGATCGACGACACGATGAAACAAAAGCTCGAAAACTTTTCGATTAGCTACATCGAGGCGATTGCGGCCAAACGCAATCGCAACGTCGAGTGGGCGAAATCAGCCGTGCGCGAGAGCGCGTCGATTCCGGTGGATAAGGCGCTTGAATTGAGAGTGATTGAAATCGTCGCGAAGGACATGGCGGATTTGCAGCGGCAGTTGGACGGTCGCATCGTCGAAGGCAAGGAACTCAAGACTGCTCATGCCGAGGTCGTTGAGGTCGCGATGTCCATGAGTGAGAGAATCTTTCAAGCACTGTGGCGGCCCGAGGTGATGTTCATCCTCATGCTGATCGCGATCTACGGAATCATCGGCGAATTGAGCACGCCCGGCGCGATTCTGCCCGGAGTGGTCGGAGTGATTGCGCTGGTGCTTGCACTTTACATGGCGGCGATTCTCCCGATCAATGTGACGGGGCTTATTTTGATCGCGATCGCGTTCGCGCTGTTTGTTTTCGACGTATTCGCGCCGACCCATGGGGTGTTGACCGCCGGTGGGATCGTCGCGTTTTTGATCGGCTCGCTGATGTTGTTCGACCGCGGCGATCCGCTCTTTCGTTTGTCGCTCGCTTACATCATTCCAGCAGCGATCCTGACAGCGCTGTTCTTTGCATTTGTGGTGGGCAAAGGACTGCGAGCGCAGCTCCTGCCGATCAAGGCCGGCAAGGAAACGATGCTCGGCAAAACCGTGGCCGCATTCACGCAGATCGATTCAGCCGGCGGCAAAGTTTTCGTTGAAGGCGAATACTGGAACGCAGTGAGCGACACGCCCGTCAAACAGGGCCAACCGGTGGAGATCGCAGCCGTGCTGGGATTGACGCTGAAGGTGAAGCCGAAACCTAAGGAAACCTAACATATGCAACCATTAGAAGCGCTGGCAAAACTGTTCATGTGGACGGTCCCGATCATCATCCTCGGAGCCATTCTCCTCTCCCAGATGATCCGGATTCTCCGCGAGTACGAGCGCGGGGTAATCTTCCGGCTGGGAAAATTGCTGCAAGCGAAAGGCCCCGGATTGATCTTTCTCATTCCCATCGTTGACCGCATCGTGAAAGTGGACTTGCGCGTGATCACCATCAATGTTCCCCAGCAGGAAATGATGACTCGCGACAACGTACCCGTCACCGTGGACGCTGTGGTCTATTTTCGCGTGCTTGATCCGGAGGCCGCCATCATCAAGGTGGAGAACTTTCTGAAAGCGACCTCGTTAATTGCTCAAACGACGCTACGCAGCGTCATTGGCCAAGCCGAATTGGACGAGTTGCTTTCACAACGTGAAAAAATCAATCAACGCCTGCAGGAAATTATTGACCGGCAAACCGAGCCTTGGGGAGTAAAAGTCACGGCCGTCGAAGTCAAAGACGTGATGCTGCCGGATACCATGAAGCGCGCCATGGCTGGACAAGCTGAAACCGAGCGCGAGCGCCGGGCGAAGATCATAAATGCGGAGGGCGAGTTCCAGGCCGCAGAAAAGCTGGTGCAGGCGGCGACAATGATTTCCGCGCAGCCGATCGCGCTGCAGCTACGCTATTTGCAGACAATGAAGGAGATTGCAAGCGAGCATAACACGACGACGTTTTTGCCGATCCCCATGGACCTGTTTGCTCCGTTCATCAAGAAAACGTAGCCGCATTCCAACAAAGATGACCACGACTGCAGCGCGAAGATGCGACTTTCCGTGAGCGGGTTATTACTGGCCACGGCGGTGGTGTCGGTGGCAACTTGATTCAACAGCGTGACTTCGTCAACGGCAGCTCTGCTCGCGACGATGATGGCCAGCAGCACTGTGGCTATCGTAGCGATCGTTTGAATTGATCTTACCGTCAGACGCTAAGCGCCAAGGCGACAATTGGAATTAGAAACAGAAGGCATAGCCTCCTCAATACTGAACGATTAGCTGTTGGGATATGTTCGACAGCGCGGCTGCCCGGTCGTCCCCACTCGAGCCAGTCGAGACTGAGAATTACGACGAAGCTGGAGGCAGGCAGGGTGAAAATCAGAGGACCTGCCAGTGCTCCAATTTCTTGCTGTTCGTTGTTCATAATTTCGTCCGAATCAATCAAGTTGCGAGCAATTTTCTTATGAGTCCTCGCGGTGTCACCTCTTTCGGTTCGATACGAATTGATAAGACGCTTGAAACCCTCTCTTCGAGGCTTCCTGCAAAGTTGATCGAAAGCCGACGGGCCAGAAACAGGCTCGAGAGGAATAGAACGGCCGCTGCAAGCAAGGCATAGCTTGTTCCGGCTATTGCGCCAGCCGAACCCCAGATGACTCCCCCAAGCGCCATCGCCCCCTGCGAGATCATTATCACTGTGGCGTTCATCCGGCCTCGCGCCCAGCTTGGCATCGCACGCTGCGCCGCCAGCCAGAGTTCGGAAGCCGACATCGTCCAGCCCACGCCGGCAAGTGCCGCGATAACAAAGAATATTTCGGCCTGGCGAACTAGCGCCATTGACACGTAAACCAAGACCAGCAGCAAATTCGCCGAGAGAGTGAGGTTATCGGGCGACAAGCGAGCTCTTAGCCAGGGAATGATCAATACCGCTCCGATAATAGCTCCGGCTCCCATGCTTGTGAACAACAGACCCAAACTAGACGAACTGAGGTGCAACACTTTCAAGCCAACAACCGGCATCAATGCCGGAATCACCGAAATGAACAGCGCAAACAGGAAGTTCCGGGCCAACACGACCTGAAATCCGGGTGCGTTACGGGCGTAGCGAACTATTGTCCCGAGAGATTTCAAAAAACTCTCCGACGGGGGAGTTGCCGGCAGGGTTGGTTGTTTCCATTGCCGAGCTGCCACAAAAACCAAGAGGAAGCAGGCGGCATTTAGAGCAAAGACAACATTTGCTCCGGCGAACAACACCAACAAACCACCCAATATCGGGCCGACAATTCCCGCGATACTAAATTGCAAACTTCCCAGGGTCGCTGCGGAGGGCAACTCCTCGTCGGAGACGGCGTGGCGCACGATCGATGTCCAGGCCGGTGCGTTAATAGCAAATCCGACCCCAATCAAGAACACGCAAGCCAAAATGAGGTAAGGATTGAGAAGATTCATCCAACCAAGCGTCGCCAAAGCGGAGGCTGTTGCGGCCAGGCAAAGATTGATCGTGCAGACCAGCTTCTGACGATCGACCCTATCGGCGAGGGCGCCTGCGGGCAGTGTGAACAGAAAGAAGGGAAGAGCCGCCACGGTCGACATCAACGACAGTAAAAAGGACGACCCGGTAAAAACGTTCATCATCCAGGTCGCCGCGCTCTCGTGAGCGACCATGCAGGTTCCGGAAATCACCGCGGCAACCCAGAGTTTTCTGAATGCCGGGTTTCTCAGTGCCGCCCAAGTGGAGTTCATTTTCATGGATGAGGGTCTTCATCCTGTTACAAAGGCGGCGGGGTTCCCGAGTTTCAGGAATTCTGTTCCTAAAGATGCCTTCACCCGTTATTGTTGACCAAAGACCCAATTCTTCGTGAAACGCGACCATGGTCTGCCGGAGAGCGCGGCGAGCTTTCACGCCACACGCTGGACGATCGTCATGAGGGCGGCGCAAAGTCAGACGCAAGGGGGGGAGTCCGCATTGGCCGAGTTGTGCCGGCTCTATTGGTATCCGCTCTACATTTTCGCTCGGCGCCGGGGGCATACCCCGGATGACGCCGAGGATTTGACCCAAGGTTTTTTCCTGCACCTGCTGGAAAGCCGGGCGCTTACCGGCGTTGACCGGCTCAAAGGCAAATTTCGGTCTTTCTTGCTGGCCTCTTTCCAAAACCACCTCTCGGATGCGGTCGACCGTGCACGCAGCCTTAAAAGAGGAGGAGACAAGGAATTTGTACACCTGGATGCAGAAGAGGCAGAAGAACGCTACCGACTCGAGCCGGTCGAGTCTTTGACAGCAGAAAAGATCTTCGATGCCCGGTGGGCAATGACGGTCCTGGGAGAGGCGCTGAAGAAGCTCCGCCAAGAGTACGCCATCGCGGGAAAAGCGTCCATATTCGAAGCGCTAAAAGTTTTCCTGGATCCTAATAGCAGCGTCGCCCCACCTTCCTACGACGAGGTGGCGAATCGGCTTGAGCTTAGCACCGGCGGGGTCAAGACACTTATCCATCGGTTGCGAAAGCGCTACACCGCCTTGTTGCGGGAGGAGGTGGGCCGCACGGTGTCAGATCCTGCGGAGATCGACGAGGAGATTCATGCTCTTTGCGACGCCCTGGTTGCATCCGAAGGGCGGTTAGGTCCATGAAAACGGAGGACAGACGCGTCTGCCCGAGTTGCGGTAATGAGTTTTCTGGAGCAGTGGAATTCTGTCCGGTCTGCATGTTGCGCGGAGTTCTGGATGAGGAAACGGAGTCTTTTTCGGAACAAGGCTTCAGCGAGTCAACGCGCGAGGTGGGAGTGGAAAGGTTTGAGCATTATGAACTCGTCAAGGGCGAAGACGGGAAACCGGTCGAGTTGGGTCGCGGTGCGATGGGCGTCACTTACAAGGCGTTCGACGTCGATCTGCGATGCCCCGTGACATTAAAAGTCATCAGCGAAAAATATCTCGGAGACGAATCGGCGCGGCTTCGTTTTTTGCGTGAAGCGCGCGCAGCGGCGAGCGTCCGCCATCCAAACGTTGCCTCGGTCTTCCACTTGGGCAAGAGCGGCGGGAACTACTTTTATGCGATGGAGTTTGTGGAGGGGCAAACGCTCGAGAGGCTCATCAGACGCTCCGGCCGGCTTGAGGTAAAGCTGGCGCTGGAAATTGCGACGCAGGTCGCCGCCGGTTTGGCTGCCGTGCACAAGCAGAAGCTCGTTCACCGGGACATCAAACCAAGCAACATTATGGTGAGCTTGGATGACGCAGGCGCTGTGACGGTGAAAATCATCGACCTCGGCCTGGCCAAGGCGGTTAACGAACCAGGCAGCACCCAGACAACGATTTCAATACCCGGAGCCTTTGCAGGGACGCCAGAGTTTGCCAGTCCCGAACAATTTGTGGGAGCGGATGTGGACATCCGTTCTGATCTGTACTCGCTTGGCGTGACGCTTTGGGAGATGCTGACGGGCCAGGCGCCATTCCGAGGCTCTCCCACTGAGGCGATGTACCAGCATCAGCGCGTCCCCTTGCCAGTTGAACAACTCAGAGATGTCCCTCAACCGCTCGTCGTTCTCCTTGAAGTCCTCCTTGAGAAAGACCCGGTGCGACGCTTCCAGAGCCCAGCCGAACTCTTGAAGGTGAAGCCGATGGTAAGGGATGCCATCGAAGCGGGGAGTCCTCTCATGAAGACGATTCGAGTTTTCGTCTCCTCTACGGGCGATGTCCAAAAGGAGCGGATTCTGGCGGATCGGGTGATCCGCTCGGTTGCTGCACAATTTAACGTGCCGGTGAGTGCCGCCTTTTCAGGTTTCCAACGCTTGGCAGAAGAAAATGGTGAGTCGAAAACCGAAGCGGAGAATCACGGGACGTTGGTTCTATGTCCCTATTTTTTGGAGTATCAGAGGTTCCAATCGGGCGCGGGATGCAAGGGACAGATCCAGAACACGGCGGAATTTGATCTGGTGATTTCTATCCTTTGGTCCCGCCTCGGTGCGATGCTGGACCCGACCTTGACGATGCCGGATGGAAGCTCACCCGGCTCGGGAACGGAATACGAAGTTGCCTGGGCGCTGGACCACGCAAGCAAGAATAGAGGCGTTCCGCTGTTGCACGTTTATCGCAACTCTTCGAAGCCGACGCCGCCGTTGGAACCGAAAGAGGAGCGCGAAGTCTTTGTTCGGCAATGGGACTCGTTGCAGGAGTTCTTTGCGCATTGGGAAAAGGACAGCGAGGGGAACTTCGCCGGGACGTGCAACAACTATCGCGACCTGCAGGAGTTTGAAGAGCTCTTCCGGGAACATTTCCGTAACTTTTTAGCGGGTCAAGTAGAGCGGGAGACCGGACAGAAAGTCTTGGGCAGGAAAGCGCGCCGGTGGAAATCCTGTCGGATTATCGCGAATTAGGCGAACTGAAAGGTGCGCTTGCCAAGCACGCCGAGGCGGTATTCGGCACGTTGCAACCGCATGAGCAAAGGGCGTTTCCTTTGGTGATGCGGTATCTGGTTACGTTAAGCCAGGGCGAAGAGGAAGTGCCTAACCGGCGGACGGTGCCTTACCGAGATTTCGTGGCATCGGGGAAAAGCGACCATGATCAGAAAATCGGCGCTAAAGGCTTTGTTGATCTATTTGTTGAAAAACGGCTGTTGTTTACAGATACCGATCCGCAGGGTGAGGTTAACGTGTGCGTTGCGCACGAAGCGCTGCTACGGGAATGGGAACGGGTCAAAGATTGGCTGACCGAGAACCGTGAGTTCCTCCGAATGCGGGACCGCCTGGATTCCAGCCTGAAGCTCTGGTTGAGCCGCGGAAAGCAGAGGGATGATCTGCTCGGACCGGGACTGCCTCTGGCGGAAGGCGAAAAGCTAGTCCAAGACTTTGGGCCATCGCTCAGCCGGGAACAGACTGATTATGTCAACGCGAGCATCACGGAGCGAAAACGGCGCAAACAGGCCCAAGAGCAGATCCGTTACGCGGTGATGGCCGCGATCAGCGTTCTCGCGATCGTCGCCGGTTTTCAATGGTTCCAGGCTGAGCGCCAGCGTCAGGGCGCGGCCCAAGCGTTTAAATCTGAAGCACAGGTCACCGCGAAACTGCATGAACAGTTGCGACAGGCGAGCTGGGCAAGCTTCAACCAGGCCGAGCGTCAGTTCCAGCTGGGAGAGTGGCGGGAAGGCATCGCTCTTCTTGCGCGGGCGATCAAGTTCGACCCGGAAAATCAAATTGCTTCAGAACGATTCTTCCACGAGCTAATCGTTCATCGCGAAAAGGCGCTGCCACCGTTCATCGCCTCCTTTGAACATCAGGACAGTCTCACTGACGCGGTGTTTAGTCCGGACGGTACTCGGATCCTCACGGCAAGCTGGGACCAAACCGCCAAGCTCTGGGATGCGGCCTCAGGCAAGCTCGTCGCCTCCTTCGCTCATCAGGGCATCGTCTGGCACGCGGCGTTTAGTTCGGACGGCACTCGAATCCTTACGGCGAGCGCGGATAAGACCGCCAAGCTCTGGGATGCGGCATCGGGCAAGCTCATAGCTTCCTTTGCTCATCAGGCTATCGTTTACAACGCGGCGTTTAGTCCGGACGGCACTCGGATCCTCACGGCGAGCGCAGACAAGACCGCCAAACTCTGGGACGCGGCCTCGGGCAGGCTCATCGCCTCCTTCGCCCATGACGCCGACGTCAACGACGCGGCGTTTAGTGCAGACGGTGCTCGGATCCTGACGGCAAGCGCGGACCAAACCGCCAAGCTTTGGGATGCGGCCTCAGGCAAGCTCGTCGCCTCCTTCGCTCATCAGGGTATCGTCTGGCGCGCGGCGTTTAGTCCGGACGGTACTCGGATCCTCACGGCAAGCTGGGACCAAACCGCCAAGCTCTGGGATGCGGCCTCAGGCAAGCTAATAGCCTCCTTTGCCCATCAGGGTGAGGTCTTCCAAGCGGCGTTTAGTCCCGACGGTGCGCGGATCCTCACGGCGAGCGCCGACAACACCGCCAAACTCTGGGATGCAGCCTCTGCCAAGCTCATCGCCTCCTTTGCCCATCAGGCTAATGTCTACTACGCGGCGTTTAGTCCGGACGGTGCTCGAATCCTGACGGCGAGCGCCGACAAAACCGTCAAGCTCTGGGATGCGGCCTCTGGCGAGCTGATCGCCTCCTTTGACCATCAGGATCTTGTCTTCCTCGCGGCGTTTAGTCCCGACGGTAGGCGGATCCTGACGGCGAGCGCGGATCAAAGCGCCAAGCTCTGGGATACGCCCTCGGGCAAGCTCGTTGCCTCTTTTGACCATCAGGATGGTCTCTATTATGCGGCGTTTAGTCCGGACAGTTCTCGGATCTTAACGGCGAGCGCGGACAAGACCGCCAAGCTCTGGGATGCGGCCTCGGGCGAACTGATCGGCTCTTTTGATCATCAGGACGAAGTCTTCCGAGCGGCGTTTAGTCCGGATGGTGCGTGGATCCTGACGGCGAGCGCGGACAAAACCGCCAAGCTCTGGGATGCGGCCTCAGGCAAGCTGATAGCCTCTTTTGACCATCAGGCTAGTGTCTACTACGCGGCGTTTAGTCCGGACGGTGCTCGGATCCTGACGGCGAGCGCGGACAAGACAGCCAAGCTCTGGGATGCGGCCTCGGGCAAGCTGATAGCCTCTTTTGACCACCAAGATGCTGTCCGATGGGCGACGTTTAGTCCGGACGGTGCTCGGATCCTGACGGCAAGCTGGGACAACACCGCCAAGCTCTGGGATGCGGCTACTCCGACAGAGATGGCTCGGCAGGTGAAAGAATCGGGTGGCGCCGCAGGGAGAATAGGCTCCTCCATTTCGATGGCCCGCTCAGCCGCGCTGCAAGTCGAATCGCTCTCCGATATCGCAAGCGGACTCCGATTTTCAGATGACGGCGCGCTCGTCGCGGTCAATGAAGAACGCAGATCGAAGCTGACCAAGCAATTAAAGGACTTAGCGCAAGACCTTCAACCCAACGCGCGCTTCATACCGTGGTTTTTCAGTACCGGAGGTGAGCAAACGATCTTCCCGGCGAGCGACATCAAAGTTATCGAGTGGGTAGACAACGCCCTTCTCACGAATCCAACTGTAGCCGAAGAATGGGTGCGGAACGCTTTAATCTTCCTCCCCAATCACCCGTTGCTTCATATCGCGCTGGCGGGGTTTGAAACTGACTCCAAGCGCGCTGACTTTCTTCGCTCATTCGGCTTGGTGAGGCTCCCGAAAAACAGCGTTGTCTGCACGCGTGCCAGCGAGATGCTGCTGCCGCAACATCGTCCCAAACTCGCGCTTGCCGCGGTCGATCAGGCGCTCCTCACCGATCCAACGAACGTATCTGCTCAGCGCCTTCGACTCAAAATCCTCGATGCGGTGAGCCCATGATCCGTTCACCGAATCTCTTGTGTTCGGCTTTAATTGCGGGTAGTTTCGACTGAGAGGTGAACCTATTTCAGGGTTCGGGGCTCGTTTGGGCAAGGAGTAGATTTGCTTTACCTAGGAGGACCGAAAAGAAAGAGGAGGCGTTAGGTTTGAAAAGACTCCCACACTTGCTAACTGTGGCTTCCGCGGCAGCGGTCATTGCCCTCGCTGCGACCAATGCAGTTCGTGCTGCCGACAAGGAAACGTTGGATCCTGCCCCGGATAGCGCAGAAAGGGGGCCGATCCTTCTCGTTCAGATCGCCGCTTTCCGGGGAGCGAAAGGCAGTGAGACAGCGAATGTAAACGTAGATAGTAAAGGGGTTATCTTAAATGGGTACGATGCCGTCGCCTTCTTCAAGCAACGAAAGCCAGTCAAAGGGAATTCCGGAATCGAGAGCACATATCAAGGCGCAACATACTTATTTGCCTCGACAGCGGATAAAGCCGATTTTGACAAGGATCCCGCAAAGTATGCCCCGCAGTATGGCGGATTTTGTGCCTACGGGGTAGTTAACGGAATACTGAGCAACATCGAAGGTAATCCGGACGCCTTCGCTGTTTACAAGGGCAAGCTTTATCTCTGCGGGAATCAGGCCGCGTTAAGAGGTTTCAGGAGTAATATCGATAGCAATATCGAAAAGGCAGATACGTATTGGCGTCAGTTAACTGGGTCTTAGCCCCAGAGAATCCATGACAACAATTGTTGTCATTTCTACTCTGTAAACCGCATGAATAAAGGCTCTGCGGACCTTGTTGCCAATGGGCAACAATTGCAGTTTGTGCCATTCTTTTGCAGAAAAGTTGTCACACGGACTAATGGCTTGTAGGTCGCCTCAGCAATGGCTGAATGGTAAAATGAACGCGGAATTATCCACTGCCGTAAAAGCCTTTAGGGAAAATTTGAAACTCATCCATTCTCAACAAGACCCCGTGATGTATAACCTGAACGCCGGGATGCTTGCTCTTGCCCAAGGAATAGCCAAGCTAGAGACTCGCATCCAACAATTAGAAGCAGCCAATCGTAAACGGCACTAGCTCTTGACAGATTCCCGCGATTCTGCCCGCGTTCGGCCCGTTGCCGATGTTCTCGGCAATCTGAAACGTTGAGGTGACGCGTCGCCCATTCGCGCTGGTTGGGTATCTCTCCTTGCTTCTTTGTTTAAATCGCCGATACTCTACCTTGTCCGCTGCCGGTTACGGGGTGGGTCGCAAATCTTTATTCTGGGCTCACGGCCCTAGGTTGCGAATCCACCATGAACATTGAAGGACAGACGGGCGCCCTATCGAGCGCCGAAAGAGATCGTGAACCTTGGGAGCCGTGCAGCATGCGGGAGGAAGTCGGTATGACCGTATTTTACATCGCAGAGCGGCTTTGTTATCGCGTCGCTTGTCTGCTGAGCGGAAATCGGCACCTTTTGGCGGTCGCCGAGTATTGGCGGGCGAAGAAAGAGCGGTTGGCACCCGTTCGTCGGGGACTGCGAGAGGAAGGGAGCGGCGCGCTGCTTGCTGTGCAAAAAGCCCGTAGCAACGGTCACGGTGGTACGAAACGTTAGGGCGCTAGAGACTTCTTTGACAGGCTCCCGCGGTTCTGCGCGCTCGACCCGGTTCGCGCAAATCGGCAGCCCGCCCCCCTAAAGAATCGACCCCCATCGACTACGTTTTGAGGGCGGGCTGCCATGCACATTCACGGTTGACTCTACAATAGCGCACGCAGCTTGAAAATCGGGCCACGCCTAAAATTTGTGTAGGACGAAATCCTACTTTTCGACGTTGACTTCCATCGGGCGTTTCGTCTTCCTTCGCCTCGTCCGCTGCTGAGAACAGCGGGCCACGATTCTCATTCGCCAACGCGCAACAGGTGTTCCCATTGGCGATATTCGCCCTTGAATCCCATGCTCTCGGCAACTCGAAACGTCGAGATGAGGCATCGCTCGATTTGCTTGCCTCCCTTGCCTCCCCGCTCGCATACGAGCCGGTATTCCCTGCGGGATTGGTAAAGGTGTGCCGCAAATCGGTCTCGTTCACTTGATTCCAGTAGGACCAGCAGCTTCTCGAGCATCTGTTGCGTCTCCTTGAGTGCTGTTGTCATAAATGAGTAGAGAGTTTAGTCGCCCGTGGGCCACTTATTTAAGCCGCACAATCACCTAGCCCTTCGGTTCCGACTTCTCCCATTTCTCGCAGATGTCCTCGTATATCCTAATCGCGGAGCGAGTGACTATTCGATTTCCGCTTTGTTGTAATTTCGTTAACGGATCGCCGTCTCCGATGGCCTCGGTGTAGTGCCCGCTAGCGAGTAAGCCTGAGGTAATGATGCAGATGTTAGTGATGTCTTGTTCGTGTGTCATAGGGTTATCGGGGTAGGGTATTTCAAAAACGGCGGCAGGGGAAGAGAACGTCCCCTGTTCGGAGCGTAAACGTTGCGTCCTTTTCTAACGTCCCTTCGCGCCTATCTATATATAGGCGCAGGGACGTAGGGACGTAACGCGTTCCTGAGACGTAAAAAGGACGTAAAAGGACATAGGACGTAAACATGCTCATTTGGTCCAGAATCCGACTGACGTTCTGTGAATGAGCTTTGCTTCACGAAGCTTATCGAAGCGCTTTCTCGAGCCTCCCCGCTTGAGTCCTTCGAGTTTTTCTATCCGCTTGTGAATATCCTCCCACGACAAGCCGCCGTTGTAGTCATGGGATATTGAAGATTTCGTTCGCCAGCTCAGACAGCACGCCCCTTTTTGCTTCGTTACGTTCTTTTGTCTCAGGGACGCAGGAGACGTGCATTTCGGCTAGCGAATCCCACTTGAAGCGCGGGCCGTCCTGCTTGGAAATGAACGCGTGGCGCGAGCTTGACGTGTAAACTGTGGTGACCTCGTTGGTGTCTTTTGAAAGCTCGATATTGCTCTCTGTTTTTCGGGCAAGCCGGGAGCCTAAATGACCGCGCGTCTTGCCCCAGAGTCGCCATCGGGGTAACAATGTCGCTGCCGCATCTACCGTCGCTCGACTTCTTGCTATGACACGAACCGGCACCACGAATCTCCTCAAGCGATCCCGGGAGGCGGGACTTGCTCAGTGGGATGGCCTGCAAGGTCTTCGATACAACGGGCGACGAGTGCGGTCCAGCCGGTTTGATGAGAGGCGCCAAGGCCACGTCCGTCGTCGCCGTGAAAGTATTCGTGAAAGAGGACTAGATCCTTCCAGTGCGGGTCCGCCCCGTGCAACCGGCAGCCTCCGTGGCAGGGCCTCTTTCCTGAAGCATCAGGAAGGAAGAGTCTGGCCAGACGGCGCGAAAGTTCACGGGCCACTTCAACAAGATTCATGCGGATGCCTGAGCCCGTCGGACACTCGACAGCAAACGTATCGCCGTAGAAGTGATGGTAGCGTTCAAGCGCTTCGAGCAGCAGGTAATTGATCGGGAACCAGATCGGACCGCGCCAATTGGAGTTCCCGCCGAACATCCAAGATGGCGAGTCTCCTGCCGCGTATTCCACGGAGTAAGTCTGCCCGCCAATTTCGACGCTGAACGGGCTCTCTCTGTGGACGGCGGATAGCGAACGGACGCCATGTGGGGAGAGAAACTCGGTTTCGTCCAGCACGCGGCGCAACAAACGCTCGAGGCGCTCACGGTTGGGAAGGGCGAGCAATGTGCTCATCTGCTCGTCAGAGCGCGCGCACCAGGTGATGAGCCGCGCGAGGTCCGGGCGATATTTAAGAAACCACTTCATGCGCTTTCCGAAATCCCTTGAGCTTTTCGACCTGGGAATCCTCGAGCACCTCGACCGCGAGCATCGGAATGAGGCCGACCATCGAGCGAGTGCGCAGCACTTCGCGCGACCCGTTCACACGCAAGTGGTCGTAATAAAAGCCGTCCCTCTCATCCCAGAGACCCGTGCCGTCGAAATGGTTGATCGCATCAGCGATCGAAATGAAGTGCTCGAAAAACTTCGAAGCCATGTCCTCGTAGGCGGAATTCTCGTGGGAGAGCTCGAGCGCCATGGCCAGCATGGTCAGGCAGTAGAATCCCATCCACGCAGTGCCGTCGGCCTGCTGGAGATAGCCGCCGGTAGGAAGCGGCTTCGAGCGATCGAAGATGCCGATGTTGTCCAGGCCGAGAAATCCGCCAGAGAACAAATTGTGACCCTCGTGATCCTTGCGATTGACCCACCACGTGAAATTGAGCAGCAGTTTTTGAAAAGCGCTCTCAAGAAATTCACGGTCGCGAGACTCGCCCCTGCCGGAAATCTTGTACACGCGCCATACCGCCCAGGCATGCACGGGCGGATTTACGTCCCCGAACTCCCACTCGTAGGCCGCCAGTTGACCGTTGGGGTGCATATACCATTCGCGCAGGAGGACTGTGAGCTGCTGTTTGGCGAAATACGGATCAATGCGCGCGTAGGGCACCATGTGAAAAGCGAGGTCCCAGGCTGCGAACCATGGGTATTCCCACTTGTCCGGCATCGAAAGAACGTCCTTCGCAAAAATGTGGAGCCACTGCGCATTGCGTCCAAATATCCGGCCCTCCGGCGGAGGCATCTCGTAGGGGTCGCCGGTCATCCAGTCCTCGACGACGAAATGGTAAAATTGCTTCGTCCAAACGAGCCCCGCATAAGCCTGGCGCGCCACGTTTTTCTGTTCCTGCGAAAGCGCCGCAGGGATCTTCTCCGCATAGAACTCATTCGCCTCGTCGATGCGGAGAGCGAAAATGTCATCAAAGCGCTCGCTATCGAACTGGCCAAACTTCTTCCCCCGGCGTGCAAGTTCCAGCTTCAGGACGTGTTCCCCGCCTGCCGGAATTTCGAGGCGATACAGGGCGGCCGTCTTGGTTCCATGATTGCGCGGATTGACCGCTCCCGCCTCCCCTTCGCAGAGCCAGCGATGAAAAGAATCCTTCACATAGGGGGAGTAGTTCGGCACACCGAAGCAAAATTCCTGATTAGTCTCGTTGTCGGTGAAAAGGAGGGCCGAGGGTTCGGATTCCATCAGCCATTCGTAATCGTCGAGCGTCTCGTGAGAACTCGCCACGCGCCCCGCTCCGGTTTTCCAAAGACGGGGCTTGAGCGTGCATCCTTCATGTTTGCATCCCCATGACCACGTATTGCGGAACCAAAGCGTTGGCAGGACATCGAGAGGGGCCGCTTTCGGACCGCGGTTCGCGATGGTGATGCGGATCGCAACGTCTTCGGGATTGTATTTCGCATACTCGACAAACACGTCGAAGTAGCTGTTGTCATCAAAGACGCCCGTCTCCGTGAGCTCGAACTCCCTGCGATCTCTTCCACGCCGCGCATTTTCCTCAATCAGCGCGGAGTAGGGAAACGCTGCCTGCGGATACTTGTAGAGACCCTTCGCGTAGGAATGGGTCGGAGTGCCATCAAGGTAGTAGTAGCATTCTTTGACGTCCTCGCCGTGATTGCCCTCCGGACCAGCCAGCCCATAGAGCCGCTCCTTGATAAGCGGATCCTTTCGATTCCAGAGTGCAAGCGCGAATGCCAGCCGGCATTGCCTGTCGCACCATCCGAGTAATCCGTCCTCACCCCAGCGATAGGCACGCCTGCGGGCGAGGTCATGCGGGAAGTAGCGCCAGGCGTCGCCATCGGAAGAGTAATCTTCGCGCACAGTGCCCCACTGCCGCTCCGCAAGATAGGTGCCCCAACGCTTCCAATTCTTTTCCCGGCCATCCTCCTCAATTAAACGCTGCGCCTCAGCTGAGCTCACACCCACATTCATCGTAGCCCTAACTGAAGCAGATTGTCGGCCATGTTTCTACCCGCGCGCGAAGAGGAAGCTGATCGAGATCCGTATTTCCTCACGCGAAAGAGACACCGGAGAAAAGAACTTGGAGCGGCGCGGGTGTTGCATCCGACTGGACAGCATGGACTCGGAGGCGTAAGATAGTTGGCGTGAGCGCGAAAAACATTCTGATGATCACCGGCGACTTTGTGGAGGATTCCGAGAACATGGTACCCTTCCAGGCTCTGCAGATGGTCGGGCACAAAGTCTTGGCAGTTTGCCCTGATAAGCGCGCCGGTGACAAGATCCGGACCGCCATCCACGATTTTGAGGGCGACCAAACGTACACGGAAAAACCGGGACACAATTTCGCTCTCAATGCCACCTTCGCTGAGGTGAGTCCGGAGAATTTCGATGCGCTCGTTATTCCCGGGGGACGTGCTCCGGAATACTTGCGTCTGAACGCGGACGTGATCCGTTTCGTTCGCCACTTCGCGGATGCGGGCAAACCGATTGCAGCGATTTGCCATGGGTTGCAGATTCTTTCTGCTGCGGGTGCCTTAAAGGGGCGCAAGTGTGCCGCCTACTATGCGTGCGGCCCCGAAGTTACGCTGGCCGGCGCTGAGTTCCAAAATATTGCAGTCGACGGCGCCTATGTGGATGGAAACCTTGTGACAGCCGCCGCGTGGCCCGCTCATCCCGCCTGGCTCGCCCGCTTTCTCGAGGTGCTGGGAACCCGAATTTCTCTATAACGCGGAACGAGATCCTGGGAGGCGAGATTTCATGCGCAAAGCTGTGCTTAGCGACCGTTTTCAGATAATTTTGATCTCAAGTCTGGCGGGCGGCTACGAGATTGCGGCCGGTCATGTCAGCGGGCTGCTCGAGACCCAACAATGAAAGCAGGGTCGGCGCCACATCGGCGAGGATGCCGCTCCTGACATCGAAGTTTTTGGCCTGCTCCGCGACGTATAGGACGTGAACAAGGTATGTCGTGTGAGCGGTATTGGGTGATCCGTCGCGGTTGCGCATTTGCTCGCAATTGCCATGGTCGGCGGTGATGAGAAGATGTCCGCCGAGCGATAGGGTCTTTTCCACGACGGCTTTTACGCACTCATCAATCGTTTCCACGGCCTTGATACCTGCCTCGACAACTCCGGTGTGTCCGACCATGTCGGGATTTGCAAAATTCAGGATCACGAGATCGTACTTTGGCAGGGCCTCGACCACCTTTGCCGTCACTTCAGGCGCGCTCATCTCCGGCTTGTAGTCGTAGGTCGGCACGTCTTTGGGCGACGGCACAATGATCCGGTCTTCCCCGGGATACTGCTTTTCTATTCCGCCGTTGAAGAAGTACGTGACGTGCGGGTATTTTTCCGTCTCCGCGATGCGGAGCTGGGCGCGACCGGCCTTGCTCACGATTTCGCCGAGGATATTGGCAAGCGACTGAGGCTCGAAAACCACCGGACAGCCATAGGTCTTGTCGTATTGGGTGAGCGTCACATAGTGCACGGCGGGGAAAACCTCCCGATCAAATCCGTTGAAATCCTTGTTCAGAAACGCGACGGACAGCTGGCGCGCCCGATCGGCGCGAAAGTTGAACCAAATGACCACGTCGCCGTCGCGCACGCGTTGCTCGTTTGCATGGGAAAAAATGATCGGCTCCAGAAACTCATCCCCGCGGGGCTCGTGCGTGTAGGCCTCCGCCACGGCTGCGGCCGGGGCGCGGTCGGATTGGGCACCGCGTCCGAGGACGATGGCGTCCCAGGCGAGCTTGTTACGGTCCCAGCGTTGGTCGCGGTCCATCGCGTAGTAGCGGCCGACCACCGTCGCAATGCGCGCACCGGTCCTGCTGGTCTGAGCTGAGACCATCGCAAGGTAATCCGCACAGCCTGTCGGCGAGGTATCGCGGCCATCGGAGATCGCGTGAATCATGATATCGTCCACGCCAGCTTCCTTGGCCGCTTTCGTAAGAGCGATGAGGTGGTTCTGGTGGCTATGGACTCCGCCATCAGATAAGAGCCCGAGGAAATGCAACCGGTGGCCGCGAGCTTTCGCGAAGGCATCCTGCAAGACCTCGTTCGTCTTTAACTCTCCGTCGGCGATTGCCTTGTTGATGCGTGTGAGGTCCTGGTAAACGATGCGGCCCGCGCCGAGGTTGAGATGACCAACTTCCGAATTGCCCATCTGGCCGTCGGGCAAACCGACATCCATCCCGCTCGCGCTGAGCGTCGCCTGCGGATAGGTTGCGTAGAGGTAATCGTGAAACGGAGTCGTGGCAAGCAACGTGGCGTCGCCGTTTTCTTCGGCCTTGTCTCTCCCCCCCGGATTAATTCCCCAACCATCGCGAATTATCAAAACAATCGGTTTCTTTGGCATGACTCCACATTCGACTCAATAATCGCGGCAGACACCATAAAAATGAGTCCGAAACGGACTTCCTTGCGACCTATCGAGCACCTCAACGTTTCGCTGCAGCAGGATATAGGAGCCGCGGAACCGTAGCCAGCGAGCCAACGGTGGTCAGATTCGGTTCGCTTTGAGTCTGCTATTGCACCGTCAGACCGATCCAGATCGCCACGATAAACGAGATGTTCTCAGGCATGGTGGTGTTGTTCTCTTCCGGGCCCGTAATGAAGCACCCTCGCCTTTTCCAGGGTCACCAGTCCGCCATTCATCATTTCGTCGAGTACAGGTAGGAAGCCGTTGATTTTTTCCTCGGTGTCCACGATTTCCACGACTAGAGGCAAGTCCATGGAGAGCTGTATGATTTTGGCTGTATGGATTCGGCTGCTCGCTCCGTATCCCATTGGTCCACGCAACACGGTGGCTCCGGCCATTTGCAGTTCGCGAGCCTTTAGCACAATCGCCTCATAAAGGGGTCGGCGGCCGTGCCGGTCGCTTTCGCCAATAAATATTCTCAGCAGTATTGCGTCTTCGGGCAGTTCCATAACAACTAGGTCCGCAGGAGAGCCGCTCCGCCAGCCGCGCAGAGCATCACGAGCAACCAAGGCGGCACCCTCCAGAATTGTAGCGCGCAGAAAGCCGCCAAGGCAAGGATCATAGCCTGAAGGGAATCAATCGCAGCCGTCCAGACCGGATGGTAAAATGCCGCCAGCAAGATTCCGACCACTGCGGCATTGGCGCCGCTCAGCGCTGCCTGTGCGGAAGGATTCTGCCGCAGCTGTTGCCAATAGGGCAATGTCCCGAGCACAAGCAGCAGTGACGGTAGAAGGACAGCCGTGAGGCACCAGAGGCCCGCCGCCCATCCCGGCCCGTCAGGCATGATCACGGCGCCGAGATAGGCGGCAAAAGTAAAAAGCGGCCCCGGGAGCGCCTGCGCGGCTCCGTATCCTGCGAGGAATTCATCTCTGGTCAGCAGCCCACGGCCTACTGTCGCTGCGTCCAACAAGGGCAAGACGACATGTCCGCCTCCAAAAACCAGCGCCCCGGAGCGGTAAAAGCTGTTTGCGAGTTCAAGCCATTCGTTTCTTATCGACGCCGCGAGGAGAGGCAATCCCGCAAGCAGGGCGAAAAAAATACAGACACTCACGATTGCAAATGTTCCTCGGTGGATATGGCGGAGGTTGTTCGAGCCCGGACCGTCGCTCTGGTACGAGCGGCGATGAAAGCATAACCAGCCCACGGCCATACCGGTGCCTATCACGACAATCTGCACCCACGCGCTTCGAAAACCGAGAACAATACAGGCCGCGATCAGAGCCATTGTGACTCTTGTGCGATCCGGGCATAGCCGCACAGCCATGCTCCAAACCGCCTGCGCGACAACGGCTACGGCGGCGATCTTCAATCCATGCAACCAGGCGGAATCCGTGCGGATGAGTTTCAAACCATAAGCGCAGGCAATCATGATCAAGGCAGACGGAAGGGTAAAAGCAGCCCAAGCCGCAAACGCGCCCCACAGACCGGCCCGCATGTACCCGAGCGCGAAGCCGACCTGACTGCTCGCAGGTCCGGGCAAGAACTGGCAGAGCGCTACCAAATCTGCATAGGTGGCATCGGTCACCCATTTTCGCCGCGCCACACATTCCTCCCGAAAAAATCCGAGGTGTGCGACGGGTCCACCGAACGATGTGAGGCCAAGCTTGAGAAAGACGGTGAATGTTTCCCAGATCTTAAGGAGACCGATCCGGTCGCTCATCTTCAAGAATCAGAACTCGTCCTGGCCGGCTTTTGCTTGGCATGCGGTTGACCTGGCATATAGCGATTGAAGAGTGACGTGCGGCGGCGATCAAGCACGCCGAATAAATCCTCGCGAGCGCCATGCCAGAAATGTCAAAAATGAAATCAATGAACCAAATCGACCGTTCCGTCGGGATCAATTGCAGCCAAAGCCTGATGATCCGGCGATGAACTGGTTCTACTGGGCTCTTGGTTCGGCGCTTTTCGCTGCATTGACGGCGATCCTTTCGAAGGTCGGGGTCGAGGGGGTGGACTCAAATGTCGCCACGGCGTTGCGAACCACCGTCGTCGTCTGTTTCGCCTGGGCGATCGTGATTTTCTCCGGCGTGACGGGCAGCGTTTCACTGCTTAATGGACGGTCTGTGTTGTTTCTTGGTCTTTCCGGGCTTGCCACTGGCGCCTCGTGGCTGTGCTATTTTCGCGCTCTCCAACTCGGTGATGCCTCGAAGGTCGCTCCCGTTGACAAGTTAAGCGTGGTTCTTGTGCTCCTCTTTGCCGCTTTGTTTCTCGGAGAGAAGATGCACTGGCAGACCGTTCTCGGCGCAGCGCTCATTGTCGGGGGCGTAGTGATCCTAAGCCAGCAGGGTCACTGACAATCCACCATTTCGGGGCGCTTTATGTACAGCGCGCCATTGATGTAAGGAATTCCCACGACAAATGAGCAGGCGGAGCCTAGGCGACCTTGCGCAGAACGGCCGCGACGTCGAGACCGAGCGAAGCTTTAAATCTCGGAGACCGGGAGCATGGGGGGCCCGCAACATAATATGTCGTTGCCATTGCACCACGAACATTGATCTCCGTGTAACTGACTGTGCAGGCATCGTCTCGATGCATGCACAGCGAGAATGGGCCGGCCTTCGGCGCGTGACTACGATGCAGTTTTCTTAGCAATGGCAGATCAAAGGAGTCACCATGCGTGCGAGCGCATACCCGCCGTCTCACTTGATTCGCCTTTCCTTCGTCAAGAGCGGATGAGAACCAGTGGTGACGCTTCCAAGACAAATCAAAGGGTTCCAAATCGCCACAGCCGGAATGCCATTCGGTAAGCGACCGCTCGGACAAACTGACGACCATTAGTCGGAAGGGATTCATCCGCCTGAGCGGCAATTTTCCCAACTGGGTGCCAGCTGCTTTGAGGTCGCGCGCCGAGAGAAGCGTGCGAACGACTTCGCCCCGGCTCAGCGGGGTTCCATGCGCACAGTCGGGCTGGGAATACCAGTTAATAAGCGAGAATGCCATGCCTGCGCTGTTGACTCCTATCCATGTGCCTCCGCTCAATTCGCGCGGATAAAGCATCAACAGTCCATCACGCCCATGCTCTTCCGGCGGAAGGCCCGATACGCGCGAAAGCCTTTCGTCCCGGTTCATGGCAAGGACGAATCCGTCGTCGCGGGGTAGAAAACTCACGCTGCACATTGCTCAATCCTCAAAAGGGTGACCGCATTCCTGAAAGGGGATCTGCACGATGCCCACGCCGCCGGTTCTCGTCGGCAAGGGCGAACACAAGTTCCCATTGCCTGAACAAGATGCGGTAGGCCTACCCGAACCATAAGCATTCGTAGCCTCGGAGGCCGCTCCGTTCAACTCGAGAATTGCGAATCCTTTCCCCTTCCGAAATTCCTCGATCGAACTGAAGCGATCCGGCCCTGTTTTGCGGTGGGAAACGATAGTAGAAGAGCCCGGCCTCGTGCGGACCAGGGATGTATCGCTGGCGATGACGCCGGATCGCGGTTAACTCGAGTAGTTTGCGCGGCAATGAGAGCCATCGGTTGCGGGTCAAAAATAGCGCGAGTGCGGTTGCCGCCTGCGGTAGCCCGTAAGACGAATTGAAAACGCTTTCCGCCGCTCCCCCGAACTGACGCAAGATCGAGAAAACCAACCCCACTCGTTGCGCGACCTGACGGCCCTACGGTTGCCTGCGAAGCCCGGAGTTGATCCCGGCCATCCGGTTAGAAAACCATCATTCGGGGAACGTCTTATCGAAAGCGTTCGGGTTGCTGTCACTAATAGCAACAAGCCCAATAAAGGCCACGCAGACGATTATGAGACACAGGATGATAGAGCCAACGATAACTACTGGTTTTTTCATAGTGGGGGAGATTATGGCCTAAAGTCTCACTTGCTGCAAAGACTGAGAGAGGCGTTGCTTCGATGTGATCGGTATCTTACTTGACCGGTCCACCCGCGGCCTGAATCGGAATCGCGCTGTTCGCGGAGCGGACCCGCGCTGCAATCGACGCGATCTGTGCGACCCTTGTCGCAGGGAGAGACGGCCGCGCCCTGTAAACACCATCGCTGGACAGATCCAGAGCCAGGCCGCCGCAGTCACGGCGCGCAACCATCGCGCGTTAACCGTCGACCGCTTGCCGCAAGATTCCCTCGGAAAGAGTTTCGGGCAGGTCAGCGAGCAAATTCGCGGCGAGGCGATACCCCGACCCATCGACGTTTAGCGTCACGGATCGCAACCACTCTGCGATGCGCAATCGCGCGGAACGGCAAAAATAATCTGCCAGATCGAGTCCTCTTGACGCATCAGGATCGGAACGGTCCACCATTGCCTGCGCACGTGACAATGTGGCCGACATTGCGAAAATCTCGGCGCCAATATCCACGAAACGACCAAGCAGGAGCTGGCGCTTCTCCAACCCCGATCCATTCACGAGCATTTGGTGGAACATTCGCCGGGCCAACCGGCGCGCACATGACTCGCACCAGCGGAGATGCCGCGCCAGGCGACGGTCGAAGTCTTTCTCGAGCCGCCGTGGAAGAAGCGTTGAGGGATACCACACGCTGTAGAAACGGGCGGCGTGCAGCCCGGCGGCACCCCGCACGGAAACGGGCAACCGCCGGTCGAGAATCGGCGCGCTGATTTTCAAATGCGGGTCGAGTGCCTCCCTCGCGATGAACAATCGCATAATTTCGCTTGAACCCTCGAAAATGGTATTGATGCGGCTATCGCGCACAATGCGTTCCACGGGATCGGGCGACTCACCGCGCTTGCCAAGCGAAGCGGCGGTCTCGTACCCGCGTCCGCCGCGAATTTGCATTGTGTCATTGGCGATCTTCCAGGCCCACTCGGTCGCCAGCATCTTGCAGATCGCTGATTCGAGCCGGAAATCCGACTTCGCCCGATCCACCAGCGAGGCCGTAAGCATCGTCATCGACTCCATGGCAAAAGTCGCGGCGGCCATGTCGGCGATCTTGCTCGCAATGGCGGCATGCTCGCCGATCGGCCTCCCCCATTGCACGCGCGACTTCGCCCAACGGGTGGTGATCTCCAGGCACCGTTTGGCGAGTCCCACGCAAGCGGCGGGCAAGGTGAGACGCCCCGTGTTCAACGTGCTCAAAGCCACTCTCAGGCCTTTTCCTTCGGCAAGCAGAACGTTCTCGCGAGGCACACGGACGTCGTGAAAATCGATAACGGCGTTGTAGAGCGCGCGCAATCCCATGAACCGGCAACGCTGGACGATCTCTATACCCGGCCAGGACGTCTCCACGATGAAGGCCGTAATTTGACTCTTGCTTTGCCCGCGAATCACCTTTGGCGGAGTCTTCGCCATGACGACAATCACGCCGGCGCGCGTGCCATTCGTGCACCACATCTTGCGGCCGTTCAGAATGAATGCCGAACCGTCCGCGGCAGGCTCCGCGCGCGTTTCCATTCGAGCAGGATCGGATCCGGCGCCCGGTTCCGTCAGCGCGAAGGCTGAGATTTCCCCTTTGGCTACTCGAGGCAGGTATCTTTGCCGCTGTTCCTCGGTGCCGAAGAGCAGAAGCGGTTGCGGCACGCCGATCGATTGATGCGCGCTTAGCAGCGCCGTCATGTTGCCGCACCAGCTTCCAAGCAGCATCGCGGCGCGGCAATAGTTCGTCTGAGAAAGGCCCAGGCCGCCGTATCTCGTTGGAATTTTGATTCCGAACGCTCCCAACTTTGCGAGGCCGGCGATGACCTCATCGGGAATCTCCCCGCTCTCATCGATCTCGTCCGGGTTTGTATTACTCCGGAGAAACTCTTCGAGCCTGCAGAGAAAAGCGTCCCCCTGATCCCGATCCTCGATTGTTTGCTCGGGGAAGGGCGTGATTTGCGACAGATCGTGACGACCCAGGAACAGCCCGCCTGCGAACGTTCTTTCCATCGAGGCCGCTTCCCGCGCTGCCTCCGTCACTTCCAACGCCGCGCGCTCGCCTTCCGACATGCGCGACGTGTCGATCACAGATTCGTTATCGTTCTTTGACACAATGCTCACAGTTTGCCGGACTCGGAAGGACCGAACGGTTGCCAATTGGAAGTCGCCCGAAAACGCGCACCCGCCGCGCCGATAGGCCGCTAGTCCCCATAGAATGTCCTATTTTGCTTGTTCATTTGGATGAGTCGCTCGCAAGGAGCAAATTGGGGTTCTCCGCCTTCGTTGAGCCGCCGAAGATCCTCAGTGATTATGCCAATGCCGGCGCCATCAGCGTAGCGCAACGGACCGCCCCGGAATGGGGCAAAACCGGTTCCCATGATCATTGCGAAATCGACATCCCTCGGATCTTCCACAATGCGCTCCTCAAGGCACATGGCAGCCTCATTGACCATTAAAAGAACCATGCGCTTCCGAAGTTCCTCCCGGGAGGAGCCTGCCTTGTCCTCCCTCTCCCGAAGTCTCAGAACGACGGGATTGACGCCGGCATGGCGACCTTTTCGATACTCATAGAATCCCTTGCCGCCTTTCCGGCCCTTGAATTCCGCCTCCGGCAGTTGCGCAAAAATCCCCGGCATCTTCATTCGGTCCGGAAATGCCGCACAAAGTGTCTGCGCGACATCGGACGCGACATCGAGCCCGACTTCGTCCAGCAGCCGCAACGGACCCATCGGCATGCCAAAGTCGAGCATGCTCTCATCCAGCGCCCTGACTTCTGCGCCCGCTTCAAACAAGCGCACGGCTTCAAGCAGATACGGTAGCAGAATGCGATTGACCAGAAACCCTGGTCGATCCCTAACGACTACGGGGAGCTTGCCGATCCGCTGCACCAAAGCCACAGCGGTATCAACCGCAACGTCCGAAGTCAGATCCGCTCGAACGACCTCGACAAGTTTCATACGGTGCACCGGATTGAAGAAGTGAAGGCCAACGATGCGTTGAGGATGCTGCAAGCCGCGGCTGATCTCCGTCACCGAGAGCGCGGAGGTGTTCGTGGCAAGCAGCGTTTCCGGACGCGTCCGCTCTTCGAGGTCGGCGAAGATTTTCTTTTTCAATTCCATCTTCTCCACTGCAGCCTCAACCACCAGATCGACTGACTTCATTTCCACGGGCACCTCCGCCGGAACGATGCGATCCATCCCGGCCTGAGCTTCCGCGGCAGAGAGCAACCCTCGACGCCGGGCATCGGAAAAGAGCTTTTCCGAGCGCTGCAAGCCTTGGGCTAGCTGGCCGGCGTCTATATCTCGAAGCAGAACGTCCATGCCGCGCGAGGCAAGCCACTGGGCAATGCCCGAACCCATAACGCCAGAGCCAACCACCGCAGTCTTCCGCAGCAATTCCGCTTTGGGTGCCGGCAGGTGCTTCGCGCGATCCTGGAGAAAGAAGATCCGGATGAGGTTTTTGGACACCTCGGTGTCGGCCAGCCGGAGAATCACCTCTTTCTCAGCCGCAAGTGACTGCGGAATGCTGCGAACAAGGGACTTCGCCGCCACGTCAATTGCGCGGAGCGCAGCGGGGTAATGCCCGCGGGTCTTCTTCAGTACCGAATTTCTTGCCAGCGCGGAAACTGCCTGCCACGCGGGAATCCAGGCAAGGCGCCGAAGGTCGCGCAGGCGCGGTTTTCCGTTGGTCACGAAGCGTCCGGCTAATACGAGCAAACGCTCTCGCGGCGCCATGCCATCAATGAGGCCGAGGGCCATCGCCTTCGAAGCCGGCATCAACTCGCCGCGCAGGATCACCTTCAAGGCGCGCGGCAGGCCCAGCAGCCGGGGCAGGCGCGTCGATCCGCCCCATGCCGGAATGAGGCCAAGATTCACCTCAGGAAGGCCGATCCGCGTGGATCGTTCCGGGCTCGCAACCCGATAGTCGCAGGCCAGCGCCAACTCGAGCCCTCCGCCCGCGCACGCGCCATGAATCGCGGCGACCGTCACGCTCTTAAGCGAGGCAATCCTGGCGAAAGTTTGCTGGCCGAGGTCCACCAGTTCTGCCCGGCTTTTCGTGCCGGCCAGTTCCCTTAAATCGGCTCCAGCGATGAAGACGGACGGCTTCGCGCTCTCGAAGACCACGCCACGGAAGGATTGCCCGTCCAGTTCATCAAGAATCTCCGCAAGCGCGTTAAGGGTCTTGGTATCCAGCACGTTGACCGAACTTCCAGGCCGGTCGAATCGAACTAGCGCTATTGCGTCTTCACCGGTGTGCAGCTGCACGGATGCCGCGTTGGAAGAAGAATCAGCCTTTTGGCCCGTATTGGTCGCTGGGGGTGGATGGATTGCGGCATTCATAAGCGTTCGAGCCAAAGCGCGGCCCCCTGCCCTCCTCCCACACATAAACTGACGAGGGCCTGCCGGCCGTTGCGGCGTTGCAGTTCCTTCAGCGCAGTGAGAACCAGGCGCGCACCGCTAGCCCCCACCGGATGGCCGATCGCTATGGCGCCTCCATTGACGTTCAGACGCTCGTCCGAAATCTCGCCAATGCCCTCATCCT
Source organism: uncultured Verrucomicrobiae bacterium (assembly GCA_963810765.1). Classification (GTDB taxonomy): domain Bacteria; phylum Verrucomicrobiota; class Verrucomicrobiia; order Chthoniobacterales; family Terrimicrobiaceae; genus DASTFP01. Next base: position 402,944 of record CAWEOV010000024.1, read on the forward strand.
TCAATTTTCGCAGGACCGCGAGAACTTGCGCCGCAAAAGCTTCGTTGATCTCGACGAGCTCCGCATCGTCAACGGTTAAATGGAGCCGCTCGAGCAGGCGTGCGATCGCGTAGACCGGACCGAGCCCCATACGGCCAGGATCACAACCCGCGTAAGCGAAGCCGCGAATGGCGCCCAGCGGCTCGAGGCCAAGGCTGCTCGCGGCGGCCTCTGTTCCGATCAACAACGCTACTGCGCCATCGGTAATCTGCGAAGAATTTCCCGCTGTGACGGTGCCGGTTTCCTTTTCAAAAACTGGCCGCAGCTTCGCCAAGGCTTCCAGGGTCTGGTGCGGGCGCACGCCGTTGTCGCGCACGACCGCAACGCCGCGCGCCGTGTCGTATGCTGGAACGATCTCCTCTGCAAACTTGGCTTCCGCCTCGGCGGCTCGTTGGTGCGACCGCAATGCAAAGGTGTCTTGCGCCACGCGTCCAATTTCGAATTCCCGCGCCAGGACCTCGGCGGTTTCCCCCATATTCAAGCCGCTCACGGGATCACTCAGTCCGAGCCTTAAAGCTGGGGTGGGCACAAAATCCCGCGGGCGCAGCGCAGAGACGGCGCGGGCTTTCGACAACAAGCTCTTGCCTGAAGCCAGGGATGCGAACCTCTTTGTTGACTGTTTGGGAAAGAGCATCGGGGTGCTCGACATGCTCTCAACGCCTCCCACCAAGTAAAGTTCGCCCTCGCCGGATTGAATCCGGAGCCACGCCTGCGTGACCGCTTCGATTCCCGAAGCGCAATTGCGCTGCACTGTAAGGGCCGGCACGTGCTTCGGAACTCCCGAACGAAGCGCGGCCACACGCGCGAGATTCAGCGCATCAGCTGGCTGTGCCACGCAACCGAAAATCACTTCCTCGAGCCGAGCGGGATCGAGGGCAGTCCGAACCATGATGCCGACCATGGCGGCGCGCGCCAGATCCGCCGCTCCCACCCCGGCGAGACTGGTTCCCGCCTTCGTGAAAGGCGTGCGCACTCCGGCGATGACCACTACCGGGCTCGCCTTCATTTCTCGGGAGAGCTCGCCACGCTGGCCGAACGGCTTTCGGTCTTGAATCGCCGATCGACCACCTTTTGCTCCTTGAGCTTTTCCCCCACTCCTTGAAGCCGGCGCATCTCGGAATCCGTATGAAACATGATGCGATTTGCACGCAGTTCGGCACGCTCGAAGAGGCATCGCACGATCTCCTTCGACGCGGAGCTCTCCTCTCCTCCGTCGCCCAGAGAGATATGCAGAACGAGTTCATCCACCTCCATGGGATCATCATTAACCTTTCGCAACTCGATTTGCCAGGATCCAACGCTCGGCAGATCGTCAAGGACGTGCTCGAGCTCATTGAGGTCGACAAGCGTTCCCTTGATCTTGTCGAGCTGCATTTCGCGGACATCCGACCGCCGTGATATCCTCCCGACAAGGCGTGGCATGACGCGACCGCAATGCGGACACGGCTCATAGGTCACGCCGCCCTCGACGACGTCGCCCGTCCGATACCGCAGGACGCATGACCCGCGCGCCTCGAGCGAGGTAAAGACAATCTCGCCCGGTTCGCCGTCACCTTTGAGCGCGCCCGTCTCAGGATCGACGATCTCGACAATCCCTAGATCGGGATAGAGATGGTAGCCGGACGGTTCGGCGCCCACTGGAAACAGGCACTCGCACCACGCCATTTTCGCCTCGGTGAAGCCGTAGGTCGAAACGACGGTGACGCTCTTCGAATGAAGACAAGAGGCGGACTCCTGCAGTTTGCGTCGCAAACCTTGAGGCACCTTTTCTCCACCGAGCACGATTCCGCGCAGATTGTCGCATCGGACACCGTCCAACGCGGCTTCGCGCAGGACGTGATAGACAAAGGTCGGCATACCGATCAGCACGTCTGGATTTATCTTTCGCAGCATGCGGATGTTGCCGTCTGTCCCCACAGTCTTTCCTCCCCCTGAGCTAAGGAGGAATACACCGAATTCGGTGCCCGCGTAGTGTGCCTGCCAGAACGCGAGATGAGGGGCAAAGGGGAACATGCTCAACATTCGATCTCCCAGCCGTGCGCCGGCAAGCTGCATCATACGAAAACCCGCCGCTCTAAGCACGGCCAAATCGTGCGCAGTGTAAACGAACGGCATCGGCTCGGCTGACCGGCCCGTGGTACTCGTCATCAGGATCGGAAGAAACTCTCTCTCCAGCTCGCGCTTTGCACGGCTCGGCCCGCGGAGAAGTCCGCGTAAAATGGTAGCGGGACGGCGCGCCAGTTGGTGTGGATCAGGAGTGATGATGAATTCCCTGGTGCGTTCAGATCCCCCCGACAAATCGCTCTTCGACGTGAAGGGGATCCGCTGAAGATCCTCCAGAGTCTTGATATCCCGCCAATCCAGTCCGTGCTTCGAAAACACTTCCCGATAGCGCGGATGGAAGGGCAGGACCACATCGCGCAAATAGGCGCGAAGCCGGCTCGCCTGCAGATTGCGAAGAGTTTCTCTAGGCAGCTTGTGCCAGGAAGTTGTGAGGCGGTTGGCGTTCATGGATTGGAGCGTTGATCAGGTCTTGAATTGCTGAGAGCTGCGACGCGGCCTCCTCGCGGCCGAGCGAAATATAACGGGCGGGAGTGCTGAAATCGTGCCAGCGACCATCGCAGGAATAAGGCCTAAGCACGATGCTCGCCCGGCGGCACGAGGCTTCCGCCAGACGCGTCTGCGCCGCGTGACTGCTCCGCATCAAGGTGTCGAAGGCATTGCCCCGGGCAAATGGATTGAACCACGTGTTAAACTTCCGGCTCCAGGTCGCCTCCGACTTTCCGGCTTCTGAGAAATCGCCGCCGCAAGCTCTGATTGTTTGCGGGGTCGCAATGGTGTTCACCGCAATGATTTTTCGGACACCGATGTCGATCAGCGCGTCGACGGGAAGCGGATCGCAGATCCCTCCGTCAACATAGGGAATGCCTCCGCGCATCACAGGCACACAAATGCCGGGAATGGCGAGGCTCGCAAGGACGGCGTCCACTACGCTTCCGCCTGAAAAGACGACCCGTTCCAGCGTGTCCAGCCGGGTCGCCACGATGCGGATCGGTCGCGCCATGTCAGAAAAATGAAGCGCACCGATCGTTTCCTCGAGTCGCTTGCGAACACGATCGGTCAGCAGGAACCCGCGACGGGGAAAGATTGCGAAATCCATCAGCCTCCAAAGGCCGCGGTAGCCTTCGATCTCCCGCGCGAACTTTTCCATTTCGCGTCCGCTATATCCTGCTCCCCAGACCGCCCCGATGTAAGCGCCCATGCTGGAGCCCGCCACGATATCCACCTCGATGCCGTTCTCCTCCAGCACCTGAAGGACTCCGATGTGGGAGAGCCCGCGCGCAGCACCCGAGGAGAGGGCAAGCCCAACCTGGCAGCCGCACATTTCGCGCCCCAACCGGCGAAGGTTCGCAGTAAAGCGGAGACCGTTTCCAGCCTTCCGAAGGTAACTATGAACCGGCCACCTAACCGTTTCCTCAATGTAGCAGCTCAAGCCGTGTGCATTCTCCGGAGGGTCCAGAAAAACCAGGGGCTTGATGGGAATAGCTTCGCAACCGCGTGCCCGCGCTTCGCGGGCGAGAAGATTAAGCTCGAAAAGGCTCTCCCCGTTCTGCCGAAGAACAGGATACACGGACCAGCTTCTCCGGATGATCTCTATCAGTGCTTCCACCGTGGTTTGGCGATGCGCCTCGACGATCACATAAGAAAATTGGTCCCTTGCCCGATCCAGCAGTCTCGATAGATCCTGCAACGTCTGCGGATCGCTTCCGCCATCGGCGTGTTGAATGAAGACATTTTTAAGACCCGCGTAAGGGGACGGACCGCTAAGTCCGTCAGACGCAGGTGCCAACTTATCGACCCTGATGCAAAGGATATCTTCCGCCGTTTCTTTCGCGATCGTCTCCGCGCAGATCGAGGAAAACTCCTCGCACGGAATTCCGTCCGACAATGGCATCAAGCAAAGGATTTTACCGTACCCCTTCTTTTTTGCGAGGGGCCGCGGAGCTTGAAGCGAAGAGGGGGCGCCCGACCTGAGCATCGCTGGCCACCTTTCGAGAAGCCTGCGGATGTTCTGGCGCGGAAGGCGCAAAATGTCGCTGTCGACGATGGCGCGCATGTTCAAGCGGGATCCCCTTGCACCGTCGATGGCGTCGCCCGCTCGGAGGGGGGCGGCCTCTCGGGGATGCTCGGATTCACAGCAACCTTGGAGGATAAGGGAAATCGAATCTTGCGCCATGTCGTCCCGCACCAGGCTTTGCCCAACGCGCAAATGCTCTACGCCGCTGCCGCGCTCATCCTCGCGGGGGAAAGACCCTCCGTCAGGCGGCGTATGCCGTCGCAACCAATCTCTCATCGGATTTTTCATCTGCGGTTGCGCCCTGAGATACCATGTTCGTTCGCTGGAGAACTCGCCTCCGGCCAACAACCATAGCATCCCTGGTCGCCCTCTCTGTTTCAAGCTAGGACGAGAATGCAGCTTGTCAAAGCAGTCCGGCGAGCCGACTCCTGTTCTGTTGCGAAAACCCTTTGGCTCTGATTAGTTCGCGTTTCCCGGATGAGAAACCTGCAAGAGGCTTGGCCCGCAATCTGCGATTTTTCCGTCCGGCTCGATCTGCCGCCGAGCCGGTGGAAATATGCATGGTCCACCCACGAATTTAGCGCGAAACGCCTGTATAATGCCATCCGCTGGCGGCAGCCAAAGATTATCGTCGAGACGGGAACGTTTGAAGGGCTCGGCACATTCACCATGGCGAAGGCCGCACAGGAGAATGCCAATGAAGCCAAGATATTCACGATCGATTACGACGGCGATCCGGACGTTTCCATCCCGATGGAGGACTGGCTTCAACTCCGGCGCTTCCGCGACGAAAATCTAGATCTCGCACGCGCCAAGTTCCCTGCCGTGGAGATCCATTTCCTCAACGGCGATTCCCGAAGCATGCTGCCCTCCGTGTTCCCGGGCCGGTCCGAGTATTGGGATTTCTTTTTTCAGGATTCGATGCACTTCATGAGCGGAATCCTTGCCGAATGGGAAATCATGAAGCCCTTCGCCAGGCCAGGCTCGGTGGTGGTCTTCGACGACGTTTGTCTGGATTGGAAGAAAATGCCGAGACACCTCTTTAAGCAAGACGATTTCTGCGGGCACTTTCTTCTCAAAGAGGCGTGGAAGCGAGGTTGGCTTTTTAAATCGACCGCCGAGGGGCGCGCCCAATTTTGGGCGCAAAAAAAAGGATGCGAACCATCGAAGATCTCGCCTCGATGAACGCATGGGTTCTGGCCGGTTTTGGGACGAACGTCGCCGTAATCTTAATGGCTCTCGCGTGGGCGATCGCGCGTCACGTTAAGAACGCCAGCTATCTAGAGGTGGCATGGTCTTACGGATTCGCCGTCGTCGCCTGGATCTACGCGCTTCTTGGGACAGGCGAGCCGCTCCGGAAGTGGATCGTCGCCGGGATGGTCGCTGTCTGGAGCCTGCGGCTTGGCACGTCGCTTTTCTTTGACGTCATCCGGCATCATCCTGCTGAGGGACACCGCTACGCCGCGCTGCGCGAGCAGTTCCCTAAACGCCCTTGGCTCATGTTTTTCGGATTTTCTCAATATCAGGCCGCTCTGCTCGGCCTGCTCTCGGCTCCCTTCGCAATCGCCTGCTCGAATGCGGCTCCGGGAATGAGCGGCTGGGAAGTCGCCGGGCTAATTCTTTGGCTCGCTGCGATCGCAGGAGAGACCGTGGCGAATTTGCAATTGAGGCGCTTTGGATCCAATCAAGCAAATTCTGGCAAGTTGTGTGACGCGGGGCTCTGGCGTTACTCGCGCCACCCGGACTGTTTCTTTGAGTGGCTCATTTGGGTTGCCTACTTTATCTTTGCGATCGGTTCGCCGTGGGGATGGGTCACTGTGTATTGCCCGTTGATTATGCTTTATTTCCAGACCAAGGTCACCGGCGTTCCTCCAGCCGAAGCGCGGTCCCTAAAATCGCTCGGCGACGAATACCTCGACTACCAGCGCACAACGAGCGCGTTCTTCCCTGGGCGGCCAAAGCCAGGTCTCCAATCTTCGGAAACCCGTCTCAACGAAGCGGGGGACGCCTGAATTTACCTATGCGGCAGAGGGCCAGCTTCACCCGATATTCCTGCAGGCCGTCGGACTTGAAATCGAATTTACACCCATCATTTGGAACTTGGGCGCGCTTATCTCGCCCTCGGCGAAAAGCAAAGGGCTCGGGAACAATTCAACAAGGGACTTTCCCTGCCTTCCACCGAGAAGGATGACGAAGATAACAAACAGCGGGTCCGTGCGTCACTCAAACAACTGCAGTGAAAGGTTTCCTGCACCGGCCCGGCATTTCTTCGAATCGATCGATCCACTTCTAACTCGAAAGTTCCCGCAGGACTTTTCTTACCAAATTCGCCAGACTTAAGGTGATGCCGCGCATTCTCATTCTTACCGCCAGCATGGGTGAGGGCCACAACACTGCCGCCCGCAACATCCGGGATGCGCTTCTGGCGGAAAGCGGCGGAAAGGCGGAGGTTCTAGTTGCCGATCCCTATACGCGGACAAACCCGGTCATCAATAAGCTGATGCAGAAAGGCTACGCGACGGCGATCAATCGCTACCCGCGTGCGTGGAGAGTCGTCTTTGAACTGCTTAGCAAGCGCGGCGTGGTGGAAGGCATGGGGCCAATATTGGCGGAACTGACAGCCGCCGTGAAAGCGCTCATCGACGAGTTCCATCCCGAAATCATCGCGTCGACCTACCCGGTGTTTTCTTTTATCATGGCAAAGATTCGCAAGAGGGACACGTCGGTCACCGTGCCGTTTTACACGGTCATTACAGACTCCACGATGATCAATTCGGCCTGGTACCGTTGCCCCTGCGATGGGTCGATCGTGGCGGATGACCAGACCGCCCGAGTCCTGCTCGACGACGGAGTGCCACCCGGGAAGGTCCATGTGCTGGGCTTTCCAGTAGGCCTGGCTTTCGAGTCACACCATCCGGCGCCTCCTCCATCAGAGGATGGGTGGAAGGCGATTTTCTTCCCGAGCGGAGTATCTGAATTCGCCGTCAAACTACTTACCCATCTCGCCGAAATTCCCCGACTGCAAGTGACCGTCGTCACCGGCCGTAGGCAAAACGTTTTGCAAAAGCTCCATGATGCACGCCTGCCAAAGCATGGTTCTCTCCTTGGCTGGACAGATGACATGCCCGTCCTGATGGCCTCGCATCACATTTTCATCGGAAAAGCCGGCGGCGCGACCGTGCAGGAGGCGATTGCCGCTCAGATTCCCTTCCTCGTAAGTCACGTTGTTCCGGGCCAGGAAGAAGGGAACATCGCCCTCATCGAGCAGACCGGAATCGGCGCTCTGGCGGTTGGCAGTCCTCAACGGATTCGCGACGTGATCCTCGGCGCGAAGGCGAACGACGCCGCCCTGTGGAAGGCATGGCGGGCAAATCTTGCCGCCCTCAAGAAACCGCCGGCCTCCCGCATCATCGCGCGCTTCTTGCTTCAGCGAGCCGCCGCCGATACGGTCTGAGCGGCGATGCGGTTGCGGGCGAATCGTATCAATAAAATGGGATATCGATTTCAAATCTAACGGGCTGCATGGAGATTGCCGTGCTTTCAAGGTTACGCAGATACGGAGGAGTTTATGCGATCATGCTTCGCAACTCGATGATCCGCGAAATGGCCTTCAAGGCGAACTTTCTGCTTTGGATGGGAGTGGAGTTACTTTGGTTCATCGGGCAAATCGTTTTCCTTGAAGTGATTTTTGGCTACGTGGAGCGGATCGGAGATTGGACAAAATGGGAGGTCGTCCTGCTCGTCGGAACGCATCAACTCATCGCCCAGATCTTTCAGGCGTTCTTTTACGCAAACCTGGCCAATCTGCCCGAACTCATCCGCACAGGCCGCTTCGACTTCCTATTGCTTCAGCCGATCGACACGCAATTCGCGGTATCCACAAAGCAATTTGGACTCGATAATCTCGTCAATGCTATCATTGGCATTGCGTTCGTTGTTGTGTCCCTCGTCAAGATGGCAGTCGTTCCCACGCTCGGCCAGATCGCGCTTTACGTCGTCGCGATCGCAATGGGGGTGATGATTCATTACAGTGTGATGTTCTGTCTCGCAGCCACGAGTTTCTGGATCGTCCGCTCCCAAGGTTTGATTTACGGGTATTATAGTTTGTTCAATCTCGGGCGGTACCCGGACGTTATTTTCCGCGGCCTGTTCAAGTTCGTCTTCAGTTGGATCATTCCGATCATTGTGGTCACGAACGTTCCCACGCGGTTGTTGATCCGGGCGGCCGACGCTCCGGCGCCTCTAATTTTGCAACTCGCCCTTGCCACGCTGATTGTCACCAGCGCAACGCGCCTGTTCTGGCTCGCCGCGCTCCGGCGCTACGCGAGTGCAAGTTCATGACGTAGCAGCCTGCCGGAATTGCAACCGCACTCCGATTTTGGAGAGATTGCGTTGATAGACGAAGTTTCCCTGACTGACAGGCTGCTAGCCAAGGGCTAGCGCAGCGCGCCGGCTTTCTCCAGCAAGCTCTTCATGTCCTTTTTCGAACCGCGGAACGCAACAAGAAAGCACATGCCTTTTTCCTCGCGGATGGCGAGGACCGAACGGTCGGATTCCGTGATGCGCCAGGATCCTTCCGGCACCACGTTGATCCCGAGGGGTTGTGAGGAAAAGCAGTAGAAATACATGAGATTCTCGGGCACGCGCTACTTGCGCGACGGGCTCATTATCGACCGTGAAGATGCGAACGCCCACAACATCGAATTGCGCGAATTCCGGCGGCACGCGGAAGTTATCGAAGCCCTTAAGCATGAACCAATCCTGCAAAGCATCGGCCTTCTCCTCGACGGGATCGAATTGATTCGGTGTCGCTTTGGCTCCCGTCATCGAAATCTTGACGGCCTCGTCAGGGAAGATTCCGGCGCGGCCGAGAAACATCCAAACGAGCAAGCCAACAAGAAGCAGAAAGCCAACGCCAACTGCGAATGCCGCATGCTTGCCGATCCGCGTTCGCGCTCCGCCGTGTTTGGCGGCGAAGGCGCGCGCTCCCTCGTCGATTTGCGCGCGAGAGTCTTCGTCGAGTGAAATGGCTTCCAGATCGTCCGCGCAGGCGCGATCAAAGTCGGACTGCTTCTGAAACTCCGCCGCAAGGGAGCGATCCTTGGCAGCCACAGCCAGGGCTCGCTTCATGGCAGGATCCGAATCGTCTTCGCCGCTCGGACGGCGACAAAGGAGAATTTGGCGAGCACTCTTCGAGTTCATGAAATGATTGCCCTCTTCTCGCGGAGCGCGGCCCGTGCGTTGTCCATCGCCTCAGCGAGCAAGCGCTCGTCAATGTTCAAGACGCGTTGGATATCCACCGCCGGAAGTGCGTCGAGATATAGCAATGCCAGGGCGCTGCGACCGGGCTCGGGAAGCTCGTGCAGCTTCGCCGCCGTCCCTTGGAGCTCGCAGCGGGCGGGAAAATCAAGGCTGCGCCGCCGAACGATCGCGAAAAACAACTGCCTGGCTCTTTCCAAGTCGCCGGGGTGCGGATGGCGAAGCAGTTCGTCGACGGAATCCTTAAATACCTTGGACGTGCCCTCACGGCATCCCGTCAACAAGAACGCAAAGCGCCATGCCGTTTCCAGGAAGACACATTCTTTAGGAAGATCGTTCATCGAGAGCATGCTACATAGCCTCGCCGAAATCTCTTCACAAGTGTCTTGTGGATCTTCGCATCAGCCAGACGCCGGCAAGAATGCCCTTCGAGTTTTCGCTCGCGCGATTGACTTGGCTGCCACTCGCCCCCATTTTTGAACTGTTCATGAAGCATGTCCTTTTTGTTTGCACGGGCAATGTCTGCCGCAGCCCGATGGCTGAGGGGCTTTTCAAGAAGCTGGTGGCCGGACGCGATGACATCCACGTCCAGTCGGCGGGCGTAAGCGCGGGGCGCGGCATGCCTGCCAGCCGGCATGCGATTCAGGCGTTGTCCGTTGACGGCGTTGATCTGACAAATTTCCGCAGCCAGCCTGTCTCGGAGGAACTCGTCCGGAAAGCCACGCATATCTTCGCGATGACGCGCGATCACAAGCGCCTGATCGAGTTATTTTTTCCAGAGGCTGGAGAGAAGACCTATCTCTTGCGCGAGTTCGAGCCCGGCGCACCGGACGTACCCGACCCAATCGGCCTCGGACGGGAAACTTACGAACGCTGCCGTGACACACTCAAGAGGGCTCTTCCAGTGCTGCTGCAATTTATAGAAAATCAAATCATGACAACAGATTCTCTTGTCCAGGAGGAAGACTCCAGACGCACCCTCGCAACGGTTGATCCGCAGATCGCCGATGCCATCCGCAAGGAACGCCGCCGTCAGTTCGAGAATATCGAGTTGATCGCCAGCGAGAACTTCACCAGCAGGGCGGTAATGGAAGCGCAGGGATCCTGTCTCACCAACAAGTATGCAGAAGGCTATCCCGGACGCCGCTGGTATGGTGGATGCGAAAACATGGACGTGATTGAATCACTGGCCATCGAGCGCGCAAAGAGACTCTTTTCCGCCGACCACGTCAATGTGCAGCCTCACAGTGGCAGCCAGGCAAACATGGCCGTTTACTTCACCGTCCTTGCGCCTGGAGACCGCATCCTGACGATGGACCTTGCCCACGGAGGACACCTTACACACGGCCATAAGGCGAATTTTTCCGGAAAACTCTACGAGATTCATCATTACGGCGTCGATCGCGAATCAGAGCAAATCGACTACGACGCGCTTGCGCAGCAAGCTGAACAGGTGAAGCCTAAAATGATCACCGCCGGGGCATCAGCCTACTCGCGTGTAATCGATTTCGCCCGCATGCGCCAAATCGCGGATTCCGTCGGACGCCTACCTTTTCGTGGACATGGCTCATATCGCAGGCCTGGTGGCGGGCGAGGTTGCATCCCACCCCGGTCCCGCATGCTCATTTTGTCACAACGACCACTCACAAGAGCCTGCGCGGTCCTCGCGCGGGACTAATCATGTGCAAACAGGAGTTCGCGAAGCGTGTCGACGCGCAGGCCTTTCCTGGGGTGCAGGGAGGCCCGCTCATGCACGCCATCGCCGCCAAGGCCGTTTGTCTGCACGAGGCGCTCCAGCCCTCCTTTAAGGATTACGCCCGGCAGATCGTGAACAATGCCAAGGCCCTCGCCGCGCGCCTGTCAATGCTCGGCTACCGGATCGTATCCGGCGGCACCGACAACCACCTCATGCTGGTCGACCTCCGCGCTCGAGGACTCACCGGCGTGGAAGCCCAGACTGCTCTTGATCACGCGGCGATTACGGTCAACAAGAATGCGATCCCGTTCGATACGGAACCAATCACCAAGACGGGCGGCATTCGCGTTGGCACTCCGGCGATGACCACGCGCGGAATGAAGGAAGAGGAAATGATGGAGATTGCCGACTTGATTCACGCCACCCTCGAAGGCCGCGCCGACCAGGCGGCAATAGCCGCGATCCGGGAGGAAGTCATTCGATTCACGAGCCGCTTTCCAATCCCGTGAGCGGTCGCGGCATCTCTCGGCTCCGCCATCGAGAAATTTCGTTGGGCATTTGCTCTAAAACGGATCCAGCTTGATCCCTGGCACCTTGCCAAACTCGCGGGTATTTCGCGTCACGAGCGGAACGTCAAGTCGCAACGCGGAAATGGCAATCCAAAGATCTTCGTTGCGAAGAGAAAGGCTTTGCCGCCGGAGCAGTGCATTGAGCCGAGCGTAGCCGACGAGAAGCTCTTCGTCGGGCCAATGCGTCGGATAACGCGCGAGAAGCTCCAGAAGCTGAGGGGACGCTTTGCCATCAATCGCGGTAAAACTAAGAAATTCGCCCTTTACGATCCAGGGGATTGCCAGGGAATCCTCGGTGTGCAAGCGGGCATAGATCGAAGCAGCAGACGCCTCGCCATTGCGCCAACGGTCAACAAGAAAATCGGTGCCAATCAAACGGTCAACCTTCATTGCCAACTTGCTCGTTTTTCGAAGCGATCACCTCTCCCACTATACGTGACTGTTCCTCGGAGAGCGGAGGAAGCGCCTTAAAGGACTCGTTCAGATCGCCAAAGGTCCCTCGCTTTCGGACCGTGCGCAGGACGACTTGAGAAAAGGAGTCCTTGCTAGTCTTCCAGGCCTTCAATCTCTCATAAGCCTCGTCTGTCAACGTAATCGTCTTCGTGCCTCAATGTATACATGAGTGCATGAGTCATGCAATCGCCAAGGTCCACAGACGGATTTTGGCAAAATATCCCCCTCAGAAACTCGACATTGCGGCTCAGCGGATAATATTTCGTGTTTTCGGATGGAATCGGCATTGAGTCACGTGGTGCAGGATATTCTTGCTTCCTACGATCGCGTAGGGGGCATGAACAACACGGACGCTTGCAGTCTTCCCTCCAAGCGCGCGATCGGAGGGATTTGTGAGGATTTGCTGCAGATCCTATTTCCGGGTTTTCATGACGAAGAGGCAATCCACAGGAAATCGCTCCCGGTCCTAACGCGTCATCGCGTATCGAGCGTCATGGAGCGTTTGGAGGAGCAGGTCCGGCAAAGCATGCACCTCTGCGACGCGGGGCGCCGGAACGGGGTTGCAAGTCCATCGCTCCTGGAGCTCTTTCAGACCCTTCCTGCAGTGCGTGAAATCCTGCACACGGATATTGAAGCCGCCTACGAGGGCGACCCCGCCGCGATCAACAAGGAGGAGATTATTCTTTCGTATCCGTTCATCGAAGCTGTCGCCATTCAGCGCATCGCGCATAGGCTTCACCGTGCCTGCGTGCCGATCATCCCGCGAATGATGACTGAGTGGGCGCACTGCCGCACCGGCATTGACATCCATCCCGGCGCGACGATCGGCTCCCATTTCTTCATCGATCATGGAACAGGTGTGGTCGTGGGTGAGACCAGCATCATTGGAAACCATGTTAAGATGTATCAGGGAGTCGCGCTGATTGGCCGCTCGCTGTCAGGCGGACAGGCGCTCCGGGGCCTGCGGCGGCATCCAACGATCGAAGACCACGTGACGATTTATGCGGGAACGACAATCATGGGTGCCGAAACCGTCATCGGGGCTCACAGCACAATTGGGGCGAATGTATTTCTCACGCATAGCGTTCCGCCTCATTCGCTCGTTTTCTACGAAGAGAAGCAACTACGCATCCTGGATAAGAAGAAACGACAATCTGAACCCGCGCTGGAATGGTCTATCTAGATTACAACGCCACGACTCCGCTCGCTCCGGAAGCGCTTGCGGCGATGATGCCTTTCCTGCGCGACGGCTTTGGCAACGCGTCAAGCATTCACGCGGTGGGGCGGCAATCGCGCGCGGCGGTGGACGATGCGCGGGAGAGGCTGGCGGACCTGCTGGGAGTCAAAGCGCATGAGATTATATTCACGAGCGGGGGAACCGAAGCATGCAACCTTGCCGTGCTAGGCATTGCGCGAGCCCATGCCCCGCGCGGCCGGCATCTCATCACTGCCGCCACAGAGCACCATGCCGTGCTTCACGCTTTCGAGCATCTCAAGCACCATGAAGACTTCAACCTCACTATCCTGCCGGTAGACGCTCGAGGACGCGTGGATCCCGAGGATCTCAAGGCCGCCTTTCGCCGGGAGACCGTTCTCGTTTCCGTGATGCACGCAAACAATGAGACTGGAACTATCCAGTCCATCGAAGAGCTCGCCGCGATTTGCCGCGAGCGCTGTGTCTGCTTCCACACTGACGCCATTCAGACCTTTGGAAAGCTCTCGGTACGGCCAACCGATCTCGGGGCTGCAGCAGTTTCGCTCGCCGCTCACAAGTTCTACGGTCCCAAAGGGGCTGGCGCCCTTTATCTTCGTTCGGGCGTTGCCATCGCCCGCATCGTTCACGGAGGATCGCACGAGAACACACGCCGGCCTGGCACGGAAAACGTCGCCGCAATTGCGGGGATGGCGGCAGCCGCGGAGATTGCCGAGGGCAAACGTTGCGCCGACCAGATGCGCCTGGCCTCACTGCGCGACCGGCTTTGGGACGGCATCCAAAGGAAGTTCCCGCAGGCCGTGCGCAACGGCCATCCGGTGCTTGCATTGGCGAATACCTTGAACGTCAGCTTCCCGGGCCTGGATGGAGAGGCCCTGTTGATCGGTCTCGATCTCGAGGGTGTCTGCGCATCGAGCGGTTCGGCGTGCATGGTTGGATCCGTCCAGCCCTCGCATGTGCTCCTCGCGATGGGCGTCGAGCCCAAATTCGCTTCGTCAACCGTCCGCTTTTCTCTCGGAAACCATACGACCGATTCGGATATCGAACATTGCCTGCGCGCTCTTACTACGGTTGTCGAGCGCCAGGCGCAACCCCTTGCCGCCTGATGAAACAAACTCAGCTCGTCGTGCTCAACTTTGGGAAATCCGTTCTACGCCATCTGCGCCTGCTTCCCGACGCCGCGAGTAACGGTGATCGGCCACGCCGGATTCACCCCAAACGCGACATTCTTCTGGAAAAGCTTTGCCGCCGACTCTTGCGAGCAGCCAGTTGCCCGGAACTCGAAGTGACCGTCGAATGGAAACCCCGGCTCAGGACGACCGCTGGCCTCGCTTGCTGGCGAACCAAGACGATTTCCCTCAATCCGAAACTGATCGAAGTCTCGCCTTCCGAAGTTCAGCGAACCTTGCGTCATGAGCTTGCTCACTTTCTCGCCCAGCATCGTGCCGGACGCCGGCACATTTCTGCCCATGGCGCCGAGTGGCGCCAGGCCTGCAGCGACTTGGGGATCCCAAACGAATCACGATGCCACGATCTCCCGCTGAAACGCATCCGTCTCGAGCGAAAATACTTTTACGCCTGTCGCGAATGCGGCACCACACTCGCACGCGTGCACGCGATGAAACGCCGCGTCGCCTGTCTCAAATGCTGCCGAAGGCACAACGAAGGAAAATACCACGAACGCTTCCGCTTTATCCCAGTCCCTGCTCCGGACAGGCTGGCCGCGTGACAAACGGAGACGTTGCTTTCCAGATTGAATCGCCGCGACGACACCGAAGCCTCCACATTAGCCGCCAATGAGCACCAATATCGAGACACACTTGGTCGAGAAGCGCGTTTTCAAGCCTTCGAAGGAATTTGCCAAAGGCGCCCGCATCCGCTCCTTCGCCGAATACAAGAAAATCTACGCGGAGTCGATCAAGTCGCCCGAAAAGTTTTGGGCAAAACAAGCCGCCGATTTGCTGTGGCGGAAGAAGTGGACAAAGGTTCTCGATTGGAAGGCGCCGTTTGCCAAATGGTTCATTGGCGGCAAGCTCAATGTTGCCGAGAACTGCCTGGACCGGCATCTCTCCGGCCCGCGCCGCAACAAAGCCGCCATCATTTGGGAAGGCGAGCCCGGCGAACGGCGCGTGCTCACCTATCATCAGCTTCACCGCGAAGTCTGCGTCTTCGCGAATATCTTGAAGCGCAATGGATGCAAGAAGGGCGATCGTGTGCTCATTTACATGCCGCACATTCCCGAGGCGGCCATTGCCATGCTCGCTTGCGCCCGCATCGGCGCGGTGCATAGCGTGGTTTTCGGCGGCTTCAGCAGCGAAAGCATAAAAGACCGCCTTGCCGACAGCGGAGCTAGCATGTTGATTACTGCGGACGGCGGTTATCGGCGCGGCCAAATTGTCACGCTCAAGCAAAATGTCGACCAGGCACTCGAGGGCAACCAAACCGTCGAACGCGTCATCGTTTTTCGCCGCACCAATCTCGACATCCACATCAAGGAAGGCCGCGACGTCTGGTGGCACCGCGAGGCCGAATACGTGAGCGCAGACTGTCCCGCAGAGCCTCTCGACAGCGAACACCCGCTTTTCATCCTCTACACAAGCGGCTCGACCGGGAAACCCAAGGGCATTCTCCACACCACCGGTGGCTACTTGCTTGGCTGCGCCATCACCTCAAAGTACGTTTTCGATCTCCGCGAGGAGGACACCTTCTGGTGCACCGCCGACGTCGGCTGGATAACGGGCCACAGCTATGTCGTCTATGGCCCGCTGGCCAACGGCGCAACGACTCTCATGTACGAGGGCGCTCCGAACTGGCCGCAACCAGACCGCTTCTGGAGCATCATCGCCCATTACGGCGTGACCATTCTCTATACCGCGCCCACCGCCATCCGCGCCTTCATGAAATGGGGGGACGAATGGCCCGCCAAGCACAACCTCTCCTCTCTCCGTTTGCTCGGCACCGTTGGCGAACCTATCAATCCTGAGGCATGGATCTGGTACCGCAAGCATATCGGCGGCGAACGCTGCCCGATTGTCGATACTTGGTGGCAAACCGAAACCGGCATGCAGATGATCACGCCTCTTCCCGGCGCCACCCCGCTCAAACCCGGAACAGCCACGCTTCCTTTTTTTGGCGTCGACGTTGCGGTTGTTGATGATCATGGAAAAGAGGTCGCACCGAACCAAGGCGGCAAGCTCATCATCCGAAAGCCCTGGCCGGCAATGCTGCGCACCATTTATGGCGACAATGCCCGCTACAAGAAGCAATACTGGAGCGAATTCAAAGGCTTCTATTTCACCGGAGATGGCGCGCGGCGCGACAAGGATAGCTATTTCTGGATCGTTGGCCGCATCGACGACGTGCTCAATGTCGCGGGCCACCGCCTGGGGACAGCCGAGGTCGAGAGTGCCCTGGTCGCCCACGAGGCCGTCGCCGAAGCTGCGGTCGTCGGCCGGCCGGATGAGCTTAAAGGCCAATGCGTCGTGGCGTTCGTGACCTTGCGGATAGGTTTCGTAGCAACCACTGAGCTCGGCGAACATCTTCGCAAACATGTCAGCAATATCATCGGACCCATCGCGAGGCCCGATGATATTCGTTTCGCCGACGCGCTCCCCAAGACGCGCAGCGGAAAAATTATGCGCCGGCTGCTCAAGCAGGTTGCGACGGGCGGTGCTGTCACCGGCGACACGACGACCCTCGAGGATTTTACCGTGCTTGCCAAATTGCGGCAGAGCGAAGAATAAGGAACTTTCGCCGCAGCGATTCGCCTTGAAATGCGTTCGATTAGCTCGATCCGCCCTCTTCGTCACGAAAACGAAGCAGCAATGCTTCGAGTTCATTGAGTGCCTCCTGTTCGTCGGGCCCGACCGCCTCGATGACGACGCGGGCTCCGCAATCCAGGTTGGCGCTAAGGACTTCCAGAATGCTCGCGGCCGAGAAGAGTTCCTCGTCCTTAAGAATCGTGATCTTGCTCTTGAATCTTATCACGCATTGAACAAACTCCGCCGCCGGCCGCGCGTGCAACCCGAGCTTGTTGACAATCTCGACTTCTCTCTGCATGCCAAAAGGCTACGTAAAGTCCGGCTAACTGGCCACCTTCATAAGCTCCCGTGCCGCGACGAGCGTGACTAGAGCAAATCCCGAAATAAATTTCCGAAATGGTGGCAGCGCCGAGGGGTCTTTGGCAAGGCGCGGAGGCAGGCCAATCCCAAGAAAGGGGTGGGACCCTTTCTTCCCACCAAGGCTTGGCCTGCCGACGCAACACAGCCAAAGACCCCTCGCCGCGCCAGCCCTTTCCCAAGCAATTCTTTCAGAAGTGCTTGGGAGGCGGCCCGGGCGCAATGGCCTGTCTGCGGTGTCAGAGTCACAAGGCCAAGGTTATGGACATTGGCCTTTGACTCTTCCTGGCAGACAGGACATTTCGCCTCGGCCATTTGGAAATTTCTTTCGGGATTTGCTCTAATCATGCCGATTCACTCGCGAGGCATGGCACTCCTGAAGGATCTTCATGACGTGCTTGGCGCACTCGGGCTCGGTTCTGACCAGGACGAATTTGCCTTTGTGATGGAACGCCGACGGTTTCTAAATTCGCTGAATTTTTCATGGCTAATAGGGATTCGAACCCCGTCCCTTGCGCGGCCGTTTTTAACCTGTAGTCCGGCGATTTGGCCACAAACGGAAACGGGGATTGCCTCCGCGACGAGCCTCCCGTAAAAGCATCAACCGGATCTCTCAACTGGAGACTAGCTATCCATGACAACGACTTGGCCGGAGCATCTGGCGCCGCGATTCGCTACGGAGAGGCCGCGCAAACTTCTCGCACTCGACGGCGGCGGCATCCGCGGAGTGCTCACCCTGGAAATCCTTGCCGAGATGGAGCGGCAGATCAAAGACGCGACCGGCATCGAGCGCTTGGGCGACTACTTCGATTATATCGGCGGCACGAGCACTGGATCGATCATTGCCGCCGGGCTGGCAATCGGCATGTCCACGCATGATCTGCTCGATTTCTATGAGAAATTTGGCCGGCAGATGTTTGAGAAGACTGCCCTTTTCGAGCGGCTCACGAGCCTTTTCTCGAACCTCTACGAAGACGAGCCGCTGGCGCGGAAGCTCAAGGAAATTTTTCGCAGCGAAGGCGATCCCTCCAAACCTGCCGACCTGACTACGAAGCGGCTCAAATGCCTGCTCCTGGTTGTCACTCGCAACATGACGACTGACTCGCCGTGGCCGATCAGCACCAATCCCTTCGCGAAATACAACAAACGCGAGCGTGATGATTGCAACCTGCACATCCCGCTCTGGCAGCTTGTGCGCGCCAGCACCGCCGCACCGGTGTTTTTCCCGCCCGAAGTCGTGCACCTGAACCCGAAGAAGCCGGAGGAGATCCGCGTATTCGTCGACGGCGGCATCACGCCTTATAACAATCCGGCATTCCTGCTTTTCCGCATGGCGACGCAGCCGGCGTATTCCCTGAATTGGAAAACGGGCGAGCAAAACCTGCTGCTTATTTCCGTCGGCACTGGCGCGGCGCCTGGGACCACGCAGGCGATTGGCCGTAACGTCGTCGGCAATCTGCAAAACCTTCCCAGCGAGCTGATGTATGGCATCCAAGTGGAGCAGGACATCAACTGCCGCACTTTCGGCCGCTGCGTGCATGGCGCGGAAATCGATCGCGAGATCGGTAATCTCGTTCTGCCTGTCGAAGACGAGAAGGAGGCGGCAAAGGACCACGGGCGCTTCTTCCGCTACGCGCGCTACAATGTGGATCTCAGCCAGCAAGGACTGCAGAAGCTCGATGAGGAGTTGGACAAGCAAAACGCCGATGTGCCGCGCGTGGGGGAAATC
Source organism: uncultured Verrucomicrobiae bacterium (assembly GCA_963810765.1). GTDB lineage: Bacteria > Verrucomicrobiota > Verrucomicrobiia > Chthoniobacterales > Terrimicrobiaceae > DASTFP01. The sequence goes on from CAWEOV010000024.1 coordinate 422,098, forward strand.
CCTTCCGCCGCGGTGCAGCAGATGGATGCCGTCGATCAGATCGGCAATCTCCGGAAGATCGGCGTGGCGCTCGCGAAATCTGAGCTGAACGTGAAAAAGCACTTCGGTTCCTTCCTCACCGCCCTATGAACCAGGTGTTCATCGTCACACCGTTCGGAACGAAGAACGGGATCGATTTCTTGCGAGTCGAAAAGGAGTTGATCCAGCCGGCGATCAAGGCAGTCGGTTTTTTCGGCGGCACGACGGGCGAGATCATCAAAGCCGGCAACATCCGAACGGACATGTTCCAGAAGCTGCTCGTCGCCGACCTGGTGATCGCGGACATCTCCATCCATAACGCGAACGCCTTCTACGAGCTGGGCGCCCGTCATGCCTTTCGCGAAAAGCGGACGTTTCTCATCCGGTGCAGCAAGGAGAGCCTGCCCGCCGAGGCGCAGCTCGATGAAGTGCCTTTCGACCTGAAGACGGACCGCTATTTCGAATATCGGCTCGAGGACCTGGCCGGATCGTTGCCGAAACTGATCGCGGCGCTCAAGAGCACGATCGACTCGGCAGACCGCGACAGCCCGATCTTTCAACTCCTGCCGAAGCTCGAAGAGTACGACCACGAAGTATTCCTCGCGGTGCCGCTCGATTTCCGCGAAGCCGTCGAAGGCGCGGCTGCGGCGGGCCAGGCGGGCGACTTGAGCCTGTTGGCCGAGGAGGCAAGCAGCTTCGAGTGGGCCATCACGGGGCTGCGCCTTGTCGGCAACACCTTGTTCGAGATGGGCCGCATGGAACTCAGCCGACTGGTCTGGGAGCGAGTTCGCGAAAGGAATTCGCACGATCTTGAAGCAAACCTCTTGTTGGGCACGATCTACCAGCGGCTGGGCGACTTGGTCCGCTCGGACCAGGCTCTGGAGCGCGCGTTGAGCTCGCCGAAGATCGGTCAGGAAAAGCGCGCGGAAGCGCATGCTTTGCGCGGGCGCAATGCCAAGCAACGCTGGCAGGATGGCTGGACTGCCGCTCCAGCCGACGCGCAGCGCACCGAGGCGCTGCGGTCAAAGTATCTCGAAGCCTCTTATCAGGAATATGCCAAAGGCTTTGAGGAGGACCAAAACCACTTCTATTCAGGACTGAACGCTCTCGCCATGCTGACGGTCCGCGTCGAGCTCGCCACGATGCTGCCGCAAGTCTGGGAAGAACGCTTCGACGATGAAGCCAGTGCCGCCGCGGAGCTCGCCAAGCTGAAACAAAAGCGCCAGCGCCTTGCCGGAGCCGTTGAATGCTCACTCGAGGCCAGGCAGCAGCGCGCGGCTCGGTCGGGCAAACCCGATCCCTGGCTCGACGCGAGCGCGGCCGACCTGCGCTGCCTCACCAGCAACCGGCCCGAGCGAGTTGCCGGCGCCTACCGCGACGCGATCACCGGGCTGAAAGCCTTCAATATCGACTCCGTTCGCAAGCAGCTCCTGCTCTACCGGCAGCTCGGTCTGCTCTCAGCCAATGTCGATGCCGCCCTCGCACTTTCGAATTGGGGCGAGTCGACAAGGCCCGCGCCTGTCACCGCGCCCGCCGCTCCGCCGCACGTGATCCTTTTCACCGGCCATCGCATCGATGCGCCGGACCGTAAGGAGCCACGCTTCCCCGCCGACAAGGAGCTGATCGCCCGTGACCGCATCAAAGAAAAGCTCCTGGAACGGCTTGACCAGATCAAAGGCAGCGCGCCGCGCGGTCTCGCGGGCGGCGCGAGCGGCGGCGACATCCTCTTTCAGGAGCTTTGTGCGGAGCTCGGCATTCCTTCCGATCTCTACCTGGCACTTTCGCCCGATGCCTTTTGCGAAGCGTCCGTGGAAGATTCCGGGCCGCGGTGGGAAAAACGCTTCTATGACCTCGTCGCAAAACTTCCCAAGCGCGAGCTCGCTGAGAGCGCTGAGCTGCCCGCGTGGCTGCGCTCGCGGCCGGACTACGACCTTTGGAAGCGGAATAACCTCTGGATGCTGCACAACGCCATCGCTCTCGCCGGTAGAAACATCACGCTCATCGCCCTGTGGAACGGTCAAGGTGGGGATGGCCCCGGCGGCACCGAAGACATGGTCCAGGAGGTCGAGAAGCTCAAGGCCCGCACCATTATCATCGACACAAAGAAGGAGTTTGGGGTCTGAACGATTTGCCTCCAGCTCCAGTCCGAGATCGCGAATAGTCGCTGATCGCAGCGACGGCGGGTAGCGCGGCCGGTTGCCGTAGTTTTCTTGTGCGTGCTTGCTCTTTGTCGCGGGAATGGCAAAACGCAGCCAGACGCGCACCTGCATTGAATTCCCACGCCCTCTCCCATGCTGACCGCCAGCGTCTCGATGAACTGCACTGGCGGCTCACGGAGCTGCGCCCGCGCAACATCGGCTATCCGTGCAACCAGAACTACGATATCACGGAGCTGTTCCGGTTCCTCCATTTCTCAGCGAACAACGTCGGTGATCCGTTCAGCGGGACGAACTATCGGCTAAACACGCACGACTTTGAGCGCGAGGTGCTTGCGGACTTCGCCCGCTTTACGCGTGCGCCGGAGAACGAATGGTGGGGCTACGTCACCAATGGCGGCACCGAGGGGAACATGTATGGCCTCTACGTCGCGCGCGAGCTCTATCCGGAAAGCATCTGCTACTTCAGTGAGGACACCCACTACTCCGTGGTGAAAGTCCTGCGCCTCCAGCACACCCGCAATATCATGCTCAAGAGCCAGCGGGACGGGCAAATGGACTACGCCGACCTGCGTGAAACGCTGCGCATTCACCGCGACGTTGCGCCCATCATCTTCGCAAACATCGGCACCACCATGAAGGGTGCGGTGGACGACCTTGCGAAGATCCGCGAGACGCTCGACGACCTCGCGATTCCCAACTCCTACATCCATGCCGATGCCGCGCTCAGCGGGATGATTCTTCCCTTCGTCGAGAAGCCACAGCCTTGGGACTTCGCCGATGGCGCGGACAGCATTTCCATCAGCGGGCACAAGATGCTCGGTTCGCCTCTGCCCTGTGGCGTGGTGCTGGCGCGCCAGACATACGTTGATCGAATCGCCCGCTCCATCGAATACATCGGCGCTCGGGACACGACCATCGCGGGCTCGCGCAGCGCGATCTCGCCGCTCATCCTCTGGCATCGCCTGCGCACGCTGGGTTTGAACGGAATGCAGGACATGGTGCGCGGCTGCCTCGATCGCGCAGAAGATGCCGTGCAGAAGCTCAAAGCAAACGGCATTGACGCCTGGCGGCACGAAAACTCCGTCACCGTCGTCTTTCCCCGTCCCCCCGCTGCGGTGATGCAGAAATGGATCATCGCCCCCAAGAATGATATTGGTCACATCACCGTCATGCCGCATGTCTCCACGACCGTCATCGACGAATTCGTCGCGGACTTCGCGGAAGCGTTGAAACAAGAACCGAGAATCCAGAACCGAGAACCGAGATGAAACAGCTAACCGTCCTTGTGCCGAACGAACGGGGCGTCGCCGCCCGGATCGCAAGCTGCCTTGCCGAGCACCAAGTGAACATCGAAGAGATTGACATCGAGGGAGTGGAGGACCGCGGCATCGTCGTGCTCAGCGTGGACCGTTACGACGAGGCCCTGCGCGCGCTCAACGGCCAGGGCTTCCGCGTCATTACCCAGGACGCGCTGCTTGTGCGCCTGGAGGATAAGCCCGGGGCGCTGGCCGCCATCGCCGTGCGTCTCAAGGATGCCGGGCTGGATCTCCGCTCCATGCACATCCTGCGCCGCGACCCGGGGAAAGCCGTTGCAAGCCTGGTGGCCTCGGACAACGCGAAGGCGGCTGAGGTGCTGCGCGATGTCCTGGTCGTGGAGCCGAAGTAGCGCGCAACCAGATCCCGAAGGAGGCCAGGCTCCCGCCGATCCGTAGTTTGGATCTTTCTTGTCGTTTCGATCCAATCCTTCCGCCGGGCATCATTTCTCGGATCCGCCGAATGATGCGACAGAGCACATCGGCAGAGTGGATGATTCCGCCCGTCGCTCAGGCTCAGAACTCCTGACACGGTGGAATTAGGCTGGACCCAGCGGGGAGAAAACGAGCCGCAGTTCGGTGCCTGGAAAGAGGGTCTCCGTGGCCGTGAGTTCCTGGCAGAGATCAACCAGCACTGCATCGTGCGCCGCCGTGCTCAGGCGATGGAGCCGCACGTTTAGGGTCTTGGCGTCAAGGTCGGGTTGCAGATCGACCGAGTTGGCAAGGAGTTGGCGTAGGAGGGCTCGAGCGTCGTCTTCGCGCGAGAGACTCTCGCGCGCAATGGCCACAAGGGCGGTCTCGGCCCGATAGGCCACCAGTTTGATGGTGTCCACGAGATGCTTTCGGGCTGCCGCGAGCCGGGTGAAACGGTCTTCTTGGGGCAGGTCCTTTAAGAGGACGTGTTTGGGAGTGTTTGTGCGCTGTGCTTTGAGTTCTGCGAGCTTGAGTTGTCGGCTCTCGATGCTCTGGAGCAGTTGGCCTTTTTTGGTTTCATAAGCGGCCGTCTCTTTGGCTGTGGCTTCCACGGGCAGCTGCAAGGCGCCAAAGCGGGCCTGCTCACCAACTAGCATGCTTTGCTGGCGGCGAACCTGGCTATCTAGGGAGCGCCAGGCGGGATTGACGACACGAGTGGAGTCAGGAATCGGGCTCGATGCCGTACTCCACCAGGCGATCGATGCCATAGTGTTGCTGCATGTACTTAAAGAAGTTCTCCTGGCACCACCTTGCGAACATGGCCGCGGCGACACGGGTGAGATCGCTGCGGTAGTCGGTGGAGAGAATCGCGCTCTGATGGCCGCGCACGTCGCGGTGGCGTACTTCGCGCACCCACAGGCCGTTGGAGAGGCGCACGCCGCGTTCGGCCAACTGGAGGGTGACTTCCTCGCCGTTGACCAGGCGCACGGTGCGGGCGCTGAACTCTTCGAGCCGCCAGTCTGCTCCCGGGAACTTGTGACAGGTGAGAACGGCGATGCGCTTCTCACGCATGGCGGAAAAGAATTTTGGCGAGTAGCCCTCGCGATCAAAGACGATGGTGAAGCGGTGCCGCAGCGCATCGGCTGCGAGTTCTTCGACGCCGGGCTGGCCGGGCACCTCGGCCTGGAGCCGGGGGACGATCTCCTCTTTGAGGACGCTCAGAAGCCCGTCATCGACCGGACGGGTGACGACGAAAAAGGGCTGGCCGTCCATGGCGTTGACCCAATAATCGGTGGTGCCGCGCAGACAAAGCCGCTCGCGCGAGACGTAGCGGCGTGGCAGCCGGGTCAAGGCTCCGTGATAGACGCGCACGTGGCCGTCGATGTAAAGAGTGCCGGCGCTTTCTGGCGTGGCCTCCATCCAGTCGCGCGCCAGCGTGCTGCTCCAGGCGCGGGGGCGCTCAGGCTCGGCGCAGAGGATGCCGAGTTTTTCCCGCAGGGTCCTGACTTCGGGCACCAGGTCCAGGCCCAGCAGCTTGCCCCATTCCCCCGGTGCCTGGTAGCGTAGCGCTTCCAGGGAACGAATACCCAGCTCCTCGCGCTCGACATCACGGAACTCGACAACGACATTTCCCGTAGAGAGGAATGGATGGTTTCGCAGGCGTTATTTACCGGCAGGATCATCTGTCTTGACGGCGACACGAACGAGCCGCTTGCCGAGGTCGACTATACGCCGATCTCCAGCTCCGTCGTAAACCCGCTCTGGAGCGCGGCCAGCACGTGCGACCCGCTCAAGGATTTGAAGGTGGCGATGCGCATGGTGAGCGGCGCTTGCGGGTATAGCGCGGATCTCATCGTCATGGGCAAGGACGCTTCCGATGCGTTCGAGAATGCCGACAAAGTTCTCGCGGCTTACGACAAGAAGAACATCGCTCCCGGTGAGATCACGCCAGCTCTTGCGGAGTATGGCGTCACGCTTCTGGGCAACTATCGCGGCCTGCCGATCTACGCCAGCGAAAGCCAATACACCGACTCGGCTGGGGTGTCGCAGTATTACGTTCCGCCGGACAAGGTGCTCGCGGCCGCGAGCGGACTGCAAAGGGACAGTCGCTTACAGCGCGATCGTTCAAGTGTTCAAGTCGACGAAAACGAGTCGGGAATGCACCCTTACGAGGGGCAACGAATCCCGCTCGTCTACTACGAGAAAGGCTACGACTTCCGGAAGGTGAGGCTTAGTTCGAGGCCGATCCCGATTCCCGCAGACACTCAATCATGGACCGTTCTCGACGTTATTTAAGCAGCTTATGAGCACTTACATTCTTCCTCAAAATCTGGGCGACATTCTCGGGGCCCATCACGATGGAAACTTCAATACGCAGGTTTCCGAAATCAAAGCCGGTATCGGCGTTTTGAAACGTGGCACTCTGCTGGCGACCGGCACTGCCGGTGACATCGGCAAATTGGTCTTGCTGACTGCCGGGACTGAAGCCCAGAGCTATGGTATTCTGCTCGATCCAGCGATCGACACCGCTGTGGCGTTCGGAGATGGCAGCGTCACTGGTTCCATTGCCAAGGCTGGCAGCTTCAAAGGTTCGGCATTGCTTGTTCCCGCTGGAGTCGACGCCGGTCTGATCGCCGTTGCTCTTCGTGGACGTGGCATTTTTGTTGAGGGACCGATTACTGTTCCTCCCGCTGCCGCTGCTGCTGAATCGGAGTGAAGCTTTCGGTCAATCTGGTCTCGGGCAATCGCTACTACCGGGCCGGAGAGGACATCCCCGATAACGAGGTCCCTGTCCATGCGGCCAAGTGGGCAGTAGATCCCCGTCCCCCCACCGAATCGCTCCCCAAGGGCGCGCCGCACCCACAGCGAGAAAACAAGGGCAGGAAGCCCGGCAAGAGGTAGCGGCGCGCGGACGAGCGAACGTGGCTAGCCAACCGACCGCATTTACCCGAAATCGGCCATAATTAAACCTACTTCGCTCGCTTGAATTTCAGGTGGGGGACGAAGGGTCCCATCGTCGGATCTGGGATAGGTTTTATAACGGTGAATTGATATTCATCATCCGTAGGAAATGCAATATTGACCGTTCCTCCCCATCCATCCCACTGAGGAAATGTGCAACGCTCAATTTTGTCTGTGATTGTCTTTGCCTCCTCATTGATCGTGTAGGTGCCCCAGTAGGCGATTGCTTTTCCAACTGGGATGCCCGGAAAGGTGTCCGCTTTTGGACGGTTGGCTGACATTATCATCCACGAAAAATGTCCATCGCTGGTATAGATGGCCTGCCCTTTTACGCCATCACCCCATGGGTTGTGCTTTACGCCGTCCTGGGTCTGGTCATACACCGACTCCAATATCCAAGTGCCTACGATTAGTTCTTGGAGGGTCTTTTGCTGGCCGAGTGCATCGCTGGGACCAAGGGCAATTCCGAGGCAGAGAACTGCCATAGTGGTCATAGTGAGCGTGGTAGGCCGGTTCATTGTGTTCATCGTGTTATGGTCCAAATTACCCTGCTAGGGTGCATATCCCGCAATAACCCCGCAAGATATTTTTGGAACCGGCGTTCATTGAACCTTAGGCGATCTTACACGCTCAGGTTGGAAACGTATGTAGGACCAGCGATGACCAAAATTGGATGGATGTCTGTTTTTCAGTGATACGATTCGCCTTTAGCTTTAGGTTCTTCCCGAAACTTTTGCACCATTGCGCTGCTAGCCGAGCCCAGGATTTTTGTGAGAAGCGGCCAAGAAAACCCTTTATGATAACGCCTTAAAGCCGTGGCAACCGTAGTTCACCGTTATATCGGTCGCGGAGACAAGCTGCCGAAGCCTCGATCCCGGCAAGACCGTGCTGGTCGACCCGGCGACCGGCGACGCCCACATCGGCCCGGCTGACCATTTCGAGGCGGCTGGCGGCGAGAATTAAGGTCGCGGCTCTCCAATTGGAGAGTCGTCGAGCAGGGCGCGCACATGGGAAGAGTGTCAGAGAGTTGGCGGCCACTTAATTCATGCACAGCAAGGACTACAGCCTTTTCCTCGCTGGCTTTCATCCGGACGCATCACCAGAAATGCGCGACAAAGCACGCAATCACTTCGAAAAGTTATACAAAAGGTTTGTGTTCACCGACAGGGACAAGGCTTACGCTGCGCTTCTTGATGGTATCCTCGCAAAGTTTCCATTGCGCCATTGCTCCGATCGCTACTTCGAACGGGTATCCGGCGCTCTTCGTCCTCATCGGGCAGCAGAGCATCAAGCCCCTGTTCTCGTTGTAGGCAGCGGGGCTCGCTCGCGCTCCACGAGCACAATAAAATACAACCGCATCAAGAGAGCCACGTCAGGAAGCCGGCGCAATTCCAGCTCGAGGACGTTTGGAAGTTCGCATGTCGATCGTGCTCAACGGCGCGAACGAAGCCGGCATCGGTGAAGTGCTCGATGGCGAGCACCGCCTTGAGTCCGTCATTCAGAGCGGCATCCCGCAGATCTTCGTCGTGGTCTCGGGCGTCGAATCCCGATGTCTTCGACACCTACGACACCTACAACAAGAAGCGCTCAACGAGCGATCACCTCTATGTTCGCGGACAGAAAAAACCCCCAGGTGCTTGCCGACGCGCTGTCTTGGCTCCTGCCCCGGGTTGACCCCGCGAAGGCCGCCGAGGCTCGACGATGATACCGACGAAAGGTTCTGTGACGACTCCTTGCCCGAGTGTGAGTCAAACAGACCAGGTTTCCTAACCAATGATCCGCGCAGATCAGGACGCCGGTGGTGGGGTAATGTTCCAGGTCACCATGCGATCCTTGAGAGTATCGCCTTCACGAACACAAACCGCCGACCAATAGCCCTTGATTTGTATACCATCGCCGCCTTCCGGTTGAAGAGTCTCACTCCATTCTCCGTTGCTCCATATCTCGTTGCCAGCCGTATCTATAATGTGAGGCGAATACTGATCGGCCTTGCTGATGTGATTCTTGCGACGCCATTGCTGGAACGCGTCTGCATGCCATTTCTCGATGGCCTGCCGGCCGTAAATCGGTCCTGCGTCGGTCACAAAAACCCCGTCCTCCGTATAGATCGCGGCTACGGCGGCGGCATCGTTGCTGTTGACTGCCTCGTCATACGCCTTACATTTCGCATCAAGCAGCTTGCGCAGTTGTGGGTCGGGTGTCTCTTTCATTGGTTTTTTACCTGTATTTTTGGGGTGGTTTTAGCCTAACGATCTAACGTGCATTTTTCGCCGAATCGCTCGGCGAAGCTGAGACCATACTTCAAGTGGATTGATCTTTCTTCGAAAACGCGGACTGGGCTTTTGTTGTTAATTGAGGTTAATCGTTTGGCTACTGCATTGAAAGCCCGTCGGTGATTGGACCGGGTTGTTTCCGGCGGCTTGAACAACTCCGAGGAGTTGTTTACAGCCAGGGCGGCTAGAGCCGACCTGCTTGGTAAGGCAGGTCTCGCCGCCCAGGCTGCCGCCGCCAGAACAACCCTGGCGCTGCGAGCATAGCCAGTGGTGTTCAAACTGCGCGGGCGAGCGATAACCCAGGGCGCTGTGCCGGCGACGCGGGTTGTAGAAGGTTTCGATATAGTCGAAGATCATCAGTTTAGCGGCGGCTTTTGTCGACGGAATCGAGTCGGCAAAGCATTCGGTTTTCAGCGTAGCGACGAAGCTTTCAGCCAGAGCGTTGTCATAAGGATTGCCCTTGCGACTCATGCTTGGAGTGACGCCCCAGGCCCTCAGGCAATGCTGGAAAGCATCGGCGGCATATTGGCTGCCACGATCACTGTGGTGGATGAGGCCAGCGAGCGGTCGCTGGCGGATCACTGCATGCTTGAAGGTCGTCGTGGTCAACTCACCGAGCATGTCTCCCCGGCAGGCGTGAGCGATGCAGCGGCGCGAACAGCCATCGAGAGTAAAGGCCAGATAAAGCCAACCCTCCTTTGTCTCGATGTAGGTGATATCGCTTTGCCAGAGCTGGCCCGGGCGATCCGGCGCCGGCACCTTTGCCAGCCAGTTTTCCGCGATCTTGTCATTATGGCCGCTGTCAGTGGTGCGAGGCCGGAAACGGCGCTTCTGCCGGGCGCGCAGGCCGCTCTCCCGCATAAGCCTGGCAACCCGGTTCTTGCCACAGCGTTTGCCCAGCTCGCGCAGATCGAGCCGCACGCGCGGACTACCGTAGGTGTTTCGACTTTGCTCAAAGCTCTGAGCAATCAAGACTCGTAGATCGGCGTCTTCTTTCCAACGCTGACCATCCTGCTTGCCCCGATGCGCGGCAAAGCCGCTTTCGCTCACTTCGAGGGCCTCACTCAGAGCGTCGGCGCCATATTCATGCTCGAGCTTTTCCATCATCGTGAAGCGTGCGGTGGCATCTCCGCCGACAAGATGCCCAAGGCTTTTTTTAAAATGTCACGCTCTCGACTCACATACTCCAGTTCCTGGCGCAAGCGGCGTAGTTCGCGTTGCTCAGGCGTCTCTAAAGCCAGCGTCTTGGGTTCGCTGAGCATCTGGCCCTCCTCGGCCCGCCGCACCCAGTGCCCCAGCGACCATTTGGAGACGCCCAGATCTCGGGCCACCTCGGTGATTGTGCGTCCAGCGCGCACCAGCGCGACGGCATCGTTCTTAAACTCCCGGTCGTAACGCCGACCGCTCCTGTTCCTGTTCATGGCTGTCTTCTCCTTTATCACAGCCCAGCCCGCAAAATCGAGGAAACCTCATATGCCTCGCAGATTCGGGTGTCAATGAGAATCGCAACAAGGAAAAAGGCCGCCGAGAACCAGGGCGAGCTTGTGTCCCCCTCAAGCCTTCGGGTGCGAGGCACAAGGGCCGCCGGTGAGGAACCTCTGGCGGCCCTTGCTATTTCTGCGCTCGCTCAGATCTGCGCTTTCGCCGACTGCCCGTGCGCCCTTGTCGAGCGCGAAAACGACGACCAACGTGCTTGTGGTCGCCATTCTACTCTAGAGAAACGACGCTTCAAGGGCGAATTTCGGCAATGAGAGCACCTGCTGCGGATCGGAGATTGATCGCGGTTGCCCACTCGCGATCCAATCTCGTCGCGAGGGATCGAGGAGAGGCACCACACAGTGCCGCCCCGCTGGCCAAGTCGTGCCTGATCTGAACTACAGGCGATGTGCTTCGGGAAATTAGGCTGCGGAGGGGCTATATCACTTTCATCTTCAAGCAATCAAGCGAACACCTAATCCACACTGAAGGGAACGGCCCACAAACCCCACAGCCTACTGATACCCCCCCTTCACGGGCACAGGTTGCTCAAAAAACCGGGTATCCCTGCCCGCCCTAACCAGGATGGGCCTGCCCCTGAGGATCAGGAAGGGGTTTGCAACTAATACCGGCCCGCGCGAGCGTTATTATTCGATGAGTCTTCGGCGCGCAGGTGTCGCTGCATAGCCGTTCGTTATTTCATTTAGGAGTATAAAGAAATCATTCCTAACCATTTGACGCAGAAGCCGTTTCAATCTCTGCTTGTTGCGCTCCTGAGCGTAGGCCGGTTTGTTCTTTGTCGTTCTTTTTGATGAGAGTTGGCATCGGGAAAGCTGCTGATCCATTTTTTAACTATAGTGAGGGCGGGTGGACGTGTCTGCAGGGCGGGATGATAATCCTGTTGGCGAAGTCCTACTCGGGCGCACGTCTCTCGCGTATTTGAGTTGCGTTCGAGCGGGGTCCAGACAAGTTGAGCTTTTGCTTGTGGAACAGAGGGACCGCCTTGTCTCGGTCCATCTGCACTTGAAATCCATCAAGGAAGTCGCCATTTTTCACGACTGCCGCCTGTAGAAGATCGGCAGCTTCCAGTCAAATCCTGATCCGGCCCAGGCGATTAGGCCCGACGGGAATGTGCCCATCGAGATGATGCCTAGCGGACTAGCCGATGCAACAACGGCCGCCGTTTCGAATCCGATGTCTTGATCTCCCTCGATGAAAGCAACCCCGTTTCTTGAAGACTTAGTCTTGGTGAGTGTGCTCCTCTTCATAATTGAATTCCGCTTTGATTTGGCTCCGTGGGGATTCTCTTCGCGTCGCTTGGATGCTTTGCGAACTTAGGAGCTAAAATTGGAGCCTTCAGTGTTACAAGAATTTGAGTTCGGCTTGACAACGCTCTTCTTAAGGCATTCGCCGGACTTCGTAAATGGAACGAAAGATCCAGCACGAGCATTCTCCGGCTGCGTCAGCGGTAAAACCAGCCATAAAGGCGAATTTCGCCAATGGGAGGACTTGCTCCGGATTGGAGATTGATCGCGGCTTTCCTCACCCGCGCGCACAATCCACCACTCCGTCGATTTCCGCCCATAGTTTGCGGACGTATTTCATGATTGGATGCATTGAATATTCGGGCCGGTCGGGCGTAACGATAGGTATGCACGTTACCGCCATTCACCACATCCACGATCCTGCCGGATTCCAGAAGGCCGAGGCTGAGGCCCTAAAGAACGAACCGCCGCCGGAGTTCAAACTCCCGATCCGCGGCGCGACTAACGATCACTCGCTGGGGATCTGCATCTGGGAAGGCCCGTCCGTGGAAGAGGTCCAGAAGCTGGTCGACTCGGGCGTGGCATTCTACAGCAAAAACGAGTACTTCGAAATGACCGTGCACGGCCTTTAGCGAGGTCCACATCGCGCTTGCTCGCGCGCGCATAGGTCGTTCAAGAAAACCGGGAAACGACGCATCTTTGAACTGACGCCAGTCGCCGCAATCAACGGCTTAAGCTTCTTGAGGCCTATTCAGCCGATAACTCTTCCGTAGGTTGCTCTTTCGAAGTCGAAGCCCCTTTCCGAGGTTTCCGTCACGCCGTTATCAAAGTTTCCCCAGTGACAGAGAGCATGGAGGAGTGCTACGCCGACGATGGGCACGGCTCGACCGTCAGCCGTAAAGCCGGTACCTACGCCGTCAGTAAAGTTGTCCATATCGCTCACGGCGATTTCGATGAAATCCGGCGTACCGCTTTCAAACGCACACTTCGCATGCCCAGACCGGTTGGCGCAAAACTCGTTGGATAGAGGCCTTGGAACCACGAATGGATTGGTCCCCCACTTAAGGGCGTGGCGGGCATGCGCGACAGTCTTGAAGCCGCCGAACGCGACAAGGTTATTTACGATTACAGAGATGTTCGCACACTGCGGCATGGAATCGCGCAAATAGCGTTTCAGCTCCGGAAACAGGATCTTGTCGTCAGCAAGCAGGCGCATCGTGCCCTTTCTCCTCTCGCCTGCATAACTTGGCTCTTATTCTTCTTCCCTTCAAGAAAGATTGTGCGGCGCGCCGATCCACGAGTTTCTTCCTGCCAGATGCACGGTCCCTCCTTGATCCCGTATGGCGATATTACATGAGAACCGCGCCGCTCTGATTGACCAGATCGAACAGGCAAGAGAAACCTTGAAGAAGCTTGTGAGTCGCCTGCTGCGATCGGCACCCGTCGAGCGCGACCGATTTATGTCCCACCCCTATCAGCCCCGGATGGAATACCGGCGAACGTGCGAAACTGCCGGGAAATCCGGCAAGCAGATCGAGCGGTGCGTCATCATCTCAAGCTTCCAGTTCGCCGAGAGCATGGGCTTTAAGGGGGACTTTCGCAGGCGGCAGCTTAAAGCTTTGATGGTTATCGGCAAAGAAAGAAGCCTCTGTAAGCGACACCTCCCAAAGGAAAGGCGAAAGCGCACCGGGAAACTGGTGCGCCCTTTTTCTTTTCAGGAAACCGGATTTTTCTGCAAATTTCTATTAGCATTAGTAACAACAGGCTTTACACAAAGCTATCAAGGTGTTGGAGCTGAAATGGATTATTGGGCCGCTCGTGGATATCGTGTCAACCAGTATGGCGTCTATCAAAATACGAGATCACGCAATACCAGAGACGTCCGGATCGAGCGTCAAGTAGCACCCTCGCCGCACCGCAAATTGACCGAGGTTAATTTCGCACCGCACGGCGCGGTGCGTCGCGCCGAGCGATATCAGTATGCGCGAACGATCTATCGTTTCCCAACGATCTCCTTCATGGCCTCAATTCCCTGCGCCGGCAATGGACCCATGGCTCTACTCCGCGTGAACCACATGCCTTTCTCCTTTGCGGGGCGGTAAATGACTTCAAATCGATCATCTGTCGTGGCGTGGTAAAATGTGCTGCCGCCGTTCTCCTCGAGGAGCTGGAAAAACGGCTGCCTCCATGGGTGATCCAGGAACGGAAAGAGTTCCTCTCCAAGGGATTTCAAGTCTTCGACGCTGATCACATGGATGTTTTGCTCGATCGCTTTGCACCGGTCCTCCGTGATTCTTTTCAATGTCGAGGTCTCCTGGCTCCATATGTTGTATTTGTCAACCCATAAAAGCGTTCCTGGGGGCACAAAGGCCGCGTTACGCGCGCTCCCATTCCGAGCGTCTTCGTACGGTCGTCGGACACATCCGACGGCATTCCTAACCTTCCTCCGCGCAGACCTCACGCCTTCGAGTCTCTTCCTAAAAACATACGAGAACATTATCGATGTGCGGTATCTGAAATAGCACTTCTAACTCTTCTATTGCTGTATTTCCATCAGCGCTCATTGTATAAAATGAAACCCCATAGGATGCCTCATACGACTTAAGCAAATTTCTTAAAGGCAAGAGCTCATCTCACTAAACCGCCGGCATTCAACTCAAAAGATACCATATCTACTTGTCGCTTTTTAATGAGACTCTCCATTCCTAAAAAGGCTGTGCGGCGCCTGAGAAGCGGATTCAAGAAGATCGCGACCTCGCCCAAGCGTTCGAGATCCTCGAGAAGAAGATTTCACGACTGTCATATCTCGATTCTGCTGAAAAACCCTCTTGAAAGGAAATTGGGAATAGCTGGGGACGATAGGATTTGATAGAAGGGGGCGATGAGTTTGCCTGAGTTTGACCTACAGGGCTCGCTCTTTGAGAGTTTGGGATCGATGGCAGCAGAGCTGTTTGAGGATTCGGATAGATACAAGCTATTCGCCACAAAGATCTGGCCGCTGTTAGCCCAGAGCCGGGAGGAACTGGCGGAATGTTACACCGAAGATAACGGGCGCCCTGGGATCGAGCCTGTGGTGTTGTTTTGCTTTACCCTTATAGTAATCAGTTTATACAAACTAAGCTATGTCGAGAAAAAAGAAAATAGGCAAATGGCACGTAGCTTGCTTTTCGATAGATCATGAAACTACTAATCGCAATATTTGTGGTGTTTCTCGCTCTCGCGATTACTGCCCGAGTTGCTCCGTATCCCAAATGTTTTCCTGACTGGAAAGCGTTCGACACTTGGTGGCATCGGAAATAGCACCTACTACTGACTGCCTGGCGGCCAAAGGCAACAAGACCCGAAGCCTATGACTTTTCGCTACGAGCCATCTGCGCGGAGGCGTTTTGAGTTGCTGCACTGCACGAGCGTAAGATTCTGACAGGCTTCGAGAAGAGAAATGTCCTCGATCCGCACGATCCGACATTTGATATCCACCATTGGGCGCCATTTCGCGTCATCGGATGATCGTCCACAACCAGAATGCGCTTCTGCGCTGCGCCCGGGGCGTTTGTTTTTTCGGCTTCATATTTTCCAAGTGCACACGACTTTGGTGAAACTGGAACGCTTACGCGACCTCTTAGTGCCAGTCTTAGAGAATACCAGTCAAGCTGGAGAGCTTCTTTTCGAGTCTTTTGCGTCGCCCCTACGATTCAAATCACGCTTCTTTAAGGACTAGCCCGCTTATCTCCCTCGCCGATGTTGCCAATCGTTTGGCCGGCGGAATGTCTTTTGCACGTGGCACCGCGAATATGCCTTGGTCGTCCTCATCCCCTGGCGACCAAAGCATTACGCTCAACCCACGAGAGATAAGCGGGCTAAGGTTGACAATCGTCGGGCGAATGCCTTCGAGCCGTCGGCGCCGGGTCGCACAAACGCACGCGCCACTGCAAACCGGCTTTCGCGGCGACGCAAGGATCGACCTCCAGATTTGTTGGACCGACGACACCGAGCAACTTAATTAAGCGTCGGCTCACCGGATTGATCCGGATCAAATCAGCGCGCCACCACAAGAGGAACCGCGACCGGCGGTGCACCCGAAGCAGTGGTTGCCAAGAGCGATAGGCCGGTCTTCTAGTCGCTTAGGATCGATATCCCAAAGGAAGAGCGGGCCGCCCCTTGTCCACCGCATTCCGAGTTGCTGATTGAAATCACAATCATAGACCTCGCCGCGCCAGCCGATGCTCAGCGTGTTGCGGCACATGAGGCCGGCAACCGAAGCAGGGTTGAACGACTCGACGAGCAACTGCATGTAGGTGTCTAGCTTCCCGCTGCGCTTGAGCCACGAGGCGAAGCGGGCGATAGGCATGTTGGTAATCGTGTAGAGGCGGTGAAAATCGACGCCGAAGTGGTTTTTCAGCTCGCGCTTGTAGTCGGCTTCGAGGCCGGATTGTTCCGGGGGTAGGAAAGCGCCGTTGGGATTGTAAACCAGGTCGAGAATGAGATCGTCTTGACGGCCGTACCCAAGCTGGTTCAGGAGTTGGAGTGCCCGGATACTGGCATCGAAGACACCGTTGCCCCGCTGGGCATTGACGTTTTCGGGCTCGTAGCAGGGCATGGAAGCGACGATCTTCACACGATGAGCGGCGAGAAAATCGGCCAGCCACTCGTAGCCGGACTCCAGAAGAATGGTGAGATTGCAGCGGTCGATGATGGTCTCGACCTGCGGTATCTCCCGCAGGCGCTCGACCAAGTAGCGGAAATCGGGAACCATCTCAGGAGCTCCTCCGGTGAGATCGACGATGGCGATGCTGGTGCTAGCGAGCCACGCGAGGATGCGGTCAATGGTATCGCGGGTGATGATTTCTTTGCGCTTCGGGCCGGCGTTCACATGGCAGTGGATGCAGGTAAGGTTGCAGAGTTTGCCGACGTTGAGTTGAAGGATTTCGGTGCGTCCCCGTCTCAGCGTCAGGCGGTGATTGGCCAGTGTCCGGGAAAAGGTTTGCTTGACGGCCTGGTCGAGCGTCTTCGCAGGTGCTGTCGGATCCGTCACTACGCCCGGAAATTGTTGAATGAGGGGCGCCATTCTTAACCTATCATAGTTGGTCAATCAGTGTAGCGAAGCGCGATTTGTTGCGGGTCAGTTAGCGGTTTCGCGAAAGCCACCAGCCGAAAAGCTTCCTCACCCGCGGCGTCAGGCGCGTGCGATTATAGGCGTCGCCCGTCTTTCGGACCGCTTCGGCCTGGGTTGGATACGGGAAGATCGTGCTCGCCATTTTTCCAAGGCCCAGCCCGTGGGTCATGGCCATCGCGACAGTGGAAATCATGTCACCGGCATGCGCCGCCACAATGGTGGCGCCGACAATTTTGTCTGTGCCTTTCCGAACATGCACGCGCACAAATCCCTCGGTTTCTCCGTCAAGGGTTGCGCGATCCACCTCGCTCATCGGCTGGGTAAAGGTGTCCAGCTCGACGCCTCTTTCCTTCGCATCTCTCACGGAGGCGCCAACGTGGGCGATCTCCGGTTCTGTATAGGTGCACCAAGGAATCACGAGCGAACTCATTTTCGCACGACCGAAAAACAAGGCATTCTGAATGACAATGCGCGCCATGAAGTCGGCGGCGTGCGTGAATTGATACCGCGAACAGATGTCACCGGCCGCGAAGACTCGTGGATTGGTCGTCTGAAGACGGTCGTTCACTTTGACGCCTTTTTCGGAAAACTCGACCCCGGCGGCTTCGAGTCCGAGCCCCTCTACGTTGGGGGCTCGTCCGGTCCCGATCAGCAGCTTGTCCACATTCTCCTCATAAGCGTTGCCGGGACTCTCGACCTGGAGCCGGATCTTGGTGCCGTCGGATCGTGAGACGGTCAATTCCCTGCCGTGTCCGCGCAGGGCGACGCCATCGCGTTCGAGCGCTTCGCGCACGATCTTCGAGGCATCGGAATCTTCCCTGGGCAGGATGCCGTGCTCGGATGCCACCAGCACGACTTCGGAGCCGAACCGGGCGAAGGCCTGCGCCATCTCGCACCCGATGGGTCCCGCGCCGATCACGGCGAGGCGTCCCGGTCGTTCCGTCAGCGAGAAAACGGATTCATTGGTGAGATATTCGACTTCGTCCAGGCCGGGAGTCGGGGGCACGGCGGCGCGCGCTCCGGTCGCGATGACACCGCGGCTGAATTCCAGCGTCTGACCGGCGACATCGATCCGATTCGGACCTGTGAATGTGCCCTGGCCAAGAAACACGTCCACGCCAAGTTCACGGAACCGAGCAGCGGAATCGTGTGCGCTGATCCCGGCCCGCAAGCGCCGCATGCGCTCCATTACGGCCGCGAAATCGACGGACGCTTCAGCCCTGACGCCGAATTCCCCCGCTCTCCGCACCGCAGCAGCACGCCTCGCCGCGCCAAGCAGCCCTTTTGAAGGGACGCATCCCACATTCAGACAGTCGCCGCCAAGCAAGTCGCGTTCGATCAACGCGACTTTAGCTCCCAGGCCGGCCGCGCCGGCGGCGGTAACCAACCCAGCCGTGCCCGCACCGACTACCACCAGATTGTAGCAGCCGGTCGGCTTGGGGTTGATCCAATCTGGCGGATGAACGTTGGTTTCGAGTGCGCGGTTATAGCCATCCCTCGGATGAAGTGCGGCGATTTCGTGCATGGCGTGGCGGGGAGTGGTCAGAGCAAATGCCGAAATAAATTTCCGAATTTCTTTCGGCATTTGCTAGGGATGTCGCAACAATTACTTAACATGCTGCTCTTTTCAGGGCTTTTCTGGCGATTCTTGTCACCCAGATGGTGACCGCTACGGTGGCCGCAAGGCCGACGCCGAGGAGGGTCCATTCCAGCGGACTGCGCCCTGCATCCGTCCCGCTTGCCGCCTGAAGTCCGGCTCTGCCTACCGTGCCTAGATAGACGTAAAGCAGAGTGCCGGGCAGCATGCCCATCCAGCTCGCAAGCACGTAGGGCCAAAACTTTACCGCCGTCAGACCGTAGAAATAGTTGCTAAGATTGAATGGAATGAGCGGACTAAGGCGGAGCAGGAAAACAAGCTTCGCGCCCTGCTCCCCGATGGCGGCATCGATCCGACCAAAGCTTTCGTTTTTCCTCGCGACGGACGTAATTTTTTCACGCGCCACGAATCGGGCGATGAGGAAGGCAAGCGCCGCCCCGACCGTGGAACCGAGCGAGACAGCGAGCAATCCCCATCCAAGACCGAAGACAAACCCGGCTCCGACCGTGAGCACCGAACCGGGAACCAGAAGGACGGTGGCGATCACATAAACGACAATGAAGACTACAACGCCCCATGCCCCCAGGCCGCCCACCCATTCATTGAATGCCGTCAGCGATTGGTCGATTGGAAGAGCCCGAACCGCCGCAGAGAGGCCTAGCAAAGCCGCCCCAAGCGCGATCCACTTCCATGCAGATGATCTTTTCCTGGTCCGCGCTTTGCCGGTCATCGAATTAGAAGAGATGAGCTTACATGAGTTCGGGGTCCGGCAACGGCGAGTGTATTCCATTCCTGGCCGCGGCCAGTGCCACTTCCTAACCCGCCTATCTCCCCGCAGGCTCTGCGAGCAGGGCCTCGATCTTTTTTTCCAAGGCCTCGTAGCCGGGCTCGCCTTTGAAGAATGCTCCGCCGGGGTGGACGTGACGGATTCTCCCCTGGCGGTCGAGGAGAATTGTCACCGAGGTCCAGCCGTTATCGTTTTGGTCAAGCCACCATCGGCGCAACGTAGCCCACTGCGGATCAGTGGCCACCGGAAACTCGAAACCCAGTTTGCGGACCTGTTCCACTACGTGGCCAGCGGTTAGAGGCGCAGATGATTTATGATGGTATAGTCCGATCACCATCAGTCCGCGCCGGCGATAGCGTTCCCAGAACTCGTTCAATGCCGGGGCGCTTGCCTGACAGAATGGACAGCCTGGCGACGTCCACCACCGCACGAGCACGACCCTCCCGCGTAGCGAGTCCAGCGTCAGCGGCTGCGAATTGATCCAATCGCGTGCCTGCCAATCTTCGGGTTGAACTCCGATTAAGGCCGCATCCGAAGTTTGCAGCGCTGAGTAATGTTCGTCGGCTGCGAGCGAGGCCGGGCGATCAGCGGATCCTGCCTCCAACCCTGAACCGAGGAGCGTCGCGAAACATAATCCGACTGCGCCAAATTCGTTGAGGCTGCGTTTCAAACCGCCTCGGTGGTCGGTGCCGGCCTCACTCATCACTGGGACTCTATGACCGTGCTGTCGGAAAGCAAAATGTAGCTGAGTTGAGCGGGCTTAATCCATGCTAATGTAAACTATCGGTCTTCCCACCGGTAAAGGAAAGCCATGGACGATCTGCATAGTCTCGGTCAGCTGCGAAGCATCAGTGCGGTGGCGGTACTACTGTTGCTGCTGGTGTGGGAAAGTTCGGCCCCCTTCGGCTTCTATTTCGTCGGCAACTCAGGCGAACGGTTGCGTCACGGACTGAAAAATCTCGTGCTGGGTATCCTCAACGCGCTGCTCACCGGGCTCGTTTTTGTCGCGCTGTGGTGGACGGCTGCGGAGTGGGCTCGTGCTCAAAATTTCGGTTTGCTGAATTGGCTGCCGTTGCCGGGATGGGCGCATGTGGCCGGCGCGTTTCTATTGTTCGACGCCTGGATGTATCTCTGGCATCGCCTGAATCACCGCGTCCCATTCCTGTGGCGCTTTCATCGGACCCACCATTCCGATCCAAGGATGGATGTCACCACGGCCAATCGCTTCCACCTGGGCGAAATTTTTCTGTCATCCATCCTGCGCGTCCCAGTGATCGCACTGTTGGGTCTGCAACTGTGGGAATTGGCCCTCTACGAAACGGCCATGTTCACCGTCGTTCAACTCCACCATGCCAACATTGCGCTGCCAGCATGGCTGGACCGCGGTTTGCGCGTGCTCATCGTGACGCCCTTCATGCACAAGGTTCATCATTCGCGCTGGCAGCCGGAAACGGACTCCAACTACTCGTCGCTGTTTTCGTTTTGGGACCGGTTCTTCGGAACATTCCGTTTGCGCGCGAACCCGAGCACACTTCAGTTCGGTCTGGAGGAATTCGATCGGCCAGAGCACCACACGCTGGTCGGCCTGTTTACGACGCCCGTGAAACAGGTGCGCCGAACGATTCCGGGGCGGCCAAGGGAGAATGATGAGTCCCGGCAGAGATAGCAACGGTTTAGAGCAAACACCGAAATAAATTTCCGACCGGTCGCGCCGATGGGCTTCACGTTTGGGGATGCTGCGCGTTGCTCAATCTCCTCCGCGGTAGTCGCGAAATACCGACGGCGTCCGCGCTTGAACGCTAGCAGGCAGAGCTTCCCCTGCGGATTGTGTTTCGAGAATCCAGCCGAGGATCGCAAGATATTGATCGGCGGCCCGGCCATAACGCGGAAAACTTGGCGAGCAAAGATATTTCACCAGTTCCGCATCTCGGTCAGTCTTCTCGGGACTCGTTGATATCGGAAGGGTTGTTGACTGAGATTGCGGGCCTGAACAGGCTTCTGCGGTTGAGGCGAAACCGTGGAAGCTGACGTGTCCCGCACAATTGTCTTCTTTACCGTTAGTGCCACTCCATGTCTTAGACTGACCTCACGGGCAATGGCCTCGGGGACCTCGTCCCGGGAAGTCCGAAACGTGAAATTCTGTCCGAAGAGATCCTCGACGAGCCGCGACGGCTCGAGCTTCAGCGCCTGCGCCAGCTTCTGAACGGTCACTGGTGGGACTTTCGATACTGGCAAGCTCCTTCGTCTCGGCAACCGGCGCCGCTGCGTCGTAGGTGAATTCATCCACCTTTCTCGTGAGATCACTTCGGCGGAAGACCAATTGCCAAATCCGCTTCGTAACAGCACCCGGATTGCTGGGCCGCGAGAGCTGTCCAACCATGGTCTGAATCTCCTGGGCAATATGCTCCGGTGAGGAGTAAAGGAATGAAGTCGCGCGACTGCAACACAGATAGAGGTCTCTCCGCGCGGGTCCACATCTGCTTCTCCGCGCCGTCGCTCTCAGGCTGGAAGCTTTGCATGTCGGCTCCCGGAGGGACACCTTCGATCACAACAACAGGGAACTCCTGTCCCTTCACATACTTGTCCACCAGATCGAAGGACTCTGGTGTGAAGCAGTTGTGGTACGTGAATTGGGAATGGATTTCGGTAGTTGCGCCGAAGCTTGCGCGTCCTTTGCGAAAAGTTAAGCCCCTCGATCAAGACCGCATCGCTTCCCACAAGGCGGAGCTTCTGGTGACGATCGCAAGCTATGGCAAGGTAGCGCTGCGCTCCCGGTTCGTTCAGCCAGTCCGCGACCACCTTCTGTCCTGGCGAATCGAGGCTCGAATTTCACCAGTCGCGGGCTGGGGGTGAGCCAGCAGACTAACATTGAGCTGAACCTGGAGGTGGACAGCCGGCGGGACGTTCGCGACCTCAAGCTCTGGTTCGACGAGCTTTGGCGCGACAAGGGGCTGGTGGTATCGGTGAAGGACGAGGTGCTTGCGTATCTGGAAGACATTTACCGCGATCACGCGCCGGAGTTCATTTACTACAAGACGCTTTACCACATCTTCGAGAAGTTTCTCGGCGAGGAAAGCGAGATTGACCGCGACCTCCGGCGGACGACGATTTTCGAGAGCCAGGTGTGGAACGCGCTTTACGACTTTCAGCGGGATGGCGTGAAGTGCGTGATCAACAAGATCCTTGCTCACAACGGGTGTATTCTCGCCGACAGCGTTGGCTTGGGAAAAACCTTCGAAGCGCTAGCCATCATCAAGCTTTTCGAAACGCGCAACGAACGCGTGCTGGTGCTCTGCCCGAAAAAGCTTCGGGAGAACTGGGCGGTCTACCAGGCACACGCCGGGAGCATCCTGAATCCGTTTCCCGAAGATCGCTTCGGCTACACCCTGCTCCATCACACCGACCTCAGCCGCGACAGCGGCGATTCGAATGGTATCAACCTCGCAACCTTCAATTGGGGTGCCTACGACCTCGTGGTGATCGACGAGTCACACAATTTCCGGAACAATACGAAGGGCAAACGGGACGAAACCGGTGAGATCGTTCGCTTCAGCCGGTACGAGCGCCTAATGGACGGGGCTTGAACTGGGTGGAACGCGACGTGTCGCAGCCGACACAATTCCGATTGGCTATTGTGCGGACAAATCCGACGTGAATGTGGAGATTGGCCGGAGGAAAGGCAGCTAGCGATTTCTCGCGTTGGCTATTGCAGCGGTGATGGAGCAGGTGGAATCGTTTAAGTTCGAACAGGATCATTTACACTTTCAGCTATGGCTGGTCCTGCAAGAGCAGCCGGAAAAGCTTGTTTCGACGGTAGCGGAACGTGCGAAAGCCTCTCTCGTCCAATGTCAGGATATTTGGCGTGTTGAGATTTTCAGCGAGCACGACCAATGTTGCATCGGCGAAATCCATGAACACGTTCGGGTAACGCGCCATGAGGTTTGTTGCACGGTCGAGCATGGGTAACTGGAATACATCTTCAAGCAGCAATGAGCCTTCGCGGAAAAGATCGACCAGTGCTTCTGCTCCGTTTTGAACAGGCCGAAGAAAATGCATGGCTTCCGTGAAGACAGCGGCGGTGGTTACGAAGCGGCCCGCAATCGGCTCCCATCTGGCGCGGACAAATTCGTGAGCGGGATCGCCGCGGTCCAGATAAGCAACCAGCGGACCGGTATCGACAAGGATGACCATTAGGCTACGCCTCCGGTTAGTTTGGACGCCAGTTATGTTTTCGGATTGTCTCCCTGAAAGAATCCGCTGGGCGAGAAGTCCGCTTGCTGGAATCGATCGAGCCCGCCAGATGTCCCACCCGTTCTCCCAGCGTTCGCGCGTCGAGGTCGCGGGCGAGCAGGTCCCGGATCAATTCCGATTCGGTCTTCTTTAGAGCCTTTGCCGATCGTCTGAGCGCCTGGCGCTGCTCCATCGAGAGGCGAATGGTAAGCGTGGAAGTCTTCATGAGTCGGAGATTACAAGACGCACGACAAAATGCAATACTGAGCGGCTAGGGCCAGTGTGCCCACAGGGAAGAACCACCGCATATCACCCCTCTGATAAGGCGCCCTCCTCCCTACCGCGGTTTGACGGCAGAACGGAACTAAAGCGTCGAACCAAATGCTTTTGCCAGGTTTCGGTGATGCGATGCTTGCGCTCCGCTTCGAGAGCTGAGAGGGCGCCGTGCTCGGCAGGCCCCTTGGCACATGGCATCTACAACGAGCGAAAAACCATTTCGCGGCTTCGTTCAAGGAGATGCTGCTTGTTTTCCAGCGAGAGGGAAGCGGGCAGTTGGGCCACTCCGAGAATGCGGCGCATGATTTCCACGCCGGCGAATTGAAGGACGAGAGGCTCGGAGTGCGGAGTGTCTTCCAGTGCCACCTGCAACCAGAAGTTTGCGGTATCGTCCTCGTGACGGGAAAGCAGCAGGTGCGCATAGAAGACGCCGATGTCGAACTCCGGGTTCCCGCAAAAGGAAAACTCAGGGTCGATGACTCGCAGCTGCCCGGGACCCGTCTGAAGCAGACTCCCGGGAAACAAGTCGCCGTGAATGAGGCTCGGTCCCTCGTGCTCAAGATAGCAGCGTCCAAGCTTCTCGACGGCTTCGCGGAATCTTCTGTCCCGACGCAAACCATCGCCGACACGATCCAGACCGGGAGTGATTCGTTCCAACATTTCGGACAACGCTCCATCCGTCCGAAGCGGAATATCGAAAATATGCTCATGGTTTAGCTTCCGCATCTCCCCGTTGCGGAATGCAGTGCGCTCGCCTGGTGGGATGGTCAGCCGATGAAGAGCAGATGTGTAGCGGGCCAGTTCATTCAACTGTGGCCTATGAAATGAGCGTGCGCCCTGGTAGCAGTCTAGCAAGGTATCAGCCGGGGAAATATCTTCCATGATCAGCAATGCCGAGCATTCGTCGAAATCCAAAAGATGCGGCATCATTGCGGCAACAGAGGAACTTTTGGCCGCAAAATGATAAAAGCGGGCCTCAGACGCGGCGCGCTCGACCGGGGCCGCAATTGACGGATATTTTTCCACCCAGGGGCGCGCCTGCTTCAGGATCAAACTCCGATTCGGAAATCGCACACGCACAACGCAGTTCATGTTCCCTTCACCGGCCCGTTCCGCGGTCATCGCTTCCCCGGCCTTTGCGAAGCCACGTCCAACCAGATACGCCTGCAATCCATGAACGTCTTCCAGATTGAGACGAAAGGCATCTTTGGCGCTGGCTACGGTGAAAGTCGCAGGTGTGGTCATTCCAAATGAGAACATTTAGCATATCCCGAATGGAGTCGTCGAAAGAGAGGTTTATTTCGACCGATGGCGAAATCGCTCGCCGTAATACCAGCGATGAAGTGTGTGGGGACTGACGCGGAAATAGAAGAGACCGATGAACGCGGCATTGAGAAGCAAGGTGCGCAAGTTGCCCAACCGCCGGAAGCGTCTAGGCGACGACCAAACCGGCGGATCGAGCAAGGCGATTCGCCCCATGCGACGGAGGCGTCGGGAGAATTCGACGTCCTCCATGAGCGGGATATCCGCGAAGCCGCCCATCTGTTGGAAAACATTGGCCTTGACGAAGATCGACTGGTCGCCGAAAAGCGGCGCCGCCGCAGCGCTGATGCGCCGCACCAGCTTCTCCCAGCGCTTCATCCAGAAGTGCCGGTCGTCAAACTGCCGATGAAACGCTCCGCCTGCTATTCCGCAGTCTTGGCAGCGGCCGCCAGCGCGGCAAGGTGCTCTGGCCCCAACTCGGAATCCGCGTGATGGAAGCACAGCAGAGAGCCGCGCGCCTGCGCAGCTCCCGCGTTCATCTGTGCTCCGCGCGAAGGCTTCCCACAAACAACGAGGCGGATCTTACCGCTTCGCGCCAATTCCCTCAGCGTCTCGGAAGGCTCGACTGCAGCCACGACCCACTCGACAAGCTTTGCAGTGAATGGCAGCCGGTTTATCAGATCGACGAGAAGAGCGTCATCGCCCCATACAGGAACGATCAAAGTGATTAACGGGCTCTCCATTGAGGGTCTATCCTTGAGGCATCTCAAATAAAGTGACGGAAGCTGCCCTGATATTGAAAGCTCCTCGAGCCGGCGAGGTCAAAACGCGTCTTGCGCGTTCGGTCGGAGCGGAACGCGCCACAAGAATTTACCGGGCTCTAGTCGAGCATCAGCTGGCCCAAATTCCAGCAAATTGGCGAACAATAATTCACTTCGCGCCATCCGACGCAGAAGCTGAGATGCGCGCATGGTTGGGAACCTTCCCGCTGAACCAGCCTGATTTCGTTCCGCAACCTAATGGCGACTTGGGCTCTCGCCTGATTTCCGCGATGGACTACGGATTTGCCTCGGGCGCGGATTGCGTATTCTTTCTTGGCGGAGACTGCCCCGGACTGACGCAAAGTTACCTTGAAGAAGCAGAAGCCGCCTTCCGTGACGCGGACATGATCATTGCTCCTGCACGTGATGGAGGCTATGTCTTGCTCGGCCTCAAGAAACCGATGGCCTCGATTTTCGAGGGAATTCCATGGAGTTCGGAAACCGTCTTCGCGGCGACTCTTCACGCTGCGATCGCCGCCGGTCTTTCATTCCATTGTCTGCCGCCACTGGAGGATGTCGACGATCTGGAGAGCTGCGAGCGCCAGCGCGCGTTAGTCAGGAATCTTACAGAGGCCACGCGCTCCTGAATCTCCATGGCCCAATAAGACAGAGTCGCCGTGTGCTCCATCGCGTTGTCTTTGACGTTTGGCTCGATTCTTCCGCAACGGCTCTTTTTTATCTGGATCCAGGCAACGCCGCGGCTTGCCAAACAGCCGAAATTCGGCGTTATTGACGTTGGTGAATCACGAAGCTAGTCCACTCCCGCTGCGACGTATTCCCTATCTGCGCGGCATCGAAGCATCGCAAGCCCAATTTCCTCCCGCACCGCACCTTTGGCTTCGCTCGTCTTTTGAAGGATTAATCAAGTGAACAGCAGCTCCCAGAACCGTCTGATTGCGATGCTCGCAGATTCGCAAATCTACAAAGATTACGAGCGAGCTTTCGGGGAAACGACCGGATTGCCGCTGAACTTAAATCCCGTCGAGTATTGGCAATTGGCCCATCATGGGCGAACCCACGAAAGTCCCTTCTGTGCGATGATGGCTCGGTCCAACAAGGCGTGCGCAGCCTGCCTGAGAGCACAGCAGGAGACCTGTGACCCAGCGGCCCGCGGGGCCCGCACGGTGATGTGCTTCGCGGGACTTTGCGAAACAAGCGTGCCGCTCCGCGTCGGCGAAAATCTCATCGGCTTTCTGAAGACCGGTGAAGTCATGCTCAACCGACCCACCGAAAGCCGGTTCGCACGCACAGCCCGGCAGCTCGCCGATTGGGGTTGGAAAGGCGATTTGAAAGACCTGCGGGAAGCTTATTTCCAAACCGGTACGATGTCGAAAAAAAAGTATGAATCTACGGTGAGGCTGCTGGGGATCTTTGCGCAGCATCTTTCGCTCGTGGCAAACCAGTTGCTGATCCAACAGGGAAGCAGCGAACCTCCCGCGATCACACGCGCACGTCAATTCATCGGTGAGCATCAGACCGAAGAATTGTCTCTGGGAAGGGTCGCCCAGGCGGCCAATATGAGCAGCTACTATTTCTGCAAGGTGTTCAAGAAGTCGACCGGATTGAACTTTACCGACTATCTTTCGCGCGTCCGCGTCGAAAATGCAAAGCGTCTGCTTCTGAATCCAAACGCCCGGGTGAGCGAAGTCGCTTTCGATATCGGCTTCACATCGATCACAAACTTCAATCGGACATTCAAGCAGTTGGTCGGTCAGTCGCCCTCGGACTACCGCGAGGCGCTGCCGAAAGCCGCCTGAAAGGATCGCGGCGACGCCAAGCGTGGCAGGTAGATCCTAATGATAGTCTCGCAACCACAGCGGGAGACACCGATGTGACCGCCACATCGCTTGATGGCGTCGTAGCTGGCTGCCAAGCTCAAGCCTCTCCCCTTAACGATTCGAAAGTCCGCGCGCTCGGGGATCTCTGCACTCTCCTTCGTGGGGTTATCGCGCACAGCCACCATCACGCAGTCGCCTGCCGGTTCGAAAGGTGTGCTCGTCTGGGCTTCGTCAATTCGTCTCCTTTCGATGACTATACTTAGCGAACCGCCATGCGGCATGGCGTCCCGCGCGTCCAGCACGAGATGAAAAACGAGGTCACGCATCTGGCCTCGATCTGCGCTAACCAGACAGCGCCCGGTCGAAAGCTCAGAAATATCAAATGTGATGTCCTCGCGCAGAAGGCGGCGCAATTCCTCTCGCATGCCGATAACAAGCCTATTGAGATCGAGGACGGCCAATTTGATTTCCGTCGGCTGGCCGATGGACAGAATTTTGTGACCCGCCTCCGGCTTGCTCCCAGCCTTGGAGATGTTTGTATCATCTCGAAGCTTGCTTCTCATTTGGAGAAATTTAGACAAGTTGTCCGGACTGGCTTCCCACCTCTTGCCAAAAGCTTGCAACCAATTGCTCTGGACTGAAGCGAGGTCTTACGTGGGAGGCAGCCCGGCGGATCTCAAAAACCTGCTACAAAATGGCAATCCAAGACTAGTCGCCGCTCCCTGTATCGGTAGCTTTAACTATAGAAAGGCGGTGCAGCATGAAAATTCGGAAAACACTGGCGCTGGCAGCCGCTGGTGGGATGCTTCTCCTTCCTCCTCTTGCAAACGATCCTGCGGATGAGCAATCACCCAGTGAAACGAGAGTTTCGGTCGATCACTCACCACTTCGGTTACATACTCTGCCCTTCTCGGTCGGGCAGGTCCTCGACTATTTCAATGAGGCGTTTGGTAAACGACCGTTCAAAATTGACGACAAGAGCTTTGTGTATATGGATCGTGGGAATCCTGACGAGGTGGCGATAATCACTGTTTCCGACCTCGAAGCGAGCCTTGGAATCGTTCTGCTGGCGACAGGCGATTACGGCGTGAACTATCTTCGGGAGTTTTTCGAGGCGCCGTTCTTGCTCCGTCCGGAAAGCGAGCAGCTATACATGTTACTGGATAGGGGTCCTGGAGTTCGCTCAGTCGCTCTTGAGCGATTCAATGTTCAAATGCGCATCTCCGAGGCGGGAAGATGGCTTGTCATCGCAGTGGAGTTTAGCCCGTCCGAACTCTACCGACCTCAGCTGACCCTCGTAACGAATCATCGTGTGGGATCAATCCCCAAGTACCAATTTTCGGAAAAGGGAAGGCAAAGACCATGAATACACTGACAGAAACAAGTCGACCAAGCGGCATAGCTGAAAAAGGCGATGCTGTTGAACTCGTCCCGGCGATCCTCAAACTCAAGAGTATCCTGGTGCCAATTGATTTCTCCAAAATCTCGCAGAAAGCGCTTGAGTACGCGGTGCCCATTGCAAAGCAGTTTGGAGCAAAGATCACTCTGCTACACGCAATCGAACCCCCTCCCTACTCAGTTGATTTGACTTATGTTCCGATGGGCGAAGGTTTTCCGATTGAGCCCATGAAAAAAGAGTTGGATGCGTTGGCGAAAAGCACGATCGCACCAGAGTTCTTGAAAGAAGTGCTTGTCCAAGTGGGCACGGCCTTTGAAGTCATCACCAACGTCGCACGCGATTGCAAAACCGATCTTATCGTCATCACAACTCATGGCCATACCGGCCTCAAGCATGTGTTCATGGGCAGCACAGCCGAGCGGGTCGTGCGGCACGCCCCGTGTCCGGTACTTGTCGTCCGGAAATGCGAACACCAGTTCGTGTAGAGGATGACTTACACGGCCGCTCGGGAGTATATCGAGCGGGTTTCCTATATGTGAGTCCATCCTTGCACTGACGAGGAATCCTGCTACCGACCTAAGTTCGTCTTTCGAGAATGATCAGATCCCTGTCGGAAAGGTCTCTTCGACTTCTCCGAGCGCCCATTCGGCGTTGCGCTCCAGCGGTTCGACCGCCCGAGTATGATCGAAATGCAACACGGCGTCGAACTGATCGGATAGAAGCGCAGTGAAGTAGTGACTGGCTCGTTCGGTGTCGGGTCGGTAAATGACGCCGATACCTCGCTCCATGGCTGGGGTACGGAGCAGCGCTTTGACTTTCGGGTGTTTCTTGAAATCCAGCCAAAACCGCACGTGCTCAACCTCGTGGAACAGCCTTTCATAGCTGCCTGGTAAGCTCGGACGAACATTCTTGCGCTCAGCCGGACCATCCCAATCCGACGCTGCCGTCACGGTTCCGCTGTGCGTTGTGAAGCCGATCAGAACGGCCTGATGTTCGTAATACTCGCGCACAAGCTGGCCCAGATTCAATTCACCTCGCTCGCTCATTTGGGTCGCGCGCGCGTCGCCCAGGTGGGAGTTGTGTGCCCAAACAATTATCTTCGCCGGCGATCGCTGTTTATTCAGGTGATCCGTCAGCGCCATAAGTGAACGCATCATGTGGGTGTCACGCTGATTCCACGAAGAATGATCACGCCGAAACATCGTGCGGTAGTATTGCTCCGCGTCGCGAACAATGAGGGCGTTTTGTTCCGCGCAAAAATACGCATCGGCCGCCACTTGGCCGTCGCGCTGCAGATACTCCATGGACTTTCTACGAAGGGCGATTAGTTCTCTGACCACCTGCCCCTCGCAGGTGGGAGCCATTCCGAAGCCCGCGGCCCACCCGTAGGTTTCAGTGCTTCTTCCAAAATGATCGAAACAGCTGTAGTGCCGGCGTGCCCGATTTGCCGCCTCGGGATCGACCTTTGTCAAGTAACCGAGAACAGCCTCGATCGATGCGTGCAGGCTGTAGAGATCCAACCCGTAAAAGCCGCACTTCTTGTTATCCGATGGCTGACCATCATTGTGCTCACGGAGCCAACCCACGAAATCGAGAACGTCGGCATTTCTCCACATCCATTGCGGAAAGCGCTTGAAGCCGTCCAACGCTTCCACGCTGTCGGTGTCACCACTCGCCCCTCGGACAAAGGTGTTGATTCGATACGCGTCCGGCCAGTCGGCTTCTACCGCAACGGCACAAAAACCGCGTTCCAGAACAAGTCGTTTGGAAATCTCAGCGCGCTCCCGATAAAATTCGTGCGTTCCGTGGCTCGCTTCGCCCAGCAGGACAAAGCGCGCTTCGCCAACCAAATCCAACAGAGAGTTATAGTCGCTGGCAGAACCTGTAAGAGGTTCGGCTGCTTCGCGAATGACATTCGACACCGAACTCATAGAGACACGGATTGAACCCGCTGATCAGCTTGCGCCAGGAGTTCGCGGACCTCTTCGTCTGTCGTCTGGGAGAAGTCCTCAAACCATTTGCCCACACCGTAGAACACTTTCGGCACGATCACGGCCACGACATCATCGACCGCATAGCCTATTTGATCATAGGTTGCCCGCGCGATCGTCGGCGCCGTAAAGGCCTCCTCCCTCTCCTCGTCCTGCGTGAGTAGGTCAAAAAGAAGCGCTCCACTTCCCGTCCGCGCAAGACGCTGGCGACGAATTGATTGCGCGGACTATTTCGGCTGCTGCCGCTGCCGTGTGCAAATAATACAGGCCCTTTGGCGTCCCGCGGAATTTCCAAGTGGCCCCTAAGGACAACGCGACCAACGGGTATCCGCGCCAACTCGCTTACAGGTAAACCACCAAGCCGCCTCTCAGCTCTTCGACGCATCTCTGGGGAAAGGTGTCTCTGTACTCATAGGGGAGTCTCTGTCCCGCGGGCGAAGCATGCTTTCCGCCTTTTGCCCAAGGCTGACCGTTATTTGACTTGGCGGGCTTTTCACGAGAGTCTGCTCACGTTGTCACGCGCCCAAGGCGAGCAAATCACGTCGCCCAGCACGGCGAACGCCTGCAGCTCTCATTTCCGCAATACTTCGAGCCGTTTGGCGTTGGCACGCCGTGGCAATTCAGGTCTTCGGCGGCCGCGGTGACTCGCTCCAAAAGCGATCCTTACTCACGACGGCACTCCCTCCCTTTCTTGCGTTCTGCCTGAACGCCTCCAACCGGAGCCCTGGCGGCGCGTCCCGCCCTATCAAACGGAGCACATTAACCGATTCGGAAACTACACGTGAATTTCTCGCGAATACCAGAGCCGCTGCCCACCATCTGCGCAACCAATCTAAGGTTAGTATTCGCCAAATCTTGGTTAGCCCTTATTAGATCAAAATTTAGATTTGTAGTGCCAGGGAGGGCCCTGACGCAACTTTGAGCAAACATGAAAACAACACACCTATTAGCAACCCTTATTGCTGCAACTTTACCGCTAACCGCCATTCCTGCCGAAGACACTGGTGAAACGACCGACCAGAAGCAAGAACAGAGCTCTGACACCATGGGGATGAAAGGCAAAATGATGTCCAACTGGAAGGACCAGGATGCCGAGGTTGACAAACTCGTTGCCGAAATGAATAGCGCACCTGCCGACAAGAAACTCGACGCTGTCGCGGCCGTTTTGAACAAACTGGTCGAACAACGCAAGGCGATGCACGAGCACATGCAGAAGATGATGTCGGCCAACGAGAAGGAGGGAATGGGTATGTGCCGGATGATGATGGGTTTGGACAAGGAAGGCGACCACTCACAACATCACTGACTGAGTGATTTTTGGTCGCAGACCATGGTCAACCTCCGCCAATCTGCAGCTGGTCCAGCGCGGCATTTTCTCATTGATCCGGCATTCGATCTACACGGGAGTGATTTTTGCCTCGTTGGGGTTGGGCTCTGGTCTGGCAAAGCTGGCCAGCACTGTTGATCGCCTTGGGGCTGATGCCCTTCTTCGACGCCAAGGCTCGTCGCGAGGAAAAATGGCTTCGGGAAAAGTTCTCCGAGTACGGCGAATATGAGAGTCGCGTGAAACGATTTATTCCACGGATTTACTGAAGTAACAGGGAACCGAGTCCAAGGTATCTCCAGAGCCACCCATCCACCTGCCCCCTGTTCCTGAAAGCCGCGCAACTGTCCGGTTCAGCTCATTCGCGGGCGGTGCAACAATGGCTCAACAATTGACAAGATCCCGGAAGCGACCCGCGGATTGCCTCAGTAGGCTAATCCACGGGAAAACCCGGATTCCTCCCCGCCGGGCTCGGATTGGCGGTTTACCAGCTCAAGTTCGAACCCGTACCGGTCACGACACAAATGGTGGCGAAAGGCGAACTCCCCACGGAAGTGATGGGCACTTGGAATCGAACAAAAACCAAGTTCGCATTACCGTCATTTGCAAATGAAAAGCCTGAACAACAAACGCCTTATCATCGTCGGCGGCGTCGCAGGTGGAGCCAGTGCGGCAGCACGCGCGCGACGGCTGTGCGAGGAGTGCGAGATCATCGTGTTCGAGCGCGGCCCGCATGTGTCTTTTGCCAACTGCGGACTGCCGTATTTTGTCGGTGGTGAAATCGCCGAGCAAGACAGCCTGATGGTGCAAACGCCCGAGAGCCTCAAGGCTCGCTTCAATCTGGATGCGCGCATCAAAACCGAGGTCATCCGCATCGATCGCGCCGCCCGGCGCATCCGGGTGCGCGAGCGGGAAACCGGACGCGAATACGAAGAAGCCTACGACGCACTCATTCTCTCCACGGGCGCATCGCCAATGAAGCCGCCCATCCCCGGAATCGACCGGCCCAACCATTTCGTGGTGAGAAACATTCCCGACGTGGAAAAAATCATGGCGTGGTCGAAAGATTGCCAGCGTTGTCGCGCCGTCGTGGTTGGTGGCGGTTACATCGGACTCGAAATGGCCGAGCAACTGCGGCACCGCGGGTTCGACGTGACGGTGGTGGAAGCGCTGCCCCAGGTGATGACCCCTCTCGACCCCGAAATGGCTGCCTGGTTGCACGCGGAGTTGCGTGCCAATGGCGTGGCCCTGCATCTGAACGATCCCGTGGTATCGTTCGAGCCGCCCTCGGAGCAGGAGCCCGCCCGCGCTTCCATCGTGGTGCTGAAAAGCGGTCAACGATTGCCGGCCGACTCTGTGGTGCTCGGGTTGGGTGTAAAACCTGAAGTGGGTCTGGCGAGAAAAGCCGGTTTGGAGGTCGCCAAACTGGGCGGCATCCGGGTCAACGAATACCTCCAGACCGGCGACCCGCACATCTGGGCCGTGGGCGATGCCATTGAGGTGCGCGATGGAGTCACGGGGCAATGGGCGCTGATTCCGCTGGCTGGCCCTGCGAATCGCCAGGGTCGCATCGCAGCCGACAATATCATCGGACGTCCGTCCCGATATGAACACGCCTGGGGAACAGCCATCCTGCGGTTGTTCAATCTCACCGCCGGTTGCACAGGCGCAAATGAGAAAACGCTTCGTCGCGCGGGCATTCCTTTCCAGGCGATTCATCTTCACCCCGGCTCTCACGCGGGCTACTACCCCGGCGCGCAACCCATCGCGCTGAAAGTTCTCTTCGCGCCCGCCACAGGCCGACTGCTCGGCGCTCAAGCCATCGGCCATGAAGGTGTGGACAAACGCATTGACGTGCTGGCCACCGCACTCAAGGCCGGGATGACCGTTCACGATCTGGTCGAACTGGAGCTGGCCTACGCGCCGCCATACGGATCTGCGAAAGACCCCGTCAACCTGGCCGGCATGGCCGCGCAAAACGTGCTCGCCGGTGACGTGGCGCTCGCGCAGTGGAACGAGGTTGCTTTGCTCGATCCCAGAACGACGCTACTACTCGACGTCCGCGATCTCGACGAACGCGCGGGCGGGTTCATTCCCGGTTCAACGCATATTCCACTCGATGAGTTGCGCCAGCGCCTGGGTGAGCTGCCGCGCGACCACGAAATCATCACGTATTGCCAGAGCGGCCAGCGCTCCTACAACGCAGCGCGCATTCTGAGCCAACACGGCTTCCGCGTGCGCAACCTGACGGGATCCTATCGCACATGGCGAGCCACCCAGCCCTCCTCGTAAAACGCCCCTGCCCTTTCCGTTGGCAAGGTTTCGAGCGCAGATCGAAAACGCCGAGATTGTGAAGAAATAGCACGAATCTCCCCGCGAATCTGCCAAGGCCATGCTTGAAGGCTTTCTCAAAGGGCTGGAGCAGCCGGAATACATCCATGTGCTCATCAATCCGCTGCCGGTCTATGGGCTGGCAATGGGACTGATTGGCCTGATGATCGGCTTGGTGCTGCGGAGCCGCGAAGCGCGCATCGGCGCCTTCGCCCTCATCCTTATCGCCGCCGCATTGCATGGCCAACGCTTCACTACGGTAAGCAGGGTTATGACCGCGTGAAAGGCATGGCCGACAGTGAGGCACAAAAATGGCTCGACGAACACAAGCACCGCGGCGAGCAGCTCATTTATGTCTTCTACGCTTTGGGCGCGCTCGCGCTGGTATCAACCGCCGTGGAATGGAAGCGGCCGAAAGCCGCGCTGCCGCTGGCGATTACGACATTGGCGCTGGCCACGAACGCGCTCGGCATCGGCGGCTACATTGCCTACGTGGGCGGACACATCCGGCACAAAGAGCTCCGCTTCGAGCAAGCGCCCGAACTCCGCACGATCCATCCGCCGTGATCCAGATAACTGGGCGCGATGATGACTAGACTAAGACTTAGGAACCGAACCATCGGGGCGTTCAAAGACCAACCAAATCAGCCTGACACCGCCTCCTTCATAATTTTAACAATCGTGTCTTCCACTTCCTGCGCCACCCCTTCCAGTTGCGGCGCGTTGAACATCGCCAGAAGGGTGGTTGGCTTCAAAGTAGCCAGCATGGTTTTACCGCCCTCCTCGTAAATGGAGATCCGGCATGGCAGCGCGGTGGAGACGCTCATGTTTTGGTCGAGAACCTTCTTCGCTTGTTGCGGCTGACAGACCTCGAAGATCAGACATTCACGGGCGAATTCCACGCCCTTCTTAGCCATGGTCTCTTTGAGGTTGTGAACCTGCATGACGCCAAAGTGATTGGCTTGGACGGCAGCCTGCAAGGCAACGGCAGCTTCACTCACGGTTTTGTCAGTGGATATTTTGACCAGCATGGGTTTCTTTTCATGCTTAACAGTTCACTTCACAAGCGGATAAGACCGACAATGCGATCCGATCGTCGTGTCGCTTTCGTTGCTGTTTATCCTCATGTTGCTCTTCACGGCGTTAGGGAAGAAAGACGCGCTGCTCAACTCCCAGCCTGGATTGCGACGGCGCGCTCCTAGCACTTCCTCTGCACGAACCGAAATGCGAGCGCTTCTCTCTTGCACTCCTTCCGGCTATGAACAGGCTCCCTCAAGAATCGAGATAGCCTTCACAACCGTTGATCGTTTATCCTCGGGAATAGCAGAAAGAATTCGAGCGAATTTCTCTTGGCGCGCCTGTGCAATCCGAGCAGCGGTTTCTCGCCCCTGTCTCGTTAACCGAATCAAAATCGCTCGTCCGTCCTGGCGATCACACCTGCGCTGAATCCGGCCGTCCGCTTCCATCTGTCGCACCAACCGGCTGACCGTGCTTTTCTCCAATTGCAGGCGGCAAGCTAACTCTCCTTGGCGCATAGGTCCAAAAGCCGCCAAGTCCATGAGAGCGTGAGCTTCAGCTACAGGCACCGGTTGGCCACAAGGCGTTTGCTCAGGTTTGTGCAAGCCAAAGGATCGAACGAAGGAGACTACGGACTCCATCAATTCCTTGGCATTGACATCGCATCCAGTCTCCATGAATATGGTTGTATAATACAACATATTGTTTTCGGATGAATACAAAAGTTGTTCACCTCCTTTTTTTTCTGACATCCGGCCTCTTGTGCGGAAGCGCATTGGCCCAGCAAGCTTCTCCTAATCAGGAAGACCATTTTGCGGGCGTAGAAGCTCGTGGCGATCAGGGGATGGGCTTTAGTCATGACCGGACGACCCATCACTTCCACCTTTTTAGCGATGGAGGATCAATCGAAATAGCGAGTAATGACGCAGCCGACGCTGAAAGCCAGAAAGCCATTCGTGATCATCTTAGCATGATCGCGGAGAGATTTTCACAGGGTGATTTTGCCATTCCGATGTTTATCCACGCAACGATCCCGCCCGGGATAGAGACAATGGAGCGGCTCAACAAGCGAATCTCCTATCTAGTGAGAAACACCACCGGAGGTGCGGAAATTCGTATCACTGCCGACGATGCCGAGGCGCTCCTAGCCGTTCACGAGTTTCTGAAATTCCAGATTACGGATCACCGAACCGGAGATTCTCTTGAAACGCAAAACTAGGAGTTACGGGCCCTTTCACCTTTCGAACCCAATGCCTTCGTAGCCCCATTCCCTTCACTTCGACCTCAGCTCGACAAACTCGTCGCTGAAATGAATAGCGCACCTGGCGACAAGAAACTTGACGCTGTCACTGCCATTTCGACCAAACTGGTTCAACAACGCAAGTCTATGCACGTATGCACGAGCAGATGCAGAAGATGATTTCGGCCAACGAGAAGGAGGGAATGGGTATGTGCCGGATGGGTATGGACAAGGGAGGCGACCATGATGGTGAACACTCCCACCATAACTGATCGAGAGTTTAATCTCGGCAAAAATCGGCGAAATGGGTTCTCCAGAATGAAACCGATCTGAAGTTGCCTGCATAAACGCGCCCTGATCCCGCGCATCGGGGCGATGAAAAGCGACCTCTCCGTGATGCGGATCAGCGCCGACAAACTGGCGTATAGTCAGGGTAGCGACTACGGAGGAGCAGACCAGCGGCCCGAAGACCCCCATTGACATCGTTCCCATGACAACTTCTGCGACGAAGAGTGCGCCGGACACCGGGGCGTTATAGGCCGAGGCGATACCCGCCGCGGCGCCGCACGCCACCAATAGCCGTAACCGCGGACTGGAAACACGCATGATACGCCCGATCGCAGAAGCGAGCATCGCGGACAGCTGCACGAGGGGACCCTCTCTACCAGCCAAGCAACGCAGCCCAAATATTCAGCAATTGCATTGGGCGGCGTGCCGATTAAAAAAATCAGATGTACCAAGGGTGAACTCGCTGGAAACAAAATCCCCTTTCTGCTTCGCCCGATGGCGAGGAAAAACCGGGAGACTGCGTTTGTTCTCGCATGGGGAAAGGCAACTCCTTCTCCAGAAGCTGTCGATAACGTTGACTCGCGCAAACGCACCTGCTCCAGAAAGATCTCTGAATCCAAAACAGCTTGATGTTTCCATACGATGGGCTCAAACGCGTTCAAGCATTCGTCGAAAGTGGAAGCCTCCAAATCGAGGAGGATACATGCCGGATCGATTACAGCCTCCAAATCTTTCGCCGTCACAAATAACGTCTATTCCGGGAACGGGGCCGTTGCGAGACCGTTCTCCACGGCCGAGTAGCAAACGCGATTAACAGGGACAACGAAATCCCAGTGCGAAAAATGAACTTTGTCCAGCGAGGTGGCTTTTGGGTATTGTCGCAAGGACTGCTGTTGCTAGGTGTCGTTTTACTGGCAGTGCGATTTCGCAGGGAGCGTCGCCATTTAGTCGCGGTTATTCCCGGTGGAATTCTGCTAACCATTGGCACTGGTGTCGCTTTGACGGGAGCGATTGCGCTTGGCAGGAATATTACGCCGTTCCCCAAGCCCTCGGAAAAGGCACAGCTGGTCCGGCGCGGCATTTTCTCATTGATCCGGCATCCGATCTACACGGGGGTGATGTTTGCATCGTTGGGGTGGGCCCTGGTGTGGCAAAGCTGGCCAGCGCTGCTGACGGCCTCGGGGCTGATTCCCTTCTTCGACGCCAAGACTCGTCGCGAGGAAAAGTGGCTTCGAGAAAAGTTCGCGGATTACGGCGAATATGAGAAGTGTGTGAAGCGATTTATTCCACGGATTTACTGAAGTAATCGAGAGCCCATCCACCGCTATCTCGGAAGCGTCTCATCCGCCTGCCCCCTCTAGCTGGAAGCTGCGCAACTGGTTCAACTTGTCGACGCGCGGAGCAACAATGGCTCACCAATTGGCAAGATCCGAGAAGTCCGCGGCGGATCGCCTCAGTAGACTAACGCGGGTCCATCGAACACGCCATGAGAATTACATTCCGCCGAATCCTAAACTTGCTCCTCTACCTGAGCTTTTGCGTGATGGTCGGCACCGGTCTGCTCATGGCTTACCGGCTGATCCCGGGCAGCCGTGGCGGGCAAGGATTGGAAGTGCTGGGATGGAACCGTCACGAGTGGGGCGCTCTCCACACGTGGGTTTCCTATGTCTTCATCACGCTTGTGGCGGCGCATCTCGCAATCAATTGGGCGTGGCTCACCAAGTGCGCTGCCAAGGGTCACGCATGGCGTCTTGGAGCCGGACTGCTCGCCGGAGCAGTGATTATCGGCACTTTCCTTTTGCTCCCGATTACCCAGCGTCAGGGCGGAACCGGCAAGAAGCACGGGATATCCTTCCATGTCTCACCAGTAAGCGAATTCGTTCGGATATCGTCGGCATCAAACGAAAGTGTGAGTTTTCAGAGAAGACTCGGCGTTGGGGGGAGCACGGAGGAGTAATGCGAGTCTTTCTTCCCCTCGCCGCCAGTCTGACTCTGGGCCTATCCGCCTGTCACAAGGCGCCGCATACCTCGGTGGCAAAGCTTCCTCGGGTTGTCACAGTGCGCGTGGAGACGATCGAGGTGAAGCCGCATCCTGTCACCGAAGAAGTAATCGGCACGGTACGTGCGAAGATCCGGGCCGCGGTCGAGGCCAAGGTGAGCGGGCGCATCACTCAACTTCGTGCCGACTGACAGGCACACGCTCCAGTCCAAGGCCCATAAAAACATCTTCGTGATTGGAGATGCTACGGACGCACCGACATCGAAAGCTGGCTCGGTAGCCCACTTCGAGGCCGAAGTTTTGACCGAGAACGTTTTGCATTTTATTCGCGGGGAGGAGCTCGCGTGCCACTTCGACGGCCACGCCAACTGTTTTATCGAATCGGGCCATGGGAAGGGTTTCCTGCTGGACTTCAACTATACTCTCGAACCCGTTACAGGACGCTTTCCGATTCCCGGCATTGGCCCGATGAATCTGCTTGGAGAATCGCGGCTCAACCACCTGGGCAAAATGTTCTTCAAGTGGATTTACTGGAATATTCTTCTCCGCGGACTCCCAATCCCCTTTGTCGGTCACAAAATGAGCCTGCGCGGAAAGAACATTCCGGACTCCCTGCGCGAGGCCCAGGCGGCAGCATGATTTTCATAACCAAACAACCAACTAGACCACACATCATGCCACAGAAAACATTAGGCGGAGTCGCCGTTGACGTTGACGACGAAGGCTACATGACAAACCACGCGCAGTGGAACAGAGAGGTCGCCGCAGCACTCGCCACAGAAGAAAACATCACACTGACCGACGCTCACTGGAGAGCGTTGGAGTTTATTGACAAGGACTTTCGCGAAAAGGGAGTCGTTCCCGGGATGCGTCGGATGAACAAGATCGGCAACATTCCCACAAAGGAACTGTATGCGCTCTTCCCAGACGGCCCGATCAAAAAGGCGGCCAAAATCAGCGGCTATCCGAAACCGACAAGCTGCGTTTGACGAAATGAGGTTCGCATGACTGATAGCTCCGATAAAATCAAGAAAGTCTCCATCATCATTTCCAAGGGTTCTCTCGATGGAATCTATCCCGGCCTCATCATGGCCAACGGCGCCCGTATGGAACGCATCGAAGCCAGTATCTTTTTCACGTTCTTCGGCCTCTACGCGATACTGAGCAAATACACGGGCCACATCGGACTCTCAACGGTCGGCAACCCGGCGATGCGCGTTCCCCACGCGAAGGGCTTCCCACTTCCCAGTATTCTGGGCGCCCTTCCTGGAATGTCGGCCTTCGCGACCGCGATGATGAACAAGGAAATGGAAAAACTCGATATCCCTCCCATTCCAGAATTCATTGAGATGATCCACGATGCGGGCGGCAAAATCTACGCCTGCAAGGCCACGGTGGACATGTTTCACCTCAAAGCAGCGGACTTCTGTCCGCAGGTGGACAAGGTCCTGACCGTGGGCGAATTCTACGCCCTTTCCGCGGGCGCGCAGATTATTTTCACCTGAGCACCCATAGGCACTGAGAATCAGAAGCGTGTTGCCTAATTTGCTTCGTTCCTATTAGAGCTTTACGTGATTTCGATAACTAAAATAGATGCGAACACCAGTTCATATAAGCCGGGAAGAAGCTTTCCAGTTCCGGGCGGAAACCTTCGGCAACTTTTCGCCGCACTTGCGGCAGATGTGTTCGTAGGTTGGCAAAGGCTTGGCTGATTGCTGGTTTCGCAGTGGCCAAATAGAGAAACATAGAAGATCATTTTTGCGCTTCCTGAAAGTCACTTAAATATCTCACGCGGGACGGCCCTTCGCGATCCCCAGATGCCAAGAAAAGACCAGCCTTCGGCAAAATCCGGGATAGCAAAATCGGCTGCGGCATTAGGTTTAGGTGGATCCAGAATGCGAAATTTAGATCCACTGCCGCGGTTAAGAAGAGGCGGGGTGACCGCGACGGGAAAGCAGACCCGCCATGGAGGAAAAAGTTATGAATGCGTTATCGAAATGGAATCCGTTCAGAGAGCTGGACGAGATTCAAAATCGATTGAGCTCGTTGTTTGGCCGCACACCTGTGCGCGGTCTGGGGGAGGAGGCGATGACGGTCAGTGAATGGACCCCCTTGGTGGACATCACCGAAGACGACAAGGAATACCTGATCAAGGCGGAGTTGCCTGAGGTCAAAAAGGAAGATGTCAAGGTCACCGTTGAGAATGGCACGTTGACAATCACCGGCGAACGCAAGTTCGAAAAGGAGGAGAAAGACAAAAAGTATCATCGCATTGAGCGCGCATACGGCTCGTTCATGCGGAGTTTTCTCCTTCCCGAAGGCGCCGCTGGCGAAAAGGTCAGCGCCGACTTCAAGGACGGCGTGCTAAAAGTGCATCTGCCGAAAAGCGCAGAGGCAAAGCCAAAATCGATCGACGTTAAGGTTGGTTGAGACAGAGGGAAAGGCGGCCGGCGCATGGCCGGCCGCCAGGGTTCGCTCTTTCAATGAAAAAAGTGATTTCAATCAGTGAATTTGTGGCTTCGATTCGAGTCGAAAATGACGCGTGTGAAGTTTGGGCGAGCGCGGATGCTGACTATAACGAAGCAAAGTCGCGACTCCAAGTGAAGCTTGACAGTTTTCTGCGACGTTCCAGCGACAACGAGCACATGCCTGCAAGTTGGCTGCCGGGCAAAGAGGCGGTGAGTGAGCGCGCCGACTTTGAAGAAGGGAACCCGGCGGCCAAGGAGATCTTCGAAAACTGGGTGAAGCGGGTACGCCGGGCGGTCCTGCAAAAGGGCTTTGCAGTCGCAAGTGCTTCGACTGCATGATCCCTGCCCTCAACCTGGCGCAAAGATTTGCGAGCGAACTTTAACGGCTCGCACGTATTGTGCGCGTTCGAAGGCGCTAGGATCCGGGCAATTTTTCTGGCTTACGCTGCCCTTGAGCTGCTTTAGCGAATCATATTTGTCTCGCTCCATTCACACATCTCGCGTTCGATCACTGGGAGGTGCTCGCTGCCGCGACGCAGGAGCGCAGAGCAAATCATCGTCACGTCGGCGCCGGCCATGAGCATCTTGAGAGCTTCGGAAGCGCGGTGGATCCCGCTCGTCACAGCAAAATTGGCCGCACTCCTTCCGTGGAGAATGGCGATCCGCAGCTAGAGGCCGATGAAGATTCACCACCTCAAGGTTGCCGACGCCTTGGCCAGCCTGAAGAGCGGACTCGCGGGGCTGAGCGAAGCCGAGGCGCAGCGGCGTCTCGTGGAGTTTGGCGCAAATGAAGTGGAGGAAGTCGCGCACGAGGCGTTGCTGGTCGCGTTTGCCAAGGAGTTCGCGCACTTCTTTGCGATCATTTTGTGGATCGCCGCGGCGCTGGCGTTCTTCGCCGAGTGGCGCGAGCCTGGGCAGGGAATGGCGACGCTCGGGTTCGCGATCGTCGGCGTAATCTTGATCAATGGCGTCTTCTCGTTCTGGCAGGCGTATCGCGCCGAGCAGGCGTTGGCGGTGCTCAAGAAATTGCTCCCAAATGCGACGAAGGTCGTGCGCTCGGGCGCGGTGCGGCAGCTGCCCGCGGCCCAGCTCGTGCCGGGCGACGTGATCCTGCTCGAAGCCGGCGACATCCTCCCCGCGGATTGCCGTCTCCTGGAGGCGTTCAGCGTGCGGGTGAACAACGCGACCGTCACCGGCGAGTCGCTGCCGGCATCGCGCGACGCCGAGCCATGCGACGAGCCCGAGCCAATGCACAGCCGCAACACGCTCCTCGCCGGCACGTCGCTCGTCTCCGGCGAAGCGAAGGCGCTCGTCTTCGCGACCGGCTCGCATTCCGCGTTTGGGA
Source organism: uncultured Verrucomicrobiae bacterium (assembly GCA_963810765.1). Lineage (GTDB taxonomy): Bacteria > Verrucomicrobiota > Verrucomicrobiia > Chthoniobacterales > Terrimicrobiaceae > DASTFP01. Next base: position 465,244 of record CAWEOV010000024.1, read on the forward strand.
AGATCGCGCGACTCACCCAGCTAACGGACGACTCTGAGAGGTAATCCGCATAACGGGTGGGATCGAGATGATCCAAAACGATGTTCCCAGAGGCATCAATAAAGCGCAGTCTGCCGTCATAGTGCTCGAGAAGCGCGTTGTGTGTACCTGGTTCCTGCGGGTTGACGAGCGCCATAAACATGCTGGGGAAATTCCCGAACGTGCGGATCTCTTCCCGGAACTCTTCGACGATGCCTTTAAACCATGACAACGTCCGCTGGCTGATCGCCAATGCCTCCGGGATGCTATTCAGTATTTCGTCTCGCATTTCCCTGGACAGCGGGTCGCTTACGCCACCAGGCACAACCCAGGCCGGGTGAATACGCTTGCCCGCAAGCATCGCAATGATTTGCTGGCCCCATTTGCGAAGAGAGATGCCGTCCCTGCCCAGCGACGGCAGCGCCTCGATTACGCCGACAATGTTTCGCTTCGCCGGATCGGCATCCATGCCGAGAAGCAGGTCCGGTGACGAGAGATGAAAAAAACTCAACGCATGGGATTGCACGTACCGGCCTCAGACATGTATTCATGGGCAGTACCGCCGAACGGGTCGTACGGCACGCCCCGTGTCCTGTATTCGTTGTCAGGAAATGCGAATACAAGTTCGCGTAGAAGAGACTGTCGAACCAGTGGGTCATCGAGACCCCTATGCAGCCGCGGGCGCGATGGCTTCCAGAGACGAAACCAGCGCCCGGCGATACCATCGCCACGTAGCCATTGCGCTCGACGCCGAGCGTCAGCCTTCTCTTGATGTCCGAAGGCCGCAGCGCCGGTGTGATGCTTTGATGACGACATTCAGGGCTGTAAAGCTGCCGCGCTGGGAGGCGTCTACGGTGAGGCGGGCACGGGCGTTGCAAACCAAAGAACGGATATCCCTTGCAAAATCCAGGAAGATGCACGCCCGCTTGGGGCATAACTTCCATCGCAGTGAAAACATCGACCGAAGCTGACGAATTGAGCCGTTCAAATCCGATGATCCCGGGCGCGAAGCTCGGGGTGGGACTGCTGGGGTGCGGAGCGTTTGGCCGCTTCTGCCTACGCGAATTTGATGCGATGCCGGGGCTGCGCGCGGCCGCCGTGGCCGACACGATCCAGGCGGCCGCGCACAAGACGGGCGAGGAATTTGCCGTGCCGGTCTGCGAGGACGTTTACGCACTCGCAGCGCGCGACGACGTGCAGATCATCCACATCGCGACGCCGCCCTCGACCCACCGAGAACTCGCCATCGCTGCGCTCGACGCAGGAAAGCATGTCCTCTGTGAAAAGCCGCTTGCCACCACGCTCGCAGATGCGCGCCGGATGATCGACGCCGCGCGGACGGCGCGCCGATTTCTGGCTGTAAACCTCATCATGCGCTACGATCCGCTGAACCAGGCCGTCGCCCGCATTCTCCAAGCCGGCTTGCTCGGCGCGCCGCTGCATGCGTTCTTTGAAAACTACGCCGGCGACACCCCGCTCGGCCCCGGACACTGGTTTTGGAAGCCGCAGATTAGCGGCGGCATTTTCATCGAGCACGGCGTTCATTTCTTCGACCTCTTCCGCCTGTGGTTTGGACCGGGCGAAGTGGTGGCGGCGCAGCAGTCGGAGCGGCCCGCCAGCGGCATCATCGACCAGGTCCACTGCACCGTCCGCTACGGCAGTGCGCTGCTCGCGAATTTTTACCACGGCTTCCACCAGTCCAGCCGCATGGAGTCGCAGGAGACGCGCATCGTCTGCGAGCGCGGGACGATCCGGCTCTTCGAGTGGGTGCCGACGCGCATCGAGATCGATCTGCTCGCAACCCATGCTGACCTGGACGCCGTCCGCTCGCTCGTGCCGCACGCGGAAGTCGAAGGGGTCGCACGCTACGAGGGCGGCGAGCGCGAAATCCTCGCGCGCCACAAATCATTTCCCGCCGACGGTCGCTTCCGCATCCACGGCGGCGCCGGCATGTCGAAGCAGGAGCTCTACGGTCACGTCGTGCGCGCGCTGCTCGCGGACCAAATCCGCTCGATCGAGGACCCGCAGCACCGGCGGCTCGTCTCGGAGGAAAACGGCCTCACTTCTCTGGAGATCGCAGTCGACGCCGACGAGTTGGCGCAGAAGGCCACGGCTCAACCGAACGTCATGCGCTTCTGAATTTTACAACGCCCTTTCCTCGCAATCCATCGCAGAAGGGGTTGTTGACGTTACAACCGACACCTGTGGAGATTTTGCGCTCATTAAGAAATAAGACCCACTGATCCAATCTCACAGGGTCGAAGGTGTTCGTCATCGAGCGCCAACCGACGAAGGCCTTTATCAGGTTCGATAGAGTGACATCTTCAGCTCCGGGGCTCCTGTGTATTGTGGAGATTCGGGTTGGCGCCGGCACAAATTTTTCCGAGGGCGATTCCGCCGCCATACCGGTAGGGGATTTCAGCAGAAGGAAAATTAGGATGTGAACTGCTCTGGCGCATTCCATATTGACTAATGACAAATCCACTGAAAGAAGGTGCCTTGACCGAGAATTCAGCCGGCATCGGCACCGTGACTCGTGCGATGGTGCGCGAGCGTGCGGTTGAACTCGCGCTCATCAACGGCCGTACCGCGCTCGAGGTGTCCCAATCTGATTGGGAACAGGCAAAACGGGAATTGACGGGTGAACCGAACACGGAGCCGAACGAGGCAGTCTTGGACGCAGCGCCCGAATCCGAACGCTGGGATCCTGTGCATGGCTCAACGGGTCACAAAGTGCCAGTGGCTTCCAACGAGGATGAGGATGACGAAGGGCGAAGCGATAGTGAAAGGCTCGTTGAAGAGGGCATCGCCGAAGCAGAGCACGATCAAAGACTCCAAGCCGCCAGAACCCAACGACAAGAGGAGCAATGACGAAAACAGTATCTGGGCGATGGCACTGTCTTGCTTCACGTGTTGCCAGGCCCAATGGCTTGGGCGAACTGGACAAAGTGCAGTTCCGCAGACGTGCGCTCGGCCAAATCCACGCCACCCCGGCTGCCTCCGGTTATGATAAAGATCCTGTAGCCGTTGCGTCGGTCAGATCGTAGCGTTCACAATGAGAAGCTCCTCCAAGGAGGTTGAATCACGTTCGACGCCCGCGCCGCTAGCCCTTACAGGTACACAGCCTATTCTGCAATGGTCTGGCGCGGAACAGCCTCATAGGGATCGGCCTTTACCACCTCGGTTCCCCTGGCCTTTGTGCCGGGCATGATCTCGAAGCGTGGGTCGAAGTCGACCATGGTCGATGCAAGCTGCTTCAGGATGCCTGCGTCGCCCTCCACCTTTGCGGTTCCATCCGCAATCTGCGCTTCGAGAGTTTTCGCACCCATCATCGTTTGCTCCAGATCGGAGCGATTGATCGTGAGTGTAAGGTTCGGATTGCGGGCAAGGAAACCCTTGACGTTCGTTAGCGTCGCGTTCTCCAGCTCGACCAGAAATTTCTCGTCGTTGTCCGGCGTGATCAGGTTGATCGTGAACCGCATGCCTTCGGCTTTGCGGCTGTCCATGCGAATGCCCAGGAAGTTGAGGAACAATTCGGTGGACATCGCCCGGATCACGTCAGGGCTGCTTGAGTCGACGGTTGCCCCCTGCGGAATTCCCGTCCTGAGTTCATAGGCGGCAGCGAGGTAGCTGTTCCGCAGGCCCGGGTTTTCCTGCTGGTATCCAAGCTGCTCGAAAACGTCCGCCAGCAAGTCCTTGGCGATCTGATTCTGCGGTTCGGCTTGCACCAGCTTGTTCACGATCTCCTGCGCGAGCAAGTACTTCCCTTCGTCATGCAGTTGCCGGCCACGTGCGACGATCTTCTCGGCGCCGCCCATCATCTCGACGTAGAGGGGTGCGGAGTCGCCCGGCGACAGCGGAATGAGAGTCGCCGGATTGCAGTCCCAAAAGCCGAGGTAGCGTTGGATGACACCACGGCTGTTGTGTTCAGGAGAACCGTGATAGCCCCGGCAGTACCACTTGCTCTGCAAACCCTTCGGGACCTCATAGACGTTGTGAATTTCGTTGATGGTCACCCCCTGATTGGCGAGGTGCAGCACCTGATTGTTCATGTGGGCGTAGAGATCGCGCTGGGCGCGGAGAACTTCCTGAACCCGATCGTTGCCCCAGCGCGGCCAATGGTGCGAGGCGAACATGACCTCGGCTTCCACTCCGAAACGGTGAAGCGCCTGACCGACGTATTTCGACCAGTTCAACGGATCGCGAACCGGAGCGCCTCGCAAAGTGTAGATGTTGTGCAGCGACGCGATGACGTTCTCGGCCATCCAGAGCGCCTTCATTTCAGGAATGTAAGTGTTCATCTCCCGAGGCGCTTCGGTATTCGGCGTGTTCTGGAAGACCATTCTGACGCCATCCACCTCGAATTCTTCGATGTCCTTTTCCACGTGCCGGGTGGGCGCAATCAAACCCATCGCGCCAGCTGACACGGCTTGGCCGAGGCCCTGACCTACATAACCATGCGGACTGGCGGGAAGCAGGAGGCCATACTGATAGAACAGTCGCCGGTTCATGGCGTTACCCGCGTAGACGTTTTCGGAGACCGTGTAGTCCATGAAGTCGACGGGAGCGATGACGGGGATCTTGCCAGACCTGATATCCGCTTCGTTGACGATGCCGCGCACGCCGCCCCAGTGGTCGCCATGTGTGTGAGAGTATATCACGGCCGAGACAGGCAGGCCGTTGCCAATGTGCTCCTGGAACAGCGTCCACGCCGCGCGGACCACTTCCTTGGTTACCAAAGGGTCAAAAACGATCCAGCCGGTCTTGCCCCGGACGAAGGAGATGTCGGAGAGGTCGAAACCCCGAACTTGGTAGATGCCTGGAATCACCTCGTACAGCCCGTAATTGTTATTCAATACGGACTGACGGAGCAGCGAGGGATGAATGCTGTCGAATTCCTCTTTTTCTTCCAGGAACCGAAACCGGTCCATGTCCCAGGCGACGTGGCCAGCGTCCGCCATGATCTTGAGATCTTTCATAGGAGCAATGAAACCTTTCTTCTGCTCCTGGAAATCTCTCTTGTCGACGAACGGCAGCTTCGCCGTTGCCTGCTTCAACACCTCCAGCGTGAATCTCGAGGGCGCTTTGCCCTTGGGATGAAAATGTCCCTCCATAGGGGCTGGTTCTTGACCGCGTACAGAACTCTCACCCAAGACCATATGGCCGGCTACGGCGAAAGCAGGAAGGGACTGCATGAATTGTCGTCTGGTTGTCATCGTATTGGTAAATCTTGCTTTTATGTACCTGTTTACTCCCCAGATGTTGCCAAGTGCTGTGCGGATTTTGATGACACTGCGCCCAGCAAGAACATTCGTGTCACCCGGGGAAAAGTAGCACTGCGCGTGGCGGATGGACTTGTGTTGAAGGGCAGCCAGAGCAGAAAAGTAGCGTGAGCGAGCAATCAGAGCATAAGCGTTCACCAGATTCTGACCTTTCCCGGCATACAGAATTTCTGTTCCATTGCTTCCGATTACCTAAACTACACGAGAGTCCGGCATGAAGATTCACCACCTCGCGGTCGCCGACGCCTTGGCCAGCCTGAAGAGCGGACTGGCCGGACTGAGCGAGGCCGAGGCGCAGCGGCGGCTCGTGGAGTTCGGGGCAAATGAAGTGGAAGAAGTCGCGCACGAGCCGCTGCTGCTCACGTTTGCCAAAGAGTTCGTGCATTTCTTTGCGATCATCCTGTGGATCGCAGCGGCGCTCGCCTTTTTCGCCGAGTGGCGCGAGCCGGGGCAAGGCATGGCGACGCTCGGGTTTGCGATCGTTGGTGTAATCTTGATCAATGGCGTGTTCTCGTTCTGGCAGGCGTATCGCGCCGAACAAGCGTTGGCGGCGCTCAAGAAATTACTCCCAAATGCTACGAAGGTCGTGCGCTCGGGCGCGGTGCGACAGGTGCCCGCCGCCCAGCTCGTGCCGGGCGATGTGATCCTGCTCGAAGCCGGCGACATCCTCCCCGCGGACTGCCGTTTGGTGGAGGCTTTCAGCGTGCGGGTGAACAACGCGACCGTCACCGGCGAGTCGCTGCCGGCAGCGCGCGACGCCGAGCCATGCGACGAGCCCGATCCGATGCACAGCCGCAACACGCTGCTGGCCGGCACCTCGCTCGTTTCTGGCGAAGCGAAGGCGCTCGTCTACGCGACCGGCTCGCATTCCGCGTTTGGGAAGATAGCGCTGCTCACCCAGGCGACCGCCGACACGATTTCGCCGCTTCAAATCGAGATCGTCCGCGTCAGTCGCATTGTCGCAGGACTCGCACTCGCGCTCGGGATGATCTTCTTCTTCATTGGCCGCGCAATTGGGCTGTCGTTTTGGGAGAACTTCATTTTCGCCATCGGAATCATCGTGGCGAACGTTCCGGAGGGGTTGCTCCCGACCGTCACGCTGGCACTCGCGATTGGCTCGCAGCGCATGGCCAAACGTAACGCTCTAATCCGCCATCTGCCCGCCGTCGAAGCCCTCGGCTGCACCACGGTCATTTGTACGGACAAGACCGGCACGCTCACGCAGAACTCCATGTCGGCCAAGCGGCTGTTTATTGCCGGTCAAATGTTCGAAGCCATCCCAGATCAACTCGCCGCGCTGATCGAGCCGCATCGTCGCTTTTTTGATGTGGCGGCGTGCTGCCACGATTTGAAAGACGCGCGCTCCGCCGCTGGACCTGGCTGGCTCGGCGATCCGATGGAGGTTGCGCTGGTCCAGCTCGCCGCCGATGCGATGCCTGGGCTGCCGCACAGCCCGCGCGTAAACGAGATTCCGTTCGACTCGCAACGCAAGCGGCTCTCGACGGTGCATGCGGCGCCGGAGGGCCCGGTGCTCTATTGCAAAGGTGCGCCCGAGGTCGTGCTCGCGCGGTGCGCTCGGGTGGCGATGGATGGCGGCTCCGTCGAATTTTCATCCGACCTGGCCGTCACCTTCCGCGCCGCGGCGGAGGCCATGGCCGAGAAAGGTTTGCGCGTTCTCGCCTTCGCCTGGCGCGAGTTGCCCGAGAGTTTCGCGCTGGCGGGAGCGGAATCGGAGATGACCCTTGCCGGACTCATCGGCCTTGAGGATCCACCGCGCCCAGAAGTCACCGCCGCACTCCAAAAATGCCGAGACGCCGGCATTAAGGTGATCATGGTCACCGGAGATCATCCCCACACCGCGACGGCAATCGCCCGCGAGATCGGACTGGTGCGCTCCGCCGCGCCCGTCGTGATCACCGGCGAGCAACTCAGGCATCTCTCGGACATCCAGCTCCAGCTCGCGCTCGACGCCCCGGAGATCGTGTTCGCGCGCGTCCTCGCGGAACAGAAAATGCGTATCGTTGGCGCGCTGAAAAAGAAGTGCGAGCTCGTCGCCGTGACTGGCGACGGCGTGAACGATGCACCGGCCTTGCGGAGGGCCGATGTCGGCATCGCGATGGGCCGAAGCGGCACCGACGTGGCGCGCGAGGCCGCCGACATGGTGCTGATCGACGACAACTTCGCGAGCATCGTCGGCGCGATCGAGGAAGGCCGAGCGGTCTTCGCCAACATCCGCAATTTCCTCACCTATATCCTCACCTCGAACGTTCCGGAGCTGATCCCGTATCTCGCATTTGTCGTTTTCCGCATTCCGCTGCCGCTCACGATTATCCAAATCCTGGCCGTCGATCTGGGCACCGACATGCTGCCCGCGCTCGGTCTCGGCGCAGAAAAGCCGGCCCCAGACATTATGAAAGCACCGCCTCGTTCGCGCGCCGATCGGCTGCTGAACTGGCCTCTCCTCGCCCGCGCCTATCTCTTCCTCGGGCCGATGCAGGCCGCTGCCGCGATGAGCGCGTATTGGTTCGTCCTGCGCAACGGCGGCTGGCACTTCGGCGAGAAGTTAGCGGCACACGACCCACTCTATCTGCAAGCCACGACCGCCTGTCTCAGCGCCATCATCGTCATGCAGGTCGTGAACGTCTTCCTCTGCCGCAGCGAACGCCAATCGGTGCTCGCCCGCAGCCTCACGAGCAACAAGCTCATCCTCGCCGGCATTGCGACGGAGATCCTGCTCATTACGCTGATCGTCTACACGCCGTCGGGCCACACGCTCTTCGGCACCGCGTCGATCGCGCTCGTCGTCTGGCTCTTCATCATCCCCTTCGCGCTCGGCATGCTCGCCCTCGAAGAGCTACGAAAATGGATTGTGCGCGCCTGCCCCAACCGCCCTACAACTACCCTCATCCAAAATCCGTTTTGAATTTTGCTTGTCATACAAATAACTACCTATAAATAAGTTAATCGGATTTGATGCGGTCACAACGCCGATGCTGCTCAGTATGGTTCAGGCAGGCCTCAACGCAAAGAAGCTCGTGAGCCACCGGTCCGACCTATCGAATCTCATGAAGGCGTACGACACCTTCGGGAACGCCTCCAAAGGGAACGCGCGTTCGAGGTGCTACTCAAGAACGCGTGATCGAGCTGTGACGGTGTCGAATATTCGTGCGAACGGGCTATTGAATGCCGGTGCGGCGCGCATCGCGAAGCGCAAGCGGAGGAGCCTTAAGGAGAATCCATGAGCAAACAAACACGTGTCAGCCACCCGATATACAGCCTTCTACCCACGGAAGTCGAGGGGTTCGATTCCCTGGCGGAGCTTGCCCTGGATATGCGCTGGTCGTGGAATCATGCTACCGACGAAGTGTGGCGGCAGCTTGATCCCGAACTGTGGGAAATCACGCATAACCCCTGGGTCGTCCTGCAGACGGTCTCGCGCGACCAGATCGAGCGCGTGTTGGCCGATCCCGTTTTTCGCAAGAACGTCGATGACCTGCTGCGAACCACGCGTCACGCGGCGGAGGCGCCCGCGTGGTTTCAGCAAAATCATCCGCAGGCTACCCTGACCTGCGTCGCGTATTTCAGCATGGAATTCATGTTGAGCGAAGCGCTGCCCATCTACTCGGGCGGGCTCGGCAATGTGGCCGGTGATCAGCTCAAAGCCGCCAGCGACCTGGGCGTGCCGGTGGTCGGCGTGGGGCTGCTCTACCAGCAAGGCTATTTTCGCCAGGTGATTGACAAGGACGGAGCGCAACAGGCCCTCTTCCCCTATAACGACCCCGGACAGTTGCCGATCACGCCGTTGCGCCACCCGAACGGCGAGTGGTTGCGGTTGGAGATCGCCTTACCCGGTTACTCGGTCTGGCTGCGTGCCTGGCAGGTCCAGGTCGGCCGAGTCAAGCTTTACCTGCTGGACAGCAATGACGCGGCGAACTTTCCCGCTCATCGAGGGATCACCAGCGAGCTGTATGGCGGCGGGCCGGAGTTGCGCCTCAAGCAAGAACTGCTTCTCGGGATCGGCGGATGGCGACTGCTGGCCGCACTCGGCATCCAGCCGGAAGTCTGTCATCTGAATGAAGGGCATGCGGCCTTTGCCGTGTTGGAACGCGCCCGCAGTTTCATGGAAGAGACCGGGCAGCCCTTCGAAGTCGCACTGGCCGTCACTCGAGCGGGGAACCTCTTCACCACCCACACGGCAGTGGCCGCCGGCTTTGATCGTTTCGCTCCGGCTCTCATCGAGCAATACCTCGGTGGTTATGCCGAGCAGAAGCTCGGCATAACACTCCACGATTTGCTGGCCCTGGGCCGCCAGAATCCGAACGACTCGTCGGAGAGTTTCAACATGGCCTATCTGGCAATCCGCGGCAGCGGGGCGGTGAATGGCGTGAGTCGCTTGCATGGGAAAGTCAGCCGACACCTCTTTGAGCCTCTTTTTCCCCACTGGCCAGCAGGACGAAGTGCCCGTCGGACACGTGACCAACGGAGTCCACATGCCGACCTGGGACTCGGCGGCGGCCGACGATCTCTGGACGAAGGCCTGCGGAAAAGACCGCTGGCTGGGGACGACGGAAACCCTGGAGCAGGACATTCGCCGCGTCTCCGACGCCAGCCTTTGGCAATTTCGCATCGCCGCCAGCAAGTCTCTTGTTGAATACGCTCGCGAGCGATTGTCCAGGCAACTGGCCGCCTCCGGCGCGTCGCCCGAGGCGATTGACGAGGCGAAGCATCTATTTGATCCCAACGCGTTGACACTGGGCTTTGCGCGCCGCTTCGCGACCTACAAGAGACCAAACCTGCTGCTGCACGATCCGGCGCGTTTGCTGCGCCTTTTGGCCAATCCTGAGCGCCCGGTGCAACTCATCATCGCTGGCAAGGCCCATCCGGCAGACCAGGCGGGGCAGGCCCTGATTCAGGAATGGACACATTTCATTCGGCGGCCCGAGGCCCGCCCCCATGTGATCTTCCTGAGTGACTACGACATGCATGTTGACCGAGCACCTGGTGCAGGGGGTGGATGTCTGGATCAACACGCCACGGCGACCCTGGGAGGCGAGTGGAACGAGCGGCATGAAGGTGCTCGTCAATGGAGGCATCAATCTCTCGGAATTGGACGGCTGGTGGGCGGAAGCCTACACGCCTGAGGTGGGGTGGGCGTTGGGGGACGGCCGGGAGCATGGCGACGATCCCGCTTGGGACGCCGTCGAAGCCGACGCGCTCTACGACCTGCTCGAACGGGAGGTGATCCCTGAGTTTTATACCCGCGACGAACAGCGGCATTCCCACGGCCTGGGTGACGCGGATGCGGGAAAGCATGGCGCGGTTGACACCGCGCTTCTCCGCCAACCGCACGGTGCGCGAATACACCGAGCAACACTACCTCCCGGCTGCTGCCGCCTACCGTTTGCGCATTGCCAATAAAGGCGCAATCGGCAGGCAAATGGTCGATTGGCAGCACAGTCTGGAACAGAAATGGGCCACGCTACACTTCGGCGAAGTGAAGGTTGAGACTCATGGCGAGCAGCACGTATTTGAGGTTCAGGTCTGTCTCAATGACCTCGACCCCAAGGCGGTGCGGGTAGAGCTTTACGCCGACGGCGTGATGGACGGTGCTCCCGTGCGGCAGGAGATGAAGCGCGTTCGCCAACTGGCCGGCGCGTCGGGCGGCTACGTTTACAGCGCGGCTGTGTCTGCGGCCCGCCCACCAGCGGACTATACGGCGCGAGTGATACCGCACTGCGACGGCGTTGCGATCCCTCTGGAAGACGCACGAATCCTGTGGCAGCGATGATCCGATCGATGGAAAACGGCTGAAATCACGTGCACGGTTCTTGATATCCGCGCGTCCTGCTCCCAACGCCCTAACGCCGCTCGGTTTTCTCCGGCCGCCGGCGCGGCAGGCAAAATATGGGAAGGGTTGGCCAATTTATGCGTTTCCTCGAGGGTGCCGCTGTCCTAGTTTTGACTAGTCAACCGCGGTCCTTCCGCAGCCGATCGGAGGCGACAAAAACCCATGAAGAAGCTCATCTCCAGCAGCGAGGTCGTCGAATCTGTCCACGGCGATGGCGGCGAGTGGGAGGTTTGTGCCACTGCGGAGGCGGACTATGACGAGTCGGATTCGCGCGTCGTGATGGAGCTCGATAGCTTCCTTCGAAAGGCATCGACGAGCGGAGAGGGCGAGGTCCGCCAGCCGCCGTGGCTGCCCGGCAAGAGCCGCGTGACCGAGCACGCGCCGCGCGAAGAAGCCAGCCAGGTGGCGCACGATGTTTTCGCGAGCTGGGTGCGCAAAGTCCGTCACTCCATTCCACCTGAGCCTTTGAAAAGTTCGGCCTGACAAAGCCATGGCGCGCACCATTTTCGAGCTTCAACGAATCCTTGTGCCGGTAGACTTCTCCGGCCCGTCGGAGCTTGCGCTGCGATACGCGACCGCCTTTGCAGCGCACTTCGGCGGAAAAATCGCGCTAGTTCACGTCATCGAGTCCGGAAGAGTTGTTGGCGAGTTCAGCGAATCCGATACCGGGATGACCGAGATCCCACGCCGAGTGGAGGAACGGCTCCGCATGTTGGCCAGCGGCTCAGGCGAGCCGACTCTTTTTGACAAGGTGGAAGTGCGCGCCGGCCGGCCATCTCAGAAAATTGGCCAGGCTGCCAGCGAGCTCGGCAGCGACCTGATCGTCATCTCCACGCACGGTTACACCGGGCTCGACTATGTGCTGCTCGGCGGCACGGCCGAGCGGGTGATTCGCTATGCACCATGTCCGGTGCTCGTCGTGCGCAGGCAGGATGACTGCGCGCCCGGGCCGAAGAAGATTCTGGTGCCGGTCGATTTCTCGCCCACGTCGCTCGATGGGCTCCGTTACGCGCTCGGGCTGGCGCGACCCTTTGGCGCCAGGGTGACCACCCTTCACGTCGTCGAGCCGCTCGGGCCGATGGCGAGACTCGAAGTGGATGTGGATGCCCACGAGAGAAAGCTCCGCAAGGGCGTCAAACTCAGGCTCGAAGAGCTGCACCTGGAAGTGGATGAGCCTGCCGGCGCTTTCGACGCGCTGTTCCGCGAGGGCACCTCGTACCACGAGATCGTCGGAATGGCGCAGCGCGGCGATTTCGACCTCATCATCATGGCCTCGCTTGGCCGCAGCGGGCTTGTCGACATGCTCCTCGGCAGCACCGCCGAGCGCGTCGTCCGCCACGCGCCTTGTCCGGTGCTCGTTGTGCGCGAGCCGCAAGAATCGAAGTCGCAGACAACCTGATCATCAATGGAACTCCTGAGCGTCCGAATCGAGAAGCCCGAGGCGATCAACTTCATCCTCGGGCAAACACACTTCATCAAAACGGTCGAAGACCTGCACGAGGCACTGGTCGGCGCGGTGCCGGGAATCAGGTTCGGCCTGGCGTTCTGCGAGGCGTCTGGAAGTTGCCTCGTGCGCTGGAGCGGCACCGATCCCGCGATGATCGAGCTGGCGAAAAGCAACGCGCTGGCGATCGGCGCAGGCCACAGTTTCCTGATCTTTTTTGGCGAAGGCTTCTACCCGCTGAACGTGCTTAACGCAGTCAAAATGGTGCCGGAGGTCTGCTCGATCTTTTGCGCCACGGCAAACGCAACGGAGATCATCCTCGCGGCGACCGAGCAGGGCCGCGCGATCCTCGGCGTGGTGGACGGCGCTTCGCCAAAGGGCGTCGAGGGCGACGACGACATCGTGTGGCGAAGGGATCTTCTGCGGAAGATCGGCTACAAACTTTGACGGCTCATGGACTGGCCACCGATCTCCAAATCCAAATGCGGTTTGGACTCAGAGGGATTGGCCTAAACGATGCTTCGTCTATCTCTCTGATCTCGATGGCTGGCTCGATGCCGGAGCGCCTCCTTGAGTTTACTGATGGCCTGTTGTATCTCCTGATGCGAGCAGAGCGGCCCCGACTGCGGCCAGCCGGTACCGGGCGGCGGCACTGAGCAACCTAGCTGCGGCGCTTACAATAATGCGCTTTATTCTATTCCGAGCCTAGGGTAAGGATTCCTTCGCAAATGAGTAACAATATGTGTAGGGCAAAATTGCGAACTTCGAGAACATCAACTTGGTTGTCCTATCGCGAACGTCACGCTGTAGTCGACCGGTGCCGGTTCCCGCTCCCGTGAGCTCGTACATGCGGAAACGTAGGTTGGCGATCTGTAGAATTTGTTTTTGAAGCATGGCCATGCGCGATGTGATTCAAAAGGTAATCGCGGCCGAGGGTGAGGCGAAGCTTATCGTGAAGGCAGCCCGCAAAGAAAGCGATTGCATTTTGACGGACGCTCGAACGCAGGCGCAGGACCTCATGGACCAGGCCCGCAAGGAGGCGAGGATCGAGGCGGAAAGGATGTTGGAGGCGGCGGAACAAGAAGCCAATCAGGAAAAGCAGGAGCGCCTGACGCGAGCCGCCGCCGAAATCCAAACGCAAATCCGCCTGGAGGAGCCCATCATGCAACGTGCGGTTGGCATCGTCGTCCGGTGCGTGTGCAGCTCCCGCTAGCCGGATTGGGAAGAGCCTGCCATGGTGCGGCCAACGGCGAACGACTTGGATTTCCTCGCCGCCTATCTTCACGGGCGCCGCAGTCGGCTGGCGGAGGCGGAGCGGCTCGATGCGCTGTGCCGTCTCCGGACCATTCCCGAACTCGCCCGTACAGTCTATGCGGACGCCCAGTTTCATGCGGCCGCGGACTTCCAGCGGCGGTTGGTGCAAGACTTAGTCCGGGAGCTAGCCGACTTGCTCGGTCATTTGGCTGGGGCGGGTGCTCGCCTATTCGCTTGGATGTTGGTTAGGTTCCAGGTAGAGAATCTGAAAGTGCTAGTCCGAGGGTTTGCGACCCGCACTCCGCTCGAAGTGCTGCAGAAATATCTCGTCGTACTCCCCAAAAGTCTGGAGTTGGACACGCCGGCGCTGGCGTCGGCGGAATCGTTGGAGGAGTTCGCCAAACTGCTGCCGACGGAAACGCTCCAGGAGAGCGTCGAGGATGCTGTCGAGATCTATCGCGATCAACCTCGTCCCTTTTTTCTCGAAGCGGCGCTGGACCGCGGCTATTTCCTGGAACTGCTCGCCAGGGCTAATGGGCTGTCGGGCGCGGACAGGCAAGTTATTAAGGCGATGGTGCTTCAAGAGGTGGATATCTTTCACTTGATGCTGGTGGTGCGGGGAAAGTTCCATTACGGCCTGAAAGCGGAGTTGTTGCTCCCGCTGCACGCCGACGGGACTGGGATCCCTTACGCGCGGTTTGCCTCCATGCTTGCAGACCCGGATCTCCTCACCGCAGCCAGCCGCTCAGTGGGGCGCGTCCTTGATGCCTTGCCGTCCGAGCAAGCAAGCGAAGCTTTGGCGACGGTCGATGCCGCAGCCTTGGAGGCTCTTGCATGGAAACGCTTTCTGCGCCTGGCGAACCGCGCCTTTCGTCGTAGTCACATGGATTTGGGGGCAGTCGTCGGCTACGCCGGGATCCGGCGAGTGGAAGTGGCGAACCTCATCTCTCTCTCCGAGGCGATTCGGACCGGCATGGCTGCCGAGGTGATCCGCGCGCGGTTGATCCCGCGCAACGACTTGGAGAGTGCCGATGTTTAGCCCGGTGCCCATGATGCGGCTGAGCGTTGTTGTCCTCAATCGGGACGAGCGCGCCGTGCTGCGGAACTTGGGAGAGTTGGGAACGGTGCAACTGATACGCACTCGGGCCGGTGCTGATACCGCTCCCTTGGCTGCCCATGACCGCAGTGGCGAACTAGCCCGCTGCGACCGTCTCCTCGCCGGCCTCGAGGATCTCCGCCGATCCTTGGAAATCCCAAGCCTGTCCAAAGAACCAACGGAGCCGCCGGAAATCACCTTGGATCAAGCCAAGGAAAACTTGCGCGCGATAGAAGAGCACGCCGGTTCTCTTCTCAAGCTCCGTCATTATCTCTTGCAGCGTTGGGGCGAGCTAACCGCGGTGTGTGAAGCGGTGTCGAGCTATCAGGGGCTGGAGATTCCACTGGGTCCGCCCGGCCAGTTTTCATTCCTGCATTTTGTCACCGGAAGTCTGCCGGAGGAAAATCTTGACCAACTCCAAAAAGAAGTCGGCGATAACATGGTTCTGCTGCCGCTGCCGAAACAGAAAGGTCGGCTGCCGCTGATCGCCCTGACCAACCGCCGCAATCGGCTTGCCCTGGAGAGCGCACTACAACAGGCGGGCTTTCATTACGAAACGCTCCCCGCAATCGAAGGCGCGACGGTGGACACGTTGTCCGAGGAAAGCCACCGCGAACAGGAACACGTGGCGGTAGAACTGCAGCAGGCGCACGAGGAGATGCGAATACTCGCGGCGGCGGCTGTGCGGCCGTTGGCGGAGATGGAACAACTGGTAAACATTGAACGGAGCCTCCTGGAAGCGGAGCAGAATTTTCCCCGCACGGAGGCCGCAGTCCTGCTAATGGGTTGGATCCCTGCTGCCGACGCGCCGGCACTGGAGCAGCGTCTGAGGGAGATCACGGGCGCCCGGTGTGCCATTGAGACGACTGCTCCGGAGAACCTGCCTGAACAACAGGTTCCCGTGCTCCTGCGGCACCCGTGGCCGCTTCGTCCGTTTGAAATGCTCGTGGCGGGTTATGGATTGCCGAAGTACCAGGAATTGGAGCCGACGCTGTTTGTGGCCATCAGCTATGTGTTGATGTTCGGCATGATGTTCGGCGATGCGGGACAAGGCGCCGTCCTCGCGATCTGCGGGCTGATCGTGCTGGTTGTCGGCCGCACTGCGAAAACGCGCGACGTGGGGCTGCTGCTTTTGTTCGGCGGGTTATCTGGCGTCGGCTTCGGCATTATTTACGGAAGCTACTTCGGTCTGACGCAACTCAAGAAATACGCGCTTTGGCACGACCCGCTGGAGGGCGACCCGATCAACTTGATGTTCACCGGCATCGGGATCGGCATCCTGATGATTAGCTTCGGACTGATACTGAACATCATCAATCGTTTCCGGTGCGGCGACGTGATCGGCGGTTTCCTAGACAAGTTCGGCGCAGTCGGCGCGCTGTTTTATTGGGGTGTGCTGGTCCTGATCACGAAGCACACGGTCATCCAGTCGCGTGGTTTCGCAAATTTGGCAGTCCTACTGTTCCTGGTATTGCCCATCACTGCCTGGATGCTCAAGGCACCGATTGAATGCGCCCTGAACCGCCGCACCGGTCATCTGACCAAGCCTGGCGGCGGTCTGTTTGCCGCGATCACGGAATCGGTCGTGGGGGTGCTTGAGGCTGTTCTCGTCTATCTCGCCAACACCATCAGTTTCGTGCGCCTCGCGGCTTACGCCATGAGCCACGCGGCCCTGCTGATGGCCACTTTTGTGATGGCGGCTGAGGTGGAACGCATTCCCGTAGGTGGAAAACTGCTGAGTGTGCTGGTCATCATTTTGGGTAATCTGGTTACGATCGTCTTGGAGGGAATCATCGCCTCAGTCCAAGCGCTGCGTCTGGAATACTATGAGTTCTTCGGCAAGTTCTTTTCCGGCAGCGGACAGCCCTTCCAGCCGTTTTCTTTATTGAAAGGCGCAAAATAGAACGACCATCGCTTGGCAGATGTTTCTGGCTTGCGGTAAGATGAGTCTGGATGAGCAAGAAATTGTCTGTGGCCGATTGGCTGTTTGGTGATAATAGGCCTGGGATGAAAAGTCATTTGCCGGTAAGGAAGTGGATCGTGAAGAATTGCTCTCGATGGGTAATCGTGCTCGGTCTGGGAAGTGTGATCCTGCTGGGCTCGACAACTTTCGCTGAAGAGCCCAAAGATGCCGGGATGTCGTCCACGGATGTTCAGCTTTACAAGACTGTCGGCCTGGGTTTTGCGGCCGCTTTATCCATTTCTCTGTGTGTTATCGGAGCGAGCTACGCCGTCGGACGAATCGGGTCGGCGGCGTTGGGAGCGGCGGCAGAGAAGCCGGAACTGCTGACCCGCAGCATTCTGTTCGTGGCACTGGCGGAAGGACTGGCGGTGCTCGGTTTCGCCATCGCCATGATGATACTGCAAAAAATATAACCTCGACGCAGCCGATGAATTTCTACTGCATTGCCGACGAGGAGACGGTGCGAGGGTTTCGACTGGCCGGCATCGCCGGGCAGGTGGTGACCACCGCTCAGCAAGCCGCCGAGGCCATGGATAAAGTCGCCGCACGGCCCGAGTACGACATAATCATCATCGCTGAAAAAGTGGCAGCCGCCATTCGCAAGCAAGTGGACGCGATTCGGTTTGAACGAGAACGGCCCCTGATCGTCGAGATTCCCGGGCCGGAAGGGCCCTTGCCTGGGCGTAAAAGCCTGCGCGATTTCGTGCATGAGGCCGTTGGCATCCGCGTTGGCGAGAACGACGCAGTCTGAGTGGCGGAACCCAGCCACAATCCTCAAAATATCTTGCACGAGGAGATCCTCGCGGAAGCCCGACGCGAGAGCGAACAAATCGTCGGCCGCGCCCGGCAGGAGGCTGGCGTACTCCTCGCCAGAGCTTCGACAGAGGCGGAAAAGACGCGGCAGGAGCGGCTTGACTTGGCCCGCGACGAAGCCGCGCGCCGGAAGGAATTGATCCTGTCAACCGTTCCCATCGAAGCTGGCCGCATGCGTTCGGCGCGAATCGAGGCTCTGCTCCAATCCATTCACGATGAAGCTCGCAGAAGGCTTCTGGCCCGCGACGGTTTTGATTATCGGGAAAGTATCACCGTACTTGCCGCTGACGCAGTGAGCCGTATGGCAGGAAATGCGTTTGTAGTGAAGCTTTCGCCCTCCGATCATCGCGCGTTGGGCAATGACCTGGCCGGGGAAATTGCGGGCCTCGTTGGACGGTCGCTGCTGACCATCACGATTTCAGACGATCCGACGATTTCGGAAAGCGGGCTGATTATCCAGGATGCCGAAGGCCGCCAGGTTTGGGACAATCGTCTCCCCGCGCGCCTGGAACGCCTGTGGCCGGAACTTCGGCGGCAGATTGCCATCAACACCGGGCTTGTTTCGGGAGCCGAATCAGCAGGAGGTGGCGCATGATTGCCGCAACAAACGCCTCCAAGCCCATAGTCATTCGCGTCAGCGGTCCCATCGTGACGGCTATCGGCCTGTCCGGGGCACAAATATATGAGGTGGTCCATGTTGGCGAGTTGGGCCTCGTGGGGGAAGTGGTTCGGTTGATTGGCGATCGCGTCACCATCCAAGTCTACGAGGACACCACGATGCTCAAACCTGGCGCACCGATCCAGCGCACCGGTGCGCCGCTGTCCGTGTGGCTTGGGCCGGGACTGATCGGCAACATTTACGACGGGATTCAACGGCCTCTCCCCGCGATTCAAGCCCGGAGTGGCGCATGGATCCGGCGTGGTGAAAAGGTTGATCCGCTGGACACCACGCGCCGCTGGACGTTTGAGCCTTTGGTTCGGTCTGGCGAAACCGTTGGTGCTGGACAGGCCATCGGCCAGGTGGCCGAGACCCCACTGGTGCGGCATCGTATCATGGTTCCTCCAAACGCGCCCGGCACAGTGCGCTTCGTCGTAGATAAAGGTGAATACACACTGCGGGATCCGCTGGCCATAATTGAGACGCCGTGCGGTTCGTGCGAGGTCAGGATGCTTCAGCAGTGGCCGGTGCGAGTTCCTAGGCCCATTCGCGAACGGTTGCGCATCGCCGAGCCGCTGATCACCGGTCAGCGCGTCATCGATGCCTTCTTCCCGGTCGGGAAAGGCGGAACCGCGACCATCCCGGGCGGGTTCGGCACTGGCAAGACCGTTGTTTTGCATCAACTCGCCAAATGGTCCGACGCCGAAATCATTGTCTTCATCGGCTGCGGCGAGCGCGGCAACGAAATGACCGAAGTGCTGCGCGAGTTTCCCACACTCAAGGATCCGCATTCCGGCCGAGCCTTGATGGAGCGAACGATCCTGATCGCCAACACCTCGAACATGCCGGTGGCGGCTCGCGAGGTTTCCATTTACACAGGCATTACGCTTGCCGAGTACTATCGGGACATGGGCCTCAACGTCGCGGTCTTCGCCGACTCGACCAGCCGCTGGGCCGAGGCCCTGCGCGAACTGGCCGCACGCCTGGAGGAAATGCCCGCCGAAGAAGGTTTCCCGGCGAGCCTGCCAAGCCGCCTGGCTCAGTTTTACGAGCGAGGGGGCGCGGTCGTCACCCTTGCCGGCAAGCGCAGCTCGGTGAGCATCGTGGGGGCAGTCAGCCCGCCGGGCGGCGACCTCTCCGAGCCCGTGACCCAGCACACGCGACGGTTCATCCGCTGCTTCTGGGAACTCGATACAGAATTGGCCAACGCCCGGCATTACCCCTCGATTCATTGGCTTCGCTCTTACTCCGAGTATGTGGAAGAGGTTATGGCATGGTGGGGAAAGCAGGCTCCAGACTGGAGTGAGCTGCGCACGGAAGCCCTCACCCTGCTCCAGCGCGAGGATCGTCTTCAGCAGATCGTCAAACTGGTTGGGCCTGATGTCCTTCCCGAAACCCAGCGTTGGATCCTTTTCGTTGCCCAGATCCTCAAGGACGGTTTCCTGACGCAAAGCGCTTATGATGAGAAAGACATGTATTGTACGCCGGAACGGCAAATCGCTCTGTTGCGGATCATGTTGACGCTTTACCGCAAAGGCCGGGAATTGATTGAAGCAGGCGTCCCACTGGCGAGTGTGGAGGGTTTGTCCTGCGTGTCGCAAGTCCTGCGCGCCAAGTCCGCCTACGGCAACACCGAATTGGATCGAATGATAGAGCTGGAACGGCGCGTCCTGGAGGAATTGGAGACGCTAGCAAAAGAATCTACAAGGCAGAGTGGCTGACATGGACGACGTTAGCTTTCACATACAGGATCGCGGACTGCAGTATGTTGGCGCCACGCGCATTGAAGGACCGCTGGTCGTAGTGGAGCGTGTCTGTGATGTGGGCTACGACGAAATGGTTGAGGTCCTCGATGCAACGGGCCGGCCGCGCTTAGGCCGCGTGCTCGATGTTTCGGAAATCCAGGCCGTGGTTCAGGTTCTGGAAGGAACCTCGGGCCTCTCGAACCAAACCCTGCGCACGCGCTTTCTCGGCGAAAGCTTCCGTTTGCCGGTTTCGCGACAGATGTTGGGACGCATCTTCGACGGGCTGGGCCGGCCGGCTGACGGCGGAGCGCCCGCGCTTTCAGCGGACTGCCGCGACGTCAACGGGCTTGCGATCAACCCGCACGCACGGCAATATCCGCGGGAGTTTATTCAAACAGGCGTGTCGGCGATCGACGGAATGAACGCACTGGTGCGGGGTCAGAAGCTGCCAATCTTTTCCGGTAACGGCTTGCCGCACGACCGCCTTTCCGCCCAGATCGTCCGGCAGGCGCGCCTGTTGGAAGGGCGGGTCGAGTTCTCGATCGTGTTTGCCGCCATGGGCGTCAAGCACGACGTGGCCGAGTTTTTCATCCGAAATTTCCAGGATTTGGGTGCGCTTGGACGCGTCGCCCTCTTCCTTTCCCTGGCCGATGCGCCAAGCGTGGAGCGGCTGTTGACGCCACGCGTCGCTTTGACCTTGGCCGAGCACCTAGCTTTCGACTGTGGCCAGCACGTGCTCGTGCTACTGACAGACATGACAAACTATTGCGAGAGCCTGCGGGAAGTCGGCACAGCCCGCGCGGAGATTCCCGGCCGCAGGGGATATCCGGGATATCTCTACTCGGACCTAGCCTGCCTCTATGAGCGCGCCGGCCGCATCGAAGGCTTGCCGGGATCGATCACCCAGATGCCAATTCTAACTATGCCTGCCGACGACATCAGCCATCCTGTGCCCGACCTGACCGGCTACATCACCGAAGGGCAGATCGTGCTGGATCGCGACTTATTCCAGCGTGCGGTTTACCCGCCCGTCGCTGGCTTGCCGAGTCTGTCACGCCTGATGAAGGATGGCGTGGGCAAAGGCTACACACGGGAAGATCATCCGGCCCTCGCGAGCCAGTTGTTCGCTTGCTACGCTTACGTCAAGCGCATCCGCGGGCTGGCTGACGTCATCGGGGAAGGGGAACTGAGCCCGCTCGACAAGCAATATCTGAAGTTCGGCGAGGCGTTTGAACGTCGGTTCCTGAACCAGGGCGAATATGAAAATCGGTCCGTTGAGACCACGCTTGAACTGGGGTGGGATGTGCTCTCGATGCTCCCACGCGAGGAATTGCATCGTCTGAGCAACGCACTCTTGGAGCAGCATTACCGCAAAAGCTCGGAAGCGTCCACGGCCGCGACGCCCGGTGCAGCGTTCGCCCAGTCGCCAGCGCAACCACCAAAATAGAAAGAGTATCCGAAAGCGACACAGTCGCATGAGCAGGAAAATTTGATGCTATGGCCAAGCTAAACGTCGCACCAACTAAATCCAATTTGCTGACCCTAAAGCGGCAACTGGCCTTTGCGGAGGAAGGCTACAACCTGCTCGAACAGAAACGGGAAATCCTGATCTTCGAGCTGATGAGCCGGTTAGACCGCGCCCGCGAAACCGAGCCTCGCGTCGGCGAAGCGCTCAGACGCGCCTTCGCCGCACTGCGGGAAGCGGCGCTGGATGTGGGCTCTGAGGCCCTCGATCGGGCGGCCCTGGCAGTGCGAATGGACCATCGAGTTGACTTGTCGAATCAAAATCTGATGGGCATGCGGATTCCTCGCGTCTCCGCGAAGATCGTGCCGCCTGGGGTCCAGTTCGGAGTAAGCGGAACCTCGGTCAACACCGATGCGACTAGCTGCCGGTTCGTCGAAGCCCTCCCCTTCCTTGCCGAACTTGCAGAACTGCAAAATGCCGTAATGCGATTGGCGCGCGAACTGCGGAAGACCCAACGTCGATGCAATGCCCTGTCGAAAATCTTCCTCCCGACTTTCCAGGAGACGATTCGTTACATCACAAACGCCCTTGAAGAGCGCGAGCGCGAGTCGTTCGTAATTCTCAAGATGATCCGAGATAGCCTCGCGCAGCCGGATGACGAGCAGGAAATACGGAGCCCAGCCTGAGCGCTGCGCTTGGGTGGTTAATCAATTTCCAACAGAGGACGAAAGCAACATTGACGTACCGAGCTCTTACCCAGGCGCTGAATGAAGCCGAGAGCAAGCTTTGGGTTGTCCCGCAATTGCCAAACCATGACGGGCCGGGTTGCAAAGAGACGTGTACAGAGAAGTTCGCACAGAAACAAAGAGAGGTGATGTCGGTTTTGACCGGCTCCAAGGACGCTGCCCGACTACCTCCGAAAATACCTCCCGAAAAGTGCAAATAGCCATCCTTTACCGTGTGGCTGGCTCTTTGCCGGCTGTCGCCGCTGATCGTTGACGAGAGGCAGTAGGAAAAGAGGGGAGTTCTATAAGGAGGCGACCGCGGGCTGGAGCAGCTCGCATCCCCTCCAGGTCAAAGGCGGTTCGTTTCGCGATCTGCCCGTGACTCGAGAATTTGTCAAGTTGTCTCTTGGATAGGTTCGGTTTCCTGTAAAGGCTCAAGGGAGTGCGGCTGCGGGGTGGACCGGCCGAGGACCGGCCGCGCGAAAAGCTGTGGGGAATTGTCTTTTACGCGACGGTACTTTAGCCTAGCACGCTGATGAAAAACTCAGAATCGGGCCACGAGCACCATTTTGAATGGTCCAAGCGCTCTCTTGCGTTCGTCATCGGCCTGCTGATCGCGATTTCAGCTTTTATCGTCCTCTCGACTGCGCCGTTTGCTGGGTTGCTCGGACCGAGCGCCTATGCGCTGGGCAGCGCGCTGCACGGGATGATGGCGTTCTTTCTCCTGGTTGTCTCGACCATCGCCCTCTACCTGGCTTGGCGGCTTTTCGTGGGGCGAATCAAAGCCTTTCCCGACCTGCAACTGGTCACGACAGTAATGGCGACGCTCACTTTTCTTACGATCGTCTTTGGGAACTGGGTCTACATTCCCTACCGGGCGAAGACCCCGGACTCGCCCCGCTCCTACTTCCTGGAGCACATACCCGAAGTGCACAGCGTATTTTTCGAATTCAAGGAGTTTACAGCGCTTTTCACACTGCCGCTGTCGGTCGCGGCGGCCTTTATTCTCTGGCGCTATGGCAGGCAAATTCTTGAGCGAGACTGGACGCGCACGAGCGTAGCCATCCTGATCGCGCTGCACTTTTTTTATTTCGTGCTTGCCTTCGGTTTGGGCGCGGCTGTCACCAAACTCAAGTCCATCTGACCCCCCTATGCAAACTGAGCCACCCAAGACCGCGCCAATTCCCAACGGGATCGCGATTGCAGCATGTCTTGCAGCCATGATTGGGATGCTCACCCTCGGCATCGTTGCCTTCGCCTGCGAGATGTCGAACCCGCTCACGGCGACTGTCCACAACATCGGCAAAATCTGGATGCCGGGCGCGGATGGGATCGGCCCCTATTCCGGAAAGGAAACGCTGGCTCTACTCGCGTGGCTGGTCAGTTGGCCCGTGCTTCATTTCCTTCTCCACAAAAAGCAGCTCCTGGGCGGTTTCTGGCTCGTTGTTTTTCTCCTCGGCGTCGGCGTGGCGACGACGCTGGTGTGGCCGCCTATTTGGCACCTTTTTGCCGGCAAGCATTGATCGCTAATCGATCTTACGAGAAGCTTCAGAACCTCGTGCGAATGGGCCCCAGGTCAAGAAAATCGGCAAAAAATACAAGGGCGTGACCAAGGCCCGAGTCCCCGCAATGTTCTCTATTTACACTTTTCCACTCGACCGCCCAACCGGCATGCTGAATAATACCTGGCGGCTGAAATCGAGCTGAGCCATGAGTGCGCCGCATATTGTAATCGTCGGCGCCGGATCAACCGGCGCGGCGACGGCTCACGATCTCGCCCTGCGGGGACTGCGCGTCACCGTCATAGAGCGTGGGGAAGTGGCTTCAGGTACAACCGGGCGCAACCATTGTCTGCTGCACTCCGGCGGCCGCTATTGTGTCACGGACCACGAATCCGCCATTGAATGCATCGACGAGAACATGATTCTGCGAAGGATCATGCCGGATCTTCTGGAATTGAATGACGGTCTATTTGTCGCGATTACGGAGGCGGATTTTGATTTCAAGCAGCGATTTCTCGAGGGATGCGCGGCTTGCCATATACCGGCGCGCGACATCCCCGTTCAGCGCGCGCTCGCGATAGAGCCGTTCTTGAACCCGAGGCTTCTTGCTGCGGTGCAGGTGCCCGATGGCGTTTTCGAGCCGTTTCGCTTTTGCCTCGCTTTCTTGGCGACGGCTCGACTGAATGGCGCTGTCGTTCGCAGATACACGGAAGTGACCGACTTCGTTTGTCAGGGCAAGTGCGTGGCAGGTGTGAAAGTCACGAACCGCCAGACCGGCGAGAGCGAAACGATCGGCGCTGACCTAGTGATCAACGCCGCGGGACCGTGGGCCGCGGAGATCGCAGCTAAGGCAGGCGTGACGGTTCCCGAAATGCCCACTGCAGGTGTAATGGTGACGTTGGATTGCAGGCTTAATAACATGGTACTTAACCGCCTGAATAAACCGTCTGATGGCGACATCGTCGTGCCCCAGCGGGCGACCTCGATCATTGGTACCACCTCCTGGACGGTCGAAGACCCGGACATCATTAATATCCCGCCCGAACACGTGACACGCATGATCGACCAGGGTGAGCAGCTGCTCCCCGCGGTGCGAAAAGCCCCTATGTACGCTAAAATGGCTGTCGCGCGCCCGCTGATCGCTAGGAGCGGTTCGGACGCACGTGAGGTAAGCCGTACGTTTGAATGTTTTGATCATGCGTCCGAGGGCGTGGACGGCTTTGTCACCATTGCCGGCGGCAAGACAACGACGGCGCGCGCCATGGCCGAGGGTGTCGCCAATCTAGTCTGCAAAAAGCTCAACATCGCGGCGCAATGCCGTACCCGCGAGGTGCCGCTCGCTTCGTATCGCCTGTTCTATCAGGCAGCACAATGAACACGCTCGAGGTTCCACTCCAGATTTTCCGCTACAAGGCGGGTGAACCGTCTCGCTACGATACCTTTGTCGTACAGGTGCCGGAGACAGCCTATGTCATCGACGCAATCGACAGGGCGTGGACCGTGCACGATGCGACGCTAACGTTCCGCCGGGCATGCCACCATTCGTCATGCGGTTCGTGTGCCTTGCGAATTGATGGCGTCGAGCGGCTTCCGTGCGTTACGCGGATAAAAGATGTATGGGATGGACGTGCGCCGCTGCGCCTCGAGCCGCTGCGCAATTTCCCGATCGTGAGCGATCTGGTGGTCGACGTGGGCGAATTCTTCCAACGCCTCTCGGCTGCGAACATGACGATCACCTGCGATACCGGACCGTCCTTGCCACTGAGCGTCGACGAGTCCGCTGTCGCAGAGCTTCCATCCAAACGAGTTGAATTACCAGAGAATTTTGCTCGTTTTATGCAATTCGAGAACTGCATCGAATGCGGAATCTGCATGAGCGCCTGCCCGACGATGGCGACCGACGATAAGTTCATCGGACCGGCCGGCTTGGCGGCGATTTATCGTGCGAGACAGAAAAGCAACGATCCCCTTGAGGTGAAGCATCTGTTGGGGCTCGCGGATGGCGAACACGGCGTGTGGCGTTGCCACAGCGCCTTCGAATGCACAGAGTCGTGTCCACAGGCTGTTGACCCGGCGGGCAAGATCATGGCCCTGCGCCGCGAACTCATCGCTCGACGTTTGAAACAGGTATGGAAAAAATAACAATGGCTACAGTCAAGCCTTCCAAATTACATCTGGCTACTCGGTGGTTCGACGTCCGACGGCGTCATGTCGGTATGTGGGCGTACGCACTGAACCGGATCACGGGGATCGGCCTCGTGGTCTACCTCTATCTGCACCTTGGCGTGCTCAGCCTCTTGTCGCGGGGCCCGGAGGCGTGGGACTCGTTCGTGTCGCTGGCGCGTTCGCCGTACTTCCTTGCTCTCGATGTCGTTCTGCTCGCCGGTATCCTCGTTCACGGTCTCAACGGCATGCGCATCGCCCTTACTGGGTTCGGCGTCTGGGTGAAAGGGCAAAAGGCGCTTTTCGCCGTTTTGATGTTACTCGCTGCCGTGACGCTTGCCGTAGCAGCGCTCAAGATCTTTGGAGTTTGAAGTGATGGACAATCCATTTGCACACGAAACGAAACCAACGTCGGCTTGGCTCTGGCAGGTATTCACCGGTGTTGCCCTGGTGATCTTGCTCGGCCTTCACTTTGTCGCGAATCACTTCATCGCCAAAGGGGGGCTGCGGGATTTTGCGGACGTGGTCGCCTACCTGCGCAATCCAATCATTCTAGTGCTCGAAGTGTTGTTCCTCATCGTCGTGACGATCCATGCTTTGGTGGGGGTGCGGGCAATATTGATCGATTTCGGGCTTTCGGAACGCGCAGAAATGCGGATGAACCGAGTACTCACGTGGGTTGGGGTAGCTACGGTTGGCTACGGTCTCTGGGTGACCTGGGTGGTCATCCGCTAGCCCACTTCTTGCCTCCACGAAGCGGTTGCTGTCAGTTTGGGCTGAGATTTTGAGCAGGAACGGAATCAGGGACCCAAAAAGCGGGCTGTGATCGCCAGTGTTCGCGGCCGGGAGGAGTTCATGGACAGGGATGCCCATGGAAAACGACGCGTTCGCGCTACAAAACATGGGCCGTCCAGATGACGCAGCGCTGCTCAAATCTCGCGCGATGGATATTCGAGGCCAAAGGCGCCTAACTCCAGGCCAGATTGCGCTCTTCTTTGCCCCTGGTGACACGAATGTTTTTACTGGGCCTACTCCAACGGGATCGGCGACAAGCAGGCTCGCGAGGCCTTGCCCATTGCTTTGCATTCTTTGTCGCGCTCGGGCCGCCGGCGCGGCAGGCAAAATATGGGAAGGGTTGGGCAATTTATGCGTTTCCCCAAGGGTGCCGCTGGCCTGATGTTGTTCGCAGCCAATCGGAGGCGACAACACCCATGAAGAAGCTCATCTCCAGCAGCGAGGTCGTCGAATCTGTCCACGGCGATGGCGGCGAGTGGGAGGTTTGTGCTGCCGCGGTGGCGGACTTTTGCGCCGCGGCAAACGCAGCGGAGATCATCCTCGCGGCGACGGAGCAAGGCCGCGCGATCCTCGGCATGGTGGACGGCGCTTCGCCAAAGGGCGTCGAGGGCGACGACGACATCGCGGGGCGAAGGGATCTTCTCCGGAAGATCGGCTACAAACTTTGACGGCTTATGGACTGGCCACCGATCTCCAAATCGCCAGGGAACTTGCCCGTCCAGCCGAACCTCGTCGACTACGATAAGGAGCGCGCGGGCTTTTCGTGGGAGGCGATCCGCAAAGAGCTCGGTGGCCTGCCAAACGGTGGACTGAACATCGCGCACGAGGCGGTGGATCGCCATGCGGCCGGACCGCGTCGCGATCACCTCGCACTACGCTGGCTCGGCGCTGACGGGGCGACACGCGATTTCACCTATCGCGATCTCGCCGAAGGCAGCAGCCGGTTC
This sequence comes from uncultured Verrucomicrobiae bacterium, assembly GCA_963810765.1. Lineage (GTDB taxonomy): Bacteria > Verrucomicrobiota > Verrucomicrobiia > Chthoniobacterales > Terrimicrobiaceae > DASTFP01. The sequence continues at coordinate 492,962 of CAWEOV010000024.1, forward strand.
GCAAATGTGCTGCGGGAGCTCGGCGCAGGAAAAGGGGATCGGGTGTTCGCGCTCGCGGGCCGGATTCCCGAACTGTACATCTCGGCACTCGGCACGCTGAAAAACACGAGCGTCTTTTGCCCGCTCTTTTCGGCATTCGGCCCCGAGCCGATCTTTCAGCGGCTGCACCGCGGCGACGCGAAGGTTTTGATGACGACCGCGCAGCTTTACAAAAGGAAAGTGGGCGGGCTGCGCGAGCGGCTGCCGCAATTGCAGCGCGTGCTTTTGGCCGATGCGGATGACGACCTGTCCGCAGACGTGTTGTCGCTGCCGAAACGGATGGCGACGACTTCGAGCGAGTTCACGATCCCGCCGACCGATCCCGAGGAGATGGCGCTGCTGCATTTCACCAGCGGCACCACCGGCATGCCGAAGGGCGCGATCCACGTCCACGGCGCCGTGTTGACGCACTACGCCACTGGCAAGTTCGTGCTAGATCTTCATCCCGACGACATCTTCTGGTGCACGGCCGATCCGGGTTGGGTCACCGGCACGTCGTACGGAATTTTCGCACCGCTCGTCCACGGTGTGACGAACATCGTGGACGAGGCCGACTTTGACGCGGAACGTTGGTATCGCATTCTCGAAGCGCAGCATGTGACAGTGTGGTACACGGCGCCAACGGCGATTCGGCGGCTGATGCGGCTGCCGATTGAGCCGCGCACGCAGTACGATCTAAATCACCTTCGCCTGATCCACAGCGTCGGGGAGCCGCTCAATCCCGAGGCAGTCGTGTGGGGGGAAAAGGCGCTTGGCCTGCCGATCCACGACAACTGGTGGCAGACCGAAACCGGCGGGATCATGATCGCCAACTACCCCGCCACGGAAATCCGGCCCGGCTCGATGGGGCGGCCCTGCCTGGCATCGAAGCCGCAATCGTGCGGCGCAAGGATCACGCGGTCGAGGTGGTGACGGAGCCGGACGTGGAAGGCGACCTCGCGTTGAAGCCCGGATGGCCGTCGATGTTCCGCGGCTACCTCCACGACGAGGAGCGTTACAAAAAATGCTTCGCAGATGGTTGGTATATTACCGGCGACCTCGCGCGGCGCGATGCGGATGGCTACTTTTGGTTCGTTGGACGCGCAGACGACATTATCAAGACCGCCGGCCACATGGTCGGGCCGTTCGAGGTCGAGAGCGCGCTGATGGAGCATCCGGCGGTCGCCGAGGCGGGTGTGATCGGCAAGCCGGACCCGGTCATCGGCGAACTGGTGAAAGCGTTCGTCGCGCTGAAGGTCGGCCACGAGCCGAGCGAGGCGCTGCGCTTGGAACTGCTCGGCTTTGGACGCAAGAAACTCGGCTCCGCCGTCGCGCCGAAGGAGATCGAGTTCCAAGCCAACCTCCCGAAAACGCGCAGCGGAAAAATCATGCGGCGCCTGCTGAAGGCACGCGAGCTGGGTCTGCCCGAGGGCGACATTTCCACATTGGAGAAAGGCAAATGATCACCGACTCACCGCCAGCTTCAACGCAGCCGAGCACGACCCGCGAACATGCGCTGCTCCTGCTGCGGCAGATGCTGTTGATCCGGCATTTCGAGGAGAAATCCGCGGAGCTTTACACCCAGCAGAAAATCCGCGGTTTCCTGCACCTCTACATCGGCGAGGAAGGCGTGGCCGTTGGCGTGATGCAGGCGCTCGAGCCGGACGACGCCGTGGTTGCGACGTATCGCGAGCACGGCCACGCGCTGGCGCGTGGCGTCTCGCCCGGCGCGATCATGGCGGAGATGTTTGGCAAGCAGGAGGGATGCAGCCGCGGGCGCGGCGGCTCGATGCATCTTTTCGACGCCGCGCATCGCTTCTACGGTGGCGGCGCGATCGTCGGCGGCGGGCTGCCGATTGCGGTCGGGCTCGCGCTCGCGGACAAGATGCAAGGCCGGCCGCGCGTGAGCTGCTGCTTCTTCGGCGAAGGCGCGGCAGCCGAGGGCGAGTTCCATGAATCCATGAACCTCGCCGCGCTCTGGCGGCTGCCGGTGCTCTTCATCTGCGAAAACAATCTCTACGCGATGGGCTCGGCACTGAGCATCACCGAGTCGGTCACCGATTTCACTGCGAAGGCCGCGAGCTACGGCGTCGCGGCGCTCGCGGTGAATGGCATGGACGTGCTCGCCGTCGAGGCCGCGGCGCGCAACGCCGCAACGGCGATCCGCGCAGGACAAGGACCGTTTTTCATCGAGGCGCGTACGTATCGCTTCCGCGCGCATTCGATGTTCGACGCCGAACTCTATCGCCCGAAGGCAGAGGTCGAGGATTGGAAGAAGCACGGCCCGCTCATCACGTTCACGACTCGGTTGAAAGCAGAAGGAGTGATCACCGAGGACGACTTTCAATCTATCACACGCGACATCGAGCGCGAGGTCGCGGAAGCCATCGACTTCGCCGAAGCCGGCACGTGGGAGCCGGTCGCAGACCTCACGCGATTCGTCCATTCGGAGAAGAAAACGCCATGAGCGCGGAGCTGCGTCCGATGACTTACCGCGAGGCCGTGCGCGAAGGAATTCGCGATGCAATGCAGCGGGATGAGCGCGTTTTTTTGATGGGCGAAGACGTGGGCCGCTACGGCGGCTGCTTCGCCGTGAGCCGCGGGCATGCTCGAGGAGTTCGGGCCGGAGCGCATCCGCGACACGCCGCTCTCGGAGTCGGGCTTCGTCGGCGCGGGCATCGGCGCGGCGATGGGTGGCATGCGGCCGATCGTGGAAGTGATGACGTGCAACTTCAGCCTGCTCCCGCTCGACCAGATCGTGAACAACGCCGCGACCTGGCTGCACATGTCCGGCGGTCAGTTCAATTGCCCGCTCGTGATCCGCATGGCGACCGGCGGCGGCAAACAGCTCGCCGCGCAGCATTCGCACAGTTTCGAGGGCTGGTATGCGCACATTCCCGGCATCAAGATCCTCACGCCCGCCACGCTCGAAGACGCGCGCGGAATGCTTTGGACCGCGCTCGAGGATCCCGACCCGGTGCTCATTTTCGAAAACCAGACGCTCTACCCGATGGAAGGCCAGCTTGCCACTGACGCCGGTCCCGTCGAGATTGAGCGTGCGCGCATCCGGCGCGCGGGCCGCGACGTCACGATCATCACTTACGGCGCCAGCCTGTGGAAATCGCTCGACGCCGCGCGGAAGCTCGCGGGCGAAGGCATCGAAGCCGAGGTCATCGACCTGCGCACGCTGCGCCCGCTCGACAACACGACTTTCCTCGAGTCGCTCGCGCGCACGCATCGCGCCGTGATCGTGGACGAAGGCTGGCGCAGCGGCGGCATCTCCGCGGAGATCGGCATGCGAATCATGGAAAGCGCGTTTTACGAACTCGAAGCGCCGGTCGAGCGCGTCTGCACCGCAGAGGTTCCGATTCCGTACCCGAAACATCTCGAAGACGCCGCGCTGCCACAGGCCGCGACGATCGTCGCCACCGTGAGGAGGATGTTGCGCCGTGGGTGAATTCAAGATGCCGAGCCTCGGCGCCGACATGGAGAAGGGCACGCTCGTCGCGTGGAACGTGAAGCCCGGCGACCAGCGTGAAGCGCGGCGAGATCATCGCGGTGGTCGAGACGGACAAGGGCGCGTTCGACACCGAGTGCTACGAGGAAGGAGTGATCGAAAAGCTGCTCGTCGAGTCGGGAAGCAAGGTCCCCGTCGGCACGGTGCTCGCGATTGTGCGTGGCGAAGGCGCCGCTCCGGCTCCAGCCGCCGCGCCCTCCGCGGAACGCGCACGCACGCCGACAGTCGCGCCGGTTCCAATGCCCGCGCCAGTGCACGTGAAAGCTTCGCCGCTGGCGCGGAAGATCGCCGCCGAGCTCGGCGTGGATCTCACCACCGTGAAGGGCAGCGGCCCCGGCGGCGCGATCGAGCGTGCCGACGTCGAGCAGGCCGCTGTCGGCATGAAAACCGAGCCACCCGTACCTGCAGCCACTCCCGCCGAGACGCGAGAAAAGTTCCGGGCCGGCATGCGCCGCGCGATCGCCGCCGCGATGGCGCGATCGAACCGCGATATCCCCCACTATTATCTCCAGACGCGCATCGACATGACGCGCGCGCTGCGCTGGCTCGAGGCGGAGAACGCCAAGCGCTCGATCAACGACCGGCTTCTGCCCGCCGTGCTCACGCTAAAGGCCGTCGCACTCGCACTCAAGGACGTGCCGGAGCTCAACGGCTTTTGGATCAATGACCAGCACCAGCCGAGCGACGCAATCCACATCGGCTTCGCCATCTCGCTTCGAAAAGGCGGCCTCGTCACGCCCGCGATCCACGAGGCCGAATCGCAAAACGCTCAACGAACTAATGGCCGCGATGCGCGACGTGATCGACCGCGCGCGCAGCGGCCATCTCCGCGCGTCCGAAATGAGCGATCCCACCATTACCGTCACCAACCTCGGCGACCTCGGTGTCGAGAGCGTCTTCGGCGTCATCTACCCGCCGCAAGTCGCGCTCGTCGGCTTCGGCCGGATCGCCGAGCAGCCGTGGGCCGACAACGGCATGCTCGGCGTGCGCCCCGTGCTGATGGCTTCGCTCGCGGGCGACCACCGCGCCACGGACGGGCATCGCGGCGCACAGTTCCTCGACGCCCTCAACCGCCACTTACAATCGCCGGAAAAGCTATGACCGACGCCGAGATCAAAGCCGCGATCCTCGATGGCCTCGCGCAGATCGCCCCCGAATCCGACCCCGCGGAGCTTTCCCCAAACGAAAACATCCGCCGCGCGCTCGACATCGATTCCTTCGACTTTCTCAACTTCCTGATCGGCCTGCACGAAAAGCTCGGCGTGGACATTCCCGAAGCCGACTACGGCAAGCTGAACACCCTCGACGAAATGGTCGCTTACCTCGCGGCTCGCACCAAGTGACGGCACCTCACAGTCTCGGGCAATTGCGTATGACCAATGACCACGATTGCGCAGGACAAATAACGGTGAAGCTTTGGCAAGGAGCGGGAAGCGCAGGGCGGCTTTTAGGAAGATTGTTGCATCAAGCGAAACCGAACCTTCAACCACTAACCGGACCAACCTATGCCCCTTTACGAATACATCTGCCGCAAGTGCCATAAAAAATTTGCCGAAGTGCTGACCATCAAAGAACACGAGACGAAGAAGGTCCACTGCCCGAAATGCCAGGGCACCGACTTGGAAAAAGTCATTGAGTCGTTCTACGCGAAGACGGCGAGTAAGACGCGAGGCTATTGATCGCGGCGTTCAGGATGCGCCCATGAAGACTCCGCGATCGTATTCTGCGACTCCTCATGCCGATCGAGCAGCGAAGAAAGGGCACACGGAGCGGCGCGCGAGCGGTGACTCGACGCCCGTCGATGTGCGTATCCCATGCCGAGCAGCGACGCTCGAGGGAGCGCTGGCGATCCCGCCGGGAGCAAACGGCATCGTGGTCTTCGTGCACGGCAGCGGCAGCAGCCGGCACAGCCCGCGCAATCAATTTGTCGCTCGGGTCATCCGCGAATCGGGCAACGGCACACTGCTCTTTGATCTGCTGACCGCGGACGAGGAGATCGAGGACAATGTCACGCGACGTCTGCGTTTCGACATCGACCTGCTGGCGAACCGACTTGTCGAAGTGACGCGATGGCTCGTCGCGCAACCGGCGGCGTGCGAACTCGGTATCGGCTATTTTGGATCGAGCACCGGCGGTGGCGCGGCGCTGGTGGCTGCCGCCGAGGTTGGGCAGCGCATCGATGCCGTGGTCTCGCGCGGCGGACGGCCCGATCTCGCGTGTGATGCGTTGCTGCGTGTGCAGTCGCCTACACTGCTGATCGTGGGTGGATACGATGACGCGGTGATCCGGCTGAACAAGGAAGCGCTTACGGAACTTCGCTGCGAAAAGGAGCTGAAAATCGTGCCCGGCGCGACGCACCTCTTTGGAGAACCCGGCGCGCTCGAAGCTGTCGCGCGCCTGGCGGCCGATTGGTTTCGCAGGCACTTCCGTACCCATTCGGAAGCGACCGACTGAACGGCCTTTCCAATACCCCACGCACCGGAGCTGACCTATCAGAGACATCTTTCGGAACCGAATCGAAGCCGGCCAGCTCCTGGCCGGGAAACTGAGGCGTCACGCGAATCAGCCGAACGTAATCGTGCTCGGGCTGCCGCGCGGCGGCGTGCCGGTGGCGTTCGAGGTGGCCAAGGCGCTGCGCGCGCCGCTCGATGTTTTCGTCGTGCGGAAGCTCGGCACGCCCGGCCATCGCGAACTGGCGATGGGCGCCATCGCCACCGGAGGCGTCCGCGTGCTCAATGAAGAGGTCGTGGGAGGCCTGGGTATCCCGATGGAGATGATCGATGCGGTGACTGCGGAGGAAGAGCAGGAATTGAAACGGCGCGAACTGGCCTACCGGGGCAGTTACTCCGAGCCGAAGGTGCGCGGCAAAACGGTGATCCTGATCGACGACGGGATCGCCACCGGCTCGACCATGCGAGCGGCGGTGCGCGCTTTGAATGCCCAACATCCCGCGCGGCTCATCGTCGCTGTGCCGACCGCTGCCGACTCCACCTACCGCGAACTGCGACCGGAGGTTGACGAACTCGTGGCGCTGATGACGCCGGAGCCGTTCTATGGAGTAGGTGAGTGGTATGAGGATTTCAGCCAGACGAGCGACGCGGAGGTCACCGATTTGCTAGAGCGGGCGAGATCGTGTACAGCCTCACCCAACGTCGCGGGCGAGGTTGAAACAGGCGGCGAAGAATAATCGGAATGGCGGGTAGCAAGCTCGGGCGGAGGGAATGCGCGTAATGCTGCTGCGCGCGCCACGGCGATCCGGACAAGGAACGGGTTTCCTTTTGCAAAATCCAGGAAGACGCCCGTGCGTTTGAGGCATAATCTTTCAAAGCCAAGAAAACCGAATATGATCACTGTGGCGTCGCCAGTCGTTCCTGAAGTGACACTTGAATCTAAGGTGGCATTCTTCCGGCAGCCGACGAGTTTCCAGGAATCAACATATCGCGTGGAGGCGATCGAGACGCACATGTCATGGGTTTTTCTGACGCATGACCACGCGTATAAGCTGAAAAAACCGGTGTGCTATTCCTTTCTCGACTTCAGCACAATGGATGCGAGGCGCCACTATTGCCAAGAAGAGCTGCGTCTGAATCGGCGTCTAGCCGCCGAGGTTTACCTGGGCATTGTGGAACTCACGCTAAACTCGCTAGGTCATTTGCAGCTGAACGGCCGCGGAACAGTTATCGACTGGCTGATTAAAATGCGCCGCTTGCCGACGCATCGTATGCTGGACTACTGCCTCAAGAACGGGACAGCGAGCCGGGAGGACAGCTCCAGGGTCGCAGCACGTCTTGCGAGCTTTCACAAGACTTGCCCGCCGATCGCCATGGCTCGGGTCGATTATCGCGGAAGATTCGAGCGTCAAATTGACGAAATTCTCGAAGAATTGAGTCTGCCTGCCTATCGGCTTCCTGTCGAGCAAGTTAAGGGCATTTGCTCGGCGCAGCGCGCCGTTCTGAAGCAGATGGCTGGCATGTTTGACGAACGCGTCAAGGCGGGAAGGATTGTAGAAGGTCATGGCGATCTGCGGCCCGAGCATATCTGTCTCAAGCCGGAATTACCGATAATCGACTGCCTCGAATTCTCGCGCGACTTGAGGATTGTCGATACAGCAGACGAACTTGCCTTTCTCGCACTGGAGTGCGAAAGGGTTGGAGCAACTGACTTTGGAGATCTCCTCCTGCGCACTTATAGTGAGATTTCAGGCGATTGGCCGAACATTGCGCTGATACACTTCTATAAGAGCTGTCGCGCCATTCTGCGCGCAACAGTCGCCATCCGGCATCTCAACGAAGAGACCTTTCGGTTTTCGCCCGAATGGCGCCGCCGCACCAAAGAATACATGCAATTGGCCCAGAAGCATTTGCCGCGGTGCTGAGTGAACCCATATCAGGATTCCGACAACTCCGTGATTGAGCCGCAGACATGAAGTCGATGAATCGCTTTGGCAAACAGCAGAGCGCTGCTTAGGACGGTTAATTTTGCTTTGACGGGACCGTCCTTTAGCCTGAACGGCGGAACGGCATCGGTAACAACAATCCCCTCCAATGCGCTGTCCAACAAAGCTGCTTCCGCGCCCTCCATGAACAACCCGTGCGTCGCCGCTGCAAACACCCTGGCCGCCCCCAGCGTGTGACAGGCGCGAGCGGTGCGCGCAATTGTGGTGCCTGTGCTGATCAGGTCGTCGATGATGAGGGCATTCTTTCCCTTGACATCCCCGACCACCATATCGCCGCTGACAACACCAAGGCTGCGGTATTTCTCCGCGAAGGCTGCACCGACCGGCTTGCCAAGCGCATGGCTCAATAGTTGCCTAAGTCGCTCGGCGCGTTTGATACCACCTGCATCCGGAGAAACAACAACCACCTCGCTGTCCCTCAGCAAGGGTACAAAATATTCAACAAACAGCATGCTGGCTTCGAGGTGCTCAGTGCGGCAGCGGAATGCATTTTGAAATGCAGCCAGGTTATGGACATCCAGAGTCATGACCGCATCGGTGCCCACCGCCTCAAACAGCCCGGCCACATAGCGCGTGGTGACCGGATCGCGCGGCTTGGTCTTCCTATCCTTGCGTGCATAGGCAAGATATGGAACGACCGCCGTGACGCGTGCAGCCGCGGCGTCTTTTAGCGCGCCGATAAAGAAAAGAAGCCGGCACAGCTTGTCGTTGCCGCTTTGCTGGTGATCGGCGTAAAGCGATTGAATTACGAAAACATTCTTGCCGCGGACGCTGACTAATGGCCGCGCCTTGTGCTCGCCATCCTCGAACTCACGTTCCTCGTGCAAGCTGGGCTCGACGGCAAGCCGCAGACTCACCTGTTCACCAAAGGCGCGGCTGCTGTTCAGCACGAAAAGTTTGAGCTGGTTGTCTATCACTGGAAGTTGAGAACTCTTTCTGTATCTATATTAGATCGCGCGCCGAGGAACAAATCTCAGACCCCGCCGAAAAAATAGCTCGGAGTGCCACAATCCTGGCTCTTGTTTTTGCTTCAATCAGGATTCTCGTCGTTGACCATCGACGCCTGAGCGTCCGAGCGAATCTCCGGGTGCCGTATCAACCCACCAAGGTTTGCAGTCCTTGCCATCAACGCGAAAACAATCAAGGACAGCACCAGCACAATGACGGAGAGCCAATCTGAAACCAATTTGCCGCGCCGGAAGAAAACGAGTCCGCCCAGCGCTGCGACTCCCACAATCAAGACGCCCGCAAATGCCACCTGCGCGGCTTCCTCGTGCTGCTCGATGGAGGCTTTGCTAACGCCTGGCAGATTCTCCACCAGCTCTTCGGCTGGTTCGCCCGTCAGGTAGGCTGGAATGGCAAGCAGAGCGATGATAACGAAGAAGCCCAAGCTGACTTTCTTTAGTTCTTCGCTCTTTCTAAATAGCGCCCAGCCAAGCAGCGCCAGGCTGAAGGCCGTGCCGAGCACTGGAACGTGATTTAGCATCAAATGCAAATGTGCGGGATTCATTGATAGGCTTTCATTAGTTGTTAACTGGCTCCATTGCGACTGTTCAATCGTACAAACCTACACCTTTGGCATCCGAAAGCTCAGCATGCGAAGGCCGTTGAGGCAGACGAGCACGGTGCTACCTTCGTGGGCGACGACCCCGATCGGCAGCAGCAAACTGAATCCGAGCGCGGAGATGATGAGGACGATGATTACGGCCAGCGCGAAGGTGAGGTTCTGATAAATGACGCGCCGGGCGTGCCGGCTGAGGGCGAGGGCGAAGACAATGTTTTGCAGATTGTCGCTCATGAGGACGACATCGGCGGTCTCCATCGCGACGTCTGTGCCGGCTGCCCCCATGGCGATGCCGACCGTGGCCGTGGCCAGCGCTGGGGCGTCGTTCACGCCGTCGCCGACCATTGCGACGGGGCCGATTCCTTTCAACTCTTTGATCACGCGCACCTTGTCTTCGGGGAGCAGATCCGCATGAAATTCGTCCACGCCCGCTTGCTTCGCGATGGCTTGCGCAACGCGGGTGTTGTCGCCCGTCAGCATGACGACGCGCTCGATGCCGTTCGTTTTCAACTGCTGGACCACGGACACCGCGTCGGCGCGCAATACGTCGGCGATGGCGATGGCTCCGAGGAGTCGGGCGCTGCCGGCAGCTTTCGTCGATGTCACCGACGATGACGGACGTCTTCCCCTCGTCCTGCAATGTGGCGATCTGCCGGGCGAAGCCATCCGGGATGGAGACGTTTTGCGCGGCGAAATAGCGCGCGTTGCCGACGGCGATGCGCCGGCCGTTTACGAGACCGCTCGCACCTTTGCCGGAGCTGGATTGAAAGGCGGCGCACTCCTCCTGCGCCAATCCGCGTTGCTTGCTCTCGGTGACGATCGCCTGTGCAAGCGGATGCTCGGACTTGACTTCGACGGCTGCAGCGAGTTGCAGCAGCGCAAGTGCGGGTGCATCGGGGCCGCTGCGGAAGTTCACGACGCGGCCATCGACGATCACGTCAGTGACTCGCGGCTTACCTTCGGTGAGCGTCCCGGTTTTGTCGAAGGCCACGACCTTCACCGTGGCCGCGCGTTCGAGGTGGACGCCGCCTTTGAACAACACCCCGCGCCGCGCCGCGCCACCGATCGCTGACAGGATGGAAGCCGGCGTGCTGATGATCAGCGCGCACGGCGACGCGACAACCATCACGGTCATAGCGCGGTAGAACGCGGCCTGGAAAGGTTCCTTCAAGAACAGGATCGGAACAACAATCAGCGCGATCGTGAATAGGATGACACCGGCTGCGTAGAACTGCTCGGCACGGTCGAGAAAGCGCTGCGTGTCGGCTTTCTCGGTCTGTGCTTCTTCGACCATGCGCACCAGCTTTTCGATGGTGGAATCCTTCGCGAGCTTTGTGACGCGGACCTCCAGTCCACCGGTCTGATTGATCGTGCCTGCAAACACGGGATCTCCCACTTTTTTTGACACCGGCATCGACTCGCCGGTCAGCGACGCCTGATCGATGGCGCTTGTTCCCTCGATGATGATGCTGTCGAGCGCGATGCTCTCACCGGGTCGCACGACGAGCACATCGCCGACGACGAGTTCCCCTACCGGGAGCAGCGACGGTGCCGCCATCGCGCCGCGCGAGCGCTTTCTCCGGACGCAGTTTCATGAGCGATTTGATCGCCTTGCGCGTGCGGTCGATCGCGTAGGCTTGCAGCACATTGGAAAGCGAGAAAAGGAAGAGCAGCATCGCTCCTTCGAACGGCGCGTTCACGACCGCTGCCCCGAGCGCGGCGAGCACCATCAGCAGATCGACATCGATGGTCCATTGCCGCAGCGATTGCAGCCCGGCGCGCACGCCGAAGTAGCCGCCAGTGAGATAAGCGCCGAGGTAAAAGACATCGTGCCAGGCCACACCGAGCTTGGCGGTTGCCCAGCCAGTGATCATGAAGACGAATGTCAGCACCGTAAAAACGACTTCGAGCCGATCGCCGGTCGTCCAGTGCGCCAGCCATTCGCGGACGGTTTCCGGCTTGTGCTCCGCTTCCACGCTGTAGGGCTGGACTGGCGCGCCCGTTTCCCGGACCCGCTCGATCACCTGCGCTTCAGAGAGGCGCGCGTCGTCAAAAGTCACCGTCATAACACCGCCGAGAAACGTCGCTCGCGCGCGCCGGATGCCGTCGATCTTCTGCGCTTTCTTTTCCAGCTTCTGCTCCGCCGCACCCGAGGCGCGTCCGCCGAGGTGCAGGATCGTCTTGCAATACTGCTGGTGCCCGACGGGCGCGAGTTTCTCGGCGACTCTCCGCACGCCTTCGTCGGAGATCAAGCGGGGGTCGAAGTCGATCATCAGCGCGTGGTTGGCGGTATCGATGCCGGTGCGTAGGACGCCCGGTTGATCTGGCAGCGGGACCGGCACGAGGTTGCCGTCTGATTTGTTTTGGTCGTTCATCGCTGCCGATTAAGTAGTACGATGGGATATCCTTTGATGGCTTCACAAGGATTGGCGACGTCTAACCTTTTTTTGCGCTCACTGCCACCTGCTTGGCGAGGGACAAGGCGAGTCCTCTCTGAATCCTAGATCGCCGCCAATTCCTCACGTTCGCGATCGTAATCATTCGCGAGTTTCTCGCACTCGCTATAACTGTGCGGCGCGCGACCGTTTTGGCAAAAAGAAGTTAGTATTTGACAAGCAATGAGAAGGCGACTCGTTTGAATTGTCGCAGATTAACGCCCATGAGGGTCATCAAACCTCCCCTGCCATCTCAGGACAAACGTTGGAAGATCATCGATGCGAAGATGCGCAAGCTTGGCTACCAGCCGCACGCCCTGATTGAGACCTTGCACGCCGTGCAGGAATCGTTCGGCTACCTGGACGAAGTGGCGCTTCGCTGGGTGGCGAAGTCGCTGCGCGTGCCGCCGAGCAAGGTCTACGGAGTCTCAACCTTTTACAACTTTTTCACGCTCAAGCCCCAGGGCGCGCACACCTGCGTGATTTGCCTTGGAACCGCATGTTACGTAAAGCGCGCCGCCGGGATCCTCGAAGCCATCGAAGCCTACGCGCAGATCAAACATGGCGAAACCACGCCGGACAAGCAATTGTCGTTACTCACTGTGCGTTGCATCGGTGCCTGCGGAATCGCGCCGACGGTTGTTTACGATGGCGATGTGGTGGGGCGGTTAACGCCTGAAGAGGCCGTCGAAAAACTAAAAGGATACGTGAGCCATGCTCCTTGAAGAACTAAACGGGATTGCGGAAAATAAAAGAGCTGCTCGCAAGCAGATCTGCATTCGATGCTGCATGTCGGCGGGATGCATGTCCGCGCGGTCGAACGAGATCAAGATAGCGCTGGAGAAATCGGTTGCTGACAAACAACTGAGCGACCGCGTCGAGATTCGCCGTGTAGGATGCATGGGGCTCTGCGGCCAGGGGCCGCTGGTAGGAGTCGAACCCGATCGCGTTATGTATGAGCGTGTTACGCCGGAAAGTGCGTCCACGATTGTCGATGCGTTGGTCGGAGGGACCACCCAAGTGCCGCGTTGTGATCCCAAACAACCCTTCTTCGCCCGACAAATGCGCGTTGTGGGAGCCAACGGCGGCCGTATCGATCCGGAACGGATCGAGGACTATATCGAGGCTGGAGGTTATCGAGCCCTCCACAGCGTCATTCAGGATATGCAGCCCGGAGAAATCATCGACGCCATTGTCCAAAGTGGTTTGCGTGGCCGCGGCGGCGGCGGCTATCCCACGGGCCTGAAGTGGGCGACGGTTGCCAAGTCCAAGGGCGAATGCAAGTACGTCATTTGCAACGGCGACGAGGGCGATCCGGGCGCTTTCATGGATCGTAGCGTGCTCGAAAGCGATCCTCACGCCGTGCTCGAAGGAATGGCCATTGCGGGCTATGCGATTGGATCGAGCCATGGCTACCTATATGTCCGGGCTGAGTATCCGCTGGCCATCAGCCGGCTTCAGGTGGCTATCCGCCAAGCCAAACAGCATGGCTTGCTTGGGGACGGGATATTTGAATCAACCTTCAATTTCAACGTGGAAATTCGCATCGGCGCCGGTGCCTTCGTCTGCGGCGAAGAAACCGCGCTGATGGCCTCCATCGAGGGGCGCCGTGGTCAACCGCGGCCGCGGCCTCCATTCCCCGCGGAAAGCGGATTGTGGGGCTTCCCCACTTTGATAAACAATGTTGAGACATTCGCTAATGTCGTTCCGATAGTTAACCGGGGCGCGGAGTGGTACGCCGGCATTGGCACGGAAAGGAGCAAGGGAACCAAGGTCTTCGCCCTTACTGGAAAAATTCGCAATAACGGAATGATCGAGGTGCCCATGGGGATCACAATCCGCGAAATCGTGGAGGAACTCGGTGGAGGGGCACCGGAAGGATCCAAGATCAAGGCCGTGCAGACGGGCGGACCATCGGGTGGCTGTATTCCGGCCGACCATTTCGATACGCCGGTCGACTATGACTCGCTGGTGAATGTTGGTTCCATCATGGGCTCGGGAGGCATGGTAGTCATGGATGACAGCACCAACATGGTCGATGTCGCCCGCTTCTACATGCAGTTCTGCATGGAAGAATCGTGCGGCAAGTGCATCCCCTGCCGCGCCGGAACGGTTCAGATGCACAATTTACTGAACAAGATCCTCGATCGGGAAGCGACGCCTAAGGATTTGGAATCCCTGGAGGAGCTCTGCGACATGGTCAAGCAGACCAGCCTGTGCGGACTTGGTCAAACTGCACCCAACCCGGTGCTCAGTACCTTACGCTATTTCCGTAGCGAGTATCTCGATCTTCTTCAGCCTGAAAATGATGACGGCGATGCGCGCATGAACGAAAGGACATCTGAGGCTAAGCCTTAAGCTACCCAAAAGGAACACGAGAAACACGAGAATTTATGGCCGTAAGAACCCTAACAATGGACGGCAGACAAGTGACTGCGGAGGAAGACGAAACCATTCTGGACGCTGCCGTGGACGCCGGAATCAGCATCCCGACGCTATGCCATTTGCAAGGCCTAAGCAACGTCGGCGCCTGCCGCATGTGCCTCACGGAGGTGAAGGGGTCAAGCAAACTTCTCCCGGCCTGCGTCACCAAAGTTGCCGAGGGCATGGAAGTCCAAACCAACACGGAGCGGTTACGCAAATATCGTTTGATGATTTTGGAACTGCTGTTCGCCGAACGAAATCATATTTGCGCGGTCTGTGTGGCGAATAACCACTGTGACTTGCAGAGCCTCGCCACGGATCAGGGAATGATGCATGTCCGGTTCCCATATCTTTATCCGAACGCTGTCGTGGATGCTTCTCACGATATGTTTGTGATGGATCACAACCGGTGCATCTTGTGCACGCGGTGCGTGCGGGTTTGCGACGAGGTCGAAGGTGCCCATACGTGGGACGTCATGGGCCGTGGCACCAATTCACGTGTCATCACGGATCTAAACCAGCCTTGGGGAACTTCAGACACCTGCACCAGTTGCGGCAAATGCGTGCAGGTTTGTCCAACGGGCGCTCTGTCGAGCAAGGGAAAATCGGTCGCGGAGATGGTGAAGCGGCGCGAGTTTCTACCGTATCTGACGCGCATGCGGGAGGAGAGACGATGAGCAAAGTGCGTTTTGCGACTGTCTGGCTGGACGGCTGTTCCGGTTGTCACATGTCGTTGCTCGACATGGATGAGCGGCTCGTTGAGGTGTTGCAACAGGTAGACCTCGTTTACAGCCCCTTGGTCGATACGAAGGAGTTTCCGGAGAATGTGCACGTGGTCCTCGTCGAAGGAGCAGTGAGCAGCGAGGATGACGCGGAAAAAATCCGCAAAATCCGCAAGCGGACGAAAATCCTCGTTTCGCTGGGCGACTGCGCAGTGACCTCCAATGTCCCAAGCATGAGAAACCGGTTTAAGCTCGAAGAGGTTGAACACCGCGCATACATCGAGAACGCGCAAAACAATCAGCACGTCCCGCGAAAGGTCATTCCGAAACTGTTCCCCCACTCCCGCCCGGTACACGAGTTCGTTAAAGTTGACGTCTTCGTGCCCGGCTGCCCGCCCGAGGCGGACACAATTTACTTTGTTCTGACAGAACTCCTGGCCGGACGCATGCCCGACCTCACTGGAAAAACCCATTTTGGAGCGTGACTACAATGCCCAAAGAAATCGTTATCGATCCCGTCACCCGGATTGAGGGTCATTCGAAGATTACCATCCAGCTTGACGACAGTGGAGAGGTTCGGGACGCGCGGTTCCACGTCACGCAGTTTCGGGGATTTGAAAAATTCTGCGAAGGTCGCCCCTTCGGTGAAATGCCGGCATTGACGGGACGTACCTGCGGGATCTGCCCGGTGAGCCACCTCATTGCTTCCGCCAAGGCGTGTGACGCGCTGCTGGCGGTCCAAATTCCGCCCGACCGCGGCAAAGTTGCGACGGATAATGAACCTGGCGCAGCTTGTGCAATCCCATGCGTTGAGCTTTTTCCATCTATCGTCACCGGACTTGCTCCTCGGCATGGACGCCGATCCTGCGAAGCGGAACATCGTTGGCGTGATCGAGTCGCGGCCATCTCTGGGTAAGGACGGTATCTCTCTTCGAAAATGGGGTCAGCAAATCATTGCGATGCTTGGGGGCAAGCGTATTCACCCGGCTTGGGTTGTGCCCGGCGGCGTGAGCGAACCGCTGTCCGAGGATATGCGGGACAAAATGCTGGCAAGCATCCCGGAAGCCCTTGCGATAAGCCAGCGGACGCTGTCGTGGTTCAAGAGCATTGTTGAACAGTTCCGGGAAGAGATTCGAACATTCGGGAATTTTCCAAGCATGTTCATGGCCCTCGTCACTCCACAGGAGACAGGCACACACAACGCGCTTCTCGATCACTATGACGGCAAATTGCGCTTTATTGATGCTTCCGGGAACATCATTTTGGATCAAGTCGACCCCACCCGTTATGCGGATTACCTATCAGAATCTGTCGAATCGGACAGCTACCTGAAATCCCCATACTTCAAATCCGCAGGTTATCCCAATGGAATCTATCGCGTGGGACCTCTCGCGCGCCTCAACGTCATCGATCGGTGCGGAACTCCGTTGGCGGATCGGGAATGGACGGAGTTTCGCGCGCTAAGGCGTGGCGTGATTCTGAGTTCATTCCATCAACACTACGCACGATTGGTTGAAATCCTTTACGGGATAGAACGCATCGAACAACTCCTCAATGACCCGGACATCCTCGACAAAAACGTTCGCGCCATAGCGAAGCCGAGCAGGTTTGAAGGCATCGGTGTCGCCGAAGCCCCGCGAGGGACCCTGATCCATCATTACAAGATTGATAAGAACGGTCTGATTACCTGGGTGAATATGATCATCGCCACCGGGCATAACAACCTTGCGATGAACCAGAGCGTCAAACAGGTCGCGCAGCATTTCGTCAAGGGAGATCGGCTCCAGGAAGGAATGCTTAATCGCGTGGAGGCGGTGATCCGCACTTACGATCCGTGCTTAAGCTGTTCAACCCATGCCATGGGCAAGATGCCACTGCACATTCAACTGCTGGCCGCTGAAGGCACGGTCCTGGATGAAGTGAAGCGGCGGATGATAGACCGCAAACTTATCATTGGATACGGAAACCCTCTTCGGGGTGATGATGCTATCGGTTGGGAAGTTGCGTCTCGTCTCGCAGTAGTCATTCCGGACGAAGCCGCCCATATTCTGACCGTGCATCAGCTAACACCGGAGCTCGCTGAGTCCGTTAGTGAGGCCGAGCTGGTTATTTTCATAGACGCTTCTGATGTGGAGAATCCTGGGACATGGAGATGTGAAGAGGTAAAGCCACGCCCGATGTCCGGGAACTCGGTCGGACACCACTTCGACGTTTCCGCTCTGCTCGCTTACTCGCAGGCCATTTTTCATTCCAGTCCTCAGGCATTCGTTGTCTCCGTAGCCGCTACGTCTTTTGAATTCCAAGACAGTCTTACTCCGGCCGTCGAGGCCTTGCTTCCCGACGTTGTTAATTACATTCGCAAAAAGATTGTTGTTTCTGCCAACTAACACCCTGGAGCCAGAAATACTCGATTCAGCCAAGCGAATTTGCCAATTTCTCGCGACAGGCAGATCGCGAAAGTGGGGCATAATATTCCCTCGCCATGAAAAGATCGCCTGAAACTGAAACATCGCGCCGTTCGAATCCGATGATACCGGGCGCGAAGCTCGGCGTGGGACTGCTCGGGTGCGGCGCGTTTGGCCGCTTCTGCCTGCGCGAGTTTGCCGCTATGCCGGGTCTGCGCGCAGCCGCTGTGGCCGACACGATCCCGGAGGCTGCGCGCAAGACGGGCGAGGAATTTGCCGTGCCGGTCTGCGCGGACATCCACGCACTCGCCGTCGCGCGACGACGTGCAGATCATCCACATCGCGACGCCACCCTCGACGCACCGCGAACTCGCCATCGCTGCACTCGGCGCAGGCAAGCATGTGCTCTGTGAAAAGCCGCTCGCCACCACGCTGGCAGACGCGCGCCGCATGATCGACGCCGCGCGGACGGCGCGCCGCTTTCTCGCCGTCAACCTCATCATGCGCTACGATCCACTGAACCAGGCCGTCGCCCGCATCCTCGAAGCCGGCCTGCTCGGCGCGCCGCTGCATGCGTTCTTCGAAAACTACGCCGGCGACACTCCGCTCGGCCCCGGGCACTGGTTTTGGAAGCCGGAGATCAGCGGCGGCATTTTCATCGAGCACGGCGTCCATTTCTTCGATCTCTTCCGCATGTGGTTTGGGCCGGGCGAAGTCGTGGCGGCGCAGCAGTCGGAGCGGCCATCCGGCGGCTTCATCGACCAGGTCCATTGCACCGTCCGTTACGGCAGTGTGCTGCTCGCGAATTTTTACCACGGCTTCCACCAGTCCAGCCGCATGGAGGCGCAGGAGGCGCGCATCGTCTGCGAGCGCGGCACGATCCGGCTCTTCGAATGGGTGCCGACGCGCATCGAGATCGATCTGCTCGCAAACTACGCCGACCTGGACGCCGTCCGATCGCTCGTGCCACACGCGGAGGTCGAAGAGGTCGCGCGCTACGCCGGCGGCGAGCGCGACATCCTCGCCCGCCACAAATCATTTCCCGCCGACGGTCGCTTCCGCATCCGAGGCGGCACCGGCATGTCGAAGCAGGAACTCTACGGCCGCGTCGTGCGCGCGCTGCTCGCCGACCAAATCCGCTCGGTCGACGACCCGCAGCACCAGCGGCTCGTCTCCGAGGAAAACGGCCTCACTTCCCTCGAGATGGCAGTCGAAGCCGACGAGCTGGCGCGAAAAGCCACAGCTCAACCCAACGCCACACGCACCTGATGACGTACGTTCCGCCTCTTGCTTGGCCAACGCCTCGGAGGCAAGCCAGCGCGGAAAGTCAGGTTTTCGCGAATGGCTGGCATTCGGTCATCAATTTGTTGGGTCTCTTCACTTGCAGCTGTTGTCACGATGGCGGCTGTTCCGTGCCCTTCCTTTGCCTTCTCGAAGAAGGCAGTCCGGCGAGGGGGAGATCTTCGAAAACTGGGTGAAGGGGTACGCCGGGCATGATCCCTGCACTCAATCTCGCGCAAAGATTTCTGCGGGAAGTGTAACGGCTCGCATATATTGTGCGCGCTCGAAGGCGCTGGGATCCGGGCAATTTTTCTGGCTTACGCTGCCCTTGAGCTGCTTTACGGAGTCGTATTCGTGTTGCTCCATCCACTCACACATCTCGCGTTCGATCACTTCGATGTGCCCGATGCCGCGACGCAGAAGCACCGAGCAAAGCATTGTCACGTCGGCGCCGGCCATGAGCATCTTGAGAACATCGGAAGCGCGGTGGATACCGCTCGTGGCCGCAAGATTCGCCGCAATCCTTCCGTGGAGGATGGCGATCCACCGCAGTGGCAACCGCATCGCCATCGGCGTGCTTAGAAGGACGTTGGGGGCGACTTCGAGCGTCTCCAGGTCGATGTCGGGCTGATAAAATCGGTTGAAGAGCACAAGCGCATTCGCTCCGGCCTTGTCCAGCCGCTTTGCGATGTTCGCAAAATTGCTGAAGTACGGGCTGACCTTTACGGCGACGGGGATCGTGACCTTCGCCTTCACAGCGCCGAGAATGTCTATGTAGGCTTGTTCGACCCCGGCGGCCTCCTGATCCATGTCGGTCGGAATATTGTAGATGTTAAGCTCCAGGGCGTCAGCGCCAGCTTGTTCAATCTGGAGAGCATAGTCGGTCCAGCCGCCCAGCGAACACCCGTTAAGACTCGCGACAATCGGAATATCGACGGCCGCCTTCGCTCGCGCGATGTGCTCAGCGTAGGTTGCCGGCCCGGATTTGAACTCCGCAGGTTCGGGAAAATAGGTCAGCGACTCAGGGTAGCTTTCCGTGCCCGCCGTGAGGTGGTGGTGCAACTCGTATCGTTCGAGCCGGATTTGCTCCTCAAAGAGGGAGTAGCAGACGACTGCCGCGGCCCCGGCGTCTTCCATGCGCTTGATGTTATCGATGTCTTCGCTAAGTGGTGACGCCGAGGGGACGATCGGCGTGCGCAACTTCATTCCAAGATAGTCTGTCGAGAGATTCACGGGGATTCCTTCTTTTCAGTTTTCAAAGTGCTGGCAGCCAACCGCTGATACCGTTCCCAGCGCGCATCCGCGTCGTGCTGAGCTTCGGCGAACAATTGCTTCGAGGCTTCCGGATTGCTCCTCGCAAGCATCGTGAAGCGGTTTTCAAGACCCAGGTATTCTTCGACCTTCATCCGGGGAGCCGAAGAATCGATTTGGAGCGGATTCTCGCCCGCTGCGGCACGTTCCGGATTGTAGCGGTAAAGGAGCCATTGTCCGCATTGGACGGCGGCTTTTTGGTTCTGCATCGCAGTGGCCATGTTGATGCCGTGGGCGATACAGTGGCTGTAGGCAATGATCAGAGCCGGACCGTCGTAGGCCTCCGCCTCGAGGAACGCTTTGAGGGTATGTTCGTCTTTCGCGCCCATGGCCACCGAGGCGACATAAATGGTCCCGTAGCTCATCGCGATCAGACCGAGATCCTTTTTCGGAGCACGTTTCCCTCCGGCCGCGAATTTTGCCACGGCGCCTCGCGGCGTCGCTTTGGAGCATTGGCCACCGGTATTGGAATACACCTCGGTATCGAGCAGCAGGACCTTGACATTCTCCCCGCTGGCAAGGACATGATCGAGGCCGCCGTAGCCGATGTCGTAACCCCATCCGTCGCCTCCGATGATCCAGACGCTCCTGCGCACGAGCGTGTCGGCAACGGCAAGCAGGCGGCGCGCTTCCCAAGAGTTGAGTGATTCGAGCTTGAACTTCAACGCGGAGACCCGCTCGCGTTGGTCGTAGATACCAGCTTCATCTTTTTGATCCGCGCTCAAGATGGCGTGCGCCAAATCTGGACCGACAGCGCCGACGAGGCTCTTTAGCAGCTCCAAGGCGAAATCCCGCTGCTTGTCCAGAGAGACGCGGAAGCCCATGCCAAACTCCGCATTGTCCTCGAAAAGCGAATTGCTCCACGCCGGACCTCGGCCCTCTGCGTTCTGCGTCCATGGGGTGGTCGGCAAATTGCCGCCATAAATTGACGAGCACCCAGTGGCATTGGCGACGACAAGCCGGTCGCCGAACAACTGAGTGAGCAGCTTGATATAAGGCGTCTCTCCGCACCCGGCGCATGCGCCCGAGAATTCGAAGAGCGGCTGCTGAACTTGTTGTTCGCGCACGTGATCGAGCCCCAACTTGCGACGATCCATTTCGGGAATCGAAAGAAAGAATGCCCAGCTCTCGCGTTCCGCGCCGCGCAGATGCGCCTGAGGCCGCATGTTGATGGCCTTGAGCCGCGACTCCGATTTGTTGCGCGCCGGGCACACATCGACACAGATGCCGCAACCTGTGCAGTCCTCGGCCGCAACTTGCAGTGTGTACTTGAGTCCCTTCCATTCCGGAAGCCGCGCGTCATGCGATCTGAAGGATTCCGGTGCGTTTGCGAGCACCGATGGTTCGTACGCCTTGCTACGGATCACCCCATGAGGGCAGACGATCACACACTTTCCGCACTGAATGCAGACGTTTGGGTCCCAAACGGGAATTTCACGGGCCAGGTTGCGCTTTTCCCATCGCGCTGTGCCGGTCGGGAAGGTTCCATCAGCCGGAAGCGCGCTCACGGGCAACTCATCGCCGCGGCCAGCGATCAGTTTGGCGAGAACGTTTCTCACAAAGGCCGGCGCTTCTTCCGGGACCGGCGCCTGGATTTGGACGTCGCTGCCAACATGGTCCGGAACTCTCACCTCGAAGAGCCGCGCGAGCGTCTGATCGACAGCATTCAGATTCATTTGCACGATTTCCTCGCCCTTCTTCCCGTGGGTTTTGCGAATCGAGGCTTTGATCGCAGCGATGGCTTCGTCGTGAGGAAGCACGCCTGAGATTGAGAAGAAGCAGGCTTGCATAACCGTATTGATTCTTCCGCCCATCCCGGAGGCGCGTGCCACCTTGTGCGCGTCGATCACGAAGAAGCGCACATGCCCGTCGATGATCTTCCGCTGGATACGCTCCGGGAGGTGCTCCCAGACCTCATCCGGACCGAATGGCGTATTGAGCAGGAAGGTGCCGCCTGGCAGGATTGGCTCGAGCACATCAATCCGTTCGAGGAACCGCGGCTGGTGACAACCGACAAATTGAGCTTTTGAGATCAGGTAGGGTGAGCGGATCGGGCGCGGACCGAAGCGCAAATGGGAGATCGTCATCGCGCCAGCCTTTTTCGAATCGTATACGAAATAAGCCTGAACGTGGTTGGAGGTGTTCTCTCCGATGATCTTTATCGAGTCCTTGTTCGCTCCCACTGTGCCGTCCGAGCCCAGACCGTAAAAGATCGCCCGGAAGACGTCGTCGCGCTCGACCGAAAAGGACGGATCGAAATCGAGACTCGTGCCCGAGAGATCGTCGCGAATGCCAATCGTGAAACGATCCTTCGGCGCCGGGTCCGCAAGATTGTCGAAGATGGCTTTGACCATTGCCGGTGTGAATTCCTTAGACGACAAGCCGTAGCGTCCGCCGACGATTTTTGGCCGAAGAGAGGACTCGTAAAGCGCGTTCACACAATCCAGATACAGCGGTTCTCCCCCGCTGCCCGGCTCCTTGGTGCGATCGAGGACGGCGATCGCCTTGGTGGTCTGCGGAAGGGCCTCGCCAACGCGCTGCGAGTCGAACGGCCGATAGAGCCGCACTTTGAGCACACCAACCCTTTGCCCGAGGCCGTTCAAGAAATCGACCGTCTCGCAAGCCGTTTCGCAGCCTGAGCCCATAATGACAATCACGCGCTCTGCGTTCGGTGAGCCATGGTATTCAAACAGTCCATACTGCCGACCCGTGAGCTCCGCGAAGCGGTTCATGGCGCGCTGGACGATTTCGGGACATGCGGCATAGAACGGATTCACCGTCTCGCGAGCCTGGAAAAAAACATCGGGGTTTTGTGCCGTCCCGCGCAGAACCGGATGGTCCGGGGACAGCGCGCGGGCGCGATGCTCGAAGACATACCGCTCGTCGATCATCGCGCGAAGAACTTCTTCGCTGAGGAGCTCGATTTTCGAGATCTCGTGCGAGGTCCGAAAGCCGTCGAAGAAATGAAGGAACGGGATTCGCGATTCGAGCGCCGCGGCGTGAGCGATCACGGCGAGATCGTGCGCCTCCTGCACCGAAGCCGAAGAGAGCATGGCCCAGCCGGTTGCTCGCGCGGCCATCACGTCGCTGTGGTCCCCGAAAATCGAGAGCGCCTGCGCTGCGATCGATCTCGCCGCGATATGGAAAACGCACGCCGTCAGTTCTCCGGCGATCTTGTACATGTTCGGAATCATCAGGAGCAGACCCTGCGATGCCGTAAATGTCGTGCTGAGGGCGCCGGTTTGCAGTGCGCCATGGACGGCTCCCGCCGCGCCGCCTTCACTTTGCATCTCAATGACCGACGGCACTGTACCCCATAAGTTCCTCACGCCCTCGGCGGCCCACTGGTCAGCCCATTCTCCCATCGGGGTTGCCGGCGTGATCGGATAGAGGGCGATTACTTCGTTGAGCGCATAGGCGACACGGGCAACCGCTTCGTTTGCGTCAATAGTCTTGCTCTTCGTTTTCATAAGCTGGTCCTCGCTGCATTCTTGAATGAGAAAACGCTAGCAGCCTGTCAGGCAGGGAAACTTCGTTTCTCAACCTCGATTTATCCATAGAATGGGAGTTCGATTTCACGTCCGACAGGCTGCTAGCTCATCTTTCACGCGGCGAACGACTTCGCCCGCGGCCGCTTCCACTTCCGGCGAGAGTCTTTCGCCCAGCGCAAAGCTCCTCCCCTCAATGCCATATACAACAAGATGAGCGGGAAGTCGCTTGAGCGCGCGTGCTAGTTCAATTCCTTCGGAGACGCCGAATTCATGGGCGGAACAATGGAAAAGCTCGCTCGGAATACTCCTCGCCCGCGCATCCAACCGGCGAATGGTTCCCGGCAGGCCGCCCGATTCAACGGCGTCAACCAAAACGACAAAGTCTGCATCTTTCCATGCTTCCATCAAGGCACCGCCCTCACCGCTTTCCTCTTTGACGCGAAACTCGCTACCTGCACCTGACATTAATCTGCGTGCAACGACGTGTCCCACGGCATCGTCGCTCCGATATTCATTGCCAAGGCCGATTACTAAGGCGCGGGAAGTGTAGTAGTCATAACCCGTTACAATCTGATTTCGGCCTTCCACTCTTCTCCCTCCGCGTCGTAGTGCAGGTCGAAGCCGACGTTTTTGCTGATGCGCTGCATGGCAATGTTGTCCGGGAGAATGTGCGCGATAATGCGATCGAGCTTTTCCTGGCGCCCTATGCGCACCAGGAGCTTCAGCAACTGCGTACCGAGGCCGCGGCCTTGCCACTGATCGCTGATCACGATTGCGAACTCTGCCTCCTCGAGTCCATGCGCTCTGCTCAGTCTGCCGATTCCTAGAATCTCGCGTCCGCCATCACGACGCTTGTGATCGGCGACAAGAGCAATCTCGCGATCGTAGTCATTGAAGCAAATGCGCGTCAGCCGATCGTGGGCGACGCGCTCTTCGAGTTTCAGCGAGCCGAAATATCGATAGTGGACGCTTTCCTCTGACAGCGTCTTATGAAACGCCACCATCAGCGGCTCGTCTTCCGGCCGGATCGGGCGAATGGTGACCGGCGTGCCATCACGAAGCTTCCACGCCGTCACGTATTGCGTCGGATACGGGCGAATCGCGAGCGCCGGCAAGACGATTTCCGGCGTTTCATGATCGTGAAGAATCATGCGCGCATCGAGCGCGACCATCATGCCCGATGAAACGAGCAATGGATTAATGTCAATTTCCTTGATCCGCGGCTGCTCGGCGACGAGTTGGCTGAAGCGCACGAGCAATTGCTCGAGCGCGGCGAGATCGACCGGTTGTTCTCCGCGCACACCGTGAAATGCCTCGTAAATGCGCGTTCGCTCCATCATGCGTCGCGCAAGGGTCGCGTTGAGCGGGGGCAGGCCGAGCGCGCGATCCTTGAAGGTTTCGACCAGTTGCCCGCCGGCTCCAAATAATAGCACGGGGCCGAACTGTGGATCGATGCTACTTCCGATAATCACCTCGTAGCCCCGCCGTTCGACCAGCGGCTGGACCGTAACTCCGAGGAAATCTTCGGCACCCGCCTTGCGCGCGACAGACTCTTTGATGGCATGGAACGCCTTTGCGACCGCGGCTGCGCTGCGCAGGCAGAGCTTTACCCCGCCTACGTCGGATTTGTGCGTGATCGTATGCGAATGAACCTTGAGGACGACCGGATAGCCAAGCTTTCGGGCGATCTCGACGGCTTGTTCGGCGGTGCGCGCTACATGCGACTCGACCACGGGGATGCCGTAAGCGCTAAGGATCTGTTTTGACTCCAATTCCGTCAGGAGCGTGCGTCGATGCCTCCTGGCGCCAGCGATCACCTCCCGAACTACGTTAAGTCTTAACGGTACATCATCCATGTCCGTCGCCAGAGCGGGTGTTTCGTAGAGCATCCGCAGGTTGTGGCTATAGCGCCACATGAAAGAGAATGCGCGTGCCGCCGTGTCGGGATACTCGAATGTCGGAATATCGGAATCGTTGAGAATTTTCTCGCCGGCGCCGGTGGCTTCACCACCCATCCAGCTCGCCAGGATCGGTTTGCCTTCGAGCCGGCCGAACGGTGTCAACCGCTTTGCCGTTTCGGTGCATTCGGTCATTGCCTGCGGCGTAAGGATGACGAGCACGCCATCGTTGTTCGGATCGCGCGCGACAATGTCGACCGCTCGCGCGTAGCGCTCCGCGCTCGCGTCGCCGAGAATATCCACGGGATTGTTCCGGCTCCAGTGCGGCGGCAGAAGCTCGCTAAATGCCTCAAAGGACTCCTCAGAAAGCTTTGCGATCTCACCGCCACTCGCGATCAGGGCATCCGTCGCAAGCGCGCCAGGCCCTCCTCCGTTGGTAAGAATTGCGAGGCGCGGACCGAGTGGCCGCGGCTGTTTGCCAAGAACTTCCGCCATGTTGAAAAGCTCGGCGACGGTGGTGACCCGGAGCACTCCCGCCCGCCGGAACGCCGCGTCAAGCACTTCATCGGTTCCCGTGAGCGAGCCTGTGTGCGAAGCCGCCGCCTTCGCAGCCGCTTCACTACGCCCGACTTTGATGACGATGATCGGCTTGGTGAGCGCCACTTCGCGGGCGGCAGAAATAAAGGAACGCGCGTCGCCGATTGATTCCATGTAGATGACGATGCTGCGCGTATGGGGGTCGTCGCCGAGGTGATAGATCAAATCGCCCCAGCCGACATCGAGCATCGATCCGATGGAGACGAAAGCACTGAATCCGACGTGCTCACGATGACTCCAGTCGAGGATCGCTGTGCAAAGCGCGCCGCTCTGACTGATGAAACCGACGCTGCCGGCCCGCGCGATCGTCGCCGCGAATGTGGCGTTCAAGCCCAAATGCGGAACCATGATGCCCAGGCAGTTTGGGCCGATCACCCTCACCGGTCCGCGCCGCTCTCGCATCTGCTTCTCCAACGCCGCGCCGGCTTCGCCGCATTCTTTAAAGCCGGCCGAAATGACCACTGCTCCCGCCACTCCGGCCTTGGCGCATTCTCCGATGATTTCCGGCACCGTCGTCGCCGGCGTCGCAACGATCGCGAGATCGACTTTCTGCGGCACGTGGCCGATGGACGGATAGGCTTTGACACCCAGCACCCGATGACGTTTCGGGTTTACGGGATAGATCGAACCTCTGAACCCGCCCGCTTGAAGATTCTCCAGAATGGTCCGTCCTACGCTGCCGGGTTGCTCTCGAGCGCCAATCAGAGCAACCGCCTCGGGAGCAAGAATTCGCTCGAGTGCAAGGGGCGGGCGGTAAAGAAACTCCTGGCTCCGGTCAACTTTGGGCTCCGCTGCAGTATGCATAAGTCAAATCCGGTGCGCCGCCGGTTCCAAAGTATCGTCGGACCCGACCTCGGCTCGCCCGCGCAGCCGCTTCTCGAAAGCGACGATCATTGACACTCCGAATGCCACAGCGATCAAACGCAGCCATGAATCGGCGCCCAGCGGGCTCGAATGGAATGCGGCGTTCATAAAGGGAACGTACGTGAAGGCCACTTGCGCGGCTATCATCGCAGCGACACCTGCAAGCAGCCAGCGGTTCGAGAAGAGACCGAGCGACAAGATGGGATGGACAAGGGAGCGGCAATTGAAAAGGTAGAAGATTCCCACGAAGATGATGACGTTGACGGTCGCCGTGCGAGCTTGGGCTACCGTTGCACTGTGGTGGGATTCCCAGAAAAAAATGCCAAATGCCGCTGCCAGCATCAGCAGCGAAACGAGGCCCGTGCGCATCAGGAGTTCAAAACTCAGCAAGGGTGCTCGCGGAGGTCGCGGGGGGCGGGCCATGAGGTCGGATTCCTTCGTTTCGAAGGCAAGGGTTATGCCGAGAAGCACGGCCGTGGTCATGTTGATCCAAAGCAATTGCACGGGCAACGCCGGCAGCGTCATGCCAAAGAGGACCGCCGTCAGCAGGGTCAGGGCTTCGCCGCCGTTGGTGGGAAGCGTCCAAACAATAAATTTTGTCAGATTATCGAATACGCAGCGGCCTTCCTCGACGGCCGATTCGATGGTCGCGAAGTTGTCGTCGGTAAGGACCATGTCCGCAGCGCCTTTGGCGACTTCCGTGCCGGACGACCCCATGGCGATGCCGATATCGGCCTGCCTTAGCGCTGGCGCATCATTGACGCCATCGCCGGTCATCGCCACGACATGGCCGCGGGATTGCAGTGCCTGCACCAGTCGCAGTTTCTGTTCGGAAGTGACCCGCGCAAACACGGTGGCGCGTTCGGCTGCGTCTCTTAGCGGCTCGGCGGTGAGGCGTTCGAGTTCCCGGCCGCTGAGAGCGAAACGCCCGGCCTCGGAATCGCCGATCAGACCAAATTGCTGAGCGATGGCTCGTGCCGTAACAAGGTGGTCACCAGTAATCATCTTCACCCGGATTCCGGCCCGACGGCATCGCTCTACCGCCGCTATGGCTTCGGGGCGCGGCGGATCGATCATTCCCTCAAGCCCGAGGAAGGTCAAGCCTTCAGCAACATGCCCGTGCTCCAGGGCTTGCTGGCCGGGCGTCACCTGCCGGCTGGCGAAGGCGAGCACCCGCAAACCCTTCCGAGCCATCCGCTCAATAACACGGTGAACTTCTTCAAAATCGAGAGGGACAAGAGCGCCACGTTCATCGAGCGAGAACGCGCACCGTTCGAGAAGGCGCTCGGCGGCGCCTTTCTTGTAGATCGTCCGCTCCTTGCCGTGGCCTCCATCATGCAGCGTGGCCATGAACTGACGCTCGGACTCAAAGGGGATGGCGTCGATGCGCGGATGTGCAAGATCCATCTCATTCTGAAGGAGGCCCGCCTTTCGGGCCGCGACAATGAGGGCGGCCTCGGTCGGGTCGCCGTCCATTCCCCATCGTCCTTCCCTCTGCACAAGTTGTGAATCGTTGCACAGCAGCCCAGCTTTCAGGCACTCGATCAAGGCGGGATGATCGCGAGGCGCCGTCGGCCGGCTATCGAAGCGCAGCTCACCGTCGGGATCGTATCCGGTTCCCGTCAGCTGGAACAATTGCCCGCCGGCATAGATCTCTTGCACCGTCATTTGATTCTTGGTGAGCGTGCCAGTCTTGTCCGAACAGATCGTCGTCGTGCTGCCGAGCGTTTCCACCGCGGGAAGATTCCGGATGATGGCCCGCCGGGAGGCCATCCGCGCCACGCCGATGGCCAGCGTGATCGTGACTACAGCGGGAAGTCCCTCCGGAATTGCGCCGACGGCAAGTGCGACCGCAGCCATGAAGATCTCGACAAGGTTCTTCCCGTGCCAAAGTCCAACCACAACGACAATGCCCGACAGGCCAAGGATCAGCCACAGCAACAGGCGGCTGAACTCGGCCACCTTCCGTGTGAGGGGCGTGGAGAGATTGACGGCCTCGGAAATCAGCCACGCGATGCGTCCGGTCTCCGTCTTGTCGCCGGTTGCCCAGACGACGCCCTGGCCCTTCCCGGATGTCACCAGCGTCCCGGCAAAGGCCACATTGGAGCGGTCCGCCAACGTGGCGTCCGTCGCAATCGGATCGGGGTGCTTGCGCACGGGCAGGGATTCCCCGGTGAGCGTGGACTCATCCACCCGCAACTCGCGCATGGCGGTCAGGCGCAGGTCCGCCGGCACACGGTCTCCGGCTTCGAGGATCACGACGTCGCCCGGAACGAGTTCTTCGGACGCGACCCGCCGGCGTTTTCCATCGCGACGCACCGTGGCATCGCTGCGGGTCAGCCGGGAAAGTGAATCGATCGCCTTCTCGGCCTTGCTTTCCTGCAGGTAACCCACGATCGCATTGACCACTACCACGCCGAAGATCACCGATGAGTCCACGATCTCGCCCAGCCCCGCGGTAATCGCGCCCGCCAAGATCAGCATATAAATGAGCGGCTGATGAAATTGCAGCAGGAAACGCTTCCACGCTGGGGTTCCGGAACGCCTTGTGACGCGGTTCGGTCCGTACTTCGCAAGGCGGATCTTGGCCTCATTCTCCGAAAGACCTTTGTCGAGATCGGTATCGAGAAGCTCCACAGCCTCCGCAATTTGCAGATCGTGCCAGTGAACCGTCTCATGCGCGCTCATGGCTGCTGTTCATGGACGACCAAAACCGGCCGCCCGCTCTGGACCATCACTGCCCGCGCCACGGAGCCGACAAAGGCTTGTGACAAGCCCGAACGATTGTGAGCGCCGACGCAGATTACATCCGCACCAAACCGCTCCGCCGCCTGCCGGATCGTCTTGGCTACTTCGCGCGCTTCGACCACCGTCACCTCTGTAACGATGCCGCGCGCCGTCGCATCCTCGCAGGCCAGCGAACTCAGATTGTTCCGCGCCTCGACAAGCATCTGAGCGTGCTCTTTCTTTAACGGAAAATCAGGATGCGGTATAGCCGCCGATGAGCGGGTTCTCCATAGGTGGAGCGACATGCAAAAGCCGCACGATCCCACCGGAGTTAACGATTCCATAGGCATAGGGGATTGCACGGCCGCCGTGCTCAGAGAGATCAACTGCAACGAGCACCCGGCGAATCGGAGCACTGTGTTGAGGAATCGCTTCCGCACAGATTACTGGGACGCAGAGCACGCTCATCGGGGCATAGCGCAACAGCGCTCTCGAGATGGAGGGATGCCAAAGCCGACTGACGCCACGGCGTTGATGTGTGGCGACGACGAGAAGGTCGGCCTCTTCCTCGCACGCCATTTCGACCAGACGGATGTCCGGCCGGCCCAAGCTCGGGTCGGATCGTACGCCGAGATCAACCTTCCCCAGCACTGTTTCGGCGCGCTCGCGCAATTCACGCTTCAGGATGGCTTGAACCTCCGGCGGATTCTCCCGCTCAACTGCGTCCCATCCGAGGCCAAGACGTGATCGTTCTCCCAACGGCGAGTCGACGTAGCCGAGCACCACATCACACGGTCCCGCGCTGATGAGATGTTTGACCCACTGCAGGGCCTTGTCCGACGCATCGCTAAAGTCAACGGCAACGAAGACCTTCAGCGGCCTTTCACCCCGCGTCCAAGCCTCGAATGGTGCCGCGCTGCGGACCACCAATGTGGGAACTGGACAAAAGTCGGCTGTGCGTTCGGCTACGCTCCCGAGAAGCCACTCTCCTGGACGATGCCCGAGCGATGAGACGATCAATAGCCGCGCGTCCGATCGAGTCGCCAGATCCGCCAGTGCCTGTTCCGGCGCCCCGGAAAGCATGTGCTCCTCGACTTTGACGCCCTGCGAACCAAAATCCACGGCCTCGCTGTGGAGACGATCGTTGGTGGACGCCGCTAGCGTCTCGCGAACTTCCTCAGGCAATCGTTGGCTCATGGACTCGTCCAAGACATGGGCAAGAGCCAGCGTATCGCTCCAGCGACCGGCCAACGCGGCGGCCGTGATACCGGCGGCTCTGGCATTTTCTGAGAAATCCGTTCCAACAATGAGTTTCATGGTTTGGATCTTTCCTTCTCGAGGATTGCGAGCGTTGTCTTGAGAACAGTGTCGGGATTGAGCGAAATGCTGTCGATGCCTTGCTCGACGAGAAATTGGGCAAATTCGGGATAATCGCTAGGCGCCTGTCCGCAGATACCGATTTTTCGCTTCTTTGCGCGGCACGCCGCGATCACCTGTGCGATCATGGCTTTCACCGCGGCATTTCGTTCGTCGAAGATGTGCGCCACGATTTCTGAGTCGCGGTCCACGCCAAGGATCAGTTGTGTGAGATCATTCGAACCGATCGAGAAACCATCGAAGATCTCTGCGAATTCGCCGGCGAGAATCACGTTGCTGGGAATCTCGCACATCACGTAGATCTCAAGCCCGCCGTCCCCGCGCTTGAGCCCGTGCTTTTCCATTTCGGCCTGAACCCGGCGGCCTTCCTCTACCGTCCGGCAGAATGGGATCATCAGCTTGAGATTCTTCAGCCCCATCTCCTCGCGCACCTTTTTCATGGCGAAGCATTCCAGCATGAAGCCTGCTTGGTACCGCGGGTTGTAGTAACGCGACGCGCCGCGGAAACCAATCATCGGATTTTCCTCTTTGGGCTCATATCTGCTGCCGCCAACAAGGTTTGCGTATTCGTTCGTTTTGAAGTCGCTAAGCCGCAAGATGACGTCCTTCGGATAAAACGCAGCCGCGATCATCGCTACGCCCTGCGCAAGCTTGTCGATGAAGAACTGCGGCTTATCCGGGTATCCGCTCGTAACGCGGTCGATTTCGGCTTTAACGGCCTGGTCTTCGAGCTTGCCATAATCGAGAAGCGCAAGGGGGTGGGCCTTGATATAGGTCGTTATGATGAATTCCTCGCG
The DNA here is from genome assembly GCA_963810765.1 of uncultured Verrucomicrobiae bacterium. Lineage (GTDB taxonomy): Bacteria > Verrucomicrobiota > Verrucomicrobiia > Chthoniobacterales > Terrimicrobiaceae > DASTFP01. The sequence goes on from CAWEOV010000024.1 coordinate 524,846, forward strand.
GGCAAGGCCGACGCCATCGTTCGGTATGAACGAGAGAGCGAACGCCTCCTCGGGGTTTCCGACGTTCATCATGATCTTCGTCCGCGGCCGGCTGATATCCTTCAGGTTCACGCGCTGCAACTCGAAGGGCAGGTCGCCTCCATAGACAAATCCCGTTTCGCCTTCCGCGCAGGAGACGGTGACGCTCTGATCGTCTCTAAGCAGATCGGTCCCGCGCTCGGTTCCGACGATGGCGGGCACGCCGAGCTCCCGACTGACGATTGCGGCATGGCACGTCCTGCCGCCCCGGTTGGTCACGATGGCAGCCGCCTTTTTCATGATTGGCTCCCAGTCGGGATCGGTCTTGTCGGTGACGAGCACGTCCCCTTCACAAAATTGATGGAGGAATTCCACGTTCTTGATCACGCGGACCGGGCCATTCGCGATCTTCTCACCGACACTGCGCCCTGTTACAAGGACTGGCCCCCGCTGCTTGAGGTGGTAAACCTCGAAAGTGTCCACGTTCTTCCGCGATTGAACCGTTTCCGGCCGCGCCTGCAGGATAAACAGCTCACCGGTCTTGCCATCCTTCGCCCATTCGATATCCATCGGAACAGGAAAGCCGCGCTTTGCGCTGTAGTGGTCCTCGATCAGGCAGGCCCATCGCGCGAGCGCAAGGATATCTTCGTCGCCAATGGCAAAGCGGCCGCGCTCGTCAGGCGGAACGGGCACGTTCTTCACCATCTTGCCGCCGCCGGTGTCGTAGATCAGCTTGAATTCCTTGCTCCCGAGCGTCTTTTGCAGAATCGGTTTGAACCCCTGTTTGAGCGTTGGCTTGAATACGTAGTACTCGTCCGGATTCACCGAACCTTGGACAATGTTTTCTCCGAGGCCATACGCTGCGTTGATCAGCACGGCGTCGCGAAATCCGCTTTCGGTATCGAGCGTGAACATGACCCCGGACGCCGCGAGATCCGAGCGCACCATGCGTTGCACACCGATCGAAAGGGCAATCTTCTCATGTTCAAATCCTCTTGTCGGCGCGATACGAAATCGCCCGGTCGGTAAACAGGGACGCAAAGCATTGCCTGCAGGTGTGCAGGAGCGCTCGATGGCCCTGAACGTTCAAATACGTCTCCTGCTGGCCCGCAAAACTCGCGTCGGGCAGATCCTCCGCGGTGGCGCTGCTGCGCACCGCCACGTCCGGCGGGTGCAGGTCGCTGCCGCGCAGCCTCGAGTAGGCGTCGATGATTTCCGCTTCCAAATCCTCCGGCAGTTCGACACTCAGGATCGCCTGCCGCACCTGGCTGGCGCGCTGGCGAAGGTTCTCGAGGTCATGCGTATCAAGATCACTAAGAATCTCTTTGATTTTCTCGTCGAGACTCGCTTCGCGCAGAACATAGCGATAGGCTTCGGCGGTGATCGCAAAGCCGTTGGGCACTTTGACGCCTTTGCCCTTCAGTTCCCGGCACATCTCGCCCAACGAAGCATTCTTGCCGCCGACGGTTGGAATGTCATCGATGCCAATCTCGTCAAACCATCGGATGAATTCGGACCGCTTTGTGCCGGGCTTTACGACCGTTGCCTTCAAGTGTTTGCGTTGTCATGATGTCAGTTCCTTTCGATATTGAGTTTCAAAAAGTGCGTCGCGCAGGAGATGCACGGATCGTAGTTGCGGATGGCGTGCTCGCACTGGCGGGTGAGCTTGTCCGAGGGCAGGTCGATGGATTGCTCCACGAATTTCCGGAGGTCGTTCTCGATGCTTCTTTGATTTTGTGAAGTGGGCGGGACGATGTTCGCCTCGAGGATGACACCGTCGCCGTCGATCCGGTAGCGGTGAAAAAGAATGCCGCGCGGCGCCTCGGTGCAGGCACAACCGACAGCAGCGCGCGGAGGAACTTCCATGGCGGGAGCAGCGGGCGGTTCGTAATCGGCGATGATTTGCAAGGCCTCCTCGCAAGCATGAAGCACTTCGACAGAGCGGACTATTATGCTCTTGAAAGGGTTGCAGCATGATCCGTTCAAACCGGCGTCACGAGCAGCCTGGCGTGCGATGGGCTCAAGCTGATCGAAGTTTAAATTAAACCGCGCCATCGGTCCGACTTGATAGGTATCCCGCCCTTGATGCAGGCAATGGAGGGCGTTGGAATACGGAACCTGTTCCTCAATAAAGTGCGTCTCAAACTCGCGGGCATCGATCTCAAATCCCTCGCTCGAACGAATGCGGCCCTCGTTGAATGGATATTCGTCGGGGTGATGGAGCGCGACGAATTCATAATCCTGCTCGAAATCAGGAAACGGAAAGTCCGCCACCCAGCGAACGGTCTCAATCGCCGCATCGCGCGCCCATTTCAGATGCTCGGCGAGCTCCTTGAAATCCGCCTTGTCAGGCAGCTTGTAAAACCCTCCGACTCGCACGTTGATGGGATGGATCTCCCGCCCGCCGAGCATGCGAAGGATTTCGTTGCCCGCCTTCTTGAGTTGCAAACCCCGCTGCACCACTTCCCGAAAGTCCTTGGCCATGTGCAGCGCGCTCTCGTAGCCAAGGAAATCGGGCGCATGCAGCATGTAGATGTGCAAAGCGTGGCTTTCGATCCATTCACCGCAGTAAATGAGTCTCCGGAGCGCGCGAAGCTGTCCGCCAACGCGGACGCCACATGCATCCTCCAACGCATGGACGGCGCTCATCATGTAAGCAATTGGACAAATCCCGCAGATCCGTGCAGTGATATCGGGCGCCTCCCGCGAGTGACGGCCGCGCAAGAAGAGCCTCAAAGAAACGGGGCGGCTCGAAGATCTTTAGCTTCACATCGGCGACGCGGCCGTTCGCGATTTTCACCCATAACGCGCCTTCGCCTTCGACACGCGCGAGGTAGTTAACGCTAATGGTGCGGGTTTTCATGGGCTTCGCTTTCCTTGCGGAAGGCTTCGGCATAAGCATTGAAGCTGCGGAAGCTTCTCACGAGATCAGGCTTGCCCACGGCGAGCCGGGAGCCGAACCAATCGCTCAACGAGGCGGTATTCGGTGTTTCCTTCGGACCGTAGCAGCCGTAGCAACCGCGGGTGTAAGCGGGACAGAGCGCACCACAACCCGCGTGTGTAACCGGGCCGAGGCACGGCGTGCCGTGCGCGACCATCACGCAAACCGTCCCGCGCAACTTGCACTCGACGCAGACGCTGTGCGGCGGCGTGTTCGGTTGACGATCGTGCAGGAAGGCGCTGATGACTTCGACAAGTTGATTCTTGTTGATCGGGCAACCGCGCAACTCGAAATCGACGAAGACGTGGTCGGAGATAGGGGTCGATTTGTTGAGCGTCTCGATGTACGCCGGAGTGGCGTAAACGATGCGCGCAAACTCCTTTACGTCCTTGAAATTGCGCAGCGCCTGAATGCCGCCACTCGTGGCGCATGCGCCGATCGTCACAAGATATTTCGACGCGCGCCGGATGTCATGAATGCGATCGGCGTCATGCGGCGTGGTGATCGAACCTTCGACAAGCGATAGGTCGTACGGGCCCTTGACCACCTCGCGCGACGCCTCGGCGAAGTTTGCGATTTGCATTTCGCCCTGCGATTGCGAGCAATTCGTCCTCGCAATCGAGGAGCGTCAATTGGCAGCCGTCGCACGAGGCAAACTTCCAGACCGCAAGTTTCGGGAGGCGTTTGGCTTTCATGTTCAAAGTTCCTCGATTTTCAGCCATTTTCTGATGCGGTCGCAGCGAAAGACAGGCCCGTCTTTGCAGACAAACTCGGGCCCGAACTGGCAATGGCCGCAAAAGCCGACCGCGCACTTCATGTTGCGCTCCAGCGAGAGGAAGATTCTCTGCTCGGGCACGCCGCGCTTGATCAACTCTTCCATCGAAAAGCGCATCATCAGCTCGGGCCCGCATACCATGGCCGTGCAGTTGAGCGGATCGAAGGGGACGCGCGGTATGAGTGCGGTCACAACGCCAACGTTGCCGCGCCAGTTGCCGGTCGCGCGGTTCACCGTCGTGTAGAGCTGCAGACCGCGGTCGCACAGGCGTTGCAGTTCACTGCCGGTAAAGCATCTCTTCTGCCGTGCGGATGCCGTAAATGAGCGTCACCCTGCGGTCTTGCCCTCGCCCCAGGAAGTATTCCATTGCTGCGCGCAGCGGCGCCAGTCCGATGCCCCCCGCGACCAGCACGATATCCCGGCCGGCGGCTTCCCTGAGCGGCCAGCAGCTTCCAAAGGGACCACGCACGCCAAGAACATCGCCGCGTCGCAGCTTGCTCATTGCCTTGGTAACGGTCCCGACCGTGCGCGTGGTATGCGCAAGGCCATTCCGCGTCTTCGCGCAAATTGAGATCGGCGCCTCGCCAACGCCGAACACATACAGCATGTTGAATTGGCCCGGGGCAAATGAGGCGCTGTCGGTTGGATCTGACGCTTCGAGCTCCATCGTAAAGGTGTCGGGATTCTCTCTGCGAATACGCCGAATCCGATACCGGCGCGGAAGCATCGGATCATTTTCCCCCGTGGAGACTCTTTCGTTTTCAACGAGGCTGACCATAGTCGAGAAGCTGGAGGCGCGTGGCCTGCAAGCGCTGGAGCATGACGCCGCCGACGCGCATCGCGAACTCGTAACCGAATTCGTGGTCTTCATTCGCCTTGTCGCGAAGAACGGCGGCATCGAAAAGCAACGACATCGGTTGGTTCGATCGCTCTCGCACCAAAATGCCAGACGAACGGCGGGAACAGCCAGGACCACCCAAGCGCCTCGCCTGCCTCGAGAGTTTGAATGATTACAACGCCATTGCCGGGGATAAATGGTGTTTCAAGAGCAACCCGCCCCTGATAGATCAGATAGAAATGATCCGCTTCGGAACCTGTCTGGAAAATCTGCTGCCGCGGTCCGAAGTGCTGGAGAGTCGCACACTCTCGAAGCAAATGCGAGTAGCGCTGATGGAGGTTTTCCAAAAACGGGTGCCGGGCTATGATGTTTTCAAGGGCTTCCACGGGAGGCCTCCTTTGGTGTTGATGAAGCTGAAATTTCCGACGCCCGGATGGCGCGAACTTCCTCGGTGATGTCAATGCCAACCGGACACCACGTGATGCAACGTCCGCAACCGACACAGCCCGATGTGCCAAACTGGTCAATCCACGTCGCCAGCTTGTGAGTCATCCACTGGCGATACCGCGATTTGGTCGAATGCCTGGCGCTGCCGCCGACGACATGCGAATGGCTCATCGTGAAGCAAGAGTCCCACTTGCGCCAGCGCTCGGCATGCTCGCCCTGGAGATCGGTAACATCCTCAACCGTCGAGCAAAAGCACGTGGGACAAACCATGGTGCAATTCGCGCAGGTCAGGCAGCGGTCGGCCACGTCGTCCCACCGCGGATGCTCATAATTTCGATAGAGAAGTTCTTTGATTCCGGCGGTGTCCATTGTCCGGCCCATTCGGCCAGCAGCTCGTGCGACAACCTGCTTGGCGGCCTTCACCTCAGCTTCGGTTGCGATACGGTGCTCGACCTGATCGAACACCCTCGCGCCCGCATCGCTGCCAATTTCCACGACAAAGTAATGCACGGAGTTCTCGATGACCTCGGTCAAGGCGAGGTCGAACCCGCTCGTTGCCTGTGGCCCGGTATTCATCGACACGCAGAAGCAGGTGCCGGCCGGGTGTCCGCAATTCACGGCAACAATGAAGATATTCTTGCGCCTCGCCGCGTACACCGGATCGACGAACGCGCCACCCATGAAGACCTTGTCCTGGGTCGCGATCGCATGCAACTCGCACGCTCGGACGCCTAGAAAAGCAAATTTCGAGACACTTTCGTTCCGCTTGACAATCTCGAAATCCGATCCTCGTCGTGTCGCCTCCCAGAGGCGCGTCACTGGAGGAAATAGAAATTTTTTCCAGGAATGCGGCCCCACCGCGTAGCCAAAACGCGCGTCGTCGTCGCGTTTCCGGAGGCGGTACTTTCCGCCGTCTTGCTCATCAGTCCATCCGACAGGGAGATCATCGGCGGATGCCAGTTCGTCATAAACAATTGCCCCTTCGCGAACCCTCGGCCCGACAAGGCGATAACCCTCCGCGCGAAGAGCGTCAAACAATCTCTCGAGCCCGCTAAGCTCGACGACAGCGAGGTCTTTGGATCGAAGACTTGAATTCACCCGGTCATCCGTCTTCCGACGATCATTTTTTGACGAGTGCGATGAATGGGACTGGCGTCGTTATCATTGTGACACCTCACAGATGTCCAGGAGCCGCATTCGCGTGGCCTGCAACCGCTGCAACATTATGCCACCCACCCGCAGGGCAAGATCGTATCCGAAAGCGGGGTTTTCTTTTGCTTTGTTACGCAGAGCATCCGCCTTGAAGACGACGGCTTCGGTCGGCTCGACCGCCCGCGCACTGAAATGCCACTGATAGGGAGGAAAGAGCCAGGACCAGCCAAGCGCCTCGCCAGCGCCGAGCACTTGAACCGTAATGAGGCCTTCTCCAGGAACGTACGGCGTCTCCCAGGCGACTTTGCCCTGGTGAATCAAATAAAAATGCTCCGCATCGTAACCTTTCTTAAAAATCTGCTCGCCGGGCCGAAAGTGCTGAATGACCGCGCATTCAATCAGCAGAGGAAAATATTGCGGCGGAAGGTCATTCAAAAACGGATGCTGGGTGAGAATGTCTTCGAGAGTTTTCATGGGTATGGCACACTGTTTCTTTGCTTTTGAAATTAGCCCACAAGACCGACGTTCGGCTTCCCGCGAATTGGCGGATGCTTTCCGTTTCTTGCATCGTGATGTGTTGGCTCAGAAATGGCTGGTAACCTTCATCGATCGCCGGCTGTTGGATTGAGCACCGCGCTCGCCCGGCTCGTTCGCACGATATCGCGCTTGAGATGATGGAAAGGATGAGTTTTCTTTTTGCGTCGCAATGCTCTGCCTTGAGCGTGATGACGAGTCGGGGGCAAAGATTTGGAGACGCCGGCGGCGCGAGTCATCGTTCGGAGGGTGGCTTTCCGCTGCGTTACTGGCGGTTGTTTATCGGCGCGGCGCCTTTGAGGAACTCTCGTGAAAAAACCCCAGAGTCAAATAACGGTCAGCCTTTGGCAAGAGGCGGAAAGCATGTTCCGCTCGCAAGACAGACAGTTTCTTATGAAGAAATTTTCGCTTGATGAATGGAGGGCTTACCTTCTCGCCCAGGCCAGAGAGTATCGCATTGAAAGGATGGAGCAACGTCCTGCCATTACCATTTCCAGGGAGACCGGGGCGGGCGCGATCACAATCGGTCAAATGGTGACTGACTCTTTCCAATCGCTTGATAACGGACGACCGCATTCGTGGGCCCTCTTTGATCAGAACATTGTGAAGGCGGTGCTCGAGAATCAAGGTCTTCCCAAGCGCTTGGAAGAGTTCATCAAGGAGGACGGGAAACCGGCCCTTGAGGACGCATTCGAAGAACTGCTTGGCCTTCACCCCTCCACACCAGCCCTGGTTCAGAGCGTGACACGAACCATTCTTAAGCTCGCCAACGCGGGTGGAGTGGTCCTGATCGGACGCGGGGCGCACATCATTTGCGCCAAACTCCCGCACGCTTTCCACGTCCGCTTGGTTGCATCCCTCGAGTCACGCGTGCAGCACATTGCGGATTATTTCAAGCTGAGTGAAAAGGATGCGGCCCAATACGTTGCAAAAGCCGATCGCGCTCGCAAGCAGTATGTCCGCCGCTATTTCGGCGCGGACGTCGCCGATTCTCATCACTACCATCTCGTCGTCAACTCCGGGAAACTCGAGTATCAGGAGGCCGCCAAAATAATCGTCGATGCGGGGTCGCGACACTGCGCGACGCGATAGGCAACCCGGAAAACAGAACTGTCGGTATTTGGGGCTTTCGTCCGAATCGTTCTGGTTGGTCCATAGGTCGCTGGGAGAGCAATTTTCGGCTCCTTTTGGCCAAGGCAAGCCTAGCGCCAGCCCAACTCTGCCGCTAGCGTGCGCTACCTCAATTAAAAAGGAGCCAATACCATGATCTCAAAATGCGGCATCGAGTTTCTGACACAGGCCCATCACAGCACCTCTGATGCTTCTTCGCTTTCCGGCATCTCCCTCCTCCGTGATCCAACCTTGAACAAAGGAACGGCATTTACGGAAGAAGAGAGGGAAGCGCTGGGGCTGCGCGGGCTGCTCCCACCACGTGTACATACCCAAGAGGAACAAATGCGTCGCGTAATGGGAAATCTCCAAAGAAAACCGTCCGACCTCGAGCGATACATTTTCATGATCGCCCTGCAGGATCGCAACGAAGCGCTCTTCTATCGAGTGGTGCTCGATCACTTGGAAGAAATAATGCCTATTATCTACACGCCAACCGTGGGCCTTGCCTGCCAGGAATACGGGCACATCTTTCGCCGTCCGAGGGGTCTCTATATTTCAGTGAGAGACGCCGGCCGAATTGCGAAAGTCTTACAAAATTGGGCTACCAAAGCGGTTCAGGTGATTGTCGTCACCGACGGCGAACGCATCCTTGGCCTTGGCGATCTGGGCGCAAATGGCATGGGGATTCCGGTTGGGAAGCTGGCTCTTTACACGGTCTGCGCCGGCATTCATCCCTCGGCCTGCCTGCCTGTGACGATCGACGTCGGCACCAACAATGAAGATCTGCTGAAAGATCCTCTTTACATTGGGATTCAACAACAGCGCGTTCGCGGCGCCGCCTACGATGATCTCATTGACGAATTCGTGACTGCGGTCGAAAAAGCATTCCCCGGCGCCTTGATTCAATTCGAGGATTTTGCAAATCAGAACGCCTTTCGCCTTTTGGCTAGGTATCAGCGCCGGGTGCGATGCTTTAATGACGACATCCAGGGCACTGCAGCCGTCGCGCTGGCGGGCATTTACTCGGCTTTGCGAGTAACTAAGTGCCCTTTGAAGGAGCAACGGTGCGTCTTCTGCGGCGCCGGTGAGGCGGGCACGGGCATTGCAAAGCTCTTGGTCGTCGCGATGGTCCAGGAAGGATTGCGTGAGGCGGAGGCGCGTGCCCGCTGTTGGTTCATCGATTCACGAGGGCTGGTCGTGAGAAGCCGCACCGACCTCGCCGAGCACAAGCTGCCATTCGCCCAAGAGGGCGAGTTCATTGGCGACCTCCTTGGTGTGATTTCTCGGGTTCGACCAACGGTTCTCATCGGCGCGTCCGGACAGCCTGGAATATTTACCAAACCAGTCCTGGAACTGATGGCGAAAATTAACGAACGGCCGGTGATCCTCGCTTTATCCAATCCGACGTCGAGATCCGAATGCACCGCTCAGGACGCCCTTTCCGTTACCGGCGGCAAAGCTCTGTTTGCCAGTGGAAGTCCTTTCGGCCCAGCCTTCGTTGGGGGAGAGACTTTCCTGCCAGGACAATCGAACAATTCTTACATTTTCCCCGGAGTGGGACTGGGCATTGTGGCGAGCGGGAGCAGCCTGGTACCAGACGAAATGTTTCTGAGTGCGGCGCGAACGTTGACTGCAGAAACTTCCGCGGCCGATCTCGAGCAAGGACGGCTCTACCCGCCCCTGAAGAGGATTAGAGAGGTTTCGTTGGCGATCGCGACGGCCGTCGCCGAGGTTGCTTATCAACGTGGTTTGGCCACCGTGCTGCGCCCCGATGATCTGCGTTCATACGTAAAAACTCAAATGTATGAACCACGATACCTTGATTACATCCGGTCCTGAAAGGAGCAACGAGCAGGTTCCTTTCGCCGAATCCGGGAACGGCCGGAGATCAGCGGCGGCATTTTCATCGAGCACGGCGTCCATTTCTTCGATCTCTTCCACATGTGGTTTGGGCCGGGTGAAGTCGTCGCAGCACAACAGTCGGGGCGGCTGGCCGGCGGCATCATCGACCAGGTGCATTGCACCGTCCGCTACGGCAGTGTAATGCTCGCGAATTTTTACCACGGCTTCCACCAGTCCAGCCGCATGGAGGCGCGCATCGTCTGCGAGCGCGCGCGATCCGGCTCTTTGAATGGGTGCCGACGCACAGGCGCGAATAGCCACAGCTCGGCCAAAATAGTCGTCGATGCAGGGCCGCGCCACCGGGCGACGCTTGCCCAACAGGTCGAGGCGTTCGAGCCGGACAGATAGCCGTTTAGCTTGAGGGGGCTGCTATTGTTCCGCGTTAACGTGCGTCGGTGAACAACACATGGACTTAGCGTCACCCGTTTTTCCCTTGGCGCCATGCATGCCTTGCGTCATCGAATGCGGTTTCACGTTCTGCGCAAGCTCTTTCAATTTGCCAACCTGTTCAGCGGTCAGAAGAGCTTTGGCGTCGCCTGTCGCCTTCTCCTCGACGGTCCGCAGACTTGCAGCCTGATCTTCCGTGAGATTGAGTTCTTGCGTCCATGCGAGAAGGCTTTCCGGACTCTCCGGATTATATTGTATCGCACACATGCGCTTGCACTGCTCGACCATGGCGGTCTTGCTCTCGTCGGACCCGCTCGCCGTTGCCGTGCTCGCTTCGTCGCTCTGCTGGGCGCGAAGCCAGATTCCGCCTGTAAGCACCAATGCGGCGGTCAATGTAAGGATTGTCGTCTTCAGGTCCTGTCTGGTATTTTCCTTTCGATCTTAGTTTATTAAGGGATCCCTGAGTAGCCTCTCGGATCTTGCCAATTGTTGACCTATTGTTGCTCTGCGCTGCGGTTGACTGCTTGCCGGTCGCGAGAGCGGCGTCGCGTTCAGTAAAAGCAAGGCTCTACGACGCACGGCAAGAGTATCCTTTGTGAAAGAAGGAAACCGCCGTGCGCAATTTATTCGAAGGAAAAGCCAATTCCCGGAAAGCGGATCGAGGCGGCGATGGGTATACTTACGCAGCCTATGAAACCGCAAGTGATCCTTTTAATGAACGCTGATCCTGATGTTGAGAAAGCGCTAAACGAAGTGGCCTCGCAAAGGGGTGATGAGCTGTTAACCGCCCGCACTGCCGCCGAATCATTCCGCATTTTGCGTGACGCTGCCAAGGACGTGAAGCTCGTCGTCATCGACATCGATCCCGAGATGCATGGAGTCACTTTGCTCACCGCCGTTGCCGGTTTTCGCGAGAATGTTCCGATCGTTGCCGTGACGAGTCTGGAGGAAAACTACATGAAGCCGCTCGCGGTGCGTCGTGGAGCAGTCGAGTGCGTGGGAAAACCAGTCGCACCGAGTCGGCTCGCAGAGGCGATACGGCGTCATTGCGGAGCGAGAGAGGCATCTGAGTCAACCGGATGAGCAGCCCCGTGAAAGCCAACGCTATGGAACCGGTCCCGATCCTCTTTCGGTTGACGGACGCGGCCTTGCACAACGGTTGGGTTTCAGCAGGTGGCACCAACTAGCGAGCAGATTCAGGAGCACAGACCGTGCAATAGGCATTCGAACCGAGCAAGACCCGAAGTGACTCCGAGAGTCATCTGAACCCCGATGGCAGGACAAGATCGTACCTACTGCGTTCGGTCCCCGGTATCATGAGCTTCTCCCGACCGCGGAACTTGTCTGGCTTGATCGGTCGAGCCACTTTCTGCAAGTCGACGATCCTGTGCGGACCGTTCAAGAGATCAAACGATTCGATGAAATTAACGGGCATCCTCTTAGCTCAATCCGGCCCTCTCAAGATGAGCGTTGTTGAAGACCTTCTTTAGCGAATCATCGTTATCGAAAACGCGATTCCGAGCCGCGCGCCACTTGTCCACCGTTTTCGCTCCGTACATTCTCACGATCTCCGCTTGGTCCAGTCCTGAATTCTTTGACCAATGAAACGTGTATTTGATTCCCGCCTTGGAGAGCTCGCTCCTCAAGGTCTGTTCGAACTTCGGAAAGCCCGCGTTATTGGCCATGGCAAATTCGAATACTGCCGTCTTCGGCTTGTGACGCGTAAAGCCCAGCATCGATCCTGTCGGATGCACGAGGCGAACCTGTGAAATGCTTGGAACCTTCAGCTTTTCGACCACGTCGCTGCTGATGTCGACAAGGCTGATGGCGTCTGAGATCGAGACTGCGAAAGCCGATTCCACCGTGCCCTCAAAATGCGAGATCGTCGCGGAAAACAGCTGACCCGGTGTGCCTGTTACGTTTTCCAGCAGGGCGTTCTTCAGATACCAATCAAACTGGAATTTCGCAATTTCCTTAGGGAACGGAAGCCATCTCAATACCGCAGCCGGAAGGTGATCGCCGGGAGCAAGGCCGTTTCCTCCGATCTGCCATCTGGGCTTCGGAGTCCGAAGGTCTCCCCCAAAGGGAACTCTCGTAGCCGCCGCTGCGAGTATGACGTTCCTGTTGTAAGGATTGAATATAAACTCGTAATGGTAGGGTGCCCTCGTGTCGGAGTTCTTTACCGTGGCGAGTTCGCTCAACGTTCTCCCAAGTTCGTCTTGGGTTACCTTGCGTGCCGGGGGAAACCGAAGATGGTAGATGGGGCCCGTTTCCACCGCCACCGCCGCGATGATTCCGAAACTTCCGAAGCTCACTTGGGCTGCCTCGAAGACATCGTCGTCACGAATGACGTCGGCTGATAGCTTCGCCACGAATTGATCGTTTAGAACGGGATACGAGGCGCGTTCCAGCCACAGGCTTTTTCCCCTTCCCGTCACGAGTTGAATGCCGACCACGAAATCCGGAGTGCTTCCGAAGCGCAACGCCGCCCCGTGGGTGCTCCCGGAAATTGCCCCGGCCACGGTCTGGCCATTTCCTATGCCGGAAGTCTTGAGCGCTCGGCGTATCGGTGACCCTATTGCCCACTCCAGATCCTCGTTAAGCTCTCCGATCGATTGTCCGCATTGGCAGACGACAAGAAAGCCTCGTTTCTCCGCCTTGTATTGCGCATCGAAAAATCGGTCCGGCACGTCGAAACACCCGTTCAGATTCGCTGTATTTACCAGCCAACCGTCGGTAATCGCGATGTCGCTGAGCGCCCAGCCAGCTCCCACCGCCCTCACTCGCTGGCCTGCCTTGCGGGCATCTCTCACGACGCTCTCGAGATTTGCCGCCGCAAGCTTCAGTACCGCCGTGTTTCCCATTCTAGCCGCGTCCGCCAGACCTGGGTTATAAACGTCAAACAGCTTCGCAAGCTGCGTTTTTACGGTGTGATGGACGTTAGTCCATGACCGGGGTCCCTCGGATCTGATAAACTCAGCCACGGGAAACGATTAGAGACTTCCCGACAGGCCCGGAGGCTTGGCGCAGCGATAGCTGACATCAATGGGAATCCAAATGCCAAGAGTGAGAATGGTTGCAAGAACGTATCCCGGATTCGTCTCTATTTGCACCTCGTCAAATCCCACTCGTGTTCCGTCGGGAAGTGTGCACTGGTCCACGATGTAGTCTTCCCGGACCAATCCCCAAAAGAGGGCATCCAGCCGCCTCTTTTCCGACCACTGTGTCCCGGGCTGGCTACCAAGTTCAAGACCGCCCTTGCCGCCCCTTTCGTACACGTGATAAGTCGCGCAGCCTGTACTTCCATAAACCAGCAATAAGCTGCTCAAGGCGCAAATCGCCTGATATTTTGATGTGGCCTTGCTCTTCGTTTGACGCCAGCTCCCCATAAGCCTATGACCGGGTTGATAAGATTTTTAGCCATATGCTTAGTCAAATTCGTGTATGTCAAGAGATTTTTGCTGCAAACTCGTCTCCATCGGTGTCCTCCGACCTCCAACTTTCTACCATGAGTCGAGGTTCGCCAAAGGCTGAGAGGGTTTGGGAGGGCTTAGCAAGGCAAGTCAAAAGGGCGGGACGAATGCGTCGTCGTTAGAATGCGCTGTAGTCAATGAACCCCTTGTTGATCTTGGAAATCTTGCGCGCATCGCGCTGAAAGACTCCTATTCCGTTCCTGGACCCGTTGTCGTTGGTATTGCCTTCTTCGGTTCGTTCTTTATCGAAGACACCGTCTTCGGCAATCGGTCCGCAACCGGCGGAATTCAGCCGGTGCTGAATCTTCTTCACGGTTTCTTTGTCGGAGTCGCCGACCCTTATGATTCGACCAGGAAAGGGAGCCGCTTCGACCGGGCCCAAAGGGGTGTTTAAGAGTGGCATTCGTATCTCCTTTTACGGAACCGCAAAGCCGCAGACGGCGCCTGCTGTCAGCGCGAAGGTTAATGATGTTCAGCCCACGCGCGGTGATCCTTGTGTGTCGCGTTGACCATTCGCTCCTTCGCCTCGTCCAGCCATTTCCAGCCTGAATTTTGAGCCAGTTTCTGTAGCGACTCGATGAGGGCCCCGAATGGTGCACATGACGCAGTCCCCGCCGCAGCGCCAGATCGCCCGTCCCAAAGCAGATAAGTAACATCATTTCCTGATGGCAACGTGAAGCGTTGCAGTTTTAGTGAGCGGTTGTGCGTTTGCGTTCTCTTTGTATGGTTTCGGTCATTTTTCCATCGAGGTTGCGCTTCGATAGAATTAGTTCCGGATGTCCCTGGCTTTGGCAAGCCGCTCGTAACAAATTCGGGGCTCCGTTGTTGCCACCGAGTCGTATGAAATCGGTATTGATCGTCCCCGAGCCAGATACGAGCTTATCCCAATTTCTTCGAATTTCTGAAACTCAGGCTCACCAATCCCTTAGTAATTAGGTGAAGTGCGATCTCGTTATTGCAGTCCGAGGTCTGTGATCAAAAAGGAAGAAAAGAGTATAAACATTAAACCCTTGCGTTTAACGCTAGGATATGAGGACGAACGACATGTTGCCGCTAAATGAACCGATCTTCGACGTCGCCCAGCTGGCGCATGTCGAACTGATGACGCCCGACCTCGAGGGCACGCTGCGTTTCTTCAAGGACCTGCTCGGCATGCAGGAGACCGAGCAGCGAGCCCAGTCGGTCTATCTCCGCGGCTATGAGGAGCAATACCATCATTCGCTGAAGGTGACTGCGGCGCCGCGCGCCGGGCTGGGACATGTCGCGTGGCGTGCCCGAAGCCCACAGGCCTTGGAACGGCGGGTCGCGGCCATCGAGGCAACCGGGCTCGGGCGAGGCTGGATCGATGACGACGTCGGTCATGGCCGCGCCTACCGGTTTGACAGTCCCGAGGGCCACGCGATGGAACTGCTCTGGGACGTCGACTACGTCACCGCGTCAGCGGGACAGGAGACACCCTTGCGCAATCGTCCGCAGAAGCGCCCCCGGACCGGGGTGCCGGTTCGCCGCATCGACCATGTGAACCTGATGGCTGCAAACGCTGGCGCAGTTCGCGATTTCATGGTCGATATTCTCGGCTTCCGAGAACGTGAGCGGGTTGTCAGCGACGACGACGGGTCGGTGGTGGCAAGCTTTCTGAGCGTCACCAACCTTTCGCACGATATCGCGATGGTGCCCGAGCCGACAGATATGCGCGGGCGGTTCCACCATGTCTGCTTCCACTATGTCTCCCTGCAGCACCTCTTCGATCTGGCGGAACTGGCAAAGGAAGAAGGCATCGCGATCGAACACGGACCCGCCCGGCATGGCATCGGCGGGGCGTCGTTTCTCTACATGCTGGAGCCGGGGGGCAATCGCGTCGAGCTCATGGGGGATCCCGGTTACATGATTTTCGATCCGGCCTGGAAGACCGTGGTTTGGAAGGGATCGGAGGTCCCCGCTGTCGGCGCTATCTGGACCGGCTCGCCGTTGCCGGACTCGTTCTGGAATTATGGAACGCCGCTGGCGGACGAGCAGCCCGCTACCCTGAAAGCGGCCGCTGCCTGATCGAGGGCATCCTCGCGGTCCGTGCCCGTGGCCTCTTCCATTGCCTAAAGAGGCTTCGGGGGTGCAATCTGCGCGCGCGAAAAGCGACTAGTCGAGAACCAGCAGGTTCGACGATGCGCAACAAGCCTGGCCAATCTCTCGCCCTTCTCGCAGGCCGTTTCAATAGTCCGTGGATCTGGATCTCCAAACCAAACTTCCCGTAGTTGGCAATCTGTCGGGAAACTTTGAGAAGGCATTTACTCCGAATGTCCGTGGGGCTTCGAAAAGAAAAAAGTTGCTTCGCGATGGAGGAGGCGGCCGCAAATCGAGCATTCTCTTTTCACTTTCTGTTTTCATGAGGTATTTACCTGGATTTGATTCGGTGGACGCCGGTCACCACGCAGCTTTTTCCGAACATCTCCAGGACGATGCGCCGCGCTTCGGCTGAAGATTCAGCCTGAACAGTGATGTCTCTGCCGGAGCCGTGGATCGAGTAGTGCACTCTGAAGGAATCGGCGAATGCGTTGCCACCCATCAGGAGCAAGGCCGCGAGAGTCGATAGCGATTTTCTCATTGTAGGAATCTTTACGCGCTTTTCGCCGCATAGTTGCAGTTGTCTATTTGGATTGATGCGCATTGACTCATCATTTTTGTTACCGACGGGGGGCCGTTGCCTCATCAGGAATGTTACCGAACACCTGGAGGCACACGCATGCGAAAAAGAGTCAGCAAAGAAGCCCGCAACGAGTTGGTGGAAGCACTCCGCGAGCGTTACAGAGCGGCGGACAGAGCGGCGAAGGGCCTGATACTGAAGGAGTTCACGGCGATATCAGGTTACCATCGGAAACATGCAATCCGGATATTGAAGGCACGGGTATCAGCGGCAATCCGACGAGCGGTGGGCGGCCGGCGCATTTATCACGAGGCGGTCAGGCAGGCGCTGGTTGTGCTGTGGGAAGCAGCGGATCGGATCTGTGGCAAAAGACTGAAAGCACTGATCCCGAGTCTATTGGGTGGCATGGAAAGACATGGGCACCTGAAGCTGGAAGCCACCGTTGGAGAGCAGTTGTTGAAGGTCAGTGCCTCGAGCATCGATCGGCTGCTTATCCCTGTGCGAAAAAGCGCTGGCAGTCGCCGGAGAAAGAGGCCGATCAAGCGCGTAAGCAAGGAGATTCCAATCCGGACATTCCACGATTCGCAGGATTGCGGTCCGGGATACCTGGAAATCGACTTCGTGGTTCATGGCGGGGGGTCGATGGCCGGAGAGTATCTTCACAGCCTGGTGGCAACCGATGTGTACTCGGGATGGACCGAGGCGGTGGCGTTGCTTGCGCGGGAGCAGTCGCTGGTCGTCGAAGGAATCGAGCGAATCCGCCGGCAGATGCCGGTTGCGGTCCTGGGCATCGACTCGGACAATGATGGCGCCTTCATCAATGACACCGTGGCCTCCTATTGCCAACGGGAGCAGATCAGCTTCACACGATCACGCGCCTACCATAAGAACGATCAGGCCTGGATCGAGCAAAAGAACGGAGCGGTGATTCGCCGCATGATCGGCCACGGCCGGCTCTCGGGCATTGTGGCAGGTCAGACGTTGGCGCAGTTCTTTCAGGTCCTGCGGCTGTATGTGAACTGTTTTCAGCCGTCGTTCAAGCTTCGCGAAAGGGTCCGCGAGGCGGGCAGAATGAAGAAGAGTTACCATCCTCCGGCCACTCCATGTGAACGGCTGTTAGAACATCCGTCGGTGGAGCAAATCATTAGGGAGACTTTGCGAAAGCAGCTCATCGAACTCGATCCGGTGGCCTTGCTGCACCGGATTCGGCAAGGACAATCGGCGCTTGCGGCGCTGAGCCAGGGAGATCTTGGAAACGGGCCGGAGCGGGAAAGCCTAAGCAACTTCCTGGCGAAGCTGCCCGAGATGTGGAAGAGCGGAGAAGTTCGCGCAACCCACCGGCGCGAATCCGCCAAAGCACGGCACTGGCGCACCCATGAAGATGCGTTTGCCGGTGTGTGGGCTGACTTGCTGTTGTGGCTTCAGCACGACCCGGATTGCACCGCCAAATCGCTGCTGTGCCGACTGGAAAAGGCTTACCCTGGTCGGTTTCAAGTCAAGCAATTGCGTACCCTGCAACGCCGCATTGGCGAGTGGCGGAAAAGCATGGCAAAAACCCTGATCCTAGAAGGAATTCCAGAGCCTATCCTCGTCGAAACGGTCCAGTAGGGGCGCGTAGTTCCTGCCGGGAACGGGAACAAAATGCGACACGCAGATCGAATTCGACCGGCTTATTCACAAACCGGTTGCTCTGGCTTGGCGCCAGCGCCCGAGCTCTTCCCCTGCGGGGCTCGGGCTGCCGCAACCTCGCCCTTCGGGCGTTTGTGAATAAGCCTCCCGCATGTGCTTTCACCCCCTTTAAGAAAAGAAGCCGCGAAAACACGCTCGGAACTTGCGTGTTTCGGCCCAATTTGCTTCGGTAACATTTCCTGTTGAGGCAACGGGGTGTAGAATTATTACTGTCGCGCGTCACTTAATAGCTGCCGACGCCCCCCGCGAGCTCCACTGCGGGAGACAGCACGGGATCCCCGGGAGGTAATCCATCACCCCTCCCCGCTCGGGAGATCGAGAAGATGGGCCGACAAAGGGATTTCGGTCGTCGATCACCAACCTCCAGGCTTACTCCAGGCGCTGGCGGATCGCCTCGCAGACGGTCTCCAGCACCTTGGCGCGGGCATACCGTTTGCAGTTCGATTCGACGATCGTCCACGGTGCGTACGGCGTGGTGGTGCGGTGCAACATCTCTTCAACGGCGTCGCGGTACTGATCCAGCTTCTCCCGATTTCGCCAGTCCTCTTTGGTGATCTTCCACTGCTTGTGGGCCATTTCCTGCCGCTCCCGAAACCGCCGCAGTTGCTCGTCGGGATCGATGTGCAGCCAGAACTTTAGCAGGACCGTCCCGAAGTGCACGATTTGCTGCTCCATCCCGTTGATCTCCCGGTACGCTCGCCGCCACTGAGCCTCCGTGCAGAACCCCTCCACCCGCTCGACCAGCACGCGGCCGTACCACGTCCGGTCGAAGATCGTGATGTGCCCGGCCTTGGGCATCTGCGCCCAGAAACGCCACAGGTAATGGTGAGCCTTCTCGACGTCGTTTGGGGCCGCGACGGGCACAACCTCGTACCCCCGCGGATCGAGATTTTGCGTCAGCCGGCGGATATTGCCCCCCTTGCCCGCCGCGTCCCACCCCTCGTATGCGATGACAACGGACACGCGCCGCAGGTAGATCTGGTGCTCCAGCTCGCGAAGCGTCGCCTGGGCCTTCTTCAGCCGGATAGCATACTCTTCGGGGGTTAGCGACAGGGACAGATCCACGTGGTTGAGCGCGCTCGCCTTGAAGGCATTGATCGCCCGGCCCGGCTGGGAAGGCGGCGTCGATGGGTTGTCGGCCTTCCGGCCCGCGGCCACGACGCCCCGCTCCAGCGCGTCGATCACGGTTTCGAAAATCTTGAGCGTCGCGAACCGCCGGTCGTGAGCCTCGACGACGGTCCAAGGGGCGTAGTCGGCGTCAGTCTCGGTTAGCATATCCTCTGCCGCCGCCAGGTAATCGGCATACCGCTGATACTGCCGCAGGTCGTCCTCGGTCACCCGCCAGGCTGTGGCTGCGCTCGCGCGCAGAGCGTCAAAGCGTCGCTTCTGCTCATTCTTGGAGATGTGGAGGAAGCACTTGACAATGACCACCCCTTCCTCGGCCAGCTGCCGCTCGAACGAGCGGATGTCCTCGAACGCCTGGCGGAGTCGTCTCCCCTTGACCTGCCCCTCGACCCGGTCGGCCACGACCCGGCGATTCCAACTCCGGTCGAAGATGGCCAGCCGCCCGCGGCTCGGCGTCCGTTTCCAGAACCGCCACAGGAACGGGTAGAAGGCCTCCTCCTCCGTCGGCCTGCCCGCGTTGTGGACAGTGCACCCCCGCGGGTCTAGTGGCAGAATCAATTCGTTGATCAGCGTACCCTTGCCGGCCGCGCTCCAGCCCTCGAAAACAACAATGACAGGGATGCCTAGGGCCTTAACCTGCCGCTGCAGGGCGGCTAACTTCAGGTCCGCGTCGCCTTTGAGCCTCTTGTACTCAGCCTTGGCGATCTCCCGTGAAAGATCGATGTTCTTAAGCATAAAGCGCTTCGTTTTTGCAAAAATCCAATCCAGAGATACGAGTCAATGAGGGGATAGCGCGTGCTATCCGAAATTGAAATCAGTCCGCTAGAAACAGTAGCTTTTTCGCTTTTGGAGACAAGTGCTGAATCCCCAGCAAACAGCGCGAGTGCTATTGTTCCTGTTCATGTGCGCGACCTGCTGGCACTGGGGATCATGGATGGGCACGGAAGTATCCTAAAGCATATCGACCTTGTCTTTCCAGATTGCAGTTACCCTGTCTTCGGAATTCTCTTGCGGGTCAATTGAAGCCGGCGTTCGCGATTACCGTGGCGCACGCCACTTCTGGTTAACGAATCGCAGGCGTTCGGTCCTATTCGTAGTCGAGGATCTGCCCTCGGAACCGCATGCCGAAAAGAGCGGAGGCGTTTTCCCAATGCGGATCTGCCCAGCACGATCCATCCTTCGGCGTGACCACTAAAGCTTCGCGAGGTTTCAGAGTCAGCTAAGTGGTAGTCGCAATTCGTGCCCACCTGACGCGCTCGCTTTTTGGCGGCGGAATTCTGCGTAGGTTGCATGAGCGCGTTTCTCTAACGAAATCGACTTCTGCTCCTTTGCAATTCTCATGGCTCCGAAGAATGAAGCTTCAATTTGCGCCTCGTTAGCACCTATCGACGCGAGAAACATGCCGCGGAGTCGATGCAACTCGGCAAGGGTCTGGCGCTCTTCAGTTTTTAGAAATCACACTAAGACTAAGCTGTGAGGCCTGCCAAGCGTGTTTTTCGAGCCCCGTTTCGTGAGGTTGAAGCGATCCGTGGTCACTTCCGGCTCCCACCGATGCTCCAGCGTTGTTCGACAGCCAATCGGTCACGACCTAACACGACACGTTGCGAACCATTGCTTTGCACTCGTCGGCGCTGCGAGCCCTGCACAACTGGCCCACAGCCCTCTTGGCTGCGAAAACATACGGTAAGGGCTTCCAAAATCCGCCCTTATCGTCGCTTTTTGCGCGTGTGAGTGCCGAAAGCCCCATTTTTCCAAAACTTGTCGTCAAATACGCTACCGTAGGTTTTCGTAGCCAGGAGGACTGTAGGCCATCTTTTGAAAGGGTATCCCTCTCCGTGCAAGCTCTGCTCAGCGGGCGTGGCGAGCTTCACGGTTGTGGAATGAACCGCAAATAGGCGATGCCTGCGTTGTTCCCGTACGCCCAGCAGGCATCATTGAAAAAACAAATGAGTGCTCCGGTGGCTGGAGCGATGTATTCCTGACCTTCGCGTAGTCTTTGAGCATCCCGAAATCTTTCCAGACCCTCGCTCAAAATCCCACGCAATTCCGATCTCATCACGGTTATGCCAGCTGATCTCAAATGGACCGATGCGACGTCGATACCGCCTGGTGCGAAAATTGCTATGATTGAAGGCAACCCAAGCGAAGCAGGACCGTTTACCTTCCGCGTCAAGTTTCCCGCCAACTACAAGCTCCCGGCCCACTGGCATCCTGCAATCGAGCACGTGACGGTGATATCGGGCACCTTCAACATCGGGACAGGAGACAAGCTTGATATGGAAAAGACCAAGGCGGTAACCGCCGGCGGCGTCGCATTCGCGCAACCCAAGATTAATCACTTCGTCTGGACTAGCGAGGAAACCGAAGTTCAGGTCCATGGTGTAGGCCCCACGGCGATCAATTACGTGAACCCAGCGGACGATCCGCGGAAGAAGTAGCGCCGCGGACGCGGAGAATAGCCGTTTGCTGCACCAACAACGGGCAACAAATTCTCAAACGCCAACTCGAAGTAGGTGCTCCCACTGCCGGAAGTCACCTTTGAAGCCCATGCTTTCGGCAACTTGAAACGCTGAGATCAGGCAACGTTCAATCTGCTTTCCGCCTTTGCCGGAGCTATCGCAGGCTAACCGATATTCCCGGCGTGAGCGGTAGAGATGAGCCGCGAAAGCGTCATGCTCGCTGGCCTGACCAACGCCGCCATCGGGGCATTGCCCGTGGCTTCCGTAACTTCCATTACTTCCGGATTGCCGCCTATCTCAAAGCCGGGCTGCCTCAACCTCCTGATCCCTTGCCGGAAGCTCGCCTTTTCTTTATCTATTTCGTCTGAGCAGGCGGAGTTATGTTCCAGATATTCATCCGATACTTCCAAGCATCGCCCTCACGAACCATAATCGATGCCCAAAAGCCCTTGAGTTCTATCGGACCGAAGTTCTGGCCGCGAATAGTCGTAGTCCATGATCCGGTTTCCCACATTTCATTGCCAGCCGTTCCTAGAGTGTGAGGGGAATCCTGATCGGCCGTGCCGCGATGGTTGCTGAAATGCACTTTCTGGAACAAGTCTGCATGATATTTCTCGATGGCCTTCCGACCGTAAATCGGCCCTGTGTCCGTCACGAGAACCGCGTCCTCCGTGAAGAGCGCGGCGGCGGCGGCGGCATCGCCGTTGTTGAATGCCTCGTCAGACTTCGCACCCTGAGCGTCAATCACCTGGCGTAGTTGCGGATCGACCGAGTGTGGTGCAGGCTCGGGTGGTGGCGGTGGTGGTGGGGTTATGGCGAGCAACCGGAACTTCCAGGCGTCGCCCTCACGAACAACAATTCCTGACCAGTAGCCCTTCATACCTAAGTTCAAGCCTTCAACAGTCTGGCTCCACCCTCCTGTCGCCCACATCTCATTGCCGGAGGTTCCTATCATATGAGGGGAGTACTGGTCGAGCGAGCCGAGATGATTGCTGAAACGCACTTTCCCGAACAGGTCAGCCCAAAATTTCGCGATGGCCTCCCGACCGTACTGCGGTCCTTCCGGCACCACCAGAACCGCATCCTCCGTGTAGAATGAGGCCAGAGAGGCGGGACCGTTGCTGTTGAACGCAGGGTCGAATTTTTCAACAAACACGAGGATCTGCTGCCGTAGTTGTGGGTCGGGCGTGTTTGTTTGTTGCCCAAGGGTCGGAAGAGCAAAGCTGATTGCCAATCTGGTGTGGTGGAGTTTCTTAACCGATGCGGTTAGCACTTCACATGGAGGATGAACTTGGAAGTGAAACGTTAACCATTGGGAGAGGTTCATTAGAGCGAGAGTCATCATGCACGCTCGAATCATGTGGTCGTCATCTTTTGTATCATATCCAAATCGATGGCGGATTTATCTTCTTCAGCGTGGCTCTTATGGATTCAGGTGATGCGCCGCAACTGATCTTAACTATCGGAGATACCGCGCAGGGATTCGAAGAACTCCGGAATTTGATTCACGCATTGGAGTCTAACCAAATCAAATCACTAACGAGGCGGGCTCAGACCAGGCGAGATGTATTGTCAGAGCGGGAGGGTTGCGTGGAAGAGACGCCGGATGCCCCCGCCTCGTTAGAAAATTTCGGCTTGTGATTCCTTCGGTCTCCTTTTGGGAAAGGGTGGTGTCCGGTTGGAGCAGCAGAGCGGCATCCCGTGAGGAATGCCGGATTGAGCCGTCAAAGCGGCTGGTGTTCTCCAGTGATGGAGGCTAACAAATGCCCAACCAGACACCGCCATGACTCTGCCAAAAAACGCCGCGGAACTCCAGGGTGAAAATGTCCTCTTCGAGTTGGAATGCATCGACCGCATGTATCTGAACCTCTATGTGCCGCAGTTGGCGAGCGCACCGGGGGTGGCAGCCTATTTTCGCGGCTACAAGGGCCACCGGTTCGCTTCGACCAAGGAGGCGGTGGCCATGAGCGAGGGGTTTCGCCGGCAGGTGCTCGACTTCGCCGAGCGAAAGGCAACCCCGCTACCGGCTTTCGGTATTGCAGGCGGAGTTTTCCCTCACTCAGATTTGGGATCACCCGCGGCACGGGAGGGAATTTTTCGAGGAAGTCATCCGGGAGAACATCGATTTGGGCCGACCAGAAACGGTGCAGTTGATCTTTGCGCGCAAAATGCGCAGGTCGACTGTCGCCGGCGGCCGATGCCGGACGCGCATAGTTACCGAGGGGGTCATCCCTTCGCTGCACGTCTATTACAAAAACACGCACCTCAAGCAGTATCACAAGAGGGTCGGGCGCGGTGCGGGCCTGCGTACCGAAACCACCATTAACAATAGCTACGACTTCGGCGTAGGGCGCCTTCTGGGCAACCTGCCCAAGTTGCGCGAGATCGGCTTTGCGGCCAACCGCCGCATGCTCGAGGTCGAAAAAGCCAGCCACGACTGCCGGATCGGCGCGCAAACATTCGAAGCCCTGCAAAGCCCGGCTACCGTTGAGGACCAGCGCGCCAGCGCTCTGCGTTTTGGCGACGCGCGCGTGCAGTGCCTCTTCGCCGTGCTCCTGCTGCTCTGCCTCCAGCTCGAAGGCTTCCGCAACCGGCAACTGCGGCCATTACTTGCGCAGATGCTCGGGTTGGAAGAAAGCAACATCAGTGCGGGCCGCGTGAGTTACGAACTGCGCCGCCTGCGTCTGCACGGGCTCATTAAGCGCATCGAAGGCACTCATCGATATCGCTTGACCACCGAGGGCCTGCGCACGGTGGTCTTCTATCAACGCACCTATGCCAGAATCATCCGCCCGGGCCTCTCCGTTATCCCCAGCACCTCCTGCCCTCAGGACCTGCCAATGGTTCGCGCATTCCATAAACTCCAATCAGAAATCGATGCTTATATTATCCAAAAGGCCGCCTGAAAAACTTGACTCAAATACACCGACTTCGTCGGTTCAAGGACTCTAGATGTGAACGAAGAATCCGAAGCAAAGAATTCAGACCAAGAGGCTCGCGATCAGCAACGTCGAGAGAGGCTGCTAAAAGCAGACGAAGATGGCGGTGTCGGAGCGAGCCAGGAGGATCCTCGGCCAGGCGAAGGACGACGCAAAGGACTCGCCGGACTGGTGGCGCGATCGTCCCCGTGGATTTAACTCGGCTTGCCCGATTCCGGTCGAGCCCGATATGAGTAGGCTGCCCTTTGCGCCCCAATTGGCCCTAGGAACGGTCCTGTTGTCTGGGCGAGGGTGGCAATAGCTGAAAGCTTTCCAAGGGCCAAAAGTGACCCAACTTGTTGCGTCGAAGTCATCTGATTGGAGGGTAAGGTCTTGTCGCAAACCCAAGAAGCGCCCCGCCCGCCGCCTTTCGCCATGTTTGCTTGCGTTCCATTAGGCTTGATTATTACACTTGATTCGAACTCGAAGAACCTACTATGAAATACCACGATAAGATTCAGGTTGCGGCCATCTTTATTGCCCCTCCCGATCAAGCGGCGGAGGGCGACCGCATCTGGCAGAGCCACGCCTCTTGGATGGAGTCTACACACCACCGCACTGGAGAGAAAGCTCTCTTGAGCTATAACGTGTCCAAGGCGCCGGAGCTCTCGGACCCAATGGATGTCAACTCTGCCCCGACCGGCAACATGTGTTTCGTCCTGACCGAGATCTATGAAAGCAAAGCTGGTATTGTCGATCACTGGGAGCAGACGAGGGGTAGTTGGGGAGACTTCCCCGCCGCACTCAAGTGGATTGAGAAGTGCAAAGTCACGTTCGTGGCCGCAGCTTCAATCATTAACTCGCTGTGGTGAAGAATCCAGTCGAATAGGTCACTTCTGCGGTCACTCGGCAAATCGCCATCGCTATTTCTGGCAGTGAAGCGATACTAATCAAGTGCTTGTCTCTGTCCGGACTTCAGTGCCTTCCAAGCAGGCAAACAGTTGGCCCAGGAACGCTCCTGATTCGCTGGCAAGGCCATCAGGCAGCAGAAAGCTTTGCAGGTCCTGAAAGGGCTTTGCACCAGAGGTTAGCATTCGGTAACTGAAGCAAGAAATCATTACCAGAAAATGGCAATTCTGACGGAGAGAAAACTCTCAGAAGTCATTGATCTGAAGGCAGATGTCGGAGGCCAGTAGTCGGATCGGAATGCATTGAAGTGCGCGAGATTGCCAATCCTACGAGGGCCAATGATAAGTGAATTTTCATAATTCCTCCTCGCCGCTACTCTAACTAGGCAAGGGCACGCCCTTGATATCCGGTCCGGATGCGTAGGTAGTTGAGGTCGTAGAGGTGTTCACGGCGTATGCTCCTGGTATCTGACCACACAGGAGCAAGCGATGAACACCTTCTACGAGCATCATAAGAATAGCATCAAATTGGCCTACCGTTGTTTTGACCGGATCCTTTTGAACGGATTGATTCAGCCCTTCCAGCAGCCCGAACGGGTGATCGGTTTCTTTAATGCCTATCGCGCTGGCGAGCGGGTCACTCGCAAGCGCCTACGTGATATCGCCCAGCAGTTTCAGAACTGGGTGAAGAACCGGGCCGAGAAATGGGGATTGCCCATCCTCGAAGCACCTGCAGGAAGGCGCGATGACTTTGTGGATCCCTACTTTAAGCAGGCCAAGAGCGATGAGGTGGTAGCGATTCTCAAGGCCAGGGAACCGGCCCGGATCATGATTGCGATCGGCACAGAAGACCGCTGGGGGTTAAGAAGGCTGTGGAGAACCTCCCGCAACTCCAAGAAAAGCTGGTGGCTATCTGCGACAATTATCTCACCGTACAACAGGACATCCTGGAGACCTTTGTCGATCGCGGTTAGCTGCGCAAGTTGACAGCGCCCACAGTGCTTGCATCCGGCAAACGGATTCCGGGTTTGAAATTGGATAATGCCCGACAATTGGCCCTCATGCATGCCCTGGTGCGCTTTGCTCACATCGCTGCGGGAAGCACCTTCACCACCGCTGAGATCTACCCGCACACTTTGGCTGCGCTGGGATTATCCGCCGAGCAATACAGTCTGGCTTCGCTGCGCTACGACCTCGGCAAACTCAGAGCCAAGGGCTTGGTTGAGAAATTGCCGAAATCGCGCCGCTACCGCCTCTGTTCACAGGGCTATTCAATTTGTCTCCTCTTTCTCAAACTCTTCGAACGCATCTACAGCCCGCTCACTGCCGGGTTGCTTCAGCCTTACCGGCCCGACACCAAACTCCATTCGCAGAAGCGCACCCAGCTGGACCGCTTGTATCAAAAAGTTGTCGACGACCTCGAGAAGCTCCTTTGTGCCGTCGGCCTCAAGGCCGCATGACCCCTCAATGCAACGAGAACAAAATTCCCGTTAAACTTCGCATAACGGTCTAAAGAGGGCTAAAGAAGCAATCCCTAGCAAGCTTCCCAGATCTTGTTAATTGTTGAACCAATCTTGTTCCGGCAGTGAATCAGCGAAACAGAGCGGTTGCGGAGGCTTCAGGAGTAGGGTGCGAGCTCAGCGAGTGGCTCTGGGGCTCACGACGAGTCTTCTGGGAGCACCTGAAGTTCGCCAGCAACTGTTCGACCGTCTGTTGTACCTCGGTGAGCTTCGCAATAAACGCCGTACGATTCATGATCGTGTAGGTCCTAACTTTGCCCAAGGTCAGATATGAAGTTCGAGCAGAGCAATCTGGAATCTTCAAGTACACGACCGTGCTGGGCGCACCTTCAACGGTCGAACGCTGGACGCCCTTGGCAAAAGCCCTAAAGCCTGATCGTGAGCTGATTTTAGCGGCAACATGACGGCAATGAAAAATGGCTGATTTCTCTTCTGGCTGTTTGGCAATGACTTGTGAAAATGACGGCTTGGATTTCCTATCAGTTCAGTCAGTTGGCTTCCTCATCACCAGGGTGGGCATCTGCGCCTGATCCGGTCCCGCCGTGACACACCACCAAAAGGAGGGCTGGCGATATGGCATCGTTTCCAGAAATTAACTGGATCACCGAGGGAGACAATTTTGAGGATTACCGACCTGCTATTGGCCCAGATGGGGGAACGGTCATTTTTGAGCGCACATATTTTGATATTTATCCGCCTGCGAATGTGGGACGCTGCTTTTTGGCGGCATGCCGGCGGTAAACCCCTGGAATCCCATGAGCATCGCTTTTGCGGGACAACCTACGCTGCCTAGGCGGCGTCGCTCAACAACTTGGCCCCGAACACCATCCCCGCGCTTCTTTTTCCTAATACCGTCTCCAAAGTTATTCATTGCCGAGGCAGGAGGACCGCCGCAAAGCCCTCCTCAGCAGCCGCCCCGGCGGTGAATAACTTTGCCGAGAGTGCAGCGGAGCTTGTGAAGAACTTGCGCTTGGCCAACAATGGCCGGGTGCGCAAAGCGCAGAGGCCGGCACGGTTTTCTTTTCCTAACCCTTCGAGGGTTTGCAGTAGATCACCGGCCGGTTCTCGAGGGGCTGTCCAAAGGTCTGAGAGAACAACATCCCACGAAGATTCCTGTATCAGGTCGACCAGCGACGGGCCGCCTCCCTCACTACAATCTCAACATACCAGGGTCGTAAAAATGCAACCATGGAGCAAGATCACTCACTACGCGGGCTTCGACTGGGCACACGATCATCACGAGGTGGTCATCGTAAACCCTTCGGGCAAGATCGTGGCGGACTTTCAGATCGAGCAACTATCGCCGATCGATTTAAAGTGTACCACTTGTGATCGAATCAAAGTGTACCACCTTGGGCGTGTTGTTTTCTAATTTGGTTTAGGTATTTCTTGCAAGAGTGAAGTAGTTATGGGCGGCGAGAGCCGCGTTTTTTGACACCCGAGTTTTACCCATTCTTTGCCTCATAAGTCATTGATTATCAGTGGGCGTTTTTGACCCTCGGTAAGGATCTAATCATCTCCTTGGCGATCAGGGAGAAATCTGCATCCGCCCACACCGGTTGCGCACTCGACCTCGAGCCTTCCCTCGCGGGTCTCAGAGCTGTCGATAAAGACGACAGGCTCGAACATACGCAGGTAAAAGTGAAGATAGAGACCGAAAAGAATGGGATCATGATCCTCAAGACTCGGTAAAAGCGAACTAAGGCGGGGGCCACTGGTCGAATATCCGAGAATGCATTGCAATTAAAGTCCTTGTTGCTCGTAATAAGACTGTAATGAAAACCTCCTCCTTTTCTCCTGAGTTTACAGAGCCGGCGGAGACTCAGATGAAGTGGCAACTCATTGCCAAAGAAGGTGATATGTCTATTTTGCAACACTGCACTCCGATTCTGGAACTGAGGCGGCCATGGTGAAAAGACTGATTCCAACCCTTCTGCGGCCCTGCAAAGACGCCGTGAAGCCGTGTGCCAGGGCTAGCACGCGGGCAGTAGCACAAAGAGGCCGTCCAGTGGAACGCTTCCAAGAAGGGCAAAAAAGACAGAACCTGCGCGGACCCGTATGCGGACAACCTTTCCCTTGTCTAAGACAAGATGGAAACGATGAGAAAGGGATTGCTATGAAACGCAATTCACTGCCTCAATACGATAATCCAGTCGGATGTGTTCTTTTATGGATCGCCGTGATAAGGCCTGATAGGCGAACAGCGATGAGATGGCTCCGTGTTGCAATTCGCGAGCGTAACCGCAAGGCACAACTCCAATGAAATGCCATTGGCCAGACGGCTCCGAGTTTCGGATGTCTAAGTGTCTGCAAATTAAGCTGCACTTAGCCTGCGCGATCAGAGGAGCCCATATCGGGTTTCATATCGTGGGAATGCTCCGAACCATATTTGCATCTTATTGAGAGGAGATCGACTCACCCTCACCATGGCTTTAACAGGCGCCTTGATGGCCGCAATAGAGACAATGTCACCTCGAGCGGCTCGAGATCGCGATCGAAGGTCGAGCACCTGGTCGATACACAGCTCACTCGAGCCTATCACGAGCTCTATAAACAGGACGCGTAAAGTCCCGGTGACCCGGCTGTTACCGGAAATCCCGCAGCAGGCGCTTCGACCACAAACAATCTAAAACCATCGGGAGGAGACAATGAAAATGCGCTCAGTATTGATCCTAGTCGGATTGACAATCAGCTTTACTCTGCCGACCTTCGGCCAACAGAAGGACGCTGCCGATCCACGAATAGTCCAGCAGCGTGATCTCCTCGGGCTTCCCAAGGCACTTGACGAATTCGGTGAGCTTAATCGAGGGCTGGACGAGGCATACAACAGGAATGACGCCGCCGCAACGGCCGCTCTTTTCACGGAGGACGCGCTTTTGGTTGCGCCGGACGGGATGTTTAGTGGTCGGCAGGACATAGAGAAAAGGTATGCAGACACGTTCCAGCGGTCGCCTATTATCAACTTTAACTGCAGCTGGGACCGCCGTCATCTGAACGCAATCGACAACGCGGTTTGGTCCGCCGGACAATGGTTTGGCACTTTCCAAAGCCAGACTGGTCCCGTATTTGCGTTGGGCCTCTGGTCAGCGATTTATGTTCGTGAGGGTGAAGCTTGGAAGATCCGCATGTTGACTCTCAACGAGCAACCACCACCAACTCCGCGTGCTGAGACGAAGTAGAAGAGAACCCTCAGAGCAGCGCCTTCAATCCAAGGCTAGGCTACAGTCTTAACGTAATTCTCAAGCGCCCGACAGGGCTGAAAAATCCGGGAGTTTTCGGTGGCAATCTGTCTCTGCCCCGCCCGGCCCGGCAGCGGATTGCCCGGACGCAAGTCATGCCGAATCTAACCAAGAGTATTCAGCATGGACATACCATGCGGAGTCGGCAACCTATCATGCTTGGACAATCTTGTTTGCATCTTCAGATTCGATAGCAAGAACGACCATATTGTTTTGGCTAGACCTTATGGCTGCAGATCCGCGATGGAGCAGCGAGCGCAGCTTTGAAAAGACGCGGTGTGTTTGTCGTTCATAAATCGCGGGCTGCCCGTCGGGGCCTATCCGGCAAGAACGGCCCGTAGTGAGCGGGGAGTCGTTCTGCGCATGTCGCCTTTGTTTGGCTCGATCAGCTCGCGTTTGCTCGTGGCTTTTCTCTTCGTGGGCATGTGTTTCGATTCTCTGGTTCCAATGATAGTGGGACCCCAAAGAGCTCAGGCATAGTCGCGCGCCTGGATTTCTCGGTAGAGCGTTGAGCGTCAGAACTCGGTTCGATGGCCACCTTAGTGGACCAGTCCACAAGATCTTTGGATCATTGCGACACGTCATGAGGCGACGACAGCGCCTCTCTGCTCAAGCCCGCGACGCTCTATCCCACCCGCCCGACCAACAATTATCGAGAAACTCGGAAACTCGGCGCTTTCAATACCTTTGTAACTAGGTGAACTGATGACCATCGTAAGGATAGCCGACAATGAACGGCGCCTGGACAAAGCCGCTCGGAGACTGGCTCACGCAGGATTCGAAGACACTATTTACGATGAGGCCATCGTGGCTGGAGAGCCGGGCAACTTCGGTGCGACAGTCTTTTCGCCGGGCTATGGTCGCGCGGTGGCTCTGGGGCAGTGCCAGCCGAAGGTTTTCGACCTCGAAGATGATCTCCTCTTTCTCATATCTCGTTCCGAAGAGACCCGCAACCTTTGATTCCAAATCCATGATAAAGAAGGCTCTTCAAAGTCGACGAACAAGAAGAAGAACAGGAAACCGGCGCCGAATTTTCTGGGCTTTGCCGGGCGTACCCAGAATCAGCTAACGTGTATCATCAGCGCTGGGACTTCACCGGCCCGACATGGGAAGCGCAGATGTTCGGAGACCAAATCCGTTTCTATGTGATGACGGGCGCCGATCTGCCGGATTTGCGCCGGGACTATTTGGAGCTGACAGGCAATCCCCCCATCCCGCCGCGGAAGGCCTTCGGTTTGTGGGTATCCGACTTTGGTTACGATAACTTTGACGAGATCGAGAAGCTCAAGAACGGGCTGCGAGCGGACCGTTTCCCGGTGGATGGTTTCGTGCTGGACCTCAATTGGTTCGGCGGGGTCGTACTCGGGCAACCCGAAAAAAGTCACATGGGAGAGCTGAAATTCGACGACAGCCTCATTGATGGAAATTCCTTTTTTTTCGGGGATCCGAAAGGTCACATCAAGAGCCTCAATGACGATCACGTCGACCTCGCGGTCATTGAAACGTTCCGCGACATGCCCCCGAAGCTGGCTGTCTATCAGCGAACGAACGGCCAGCCCGACCCAACGCAGCAGGTGCCGATCGACACGATTACTGGCTTTTGGGGCACGGGCCGAATGATCGACTGGTCCGATCAAGAAGCCGGACGCTTCATCCACGACAAGCGCCGTTTTCCCAATCTGGTCCAGAACGGGGTCACGGTGCATTGGACCGATCTCGGCGAGCCGGAGAATTTTGACAGGAATGGCTGCTTCGAAGGAATCGAGACTGCCTCCGGCCGTCTGAAGAACGAACATTCGGACATTCACAACCTCTACAACCTGCTCTGGAACAAATCGATTTGGGACGGCTACTTCGACCAGAGCAAAAAACCGGATCAGGTTGGCAAGATCCATCCCCGGCCGTTCATCCTGACCCGCTCCGGCGCCGCCGGGACACAGCGCTATGGCGCGGCGATGTGGTCCGGAGATATTGCGAGCAACCTCGAATCGCTGGCGAGTCACTTCAACGCCCAGATGCACATGTCCTTTTCGGGGATCGACTTCTATGGTGCGGATACCGGCGGCTTCCGGCGCGAGCTGATGCCCCACAACAATGACAATGGCGACTACCGAGGTTACCAGGAGGAACTCTATACCGAATGGTTTGCCAACGCCTGCTGGTTCGACGTCCCGGTGCGCCCGCACACCGATAATCAATTCAGGCGTGTCAACCCGCCATACGCCACCGCGCCCGATCTCGTGGGTAAGAAAGCGAGCAACCTAGCAAATCTTCGCCAGCGCTATGAGCTGATCCCTTACTACTATTCATTGGCTTACCGGGCGCACTTGGCCGGTGAGCCGGTAGTCCCGCCGCTAGTGTTTTACTATCAAGACGATCCCGCGGTGCGCACGATCGGCCATGAAAAGCTCATCGGCCGGGATTTGCTGGTGGCCGTGGTGGCGCGTCACGGCGAATTCGAGCGCGATGTCTATCTGCCCAAGGGTAAGTGGGCTGACTACTATAGCCATGAGTGGGTGAACAGCAGCGGCCAGCCAGTCCGCGACGTGCCCACCTACCGCGAAGATCTCTTCCGTCTGCCAGTATTTGCGCGCGCCGGGGCCATATTGCCGCAGATGCATGTCGACGCCGATACGCTCGACAGCGCGGGGCACCGCCGCACTGGCGCAGCCGAGTGTGACGAGCTCGTGGTTCGAGTTTACGCGGACACCGGCGCCTCGAGTTTTACCTTGTATGAAGACGATGGCCGGACGCTGAATTACGACCAAGCCACCGCTCGTCCAAAATATCACCATCGCGAGACCGTGTTGCGCCAGCAGCAGACGGCTGCGGACACCGCCACGGTCACAATTGAGAAGTCAGCGGACGTAGGTGGGACCGGCGCATTCGAGGGCGCCGTCAACGACCGCCGCAACGTGATCCGGCTGGTGGTGGACAACGCCGAGGCGACGGGCGTCGATCTCAACGGCGGCGCGCTTCCGCAGCAGGCCACGCCGGCGGCCTTCGAGAACGCGGCGAGCGGCTGGCGCAATGCCGGGCCGAATCTTATCGAGGCGAAATCAGATGTGATGAACGTGTCCACCATCGCCAAGGGATTCGTCTTTCACCTAAAGCCGACGGCACCGATCACATCTGTCAATTTTGTCTGCGACCGTGATTTCACCACCCCGGGCGAGAGCATCTACGTGGTGGGCAGCATCCCGGAGCTCGGAAACTTCGACGTGACCAAGGCCGTCAAGCTTTCCCCGAATGTTTTCTATGAATACATCACAAATCCCCCATCCGGCAATAGCGGCCCAGGTCCATCGGCCCCGGTCTGGAGCGGTGTGATTTCCGGCCTGCCGCCGAATACAACATTCAAATGGAAGTGCGTTCGCAGGCACGAGGATGGTAGCGGCACGCCACAGTTTGAGCCGGGGCCCGACAACATCTTCACAACCGGCGCATCCGGCTATGCCGGGCGCGCTCTTGCCAGTTTTTAGAGCCCTTTCGTCGAATTCAATTTGAGAGCGCTCTCGTTTGCCCCAGGGGACGTTTCGCTCGACCAGCTACCCTGCTGCACTGAAAGCATGAGGCCTTACAAGCCATACAACCCATCATGAATACCCAGAAAAAAACCCTCGCCGCTGCGGCATGCATCGCGCAAGCAGGAGCGCTCATTCAGGGCTTCTTCCGCGACGCTGAAGCCCCCGGTAAATCGTGGTGGAACAACCTCGCAGAAAAGGCGCACGAAATGCGCAGCTTTGGCTTTACCGCGATTTGGATTCCACCAGTTCTCAAAGGGATCTTCTAAAGGAAATGTGCGAGCCGCTCGGGTCGTCCAGAACAAGCATCTCGCGTACGCCTACACTCTCACCTCCGAAGGCTGCGCGGTCGTCTTCTACAAGGTATTTCTGGCCCTTTTCGGCCTCGCCCCCTTGCTCGCCTTGAGGGCGGGTCGGGGGGGTCAAGGCGCGCAAGGCGGCATGCACCCTGAGATCGCCATCTGGAAGTTTCGTGATGCGAAGATCTGTTCGTACGAGCAGTTTCATGATCCTGCACTGGCGGCCGCCTTCCGATGAGTTAGTCGGCCTTCCGGACCACCGGAGCAGGCGGGATCATCATTCGGATGGCGCGAGTGAAAACGGTCCAGCGACCGAGAGCCTTTTTACCTCTGGATATATCGCGCGGCCTCCAGAACCCGATCGCGTATTTCTTCGGGAACTTCTAGTCGCGGATCGATGGGTCTCGGGTTCAGGGGCGGTGCCATACTCTGCCAATGGCGATAGCCGCCTTCAGCGCAAGGCTCCGTTTCCGTACGACGGCTTCGGGAAAAAGGCGTATAGGGTGTTCGCTGTTTTCCCAAAATCCTTTATCCGCCAGACCAGGCGGCTTTCCCTGCAAGGAAAATCTCAGGTAGTCTCGAGCCCAGGGCTTGGGCGAGTTTACCGCGTGCGACATCACATAACCGCCCGGGCGAAAATCCATGCCCTCCGGTCCCAGCGTGCTGAGCGGGACATCAGTCGTCATCACCACGATATTCAAGAGATCCTGGTCTGCGGCCTGCCAGGGCGATGTGCGGTCCGTGCTGGCAAGCTGGGTAGTGTCATAGCCGAACGCCTTTGCGGCATCCAGCAAGGATTCCCAGACGGGAAGCACATGCCGCAGCCTTCCCGGCACACCAACGAAGCCCCCATTGTAGTAACGGCTCGGCGCGCGTTTTGCGGTCAATCCCGCCGTTGCCGACATTTCCAACCACTTATGGCGCAGCGGATGATCACTGGGCAAATACGGAAATGTGGAGTCTTCTACCAAGGCCAGTCCATTCTGCACCCATTCCTCGAAGAAACTCCAACGGCACTTAGTTGTAATGTCCGGGTCGAAGTAGCACAAAATGTCCTCAGGCTGCAAAAACTGGTCGAACACTCGTCGCATGAAGATTGGTTTGTAACTGGTGAGGTGTAGCGAAGTGTCAAGCGCAACAAATTGTATGTGGCAACCCTCTGCGACGGCAAAATCCGTAACGCCATCCCTTGTCGAAGCGGGATTCGCCCAAGGCGGCAGCGCACCGCGATAACCCGCGAAGAGAGTTCCCCGGAACCCGTTGCGAAACAGGGAATTGAGCAGCGCGCCTAGACCGATATGGTAATTGCCCTCGAAGAGCGTGCACACGTATGCAGTCATTTCCAGAGCATTAACTGGCGAACAAAAGCCAGTCAATCAGGCATCTACGAACTGCTCTCGATAGCACGAGCGGTCCGAAAAGGCGAGTGACCGTGGCGGTCCGCGCAGACATGCGCATGTCGCGCCTTGATCAGTTCTGCATTCCTTGGCGCCACGGCTCAGCTCAGCCGCGGGATTGGTTTCGATATTCCGCACGAGCTAATAGGGAAACCCACGGCCCCAGATCAAAAGCCAGACGGTGATGAAAATCGGTGGCAAAAGGAGTGGCGACGCGAACCCCATATATCGCGTGAGCTTGCGTCCCCGAAGAGGTGGAAACCGGAACGCAGCGTCGTCGCAAAAGCTTCGCGCAAGCCGGTGAATGCCAAACATGGCAATAACTCCCGCGATGATGCTCACGTAAATCAGCACAGCGCTGAGCAAGCCAACCGCCGGTAAGATTCCGAGCAGATCGTCTTGCAGCGCGCCAATGAGGGCACTCTTGGGGCGCTCGGGACCGTTGAGAACGATCGCATACGCGGTGAATAGAAATGCCTGCGACCCCATCAACCAGGAGAGTCGCTGCGTAATGAGGTTGTCTTCATGCTGGAGCTGGTCGCGTAGAATATTATAGGACTCGACCGCGGACAGGTGGGAAACTGGAGCGGGTTGAGATTCGGCAGGCACGCCTTCAAACTCTAGCTCTCGCTTGGGCAAAGCCAATGCCGAAGTCGCTGCCCAAACGCCCCTGCTTCCTCGCCGAAATGAAAACGCATCGGGACGAGCTGGCCGCGCTGGGATTGCGAAGAATCGGCTGCCGGCCCATCCGATTTCTCGCAGGCGCGGCTTGAAAGTGTTGGCGCAATTGGCAAGATGTCCGATCGTGGCTGGATTCTTCCGCCGCAAATCCTAAAAAATCATGCGCCGCACCAAAATCGTAGCCACCCTCGGCCCCGCCAGCAACTCACCGGAAGTTATTCGCCAACTCGTCCAGGCCGGAATGGACGTGGCGCGCCTCAATTTTTCCCATGGCAGTTATGAGCAACACGCGCAGACCATTGCAAATCTGCGCGAGATTTCACGGGAACTCGATACGCCCGTGACGATTCTGCAAGACTTGCAGGGTCCGAAGATTCGAGTCGGACAGTTGCCAGGCGGAGAAATGGTGCTCGCTCCCGGCACAGTGGTCGCGATGCTCCCGGAGACTGATTTTACTGGTCAGCCTGCCACGGTACCGCTCGATTACCCCCACGCTGCGGAGGAGGCCAAGGCCGGCATGCGCATCCTGCTCGATGATGGCCTCATGCAACTCGAAGTCCTGGAAACTTCAGGCCGCACGCTGCGCTGCCGCGTCGTCGACGGCGGCGCGCTTAAGAGCCGGAAGGGCGTTAACTTTCCGGAATTGAATCTCCGCCTGCTGCCTTCGCTCACCGAGAAAGACAAACAGGACCTCAAGTTCGGGCTCTCAAAGGACGTTGATTGGATTTCGTTGAGCTTTGTTCGCAGTGCGGCGGATGTGCACAGTTTAAAGGAACTGATTGCTGCGGAGGGAGTGTTCAAGCCTGTTGTCGCCAAGATCGAGAAACCGCAGGCAATTGAAAACCTCGAGGGAATTCTCCGAGAGACCAATGGTGTGATGGTCGCTCGGGGAGACCTCGGCGTGGAGTTGAACCCGGAGAAGGTGCCGATGCTCCAAAAGCACATCATCGAAAGCTGCAATCGCAAGGGCCTTCCAGTGATAACTGCTACGCAGATGTTGGAAAGCATGATCCGCGATCCGCGTCCCACCCGCGCAGAGGCCAGCGACGTGGCCAACGCGATAATCGATGGAACCGATGCCGTGATGCTTTCCGGAGAATCGGCCGTCGGAGCTTTCCCGGTGCGCGCAGTCGAGATGATGGATCGTATTGCCCGCGAGGTCGAATCAGCGATTAGTTTCAAGGCCTACTCAGCCGAAGGCCGCGGCAATGCTCACGCTTTGAGCGAAGCGGCCAAAATTATTGCCACGACAGTCGAGCCCTCTTGCATCGTGGTGTTAACGACGACAGGTCACACGGCGCATTCCATCGCAGCAGAGCGGTCGAAAACCAGCGTGATAGCCATCTCAAGAAGCGAGCAAGTGTACCATGCGCTGAACCTGTTTTGGGGGCTCAAGCCTCTCTTAATAAAGGACGTACGCACCGACTTCGAGGGGTTGGTGCAACTGGCGGAATCTACAGTTCGCGCACGCGGTCTCGCCGTCCCTGGCGACAAAATATTGGTGATAGGCGGTGTGCCCGCTCCGTCACCGTTGGGTGCTAACTTCCTTAAGATTCACTCCATTCCGGCAAGTTAGGAACTGGGATCAGATCTTGTCAGCGCTTCGATTGGTTCGGTCGGCGTGCGCATGCGATGACGAACGGAAAAAATTCCACTTGCGATTTTTTACGAGAGGGTACATTATTGCGATTGTTCTGGGGGGAACAGCAGGCCACCGTGGCACTCGTCGCGGTGGCCTGTATTTTTTCTGCCCGGCATCTTAACGACGGAGGCGGCTGTAGCGGCCAGGAACTTCCTCCCCTCGAAAGGCCGTTAAGTTTTTGGGGAACCTTGCCTCCTTTGGCGGCATTTGGCCGGTTGACGGCACGTGTCTCGCTTTCTATTTTCTTACCATGATCGTATTCAGCCTGAAAGTGCTTCTGGCGATTGGGGCGGGTCTGGTAATGACCGCCCTTCTGTGAAGGCGTTCCGTTACGCGTTCGACCCGCTGTGTTTGTCGGCTTGCTTCCTCTATGCGGCCAATCGCTGGTTGATTGAACCCGTTTGCGCGTGGCCGTTTCTTCACAATCACTTCGATGATATGCTTCTCATCCCCGCCGCGCTGCCGTTCATCCTCTGGTTTCAGCGGTTGCTCGGGCTGCGCAACCACGACCGTCCGCCGACGGCGTCGGAGATTTTCGGGCATCTCCTGGTTTGGTCGATCGTCTCTGAATTGTTGGGACCGCCGATATTTCCCTGGGCCGTCGGTGATTTGCTTGACGTTGTTGCGTATGCCCTGGGCGCCCTCGTCGCAGGGGTGTGGTGGAACCGTAGAGTCCTGGTCGACCGGGTGACGGACGCCTTGCGGCCCGCTCCGACCGCGCGATTCGATCATCTCGCCAGATACTACGACTTCATGGAAATGCTGCTCGCGGGCGGCAAACTGGAGAGGTGCCGCAACGCGTTTTGGGACGAGATACCTGCTCTTGAGAACGCCCTCCTGGTCGGCGAAGGCCATGGGAAATTTCTGCTATCGCTCTTGCAACGCAACCCCTCTGCCCAGGTGACCTGTGTGGATGCCAGTGCCAGGATGCTCGAGATCGCCCGAAAACGCCTGCTCCGCGCGGCGCTGCCGCTCGATCGCGTGCATTTCATTCGCGCCGAAGTTCCGGCATGGAACCCGCCCGCCGAACGCTACGACTTGATCGCAACACATTTTTTCCTCGATTGCTTTCCGCGTGAGCAACTTAGTGCAGTGATCAACAGTCTGCAGAAGGCAGCGCGACCTGGCGCATGTTGGCTTGTTTCGGACTTCCATATGCCGCACGCCGGCCCTAAACGTCTTCGTGCGCGAGTCATTCACCGGCTCATGTACGGCTTCTTCCGTATCGCCACAAAACTCCCTGCCTCCGCGCTCGTCTCCCCGCGGCCCTTCCTCAGACAGAACGGCTTCGTGCGCGTCAGCCGTTCAGAGTTCGACTGGGGACTGCTCTGCGCCGAACTTTGGAAACGCGCGTAAGCGGCAGTGCTCGACGAGGTTTCCGGGAGGCCTCCTACACCAAATGCCCCACGCGTCATTCGGCGACGCGTGGAGCAGGTTTATTGCAGCTTCTTCTGCGGGGCGTAGTAAATCAAAACATCCTCTTTAGCTTGTCGAAGCTGCCCCTCCAGTCGTGGAAATTTCGCCCTCGAGCCGCTTCCTGATGCGCGAGGCGGAAGCCGATGGCATTCTTGTTCCCAAAGGCGAGAGTGCCGGGTCGCTCATGCTCCGCACCCACTTGCGTAAGAAGCGAAGATGGCGCCTGTAATTCCGGCAATAGCTGCAAAGTAAGCCATGCATGAATAGCTTGACCCGCTCGCGAAAAGTCAGTGATCGGTCCATCGCATTGGCCGCAAGGCGAGCCGCTTCGCGGCACGTCAGACCCTGCAAGTCCCAAAGCCAATCAAGCACTCGCCCCAACATTTCGGTCACCTCGCCTTTCCGCATTGTCGGCGCACGGAACCTTTGTCCCTAAGCGACAGACCGGCCTGAATGTCTTGAGACAGATCATCAAAGATTGAGTCGTCTGACGGGGCAAAACCTTACAAGACAGACGAACTAAATCGGGGACGAGACTGTTAACCGTTCAACCTGAATCGTGTCCTCACTTGCTTATCTCTTCGAGCGCTTTGCTAAGACGCTCGCGAGCGCTTGGGGACAGGGTTTCGCGACCGCGATCGCATCCCTTCTCGGCAAGCCCGGAGCTGTATTTTCGCAAGAGCTTGAGCTGTCCGTCATATCGCTTGCACCAAACGCAAATGCTAAGATGAAGGCGAATGAGCAGGCGCGTACGGAGCGGCAAGCTGCGCTCCATGGATTGCGAAAGGAGCCGGGTTATGTCGTGGCAATGGGGAGTGGCATTTGCCACAAACTTCACGATTTTTTTCGTTAACCTGTTTGCCGGCCTAATCATTAACTTCGATCCTTGGGCAATGGATCGGCTGTATTCGACCGGGAAGCAAACAACAATTCCAGCCGGCTTGCATACTTAGGGATTGCCGGGGGACCATGGATTGCAGG
Source organism: uncultured Verrucomicrobiae bacterium (assembly GCA_963810765.1). Taxonomy (GTDB): domain Bacteria; phylum Verrucomicrobiota; class Verrucomicrobiia; order Chthoniobacterales; family Terrimicrobiaceae; genus DASTFP01. Next base: position 564,862 of record CAWEOV010000024.1, read on the forward strand.
GCTGCGCATCAGTGTTTTTTCGAGGCATTTACCCTGTCGAACCAATTGCTTTCCAGACACTCGCGCAACGCCATGCGCGCGCGGTGCAACATGACCCACAAGTTGCTCTCGGAAATGTTCAGCGTGCGGCAGATTTCCTTGCCCGGCACGTCGTCCATCTCGCGCATCATAAACACGTCCGCCACACGTTGAGGCAGCTTCGAGAGACAGTCCCGCATCGTCTGCCAAAATTCTCCTTTGTGCATCACCTCATCCGCCTCGGGCCTCCATTCGTGCGGGCCTAGTTCGTGATTCCAGAAGCCCTGTTCAACAAATTTATGGGAGCATTCGTCCCTGAGAAACTCCAAGTCAGTGAACGAAGTCTCCCGGCCGAGCTTGCGATAGTGATCGACGATCTTGTTTTTCAGGATGCCGACAAGCCAGCTTCGCTGCGAGGAACGACCTGCAAACTTGTCCTGCGACCGAACGGCAACCAGCAGCGTCTCCTGCACAAGATCTTCGGCGACTTCGGGTGTGCGCACCCGCACCAGCGCGTACCGGTAGAGGCAGTCTCCGTGTTCGTCCACCCAACGGTGAGGATCTGGCTTCGCCGCGGGTAATTCCGCAGGCGCCGGGCTGCTTGCAGGTTCCATAGATTTCCCTCCCCCTGACTATTCAAGCCTCCACCTTCTGAAAAGAAGATTTCAGAGATCGGACGATTCCGCCGTATTTCGGACGGCTCCTGTTCTCTCATGATGCGCCCCGTGGGGCGAACTCCATTTGCCGGCCACGCGGTTCAGCTTGGAAACTGCCAGAGGCGGATCAGCGACCGCGGCGGATGTCGCGCTCAAGCCTCGGGATCCTGTCTCGGTTGGGACGCAATACCAACTTCCATTTAACTCTATGGTTAAGTGTTGCAAGAGCAAGGTCCGCAAGATTGCATCGTTATCCGCGAAAAATGCTATCGCTTTTCCCACCAACCGTCTACGATGCAATTCTCAGAGCAATTTGGAAGAGCGGTCACCTTAGACAAGCGCACCTGCTTGCGCGTCGTTTGTGCGGTGGACCGGATCGATCAACCTGCCGCTCTCGATTTTCCGTTTATGCCGATGACAAAAGATGACACGACAATTAAGCTAAAGAAGAAATCGAGATCTTGTTTCAAGGGATGACGACCGCGGCCGCCACCCGTGATGCGGGAGTAGAGCCGGTCCGAAATGAGCGCGTTGAGCCGAATCCGCCGGCCGATCGCGGGCCGTCTCAAGCCATTGTACTCGCGGCCGGACGTGGCAGCCGCCTTGCCAATGGCACGGAGAGTCCCCCAAAGCCGCTCGCCCGCGTCGGCGGCATTACCCTGCTCGAACGCACGCTTCTCACGCTCAAAAAGGCGGGCGTGACCGAGTTTGTCATCGTGATCGGTCATCGAGGAAAGGAAATCCGCGACTCGATCGAGCTTAGCCGTCCGAACCTGCCGATCACCTGGGTCACCAACCCGGATTGGGAGAAACAAAACGGTGTCTCGGTGCTCGCCGCGGAATGCTACGCGCGGGACCGTTTCCTCCTCACCATGGCCGACCACGTGTTTTTTCCGGAAACGGTAAAGCGCCTGCGCGAAGCCAAGCTTCTCGACGGTGAAGCACTGCTCGCTATCGACCGCAAGGTTGCGGCCTGCCCGGATCTCGATGACGCCACCAAAGTCCTGCTCCGCGAAAATCGAATCAAGGCCATCGGAAAAGACCTTGCCGCTTTCGACGCGATCGACACCGGGATCTTTAAATGCAGCAGCGCTCTGTTCGAGGCTCTGCGCAAGAGCGCAAGGGAGGGTGACTGCACGCTATCCGACGGAATTCGCGCCCTCGCTGAGACTGGCCGCATGAAAGTCTTCGATATCGAAGGGGAGGAGTGGCTCGACGTTGATACGCCTGCTATGCACGGACTCGCAGAGGCCATGCTTTACCGCCGCCTGACCAAGCCTCAGGACGGCCCGTTCGCCCGCTGGCTGAACCGTCCGATTTCGCTCCGCTTGACCCGCTGGCTTGCGGAAACATCCATCACTCCGAATCAAATCACTCTGGCGCTATTGGCCCTTGGACTGCTGGCCGCCTTATTGTTCGCGAATGGCAGGTACTGGCCGATGCTGGCGGCGGCCATTCTTTTCCATGCACAATCGGTGCTCGACGGCTGCGACGGAGAAATCGCTCGTCTGAAGTTCATGGAGTCACGCTGGGGCGGGGTTCTTGATGTCGTCTGCGATGGCGTGGTGACATCGGCTGGGTTTTTTGGGATCGGCGTCGGCCTGGCGCGCCAACTTGGGCGACCTGATTATGCATTTCTTGGCCTTGCCTGTGCGCTGGCCGCTCTCGGCTGCACCTCCATGCTCTTTGTGCTCGCGAAACGGTCCGGTCATTTCAGCGGCAGCTACCAATCGATGTCCCCGTTCAAGGAAAATTGCGCCACCTCTCCGGCCGCTCCGATGGGCCGCCTCACGCGGATTCTCGATGGCCTTTCCCGGCGCGACTACACTTACCTGGTACTTGCTCTTGCCGTCATTGGCAAACTCACTTGGTTTCTATGGGTGACTGCGTTCGGCATCGGCCTTTATCTGGCGGGATTGCTTGTTCTCTATGCGGCCTCGTTTCGCTATGAAAGAGTTCGACTGGGACATCTCATGCCGAACCCCTCAAAGCCAGAGGCTTAAGGAAGCGAAGGCGCTTTAGCGGTGACGATGCAATCGGCGGCGTCGAATTGAATCACCACGACCTGACTCTGCCGCCAGCGCTCGATTGCTTTCCGGCGAAACCCCGAAAGCGGCGGCATGTTCGCTGAGCAGAAGGGCGGGCACGGGTCGCGGATCGTGGGTGCGGCGCAGTTCCTCGCGCCTGACAAATCCCCAGAAAGTCAGTCACAGAACCAGCAACAGACTGACCAGCGCAAAGGTCCCGATCCGATTCAACAGCCCGAGCCAGCTCAAAGAGTGTGTTTTCGAAAACGCGAAGATCGGCTCGTCGAAATAGTCCCACAACACCTCGAATAACTCCCAAAGTAGGGCGCCGACAGTTCCGACGGCTCGACGGTGCTGCCCTTTCGCCTCCCTCATTGAGCAACCGCCGACAGGATGCAAAAATATGCCATAGCGATCAGCGCGTCAGAGACAACATGGAGCCAGATGATCTCCGGCCTGCCAATCGAAATCACCCGCCCGCTCCGAAAGACTCCCAGCGGTTCGGACTACCGCTGCACCCGAAAAGCGGCGTTCTCTCTCATCTGGTCAAGCCTTCGATTTGAGGGCCGCCGCCGGCTACCACTTATTCATCCGCCGAAGAAAGAAAATGACCATCCCCGCGAGCAGGGCCAGGATGTTGATGAGCCAGAACGGCCAGGTGGCATTCTCCATGGGAAGGGGCAAGGCGACGTTCATTGAGAACAGTCCTATGACGAGCGTCGCAAGCATTATCGCCACTGTCCAGATGGTGAAGTTCTTGATGAGTTGGTTCAGGTTGTGGCCGACGATGGACGCCCGCGTCCCCATGAGATTGCCAAGAACCTGGGTGTGGATCTCGGCGCGCCGGTAACACTGCTGATTTTCGATAATGAGATCCTCGATGATTCCGGCTTGATCGCTATTGAAGCCCAGCTTCTCGTACAAACTCTTCATTCGTTCCAGAAGCGCGCCATTCGAGGTGATCGAGTTGAGGATATAGACGAGGCTCTTTTCAAGGGCGAACATGTTCAGGAGATACTTGTTTTCCAGAGACGTGTTGATGCGGCGCTCTAGGGAATCAGCCAGCATGTTGATCGCCTTGAGGTGGCCCTCAAAATGCATCGTTGCCTGATAGAGAAGGCGCAGGATGACGTCGTGAATCGACTGCACCGGAAAGGGAACTCGGCCTTCGAAGATCGGGGAGTCGTCCGCCATTACGATGACCAGATAGTTCTCGTAGACGAAGATCCCTGTCGAGGTCAGCTTCATCAGGAAATTGTCGCCGGCGCAGAAGCTCTTGGGGCGCTTGAAAATGATCGCGGCATGGTCGGGCTCTATCTCCAGTCGCGAAAGCTCGTCGGGGTCGAGCGATGACTGAAGGGTGTGGTAATCGATTTTGTACTGTTCCTGCAGCTCGGCCTCGTCGTTTATGGTCGGCGACGTGTAGGTGATGACCTGGGCCGCGTTGGGCTCGCACGGAACCAGAGAGCCGCTCTCAATGCGATAGAAGCTGCGAACGCTGTCGGCCGTGCTACTCTCGGCGGCTGCCAAAACTTCCGGTGCGGGCACCTCTACCTCCGATACCGCTTCGGTCGCACTGTTAGCCGTTGACGCCATACGTGAATCTACTGTCAGTCCCAGAATCTGCCCGGTCCGCGGCGTACGCAATCGAAAATTTCACTGCACGAGAGAAGATGGCGCTGCACCCAATGAGCAGCTGGGTTAGTAGCGGCCCGATGGGAACGATTTCGATTCTTGGAGGTCTGTGAAGGAAGCGTTTTCGGCGGCGGGGGAAGCCCAGTTGCAAAGCCGTCCGGGTGAACCCGACGCATAAAACGGATTCTGGCTCCCCCTAAGACTTATCCTTGGGCTCATCCATAGCTTCCTTGGTTGCGATATCATCGGTCGAGTGCAACCGCTTGATCTCGGCAAGCAGCGTGTCGTGATCGTCGGCCACCGCAATCAATACCGGATCCGTCGAGCCCGATATGGCAGCCAGCCAACGGCCCTCCTTTTGTCCCTTCCACTTCTTTAGAGCGGTATCATTCGCGTTTTCCGGCGCAGTTGTGTCGTAAAGCGCTCCGAAGATAGTCCGATTGACGTCGGTCTTCGGTCCGCTGGCAATTTCACCGCTTTCGCCCAGCGAGTTGATTTTCGCGTGGAGGTTGATCTGCAGTGATTTCATTTTTTATCTGGTTTCAGCTATCGTCGGCTCAGACTATGCAAGCCACACAATGGCGAAGAAAAACCTCCTTGTCGCTGTCGATTTTAGCGAAGCATCGAAACTCGTAGTCCAAAAGGCCGGTGAGCTTGCCCAACAGCTTTCGGCCGGGATCGTGCTGTTGCACGTTGTCGAGCCAACGGCTGCCTACCTGCCGGGCGGAGGCAAGAGGCGGGTCGCCGCCGCTTGGCCTTTGAAAACCCGTAAACGCCTCTCCAAACTTGAAGCGCGCTTAAACTCTCTCGCCAGTCCGTTGAAAGCCGCAGGGGTCGAAGTGGAATTCGTGTCTCTCGTTGGCCTCCTCGCGGATGAAATTCTCGATCTGGCGGTCAAATGCCACGCTGACTACATTATCCTCGGCTCCCATGGGAACCCTGCGGCGCGCCACCTCACAACAGGAAACCACTTCGGCGGAATGTTGACGCGACTTACATGTCCGCTAATCGTCGTCCCGGTGAAAACCGACGCCTAGCAAGCTGTCGGATTCGCTTTCGATTGAGCGCGGAGGTTTCCGAGTTCATTTGTGCTCCGGCACAGGCGCTCACTTTTTCGCTTTGCGGGCGGCAAGTTCGCGTTCGAGCTCCTTCACTCGCTTCTCTAATGCCGCGATCCAAAAAAGGCGTTCGCCAAGAATTCGCCACCGGCGTCCAATAAAGACCGCTCATATTCCGACAACTCTCGAAATTAGCAGCGAGTTTTCATCGGCCCGCATCCTTGTAGTTCTGGGCCGAATCGAAGGTCATTTTCGACTCCTCGGCGCGACGAACGACGGCTTGGGCGAGTGGATGTGTGGAGTGACTATCGATCGCAGCCGCGATACGGAGGACGGCGCTCAATGGTGAATGCTCCTTTCGCGGGCAACGACCTGTCGCACACAACTCGTGGCATCGTCCCCGAAGGAAAATGCTTGCGTGCCCGAGAGAAAGATGCCTCTAGCGAGCTGCGATTTCGAGCTGACAGCTTAGCGCGGCTGCGGGCCATGTCGTAAATTTCCCGCAGTCTTCGCGTTCGATGATACAAAGAACGTCGGCGTCCGTGTGGGCGAAAATGCGCCTTCCGTGAGGAAGAAATATCTCCTTTAAGCATAGTTCAATGATCATGATGGTGGTGGATGTCGGGATAGTGCGGGTGGGAATGCGCCAGCCGTGCGTGCTTATGGCGGTGGGCGTGAGGCTCACCCGGAGGATCTCCGGGAGAGTGTTCGTGCTGGTGGTGCGCGTCGTGATAGTGCAGGTGTTGGTGCTCGATCGGTTCGTGAACGTGCCGATGTTCGTGGCGTTCGGTAACGTGCAGCCAAACGCCGATGAACATGAGAATTCCCGCCAGCCAGAACGCCCAATCGAGACGGCCCTGCCCGAGGGCGAAGGCGAGCGCAGCGCCCGCGAATGGCGCAGTGGAGAAATAGGCCCCTGTTCGCGCTGTGCCGAGATGACGGAGCGCTTGCACAAAGAGAACGAGACTGACGCCATAGCCAAGAAAACCGATGAGCGCCACGCCGAGTGTGACGCTAATGGTTGGGAGTTTCGCGCCGATGGCGAGAGCCAGTCCGGTGTTGACAATACCGGCAGTGAGACCTTTCCACGTCGCGATTTGTGACGGATCGCTGCCGGAAATTTTGCGGGTGAGGTTGTTGTCAATTCCCCAACACAGGCAGGCTGCGGCGATGAGTAGCGCCCCGCCGGAGATTGCAAGACCGCCTTCCTGCGGAAGTGAAAGGAAAATGCTTCCCAGGAGGATAAGCGCGAAGCCCGCGCCGACGCGCTTGTCCACGTTTTCACGGAAAATGGCCCACGCAATGACCGCAGTCGCGACGGCCTCCAGATTGAGAAGCAGAGACGCTGTGCTTGCCTGGGTGCTTAACAGTCCAAGCAGAAGGAGCGCGGGCCCGGCCACGCCCCCGGCAAGCGTGGCGCCAGCGAGCCAGGGGAGGTCTGCCAATGAAAGTGGGGTTTCTTTTCGCTTGGCGAGAGGCCCGGCGCCAATTGTTCGCGAGATTGCGAGGCCGATCCCCGAGCCGAGATAGAGCAAACCAGCAATGAGCAGTGGGTCGGCCGACGAGACAGCGAGCTTCGCAAGCGGTGTGCTTGCGCCAAAAAGCAGCGCTGAGCCAAGAGCGCTCAAGATACCGCGATGCCGATTGCTGCTGTCGGTCATGGCGTTTTTGGATTCACGGTCACCTTGCCCGCCGGAGTTGTCGATGCCGGCAGGTTTAGAAGGTCCAGGTCGAGGCTGTTGCGCCATGCCTGAATGACCGCCTCGTGGCGGCTTTCCAAGGCGTCAAGGTATTCGCAGTGGCTTCGACAAGCAGGCTCACTCCGAGTGCTCCGACGCGGTATTGGCGCTCCGCAAGATCGGAAGCTGCCCGCAGGTTCTCGATGAGCTTGGTCGAAATGGTCTCCGCCACTTTGCCAGCGGCCTGGGCAGTCTGACGTTGAGCGGTTTCGCGGGCGAGTTTCGCGCGGGCGTCTTCAAGGAGACGTGCACGTGTCTGCGCCAAGGTCGAACCTGCCGTTGCACCCGGACGGGTGACTCCTACCATAGCATCGCTCGCCCCCAACCCATCGCGCGTAAACCACCCGCCGACTGGGAAGGATTCGATTCCGCCGGCGTCGTCGAGGCCGGCCAGACCACGGGCGATCTCAGCTTCGCGAATTTTCAACAGTAGCCAGCCGTTCAGGAGACCGATGGCCTCAATATTGCCTCTCATGTAGCAAGAGTCGCAGAACCGGGAAGCTTTATTGCCCGTTCTTGCGCGCGCCTCGCTGAGAACTTTACCAAGAGCCACATCCCGCCGACGTAGGCAAACGTCCCAAACGGTATAAGCAACCCTTCCCAAGTCGGATACAGCCCAAGCCAAACCCCCATCCAACTGGGCAACTCCAATCCTGGAACCGGATGCACTGGCAACCAGCCGACGGTCTGGAACAGACGAACGGTCGATCCGATGAACGTGAAGAGCACAAAGATCACCAGACCGCCCGTCACTACGAGCATCTTGCGGTAGGGGAGCTTTGCGCCAATAGAGAATACCGCAAAGCCCACCGCTCCAATGAAAAGACCGCCCAAGGCCAAGCCAAGCAGGACCGGTCGCATCCCCGCTTCGAGAATTAGCGACTGCATGAAGAGGGTCGTCTCAAATCCTTCACGAAAAATCGTCATGAAACCGACCCCGATGAAAGCCGTACTCTCATAACGGGTTCGCTGCTGCCTTTGCGCAGCCTTGCTCAAGTCGCGCAGCCGCGCGTTCCAACCCGTCCAATAATACTTGTGAAGGACCCAATTCGTCACCATGAGCAAAACGACAACTGCGACAATTGAAATGACGGCCTCGAGAGTCTCCCCATAGCGCGAGAGCCCCTGGAGCAGCGTGCGGGACGCGACGAACAGAACTGCAGTGACCCCCAATGCGAGCCAGGCTCCCGCTCCGATTCGTCTGCGAATGCCTGCATTCTCTGTTCCGCGAAGCCCAGCGAGCAGAGCAGCCAGAATCACGACAGCCTCCAAGCCCTCTCTCGCAACAATGAAAATCGCGCCGATCATCGCAGCCGTCGGCGAAAGTCCGACCTTAACCAGGGCGGAACACTCCTCGAGTGCCTCGAGAGCACGTTGGTACGACGAGGCCAATTCGTCGCCTGTAAGCTTAGCATCCAAAGCCGCCTTTATGCCGAGTTTCTGGTCGTGTCCGTCGAGGAAGGTCTTCTCTGCGCGAAGCGCAAGCGCGGGATCGCGAGGAAGAGTGCGGGACTCGATCTCAAGGTCAAAATCTATATATGCGTCCAAGCGAAGCTGCTCCGCCTTTCGCCACTGTTTGCTTTGAGCGGCCGCAAGCGACTGCCCGAGGAGGGAGCGGACTTCGAGAGCCGTTTCCGCGACGACATCACTTGCCATGCCGGAGCGCTTTAGGGCCAGCCCGAAATCGCGCTGGAGCAGGTCCGCGCCTTTGTCGACAATACCGTCCACTTCAGACTGAGCCGTCTTTCGTTCGATTGCAGTTTCCAGATTTTCGAGTATCGCGAGAAGTTCTGGACCACCCTTCTCCAACGCCCGCGTTTTCGTCTGGCGCCAAACGGGCATCAATTCATTCACGATCTGCTGCGTTTGAATCGTAAAGCTCTTCGCTTCGCGATATTCGATTGGTATTGTCACCTCGCCGTCGCGCACACCGGATTGGTATTCCTTTGGAATAAGGCGCAGTAGCTTGAGAACAATTCGTTCGCGACGCTCGACGTCTTCGGCACTCAGGAGATTCGGATACGCGGCTTCCAACGAGAGCCGCCACGCGACCGTCACCTTCGCAACGGCATCGGAGTTTTCATGCGCCGCAGCGAGGAGGGCCGCAAAGTCGTTCTCGCTTTGATTGTTCTCGGAGGCTGGCAATCCGGTTGCCAATCGCAGCAGTGAACCAGGAATGCTGGACAAAGCTTGAATTTCGGAAGCGCGAGCATAGATCAGGGCTGGCGTGGCACGCCGTTCCTGGATCAAGCGAAGGAGCGCGTCGGCCTTCTCCCGCGCGCGAGTGATCTGCCAAATGACGTATTCTTTGGCAAGCAGTCTGCTGACTTCGTCGCGCTGGGTACGATTTGCTCCAAGACGCTGAAGCGCAAGTGCCCCTTCGACGGAGTTGGCGAACTTTGGCAATTTGATAATCGAACGCCACTCCTTCGCGGCGTCGATACTACCGGCGCGCTGGCTGCTGATGAGCTCCAAGGCGGCTACATGCTGCAATCGCGCCTGCATGAAACCAAGACCTTCCGCTGCCGAAAGCGGGCTGTCCATCGGAAGCGGAAGAGGCAGGTTCCAGAGGTCGAGAGCCTCCGCATTTGTCAGCACTCGGGCAAACTGCTTCCTCGCGCTCTCGAGGTTTTCTCCTTCCGCTGGAGACCAGCGTTCTCCATGAATATCGAGCAAGGCCTCATCAAAAACGTTCTCCAACGAGGCCGAATCCTCGATTACATCAGCTCGAAGAACTGCAAGAGAAACAACAGCGAGCACGGGAAGGATCAGTCTTCTCGCACCTCTCGATCGTCTTTTGCAGCTCATGAGAATTGCCGATCGAACCTGCTCTGAGGTTTAGCTCTCGACTTTTACCCCGATGACTGCCGCGCTTTGTTGAATCTGCGGAACCAGCTTGTCGGTCTTCTCCTTTGCCTGTGTGGCGAGTTCATCGATCTCCGCACCTTTTATCTCACCCTCCTTTTCGCGCGCGTCGATCTTGTCAAGGAAGGTCATGATTCCCTTGAAGCCGGAGTCAACGGACTTTGCGAGGGACTTGTCCTTCTCGGCGACTTTCTTCTCCACGGCCTCATACATCACCTGACAACTTCCCATGATACCTCGCATGTCAGAAACACGGCTCACGGCCTGAAAGCGTCCCGACTTTTCCTTCGAATAACGCGACTCCTTCCAGTCTTCAAAGTAATCGGAAAGCGTTGGGGTCATCACCACCATCGCGCCAAAACAATCACTTATCGAGGCATTCCATGACTTGGCATCAGCAAGTAGCTCGCCAAGCTTCTTGTTTGCATCCTTCGCAGCGGCAGACAAGACCTCCGGACGTGGCAGCGATTTCTTGCCGCTATCCACAGACACCACCCAGCGCTTGTCGCCACTCCAAAGCATCGGCTCGATGATATAGGTGAATAGAGACCCCTGTTTGTCGATTTTCTCGCCATTTACAGGAACAAGAACGACGGGAGCAACACCTTCGGGCCCTTCAGAGGCGGGAACTCCTGCGTCCAAATAAATATCATAGTCGGCAAGCGAGGGAACGCCCGCGACGATTCCCTCGACAGTTTCATATCCAAAGCTATCCATCGCCTTGTAATCATCCTGCAATTTGGCCACCAACTTCTCCGTCTGCTTGGGATCCGCTTCGTATGCTGCCTCTACCGAACCGCCGTGTTCGGCCACAAGCGCCGAGTATCCTTCACTGTTTTTCACAAAATCTTCCGAAGCCGCGGTCATTTTCTCCAGCTTCTGGAGAAGGTAACTCTTAACGCTTACAGCCGTTTCTTCCGCATGAACGGACGCGTCAAGGCCGATAAAACTGAGTGAGGTGGCGAGCACAGAAAGGATGAAATTCGGAGCGGTTTTCATTTGAGACTGAGTTTCAATTTCTTCAACGCCGTCCTTCGATGCAAGCGAAATCGTATTGAGATTGCAAGTTATTTGCGCTTGACTTCCTTGAGGTGGAAGGGTCTTTCACGGCGACGCTACAAGCATGAAAAAAACCATTCTCTTCCTTTGTGTGAGCTTTTCCTCGCTCTTCGGGGGTTCAACCCCGCCTGAACAGATCGAAAACGACGCCGACTCCTGGTTGACGGGAGACTACGCGACCGGCAACTGGCTGGGCGTCCGAACCACGTTGGAAGACAAGGGTTTGAAAATTTCTGGCGGATACACGGCAGAGGTTTGGGGGAACACGACCGGCGGCCTAAAGCAAGGAGCGGTTTACACCGGTCTGCTTGATTTTGGTGCGACGGTGGATCTGGAGAAGCTGGTAGGCTGGAAGGGCGCCAGTGCGAGCACGACATGGCTTTGGCTCAGCGGGCGGGATGCCTCGGAGGACCTTGTCGGCAATTTTCTCACCATCTCGAACATCGCCGGGTTCAATACCCTGCGGATGCTGGAGCTTTGGTTCCAGCAGGATTTCTTTCCGGGCGAAGATGATGCGCCGCCGGGTCTTTCCATCCGGGTTGGACAGTTCACAGCGGACAGCGAGTTTGTCATTTCCGATTATGGCGCTCTTTTCACGAATGGCACTTTTGGATGGCCAGCTTTTCTTTATACCAACATACCCGCGGGTGGTCCGGGCTACCCAATGGGCGCTCTCGGCGTGCGAGTCGCCGCAAATCCTTGGGAATGGTTGACGCTGCAGAGCGCCATTTTTGAAGGCAACGTTTTTGATCAGAACGTCAATCGGCATGGCTTCAGGTGGGATCTTAATTCCAACCAAGGCTATTTCTGGCTTAATGAACTCCAGGTGCGCTGGTATCATGGCAAAGCGGCGAAGGGACTTCCGGGTCAGGCAAAATTCGGCGCATGGTTCCACACGGCGGACTTTGCAGATCCCTTCTTTGACGAGGACGGAATACCATTGGCTGACGGGGATTCGAGTGGCAATCCGCTCACCCGCCAGTGGAACTACGGATTCTACTGGATCCTGGACCAGATGCTTTACCACGAGCCCAGCAAGGCCGAAACCGCCGTCAGCAGTCTGAGCAAGGACGGAAAGTCGGTCGGTTCGTCAAAGGCTGGCGTAGCCGTGGAGGACGAGGAGGCATCCGATCAGGGACTCGGCTGGTTCGGGCGCATCGCATTCGGGCCGCAGGATCGAAATTTTGTCGGATTCTACGTCGAGAGCGGACTCGTCTATACGGGCGCCATCCCAGGCCGCGACGAAGATCAAGTCGGCGTTGGCTTCGTCTATGCCCAGCTGACCGATGGCGCACGGCGAACATTGGAGCTTGAGGGCTCGCGTGGAGTCGGTGCCGAAATGGTCCTCGAGGTCACCTATCAAGCCAATCTCACTCCGTGGATGTACATCAAGCCCAATGCGCAGTTTGTCATCAATCCTGGCGGCACCCAGGATTTGAACAACGCCTTTGTCCTCGGCGGGCGTGTGTCGATCAACTTTTAGAGCGAAATGCCGAAAAGACATTGGTCTTTGCCTCCCTCCGGCAGGCCATTTCGTCGCCGTCGGCTGTCCAAGCCGATTGCTTGCACCATCGCCTGCCTGCGTCGTTGAAGCGTGTGCGGCAGGCCCGTCGTGGAAATACCTAAGTAGTCGTTAGCGAAGTTCTGCAGGCAGATTCTCGAAGCGAGGGCACATCGACACCTGGACCGCAAACACGCGTCAATTAATCGCAACCTTTCGTCAGCTTCACGGCGTTCCTTCTGGTAGGTTTGGCTCGGAATCATGAGTCAGAACCGTTTTGCATCAAAATACGCTAAAGGATGAGTGGACTCTGGGAGCTTTTCCTCAAGGGCGGGCCTATCATGTGGCCAATCCTCTTACTGTCTATCGTCACAGGCGGCGTGGTTATCGAGCGTTTCTGGTTTCTCCTTACAGCGGGCCGTCGTTCACGAACACGCGCATTGGAGCAGGTCTTCTCCGCGTTGGAGCGAGGAGATCTGGACGGAGCTGCACGCGATGGACGGCGATCTGGTGACCGGCTGGCTGGCATTCTTAGCTATGGGTTGGAGCACCGTGAGATCTCCCTTTCGAACGCCATGATCCAGGCGGCTGGACGCGAACTCGACCTGTTTAACAGAGGTCTAATCGTCCTCGATACCGCGGTGACGCTCGGTTCTTTGCTTGGACTTTTGGGCATGGTGATCGGCATGATTCGTGCCTTCGGCGTGGTGGGAAGCGAGAGCATGGCCGGGAAAACCGCGGCGATCACCGGCGGCATCGCCGAGTCCTTGATCGCGGTGAGCTTTGGTCTGGCCGTAGCCATCCTCGCCATCATTCCACTCAACTACTTGAACAGCCGGCTTGAGAAGCGGCAACGAGAAATCGAAGAGGCGACAAACCATCTCGAGCTTCTCGTCGGAAAGCACGACAAAAGTTCCATGCCGGAGGCGGTAATGACTGGTCAGGAGAGATAGATCATGCCCGCCATTTCCTCTCCGCGAGCCGGTCGGAGACCGCGCCTGGAAATTGTTGCTCGTCCAGTCCAGCCAGAAGTAGCGAAAGTTTTGGATGAGCCCGATAGACTCATTGAAGCGGTGATTAAATTCGTAGCCGACTCGGATGATGCGCTCCCATTCATCATTGGGATGCGCCGGGTTGCCGATGTACCAGCTTCTGGAATCAGGTCACCGATGCGTTCATGCCGCTGCACTATGGCACGTTTGGAGCTTTGCCCGTAAAGATTCTCTGGTGCGGGGGCGGCCTCGCGCCAGGCGTCCTAGCAATCACTGGATATGTCCTTTGGTGGAAAAGGAAGCGGCGCCTGCGAGACCGTCCTTCCGCTTCCACGGATCGGTGCAGCCAGGTTTGAATTCTGCGAGTCGCGTCACATTCGACAAGAGAAGTCTGGCTGGTTAGCCCGGAAAAGAGTGCGAAACAACAAGGCCGTGACGCTCACTGGACGATCAATTTTCCAGCCATCGGCGGATGCATCAAGCAGGCGTAGGTGAGGGTGCCACGCTTGGTCGGGCGGACCGTCACTGTCAATGTTTGGCCTGAGTCGATGCTGGGTGTCTTGACATCCAGGCCGCTGATCGCGAAGCAGTGCAGAACGCGATTGGGATCGTCATTGCGCAGCACCAGTTCGGCGGTCTGGCCTTGCTTGAGGGTGATCGGCGGGTTGCGCAGGTCGGGCTTGTCTTCCAGATGGAAGGCCTGGTCTTTGGCCACGAGCATGATGCGAACTTTCGGCGCATCGCCCGTGCTTGAGTCGCCGCAACCAGCGAGCGTGAGCGCGAGCAGGCAGGCCGGCAGCAGCGCGAGATTGTTTGTGATGGTTTTCATAAGTGTTAATTGCTGTTTACTAAGCCGAGACGAGCAGCGCCGTGGCCCACATGACGACCATTCCGAGCATCAGCCCCGCCGCGTTGCTTAAGTGAAAAAGATTGCCCTCAGCCGTTTTCATCATCTGAGCGCCGATCGCCCAGACAACTTGGAATACCGCGCCTGCGCCGATCGCGAGAAAGAATGCCGACGCGATGTCCGAGTAGGAAAAACCTCCCATCCAGCAGCCGAGGATCGCCGGCGCGCCGCCGACGATTCCGAGCAGGGCAAGGTGAAAGAGCCTCACCTTTGAGCGCGTGAGCGGCGAGACAATGGCCAGGCCTTCAGTCGTGTTGTGAATGGTAAAGCCAAGTAGCAACAGCGCTCCGAGCGCAATCTCGCCTGTGGCGTAGGCGCTGCCGATTGCGAGTCCCTCGCCGAGGTTATGAATGCCGATGCCAAAGGCGATCATGTACGCCAGGATCAACGAAGCGTCTCGTCCCTGCGCGTCGGGCCGGGCGCGCAGAAACTGGTCGATGCCCGTTATGAAGAGGAACGCCAGCAGAAAGCCGATGGCCAGAAGTCCCACCCCCGAAAACACGCCCGGCAGCTTCCCTGCAATCTCGAAGCCTTCGTGCAGCGCATCGACACCGAGGAAGACCAGCAGTCCTACGGTGAGGCTGAGGAAAAAGTTGATCCAGCGCTTCCCCAGTTGCCGCAAGAACGGCAGCCATAGGATGCCGAAGGCCACGGGAAGGATGCCGACATACAATCCCATCGCAGAGAACACAAGGAACGTGCGCGCTGAAGGCCTCGGCGTCTCAACCGCGACGGGAATCTCCTTTTCAAATGACAACCCGCTGGCAGTAAAGAGTTCGATCTTGTAGGGGTCGCTGGGTACCCAGTCGAAGGGGATGCGCACGGTCGCTTCCTGCAGCCTCTCCAAGCGCCGGCTCGGGCTGAACTCGGCTTTCCAGATCGCCTCGTCTACCGTAACCAATGTCATCTCCACCGGCATCGGGCCTGTGTTGCGGATGGTCAGCTTGAACTCGCCGGGCTTCAGTTCGACGCGACGGATGCTGATTTGTTCAATCGGCGGCACCGGGCGCTCGATGAGCTGGCTGCCCCCATGGAAAAACCACCAGATCAACCCAGCAAGAAGCAATAGCGGGGAAATCGCACTAAGCACTGCAAGCGATTTGGAAAGCCTGAAAGAGATGGGCGTAGCGGCTTGCATTGGTCGCTATCCTTTCACGTTGAAGAACCCCATCCATCCCAACTCGGCGAATTCCGAAGTGTGAGCGTGAAACATATACATGCCCGGATACTTGTAGCCGAACTCCAGGATGCCGCGCTGACCCTGGCAAAGGTTGATGGTGTCCGTTAACTCTGCCGGCTGTAACGAGGTGCCGTTCGGATAGTAATCGAACATGTTTGCGTGGAGGTGAAAGTTATTCACGAGATCGAACTCCGTCATGTTGGAGAGATAGATGCGCACCTTCTCCCCGACTTTGATTTCGACCGGATGCTCCGCGTAGTAGTTCGCAACGCCGTTGACGGCATAAAACTCGTTTTCCATGTCTAGATCCACATCCAGTCCGTGCATCACCATGATCATCTCGGTGGCCGAGGGGCGCGGCGGATTCGGATCGACGATCAACGTTCCGAAAAGTCCGCGCGAGATGTGCTTGCGCAGCGGCATCATATGACAGTGATATGGGAACACGCCGAATGGCTCGGCGAGAAAGTCGTAGGTGAACTTCTTGCCCTCCGGCACGACCTCGAATACGCCGTCCATATTCGCCGGATGAACCCCGTGAAAATGCATCGCGTGCGGTTTGTTCCCCCGATTCTCAAAATGAATGATGAGCCGGTCGCCGACCGTCGCTCGGAGCGTCGGGCCGGGCATAAAACCGTTGTAGACCCAGGCTGGAAATTTGATCCCTTCGGCGATCTCGATTTCCTTGGGCGAGAAGCTGGCCGGCGGCAATATTGCTATAGCCTTGCTTTCAGTTTCGTGGCATCAAGCTGCTCAGCGTCCGCGCTTAAGCACCTCGGCGAGAACGAGTGGATGTTTTCGCAACGCTTTATGATGCCGGAGCGAACGCGGTTCCCAAGATTTCTGCGACGGTGCGGCGCGAAAAAGTCATCCCTTTTTGGAGCAGCAATTAGGCGCGCAGCACATCGCTGGAGGAGGCTTGTTCGCACGTATAAAGGCGCTGATGAATTTGCCTTCCACCTCTCGGGCTACCGCATCGACGTCGAGGCCCTGACCCGAGAGGAAGGCGCGCGCATCCTCGATGCCGTAAACCCGCGTGGGCTCCATATCGATATCGTCGAAACCGGCTTTGGCGAGTTTCGTAACGTAATCGTAATCGCTCAAGGCGCCGGCGACGCAACCTACCCAAAGCTCGAGGCTCCTTCTTATTTCGGAAGGGACCTTGCCCCGGACAACAACATCGGAGATGGCTAAACGACCGCCCGGTTTGAGCACCCGAAACGCTTCCTTGAGAACGCGATCCTTATCGCCGGAGAGATTGATGACGCAGTTCGAGATGATGACGTCCACAGAATTATCGAGAAGTGGGATATTCTCAATTTCGCCTTTCCGGAACTCGAGGTTGGTAAGGCCGCTCTTGCGCTTGTTCTCTTCGGCGAGCGCCAGCATCTCGTCGGTCATGTCAAGACCGTACGCTTTCCCTATCGGGCCGACGCGGCGAGCGGAAAGCAGCACATCAATGCCGCCCCCGGAACCAAGATCGAGTACGATTTCACCAGGTCTTAGTTCGGCCAGGGCCGTGGGGTTGCCGCAGCCTAGCGAGGCTTCGATCGCAGTGTCAGGAACCTCCCCTTCCTGCGCAGCATTGTAGAGGTTCGAGGTTATCGGATCACAAGACGCTTCCAGCGCGGTCGGGCCGCCGCAGCAAGAATTGCTGGCGCCCGACGCGACTCGCCTGGCAACCTGTCCATACTTCTCGCGGACCTCTTCCTTGATACTCGGATTACTCATGGGTTTCCTTACGTAGAGAACGACAAACGCTTCTAAGCAGGCTTCAACAGGCGGCTCCCGCGGCTTTGTGTTGGTCGCGCCTGCCTGCGGCATAGGCTTCGAAAATGCGTTGCATTTCGTCACGAACACCGCGAAAAACCGCGAGTTGATCTTCATCCGTGCCCTGCGCTTTGGCCGGATCGTCAAACCCCCAATGGTAATGGTTCACTTGCCCTGGGAACATGGGACAGGCTTGATCGGCGTTCCCGCAGACCGTGATGACGGTCTCGATCTTCCCTTGTCCAAGAAATTCCTCCAAATGCTTTGACCGATGGCCGGAAATATCGATCCCAATTTCCCGCATGACCTCGATTGCTTTCGGATGAACATAACCGGCAGGCTTCGAGCCAGCGCTTTGCACATCGATAAAATCGCCGGCAGCCTGTCTCAAAATGCCTTCCGCAATGTGACTGCGGCAGGAATTGCCAGTGCAGAGGATAAGAACGGTTGGTTTATTGCTCATGAGTGCGGTGCGGATTTGCCGTGCAGACAAACATGATTGTGAAATGGGGCTTGCTAGGATTCATGGGTCTTAGCAGGTGCAGGTGCGTTTGTTTTCGAGGGCTTTATCAATCCATCCGCAGTCGGCTCGCACCTTCTTAAGAGCCTTCAGATCAGAATGGAAGCGCTTATCGGTATGCGCGCAGTCCTGGAGGCGTCCGAACGGCTTGATCTCGCTTTTCCGACGATAACCTCGGTAAAATAATCGTATGTTCCTGAGTCGCGGCCAGCCCCGTAAAGCTTGATTTCGGCGTCTGGCCAATCAGGACGAATCTGATTCCATTTGGTGATCTTTCCCTGCGCTTCCGGCTCCCAAAGTTTCTTCAACTCTGAAACCTTGATGGAGTCGACCCAATCGTTCTTTGGATTAACCGCTATGGTCAGCGCATCGAAACAAATAGGCAACTCGATGTATTCGATGCCATTCGCTTTCGCCTGCCCTATCTCCTCTTTGTTGATGGGACGGGACGCGTCCTGTATATCCGACTCGTTGTTGAGAAATTTTCTGAACCCGCCCGTGGTGCCCGAGAATCGAACGTCAACTTTCACCTGGTCACCCTTTTGCTTTTGGAACTCCTCTGCGATTCCAGCGCTTACCGGGTATACAGTGCTTGATCCATCAATCTTGATTGTCTTTTCTTGCCCATGCACTGTCGCGATAGCAACAAAGGCGGTAGCAAAAAACGTGACTCGTGGAAAGGGGATTTGGCTCATAGAGAACTCTAATGATGCCGAAATATATGCCTGTGCGAATATATGATCATCGCGAAAAATGTGACAATTTTGTCACGTTCCCCTGCTATTGACGCCAGCACGCAGGAGCAGCGTCCCGTCGGGCAGCAGCTCGAACACATTGCAAAATTCGACGCCCACGACCTGCGACACGACCGCAACCGCATCGTCGAGCAATGTCGCCAAGTCACTTCTTTCGAGCGCCTGCTGGCTGAGCTTCGCCACGGCCTGCTGCTGCCGGCTGCGGCTTTGCAGCGCCTCTTCGGCGCGTTTCCGCTCGGTTAGGTCCTGCGCGACGCCGAACATGCGCAGCGGTTTGGCGGCTTCGTCAAAAGCCGCACGCCCGCGCGAATGCACGATACGCAGCAAACGGTCGGGACGCACGATACGCAGCTCGCAATCGTAGGGCTGATGAGCGCTCAGAGCGCCTTCAAGAGCCGCTTCGAAGAGCTTTCACTGACGCAAATCCAAACGGAAGCAGGGCCCAGAGCAAGGAATCTTCCGCCGTTGCTATTTGATCTCGCGGATTTTCCCGTGAGTACCTGCGGACAACGGACTCCATTCTCCGACGATCTTCAGGCTTCATCTCAAAGCCGATAAAGTTCAGAGTGCAGCCCTCTGTCCCTTGAAGCGAGCCTTTGACGATTTTCGCGATCTCTTCCCAGGGAACGTCGCC
Source organism: uncultured Verrucomicrobiae bacterium (assembly GCA_963810765.1). Taxonomy (GTDB): domain Bacteria; phylum Verrucomicrobiota; class Verrucomicrobiia; order Chthoniobacterales; family Terrimicrobiaceae; genus DASTFP01. The sequence goes on from CAWEOV010000024.1 coordinate 584,178, forward strand.
AAGGCTGCCGCCTTCTTTCCACTGAAAGCTCGCATCTGAAATAAGGAAGATGACATCGGGCAACATTTGAGCCGCCAGTTCGAACACTCCAACAACCCCTCGCGGATTTCTCTTGACCTTTGCAGAGGCTTGCATCGATCCGGTCTCCACCCATTCGTCTTCAATCCAAGCCTTCGCCGCGGCGCGGTTGGCGTCGGTCGCAGCCAGCAATTCCTCGCGAAAGGCCTTGAAATTTTGAGTGAACTGAACAAGCCCAAAACGCGCATTGATGGGGAGTTGTTGCAGTAGGCTAATTGTTTCTTCCTTGATTTTCGCGAGAGATATGTCGCTTCTTCGGGCCTTATTCAGCACGCTCGCCGAGACATCGAAAATCAGCAGGATTCGTTTGCCCTTCGATTCGATTCCCATGAAGCTGAAACCTCTTTCGAGCCCGCCACCTCCGGCCGCGCCTAGGCCAATTCCGGAGCCGGCTCCGCCCGTTCCCGTCAAAGCTGCCACCTGATCGGTGAGAATTTCAGCCGGATCGAGGGGCAGTAACTGATCCACGGGAATTCGTGGAAGCTCCGGAAGCGCGAGAGCGCCGGGGCGCAGGCTTTGCAACTTGTCGGTGAAACTGGGCTTTGGCGCCATGCCGTCAAACGCAGCCATGTTCATCTTGTGTTCGCGCTCCTCCGCAGGAAGCCGGATGTCCTTGGCGACTTTGAATTCGGCCGGTGGCTCGGCAAGGTAACGCGCCACGATCACGATGCCTGCGACGATCCCCGCAATCACGTGAATGCCGACACTCACCAGAACGACGGTCAAGATGATGCGCCTTCGGTGCCGCAAGCGGACAATCTCCGCACTGGAAGGCATCGCTGAAACGCTCATTGCTCCTCCTCGGATGCCGCGAAGGTGACGCCGTGGATACCGGCTCGTGCGCACACATTGAGCACATCGATTATCCGCTGATGATGCGAACCGTCCGCGGCATCCACTGTGACGAGGGCCTCACTGTTGTTCGCGTCAGCGGTTTCCTTGAAACGCACGAGGGTCTTGATCAACGCAGGCAATTCGCGATTCTGCGGGTTATCCATTGGAAGATCATTGAGGATTACCTGGCCGTCCTCCTGAATGATGATCCGTTGCTCGTCGGGAATCTCTATGCTTTCCTCCTGGGGCACGGTTCCCGGAAGAGTCATGCTCATGTCGGCTTCCGGTTTAACAGGCTTGGATGTTAGGATGTAAAAGAACAACAGGAGAAAGCACACGTCGATCATCGGCGCGATCTGCAACTCGATCTGGGAATGCGCAATGCGTTTCATTTCTGCCGGACGCCGAAAATTACCTCGATGGCGCCCGCTTCGGCGGCGATTTTCATGACCTCTTTGATTTGCCTGCCCGGCGTGCGGGCATCCGCTCGAACGTAGAGCTTGAGCGGAGGGTAATTCTTGAAACGTTCCTTGAGGTGGATCGTAAGTTGCTTCGAAGTGAAGGGCTGGTTGCCGCTAAAGAGCTGGCCATTTTCGTCGATGTTGATGACGTCGCGATCTCCCATTTCGTGCGGAACCTTTCCCGATGCCGCTGTGGGAATGTTGATTTCGAGAAGCTTTGCGCCCTTCGTGAGCTTGCCCGAAAGCATAAAGAAAAAGAGCAGCAGCAAGGTCACATCGATCATTGGAGCGATTTGCAGCCCAACTTCCTCGTGCTGCACACGGCGCATTCGACGGCGGGTTTGAGACATGAGAGTGCCTCAAACCTGATCTGGCATTTCCTGGGGCGCGAACTCCTGAGCCGCGGACCCCTGCTGCGAAGACGGCGGGTTTCCCTGTGCTTCACCCGTGAAGAGATCTAGAATGTGAGAAAGGGTTTTGTGCACATCCGCCATGTTTGTCGAAACCTGACCGCGAAAGAAGAAATACAAAAACATCGCAGGGATTGCCAGCAGCAGGCCGCCGCCCGTTGCAATGAGCGCTTCTCCGATCCCTTTGGCCAGGTCGGTCGCTTCGGCCTTGCCCGCCGTGAGCGCGCTGAAGCTCGTAATCATCCCGGAGACCGTTCCAAGCAGCCCGATCATCGGCGCGAGCACCGCAAAGGTGTTCAAGTAATTCACGACAACCATCATCTTTGTCTCGGAACGAAAGCAATCGTCAGCGATGGAATTTTCCATCGCGGTCTTATTAAACATATCGCGTTCGTAGTTCGCCTTCATGAGGGCAGATGCGAGCGCATGAGTAAGCGGGCTGGGATTGGCCTGGCAATATTCGTAGGCAGCCGAAAGGTCCCGCAGCGCGACAAGGTCACTAAGGTGCGCCACGACATTCGCCGGCATCATCTTTGCTTTGCGGTACATGATGCCGCAGTAGGTGCCGAGAGCAAGCGTCACGACTGAGCACAGCGCGATGATGTGCATGACCGGGCCGCCTTCACGATAGAGATCAAGGAGACTCTTGTTAGTTACCACTCCGGACGCCTCCGCAGTTGCTGGCAGCAGCATACCGCCGCTAAGAATTAGGAGGAAGGGGAGGAGGAGCCTATCGTTTCTCTTCATTTTCATTTGTATTTCTTTCTTAGGGATTCCGGAAGCGTGTCGATGAAATCCTGGGCCCACCTGGCGTACGACGTCCCGGGATAGATTTCGAGGAGGTCACGTGACGCTTCGAGGGCTTGTTTAAGATCTCCCGCAAATCGACATACCTCCACGGCACCCCAAAGTCCGCGGCTGGCAACGTCGATTTCGGAGCCAAAAAACAGGGCAGGATACAGGTAAAGCTCAAGGGCTTCTTCGTAGAGGCGATTGCGTTCAGGCAGGACGAAGGCGTCTTCCTCCCATCGTGGATTGGCTTCCACAAGTTTGCGCAGCGCCTTTTCGGCGGCTTTCGCCAGAATGAATTTGGCTTCGATCAAAACAGCCGGATCTTCGGCAACCCGCTCTATTTCCTTCGCTTCGACGACCGCCTCTTGCACAATGCCCGCGGCAACCATTGCGCGCAAGCGGCCTTGCCTCGCGCGCATTGCCATATGATGGCTCCATGTCCCGATTTCGATAGTTCTGAAAAGGTCGACCGCCTTTGGGGCGCTGGCAAGATCGCCATTGCGCAACAGAAGATCGCCATAGACGAGACCGATTTCTCCTGCGGACGACTTTGGAATGCCAAGCCAGACTCGCGTTTCGCGCCAGAGTGCTTCAATTTCCGGCAGGTTCGCCGCTGTCGCGTTCTTGAGCATCCGTTCCTGTGCCTCGTCGGAGGAAAACTCAATGCGATCCACATGCGAGCGTAACACCATGAGCGAAGCAAAAACCGGCGCGGCATCAGCCGAAGCGTCGGGAAGGGGTGGCAATAGCCTTCGCAGCCGAATGCTTCGGTCATCGATGCCCGTCAGTTTTCCCACAAGGCGATCGCCCTGCCGCAAAAAGATTGTGTCCTGTCCAACCCGCGGGAGCTGGCAGCGAGCGTTATTCGCGAGGGCAAAACAGAGCAATGCAACGAAGTGAAGAAGAGCGACGCCTTTCATCCTTGCGCGTCCTCCGCGGGCAATGGGCCGCCGAGGAGATCGAGGCGGCCACGGGCCTTGCGCGCCTCCTCAAAGCCGGCGAGATCCTCTCTTTCAGACAGCTCCTGATAAGTGCGGCGGGCGCTTAATTGGTCATTGAGTTTCTCAAAAGCCTCTCCGCTGCGGTAGTACGCCTTTGCCACCCAATCGCGCCAGCGTCCATGCATCACGTAGAGGCGCTGAAAATACGGTATGGCCAGATCGGGCCGGGACTCATTCATGTAGATCTCGCCGATAAGGTAGAGCGCTTTTGCTTTTTCCTGGCCCAATGCATACTCGCTGGCGAGAAGCCGTTCCAAGGCCTCTCTGGCCTCTGTCATGCGACCGCTCATTTGAAGAAGCTCCGCTCGAGCAAGCATTGCCTCCGCGAAAAGCCGCGATCCTATTACCTCACGCTCGAATCGATCGAATTGCTCCAGCGCGGCATTCGCATTTCCGCGCTGCATCTCAATCCGCCCGAGCGCGGCCAAAGCGCGGTCCTTCTGGGAAGCACGAGGATTCCACTTCACGAGATCGCGAAACATCTTCTCTGCCTCCGTTTCCTTCCCAGCGGCCAGGAGCGCATCGGCACAATCCGCGAGTAGCAGAGGGTTGTCGGTCTGGACGTTGACCCGTTGGGAAACCTCGACGAGGTCGCTCCGCGCGCGGGCAGGGTCCTTCGATTTCAGAGCGGCGGCGCGTGCCCACAATGCGCGCGTCAAGAGCGTTCTCTTGCCCGTCCGCTCTGCCTCCACGCACAAATTGCCGAGGCGAGCCGAGAATTCGGCCTGCTCGTCGTCCCCCTTATGGAGCTTCGAGAGCGCCGGGAACAATTCGTCCACGGACCGGATGGCAGCATCGTCTCCGTATTCGCTAATCGCTTCCCAATAGACTTCGCGAGCTTTGTCAGACATTCCTTGCTGGCGATATGCCCATCCCATCCAAAAAATCGCCTCAGCCACACGAGGACTTTGCGGGAAAAGAGCCTTGAAGGCGGCCATGTGATCGCGAAGCTTCTCATGTTCGTCCGCGAGCTTGTAGGCTTTGCCGATCTTGAAGACCCCTTCAGCGTAAAGCTTAGCATTCTCCCTGGAGATGCCCTGAAACACGTCAATTGCTTCTTCGATGCGTCCCTGACTAAGCAAGGCGTCGCCCAACAGAATTCGCGCCTCGTCACACTCTTCCGCGCCCGGATATTTGCGAAGAAAGGAGCTAAGCTCCTCGATGCTGGTTTGATAGTCTTTGGATTGCTGCGCGCAGTAGGCTTTGCGGAAAACGGCGGTCATCCGATGACGACCGGCTTTGTAGGTGTTGAGATAATCGTCCATCACTTGCCGGCAGCGACTGAACTGTCCATCAAGCGAATACCCGATCCCGCGCCAGTAGACGGCATCCTGCGCCAGGTCGTGACGCGGATATCGTCCCTCGAATTGCTCGAGCTCCGCAACGGCATCCTTGTGCCGTTCAGCTTGCAGCAGAGAAAACGCCTTCATGAAGCTCGCGCGCGGAGCGTAGTCCGAGGAATAATGTTTGGCCGCAATCGCGTCAAAGAGCGCGATGGCCTCAGAATAGTGGCCGCTTCGCTGTTGAGCGATCCCTTGCATGTAAAGGATGAGCGGAACGCTGTCAGACTGGGGAAATTTTTCCAAAAAGATCTTCGCGGCCTCGATGGCATTTGCCCAGCACTCGATTGCGCTCCAGCATTGAACGAGGTTGACTGAAGCGGACTCAACGATGCGATCAGCCGGCAGCTCGTTGAGCATCCCTTCCATGATGAGGGCCGACTCACGGTAACGGTGCATCGCCTGATAGGCGGCCGCGAGGCGCAAGCGCAACGCCGCGTCGAAGCTCGCAATCCTGTCGAAATTCTCGACCTCGCGTTTCACCTTGGCGATTACCTGCCCGTAAAGGAGCTTCGCGTATGGGTCGCCACGCGGGTCTGTTTCAACTGCTTGAAGTTTCGATTCCAAGTCCTCGAGGCGGGCCTGCTGATGTTTAAGGAGGCGGTCTGCGCTCCAGACCCGTTGAAGACAAGTGATAGCTTTTCGAGGCTCGTTCTGCTCGAGATAGCGTGTGCCGAGTTCGAAGATCAGGGTCTGAAAGGTCACGAGTTGGAGCAAGTCTCCCATGCGGGGAAATTCCTCTGTAACGACTTTCATCGCTTCATCGTCCTCACCCGCCTCGAGCAACGCGTGGAGCTGCAAAACCGTCGCGCGACCCCGATTAATGGGTATGAGGCCCTGCTTAACGCGCGAAAAATACTCGGCCGCATCCTTGCATTTCCCATCAAGAATTAAAGCAGGTGCCTATAAGCAATCGGGCCTCGGGAACTCTTTGAACCGCCGGAAATTGCTTGACGTAGGTAGCCTGGCCTTCGGAATCCGCGGGAAAGAGTCCGACAAACTGTTCGAACGTCTTCCTTGCCTTTTCCCCCTCCTTTTCCTGCATCTCGCAAACAGCCCTCCAAAACAGCAGGTCCTGACCGTGCGCAACGTCAATGGGAGGATCGCTAGCGAGAGCATCCCGGATCGCATCGAGGGCGTCGGAAAACCTTTGCAAACGCAAGAGGCACATCGCGAGCGGATAGCGCATCTGCCGGATGATCGCCTGGGCATCGACGGAGGACCCAAAGTCCGTGATGAATTTTCGATACATTTGGGCGGCCTCGCCATATTTCCCCTGCGCGTAGAGCGAAGACGCATTGACCGCCAGTTCGTCAGCGGTAAGGTCCGGTTTGTCCGCAGCCTTCTGCGCGAACGAACACCCCGTAAAGATGCCAAAAACGATGGCGATAAAGGCACGCACTCCGAAGCAATGCATCAAGAGTGTGCGTGGTAGCATGCAACCCGGTGGGTGACAATCCTGTCGTTATGCCGTTTTTTTCAGCGCCCAATCCTGATTGCTCTGCAGAACTCCGCACCCTCGAGGAAAATGTTCTTAGATTTATCCGGACCGGAAAGGGTTCCTTCGAGGCCCTCATTCTTGCCGCACATTCCATCCAGCGAGCGCTCTGCGCGCCATACGACGCTTATTGCAAGGCATTCAAGGAACCCGACTCCTGGCGCGAAATTCCCGCAATTCCCCTGACAGCATTTCGCCACGCGGCCATCCGGTCGTTTCCCGCGGAAGAAACAATTCGTTCATTCCGAACCAGCGGAACGACAGGCGAAGGGTATGGCGAGCATCATTTCCGCACGCTGGAGCTCTACCACGCCGCCGCGATCGGCGGTTGGCAACGCATCGGCCTGCCGACGAAGAATCTCTTCTGTCTAATGCCGGCGCCAGCGGAATCTCCCAACTCGTCACTATGCTGCATGGCCGGATGGCTCGCTCCCCCACAACGCTTTTTTCTCGGGGATTGGGACAGGATCGTCAGCGAACTGTCCGGTGAGGAGGAAGGCGCGGTCCTTTTCGGAACGGCGCTGGCCTTTCTCGATTTCTTCCAATGGCTTGGAAATCGCGAAGTGCGCCTGCCACCGGGCAGCGTTGCGGTGGAGACCGGAGGTTACAAAGGAACGAGACGCAGCGTGCCGAAATCGGAGCTCTACGCGTTGTTCCAGAGACATTTGGGACTTGGGGGAGAATGACGTTTGGAACGAGTATGGGATGACGGAGCTTAGCTCGCAATTTTATACGCACGGTCTCGGCAATCCGCATCGCGGGGCACCCTGGGTGCGCTCGCTCGTCATCGACCCGGAAAGCGGCAGCGAAAGCGCAGACGGCGAGACAGGAATTTTGCGAATCTTCGATCTCGCAAACATCGGCTCGTGCTGCGCGCTTCAAACCGGGGATCTCGCGATCCGCAGAGCCGAAGGTTTCGAGCTTATCGGCCGCGACCCCACTGCCCTTCCCCGCGGCTGCTCGCGATCGGCCGACGAAATTCTCGCCCAATGAACACCGCGGAGCGCGCAGTCGCCCTGGCCAAAGTGGCAGAGGGCTTTCCTTTGCTGGGGAAGGTTACTGCGGACGACCTCCTTGACGCTGTGCGCCTAGAGCTCGGCCACTCGGAGATCCTGGACGGCTTTCGGCCCTACGCGGACCACTTCAGCCGGGCGATCCCCAATGATCCGATCCTCCATGTTATCAGCGGGAATACGCCTCACGCGGGCTTGCAGAGCCTCGTTCGGGGCCTGCTCCTTGGCACAATGAACCTCGTCAAACTTCCCGCGAGCGGCCTGAGGGAAGTCGAAGAATTCGCCAATCTGCTGCCTGCGTGGCTTAAGGATCGAGTGAGCTTGAGCGCGGAACTACCAGAGGCTTGGCTGCGAGAAGCCCGGGCATGGATCGTTTTCGGAACGGACGGAACCATTGACCACTTTCGGCGCCGGGTACCGCCCGACGTTGTGTTTGAACCCCATCCCCACCGCATCAGCTTGGGGATCGTCTTTGATGACTCACGGGAAGATTCCTCACCGCAGGCGGCGGCAGACGTCGGCCGCTTCAATCAAAAGGGATGCCTTTCCCCACATGACATCTACGTCGCTGGCGACCCGCGAAGTTATGCCAGCCGGCTGGCCAGGGAAATGGGGCGATACGAGCAACAGAACCCGCGCGGGAACGTCACCTCTGCTGAGGCTGCAGAGATCGCGGACATGCGTGCGAACTACCGCTTCCGATCTGCAAGTGATCCGCGTGTGGGGATTTGGGAGAGTGTAGACTCAACGGCTTGGACCGTGATTTACGAAGAGGATCCCTGGTTCGCCGGCTCGTGCCTGAACCGAGTCGCATTTGTCAAGCCGCTGCCCGCCGATTTGACTGCTGCGCTGGGTCCTGCCTTGCCGTGGGTCGCTGCCGTCGGGATATGGCCGGCAACGCCGGAGAACGCTGAAAGGGCCGCCATTCTTCGGCCTTCACGCGTCTGCCCGCTGGGTCAGATGCAGAATCCGCCTTTCACGTGGCACCAGGAAGGACGCCAAACTCTGGCCCCACTTGCGCGATGGGTTGATTTCGAACCGAATCTTCGGTAAAAGCCGCTTTCTCCGCGTGGCTAAAGAAGAGTCGATTGTTACTGAAGGAGTTGTGGTCGATGTTCTGCCGGGCACGATGTTCCGGCTGAAATTGTCCAACGGGCACATCGTGCTCGGACATATCTCCGGCAAGATGCGAAAAAACTTCATCCGAATTGTTCCTGGGGATCGTGTCAGTGTGGAGATCTCGCCCTACGATTTGACGAAGGCCCGCATAATCTTCCGCGAACCCGAGACGCCACCGCCGAGCAAGAGTTAATCAGCCGCCAGCAGCCAGTCGAACCTGGAACAACCGGAGTTTGAAGCATGAAAAATCCCCGAGAAAACGATCGCAACCTTTGCACTGCGGGTTCTCGAAGAGAAATTTCACGCGGACTTCCTCATCTGGCAGCCTGCGAGGCATGAGTCGGATTTCCGCAAGCACCCTGGCCGCCCTCTATCGCGAGGCGGCTGAAAGATTCGGCGACCTGCCCGCGTTCGCCGCAAAGGATTCCTCGGGCGTCTATCAGCCCATCTCATACCGGCAGCTCTACGAAGATGGTCTCTCGCTGGCGACCGCGCTCATCGATCATGGGCTTCGCCGACGAGAACATGTCGGCGTGCTTTCCGACAATCGGCCGGAATGGATCCTCTGCGACTACGGGGTCCTCCTCGCGGGCTGCGCGGACGTTCCCCGCGGAACGGACGTCACGGGAGCCGAGATCGCCCATATCCTCACCCACTCTGACGCGCGTTTCGTGTTCGTCGAAAACGCCGGCATTCTGGAGAAGTTAGAACGCGTCCGTCATTCGGTCCGTGGAGTCGAGAAAATCATCCTCATGGATCCAAAAGCCACCGCTTTTGCCGGCGTGCTGAGGCTCCAGGATATGATCGCCCGCGGCAGGAAGCTTCGTGCCGCAGGCGACCGCAGGGCGGAAGAGCGCATCGCGAACGTGCACCCGGAGGACCTTTTCACCATTATCTACACATCCGGGACAACCGGCACGCCAAAGGGAGTCCAGTTGACCCATTCCAACATGACATCGCAGGCGCGAAATCTTCCCTTCACCTTTGGACCCGGTGACCGGGCGCTCACGATTCTCCCCGTTTGGCACAGCTACGAGCGTGTCTTCGAGATGGTGGCGATCAGCATGGGAGTATGCACCTACTATACAAACCTCCGCAGTATCGGCGAGGACCTCAAAACCGTCCGCCCGACCGTCATGGCGTCGGCCCCGAGGCTCTGGGAGAATCTATACCAGAAACTGATGGCCCGGATCGACGAGGCTCCTCCGCTGCGGCGCAAGCTCTTTCGCGCCGCTCGCTTTTGCACATCCCACGTCAAGCGCGCGGAGCGTTACTTCCTAGGGCAGGAACTCGACACGCGCGGACGCGGGTTGTCCGAGCGAGTCGCGCGCGGCGTCGCACATCTCTTCCGCTGGATTTCCCTCTATTTACCCTATCGCGCCTTGGACAAGATCGTCCTCGCCAAGCTTCGTGAGGCCGTCGGATGCGGGGATTTTCGGGGCACAATTTCCGGCGGCGGAGCACTGCAACCGCATGTGGACGAATTCTTCAATTTCATCGGCATCCCGGTCCTCGAGGGCTACGGGCTGACCGAATCCTCGCCAGTCCTCGCTGTTCGAACCTGGAAAAACCTCGTCATTGGCACGGTTGGACCCTTTTACCCTGAGACGGAGATCCGCATTGTCGATCTTGATAGTGGCAGGGTCCTTTATCCAGACCGCTCCCGCAGGGACCAGGGTCGCGGACGCCAGGGCGAAATCCACGCGCGCGGACCGCAAATAATGAAAGGCTACTACAAGGATCCCGAAGGGACATCCCGCGTATTCCACGACGGCTGGCTGAAAACAGGAGACATCGGGATCGTTACCTTTAATGACTGTCTGAAAATTCTGGGACGTTGCAAAGACACAATCGTCCTGCTCAACGGCGAAAATGTTGAGCCGCTTCCCATCGAGTCCAAGCTGGTCCATTCGTTGCTTGTGGATCATTGCATGCTCGTGGGCCAGGACCAGAAGCACCTCGGCGCGTTGATTGTTCCGGCACTTGACGGGTTCCGCGCCGCCGGCGTGCGCGCCGCGAATCTGCTTGAGCTCGCGGCGAGCGCACAAGCGCGCGAGCTGATGGAGGCGGAGATTCGCCGGCTCATCAATCCCGCAGAAGATTTCAAGAGCTACGAGCGAATCGCGGACTTTCGCTTCGCCACCAAGCCCTTCGAGGTCGGTCAGGAAATGACGTCTACTTTCAAACTCAAGCGCCACGTCATTTCCGAACAATATGCCTCTCTTATTGAGGAAATGTTTCCGTCTCCGCAGGTAGACGTCCGCGCGGCGGACCTGAACGCGGCTTTCGGGCGATGCATCCGATGGACGATCAGTGCGCCGGAGATCGTCGCAACGTATGGATCGTTACCTCGGAAGGACAATTGAATCGCGCCGGGACGCCGCTGGCTCCCGTTCCCCGCGAAGTGTAACCCATAAGCGAGCCATACTGCCACGGGCCCGCCAGGAAGCGCCGCGGCACCGGCGCATTTCCAATAACGGCAAAGCCGCCAGGCAGGCAGATTTGTCCGCCATGCGTGTGACCGCTTAGCATGAAAGCGTACCCGAGCCTCTCAGCCTCTTGATAGGTTTCCGGGCTATGGCTCAACAAGATGGCTGTGTCCCCGCGAGGAACCCGCTCACGGGCCTTCTTCAAATCATGGGCCCTAAAAAAATGCGGGTCGTCCACGCCGCAGATCCAAAGAAGAGAGCCCGCGCGCTCGATGGCGTCGCACTCGTTCAACAACACGGTGAGATCAATGCTTTCCAGAAAGGCGACTTTCTCGATGAAATCATGGTTGCCCAAAATTGCGTAACGCGGCTTCTTAATGTGCGGCGCAAGCCGCGCCATTAATTCCAAAGACGTGTCGGGATCACCGGCGATCTTATTGTGATAGTCACCCGTAAGGACTGCTGCGTCGTATTCGAGTCCACCGATCCGCTCGATGACGATGTCGATGAGCTCCGGATCCAGATCGCAGTGAAGATCGGCAAGTTGCATAAGGCGAAATCCGTCGAAAGGCGCTGGCAGTTGCGGCAAGACGACTTCGTTTTGCACGACCTGCACATCCAGGAAGTTTCGCTTTCCGACCTGATCGAGACCTGCGAGTTCGAGCGCATGCCAGACAAGCGCATCCATCGGGATGATACCCTCGAACTTGAAGAAGCCCTTGCCTTGATGAACTTCCCGCGCCCAGAGGCTTGCCTGTTTGCGAATTCGCCGCTCTAGCAGCTTCCGGCCCATGCGCTGAGCCAGCTTCCGATAGTTGGTGTGGCCCGCGGCTTCTGAAGGATCCATCATCGATATCCGATAGCAGGAGCGAAATCAGCCCCGCTCACAAGCCGAAAAGAGTTGTTTTTCCCGTCTTCGCCTCGGAGAGTTTTTTTAAAATGAGGACTTTCCCCGCCCTCGCCGCTCTTCTTTTGTTCGCTGGATGCCCATCTGAAAATAGAATTCCCTCTCCGTCCTCGCCCACTCCTACCCCGGCACAGCCGCCCACCCCCGCGGCAACCATGGCCCCTGAAGCCGCCACTGCGATCCCGACCGCAGCCGCCGGTGCGACCTCGACCGCAGCCTCCGAAGCCGCCAGTGGGGCCCCAACCGCAACCTCCGATGCTGCCACTGCGACGCCAGTCGCAGACCTCGAAGCCGCCAGTGCGACCCCGAATACGACCCCCGAAGCGGCGAGAAGTAAGATTTCCTACGAAGGCATCTGGACTGCGGCAGACGCGCAAGGGCAGGCTTTTGACATCGTCATATTTCCGAACGGACAAGCCGTTACCAATTGGACAAAAGGAGCAGAAGGAGCGCGGGGCGAGCGCGGATACTGGAGGCAGGATCAGCAGCGCCTCACAGCCGTCTACAGCGATGGCAGCACCGATATCATCGCTCCAGACGGAAGCGGGTTTCGACATCAACGGTACTCTGCCGGGTCTCCACTGGATTCTCAACCAACGGCTCAGACCGAAGCCGAACGGGCTGAAGGAAATCAATTTGCGCTAGTCGGCGTCTGGCGCCTTAACAAAGAGCCAGACGGCTCTCACCTGTACATCGCTCTCCAATCCAACGGGCGGGCTATCTCCACGATAAATGGCGGTACAGAGGGGAAATGGACAGCCAACGAAAGAGGCGCCCTCTGTGAGTGGCCGGACGGGTGGGTCGATCAAATTGAACGCGGCGCCGCAGGCTGGCAAAAACGTTCGTGGATCGGCTCGGAGTCAAGCGCCCCGGCCGATCTCTCCCTGGCAACGCGTGTCGGCGAAACGCGCTTTTCTGTCGAACCTTAGGGGGCTGCCGTGCGTACTTCGGTGCGTATTACGCCCTCGCGAGAAGAACGGAGCGCGAGTTTCGGCGCAGTATCGGGATGCCAGGGATTCTTCGAAAAGCCAGACGCTTCGATGCGCGAAACGTGATCCGCCGCCAGTTCGAGAACCTCGGAAACATCCAAACCCATATGCTGCGGCGCATAAGGCAAAAGATTCTTTTTTGCCAGAGCAAATAACCTCACAGCAGGGCGCATGCGCCTTCCGTCGGTCGGATGCCAGGGACGGACACTTTGCTTCTTCAAATGAACGAACGCACCAGCGAGCTGGATGAGGCCTTTGAAGAAGGCATGATTCTCGTCCTCGCGCTGCAGCCACAGGTGCTCAAGCACATCATGCGCTTCATAGTACTCCTGGGTGTTGAAGCAGACGAAATACGCGAGGTAACAGGGCTCAAATCCCTCCCCCGCAAGACCGAAGGATTTCACATACGCTTCGATCCGCTCGGCCTTCCTGATCGGCTGCGTCCCCATTGTTAAACGTAGATCCGTCCGCGAACTCGTTCTACTGCTTTTCTTCGAGCTTTTTCACCCGCTCGTAAAGCTTTCGAATGTTACGCAGCAGCACGTAATTTTCCTTATACTCACGCATCGGCTTCGCCGGAAGACCGACGAGAACTTCCCGAGGCGGCACGCTCTTTGTTATCCCTGCCATGGCCGTGACGATGGCTCCGTCGCCGATTTCAATGTGCCCATTGACGCCAACTTTACCGGCCAGTGTGACATAGCTCCCTACCCGCACGCTTCCCGAAATACCGACATGCGCGCAGATAATGCTGTGCCGGCCAATCGTGACGTTGTGAGCAATCTGCACAAGGTTATCGATCTTGACACCTTCCTGAATCCACGTTCGGCCGAAACGCGCACGATCCACGGTCGAGTTAGCACCGACCTCGACATCGCTGTCGATTTGCACGATACCAGTTTGCGGAATCTTCTGCTGCCGCCCATCGCGAAGCTCATAACCAAAACCATCGGATCCAATCACCACGCCTGGGTGCAAGATTACCCTGTTGGCTAGCACGGAGCGTTCGCGAATCGTCACATGCGGATAGATGTGACAATCCTCTCCCAACACCGCGTGGTGGCCGATGTAGCTGTGCGGACCGACAACTGTCCGGGCCCCAATTCGCACGGCGCTTTCAATGACAGCAAAGGCAAGGATCGTAACGTTCTCGCCAATTTCGGCATCGGACGCGACCGAGGCGGTTGGATGAATCCCGGGCTCAAAGCTGACCGGCGGCGGCGCGAATACCTCAAGCAATTTGGCAAAAGCCGCCGCAGGGTTGTCCACCCACACACGCGCGGCGGGCACTTCCTCTGCGAAACCATGCGGCACAAGCACTGCCGTGGCCAGGGACTTCCTCAGCGCCTTGAGATACTTCGGATTTCCGTAAAAAGAGAGATCGCCCTGGCCGGCGTCGTCGAGCGAGGCAACTCCCAGAATCGGCTTTTCGCAATCCTGTGGAGCCACCCAGCCGCCAACACGCTCTGCGGCCTCGCAAAGCCTCATTGCGTCAGTTCGCCGCCGAGGGTGGCTTCGGGGCGTTCTTATTCAAGAGGGTGATGATCTCGCCGCTGAAGTCAAGATCGGCGCGAGAATACAGCACCACCGGAACCTGCCCCATGCTGACGCCCGTCTTGTCGAGCACCAAGTCGTATCCGGCGGCCTTTACCTTCTCGTTCACGACCTTCATGATGTCGTCGATTATATCCTTTCGCATGCGCATGAACTGCTCCTGCAGCTGACGCTCGCGAGTCTGACGAAACTCACCAATCTCTCGATCAAGATTCCTGGCCTCCTGGACTTTTTCGTCCCGCTGCTTGGCCAGCTTTTCCTTCCCATCCTTGCTTAGTTCGGGCTTTTCGATTTCCTGGTTCGTCTTGTTGATCTCGTCCATCGCCTTCTTTAGCGTTTCCAACCGGTCGTCGAGTTCCTTTTTGGCCGCAGCGCGCGCGTCGTTGATCTTATCCTCCGCATCCTTCGTCTTGAAATACGCGGTGAATACCTTGTTCATATCCACGGTACCCAGTTTGAATTGCGCATTAGCGGCGGTGGAAGCGGCGCAGAGCGCAACCGCGGAGAGTAGGGTGGAAACGATGAGTTTACGCATGGTATGGGTTATTAGAGCACAAGAGACGGAGGATTCAACTTGGACCAGTTTGAGGCCAGCCCGTTCAAAATTGGTACCCGACATTGAAATTGAATTTGCCGGGAGGACCGTTGAAGCTGTCGAAAATAATTGGGTAGCCGTAGTCAAAGCGGAGCGGACCGATCGGCAGGTCGAGACGCACTCCAATGCCGATGTCGGCATTTAGGTCCGAGGTGCTAAAGTCATAAGCGGTCGGGTTCACGAAGCCAAAGTCGCTAAAGATTGCGAACCGTACGCGCGGGATAATCGGGATTGTCACCTCGAAGGTCGTATAGCCCAGCGAGCTGCCGCCAATGGGATTGTCGAATTCATCGACTGGGCCGACTTCGCGATAGTTGAAGCCGCGGAGGTTGTTCGAGCCGCCGAGGTAGAGTCGATCGAAGATGGGCACGTCGTCGCTATCGCCCCAGGAATCGACGACTGCCAGCTCGCCTTTGATCAGAAAAATAATATCCCAAGGCAGGGGGAAGTATTTTGCGCTTTCAAGCGAGATGCCATAATCCTGCACGGTCCCCCCGAGTCCACCGCCTGCGATGAAACCGGAAAACTCTATCAGCTCACCCTTGCGAGTCAGAAAGAGGCTGTCGCGCGTATCCCAACTGAGCGCGCCGGAGATCGCGCTCTTTGTATAGAATCCCGCAGAGTCTCGAATCACCTGGCCCGCATTTTCGTTATCGACGTTAAAAATGTCGATCCCCTCGATCCGATACTCGAGCCGGGCAGCAAGCGAGCGCCAAATTTCCCTTCGAGCTTGAAGGGCCATTCCATAATTGGATTGATCATAGACATCCGAGAGAAAGTTCGCCTCGCGGTAATAAGCTTCCACGCCCACTGAAAGTTTGTAGCCGAGGAACCACGGCTCGGTCAGCGAGGCGATGAAGTCCTTGCGCTGCAAACCATATTGCCCGCGAATCCGAAATCTCTGGCCACCTCCGACGAAACTCGGCCAGTTGAACAAGTCGAAATTCGACTGCGAAAGTTCCGCGAATCCCACGAGGCTATCGATAGTGCTGAAGCCCGCGCCAAAGTTGAACGAACCTGTGCGCTTTTCTTCCACGATAATATTGAGGTCTTTCCGGCCCGGAACAATCGTGTCCGCAGGCGCCATTTCCACTCGAGAGAAGTAGTTCAGGTTCTCCAGCCGCTGGCGGCTTACATTGACGAGCGTTGTGTCGAAAACGTCTCCTGGCTTCACAGCCAGCTCGCGGCGGATGACGCGATCCTTCGTCCGATTGTTGCCCTGAATATTGACGAGATTGACATAGGACTGCACTCCCTCGTCCACCCGGTAGGTGACATCCACTGCACCCGGGCCAGCCGGGAGAATTTCAGGCAACGCGATCATGTCCACATAACCCTTTGTTCCATAAAAATCGCGCAGGGTCTTCAAGTCGTCACCCATGCCCTTCGGCGTGAAGAGAGATCCATCGATCATCTTCAATCGCGTCCTGATTTCGTCGGTTGGAACAACATTGACGCCCTCCAACTTGACGGTGTTGACGCGATATTGGATGCCCTCGCGAATGGTAATGACCAGTTCGACTCCTCTCTCGAGCGGTTGCGTTTGAACATCCGTAATCTCCACGTCAGCGAAGCCGCGATTCTGATAGAGAGTGCGAATGGCCGCGCGATCCTCCTCAATCTGGGCGGGCAGCAGCCGCCCGCTCTTGTTGAAGAAGGCAAGGAGATTCCACGGGCGCGTCTTCATCACCTTGATGATGTCCTTGCGCAAAACGCTGTCGTTGCCGATGAAGACGATCCTGCGCACCACAAGGCGCGGACCCTCTGTAATCTGGAAGATCACCCGAACGCGGTTGGTCCCCGCAATTTCTTCGAGGCGATACTGCACCTCCACGTCCGAATAGTTTTTATCCTGGTAAATTTTGAGGATTTTCTGGCGGTCATCTTCGAGCCGCTCCTCGGAGACAACCTCGCCAACTTTTGAGCTGACTTCGCGACGCACACGCCTCAAGGGGATCTGTTGGGCGCCTTCGATCAAGATCTCGTCAATGACAGGCCGGCCCTGCAGGAGGACCGTAACTTTCACGCCGTCGGCGAAGGGCTCCGCAAAAATTCGGACGTTCGCCACGCCCCCCGTAGCATAAAGAGCACGGATATCGGCCTCCGCCGCGCGTTCGCTGTAGGGCTGGCCAAGTCTCGTCGCCAAATTGTCAAGCACTCGCGCCTTCGAGATGGACGGAGGCCCCACATACTCCACTGCGATATCCCTTACGATGGGCCCTGGGGCCTGGGCCTGGAGCGGCGCAGAAGCCAAGACGGCAAGGAACACAACAAAATGTCGGCAAAATCTCATGGTTGGCAGGCGGCCGCTCCCCATGAAATCACAAGGGGATCGGACGAACTCGCAGTGCATGGCGGAACGGGAAGAAAAGGTCAAGCTGCGTTTTCAAGCCGCCTTGGATCGCCGGTGTGTTTGACTTTGACTGCGCTTAACGCAGGTAGAAGCCGCGCACCGCTCCGGCGACGGCACTGATCTCATCCTCCCGCAATTCGGGAAAAATCGGCAGCGCGACCGTCTCGCTTGCAGCGCGCTCTGACTCCGGGAAGTCTCCCTCGCTATGGCCGAGATAGGAAAAGCACTCCTGTTGGTGCAGGGGAATGGGATAGTAGACCGCGTGGCCAATCTGCTCCCGCTCCAGATGGCGAAGCAATTCTTCGCGGCGCTGGGCGCGAACGACATATTGGTGCCAGGTATGATGATTGGTCACGCCGGTGTCTTTCCACGGCTCCGCCGGCAATTTGAGCAGACCGGACAAGTCTGAGAGTGCCGCGCGATAGAGCGCTGCGTTTCGTCGTCGTGCGGCGTTCCACTCTTCCACAAACGGAAGCTTGGCATGAAGGACGGCCGCCTGAAGCGCGTCGAGGCGGAAGTTTCCTCCGACGATTCTATGAAAATAGCGCCGCTCCATTCCATGATTGCGCAGAAGGCGCAGCTTTTGCGCGAGTTCCCGGCTGCGGCAGACCGCGATGCCGCCATCGCCTGCCCCGCCAAGATTCTTTGTCGGGAAAAAGCTGAAGAATGCAGCTTCTCCAAGCGTTCCCGCGCGCCGCGCGCCGCCAGCCGCGGGATATTCTGCCCCGACGGCCTGGGCCGCATCCTCGATGATCGGCAGGTCATAGGGCATGACGGCCTCGCAGAGTGCGTCCATTGCGCAGCAGGCTCCGAAAAGGTGAACGGGAATCACCGCGCGAACGCGGTTGCCGCGGGGGGTGACCAATTGGCCATTGGCGCCGCGGGAAAGACGCCAAAAGCAGTGCCGCAGACCTTCGGGATCGATGTGAAGGGTGTCGGGCCTGATGTCCACAAAAACCGGCTCCGCACCTACTCGATGAATGCAACCCGCAGTCGCAAAGAACGTGTACGGCGTCGTGATGACAGCGTCGCCGGGACCAATTCCCATCGCCATGAGAATCGCAAGCAGAGCATCGGTGCCTGAGGACATGCCAACTGCATGTGCGCAGCCGATGAATTCGCAAAATGCCTCTTCAAATTCCTCGACGGACCGCCCAAGGATGAATTGCTGGCTGCCAAAGACTGCACTTACCCGTGTCTCGACAGCTTCTCGCACCCGTCCGTGCTGGCGGGTGAGATCCAACAACGGCACGCGCACGCAGTGCTACTTGACCACGCCGAATTCCGCGCGCCTGTTCATGGCCCAGGCAGATTCGTTGTTCCCCGAGTCTGCCGGCATTTCCTCCCCGAAACTCACCGTCTGTATGCGTCCGCCGCTTACACCTTGCGAAATCAGGGCGTCGCGCACCGATTGCGCGCGCTTCTCGCCGAGGCCGCGATTATACTCCTCGGTGCCGCGTTCGTCGGTGAAACCCGCAATGATGATTGTCTGGCTCATTGATTTCATCGCCGATGCCACCTGTTGGACTTTGTTCAACTCCGAGTCGGATACCGAAAAGCTGTCGTAACCGAAATACACCGGCGAAAACTGGCCGCGGGTCACATTGGCTCCAAAAAAGCTCGCGCCCTCGAGCCGGTCGGGAAGCGGCGTGCCAGCGACGTAATCTCCTTCAATCCCGGCGTAGGCGTCGGCACCTTTCTTCTTGCAGGCATCAAGGGTCACGGCCAGAAACGTGGCCACAGCCAGAGTTAACAGCTTTTTCATGGTCCAATACCGAATAGGGACTCTTGGCAAAATAATCAACCGGCGATCCGCAATTTCCAGCGCTTTGTTTGGCAGTTCACATTCGGTTCTCTGACGGTCTTCCAGATCGGACCTTCTTTTCAGATTCGAGACGCCGCTACCGCGACCACGTAGGTTCGCTCACCTTTCCAAGACCGGTAACGATGGGCGTGGAGCGGCCGGTCTGAGCGTCGAGCAGCACGATGCTCGATCCCGAACTGAAAATCAAATGCCGGGAATCTGCGCCCCAAGCCGGATCCTCTCCCGATGTCAGAAGGTTGGTCGCTCCGCCATCCAAATCCTTCACCGCAATGGAAAACCCTCCCGTCCGCGCCGTGAATGCAACTTTGCGTCCATCAGGCGACCAACTCGGCTCGGTGCAATAGTTGTAGCCGGTCGAAATCAACTGCCCGCTCCCGCCCCCCGCGCCGATTTTGAAAAGCTGCGGGCCGCCACGCTCATCAGAGGAGTAGATGATCTGCGATCCATCCGGCGACCATGTTGGCGAGGATTCCACACCGCGCGTTCTGGTCAGCCGGCGGGCGCTGCCCCCGCCGGTGCCGATGACATAGAGTTCCGGATTTCCGTCCTTGCTCAGCGTGCATGCGATCTTGGCACCGTCGGGCGCAAAGGCGGCGCCCGAGTTGGTTCCCGGAAACTTGGCGATGCGGCCGCGCGAGCCTGAGGCAAGATCAATCAGATAGATATCCGCGTAGCCGCTCTGATATCCTGTATAGGCGAGCTTGCTACCATCAGGCGCCAGCGCGGGCGCCACGCTGATCGAACCATCCTTCGTCAACTGGCGAACGTTGGCTCCATCGTAATCCGCAGTGTAGATTTCCTTACGGCCTGTGCGGCTTGATACGAATGCGATCCTTGAGCTGGCGATACCCTTGCGCCCGGCGACGGTCTCAACAATATCATCGGCAAATCTGTGCGCTGCCATCCGTACCCCGCCGGAATAGGTCTTTTGCAGCACGACGCTTCCGCGCTGATCCGTCACCTCGCCTTGCAGTGAGCCTCCGGAGGCCGATCCGCCAATGATGTATGTCGCGCGCTCGGGCGGCGTCAGGCTGAACCAGCCAGAGAGATCGAGGTCGTTTTGAAGAACTTTGGTGGCGGCGGCTCCCTCGCCTCCGCCAAGAGCCTTAAGCGCCACGCTGGTGGTGTCGCCTTTGCGGATGGTGATCGTCGTCGCCTCCTGCCCGTGCAGTCCTGAGACGAGAATAACAAAAAGAATAGCAGCACGCTTCATAGCACGCTCTGATTGGCAAAAGCGCGAAGCCTTTGCAACCTACGATTTATAACGTCTGCGCGCCGGATATGCGCCGAGGCTCGTCATCGACTCTGCCAGCGCGCCCGCCCGCACTAGCGTCCGGCCCACTTCCGCAGCCTGAGGGCTGCCATCAATCTCAAGAAAAAAAACATACGTCTGCGCTTGACCCGGCACAGGACGCGAAACAATTCGGGAAAGATTGACTTTCTGCCGCGCAAAGGGTCCCAAGAATCGGTGCAGACTGCCGCAGACATTTGGAAGAGCCGCGACAAGGGCGGTCTTTTGCGATTCACCGCGAAAAGCCGATGCCTCTGCTCCAATCACGAAAAAGTGCGTCACATTCACGGTCCGGCCCACCGCGGGCGATTCCAGCACTTCCAATCCATAGACCTCGGCGGCGCCCGGAGATGCCAGCGCCGCCGCCTGGGTGCTTTTAGCTGCCTTCTGCGCGGCCAAGGCTGTGCTGGCGACGGCTCGCAGGCGCGCTCGCGGATGCCGCGCTCTCAGCCACTCCGCATGGTGCTTGATCTGCACAAAGTGTGAAAAGACCGTCGTAATCGCTTTCCCCGGACGACCCAGCAATGCAACGCGCACGTCCAGGGCGAGCTCTTCGTGAATAAAGACATGTCCCGCATGGCGAATCAGCAGGTCCACCGAGTCGTACACCGTTCCTCCGCTCGAATTCTCAATCGGCACGATTCCGATATCTCCCGTCGAAGCCAATACCCGATCGAAGATGGCTTCAATCGTCGGACAAGCTGCCAGAATGGCGCGTCTTCCGAACCGCTTGCGAGCAAGGATGTGGGAGAACGTTCCTTCGGGACCAAGGTAACAAACGGATCGCACAAAAACCTTGTGAAGCGACAATCGGCGCGTTGCAAGTGAACTCCGCTTGAGCCGCCGGAATCAGCGAAGAAAATTCTTGTCACCAACCGTCTCTCGCTCATCACTTCCGCATGCCCATTTACGTTTACGAAACCATTCCCGCGAGGAAAGGCGCGATGCCCAAACGCTATGAGATCAAGCAGAGCATCAAAGATGCAGCCTTTATCAAGCACCCTCAAACCGGAGAGCCCATAAAGCGCATCATCGCGGGAGGCGTCGGTGTTTTGACCTCGTCCCCAGCTCGTCACACCCACACGCCTTCCTGCGGATGCGGCGCCGGCGGATGCAGAGGGTAGGATGTTTCGGTAACCGGTGAAATTAGCGTTGCCTCGTCGCGCTCCGACTCCTGGCGCTGGGTCTCTGCGGCGATCTAGGAGGTTCCGGGCCAGCGTGGCTATGTGCTGCCTCTTGCTTGCCGGCTGCGCAGCAAAGACTCCGAAGCCTTCGAACAGTCAGGCCGCAATCGCGCATCCCCAGGCCTCCCAGCCCCAGCCGAAGCGGCCCTTTATCGCGAGTGTCTTCTCCTGGTTCGCATCCATCCCGAGCCTCCTTCCCCGCAAGGCCAAGCCTCCGCCCGCTCAAGTCCCCCGCCTCATCGGTGTCGTCAAAACGGTCAATAGGGAAGACCGATTCGTCCTGATCGACGCCACGACCTTCCAGGGAGCCGAAGCCGGCGACCTCCTGGTGTGCATCAGGGATCAAAAGGAGACCGCCAATCTGCGCATGAGCACATTGAAAAACCCTCCCTTTCTCATCGCCGATATCGCTAGCGGAGCCCCGTCCCCGGGCGATCGCGTCCTCAAACCCTGAACCAATCCCTCAATCCACGTTGACAAATACTGTTAAGTTTATCTTAATTCTAATACCCTTAATAAGATAGTGTGATTGAGCTGAAGAAACCTGAAGTACGGGCTGATGTCGAACGGCTCGCGGACATCATGATGACGCTACAGCGTTGTTTGATGCTTCGACTTTCCGAAGAACTTTCACGCGGGCAAGTTTCTTTTCCGCAGTTCTTCTTGCTTGGGCATATCGCGACCCATGAGTTCTTGTCGATGAGCGAAATCGCGGAAAAAATGAATCACTCTACCGCTGCGGCCACGGGCCTGGTGGATCGCTTGGAGAATCTTGGCTACGTCCTGCGCTCCCATACCGCGAACGACCGGCGCAAAGTCCTCGTGAAAATCACTGAAAAAGGAAGTGCGCTCGTCGACAAAATCCGGCAGGACATCGTGAACAATTTGTCACAAATCATGGATCTGCTGCCATTAGAAGAACAAAAAGCCTGGCTGAGCATCTACGAAAAAGTGCATGCCTACTGCCTCAGTAAACAAAGCTCATGTTCCGAGTGAATACTTTTAGAGCCTGCCTGGTCTTGTTTGGTGGCGTTGCGGCTGTACTATCCGCGCTCGCTCAGACAAGCGATCAACTTCCGGTTTCGACCAATGCCCCTGAACCGACGCCGACGCCCCAAACGAGCCCGCTCCTAACGCCGCAAACGGTCCTGCCCACACCGCCGCCACTGCCAGCGCTTTCTCCCTATCCCACGCCCCTTCCGGACGGTACGATGCCCCTTGCCCTTCCGCCGATGCCTACGCCGGCTCCCATCCCGACGCCACTCCCGGATGGTACGATGCCTTTAACTCCGCCTCCGATGCCGACGCCTGTCCTTCAGGACGCCAACACGCTTTCTGAGCAGCTCAACCTTCCCTTACCCGCCCCTACTCAGTTTTCGGAACCGTTGAAAAGAACGGGCGAAACCACAGATCTCAAGGACAGCGAGAAACTGGCCATGCAGCAAAAGATGGTCATGGCCGATTTCCTAAAGTCGCTCGCCGTTCTCATCGCCAAGCAGCGCAATCCCAAGGTGCCGGACATGACGCTCAACGACGCCGTTCAGATTGCACTCAAGCAAAACCCCGACATTCTCAATGCCATACAGCAAATTCGCTTGACCCGAGGCCAACTTATCCAGGTGGCCGCGCAGGCGGTTCCTCAACTGGTAATCAACTCGAGCTACAATAAGCAGCAGGAGGATCTGGTAACCAACGGGAGCGGAAGAGGCAGCACTATCGGATTCATTGACGGGAGCGGGCGCAGCCTCAGGTCTGTCACAATTCCAAATCCAAACGGCGGCAGGCCGACCGTCATTTCACTTGGCAGCAGCGAGATCAGCGCCGTCCAGAACCAAACCTGGAACATTCAATTTCAAGCGACCCAGCTCATTTTCGACGGCGGCGCGACCATTTCCGGCATCAAGGCGGGGAGCGCGGCCTACGATAGCGCCTTTTTTAGTCTGCGCTCGATCATAGACAACATAGTCTCTCAAGTCATTAATCAGTTCTATCAGGTCATCCTCAACCGGGCGCTGATTGTCGCCCAGGAGCAAAATGTGGCGCTGCTCCAGCAGCAGGTCAAAGACCAGCAGAACCGCTACGAGGCCGGCACCGTGCCGCGTTTCAACGTCCTCCAAGCGGAAGTTGCGCTTGCCAATGCCATGCCTCCGCTGATTCAGGCTCAGAATGCTTACCGTATCTCCACCTACCAGCTCGTCAGGCTTCTTGGCATGGACTATCCGAAGGGCGATCCCAGCGAGGTGCCATTCAACGTCGTCGGCACGCTCGGTTACAGCCCCCGCAAGATCGATACGGACGACTCCATCCGAGTTGCGATTGCCCGTAATCCGTCGCTCAAGGCTCAGCGCCAGACGATCCTCCAACTCGCCGCCAACGTGAATGTGCAGATCGCCGGTTGGTTTCCCAGCATCAACGCAAATGCCGGCTATGAATTTACGAATAGCCTCG
Organism: uncultured Verrucomicrobiae bacterium; assembly: GCA_963810765.1. GTDB lineage: Bacteria > Verrucomicrobiota > Verrucomicrobiia > Chthoniobacterales > Terrimicrobiaceae > DASTFP01. Next base: position 608,299 of record CAWEOV010000024.1, read on the forward strand.
CTTCGCAGAATCTCTCGAACACGGTGAGCGGAGGGTTCTTCGGGGCCACCGGCACATGGAACGTTTGGGATGGCGGTGCGACCTATGGCCGCGTGACGCAGGCCAAGGCCCAGCTCATGCAGTCGAAGAACAACTACGACAACGGAATCCGCCAGGTCGTGCTCGATGTCCAGCAGGCAATTTCCAACCTCCAGCAGGCGCAGGAAACCATCGACAGCCAGACGGCAAGCGTCGTGCAAGCGACCGAGGCTCTCCGGCTCTCCAAAGAGCGCCTCGATGCCGGCGCGGGAACCCAGCTCGATGTCCTCAACGCGCAGGTGCAGTTGCTCACAGCCCAGAGCAATGTTCTCCAGGCGCGTTTTGACTACATCGCCGCAATGTCCAGCTACGAGCTGGCTCTCTCGCTTGACACCCAATATGTCGAGACATTCGAGGACCCGCTCGTGCGACCATTGAACCCGCAGGCGCTAAATAAGACGGAGCGCGCTCGATTCCAGAAGGTTACCAATCCCAACCAACCGCAGGCCAAGCTTCCGCGTGCGTTTGAGAAAGAGGATCCTATCCGGCCCATCTTGCAAGGAGCGCCGTCACCCGCGCCAAAGCAAAAGAAAAAGAAGACTCCCAGCGGATCGAGCAAATAGGAAGCTTTTTCTGTCCGTCTTCGAGTTCACAGACTTGCAATCGACCGACCGCCACCTGCCGATCAGCGGCCGCGCCCCGCCAGCGTGTCCGGCGGAATTTTTTCCCGCGCTCGACGCCTTGTCGTTCCTTCGCGCGGCGTTCATTCAACGCTGCCCAAGCATCGACGTCGCAACGGATCGAGAGACGGCTCTTGGCCGTCTCTGGTCGGTCCACCGCAAAACGGCAAATTCGCTGGGATTCTCCGGTATGCCATTCACTCTTGCCGAGCAGGTTCATGGCAACGTGGTGGCGCAAGTTGATGCGCCTCGCGCCGGCCCTGTCGCCGGCGCCGACGGTCTTCTCACGAATCGCCCCGGCCTCTGCCTGGCAATTTACGTCGCCGACTGCGCCGCCGTTTACCTTGCTGACAGGAAAGCCCAGGCAATTGGCCTTGTGCACGCAGGAAGGAAGGGCACGGAACTTGGAATCGTCACGAAAGCAATCGCGATGATGCGCAAGGCGTTCGGTACAGATCCTGCCAATCTTGTGCTACAGGTAGCCCCCTGCATCCGCCCTCCAAACTACGAGGTTGACTTCGCCGCGCAGATCGTTCGTCAGGCCCGCGAAGCTGGCGTGAGCGATATCTTTGACTGCGGCACATGCACCGCCTCCAACCCGGTGAAATACTATTCCTACCGCCGGGACAGAGGCCGCACCGGACGTCTCCTTGCCTTGGCCGCAATCGCTCCGAAGAAACACGGAATCGAGGCCTGAAGTCGGTTGAACGACTAGCCAAAGAGGCGTTCGAAACGGGGAACCGCCGATGCCTGCGACAAATCCGAAATCTCAATCGGCAGACCGCCAGTTCAGGCGTCGAGCCGTTCAAGAAGCGCGGGCAATTCCATAAGTCCGGAGATCGTGAAATCCGGTTCGACGGCCGCATGTTCTTCCGAGCCCACAACCTTTAACCAGATGGAGCAGATGCCGGCACTCCGTGCTCCGGCGATGTCCCTTTCCAAGCTGTTTCCCACCATGACAGCCTCGCTCGGAGCAACCCCCAGGCGATCAGTAAGATGGAGAAAGATTTCCGGCCGCGGCTTGCCGATGCCGTAAACGCCGGAAATGACCACTTCCTTGAAAAGACTCTCGAGACCGCTCGCCGCAATCTTCTCGCGCTGCAAGTCCGGCGCGCCATTGGTCAACATCCCAAGCGCGTACCGAGCGGAAAGTCGCGTCAGCGTCTCGCGGGCGTCAGGCATTAGACGCTGCAACAACCGCCTCTCCGTGCTGAATGCCTCAGCCAGATCCCGCGAACCTTCGGCGCTCTCAATCATCTGCTGGCGTAACGCGTGATCAAAAACCTGTTCGCGGAAACTCATCGCCCACTTCCTGAGCTGAGCTAGTTCTCCCTCCCCTTCGAAACTTCCCCATAAGCACTCGAGAGCACTGATTCCGAGATTGCGGCAGAACGCCTGGCAGGGCCCAGCCTGCCAGAGAGCCTTGGCTTGCTCGGCCGCGTCACGGGCAAAGCGCTCTGCTTCAGCTCCGTGTCGGTCCCGAGCATAACGAGCCACAGCTTGGAACGCCTCTCGCGACACCGCTTCGTCCACGATCAGCGTGTCGTCCAGATCTATCAAAACCGCTCGTAATGCCATGTGCGGAGAAAAGTTTCATAGTGCTCCGGGCTCAAGAGCAAAAATAGCGAACCTTCGTGGTCAACGTAAGACTTCGCCGGCCTCGCCTACGCGCAACCGTGTGGGAGGACATGAGTTTACTCCTTACCGCCGGTCAATACTGCAAAGAGGATATTTGCTTCCTCTCCCTTTCGCTCGATCTTATCGCCGTTAGAGAGTACTACCTTGATGAAGCTCGGAGTAGCCGCCTTCACCTTTTTTGGCAGATTATAGTCACTGCCGTCGGTCACTTCTTTGGTGCCAGTTTTGGCCGGCTCGTAGGCGACCGTCACGACGTGGTCTATATTGATAAACTTGTTCGGAGCAATCTCGATTAGTGGCATAGGATGGATATCGTCAGAGCCTGCCCCCACCGGATCAAGAACGAATTCTATCCCGCTAACGAGTGAGCCCTTTTCCAGCAGCTCTTGTTGAAAGCCTTCAGCGGGATTATCCCGCCTGCGTCGGGCTCTGCCAATTTCGCTGCGCTTTCAAGGGGATGGCGCTCACGCGCCGGGCAGTCGAACACATTTTCATCCCCAAGATAGGTCATTTGATCCCGCCGCCGCGGCGATTAGAACCCCAAAAAAAGAAACCTGCCAGTGTAAAAGTCATTCCAACAGAGTAAGATACACTTGCTCAAATATCGCTAGATTTACCGAACGCGAGTTGTAGGCGATTCTGGAAGTCTGCGATCCCGAGTTTGGCGCGGCATGATGCTAGCGGGCGCTTATACCGGAATGCGATTGGGTGATGTCTCGCTTTTGCGATGGGAGAATGTCGATCTGGCGGGCCGCGAACTGCACTTCAGGACTGAGAAGACCGGGCGGGAACAAACTATTCCGATCGCCGAACCCCTGCTTCGGCAGCTTTTTGGATATTGCTGGAAGTGACGATCCCCGTGCACCGCTATTCCCAACGAATTAAGTTTGAAGTTTTCTGAGATGGTGTGGGCATGTCCATCACATCATCTCAAGTTTATAAGCCCATCTCGCTGATTTGTCCCAACGGCGCAGCAACCGCCATTTTAACAAAAAGGGACCGGCAGCTGATGTAAAGCCGTTTCTATTCGAATTTCGTGCCCAATACGCTTGTAGACTCAAGGTATCGGAACAAGTTTAACTCGTCAGCGGCCGCCATGTAATTCTGGACCGCCTCGATGTTCGGGAACTCCTCCATTCCAGCAAACGACCATTGATCCGAAGACCAATTTGTGCCGCACATCATCAGCGTCTTACCACCTGCTTTTTTAAGAGCCTCGCCCATCTTGGCTTTGAAAGTATTTTGCTCTTCCTCGGATAGCTGATACCAAGCCGCCGAGAACCTAGCCATGAAGACCTTATAAATTGGTTCGGCCATTTCAAACTCCTCCTAAACTGAACTGGCAGGAAATCGCATTTGGCCCTCCCGAGCGTTGGGCCGGGAGTCTCAAGCCGAAAGCGTGCGTTTCCAAGGCCTCAGAGTGGCAAAAGCGGGCCGGAAGTCAACCTCGGGGCAAAGCGGCTTACGATATCCGAAAATGACAGCAATTGCCCAACAGAAAGACACGGTCGATCCACAAATAATCGAGCAGCTTGACGCGAGAAGTAAGATGTTATGACGAGGCATTTAACAACGGCGATGGCGCCGCCGTGGCCGCGTTCTTCACAGAGGACGCCTGCTCAGACAAAATAGTGAGAAGAGGCGAGTGACACAGCGTCCGATTTGCTTGCCGCTCTTTCCGGCGTGTTGGCAAGCTGACCGGTATTCCCTGCCCGACCGGTAGAGGTGAGACACAGCCTTTCAGATTTCGGGAAAGCTACTTCGCAGCACGGGGATTGGATCAAACGATCAAACACCGTCTAAAATAAGCTCAAACACGCTCAAATTGTTGTGAGTAGGTGTTGAGAGTCGAGTTTTTTGAGTTTTGTAAGTTCCTCCAAATGAAGGATGTGGAGGTATGGGGACTCGAACCCCAGACCTTCTCATTGCGAACGAGACGCTCTACCAGCTGAGCTATACCCCCAACTTGACTAATTTCAGTAAGTTACATGACAATCTCCGGAGCAAGAACGATACCCTGTCTATACCGCACAAACGCATGGAATCGACAGCGCCAGCGAGCTTCTCCGCAGTATCCTGCATGTTGCGAGTCTGAAATGTCATGAAATCAACGGAAACAACTATCGCGTGAAGAAAGTGCGCGGCAAGATCAAAACCAACGATCTCTGCTCGCAAAGCGGCATTGCCATTGCGGGAAGACGAGGCGCTTTCAACCCTGCGGGCGTTCTTCCAGATATTCGGCCAGCCCTATCTGCGCAGATTCTTTCGCGACTTCTTCCTTTGTCGAACCGAGGAAGTCGCAGGCTTTGATTTTTTGATCTTCGGTCCCACAAGTTCGTATTCGTTTGTTCATGATGGGACCGAACTGTAGTGCGACGCGCGAAGCGTGCGCACCACGGACGGAGCAATGTGCAGCAAAGGCAAAGCCGACGGCTTCAACTACCCCTTCGCTCACTCGCGGCCTATTCGGACAAGTCGATCGCGAAGCATCGACGACAGGAAGCTCGAGGAAGTGCTTACCAAGACTGGAGACCACTCCACGGGCTTGCACTCACTGGAGCAGCCGTCTAATGGCTAAGGAAGCAGGCATTTCCGAGCATTCGGTGTTGCGAATTTGGCGCGCCTTTGGACTCAAGCCCATCGGGTGGACTCAAGACCATTCGCCGGGGAAGCTTCTCTTCGGTGCGACCTTTCTTAAACTGACTTCTCTCGCGGGACACTTGGGGGACGCTCTTGAGTCCTTGGTCTCCCGGGCCTGCCGCGCTGGGCTAACAGCTAGGAACCGAAAACGCCCCTGGTGAATACCCCCTCCGGGTCCTGAGTCCAGGTTATGATCAGTAGTGGCACACTTTTGCTGACGCACCTACTCTTCTCACGGCAACTTGCCGCCCGCAGAAGGGGGCCAGACCACGGCGGCGTCAATCTCGATCGGTTCTCTTCTCTGAACCCAGTAATGTCGCTCAATCGGCATCGGACGGTTCGTGACGCCATTTCTAAGCACGTCCCAGGGGACGTGTTCACCACCATGGAAGAACAGAGCCTCACCCTTCTTCCACATCACGGCGGCGTCGATTCTTTGGTCGAAGATAGAGCCGAACTTCCACTCGTCTTTGATAGCGACAACGCTCAGCAATCTGGGGATTCTTGATCTCGATGAGAACCGAAAGGAGAAGGCCCGTAAGGCATTTGAAGACGCGCTGGAGATCTATGAGGAGCTCGCGAAACATAATTCAGACCGGTTCGCCCCTGATGTGGAGCGTGTTCAGAGCCTTCTTAATCAGGTAAGCAGGTGATGTTCCCCCCCTTTTTACTTGCCCACGCGGGCTGCAACTGTTTGCACAGATTAGCATACCAATCTAAGCATCTCGCTTTGATCGTCTCTCATAGAGGGTGCGCTTGTACCCTGCTTCGCTGCGGCTGCCCCCCGCGTGACAAGACCGTCCAACCGCCGAAGAAAGACGGAATTGACTCGCCGGCAAATCGACGTACAATTGAAATACAATGTCCATTCTAACCGTTCGTCTTACTGAGGAAGAAAAGCGCATTCTGGAACAGCGTTCCCGCAAGGCGGGAGTCAAAAAGGCGACGTTCGTTCGACAACTCATCCGGGAAACACCGTTTGAAACTGGCCGGGACGTCCTTGCTGATCTTGAAAAGCGAATCGGTGATAAGAGACTGCGCGTTGACAAGTGAAACGCTGCCTCCTCGACTCGTCATTCGTCATTGATCTGCTGAACGAAATGGCCGAGGGGGCGCCGGGCCCAGCCATCGCCTGGATAAAGCGAAATCCATCCGCCCGGCTATGGATCAGCCCGGTTACGTGGGCCGAAGTGTTGGAAGGAGCGAATGATCCTGCGGCTGTCCGATCCTATCTTGCGCGCTACCAGTGGCAGGGCATCGGAAGAAATCAAGCTGATCGCGTCGCCGAGGACCAGCGACGCGCGACAAGACGTCTGGGAGAAAACGACGCCTGGCAGGTCGCTTTGGCCGCCTCGATGAGCGGCGTCATTGTCGGACACGATCCAAAGGCGTTCGGAAGGCTCGGCTCCGAATATGAGGATCATCGAGTCCGAGAGAAGAACGCATAATCGATCTGGGTCGAAAGCCGTGTCTTAGCCCAATCAACTGACCGCAACATATGCTCGTCCATTGATAGTAATGTTTGAAGTCTGCTGCTGAGAGCAGCTTGCCGAGCTTCTGCCACTCACAGGCGACGGCTTGAATCACACATGACGCATCCGGATGGCGCCTTGCTGCGGCAGCTCGCGGTGGTGCTCATCAGGAAAGGGAATGTCGACCGGTATAGCCCATTCTTCGTTGAGGACGCGAGCACGGACCTGCAGCAAACGCTCGCTCTCCGTTACGTCCACTGCATCTGCTGCTTCTTGGCCATGTGCTTACTTGACACTTGGTTGACTGCCGATTCCGCGAAACCAGTGCTGATTCTCTCACCGTTACCGCAACGCTCGCCGTAGTTCGGAATAAAACCGGGTCAAAAGCTACCCCGGCTAACAACAGGCGTTGCACCTCCGCCGGGTTTTGGCAAAAGCGGCAAAAGCGTCGATGTCTCGTTCACCGGAGCGCAGGAAGTTTAGAAAATCAATTCCCCTGTATTTGCATGTTTCGCAAACACTCAGGAGAACGAGGTATTCCCGAAATCCCTTCTCCGTAGTGACTCCTTGATGACTTGCCTGAGCGTAGCAAACGCCTTGATCGCGTGCTCGGCGTTGTTGTTGTTCCATGGCACGCCGTCGTATCTCAGGAAAGTAAAGATATTGCCGAGATAGAATACCAGCCCCTCAAATGCTCTCGGCCCCTATCGACTCATCGTGTTGCGCAAGAACATCAGTGTGCAAAAGGGCGAGCAAGTCCTCTTCGATGAGATCCGTTACTTTTTCTACATGGTAATGACTTCTTTGACACCTCCCAACGCGCTCGCCTTCTGGCGGCAGTATTCTGCGTAGGTTGCTTCTGAGCGTTTCTGTAGTGAGACCGACTTCTGTTGCTTCGCGATCCTGATGGCTTCGTGGAATACTCCCTCAATTTGAGCTTGGTCGGCACCAATAGCCGCAAGAAAAATACCGCGAAGCCGATGCAGTTCGGCAGACATGTAGCGTCCACCAGTGCTTTCGACGAGTGCTTCCGCCTTCGTTATCGCCTGGAGAGCCTCAGAGGTGCGATTCGCAAGGTGCAAGGCTTCAGCCTTCAGTGCCAGAAAATATGGCATCCACAGGATCGACCCGGCTGCCCGGTAATCTTCTATTCCGTCCTCTATCCATTGGAGGCCTTCAGCTGTGCTACCCGAAGCACTTCGTGCCGCGCCGCGAAGAACCATTCCAATAGCCAGCCAATGCGCAAAACCGTGACGTGTTGACAGTTCAATCAAATCCGATGCCAAACGTTGCATTTCTGCAGCACTACCCTCGTAAGAGGCGAGACACGCTGCCTGACTTAGTGCCACCGCTAATCCGTGCATGTCATTCAGTTCCTTCGCCAACGAGATGGCTTCCGCTATAGTCGCGCGGCATCGAGGAGATCTCTCCGAAATGCCACTGGAGCAGAGGCTCATGCGCCAGACAACCAACAGATTGCGCGTCGACCTCTTGAAGCGGAAAACTGGACACCGACCGAGCGCCAGAACCAGCAAGGTTCGACGACGCGCGATCAGGTTTGCCAATCTTTCGCCCTTTTCCCACGGCGTTCCAATTCGTGGATCTGGATCTCCAAACCAGTTTAGAGCAGCGTCAAGAAATTCATCTGCGGACGACGTGTCCCCGCTAGTGCCTTGCCTGTAGAAGGACCAGCCAAAAACCACCTCAGCAGAACGATAATACTGGGCAGCCATGACTCTGAGCCAATGGTTAACGAGTGTCGACTTTCCGACACCAGCCCAAGCAACGATCGTGACGATATTTGTATCCTCGTTTGCCCAGGAACCATCCAAGAAAGCGATGTCATCCTCCCGCCCAAAAATATCGCTTCCTGTAACCGGTAACCTGGCTATGGAAATCTTCTCGGGTCCACGCCTTTTTGGCGCCTTACGAATCCGCGTGTAGGATTGCCAGCGGGAATTTCCCCCGAGCTTTCATAAGTGATCGTACACCCTTCTTCGATAGCACTCGCTATCGTCGGCATCAGCTCCAACAGTTCATCGGGAGTCTGAAAACGCCTCCGCGGATCTTTCTCGAGGAGCACCTCGATAAGAGCAACGACGGGCTGGGGCAGACCTTCAAGCTGTTCGAGTGGTAAGGGCGTATGTTGATGCTGATGCATTAACTCAGCCGGAGAGCCCCTGAAGAGTCCGTGGCCTGTCACCATCTCCCAGAGCACCACACCGAGCGAGTAAAGATCCGAGCGGATGTCTACGCCAAGCCCCGCAAATTGCTCAGGACTGGCAAATTCTGGCGTCCCGGCGAACGCCCCGGGCGTGGAAAGCGCAGTCTGAAAACCCGCTTCGTTGACCACCTTCGCCAGACCAAGGTCAATTATCTTGGCGTTTGCGGCCCCTGCATGATCCAAGCTCACCACGACGTTGCTTGGTTTGATGTCACGGTGAACGAGCCCTTGCCTGTGCACCGCGGCCAAACCGGCAGCGACTTGGGTCGTAATTTGCAACGCTACCTTTAGTTCGAGCCGACCCGAACGTTTGATAAAGCTCTGCAGCGTTTCGCCCTCCACAAACTCCATCGCGTAAAAGTAATCCTGCCCCCTCCTGCCTAGATGGAAGACCGAAGCGACGTTTTGATGTCGGACGCTCGCGGCTGCACGCGCTTCCCGCACGAAACGAAGCCGCGCCGCCTCGTCACCGAGATATTTTTCGCTGATGACTTTCAGAGTCACCGGACAATGCAGATTGATATCAAACGCCTTGAAGGTCACACCCATCGCACCACGACCCAGCTCAAGAGGCGTCCCGTCCTCGTCCAGCATGATTTCATAGTGCTCGAAGCGCGACGCCGCGTGTTCTGGAGTCGACCCGACTGTATCCTCCGACAAAGACTCGCTTGACTCGCCCCCGCCAGCCAGAGCCTTGTGCAGCATGCAAACAGGACAAAATTCATGCTCCCCCGTCGCCGAGAACTTTGCCCCGCAGATCTGGCAGGTGCGTATTTCACGAGCACCCAAGTCCCCCATTTTATCAGGGTCATCAGGGCTAGCTCGGGAGCTTCTCTTCATGACACAATCCATCCTTCGGCGGCCACCAAGGCTTCGCAAAGTTCATGGATCTCAGCGTCGACCTCGCCGGGTTCCGAGACGGTACGCTCAATCTCCTCGTGTACCAACACCGCATATGCAGGAAAAATCCCTGGGTCAGATCCTGAGCCTCTTCCGGAGTGTGGCTCCTGCGCCGCACATGCGCATAAAGCGGATACCAATAGATTCTGCAGAGATCACTAAGCGCCGCCTTGAAACCGGGTGCCTGGCTGTGGGCGGCGAGCAACACTACGCTCCACCGAGTCGTATGGAACCGGTACTGGTCGTCTCCGAGCGAGATCTGGTTCGCCTTCAACTTTCAAAACACCTTTCAAAGCACCCAAGCAGCTCAGGTAAGGTATCCCGTTCAACTCAGATTTGAAGCTAAATTTCCGCAGGTGTTCGGGCGCTCCATAGCGGGCTATGGTCGCTTCGAGCACCGTGATCACGTCGACGGCTCGGATCGACCACGCAGGATGAATGGCCAGGCATTGCCGGGTGTGTTCGTCCAGTAAGGTCAGAATGCGAAAGCTGCTTCCATTTCCTTCTTCTCTCCGAATCCGCGCCACTCGTTTCCCATTGACCTCGAAGCCTTCCCGCCGCATCAAGGCGGTAATGCGCCGATACCCGTAGCGAGGATGCTGGGCGCTTAGCTCGAGCACTTCCATGCCAATGCGCCGGCTCTCCAAGCTCGATCGGCCGCTGCGGTAGTAACTCGACCTCGAGAGTCCCAGCGCCCGACAGATCGCCGCCACTTTCCCCAAACCTTCTTGCACACTCATCTTCACGGCCCGTCGTCTTGCAGACGCGCTCACCACTTTTTTGCGTTTACCTCCTTGAGAATGTGAATCTGCACGGCCTGGTCGGCCACCAGGCGCTTGAGCCGCGAGTTCTCTTCTTCCAACGCTCTGAGCCTCTTGGCTTCGTTGACTTCCATCCCTCCGAACTTTCGCTTCCACTCGTGGTAGGTGGCTGCACTGATATTATGCGCCGCACAAACTGCCTTTATCGGGCTCCCAGCCTCCGCCTCACGCAATATCCCAATTATCTGCTCCTCGCTGAATCGACTCCTCTTCATGGTCTGCTCCTTCTTTGAGCAGAACTCCAGTTATGTCACGTCCCCCTTTTGGGGGTCAGGCCACAACGATTTGACATGACCCTGTTAAACACATAGAGTTCGGTGACCTGCCTTCCTTTACCTTGAGTCCTTGTTTTCAGCGGACGGCTTCTTTTGTACTCTTAGTAAGTGGAGACATGCTTATTATTGTCTCATAGACTTTATCCGCTTCCTCACCTGTAAGATTAACAACATCGAGAGGCTCGGTACTGAATGTAAGGTGTAAGTGAGAAGTAGATGTAAACCTACCGGTACGTTTTCTATCATCAAATCTTCGATCTCCTTCCAACGTTATGATGTCACCTTCCAATATCTCCTCTTTCCTTTGTTTGTATTGCATTTTGAGTAGACGAGCTAGATTATAATGTGCTTCCTGGCTAGAAATATAGATTAGTTCCATAGGATTGATGTTTGTGACAATCCAACAGTATGAGTGACCAGGGCTCAGCGTGCAATCTCAGAACGTGTACGTATTTCCCAAGACGGCAGTGGGTTGAGGAAACCCGTTTGCGAACGACTGACCATGAGTCAAAAAGATCGACGCCATCAATATGTGGGAGCTCGAGGCACGTTGCCGGGATTATCTGTCTGCTTAAGAGCTTCCTGCGGACCAGATGCCAAGAAGTTTCTAGAAATAGAGATGCTGTCGGTCGGCTCTAGGCTGGCAGCCCTTTGATGCAGTATTGGTCTGGAAGGACCCTCCAGGACGCATTTCAAGAAGCTTTCCGCCTGCTCATGGCCGAGTGGGAAAAGGAGCCCAGGTGGCGGGCTCCCGCCGCCACCCGGGAAGCTGAGTAAATGGGCGATCGGGAACGCACCCCGCGAACGGCGGTGAGGACGCAGCCCGTTAAACGCGCGCCGCGCTCAGGCCCTTTCGATGGACGCCGCAGGGCCTCGTTCGTGCGCGATTGCGAGCCCCGGCCCGTGGCTTTGTGGCGGGCCAGTATGTCAGGGTCTGTACGGGGGGTGATCGCTTTCTTGACCGGCGCCTTCTGCGGGCCTCGCTATCCCCTTCGGCGCTTGTCCCCCTCATTGAAAACGCGAGGACTAGAGCAAATCCCGAAATAAATTGCCGAAATGGTGGCAGCGCCGAGGGGGCTTTGGCAAGGCGCGGAGGCAGGCCAATCCCCATAGGGCTTAGCCTGCCGACGCAACACAGCCAAAGACCCCTCGCCGCGCCAGCCCTTTCCCAAGCAATTCTTTCAGAAGTGCTTGGGAAGCGGCCCGGGCGAAATGCCCATTTGGAAATTTCTTTCGGGATTTGCTCTACATAAACGCCTTGTCAGCACGAACCACTTATGCTCCTGGTTGCTCGTTATCATATGAAACTCCTCCTCGGGATTCTTGCTTTGCTAATAGCTTCCCTCGCCGGCGCGCGAGCGGAGCTCAGCGTCGCGTCGCTTTCGACTATCACTACCGATATCGCGCGCAACGTTGGCGGCGACGCGATGAAGGTCATACCCATCATCAAACCGGGCGTTGATCCGCATGAATTTCAGCCCTCTCCCTTGGACGTTAAACAGATTGAAAGCGCCGACCTCGTCCTGATCACCGGCAAAGGCATGGAAGGCTATCTTACGAAACTGGAGGAAGCGATTGGCAGCAAGGCTAAGTTCGTAGATACCGGAAGCACGATTTCTCCTTTGAAGCTGGAGGAAGAGGGAAGGATGGTTGAAGACCCGCATTGGTGGCAGAGCATCGAGAATGTGAAAAAGGCAACCGTCGTGGTGAGGAAGCATTTCGTCGACGCCGATCCGGCCAACAAAGCGGCGTACGAAAAAAACGCGGCCGCTTACCTTTCCACGCTCACCGAACTGGAAAAGTGGGCAAAGCAGGAAGTTTCCAAGCTGCCGCGCGAAAAGCGCAAGTTAGTGACTTCCCATGACGCGTTTCAATATTTCGCGCGGGACTTTGGATTCAAGATTTACGCCATTGAAGGTGTGAGCACCAGCGATCAGCCGTCTTCCAAGAAAATCATCGACCTGATAAAGACGATTCGGAACGAAGGGGTGAGAGCCGTATTTTTCGAGAGCATCGAGAATCCCAAGGTCGTGGCAGAGATCACCAAGGAAACCGGGGCCAAGGTGGGCGGCGCGCTTTACGCCGACGGATTGGGCGATAAAGAGGCAGCCACGTACCCTGACATGGTTCGCTACAACATTACCGCCATCGTCGAGAGCCTGAAATAGATCTCGCGCAATATCGGGTGGCAAGGCGTTCATACTGCAAATCCCTCGTCAGCGATCCCTCCCTCCCGACTCGAAAGATCGTGCAGTTACTTACCGCCGGCAACTTTGATTGATTTCAGAAATCGTGCTCGGTTATTTTTGGTGTCGGATCGGAATCATCAAGAGAGATCGACTTTTCGCTCACGGGCACGCTCCTCCGGGTATTGGCGCCTTCGACCAGCGTGGATACCGAGTCCGTTTGGGTATCGGCCGTAAGCGGCAATACCTTCGTCGTTGAGGAAGAGACGGTTCGGGAGACTGAGAGGTTTGGAAACTTCTCCCATCCCGAGACCCTTAAGGGAGATTGCGGCGAATCTATTTTGTTCCGGATCGAGAATATGCAAGATCCTTTGGAACAGCAAATAGGCGAGACTTGCTGAGGACTTGACCATCGTCGCCGAGCCATTGAATCAGAAAATAGGTCGCGACCTTGACGGGAGGCAACCTGACCACTGCGGATTCCAAAACAGTCTGCCCGGGGAGTATCTCGATTTCCTTCCAGGGGCGCGCTTTTTCAATTGGCATGAGCGTGGACGAGCTCATCAGAAAGTCGTTCCCCTTCAGAGGGAATCTCCAACTCACCTCGCCCCGCGACGGGCAGGCGATCAAACAAACCATGAAAAAACACGAAAGCGCTAGGCTCATCGGCTTTCGTCAAATCACTGCCTGACGCTGAATTCACAAGGCCAGCACATCACTTTGCCCTTCCGGTCGAAACTAATGACCAGAAGTTTCATTTTCACAAGATTGCCCGTCGAGCTCTTCACCAAGACATCGGTGTAGTCCCAGTTCTCGCCCATTGAAGTGGCGTTGATCTTGTGCGGCTTTCCATAAGCGGCAAGCGCTTCAGCCTTCGTTTTCCCTTTTGCCAATGGAGCCGGGGACATGGTTGCACAGCCGGTGAGAACGAAGGCAGCGCACAGGAGGCGTACTAGGTTTCGCATAGAATGCTCTGTTTTTCGCTCCCGATTGGGAACTGTCACCGATCTTATCGGCGCGCTTGTCCGATCCGTGAGCTAGAAAAGACTTCTATGACGCTTTTCAGCCAGACACCAGACCAATCTATAACTCTCGAGCCGTTTCGACCCATTTGACTAACGAACCCGGGCCGCCGGGAAGATAGCCGACGTGACGTGCGACTTCTTTGCCGCTAGCGTCCACCAAAACCAGCGTAGGGAAACCTTCCACGCCAAATTTGGCCGCAAGCGCGCTATTCCGCGCTTTCACTTCATCGGCAAGCGGTTTCCGAGCGGGAAAATCTACTTCGACAAGCACGAGGTTTTTTGCTGCGAATTCCTTAAACTCGGGCTGCGAAAAAATATCCTTGGAGAGCTTCATGCACCAGCCGCACCAGTCGGATCCAGTAAAGTCGAGCAGCACGAGTTTTTGCTCCTTGCCGGCCTCGGCAAGCGCGACACTGTAGTCGGTCTGCCAACCTTCCGAAGCAGGAGAAGAAGGGAGTGAAACCAAGCTAAAGAATGCTGCCGTGAACAAAGAAAGGATCCTCATGACCTTGTAATGTTCTCCAGTCTTCAAAGAATTCAACTTGCGGCGCAAATCGACGATAATCAGGACTTCATGGCGTCGCGTCCCAGCAGGCCGTCGGGTCGAAATTTGGAAGCACGTCCGAGTCGATGGGAGAGGGTCGTTCGACGCGATGGGAAGCAGCGTAAGCTATCATCAAGGCATTGTCCGTGCGCAAGTCCTGCCGGGGTGTTCGCCAGCTAAACCCTGATGCTTCGCACATTCGTGCCATCCTCTGCCTGAGCCGCTCATTCGCGCTGACGCCGCCACTGAAAGCCACCAGCGGCCGGCCACAGGCTTTTGCGGCTCGCGCAAGCTTCGCTACCAACACATCGACGACCGCCTCCTGAAAGGAGGCGCAAATATCCGGCAAATCTTGAGCGTCAAACCCGTTCTCCAAAAAGTATCTCACTGAGGTCTTCAGGCCGCTGAAACTAAAGTTGAAGTTTCCCGAAGCGATCATGCTGCGAGGAAAGACAAATCTGTTGGGATTACCCTTCTGCGCGAAGCGGTCAACTTCCGCGCCACCCGGATAGCCGAGACCCAGCAGCTTGGCGACCTTGTCGAAGGCCTCCCCTGCGGCGTCGTCGAGGGTTCGGCCGAGCAAGCGATAGGATCCATAACCTTCAACATCAAAGAGCAGGGTATGCCCGCCACTGACGATCAAAGCAACATGCGCGGGGATGACACTCTCGCCAAAGAACGGCGAAAGCAGATGACCTTCCAGATGGTTGACGGCCAGAAACGGCCTTCCGGTGCCCAGAGCGAGTCCCTTCGCCGCGGACGCTCCGACAAGCAGTGCAGCAGCGAGACCGGGCCCAGTCGTTGCCGCAAAGGCGTCGATTTGGCCGGCGGCAACTCCCGCCTCGGCAAGAGCGTCGCGGACGAGGCCTGGGAGGACGGCCAGGTGGTTCCGCGAAGCTACCTCGGGAACGACGCCCCCATATCTTGCATGGATGGCTGCCTGGGACGCCACACGATGCGCGAGCACCTGGCTGTGCCCCCGCAAAATCGAAGCCGCCGTTTCGTCGCAGGACGTCTCAATCGCAAGCACAACCGGGCTCAAGAGCCCTTTCCGGCAGGATTCTTTTTCTTGGTCTGATTGCGCTCCGAAAAAATGAGCGAGCCGCGCAGGATGTCTACCGCTCGAGCCAATTGCGGATCGTTGTCGGTGGAAACCTGCCTCGCGCCCACGTTCTCCGGATCCCTTCGCGACTCGAGAAGATCAAACTCCTGCTGCTGAGTGAGTCCAACGCGGATATTCGGCGTAACGCCCACTTGGTGTATGACTTGGCGTCCGGGGGTGAAGTATTTCGCCGTTGTTAAGCGCAGCGCGGATCCATCGGGAAGCGAAATCACACTCTGCACTGAGCCTTTGCCGAACGTGGTTTCGCCAACGATGATTGCACGCTTTAGATCCTTCAAGGCGCCGGCCACCACCTCCGACCCGCTGGCACTGGCGTAATTGACAAGGAGAGCAACAGGATAGGTCCGCGTCTTGCCTCCGCGAGTCGTCGTCCGATACTCACGGCCTGGCAGCCGGCCTTCCGTTGAGACCACTTTGGTCCCCTGCGGCAGAAAAAGGCCGCTGACATCCACGGCGCTGCTTAGCAGGCCGCCAGGATTGTAGCGAAGATCGAGAACGAGGGCTTGCATGCCGTCCTTTTCCAGTTTGTCGAGCGTCTTTGCCAGTTCGCCTGCGGTCGGTTCGTTGAACTGCGTGATGCGCACGTAGCCGACTTTGATGTCCAATGGATCGGAAAAAGGCAGGATCTGCGCGTCCTTTACGCTCTTGACCTTGATTATTATTCGTGTGAGCTCGTAATCCTTGAACTCCTTCGTGGAGGGCCGCTGGATCGTCAGTGTCACTTTTTCTCCCGCCTCGCCGCGCAGCTTGTCCACCGCTTGCATGAGGGTAAGTTTCTCCGTCGAAGTGCCGTTGATGCGCAAGATGCGGTCGCCGGGCTTAAGTCCCGCTGCGAAGCCCGGGCTGTCCTCCATGGGGTTGACGATCGTCAGAGCCCCATCCTCCATTGTAACGACGACACCCAGACCGCCAAACTCGCTCCTGGTATCCTCCTGCATGCCGCGAAAATCGCGCGGTTCCATAAACTGGCTGTGCGGATCAAGCTCGGTAAGCATGCCACGAAGGGCACTGTAGGTCAGATCCCGGTATGAGATTTTCCCATCATCCACATAGTCCTGCCGAATGAGTTGCATCGCTCGGGCCAAAACCTGGACGTTATCGTAAGGCGACTCGGGATCCATCTCCTGCGCCGGTTCCCCCTCTTGCGCGTGCAAACCGCTCACGGCGGCAATCATAACGGCAGCGGCAATTTTCCTGAACATCAGTGAAGTTATCATATTTTCGGCGCCCGCAAGCCCTCCGTGCACTCAGATGCATCGGAGGAAATCTCGAGGGAGAGGTCCACGGCCCGCGCGGAATGGGTCAACTCGCCAACAGAAATCAGGTCGACGCCTGTCTCGGCGATTTGACGGACAGATTGCAGTGTGACGCCGCCGCTGGCCTCAAAAGCAATGCCGGGCTTTCTCAGCGAGACAGCCTCGCGCAGTTGGGAAAGTGCCATGTTGTCGAGGAGTATCACGTCCACACCTTCCAAGTTCAAAAATTGGCGGACCTGGTCAATGGTGTCCGCCTCAAGTTCAACACGAATCTGTGGCCGCTCGGATTTCACTCTGGAAATCGAAGCCTGCAGTAGCTCCAAGCTCGCACGGGCCGCGAGATGGTTGTCCTTTACCATGACCATATCATGAAGGCCGAGACGGTGGTTGGCGCCGCCAGCGGCCGCCACAGCGGCTTTCTCGAGAAGGCGCATTCCGGGCGCCGTCTTCCGGGTGTCAAGAATCCTGGCGGAAGTGCCGTGCACCGCCGCAACGTATTTTCCAGCGAGCGTGGCAACGCCAGAAAGATGCTGGAGGAAGTTCAGGGCGGTGCGTTCCGCGGTCAGCAAGGAGGCCGCGCGCCCGCGCAGTTCCATTGCAACGCTTCCTGCCGGCATGTGCGCACCGTCTTCCAGAACTTTCCTGATCCAGAGTTCGGCGTCTACCCGCCGGAACACTTCCTCGGCAACATTCAAACCAGCAATGATGCAAGCCTCGCGCGCGACAATTTTCGCTGCGGCCCGGCGGTTCGGATCGGTGAAGTATTGCGTCGTCACGTCGCCATCACCGATGTCCTCAGCAAGCGCCAAGGCGATGAGATCGGTTTCAGGACGCATGGACAATATGTGCGGGCGCGCCGAGGTCGAGCAGGTGCTTTTGCCAGCGCATAAGAAACGGAGTCTGGGGATCGATCGAAGCGGCTTCGAGCGCGCTTCTTGGTGCAACGATGGAGGAATCGAGACCCAATTCGGCTGCGACCTTATCTCGGGTGTTTCTCAAATGCTCAAAGCGCTCGGTCTGCTCCCGGCTGGGACGCCGCCGTCCGGTCCTCGTCGGAACGGGCCACTCGCCCTCGGGAATGTGCAAGGCCAGCGCCAGGATGATTTCGAAGCTCTTGCGGCGACGATTGCTCATCCGGGGAGTCGAGAAGGCCCTCCCGTCGACGGCCCGTTCCGCGATTCGGACGATGTCGTCATTACTCATGACGTGAAACGGGGGCCGGTCCCAGGCACGCGCCTCTGCGTCGCGCCAATACCATAGCACTCGCAATACCGATTGCGCCCGAGGGCAAAGGGCGGCACTGCCTGGAATTCGCCAGGCCCTGCTCTCATCTCGTTCACGTGGCTCGCGCGCCGAGGCACTCATTCGCTCACACGATTCGGAGAACCAGTCCCAACGTTTCAAGCGCCGGAGTTCCGTCTCGAGGATTTGCGCGAGAGGGAGAAGGTATTTGGTATCGTTGACGGCATATTCGATCATCTGATTCGACAGAGGGCGCAATGCCCAATTTGCCTTCTGCGAAGCCTTGGAAAGCTTCACGCCAAAGTGTTTCGCCACCAAGGCGGCCAGGCCAAGTTCTTGATAGCCACAAAGCCGTGCGGCAATCATAGTGTCAAAAATATCATTAGCCGCGAATTGGCCGCCGCGGTGGAGCATGCGAAGATCGTAGTCGGCACCATGGAGGACGAGCTGCCTTTTCACAAAAGCCTCGTAAAGAGGCTGAAGTGAAAATCCTGCCAGAGGGTCGACCAGAATGTTTTCGTGTTCGGTGCTGATCTGGATGAGGCACAGCTTTTCAAAGTAGCTATGGAGGCTGTCGGCCTCGGTATCCAAAGCGATTCGGGAGAGGGGAATGAGCCTGGCGACGAGTTCCGCCAAACCCTGGGGGTCGGCGATCAAGGCTCTGGAACGAATTTGTCCCGCGGGAGATCATCTCCTCCCCGGCGCGCGCGGGGTTCGCGCACCTGCGTGGTGCCATCGGTGGGAGCCGTGACAAACGGTCCACCGGCCAGTGGGGCTACGTCGGTAAAGGCCACTTCGGCAACCTCGCTTCGTTTTCCCTCTAGTGGAAAGTCTTTACGCAGCGGGAAGAAGGGATAACCGTCCCACATCAGAATTCGGCGCAGATCGGGATGACCGTCAAATCGAATACCCATCATATCGTAAACTTCCCGTTCGTGCCAGTCGGCGGTCGGCCACGTACCGGAAACAGTGGGCGCGACGGGATTATCTTCATCGGATACCAGCGTCTTGAGGCGGAGATGGAGGCCGCTCGCCATCGAATACAGTTCGTAGACGATTTCATAGCGCGGATAGTCGCCGAAATGGTCGATGCTCGTGATATCGATGAGGTAGTCGAAACCAAGCTCGTCGCGGCAAAATTTGCATAGCTCGGACAAGGACTCGATTTTTACAGAAATAGATTTCTCCCCGCGAAATTCCGCTTCGGAAAGAATCGCCTCCCTGAGAGGAGATTCCCGCAGGCGCGTCAAAGCTTCCTCGAGGATCATACGGCTTCGACAAGCGCCTTTTTTTGGTCCCTCACGGAGTGCTCGGTCATGATCTTTTTCTGCAGTTTGATCAGGCCATCGAGCAGGGCCTCGGGCCGCGGAGGACAACCGGAGACATAGACATCCACAGGCAGCAAATGATCGATTCCTTGAAGGACGGCATAGCTGCGATACATGCCGCCGCTGGACGCACAGGCTCCCATGGCGATGCACCATTTTGGCTCCGGCATTTGCTCCCAGATGCGTTTGACAGCAAGAGCCATCTTGTAAGTCACGGTGCCAGCGACAATCATCACGTCACTCTGGCGAGGAGAGAATCGCATCACCTCAGCACCGAATCTGGAAATGTCATAGCGAGAGGAGGAGGCTGCCATCAACTCGATGGCGCAACAAGCCAGCCCCATCGGCATCGGCCAGAGAGAATTGCTTCGCATCCAATTGATAGCCGCGTCGAGACGAGTAAAGATTACGTTGCCTTCGATCTTCGAATCGTACGCGACAGGACTCGTCTGTCTCATACAACGAACGTATTTTTCCTCAGGCAACCGGCAAGAGCAAATTTGCGAAATCGTTCTCACCTGCCGACTTGAGTTTCCGGTGCGTTCGTGGCACGTCTGCCACATGGATCTTGCGAAGGAAGGTTACCGACTTATGCGGCGCGCCTGCGCCGCCATGCTGATTTTGAGTTCCTGCGCGCATCGAACACCGCCTGGGCGCGCTGAGGCGGGGATCTCGCCCGTTTCTTCTGCGCTCATGGCCACTGCTGAGGGATCGCACAAGGCACCAGCGGCAATCGCGGTTCCCCAAGAAAGAAGAGCAACGCTTCAGGCGGCAGTTCCAAGAAAAGAGCCGACCAAAGCCGAGCAGATCATCGCGCTCGTCCGCGAAGGATACTTTGTTGACGATGCCAAGGGTGCGCTTGTGTTCTCAAGAGCCAGACCCACGGGTGTTTCGGGATCGGGGCTTTATGAAGATGCGATCCTTCTCGGGCGCCTTCGCCGGGCGCTAAAAGAAACCGATGGGATTCCCGATTCACTCTCCGCCATGGCAACGGTCCGCGATGCGAGGGCTTTCCTCAAGATTGACGACACTCTTCCCGCGCCGAGCGCAGCCAGAGCTATTGACGCGGCCCTGCGAACTCCGGGCGTCAACTCAGTTCAGGCACGGATCGCAGGATAGCAATCTACATTTTTAGAGTCTTCGCGACGCGCTCCGCGACAGACTTGACGACCTTCACGCGCGCATACCACTTGTAATTCGCGGGTATGACGATCCATGGCGCGTGGTCGACAGAGGTTTTTTCGAAAAGATCCTCCGCAGCCTCGTTGTGCTGGTCCCAATGATTTCGGTTACGCCAGTCCTCGTCGCTGATCTTCCAATGTTTGTAGGGGTCGGCCTCACGGCGCTTGAAGCGGTCGAGTTGCTCGTCCTTTGTGATATGAAGATAAAATTTCAGGATAATCGCCCCGTCATCCGCGAGTTGTCGCTCAAATTCGTTGATCTCGCGGTAGGCGCGCTTCCACTCGGATTCCGTGCAAAATTTTTCAACGCGCTCAACGAGCACGCGCCCGTACCACGACCGGTCGAAGATAGTTATTTGGCCATGAGGCGGCAGTTTGCTCCAAAACCGCCACATGTAATGATGCTGGAACTCTTCCGGAGTAGGCTTGACGATCGAATAGACACGGACAAGACGCGGGTCGAGCCGCTCGGTTACCCGCTTGATCGCCCCACCTTTGCCGGCCGCATCCGGACCTTCCAAAACGATGATCAGCGATTTCTTGCTTTCCCGCAAGACGAGCTGGGCGTTGAGAAGTTCCAATTGATTCTTCTTGAGAAGCTTCTTGTATTCGTCCTGGTCGAGAGATTTCGACTGGTCAAGTTCGTCGAGCCGGATGCGGTCTTTGGCCATAGCGTTGGGGAGTTCATGGCGCTTTAGCGAGAATCCGAGCGAAAGGGAAGCCCCGAAAACAGGAGTCTGCAGGAGTTGCCTCGAAATCTGCAGCCCCGCTAGAAAGCCGTTTCGCCTTTTCGAGCGATTCGCGAAATCCTATCGGCGCTTCCCCCGGCCCGACAAACCAGTGGATCAATACTTCACCGAGCACCCGTAAGGCTTCGTCGATGGCGTGGATACATTCTTGCCTGTCGTCGCTTCATCGAGGGCCGCCTTGACGTAATTCTTCGCGTTCGTCACCGTCGCCGGATCGGGCGTCGGCTTATCGTCGATGGCTCCTGCGTAGATCAGCACGCCCTCGGGATTCACGACGAACATCTCGGGCGTTGTCTTTGCGTTGTACAGCCTGCCAACTTTGCCATCTCCGTCAACGAGATAGGCGCTCGCGGCCGAACCAAACTGCTGCAAACCGCTTTTCGCAGCATCGGGCGTTTCATTTCCCTGCTTCCCCGGGGCCGAAGAACAGATCGAGAGCCACACAACGCCCTCGTCGATGAACTCCTTTTGCAACTTTTGCATGTTCTCCGTGCCATAGTGTTTTTTGACAAATGGACACCCAAAATTGACCCACTCCAGCACGACATACTTGCCCTTAAAATCGGACAAGTCGTGTTTCTTGCCCGAGAGATCAGAGAGCGCAAAATCCGGCGCCGGTTTGCCGACTTCAGGTTTAGCGTACACCGAGGCTGCGAGGGCAACTGCAAACAAAACAGACAAAATTCTCATGGTTCGGAAACCTATCCACTTCGATGAACCCCGCAAGTTGCAATGGCCGCTTTTCGATCCCTCTTTTTTTTGTTGCTCAAGCCGTACGCAACTACCGAGCCGCCTTGGCAAGCGCCTCGAGAACGATACTTTGGGTGAGAATCTCAGGGAGAATTATGGGTTGATCGGATGCTCCACGGGGATAGAGCACATAGAATGGGACGCCGACACGTCCGAATTTTTTCAAGGCGGCGGTGATCTCGGGATTCGCATTGGTCCAGTCGGCCTTCATGGGAACAATGCCGCTTTTTGAGAACGCTTCGCGCACGGCGGGAACGTCGATGGCTGTCCGTTCATTGAATTTGCACGATATGCACCAGTCTGCGGTAAAATCGACGAATACCGATTCGCCGGCAGCCAGCAGCTCGTCGAGCGCCTTTTGAGAAAATGGTCTCCACGCAATGCCATCACTGGAACGGCTCGTTGTCCCGGGCACCGTCGAACGCGCAAATCTCTCAGTGAGAAAAAATCCGGCGCCGCCGATTACGATCAGCACGATTGCCGCAAGCGACACGACACGCGTCTTCATAGAAGAGAGCGGTCCGCAAAATGCACCGTAAGTCCAGCAGGCCAACGCAAGGCAAAGCAGAAAAGCGGCGAACCAAATTACCGCCTCGAGACCTCGTTGATTGCCGAGGATGTAAAGAAGCCAGATCAGCGTCGCCAGGAGCGGAAATCCCATGAATTGTTTCACGCGCTCCATCCATTCGCCCGGTTTCGGCAGAAGCTTCATCCAACCGGGTCGAGCGGAGAGGAGAAAGTAAGGCGCGCTCATGCCGAACGCTACGGAGGCAAACATCAGCAGGATCACCAACGGAGACTGGCTGAAGGCAAACCCGAGAGCCGTGCCCAAGAATGGCGCGGTGCAGGGTGTGGCTAGCAACGTTGCGAAAATACCCTGAAAGAACGAGCCCGAGTAGCCCTCCCGCGACGACGCCTCCGCCAATGCTGTGCTCGCTCGGCCGGGAAGAACGATCTCGAAGACACCGAAAAGATTGAGCGCAAAAACAAAGACGATGCAGCCGATGATAAGGTTGAACCAGGGATTCTGAAACTGAAACGCCCATGTCACCTCGCTTCCGGTCGACTTTAGCCCGAGGATAACCAAGCCAAGACCAAGAAACCACGCGAAGATTCCTGCAATAAATGCCAGACCGTGGCGCAAGATTCTTTCGGGATGGTCGCCCGCCTGGCGTATGAAACCGAAGATCTTAAGTGAGATCACCGGCAGGACGCACGGCATGAGGTTCAGGATAAAACCGCCCAGAAATCCAAAGATCAAGGCTTGCCAGAGACCCGGCTGGTTCGCGGTCGGCGCCGAAGCGTTCGAAGAACTCGGCGGGCCGCGCGACGCAAGCTGTTCGCTCGAGGAAACAAGCCAGCCCTGACGCCCGCTTTCGGTCTCCACGACCAGCACGCCACGCAAGTCGCCGGGATTTTCAACCGTTATCGTCGCAGCGCCGTTTTGAATCGACCCACCTTGCGGGTGTCCAATTTGCTCGCCTTTCGCTGGGAGCGGGAAAAGATCCACCGCTTTCGCATCCTTCAAGCCGTTCACGCTCAGCTCGAGAAGGTTGCCGTTCCTCGTCCATGCAAGTTGATACGGCGCAGGCGTGGCGGCGGGAAGTAGCTTGCGAAAAGCTGAAAAGAGCTCTGCGTTTGCTTCCGTGGCTTCGTTGGCAACTGGAAGAGAGAGTTCCAAGTCTGCCGAACCAGGAATACAAATCTCCTCACAGACGAGCCAATCGACCTTGGCGCGAAGTGTCACCGTCTTTTCGGCAATCTTGGCGGGAGGAACGATTGCGGTCAGCAGGAGAACCTTGTCCTTATAGGCATACACCTCGATTTCTCCCGGTTCGATCACTCGATCCGGCAAGGGCCATTGAATAGGTCCCGCAACAAATCCTTCGGGAAGTGTCCAGGTAATCGCGGTCGGAAGCCCGGCGTCGCCGGGATATTCCCAGTAGGTGTGCCAGTGAGGCGCCATCTCCAGGAGCACGCCGACCTCAAAAGGCTTACCCGGAACAATACCCGCCGAGTCCGACACCAGCGAAGCCGTCACGAGCGTCTTGCCTTGGTAGACCTGCGCGTGCGCAGCAATAGCCAGCAAAGGAAGGAAAATCCATCGGAGCATACCTTCGCTTAGCACAGCGGCCCTAGGGGCGCAAACGATGCGCAATCGCCCTCTGACGCTTCTTGGTTAGCCGAACGCCGGTCGCGGGCCAAGCGCTTCAGCGCTTGCGCGCAGCCGGCGGAGCCAAAAAACTAGTCTCCGTAACCGCCTGGATTCCTGACGTGCCAGGCCCAGGCACTTTCGACGATGGTGCGAATGTCCTGGAACTTTGGTTGCCATCCGAGGGCCTTCCTGATCCCGTCCGAGGAGGCAATCAGGCGCGGCGGGTCGCCCGGCCGACGCGGCTTTTCGACGGCCTTAATGTCCTTGCCAGTGACCGCCCGGCAAGTATCGATCACTTCCTTGACGGATGTTCCGCCACCGGTTCCCAGGTTGAATCGCTCGCTCTTATCAGCTTTGAGTGCAAGGATATGCGCCTGCGCGAGGTCGAGGATATGGATGTAATCGCGAATGCACGAGCCGTCCGGCGTGGGGTAATCGGTCCCGTAGATATCCACTGCTTCGCGCTGGCCGAGCGCCACCTTGAGAACATTCGGAATCAGATGCGTTTCGATACGATGATCCTCGCCATACTTCTCCGTTGCACCCGCCGCATTGAAGTAGCGGAGGGCCACATACTTTAGGCCGTGAATCTCGTCGTACCATCGGAGAATTTTTTCGAACAGCAGCTTTGATTCGCCGTATGGATTGATCGGAACTTGCGGAAGCGATTCATCGATCGGGACGCGCTCGGGAATACCAAAAGTCGCGCAGGTCGATGAAAAAACAAACTTCGTCACGCCGTGCTCCACGGCGGCATCCAGCAGGTTCACGCCATTGGCGACGTTGTTGCGAAAATACTTCGACGGATTCTGCATTGACTCGCCGACGAGAGCATTGGCGGCAAAATGCATGACGGCGTCGGGTTTCACTTCGCCGATTGCATGTTTGACGACAGTCCTGTCGGCCAAATCACCTTGGAAAAATTCGGCGCGAGGCTCAACCGCCTTTCGGTGACCCTCAGTCAAATTGTCGAAGACCGCGACTTCATAGCCTTCGTTGAGCAACTGCTCGACGCAAATACTGCCAATGTACCCTGCTCCGCCAGTGACAAAAATCGTTTTCATGGAAAGCGAACGCTATCCTGAAGCCTCGGGACAATCAATAACGGAGAACTCAAGCCGCCCCATTTTCTATCGCAGTAAATTGAAGGACAGCGATTTGCAGTCCGCTCGCGTCACCTACCGCGAGGCCCTCGGAGGCTCGGAACTCAAAGGAAAGCCCGTCATCATTCACGATCTCTATGATGAGCGGCCGTTTGCCTGGAAACCTCCTAACGGCCTCCAGTATCTCTGGCAAGACGCCTTCCGAGAGCTTTGCTCGAGCAAACCGAAGGCGGACAGGTTTCACAGAGGCCTTCGGCTTCAAAGCGGATAATGCGCTGGCGGTGGCTCGAATGGTATCGTCCCGTCGTATCAGACGTGTGGTGACGGCGACAATCGCTCCAGGATGAAGAAGCCCCTGATGCTCGGTGAAAACATCGTCCCAAGCCGTCATCTCGATCTGTCCCGTGAAATCCTCCAAGACAAGAACGGCGAAGGACCTGCCGTCCTTCTTGGTAAACTTTTTCTCGACCGAACACACGATGCCAGCGAGACGAACCGTCGAAGGCTCTTCGATTTGCTGAGCCGCAGCGATCGATGTGATCTTCGGATTGTCGAAATGGCCAGCATAGGCTTCCAGCGGATGCCCGGTGAGGTAAAAACCGAGCAACTCCCTCTCGTAGGCCAACATTTCATTGCGAGGCCACGGCTCGACAAGGTGCAGAGACGCGGTTTGCGGTGACTGAACGTCCAGCCTGTCGAACAAGGCCCCCTGCCCGCTAGCACGATCACGTTGAAGAGCCGCCGCAGAAGACACCGCCTGATCGAGATCCACAAAAAGCTGTGCCCGGGATTTTCGGAAGCAATCGAATGCGCCGCATTTCACAAGACTTTCCAAAATTTTCCTGTTTACGTTGTGGGAGTCAAGACGAGCGCAGAAGTCCTCAAGAGAGCGGAATGCGCCCGACTTACCGCGCTCTTCGATGACACACCGCATCGCGGCGGTGCCGACATTCTTGATCGAGGCGAGGCCAAAACGGATTGCCATTCCCTGTCCGGAGTCTTCCGGCGTAAAATGCAGGCTGCTGGAATTGACATTCGGGGCAAGAATTTTAATGCGCATTCGCGAGCACTCTCCGATGACCTCGGCGATGCGGTCGGTCGTTGAAGCGTCGTGCGTCAACAGCGCCGCCATGAACTCAACCGGGTAATGGGCCTTGAGGTAGGCAGTTTGATAAGAAATCCAACCGTAGGCGGCGCTGTGCGACTTGTTAAAACCGTATTCCGCAAAGCGCGCAATGAAGTCGAAGATTGCGTCGGCGGTGGCTTCGGGGATTCCATTGACACGACCACAACCCTTGACAAAGCGACTGCGTTCCTTGCCCATTTTTTCCCGATCCTTCTTGCCCATTGCGCGGCGGAGAAGGTCGGCCTCGCCGAGGGAGTAGCCTGCAAGCACATTGGCGGCCCGCTGAACCTGCTCTTGATAAACCATGATTCCATAGGTCTCGGCACAGACTTGCTCAAGAAGCGGATGGGCGTATTCGATACTCTTCTGGCCCTTTTTGCGCGCGATGTAATCGTCGATGAACCTCATTGGTCCGGGCCGATAGAGGGCGCCGATGGCAATAATGTCCTCGATGGAACGCACATCAAAGCGCTTGCAGCAGTTGGTAATGCCACCGCCCTCCATCTGGAAGACGCCGAGGGTTTCACCTCGATTGTAAATGCCGAACGCCTTCTGGTCGTCGGTCGGAATCGCGGTGAGATCGAATTCTGGTTCCAACTCCCGAATCCTCTGCACTGTCTCTTCAAGAACGGTGAGCGTCCGCAAACCTAGGAAGTCCATCTTGAGCATGCCGAGCTCTGTAAGCGCATTCATCTCGAATTGAGTGATGACCTCGTTGTCCTTGCCACGGCACAACGGGATGTATTCATCGAGTGGCCGATCACCAATGACAACGCCAGCCGCGTGAATGCCTGTGTTGCGACTCAGACCCTCAAGGACGAGTGCATGATCCCAGAGCTGACGGGTAGCGGGCTCGCTATCAAGCGCCGCTCGAAGCTCGGAATTTTTCTCAGCAGCGCCGGAAAGAGTGATGTTCAACTCGTTCGGGATCATCCTGGCGAGCCGGTCCGCGTCCGTATAACTCCAGCCGAGAACGCGGCCAACATCGCGCACAACACTCTTTGCGCCAAGCGTGCCGAATGTAACAATCTGCGAAACGCATCGTTCGCCATATTTTCGCCGCACGTACTCAATGACTTCCCCGCGGCGCTCCATGCAGAAATCCACATCGATATCGGGCGGGCTAACGCGTTCGGGGTTCAGAAAGCGTTCGAAAATCAAGCCGTAGCGCAGCGGGTCGATATCAGTGATGCGCAGAACGTAGGCGATCAGGGATCCCGCCGCGGAACCCCGCCCCGGCCCAACAGGAATCCCCTGCAGTCTGGCATAGTTGATGAAGTCCCAAACGATCAGAAAATAACTGACAAATCCGGTCTTTTCGATGACGGAGAGTTCGTATTCAAGGCGCGCACGGAGATCCCGATCAACTTCCGCCCTTTGGCCGTAACGCTCATGGAGTCCGCGCCAGCACAACTCGCGAAAATATTCCTCCCGCGCCCTCCCGACGGGCACCTCAAAGGCGGGATATTTTGGCTGCCCGAATTCGAGCTTGAGCTCGCACCTCTCGGCGATGCGCACGGTATTGGTCAGCGCTTCCGGAACTTCCCTGAAAAGTGAAGCCATCTCTTCACCGCTCTTAAAATAGAGTTCGGGCGCGTATCGCATTCGCTTTTCATCAAACACCATCGCCCCGGTCCCGATGCAGAGCATCACGTCGTGCGAATCATGATGTCCGCGTTCCAAAAAATGCACGTCATTTGCGGCAACCAGCCCCAAATCCAGCTCGCGAGCGATCCGCACCAATTCGGGATTGCAGCGGCGTTGAGCGTCGAGGCTGTGATCGTGCAATTCCACGAAAAATTCGTCTCGTCCGAAAATCTCGCGATACTGACCGGCGATCTTTCTTGCACCGGCCGAATCGCCCGCAAGCAACCTGCTGTTGACCTCGCCCTTGAGACAGCCGCTCAACGCTATGATTCCCCGCGAATGGCTGGCCAGCAATTCCTTGTCAACTCGGGGCTTGTAATAGAAGCCCTCGAGATGCGCGGCGGTAATGAGCTTTACCAAATTGCGATAGCCATCCGCATTGACAGCGAGAAGGGTCAGATGGAAGGCGGCTTCCTTTGCGGAAGAGGCGTTGCGATCCCGCAGCGAACCGGGCGCCACGTACGCCTCACAGCCGACGATCGGCCGAATTCCAGCCTTTTCCGCCGCTTGATAAAACTCGATCGCACCGTAGAGATTGCCATGATCGGTAATGGCGACGGCCGGCATTCCGCATTCAGCGGCCTTTCTGACAAGGTCTTTCGTCCGAATCGCACCGTCCAGCAGGGAATATTCCGTGTGGCAATGCAGGTGAACGAAGGGAACCGCAGCCATCAGGCAGCTAATATCAGTTGACGAAGGGCTTCAATCGGCTCCCTTCCAAAACAATCCTGATTAGGCGAGAGCCTGAAGCCGGCGGAGAATTTCGGCTTTTCCAAGGACGCCGACCGTTTGGTCCCGTTTCTCCCCGGCCTTGAAAAAAAGCAATGTAGGAACGCTGCGAATGCCGAATTTCTCCGAGAGGACGGGCGACTCGTCCACATTGACTTTGGTGACCGTGAACTTTCCAGCGCTTTCCCCGGCGATTTCCTCGACTACCGGCGTCAGCATACGGCATGGCGCACACCATGGAGCCCAAAAATCGACCAGCAACGGCTCCGAAGCTTTCGAAACAACGCTGTCGAAATTGAGATCGTTTAGCTCTACTACGTTTTCACTAGCCATAACCCTCAAAGAATAGCAGGCCCACAGGAAAAAGCCAGAATCTGACAGGGAAATGTACTAACCCGGCTGGTGCCAACCATCAGCCTTCCGCGGTCCGAACTAGAGGAACATCCAGACTTGGATACCAACAGCGATCAGCGAAGCTGCAAGCGCAAGAATACCCACCACCAAACCTGTTCCCCCTTCAGTTTGACCTTGAGGCGCAACGGTAATGGCCGAACTCGAAGCGGTGGATGACGCGCCCGGCCTCCTTTGCAAATGCACCGACGCCTGAGGCAACCCCGGCCTTGGACCCGATGTGCTGGGCGGAACCTTCGCCGTCTCCTTCTTGCTCTCCGCTGAGAGCGAAGCCGGTACACCTGCAGGCACGCCCGCTACGGATGGCGCCTTGGCCGCCGACGGAGCGATCGAGGCCGACGGCATTGCCGTACCCGGCGGCTTCGGAGCGAGCGGCGGCGGCCCAGCGAACGAAGCCGATTTTGGCAAGCCAGGAGGAACCCCAACCACGGAAGGCGGCTTCGGAGCAACGGGCGCTAAGGAAGGCGGTCTGGGAGCGGGGGGTGCCACTCCCGCAATCGAGGGTGGCTTGGGAGCGAGGGGCGGAACGGATAACCCTTGAACTTGAGGGGCGTTCGGAGCGAAAGACGGCTTGGGTAGCGGCGGAAATGCGGGCGGCTCGCCCGCAGGGTGTGGCGCGGAAACCGACTCAGGAGCGCCGGGCTTCAGGACCGGTTTCGGCGGTAGGTTAATCATCGCAGTCTCGCGAGAGCTCGATGCCGGCGGTTGACCGTCCCGACGCGGAGGAAGCACGATGCGCACAGTTTCCTTCTTAGGCTCAGACATGGGAGTTTAAGGGTTCGGCGCAGCAGTATCGCGCCGTCTAACATGTATGTTCACAAATTGACGCTTTCCTGTCAATAGATCGCTAGTCGTGCCAAACAGGAATCCGATGTCTTAAAGCGGAGTATCGTTTTGGATGCTGGCAGTCTTCATTTGCTGGTTAAGTTCAATGAGATCCCGCATGATGCGCAATGATTCGTTACGAATGGGATCAGGTTCAGGAGTCGCTTTCTTGGTCTCAGCCTCATCGTCGTCCGAATCGAGCAAGTTTTTATCCTGTTTGCGGTCGAAGGCAACTGGACGCAATTTCGGGGCCGCAAGATCATCGAGGGTAAGCTCGTAGGCCTGCACTTCCAGCGCGGGTCCGCGCGATTGCCTTTCTTTTTCTCGCAGCTCCTTTCGTTTTTTGTCCTCAACGAGTTCCTTGCGCCGAACCTTCTCGTTGATTGAGATTGTATTCTCGGCAATCTTTTCCCGAACGCGACGCATATCCTCCATCGTGTAGAGAAACTCCGGATCGGCGGCGACGCGCGGGGCTGAACGCGCCTTGAGCTGGTTGAGGAAAAGCGGTGTCGCTGCCATCGAATCCGCGATCTTCACCGGCGCGACCTCGTCGTAAGCAAGCCTGTTCTTCAATGACCCCTCGCCGATCTCGGAATTGTCGGTAAGAGATGGCAAAATCATGTCCGACTCCACGCCATTGAGCTGTGTCGACCCTCCCCGGACCCGGTAGAATTTTTGAATCGTCAATTTCAATGCCCCTGCATCGGCGGTACCAAGGCTGAATGGCGACATGAGACGACCGAGGTCGAGAACGGTTTGCACGGTGCCTTTGCCGAAGGTGCGCTCGTCACCAATGACTACAGCCCGGCCGTAATCCTGCAGCGCAGCGGCAAAAATTTCGCTCGCGGAAGCGCTCAGGCGATTGGTCAGCACGATGAGCGGGCCGCTGTAGGCGAGAACGGGATTGGTGTCCTGCGAGACGGTGATTTTTCCGTTGGAATCCTTGGCTTGAACTACCGGTCCCTTAGGGATGAATAGACCCGTGAGGTTAATGGCTTCTTCGAGCGAGCCCCCTCCATCGCGGCGAAGATCAATGACGAGGCCCTGAATTCCTTCTCGCTTTAGACGCGCGATGAGCAGGGCGACGTCCTCCGTGGTGCTCTTTGGGGTGCCCCGATTCTCCATGTTTGCATAAAACGAAGGAAGAGTGATCCAACCGATGCGGGTCGGACGCCCCCCGTTTTCGTCAAGGTCGAGCACTTCCGCCTTGGCTTCCTGGTCCTTAAGCTTCACCTCGTCCCGTCGAATCTCGACAATCTTCCTCTTGGATGGATCCGTCGCGTCACCAGGGATGACGAGCAGCCGGACAAGGCTTCCCTTCTTGCCGCGGATTTTCTCGACGACCTTGTCGAGCTTCATATCAACAACGTCCTCGAACTCTCCATCTCCCTGGGCCACGGCGGCAACGCGGTCGCTCACCGTTAGACGCCCGTCGCGGTCGGCCGGTCCGCCGGGGACAATTTCCTTGACCTTCGCATAACCGTCTTCGGAAGAAAGGACGGCGCCAACACCGACCAGCGAGAGTTTCATCGAGATCTGAAAATTTTCCAGATCCGACGGGCTAAGATACTCTGAATGCGGATCGTAGGTCTGCGCCAGAGCGCTGAGAAACGTCTTGACCACATCGTTATCCTCCATCTCGCGGACGTTTCGGAGAACCTGGTCATATCGGCGGATCACCGTTTCCTGTGGCGGCCTGAGTTTGAGTTCCGCAAGGGTTTCCTTGAGAAGTTCTGCTTCGATGCGGCTTTGCCAAATTCGATCCGCTTCCTCCTGATTCTTGGGCCACGGAGCGTCTTGACGGTTGATCTCCACCGTGCGGTTGCTATCGAAAGCGTATTTCTTCTGAGCGAGCTTCTTGTTTTTGGCGACACGGTCTTCCACGCGCTGCCTGAAACGGGCGAAAATCTCGCGCGCCGGCCCAAGATCTCCCCGCAAGACACTGTCACCCAGCGTAGCGGAATACTTGCTCCCGAATTCGTCAATATCCGCCTGTATGAAGTACAGCTTGTTGTAGTCTAGCGTTGTAAGGTAGGTCTGAAGAAACCTGCCAGACATTTTCTCGTCCAGTTTCTCACGGGTGTAATGACCTTGTTCAAGCCACCGCGCGACCGAGATCGCCACCTGCCCGGGATCGACAGAACTGCGGGCATCGAGGGGCGCACGGAATGAAGCCCGCAAGAACAATTGCTACAGCACAAAACAAACCTGATAACGCGCGCTTCATTGAATGGGACGTGAAAAACTTGCAGACAGAACTCCAAAAATCAAACTTCGACATCACTTTTTCTCTGACCATTTTCTCATGAATCGGTTCAAAACCTTTACCGGTGGCGTGTTCGATACCAATTGTTTCTACTATTCCGCGCCGGCTGGCGGCATTCTTTTCGACGCGCCGCAAGGAGCAGATTCTGCATTCGCGGGCGAACGGGTGGATCTGTTGGTGCTCACGCATGGTCACTTTGACCACGTCGCTGACGCCGCTGCAATCATCAAACGCCACGGTTGCAAGACTGCAATGCACCCCGAAACCGCGCCCATGGTGAGTGATCGCGAATTCTTCCGCCGTTGGGGCTTCGGATTGGAAATCGATCCTTTCGACGCAGACTTGCTCCTTGACGAAAACGGACCCGACCGAACTGCTCGGTGCGCCCGTGCACATTTACCACGTGCCGGGACATTGTCCGGGAAGCCTGTGTTTTCATCTTCTGGATGAGAAGATCATTATCGGTGGCGACGTTCTTTTCCGCGGGGGTGTCGGGCGTTGGGATCTTCCCGGAGGGGATAAAGACCTGCTCCTCGAAGGCATTCGGCGAAAATTGCTCCCCCTCGAGGACACCATAACCGTTCTTCCCGGCCACGGGCCGGCTACCACGATCGGATGGGAGCGACGCGAGAATCCGTTTCTCGCGAATTGAGGGAATCTGTGCTCGACAGGAGACGCCGCCAATTTTAAACGCTTTTACTACATTAATTTCCACCCCTAAACCTTACCATGCCGCGATACAACTACGTTGCCCTTGACTGCCCGTGGACAAGAAGCTTCCGGCGTGATCGAAGCCGACTCGCAAAATGACGCGGTGGGGCAACTGAGGCAGGCGGGTTATTTTCCAAAGGCAATCGCTGAGGAAGGCAAAGGTGGAAAGATGGCCAAAGCGGTGAGGGCCGCGACCAGGCAACCTGCCTCCGCGCAGAAACAGATCAGCATCTCCCTGCCATTCTTCGAGCGAAAGACAATCAAGGGAAAGACGCTGATGATATTCACCCGCCAGATTGCGACACTGATCGATGCGGGCCTTCCGCTCCTGCGCGGGTTGACTGTTCTCGCCAAGCAGGAGCGCGATCCGCTACTTGCGCAGGGTAATCGTGAGCCTGGCTGAAGGCGTGCAGGGTGGCGGAACCTTTTCCGAAAGTCTTGCCGGTCATCCCAGGATTTTCAACAAGCTCTACGTCAACATGGTGAAGGCGGGCGAACTCGGCGGCGTGCTTGAGCTGGTTCTGCTGCGCCTTGCCGAGTTTCAGGAAAAGGCACAAAAGATCAAGAACAAGGTCGTTTCGGCGATGTTCTATCCGATCATCGTTTTGCTTATCGCCATTCTGATTCTGGGTTTCCTGCTCGTGTTTATCGTGCCGAAGTTTCAAGCGATTTTTGCGGACATGCTTGGTGGAAAGCCGTTACCCCCGCTTACCCAGTTTGTCATCGGCGCCAGCAGCGCAGTGAAGAGACAATATCTTCCTAATCATCGGAGCCGTCGTGGGAATCATCGATCCTTCTCAGATTCATTGGAAAGACTGCGAAAGGCGCTCTTGTCCTTGACA
Organism: uncultured Verrucomicrobiae bacterium; assembly: GCA_963810765.1. GTDB lineage: Bacteria > Verrucomicrobiota > Verrucomicrobiia > Chthoniobacterales > Terrimicrobiaceae > DASTFP01. The sequence goes on from CAWEOV010000024.1 coordinate 642,166, forward strand.
CTCTAAAACTGAGAGCGCCTCTCTTTGGAGACCTAACCCGCAAGAACGCCATCTCGCGATTTCAGCCGCACGCTCGGCACTCTTGTCACGAGCGGTGTTCCCATTCTTCAGGCCCTCAATATCACGCGGGAAACGGCCGGAAACTACAGTAATCGCCAACGCGATCATGAAGGTTCACGATAGCGTGAAGGAAGGCGAGTCGATCGTCCATCCGCTTGAGGCAAGCGGAGTTTTTCCGCCAATGGTCATCAGCATGATCGACGTCGGCGAGGAGACCGGACAGCTACCAGAAATGCTTTTGAAGATCGCGGAAGTCTACGATGACGAAGTCGATAGCGCGGTGTCCGGTCTTACTTCGCTGCTGGAGCCAATCATGATCGTCTTTCTCGCTGTCGTCGTGGGGACTATCGTCATCGCTCTGTTCCTGCCGCTGATCAGCATTATCAGCGGCATGCAGCAACAGTCGTAGATCTTATGCGAACAGTGGCTGCCGGCGAAGCGTGCGTTCACGCTCATCGAGCTCTTGGTGGTCATCGCGATCATCGCAATCCTTGCCGGCCTAATCTTGAATACGGCAGGCTACATTCAGAGAAGGGGAGCAACGTCGCGTGTGGAAGCCGAGATTGCTGCACTTACCGTCGCCCTGGAAAATTATAAGGCGGATAACGGAGACTACCCGCTGGGAAACAACGTCAACGGAGTCAATGCGCCGACAAGCAATAGCTTCCTGCTAAACAGTCTCATGCCCAACGGGGGTAAGGTCTATTTCGAATTCAACAAGTCCATGACCAATGCCGGCAACGTCGTGGATCCGTTTGGCGAAAACTACGGCTATCAGTATCCGGGGGACGAAAAGCGGAGCGGAACTGATTTCTTCGACCTCTTTTCACGGTGCGCTTCGCCAAAAACCGAGCAATGGAAGGGCAATTGGTGATTGTTTTAGTTTGCGCTGGCTCCAGGCTCAATGGGCGAAGTTGCCGTGTCAAATGAGATGGGCAGAGTAACCTGCGGCGCGTCTTTAAGCGTCAGGATAAAGAGAACACCAAAGTCTGGCTGATCTTGGCCCTGGCTCTCGCGTATCTGGGTTCCTAGTGAGGCAACCCAACTCGAGAGATCACGATGAATCATGTAGCGTTGGTACTGCCAGATTTGTGAAACAAATTCGTACTGCTCATAGAGGCTGACTCCCCAATTGTGGTTTATGCGCCAGTACGCATAGAAGTCGACCTGGCTATTGTCCGCGAAAAACGGGTTGTCGACGATATACTGATGAGAGATCCGGAATGAGAGATCGCGAGTCGGCATCACACTAAAGCCGGTGTTAAATTCCGTGAATCCTTCGTCGACAATCGGGAGCTGCGACTTAACGGTCACGGTAAACCAGGGGACCGGGTAGAAGGAATAGACATTAAATAGGTTGGACACGTCGGCGTCCGAGTAGGGATTGTCGAAGTTCACATCCATGAAAGTGTCGAGTGTCATCCATTGATGCGTGCCCTGATCCCGGCGGGTTTGCAGCCTGTTGCGCACCCCGAGGCGCAGGATGTTCCAGGTGTCAATCGTGTCGACGGCGGTAAACTGCGGAAATTCGATCGGGAGCAACTGGGTCGACGGCACCACACGGTCAAATTGAAGAATCTCTTGGGGGCTTGGACCGAAATTGCCGACTAGAGAATAGTTTACATAGGGTTGAACCACGTGGCGAAGTCCGTCGAGCCCGAGCCATCGGGACTGCACGCGTTCGTAGGCCTTGGAGGCTTTGGCAGATACTTCCAAGCCAAAATTGGCTACAGGCCGAAAGATGGATCCGCCCTCTTGAAGATTCGGGGTGGGTGAATTGAGAGGCGTACTTTCGATGGACGGAGTGGACACGACCTGCACAAGCCCCGTGACCGGATCGATTTCCGTGACCTGACCACCAAAACTCTGAAAGGTCCCGCTTTCGCTGTAGTAAGTGGCACGAAAGCCCACCCTGGGAGTGATGTTGAGCCACCCAAACAATTGGGCTGGAAAGGAAAGCTGGTGGTAGGTGTCGAAGCGACCGGAATTATAGTCGGGAAAATCGAACTGGTCGAATTCCGGTCCTACTCCAAAGGCCCGTTTGTATTGGCCGGCACTTGTCTCGCCGTCATAATAGACCGGCAGGCCAAAAAATCGGTGCTGCTTAAAATCGAATACCAATTCGGGCAGGCGCTCGGTGGTATCTTGAAAGTCGTTGATCTGCCAGCGTCCGAGGAGGGTGAGCGTGTAGAATTCATCCCATTTTGTGAGAGAGAGATAGCTATCGGGCTGCGGATCGAGACGAAATTCACCCGGAAAGTAGTCTTCAAGGAAATCGACGTCGCTGAGCAGATTGATGTCCGCTGTCGCGTAGATGTCGTCGGTCAAAAACAGACGATGCTTGAACGTCACCCGATAACGGCCCTCGTCGCCCTTCTCCGGCGGCTCCCCGGCCAAAGCTTGGTCAGGCTGCGTGTCGAAGGCATAGTAAGAAATGAAGTCGCCGTAGCTGCGATCGTCCTTTCCATATTTGAACTTTGTATCGAATCCAAAGGCCGCTCCGAGCTCTGAGCGAAGATCGACATGCACCTTTCCGATCATGCTGTCGCCGGTTCCGATTGGAAAGCTGTAGGCCGTCAGCAAATAAGCCCCCCAGGGCGAATAGAAGCCCGGCAGGAACTCGAAGCCGGTGTTGTTGATATTGGCAAAGATATACGGAAACCAAAAGATCGGCGTCTGACCGATGTAGACGGTTGAATTGGAAAAAACGACCCTGCTGTCGGGATAGATGCGGACGCTTTTCGATCGGACATGAAAATCAGGTTTCGACGAATCGTCGCTCGTGAAGATGGCGTCTCTGACGCGGAATTCGCGCAGCGAAGGGGCGCGCAAACTAAATGCACGAAAAAGCAGCGGAAAATGGGCCCCTGAGAACTCGAGCGCGCGCATCTGCTTTGTCTCAAGATTAAAAAGCGCGCGCTGCCCGACGAGTACCTCTCTTGGTGTGTAGAGGCGGATGTTGCCAATCAGCAGTACGTCGCGAGTGTCCGGGTTGTATTCCGCGTAGTCGCAATAGATGCTGTAATCACCGTAGTGGATCTGAACGTTGTCTTCGGCCACAGCCACGCCACCTTCGAATTTCGTCTCGCCGTCGGCGGTAATCGATACGGGCACGTCACCAAAGCTGCCGAACTGCCCCAAGGCGCAGGCCACCCAGGCTAGCCAGGCAAATGCCGCCGAAAAAAAACACCTTCTCATTCGATCCCGGGAGGCTATTTTGCCCTCCTTCCCTGGCAAGAGAAAAACATCTCGTTTCTCCCATGGTTGCGCAATTGCACCAATTAATTTGATCAGCGAAAGGTGGCCGTTAGCACGCTCATGGCCGAAGCCGTCAGGTGGCGGAATGTTCAATGCCTTTCCCCGAGGAAAACGACTCCCACCCCACCAAGAATCAACACACCGCCGAGGATGGTCGGCCAGCTGAATTGCGTTTCACGGAAAAAAAGCCACGCAAATACCGCCACGAAAAACGGGTAGGAAATTTCGATCAACGAAGCGAGCGTGGCATTCTTCTCCCCGATGGCGACGTAAATCAGGAGCGCACCGGCGGCCGAAGACACAACCGCGACCACAAGCCAGACCCAATCCTCCCCCAAGGCGCGGAACTCGGAAAATAGAGTCCCTGTCTTGCCCGTAATAGTTAGTGCCGCTGCGGCAGCAGCCGCTCCAAAAAGAGTATACAGGAAGAAAAAAACCAGCGGCGTCATGCCACGCTCGATCACCCTGCCGCTGGCCGCGTAGCTTATCCCCCAGATGATCGACGCTGCAAGGGCATACACAATCCACATGACGCCCGGATTAAACCGTCAATGTTGCGAAAACAAGACTCCAAACTTGGCGGCTCAAAAGCCCCGCGCAGGTTCTCTCTTGAAGGCAGCGAGCGCACGTTCGCCTCCCACGGCCTATCGGGCTGCTGCCAAGGATTCGCTCTGCAATTTTCGACACTGCGGCTTGTTGCTCACAAGGTGGGCGAACCGGCGCGCGAGGTAGGCCTGCACGATCTCCAAACGCAGGTACCTTCGGCGCGTGTGCAAAGGCAGGTGCTTAAAATCGCCAACATTCCCGCGGCAGAGGGTGCTTCCGCAGTGGCACGCCAGCGTCCAGTGATCTTCATTCATCGTGGTCGAGTAGTCATAGAAAATCTCCTCTCCAGCGATAATATCCGCAATGGCGATCAATCTCACGTCATCGCGAATTCCTGCGTTTGGCGCGCAGGAGTGATTGACGAGTACCCCCGGCGGTTGGATGTCCACGTAAAGTCGCGGCCCGATCTGGAGCGGATCACATTGCCGCGCGCCTTTGGCTATCGCCTCTTCAAGGTTGATCAAAGGCCCGGCAAAGCGGAGGATTTCCTCGCCTTTGCGAATTATCGAACGGGCGAAGACCCCTTTACCGAAACAACAATCGCCAATGCGGATCTTGTCACTCATCGCCCCCTGTAATGCCCGCCATCTCGCGCTGACCTTCTACTGAATAAACAACCATAGGTTCGGCGTGGCCTTTGACGTTGACCTGGCCGAGCTGCTTCACGTTGAACTGCCCACGGATAGCGTTGTAGGTGTACTGGCTGATCAGAATATTCGCGCGGAATTGCTTGGTCGCAGATTCGAGATAGTGCGCAGTGTTTACTGTCTCGCCAATGGCTGTGTACTCCAGATGCCGGCTCGATCCCATGCTGCCCACCACCGCGTATCCGGAATGCACCCCGATCCCGACGTTGATCGCGGGCCAATTTTCCTTCTCGCACTTCTCAGAGAGCTCACTGATTTTTTCCTGAAGATCGAGCGCGGCCCTGACCGCACGCTCTTCCTGATAGGGATCATCATTCGGCGAACCAAAAGTGGCCATCATTCCATCACCAACGAATTTATCGAGCGTGCCGCCATGGCGCTCGATTACCTCGCTCATCACCTCGCAACAACGATTCAAGAAAGTCACAACCTCCTCTGGTTGCCTGCTCTCGGCGATTTTGCAGAACCCTCGCAGGTCGGAAACCAGCACGGTCAGCTTGCGCCGCTCGCCCTTGAGGGTCGGCGACTCTGGGGAGTGAAGAATCGACTCCACCACCTTGTAGGGAACGTATCGCTCGATCGATGACAAGAGCGTCCGCCTCTCCTGCAACCCCTCCGCCATCGAATTGATTGCCTCGCCGACCATGCCAAATTCATCTTTCGAACGAAGGTTCGCGCGAGCGCTGAGATCACCGCTGCCGATCGCCTCAACCGTTCTCCGCAGTTCATCCAGCGGTTTGCTCGCACGATTCGCAAGGATGATTGCGACTGCCAGAGCGATGAGCAACGCCGCGCCAAGCGTAATCAGCGCGATCGTAAGAATACTCGCCGTTTTGCGGATTACCTGGCTCGACTCAACATCGATTCCGAGAGCGGCAACGACATTGCCCTCCTTGTCTTTGATCGGCGCGTTTGCGGTAAGGAATTCGCCCCAGTCGTCTTTACTGAAAACCTTATCATACTGGTATTTATCGATACTAAACGGGTTGTTGAGCTTTGAGCGGTAGGCCTCGCCGATGGCGGCGACTATCTCCGTGTTCTCCTCCACATCGACGCCAAACTTAATCAGGTCGGCCTTCTCGGGATCCACCGTTAACGTGTAGGCATATTTGACATAGAAGTCATCACGGCGATTGGCGTCGCGCGCGCGCCGAATCGCATCTCGAAGCGTGACGTAGGCGGCGGAATTTTCATCCCCCGGCGCCTTGAGGGCCTTGTGAAGATCTCCGTCAAGAAACGCGGCGGTCGTTGCCGCGACGCTCAGCACCTGGCTTCCCATTTGGTCGCGCATCAGACGCTCGAAGTACCAATACAGAATCCCGATCGAAATGCCTGTCGTCACGAATACCATCGCCATGAGCAGGACGATCACTTTGGTACGATATTTCATTCTGCCCGGCAATTGACTGTGTTTTGAGTAGCCACTTGACACTCCCTCTAGCGATGATAAGGAGCCGGTTGACGAAGACAATCAAAAAGGTCATTCTATCCTCCGACCGACTCGTACCTGCGCAAACCGGCGCGCCACATGAGCCGTGCCGCCACGAAACAGGCGATGACCCATCCCGCCTGGATGGCAAGCCCCATCCACAGTTCCACGCCGCGCACCTTCTCCATTAACACGGCAACGGGGAAGTAGAGTTCATAGGTAAATGGCAGGAACATCATAACGGTGCGCATGGCGTCAGGCATGACGTCGAGCGGGAACAATCGTCCGCTCAAATAGTATTCAAACGAGTAAAGGATGAAAACGATGGTTGAAATTTCAAGAATCCAGAACGCGAGCATGGCAACCGCGTAAGCGATCAAAAATTGAATGGCCCCTGCCATCAATAGCGACACAAGAAACAGCGGCCAAGTGAGGGGATCGCTCGGGAGGACGATGAATTCACGGAACCAAGCAAAAACCCCTATCACCGGAAGAATCGTGACCCCCGTGTAGAGCAGGCGAGCACTCAAAAAAAGACTTGTGCGGTAAGCCAGGTGATCAATCGGCTTTGAAAGAAAATTATTGATTTGTCCCTCGCGAATCTCCGCAGCGATCTGCCATTCGTCGTCCGTCGGCGTCACGAGGTTGTCCACGAGCAGGACAACAAGAAAATAATAGACCATCTGTCCGAAGCTGTAACCCCGTATATCCTCTCCGCGAGATTCGAAGAGCGCCCGCCAAATGAAGACCGTTCCGGCCAGTGGGACGATACCGAAAAGTGACCTCAAAAGAAAGTTCCAGCGGTAGACGAACGTATTCTGCAAACCCGTCGTAAAAACGCTCCAGTACTTGCTCGGCATTAGCAGCGATGAGTGGCGACCGCCAGCAAATGAGCAAGAACTTTTCACTCGTCACTTGTCACCCGCGATTCTTCTCGCCAGCATCACGAATGCTCATCTCCTCATGAGAATCCAACGCGCCTTGATCTCCGTTTCCGATAAGATCGGCATCGTCGACCTTGCCCGGGGGCTGAACGAGCTCGGGGTCGAAATCCTCTCAACGGGCGGGACGGGGCGCACTTTACAAGCCGAGGGCGTCCCGATCGTCGAGGTCTCGAAATTCACAGGCTTCCCCGAAATCCTTGGGGGACGCGTCAAGACTCTGCATCCGAGGATCCACGGAGGCCTCCTCTACCTTCGCGGCGACGACGAACACGAAAAGCAGACCGAGGACCATGGCCTCCTTCCCATCGACCTTGTTGTCGTAAACCTCTATCCCTTCGAGGCTGCAATCGCTCGCGGCGCCACACTACCGGAGGCCATTGAGCAAATCGACGTCGGAGGGCCGGCGATGATTCGCAGCGCCGCCAAGAATTTCCAGTCCGTGACTGTCGTTACCGATCCTGCCGATTATCCCATCGTGCTCGAAGACATGAGAAAGGAGAACGGCGGCACGAGCCGCGGACTGCGCGAGCGTCTCGCAATTAAGGCCTTTACGACCACTGCCGCGTACGACCGCGCCATCGCCGGCTTTCTCAACCGCGAACAGGAAGCCTTTGCGACTTTTCGCCTCGACCTCCCCTTGGAGTTGCGGCTCCGCTACGGTGAGAATCCCCACCAGCACGGCGAACTCTACGGTGACTTTGGATCCTATTTTGAGAAACTTCAGGGCAAGGAGCTCTCACACAACAACATCCTCGACATCAGCGCGGCTGCCGAGCTCATCTCGGAGTTCACGAAGCCCGCAGCGGCGATTCTTAAGCACACGAACCCTTGCGGCGTCGGCACCGACCCTGATCTCCGGGAAGCTTGGGACAAAGCCTTCGCGACAGATAAGCGGGCACCCTTTGGCGGAATCATCGTCTGCAACCGCCCTGTCACGCTGGCCCTGGCCAAAGCAATTTCGGAAATCTTCAGCGAGGTCATCATCGGTCCGGAATTCAACTCCGACGCGCGCTCTCTGCTTTCGAAGAAGAAGAACCTCCGGTTGATGAGGATGCTCAAGCCGCCGCCCGAGCGCAGCCGCGACGTGCGCTCCGTTGTTGGCGGGCTTCTTGTGCAAGATTCAGATTCCGCAAACCTGCTCGAACTGGAGCACAAGGTCGTCACCCAGCGGCCGCCGACCCGGGACGAGATCGAAGCCATGGAATTCGGCTGGAAGATCGTCAAGCACGTCAAATCCAACGCTATCGTCTACTCCGGCAGGGATCGCACACTGGGAATAGGCGCGGGCCAGATGTCCCGAGTGGACTCCTCTCGTATCGCTATTTTGAAGGCCCAGGAGGCGGGCTTATCGCTCAAGGGAAGCGCCCTTTGCAGCGATGCTTTCTTCCCTTTCCCGGACGGACTCATCGCCGCCGCAGAAGCTGGCGCCACATGCGTTATCCAGCCTGGTGGTTCTATTCGTGATCACGAGGTAATAGCCGCCGCCGACGAGAGGGGACTTGCCATGGCCTTCACCGGAGTCCGCCACTTCCGGCATTAAGTTGGGGCGCCATTCGCCGCCTTGGGCTTAACTAGACTACAAGCTACGAAATTTTTTCGTGCGAATGCATCGCCGCAATGGTGAAATACTCGAAACTTATCCGCAGCAGGAGGGTTTCTTCGTTATGGATGATTTCAAGGAGAACGATCCCTTGTGGGAGATGCTTGGCCGCGCGCGCCGCGTTAACGCCTCCCCCTATTTCGTGCGGAAGGTGCTGAGCGCCGTTCGTGAAGAAAAGCGCCCGCAGTTCTCCGTAGCCGCGCTCCTTCGCTGGGTCATTCCAGCCGCTGCCTGCGCCGCTCTCATCATTGGCTGGCCTATCTACCAACACGAGCAGCAGGATGCATTTAACGCTTACTTCGACAGCGCAGCCGACCTCCAGTCGCTCATCGCATCCGAGGATACCTCGCTCTGGCTGGAAGACCCGGCGCTCTAGGGCATGCGTAGCGGCGATCAGGGTCCGGATGTCCCTCTTCGATTCGTCGTATGGAACCAGCTTGTCTGAAGGATGATGTGCAAACGGTCGGTGGCTCACGGGCAGTAGGAAAAACCGGTAGCAAGGCCCCGCGCGCCGAATGCGGAGCCAATCAGCAAATTCGCCGAACTGGCGGCTTATTGTGTCGCTTGCGCATCTTTGAAGAAGACCCAGGCACCGCGCAGGCTCATACACCCCGCGCGCGCGGTTCCCAAATGAATTTGTGAATCTGCACTTGAAACCGCGCTGGAAGCCGGTCATCCAGCATCCATTCGACGATCTGGCGCGGTTCGATGCGGCCGAAAACGGGGCTGAGCAGCACCGCATTGACACGCTCCGCCAGCGCGTGGCTCCCGATCTGTTCCCGCGACCACTCGTAATCTTCTCGCGATCCAATGACAAACTTCACCTCATCACGATGGTTCAGAAACGCGATATTCGAATAGAGATTCTTGCTGTGCTCGCCGCTAGAGGGCGTCTTCAGATCCATGATTCGATGCACGCGCGGGTCGATTCCAGAGATGTCGTGCGCGCCGCTGGTCTCGATGAGCACCGTTCGATCCGCATCGCAAATTGCGGCCATCAGCGGAAGAACGTTTCTTTGAAGCAACGGTTCTCCTCCGGTAATCTCGATAAGCGGGCACTCGAAGGCCATCACTTCAGCAAAAACTTCATGGAGCGATTTCCTGACCCCCTCATAAAAGGCATACTCTGTGTCGCAGTAACTGCATCGTGAATCGCACCCCGTCAGGCGCACGAAGACGCATGGCAGGCCCGCCCACGTGCTCTCTCCTTGAACGGAGAGATAAATTTCGTTGATTTTAAGTTTACCGTCCACGAGAAGAAAACCGCCCTAAGAATGTTGGATCTCGTCGCAAAGCTCCTCCAATCATACGTCGAAGCCAAATTATATTCCGCCACGCGAGAGTGCGCCTTGTAATTGCCCCTTCATCACAGTGCGAGACGCGCCGCTGGCGCTAAAGTTCGGTGTCCCTAAAGCTGGATACCCAGCAAATTCAGCGCTTCGCCGACCAGAAATAATGAGCCCGTAACGAGAGTTCTTCCTTGGGACGCCCCCAAAGCCTCACTTACCGAGTGAAAGATTCGATGCTTGACCGTGCAGGCTGCCGCAAGGGCTTCCGTAGCTGCCGATCGCTCACTGCAAAGGGGGACAAGGAAAACCTCCCGGCTGATCGGTTCAAGGACCCTCAGCATCGTGGAGTAATCCTTATCGCCCAATGCTCCAAAAATCACAGTCGCCTTTTCCATGCCATAGGCATCTCTCCAATTGACAAGGAGTTGCACGGCGGCGTGAGGGTTGTGACAGCCGTCAAGCACGATGCGCTCGTCAACGATCTGAAAACGCCCAGGCCAGCGGACATCACGCAATCCCCGTTCAACAGCCTCATCCGAAACCATCACGCCGGCTGCTCGCAAGGCGGCCACAGCCAACGCTGCATTCTCCTTTTGATGAACGCCCCGCAATCCAATCTCTGTTCGTTCAAATGGTGTTTGGATAAATTCCAGGAATGAACCCGCAGCCGCAGCACGCTGGGCCAGCGCTGCGGCGGCCTCTGGCGCTTGTACCGCACTGACGACAGGCGCGCCAAATTTGACAATTCCTGCCTTTTCTCTCGCGATCTCGGCCAGCGTGCCCCCAAGCCATCGCGTATGGTCCAGGGCAATGGGCGTGATGACCGAAACCAGTGGAATTACGGCATTTGTAGCATCCAGCGAGCCTCCCATGCCGGTTTCCAGAACGACCAAGTCGCAGTGTTCTTCGGCGAAATGGCGCAAAGCGAGCGCGGTAGAAATTTCGAAGAATGTCGGTGAATGACTCCAACCTGTCGATATCTCACGAAGAATCGTCAAACCGTTCGCGACATCCTGCGGCGGGATTTTTTCTCCGTCGACACGGATGCGCTCGCGGAAGTCCACGAGATGAGGTGAAGTGTATAGTCCTGTCCGGCGACCCGAGGCTCGGAGGATCGAATCCAACATCGCGCAAACCGAGCCCTTGCCATTCGTACCCGCGACGTGCAGAAAGGACAGATCTTTCGCGCGGATCGCCGAGGGCCTCAAGCAAGCCTCGAATATTCTCAAGTCCGAGCTTGATGCCGAATTGCTGCGTGGAATAAAGCCACGCCAGCGATTCCTCGTAGGTCACTTCCGCAACGGCGACAGATAGTCGAGAAGCTGACCGATCACCATCCGCAGTTTCGAACGCGGTGTGACAATGTCGATCAGGCCGTGCTTCTCGAGAAATTCCGCAGTCTGAAACCCATCCGGCAAATCCTGATGGGTCGTTTCCTTGATGACGCGCGGCCCCGCAAAACCTATCATACACTTTGGTTCGGCGATGATGATGTCACCCAGGGAAGCATAGCTGGCCATGACGCCGGCCGTGGTGGGATTGGTGAGGACGGTCAGGTAGAGAAGTCCGGCCCCGTTGTGCAATGCAAGCGCCCCGCTGGTCTTGGCCATTTGCATCAGGCTGAGCATACCCTCATACATGCGCGCGCCACCGGAGGCGCAGACGATGACAATCGGCCATTTCTTCCTTGTGGAAAACTCGATGGTGCGAGTGATCTTCTCTCCGACAACTGATCCCATCGTGGCAGCGAGAAAGCTAAAATCCATCACCGCTAGCCCGATGGAATGACCGTTGATTCTTGCGGTCCCCGTAGTGACGGCGTCTTTGAGGCCGGTCGCTTCCTGGTAACTTTTCAGGCGGTCCGCATAGGTGGCGACCCCCTTGAATTCCAGAGTGTCCACCGAAGTGAGGCTGGCGTGGGTCTCTTGGAAGGAGTCCGGATCGACTAGGCTGGCAATCCGCTCGCTCGCGTTCATGGTGAAGTGATGCTCGCATTTCGGACAGACACGCACGTTTTCGGCGAGGGCGAGGTTGTGAATCACTTCTCCGCAGGAAGGGCATTTCGTCCAGAGTCCCTCTGGCATTTCGCGAGTCTTGCCTCCTATGGGTTTGAGAATGGGTTTTCGAAAGATCGCCATGATTAAGAGCGATGATAGCGGGATAGGGCCAGCCTGCCGGAAGGCGGCCCTAAGCGCAAGGCGAAGCCGCGGCAAAATCCATTCTGGACAGCAAAACCTGAAGGTCCTTCAGACTGCGCTTCGTCGAAGCATCGGCCTCAGGCACCTGCGCACGGACGCTGTCAGCCGCGCGCAACCGTAAGCGCCCGCACAGATCGCGCGCCAGCCGTCAAGAGCACACGGGCACACTCATCGAGTGTTGAACCAGTCGTCAGCACATCATCAACGAGAAGAAGGTCTTTTCCTTGCACTGTGGCATTCCGGCGAAGTTTGAAGGCATCCCGCAAGTTTTGCATGCGGCGACGACGGTCGAAATGCGTCTGCGTCACCGTGTAGCGAACACGCACGAGGGCCTCACAAAACGCGAGCTTGCTCTTTCTTGTCAGCTCGCGGCTGAGGACTTCAGCTTGGTTGAAGTCGCGTTCACGCCTGCGCAAAGGGTGCAGCGGCACGGGAACCACTGCGTCGAAAGAGCAGCCATTCAATCTGGGGTCAAGAAGTCCTTGCGTGAGAAAATCGCTCAGGAGGTCGCCGACCCAGACCTCGCCACGATATTTGAATCGATGGATAAGATCGCGCAAAATCCCGCGCGACTGCATGACCGCCACCGCACACACGAAATGAAAAGCTCTTCCACGGCAGTTTGAACAAACGAAGGAGTCAAGAGCTCCTGAATACGGTTGTGAACAGGCTTCGCATCGTGGCGGTCTGACAGGCGCGAGCGAATCGGCACAGGTCTTGCAGAACCAGCCGGATCGTACCGCTTCCCCGCACCCGGCGCAGTGCGCAGGAAAAAACAGTCCCCCAAGTGTTTCAAAAACCACGCGAGTCCGCGGAGGCATGCCGCAGATAAATCCAAACTCCTGCTCCGGTCAATAAGAGGACGCCTAATGGCACAAGCCCGGTCGGAACAGCTCCGCTGACCACATTCGGGCCAATCCAGGGCATAAGCGCCTCAGGCGGCTTCACGCGATATTTCGCCAGCCATTGCAACGCCTGCTGGAAAAAGATCCATCCGGCATGGAGCCCAATAGACAACCAAAGCGAGCGTGTGCGAAGCGCGGCAAAGGCAAGGATCAGGCCGGCGGTCAGCAGTGAAAGAAAACCCGCGAGCCAAAGCGACGGCGGGGGCGCGGCATCGAAAACCCGCAGGATTTGAGCCAAGCCGGTCCACCATTCGACACCGGGGCCGGGCTGCTTGCCCGGTCTCAAGAAATGCACCCCCGCGAAAGCCAAGGAAACACCAAACGCCGCCGGCCATCGGCCGAATGACTTGACTGCAAGTCCGAGCAAGACACCGCGGAAGAGAAATTCCTCGGCCATGGCGACGAATCCTGAGGTCAACGCGATGCGCAACAACAGCAAAGGCATCAAGTCCTGTTTGATTCGATACACGTCGAGCATGAGAAAAGCGGCTCCAAACAAGACTCCCGGCGCCAGAGCAAGGAACAGTCCCGTCAAAGCGTCCCGAACGGCACAGGGATTTCGCTCCAAACCGAACTCGCGTGTGTTTCGAATCCCGAGCCAGAACAAGAGCGGACCAAGCAGGATGAACGCCGTCACCTGCGTCACACGACTAAGGTAGCGATAAAATGGAAAATCCACGGTCTCGTGCAACATCCAGTAAATCGGCGGTGCCAGCACAGCGCCTACAAGCACAACCACGACGAGATAAAGAAGAATTTTCCCCAGCGCTGGCACTTCGAAGAGAAAATGTTGTAGAGCCTCTGGTGTCAACCGCTCCAGTATTTTCGCAAGTGGAAACCGACCTTCTCATCACCGCCGAACAACGACACCTCTGGCATCCCTTTACGCAAATGAAGTCGTGGTGCGCGCCAGAGCACCATCCGCTCGTGCTCGTCGAAGGCGCTGGCGCAATACTCCGAGACAGCCATGGTCGCGAATATATCGACGGAAACTCCTCCATTTGGACAAACATCCATGGTCATTGCCATCCCGCGATCAATGCCGCCATCAAATCCCAACTCGATAAAGTCGCTCATGTCTCGTTTCTCGGCTCGACCAATCGCCCAGCCATCGAACTCGCCGAGAAACTCGCCGGATGCTTTCCGCCGCGCACTCTCACGCGGATCTTCTATTCCGACGACGGCTCAACCGCAGTGGAGGTGGCGGTGAAAATGAGCCTCCAATACTGGCAGCTGTGCGACCGCCCGGCTAAGACGCGTTTCGTCGCTTTCGAAAACGCATACCATGGAGACACCACCGGCGCAGCGAGCCTGGGAGGCGTTGGAACGTTTACCAACCGCTTCTCCGCAATTCACTTTCCGGTCGAACGTGTCGCGGATACGGAGGCCCTCTCGACCCTCGACCCCGACCAGCTTGCCGCCGTCATCATCGAGCCTCTCGTGCAAGGCGCAGCGGGGATTCGCCTCTGGCCACACGGTACGCTCAAGGCCCTTCGTGCGTGGTGTGACGCGCACAACGTGCTTCTCATCTTCGATGAGGTGTTTACGGCATTCGGGCGAACGGGACGCCTGTTCGCCTGTGAACACGAGAGCGTCCTGCCCGACTTTCTCTGCCTGGCAAAAGGCCTTACAGGCGGCTATATGCCGCTCGCAGCCACGCTAACAACCGATCGCGTGTTTAACGCCTTCCTCGGCGAATACCATGAGCTCAAAACCTTCTTCTACGGTCACAGCTACTGCGGGAACCCGCTAGGCTGCGTCGCGGCCCTCGCAAGTCTGCAAATTTTCCAGGAGGAAGACACACTGGAAACCCTGAGAGGGAAAATCTCGCTCCTGCGCGAATTGCTGGACGATCTGCGAACCCTCCCGAACGTCAGTGGCATTCGCCAATGCGGCTACATTTCAGGAATCGAAATTCAGAACGACGCCGGCAAACCCTTCCCGTGGCGGAATCAAACGGGTGCCCAGGTGTGCCTCGCCGCGCGCAAGCACGGCTTGCTCACTCGGCCAATCCTCGACACGATCGTCCTCGTGCCGCCCTTGTGCACGACAAAGGAGCAACTTGAACGCGCGATCGATGCCATTCGGCGCGCCATCCGCGAAGTGTGCGAGCAGACCTCGAGATGACGATTCGAACGGCGCTCTCATGCCTACGAAGTCCGCGTCAGTCAGCGTCGTCTGCTAACGCGACCAGAAAACTTGGCTGATTGTTCCGCCTTTCACGAATGAGGCCAAGGTTAGAGCAAATCCCGAAAGAAATTTCCAAATGGCCGAGGCGAAATGGCCTGTCTTCCAGGAAGAGTCAAAGGCCAATGTCCATAGACCTTGGCCTTGTGACTCTGACACCGCAGACAGGCCATTGCGCCCGGGCCGCTCCCAAGCGCTTCTGAAAGAATTGCTTGGGAAAGGGCTGGCGCGGCGAGGGGTCTTTGGCTGTGTTGCGTCGGCAGGCCAAGCCCTATGGGGATTGGCCTGCCTCCGCGCCTTGCAAAAGACCCCTCGGCGCTGCCACCATTTCGGAAATTTATTTCGGGATTTGCTCTAGTAGGCAAAGCTGACTCCCGCGCTTGCCCACACCTCGTTGCCCTGGTCGATCTCTCTCAACGCAGTCAGGGCCACGCTGTAGTTGATGCCGCCAAATATTGAAACAATGCGGTTGATTTTCCAGGTGACTTTGAGACCAAACTGAAAGTTGTTCCAGCCGTAGTAGGCTCGAGTGTTATATCCGAAGTTCAGGCCCACCAATGTATAGGGCTGCAGCTTAAGGAGGTCGCGATACAGCCGAACAGCTCCGTCGAGACGGAGCTCCATATACGCGCCGGGCGTGTTGTTGAGATCCCACACGAACAGCATGCCTGGGGTTACATACGGAACGGCCGTTGTGCCCAATATGAAAAAGAGCTCATTACCGTAAGTATTGTGTGAGTGGCCTGGCTCCGCATGACTATGTCCGCCTTCTGCGTGATGTTCGCTTTCCTCATGATGAGCGTGATCGCCATGCGCCGGCTCAGCATGCTCCTGCTCAACGATACCCGGCTGATACCGGAAGTTGTAACCCGGAGTGAAAAAAACCGGTCCCGCCTCCAGGGAGTAAGCCACCGTGAAATCCCATTCCTGATAGTCATTGCCTGTTCCAAAGCCGGACCAGACACTGAGAGTGAGGTTCTGTATCCGGAATGCGAGCTCCGTCGTGTAGGCGCCGTAATTTCCGGTCTCGTCGACGCCATAGTGAATTTCACGGCTTGTCCATCCGGTAGACAGGCTGGCGCCCCACCAACGAACATCCTTCTCAATAGCCGGCTGCTCGAAAGACTTGCCAGATGTCTGCTGTTCTTGTGAGACGTCGCGTCCGTCTTCCGCTCTATAGAGGTGTCCGCCAATGCCGTGAGAAAGGGCGGAGTTCGTCGAAACAAAGAAAGCGGTCAAAACCGTTAGAAGATTTTTCATATTGTTGAATGGGGATACAAAGGCCGAACTGCGGCCCTTCTTTAGAGTCCGGACCCGCACCGATGCGGCAGAATAGACACCTCTTCGGCGGGCGTTCGAAAAGGTCTCCGGATAGGAGACAAGTCTTTGGGCGGCTGATATCCGCACAGCGAAGGCGATGCGCGCTATGGCAAACGCCTTGGCGACTTTACGCGATTAGGAAAATATGGGGATGGGGACCGGCGGAGCTTCGGATCGCTCAGCAACGGCAATTTCGCCCGAAGGCAAATATGAAAAATCCTTGCTTTCTGGCTTTCTGAGCCAATCGCGCGCAGAGAGGAGGTAGAGTTCCGCCTTCTTATCCAACTTCACCGTTGCAGGAGCCTTTTCTTCCTCTTGTTGCTCCTTGGTGATTTTGATACACATCGTGCACGGATAGTTGCCGCTAAAGGTCCTTTCGATAGCCTCCGCGATCGGCGCGCTCTTCGAGTAATCGCGCAACATCTGAGCCCATGCAACCGTCTGCAACACCAACCAGTGCCCGCCCGCCAAGGAAAAAAAAGCCAGGCCTATCAGAGGCAGGCCAACGATTCGAAGCAGCTTGGATAGGCGGCAAAGCACAAGCTGAGCACTTCGCACCAATTTTCCAAGGAGGTCAAGTGATTCCAACCTTATTTCGGCAAACAGCTAAGCTGTGCTCCGCGGTGGTTGCGGGCTCCTTTCGCCCCTGATAAGCTCCAGGCATGGAGCCGATCATCAATCTGGACGATCCGGCGGGAAAAACAGTCGGGCGAAGAAAGGCGCCGAGGGATGCACTCGGCTACGCGTTGGGATTGCAACGCGCTCTGAACCAAATTGCTCCTCTACCAATTCCGCGAGGAGTTTATCGCTTTCGCTCGCATGAGGAGGCCGACCAATGGTTGATGGACCGCTTAACCCGGAAACGGGCGAGTTGACTTCCCGGGCGCCGGAGCGCCCGGATCTTGTGAACCTGTGTCGGGAGTTGAACGACCGGGGCGCACGCTATCTCGTCATCGGCGGCTTCGCAATTATCGCGGCGGGCTACGGCGTGTCCATTCCCTTTGCCAGTCCGGAACTGCTTTGGCGGCTGAAAAGCCGTACGCATCGCGAGAAAGACCGTGGTGATTTGCAGTTCCTGAGGGTCTGGTTTGAGGCACACGGCAAGACGCCGCCAGAATAAGCGCGCTCTAAGCTTTTTCGAAAGCGAGATGATCTCCCACGGCGTCCACCGTGATACGGTCCCCTTCGTTGAATTTTCCGTCCAGGATTTCCATACTCAGCGGGTCGAGGATTTCTCTTTGGATGACTCGCTTGAGCGGGCGGGCGCCGTAGGCGGGGTCGTAGCCTTCCTTTGCAAGGAACTTTTTTGCAGCGTCGGTCAATTGCAGGGAGATGTTTTTGCCGGCGAGGCGCTCCACCAGGCGCCGGAGCTGGATATCCACGATCCTGGTGATCTGGCGGTCATCGAGGCGGTCAAAGATGATGATTTCGTCGATGCGGTTGAGAAACTCCGGCCGAAAATGGCTGCGCAAAGCCTCTGTCACGCGGCGGTCTCGCTCATCTTTCGACAAATCCTCCATTATGTATTGGCTGCCGATGTTCGAGGTGAGGATGATAACTGTGTTCTTGAAATCGACCGTGCGCCCTTGGCCGTCTGTGATCCGTCCATCGTCGAGCACCTGGAGCAGAACATTGAACACGTCGTGGTGCGCCTTCTCGACCTCGTCAAAAAGAACGACTGAGTAGGGTTTGCGACGAACGGCCTCGCTAAGCTGGCCCCCTTCCTCGTAGCCAACGTATCCGGGCGGCGCGCCGATGAGCCTGGCCACGGTGTGCTTCTCCATGTACTCGCTCATGTCGATCCGGATGATGGCGCGTTCGTCGTCGAATAAGAACGCGGCGAGCGCTTTGGATAGCTCAGTCTTTCCGACGCCAGTTGGGCCGAGAAACATGAACGACCCAATCGGGCGATTTTCGTCCTGAAGTCCCGCGCGTGCCCTCCGGACGGCGTTCGAAACAGCTTTGATGGCCTGCTCCTGCCCCACCACACGTTCCATGAGCCTTTCTTCCATCTTGATAAGCTTTTGGCGTTCGCCCTCCTGGAGACGTGAGACGGGAATGCCCGTCCAGGTCGAGACGACCTTCGCGATATCCTCTTCGGTGACTTCCTCTTTGAGCAATGTCTGGCCGCCTTTGTCCTGATTGAGCTTGAGAGCCTCGAGCTGCATTTGGAGCTCGGGAAGCCTCCCGTATTGAATTTCTGAGGCGCGCTGCAAGTCTCCTTTTCGCTGGGCCTGCTCGAGCTCCATTTTGAGCTGCTCGATTTGCTCGGCGATTTTTTGAGATTTCGTGATCTCTTCCTTTTCCTTCTGCCATTCGGCCTTGAGGCGGCTTGACTGCTCCTTGATGTCGGCAAGTTCCTTCTCGAGCTTGGCAAGTCGCTCCTTGCTCGCGGCGTCTTTTTCCTTCTTGAGCGCCTGCTTTTCCATTTCGAGCTGCATGATCTGGCGTTCAAGCTGGTCGATTTCTGTCGGCATGGAATCGAGTTCAATCTTGAGGCGCGAGGCGGCCTCGTCGATGAGGTCCACGGCTTTGTCAGGCAGAAAGCGGTCGCTGATGTAACGGTGAGAAAGGGTGGCTGCTGCAATGAGGGCTGCGTCCTGAATGCGCACGCCATGATGAACTTCGTAGCGTTCCTTGAGTCCGCGGAGGATGGCGATGGTGTCTTCGACACTTGGTTCTTCCACCATTACGGGCTGAAAGCGGCGCTCTAGGGCGGCGTCCTTCTCGATGTATTTCCGATACTCATCGAGCGTGGTTGCACCAATCGTGCGCAGTTCCCCGCGGGCGAGCTGTGGCTTGAGCATGTTTGATGCGTCGGCGGAGCCTTCGGCCGCGCCGGCGCCAACGATGGTGTGGAGCTCGTCGATGAAGAGGATGATCTTGCCTTCCGAGGAGGTCACTTCCTTGAGAAATGCCTTCAGCCTATCCTCGAACTCGCCGCGAAACTTGGCGCCGGCGATCATCGCGCCTATATCCATCGCGATCACGCGCTTGTTCTTCAGCGATTCCGGCACATCGCCGGCTACGATGCGCCTTGCGAGTCCCTCCACGATGGCGGTCTTGCCGACTCCGGGTTCGCCGATAAGGACAGGATTATTCTTGGTCCGGCGCGAGAGCACCTGCATCGTGCGTCGGATCTCTTTGTCGCGCCCGATCACGGGGTCTATCTTGCCCTTGCGGGCAAGCTCGGTGAGATCGCGGCCGTATTTTTCGAGCGTCTGGTATTTGCCTTCGGGATCTTGATCCGTCACGCGCTGGTTGCCACGAATGCCCTGAAGGGTCTGCATGAGCTTGTCGCGGGTGATGCCCGCGCTCTTGAGCAACTTGGCGCCAGGGCTTCCGGACTCCAGCAGAGCGAGGAGGAAATGTTCGGCACTGAGGTATTCGTCCTTGAGTTTCGCCATTTCGCCCTCGCCAGCGTCGATGGTTCGGCGCAGGTCGGCCCCAAGATTTGGCGACGTGCCACCATGGACGCTTGCGCGACGGGAGAGTTCGGACTCAAGTTGCTTCTCGAGCTCCGCGGGCTGCATGCCGAGTCTCTCGAGCAAGGGGCGGACAAGACCCTCGGGCTGACGAAGCAGGGCGAGCAGAAAGTGCTCGTTGGAAATCTCGGAGTGATTGCGTTTCGAGGCCAGATCGAGCGACGCATTCAAGGCCTCTTGCATCTTCGCGGTGAACTTGTCCGGACGCATGGAGCAATGCTAGCAGCTTCTGCGAGGACAACGAAGCAAAACACGCGATAAGACCGCTCAACTCACGAGTTTTTGGGACAACTGGGCGGACAAGCAGGAATGAATTTCAGCTTCGTTGCGAGGGCAGATATCGTGTTGTCAGTGCCTTCGCTTGCGCAATCACCCACTCAGCCGAGCAGCCTCGGCCGCGCAATGCTCGCAAGCTGAGAGAGGCATCACGCTTCGCCAGGCGACGCCCGTCTTTGGCCAAGACAAGCGGACAGTGAAAAAAATCCGGCGGCGCAGCGCCCAGGGCCCGATAAAGGAGGATCTGTCGTGCGGTTGATGTCAGGAGATCTTCTCCACGAACGATCTCTGTTACGCCCATGGCCAGATCGTCCACGACCACGGCCAGTTCGTAGGCCGGAACGTTCTCCCGGTTCCAGACAAGGAAATCGCCAAAATCCCGCAGTGCCGTCCGGCTGACATCACCGCAATTTCCATCGCGAAAGCCAATGATCTCCCGATCCGGAACCCGAAATCTCCAATTGCGGCCCTTAGGATCCTGGAATCTCCTTCCCTCCTCAACCGTGGCGCGCCATTCGACCGGGAAAACGGGATCCTCATCGTGGGGAGCGATGGCGGCCTGCGCAACGTCCCTTCGTGAGTGGACGCACGGATAAATGAAGCCTCCATCGCGTAGCCTCCGCCAAGCATTGAGATACGATTCCCTGCGCCGGCTTTGGTAGAACGGTCCCTCCTGCCATTCAATTCCAAGCCATCTCAAGTCTTCGATCGCGGCGTCCGCGTAGTCCGATTTGCATCGATTGGGATCGAGATCCTCAATTCGCAAGGTTGTGACCCCTCGGGCTTGGACGGCTCGCTCATGAGCCTTCCAGAACGTCGCCGCGTGCCCCAGATGGAGATGGCCAGAGGGTGTAGGAGCAATCCGGCCACGGTAGGAAGACCATGAAGAGTGAGAGCTAGTATTCGAATGCGGCGTCGCGTCCTCTCTCGGGGCAGATACCGAATCTTCCATCAAGTAAACATACTTAGAGTCCAGCGGACGGACTCCGGAAAAATCATCAAATCAATTTTCGGCACCGAGCCTTTTGCTCAATAAATGCCGGGCACACGCCCGAACATAGCCGCAGTGGTGGGTCGCACCGTCCTCCCTTCTTGTATTCCCAAATCTCAAATGAGGCTTTTCCTTTGTTGGACCAGGATGATCGTAACGACACTCAAGGCGAGAAGAATTGCTGGGCTTCCGGGCGTCCGGCACCGATGCAATCGGCTCCCGCTGCAGCATGATGAGATCGGCCGCAGGCGGGTCTCATTGTGTATCAATACCCACATGATTTACGATATCCGTAGGCGCATCGGAAAATGGATCGTCGAGAATACCCGTGAAGCCGTCCCAGCCTGCAAATTACTGACCGTCTGGCGGCGGCCGCGAAGGCACGCAATCCACGCTCGGCGAACTGCTCCTCGCTTGCGATGCCGCGCGATGAGTTACGGCTTCAGATCGACCGGAGCTCTATTGCTGCCGTCCATGTAAAAGGGCCATCGGCGTCCTTGGCGCGGATTGCGGCGGCCCACGCCTCGATCAACCCGCGGATTTCGACTTCGTCCGTCGCTTTGCTCGTTTCAGTTGTCATCGGTTTCGATGTTTTGCGGCTTGTCGCTACAGGAAGCGGGGCTCCGATTGCTATCGCTGCTCGTAGGCGCATTTCAAGCCTTCGATGTCGATCTTCACCATCTGCATCATCGCCTCCATCACCCTTTGCGACTTGTCAAGATCAGGGTCGTCCAGCATCTCGCCGAGAGCAGTGGGGATGATTTGCCATGAGAGGCCATACTTGTCTTTCAGCCACCCGCACTGCTGCACGGACCCTCCTTCGGACAGCTTCTCCCACAGTTCATCGACTTCCTCCTGCGTTTTGCAGCTCACGAAGAGCGATATGGCTTCGGTGAACTTGCATAATATGACGAATTAGGGGTGCCGGCCTGCTCAGTACTCGTCGTGGCGACGCCACCACTCGTAGGGCGGGGTTTGCGGCCATCCGGCGGGTGAGTCCTCCCATTCCTCCTGTCGTCCAAGCGGGGTCATGTCGAGCAGGGTAAAGTTGCTGGCGAGCACTTCGACGCCTCGGGCGGTGGTAAAGTAGGTGTGAAAAACACTGCCGCCCTCGCGCAAGAACACGCTGAGGCCGAAGTTCTCGCCTTCGGCGGTCGTCAAGCCGAAGTCGTCATTGAAGTCTAAGCCAGCAGAAGAAAACCAGGGGACGGTCCAACCCATTCGCTGCTTGTAGGACTCGAGGTTCGCCAGCGGCGCGCGCGAGACCAGCGCTAGGGAAGTGTCGCGGGCGTGCAGGTGCGCAAGGTGGCCGATGTTGTCCACGACCAGCGAACAGCCGGGGCAGCCCGCCGACGGCCAGCCATCGACATCGGGCGCAAACATGAAATGGTAGATAACGAGCTGACGGCGTCCCTCAAAGAGATCGAGCAGGCTCGCTTTTCCGTCGGGGCCCTCGAAGACGTAATCTTTTTCGATGCGGACCATCGGCAGTCGGCGGCGTTCAGCGGCCAGCGCATCTCGCGCACGGGTGGCGGCCTTCTCCTTCACCAGCAATTGGTCACGTGCTCGCTGCCATTCTTCCCGCGATACGATCTGAGGATGGCTCACGGGGTTCTCACCTTGACGGGTCTGTGCGGGCTTCATTTGGTTCTCCTTTGGTTGTTCAATTCTTTCAGCCTCGGGTTTCAAAGTATCGACGAACGAGCCCGGTGGAAAAGGACACGGTTCACAACTTTTTGCTCTAGGACTCATCCTTCGCGACGAGCCGGGGCAGACACGGAGACTCGCCCATGCGTTGGAAAACGAACGCATCGATGGCGTAATGGATCTCGCCGAACGTGCCGTCGAGCGTTGTTAGGAACGTGCGGGTGTCGAACCGCAGCAGCAGCACTGAGCCTGAGGCGTATCGACAATGAGAAGCAATCTTTTCGCCCGCACGCGCACGACACCTTCGCTAAAATGCTTGCCGACTGCGCGATCGTCATTGGGGCTGGCGCCGCCAAAGCCGCGGACCTCGGCCGCGGAACCGGCGATGTGCGCCACGGAGGTGACCTGCCAGTGCCGCACCAGCTGCTTGCCGGGTAGACCGACGTTGATGCCGCAGATTATGTGAGATCGGAGACCCAGCGCGGGGGATGAGCGCGGATCTGTTGCGCGGTCGGACGGAAGAGCCTAGGACCATCAGACTGGGCGCGGCCAGGCGGCGTGGATATGGGTGTTATGATTGGGATCGCCAGGGCCGAGCACTTCCGTCGCCCCGAGAGCACGGCAGCGCGCCCTGAATGCGCGCACCTGCGGGTCTCGTCCCAACGCCGCGGCCGTTGAGGATGTTAAAATCGGCCGCGACACCCGCGCAGTGGCGCGAGTTGCGTGAGTGCGATCCGCCGGCGATTTCCGAGACGGAAAATGTGAACTCTTCGCCCAGCGCCAGCAGTCCGCGCAGCAGCAGCTCTTGCAGGGCGACGGAACCACCCGGCGCATTGCCGTAGGCGGAGCGCTGAGCGCGTCGCCCGGCCGCGGTATCGGCGGTATTCTGACGGGCGGTCGCGGCATCATTGACTCCTGAGACATGCTCCGTCGCCAGCATGATCGCGTCGTGACTAAGGATCTGCGAGGCGAGCGCTGGCGGCAACGCATCGTCACCATGTTCGCCAAAGGCTTCGCCCATGCTGTCAGCGGCAAAGAAAGCTGGCACTTCGCCCTCGTCATCATCCGCCTCGAACGCCCGAGCCAAGGCCTCGCCGCCGGTGGAAAATTCCCCGCCTGCGAGTTCTTCCAAAAACGGAATCTCTTCTTCCGCTCCACCCTCGTCCGCGGCGGCTAGCGCCGCGGCAAGGAACTCCAGCGGCTCTGCGTCCCGCTCGCCGTCCGCATCGACCAGCGTGCCGTTAGCATTGATCGGCAGGAGGCTCAGATCCCAATTCCCGCGTCCGATCTCGCGCCGCAGGTCGCGAGTCCGGTAGCGGCTCGATCGGACGGCTGGGCGATGATGGCTCGAAAGCCAGGCGTGTCGCACCTCGATATATATTGGGAGATCCAGCGTTCTTCGTTGCCACCGCGCGCTGGCGGGCGCTCGGAAAAGCGTGCGCGCAGAAAATCGAGAATGCCGCCGGAATGGATAAAACGAGTCGTAGATCACCAAGGCCGAGAGCCCCAGCGTGAAGCCATTCCCGGTGGTCCAGCCCATAGCCGGTTAGAAATAGCGGCGCTCAAAAAAGAGGTCCTGCGTCTGGCGCATCACCGGATCCTCATCGCCCGCGCGTTCCAGCAGCCGTTTGAAACGGGCATTGCTGACCAATGGCGTCCGCCCGATCAGTGGCACAAATTCGCGCAACTCTTCCGAGAAGCGCCCGCCGGCTCCCACATACATGCGCACTAACTCGCGGAGATTCCCGTACTCGGTCGTTTGCGAGCGCCCGTAGGTGATCTGCCGGACGTCATTCGGCCCGTCGGCGAAGATGGAGATGTCGCCGTAGTCGCCCTCAGCGCTGCCGGTTTCAAAGGCATTGATCACGCGTTCGCAACGCGGCGTTGTTCTGAAGTAAGTGTCAGCGCTTGATTCGTTTCGTGACTGGCCATCCCCTCGTCTGCTGGTTGGACCGGCTGCTCTGCGGAGGGGAGAGCTGGACTTGCCCGGCGCAATTTCTTTCGCGGCATATTCGTGTTCGTTATCTCACTGGAGAGGCTCAGGGTCTCGGCACCCGGGCTTTGGCCCCGCACTTTTCGGCCCGCTATGCCTTGGACAATGGATTCCGGCGGGACCGCATCCATCGCCTCCTCGGCAGTGTCAAATTGCGGCAGCTCTGGCTTCTCTTCCACCACGTCGAAGAGAACTCCTGCCTCCTTCAGCTTGGTCATGTCTTGCTCCTCGATGAGGCCGGTCACCATCGCGCCTTCGACTTGGAGTTCCCGGAGGAACGTGCTGGCGGCGTCATGCTCAGTTTCGTGCAGGCTATAGGCGATAATTTTTTTCATACAGTTGGCGTCGTTGGGCAGGGCAGGTTTCTGTTTTTGGGGAAGAGCGTCTTTCAATAGCGCACCGCGGCAGCGAGCCGGGAGGAGCCGTGAGCGCCGAGGAGCGTCTCTGGCTCCGCGGCGGGATCGGCGGAGGCGGCGACCGCGTCGGCCTGAGCTTGGCCAGTGAGCCGCTGGCGCACTTTTTCGCGGAGCACCGGGTCGTTGTAGAAGTGGAAGGCGAGCTCGTCGCCCAGCTCTTCGAGCCGGTCGGACTCGGCGGCGGTCGTGGTGGCCGGGGTGACGAGCTCGCGCAGCGCTTCGCGGAGATCGGGGCGCGCGATGTCGTCGAAGAGATTGGCGATTTGATCCAAAGCGGACTGCTCTGACAAATCCATGGACACTACGCCGGCCTCCGACGGAGGAAGCGGGGCGCGCAGGACGGCTTGCGCATCGATGATGCCAGGCCCGAACCGCTTGGTATCCCACCCGTCCGGGCAGCGGAACCCGTGAGTCGTGACCACTTGACGGAAGACCGCGGCGAGCTGGGACAGTCCGTATAGGGCGACAAGCTTATCGCGTCCGTGGAAGGCGAGCCAGCACGCGGCGATGCCGGCCACCGTGGCGACGGCGAAAGATGTGCCGCTCCCCGGGCCAACGCCCCACTCTACGGTGCCGTCGTTCGTTTTCTTCGCGGTGGCGTGCCAGACGTTTTCGCCCGGGGCGCTAATGTCCACGGCTTTGCCGCGCGAAGAGTGCCGCCAATGCTTGTCGAGCACGTTGCTGGCGGCCACGGCGAGCACTTCCTCATACGCCGCCGGCCACGCAACGATGGGGAGGATGTTCCAGGCTCCGACGTAGTTGCCGGCGGCAGAGCACACGATCACGCCATTGGCCACGGCGCGCTGCACGGCTTTATGCAGGTAGCCGGAAGGCGGACCGCCCATGCTCATCGAGATCACATGACAGCCGCGATCGGTAGAGCGGATGATAGCGTCGGCGAGGCGTCGTTGATCCCACACCACCACCGTGGGAGCGACGCGGAAGGGGATGAGCCGCGCGCGCGGCGCGGTCCCGGTGACGTGATCCACGCCGTAGGGGCCGTCGCTGCTGAAGATGACGCTGGAGGTCCCGGTGCCGTGCCCGGGCAGGCCAAACATGCCGGCTTGGGGGATGGTGCCGATGGGGTCGTCCATGTCGTCGGAGGCATCGGCGTCGTTTTTCCAGAAGTCGTAGCCGAACTGGTGGAGGAGTCGGTTCTGCGCGGGATCGGCGTGCCAATTTTCGGCATGGCGGATATAGCCGGTGTCAGGATGGCCGATGAGTATGCTTTCCCCGTGCGTGGAGCCGCCGGTGGGCGGATTCAAGGCCCACGCCTCGCGCATATTCACCTTCTTGATACTCCACTCGCAATCGCCGCTGCCGTCGGCTTGCGCATCCGCGGCCACGGCATCCGCCGCCGCCTCCAAGCCTTCCGCTTCGAGAGCTTCCGGCGCCGGCAGGAGAAAATCGGGCTCGGCGCTCTCGATGGTGGACTGTTCCCGGAAGGCATAAGTGGCATCCCAAGCCTCGGGCACGGAGAGGATGACCTCATCGTGGGAGACGAGAAACGTGCGCTCGTTGAGCGGCAGCGGCGAGATCCGCCAGCCAGGGCCGAGCACGATGGCGGCAGCCTCAGTGGCGGCGTCGACCGGCGGGGTATCGCGATCGACGGTGATGATGAACCCAGCGACGCTGGGGCCGGCGGCGGCGGCGGTCGGCACTTCGTCGTTCAGTAGCAGGCCATCGAGCACGAGGTCGAGCTGGCTGCGGAGGAAAGCGCGTCGCGCTTTCTCAGGAATCAGGCGGGCGATGGGATACTGCCGGACCAAGGCTTCGTCCAGCGTCAGGACGATCGTTTCTCGCATCTCGGGACGTTCGAGCTGCTGCGCCAGAAAATCGGGCAGGATGACGCTTATGAGCTTTCGGACCGGCTCCAGGATGGTGGCAAGGATGGGCAGGGCGGTGGTTAAGAGCGGGCATAAGCAGGAAGGTTGGATTGATTGCGAATTTGGAGCAGTAAGGACGTAGGAGGACGGGCAGCGCGGATCAGAGCTCTGCTGGGGAAATCCCGAGGCGCATGTGGCCAGAGTTATTGCGATAGGCGAGCCAGGTATCGACATCGTTGGCGAAGCAGATCAACTCTCCACTTTGCGCCACGCTGTGCGTGGTTGCCACGCTGTGCGTGGTGCCCGCTCCGATGATGAACTCGGCGCGCTGCCGTGGGATTTCTGGACGCGCAGCCAGCGCCGGAAGAGACTGGTCGTGAAATGGTTGCGCCCTTGCGGCCCCGAGACGAGTATCCAGTCCGTCCAGGTTTGGTTTTCCGGGACGGCGAAGCGATACAAGACGCGGGCTTCAAGAAAAATGCCGGTGTGGCACCAGCGCTCGCGCGCATCCACCTCGACGTGGGCGGGCCAGGCTGCACGCGGCTCGGCCGAGATGACGTCTCGCGCTGAATTCATCGGCTCGTGGCTCATTTTGAAGCTCGGGACGAGTGGCATTTGTGTGGACGCCGAAATCATGACTTCCGCTTCGCTCGGCGCGGCTTTTCTTCTGATGAAATCTGCAACCCTGTGTCCAGCGCGCGGCCATCTGCCGCCTCCAGTTTCCGAGTCAATTGCTCCAGCGCCAAGGTGCGCGTCGCGGCAGGCGCCAGTTGCGCCTCGGCGCTCGTGATCCATTGCTGCTCCAGGTCGGGTTCGGCACACCCTGGAACGTCCATCCCCGCAACGCCGAAACCTCGGTCACTAGCCGATGAGAGATCCCAGGAATTGACCTCATCGCCCTCCGCGCCCACGCCCATCTGGAACCAACTCGCGGCAACATATCCTCGCCGACAAGCATAAGGAAGCCTGAACCCGCGGCGCATATATGCCAAACTCAACCGATAGAAGCCCTTTCGACAAATGGCTAAGAAACTTTGTAGGCTAAGGAAGATGTTGCCGCCCTTCATAATGACTCGGTCAGCTAACGGCGCCATGAAGCCGTATTAGCTTAATTCACGTACTGCACGTTTTCCCCCAGTATTTCACCGTTCTACTTCCCGCCCGTCCCGTGCTTGAAATCCCCATATGATCTCCCTCTAACTCCTTTCCCAAACTAGCCCAACAGAGCTTTCCCTTTTTTTACCGACTTTCCCCTGTTTACAACGCAAATGTGACAGACGATCCGATTCAGGTGACCAATGGACCTTACACGATTGGAAGCGGAACAGGGAGGTCTAATGAGCCCAAGCATTGGCGCATCTTCCCGCAGGACACACAAGACTAAAGCTCCTCAAGGTCGTAGCGGGTTTGGAAGATACCGGATTGGGACCCTTCATCCGATATCCTGGCGAATTTCCCCTTGGAGACTTAACGACGGGTCGATGCCAAAAGAGATGCACCAAAACTCTTTTTCAGCACCGGGACGGTGAAATCGTGACCGATTGTGACAAGGCAATATGTAGTACAAGCTGCTGCTGCTGTTAAATAGCTTACATA
>CAWEOV010000025.1:0-269970 GCA_963810765.1 uncultured Verrucomicrobiae bacterium
CCGGCAATTCTCGGAAATCTCTGATGTGCCGTCCCTGTTTGGTTTTCGTGATCGCCGCGGGTAGCTTCACGAAATTCTCGTGCAGATCGACCGCCGACCAGTCGAGCCGCAACGCTTCCGCGCGCCGGAGTCCGGTGAAGAACGAAAGCGCAAGAAAGGGAACGAGCATTGGCCCGTAATTTTCCGCTGCCGCCATTACCTCGCGATCTTCCTCCCACGGTGTGAAGCTGGATTTCAACCGGCTCCCGTTGAGAAAGATCGAGCCGCCGCACCGGGTTATCCCCGCAGAGTCCCCGTTTTGCTCCAAAGTTGAACAACCCTCCCAAGATACGCATCGTGAAGTTGCGCACCGATGGCAGCATCCCATCCATTGAGCGGGTCAGATCTGCGGGCGTGATCGCGTTGAGCATCTTGCCGTGCAGGAGGGTGAGCCGGTTGCGGGTCTGCCGGATGCTGCGGGTATAGCTCGCACTACGTTTACGACAGTCCAGAAAGGCGTCCATCGCAGCCTCGTAGGTTATTGACGCCTCGGACGCTTTTCGCCGGGCAATCCAGTCTTGCACAACCTCGTTGAGCGAAACGCCGTAGGGTTTCAACAGCTCCAACGCATTTGTGACTTGTTCGTAATCCGCCGGGGGAAGGATTCCAGCACCCTGTAGTCCGAAATTCGTCAGGCGAGTCCGCACTTGGGCGCAATAATTCTCGGCCTCCTGCTTTGTCGCGAAGAAGGAACGCTCCCGATTGCCAGTCGCTGAATACCGGGCCGGTATTTCGACTTTCCACTTCTGGTTTCCTGCCCAGGAAGATTCGCTCGGTTTGAGGGTGGCTCGTCGAGGCATGACCCGTCATTGCCTCATATTGCCCATAACACAAGCTCGAATGTGCATGAATGAAAATAAATCAGCTAGTATTTATCAGTGTTGGCGGGCGTTCTCTCTGAAGACCCGATTGAATGGGGTTCAAGAGGCCGCGGGTTCGAATCCCGCCGGCCCGAGAATGAGTGATGCAGCGGTGGGAGGCAGCGTTTGGGATGACTTTGTTCGTTCAAGGCGGGATGAGGACGCAGTTCGACTGCCGTGCGCGTCAGCGCATCCCATGGGCGAAGCCAAATTTGCAGAGCCCGACGAAGTCGGGATAATCCCGCCGGCCCGATGCCTGCGAAGGCCGATAAATAACAGATCTGCGGCTGACTAACAAATCGATCGAACGGCGTTCTCGCTAAAATTGTCATCGGATTGATTGACGGACTGGTGGTCATGCATGCACCATCCCGAGCCATCGCGCGGGCGCGCCGAGCGTGGCGGCGGCGCCATCTCACCGGCTCGCCTGCTTCATGCCAAAGAAAAGCGCAGCAGCCTGATCGTGATTCGATTGGGAAATGGAATGTCTTCGCCTCTGGCCAGCTCTTTGCCACTTCATCGAGCCGCCGCCCCGTGGCGTCCCTGCTTCCGTCGTTGACGAAGATTCCCTCGTAGGGTTTCCCAAGCACATCACAGACGGCGCGGATCAGTAACGGCGCGACGTCTTGCTCCTCGTTAAAGAAAGGTACGACGATGGATATCGCTGGCTTTATCTTTCGAGAATCAAGGCTGGCTGAGCCTCTTTTTCTTCCACCGCCGCCTCTTCAAAAGGCGTGTCCATCTCCGAAATCACAGCGAACTCTTGGTCGCCGGGAAGCTGATACAAAATGTGCCGTCGAAAATCCAAACCCCACGCTCTTAAAACGCCGCGCCGTCGTGATCCGAAGGTGTCCGGCGGAAGATCAATCTCCCATTCTCCGCGCTTTTGGGGACCGGACACCGCGAGGAATTCCGAATCCATGCGCGTGCTCTTGAAGAGATATCGTGCTGGGCTAACCGGGGTGCCTGCCGCTACGGCCACCCATTCGCCGTCGGCATTCTGCACGCCAAGAAGCACGGCGTCCGCCGAGCGTCCGCGAAGAGAAAGCGCTGAACCGGAGGCGCGCCAGCCATCCGGGCCGCGCATGGCCAACGCATCGAATCGCCCCTTTTTCGCACCTTCGGATGTGACTTCCCTGCCGAGAGCCGAGATGCGCAGATCAGCGGCTCGCGGCGGCTGCAGCATACCCAGCTTTTCCAAACTTCCCGCCATGACCGCAATGATTTCTTCACTGCCTCCGAGCAGATTGGGTCCGGAATAGGTTGGAAGTTTTCCGAGAAAATGCAGCCTTGCCCGAGCATGCCAGCGGGTCAGGTTCCACTCTGCCATCAGATCTTCGCCATAGGTCCAGTTAACCCCCTGGACGCAAAGATAGAGTCCCACCAGCAAACCTTGTGTCCAGGATACAACGTTGCTCCAGCGAACCGGAACGGAGTCGGATCGACTTAATTCTTTTTCAAGGCCGGAAAAGGCTGAGAACAGCAACGCGATCAGGGCAACGATGCAGAAGGCGCCGAACGTCGTGTAGCGAGGAGTAAGCGGTTGGTATTCGCCGCGCCACACTCGCCCGACGCAGACAAAGGCTGCCGTCAGAAAAGTGAACAGAAGGAGAGATGCCCACGGAAGTGCCTGATTGAAAAACAGCCCGCGCCGCCACGCCGTCGCAAGCCCGATCAGGGCCAGCACGAGCACGATCGCGCCGCAGATCTGGCTGAAGACAAGATTGTTGGAGACCGGGAATCCGCGTGCGATGGAATTTCCAAACATGCCGAGGATGAAAAGGCCCATGCGGAAGATTGTATTTGCAGGGTGTTCTCGAAGCTGATGCAAGGTGCTTATCGTCGGGGATGGAGAGCGGGTGGTGCGCACAACGGCGATTCCTTTGAGAGGTGGGTTCCATATCTCCAACTCACCCACTGAATCGACAGGTAGATGCCCGCAAGGGCCCCGAGCAAGCAGTTCAATGCCTGATCGCAGTCAATCCCTGCCATTGGCGGAAAGGCTCTTATCCGTTGTCCGGAACGCGTTGTCTCACCCAAAAGAACGGACCCCGCAAGCAGCACCAAAGCCACGACACAGAAAGTGCCAAACGTCGTGTATCGCGTGGTGAGCGGTTGGTATTCACCGCGCCAAACACGCCCAATGCATACGAACGCCGCCGTCAGGAAGGAGAAGAGCAAGAGACACGCCCAGGGCAACGCGCGTTCCCTTAGCGCATCGTTCCTCCATGCCGCGTACAACCCGACCAGCGCAAGCAACAACACCACCGCGCCGGCCCGCCGAACCAACATCAGGTTGTCAAGAACCGGAAACCCCCTCCCCACCGCATTGCCAAACATCCCCACAATAAACAGCCCCATCTGGACCAGCGTCGGCCACGGGTGCGCCCGCAATTGCTCGAACGTGCTGAACGTGGGAGGGATGCCTTGGTGCCCATACGCATAGGCGGGCTCCGCCGAATTACGATCCAGGCCGTGAAAATAGAGACCCGCAGCAAGCAGACCTAGGGCGAACCAGCTCACCGCAAACTTGCGCCTTGTCCCCTCTTTCAGGATTCCCGGCGCGAATAAAATCACTGGCAGCGTGACCACCCAGATCAAATTTCCCTGCACGAAACTGTAGTTTCCAGCCAGTGCGCATACCGCTGCCAGGCCAAATTTCCATCCCGCTGCAATCCGCAAATACAATGCACAAGTGCAGAGAGCCAAGCATGTGTAAGGAAGAAAATAAGCAAATTGCATCGGCCACAGCCAATTTTGAAACTGGATCGGTGAGAACAACGCGATGTTCGCAAAAAGCCATGTGACCCAAACGCCAAAACGCTCGCCGTTGAGTCGAATCAAGAGCCACAGAAAGCACAGTGAGATGATCTGCACCACCAGGAAGCTGATGCAGCACTGCATTCGGTAATCACCCTTGAAGGCAAACATGGCGCCGATAATAACGATCCTTGGAACCAGCAAGCGGTGTTCGTCATGCGGAGCCCACAGGTCACCAAATTTCAATTGTCCCTGCTCGCCTTCTCAAGTAGCGGAATAAACTGCCAATCGTCCATGAATGGGACGTTGACGCGTTCCGCCTGATCTCCCCGAAGAGGAAAAATGCGGAGCGAGCCCAGCAAGAAAAACAGAACCACTCGCGCCGCCCGGCTGGATGCAAAATCTCTCAAATCTTGCCTTCCCTAAAAAGACCGGTTGGCTGCGTGCAGCGCATCACAAAGGGCTGAAAAGCTACGGTCCCATGTTGCTATTTGACAAGGAAATAAATATTTCGACAGAACCAGGCCGCAGACTCTTGCAGCGCTCACCGTATCGCTCGGCGCCAAGTTCGATCATCAATCCCGTCGGAAACGCTCCCATGTTCTATGTGATGACGGAACAGGACTCGCGGCATTTCGGAGGCTTCTCGCCACAAGGACGTCGGTGCTCACACTATCGAAGGGGCAAACGGTAAGAGTACTCTCACAGACGGGCTCCCCTTGCCGGTCGTCCTGGCCACATAGCACACGCTAGTTCTCGCCGCGATGCTTGCCGATGAGTCTTTAGTGCACGCTTTCACGACGCTGCTTACTACGATCATTGGGGCTGCTATCGGCTACCAGGCGCCAAGGTCCAGACACCAAGCGCAAGGTGGCGAGAAGCCACGGTGAGAATTTACCCCTAACAATTTGGCAGCTTTTGGCAGCGACATGGCAGCGCGCCCACCCTTCAGAGGCGTGGGAGTGAACGTATTCGACGCTGGGTTACTGACCGCATTGCTTCAGAAGAATCGTGCGAGATGCTTCCATACAACTTTTGCACATGGGAAGCGCAAAGTTATCGAGATCAAGCGAGACGTTTTGAGGACTCGTCGCGGAAGGCTATTCAATCGCAAAATTGACGCGCTCGTCACATTTTCAATGACGGCATCGCGCCATTCTGAGCAATGTCGCGCTCATCTGAGCGCGCCCCACCCAGACCCCGCCGAAGTCTACGAAAAAGAACGGCGAGAAATGCGCCAGGAAAGGGTTAGGACCACGGGTAATGAATGCAAAAAAAGAGCTGGCTCAACAGGAGCTTCAGCATCGCGAAGACTCCCGCAATGGGCAGATCGCGAAATGGACGGTTGTCGCCAGGATCAGGAAAATGGCGCCAGCGACCGAGAGCGTTGACGCCACCAAAGCAACGGTGGCCGTGGGATTAGGGGGGGCGAGCAGGCTGAAACTCAGGAAGATGAGCATGAGCCAGCAGATCACCACGATGAGCATCGGCCTTGAAATGGAGGCCACCGACTGGGCAGTCAGCATTGAGCGGAGCTGCCCAAATTCCATGACGAGTGTCGTCGCCTGCGTCTTGAGGCTGCGCTGGGTGTCGTCGCGCGGAGCGAGCCGCTGGAGCTGGTCGGCGATAAAGACGGAATCGTCGCCTTGTCCGCTAGGGCGAAACTGAGCGGGTATGTCATCCACCCGCGGCCACAGTCGCCGGGTGTCTTCCTCGACCATCTCGCGGAATTGACGGCGAACCTCGTCGGCTTCCGGCCCATAAGCCTTCAACACCCGGTCGATATACGCGACTTTGGCGGCCATCTGGATGACTTCACCTTTCCGGGTATCGTAGGCGCCCTTCACCGAGGTCACAAGGAGGCCCAGGACCAGCGCCGACATTGTGGCGACCAGACCCATGGCCAGTTTCACGGCGTCCTTCGTGTCGGCGCTCAAGTAGTGCTCGGGGAGGATTCGGCGCAGATATATCCGCAATTGGTCTGAAGACGTTCGACGTCGAACGCTGCGATGCCCTGGGCGTCCACTTGGGCAGACCCGATGGTCTTGCCGTCGCCCAACAACTCAATCGGGACTTCACCGCGCAAAGGCGTCCCATCTGTCTGGCATAGTGCGGCGAGACCGGGCGAGACGATGCCCTGCGTGGCGCAGCAACACAAGACAAGGCTATTCACAGCTCGCTTCTGGGAAACGGAGGTGGGCCCTTCTTTGCGCCGTGACGCAGACGTTGTATGTTATCCCATGAGCCTTCGGTCTACTGGACTCGCAGGCGCAATCTCTTTGATGGTCCTCGGATGCGCCACGAATCCATATGCGTCCCGTGCCACCGTTGCCATCCAGCACGTCTTCCGGGACCAGGACGATAGCCACCTGTGGCGTGTGCAAAAAGAACGTCAACAGCGATTGGCACGCGAAGCCGGTCGTATTGGCTATATTGGCAACGCGGGCCCAGCGTTGGGTTCATCGCTGCCTTCTTCCTGTCAATGAACGTGAGATTCCAAGGCGCTTGCGGCCGCTGATGGCATAAGCGTGGGCAAATTCTTGGAAATCTTGTCATCCAAAAGCACGGCAGCCTCGTATCCCAATCGTAGAGCAAATCTAAAACAGAAACAAATCCCGTCCCTGGCTGTTAATGCGGGGGGGCTACGCAGCTGGGGCGGGGCTTTCTTTTGAGGCGTGATGCAGACATTGTCTGGTATTTCGATGAGTTTTCGCTATGCGATAATAATAGCCATAACGTCTTTAATGGCCTTCGGATGCGCCACCAATGCATCCGTATCTATGAGCGCGAGCGAGGCTCGCCTGTGGCGTGAGCAAAAGGAGCGCCAACAGCAAGGGGCACGTGACGCTGGTCGAATTGGTTATATTGGCAACGAGGGCCCCGGGTCCAATTGAGTTTCGTCAGATAATGATGTCCGCGCTGATAGCGTCTGGTAATGCGCGCCCGCAATGTGCCAGCGCTAGAGATGCCGACTCTTTGCCTTCTCCGTGCTCGCAAGCGTCTCGCCAGTTACCTCGTCATTGCCGTGGTGCTGAAAGGATCGTGGCGGTGAAAGTCGCGCCGCTTCTGCAGGCGGTAGCTTCCGGGGTTCAAGCAGGTCGCGTGACGACGGTGCCGTTGGGGATTGAATTCGTTCTTGTGCTGGTGCGGTTCGTCTTTGAAGTTGTTCACCATGCAGTTCGTGAAAATTGCGCCCTATCACTATATCAACACGAATCAGATCGTTGAGTTCACTTATAATCCGGCCACAATTCGCCCAGAGAAAACTCCCGACGAGGCAGATCTCGAGCTTCCTAAAAAAACTGAGGATCCAAGTTGTCTCAGAATCACTCGTGCGATTGGAAATAGTATCGATCTTTTCGGTGAGGATGCGGACAATATTTACACTCAACTCAGTGGAGAGAGGTTGAGTAAGCCTCTGGCGATAGGTATAGAGAAACTCAGTCAACATACGAAGTAGAGACGAATTAAGTCAGCGCCGCAGAAATGCTTGTCGTTCTTTCCCGGTTCGCCCAAAGCCAGTGCAGGCAACTTGCAGGGACGTCTTCCACCGGCGCCTTACCCCACCCAAGCCGCGAGCAACCAAGGCGAGCCAACCTGGGGACCCGTCTGCCTTCGGAGATAGGGCGAACGAACCTGCTGTGAGGGCCTTGCTAGATATTACTATGGACGCGTGACAAATGTCCGAACCCAACGAGCCAAAAGCGAATAATTTCGTTTGTATTTCGTTTGCTCGCTCGAACTCGAAGTCAAAGTTATTACGCGTTGTACATAAAATAGAGATGAACCGATATGACCTCCCTGGTGAGCCGCGATGATGGAGGAATGGCGTCGCGTGAGGCTTCCGTTGGAGATCTCGGGGCCAGGGAGGCGTCGCAAAGGCCCTGCCAGTGTTTTTCAGCAACAAAGGGTCGGCAAGAGCGTCGCTTGAGACCCGGCAAGTTGCTAGCCGATCAGCAACTCCCTTAGCGAAGCCCTGCCATTTCCACTAATGTTGGGAATGATCCTCAACTCGATGCCGATAGCATCTTTGAGAGGAATATTAAATTCTTCGCGCTCCTTGGATGTACTCGGCGGACTGAAATTGAATTGCTGTCGCACGATTTCACGCCATTCTGAGCTTCCTGAAGAGCACCATGAAAGGGTGAACTCCTGTGTTCGGGCACAGTCATTTTCTTCGAACAAGACGATAATTCGAGAAATGGTCTGCGGGGAATCAAAAGTCATCCGGATTGTCTGCGGGCCGTCCGCTCCGGCGCGCCAGCCTTGACTACCTTCCTTCAGAGCGTTATCTATCGGGTGTGCAGAGTCTTCCGAGCTGATCTCGAAGCGCGCCAGGCTCTCCAGATCCAGCCATTTGCCCTGCCCGACAGTGGGCTCCTGAAGGATTTGTTTTCGTATCATGTTGATAATGGGTAGCGAAAGCCGTTGCGGCTTGTCGATTCATTCATGCCTAATCAGTAACGCGCAAGGGCGCCGTTTGGCTATGGGGTGTTCACCCCAATACATTAGCGGTCGAAAGTGACTGCTCCGACCGCAAGCAACCGGCGGAAGGATCAAAGAAAGAATTCCGCTTTGAAAAAGGGTCTGGCTGGATACGCTTCGGGTTCATGACAAAGGTGGCAATCGTTGGCGCGAACGGATATTCTGGAGAAGAGCTCTGTGCGATTCTTGCCAGGCATCCGCGCGTCAAGATTGCCGCCGTCACCTCCCGTCAACAGGCTGGGAAGCGCGTGGCGGACGTGCTTGCCAGGCTGGCTGGATTGCCCGGAATTGGCGCGCTGGAGTTTACCGAATCGGCTTTCGAAAACCTCCTAGGCAGCGGCGCGGAGTTCGTTTTTCTGGCCCTTCCGCACGGATTAGCCGCGGAATTCGCCGCGCCGCTTATCAAAGCGGGAAGGAAGGTGGTGGATTTGAGCGCGGACTTCCGCCTCCGTGATGAAGCGTCTTTCCGCGAATTCTACGGGCACGAACACGGCGCACCGGATCTCCTTGCCGAAGCCGTCTTCGGTATTCCGGAAATTCATCGCGAAGAAATCGCGCGGGCATCCCTGGTTGCCTCGGCCGGATGCTATCCGACAAGCATTCTGCTGCCGCTTGTCCCCTTGCTGAAGGCGGGACTCATCAAGTCCACCACGGTCATCGCTAGCAGCGCGAGCGGGGTGAGCGGCGCCGGGCGCAAGGCGGAGTCATCGCTCTTGTTTGCTGAATGCCATGAAAGCCTGCGCGCCTATGGGATTCCAAAGCATCGCCATCTTTCCGAGATCGAGCAGGAATTGAGCTGGGCTGCGAATCACCAGGTCACCATCACATTTGTCCCGCATCTGGCTCCCATGAACCGGGGAATCTACTCAACAATTTTCGCGGCGCCGGAGGAGGACGTTGATATGGCCCTGATCACAGCCTGCTGGAAGGCAACATACGAAACGGAGCTTTTCGTCCGTTTGTCCGATTCATTGCCCGACGTGAAGAACGTGAACTACACCAACTTCTGCGACATCGCGGTCCGTCACGATACGCGCACCGGCCGGCTCATTATCTTGAGCGCCCTCGACAACCTCGTCAAAGGCGCCGCCGGCCAGGCCGTTCAGAATTTCAATTTAATGGCCGGTTTCCCGGAAGGTGAAGGACTTCTATGATCAGAAAGGCTCGTGGCGGCATATGTGCTCCTGCCGGGTTCTTTTGCGGGAGCGTCTCGTGCGGCATCAAGGATCCGAAAGCCCCGCGCGACGATACCGCCCTGCTGATGTCGAATATACCTTGCACGTCCGCGGCCACGTTTACCACAAATCTCGTCAAAGCGGCGCCGGTTCAGGTGTCTATGGAGCATCTCAAAGCAGGAAATATTCGCGGCGTGATTCTCAACAGCGGAAATGCGAATGCCTGCACTGGAGCGCAAGGCCTTGCCGACGCTCGTCTCATGACAACCATGGCGGCCGCGCGC
This sequence comes from uncultured Verrucomicrobiae bacterium, assembly GCA_963810765.1. Taxonomy (GTDB): domain Bacteria; phylum Verrucomicrobiota; class Verrucomicrobiia; order Chthoniobacterales; family Terrimicrobiaceae; genus DASTFP01. The sequence goes on from CAWEOV010000025.1 coordinate 9,604, forward strand.
ATTGGATTGAAGCCGGAGCAGATTCTTATTTGTTCTACGGGTCGCATCGGTGTCGCGATGCCTATCAAACGCATAGAGGCGGGCGTTGCGGCCATTCGTCTTTCGCGACGCGGCAGCCTGAGTTGTGCCCAAGCGATCATGACGAGCGACACAACGCCGAAGGAAACAGCATTTGCCGTCGAAAGCGAGGCAGGAACCTTTCATATCGGCGGCATCGCAAAGGGCGCCGGAATGATCAATCCGAACATGGCCACGATGCTCTGCGTAATCACGACCGACGCCGCTGTCCCCCAACCCGCCTTGCGTGTCGCTCTGCGCGCGGCCGTCGAAAACTCCTTCAATCGCATTACGATCGATGGTGATATGAGCACGAACGACACCGTCATTTTACTTTCCAATGGTGCATCCGGCGTCACCCCAACGCTCGCGCAGTTTCAAGAGGCACTGGACACGGCATCAAGAGCCCTGGCTCGAATGATCGTAAACGATGGCGAGGGCGTTACAAAGTTTGTGGAGGTTGAAGTTCATGGCGCGGCTTCTGCGGGAGATGCGCGCCGCGCCGCAGAGGCGGTCGCCAATTCGACGCTGGTCAAATGTGCCTGGGCCGGAGGCGATCCGAATTGGGGTCGCATCATGTGTGCGCTCGGCTACTCTGGAGCGAGGATGATTGAGGAAAAGACGGATATTTCTTACGGGGATCTCCCGATCGTTGAGCGAGGCGTAATGGCGCGCACTCCCTGGGCGAAACTGAAGGCTATGGCAGCAGGCAAGCAGTTCTGCGTGAAAATCGACCTGTCTCTGGGCGAGTTTTCACACACGGTATGGACAACCGATCTCACCGAGGAGTACGTTCGACTTAACCTCGGCGAATAATATGCGCATGCCATTGACTCCGGAAGCCCGAGCCGAAAGCCTCATTGAGGCGCTTCCCTACATACAAAGATTCCGCGGCCAAACCTTTGTCGTCAAATATGGCGGCGCCGCAATGGAGGAAGATCAAATTGTTGACCGCTTCCTCAGGGACATCGTGTTCCTCGAGGCGGTCGGAATCAATCCCGTCCTCGTTCACGGAGGCGGAAAGGTCATCACCGCGCGCATGCGCGAGGCTGGGCTCAAGCCGCAATTCGTCAATGGCCTGCGCGTCACGGATGAAAAATCGATTAGCATCGTCGAAGAAACCCTCGACAACGACATCAATCCAAAAATCGTTGAGACAATTGTGAAGTTTGGTGGAAAGGCTCAGGGATTCTCAGGAAAATCAGTGTTTATCGCACGAAGGCTTGGTCCGCAGCGCAAGGAGAATGGCGAACAGGTCGACATAGGATTCGTTGGCGAGGCTGCGAGGATCGATATCGGAAACATTAGTTCCGCCATCAAAGACGACGTCGTTCCCGTGATTAGCCCGATCGGTGCCGATGAAAATGGAATGGTGCTGAATATCAACGCGGACGTCGCCGCAGCAGCGCTGGCCTCTGCGATCAAGGCGGCCAAGTTGATTTACGTCAGTGATGTGCCCGGCATCATGCGCGATCCCACTTCAAGCGATTCCTTGATTCCCACCGTGCATTCCCAGCAGATAGAGCCGCTGATTAAGCACAAAGTAATCGACGGAGGTATGATTCCAAAGGTCCAATCTGCCGCGGAGGCTCTGAAAAGCGGAGTAGAAAAAATCCATATGATCGGCGGAAATATCCAGCACTGCCTGCTGCTTGAGATCTTCACAAATTCTGGAATTGGAACCGAAATCGTTCCCTAAGAGAAAGCTATTGAGAGCAAGCGGCTCTAATCATCCAATGAGCGCGCACCAAAGATGCCGAAGAAAGAACGGAATCTTCTGGAATCTCCCGCTGGAAATCGCCCGGACAAGACAAGTGCCGTTGAAGTAGCATTCGGCGGTGCGGTGGCGATTCTCCTCGAGCAGTCGCGCTTTGCTCTTTCTGAAAAGATACCCGTCCATCGCCTCAATAGATGTAGCCCGGACTCCCGGCGCGTTGCACGACCGTGACATTTTCCAGGGGGGCGGTAACGATGCGGGTGTCAAAACCTCCGCTTCGACGGATGTCTGCCTTGCTCCCGTTAACCGGAGCGACGACTTTCCATGTCCCCGCATGGCCTGCGAATGCTACGAGGTCATTCTGTTGGACTCTCGTTCTTATTGCAGGGCTCAACCGGGAAGCCGTAGGCCTCGTGCCTTCCCACCAGACGCCGCCCTCCGGGGGGCTGAGGGCGGCGCCGGTGAAGATCGTGTTACTCGCGGGGATGGCTATGGCACTTCCGTCGGTGCCGGCCTTAGGAAGAGCGGTGCGTAGAGACTCTTTGGCGTCCGAAAGGAAATGTAAGGGCGACAGCCTTGAACTTAGGTGGAATGCAGGCTTGAAGGCCAACGTACCGGAAGATTCAAATGTGCGGAACTGCTTCACGCTCAACCCCCTTAGTTTAGGGCTTATCGCTAACCTCAGGAGCAGCATATTTCATGCCCACCTAGGATGGGCTTTCGGTAAGCAGACCAAACTAAATCATAAGCCGTTTATATAACGCGACTTATAACAAATTAAACGCCGTCGCCCGGGTCGACCGTAGCTTCAAATGCACGAGACTTGTGTAAGGAATTCCGACATCTAATCGGCGCCACGTGGCACTGCTTGGGCGTAGGCAAACCGTAACTCGTTAGTGCAAAGCACTTTCTATCGATCCGTTGCCTTTGTAAATCTTTCCGTCGGCTGACTGCGAAGACTGAGCGTCACGGAAAAGTGGGGCCGCCACCGTTTCACGAGCCAACGTTCCGATAGACTGCGGCTAAAGGCGATCTTCACGATGCGACACCTGGATTTTGAGCTCAAGCGGGTCGCAAATGATTGAGCGTTACCTTCGCCGATTCGGTGACGAAGTTAAGCCCTTTCGCTTGCCAGCCCCACGGAAGGCTAAAATTCATGAAGCCCTTGAGTTCTTGAGTGATGTCCTCAGTCATCTTTCCCTGCTGATCAGCAGTCTGCACCTGCGTGGTGATTTGGGCGCTCACCGCGATTCTCGATGAGACAACCACTTCGCCTTGAATCCTCTCTTCGTCTTCGCCGGAAAACTTCACGGTGCCGAGAGAGACGGCGATCGGTGGCACCTCCGAGGGATCGATTGCTTTCGGATTGCCAGTCTCAAACGTCCAACTCATGATTTCCGCTTTGATGGGCTGCTCGACTTTCTCGATGAATTCCGGCTGGGCGTAGAGGTCTTGAAGAGTAATTGGCATAGTGAGCGTCTACCAAATCTGGTTTGTTTTTTCCAGTCCGTAATTCGATGCCTTTAAAGCCGGCTCGAATCCTAGACGCATAAATCTCCCGACATGTGTGTTAACAAGGAGGACATCCACCACTTCAACTTCTAGGTGAAATTCACCCAGCGCAGACCCGGCATTGCTCCAAGAAAAGAGCTGCCGGTGGCGCAGCGCGAAGCCTGCCGTTGGTCTGTCGGTGAAATCCATTTCAATCACGACCGTGAAAATAATAACTGATGTATCAGTGGCTACGGGCGCGACCTCAACACGACCCCGCATGCGAAGAGACACGGGTTCGTCGTTGACGTTCGGGCCTGGTCCGCAAAAAGGATCTCGATGGGAATCGCTGCTGACAGGAGGCCCTTGCGAGACGATCGAATTGATGCCAAGAAGACGAATGTGGATTCGGTGTGATGAGCTGGTAAATGCAATGGTCATTTTCAACCAACGATTCGAGCGTCCGGCTTACCTGCATCCAGCAGTTCGAATGATTTTCTTCAAGGTCGTTCATTCGGCGATATGAACGGCCTGGTTCGATCTCTCGTGTTTGTTGCTTTTGTCGCCTCAGCCTGCGCCGAGGAGATCAAGGTGCCCGGTGGGCTGATCGAAGTTGAGTTTGTCGGATCACTTTCAGCCGTCTGGCGGAATGTCGCCCTAAAGTGGGTTGAAATCTCTGCGCGATCCGTCGCGACGTACTATGGGAAGTTTCCTGTCCCGCGCACAAAACTTCGCATCGCATCATGCGCGGGGACCCGGCCGCTCGGCGGAAGGGCTTTTGGCTGGCGTGGTCCGCTTATCACGATTTCACTTGGACGCGACGCCACGGTCACCGGTCTCGAGGATGACTGGCTGCTTACGCACGAAATGATCCACCTTGCCCTCCCCTCCCTCGCCGAGCAACACCATTGGCTTGAGGAGGGGCTTGCGACTTATGTGGAACCGATCGCGCGTGCCCGCGCAGGCCTGCTGGCACCAGAAGAGGCGTGGGCCGACCTCGTCTATGGTCTGCCTCAAGGTCAGCCGGAGGCGGGTGACCGCGGCCTGGATGGGACGCCCACTTGGGGCCGAACTTACTGGGGCGGCGCTCTTTTTTGCCTGCGAGCTGATGTCTCAATCCGTCAGCGCACCGGCAATCGCCGTGGGCTCGAGCACGCTTTGCGGGCAATTCTCGCCGCGGGCGGTTCCATAGATCGCGATTGGGATATCGAGCAAGTCATCGAAATCGGTGACAAGGCGGTTGGTGTATCCGTCCTGCGCGAACTCTATGATGAGATGGGATCTGAGCCCGTCGGGGTCGATCTCGGATCGCTTTGGCGACAATTGGGCATTCAGCCGTACGGCAAAAAGATAATTTTAGACGACAGCGCGCCGCTGGCCAATGTCCGCAATACCATTATGGCAAGACAATGATTCCGCAGGGCAAATGCCTGAGGAAAATTTCCGTATTTGCTCTAAGAAGCGGTTGGAGGCCTTAAGTTTGTTGCCGAAATGGCCCCGCAAATGCGAAAATCCCCGCCGCAACCTCAATCAGAAGCTACTATATGAAAAGTTCCCAATTGGCGGCGCAGCTCTTTACAGTGCGAGACTACCTGCTGGATCCCTCCGCGTTTGCGCAGACCATCGAGCGTCTAAAGTCCATCGGCTACCCGGCCGTGGAACTTATCCCCTCGGAAGTGGTGAGCGATGAGGAGGTGGCGAAAATCTGCGGTCAAGCCGGGGTGAAGGTCGTCGCAGCGCACGTTCCGGGGCAGGCGGTCCTTGAGCAGCCGGAAACCGTTGTAAACAAACTGCGAGTCGTAGGAGCAAATCTGGCGGTCTACGCCTATCCGGCGGGAGTGGACCTGAGCTCGCGGACCGAGGTGGAGCGGCTGGCCCATCGACTGGAGCAAAGCGCGCAGGCGCTAAAGCAGGCGGGGATGACATTGGCCTACCATAACCACGCGATGGAGTTTTTCCGACTCGGCAACGAACTTGCTTTCGACGTTCTCCGCAAGAATGCGCCAACACTATCGTTCGAGCTCGATGCCTACTGGGTGCAGTACGCCGGCATGAGCCCGGAGCGATGGATTCGAGAGCTCGGCAGCACGCTAGTCAGCCTTCACCTGAAGGACTTTGGGGTTTCCCCAAAACACGGCGAGCCCCCGTTCATGACGGAAGTTGGTCAAGGCAGTCTGGATTTTCGTACGCTCGTCGCGGAGGCCGAACTCGCCGGATGTGGGTGGTTTATCGTGGAACAAGATATCACGCCTGGCGACCCCTTCGATTCGCTAGAACGCAGTTTTCGTTACGTCCAAAACGAACTGGTAGCGCCCGCAGCGACCGCCAATCCCTAAGGCAAACCCGATCCGTCACCGCACGCCGCATCGCCCACTGCAAATGAATTGCGGAATATACTTTTGCATAATTAGTTAAAGTATGTTTTTAGCTTAATAACATAATACGATGCCGATCGAACATTCCCCCGAAACCAGGACTTTTTTCCTTCACGCAGGCAGGACCACTTACGCGATGAAAGTGTTGGAGCGGGGCTATCTAGCGCATTTGTATTGGGGCCCCAGGGTGGAGATTGGTTCTTTGGATTTTGCCCTGCAGTTTCGTGATCGCGCCTTCAGCCCGAACCCCGATGGCTTGGGGAGGGAATTCAGTCTCGATACGATCCCGTTGGAATATCCGGTTTACGGCAATAGCGATTTCCGGTCACCGGCGCTGGAGGTCTTTCAACCCGAGGATGGCTCGCGAATCCTGAATCTGCGATTCAAGGATCACAAGATCGTTGCCGGGAAACCCTCGCTCGCGGGACTTCCCGCCACCTGGGTCGAAATCGAGACCGAGGCCGAAACGCTGATCATCGGGCTGGAGGACTCGAAGCTCGATTTGCGTTTGGAGCTCTCTTACACCGCGTTCGCCGATCATCCGGCAATCGCGCGGTCTGCGCGGATCATCCATCGCGGAACGTCTCCGCTCACTCTTCGCCGAGCATTGTCCTGCTCAGTTGATTTTTCCACGAGCCAAACGGAAGGCGGTTTTCTGCACCTCTCGGGCGCGCACTTGCGCGAGCGCGAAGTTCACTGCACCCCGCTTCGCCCGGGCGTTCAGTCCATCGAGAGCCGCCGCGGATCGAGCAGCCATCAACACAATCCATTTCTTGCTCTGACGGCACCGGATACAGGCGAAGATGACGGAGCCGTCTATGGCTTCAATCTTGTTTATAGCGGGAATTTCCTCGGGCTGGCCGAGTGCGACGCTGACTATGGTTGTCGGGCGCAGCTGGGAATCAATCCATTCGATTTTTCCTGGAAGCTTGATCCGGGAGCTGAATTTCAAACCCCAGAAGCGGTGCTTGTGTTCTCGGCGGAGGGGCTCGGCGGCATGTCGCGGGCGTACCATCGGCTATACCGCAAGCGTCTCTGCAGGGGAGAATGGCGAGATAAGCCGCGGCCGATTCTCGTGAACAATTGGGAGGCGACATACTTCGACTTCGACGCGCCCAGGCTCGAGAGGATCGCGGGCGCCGCGGCCGACTTGGGCATTGAGTTGTTTGTTTTGGATGATGGGTGGTTCGGTCGCCGCGATAACGATCGCTCCTCGCTAGGCGACTGGTTCGTGGACAGGAGGAAGCTGCCGGGCGGGCTGGAGGAAGTTGCTGCTCGCGTCAACGCAAAAGGGTTGTCCTTCGGCCTGTGGTTCGAACCGGAAATGGTTTCGGTCGAAAGCGAACTTTATCGCGCGCATCCCGACTGGTGCCTTCATGTTCCCGGCCGTTCGCGGAGCGAAGGACGCAATCAGCTGGTCCTCGACTTTTCGCGGCCGGATGTGCGGGAGGAAATTCATAGGCAGATGGCGGCGATTCTGCGCGGCGTGCCGATAGCTTATGTGAAGTGGGACATGAATCGGCACATGACAGAAGTTGGCTCCGCCGCGTTGCCGCCCGAGCGTCAGCAAGAAACAGCCCATCGCTACATCCTTGGGCTTTACGAATTTATGGAGCGGCTGACTCGAGAATTTCCGCACGTTCTCTTCGAGGGGTGCGCAGGCGGCGGCGGTCGCTTCGACCCGGGGATCCTTTATTACATGCCGCAGATCTGGACGAGTGACAATACAGACGTGATCTCACGCCTCAGCATCCAATACGGAACCAGCCTGGTCTATCCGTGGAGCACGATTGCGGCGCATGTCTCCGTGGTGCCAAATCATCAGGTTGGCCGCGTGACACCGTTCAAGACGCGCGGTGAAGTGGCATTTACCGGAGCTTTCGGTTATGAGCTCGATCTTTCCATTCTCAGCGAGGAAGACCGCGCGGAGGTCAAGCGCCAGACGGCGCTTTACAAGCAGATGCGCCAGTTGTTGCTGGATGGCGATCTGTATCGCCTTCGCAGCCCATTCGAATCGAACGAGGCAGCCTGGATGGTGGTTTCGCCTACGAGGGACGAGGCGCTGGTCACGCATGTGACGATCCTTGCCCTGCCAAATGCCGCGCAGCGTTTTCTCAGGCTAAAAGGGCTCGACGCAGCTGCAAACTACAAGGTTGGCGATCTCGTTCGCCGCGGGGATGCCCTTACGAACATCGGGCTTCCAATACCCTACCCCTTTGGCGATTTCGTGAGTTGCCAATGGCATCTCACGAAGACACCTTGAAATGAACAGCCGGAGTAAGGCGCGACGCTTTCAAACCGTCTTGCTTGCGCGCGCAGCCAATAGGACGCCACGAAAACTCCGTGCAGGGTCCGCGCGCGGCTCTTTTCAATTTTACGAAATCGTTCGAGTTGACACAAGTGACTGTTATAGGTTGAAATAACTAACTAGGCGAGGAGCGCACTTATGAAAGTATTAGTAATAGGCGGAGGCGGTTACATTGGGAGTCATTGTCTCCGCCAACTTGAAGACGCGGGTTACGAACCAGTGGTCCTGGACAACCTTGTGTTTGGCCATCGCGCAGCGATTCCTGAACGTTTGTCATTCTACGAGGGTGATCTCGGCGACGCTGCCTTTCTTGAGCAGATCTTTGCGGCGGAGAAAATTGAGATCGTCATGCACTTTGCAGCATATGCTTATGTGGGCGAATCAGTCACCGATCCGCTGAAGTACTACGACAACAATGTTGCGAGGCCAGTGATTCTACTTCAGACGATGCGGAAATTCGGCATCACGAAGTTCGTATTCTCCTCGACATGCGCCACATACGGTGTCCCAGACAAACTGCCAATCACCGAAGACCTTCCGCAACGCCCGATCAACCCTTACGGGCAGACCAAGCTGGATGTCGAAACAATGCTCAAGGCATGCGCGCCTGCCTACGGTCTTAGCTTTGCCGCGTTCAGATACTTTAATGCAGCGGGAGCGGCCGAGGATGGTTCAATCGGCGAGGATCACGATCCCGAGACGCACCTCATTCCTCTGGTGATCGATGCCGCGACCGGTCGACGAGAGTCCGTGACAATTTTTGGAGACGATTATCCGACGCCGGATGGCACGTGCCTCCGGGACTACGTTCATGTCGATGATTTGTCACGTGCTCACATAGCGGCTTTTCCGAAACTCTCTGAGCCCGGGGCCCAGCTCTTCTACAACCTCGGCACCGGGAGGCCACATTCGGTAAGCGAAGTGATCGAGACCGTCGAACAAGTCACGGGAATGAAAGTGCCGGTGAAGAAAGGGAAACGCCGTCCGGGAGATCCGCCGGCGCTTTATGCCGACTCGACGCGCGCACGGGGCGACCTGAATTGGCAGATCAAATTCCCGGGTATCCGCGAGATCGTTGAGACCGCCTGGCATTGGCACAAGAATCATCCCGCGGGCTTTGAGAAGTGAGTCGCTACGATTGATGGTCGGGCAATTTTGCAAGAACATGCTGTGAAATTCAATCCGACGGAGCATCCCCATCGTCGCTACAATCCCCTGAGAGAAGAGTGGGTTCTCGTATCGCCGCATCGCACCAAACGCCCCTGGCAGGGCCAGCGGGAGACGGTAGCGGACGACCGCCCTCCTTTTGATCCCAAGTGCTACCTTTGTCCAGGAAATGCCAGAGCGGGAGGTGAAACGAATCCGCACTACACGGGCACTTATGTTTTCGAGAATGATTTTGCGGCGCTCCTGAGCGAGAAACCTGGCGAACAGGAGGGCGACGACGACTTGCTATTTCGCCGGCAGGCAGTCTCAGGCACGTGCCGGGTGATCTGCTTTCATCCTCGCCATGATCTGACGCTCCCGCAAATGCAGGAGCATGAGATCCTGATGGTTGTCGAAACGTGGATTGACCAAACCCGGGAACTCGGTGAGAGGTACGCGTGGGTGCAGGTGTTCGAGAACAAAGGGGCGGTCATGGGCTGCTCGAATCCGCATCCGCATGGGCAGATTTGGGCCAGTGACTTCGTCCCAAACGAACCGGCAATCGAAGATCGCTCGCAGCGAGCTTACTTCCAGGATATGAAGCGGACGATGCTGACGGATTATGCGCAACGCGAAATAGCAGTGGGGGAGCGAGTGGTGGCCTCCAATAGTCACTGGGCGGCCGTGGTGCCATTCTGGGCAGTTTGGCCCTTCGAGGTGCTTTTGCTGCCGCTCGAACCAGTCCTCCGTCTGACGGATTTGACCGACCAAGGACGAACAATGCTCGCATCCATCACCAAAGAACTGCTGACGCGTTACGATGATCTTTTCGAGACGTCATTTCCGTACTCAATGGGCTGGCATGGGGCGCCATTCGTCGAAGGCGATCAATCCCACTGGCAGCTTCATGCGCATTTTTATCCTCCGCTGCTGCGCTCGGCCACCGTCAAAAAGTTTATGGTCGGATACGAAATGCTTGGCGAGGCTCAGCGCGACCTGACTCCCGAGCAGGCCGCCGCCCGCTTACGAGACGGAGCTGCGTGAGCAGAGGCAGTATGCTGACGAATACAGTCGTGCGATGAGAGATGCTTCCAATCTTGGCCGGTTGGGTTCGATTGTTTTAATAACGAGCTAAGCATACGCCATACGGCGGGATTTCCTCACCGCCGTGGAGTTCTCGCTCCTCCAACAGGTCAAAGGCCGATCCTTTGAAGCTCACCGTCTTGGGTTCATTGGTGAAGTTCAAAAGAAAACAGAATCGTTCGGTCTCATTGGACCGCACCGTTGCCTGGACCTCGGCAGGGATTTCCGCCCACGCCTCCAGTGGATCTCGAATCGCAAGGGCATCGAGCAATGCAGTCACGTTCTGAGGCGTGAAAAAGCTGCCAAAGTAAACTACCCTGCCCTGGCCTTTTTGGCGAAGGCTGACCGCGGGTTTGCCCGCATAATAGTCCGAGACGTAAGACGCCAGCACGCTGACATCGTCAGCCACCCGTGCAAGCACCTCGTTAAAAATCGGCGCCTCAACGGAAGCCTCTGAAAGGTCGAAGCGCATGGCTGAGGTCTCACCCGGCGCTACTAATGTGAAGTCCGCGACGCGTACGCCCACAAAGTTTTCATAGAACGCCTTTCCAGACGCATCGTAGCACCAATGGTTACGATCCCGGTATCCGCTCCAGCATCCGAAAACCAGCGTTCCCCCTCCCTCCACGAAGTCCTGCAATGGCTTCAGGTCGGCGGCTGTTAAAATGTGAGCGTGCGGAAAGAAGACGATTTGGTAGGCGCTCGGGTCTCCGTTCCCCTGAAGGCTCGACAGGGCGCGAACATCCGGAGACAGATGCCTTTCCGAGAGCGCTTGGAAGACCGCTCGCTCACTGGCTTCCCGTTGTTGCCCGGTCGCGCACTCAATTTTCGCGTGAGACTCGTTGTCAAAATCGTACAAGATCGCCGCTGGCGAAACACACCGGGTACCCGTCAACGTTACCGACAAACGCTTGATTTCTTGGCCGAGCAGTCGTGCTTCCTCTAACCGCCATGTGTTTCGCTCGTCGTGGTAAAGGAGGCCATTCCAGTGGGCCTCGGCTCCGTAGGGCAGTGAACGCCAACGAAAGAACACGATACCGTCGGCCCCGTTCGCGATGGAGTTCCAGCACCAGAGCCGCATCTGCCCGGGTTTGGGCGTTGGGTGAAGGTAGTCTGGGTTACTGTTAAGGATCCCGCCGATCTGACCGCTTGGACCTGATTGTTGTTCTAACACCATGAACTTCGGCGACACTCCGCGCATCCTGGACAGCAAGCGAGATTCAAAACGATCGCGGAAGAGCCGTGGCAGAGTAAGATCACAAACCCTGAACTCCGGGTAGGAATCGTACGAAACGAAGTCGACGGCTTCCTGCACGAATTTTTGCAGATCCACGTTTGTCATATCCTGGAAGGCGTTGTGGGTGACGAACTGTTGCGGCGCGATCCGCTTAACAATCTCATATTGCATAGCCCCAAACCGAACCGTCATGTCAGATGTGAACCGATAGAAGTCTAACAGCAGACTCGGGATTCTGGTACGTCACTGTGGGCCGCGGCAGCCAGACCTGCTCCCAAGCACTGTAGGTCTGCGACCAGAAAATGGTACCCCATGCATCGTTCAAGGCTTCCAGCGTGCCGTAGCGCTCCCGGCACCACGCCCGGAAAGCTGTGTGGTCGCTCTCGGCAAAACTGACGTCCAAGTGGCAGTTGAGTTCATTGTCGATCTGCCAGCCGATCACGGCGGGGTGATTCTGGTAATGTTTTGACAGCGCCTCGGTGATCGCCTGGGACTTTTCGCGATAGACGGGCGAGGTGTAGTTATAGTGGCGCCGGGAACCGTGCCTCAGGAGCGTTCCCTCGAAGCTTGTGCGCAGCACTTCCGGGTAGCGTTCGGTAAGCCAGGCCGGCGGCGTGTAGGTCGGCGTGCCCATGATCGCCTTCAGCCCGTGCTTTTGGCAAAGCTCCAATGCGCGATCAAACAAGGCAAAGTCATACCGCCCTTCGTCGGGTTCCCACACGCTCCATGCCCCCTCGCCCATCCGAACGACGTTCATGCCGGTCTGGACGATACGTGAAAGGTCCGAATCCCACTGGGCTTCGGGCCATTGCTCCGGGTAGTAAACAACCCCGTAAAGAAACGAACCGTAGGAATAGCTCTTATTCATAGTAAGCTTTCATCAATTGTCGGCGACAGGTCCGCCTCAGCCAGCGAAGACAAGCGCTTTGCAGCTCGCGATATCGTCGTTTGCGTGATGAGATAATTGCGTTGCCGATGTGGCTGGCACCAATTCTGCCACACCAAGCTACTTCACCGCTCCTAGCGTGAGACCTGCGATAAATTGACGCTGCAAGAGGAAGAACATGGCGACGGGCGGAAGGGCGGCAACGATGGAACCAGCCGAGATGAGTTGCCAGGAGGCCAACCATTGACCTCGCAGTGAGGCAATACCGGTTGTTATCGGCTTCACGGTATCGCTTTGCACCAGGACCAACGCCCAGAAATAATCGTTCCAAACGAACGTGAAAAGCAGTACTGCCAAAGCTGCGAGGGCCGGACGCAATAGTGGGACAATAATATACCAGAAAATCTTGAACTCGTTGACACCCTCGACGCGAGCCGACTCGATCAACGCGTTTGGCAAGGTGGAGATGAAGTTTCGCATGAAAAGAGTGCAGAAACCTGTTTGAAACGCGAGGTGGAACAGGATGAGCGCCCAGTAGGTGTCGAGAAGCCCAAAGCGCAATGTCATGTTCCGAACCGGCACCATTAGGATCTGGAAGGGAACAAAGTTGCCGCCAACAAAAATGCAAAACATCAGCAGATTTCCGCGGAACTTAAACTTGGCTAAGGCATACCCGCCGAGAGTGGCCAGCGCAATGGCACAAAAGACAGCTGGAAGAGTGATCACCACCGTGTTTATCAAATAGCGCGTCAATGGCGTCGCCTGGAAAATCTCAATGTAATTCGAGAGTTTCCACTCCTTAGGCCAGCCCCAGTAGTTTCCCATATTCAGATCTTCGGCCGAGCGAATCGAGGTCAACAAAACCGCCAGGAGCGGCAAGAGCCACGCCACCAGAGCGACAACCACCGCCGCATAATAAAGATACCGTTTCGGGGGAGTGGCTTTCTGTATCGAAGCTGGAAACATCAGTGTTCCTCGGTTCTAATCATTCGCCAGAGAAAGAAGGCAATGAAAATCGACATAATAAGAAAGAGTACCACAGCAATCGCTGCCCCGTAGCCCATGCGAAAATTCGTGATGGATTGCTGGAACATGAAGTAAGCCAAGATCGACGAACTGCCGTACGGCCCTCCATCCGTCATGACCTGCACCAAATCGAACGATCGAAGCGCACCGACAACGGTGATTACGACTGCGATAAATGTCGCGGGTCTGAGTTGCGGCATAATGATATGCCAGAACATTCGAAATCCCTTAGCGCCATCCAGGCGTCCGGCCTCAATCTGTTCGGGATCAACCGCTGTGAGACCCGCAAGGAAAAGGATCATGCAGTAGGAAACTTGCGGCCATAATCCCGCAGCAATGATCGCGAACGTCACCGTGTTGGGATCCGAAAGCGGCGCGATAGGCGGAACGCCGAAGATTCCCAAAACAACGTTTAGAAGGCCGTGCGTCGGATCGTAGAACCAAGAGAAAACGAGCCCGATGACCACTTGTGACAGGACGAAAGGAAAAAAGAACAGCGATTTTACGAGCCGCATTCCGGGTAGCTGCTGGTTGAGAAAAATCGCTATCGCCACTCCGCCAACTGGCCCAAGCAAAAAGAGAACCAGCCAGTATACGTTATTTCGAAGGGACGTCCAAAATTGCTCATCCTGAAACAGCTGCTCGTAGTTGGCCAGACCTATGAATTGCTTGTCGGGAGTTATCCCGTCCCATTCAAACAGGCTGAGCCAAAAAGACTGAAAGATCGGGATCACCACGTAAACCGCGAAGATGACCGCCGCTGGTGCGAGAAAAAGCCACGGAGCAAGATCATGACGGCCGACTCGGCGCCGTTTCTTCGGCCGAACAACTTCCGGCTGACTGGTCGCGCCTTGCGGATTCACGTGATATTAGGGGATTGGAAAAGGCATTGCGAACTGCAGGCGCTCTATTTGGACTGCACTTTTTGCCTACTTACTGTGCCGCCTTTTTTTCCTTGAATATTCGCTGTCCGACCTTATCGAGCCGTTTCAAAATCTGGTCGATCCGGTCTGGAAAAGCCATGAATTCCTGAAAGCCTTTCATGCCCTCGGTCGCCATTTCAGGATCCGTGTCGCGATCATAGTATTGCGCCGACTTGGCATTCTTCAGAAGTTCGATGCCTGCTAGGAAAAGGGGATCCTCAGGCGGCTTGGCGTTCACGTTGCAAGGCAAGGATGCCAGCCCAACCGCCATCTGTTCCTGAACACCGGGAGTGGCAATATATTCCAAAAACTTGCGCGCGCCCGCTTTGTTTTTCGCTTTCGCCGGAATATGCATACTGTCAACCGGAGCATCTTCCCCGGCAGGAACGTCCGGCTTGATCGTTGGGAATGGGAAAAAGCCTATTTTGTCCTTCATATCCGCCGGGACCGCTTGCCCGAGGAAACTTCCGATTAGAATCATCGCGGCCTTGCCTTGCAGGAGGAAGGAAAGGCTCTCTTGCCAACTGTAGGTGGTGTTATTTGGCAGGTAGAATTTGCCGTCCACCAATTCCTTCCACTTTGCGAAGACTTCCTTAAGCCTTTCATCCGTGTAGGGGACCTTCCCGTCCATGAGCTGAATGTGAAAATCGTATCCGTTGATGCGCATGTTCAGAATGTCAAACCAACCAGCTGGGGTCCAAACGTCTTTCGTGCCGATCGTAAAGGGAATTATGTTATTTTCCTTCAGCTTCTTTGCAGCCGCGACAAATTCCTCCCACGTCTTGGGTACGGCGATACCGAGTTTCTCGAAAATGTCCTTGCGGTAGAAAATACCCCAGAACGAGTAGGTTGTCGGAATACCCCACTGTTTTCCGTCGACGGTCATTGCCGAAAGTGTCGTCTTGAATTCCTCGTCCCACTTGTTCTTCTTCCAGAGGTCCGAGACGTCGTCGAACAAGCCGCGATCGACGAAAGCCTTCATGCGATTGCCTGAAAACCAAAAGACAATGTCCGGCGGTTCAGTCGTAAGCCAGTTTCGAATCGCCGTCTTGTAGCCTTCGTGATCGGTGGTGTTGAATACGACTTCTAAGTCGGGATTCTGCTTCTTGAACTCTTCGACGAGCTTAGTAAAGAGCTCCTTGCCCGCCGGATTCGACTGGTTCGAATTGATGACCAGCTTGTCCGCCAGCGCGGTGATAGCGGTTAAGAGTACGAGTGTTATCGGAAGGGCGAATTTATTCTTAATCATCGCTTTGGGGGGTTAACTTGTTCTTGGGAGGGTGGAAACTTTCGTTAAGGACTGTTGTCCGCGAATCGCAACGCAACGGGACCGTCACGTCGAATTCGCACAGGGTTGGCTTGCCAGAGGCAGCCAAGGCAGCGCAAAAATCGCCACTTCTCGAATTATTTCGTGCATCGTGCTTGACTTTGGGTCAATTCTTTTCGAATCGTCGCAATTTGAAAAGGAAAAAATGGGATATGTATAAGTTTCCCTTTGTTCCCTCTTGGAAAACAACTCCCCTTAACTAGGCTCAGGCACTTATGGCAGAACTAACCCTGCGAAAGGTAGTCAAACGATTCGGTCATGTGGAGATCATTCACGGCGTTGATCTTGAAATTCTGGATGGTGAATTTGTCGTGTTTGTGGGTCCCTCCGGTTGCGGCAAATCGACCCTCCTTCGGATGATAGCGGGTCTCGAGGAATTGACGGATGGCGAGCTTCGGATCGGCGATCGAGTTGTCAACGACGTGGAGCCAGCGGCGCGGGGCGTCGCGATGGTTTTTCAGACCTACGCGCTTTACCCGCACATGACAGTCGAAGAGAACATGAGCTTCGGATTGCGCATGTCCGGCCTCGCAAAGCCGGAGATCAAGAAGCGAGTCGACCGCGCGGCCGATATTCTGCATTTGACACCCCTCCTTAAGCGTCGCCCGGCACAGCTCTCGGGTGGCCAGCGTCAGCGGGTGGCGATCGGCCGGGCGATCGTGCGAGAGCCGAAAGTCTTTCTCTTTGACGAACCGCTCTCCAACCTTGACGCGGAATTGCGCGTCCAGATGCGGATCGAAATCTCGAAGCTCCACTACGATCTGAAGACCACTATGATTTATGTGACGCACGACCAGGTCGAAGCGATGACGCTTGCGGACAAGATCGTCATTCTCAATCGCGGACAGATCGAGCAGGTCGGGAGACCAATGGATCTCTACCTGAAGCCGGCAAATCTCTTTGTTGCGGGCTTTATGGGTTCTCCGAAAATGAATTTCCTAAAAATTCAATCTGCAAGCAGTGATGGAAAGAACGTCCGGCTGGAAGCACCGGATTTCCCGCAGGGGCACGTCATTCTCGAGGCGCCAAATGCCCCTCCGATTCAAGGCGGCAAGGAATTTACTTTGGGAATTCGACCCGAGCACATTGTGGTAAACCAGCAAAATGAAGGCAAAGGGGTGATCGAGATCGAGGTGGTCGAAAGTCTGGGAGACATTACCTACTTGCACGGAGTGACCCCGGGCGGGAACCGCATTACGGTTAGCATCAACGGATTCCACGAGTTTAAACACGGAGATACAATAGGATTCGATTTCGCGGAAGAGGACGCGCACCTATTCGATTCCGATGGCAAGTCTGTTGCCCTGTGACTATCATGCGCTGACTTGCGAGGAAGTGGCGAGCGGGGCCTCGGAACCCAGCGGAGGAACGCGCGCGCTCCTTTCATATACCCCTCCCGCGACAGTTGGGTCGAGTCACTATGCGGCATCCACCCTGGACGTCACACCGATTCGTCGGGCATTCACCGGGCCTCCGAAAAGCGCCATAGTCAGAAATCGATCGGACAAAGGTTCAGCGTGATTTCTGGGCAAGCGGCTGAACGAAACAAGATCCAATTCAAACTATTATGGAAACGCCTCGAGCAGCGACCATCAAACCCGGCAAGCAAGAGGACTGGGAAAATCCGGAAATTCAGCGCATCGGCACCGAGCCCGCCCGCGCTAGCTTTTTTTCTTTCCCGGATCGGGATCGAGCGATGCGGAACGAGCCGGGCGAATCGGGTTGGATGATCTCGCTGGAGGGGATGTGGTCGTTCCAGTGGTCGCCCGACCCGTGGAGCCGGCCGGTCGACTTCTATCAGCGCGATTTTGATGCGTCGCACTGGAGCCTTCTGAGAGTTCCTTCAAACTGGCAACTCAACGGCTACGGTGTACCACTCTACACAAACATCAGGTATCCTTTTCTGAAAGATCCCCCGCGTGTGACAGGAACTCCGCCGGTAGAGTTTACGAGTTACCGCTGGAGGAACCAGGTGGGATCCTATCGGCGCATGTTTCGGGTGCCTGATTCCTGGGCAGGCCGCCTGACGTTCCTTCGCTTTGATGGAGTCGATAACGCGTTCAACGTTTGGGTGAATGAGCAAAAGGTTGGCTTTGCGAAAGACAGCCGCACCCCGGCAGAATTCGATATCACGCGGTATCTGGCGCCTGGCGAGAATCTCCTCGCAGTCGAGGTGTTTCAATACTCTGACGGCAGTTATTTGGAGGATCAAGATAAGTGGCGGTTGAGCGGTATCTTTAGGAGCGTATGTCTTTGGTCCGCTGACACCCTTTATCTCCGCGATCTCGAAGCAAAGGCCGACCTCGGTTCGAACTACGTGGACGGACTCTTTCAAATTAAGGCAACTCTTCGCAACACGACAACTAACGACCGAGAAGCTCGGGTAAAGTGGGAGCTATTGGCTCCAAATTCGAATGGCTCTATTCACGAGGCGGCCGTCGATGTCATGGTAAGCGCCGGAGAGGAGGCTGCGGCCGAGTGCTCCGGGCGTGTGCCCCAGGTGGTCAAATGGTCTGCGGAATCTCCGACGCTCTACATGCTGGTGCTTACGCTTAGTGATTCAAGTGGCAATGTCGCAGAAGTAACAACCCTCCGTCTCGGCTTTCGGAAGGTGGAAATCCGAGATCGGCAGCTTCTCCTTAATGGGAAAGCGATATACATCAAGGGCGTCGATCGGAACGAGTTCTTGCCGGAAAGCGGATACGTTGTCACCAGCGAGTCGATGATTCGCGATCTCGAACTGATGAAGCAAAGCAACATCAATACCGTTCGAACGAGTCACTATCCGAATGTCTCGCTCTGGTATGATCTGTGTGACCGCTATGGAATGTACGTGATTGGAGAGGCAAATATTGAGGCGCACGACATGGGCGCCCACTCGAATCATTTGTTGCTGCACGAGCCAAGCTGGAAAGAAGCTATTGTTGGCCGCCACCAGCGGATGGTCGAAACAGACAAGAACCATGCGTGCATCATTGTCTGGTCGCTCGGAAATGAGTCCGGTAATGGCCCTCACTTCGTCTCTGGCTACGATTGGATCAAGGGGCGGGATCCCTCGCGCCCTGTGCAATACGAGGGCGCCCTCCGGGCTCCCAACACGGACATTTACTGTCCCATGTACGCTTTTCCCGCCGATTTGGAAAGCTACGCGAAAGATCCTGCGGCGGATCGTCCACTCATACTCTGTGAGTATGCTCACGCGATGGGCAACAGCGTCGGAAACTTTCAGGACTATTGGGACGTCATCGAAAAGTATGATTTGCTTCAGGGCGGCTGCATTTGGGAATGGTGCGATCTGGCGCTTTTCAAACCGTTGCCAAACGGATCCGGACGTTACTTCGCATACGGGGGAGATTTCGGCGATTTTCCGAATGACGGAAACTTTTGTTGCGATGGCCTTGTGCAGCCAGATCGCCGGCCGAATCCGCACCTCTTCGAGGTGAAAAAAGTTTATCAGAACGTGAAGATCGCCGCCGTGGATCTCCCTTCCGGCCGAATCCGCATTCAAAATGTTTTTTTCTTCACAAATCTCGATCAATTCGAAATCAGATGGGAATTGCGAAAAGACGGAACAATGGCTCACGAAGGTTCCATCGGCACAATCAGTCTCGGCCCGCAGGAATCGTGTGAGCTTGCAATTCCTTTGCCGCAGGATTGGCTTCCGGAGACAGGCGAGTGGATTTTGATTGTTTCGCTTGTCCTTGCGAATGCCAGTGCGTGGGCACCGCGCGGCCACGAAATCGCCTGGGAGCAATTTCTTATCGACGGAGAGCGTGAATTGCCGGGACCTTCGGAACGCACCGCCGCAACGACGTCGCAGAGTCTCCTTTTACAGCACACAGGTGAAAGTTACATAGTAGCTGGAAGCGAGTGGGAAATCTCGTTCGATCGCAGGAGGGGCGCGCTGATATCCTTCATTCATCGAGGCTTAGAGCTGCTTCGGAGACCGTTATTGCCGAATACGTGGCGTACACCGAACGACAATCAAATGCGGAACGGATATCGGGAAATTTATGCGCCGTGGCGCGATGCGGTTGTGCGCCGGAGAACGATTGGGATGTCGGCGACGGCGGGCAATGGCTCGGTCCTGGTGAACGTTCGCACAGAGTTGCCTGCGTTGGCCTGCTACGACCTGGATTACCTTATTCGTCCGGATGGATCGATCGAGGTCGAAGTGAGTTTCCAGCCATTTTCCGATTTCACGCCACCGCTGCCAAGACTGGGCCTCATCGCGGGACTATCTGGCGATTTGCAGCACGTCGCCTGGTACGGGCGGGGGCCGCATGAAACACATTGGGATCGTAAGACCGGCGCCAAGATAGGACGCCATGAATTGGCTGTCAGTGACCTGCATCATCCCTATGTTTTCCCCCAACTGAATGGCAACCGTACCGACGTGCGTTGGGTGCAATTGACGAATTCCAGCAATGTGGGAATTCGATTCACGGCCGACACGGTCCTGCAATTCATCGCCCACGATTACACGGACGAAGACGTGGAGAATGCCGAGCATGATCACGAGATCGTGCGTCGAGATTTCATCGAATTGCAGCTGGACCATCAGCAGATGGGAATCGGCGGTGATAACGGCTGGGGTGCCGAGGTGCACGAAAAGTATTGGGTAAAGGCGAAGCCCTATCGCTATACACTGATGATCCAGACGATCGGTTAAGGCTTGCTGGGGCCTTTGGTCGCGCCGCTTAATAGCCTGCGCCAAATCGCCGCCGCGGTCTTGAACACGACTGCCGCCAATGTCGAAATCGTATTTCGGCATGGGTTTAACCGGCTCTGGCCTCGTGCCCCACCGATCTGAAGACTCGATGGGCGCCGGCATGGCGTGGTCATGGCTCAATCCGAATCTTTTCGACCGTTCGAGTGAACTCATGTTCCAGGGCTACTACCAAGCGCACCTCTTCGCCGTTCTTACAGCCCGCCGTGAGCTACATTCCCACGCCGGGAGCGAGCGCCGATCTCGGCGGCGCTTGGGCGCTGACTTTCCGGCTCACCGTCCTCTTTTAAGCGGATTCCGCGCGCTGAAACACAGAGGCAGGGACGGCGCCTACGGCCGCTGTTCTTGTTACTGAAATGGATTCTTCACAATGCAGGTTGCGTCGAGCTCCGCAATGGATTGACGTCCAAGGAGACGCATAATGTGCTCCATCTGGCCTCGAATGATCTGAAAAGCCTTGGTGACGCCCGCTCCACCCGCGGCTCCGAGGCCATAGGCATACGCGCGACCGACGAGCACGGCTTTTGCCCCCATTGCGAGCGCCGCCACGACGTCGGTTCCCGAACGAATCCCGCCGTCCATCAAGATCTCGACTTTCTCGCCCTTCAACTCTGGGACCACATCCTGCAGAATTTTGAGCGTGGGAAGCACTCGATCCAGCTGCCGGCCGCCGTGATTCGAGATGACGATAGCCTCTGCGCCGCATTCCACGGCGCGTCTGGCGTCCTCGATGTTGTGCACTCCCTTGATGACGATCGGTCCGCGCCACGCTTGCCTTATCCACGGAATGTCTTTCCATGTTACGGCGGACGCCTTGAGCTGCCTGGCAATGTCGGCATACGGCATCGGTCTTCCGCCCTCGAGTTCGATGTTGGGAAACTCCATCAAGCCGCCGTCCGCGCAAAAACTGCTGAACCACCTTTCATGCCGCAGCATCATCCGGGTATAAGGGATTTTTTGCGCCCAGGTCCCGCCGATAAGCGTTTCGGCGCCGTTCCGTTTGTCCCGAAGGCGAATCCCAGCGACAGGAGTATCGATCGTCAGCACGAGCGCCGAATAGCCGCTCTTCTCGGCCCGCGCGATGCTCTTCAACGCCACGTCTTTTCCGCCCACCAGATACAGTTGGAACCAGCACGGTCCGTCCGCTGCTTCCTTGACTTCTTCGAGCCGGGTTCCAGTAAGTGTCGAAAGCGTGCAGATCGTGCCTGCTTTGGCGACCGCCGCGGCCGCTGCCGCTTCTCCGCGCGGCCACAGGTTCCTGAGACTTCCGACAGGCGCCGCGATTACCGGCATGCTTATCTCTTCGCCGAGCACGGTGACTTTCATGTCGACATCACCGAATATCACGCCCATGCGCGGATTGAGGCGCACCGCCTGAAAGGCCCTTTCATTATCGCCCATCGTGATCTCGTCGTCCGCGGCTCCGAAGTAATAGTCCGCCGTCGGCGGGGGCACGCGCCGTGCCATGACGTCGCGAAGGTCGCCTATGGTATGGCATCCTTCAACCGCCTTTGACCAATATTTGGTCGAGGCCGCGTGACGAGCTTCAAAGATCGCATGCAGCGCGGCGCCGACCCGGCGCAGAGGCCCGTCAAACGTCATCAGCATACTATCGGGCGCACCCATACGAAGTCGGAATGCAGTGTTCGGACTCGTGCCCATAGAATTCTTCGACCTTGCGTTACAACATCGTTCCCGATCAGAATTTGCTTCGACCGATAAGCTTATAGTTGTTTACCCCTCGATTCAACAAAGACCGGCCGTGAATTCGGTAGGCCGGTGATTAGTCAAACCCTCACGCACCACGCACTTCGAGCATTTCGGCGGCGACGCTGATAGCGATTTCCTCCGGGGTGTCTCTTCCTAGGGGCAAACCAATCGGGCAGCGAAAGGCCTGACTGAGATCGCCCTCGATCAATTCGCATGAAACCTCCGAGCGAGCCGACAGCAACTCGCGAGCAGTTGTTTGCGAAGTGAGCCGGCGAGCACCACGGGATGCCCGCGCCCGCCCGGCCGGTCGGGAACGAGGATCCTGCCGCTGTGCGTTTGCGCCGCCTCCCGCAGACGACGATAAAGCGCCGGCGGCCGGGGCTGGTCCACCGCGGTGAGGAGGAGCCACTTGGCATCCGCCGGCACGTAGTCAAGGCCCGCTGCCAGCGAAGTGGTCTTGCCGCGTTCCGGCTCAGGGTTGACCACGGCGCAACCTTGGGGCAAAACGGATCTCCAAAAAGCAAAACGCTCCGGCCTTAATACGACGACCGGTTGCCAGCCTCCGGCTGACAATTCTTCGACCATCCACAGCAACAGCGGCTGTCCTTCCAACCATGGCAGGGATGACTTTTCGCGTCCCATGCGAGCAGACTGGCCGGCGGCGAGGATGATTGCGTGAAAGTCTGCCATCTTTCGGCGATAAAAGCTGGGTGCCGACCTGCACGAAGAGTATTGAGTAAAGGCGAAGCCCCAAGAAAGACAGTGTTCAGTTACTACAAATTCCCGTCCATCCGGGGAACTCAAGCCGAATCTCTAGCATGAAGACGTATCCGGTCACCTTGCCCCTTATTGGACTAATCAGTGGCACCCGTGCCGTTGCTGCGGCTGGGCTGGCTCTCTTGCTTGCCGACAAACTCGATGCCAATCAACGCAAGGCGGTAGGCTGGACCTTATTGGGAATTGGCTTGCTTACAACGATTCCGCTGGCGGCAATGTTGTTCGGCTGTTGCGGGAAAAGTCAGACTGCCTCGGCACAAGAATCAGAATTTTGCCGTCGTTCGAAGCAGCCGTAGCCTGCAGACCCAAATTTTTCCGCTCTCTACCCTCGGCTAGCAGCCGCTATGGAAGGTGAGGAGTTTCTTCGAGCTGCCCCAAATGATAACTGGTATTCCGCCCTCCCCCCTCGCCTTGGATGAGAACGCCACGTTCCAGCAGATTCTTGATGTCTCTTAGGCGGTGTCTGCAGAACACTTCGCGAGTGTGGCATATTTGGACGTGGAGAGCTTCCCTTCAAAGCCGTCGAGCGTCGAGCAGCATCTCAACCACACCCTCCACATCCCGGCTCGCCGCTTTCGCCGCCCCGAAATCGAGCCCTAACCGACGCGCGATCGACGAACGCACCTCATCGACATTGAGCCGCTCTCCCTCAATCGCACAAGATGGTGCGACTGATTCCGCTGACTTGAAAATTACGCAGGCTCTTCAAGGAGGCGTTGAGGTCTGCGCTTGTCGAAGCGGGGAATCCACATAGACCTGATCGAGCACTTTCAACATGATGCTATTGGCTGTCGGCTTCCCGTCGGGCGATACGGTCAGGTTGGTCCACACGACGAGCGTCAGCCGATTGGTGGGATCGTAGCCCATGAACGAGTTGTAGCCGGGCATCTCGCCGCCGTGGAAATACAGCGCGTTCGGTCCGAAGCGCAGATGGGCGATGCCGTACCCGTACTGCTGGCCGTGGGGCATGCTCGGGTCCTCGGGCTGTAAGCTGTCGAGCCACCGGTGCTGATAGTCCGCGTTGAACACCTTGCCGCCAACCAGTGCCTGCATCCAGGTGACAAGGTCGTTGGCAGTGGAAATGACGCCGCCGGCCGCCGAGGCATATGAAGGGTTCTGGGTAGTGTAGTCGTCGGGCTTGAGTGTTCCGGCCCTGGCCGCCGCCTGGATGTCGGGCGGGTAATCCTGGTCTACCAAGGCAAAGGAGGAGCCGCCGTACATGTAGCCGTGCGAGTAGGGATCCGGAAGAGTGTTCGAGGTGCTTGCGGGGAGCGCGGTGTCGTTCATGCCCAGTGGTCCGAACAAGCGGTCTTGAAGGATCCTGGCCAGCGGCTTTCCGTGTTCGCGCTCCTCGGCGATGAGGCCGAGCAGCGCGTAGTTGGTGTTGTCGTAGTGAAAGGCACTACCGGGCGGGAAATACGGCGGGTGCTTGAACGCGATGGTTAGCACTTCGTCCGGGGTCCAGACCTTGGTCGGGTCTCCGTCGAGGCTTGCCGAGAACTCGGGTGCATCGGTGTAGTTGTAGAGGCCGCTGCGCATCTTCAGCAGGTCGGCGATGGTGATCTGGTCGCCGTCGGGCACCCCCGAAACGTATTTCGAGACCGGATCGTCCAGATCGAGCCGACCTTCCTGGGCCAGTTGTACGATCACCGCGGCCGTCATCGTCTTGGTATTCGAGGCGATCCGGAAGTGGGTATCGGCACGTGGCGGGATGGTCGCGCCCAGCGTCGTGGTACCATAGGAGACCGTGAACTCGCCCTGGGGGGTGGAAAGGATGACCACGGCACCGGGAACCAGCAGCTCCTCGGCTGTCGCGTCCACGGCCGCCTGGAGCGCGGCCTGGTCTATTGGCTTGAGTGCCGACAAGCCTTTCGTGGTTCCTTCGCGCCCCGCTACAATTTGCGCGCGGTCCTGTTCACTGAGAGCCGGTTCTTTTTGTTGGGCGAAGTTCGAGACGATAAGGCCGATGGCCAACCCAATGGCAAGTACTACGTGGCGTTTCATCATCTACTCTGGGAACTCTCGTCTGTCTTCTATCATTCAGGGGAGAACTCAAGAACGCAATCCCCCTTTGCTTCCCGCCCTTTCCGGCGCGTTGGCAAACTGACCGGTAGTCCCTGAGCGACCGGTAAAGGTGAGCCGCGAACTTGTCCGGCTCTCTCGCGTGGACTGGCAGCACCCGCCCGAACGCGCCTGAGCCGCATGCCCGCTGGCTTTCAGTGACAGCAAATGAGTCGGAATCCCGCATTTCTAGGCCGAGAAATCGAACGTTCGAAAAATCGAGGATGACGCTAAATTTCTGGAGTCGGGATATCGCCCCGGAATTTTGTCACCGGCGTCATTCGATGCGAAGACCCGCGACGTTGGACAGGCGCGGTCAGCCAGTGAGCTCCCGCAGGATGCCGCCAACATGCGCAGGGTCCATTCGTCGGTCGAAGGAGAAAAACCCTTGGGGAAGATCGCCCTCTTCGGGTTTTAGCCAAAGAACATCACAACCCAAGCAACCCAAACCAATCATGAAGAAAATCAAACTCGGTTCACAAGGCGCCGTCGTTTCCCGCATCGGACTCGGCTGCATGGGCATGAGCGATTTTTACGGTAGCCGCGACGACGCGGAATCCGCTGCGACAATCCTGCGCGCGCTCGACCTTGGCATCAACTTCCTCGACACTGCGGACATGTATGGAACTTTGTAGGCTGGCGGCTTTGGCTCATACACTGTGTAGCAATCAAGGAAATGAAAACACACGAAATCAAAACCGTTCAAAGCACCATGAAATCACACTCCAAACTTCTGTCGGACCTTTCGTCTGCCGGCGTCGAAGAAATCTCGGAGGCCCTCAGGGATTTGCTCGCCGAGTTGGATCGACGAAACCGAGCGCCGGTCGTGGTTCCTCTACGAAATCGTCACTTTCGTCGATCGCTGAAATTCCAAAAACCGAAATTCCACCTCTGAGAAACCATGGATCTCCAACCCGAGTTGCCGCCCAAACAATTGGTCCCGCGTTTCGGGGCGATTGGCGCCGTCCTTGCGGGAATCGTCGCAGCCTTCGCCTTTGCCGGCGGATGGCTCACGCCGCACGCGCTCACGCCGTCGCGATTCATCGACACGTTCGAGAAGTTGAACGGTGTGCATTCCGGCTTCCGGCGCAATCACGCCAAGGGCGTCTGCATCCGTGGCTGGTTCGACAGCAACGGCAACGGCCAGGCGCTCTCGCGGGCGGCTGTCTTCCACCCCGGGCGCGTGCCCGTTATCGGACGCTTTGCTCTGGCGGGCGGGCAGCCGTTCCAGACCGACGCGACCCACACTGTGCGCAGCATGGCACTGCTCTTCCATCTGCCCGATGGCGAGGAATGGCGCACCGGCATGAATAACATCCCGGTGTTTCCCGTGAATACGCCACAAGCCTTCCACGACCAAATGCTCGCCTCGGCGCCCGACCCCGCGACCGGCAAGCCCGATCCTGCGAAGATGAAAGCCTTCTTCGCGAGCCACCCGGCTTCGGCACGCGCCATGCAACTGATCGGCAGCCGGCCGATCTCCACGGGCTTCGAGAACAGCGCATACAACAGCCTCGACGCCTTCCTCTTCCTCGACGCGAAGGGCAATGCCACTCCCGTGCGCTGGGCGATGGTGCCCGTGCAGCCGTTCGCGCCAATCGACACGACCGACCCCGGCAAGGCCGACAAAAACTACCTCTTCGACGCCCTGATCGCCGCGATCCACGCGAAACCGCAGCAATGGCGCCTCGTCGTCACCATGGGCCAACCGGGCGATCCCACCAATGACGCAACGATTCCCTGGCCGCCGGACCGACGTCAGATCGACGCCGGCACGCTCACGATCGACAGCGTCGAGAGCGAGGATGTCAGCCCCGCACGCGACATCAATTTCGACCCGCTCATCCTGCCCGACGGCATAGGCGGATCCGACGATCCGCTGCTCAGCGCGCGCTCCGCCGCCTACTCGCAATCGTTCACGCGCCGCGAGGGCGAGCGCAAGATTCCCAGCGCCGTCTCCACCGCCGAAACCGAAAAATGAACGACTCGAAACCCCGCACACAGTTCGCGCTGCGATCGCGCATTCTCCACTGGCTCATGGCGCCCATGATCCTCGCCATGCTGTTCATCGGCGTGGCCATGGTCGCGTCGCTTGCGGACTATCGCTGGCTCGTCGCGATTCACCGTCCGCTGGGCATCGCCATTCTCATCCTCGCGGCGATCCGCCTGGTAAACCGCAAGCTGACGAAACTGCCGCCGTTTCCGCCAACGATGTCGCGGCGCGAGCGTTTCATCGCGTCCTCGTCGGAAAAACTGCTCTACGCCCTGATGATCGCGCTTCCGCTCGTCGGCTGGGGCATGCTCTCGGCCGGTCATTACCCGATCGTGATGTTCGGGACGGTGCGCCTGCCGCCAATTCTGCCGGCGCACCCGATGCTCCATGCCGCTCTGCGCCACACCCACACGATCCTCGCTTACCTTCTCTTCGCGACGATTCTCGCGCATCTCGGAGCGGTGCTTTTCCACACGCTGATCGTGCGGGATCGGATTCTGGACCGCATGGCCATCTGGCCGATCCGCCGTCCGAAGCAGGAGAACCAGGACACACCGTAAAAATCCGGAAGCCCGTCTACTCCGTTACCGGCATCGCCGGTCAGGAGGAGGAGCCGTTGCGTGGATGAGGACTGCGCTTCTGCATGGTCGTCCGCAATACTGTCAATGCCAGGCCATGGGCGGAGAGCGAGGTTGCGATGATCGCGAATCGGCAGCCGCTGAAATCGGTGGCAATCGCGCGCGGAGCCTCAATGCTGGCGGGCATTGGACGCCGGACCGGTTCCTTCGCCAGACAGCCGGAACGTGACGGTCAGGGGTCGGACCGGGATTTCGCCCGGGAGCCGGGCGATTTGTCGAACGTTCGAAAGCATAACGCCGTCTCCTGCGCGCAAAGGCTTCACGAAAGCAAAAGAAAACTGCATAACAAAGATCTCTATGAACACCTCCGAAAACCGGCTTCCGCTGCCGCCCTTCACGCGCGATTACGCCATCGAAAAAGTGCGTCTTGCGGAGAATGTGTGGAACACCCGCAACCCCGAAAAAGTCGCGCTCGTCTATACGGTCGATAGCTGGTGGAGAAACCGCTCCGAGTTCATCCAGGGGCGGCCAGCCATCATCGAATTCCTCACCCGCAAGTGGAAGAAGGAGCTCGAATATCGCCTCATCCGTGCGCTTTGCCTATGAATGGCACGATCAACACAACCCGAAACAATCCAACATGACCATGAACACCAAAATTGATCCTTCAAAAAATCCCACAGTCGAACACCACGTTCGCGATTTCCTCAAGGCCCTGAACTCGGCGGGTGGGCCGCCGATGGAAACGCTTTCTCCAGCGGACGCGCGGCAGGTTCTCGTCACAGCTCAGAAATCCGCAGGCGTCGAGCTTCCGCCCTGCGACGTCGAAGACAGGACCATCCGGCAGGACGGCCTGGAAGTGAAGCTGACCATCGTTCGCCCGAAGGGCGCCACCGGCGTGCTGCCCGGCTTCATGTTCTTCCACGGCGGCGGCTGGATTCTCGGCGACTATCCGACACACGAGCGATTCGTTCGTGACTTGGTCGTTGACTCCGGATGCGCAGCCATCTTCGTCAACTATTCGCCCTCCCCGGAAGCGCAGTATCCCGTCGCGATCAATCAAGCTTTCGCGGCGACCAAGTGGGTTGCCGGACACGGAGCCGAGATCAAGGTCGATGCGAAGCGGCTCGCGATCGTCGGAAACAGCGTCGGCGGAAACATGACCGCAGTCGTCGCACTCAAGGCAAAGGCCAACGGCGGACCCCACCTCAAATGCCAGATTCTCTTCTGGCCGGTCACGGACGCCAATTTCGAGACGGAATCCTACAACACCTACGACCAGGGCTACTTCCTCACGAAGCTGATGATGAAATGGTTCTGGGACGCCTACACGACGGACCCGCAGAAGCGCGCGGAGATTTACGCGTCTCCTTTGCGAGCCACGACCGAGCAACTCCGCGGACTTCCACCCGCGTTGGTTCAAACGGCGGGCAACGATGTCCTTCGGGACGAGGGCGAGGCTTATGCGCGGCGACTGGACGAGGCGGACGTGGATGTCACCGCGGTCCGCTACGAGGGGCTGATTCACGACTACGGCCTGCTCAACGCGCTGAGCGGGGTGCCGGCTGTCCGCGACGCGCTGCACCAGGCGGCGGAAACACTCAAGAAGCATCTCCTCTAGTTGAATTCTTCAGAAGATGAACGCGCCGCCGCGCTGCGGGCAACGGGCGCGGAGATGGTTGTCGGTGATCTCAGTGAATCGGCCAACGTTGTGCGCGCTCTGGTCGGCTGCCAACCGGGCATTCCTTCCGCCGATCATCCTGGCGCGACGCGCGACCACATTTCGTCGAAGAGACTCGTGTCGAAGAACGCGGTGACGTTGACCGCTCGGCCGTCCTTCATCTGCATGAACCACGCGTAGGTATTGCGATACGGTTCGCCGTCGATGCACTGGGACGCACCATCGAAGAGGACAACGACCGTGTCGCCGTCGGCGTGGATGCTGCGGATGCCCGGCTGGAGCGGCTTCTCCATTCGCGCGTTGTTTCATGGTCATTTTCCTTTGACGTAGTCGATCACGTGATCGAGAAGACCGTCGAGCTCGATCCAACCGATGATTGTGGCCGGATCGTTGGCGGCGCTTGTTTCGCTGGGCGCACTGGTGGTCGGGTTTCTTCTGCTGAGAAAGCAAAGGAAGTAGCGGCCATGGACAACGATGCAAATTCCAGGGATGCCGCGTGGTGTCCGCGTTTCAATCCCTACCTGATCGCCGCGTCGGTGATGCTGGCGACGTTCATGGAGGTGCTCGACACGTCGGTGGCGAACGTCTCGCTCCCTCATATTGCCGGCGGCCTCTCGGCCACGAACGACCAGGCGACCTGGGTGCTCACGAGCTATCTCGTCGCCACGGCGGATTCCACGCAGGCGATCTTCTTTGCGTTCTTCATCAACGCGTCGATTCTCGTCCTGAGCGCGGCGGCATTTCACGGAACGGAGCACCAGGATGTAGCGGACATTTCCGACGCCTATAAATTGCTTGAGTCCCGCTCTCGGCTCTGCGCTGGCCAGCACGGTTTTTGCAATCGCCTGTTCGCCTCCGGACAGAACTCGACAGTTACCGGCACGTTGGCGGGTTAGATCGTGATGGAGGGTTTCCTCCATATCCGCATTCGTCCATGGGTGAGGCGACTGTTGACGCGGCTTCTGGCGGTGGTTCCGGCGGCCGCAGTTGCCGTGGTTTCCGGCGATCAGGGTGTCGGCAGGCTTCTCATCCTGAGCCAGGTCGTTATTTCACTTCAGCTCAGTTTCGCCGTCTTTCCGCTGGTGGCGTTTACAGGCAGCAGGCGGATCCATGGGCGCGTTCGCCAATCCGAAACCCCTTCAGGCAACCGCATGGTTCATCGCCGTCGCAATTCTCCTGCTGAATGCCTATTTGGTTTATGATACAGTCTTCTCGTGGCTGAAAGGATGACGCGCCATGTATCAACACATCCTGGTCGCGCTTGAAAACTCCTCGTCGATGAGGTCGTCCTGGATCACGCAAGGAAGCTGGCTCGCCACGATGCTGCAAGAGTCTCGTTGATCCATGTGGCTCATGGTCACATGGCACGGAATCAGGAAACTCTGAATCTCGCTCCTTCGCACGAAATGCAGGAGGGGCGAAATTATCTGGAAACATGCCGCGGGCGATTGTCTGAGGACGGCCTGGATGTCTCGGCGCATCTTTCCTGGGGCGAACCCTCATAGGAAATTCTCGGCTATGCGGCAAAAATCGGATGCGACTTGATCACGAGGGCAACCCACGGACACGGCTTCCTCGCCGATCTGTTCCTTGGCAGCGTCAGCCGGGAAGTACGCCATCAAACGGACATCCCGGTGCTGCTCATCCGAGATTGTCGAGGAGGAAATGTATCGCGAGGCCGCTCACCTCATTCTCGATGCTGTCGAAGGACAGAGATGGCCTCCATCCGCGAGCGCCTAGACGCCCTGCAGGATCCGTCCCGACGCCAGCAATTGGACGCGGTTCCGCGACCTTCCCCAGCGCAAGACGACAAATGGTGAACGACCCTATCTCCTTTTCTAAAGTTATGCCCAAAACAAGCACCGAAACCCAACCTGTTATTGTCAGCGTGCCACCGCCTACTGTTGAGCGGTATTTCGAGGCCAGCGAGGAGGTCGAGCGACACCTTGGCCTTACTCCCGGCCCCGAGTTCCTCATGAGCCTGGCTGTTGAACACGGGGATCCCTTCGAGCTCGTTGATCTCTTCTGCGGCGAGATCATCGACGCTCTGCGCGAAACCACCGCCGCTACCAGCTAATCAGTATGAGCCTGAAACGAACCGACAAGAACACTAGCGACAACAGCAGGGCTCTAACAGCCATAAGCGGCGATCCGCCCCAGTTTCGCGAGAACCCGGAGATCAACGCCAAGATCGACGCTTACATCAAAGCCAACCCGAAACGATGGGTATACATTCGGTCGATGTCACCCGAACGGATGGCTCGCACGATCATTCTGCACGACGTGCAGAAGCAGGAGCGCACCGAGCGGATGCGCGCCGGCGTGCTTCGCAAGCTCGAAGAAAACCCGGAGCTGAAAAAGGCGTATCAGACGCTCGTGAAAAACCTGCCAGAAGATCAGCAGGAGAAAATGATGGCGAATCTCGCGATACGCACCCAGCGAAACGTCACTCGCGGTCAAAGCGAAGCGCCAGCGCGAGCAGCCCAGGGGATTTGATTCACTCCTCCTCCCCCTCGCGCGAAGACTCCGAGTTGGCGATCCATTGAAAAGTCACTGTGCTCGCCAATCTCGGAGACTTCGCGCCCCGGTTCTCCAAGGCCGTCGCCGCTCGGAAGCGGCCACGGCGGGTCAAGGTTTCGCTGGCGATGGGCCGGAACGCTACGACGCACTGATTCTTTCCACGGGCGCATCGCCAATGAAGCCGCCCATCCCCGGAATCGACCGGCCCAACCATTTCGTGGTGAGAAACATTCCCGACGTGGAAAAAATAATGGAGTGGTCGAAAGATTGTCAGAGTTGTCGCGCCGTCGTGGTTGGTGGCGGTTACATCGGACTCGAAATGGCCGAGCAACTGCGGCACCGCGGGTTCGACGTGACGGTGGTGGAAGCGCTGCCCCAGGTGATGACCCCTCTCGATCCCGAAATGGCTGCCAGGCTGCACGCGGAGTTGCGTGCCAATGGCGTGGCCCTGCATCTGAACGATCCCGTGGTATCGTTCGAGCCGCCCTCGGAGCAGGAGCCCGCCCGCGCGTCCGTCGTGGTGTTGAAAAGCGGCCAACGATTGCCAGCCGACTCTGTCGTGGTCGGGTTGGGTGTAAAACCTGAAGTGGGTTTGGCGAGAGAAGCCGGTTTGGGGATCGCCAAACTGGGCGGCATCCGGGTCAACGAATACCTCCAGACCGGCGACCCGCACATCTGGGCCGTAGGCGATGCCATTGAGGTGCACGATGGAGTCACGAATCAATGGGCGCTGATTCCGCTGGCTGGCCCGGCCAATCGGCAGGGTCGCATTGCCGCCGACAATATCCTCGGCCGTTCGTCCCGATATGAGCACACCTGGGGAACAGCCATCCTGCGGTTGTTCAACCTCACCGCCGGTTGCACAGGCGCAAATGAGAAAACCCTTCGTCGCGCGGGCATTCCTTTCCAGGCAATTCATCTTCACCCCAGCTCTCACGCGGGCTACTACCCCGGCGCGCAACCCATCGCGCTGAAAGTGCTCTTCGCGCCCGACACAGGCCGACTGCTCGGCGCTCAAGCCATCGGCCATGAAGGCGTGGACAAACGCATTGACGTGCTAGCCACCGCGCTCAAGGCCGGGATGACCGTTCGCGATCTGGCCGAACTGGAGCTGGCCTACGCGCCGCCATACGGATCTGCGAAAGACCCTGTCAACCTGGCCGGCATGGCCGCGCAAAACGTGCTCGCCGGCGACGTGGCGCTCGCGCAGTGGAACGAGGTTACTTTGCTCGATCCCGGAACGACGCTACTACTCGACGTCCGCCGTCTCGACGAACGCGCGCGCGGGTTCATTCCCGGTTCAACGCATATTCCACTCGACGAGTTGCGCCAGCGCTTGGGTGAGCTGCCGCGCGAGCGCGAAATCATCACGTATTGCGAGAGCGGCCAGCGCTCCTACAACGCAGCGCGCATTCTGAGCCAACACGGCTTCCGGGTGCGCACTGACCAAGAACGTCAGTCATGGTGCGATCGATCTTATAAAGGAGAGCGAGCGCTTCTCAGCGTCTCTTGCGCTCGTTCCGGCTATGAACAGGCTCCTTCAAGAATCGAGATAGCCTTCACAACCGTTGATCGTTTATCCTCAGGAATAGCAGAAAGAATTCGAGCGAATTTCTCTTGGCGCGCCTGTGCAATCCGAGCAGCGGTTTCTCGCCCCTGTCTCGTTAACCGAATTAAAATCGCTCGGCCGTCCTGGCGATCACACCTGCGCTGAATCCGGCCGTCCGCTTCCATCTGTCTCACCAACCGACTGACCGTGCTTTTCTCCAATTGCAGGCGGCAGGCTAACTCTCCCTGGCGCATAGGTCCAAAAGCCGCCAAGTCCATGAGAGCGTGAGCTTCAGCTACAGGCACCGGTTGGCCACAAGGCGTTTGCTCAGGTTTGTGCAAGCCAAAGGATCGAACAAAGGACACTACGGACTCCATCAATTCCTTGGCATTGACATCGCATTCAGTCTCCATGAATATAGTTGTATAATACAACATAGTGTTTTGGATGAATATAAAAGTTATTCACCTCTTATTTTTCCTGACATCTGGCCTCTTTTGCGGAAGCGCATTGGCCCAGCAAGCTTCTCTTCGTCAGGAAGACCATTTTGCCGGCGTAGACGCCCGTGGCGATCAGGGGATGGGTTTTAGTCATGAGCGGACGACCCATCACTTCCACCTCTTTAGCGATGGAGGATCAATCGAAATAGCGAGTAATGACGCAGCCGACGCTGAAAGCCAGAAAGCCATTCGTGATCATCTTAGCATGATCGCGGAAAGATTTTCACAGGGTGATTTTGCCATTCCGATGTTTATCCACGCAACGAGACCGCCCGGGATAGAGACAATGAAGCGGCTCAACAAGCGAATCTCCTACCTGGCGAGAAACACCACCGGAGGTGCAGAAATTCGTATCACTACCGACGATGCCGACGCCATCCGAGCCGTTCACGAGTTTCTGAAATTCCAGATCACGGATCACGTTGACAGAGATTGGTGCGCATCAGGAAACGACCTTCGCGGCGGCGGACCTCCCGGAGTCATTCTCGGTTGAGCCGAACGCCAAAGCTGGCGGTCTTATCCTGGGATTCGCCTTCGGGAAGATCGAAGTCAAAGAAGCGCCAGGCGGCGCGGTAGCGCGCTTTGGCTTCGCCGAGTTTGAGCAGGAGATTCTTCGAGGAGAGCTTCATGAGTTACAGAGCCTTCAGCCGGTGCAGCAGGCCGCGGATCTTACGCACACGCATCGAGCATTCCTTGGCGACGCGGTCGCGACTTGGACAAAGACGTAAAGCACACCCTCTTAGCTCTGAACCCTGCATCGACGCCTTCGCGCACCTTTACCCAAGGCTGGCCGAGAAGATCGCCGAACATTCTCAACCGGGACTGAGACGTGCCTACCAGAAGCAAGAGCAGAACACTGCTGGCATTGAGATGGATGGGCAAAGGGCAGATGATGTCCAACTGGAAGGAGCAGGACACAGAGCTCGACAAACTCGTCGCCGAAATGAATAGCGCACCTGCCGACAAGAAACTCGACGCTGTGGTTGCCGTTTTGACCAAACTGGTCCAACAACGCAAGTCGATGCACGAGCAGATGCAGAAGATGATGTCGGCCAACGAGAAGGAGGGAATGGGTATGTGCCGGATGATGATGGGTATGGACAAGGGAGGCGACCATGATGGTGAACACTCCCACAATCACTGATCGAGAGTTTTAATCTCGGCAAAAAGCGGCGAAATGGTTCTCCAGAATGAAACCGATCTTGAAGTTGCCTGCGTAAACGCCCTCTCCGCCCTGATCCCGCATATCGGGACGATCCTTGGGCCTCACCAGCGCGCGCTTTCAGGCCCGACAGGAAGCGGCTCTTCGGCAAATGTGCAGTCACCGAACCGGAGATTCTCTTGAAACGCCAAAATAGGAGTTGCGGACCCTTTCACCTTTCGAACCCAATGCCTTCGTAGCCCTATTCCCTTCACTTCGACCACAAGGACGGTTCTTCAAAAGTTGGCATGGAGTTCATCAGCCTTTGTCGAACTCTGATTCGAGCTTCTTTTTTACTACGATGTCTACGAGACGGTCCTTTTCATCGAATATCCACGTCGCAGATGTTTCTGCGATTAGTGGAAGTGGAATCTCCAATGTAAGCGTTAAGGGATTGGTAAGATATTGGCCCAAATCAACCCGTATCGTTTTTACCAGTATGCGAGAGTCGCTGGGGGAAGGTACAGGCTTTACCTCGATTGCGGACGCTTTATCCGGCGAAGTAAACTTCTCATTCAGGAGAGCAATCACGTTCGCAAATGGCTCACCCAACGGTGTCAATTCCAGCAGCTTTTGGCGAATTGCTGCCCGATGCTCACTCGGATCGATGGCTGGTTTGTCCTCATCGCCGTAGGCCTCGCAGGCAAGGACCATTAGGAAAAGTACGGCCAAGGCAAAGTGATGGGTTGTTTTCAAGCGCGAGAACTCCTCATTTCGGGTTGCTCCGCGAACGCCAGGAGCGCGTCGGCTTTGGATACGGAGCCGACCAGGAGGTCCACACCGTCACGTGAGAGGACGGGTAGGCGTTCACCATCATGGCGCGCAAAGCGCTCGAAGACGGTCGTCAGCAAATCATCTGGACGGAGCGAAGGAAAATCCTCGCGCATGATGTCACGCGCGATCACGAGTTTCGCGAGGTCGGGGTTAGTAAGGAACCTCTTGATATCATGAAGAGAGATGACGCCGTAGAAGCGCCCTTTTCCATCGACAACATACAGATAGTTGTGCGGCAGCAAGGTAAAGCGACTGCAGATTTCGTCAAATGCCGCATCAAGGAGAACTGAGGGCGGATCATGTCTCATGATATCGCCAACTCGCATGCGTCGCAGTTCCGAATCAAACTCCCATCGACCCTTTCTCCGTAGAGCTTCGCTGTAGATTCCAGGCGTCTTGAAGCTGCGTGCGGTGTAGTAAGCGACGACACACGCGAGCATCAACGGCAAAATGACTTCGTAATCAAGAGTCAGCTCAAAAATCAACATGATCGCCATGATGGGCGCGCGCGTGGCGGCAGCAAGAAAAGCGCCCATGCCGATCAAAGCGAAGGCCGACGGCTGGATGCCTGGCAGGCTGGAGACGGCCTGAACGCAGGCCCCGAACAGAAAGCCGATACTTGATCCGATGAAAAGCGTCGGGGTAAAAACACCGCCCACCGCGCCCGAGCCGAACGTGGCGCTGGTCGCCACAATTTTCAGAATCAGAATAGTGGCCAATTCCTGCCAAGGCCACATCCCATGCAGTACCGCATTCACAGAACTGTAACCGTTGCCGCAGACCTGAGGATACCAGACGGCCAACACCCCGACGATCAAGCCTCCCGACGCAAGGCGCACGAAAACTGGGCCACGTAAAAGAGAAAACCATGATTCCGCACCGCGTAAGGCCAGCATATAGAGCGGCGACAAGAGGCCGCATACACAGCCCAACCCGAGCATTACGAACGTTTCCGCCGGGGAACTCAGCACGAAATGCGTTATTGAGTAAAGCGGATCAGCGCCGACAAACTGGCGTATAGTCAGGGTAGCGACTACGGAGGAGCAGACCAGCGGCCCGAAGACCCCCATTGACATCGTTCCCATGACAACTTCTGCGACGAAGAGTGCGCCGGACACCGGGGCGTTATAGGCCGAGGCGATACCCGCCGCGGCGCCGCACGCCACCAATAGCCGTAACCGCGGACTGGAAACACGCATGATACGCCCGATCGCAGAAGCGAGCATCGCGGACAACTGCACGAGGGGACCCTCTCTACCAATCGAAGCACCGGAAGAAATTGAAAAAAGCGCGGAAAGGGACTTGAGGAGGCTTTGGCGAGCCGAGAGGATTCCATCCCCAATGACCACGGCTTCCATGTAATCGGTGGTGCGCTGTTTTTTGACGAATCGCGCGGTGAACATCAAAACCAAGCCCGCCGCAGCGCCTCCCACGGTCGGAACAAGAATTCTTTGCCACCAGGGAAGGCGTGTGAAGCTCTCGCTCAACCCCGCCCCCCAACTCCCCGTGAATACCCAATGGACGACCTCCGTTGCATGACGAAAAGTCAGCGATGCAAGTGCTCCGAGAAATCCGGTAAGTCCCGCAAGCACCAGCGTGATCTGCAGCTCCGTCGGCCGCAGCCATTCAATCAGGGAAAGCCACCATTGGAGTCTCCGCCTCCCGGAGGAAAGGAGAGACGGCTTATCGGTAGCCGGTGGGATCTTCACGAAGCAGCCGCGGTGACTATCTTAACAAATGCCTCGGGGGTCTCGGCGACCAGCAGGCGCTGCCGCGTTTCCGGATCGCGGACGCGCCTGGCCAGCCAAGCAACGCAGCCCAAATATTCAGCAATTGCATTGGGCGGCGTGCCGATTAAAAAAATCAGATGTACCAAGGGTGAACTCGCTGGAAACAAAATCCCCTTTCTGCTTCGCCCGATGGCGAGGAAAAACCGGGAGACTGCGTTTGTTCTCGCATGGGGAAAGGCAACTCCTTCTCCAGAAGCTGTCGATAACGTTGACTCGCGCAAACGCACCTGCTCCAGAAAGATCTCTGAATCCAAAACAGCTTGATGTTTCCATACGATGGGCTCAAACGCGTTCAAGCATTCGTCGAAAGTGGAAACCTCCAAATCGAGGAGGATACATGCCGGATCGATTACAGCCTCCAAATCTTTCGCCGTCACAAATAACGTCTATTCCGGGAACGGGGCCGTTGCGAGACCGTTCTCCACGGCCGAGTAGCAAACGCGATTAACAGGGACAACGAAATCCCAGTGCGAAAAACGAACTTTGTCCAGCGAGGTGGCTTTTGGGTGTTGTCGCAAGGACTGCTGTTGCTAGGTGTCGTTTTACTGGCAGTGCGATTTCGCAGGGAGCGTCGCCATTTAGTCGCGGTTATTCCCGGTGGAATTCTGCTAACCATTGGCACTGGTGTCGCTTTGACGGGAGCGATTGCGCTTGGCAGGAATATTACGCCGTTCCCCAAGCCGTCGGAAAAGGCACAGCTGGTCCGGCGCGGCATTTTCTCATTGATCCGGCATCCGATCTACACGGGGGTGATGTTTGCGTCGTTGGGGTGGGCCTTGGTGTGGCAAAGCTGGCCAGCGCTGCTGATGGTCTTGGGGCTGATGCCCTTCTTCGACGCCAAGACTCGTCGCGAGGAAAAATGGCTTCGAGAAAAGTTCGCGGATTACGGCGAATATGAGAAGTGTGTGAAGCGATTTATTCCACGGATTTACTGAAGCAATCGGGAACCGAGTCTTCCGCCTGCCCCATCTTGCTAACCAGTTGCGCAGTTCTTCATCGGCTCATTGCCGTGGGTAGCAACAATGGCCCAACAATCGGCAAGATCCGAGAAGCCCGCCACGGATTCCTTCAGTAGACTATCCGCGGGGAAACCCCAGGATCTTCCTGCTGGATGCCGCGGTTACGGGCCTCGCTGCAAAGCTCCATTTAACGCACTATGAGAATTACATTCCGCCGAATCCTGAACCTGCTGCTCTACCTGAGCTTTTGCGTGATGGTCGGCACCGGTCTGCTCATGGCTTACCGGCTGATCCCTGGCAGCAGTGGCGGGCAAGGATTGGAAGTGCTGGGATGGAACCGTCACGAGTGGGGCGTTCTCCACACGTGGGTTTCCTATGTCTTCATCACGCTTGTGGCGGCGCATCTCGCGATCAATTGGGCGTGGCTCATCAAGAGTGCTGCCAAGGGTCACGCCTGGCGTCTTGGAGCCGGCCTGTTCGCCGGAGCAGTGATTATCGGCACTTTCCTTTTGCTCCCGATTACCCAGCGTCAGGGCGGAACCGGCAAAAAGCACGGGATATCCTTCCATGTCTCACCAGCAAGCGAATTCGTTCGGATATCGTCGGCATCAAATGAAAGTGTGAGTTTTCAGAGGGACATCTATCCAATCCTTGAAAAATCCTGTTTCTCCTGCCACGGACCCGAGAAGCAAAAGGCAGGATTTCGTGCCGATCAGCGCAGCGATTTCTTCCGCGATGACGGCAAAGGGCCGCTGGTTCTTCCTGGCAACAGCGGCGAGAGCCGCCTGGTGGCCATTGTTTCCGGTGTGATAAGGATGAAGCGCAACGCGTCAGATCATGTTCTCTCGGCGCAGGACGTCGCGCTAATCAAGTCATGGATCGACGCGGGCGCCCGATAGCTTGCGTTAACGAAAATCCGCCCGCTGCGTTCTGTGAATCGGGGAACAGACTGATTTTTGGGATCCGCGGAGGGAATACCCGCAGGGCAGCGCTCCGAGCTCTTCAGCATGAATCTGCAACGGCCGTAGCAATTCACCGACGGCAGCGCCCCCTCTTTCTTTCCCACAAGTTCCAGCCGCCAATCGCAAGGGCTTCTTCTCAAGCCCTACGCAATCGTTGCTAACAAGGGGAAGATCAATATGCGAGCTAGCTCCGCGCCACCAAAAGGAGCAACCACGGCTCAAGAATTGACAAAATCCGAGAAGCCAGCCGGAGATCCCTCTCGTAAGGTAAGTTCGAAAGGAGAAGCCGCTTATCTGTCTGGCGCAAACGTCCGGGCCTGTTGGGCTAGCCGCTTTTGGAGGCTGCTGCAGACATGATCGCACAACTCGAAAATGCTTTCGTCTGCGATGTAATAGATGACATTTGGTCCTTCCCTGCGGCGTCCCAAAATGCCAGCGCCTGTCAGGGTCTGAAGATGCCGAGAAACGTTGGCTTGGGTAAGCCCCGTCGCTTCCACGAGCCCGGTTACGTTCTTCTCCCCCTCTTCCAAGGCCAGAATCAATTTCAACCGGCTCGCTTCGCTCAAAACCCGAAACCGCGCCGCGATGAACTCAAGCGCCTCAGGCGTCATGCCCTGAAGTTTTGCCTTACGCCGCATAGAGAAAGAATAACAGCTCTTCACTTTTATATTGACTATATACGCATATGCTCATATCGTCAACAATAACCAATAAATCTACAAACATGAAAACACAAAATAGCAGGAAGCTCGAGGGTGCAATCCGAATTTTAGCCGGCACGTTAATCCTCATCAGTCTCGCCCTGGCGCACTGGGTGAGTTCCTTGTGGTTGCTGTTGGCGGCGTTTGTTGGGTTGAATCTCGTCCAATCGGCCTTCACAGGATTTTGCCCGGCGGAGACGATTTTCCGAAGACTCGGCGTCGGAGGGAGCACGGAGGAGTAATGCGAGTCTTTCTTCCCATCGCCGCCAGTCTGGCTCTGGGCCTATCCGCCTGTCACAAGGCGCCGCATACCTCGGGGGCAAAGCCTCCTCCGGTTGTCACGGTGCGCGTGGAGACGATCGAGGTGAAGCCGCATCCTGTCACCGAAGAAGTAATCGGCACGGTACGTGCGAAGATCCGGGCCGCGGTCGAGGCCAAGGTGAGCGGGCGCATCACCCGCATGGCTGTGGATCTCGGGCAACCTGTGAGAGAAGGAGATCTTATCGCTGAGATCGATGCGCAGGAGATCAAGGCGCGGCTGGACCAGGCGCTCGCTACCCGGGAGCAAGCGGGCCAGGATTTGAAGCGCTACACCGTCCTGCTGGAAAAGCAGGTTGCAGCAAAGCAGGAATTTGACGCTGCCCAGGCCCGCTTTCGCGTGGCCGACGCGGCGGTCAAAGAGGCTCAAGCGATGCTTGACTACGTGGAAGTGCGAGCGCCGTTTGCCGGCGTGATCTCGCGCCGGCTGGCGGACGCCGGCGATTTCGCCTCGCCCGGCAAACCACTAGTTGAAATTGAGAACCCGGAAGTCCTGCGCTTCGAAGCCGACGTGCCTGAGGCCCTGATTGAGAAGATTCGGCGCGGAGAGGACCTTTCCGTCCGCATTCCTTCGATAGATGGCGAAATCAAAGGCCGGTGGCCGA
Organism: uncultured Verrucomicrobiae bacterium; assembly: GCA_963810765.1. Lineage (GTDB taxonomy): Bacteria > Verrucomicrobiota > Verrucomicrobiia > Chthoniobacterales > Terrimicrobiaceae > DASTFP01. The sequence continues at coordinate 50,588 of CAWEOV010000025.1, forward strand.
GATCGCCCCCTCGGCAGACTCGAACAGTCGGACGTTTCTTGTGCGGATCGACTTGCCCACTGTTCCCGGATTGCGAGCCGGCCAATTTGGCCGCACGGCCATTCCCGTGGGCGACGCGCTCAGCCTTCGCGTGCCAGCGTCCGCGCTGGTTGTGCGTGGCCAGATGGAGATGGTTTTCCTCGCTGAGAACGGCGCGGTTCGGCTTCGTCTTGTCAAGACTGGCAAACGATTTGGCGACGAGATCGAGGTCCTGTCTGGCGTCGCCCAGGGGGAGCGCGTCGTAAGCGAAGGCGCGTCCGGACTCTCCGACGACCAGCCTGTGAGTGTGCTGCAATGAAGCCGGAGGATTCTTCCGCTCCTCTCCCGGGTGTCGCAGGCCGCGTTGCCCGTTTGTTCATCGACTCGAAGTTGACCCCGCTCATCGTCGTCACTTCGGTGCTCCTGGGGCTCTTTGCGGTGATCATGCTCCCTCGCGAGGAGGAGCCCCAGATCAAGGTGCCGATGATCGATGTGCTGGTGTCCATGCCTGGGTTCAGCGCGAAGGAAGTCGAGGAGCGCGCCACGCGCCCGATGGAGAAGCTGCTTTGGGAAATTCCGGGCGTGGAGTACATCTACTCCACCTCGCGCACGGGCGAGAGCCAGCTGGTCGTCCGTTTCCTTGTCGGCGAAGACATCGAGCGCAGCCTCGTGCGGCTCACCGAGAAGCTCCGCTCGAACTACGATCGCATACCGGCCGGTGTGGGTACCCCGCTCATCAAGCCGAAGTCGATCGACGACGTGCCGATCCTCACGTTGACGTTCCACAGTCCGCGCTACGACCATCTCACGCTCCGGCGTCTGGTCGCTCAGGTGGATGACACGGTTAAGCAGGCGCAGCAGGTTGCAGAAACCACGATTATCGGTGGAGCTCGACGGCAATTGCGCGTGCTGCTCGACCCGGCAAGGCTCGCCGCGCGCCATCTCACTCCGGCGGGTATCGTTCCCATGCTAAGGCAGGCGAACCGCCAGTTCGCTTCGGGTGGAATCACGAGCAATAACAAGGAGATTGCGGTGGAGACCGGCGGATTTTTGCAGAGCGCCGAGGATGCCGGCAATGTCGTGGTCGGCGTTTTTAACGGCAAGCCCGTCTATCTGCGGGAGGTTGCCGAGATCGTGGACGGGGCAGAAGAGCCCTCCCAGTACGTCTTCTTCGGCCGGGGCGCGGCGGGCGGCGTGCCCGCCGCCGAGGAACCCGCTGTTACTCTCACCGTGGCGAAACGGCCCGGAGCCAACGCGATCTCGGTTGCCAACGACGTGCTGCGCCGGGTGGAAACGCTCAAGGGCAGCGTGATTCCGTCGGACGTCGAGGTGTCCGTGACGCGGAACTACGGCGAAACGGCTGCGGAGAAGTCCAACGAACTTCTTTTTCACATGGCCATCGCCGTAATCGGTGTGTCACTGCTCATCCTCTTTCTGCTGGGCTGGCGCGAATCGCTGATTGTCGCGATTGCCATCCCCTCCACGCTCGCGCTCACGCTGCTGGTCTTTTACCTGCTGGGTTTCACGCTCAATCGGATCACCCTCTTCGCCCTCATCTTCAGCATCGGCATTCTGGTTGATGACGCCATCGTTGTCGTGGAAAACATCGTGCGGCACTTTCACCTCGCACACAACCGGGGACGAAGCTGGCCGGCCATCGCCGTTGAAGCAGTCGGCGAGGTTGGCAATCCGACAATCCTTGCTACCTTTGCGGTCATCCTGGCTGTTTTGCCGATGGCCTTTGTCGGCGGCCTGATGGGACCGTACATGCGTCCCATTCCCATTGGCGCAAGTGCCGCGATGTTCTTCTCGCTAGCCATCGCCTTCATCGTCACCCCTTGGGCTGCGGTCCGCGTGCTTCGCTGGCGCCACGGTGAGCGGCGGCTTCTCGCACACGCGGCTGCTCCTGGGGGCGGCGGCCCGCATTCGCGTATTGCGCACGAGGAGGATTTTTTCACACGGCTGTATCGCCGCGTTATGGGACCGCTCATAGGAAACCGGCGAGCAGGCGGAATCTTCCTCGCTGCGATTTGCGGACTTCTCCTCGCCGCAATGGGCACGGTGGCCGTCGGCTGGGTGAAGGTGAAGATGCTGCCCTTCGACAACAAAAGCGAATTCCAGATCATCCTGAACATGCCCGAAGGCAGTTCGCTCGAAAGCACCGCACAGGCCGCACGCGAAATCGCGGCCGCTGTGCGCAAGGAGCCGGAGGTCACTGACTACGAGATCTACGCGGGAACGGCGGCGCCCTTCAATTTCAACGGACTCGTCCGCCACTATTTCATGCGGCGCGGAGCGAACGTGGCCGACTTGCAAATCAATCTTGTCTCCAAAGGCGACCGGAAAGCGCAGAGCCATGACATCGCCAAACGCGTCCGCCCGCGCGTGGCGGCAATCGCTGAGAAATACGGCGCACGCGTCGCCGTAGCCGAGGTGCCCCCCGGCCCGCCTGTGCTGCAAACTCTTGTCGCCGAAGTTTACGGCCCCTCGGAGAAAGCACGGCTCGCCCTCGCGCAAGAAATCATAGCGATATTCAAACAAACTCCGGGCGTGGTGGATGTGGACTGGTATATCGAGTCCGACCAGCCGAAGGCGCGCTTTGTCATCGACAAGGAAAAGGCCGCCCTGCACGGAATCAGCGCGGAAACCATTTCCCAGACCCTCCGTCTCGCCGTTGGTGGTGATGCCGTGGATTTGCTCCATGTGCCCCACGAGAAGGAGGACATAAACATCGTCCTGCAACTCCCCCGCTCGCTGCGCACCACGCCCGAGGAACTTCTCGCCCTGCGCGTTCGTTCCGGCGATGCCAATGCATTGCCTGAACCTGGCTCGGTCACGGGCACCCCGCCGCTCATTCCCTTGCGAGAGCTCGTACGCATCGAGGAATCCACGATCGAGAAAAGCCTCTATCACAAGAACCTTATGCCCGTGACCTACATCATCGGCGACGTGGCGGGCGTCGTCGAAAGTCCCGTCTATGCGATCTTCGCCATGAACAAAGCCCTGCAAAAGCTCGACACCCGCGAGTTCGGTGGGGACGGCTCGACCATCGCGGTCTATAATGCCTCTCAGCCCTTCACCGACGCAAAACCTGCCATAAAATGGGACGGCGAATGGCACATTACAATCGAAGTGTTTCGCGATCTCGGCCTGGCCTTCGCCGCTGTGCTGGTTCTCATCTACGTGCTGATGGTGGGCTGGTTCCGTTCCTTTCTCACGCCGCTCATCGTCATGGCCGCCATTCCGTTTTCGCTGGTGGGCATCCTGCCTGCGCACGGACTCCTTGGCGCGTTCTTTACCGCAACATCGATGATTGGATTTATGGCCGGCGCGGGCATCGTCGTGCGTAATTCGATCATCCTGGTGGACTTCATCGAGCAACGTCTGCGCGAGGGAATTCCACTTGGTGCGGCTGTCGTAGACGCGGGCGCCGTCCGCTTTCGGCCGATGTTTATTACCGCAATGGCAGTTATCGTGGGTGGCGCGGTCATTCTCTTCGACCCGATCTTCCAGGGATTGGCCATCTCTTTGATGGCTGGTGAAATCGCCTCACTGCTCATCAGTCGCATGGCGGTGCCTGTCCTTTACTTCATGGCGTACGGGCGGACTTCTCAAGGCCCGACCCCTGCCCTGCGCGATCAACCTGTTGGCATAAACTCATGAAAACTCTCCTTATCCTCGGTGCCGGTACGGCGGGCACTATGATGGCGAACCATCTCCGGAGAAAACTCCCGAAGTCCGCCTGGAGGATCCGCATAATCGACCAGAATCCCGATCACTACTACCAGCCCGGATTCCTTTTCATTCCATTTGGCATTTACAGCGAAAAGGACGTCATCAAGCCGAAGCGGCGTTTTGTCCCACGGGGCGTCGAATATATCGAGGCCGCAATCAGCCGGATCGATGCCGACTCAAACCAGGTCTGGCTCGCGGAAGGAACGTCGGCAGCTTACGACATCCTCATCATCGCCACAGGCGTAAGTCCGGCCCCGGACCAAGTCGAGGGCATGCTGAATGGCAGCTGGCAGAAGGATGTTCACGATTTTTACACCTTCGAAGGAGCGGTCGCGCTGAGGGAACGGCTCCGCGGCTGGAAGGGCGGTCGCCTTGTGATCCATATCTGCGAGATGCCCGTCAAGTGTCCTGTCGCCCCCTTGGAATTCGCCTTCCTCGCCGACTCCTGGCTGACCGAGCGTGGCTTGCGAGAAAAGACCGAGATTGTTTACGTAACTCCGCTCTCTGGGGCTTTCACCAAGCCGATCGCTTCCGGAATCCTAAACCACCTGCTTGAGGAAGAAACGCATCTCGGTGGTTCACGATTTCAACATCGCCAACGTCGACAGCGACCGACACCGGATCGTGTCCTGGGATGACAAGGAGGTTCCGTACGACCTGCTTGTGACCGTCCCACCCAACATGGGAGACCCGATGATTGAGCGTTCGGGCCTCGGCGACGAACTCAACTTCGTGCCGACTGACAGGCACACGCTCCAGTCCAAGGCCCATAAAAACATCTTCGTGATTGGAGATGCTACGGACGCACCGACATCGAAAGCTGGCTCGGTAGCCCACTTCGAGGCCGAAGTTTTGACCGATAACGTTTTGCATTTTATTCGCGGGGAGGAGCTCGCGTGCCACTTCGACGGCCATGCCAACTGTTTTATCGAATCGGGCCACGGAAAGGGTTTCCTGCTGGACTTCAACTATACTCTCGAACCCGTTACAGGACGCTTTCCGATTCCCGGCATTGGCCCGATGAATCTGCTTGGAGAATCCCGGCTCAACCACCTCGGCAAAATGTCCTTCAAGTGGATTTACTGGAACATCCTTCTCCGCGGACTCCCAATCCCCTTTGTCGGTCACAAAATGAGCCTGCGCGGAAAGAACATTCCGGACTCCCTGCGCGAGGCCCAGGCGGCAGCCTGATTTTTCATAACCAAACAACCAACCAGACCACACATCATGCCACAGAAAATATTAGGCGGAGTCGCCGTTGACGTTGACGACGAAGGTTACATGACAAACCACGCGCAGTGGAACAGAGAGGTCGCCGCAGCACTTGCTGCGGAAGAAAACATCACACTGACCGACGCTCACTGGAGAGCTTTGGAATTTATTGACAAGGACTTTCGCGAAAAGGGAGTCGTTCCCGGAATGCGTCGGATGAACAAGATCGGCAACATTCCCACAAAGGAACTCTATGCGCTCTTCCCAGACGGACCGATCAAAAAGGCGGCCAAAATCAGCGGCTATCCGAAACCGACAAGCTGCGTTTGACGAAAGGAGGTTCGCATGACTGATAGCTCCGATAAAATCAAGAAAGTCTCCATCATCATTTCCAAGGGTTCTCTGGATGGAATCTATCCCGGCCTCATCATGGCCAACGGCGCCCGTATGGAAGGCATCGAAGCCAGTGTGTTCTTCACGTTCTTCGGTCTCTACGCGATACTGAGCAAATATATGGGTCACATCCGAATAGCAACGGTCGGCAACCCGGCCATGCGCGTTCCTGACGCAAAGGGATTCCCCCTTCCCAGTATTCTGGGCGCCCTTCCTGGAATGTCGGCCTTCGCGACCGCGATGATGAACAAGGAAATGGAAAAACTCGATATCCCTCCCATTCCAGAATTCATTGAGATGATCCACGATGCGGGCGGAAATATCTACGCCTGCAAAGCCACAGTGGACATGTTTCACCTCAAAGCAGCGGACTTCTGTCCGCAGGTGGACAAGGTGCTCACAGTCGGCGAATTCTACGCACTTTCCGCTGGGGGGCAGATTATCTTCACCTGAGCACCCTCGGCCTCTAGGCACTGAGAATTCCCTTCATTCCTAATAGTGAGGAATGAACAACCGTGATGGAGAGAATCTTGTTCCATGAAGGAGCCGTTCTCTCAGATGGACAAAGCCTAGGTTCTTCTTAACCCGGTTCGAAATGCTCTTCGCTATGAATTCGCTCGCCGCCAAGCCAGGGCCAGCCTCACCTTCACCCGGACTTACCGCTGTCGAAGTGGCGACCCGGCTGTCGCAGTTCGGGCCGAACGCCGTGCGCGAGGAGCAACCGCATCCGGTGCGGCAATTCCTCGAACGATTCTGGGCGCCCATTCCGTGGCTGCTGGAGGCGACCATCATTATCCAGCTTTTTCTCGGCGAGCGGGTCGAAGTCGGCGTCATCGCCGGATTGCTCGTGCTGAACGCGGTGCTCGGATTTTTGCAGGAAGGGCGGGCGCAGAAAGCGCTGGCCTTGTTGCGGCAGCAATTGCGCGTCGACGCGCGCGTGAGGCGTGATGGCAAATGGCGGAGCATCGGGGCGGAGGAACTCGTGCCGGACGATGTAATTCATCTGCGCCAGGGCGGGATCGTGCCGGCCGATGTGCGGCTCGCGGACGGTTCGCTCTTGCTTGACCAATCGGCGCTCACGGGCGAATCCGCCGCCGTGCAAATCCCGCCCGGAAAGATCGCTTTCGCGGGAGCGATGGTGCGCGGTGGCGAAGCGACCGGGATGGTGACGGCCACCGGCCCGCGGACGTTTTTCGGGAAGACGGCGGAACTCGTCCGTACAGCACACTCCGCGAACCGGCAGGAGCACGAAATTGTTCGCTTCGTACGTGATTTGTTCGTGCTGAACGCGGGTCTGGTTGTGGTGGTGTTAGGCTTTGCGCACGTCCAGGGCATGACGCTGGGGCACACGCTGCCGCTGGTGCTGACCATTTTGCTGGCATCCATTCCCGTCGCCCTGCCGGCCACGTTCACGCTGGCCGCGGCGCTTGGGTCGGTCGAACTCTCGAAGTTCGGCGTGCTGGTGACGCGGCTCAACGCCTTGCACGACATCGCCTCGATGACGGTGCTGTGCAGCGACAAAACCGGCACCCTTACGTGCAATGAAGCCACGGTCAGCACACTCCACCCGGCGGAAGGTTTCACTGAGGAAGAACTGCTGCGGGCCGCGTGGCTGGCCAGCGACCCGGCGGGACAAGACCCAGTGGATGGCGCGATGGTACGCGCAGCGAAGGCGAAGGCGCTGTCGGATGGCGGCGCGGCGCGCGTCGAATTCAAGCCGTTCGACCCCGCCACCAAGCGCGCCGAGGCTGCCTATCGCGAGGCAGACGGCGTGCGTCGCTACATCAAGGGCGCACCTGCCGATATCGCTCAACTCTGCGGCGTGCCGGAATCTGTATGGCAGCCGGTGGCGCAGGAAATTGCTGCGCGAGGACAGCGCGTGCTCGCCGCGGCGGTGGGCGTCGAAGGTCAATTGCGCTTCGCCGGTTTGGTTGGTCTGGAAGACGCCGTGCGTGATGATTCGCGTGCCGTGGTAAAAGCCATCAACGATGCCGGAGTCCGCGTTGTGATGGTCACGGGCGACAATGCACTCACCGCCCGCGCCGTGGCGCAGCAAGTCGGAATTACACCCAGGGTGTGTCCGCCCGAGGCCCTGCATGGCGATCTCAGCGGCGGCGTGTTGGAGAACAACGTGTTCGCGGGCGTTTTTCCGGAGGACAAGTTCAAGCTCGTGCGAGGCTTTCAGCGGCAAGGGGCAGTCGTGGGCATGAGCGGAGACGGCGTGAACGACGCTCCTGCTTTGCGCCAGGCCGAGGCGGGCATCGCCGTCGCCAACGCCACGGATGTTGCGAAGGCCGCCGCCGCTATCGTCCTGACGAAGCCAGGCTTGAGCCATGTCGTGCCGGCGATCGAAACCAGCCGGCTGGTGTTTCAGCGCGTGCTCACCTACACGCTGAACATGCTCTCGAAGAAAATCGAGCTGATGCTCCTGCTCGTCGCGGGCTTCCTGCTCACCAGCCACAAGCCGCTCACGCCGCTCCTTATGGTGCTAATTATTTTCCTCAACGATTTTCTGACGATGGCGCTGGCTACCGACCGAATGAGCATCTCCTCGAAGCCGAATCCGTGGCGCACCCGACCCATCGTCGTCGCCGCTGTAGTAATCGGTTTGCTGCGATTGGTCTTCACTTTCGGCGTTTTTGCCATCGGCCACTACGTGCTGCGGTTCGACACGCCGCATCTCCAATCGTTGACCTTCGCCGCCATTATCTTTGGCTCGGAGGCAGGCGTCTATCTGCTGCGCGAGCGCGGGCATTGCTGGGCGTCCGTTCCCAGCCGCGCAATGGTCCTGAGCATGTTGATGGCGCTGAGTGTAACCGCATTCATCACGCTGGCGGGCTTCCATGTTCCAGCCATCAGTCCCCAGTTGTTTGGCGCCGTGGGCGGGATCGCGGTGATTTATTTCTTCGCCCTCGACTGGCTCAAAGTCTGGCTGTTCGCCCGCTTGCAGGTGCGCTAGGCTGCGCGAAATCTCCAAAAAGGAGATCCGAGCGCTTCCATTTTCCCGCCCGTAGTTGACGTCTACCTGCAGCGATACTATCGAACAGGAACCGATTTGCGCCGGAGGCAACGTCCGTTCAACCTCGCGGATTTTATGCTGTTTGCCTACTACGTTCATCACCTGAACCCTTTCGTTATCGAGTTCGGACACGGCTGGGGCGTGCGCTGGTATGGGTTTGCCTACTTAATGGGTTTCTTTGTCGGCATCGCGCTGTATCGCAGGTTGGCTCGCCAAGGCTACTCCGATCTCACGCCCGATGCTGTCGCGGATTTCATCGTAGGGGGAGCGATATTCGGCGTCCTGATCGGGGGACGCATTGGCTACATGCTTTTCTACGATCTTCCCGAGTTCCTCGCGAATCCAATCAGCATTTTCCAGCTCTGGGATGGTGGAATGGCCAGCCACGGGGGCATGATCGGGCTAACATTTTACACACTCTGGTATGCGCGCAGGCATCGCGTTTCGTGGCGAAATCTGGGAGACAATCTGGTCGTCGTCACACCATTGGGACTTCTGTTCGGGCGCATCGCAAATTTCATTAATGGCGAACTTTACGGCCGAGTCGCGAGCATCCCGTGGGCCATCCAATTTCCAAAGGAACTCTACGAAGCGCCTCTTTTCGAGCAGAATGCGGCGCTCCGCGCTGCGGAACAAATCGACTCGAATCTGACTACGATCCAGCAAATCGATGAGGCTTCGCGTACATCCCCGCAACTCCGAGAATCGCTTTCTCAGATCCTCTTGCCACGCCATCCGTCGCAAATCTACGAGGCGATACTCGAGGGCGCCTTTCTCTTCGCCATGCTCTGGCTGTTGCGCACCAAGGTCCGTCTGCCGAACGGCGTGCTTACCGGCGTGTTCTTCATTGCCTACGCAGGACTGCGCATTCTGGCGGAGTGCTTCCGCGAGCCAGATGCGCCGCTCACAGGTCCGTTCACGCGCGGCCAGTTCCTTTCGCTATTCCTCGTAGTCGTGGGCATTGGTTTCTTCGTCTCCGCCTGGACGAAGCCTTCCTGGGCTCCAAAATGGCAAATGACCGGCGCTCAAACTCCGCTGTAGTCAGCGACGCCAGGTTCGTAACTGAATCGCGGAACCTCTCCGGGCTCACGTCGTTCCTCTGTCGAGCTGGATCATGGGAAAGAAAGAATTACGAGTGCAGCCGGATATTGGCCTACAAGAGAAGCAGTCCTGCCCACTAGGGCCAATGAGAAGTTGCGTCAAAACCTCGGCGCAGTGGTGCACTCCAAGACGATTTTTCGAACCACAGAAATTCCAGGCAGAACGTGAACTTTTTGCGTATGGATAGAGTCTAATCTAATCAGCGATGAAGACAACGACTGTCATTGTGCCGTGGAAAGAGGGCATCCACCTTCGGAGAGCAGGAAGCCTTGCCAGACTTGCGACGAGGTTCCGTTCGAGCCTTCTCTGCCGATTGGGGGAAAAGGTGGCCGACGTCCGTAGCGTTCTTAACATCCTGATTCTGTGCGCAAGTCTTGGCGCCACGCTCGAAATCGAAGCGTCAGGGCCTGACGAGCGCGAGGCCATTCAGGCCGTTGATGCGTTTTTCGCATCGAGCAACGAGACCAAATGACCCGAGCAGCTTGCCGGGCAAACTACTCTCGTTGACGGAGGGATTCGATCGTGACGGAGTCGCACGATGAAGGATCTCGCCTGACGCTTGTGTGGCCGTATTGGCGTGTGCGTTTTCGATCGAGATCAATGGTAAATGGGACGGTCCAGCCAAAATGGGTCGGCCACACCTCTTCGATAGGCTTCGAGCGCGCGGGGTGACGAGGTGACTCGAAGATTGCTGTAGCTGCCGCTTTTGTTTTCCCAGCGTTCACTCCAGAATACGACAGCCTTGAGGCGCGGGAAGCGTGTCTTCATGATCTGAAAGGCTTCAGTGATCCATTGCGCTTTGTCGCCGGCCTCTGGGAATTCACCAACGCCCCACTCAGCGAGCATGACGGGCTTATTCGAATTGATCGAGCAAAGATCGTGGTAGGCGTAAGTCATCGCATCTGAGGCGGACGTCCATCGGTCGCGGCGGAATTGTTTTCCATAGGCACTCATGGCCAGCCAGTCGACGTAATCGTCGCCGGGATAGTATTCCTTGAGCTCGTTCCACACGTCCTCCGGATAAGAGTAGTTTTGGACTTGATAAACCCAGATGATGTTCTTCGCACCGGTCGCGCGCACACGGTCTACGATATGGCGATAAGCCCTTTTATAAAGGTCGGGACCGGAATAGACGCCTTTGGAGAGTTCTTTCCCACCGCCATAAAAATAGCCCGACCAAGGAAACCAAGTGCCGTTCATTTCGAGTCCCCAAGAGACAAAGATCGGGCGTCCGAAGGTTTTTGCCTGTGCGGCCCACAAATCGATATAGGCATCCCATCTTCCCGCAACGATGGCGTCGAGGGAGAAGCGATCGGCTCCTTGATCCTCTACGTAGGGTGTATCCCAGGGCGACCAGTATACGAGGGGAATGGCGTTGTGGCGGGTGATGATTTCCAGGTTGTGCAGGGGAAAGGTTTGTTTTCCCCAATAACTCGATGATGCAACGATGGCCTGGTGTTTTCCGACAGCCTCCTCAAAGGTTTCAATTTGTTCGAGAGTGACAGCGTCTTCGGTTTCGCCAAAATCCATGTATGCTCCCGTGTAGGCGCCTTGCTCAGGCACCACAAGGGAAGCCGGCGCCCCGGACGGTGCGAATGAGCTCGGGGCGGGATGCAGTTGCCTGCGGCAACCCGTTGCGAACAAAGCCGCCGCCAGACATAATCGGAATGTCTTCAAGATTTCAACGCTCGCATTTGCCAGCGTTCCCTACCCGCGAGCGAGGCTCCGGTCAAATGCTTGCCAGCCAGTGCCCTGTTGTGGACCTCTGCAGTGGAGCGAAACCACCTCGTTGATAATCCGCAACTGAAAGCCGACGGAGGCCAACTCCCGGTTGCAGGAGAGAAGCGCGATGAATGAGGGATTGGCGCGCTTGCCCCGACGGACAATTACAAGATAACTTGCAGGGCTGTCTCGCTCCCCGCAGAACTTGCTACCGCCTTCTTTCCGTCCTTCCCGCTCGTCCATTCCTATGCGCATACAATCGACTGGCACATCCCCCTCTAGAGTTCGCCTCCGCGCTCTCAGCGACGTCGGACGTTAGATGAGACTTGGGAAAAAGAAACGCAAAGTCCTTAAGAAGGAGTGATGAATAGATTCAAGCTGAAGCGCCTTGGGTTAGTGATGAATTCTGAGCCGGGCAATCCGCTTGAAGCCGAAGGAGTCCTGAATCCGGCTGCCATTCGCAGCCCTGATGGTCAGCTTTATCTCTTTCCACGTCTGGTCGCAAAAGGTAATTATTCGCGCATCGGGATTGCACGAGTTCGATTTAATGAAACCGGCGATCCGGCGAGCGTCGAGCGGCTCGGCATTGCATTGGAGCCAGAAGCAGATTACGAGCGGCTGCCGGGCGGCGGAGGCGGCTGTGAGGATCCGCGCGTCACGTTTGTCGAGCCCCTTCACCTCTACGTGATGACGTATACGGCGCTGTCGGCCAAAGGCCCACGAATTGCGCTAGCCGTATCGAAGGATTTGCTTCACTGGCGGCGCCTGGGGCTCGCGAGCTTTCGTCCGTATCACGGCATCGAGTTCGACGGCGTGGACAATAAAGACGCCAGTATTTTTCCCGTCGCCATTCCCGATCCGTCCGGGCAAGCGGCAATGGCCATTCTGCACCGACCGCTCTTTCCTGGGACTCGTCCGGAGGAAACGGCGTGTCACCCACCGTCCCGCGCGGTTAATCTCCATCGCGAGAGCATTTGGATTTCCTACTGCTCAAGGAGAATGGAGGACTGCGAACCGCATCACCTATGCCACTTTGGCTCCCATCACCGGCTGGCAACTCCTGTGGCATCCTGGGAACGGTTAAAAATTGGGGGTGGCACTCCGCCCGTACTGACCCGGCACGGTTGGCTGATTATTTATCATGGCGTTGGCGAAACCACAGAACCGACCAAACAAGGACGTAAACTGTGCTATTCCGCTGGAGTGATGGTGCTCTCCAGGGAGCATCCTCGGGCGATTCGCTATCGTTCGCCCCATCCCATCCTCACGCCGGACTTACCACTGGAGCGCCGCGGGATCGTCGCTAACGTCGTATTTCCCACGGGTATCGACCGGCGAGACGATCTTGGCTCTCCGGACCGCTTCGACATTTATTATGGGATGGCAGACGACCGGATCGGCGTTGCGCGCATTGACATGCCGGATTTTCTTCCGCCAGGAGGACCCGCCGACCCGCCGGGAGAAAAAGTCTAGAGCTAACCATTCATGAGGCCAACGCTGCGCACTGCGAGACCGACGGACTTGACGTTCTGCGCGGTCACACGGCGGTTCTCAATGCCGAGAAAGCAGACTCCAGGTCCTGTTCCCCGTCCGAAGGCTAAAAGCCGTACAGAAGACTTCGTCGCCTCGGGCGGTGATGTGTTCCGGCGCAGCATAAAGGCGCTTCGTTCTATTTTGCCGCGCACTTTCCGAACGCCTCGGCCGCCAATGGAAACGTCGTGAGGACTCCTACAGCGGTCAAAACGACGCCGGCCGTTTGGCGCTGCTCGGCGGTAAGCCGGTTGGAAATCAACAGAGCGAGTCCCGCGCCAAGAAGGGCGCGCGTTCCCGCTATGAGAATCAATTCAGGAATGGTGAGTGTGGTCGTTTTCATAGGGATGCTTCAGCGTATAGCGCTCAACTGATGTTGCGATGGTCGTGAACAGGACATTGTCGTTGGGCGGGAACCAAGCCGCGTGTTCTGGGCAACCCAGGCACGTATCGCTCAATGGTCACTGGAGTTAGAAGTGGCTTGAGAGATGTGCGAGAGGATGTGACTCTCCCGTGTGGCTCAACCGCCTGTCGTGGAAGGATCGCTCTCTTTATTGAGATGTCTGCCGGAGGGCGAAGGGGCATCCTCCACGTGGGACCCGATTGGAGCCGGCTGGATCTGGTTGATTCCCATGCAACCGCTTAGGAAAAGACTTGAGAGAACGGCGAATGAAAGCAGCTTGGTAATGGTCATACAGAGTAATCCTTCGCAGGAATTCGTTTCTTGAACGGTAATCGATCGTATGGTGGGAGCTCACAAAGAAGGGAGAACTCAAGGACCGGAAAATTATCGGGCACCCGCGAGCGGGCGACAGGCGAGCTTCATGCCTGCGTGAGGATGCCTTGTTGCTATAGGGCGTGTTCTCCCGGCCAAAAATGACGACGCGATCCACGATCCCACGGCACGTTGACTCCGCCGATAAAACCGGGCGTTGTTCGTCGGATAGTCGGTGCTCGCACCTACGGTGCGCATCTACTTTTTCTAGCTTTCAATATAACATAGACATCCCCGGCTTGGTAGACAAAAAGCTATGGCGAACGCAGGAATTCGCCACCAGGATTTAAGGATTTGTCGGGTCGACAGCCCCTGGTTCACACCCATTTTTTCATGTTCTCCCTGGTGTATTTCAAGGCAACCTCGGGGTTGCCTGTTGCTGGTGGCAATCTCCAGTAGACGCTTCACGCGTACCCTTTCCGTGCCGGGAAAGCGCACCGAAAGTAGAAGTACCGAGACAAAGTAAGCGGAAGTCGAGTCCACATTTTAACGGCCATAGCGGGCGATTGCGCGCCGTGGCTTGAGTATCTCGGAGCAGACGTTGCGAAGTGATCCAGTCCGAAAATCCCCCCTTGCCGGACTCGTAGGCAGACTGGCTTGCCGCAAAGGCCTTTTCGGCCTGCGAGAGAATCTGCTTCTTCTGGGTTTACAGTGGGTGGAGATTGAGCTTTCCGCAGAAGAAGAGGATGCGGGTTCTGTAGTTGGCAAAGGAGCGGAATCCACGAGCGTTGGCTTTGAGCGCCTGGATTTTGGAGTTAAGACCCTCGGTGACAGCATTAGTAATGGGATGGCGCAAATAGCTGATGATGTTTTCGAAGTGGCGTTTGATCATGCGGGCAACCTCAATGATGGGTTTGAGGCGTGAGCGAGAGGCCCAGCCGAACCATTCTCGGAAAAACCTTCGAGCACTGCCTTCATAGCGATAGCTCCAGAAATGGCGGAACATTTCCTTGATCGCCCAAGCCCGGGAAGCCCGCAGATCGGCGTCACGTAGTTCGCGGAAACGCACAGCCTGCTCCTGGCTCAGATTGCCGGGATCGAATCCGAACAGGCGCTGGGTGCCTTCGAGCCGGCGGTCCCCCTCGGCCTTGAGCGTAGCGTTTTCCTCCCGGTGGATTTTCGCCACGGCGTCATTGAGGTGGGCCGAAATGTGAAAGCGATCATGCACGATGGCGACATCCGGCAGTTGGGAGCCTATGGCGGCGCGAAAGCAGCCACTCATGTCGATGCACACCGCCTCGATCTTTTCCAAAACCACATCGGGCAGCGTGGCCAACAGCATCTCGCCAGCTTGCTGGTCGGCTCCGTCCATGACTTCCAAGACCCGTCCTCTTTCCAAGTCCGTCATCACCGACACATAACTCTGCCCTTTGGCGAAACTCTTCTCGTCGAGTCCCAAATAGCGCAGGTGATCGAGTTCCCGTCGCTCCAAGCCTCGCTCGACCGCTCGCTCCATAATGCGATGAAGCTGGTCCCACGACAGCCCCAACAAATCGCTGGCTGCACTCAGGCTCCGGCACGCCAAAAGAACCCTCACCACAAATCCCTCAAACATCAGCGTGAAACGGCTCCCCTTTTCCGCCCACGGCACTGGAACCGTCCATACCTTGCCATCGCTTGCTCGAACTCTCGGCACCCTCGCCTCCAGGATCGTTTCAAACCCGCACGTATCCAAGTGCCTCCAACGACGTTCCACATGATCGTGACAGGGCAGCCGCTCCCGGTTCTCCGGGCACGCCCACAGCGTTCCCTCCCGATATCCCACTCTCACTGTTACCCGCTTGCCCTCTACCGAAAGATCGACCTCCTTCACTTCCCACGGCTCCCTCATCCCCAAGATCTGCTGATAAAAATCCGTATCCTTCACTCCCAAAGCCTACCCTCTTCCGCTCGCCAGAAAACCCACTTTTTTCCGGAAGAACCGAGAATCTCCTTTTGGAAGAGTTCCGCATGGTGATGTGTCACCTCAATCTTCTGCAATTGATCGCGGAGTAGCCCGAGGGATTCCTTCTGCACGCGGTCCAGCTCGGCCTGCGCGGCGGCGAGGTTGCTCTGGGCCTCTTTGGTTGCCGCGGAGTATTTTCCAATGCCGGAACCTCCCCAATGCGCTTGAAGCGCGCGTCCAGTGTTGCCGCCTTCAGACCGGCTTTGCGCGCCGCGACGATCAGCGCGCCTTCGGTCGGATCGCCCTGGATCGACCAGCGACCGCCGCGTTCTTGCAGTACGGCGTTGTTGGCGCGATCAGCTACGGTCAACGCACGCTCCAATTCCACGCGCAACGCCCCCTCCAGCGCCGCGCCATCGGCGACCTGAATTGCGCCCTCGGGCGCGTAGCCGCTACCTTCAAAATTGACCCGCCCGCTAGCGGTGACAACGGCGCGCACCGTCATTTCGTTCTTCGTCAAAGTGCCCGTCTTGTCCGAGGCAATCACGTTCGCCGAGCCGAGTGTCTCGACCGCCGCAAGATGGCGCACGATCGCGTTGCGCTTGGCCATGCGCTGCACGCCCAGGGCCAGCACCGCAGTGACCACGGCCGGCAAGCCTTCCGGGACCGCCGCGACCGCAAGCGCCACGCCGAGAATGAGCACGTCGAAAAGAGCCGAAAAGCCGCGCACGTTCTGGACGAGAATGATTGTGGCAATCATCACCACCGCGATGATGACAACGACGACGCCGAGCGTCTTGCCCACGCGATCAAGCTCGTTCTGGAGCGGCGTCCTTTCCTCGGGAGCTTGTTTCAGCATCCCGGCGATCCGTCCCATCTCGGTTTGCATCCCTGTCGCCGTGACCACGGCCTTCCCACGCCCGTAAGTCGCCGTGGTTTCGCTGAAAATCATATTGTGGCGGTCGCCGAGGCTGGCTTCTCCCACAACCGGAACGATGTCTTTCAACACCGGCAGGCTCTCGCCCGTCAGAGCGGCTTCCGCGGTTTGCAGTGCGGTGGAATGAATGAGGCGCGCGTCGGCCGGAATGGTATCGCCTTCTTCGATAAGGATGATGTCACCAGGCACAATCTCCGCCGCCGGAACACTTCGCCTTTCACCATCGCGCATCACCGTCGCTTCATTCGCCGACATCCTGCGCAACGCCGCGACCGCCGACTCCGCTCGTGCCTCCTGAATGTAGCCCATGACCGCGTTGAGCAGCACGACTGAGAGGATCGCCATCGCTTCGTAGGGCAGCGCCGACTCGCGTTCGATCAGCCACAGCGCGGCCGAGATCGCCGTCGCGATGAGCAGCAGAATGACGAGCACATCTTTGAACTGCGCGAGAAACTTCTTCCAACCCGGCGCAGGCTCTTCCTCTGTCAACTCGTTGCGACCCGCGCGTTCGAGTCGCACACGCGCTTCGGCCTCGCTCAAGCCACGCAGTGCGTCTGTGGTTAGCGCGGAAATCACCGCATCGACTGCTTGTCGATAGGGCGGTGCCGAGTCGTGTCGGACGGTTTCGGTCATATTTTTTGTGGACCTCGACACTATCGCTTCGTTCGAAAAAGAGCACGGCAAGCTAACTTGGTCGTTCGACGTTCCATGCCGGAGTCCATAAACATCACTGAGGTGCAGGTGGACGCCAAGACCGGTAAGATCGTCTCCCCCTCAGGTCGAGACGCCCGCAGAACAAGCAAAAGAAGCGGAGGACGATACAAAAGCGAAGAAGTAGCGAGTCGAAGCTCCCACAGGCGGAGCGACGAATCCAATGACCGAAGGCCTCCCTCGAAACCTTGCCATCGGACGGGGCGGGGGAGTTTTATAAGAGGAGGTTACCGGGCGATCGAAGTGCTGCACCGTAGACCAAGCCCTCACTTCTTTGAAGTTTGAGACGTGGTCAAAGTTCTGGCACTTACAATCGTTATCAAATGGCTTCGCCGAATCCCGCCAAACCCTCCAAGTCCCGCACACCGCTGGTCAAAGCGGTCATCGCCTCCAAAGCGCCGCGGCTCTCGAAGCAGATCACGCAATTGGTCGAAAGCCTCAGCGAGCATCCGGTGCAGTTGCGCGAAATCCTTGCGGTCATGCAGGCGCGCGCCTACACCCTGCTGCTCATCCTGCTTGCGTTGCCATTCTGTCTACCCATCCCGCTGCCTGGGTTCTCGACACCATTCGGCGTCGTAATCGCCCTGATCGGCGCGCGACTTTTCCTGCGACTGGATCCATGGCTGCCGCGGCGCATCCTCGATTACGAGATTTCCTCGACCTTTCTTCTACGGCTCCTCAGCGGCTCGCGTAAGTTCGTCCGCGTCCTCGAATATTTCCTGCGTCCGCGTTGGAGCCTGCTGCTCGATCTCGGCCCTCTACATCATCTCTACGGCGCAATCATCCTGATCTGCGGCGGCCTTCTGCTCTTGCCGCTCCCATTACCGTTCAGCAATGCGCTGCCGGCATTGACCGTCGTGTTACTGGCCGCGGGGATGCTGGAAAAGGACGGCTATTTCGTCATCGCCGGTCTGCTGATGTTCGTTATCACTCTGATCTTCTTCGGCAGCCTTTTCCTCGGCGGCGCCGCGACGGTGATTTGGCTCAAGGAACAGTGGTCAGTCCTTGGTGGCAAGTGAGGGGTTGAGCGGACTCGTCGTTTCGGCCCAAGTTATTCCATTCTCAAGTCACTCGCCCGGAAATTGGCCGGCGTTACGGGCTGCCAGTCGCAATGGAACTTGCGCTAAGGAAATCAGCAGCTCTTCGCGAGTATCATTGGGACAGCGCAACGCGCCCTCAGAACGTATTCTGGAGCTGTAGGCCGTTGATAAAGTTTCGTCTGCTCATGGGCAACGCAACTGATAGGCCGGGTCCCCAACCAGTCAGCCAGCTCCTCGCCGTTCGCAGCCGTAGTTATCCGGGTGTTCGTGCACGCGTAAAGCTAAAGACAACGATTTTCGCGTGATGTGGTTGTGCTTGCGTTAATTCAACGCGATATCGTCCCACGCGAGTTCTGCGATTGTCGCCAGTGCCGTGCAACAGAGCAAAGAGAGATTCTGTTTCACGCCGATTAAAAAAACCGCTCTCGATAAATTCGCTTATCCAGAACATCCCGCGATCATCGCTGATGTAGAAGGTAATCTCCAAATCTTCGTCCGAATTCTCGAGGATGATCACAGAATGGCTGTAGATGTTTGAACTCGTATACTCGCCTTCAAAGAAAACTGCACACCGATGATGCACTTTCAGCGGACGCTCTTTCAACGTTTCCTTAAAGAACTTGATCGCATTTTCGTAACTTAGTCGCTTCGTCGGCTGCGGTGAGGCATTCGTGAAATCGGACGGCGTGCGATTCGAAGCTGCCAAAGTCGCACAGGCAAAAGAAACCCACAGAACTGGTATGAGGTAAATCAGCTGTTTCATTTGCGCATACGCATTGAACTTAAAATAGGTCGCTCATGACTCAGCACAACCACGCTTCACCACGAAACGAAAAGAATCATACGTTTAGCTCACGATTCCGCGTAGCTTGCGAGCCATAATCAACCAGATCGCCGAGACATAGGACGTTCTAGCAGCTTGGTTCGGCGGCAAGAACTACCTGCGAAGCAACCCGATTTGCGTGAATGTCAGAAACGATGAGAATCTTCATGCTGTGCGTCGACGAGCGCGGATCATGACGAAATGGAAGGTGCTAGACAACCGCTCCAAACAAGGCTCCCACAGCAGCAGTCAAGGCCATAGCAAGTGCTCCCCAAAAAGTGACCCGGGCAGTCGCTCTCAATACAGGGGCTCCTCCCGCCCGTGCAGCCAGCGCACCGAGCAATCCCAAGAAAAGCAAAGAGGTCACAGACACGGCCCACATAATAGCAGGCACAGGCACCAGGACGGCGACCAGAAGGGGCATCGCCGCACCAATCGCAAAAGTTCCGGCAGATGCAAGGGCAGCCTGGACAGGTCGAGCGCTCAGAGCGTCGGAGATGCCGAGTTCGTCGCGAGCGTGGGCACCGAGTGCATCATGTTCCATCAGTTGCACTGCGACCTGCTTGGCGAGGAAGGGCTCAAGTCCTCTCTGTACGTAGATCGCTGCCAATTCTTCATGTTCGTAAGCGCGATCATTCGCGAGCCCCTCGCGCTCACGATCCAGGTCAGCCCTTTCGGTATCTGCTTGGGAGCTCACCGAGACGTATTCCCCCGCGGCCATCGACATAGCTCCTGCGACGACGCCGGCTACACCCGCCACCAAGACGCTGCCGCGAGTTGCCTCCGCAGCTGCAACGCCCACGAGCAAGCTCGCCGTAGAAACAATGCCATCGTTCGCTCCGAGGACAGCGGCGCGTAACCATCCGATACGGTGTGTTTTGTGTCCTTCGATATGCCTCGACATGTGGATTCAGTACGGCGGATTTCCCTGGATGACCTTGCATAGATTGGCGAGCTCTAACCTTTTTTTGCGCTCATTGGCCCCTCAAAGAAATTCGCTCTTTGAGCACGCTACCGCAATTTGCAGTCAATCCTCCTGGAAATCAGAAACCGGATGGATTTTCACTTTGCCTGCGTGACGAGGTCAGTCTCGAGTCACGTCGATGGCGAAACATTCTGGCTGCCAAAGGCGTGGGGCTTTTCGGTTGCTTTTGGCACATTGGTTGCGCTTTCGGGGTCATCGCAGAATCTGTTCCAAATCGTACTCTAAGGACTCAGGCGTGATCTCGCGCTTGGATGTCGCGGTAGATCGTAGACGTCGAGCCCGCCCGTTGTGGCGGGCGGCCCTTTGTAGGCAACGTGCTGCCCTTGAACCAGTAACAGAGCGGCTTCGAGGCACTATATCGATGCTGGCGGCGTGGCCGAACTTCGCGCCCAAGGAAACGCTACCCGACAAGTTACTCGCCCACATCGCTTCGCTCGGTTGGGAACACATCGGCTTCAGCGGCGGCTACGTCTGGCCTTCCGACCCGCTCAAACAGAAGGTTTCGGCCCTGCGAAAGCTGTGCTCCACGTTCCTCGATGCCGCTTACCGTACGATTTAGAACAGATTCTGCGATGACCCCTTATAGGCGAGAGACCCTTGATCCGCGCGCGGGCATTGAGAGACGGCCGTTCCGAGATTATGCGTCCGCGGGAGACACAGATGTTCGTGGGCAAGCCCTGTCGCGTCTGATCGCGCGCGAGGATATACCATGCAGGAGGGGTGGGTCTCCCGTTATCAGCCGAGAGCCAGAGAACACTGCGGGAATAGCGGGGCGGCAGGGAACGCAACGCGGCCAGGGCCGTCACAGGACCGGCGCTTCGGGCCAAAGCGGGAAACAAGATGGGTTTGACGCTCTCCAGTACTGTCAGATAGCTTTGATCGGGTTCTTCCGGGAAAGAAGTGGGTTTTCTGGCGAGCGGAAGAGGGTAGGCTTTGGGAGTGAAGGATACGGATTTTTATCAGCAGATCTTGGGGATGAGGGAGCCGTGGGAAGTGAAGGAGGTCGATCTTTGGGTAGAGGGCAAGCGGGTAACAGTGAGAGTGGGATATCGGGAGGGAACGCTGTGGGCGTGCCCGGAGAACCGGGAGCGGCTGCCCTGTCACGATCATGTGGAACGTCGTTGGAGGCACTTGGATACGTGCGGGTTTGAAACGATCCTGGAGGCGAGGGTGCCGAGAGTTCGAGCAAGCGATGGCAAGGTATGGACGGTTCCAGTGCCGTGGGCGGAAAAGGGGAGCCGTTTCACGCTGATGTTTGAGGGATTTGTGGTGAGGGTTCTTTTGGCGTGCCGGAGCCTGAGTGCAGCCAGCGATTTGTTGGGGCTGTCGTGGGACCAGCTCGCGCCACTTTGTTCGCTCACATAGGTGGCCAGCGCCTTGCCCTTGGCCAACGATGGCCTCGCAGTGCAATAATAGGCATTATTGGGCACGCATCGAATTCCCGTACTCGCGGAACGAAGGGGTGTTTCTAACTCTTGGGCGTAATCTTGCCGGTGAATGACTGGGCGACAATCTTGCCGTCCCGCACGACGAGTGTGTCCGTGGCCATCTCGTACACGTTGTCGGCAGTCTCCGCGGTCCACAGGATGTAAGCATACTCGCCATTGAGGAATTGCTGCTTCATTCTGAATACTGCGCCAGGTTTTCCAAACTCCGCAATCAGCGCCTGGAACAACGGCCTCATCGCATCGGCTCCCCTGAGTGGTCCGTCCGGCGTGAACAGGATGGCACCCGGCGCATAGTCCGATAGGATGCCCTTGAGGTCGCCTTCGCCAAAACACTTTAAGTGGTGGTCGAGAACTTCTTTCGTCGAAGCCATTTTTCGGTCCTCCTTTGTTCAGTCAACGCCAATAGGCGTTAAATATCCGTTCGCCGGACGTAGTGACGAGATCCGGAAAGCAGGTAACAGATTGGTGAATTCCTGGATACATCCAACGCAGCGCAGCATTTGTGCGGCATGGCAAATTAGGCTTGCATAACGCGAATGAGCTAGTTGGAAGGCGGCGAGAGACCATCTTTGCCGCGTTGCTTGTCGCTGCGCTCGCATGCACGGACATGGCGTGCTCCAAGACTGGCCTAGTGAGAAATGCGTTCATCGATTAGAATATCGGTTTGATTTTCAGCCCTGGTACAGGCTGAAGGAGTTGTAATACGGCTTTCGGTCGGCAGGGACCACTCCTGGACAGCACTTTAGCCCTGTCGGAGCGACGGTTTGATGTTCTGGTTCAGATGGAACAGATTGTCGCGGATCGTACCTGCTTTTTGATCTGTGCCAGACGGTCATAATTGGCGCCGTAGGCGGCGGCCACGCGGTCGCTTTCCTCTTCCGTCATGAAGTTTACGTAGGCACCATTCGAGGCGTATGGGGCAGAGGCTTGGAAAAACGCCCGCGCCCAGGCAATGCACCGCTCATCGTCTGTCCTCTCATTCCATCGTCCGTGCACGTTGAGCACAAACTTTGCGTCCCGATGACGATATGCCATGGCATCTGCCGGAACGCGATTGGTTGCGCCTGCGATGAGTCCGATGAAGATCTCGCACTGCGGCGAGGGCAGTTTGCCAGCGAACTCGATCATCGAGTTCAGCGCGCCATCGCTGAGTTCTGTGAAATTATGGGATTTCCAGTAGTTTCTCGCGCCGGGCGTAAGCAGAGGATCAAAGGCCTTCTGCCATTCCGTGTACGGCTGAACACCGATGTGTTCACCGTGGGGGGTGCCAAAACGGCGCAACGGCTCAATCAGTTGCCGGCCTTGTGCAACATCCCCGACGTAGAAGGCGACGAGCACAACAACCTCCTTGCCATGCACGTCTTCGGGAAGAAATGGCAACGGGGGAGCTTTGCGCAATAAAGCCCACACATTGAGCTCCTCCGGTGCGGATGCTGCAAATTCCCGATACTGTGTCAGCACCTGCTTTGCCTGGTCGAACGGGAAAACGATCAACCCGGCCAGGATTTCAGGACCCACCTCATGAAGGTTGAATTCGAATTGGGTGACGACCGCAAAGTTGCCCCCACCGCCTCGAATGGCCCAAAACAGGTCGGCGTTTTCGTTTTCGCTGGCTCGGATCCTCTTGCCGTCCGCAGTGACCACGTCTGCGGAAACCAGATTGTCGACGGTCAGGCCGTATTTGCGTGTTAACCAACCGAATCCGCCGCCTAGAGTTAAACCCGCGATCCCTGTGGTGGAATTGATTCCCACCGGCGTGGCCAGCCCGTGAGACTGAGCAACCTTATCGAAATCGGCCAGCGTCGCGCCCGGTCCGACATAGGCGCGCTTCTTCCCGGCATCCACGTGGACGTTCCTCATTGTTGAAAGGTCAATCATTACGCCGTTATCACACAAGGCCTTCCCCGCAATGTTATGTCCCCCGCCCCGAATGGATATCTCGAGCCCATTTTCGCGCGCGAAGGCGATCGCATGGGGAACGTCGCCGGCTTCTGCACAGCGCACGATGAGAGCGGGCCGCCGTTCAATCATCGCATTCCATATTTCACGAACCTCGTCATAGTTCGTGTCGCTCGGTAGAACGATCTGGCCCTTTACCTTTTTCCTAAGACTCTCGGTTGTCTCTCTGGATATCCTGGTTTTTTTGCTTCGATCTTCAGCAGCAGTGCTGAGGGGTTGGGGTGTATCGGGATTCGAGGCAGATGTGCCGACGCCGGTCCGGCATTTCAGTTGTTGTGTTCATTTTTCTGATTTTGTGCGTTATTTATACCAACTAGTTCGTATACATTTGGGGACAAAAAAAGACTAGGCGGGTTCGGCGATTAGCGTAGCCAATGAGAGTCGAAGTCCGCGGATGGCCTTGGGAATGCGGGTCGGATCGCGATGGGCTTTGGCCAGTATGATGGAACCCTCGAGAATGCCCAGAAGCGTATCGGCGAGCTCGTTGGCTGTCGGCGCCTGCTTCCCGGCGCACTGAGCCGCGATTGGTTGAAGTTGCTTCGCGAAGTCGTCCGCGACCGCCTGGAACATGCCCGAAACGGCTTGCTGCATTCGGGAATTCGTATCGGCAAGCTCCAGCGAGAAGGAACCCAGCAGGCATCCTCCACTCCAAATCTCTGGAGAGCACTTCTCCAAATGCTCAAGAAAGGCAAATGCCTTTTCAAGGGGGTCCGAAATTCGGACGTAGGATCCACTTGCCAGCATCTGCGCGCTTTGCCGCAGAGACCAATCCAAAACCGCGAGACCCAAGTCCTCCTTCGAATCAAAAAAATAATAAAAGCTGCCTTTGGTCAGCCCGGCCTTCTCACAAATCGCATCCACAGTCGTGGCCGTGTAACCACGGGCCAAGAACAGTTCTTTCGCTCCAGCCAGGATACGCTCTTTGGATTGGTTTGCTGCCATTTCAATGCATTCGGTATACCAACTGGTTGGTATAGTCAAGGGAAATTCGCATAGGAATCATTTTTGAGGTTTTTACCCGGGGATGATACGAGGCGTTTTCGGCCTGTGGGTTGCCTCCTCGTAGGACTCCCCTATCCTTGGGTCCCATGGGACTATTTTTGATCTCGGTGCTCCGGTTAAGCGGCGTTCTTCGGCGGCGGCCGTGAGCCGCTCAAGAAGCGCATCCTCGCATCACGCGCGCCGCCCTTTTCTCCTATTGCCTGTGCGTTGCGGCGGAATTCAACCTCAGCCAAGGTTGCTTGAGCTCGCGTTCAAACAAGAGCTGTAACGAAGCCGGAAACGATCAGGGCGACAGCCCAGGCGAGGTCGAAATTAAACCACGCCCGTTGCAAGATACGCACTCCCAGTTTCTCATAGACGATCATTGCAACGAGACCCGCGACCAGCAGGTGCCCCAGGGTGTGAACAACAACTGCGAGTGCTGCGAGCCACGGATGATTCAGGAGATCAAGATCCGCGCCATGCGTGGAATGCGCGCTATGCGCAGCATGGACGTCTTCGCGATGCCTCGTTCCCAGGAAAACGGGGACCAACATCAGCCCGGCTCCGTGCGCGGAGGCCATCAAGAACGACCATAACGTGAGATCGCGAAAGCCCACACGCATCCCCACCCATCGGGGATGTCGTGCACGAACAAGCCGATAGGCGCCAAAGCCGATGAGCACTGCCGCTGCGATCCAACGCAGGGCGTAATAGGGAATGCTGGCATGGATCAGTGCGACGAGCGCCACAACCAATCCCACAGAGAGCGCATGCCCGACAGCAATCGGCGGCAGGGCGTTCCAAACGGCCGAACGCCGCTGTTCCTGCAGCCCAAGCGCTACCGCAAAGAGCCATCCCATCCCGGGATTTATGCCATGGAAGGCGCCGAGCCCAAGCAGCGCCAGCCACGGCCATGCTTCGCTCACGGATAGCAGAATGAGTCGGTTGAGCAGTCGCCGCCCTCGAGCCGGATCTGATGAAGGCGGTAATCGTCCGGTTGCATAAAAAATTTGGTATCGAATGCGATCCCGCCCTCTGGCGCGGCATCGAGTTTCACCATCCAGCTTCCGAGGCCCGCCGGATAGAATTGTTCATCCCACGCGGAGTAGAGAGAATTGGTGAAATAGACGCGCTTACCGTCGCGACTGACTTCAACCATTTGTGGACCACCGCGCAGCGGTTTGTCGGGCTCGGCGGGATGTGGTGTCTGGCGCACAATTCCACCGATGTGCACCGAGCCGGTTTTTTTGGGATGGAAAGGGTCGGAAACGTCGTATTGCAGCATTTCCCCTGTGCCCCAGCAGGAGACGTAAAGAAACCGATCGTCTAGGGAGAGATCAATATCGGTGACGAAAGGCGGCACTGCTTTGAAGCCCTTAAGCAGCGGGGGGAGCTTCTCGGGATCGGCTGGCTCAGCAGGGATTTCGATCACTTTCTCAATTTGCCACGCTCCGTCTTGCCTATGCCAGAGCCATATCGAGGCGCTCAGATCTTTGAGCGAGACGACGACACCCGCAAATCCATATGTCTTGGTCGGATCGTGCGCGGGGCGCATTTCGAGAACCATTTGGTACTCCTTGCCAAGGTCGAGCGCCTGAACGTGGCGCCGCTTGCGCAAATCCCAAACATGCACCTGATGACCGTATCGGCCTTGCAAGAGTTCTTCGGGAATGACGCCGTTCTCGATCTGATTCGGCGTGCCCCATTCGCTGGTCAACAGGGTGTCCTGAGTGATATGCCACCAGAAATCGTAGCCCAGGTATTGTGACCCCCGGTCCATCTCCCATTTCCCTAGGACCTCAAAGGTAAAGTGATCCAGAAGGAAAATGCCAGCAGGCCCATTCCCGTCCGGAGCACCCAATGCGCTGATATAGATCCCCTCCGGTCCACAATGGACGGTATGAGGGCGCGAATATCCCGTGCGTTCGAAGAGTTCCTCGGGTTCGATGATTTTCACGATCGAGGGGTTGCGAGGATCGGGCTTGATATCCAGAATGTAGATTCGCGAAGAGCGGATGCCCGGCACAACCAAGTAGCGTCGCTCGATATGCGGATGTGGCGCATATGGACACAACGCTGAACTGCAGGCATTCCAGCCAAAGTGATGCAATTCGTCTCCGGCATTGGGCAGGACGGTTTGCCCAACGCGCTTGCCGTAGCTAGCTGACGCGGGGTCAACGTCGATCACAAGGATCGCGTCGTTTAATGTTCCGCCAGGCGGATTGAGCGCGGCGACATAAGCAAGCCTCTCGGGAGGCCCCTGCATCGCAAGTCGGGGTGAGGGGTAGAAGGTAGGATCCGGTCTGAGCAGCGCCATAAGTCGTCCTCCTTACGCAATTCTCGTCAAGAATGCACCTATCAAAAACGCTTCCGGGCGATCGCGCTCGGTTTTCCAGGCAGACGACCTTTTTAAGGGAAGATTATGGGAATTGAGAATGACGCTCAACGCTGTGCCGCGAAATTCAAGCACGCAACGATGCCAGATCCTTGCCTCTATCCGACAGGAGAGCGTCAAAAGGTCGGGGGTGCCTACCAGCCACACAGGACATCGTAGAGAGCGCTCACTCTGAATCGGGAGGCACACCCCGGGTTACAGACGCGGCCTGGGGCTACAACGGCAGCGGCCCGGCTCAGTTGGCTCTTGCGATTTTGACCGATTACTTCGGAGCGAAGCCGGGAGGACAGGCGATCGCAGAAGCGTTGTATGAGCCTTTTAAGTTCACAGTGATTGCCCTTCTTCCCGATTGCTGGGAAATGAACTTTGAGGAAGTGGGCATCGCCCTGTGCCGCACACTGACAGAGGAACCTGATCGCTTGAACCGTGTCCTTTCCGGTCTTGAGAGCGCTGTTCTTGATGAGTTCGTTGGGCGCCAAGAGAGAAATGAACCCTTAAATCCAGCCGACTTATCGGAATCTATTGTCGCTGCAATTGCCGGAATGCTGCGCGAAGCTTTTTCCATGAGCCGAGCATACGCTGCATCCTTGGTCGAGCGGCATTACACTGGGCTGCACGCACCCGCATAAAATTGCCGCCCGGCACAAGGGCCTGATTTGTCCAAAATGGTGCTGACATCCCCGAGATAACATCAATGCGTTTAAGATTGGTCCTCAATCGACGTTTCAAGGGGGACAGTTCGACGCCTTGAGGCCTACGGCCTTCATTTCGCGTTTCGACGTTGGACTCCCAGCTTTTCCGACGAAGCCCCAGTTTGTGAGAGAAGAATTGAAACCCAGCGGGTTGATTGAAAGTTAGCCAGAATAATTACCAGGATCGTCGTAAGCGGGACGCAGAGAAAGGCTCCGATGATGCCCCACAGGTTCCCCCAAAAAACAAGGGACATTATGACAGCGAGAGGGCTTAGGTTCAATCTCCGGCCCACGAACGCCGGCTCGATAATGCTGCCTATCACCTGTTGAATTGCGGTTATCGCGATCCCAACGATCAAGGCTGGAGCGAAGTTATCGAATTGCAACAATGCGATGAGGGTTGGGGAAATCGTGGCGACGACAGGCCCAAGTACCGGGATGAAGTTCAACACGAAAATGAGAAGCGCCCAGATTTCACTGGAATTTAGACCAACCATGCGCATCACGACATAGGAGAGCAGGGCCGTCAAAACGCTCGCTGCGGTTTTAACGCCGAGATACGTTTGAACGTCCCGGTCGATGCGTCGCAGGAGATTGAGCGCATTTGTGTGGGTTGCGCTATCGGGAAAAATTGCTGCCACTTTTGACGGGATGAAGCGGAGTTCAAGCATGCCGAACAAGCCGTAAAGAAATACCAAAGTAAGGTTGCTTAGACTGCCGAGTAGGGTGCGGGCCGCCAGGGAGAAGGTGCCGCGTAAATCGATGCTTCTAATCAGCTCACGCAAGTCGGGCTCGTGCTCCACACCAAAGATTTGCAAGCATTGTGAAAGCAGCTGTTGGAGCCGGGCCTGATAAAGCGGGGCGACCGACGAGACTTCAAACATGCCTTCCGTTTCTCTCTTACTGATTCAAGTCTGCCTGTGCCCCTTCATCACAGTTTCGTTGCTTCTCTGCCAAATCAGAGTGATCGGCCTATGAAATGCTACCTCCCGACGATGAGAAAGTCCTGTTCCGAGTCACGCTCTGGGAGGAAACGGAGATCACGTTAAGCGCGGAACTGGTGAAAAAGTTTCCGTAACAAGCGTGACGCACAGCGGCAAATTTATCCTGCCTGGAAACAGAAAAGGGAGCGTGAGAGGCACTGAAACTCTCATTTTCCCAGCGGAGCGCTTTTGTTCGGATCGATTTTGGGGTTACCCCACAAACTTTCGCTCGAAATGCGATGCATCCATTTGTTTTGCTTCTGGGCGTGCAAATTCGACAGGGAGATATCTGCGGACTGGCGCCAAGATGTCGTTCTTGTTTGGTGACGCGAAGGATCATCGGCACGGAAGGTCGCCACGAAAAGGCCTCGCAGCAGGGGTTGCAGCGCTACCGCTGCCCTTGGTGCCATGCCACTGTCTCGGTTCTTGAGGAATTTTCTCTCCCACATGCCACCAATCACACCAATAACTAAGAAGATGACAAACCTCAGAGTCCATTCGTCCCCAACATCGAGTGCGTTCAGGCACACCATCTGTGTAAATGAGCCGCGCAGCACCTCATTGCTAGCTGTGCCCCGAAGGGCCCCCGACAAAAAGCACTAACTTTAGACCATCCTGGCCTTGCATGGACTTCCCTACCTCATCTACATGTTCCGGAATCTATCTGGCGCCTTGCCACGTCATTCCACGTGGTGTGCTCGACTATCCCGGTCGGCCAAAGCAATACGCCCAGTCATAAAAAATAGTTTGCTGTACACTTTTCGAGAACCTGACCAACGTTGTGGAACAGTTGGTTCAAGCTCGGGGCTAGCTATCTGCTGATGGTGTCCGACTATGCGTAAACGTGGGCTCGACCGCTCGCGCCAGGCATCCGCAGCGTTCCAGGGCGTGGCCCCGCAGACGGCGCCTCGCGGAATGCTGCCGTATCGAAAGATCACCACAGCCGAACTCGAGCAAGGGCGCATCGAGTAAGGCAGCCGTTTGGTGGACCACCTGACGATTACTGAAACCCGATGAGATGGCAGAAGCCAACCAGGCTCCAAGACTGCCATCGTCCTGGGAATTGGACCGCCCGGCAACGCTGAGTATCCAGCCAGACCTTCTCTCCTACGGGAGCAATGTGCCGCTTCTACCCGAACTCCAGGCCCTTCCTCCGCAAGCATCAGCTGTGCGCACTCGTCATCGTCTGGGGCAGCATGATCTTCACCTCCTGCTGCGCGGGGCCCATCCGTGGGACTTAAGAATGTGGAGACCGATTCCTCGACACGGGTCACTTGCGCTCGATGTAGAAGCCACCCGCATCGAAGGGTTCCTCAAGCAGCAAGTCTTGAAAGCTTGATTCACGCTCAGTAGCCGAAGGCCGGTTTTCAGCCCCGACCCGGGCCTCCGGAAATCCCAAAGACTCAAATGAAGAAACGATGAACATTCACAAAAGCGATACTGCGGTAGTATTCATAGATCCCCAGAACGAAGTCCTTAGCGAAAAAGGCGCTCCATGGCCTCTGCTCAAAGAAAGTCTCGCCGAGAACAATACCATCGAGAACATGGAGCGCATCTTCAGGCGGCGAAAGCGCACGAGTTCGAGGTCTTCATCTCGCCGCACTATTTCTATCCCACCGACCATGGATGGAAATTCAACGGTCCCCTCGAAACCGAGGAATTCAACTCCCGCCTGTTCGCTCGCAAGGGAGTCCTGAATCTCGATGGCCTGAAAGGCTCCGGCGCCGACTGGCTGGAGCGCTTCAAGCCCTACATCGAGGACGGCAAAACCATCGTCGTGGCCCCGCACCGCGTGTGGGGACCGGAGACCAATGACCTCGTTCTCCAGCTCCGCAAACGCAGGATCAGCAAAATCATTCTAGGTGGAATGCTCGCCAACATGTGCGTCGAATCCCATCTGCGAGAATTGATCGAGCAGGGTTTCGAAGTCGCCGTCGCAAAGGATGCGACGGCGGCGCCAAAGCACCCTGAGTGGGGGTACGGCTACGAGGCCGCCCTGATCAATTACGCGTATCTCGCACACGCCGTCCTAACAACGGACGAAACCGTCAAGGCGATGGAGCAAACTCAACCGTAACATATCATGCCAGGAGTCGATCATCGGCGTGGTGCCGCCCAACCGCAGCCCGGAGCAATTAAATGAACGATCCGGAGCCAGTACGATGCCGTTGTCATTGGAGGCGGCAAGGGTGGCAAGACGCTGGCGATGCGTGGCCAGGCAGAACTACAAAGTCGCCCTGATTGAACGCGACCCCATGATGATTGGAAGGCGGCTGCATCAACGTCGCTTGCATCCCCACAAAAACGTTCATCACCAGTGCTCGACTCGTTCATTCAATTCGGCGAGCCGGAGAGTACGGTATCAAGGTGGAAGGGTTTTCGGTCGACTGGTTAGGCGTCCGGAAGCGGGTTGAAGAGGTAGTGTCAGAGATGCGCGCGTTAAACCTCAAGAACTTCACCGCATTGCCGAGGCTCGAATTCATCTTGGGAACCGGTCGTTTTCTCGGCCCGCAACGCGTCGGGGCTACCTCGCCACGCCTCTTATCCGGAATCAACCCCGCTTGTTCTCAAAGGTCGATGCAATATCCGGGCTAGGATCGCTGCCGATCAAGTAATCCGTCTGTTTTATCGATCCAACCTCGATAAGGTAGGAGTGTGGAAATTACGATAAACACTCCAGCACTGCTATTTCCGGCCACTTCATTGTTGATGATTTCGTACACCACGCGATTCCTTCATCCGGCGAATTTGATACGGAATTTACACGCACCTGGCGTCCGCGAAAGCCCCATTCTGAAGCAAATCCAGAACCTGCGAACGCGAATTCTTTTAATTCGCAACATGCAGGCCGCCGGGGTCACTAGCCTTCTCCTGTGCGTGATTTCGATGTTTCTACTTTTTGGAAGCCAGGTGCACATTGCCCAAATCTGCTTCGCGGCGAGTCTGGCCTTTATGATCGTTTCGCTTCTGCTCTCTTTGTGGGAAATCTGGATCTCTGTGGACGCACTAAATCTTCACCTCAAAGGAATTCAGGAAGGTAAAGAAACGTAGCCGATGGTGACGAATCGTGGCGACGCGTCACCCCTAGTGTCGAAGTTGCCTCGCGCGCCAGTGCTGCGGCGCATGTCCGAAATACTGCTTGAATTGCTTGGAGAGTAGAAAGGCTGAATAGAAGCCAAGGATTTCTGCGATCTCCTGCACCGAGTGCGTGGTATTTGCCAGGAGATCTCGGGCCTTTTGGAGTCGCACTTGGCAGTGATATTGTTTTGGACTGAGCCCGATACGTTGTGTAAACCTCTGCCGTAGATGCGAATAGCTCACGCCAATTTCTTTAGCGAGCGTGGGCAGACTCAAAACTTCCTGACAACGCGACTCGATTAGTGCATGCGCACGCTCGATCAGTTCATCGATTCGCCGATCGAAACGCGGAGCGTTTTGGAGGTAACCAATCACTGAGAGAAGGTGAATACCCATTGTCGATATGAGGTGCTGGTTCGCCAGTGCGCCCCGAGCCGCGAGCGTGTGGCAGCGCTCAAAGCAGCGTAACAGATCAGGCTCCAGCCCTGTATGCAATAAGGGCTGGGTGGGCTGGACGATTCCTGTGCGCAGTGCCTCGTCAAAAGCTGGGCCTTGACACTCGAGCCAGTGTTCCGTCCAGCCCACGGCAGAATCCGGGGCGTAGCGATGCCACACACCGGGAAACAGGATGAGCACTGTTCCGGATGCGACGACCTGTGGGTCGCAGGTGTACCGACTTTCAAAAAGACCTGCTCCTTCGGAAATGAAGAGGATTTGGTAGCTCTGTAGCACTCTTCCGCGAGCCCACTCAAAATGGTGATCAGCGGGATGCTTGGTAGGAGGATACTTGGCGCCGCGCAAAGCCGATCGAAGTGGCCGTGCACCCCCAGATGGGGTCATCGCAGAATCTGTTCCAAATCGTACGGTAAGCGGCATCGAAGAACGCGGAGCACAGCTTTCGCAGGGTCGAAACCTCCTGTGGGCGAGTAACTTGTCGGATAGCGTTTCCTTGGGCACGAAGTTCGGCCGCCCGCCAGCATCGGTATAGTGCCCGGAATCCGCTCCGTGACTGGTTCAAGGGCAGCACGTTGCCTACAAAGGTCCGCCCGCCACAACGGGCGGGCTCGACGTCTACGATCTACCGCGACATCCAAGCCTGCGATCATTTCTGAGTCCTTAAGATAACGATTTGGAACAGATTCTGCGATGACCCCAGTCTGGGCAGATCGACGGGAAACTCCGTTCCGAAGCCTCTAAAAGAGGCTTCCTCCACTTCATTTCCCGACCATCTGCCCAGCGATCGGTTCAAGCCGCGAAGGCGTTCCCAAAGCGGATCCCCATTCGCGGCCGCACGCCCCTTTAAGCGGGGCTGAAAAGTCCCGTGCGTGGCCACGCCACCGCATTGCCCTCCTGCAATGCTCGCCCGGTTGCCTCCGGGGCTGGCTTTGATTCGGTCAAGGGTCAAAGCGAATCCGGCATAAACGGCCTCCTCCCCGCGAAGCGGGTCCCCTCCATATATTCCGTTTCGCCTCCCTCCGGTCGCCCTTGACCGCGCCAGTCCCTTCGGCACGCAAAACGGCGTCCACTCAATCCGGCTTTCGGTTGGCGTACTTTTTCCCATTTCGTCAGACGCCCCTGATAGATTGTGTTCGGCCTAACCTTCTCACTTGCGCTTCGACATCATGTTAGGGGGACGCTTCCCCCCTGGGCGGAACCCGAGTTTCCGCCGCACCCCTGGCGTTTCCACGCCATCCGCCTGCGCGGACCTCTGCGGGGACACCCCGCAACGCCCCAAAGGCCGCACGCCCTGCCGGGCTGAATAGTCCCGTGCGTGGCTTCGCCACCGCATTGCTTTCCAATGCTCGCCCGGTTGCCTCCGGGCTGGCTTTGATTCGGTGCAAGGGTAAAGCGAATCCGGCATAAACGGCCTGCTCCCCGCAAAGCGGGTCCCCTCCATATATTCCGTTTCGCCTCCCTTCGGTCGCCCTTGACCGCGCCAGTCCCTTCGGCACGCAAAACGCCTGTCGTCGTTTTGCTGAATTTAAAATTGCTATGAGCAATGTTAAATCCACCAAAACAGACGGCGGCTCCAAGAGCGCCTTTGAACCCGTTAAACTTCCACTGAGCAAGCTTGTCCGCTCGCGAAATAACCCTCGTAAGATCGGGGGCGAATCGATCGACGATCTTGTTGCATCAATCTCTGCGCACGGACTGATACATAATCTCACTGTCGTCGAAGTCGATGGCGGGAAATATGAAGTCAAAGCAGGCTCGCGACGGCTTGCGGCCCTGTTGAAACTCACCAAGCAAAAGAAGCTGCCGAAAGATTTTCGCGTGCCTTGCAAAATCGTCACCAGCGGCGAAGCCGCCGAAATCGCTCTCGCAGAAAATGCTATTCGTCAGGCCATGCACCCCGCCGATCAATTTGACGCTTTTCGCAGTTTGGTCGATGACGGATTGGGAATTGAGGAAGTCGCCGCTCGCTTCGGCGTGACCGCCAACACGGTGCGCCAACGGCTCAAATTGGCGAATGTTGCACCGCGATTGTTCCAGTTGTACCGGGATAATGAAATCACACTCGATCAGCTAATGGCGCTCGCTGTGTGCGACGATCATGCCGCCCAAGAGCGGGTTTGGGATGCCGCCGCAAGGGATTGGCAGCGGGAACCCCAAGCGCTAAGGGAAGCGCTCACGGAAAGCAAGATCGACGCAGCTACCGACCGTCGGGCGCGCTTTGTCGGCGTTGAGGCTTTTAGCAATGCCGGTGGACAGATCGAACGGGATTTGTTTCAGCCGGAACACGAAGGGTATCTGACCGACTCAGCGTTGCTGGATCGCCTGACAGGTGAGAAGCTCGACAGGCTTGCCGAAGAAGTAAGAGCGGAAGGCTGGAAGTGGGTCGAGATCCAGCCTGAAGCGGACTATTCCTTCCTCGCGACTTTCGGGCGAATCTACCCAGTGCGCGTGAAGACACCGGCAGTCGAGGCCGAGATTAAAAGCCTTGAAGAGGAACAGGACCGAATCAATGAGACCCATCGAGAGGCCGAAGTGTATCCGGCGGACGCAGCCTCACGGCTGGCCGAAATTGAAAACCGGATCGACGAGTTAAACGATCAAGCGACCCAGTTCCGCAAGAAAGAGAAAGGACTGGCTGGCGCGTTCGTGGCGATTGAAAGCAACGGCCAAGCACGAATCCACCGGGGACTCGTACGGCGCGAGGACAAGGGGAAAGCTAAAGCCGTGAAGTCTGGAGATGATTCGGAGAATGGGACGGGTGTGGACGCTGGAGAGGAATCGGAGGAAGAAACGCATGGCCTCTCGGGTGCGCTGGTGGAGGACCTCACCGCCCACCGCACCGCAGCCCTGCGAGCAGTGCTCGCAACTCGCCCCGATGTGGCGCTGGTCGCGGCCGCGCACAACCTTGCTTTGCAAGTGTGCTATGTGCCGAGCTACGAGAGTCCAAGCGCCTTGTCTCTAAAACCGGACAAGGGGGCGTGCCAGTTGGACCGCCACGCCAAAGGCATCGAGACGAGCCTCGCACAAAAGACGCTATCGGGGCTGCATGCTCAATGGCTGAAGCGGATTCCGGCTGATCCGGATGCGCTCTGGGACTGGCTCCTGAAGCAAGATCAAAGCGTTGTGGCGGATCTTCTGGCCTATTGCGTCGGCCAGACGGTTAATGCGGTGCGCCTTCCTCATGAGTCTGCGAGTCAAGCACGGTTCGTGGCAGCGGATCGGTTGGCCGCTGCCGTGAATCTCGATATGGCAGACTGGTGGACGGCGACCGGGGAAAGCTACCTTGGACGGGTCAAAAAGGACCAAGCCATCACAGCGATCAGCGAGGCCACAGGCGACAACGACCTTGAGGATCTTCGCAAACTCAAGAAAGCGGAGCTTGTTGCAACTGCCGAACGACGTCTCGCAGAGAAGCGTTGGTTGCCTGAAATCCTAAGACGCTAATCAAAGGAACCAGAAAAGGGGGCGGTCGGAAAAAATCCGGCCGCCTCTTCTCTTTTCCCAACAGCAAGATGTCTCCCCCGCTGCGTAGGTTGGAACTGTCTGCGACCCCATTGCATTTCAAGCAGACCTTGGGCAGATCGTCGCTACGGGGCTGAAAAGTCCCGTGCGTGGCCACGCCACCGCATTGCCTCCTGCAATGCTCGCCCGGTTGCCTCCGGGCTGGCTTTGATTCGGTTCAAGGGTAAAGCGAATCCGGCATAAACGGCCTCCTCCCCGCAAAGCGGGTCCCCTCCATATATTCCGTTTCGCCTCCCTCCGGTCGCCCTTGACCGCGCCAGTCCCTTCGGCACGCAAAGCGCCTGGTCGTCGGCGGGCTCGACGTGTTTCGCCGGGCGAGGTGCCGTTGGCCGGAGCAAGAGGCGGAAGCCTTCTCAGCCCAGAAAGTCGACAGAGACGATTTCTCCTTGCGCTATTCAAAAGCTGGTCCATGTTCGCCGCGTTCTGGGGGGAACAGCAGGCCGCCGTGGCATTCGTCGCGACGGCCTGTATCCTTTACGCCATGGCGGCTCTTAAGTCGCAAATAGCGAGTTCGCGTTTTTTTAATTCAATCAACCCCGGCTTTCGTTGGCGTACTTTTTCCCCTTTCGTCGAACGACCCCTGATTTGATTGTGTTTGGCCTAACCCTTTCACTGGGCTTCGACATCATGTAGGGGGGATGCTTCCCCCCTGGGCGGAACCCGAGTTTCCGCCGCACCCCTGGCGCTTCCGCGCCATCCGCCTGCGCGGACCTCTGCGGGGACACCCCGCAACGCCCCAAAGGCCGCACGCCCTCTCGGGCTGAAAAGTCCCGTGCGTGGCTACGCCACCGCATTGCCTCCTGCAATGCTCGCCCGGTTGCCTCCGGGCTGGCTTTGATTCGGTCAAGGGTAAAGCGAATCCGGCATAAACGGCCTCCTCCCCGCAAAGCGGGTCCCCTCCATATATTCCGTTTCGCCTCCCTCCGGTCGCCCTTGACCGCGCCAGTCCCTTCGGCACGCAAAACGCCTGTCGTCGTTTTGCTGAATTTAAAATTGCATGAGCAACTTTAAATCCATCAAAACAGACGGCTCCGAGAGCCTTTTCGGAGAGGTCATCTTCAGCTACACCCGCGCGCAAGCCATCGCCGACCGCGCCCTTATCGACGTGACACCAACCGCCGCGGAGGCGGGTTTCCGGTTCCCTACGGCCGTAGCAGGCGGCCTGATGGGCGCAATAGAGACCATACCGCCGCAATACTCGCATGAGGACGTGCAAGGCCGGTTATGGGACGTGCTTTGGCTCGCCTCCCGATCTGTTAGCATAATGAATTGAGACTCAGACCGACAGCTGTGCCCGTATTCCGTGGAAGCAGCAGCTTTCGATGAAAATCACGATTCGGAACTCAGTGATTGTCGGCATGGCAGTCCTGTTCGCAGGGCGTGCTTTTCTTTTGGCGCGGACCGGCTTTAGGGTGGCCTTCGGCTCGTCTGCTGGAGACGCCCTCGGCTACTCAAAAACTCCCGCCTGGGAGCTGATGGATCCCGATGGCAAGCCCGTGAAGTCTTCTGACTTTGACGGCAAAGTGCTCATTCTTGACTTCTGGGCAACGTGGTGTCCGCCTTGTAGAGCCGAGATTCCCGGATTCATCGAACTGCAGAACGAATACGGTGAGAAGGGGCTGGTCGTGGTTGGCGTTTTACTCGATGAAAAAGAGCCAGCGGGGGTCAAACAATTCATGAAAGAGTTCGGGATAAATTACCCCGTCGTCATCGGCACCTTCAACATTATGGAGTATTTCGGAGGCATGGGGATGCCGAGCACCTTTGTCATTAATCGGAGCGGAAAGATTGTCGCCAGGCATATCGGCTTTGCTTCGAAGGAGACCCTCGAAAGAGAGATCGCACCGCTCCTTTGAGAAATGGTGGAGCACTCGGCTCTCCCCCACCCTGCCAGAGTCTCCTCGGCGTCGCCACCTTTTGCGGAGACATTCCGGCTTCCCCGCTCTTGAGAGTGGGTGGATAAGGATGATTTGCGAGACTGCCTCAGCAGTAAAGGTGCTTTTCGGTTAACTACCGAGTTGATTGCGGATGATTTTTAGAGCGGCCTGGATCTGCTCAAGTTCCTTCGTCGCTTCTTCCGTCTTCCCAGCGTCCATGGAGTCGTGCAAATCGTCGAGCACCCGTGCCGTATTTTTCACCTGGCCCGCGACGCGCTTCTTTTTCTCTGCAGCGAGATCAGGGGCACTTTGCCGGGGATAGCGTTGACTAGTGCTTCGACTGTTTCAGCCATTGCATAGACCTCATCCTTCTTAGTGGCGGCAACGAGTTCGGCCAGAGCCTTGGTATTTTGATCTGTGACCACAGGGCCTCCGTGGTGTCCGGTATTTGCACCGTGACTTCGATGCGTTCCTTTTTGGCTTCCTCGGCACGGAGCGGAGTAAGGACGAGCGTTGCGCAGAGAGCCGTGAGGGCAGTGGTGAGACGAGTTTTCAATCGATTGGCGTTTATTGAGTTTTGAATTGTGGTCAATGAAGATCAGCTTCCGGGCTCGCCTCGCCGTCGCGGTGAAAGATCCGATAGACGGCGGGCAGAACGAGCAATGTGAGCATGGTGCAGGAAATGATGCCGCCTATGACGACAGTCGCAAGCGGGCGCTGAACTTCTGCGCCGCGCCCGTGCGCGAGTGCCATCGGCAAGAAGCCCAGTGAGGCGACAAGCGCCGTCATGAGAACGGGGCGCAAACGGATGAGAGAGCCTTGCCGGATGGCGTCGTTCATTTCCTTACCCTCCCTACGAAGGCTATTGATAAAAGTTACCATCACGACACCATTGAGTACTGCCACACCGCTCAAGGCTATGAAACCGACGCCCGCTGAAATGGAAAGGGGGATTCCTCGGATCCAAAGCGCAAGGATGCCGCCGGTCAGTGCGAGGGGGACGCCGGTGTAGACGAGCAGCGCGTCGCGCACTGTGCCGAAGGTCATAAAAAGCAGGATGAATATGAGCAACAGGGCAACCGGTACGACAATTTCGAGACGACGCGTTGCCGACTCGAGTTGCTCGAATTGCCCGCCCCAAGTGATCCAGTAACCGGGGGGAAGCTTTACGTTCTCGCGAACCGCCTTCTGCGCGTCGGCGACGAACGAACCGATGTCGCGCTGGCGAATATTACACGTCACAACGATCCGTCGTTTTCCGTTTTCGCGGCCGATTTGGCTGGGGCCGAGCGCCATCTTGAGGTCGGCGACTTCGCCCAGTGGGATAAAGGCTGGCTGCGTGTGGGTCACCGGGCGGTATTCGCTTTTTGCCGCGTCCTGGCGCGGTAGCGGCACCGGAATGCGGCGCAGCGTGTCGAGGTCGGCGCGAAGATCCTCAGGCAGCCGCACGACCAGAGGGAATCGGCGATCGCCCTCGAAGATCGCGCCCGATTCCTTGCCACCAATAGCCGCCTCAATAACGCTTTGCACGTCGTCGACGCTCAAGCCATAGCGCGCCATGACTTCGCGTTTGATCTGGATTGTGAGGTAGGGCCTGCCGGTAACCTGCTCCACGGTTACCTCAACCGCGCCCGGCACCTTGCGCATCACGGCTGCGACTTTATTTGCCCTGTCGAGCAAAGTATCCAGGTTATCACCGAAGATTTTGATGCCGACTTCGGTGCGGACGCCGGAAATGAGCTCATTCACGCGCATTTCGATGGGCTGCGAAATCTCGTAGTTGGTGCCGGGAAACTCTTCCAGCGCCGCAGAAATTTTGCGGACAAGCTCAGACTTCGGCAGCTTGGGATCGGGCCAGGCGCTGCGTGGTTTCAGCATGACGTAGCCGTCACCGATGCTTGGCGGCTGGGGATCGCTCGCAATTTCCGACGTGCCGAGACGCGTGAAGACCTCCTTAATTTCCGGGAACTGGATAAGACGCTTCTCGAGGGCATTCTGCATTTCTAAAGCCTGTGTCAGGCTCGTGCCGGGCACGCGTAGAATGCCGAGTGCCAAATCGCCCTCGTCCAAGCTGGGAATGAATTCGGCGCCCAGACGTGAGGCGACGAGAACGCTGAGCGTCACGAGCACGATCGCGCTTACGGCGACAAGGGCGGGATGGGAAAGCGCCGCATCGAGAAGCGGAGCATAGATCCGCTTTGCTCCGCGAACGATAAAGTTTTCCTGCTCACTCACCTTCCCTCGCACGAAGATGGCGATTGCGGCTGGCACAAAGGTCACCGAAAGAATCATTGCGCCAAAGAGCGCGAAGAGAACCGTGAGGGCCATCGGAACGAACATTTTCCCTTCCACTCCGGTGAGGGTCAGGATCGGCAAATAGACGATCATAATGATAAGTTCACCGAACATCGTGGCCGTCCGCACCTCACGCGACGCATCAAATACCACCGCAAGGCGTTCGTTACGCGTGAGCAGCCGTCTGAGCTTGCGCTGCTCCTCCGCAAGCCTGCGGACACAGTTTTCCACAATAATAACGGCACCATCCACGATGATGCCAAAGTCCAGGGCGCCAAGACTCATCAAGTTCGCGCTCACCCGATACTGCACCATGCCGGTGATGGTGAAGAGCATCGACAGGGGGATGACGGCTGCCACGATGAGCGCTGCGCGAACGTTGCCGAGCAAGGCGAATAGGACAGCGATGACAAAAACAGCACCCTCGAAAAGGTTTTTCTTCACGGTCTCAATGGTCGCATCGACCAGGTCAGTGCGGTCATAGACCGTATTCGCAACGATGCCAGGTGGAAGAGATCGGTTTACGTCCTCCATACGCTTCTCAACCGCGTGCGAAACGGTACGGCTATTTGCACCCAGCAGCATGAAAGTCGTGCCGAGTACGGCTTCCACGCCGTTATGCGTGGCCGCGCCATTGCGAAGTTCGTGTCCCTCGGCGACACCTGCCACATCGCGAATACGAATCGGCACATCGTCCCGTGTAGTGATGACGATATCGCGCACATCGTCTAGATTTCGAACCTGTCCGGGCGCACGGATGAGATATTGCTCACCGTTGCGTTCGATGTAGCCGGCGCCAATGTTCGCGTTGTTTTTCTCCAATGCTTCCACGAGGTCGCGGAACGACAGGCCAAATGCGAGGAGCTTCTCAGGACGCGGCGTGATGTGATATTGCTTCTCGAAGCCGCCAATGCTGTTGACTTCGACAACGCCGGGCACATTGCGAAGCTGCGGTTTGATGACCCAATCTTGAAGCTCGCGCAAGTCGGTGGGTGTATAGGGTGAACCATCAGCCTTCTTCGCACCAGGCTTCGCGTCTACTGTCCACATGTAGATTTCGCCGAGGCCCGTGGAGACCGGGCCCATTTGCGGCGTTACGCCCGGTGGGAATTGTTCGCGAGCCTGCTGGAGCCGCTCCGCAATGAGTTGTCGAGCGAAGTAAAGGTCCGTGCCATCCTCAAACACCACGGTGACTTGCGAGAGCCCATAAAAGCTAAGCGAGCGCGCGTAATCCAGACGCGGCAGACCTCCCAGAGCGGTTTCGATGGGAAAGGTGATACGCTGTTCCACCTCGAGCGCCGAGAGGCCTGGCGCGGCGGTATTGATTTGCACCTGCACGTTGGTGATGTCGGGCACCGCATCAATCGGCAGACGCTCGTAGTTAAAGATGCCGAGCACCACGAGGCCGATAGTGGCGAGTAGAACGAACCAGCGATGACGGATGGAAAAATCGAGAATCTTTTCGATCATGACACCCTTCGTTCAGTCGGTATCCTTCGCCTCGCTTTTTTCGATTTCGGCTTTGAGGATAAAACTGTTCTCTGCGACGTATTCGTCGCCGGGAAGGAGGCCGGAAATGATTTCCACGAATTTGCGGTCCTGTTCGCCGGCTTCGATTTCGCGCGCTTCAAAAGCATTACCCTCTTTGACGAAGACAACGGTCTTGTCCTTAATTGTCTGTAGAGCACTCACCTTCACGGCGACGGGCGCATCCACCTCGCCGATCATCACCTGCGCCGTTACGAAGAGCCCTGGCTTCAAGTCACCTTTTGGGTTGGGGATGACCACGCGAGCGAGCATCGTCTGGGTAGCCTCCGAGCCAACGGCCGAAAGGTAGGCGATAGTGCTTTGAATCGATTCAGCGTCTTCGTCAGGAAGCACCCATACCGACGCCCCTTCGTGCACCAAGGCAAAATCTCGTCGATCAACGTTCAAGTCCACCCATACCGTGCTCAGATCGGCGATGATAAAAATCGCTTTATCGTCGCGGACGAACTCGCCAGCTGATAACTCCTTTTGAATGACGGTGCCGACGATCTCGGAAACAATATCGTAGGTCCGCATGCTTTCGTTACTTTCGACGGTTGCAAGAACCTCGCCTTTCTCGACCTTATCGCCGAGACGCACTTTCACCGCCCTTACGACGCCGGGGAAGCGCGGCACAACCCGTTCCATGTGCTCTTCGTTCGCCTCAATTCTTCCGAACAGCGGAAGCATTTTCTTGATCTTCTCCGGCCCGGCCGTGGCCATGCCGAGTTGCGCATTTTTGCGCTGCACTTCAGTCAGAGTCACCTTCGCGGTCGCTTCCTCGTCGTTATCCTTATTGGTATCAGCTTT
This sequence comes from uncultured Verrucomicrobiae bacterium, assembly GCA_963810765.1. Lineage (GTDB taxonomy): Bacteria > Verrucomicrobiota > Verrucomicrobiia > Chthoniobacterales > Terrimicrobiaceae > DASTFP01. The sequence goes on from CAWEOV010000025.1 coordinate 92,500, forward strand.
CTTGCCGCCGGCCGACTGTTCCGTTCCACTCCCTTTGGGCTCTGGCGGAGCGGCGTCGATGATGCTCCAGGCGATTGCTCCAGCGACAGATAGCAAGGATAGACTGAGAATCAACGGACGACTCTTCATTTACGGGAGGCTGTCGGAGTCGCCCCGGTCAGAGCATCGAGTTGGGCCGAGGCTTTGTGGTATTCCACGAGAACCTGCAGATAACGCGTGCGCGCCTCGGTGATGGTGCGGCGCGCTTCGAGGACATCCAACTGGCTGAATTTGCCGATGGCGTAGCCTTCGTTTACAGCGTTCATGGTCCGCCGGGCATCAGGCAGAAGAGAAGAATTTAGAATCTGGATCTCTGTATAAGCCCTCACCACTTTCGCGTATGCTTCGCCAGCCTCTTCTTCGAGCACGACCTCCGCAGCTTTTCGCTCACTGGCAGCCTTCTCGACCATGGCTTGGGCCTCCCGGATCGCGCCTTGATTTCTATTTTGCAGCGGCAGTGGAACCGAAATGCTGGCAAATATTGCAGCCGCCTCGGGGCCTTCCCACCACCGTGGCCCGACCGTGAGTGTTACATCCGGTGCCCCTTGCGCTTTTTCCTTCTCAACAGTGGCGCGCCGCTTGTTCGTTTCGGCCGGCCAGCGAGCAACGGAAGGATACGCGGAGAGCAACCGGACATAATCCCGGAATGGTGGAGGCTTCGCGACTCGCTCCAAGTCTCCCACGGCACTTCCAAAAGCCGGTTCCCTGGCGCCCCACTTTGCCGCGAGATTGCGTCGCGCAGCGGATAGATCGCCCTTTGCTTGCTCCAAGGCAATGCGCGCCGAGGCCACGGCCACGTCGTTGCGACTCTGCTCGACCGCCGATGCCCTGCCGGACTTGACCCGCTCTTGAATTGCGGGCACCGACTCCTGCGCTAGCCTCGCGAGTTCTTCATTCAACTCCACGCGCCGCTGCGCGCCCAGGACCTCGTAGAAAGCTTGTGCGGTTTGACTCAATACTTCCAAGCGCTTTACGTCATAATCGAATTTTACCAAGGCTTTCCCTGCCTTCGCTTCCTGTATCCGCGCCGCACGCTTGCCGCCGAGTTCAAGAAGCTGGCTGAGCTTGAGCGTTGTTTCGCTCTCGCCAAACCCGCTAAATTCTTTGTTGCCACCAAAGTCCTCAACCTCCAGAGAAACTTCGGGATTGGGTCTGAGACCTGCCTGCACAACGCGCGCTTCCGCCGCCCGCTCGTCGTAGGGAAAGGTTGCGAGCTCCGGGCTCAGGCGAAAGCGAACGAGACAACGCCTCCCGGAGGGTGAGAGGGTTGTCCGCCCCACGTGCCAAAAGAGTGGCAGTGACGAGCAGAATGACACTTGTGGTGAGCAGACTGGGATTACGGCTGCGAGAAAGACAAGAAAAGGAGGTGGCGAGTGGTCGCAAGTGTCGTATGGAGCTCCAGAGCGATGTAGCCAATCGTCTAGGATATGCAACACCTATTACATTAAAAGGATGAAACATCGACCTTGGCTCATGTTGATCTATTCGTTGCCCGCGCGACCCTCCACGCAGCGTGTGTTCGTATGGCGCAAGCTGAAAACGGCAGGTGTTCTTTATCTGCAGCATTCTGTCTGCCTGTTGCCCGACGATTCGAGTAGTCGCAAGGTTCTTCGACGTGCTCAAGAACGATATCGTGGAGCGCAAGGGCGAAGCCCGCAGTTCTTCCATTCTGTTCCAAGTGACGGAGGAAGATGCGGGAATTGTAAGCCGCTTCCAATTGCAAGCGGACGAAGAGTATCAGGAGTTCCTGGGACGTTGCCGGGACTTTCACAAAGAATTGGAGATGGAGAGAAAGAAGAGATATTTTTCTTTCGCCGAAATAGAGGAAAACGAGTTCGAGTTGGACAAGCTTGCGCGGTGGCTTCCAAAAATTGAAGCGAGAGACTTCTTTTCGGCAAAGCTCGGATCCCAAGCTCGGACCGCCCTGAAGGCTTGCACGGCTGACTTCAATCGCTACTGCAAAGAGGTTACTGGCCGGGAAGTGCCACTGGTTTCCAAAAAAAGGCGTCGATTACCTCTAACGAGCGGCAATGAACCTTGGTTTTAAGCGCCGCTTCGACGTTTTGAGTGGGTTTAAATGTGAGGGATGTCGAGTTGAAGCCTGCCGGCTTTAAGATAAGCCGTGATGCGGAAGTAGTGGAAGTTGCGGAAGCCGCGGGCCATGCGCTTGGCGAGTTGGAGGATGCCGTTGACGGACTCCATGGCAGCGTTGGTCAGACGGGTTTCCATGAAAGCGAGGATTCCCTTCCAGTGAGTCTTGATGGTTTTGGCAAGCTTTCGAAAAGGGGTCAAACGACTGCGCAGCGCCCACCCGCACCACCATTTGAGGCCCTCGGTTTCGCCGACGCAGAGGACATCTTGGAGGCTGTCGCGCAAGCCCAGGGCACGCCCCAGTTTGGGGTAGTCGCGAACGAAGCGGCGGCGGTCTTCGAGTTGGTTTTCACTGCGCGTCCACTCGTTGCCTCGGATCGCCCAGATGCTGCCTTTGAGATTGGCTCCCGCCGCCGCCAGGGTTTTGCGCACTTCGTCGAGCGCCACTCCGGCCATTTGCATAATGTGGAAGTGGTCAAAGATGACCTGCGCGCCCGGAAAGTACTTTTGCGCTCCGGCGATAAAACCCGTGCTCATATCCATGATCAGCGCCGTGATCTGGCCCTGGCCGGCGCCATGGCGGCTCATCTCATCGCAGAACGCCCCAAGGGTTTCCTGGTCTTTGCCTTCCACGGTGAAGAGCAGTTCGCGGCTGTCGGCATCCAGGAAGTTCGTCGCATAGTGATGGCCCTTCTTGGTGCTCGTTTCGTCGATCATCACGCGCCGCACCGCGCTCCAATTCTTCGCCGCGTGAGCCTTGCTCACGTAGTGAGCGAGCACCCGCCACAGTCTCTGGTCGGTTTCCCCAAGGTAGTCGGCCGCCGCCGCCACCGGCATTTGCTGGCACAGCAGCAGAACCACCGCTTCCATCATCAGGGTAAATCCGCTCCCCGGCCTGGCCCATGGCACTGTCGTCAGCAGCACCCCATGCTCGCTGCACTCCACCCGCGGCACCCGCGCCACAAGCTCGGTTCGATGTTGCCAAAAATCCAGATGCCGCCAGCGCTTTTGGCCCACAGTCCTCCCAAAGCCCAGCAAACGCGATGGGGAGCCCATCGCGACGCGTGACGTAGAAGGGCTGCTTTGCACCACCGGGAAGTTTCTGCCACTCGTAGTATCCACTGGCGGGAATGATGCAGCGCCGGCGTTGAAAGGCATCGCGGAACGCGGGCTTGCTTGAGAGTGTTTCCGCTCTCGCATTGATCAAGAGTGGTAGTTGATCTCCAGGCCTGGACCAGGAAGGAACCAACCCCCATCGCACATCGATCAACTCGCGTTGCCCATCTTCCCGCAGCCGAATCACGGGAATCTGCGCAGTTGGCGCGACATTGAAACGTGGAAGGATCTGATTGCCGGTAAACGAGAATTCAAAGAATTCCTCGAGAAGCTCCGTTTTGGTTAAGGCGTATCGACCACACATAGGCTGAAGAATTTAATGAAGGATGGTGGCTAGCTTCGATTGCGTCCGCAACCAGGACGAGACGGGATTCCGTAATACCCAAATGCATTTCAATCAAGTGGTAAGATTGGCCTCCGCTACAGAGCCATGTGGGGCCTACATCCTCCACGATCTTACTGAGCTACCGCGCCAAGCCGCGAAAGGGATTCCCCAAAGCCGATTCGCGGCTGGACGCCCCTCCCCCGGAGCCGGTAGTCACTATCGGATTTCCGGCGGATTTTTAACGTGATCCCCCGGGCGCTCTGCGTCGGTCCGTTGTGACCTCTCCGTAACGTGGCCCACTCCCTACCTTCCTGAATCCGTTTCTGGATAGCCCGATTACAAGATTTTCTTAAAGGCTGCTCCCGGCACGAATTTGACCGTCTTGCGGGCCTTGATCTTGATCTTTGCCCCCGTCTTTGGATTGACGCCTATGCGTGCCTTCCGGGTGGCAATTTTGAAAGTCCCAAACCCGATAAGTTGAACGTTTTTGGTCTTCTTAACCCCTGTTTTGATTCCATCGATCACCGCGTCGACCGTGCGGTTGGCTTGAGCGGAGCTGGTTTCTTTCCCGAGCGATTTTTGGACTGCTGCAACAAGTTCTGCTTTAGACATTAAGAGCCTCTATAAGTTGTTTTCACCCTTTCAAGCAAGCATGGACATTGCCTTCGCCCAGCCGTACCAAATCGCTCATTCCAAAATCTGGCTGAGTGCGGCGAGGAGACCGCCAGAATCGCTTCCAGAGATCCAGCTCCTTGATTTCCCACAAGAAGGGAAATGGATTCTACCATAGTTGGACGCCCAAGCGGGAACTGTGCAGAGGTTGAGTCACAAAAAGTGTAGCAAGGGCGGCTCGATCTTTACACCCGCGGGGCACGCAGTTGCGGCTTTAAGGCGCTTGGGTGGAGTCCCAATGAGCGATCAGCAACTGAAAAGCTTTTTGCGCCGCGTCTTGAAGGGTTTCTCCCCGCGCAATTACCGCGTCACGCCACGTCTTTGGCAGCCAGATTTCGGCTGGGACCATTCCGGCGGTCCGCTTGCTTTCTCGATGGCGCTGACGACGTAATCGGGCTTGTTCAATGGGATCAAGCGGCGAAGTCCTCGGACGCCCTGGCCGTCGCTTTTCTGTCGGCACGATTTTGGTTTTCGGATGTTTCGCCATTAACGTGACTAGAGACTAACGCCCTCGCGCCGACAAAGCGAAAATCCATCGAGTTTTCTGCACTTTGTCGTTGACAATATCATCCCTAGAGACGATAATGATACTCGAAGGAAAACGTCCCACTGATTCAAAGCAACTAGCCTATGAAAATCATGACATCGATAACCGCACGAAGCCGGATAGCGTTTCGTCGCGCACATGCCGAAACTCCAAGAACGCATGTGCATAGCCACCGAACAGACGTTGTGAAGGCAGGCAACTATTACGCGGGCCACCGTAGAGCCCAGGGCACGCTGGTTACAGTCACGCGATCGGGCCGAACCAAGCCGCTCGATACCGGTTACGATCTTGGGAACAACTCACCGACCGGTTTCTCCTGGGGCTACAACGGCAGCGGACCGGCTCAGTTGGCTCTAGCGATTTTGACCGATTACTTCGGAGCGAAGCCGGGAGGAAGGGCGCTCGCAGAGGCCTTGTATGAGCCTTTTAAGTTCACAGTGATTGCCGTTCTTCCCGATTGCTGGGAAATGGACTTTGAAGAAGTGGGTATCGCCTTGTGCCGCACACTGACAGAGGAGCCTGATCGCTTGAACCGTGTCCTTTCCGGTCTTGAGAGCGCTGTCCTTGATGAGTTCGTTGGACACCAAGAGAGAAATGAACCCCTAAATCCGGCCGACCTGTCAGAATCTATCGCGGCTGCAATTTCGGGAATGCTGCGCGAAGCTTTTTCCATGAGCCGCGCTTACGCGGCGTCCCTGGTGGAGCGGCACTACACCGGCCTGCACGCCCCGGCATGAAATTAGGGTAACAGATGTCTCCTCAGCCTCATCGGCGGCCCGCAGTAAGGACGCCGGGGACGCCGGGGACGCCGGACCGAGGCGGGTTATCTTTTGAGTTGGCAACGTGATTGCCCATTCTCAATCGTCGACACGTGTATGGTGCGATCAGCATGGGCGTGCGGATCAAACCGCATCTAATTCACCCTGGATACGCGGTAGGCTTGCCACGGCCTACAGGGCAAATTGCGTTACCAACGTCTGCAAAAAATGGGGTGAATACCCCATGGAAGACGCTCGCAATCTTAAACAAACTGGTGAAAGCAGACGGCTTCGGAGCTCAACCCCACCCGCAGCGTGACGGCGGGCTTCTGATATCCAAGCTGGGGCGATTAATGCGTGGTGACCAAACGATGAGCAGTCCAAACTTCTGCACAGGAATGTGCAGCCACCATCCGCTGACCGACGCCAGCGAGTGCGGGGAAACCATCCTCAGGACAAGATTACTCCTTGGTGCGCCAGCGGTAGGGGGACGACGAGCATTGCTAAAAGAAGCCCACGCCCGCCGCCGAGCAAAAGCGGCGACGGGCGAGCAAGTTGACACCACTGGTTTCATCCGCGGAATTCTAAAAACCCCCACATGTCAGCTTGAAGTCAGCTCCAACAATTGGCGCGGCTGGATTCATCGTCAGCCGGAATTTCGCAAGCCGATGACACCGCTTGTACACAGGATATAGTATCGGAATGAGGGCCAACCTTAAGGAAGTAGCGGAGCTTGCGAAAGTATCGATAGCCACGGCTTCAATGGCTTTGAATGGGGGAGAGGTTAAGGAATCCACACGCACGCGGGTTCTGGAATGCGCCAAGCGCTTGAACTATGTGCCCAATCGCATCGGACGCACGCTGAACACAGGCAAGTCGAACACCATCGCTTTGCTGATGATGACGTCGGTTGAGATAACGAACATCGTTCACAAGACGTCGCTCTTTTACTATTTGCAGCAGGGCGTCTTGGCGGTGGGCTACCAGGCCAACTACAGCTTGAGGCTTGATGTCAAATCGCATGAAGATCCCGACCTGATGGATTACTTCGAGCGCGTTGTGGGAGACCGGACCCTCGACGGCATCATCATCGTCCCGCAATACCTTCGCGACTATCCCTTTCTCTATCCCCTTCGACAACGCTCGTTCCCTTACGTGATGATGCGGCCGGCCTGCTTTGGAGCCGACGTAAACTATGTGGATCTGGATAATTACCACGGCGGACAGTTGGTCGCTCAGCAGTTTGTCAAACGGGGATGCCGGCAAGTGGCAATGATCAATGGGCCCGAAACGCACGTGGATGCGATCGAGCGCGAGCGGGGGTTTTTTGAAGGACTCGTTGCCGCTGGCGTCAGAAACGAGAGCGTCAAGAAGTCGGGGGTCAAGCCGCCTGGGCTGCGCCTGTAAAAGCAGGAGTGCGCCCCAGATGCCGACTGAGCACTCTGCACGATGTCGCGTGTTGCTGGTACCCACCCCCGACCTTTTGACGCTCTCACTCGTTGCTCATCGGTAACGGGAGAATTTTGCAGGCATCATTTCACAAGTAAGGTGCGAACAGCCGCGCGATGCCGTCGCGCAACCTCATCGGCAGTGAGCGGGCGTCCATGTCGTGCGCCGTCACGCGGCGGCTTTGCTTCAGTATCGCCTCGAAGATGCGGTGAAGCATGCGCGCAAAAGCCGGGTCGTAGCACTCCACGTTAAACTCAAAGTTCAAACGCAGGCTGCGCGGGTCCCAGTTCGTCGAGCCGACCAACGCCCAGTTGTCATCCACGATGAAAAGCTTCGAGTGGTCGAAGGGCGGTGGGTTGAGCCAGAGGCGGCAGCCGTGCTCGAGCACTTGCCAGAGTTGCGCCGTCGAGGCCCACTGCACGAACGGCAGGTTCCCCTTAGCTGGAAGCAAAATGTCCACGGCTACGCCGCGCAGGGCGGCCAGATTCAGCGCGGCAATGATGGTAGGCTCCGGCAGAAAGTAGGGCGTGGCGATGCAGACCGATTTCTGCGCCGAAGTCAGTGCCGCCAGGATTGTCCAGCGCAATTTCTCGAAGTCTTCGTCCGGCCCGTCGGCGATGCCGCGCGCAATGACCGGCCCAGAGCTTTCCAGCGGCGGAAACCATTTCTCGCCGCGCAGCGCTTCGCCGCGTGGTGAAGAACCAGTCGTCCGCGAACACCTCCTGCAAGTGCGCGACCACCGGACCTTCGATCCGAAAATGCAGGTCGCGCACGGGATGCGAGGGCTGCTTCGCAAGCCAGTGGCCGGCGCGGATGTTCAATCCGCCCGTGAAACCGATTCGTCCATCGGCGACGAGGATTTTGCGATGATTGCGGAGGTTCGTCGACAGCAACTGCCACAGAGGAAACGTGGGGAGAAAGCGCGCGTAACGCACGCCCTCGCGTCGAAGCAGGCCGGGAATGGGCGGCCAGGAATAGCGCGTGCCCGTTGCGTCAATGAGCACGCGCACTTCCACGCCACGCTTAACGGCAACACCAAGCGCTCTGGCGAAGGCCAGTCCCACCTCGTCGCGGTCGAAGATGTAAGTGGACAGCGTCAGGGAATGCTGGGCGCTCGCGATGGCGTCGAGCATCGCGGGATACGCCGCATCACCGTTGAACAGGGGTTCAAGGCGGTTGCCCGGCAGCAAGGAGCGGCTAAGCAACTTTGAAGTCGCGCTAGCGAGCGAGGTCAAGTGTTGGCTAGCGGCAGGGAGAACGGTGGCAAGTTGCTCAGCGGAACAGACCTCTACAGTTTGCCTGGCGGCATAACGCTGCAGGTTGCCGCGCAGCAGGATGGCCCGGCGCTTGATGCGATTGACGCCGAGGATGAAGTAGAGCAGCGCGCCGACTAGTGGCACGAGCCAGATAAATCCGACCCATAGCGCCGCCGCGCGCGAATCTCTCTTCCAGATGACCGCGTGGCCCGAAGCAAGCAGCGCGGTCAATAGCGCGAGCGTGGCGGTCAAATGTTGCCCGCCGTGCAAGAGCCAATCGATCCATTCCATGAAAATAAAGCGTCGCGTCGCTATTTGGGGTTCCACTATTATCCGAACCAAAACGTACGCTAAGCCCGAATCTCACTGCCGACGGCAGCGAAAACGGATCTGAGCTACCGGCGCACATCAGATTGGCTACCCGCGAGACGTCTACCGTTTTAAATGCAGAGGCCTCCGGGCGAAGACCGCCCCTTCTCTCCCACTCCCGTCGTATGCTGGTCTCGTTACTGCAGCACCTTCACCGATATCATTTTAATATGATCGATTCGATGTTGAAATAGGAACTACGACCGCTCGTGATCCAGAGGCTTCCGACCCACTTGGCGCTCCCGGCGCTTATCGTCCCGGCTCGTAGTTTTTTGTTCCTTTCGGGGGAAGCTTTATGATCGTCGTAGGGCTTCGTGTCGTAAATGGCGACTTCGGTCATATGCGTGAGGGCTGCACCGGGCGGCGGGCGCGGAATCGAAGCCACTTTTCAAACTCGACGACGGCGAATGTGAAGACGCCGATGGCCACGATGTAGAGCCATGCTTCGGCGCGAACCGGGGCGCTGTGAAAAAGGCGGTTCATAAACGGCAGGTAGGTGAAGAGGACCTGTGCCAGCCACGTCGCGACGATGCCGGCGAGCATCCAGCGATTGGAGAACAGGCTGGCCGAAAGGGCCGCTCGCGTCCGGGAACGGCAGTTCAGCAGGTAAACGGTCTGCATCATCACGATCACGTTCACGACCGCCGTGCGCGCTTCGTCGAGGTTCCTGCCTTCGGTGCCGTGCTCCCACGCGAACAGCCCGAACGCGCCGGCGAGCATGATGAGCGACACCAGGCCGGTGCGCATGAGCAGCGGGAAGGTCAGCAGCGGCTGTTTCGGATCGCGCGGCGGGCGCTGCATCAGGTCGCGTTCCTTCGGCTCGAAGACCAGCGTCAGCCCGAGCAGCACGGCGGTGATCATGTTGATCCAGAGCAGTTGCACCGGCAGTAGCGGCAGCGCGACGCCCGCGATGATCGCCGCGAGCAAGACGAGCGCCTCGCCGGCGTTGGTCGGCAGCGTCCAGACGATGAACTTGGTGAGGTTGTCGAAGACGCCGCGCCCTTCCTCCACGGCGGCTTCGATGGAGGCGAAGTTGTCGTCGGTCAGAATCATGTCGGCCGCGCCCTTCGCGACGTCGGTGCCGGTGATGCCCATCGCCACGCCGATGTCGGCCTGTTTGAGCGCGGGCGCGTCGTTGACGCCGTCGCCGGTCATCGCGACGACGTGGCCGCGCGCCTGAAGCGCGCGCACGAGCCGGAGCTTTTGCTCCGGCGCGACGCGGGCGAAGACGGCGGTGCGCTCGGCGACGTCGGACAGTTCGGCGTCGGAGAGCTTTTCCAGTTCGCGACCGGTGAGCGCGACGAGCCTCCTCGCTGCCCTCCAGGCCGATCTGCGCGGCGATGGCGCGCGCGGTGACGACGTGGTCGCCGGTGATCATCTTCACGCGGATGCCGGCGCGCGGCACTGGCGCACCGCGCCGATGGCCTCCGGGCGCGGCGGGTCGATCATCCCCTGCAGCCCGAGAAAGGTGAGTCCTCCGGCGACGTGGTCGTGTTCGAGCCCGCGATGGGTCGGTCGGCATCTCGCGCCGGGCAAAGGCCAGCACACGCAGCCCGCGCGCGGCCATTTCTCGGCCGGCGCGAGCACGCGCGCCTTGTCGAGCGGCTCGATCCCGCCGCTTTCGCCGAGCACGTCGGTGCACGTCTCGAGCAGCGTTCGACGGCGCCTTTCGTAGATGACCTCGGCTGCTCCTCCGCGCCGTGGAGCGTGGCCATGAACTTGTGCTCGGATTCGAACGGAATCACGTCGACCCGCGGCATGCGTCGGCTCCACTCATTTTCCGACAGTCCGGCCTTTTCCGCGGCGACGATCAGCGCCGCCTCGGTCGGATCACCCTGCACGGCGATACGCCCCGCGTCTTCGCGGACGAGCTGCGAATCGTTGCAGAGCACGCCGGCGCGGAGGCATTCGATGAGCGCGGCGTTTTCCCCAACCACGACCGGCTTCTGCTCGAAATGAATTTCTCCCTCGGGCTCGTAGCCGCCGCCGGTGACGTGGTAGAGCCTTCCGCCGGCGAAGATTTCCTGCACGGTCATCTCGTTCTCCGTGAGCGTGCCGGTCTTGTCCGAGCAGATGACGGTGGTGCTGCCGAGCGTCTCGACGGCGGGCAGCTTGCGGATGATGGCGCGGTGCCGGGCCATGCGCGACACGCCGATCGCGAGCGTGATCGTCACCGCTGCGGGCAGCCCCTCGGGAATCGCGCCGACCGCCAGCGCGATGGCGGCCATGAACATCTCGTGCCACGGCTCGCCGCGCGCGACGCCGACGACGAACGTGAGCACCGCCAGCGCGACGATCACGCAGAGCAGCAGCTGGCTGAACTGGGCGATCTTGCGCGTGAGCGGCGTCGACAACTCGACCGCGCCGGCGATGAGCCCGGCGATGCGGCCCGTCTCGGTCCGGTCGCCGATGGCCCACACGACGCCCTCGGCCTGGCCGTAGGTGACCAGCGTGCCGGCGAAGGCCAGGTTCTTGCGCTCGGCGAGAATCGTGTCCAGCGGGCAGCGGGTCGGTCTGCTTTTCGACCGGGAGCGATTCGCCGGTCAGCGCCGACTCCTCGATCCGCAAATTGCGCTGACGCAAGAGCCGCAGGTCGGCCGGCACACGGTCGCCGGATTGCAGCAGCACGACGTCGCCTGGCACGAGTTGCGCCGAGGGGACTCGCAGCTTCTCGCCGCCACGCCGCACCGTGGCCTCGGTGACGACCATCTTCGCCAGCGCCTCGATGGCTTTCTCCGCCTTTGCCTCCTGGATGTAGCCGACGATGGCGTTGAGGAACACGACGCCGAAGATGACCGACGCATCGACCCATTCGCCGAAAAAGCCGTGACTGCCACCGAGCCGAGCAGGATGTAAATGAGCGGCTGATGGAACTGCAGAAGGAAGCGCATCCATTCGCTGAGGCGCTTCTGTGCGGTCATCTGGTTCGGGCCAAACTGCCGCAGCCGCGCCTCGGCCTCGGCCTGCGTCAGCCCGCTGGCCGGGTCGCTCTCCAGTAGCCCGGCGGCTTCTTCCGCCGGGATGGTGTGCCAGTTCATTTGGGTGAATTCTTTCATTCGCAGTTATCTGGCACTGATGAGTGCTTCGTAGTCTTTGAGGCTTCCGCCATCGAGGCAGCATTCGATGATCTGCCGGGCCCGCCAGAGGTGAGATCGACCAATTCGGCAATCGAGTGAACCAATGGTGAGCGACGGGCTTCGCCAAGGACTGCGGCGACTTCGGCGGGTGGATTGTTTTTCCCCATGGCCATAAAATCACTCCGCCGGCGGCCACACGATCAGCACCGGCCGTCTGCACTGCGTCAGCACGCCGAGCGCGACCGAGCCCAGGATCTTCGCGGTGAATCCTGGGCGGGTGTGGCTGCCGATGCAGACGACATCTGCGTTGAAGCGCTCCGCCGCCGCGCAGATCGCTTTGGCTGTGTCCAGATCTTCGAGCACCTCGACTTCCGTCTTGATCCCGCCCGCCGCCACTTCGGTCGGAGCGAGACCGCGCAATCGGGCCTCGAATTCGGCCACCTGCTGGGCGTGTTCCTTGCTGGTCGGGAGATCCTGATAGTAGCGGCCGATGAGCGGATTCGTCCGCCGGAAGGGCTCGACGACATGCACGAGACGCACGGTGCCGCCAGGGTTCACGATCGAGTATGCGTAAGGAGCGGCAAACCCGTGGCTGGCGCCCAAGTCTGCTGCCGCCAGCACGCGCCGGCACTCGCGGATGCGCGGCCCGGCCATCGGCGCGGCGGCGAGTGTGGGCACGCAGGCCACGCTCATCGGCGCATGGTGGAGGATGCCGCGCGAGACCGAGCCGTGCTGGAGCCGGCTGAGGCCGTGCCATTGATGAGTGCCGACGACGATCAGATCGGCCTGCGCTTCGGTCGCCAGCCCGATGAGCTGCGCATCCACGCGCCCCCAGCCGGCCTGGACAACGATGCGCACATGTTCCTCGCCCAGCAACCGGGCGACTTTTTCCTGCATGTCCTGTTCCAGCACGCGCTGCATCCCCGGCGGGTTTCCGACCAGCCCGAACGACCCGGAAACGCCCAGCCGGGCCGTTTCCTCCGGCGGCCAATCAGCATACGCCGCGACCACCTCGCACGGGCCGATCTGCCGCAGATCGCTGATCCAGCGGAGCGCGGCGTCAGAATTGGCAGTGAAATCCGCCCCGACAAAAACATTCAATGGCCGCTCCCCGCGCGCCCATGACTCGAAGGGCGCGGCGTCGCGCACCACCAACGTCGGCACCGGCGAGGACTCGGCGGTGCGCTCCGCCACACTGCCGAGCAGCGAGCGCGTGGGGGCGCGCAGTCCGAGCGAGGAGACCACGAGCAGGCGCGCCTGCCGCTGCTGCGCCAGTTGCGCCAGCATCTCATCAGGCGCTCCGGCGGAAAGGGTTTCCTCGACGGTCGCGCCCAGCCCCCGCAGATGCTCAGCCTCCTCGTGCAAGCGCTTACGGAAAGAAGCAATTACTGCGTCGTAAGCTTCCGAGGTCGAGCCTTGGTTCAGCAGCCCTGCTGCATGGACGAGCACCACGGGAGCGCTCAGCCGCGTGGCCAGAGCGGCGGCGACGTTGGCGGCCTGCCTGGCGTTTTCAGAAAAATCAGTGCCGCAGATGATTGGGGTAGATTCGTTTGGCTTCATAATGTTTTCCCTTGTTTCAGCAAGTGGTGCTGCGCGAGAGGAATTGCGTAAACTCAGGGTAGTCGCTCGGGATCTGCCCGTAGATGCGAATCGTGCGCCCTTTGGCGCGGCAGGTGACGATGATCTGGGCGATCATCTTTTTCAACGCGGCATTTCGTTCGTCGAAAATGGGGCGCGACGATTTCGCTGTCGCGGTCCACACCGAGTCTAAGCTGCGTAAGGTCGTTTGATCCGATGCTGAAGCCGTCGAAGATGTCTGCGAATTCGTCCGCGAGGATCACGCTAAAGCCGCCGTTGCCCCAGAGCGGGCCTCCACGCACAGAGCCGGCGCGCGCATTTGATCAGTCTTGAGCGTGACGGGCTTGTTCAACAGAACAGGCACCCGTCCGGCATTTGCAAGTCGCACGCGGCCGCCACGCCTAAGACCTCACTTCTTCTTTGTTGCACCGTACAGCTCGTCGTCCTCCTTGCCGGTCTGCATGAACTGCTCCAGCTCTTTTGCCAGGTGGCCGTTCATCTTCTTGAGGAGGACCAGGTCCGCTTGGGCGTCAGCCTTGCGGCCCATTTGGGTGTAGAGAACGCCACGATACATGTACGCCTCGGCCAGTTTCGGCTTGAGTTGGATCGCTTTATTGTAATACGCGAGTGATTTTTGGAAGTTCGCGGATCCTTGTTTGCGAAGCGTAAATGCCAGATTGTTGTAGGCCTCCGCGAATTCTGGATCTAGTTTTACCGCCTGTTCGAACTTGCCTTGGGCTTGTGCGAACTGCTTGGCCTTCATCAAATCGACACCTTGGTTGTACACCGTAACCGCGGGGCTTTCCGCTTTGACGACAGGCTGATCAGAACTGCCAGCACTCCCGCTGCCGGCGCCGAAGGCGGGAAGAGCAGCCATCGCAACGACCGCACAAAAGCTCAAGAGACGTTTCATACTCGCAGGCTCCTGCACAGGGATACGATCGCTTGGGATAACAGTCAAAGACTGACCTGTGGCGCATTTTTCTGCATGTGGATTCGTTCGGCCACCTTGAACTCGACTGAGCCAGTTTGCCGCTTCAGTAATCCAAATGGCCGCTTGATCATTTGGTTCGCTGCCCAAAGCTGGGCAGGATTGCGGCTGCCGTCGAGCGCATGAGTGCGGTCGCAGTGCAATGCCAGCTTTCGGAGAACACCCTTGCCGCGTACCGGCGCACCTGACTTGAGGTGATCCGCCTCCGCGGCAGCGTAATGCCTCGCTCTTCGAAACCTTGCCAAGGAAAGGGCAGGCGAGTTCTCCCCTATTTGTCCTTTTGCCCTGCCGCATTCAGCCATCGATCGAGGGTTTCGTCGTCCCATGAGGTCGGATCATCCAGTGATTCAAGATGTGTGAAGACCGTCGAGTCCCGCACTGCTTGGCGAATATCATCTTCGATACGTTCAAGGAGTTGATGTCCGCGCTGTACCGTCCAATCACCAGGAACGAGCACGTGGAGCGATATGAATTTTCGCACTCCGGCCTGACGTGTCCACAATGCGTGAAATTTTACTCCAGCTTGTTCATGGCCCTTGAGAACCTGCCACACCGCAACCCGGTCCTCAACGGGCAGCGCAGTATCCATGAGTCCACCGACGGACCTTCGAACGATTCCGACACCCGTCCAGATGATGTTGGCAGCTACTGCGAGTGCTACAATCGGATCGAGTCGCTCCCAGCCTGTCCATGCTACCATGCCCACACCAGCGACCACGCCGACTGAGGTCCACACGTCTGTGAGCAAATGACGGGCATTTGCTTCGAGTGTTATCGAGTTTCTCCTGCGTCCCGACGCGTAGCAGCAGGAGCGCGACGCCAAAGTTCACCAATGAAGCGGCTATGGAAACCGCGAGGCCGATGCCAATTTCCTCGAGCGGTTTTGGACTGATTAATCGATCGACAGCTGCGACGCCGATGCTCAGCGCTGCGATGAGGATCAGCGTGCCCTCGACGCCGCTGGAGAAGTATTCCGCTTTGCCGTGGCCGTAAGGGTGATTCTCGTCGGCGGGACGCTCTGCGACTGTTAACATCGCCAAGGCCATGAACCCGCCGACCAGGTTGACAACCGACTCCATCGCGTCCGACAGGAGTCCAACCGAACCGGTAATCCACCAGGCGATGGTCTTGAGGCCGATCGTAAGAACAGCTGCTGCAATCGAAAGCCACGCGAAACGGGTGAGAGACTCTTTCTTCATATCTCACAACAAGGCTACAAAGTTCCATCGCAGGTCTCGGCAAAAGATCACGGCGAACTCCATTTTTTAAGTTGACGGCAAGCGGGCGGGTCTTGTTTATCAGTGTAACTGAGATTGAGTCTTATTCTCTTTCTTTGTACCTGCCCTCAAAAATAAAATACACCAACTGCTCGCTTGCACTCATCGCGTCGGCATTGGTCTCCGCACAAACCCTGGAGGCCGGCCAACGCCGATTCACATTTGTCTACGAATCCACGACGTCGCCGCAGGCCGAGATCGAGTTTGAAAATTGGGTAACCTGGAAGAATGGTCGCGATTCGGGCAACAAGGTCGAGTTTCGGCATGAAATCGAGTACGGAGTCACCGATAGACTCCAGGCCTCTCTCTACGTTGCCGATTGGGAGGTTAACGATTCGAAAGCCGGAGGGGACAAGGGCGCTCATGCCGCGTTTCAGGATACCGCGGTGGAGCTGATTTACAGTCTCACCAATCCGGTCAAGGATATTCTCGGATCTGCGCTTTATGGCGAGTTCAAGATTGGCCCCGAGCATGTTGAGCTGGAGAGCAGGATCATTCTCCAGAAGAATTTCGGGCCAATAGTTGTAGCATACAACGCGGTCCTCGAGGCGGAATGGGAGGGAGAGGAGGCTGGTATCTACGATGAACACAAGGGCGCTTTCGAGCAAACCTTTGGCGTGAGCTACCAGTTCAATCCCTACTTCCTGGTCGGTGGAGAACTGCTGCACGAGATCGAATTTCCCGAATGGTCTGACGTTAGCGATTCGATCGTCTATATCGGCCCGAATGCGTCATTCCGTTACAGCCGCTTCTGGGTCACGACCACGGTGCTCCTCCAAGTGACTGGAATTTCTGATGAACCAGAGTTGCAACTGCGCGCCATATTCGGTGTTGAGCTTTGATTTCGAGCGCCTAGCCTTTCGTCAAAGCGCGATCCCATTGGCGGCTTTGGTGCTTGGGGTGATTCTGAATTCTGGCTGCCAATCACTAACGTCGACAGCGCCTCCTGTGTCACCGGCAATGGTAATGTCTGCAAAGGATCAGGGTTTCTCAGCGGAGCAATTAGCCTCGGGACGAAATCTTTTGCTGTCGCGCTGCATTTCCTGCCACTCGCTTGTGCCGATCAGCAAGTACCCTGCCCAGCGTTGGCCTGAACTTGTCGCGTCAATGAGCAAGCGTGCCGGCCTCGACGAAATTCAACGGGCGCAGGTCACCGCATATCTGGTCGCAGCGCGCAAAAGCCTTCCATAACAGGTAGATCCTCCCTACACCATGCTTAGGCATCAGGCCGTGGTCGTGGCAGGTAAAGCAGGCGGACCAGGAATCATGAATAGAGCAAAGTTCAAGGCTAATTGGGCAAAGCTCGTCACGATCGAACCCGCCAGGCGTCCTCTTTCGCCTTGGCGTCTTTCCGTCAACATTCGTTTTGCTCTGCTGGTGATCGCTCTCGGCTTCGCGGGAAATGGGTTCGCAAAGTCGAGTCCGCCTGTCGGAGAGATCACGCTCGAGCTAGATCGACCCGCGTGCAAAATTGAATTCAGCCTGGGTGCCGCGTTGCACACCGTAAGCGGAACGTTTGAGGTCAAGGAGGGAACGCTTCGGTTGGACGTTGCCTCTCGCAAGATAAGTGGACAGGTGGTGGTCGACGTGCAGAGCGGGAATACGGGCGATGATGAACGCGATCGCCGTATGCATCGGGAGGTTCTGGAAAGTACACGGTATCCCGAGGCCATCTTCTCGCCAGAGCATTTCACCGGCCAACTGGCGTTGCCGGGCCGGAGCGATGTAGGTATTCATGGGGTTCTGCGAATTCATGGCCAGGATCATAACGTTACGCTGCCCGCGAAGGTATCTATCGAGAATGGTCGCTTCATCGCCACTTCGCATTTCTCGATCCCCTATGTAAAGTGGGGTATGAAAGACCCGAGCACCTTCGTTCTTCGTGTAAAGAAAATGGTCGAGCTCGAAATGCGAGTCGCTGGAACGATACGACAGGAATCATGGTAATCGCTCCGATCCAACCCCGTGCGCTTTCTCGAAAATTCATTGTTCCGTTCGCCTTGTTTGCCATTTGGACCTTTTCCATTTCGCTGTAGCAAAACCCGGGAGAATCAAGCGGGCCTGAGCGAAAATCGAGCGCCAATCGCTCATTTGCCGGCCTTCTCTTCGTTGTAGTCGATTCCTAGAGCACCCCGCGTTGGAATCCCAAGCCCAAGGAACAGCCCACAGTCAGACGAATGGTGCGTATCGGGAGACTACTATCTGCAGCATATCGCTTCCATCTGGATAGGCGGGCACGGCACAGAGCCGTAGCTGCAGAAAACACAGCAATCGCCTTGTTTGGGCTTGAGACGCCTATGGCATGCGGGGCAGTCGTAAAAGAACACGCAAACATCCGTTGGCATTGTTTCGGTAGTGCGTTGGCTGCACACCGGACAAGTGATGATCGACTGCAAGACGGGTTGCCGGGCCGGGACGCTACAACTCGGCTGGTCAGGCGTGCCGCACACGCAGGAACGCATCAACGAGCGGTTCCAGACGGTCGCGGCTAGCAAGCCGAACAAGCCGCCGTAAAGCACGCCCTGAGAGAACGCCCCATACAAAGACCCCGCCAAAGCGACGAGGCTGGCTACGCCCAGCACGAACGGCCACGGGCTGCGGTGCTGCCGAACGGCGAGCGCCAAGCCAAACAAGGAGAGCAGCGCAAAGCCCTGAAGGGCATAAAGAGCGAAGCTCTCGGAGTTTCCAAGGGCGACGAGCCCGAGGGCCGCTATGACTCCCGCGAAGAGCGGAAAGCAGCACGGGGCAGCTATCGCGGCGAGCAGGGCGCCAACCGAGCCGATACCATCAAGAAAAGTCAGGAGGCGTTTCGTGGCTATGAAGATACATTCTCTGCCGGATTCATTCCAGCAGGGCGCCGGTGCCGTCGCCCAAAACACACTTGCTTTGCTAGGGATAGCCACCCTCATTGATTGGCGTGACCACCGCTTCATTCACCACAAAACGAGCGTCCTGAGTAATCAGGTGCAACAAGAACTTGCCTACATCTTCGGGATTCAGAAAGTCAGGATTCCGCTCTTTATGCCACCCCGTATCCATTCCCCCTGGATAGATCACAGAACAGCGAATATTATGGGATTTGCCTTCGCCCATCAAAGCCTGAGTAAATCCCGTCAAAGCAAACTTGCTGGCACAGTAAGCGGTAGCATTTGGCCACCCGCGCTTGCCGGCAACCGATGAAATGTTGAAGACGGAGCCGCCCCCTTGCTTCATCATGATCGGAAAGACTGCCTTGCAGGCATAAAATACCCCGCTCAGATTGACCGCGATGATCTCATTCCATTGTTCGATGGTGAGTTCAGTAATCGGTGCCGGGTAATCAAGCGCGGCATTGTTGACCAGTGTATCGACTCGTCCAAACGTCTCGAGCGTGCTTTGTACCAATCGTTCGACCTGATCTGCCCTGCCGACATCGGTAGCCAGCGTCAACACTTTGGCCTCAGTCTTTCTAACCGCTTCGGCAGCCGCATTTAGCTTCTCCAGCCGGCGAGCGCTCATCACGATGTTCGCCCCGGCCCGAGCCAAAACCTATGCCAATCGAATCGCCATCGCCCATCGGCAGCAAAACGCACTCTGAGTTCGTTCTCTGCGAGGCATTCGCGTTCCGGCCTTCCAACGTGGACGGCTGCTCGCACCAAAAGTATGCGGACGGTTCCGCCGTCACCGTCGTCAATTTCAAATCCTACACGCAGACGATTCCCGACCCGGAGCGAAGGCTGTTCGACTTCCTCATTCGCAAACTCAAGCTCAGGCGCGCCGATGAAAGCGAGTGACCTTCTGATCTACGTTCTCGGCATCGCCGGCGCCCTTGCCGGATACTTTCTAGTCCAGCCTCCGATCTCGTGGGCCGCTATCGGCATCTGCGGCGGGTTTACCGTATGGACGTTTTTCGCCGCGGAAGCCGCGTTCAAACCCGTTCTCCGTCTCGCCGGCCTTTCCTGGTCGATGGAGGATTTCGTTCGCGGTTGGCTCATTACCGGACGCACGGGCTCCGGCAAAACGCAATGCGCGATCAACACGATCACATACCAGATTTTTCAGAATGTGCCGCATTGGGGCGGCGTTTGCCTCGACCAGAAGGGACTCTATTGGGAAATCCTTGTGAAGATGGCCGCGCACTTCGGGCGCGAAGGCGATCTCGTTTTGCTGCAAACCCGGCCTCTAGGAAAAGATGAGCTGTGGCGACCCGTCCACACGATCAATATCACGGGCAATCCAAACGTCCCGGCTTCCACGTATGCGAAGGTCATTGTCGATACTGCCGTCTCACTGACCGGTGGCCGCGGGCAGAATCCGTTCTTCCCGACGAAGGCGCAGATAGCGATTCAAACCGGGTTTGAAGTCCTCCGGCACATGGAGGCGTATGTCACGATTCCCAACATCCACAGGCTTTTGCTCAATGAGGCGGACGCCAACGCGGCCATTGAAGCGCTGATGAACAAGGGCGATCAGCGTTCGCATGAGCTGGTCGTCGCGCTTCGCGACGGATTTCTCGGCCAGCCGCCCGAGCAGCTCGGCGGCGTGCAAGGGACGCTCAGCACCTATCTCGAATTCTTCATCAACCCGGAAATCGCGGAGGTGTTCTGCGCGAACGAGCCGACGTTTTCAATCGGTGAGATCGACGCCGGGAAAATCGTCTGCATCGCCATGCCTCAGAAGTTCCAATCGGAGCGGCTTTACATCAACACGATCCTGAAGCTCTCGTATTACTTCCATGCTTTGAGCCGGTTTGACAAATCGACCGAAGAACGGGAGAAGGCGAATCTCATCGTCCTCTTCGCCGATGAGGGTCAGGAGATCATTACCGGCGCGGAATCAGCGTTCGCGGACCACCGTGCGGCTGGGATCATTCGAGAGGCGCGCGCGACAATGGTTCTCGCGACCCAGGCTTACACGTCCCTTCACGGCTCGCTCGACCGACGTTACGCGGACGTGCTCATGCTGAACTTGAGCAACGAACTGATCTTCACCTGCGCCAATCACGATTCCGCCTTGATCGCCTCGAAAAACATCGGCGAACGCGAGGTTGTCGAGAAAACCTGGGGCTGGGCGGCAGGGAAGCCAACCACCAATTACCAGCGCGTCATCAAGCCCTACTTTCCGGCGTTCAAGCTACGGAAGCTCCCGAAGTTCACCGCCATCGTTCGCCATTGCGAGAAGCCCTTCCGAAAGCGGCTGATTCCGCCGATAAGACCGGACAGCTCGTATCCCAAGTGGTTCACCCGAATACGGCCCGATTATGCCGTCCGGCAAAGGCTGAAATTCGCCATCTCCAAACCCGCGAGTCATTCATGAACGCAAATTCCACAATAGTCCAAGATCTGAACGGACTCGAAGGTTACCTGCTTTCCAAAATCAAAGGCCAGGACCATGTGATCCCGCGCGTTTGCTCAGTTCTCGAACGCGGCCAGCTCGGATTGCAGCCTACCGGGAAGCCCCTGGGGTCGTTCCTGTTTCTCGGACCGACCGGTGTGGGAAAAACGGAGCTGACGCTGGAATTCGCTCGCTACCTGTTCCGAGCCGAGAACGTTCACCGCTTCGACATGTCCGAGTTCCTCCACTTGGACAGCGTAAAACTGTTCATGGGAGACGAAAGCGGCAGCCTCGGAAGGCTTGGGAATGTTCTCTCGCGGCACCAGCAGGGCGTTCTTCTCCTTGACGAAATCGAAAAATCCCACCGCCTCATATGGGATCTCCTGCTTCAAATGCTCGATGCGGCGCGCATCACGCTCGCAGATCATCGTGCCTATGATTTGTCGGGCTTCTACATCGTGTGCACGAGCAATATTGGCTCTCAGCAGCTTTTGCGTCCGACCCGTCTCCCGTTCACCACGCTGGAGCGCGCTGTCATTTCTGAACTGCATGGATTTCTCCGCCCGGAACTCATCGGGCGCTTCGACGAGAAGATCGTGTTCAGACCGCTTTGTCCGGACACTCAGCGCGAAATTGCCTGGCTTGCCATAACCGAAGAGCTAGCCCGGTTCCGCAAACGCGGTTTCAATCTCACGGTTTCGGACGAAACGTTTGAATTCCTGGTCCGGCGCGGAATTCACAAGGCACTCGGAGCGCGGCCGATGAAAAAGACTGTACAGAAATTCATCGGAGACGCGGTCCGCGACGCAATGAAGGCCGGTACACCATCATCCGGCGTTCTCACCGTTTCCCCCTTTAACGACCGCTTGACAATCGTGCAATGAAGGCTGCCAGGAGGCTGAGTGGAGGCACTTCCCGCTTGCCGTTGTGTCCTATTATGCTACAGTATCACCCGTGAATCTGCCTTCGATATGGGACTACCTTCCGCAGCCCGAAAAGGACTGCATTCCACCCCAAGACCGGGAAGACCGGCAGGTCTTTACGGGATACTGGATTTTCTACAATCGGAACGGATCGGTTTCGTTCGGCACAGAGACACGGGAGTATTTCGGGACGATGCCGGCCGAGATCGCGCGAGCGGTTCCGGAATCCGTCATCAATTGCATTGCCTGCATGATCTTCGAGGCCCACCGGACTGGCCGCAAGGAAGCCTATATCTACCTGAAAGAGTTCGTTCTGGAAAAGCTGGAGGTTCCCGATTGGCCTCTCGATCCGATGCCGAAGCTTCCGAGAATGACGCCGCCTCCATTGCCCCCTCCGGAATCACGATGAACATCGCCTTTCTCGTTGGGAAAGGCGGCGCGGGGAAAAGATGCGCTCGCTCTCACTGCACTGAACGAAGCTGGAACACCGACCGGCAGTGCGCGGTCACCCTATTTAAAGTGTGTTGTCCCAGTGAACAAAGAATCTGACCGATTGAAGCTTGCCGAGTCTTTGAACTCTCAGGGTAACAGTTCCGCAAAAGATCCAAAAATCCAAGCCAGTCAAAAGCGCTCGATTACGCTCTACCAAACGGATTTGGATATCCTGGACGAAATCCGAAACTATCTGCGGCAGAAGGGCATCCGCAACCTCTCCGACTCGGAGGGCTTGCGACTTGCCTGCCGGACGATGTCCTTCGATGACCGCCTTTTGAAAACCTACGATGCCATGAAGCTCGAGGACGGCAGGCGCACGCGGCAATATTCGAGCAAGACGTAGTGCCACCGATTTCTTTCGGTTTCCCGATCTTCTTCGCCTGGCCGAACGCGATCGCTTCGCTGCTCATCTCTACCAATCTCGTAGAGAATATCGCAACGCATCCGAGACCGCCGGCAAGTCCGGTAAGCGCATCGAACGCTGTGTTATATCCACCTTCCGAATCGCTGAATCCTTGGGCTTCCGGGGCGACTTCCGCCAGTGGGAGCACCAGGAGCGCCGTCCTACGAGCAGTTGTCTTTATTCTCCGAAGCCGACGCAGTGAGAAAGAAATTATCCCAAGAGTTTGACCTCGCCGCGCGTCAGCTGAATCAAGGCTTACCGCAAAATCCATTTGTGACGCTTCGCGACGGAGAATTACATCTGAAACGGCCCGACGCCATGGAAGTTCCGGAACGGGTCCACCGGCTTCATCAAACCATCGAAGGTGCCGTTCCTTGGCCCAGGCGCGAACCTTTGTCGCCGCCCTGCCGGGCAGATCTTCGAACTTGGCAAATATCTTCCAGGCGGGGAACTGACCACCTACCCTGCGGGAAAAGCGCAGTTCCTGACATACAAGGAAGAGGACGTCGAATGCCCGCGTTGTCATCAAACGCATAAGGTATAATACCCGCTCATGGACATGCATGACCTGCTGCGCGTCGCACAATACGTCACCGTCCTGCGTGGCGCTGGACCACACTACAAGCAACTCCAGCAAATCTTTAACGCGGACTATCCGCCGACGGCGCTTCACAGTTTTCTGGCCTCGCTGCTCGCCGTCCTGCGGTAAAAGGGGGATACCCCTCGTACCCACTCATTGTCACGACGAACTACGACGATATCCTTGAGCACGCGTTTTGGAACGCTCGCGAGGCTTTAGACCTCGTCTATTACATTGCGGTCGCTCGTGACCGTGGCAAATTCACTTACTCGCTGCTGAACCCTGCGGCAGCGACCGATCCGTCCATCTGGCCTCTGCCAGCGGCGATCTGAAAATCCGACAGATTAGCCGGTGTGGAACTCCGATGTGGAACACCGTTTTCTTCGCACAGCTTCATCCACAAATGCTTCTTCCGCCCCGTTTTCTTCTGTAGACGCCCATGCAGCGCGCGCTGTTGCGGCAGTCCCTGTGCCCTTTTGATCCGGTTTTCAAACCGGCTGGTTTACCCGGTTTTCGCGCCGCCGCTCGCAGCCTCCAGAGGTCAAGCCGATACTCATCAGCAAGCCAAACGAATACAGCGGCCTTTCGCTGAAGCATGGTGCGGTCATTTTTGAAAATTCATGGGCGCCGTTGCCCGTGCGAGTGCCGAGCAGAGTAGTTTCGTCATTAGCGAGACGATTACATTGACTATCTCACCCGCACGGATATCTCCAATCTTCCGCCCGTGAAGCTCGCTGAAAAATTGCGCAATAGTAATTTCCTCTTGTTCGGATACAGCCTGCGCGACTGGACCCTCCGCGTGATACTGCACCGCATCTGGGGCGACCAGCAGCTTGACTACACGTCATGGGCCGTCCAGCTTAATCCGCAGGACCTCGACGAGCGGTTCTGGAGACGCCGTGATGTCGAAATCATAGACGCGGACCTCGAGCATTACATCAAGGCTCTGAGCCAGCGGGTCCAGACGCTTCCGACGCAAAAACGAGCCGAGGTTCGCGAGTAAATGCCATGGACCGCCGCCGGCCGCCATACAAAGGTTTCATGCCCTACGCGGAGGAGGACGCGGAGTTTTTCTTCGGCCGCGATCGGGAAACGGAGATCATTATCGCAAATCTTCGCGCCTCACGGCTGACATTGCTCTACGGCTCGAGCGGGGTTGGGAAAAGCTCGGTGCTGCGGGCGGGCGTCGCGAGCAAGTTGCGGCGGATCGCGCGGGAAAACATCAGAGCGCGCGGCTCGCCGCGAATGGCGGTCGTCGTCTTCAACTCGTGGCGCCACGATCCGGTTAGAAGCCTCGCAGCCTGTGTTCCTCATTCGGTGCAGCGACTTTTTGAATCGCCAGGGCACGGGCAACCGCGATCGCTCGCCGAGATGTTCGAATCCGCCAGCGCGCAAGTGAAGGGCGATCTGCTCATCATTCTGGATCAGTTCGAGGAATACTTTCTGTACCACAGTTCGGAAACAGGCGACGGAACGTTCGCTGAGGTGTTTCCGCGCGTGGTGAATGACTCGAGTCTGCGCGTACATTTTCTTATCTCGATTCGCGATGATGCGGTAGCGAGTCTCGACTGCTTCAAAGGTAGGATCCCGAACCTATTCGACCATTATCTTCGCATTGACCACCTCGATCGCGACGGGGCCATCCAAGCGATCCGTGAGCCGCTCGCGGCTTATAACAGTCACTTGCCGCCGGAACAGCAGATAACAATCGAGAACGATCTGGTCGAGGCCGTGCTCGAGCAGGTAAGGATTGACCGCATCAGCATAAGCGAGGGCGGACGGGGGCAGGCGAGCAGCCATTCTTCAGAAATAAAAATCGAGACGCCGTTTCTCCAAATGGTGCTCACGCGGCTGTGGGATGAAGAGATCAATGCCCCGGAACGTGCGCTGCGAAGGAGCACGCTGGCGCGGCTTGGTGAGGCAGAGAGCATCGTCCGCACCCATCTCAATAAGATCATTGAAAAGCTGGACGAGCACGAGCAAGACATTGCGGCGAGTGTCTGCCGCTATCTCGTTACGCCCACGGGCAGCAAGATCGCGTGCACAATTGACGACCTTGCATCGTACGCGGAACTTACCAAGGAGCAGGTGCGTCCGGTCCTGGAGAAGCTACAGTCAAAAGAAGTGCGCGTTGTGCGGCACGTAACGAGTACGAGCGGCCAAGAAGCGCCGCGATTTGAGATTTTCCACGACGTGCTCGCGCCTGCGGTTCTCAACTGGTGCCAGCGGCGCACAGCCGATCAAAGGGCGCTCAGGAAGGTACGCCGGTGGGCCATCGGCGCGCTGGCACTCGGCTTTGTGATTGCCCTTGCTCTGGCGGCGATTGCGATTTTCCAATGGAGACGCGCGGAAGCCGCCCGGAGCCACTACGTGCTCGGAATCACGTACTTGGATGCAGACAAGTACCGAGCAGGCATCTGTCGAATTGAAACGCGCCATCCAACTCGAAGACTCCAGCCAGAGCCGCTTGCAGCTCAGTTTAACTTACATCTACCTGGACCGCCTCGATGAAGCCGAGACCGAACTTAGGCAAGCGCTTAAATTCGAAAACGACAAGGACACGACTGCTACCATCCATCAATTTCTGGGCAATGTATACTCGCGCCGCGGGCGCTACCAAGATGCCGAGAAGGAATACGCCGTTGCCATGTCGTTTCGACCTGATGCCAGCGCGTCCCCGCTTGTTCGCGAAGATCCCCTCCGCGCCGCCTTGATGGGGCAAGAGAGGAGGAGGAGGATCGCCGCGAAAGCTGCGATCATCTTGAACAATCTGAGTTGGCTCTATCTCAGACAAGGCAAGCTCGATGAAGCGACGAAGGAGTGTCACGCGGCGATCAGCCTGGATCCGGTAGAATACACTGCGTATCTCAATCTCGGCACCGTGTTCGCTCTGCAAGGTGATATGAAGGCGGCGCAAAAATGGTGGCACGATGGGGTCCTGTTATGCCCGCCCTCATCGCAGATTGATAATTTAAATTACGCTCTGTTCACGATCGCCTCCGGCGATTCCAAGATCGGAACGGCTGAACTCCAGCGCATTCTGATTGACGAAAAGCCACCCTTAGGTGTCCTGAAGGAGCTCCTGATTGACGCGCAGTTTTTTACCCGAAGCAAAGAGAAAATTGAAGGAGCTGAAGCCGCAGTTCAGATGATACAGAATGCTATCGCGGCGGCCGCCGCGCCGGTAGCCCCACTCCGAAATCCAAAGTAAGGAGTTCGCCCGATCAGCAGCACGATGGAAGTAACCATTATTGCGACCGCAAGAAGACGAGAACGATCATCCGTTACACAACCGTGGCGAATAGCGGTTCTGCCTACCGCTTCACTTGGTAAGACCGTTTATTGTGCATACTGTACTTCGCGTGACCCGATTCGTATCGACCTGGTTGTGTAACCTCTGTCCAATATTCTCATTTCCAAGGGAAAGTCACGCGGCGTCTGCTCGGAGTCACCGCACTCCACTGCCGCAAGCGCATCTCCCGCTTACACCTCTAGTTCTAGTCTACTGGGTCTATTAACCACTTAATCCCGACTAGAATCATTATCAGAAGTGATATAACAGGAACAATATTAAAGACATCAAAGTACCGAGATGACCGGAAGAGGCTGTTAAGAAGCACAGTAAGTTTCCAAATTCCGAGAAGAACCGCCAGAACTCCAAACGCCTTCTTGAGAGTCGTTTTTGTTATCGTGATCGCGAGGCTGGAAAGCCGCGTCTTCGTTCCTTTGACCCGGCTGAACTTTCGCCTGAACCGATGATTGTCCCGGTCGAGATTGACAAACAAGGTCTCTCCGGGAAACCGCACCGTCCGTTGGATTCGCTCCAATACCTCTGCCGCGCGCTTATTGCGTCGGGAAGGAAAAAGCCCAGCGACGCTGTAACCAAGCACGTAGAGCGGATGACCGTGGAAATGCTTCACGCGTTTCCTTATGAAGTAAGCGTTGCGAAGGCCGGAGACGCCGCGCAGTTGAGCAACTAAGTCCGCAAGGGTCTCCTTAGAAAGACCGTGAGGTTGGAATTTGTCTCGAAGCGTCACGCGGGTGCGCTCGTTGCGGGCAGCGGTTTGAACTTCGCCCTCCTCGATTAGGCGGAGATTCCAAGCGCAAGACTCTTCCTCGCGGCCGTTGCGAGAATAATAATCGCGCAATGCTTCGCAGCCTTTCGCGATATTTTCTCCCTGGTACTGAAGGGCGTGCTCGACCAGAGCGCATCCCGTCTCGTCGTCGTGCATCAAAAGGCGCGAGCCTAGGGCGAAGCAGATTCGGGCATCGTCCGGCGCATTCTCATGTAGGGCTCGCCATTGGTCGAGAGCCGCGATGGCGTTGTTGGCTATGGATTCAGTCAACTCGGCTCGCTCGATCCTTTCCTCCAGCGTCAGGTCGACACCATGCTCGTGGTTTTTGTTGAGCTCCTTGAGGCGATGACGACCCTCCTGGATTTCGTGGTGGCGCTGCTTCCAAGCAGAAAGAATGTTTTCTTTCCAGCGGCGGTCCAACGCTGTCGTCATCTCCTCCAACGAAGGGCCTAGTAATCCATCAGCAGCTTGACCCAGCTCCGGGGGACCGAAACTCGGTTCCTCCCCGATAGCGGCGAGGCGGTCCCTTAAAGCGGGGTGTGTGTCTTCCGAGGTTGTTTGCCCGTTCATTGCCGGTTCGAGCCAGATTTGACCAGTCACTTTGTTGAGGCGGGTGGAAAATACATCACTCATTTCAGAGTACGGCTCCCTACTGGGTTGTGGTTTCTCGCCGAACTCCGCATCGATTACAGGCCAATAGAAATCGGTCAAATAACCGCCGACAACCTCAAGGCTGGTCAGCGCTTCGGCGAGGGTGCGAGCGGACGTAAGCCGCACAGAGATGGCATCCGCTTCGTATTCGTTCGCTCGTGCCAAGGGAAACGAAAAGGAACTGAAATAAGGCACAAACCAGGCTAGGAATGGGCTGAAAAGAAAGCTGCCTTTGCTTTCACTGGTTTCCAGTTCGGTCATGAGACGAGTCCAGCGTAGGCGCTGGCGGTAGATGGAGTGTATCACTCTTCCATGAAGCCTTGCGTGGTGGCCGAGCTCATGCGCAACCACTGCCTTGAATTGCTCACAGGTAAGTGATTTCAATAGAGGCAGGCCGATCGAGAGAAAGCTGCGGTACCAGCCGAATATGCCGAGGCGCGGGGACTCAAAGACTTCGGCATTGAGCTCGTGCGTAATCAGCACGTGCTCAAAGCGCCGGGCGTCAA
This sequence comes from uncultured Verrucomicrobiae bacterium, assembly GCA_963810765.1. Taxonomy (GTDB): domain Bacteria; phylum Verrucomicrobiota; class Verrucomicrobiia; order Chthoniobacterales; family Terrimicrobiaceae; genus DASTFP01. The sequence continues at coordinate 120,992 of CAWEOV010000025.1, forward strand.
GATCACTGCCCAAGCCATTTATCACCGCGAACAGCGCAGGAGCCTGCGACGCCTTGATCTCGACTCCAGCAGACGGCTCAACTTTGACCCAATGACGATCTTAGAACCGGACAAAGGAACGCCCAGAGCAATCCGATCGCCCAGAGCAATCCGATCGACCAAACCACGACCCAGTTGAGCCAAGTGACCCAGTTGAGCCAAGTGACCCACTCGTCGGAGATAAGCAGCGCAGCGTTAAGCAGCGCCACGCATAAAGCCAAGAAAATCAGGAGGATAGCGCTAACGTAAGCATTCCCCAGCGCAGCGATTAGAGAAACCTTGAAGCGATAAGCAGCCGCATCCCGCCGGACCTTGTCGTCGAGCGTACAAACGAGTTCGTCAATTTGATAATCTCGGTGCGTCTTTTGCTCGTGTTGTTCCGAAAGGACCTGATCGGTGAATTTGCCGGGAATAAGGAAATGGCAGATCAGAAACACCACATAGACGCTGCCCAGGAACATAAAAAGCAACGCGACCTGGATGTCGCTAAACCCGGGCCCCCTTCCCAACAACAGCGTGAGAAGGAACACCACACCGATATAAACTGTCTGTTTGAGAGCCAGCTTGTGATAATTGACAAAGTCGCCAGCCAGCAACTTGGCAGCATCGGAGCGATTGCGGATCGCTGCAATGATCAGTCCCACGACGGCCCCAACGTTGTAGAGAATGAACGGCGGGTAGCCGACAATCGACCAACCGTGGATCGCGGCTAAAAAGGCCCAATAGAGCACCGTGAGAACAACTGCGAGAATGGCGTGATACGCATTCCACAAACCTCTGATGCGGTTCCAAATCATTAGTTATTTACGAAGAGATCCTTATTTGAATGCTGACGAATTATCTGTGTCAATCTAACTTTCACGAATTGGAGAGTTACTCTCTCGCTGAACATTAGAGCGACCTAAATACACGGAAATTAAGGGCAAGAACCGCTGGAAGGGAACTTGACGTTATGGCGCTTGACCGACTCTCTGGAAAAAGAGCATCCGAACACTCGGCAGACCGGAGGTCTGGGTCAGCGTCTCGATGGCACGGGCAAGGCGGTTTTGGGCCAAGGCAGTGCCGAGCTTGCGAGCCAGTTCCGTGGCGGTGATGAAGTAGAGGCGGTGGCCGAGTTCGGCAGTGACCGAGTTGCCCGATCGAACCCGGTGCGCACTGCCAGCGTGGATGTTGGACGATGCATTCTGTAGAAGTCTGACTGAAGCCGAGCAGCCCGTCGTTTCGGTCAACGCGCTCTGTGCGTTCGGCGAGTTGCTTGATGCCCAAGTGTCGCTCGTGAGTAGCGCGCACGATGAGTGCAAAGTTATTGCGAAGGAAAAGGACAACGGGAAGTATCCGAAGTTTTGTGTTTAGGGCTGGTTTATTTTTCTTCCTTTGGCTCCGATTTTGCCAAGGCGCGGTAGCGCCCAACTGTTCCCCCCGAACCCGTTCCATTAGGTGTCAGCCTCATTTGTTAAATCTCTCCCCGAATTGGATCGTGAATTGGTTGGCCGCCATCCTCCAAGTCAGCTGGGGATTTTTCCACGATTTGGTGATGTTTCGCAAGGCCAGATAAATGAGCTTCGTCGCCGCTTCGTCGCTCGGGAAGTGCCCGCGATTCTTAAGCACTTTACGCAGCTGCACATGCAAACTTTCGATCGCGTTGGTGGTGTAGATGATTTTTCGCACCTCCGGGGCGAAACCGTAAAAGGGAATGATCTGCTCCCAGTTTCGGCGCCAGCTCTCAGCAATCATCGGATACTTTCTGCCCCAGGGACCGGCGTCGAACTCCGAAAGCCGCTTGGCGGCCGCCTCCGCGGTTTCGGCCCGGTAAATGGCTTTCAGTTCACGAGCCACCGCCTGGCGCTCCTTCCAGCCGCAAAAAGACAGGCAATAACTGCTTAGATGCACGATGCAGGTCTGCACGCTGGCCAACGGGAAAACCGTCGTGATGGCCTCCGGAAAGCCCTTAAGCCCGTCGACCACCGCGATCAGAATGTCCTCCACTCCGCGGTTGCGCAGCTCGTTCATGACTTTAGCCAGAACTTGGCTCCCTCGTTCTGCTCGATCCAGATGCCCAGCACGTCCTTGCTCCCGTCTGCGGCGATGCCAAGCGCCAGATACACCGCTTTGTTCCTCACGCTTCCCTCGTCCCGGATCTTCACCCGCAGCGCGTCGAAATAAACCACCGGATAGCTCCGCTCCAGCGGCCGATTCTGCCACTCCACCACCGCTTCCAACACCGAATCGGTCACCGTGCTGATGAAGTCCGCGCTCACCTCCACCTTGTATTGATCAAGCAGAAACCCCTGGATCTCCCGCACCGTCATCCCCCGCGCATACATCGCGATGATCTTCTCATCGCGCAAATGGCGAAACGCTCCGCATCCGGCAAGCGCTGCATTGACCTCGGATTCCGCTTGATCGAGCGCGCGAGCACAAAGACGGTTCTATGAAAAGAAAATCAAAATTCTCCGCAGTGGCTTCGCTGACGTCCGGGGTCCTACTGGGGAGGTTATGAGGAAGCGGCTTCTGCCGCCCGTGGCCTCCTTGTAGAACTCCCCCTGCCCTATCCGATGGCAAGGTTACGAGGGCGAGGCCTTCGGCGGCGATAAGGGTATTCGGCGGCGCGGTGACCCGGCTCGTTTGCGCATTGGTGGAAGAGTTTCAGACCACAATCCAAAAACTAACTTCCTTTGAAGAACTATAAGACCGACGAGAACGATTCGGACGAAATCCTCACGGATCACCGTCGAGAAGGGGCAGCGTCCCCTCCCGTTGCCCTCGTATCCCAGGAATCTCCGGCTCTTGCTCAGAACAACGCCTGAGGTTACGCTCAAGCCATGCTCAAAGAGGCTATTCCGCATTTTGACGAACTCACGACATCGGAAAAACTCCTGTTGCTCGAAGAGCTTTGGGATGCGCTCGCTGGACATCCGTCCGAGGTGCCTGTCTTGGAGTGGCAGAAGCGCGAGTTGGAGGGCCGCTATCAGGAGTATCTCCAGAATCCTTCTGAGGGATCACCTTGGTCGGAGGTTCGAGAGCGTTTGCTGCGCTCTTTGTGAGCTATTCTCTCATCGTCCGCTCGCGCGCCGAGCAGGATTTGTCCGAGGCAAGTCTCTGGTATGAGGGTCGCGCAGCCGACACAGGCTCTTACTTTGTCCGCTGTGTGGATGCAGCCATTTCGCTCATCATCCGTCAGCCGCAAGCCGGGCCAGTTTATTTTCAGCAGTTCCGGCGTGTGCTCGTGCCGCGCTTTCCATTCGGCATTTTTTACAGCGTCGAATCCGAGGCCATCATCGTTCACGCCGTTCTTCACCTCTCGCGCGAGCCCGACAAAATCCGAAGGATGCTCCAGACCGCCTACGAAGGTCCAACTGCCTAGAAGAGTGTTAAATTCCGGGGGCAAGCTGCAGTGGGTGTTCGGATGAACGATCCGAGATCGCGTCTGAATCAGATCTTGTTTTCCCAGGCTTCCTTCTGGTTTGTCTTTATGAACTCCTCGAATGCCTTGGGCACAACATTGCGGAACAGGCCGGTATCGGCGGGGACGATCGACACCATCGCCTCAATCACCTCCTTTGGATCATGCCGTTCGTCCTCCTCCCCAAAAAAGGCAAAATAGTTCTGGATGTCTGCTCGCTTGATGAAGTTCCTGCTGTCATCCTGCCAGTGAAAGGCAGACTCGGTCATCGTCTCATTGAACCCGGTCAGGAAGGCCTTCGGATTGATGGTCTGTACCTGGATCTGAAATGGCTTCAGTTCTCGCTGAAGCGACTCGGCGATGCATTGCAGAGCATGCTTGCTCGCGGCGTAGGGAGCTAGACCCGTAGCCGACGTGAGCAGCCCCGCGACCGAACTAGTAAATACCACCTTACCGGGCCGTTGCTGGTCGATCCACTTGCGGATGAACTTTTGGGCCAGTTCCAGGGGCGCAAAAACGTTAATCTCAAACGTCCGGCGGACGAGATCGACCGGAATTTCACAGACCGGACCATTTTCGCCGATTCCAGCGTTGCCGAAAAGAATATCAATGTCCCATTTCAGCGCGTGGTCCACGTCGTAGGGATGAAGGAGGTCTAGTATTACTACGTTAAGTATTGACCTTTTCGCTAGCATAGGGCACGCTCGGGTTCCATGGACTGGAACGAACGCGTATGGCAACGCAGTGTAGAGTTCTTCGGCGAGTTCATGGAGCCCTTGCTGGGAGGATTAGGTCGGCGGGAGCGTCGCGAAGGAGCCGCGCTCTATGTGCAGGGACTCTTGCTGCCTGGGGGCCGCAAGAGCGTGGAGCCAATGGCTCAACGCCTCGGGGTTGATAAGCAGAAGCTCCAGCAGTTTGTCAGCGATAGTCCGTGGGAGTCTCAGGCCCTTTGGGAAGCAGTGCGCGCCGAGATAGTTCCAGTTCTCGGGCCAATCGATTCCTGGATTGTTGACGAGACAGGCTGGATCAAGCAGGGCGACAAGTCCGTTGGAGTGGCTCACCAATACTGCGGTTCGGTCGGCAAGAAGGCCAACTGTCAGGTCAGCGTTCACATTGCCTTGAGCAACGGGGAGGCTGCACTCCCCATGGCTGCCAGGCTCTTTTTGCCCCAAGCTTGGATCAATGATGGGCAACGTCGCCGCCGCACAGGCATTCCCGAGGAGGTGGTATTTCGCAGCAAGCCCGAGATCGCCCTGGATCTAGTCGGCGAGTTAATCGGATCGGGAATGCAGCCCTCCCCGCTGCTGGGCGATTGCCAATATGGCCACAGCGGGCCATTGCGGCAGGGATTGCGAGATGCGGGCTGTCCTTACATGCTTCAAGTCGAATCGGCGCTCAAGGCTTGGGTGGAACGCCCGCAACTGCGGCGGGCACGCAAACGCTGGGTCCCGAGGTTGCGCGGACCGCAGGCCCAAACCGTGTTTGAAATTGGCCGCAGCCTGCCGGACTCCGCTTGGCAGCCTTGCCGGTGGAGCGGTGCCGGCGGCAGGACATTCTCGACCAGAATGGCTTGGATCCGCGCATGGATGGTCTCCGATCTTGCTGAGGACTCCAGTGAGATTCCCGAAACCTGGTTGGTCTTCGACTGGCCGCAGGGCCAGCCCGAACCTTACCATATTTACACCGCCTGGCTCGATGGACCTCCGGAACGCATCTCTCTGCTGCGCCTGAGCCGTCAACGCTTCCAAATCGAACAATACTTCCAGCGCGACAAGGATGACCTCGGTCTCGATCACTTTGAGGGACGATCTTGGCGCGGATTCCATCACCACCTCGCCTTGGCTGCCACCGCCTACCTCTTCGTTCTTCTTGTTTTTCTCAGGGCAAAAAAAAACTTCCTCCCTCACGTGGGAAGAGGCGCTCCGAAGGATCCGGCCATTCTTAATTCGCTCGCGCGGATTTTGCCCCTTCTGTAACCACCTCTTCCACATCAAACCGCCGTAGAGTAACTTAACGTAGTAATACTAGAGCGGACTTGAGCCACTTGTGAATTATGAGCTCAATCACGAGAATGGATTGTTAGCCCAAATGCAGAATGCTATTTCAAAGGAGAGATTTTGTAGAACGATATGCGTACAAAAGCCTACGAAGATGCAGAAAAAATTGAGCGGGGTATCAAACCGCTGGACAAAACATGGCGGTTAATCAAAAAGTATGTTAAATAATTAATTATGAATTCCATAACTCGTTTAATATTAAGTCTGGTGATCGTCGTCGGGGCCCCGGCCTATCTGAGAGCTGCGGACGCCACGTCGGAGGCAGAAGTTGCGCCAAGCCCATTCGAGGTTGTGCAGATCTGGGCGTGCGAGATGAAAGACGGCACGACCGAGAAACAGGTGGAGGCCATTGCCGCGGACTGGCTCAAGGCGATCGCGCAGATGCCGGGCGGTGCAGCAGTCAAGATGAGGGTGTTCTTCCCGGCGGTCGCCAGCGGCGCGGGGAACGTTGACTTCTACTTCGTGATGAACGCGCCTTCGTTCACCGATTGGGGCAAGATCTGGGACGCCTACAAGGACGATTCCGCGGCCGCGAAGTCGGATGACTTGAACCAGGGCAAGGTCGCCTGTGCCGACAGTCAGTTGTGGGAAGCGCACGCAATCGAAGCGAAGTAAGCAGTCCGTTCCGTCAGCCGCAAATCGAGCGCGGTACCCGAGGACTCCGCAGGGAGCCGCCGAAGTGCGGCGAGAAGCCCCTTGGATTTCCTTGCTCGCGATGAACCGGGACCTGGGATCCGCTTCGGGCGAAGACAAGGCTTCCGTAGGCCACGTAAGTCATCGAGTAGGGGTGTGGACGTTCGTATGGCCCCTATTGACGTTTCCGCCCACCAGCCGCGCCGCATCACTTCTGCGAGGCATTCCGGCACCAACCCGCCGGGCGAAACGACCCTCGATCCGTGGCTCGACGACACCGAACCGGTCGTGGCGTCCTCCGCCAGCTGAAACGTCCGACAGCGCCCGAGGGCGCCTCTCGCATCCCTTGTTCAGCGGCCCCCAGTCCTCCGGCGGCTGTTTGACTTCCGGGCGCGCTTTAGTCACTCTGCGCGCATGGAAACGCACGCTTTCGGCTTCACACTCCGGGCCCACGCCCCGGAGGGCGAAAAGCGATTTTCCTATCAGTGGCTCTGGCGTTGCGTATCGCCGAAGCTGTCCCGGGTACCGTGATGGCATCATGGATTTGACTATGGTCTGCGTAGTTGCGTACACCGCCTCGACGTTCTAGCCTACAGCCGGGACGCGGACACCGCACAACAGCGAGCGCTGAGCGACGCTGCGCAAGACTCGCAGCCGGACAGAGGACATTGCTGTAAATGTTCGCCGTCCTGGCCGTTGGAGCCGTTCACATGACAACAGCAATACCGCACACGGTCCGCACACTCTTCGCAGAAGCAGCGGGGGATTTTCGTTCCGCGTGGCGAACATTCGCCCTCACCGATCTCACCTTCAAGGCGATCGCCTTCGCCGTGCTCACCCCCGCTGCGACCTGGCTGCTCTATCTGTTTCGGGCAGGCACGTCCGACCGGGTTGTGGCGGACGTCGACATCGCGCGCTTCTTTTTCACGAAGCCGGCGGGCATCGCGACCTTGTTTTTCGGCGTCTCACTGATCGTCGCGATCGTTGTCGTAGAGGCCGTGTGCCTCATGGCGATCGGATTCGGGCGTGCGCAGGGCGTGACGCTCAACGCGCGCAGCGCGCTCAAGTTCGGCGCGACGCACGCGCTGAGGGTGTTGCGGCTGGTTTGGCACATGGTTTTGCGGCTTCTCGCGGGGCTGGTGCCGTTTGTGCTTGCGGCAGGGCTCGTCTACGTGGCACTGCTGCGCGAGCACGACATCAACTACTACCTGTCACAACGCCCTCGGGAGTTCGTGATCGCAGCGGGGTTGGTGGCGTTCATCGGCATCGTTCTCGCGCTCACGCTCGTGCGCACGATCGTCCGCTGGGCGCTCGCGCTGCCGCTCGTTCTGTTCGAAAACGTGCACCCGCGACACGCGCTCGGCGAAAGCGCCAAGCGGGTCGTGGGCGCACGCTTCCTCATTCTTTGGATCCTTGTAGCGTGGATAGTCGTGGCGAGCGTGCTCTTGATCGTCGCGACCTCAAGCGTGGATCTCGTGGGGCGAGTGGTGGCGCCGCAACTCGCGAGCTCGCTGGTGTTGCTACTGCTGTTCATCGCCGTACTCGCACTCGTGGGCCTCGTGCTCACGCTCGCTGTCAGCGTCGTGAATTTCTCTTTGTTCGCGCTGCTCCTCACGCGGCTGTATTTGCGTCTGACCGGAACGCAGGTGTCCGCGTCGGCCGTCGCGCACTTCGCTTCCAGCGGCCCGCGGCGCTTCTCGGGCCGCGCACGTGCGGCGATCCTGGTCGTGGCATTGCTCGCTGCGGTTGGAGTCGGTCTGCTGGCGTTCCTCGTGAACCGCGGACAGAACCCGGCGTTGGTCATCGCCCATCGCGGCGCATCAGCAACCGCGCCCGAGAATACGCTCGCCGCGTTTCGGCTGGCAGCGGAGCAGCACGCGGACTTTGTCGAACTCGACGTTCAGGAGTCGGCGGACGGTCAGGTGCTCGTCGTGCATGACAGCGACCTGATGAAGGTGGGCCACGATGCGACGAAGATCTGGGAGGGCAACGCAGCACAGTTGCGCGCGGTCGACATCGGTGGTTACAGAGGCCCGCAATTCTCCGCGGAACGGGTGCCCACACTCGCGGAGGCGCTGGCCACGTGCAAGGGTCGGTGCCGGGTCGTCGTCGAGCTCAAGTCATACGGTCACAATCAACAACTCGAAGAGCGCGTCGTCGCGATCGTCGAGGCGGCAGGGATGGAGGGAGACTGCATTTTCATGTCGCTCGACCATGAGATGATGCGGAAGCTGAAGGCGCTGCGCCCGTCATGGCGAGTGGGCCTCCTGGTCGCGAAGGCCATGGGCGATCTGACCGAGCTCAAGGCAGATTTTCTTGCCGTCGAGGCGCGCATGGCCACGCGCCGCTTCGTGCGGCGCGCGCACCGCGCCGGTCAGGATGTCTACATCTGGACCGTCAATGACCCCGCATGGATGTTGACGGGATTGAGCCGCGGCGTCGACGGCCTGATCACCGACAAGCCGGATCTCGCGCGCGCGGTGATCGAGCGACGCGCAGCGATGAGCAACTCTGAACGTTTTCTGGTGGCACAGCTGATCCGACTCGGCGCGAGCACGGAAGCGCTCGAAGCGGAAACGGCCTTACGGCCGTAATCCAAATTCGGGTTTCAGAGTCAAGTGGTTTCCAGAATTATCGTTGTCCATCCAGGTTGATCTGCTACTAGTGTCATGTAACAGAAATTCGTTAAATAAATATTTCCGAGCAATCGATGGGTGATAGCATGGGGGAATGCCAAGAGGACGTCCCAAGCCGATACTGAAATTGAAGGAGGCAGATCGCGAGAAACTGGAATTGATCGCCCGGCGCCCGAAGACCAGCCAGCGGGCGGCTCAACGTGCGCGCATCATCCTGGCGTGTGCACAGGGCATCAATAACGGGCAGGTGGCCGCCGCCTTGAGAGTCAGCGCGCCAACGGTGGGCAAATGGCGGGCGCGCTATATTGCGCAAGGCCTCGAGAGCCTGGGAGACGCTCCCCGCAGCGGCGCGCCCCGGCGCATTACCGACCGCCAGGTCGAAGCGGTGATTACAAAGACTTTGGAACAAAAGCCCGAAGCGGCCACCCAGTGGAGCACCCGGCTGATGGCTCGGGAAGTCGGGCTTTCCCATAACGCGATCAAACGCATCTGGCAAACCTTCGGTCTTCAGCCGCACCGGGAAAAGAGCTTCAAACTCTCCAGTGATCCGTTCTTTGTGGAAAAGGTGCGCGACATCGTGGGCCTTTACCTCAACCCGCCGGAACAGACCCGCGCCATTGTGCTTTGCGTGGATGAGAAAAGCCAGGTGCAAGCTTTGGAACGCAGCCAGCCCGTTCTGCCGATGAAACCCGGACAGCCCGAGCGCCGAACCCACGACTACTATCGCCACGGCACCACCTCACTCTTTGCCGCCCTGGATATCGCCACGGGCAAAGTCATCGGCAAATGCCACCGCCAGCACCGCCATCAGGAATTCCTGCGCTTTCTGGCTCAGATCGACCGGGAGGTCCCTGCTCATCTCGACATTCATCTGGTCCTGGATAACTACGGCACTCACAAGGTGCCAAAGGTGCATCAGTGGTTTGCTCGCCGGCCCCGCTATCATCTGCATTTTACCCCAACAAGCGCCTCTTGGCTCAATCAAGTCGAACGCTGGTTTGCCAAGATCACCCAGCAGCGCATTCGCCGGGGAACCTTTACTGCCGTCAAGCACTTGGAAGCGGCCATCCTCGATTACATTCAGACCAACAACCGCAATCCAAGGCCTTTTGTCTGGGGCTACCGCCGACATGATCTTTGCTAAAATTACCAATACTTTATAAATGCACTTCTGTTACAGGACACTAGCGAAGACTACGCCCGACGTCGGCCGTCGCTCCACCACTCTCAGCAAATGCTGTCGGCCCCAACCCGTATGCGCCTCTCGATGACAACTGAAGGCATGAGAATCAGCACGGTAGCGAACTGGCTTGCGGCTGTGTGCGCCCTTGTTGCATCAGTTGTCTGCTATCAGCTTGTCTTGAGACATGTAACCGGATTATCCGGACCGGCGTGGTTTGAGCTGGGATGTTCAGACAAGCCGGGGGGCGCGGCCGCAGGGTGCACCGAGGTTCTGGCCAGTCCGTACAGCTATTTCCCACCCAAGCTCGGCAAAAACGTGCCGACGGGTCTTCCGCACATTCCTGTGGCGTTCATCGGCTTGATATATTACTCCGCGCTGCTGGGGTGGCTGGTCGGGGTGGGTCGACCGGCCTATGCCAAGCGGGGGCTGCACTACGCTGCATTTTTGCTTGTGGCCTTGGGTTTGGGCGGGTCGGCCTACTTCGTGTGGATCATGTTCCGCGTGATTTCGGAGTGGTGCCCGTGGTGCATGTTTACGCATGTGCTCAATTTGCTGATTTTCATCTGCATGGTTTTCATGTGGCCAAGGCGGAGGGCGGCGGGGGGAGAAAGAACCGCGGCGGAGGGCAGTGCAGCCGGTGATCCCGCTGAGCGAACCGGTGGCGCGGCGCATCCATCGGCGCGGGTGCTGATGCTGACGCTGATCAGCATGGTGCTCGTAAACTATGCGCACATGAACATGCTTGGGCTGAAGACTTGGCGGAGAACGGCGGAGCAGACTGCGAGCAACTATCAGAAATGCATGTCAGTGCTCGAGCGCTTTCGCGGTGACACGGAGAAGCTGTTCGGTCAGTGGCAGGGTGGGCGCGAGTACGAGATCAAGTTTACCGACCAGGATCGGATCCGCACGTACCCGGTTTCGGCGTCGATGGTTCAGGCGCCGCTGACGCCGCTCACCGTCGTGATCTACAGCGATTTTGAGTGCACCGGATGCGGCAAATTCGTGCAGTTCTTCGAGAAGCAGGTGCCCAGGATGCTGGGCGGGCACGTGCGAGCGGTCTTCCGACACTTCCCGCTTAGTCCGGCCTGCAATCCATTGGCACAGACGAACGTGCACCCCCACGCGTGCGAGGCGGCGAGGCTGGTCGAGGGAGTCCGGTTGCTGGCCGGGAACGACGGCTTTTGGAAGGCGCACGACTTTGTATTTCGCAATCAGGAGTCGCTCAGCCGAGGAACGCTTACGCCAGATGAAGTGGCCAAGGCCGTGGGTGTTGATTCGGCGGCGCTCAAGGAACGCATGCGGTCGGCGGAGATCGACGCTGTGCTGCAGCACGACATCAGTGAGGCCAAGCTGCTGGACGTCAAAGCGACGCCGGCGATCTATGTCGAGGGTCGGCGCGTGGATAACCTGGTGGTGACGGACACCCGTTTCTGGGAGCGGATTGCGGACTGGTATTTTGAGCGCGCGGGCGTGCCAAGGCCCAGGTGATGAGTCACGCCTCGATTGGGCGACAGGTCAATCGCAGCGGACCCGTTCAATTATAGGCCCGGCTCCACCTTGAACCTTGAACGGATCTACGGAAAGCGTTTGAAGCAGCGAAGATCGACACTGCTATACTGCTATGATCATTCGTAACCCTGAAAAGAATTTCGAAGAGTTGTGGAAGACCTTCCACAACAGGTATCCATTTTTCGAACTTAGGAATGTTGATTGGAAAAAGCAGTATGACACCTACAGACCAAAAGTCACAAAGCAGACCAGTGATGATGAGCTCTTCAATATTTTCTGCCAAATGCTCGCCCCGTTGCATGACGGGCATGTCGAGCTGATAGCCAAAGCAAGTGGGGATCGGAAGAAACGACACTTCACCCCAGAGAAAAAGCCCAGATTTTGGCAGGAATTCACGAGCCGAGAGATCAAGCAGCTCTTCAAAACGACCGAGAAGACTCTTGTCGCCAACGGTTTCGGGCAGCCTACCGAGACTCAGGCCTGGATGCTTTACTATTGCAGGTCACGGGCATTTGGTTACATCCGGATCCTCGAGCTGGAAGGCGTTAAAAAGGGGAGTTTGACTGCCGCTCTGGACAAGATTGCCGGTGACTTCAAGGACTTGGACGGCGTCATCATCGATATCCGCAACAACCCCGGCGGTGACGATAGTACTGCAATCACGATCATCAATCGGTTTTGCGACCGCAAGCGAGTGGCCTTCCGCAGAAAGACAAAGGTTGGCCCAGGCGAAGCTGACTTTACAAGCCTGGAGACCTGGCACATCGAACCGCAAGGTGACGCACAATTCACCGGGCCAACCGTGCTCTTGACATGTGATTCTGTTTTCAGCGGTGGAGAGGCCTTTGCGCTGACGATAAAGCAACTACCTCATGTTACGATCATTGGTGATCATACCAACGGCATATTCTCGTATCAACTCGAGAAGAAACTCCCCAATGGCTGGCGTTACTGTTTGTCGTACCAGAAGGTACTTTTCAGCTGACATGGTGTGCTACGAAGGCAAGGGCGTACCAGTCGACATCAAGCTACTCAACAAGAAGACCGATATTGAAAACGGCATCGATCCGTTGATTACCCGCGCTTTGAAAGTATTGAAGTCAAAGAACGCGGGAGCGGCGAATAAGAGATGATCGATTGCGCGCGCCTCCACAACGGCCACCGCGGCCTAGTCCGCACCATAAGCGTCAGAGACCGGTCTCTGACGTCTACAGCCCAAACATCAGAGCTCTGTTAATAGGGCCTTGCGTGTGACGCTTACCGCCTACCAGACGAATGAAAGGCAAGAAGTACAGCACAGGAGCACAGCGGAAAAGATCCGGATTTTGAGGCAGGCCGACGGAGCTCGGTCGATCTTGGAGGTGTGCCGGGAGGCGAACATCTCGGAAGTGACGTTCCACTGGTGGAAGGTGGGAAGAATCCGTGACCTGGATGCGGTTGCCGTTCTTGCGAACGCTGACTTCCAGAATGTATCGCACGCCAAGTTGCTTTGTGCTCGAGTCTCGGGTCAGGGGGCGAGATCGGGCACCAGCTTTACAAGGAGTTCGGAGCCGGCAAGCTGGATGGCGTAGATTTCCAAAGTGTGCCGACCGATGAAGCGGAGGGCGCCGGCGATGGCTTCTGGCGGTTGGATGCGGCTCTCGCCACGCTTGAATAGACACAGACTGATGGACAGAACGCCGAGGCCCAGAATAAAGACGGCTAAATGAATTGCCGGAAACGAGAACTCCTCTTGCTCCTGCCAGACGAAGACGACCGCAGCGACCAAGCAGGCCAGAAGCCGCATCAGTCCGGCGGTCTGGGTCGCCGCCGGCGCGGATGCTGACGAGCGTTGAGTTTCGCCGACGCTGCCGACAGCGGCTATGCCGTCGACGTATTGGCGCTGACATAAGCCGAACAGGGCCCACAGCCATCCCTCCGCGCCGTAGTCGACAATCTTCGCCGCTATCGGCAGCACCGCAAGAAGTGTGGAAACGAGCAGGATGAAGGCAGCCCAGCCGCGAGTTTGGACAAGCATCTGCACACAAGGACGCGCAAGGCGGACGAGTGCGAGACTCAAAAGAATGTTCGGTGCCACCCAGGTCCAATCGGCGTTCCAGCTTTCGAGCAAAGTCAGCGTGACACCGAGCCAGATCCAGTTGAGCGGGACGGTCCGGGTCTGCGCGTAGCCCAGAAGGAAGAAAAACGTCGGAGCCGCCAGGCGTCCGACAACGCTCCACCAGCGGTCGTCTTCCATGAAGAAATAGCCGAAATGGCCAACCGAGACCGAGATGATTGCCACGGTTTTCAGCCAGTCCGCGTTGTCAACCGGGCGAGGCGGGGTTCTCGAACGTGTGGCGTCGTGCATTCCCGCGCTATCTTGTGACACTTACAGGCTCCACAGGGCTCCCCTCGTAGATGGCTGTCAGCAGATGCATCTCCTTGAGGACCAGTGACAATGGCAAGAGCGTTGTGTCCCGCTCAATGACCGCGCCGCCCATCACCGTGGCGCCGAAGGCGACGGTGCAGCCGTCCTGGAGGTGAGTTCGCTTCACCTTCAGCATCATGTTCTCGAGGCTGTGAAACTGCAGGAAGCCGTCGATAACACAGTCATTGCCGAAGCTGACCGCGTTCCAGTCGGAGCACTGCATTGGCCGGGTCACGATTGTCCCGTGGCCGATATGACATCCCATCCACCGTAGGATGGAATTCGCGAGAACGGTCCCGGCGCAGAACACGAGAGGACCCCTGCACCAGACGAAGAAGCAGTCCTGCGCGAAGAAGTAGGCGAAGTGGCGCCAGGACCAGAAGGGGGCCGAGTGATCAGCTCCCCATTCGCTGCCGACGAGGGACTTCTTGATCGCGAGGCTGAACAGGACCAGAGTGACTTCCACGAGGATCAGAGCAATCGCCGCGCTGGCGATTGGGTGTCCGCCCAATCGCAGCAAACAAATGTACAGAATCGGGAAGACGATCATCTCGGTGACAGGCAGCATGCCGATGCTGAAGAAGTCGAACAGGAAGACCCGGGTCAGGAAGAGGAGGAAGCCCGGCCGTCTGTGAGTTTCATTCTCCGCCTCAAATGGGTTTCTCCGTGACACGCTCGCGAATTTCACGGGCGGATTTCCCGCCACCGTGATTGGCTCGCCAAGCCGCGACCGCATTTGTCGTCGGAACTGTATATCATTGCCCGGCGTGGAGACGCCTAGCAGGAAGTTGGACGGGAAATTCCCGTACTCCGCCACGCAATTATTACCGCCGAAGAAATACCGGGGCATATCGAGGTGGCGCAGCTTGAAGTGCTCGGCGCCATAATCGAGCATGTTCGTGAAACATCCATTGGCGAAGAATACCTGGGAGTCGGCGGTAGCAACCTCCGGGACGAGATTGAACATGACGTCGCACTCGGAGGCGCCAAACCGCCGGAAGTGCATGCCAGCGAGCGCCCTCAGGTACTGCCCGGTGATGGTCCAGGTCCACAGTCTCTGGATGCCGTTCAACCTCTTCATTCTGTACATGAGGAGAGCGCCCCTGAGCCCGCGCGAGGGGTATAGACCCGGCGAAGCGGCCGTCCAACGGATGAAGAGGCAACCCAGCAAAGAGGTCACGACGATGGTGCCCCAGGTGGCGATGAACGCGTAAAGAGTCAGGTGCCAGACGATCTCAAGCAGCGGCGTCACTCTGAAATACTCGTCGGAAAGTTCAGCTTCTCCGGCAGGTACTAAGGCGCGGGCGAGCCAGAAGATCGCGGCGGTGGGGACCACCACGAGCCAAAAGGACAGGAAGATCTGCATCAGGACGTTGAGGATGTCCAGTAGCCAGATCGGATACGCGTACTGGCAGGCGATCGCCGTGCGCTTCAGCTCCGTGCAGCGGCCGCTGAGACGCGCGGGAGCTCCTTCCCATATCTCCTGCGAGCCTACGTTGGTGAGGATGGGGGTGAACGGGGTGATCCACGTGCCGCGGCCTACCGTCACATTGTTGGCGATGGCGGCTCGCATCCCGATCTTGCAACCGCTCTCGAGGTGAACAGGGCCGACATGAAGGTGCTGCCCCGACCATTTGGCCGTTTGGATGTAGGCTCCAGTCTGAATGGCGACATTGTCCTCGATGGAGAGCAAGTCCAGAGGCCCGGATAGATCAGCATCGTGTGCGCACTGAAGGTTGTCGCCCACGGTCGCGCCGAGCCGCCGCAACACGAACGCCATAAGCGGAGCGCTTCGATACATCACACGCAGCGGGGCGAGCACCATGGTCTCCAGTCGTCCGATGCACCAGATTCGCAGATGCATTTTACTCCACTTGGGGTACACACCCGGAGTCACATCGTTCTTGTAGATGTCACCACCCATGAAGAACTTGATCATCATGACCCAGAGCAGGCTGGCGAAGGGCGTGACGAGGGCCAGCAGATAAAGGAAGAAACCGTCGATGATGAACGCCCAGAGGCTGGCGGTCGTGAAGATCGTCCCGAATTCGATGAAGTCGACGAAGCTAAGGAAGGCCACTATGAGCGGGGAATACAAGAAAATCGCGAAGAGGACCTGCAAGATGGTGAAGTATCCGATGGAGAGCACCTCTGCCGCGGCCTCATCGCGCTCGGCGCTGTTCCCGTCGGATTTCACAGGGGCCCTAGGGTCCTTGAAGGCCTGCTGAAGCACCCGTGGCCGGCTGGCCACTTTTCGAGCGGTGTTGCAGTCACTGAGCAGCGCCCGGACCGGCACCACCCATCCTGCAGCTTGCAGTTTCTGGGCCAAGCGCGCGATGAGAATCGAGTGCCCACCAGCCTCAGCGAATCCATCGTCCAATCCCAACGGCGTCTCGAACACGGCCCTGCAGATCGATAGCACTTCCTCACACTCAGGATCCATGCCCGCTTCGGCATCGGGCACCTTGAGGTCCCCGTCCCCCGTGTCGCGCGCATCGGCCGGTGTGTCCCAACGAGTGTCCTCAGCTTCCGGCTCGGCGTTTCTCAGTGGATGAGACAGGTTTGGCAGGCACTTCCGGTCGATCTTTCCCGAAACCGGCTTCATGACGAATTTTTCGACAAGGAAGATCCTTGTCGGGACCGACGGCGCTGGAAGTTGTTTGGCCAGCGTCGCCGTTACCCGGGCAGCCCACTCCGCCGGCGCGGGAGCGACCACCGAGATCTCTCGTTCGCAGACTGAAGGCGCGGCAACAAAGGCGACCAGCGTCTCGCTCTGGTAATCCAAAACGGCGGCCTCGATCTCACTGAACTGCGTCTGGAGGATATCCTCAACGGCCTGCACCTCAACGCGATGCCCGCGCACTTTGAGCTGCGTGTCGATGCGGCCGAGGAAGTGCACACGCTGCGTTTGGATATCGATTTTGCATTTGTCGCCGGTGCGGTAGAGGCGGCCGAACTGAGGGTGCGTGATGAACTTCTCGGCGGTTTGCTCCGGCAAATTGCGGTAGCCGCGTGCAACGTGCACCCCACCGATACAAAGCTCTCCAACCTCCCCGTGGGGCAGTGGTTGGAGTTGATCGACCTCGAGGATGACGTAGGTGACGTTGGCGAATGGCGAGCCAATTGTGATGGGCTCCCCCGGCCGCAAACTCTGGCGGCTCGTGTCGCTGCTCGCCTCGGTGGGACCGTAGGTGTTGATGATCTGGCGTCTGGCCCTGGTCCAAGGCTCCACGAGCGCGCTGGGGAAGGCTTCGCCCGCCGGGACGATGTAGCGGCACAGCGGATACGGGAGATCTAATTCGGGGGTTGGGGTAAGGGTGGTGAGCAGCACCGGAGGACAGAAGAGCACCGTGACCTCCGCTTCGCGGAGGATGGGGACGAGGTCCGGACCAGATCGGATCTGCTCCTTGGTCAGCATTACCACAGCGCAGCCCGACACCCAGGCGCTGTACATCTCCGGGATGCTGCCGTCGTAGCCCAGCGACGAAGTAAGCGAGGTTGCGTCCATGCCGGGAAGGAGATCGAAGTAATCGGCGTAGCTCAGGGCCAGGTTCACGTAACCTGCGTGCGGGCATTCGACGCCCTTGGGCATCCCAGTGGTGCCGCTCGTGTAAAAGATGGTCGCAAGGCGCTGCGTGGGGTCGTCCAGCCAGGGCGGCGGCTCTCTTCGGGGCATCCTCTCCGGCAACGTCAGGACATCGAGCGTCGGCAGGTCGCGGAACTTGTCTTGCCCCCGCGTGAGAATGACCACCGGCTGTGCGTCGTTGAGCATGTGGGTGATCAGGGCGTCGGGCAAGGTGGTATCGAGGAACATCACGGTGCCGCCAGCCTTGAGAATGCCCAGGTGGGAGGCCACGATTTGCCAGTTGTCCTGCGACATGGCCACGGCCACGATCTGGTCGGGTCCTGTGAGGAAGGGAGAAAGGGCCGCGGCCACGCTTTCCGCTCGCGCGTCGAGCTCAGCGAAGGTCAGGGATTCTCCGGTGTGGGGAATCTGTAAGGCGGTGAGATGCGGAAACTTTTCGGCGGAGCGGCTGAAGACCTCTGTGAGCCACCGGATTCCTTTCTGATGCGGTACGTTCACGAGGGGGCGGTCGCCGAAGACATCCGTCAAGGTGTATGGGCAGGTATCCGCCTGCCCGTGCGGCACCTTCTCCGCCGCCCAAAGGTACCGCCTCCAAGCCACAAACGTCAGCGCAAGGAAAACCGCGACGGCAGTTGTTACAAAAATTGCTGCCAAAACTCTTCCTCACATGCTCGCAAGTCGAGACTCCCAAGTTCTCGGAGACGCCTGGGTCTTGACTTCAAACGTGAAAGTTGCCCGCTGGTTGAGCATGGCGAAAGGACTACGCTTAATCGAAGTATCGCTGTAGCGTTCCAGTTCGGCGGACGTCTAAGGTAATGCAATGGGGTCCACCGCCCAACAGTTTGGAGTGCCGCACTTTTAGGGGGATTACATCAAGACCCTCCTTCTCTAAGAGTTTTATGAGAGACGGCTGATTTCGATCGACCACAACCAAATTCGGATTGATGCTGAATGCATTCATGTCAATCCAGTCACTACCAATGCATTTGGACAGATAGTCGGCATCATATCTGTCTGTGTTCTCCATCGGTGAACTGTAAATGACTTTCCACTGCTTCAAGATTTTGGGCAGGGTGTCGTCATTGACGCGAGCAGGATTGGCGAGGACCAAGCCAGGGCGTAAGGCCACAAGGGTCGAGTCAATGATGGCTGCCAAAGTAAACATCTTTGAGGAAATGGACCCGATATTTGTCGCCGAGAATCGACTGTAGCCAATGTCCCCCCAATTCGTTACCCGTGGCGCTGACCAGATAGATTAAATCTTTGCCAAAACGCAGGACGTTAGCTGCATCAAAGGCCGGCTCATCGTTGCGTGGCGTGGGCTTGTTTAGATCAACCCCCTCGAAGAGCGAGTCCAAAAGCATGGGTTTGGGGGCGCTGTACCACTTTGCGCCTGACTTCATGTACTCCATCAGCAACGTGCGATAGCTGAACGTTTCCTGGGCGCGGCTGCGGATGACATTGGGCGTTTCGATAATGTGGTCGCCAATGACCAACAAAACATCGCGGGGACAATAATTGTAGTACCCCTGAGCTTCCCAATGGATCGTGGAAAATTTGGCCTCGTGTGGCCAGGTGTCCGGACGTTTGACGGTGACGCCCAAACCTTCCAGGATTTTGGCAAATCCATTCAAATCCTCTTCCGTCTCTTCAATAATCTGTTGCGGAAAAGGGCCGCACGGAATTTCGGCCAATGAACGGTCAGGAAATTCTGCGAGCTGGGTGCTTCGGTCTGGCGTAGGATACCGCGCATTCAGCGGATTGCCCACAATAACTTCTTCCAGTGGATCCCACTCATTGCAACTCCATACACCTGACAATCTGCCCCCTCGCTTGTTCTGAGTGGGAATGAACTTCCCCGTTTCCTTCGGAACACTTTCAGCTTGAGTGCTCCGCGCTTGAAGTTGACGTATTTCGAAATTCGAAAAGCCTGACATCTTCTTCACCATCGGGCAGAATTGCTGAAGAAGTCCGGTAGCGCAATTGCCGCGCCGGACGATTTTGCTGCCTCGAGTACAAAATTGCCTACTGCCAGATCAAGAACGCCAAGCCCAAATGGCGAAAATATGCGAGGCCTGTCATGATCCAGTTTGAGCTTCTTCTCCAGAACATCCACCAAACTACCCGAGACAAAGTCCCTATTTCCCGTCGCGATTTCCGTTAGATGGAGCGAAGTTTTTGCCTTCAGGCAATGATCCACATCATCGACAATGTTTTGCGATGCCAGAATCACATTCACGCAAATATCGCGCAGCGACAAATGTAGGACAGTGGGGCAGTGCTCGAACAGTTTTTCATCGGCAAGATAGGGGTCCAGCGTAGTCGTGGTGAATAGTATCAGGGAAGAGTCGGATATAGCGCCCTCCAAACGATCTTGAATATCGGCCTGCAGGTTGTGCTGATCGCGAAGCCACTTACTGAAGTGCTCCGCCTCCTTGCGGTCCAGATCGTACAAACTGATTTTACGAAACTTCCAATTTCGAAATAAAAGCCACTGGACGGTTGTCCGGGCGATTACCCCAGTTCCGATTACGCCGAGGATTCCTTTAAAGGGATTGGGGGAAATATGCTCTGCTGCCAACGCGGCAGAGGCGGCAGTGCGCGTAGCACTGATTAGCGATGCCTCGATACAGGCCAGCGGATAACCTGTCGTGGCATCGTTCAGAATCAGAACTGCCGACGCTCGGGCTAAGTTGCTGGCCCTGTTTTCCGGGAAACTCGATATCCATTTGATGCCGCTTTTTTGAACCGCACCGCCGACATGGGCTGGCAACGCGATGATGCGATCGCTGGGTCTATCTGGATATCGGAGGAAGTAGCTGTCCGGATTTAGAGTATTTCCGGAGCCGTGAAGACGGTATGCCGCCTCAACAGCATCGAAAACTTGCTCCTTATTGTCGTCAATCACACGCTTAACTGTCGAGCCGGGAACAACGTAGAATGTGGGAGCGGATCGCACGTTTTATTCTCCCATTACGCCCGACTGAGATATTGTTCGCCGCTGATCGTGTCAATCAGTTGGCTGACGCGCGCCGGCGGTGACGGGTCAGTTGGCATATCCTTGCGCCAGGGCGGCTGTGAGCGCGACGATCAAAAACGCTTTTTCTGTGCGTCACTCAGTCGCGACGAACGCATAAGTTCGCACCGGCCTGTCATCTTCAGTTACAATGACCTTCTCTACCCAGGCGGGGTCATAAATAGTGTCCAAATAATTTTCGCCGCGATCCGCGGATATGGCGACTATAGTGTCGCCGCGCCTGAACTCTGGAGCTAGCTGTTGTACAGCAGCCAGGACTGTTCCGCTGCTTCCCCCAACAAGTAAGTGATAATCTCGAAGGAAAGAAAGACAAGCTTCAACCGTGGTTTCTTCGTTCACTGCGACGATTCTATCCGGCTTGGCGAGGTCCGCAAGCTTTGGTCTCACGCTCGTGCCAATGCCAGGGATGTTTCTTTTGCCGGGCGCGCCTCCGAATGTGACAGAGCCTGCCGGCTCGACGGCCACAATCTTAATCCTCGGGAATTCTTGACGAAGTCGTTCTGAGACCCCGGCCAGGGTACCAGTAGTGCCGGTTCCGACAAAGACCCAATCGACTTTATCAAATTCGCGCGCAATCTCATTTGCCGTTTGCTCGGCATGAACATTTTTGTTGGCTATGTTAGCATATTGATTGAGCCAGACCGCGTTCGGGTCCGATTGCAGTATTTGATCGATTTTCTTTAACCTGCTTCCCAAGTATCCCCCTGCGGGGTCGCGATCTTCAACTACTATAACCTTTGCCCCATAGAGCTCCATACCTCTTATAGTCGTACGATTAGCGTTTGGATCGGTCACGCAAATAAATTTGTAGCCTTTGATGGCACATACCAAACTAAGCGCTAGTCCAAGATTTCCTGATGACGATTCGACTAATACGGTTTTGCTTGGCCTAGCCATACCTCGCTGTTCCAAGTCCTCAACAAGCCCTATCGCAGTCTTGACCTTAATCGAGCCCGTTATATTGAACCCTTCCAACTTTAGAAACACGTCGTGACTTTCGGCGAAAGCTGGAAGACGATAAAACAAATCACGAAAAATCAACTGTAAGGGCGACTCGATGATCATAGTTCGAAATCCCAGAAGGACCTGCCTTGTTTCCTCGGACCACTTGAGTGCTCCGCTCTCGTCTTTTTTCAGACCACCCAACTCAGGCTGTCGTCCGACGGGCCGGAACGTACAGACCTCATATATCGCAGCGGCGCGGGCTCATAAGTTTCACCGCCGTCACGTTGCGGGGGATGGTGAATCCCGCTCTTTGAACATCCACTGATTGTGTTACTCATCGCCTGTTCATTTTCTGGAATATGTTGATTATCATACACATTGCTTGTCCGATGGTCAATGTTATAATTGGGCCTCGATCCCCGGCGCGGCGTTCAACGCCAGCCATTGGGGAGTTTGGAGAGGAAAGTGTCGTCAAGGTCGCCGTTGAGAACTTTGGTTCGAGTCTGTAGCAAGAGGTGTGCACCTCGAGGTGTCCATCGGTAATCCCGCCCAGGCCTCGATAAAACTGACCTGTTCCGGCTCGAGTTCCGCTTCGCTCCGCTCGGCAACTTTCAACAGATGATTTGAGCCCCCTTCACTCCGCCAGCGCGGCAACCCCTCTAATAAGCATTGATGTATTCATTGTGTCTTTTCTCCGGCTCCGCGCTTACTGGGCACGGGCGCCTGCTCGCACCTTTAGCTTCGCCTGTGCCAGTTTCGGGGGTACGACCGTGAGTGCTGAAGTTCAACGACTTCCGCCGTAGAGCGCAGCTCGCCTGCAGCTTGTCTGTGGTAACTGACTTGCCGGTGATGGTAAGTTGCTTGCCTCTCCCACGAATGAGCACCAAACGAATTCATCCTCGGTGGCGGCGGCGAAAAGCGTCTCCAGGTAGAGTCTCTCTGGCGTGGAACGCTCCGGAACGGCCTTGGCCAAGGGGCTAAAGGACTTCGTTCTATCTCCCTCGCTACATGGACAGGAACGGCGCCAAACCAGGGAACTCACTCCGTTAAGAACCGCCCGGAGCTGGTAGATGGAAAGTTGTGTCGGATCGTTCATTCGATCACCCGATCGTATTTTGCCCACAGAATTTAGCGCTCTCGGTGTTGGAGTGGGCTTCCGTCGCGGCTACCAGGCGCACCTCGATGGTTCGGGTGGCTTCACCAACCGTATGCATCTGATTGGCCTTCGACACGCTGGGATTATCTTCGGTAAGCAGACGCGTTTCTGAAGGGATTGTAAAGCCCGTGTCCATTTCGGGTGGGCGCATAGACAAATCCGTAGCGGTCTTTTCTTACATCCACCGGCTCAAGCAGCACGTGTTTGAAATTAGCCGTCTTGGTATATTCGATGAGCACGCGGGCCGTGCCATTGAGCCCCCACATCTTGAAACCCGTACCGAAAAGTCCGCCATTGGGGAAAAGTTCGTTCAGACCGGCCATGGCGTGAAAGCAATTGATGGCGACTCGATCCTTTCGATAGAGGCGGTCGTCGGCTCGGTACTTAATGGTTCCTGTGTCGAGGAGGCGCTTGCGCTTGACGGCCAGATCAAACGCCTTCTTGTCGATCTCGTAGGGTCCCCACATGGCGAAGGCATTTTTTTCCTTCGCCCCCAGCTTGATGGTTTCTTCGAGCGTGAAGTTTCTCCCGGGCGATAGAGGACAGTCGTTCGCTTTGGCAAAAAGGCGGGCGCCCGTGCCTTTGAACACGCAAAGATGGGGATTCGTCATGAAATCAAAGGGCAACCAACTAATGGTGAAGGTTTCAAATTCCCGATTCTTGTAGCGTCTTAGTTTCAGGCCCTGGGTAAGCCTGGGCTGTTTGTCATCGGCGAACACTCGAATCACCGATATGAAAGAGTGCGAAAATTCCGGATCGTTCCCGTCATTTTCGTACGCAAAAGGAATGATGAAATAGCGATCACGAGTATTCGTGCCTTCACCAAGGCGATTCGAGATTTTGGCTTTGACGCGATTTACGATCTGGTCGTGGAGAGGCACATCGTAGCTCGAAAAATCGACATCGGGCTTCAGCCAGCCGGCGTGTGCAACCAGGGATAACGCGAGAAGGATGACGAATGTTCTGAGGGGCATCTCTGCCGATTACCAAGGAACGATCCGAAATGTCGAAGCAAAAGCGAACGTTTCCGGCAAAGTCCTATTCCATTGGCGGAGGCTTTCTGATGACCTTTCGCGTCCGCTTTTTCCACGCACCACACCACATGAAACTCCTCCGCCTTCTCGCTCTCTTTGCCGTCCTGATTTCCACCGCGCAGGCGGTAGAGAAACCGTCTGCGCACACCAAAGGCACGCCGACGGGCAAGCCGACGGGGCCGCTGAAGCCGGGCGAGTATTGGTGGAGGCCGCAGCTTTCCCCGAGCGGGCCGCTCATCGTGCTGGTCAGCGTGCCGGAGCAGGTTATGCACGTGTATCGCAATGGCATCCTCATCGGGCGTTCGACCGTGAGCACCGGTTCGACGGGCCATGCCACGCCGGGCGGCGTCTTCAGCATTCTCGAGAAAAAGCAGGAGCACTACTCGAAGACATACGACAACGCGCCAATGCCGAACATGCAGCGCCTGACGTGGACGGGCATCGCGATGCACTCGGGCAATCTGCCCGGCTATCCGGCGAGCCACGGTTGCATCCGCCTGCCTTTTGATTTCTCGCAGTTGCTTTTCAGCGCGACGTCGAAGGGCGGCACGGTCGTGGTGGGCAATGGCAAAACGCCGGTGCCGCATCTTGCGTCGAGCCCCGGGCTGATGCTCGCGCCGAAGGATTTCACGCCGGAGATGCTGCGCCCGCTGGCGAAGAATGATTACGACTGGCATCCCGAGCGCAGCGCGAGCGGGCCGATCACGATGGTCGTGAGCGCCGCCGACAAGGCGATCTACGTCTATCGCAACGGCAACCCGATCGGGCGCGCCCGGGTGGAGATCGGCGGACGCGGAGCGCTCGGCGATCATGTGTTCTCGCTGCTCGAAGGTACGACCGGCCGCATGAGCTTTCTGGTCCCGGGCCGCCAGGCGCGCCGCTGGATGTGTGTGACTAGCAGCGGCCGCCGTGCCGACGCCGAGAAAATCGCGTCGCGCCTGCGGATGAATCCGGAGTTTGCGGCGAAAGTCTATGACACGATCGCGCCGGGGACGACGGTCATCATCACCGATCAGCCGGTCGTGCGCAGCCGCCGCAACGCGGCCATCCTCGAAAGCTGAGGGCGGCACCGCACCGTGCCGCAGTGGAAATGATCGCAGCGCCGCCTCCCATGGCATGAACCCGATTTGAAAAAGACTGAGCCATGCAGTTCCACCTTGCCAAGCCGAGCGATCGCATTCAAGCCGGTCAGAAATAAATGAAATCAATAGTTATTCTTACGAAGGAGGGAGCGTGTCTATATGGACATCAAACGCTTGAGCGCATTCGCGGGACAGGCAAAGCCGAAGCCTGCTTGGTTGTGCGCGGAATTGACCCTGAGGTTTACTCGGTCTATCTCCAAAAATTCTTCTCCAATAGCCGGGCTGTGCAGAACCTGCGCGGTGCGCCTGTGATGACTCCCGAAATTTTGGAGGCTGCTTCTCGCGAGCTCGCGCTGACCGTGCAAGATGTTTCCAAGTTGAAAGCATTAGCGCAAGGGCGGTGAGAACATTGAGCATAGAGGAACCCGAGCGAAGCACCGCAATCGGATCGGCTAGCAATGCCAAATAGAACAAAAAGTCAGCCTGAGTAATACACTATTATTGCAATTCGAGTATACCTCTGATAACGCCTCTGGGAATGCGCAGAAAGGCGCCCTTTTACCCTGTTGCCTGGCTCTCTTGCGGGCTGTCCGTCGGCGACTGCTGTGGTGGGAACTTAAGTCAGCGGGAAAAAGAAAGGGAGAGGAAAGTTGAGATCTGCGGACGGGCGATAGTTCCGCAACTCTCGACAGCCCTATTTCCGTCAATGAACCCATCTGAAGTCCGTTGCATGTGCAATCGGTGCCACCCCTCGCGACGCTGGTCGCAAGGTCCAGGCGCGCAGGTCTCAATTCCGCACACTCTCCGAAGTTCCCGGTCGGGTGCCCCACCCCATGACCAAGGCGTATGTGCGAGTGTTGAGGCGCTGACTAACTAATTAGGTCAATGCCGCCGACCCACAATACTTGCCAACCCAAGAAGCAACATTCCCTACGAAGATGAACAACGATTCCCACACCACTCCCGAGAAGGCGAAACTCACGCGCAAGGAATACGAAGGCGAATTGCGCAAACTTCAGGTCGAACTCTGCAAGCTTCAGGACTGGGTGAAGCGCGAGGGGCTGCGTGTCATTGTGCGTCTTCGAGGGCCGTGACGCGGCGGGAAAAGGCGGCACGATCCATGCAATCACCGAGCGCGTGAGTCCCCGCGTCTTCCGCATTGCTGCCCTGCCTGCGCCATCGGACCGCGAGAAGACGCAAATGTATATGCAACGCTACATGCAGCACTTCCCGGCGGCGGGTGAGATCGTGATCTTCGACCGCAGTTGGTATAACCGGGCGGGCGTAGAATGCGTGATGGGCTTTTGCTCGAAAGAGGAGCACCGGCGCTTTTTGGAGGTCTGCCCCAAGGTCGAGAGATTTATTATCGATGCCGGCGTCCAGCTCATCAAATTCTGGCTCGAAGTCGGCGACGAGGAGCAGAAACGCCGCTTTGAGGCGCGGATCGACGACCCATTGCGGCAGTGGAAACTAAGCACAATGGACATGCCATCACGCAGCAAGTGGTACGCCTATTCTCGCGCTCGGGATCAGATGTTGGAGGCCACGGACACCGAACACGCGCCGTGGCATATCGTGCGTTCCGACGACAAGCGCCGCGCGCGCCTGAACCTCATCGCTCATTTCCTCAGCCTCATTCCCTACGAGGAAGTACGGCGCGAAAAGGTCGAGCTGCCGAAGCGATCCGAGAAAGACGCCTACGACGACGTTGCCTCGATTGCGAACCGGCGGTTCGTCCCGGAAAAGTATTGAAAGAACGATGAAAAGCGACCCTGCAAGGCCGGGATCAGCGGCTCAGCGAAGAAGTCACCGGTCACCGCTACATCACGCAGACCAAGCATCCGCCGCTTCCTATCGCCTCACGTCACAAAACGAAAAAATCGGACGTTAAGAAACGGGAACGGGCGGAGGTCTGAATTTGGCCGCTTTCCACACGCGGTCAAGGCCAGACGATCGCGGTGAGATCGATTGTCCCAGCCGAGAATGCGATATGTGCTCAAGCAGGTTGTCATCAACCGCAACCTTCGCTCCTTGAGGTGTCGTCGCAGGCTTAGACGTGTAGCGCCTGCACCGCCGGCTTCTTTCAGAACCCTCCGCCCCAGCGGTATTGCCACGCGATGCCCGACGGCTTGAAAGTCGTGGTCGCAATGCGCGTTATAGCCGGTGATGCCGTAGAGCTTCACGGAATGATACCGGTTCACCGGCAGCGCCACCGTCGCGCCGAAGCGCATGCCTTCCTGCTCGTCGTCGTTCTCCATGCCATCGACGGTCGTGCGTCCGCCTACGAAGTAGCCCGCGTTCAGCGCCAGCCAGCACCCAGGCGAGAAGGTGTAGCTGACATGCGCCTGCACCGAGTAGAGCGGCGCCACCCCGCGCGTCTGGCCGCCGAAGAAGTCGCCGTTGTCCGTGTAGAATGTGACCGCCGGGCGCGAGTTCGACAGTCCAGCGCCCGAACGCTTTTGAAAAGCCGATCTCCGGTTTCAGCGACCAGCGATTGGTGCCTATGTTTACGAGCTTGTCACTGTCGTATTGGCCGAGCGGCGCAGTGACGCGCAGGCTCGCGCCAAGGATGAAATTTTGCCGGTAGTTCTTAAACTCCGCCGCCGTCAGCGCAGGGGCGCCGATGAAGTTCATCGAGAAACGAAACGCCGGATCGGCGAAGCCCGTGACGTAACGCTGGCGCGGCATGCCGAAGGCGACCCCATTCGCCGTGAGCCATACGTATGGGACGATGACGTCGAACTTCGCCGACTTGCCGAGCACGTTGAGCGTGGTGGCATAAGCGAAGAGGGCGACATGCGATTCGTTGCTCACGTTGTCGAGCGGCAGCGACGGATCGGTGAGCACGCTGCCCTTCGCATAGCCATAGCCGACGATGGCAAAATTGAGGCCGGTCGGTGAGTTGCTGTAAGCGCGCGGCTCGAGGTCCTGCGCGCGGAGCATCGAGCATAGGGCGACGATGAGAGTGGCCGCGGTGGTTGTGAAACAGCGCACGATCCTCGCAACTATCATGAACGATACCGATGGGGCGAATCTGAATACGTCTCGGTCCACTCCAAATACCGGCGCCAGCGCAAGCCGCTGCTCCCGGTCCGGCGTGCGCTTGCAGGCGTCGGCGCCCTTCCGAGCAAAGCCTGACGTGCGCTTCGTCCATAATGGCGACATGCATTTCCGCAAGCAGCCGTGCCTGCGCTGCGAAACCCTTGGTGGGCTCGAAGCAGGCGCTGTAAACACTTGCGGTCTTTTCGACCTTCACCGACTCTTTTGACGAAACCGATGTATCGTGTTGCGAGCTTGCAGTGAAGTGGGCAATTACGTCTGGAGCGCTGGTGTCGGAAACGGGCGTTCCTCATACGCGCATTGCCAGGAAACGTGGACTGGATTAAGGCAATCTTCGTGGGTTATCTATCGTGCCTTCAGGCTCTGGTTCCACTTGGGACCTGTTGCACGTGCCCGCGGGTTGACGACACACTCGCGGACCAGACGGCTGCGCTTCTCGAGACGGTGCCAGATGAAGATCCACCAACAGGGACTATAGTGCTCATCGGCGGTCTGCGATGACAGGGAAGAGCTCCATCGTGAACGTCGAGGCGTTGAGAGGAGTAGGAAGCTTTTTGCTGCGGCGCATTCAGGCTGCATTGATCCTAGCGCTCGCGCTCCAGCTGCCGGCGTGCGCATTGCTGGATCGATGGACGTCGAAACAGGAAAAGACCCGGCGTTTCGAATCCCAACTCCAGCTCAAGGTGATGCGCTTTGCCGATGGGTACGTCGACGCGGTGTCTCGTGCGTGCGCCCAGGCCCAATCCGAAGCCACCGATTCCCGACTGCGCTACCGCTTGGTGGATTTCCAGATCAAACAGGCCACGGCTGCCGTGCAAATCGCCGCCGGCCCCAATCCCAGCATCAACGCTGTGGACATGGTGGTGCTCGCTTCGCTCACCCGCAAATCGGCCGCCCACAACTTGCCAAAGATCATGGGCAGCAAGGCCCAGCCAATCATTGAAGAGTTCGCACGTCTCGAAAACGACGCTTGGCCCCTGGTCGACTTCCTGAAGCCAGCACAAGAGGCGGATTTGCGCCGGCGCCTCACCGCCTGGACCCCAGATGCCGCCTCGCTGGAAAGCGTCGCATTCAACCGACTGGAGGACATCGCGAAGGCCAGTGGCCTATCGGCTAACGGGCGGAGCGCCCCCAATAGCATCCTGGCGCTTATCGGGGTTGACCCCTTTTCCGGCCTGCGTCCCGCAGTGCGAGAAATGGAACAGAGCCGCATCCTCGGAGAGCGGGCGATCTACTACGCCGAACGCACGCCGATGCTGCTCGACCTGCAGACGCGCGCGCTGGGCGCCTCGGTTGCGGACATGCCGGAGACTCGCTCGGTACTTGCCACCGCGAACCTTGTCGGGGAGTCCGCTGCCTTGCTGGCGGACACAGTTGTAACGTTACCCGAGACCTTCAGCAAGGAACGCGAGGCAACGATCGAGCAGTTACTGACTGCCATGGAGCAACAACAGGGCGTCGTAAGGGAGCTGGTGGTGGAAGTTCGGCAGAGTCTCGAAGCAGTTCCTAAGGCATCGGATTCCATCCGGGGTGTGCTCGACGGGACCGACGCCCTGCTGCGTCGCCTGAAAGTGGGTGAACCGCCGCCGCCGGGATCCGTTCCCGGCCGCCCCTTCGACATCACCGAATACACGCAGGCCGCAGCGACAATCGGCGATGCCACGAAGCAACTGCAGATGCTGGTCACCATGCTTGAGCACGACGCCCCGGCCGCGACCCGCCTTGGCGACGCCATGCAAGGTCACGCCGAACGCGTGGTCGACCATCTGTACGAACGCGTCCTTCAAGCGTTCGGCGTGCTGTTCGCCGCCGTGCTGCTGATCGTGCTCTCCTGGCGGCTGCTCGGGGCGCATCTGGCACAGCGGGCTGCAAGAAGAACCTCTGCGGGGGACAAGGTGCGCTGATCAGGGGAGTTTGTCGATCTCGTTGCGGCGAAGCCGAGAGAAGAGCATCACTTTTTCAGATGAAATTGATCTGGTTTCTTACAAGGAGCGTCCAAAATCAGGTCGAGCGCGGACGCGATCGCCGGAGCGCGTTGGCCGGCAATGACGTGCCAGACGTTCTCCGACGCTTTCATCACGCCTGCGGCGCCGGCGCTCTTTAAGGCTCCTTCATCGGCTCTGCCTGTGTCACGAACCACAAATCGCAACCGGGTCACCGCCACGTGCCCGGCTGCCTCAACATTCGACGACCCCCCGAGAGCGTGTACCAGACGCTGAGCGACCGCGGTGTCCTCAGCGCTCGCCTGATCCGGAGAGATCGGAGCGTTCTCTACGCTGACCGTCGGCGACTCAACGGCCGGCCCAAGAGCAGCGTATTCTCCGCTAGCCATCGCGTCCCGGATCTCGCCGGCGACGATCTCGGCTTGAGGGCCGATCACTACCTGCAAGGCATTGCGAGCTGGACGAACAATGCCTCGCGCGCCCAGGGTCCGGAGCGCTGGCTCGTTGACCAGGGAATCATCCACCACCTCGAGGCGCAGGCGCGTCGTGCAGGCGTCTACGAGCTTAAGATTCCGGTTACCACCTAAGGCTCTCACATATCCGACCGCCCCAGCAAGAGGAGCCTGAGCGCCCGCGGCGCCTGAGGCCCCGCCCGTGACCGGGACCCCTTCGGCAGCAGGCTCCAGGGAAGCGTCAGCGCGGCCGGGCGTTGCAAGATTGAACTTTCGAATCGCGAAGCTGAATAGGAAGTAGTAGATGAGGAAATAGACCAACCCGACTGGTATCAACATCCAACCGTTCGTTCCAAGCCTGTAACTGATGATGTAGTCGAAGGCCCCGGCCGAGAATGTGAATCCGAGCCTGACGCCCAAAAAGGTCATCAAAGCCATAGAAATGCCGGTGAGGATTGCGTGGATCACGTACAGGATCGGCGCGAGAAACATAAAGGTAAATTCGACGGGCTCGGTCACCCCGGTCAGAAATGCAGTTAGCCCCATGGACATTAACAGTCCGCCGACCACTTTCCGGTTCTCCGGCCGGGCGGCGTGATACATCGCGAGGCAAGCTGCCGGGAGACCGAACATCATGACGGGAAAGAAGCCAGTCATAAAGGAGCCAGCCGTGGGATCGCCCGCGAAGAAGCGATGGAGATCGCCGGTTACCGCTTTGCCGTCGGGGCCGGGATAGCTGCCGAAGACAAACCAGACAAGGCTGTTGAGGATGTGATGCAAACCAGTGACCAGGAGGATCCGGTTGAGCAGACCGTAGATAAAAAGGCCCACGCCACCGGCGCCGATGAGCGCGTGGCCGACCCAGTCGATACCCGTCTGCACCACCGGCCAGATAAAGCCGCACAACAAACCGAGAACCACGCAGACAAGACCGGTAATGATCGGGACAAACCGTTTCCCTCCGAAGAAAGCGAGGTACTCAGGCATCTTAATGTCCTTGAAGCGATTGTACAAATTGCCGGCCACGATGCCGCAGAGAATGCCGGCGAGCACCCCCATATCGAGCTTATCGTTGATTGACTTCAAGACAGCAGTCAGGATCAAATAACCGATACCTCCGGCCAGAGCCGCTGCGCCGTGGTTTTCCTTCGCAAAGCCCACGGCGACGCCGAGCGCGAAAATCAGCGGGAGGTTAGTAAAGACCGCTCCTCCGGCGTCTGCGAGCCATTTGATGTTGAGCAGGTCGGGCTGTCCCAAACGGAGCAGAAGTCCGGCAACAGGAAGCACCGCGATCGGAAGCATTAATGCTCGACCGAGTTTCTGAAACTTAGCAAAGGCAGCTGCACTCATAGTCGTTGAGAATCTTATATTATTGATTTGTCGTGAAAGCGGCCGTTTTTCGCGACCAGCTCGGACCTTCGCATCACAAGCGCGGTCAAGGGATGCGATCAAACTGTGATAACCGGCATTGCTGAGGCGCTATACTGTTGTGGTTTGCGATATAAATTCGCATCCGGAAGCTTTGGGCTCGTTGACCCGAAGTGACTAAGCGCGGAATTCCTGCCATTCGGGCTCGTTCTGAAAGATCCAGTCGTAATATTCCCGCTCCTTGAGTTCACGGGCTGCATCCTCGTCGATGATTACCTTGCAGTTGCGATGTAACTGAATGGCGGAGGCGCTGATCATGGCGGTAATCGGCCCTTCCACGGCCCTGGCGAGGATCGACGCCTTTGCAGCCCCTGTTGCTAACAGCAGGAGCTCGCGCGCGTCCAGGATGGTGCCGACACCCATCGTCAGAGCCCGTTTGGGAACTTTGCCCGCGTCGCCGCCAAACATGCCCGCATTTTGCTGGAGCGTGAGGGGCGTGAGCGCTTTGTCTCGCGTGCGGGACATGAGCGCCGATAACGGTTCGTTGAAGCCGATGTGGCCCGCCTCGCCGATGCCCAGGAGCTGCACATCAATCCCTCCGGCGTCCCGTATGAGCTGTTCGTAGTGGTCTGCCTCCGCGCGCAGATCAGTCGCCATGCCATTCGGAACGTTCGTATTGGCAAGATCGATATTCACCCGGCTGAACAGGTGATGATTCATGTAATAGCGGTAGGAGTGTTCGTCCTCGGCAGGTATGCCAATGTACTCGTCCAGGTTGAAGGTGCGGCACCTTGAGAAGTCCAAGCCTTCGCTTTGGTGTTTGGCGACCAGCTTGTCATAGACGCGTTCCATGGTGCGGCCGGTGGCCATCCCCAGTACCAAGTCCGGTTTCGCGCGCAACCGCGCCTCGATCAGCCGGGAGGTGAGTTCCGCGGCCTGATCGGCGTCGATCCGAACGATCACTTCCATAATAAAAATCAGTTTGGCGTTGTGGTTAGAAAAACTTGCTCAGGTCATCCTGGCACGAAAGCACTTGGCCACCCTCGAAGATATTGTGAAAGCGACCGTTCTCCCAGCGGCGCAGCCGGTAGAGAGTCGCGAAAGGGAAGCGCGGCGCCGTTCCGCCTTGACCACCGACCAGTTCGGCCCCGCGGCGCACGTTGTCGATCATCCAGGCCGGCAGACGCAGATGGTAGGCATTTCGCGCGACCTCACCGACATGCAGCGAAAGAGCGGCCACTA
This sequence comes from uncultured Verrucomicrobiae bacterium, assembly GCA_963810765.1. Taxonomy (GTDB): domain Bacteria; phylum Verrucomicrobiota; class Verrucomicrobiia; order Chthoniobacterales; family Terrimicrobiaceae; genus DASTFP01. Next base: position 153,764 of record CAWEOV010000025.1, read on the forward strand.
AATCGGCAACATCCGCCGCACTTGACTCGACCATCAAGTTGGGTGAATCCATGGCGCCCCAGAATTCCGTCTCGACCACCTGGCAAGCAACACCCGAGAAGCCCAATGCCTCAACGATCAGGCGATGGACGCCAATATGGGTCTTGTTCCAATCATCGTCGTGCGGGAAGAAAACTATTGAGGGCCGGTGTTCCGTCAAAAGCCCGGCGATCGCCTTGACCGAGGCGGACCACCCTTGCGGATCTTTTTCCTTCGCGAGCGGATTGATTCCCTCAAGTCCCCTCTCCGCGGGGGCGACTAATCCGAATCCGATATAATCGCAGCAGTTCTTGAGCTCCTGCCAGCGTTCGACCTGGCGATCCGCGCGACTTCCCAAAGTGACCGCCACATTTACGACGTTTATCTTCAGTTCGCGCAGCAGTCGAAGCGGTAACCCGCCGATGATTACCTCGTCATCCGGGTGAGGCGCAAAGATCAGCGCCGTGCGTGCACCCGCAACCGCCGCCGGACGGGTGGGTCGGACGGGCCCCGCCAAGCCAAGTGGCTCTCCCTCGGTCAGCAAACGGGCAAAGCCATCAACGAAAGCTCGATATGGATTGTTCTCGCTCATTGTTCTCTCTATCTGCCACCAGTCCCTGCCAAAGGCTGATCTCGGACTGCTTTGCGGATCATCAAGAGCGTGCGGAAAACCCCAGCCGCAGACTTTGTATTCCCTGCCGCCTTCGATCCGAAAGGCCACCGTGTTATTCTAGAATGATGTGACGCAATTTGCACTAGGATGATATTCTTCGGAGGTTTATGGCGGAAGGGGAAACCATGGTGAAACACATTCTACGGAGTGATGATGCTTCGGCACCGGAGACAGCAAAGCGACCGCCCAATGCTGGTCAAGCAATCGCTCGTATCAAAGGTTGTATGGTTGATGAAACCGGAAAGCGAGGACGCAGTCAATTCCTGAAAACTCGCGAGTTCGTAGGTGGGAGCTCCTTATTGGAACCGAGCCTCGATGATGGAGAAATCGTCGTCCAGGCGAGGCGATCCGCGAAGGCGATAGACATGATCCAGGAGTTTATCCATTAGGCTTCCGTGCTCTTCGGCAAGGGTCGCGAGATGCGCAATGCAGGCATCCAGATCCCACGTGTCACGTCCGTCGCGGAAGATTTCGAACACGCCGTCGCTAAAGATGAGCAGGCGCGCGCCTGCCGGGATTTGGCACGACTGAGCTGGAAATTCTACGCCATGAAGCACCCCCATCATCAGGCCGGAGGAAGGAAGAAGGAGCGGATTAGGCTCGCCAGGAAGCAGCACAATCGAGGGGGGATGACCGCCTCCGGCCCAAGTCATCGTGCGGCTCACGCAATGGTAAACACCATACCAGATCGTGAAGAATCTTTGGCCGTGCTGTGCGCCTTGGAAGGCGTTATTGAGTTTGGCCAGCACCTGATCGGGTTGCTTCATGTCGGTCCCAGGCAATGAGCCCGCACGGATCACGTTGGCCACGGTGACCGATAGCAACGCGGCATCCAGCCCGTGACCGGTGACATCGACGAGATAGAGGGCGAGATGATCGTCGTCCACCCAGTGGTAACCGATGGTATCGCCGCCGAGGGTGGAGGCCGGGAGGTAGCGCCAATCAACAGAGACCAATCCATCCATGGGCGGCGGGATGCATTCACGCACGTATTTGATGCCGGCGGCGAACTCCGCGCGCATACGCTCATCGCTGAGGTTCTCAAGCAGCGTCGCGGCGTCCACCAGATCGGGCATCGCGAAGCCCTCACTGAAGGCGCCGTGCACCGTGCTCAGCGCCCTGAAGGCTTCTTCGCGGCGGCCTTTCTTTCGCCAAAGTCGCGCGAGGCTCGTCGTGGCGCGCAGTTCCCACGCTTTGCTCTGCTGGCACTGGGCCGTCCGGACGGCGCGACGGAAGCATTCCTCGGCAGCGGTTTGATCGCCTGACTCCGCCAGAGCCAATTCGCCCTTGAGCCGGTGCAATTCCGCTTCTTGGAATCGCTCGTCGTTCTTCTCCACGAGAGCGAGTGCCTCGTCCAGGGCTGCGCGCGCTTCGGCAAATCTACCCGCCCGCGAGCAGCCATCTGCCAGCATGCTCAAGTAATAGGGAACGGCCAGCTCTGCGCCCGTGCCCCGATAGGCTTCCAGTCCCTTTTGCAGCAGCCGAATTCCGTGCTCCAGTCGGCCCTGCAGCAGCAAGCCGCCAGCAGCGTAAAGCGTGCCTGATGCGTGCCAGAAAAGAAACCCCTGTTCTGTTGCGATCCGAATTTGCTCTTCTCCGGCGGCCGTCGCCTTCATCCCCAGTCCGCAATGCTGGTAGAGCCAACCCGTGTGATGCAATGCGTATTCGAGGCTGAAAGGGTGGTTGATGCCGCGTGCAAGCTCGACCATTTCGCCATTGAGTTTAAGCGCCTGGTCCGGAAAACCGAGGTGCCACAAGGCCAGCGCCAGATAACAGCGATGGGTGACGCCGGCATCCTCGCCCACGAGTCCGGCCCAAAACGCCGTGCGCTCGCGGTCGTCGAACTCGGCAATCGCCCGCGCGCAACACTCGCGAGCCCCGGCAAAATCGCCGCGATAGAGCCGTGTCAGACCCTTCAGGAAGAGAGCCTCCATCAGGACGCCCGGATCGTTGAATCGCTCACCAAACGCCATGGCTTCGTCCGCCAACTCGCTGCAAATACGGAAGTCGCCGCGCACTATATGAAAGGCGAAATTACCCCACATTATTGTGAAAAGCTGCGGCGTCTGGACCGCCCGCTCGCACAGCGCGCGAGCGCGATGGAATATCGGACCGACTTCGGGCGCCGCGTATCCCCGTGAAGCGATGTAAGCAGTGCCCAGCGGACCGAGCAGCTCTAGTTCGCGGGCATCACGTTCGGGCGACGCTTCCAGCGCTTCAAGCATCTTGAGGCCTTTAGTGAGGTGGTTGATCGCTTCGGCGTGCGCGAACCGGTCTCGCGACCGCAGCCCTGCCTTCAAGCAGTATCCGATCGCCTTCTCTCTCATCCCGGCTTCCGTGAAATGCTCCGCGAGAAGTTCCGGCTGCGTTTCGACCAAGTGCGCAAATCGTGATTCCATCACTTCGGCGATCTGCTGATGAAATCGCCGGCGCTTGGGCTCGCCGATCGCGCTATACAAAGCTTCCTCGATCAGTACGTGCTTAAAGAGGTAAACGCATTCTGGCGGCTGACCTATAGCGTAGACGATCCCGGCTGACACCAGCTTTGCCAACTCGGCGCTCAGCGTCTGTTCGTCAACAGTCACGACGGCCGCGAGCAAAGCGTAACCAAACTCACGGCCGAGTGTGGCGGCGAGCTGTGCTACGTCACGGTCACACGACATTTGATCGAGCCTCGCCATTACGAGCTCCTGCAGCGTTGCGGGCAGTTCTCTCGTGCCCGCCGCCTTGCTGGAGGGAGACGCGACCCTGGCAGGTTCGAACATCGCAGACTCACACGCCAGGCGGCTAAATTCTTCGACTAAAAGCGGCACTCCACTGGTGCGGTTGTAGATTTGCGCGACCAACACCTCCGGCAGCACTTCGCCAGCATCTCTTCGCATCCACTCGGCTACTTGCCGCCGTGTCAGCCGATTGAGGGCCAAGTTTGTTTGATGCGCCAGCGCCGGCCATGGAGTTTTGAATTCCGGACGGAATGTGAGAACGGTGAGGATTCGGTGGTGCGGGCCCTCGCTGATAAACTGTTTAAGGAACTCGAGGCTCGACGCGTCAATCCAGTGCAGATCCTCGACTACGAATAGGACCGAACACCTGCGAGAGCAGGCGACCAACCATTCTCGCAGCGCACAAAAGGTCTCTTCACGCTCGCGAGCGGGCGTGAGGCCAGCTACCAAATATCGCTCATCTGGCGGCAGCAAAAGCAATTTGGCAAATAGCGCAATGACCTCCGGCCGCCCCAGATCATAAGCATCCAAGTTCCGCGCTAATCGTTCGAAGCGAGCCGCTGGTGATAGATCACGCTCGGGCCCGAGGAAGCGCTCCAGATAATCTGCCACTGGATAAAGCTCCGAGTTCTGGAACTGTTCTGAGCACCGCCACTCGATAAGGGCAGAGTCCTGGTCGACCGCCGCGCTCGCGGATTCGCCAGGCGCTACCGAGGCCGCGTCACTCGCATGGGCCTGCACACGCTGCGCCAGTGTCTGCACGAGGCGAGACTTGCCCAAGCCCGCCTCCCCGATCACGAGCACGACTTGGCCCATCCCCTCTTGAGCCTGCTCCCACCGATCTTTCAGCAAACTCAATTCGGTATCCCGGCCCATCAGCGGCGCTGAGCCCAAGCGGCACGCGCGCTTCGGCCTCACCACGACCTCTCGATTCGGAGTTCGTCTGCGACTTGCTGGCCCGTTCCCGCTTCGATCCATCAGCGATTCTGAAAAAATTCATGTGATACCCTTCCCAGACAGCAGAACCCCGCCAGACGAAGACCGCGCCGCGGTTTCGTTGCAAATCAACAGCGTTGAGGTGGCGCTTTTGCTCATCGCAACGTGGTTTGGCGAGCAGCATCGTGCCACGCCACGCGCTCTGTCTAGCCCGAAAAGCGACGCGCCATAAAATCAACGCGTTTTGATTGGTCAGTATGACTCCGAAGACACACGTTCATTGTTGAGTCGTGGCGCTGCTCATCGCTAAAAGAAAATTTAGCCAATTTTTAAGTACAGAAACTACAACAGATCATGAAAGATAAACTTCGTAGCCAAGGCTGGTTTGGCAAAACCGGGAAAGACGGATTCATCTACCGCGCCTGGATGAAAAACCAAGGTATCCCGGGCTATGAATTCAGAGGCAAGCCCGTCATCGGCATTTGCAACACCTGGTCCGAACTAACACCCTGCAACGCACACTTTCGTGAGCTGGCAGAATCAGTGAAGCGGGGCATCTCCGAAGCTGGGGGATTTCCGGTGGAGTTTCCCGTCATGTCCCTGGGCGAAACATTGATCAAACCTACCGCGATGCTCTATCGCAACCTCGCCAGCATGGACGTAGAAGAATCCATTCGGGCCAACCCGGTAGACGGCGTAGTGCTGCTTTGCGGATGTGATAAGACCACACCTTCTCTGGTCATGGGCGCTTGCAGCGTGAACCTCCCCACGCTGGTGGTATCCGGGGGACCCATGCTCACCGGCAAATACCAGGGCCGTGATATCAGCACCAGCGATGTTTGGCGTTTCAATGATGCCGTGCGTGCCGGCGAAATGTCACAGGAGGAACTTACGGTCGCGGAAGCGTGCATGTGCCGCAGCCGTGGACATTGCGCCGTCATGGGAACAGCTTCTACGATGGCGTGTATGATCGAGTCGTTGGGACTTTCATTGCCGGGCAACGCCGCCATCCCCGCCGCGGATTCGCGCCGGAAAGTACTGGCGCAGTGTTCCGGTGTGCGCATCGTCGAGATGGTGAAAGAAAACCTTTGTCTCTCCGATATCCTCACGCGGGAAGCTTTTGAAAACGCCATCGTCACCAATGCCGCTATTGGTGGTTCCACTAATTTTATCATTCACTTGCTGGCCATCGCGGGTAGGACAGGCGTGCCTCTCTCCTTGCAGGATTTTGACAAACTATCTGCCAACGTTCCCCTCATAGCGAACTTGCAGCCGTCCGGAAAATATTTCATGGAAGACCTTTACTATGCCGGCGGGTTGCCTCCCGTGATGAAGGAACTGGATGGTTTTCTTCACGGCGGATGTATAACCGTGAACGGGAAAACCATCGCGGAAAACTATGATACGGTTGAAGTATACAACCGTGATGTGATCGCGACGGTCGATAAGCCTTTCAATCCGCTATCGGGCGTGGCCGTACTAATCGGCAATGTCTCTGAGAACGGCGCTGTCATTAAACCTTCGGCAGCAAGCCCACACCTGATGCAACATAGTGGCAAAGCGGTGGTTTTTGAAGACATCGAAGACTATAAAAACCGCATCGACAGTTCAACCCTCGAGACAGATGAGAACAGTATTCTGGTGCTGAAGAATGTAGGTCCCATCGGTTATCCGGGCATGCCTGAAGTGGGCAATATGTCCCTGCCAAAAAAACTACTGGCGAAAGGCGTTCATGATATGGTGCGAATCTCAGACGGCCGCATGAGCGGCACGGGTTTTGGCACCGTTATTCTCCACGCTTCCCCGGAAGCGGCACTCGGTGGAAATTTTGCCGTCATTCAAAACGGTGACATCATCAATCTGGATGTGCCCAAGCGTTCTTTGATCCTGCAGGTTTCAGAAGAAGAACTTCAGCAGCGCAAAAAGAATTGGAAACCCATTCATAAAAAGTATGACCGCGGGTATGTAAGTCTTTATCAGCAACACGTGCAACAAGCTCACTTGGGCGCGGATCTGGACTACTTGAATGGAGGTTCCGGTAGCATAGTAACAAGGGACTCACATTGAAACCTTCGGATTCTTGCCCGTCCAGCAACGCAGCGGTTGGCTCAGCTGAACAATTCCTACCGACTCACGAATACGAGCCGCGAGCGCGAGAAAAGCATGAGGGGAGCACGATGGCCGGCCAAGTGACAGGCGGCCGGCCAACCGCGATCCTTGATCGGGCCGGCTACGAACTGGAGGTGGAGGACAGTTTCGACCGGCCGGTCCTCGACGAACGGCTTTGGATCCCATACTACCTCCCGCACTGGAGTTCGCGTGCGGCGTCGGCGGCTCGATACGCAGTGGGTGGCGGAACGCTCCGCTTACTCATCGAGCCCGACCAGAAACCGTGGAGCCAAGATCTCACCGGTCATCTGCGGGTCTCGTCGCTCCAAACCGGTGTGTTCGCGGGACCCGTCGGCGCCGTCATCGGCCAACACCGTTTCCGAGAGGGCATGCTCGTCCGTGAAGCGCAACGCAACGTCGCGCTGTATACGCCGCAATATGGCCTGTTCGAACTCCGGGCCCGCGCGCTCGATGACCCCGTGAACATGGTGGCCCTATGGATGATCGGCTACGAGGACGAGCCACCGCGTTCCGCCGAGATCTGCATATGCGAAATTTTCGGGCGTGACGTCGGCCCGCTCCAGACCCAGGTCGGGATGGGCGTCCACCCGTTCGGGGATCCTGCCATCAAGGATGAGTTCGCCGCTGAGACGGTCAGCATCGATGCTCGCGAATCGCACACGTACGCGGCGGAGTGGACCCCGGACGACGTCGCGTTCTACGTCGACGAGCAGTTGATCAAAGTGGTTCGCCAGTCCCCTGCGTATCCGATGCAGTTCATGCTTAACATTTACGAGTTCGCCGAAGACCCGGGATTGAGGTCCGCTCCTGACCGGTATCCAAAAACCTTCGCTGTGGAGCTATTCCGCGGCTACCGGCCCATCGCCGGGCCAAGTGCGCGACCTCGCGCATTCCCCGCCATTCGAGCCGCCTGATCACGCAGTATACGGGCGATCGGCAAGCGGCGGACAACGTCCCTGAAATCTTTCCCCGTCGCTTGAGCCTGCAAAGGATGCCGCACGACGGCCAACTGAACGAAATTGTGGCGAAAAACTCCCGCGAGTAAACAAGCCCCAATTTTCCCGTGATCAGGCAACGCTGAGTTCTTCCTCGAGCATTTTCCGTCAATCGGGGTTTGGGCTTGTAAGCATCGACTAGCGGCTGCCGACCGCCGGCTTGCCGGGGGGCTGGATCTTTCGTTCCATTTACGACGATCAGCGGATGTTCTATAAAGAGGACCGTGAAATTGACGAACGCCGGTGCTCTGGATCTGATCATCAAGATAAGAGCATTCATCTGCGGAGCACCAGCGAGCCGGACTTCGCCCACCGTTTGCGGCCTTACTCGGGATGATCCCTATCATGGAATAGAGTTGAAAAACTCTCCTTTAGCTGGTCGGGCGGTAACGGCCACAGACGGGCTGCGAAGCCGAATGGAACGCGTTCCGCCCGGTGGATACGAAAGAACGAAACCGAAACAACTTCCGGACGATTTTTATGACTGGATTCATGCGCGAACCTTCGCAATAGGTGCGCAGATGGTTCTTGAGCCCGACTCTCAGACGCTACCGGGAAAGCCAGGAACGATAAGGAAGGCGGTTTGGACGGAAAGGAAATGGAAGGAAAGAACTCGAAGGCACCGCTCGCGAAGTGTAGCGTAAGCGACTTTCGTGTTTCAGACCATTCATCCGAGCTGGCAGAGGGTTTTCAAGGCAATTCCTGAGCACGAATTCTGGCTGTTTGCAGAACTCGTCGCGCCCGCATAGAGTGATTCCGACGGAAGGAACGAACGTCGACAATTTTCACCAAATGCCAAGAGCGAAAAAGCAGGGCGCGGTCTTTCAGGGGAAAAGCGACGCGCTCCTCGTCGAGATTGGCGGACGCCAACGGGCAGAAGAGGCGCTTCGCGCCAGCGACCGGCGGTTGCAGGATATTTTGGATAATACCACCGCTGTCATATTCGTTAAAGATCTCGAACTTCGCTACATTTTAGTGAACCGTGAGTACGAACGCCGATTTCGTGTTCAGCGTGACCAAATCCGCGGGAAAACCGACTTTGACATTCATCCTCGTGATGTTGCCGAAACAGTACGGGCGAACGATCGCCAGGTGATTGAAACGGGCACGCCCGTCCAATTTGAGGAAGCTGTACCAACGGCGGAGGGCGAGCGACATTACGTCGTCGTCAAATTTCTGCTGTGGGACCGCACGGAAAAGCCGTATGCGGTTTGTGGCATCGCGACGGACATCACGGCATTGAAGCGCGCAGAAGACTTACAGGCGAGGCGCGCGCGCCAAGCGGCGCTGCATGCAGATATTCACGCAGCATTCGCCAGCGGGACCGAAAATGCGCTGCAAACAATGCTGCAGCGCGGCGCTGAGGCCGTAGTTCGTCACCTCGACGCGGCTTTCGCCCGCATTTGGACGCTCAACGAGCAACAGAACGTGCTGGAGTTGCGGGCCAGCGCGGGTCTTTACACCGGCTTGGACGGCGAACACGCCCGCGTGCCCGTTGGCAAGCTCAAGATTGGGCTGATCGCAAAGCAGCGCAAGCCCCACCTGACAAATGACATACAAAACGACCCCCACATAGGCAATCCGGAGTGGGCAAAAGAACAACGAATAGTATCCTTTGCCGGCTACCCTCTCGTCGTCGAAGGTCGTGTTATTGGTGTCCTGGCAATGTTCGCGCGAAAGCTTCTGGGTCAGGACACACTCGAGGCGCTCGAGTTGGTGGCTGACACTATCGCGCAAGGCATCGAGCGCAAGCGGGCGGAGGAGAAACTGGCCCGACTGAACCGGACGCTGCAGACTGTCAACGAGTGCAACCAGGCCCTCGTCCGAGCGACTGAGGAATACGAACTGTTGCGGTCCGTCTGCCGGATCCTCGTCGAGGTTGGCGGGCTTCGAATGGCATGGGTCGGCTACCGCGAATTCAACGAAGACAAAACGGTCCGACCGGTCGCTCAGGCGGGATACGAGGCCGGGTACCTGGAACAAATCAACATTACCTGGGCGGACACCGACAGAGGACGCGGGCCCACGGGCACGGCGATCCGGACAGGTACGACGTGCTGGACCAGGAACATTCTCACCGATCCGAATATGGCTCCGTGGCGAATCGAGGCGCTATCGCGTGGCTACGCGTCCAACGTTTCCCTTCCTCTGATGTCTCACGGCGAGGCGTTCGGTGCGCTTACTCTCTACGCCGAGGAACCAGATGCCTTCACTGAGAGCGACCGTTGAGCAATATACGGATCTGGCCAACAACCTGGCGTATGGAGTGATGGCGCTCCGCACGCGCGAGGAGCGCAAGCGGGCAGAAAGCGAAATTCGTCAGCTCAACGCGTCGCTTGAGAAGCGAGTGGTCGAGCGCACGATCGAACTCGTGCGGTCGAACGACCAACTCAAGCGCGCGGAAGAGCAGTTGCGCAAACACGGCGAGCAGGTGCAGATACACCGCGACGTGCTGCTTGAACTGGCGCACTCCGACAAATCGAATCTCGAGAAAGCGCTTCAGAAAGATTTGTTCGCTATCGGCCGCAACGCTCGACGTGGCGCGCGTTAGCTATTGGTCGCTGCAGGAAAATGATTCCGCTATTGCTTGTGAAGTCCTCTATCTGCGCGATGCGGAAAGCTCTGATGAGCAGTTCAAAGGCACCCGGCTTGGCTTCTCTGATTGTCCTGCCTATTTTGAGGCATTAGCCACCAAACGGCCCATCGTGGCCGACCGCGTATTGACGCACCCGGCCACGAGCGGTTTGGCGGAAAGCTTACCTCAAGCCACTTGGCATTTCTTCCATGCTCGACGCACCCGTTTGGGTGCGCGGCGAGGTTGTTGGCGTTCTTTGTCACGAGCATACCGGCCCGCCTCGCGACTGGTCGGCGGAGGAAATTGACTTTGTTTCAGCGCTCGCGTCGATGGTTTCCCTGGCGCTGGAAGAATCAAGTCGCGCGCACTCGGAACATCTCTTGCGCGAGAGCGAGGAACGCTTCAGCAAGGCCTTTCACGCCAGCCCGGTGAACATTACGATCTTGCGGTTGAGCGACAATAAGTTCATCGAGGCGAACGATGCGTTCGTTCGGTGGATCGGGCTGAGCCGTGACAGAATTCTCGGTCATGACTCAGAGGAGCTGGGCATATGGGTGAATCTCGACGACCGCGCGAAGTTTCTGGCAGATCTTGAGCGCAACGGGTCGCTGCGCGAGGTCGAGTGCCAGCTTCGTAGCTGGCGGGGCACCGTCCACACGATAGTGCAATCGGCCGACATCATCGAAATCAACCGCGAGCCGCACATTCTCGTTATCGGTCTCGACATCACGCAGCGCAAGCAGGCCGAGGCCGAATTGCTCCGCACGCTGGCCCGAGAGAAGGAATTGGGGCAGTTGCGGAGCAATTTCGTGTCCATGGTGTCGCACGAGTTCCGCACGCCGCTGGGCATCATCCAGTCATCCGCGGAAATCCTGGAGGACTACCTCGATCAGTTGGAGCCGAACGAGCGCAAAGAGCATCTGCAATCCATCCGCAAGAACACGCGTCGCATGGCCGGGCTGATGGAGGAGGCGTTGCTCATCGGTAGCCTCGATGCCGGCAAGATGGAATTCAAGGCTGCATCGCTGGAGCTGCGAGCATTCGTACGAAGGCTCGTGGACGAAGTGCTGTCGGCAACTGACTCGGCGATGTCCGATCGAATTGCTGCTTGGCGAAATTCCAGCCGAGATACAGGCCGACGAGCGTTTGCTGCGGCACATTTTCACGAATTTGCTAACGAACGCGGTGAAGTATTCTGACGCCGGGCGGCTGGTTCGATTCGAAATCAGGTGTGACGAAACAGAAATTGTTTGCGCTATCCGCGACCAAGGCATCGGAATTCCAGAAGCCGACCGAGAGTGGCTCTTCAACGCCTTCCATCGCGGGCATAACGTCAGTGACCGTCCGGGTACGGGTCTCGGTCTGGTGATCGTAAAGCGCTGCGTCGATTTGCACGGCGGCAAAATCGAAGTGGAGAGCAAATTGGGTGAAGGCACGGTGGAACGGTGAGGCTGCCGATTTACAGTCCTGTGTCTCCGCGCGCTGGCGACAAGACGAACCTGTAACAAGCAAAGCGCCTGCTCTTAGGCGATACCGCACGAATCCTCCTGGGAAAAGCCGGAATCAGATGCAAATACGATAAGGATAAAAATTTGTGAAAAAGATTTTGGTTATTGAAGACGAACCAGAAATGCGTCGCAACCTGACGACCGTCCTCCGGCTTGAGAAATTTCACCCGCTGTCCGCCGAGAACGGCCGAGTCGGAGTCGAGTTGGCGAAGAAGGAAAAGCCCGACCTCATTCTTTGCGACGTGATGATGCCGGAACTGGACGGCTACGGCGTCATTGCTGCTCTCCGTGCCGACGCAGAGACCGTCACTATCCCGTTCATCTTCCTCACCGCGAAAGGCGAGAAGCCCGACATTCGCGCTGGAATGAACCTTGGCGCGGACGACTACTTAACCAAACCGGTCGCGAAACCTGATCTTCTTGCCGCCATCCGCGCGCGTCTTGAACGCGCCGTCCAGCAAACCGTGCCGGATTTCAAGCCTAATTTCGATTCTGCCAGACCGCTGGAGACGGTGCTGGGCTTAACCCCGCGTGTCGCCGAAACGCTACTGTGGCTTACCCAAGGTAAGACAAATGGTGAGATCGCAACGATTCTTGGCAATAGCGAATCCACAGTGAAAAAGCATGTCCTCGAAATCTTCGACAAGCTCGGCGTCGAGACTCGAACCGCAGCCGGCCTCCGCGCGCTTGAAGTGCTCAGTTCGCCCGCGGCTCGAGGATAGCGGTAGACCGCGGCCGCTGGTTTGGCGGAGAATGTTCCGTCCTGGGTCTTTCGTTCCATTTACGATGATTGACGAATGCGGTAGAGAAGGGCCTCAACACGGAACCCAAATCAAAGCGTATTACATCATGACAATTAGCACACTCACTAAGTCTAAGTCTTCAAGAAGCAGGTTCTCCTTCATCGGAGGAGACCAGAACATCGGATTCGAAGCGGCAGCCATTGTTGCATCGGCTAGTCCGCTGAGCATCATCTCCATGGGCACATTCCCGTCGAGTCTAGTTGCCTTAGGCCGGATTAGACATCGGGATTTCGACGACGTCACGCTGCAACCGAAGAGAAATCCAGTCGACGAAGATCTCTGCACCAGTTCGAGATGAAGGCGCTCACCAAGCAAGTTGAGAGAATCAAGCCCGCCGGGGGAACACATTTTTCACCCGTCATAGACGTTGTGTCTCGGCGCGAGATCGGCCAGGGCAAAGATCTCCGCTCAAGCTGAGCACTGAACGCGGGTTCCAACCCGCGGGCGGCCAGGTCCAACGTGCCACAAGTGGTGGAAACGGGGGTGGTTTGCTCTAGATAGACTTTGGAGCCGCTGCTTACCCATGCCAAGAGTGAATCGCCGCCGGAGTTTCGTTGCGAGACGTCTTCCAGACTCAATGGCCAAGCATCCACGGCCGGCTACCTGCCCTCCCCGTCTGATATTTCGAATGCCCGCTTTTTATAGCCGGTTTGTTTGAGCCGCATCCGCAGCCGCTCGAACACACATGTTTGGAGCCGACGCGCGGCTCGTTGTGGCTTCGCTCATTGGTTGCCCATTTCCGGCGATTCGCTGCCGGCATTACGTTTAGATTCGGAGCCGATACCAGCCGCTTTGAGGCCCTGCCACACGACGGACACGTTCCGGGCGAACTTCGCTCCGCAATCGATCGGAACTCAGCGAACACGCCGCAAAGCGGACATTCGTAGTCGTATTGTGGCATGGCCTTCCGGGTTGATTTTCGGTCAATCCAGCTGGATCGGGCTCGGCTCGAAAATTGGGTTCGTAACTCCGTATTTCGCCACGCCACCTTTGATCAGATTCACGCGAATATCGAGATAACCAGCCATTTCTATCGCCCCGCAGAACGTGATTTCCCCGTCGCCTTGTGAGAAGTGTATGTCGCCCATCGAGAGCCCTCCTCCTTTCACGTATACCGGGAAATAGACTTTTGACCCGCGCGAAAGATTCTTGATGTCGCAGTTTCCTCCATGCTCGCGCGGCGGGACCGTGCGCGCTGCTTCGGCCGCTGCCGTCTTCGCCGCTTCCCCGCTCATGCGTCCCATGTGCGCTGTTTCCGGGTACGGCAGTGCACACAGGGGTGGAACGCGCTCCGGATTCGTCGCGAACAACTCGGCCTCCCGCTTGTTCCACGTATCCAAGAGATTCTTCGAGGGCAGGCAGCCGATCAATCCCGGATGCATGATGCCCGCGAATTCCACGCATGGAATGTGACGAGAGGATGCGTAGACGCCGTGAAAATCCCAACACGCCTTTCGCGCATCGGGAAACTGCCGGGTCAGAAATCCGCCACCGTTGCTCCGGGCGAAAATGCCCGTGAATCCCCAGTCCGACTCACGCAGCACACCCACGTCCAGAATATCCACAACGAGCAGGTCTCCCGGCTCAGCGCCGTCGACCCCGATCGGACCGCTTAGGTAGTGGACTTTCGTCAGGTTGACCCTTTAGCCGAATTGAAAGCAGATTCTTTGCAATTTGATTCGGCACAGGCTGTGCGATGTCAGATGCGGATTACTTAGAGAGCAGGATGACCAGCACCTGAGCCGTAATAATGCGGAGGAGCATGGTCAGTGGATAGACGGAGGCGTACGAGATCGCGGGCGCATGCGAGCCCGCGATCGTGTTGGCGAAGGCGAGCGCGGGAGGATCTGTCATGCTGCCTGCCTGCAAGCCAAGGATGGTCAGGTAATTCAGCTTGAGGACAGCCCTGCCGAAGATGCCGGCTGCCAGGATCGGGACGCATCGTGATCGCGACGCCGCAGACCAGCCAAAGCAGACCGCTCGGCGATAGAAGGGTGCTCACGAACTGCGAACCCGATTTCAGCCCGACGCACGCGAGAAAGAGGATAATGCCGAGTTCCCGGAACGCGTAGTTAACATTGCCCGGCATGTACCAAACGAGCCGTCCGATATTGCCGACACGGGCAAGCAGGATGGCAAGGACAAGCGGGCCTCCCGCAAGGCCGAGCCGCACGGGCACCGGCAACCCGGGAAGCGCGATCGGAAGCGAACCCGCAATGATGCCCAGCACAATGCCGAAGAAGACCGGGATGAAATTCGTCTCGTCGAGGTGCTTCGGCGAGTTTCCAAGCTCGGCGGCAACGTGATCGAGTGCGCGCGCATCGCCGACGATAATCAGCACGTCGCCGAACTGCAGATGCACATCCGAGGTGACCATCATCTCGACACCTCCGCGCTGCAGCCGCGTGACCGAAACGCCGTACTTCGCTTCGAATCCGAGCTGGCGCACAGTCTTGCCGAGCACCGGTTTATTCGTCACGATTACCCGTTTGAAAGTGACCTGGCCGGGCGCCTTCATCAAATCTTCGTCGCTTTGAGTTCCGACGATCCGCTGAAAGGCCTCAAGATGAGGCGCGGTGCCCACCGCGAGCAGCACGTCTCCCGTATGGATCACCGACGCGCCTGTGGCGACGTGCACTTCCGACTCGCCGCGCTGCTTCAAGCGCGACACGGTTACCCCGGTTTCGTGCAGGCCGGGGATCGCGTCGATCCGTAAGCCGTCGAGATTCGGATTGTCGACACGGAGATTCGACCGCTCGATTGGCTGGCCCCCGGAGCGTTGCGACTTTTCGAACTGTGCGACCTCCTCCTTCAGATCAACGCGAAAGAGAACTCGCACGAGGATCATGCTAACGATGATACCCGCGATACCCAGCGGGTAAGCGACGGCGTAGGAGAGGGCGGGAATGCCCGAAAGCGATTCATCCACATTCATCCCAATCAAGGTTTGCTGGGCGGCGCCCAGCGAGGGTGTATTGGTCGTTGCTCCGGAGAACAGACCCGCCGCCGCCCCAGAACCGATTCCGAAGATTTCGGCGAAAATTACCGTGAGAATTCCGCCCCCGATCACAATCGCCGCCGCAAGGCTGTTCAGCACCAGTCCCTGATCCCTCAGCGAAGCCACAAAACCGGGGCCGATCTGCAGACCGATGGTGAAGACGAAAAGGATAAGCCCAAACTCCCGCAAAAACTCCAGCGTGTGGTGCTCCAAGTGAAATCCGAAGTGACCGAAGATCAATCCCGCAAACAATACTCCGGTCACGCCGAGTCCTATTCCGCGAATCTTGATGCTTGCGAAACCCAGCCCAACGACGGCAACCAGCGAAAGCAGTAGTATCGAATACGCCACCGGATTGGCCGTCGCGAAATTTTCAAACCATTCCATTGCGCCTCCCTATATAGGGGTCCTAGCCGAAAAACGCCAGAGTGATCTCTTGATCCTCCGTTGCTGTTTTCTGCAAAACTGCCAATCTTCGACTAACCTTCCAACCTCTATGAATTTCCTTTCCGCATTTCTTTCGCCGGTTGCGCTTATCAGCCTGGCCCCCCTCTTGATGGTCGGATGCATGACCCCCGCCGCGCCTCCGAACCCGGGAGGCGTTATTCAAGTCTGGGTTGAAAAATCCAGCGTTCGTGTTCTACGCAATGGACAGACTCTCTCTGTGATCAAGCCCAGGATGGCAAGGGTCGAGCGGTGGAAACTCGTTCAGAACGACACTGCTATCGTCATCAAGTCACGCACCAGCAACGCAGGCCCCGCTGCCGTCGAACTCTTCGACATTAACACAGGCGCATTGATTGATAGCTTGATGGCCTTCTCACTTTACACCGGCCAGCCTGCGTGGGCCAGGGGGCTCGAGGATCACTAGAGCCGTATCGAAGATTCCTCGTAAAGCGCCACGTTTGCCGGACACTTCTGCAAATCGCCGGGAGTTGACCGTCGACACCACCGTGGTACCGTTTGAAAACAAACCATGAATATGAAATCGTACTGCGAACTTCTTTTCCTGGCCGGCTTCCTAACCTCGGCCTGCTCCTCCCAGCCCGACCAGGAGACAGCGCAAGCTCAGCTCAAGTACGCGAAAATGGGAGAAGAAATGACGCCAACGATCAGCAGGGTCGAACAGAGCAACCCCCAGCGGGGAACGACGCCGCACCTAAGCACGACAAGTCCAGCTGTTAAAAACTAGCGCGTCGAATTCACAGCTCTAACCAATCCTGAAATCGCCCGGGCGAACCATCACCTGCCGATGAAAAGGAGGCGGGATGCGCTGGGCAGGGCTTCGCCTCAAACCGACGGGGGATTCGAAGAGGAAAGTGGGCGAAGTCTAAAAAATCGCCAAAGGGTTGACCGGCGAACTGGTGGCGCCCCGAAAGCGCCATGGCGCCGCTGTCACAAAGAATTCCCACTGGCGTTCTGCAGCGCAGACGCGGCTGATCTCCTCCGCCGCCGTTTCGCCAGTGACGGCGGGCGCCATAAAGGCCGCTGCCAATCCCGCAAGAGAGCTTTCGAGAAATCTGCACCGCGACGGCCGATCGGCTCGCACGCGTTATCGGGAGTCACGGAGTTTTGACGTTCGATCACGATCGCATCGCGATCAACCTGACGGCATTGCTGGCGTGCATCGCAATGTCCGCGCAAGACGTCTAGCAACCGTGTTTGACTTCCGAGGCCACTTTTTGTCACTTTAACTAATGCCAGGGAGACGCACGCTCCGGCTTCAGACTCCGGACCAACGCCCCGGGAAAACGTCCTGCAGGCTTTTTGCGAAACAACATGAAGACGCTTGGCAAGACGCACGACTTGAAAGCGCCGGCGGCCCTACCGGCATGCAGGAGACTCTAGCGCCGCGAAAGATACGCGAAATCGCCAGCACCCTGCAGAGACCTGACGCATGAACCTCTTGGACCGCAAGCAGCAGGAAGAATTTTTCCACGATTACTTAGCGAGGGTGCTGCCGCAGGAGCACGGTATCCGCGTCGCGGCTTCAAGCTACGAAGAGGAATGGTCCGCCATGCGTTACTCGACGCCGAGAGGCCCCTTGATCGTGCGTATTAACGACATCGAAAAGCCCGAAACTGATGTTCCCCACCGCACGGGTTTCGTTGCGCGCCTGCTGGCGGAATCCGGCGGACAGGAACCGGAAGAGTATATAAAAAGCGCCGAAGGCCTTTTCGATGGCGTCTACGCCAATTTCAATACGCCTATCGTCTGTCCCGGCGGGGCGGAAGTCTTCGCATGGGATTCTACGCGCAAGATCTGGCCGCGGCCTTTCTATATTCGGCGCTGGGTTGAGGGCCCGAATCTCGCCGTCATGCCTAAGGCGGGTTATTTCTACCGGGCGGGAGAGGCGCTGCGCCTGTTTCATCGCGTCAGATTCAAAAAACACTATTCGAGTTTTAAGGCCGTCGCAAAGGGCGTGGCTTCCCCCGCGACGGAGTTGTTCGCGATTGACAAGGCACTGGAGGCAGTCGGGCCGTTGCTGCCGCTGGTCACTATCGACGCGCTCACAAGACTGGAATACGATCCTGAAAGCGCCGCCGTCGGCTTGCTAAGCAACAGTTTCTTCGGAAACAATATCCTTATCGACAATATGGGCCATGTGCGCGCTTTGGACTGGGAGAAAGCGGGTATCGGCGACCTCGCGCAGGACTTCTTTCCGCTGAAGTACTGGACGGTGGTCGACAAGCGTTCCGGCTGGTACATGCCAAATGCGTCGCTGTTCGCGGCGTTTTGCAAGGGTTACGGTGCGAATGACGCCGAGGCGCTTGCTGCGCGGCCCGCGTGGCGGTATCTCGAGGCGCAATGGCTGCTGCAGCGACTGGGCGCCGCCTCGCGCCGCTGGGGGCAGGGCAGGCTGCATGAGCCATATCCCGAGCCCGATTTTTATGTCGGCTGCCTGCGGCAGCTGCTGGATGCATAAGGAGGTCCCATGCTGAAACCAAAGGCAGGACGTTTCGCGCTGTCGGCAGGGATTTTCGCGACGATGCTCTGGGGATCGCAGGCATGGATTGCCGTGCGCGCGACGCCGCAGCTGAATTTCATCGAGATAACGCTTTTGCTGCATGCTTTCGCGCTGGCGGGTGTTACGGCGCTCAACCTTTTCCGCCTGCGCAATTTTGTGGGGGATATGAAATTCATTCTTCGCGTCAGGCCCGCCTTCGGATTCTGGGCGTTGTCCGGAGCATGCCAGGGAGTTTGTTTCCTGCTGTTCTACATGTCGGTGCAGAACGGACCCCAGGTGCCCGGCATGGTCATGCATTTCATGTGGCCGTTCGTCTTTGCCGTTTCCAACGCCCTGTTTCCAAGCACGTGGGAGCAGCGCAGCAGCGGCTATGAGCTCAAGGTCGTCGTCCTTGGCCTGTTCGGCGGTTGGTTCCTCATGCAAAGCGGCATCGCCATCGGCGAGCATAGCAGCATCGGCCTTGGCAAGGCGGCGCTGATGCTCGCAGGCCTCGTCTCCGCCATATTCGGCTGCGCCAACGCGGTGTGCGATTACCATGCGCTCACACGCTCGCGGGTCCGGCGCGTTGAATTGATGCAGGCACCCGACCTGCCGGTGACGTTTCGCTATTCGGCGTTGCAGATACGCTTCCTCTCGGGCTTCGTGGCGATGCTTCTGCTCTGGCTGGGCCTGCGCCATACGCCGCTGCTGCCGCCCGTCGATTTTGAAGGCATTTCGATTCAGGACATGATCGCGCCGTTCTGGCTCGGCTTCGTCGTCTATTTCGGCGCGGATTTCTTTTTCGATTATACGATGACCCATGCCTCCGAACCCGCGCGGCAGGGCTTTACCTACCTGCCTCCTCTGTTTGGGGCCGTCTTCCTTTATCTTGGCGGGGCGCATATCGACCAGCAGATGGTGTTCGGCGTCCTGATCATCCTGCTGGCGATGTTCCAGATGCAGGCGGGCACCAGGGATTGGACGGCTAACACGGCGGCGCCTTTCCTCTTTATCTTTTCAAGCATCATCGTGCTGCAAGTGCCCGAGATGCTGAAAACCGGCGGCGGCACGCTGGGCGACGGAGAGGGCGTCAACGCCGAGGTCATGGCGGGCGTATTTGCCATCGTCATCAGCTTCCTGCTGAGCAGACTGCTGGACCGCAACAAGTCGGAGAACGAGCTGGAGATAGAGAACGTCAACGTCATGGGGGAAATCATCGTCGAAGCAGGAAAGACGCTGAGGGACGAAACCGTGCTGCTCAAGCTCAAGAATCTCGCCTACCGCCTCAGCGTCTACATTCTCGATTTCGACGTCAATACGGAGCAATCGCGCCGCAGCTCCCTGATAAACAAGATCAACGCCGTGGTGCAGGGCATGGGCCGGGTGCTGCGCGAGTCCTACGTCGAGATTCCGCCGGAACTGGAAGGCAGGTATGAAAGCCTTGATCGCGGCGTGTCAAAATGGATATTCCTTCGATCGCAATTCCTGTCGCTGTCGGAAAAATGGTCGGTCGCGCTGCTGTCTTTCGCCAGCATCGTCGCGTTCCTCATCGCCACGAACCGCAGCCCGAACTGGTACGCCGATCTCTCGGCAATCGCGCTCATCACGACGGTTTTTATTCTTGTCTTCCAGGCTTTCGACCTCGGCGCGAACCGCAGCGAAACGGAAGTGGCTGATCTGCTCAACAAGCAGATGCCGCTCCTGCGCCACGGTTTTTTGCCATACGTGCCCTTCGAACTCATGCAAAAGCGCGTTTTCGTTGCCGACGCCAAGCCGATGCCCGTCCTGACGCGCCGTCCCGATGGTGCTTACGAGCGCGCCCATTTGCCGACCCGCGAAAACGACCTGCGCTTTCTTGCCCAATTGTTGAATGCCTCAGGGCTGGCGGCGGTTCTGCTGCTCCTGTTAGACAAGCACGGTCTCGTCAATCTGTGGTGATCAGCACGGCACGGAAGTTGTTTTGACGCTGTCGTCCGTTGCGGACCCTTCGAAAGAGGATCCCCGGGAGACGTTGAACAGGGCCGCGAGGAATGGCTCTCTCAGGCAGAGCCGCACGCGGATACTCACTTGACAGGTGGATCAGTGTTGACGATCATCGGCGCTCTCTTCCGAGGTTCTTGCATTCGTGATTCCTCTCATTCAGCGGTTGATGGCCGTCCTGCGAGAGCTGCGCGCCACACCGCGCACAGATCCCGGCGCGCTTCGCGATCTACTTCGCGCCCTTGCCGCCAGCGCCATTCAGCAAGATCCGGCTCAGGCACAGATTCCGCCAGGTGAGTGGCCGGACGAGATCGTTGAGGCCATCGACGCGGGCGCCAGATGGGCGGCCGACCTCACGAGGGCCGGCCGGCGCTTGCGCGTCGAGGTGGAGGATTTGCCGCTTGCTACTCCAGCCTCAGAAGTGATCGATCGCGCAACGGCCGGGGTCGGGCCGTTCGTCGATCAACACGGACGCCTGCTGCGGTTCAACACGTTCGAATCAACAGGGCTGCTGACGGTCCTCTTTCAGCCGCTGTACCTTCCGCCGTTCTTCGAGTTCGTCTCCGAACCATGGGTGCTCCTTCCAGCCGACTCGACTCCGGACGATGCGACGAGCCAGACGTGGACGCTGGCGGCAGGTACGGTGTGGGTGCGTTCCAGGTTCTTAGTGCCCAACGCACCTGATTTCACGGGGGTGCGAATTGCCGCGGGGTCATTCCGTGTCGATGGACCCTTGCAGCGTGTGGGCAGCACGCTGGTGTTGCCGATGATCGTTCCGTGGACGCTGGATCTGGAAGCGGAGCAGCCTGCCGCCGCGGATCTCGCCGCATCGGACGGCAGTGCATCCACGATCAAGGTCCCGCGCCGGCTGGTCGTGCGGTCGAACGCCGCAGCGCAGGTGTCGGGGACGGGCTCGCTTTCGGGCTTCGGCTCCGATTTGACGTTCGCTCCCGCTGATGCCGCTCCCTTCTTCGACGGCAAGCAGATCTGTTTTCCGCTCGAGGCTGACGACACGCGATGGTCGATCGGCGGCAATCGTTCGGAGGTCGCGCAGTTCCAGGGCGATGCGCGTATCGTGAACCCCTGTTGGGCGCTGCCGATCTCGAACCGCGCGTTCACGCTCCTGCACGAGGCGCCGCACGGGGGCTCACTCACTATGGGGGTCCTGGATGGCTTCACCAGTCGCCTCGCGGGTCAGCATGGCGCGCCGTTTCGCTGGTTCGACAGTCTTCTGACGGCCAACGATCTGCGGATCGAGCTGGAAGGGCGACAGGTGGGTTCCGGCGGCCGATATGACGATGTGGAGCTCTGGACGCGCTCGGCATCAACGTTTGTCTTCGCGCAGCAGCCGATTGCGCGACTGTTGTACAGGAGCGAGCGCGGCGGCCACGACGCGATGGCGGTGCTCGGCGGCACGTGCCGCAATCGATGGGATCTGCCTCGGCGCGCCGACGGCGAGCCATTCGGTTACGAAGGGGCCATCGAGGTATTCGGCTTTCTCACAACCGAGCACGGCAGCCTGCTCACGTGCATTGCAAATAGACCCCGTTCCGACGAGACCGCCGGCCTGGCCCTCGAGAATCTTTATCTCGTCGTTTCACCGTATCGCCGCTGCGTCATCGTCGCAGCCTGGGACGGTCCGAGCCTCGCACCGTCGGGCCTGGCGGTGCTGTCGTTCGACACCTCGTTCGGGCTTCCGACGCTGCCAGACCCGTACGCTGCGAATCTGGGCGTGCCGGCACGGGACGAGGCGGTCGAGCAGGCGATGCGCGTCGTCCTCGAGTGGGCCGACGCAAACAGCCCGCGCGTGAGCGCGCACCTCGATCGCCCGGTACCCTTCACTGAGCCCGCCTTTCAGCCGCCTCGCAATGAAGACGAGAACCGCTTGTATGAGGGTTTCCGAGGTTATCTGGACTCACACCCCGAGCCTCTCTATCTCCTGGACGTTTCAAGTCGGGAGCATCTCTTTGGCGTGGCGCTCGAATCGACCGCCGAAAACCAGCCTGAGATCGTCGAGAACCGAATGTCTGTTCCGCTGGAGCGCGTGCGCTTGCTGATGCAGCCGCAGGTGCACTGGGAGCCGGTTCTGATCGAGCCAAACGAGAAGGTGCCGGCGCTGATACGCGAGATCGCCGCCTCGAACAGCAACGGCGGACCGACGCTCGTCGGCGCGCGATCGGTTAGGCTGATACCTGCGCTTCCGGGCGCCATCTCGGAGGCCATTGTCGACGCCGTGCGCGAGAACACACGCGCCGCCGCGCTCTTCTCGCTTCCCTTCGGCTTGCGTGCGATGGCGCGCCTCAGCCCGAACGATCGCGGTAACGAGGCGTTCAGTCCCGCGGGCACCGACACGACGCTGCACGAACCTGACTTCGGTGACGTCACGTCGGCACGCCAGCTTCGCTTGACCGCCAGGAACATCGGACCCGCTCGCAAGCTGAACCCGTCGCGCTACATGCCAGGAATGCTGCGGCAGTTGTCGAATCTCACTCGCAGCGAATCAGGACCGGACAGCGTGATCCCGGACAACGGCTCCGGGCTGCTGAGCGTCACTCCGGCGGAGCTCATGCCCGCGCTGAACGGGCAATTCGCCCAGGTGATCCCGCTGCATCATGCGGATCTCTCCGGTTACGGGCTGACCAGCTTCAGCGAGTGGCGGTTGGAGGGTGACGCGGGGTTCACCAAAGTGCAGTTCGGGGTCGTGAACGGCCGCACGGCATACGAGGTCTTGCAGTTTCGGTCGGCGTTGTACGAATGCGGCGCGCGGCTGGTTCGCACGGTCATCCTGGAGCGCCGCAACTCCGGCCGAGTGCATCGCACAGACAGCGGCTGGGTCGCGATCGAATCGGGCGTCTTCAACAGGCCGACGGCGTTCGTAAAAGGCTGTGTCAAAGCTTTCCACAACATCCGCCGCATCCGCATTACCGGCGCTGCGTTCGTCATCGACCCCGGCGTTGCGGTGCAGCCGGTCGTATTCGATGCGGACGCCGAGATCGAGGGCCTTCCAGGCGCCGAGTTCACGAAGATCGTTCCGATCTTTGACCGTCTTGGATATGTGCAGGTGCAGCCGCCACCTCCGGCGCCGCCGCCCCCGGATGCGCCGTCGCTCTTGAACATCGCACAGCTGCGCCGCTTGTTCGAAACCGTGGGTCCGATCAGCGGTCCTGTCGACGGCCTCGTGCGTGTTGGTGGAACACTCGACCTTCAGCTGTCAGGCATAACGTCCGATCTCGCACCGGACGATCTCAACGGCACGGGGTTCGCCGTGGCTGCTGTTGGCAGTCCTGCGTTGCCGAGAGCTGGACAGTGGACGACTGTCCGGATCGCTCCATCGACGTTCGAAGCAGCGCCGGTCGATCCGCGGCGCGGTGTTCCCATCATGCGGAACAGTGCCGGTTTGTATCTGTTCCGCGAGCCGTCGGATGCGCGCCGCACGCACGCGAGCGTGCCGTACGGCTTGCTGATGACGACGCAAGCCAGTCGTGCATTGTTTCCTCAGCCTAGGATCAGGCCCGAGGGCCGCATCGAAACTGATGCGCCGCTGCTTGCCGATCCCTACTCGCTGGTGCAGGCGACGAGTGCGTTTCCACGCGCAACCTACGCGCTCCGGCTGAACGAAGCTCCGGCGTTCGCGGTGGCATCGAACAATGCGTGGAGGATTGAGAATCCTGCGTTCACGTTCGTCAACCCCGCGGGGGATCTCCTGAAGGGCGGCGAATGGAAGATGGACCGTCGCTACGACACGGTTGCGACGATCCTCCTCAACATCGACTCCGCACTCCCGGTTCCTTGGGACGTCGCCGTTCCCGACTCGGACCTCGATCTCGATCTGCCGATGCTTCCGGGGCCTCTTCAGAAGATATTCAAGATCCGCACGAAGTATATCGCGCAGAGCGCCACCGCACCGAAGCTCGCAAAACCCGAGCTGCTCTTTTCGGGAGCTCTAGAAGAACTGAAGAAGATTCTCGACACGCTTTCGAAGCTCACGGGCCTGCCGTTTGACTTCGATGTCAGCGTCACCTCCGGTGGCGGCGCAAGCCCGTCGTTCATCGTCCGGATGAAGCTCATCTTTCGCATCGGCGAAGGGCCCAATGAGCGGGTCGACGTCGGCTTGGGAAAGTTCTACGGGCAATTCCTTGTGCAGGGCACGCTCGAGGCGGCGGCGACGGGAGTGGAGCGCGCGGTATTGTTCCTGGAATTCCAGGGCGACGTGCAGCAGGGCATCCTGCCCCCGGTGCTGTATGCGGGCGGCCTCTTCCGGTTTGGAATCGAGCTGCCTCTGACGGGGCGTCCGGTCATCCAGCTCACGCTGGGCGCCGTCGCCTCGATCGGTGGCGACCTGATCAAAGGGCTCCTCGAAGTCGAAGTCACAGTGAAATACGGCTACACTCTCATTCCCGAAACGCTCGAGCCGGGGGTGCTGCTGGGGCTCGAAGCACGTGCCAAGCTGCTCGGCGGTCTTGTCGGATTTTCGTTTGGCGTCGAGGCGATGGCGCGCATCAAGCGCGCGAGTCCGTCCAAGGTCACCGTGTGGGCACAGATTAGAGTCGCGGCGAGCGTGCAGGTGGCCGTGTTCATCGAAGAAGATGTCGATTTCCAGACGCAGTTCGAGCAGGATATTCCGCTGGCGATCGCTGCCGTTGTGCCGGGCGTGGGCCTCGCCGGCCTTGCTCCGGCGCTCGCAGACGCATAGGAGGGTGCGATGGCGATTGCTCCTGCGCGTCTGACCCTGCTAACGTTCCCGCAATCCTGGGACGGTGCATCGTTGAGCGTGCGGTTCCTTTGCCTGCCCAAGGGCGATCCCGAGCAGCCGTTGCAAGCCGGCCTGCCGTCGTTTGCGACCGCAAACCTTGTCTTCGAAGCGAAGCTGATTGCGAGTCTCGATCGCCTTCCGCTCACGACGGACGCGACGCTGATCGGGCCCCTCGCCCTCGACGATCCTCCGATCAACAAAGCCGCGCTCTTCGCTGAGCTGACGAACCACTTCACGATTGTTCCGCGGCCACCTGGACCGCCCGTGCCCCAACCCAAACCGGTGTTTCAAAAGGTCCTCACGCCGGACTATCGCGAACTGATAGGAAACGCGCGCCGCTCGGCCTACTTGAGCGACCGAGAGGAGTTCCAGTGCGCACTCCACGAAGGGGCGAGCGATCAACCGCCGGAGCCGGTGGTTTTGTCAGCAGCGGTGACCTGGGGAAAGCTGATCGCGTTTGCATTGCGCCAGCCGAATCTGGCAACCGCGCTGGGCCTCATGGGGCAGACGACGGTCACGCCGGAGGACCCCACGTTTTTCGAGAGAGGTGGGTGGCTGTTTCTCGATCTCCACGCGACGAGTGCTTATGCAGGCATTGCGGACTTCGTCGCGCGCTACGCGGCTCGCATACCTCCCCTCACCGACGGCCGGCCGATTTTCGCCGCAGTCTTGTTCCCGGTGGACGGGGGCGCGGGCGCCTTCGTCGCGGACGATGTGTTCCGTGAGGCGGAGATCTACGACGACGGCGTCGCAAAGGAGGTCCACGGCGTTCAATCGGAGGATCGGAGCGACGCCATTCAGCTCGCTTGGGACGACGCGCAACTGGCGGAATGGCTCAATCGACAGGTGACGCGGACTCCGGCCGGTGAGCTCGAGATCGACGCGCCGAACGGCGTAGCGGGGTACCGGGTTGACGTGCGGCGCGCCGGCGACAACCTGTGGAATTCGCTCGTGCGGATCGAGAGCGTCGGCGATCTGCAACTCGGACCTCACTCGCTCGGGAGCTTCACGGGCGAGGGCATCGTGGAGGTCGTCCCCGCGCAACTTTCCCCGAAAAAGACCGGGGCCTTCTGGTTCCCCTCGTATTTCGCGACGTGGCGCGGAAGCTCTCTCGCGCTGATGGATGCAAATCTGGTGAGCGTGCATGCGCGCTCGGAGCTGCAGAATCCGAGTGTCCCTCCCTACTTGCTGAATCGAGAGAAGGCGTTCGTGCCGGTGGAGGACAAGACGGTCGGACTGTTTTACGGCGAGACCTACGAATTCCGCGTGCGCCTCGTCGATCTGTCGCGCGGCGGCGCTGATTGGACGGTCGCGCTGCCGGAGCCCCCTGGCAACTCGATGCTTACGGTGGCGTTCAAGCGGCGCAGACAACCGGGGCCCGTCGAGATTCTAAAACGGCCAACGCCCGCGGTGCGCCAGGTGACGATCGCCAAACCCCGGCTCGGTTATCCGGACGTGGTGTTTACGGGCAAGGCGACCTTTGAGGACGTCGACGCCGACATCGACACGATTGCGGCGGACCCGGCGATCACCCGCGAGCCCGGCCTTCCCGATCCCGACGTGCTCACCGTCTCGATTGCGGTGGACGTGAAAGCTCTTGATGGCGATCTCACGCAGTACTTCAGGCTCTACGAAACGACGCGGGAGTTTCCCGAAGCCGAGTTGACCATCGCCCTGGAATTTCAGGATCACGCGACTTTGGCCGCGTTCTCGCCGGACCGGCCAGCCGACGGTCCCCTGGCGCTTCCGACCGCGCGCGAGATCCGATTGACCTTTGTGGCTGAAGGGCGTGACCAGGCGGGCTATTTCTACGATGAACGCGCTCGCCATGGCGTGCCGGTGACGCTCGACGTGCGCGCGGATGCGCAGGGCGAGGAAGAGTTGCTGATCGCTCCTGACGGCGTCACCCCGGTCCGCTCGTTCTTCTTTCAGCCTCCACCGGACGCAGGCGTCGCGCAGCCCGCGGAAAGATTGGCCGTCGAGATCGGACTCGATCACAACGGGCTCATGCTCTCGGGCTCTGCGGGACGTCGAACCGTGCTCGCATGTTCGGCAGGTCTTCGGCACACGTTGTCGCCGGAGCGCTCTGCGATTACGATCGCTTCGGCCGCCGATCTGATACAGCGGTGGATCAGCGTCGTCCAGTTCAAGCTGGCACGCGACTGGACGTGGGACGGCCTCGATGAAGCGGGCATCGAGGTCAGACGTGTCATTCATCGGCCCGGGGAGCCGGACAGTGTGGAGCTCGCCGGCATGATTCGACTGCCGCATGCGATTGCCGCGAAGGCCATCGCTGGCTTGGATCTGGATATGCGTGCGCCGATCCGCCAGACGGCGGACATCATTTTCTTCGATGGGTTCGATCCCAAGCCGCGGGAAGGACAGTTCCCGACCGAGCTCACCGTCGACTACGCGCTTCAGCCGAAATACAGAGGTGCACCACCGCCGGAGCCGATCGAAGAATCGATCCTGCTGCCGGTCACAACACCGCCGGTGCAGGTGCCGCGCATCGTCTCTGCGGGCATCGCCCTCTCTCCGTACGTGCCAGGCGAGGATTACTCGTTCACTGAGCCACGCCGGCGCAAGTTGTGGTTCGAGTTCGCCGAGCGTCCGCTCGATTCCGAGGACGCGTACTTCGTGCGCGTGCTCGCCGTCGGTCCCGACCCGCTGCTGCTGGATCGTGCGACGACGGTTCCCGAGTCGATCGAGCCGCCGTTGGCGATTGATCCCGAGTGGGTGCGCGAGATCTCACAGGAACAGCCGCGCGATCAGAACGGCCTGGCCGCAATGGATCCGCTGCCGGCAACGGCGCTGGCCGAGCCGCACTATATCGTCGATCTGCCGAAGGATCTCAACGAAGCGTCGCCGGAACTGTTCGGGTTCTTCGTCTATGAGGTTCGGGTGGGACACACAGACAGCCGATGGTCATCAGCGCAAGGGCGCTACGGACCCGCCCTGCGGATCGCGGGTGTGCAGCACCCGGCGCCACCACTCGTGTGTCAGACCGCGCGGGGAAAGTTCGAGATCCTTGTGCGCGCCCCGTTCGCAACGCCAGTGTTTCAGGGTCGCAATATCCGGCCGCGAGTGCCGGCGACGCACATGTGGTCGCTCCTCTATGCACGCGTGCGACAGTTGGACGCGGCCGCATGGCGCAACGTCCTCGTCGCCCGGACGCGACTGTTTCCGCCGCAGCCCGGAAACGATGGACAGGGGATCGACGCCCGCGTGCTCTACGGCGAAGGCCTCTTCGAGATTGCATCGATCGTCGAGACACTTCGACGGCTTGGATTGCCGCCGGACGCGCCTTTGACGACCCTGGCCGCCGAGATGTTTGCGGATCCGCCAGAAAACGATCCTCTCGGCGACCGGCTCGGACACGGCCGGATTCTTCGAATCTCACCGCTCGTTCCAGTACCGCCGGCGTGCTAGGTTCCGGTTCGGCTGTATTGGCACACATTTGCTTTGGGGCGAATCTTTCAGGTTCGCAGATCGTGTCTCGCACCGGGGCGGTTCTCCGGAACAACGCCGAGCCACTAACCGAGTGGTAATGATGGATCACTGCGTGCCTCTTTCATCAACATCACAATATTTGCAGAGCTGATGTGCTAACACTTGCATCCGGGGTAGCATTTTGCTACCCTGCCTAAATGAGCCAGCCAGTCAAGCTTTCGGATTCCCTCGTTCTCGATGCACGTCTGACCGCGGAGGTAGCCCAGCGGTCCATCGCCGGCCAGATTGAATTCTGGGCCGGCTTGGGACGAGCCGTAGAGGGACTGCTCAGGGGGCGCGAAGTCTTGGCTTTAAGAATGAGCGACGCGGCACGTCCGCTGTCGGAGTGCTTCGAAACGGTTGATTCGCCCGAGGGTCGCCAACGGGTCGCCGAGTATTTGAGAACGCGACCATTCCCGCACTACGAAGCCGCCTCCGGACATCCCGGATTCTTGGTGCGCATCGACTCGGACGGGACCCGCACCCTTGGCCGATTCGTAAACCGCCGATTCGAGCGGATCGCTGAGAGCAGTGATTCATGATCGAACGCTCGCCGGAGAGGCGCCCGGTTATCGTGGCTATTGCGGGTTCAAACGGTGCCGGCAAGACGACCTTCTTCCATTCCCATCTTCGAGAGGCGGGATTGCGCTTTATCAACACCGACGACATTGCGCGCGAACTGGACATACCGGCTTACGAGGCCGCAAAGATTGCCGATACTCTTCGACACGAACTCGTCAGACAGCGTGAAAGCTTCGTCTTCGAAACTGTCTTCTCCGATCCGGCGGTCGAGAAGCTGGCGTTCCTCACTGATGCGGTCGCCGCCGGCTACAACGTTATACTCTGCTTCATCGGCATTTCCCGCCCCGAGACTTCTGAGGAACGCGTTGCCATTCGCGTGTCCCAAGGGGAACATGACGTTCCTCCCGAGAAACTGGTCACTCGATTCCCGCGCACTATCGCGAACCTCAAAGCCGCAATCCAGACTCTTCCTGTAGTTCTGATTTTCGACAACGACGCCCTCGCTGCTCCCTTCCGAAAAGTCGCTCAGTGTCGTAACGGAAAGGCCGTTTTCATTGCTGATCCGGTTCCCGAATGGCTACGTGCTATGCTTTGACGCAGCAGCGGATTTTTGACGGTCGCGCCGATGGACGGCGAAAAGACATGTCTACCGGGAAGAGTCCTTGGCCAATGTCCATGATCCGGCCTTGAGAATCGCTCTATTCATGCCGTTCCAGAGTAAATTTGACCATGAAAAGATGGTGCGCGGCAACGGGTTCGAACCCGGCAAAGAGTCCGAGAGGAGCACCGACCGCGACAGCCAGTGTGAGAAACATCACGTAAGCGGTGAAGCTCAGGCGCCCGGTCCTGACCGGCCGGGGCGACACAGACGCATCCTCTTCGGCGCTACTCAGCCGTGTCGAAACGCAGGCCGCTCGAGCCTTCGCCGCGGCCTACCTGCTTGTGCCGGCCCATCCACAGATGGGTCGAACCGTCCAGCCAGCGCGCGAATTGATAGTTACGGGTAACGCGGGCGCCTTCGCGGGGGACTTCTTCTTCGTAAAAGGCGAGTGGCGCTGCGCCGTCCGGGTTCAAAATTCGGCCTTGCGAGCGGACAATTTGCTGGGAGCCGTCGGGCTTGAGCACCGCGCCGCGCAGCAGCCGCACCGCGAGCTTTGTGGGGTCGTTTGCGTCAGTCTGGATCTGGACGGGAAGCAGCGGCGTCCAATAGTCAGGAACTTTGGAGGCGAGGCGATAAACGGGAACGCCGTCGGCGGGAACGAGCGGCTGGCTGGCACTGGCGCGGGCCGCGGATTCATAACGATTCAACGGCTGTTCGAGGGAGCTTTCGATAAGGCGTTCCACACCCCATGCCATGTTAGCCATTTCGTCCCGCAGGAAGAGCACTTCCTCCACCGGCTTGCCGTCGATGCTTCTTGCGAGCGACGGCGGCAGGAAAAATAGATTTGGCGCGGGCGTCAGCGGCGGACTGTCGGATGGCCGTTGGTAGGAAAGCTGGAACATGCGCCAGGTCGAATGTGGCAGGCCTGACTCGCTGTTAGATTTGATGAGCGTGCGGACGCCGAACGTGTCAGTCACGACTAGCGAGCGGGTGCGGCACAGAGTGCCAATCTCGAGCTCGACCGGAATCACGTACCAATCGTTGCCAAAGCTGTTCGCGAATTCGATCAGGAGCATCTGCGGCAAGTCGGCCGGTCCCGTGGGGATCCTGCCGTAGTCCACCCGAGCATCTTCAAGTTCCCAAAAGCGCGAAGCGGGCGCGCCACGAAAATTGACTGGCGCGGGGATGACGGTGGTGGTCGTCTGCACGATGGCGTTATCATTCGCCGCGCCCATCGAGACCTCGGCGTTGATGCTGAAATCCTCCCAGTCGAGATGGCCGTCGAAGTATTCCTTGGCGGTGAGCGTGCACTCCCCATCGCTCAGCCGCGTGCCGACGGAAAAGGCATACTCGAGACGGTCAGTGACCCAGGATGCAGCGGCACCGCCCGGCTCGCTGAAGAGCGTTTCGTACCACTGGAATAACGTCGTCGCGGCCTTCTCGACTTCCGCAACATCTTCCGAGGCGATCTGCAGATCGGGCGGCAGCGCCCCTGTGCCGCCGCCGCTTGGGCGCAACGCCGCGCGCAGCCCGGCATACAGCAGCCTCCCGTCCGGCACGCGCGCAGACATCAGATCGAAGAAGGCGAGGCTGCCGGCATCGAGCGCGCCGCGCTCCGCGGTTGTCATCGCGGGAAACGGATACTTGCGTTTGAAAGCGGCGCGATAAGTCTCGCGATTCGCGGGCGTGATTGGTTGCTGATCGAGCAATCGGAAAAAGTGCTGCGCGGCTTCCACGGCAAACCGCAGTTTTTCCCCCTTAGCGCGGGCCAGCGGTCGGACGCGCTCGCGTTCGACCATCGTCTCAAGCGGCGTCACTTTGGCATTGAATGCGGGAGCCGTGACCTGGCTGTTCGCCGCGATCGGCCCGGGGAAGAATCGGGTAAGGCGGGCAACATCCGCGCGCAGCCGCGCCATGATGGGCGTTCCGCTGTCCTCGCCCTGGAATTCGCCGACCTGCCACTGCCGCGCCATCAGCCAGAACGGGTCGTGAATTCTGCCCTGCACGCTTGTGGTCAACGCAGCGTTGCGAGTTTGCGGTTCGAGCCGCGTCCAGGTGGTGATGGAGGGCATGGCTTGTTATTTGTTATTAGGATTGGCGATGGCGACTTCCGAATACTGATTAGTTTATCCCGGTGAGGCGGGCGAAATCGGTCGAGACAGTGTCGTCGTTGGCGTTGAATGCGAGGTAGATCGCGGGGAGATAATGTCCTGTCTGATCGAGTGCCTCGGCGTCCACAGCGCGCAGCCGGGCGAGGTCGAGCGTCTCGAGGAGCACCCGTTGCAAGTCGCCGACGGTCCAGGCCTTGTCGGGCGCGGGCGGAACGGCGAGGAGAATGGATTGCGGCGCGAAACTGTCGGGCGGGTTGAATTGGAAAGTGACGCCGGTGGTTTCCTTCGCGTTCGGGATGATCTCCACCCATTCGTCGA
Source organism: uncultured Verrucomicrobiae bacterium (assembly GCA_963810765.1). Lineage (GTDB taxonomy): Bacteria > Verrucomicrobiota > Verrucomicrobiia > Chthoniobacterales > Terrimicrobiaceae > DASTFP01. Next base: position 185,844 of record CAWEOV010000025.1, read on the forward strand.
TGAGCAGCCCGGCCAATGGCTGCTGTGGATCGACCGCGCCGGAGGCCTGCATCACCAGCGATAACCGGCCGCCGGCGATTTGTTGGCCGGCTTTGAGCGGCAAGCCCACCCAGCGATCTGGCGGCTGACCGGGTTGATCAGGCTTGTAAGGGAGCTGTCCAACGGCGAGCTTCAGAATCTCGCCTGTGTTCAACGCTTCGGCGTAACGCAAAGATGCCGCGAGTCTCGCGATGCCGTCGCGGACGCGGGAGCTGCGCTGAAACCAGGTGACGACGGCAAGCGGATCGTTGTCCTGAACCTTGGTGCTGTCGCCAAACGCCTTGGCCAGCTCATCGGTGTTGCCTGCGGCAAAGCGCGGTAGGACGACGAACGCTTTGCCAAAGGCCGTCCGCATCCGTTCGATTTGGCGGTCGCGTTTCTCGTCTTGCGTCGCCGCGGGACCGAGCGCGGCCGACAACGCCGTCAATTGTTCGATTCGTTGCGAGGCCTCTTTCGCAATCGATCCGGCTTGCGTGAGCAGGACATCGCGTTCGGCGGGCGTGCCGCCGGCGGCCGAAAGCGGAACGGCGCTGGCGATGCCGAAGCCGGCAAGTTGCAACATCGCGGTGCGCAGCGATTCCAGGCTCGCCGTCGTGGGCGCATTGAGCAGTCCTTGAAGACTCTGCTGCGCCTGGAGCAACGACTGTTCCGCAGAATTGGCGCGCGTCTCGAGCTCCAAGAGATCCACGCCGCTGGCTTGCGTGCGCTCGGGCAGGTTCAGGTCCCCCGCATCCAGAGCGCGCGCGCCAGTGATCAGCCCGCGCGCCGTGCGCAGCACCTCCGTGAACTCGCCGTAGCTCAAATCGTTCGGACCCCAGCCGGTCTGACGGCCCGGATTGATGCGCAATTCGGCGCCGGACGGAAAGCCGTCCGGCTTGCGCGTGATCGCGTAAAGGATGCGCTCTTCGATCTCGGAGCGCTGTGGCGGGCTGCCGCCCTCTACTGCGTAAATGAAATCGAGCGGAGCGAGGAGAAGCTCGCTCAATGTGATCTCCTTTGGCGCGACCACCTCGCCCGGCGGTGCATCCAATCGATCGACGACGCAACGCACGCTCGCAGGCGGGACGAGCAGTCTTGCTGCGAAGGCATTCAAATGCGGCTCGGCGCTGGCGCGCGCGGATTGCGCGGGGTCGATCCACCCCGGCGTTGCCGCCGGGTTGCCGCTAACGAGCGTCACGACGCGGTGCGTCAATGCCACGCCGCTGCGCGGCGTGCGCACGACTTCAAGCTCGGGCGGCGGCGCTTCGCCGCGCGCGATGGCGTCGAGCGTGCTCGCGGCGCGGGCCGTGTTTCCACGGACCGCTTGATAGACACTCTCGGCCACAACCGCGTCGCTGACGGCATCGACCGCATCGCTCAGTGCACTCAACGCGTTCTTGAGCTTCGTTCGCTCCGCGGTTGCGGGAGGAGGGTTGAGCGAGGAGAGAAAAACGGCGGAGGCATCAGGGTTGTCTTTCACCTCGTCCCACTTTCGCCGCAGCTCCAGCCCGTCCACCACGTTGTTCGCGGCGATGGCTTCGACCGGCTCATTAGTGTTCTCCAGTTTTCCACCCAGCGGCGCGACCTTGCGGAAAGCCGCGATGAAGGGATCCAGCCCCAGCTCGTGGAGGCGCCGCTCGAAGCGATAGCCGAGCAGGGCGCCGAGCGGCTGGCCCTGCCGGACGCCGTCGAGCAGATCGTTCGCAAGCCGGACGCGCTCGGAAGATAGGTCAATGGCGAGCAGGTCGCGCACTTCCACGGTCGAATGCGTGAGATGCCCGTTGCGCAGCAGTGCGACTGTGGCCGCCTGAGTGAGCGACGGCGCATGAACAAAACCCGGATCGTCCGGCGTTTGAAAAATCGGCGCCTGCTCGCCGGTGGTCGCAGCGACCTCGGGCCGCGCCGGGGCCGGGGTCAGGTTTTCCACCCATCCGTAGCCGCCGAAATAGATACCGGTTGCAGCCGTCTTCCGCATCGTGTCCAGGCGCTTGGTGGCGAATGAAGTAATCCACGCATCGAGCCGGTGCGCGCACAAGTCGAGAGCGCCAGCGAGCGTTCGCTGCAGTCCCGCGCTGCTCACCGTTTTGAGATGCGCCAGGCTGCGACGGAAATCATTGATCGATGCGACGTTCGGGTCCGTGAACGCCGTGAGCTTCCACAGGAAGTCGCCGAGCGTCTCGTCGCCGGTGACGTTTGGAACTTTCTGCTTGAACTGCCAGCTCCAGGTCGGCACCGGCCGCTCAACCTTCGCCCTCTCACGCGCTTCAGAAATCGCCCGATCCAGCTGCGCCAAAGTCACGATCAACTCACTTACACGGGCGTGTGCCGCGGAAGCGCTCACCTGCAAACGGTCGCGTTGCTGGTTCAGCTGCGCAAGGCGCCGGCTCCAAGCAATCCAGGCTGGGTTGGGACGCGGCCTGGGGCCCCCTTCGAGGACTCGTTCCGGCTCATTTTGCTCATGCTCCGAAATTGCGCGATCGCAATCTGCCAGGGCTTGGTCAGCCGCTGCCGCTGCAGCTTCGAGCTGAGGACGCTGGGCTTGGGCGGTTGCCCTCCGGGCAATCAATTCCGACTCCTCTTGCAAGGCCGACGGAACGTCTATCAGCTCCTGGTCTTTGAACAAGAGCGGCTGCGGCGTCCCGTTGTTGAACAGGACGCGTGAGGCGGCGTTCGCGTATTCGAGCAGCATCGAATGCCGCAGCAGCGCGTGGAGCAGGCTGGCCGGCGGGGCGGTCTCGGTGAGCAGCGCGTCGAGGCTCGGTGCCGTCAGCAGAGGATCAATGAAATTGGTCGTAAGCCGCGCCGTCTCGGAAAGCTCGCCGGGCTGGACGAGCGGCGCAGTCACCGGGAAAAATTCATCCAGGTATGCAGCGCGCCCGAGCCGAGGTTTCCATTTCACTTCGAGCGTTCTCAGGATTGCGCCGGTCAGTGCCTCCTGGTTGCGCCACCAGCCCTTGCCGTCCATATCGGCAAAGAGCAGCCACCAGAAGTGCTGAAGGTAATGGCGGCCCATGACATTCCGCGTGAAGTAGCTCGACGAGCGTCCATCGCTGCCCATGACCTCGGCAAGGTCCGAATCAGGATCGTGGCTGCGTCCGACACGCGCGGCCCCGATGACATTGGCGCGCCACACTTTGTCGCGCAGCCGCAGGAGCACATCTTTGAGGAGAAAATCGCGCGCGTGCTGCGTTTCCTGGCCGGTTTTCGGTGACCAGTCATCGAGCGAGGTGACAGGCAGAACGCCATACGGCTGCTTGCCGACGCGCAACGTGGGGAGCGGTCCGGCGGCGCGCACGTAGTTGATGAAATGCGCGCGCGCCCAATTCAGGTCGTCCTCGGTGAGGTTGTTCTCTTCCCGGCCGAACATGTTCGACAGGAAGTAGCCCCACGTCGCGGCCCAGAGGGCGATGTTCATCTGCCGCGCGTCGAGTTGCTCCTTCGCGGTGCTGTTCAGCAGGTTGGCGAGCGGCTTGGCTCCGTCCGGCAAGAACCCGAGCGCCCGGGTGAGCGCATCGCCATTCGATCCGTCGCCGGGCTTGAAGACGGTCGCCGACTGCTCGGTGAGATAGCTTTCCATCTGGCCGACGTCGCGCGAGCTGAAACCGGATGGTGCGTCCGGAGTGTTATTCGACGGCGTGCCTTGCAGGAGGAAGGCGAGGCCGTCGGTGTAGTGATGTGCGTCCAGCAATTCTTCGATGCGCTTCGCGGAATCGACGGCGCCGAGCGACGCCTTCACGCCGAGGACCAGCAGCACGTCCAGCCCTACCTGGGCGATGTCCCGCGCCAGCTTGATTCGGAGGCCCATGCCGGCGGTTTCGGCCGCGTCGAAATCGACCATCCATTTCATCCCCGGATCGATCGCCAGTTGCTCGGAGGTGGCGGCAACCGTCGCCCTCGGGTCGGGGCCGGCTGGCAAAGGATCGGGAATGTTTTTTCCAGTGACGCTGGCGACGAGCGCGCCGCGCGAATACGCAATCGCCACCCAGCGATCGGGAAGCGCGCGAGCCAGCGGTGCACGCGACCAGCTTTCCAATCTGCTCGCCGGCGCCGGAAACTGGATCGGCTTCGGCAGCGGCTGATCGGTGGGAACCGGCGTGACTGGACGATCCTGGGGATTGAGCGGCTTGAGTGCGCGCGCCACCCACGTGGCCCGCTGCGGATCGAAGCGATCGGCCAGCTGCCGCCACGCCCGTTTCCGCGCTTCCTCGTCATTGCCGGCGCGCCAGTGCTCCTCCCAATAATGCTCGCCCCAGGCTTTCTCCTGCTCGGTCAGCTCGGGCTCGTGCGAATCGAGATGCACCTGGTCCGGATAGACCCGCACGCGCAGCTCGAACGAGCCATCCAGCTGCGAAAAGAAGCGGGTTTCCAGACGCACCGGGAAAAGCGCCAGCGGCCGGTCGCCCGCGACGAGCTGCGCGGCCATCTCCGGAGGCAACGGGTCCGGCAGCTTCGGCGGGGGCACCAACCAATGATCAAACATAAGCAGGTTTTTACGGAATCATCTGTGTCGCGTGGATGGCGATGCGCACGGGCTGCTGGCGGGTAATGACCGCCATATGAGCCGAGTTCTTGCGCCACTCCACAGGCGGCTTGATCGGGAGCGAAGCTGGCGGCGGCAGGGCCACGGACACGTGTGTCCGCGCGCCGAAATCCTCCGGCTTATCGAACCCAAATCGCGGTTCGGTCGGCTGTTCCTGGATGATGAAGAACCAGCCAGCGTCCTTCGTCGCCTCTCCGGATGTCAGATCGAACCCGAGAAAGGTGATGTCCGGTTGCAGGGTCCCGCGAAAGATCGGGTACTTTTCCTCCGAGCCCGGCTCGCGTGGATTTCCTGTCGCCTTTGCTGCGTAGATCACCGCGTTCGGATACCGGCTCAGCAGATCGCCGCGAATCAAGAGCACGAGGTTCTCGTCCGGGCCGGGTCCGAGCAGGTTCTCGCCCAGCGGCTTTGCGCCCCATTGATCAATCGGCTCGATATCCCGCTGCGCACCTTCCCAGAACTGCCGGAAATAGGTGCCCTGCTGATCGGTTGGAAAACCGCGCCACAGCAGCTCGCGGCCCATCTCCGTATTAAGCCCGGCCATGAACGCCTCAACAAACTTCGCGTTGGTTTCGAGCAGCGTCACCGTGTTCGGCGGCACGTGCCCGAGGCCGGGCAGCAGCAGTTCCTGCGAAAGATCGCGCAACATTTCATACATCGGCTGGGGAAATTCGGGCGCGGCCAGAATAGGGCGGAGCAGATCGGAACCGGACGCGAAGGCGGTGCGCGCCGCTTGCGACGGCGCCAGGCTGATCGTCGCTCGCACGCGCAGCGCGACGGTCACAGCCGGATTGAGCCGCGTGATCAGGGAGGCTTTGAGCAATGGCAGCTGAAGCGCAGGTTTGTCGGGTTCGGGAGTTCGGAGGCGATTGATCCTCGCCTGCTGCTTCGCGGCCGCCTGGCGAAAGTTCCTCGCCACCACGTTGTCCACATCTACGAGTGGCTGCGATCTCCGCGGCGGCATCGGCTCACCCTCCGGAATGACTCTGAAGTCCTTGGCTGGCGGCGCCTCATCGTCAAGGTTTAGAACTTTCCGCTCGATGGCGCGTTCAGAACGAACGATCTGGGCCAGCTCCGGAATGGTCGCGGAGACTCGGTTCAGCGTGATCGCGCCGCCGATTCGCAAGCTGAAGCGATCATTGATCCGGTTCAGTTTGCTGATGAAGCTGCTGCCAATGCGCAAACCGCCCGGTGCAGCATGCACCACTACCCGGCGGCTGATCGCGCCGCGCGAACGCGTCAAGCGCCGCGTCGCCGATGCGACCGCCGCCGCGGGCACGATCGCATTGGCGATGCGCTGGTGGAGCGAGAGCAACTCCGCCGGCGTGCCGCCGTCAGGCGGGTCGGCCCAGACGATGCGCCCCTGCGCCGGAGCGGCCACTTGAAGCAAGGCGTCTGCGTTCAGGCGCTTGAAATGTTTGATGTGCAGAACGCTGTTGATCGTGAGGCTAAGCTGCTCCTGCCGCAGCCGCTGATTGGCACGCTCGATCTCGCCCATCTGCTCCCACGCGGATGCCATCAGTTCTTCCTGCTGGCTTTGCACGACTCGCGTGCCGAGTCCCGCCACCACACGCTGGCGCGGGTCGAGATTGAGCTCGTTGACCCAACGAAGCGGCGACCCGGCGTTGTCCACCTGAGTGACGCCCGCGAGAACGCTCCCGTAAATCGGGGGCGCCACCAGCGGCGTCGCCTGCTTCGCCGCGGTGTTGAGCAGCTTCTTCAGCTCTTGTTGAAAGGCGTTGCGTTGGGCGTCGGGCCAAGGCGTCTGCGCCGACTTCGGCACACGCAATGCGCCTTCCAGCTCGAGGATTTTGGTCGGCGGAGGACTCGCGGGTAGTTTGAAGCCGGGCGTGCTGACGTCCATTGGCCGCTTGCCGACTTGAGGCGGCACCTCTCTCGCTTCCAGCAATTCTGCAAGCGATTCAAAATCGCCTGCGGGGCCCGTCCGAAATTCCCAGTGATAGAAAACGGGTAGCGTGACCTGCGTGGCGTCCTGCCGCCATGCGGGGGCGAGGCCGTCTTTCGGTTGGGGCGGTTGAGGCGGCGTGTCCGTCATCGGAATCGGCTCATTCAATGCCGCCTTTCGTCCGACCTCGAACGCCGGGACGAGGCACGCCAGATAGTCCGTATCCGGCTTGAGGAGCCGCGGACAAAGCAGCCGCGAGACGGACAGCTCCGGCCTTGTCGCCAGGATCTGCGTCAGATCCGCAGGGGTCGCGGTTTCGGCGGCCGAAATCTGCGCGTGCGCCCACGCCCAGGATTCGGCCAGATCCGGCAATTCATCACCCGGCTTTGCCGATGCGCCGATCTCGAGGATCGGCAGCGGCACCGCGCGGTCCGAACGCAACGACACACCCGGCTGCTTTTTCACGACGATCAGGCACAGCCACGGCCGGAGCTTTCCCGTGGCGTTTGCTTTGGCGGGCGTGAAAAGCCACGGGAGATCGGGGCGGTCGAATTCGATGGCCGCGAGAAAGTTCGATTCGAAGGTCGTGCTTCCCGGCTTCGGCTCGGCCCGGACAATCTGCTGTCGATCCAACCCGGTCACTTCGCCGGGACCAAGCAGACCGACGGTAACGTTGACCTCCTTTGCGTTGTTGACCCGCAGCTTGACGGGCACCGAAACGCGGCCTGCCTGTGTCGGCGACATAGTGTCCGCGTCTTGAATCGCGCCCGCCGCACCCTGGCGCACCCACGGCAGAAAGATCGAGCTGGCGTTTGGAATCGTATCAGGCATAGCGCGTCATCGTTCAGCGGATCAATTCGTAAGCACGGACGACCTGCCGCTTGGCCGCCTCGACTGGGTTCTGTTGTTTCAGCTTTCGCAGGGCTTCCTGCGCATTGATCCAAGTCATCGGCTTCCCGGCTTCGACTCCCGGCGCCCCCTGGGGCGACAGGTCCTTCGTCGAAGCGATCGCATAGCGGGGCTTCGTGACGGCGACTTCCGGCGTACGCTCGCGATTCTGAAATTTCGCCGTGCCCGTCCGCCGCACATCGCTCCGCGCAGCCGCGCCGAACCGTGCGTGCAGGAACAGTTGGTCGCGGTTGAGCTTGAATCCCGGCTTTCGCGGGTTGGGCCCAGGAGCTTGTTTATCGACAATGATCGTTTTGTATTCGAGAACCGCGTTGACGCGCTCGGAGTTATTGAACACGAAGGCGTCCACGCCCACCATCAGCCCCGCCTCCATCGTGTCGAATGACGGACTGGTGATGCTCTCGTCATCCGTCATTTCGAAAAACTGTCCGGGCGCGAAAAAGTCCGTCAGCGGTGTCGGTGTCTGCGCCACGCCCCCCACGGAGATGCTCGTGATGCTGAAGCGCCGCGCGCCACTTGGCGGGCTGCTGCCAAACTTGTCGATGTCGCGCGAGAGGTTCAACGGCACGACCGTCTGTTTGACGCCGAACTTCCCGAGCGGATGGATCCTCACTTCGTTCGGCACCGGCAACTCGCGCACGGTCGCCACTCTGCGCTGGCCGGCCGGGAGCGCTTCCTGCCAGTTGCGCCGGTCGCCAAGTGCCGCCGCCAGCTCGTTGAGCACATCGATCGCCGGGGGAGGCGGCGGGGGGGCGCCTTGCACGAGCGTCTTGTCGAAGCTGACCGAAACGTCCCACCACAAGATTTCGAACGTTGCCTTTCCCCGGACGCGCAGCGGTCGCGGCCCTTCCAGCGCGCCTGCGACAGCGACCTTGAAAAGATTTCTCGAGCCCCGCTTGAGCTGAATGGACGCGTGGAATTCGGCGAGAAAGTGAAACGGGATCGAGCTGGATGAGCACGTCGAAGCCGATGTCGCCTTCGATGCTGAAGCCATGAGCGGCGGCGTAGAGATTCGCCCGCGCGCCGAACTGCACCGTGTTCGAGGTGACGGCGAAATAGGCGGCGCAAGTGATCCGCGGGTTGTCGCCCGCGCTGAGATTGATCGCGATGCGGTCGAGCCGCGGGAAATTTGCCGGCGGATTGAACGCGTGGTGCAGACCGCCAACGGCCAGCGCGAAGCTCGGCGCCCCCTTCCACCTTAGCCGCATGGCCATTCCGCCCGTGAGCACGAACTTCTTCAGCAGGCGCGACTCGTAGAGCACCGCGTCGAGCGATGCCGTGCCCTGGTCGAAGTCGATAATCCCGACCGCGTCCATCTTGATCCGCAGCAGGTCGTTCTCCCTTTTCGGCAGAATCGCCTCGACCTGACCCACCACGAGCAGGCGCAGCCGCTCGCCGATCTCGAGCACGATCCCAAGCTGGATCGTGATGAGCGTCGGGCGTGGCCCATTCGATCTCAACCATCGGGCCGAACAGGTGGTGCCCCGGCGCGATGGGGAAGACCTTGTTGAGCCCGCTGAGCAATTGCAGAGCGTCGCGGACCGGGTTCGCAGGGAAGAGAACGCTGTCGAGCGTGTGGTTCTTGACCCCCTCGCGGAGCACGTCCTCGTTGAACGTGCGATTGATCGCGAGCATGCCGCCGATGCCGGTTAGTTTGAAACCGAGGCCAAGCGGAATGGGCTTGAAGCCTTCCGCCGTAATGACGACGAGCAGCGAAAAGCCTTTCGAGCCGTCGGGAAGTCGCGTGGCGATGATGCCGAGCGCGCTCACCGCGAGCCCGCTTTCCAGATTCAACTGCACCACGCCCGCGTAAAGGCCGCGCGGCTGGTCGAGAAAAAGAAAGCCGCCGCCTGTGACAGCGCTCGACTCGATGGAAATGGCGACACCGCGCGGCAACGCTGGCCCGAGCGAGAGATCGGCGAGGCCGAGGTTTCCAATGCCTTTCTCAGGGAACGCTAGCTTCAGCTCGAAGCCGAGCCGGTCGATGCTGATGTACGCCGGGCCGAGCCGGAGGATCAGCGAAGCGCTCGCCTCGGCGACGATATCGGAGGTGTCGGGAGCGGTGTCGTTCGGCGTTAGCTTGAGCTGCAGCGAGTGCAGCTCGACGGGACCGAGCGCGACTCCGATCGGAATGGACGCATTGAAACCTTTGCCGATGGCGCCGGCGATTGGAACCGGCTTGCCATCCTGCGAAGCCGTGTCTCGCGCCAATCGGAGCGCCCGGGTCGATCTTCCCGAAAGGAACGGCACGTTCCCCTCCGTGTACAGGCCGCGTTTTCTGCTGGCACCGAGCCCGAAGTTGAACGGCAGCCGCAATCCTTCGTCCGGAAGGAGCGACGACAAGAAACCGTCGTTGTCTTTCGTCGCTATGACCACCGCGCATTCGTGGAGCGACAGCTTGATCTCAGCTTCGGTCGCGTCGAGGTCGATCTCGTCGGCGCTGACTGTCGCGACCAACTCGATGGTGCCGACTTCGAAATGCGTGTCGCTGTCCGATGGCAAGACGAACGAGCGATTGGTTTGATCGGGGATCGACTGAAGCGCGGCGCTGGCGCGAATGTTCGGTGGCCCGCCCAGCGGCCCGCGGATCGTGAAAATCTTTTCGCCGAAGATGGTCATATCAACCACGGAAGGCGAGCTGACCTCGAGGAGCGCCTTCCACCGCTCGCTCAGCGAAGCTTCCAACGCGCCACCGCCGCCCAGCGTGAGAAACATCCCCGGCCCACCCTGCGGCGTGGTCAAAAAATAAAGCGTGGTGTTGATCCGCTTCTCGACGGTCTGGCCTGTCGCCGGGTCGCGCTCGGTGCTGAAAAACACGGAGCTGAGCATGCGCCGCGAGATCGCGTCCCCTTGCGGCGTGCCGGATTCGGGCGCGGGATCCCATCCGTAGAGCGAGCGGTTGTTTTGCTTGAAGGCAAAGGCCAGGAACGCCGCGAGCGGCACGAAGTAGAAGTCCGATCTCGCCTGCGCCTCCTCTTCATCATCGAGCGCGATGAGAATTGTCTTCCGCAGATAAGAGCCGCCGTCAGTGCAAGCCTTGACGATGTTCTTCCAGGTGATTTTCCCGCTGAGAAACGGCGCGCCAGTGTCTTCCACGAAGCTCGCCGCCTGGGCTGCGACGAAGAGCTTGGGCTTGCGCAGGCGAATGTAATTGAGCGCGAGCAAATTCAGAAATCGGTTGGTGACCTCGCCCACCAGCGCCGGACTCAGGCTGAACGAAGAGATGAACGACCGCACCGAATCGAAGACGGCGCGCAGGTCGGAAAGCGTGCTGTCCAGCGCGGCTTTGTCCGCGTCCACCGTCTGCTGATAACGGCCGATGCTATCGAGCTTGTCCTGCGGCACATTCGGCTTCGGCGGCGGGTCGGTCGGTTCGAGGCCGACGTCTTCGAGCAGCGACTTGCGAACTTCGTCGTCCTCGAGCGTGTCCTTGATCCACTCGAGGAACTCTTTGATTTCGCCGATCAGTCCCTGAAGTGTGCTTTCAGCCATGGTCGTTTCGGTCAGGCCGGCAGCAGCGCCTTTTCCGGCTTCTTCGCTTCGCCGGCGGTCAGCTTGTCGAGCTTCGTCTCGTGCTTTGTGTAAAGCTGCGGCGTCGGCGGCTTGTTGAGCGGATCTGCCGGATCGCGCGCAGCGGCATACAGTTCGTGGATGACGAAAAGCGTCTCGCCGCGTTTCTCAAATCGAACGAGGCCAAGATTGTTGATGAACAGGATCTGGCGCGAATGGCCCAGCTTGTCCATCTGCCGGCCGTGACGGTTCGCTGCGCGGCGGAAGCCCTCCTTGTTTTCCGTCACGTCGGCATTCGGGTTGGCCGGATCGAGCAGCTCGGGCTGGGCGGGCTTGGGGCGCTCGGAGTCCTTGCGCTTGTCGAGCAGCACTTCCGTGCGCCACGACCAGTTGGGCAGCTTGGCGGTGTTCAGCTTGGTTCCTGCCGGCAGGATCTGCGGCGGAATCAGCACCGGCGCGCGTTTCAGGCGGGATCTGATCGCCGGCACGGGTTTCACGCCTGTGGGGAAGACCAGCAGATCGGACGCGGTGGCATCCCAGCCTAAGCGCTCCGCCTTGAACTCCTTGCGGATGAGGCGCTGCGCGAAGGACAGCGTTCGATCGACGATCCGGATGATGTCCGGCATCACGTTCTGCATTCCGCTCGAGATGAATTGCACGAAACGCGCCGGCTCCGCCTGGTCCGCCTGCTTCCAATAGCTGAGCGCGTTGCTTGCCGCGTAGTGAACGTCGCCCGATAGGAACACGACCTTGCGATAGGGATGGAGCCTTTTGAGCAACGCTTCGAACGTCGTCGGATCAAACGTCCACGCTTCGATTGCATCCGGATTTGTGCCGATCTGGCCTCGCGTGCCGAGGGTCTTTTCCTCGGGCTTGCCTTGTAGCTCGCTGTAATCCTTCAAGTCGAAGATGCGATAGAGCGCCGGCGCGAACAGCTCATCGAACATCGACGGTCCGAGGACCGGCTCGGAAGTGATTACGAAAACGACCTCTTTCCCCGCGGGCAACGGGCCCGCAGGAATCATGTCCGGCAGCGCGGTGACGGCGACGTTGCCCGGCGGCCCGACCCTCGAGACGTAGCTGCGCCGAGTGCGATTGTCGGTCACCAGGACCAAATGCTTTTCTCCCGGGACGGTGTAGTGCCACTTCACCGGCGGGTTCGCGCCAGCCAGCCCCGCGTTTTGATCAAACCCCAGGAGCTTATCGATTTCGTTGCCGGCAACTTCGTTTGGATTCTCGGTGGCGTTCGCCGGGAAGAGCTTCGTCGCCTGATCGAGCAGTTGTTTGCGCTCACCAGCCTCGAACGCCACCGGGTCATTACCCCAGCCCTGGAAGAGCGCGTAGGAAAGCATCCCGTTTCGAAGGATCGTCTTGCCGAGCGGGCTGGTAAGCACGCGATCGCGCCAGATCGGATTCAAATACCAATCGTCGGTGATCTCGTGATCATCGAAGATCATGTAAGTCGGTGTGTTCGCCAGAGCGCGCCGCACCTTCGGCAGCGTGCGGCGGAACTCGGTCAGCGCGGCGATTTCGCGGTCGTAAAGGCCCGGGCGATCAGCCGCCTTGTCTTGCTCCGAGAGAAGGTCCTTCGTCTCAGCACTGGGCGTGAAATCCGGAAGGAAAATCGATTTCGCCGGGAACTCATCCCAGACCGCGCGGCTCCAGACCATCAAATACATCGCGCAGAATTCGGCGAACGATATCAAATGGCTATGCCCGTCATGGCTGGTCATGCGCGCCGTGTTCAAGATCAGCTTCAATCGCTGGCCTGGAGGAAAGTGCGGCTTGTCGGCTGGAAAGCGCGTGATCGCCTGCGACACGGGATCACGTTTCACAGGCAGTTGTTCGATCCCTGGGAACAGCTGCTTCCCCAATTCAATCTGCATATGCAACTGCACCCGCCCCACGTCGTCGGCATAAATCTGGTCGCCGGTGAGAAAAATCTGGTGCGGGCGCTTAAGAGGGTCTTTGTAGGCGTCGTCGCGGGTGAGAAAATCGTCCGCCCACGCCAGACCATCCATCAGCGCGGCATTCGAGCGCCGGCAGGAGCCGTGCACCACGCGCAGGTCGGTCAGGTTGCGGGGCGGAAGCGCGAAGGTCGGCAGCACGTCCGCTTCGAACCCGAGTGCGAGATGCTTCATGTTGAGGCCGGGCGTGGGCGGGTCATCCCGCAGGAGACCGAGAGACTTCAGCGTGTGCGTCCCGGAAGCGGTCTGCAGCGACAGATCGTAGGAATAAGTCTGGTCCGGTTGCAGCGCCTGGCCGCTGGAAAGTTTCAGCGTCACAACGACCACGTGAAGCTGCTGGCCGATGCGCAGCGTCTGCACCGCCGGATCAGGACCGCTGACCAATGCAGGCTTTTCCCCGGCCTTGATACTGCCGCCTTCCCACAGCGAAAGCTTGACGCTGCTGGCCGCCTCTTTCAATGCAACCCACACCGACACCAGATTGGTCTCAACCCGTCGCAGCAACGGACCGGCCAGCATGACAGGCAGCTCCACAAGACCGATGCTCTGCTTTACCTCGACCGGCCTTCAAGTCTTTTCTCGCAGGATGCTTTCTAAAGCAGACGAGGCGCGTGTTGAGCCATGAGTTCTTCAACCAGCTCAAACAGCTCCCCCGCCTCCTCCTCCTTGCACGCAATTCCAACCATTCTCTCGCCATGCTCGATTCGATCCGCCATGATGCGCAAAGCACGAACCGTCACGCCTGCAGCAGCTTCCTGTCGCGTAGCGCCGTAACTTCGCGCAACGCCAGGAATCTAGGCAGACCATCGTCCGTCTCTCTCTAGAGCTCGGTTTTCATTCCATTCCCAACGGGAATATGCGGATCGTTGGTATGGTGAGGATTCGCTGCGCTTGTGACTTCCTCAGCAAGGTCGTAGCAGATGGCGAGCAGGGTTTCCGGATACATCGGTCTTGCGTGGGTCATGGCTTACCGGTGTTTCGTGGTAAGAAAACTCTCGAAGACGGCCAATGTTTCAGGACTCACGTGATGCTCGATGCCCTCCGCGTCGGCGCGGGCAACTGAAGGAGAAACTCCTAGGGCTTCGAGAAATGCAATGACAGTTTGGTGACGGGCCTTGGCCTTTGCAGCGAGGCGGCGTCCAGCATCGGTCAGAAAAATCGAGCGGTAGGGTTGGGTTGTCACCCAACCCTCGCGCTTCAATCGTTCGACGGTGCGAATGACGGTCACGTGAGTCACGCCAAGGGATTTGGCGAGGTCTGTGGCGCGTGCCTCACCACAGGAAGCAATGAGGTCGGCGATGGTCTCAACATAATCTTGCGCGCGCTCCTGAGCGTGCTGCTGGCGGGTCCGCCGCAAGCAGGCGGCGGTTTCGCGCCCGTTTAGAGCGTTGGTCGTCTTCTTGCGCATAGTCGAGCGACTGCCGGCCTTTGTGTTCTTTAGGACCATATCTCTTACTGCCACAAAAAAGGCTATTGACAAGCAGAGCTTTACATTCTAGCTCTTTCTTCCAAATGTAGCATACGCTACATTACAGCAGGCAGATCCACAATGAACAGGGAATGCAGAAAAACTGGTATGAAGAAGAATACAACCAATCCCGACTTGGCAGCATGGAAGCGCCAGGCGGGAGAGGTGAGCCTTCCCGAAGTTCACCGCAGCATTTTCGTTCCCGGGAAGGCTCCCTATTGGCGAAAGATGCTCGCCTTCGCCGGACCGGGCTTTCTCGTCGCGGTCGGTTACATGGACCCCGGCAATTGGGCGACCGATTTGTCTGGCGGGGCGCAGTTCGGTTATACGCTGTTGGCCGTCATCCTGATTTCCAATCTGATGGCGATCCTGCTCCAGCACCTCTGCGTGAAGCTGGGCGTGGCGACCGGGCGCGATCTCGCCCAGGCCTGCCGCGATCATTACTCCAAGCCCACCGTTTGGTTTTTGTGGGTTATTTGCGAGTTGGCCATCGCGGCTTGTGATCTCGCCGAGGTGGTGGGCTCCGCCATCGGTCTGCAACTCCTTTTCGGAATCCCGCTGGTTTGGGGTTGCGTGATCACCTGTCTGGATGTCCTGGCCGTGCTCTATCTTCAGAACAAGGGTTTTCGTTACGTGGAGGCCATCGTTATTACACTCATTGCAACCATTGGCACATGCTTCGCGGCGGAGTTGTTCTTTGCCAAGCCGAGTCTGACGGGCGTGATGCTGGGTTTCGTTCCCAGCGCGGAGATTCTCAAAAACCCGAACATGCTCTACGTGAGCATCGGCATCCTTGGGAGCGACGGTCATGCCGCACAATCTCTATCTCCACTCCTCTATCGTGCAAACCCGCAATTTCGCGCGGACGCCAGAGGGTAAACGCGAGGCGATCAAGTTCGCAACCATCGATTCCTCCGCTGCCCTAATGTTCGCGCTTTTCATCAACGCGGCCATTCTGATTCTTGCCGCGGCGGCCTTTCACTGGTCGGGACACGAGGATGTCGCGGAAATTCAGGACGCCTACAGATTATTGAGCCCGACGCTCGGTGTGGGTGTAGCCAGCACCCTCTTTGCGGTCGCCTTGCTGGCCTCAGGCCAGAACTCGACGCTCACCGGCACGCTGGCCGGACAGATCGTGATGGAAGGTTTTCTGAACTTCCGAATTACGCCTTGGATGAGGCGACTGATCACCCGCGGCATCGCAATCATTCCCGCCGTGTGCATCATCGGATTCTATGGCGAGAGCAAGACGACCGAATTGCTGGTGGCCAGCCAGGTCGTGTTGAGCATGCAGCTTGGCTTCGCGGTCTGGCCACTAATGCGGTTCACCGGCGAGAAATCCAAGATGGAGGAGTTCGTCAACCCGCTCTGGATCAAGACCCTTGGTTGGACGACGGCAGCCATCATTATTACTCTCAATGTGAAGCTGCTCTTTGACACCTTTGCGCCTGAAGCCGTCCGCAAGGCCTTTTACAGCATCCTCGGGCTTCCCAGTGCCTGAGGATACGACCATGTATCACACAATCCTTATTCCTGTGGAAAACAGCCCGGCGGATCAAACGATCCTCGATCACATCAAGCCGCTGGCAAAAATGACCGGGGCCGGTCTCTTGCTTATGCACGTCGCTGATGGCTGGGTGGCGAGGAACTTCGAGCAACTTAACCTAGCCGAGAGCGAGGAAATTAAGATCGATCGCGCCTATCTTGAAAGACGTGCCGAGGAACTGCGCAGCGAGGGTTTTGTGGTAAATCATGTGCTGGCGATGGGCGAACCGTCGGACGAGATCGTCAAGTTTGCGCGCACCCACAGTGTGGACTTGATCGCCATGTCTACCCACGGACACCGTTTTATTAGCGATTTGCTCTACGGCAGCACGGCGGACAAAGTGCGGCATTTGGTCAACGTGCCGGTACTGCTTCTAAAGGCGAAAGGTTAAGCCCAGGTATCGCATTCTATGAGTATTTTGAGCAACTCATTCGGCCTTTTGCTTCTTTTCGGCACAGGAGTCACAGCTGTTTCTGCGAGCGAATTATCAGCCATTGCCCACGGCCGATCCGAATAGGTGGCAATACAATCTCCTTAATCCCACGCCCGCGTGCTGATGCGTGAGATGAGCACAGACGCCGGATAAAACCGAAAGTCCCTACACGGTCGATGCTGGCCATTCCAGTTTGAGGCCGATCTAGTGAGTTTCGGTATTGATTAACGGAACGCCGAGGGAGAGGGCGTCTTCGGTGTCAACGTTGCCATGTGACCTAAAGGCAGGTCTCTATAACAACGTGGATCTCCAACTGGTCGTCGAAATTACGTTTACGAACAAGTCCGTGCCGACGGCGTGACAGCGCGCAAGTCTGGCTTTGGCGATCTGACCACGCGGCTCAAGGTGAACTGGGGATCGGGTTGGAGGCGAGGTTACCCCCGCCGTCCTCCCACACCACCGGACGTACGGTTCCGTATCACGGCGGTTGGTCAAAGCGATGGCATTCAGGCAGAGGATTGAACGGTTGCCACCCTGCTGGATCAGACGGTCCACGACCGTCGGAATACCCAGCATTCTCATCCCTCCCCCCGGCTTTGGGATATCCACCCGCCGCACAGGGTGCGGCTGATAGGTCTCCTCCAGGAGTGAGGTTTCCTCGCGGGTTCCGCCCGCTGCCCCACAGGTCGAGCTCCGGCATCTCAGCCTTCTTCTCTGCGTCTGCTTCCTCCATCGACACAACGGCGAATCCGCCTCACCTCACCTTTGGGCCTTCGGCCTGTCGCCAGGCTTTACTATGCCTCTGCTGACCTCTGCGATGCCTTCCCGCCACCTCTCGGTCGCAGTTGCGCTCTCGCGCAGCATCGCAGATCTCCCCGGTAATGCACACGCACCTCCACGCTTATCACCGCCGCATATACATAGAGACCATCCGTGTAAGTATCGGACTTCAGCGCAGTTGGCCGCCTCATCTCAGTCTCTGTGCCTCCTATGCGATTCTTGTTCATCGGTGCAGCGTTTTGCCTGAGGCTTCCTTCAGACTCCGCCTCACGACGGACGCCCTTGCCTTCGGCTAGCAATTCCCCTTACCGGGTGTGCGGGGGACTTTAACCCCCAAGTGCGTGCGCCCTGCCGGGCGCACCAACGATCGTGGCACCACGGCATTTGCCGTGATGCCCTTGGTGAAGTTTCCTACAAACACAGCCGGGCTTGGTAATAAGCAGGTCGGGCGGCATCATTTTCCCGCTTGCGGTAGAGTTACCGTATGGCTGGGGGATGGCAGTCATGACGGAATTTGACATTGTTTATCGGGAAGACGGTCGTTACGGACCCGGATTTCATCAACTCGATCACCTTCAGCCACGACATCATCGGCGACCGTGCCGGCTACGTGAAATTCTTGAGTCAGCTTACCGGAAGGCGATCTGATCATTACTCTGGATGCTGGACATTCAAGTGGACTGCGGGTGCAACTTCGGAGTCACCGAAGCCGCAGAGGACTTCAACCCGTCTTGTCGGCATCTCAATGCGTGCGGGGCGGGAGAGCAACCTGTCGTCGCCAGCTGCTTTTGAGCTGGATTTTGAGGAGGGCAAGTGCTTTGGCTGCCCGCACTCTCTCCCGAGTTTCGGAAAACTTTGGCCACGATAAGTCCGCACCAAACCGAGCACATCAATCGCTTTGGTAAACTGCAGTTATCAGGCGCTCTGAAAAATCCACAACACTAGATCGCCACGATGTTGAACGCACGAAGCGCGTAGAGCAGGAAGAGAAGACCCAGGACGATCCCGATGATGTTTAACAGCTGGCCTTTAATGAACATGCCTACAACATAATATATTACGTATAGGACCAGGCCGGCTATGAGTAGTGAGATGAGTGTGGTTATCATTTTGGTGTTCGTGTTGCTTGATCGCGATGATGACGGTAACTGGTATTTGTCCCTTGCATTTTTGTAAAGCTTCAGGCGGAATTGGAAATGGCGGTGATGAACGCCGTGAGCAGGACGTTCCATATGCCGACAAGCGCGGCGGCGGCGCCGCTTTTAGTTTTTGGTGGTTGCATCGAGAATGGCGTGTGTGTCGAAATATCGCCTAAAGATGCCTGGGTGTTCGCTTCAATCTTTACGATCCCGAACCCATTCGGAAGGGATGCCAGGTTCCGCTTCCGTCGCCCTCCGCCCGTTTTTCCGATACTCAGAAGTCTGGTATGTTGCCCTTTGCGCAATGAGGCGTCGGGCTCGAGTTTCCGCTTGTCTCGCTCATTGGTTATAGGCGAACGCCTCCCGAGTGGGTTCAGGTGCTAATCTGGTAAATTCCGAGCCATTGAACTCGATCCGACTCAAACGTTGACCATAGCTATTTACCGAAGACTTTCTTGACGTCCCCCACCTTCCTTTGGATCTTCCTACCGACTTTCTCGGCGGTTCCGCGATCGCGCATCCCGGGATCACCAATGGCCTCCCCAACCTTTTCCTTCAGCTTGCCCGTCGCCTCCTTGACAGTACCCTCAACCTTGTCCTTCGTGCTGGATTTCATTCATCGCTTCGTTGCTGATGCGATCAGCCCGTTTCTGAGGCGCATTTTCGGTTAACATCGGCCATGCAACGCTTCGCGGGGCTCCATTTTCACCGCCCTGGTGGGATTCGAAGGGATGTCGCCCCGCGTCGCGTTGATGTGACATTTTCTCCATGAACTTGCTT
Organism: uncultured Verrucomicrobiae bacterium; assembly: GCA_963810765.1. GTDB lineage: Bacteria > Verrucomicrobiota > Verrucomicrobiia > Chthoniobacterales > Terrimicrobiaceae > DASTFP01. Next base: position 204,840 of record CAWEOV010000025.1, read on the forward strand.
GCACATGGAGAATGCACCACACCTCCTCCCCATTGCTCCAGTGCCAACCGGGAACGCGGCTGCCAGGCCCCCAGAAAACGCCATCCACTTCTCGCCGATTCTGGCGGAATTGGCCCGATTGGAAAAAACCGAAGCCTTCCTGACCAAAGGCGCGCCGGAGGCGGTTTTTCCACGCTGCAAATTCTACGAACTCGAAGGCGAGACTTTTCCACTGGAACCGATCCTGGTGGGCGATTTGATGCAGCAATACCAGCAATTGAGCGCCGACGGATTTCGCGTCCTAGCTGTCGCCCACAAGCACCTGGACACGCAGCCACTGATTACCAAGGAGGATGAGTGCGACTTGATTCTCAAGGGTTATGTGGCCTTCCTCGATCCACCCTCACGGTCCTTTGCTACGTAGTGCTCACCCAAGTCGTGAAGATGTGGCTGATCCGCAAAGCGTGGATCTAAACCATGTCTCGTATTATCGTGGCCAAATCCCTTATGAACGACCTTCCCCTGATCCTTCCAGTTAACCGCACCCTTGCCATTATTATGGGCGGGGGAGCCGGTACCAGGCTCTTCCCGCTGACAAAAGAAAGGGCCAAGCCCGCCGTGCCGCTTGGTGGCAAATATCGGCTGGTTGATATCCCCATCAGCAACTGCCTGAACTCCGACATTCGCAGCATCTACGTGCTCACCCAGTTCAATAGCATGTCACTGCACCAGCATATCTATAACACCTACCAATTCGACAATTTCACGCCAAGCTTCGTCGAGATTCTGGCTGCACAGCAGACGCCCAAGGGATTCGCATTGGTACCAGGGAACCGCGGACGCCCTTCGGCAGAACCTCCGCTACTTTCTCGAACGTCCGGTCGATTACTACATCATTCTGAGCGGAGACCTGCTTTACCGGATGGACTACCGCCACATTCTGATCGAGCACCTTGCGACAAGTGCGGACCTGACAGTAGGTACCATTCCGGTGGATCGGACGGCGGCGATGGGTTTCGGGATCATGCATACCGATGAGAAGCGCAGGATCGTTGAGTTTGTTGAGAAGCCAAAAGACCCTGAAGTCCTCAACAGACTGCGGATCCCCGCCAACATCTTGCAAGCCATCGGCCAACGCGCCGATGCCGACCTCTATCAGGCCTCAATAGGTATCCACCTGTTCAAGCGTGAAGTTCTCCAGGAATGTCTCGACAACGACCTCGCCGATTTCGGCAAGAATATCATTCCAGCGGCCATCAAGAGATACAAGGTGCAGGCCTATATTTTTCAGGGATATTGGGAGGACATCGGAACGATCAGCGCGTTTTTCGAGGCGAATCTCAACCTGGGCGATCCGGATCCCAAATTTAATTTCAACGAGCCCGGAGCACCCGTCTACGCCCATCCGCGCTTTCTGCCGGCAAGCATCGTGCGATCGTCCCAGATTGATCGTTCCTTGATCGCCGATGGCTGCATCATCGAGAAGTCGACCATTGAGCACAGTATCATCGGCATTCGCTCCATCATCGATTCGGACTCAGTCCTCAAAGGCGTGATTTTGATGGGCGCCGACGAGTATGAGACGGATGTGATCAAGGAAAAGGCAGCCCGTCCCCGCATCGGAATCGGTCGCGGCTGCAACATCCAAAGGACCATCATCGACAAGAATGCCAGGATCGGTGACAACGTCGTCATATCGCCCGAGGGCAAGGACGAGGAAATGAATGGCGAAGGATTTTACATTCGCGGCGGAATCGTCGTTATCCCCAAAAACAGTACTATAGCGTCAGGAACTCGGATCTAGGGGTAGACCCAACTGGCAGCCGGTTTCGAAGGAGACATCGAACAGAAGCTCAATCTCGAACCAGCCAGGCTTGCCGCGCTGGCTCGCTTGCAGTGGGATCACGGCGAAAAGACCGACGGGCATCCCCGAAACAGATTGACAATCTCGCTCGCCGTCCTTTGCTGGGCGGGTTGCCCGCCCATGTTCTCATCCTCAGATTCATTTAGCCGCGGCGCGCAAGCTCTCAGTCTCAACGAATTCACCGGGATAAAACATGAGTACAACGGTAAGTCCTGCGCGGGAGCCACCGTTCAACGGGGCGGAACTGACCATGCTCGCCCATCTGTATCGAGGCGAGATGTATCGCAGCAAGGTCTGGCGAACGCGACTTGACGCGACGACCAATTGGGCCGTAGCGACCACCGGCATCGCGCTCTCGGTCGCCTTTAGCAATGTCGAGAACTCGCCCCTTCCTCTCGTTCTGGTGGCGCTGTTGGATCTGGTGTTCCTTGCAATTGAAGCCCGTCGATATCGCTACTTCGACATCTGGCGCACCCGCGTGCGAGAGATGGAGGTTTCAATGTACGGCCCGCTTCTCCGGCTCGAAGGGGTACGCGTTGACAACGGCTGGAACGAGGCGCTGGCTCTCGACTACGAGCGGCTTCACTTTCACATAAGCTTTTGGGAAGCGATGGGACGCCGGCTGCGACGCAACTACTCGTTCCTGTTTGTGCTTCAGGCGGTCAGCTACGTAGCCAAAATATGCATTCACCCGACGCCGATCAGGTCGCTCGACCAGCTGTGGGAGCACGCGTCGATCGGTCCGGTTCCGGGAGAAGTCGTGCTAGCCATAGGGTTTCTCTTCCACGCCGTTTTGATCGCGCTGGCGCTCCTCACCCTAAAAGGGCAGCGCGCAGTCGGGCGTGTGGAACGGCCTGCGCGCAACCCGTGAGAGCCGGCATCATGAGCGATGCGAAATGATAATCGTCAGGCTGTCGGCGCAGAGGACGCTTGAGGCTTTTGCGTTGAGCCGGTTAAATACGAGGCTTCGAACTTCTCAGAATCGGGACAATTGCTGATCGGCCCCTAAAACTGCGAGCGCGACTTCCGAATCTGAAAATCGCCGTCGGCCTTTGGGGACCGAAAACATCCCCCAGGCGGACCAGCGCCTGCCCGATTCTGGGGCGAATGAAGTCGTCACCACCCTCGTCCGCCGTCGTGCAATTGGCCAAGCTCGTCTGCCCGTGACATGGAGATGACCCCCGCGCCGATCCCACCGAAGAAGACCACTGGCTCGCCACCCCTAGAAGAGCTGAATCTCCTCGATACCTCGAAGTCTTGGGGGCAAGAGCTTTGGCCACCAGCATGGTGTCGGCAATCTAAATGCAGCACGCGAGACTGAACCCCGTACCCATCAGCCTCACACCGTTACGATTTTACGATAAGTATCGGGCACGGTGCATTTCCAATTAGGGCCTCGGCGCTATGACCAAAGTGCAATGGGTCCCCGGACCATGCTTTCGTTCCGAGGACGATGAGTTCATGGCCCCCAAGGGTCGCCTGGCGGAGAATTACGCTCTCTTTGACCGGACCGACAAATGCTTTTGACCTCACGCGGACACCTTCCCGCTCGCCGAGAGCAACGATGTCTCCAAGAAGAGCCCGTCCGGAGCGTAATAACTGGTTCGGCCGTCGCAGCAACTCATTTTCCGGTGGCGGAGCGGAAATATTCAATGCGGTGATCGTGGCCCCGCAACCTTTGGCAATAGCAACAGCGACCTCCGCTCCAAAGCGAGAGTAATCGACCCCTATCATCGGAACCAGAATCTTTTCCAATGGCGCGTAAGAAGGAGCATTGTGCACCCCGCAATGAATAGCGATCGCAATGGGACCGGCGAATTCGCGGACAATCTTCTCGATGGCCGGCGAAAAGGTATGGGTGGTTGCCATCGATCCCGCCCCGAGGCCGAGGAAAAGCAGGCCATAGCCGTTCTTTGCTTCTGACAGGATCGCTTCCGCGCAGGCATCGTCCGTTTTATCATCATGCGCTTTCAAAAGCAGAATTGAGACCAACTTCCGAACGGGATTTCTTTCCGCTTTGGCTCCTTTCGCTGCCGCATCGATGGGATCGCGTGCCTTATTTTTGGTCTCCGTAGCATGTGGCTTTTCCTTGGCTTCCACAGCGTGTGCGGCGGTTTCCGCTGCTTCGATTACGCCTTGGGACGCCGATGAAGTCGGTCCACTCCCATTTGCCGCGCTGCCCACGTCCATGACAGTCGCGGTGAGATGCCGCGCGCCGACGAGCCAACCCGCAAGCCGGGAGGCAAGCCTGCCATTATCACCTTCGTCAAGCCCGACGAGAATGCGCTCTAACTTTGGCAGAACATCTTTCTCTTCTGCAGCCTCTGTTTCCAAGCGGGCTTGTTCCTCATCCCGAATCGGTACGCGCGCTAACGCCCAGCGCAGGAGGGGCGGCATACAGATTGTCGTCGCCACGGCCATGAGGACGATAACGGTAAACAACTGCTGATTCAGCACGCCCATCGTCAGGCCAATGGTGGCCAGGATGACTTCGGTAGAGCCGCGGGCGTTCATGGCGAAGCCTACCGCCAACGCTTCCGGATGATTCAGCCGAGCCAGCCGGCTGCCCAGATAGCAGCCGCCCAGTTTGCCAATACTCGCGATACCGATGACGATAAGCGCGAGTCCGAGCAAATGCGGATCGCTGAGAACCTTGAGATCAATGGCGAGCCCCGCCACCCCAAAGAAGATCGGCATAAACAAGGCCACGATCAGTCCTCGCAATTGCTCTTCGATGTGCTTGGTCAGGATTGGAGATTGCCCGATCATGATACCAGCCACGAACGCACCGAGCACGGTATGCACGCCGATGAAGTTAGTCACCAGTGCCAGAGCAAGCATGATGATCAGGATGATGCTGATGACGGGCATCTCGATGACAAAATGGTCGTTCGTCCAGCGAATGATTCGCGCCACCCAGCGGCGTCCGATGGTGAAGCAAAAAGCGAGAAATGCTGCCGTGCCCAGAACGCTAAAGAGCACCGGTCCGATTACAATCCTCCCCTGCGCCGCCAAGCCGCCGATGAATGCGAGAATCGTCCAGCCGATGGTGTCGTCCAAGATCGCTGCCGCGAGGATAACCTGGCCGAGATTGCGACGGAGATAGTCCACCTCGCGGAGGACAGCAGCGACGATTTTGACGGAGGAAATGGAGAGCGCTGTTGCGAGGAAGAGCGAGGTGAGCAAGCGCTGATTCGGATCGGGCAGAACGCTGTCTGGGAGCATTTCCCCTAGCACGTAGCCGCAGGCAAATGGAATGACGATTCCGGCTGCGGAAGTGATGAGTGCGGTGCGGCGCACGCGCCTGACGAGCGCCAAATCCGTCTCCATGCCGGTCAATAGCAGCAGCAGGAGCACGCCAAGCTCCGAGACAGCGTTGAGCATCTGCCGGTCGGACGCATTGGGCGCAAAGATCGCCTGTTGGACCGACGGCCAGATCGTACCAAAAACGCTCGGTCCCAGAACGATCCCAGCCAGCAATTGACCTATTACGGCGGGCTGTCCGATGCGCTGCATCCATTCACCTAGTAACCGCCCCACCGCAACAAGCAGCAAGATCTGAGCGAAAAAGATGGTGGCTCGTTGCTCTCCGTGCCCCGCCGCTGTGGCGAGGAAAAACGGATGCGGGAAGAAGGCAGTCATCGGGAACAGCACTCTGCTGCTACTCGCAACTTCGTCCAATACTTTCCCTTTCGCCCGACACGGGCAAGGCCTAGCCATCTGGCAGAAACATGGACCAAAATCACCTATCGTTGTGCTTTCAGCCCCGGTTTTTCCTGGTGCCTTAACGGAGGTTTTCGGTTGGATGTGGCCAATACGCGAAGTTGAAGCAGGGATTCCGTCGAGCGGAAATCGCGCAATGCGCGCGTCGGGGTCGCACCCAGATGCGCACCGGTCGCAGCGTATAGCGGGGGCTGACCACGACGACTGGGATCATGAGGCAGTTCGATTCGAGCGGCACGCGCCCGGCACAGCGTCTTGTGGGAAGACACTCGCGCTGGATATGATCGAGGCCTTGAATTCGAACTTCCGCAAACCGTACGTTTGAAAGCTTGCGCCTTTCACTGTACGGGGCGTGACCTCCCAACTTAAAAGTGAAAACCAAGAAACCATGACCACCAAATTCAAACTGATCCTCGGCGGGATTCTGCTCCTGTTCGGCATCATTTTCGCGATGCAAAACTCGACGGTCGTCGAAGTCCGGTTCCTAGTCTGGTCGGTCCAGATGTCGCAGGCGCTGGTGATTTTCCTAACCGGCGCGGTCGGAACAATCATCGGGTTTCTCTTCGGCACCGCGTTCAAGATATCGCGGCAGTCTTGAGACCCATTCGGAGGGCGGTAAGGATTCTGGCACAAACACACACATCGTCGAATCAACGTCGAACTCCTGGGAACGAGCCCAAAAAAGTGATGTTTGAATGCACTTGCCATAGAGGCACTCAGAGCCTTGGCAGAGGGCCAGAAGGACACCAACACACCAGAAGCGTAGCCCCTACAATGGCGCCTAACCCTCCATCGAGCGGACAGGCACCGGCAATCCTGTGTCTGCCACTTATTTCTAACGCTCCGGTTCAGCGGCGGCGCGGAGCACCCCAAGGCCGCAGACCCAAATCGATGGAGAACGGCGCGCGAACTTCGTAGGTTAGTCGATACGGATAGTAGTGAAAATCCCTGCACCATGAAATCATTCCTCCCGCTCACACTCGCCATGCTGATAGGATTCAGCCTTCTTCATGCAGATACGGACAAGGAGGCGCTCGGCAAGCTCACCGCTCGGATCGGAGACAAATTTTGGTCGCCTCCCGAGAAGAGGCTGGTGCGGGCCACGATCTACAAAAAAGGAAAAGGCGCGGACGACGGCGATTCCGCCAAGGGCAAGAGTGACGAGAAGATCGGCCTGCGTTACGCCACCGAGAAGGAAGCAGGCACGCTAGCGGTGCCGCAGTGGCTGCCACGTGGCAGCATGGTGAAAATCCACACCGAGCATGGCGTGCTCGCCTACATCGCAGCCGATGAGGGCCCTAGCGTGGAGGCGAAACACGCGGCAAAGGAATCGGGCAAGACCGAGGAGCAAAAGGCGGCATCCGTGCTGGACTTTTGTGCGACTGAGCAACTGTGGCCCGATTTCGTGATCGTGGAGATTTACTATTACGCGGGTAAAGTCCCCTTCAACGAATTGAGCATTGACGAGCAGAGGACGCTGTTCGCTTATGCCATGGAATATGTTACCAAGCGGGAGTAGGTCAGATCCTTTAGTCATAGAGTACACTCCCCGGTTCGGAAATATCGTAAGTACTTTGACAACCTCTCACAACGAAACTCTTATTCGGGTGGTCTAAAGTATGTATTTTCAAAACAAAACGGGGCATTGCCGCCCAATTCTAGCGACTCCTGCGGGGGACGATTATTGCCATGCCTGTTGGGGCTATTGCCATGGGTATCGCTCAAGGATCCCAAACGTGGGAAATGGAGGACCAACCATACAGGTTTAAGCCCGTCCGAAAGGTCGATCGCAAACAGCCGACACCTCCGCAAATGCCGGACCCGGCAGTGATCCGTTGGGAACGAGAAAGCCTGAAAAGGCTTCAGTCTTCGGCCATGATTCAGCGCGAAACAACGTCTGTCCATAACGTGATGGAAAAGCAGGCCCACTACTGCCGCGAAGATCAGTCGGTGGGGAAGAGGCTCAGAGAATCATGCGCGAGCACGGCCTTCAATATCTGCCCGTTGTGGACAGCAACCTGCGGATCGTAGGAGTGGTGAGGCGTCATTACTGACGAACTCGTCAGGCAATTGCGCTTTCCTAAATCGCCAATCCGCAGCAGTTCCTGCCACTGGCGAAAGTCACCTTGAAGCGTCGTTTCTCTAGAGTAGAACGGCGACCAGAATCACGCTGGTCGCCGTTTGCGCGCTCGCCAAGGCACGCGCAGTCGACGAAGCGCAGATCTGAGCGGCGACGCTATCGGGGCTGACAACGTATCAACATTGTATAGACACGGACAAGCCGAGAGCTTATTGTCCAAGTCATGGAAACAATCTTGAAAAAATGGGGCAACAGCGCAGCAGTGCGCATTCCGTCGAGCGTCTTGCAAGCCGCCAAACTCAAGCTCAACGAGAAGCTCGAGATTCACGAGGAGTCGGGCCGCATCATCATCGCGTCCGCGAAGAAAACTTACAGCCTCGAAGAGCTGCTTAGCGCCATGAACGCAAACAACTTTCCCGAACTCGTTGACTGGGATCCGCCGGTCGGCAAGGAGAGCTGGTGAGCTACGTTCCTCATGCGGGCGACATCGTTTGGCTGAACTTCTCTCCGCAAGCGGGGCACGAGCAAGCCGGACACCGCCCTGCTCTCGTCTTGAGCCCCGCTGCGTACAACGAGAAGAGGGGCTTGATGCTCTGCTGTCCGATGACGACGAAGAGTGCCGGATACCCGTTCGAAGTAGCAATCGGAGCAATGGCGCGCAAAGGCGTCGTCTTGGCTGATCAAATCAAAAGCGTCGACTGGCGCGCTCGAAACGCCAAGCGCAAAAGCGTTGTCTCGAGCGAAGAACTCGCCGAGGTTCGCGCGAAGATCCAAGCGCTGATCTTGGAATGAAAAACACTTCCAAGGCGCGTCAGCAATTTTTGCGAACTCATGGATGGTCAAATGTGTCCCTGAGGACACATTTAATCTTTCGCGATGTCATCGAAGATAGGACTTACTTCGCAGCGCGACGAGGACGCTTCGACGACGCAGCTTCGTGCTCGTCGAGCCTCTCGAGCCAGTGCTGGACATGGTCGCTTTCATGGTAGGGAAGGTGCTTCTTAAGTAAATGCAAGCGTGAGTCGATCTCTTGCCGCAGCCCCAGTTTGTTGACCATTAAATGGATGGCTCCGATTCCCCCGCAGTTTACCGCCCGGCTCTTCTCGGCCATCTCATAGTGAATATTGCCGACCCCCATCATCGGTTGCGCCTGATCGCTCGATCCACGCTTGGGGTCCAGGCGACGTTGAATTCGACGCTTGCGATTTCGCAGGATTTTCGGATAGCTTCTCTTCACTCGAAATGACCTTTCTCCTTGGGTGGCTAGCTTTCATCGCCGCCATCAAACCAAGGATTTAAGGGCATTTCGAGTTCTTTACGTCACCAAAAATGATTCGAATCGCGCTTCCTTAGGGGCTAGATCGGTGACAGTCCGGCTTAGACCTGGCTTAGACCAGGTTGATCGCGACCTCAATGTTGCCGCGTGTGGCGTTCGAATAACTGCAGAGCTGGTGGGCCGCGTCGAGCAGGTCCTGAGCAACCTGGCGATCGATTCCCGGCAGGCTGACATTGAGACGAGCCGCGAGGGGGTAAGCGCTGCCTGTCATGCCCAAGTCCACTTCGGCGTCGATGGCCACGTCAGCCGGCAACTTGACCTTCGCTTTGCCGGCCGCGATCTTAATCGAGCTTAGGAAGCAGGCCGACCAACCGGCTGCGAACAGTTGCTCGGGGTTGGTGCCGGTGCCGGAGCCAGGAGGCGATAGCTTAACATCTAGTCGCCCATCGTCGGTGCGGGAGGCTCCGCCTTCCCGGCCACCCGTGGTATGGGCTTTGGCGGTATATAGCACTTTTTCGATTTTCGTCATGGTAGGTTCCTTTATTTGTTCGAGTTGCGAACTGTCCGTTGCGCGTCCGCAAATAACAAGGACGCGGGCGGCTTGTCGAGCCGTCTCTTCATCTCCGAAAAACGCACCTATTCTTGCCTCTGCTGCGGGGCTCATTTCACCCGACTGATCACATGGCTCCGCGCACACGGCGTCGTTTCACGCACGCCATTGCACGTTCTCAGAAAAGAATTCGGCTCGCCGATAAATAGCCGCTATGGCCTTGTCGCGGCCCCCGGCGGTCGTTCGCCGAAAAACACAAGGCCAGGGTCTGGGAACTGAGAATTTCTCGGGGTCCTTCGGCACCGCCCTTTGGAAGCGCGCCACGAAGAACCTTCTTTCGAAATTGCGCCGTGTGGAATAACTTACGTTTCGCGCGCCGCGGCGTATGGATGTGGCGGGCAAATTGCCCGTCACCTCCCTGCGGACCACAAAGTAACCTCAGGTAATTTTGCGGGAGGGAGGATCGACTACCGCGCGGACCGTTTTGAAGACAGCGCCCGAGATCTGGGTGTCGTGTTCGACACTGTCGGTGGGAAACCTTTGAAGCGCTCATGGAGTCTGCTTAACCCGCGAGGCCGCATGGTTACTATCGCCGCCGACAGCGAGGGGACCAAAGAGGGAGCCTGTCAAAAGAGCATTCTTCATCGTCGAGCCAAGCCAGAAAGAACTGATCGAGATTTCCCGCTTGCTCGACTCGGGTGAGCTTCAATGCTTCGTGGACGCTGTGGTCCCATTTGCCAAAAGAGCTTCCAGAGCTTAGCAAAACGTATCTGGAACAGCGCAATCGCCAGATGCGCCACAAAGCGATGGCCGCAGAATTGTTGCTCGCCAAAGCAAGAGGAGCAGTGATCCCGAAAACCTTGGTTGAGAGGGCGATGTTACGGGAATCGATGTTGGCGCTGCTTGGCGAGTTGGCGGATCTCCCGGCAAAGGTTGTCGATCCGAACTGGTTGCAGAAGATTGAGGCAGGAGAGAAGGAATGATTGCAACTCCTTAGATTGTCGTGCCGGGACGGAAATTCAAAACGGTTCTTCACACCATTCCCACCGCGATGCTGGTTAATGTCATGGATGATCTGGTGGGCCGCACAAGCGAGGGTGTGGATCGCAACTTCATCACCGTCCTGGAACCACAATGAAATGGCAACCCGGAGCTGCCGTCGTGCAGCGTCGAGCTTTGTGATTGCAACTTTTGGGGCCACAGGCGCAGTCATGGGTCGGCGAAATAAATCTGTAGGGAACTCAAAAAATGACGAGGTCAAATCTGAGGCATCAATCGCCAACCCGCATCAAATGTTCTCACTGGCGAAAGTCGCCTTTGAAGCCCATGCTCTCGGCTAGCTTAATCTTTGTGAGAATTTAACGTATGAGCAAAAAACGAATATTGATCACCGGGGCAGGCTCGGGCTTTGGCGAGGGCGCTTCTTTCGGTCTCGCCAAGAACGGACACGAGGTCATCGCTGGCGTTCAAATCTGGCCGCAAGTGACCAGCCTACGGCAGAAAGTAAAATCTCTCGGGCTGAGCAACTTACGCGTTGAGAAGCTAGATCTCCTCCATCCCTACGACGTGGCCAACGCGCTGAAATGGGACATTGACATTCTTTTCAGCAACGCCGGGCTCGGCGAAAACGGTCCAGTCTGTGAAATTCCGGTTGATCTCGTCCGCCGGACTTTTGAGACAAACGTTTTCGCGCCTCTGGAACTTGCGCAAAAGTTCATCCGCAAGTGGGTCGATGAGAAACGGCCCGGTAAGGTGGTTTTTACTAGTTCGGTTGCGGGGCTGATCTCGGCGTTTAGGGGGCAAGCGTCCTATTTCGCGAGCAAGCACGCCCTGCAATGCATCGCCGAGTCGCTTCAGGAAGAACTGCAGCCCTTCAATATTCAGGTACAAACCATCAATCCGGGGGCCTTCCTGACTGGTTTCAACGAGACGGTGGCCGAGTCCGCCTTTCACTGGCAGGACGACACTAGAAACTTCATAAAGCGGGCCGATATCCAGAAATTTTTCGACTTTTTGGGAGATGAAAACTTTCAGCGTGGTCCAAAGGAGATGGTTGATGCTATGGTGTCGATCGTCCCGGCCGATACCGGCCTGTTCCGCAATGTTGTGCCCAAGGCAGACGAGGAGTTCGTGAAGACAAATCAGAGGGAAGCCTGGGAAAAGCGCATGTGATTCAGAAAAACGCGCTCTGCACGATACGGAACTGAAGCGTGACTGGGCACTGGCTCGCGACGGCAAGCCCCTTGAGAAGGTGGCGCCGCTGGAATAGAGTGGCCAGGTGTGGAGGATGAATGATCTTCGGAGTGCCCGATACGTTCGGGATTACGTAGTGCACCTCGAGTTTGACGACGGCCTCGAAGGGGACGTCAATCTCATCCTACCTTGGGAAGGAGCCTGTCGTACTTCAAGCAATTTACATTGGAGGGAGGAACACTTGCGTGGCCAAACGCGCCCGAGCGGCTCTACGAAGTGACGGAAAACGCAAACCATACGGTCGACCGAACGCGCTGACGCGTGACGCTTCCGGCGGTCGCTGTCCGGTCTTACAATAATGACTATTATTGTAATCTCAGTCCAACTCTGAAAAAGCCCTCCACCGGTGCGCAGAAAGGCGACTCTACCTTGTTGCGAGGCTCTTTGCGGCGTCATGGGCTCAAGAACGGCAAGAATTTTCAAGGCCGTAGGAAAAGAAAGGGAAGGGGTGACTGGGGGAGGATTTGCTTCTGGAGCGGGTCGCCGCGGTCGCCGAAGATTCCCATCTCACGCTTGACGTTGGAGTTTGCCTCCGGGCATCCTGTCCGCCGAATCAGTGGCCAGAAGACCCTTCCCTGCGATAAACGTTCGGATAACTCTGGGCCTGGCATGATATCCGAAAATGACAGAATCACTTGTTAGGCATTCGCCGATAACCGGTTTGTGAGAGGAGACAAGCCATGACTGAATTAACAACGTCCATCAAGGTAGGCGTAATCACCGACATGACGGGTCCACTCTCGTTTTTGGGTATCGCCAACGCGAACGTGGCGAAAATGGTGATCAATGACATCAATTCTAAGGGTGGCCTGTTGGGGCGGCAGATAGATCTGTACCTCGAGGATAGTGCAACGACGGATAGCGTTGCGGAAGCCAAAGCCAGGAAGCTCGTGCAGCAAGATCAAGTCGACGTGATCTTCGGTGGCATTTACAGCTCGACGAGGCAGGCTATCAAGGGCCCTGCCGTAGTGGAGGGCAGGAAGCTCTACATCTACCCGGAGCAATACGAGGGAGAGGAATGTCACCCGCTGATCTTCTGCACCGGCCCTGTGCCAGCGCAGCAGGTCGACTCCATGATTCCGTGGCTGATGCAGAAAACGGGGGCAAAGAAGATCTACTGCCCTTCGGCCGACTACATCTGGCCGCACACGATGAACCGGAAGCTGCGTGAAGTGGCCACCGCCAACGGCGGCGCGATCGTCGGCGAGGAGTACTTTCCGCTCGATCACACCGACTATGGAGCGACGATCGACAAGATCATGTCAACGGGCGCGGAGGTAGTATTCAACACGATTGTTCCTCCCGGTCTTGCGCCGTTCGTCGAGCAGCTTCACAAGTCCGGGTTTACGAAGCGCGGCGGACACCTCGTCTGCACGTACTTCGAGGAGAACTTCCTGGGCTTTTTCCCGGCCGAACAAGTGGAAGGTCTGTACAGCTGCCTCGACTACTACCAGAACGTCAGCGATCCCTTCAGCAGGGAACTGCTCACTCAGTACGACAAGCTCTATCCGGGCGGCGCCAAGTTCACGGCTGGCAGTGCAGCTACGGGCATGTACCGCGGTTTGAGGCTCTGGGAGGCTGCCGTCAAAGAGGCCAGCTCGCTGAAGCAAGACGACGTCATCAAAGCACTGGATCACGCAAAGATCTCGCAGGGGCCTGGCGGCCCAGCTGAAATGGTGCCCGGCCAACATCACCTCCGGATGAACATGTACATCGCCCAAGCGAAGAGCGGCAGATTCGAGATCGTCAAGAACCTCGGGGTCATGGATCCGAAGGAATGCATGCAAGGCATGATGTAAGGGCCAACGGGAGGGACGCTGCGATAAGGGGCAATAGAATTGCGCAACGGCGAGCGTGAGGTGAGTCCATTTGCTTGGAGGCCGTTTGTCAGGCAGCCTCGAGAAATGACGGACGGTCGAGGTCGAGGGCAAACTGTCCATAGGGATTGATGTGTCCGTGAAACAGCGGTGTCAACGCTCGAAGATCTTCGGCGCTGAGGCGCTCCCGTTGGCCCTATTGCTCAAACGGATGGCTCCATGAGGCGGATAGAATCCAAGAAGGGGGAAAAGAAATATAGCCTCGGGTACGATTGGCGTAATCTCCCTTGAAGGTTACCGCTCTTCTCCCGATTACCCCATTTCAATGCCGCAAGAAAGCGCCGGGATGCGGCAAGAACGAAGCGGAGCATGCGTTTGTCAGCGGATTGCTCGCCAGTAACCTGCTCGACTAATGCGTCGAGATTATGGCGGGCCGACCAGATTCCGGCACAGATCGAATGCCCGCTGGCGTAATAGTGATTGGGGATTCTTCATCGCTTGTTCCAACGTGGTGTCATCCGAAACTAGCGAAGACAGATGATCGAAATGACCCGCCAGAAGTGAACGGTCTTCGATAACTCCCCCAATAGCCCAGACCGGTTTGTCCAGCTCTTTAACCAGCGAGGCAACTCCATAAGGCGCTTTTCCTTAAATAGCAATTTAGCTTCATGATGCGAATCTACGCAGGTTTGACCGCCTGCGGTGGGGACGGATAGGCCAGTCGGTGTGGAAGAAAACGCCCGCTGCGCCGGAACCGCTTGCGCTACTGTTTCGCTAGTCCGAAAGATGAGCGGTTTCTTGCTCTAATCGGGAAGGCCGGATCGAAAATGATTTTGAGATTTACGGAGTTGAGAATTACCGTGCGAAATGGAGCAGAGTACGCGGACTGAAACCCCTGAGCGTAAAGCCTGCCGATCTTCTTGGTATCACACTGTCACAGCATTCAATGTTTCCGCTGTGGATTGATGGCAAAATAGGCTAAGTCCCAATGACATGGAGGAAAGTATTCGGCAACCCTTGACTCCACCAGAAGTCCCGAAGCGTCCTGGAGTGATTAATTGCGCCTCCTACGCCCACGGCGTTCGCGTGGCCAATGTAGTGATTGCGGACATCAGCGAAGAGCTCAAACACGAAGACCGATTTATCTGGGTTGGCTTGTTCGAACCCGACGAAAAGCTGCTGCGCGAAATTCAGGAAGAATTTTGCCTCCATGACCTGGCCATTGAGGATGCCCGTGACGCGCACCAGCGGCCAAAGCTAGAGCAGTATGGGAATTGTCTATTTGTCGTGCTGCGCACGGCACACCTGGCCGGTGAGCCGCCGCATGTCGAGTTTGGGGAGACGCACGTCTTCGTAGGGCCCCGCTTCGTCGTTTCTGTAAGACATGGCTCGCTGCAGTCGCACGTAGGGTTGCGCGCACGCTGCGAGGCTTCAAAGCATCTTCTCGCCAAAGGTCCCGGCTTTGTCCTCTACGCCCTAATGGATTTTGTCGTCGACCAGTATTTCCCAATCCTTGAGGCGCTAGAGGAGAAAGTTGTTGAGCTGGAGGAGGTCGTCCTGGATGAGAAATTTATCCATGAGACAACGAGCCGCATCTACCACCTGAAGCGCGAACTTCTCTCAATAAAACGGGCCGTCTCGCCGCTTGTAGATATTTGTAGCCGCCTGATGCGGTTTGATTTGGATTTGTTGCCCGAAGACACCAAGCCATACTTCCGTGACGTATATGATCACGCAATGCGCATCAACGAAATGGCGGACACGCTTCGCGAGGTGCTTGCTACCGCCCTCGATGCAAATCTCTCAGTTATCTCGGTGTCGCAGAACAAAGACACCAAACGTTTGGCGGCGTGGGCCGCGATCATCGCTGCACCTACGGCGATCGCGGGCATTTACGGCATGAACTTCCAATACATGCCTGAGCTGGGCTGGCGATTCGGTTACTTTGTAGTCCTCGGCGCAATCTCCGTGGTGTGCGGCGGACTATGGCTGGGTTTCAAGCGGTCGGGCTGGCTGTAGGAAAGGGGCGCCAGACATCGCTGGGCAAGGTTTTTCGCAGTTTTTTGTAAGGAAAATTTAGCCGGAAGAACTGTCGTGGCAGATGGGCCGCGCCTATCTCTCTGGCGGAACCGATGAGAGCACCCGCCGCAGCTTCCACCGCCAGTGAAGAGCGCACAGCGTTCGGATGGATGGACGCCATAGTGCTGCTCGCCATCTTTGGCCTCCTGTGGAGCGTTCTGCATTTTGGGCGCGGGATGCTCGTTCATTTCGACGAGGGTCACATGCCGCCACTTTCCACCAGTCTGAGCGACATCCCTTATTACGCTGGACGCACGGTGCTGCGCATGTGGATCGCCTTCGCGTGTTCCCTGTTGTTCACGCTGATTGTTGGCTATGCGGCGGCAAAGAACCGGACGGCGCGAGCAGTCATTCTTCCGGCGCTCGATGTCCTGCAATCGGTGCCGGCGCTATGGCGATTCCCAGCGATCTCAAAGAAGCCGCACGCACCTATGGTCTGCGCGGCTGGCCGCTCTGGATAACGCTGATTCTTCCTGCCATCTTTCCGTTTTGGGTGACTGGCGCTTGCACCGCCGCCGGTGGAGCTTGGAACGCCAGCATCGTCGCCGAAGTTGCCGTGTGGGGCCAGACGACGCTCAAGGCTGAAGGCTTGGGCGCTTTCATTTCTGAAGTGACTGCGCAGGGAAATACTCCGCTCATCATTTGCAGCATCGTTGTCATGTCTCTCTTTGTCGTCATCACGAACAAGCTGATCTGGCGTCGGCTCTACGGCCTTGCCGAGCGGCGCTTTCACCTCGATTAAGACTATGCTTTCAACCACCTTGGACCACCCCGATACCCCGGCCGATACCCAAATAATTGGCGAGCTCCGCCATGTGTCGAAATCCTATAAAACCGACTCAGGCCGGGAATACACGGTGCTTGATCAAATTGATCTTGCCGTCAAGGAAGGCGAGTTGCTCGCCCTCCTCGGCCAATCAGGTTCGGGAAAATCCACAATCCTGCGTTGCCTGACAGGGCTTCTCAAGCCTACGCTCGGCCGAGTGCTCTGTTATGGGCAACCGCTCGACGGCACCATCAACCCGCACGCCTCCGTTGTTTTCCAGACCTTCGCCCTCTATCCTTGGCTAACGGTCGAGCAAAACGTGGCCGTCGGCCTTATGGCTAAGCGGCTCAGTCGTTCCGAAAAAAATGCGGCGATTGGCAAGGTGATCGAGCTAATCGGCCTCTCGCGTTATCACCGTTCCTACCCTCGCGAACTCTCCGGTGGCATGCGCCAGCGGGTGGGTCTCGCGCGCGCGCTCGTCTCAGAACCCAAAATGCTTTGCCTCGACGAAGCCTTTAGCGCCCTCGATGTTCTCACTGGCGAAACTCTACGTCGCGAAATCATCGCACTCTGGCAGAAGCAGGTCGCGAACCTCAAGAGCATCTTTATGGTCACCCACAATATCGAGGAAGCCGCCGAGATGGCGACGCGCGTCTGCATCTTGTTTCCACGGCCCGGACGGCTGGGCCTCGTCCTCGAAAACAAACTGCCCTATCCGCGCGATGCCAAATCGCCAGAATTCCAACGGCTGGTGGCTACCATTCGCGAAACCATCACCACTCTCTCGCTCCCCGATCAGCCGCCAGAACCGCCACCCGCCCCCGGTGAGCCAATTTCCCGCGCCCGCCGGCGGATGGAATCGATCCCTTTCGTCACCGTCAACCAGATTATTGGATTGATTTCCATTCTCTACGACCAGCCGGAGCTGGCCAATATTTACGACATTTCCGACGAGATCAAAAAAGATTTTGGCGAGACCATAGCCATCGTCAAAGCAGGGGAAATCCTTGAGCTGGTGGATACGCCAAAGAACGACGTTGAATTGACGGCACTTGGACGCCGCTTTTACGAAGGGAACCGGGACGAGCGGCAGAAGATTTTCTCCGAGCAGATTTACAAGCTACGCCTCTTTCATATCATCCTCGCCTACCTTCACGGAGGCGGAGAAGTCGATGCCGAACGCGTATTGCAGGACATTGCCCACGCGCTGCCTCACGACAACCCCGAGACGATTCTTCAAACCATGATCAAGTGGGGCCGCTACGCGCGAATCGTGGATTACAATCCTGATTCAAAAACCGTGTTTGCTCCGCACGATGAGGAGAACGCGACCAAGTAACGAGTTCAGAAAGTGTGGCCGAGCCAAAGCGGCAACGCTGCCTCACCTCGGTCGACCTGCGGAAAAGTTTAACAAATGGTCGTAATCGTACCGTACTTGCAGGCGAGGCGAGGGCGCCATGCCTCTCTATACCTTGCCCGACGCGGAAAATCGCGCTCTCCAGTCGCCGGGTGCCCCGCGCGCAGCTTCATTGCTGGACATCCGACTCCGCCTCGACGCGCTCCGTGGCTGCAGGGCGCGGCAAGCGAGCGTAGCCCGAAGCAACGCGCTGCTGTTTGCCTGCTTGCTCCGTCACGGGACGCCCGATCCGCATCAAGCCATCATCTTGCGCTGGTTCGTTCGGCACGCGCGTTTGACTGCCGCGAGGCATTCGCCGTTGCCCGGCACGCGTCACGGTTTGCGCCTGCGCGTCACCGGTGTGCTGGCCGCATGGCACCTCGCGCCGCGCACCGTGGTCTGGTGGCTCGATCACCGGGAGGTGGTGGCATTTAAGCGCGTCCTTCGTTGCTACCTTGACTTGGACCGCTCCGTTCGGCGGCTCGCTTCCAGGAGGTTCGGTTAGCCACGGCTTCTTTAGAAGTTTGAGGTGTCCCGCTGTTGTGGAAAATTGGATTTAAGTTTCCAAAAAGCGATTCCTGTTGCTCTGTTAATTTGTTCCACCAATGAAACCCACCAATGGAGTTCCCCTCGGTAGCGCACTCGGGGCTCTCGGCATAGTGTATGGCGACATCGGCACCTCGGTTCTCTATGCGTTCCGGGAGTGCCTTGCTCACGGGGTCGGCGATCAGGAGGGAGTCCTGGGAATCCTGTCCCTCATCATTTGGACCCTCACGCTACTCGTCACAGTCAAATACCTCACCTTTGTCATGCGCGCAGACAACCAGGGCGAAGGGGGAATTCTTGCGCTGCTTTCGCTGGCATTTCCTGAAAGCGTCAACGAGGCAGAGAAGTCGAAGCTAACCATCGCGATGATAGCGATCGGGGTTACCGGAGCGGCCCTTCTCTATGGCGATGGAGTTATCACGCCCGCCATCTCAGTGCTTTCCGCCACAGAGGGCTTGACTGTTGCCGCCCCGTGGCTTGCGCCCTTTACCGTGCCTCTGACTGTGGTGATTCTCGTGGTTCTCTTTACTTTTCAGCGGAAGGGCACCGAATCGGTCGCCAAGCTTTTTGGACCTATCATGCTGGTCTGGTTCCTGACGCTCGCAATTACCGGCATCGCTCCAGATTGTTCGCTATCCCAGCGTCTTTGCGGCCATCAACCCCCTCCACGCCCTGCATTTCCTGACCTCGCACGGTTTAGGGTCGCTAGTAATTCTGGGCAGCGTCTTTCTCGTAGTTACAGGCGCTGAGGCGCTTTACGCGGACCTGGGACATTTCGGACGAAGGCCAATCGTTCTTGCGTGGCACTGGGTTGTGTTTCCTTCGCTTCATTCTAAACTATCTCGGACAAGGAGCACTGGTTTTGCGCGACCCCGGGACGCATGAAAATCCCTTCTTTCACATGGTTCCAGGTTGGCTTCTTTGGCCGCTTATTGCACTGGCCACGGTAGCTACTGTGATCGCCTCGCAAGCGCTGATCTCCGGCGCTTACTCTCTCACCATGCAAGCTGTGCAGATGGGATATGTGCCCTTTATCAACATCCGGCACACTTCCCACGAAGAGCACGGACAGATTTACATTTCTCAAATCAATACCCTGCTCGCCTTAGGCTGCATCGCGCTGGTTATTGGCTTCAAGAGCAGCGACGCCCTGGCAAGCGCTTACGGGATCGCGGTAACCCTGACCATGGTCGCCACAACCCTCCTGCTTTATTTTGCGGCTCGCCGGGTGTGGAAATGGAGCAGCATTCGAGCCGGGGCACTTTGCGCTATTCTGCTCGCTGTGGAAGGAACGTTCCTTGCCGGCAACAGCGCTAAAGTGATGCAAGGCGGATGGCTGCCTCTTGCGATCGGCGCGGTGGTGTTCCTGCAGATGACCACATGGAAAAAGGGCCGCTACCTTCTGCGCAAGAACGCTCTGCAAATGCTTTCGCTCAGAGACCTTATCACCTCGACGACTGCACTCGGGCGTGAGTCAGGACTCCCCGCACGGGTGCCGGGCACCGCGGTGTTCTTTGCGGGGCAACCCAAAGGCGCACCAGTCCCGCTCCTGCACAATCTCAAGCACAACCGGGTGCTTCATGAGCGCAACATTGTGCTCACAATCCTCACCGATCGCATCCCATACGTTGCAAAAGACGCCCGCATTGAGATCAAAGATCTCTCTCACGGTTTTTTCCGAATCATCGCTCACTTCGGCTTTATGGAAACACCCACAATAGGCGAGATCATCGAATGTTGCGCGATGAAAGACTTTGTGATCGAGGAGCAAAAAACGAGTTTCTTTCTGGGACGCGAGACAATCATCTGCACGGCGAAGCCGGGCATGGCGCGGTGGCGTGAGCACCTCTTTGTGGCAATGAGCCATCACGCGCAAACGCCAGCGGAATTTTTCAAGCTACCTGTCAACCGCATCGTCGAACTGGGAGGACGCGTCGAGATTTAGTGCCGCTTTCTTCGTCTTATTGACAAAGCCCAATAGGGGGCAACGGGAGGAAACTGCGATAAGACGCGAAACAGGCGACTCTTACGGTACGGCGAACCTCCTGTTGTTGCTTGTAATGGTCCACCGTTTGTCGATGAATCCCCTCGCTCGCACGCTATGCGCCGCCTCCCATCCCTTCTCATTTACACTGCGGATCGCTTGAGTTCTCCCCAGATAGCACAAGCAGAGAAGCGCTTGAATTTCGAGCTCTAGGGCGTCCCATTCCTTCTCGCGTCGTCTGCCGGAATGTCACATCGCTCTTCGCGCCGACAGACTGACTATCATCAGTTCGAAATCGCTCTCGGTGCACGATGCCTTTCATGCTGCTGGCTTGGATTGCCACAAAAGCGCTTTCCAAGCCGCCGCTTTGAACTGCATGCGCAAGGAAGTCGAAATTGTCAACAAGCTCGGGTTGCACGCGCGACCGGCGGCGCAGTTTGTCCGGTGCGTGATCAGGTTCAAGAGCACAATCACGATTTGCAAAGGCGAGGAGAATTTTTCGGCCGACAGCATACTCGAAGTGCTTAGTGCCAATTTGAATCGCGGCGACCGTGTCGTCCTCGAGGCAGTCGGGCCCGATGAGCAAGAGGCACTTAATGAGCTTGAAGCGTTGCTGCTGCGTTTTCGCGATGAGGAAGGTGGGCTTCAGGGAAACTGAGGTGCCCGGAGCGATTGAGGCTTAGCGAAGCACGCAACGCGGGGAAGTCCCGACATGCCTACCTTCGATGGATGTGACGACCACCGCAACTTATGGTTGGCGGTGAGGACAAGCGTGAGCCGCGAGCTCATATGAAACGAGAGCCAACGCGGAAAAAGATCGGCGTGCCATTGCCCCGGGACCGAATCGAACAATACCAGTTACTGAATGTTCTTGGTCGCTCTGAGGGCCAAACAATCGTAAAGGACGCGGTCAGGCTGATAATTGGAAGACGAACGAAGGAACACCTGAATGCCGTTCTGCTCAGCGCTACCCTTTTCGGCGAGGTGAGCGGCCAATTGCTCCTTTCCTTCCAAAGCCGCCACGACATCGCGATCCTGACAAAGGACGATCGGCTTGGAGCCGGGGATTGCCAAAATCGAAAGCGGAATCAGTGCGCGGGCGATTTCACCAGGCACTCCGAATCCGAGCTGTTGAGCAGCCGCATGCTTTACTTCTAACTGAATCATCCGAGCTCTTGCGTCTGGCGCTGTCGATTCCAGCGCGATATCGATCGCATCGAGGAGCCGATGACGGACTTCCGAGAGATCGGTCAGAGATTTCAGGTCCTGCAAGGTCGGCTGTGTGTGGATTGCCTTGGCCAGGGAAGAAACCTCCTTGAGATAGGCATTCTTTTGCGTGTCCGGCACGAAATACATGACCAGCAAATGCACGGGCTCGCCGTCAGGTGAACCATAGTCGATTCCCGTTGGATCCCAGCCGACTGAGCAAACAAGCTCGCCATCACGAGGCGACCGTGCGTGAGGACATGCCCAGCCTTTGCCGATGCCGGTATTGTGAGCTTGTTCGCGCGCGAGCACGCTTTCGGTGATCCCGCCTCCAAATCCAATGTCTGGAATCGCCTCGATAAGGGTCGCCAGATACTCCAATGCCTTGTTCTTGTTATTATCCGGCAATTCGATAAGCCGGCCCTCTTGGAGCGCAGTGAGAAGGCTCTTCATGTTAATCTATACCGTATTTTCGGTGGAACCGTACCTTCACGATGTGAGTCAAGCACGCATAGCAAAGGAGGAAGCCAGCGATCCACAGCCAATAAATTCGGGGCAGAGGCACAAAGCCGAAGTAGTCGGCAAAAGGCGAATAAGGCAAGACGGCGCCAATGATCATGACCAACGCTGTTGTGAACAGGAGAAAGGGGCTGGCGATGCTTTGGAAAAAGGGAATGCGCGGGGTGCGTATAATGTGAACGATAAGCGTCTGAGTCAGGATCGACTCAACGAACCATCCGGTATGGAAGAGGCTTTCATAATAAGTCTTCATTGCCGGCGCCGTGGCGGCATCCGAATAGAATTTGCATTTGAAGAAATAAAGCATCAGGAAAAAAGTGGCGTAATCGAAGATGGAACTTATCGGTCCAATTCGGATCATGAACCGCTGGATGTTGTCTATATTCCACTTCCGTGGCGCCGTGAGATATTCCTCATCGACGTGATCCGATGGGATGCCCACTTGAGATGCATCGTACAGAAGATTGTTGAGCAACACCTGGATCGGCGCCATCGGGAGAAAGGGAAGGAAATAGCTGCCGCCAACGACGCTGAACATGTTGCCAAAATTCGAACTGGCGCCCATGCGAATGTATTTGATGATGTTACCGAATACCTTTCTGCCCTCGATAATGCCGTCCTCCAGCACGAGAAGGCTTTTCTCAAGGAGGATTATGTCAGCCGACTCCTTTGCGACATCAACCGCCGTATCGACCGAAATACCCACATCGGATGCCCGCATTGAAGGTGCATCGTTGATGCCGTCGCCCATGTAACCGACGACGTGGCCGCGCTTTTGCAGAGCGATGATGATGCTCTCCTTTTGAGACGGCGATAAGCGTGCGAAGACCGTGGTCTTTTCCGCCAGCTCGCCGAGTTGCTCTTCATTCAATCCAAGAAGTTGGTCTCCGGTGATGATCTCCCCGGCATCCAAAGCGACATCCTTGCAGACCTTTCGTGTCACCAGAGCGTTATCCCCCGTCAGAATTTTAGTAGCGACACCGAACCGCTTAAGCGAGGCGATTGCCTTGGCGGCGGAGCCCTTTGGTGGGTCCAGAAAGGCAATATATCCAAGCAAGATAAGGTCGCTCTCGTCTGCCACCGAGAAGGTATCCTTAGTCCGTGGAAATTCACGGTAAGCGATCCCGAGCACGCGATAACCGTCGCGGCTTAAATCCTCATATTCTTCGAGGAGGTCATCCTTGATCACATCAATCAACAAATTAATTTCATCGTCCACCTGGTAATGAGTGCATGCCTTGTAAATGTCCTCCACCGCGCCTTTGCAGATGAGCACGTGGTCGCCTTCGTAATCCACCACCACGGACATGCGTTTGCGTTGAAAATCGAAGGGAATCTCGTCCACCTTCTTGCAACCGTGTTCAACGTCCAGTTCGGTGTGTGAAAGGACCGAGCGATCCAGCAGGTTGCGCAACCCCGTCTGGTAATAACTGTTCAAATAGGCGTAGCGCAGAACATCGTCGCTATCCCGGTTGGTCACATCGACGGCTTTTTCGAGAATAACGCGGTCCTGCGTAAGAGTTCCGGTCTTGTCCGTGCAGAGGATGTCGATTGCGCCGAAGTTCTGGATCGAGTTCAGACGCTTCACGATGACTTTCTTCTTGGACATCGCCATAGCCCCTTTGGCAAGGTTGACAGTGACGATCATCGGCAGCATCTCCGGTGTAAGCCCAACGGCCACCGAAAGACCGAAAAGAAGCGCCTGGGACCAGTCGTGCTTCGTCAGTCCAACAATCAAGAAGACGATGCTGACCATGACGACCATGAAGCGAATCATCAGCCATGTGAACCCCGCGATGCCGCGGTCAAAACTGGTCTGCACCCGCTCCCCGGAAAGCTTTTCCGCGATCGAACCGAAGTGAGTGGTGCTCCCCGTATTGATAACCACCCCGCGAGCGGTGCCGCTCAACACAGTGCTTCCTTGGAAACAAGCGTTTAGTAGGTCTATGATTCCGCGCCCAGCGGTTTCTGACGGGCCCGCATGTTTTTCCACGGGCATGGATTCGCCGGTCAACGAAGACTGGCTGACGAAGAAGTCCTTCGCGCTGATCAAGCGGAGATCCGCCGGAACAATTGCGCCAGCTTGGAGGACGACAATGTCTCCCGGCACGATTTCGGCCATGTGGACGTCACATTCCTTGCCATCGCGCACGACCAGGCAAGTGGTTTCCACCATTGCGTGAAGTTTTTCGACGGCCTTGCTGGAACGGTGCTCCTGCACATGCGCGAGCACCACACTCAGCACAATCATACCCCCGACAACGGTCGCAGAGCGGACATCTCCCATCAGCAGCGAGACCGCGCAGATCACGAGGAGCTGGATGACCAGCGGGTTCTTGCACCGCTGCAGGATTTCCACGACAACGCCCGTCTTTTTCGAGTGACTGAGAACATTGGGGCCGTATTGGCGGAGCGCCTGTTCCACATCCTCCGCCGAAAGGCCATTGTCTCCAACCCCAAGCCGCCGCAATGCTTCCTCGCTAGTCGGTTGGCAAAGCTCAACCAATCGCTGCTCGTGCTCGGAGATGCTCGTCTCCGCGGCCTTCGCCGCTTTGAGAAAAACTCTAGGATGAATTTTCCCCAAAAGCTCTCGGAACATACCTCGTTGACGCTAGCCTAGCGCGCAGAAACGTGAAGTCTCAAAGTGACTGGCTTCTTCCCGATGCTGTTACAGCCAGCCTTTGCGCTTAAAGAAAACATAGGGGAGCACTGCCGTCGAGATCATCAGGAAAACTGCGAACGGATAACCTAGCACCCACTTCAGTTCGGGCATCACGTCGAAATTCATCCCATAGACGCTGGCGACGAGGGTTGGCGGAAGAAAGACCACTGCCGCGACCGAGACGATTTTTATGATTCCATTCTGTTCGATGTTGATCAGTCCAAGCGTCGCATCGAGAAGAAAATTCACTTTGGTCGAAAGAAACGAGGCGTGATCGCTCAGCGAGGTCAAGTCGTTAAGGACGGTTTTCGTATGCAATTCCGGCTTTGGCGTTTCGTTGAAAAACAAGAGCAATCGCCCAAGGCTGACCAAACTTTCCCGGGCTTTCGAGACCAAGTCGCTGCACCTGCCGACCCTCCGCAGAATCTTGTCGAAGTCTTGTTGTGGGGCTTTCCCTCCTGAAGGGGTCGTTGATGGGGTAAACACCTCCAGGGAGACGGAATCGAGTGCCGAACCTACCTTTTCAAGAATCTCTGCGAGCCGTTCCACAATGGCATCAATGAGTCCTTCAAAGACTTTCCCCGGAGAATCGTACTGCTTGCCGCTTGTCTCCATCCGTTTCCGAAAATTCTGAAATGGCGCCGGGTCGGCGTACCTGACTGTTACGATTTGTCGCGGAGCCAAGATGAACGTGACGGCTGAGCTTTCTGGATGACTCGTATCAGCCTTGTTGAGGATTGTGGCCGTCATGAAGAGGATGTCATTTTCTCGGTAGAGACGGCTGGAAATCTCAATTTTCTGCATCTCTTCCCGCGTTGGCACTTCAAAGCCAAGGGCAGCTTCGACCGTTTTCTCTTCCTCCCGCGAAGGCTCGAAGAGATCAATCCAAACTGCGTCCTGTGTCAATACGGGACAAGAGTCCAGGTCTACGCATGCAACCCCCGGTTCCCCGCTTCGGTAAAAAGTCATCATTTGTCGCTCTGCTTTTGCTGAATGAAGATGAAGTGTAAAGAACGCAAAAAGAGCGGCCTGAAGAGGAGGTCTCGTAGATCTTGCCACCTCAAAATGCCTTGGGGCGTTGCAGAACCGCGAGAGTCTTCACGGGATTACCGTCCTCCCGGTAAGAAGATTGGACCAAACATTAGGAATACGAAGAGAAGGAATATGGCGACGGTGCAGGCCTTAATAAGCAGGCACAAACCAGACATGGTCGGATCCTGGAGCTCGCGATACTCGCCATAGCATAGAAACTGCAAAAAATGAAAACAGCCAATCGATGCTTTTTTTCGGAGTCGAGCTGTTCCTCGCATTGCAACACATCTCTTGGGATGCCGCAAATTCAGCCGCTGGACAATCAGTCGATAGAGCAAGATCCAGATCAATGCTATTCCGCAGAGCACGAGGGCGGCGTGGGCAATAGAGGACTCGGTCATTGCGAGACGAAGCGGAATGGTTACTTACCCTCCCGCCGCAATTTTGCCAATTTATCTCGTCGCTTGACTTCATAACAAAAAGTGACCGTGGCGGCGATCTCTTGCTTTACCTGATTGACTGTGCCGACGACGTCTTCCCGTAG
Organism: uncultured Verrucomicrobiae bacterium; assembly: GCA_963810765.1. Lineage (GTDB taxonomy): Bacteria > Verrucomicrobiota > Verrucomicrobiia > Chthoniobacterales > Terrimicrobiaceae > DASTFP01. The sequence goes on from CAWEOV010000025.1 coordinate 231,116, forward strand.
CTACCCGCTGGATCGCAACATAGCCATCAGCATCCGGACATCGTGGTGATGCAGCCCGGATGAGGCGAAACTGCGTTCGACCTCCCCGATATCGTAATTAGCCCGTTTGAAGTGAATCTGGCCATCCTCCCAGACTGCGTAAGCCGCGGCAGGATTCTTGTCTCTCGGATAACCTACACTGCCGGGGTTGATGATTTGCGTGAAACTGGAACGAAAGCATCCGATACGATGTATTTTGTGCCCTTCGATATGCCTCGACATGCGAGATTTAGTACTAGGGATTTCCTTGGATGGCTACGCAAGGATTGGCGAGGTCTGACCTTTTCTTGTGCTCTTCGGACCCTGCAGACACGAATGTTCTTGAGGGAGCCTATCACCGCGGACGGCTACGCCCGGATTACCGTAATAGGGCATCATTGAAATGGCTACCTCTGATAGACCCTTCACCAAAGTGCGAAAAGTCGATCCTTGGATGGCGCAACCGTAGTTTGGGTATGTTCGCTCCGCGCGCGGCGTTTTTCTTCGCCCGCCGCTGGGAACTCGTCAGCAATCGTCGTGAAGACTACGAGGTCAACATGCTGGCGCACTTGCTGCAACAGATTCTGGAAAAGCCAGAATGGGCACACAAACTTACGCACAGAGACTTTGCCGCCTTGACCCCGTTGATTTGGGAGCACGTGAATCCGTACGGTCGCTTCGAAACTCGACATCAATACCCGATTGCCGCTTAAGTGATCGAAATGGCGGCTGGTGACACGACTGTTGGGTCTAGGCCATGAAGGAAGTTATTCTTGTGCTCCTTGCGAGTCTCTCCGCCGCCTTCGCGGGCTCTTCCTCAACCGAAGAAATCAGCAACGGCGCGGACCCTCGGTGGGAGGGGGACTACGCGACGGGCGATTAGTTGGGTGTGCGAACCAAGCTGGAAGACAAAAGGGTGGAAATTTCTGGTGGCTACACGGCGGAAGTTTGGGGGAATACGACTGGAGGCCCCAAGACGGTGGCCGTTTACACTGGTCTCCTGGATTTCGGTGCGACGGTAGATCTTGACAAGCTGGTTGGCTGGAAGGGCGCCAGCGTGAGCCCGAGGTGGCTTTCGCTTAGCGGGCGGGATGCCTCCGAGGACCTGGTCGGCAACTTTCTCACTATCTCGAATATTGCCGGCTTCAACACCCTGCGGATGGGCGAGTACGACGGGCTGCCAGGTCTCTCCCTTCGGGTCGGACAGATGATAGCCGACAGTGAGTTCGTCATGAGGACCAGGTATTTCACTAGAGCCGTCGAAACCGCTGTCAACTTAGCGTCCGGCGTTCCGAAAATTTTTCAAGTTGCTCCCAAACACGAACAATTCCTTCCGGAATCTCTGGCATCAATACGACCTCGTTGGAGCCATCAGGCTTCAATGACGCGCCGGTGATGCCGTCGCGCAACACCAAACGGAGAGAATCATGAAACTGCAAATCGGGAAATTTGCTCTGCATCTTGCCGCATAACCGAAATTGAAAATCAATCTCCACGCTTAATTTCTTTAGTCTGTTTTGGCACCGCCAAATAGCTGCTTTCGTTCAAGCTATTTCTTCCCCGACCTCCCGATGAGCGCACGCAAGCGCTCTGTTGTCTGCTCGCGATCGATTTGGCTCGCGGCAACATCGATCGTTAGTGCTTCCCAGGCGTCCGCATCGAGCCTCTCGTGGGGCAGTAGTCCATTCTCGCTGAGAAACACCAGACAGGTCGCCAATGCAGTGCGCTTGTTGCCATCGACAAAGGGGTGATTTCTGCACAAGTAAAACAAGTATGCAGCAGCAATTTCCAACGGATCTGTGAAGAGCGTTTCACCCATCATGGTCGCTTGTGGCGCGGCCACAGCGGATTCCAGCAGGGCCTCGTCACGCACCCCGGCGGCGCCGCCGTGTGCGCCAAGCACCTCGGCGTGAATGGCCTTCACCGCCTCCAGCGTGAGGTGAGAGAATGTCACGCCAGTCGCCGGAATAACTGGGCATTCTTCCGAATCAGGCGTTTTGCTGTCGCGGCCGCCCTCTGCGGTGCGATTATCGGACGCAAGGGTGTGAGGACGATGGATCCGCCCTCGTGCACGGTAATCGTGACTTCGTCACCCACCTTAAGACGAGCCAGGTCCAGCAGGGCAGAGTCAAAAATGATACCCCTTGAGTTGCCAATCTTGGTAATCGTCTTCGTCATAGCGTAAAATTATGTTTTACAAACGAGCTCGTCAAGAGACCAAGGCAACTTCAGAACTCCATCTGTGGATTGTTCGATCGATCTCCCTGCGGACAAAGTCCCACCCTGCGCTCCACCTCCGGGTGCGCGTCCCGACCATTCGAGGCGGCAGTAGCCTGCGGGATCTTCATGGTGCCGAAAGTATTCGAGAGTCATCCGAGAGAATTCACAGCTCTCCAGTGCGCCGGCGCTGTTGCAGGAGCTTTCTTCACCATGCCCAGGAACACTCGGTAGCGCTGCGCGATCTCTTCTCGAGTTCCCTCCTCTTTGTCGTAGGGAAGAAACGATTCGGTCGCGCAGATCCAGAGAGAGCGTTCGCATCGCCTCAGGCCCTGGTGGCAACCCAGGTCACCAGCAGCAAGGCTCCGGCCCACAAAACTTGGGCGACATTCTTGGGGCTCATCACGAGGGCAACTTGCAAACCGCAGTGCTTGACATCAAAGGCGGCATTGGCGTCCTTAAGCGTGGCACCATCCTCGCTTCTGGCACTGGCGCAGATGTTGGCAAGTTGGTGCCCATCACGGCCACGACCGAAGTCAACGCATATGGCATTCTATATATTAGGACCGGCAATTGACACTTCCGTCGCCTATAGCGACGGCTCGGTGACTGGCTCCATTGCTAAGGCTGGCAGCTTCAAAGGCTCGGCTTTGATTGTTCCGGCGGGAGTTGATGCCGGACTAATCGCTGTCGCCCTTAGAGGTAGGGGCATTTACATCGAAGGCAGCATCCCGGTGCCTGCCGCGGCTGCGTTGGAGAGTGAAGCACCAACCACATCGGAGGAACCGACGCCAGCTCAAGCGTGAAACTCAAAGTCAATTTAATAAGCGGCGGTCGTTATTATAAGGCTGGCGAAGACATTCCGGAAGACGAGTTGCCGGACTTCGCCAGCAGGTATGCGAGCGATGTCGATGATGGCAACGCAGTGGATGAGTCATACGCGGAAACGTTGCATAGGCAAAGGGCTCAGCTAAGGTCCTTAAAAGGCACCTGGGCTACACAGTTAAGCTCCGTGTTACGATGAGAAGCCCCTTATGTCGATCTCCCTATTTCCGTGCAATCAAAGCCCACCACGGCCTTCCTGGTGCAATTGCGGCCTATACGAATAGCCTTCTACATGGCTAATGGATGGCCCTTCCTTTGAAAAAAGCGGGAGATCTCCCAGTATTTTCTAACGAGGCGGGCCTCAGACCAGGCGAGATGTATTGTCAGAGCGGGAGGGTTGCGTGAAAGAGACGCCGGATGCCCCCGCCTCGTTAGAAAATTTCGGCTTGTTATTCCTTCGGTCTCCTTTTGGGAAAGGGTGGTGTCCGGTTGGAGCAGCAGAGCGGCATCCCGTGAGGAATGCCGGATTGAGCCGTCAAAGCGGCTGGTGTTCTCCAGTGATGGAGGCTAACAAATGCCCAACCAGACACCGCCATGACTCTGCCAAAAAACGCCGCGGAACTCCAGGGTGAAAATGTCCTCTTCGAGTTGGAATGCATCGACCGCAGGGGACGATTACCCCTGAGCTTGCGGAATACGGAATTACTCTTTTAGGTAACTATCGCGGACTTCCTTTGTATGCCAGCGAATCACAATATACCGACGCGGCTGGAGTCTCTCAGTATTTCGTTCCTGCGGATAAGGTGCTGGTCGCGGCATCGGGATTGCAAGGTACTCTTGCCTACGCTGGAATCGTCCAAGTCGATGAAGACGGCAAGGGGATGCAACCCTACGAAGCAACGAGGCTTCCTTTGGTCTACTATGAAAAGGGATACGACTTCCGAAAAGTGAGGCTTAGCTCAAGACCTATTCCCGTTCCGGCGGATACTCAATCATGGACCGTTTTGGATGTGATCTAAAAATCTAAATATTATGCCAACTTACAATCTTCCTTCAAATCTGGGTGACATTCTTGGTGCTCACCACGATGGAAACTTCAACACTCAGCTTTCCGAAATTAAAGCGGGAATCGGTGTCCTAAAGCGTGGAACTATTCTCGCTTCGGGTGACTGCCGGAGATATTGGAAAACTCGTTTTGCTCAGTGCAACAACGGAAGCGAATGCCATATGGCATTCTTTTAGATCCGGCCATCGACACTGGTGCGACATTCAGCGATGGCAGCGTCACGGGTTCAATAGCAAAGTCTGAAACATTTAAAGGTTCGGCACTCATCGTTCCTACGGGAGTTGATGCTGGACTAATCGCCGTTGCGCTTAGAGGTCGAGGTTTGTTCATCGAAGGTTCGATTCCCGTCCCAGCCGCAGCGGGATTTTTGGAAGCTGAGGAACCCGCAAGAGAGACGAAAGGTCCGACAACGGAACCTGAGGAACGCCTCCATCGCAAGCATGAAGTTAAGCGTTAATGTAATTTCGAAGGGTAAGTACTGGAAAGCTGGCGATGAGATTCCCGATGAGGAATTGTCGCCTAACCTTTTGAAATACGTGGCGAGGCACAACGGCTATGCCGATGAGATTCGACAACAGCGAAGTGACGCTGACGGCGTGGAATGGAAACCTCAAGCTAAGCTTTCCTCGAGGAATTATGTTCGACGCGGGGATGTCTTCAAAAGAGCAGGTTCGGTTGAAATGGTACCGGGTGAGGTACTTTATAAGCGCAACCTATACGAGGACATAAAGCATTGCGAATAGAATTGGTTGAGGCTAATGTCCGAGGAATGAAGATTCTCAGAATCGCCGATGCCGAAAACATAACCTTGGGGCTGCAGGAGGAGATTCGCCGTTCAGAAGAGTCTCGCTACGATCACCGACTGCATGGAGTATTACTCGTCGCGCAAGGATTGAACTGCTGCCAGGTGGCGGATCTTCTTGGGGACGCACCACGCACCGTCGCTTACTGGGTGGAACGCTTCGAGGAAGATGGGTTGGCAGGACTCCAAGAGGGGGAGCGCAGCGGGCGGCCATCGAAGTTGAAGCCTGATCAGATCGCCGACCTGCAACGTGTTGTGCGAGGCAAACCCAGTGAGGTGGGGTTGTCGGGAAATCTTTGGGATGGGAAGACCATGTCGGCTTACCTGCGAGAAAAGCACCGCTTGGAGCTTGGCCCGCGGCAATGCCGGCGCTTGTTGCGCCAGTGGGCGTTTCGCTACCGGAAGCCTCGTCCGGTAATCGCGCGTGCAGACCCTCTGAAACAGGCGGCGCATAAAAAAACTCCGCGCTCTGGCCGCCAATGAGAACGTCGATCTCTGGGCTATGGACGAGGTGCATTTCCAGCAACACGGGTCGCGCTGCCGGATGTGGATTGCTCCGGAAGTCAAAGACCCGGTGCTGCTGCATCACCCCACGCGCAAGAGCGTGGGCTATTTCGGCGCGGTGCGCCTGCGCGACGGCAAGTTCGTTTTCGCGCGCGAGCAAGATCGGTTCGACGCCGCGACTACCTGGGCTTTTCTGCGTCTTCTCCACCGACGAAGCCGCCAGCGCCAGCGACGCGTCGTCGTCATCACCGACAATGCCAAATACCACCACGCCACCCTGCATCGTAACTGGCGCCAAGAACATGAGCGAAGCTTTCAACTCGATTTCCTGGCGTATAAATGCGAATCCTCCGCGTTATGTCAGATACGGAAAGGTGAGCATATGAAAACATTACCTGAGACATTTCGCAGCGATGATTTCGAATTCCAGCAACTAAGGCGCGAAGGTATGGTTGCGCTCTTTCGCAAATCCAAGCCGGAATTCTAAAACATAAGCTACGAGGTTGTCGTTCTTCATGAATCCAAAGATCATATCGGACCTCGTGGCAATCTTATCTTAGCAGCGGAGTGTATGCCGCAAAATGAGAAGTGGGGAGAACAAGGCTGGAGTTATCGCGATAAGGAAGACGCCGAGGCGAAATTCAGGCAAAAAGCCGATGAGATAGACGAAAAGAATAGGGCGTGTTACGATTACCCTGAGTCTAGCAAGGCTTTTCATGCATCAAAATCGGAGGAGCTGCCAAGCATGACTCCACTGCGTAACGGGAATTTCAGACTGATCTACCATGCAAGCCCGATATAGAGGCTACAACCATTGGAAGAAGGACGGTCAGTACGTGCATAGGAAATGCAAATCCTGTGGCAGGGATTTTGTGCCGAAGATGCCTTGGGGTTTATTCTGCAAAGCAGCATGTAAAATGCGCGCACATCGGAAAGCGGCTTCTGCCGAATGAGAACTCGTGTTGAACCTCCGATTGAAGCCGCTTCTCTTGTTGGATCGAAGATCGACGATTACAGATGGCACTCGACGGAAAGAAGTCTAGGTTCGATTAAAGGGATTCGAAACAACTTGGTTCTCATTGCTTCGGACGGAAATCTAGGAGCTTTCGTCGATTCCTCAGGACGGCTTTTCCTTGGACACGTCCAAACGTTTAGTGGCAGAGTTCGAACGGCGAAGTAATTGCCTTTACGTTTTTTCTCTCAATATTTCCGGTGTCTAGTGTAGTGTAACTGTTATCTCTTTACAATGAACCTGTGGGCGGTATTCTTTGTGCATGTGGAAGGTGGCAACTGCTTTGACGATGAGTGAAGAGCAATTGCGGCAATTGAAGGCATGGGTGCGAGCCCCGGCGACCCCGCAAAAGATTGTCTTGCGCTCTCGGATTTGTCTGTTGGCCAGAGAGGGTCGATCCAATCGACAAATCGCCCGAGAACTCAACATCTCCCGACCCACGGTCATCCTTTGGCGGGAACATTTCGTCCAAGCTGGAGTGGCCGGCATCGAGCACGAGCCGCCACGCAAGCCGAGTTCGAGGCGACTGGATGCCGAGCGGAGCCGACGTATCGTGGAGACTACCCTGCATAGCTCCCCGAAGGATGCCACACACTGGAGCACTCGTTCACTGGCCCGGCATTTAGGCCTTAGCCACATGAGCGTAGCTCGAGTATGGGAGGCTAATGGTTTGCAACCGCATCGCATCAAGACCTTCAAGCTCTCACGCGACAAGCATTTCGTCGAGAAGCTCACCGATGTCGTTGGCCTCTATCTCAACCCGCCCGACAAGGCTCTTGTGTTCTGTGTCGACGAGAAGTCACAGATCCAAGCTCTGGATCGCACCCAACCGGGATTGCCTCTCAAGCGCGGGCGTTGCGGAACCATGACCCATGACTATGTTCGCCACGGCACGACCACGCTTTTCGCAGCGCTCAACGTGCTTGAGGGAACCGTTATCGGAGAATGTTTCAATCGCCATCGTCACGAGGAGTTCCTCAAATTCCTGCGCCAGGTAGATCGTCAGACCCCTTCGGGGCTGGACCTGCATCTTATCGTCGACAATTACGCAACCCATAAGCATCCCAGCGTCAAAGGCTGGATAGAAAAACACCCTCGCTTCCATCTGCACTTTATCCCAACGAGTTCCTCTTGGCTTAACCTCGTGGAGCGTTGGTTTGCTGAAATCACACGAAAACGCATCCGACGCGGATCCTTCAAGAGCGTCGCCGATCTCATCCAAGCCATCCAACTTTATATCGATCACAACAACACCAATCCAAAACCCTTCGTCTGGACCAAACGCGTCGACCAAATCCTCGAAAAGGTCGCTCGTTGTAAAGGCGTGTCAGTTACAGAACACTAGGTAGAACGGTCCTCAAATCGCCGCTTGACGTTGAGGTTCGCCTTCAGACAAAATGCCCTTCGAAATGAACGTCGAGAAAGCCCGCCGGCGGATAACTGCGATTTGGCATGGTATCCGAAAAAGACAGAATCACTTATTAGGCTCCAAGCGAGCAGATTGGGAGAAGAGTCCCATGACACAGCTGAGACGAGGAGTCGTCGGTGTCATTGCGGCGTTCGTCGTGGTTTCTGTAAGTTTCTCAGCGCAGGCGGCTGAGAAAAAGAAAGTTATGGGGACCGATAAACTTGGGTGGCCACCCATTTCCCGCACCGTCGTGCCTTTGGGAGATGATCCAAAGCATGAACTGGCCCTGACGATCCGTCGAGATACAACCACGAGTTCGGACCCGGATCACAACGAGACAGAGGTAATGAACTATGACCAGTCTGACGAAGTGGCGGGAACCGGAACCCACAGGGGGTATTCTATACGGCTTTTCAAAAATGGAGACACAGACTACGCATCATTCGAAGGAATGACTAAAACAACGGTCAAAGAAGATGGTTCTCGGGAAACGACGTGGGAGGGGACTTGGAAGGTGACTGGAGGAACCGGCAAGTTTAAGAATATCAAAGGCGGTGGCACGTATCGGGGGAAGGCCACGGCAGAAGGTGCCTCTACCGAGTGGGAAGGTGAAGTGGAATACTAACATATTCAGCCGCCGGCCATATTCCCGCGTTCTACGTAACAATACGAACCGGCGGTGATCGGCGGCATCTCTCCCGTTTAAAAATAGCCGTTTCTTGCGCTGGAAATGCCTCTAGAACGGGTTTTCTGTTAAAAACCGGGTGAGTGGCCGACCCCGGTTTCAACGGCTTTTACGGGCTTTTTAGAGGGCAGTTGCTGGTCAGTAATAAAAAAGCCGCTCATCACAAAGCGTTTACACGCAAGCGATAACAAGAAATCCGCCGACAGTTTGAGAAAGGGATGCGCAAAGACGATGTCATGCACAAGCGGCTGCGGAAGTTCAAAGCGCGGGAGGGTGTCGTCTTTATCGGCATCGCCCAGGAGAAGGCTCGCGTGCCGCGCACCATCCGCAAAGGCTTCGGGGAGGCCGAGGGCACCATCCCGTGGATTGACTACACCACGGCCATGGTTAACCACTATTATTTTTACTGCGTGGACGAAGACTTCGGACCCTTCTTCATCAAGTTCTGCTCCTACTTTCCCTACACGGGCAAGCTCTGCATCAACGGGCACGAGTATCTCAACGGGCAACTGGCCCGGCGCGGCATCGAATTCGAAGCGCTCGACAACGGGCTCTTGCGCTGTGCGGACCCGGCGGCGGCGCAGTTACCTCTCGAGACTTGAGATAATATCGTCCGTAAGCAACTCGGGGTTGCCAGCCAAGAAACGCACAGTACTTGCCAATGGACGCCGGTGGTGCGAAGGTGTCACAAATCTGAATCAGGCGGAGGATTCTTCCCCGCTAGGTTCTTCGCCTCTTTCAGGCCCGTAATGGCAGAACGAATATGGCGGGGAAAGAAAGGGACCAAGTGAAACGAGTCTTATTCACAATGATCGGTGCCACAGCGTTGTTAACGTTGATGGCCACAACAACGACCAGTACATCGGCCGAAGAGGGCACGCTCGTAGTCCCGGTCGTCGCACTGCCTAAGGACGTGGTCGCTAGGATGAATGCAGCCTACTGGGCTCAAAAGCATTCAACGACCAGTACACCGGCCGAAGAGGGCACGCTCGTAGTCCCGGTCGTCGCACTGCCTAAGGACGTGGTCGCTAGGATGAATGCAGCCTACTGGGCTCAAAAGCATTCAACGACCAGTACACCGGCCGAAGAGGGCACGCTCGTAGTCCCGGTCGTCGCACTGCCTAAGGACGTGGTCGCTAGGACGAATGCAGCCTACTGGGCTCAAAAGCATTCACAGTGAACCCAAAACTGCCTTCAAACTGCCCTCTTCTTCCTCCATTCTACCACAAGGAAGGTTGGTCGTCGCAGCTTGAAGAGCAGAGTTGCCCGTGGGCAAGTCTTCTTGGTGCCTAGGATGCCCTAGGAAGGGTTTTGTTTCGCGGGGAGGGTAAAGGACAGCCAATCGGGGGTTTGAGGGTCGGTGCAATGCCTTTACCCCTTTTCCCCCAATGGGCAGCGACAGGGCAGCAATTTGGATTTGCCGGGGGAACGTTTAACCGGATTAAGTATTGTAAGGCATTGATTATCCACTATTTGCCGGCGGAGGGGATCGAACCCACACTCCCGAAGGGAACACGATTTTGAGTCGTGCGCGTCTGCCAGTTCCGCCACGCCGGCTGAAATTCGGAGCGCGACGCGCTCCGGAAGTTCAGCGCAGCAGCCTACAATCCTTGGTGACAAGCGCAATGCTGGAGTTGGCCAAAAAGGCGCGCACTCAGGCCGTCGCTGCCTCGCGCTCTCCGAGGAGATCTTGGCGTTCGTCAAATCCTTCATCCGCGGATTGCGATCGGCCGGCTGAATCGTTTCGCGCGGTGAATTTGACGCTGACCAGCTTGCTGACGCCGTGCTCCTCCATCGTTACCCCATAGAGCACGTCGGCGCGACTGATCGTGCGCTTGTTGTGAGTAATGACGACGAATTGGCTCTGGTCGACGAAACGGTCCAGGATTTTGATAAAGCGGCTGATATTCGATTCGTCGAGCGGGGCATCCATTTCGTCCAGCACGCAGAATGGGCTGGGCTTCACCATGTAGATGGCGAACAGCAGGGAGACCGCCGTCATGGTGCGTTCGCCGCCGGAGAGAAGGGAAATGCTTTGAAGCTGTTTGCCCGGAGGTTTGGCGATGATCTCGATGCCGCTTTCGAGGGGGTCGCTCTCATCTATGAGCATGAGGTCGGCGCGGCCGCCGCCAAATAGCTCGGCAAACATGATCTGAAAGTTTTCACGGATCTTGCCGAATGTATCCGCGAAGAGTTCCTTCGTCGTGCGATTGATCTTGGCGATTACCGCGTGGAGTCCAGCCTTGGAATTGATGAGGTCCGCATTTTGTTTTTCGAGGAAGATTTGGCGCTGCTCGAGTTCGTCGTACTCCTGGATAGCATCGAGATTGACCGGCCCCATCGCTTCGATGCGCTCCGTGAGATCGGCCACAATTTCCTCGATGCGGTTCCAATTAATGGTCTCACTTTGTTCCTCGGCGGCCTCTGCTCCCCCTGTGCCTTCGGATGCAATTCCCGGAGGAGGCTCCGGGGGACCTTCGCCCCCGGAGCCTTCCGCCTGAGCATCGTGCGCAGAAGGTTTTTTCTTGTTTCGGTCGCGAAAAGAACAGATCAGCGCGTAGCTATCCGGCTCAAAAGCCTCCAGGTCTGCCCGGTAGCGGTGAGAGACGTGATTGCGGAGGTTTTCCATGCGCATTTCGAGCTGAGCAATGCGGACTTCGAAGCGGCCTTTCTGTTCCTGCAATTGGACGAGTTGCTGCCGGGAGGCACGCAAAGCGATTTCGACGACTTCCGCGTTTTCGTGAACCTCCGAGCGCGCGGAAAGAAGCCGGGCGATCTCAGCTTCGAGCGACGCGGACTCCTCCTTCCAGGCGGCTATCGATTCGCGCAGGCTGCCGCTTTCCGAGTCGAGCGTTTCGATGCGGGCTTGGTAGCCGGCGATGTCGGTGCGGCGCGCTTCAAGAAATTCGGCAAGCTCCGCAAGCCGGGCGGCCATGGGTCCGCGCTGGCGGTTCAGGTTGTCCTGCTGCTGGCGTTCGGTAGCGAGGCGGACCCGAATCTCATTCAATTCCTCGATGGCAGCGCTTTCGCGCTCGCGCACGGCCTGGGCGGTGTGTTCGGCTTCCACTCGGCGGACTCGATTTTCTTCGAGTGATTGGGCGGTTTCCGCGATCGTGGATTCCAGGTCTTCGAGGTGCGAGAGGCTGGCGCGAAGAGACTGTCCGAGCTGCACGGTTTCCTGGATGTAGGCGGCGCGACGGTTCTCGAGATCGGCCAGCTGGCGCTCGGCGAGCTTGTGTTCGTTCTGGATCGATGCGCTCTCGACCTGCGCGCGCTGAAAGCTTTCCCTGGCCGCAAGGAGGCGGTCCTGAGAGGCTTCGAGCGCTTCCAAGGCATCTGCTCTGGAGGATGTGTGGGATTCTAGTTTCCTTATGGCGGACGTCAGTTCGCGTTCGAGTTGGGCAATCTGTGCCCGCCGGGCAAGAGCAGAATGGCCGGTATTCTCACCGGCCTGGCCGCCGCGGACGACGCCCTCGCGGCTGATGAATTCACCAGTAAGCGTGGCAACGCCAAGAGCGACATTGGCGGCTTTAATGCGGAATGCGGACTCCAGGTTCTCAGCCACCGCCACCCCGGCAAGCAACCGTGAGGCGAGAGCTGTTCCTTCACCCTCGCCAGTGACGCAGCTCGATGCCCAAGCGAGGGCACCTTTTGGAAGATTGGGATGCCCGGCCAGCTCGGAGGATACGTCTTCCTGCAAGTTCCCCGTCGTTGGAAGGGAGTCATCGCCGCTCTCCGATATCCACTCTCTTGGAGCGACCGTTGCCTTGCCCAGCCTTCGGCGGCTCAACTCTTGAAGCGCAACCTCCGCGACTCCAGTGTCCTTGAAAATAATCGCTTGCAAGCCTGCGCCGAGTGCCGCTTCGATGGCGGGTATGAAGCGCGGCTCGACTTGGATTTGGTCCGCCAAGGCGCCGTCTATGGCGGATTTAAAGAAGTCCGGGTTGTCGAGGCCACGAAGAACGGCCTGAGTGCCTTCGTCGAATCCCTCGCCTTGCTCTTGCAGCTGGCGAAGAACCTCCACCCTGGATTCGATGCCTGCAGCCTCCTTGGACACGGCATTGAGCGCGGTTTCGGCCGCCTGGCGCTTCTCCTGCGCGGCTTCGTAGGCTATCTGGGCGTCGGACTGCTCCGCTTGAGAACTCTCCGCGGTGAGCCCTGCAAGGCGGGCGCGGCGTCCGATCTCCTCTATGCGCGCTCCGAATTCTCCCGCGGCATCCGAGGCCGCTTCGGACTCTCCCTGAAGAAGCCTCAGTCTGGTTTCGGACGCTTCCCGCCGTCCAGCGGCCGCGGAAATTTCGTTGCGCAACGAGCCCAATCGCGCGTCGAGCCTTGCGACCGCGGCGCTGACTTCTTGGATATGGCGCTCGGCTGCAGCACGCTCCTCGCGGGCGACGCGCACTTTCTGAGTGTGTTCGTGGAAGGACGCCTCGTGCGCATGCAGCGTCCCGGTCATCTGCTCCAGAAGCTGGTCGGTCTGTTCGATTTGATCCTGTTGCACCCGCATCTTTTCGCTGGCAGCCGCAATGTCCATAAGATGCCGTTCGATGAATGAACGTGCCTCCTCGCAACGTTCCACGCTGGTGGCTATGCGACTCTCCGCCGAGAAGACGCGGCTTTTCAGAGTTTGCACGATGTCCCGCACCCCCGAGACCTTGTCGTCGAGCTCTTCCATTCGGGCGCGGAAGCCGGAGAGTTCGGTTTCCTGCTCGACGATTTGGATATCGTGAACCGCGCGCGCCTCTTCGCCGCGCCCAAGCTCGCGACGGATTTCCTCGAGATCGTTCGAAAGCTCCCGGTAATTCTTATGCGAAAGATGCGTATCGAAGATCCTGAGGTCTTTCATCAACGCCTGGTAACGGCGGGCCTTGGCCGCCTGACGCTGGAGGGAGCCGATCTGCCGGCGGACCTCTTTGATGATATCCTGAACACGGAGCAGGTTCGCCTCCGCGTATTCGAGTTTGCGGAGCGCCTCTTTCTTCTGGGCCTTGTATTTGGTTATTCCCGCGGCTTCCTCAAAGATCGCGCGGCGGTCTTCCGGCCGGCTGCTCAAGATCAGGTCGATCTTCCCTTGCTCCATGATCGAGTAGGCGCTGCGGCCCACGCCCGTATCCATAAAAAGCTGGTGAATGTCGCGCAGCCGGCACGGCCCCTTGTTGAGAAAATACTCACTCTTGCCGTCGCGATAAACGCGCCGCGAGATGCAAACCTCATTCCATTCGACGCCCAATTCTTTTTCGCACTCGGCGAAAGTCAGCGAAACTTCGGCCATTCCAAGCGCTTGCCTGCTGTCTGTTCCGCTGAAAATCACGTCCGCCATCTCCCCTCCGCGCAGCGCCTTGGCGGACTGCTCGCCGAGCACCCAGCGAATGGCGTCAAGCACATTCGACTTGCCGCAGCCGTTGGGTCCGACAACTGCGGTGACGCCGCGGTGAAAATTGAGGATCGTCCGTGGCGCGAACGACTTGAAACCAATCATCTCGAGGGATTGAAGATACATGGACACTCTTCTAGTCTTCCTGGCGGGAAGTTATCGGCTCCACAAAGGTCTATTGCAAGAAAAAACACAATATATTGTGGTTGCCTGATTGCACTTTCTCAACCTATTGAATTTCCATGAATGATTCCCGTGTAAACGATCTTTTTGAGTTCCTGAGGTTTCCGAGCATATCGACGCAATCCGACCATGTTGTGGACATGATTGCGTGCGCGGAATGGCTAAAAAGCAAGTTTCTCAGTCTCGGGTTTCAGGCGGACGTTCGCCGGACGGGCGGTCATCCTGCGGTGATTGCCAAGACGCCACACGATCCGGCGCGGCCGACGGTGTTAATCTACGGCCACTACGACGTGCAGCCTCCCGAGCCCTTGGGAGAATGGAAGACGCCACCGTTCGAGCCGGCGATTCGAGACGGGCGCGTTTATGCCCGCGGCTCCACGGACAACAAGGGTCAGATTCTGGCTCACATCCTAGGGATGGGTGAGCTTCTTGCCGCGAGCGGCGCGCTGCCGGTGAATCTCGTCTTTCTCGTCGAGGGCGAGGAAGAGATAGGCAGCGATAACCTGGCGTCCTTTCTTGAGGAAAACCGGGCAGACCTTGACTGCGATGTGATCGTGATTTCCGACACGGGCATGGCGGCGCATGGCTACCCCACCCTCACCTTTTCCTTGCGCGGCATTGCTGCCCTGGAATTCAACGTGCACGGTCCCACACAGGACTTGCATTCCGGGGTTTTTGGCGGAGCTGTCATGAATCCGGCGACTGCAGCTGCGCGGCTTATTGCGAGCCTGCACGACGAAGATGGCCGGGTCGCCATTGAGGGCTTCTACGCCGACGTGCGTCCCATGTTCGATTGGGAGCGTGAGGCGGCGGTCGCGTTGCCAATCACCGATGCCGACGTTTGCGCCCTCGCAGGTGTGCCGGAACTTGCGGGTGAACCAGGCTTCACAGCTATTGAGCGGGTCGGCGCGCGTCCCACCGCAGAGGTCAATGGAATGGGCGGCGGATATCAAGGCGAAGGCACAAAGACGGTGCTCCCCAGGGAAGCCTTTGCCAAGCTCACTTTCCGGCTCGTTCCCAATCAAAGGCCCGAGGATATCCTTCGCCTTGTCGAAGCGCACTTGCACGCCCGGTGCCCTAAAGGCGTGCGCCTTGAGATCCTTCCCGGGCATTGCGGGGAACCCTACTATGCCGATCCGAACTCCCTCTACGGAAAGGCTGCCCTCCGCGCCCTGGAGCGCGTCTTTAGCCGCAAGCCCGCTCTGATGCGGGAAGGAGGATCGATTCCCATTGTGACCACCTTCAAAAAAGTCCTCGGCGCCGACTCCCTGCTCCTTGCGCTCGCCTCGCCGGATTGCCACGCGCATTCCCCCAATGAAAACTTTCCGCTCGAGAACTTTTTTGCGGGAATTCGGCTGAGCCAGGCGGTTATTGAGGAAATCGGCCGCCTGAACTGAGAGCCGTGAAGAGTCCGGGACATGCGCGCGCGGCCTCTTGGTCAAGGCCCACAGCGAAGAGCGCCTTGATCCGCGCGACTCTTTGCCTTGTCTTTATTTTTGCCTCGGCGTGCGGAGAGATACGCGCCCAAAGCCTGCAGAAGCTTCTCGAGAGTGCAGGCGGCGCCGCGCCCGGGAAAAAGGCGCAGCCATCCGCTACGGAGCAAAAGGATTGGGCCTCCGGGAAGCTCTTGGAATTTCAGGCCAAGGCTAAGGCGCTCAATGTGGAGGTGCTGCGCGAGGAGCTTCGCAAGGCGAATCTGCCGGAAACGCGCGTCGACGAATTTCTCAGCGCCTCGCAGGAAATCGTCCGCAACTATCAGGCTGCGGTGGACACGCTTTCAGCGATTATCAATAAGGAGTCTCAAAGAATCAGTTCCGCGCCGCCCGAGTCCCTTCCCTTGCCTAAGGACGATGCGGAGGTCGACACGCTGCGCGAGAAGCTCGCCGCGCTGCGCACGCAGGCGCGGACCGCCACGGCGCAGGTGAACCTTGATGAGGAGTCTCTGGCCCGCCAGCAGTCCGCACTGAAGGCCGCCGGCCAACAATTGCGGAGGGCCCAGGAAGAATTCGATAGCGCGGACACCGATGCGGCACGCAATCGCGCCGCACTGCAGCTGAAGCTGGCCGAGATTCAGCGGGAAGCGGCATCTTCCGCAGTATTTCTCGCATCTTGGCGGCTTTACGCCTATGAGCTCGGCCTGCGTGCGGGTCAGGCTGAGGTTCGGGCCATCGAGCAGGCGCTTTCTGCCAGCGGATTGGACAGCGTCTTCAACGAAAAGCGGATTATGGCGGCCACAGAACGCATCGAAAGGGAAAGGGCGTCCGCTCAAAAACAAATCGAGTCCGCGCAAGGCGCTCGTCAAAGTCTCGAAGAAACCATTTCCAGGCTCGAGCAGGAACGCCAGGCAGCCACCGGCGAGGAAGACAAGAAGCGCATCGATACCGAGCTTGAAATCGCGCGCGAAGCCAGGGAGTTCGCCGCCCGGATCGGCGTCGCGGGCCAGGCATGGATTGAGGGTCTCGACGAAGCGCTTCGCATGTGGAAGACAACGCTTTCCGTCGCCGAGAATCCTGGCCCCGCCGCATACGTAAACGCCCGCAAGGTGGCGGATCAGCTCCTGGCCAACTCTGATCCCTGGCGGGAGCAGATTGCACGCTACCTTCAGCATGCGAGGGGACGGCTCGACGAACTCGAGTCGCTGCCGAGGTCCAACGATGCCGCGATAAGCAAGCTCGAAGAGCAGCGACTTGATCTCGTGCGCCAGCGCGTCGCGCAGGTCCGTGACATATCTGCTCTCTTCGAAAGTCTGCTGGAACATGCCGAGCAGATGCGCGCGGAGAGCAGCCAGCTCCTGAAGCAAAGCAGTGTTTCGGAGCGTGTGACTCAGGGCTTCGCAGAATTCCCTAAGAGGATGGAGAACGTTTGGAATCATGAGCTCTTCACTGCGCAGGAAAAGATCATCGGCGGAGACGGGTCCGTATCGACGCGTATGCGCGGGATCAGCATTGGCAAAATCGTACTTGGCGTGATCGGTCTCGCAGTCGGCGCGTTCATTGCGAGGACGCTCGCGCGGATTCTCAGAGGCAATCTCAGCCGGCGCCATGCGGTAGACACAGCGCGCGCCGCCTTCCTGGAAAAAGTCGTTTTCTACTTCTTTCTCGTGCTCGTGGTGTTCACGACGCTGAACTGGCTCCGCATCCCCCTCACGACCTTCGCCTTTCTTGGCGGTGCGCTTGCGATCGGCATCGGCTTTGGAGCGCAAACTCTCATGAACAATTTCATCAGCGGTCTGATCCTGCTGGCGGAGCAAAGAATCAAGGTCGGCGACGTCATCGAAGCAGACGGTCATCTCGGACGCGTGATGGACCTCGGAACGCGCTGCTCCCGCGTTCGAAAATTTGACGGTGTGGACGTTCTTGTTCCCAATAGCCACCTGCTTGAAAAGAACGTCATCAACTGGACGCTATCCGATTCGCATCACCGCTACGACATTGTCATTCGTGCTTCCGCTGGCGCTTCGGCGGAACTCGTCATAAGCACGCTTTACAGCTCGCTCGAGGCTCAGCCCGAGGTATTAAGCGAACCAAAGGCGACCGTGATCTTTGAGGCTTTCGGGGACAAGACGTTGAATTTTCATGTCTATTACTGGCTCGACATCGCGCGATCCGACGCCAGCAAGGTCGGAAATGAAATTCGCCTCCGCATCGATCGGCTCTTCCGCGAAGCAAAGATCGAAATCGCATAGCCGCAACCCAACAGCCGCGAAGTTGATGGCCAAAGCATCCGAGCATCTGGCTCAACCTCCCGTCATCGAGTAGGTCGAGGTCCTCGCAGCCAAGCTTCCTCACCGTGCCTCCTCCTGGGCCCTTCTGCACGCCTTGTCATCAAGCGCACCAGGCAAAATTCCCGGCATGCTCGGAGCATGCAAGGAAAACTAGTTGTTGGCGCAATTACTTGCCGACGTGGTTGCATATGCAACTATCAAACGATACGGCACTGAAACTTCCCTCCTGCGGAGCACTTGTTCTACGGTTGTCTCTTGCTAGCCAGGAAGGCGAGATGACGTTCAGCGGATCTGGGAGAAGCATGTCAAACCACGCGTTAAAAACTCCCTGGAATGAATCCGAAACGATGCGTTGCGGAGAACGCTCCGGGATGAAAACTCAGCGTGATCCCACGGGTTTTCGTAGGTCGTCTGGGCTATCTGGACTGCCTGTCAGCCGGAAGAAGAGCTTCGAGGCCGGCGTGCTCCGGTTGAAGCGGAAGTTGAGTCATAGCCCTAACATGTCATGAGCGACTATTCCCCCCTATTTCCCCACATCCCGAACGCCGGCCCATCTGTGGGAAGAGTGATCATGCCGTCGGCGTCGGCCCGAAGGTCTGCGGTCCCGGCAAGCCCTACGAGTTCCGAGCCCACGACCGCCGCTGGAATCCGGATGGGCGTGTGGTCCGCGCGCGCGGCGTGGACGAGCACGGTCTCACCGGGAGCTTCGCGGAGGAAGGCCAGCGCGTCGTCGCCGATGCACAGCCAGCGCAGGCCGCCGCGCCTGAGGGCAACGCTCTTGGCGCGGGCCCCGAAGAGGGCTCGAGTGGTCGCGAGGCGCCGCCGGTCCCAGCGCTCCGGATGCGCCCAGGGCATGGGAATCCGGGCGTACTCCGGCCCCATGGTTGCCATGCCGATCTCGTCGCCAGCGTAGATCATCGGGACACCAGGGTATGCGGCGAGCATGCCGAAGGCAACGTCGACCAGCCGTGGGTCACCGAGCATTGACGCCACCCGGTGCGTGTCATGGGAGCCGATGAGGTTCATCGCGTGTAGCGTGCCCTGCCACGGCGTGACCCCGGACAACTCCCGCATCGCGCTGACGATCAGCCTGCCCGGGAGGTTGGGCAACATGGGGTACTTGCCGTGCGCGTAAGGTCGCGGTTGCGGCGGCAGCAGCCATTGCCACAGCGGCCGGGTGAATGCCGCGTAATTCATTGTTCCATGGTAACCGTCGCCGTATAAGTCGCGACTCGCGTCGTGGTTGGACTCGGCCTGCAGGAACGACTCGGAAGTGACCTGTGCCATCGTGCGGCGGATGGTGGTGGCCACTTCATGGCTGAGGTTGATGCCACCGTGAATGCCGGTCATATTCGCAACGTCGATCCGCCAGGCGTCGAGCGCGTGCGGGCCGAGCCACTTCGCGACGACCGAGTCCGGGCCGTCGTAGAGCCGACGGCGCAGTTCAGGGCTGCGGTGGTCAATGATCGGCATCTCCTTGAGTCCCCACCATGTGTCGTAATGGTGCGGATGGTCGGTGAAGAAGAAGAACTTCGCTTCCGGGGAATTCGGGTCGGCAAGCGCCGCCTGGAACCACTCGTGAGTGTGCCCGATGTGGTTGGTGGTGAGATCGCCCATCAGGCGGATGCCCCGTGCGCGGGCGGCTGCGGCGAGTCTCGCCATAGCCTCATCGCCACCGAGCAGCGGATCGACCTTGCCGAAGGTCGAGGCGTTATAGCGGTGGTTCGATTCGGCAGGGAAAAACGGCGTCAGATAGATCGTCCCAACCCCGAGCGACGCGATATGGTCCAGATGCGCCGTGATGCCATCGAGATCTCCGCCGAAGTACTGGCGCAGCGTGTCAGGTCCCTCACCGATGACCGGGTCGTCCCAATCGGCGGGCTTTGCCCAGGCGGGGGCCGGACGGTCTACTGACTTCGCGAACCGGTCCGGAAAGATCTGGTACATCGTGCCCGTCGCCCACTGCGGCGGCGGGTCGTACGTGCTGAGCCGGAAGTCGGAAGCATCAGCGACGTCGTGGCTGTGCAGCCCTGCACCGTTCAGCCACTGGTAACCGTGGTCGCCACCGTCGAGCAGCCAGCGGTAGCTCACGACCGGGTTGACCACAGGCACTTCGGCGCGCAGCCACGTGTCGCGCTCGTCCTGCCGATCAATGGTCGCACGCACCAGTTCAGGCTCGCCGTCGTTGATGACGCGCACCCAGGCGCTCGTGACGTCACTCGTTCGCGGTACCCGCAACAAGACATTGACCTTGCCACCGAGTTTGGGGTTCGGGTCGGGAACGTACGTCGCCGAGCCATCGTGATGGGGATGGGACCAAGCGGTATCAGTCATTTCGTTTCCTTACTCGTGAGATCTGAGGAGGATTCGCCCATCCACAGAGGACTAACGTGAAGGTGCGGGACCAGCGACAAAAATCTATCAGCGGCCAGAAGGCTCGCACTCCTTCTTCTGTAACGCCAAAGAACTGGCGAGGTTTGTTTCTTTCGGGGCTCATGGCGGCACCTCGCAGCCACTCGGTCCGCAACCGTCGGCCAAGCCGGTACTGCGCTGTTTTTCAAAATCGTCAGTGTGTCCCGAAACGCGACGAATCGCTTCCAGAAATGTTGCGGGTGGTTGCCTGCGATCGTTCCCAACTGCCAAACTTCCGGCTTCGGTAAACTTTTCGATCAATGCCTGAGAGTGGCATGCCCGGATTGAGTTGGAACGGATGCCACGAGCGCGCGATTTGAGTTCCGGGTTGCAGTTGCCGGAGCGCTTCCTCCATCCGGCGCTTGCCGATGTAGCACCACGGGCAGATGAGGTCCGAATAGATTTGTATGCTTTTCATGGCGACTGGCTCATTCTGCTTCTTCCAAAATGTGGTTGGCGAACTTTACGACCGTGCGAATTTGCCTATCAAAGAATGTCTTGTCGAACAGTGGCGAGCGCTTCCAGCGGCCGGCATCGTGGTGTGGGGTTCCAAGGAAGGTTGTCGTTTCGCGCCAGGGACGCGACGCGGATCGCACGCATCAAGCCTGAAGGTTTCGTTGATCACGCTGGCCAGCTCGCACAGCAGGAGCTCGCAGTTGCCGGAATAGGACGAACCGTGCATGACGGCCAAAGTTTCGGCACACACTTTTTTTCCTACGCGCGCTCTTTTCCGCGTCTATACTTCTCGCATGTCCCAGCAAGTCACTCGTCTCTGGTTGATGTATCCATCCCGTCTTATCACCCGCCCGGTGATCTACGAGCTCGGCAAAAAGTTTGCTGTCGTGACGAACATCCGCCAGGCGAGCGTGACCGAGGAGATCGGTGTGGTCTCGATCGAACTCGATGGCGATCGATCGGAAATCAAGAAGGCGATCGCATGGCTCGAAGAAGCGGGAATCAAAGTAGAACCCGTCGAAATCAACACGATCGAAGGTTAGCATTTTTTCTCTAACGGACGGGAGAAGGAACATAGCGAAGGTTAGCTTTGGACGAAACGCAATGACAGCACTCCTTCGTATCTTTGCAGTTCTCTGCGCTGTCGCCGTCATCGCCTGCTGGTTTTCCCTTGGGGCGCACGTGGGCTGGACGCATACTCTCGCTCCCGTCAAAAAAAGCGACCCCGTCACGGAAATCGAGTTTACCGATTACGAAGCCCGCTTTGTACCCGGCGTGGATTTCCTTTGCGCCGGACTCTTGGGTGCCGCGGCGATCTTCGCTCTTACTCTCGCAATTCCAAACTCAAGAAGCGGCAAGCACCGATGAAAACTCCGGCCTATCTCGTCCTGATGTCACTTGCTCTCCTTTTCGACGGACGGGCGGAGACGCTCACTTTCGACTTCAAAGATTCGGAAGGCGTTAACAACGAGATCAAGCGGAGCGACTTTGGCATTAGGCCTGGAGAGTTTCTCGACAAGGTCTCCAACGAAATCGATCTTTCGCTTAGCATCGCCGGCGCCGCGGCTAAGGAACGCTGACCCGCCGGCGCATCTTGCAAGTCCCTAATCCCCACACCCTGGAGCTCTGTGGCCTGCTTTTCCGGTAGCCAGAACCTCGTGTCGGCGCCGTCATACTTAAGCACTGTGAACATTCCAGTCACCAAGTGGTAGATCAAGTGGCAATGGAGTGCCCAGATTCCGAGATTGTCAGCATCGAAAGCAACCGTGATCTTTGAAGCAGGCGGAACCACAACGGTATCGCGCAAGGGGCCGGATATCTTTTCGCCGTCGATTTCCACAACCTGGAAGTCGTGCCCATGCAAATGCATTGGGTGGCCCATGTTGGTGGCGTTGGTGAAGACAATTCCGACGCGTTCACCTCCCCGGATATCGAGAGAGTCGCGATTCGGGTAGGCCGCGCCATTGATCTTCCAAATGTACTTTGTCATGTCTCCACTAAGCGCCGCGGGAAGCGTGCGATCGAAGCCGCGTTCAGGAAGCGGATTGACGGCCTGAAGCCTCTTTTCCTGAGTATTGTCCAGCGACAACCTGCCGGTCAGCCTTTGCCCGTTCTTCAGGGTCCATATAATCATCGGCGCCGAACAAGACGCTTTTTCATCGTGATACCGTTTTAGGGAATCGGTGGCGGTAACGTCAACCGTACCCCTAAGTCAGTTTGCCCCGGCGGCAGCTGCCTGCCAGGGCAGCATCGCGGCTCGATTTTGCAGAGACGCGAATCAACGCGGTTCCCAATTAGTCCGACGGGCTTGCGGGCTTTGCAGGCGGAGCCACGAGTGGCGCGGCCTTGAGCGTCTTCTCAATCTCGGGGTCCGGCTTCGCCCCAAGCTCCAGCGCCCGATAGTAATGGCGCCGCGCAAGCTCGACCGAAGGCGGTTTGCCTTCAAGGTAGAAGACCGCCAGATTGAAGTGCGCATCGCTATAGCTGGGGTCAATTTCAACGGCCTTGCGGAGCTCGGCCTGAGCGCCGTCGATCCAGCCCTTGCGTCCGACAACGACGCCAAGATAGTTGCGTCCGCGGGCGTTGCGCGGATCGTACAGGGTCGCCTGCGCGAGTGCTGCCAGCGCTTCGTCCAGGCGGTTCTGATCCATATAAATGATTCCAAGCGTGAGCCAGGCCGGAGCGGCGTCGAGCTTGATCTGCACCGCGCGTCTGAGGCGTGATTCGGCGTCTTCGAGCCTCTTCAAGGAATACTCAACCACGCCGAGATTGATGAGCCCAAGTAGATTGTCCGGCGCGAGGTCAAGAACCTTGGAATAGGCGCGGCGGGCGCGCTCAAAATCGCGGCGAGCGAAGGCTGCGTTGCCCTCGGCGGCGGCCTCTCGTGCAACCTCGGGCACGTATCTCCCGTCGTTGTCGGAAGGCGCCGGCTGCGCCCGGAGGGTTGCGCTTGCCGCAAGCATGCAGAGGGCCAGAAAAAGCCGCATCTACTCTCCTGATAGCTCCTTCGACCGGGCGGTCGCCGCCGTGACCGCGTTTATGAAAGCCGAACGAACCGCGGCTCCTTCGAGGACGACGAGGCCGGCGATCGTAGTGCCTCCCGGGCTTGCGACCATTTCGCGCAACAGAGCGGGATGCTCTTTTGTGGAAGCGGCCATTTCAGCCGCGCCAGCCACGGTCTGGATGGCCAAATCAAGGGCGAGCGCACGCGGGAGGCCGGCCGCGACCCCGCCATCGGCGAGCGCCTCCATTACGAGATAGACGAAAGCCGGGCCGCTTCCGCTTAGGCCGGTTACCGCGTCGAGCGCGTCTTCGGCTACTGAAAAGACCTCTCCAACCGCGCCAAAAATACGCTCCGCTGTCTCTATGTCCTCGCGAGTCGCGCCTTTGTCAGCCGCAACGGCCGTGGCACTCCTTCCAACCATTGCCGCGGTGTTCGGCATGGCGCGTATCACCCGGCAGCCGGCCGCAGCCTGGCACAGCGCGGAGATCTTCAAACCCGTTACAACCGAAAGCAAGAGCCGCCCCCCCAGCGCTTCGCCGGCTTCTTCCATCGCCCGGAGTGCGTCACTCGGCTTCACACACAACAAGACGGTGTCGGCTTCGGTGACCGCCTCGGCATTTGACGCGGCGGCGCGCACTGCGGTCGCCGCGGCCAGATTCTCCAAACCAGTCCTGGACCGGCTCGATACCGTGATTTCTGAAGCGGAGCAGAGATTCGCGCGAAGCATCCCCTGAATCAGCGCCATCGCCATTTTTCCGGCGCCGAGAAAGGCGTATCTCATGCGCGCAAAGGTAAGACTCTGTTAGCCCGGAGCAAGGAGTTTCGCGGCGGTGCTCACTTGCGCAGCGGGCACTCTTTCCGACGAAACAGCTCATCCTTGAAAGAGTTTGCCAGCTTTCGCGGCCTCGTTTAGGACTCCTTAATGACCGAGCGCATCTTTCGACTCTCCCTTCTGGCCATACTTGTCTTTTGGCTCTCCGCATGTGCGTCCACTCCACAAGTGGATCCCGCCGTGGCAGCGGCTCTTTCCTCCCGTGGTGTCGAGCAAGGAACCTATACGAGAGTCACGCAGGGTTCGGTTTTGGACTACAATGATATTCTGAACCTTCTCGAGAAAAAAGTACCAACCAACATAATCATCAGCTACCTTCAAAGCACCCGAAAGGCTTACAATCTCAGCTATAGCCAGCTCCGGGGTTTGAAAGATGCCGGCGCGACGCCGCAATTGCTTAACTATCTGACAGAAACACAGGGTTTTTATGGTGTAAATACACCGAAGCAAACTGCGCGTTTGACCGGGGAGCAAAAGCGAGCCTACTTCAACTCCCCAGGCTACCAGTCTCAGGGGCCCTTTAGCGCCCCCTTGGTTGACGAATGGGCTGACCCGGGTTACGAGGAATCGCTTTATAGCCCGTTTTCCTTTAACTGAGCGTTCTGCATGGCGAATAAGCTGAAGGGAAGATTTCCCCGTCTGCTGCCGCAGCGCGTCCGCAAAGGCATCATCGCAGCGGATTTGATCGATACCGCATTCAAGGCTTACAATGGCGGGCGCCTCGCGGAAGCCTGCCGGCTCTACACGAGCAAGATGCTCGCTGCGGATGGGACGGTCGGGATGTCGCTTACGGGTGCGCTGACTCCGGCTGGTTTGGGAAAGTCCTGCCTGATTCCGCTCATTGAAGCGGGCTTCGTGGACTGGATCATTTCGACGGGCGCCAATCTCTATCACGACCTGCACTTCGGTCTCGGCATGGAGCTCTACGCCGGCTCGCCGTTTCTCAATGACATCGAGCTTCGTCACGAGGGTGTGATCCGGATTTACGACGTTCTTTTCGATTACGACGTTCTGCTGGACACGGACGCATTCGTGCGCCAGGTGATCCAGGGGTCCGAGTTTCAACGGCCAATGGGCACTGATGAATTCCACTACCTGCTCGGAAAGTATGTCGATGAACGCGAACGCAAGATTGGCCTTGAGGGCCACAGTCTCCTAGGCGCCGCCTATCGTTGCGCAGTTCCGATCTTCACAAGCTCGCCGGGAGACAGTTCGATTGGGATGAACGTTGCGGCTATGTCTCTGCGCGACTCGAAGCTCCTCTTCGACGTCAATCGCGACGTCAACCAGACCGCCGCGATTGTGTATGATGCCAAGAGATCGGGTCGAACCTCGAGCGTCTTCATCCTTGGCGGCGGATCACCGAAGAACTTCATCCTTCAGACCGAGCCACAGATTCAAGAGGTCATGGGCATCGAAGAGCGCGGGCACGACTACTTTCTGCAGTGCACGGATGCGCGTCCCGACACCGGCGGCCTGAGCGGGGCGACTCCGGGCGAGGCGGTGAGCTGGGGCAAAGTCGATCCCGAAAGTTTGCCAGATTGCGTTGTTTGCTACCTCGACTCGACGATTAGCCTTCCTCTCATCACTGCCTACGCGCTTAGTCGCGGGCCGCGCAGAAAGCCAAAGAGGCTCTACGACCGTCGCGAAGAGATGCTCGAAAAAATCCGCCAGGAGTACATGCGCCGCGGCACGATTGAGAAGATCGCACATCGAACCGACGTGAAGAAAAAGCCGCGTCGCAATCTCGCTAAACGGTCGTCTTCCGTGGGGCTAAAATAGAAGCCGTGCCCGCAAACCCGTTCGCGGCGCCATTTGTTCACGCTGTCGGCGGCGACCTTCAGGCGGAGGTCGAACAACATGAGGTGGAGAGTCGATCCGAACGCTTATTTTGAACATTTCGGCCGAAGGTCGCTCGAGCGGCTCCTGGTGGAGACGACCCGGCGCGCGACGCTGCTCGAGGTCTGGGGCACGCCTTACTTTCGCAAGGACCGCTCCGGAATTCACCAAGTCCATTCGCGCAAGCCCAGTTGCGCGGTCTTTGAAGATGTCCCAAACCGCGATGGCGCGCTGCAATTCTATTTCGTAAGCGACCAGAGCAGCACCCTGTTTCTGTTCAAATTCTGCGGGCAGCCGTGAATGCGACTCATCCCATCGCGATGCTGCTCCGTCAGAGACTTCCGTTTCTTTCTCTGCTCGTCTTCGCAATTTGTGGAATTGCGATTTCCAGCTGCGCGTCCGCATCATCGATCCTGTGGTTGGCCGCGGCACTACTGACTGCTGCTGCATTCTTTGCTACGGGTAGGAAGATTGCTTTCGGGGTCTTCACGGTGTGTTGTTTTGCCGCGCTTCATTTGTGGGAGAGCGACGAATCTCAGGCCGCGTGGTTTGCAGAGTGGCTGGGATCAGGAAGTCTGCCGGCCGAGGCGCGCGGAATCGTCGCAAGTGAACCGCGTGCTTTCCCAGCCGGGAATTCAAGCTTCGATATCCGCGTTTCGCAGCTCCGCCTGAATGGCGCCGAGCTCGCACCGTCTTTTCGGCTTCAGATTGAATGGCCGGGACCACCGCCAGCCTATGGCGACGAAGTTCTGTTGCGTGGAACGCTAGAGAGGATCGAGCCGCCGCGCAACCCGGGCCAATTCGATTTCGCGGCTTGGTCGGCGCGTCAGGGCATTTTTACCCGCATGCGCGTCGAACACCGAAATGACGCGCTGATTTTGCGACAGAACCAAGGCAACCCCCTCGTGTCGTTCGCCCTTCGGACCCGCGCATGGTTGCGGCAAACTTTGATTGAGGGGGTCAACGATTCGATAGTCTCCGACCTGCTTGTCGCCATGGTGCTTGGCGACGTTGCGTCCCTTCCCGAACGGATCCAGGAGGAATTCCGTGGCACGGGGACGTTTCACCTTTTTTCTGTTAGCGGTCTGCACGTCGGGATGATCGCCGTCTTGCTTTGGTATTTGCTCAAAACTCTTCGCGTCGCTCGACGGCAGGCTGCCGGATGGATCATTCCGATGCTTTTCTTTTATGTTCTGATGACTGGGCTTAAAGCCGCCAGCGTCCGCTCGGCCCTCATGGCCGCCATTTTGCTGGTTGGCCTTATGGCAAACCGCAGGCCTGTCCTTTTCAATAACCTCTGTGCGGCGGCATTTATCATCTTGCTGGCCGACACAAACCAGCTTTTCAACCCTGGCTTTCAGCTCTCCTTTTGCGTCGTTGCCTGCATCATGCTCTTTGCCGGGCCATTGGGTTCGTTGCTGGCTGCGCCGTTTCGCCCTGATCCGTTCTTTCCGGAACGGCTGCTGTCCAATCCGCAGCGCCTCATTGCCAGCGGCGCGCAACGCCTTGCGTCTCTGCTGGCGGTCTCAGCGGCTGCGTGGTTGGGCTCGCTGCCATTGACGATGGGATACTTCCATCTTGTCTCGATTACGGCGCTTCCCGCCAACGCGCTCGCGGTGCCCCTTTCGTTCGCAATCATGGCCGTGGCGATGCTTTCGCTCGGCACGGGCCTCTTCAGCGCGTGGGTTGCCTCCATCTATAATCAGACAAACTGGCTGCTCGCCAAGGCGCTGCTCGGTATAGTGCACGCATTTGCGTCGCTGCCTGGCTCGTTCCTCTATGTGAGAATACCCGATCATCCACCGCCGCTCGCAGAGATCGTGGTGTTTGACTTTGGTGCCGGGGGCGCGGCGTGGATTTCCGCGCAGGGGCGCGATTGGCTGATCGACAGCGGCCCCGCTCACGGTCACGACTCGGTCCTGCTCCCGTTTCTGCGCTCTCGCGGGTTGCACTCTCTCGACGGTTTTCTGCTCACGCATGGAGACGCAGGGCACATTGGCTCGGCCGTGGAGCTTCTGGGCGCCTGCCCTCCCGGACACGTCGTGGACTCCACGCTTGATGATCGCTCGGCAAATCGAAGCCGCCTGCACGCAGAGCTCTCGCGCCTCGGCATTCCCAAATCCCCTCACCGCTCCGGAGACCGGATCGCTTTGGGTTCGGAGACACGTCTGCATATTCTCTATCCACCGGGGGATATTCCGCGAGGAGTCGCCGACGACAAGGCCCTCGTGGTCCAGCTTCGAGCCGGTTCTACGAGAATCCTCTTCATGTCCGACGCGGGTCTTTACACCGAAGAGTGGTTGATGAAAAATGTCCTTCGTGAGCTGCCCAGCGACATCCTGATCAAAGGTTCGCCGAGGCATGGACCCTCCGGTGACACGGCCTTCCTCAACGCTGTGAAGCCCAGGGCTGTCATTGCGACCGCGGCGGAGTTTCCAGCCAGCGAAAGAATCGCCGCGAATCTCGTAGACAATCTTAGGGCGCGCGACATCCGGCTCTTCGCACAAAACCGTTGCGGAGCCGTTTCTGTCCGAATTTTTCCCCGCTACTGGGAGGTTTCCGCGTTCGTTGACAAGCAACAGTATTGCCATTCCCGATGAGTCCGCTTTTCAGTGTCAGGAATCTTTCGATACACCGCGCCGGCATCCGCATTCTCGACGGAGTCAACTGGATAGTGAATGCGGGCGAGCATTGGGTCATCCTTGGCGCCAATGGCTCCGGCAAGACCTCCCTTCTGAAGGCCCTCACCGGTTACATGACGCCCACCGGAGGCGATATCACCGTTCTCGGCGAGGAGTACGGTGGAAGCGATTGGCGAGAACTTCGAAAACGCATAGGAGTCGTCAGCGCGAGCATCTCGTATCTTGTTCATGACGAGGATGCCGGACTTGAGATCGTAGCCGGCGGAAGCCAGGCCATGATCGGATATTGGGGCAAAATCACTCGTTCCGAGCGCGAGCGCGCCAGACGCTTTCTTTCT
Source organism: uncultured Verrucomicrobiae bacterium (assembly GCA_963810765.1). Lineage (GTDB taxonomy): Bacteria > Verrucomicrobiota > Verrucomicrobiia > Chthoniobacterales > Terrimicrobiaceae > DASTFP01. The sequence goes on from CAWEOV010000025.1 coordinate 259,956, forward strand.
CTGCTGCGAGTCCCGCAAGCTGCCGAACGCAGCTGGGAAGTGCTTTCCCAGGGGGAACGCCAGCGTGTCCTAATTGCCCGCGCATTGATGGCCGATCCCGTCATCCTGATTCTCGACGAACCTTGCGCGGGCCTCGATCCCGTCGCTCGAGAGAGGTTTCTCAGCGACATCAGTAAATTGGCCGTAAAGAAGCGGGCGCCCGCCTTGGTCCTTGTCACGCATCATATCGAAGAGATCGTTCCCGAATTCACCCACGTGCTTGCTTTGCGCAGGGGCCGCATCACCTACGCAGGTCCGAAGTCCCGAGGGCTTGAGGCAGGAATACTGACTAGAGTCTTCAACGCGAGACTCGCCGTCCGAAAATCGGGTCCACGCTACCATCTGCAAGGAATTCCTAACCGGAGCTGGCGCGGTGCTTTTTGAAGAACGAGGAGTCCAACGGCGCATGCCGCTCGTACTCAAATTTCCTCAAAATTCCGGAGGACGACCAAAGGATACGCGAATTTTTTCGAGCTAGCGCGCTCGCCTGTGCGTGGGATCTTGTGCAATAGGTGATACAACCGGCTTTCGGTCACCAATCGAAGACCCGTCAATCGCCCCCTTTGCATCGTGTTTGCCACTATTGAATCTTTCTGGCATCGCCTTCGCCGGCGGCTAAGCCGCAACGAATGGGCGCTTCGCCACCTCGGACTCTCAGCGTCCGAAGGAACAAGCGAGGAGCCCGGTCTGCTCCTGATCCAGATTGACGGCCTGCCGCGCCGCCAGCTTGAGGCGGCGATGGCGGCAGGACGCATGCCGTTTCTCCGCAGGTTGCGCGATCACGGCCAGTATCCCCTTCATACCTTCTACTCGGGCCTCCCAAGCACGACGCCGGCCGTGCAAGGCGAGTTGTACTACGGTGTCAAAGCCGGCGTTCCCGCCTTTAGTTTTCTTGACCGCTCGCTTGGCGAAATGGGCATATTGTTTGACCCCGATTGGGCAAGACGCTTTGAAGAAAAGTTCGCCGCCCAGGGCGAGGGGCTTCTCAAAGGCGGCAGTTCGTGGTCGAACATTTTCTCCGGTGGTGCGGCGCCCGAAGAAAGCAACTTTTGCGTTGCGCACGTGGGATTCGGAGACGCTTGGCGCGCCGGCCGGATTCTGAATATCCTCATCTTTCTCCTGATGGAGCTTCCCGCGATGCTGCGCATTTCATGCCTGGTGCTGCTCGAGCTGGTGATCGGCCTGCCGGAGGCAGCGCGAGGCATTTTGAAAGGTCAGTGGTTCTCTCAAGAGCTCGGAATGGTGCTCTCGCGCATGTGCGTCGGCGTCGCCCTGCGGGAGATCGTTACCATCGGTGGCAAGGTGGATGTCACCCGCGGTCTTCCGGTCGTCCATCTCAACTTTCTCGGCTATGATGAGCTTGCTCACCGCCGGGGTCCGGGCTCACGGTTCGCCCACTGGTCCCTCAGAGGTATCGACCGCGCGATCAAAGATCTTTACCTTGCTGCGTACCGCTCCCAGCGACGGGACTATCACGTCTGGATATTTTCCGATCACGGCCAGGAGGACACGCATTCGTTTGCGACGGAGCATCCCGAAGGGATAAAGACGGTCGTAGCCGAATGCGTGGAGATGATGCTTGCCACACATGCGGCTTGGCGTGCTCGATCAAATGGGCATCCGCTTCCACAGCTGTTCCGCCATGCAAAGCGCCGGCAGCTGAAAGAGCGACTAATGGACGCATTTTCGGTAGAGCGCGGAAAGAGTTTCTCCATCGCGGCTACGGGGCCTGTCGGCCATCTCTACTTTGTCGAACCGATTGATGACGCGCAGAAGTCGTCCCTCGCTCGCAGGCTCGTTGAACGCGGGAACATTCCCGGTGTGCTGCATCGTGCAGCCGACGGCAGAATCACGTGGCACCATGCCTACGGGGAAACCGCTGTACCCGAGGGCTTGCCCGAACGATTGCGAACGCATCCCGAGACTCTGCGCGGCGAGCTCGCAGAGGATGTCGTTAGATTTTGCGAGAATGAAAATTCGGGCGACCTCATTCTGCTCGGCTGGAACTGGGATGGTAGTTCCTGGAGCTTCGCCCCCGAACGCGGCGCTCATGCGGGGCCGGGTCCGGACGAAACACAAGGCTTTCTGCTCGTTCCTCCCGCCACAACGTTGCCCGCCGGCGCGGCGGATTTTGTGCGTCCTTCCGGACTTCGCGACGCCGCGCTCTCTCTGCTCGGGCGCAAGCATCTCGATCTTCCTGCACAGGAACCTTCTTCCGCTTGCCCAGTTCGATTGCGGATCATGAGCTATAACGTCCATAGCTGCATCGGCATGGATGGGCGGATTTCTCCGCGGCGCATCGCCCGGGTCATTGCGCAGCAATCTCCTGATCTCGTGGCCTTGCAAGAGCTGGACCATGGCCGGTTGCGCTCGCGCGGTGAGAATCAGGCCTCCGCCATCGCTCAAATTCTCGGTTACCACGTCACATTTCTGGCGACGGTCACCCGGGGCGCCGAGCGCTACGGGCATGCGGTGCTTAGCCGTTGGCCCATAAGGACCGTCAAAGTCGCAGAACTCCCAACTCGTTCATTCAGCATTTGGCCGGAACCCCGAGGCGCATTGTGGAGCCGGGTTTTTCTTGGAAACATGCCGATCAACATCGTGACCACGCACCTCGGTCTAAGCGCCCGTGAGCGGCTTGCACAGATGCAGACCCTGCTCGGATCGGAGTGGCTTGGTCCGCTTCTCGACACCGAGGCCATTGTGCTTTGCGGCGACTTCAACCTGCCACCCGGCACCGCTCCGTATCGGCTAGCCGCTGACCGATTGCGGGATGTGGCATCCAACGGTTCCGAGGCGCTGCACACATTTATTTCGACCAGGCCATTTGCGCGGATCGACCACATCTTTGTGTCCGCGCACTTCACAACGGAAGGCGTATCCGTTATTCGCGACTACCTCACCCGCGTTTCCTCGGATCATCTCCCGCTTTTGGCCGATCTGCTTGTGGAGACTTTGCCGCTCAAGGAGAAGGTGGACCGCATGATCTAGCAGGCTGTCGGACTTGGGAGTTCGAGTGGAATTACTCCCCGAAAGCCCACCGTGCAAAGAGCGCTAACCGCCTGATCCGCCAGCTGCCGGACTAAAATCCGTCTTTGTTCTGCGCGAAGCCGAGTTTCAGTCCGGCATGTCTTAAAGGGTGGGTAATTTTTCGCTGCGGGGATTTCTCCTGCTTCAAATATTCGGCTCCATTCAAAGTCCAACAGGCTGCTAGCGGCCGGAACCGAGACCCGTCAATCCAGTCGGACGCATGATTCAATTTCTGTTGCAAAAAAGTCGACCTTGCCGATGCGAAAGCGCAAATTGCTTGGGCATTGCTTCTCCAGCCAGAGTTCTTCGTCAAAGAGAAAGAGATTCCCTTCGAGAAGCGGCCCGCTGGAAAGGGTGAGGCGGACGACATGCCCGATGGGCAATCCTGCCTCTGAAGCGAAGCGGTCGAGATCCGCTCGCCGGCGCTCGCGCCAAATTTCCACCCCCGAGACGATTTGTGGCTCTCCGCCATCGAACGAGAAGCAGAGTTGCTCAGTCACCAGCCGTCTCCCTCTGTTGCGATTCTTCTGAATGCTGTCCCCTGCTCCAACTTGCCAGCAACGCTTCGACCGCCGGGTGGACCATGGCTCGGGCCTCCTGACGATCGTAGCCGCGTACCAACAGCTCGTCATAATTCGTAAATCGATGCCGGACGGACGCCACGACGGCGAGGCGGATCGCGGTTGGATCGAACCCCTTCGCTGCAGCCGAACGTCCGATCCGGCCGCTATATTTGCGGCACGCATGCTCGGCAATTTTCTTCGCCTCTTGAGCTGGAGAGGCTGGAAAGTGCATGCGAATCTGCCGGGCAAATTCGGCGACGAAACGGTGATCGATCTCGGTCTCCCGAGTGCGACGCCGGTCGCGCTGGCGTTCGCGCCGTTCGGCGTCTTCAAAGCACTCGGCCTCCGCCTTTTCGATGGCCTCAGCCTCGACCAACACACCCTGCCGTTCATAGCGTTTTCGCGCCCTGCTCCACTCGACCACCACCGCGCGAAGACGTGAATGCTTTGAGGCTCGGCGCGTGAGGGTTGCGTTCCCGCGCGACAGATATTCCAAGTGATCCAGGTCGGCGCATTTAAGGCAGAGAGGATTTCGCTCCTTATTCAGCATGATCAGCGAACTACGGAACAATTCGCTTCCGCACTCCGCGCAGGCGGTGTCTTTGCGGACCGAGAAGACGACAATGTCACCGGCGTCCGGGGGCGGTGGAATCTGCTCGCTCTCCATCATGGAGAGAGTAAATCAGCGCAGGCGTCCAGGGTAAAGCATCGCCGTCTTCTCGAAGAAATTGCGGTTGCCTTTCTGGCAGTTCCGTTGAATTCTTTTCATTCCGGAACGGGCCGTGGCTCAGCTTGGTAGAGCGCTTGAATGGGGTTCAAGAGGCCGCGGGTTCGAATCCCGCCGGCCCGATGTCTCACGAAGGCTGACAAATAAAGGCTATGCGGGTTACTCCACAAATCGATTAGGCAATAAAGGCAATGGCCATTGCCCGAATATTGCCTTTTCGTCGGTTGAGATCGCAGCGCGCGAAATCGTTCTTGTCGTGAATGACGCTGACTACGAGAAGGGAGCAATGCGCCCAACCGATCGCACCCACAGAGAGAATTACATTACTCGGGCATCAAAAAAGAAGAAGTGGTTTGATAAGGCCGAGGATCTTCTTCATGCAGCTTACTTGTTGGAGCCCGATGTGGAGGCAATTTACCAGTCTTGGAGGCAAGATGGCCAAGTGCAAGATACTCCGGTCCTTCGTGAGGGCGTCGTTGAAGTCTACTTGATGCTTGTAGGTTGTGCGTTTGAAAACCTATTGAAGGGAGTTCATGTGCGGCGGTTCGCCCGAGGACACAAAGGGAATCGGATCTCGAAACCCGAGCTGCCCAAACTGCTCAAAACCCACGACGTATTTTCGCTCGCCGAGGGGTTGAGTCTGCACCTTAATTCGCTGGAAGCCGACCTGCTTAAACGATTGAAAGAGATTATAGTCTGGAGAGGAAGATATCCTGTGCCCACAACCTACACTGACATACGACCTTTCAAAATGGGAACAAATGATCTCAAGATTGCGAAGGGTCTTGCCGCTAAATTTCTGCGGCGTTGAAGCAGGATTCCCTAGACAAAAGCTTGACTATTCCTTTGGAATTTCGAGGGCGATTTCTCAATCACCAACGCGCAATAAGTGTTCCCACTGGCGAAACTCGCCCTTGAATCCCCATGCTCTCGGCGCGATCTGAAACGTCGCGATGACGCAGCGTTCGATTTGCTTTCCGCGCTCCCGCTCGCTGGCTGCCACGTGCAGACTTTAGGTCACGATTTCTGGCGGTTTGTAGTCTGCCGGGACTGAGACGAATGTTGGTACTTTGCCGCGTAAATCTATCAAGAGGGCGTCTCCGAGAAGAACCCGAGTCTGATGTTCCCCGTATTGCTCGCAGAGCCTCGTCCACTCCTCTTCAGGTATAGGCTTCGGGGCCACAAAGATGAATCTGTCGAGCTCGAATTCAACTTTCTTGCACCACATCCCGGTTTCGCTTTTCTCTGGCAACACGTTATTCATCGTTCGGACTCCCAACTATACAGCACAGCATGCCGCCGTCGGTTGGTATCGGGATGAATCCGGATTCTCGCGTCAGGAGATGCTGCTCTTGACTGTTCTGTTCTCCTGGGTCCTTTTTAAAATTCGGGTTTGGAGTTATGGTCCCTGATTCTGCCTCGGATTTGAGCGACCGATTTTAAGCTTCTTGACAGCCTCCCGCGATTCTGCGCGTTCGGCCTGCTAGCGTAAATTGGCAGCCTGCCTCGAATGAGCCAGTATTCTTGAGGCGGGCGCCTTGCCGTGGAACGGGACACCATTACCATGGGGCGCGTGGAGAATTGGGTTCGTGCCTTGTAATTTTCGCCTTCGCCGTTGATCCGTTTGAAACACCAGAAACGACGCTAGCTTAAACACGGCCACCCCAAATGGGGGGGATCGACGGGCCGGTCTTCGGTCCTTTCGGCAGGTCCATTCCGGCTTCCCGGGGAGGGGATGCCAGCACCCAAGGACATTGGGCCACTGGCCCTCAAAATGAAACTACCATTTCCGGTGAGTGGAGCTACGCGCGAGTTGGCCGACGACTATCACTACAAGGGATTTCCCACGACTATCCTACTGAACGGCGAGAGGAAAATCGCACGGACATTTTTTGGCTACCATGAGATGGAACAACTTGAGACCTGCGTCACACCCCTGCTTGGCGTCAAGAAATGATAGGGCTATTTACTTGACTCAACCATGCACAAGCCTTGTCGAGTTTGTTGTGCGTCCGGACGAAATCGTGGGCGGCGAGTAGGAAACCGCCGGTGCCGCACGCCGGGTCGCACACCATCTCGTCAGGCCGCGGCTGCATTACGTCGACAATCGCGCGGATGAGTGGACGCGGAGTGAAGTATTGACCGGCTGCCGCCTTTGACGTCCTCGGCGTTCTTTTGCAGGAGTCCCTCGTAAGCGTCGCCCTTCACGTCGGTGTCGAGCGACGACCACTCTTCCTTGTCGATCAGGTCAGCGATCAACCGGCGCAGCTTCGCCGGGTCTTGGATTTTGTTCTGAGCCTTGCGAAAGATGACGCCGATTAGCCCGGGTCTTTGCCGAGCTCTCCGAGCGTGTGGCGGTAGTGCGTCTCCAGTTCGTCTCCATCGCGCTTCAATAGCTCCGGCCACCAAACCCCTTCGGAATCGGCGACGTCCGATTGAATGGTGGCCGAGTCTGCTCGTCCGCCATTTTGAGGAAAAGAAGAAAGGTCAATTGCTCAAGTAATCGCCGTAAGACAGGCCGTCATCCCGGAGGATGTTACAGTAGTTCCAGAGCTTTTGGACGATGGCAGCGGATGAATTCATGTAAAAACTGCTTCACTCGCCAGTTGGAAGGACTCCGAACAAAACACTCGTGTCAGAATAATGTATCTGTCCCGGCAGTTCGAACGCGTAGTAGGCTCCGTATTTTGACGCATCTTGAAGGACCTGGGTGGCAGTCGAAAATCGCGGAGCGCGCTTTCTGTAATTACACATACCACCGTTTTCCGCTCCATCCCCGCTGGGGCATTGTATTCTAGGAGGCGACCAAACGATTGGCCAGCTGCAAGTTCAAGCAGCGCTTCACGGATGCCGAGAAATACCAAATCATTACTCGGAAGCGGTGCAACGATACCCCCAGCAGGCCCATCTGTAATCTTCGACTTGGTCGCGACGAATGATGAGTGACTACTCAGCGTTCCGCCGATACGCGTGAAATCGAATCGCTGCCCGTTTCCTTTGAGGAGCGGAACACCATCCAATTGAAATGGATCTGGCAGTCGCTCCAATGCTGCGAGGCGAGTTTGAAGCGCGGATGCAAGTTGGGAACGCGGGCTGATAAACGAAATCCAATCACGAAGAAACCGCATCCGCTGAAGAAGCCGCAACTTGCGCGCGGCTGCGCCATCGCCTTCGGCTGGCGGATCAACCAGCAAGCACTTCACCGAATCGTCAACGGACTCCCCCATTACAGCGATCGTTCCATAACGCAAATCCGCTGGAAATTGGTAGCTGTTCTGCTTCTCGCGCGCTGCGATGTCCACTTTTTTGTCAAATATGCTTCGCTTGTGCTGGCTGACAGACGATGTCTTGACTGCATTGTCCTTTGCCGCGCTGCCTTTCGCCTCTATCTGAATGATATGCTTACCGTCGCTTGCGATCTGGTAATCGAAGCTACTGTAACGGACGATTGGAATTCGATCCCAGTCAGCTGCCGTAAGGCCGTGAATCTCGCTGATGACAGACAGTCCGATGCCCTCTCCAATCCTCTCCGTAATAGCTTTATCCTGCCCTGAGAGATCGACATGTGTCGAAATGGAAGCGCCATTGAAATCCACCCACTCGCTCAATTCACTTATTGCGCGCCAGAATTGGTTGGCGACCTGGCGATAATTTCGCCACCCCGGCTTCCCCGGTCGTTTTTTGTGGAAAACGTAGTAGATTAAGAACTCCTCAGTAGGAATCTCGATGCCTGATTTGATTACATGCTCGATGCCTGCATGTGTCGGATACTTGCTGAGTTTCTGTTTTTCGGCGGCATCGTAATACTCAACCGCGATTTTGATCGTCGGCTGGGGCAGCTGAAGCGTTACGGTAAATGACGTGGTCAAATCAGAGCTTCCCCGTGAACGCCTTTCGTAGAATGGATTGGCGAAGGCGTGTGGCGCGCCGGAAGTTGGCCGCCACCACCGCTTCCAGTTCCTCGACCACCGACAAACGCCGCTCCACCTCGGCGACGATGCGGTGTTGTTCGGCGAGGGGTGGGAGTGGAAACGGCAGGGCACGGGCATCCTCAAGGCTGAAATTGGCTCGGGCGACGTCAACCTTCTCCGCATGGATCAGTTTTTGCGCTTCGGCTGAGATCAGCCACAGCACGGCGAACTTGTTCAGTGGCTCCTTGAGAACGGTTCTTATTACGGCAACGGCCTGATTTGTGTTTCCACCGTGAGCTGCAACTGAGGCTAGAGCCGCTCGACCAATGGAAGCACCAACCAAGTTGAGAAGCACGTCTCCTTCGTGGAGCACCGACTTCTTCTCCTTTTCGTTGAACGCGGGCGGCAGATGAGCGGCGCCGGCCAGATTGAGACTGCCCCACCTGACATTTTCGCTGCGAACGAATACGATGCCGGTATTGCAATATTCAAAGCCCTGCCAGTTCGGCGATGAGCCCTTTGTGATCAAGTGCGACAACTGATCTAAGGTCGCGGATGTCCAGCCCTCTGGCAGCAAGGGCAGACGCCGCGCTTCTGGAACGACCGGACTTTTTAGCTTTCGATTAGCAGTCCCGGCTCGTTCCTGCAAAATGCGGGCGAGGAGGGTGCTGGCGGATTCGTAGGAGCGGGATTCGCGGCGGGCGAGGTCGGCTTCCGTGGGCACGAGGCGGCCTTCGCAGGCGGCTTTGAGCACGCTGGCGCGGTAGCGTTTCAGGGCGGTCTGCACTCGCTTCAGCGACCCGACACCTGCCTCCAACCGCGTGAACTGCTTCTCAATTTCCGCCACGATCCGCTGTTGTTCGTCCAGCAGCGGGAAGCGAAAAGGAAAGTCGCGCAACGTCGACGCCTTCACCCGCATAAGTGAGCCGCCAACGCCGGAGGCATTTGATGCGAGAAAGTCTCGCACCGCCTTCTGTCGAAGATACCAAGCCAGATACGATGGTAGAACGTTGTCGGTTGGGAAAAAAGGAATCCACTCCGTAGAAGCAATCTGTTCGTGGTGACCTTTGTCACCAACGATCCACACTCGGTTGATCCGCGGGTTGATTTTGCAGAGAAGAACTGTCTTCGGAATGACGGTTTGCTTGCTTGAGCCTATCTCTCCGCCGCGCACAAAATCCGGCAACCCGGATTCATGACTTGGCACGCTGTAGAGTTCGAATGTCGCCTTAGGAGTTCTGTTGGGAACAACGCCCTTAGCCTCGTCGCGGTGTATCGCGCCGAGCGTAGTCGCTTGCCAAGTGGCCGGATCGCTATCGTTCGCAGAAACAGTCACGCTGCGAGAGTCAAGTTGAGTTCTTCCATGAGCGGCCAGAGGCGTTCGCCGAAGGCGCGATAGATCGGGCCAAGGACGTTGTCGGCCTCGAGGTGGTCGCGGTCCACGCTACCGCTGGCGCTGATGTAGTCGCGCATCTTTTCCAGCCAGGCGAGTTCGTCGGCATTGAAAAAGACGCCGGTGGCGCGCTTCGCCTCCAACCAAGCGGCAAAGCGCTGCTTCACGTGTTCTTCGAACGGCTCGAGGACGGGCTCCTGCTCGAGCGCGAAGCGGACCAGGGAGACGAGATCGGTAAAGCGGCTGATGGAGGATTTTTTAACCGCGGATTTCATGGATGAAACGGATGAGAAGGCCCGCCAAAGGCGTGGAACGGGTTCAGGCCCGAATTGCGGCTCTTGCTTGAGTTTAG
>CAWEOV010000026.1:0-120578 GCA_963810765.1 uncultured Verrucomicrobiae bacterium
ACGGGAAGCGCGCACAGCATCGCGGCAAATCGAATTTCCTACTGCTTGAATCTGCGCGGCCCGAGTATCGCGATGGACACGGCGTGCTCATCCGCGCTCACCGCTGTGCACGCGGCGTGCGAACATATTTGGGCGTGGGGCGCGGCGACGCTGCGCTTGCCGGAGGCGTTACGGTTGACGATTGCGCCGGGTGGATTCATCGGATTTTCGCAGGCGGCAATGCTTTCACGAAGGACGTTGCGCTGCATTCGACGAATCGGCCAGCGGCTTCGTGCGAGGCGAGGGTGCAGGCATGGTGTTGCTCAAACGTTTCTCACGCGCGGTCGCCGATGGCGATCCGATTCAAGGCGTTATTCTCGGTACGTTGATCAATCAGGACGGACACACGAACGGCATTTCGCTGCCGAGTCCGGAAGCGCAGACGCGACTGGTGCAGGACGCCTGCAGGGATGCTGGCATCGCACCGGAAGAAATTGGTTTTGTTGAAGCGCACGGCACAGGCACGGCGGTCGGAGATCCGATCGAAGCGCATGCGCTCGCGGAAGCGCTTTGTGCAAATCGTTCGGCGCCGCTGCCGATCGGCTCCATCAAGACGAACCTCGGCCATTTGGAAACGGCGGCGGGCGTCGCGGGACTGCTCAAGGCGATGTTGGTTTTGAGGCACGGCCAGATCCCGCCGAGCCTCCACTTTTCCAAGCCGAACCCGCACATCGATTTTGAGAAGCTCAAACTGCGCGTGCCGACGCAGGTCGAACCATTTCCGAATGGGACCGGCGAACGCATTGCCGGAGTGAACTCGTTTGGATTTGGTGGCGCCAACGCGCACGTCATTCTGGCTGAACCACCGGCCCATCAGTCTGAAAAATCGAACCTCGTGCCAGCCGCGCGACCGTGGCCGGTTATGCTTTCGGCGCGTTCTGAGAAATCGTTGCGGCTTTCCGCGGCGAATCTGAGCGCGTGGGTCAGGGAACACGCCCATGCCAATGGCAGCTCGCCTGTTCTTCCCGATCTCACTTACTCGTTAGGCGCGCGGCGAAATCATCATCCACATCGGCTCACACTTGTTACTTCCAGTTGGACCGAGCTGGCGGACGAGCTCGACGCGTTCGCAAAGAATGAAGATAGAGCGCGAAGATTCGCGCCGCCTTCACTGCTCGCCCCGAGAACGCGCCCCGTATTGCTTTCATCATGAGCGGACAGGGTCCGCAATGGTGGGGAATGGGTCGCGAACTAATGAAGCACGAGCCGCTCTTTCGCGAAACGATGGAGCGCTGTGACGACCCTGCGCTTCGGCCGTGGACCTCTTTCTCACTTCTCGAAGAACTCGGTCGCGCCGAAGAAAAATCGCAAATGCATCGGACGGAGATTGGGCAGCCATCCATCTTCGCGATACAAATCGGGCTGGCCGCGCTCTGGAAATCGTGGGGCGTTGAACCCGCGGCGGTTGTCGGTCATAGCGTGGGTGAAATTGCAGCCGCATGTGTTGCCGGCATTTTCTCACTCGAAGAGGCCGCGCAGATCGTCGCATTGCGCGCGCGTCTCATGGAATCGTGCGGGCGCGGCGAGGGAACGATGCTCGCGGTTGGATTGAACGAAGATGAAGCGCTCGCTTTGATCGCACGTCACGACCGCACGGTCACCATTTCCGCGTTCAACGGGCCACGCTCCATCACGCTTTCGGGTCCGCGCCTGTCACTCGAAACGATGGCGGCGGAGTTGGAAGCGCAGGGCGCGTTCGCCCGACTTGTTAGGGTGGATCATCCATTTCATCATCCGCTGATGCGGCCGGCGGCGGAAGCGCTCGAGGCTACGCTTACCGATTTCAACCCACGCGCGGGCAACGTGCCATTTTTCAGCACGGTGACGGGCGAGCGTTGCCATGCACAAAAGCGTCCCTGTCGCTAAAATGATGCGCCGCCACCCGGCAGCTGACGAGGTCGAATGATTCGTCCAAATAGGGAAATTTTTCGGCCTCATGCAAACGGGTTTCGATGGAAAATCCGCGTTCCGCCGCGAGCTTGCTCGCGTTTTCGAGCATAGCCTGTGAAATATCTGCGGCAGTCACGGAGAATCCGCGGCTGGCGAGGTAAAGCGCCGTGTGGCCGCCGCCTGTGGCGACGTCGAGCGCCGCGGAGCCTGGCGGCGCTTCGATTCCGGAAAGCGCTGCAGCCACGTCGTCCGTATTGGCAAGAATGTGCGACTTGCCGTAGTTGGCGCTTTGCTTTTGGAATTGATCGCGCGCTGCTTGTTGGATCGGATCGAGAGTCATCAATCAGAGGATGGGCATGTGCCTAAAGATATCGCGCCACTTATCAGAGCCGGCTCAGGTTACAATAATAGAGTAAATTGTCGCTGCCGGTTCTGCTCGAGTTCGCGACCGGCGTCTACGACAGCCAAATCCGGGAGTGAGCAAAATCAGTTCTGTTAGCCAGCCCTGATACTTTCATTGGCGATAGCGCATCCAGACTCTTCGCTTGCGCGATGCCCAACTCGCGACCACTATCATGAATGCGCCTCAAGGTCAGCGCAGGATTATTCATCGAAGGTAGCGGAGTTGTAGCCGCTGAGACCCTAACCTCCAAAGGGTTGGCCCGATTCAAGAGTTCTTCGTTTCCTGCCTCGTCTTGCATTTCGGCTCGGGAACCTGCATCTGGTTCGTAGAGAAATATACGCCATGGCCGGCAAATATATGCAACTCGTGCTCACGCCTGCCGTCCAGCAGGCCCAGGACAAATACTTCGGGAAGCATCAAGTCGTGGAGAACGCACCCGAGACCGACTCGCTCACGCCCGACGAAGCTGACTTCATCGCCGCGCGCGACAGCTTCTATATGGCAACGGTAAGCGAGACAGGGTGGCCCTACGTGCAACACCGCGGAGGTCCACTTGGGTTCGCAAAGGTGCTCGGACCGAATCTCATCGGCTTCGCTGATTTCAAGGGCAACCGTCAGCTTGTCAGTACGGGCAATCTCGACGTCACCGATCGGGTAGCCCTCTTTATGATGGACTACCCGCGCCGCACCAGGCTCAAGCTTCTAGGTCACGCTCGCGTGCTCGACGTCCGCGAGCATCCCGAACTGGTCGATCAACTTGCCCCTGAGCCGCTGCGCAGCAAGGTGGAGCGATTGTTCCTCATCCAGGTCGTTTCCTATGACTGGAACTGCCCGCAATACATCACCCCACGCTTTACCGCCGCCGAGGTGGAAAAGTATGTGGCGCCGCTCAAGGCTCGGATCGCCGAGCTGGAAGCCCAACTCGCCGCGCGCGACGGCGAAAGGCTCGCGGGGCATCAAGGTCGAGGGGTTTAACTCCCTCTTTGCGGCACTCTGAGCCATCGCCGCGGCGGTTGCTCCATTAATTGCGTCTTATGGCAGCGAGGATTAGCAAGAAAATCTTGTGTCTGAATGTCTGCTGCCTCCGTATTCATTAACAAGAATCAATCGTTTCGTTCGAGGAGGGCCATGTTGAAAAGGGACATACAGCCTGCAACTAGCAGGGCAAACAGCAGTAATGTGATGAAAGGCGCCCGAGTGGCCGCAAGATTCATTGAAACACCGGGCTACTAGGTGAGCGGATACGCGATGCTGGAATTCCTTTTCTGCTCTGCCGCGTTGATCTTTTCGTTCAGGTGGCTGTGGGCATTGTTCTGCTTGCGATGGGCGCAGCGGCTGGCGCCCCTTCGACAACCGCTGGCGAATAGGCCGCGTGTCAGTGTCGTGCTCGCCGCTAGAGACGAGGAGGCGCGCGTTGAGCAGACGCTTCGGCATATTTTGGCGCAGGAACACATCGATTTGGAGGTGATTCCGGTGAGCGATCGTGCGAGAGATGGAACCGATCGCATTCTAAAACAACTTGCCCTTGAGGATTCCCGAGTGCATCCCAAGCGGGTCAATGTCCTCCCTGAGCGTTGGCTAGGTAAGTGTTACGCGTGTCACGTGGGCGCTTCGAGCGCGACGGGCGATTGGATTCTATTCACTGACGCCGATTGCTGGCTAAAGCCGGACGTGATCGCGCGCGCAATAGCCATTGCCGAGAGGGAGAACGTCGATCATGTGACACTCACCCCAGGCGTCGAGCCGCATACGCTTGCTGCGGAAGCATGGCATATCGCGTTCTTGATTTCGTTGGCAGACCGGTTCGCGCACGTGAATCAAGACAAACCGAACGGACATCTGGGTATCGGCGCATTTAACCTGATCCGAACCTCCCTTTACAAACAATTTGGCGGGTATGAGGCGCTGCGACTCAGTGTGGTCGATGATATCAAGCTGGGCCGGCTTGTGCGCCGCGCCGGCGGGCGGACACGCGCTTTCATCGGAGGCGACGATGTTGAATGCCATTGGGGCGTGACCGTTCCCAGCATGAAAAAATCATGGAAAAGAACTTCTTTGCGGCGCTCGATTACCGGACCATTCAGGGCATTTTTCTTGGAGGAGTTCTGAGCATCTTCTGGGCAGTTTGTATCATTAGTCCTTTCACTGGGAGCATCCACGGGTTTTGTGCAGCAGGGTCTCTGGCTCTCAGCGCAATACCGGCGGCAGTTGTCTGCAAACGACTTCGATGGCCGTTGCGAGGCGCCGCGTTCACGCCAGTTGCGTTTGTGGCCGTCTTTTACGCCGTGCTGAACTCGACCATCGTAACGCTGCGCCAGCGAGGCATTCGATGGCGGGATACATTCTACCCGTTGGAAATGCTGCGAGCCGGGAACGTGTCGTAGGATACCCTACCCGGGAAGGCTGGCTGGCCTTCTCCGTCATCGAACTTCGAGCAGGAAAATTAAATGTCCCCTTCCCCATGCCGGACCTCGTATGTAAAGTGGCGCATCCTTTGCCAGCTTCGCCTCGGTCGTAAGCAGGAGGCCCTTGTCGCGATACAACTCGATGCGCAGCGTGTAGGATGTCGCTCCCTGCGAAAGGCATTGCACTTTGAAGAAGAATTCCTTGCTCGGAACAAGCCACTCCTCGCCACCGGAAATGAGGTCGCGCTTTTTTTCGCCAAGAAGATAGAGGCTGTCGTAGCCGAAAATCTTCTGGATTGCTGGAGCGAACTTCTTCAGCGCGGCTGGAATGGCAGAGGGGGGGGTCTCCTTTGTTGCAAGCACCAGCGCGCTCCAAATGCGGTCCCCCTCCGCGCGCGCCCCGGGCGTGCCACAGGCCCAGAACAATACGGCAGCCGCGAGCACTCGCCTCATTTCACGGAGTTCTCAGCAGGAATGTAATCCGCGCCTTCGATCCAAATTACAACACCGCGCTCATCCGGAACACGAAACTCGGAAACCGAAAGCTGCGGCATTTCGGCTCGTGCAGAGACGACTTGTGAAATAAAGTCAGAATCGCTTCGCCTGCCAGACTCCCGCGGCAGAAAAACCATAGTCAATACTCCTGCACAGAGTAACGCTGCGGCTCCCGACCAAACAAGCCAGCGAAGCGAAAAAATCGCCGGGCGCGGACATACTCGCAAGCGCTCGATCTCTTCGAGAACACGATGATTGACGAAGTCGGGATGTTCAAGCTGAGGCGCAGTGAGATGCTCCCGCAGCAGTGACTTTGTCTTTGCCCATTCTGTTTCGTCAAAGTTCTTCATGGAGATCGCGAAGGAGAGTTTGGAGTTTCTTGCGCGCGTAAAAGAGCCGGGACATCACGGTGCCCAGCGAACAGCCGAGATGCCGGGCAATTTCCTCGTAGGAAAGATCCTCGATCTCCTTAAGCACGATGACAGCACGGTGCTCGGCGCTCAATGCCGAAAAGGCTTCCTCAACACGACGTTTGATCTCAGCCCGATCCAGACTTGTCCCCGGCGCCTCCGGTCTCGAGGGGGTCGTCCGGGATGCCGGATCTATATTCATCAATCCGGACTCAATTTCGATCTGCGGACGGATTCGCCGGCGACGGCACAGATCGATGGATGCATTGGTCGCGATGCGGTGCAGCCAGTTCGAAAGAGTCGCCGTTCCATCGAAGCGCGCCAGAGATCTCCATGCGCGAATGAAGGTCTCCTGTGTGAGATCGAGCGCGTCTTCTTCATTCCGGACGATTTGAAAGGTGTGCATGTAGATCCTCTCCCTGTGGCGGGTGATCAAATTGTCGAAAGCCACCGTGTCACCTTCTCGGGCGCGAGCCAGCAGTCTGGCTTCCTCGGGATCCTCACCCATTCGTCTATGACGCACGAAACGGGAAAATATTCGACAATCAGGAACTACCGTAGCGCTTGCGCCACTCGGCGCGATATTCACTCATCAGGTCAACAATGCGGTCGCGTACCTTGAACAGCAGTTTGTTTAACGTGATCCGCTGGCGAACCGCCATCTTCTTCTCCTGCGCAAGGCGAGCCGCGGCGTCCAACGCATCATTGGCAGCCTTCAGTCCACGCTTGAGATAGGCGATGGTCATGCCCAATTCTGTGCAATCATCACCACACAGCGCGGCGGCAAGCTTCGCGCCACAAACCGCGGAGCGCGTGGCGAGTCGAATCGCCTCGGGGTGATCTTTTAGCGATTGCTCGCGGTCAAGCCAGGAATTTATCCAAGTATGCAGTTTCAGGGTGTCTTGGTAAATCGGGGACCTGGCAAACTCCTCAAAATCGCCTTCGGAGCATTCAGCCTCTTCCTGGGAAAGGCTCATTTCCTCCTCGCAGAGCCTTTCGGCCACCTCGTCCCACTCGGCATCCCGATCCTCGTCGAATGACTCCCATCCCATCTCCTTGGCGATGATGTTATCGCGGTCCGGATGATCGAGATACTTCTCCAGCAGCCCGAAATACTTTTCTGTATTGCGGTCTTGTTGCTGGAGGAACCGCTCCCATTGGTACTCATCCCAAATCTCCGGCGTCTCGAAATCGTCGTCAGCCATCCCAAAAACCCTTACTGCACCGTACTTTCGGGCGCAACGGGATTTTCAGGGATAAATTGCGCCCCAAAAACCCGAGAAGGAAGGATTGGTCATGATCGGCTCACTTCCTGCAAACGCAGCTGACCGCAGGCGGCGGCGATATCGTGACCCTTCTCCCGCCGCAGGGTGGCCGAAATACCCCGTGTTCGGAGCAAGCTAAGGAACCGATCCTGCACGGCCTCAGACGGGCGCTGCCAGCCTAGGCCGTCGACAGTGTTGTAAGGGATCAGATTCACCTTGGCCCTCAGGCGGCCCGCATGTTTCGCGAGAGCAAGTGCTTGTTCGTCAGCATCATTTACGCCTCGTATTAGAATATGTTCGAAGGTGAGGTGCTGATTCTTGCGCGTGGAATAGTATTCGCAGGCCTCCAAGAGCTCGCTCAAGGGATATTTGCGGTTGATCGGCATGATTTTCGCGCGCACCGCATCCGTGGCGCCATGAAGTGAAATCGCCAGCCGAACCTGGAGCGGTTGATCGGCGAAATCCCGGATCCGCGGGACCAGCCCGCTCGTCGAAACGGTCATATTTCTGGCCCCCAGACCCACGCCCCACGGCGCGTTCAAGATCCCGATGGCCCGCATCAAATTATCATAATTTGCAAGAGGCTCGCCCATCCCCATAAAGACAATGTTATTGATTTTCTCTTCCGACAACTCTTCCACGGCGAGAAACTGCGCCACAATCTCGCCGGCTGTCAGATTGCGCTTCAATCCGTCGAGTCCGCTTGCACAAAACTTGCAGCCGTAGGCGCAGCCGACCTGGCTCGAGATGCAGACTGTCCGGCGATCGGCCCCCTCTCCGTAGAGCGCGGGCGATGAGGGAATGAGCACGGTCTCGATCATTTGCCCGTCGTGCAGCCGAAACAGGAATTTCCGGGTCGTATCCTTCGATCCGGTTTCCTTGACTTTCGCCAGCGGCCGCAATGCAAAGCGCTCTGAGAATTCTGCCCGCAAGGCCGCGGGCAGATCAGTCATTTGTTCGAATGTTTTCGCCCGGCGCTCGTAAATCCAGTTGCAAATCTGCGCCGCTCGAAACTTCGGTTCCCCGAGCTGTTCGAGCTCGCCTTTCAGTTCGTCCCTTGTGAGCGAAAGCAAATCCACTATTCGAATTTGCCAGAAAGTGGCCAACTTTCACGGCTTTCTGGTGGAACAAGACTTGCTTTTAACAAACCGCCCGCATGGCCGTCCACATTGCCCTAACCCATCGCACTGCCTACCGCTACGACCGCAACGTCAGCCTCGGACCTCATGTCGTCAGATTGCGGCCGGCCCCTCATTGCCGGACGCCGATCTTGAGTTACTCACTGAAGGTTGAGCCTGAGAAGCATTTCATCAACTGGCAGCAGGATCCGTTCAGCAACTATCTTGGGCGCTTTGTGTTCGTCGATAAGACCGACCACCTCGAGGCCAATGTTGAGGTCGTCGCTGAGATGGCCGTCTATAATCCATTCAATTTTTTTCTCGAGTCAACGGCGGAATCTTATCCTTTCAACTATGAACCGGGAGTCGCGCACGATCTCGCCCCCTATTTGAAACGCGACCCGGAGGGGCCGCTCTTCGAAAAGCTTCGTGCCCGCGTCGATTGTGGCAAGCAGCGGACCATTGATTTTCTGGTCGCTCTCAACATCCAACTCCAGAACGAAATCGCTTACCTCGTCCGGATGGAACCGGGGGTTCAGTCTCCTGAGGAAACCTTAATGAAGGCGTCGGGTTCCTGCCGCGACTCGGCGTGGCTGATGTGCCAGGTTTTGCGCTCCTGTGGCATCGCCGCGCGGTTTGTTTCGGGCTACTTGATCCAGCTCAAGCCGGACGTCAAATCACTTGATGGTCCGTCGGGACCGGAAGAGGACTTCACGGACCTGCACGCTTGGACAGAAGCGTATTTGCCTGGCGCGGGATGGATCGGTTTTGACCCCACTTCAGGCCTGCTTGCCGGCGAGGGACACATTCCGCTTGCCTGCACGCCGGAGCCATCCTCCGCCGCGCCCATCACCGGCACGACAGAGAAATGCGAAATACAGTTCGATGTGGAGATGTCGATACGGCGCATTTACGAATCGCCGCGCGTCACAAAACCGTATGCCCAGAAAGAATGGGACGAAATCCTGCTCCTTGGAAATCGTGTCGACGAGCGCCTCAAGTCCGGCGACGTGCGCCTTGCGATGGGCGGCGAGCCGACTTTCGTATCCATCGACGACATGGAGGGAGCGGAGTGGAACGCGGATGCGCTGGGACCGGCAAAGCGCAAGCTGGCCAGCAATCTCATTCGTCGCCTGCGAGCGCGGTTCGCTCCGGGGGCATTATTGCATTTTGGCCAGGGCAAGTGGCATCCCGGCGAGCAAGCACCGCGATGGGCCTTCGGCTGCTTCTGGCGCAAAGACGGTGTACCCGTGTGGGAAAACATTGACCTCGTCGCAAATGAAGAAACGGATTACCGGGTGTCCGCAGACGATTCAGCGCTTTTCATCAAGGCATTGGCGAGCCGCCTTTACGTTGATGCAAACTATGTCATGCCGGCGCACGAGGATTGCTGGTACTATCTCTGGAAGGAACGCCGGCTTCCCGCCAATATCGATCCGCTAGAGTCCCGTCTTGAGGACCAACTTGAGCGGGCGCGCCTTGCCCGCGTTTTCGAACAGGGTCTTGGCAAGGTCGTGGGACACGTGCTTCCTATCAAGCGAGAGCGTGCCGCCGCGATGTGGGTCTCCGGCCCTTGGTTCCTGCGCCCTGAAAGACTTTATCTTGTCCCTGGAGACTCACCAATGGGATTTCGCCTTCCGCTCGACTCGCTCCCTTGGGGCACCCCTTCCGAACACCCTCTGGACTACGAGCCCGACCCTTTGGCTGAGCGCGGGCCGCTTCCTGCGCGGCTGGCCCGCGACCGTCAGGCATACTTGCGCGCCGCACTCCCGGAAGACTACCGAAAATCGCTTGGCGAACGGGCGATCCATCCAGGTTTCATGCCGCAGGGCCGGCCTGGTTCCGCCAAGGGCACAGTGCTTTCCGAACGCGCGCCGCAACAGGGGGAGGCCGTACCAGGGATCGTCCGGACTGCGATAGCCGCCGAGCCGCGTGATGGAAGGCTTAATATCTTTGTGCCGCCTATAGCGGAGTTGGAGGACTATTTGCATCTTCTCGCGGCGATTGAGGAGACTGCTCAATATCTCGGAATTCCTGTGCTCATCGAGGGGTATCCGCCGCCGGGCGATCCGCGTTTGAACGTTATCATGGTGACTCCGGATCGCGGAGTAGTCGAGGTGAATGTCCACCCCGCCAACTCGTGGCAGGAAATGGTCGAAATCACGACGGGTGTTTACGAGGACGCGCGTCACACACGGCTCGGGACTGAGAAGTTCATGTTGGACGGGCGCCACAGCGGAACTGGTGGTGGCAACCATCTGGTTGTCGGAGGCTCGACTCCTGCAGACAGCCCTTTCCTGCGGAGGCCCGATTTATTGCGCAGCCTGGTTGGCTATTGGCAAAATCACCCCTCGTTATCCTACCTGTTCTCGGGTCTTTTTATCGGACCTACTTGCCAGAATCCGCGCGTGGATGAGGCGCGCAACGAGGCGCTCTACGAACTGCAGATCGCTTTCAACCAGATTCCCGAGAAGGCCACAGTGCCTCCATGGCTCGTCGATCGGATTTTCCGCGACGTCTTGGTGGACGTGACTGGTAATTCGCACCGCGCCGAATTTTGCATCGACAGACTCTACTCTCCAAGCGGCGGATCCGGGCGTCTGGGACTCCTTGAGTTGCGCGCCTTTGAAATGCCCCCGCACGAACGAATGAGCCTCGTCCAGCAGCTCCTCTTGCGCGCCCTCATCGCGGAATTCTGGGACAAACCCTACCGGCAGCCGCTGGTGCCATGGGGAACGGAGCTGCACGACCGGTTCCTCCTGCCACATTTCGTCTGGCAGGACTTCGGCGATGTGACTGCCGGCCTTAACGACGCAGGGCATGCGTTCCGCATCGAGTGGTTTTCCCCGCATTTTGAATTTCGCTTTCCGCTCATCGGTGAAACGAATTATCGGGAGGCACGGATTGAGCTTCGAAGAGCGATTGAGCCATGGCACGTTGTTGGAAGAGAGGGGTCTACCGTAGGAACAGCCCGCTATGTCGATTCCTCGCTCGAACGTCTCCAACTCAAAGTATCCGGGCTCGTAGGTCCTCGTTATCAAATCCTCTGCAACGGCATTTCTGTGCCCCTGCATCCAACGGGAACGATCGGTGAATGCGTTGCTGGCATCCGCTATCGTGCATGGCAACCGTCATCCTGTCTTCACCCCACTATAGGAGTGCAGACACCATTGGTATTCGATCTTTATGATAATTGGAACGCCAAGACTGTAGCTGGCTGTATCTACCACGTCTCCAATCCCGGTGGGCAAAACCCAGCTACATTCCCGGTCAACGCCTATGAGGCCGAGAGCCGGCGTCTTTCGCGCTTCTCGCCGTACGGTCACACTCCGGGATCACTCGAACCGCCACCCGCATCAAAGGCGAAGGAATTTCCGTTCACGCTCGATCTGAGGCAGCATTCCAAGGCGTAATCGCATGGCCGCGACCGACGCGCCGCCTTCAGGCTGAACGAGTCCGTCGTTGCCAGCCGAAGAATCGGCATTGAGCCACGAGATACAATGGCGTAGAAGGCAGGAAATGTCGGAGGGTCATCTTGCTGAACGCGCCGCCCGCGCGCAAAAGATCATAAAAGCGCCTCAGAATTACAAAGTTTGTGAGGGATGCGAATCGATCGTTGCGCGCCGCGTCGCCACATGCCCGAATTGCCACGGCTATCGATTCAATTTGGAAGAACTTGACATCATTGCTCACGCCAAGGTGCTTGCCTCGCGCCCACAAACGAGCGTTACGGAATCGGACATGCAGTAGGATGGCGATAGCGCATCACACTTTCTCCAGAAATGCGGCGACCTCGATTTCAGCGGTTTGAGGAAACATGTCGACCGGACACGCCCTGCGAAGTGCGTAAAGGCGGCCCAAATGCTTTATGTCGCGAGCGAGAGTTGCGGGATTGCAGGATACGTAGATCAACCGCGAGGGCTTGCGCGACGCAAGCATTTCGAGAGTTTCCTTTTCAAGACCTTCCTCGGGCGGGTCAAGCAAGAGCGTGGTACTTTCCGCAGGCGCGGCCGCGAGTGCAGGACCCAGATGGCACTTCACATCGCCCAATAGGTATATCTCTTGCGTCCCCGCCCGGTGACGGGCGGCTCGAATGGCATCCGCGCTCCATTCGATCCCGATGGTCAGCTCAAAAAGGGCAGCCAGCCGTCTCGCAAAGAATCCGGCACCGCAATAAGCGTCCACTAGTAGTCGACCGCCAGGCCGCGCCATCTCCTCTACAATCTCAAGGAGACGGTTCGCGACTGCATCGTTGACTTGGCGAAAGCCCCGGAATTCCGACGGCTCACGCAAAGGATGCTCGCCATCCTTCGGTCGTGACGCGCGCAAGGCTGCAAGCAGCGCGTTGACACGTTCGGTGGCGATCGGACATTGCGACACTTCGATGATCCGACGGCTGCGCGGACCGAAAAAACCAACGCGCCCGGATTTGGAATGCACCGTGATGCGGTTCCGATAATGGAATTGGACCGGAGAGGGCACCATCGGTTCGACGGGAGGATTCGGGATTGCTCCCAAGCGGCGCAGAACTTCAGCGACCTGCTCACTTTTGATCGCGAGTTGTCTCGCATAAGAGAGATGCTGGTACTGGCAGCCGCCGCAACGACCGTAGACCGGGCACTTCGGCTCTACGCGATCCCGCGACGACTCGACGATTTTCTCAAGGTCTGCCTCGACATAGCTCGCGTGTCTCGCGCGGATCCGCGCAATGACTTTCTCACCGGGAATTACGCGAGGCACGAAGCAAACCTTGCCATTTGCGAGCCGACCTATTCCCGCTCCGCCAAAAGCCAGACGCTCGATGGCCAAGGGAGTTTCCAAAATGCCATTGTTGGCCATCACGCGCTGTTCCTCAAATGGATTCCCTCGCCGTCACTTTTCTTCAAGCGGCCTGAAACCGGCATCCCATGCCGGCTTCCAAAAAAGGCTGGCCGGATCCCGTTTGCCTCCAAGATCAACATCGTGCCAGCCCGGTTGCGGAACTCGAGTCTGTTGCAAGACCGTGTCCCCCCTGAGCACCAGATATTCGCCCGCGATCATCATGGGCGCCCGAGCAGCAAGACGTCCGTCTTCTTCGTAGAAGAGAAGGCTTCGACCTGCCACACGCAACCTCCCATCGCCGGCCGGCATGTAGTTCTTTACGATGAACTTTCGCATCTGATCGGTTAGTCCCATGGATTCTCCGATAGCAACTGCCGTTCCCGTCTTCGTTAGCATCTCGGGATCGGGATCGGATAGGCGTCCTTCCTCAATGGCCCGCACGGTTGCATGCTGATAGACAAGATAAACGGGTCTGCGGCGAAAAATTGTCTCGCCCTTGCGGTCCATCAGGAAATCCCCCGGACGGGTCAACTTCAACGTGTCCTCTAGAAGCTCCCTTTGATCGCGAAGCCCGTCTTCCCACAATCTTCCTTCCAACACCAAATGCGTGAACGCGGCTACGCAGACTGCCAAACCCGCCACCTTAACCGTTCCTGGCGCACGCTGGCGAAGAAGGTCAGCGCTATATCGCCACGCAAAAAGAATGAAGATCGGATAGACCGGCAGCAGGGTTTGCTTTCTCAATTCTGGACTGAATCCAATGAGCGCCACCGTGTAGACGGCCGCACTGAGAAAAAGCGCCACAGCAATTCCTGGAACGCTCCGGCTCCTCATTCTCCAAGCCAGCCACAAGACGATCGCGCCAAGGGCCAAACTCTTCAAGATTCTCGCGAATTCGAAGCCGGCGCGATTCGCCTCAAGAAGGCAAAATCTAAGCGTCTCAACGCCTATTCCCTTGGAGATCAACCAACCGAAAAGCGCTGCCGGCACTAGCAGAAATCCGGCGCCTGCCGCTATCGCGCAGCATGTTGCCCGCTTTACAGGCAAGGCGCGTCGCAGGTCGGCGCAAAGAAGCCACGCGCCAATCCAGCCCAAAGCGAGGGCAGGCGCGAGAAATGTGGTCTTGATTGAAACGCAAAGCGCTGCGCCAAGAATGACGCCGGCGATAAAAAAGCTCCGGACGTTTAGTTGCTCGGGTTCCCTCGTAAGGATCCAGATTGCAAGAAACCAGCAGCCTGACCATAGAACGTCCGGGCGAAACTCGACGGATTTCAGGGACCAGTCCCCCCACGCCAGCAATGTTGCCAATGTCCACAGAGCGACCTCCCGGTCCGCAAGCCGCCGGCCGACAAGGTAGATCAATCCCAGCATCCCAAGGCTGATGGGAAACTGGGCGATTCTTGCCAGGAGGACGATCTGTGGCGTTTCACCCGCCAGTGCGGCCAGCGGCAGAAAGAGCAGATAGAGAAGCGGCGTGTGGTTGTCAAATCGGTCCCTATACGGAAGCTCACCGCTGAGCCAGCCGTAGATCATATGCAAATGCTGCGCCTCGTCAGAATCAGCCTGAAGTTGGAAGACCGCCACACATCGCACCGCAAGCAGCAGTCCTATTACGACCAGCGGAATCGTCGCCGAAGCCGGGCGGGGAAGGGGTTTTGCAAGAACCTGCATGATCGGGGTACGTTCTTTTCTAAACGGGCCCACCACAAATCGCATGCATCATCGCAAAGAGATTTTAGATTTCCAATCCTGCAAACGCGGACAATGTACGGGAAAAAAAATCCCGCCCCTTTTAAAAGAGGGCGGGATTCAGAGACCCGTTGCCAGGAGGCAACTTGGCCCATTTTAACCAACAGCGATCTTGCGTGGCTTGACTGCTTCCGCTTTGGGCAGATGGACAGTCAGCAGCCCTTGTTCAATTCGAGCGCTGATTTTCGTTGCATCGATGCTGGGATCGAGATCGAAAACGCGGCGGTACTCGCCCGCTTTTCGTTCACGATGCACGGATCGTCCGAATTCGCCCGCCGCGAGCCGGTGGCCGCCGAGGATCAATTTGCCGTCCTCAACGGTGATTTCTACACCTTGCTTATTCACGCCAGGCATTTCCACTTCGAGAGTGTATCCGTCAGCATCCTGGTGAAGGTTCACCCGGGGCGTAAAATACTCCACGCGTTGTCCCATCTCACCGCCGGTTTTGGATGTCGCTAATGTGCTCATATCTGTCTTGTTTCTTGTGCTTTACCCGTCCGCCTGCGGCGGGCGAGTCATTCCGTTCAGTTCAGGTCTACCTGGATCTTTTTCGGCTTGGCTTCCTCCGCCTTTGGCAATGTGACAGTGAGGACTCCATCCTCATACGTTGCCTTGACCTCCTCGGTTTTCACCGGCGAAGGCAAAGTGATGCTCCGGCTGAAGGCCCCAAAGGACCGCTCGCTGCGGAAACTCTCACCCTCGCGGTTCTCGCTCTCGGACTTGCGCTCACCCGAAATGGTCAGCACACCATCCTGAAGCGCGATGTCGAAGTCTTCCTTCTTCATGCCCGCCAATTCAACCTGCACAGTGATCTTGCTGTCGTCCTCAAAAACGTCCAGTAGCGGAGCCCATCCCGAAGTCGAATCGGGTGCGGAACTCGCCAGTTGGAACGCGGAATCCAATAGATCCCGTAGCGAAGACAGCCGGTCAAACGGCGACCAAGTCGCCAATTCAGGGGTTCTGTATCGAATAATGCTCATAAAATAATTTTTTCCTTTCGCTCTACAAATGAGCGAAATCCATACCGTCTCAAAGCGGCAATCGCTTAAAGTTCGTATTACCACATAATAAAGAACTTACGTATGGCACTACAATAAACTTCTCTTCTAATAGCGTCAATACGTCACTTCTATACGATGAAATTGCATGTAAAAAGAGCGTCATTATGACTCACACAAGATTCCCATTTTTAACCTCAACCACCGGCTGCTACTTAAGGTCAGGGTTCTGCGATTGACTCTCAGCGCTCGCGACCCAGTTTTTCCGTTGAATGCCGGGTGCAGAGTGCCGAGGCTATTGTGGCGATGACAGCTGACGAAGAATTCATGCGCGAGGCGATTCTTGAAGCGCGCAAAGGCTTGGGCCGCACGCATCCGAATCCAGCTGTTGGCGCCATAATTGTATCTGGCAGACGCGTTGTCGCTCGAGGATGGCACAGGGGAGCAGGACATCTCCACGCGGAAATCGAAGCCTCGAGGAAAGCGAAGCACGCGGCTAGGGGAGCAACTCTGTATGTGACATTGGAGCCCTGTTCGACGCACGGTAGAACGCCACCGTGCACAGAAGCCATTGTTCGAGCAGGGTTTGTGCGAGTCGTCTTTGGCGCGACTGACCCGAATCCCAAGCATGCCGGACGCGCAAAGACGATTCTGTCCCGCGCCGGCATCGAGGTGCGCTCCGGTGTGCTAGCCGCCCCGTGTGCCGCCCTAAACACCGCATGGAACAAATGGATTGCGACCGGCATGCCTCTTGTGACCGCCAAGGCGGCAATGACGCTGGATGGACGCATCAGTTCGCCGCCTGAAAGCCGCTGGATCAGCAGTGAAGCGGCACGCCGGGACGTAATGAAACTGCGGTCTCGCGTTCAGGCGATTCTCGTCGGCGGAGAAACAATACGCGCGGACAATCCGCAACTGACCGTGCGCGGCATTCGAATCGCCCTTCAGCCTCTGAGAGCGGTCTGGACGAAGTCCGGCCGCCTGCCGAAAAACGCGCGAATCTTCACGGACGAACACCGGGATCGCACAGTTGTTTTCAGCGATGTGAGCTTGCGTTCCGTAATAAGTGAACTGGGACGGCGCGGCGTTGCTAGCGTTCTCATAGAAGGAGGAGCGCGCGTTCTCGGAGAAGCCTTCGACCGATCACTGGTGGACGATGTTTGCTTTTACTTGGCGCCAAAGCTTGCAGGTGGTGCAATTCCAGCCGTTGGAGGCCGGGGCGCGGCGGACGTTCTGCACGCGATACGCCTTAGCGACCCCTTTTTCAGGCGCATTGGACCGGACGTGCGGCTGACGGGCTCAGTGGTCAGAAGGTGATGGGTTCGGGCGTCGGCGCCTGGATCGATGGCATATCCAGCGGAGAGTCCAACGGTCGCACGGCTTCCGCCTTGCGCACTTCAGGTTCCACGGCGGGCGCCGCAACGGCGGCTTGATCCTTCCTGGAAGCATCCGCGGGCGGACCGCCGGCATCTTGTCCGTCCGCAGCGTTTACGGGAATGGCGCGGGCGACGGGAATCGTATCGTCAAACCTATCTGCCGCGGGCCTCACCGAGGCATAAACATCACTCAGGCCAAGGAGAGTCGGCGCAACGACAGCCACGGGCCGGATCGTCGAGAGATCCACTGCGGCGGCAGCCCTTGGCCATTGCTCCTGATCATATTCCCGCGCATAATTGCGAACTCCGCCACCGTGTATGTCACAACGGATTTTTGGAAGCTGGGCCGCCGTGCCGTATTCTGTGAACGTTCCATGCCCCTTCTCATCGGTGCCGGCTTCGCGCGCACATCGCGGGGTTGCAAGCAGTCCCGAACGCCGGCAGATCTCAACCGCCTTTAGACTATCCGGCTTCGGTAACTTGACGGCGGGCAATTCGTCTGCGGCAACGTTCATGATTCTTGCCCAGATCGGCAGCGCAAGGTCCTTGCCGAAGGCGCCGCGATAAATTCGCGTCGGGCGGTCAAAGCCAACCCAGACACCACAAGTTACCGAGCTGTTGTAGCCAAAAAAATATGTGTCGGTGAAATTGTATGCTGTTCCTGTCTTGCCCGCGACGGGCATGTCCTTCAATCCAAATTCGGAAAAGGCAACCGAACCCACGCCCACGCGCAGGACGTCTTCCAGCGCTTCGTTCACCTGCCAGGCCGCCTCCGCACTGATGGCCTTCACTTGTTGCGGCTCCGCCTTGAAAATCTGCTTTCCTTCAGCATTCTCGATCTTTGCGATGATGTGGGGGTGCTTGGCGCGCAGGCCGCCATTGGGAAAGATCGTGTAGGCGAGAGTGAGTTCCTCCAGCGTGGCCTCGCTACTGCCAAGAAAAGCGTTGGCATAGTTCCTCAGCGGAGATTCAATCCCCGCGCTTGCAGCCGTCTTCTTTATCTGATCAAGGCCGGTTCGCAAACCCAGGCGCACTGTGGCCGCATTCTTGCCTTTGGCCAGCGCTTCGCGCGCGGGAATGGGACCTTCGTATTCGTTTTCGGCGCGCTCGATTCCCCATTCCCCCAGGATGCCAGAATCGCCGCCCACCATGACGAAGCGATTGTCGAGGCAAGCGTCTTCAACGATCTCGCCAGGAAAGATTCCTTTCTCATACGCCGCAGCAAACACGAATGGCGCGAACGCCGTTCCCGCCGGACGGCGAGCCATGGTCGCGCGGTTGTATTCGCTGTGCTTGAAATCCCTCCCCCCGACCATTGCCAGAACGCCTCCCGTGGAGTTCTCCAGGGCCATGGCAGCTCCCTGCAAATATTTCGGCTCGGGCATTTTAATGAGCATGTTCCCACGAATGATCTCTTCTTCGATAGGCTGAACAAACTTGCGGTAAGCTTCGAACGTGACGTGTGGGTAGTCCGGTCGCGTTTCCACTTTTGCAAGCATCTCGCGGACAGATTGCTCGGCCACCCGCTGGAGTTTCGAGTCAAGCGTCGTGTAAATTCGGAAGCCGCCGTTCATCGCGCGGCGAAATCCCAGGGCGGCCACTGCCTGCTGCCGGATGTAGTCGATAGCATAGGATACCTTGAATGGGTTCGTTCTCTTCATCACGTAAAGAGGCAACTCAATCTGCTCCTTATACTCGGCGCCTGAAATCAAGCCCTGCTCCTTCATCCGCTTAAGCACGAAGTTTCGGGCCAAGGTTGCGCCCTCCTTGTTGTTCCACGGTGACAGGAGCTGCGGGCTCCTAAGCAGCCCTGCAAGCATCGCGCATTGGCCGCTGTTGAGATCCTTCGCGCTTCGCCCGAAAAATCCCCTCGCGGCCGCTTCCACACCATAGAATCCGCTGCCAAAATAGACGCGATTAAGATAAAGCTCCATGATCTTGGCCTTCGGAAAATTCCGCTCAATTCGGAGCGCGAGAAACATCTCAACAAGCTTGCGCTTGTAGGTGCGCTCGCGAAGTTCAAACGAATTGCGCGCAAGTTGTTGCGTCACCGTACTCGCCCCCTGGGAGATTCTTCCACGCCGGTAGTTGGTAATCGCCGCGCGCACCACCCCCGCGTAGTCCACTCCATGATGCTCGAAAAACTTGTTGTCCTCCGCGGCGACAACGGCGTTCACCATCAGGGGCGAAATCTTGTCCAGCGAAACGGGATTACGGTTCTGAATGAAAATCTTCCCGAGCTCCTTCCCGTCACGATCATAAATTATCGAAGCCGCCTCCATTCGCTCCAATTGCTTCAAGTCAAACTCCGCAGCCCGGCGTTCGTACTGGACGCTGAAATACGCCCACCCCGCCCATGCCAGCGAGACGGCAAGGGCAACCAACCCCACGGGCAAACAAAACCACCAGCGCAAGAAAAATGGTTTCTGGCCCCGGCGCTTGTGATCCCTCTGCCGACTAAATAGTGCTCTGATAATGGGGCTTATCTTCCATGTTTGAGGCGGTGGCGCAAACTAGAAAGTCAATGAGACCGGCTTATATGCGGAAAGCGGGCCTGGTTTATACCGGGCTAATACCTGCCCGGGATGAAGACCAGGTCTGCGTCGGCTTTGTCTATGCGCAGTTGACCAACGGCGCGCGGAAGACATTGGAGCTCGAAGGCTCGCATGGAGTCGGGGCGGAGATGTCTCGAATTCACCTACAAGGCCATTCTCACGCCGTGGCTATATGTGCAGCCCGATGCACAGTTTATCATCAACCCTGGCGGCACCCAGGATTTGAACAACGCCTTTGTCCTCGGCGGGCGTGTGTCGATCAACTTTTAGAGCGACTCCTCACGGGCGTCCGCTGTCAAAGCGCGCGCCCGCCGAATGTGCCGGCCTTCCCTCGTCCGCGTCAATATAGTCGAACATTGTCTGTATATCGTCGCGATCCCAGAGACCGCTTTCCCTCTTTCGGCGGTTAAGGTTCTCAGTCCCATCGTCATTCCAGCCGCGCTTGCGCATGAATTCGTTCCAGATAACGATCTCGTCCTCTGTCGGTCTGCGGCCTGTAGCGAGGCTCCATTGCAAGGCGGCGCTATCATCCAATCCCTCCAGAACCCTTTGCGCAAGTTCCTCGTAGGATACGCCAAGGAAATCGACGCATCTCTTGTCGAATCCGATACCAACGTTTTCGAGGAGGTCGGGATGAAGCTCGCCGGCGGCTTTAAGGCGCATTTTGTCGAGCATGCGCCCGAAATAAACGATTCCGCCGATTTTTTCGTATGGGCTGCGGGGATATTTCATCAAGGCAAGGATGGCTGAGCTTTCCTGCGTTTTCCATCCAGGAATGAGCCAAGGATGAACAATCCCGCCGCCACGCAGATGCAGGAATCGGCCACGTTGAATGCAGGCCACCGTCCGTACCAGGGCAGAATGACATCGAGAAAGTCCACCACGTGACCGTGCAGAATGCGGTCGGTCAGATTGCCGGCAACTCCGGCAACCAGCAATGCGCCCGCCCACCGCGACGTCCAATCCTGGAAGACATCCTTCCAAGCGAGAATCCCAAGGATGATCAAGGCGGAGAAAGAAAGGATCACGAAGAAAAGATTGTTGTCCCTCAGCATTCCGAAGGCCGCGCCGGTGTTGTGAACCTGCACGAGATTGAAAAACCCCGGTATGACCGGGATCAGCTCGTCGGTCGAAATGTGCGTGAGGACGAGCGATTTCGTGAGCTGATCCAGAATGTAGAGAGGCAGCGAGACGACCAGCCAGAGCTTCATGTTTCAAGTTTTTCTCAAGGCGCTTGCGTCAGCCGCAGAGAGATTTTTCTCAGGCGGTCGCCACAGCCGAATCGAAGAGCACATTCGCGCAGCGGCCGCATAGGGTAGGATATGCCTGGTTGCTGCCCACATCGTCTCGATGTCTCCAGCATCGCTCGCAACGGGCGTTGGAAGTCTTTGAAACCTCTACTCGAACGTCCGGCATGTCTTCGGCCGCAGCGGATAAACTGGCCGGCTCTTCAAGAGTCAGATCACTTATCACGAATATTTCTTCCAACTCCGCCCGGTATTTTCTGGTTACCTGGACCTCATCGCTCTTGCAGACACGCAAAACGACTCTTGCCTCGAGCGTTCCCCCGATGGTCTTGGCCTTTTGAGCGCTTTCCACCGTCTGCATGATTTTCCCCCTTAAGTTCAGAAGCAGGTCAAAGTTCTCGACGACGAGAGGGTTCAGCCATTCCGGATCGGCTTGCGGAAAGAATTGGAGGTGCACGGATTCGTCTGACCGGAAATACCCCCACGCCTCTTCCGTGGTGAACGCCATGATCGGAGCGAGGAGCCGGCACAGCGCATCAAAAACCGTGCTCATCGCAAATTGCGTCGCCCGGCGCCGCGGGGAATCGGGCATGTCGCAGTAAAGCCGGTCCTTGGTGATGTCCACGTAGAGACTGCTCAGGTCCACCGCGCAAAATTGGTTCACCGAATGGTAGACGCGATGAAACTCAAGGTTGTCGCAGGCATCGCGGCACGTGGCAATGAGCGCCTGCAATCGGGCCAGAATCCACCGGTCAACCAGTGTGAAATTCTCACGCGGAGGTTTGCGGGCCGCATCATAATCATGCAAATTCGCGAGCAGAATTCGCAGCGTATTCCGGATGCGCCGATAAGCGTCCGCCAGGCGCGTGAAGATCTCCTCGGAGAAAGGGACATCATCCGTGAAGTTCACGCTGCTCACCCACAGCCGCAGCAAGTCCGCGCCGTATTTGTTGACATAATGATCAGCCTCGGACGGCTTTTGATATGCGCCTTGTGCGGATTTCGAGATCTTCTTCTTCGTATCAACGTCGACGACGAATCCGTGAGTAAGGACGGCGCGATAGGGCGCCACGCCGTTCAGCGCAACGGAAGTCATCAGCGAGCTTTGGAACCATCCACGATGCTGGTCGGTCGCCTCGAGATACAAATCGGCAGGGAAGTCCAGTTCCTTGCGCTTGCGTAGAACGGCCTCGTGACTCACCCCGGAATCGATCCAAACGTCCAGCGTGTCATTTCGCCGCGTCCAACGAAACTGCTCATAGCCCAATTCCTTGAGGATTTCCGCGTCGGAGAGATCGAACCAAACATTTGTGCCCCGGGCCTCAACAAGATCAGCCACGCGGCGCGCGACTTCGGGCGCCAGCGGATTTTCAAGAATCGGCTTCCTGTTCTCATCGTAAAAGACAGGCAGGGGGACGCCCCACGAACGCTGACGCGAGATGCACCAATCCGGACGCGATTCGACTGTCCCGTAAATGCGGTTTCGGCCCCAGTGCGGCAACCACGCCACATCGTCAATGGCCTTCAATGCGCGCTCGCGCAGCGCATCGACGCGGATGAAAAACTGCTCGACAGCACGAAAGACGACGGGCGTTTTTGAGCGCCAGCAGTGAGGATACGAATGCTTGTAGACTTGTTCGCCGAGCAAGGCGTCGTGCCCCCGCAGGTGTTCAATAACTTCCCTATTTGCATCAAAAACGTACTTGCCAGCCCACACGGGCACGCCGGCTTCCTCGGTAAAGCGCCCATGTTCATCGACAGGCGACAGGATCGGCAGGCCGTTTTCAACACCAGCGGCGTAATCATCTGCGCCATGCCCGGGCGCGATATGAACTTGACCGGTTCCGGCTGCGAGGGTCACGAATTCGGCAAGGATTACCCGGGATTTTCGATCCAGGAACGGATGCTGAGTTTCCGTGTCTTTCAGTTCCACACCAGCAAACGACCGAAGTTCGGGTTCGTTCGTCAGCTTCCACTTCGTTGCCTGTTCGAATGCGGGGACCAGTTCCCTCGCGATCACGAAGAGCTCTTCGCGTCCGGTTTCTTCATGACGAAAGCGCCCGAGCCAGTACGTGTAATCATGCTTGACTGCGATCGCGACATTCGCGGGCAGGGTCCAGGGCGTCGTGGTCCAAATGACCATGCTCGCCTTGCGTGCGAGCGGCCCGCTCACGATCGGGAATTTGACGAGAATTGCCGGGTCCTCGCGATCGGCGTACTCCACCTCAGCCTCGGCAAGGGCAGTCTGTGCCCCCGTGCTCCAATAAACCGGCTTCCTCGATTGATACACGAGCCCCTTCTCCAGCAACTTCGCAAACGCGCGGATGATCTCCGCTTCATATGCCGGTGAAAGCGTCAGGTAGGGATTGTCCCAATCTCCGAGCACCCCAAGCCGCCGGAATTGTCTCTTCTGGACTTCAATAAACTTCCGCGCGTAAGCCTCCGACCGCTTGCGGACTTCCACCGGAGACAGCCCCTTCGATTCTCTGACCACCTTGAACTCAATCGGCAGCCCATGGCAATCCCAACCAGGAACGAACGGAGCGCGATAACCCGCCATTGTGCGCGACTTGACCACGAAATCCTTCAAAATCTTGTTGAGAGCGGTGCCCATGTGCACGTCACCGTTGGCAAAAGGCGGGCCGTCGTGCAGGAAGTAGGTCTTCCCTGCGTCCTTTCTCGCCTCCTGAATGCGCTCGTAGAGTTTCCCTCTTTCCCATTTTGCAAGAATTTCCGGTTCGCGGGCCGTCAGGCCCGCCTTCATCGGGAAATCCGTCTTGGGAAGGTTGAGAGTGTCCTTGTAGCTGGTCATGGATAAACCCCGATTAGTATCAGCCGTTGGTCCTCCTGGTCAAATCTGCATCGATCGGGACCGAGGCTGGGCCGTTCCGATGAACACCGCCGCCTCTTTTATCGTCATACAACCTGCAACGAGTGCAAGCTCCGCGCACGGCATGGGGCTTGCTAGGTTAATGGTGACTCTACCGAGATCCCGTTCACAATGACATGCGTTCAAAAACGATGACACACAAACCCGTTCGGCGATGGATCTGCGGCAGTTTTTCGATACTCGTTTTTGCCCTGCTTTCCGCGTGCAAGCCGAAGCCAGTCACACCGCCTCCCCCGGAAGTCACCACAACTCAGCCGGTGTCGAAGGAGGTCACCGAATGGGATGATTTTACCGGACGCCTGGAGCCGATCAAATCGGTCGAGGTGCGCGCGCGCGTCAGCGGCTATCTGGATTCCATCCATTTCAAGGATGGGCAAGAGGTGAAAACGGGCGATCTGCTGTTTGTGATCGATCCGAGGCCCTACGAGGCCGAGGCGGAACGCGCCCGGGCCGAACTCAAGCGGGCCGAAGCCCAGCGCAATCTCGCGCTGCAGAATCTCCAGCGCGCCGAAAAGCTGATGCAAGGCCGCACCATAGCCCCCGAGCAATATGATGCGCGCCGCAACGAATACGACATCGCTGCGGCCAATGTGGTAGAGGCCCAAGCGGCGGCCAAGGCGGCGGAGCTCAATGTCGAGTTCACACAAGTGAAGGCTCCCATCGACGGCCGCATCAGCCGCCGCTTCGCGGACGAGGGCAATCTGATCACGGGCGGCTCGACCCAATCGACGCTGCTCACAACCATTGTGCCGTTCAATCCGCTTTACGCCACCTTCGATGCGGACGAGCGCGTGGTGCTCAAGTACACCCGCCTCGATCTTTCTGGACAGCGCAAGTCCTCCCGCGGCACTCCGAATCCCGTCAGGATCGCGCTCGCGGACGAGAAAGTCTTCTCGCACGAGGGGACGATGGATTTTGTGGATAACCGCCTGGACCCGGGAACCGGCACTCTGCGCGCACGCGCTCTCGTCGACAATTCCAACGGCCTGCTCACCCCGGGCCTGTTCGTGCGTGTGCAGCTCAAGGGGCGCGGCCCGTACTCCGCGCTGCTCATTCCCGACGAGGCTATCGGCACCGACCAGTCGAAAAGGTTCGTCATGGTGGTGGATAAGGAGGGATTGGCGCAGCGGCGGTTCGTCACGACGGGCAGGCTCTATGACGGCTTGCGAGCGGTGGAGGAGGGTTTGACGCCCGAAGATAGAGTCATCATTAGCGGCCTGATGCGAGTCCGGCCAGGAATGCCTGTCAAGGTCAAGGAAGCCCCGCCCGCCAAGGGCTGATTTGCCACCGTGAATTTTTCGAAGATCTTCATCGACCGGCCAATCTTCGCCTCGGTCCTTTCCATCTTCATTGTGCTCGTGGGATCGATCGCCTACCAGTCCCTCCCGATTGCACAGTATCCCGAGGTGGCTCCGCCCACGATCGTCGTGCGCGCGTCCTATCCCGGCGCGAGTCCGCAGGTCATCGCCGAGACGGTTGCCACGCCTATCGAGCAGGAGGTCAATGGCGTGGAAGACATGCTCTATATGTCGAGCCAGAGCACAAGCGACGGCTCGATGACGCTCACGATCACCTTCAAGCTTGGAACCGATCTCGATAAGGCGCAGGTGCTCGTCCAGAACCGCGTCGCCATCGCGCAGCCCAGACTGCCCGAAGAGGTCCGCCGCGTTGGTGTCACCACGCTGAAGAGGTCGCCAGACTTACTCTTGGTGATACACATGGTTTCGCCGGACGACTCCTACGACCAGCTCTACATCAGCAACTACGCCACCCTGCAGGTGCGCGAGCAGCTCAAGCGGGTTGAAGGCGTCGGAGATGTCAATGTTTTCGGCGCCCGGGAATACAGTATGCGCATCTGGCTCGATCCGAGCCGGCTGACGTACCAAAATCTCACGACCACGGAAATCATCACCGCCCTGCAGAATCAGAATGTGCAGGTCGCAGCCGGCGTTATCGGCCAGCCGCCACTCGACACCGACCGGGCTTTTCAGATCAACGTCACCGCTCAAGGCCGGCTCGTGATGCCGGAGGAATTCGAAAAGATTATCGTGAAGACCGGCCAGGATGGACGGGTTGTTTATCTGGGCGATGTGGCGCGCGTCGAACTCGGGGCGCAGGATTACCTGGTGAACAGCTACCTTGATGGCAAGGCCGCCGTGGCCATGGCTATCCAGCAGCTTCCCGGCTCAAACGCTTTGGCGACGGCCGAGCGGGTGCGCGAACGCATGCGCGAGTTGAGCGAGGATTTTCCCAAGGGCATCGGATACCGCATCGTCTACGATCCCACCGTCTTCATCGACGAATCGGTGCGTGCTGTCATCCACACGATCTTCGAAGCCTCCCTGCTCGTTATCGTGGTCGTCATGGTCTTCCTGCAATCGTGGCGGGCCTCGATCATCCCGATTCTGGCCATTCCCGTCTCACTCATTGGGACGTTTGCCGTGATGGCGGCCCTCGGGTTCTCGCTCAACAATCTTTCGCTGTTCGGACTCGTGCTCGCCATCGGCATTGTGGTGGACGATGCGATCGTCGTGGTCGAAGGTGTCGAGCGCAACCTGGCCGGAGGCCTCGCGCCACGGGACGCGACGATCAAAACCATGGAAGAGGTCGGCGGCGCACTCGTAGCCATTGCGCTTGTGCTCAGCGCGGTTTTCATCCCGACGGCATTCATCAGCGGAATCTCGGGTCAGTTCTACCGGCAGTTTGCGCTGACCATCGCTGTGGCGACGCTCTTTTCCTGCTTCGTCTCCCTCACGCTCAGCCCCGCCCTTTGCCGCGTTCTGCTCCAGCCTCACGGCGCGAAGAGGGATTGGTTCGCCCGGGTGTGGGATTTCTCACTCGGCTGGTTCTTTCGCCTGTTCAATCGCGGCTTCGCCGCGGGCTCAGCGCGCTACGGCAGTCTCGTTTCCGTTGTCACACGCCGCAGTGCCATTGTGCTCATCCTTTACGCCGGTTTGCTCGCGCTGACGGCGTTCGGTTTTGTGAAAGTCCCCGCCGGGTTCATCCCGTCCCAGGACCAAGGCTACTTCATCGTGGTCACCCAACTGCCAGAGGGCGCTTCGCTTTCCCGAACGGACAAGGTAGTTCGCAAGATCACGGACCTTGCCCGCGAGGTCGAAGGCGTGACGGGCGTGGTGGCCTTTACGGGCTTTGACGCAGCGACGGGCACGAACGCGCCGAACAAAGCCGGTGTCTTCACGCCGCTCGCTCCCTTCGAGGAACGTGTGAAAAGAGGCCTGCCCGGTCAGAAAATCCTGGCGGCCCTCCGCGCAAAAATGGCGACGATCGACGAAGCCTTGGTCCTTGTCTTTCCACCCCCACCTGTCCGCGGCATGGGCAACGTCGGTGGCTTTCGCATGATGGTTGAGGACCGCCGGGGCCGCGGATATCAAGCCCTCGAGCAGGCCGCACGGGAAGTTGTCGCTGAAAGCGCGAAACGACCGGAACTCATCGGCGTCTTCGGGAGCTTCCGCGCCGACGCACCACAATTCTACGCCGACATCGACCGCACAAAGGCGCAGATGCTCAACGTGCCGATCGAAAACGTCTTCGCGACTTTGCAGACGCAGCTCGGATCGATCTACGTGAACGATCTCAACCTCTTCGGGCGCACATTCCGCGTCATCGCTCAGGCTGACGCGGCCTTTCGTGAGGATCCCGAGGATATTGAAAAGCTTCGCACTCGCAGTTCCACTGGGGCTTCTGTCCCGCTGGGTACCATCCTCTCGATCGAATCTCGCACAGGGCCCTCCCGCGTCGAGCGCTACAATCTTTACCCTGCAGCGGCCATCGACGGCGATACCGCGCCCGGCTTCAGTTCCGGACAGGCGCTTTCTTCCATGGCGGAAGTCGCCGACCGCGTTCTGCCCGATGGATTTGGCTTCGAGTGGACTGCGCTGGCCTACCAGCAAATCCTGGCAGGTAATACAGCTGTATTCATCTTCCCCCTCTGCGTCTTGTTTGTCTTTCTCATCCTCGCTGCATTGTATGAGAGCTGGTCACTACCCTTGAGCATCATTCTCGTCGTGCCGATGTGCGTGCTGGCGGCGCTCGCCGGAGTCTGGCTGCGCGGCATGGATAACAACATCCTCACCCAAATCGGTTTCGTTGTACTCGTGGGGCTCGCGTGCAAGAACGCCATCCTTATCGTCGAATTCGCCAAGCAACGCGAGGAGCAAGGCAGCGATCGGTTCCAGGCGGCGGCTGAGGCCTGCAGGCTCCGGCTTCGTCCGATCCTGATGACAAGCTTCGCCTTCATCCTCGGCGTTCTTCCCCTTATGCTGGCTCGGGGCGCCGGCGCGGAAATGCGACAATCTCTTGGCACGGCGGTTTTCTCTGGCATGCTTGGCGTCACCTTTTTCGGCCTCTTTTTGACACCGGTTTTCTACGTCGTGATTCGGAAATTCGCCCCCAAGAAGAAATCCGTTGTCGCGCAGCCTGCCGGAGAGCCGCGAGTCTCTGCCGCTTAATTTCTCTGGTTTATTTCTGGGATTAACGAACGAACCTTTTTGAGCGATCCATTAATCGGAAGGCTCACAAGCGACGCCGAACACGCTCTGTATCCTTCTTCTTCTGATTGGGAGGAACTTGTAACGCTTTTCAGGGCGATTTGACCGACGCTCTCAAGCTCGATCCTCAAAACCGCGAGGCCGCCGCGGTCCTCCTGCTCATGGCAAAGCTCTATGCTGTGGAAGAGCAAGCTCGCGAGGCTGGAGCTTGCTCTCCAGTCATCTGGCGAGAACACAAAGGCAGTGTACCTCTTCGCGCAAGGCAGAGCCGGTGAAGACACAAGTCGAAGGGACAGAGCGTTGTCAACTGCTCACGTCCGAGAGTGTCATCTATCGACCGCCGTTTGCAGTGCTCCAGTTCTTTGTAAGAACCTAAGCAGTCAGCCATTTGCTGGCTCGCTCAGACTAATCCTCGGTTAACCGTCGCCAGTTCGTGTCTGCCTTCGCGATGTTGCTGTCGATATTACTCTTAAAAATCTCCAACGCGCTCTGGTTGCCATTGAGGTAAAGTTTACCCTTGTAGATAATGAAATCGCCCAGACCTTCGAAGTCGTCCAGTGCCCCTTTAAGTACCCCGTAGGCGCAAAATCCGCCATACTGCGGAGCATACTTTGCAGGATCTTTGTCAAACTCGGCTTTATCCGATGCCGAGGCAAATAAGTATATGGCGCCCCGATAGGTGCTCTTGAACGCCGGATTCCCTTTGATCGGCTTTCCTTGCTCGAAGTACGCGACCGTATCACACCCCTTCAACATAACTCCATTACCATCTACGTTTACTTTGGCGGACTCACTTCCTTTCGCCTCATTCGGCTCATTGCTCTGAGCGAGAAGGACTGGCTTACTTAGTGCCGCGAGGACAACCACTGCTGCAACGGAGACCCCAGTTATTGAGTGTAGAAATCTTTTCATAATCTGACTGCCGAATCTTGTATCTCGCTAGAAGAGATTCGCCGCTCTTTCTCCGGTGAGGCTTCCTGAACTTCATCGTTGCGGCGTTTGAATCAGCACTAACAAGGAAACGGCGTTTTGACCTCCTTCAACTGTGTTCTTACTCCCTCCTAGAGCAAGTCTGCACATCGTCTAGACAAGCGCCGAACGAAAATCACTCGACAGCCTTGTCGGCTCTGCACCAAAATAGAGCGCCAGATAAGGGAATCGAACGAATAGACGTTCTAAGGGAACTCTCACGGTACAAATTACACGAAATTCGTCTGAACGCAAAGAGATTCTGAGTGTTGTCGCACACTGTTGAGGCTCGATCCACCTGCTCGAAGATCAGGTTTGATCGCCTACGAAAGAACATTACAGAGCCGCTTGCTACGCTTAAGGCGATTAACAATTGCTAGCGGTCCGATAAGCGCATCATCTAGGAATCGCGTCCAGAACTTTTAGTCGGAGGCGCTGAGCGGATAGGTTCGCTGGATCTGCCAGAAGCGCGTTATCGACCGCGATCAGCGCAAGTTCGGGAAGATGTTGTTCTAGCAGCATCTCGGCGGCGCGCATGCAGACAACACTGTTTTTCGGGAGCCTCGCCAGGCCGAATGAGCGAAGAAAGTCAGCGCGCTTCGAGTCGGTTTCAAACACTGCCAACGCGATATGAAGCAATGGGTTATCGGGGAGAAAAACTAAAGCGTTTCGTAGCCATTCTTCGGTTACGCTTGGATTGGTCAGGAGGGTGTTGTCCACCCACTCGGCAACTTTGACGTCGCTCGCCGGAGAGACCGTTCGATCGCCTCCGGTGCTAAAGAACCATCGTATGAAGCGCGGGCTGGGACCCAAGCCTTGTGCCAAATCCTTCAATCCCTTTGTCAGCTTCGATCTGCTTTCTTCGTTGACCGCGACGAGCGAGCCGTCGTTTGAAAAATGAAGTCCGCTCGCTATATCTGAGAGCGATTCGACTTGATGCGCTGGGGAGCTGGCCATCGAAACGGAGGAACCTGTTCTCGTTATGTTATGAGCGGATTCCTTCACTTGGCGAGCTAACTCAGCTGGAGTAGCGGTATCCCAGAGTTTAGCGGTTTTGTCCCAGCTTGCGGTCAGAATCCGAGCACCATCAGGGCTAAACGCCGCCCACCAGACTGTACCCTGATGGTCAAAGGAGGCGATGAGCTTGCCTGAGGCCGCGTCCCAGAGCTTGGCGGTGTTGTCTGCGCTCGCCGTCAGGATCCGACTGCCGTCCGGACTAAACGCCACGCAATAGACGCCAGCCTGATGGTCAAAGGAGGCGATCAGCTCGCCCGAGGCCGCATCCCAGAGTTTGGCCGTCTTGTCCACGCTCGCCGTCAGGATCCGAGCACCGTCGGGACTAAACGCCGCCTCGCTGACCGCATCTTGATGGTCAAAGGAAGCGACGAGCTTGCCCGAGGCCGCACTCCAAAGCTTGGCGGTTTTGTCTGCGCTTCCCGTCAGGATCCGAGCACCATCGCGACTAAATGCCGCGACCTCAACCCCATCCTCATGGCCAAAGGAGGCGATGAGCTTGCCAGAGGCCGCATCCCAAAGCTTGGCGGTTTTGTCCGCACTCGCCGTCAGGATTCGAGCACCATCGGGACTAAACACCGCGGCGTTGACCTCATCCAGATGGGCGAAGGAGGCGATGAGCTTGCCAGAGGTCGGATCCCAGAGCTTGGCGGTTTTGTCCGCACTCCCTGTCAAAATCCGGGCACCATCCGGACTAAACGCCACGGCTTTAACCGTACCCTGATGAGCGAAGGAGGCGATCAAATTGACCGAGGCCACATCCCACAGCTTGGCGGTGTTATCTGCGCTTCCCGTCAGGATCCGAGCA
Source organism: uncultured Verrucomicrobiae bacterium (assembly GCA_963810765.1). Taxonomy (GTDB): domain Bacteria; phylum Verrucomicrobiota; class Verrucomicrobiia; order Chthoniobacterales; family Terrimicrobiaceae; genus DASTFP01. Next base: position 30,961 of record CAWEOV010000026.1, read on the forward strand.
CCGTCGGGACTAAACGCCGCAGCGCTAACCCCATCCTGATGGGCAAAGGAGGCGATCAGCTTGCCCAAGGCCACATCCCAGAGTTTGGCGGTCTTGTCCGTGCTCGCCGTCAGGATCCTGGCACCGTCGGGACTAAATGCCGCCCACCGAACCCCATCCTCATGGGCAAAGGATGTGATCGGCTCGCCCGAGGCAACATCCCAGAGCTTAGCGGTCTTGTCCGTGCTTGCCGTGAGGGTCCGAGCACCATCCGGACTAAAGATCACGTGAGTAACCCCATCCTGATGGGCAAAAGAGGCGATCAACTTGCCCGAGGCCGCATCCCAGAGCTTGGCAGTTTTGTCTATGCTTCCCGTCAGGATCCGAGCGCCATCCGGACTAAACTTCGCGCCGGAGAGGCCATCCTGATGATCAAAGGAGGCGATCAGCTTGCCCAACGTCGCATCCCAGAGCTTAGCGGTTTTGTCCCAGCTTGCCGTCAGGATCCGACCGCCGTCCGGACTAAACTCCGCGCTGTTGACCTCGCCCTGATGGGGAAAGGAGACAATCAGCTTGCCGGAGGCCGCATCCCACAGTTTGGCGGTGCTGTCCTTGCTCGCCGTCAGGATCCGATCGCCGTCCGGACTAAACTCTGCCCGGTTAACGATTCCCTGATGCTCAAAGGAGGCGATGAGTTTGCCGGAGGCCGCATCCCAGAGCTTGGCGGTTTTGTCCCAGCTTGCCGTCAGGATCCGAGCACCGTCCGGACTAAACTCCGCATCGTTGACCTCGTCCTGATGACTAAACGAGACGATAAGCTTGCCGGAGGTCGCATCCCAGAGCTTGGCGGTTTTGTCTCTGCTTGCCGTCAGGATCCGAGTGCCGTCCGGGCTAAAAACCGCGCTGTTGACACTATGCTGATGCCCAAAGGAGGCGATGAGCCTGCCAGAGACCGGATTCCACAGCTTGGCAGTCTTGTCTGCGCTCGCTGTCAGGATCCGCGCACCGTCTGGACTAAACGCCGCATGATAGACAATACCCTGATGGGCAAAGGAGGCGATCAGCTTGCCCGAGGCCGCGTCCCAGAGCTTGGCAGTTTCGTCCCAGCTTGCCGTCAGGATCCGAGCTCCGTCGGGACTAAACACCGCCCGACGGATAGTATCCTGATGGGCAAAAGAGGCGATGAGCGGCGGCAGCGCCTTTTCACGATGAACGATCAGTTCGTGGAAGAATCGTTGTGAAGCAACTTGATTTTCCGGGTCAAACTTGATCGCACGCGCCAGAAGAGCGATACCTTCCCGCCACTCTCCTAGCTGGAACTGACGCTCGGCTTGGCTGAAGCTTGTCCAACTCGCCTGCCTCAGCTGCTCCTGTAGCTTCGCGGCTAGCTCTGCTTCAGATTTAAAGGCTTGGGCTGCGCTTTGACGCTGGCGTTCAGCTCGGAACCATTGAAACCCGGCAATGATTGCTAGTGCGGTGATCGCTGCCGTTACCGCGTAGCGAATCCGCTCTTGATCGTGTTTCCGCCGTTTGCGCTCCAAAACGCTCCCGTGGATATAATCGGTCTGGTCTCGGCTCAGCGACGATCCAAAGTCTTTGACCAGCTTTTCACCTTCTGCCAAGGGAAGTCCCGGTCCCAGCAAGTCATCCTTTTGTTTTCCACGACTCAGCCACAGCTTGAGGCTGGAATCCACGCGATCCCGCATGCGCAGAAACTCGCGGTTTTCGGTGAGCCACTCCTTGACCCGTTGCCATTCCCGTAGCAGCGCTTCGTGCGCAACACGCACGGTAACCTCTCCCTGCGGGTCGGTGTCTGCGACCAACAACCGTTTTTCGATGAATAGATCAACAAAGTCCTTTGCGCCGGCTTTCTGATCATCGTCGCTCACCTCTGAGCTAACAAAATCACGGTAGGGGACCGTTCGCCCGTTGGGCACTTCCTCTTCGCCCTGGCTCAGCGTGACAAGATAGCGCATCACCAAAGGAAACACGCTCTGTTCACGCGGCCGCAACATGCTGAATGCCGCCTCGGCATGCTTGGCAAGCGCACCTCTCAGTTCGCCTACTTCCTCATAGTCCGACCAGCGGAGCAAGCTATCGCCCCGGATGCCCTGCTGCTCGTAGAGCAACGACAAAACATGCTCGAGCAACGGCAAGGATTCCGGGGTGACAGCGGCAGCATCGCGCAACGCCTGATCCAAGCGTTGACCAGTCTCGCGCTTCTGTTCAAAGCGCAGACCGGCTGCTTCGGCCGGTAGCCGGATCATGTTTCCCAGCTCGTAAGGCGTCGGCGGCAGCAGATCGAATTTCCCGCTCGGCTTGGCGAGCTCGATCAGCTCGGGGAACTCCTGATACCGCGGGTAAAAGTCACTCCGTAACGTCGCCAGGACAAAGACTCGGCCGCTCCGAACCAAACCGGCAAGCGCGGATATATACTTCTGCCGAACCTCCAGAGAAAAACCGGCTGTGAACAGTTCCTCCAGCTGATCGATCACCAATGCCAACCGCGCTTTCGGTAGCTCAAGCCCCTCCCTGTGTTGCCGAGCCAGGTCCGCCTCGTCCAACCTTCCTGATTCCCGCAGTTGCCGCTCTCTTTCCTTCAAGGAATGGGACTGCTGGATTTTCCATTCCCGCGCGGCGTGATCCAGCGCGTCCCGGACCCGCAGGGCAACGGCGTCAGAGTGTCCCCTGAGTTCGGTCGCGAGGTCGCGGATTGCGTTCTGTGATTCTGAGTCCTGCAAGGCGGGCAGCGCAGAGGGCTCGAGCAGTGCGGCCGCCAGGGCATCAAAGCAATCACCGCCACTTCCACCGGCCCCAGGCCGAGTTACCGACCGCCGCCACAGACCGATCCCTTCAACGGTTTCGGGCTGCGTTAACATCGGAAGCACGCCCGCTCGCACCAGCGAGCTTTTTCCCGAGCCACTCGCACCCACCACCAGCACAAACGGCTGTTGTGCCCTGGCTTGCGCTTCCAGGGCTTCCAGCACTTCCCCAATCGCTTTGGTCCTGCCGTGGAAGATGGGGGCGTGTTCAAAATCAAAGAAATTCAGGCCGCGGAACGGAGACGATTTCCAGCGGCGCACTTTCCTGCCCGAGACTTTCTGTCCGCTTTCCCGTTCTACCTGACCCGCCAAAAAGTCACGGAAATGTTCCCGGAAGAGTTCCTCGAACTCCTGCAAGTCGCGATACTCGCTGCATGCACCGGCAAAGTTTCCTTCGCTGTTTTTTTCCCAACGCGCAAAAAACTCCTGCAGGGAGTGCCATTGCCGGATAAACACTTCGCACTCCTCTTTGGGCTCTAACGGAGGCGTTGGCCTGGAGCAATCGCGATAAACATGCAAGAGCGGCAGGCCTCTATTCTTCTTCGCGTGGTCCAGCGCCCAGGCTACTTCGTATTCCGTTCCTGAGTTGGCCAAACTGCCATCTGGCATCGTCAGGCTCGGGTCGGGCAGCGCGCTGAGGCGAGACCAAAGGATGGAAATCACCAGATCAAATTCGGCCGTGTTCGGCATCTGTCCCCGACATCCCGCGTCCGTTTGGAACCTCTGATACTCCAGAAAATAGGGACAGAGCACCCATGCCCCGTGATTCTCTGGTTCGCCATTGTCCTCTGCCAGGCGTTCGAAATTTGGAAGAGCACTCACCGGGACGCCAAACTCAGCAGCAAGAGAGCGGATTATCCGGTCCGCCAAAATGCGTTCCTTTTGGACATCGCCCGTAGAGGAAACGAAAACTCGGATCGTCTTGGTGAGAAGACTTCCCGCTTCCATAGCATCCCTTACCATCGGAATGACCTTCAGGAGCTCGGCCGGGCTTTGGAACCGTCGGGCAGGATCCTTCTCAAGGAGCAGTTCGAGGAGAACGGCGAGCGGCTGCGGGATACCTCCGAGCTGTTCAAGCGATAACGGAGCGTGCTGATGCTGGTGCATCACCTCAGCGGTGGAGCCCCGGAATGGCGCCTGGCCCGTCAGCATCTTCCAGAGCGTCACCCCAAGTGAGTAAAGATCAGAACGGATGTCCAGGTCCGCCCCCGCGAATTGCTCCGGACTCGCAAACGCCGGTGTGCCCGCGAAGACCCCGGGCACGGAAATCGCAGCATCAGCATGCGATTCGGCTATCGTCTTGGCCAGTCCGAGGTCGATGATTTTCGCGGTCACAGCACCTCGTTCCTCCAAGCTCACCATGATGTTGGTGGGTTTGATATCCCGGTGGACAAGGCTCTTCCTGTGCACGGCAGCCAAACCGCCAGCAACCTGCGCTGTAATTTCCAGCGCCAGCTTCGCATCAAGCCGGCCCGAGCGCTTGATGAGATTCTCGAGGGTCTCTCCCTCGACGAATTCCATCGCGTAGAAGTAGCCCCCAGCGCTTCTGCCAAGATGGAAGACTGAGGCAACATTCGGGTGACGGACACTGGCCGCCGCGCGCGCTTCCCGCAAAAAGCGAAGCCGAGCCGATTCGTCACCGAGATATCGCTCGCTGATGACTTTCAACGTCACCGGGCATCGCAGATCGACGTCCAGCGCTTTGTAAGTAATCCCCATCGCGCCACGACCCAGTTCGACAGGCTTCCCGTCTTCTCCCTTGAAAACTTCAAAGTGCTCAAACCGTTCCGCTCCCGCCTCGAGCACTGACGAGCTGAAAGCCTGTTCCGAAGAAGCCTCCGTTTCTTCATCCAAGGCCCCGCGCAACATGCAGAATGGACAGAATCCCACTGCCCCTGAGAACGCACTACCGCAGCGCGGGCAGATTCGTCTGTCCTCTGTTTTCATTGGCCCAACTTGCCTCCCGATATAATCAAGGCATCGCGAGGAGCATGAATGTTTGGCTCAATCCTATTTGCTACGTCGTTGAGCAAGAAGGACTGGAACTTGCCTTTGAGCGGGTTGACGCCTCTAAGCGCTTGGTCTCCAGGCAGATGCAGGAAAAAGCCTTGGGTCAGGCCTTGGGCGTCCTCCAGCGAATACCCACGTCGTCGGCTAAATGCGTAAAGCGGATACCCATGGCCCGGCCCAACTCGACCAAAGCGGACTCCCCGCCTTGCGCCTGACTTTGCGCCGTCTTCATGACGATCGTCCAGCGTGTGGTGTGAAAGCTCGCCGTGCTCTCCACTGGCGGACCATGGTGGCGTTTCACGAATAATCGGTCTTTTAGCAACAGTAGCGGGCAAACGCGTGTTTAGGAATAAAATTTCGGAAACCCCGGCAGCCCCGCGGTCTTTTGTCCATCGTGCGTGGACCCACACGATCGAATTGTCGCGGCAATACCACGTTCGGCGGGCGCTACGAACCAGCGAAGTTAGCAAATAGGTAGTCTGAATCCGCCTCCTCTTGTCGCACTCGCCTTTTGCCTGCGATATTCCGCGTAGGTCGCTTCTGCGCGCTTCGCCCAGGAAATCGACTTTTGTTCCTTCGCGGTCTTGATTGCCCGGCAGAACGCTTCCTCAATTTGAGCCTCATCGGCACCAAGCTCTGTTAGAGAAACACCGCGGAGCCGGTAGAACGGGCGCAGCGCTTTCCGGATGCGTTCACTCCGCAACACCGCGCAGTGCGCGAGCAGCGCTCCGTAACTTGTCACAGCCAATCCGTGCAAATCCTTGAGCTGTTTCGCCAAGCAGATGGCTTCTTCGATGGTAGCGAGATAAGAGGGGATCTCTCCGAAATGCCACTGGAGAATAGCGTCGAGGGCCAGACAAGCAACGGGTTGCGCGTCGACCTCTTGAAACGGAGACTGTCCCCCGCCCGAGCGCCAGATCTGAAGAGCACGGGTTGGTCGCGAGCAAAATCGCGTCGCAGATCGAGGAAGCTTCGTCGAGCATCAACCAACAAGACAACTTTTAATGTGGATCCGAATAATCCAAACATTCGCCATGATCCGCACGCGATTCAACGGCGAGAGCAACGCGGGCTCACTTACCTTGTGTGAGGATTTCGTCCGAATCGTTCTCGTCGGTCGATTTAGCCTTGAGCTCTTCCAGCTAACGCGGGCGATGCGGTCGGCTATTGACCGTCGCTTCGGGAAGCCCGGCGGCCATGTTGATATTTGCGGCGGCAAGATCTTCGAGCTCGGCGAGACTTTCCAACGTGGGCCAGTCGATCGCGAAGCCGTGGACCGCCCGGCATTCCTCTGGTATAGGCCATGAGCCTGGACCGCATGGCCTTCATGGCCATCCGCTCGTCACGTCTCCAGACGATTTCCTGAAAACAATGATCGCGGATCAACCGCCATTTGTCCTCGAGAGAAGGCGGAGGAAGGAGGCGGCCTGCATCGAGCGAGGCGCGAATTTGGGAGAAGATCCACGGCGAGGCCATTGCCGCGCGTCCGATCATCAGGCCCGCAACACCCGTTTCGCTTCGCCGTTTCAAGGCGTCCTCGGCGCTGGCGATGTCTCCATTGCCGATGACGGGGACGCCCACCGCGGCTGCAACCTCGCCGATCACCGACCAGTCGGCATATCCGGAATACCCCTGCGCCTTCGTGCGGCCGTGCACCGCGATGCGACGCACACCGCTTTGCTCGAGAATGCGTGCCGTCTCCACTGCATTGATCGAACGATCGTCCCATCCAATACGGATCTTCGCGGTCACCGGCACAGGATACGCGGCGCGTACGACAGAGTTCGACACCCGCGCCAGCAGCGGACAATCCCTAAGCAGCGACGAACCGCCATTCTTGCAGACAACCTTGTGCACTGGGCAGCCGAAATTGAGATCAAGAAAGTCCGGACGCACCCAGTCGATCACGGCCCGCGCTGCCTCTGCCAGCCGCTCCGGCTCAGCGCCGAACAACTGAACGCCTACAGGACGCTCATCTTCCTGGAATTCCAGGTAATACTTCGTCCGGGCATTCCGATGCAGGATGCCTTCCGCCGAGACGAACTCTGTGGTGAGAACATCAGCGCCCCTCGCCTTGCAAATACGGCGGAAGACGGTGTTCGTCACACCGGCCATAGGAGCAAGAAACAATGGGAAATCCGCGGCCATACGCTCAGCATGGTTCGATTAGAGATCTTTGTCGCGCGGGGATTTTTCCTGGAATCGAATCGGCTGGACGCTCGGGCGGACAGACTGTTAGGCCAGTTGGCATGTCCCCGATCGGCAAGATTCCCGCGGTGCTGCGTTTCTTTGGGAAACTCTTGCGGCGAATTCCATTTCGCGAGGTATGGCTTTCGGTCGCCCTCCTGCTGGTCGTAGGAGAAAACTACCCATTTTCGGACTTCCCAATGTATTCCAGTCTCGAAGACGAATCGGTCTACTTCGTGGTGAGGACTGGGAAGGATGAAACGCTTGCCTACGCGACAAGTTTTCGCTCCCGGGCCTCATTCGTTCCCAAGGCACTCAAATCGGAACGCAGAAAGCTTGAAAAGTCGGGCATGAGTTCCGAGGCCGCCTTGGGGCAAGCCAGCCGGAACATTCTGCTCTACTTGCTCGACCGAGCGGAACCACAGAAAAGGGAGGGGCTTTTGCAAAACGGTTTGAAGTTGGTCGAGATACGAATCTCGGTTGATGATTCCCGTCTCGAGGAAGAGGAAAAAGTCCTCGCTGAGATCGCCCCTCGATGAAATTCGACAGCCAAATCATCCGGCACGCGAGATGGGAAATGACCCTGATGCGCATCGCGTTCGCTGTGATGGTCTGGCAAAGCGTTCCTTCCTTCTACTATCAAACTGCACTGCCTCACCCGAATGGTATCGCTCTTTTCGTTGACCTCAGCTTCCTGATGAATCCGGAGATTCTGGGCATCCTTCGCGGAGTGCTTGCGGTGGCTCTCCTGTTCTATGCGGCGGGCCTCTTCCCGTTTCTTTCCCTTTGCGTCATGACCTTCCTGCTCGCGGCGTGTGGCTCGCTCGAGAACTCCCAGGGCGCCATAAATCATTCATTTCAGCCGTTGGCCTTGATCGCGTTGGCGCAGTGGGCCGTCGCTGGCGTCTTCGCCCTCCGCGATCGTCTGGTGCGCAAGACCGCGTTTTTCCCTCTAGCCACTGCAGAGACCCACCGCTTGCTCATTCATGCCGCCAAGGTGGCCCTCGTTTCGTGCTACGTTACGTCGGCCTTCACAAAATGGGAGCGAAGCGGTGGGCAATGGATTCAACGCACTCCCAATCTGGCGGTCGCCATCGCCAAGACCAATGCGAAATCCTATCTGAATGCCTTCGAGCCCACGAGCCATTGGGCAAAGACAGCGCCCGCGCTTATCGTTGACCATCCACACTTGACGCGGATCTTTTTCGGGTTCGGATTCGCTTTGGAGTTGTTGTCTTTTCTCGCCCTGTTGGGACGCTGGCCGGCAGTTCTCATAGGGGGGAGCATGATTGTAATGCATCACATGATTGCCGAGGTTATGGGCCTGCATTTTGCCATCTTCGAGAAGCTGGCATTGATATTCCTTATCAATGCGCCCTGGCTGGCTGCATTGGCCATTGAAAAAATCTCGAAACTTGCAGGACCCCGGCTGCGAGCACGAGCCCGCTAAGATTTGCAGAATGAGCGGGCCAGCATTCCATATACTTCGTTCTGAACAGCGGGAATGCTCTCCATGGAGAGGTCGGGATTCGAGACCACGAAGGTCTCTCCGGAAGCGGAATGTTCATAAACGAGCAGGCCGGCGTCGCGCGATTCAACGGGACGCAATATCCGCTTTCTTTCGAGCATCAATGCGAGGATGTAACGGGCGTTCGCCGAGGCGGGATCCTGGTTCGCAATAAGGCGCCGGAGCAGGCTTTCGGCATCGTCCTTTGGAAGGGGCTCGGGAGCCGATGGCGCTCGCGCTTCATACTTTGAGCGCCAGAAGGAAAACGGTTCGATATTCTCGTTCCGGTTCGCCCACGCCTCCTCGCTGATGTCCTCCCGCCGGAATCCCTCTCCGTCCCGGAAAAGAAGCGTGTAGAAGTATTCTCCTTGCCCAAATTGCTTGCCTGTGCGCGCGCAGCAGTGTGCGCGAGACTTGATTTCCCACTCGCTCTGCATTGTCAACTCGTCCAGGGAAGCTTGATCTTCGGAAGATCCCGGTTTGTTGACCGGAACCACAACAGGCCCAGACCGATCAGGAAATAGGCGGCCATCGGGCCCCACGTTGCGAGCCATGGCGAAATGCGATTGCCCTTGCCCAAGGCAATAAAAAGGCTGCTGACAAACACGAGGGAGAAAAACAGTCCGATCGCAGCGGCCACTCCTCCCAGGATCCCCCTTCGCGAATAGACGATTCCTAGCGGGGCGGCGATAAAGACCACCAGCAAACAGACCCATGGCAGCGCCCAACGATAGTGCAGCTGAGTCCGATAGGGAGCGAGACGAACTTCGGGAAAGTCTTTGTTGAACACGAGGTAATCTTCAAGCTCGGGCACGGAAAGATAGTCCGGGTTCATGACCGAGCTTGCAATCCGCCACGGCGTCTCGCGCCAGCCAGGGATCTCGATCTCGTCGTGCATCTCGGACTTGGAGATTCTTCCCTCCAAGTTGATTTCGACATATCTCGCCCGCTGCAGGCTCCAGCTCTTCGTAACCTCGTTGTAGTGGGCGTCCCGGGCGTACCATTCCTTGATTATATTCCCATCGATATCCTGCTGAATGATCTGCACATCGATGAGCCGTTGACTTTCCGCATAAACCTTGCGGCTGAACCAGGTCCGCAGGTCTTCGCGATTTCGATAAAGGTGACCCGTCAGACCGACCTCGGTGGTCTTGCCCCGTTTGATATCCCTGAGCAGTCCGCTTCTTGATCATCGCAGCGTGCGGAGCGCTTTCGTAATTGAAATAGGCCGTGATTGCGGTCAATACCAAGCCGACCACCATAAGCGGCACAAGCACGCGCGTTACACTGACACCCGCTCCAAGCATCGAAATGATCTCGTTCGAGCGCGACATGGCCGTCAGCGAATATAACAGGGCGAGCAGCGCGCCGATCGGAAGAGAGATGACGATGATCTCCGGAATCTGCGATTTGTAGTATTCGAGCAGGACGTCAAAACCTACCTTGCCTTGAAGAAAATCCGGAAGATTGTCGCTGAGGTCAAAGATGAACCAGATTGCGATGAAGCCTAAAAAGCAGTAGACGAACGGCAGCAGAAACTTTTGCAGCACGTAACGGTCGAGTATTCTCATCAGTCGCAAACCCTCAATCATTAATGGCGCGCTTCGATTCCGTCAACAGGCCACCGCTGCTCTCATGATCTCTCTTAGAGAGGATTCTGGAGCCGCAATGCGCAGCTCCTTTGAGCAGGAAATCGAAAAGATATTCTCTCCGGACGGCCGTCTCTCCGCGGCGTCAAACTTCGAATACCGGCCCGAGCAGCAGCAAATGGCATGCGAGGTGGCGCGGGCGCTCCAGTCGGGCGGTCATCTCGTCGTCGAAGCCGGAACAGGTGTCGGAAAATCGCTTGCGTACCTTATTCCGGCCGTCTTCCACGCGGTGCGAACCAAGTGCAAAGCGGTCGTATCGACGCACACCATCGCTCTCCAGGAGCAGCTCATGTACAAGGATATCCCCCTTGTCCAGAAACTGCTGCCCATCGAATTCGAAGCCGCTCTCTTGAAAGGGCGGCACAATTTTCTTTGCGGCTCCCGGCTGGAGCGCGCTCTCAGCCAGGCGAACGACCTATTCACTTCTGAGCAGCGCAGCGAACTGGAGCGAATTCGGGAGTGGAGTTTGACGACGAGGAATGGCTCGCTTAGCGATTTTGAGGTGCAGCCCGAGCCGGAGGTTTGGGAGGAGGTGCGAAGCGAACCACACCTCTGCACGCCGAAGAGCTGCGCAAAAAACCCACGCTGCTTTTATCAGGCGATGCGCCGCAGGGTGCTTGCCGCCGATCTTGTTGTGCTCAATCACGCCCTCTTCTTCACTCTACTCGGGAGCATGGCCGAGGAACGCGGAGACGGAATTCTTTTCGCAAAGGATTTCGTCATTCTCGACGAGGCGCATACGATGGAAGACGTAGCCTCGCACCACATTGGCATGGAAATCTCCCAGCTTGGCTTGCGACGCAGCTTGCAGCGCCTCTATAACCCTCGCTCAAAAAAGGGCCTCTTCCAGGCGATGAAAAATGGACCGGCGTGCAGCGCGGTCGCTGAGCTGATCCCGAAATCGGACGCCTTCTTCGACCGGATCGCCGCCGGTTGCGCGTTCAAGCGCGGACGCGTCTTTCGTGTTCGAGAGGCCGGCCTTGCCGATGCCTCCGATCTCAGCGCCGGGCTCGTCCGGCTCAGCGAGCTTCTCAAGATCCAAGCAGGAAAGGAAAGCGATGGCGATCGAACGAGCGAACTTCAGGAAGCGGCGGGCCGTCTGCGCGAGGCCCGGCTGGCGATTGAGGATTTTTTGCGGATCGAACATCCCGATCATGTTTACTGGGTCGAGCAATATGGGCGCCGGGAGACTCTTTGCGCCCTTCACGCCGCGCCCATACAACTCGCGGAAATTCTGGAGCGCATGATCTTTCGTGAGAATACCTGCACAGTGCTTACCAGCGCCACGCTCTCGGTTGGAAGCAACGATCTCTCCTATTTTCGAAATCGGGTTGGCGCGAGCGGCTGCCGCGCCGTCCAAATCGGCAGCCCCTTCGATTATAAAAAGCAAATGACCCTGCATCTGGTCAAAAAGATGCCTGAGCCCAAGGATACCGGCTATGACGCGGCGCTCGAAAAATGGATTGCGCATTTTGCCGATCAGAGCCATGCGCGCGCCTTCGTCTTGTTCACCAGTTACCAGACCATGCGCGCCGCCGCACAGGCTCTCGAGACGCACTTCGCACTCAAGGGCTGGAACCTGATCGTGCAGGGAAGTGGAATGCCCGCGCACCGGATGGTGCGGGAATTTCGCGAGAATCCGCAGAGTGTCCTCTTTGGTGTGGACAGCTTTTGGAGCGGGGTGGATGTGCCCGGGGAGGCGCTATCGAGCGTCATCATCACCCGGCTTCCGTTCGTTACACCCGACCATCCTCTCACGCAAGCCCGGCTCGAAAGCATCGAAGCGGAGGGAGGCCGCCCTTTCGAACAGTATTCGCTTCCGGAGGCCATTCTCAAGCTGCGTCAGGGAGTCGGGCGTCTCATCCGTGCGAAGTCCGATACCGGCACAATCGTCATCCTCGACAGCCGCATCCTTAGCAAACCCTACGGACGCGCCTTTCTCCGTGCATTGCCCGAATGCCCGACCCAAATTCACTAAGGCCGCAGAATGACAAGGAATTCGGCTGCCTGGGTGTTTTGGGTTGGGTGATCGCGGCGGCGGCGCTGACAATTGCGATCACGCTCCTGCTGTTTTGGAGGACGACCGCAGAAATCACTCAGGACTCCCGCCGCATGGCGGAATCGATTGCTGCCGACTTCGACCGGACGCTGAATTTCACTCCTCAAATCAGCGTCGATTCCGTTGTGATTATCGCCGCAAACACTCCCGTCCTCGAATTGGTTACCTTGCAAAAACAGGTGCTCGTTCGCCATCGGTGGACCCACACTTGGCTTCACAGCACAAAACGGCTCGAACTGGAAGCCACCTTCACCGCCAGGGCGGGCTTCGATCTCAGAGATCCCGTTCGCATCAATATCGATCCACGAACGCGCTTCGTCAGTGCAGACCTTCCCCCTCCCAAAATCCTTTCACTCGGCATGGGCGACGTTCGCGTCGTGGAGGACGAAGATGGACTCTGGAACAAGCTCACGATTCAGGATCGCGAGCAGGCCTTTCGCGCGCTGGAGGAAAAAGCCGGCAAGAAATTCGCCGAATCGAATCTTCTTCCCGAAGCCAGGCTCGAGGCGGAAAAACGCATTCGCGAACTTATCGATAAGACCGCGTGGCCCGACACACTGACCGCCCAGCCGAGCGAACCTCCCCCTTAGTCCGCATTGCTCACATGCGATTTCGTTCGACGTGTCTGGGAAGATTTCTGAGTCTATGAATTAGGCTCCTCGACGTTTTCAGTAGGTGCTAGGAACTGATTTGATGGGGGCTTTGCTCCCCCAAGCCCCGCACCGCTCGCCGCGGCAGGCGTTCGGGGGGAACTTGGGATTGGGCGGACTAGCACCCGGATTTTACGCTCTCCAACAAGGACGGTCTGGACCGATTGGCGGCGGGCGTGATCACGCTTGTGTCGAAAATCGTCTTGGGGAACAATGTCTTCTTCGTGATGTCTTTTCGCAAGGAGTCGGACGATACCTACCATACTATTGAACGAGTCTGCCGGGGCTACGGATTCGAGCCGGACCGGACCGACAAGAACGACGCCACCACAGATCGGATCTACAACCGGATTGTCCAGGGCATTCAAAGGGCCGCCTTCGTCGTGGCGGACGTGACATTCGGTAGCGTGAACGTCTACTACGAGCTCGGCTTCGCCGAGGCTCTCGGCAAGGATGTGATCGTCGTGGCAAAGGAAGGAACCAATCTTCCGTTCGACACGAACGACATTCCGACTGCCTTCTTCTCGGATCAGACACGCCTCGAGGAAGCATTGCGTTCGCGGATCGGACGGCTCACCGGGCGACAGGCTAGAGGAGCACCCTAATCCTTGCCCCAGGCTCATATGAAAGCCGCGCCGTTGGCCCTAAACAGATACTAACCCTGCGGGTTGTTTGGTCGAGAACAGGAAAAAGCCGCGCGAAGTGCGGCATCAGCAGCCTGTCTGGAGAGGCGTTTGCTTCTTCACAAGAGTCCTCGCTCGACCTCGGAATTTCCATCTCAGGTCCGGCAGGCTGCTCGCAAGACATCCGCAATGCGCTCCATCTCCGCCCGCGTATTGTAAAAATGCGGGCTGAACCTCAGCCACTCTCCATCCCCACGCGCCATGCGCAACGACGCCGTGATTCTTTCCTTCTCGAGGGCGGAGAACAACGAGCTGGCATCGGCGCGCGGGTGCCGCGCGGTAACGATGCCGGAGCGCAAAGGTTCCTCACAAGACGGAGACAGGAATTCAAATCCCATGTTCTCAAGAAGTCCATGCAGATGGTCGCGCACATCTAGGATTGTCGAAGAAACCGTTTCCAATCCGGTCGCACAAAGCATCTCAAGACTTGCCCGCATGCCATAGATGCCCGCCACGTTGAGAGCTCCAGGTTCGTATCGCCGAGCGGTTTCGTGAAACTTCATCGTCTCCTGCGCAAGAAATTGCGGCGAAAGGATGTTCCACGATCCGAGAAGCGTTGGGCGGCACAGCTCGAAATTTCGCTTAGCTACGTAAACGATGCCAATCGCCATCGGTCCGAGCATCCATTTGTGGGCATCGGCGCTCAAGAAATCCACGAACCTCGCACTGAAAGGAAAAGCGCCGAGCGTCTGAATGGCGTCCACTGAAAACAGGACGCCGCGCTCGTGGAGCAGCGCGCCGATGGCGTCCACATCGATTCGCCAGCCGGAGAGATAGTGGCAGGAAGCCAGCGCCACGAGCCGCGTGCGCGGGGACAATTCTCGCTCAACAAGCTCCGGAGTGATGCGACCGGGTTCCTCCGGCCGCAGGCGGCGAATCTTCACGCCTTGCGAAGCCAGAGCCATCCACGGATAGACGTTGGCGGGATAGTCGTCCTGATAGCAGACGACTTCGTCGCCTTCGCGCCAGGTGACCCCGTTGGCGAAAAGGCTCAGACCCAGCGAAGTCGGCCCAAGGAGGGCAATCTCCGACTTGTCGGCGCCGATCAGATCTGCGCACAGTTTCCGGGTCTTTTCGATGTCGCGAAGCACTTCGCCGAATTCCTGATGGTTTTCACAGCTTGCGCGGATGTGCGAAATCATGGCGTCCGCAGCGCATTTTGGCAGGGGCGTGACCCCGGCGTGCGCGACGAAAATCTGACTTTTCGCGACGGGAAAGCGCTCCAGGCGTTCGACCTCGCTGTCGAACAGGTTCACGATTTCTTCTCCGCTTCCTCGATCAGCTTCCAGAATCCCTTCGCGCCTCCGAGTTGTTCGTCCTCCTCATCCATCGGAAGGCTCGAGCGGAAAAGGAAGTCTCGGATCGTATTCTTGTGCAGCACGCGATGGATGAGGACGCCTTCCGGATGCTTTTCGAAGTATATCCGGTAATCCTTGGCCCGGCAACGATGCAGCTTGCGGCCACCACGCTGCACCTTGCCGAAGCGGCTCGCGTCCAGATTATCCATGTCTTCAGGAAGCAGGTGAAATTCTGCCAGCAGGTCGAGTTGCAGCTCTTTCGGCAGCGCCGCCATCTCTGCCGCGCTGATCGCGTTGAATATCATCTGAAACACGGCTCCACCATACGAACGGCCGGGAGATCGGGAATCAAGACTCGATTGCGTAATCGCGGAGAAACGCTCATCTTCTCGCCGGCATCTTGAACGCTCTATGTATGCGCGGTTCCGAGGGTTCCCGGCGTTTTCCGACCAGTTCACATGCGAGCCGGATGGCAGAGATCATGCTGTCCGGACGGGCGATTCCCTTCCCGGCAATCTCAAATGCCGTTCCATGGTCCGGACTAGTCCGCGGAAATGGCAGCCCCAACGTGACATTTACTCCCTCATGGAAGGCGTGAAGCTTGAGTGGGATCAAACCCTGGTCGTGATACATGCACAACACGCCGTCAAATTCGCCCGTCGTCACGCGGTGAAACAGGGTGTCCGGCGGATGCGGGCCCGAAACCTCCGCCGCGCCGGCCAGGGAAAGGCGAAGCGACTCCACGGCCGGGGCGATGACTTGGATTTCCTCGGAGCCCAGATCGCCGCTTTCGCCAGCATGTGGGTTCAATCCGGCCACGGCGATGCGCGGGTGAGCGACTCCTCGGTGGACGAGGAAGTTCGCGAAAAGATGTCCAACCCGCGCGATTTCCGCTGGCCTTAAGAGTCCGGGAACGCTCGCCAACGGAACGTGAGCCGTGACGAGAGCCACAGTGATCTTGCCGCCGGTCAAGCACATCGCAAAATCGGTGACTCCGCATCGCTCGGCGAAAAATTCGGTCTGACCGGCAAAGGCGAAGCCGGCATCGTGCATCTTCTTTTTGGAAACAGGTCCCGTGACGACTGCTTGAATTTCTCCCGCTCTTGCCAGCGAAACGGCCTCTTCCAACGCGCGAACCGCATGCTCCGCCGAAGCAGCCTCCGGTCTTCCAGGGATAAACGCGTCTGTCGCACCGATAACTTGGTACTCGAACTCGCTGGAAAGCTTGCCGCTTCCCAAGGCGGCACGGATGATTTCCGGTCCGACACCGGCAGGATCGCCGCAGGTGATCCCAACCTTCACGTCGTCTAGCAGGCTGTCGGACTTGGAAGTCTGAGTGGAATTTTTCCTCGAAAACCCACCATGCAAAGAGGGCCAAGCGCCTTACATCCTGCTAAAATCGGCACTTCGTGCCGAAAAAAACCCGAAATACGTGTTTCTTCTCCGCGAAGCGGAGTTTCAGCAGCATGTCTGAAAGGGCGGGTCATCTATTCGGGGATTTTCATGCTTCAAATTCCCGCTTCATTCCAAGTCCGACATGCTGCTACGAAAGAATTTTGATGTACGCCTTCTGCCGCAGAGTGTCGAGCCAGCGCTGCTGGACCTTGATGCGTTCCTGCTGAATAAGGTTTTTTTCGATCTCTTCGCGAACGTCGCCGATCGGCTTCAGGGCGGCGCTTCTCTTCGCTTCGACCATGATAATATAATAGGTGTTTCCGACACCAATGACCGGGCTTACCTCGCCGGGCCGCAGCGAAAATGCCACATTGGTGAGCTTTTCGTTCAAAGTGTTCCGCTCAACCCACCCCCAGTCTCCCCCAGCCTGCTGCGTGCGTCTCGTCCTCCGAATACATCTGCGCCATGCGATCGAATTCCGCGCCTCCGGCGACCTTTTGGCGGATCTCCTCCGCGAGTTCCTTCTTGCTTCCTATATCCGGCACGTCGCCCGATGAACCCTCGCGAATCACGATCATTCGCAATTTTACCTGTTCGGGCGTCGCATAGGCAGCTCTGTTCTTGTCGTAGTAAGCCTGGATCTGCGTCGGCGAAATGACGAAATTGCTGTCAACTTTCGACTGGCGCATTGCCTGAATAATGATCTTTTCTCGCTCGATCTCCTTGAATTTCGTCACCGTATAACCCTGCGCCTGCAGGGTGCGGACAAACGCCGCACGGTCGCCCCCGAATTCTTCACGAATTACCGCCTGTATACGGTCATCGATTACGTACTCGGGAATGGCAGCCCCCTTCTCTTGAAGTTTCTTGAACTCCTGGAGAATCAGCTGGCGATCTATGAGATCCTTGATCGCCGCCGTTCGCATTTCCTTGATCTTGTCTTCCAGTTCTTGGCCGCGGTAAATCTCTCGCAACGAACGTTCGCGAGCGCCGATGAGGTCTCGCACCTGTGAGATCGTGACGACATCATTGTTGACGATGGCGGCTATGCCGTCGATCACCTCGGCCCTCTGCGCCAAGGCGCTCCCGGCGAGAGCGAGCGCCAAAACGGAGAAAACTGCAATGCGTATCATGGGCAAGGAATCGTTTCGAGACTGGATAGGATCTCGCGCAAACTAGAATCGGGGTCGGAGGCCGTCAAGCGGGGAAACCTGCCGTCCTTTTGAAGCAGCTCCCGCCGCTGTGTGAGCATCAACCTGCGCTCGCGTACTTCGACCATCGTGATTTTTCGTCGCGCGGCCTCAATACGAATCAAAGCAGCGAGGAGGGCGTTATCAGCCTGGATTGGGAGAGCCCCGAAGCGGTCACGCCATTCGACCCGAATCCGGTCGATGGTTTCGCGATCCTCCGCTTCGGCAAGACGGCGATAGCAGGCGATCCGCGTGCGGGGATCCGCAATATAGGCTGCCGGAAGAAACGCTCCGGCCAATTCGCCCGGCGCGCGGCTCCATTGCGTCTCTTCGGTGGAGAGAAAATCGAGCCTCAGCCCGGCCGGCGCACGGCGGGCGCGCGAGCTGCCCGATATTGTTTCCACCGCCTGCTTGAGAAGCTTGCAATAAAGGTCGAAGCCAACGGCGATGATGTGTCCGCTTTGAGCCGTGCCAAGCAAGTTGCCGGCGCCGCGAATTTCAAGATCGCGCATGGCAACTTTGAACCCGGAGCCCAGGTCAGAGTATTGTTTGATGGCTGACACGCGTTTGCGGGCGGCGCCCATGAGATCCCGAGGAAGCATCAGGTAGGCGTACGCCTTGGTCTGCGATCGGCCCACCCGTCCCCGAAGCTGGTAGAGATCGGCAAGACCAAAGAGATCTGCACGGTCGATGACGATTGTGTTGGCATTGGGAATATCCAAGCCACTCTCGATGATCGTCGTCGAAACGAGGACATCAGAGTCGCCAGCCACGAACGTCCGCATAACCGACTCGAGTTCGTGCTCGCTCATTTGACCATGCCCGATAGCTACGCGGGCCCCTGGACACAGCTCGCAAATGCGCTTTGCGACTCGTTCGATCGTTTGCACACGGTTGTGCAGAAAATAGACCTGTCCACCACGGACGAGTTCGCGCTGGATCGCATCGCGAAAGATTCTCTCATCATACGCGCTGACGATGGTTTCGACTGGCTGGCGGTTGGGCGGCGGCGTTTCAATAAGCGACATATCCCGCGCCCCCATCAACGAAAGGTACAAGGTGCGCGGTATCGGCGTTGCCGACAGAGTCAGCACGTCCACCTGCCGGAATCGGTCCTTGAGAAGCTCTTTGTGCTTCACGCCAAAGCGTTGCTCTTCATCGACGACGAGAAGACCGATATCCTTGAAGCGGACATCCGATGACACCAGGCGATGCGTTCCGACTGCCACGTCAATGCTGCCGTCAGCCAGCCCGATGATCACCCGCTTCTGCTCGGCGGCGGTCCGATACCGGCTGAGAAGCTCGATCGTCACTGGATAGTCGCTCATGCGCTCTCGAAGCGTCTGATAGTGCTGCTGTGCCAGCACGGTCGTCGGCGCCATCAGGGCCGCCTGCTTTCCGCTCATGATCGCTTTGAAGACCGCGCGAATGGCCACTTCGGTCTTTCCAAAACCCACATCGCCGCAGATAAGGCGATCCATCGGACGCTCCGATTCCATATCCCGCTTCGTCTCGGCGATCGCCCGAAGCTGGTCCACAGTTTCTTCGAAGGGAAAAGCGTCTTCAAATTCCTGCTGCCAATGGGTGTCCGTGCCAAAGCGAAATCCTGGACTCATGTCGCGTTCGGCCTGCACGCGCAGCATGCCAGAGGCATAATCGAAGATGGAGCGCTGGGCTTTCTCTCGAGCCCTTGCCCAGCGCCCGTCGCCGAGTTCCGAAAGTTCGGGGTGTCGTTTGCCGACGCCCACATAGCGTGCGACTTGCCAGGCTTGATCCAGGGGCACGTAGAGCCGGGCGCCGCCTGCGTACTCAAGCAAGAGCGCCTCTCCCTCGCCATCGCCGGGCATCGTCTGCAACCCCTCAAATCGGCCAATGCCATGCTCGAGGTGCACGACATGGTCGCCCGGCTCGAATTCTGTGAAGTCGATCGCCGCACGGCCCGCGAGCATGCGCTCGCGGCGATGAGAGAGGCGCCGTTGGCGAAGCGACGATGAACGCCCGAACAGCTCCGCGTCCGATAAAACCGCAAGTCGAGCCGCGGGAAAAACGAAGCCGCGGGCGATGGGAGCTTGCAGAAACTTGACGGCGGAAACGTCGAAATGCTCTTCTGAGGCCAGTTCCTGAAATCTCTCGATCTCACCGTCGCTGCCGGCCGCAAGCGACACCAGCCAGCCTGAGACTTTCCACTCCTCCAGCTGGCGAAAGAAACGGTCACGGCGGACGGCGTCGAGCACGAGATCACCCGCATCGAACTTTCCAAATGGCTGTGGGAAAAAAGCCGTGCGGTCGTCCCGGTTTTCACTTGTAATCCGGACATCCGCCCGCTCCTCACCACCCGCGACGTCGATAGTCAGATCGTCTTTCCGACGATAGTGAGAAAGTGGAACAAGCTTCGCATCGAACATCCCGACAAGAATTTCGCACGAAGTCGATTCGCCGATGGAAATCTGCGTGTCGGGATCGAATCTCCGGATGGAATCTACGACCTCGTCGTCCCACTCAATGCGCATTGGCAAGGACGCCTGCCACGAGAAGACGTCCATGATGCCGCCGCGGATCGCGAACTGCCCGCGGGTTGACACTTGCGCGACGCGCTCGTATCCGGCGCTTATCAACTTTTTGCCCGCCTCAAGCAAAACAACTCTGTCGCCCTTTGCCAGCGAAAGTACTGATTTCGCCAAGGCGCCGGCGGATGGCACTTCCTGCGCCCACTGAGTCGCGTGAATGACGAGCGGCCCGGTGGATTTCTCCTGCGCCAACAAGCCCAGAATCTCGAGACGCTCGGCGGACGTCTCGGGATCAGGCAATGCATCGTCCCCAATAGGAGTTTCCATTTCCGGCAGAAGCCTTGCCTCTGGAAGCCATGCCATCAGTTCCGCCGCGAAGTCTTCCTGGGCCCGCACGTCTGAACAGACAATCCAGACGCGGCGGCGGGTTGCGGCGCGCGCAACGAGAGCGGAAACAAAGGGTTGTGCGGCTTCGTCCACTTCGCCGAAACATTTTCTCGATTCGACGTCCAGCGCGACGCTCGCGCGGGCGAAAATTGCTTCACTCGCCGAGGATTCTTTCACGATACAGCGCCGCCAAGGTCTCGCCTCTACTTCGTGAAGGCAGGCGGCGTCCTTCAATCTCTGCGACGGGCATCACGCCGAGCCGGCTGCTTGTGAGGAAGCATTCGTCGGCCTCCTTGAGCTCATCCAACAAAAGCAAACACTCTTCAACGTGTGTCATTTGCTTGATCCATGCTCTGAGAACGCCACGCCGGGCACCCACGCTGACCGCCGGTGTGCGCAGCATCTCGCCGAAGACGAAAAACGCATTGGCCATTGAGGCGGAGATCACGGCACCCTCGATATTCAAAACAAGAACTTCGTCGAAGCCATTCTCGCGCGCTTTGACGAATGCCTGCAAATGCGCCCAGTAGTTGCCAGTCTTCCAACCACCGAGCACAGGAACGCTCGGGTCCTCGCGATATTGCCGTCCGCGCGCCTCGCAAGACGTCCGCAGAGCGCGGGAATTCACCGGGTTCGAAAAATGCAAACGTTCGGGACTCTCCCGCGGGCCCGGCAGTGGTGCCGTCCCCGGCCGTGACATAGATGCGAAGCATTCCATCCGAGAGGCCCTCCAGGGCGCTCAACGCTTCGGTTTGACCGGTTCGGAAGCCCGCAGCGGCGCACGCAATTTTGAGGGCCGCCAGATGCTCATGCAAGAAGAGGATTCTTCCCCGGCGGACCGCCAGCGTTTCGAAGACGCTCATTCCGTAACGGAACCCACGGTCCGTCACTGGAACGGCCGCTCCTTCGCGGAAGGCCTCCCCAACGAGGGTCCAGGCACGAAATTCGCTCACTCGTCGTCCGCGACCCCGAGCGCGCCATTGCGTTCGAGCCGCTTCCGAAGCGTTGCACGAGTGATGCCAAGAAGTTTGGCGGCGCGAACCTGATTGTTGTTCGTCTTGTGCATGGCGCGCAGCGTGAATTCCCGTTCAAGCCAGGGAAGAAGCTCAATTGAGGAATTCGTCGTTGCCGCATTGAACAGCGATTCGATGGCATTCTCAACGGAGCTGTCTCCGCCAGTCGCAAGAGGCTCGGAAGCGGATATGGAAACCTGGCCGAGCGGAATATCCTTCGGCAGGAGAACATCTGCCGTCGCAAGCACAGACGCTCGTTGGATTGTGTTTTCCAGTTCACGCACATTCCCCGGCCAGGGGTAGGCTTCGAGCACCCGCGCGGCCTCTTCGGAAAGCTTAAGTTCCGGCCGGTGCTTGTGGTGCGCGATTTTCTGCAGGAAGTATTCCGACAACTGCCGGATATCCTCCTGCCTCGAGCGCAAGGGTGGCAGATGGATTCGCACGACGTTCAAGCGATAAAACAAATCCTCGCGGAAGTTCCTCTTGCCGACTTCCTCCTCGAGGTTCTTGTTCGTGGCGCAGACGATGCGAACGTTCGAGCGGATCGTCTGATTGCCTCCCACGCGCGAAAACTCGCCCTCCTGCAACACCCGAAGGATCTTGCTTTGCACCTGAAGCGGCATCTCGCCGACTTCATCCAGGAAGAGCGTGCCGTTGTCGCTTTGTTCAAATCGTCCAATCCGCTGGCTATGCGCTCCGGTGAAGGACCCCTTCTCGTGACCGAAGAGCTCGCTTTCCAGTAGATTTTCCGGAATGGCCGCGCAATTGATCGCCAGGAAACTCTTGCCGCTCCTCCCGCTGTAGTTGTGGATTGCACGCGCCACGAGTTCCTTGCCGGAGCCGCTCTCCCCTGTGATCATCACCGGCGCATCGCTCGCGGCAACACGCCCGATCATCTTGAAAACCTGCTGCATGGCGTCCGATCGCCCAACAATCTCGTCTTGGTGCTGCTCGACGGTTAAGACAGGTTTGAAGGTGTTGGCTGCCTTCAGCTCCGCAGAGGCCTTGAGTGCAGAGTCGACCACAATCTTCAGGTTGAAGGGCAGTTGCTCTTTGCGCACGAAATCGAAGGCGCCCATCTTCATGGCTTCGATGACATTCTGGTTCGTTCCGTAGGCGCTAACAATGATTACCATTGCATTCTGGGAATGCTTCCGGATCCGGGCAAGCAGCTCGATGCCCGAGAAAGGGCTCAGGTTTAGTTCCGCCATCACGAGCTCAGGCGTTTCCATGCAGAAGCTCTTGTAAGCGCCATCAGCCGAAGTCTCTGTAAGCACCCGTGTCCCGGTCGTTTCGAGAAGGTGTTTGGCCCAATCGAGAAAGTCAGTTTCCTGATCGACGAGGAGAATGGTTTGTTTGGCCATAAAAACAAATGTCTAAAAATCTACAGCGCTAAGAGGCCACGGAATGCGATAAGGGAAGTCAAGGGCATATCCGTTCAGAAAGCCTCAGGAAGCGCAAAAATCAACAGAAAAGGGGCTCAAACGCCCCCGTAGCGGCGGCTTCTCTGGCTATAATCGTGCAAGGCATTGAGAAAATCTGCTTTGCGGAAGTCCGGCCACAACTTTGAAGTCACGTGAATTTCTGTATAACTAAGCTGCCACAGCAAAAAATTCGACAGTCGAATTTCCCCTGAAGTCCGTATGAGCATATCCGGGTCTGGAATATTCGCGGTGTAGAGGCGCTCGCTGAAAAGCTCCTGCGTAACATCTGCTTCGAGCAGTTTTCCCGCGCGAGCATCCCGTGCGATGCTCCTTACCGCATCGACAATCTCAGTGCGGCCGCTGTAGCTCAATGCGAGAATGAGCGTCAGGCGGGAATTCGCTGAGGTGGCTGCAATCGCTTCTGCAAGCTTCCGCTGGCAAATGTCCGGGAGTTCAGTAAGACGCCCAATGGCTTGCAGACGCACCCCTTCCTTGAGCATCTCTCGGAGCTTATCCTCCAGGAAGCGCTCGAGCAGTTTCATCAGGCCTTGAACCTCCGCCTGCGGCCGTTTCCAGTTTTCCGAGGAGAATGCGTAGAGGGTGAGATATTCAACTCCGGCCTCAATGGCTGCATCGACGCACTCGCGGATCGATTTTGCTCCCTGTTCGTGACCAGCCAGCCGCGGGAGGCCGCGTCGCTGCGCCCAGCGGCCGTTGCCGTCCATGATGATTGCGACGTGACGTGGAACGGCTTTCACGGAGGGATTCTCAAAAGTCCCTAGCAGCCTGCCGGACTTGGAAGTCCGAGTGGAATTCCCCTCGAAAACCCACCGCGCAAAGAGCGCCAACCGCCTGACATCCCGCTAAAATCGACCCTTCGTGCCGAAACAGGACCCGAAATCCGTGTTTTTTCTCCGCGAAGCGGAGTTGCAGCAGCATGTCAGAAAGGGGCGGATTCATCTTTTCGGGGATTTTTCATGCTTCAAATTCGGCTTCATTCCGAGTCCGACAGGCTGCCTAGAGACGGATCGTCTGCTCGCGATCGGCTCCGACGCTTACTAGCGAAAGCCTCGGGCCGGTGAGAGAAGAGATCTTCTTCAGATAGCTTCTTGCCCTGGGCGGAAGGGCGTCAAATGTTCTGGCGCGGTCCGTGGATTTCCTCCAGCCGGGCAATTCGATAAGGACTGGCACACACCGCTTGAGCTGGCGAAGGTCGGAAGGCGGGACCGACAGCGTTTTCCCGCCGAGCTTGTAGGCGACGCAGACTTTGATGCGTTCAACCTGATCGAGTCCGTCGAGGTTGGTCACCGCCAGCTCGTCAATGCCGTTAATCATTGACGAATAACGTGTCGCGACAGAATCAAACCACCCGCAGCGGCGTGGACGTCCCGTAGTCGAACCGAACTCCCGGCCCATCTTGTGCAGCATGTCGGAAATTTCCTTGTTCTCGGTTGGAAAGGGTCCCTCGCCCACACGCGTCGTGTATGCCTTCATCACTCCGATCACCCGATCGATGTGATGCGGCGGCACCCCGGTGCCGGTACAAGCTCCGCCCGCGGTCGTATTTGATGAGGTGACGTATGGATACGTGCCGTGATCAAGATCAAGAAAGGTGCCCTGAGCTCCTTCAAAGAGAATCTTCTTGCGCGCCTTGATGGCCATGTGGAGATAGACAACCGTGTTCCTTAGAAGTGGTGCAAGCTTTCGGGCGGAAGAGAGATACGCTTTGTTGACCTCCACGAAATCGATTGGTTTCTCGCCGAATGCGCGGAGGATCTTGTTGTTTTCCTCGATCTTGGCGTAAAGCTTCTCCGAGAACACCTTCGGCCGCACAAGATCCCCCATTCGCAGCCCCGTGCGCTCGACCTTATCGCCGTAGCACGGGCCGATTCCGCGCTTGGTCGTGCCGATCCTCTTGTCGCCCTTAGCGCGTTCCCGGCATTCGTCGAGCAGGCGGTGGTAGGGAAAAACGATATGCGCACAATCGCTGATGATGAGGTTGTCGGCGATTTTGACTTTTTGCTTGCGCAAGCCATCAAGCTCGCGGACCAAATCGACGGGGTCGATGACCACGCCGTTCCCGATGACGCATGTCTTTCCGGGACGGAGGATGCCAGAAGGAATCAAGTGGAGAACATACTTCTTATCTCCAATAATCACCGTGTGACCGGCATTGTTTCCGCCTTGGCTGCGGACGACGATGTCGGCCTCATCGGTGAGAAAATCGATAATCTTTCCCTTGCCTTCATCTCCCCACTGAGCCCCGATTAGGATCGTATTTGGCATAACGCGAAAACTCATCAGTATTGTCGTCCGCTTCCAGCTCGCTCAAGATAATAATCCCGGCTTTGCGCCACAGGGCGGCCGTCGTATCCTGAAATCGTGAAAGAGCCGCGCACACCGGCCACCGCCTGGCGTTATTTCTGCCGTGCCATGCGTTTGCGTTGCCCGGCATGCGGAGTCAGCCCGATCTTCATTCCTTGGAAACAAATGCGCACAATGCGCGACTGGTTTACTCCACTCGATGGTTGTCCGCGCTGCGGATATCCCTACGAACGGGAACCCGGATACTACTTAATGTCCATTTGGGCGATAAACTACGGCGTTGGCAGCGTCGTTGGGCTTGGGATTTATGGCTTGCTGGAATGGAAATTCGACCTGCCGGTCCGGCAGCTGCTCGTGGCTGTGCTTTTGCCGGTCTTTCTCTTCAGCCTAGTCTTTGCGCGTCACTCCAAAGCCTTGTTTCTTGCGGTCGACCTTTTTTTTGATCCGCATGAAAAAGAGGGCGGAAACGACGGCGGAAACGTTCCAGCCCCACCGCGCGAGCCAGCGGGAGGCACGCCATCACAAAAGCCCGTGCCGCCTTGCGATCCCGCAGACCTGATGCGATAAGGCTCGCCCACCATGCGAAGTCTCCGCTTTCTCGCTGCCCTGCTCCTTTGCTGTGCGACACTTCACGCCGAGCCACTCGATGAAATCGGAAGACCGGTCGACGATTCGATAATCCCAGGCTCCGAAGTTCGTTTCAAAGTGGCGCTGTCCGGCGCGAAGGATAACGCGAAAACTGCGCGGCTGAAGGACGGATCGCTCGTATATATTGTCAAACGCTTGGGTCCGGGCACCGATCGGATGCTGACGCCGGACGAATTTTCGCGGTTCTATTACGATCAGCAGACTACGCGAGGCTGGCTCTCGACAATCTTCAACGTGACGAGTCCGGCCGGTTTGGTCTGGGTAGCAATCGGCTTGTCCGGTCAACTTCTCTTCACGGGGCGCATGCTTGTCCAATGGTTCACGAGCGAGAAGAGCAAACGCTCGGTTGTGCCTGTCTCATTTTGGTGGATGAGCCTCGTCGGAGCGACGATGCTGCTCATCTATTTCATCTGGCGCCGCGATATCGTGGGAATCCTCGGCCAGTCTACCGGGTGGATCATCTACTTGCGAAACCTCGTGTTGATCAGGCGCTCACGCGCCTGATCTAAAAGGAAGAAGTAAGAAGGAAGAAGGACGAATTACGAGGTGGCAGGTAGAAGTAAGCAGAACTCACCACCGCCAAGGTTAAAGTCCCCAAAGGTCTGAACGGTGCCTCCGCTGACGGTTGCCGCGCCGGGAGGTACCGTCCAATCCAACAACGCTCCCGCTCGTTCCACCATTGCCGAGTTGCAGCGTTCCCCCTCGATGATTGTTCCGCCAATGTAGCTGTTTGTCCCCGTAGGGTTAGAGCAAATCCCGACTTTCGTAAACGATCCGCCTACGTAGCTCGGTTGCCCCGTAATGAACTGGGGCGGCAGATCGGGAGATTCCCCATCGGAAATCACTCCCGAGAAAACTGTGCTCTGTTGATTGCCCCCCACCATCAGGTTTTTCGATCCAACGTGCCGCTCACGCGGAAGGAGGAATTAAGAAATGAGAACGGAGCGTGCGGCCGACCTTCTGGAATGACTCGTGGCATTCGACTTTTTCAGTTCTTCCTTCTTAATTCTTACTTCATACTTTATTCTACGGATTGCCGTCTTGACACGCGGATGCGTTCGCCCGAAAAGTAGTCACTTGCCGAAGGTACGCCCATGAAGGCCGCCGACTTCTTCACCCTTGCGAAGAAACACCAAGCCGAGATGGTGGACCTGAAGTTCGTCGATATGCTCGGGTCGTGGCAGCATTGCTCCTTCCCGATCGAAACCTGGGACGAGGAGACGTTCGAGGAAGGGCTGGGGTTCGACGGGTCGTCCATTCGCGGATGGAAGGGCATTCACGAGTCGGACATGATGGCGGTCCCGGACCCCGACACGACCTGCCTCGATCCGTTCTTCGCCAGGCCTACGGTCAGCATCATCGCCAATGTCGTCGATCCGGTGACGCGTCAGGACTTCTCGCGCGACCCTCGTCATGTCGCGCGCAAGGCCGAGGCGCATCTGCGCGAGTCGCGCATCGCCGATACGTGCTACGTCGGACCAGAGCCCGAGTTTTTCATTTTCGACGAGGTGCGCTACGAGCAGAACCAGCACAAGGGCTACTACGAGATCGATTCGGTCGAAGGCGCGTGGAACACGGCGCGCATCGAGGAGCCCAACCTCGGTTACAAACCCAGCTTCAAGGGCGGGTACTTTCCGGTCAGCCCGACCGACACCTACCACGATCTCCGCGGGGAGATGGTCTACGAGATGCGCAAGATCGGCATCGTCGTCGAAGCGCACCATCACGAGGTGGCCACCGCGGGGCAGAGCGAGATCGACATGCGCTACGCGCCGCTGGTGAAGATGGCCGATCAGTTCATGTGGTACAAGTACATCTGCAAGAACGTCGCGCGGCGTCACGGCAAGACCGTCACGTTCATGCCCAAGCCGATCTTCGAGGACAACGGCAGCGGCATGCACACTCACATCTCCCTGTGGAAGGGGAGCACGCCGCTCTTCGCGGGGGATCGTTACGCCGGGCTGAGCGAGCTGGGCCTGCACGCGGCCGGCGGACTGCTCAGGCACGCGGCCGCCATTCTGGCCTTCGCGGCTCCCACGACGAACTCCTACTGCCGCCTGGTGCCGGGCTTCGAGGCGCCGGTCAACCTCGCGCTGTCCGCGCGGAATCGCTCAGCCGCGATCCGTATTCCGATGTACTCGAAGAATCCCAAGGCGAAGCGGCTGGAGTTCCGTTGCCCCGATCCGAGTTGCAACGGCTACCTGGCGTGGTCCGCGATGGTCATGGCGATGCTCGATGGCATCCGACACCGAATCGATCCAGGGGATCCGCTGGATCGCGACATCTACGAGATGTCGAAGGAGGAGCTGGCGGGCACGAATAAGACGCCGGGGTCGCTCGACGAGGCGCTGCGGGCGCTGGAGGAAGACCACCACTTCCTTACCGAAGGCGGCGTCTTCACGGATGATCTGGTCCGCACATGGATCGACTACAAGCGCGACAACGAGATCGATCCGCTGCGCCTGCGCCCGCACCCGCACGAGTTCTCCCTGTATTACGACAATTGAACCCCAGCTTGGAAAGGAAGAAGTAAGAAGCAGGAAGTCCTTCTTAGTTCTTACTTCTTCCTTCTTACTTTCATATGTGGCAGCCCCTTCCCCGTGGTCAGGTAACGATTGGCGATGGCTTTTGGAAACGCTGGCGCGATCTCATCGGAGAAACAACGTTGACTCATCAGTTCGAGGAAATGCGCGCGGAGGGACAAATGGATGCGATGCTTCTCGACCGGAGGATGCATCGGGGCCGCGAGCTCGCAGACCCCTGGGCCGATGCGGGATATTGGGGCGGCAGCATCTTTTGGGATTCCGACCTCGCGAAATGGCTGGAAGCCGCATCGGCGCGTCTGGAGCAAACGCGCAACGCGGCTTTGGAGGCGCGTGTCGAGGAGGTTATCGGGCTGTTTGAGAGGGCGCAGTTGCCGGACGGGTACGTCAACAGCCACATCCTTACCTGGCGCCCGCAACATCGATTCAAAAACCTTAGAGACCTGCACGAACTTTATTGCGCCGGCCACTTGATCGAAGCAGCGGTGGTCCACTTCGAAGCGACCGGAAGGGATCGGCTCTTGCGGGTCGCGCAACGGTATGCCGACCACATCGTGGCGCGTTTCGGTCGCGAGCCGGGTCAGATTCGTGGCTACTGTGGGCATCCGGAGATCGAATTGGCCCTCCTTCGCCTTTATCATGTCACCAAGGAACGTCGTTACCTCGACCTGTGCCGGTATTTCATCGACGAGCGCGGGCAGTCGCCGAACTACTTCGAGCAGGAAGCGATTGCACGCCTGGATTCGCGGCCTTTCCGGCCCAACCATCCCGGGTCGCCGTACGCCTACATGCAGGCGCATGAACCGATTCGCAAACAGACCAAGGTCGTCGGGCACGCGGTCCGGGCAATGTACCTTCTTGCCGCGGCTGCCGGGTTGGCGCTGGAGGACGGCGATGCCGAGCTTTTGGCGACCTGCGAGCGCCTCTGGCAAGATGTCATTACCACCAAGCTGTATATCACCGGTGGGATCGGTTCGGCGTCGGAGAATGAGGGGTTCACCCGCGATTACGATCTTCCAAATGAGAACTCGTATGCCGAGACGTGTGCCTCGATCGGACTCTTCTTGTTCGGACATCGAATGCTGCAGGCCAGACTTGAAGGCCAATACGGCGACGTCATGGAACGGGCGCTCTATAACAACATCCTGTCCGGCATCAGCCTCGAAGGCCGGTGCTTCTTTTATGATAATCCCATGGCGAGTTCCGGATCACGTCATCGGGTAAGCTGGCCATGGTGGACTCCCTGTTGCCCGCCCAATCTTGCACGGCTTGTCAGTTCCCTTTCTGGATATCTCTACTCGCAAAGAGAAGATGCGATCGCCGTTCACCACTATGTGACCGGCGAAGCCCGGGCGAATGGGCTTACTCTCCGGGTCCGCAGCGGTTTGCCTTATCAAGGAAACAACGCGGTCGAGGTGCAGGCTGAAGCGCCTGTTGAGAAGGCCCTTTCGTTTCGTGTCCCGGATTGGGCCGGGCACTACGACCTCAAGGTCAATGGGGAGCCGCTCGCACCGCCGGTGGATAGCGGCTATGTCACTGTGCGGCGAACCTGGCTTCCCGGGGACCGTATTGAGCTGAATTTTGAGCTGCCAGTCAGAATGAAATTTAGCCGTTACGAAGTGGATGTTAACCGTGGACGCCTCGCTTTGACCAGGGGCCCCCTTGTTTACTGCCTGGAAGAGGTTGATAACGGACCAAATCTCGATGCCGTGGCCCTGCCCCGGGATGGCTCGTTTGAGCGCGCAGAGCCGGCTGATTTACCTGACGGGACTCTATCGCTCATCGGTTCTGGTGTTCGCGAACGGGCGGAAAGCGAGAGCCTCTACGCAGACGAGCCTCCCGCGTTACAGGAAATCAAGGTGACAGCGGTGCCCTATTATGTTTGGAATAACCGTGGCCCCGGTGAGATGCTGGTCTGGATTCGCCGGGCGAGTTAAAGTTACCCCCACGCCGAAAACCGGTCTATGATTTCAATCCCAGGACGCTGGTGGATCACCGCTGCCGTCGTTATCGTCACGGCGGTCCTGCTGTCGCCCTTCTATTGGGTTCTGGTCGGGAGCTTCATGACTCCGGCGGAGCTTTTCGGAGTTAATCAGACTTTCTGGCCCAGGCACTTTGTCGTCGAGAACTGGTCGAAGGCGTTAGAGCGTCTATGGCCGCACGTTCAAACTAGCCTCTTGGTCAGCACGGTAACGTCGCTCGGCACACTCCTTATCACCGCGCCGGCCGCCTACGGACTTGTGTGGAAAAAGCCGGTCGGACGCACCGCGCTTTCCACGTTCATGCTTGTAACGCAGATGCTTCCGGGAATCGTCTTCGTTATCCCCCTCTTTATCGTTTTCTCCAAGATCAACCTCGTGAATACCCTTCCCGGCTTGATTCTGGCCGACATGACTTTCACCGTCCCCTTCGCGCTGATCATGCTCTCGGCTTATATGAAGGAACTGCCTTACGAACTGGTCGAGGCTGCCATGGTGGACGGCGCAGGCCCTTTCCGCGCATTCCTTTCCGTCGTCCTGCCCATCACCCTTCCCGGACTCGTCACCGTCGGAATTTTTAGTTTCCTGATGCCGTGGGGCGACCTCCTCTTTGCCCTGAGCCTCATAACCGAGAGCAGCTTGCAACCGCTCACACTCGAGCTGTACAAAGCCTTCGGCCAATACGGAATCGATTGGGCATTTCTGTTGCCCGGAAGTGTTCTTGCCGCGATTCCGGCTCTCATTTTCGTGATCCTTGCCAGCCGCTTCATCGTGGCCGGTGTCACCCGCGGAGCCGTCAAATAGCAGCCTATCGGACTTGAAAGCGAGCCCCCGTTTTGTAAATAGATTGCCCTTGAGAAGCGACGCTCCCCTGCTCGACAGGCTGCTAAGATTTCCGCCTTTGGCGGAAAAGCCCAAGAGATTTTTCTTTCTTTTCAGAATACCGCTTCATTCTGGTCTTCCCGATGGAAGGGACGCTCACTGCGCGTCCGATCTCCTGGAGGTGATTCGAGCGGGCGCTGAGTCCGACAAACTGGCTAGAGGATGAGTACCCCGTATCCATCTCAGCCGAGGGTAAGGAAGGTCCTTCTTGCGGCTTCTCCCTACCTGTTCATTCTGCCTTTCGTCATTTTCTGCCTGATCCTGTTGCTTTACCCGGTTGTCTACAGTCTGGCGTTGAGCTTCCGGGAAGCCACGGTTGAAACCTTCGTCAGCGGAGAAATGCCATTCAACGGCCTCACTCAATACCAGGCGGCTCTCGCGGACCCAGTTTTCTGGAGGGCTCTGATCAACACGATTCTTTTCGCGTTCTTCAGCATCCTTTTCCAATTCACGATTGGTTTTCTCCTTGCGCTTCTTTTCCAAGCAAATTTCCCACTCAAGAACTTTTGCCTGGCTTTACTGCTGATCCCCTGGGTCTCGCCCGTATTGACGGCGGCGAACATTTTCAAAGGTCTCTTCAATGAAGTCGGTCCAATCAATCGCCTATTCCAGCTCATTGGAATGGGTCCGTTTCCATGGCTTTCCGATCCCGACTATGCGTTTCCTGCCACGATTGTCGCAAATATCTGGATCGGATTTCCTTTCAATTTCATTCTATTGTATGCCGGCATGCGCAGTATTCCGGAGGATGTCTATGAGGCGGCGAAGATTGATGGCGCTGCTTTCTGGAAGCGAGTAGGCTACATCACGTTGCCCTTGCTAAAGCCGGTCTCGTTTGCCGTGCTGATGCTTGGCACCATCTACACAGTCAAAGTTTTTGATCTGGTATGGATTATGACCGCCGGCGGGCCTGCTAACGGAACGCACCTCTTGTCCACCTATGCCTACCAGGTCGGATTCTCGCTGCTGAACTTCGGACAGGCAGCCGCCATTGCAACCCTCATGGTCCTACTGGTACTCGTTCTTAACCTCGTGCAACTGCTCCTGCAGCGAAAGTGAGTGATCCATTTCCAACCTCCACCCTAAAATAAGATCAAATGAAAATTAATACCCTCAGAAAATCTCAGTTCCGCCGCCTCATGCTGCTCGGCTCGGCCCTTGCGGGCCTGACACTCGCCAGTACCCGGGCGCAAGTCACCGTCGAAGTCATCCATTATTTTACCGTGGAGAGTCAGCACGAGGCTTTAAATCAAATGCAGAAAGAATTCGAAGCAGCCAACCCCGACATCAAGCTGAAGTTTACCTATGTGCCGTTCGGGGAGTTGGTCAGCCGAACGCTGCAGATGGCTGCTGTGCGTAAGCCTCCAGGCATTTCTGCAATCGATAACCCTGACGTGCTTCGCGTTGCAAAGGCCGGTATCCTCAAGGATATCTCCGCCGACGTGGCCAAGATGAAAGTCTGGGAGGATATCTACGCGGGACCGAAAGCCGCTGTCAGTGACGGTGGCAAGGTTTTTGGCATTCCCATCGGCAGCAACAGTCTTGCCCTCTACTACAATAAAAAAATGCTGACCGACGCGGGCGTGACTGCGCCGCCCAAGACGTGGGCCGAGCTCACCGAAACCGCCACTAAGACGACCAAAAGCCCCGTCTACGGGATTGCCTTCTCAGCGATCAATGACGAACAGGCCACGTGGCAGTGGGAGCCTTTCCTTTGGAGCAACAGGGGAAGTCTGACCGATCTTGGCTCCGAGAAGGCAAAGGAAGCCCTCCAGTTGTGGGTTGATTGGGTGAAGAAAGGCGTCGCCTCCAAAGAGGTGGTCAATTGGAACCAGGAAAATGTGCCTAGTCAATTTATCGGCGGGCGCGCGGCCACGATGGTGATGGGACCATGGCAGCTCAGCAATGTAAAGAAGAGCGGCGTCGATTTCGGAATCGTGACCATTCCTGTGCCGAAAGAGGGCGAAAAGCCCGTCGTCCCGCTTGGCGGCGAGGTCTGGTGTGTCCTGAAAGGCGATTCCAAGGTCGAACAGGCGGCCGTCAAGTTCATCGAATTCACCCAGGAGCCGGAGCGTCTTCGCAAGATCTGCGACACATTCAACTACATTTCGTCGGTCCGCAGCATCGCCAAGCAACAGGGCGAAGCGAATCCTGAGTTGCAGCCCTTTGTGGACCAGATGGACACCGCCCGCGCTAGGTCGCAGGACGGCGGAGCGAAGTATCCCGAGATCTCCCTGGCGACCCGAACTGCGATTCAAAAAGCGCTCACGGGCGAAGCCAGCGCCGAAGCCGCATTGAAGGAGGCGGCAGCCAAAATCAAGGCTATCATGGAGAAAAAATAGGGAAGAAAGGCAGCCTCCCTTCTGCCTTTTTCTAAGTTCCGGCCAAGCCAGAAGCAAAGGCATGTGCCGCTGGCTTGGCGGGGTGATTCTGCATTCTTCCCATCCAACCTTTGCGTTCATTCGATGTTCCATTCCGAGAATAGTTCGTTAGTCCGCGAATATGCCAATGAGAGGCTGGTCATAGAGGCTTGGGGAAAGGACAGCCTGCGCGTCCGAAGCACACTGACCGCGTGCTTCGAAGACCAAAACTGGGCTCTCGTTCCCAGAGAGAACGCCGAGACGCCGGAAATCTCTATCCAAGGCGACGGGTCTGCAACGATTACGAATGGCGAAATCACCGCGCGTATCGATCCCAGAGGGCAGATCATCTTTCTCAACCGGAAAGGCGAGGTTCTGCTGGAGGAGTTCATGCGCGTCAGACTCGGGAACATGGAGTCAGGCGACGGCCAAATCGATCAAGCCGCGGTCACATACTTCAACAGCGCTCTGTCCATTTACCCCCGTGAATTCAAACCAATCCTGGGTGGGGACTACGCGCTGACCGTTCGCTTCGAATCGCGCCCCGAAGAGAGGCTCTTTGGAATGGGCCAGTATCAACATGGCTTCCTGAATCAGAAAAACTGTGTCCTCGAGCTGGCGCAACGCAACTCGCAAGCATCGGTTCCCTTCGCCTTATCGAGCCTCGGATACGGCTTCCTTTGGAACAACCCGGCCATCGGTAAGGTCTCGTTTGGAAAGAACTGCACCGAATGGATCGCGACGTCCACAAAGCAGATGGACTACTGGATTACGGCGGGTGAGGAGCCCTCCGAGATCCTCGCGAACTATGCCGAAGTGACCGGGACGGTTCCGATGATGCCGGAATACGGCCTGGGTCTCTGGCAAAGCAAACTGCGCTATCAGACGCAGGAGGAACTTCTTGCGGTTGCGCGCGAGTACAAGCGTCGCGACTTGCCGCTCGATGTCATCGTAGCGGATTTCTTTCACTGGCCGATGCAGGGCGAATACAAGTTCGATCCTAATTACTGGCCCGACCCTGCCGCGATGGTTCGGGAACTCGAAGCGATGGGAACCAAGCTCATGGTGTCGGTTTGGCCGACCATCGACCGCAACTCCTCACAATTCGCCGAGATGCGTGCGAAGGGATTGTTAGTGAGGACCGAGCGCGGTGTTGCCACCACGATGGAGTTTCTCGGCGACACGGTGTTCTACGACCCCACGAACCCGAAGGCGCGGCAGCACGTTTGGAACCTTGTCAAAAAGAACTACTACGACAAGGGAGTCCGAATCTTTTGGCTCGATGAGGCGGAACCGGAGTACGCGGTGTACGACTTCGACCATTACCGCTATTATCTGGGTCCAAACCTGCAAGTGGGTAATATCTATCCGCTGAAATATGCTCAGGGCTTTTACGAGGGGATGACGGACGAAAAACAGGAAAATGTTGTCAATCTTCTCCGGTGTGCGTGGGCCGGTAGCCAAAGATACGGCGCTCTTGTGTGGTCCGGAGATATCGATTCAAGTTTTGAATCGCTGCGCAACCAACTTGCCGCGGGACTTAACATGGGACTTGCTGGAATTCCATGGTGGACGACAGATATTGGCGGATTTCATGGCGGCGTGAATGACGATCCGTCCTTTCGGGAATGCCTGATCCGCTGGTTTCAATTTGCGACGTTTTCACCGGTGCTCCGCATGCACGGTGATCGTGAGCCGCACTCCAAGCCGCTGTCAACGACCGGTGGCGGCAAATGCGTGAGCGGTGCGCCAAACGAGCTATGGAGCTTCGGCGAGGAGGCCTTAGCTATCTTGGAAAAGTATCTGCGCCTGCGCGAGCGCCTGCGTCCCTACGTCCGTGGCTTGATGTCCGCTGCTCATACGAGGGGCAGCCCGATCATCCGTCCATTGTTTTACGACTTTCCCACTGACGCGCAGGCCTGGGCCGTCGAGGATGCCTATATGTTTGGGCCGGATGTCCTCGTCGCACCTATTCTGTTTGAGGGGCAACGCGCCCGCGACGTCTATCTTCCAGCGGGAACCCGATGGATCAGCCACCGGAGCGGGCAACTCATCGATGGGGGCGAAGTTGTCAATGAAGCCGCCCCGCTCGACCATCTACCTGTCTTTTTCCGTGAGAACGGGACAGTCTTTATGCAGCGAGCGTAATGTGGCAGCCACATGAGCGCGTCGAGTTCGCCGCCAAGCGCTGTTGATGGTCTGCCCGCGTTGCAGACTGCAGCCCACTCATGCTGGTTCACGACGCGCACCAAGATCGATTGCGTTTCCACGAGCGTTCCGTCGTGCCACCGCGTGCCGCTGGAGTTGCCCGCCCAGCCGCTCGCGTAACCGGGATTCGCTGCGGAAGGCGTCGCCATGTCGGCGATCGTTGCGGCGCTGAGGATATCGGCCGGGTCTGCAAAGCCGTCCACCCTGAGCAAGATACGAAGCAAATCGTTAGGCGTGCCAATCCAGCCGCCATGAGAATCCATGCAAATCCGTGGTCTTAGCAACGACCTAACCCCGGCTCAGTTCGCAGGAGTGCGCGGCGAATCCGGCGCCAAACGTAGTCAGCCAAAGGAGCTTGTCTCCATTAGCCCTGGACAGCCGCTCCTCCAATGCGCAAAGGACCGAAGGACTGCTCAGGTTCCCGTACTTGCGAAAGGCCTCCCGCGTTTCCGCGAGCGAAAATTCAGGTAACCGCTCCTCAATCGCTTCGATCACATCGCGCCCCCCCGCATGCGCAATCACCTGATCGGGCTTCCTGCTGCACAAGGAGAAAAGAACTTCGACAGATTCCGCCGCGACTTGCGGCACCGCGCGATGAAGCTGGTTTTTCAATCTTCCGCCCGCGTTGACGAAGCGAATCTTTTCCCTCTCCTCCGGACGATGCAGAGACCGAAAGTTGGATGCCCTCCATTGGCCGCCTGCATCGGCGGATCGCCACAGCGCGGCAGACGCGCCATCCCCGAAAAGACACGCGCTAACGATTACACCCGCGTCATCATCGAGATAGAATGCCGCCGAGCATACCTCGACCGCCACCGTCGCAACGGTCGCGTCCGGATGCGCAGCGAGAAAACAAGATGCAGCGTGCATGGTCGGAAGGGCCGCGCCACAGCCAAGGCCCGTCATATCGTTCAGAAACGCATCGGGGCGAACACCGGTCTGCTCCGCTAGGTGGCTGGAGACTCCGGGACACAGGTAACCGGTGCAAGTGCATACAAAGAGGGCGTCGATCGCGCGAGGTTCCAAACCAGCCGAATTGCATGCCTTCCTGAAGGCTCTCGCCGCCAGATGGGGAGCCGCCTGCTCGAACGCCTTGTTGAGATCCTCCGCATCCGCGGAAAACAATTTCCCGGTCGGAATCGCAAAATGGCGAGTCTCAATTCCCGAGGAACCTGAAAGAACCGTCTCGAGAATCTTTGCCGATCGGCGACTCAGCGAAGCCAGAAACGGACTCGACTTGGCAATCTGCCAGCACTCACTTTGTGTGTAGCGCGCGTCGGGGAAAGCGCTTGCCAGAGCCTGCAAATACATCAGTCTACCGCAACGCGTGAAAACAGGACTTGAATGGCAGGAGACCGGAGCGTGACACCAGCGTGAAGAACGCCTGTCCGGCGCCTGTCGTCAAGAATGGATGCAGGGCTCGCGCCCAAAACATCCGCCTTGCGAAACGCCGCCTCAATTCTTCGCGAAGCCGCTCGAGGGTCTCCGCCCATTTTCTTCGACCGTTATGCCAGGCGTGCAGCGGTTCCGTGGCTATCTCGGCCGATTCGAAAGCCATTGACATGCCGCTACCCGTAAAGGGCGGGATCATCCCCCAGGCATCTCCGAGAGCAGCGATCCCGTCGCGAGACTCCTGCCAGCCGAGACGGAACCCTGCGACGCCGAGAAAGGATTCCGCATCGACTCGTGCGGCAAGTATCCGCTTTGCCAGGACACCGAGGCCACCCGCGGACAAATACCTCTCAAGCGTCTCGATTCCCTTACCGGAAAGGTTGGGCTCCAATCGGAAGAGACCACAGACATTGACTCTTTCTCGCTCCACGTTCCCCAAGCCCACATAACCGTTGGACGCGAGGTGCATCTCGAGATCCGCGTCCAGTTCGAGTCCAAGCACGTGGCATTTCAGCCCGATCCAACGGCCCTTTGCCGGCATTCTCCCCGCGCACCAGACGAACCCGTCGTCCCTTTGCGGCGTTCGCCGCGAGCGCTCGCAGAGGACCCCGCCGAGCTCCCGGAATTTTCTTGAAAGTCTTTCATCTAACGCAAATCGGGAAATTCCGAGTCCGCCCGGTAGTTGAGTGGAGAGGATTCTTCGGTCGCGAAAAAACCACGCGGTCGAACGGTGTTCCTTCGCATCATCGAAAAGTTCTCCGATTCCCAGCGAATCAAAGGTGCACTGCGATACTCCGCTGATGAACTCCCCGCAAACACGATGCCGAGGATAGACTCCCGCTTCGTGCAAGTTGACGGGAACCCCCCTTCTCCGCAGCGCGATCCCCAGGGAAAGCCCAGCCAGGCCGCCCCCGACGATGGTGATCATTCTTTCCATGCCAGCAGACGCAACGAACCGCGCCAGTCCACGGATTCTTGAACGCGCCAACTTTTCAAACCGAGCAGCCGGGGCAGTTCCCCGTACACGAATCCTGCGTCAATGCTGGCGGGCAGATCGTGCCGGGTCACTTTGCCGCAGAAGGGCCGCAAGAGGGTGCCCAAGAAATGCGGGAATCGCGCCCGCCACGGTTCGCAAAAGCACACTACCCGGTAATCTCGAAGCATTTGCCCTATCCTGATCAAACTCTCATTGGGGAAATGGTGCAAAATCAAAGTGCCGACGAGTGCCTGCCCTGCACAGCCAGGAAGTTCTTCAAACAAGTCACCCTGCCTCCATAAAATCGCCCTTGGCAGTTCGGCCGGCCTTGCCGCAAGATCCAAGCCGGTCACTATCGCGTCGGGAAACCAACGCGCAACCTTCCGGCACAAACGTCCGTCTCCCGCGCCGATTTCGACAAAGCGTATCGCATCCCCGCCTGGAGCACTCGTTTTCCTTGAGTCCTTCATGGCGCGGCGCAACGCCCGTCTCACCCAGCGAATATTGCCCATCAAGGCATTGATCGCCAGTAGATCGAGCCGGCTACGCAACGCAGATGGGTCATCAGCCGGAAGGCGATCCAGGATTTCCCCGCAAATGACTCTGCCTATTGCCATATTCCGGCGTCCCGCATAAAATGAACTATTGCCCGAATGAGCGCCAATCACCAGCCCATCGTTTATCTCGACAATAACGCGACCACGCAGGTGGATCCTGCGGTTTTTGAGGCGATGCTTCCATGGCTGCGCGATGAATACGGCAACCCCTCGAGCGTTTACTCGCTGGGCAAGCGAGCGGCGGCCGCCCTCGATATCGCAAGGGAGCAGGTTGCGGCGCTCATTAATTGCGCTCCGGGTGAGCTCATTTTCACAAGCTGCGGCTCAGAGTCCATCAACTCAGCGATCCTCTCAGCGGCGTCAATCGATCCCGATAAAACGCATATCGTTACGACTGCCGTCGAGCATAGCGCCACAATCAAGCTGTGCGAGCACCTCGCGAGGCGAGGCTATGAAATCACCTGGTTGTCGGTGGACGGTCTCGGAAGGCTCGATCCGGAGAAGCTCGAACGCGCGATCCGTCCCGACACCGCGCTTGTCACCTTGTTGTGGGCGAACAACGAAACCGGCGTTCTTTTCCCGATTCGCGAAATCGCTCGTATCACCAATGACAGGAAGGTTGCCTTGCACGTGGACGCGGTGCAAGCCGTAGGCAAACTTTCCCTCAACGTCAACGACCTCGGCGTCCAATTTCTCTCCCTCTCCGGCCACAAGCTGCATTGCCCGAAGGGCATTGGAGCCCTCTATGTCAATGGGCGTACGCGTTTCACTCCATGGCTTCGCGGCAGCCAGGAAAAAGGCCGGCGCGGTGGCACCCAAAATGTTTCTTCCATCGTCGGGCTGGGAAAAGCGGCCGAGCTCGCCGCGGACCACCTCAGGGAGGATTCTTGCAGGGCTGCAACCATGCGTGACCGTTTCGAGGAGGCGATCCTAGAATCCGTGCCTGGCACGGAGACCAACGGCGATCGCGAAAATAGATTGCCCAATACAACCAACATTGCTTTCGAGCGCATCGAAAGCGAAGGCGCGCTCATGCTTCTCGACGAGCGCGGCATCTGCTGCTCCGCCGGTTCCGCTTGCACCAGCGGCTCCGTGCATCCCTCTCACGTTTTGAAAGCAATGGGCTTCTCAAACCATCGCGCCCGCAGCAGTCTGCGCTTTTCGTTTCGGGCGCTTCAACACGGACGAACAGGTCTCCTTTGCTTGCGCTGCGGTGCCGGAGGTTATCGAGAAGTTGCGCCGGCTCTCTCCGGCCAATGGCCCGGTCGTCATGGCAGCCTGACGCACTTTGTTCGATTCTACGACGGGTACATCATTTGCGTTCCGGCGTTGGCACCAAGACGTAGTGCATGCCGGCGGCCTTTGCCGCCTCGATTCCGGTGGGACTGTCCTCGAAAACCAGGCAATCCTCCGCCGGAACTCCGAGGCGCCGCGCTGCTTCGAGGAAGGGATCCGGGAATGGCTTGCCGCGCTCATAGTCTTCCGCACAGACCACCGCATCGAACATATCAAGAACGCCAATGGCCATCAGTGTCGCTTCAACCGGCTCACGATGCCCTCCCGAGGCGACGGCCAGCGGTTTTATCCCGCGCATACCCACGGCGATCTCAAGCACCGGCAAAATGGGCTGGGCGTCGCGGACGCCTTCAAGATAGTAGGATTCCTTACGCCGCACCGTCTCGTCCACGTGCAGCGAAAGGCCGAATTTCTCGTTGAGATGCTCCACGATAACGGCGGTAGGTTTCCCGCCCCATTGATAGAAGAGATCCTCAGGAAACTGGCCGCCAAAATCCCGCATGGCAAGGCTCCAGGCGCGATAGTGAATGGGCATAGTGTCCGCAATCGTCCCATCGCAATCAAAAATATAACCGCCGAATTGGCGGATCGGAATATCGAGTTTCATTGTCCTCCGATATCCGTTCCCCGGTATATCCGTCACGGACAATTCGCTAGCAGCCTGTCGGACTTGAAATCGAACTCCATTCGAAGTCCGACAGCCTTCTAGACGATACCCATCTTGTCGCTAAGCTGAACCGCATGCACCATTCTCAAAATCAGCTGATTTTGCTGCTCAAGGAGTATCCATTCGGCGTCCTGCTTGCTTCGCTGATGATGACCATCGTCGGAGCCCCGTTGACTACCAAGCTTGCCGCGTTCATCCCCGGACTTCATGGACAGGCAGCACTCGCTCCTCTTGTCCTTGTGCTCACCCTTGCGGCGGCGTACGCGATCTCCGGGAGCGCACGGAGCCGCGCAACCTCAATCTTTCTCGGCGGGCTCGTCGTCGCCGTGCTCTGTCTTAGCACGCTTTTTCGGCACGACTCTCTCACCGCCGTCAACCTCGTCGCTCAGATGGCGTTTCTAACGTACGTAATTTTCGTGGTCGTGAGGGTCGTTTTTCGCGCGCCCCTCGTGGATGGCAACATTCTTTGCGGCGCCGCCTCGTTGTATTTGATGATAGGCGTGCTGATTGGCTTCATCTATTCGTTGATCGAGTTGCTCAATCCCGGCAGCTTCGTAGTAATCCAGCCAGCCGGGCAGCCGACGCCGAACCCCGACAAGGTGCACCCCGGATGGCTTATTTACTTCAGCCTGACCACGCTGACGACAGTCAGCATGGGCGACATGCTGCCCTCCACCGATATTGCCCGGAGCATGGTCGTGCTCGAAGCTGTCATCGGGCAGATATTGATCGTTCTCATGATGGCCCGGCTTGTCGGCCTGCACGTCGCTCAGGCCAGTTTCTCGCGCGACAAGCCGGTTGCTTTTGAAACCTCGGAAACCCCGCGCTCAAGGAGTGCATCCCGCCGCCACAGAAAACCCAGCCTAGAGCAAACGCCGAAAGACGATGATCACTTCGCTCCCTGTGCATAAGCTTAATTCTCTGGCCGCGTCGCCCTGATTGACTGCGATCTCGACAAAGCCGGATGAACCGATGACCGCAAGGGAACTACCTCGAGGTACCGCGGCATAGAAGCGTTCGAACGGAATTCGCTTTCCCCCCGGCAGCACCACGGCCTGTACGCCGTTCCCTTGCACCGCTGGAAAGGCGGTGACGGCGTTTCCATAGGTATCTACATGAATTACCTCCGTCTTCCAGCCCTCGTGCACGCGAATCGGGTTCGGCCAGTCCGTCCGTTGAAAGCCGGCAAGCTCAGGTCCCAATTCACAAAATTCTCGCTTCGCCGCGAGCCATGCGGCCGCCGGAGCAAAGAGATCTCGGCCATGAAACGTGTTGCTCATTTGCGGCAAGAAAACTTCGGAATTTTCCACGCTGCGAATCTCGAAAGCATCCTCTTCCTTCACCGCCCAACTCAACACGCCATTGTCGGGGCCAAGAAAAATCGCCCGCCCCGTGCGGATCGCTATGGCCTTGCGATCGCTTCCCACGCCGGGATCGACTACCGCTACATGGATTGTCGCGTCAGGAAAGAATGGCGCCGCGGTCATCAAGGCAAAGGCGCCCCCACGGATGTCTCCGGCCGTGATCCCGTGGGTTAGATCAACGATCTGAGCCGTCGGCGCGATACTGAGGATCACACCCTTCATTGTCCCAACAAACGAATCTCGCAGTCCGAAATCCGTCGTCAGGGTGATGATCATCCGATGCTCAGAAAGTTTCTCAGAAGATTCTTTCCTTCCGATGTGAGGATGGATTCCGGGTGAAATTGCACGCCAAACACGGGGTGCTCCACATGGGCAAGGCCCATGATCTCGCCCTCCTCAGTCCATGCCGTGATCTTCAAACACCCGGGCAGCGTGCTGCGCCTGACCAACAGTGAGTGATAGCGCGTTGCCTCAAAGGGGCTCGGCAATCCCGTAAACACGTTGTCCCCGGAATGGAGGATCGGCGATGTTTTGCCATGCATGAGACGATCCGCCCGAACCACCTCGCCGCCGTAGACCTGCCCGATGCTCTGATGACCCAGACAAACCCCAAGTACGGGCACTGTTGAACCGAAGCGCGAGATGACATCACAACTGATTCCCGCTTGGTTTGGCGTGCACGGTCCGGGCGAAATCACAATGCGCTCGGGATTCATCTTCTCTATCTCGTCGAGTGTGACTTCATCGTTTCGGAACACCAAAATCTCTGCCCCTAGCTCGCCGAAGTACTGCACGAGGTTGTAGGTGAACGAGTCGTAGTTATCTATGACAAGAAGCATCTTTCTGCAATTCGCGCGCTCGATCGATGGCTCTCATCGCGGCCATCGCCTTGTTTACGCTTTCCTGATATTCGCCCTCCGGGGTCGAATCTGCAACGACTCCCCCACCCGCCTGAACGTACGCCTTGCCGTCCTTGAGCAGGACAGTACGCAAGGCAATACAGGAATCGAGATTCCCGTCAAAACCGAAGTAGCCTACCGCCCCCGCGTAGGTGCAACGCTTGCTTTTCTCGAGTTCGTTGATGATCTGCATGGCGCGGACTTTCGGCGACCCGGATACTGTGCCCGCTGGAAACGTGGCGCGCATGACGTCATACGCCGTCCGCCCGCCTGCCAGTTTGCCGGAAACGTGCGAGACGATGTGCATTACGTGGCTGTAGCGTTCGATGGTCATGAAATCGGTGACCCTCACGCTGCCGTAATCTGCGATGCGGCCGACGTCGTTGCGCGCAAGGTCCACCAGCATCAAGTGCTCAGCTCTCTCTTTGGGATCAGCCAGCAGATCGCTTGCGTTGGCCTCGTCCTCCTCCTCCGTCGCTCCACGCCTGCGCGTGCCCGCAATGGGGCGAATCTCCACGAGATCGCCCGTAAGTCGGACATGCACTTCGGGCGAGCTTCCCACGAGCGAATAACCCCCCGGAAAGCGCAAACAGAACATATAAGGCGACGGATTAATAAACCGAAGCGTCCGGTAGAGGTCGAGCGCATCGCCGGTAAATGAGGTCTCCAAGCGCTGCGCCGGCACCATCTGAAATATGTCTCCGGCGCGAATGTATTCTTCCGCTCGGTTCACCATCTCATGGTATTCCTCCCGCGTCGTATTGCTCTGCGCGTTGCCGCGTTGAGGCTCGAACTCCGTGAAGATTGGCTGGAAAGAAATGGGCCGCTTGAGCTGGTCGAGGATCGTCTCGATCTCTCTTGCCGCGGCATCATAAGCCGGCCCGGCTTCGCTTCCCTCGATGAACGCATTTGCAACGATCTTCAGCCTGCGGCGCCGGTGGTCGAAAATCACCACCGTCCCAGTCAATAGAAAAAACATGTCCGGAACGCCAAGTTCATCCTCGGGCGGCGGCGCAATGGTCGGCTCGAACCAGCGAACACAATCATAAGCGAGATAGCCAACCGCGCCTCCATGGAAGCCCGGAAGGTGTGAGCCGCCCGCACATCGGTAGCGGCCCATGATCTCTTGCAATTCGTCAAGCGGATCGCGCGCCGATTCAAAGCTGCGGATCTTTCCATTTTCGGTCACCGTCACCATTTTATCGCGGGCGGAAATCATGAGCCGAGCGCCCGAGCCGAGAAACGAATAGCGTCCGACTTGATCGCTTTGCTCGGCGGATTCGAGCAGAAACGACGGAGCCTCTCTGCCAATCTTTGCAAAGGCGGAAACCGGCGTATCACCATCGGCAACGATCTCCGTCCAGACCGGAACGACGTTTGCCGTGGCCGCCTGCTCCATAAAGACGGAGCGCGACGGATTCAGCGGAGTCATGTAAAGGATGCTTTGGGTGTCTCCCTCTCCATGGTGTTCTGGATCTGCAAGAGCTCCGCCGCAGGGAAATTGAACATGTTGGCAATGATTCTGGCCGGAAAAACCTCTCGCTGCGCGTTGTAAGCCATGACGGCATCATTGTAAGCCTGCCGCGCAAAGGAAATCTTGTTCTCTGTTGACGTCAGCTCCTCCGAAAGCTGAAGCATATTTTGGTTCGCCTTGAGATCTGGATGCGCCTCCGCCACTGCGAAAAGCCGTCTCAAGGCGCCACTCAGCCCCGCCTCCGCGCCCGTTAGATCCCTCATAGCCTTCGGATCGCCCGGATTCGCTGCCGCCTTCGCGCCCGCCGAGTATGCGGAATTTCGCGCTGAAATGACCGCCTCCAAGGTCTCGCGTTCGTGATGGAGATAGCCCTTCGCGATCTCCACCAGATTTGCAACCAAATCGTAGCGGCGTTTGAGGTGGACATCAATCTGCGAGAAGCCGTTCTTGTACCGGTTCCCGAGCGCAACGATGCTGTTATATTTCCCGACGCCAA
The DNA here is from genome assembly GCA_963810765.1 of uncultured Verrucomicrobiae bacterium. Classification (GTDB taxonomy): domain Bacteria; phylum Verrucomicrobiota; class Verrucomicrobiia; order Chthoniobacterales; family Terrimicrobiaceae; genus DASTFP01. The sequence goes on from CAWEOV010000026.1 coordinate 75,787, forward strand.
ACAACGCCAGCAGCCCCGCACCGCACAACAGTACGAGCAGAATGATCAAAGCGGTTCTCATGAAAAAAGAGTGACCGCCTCACCCGTGCTGCGCAACAGGGAAAAGGAAAGCAAAAACGAAGGGTTTCAATATAAACTCGTGGAGCAAACGCCGCAACCGCTTTTGCCCCTTTCTCCTCTTAGAGGCTTCTTATATCCGCTAATTTTTGCACGCCTTGCAGATTTCCTCGATGTGGCGATGATCGGTGCCGCAGCAGCCGCCGAGGACGTTGAGACAGGGCGCTTTGCATACTAGAGCAAAATACTGCGCGGCCAGTTCACGCGGATCACCGGCGTCAAGCTCCTGAGCCTGATCAAGTTCGGCATGGTTCTTGGAGGACGCGTTGGCCCTGATACCCCGAATCCGCTCTAGCCACGACCCTCCGGCCTTAAGCTCGTTCTGAAAGTGCGTCGGATGCGCGCAGTTGATCATGTAGTAGGCGGGAGCGCCCGCAGTAGCCGCGTCCACAGCCTCAATCGCTTCCTTGATTGTCTCGCCGGCCGGTAATCTGCCATCTGTCTCAACAGTAAGAGAGATTGCCGATGGCATTCCTGCCGCTTGCGCTGCTCGCGCGATTCCGATGGCCTCCTCCACATAATTCATCGTGATTGCCGCAATCATATCGGAATCCGAATGTTGGAAGACTTCAATCTGCGTATTGTGGTAATCCTGGGCAGCCTCGGCGGACATTTTGGCCGATGGAACGTAGCCATCACCCCGAGGTCCGACGCAACCGCTGATCACGATCTTCGTTTCCTCGGCCTCGTATTCCTTCCTGACGCCGGAGAGCAACTCAATCGCCTTGCGGTTGAAATCTGCAAGCGTCTCAGCGCTGTAGCCAAGCTTCTTTGCCCAATCTGAACTCGCTCGCCAAGTTGGGCTTTCGAGGATGAACCCGGTCTTGTATTTTCGCGCGAGATCGGCATAGCGGCGATAGTAGCCGCGAAGAAGCTCCCATCCCCTATCGTCTTCCAAAAGAACAAAGGCTGCAAAATAAGGCAGATTCTGGCCTTCAAGATAAATTAGCGTGGTCTCGATCCCGCCATCCGAGATAAAGAGTTCCCCTGAAAGCTGCGGCAGCCGGTTTCTGTATTGGGTCATGTTTCCTCCTAATCGTTGATTGCTCGTTTTCGCTCAAAGTTGACCGGAACCGCGATACTAAGCCATTCACTAAGCTGTCATTCCCTCCCATCGATCGCCTTCTTGATCGCTTGATTGTGCTTTTCGTTGGCTTTTATCAGCGTCCCAGCGCTCTTTCTCAACTTCGTTCCATCATATCCTGTGAGATCCGCTGCCTGCAGAACCGATGTATCCTGGTGTGGCTTTTCTTTCTTCCCTAATCGCCGTTCAACAACGGGCTTCCTATCGCACCCGCCGAGAAGCAGAGCCGAGAACACGAATGGCAAAACGATTCTCATATAGAGGCCCTTCTTGTATCACAATCCGTAGTTATCGCGCAAGCGCTTGCGATCCTAAACGCCTCCAATTCCTGAGCATTCATGGGCCTTCGCCTGTCCGCACAGAGAGCAGCAACAGGCGGCCTCCAGCGCTGTGCCTCCTCTCATAGTTTCCGGCCGTAGCGGAAGCAGCCTTTCTCGTGATCATTGACCATCCCTACGGCTTGCATGAAGGCGTAGCAGATTGTCGTCCCCACAAACTTGAATCCCCGAACCTTCAGGTCCTTGCTCATGGCGTCCGATTCGATCGTGTGCGTAGGCAGTTCGCCAGATCGCCACCTATTCCTTATCGGACGGCCGTTCACAAATCGCCAGACGTAGGCATCGAAACTGCCAAACTCCTCCCGTATGGCGAGGAATGCGCGAGCATTAGCAATCGCGGCCGTTATCTTGAGCCGATTGCGGACAATTCCCGCGTTCGCGAGCAATTCCTCCACTTTGCGCGCGTCATAGCGCGCGACGACCACTGGATCAAAATGATCGAACGCCCTGCGGTAGTGGTCTCTTTTCCGTAGAATTGTCTCCCAACTAAGCCCAGCCTGCGCCCCTTCCAGGACCAAGAACTCGAACAAGACGCGGTCATCGTGCTGGGGCACACCCCATTCCTGATCGTGGTATTCGGTGGATAGCGCAGTCTTAGCCCACTGACATCTCTTCATCGTTTGAGGGACTTATCGATGCATACGGTTCACTTTAGGGAACCAAAGGTGGCACCTCGAATGGCGGAGGAGAGGCGACCATGTCCAAATCCTCGGCGACGAGGGCTCGACGCAACCATCTGCGCTAAACATTCTGCTGCATTGCAGCCAGCGCCGGCTCTCCTCCGGAATCGTCAATGCGGATTGATCTGATGAGTTCCTTCGTCGCCGGAATCAGCGGCGGCGCGATACTAAGTCCGCGGAAGCCTATTCGCAGGAGCCTTGGAATGACGTCTTCGCGGCCTCCCAGCTCGCCGCAGATCGTAATCGACTTGCTACCCGCCTCCCGAACGACGATTTCGAGGAGTCGGAGCAAGGCTGGATGGTCATCGATGTAGTAATCGCTTACCGCCGCGTCATCGCGTCCCGCCGCGAGCGTATACTGGGTGAGGTCGTTTGTCCCTACGCAGAGAAAATCGGAATGCCTGGCGATGGCGGCCACTGTTAAAGCGGCAGCCGGCGTCTCGATCATTGCGCCAAATGGCGGCAATTGTTGAAGTCCCATTTCGCGGGCGAGAATTTCAAAGATCTCGCGAATCTTCTGGATGTCGCGTTCGAGCGCGACCATCGGGACGAGGATTCGAATGTTCTGATCTTGAGAAACCCTCAACAGGGCTCGGATTTGTGTTCGCACGAGCTGAGGGAAGGCGAGCAAGAGGCGCACTCCACGCCTGCCAAGCAGAGGATTCGTTTCAGGCGGAAGATTCAAAAATGGGAGGGGCTTGTCGCCTCCGATGTCCAGCAAGCGGATCGTCACCGGCCTATCGCGGAATGGGCTCACCAGCGCTTGAAGCTCATCGTACAGTTCCTCTTCCGTGGGCGGCAATTGCCGTGCGAGGTAAAGCTGTTCGATCCGGAAAAGGCCGATACCATCGGCTCCACTCTCGATCACGAGTTCGATATCGTCATGCGCGGCAAGATTCGCTTCGACGGAGATCGTTTGTCCGTCGCGCGTAGTCGCAGGCTTGCGGCACTCTCCCTTGCAACGAAATTGACGCGAGCGGTGGGCATCGAGCCGCTGCTCGAACGCGAGCTGCGTCTCCTCGCTAGGCGCAATGACCACGACGGCCCGGAACGCATCCACCAGCAACTTGTCACCGCGCCGTATCTGACTCAGCAAGCCAGGGAGTTCGGCGACCGCGGGTATGCTCTTTTCGCGCGTGAGCAATGCCGCGTGGGAGCCTTGCCCCAACGATTCGACAAGAATTGCAGCAACATCCCGCCGCGACAATGAGACGACATCTGATGGCAACAACCGCTGGGTTACCAGCACGCTGGAGGCCGGCATCGCAGCCAGACCGTAGGCCTCCTGGCCTTCGAGCCGGCGCAGGATACGTCGAGCCAAGTCCAGAATGTCGTCCGCGCGCACGCGAAACGCCTCGCTTTTCAGCGCGGCAAACTTCGCTTCCCACCTGCGGAAGACCTGCCTAACTGCCTCGGGAGCTGCAACCAAGGATTCTTGCAATTCCGTTTCAAATTTTCCCGACGAGAGAAAGCTGTCCAGCATCATCTGGTGCGCGTGGAATATCTCGGCCAGTCGCGGATCTAGCTGTTCGCTTATGAGCCGGGCCGATTCCTCCAGTTCGGCTTCCACCTCCAGTACCGCCCGGCGAATTCGCTGCATCTCGGCTTCAATCTGCTCCGACCCGATCCGAACAGTTTGCCCGCTACATTCCAGTATGTCTCCAGCAACCCAAGCCGTGCCCATGGCAAGTCCAGTTGAAATGCGAGTTCCGTAAAGACTTTGTTCTTGGCGCGACAGCTCTGGTACACCGGTCGGGCTGATCGCTATTTCAGGGTTCACGTTGAAAGATAATGGCTCATGGCCATCAAGCGGGCAATCTCGCGATTGATCCGGATCTCAATTTTAGGAGCCCATCGGAGAGCGGAACTTCGTTGATCAACTTAACTCCGACAGCCTGCTAGTAGATCGGCCAAACTCCTGGAGTGACAAGCTCAAGGAGATGTCCATCGGGGTCGCGAAAGTAGATGCTCGTGCCACCCGCCGGCCAGCTGAGAGTGCTCTCAATGGGAATATCCCGCTCAGCGAGGCGTGCCTCCCAGGCCGGCAAACTCTCAGAAGGGATGCTAAAGCCAACGTGCGCTGCGCCGTTTGTGCCATGCGCCGGAATTTTTCCAAAGGGCAGCGTCGTCCCCTGCGGATCGCTGCCGCGAACGAAGAGAAGCAACACTTGCCGCCCGCCGACGCTGAAAGCGCAGAAGCGGTGGTCAGACTGCATCACAGAGTAACCAAAAAGACTGGCGTAGAAGTCGCGTGACCGGGGCAGATCGTCAACGTCCAGGCACGTCTCCAAAATGGCGCTTGGGAGAGGAGCGATCGGTTTGCTTTGCGTCAATGAAGTGCTCAAGAGTTGCGTCCCCAAACGAAAATTCGGCGCCTAGCCATCCTAAGCCGTGAATTCTTGCCAGCCCCGCTGAGAAAGTCCAGTCTATCGTATAAAACGATGGCGAAGCTCCACTGTGAGCCCTGTGCTCCCTGTGGTGAATGCGATCGTTGGCGCCACGGATTTTCAGCTCCATCAAGTCGATTCCTTTCGCATGTGACGTGGCGCGGTTCTTCGGTTGCATCGGAACGGCTCTGTGATTATTTGAGCGGATTGTGTCTCGGGAAAGGGTCTCTTCAGCGACTGCGATCGAAACCTCCGGCCATCGCGTGGTGATCGTCTTGGATTTTTCCGACGCTTGCATTCGAGTGAACGGGTTTCAGGGCGAAAAGCGCGATTGCGGTGTGACAATTCGCGCCGGATATGGAGAAACGTTGTCTTACGAGTGGCGTGACGGTGACGGGCGGATCATCCTGACCGAGCAGGGGACGAGCCACCCGTCCTCGATCGCGGCACGAGTGCGTGGCATTCGGCAGCGCATTCCGGCGGCTCCGATGGCTGTCCGCATGGAGGAGCGCCATCGCTCTGCCGGCCCATCGGAGCCACGGACGAAGACGGTTGTTCACGAGTGCCAGGGCTTTGGCTGGCTCCTGCTTCCCCGGGAGATCCGCCGGATGGCGGAGGACATCGCGCTCCAGCGGAAGGAAGCCCCCGCAGAATTGAATTCCGCGATCAGTCCGGTACTCGCCCGAGCCATCGAATGGGAGCGCCGCAGGCACGCCAAGGAGATCGACCGTGTCAGTGAGATGCGCGAGCGCATGCAGCAGAGCGCCGCCCGGCAGAAGGAAAGGCAGCAGGAGAAGGCCCGTCTGGCGAAGGAGTTCCTCGAGCGTCAGGAGCGCGAGCGGGTAGAGCGCGAGCGCGCGGCGCTGGAACGCCGGGCCGCTCAGCCTGCCCCCGTCATTCCGATCCATTTTGCCCCGTTCGCCGTTCCTGCAACCCTTTGGCAGTCGGAGCCGCTGGGGTCCGGCACGGTGGCGTTCAGGCTGCTCCAGCGCGCGTCGCTGCTCTGGATATCCAATCAAACCGACGATCTCCTCTGCCTGCCTCATTGCCGAATCGAGCATCTTGACTTTCAGACCCGGACAGCTCTCAAGGTGCTTGGCCCGATGCGAGGGCGCGCCCTGCTGTCCGACGAGGTCGGCCTTGGTAAAACGATCGAAGCGGGCCTGGTTCTCAAGGAATGTCTGACGCGCGGTCTCGTTCGGCGGTTTTTGATTCTAACGATGCCCTCGCTGGTGGACCAATGGCAGGAGGAGCTCGAAGAGAAGTTTGGCATCTCGGCCGCGACGACGAACTCCGTCCTTCGACGAGATGACGCCGACGAATTCTGGAAAGGCCGCGACGCGGTGATCGCGTCACTCCATACCGTCAAGCAGGATGTTCACCTTCGCCATGCCAGCGAGGTGCCGTGGGACCTTCTCATTGTCGATGAGGCTCACCACTTGCGCAACCGCACGTCGAAGGCATGGCAAGCCGTCAACCGGCTACCCCGCCAGTTTCTTCTCCTTTTAACCGCCACGCCGGTGCAGAATTCGCTCGAAGATCTCTATCATCTCGTCGCGCTCCTCGATGCGGGACGCTTTCCGGCGCCACAGGAATTTCGCGAACGATTCATCGACAGGGAGCGGCCCCGGCAGCCGAAGGCTCCGGAGGAATTGCGCCGTCTGCTCAATCAAGTGATGATCCGCAACACCCGGGCGAATGCAGGAATCGCCCTCCCGCCGCGCCGCGCCGAGACCGTCCTCTTCGAGCCCGGCCCCGATGAAGCGGCCTTTTGCGCGAACTGGGAAAACGAGCTGCGCGCAGCTTTGGCCGTGCTACCGCCGGCTCAGGCCAGTCTGCGCGGCCGCATCGTTCTTCAGGCAATGGGCAGCAGTCCGCCGGCCTGGCGCCAGGCGATGACGTCATTTCCTGATAGGACCTTCGCCAAGCGCTGGAGCGAGGCCGCAGGAGCCTCGCGGGTTTTCCAGGAGAAACTGGGAATGCTTCCTGCCCTGGCCCGCACGGAAGGCGGAGTCGTGATCTTCACTCAATTTCTCGCCACGCAGGGTGAGATCGCCTCGAGCCTTGCACGAATGGGAACGGCGGTCCGCTTCATCAATGGACAAACACCGCCGCGCGAGCGCCAGCCGATCACCGATGCGTTCCGCCGCGAAGGCGGAGTTCTTGTGCTAACGCAAAGCGGCACCGAGGGGCGCAACCTCCAGTTTTGCCATCGTCTAGTCAACTTCGACTTGCCTTGGAACCCGATGGAAATCGAGCAAAGGATCGGGCGGCTTCACCGCATCGGCCAACTGCATCCGGTCGAGATTTATAATTTCGTTCAAGCTCGGAGTCTGCAAGCCTTCCTGCTCGATTTGCTGCAAGAGAAACTCAATCTCTTCGAGCTTGTCGTCGGGGAAACGGGATTGATTCTCGGCGAGAGATTCTCGAGCGACGACTTCGCGGCGGAGGTTTTTGGCTGCTGGAACCAATCCGGAAGCAACGTGGCGGACGCGTTCGCGCGCCTCGGTGAGGCCGTCGCGGCGGCTCGCTGCGACTACGCGGAGGTCCAGGATCTCGATGCGACACTCTTTTCTGAAGACTACGAAACGTTGTGAGAATCGAGAAGATCCCGCCCACGCCGCAAGTGCTCCTGGAATTCGCCGCCGAAGGACTTCAGAGGTTGGGCGCTTTGTGCGAGCGGACTTGGCATGACCGGCTGCAGGTAGTGGCTGATGGCCCAGCGGCCGCGGCGCTTGGCAGGCCGGGCGAGCTGGTCGAGACCGAATTGCGTTTCCCTGAAGAAACGCAGCTGGATCCCGTCCGTGATGTATTTCCTGGCTGTCCTCTGATGTTCCGTATGGCCGAGGAGTTGTGGAGAGAAATGCCGCGCGTATTTCGCGCCGTGCTGCCCGGCATCGCCGGGAAACCCCCGCCCGAGGACGTCCTATTTCGTGGCTGGGCACGGAACGCTGGCCATCACCCGGCACTGACGCAACCCGTAAAGCCCGCCTGGCACTTCACGATAATCGCCCTTGCGCGCTGTGAAATCCAGGCCATCGACCAGCATTGGTCTCTGCACCAGCTGGCGCTTGCCTGGCCCGGAGGCGAATCCGATGATGCACTCGCCGGCGAAATCGCTTTCCTTGGCGACGAGCCGTTGCCTCAGGGACTTTCATGGCCCGCGCCCGAGCCCTCCGTCATCGGCGCGCTGATTGAGCGCCACCTCCGCCAGCACGTCGATCTGGGTCCCATCCGCAAGCGCCAGGAACGCTACCTGGGGCGTGAACTTGCGCGAGTGGACGCTTACTTTCTCCAATACCGGCGCGAATTGGAGGCTCGGGGTGTACGCGGCGGAAAGCAGGCCCGTTTTGCGGAGCGGCTCGCGGCCGCCGAAGAAGAGCATCTGCGCCGCCGCAACGACCAGATCCACCGCCACGAGATTTCCGTCACTCCGCATCTGGACGCCTTGCTATGGATCGCCGAGCCCGCTTGGCGGACACACGTCCGTTGGACGGAAGGCCGCGAAACGCGCGAGGCGCCATGGAATTACGTGCCACGTCTTCGCCGGTGGCTTCCGCCTGCAGGGGCTGATTGATCAAATGGGGAATTCTCCGGCAATGGTCTTCCGCCAATACCGAGCCCTAGTAGCTCCAGAAGCCGCAAAGCAATTCCTAAATCTACGTTATAATATAACGTAACATGCTTTTGTCTAAAGTATTATACGTTTCAAAGTCCGGAGATCAGTTTTCAAAAACTTTCGCCAAACCTTTCCCCAGCGCTTTGTGAAGTATCTCCGGCCGTTTTTCATCAGCCCGATCAAGCCGCGTGCCATCGAACTTCCGTGGCTTGGATCTATCCGATCGTCGATGCTGTCCTTTGTGCACGGTACCGGCTGCGGCGTGGCATTCTTGGGTGAGGGGTTCGATATTCTGAAACTGACACAATGGGGCTACGCATCGAATCCAAATTTAGCCGGGGTGCTGTTGGTGGGCCTTGGCTGCGAAGTCTTTCAGACAGGCCGTATGAAGGAGCTTTATGATGCAGCGCCCGCAGCAATGACGCTCAAACGGGGTGCTGGCGCCCGCCGCGGTTCCACCCCCGTCCGCGGTCGCCGAACATCTCGCAGCCGACGGCGGTGACCACCACGGTGTCCTCGAGCTTGATGAAGCCGCGCCGCGGGTGGAGCATCGTGGTCTCGACCGAGAGCACCATGCCCGCCTCGAGCGGCCGGTCGGCGTCCACCCCCTCGTACATGCCGCCTGTCAGCAGGAACGGCACTTCATGGCTGATCAGCCCCATACCGTGGGCGACGAAGTCGGTGAACGCGGCGCTCGGCCCGGCCGTGCGCGCCGCCTCGCCAGCAGCGATGACGTCGCCGCCGCGCGCGCCGGCTCGGACCGTTGCGAAGGCGGCCTGCTGCGCTCCGTCGATCTCGGCCAGAAGGTCCCCGAGCTCGGCATCCGGCTCACCGAGCACGCCCATCCGCGCGAGATCGCCGATGTAGCCATCGAAGTTGCCGCCCGAATCGGATCGATAGCACCTCGCCGGGCCGCCAGGCCTGCCCCGAGGGGGCGCGGTTGTGGCCGGCGCCGACCGCCAGCAGGCAGTAGTCGAAGTGCAGGCCGTAGATCCCTGCCAGCGCGGTTGGCACCGCGAGGATGGCCGCCCAGGAGGCGAGCTTCTTGGCGATTGCGGTTTCCTGGCCCTGCCCAACCAGGACGCTCGCCTCGAAGCGAAGCCAGCACCTCGCGCAGGGCGTCGATCTTTTTCCTGCACCGTGCGAGTGCTTTTCAGGCCCGGCGTCGATGCGGCGAGGGACAACGGGGTTGGAGGGGGTTCAGATCATGGCAGATTGGACTTCGATCAGACGGATTGGTGCTCAATAATGTGTCGTGTGTGTGCGCCGTTTTCCTTACGCCCCGCGGCTGTCGATGCCGCGCTCGTATTCGCCGGATTTCCGCAATTCGCGTTTCAGGACCTTGCCCGCCCCGTTCTTCGGCAGTTGCGGAATTAGATGGACCTTGCGCGGCACCTCGTGCCGGCCGAGGTTGTCGCGGCAGTGCTTGCGCACCTCCTGCGCGGTCGCCTGCGCGCCCTCCTTAAGTGCGACGAAGGCGACAGGGATCTCGCCGTGAAGCTCGTCGGGCTCGCCGACCACCGCGGCTTCGCGCACCGCGGGGTGCTGATAGAGGATCTCCTCGACGATGCGCGGGTACACGTTCATGCCGTTGACGATGATCATGTCCTTCTTGCGGTCGACGATGCAGAAGTAGCCGTCGTCGTCCTCGGTGCCGAGATCGCCGGTGCGGAACCACTCGCCGAAGAAGGCCTCCTTCGTCTCCTCCGGGTGGTTCCAGTAGCCCTTCATCACGTTCGGGCCGCGGACAACGATTTCGCCGACGGCGCCGTGCGGAAGCTCGTTTCCGCGGTCGTCGACGATCTTCATCTCGACCGTCGGCACGGGCAGGCCGACCGATGCGGGCTTGCGCACCCCGCCGATCGGGTTCATGCAGGTGGCCGGCGAGCACTCGGTGGGTCCGTCGCCCTCGTAGATCAGCTTGCCGAACTTCGCCTCGAACTGGCGCATCACCTCGACCGGCAGCGCGGCGCCGCCGGAGACGGCGAATTTCAGCGGGGCGAACTTGGCAATCTCGGTGTCGGGCAGACGCAGCAGCACGCTGAACATGCTCGGCACGGCGGGCATAACCGTGACCCGGTGAGCCGCGATCGCATCGGCCACGCCCTGCGGCTCGAATTTGGGCACGGGCACGACCGCGCAGCCGTGCGTCAGCGGGAAGATCATGCAAACCGTCGCCGCGAACGCGTGGAACATCGGCAGCACGCAGAGCAGCACGTCCTTGCCCGGCTCGAGGTGCAGCGCCTGGCGAATGCTCTCGATGTTCGACGCGAGGTTGCGGTGCGTCAGCATCGCGCCCTTTGGGTGCCCGGTCGTGCCGGAGGTGTAGAGAATGGCGGCCAGATCCTCGGCTGGGTTCAGCGCCGGCTGGGGGACCGGCCCGGAGGCCGCCAGCAAATCGGAAAACGGGATGTCCTGCAGCGGGTTCTGGTCCCCGATGCAAACTTGGAGCGTGAGACTTGAGACCTGAGACTTGATCGCGTTGACCGTCTCTGCAAACGCCTCGAAGTAGACCAGTGCTTTCACGCCGGCATCCTTGAGGATGTAGGCGACCTCCTTCGGGTTCAGCAGCAGGTTCACGGGCACGACCGTCGCGCCCGCTTTCAGGATGCCGAAGTACGCGATCGCGAACGCGTCGCTGTTCACGCAGTAGAGCCCGACGCGGTCGAACGGCGCGATGCCGCGCGCCGCGAGGCCAGCCGCAAACCGGTCGGTCGCCTGGCCGAATGCCGCGTGCGTCGTGGTGCGTCCCTGGAAGTGGATGGCGGGCAGCGGGCCGAACTGTGCGGCGCTCGCGCGGAGGAGGTCGACGAGTGAAGACATGGCGCGAGCATACCGGTGGCCGGGGGGGCCTGGCAATGGCTGCGTGCCAGCCAACATCTATGAATCTGTTGGGGTTATTCCCAGATCATGAGCGCAATTGTCCCAGTGCTTAGGCTTGCCGGGACATATTGTCGCGAAGTCTCAGTGGTTCGTCGCACTTGTTCTCACACGGCCCGAAGCCGCCGGAATGTCTGCAGCCTGTGACGCGCGGGCGATTAAAACGGCAACCGCACGTTAAATTGTGTGCCATCCGGACCCGTGTTAAAGTCGATTTTTCCGTTATGCCGTTCGACGACGATCCTGTGGCAGATAACCAGGCCGAGTCCCGTGCCTGAGCCGCCCTTGGTTGTGAAGAAGGGCACCGCAAAGGTGTGCGGCCGGGCCTCTGGCAGGATTCCACTGCCATTGTCCGCGATCTGAACGAGAAAAAACTCGCCATCACGGCGCGTGCGGACATCTATGCGACCCGTCCCCCCGACGGCGTAAATGGCATTGTCGACGAGGTTCGTCCACACCTGGTTTAACTCGCCGCCGTAGGCGCAGATGCGCGGGAGCGTGCGATCAAAGTCGCGCGTGACCGTAACGTTCCTGAGCTTATGCCCGAGGATGATGAGGGTATTTTCGATGCCCTCATGCACATCGATCTCCTGCCATGGCGCCTGGTCCATGAACGAATACGACTTCACCGCACCAACCAATTCAGAGATCCGCTCCGTGCTGCGCGAGATTGACTTTAGCAAGTCGCGCGTGGTGAGGTTCGCCGCGAGCCAGTGTATCGCGTTCTCAAGATCCTGTGCCGGCACCGTGCGCCTGACCGTTTCCAGCTCGCCCTCGTCGACTCGGGCCCTCACCAACGCCGGCGCCAGATCCCAGGCATCCGCGATTTTGTTCGAATCGAGCCAGCATTCGATCGCCTCCTCGCGATCGCTTTGCTCGAGCGAGTTCAATTCTGGCTGGCTCTCGGTGCAATATATGGCCTCCCTGGACGTCGCAACCAGCTGATGCCACTGCTCGGCACTGAGCGTTTCATTAAGCTCGCATGCGTAGTCCTGAACCTGCTCTACGCTCTGGCGCAGATTGGCGGCGGCGCGGCGCGCAGCCGTCGCGGGATTGTTGAGTTCATGGGCAAGCCCGGCCGCCATCGCGCCAAGTTGGATGAGCTTCTCGCGCTCCTGTGTGTAGCCCGCCATATTGCGCAATCGCGTCGCCAGCGCCCGCATGATTTCCCTCGCCACCGTAGGCGAGGTACGCAGCAGGTCCCAGAATCCGGCGCGCGGCAGGCGGAAAAGCCGGCTGTCGGCGACTGCCCGATAGAGCACGAAATTCGGGACGTCCAGCAGGATTAGAATTTCGCCGAAGAATTCTCCCGGAACTCGGGTGGCGAAGATAATTTCCTGTTCGCCGAAGAACTTTGTCACGCGCAACTCGCCTTCCAGCATCACATAGAAGAAATTCGACGGATCGCCTTGGCGAAGGACTATCTCCCCTCTCGCGAAGCGAACCTCAGTTCCCGTCGAAAGACACTCGCGCTGAGACTCGTTGAGCTGAGCGAAAAGCAGAACGTCGAAAACTGTCGCAAACGAACTATTAGAAACGGCGTGCGTTTGAGGCGGAGGAGGAGATTCCATTTCCTCGAGCTGCTCCGTCAGCTCATCCATATACGCGCGAGTCGCGACGATTGCCTCGGCACCTTCGTTTCTTTCAATCTGCCGCACGGGCAATCGCACGATGAATCGCGTTTCACCTGCCTTTGATTCGACTTCGATCTCACCGCCATGCCTGTCTCCTACGATGCCCTGGCTTATCGTAAGGCCGAGACCTTTTCCCGAACCGACGCCCTTCGTGGTGAAGAACGGCTCAAAGATGTGCGAAAGATTCTCCGATGATATGCCGGGGCCGTTATCGATGATTTCCACGACCGTCTGGTTGTCGTCGCGCCGGGTCTGGACAGCGATTTCACCGCCGCCGTCTACAGCATCCGCTGCGTTATCGAGCAGGTTGACCCACACCTGCGCGAGTTCGCTCGGATAGCCGCGCACGCGGCCGGATTCGCCCGAAAAATTCTGGGCGACACGAACGTTCTTGAGCTTGTGATCTAGCACGCCGAGCGCGCTTCGGAGTTGCTCATGCACGTCAATATCCGCGGTTTCCGCGCGCTCCTGTCTCGCACTGGAACGCACCGCATCGACCAGACCAGCGATCCGCCCGGTGCATTGTTCAGCGTCATCGAGCAATGTTTGGATCGTCATCCGGAAAGCGATCCATCGCACCGCGTCGCTGAAAGCGCTCTTTGGCAAATCTTCACGCAGGGAAACCAGTGCACTCATTTCCAACCCCGCGCCGACGAGCACGGGAGCGATTTTCCAGGCGTCACTCACCCCTCCTTCTCGCAGCCAGGCTGCGAGCGCATCCTCGGAATCGCTCTGCTCGATCGAGTGATGGCGCTTGCCAGCCAAAGGGTTCTTCAAAACCTCGCCCACGAGTGCGATCAACCGATCCCAGTGTTCATGCTCAAGCGTGTGGTGCAACCGATGGGCGACCGATTGGATCATCTGAATCACCTCTCCAAGATGCACCGCGATGCGCTGTGCGGCGGCGGACGGATTGTTCAACTCATGCGCAAGGCCGGCGGACATTGTTCCGAGCGCCTCCAGCTTCTCCTGCTGTCGAGCTGAACCCTCGATGTTGCGAAGGCGCGTCGCCACCGCTCGGAAAATCTCACCTGAAATGGCCGGGCAGAGCCGTAACAGCTTCCAGAACGCCTCCTCCGGAAAGACGATTAGCCGGCCATCGCACTCGGCGCGTGCGGACAGCATGTAAGGCGTGCCGAGTAAGAGCGGAATTTCGCCGAAAAACGCACCAGGTCTGTTGCGAGCGACAACGATTTCTTGGTCACCCTGTTTTTTCCAGACAACGATCTCTCCCTCGAGAAGAACAAAGAAATGCTCCGCGTGCTGCCCTTCCTGAAAGAGCATTTCACCAGCGGGAAGCCGCCATTCTTCCGTCTCCTCGATGCAAACCTTATCCTCATCCTTGAGGCTCGCAAAGAGGGGAACCTTGCGGAGCAGGTTCATCACCGCCTCGCTGTCCGTCATTTGTGCGATGATAGTCAAAATCTATCCAGGTATTGATGCACAAGCTCGATGGCAATAGAACCCTCGCCCATAGAAGAGGCAGCGCGCTTGATCGGACCGTGACGCACGTCGCCGGTAATTTGCTTGCGGGACTGGCACACCTCATCGTGCGGACTGATGCCGCCGGCCCCTGTGCGCATCACTCGAATCAGGTAACGGCGGTATTCCTCAGCTGGGTTGGAAAGAGAGCGTATTTGTTCAGTGTTTTTCGAATTTCCGTTCATAGCTCTCAAAGAACGTTACCATGCCTTCCGCTATTTGCAGTCCATACTGGTGCCTGGCCGGTAGCGAGTTTGGCGCAAGAGCTTTTGGCGCGAACGCAAGCGACCAACTCGGTCCATCCCACGATCCTCCATGACCCACTTTGCTCACATTTTTCCGCCGCCAGAATATGAATATCTCTACTGTCATTGGATAACCAATATTGGGGTCGCAAGAATCGCTGTTCGCCATGTAGATCTCTCGACGTGGTGGTCATCGGGCCGGTGGTGCGCGAGGTGTCCGACGGATTCGACCTCTACTGGAATCATCAGGCTTCGATTCCAATTGCGGCTCTTTCGCGACGATACACGACGTCCGAGGAGTTCGCGGCGAAGCGGGCTACGCTCACCGCGTTCAACACGACGGCGGAGTATTCTGCCTATGCGGAAAGCGTGCGCGACAGCGAGTTTGATTTCCATCGCGCAGGCGGACGAGAAACCGTCTGCGCACACCAAAGGCACGCCGACGGGCAAGCCGACGGGGCCGATGAAGCCGGGCGAGTATTGGTGGAGGCCGCAGCTTTCCCCCGAGCGGGCCGCTCATCGTGCTGGTCAGCGTGCCGAAGCAGGTCATGCATGTGTATCGCAATGGCATCCTCATCGGGCGCTCGACCGTGAGCACCGGTTCGACGGGCACGGGCCACGCCGCGCCGGGCGGCGTCTTTTATTTCGAGCCTACCTCTGATAAGCGCATCCGGGAACACGCAGAAACGCGAGCCTTACTCTGTTGCGGGAGCCGTTTCTGACCGAACTGGCCGAGAGAGTCAAGAGTTGGTCAACGTTTCAAACTCGAACCATCTCGATCCGGGAAACTACGAGATTTGGCTTCCCAAGCGCTGAGCAGCGGACAGTACAATCGCCTTAGTTCACTCGGCCCAAGGCGTTGGCGGTGACGGTGAGCGCGGGATTCACCGCCCGGCTCGAAGGAAAGACGCTTGCATCCACGACATAGAGATTATCCGGTTATCCGGTTGGCGTGCCTTGCAGTTGGATCCGTGCGTTTTTGTTAGCGAGGATGCTTGCAAATATGTTTACCTATCCGCTTCTCTATCTTTAATCAATAGTGGAAAGGCGTCCCCCATGCAAGAGCAGCAAAATATCGATCTGGTAAAGAAGCTTTACGGAGCTTTCGGCAAAGGAGACATCGACACGATTATCGACCACCTTGCCGGACAATTGGTTTGGCGCTTTGACGCTCCTTCTGTGATCCCATACGCCGGCGAACACGATACGCCCGACAAGGTGAGGGAAGGATTTTTCGGCCCCCTTGCAAGTACTCAAAGGGATTATGCGCTAAGGACCGACGAATTCATCGCACAGGACGACAAAGTGATCATGGTCGGCGGATATCGTGCAACGGTGACCGCTACGGGTAAGAGTTTTGACCTTCCGTTGGTGCATGTCTGGACGATTCAGAGCGGCAAAGTGAAGCGGTTCGTGAACTTCACCGATACGGCCAAGGTTGCCGACGCCTACACCTCGAAATGAATCCGTCAAAACAAGTCCTGCTTGTACCCGGAGAACAAATGGCTTGGAGTATTCCGGAGCCGAGGGCGGGCACTTTTCGACGGAAAAAGTTTCACTGTTTTGAGACGATTTTAGCGAGCCGTGGGGGCAACATCTCTGAACTCAAGCACTGAGCAGGGCAACGGTTGGTTAATTAGCCTCGGTTAACCTTCGGCAGGTGGGAAGCAGACGGTAGCGAATTCCGCAGGTGTGCGCTTTTCGAAAGCCGGGCGGCAAGCATATCGAACGCTCTGTCATTTCGAGTTTCCAAGTTGCGGAGAGCATGGATTCAAGGGCGACTTTCGTCAAATGGGAGGGCCTCCTGCTTTCGAAGCTTGCGGCCCAATCGACGGTGAAGCAGCGCCAAGGAAAAATCATCAACATCGCCAGCATGTTTGCCTTCTTCGGCTCCGGACTGGTTCCTTCTTATAGTGCTTCGAAGGGGGCTCTGGTACAGCTTACCAAATCGATGGCGATTGAGTTGGCGCCGTTCAATATTCAGGTGAACGCCATCGCCCCCGGATTTATTGAAACCGACCTGACGGAGGCGGTGAGAACGATGCCCGAACTGTACCAAGAAGTCATTACCCGGACACCGGCCGGTCGTTGGGGTAATCCCGACGAGTTAGCCCAAGTTTCTCAACTCGTGGCGAAAACTAACGATTTTTTGGCAAGAATGGCCCGCGGAGGCGCATAAAATGGACATCAGGGTCGCCGGAAGCGTTGTAGTGAAGACCTAGGCTCTTCTCAAGGCAACTTTTTTGACTATGCTTGGGAGCCGTCATGTTTTTGAGATGCACGCAGCGCAAGAAGGACGGCAAGGAACATCGCTACTGGTCGATCGTGGAGAATCGTCGATGTGCGGGAGGCAAGATCGTTCAGCGTCCGGTGTTGTATCTTGGCGAGGTCAATGACAGCCAGCGTGAGGGGTGGTGCAGAGTCATTGAAACTTTCGACGAGGATCGCGGCCAGCAGAGAGCTTTGGCCCTATTTGCTTGGGATCGGAAGGTTCCCGATCATGCCGCCGATTACGGGGTGCAGGTGCGGCTTAAGGAGTTTGAGCTGCATCGAGCTCGGCAGTGGGGGGCATGCTGGCTGGGGTGCGAACTCTACGAGCAGCTTGGGCTCGATGAGTTCTGGGCGGCGCGGCTGCCCGATAGCCGGGAAGGCACCTGCTGGCGCCATATATTGCAAACTCTGGAGTTAGCCGGGGCCGCGGTTTTTTTGGCATCCCGAGCTTCCGATTTTGTCACCGGTGCGACCATCGTCGTCGATGGCGGTTTCGCGATCCGGTGAGTTCCAAGCTTGGGTGCGGACCACGCAAATCAACTACGAAGATTGGGGCTCGATCCCGGTTGGAGCTCCGTTCACGTGGGCGGCCCCTGCCCCTGGGCTCACCCCACTCCGCCTCAAATCCCTCTCGGTCGTCTATGCTCTCGTTCCCGGCCGCTGGGCGGCTGAGGACGTGTTCAGCGCCACGGCGGCGCGAATGAGCGCCTTCAACGCCTTTTCATCAATCTTGTCGCCCTCATGGAAATCGATGGCACGCCTGGTGTTGCCTTCGAGGCTGGAGTTGAAGAGGCCTGAAGGGTCCTCCAACGAGGCGCCCTTGGCGAAGGTCATCTTCACGACATTCTTGTACGTCTCACCGGTGCAGATCATTCCGGCGTGCGACCACACCGGAACCCCTCTCCACTTCCACTCCTCGACCACTTCGGGGTCGGCCTGCTTGATGAGAGTTCGGACCCGAGCGAGCGTCTCGCCCCGCCAATCACTCAGCTCCTTGATTCTCGCATCTATCAGCTGAGAGGGAGAGTCTCCTCCTTTTCCTTCCTTCGAGCCGCTCTTCCTCTTCTTCATGGTTGTTGTCGCTTTCTTCATGGTCGTTGTCGCTCGCCCGTCACTTGAGTATCGCTAGTCAGCACTTGGTACCATCGCATCTCGTTTCCATCAGGTCTGGGCATATTTTCGCGGCACGTCGTTACGTAGGTAGACTTCATTGAACAGGGAGCTTGACAACTTAAACGTGCTATCGAACTGGATACAGAACTTCAAAGGCTGGCTATCGATGACGAACACCTACGGCCTCTATGGGATTGGATTGTTGAACTGCACTAGGCCCTGCAGCACGCGTTGCCGCCATTCCGCCAAGGCTAGCATTGGCGCCCGGATCTCCTGAAAAAAAGAGTCCCTTATCACGGAGCTGCTCGTTGAGCTGTTTGTGCTTAACGCCGGCTTGCACGGTGGCATCACGATCGCCAGGACTGACCCGCAGGATCCTGTTCATGTATGAGGGGCGAGTCGCCAAACTCTCCGAAAACAGATCCGTTCCAGGCGTCAGAAAACGCCGTAGAGAAAATCATCCCAAAACGGCCTTATCTTAGTGCCATTCGCCCCTGCCCCTTGTCAATGACTGTATCGGCCGTAGACTGCTCGATGGCCGACAAAACAGAGAAGGAAAAGCACAAAAAACATCTCCAGCATGATTCGAAACGTTTGGCTGCCCAACACGACAAGCGGGAAACCACAGAGGCACAGCATCACCCCATATCCGGACATCCTGCCACCGCTGAACACCCAGCATCTTCTGGACCCATCGAAGTGAAGGCAAAGTAGGAGTGCTCGCCCAGGTAGCCACCCTTACTTGAGGCATTCGAGCGACGGTAGCTTCGCTAGAGAGCCGAAGATGAGTCTGCTGATTGGCGCGCCATCCGGCGCTTTATCGGTTGTTTCGACTTCGAATCCATCGTTCGCCGGCGAGTTTCCCTGGAAACTCTTCCCCATTTCCAAACCGTCGAGCCGGAAATGGTGCTGCTTGCGGTGGACTCCCAAATCCATGAGTTTTTTCACCTACGGATATTGCGTCGCTCCTGAAGAATGTTGGCCGCCGCCGGATCAGGTTGGTCCGCTGTGATAGGATTGATGAGCATTCCTTATTGTCGGCGTAGCGCGCGTGGTTGTCGTGCAACACTGCACCTTCTGCATCAACTCGCTCTGCCATTACATCGGTAGACAGACCTATTCGTCCAGGTGCAGTGCGCGCGACTCGTGGCTGATGGCACTCGTCACGTTCGGCGAACAGAATTCAGGGTGAATATCCGTCGTCTCTATTCGTTTTAAGGATAAGGTTACAATATGAGGCTCACATGTCTCTTTCCCCGCGCACTTTCAGGTGAAGGAACAGGCTGGAAGCTTTCCCTGATTATGGTCCCTAGTGCGTTTGTGGCGTGTCCTCTCCGAGCGCAGGATTTTGCGCCAGAGCCGCCGCCGATGCTTCCACAGAGCGCCCCTCAGCCACTCTCCCAAGAAGAACTTAAGAACGTTGTCGGTCCAATCCCCTCTATCCGGACGCACTCATTGCGTTGATCCTGCCTGCTTCGACCATGCCCTCCGATTTGGTGCTTGCAGAGCGCTACATCGCTTCCAATGGCGATCTAACGCAGATCGCCAATCAACCCTGGGATGACAGTGTCAAATCGCTAACGAGGCGGGCCTCAGACCAGGCGAGATGTATTGTCAGAGCGGGAGGGTTGCGTGAAAGAGACGCCGGATGCCCCCGCCTCGTTAGAAAATTTCGGCTTGTGATTCCTTCGGTGTCCTTTTGGGAAAGGGTGGTGTCCGGTTGGAGCAGCAGAGCGGCATCCCGTGAGGAATGCCGGATTGAGCCGTCAAAGCGGCTGGTGTTCTCCAGTGATGGAGGCTAACAAACGCCCAACCAGACACCGCCATGACTCTGCCAAAAAACGTCGCGGAACTCCAGGGTGAAAATGTCCTCTTCGAGTTGGAATGCATCGACCGCATGTATCTGAACCTCTATGTGCCGCAGTTGGCGAGCGCACCGGGGGTGGCAGCCTATTTTCGCGGCTACAAGGGCCACCGGTTCGCTTCGACCAAGGAGGCGGTGGCCATGAGCGAGGGGTTTCGCCGGCAGGTGCTCGACTTCGCCGAGCGAAAGGCAACCCCGATTATCCGGTTTGAGAAAGGGATGCGCAAAGACGATATCATGCACAAGCGGCTGCGGAAGTTCAAAGCGCGGGAGGGTGTCGTCTTTATCGGCATCGCCCAGGAGAAGGCTCGCGTGCCGCGCACCATCCGCAAAGGCTTCGGGGAGGCCGAGGGCGCCATCCCGTGGATTGATTACACCACGGCCATGGTTAACCACTATTATTTTTACTGCGTGGACGAAGACTTCGGACCCTTCTTCATCAAGTTCTGCTCCTACTTTCCCTACACGGGCAAGCTCTGCATCAACGGGCACGAGTATCTCAACGGGCAGTTGGCCCGTCGCGGCATCGAATTCGAAGCGCTCGACAACGAGATTCGGCTTTGTGCTCCTTGCCGTCGCCGCAACCCTAAGCTGATGCACGTGGCACCCGCCCGGCCCTTTATTGCGCCGTGTCTTGATTTCGCCCAAACGTTCCAGCCGCCGCAACGCATAGCGGGTTTCCCGGATACCCTCGCGGAGAGCCCAAAGATCGCTCTCCCACTTAGGCAGCAGTGCGTTGCTTTTCCCTGCAACTGCGTCACAATCGTCGCCTATGGCTCAGCTTGCGCTCCACCACGTTAGTGTCGTCGTCACCGATCTCCCGCGGTCGCTCGCCTTCTATCGGAAGCTGTTTGGCCTCACCACTATCGAGCGGCCGCCTTTCAAGAGCGTCGGTGCCTGGCTCGCATGTGGCACCCTACAGGTGCATTTGATTCTCAATCCGCCCGGCTCCTTCCGGACCGGCAACATCGCCAGCGACGATTGCCATTTTGCTTTCCGCACCGATGATTTCGACGGCGCCCTCGCTACGCTGACTTCCAACGGATTTCGCGAAGATGCTGCGGAGGACGATCCGATGCGTGTCATGGTCCGCCGCAACGGTCCCGCGGGTTTCCCTCAGCTCTACCTGCTCGATCCCGACCGCAATATTATCGAGATCAACGGCGCGCCGTAGCCATGCCCGCCGCGCGTCGCTGCCGATGCCAACGACACCCGAGGGCAGCGGGACATTCCGGGGTCGGGCGATAGGCCTGATTGGTTGATGACGAAAACGGGAGGCGAGCAGGCACCGGCAGCAACCACCGGACGGCGGCCATCGGCCGTTTGGCGAGCTTTCAAGCCGCTTAACGATTAGAGGGTCGTTTTCAAAGTGACTAGCAACGGCGCTAAGTAACCCATGGCCTGAATGCGCCAACGCCGCAGCTGACGTCCATGCATCGCGTGGAATCGCTTCAGTAGATACCAGGAATGAGCCGCGACGTCCGCCGGCAGTAGGCTTCGTATTGCTCGCCGAACTGTGCGCGCAGAAGGCCCTCTTCGGACCGAATGCGCGCGAGGATCGGCGGGATGATCAGCGCCGCCAGGATTACCCCGGCTCCCGAACGAAAGGCCAAAGCCCATCCGAACATCAGGATAAGCATCCCGAGATAACTCGGATGACGAATGATCCGATAAACGCCGTCAGTGACCAACTCGTGCCCGGGCTGGATGGCCACCAACCCGCTAAATCGGCGACCAAGGACAAAAATTGGCCAGATCCGCAACGCGCCACCCGTCAGATAAAGGAATACGCCAACCCACCGAACAGTATCGCCATCGAGAACCCACCACCCCTTTCGGTCGGTGTAGGCCGGCAGGTAAGCGCTCAGCAGGCCGATGACGAGCAGGGGGATGAATATCCAGCGATTGGAGCGATCCTCACGCTCCCCGGAACTCAGATTTACGTCACTGAAGAACGCCGCGCTCGCCATCGCTACACTGGCCACGGCGAGGACGATCCGCGCCGGGTGGCTAAAGAAAGCCGCCAATCCGCCCGAGCCGAGCACGGCCAGCCAGAGATAGAGCAAAGTCGTCGCGATGCCGACGCACCCTAATTGCAGGCGAGATTGCCTAAACTCGGGCGCTCGTTTCTGAGACATGGGTGCTTTAGGTCCTCAATAATAATCGCATACTCCGGTTTTACTCGCGTCCATTGGGATTGCCCACGATCAGCTTCCACGCGCCGTCGCGCTGGCGGCGGAGAACCTCGATCGCCTTGCTGCGAATCGCGACCGTCTTTCCGGAGTCATCGATTGTCGTGCCCTCGAAGTCGGTGGACAAGTGAGCAATGTCGCCAACGGTGACCGCCTTGATGACCCGGCTGTGCAAGCGCGTTTTCGTGTTAATCAATCCGCCCAGCACCTTGCGAATCTCATCGTGGCCGACCAGTATTTCGCCTGACGGTGACACGAAGCGCGCCTCCGATTCGTAGAGGGCGATGACCGCATCGAGATCGCCGGCATTGAGACGCCGCTCGAAAGCACGCGGCCAATCCTCCGGCTTATCAAGTAACATCGTGGATTTCCGCGCTGCGGATTCGGATCCGGGCGCATCGAGAAACTCCTCATCCTCGGCAACGACTGGCTCAGGGACATCGTGTGCGAGTCCATCCGGGAAACGGTCACGCACGAGGTTCAATTGGACGCTGTGTTCGAGGAAAGCTTTGGCGCCGGCGAGAACAAATGCGAAGCCCCTCGGTTGCATCGAGCGCGCGTTGCGCGGCCTCGGCCTCGCTTCCCGCAAAACCTGTGTTCGTCACGCTGACGAAGGTTGTGTCATCCGGTTGAGCCGTGAAAATCCACTCGATCGGCGTGGGCGCGCCATACGCGGACCATTCCAAAACGATTCGGGCATTGTGGTCGATGGCTTTCACATTCACCTGCACGGAGAAATCGTACATCTCCCAGATAACCTCCCTGCGGACTTCCAGCCTGCCGCTGCCTTGGCTGAACCAAAACTTGGACGTGATGGCGGGACTGACAAACGCCTCGAACACGCATTCGTAACGAATCGCTCCGCACGCGCAGCCGTCGGTAAAGGGAATCTTCATGCGAATCATGCTCCGCAAGAATAGTCATTCCACGGGCGGTTTCACGGCTGGTCGGGAATTTCAGTCTCGACAAGTTTCGCTAACAGCGTCAGCGATTCCTGCCAGCCGAGATAGCAAGCCTCCGCTGGTATGGCCGCGGGCACCCCTTCTTGCGTGATGTTCAATTCGGTTCCGCAGAATACCTGTTTCAACGCAATCGTCGTTTGCATTTCGCCGGGCAGATTCGGATCGTCGAATTTGTCCGTGTAGCGAATGCGTTCGTGGGGCGTCAGTTCGAGATAGGTTCCTCCGAAAGAGTGGCTCTTGCCGGTGGTGAAATTAGTGAACGACATCTTGTAGGTGCCGCCGAGTTTGGCGTCCAGGTGATGAACCTTGCAGGTAAATCCATTCGGCGGAAGCCACTTGGCCATTGCGTCCGCATCGAGGAACGCCCGATAAATTCTCTCCGGCGTCGCCCGAAGCACTCGGTGGAGTCGGATGGTGTTTATTTCATTTGTTGGCATAGTTTTCTTGGGTTTTGATTTTCATTATTGCGACGAAGGGAGCGGGCGCTTCAGGACATCCGTCGCACGGGAATCAGCGCGCACAATCGCGGATCTCGCACGAAAAGCCATCCCCACATCACCATGAGGAGTCTGCTCCCCACGGGTGGTTGATGAAGAAGACCCATTCATCGTTTGGCAGACGACGCATGACCTCCATCCCGTGATGATGGATTTCAATTGGCTTGCCGTCCTTGTCTGTACCGGTGATGCGCCATTGTGAGCGGCACAGGGCGAAGTCTCCAGACACGGTCGTGTGGTGCACGACGACGTCCATGTACGGCTTCAGCCCGATGTAGCCCGCCATGGTCTCGCGAATCCCGGCGGCGCCGTGCGCTAGAAGGCAACCACCGGAAAGTCCGGTGGAACTCCAAGATACACTTGTCCGAAGGTCCCATACCGAGCCTCGGAGGCGAAGACATGATGTCTCATTGTCTGGACGTCCCGAAAGCAACGTTCCAACGGGCTGGTGGCTCGAAACGCCGTCGTTCCCGCAATGCTACAACGCGAGCTCCACTGCCTGTACCGCGCTGCTCATCGCGTGGGTCATTGCAAGCAATAAGTCCGCTCTTTGCTTCAGCGAGTGGGTCCCACCGTCAACGCATCTTTGCCACGCTTCACTCACAGTGTCGAGAAGCAGTAAGCGGCCTGAACGCAAGACCGCTTCCGCTTTTCCCAACTGGATTTGTGCCAGACGAGCGTTCTTTCAAGAGGCCGCTCGATGCCACCGGAGTCTTGGTGAGGGCGAGTTCGGTCACCTCATCAAGAGCTCTTCGCGCAACCCCCAGCATTGGCGTCGGTATGCCAGTCGCAGCAGCGCCCACAAGCGGGAGTCGATACAGTGGACCCTGATAGTGGGACCCCGGCTCGAATTCCGGCACCATCGGAAAAGTCCTAGATTTGGGTACATAAACGTCGGTCACCGATATGTCATGGCTGCCCGTGCCTCGCATCCCCATCACGTCCCAGGTGTCAATTATTTCGCAGTCTTCTCTGGGAAAATAGACCATCACCATCTCCGGCTCGCCTTCGGAATGTTGGTCAACATCCACCAAGGCTGTCGATGAGATCCAATCGGCGTCATAGCAATTGCTGACGAACGGCGCTCGACCGGAGATACGGTATCCGCCTTCGGTCGACGTTGCGTTTAGTGGGCGGCCAAATTGGGCGGCGATCAAGATGTCCGCGCCATGGCTATAGATCTCCTCTGCTCCCTCGTCGGGGAGACGCGCACAAAAAAAAGCCCAATCCAAAGGGTTCTCCAGGGTCCAGCCGGCCGCAGAGTCGTGACGACTAATTTCTTCGACGACGAGTGCGCGAGTTATGGGGTCTGTCTCCAATCCCCCTAGAGACCGGGGAGTTGAACATTCGCAAGAGACCCGTCTCGCGCAATGCAGTTAAGACTGGCCGGGACAGGCGTCGTTCCCGCTCTGCTTCCTCGTTGTGTTTCTGGATGATTGGAGCGATTTCTCGCGCCGCGTCGATGAGCGATGTGTCTGCTTCCCAATGCATTGCCTTCTCCTATGCGTTGACCGCGTTGTCTCGAGAATCGAGCAGGCGAGTTCACCGACGTCGCTCAGCTCCGGTTCGCCGGAGCGATGTTCTGGTTGATGTGAAAGAGGTTGTACGGGTCATAGGTCGCCTTCACTGCTGCGAGCCGCTCGTAGTTGGCGCCATAGTTTGCAGCCGCTCGGTGGTCGTCGTCGCTGGACATGAAGTTGATGTAGCCGCCATCGCTGCCCGAGTGGGGATGAATGGCTGCGTAGTAGTCCTTCACCCACTTGATGTTGACCTCGTTGTCCGCAGGGTCGGACCAGATTCCCACAATCACCGGGGCGAAGTTCTTGTCTCGATGTCCGAAGGCGGTCTCGTTGGCGCCGACGCGGTGAGCCGCGCCGTTGATCGGATGGAGATGCATGGACGAGCTCACGTGCGGCGTCTTCTTTCCATGCTCGATGTGAGCAGCGATCGCCTCGTCGGTGAGCTCGGCAACGAAGTCTGCTTTCCAGTAGTGCTGCATCCCCTTCGGGACGAGATCGTCGAAGGCGCTGTTGAGGGCCGGGAACGGCATGACCCGGACCTGCTCCGCTTTCACTTCTGCAACGTCGCGTAGTGGCCGGAGTACCTTTTCGGCCTCCTCGTGTGGGCCGTTCCAGCACGTGACCAGTACACAGAACAGATCCCCGACCCGGTTCTCGGGAACAAACGGCACGGGCGGAGCTATCTGCCAGCCGAAAAAGCAACCGAGCTGTTCGGGCGCAACGGCGATGAATTCGCGGTAGCACTCCAAGACCGCGGCGGCATCGTCGAACTCGTAGAACATCGGGCCGCCCACGATGTCGCCGACCTCGTGCAGCTGAAACTCGAAGCTGGTGACGACACCGAAGTTACCGCCACCGCCGCGCAAGGCCCAGAACAGGTCTTCGTTCTGGTAATCGCTCGCCGTGACCTGCCGGCCATCGGCGAGAACGACATCGGTCGACAGCAGGTTGTCGATGGACAACCCTACGCCGCGGGTCAGGTAGCCGATGCCGCCACCGAGCGTCAGGCCACCCACCCCGGTCGTCGAGATGATCCCGCCGGGCGCGGCCAGGCCGAACGGGTAAGTCGCATGGTCGACATCACCCCACGTTGCACCGCCCCCGACCCGGACGACCTTCTTGACCGGGTCGACCCACACGTTCTTCATCGGCGACAGGTCGATGACCAGACCGTCGTCCACCGTGCCGAATCCGGGAACGCTGTGGCCCCCACCACGAATTGCCAGGTCGAAGCCGCCGTCGCGGGCGGCAGCGACCGCGGCCATCACGTCGGTTGAATCCATGCACCGGATGACGGCGCGGGGCCTGCGGTCGTGCATGGCGTTGTAGACAACGCGAGCGTCGTCGTAGTCCGAATCCGAGGGGGTGACGACGCGCCCCCGCACCGCTTCGGTCATTGCTTTGATCGTGTCGCCCATTGCGTGCTCCTTTGCTCCATTTCGCCAAGGATACGCACCCGGGCGTTCCCGAAGCGTTCCCTCTCACCCGGACTCGCTCAGAAGGCCAGTTGCAACTCGGAACGCCGGGAGATCATGACCCGACGGAATAGTCTCGACGAGGTCCGCGAGTTGCTCACGCACGGCCTGATCGGGAAATCGACTGGCCAAGGAATGGAGCGCCCGAAGTTCCAACCAGCGAGCCCCTTGTGCGGTGGCGATCTCGACGGCACGGCGCAGAGAAGCGGTGGCGGCTTCGGTTTCTCCGCCGCGATGAGCCAGCTCACCATCGACTCGCCAGAGCTCGGCCTCGAGATACCGCTGGTTGTGGCTGTGTGACCACGAGAGCCCTTCGCGTGTGGCGGCTCGTCCTTGGTGGCACTCGCCGGCCATGGCACGAGCCCGGGCGAGCAGAAGGAGTGTGTAGGTGAGGTGGAGGGTCTCCCCGTCGGTCCGCGAGCGCGCCGCTGACCGCACGATCTTCTCAATGCCCCCGGGCGATCCCTCGCAGACGTCCAGCCAGCCCCGAAGGGCGTCTCCAACGATCATGAGGTAGGGCATCGGAAGACGCTTCCACAGAAGCTCGGCGTCCCCGAGGAGCTCGGCGAGGCGGGCGAGGTCTTCGGATTCGGCCGCGATGATCGCCGCGTACGTGATGACGTACCACAACGTCATCAGATGATCGAGATCAACGGCCAACTCGAGAGCCGATCGGGCTGTCTCCTTGGCCCGACCGGCATCTCCGGCCCAGAGCTCGACCCAGGCCAGCCGTACGAGGCAAACTGCCTTCGGGTCCTGGGCGTACAACGCCAGATGCTCGTCGCGATGGGACACGTCATAGGCTTCGATGGCGCCATCCAGATAGTGGCGGGCCATGGCCAGATCGCCCCGCCAGAACGCGCTCACGCCGAGGAGATACCGGCCCTCAGTCCTGGCGATCGGATCATGACTCTCGTGGTCGAGGAGGGCCTGGCCGAGTTCACTGCAATCGTCGAAGCGGCAGCCCTGCAGCCGGGCGAGGCCGAGTCCGCGGAGAATAGGAGGGTCCACGGGTCGATTGAGCTTGCGGCAAAGCGAAAGGGCTCGCTCGTAGAGTTGGTGCGCACCCTTGGAGCCGTAGCCCTTAAGGGCCACGAGGGGTGATCCGAGGGCGATCCGGATGTCGAGCTCGAGCCCATCGCGGTCGGGTGACGTTGGCACCTCAGCGAGCAGTGAGAGCGCTCTCCGAAACATGGTGACTGCTTCATCAAGGGCCGACACCGCCACTGCTCTGGCCCCCGCTACGCGGTAGGCATCGATGGCCGGTTCGACCATGCCGGCCTGGTCGTAGTGTGCGGCCAGTTGCGGGGCGGCCGCGTGGATGTCGTTGTGGAGCTCGACCGCGATCGCCTCGGCGACGGCCCGGTGGAGTTGACGTCGACGAGCTGGACTGACCATCTCCAGGGCAACCGTCCGGAGCTTGTCGTGACTGAAATCGTAGGTGAGCCCCTGATCGCGGATGATCCGCCGACGCCAGAGTTCGTCGACATGATCAACGAGCTCGTGCTCACCGATCCCAGTGGCCGAGACCATCAGACTCACCGAGAAGGGCCGACCGATGATCGCCGCCACCTCGGCTAGTCGCCGAGCGCCGTCAGGTAGTTGGCCCAGTCGGGCGCGCAGCACCGCCCGCATCGTCGGTGTCACCACTGCCTGACTTCGGTCAGTCGAGATCCCGGCTCGAAGAACTTCGATGACAAAGAGTGGATTGCCTTCCGTCTCGCCCCAGAGTCGTGCCGCCAATTCCGGATCAATCGTGTCTGTAGCGCGTATCCGAGCGGCGAGCGTCGCGGTGGTGGCTTCGTCAAGCGGGTCGAGTGGCACGGTGGTCACTGCCCGGTCGTGGCCGAGAGCGTCGACGAGCTCGCCAAGGGGATGATGCTCTGGGAGCTCCTCCGAGCGGACGGTACCGACGAAGAGGACCGGTGCCGTCCGCCCGGAACGGACAACGAAACCGATCAAGCCGATCGTCTCGGCATCACACCACTGCAGGTCGTCGATGATCAGCAAACGCGGACGGTCGGCGACGACGATGGCTCGGCTCACGGCATCGAATAACCGTTGGCGCTGAGCCAGATCGCCCGACCGGCTCTGTCCAGATGGCTGGGAAGCGTCGAGGAGTTCGGGCAGGAGACGAGCGAGCTCGGTCCTCCAGACCGTTTCGAGCGTGTCGATCTGGCTCCGAAGAGCCTTCGATCGGAGGAGGTCTACCACGGGACCCCAGGGCAGTCTGCCCGCAGCCTCGTACGCACGAGCCGAAGCCACCACGTGTCCCTCTGCTCGAACGCGGCGGCCGAGTTCCTGTGCGAGACGGGTCTTTCCGATCCCCGGTTCGCCGGTCACCAACACGAGATGCGCCCGGCCCTTCCGCACGGTGTTCCATGCCTCGTTGAGCTGGTTCAACTCGAGGTCGCGGCCCACGAAAGGCGATTCGGCGATGGGTGCCAGGTCCTCGCCCCGCGTACTTCGTCGTGGTCGAGTGTGCCAGCCCTAAGCCGTTGGTAGATGGCCCCGATCGCCTCGTCGGGTGCCACCGCAAGCTCGCGCTCGAGCACCTCCGCGCACCGGTGGTAAGCGCGCAGCGCCGCGGCTCTGTTGCCAAGTGCGAGATGTGCTTCCATCTGAATTCGAACGGCTGCTTCCTCGGTCGGCTCCAGGTCGATGATGCGTTGGGCGTACCGGATCGTGGCTTTGTGGTCGTTCCGCTTCGCACTCTCCTCTGTCAGCCGCATGAAGGCCCCATACGCCTCAGCTCGAAGTTTCGCTCGCTCGTCCAGGACCCAGTCGTCATAACAAGCTGGAAGGAGATCGCCCGAATAGCGGCGCGCGGCGAGCTCGAGATCAGAGGCCGCCAGGGCATCGCGGAACCTCAGCACGTCGACGTCGGCCCGCCCGCGGAATCCACCGCACAATCTCGTTGTCGATCTCGACGAACTCTCCGGTGTCGGGAAGGGCATGACGGAAGTCGTGGATCAGCTTTCTGAGGTTGGTCCGCGCCTGGCGTTCGTTGGAGTCGGGCCACAGCTCGAACGCGAGTCGCGAGCGGTGCTGCAGGTCTCTCCGCAACGCGATCAACGCCAGAAACCGTTGCAAGCGAAGAGAGTTGAAGGCGCGAAGACGCCGGCCGTCCAAGATGATCTCGACTCCACCAAGAAGTCGGACCTTCAACCGCGCCGGGGGTTCGCCACCGACCCCGCTCGTGTCACTCGACATATGGCTGTTCTGGTTGTGGTCCAAAGCTCGATCACGGTCTGCGCCTCGGTCAGCGTGTCCTACGTTAGGCGGGTTATCTGCGCACGATTAAAAAAATCGTGAAGTATTCGTAAGAGTGGCGGTTACTGATAGGAAATCGCTTTTTGGCCCTCCGGGGCGTTGGCCCGGAGTCTGAAGCCGAAAGCGTGCGTTTCCATGGGCGCAGAGTGACAAAAATCGGCCCGGAGGTCAAACACGGCGCCGGGGGAGGGGGTTGCAAAATCCAAATACACGGATCAATCTGGTCTTTTTAGTTCGGCTTGCCGAATCGAGCAAGCGGAGGCAAAGACGACGAAGGACCAAACAATTCTGAAGCGGATAGAACCTGCATTCATTGTCGGAGTTTACGAGAAGAAAGAGCTCATCTTCGTCGCGAAAGTGAAGGACGGATTTGTCCCGCGAATTCGGGATGAGCTCTTCCCGTCTCTCAAGGCACTGCAAATTGTCAGGTGCCCTTCAAAAATCTGCCTGAGAAGAGAGCTTCACGGTGGGGCGAATCGTTAACGGCAGAGAAGATGGCGCATGCCGCTGGGTGAGACCGAAGCCTGTCTGCCAGGCGGCTTTCGTCGAATGGACAGATGCGGGACACCTACGTCATTGCACCTTCATCGGCATGCGCGATGACAAGAAGGCTGCGGATGTGGTTCGCGAAACCAACGTCCTGTGGTTCGAATCCAGCCGGGTGCTCCAGCATAACTGTTTGTCAAACCCTTAAGTGGAAATCCCTGTTCTATTTGCAACTATGCGGTTTTGCACGAAATTGCACAAAATAGCAGCTTTTCGCAGGAAAAACTGCATACGAACTGCATGCACAAAATGAACAACGATTCTCGTCCCCCAGACGCCCAAGGTTTACAACTTGGACCGTATCGTGATATTACACGATAGATGCACCGCGAGTTTTCATGACCAACGAGGCTCATTTTCTAACGGCAGGTTTTTTGGCTTTTGCGCAAGATTTTAAGGCAGTTTGAATAGACTTGCTACCGATTAGGTAATGCGAAACAACAAATACATGTCAAACTTTCACGCTGAGGAATCAACACAATGAATGCTATCGAGGTTGCACAAACCCATTTCAATTCCTGGAACCGTCACGATGCTGGCGCGTTTGTCGCCGCATACGCTGAAGGGGGCATCCACCGCACCCCGCGCGCAGACCACGATCTTACCGGGGAAGCCATCGGCGAGTTTGTTAAATCGTTTTGGACAACCTTTCCTGACGCATCGCTCGAGCAGATCAGTATAGGTGACACTGGAGGGGGCTTGGTCGCCGCCCAATGGGTTTTACACGGCACCCACACCGGTCCGTTCA
The DNA here is from genome assembly GCA_963810765.1 of uncultured Verrucomicrobiae bacterium. Taxonomy (GTDB): domain Bacteria; phylum Verrucomicrobiota; class Verrucomicrobiia; order Chthoniobacterales; family Terrimicrobiaceae; genus DASTFP01. The sequence continues at coordinate 106,714 of CAWEOV010000026.1, forward strand.
TGGACGGCACCCCGCCTACCGGTCGCACCGTCGCCTATCCAGGGGCTTCCTTCATTCAGGTTGAGGGCGATAAGATTCGCTCCCAGCAGGACTACCTTGACCGGCAGACGGTAGCTGAGCTGCTGGGACTCAAAGCCAAGTATACCTTGGACTGAAAATGGCAGTAAGTTCGGTTTGATTTCTTGATAGACCTTCATTGAGAAATTCACCGAGGTGCGCCAGACCGTCGAGCAGCTGCTCGCTCGCCGAACAATTAGCATGAATCATCGGCTGAAGCACGCCGCACGGTCATGGACATGTTTCCCGGCGCGGTCGTGACGGGCGTTCACCGGGTGAAGTAGTCAGCTGGGTTGAGCGTTGTTCGCTCACAGTCCACGACAATGCCTAAAACCTTGAATCGACAAGCTAATTGAATGACGATAAGCCCCGAAATCGAACCCAGGAATCCGTATGATTTTTAACCATGTTTCTTTGAATTGCCGTGACGTTGCCGCGCAGGAAAGGTTTTACGTGAAGCATTTTGGCTTTCAACGCTCGCGCATCTTCAACGTGGGCAAACCGGATCAATTTGTGATGTTAAAACTTGGCTCGGTTCGACTGGAACTTTACCCACGCGGTTCGGCCAACCTCGATCAGAAAGGCGGCGAGCAAGGCGTCGGATTTAAGCATCTGTCTTTCGATGTGCCGAAGCTTGAATCGGCTATTGAACCACTGCGGGCAGACGGCATTGAACCCGATCCGATCCAAGATGTCGGTGAGAGCATCCCCGGTTTGCGGGTCGTTTTCTTTCGTGATCCCGAAGGGAATATTATCGAGTTCCTAGAAGGTTATCGGGACGAGGAGTGAGTCCAAGAACGGATCCTAATCAGAAGTTTCAACCGCTCTTGAACTGTCCTTCTCCTGCGCGATCTCTTCGAGCCAGTTTGGATCGGTCACCTTGCTCGGCAGGTCCTTCAAATCATTAAGCAGCGAGATTGCCATCTCATGGAGCATCGCTTTGGCTGCTTTGGTATCCTTTAAGCCGACTATCCTGCGGGCGTAGGTTTGCGCGTTCAGATCGCCTGGCGCAAGGCGACCAGCAGATAGGCCGCCTGTTGCTCAACCAAACGCTTCTCGATCAGTTCGCCACGGCGTTCGGCGAGTTGCATTTCTGCGGTGAGCGCTTTCGTGCTCATCTGCCGGTTGCGGATTCCTAAATACTCCTCGCTGAGCTTGCCAATCTGTGCGCCAGGACGAGAGGAGAGGCGAGGTCTAGCGCCTTTCACGCCAAGGGTGGGGTGGCCATGCATTTGAATGATTTTTGGCTAAAAGCTGGTCGAAAAGTGGGCCTCGCAGCGGCGCTCTCTGCGTAAAGTTTTGCCACAGAACCTTGAATTGTGACTTTCACGCGCACAACCTCACTCCGCGACCCTTCCAAGTAGGTCTCATTGTTTCACGGAAAAGGTTCGGTATTTCTCCTCAATCGCCGCTATGCGGCTCATGTCGCGCTCTGGATTCGCCCACCACTCGGCTGCTTCGGCGAAGAATCGTTCAAATCCCGAGGGAGCGATATTGATGAACACGCGGATAGGCTGATCCGTATTATTTTTAAAAGCGTGGACCGAGCCGCGGGGGGAGTAAACGCAATCGCCCGGGAACACGTCGGTCCAAATACCGTTAGTTAAAAAACTAACCCGGCCCTCGACGATATAGAACCATTCGTCTTCGTGTTCGTGGTAATGCGGCCCCGGCCCTCCGCCCGGTGGTGTGATATTGAGAAAGGCCGTGAACTTCCCGCCGGTTTGTTTGCCGTCGAGCAGTATGGCCACTGCGTGGCCAAACGCATGCAGCGTGCGGCCTTCGTTGGCTCGTATCAGGAGAGAACTGTCGAGCGGTGAAATGGGTGAGTTAGTTTCGACATTAGGGAGACTCATAGACCGATTGTTTCGAAGGGAACCCGACAACGTGCAAGCACCTTCTTTTTACTTAGTCCGTCCATGTCCGGAGCGTCATCAAGGAGCTTCCCCTCTTGTCGCCCGGCGAGACCCCTACCTTTGGAAGGCTTCCTAGCCTTTCCAGGGCGCTTGGGCCTGGCATTCGGTTGCGCAGCCGAATCATTCCCTCGCGCGTGGGCGTCGTCATCGCGATCATCGGCAATCGCATACCTGCGAATCATGGCAGGCACTTGGTCATCGGGAATCTCTTCGCCTGCTTTCCAGTAGCGCCCCCGATCCAGAAAGTTGACCGAAAGCTTCAAGCAGCAGGAACAGGAATCGGCCCTTCAACGAAGAGGGTCCCTGCCCCCTGAGCGCCACCGCTGCCAAGCCAGCCTCAATGCCGGTAGGGACAATCAATGCCGCGCCGCGGAACGACGCCCGCGCGAGCACCGAAGCCGTCACTTCAGCATAAGCGACCGCGGAGGGCGGGGCGGCCGATGCGCGGGCGCAGGTGGTGACGGGTGTCAGCCGCGTCAAGCGATAACCTCCCGTTAGTCAGATTTACCCATGGACGAATCCGCTTGGAGCGTTTGGAAAGGGCCAATGCGAAGCGGCAGGAAGCACGCTATCGTTATGGCGGGCAGCAGGTCGCGCCGGGAACGGCGCACATTGATCACTTTACTCCGTCGTCACGATAACCGATCGAGCCTGGTCACAACTTCGTTCGGCTCACGGTGGATTAAGAGCGCGAAGGCCTATCATACTCGCCGCAAGCGTGCGTCTCGGTCGTTGGGTGGAGCGGAACCGAACGGCTGCTGCGTTTCTCCAAGAACAATTCGATCAATGCTTGATCGTCCGCTGTGCGCGAAGATCGGAGCGTATCGCGCGTTGGGCTGGCTTGCGGGCCGCTGCCACACGTGTGCTGGCATGGGTGAAAGGTCGCGAGTTTCAGCCCATCGACGAATCATGTCTGCTTCTGCTCTCGTGACGATGGAAATCACAGTGATGGAGTTTCGCCAATGGGAGGGCGTCCTGCGTCGGAGATTGATCACGGCTCCTTAACCCGGCCCCTCGCAACCCTCCAACTCTGCCCTCGATGCAAAATGTGCTTGAGTGCGAGCCTCTTCAGCTAAATTCTTTACATAACATAGACGATAGGGTAGGAACGGGGATGCGACTCCCCCGCCCCGACAAAAATTGAGCAAACTTCTCTGCTCGGCCAAACAACGACGCAGGATTTAAAACATGCAGCTAAGACAGAACAATATTCAAAAGCTCGCCCAGGATACTTACGACGTGTTGATTATCGGTGGAGGTATTAATGGTGCCGTTTCGGCCGCCGCGCTTTCCGGCAAGGGCGTGCGTACCGCCTTGATCGATAAACGGGATTTTGCCGGGTTTACCAGCCAGCATTCCTCAAATCTGGCCTGGGGCGGTATCAAGTACTTGGAGAACTATGAATTTGGCTTGGTAAGGGGGTTATGTAAAAGCCGTAATCACCTGATCAGGAACTATCCCTCCAGAGTCCAGGAAATCCGTTTCTTTACTACTATTGCCAAGGGGTTTCGTTTTCCTCCTCTTTTTTTATGGATGGGCGCCTGGTTGTATTGGTTCATCGGCAGCGGGTTTACCAAAAGGCCGCGACTGCTTTCCAAGAATAAGATCAATCAGGAAGAGCCCGTGGTAAATACCGAAGGCGCGGCAGGCGGTTTCGAGTATTCCGATGCTTATTTGCACGATAACGATTCCCGCTTTGTCTATCAGTTCATCCGTTCCGCCTTGGACCGAGGCTGTATTGCTGCTAACTACGTGGAATCTCTAGGCTCAAAAAAACAAGGCGGCGCCTGGATCACCAGGGCCCGAAACACGATCGATGGGTCGGAGTTCGAGCTCAAGTCCAAGGTGCTGATTAATGCAGGTGGTCCCTTCGTGGACGAACACAATCAAATGACCGGGCAGAAAACTGAACATCATCACGTTTTCTCAAAGGGTATCCATTTGATCGTCAATCAGCTTACCCGCAATAAACGAATCCTAACCTTTTTTGCCGATGACGGCCGGTTATTCTTCGTTATTCCCATGGGTGCCAAAACGTGTATCGGTACCACCGATACACGGGTCGATAGTCCTTTTACTCATGTGACCGAGGAAGACCGTAACTTCGTCCTGGACAACATCAATAAACGGCTAAAATTGACGAAGCCTTTGACCGATGACGATGTTATTGCCGAGCGCTGCGGGGTTAGGCCGCTGGTTGTCAAGAGCCAGGCGGAAGGTAAAACCGAGGACTGGATGCAATTGTCTCGTAAGCACGAAATCGACGTCAATCGCCAGGATGCCCATATCAGCATATACGGTGGCAAGTTGACGGATTGTGTCAATGTCGGTGACGAAGTCAGCGCATTCGTTAAGGAATTGGGAGTTAACATACCTTACCCTGAGTACAAGTGGTATGGCGAACCCGATCCGGCCGTCAAGGAAGAGTATCTGCATCAAGCTAAGTTGATGAATTTGGATAGCTACACTTCCCCCGAGGCTTCCGAAAAGCTGACTAGTCGGTTGTGGCGGCGCTATGGCGCCGAGGCGCTCCGTCTGTTGGAAGATATCCGGGAAGATCCCAATCAAGCGGACATTTTAATAAAGGGCACCGAATACATTCGCTGCGAAATCCAGCAGGCCAAGCAACGGGAGATGATTGTCAAGCTGGAGGACTTCTTGCGCCGCCGTTCCAAGATCGCCCTGGTAGTTCGCAAGGAGGAGATCAAGAATGCCGAGGGTATGATGGAGGCCTGTGACATTCTGTTCGGCGATGAGGCCAAGGCTAAATTCGACGAGTATTTCCAGGAGGGTAAGTCCGTTGAAGCCGAAGCGCCCCGGCAAGAACAGGCGTCGTAATCGGAAGAGTTAGCAATGATGGACAGACGTCGTCCTTGAGACGTACCAATCCCGACGCGTCTAGAACCGAGGCGAATGACGTCGTTAATCAAGCACGGGTGATCTTTCGAAGTCAGACCCTTGATGAGTCGCGGCGATTCTTTCATCGTCTTCGCTTTCCGGAGCAGAGGGCATTTCCGTGAGCCCGTCGGTGAAAAGCAGGATCCGATCGCCGGCAGCCAGAACGTCCTCGCCCGTCTCGAATGTCGCTTAGTCAAGAACGAGCTCGGCAGGTTTATCCTAGTCCTAGTCCTTAAAGAAGCGTGAATTGAATCGAAGGGACGGCGCAAAAGAGTCGAAATGCCCTTAAATCCTTGGTCTGATGGCGGTGAGTAAACCGAAGCCATCCAAAGAGAAAGGTCATTTCGAGTGAAGAGATGCTATCCTAAGATCCTGCGTAATCGCAAGCGCCGAATTCAACGCCGTCTGGACCCGGAGCGGGGCTGGAGCGATCAGGCGCGAGCCGATCATGAAGGCCAGCAATATTCACTATGAGATGGCCGAGAAAGCCCGGGCGGTAAACTGCGGGGGCATCGGCGCGATCCATCTGATGGTCAACAAGCTGGGGTTGCGGCAAGAGATCGACTCCCGCCTGCACCTGCTTAAGAAGCACTTGCCCTACCACGAGAGCGACCATGTATTGAATCTGAGCTACAACGCGCTGCTGGAGGGCGTGCGGCTGGAGGATATTGAACTGCGGCGCAATGATGAGGCCTTCCTCGATGGACTGGGCGCTCAGCGCATTCCGGATCCGACGACCAGCGGGGACTTCACCCGTCGCTTTGAAGAGGCCGATATCCTCAATCTCATGGAGATCACCAACACGGTGCGGCAGCGGGTTTGGAGGCAACAACCCAAAGGCTTTTTAAGCGAGGCCTTTATCGACACGGACGGCACGATTGCGCAGACTCTCGGGGAGTGCAAAGACGGCATGGCCCTGTCCTACAAAGGGATTTGGGGTTATGCACCGCTTGTCGTCTCCCTGGCCAATACCAACGAGGTGCTCTACCCTTGTCAACCGCCCCGGCAACGTAGTGAGTCATGAGGGCTGCGTGCCCTGGATCGATCGGGCGGTCGAATTGGTGGCGCCAGATGCCGCGCAAATCACCCTGCGCGGGGACACCGACTTTAGCTTGACGGGAGAGTTGGACCGCTGGGATGAGCAAGGAGTCAAATTCATTTTCGGAATGGATGCCCATCCCAAGGTGGTGAACTTGGCCCAAGCCTTGCCAGAACAGGCCTGGAAGCCCCTAAAGCGGCTTCCACGCTATGAAATTGCCAGCGCTGCGCGCCGCAAGCCCGAGCGAGTCAAGGAAAGCATCGTTCGTTTCAAGGGCTATGAGAACAAGGTGCTTCTAGGTGAGGACATCGCCGAAATCGAATATCAGCCCCTCAAATGCTCTCGGCCCTATCGGCTCGTCATCGTGCGCAAGAACATCAGCGTGCAAAAGGGCGAGAGAGTCCTCTTTGATGAGATCCGTTACTTTTTCTATATTGCCAACCGCGGCGACTACGCCCCGGAACAGATCCTCAGTCTGGCCAACGGGCGTTGCCATCAGGAGAACGTGATCGAGCAGCTTAAAAACGGGGTCAACGCCATGCGCATGCCGGTGGACGATTTGCTCAGCAAATGGGCCTACATGGTAATGACCTCCCTGGCCTGGAATCTGAAGGCGTGGTTCGGGCTGCTCCTGCCCAATGGTCGGCGAGGCGTCGAGTTGATTAAGATGGAGTTCCGGCGCTTTTTACACGCGATCGTTTTATTACCCGCCCAGATCGTGTGCACGGGCAGACGCGTCATTTACCGTATCATGAGCTATAACAGCTGGCTGAAAGACCTCTTCGCGGGGTGGGAGCATTTGCGTTGGTTCCGCGTAACTTAGCAAAGCAAAACAATTCCAGAGAACCCACTACAGCTTGTGTCAACAAGAGGTGAGCTACGCCCCCATTACTGCCACAATGAGCCCTCGGCGCGAAACCAAAGGCTAAAATTCGCATTCAAACCAACACTCGAACCCATTGCGCCGCGGCCTCGTGGGCTTTGGTAGCAAAAATCGGTCCCGAAAATGTCAAAATGCGACCCACGCGCCGCTGGAGCGCTTCGGGTCGGTCTTTTCGCTTATTTTGGGCCTAGCCGACGGTAGGTCGGAGCCTTCCTGGGCCAAAGGGTTCAGCAACTCCCCTTCCCTTTTGTCTGTTGAAATTGCGGCGGCTTCCCAAGGGGAGCCGTTCTTTTGGGCGCGGTTGGCCCTAGAAACCATCCTGATTGCTGGCGAAGAATTGCAACCGTAGAAACAGACGGCAGAAAATTCGGTGGGACGGGCTACACGCTTCGTTCGTTCTCAGAGATCTGGGGGGTTGTCCCCTAGATCTGGATTTTTGAGCCATTCAGGCTTTCGCATTGCGATGAATTTTTCGAGAGCTCCACTTGGCCAAAACTCAGGCATATCATTGCTTGGAAGGTTTAGCGGATGATCAGGCGAGTTGTCTCTCCAATCCTTAAGAACGTGCCGCCAATCATTGAGACGTTCAATAATTTCCTGCGCGGTGTTGCCCGCCTTTGCCATTCGTTTTGCTTGTACGACAAACCAGAAAGCAATACGAGCGGCAACGACCCGGTCATTAGGGTTACTAGCCATAAACCAGAAGGAATTCTTTCAGGAGACAGTGGGAAAGAAAAGCCTTAAAATGACGCTCTGAAGGACACGCCAGATTATGTGTTCCCTTTTATGTCCCTGAAATCGCAAATCGGTCCTCAGTAAGCGATTGGTATTTAATGCAAAGAATGCATATAGAACCAGTTACATAAAATCACCTTATTCTATCTGCTAAGGTAGCCGACAAGGGCTTTGAGGCTTCCAAGGGCCAAGGGTTCAATGGCGCATTTGGATGGCCTGGGGCTTGGGCTCCAGTGGCGTTTGTGGCCCTTTGATTGCTGTCGAGGTGAGGATAGCCGAAGGACCTTTTTAGGGACTCACTCCTCGTCCCGATAACTTTCTATGAACTCGATAATATTCCCTTCAGGGTCGCGAAAGAAAACGACCCGCAAACCGGGGATGACCTCACCGACATCTTGGATCGGATCGGGTTCAATGCCGTCTGAGCGCAGTGGTTCAATGGCCGATTCAAGCTTAGGCACGTCGAAAGACAGATGCTTAAATCCGACACCTTGCTCGCCGCCTTTCTGATCGAAGTTGGCCGTATCGCTTGGGTAAAGTTCCAGTCGAACCGGGCCAAGCTTTAACATCACAAATTGATCCGGTTTGCCCACGTTGAAGATGCGCGAGCGTTGAAAGCCAAAATGCTTCACGTAAAACCTTTCCTGCGCGGCAACGTTACGACAGTTCAAAGAAACATGGTTAAAAATCATACGGATACCTTGGACCGGGGCTATTAACCCTCTTAATCGGTTTTGCGCAATGCGAAAAGACGCACCAATACGGGGTTCGAATCACAAAGCCGAAGGCGACTTTGGTGGAGCTTCCCGTTTGCCCTAGGAACGGTTCTGATTGCTGGCGAGGGTGGCAATGGCTGAAGCCGCCATTTGTGGCTCGGCTCCCCTGACTTGAAGACCAAGGGTTCAAAGGAGCGGGCAGTCAGCAGGCAGTGAACCGCATTTGCAATGCCAAGGTCTTCGCTGGTCTCCGGACTCGACTGGAACGAAGTTTGCGAAAACGAGATCATCGTCAAAGGCGCAAAGGCAAAAACGCGCCAGCGCCGCGTTGTCACTATCTCGGATAATCTTCGGACCTGGCTCAGTCCGCACCGAAAAACTTCTGGGCCGATTACTCTACTGGCCGGCAAACGCTGGCATGCGGCCTTGGGAGAAGCAGCCCAGGCCGCAACTGCTCCCATGTCCATGAATATCCTGCGACATACCTTCGGCTCTTACCACTTCGCACTCCATCGCAACGAAAATCTGACTGCCGCGGAGATGGGCAATTCCCCCGCGATGGTTTTCCGCCATTACCGGGCGGTTTGTGACACCAGAAGCCGCTGCAAAATTCTGGAATCTCCTTCCCTCGCCAGCCGCAAACGTGGTGAAGTTTGCCGCGTGATTCTGCAACGCCACTCGTAAAGGGACAGATCTGGAAATACCCGGCCTCCTGGAAGGAATTCTCGCCGGGAGAGCGAGATTCGTCTAAATTGACCAATATAAGTTGATGCGCGAAAGCTTTTCATCGCTCGCATGAAACAGCCGCGGGTTTCCTACGAGGAGGCATGCTCCACGGAGGGATCAACCTCGCCATTATCGGGACGCTTAGAGCTACGGCCTCTATGACGTGGCGGGTAACGTGTGCGAGTGCGTGCAGCCACTGGTATCGTGCGGATACCTACGCACAGCTTAAGCTCGCCGGCGGTAAGACGCGCTATCCCCAAGGCCCCGACAGACCGGTTGCCTTCTCCGCGGGCCAGCCGCCGGGTCTCCCCACCGGCAATATGCACGCTGGGAACCAGCCTGCCCCGTAACAGATCGGCCAGAATCCGCGCGTCCACCTTGTCGGTCTTGATCGTAACGAACCCAAAGCCGCGAGACTTGCCGGTTTCGCGATCAATGATCAGTCTGACTTCAGAAAAAGTGCCGAACGGCTCAAAGCTGCCGGCAACCACGATCGACCTCGCCGCACCGGTGGCGCCAACGGTATTCAGGCGCGAGGTTTAAGGGAATTTATCAAAGTTTGAGGAAAAAAAGAGGCACGCTCACTTCCCAGATTTGCCGTATTTGACGATTGCCTGGCAGTAGCGATCAGCGCTGCAGAAAGGCGATCCGTAGAGCTCATATCCGTCCTTCAGAAATTCATTCACAAGTGCTTCAAGCATCTCTGGCTTTTTCACTGCGGCGAGTTTGTAATCAGGGGCCTTTTCCATAGAGCCGTCAAGGGTATCAACGTCGATTTTTCTCGCCAAGCATGTCGTCTGCATAGCCAGCGCAGGGCGCTTTCGCCTTTGCTCTTTGTCGATCTCCCGGCGCGCTGGCGTGCGTAATTTTCCTTTCCTTGAGGTGTTCCGCATACGGCCTTCACGCTCGTCTTCAACGAGCGTGGAGCCAACTTGCGCGATACGGAAGGGGGCTCCTGGGACACAAGGGCCTGGCAATGGCACGCTACACGTCGATTCGGAGCGCCTTCGCGACGGCAATATCCGGCTGCACTCGTCGCAGCCTTTCTCTTTCCACTGTAGATAATAGGGAAAATACGCTAGACTCCCCCTAGATGCAGACAGGCCGTCCCCAATCCTCGGCTATACCAGCAGTCCAGCACGGCGAGCAGCATCCTGGAGTAATTGACTCCGCGGCTTACGTCCAGGGCCTGCGCGTGGCCAATGTGGTGATTGCGGACATTAGCGAAGAGCTCAAACACGAAGACCGATTCGTCTGGGTTGGTTTGTACGAGCCTGACGAGAAGCTGCTGCGTGAGATTCAGGAAGAATTGGGCCTCCACGACCTAGCCATCGAGGATGCCTTCTGTGCGCACCAGCGGCCGAAGGTAGAGCAGTATGACAATTGTCTCTTTGTCGTACTGCGCACGGCACACTTGGCCGGTGAGCCGGAGCATGTCGAGTTTGGGGAAACACACGTCTTTGTAGGGCCGCGCTTCGTCGTTTCTGTCAGACATGGCTCGCTGCGGTCGCACGTAGGCTTGCGCGCACGCTGCGAGGCTTCACAGCATCTTCTCGCAAAAGGTCCTGGCTTTGTCCTCTACGCCCTGATGGATTTTGTGGTGGACCAGTACTTCCCCATCCTCGAGGCGTTAGAAGAAAAAGTGGTCGAGCTGGAGGAGGTCGTCTTGGATGAGAAATTCATTCATGAGACAACGAGCCGAATCTACCACTTGAAGCGTGAACTTCTTTCCATAAAGCGGGCCGTCTCGCCACTCGTGGATGTGAGTAGCCGCCTGATGCGGTTCGATCTGGAGTTGGTGCCGGAAGACACCAAGCCATACTTCCGCGACGTGTATGATCACGCAATGCGCATCAACGAAATGGCGGACACGCTTCGCGAGGTGCTTGCTACCGCCCTTGATGCGAATCTATCGATTATCTCAGTGTCGCAGAACAAAGACACCAAACGTTTGGCGGCGTGGGCTGCGATCATCGCCGCACCTACGGCGATAGCTGGCATTTACGGCATGAACTTCGAATTCATGCCCGAGCTGGGCTGGCGATACGGTTACTGGGTAGTGCTCGGCGTGATCGCCTTGGTCTGCAGCGGGCTATGGTTGGGGTTCAAGCGGTCGGGCTGGCTGTAGGAAAAGGGGGCCAGACATCGCTAGGCAAGGCTTTCACAGTTTCTTTAAGAAAAATTAGCATAGTGTATGGCGACATCGGCACCTCGGTTCTCTATGCTTTCCGGGAGTGCCTTGCTCACGGGGCCAGCGATCAGGAGGGAATCCTGGGAATCCTTTCCCTCATCATTTGGACCCTCACACTACTCGTCACAGTCAAATACCTCACCTTTGTCATGCGCGCAGACAACCAGGGCGAAGGGGGAATTCTCGCGCTGCTTTCGCTGGCATTTCCTGAAAGCGTCAACGAGGCAGAGAAGTCGAGGCTAACCGTTGCGATGATAGCGATCGGGCTTACCGGAGCGGCGCTTCTCTATGGAGATGGAGTTATTACGCCCGCCATCTCAGTGCTTTCCGCCACAGAGGGCTTGACGGTTGCCGCCCCGTGGCTGGCGCCCTTTACCGTTCCTCTGACTGTATTGATTCTCGTGGTTCTCTTCGCTTTTCAGCGCAAGGGCACCGAGTCAGTCGCCAAGCTTTTTGGCCCTATCATGCTGGTGTGGTTCCTGACACTCGCAATTACGGGCATCGCCCAGATTGTTCGCCAACTCAAATCAATACACTGCTCGCCTTAGGCTGTATCGCGTTGGTTATTGGCTTCGAGAAGAGTGAAGCGCTGGCCAGCGCTTACGGGATCGCGGTAACCCTCACCATGATCGCCACAACCCTCCTGCTTTATTTTGCGGCTCGGCGGGTGTGGAAATGGAGCAACGTTCGAGCCGGGGCACTTTGCGCTGTCCCGCTCGCTGTGGAGGGAGCCTTCCTTGCCGGCAACAGCGCTAAAGTGATGCAAGGCGGATGGCTGCCTCTTGCGATCGGCGCGGTGGTGTTCCTGCAGATGACCACGTGGAAGAAGGGCCGCTACCTTCTGCGCAAGAACGCTCTGCAAATGCTTTCGCTCAGAGACCTTATCGCCTCGACGACTGCACTTGGGCGTGGGTCCGGACTGCCCGCGCGCGTGCCGGGTACCGCGGTGTTCTTTGCGGGGCAACCAAAAGGCGCACCCGTCCCGCTCCTGCACAATCTCAAGCACAACCGTGTGCTTCATGAGCGCAACATCGTGCTCACGATCCTCACCGATCGCATCCCGTACGTTCCAAAAGACGCCCGAATTGAGATCAACGATCTCTCTCAAGGCTTTTTTCGAATCATCGCTCATTTCGGCTTTATGGAAACACCGACAATCGGCGAGATCATCGAGTGTTGCGCTCTGAAAGAGTTTGTGATCGAGGAGCAAAAAACGAGCTTCTTTCTAGGACGCGAGACAATCATCTGCACGGCGAAGCCCGGCATGGCGCGGTGGCGTGAGCACCTCTTTGTGGCGATGAGCCATCACGCACAAAGACCAGCAGAATTTTTCAAGCTACCTGTCAACCGCACCATCGAACTGGGAGGGCGCGTAGAGATTTAGTGCCGCTTTCTTTCGACCGATAGGCGAAGCAATTGGTGCCTTCATGCTGCTGGCCGAAAGCGCTTTCCAAGCTGCCGCTTCGAACCGCACGCGCAAGGAAGTCGAAATTATTAACAAGCTCGGATTGCACGCGCGACCGGCGGCGCAGTTTGTCCGATGCGTGATTAGATTCAAGAGCACAATCACGATTTGCAAAGGCGAGGAGAATCTTCCAGCGGACAGCATAATCGAAGTGATTAGTGCCAATTTGAATCGTGGCGACCGGGTCGTCCTCGAGGCAATCGGGCCCGATGAGCAAGAGGCGCTTAGTGAGCCTGAAGCGCTACGGCTGCGTGTCCGCGATGAGGAAAGTGGCCCTCAGGGAAATTGATCTCATGGAGCTTGCGACGCAATCGAACGCAACGCGGGAAGCCGGCATGCACTACCTTCGATGGATGTGAGGACCACCGAAACTGTGTTGGGCGGGTGGAGAGGGCAAACCCCTGAAGACATATGAAACGAGAGCCGACGCGGAAACAGATCATCCAATCGAACAATGCCAGTTACTGAATGTTCTTGGTCGCTCTGAGGGCCAAACAATCGTAAAGGACGCGGTCAGGCTGATAATTGGAAGACGAACGAAGAAACACGCGAATGCCGTTCTGCTCAGCGCTACCCTTTTCGGCGAGGTGAGCGGCCAATTGCTCCTTTCCTTCCAAAGCCGTCACGACATCGCGATCCTGACAAAGGACGATCGGCTTGGAGCCGGGGATTGCCAAAATCGAAAGCGGAATCAGGGCGCGGGCGATTTCACCAGGCACTCCGAATCCGAGCTGTTGAGCAGCCGCATGCTTTACTTCTAACTGAATCATCCGAGCTCTTGCGTCTGGCGCTGTCGATTCCAGCGCGATACCGATCGCATCGAGGAGCCGATGACGGACTTCCGAGAGACCGGTCAGAGATTTCAGGTCCTGCAAGGTCGGCTGTGTGTGGATTGCCTTGGCCAGGGAAGAAACCTCCTTGAGATAGGCATTCTTTTGCGTGTCCGGCACGAAATACATGACCAGCAAATGCACGGGCTCGCCGTCAGGTGAACCATAGTCGATTCCCGTTGGATCCCAGCCGACTGAGCAAACAAGCTCGCCATCACGAGGCGACCGTGCGTGAGGACATGCCCAGCCTTTGCCGATGCCGGTATTGTGAGCGTGTTCGCGCGCGAGCACGCTTTCGGTGATCCCGCCTCCAAATCCAATGTCTGGAATCGCCTCGATAAGGGTCGCCAGATACTCCAATGCCTTGTTCTTGTTATTATCCGGCAATTCGATAAGCCGGCCCTCTTGG
>CAWEOV010000027.1:0-30349 GCA_963810765.1 uncultured Verrucomicrobiae bacterium
CGCCAAGCGAGTCTATTATCTCTCCTTGGAATTCCTCATGGGGCGGCTCTTTTCCAACAGTCTCTACAATGCCGGAGTCATCCACAACATGGTCCATGCCCTCGAGGAACTGGGTTTGGACTACGAGGAACTACGAGAGGAGGAATACGACATGGCGCTGGGCAACGGCGGTCTTGGCCGTCTCGCGGCGTGCTTCCTCGACTCGTTGGCTACGCTCGATTTACCAGCCATCGGCTACGGAATCCACTACCAATACGGACTCTTCAAGCAGAAATTCCTTGACGGCTATCAGGTCGAACTGCCGGATGCATGGTTGCAATACGGAACCCCATGGGAAATCGTCCGGCCCGAGCAGACCACGGAAATTCAAGTTGTACGGCTCACGTCGAGAACGTCTTTGACGACAAAGGCAACTACGTCCCGCGCTGGATGGGCTGGAGAAAACTGGTCGGCGTGCCCTATGACATTCCAGTCCCCGGGTACGGAACCAACACCGTCAACTTCCTGCGCCTCTGGGAATCGCGGGCGTCGGAGGAATTCGACTTTGAGGCCTTCAACCGCGGCGGTTACGAGGAAGCCGTGCGCGAAAAGAACCACAGTGAAACCATCTCGAAAGTTCTTTATCCGAACGACAAGACCGAGAGCGGAAAAGAGCTTCGTCTGCTCCAGCAGTATTTTTTCGTTGCCTGTTCGCTGAAGGACATCATCCGTCGCTTTCGCAGGACGAACGATGACTGGAAGAGACTTTCCCGAGAAAGTCGCCATCCAGCTCAACGACACGCACCCTGCCATCGCAGTGGTCGAACTTCAGCGCGTTCTGCATGACGAACACGGAATGACCTGGGAGAAGGCTTGGTCAATTGTCATCCGCTCCTTTGCTTATACCAATCATACCCTCCTGCCGGAAGCTTTGGAAAAATGGAGTGCGGAACTCTTCCAGAAGGTCGTGCCGCGTCACCTGCAGATCATTTTCGAGATCAACAAGCGCCTTATGCAGGAAGTGGAAGCGAAGTGGCCGGGAGACGCGAAGAAGAAGCAGATCCTCTCCCTTGTTGAAGAAGGTTCTCCGCAGACGGTACGAATGGCGCATCTTTCGGTCGTTGGCGGCCATTCGGTCAATGGCGTGGCCGCGCTGCATACTGAGCTTCTCAAGAACGGCTTCTGATCGATGTTCTCTATCCGGGCAAATTCAACAACAAGACCAACGGAATTACCCCACGACGCTGGCTCTTGGTGTGCAATCCTCGCCTCAGCGGGCTAATTACTTCAAAAATCGGTCATGGCTGGGAACGTGACCTCGACAAGCTTCGCGCTCTTGAAGAGTTCGCGGAAGATTCGCAATTCCAGATAGATTTCATGAACATCAAGCACGCGAACAAGGTCGATCTAGCAAGAATCATCAAAAGAGACTGCGGCGTGGAGGCAATCAACGCACTTTTCGATGTGCAAATCAAACGCCTGCACGAATACAAACGTCAGCATCTGAACCTCCTGCACATCCTCGCGCTTTATCGCCGCCTGTTACAAAACCCGGATCTCGAAATCACGCCGCGAGTCTTCATCTTTGCCGCCAAGGCGGCTCCCGGATACGACATGGCCAAGTGTATCATCAAGGCTATCAACGCGGTGGGCAAATGTATCAACGACGACAAGCGCATTGAGGACAGAATAAAGGTCGTTTTCCTTCCGAACTATCGCGTTTCTCTCGCCCAACGCATTGTGCCCGCCGCCGATCTTTCCGAACAAATTTCCACGGCAGGCAAGGAGGCCTCAGGTACAGGGAACATGAAACTTGCACTCAACGGAGCCCTCACGATTGGCACGCTCGACGGTGCAAACGTCGAGATCAAGGAGGAGGTCGGTGAAGACAATATCTTCATCTTCGGAATGACCGTCGAAGAAGTCGCCGAACTGCTTAGGAAAGGTTACGATCCGCGAGAATACTGGTAAAAAGAACGAGGAATTGCGCGCCATTGTGGACTGGGTGGGGTCGAACGAACTTCACTCCCGACGAGCCGCCCGGTGTCCTGACGATGCTCCGCGACAACCTTTGCTATAGCGATCCGTTCCTCTGTTTGCCGGACTTCGAGTCTTACAGCGAGTGCCAGAAAAGAGTGGACGTGGCCTTCCGGGAGAAAATCGCGCTGGTCAAAATGGCCATTCTAAACACGGCGCGAATGGAAAATTCTCAAGTGACCGCACCATTAACGAATACGCGCGCGATCTGGAAGGTCGAGCCGGTCCATATCTGAGGGGGCGCCGATCACCCTACTTGGGGCGCCCGAGTGACGGTTTTTCAATACGTCCCTACCCCTCTCCGCTCTTCGTCGTGTTAGTTCTGGCTCACTATCCGCATGGCATCCTTTTCAGAAAAGGACAAGGGGCGACGGGTTATGCACCCCGTTCTGGGGCTCGCAGGACCAAACAGGACAAATTTTCGCGAAAACGGCACTTTGTAGTTTTCAAAAACACGCCCTAATGCCTTGCATGCGCGAGCGGCGCGCACGCGCATGGGGCCTTTATTTATCAGGGTTTTCTGGCGATTTTGCCCAAAAGAGAAATGGGATGACCATATGGAACTCGAATCCCTAGGACATAACACTGAAGAGCTCAAAACCTTGGGCCTGTACCCAAAACTGTCCCGAGTTGTAGTCGCCTTCTAGGTTCCAAACACGTGCGGATAGTGCTTGATTACTCTGACGAGCGGTGCACAACATTCCGTCAAATCAAGTAGGATTTGAGCAAATCCCACCCCTTCCGTATCGTTGATAATAAAGAAGTTACACAGCGAAAGGCTAAACGGGCAATACCGCTGGCAATAGACACGAGAATCACGCATTGACATTCTCTGCCGACTTTCGGGATAACTCACCTTTGTGGAAGCTTACTTTCTCAAGGCTGGCCAAATCGCCACATCGCGCATGCTCCTGCTTCTCCGCAGAAAAGGGTAACAGAAGGTAACAATTTTCCCGCCAGAACAGCACTCAACTGCACATTCAAGAGAATTCGGCGAATCGCCCGCAGAGCCTTTATTCAAGCCATTTCCAGAGTGGATCAGGCCCTTTTCAAAATGGTGCGCGATATAGGGTTCGAACCCATGTTGAAGCGCCAACAGGGCTTTCGTACAATTCATGAATTTGCGTGACAATGCGTGACAAAGTTTCCGCTCAAACCGCCTTCAGCTGCACTTTCGAGGATTTGCCAAGGACGCCTGCAGAGCCTGAATTTATCAGTGCTTCAGGGTAAAATCACCACTCGGATGAGTGGCGACCCTAACGGGATTCTGAACCCAGTGCTGTCGTGGCGATTCTCACCCGCCAGCCGGCCGCGCTCTCTAAAGATTTAGCCGTTATCAAGACGATGTGCCTGCGTTGACGGCAGTTCTTCCTTCTGCAGCGACCGGACCTCGGCAGAATCGCTTCACGATAGACCTCGACCGAGTTTTTTCAGCAATCCTGCAGGACAAAACAGGACAAAGATATCGCCGGAACTGCATCTAACTGCGCATGCAGGAGAAATTGCTTAATCGCCAGTAGAGCCTTTATTTATGCGCGTTTCAGAGCGTTTTGACCTCTAAAAAAGGTGGGGTGACCGACGGGACTCGAACCCGCAACATCCAGAACCACAATCTGGGGCTCTACCATTGAGCTACGGCCACCACTCAGCATGGCCAGATCTGGAAGTATGCCTTAATTCGATTTTTCCGGGCACCTTGTCAACGGAGATATTCAAGGCTTCCTGAGCCTCCTCAGACCAAAGGAATGAAAACCACGCTCATTGGTTCGCCCGCGGAAACCAGGCGGCCCTCCTTGGTTTGTAATCCAAGGAAGGCCGCACTTCTGCGGGGGAAATCAATGCCGCCACCTAAACGTGGTTCCCGGAGAATCAATAACGGGCGGCTCGGAAATCACCGGCGCCGAAACACGGTAAATCCCGGTTTCGCCATCTGAAAAAGCCGGTGAAACGTTACTGAAACTGGTGGAGGAAATGACTGGGGACGACGCCCAAACGGAGTAGGAGGGATAGTAGTACACTGGCCAACTGCGACAGACCACCGGAGGGCAGATGGGAACTCGAGGGCAAATTGCTCGCACGGGAGGACACCAAGCTCCGCCTGCGCGCACAAACACGCCTGCCCGCGGACCCGCTTCCGCCAAAGGCAACACGGCTAACAGACCCAAACTCGCCCAAATCACGACTTTCGTTTTCACGGCATCGCCATAATTTATACATTTATGCCCATGACTTCGCGTCATGCAACACCGATTGTTGCTGGGCTTACGGGAATCTTGGCCATGCTGTCCGGTTGCGCGACTGTGAATTCAACGGCAGCCTACTATACCTCTTACGGAAGCCGGGTTTATCCGGCGAAGCCTGCCGCAGCTGTGATCCCTATCCTTACCAAGTTTCCCAGCAGTCCCTACACGGCGATTGGAAGGCTCGCTTTCGAGAGCGATCGAGACTGGCTTTTTCTACGCAAGAGCATGGTTTACAATGCCCGGGTTCATGGCGCGGATGCGGTCGTGCTCAAGAGTGCCACCACTCGACGCGAGATCTCTTTTCGGCAGGTTCCTCCGCAGGTGGACTAGGTGCCGATCGGGTCCCAGCGAGGTAAGCATGGCAAGATTTACTCGCATCGGGTGCAATTTGTCCGTCCGGGCTACACGAAGCGACGGGTTGGGGTCATTACAGCGATTGACGCCGAGATGATCGTGCTCGAAAAGTAATCCGATGTCTTCCGCGCTCTCGTTGAAGGATTTTCAACGTCCAATCCTTACGTGCCAAATAGGGGCACAAGAACGTGTTCTGCATTCCTGTTGCGCTCCGTGTTCAGGCGAGGTGATCGAAGCGGTGCGCGCCTCCGGTCTCGGTCTGACTGTATACTTCTACAATCCAAACATTCACCCGCGGGAGGAATATGAACTGCGCAAGGCCGAGAACATCCGGTTTGCAGAAAAGCATTCCATTCCCTTTGTCGATGCGGACTACGATACCCACGACTGGTTTGCTCGCGCGAAGGGACTCGAATGGGAACCCGAGCGTGGCGCGCGTTGCACGGTATGCTTCGATATGCGATTCGAGCGAACCGCTCTTTACGCGCACGAAAACGGCTTTCCAGTCATTACAAGCTGTCTGGGTATTTCGCGCTGGAAAAACATGGAACAGATCAACGCGTGTGGTGAGCGCGCGGCGTCGCGTTACCCGGGGATGATCTATTGGACGCTAAACTGGCGCAGAAAGGCGGTGCGCAGCGCATGGTGGAAATCTCCAAGCGGGAGCAGTTTTACATGCAGGAGTATTGTGGCTGCGTCTATTCCCTTCGCGATACCAATAAATGGCGTGTCGCCAACGGAAGGCCGAAGATCACGCTGGGCGAGAAGTATTACGAAGATAGCGAGTAAAGGTCGCGCACGGTGGCGCGATTCGTTTCTCCCGTGGGGCGGAATCTGAACCGCGTGCGGAGCCAGCCGGTTCCGCTATAGGGAGGACCCGATATTGTCGCCCTTCGGCCTACTAACTTCGGCAAGCGACTGTCTCGTTCTATTCGCCGCTGCCAGGAAGGGCTGAATTGCCGCTGAGAGCTTTCGAAAAGAGGCGAAGTCCACCTGTTGCTGGCCGTCACTCAGTGCCTCGGCAGGATGCGGATGGACCTCGACGAGCAGCCCGTCGGCGCCGATGGCCACCGCGCCGCAGCACAGTGCGTTCACGAGGTCCGCCCGACCGCAGCCCTGGCTTGGGTCGACAATGACCGGCAGGTGGGATTCTCTCTTTGCGACGGCCACGGCGCCAAATCAAGCGTGTTGCGCGTATAGGTTTCGAAGGTCCGGATGCCGCGCTCGCAGAGCAGGACGTTGGGGTTTCCATGGCCAGAATGTATTCGGCGGCGAGCAGCCATTCCTCGATGCGTTCGCTCATTCCGCGCTTCAGCAGGATCGGCTTGCCGCTTCTCGCGCACTCGATGAGCAGCTGGAAGTTCTGCGCGTTTCGCGCGCCGATCTGAAGGATGTCCGCGACCTCCGCGACGTGCTGTACGTCGCGTTCGCTGAGCACCTCGGTGATGATCTTCAGACCGGTTTTCTGCGCGCAGCGGCAAGCAACCGCAGGCCCTCCTTGCCCCAGGCCCTGGAATTCGTAGGGCGACGTGCGCGGTTTGTAAGCGCCGCCGCGCAGCACGGTCGCGCCCCGCCGCCTTCACGGCCGCAGCCGTGCTGAGAAGCTGGTCTTCGCTTTCCACCGAGCAAGGTCCGGCCATGAGGCAGAAGCCTTTCCCGCCGATTTCGACCCCCTCCACGTTGACTACCGTATTCTCTGGATGCGATTCCCGGCTGGCCAATTTATATCGCTTTTGAACGCGCAGAACGCTTTCGACCTGTGGCAACGCGGTGAGCGATTCGAGGTTGGCATGCGTGCGTTCGTCACCAATCGCAGCCACCACCGTCTGGGTGGCGCCGTGGATCGGGGCGGGCGTGTAGCCGAGTTTTTCGACCTCGGAGATGACCTGGGCGATTTGTTCTTTTGACGCTCGGGGACGAATGACTATGATCATGGGTTCGGATTTTAACGCGAGCCGGAAGTGCGGTGCGACTTGCGCCAATCTTCCAGCACAAGTTTTTGTTATGAAAGCAAAAGTGAAGGACCCCCGAATCAAAGATCTCGTGGCTGAAGTCGCTCAGGGAAGACAGGGCGAGATCCTGGAAGAAATGATTGAGACTGTTCTTCGGTTCGGGAAGGACAAAACAGCCATCGCCGATCTCAAGCTCTACAATCGCGCGATGCGCGAATTGCGCCACGCATCAACCGTTTTCGGGAACTATCAAGGGATCCGCAAAGTGGCCGTTTTTGGCAGCGCTCGAACAAGATCCGATGCGGAGGAATACAAACTCGCACGGGAATTTTCCCGCCGCATGGTGGAGCTCGATTGGATGGTCATTACTGGAGGGGGCGATGGGATCATGGGTGCCGCCCAGGAGGGGGCGGGTGCCGCGAAGAGCTTTGGTCTCAACATCCGGCTGCCGTTCGAGCAGCGTGCGAACGAAACGATCCATGGAGATCCGAAACTGATCAACTTCCGCTATTTCTTCACAAGGAAGCTCCATTTTGTGAAGGAAACGCACGCCTTTGTGCTGCTCCCTGGCGGGTTCGGCACGCACGATGAAGGTTGCGAAGTCCTGACTCTCATGCAGACAGGAAAGAGCCCAATCGTCCCAATGGTGTTGCTCGACCGCCCCAACGGCCACTACTGGGAGACCTGGCGGCGGTTTGTGATCAATGATCTGCTCGAGCAAAGGCTCATTTCTCCAAGCGATCTCAACTTATTCAAGATCACCCGCGGCTTGGAAGAGACCATTCGGGAGGTGGCGCAATTTTATCATAATTTTCATTCGTACCGCTGGGTGAAGGCCAGGATGGTAATTCGGATTAATCATCGACTGCGAGAATCTGCGATTGACCAGCTCAACAAAGACTTCGACGCATTGCTTGCCGCGGACAGGATCGTCCAGAGCGCCGCCCTGCCTGAGGAAGCCGATGATACGCATCTTGCGCATTTTCACCGGATCGTCCTTACCCCGCACAAGCGCGATTTTGGCACCATCCGGCTGTTGATCGATGCGATTAACAGCGCCGAGAGGGAGAGCGATGAAGCTCCCGCTGCGTTGCCTTGAAAGAGCTGGTCTCGCCAGGCTTTGCAATCAAGGAGCCACAAACAGGCAGGCAACTCGCTCAAACGGAATTGCCAAGGGTGGCGAGGACGTCGCTAATCGACTAGCTTGTCTAAACTACGAGCACAATCTTCCCGACGTGCCGGCCGCTTTCCATCAAATCATGTGCCTCGGCAGCTTTGTCGAGGCGAAAGGCCGCAAAAACATTCGCCCGAAACCTTCCCGCCTCGATCAGCGGCCAGACGTGCTGCTCGACCTCGGTCGCGAGCGCGCTCTTGAATCCGCTTGGGCGGCTGCGCAGTGTGCTCCCGGTGATCGTGATGCGTCGTGCCATGATGTCTTGCGCGTTGAACTCTCCCCTAGCTCCGTTCACTGCGTTGATGAACACGAGCCGGCCATCCGGCCGCAGCAGTCTCAAATTTTTCGCCACATAGTCGCCGCCGACCATGTCGAGGATCACGTCCAGCCCTTCGCCTTTCAGCGCCGTCTCGAAATCTTCGTTGCGGTAATTGATCGCGCGCTCGGCGCCCGCCAACTCGCAAGCCCGGCACTTCTCGTCGCTGCCTGCGGTCGCGAACGCGCGCGCCTTGTGCGCTGAGACGAGTTGGATGGCTGCAAGGCCAATGCCACTGCTCCCGCCATGCACCAGAAAACGCTCTCCAGATTGAAGTCGCCCGCGTTGGAATACATTGTGCCAAACGGTGAACACGGCTTCGGGTAATGTCGCCGCTTCGGTGAAGCTCCATCCTCCTGGCACGGGCAGGCAGTGACCAGCCTTGACCGCCACATATTCGGCATAGCCTCCGCCCGCCAGCAGTGCGCACACGGGATCGCCAATCTTCCAGCGCCGCACATCCGCGCCGACCTTCTCGATCACACCTGCGACCTCGAGACCGGGGATATCGGCGGGCGCAGCCGGCGGGGCAGGGTAGCGTCCATCACGTTGAATCAAGTCGGCGCGATTCAACCCCGCCGCCTTCACGCCAATCAGCACCTCTGCCGCCTCAAGAAAAGGCTTGGGCCGCTCTTCGATCTTGAAAACGTCCGGCGGACCCGGACGCGAAATCACGACAGCTTTCATGCCATCGAACAACCTAGCGCATCCACGACCCTACGCTCGCAACTTTGAGTGCCGGACTCCAGTTTCTCAAGTTCCGCGCGTTGCACCCGTTGAACAAATCTCCTTTGAGGTAATAAGGTTTCGTCAAATTGGGGTGCCGCCGGCACTTCATTAGAGTGTGGGCCGCGTGGCTTGCGAATCCGCCGCCGCTACCTTGACAAGCGAGCGGATTGTGGTTTTTCTACCCAACCCGATTAAACGGCAAAATCCTGAGTAGCTCAGCGGTAGAGCGGTCGGCTGTTAACCGATTGGTCGTAGGTTCGAATCCTACCTCAGGAGCCATGTTGTAACTGATTGTGTATCAGTTGCTTATGAGCTCACGAGACCGCGAAAACCCTGAAAAAGGGCCGATTGCCAGCGGATTTGCCAGCAGAGCCTTTGAGTGAAGGAAGAATTCCTCCGAACTCTGCCCAAAACTCCGCGACTACTCGGTAACCGGAAGGACCTTCGGCGTGCTATCTCCCAACCCGAGATCGACGACCATGCTGAACAAATACCGGCTCTTCCATCGAGCGAACGGCATCTTCTACTGGCAGGACAATGAATCCGGCAAGCAGGGCAGCCTCCGGACCAAGGATCGCAGGGTCGCGGAAAAGCTCTTGCACGCCAGGAACGAAGCGCACCGGCTGCCGACACTAAATCTCACAATGGCACGCGCCTATCTTTCCGCACATGACGCGAAGATGACCACCCGTACTTGGATGGCCGTCATGCGCGAGATGGGCACGCATGGGATCGCCTCGACGCAAGAGCGCTGCGCGCGTGTCTTCTGCTCGAAAGCGTTCGATTCGATCCGCCATAAGCCACTCGTCCAAACAACCGCGGAGGACTTGCTTTCAATCGTTCACAACAATGGACATTCCATTTCCCACTATCTGCGGCGTTTGCACAATCTCGCTTGCGATTTGGGCTGGCTGGCTTGGCCCGTCCTCGCCAAGCGGGTCTGGCCCAAGATCCGCGCCAAGCACCGCCGTGCCGTGACACCCGAAGAGCACTCGAAGATTATCGCGAGCGAGAAGAATCCAGAAAAGCGCGCCTACTACGAATTTCTTTATGAAACCGGCGCGGCTCAGTCCGATGCCGCGGAACTCACCGCAGAGAATATTCACTGGCAAGATGGGTTGCTTGTTTACCACCGCAAGAAGCTTGGCCCGGATAGCGAACCCGCGCGACTGAGCATCGGGCAGAAGCTCAGGGAACTCGTCGAGTCGCGGCCAAAATCCGGCGATCTCTTTCCCACGATCAAGACGGCGGGAGCCAACGCGCGTTCCACGGAGTTTAGCCGACGGTGCCGAATTGCCGGAGTGTCCGGCGTCAGCCTGCACAGTTATCGTTATTCGTGGGCGCAGCGGGCCAAGGCATGCGGCTATCCGCAACGGTTCGCCCAAGACGCGCTCGGACACAGCAGCCGCGCCGTGCATGAAGCCTATGCCAAAGGCGCGTTCGTGATTGTTCCACCACTCGATGAATACGAATCGCTAGCCGCGCGGAAGGTCAT
The DNA here is from genome assembly GCA_963810765.1 of uncultured Verrucomicrobiae bacterium. Classification (GTDB taxonomy): domain Bacteria; phylum Verrucomicrobiota; class Verrucomicrobiia; order Chthoniobacterales; family Terrimicrobiaceae; genus DASTFP01. Next base: position 10,280 of record CAWEOV010000027.1, read on the forward strand.
CGCCATGCCGCTACGTATCTCGCTGAACGAGGCCCAGAAACAAACCGCATCTTGAGGTTGAAAAGTGATACAAAGTAACATATCGACAGCTCTAGAATTCGTCGAGCTTCCGCGCTTTACCGCTAAACTACAGCGTTGGTCGGCGACGACGATTATCGGCGATTCCAGAACGAGTTGATGGAGAACCCGGAGCGAGGCGATGTCATTCAAGGAACAGGAGGATTTCGGAAAGCGCGTATGCGCCTAACAGGAGGCGGAAAAAGCGGCGGCGCCGGCGTGATCTATCTGTACATCGCAGAGCACAATGCCATTGTCCTCGCCACCGTTTACAAGAAATCGAAACGAGAAACCTTGACGGAAGATGAAAAGCAAAGCCTCAAACAAGCGGCCCACACCATCAAAGCGCGTTTTATGCTGGGATGAGGCCGTTTTTGATCCGGCCGATCTGGTGCGGGACGTGAAGGATCTGGCGGACCATTACGCGGGGCAAGAGAAAATTGACCTTACGCACATATACCGTCGTGACCCCGGCTCCAAAGTTCACCCCTGCGGAGATCGTCGAACTTCGGGAGGCCCGTAATTTGAGTCGGCCCTTGTTCGCTCAACTTCTGAACGTTCCACCGGTGACCGTGCGCAAATGGGAGTCCTGCGAACGGAATCCTTCCGGGGCAGCGCTGCGGCTTTTGGAAATCATGCGGTCACGACCTGAAGCGCTCCTGGGAGTGGTAGCCCTGTCGAAGATTACGAATCGAAAGAACACTGCAAAAGAGATCGAATTTCAAGGTGATGAACTGGTATCCGCCGTGCAGGATACCGTGAAGCTGCTCCGCAAAGGCCGAACGAGCGAGCTTCGCTCTCGTGAACGAGAGGCTCTGAGCGTCAGGCAGCCGCGCCGAAAAACGAAGAGTTAGGCTGGGCTGATTTCTTGCGGCTATTTTTGATACGCCAGTGTCTCGCCAGGGCTCGTGTAGCCTGAGACAGCCATTCCCGATCCTGTGCGGCGGCGAGAACATCCACGGTGGCAAAATACTTCGGGGCGTTCGGTGCGGGCTTGCCAAGCGGTGCCAGCAACTTGGCGGCAATGAGCGGAGCAATATCATGCTCCTGGAAACCCAAGAGAACAGCGGTTTCCCCTGTGCTCAGCCGCGCCGGGAGACGCCGGCAATTAAGGAGGGCAAGAATCTCCTGGCCGTTGCTGATCTGTTTCGCAGATAACATAAAGTCCGCCGCCTTCTTCTCTTATTATTTGCCCTGGAGTTTTTTGAGTTCCTTCTCATGGGCGATACGCTCCATATTCATGCGCTGGGCCAGTTTGCGGTAGCCCTTGAAAACCTCCGAGGTCAGACGGCCTTCGTGCTTGTTGACAAGCTCCATCAGGAATTTTTGCTCCTGGGCGTCGATGTCGTATACCTCCGGCACGAAAGCGCCGACGATGGCCATGACCGCCTTCGAGGTGAGAAACGTTCTTCCTTTGACCTGGTTGTAGAGGGACAGAATGGGGATGTCATAATCCGTTCCGGGAGCGTCCATCGCGTCAAGAATGCCTTCCACGCAGAGATTGACGAAGTTGTTTGGCCCCTGCTGCAAGAGCTTGGCTTTCTCCAGAACGCGGTCGATGAGGTCAACGCGCAGAACCAGCGTAATGCGCTTCCGGGGTTGTTTTTTGGATTTCGGCTCCATGCCAGAATCATAGCAAAGCGTATAAATGAGGTCAAATAAAAGTGACGTGCGTCGCACGTCACAACAAAGCGAGGACACGTGTTATGAGGGAACCTTGGGGAAGGATGCGGCTTGGACTGCGGAAGCGAGTGGCCACCAACCGCCTCCACCGCTTGGAGGAGACGCCCATTTGCCTTCCTAGAAGCCCTTGAGGGCACCACGTCACCCGCCACGGCCTTCTCGTCCTCCCAAGTTCGCAGGTCAAAACCCTGCCCGTTGACAACGGTGCGGGATCCCAAACCCGCCCGGTTGTCACGACAGGTTCTGCAGATTTCATTTCAATAGGACGATTTCTCGAAATAAATGGCCACTCTTTTCCCGTCCGGAGTATCTTCGATGCCCACGTCCTCAGCATGTTCCATGACTAGGGCAAACTTGCCGGGAATGACGCGCTTGCGACTGTCGGTCGTTGGTACCACGCGGATCGGCGCATTCAATTTTGTCAATTGGGTGAAAGCTTCTTCGTTCCTTTTGTTGACCAACAACATTCGCTCCAGTGCGGCGTCCCTCATCTGGTCGTAATGACGCGAGAGCTTCCACCAGCCATAAGCGAAGCAGCCGCCCATGATGACCAGACAACTCATAAACATCGCGGCGAGAATGCCTTTGAAATGGAAGGCACGAAGCTTCCGAGTCGAATCCTCCATGCCTTGGACGGCGTCTTTCAATTCGGGCGCGGCCTTTTCCAATTGTCGGCATTGAATTGCGAGCGGTCGAAAAAGGGTCCCTTCCAGTTCGGCATGAACTCGTTCGGCCAGCTTTTCCGTATTCACTTCGCGCCAGCCGCGACGGATTGTGTCGTCCAGCCCCTTGACCGCCGCGACTGCCATCTCCGCGGTTTGACAAGCCTCGGTCGCGACGTGCTTATGGCAATTTATGGCGTGAGCCAATTCCTCGCGGAAGCGAGTTAGTGCGTCATTCAAAGGGTCAATGGCCTGTTCATGAATGATCTTCGGCGCGTCGAGCATGTAAAGGCCATTGGCCTGCATGACCAAAATGAGACCACTCAACGTGTCGGCCATTTTTGGATTCTGAGAGAAATGGCGAACAAAGAATTCCCATGCCGCGTCTCGCATCTCTTGCGTCGGCAGGCGGGAAATGGCCGCCTTCCAATAACGCCGATCCTCCTCTGCTTCCTCGTTCACCGGATGTTCTCGAGATTGACGCCGGAAATCCGGCGTTTGGACGCGATGACTTGCGGTGTTCGTGCGGGCTTCACCGCGTTAGCTCTTGCCGTGGGAATCAGGTGCCCGGCGATGGTGTCAAATCGCGCGAACAGATCCGCCAGCCATTGCTCAAGGACGATTCGATGCGCCAAATCCATCAGAATGCTCGGATTCTTCAATGCCTCTGCCGGCGAGAGCCCCCGTCCAAGTTGGATTTCCCGCGAGCGCAGATGATTGCGGGTGTCCGAAAGCAGCGCCGGAATTTGAAGCCGCCCGGCGCCAAAGCTGAGTAATTGCGCTCTCGAGTTCCGAGCCTTGGAAGAACTTGGTAGTCGGAATCTTGACCCGATTGCCGATGATCACCCAGTCCACGGAATCTCCCAAAGTCTCGACAGTCTGGGCGATGTCGTCCATGTCGGAAACCTCATCCACTGGATAGATCAGAACGGTTACGCGCGCGGCGATAGCTTCGCACAATTGCGCCAAGCGGACCATTTCCATGGCGCGCAGAATGGTTCTGTTCATGTGGGCACTCGGATCAATCACGGTCACATCGCTTTGGGCCAAGCGCCGAAAGATCTTGATGAGCTCTCCTTCCGGCTCTGGCCCTGGTTCCACAAAGACAACATCTTCAGGATACGTGTTACTGAGTGTACGGTTGAAGGCATCGAGATCGTAGCCTTTCCACGAGACACCACGCTCACTCATCCACTGGCAGCGCGCGATTGCCTCAGTGGATTTTCCGAGATTGCCTCGCGTCTGGATGGGCACGGTGAGCCGGTGCAGGGTTTCAGATGTTATAGGATCTTCGCTTGTTTTCATGCGGTTTGGGCTCCGGCGGGCTGAAGAACTCCCGTGCCTTCGAGTTGAGTGGGACAGCTTCAATGACCGGTGGATCATCCAATGGTGGTAGCACGTAAAGGCGGCGCCGCTTGGCGCGAACCTTAACGAAGGAAAAGATGGTGCTCGGAGCAACGCTCAAGTGATGGATCTCCCGCAGAGCCGCAGCGATGCGAGGATAACTCCAGCGCTTGGCACGGCACTCACGGATGAACTCCCGGTAAGGTTCCAGCTTGGACTGGAAGGCAGGATTGCGAGTCGAGGCTGGTGGGGGCTTAGGCATTGGCAGCTTCGGTTGTTCTTTCGAGAGCGTTCGAGCGGATTCGAAGAGATTCGATCGCCCCCTCGCCCTTTCTCGGATGTGACTCGAATGCTTCGAAATAGATCGCGAATGGCATTCGAGAGGCATTCGAGTCGCTTACGAAATCAAAGCCGCGCTTTGACATATTGCGTCTCTTTTCATGGAGACTGTTCTGAAGGAGCAGCGGCGGCACTACATTCATGCGAATATCGCTTGACGTGCTATGCACGCTATTCGATTGTTGGTGGAAGTCAAGTGACTCGATGTTTACCTCGGCCAAGATCCGCAACGGCTCCACCTATCTGGAGAATCACCTTTCAGCAAACGACTACTATGCCCAAGGTGAGCGCGTGAAGGGAGAATGGCTCGGAAAGGGTGCGGGGTCGCTGGGCCTATCGGGCGAAGTGCGTCCGGAGGCCTTCGAAGCATTGAGGGTCAACCTGCGGCCTGGGACCGGTGAACGTCTGACGCCACGAACAAAGGGAATGCGTCAACCTACACTCGCAGAGGCCGCCCAGGCATTCCAGGAAAGGGAAGGCCGAACCGGAAACGCACAAGAAGTCGCCAATTTTCGCCTCTTGATGAAGCCGGTCTCAAACCGAGTGGCGTTCTTTGATTTCCAGTGCTCAGCCCAAAAATCGGTTTCGATCGTTGCAGTGCTCGGCGGGGACGAACGACTGAAAACCGTACATGAACAAGCGTCGGAGATCGCACTCTCCGAACTCGAACGCTTCGCTTCGCGGCAGAAGAATACTCCCGTTCAACGCCAGTCCGAACTGACCGGCAACATCTGCGTGGCGGCATTTACCCACGATGCCAGCCGCGCCCTCGACCCTCAGTTGCACACCCATTTTGTGATTGCGAATGCGACTCGCGATCGCGCTGGGAACTGGTATGCCCTCAATGAATACGAAATGGTTCGAGCCATCCGGTACGCAGGCAAGGTTTACCAGAATGAGATGGCTCGTGCCATTCAGCGGCTGGGCTATGGTATCCGGTTGGTGCGACAAAATGGCGAGATCACCGGCTTTGAGATCGAGGGGGTATCCGACTCGCTCTGCGAGCGCTTTTCCAAACGCCGCGAGGAAATCGAACGTCAAGTCGAGAAATTCGAAAAAAAGCAGGGACGAAAACCCACGGTGAGAGAGATCGCCCTGATTACGCGGGAGACACGACCGGCCGCCTTAAGGGAGATCGCAACTTCCGAAGTGGTTGCCTTTCAGCGTTCCCAATTGTCACCAGAGGAATGGAGGCAATTGCAGGGCCTTCGTTCCCAGGCGGAAGCGCAAACTATGCCGATTCAAACTGGTCTGGAGCGCAAGGCGCTTCGTACCAGTATCTCGCATCTCTTTGAGCGGAGCAGCGTCTTGCGCGAACATGAGATTCTGGCCGAGGCTCTCAACCAGTCGCTCGGATCGCTGGATCTCGAGGGGTTGAAGCAAGCCGCCTCAAATGGCGAATCCGGACTGGTTCGCCTGACGGAGTCGCCGGAAAATTGGCTGCTCTCAGAATGCTGCACGCGGCAAGGTTTGCAGCTGGAACAGCAGGCAGTGAAATATGTTAACGACACCAGGAACACCTGCCCAGCGCTGAATTCGCGCTTTGTTCCAGCTACGCATCTCTCCCAGGAACAGAAGGAGGCAGTTGCCTCGATTCTCAGCACACGAGATCGAGTGTTCGGTTTTCGTGGCGTGGCTGGAGCTGGAAAGACGACGACGCTGCGGGAGGTGCAACGCGGATTGAGTGAAGCCGGACACACTGTCTTTGCCGTCACTCCGACGACGTCCGCGGCACGGCTGTTGCGAAACGAGGGATTTGCCCAAGCGACAACCGTCGAGGACTTCTTGCGCAATGCAGAGTCGCGTGGCGGGCTTCAAAACGCGGTCGTGATCTGCGATGAAGCAGGACTCAAGTCCAACCGCCAGGGAGCAGAGTTGCTCCGATTGGCGGAAAAGCACGACATGCGTGTGCTCCTCGTGGGCGACGTCCGCCAGCATGTTTCAGTCGAAGCCGGCGACTTTTTGAGCGTCCTTGAAGCGCACAGTAAACTCGGTCGTTGCCAGGTCCAAGAGATTCATCGGCAGATTCCCGACGAGTATCGCGCTGTAGTCACGCAAATGGCCGCCGGTAATGTCCGTCAAGGCTTGGAAGGACTGGATCGAATGAATTGGATCAGGGAAGGACAGTCGGATTACCTGGAAAAGGCGGCGGACGACTTTTTGCGCCTCACCGATCAGGGACGCAGTCTGGATCGCTGCCTGGCCGTGTCGTTTACCTGGGAGGAGAATCATAGGTTTACAGACTCGATCCGCAAAGGCCTGAAACAGCTCGGCGTGCTTCCTGCCGAAGGAACTCGTCTCACCGTTCACGAATCACTCCGCTGGACCAATCAGCAGAAGCGGGATTGGCAACGCTATGAACCGGGACAGGTGGTAACCTTTGCCCCTGCGAGCAATCGTCCTTCTTCCTTCACAACGGTCGTGCGTGTTGACAAAAAGAAAGTCGTAGTGGCCCTTCCTTCTAGGAAAGAAATAGTGCTGGATTTGCGCCGCCCTGATTCCTTCGATGTCGCTCACCCACGGCAGATTGAAGTCAGTCCAGGCGACAAAGTACTCGTTCGCGCAAACGACAAACGACTCGGTCTCGTCAACGGACAAGTACTAACGATTTCGAGCATCGCTCCGGACGGCGTACTTCAAACCAAGGAGGGCTTGTGTCTGCCAGCAGATTTTCGGCAATGGTGCCATGGATACGTTGTTACATCGCACAAGGCCCAAGGGTGGACAGCGGATCACGTCGTCGTTGCGGCGGAACGCCTCACCTCCAAAGGAGCCTACGTGGCGTGCTCGCGAGGCCGCAGGTCCTGCATCGTGTATACCCCAGACAAGGCGCGCCTGATGGAAAGGTTGCCTGAGGGAAATCGCCGCGCCGCACTGGATGTGCTTTCAGAAATGCGCCCTAAAAACGCCCCCATTCGCAACCGTGTCAGAGCTTGGAAGCAGCTCTCCCTAGCTAGACTTGGCGCAGCACATCGCCGCGCGATTAGATCAACCATCGGCCGATGGGATGCGAATTGGGCACCTGGGAAAGCGCCTGAGCCAGGGTATCTAGGCTCAAGGAAGTCATGTTTTCCGCTCTCCAAAGCCGCCCTCACGTCTGACGAACGATTGTCTGTGTGCGTCCGCGCCGAACATTGACGAAGCGCTTCGAAAAGACGAAGGTGAAGACGAAGTTTCTCGCTGTCACCGGAATTGCCGTGGTGCCGGCCAGTTTTCTAGGAACTAACGAACTGCTGTTGCTTTTCGTTGCTGGAGCGGCGGTATGCATCGAAACGGTTTGGAGTGGCGCGCTTTACCTCCAGTAAGACCAGCCCCGCGCTTTTTCTGGGCGTCACTTCCGCATTCAATAGCGCAAGCGCGGCAAGTGGAGCGCGGCGTTCGGTTTGTGGCCGCCGTTTCTGTTCTTTCTAAGAGTCGGGTCAGTGCTCTTCGGAAGTGGATATGTGCTCCTGGCCTTCTTGCGTGCCGACCTGGTGGAACGATGGCACTGGCTGACAGAGGCCCAACTGCTCGATGCGGTCGCCATCGGGCAAATCACGCCGGGGCCGGTCTTCACGACGGCCACCTTCATAGGCTACGTATTGGCCGGGCCGAAGGGCGGATCGCTCGCAACGATTGGCATCTTTCTGCCCGCGTTCATTTTCGTGGCAATCAGCGGGCCGCTCGTGCCGCGGAAGCGACGCTCGCTGATCGTCGGCGCATTTCTGGACGGAGTCGTGATCGCATCGCTCGGACTGATGGTAGTTGTGACATGGCAATTGCTGCACGCGGCGCTGGTGGACTGGATCACATTGTTGTTGTCGGCGGCGAGTGCGCGCTGCTCTTCCGTTACAAGACCAACTCGGCCTGGCTGGTGCTTGGAGGGGCGCTTGTCGGCTTAACGTTCACTTGCTCGGCGGGCGCCCATGAAGTTCCCGACAATGAGTTCCTGCAGCAGAAGAACATCATCGACCTGCGATCCTATGAACCATATTCCTAAACCGAACAGCTTCTCCCGCCGAAAATTTGTCTTCAGTGGATTGCTCGCATCAACGGCGGCCCTACTCCATTGGCAAGATGGAGCCGATGTTTCAACTGAGCCTAGGCAAGCGCTACCGATTGCGCTTGCGCAACGCCAGCTATGACATCCGTCCGATGCATCTCCATCGACATAGCTTCGAGTTGACAAAAATCGCCGGGAAGCCAACCGGGTCTCTATTCAAAGACGTGGCAGTGCTGGGCGGCTACCAAGAGATGGAAATGGATTTCACCGCCGACCAGCCATGATTAAGTCTTTTCCACTGCCACATGCAGTTGCAGATGGATTATGAATCTTTTTAATACCGTGTAAGGCACTCGGATGAGGAGGTATGCGACGGAGTTCGGAGTTTTGGAATTTTAGACTCTCGTGTCTACACCGAAAAAAGTTCGTCAAAGTAAATTTGAATCGATGAATGCCAAGACAGTTATGCTAGCACTTGGGATTTGGGTGGTAGTTCAGGTTGCACGCGCAGGACCGCCATTCACTACAGATGACCCTGAACCGGTCGAGTATCGGCACTGGGAAATCTATCTTGCTTCCCAACTTGCTCATGACTCGGGGGCGTGGTCGGGTACATCTCCGCATGTGGAACTCAATTATGGGGCGATTCCGAACCTTCAACTTCATCTCATCGCTCCAGTGGCTTTCAACGCGCCGTCTCAAGAAAGCAGGCAGCTCGGCTATGGGGACACAGAACTGGGAATAAAGTATCGGTTCCTGCAGGAAACAGCGCGCCTCCCACAGGTTGGGGTGTTTCCACTGATCGAATTGCCAACCGGCGATGCTGCGCGCGATTTAGGCAGCGGACACACACAGGTGTTTTTCCCGATGTGGCTGCAAAAGAGTTCAGGCCCTTGGACCACCTACGGCGGTGGAGGGTATTGGATCAACCCCGGTGCTGGAAACCGCAACTGGTGGTTTGTGGGCTGGCTGGCAGGGCGTTTTGTTTTGAGTCATAATTTGGAACGCAGGAGGGCGAGTGTCTGAGACGGCTTGGCGGCGAAGCATTCGCGGATTTCAGGCAGGGAGCGATTGGGATGGTGTTCGTTAAGCAGACGCAGAAGGGCGTTGCGGATGAGAGCGAGGTTGGCCACCAGATTGGGATTGCGGCTGCGGGTGCGGTCTTCGCCGCAAAGGGCATCGCGGCGCCAGTGGTTGCGATTTTCTATTCCGCCCCAGTGGCCGCGGATGAGGTTGATCCAGCCTTCGTGCGAGCGCTCCGCCGACCGCTGACTGGAGAGGTAGTATCGGGTTTCGAAGGTGGTTTTGCCGGTCTTTTTCTCGGTGCGACGGCTTTGCACTGCAACCAGAGTACGTGCGAAGGCAAAGTCGATGGCGATGGGTTCGACTGGCCGCAGGATCAAGCCACGCTCTTCGACTCGCCCGTGACCGGTCTCGGTCTGGACAAAAGGGGGGGCTCGCCTTCGCACTGAGTGCGGGCGTGTTCGAGAAGCTTGGGCTGGTTGCCCTTGATCTGCAGGAGGTATTCGCCGCCCTTTTCGACAACAGAGCGAGCCAGCGCCCTCTGGCAGTGGAGCGGGTCGGCGGTGAGAGTCTTGCCTTCGAGACTGGGCAGCGAACCGATGAGGGCTTTTGCGGCGCTTTGTTCGCAACGCTCGGTGGCTTCTTTGTGGTCCATGATCGCCACGGCAACCGGCGAACCGTCCTCGTGCTCGGCCAGAGTAACGGTACCGATGAGCTCACGGATCATTTTGCCATCCAGACAAAGGGCCGTCGGCAGCGTGCCTGCGCATCGGGCCAGCCAGCCGCTCAAGAGCGCGGCGAAGCCTTCAGGGTCCATCCGACTCAAGACCTGGTAAAAAACGCTGTAGCCGGGCACTTCGTAGAAGCGCCGGGTGCCTTTCTTGATGGGCAGCCCGAGGGCGGCACGCTGTTTGGGCTGCAGGCGAGTGGCAAAGCGGGCGATTTCGGCCACGTCGCGCGCACCGGCAACCAGCGCCATGGCCACCAGCGTAAGCACTGGGCCGATACGAAAGCGCGTGTTGGAGCCCCGCGGGTCGGGTGCCTGGCGCAGGACTTCGAGCAGCGAACGGCATTGCACGGGTGACAAGGGAAGCATTCCGCCAGGCGGGGCTACACGCGCGCCCTCATAGGCTCCCTCCAGATGCAGGGCGCGGGCTTTTTGCCGCGCCTGCGGGCAGAGTTCCTTCATCCAGAGCCGCTTGGGTCGCCCGTTGGGCACGTAAAAGTCGCACCGGTGCCGGCTGTTGCCCTCGCTCAAACCAACCGGCTCCCATCCGCTGGCTTTGTAAGAGGTGCCGGCGTAGGTCTCCGGATCGGTGAAAGTCTCCGCCAGAAGCACACGGTAACCGAATCGCTCCTGCCATTGGGCGGGCAACGCCCGGCACGCCGCAGCCAGAGCCTGTGAGGCCAGATTGGGATTTTCCCCTCTGGCGTGAAGAAGCAGATAACGGCGGTTTTGCACCACCACCTTCAGCCGCTCCGCCCGCTGCGAAGCGCTCCAGCCAATCCACTGTTCGCGATCTTTCAATTTAAGCGCCGCCGACCCCCACGCCAGCAGTGCCATCACCCTCCCCCGCGCTCAACCACCTGTCGCAGAAAATCTCCCACCGGTGGCGTCTTGCCCAGATAATGCTCTTGGGCAAGCAAGCGGTCGAACCACTCGACCTCCGCGCTCTCCACAATAACCCGCACTTGAAGTTGGTCCCGCTTTGCGCACCAAGCGCCCACAGCCGACTGCGATTCTTTCTCTAAGGATTTCATCCCACCGCACCACAGCCGAAACCATCGAATTTGTCCAGCACAAATCTCCACCACTTACCGCCAACAACTTACAGACCGAGGTCAAAAGACCCTGGGCTGGCTGGTTTAACGCAAGTTGTCTTCAAGGCTGACCCTGGGCGCAGAAATTTTTCACGAAACGGCAAATGAAGTGGGTGGAACGTCTGATACCAAGTTCAATGTTGGCACAATCTTCGATTTCAGCCCTACCTACCATCTCTTGCTTTCCGCCGGTCACACAATTCAAGGGCCGAGCGGATTTCAAGCCTACATCGCATTCCAGGCTACTTTTGGGCCCGGCGAACCAGCCACTTCCTCGAACAAGTGACGTAGAAGTGCCTTCGTCAGCCGGTCATGAAGAGTCGCATGATCAGCACCAAGCCGAACAGCGCACCAGCCACGGTGGTTAGCGCAGATCTCCGGGGCGATTTCCGGCTTCCCAACGCATTGGCTACAGGGATTGCCCCGAACGCCAGCAGCGCGTACATGAAATGCAGTTCCTTATGCGGGTGTGCCCCACCCAGGAACATGCCCAACCCGCTCGCTGCCGTCACACCCAGCAGCAGTAGCACGATCCCAGCGATGCGTGGCCGTCAGCGGGCCCGGTTGCTCCTTGAGGAGCGCGCGCCTGCACGCCTCCAACCCAGCCAGCGTCATCACCACGGCACTGGCGAGCGCAAGGAACCAGTGGAATGCACGGATCATGTCCTGGTCTTCTGAGGTTTCCTCGATTTTGCGGGCTGTGCTGTGATAAAGGAGAAGACAGCCATGAACAGGAACAGGAGCGGTCGGCGTTACGACCGGGAGTTTAAGAACGATGCCGTCGCGCTGGTGCGCGCTGGACGCACAATCACCGAGGTGGCCCGAGATCTGGGCGTCTCCAAATGGTCGCTGGGGCACTGGGTGCGGCGGGCCGAGGAGGGCCAGATGCTCAGCGAACCAAAGACGCTGGCTTTAGAGACGCCCGAGCAACGCGAACTGCGCCGCTTACGGCAGGAACTGGAGTATGTGAGTCGAGAGCGTGACATTTTAAAAAAAGCCTTGGGCATCTTGTCGGCGGAGATGCCACCGCACGCTTCACGATGATGGAAAAGCTCGAGCATCAATATGGCGCCGACGCTCTGAGTGAGGCCCTCGAAGTGAGCGAAAGCGGCTTTGCCGCGCATCGGGGCAAGCAGGATGGTCAGCGTTGGAAAGAAGACGCCGAGCTGCGAGCCTTGATCGCTCAGAGCTTTGAGCAAAGCCGAAACACCTACGGCAGTCCGCGCGTGCGGCTCGATCTGCGCGAGTTGGGCAAACGCTGTGGCAAGAACCGGGTTGCCAGGCTTATGCGCGAGAGCGGCCTGCGCGCGCGGCAGAAGCGCCGTTTCCGGCCTCGCACCACCGACAGCCGCCATAATCACAAGATCGCGGAAAACTGGCTGGCGAAGGTGCCGGCGCCGGATCGTCCGGGCCAGCTCTGGCAAAGCGATATCACCTACATCGAGACCCAGGAGGGCTGGCTTTATCTGGCCTTTACTCTCGATGCCTGTTCGCGCCGCTGCATCGCACATCACTGCCGGGGAGACATGCTCGGCGAGTTGACCACGAGGACCTTCAAGCACGCGGTGACCAGTCAGCGACCGCTCGTTGGTCTTATCCACCACAGTGATCGCGGCAGTCAATATGCCGCCGATGCCTTCCAGCATTGCCTGAGGGCCTGGGGCGTCACTCCAAGCATGAGTCGCAAGGGCAATCCTTATGACAACGCCCTGGCTGAAAGCTTCGTCGCTACGCTGAAAACTGAATGCTTCGCCGGTTCGATTCCGCCGACGCAAGCCGCCGCTAAACTAATGATCTTCGACTATATCGAAACCTTCTATAACCCTCGTCGCAGACACAGCGCTTTGGGTTATCGCTCGCCCGCGCAGTTTGAACACCACTGGCTCTGCTCGCAGCGCGAGGGTTGTTCTGGCGGTGGCAGCCTGGGCGGCGAGACCTGCCTTACTGAGCAGGTCGGCTCTAGCCGCCCGGGCTGTAAACAACTCCCACGAGTTGTTCAAGCCGCCGGAAACAACCCGCTCCAATCACCAAAGGGCTTTCAATGCAGCAGCCAAACCATTAACCTCAACTAAGAAACAAGAGTCCAGTCCGCGTTTTCGAAGAAAGATCACTTCCTCACTTCGGCCGATCCTGCTGGCACTCTTTTCCGACTGCTAGCCAGCGCCAGCCAGGAAATTCTGGATCACGCCAACAATCATCACCAGCCAGAAGACTGCCATCGCTGCGAACGCCCAGCCGCGCTTGCGCCAATCGAACGCCTCAGCACGATTGCTCGGCTCATGCTCGCTCCTATCGAGGAATGGAATGGCCACGAGCGAGGCCAGCATCAGCGCCATCCCGATCATGGTTCCCCAGATGTCTGGCTCGATCCCCAGATGCTCCCCTACAAACACATTCATCCCGTGCGTCCAGCTAATCGGGAAGCTCGGCTTGGTTCCCAGGGCTCCAGGACCATGGGTGGAGCCAAAGAACGGCGAGGAAGGCAGCAGTTGAGGGACGACACCCGGCTCTCGTGGTACGAAGATAGCTATTAGCAGGATCACACCGATAATGATCCCACCATAAATGAGCCAGCCCCTCACATGCTCACTAAACGCTGCCTTACGGCCAGTGGCCCGAAGCCAGAACGGGAGAGAGATCCCTTTGAGCCTGATGAGGTAGTAGTGCCATACGATGAACAGCACGAGCAGAATGGGAACAATCGCAATATGGGCGGCGTAAAACTGGCCGAGCTTCAGACTTGCCGTGCCCACGTTCCGCAAATCCGCGAAGGTGTAATGGAAAAAGCCGGCCAGGCCAAAGGCTTGGAGCACTTCCGACACATGCCACGGGACAGCGAAACCCACCTCATCCCAGTGCAGGGTTTCGCCGGTCAAGGACACAAGAAAGGTCAGCCCCGCGAGCACCACCCCCACCAGCCAGAGCCCTTGCTTGCCGTGGAGGTAGCCGCCACTGATGAAGACTCGAAGCATGTGAATCATGACGAGCCCGAAGATGAGAAAGCTGTTCCAGTAGTGGAAGTTGAGGATGATATTCCAGCCAGGGGTGCGAAGCAGTTCGGCGGTGATCGAGTAGGCCTTCCCAGCGTCTGGGGTATAGACCAGCGAGAGAAATATGCCGGTCAAGATCTCGAGCGCGAGCGAAATGGCCAGGACGCCGCCCAGGAGGTACCAGATGCTGTTCGTCTCCACCGGGATCATGTAGTCCCTGATGAGTTGACTGATTCCGAACTCGTCTTCCAGACGTCGCAACAGGCCAAGGCGCGGTGGCTTCTTTTCAGGGGCCTGATTCATGAAACTAATTATTATGACTCATAATCGAGCAGCGCATCAAGCACGAGCGCATGATCCATTCCCATCCGCACTATCCCGGTAAACGGTTGCGTGAATATCATGCGAGAGAATGATTGCGCCCGGTCGCGCCCCGGCAAGATTCTGACTCTCTGCGCGCGCGTGGAAGCTCCGCAAGCGTGACGGCACCACCGGACGAAACCCTGCCCGGAGAGCTTGATTGGAAGATGCGGGTTACAACTCGTTCGCTTCCGATCATCCTGCTACCGCAATCGGATTCGCCAGATGGTTCTGGTGCAAACTTGAAAAGCTGGCTTTGTGGCGTTAACGGCCAGCGATGACGGAACTCACCTCGGCACAGGAGCTCTTCAAGGGTCGGCACTTTGACCAGGAAATCATCGTGCTCTGCGTACGATGGTATCTCACCTTCAAGCTCAGCTCCCGTGACCTGGTCCAAATGATGGCGTGAACGTGGCATCAGCTCTAACCCACACGACCATTTTACGGTGGGTGCAGCGTTACGTGCCGGAATTTGAGAAGCGCTGGAACCGGTATGCGCGGCCGGTCGGCGATTCGTGGCGAGTGGATGAGACTTACCTCAAAATCAAAGGCCAGTGGGTCTACCTGTATCGCGCCGTGGATAAAGCGGGCCGCACGGTCGACTTCCTCCTGAGCAGACGGCGTGACATGGCTGCGGCTACGCGGTTCTTTTCCAGGGCAACCAAGCAGCATGGAGCTCCGAGGGTGATCACGCTGGATGGCTACGCCGCCTCGCACCGGGCGGTCGCTAAGCTCAAAACCTCTGGAATCTTACCGCGCCGCGTACAGGTGCGATCCTGCAAATACCTCAACAATGTGATCGAGCAAGATCACCGGCGAATAAAGCAACGGGTCCGGCCGATGCTCGGGTTCAACCGATTCGAGACGGCGGCCGTGACGATTCGGGGCATTGAGTTGGCAGAGAAAATCAAGAAGCAACAGTTCAACCTCAAACCACTAATCGGAAAAGCAGCCAACGCTCCGGAAATCTGGGCCGCGGTCCTGGCCGCTTAGCATCTGCAAAGCCTACTGGCCAGACACGAACATACACTTAATAGCATTTGCACCAGAACTCTCGCCATCGGCTTCAGCAGAATTTACCTTGGCGTGCATTTTTTCAGCGATGTGATCGCGGGCTGCGCCGCCGCGATGATGTGGCTGGCGATTTGTGTGTCGGGCTGTGAGGTTGCCCGGCGTCGCCTGCAGATGCGGCAGATTCTGTAGGAAAGGGGCTGCGAAAAGGTCAATGGTTGGGATCGAAAGGCGGTTGTTTGTCGCATATTTTCGAAAGGATTTTGAGCACTGTTGGCCCAGAGCACGTAGGCGCATGCGTGACTTTTTCCCCTACGGCGCTGTTTGCCCTGATCAGCAGCTGCCTAAGGGTTGAACCAAGCAGAACGACCACCACGGAAACGACACATGCTACCGTCGCCCGGTCTCCATGATCACAGTCGAGCATAGGCACGCAGCCTCCGCAAGGGTCGGCCGGATTGCCTGTGGATTTCAGGGTTGAACGCGAATGGGGGCCGAGGATCGAAACTTGCAGCCGCTGCCCAGGCAAGAAGCCGTGTCCAAGTGCGCTCGTAGGCCAGGAGACTGTTCGGAAGCGTAAAATTCCGGGGGCAAACTGGGCTAGTGGAATGGACCGTTTTCCCGCAGGGCCTTCAGATTTTCGGCCAGGAGAAGAAGACCTTTGCGCACGCCTTTGTATTGCTTGCCAGTTTTCAATACCTGTCCGTGTTGCACAAGATTCTGAAGCTTGTCGTAAGCGCGCAAACGCAAGATTTCCTCGCCGCCGCTGATCGCATTCCGAGCTCGCAACCCCGCCTGAATGACGAGGAAGAGCGCCTGGAATTCATAGGATTTCGGGTCGGATAGAACCGCCAATTGCTCCTCCGTGATGCTGTCCGGACCACGGCAGGAGAAGGAAGAGCTAAAATTTGAATTTCATGGATGCGCTTCTACCACGGATCCCACAAAAGTCGCGTAAAAGACCGTGATCATGCCTATGCGAGACATGGAAAGATTAACGGAGATCCTGCGAAGTCCGCTCCCTCAGTCCGAAGCCGTGCGCCCTCACACTTTCCAAAAACACGAACTCCTCGAGCGAATCCGACAATTCTCGAGCGATCGAGTGGCCGGTGTCCGTGCTCAACCTTCCCGTCGCATCGACATATGCGCTCGGCTCGCCGGATGCGCGGATAGGATTATCACGCGCTCGTCGACACCGCAGATTTCCACCTAGCATAGCATAGAGGAAGCGGAAGAAAGCAAGGCCGCTGGACCCGCCACGGCGTTGGACTGGCGACGCTAACGCGCTGACAATAACGATCCCTTCGGTGACCGACTCTCTTGCAAGAGTTGACACAGCATTCTAAATTATTCAGGTGGGAAATGATTCGCGACCATCTCGTTGCCGCGGTTAAAGAGGTATTCCCGAATCTTGCGTTTAAGATTTCGCCTACTTCGAATCCTATTATTTCGCTTTCTTCCGGTTCGCCCGATCACTTCAACAACCAACGATTTCTTCAAATCTCTCCCCTAAAGACGCGCAACCCCTTCAGCTTGCTAGAGACTGTCCGAAAACTCGAAAAGCGGCATGAGGGATGCTTAGAAAAGGGATGTTTATAAGTGATGAGCAGTGGGAGGTAATGGGGCCGCTTTTGGAGCGTCCGCGCAAGAGCCAGTATGGACGACCGCGGGCGGGTGAGCGGGAAGTCTTTGAGGCGATCCTCTTTGTGCTGCACACCGGAATCCAGTGGAAGCACCTGCCGAGAACGTTTCCGCCTAAGAGCACGGTCCACGACTATCTGAAGGCGTGGAGTCAGTCCGATGCGTTCCGGCGAATCTTTGCTGCCATTATCAGTCAGTTGATCGAAGAGGGTCGAGTCAACTTGGAAGAGTGCTTTGTGGATGCCACTTTTGCCGCGGCCAAGGGCGGCGGAACCGCCGTTGGTCTGACGCGCAAAGGCAAAGGAACGAAGGTGCAGCTTGTGGTTGATGCAAAGGGAGTTCCCCTGGCTCTCTCTTTGGATGCAGCCAGCGTCGGTGATGGTCCAGCAAACCCTGGGCTTCGTCGAGGGAAACGCCTCATCGGAGACAAGGGTTATGATAGCGACGAGCTTGATCAAACCCTCGCAGAACTGGGCATCGAAATGATCTCTCCTCAGCGCTCCAACCGTCGGCCCGAGAACCTGACTCAGGATGGCCGGCCTTTGCGCCGCTATCGCCGCCCATGGATCGTCGGGCGCACCATTGCCTGGCTCGGTATTCACCGCCGACTCCTGACTCGCCACGAAAAGCATGCCTCGCTCTTCGCTGCTTTCGCTACTCTCGGCTGTCTTATGATCGCTCTGCGCCATCTTCCTCTCGCTTAGTTCAAATGACTCTTCGGACAGCTTCTAGGGTCTTTCCTAGATGAGGACAGCAAGGAGGGTATTATTGTAAGCGCGATAGGTCGCTAATACTCACCGCGTCGCCGCTTCCGAAA
Organism: uncultured Verrucomicrobiae bacterium; assembly: GCA_963810765.1. GTDB lineage: Bacteria > Verrucomicrobiota > Verrucomicrobiia > Chthoniobacterales > Terrimicrobiaceae > DASTFP01. Next base: position 28,010 of record CAWEOV010000027.1, read on the forward strand.
GTTGGGCGCTGAGGGTCAGCAATGGCGATGCCGCTGAACTGCAAGTTCCAGATAAACCGCGTCATAGACGGTCGGCCGGAGTTCGCTCGCGAGTTGCAAGGTCGTGCTGCTATCAGCGCAGGGGCAGTTCTTCAGGTGCTTCAGCGCGACATCCGTTTGTATTGGCTTGATCCGCTAGCGGCGTTCGTTTCGTGTCGTCACCCTTTTTTGAGAGCATCGTTGGAACCGATGTTGAAGGACCAACGAGCCTCGGTCTTCCTTCCGTTGACCGTGGCGCTCACGATCACCGTGATCTGGGGGCCGTAAAGCTTCTGCGCCACCTTGTAGGATATGAGCTTGGTCGCCGGATCATAGGTGGCCGGAACCAATCCAAGCCCACTGATTCGCATGGTGACGCTCTTGGGGTCCACATTGCCAAGGGTTGCAAGGTTGGCTTTGATCTCCGGAAGGGCATCAGTCACAGTCTCACCGTCCATCGGCTGGGTGACCATCGTCGCTGAAGCGGGCATTACGCCTGCGTTGCCGCCTTCGACGGCCCCTGTGAAATTCGCAGCCTCCTCGAAGACCTTGGGCTTTGTGGACTCGATGGCATACCGTCCGATCACCATCGGATCAGCCCCGTACGCGATTCGCTGGCCGTAAACGGTAAAAGCGGCTTCAAAGCCCGCTTGCTTCACGACGTCGCGCACGGTCTGGTTATGTAGTCCATAAGGATAGGCGAACGCCCTGATCTGGATACCAAGGTTCTTCTCGAGAATTTCCTTTGAACCGATGATTTCGCTTTTGAGCCAGGCGAGATACTGCTCCTCTGTCTTTCCTCTTCTGGCATTCAGGGAGGGGTGGGAAAGAGTGTGGCTCTCGATGTCCACTCCCGCGTCGCGCATCTCGGCGAGCTGATCCCAACTGAGGGATTGTCCACCGGATTTCGGTCCCCCCTTTACGTAGTCCGTGTAGATGAACATTGTAAAAGGATAGCCGAATTTTTTGAGGATCGGCCAGCCCACGTTATATCCTGAAAGGTAGCCGTCATCGATGCTAATGACGGCTGATTTTTGTGGAATCCCTTTTTCTCCGCGCCGCCAAGCCAGGAAATCTGCCATGGAGATGACGGTGATACCATTATCTTTGAGCGCCTGCATTTGTGCCTCGAAATCGGCGGGTTTGATGCCAAGGCTGTTCTTCGGCTCGTCCTCGAACCGGTGGTAGCAAAGCACGACAACCTGTGATTTCAGATCGATAGGTTCCGGGATGGGCGTCGCAGACGGAGCCGGGGTGGCCTTGGCGACTTCCGGGACAGCCGGGACCGCGACCGCAGTCCGCGCCTTACAGGCGGCGAAAAGGAAAGAAAGCGAGAGGAGAGCGATGAACCAGCGCATGTCTTTTCCGATAGAAACCGTAGCACTGTTGCAACGAATGGGAAAGATGGTGAACGATTATCTTGACACTGGTGTTGGTTCCGCGACTTACCCACGGTGGCGACTTCCTCAAGAGCCGAATCCTCAGGCCCTAGCGCTCCCCCTCCGCTGATTAGCGATGAATCGCTGCCGGAGATCTTTCTCGGGAGTATTTCCTTCCGAAAAAAGTGTATACCTACTCTAACCGACAGGCCCAATGGGTGCGCCGATTCATGTTGTCTGAGGGTATTTTAGCCTGACAAGAGCCATGCATCCATTTAGGCGCAGCACACCCCTCCTTCCCAACCAGATGCCACGAAGAAAGCATAAATACTTCTGTGCGCTCATACATTGTGTGGCTTGTGGTCTGATTGCTGCCACGACATGGGCAGGTTCGGAAATTGTCGAAAAGGTTAATTCGCCGCTGTCACAGTGGCTTGCTGCCGATGGATTCACCGGGGATTGGGACGGCATGCGATCCACGCTGACTGCAGAACACGGAGTGGAAATCTTCGGCAACTACACGATGGAGGTTTGGGGAAATACTGTCGGGGGCCTGAAATAAGGAGCGCTTTATACGGGCCTGCTCGGCTTTGGGGCAAACGTGGATCTTGAAAAGTTGATCGGTTGGAAGGGAGCCAGTATTCACAATAACTGGTTCTGGTTGAGCGGGCAGGACGCTTCCGCGGATCTAGTGGGAAATTTTTTGACCATTAGCAACATCGCCGGTTTCGACACACTGCGGATGGACGAATTGTGGTTGCAGCAAAACCTTCTGGATGACCACATTTCGATTCGGCTCGGCCAGATTCGCGCAGACACAGAGTTTGTCATCTCGGAAGCCAGCGCTCTTTTTCTCAATGCCACGCTGGGTTTTCCAGCACTTTTGTATACGAACCTCCCTGACGGCGGCCCGGTTTATCCTATGGGTACACTGGGCATCAGG